>JAXLYO010000021.1:0-2911 GCA_046351415.1 Polyangiaceae bacterium | reverse complement strand
TGGGCAGGGGCGAAGGTGAAACACGTCGAAACACGCGTGAAGTACGTGCCTGCGAGCGAAGGGGGCGTCTCGCACTTTCGAAACGTGAAGGACACGTGGCTCATCTCTCTTGCGCACTCGCGTCTCTGCATCGAAGGCATGTGGCGCGCCGCAAAGCGCCTTCTTCATTGGGCCCCATGACGTCGGACGTACAGCCTGCGGCGGGGGGCTGGCGCACAGTTCCCGAAACGGGCACAGTCCTCGGCATCCGCTTCGTCGCATGGCTCCTTCGCGCGTTCGGTCGTCGTGTGGTGGGAACGTTTCTGTATGTATTGTGTGTGTACTATGCCCTGTTGCACGGCACCGCTCGACGCGCATCGCGTGAGTATCTCGAGCTCGCGGGGCGGTCGGCGAAGTTCTTCGATGTCGTCAGGCATCTTCATCACTTTGCCCAAGTCGCTGCCGACCGCCTCCTGTTCTTGACCGGTGACTGGCGCTCGCTCCGCATCGAGCACCACGGCCACGACTTCATCGAGGAAGCCGTACACTCAGGGAAAGGTGCGCTCCTCCTCGGCGCACATGTCGGCAGCTTCGACGCCATGCGAGCGCTTGCGGAGAACCATGACGTGCCCATGAACGTCGTGGCGGATTTCAGCAACGCCGCGCGCATCAATCGCGTCTTCGGGCAGCTCGCGCCTGCGTCCAAACTACGCGTCATCTCCCTCTCGAACGACACAGAGAGTTCACCGGTCACGACCATTTTGGCCATCAAGGCAGCCATCGCGCGGGGGGAGCTCGTTGCCATCTTGGCGGACCGCCACGATGGCAATCCGTCGAGAACCGTCGAGGTACCGTGTTTTGGACAGCCGGCGCGCTTTCCGATCGGACCGTGGGTCCTCGCGCATGCCCTCGGCTGCCCCCTCTATTTCGTAGCGGGGCTATACACGAAGCCAAACCGCTACGATCTGTATTGCGAACCATTCCTTTCCGAGGTCCGGCTGGCTCGTGGTAAGCGCGAAGAGTCCATGCGACCCCTCGTGTCGAAGTATGCCGAGCGAGTGGAGCATCATGCTCGTCTCGCGCCCTACAACTGGTTCAACTTTTTCGATTTTTGGAGCAAGCTGCCAGTGGAAAAGAACGAAGGGAAGGTCGAGAGCTCGTGAAAGCGAAACGCCGTGTCGCCGACCCCGATACCCCGGCAGAGCTCGCGCGCTTCGAAGCACAGCGGCTCGCGTTTGCTCCGCTCGTCTTCCAAGCCATGCGCGTCGCTCGTGACTGCGGCGTGTTCGAAGCGATGTACCGCGCGGGGGAGCGCGGTGTGGAGACGGTAGCCCTCGCAGCTGAGCTCGGCATGTCGACGTACGCGGTGGGGTTGCTACTCGAGGCGTCGTTCGTTGCTGGGTTCTCGCAGTACGTCGAGCCGCGCTTCACCATCACCAAGGCGGGAGTCTTCTGGCTCAAGGAGCCAGCGACGCGCATCAATGCCGACTTTTCGCACCACGTTTGCTACCGCGGGTTCTTTCACTTCGAAGAATCTCTACGCGAAGGGCTGCCGGTTGGCCTTCGCGCCCTTGGCCCGTGGAAGACGCTGTATGAAGGGCTTGCCTCCTTCACACCAGCAGAGCGCGACGCGTGGCTCGCGTTCGATCACTTCTACTCGGACGAGGTTTTCGATATCTGCCTCCCGCGCATCTTCGACCGTGCCGTGCCTGGCCTGCTCGACATCGGGGCGAACACCGGCAAGTTCACGCGCCGCTGCGTCGAGCACGACCCGAGCGTCGAAGTGACGATGGTCGACTTGCCGCAACAGCTGGCGCTCGCTCGCAGTTCTCTCTCGGACCTTTCGGATGCGGTGCGTGCGCGCGTGACCGAACGCCCGTGTGATCTTCTCGCCGACGAAGTCGAGCTCGCGCCACCGGGAACGGTCGACGTCGTGTGGATGAGCCAGTTTCTGGACTGCTTCGCCGAAGATCAGATCGTTCGCATCCTCACGCGTGTTCGGAAGACACTGAGGCCAGGGGGCCGAGTCTTCATTCTGGAGCTTCTCTGGAATCGTCAACGTTACGACAGCGCGCGCTTTTGCGTCGTTGCGACGTCGCTCTACTTCGCCTGCATCGCGAACGGCAACAGTCGCATGTACCACTCGGAGGCGTTGCGTCAGCTCATCGAGCGCGCCGGCCTCACGGTCGTGGGCGAGGACCACGAAGTCGGCCTCTGCCATTCACTGATCGAATGCAAAGCCTCGTGAGGGTCACCAGCCGCCCGAGGGACTCCAGACGTCTGCTGCATCCCAGCTCGGGCTTCGAAGCTTCGGGCGCCGTGCCGCGCCACTCCGCGTCATAGGCGCGCCTTCACGATGCTCGGAAACGACGTCAGCAGTCGTGTTCGAGTAGGAACGGGTGCTCGAAGCGGGGAAGACATTGCGGTGCGCCATAGAGGGAATCTGACAGATGCCCGCGCGTTGTGAATGAGAATTATATGAACGAGATTGTAATGTTCGCCTAAACAATTCACGACGATCGAGCGACGTGCACTACGGCTTCGCCGGCGCCGCCTGCTGCGCACGTACGATTCGGATCGTGTTCTCGAGTAGATCGGGGCCGCTCGGCTCGCCGTGGCCGGGGATGACCGTGTGGGCATCGGGCGCGAACGCCTGGACCGATCGGACCGCCGCTTCCCAGTGTCCGAGGTTGGCGTCGCCCGTGTATCCGATGGCGTGCCCTGCCTTCACCATGCATCCGCCGAACAGAATGCGGCGCTTCCGCAAGTAGACGACGACGTTGTCGGGGGAGTGCGCCGGCCCTGGATAGTGCACTTCGACCTTCTCGTCGCCGAACGTGAGTGCGAGGCCTGCGGACTCGGGAAACGTGTGGTTCGCCGTGATGATGCGCATCTTGTCGAGACGGTCACGTTTGCTCTGATCGGTGAGGAG
>JAXLYO010000020.1:0-20861 GCA_046351415.1 Polyangiaceae bacterium | reverse complement strand
TCGGAGTACTTCTTGCCGATGGCGACCTCGGGCCGGTCATTGGAGTCGGCGACCTCGAGCTTCAAGCCGCGAGCCGTCTGATCCATGTAACCCGCGAGCGGCGGCGCCTTCTTGGCGTAGCGTGAAGCAACGTGGTCTTTCTTCGACGTGCGCTCGGCAATCTCGGCGCGCGCCGATTGAACGTGCTGAAGCGCTTCGCGGAGGTCGCTGTTGGTCGAACGTTTGGCAAAGGCGAGCGTCTGCAACGCGATGGGGATGAAAAGACCGATGGCGATGACGAGACCGAGAGAGACCGGCTGTGAAATGTTCTTCCCGAAGAGGGTCACGCCACTCTTGTCGAAAATGCTCATTTGCCACCTCCGGATGCCGCCGAAGAAGCCGAAGCCGAACCGGCTGGAGCCGCCTCTTTCTTCTTCACCTTCTGGTCCTCAGGACACTTGAGGTCGAACTCCAGGACGTACTTTTGACGGTCCGACCCGATCACCTGCGTGGTGCGCGTGATCTTGACGTCCGAGAAGCAGCTCTCGTCCTTTTCGCCTTTCAAGGAGGCGGCGATCGCTTGCGCGTCGTTCACACTCGCTACGACGCCGTTGACGCGAACGTGTCCCTTCTGGACGTCGAGCTCTTCGATGTCGTGCGCAGCAGATTGCGGAATGACGTCGGTGAGGCGTGCCAGCACGTCGAACGCGTCGGCGTGCGCCATCGGATCTTCGTCGGCAGAAGCGCTCTGTGCTGCGAGAAGGGAATTCGCCTTCTCAGCACTCGACGTCGCTTCGCCGAGGACCTCACCGGTAACCATCTCGAGGGACTTCTCGAGGGTCGTTCGCTCCTTCGAAAGGGCCAGGAGCTCGACGAGGGACGACAGCATGAAGCCGAGCATCAGGACGGCCGTGAGACCGGCGAGGACCGGGATCTTCTCCTTGATCCACGCGAAGCCGCGCTCGAAGCCGAGCGGGCCTTTGCGTAGGTTGACGTCGGCAGGGCGGCCTCCGAGCGACAGCGCAAGGCCGAGCGCTTTCGTCCAGCGCGGTGCCAGTGCGACGACGTCCGGTGGAAGGTTTTCGGCGAACTCG
Source organism: Polyangiaceae bacterium (assembly GCA_046351415.1). GTDB lineage: Bacteria > Myxococcota_A > Polyangia > Polyangiales > Polyangiaceae > JABFRG01. The sequence goes on along the minus strand of JAXLYO010000020.1, from coordinate 19,788 downwards.
ATGCCGCGGAGCCCGAGGACCTCGATTGGGATGCCGAGTTCGGCGCTCAAGTAGGCTTGCGCACCCTGAATGAAGGCGCCACCGCCGCACAAGATCACACGGGACGGCTCTGCATGGCCCGCTGCACGAAGCGCCGCGAGGCTCGTCTTCAACTCGCGCGCCAGCTTTGCAGCCGTGCCCGGGAGCCCCTCTGCGCCAATCGTCATGGTGCGAGCGAACACGGGCTCGTCACCGCTCAAGACGAGCATGTCGCTTCGCTTCGTGCCGAGGTCGAGAAACAGAATCGACCCTGCCCCGATCACGGGCGTGGCGGGTTCGGTAGGCGCCGGTGCGGCGGCGAGGTAGGGCAAGACGTTCGCGAGCGGGAACGCACCGACGCCGAGGGCCTCCGGCTCTTGATTCGTCACGCGCTTCAGGAAGTCGATTCGCTCGCGGGCGTCATCGATGCGGGCAACGACCGTGAGTACAGCGAGATGCCCGTCCTTCACTCCGGCGGGGCGCGCCGTGGTCAAGATGCGGTAGTCCCACACGGCCTCCGCGATGTCGAAGGGCACGGCAGACTCGAGCTCGAACGGAAGGACCTCGCCCACTTGGCGCTGCGCCGAAGCCGGGATCGAGAGAACGCGCACCGCGGTGCGATCACCGGCCAGGGCAGCCGCGAGACCGTCATGGACCTGGGGCTTGCCGCCCGTGACTTCGGAAAGAGCCTGGTGAACGGCAGCTTCGACGGAGCCAGCGGCAAGAACCTCCACGGTCGCTACCGCCTCGACGCGCAGTCGCTTGAACTGCGAGCGCACCCGAACGGCTTTCACCGCGGACGTTCCGATGTCGATTCCAATGTGGTTTGCCACCTCGTCTCCTCTCTACCTTACTCGCTACTCGACGCGGAAATACACCATTTGTCCACCCGTGTTCGGCGTATTGACAGCGCCGGTGGTGCCCGGATTCGTCGTACCGGGCGTCGCGCTGCTGGTGCTGGCTGTCGGAGACGCCAGGCCGGCCGCCCCTCGGAAGTCGACCACCGCGTGGAGCGACACTCGAGTCTCGCGCTTGTACCCCTTCTTCACACCGACCGAGTAGATGGAGAACATCTTGCTCTCGGTGGAGATGTTTTTCGCAAAGTCCGCTTCCGACTGGAACTTCACGGGCTTGAGTCCCATGCCCGCCAAGATCGGTCCAAGTTGTCCTTTGCCCGTCATCATCTGAATGAAGTCCTGTGCATTGCCGAACAGCGGAGCTCCCATGGAGATTCCGCGCGCCATGGTGACCCCCATGATGAACGTCGCGGCTTGCGTCGGATCGGTGCAGATTTCCGCCGTTGGGGCCCCGCTGCAGACGACGGCATGCAGTGTTTGCGGATTCGCCGTGTTCACGTTGACGACCCCTTGTCCCCACACCGTCATGACGCGCTTCTTGGGCTTCGTCGGGTCCGGTTCGATGAAGGTCGCCCAGAAGTCGTCTTTGATGCCTCGAACGAGACGAAGCTCTTCGAGCGAGTCGTACGGCGCGTTCTTGCGGCGATACGGCTTCGGAAGCTGTCCGTAGTATCCGTCCTCGACGCCTTGGCTCTGCGCGGTCGCGCCAAAGTCGCAAACGAACGCCACTTCGTCGACGTCGGCCCAGTCGACCATCGCTTGGCAGGTTTGTCTGCGATCGGAGAACTGCCCTTGGCCGTCCTTCTGCTCGAAGATTGGATTGAACTGCGGAGGGCTGATGAGCCCCATGATCTGCTTGCCCAAGCGGATGCGCGCAATGTCGTTCGAGGACGCTTGGTTCACGTTGATCATCGAGTCTTCGTCGATGACGGAGAGCTCGAAATGCCCTCCCGGAAGCTTCAGGTTCTTTCCGTTGTTGGGGTCCGATCCGAACGTCGACGTGAACGATTGGGATTCGTCTTCACCGTTGAACGCCCCGAGAATTCGGTCGGAGAACTCCCAGACCGGAAGCTGCGGCGGCGCCTTCTTCATCATCATGAACAGCGGAGCGATCGCGGCACGAATCGTCGGTTCCGTGGCGATGAGCAAGCGCGAGAGGTTCAGCGAACTGCGCGCGTAGTACTCGGCTTGAACGGCGTCCCGCGCGCTCGTCGCAGCCGCGACCTCCGCGCCCATCTCGTCTTGGAACTCGGTTAGCATGACCATGAGTACGACGAGCGCCCCGGTGACCATGAGCAAGGCGACGCCACGCTCGTCCTTCTTTCGGCGCGCGCGCCCCTTCATCGCGGCACTCCGAAGGAAATGGGCGCCTGCATCGGCATCATGAATTTGGTTTGAAACTTGAGGGGAGGCCCATCCTTGATGCCCTTCAGGACGAGCGTGACCCTCACCTCGAGCGGCATGCGCGCGAACTGGGCGACTTGCGAGGTCGAGTCCCAGTTCTCGATCCACGTACCCGTCACGGGATCGAAGTACTTGATCTCGAATGACTCCACGTCTTCGACAAGGACGTTGGTCACGCCCCCCTTCCGCGGCTCGAGGTCGATCGGCGTCTGTTCGCGGCGCACGAGGTCCATCTTTCCTTCGACCTCGGGGTCTGGCGCGACGAAGTACCCGATCTCGGCTTGGTCGGACTCTCGTGCATCGCGCTCGAGCCTTCGATGGGCGAAGCTCGCGAAGTCCAAGCGGTCGAAGGTCGTCGAATGGTCGCCCCGAAAGATCGTCGTGCGGGTCTGCAGTGCAACGATGAGCGGCTGGTGCTGGGAGAGGAAGGCGCTGCTCACTTCGCGCACGATTCGCGCGACGGCTTCTCGGCCTTGGCGAGACCGGTCGGCGCGCATGGCCTCCCCCTTCTTGCCGCGGCTCATGGAGTCGAAAGACCCGTAGATCAAGAGCGAGATCATCGCGAGGACGGCCACGGCGACAATCACCTCGAGGAGCGTCATCGCCGAACGCGACCGTGCACGGCGCACGTTCGTGGCCATGGCAAGCGCGCTCATTTGATCACCGGAACCCCACCGGAAGAACCCGAGAGGCCCCCGGACGTCGTGCCCCCGGAGGTGCCGCCAGAACTCGTGCCGCCGGACGTCGTGCCGCCCGAGGTCCCCGGGATGACCGGCGGTGCGCCTCCGTCGAAGCCTTGCATGAAACCGCCGCGCTGGGGATTCGTCACGAACTGCACGAGCGAGAAATCTTTGTTGTTCGGACCTTCCTTCCATCGCACGGTAACCGTGACGCGACGGATGGAGGCCTCCATGACGGGCTTCAGCGACGGATAGACCATGCCCATGACCATGTTGAGCATGCCAGCCGCGCCTGCGCCGGACGCAGCTCCGCCCTGCCCCGTCATTTGCGAAACCTGAGCGCCGAGCCCTTGGATGCCTGCGTCGAAGTTGAGGCCCCCCGTCGAACCGAGCGCATTGCTGTTGCTCGCGACGCCGGTGATCGCCGACGAGAGCGTTCCACCATCACCAAGCGAGTTCTGCGGCGGGTTCGGTAGTTCGACCTTTTGGACGAGGATATCGCAGACGAACCCTTCGTGGTCTTCGCCGGAGCAACACGAGATGTCGCGGTCGTCCTTGTCGATCTCCGGGTAGCCGAGGCGAAGAAGTTCCTCCTCGGTTTCGGTCATGCGGCAACGCGCGAGCGTCGTTGCGAGCCCCATGTTCTGCGCATTCTTGTTGCTCGCGGCGAGCCCACCTTGGGCCGAGAGAATGACCGTGAGTGCGAGGCCCAGAATCGCGACCGCGACCATGACTTCGAGCAGAGAGAAAGCGCGCTTCCCGATACGGAGCATCAGAAGCCTCCCGGGGCTTCGCGCTCCGAAGCTTCCTTGTCGTCCGAGGGTACCGTGAGTGGAACGGCACCCGTGGCGACCTTGGTCTTGCCGGTGAGCGGGGCGACGAGAAGCGAAAGCATGGCGTCCTCTTCCGTCTTTTCGCCGACGCGGAGCGCAATGGACGCGCGCTCCGTTTGCCCGCCAGGCCAGAAGTAGAGGTAGGCGCGACCCTCGGTGCGAGGCGCGTCATCGTGTGCAGACTGCACCTTGTAGAAGGTGATACCCCGAGGAAGCGGCTTGGGCCCCTTCACGCCGAGCGAAGGTTCGACGACCGCCTTGAACTCGCTCCGAGGCGCCCGGGCCCCCGGCATCAGGCCGTCGGCCTCCGCCGTCGCCAGGCGTTCGTTCTCGGTGCTGGCGGCAGCGCCCCCCGTACCCGTCGTGTCTTTCGACTGAACGAGCATCGGAGCCTCCGATTCTTCGAGAGTGACCGTGTTCTCGGTGAAGTCGAACGCGAGTCGAACGGGTTTCGAGGTTGCGCTCGCGCGGGCATAGGCGACGCGAATGGCGCCGGATACGAGCGTCGCGCTCGCGCGCAGCTTCGCGGAGTTCGTCTGCCCACTTCCGAACGCCACCGCTCCGACCATGAGACACATGATCGCGAGCGCGATGAGAATCTCGACGAGCGTCATGCCCCCGCGCGATGCGCGTCGCTTTCCGGTGCTGCGGGGGGAGACGAACATCAAGCGTTACTCTTTCTTGGCGGGCGCCGGAACCTTGATGTCGTCCTCGGTGCCTTCCTTGCCATCGGGACCGGCGCTGATCATGACGACGTCTTCGCCGCTGCAGTCGAACTTGAACGGCTTGCCCCATGCGTCATTCGAGTTGAACGACGGAGAGAGCTCACGAAGGCTCTTCAGCTTCTCGACCGTGGGGCATTCGTCCGGGTGTTCCGCATGCCACTTGTCTGCGATCGGCTGCGCCTGCATCTCTGCTTGGCGGGTCGTGTCGATCGAGGCGGCCTTGAACTTCGGAACCGCGAAGGCCGCGACGGAGCCAGCGATCAAGCCGACGATCGCGAGCACGATCAGAATTTCGACGAGGGTAACACCACGCTTTGCGGCCAGCCTGGCGGCGCGAACCTGCGCAAGTTTCTTCAGCAGTTGTCGATTCACGTTCATCTCTCCTTCTTGTTCCGCTTCGCTATTCCACTCGATCGAGACCATAGTAGAGCCCGTCCGGCCCGTCGCTGAGTACGTCGAAACCTTCTTTGTCGCGAAGGCCTGGGCATACGACGCGGAGGTCATGCCCCCACGCGTCCTTCGGGGGACGCGAGGCGTAGCCCCCGAGCACGAGCTCTGCGCCGTCCTTCGGGCACGCACCCTTGTGATCGGCGCGATACGCGAGCACCGCTGGATACGTTTGGTAAATGGTCGCGCGCGTCGCCCGAATCGCGGCGTGGCGCTCTTCTCGAGCCCGAAGCAGAACGAACATCGCGAGGCCGAGCCCAGCGAGCACGAGCGTGCGAAGGCGAGCGCGACCGATGCGGCTCAGCCAGTTGGAACGACGCTCCCAGGGGAAGAAGACTCCGGTTCGTTGCTTTGCCATCGTCGTGTCCCTCCTTCCCTAGCCCACGAAGTCGTTCATTTGGATGAGCGGCATCAAGATCGCGAACGTGATGAAGCCGACCGCGCCGCCCATGATCATGATGATGAGTGGTTCGAGGAGGCTCGTCATCGCCTGAACGCGGGTGTCGACCTGCCGCTCGTACTCCTTCGCGATGTTCTCGAGCATCTCTTCGAGCTGTCCGCTGCGCTCACCTACGGCCATCATGTGGACCGACATCGACGGAAACTCGCCGCTTCGCTTCAGCGGCGCCGACAGTGACTGACCTTCGCGTATCGACATCGAAGCCTCGTCGACGACCTGCTTGAGTCGCGCGTTGTCGACGACGTTGCGAACGATATCCATGGCCTTCAGGAGCGGGACACCGCTGCGAAGAAGGGTCCCGAGTGTGCGCGTGAATCGGGCGACGGCCACGAGGCGAAGGAGGAGACCGAAGAGCGGAAGCTTGAGCAGAAACGCTCCCTTCCATAGCTGCCCCTTGGGCGTCTCGAGCCAGGTCTGGAAACGCGCGACCCCCAGCGTTGCCAAAATGCCGAGTACGATGCCGAGGAAGTAGAGCAAGAGGCCCGTCACGAACAGCGGGGACGACAAGGCGAGCAACCCGACGACGAGCGAAAGACCGCGGAAGAGCGGCATTGTCGGCGTAGGTTTGCCAATCGAGCGGCGGCCAAACTGGACGAAAAGAACCCCGGTGATGAGTCCGCCCGTCACGGGCGAAGAGAGCGAGTCCGAAACGAAGATGAGGACCTGCGTGTACCAGGGCAGTGCGCGATCGAGACTGGCGAAGATGCCCGTCACCTTCGGAACGACGACGGTCATCATCACGGCGAGCAGGCCGCCACCCATCACGAGCATGAGAATCGGATACGCGAGAGCAGCGCTCACCTTCGAACGAAGGCGTGCCTGGTCCTCCAAGAAGTCTGCAAGGCGCTCGAGCACTTGTTCGAGGGTGCCGGACGCTTCACCGGCAGCGACCATGTTGACGTAGAGGTTCGGGAAGATCTTCGGGTGTTCTTCGAGCGCCTTCGCCAGCGCGATACCTTCGTTCAACTTGTCGCGCACCTGAGTGAGGGCACGCAAAAGCTCCATCTTTTCGGTCTGCTCGGTGAGGGTCGTCACCGACTCGACGAGCGGCATACCGGCGCGCACGAGCGTCGCGAGCTGACGCGTCATCGTCGCAACGTCGCTCACGGTGACACGCCGGAATATCGCGAAGAGGTCAACGCGATTGCCCTGCTTCGTCGCGGCGGCCGAGCCCTCGGTCGCCTCCGTGAGCATGATTCCCTCACGCTTCAAGAGTGCGCGGAGTGACTTCGCGTTCTCGGCGTCGCGCACACCTTTGGTGGCTTTGCCGGAAGCGACGATGAGTCCGCGGTACTCGAAGACGGCCATGGTTATGCCCTAACGCTCACCGGCGGGCGTACGCTCACCGGGCTTTGCTTTTCGACGATGTCTTCTTGGGTGGCCGCGAGTACTTCTTCGACCGTGGTCATGCCGCGGAGTACTTTGCGTGCGCCGTCGTCGCGCATCGAGTCCATCCCCTGCTCCATGGCTGCTCTCTTGATGGTCTGCGCGTCGGCCCCCTTCAACACGAGGGGGGCGATGGCGTCATCCATCAGCATGAGTTCGTAGATGCCGCGACGGCCGGAAAAGCCGATGCTCGCACACTTGTCGCAACCCTTTGGCTTGTAGAAAATCGGGCGGGACGTCCATTGCTCGAGAATGTCCGTCTCTTGGACGTTCGGAGGGTAGTAGCGCGTGTTCGGTGCGTTTACGCGCCGTGCACGGCTGCGACGCCGGTCTTCCGTGATACCGAGCTGCTCGAGTTCGAAGTCTTCGGCCTCGTACGGGACCTTGCAGTGCGGACAAAGCATGCGCACGAGGCGCTGCGCCAAGATGCCGATGATGCTCGAGCGGAGCAAGAACGGTTCGACGCCCATGTCGACCATACGCGTGATGGCGCCGGGTGCGTCGTTCGTGTGGATCGTGGAGAGCACCAAGTGTCCCGTCAGCGACGCGTTCACCGCGATCTCCACCGTCTCCTTGTCGCGGATTTCACCGACCATGACCACGTCGGGGTCTTGACGGAGGAAGGCGCGGAGCGCGCCCGCGAACGTAAGGCCAATCTTTGCCTGCACGTGGAGTTGGTGAATACCCGCGAGCTCGTACTCGACGGGGTCTTCGGCGGTGAGGATGTTCTTGTCGGGTGTGTTGATGCGGTTCAAGCACGCGTAGAGCGTCGTCGTCTTTCCAGAACCCGTCGGCCCCGTGACGAGAATGATCCCGTCCGGGCGGCGGATGAGGCCGTCCATGAGAGCGTAGTCGCGACCGCTGAAGCCGAGGTCAGGCAAGTCGAGGAGCACGCTCGACTTGTTCAAGAGACGCATGACGATGCGTTCAAAACCGCGACTGGTCGGAATGGTGCTGACACGGATGTCGACGCTCTTGCCCGCGATCTTCTTCGTGATGCGACCGTCTTGCGGCAGGCGCTTCTCTGCGATGTTGAGACCGCTTTCGATCTTGAGGCGAGAGATGATCTTCGGCATGAAGGCCTTCGGCGCGCGACGCGCAACGTGCAAGTCACCGTCGACTCGGTAACGGACGATGACCTCGCGCTCTTCCGGCTCGACGTGGATGTCGCTTGCGCGCTCCTTCATGGCTTGGACGAAGAGCGAGTTGACCCAGCGAATGACGGGCGCGTCGTCGTCGGAGTCGAGGACGTCACCCGCAACGTCTTCCTGGATGTTGTCTTCGTCCGTCTCGAGTTCACCGGCGCCCGCGTCACGTTCGTAGACGCGGTTGATGGCGTCGACGATCTTCTCGGCGCCGGCGACGCTCGGCTCGATGTTCTTGCCGAAGAGCAATCGCAGGTCGTCGAGCGCTGCCACGTCGAACGGGTCGGCGATGGCGACGTAAACGTTGCTTTCGTCTTCCGCAAACGGAAGCACCTTGTGTCCGCGAGCGAAGCCGATGGGAACGCGCGTACCGAGCGCGGTAGGGACGCGTGCGGCGTCGACGTCTGCGAGACACGCGACACCGGCCTCTTCTGCCAGGGCTTGCGCGATCGCCATCTCGTCCGAGAGATTCGCGTTCACGACGAGGTCGAGAATGTCGACCTCGCGCTCGCGCTGGACGCCGTAGAGCGCCTCCATGCGCACGGGGTCGATCCCCAAGCGGCGCACGAGCATATCTCCGAGGAAACGCTGCTCTCTCATATTAGCGCTCGATCCGCTCGATGTTCCTCTGCATGGGGTTCACGTTGACGCGCGGAGGCGTCGACGGAGGCGCGGGGGGCGGATTGTCCCCGCCGCCGCCACCACCGCTGTTCATGCGGGGGCCCGAAGGCATTTCGAGAGGTGTCTGCGGCGGGTGGCCCTTCAGTTCCTTGGGGCGCGTGAGCTCGTCGAGCTTCTTCTTTTCTTCGACCTGCAAGTAGCTCTGACGGATCTCTTCGACGAGGCCATTCGTGCGCGAGTAGTCCTTCGGGGGTTCGTAGGCGGAGTCTGCGAACACGAAATAGTGATCGAGGAACTCTTGACGCTCTTGCATCTTGCGCTCGAAGACGTTGCGCAAGTCGGACTGCTCGCGAATGACGTAGGGCGTGAGCACGAGCACCAAGTTGGTCTTCTGCATCGAGTCTTGCGACTGTCGAAAGAGCACGCCGAGGAGCGGGATGTCGCCCAGCACGGGGATCTTCTTCTGCGAGTGCGCGACGCGATTGCGCATGAGGCCACCGATGACGACCGTTTGCTGATCTTTCACGACGAGCTCGGTCTTGGCGGTGCGCTTCGTGATCGGAACGATTTGCGCCGCGCCTTCCGGCGCCCGTGCTTCGCTGATCTCTTCCGACACCTCGAGCCTCACGTCGTTCGACTCGTTGATGTGAGGCTTGATGCTGATCTTGGTGCCAACGTCTTGGCGCGGTGCAGCGCCACCGAATCCACCGAGAGCACCAAGGCCCGCGAGCCCCGCCGCTCCGGCAGCACCACCCGCTGCGCCGGTAAGCCCACCGAGCCCCGCAAGGCCCGTGTTGGTCTGTTGAATCGCGATGTTTTCACCGATGTTGATTTCGGCGAGAACGTTGTCGGTCGCGAGGATGTGCGGCGTCGAAAGAACGTCCGTGTCGGTCGAGTTCGCGAGCGCAGCCACCGCGGCGCCGAAGGCCGGAACCGAGAGGCCCACGCCGGGAATCAAGTTCGTCGTGTTCGGGATGTCGGGACCACGAACACCAACGGCAGCGCCTTGGAGGAGGTCCGTGCCGCCGGGGATGCCCACCGTCTTCTCGGCATTGAGACCGCCAAGAAAAAGCGTCGTACCGTTTTCGCTCGTGACGGGTACGCCACCGTGCCAGCTGACGCCGAGAGAGGTCGCGCGCGTGATGGAGAGGTCCATGATGGCCGCGTCGATGAAGACTTGCTTCCGCGATTGATCGAGGCGATCGACGACGCTGCGAAGAGAGGCATAGTCACGAAGCGAGGAGGTCACGACGATGGAGTTCGTGGACTCGTCGGCGCTGATGCGTACCGTTCCTTCGAACACGGCCTCGTTCGTCGGGGCTGCCGCCGCTCCAGCTCCGCGCCTTCCAGCACCGCCACCCGCAGGAGCGGCCGATGCATTGCCGACGATTTCGTTCAGGGTCTTCGTGAGCTTGACCGCATCGGCATGCTGGAGCGGAAGGACGTGGATTTCGCCTTCTCCGGTCTGCGGGATGTCGACCTTCTTGATGAACTCGAGCACGCGCAGGTAGGCCTTCTCGGTCGACACGATGACGAGTGAGTTCGAGCGATCGTCGGCAATGACTTTGGCGACGTGGAGGTCGCCCGCGCCGCTACCACCACCCCCGCCACCGCCGCCACCCCCCGCTGCGCCCTTACCGCCGCCCGACCCGCTGCTACCCTTGATGTCGAACAGGTCGTTGACACGGGTCGCGATGTCCGAAGCAGCTGCATAGTGCACGGGTTCGATCCAGATTTGGTCGCCTGCGCTTCCCACGTCGATCTGCTCGAGAATGCGCATCATGCGGCGGATGTTGTTCCCCGTGTCCGTCATGATGATCATGTTGGAAGACGAGACGACGGAGATGTCGGCGTCTTTGCTCTTGAACTTCTGGAGCACTGCAGAAGCTTCGTCTGCAGAGCCGTGCGCGAGACGATGCATGCGCGTGACGTAGCGATCTTCTGCGGGAACCGCTTGACCCGGCGTGTAGGTCGGCGTCGTTTGATTCGCGGCACCTGCCGTGTCGATGATCTTGAGGAAGCGCCCTTGAGGAACGACCGTGAGACCGTTCGCCTCCAAGATGGACAGGAACGCTTGATATGCCTCGGCGACGGTGACCTTCTCCGGCGAGTAGACCGTCGCTTTGATGTTGCGAACCTTGCCGCCGAAAATGAAACGCTTGCCCGTGAGCTGCGCGATCGTGCGAACGATGTCCGGGAGGTCGGCGTCTTCGAGAGAGAGCGCAACCTTCTGATTCGGACTCCTCGGTTCGAACTCCATCCCGTTTTCGAATTGCGCGAGCCCCGTCGTGTCTGCCTGTGCTTTTCCGTTCGGAAGCACCGTGGGGGCAGCCTTCGTTCCCGCGCCGCCGGTGCCCGATGCGCCGCTCGCGCCCGTGCCGGTCGTACCAGCCGTGCCCGCGCCGCTGCCCGCGGTTCCCCCTGGTGGGGTCGTGCCCGCGGAGGGCGCTGCGGATGGCGTCGCCGCTCCAGCAGCCGGCAAGCGATTGTTTCGCCGAGTTCGGTCGGGACGCACGAGCGGTGTGTCGGACGAAGCGGCGGGAGCCGGGGTCTGGGCGCGCACGAGCGGCGCTCCCAAACAGAGAACGGCGAAAAGTGCGGGGGCAAGTCTGTTCGATTTCATCATGATTCAAGCCACAAAACGGAAGTGGTCACGAAGACGACGGTCGTCGTTCGTGCCATCAAGTTCGCGTACCTTTCCCGGTCGAAGAGCTCGCTGGCGAGCTGCTCTTGATGTCCTTGTCGGTGGAGCTTCCACCGGGTTTCGATACAAACGACACCACGAGGAGCACGACGGCTCCTGCGACGACGAGCGCAAGCCACGAGCCTACGATGAGGAGCGGCGTTCGAATGAGTTTGGGGTCGCTCATGCCAGTCCTCAGCGCACGTTGTAGTCGAGGTTGATGTTCTTCCCGCCGCGGTTCACTTGGACGGTGAGTTTCTCGGCGCTTCGCAAACGCGCGTACGCCTCGAGCGCCTTTTCCGGATTCGCGATGTCGAATCCGTTGATGGTCTGCAGGCGGTCGCCGTTCTCGAGGCCGATGAGACCGAGCATCGTGTCGGGACGAACACCGAAGAGACGAATGCCGACGATCTTGTCGCCTTCCTTCTCGGGGACGATGCGGGCCATCTTCATGAGCTCCGCCTGGTTCTCGAGGATCTTGTCGACGGTGCCGCGATCGATGTTGTACTGGCCGGGGCCAATCTTCTGGATGCCTTTTGCCAGCTCGGCGGACGCGGAGGGAGCGCCTCCCTTCGGCGGCGGAGTTGCCGCGACCGGTTCCGGCGCCGCAGCCGGTGCACCGCCCTGCTTGAACAGCTTCGCCTGACAGCGCGTGTGACCGTTCATCATCCACACGCGGTCCCAGCGCACGTAGTGGACTTGCTTGCCGCCCACTTCTTGACCGCGCCGACGTAGGACGCTTTTCGATTCTCCGGCGGGCCAGAAGACGGCGAACGACCAGTCGGGATCGGCCGAAGCGACGATCGCGAGAATGGTCACACCATCACATGCGGGGTCGCTCATCGGATCGGCGTTGTTGTCGACCACGGGCCCCGAGGATGTCGGGTCTTCGACCGGTTCGTCGTGCAGCGGACCCGTCGTGTGATCGAAGGGATTGCGCGCGAGGATGCCGGACCCGTCGGTCACGTGGGTGCTTCCGCTCTTGGCAGCAGACTTCTGGACGACGAGAGGGGCGGCGCCGAGCTGCTTCTCATCCGCCGCTAGGACGATGCCCAAACCTTGACTGAACGCCCGCGCGGTAAAGAACGCGCCACCCGCCAGCAAGAGCAGCCACACTGCCCAAAAATTTTTCCGGAGTATTCGTTCGAAGCGCATGGTGGGGTGTCGTCCAGGGTTCTCGCTGAGACGCTTTTTCGCACTCTCAGCTATCCGTTCAGCGAACATCGTGCCAAGCAAAAAGATGCCCGAGAACGCGCTATTTTCCCGGCTGAGGGCGGGGCTCCGACACGTTGGCGAACGACCTGCGCGCGGGTCGCCGAGCTCTGACAAATTGGCAAACGGGATGGCTCGCCGCTAGGTGGGTGCAAGTGTGCAGGCTTGGTACTGCAACTGTCCAACCGTTCAGTACTGCCGCGGGTCAGTCGTCGATGCCGTCGAGCTTCCGATAGATGGTGCGCGCGGAGATTCCGAGGAGCTGCGCCGCGACGGCTTTGTCGCCTTTGCTATGGCGAAGGGTCTCGCGGATGAGGCGCTGCTCTACCTCGGCGAGGGGCGTGCCGATGGCGAACGTGAGCGGCGGCGCCGGGAATGAAGCTGGAGCGAGGAATTCCGGAAGATCCTGGGGAAGCACTTCGTCCCCCCGTCCCAGCACGACGGCTCGCTCGATGACGTTCTCGAGCTCGCGCACATTGCCCGGCCACGGATAATCGAGAAGGCGATCGAGGGTGCTCCGAGCGACCGTCATGCGGGCGCGACCGTTCTTCGCGCAATACTTCGCGAGGAAGTGATCGACGAGGAGAGCGATGTCCTCGCGTCGCGCGCGAAGAGGAGGCGCGGTGACGCTGATGACGTTGAGACGGTAGTAGAAGTCTTCTCGAAATCGCCCTTCGCGCACCTCTTGGAGCAACTCACGATTGGTCGCCGCAACGATGCGAACGTCGGCCCGCACGGTGTCTCCCCCTAGGGGTTCGTATTCACCTTCTTGAAGGACGCGAAGGAGCTTCACTTGCACTTGCGGAGAAAGCTCTCCGATCTCGTCGAGAAAGAGCGTTCCGCCCGCGGCCTTCGCGAAACGCCCTTCCCTCTTCGCCACGGCCCCCGTGAAAGCGCCTCGCTCGTGACCGAACAGCTCGCTTTCGAGAATCGTCTCCGGAATGGCCGAACAATTGACGGCGACGAAAGGACCTTGGCTGCGCGTGCTGCGCTCGTGAATGAAACGCGCAAGGAGCTCTTTGCCGGTGCCGCTCTCGCCCAGGACGAGTACCGTCGCCGCGCTCGGGGCAGCTTGCGAAGCCGTCTCGACCACGTGCCTCCACGCCGGTGAGTTGCCGACGAGCTCGCGCTTCGTGAGGCGCTCGAGCTCGGTTCGGAGCGTCTGGTTTTCCGCAAGTAGCTGACCGCGCTCAGCCGCTTTGAGAACGCTCTTCACGATGGCATGTCGCTTCAAGGGTTTTTCGACGAAGTCGTAGGCCCCTTCGCGCATCGCGCTGACGGCTGCTTCCACCGTTCCGTAGGCGGTCATCAGAACGACCTCGACCTGCGGAGCGAGCTGCTTTACGGCGCGCAGCAGCTCGAGGCCCGTACCACCCGGCATCATCAGGTCCGTCAAGACGACATGCACATGATGCGAGCGGAGCACATCGAGCGCCGACTTGGCGTCCGTCGCCGAGAGAACTCGAACGTTTTCTCGAACGAAGATGCGCTCGATGGCTTCGATGTTGGAGCGTTCGTCGTCGACGACCAGCAACGTCGTCGAAGGGCTCTTCGGGCGCGGGCCCGTCGCGTCGTTCTCGTTCGGCGTCCCGGAAGGCATCGCTCTCCATCTCTACCGCACGGACGACCCTCGCGCCTCGTCAAACGGTTCGGTCGCCCTTCCGAACCACCTTAGGCGGAAGGAGGCGAGCGCTCGAACGCCTGCTCCGAGCAGGGGCATGCGCAGACGCGCGCGTCCGAGCTCGTAGCCCTTTTCGTCGAAGATGCTGAGCGGCAGGAGCGCGATCGTGTCTTCGAGGAGCGCCGGATGGAGGTCTTTCTCGCCGAGCAGACGCAACATTCGTCCTCCCGCGTAAAATTCGACGTCGTACGGGATGCGCCGCTCACGGATCTTGAGTCCGACGGTCCCGCGGAGCTCTGCACCCGAAACGAGACCTTCGAGATCGAGCTCGCCCCGAACGGCGAGACGTCGCTCGCGAAAGGCGTCTGGAACCGACGTCCCGACGACGCGAAGGCGCATTTGGGCGTGCTTCTCGACGAGCGGGTCGTCGAGCCAGTGATACGTGCCGGAAAGCTCTTCCTTGTAGGAGAACCCGATGCTCACGGAGTCTTTCCCGGTGTTGCCCCGGCTTTGGTCGCTGGGTCGCCGGGAAGGACGACGAGCCGATGCACCACGGTCCCGGTCTCGACTGCCGACACGATCTCGTCGACGTCTGCTTTGGTGACGTGACCGTAGACTACGTGCCCCGGCTCCTGCACGACCGTGGCACCGATTTCGCAAAGGTCGAGACATGTACTTCCGCACGCTCGAAAGCGCTTGGCGAGTCCCCGCTTCGCCATCGACTCTTTCAGCGCCGCAAGGAGGCCTTCCGCGTCTTTTGCCGCGCACGACCCTTTGGGGTGCCCCTCGTCGCGACGGTTGGTGCAAACGAACAAGTACCCTTCTCGATGCGGCATATCGCCTCGGTTCTAGGCCAGCGTGCGGCGTAAACGCAAGGCGCGCGAAGGACCCGGGAAAAGACAGAAAACCAAGGAAAATCATGTTCCCTTCGCTCGCGCGTGAGCGCTGTCCGGCTGGCCCAAAAGAGACCCTACCTATTTCGTCATGAGGAGCTAAGAAATAAACGATGCCGTCGCCCCACTTGATCCCGTCTCGGTTACCCCGATTGCCCCGGGTTTCTTTCTTGCTTCTGCTGCTCGCGGGCGCCTCTGCCTCGGCCGGCGTGGGAGGTTGCGGCGATACAGCCGGGACCGCCGACGGGGGCACGGGAAGCAGCGGTGGTCCGCGCGTCGATGGGGGGAAGACCGATGGGAGCTCCGGCGGGGATGCCGGCCCCGACGCGGCAGTCGCGACCCCTCACATCGTCGTCTCGAAAGCTTCGGGTCCCGCGACGAACGAAATCGGCGGGACGGTCACCTTCACGGTGAAGCTCGACATCGCTCCAAAGAGCGCGGTGACGATTCCGCTCGCGGTGTCGAATCCCAACGAGGCGACGCTCAGCGCGGCCTCGCTCACGTTCACGCCCCTCGACTACGCAACCGAACAGACGGTGACGGTGACCGGCAAGGACGATAGCGCCGCCGATGGCGACCAACCGTACACGGTCTCGATCGGGCCTGCGACGGGCGCGGGCTCTGGCTACGAAGGCATCAGCGCGCCTTCGATCTCGCTCGTCAACGAGGACGACGACACCGCAGGGTTCTTCGTCGGCAACGTGGTCGGTACGCTCAGCGAAGGCGGAGGCTCTGCCACGTTCACGGTTCGACTCCGCACACCTCCAAGCGCGGACGTCCATGTTCCCGTAGCGAGTGCGAACGCGGGTGAAGGAACGACCGACGTCTCGGAGCTCGTTTTCACATCGGCGAATTGGAATGTCGCGCAAACGGTCACGGTAACTGCGGTGGACGACGACTACGATGATGGCGACGTGTCCTTTGCAATCGGGGTTGGCCCAGCGACGAGCACGGATGCTGGCTACCAGGGCAAGGACGCGACCGATCCGATGCTCATGAATGCCGACAACGACACGGCTTCCCTCGTCGTAGAGAACGCGACGGGCTCGCACACGACGGAGCGCGGAGGAAACGTGACGTTCGACGTCCGCCTCGCCGCACGCCCGAAGGCGGGATCCATCGTCACGGTTCCCCTTTCGGTGAACGACGCCACGGAGGGCAGCATATCGCCCGCCGCGCTCACGTTCGACACGACGACCTGGAACGTTCCGCAAACGGTCACGGTGACTGGCCTCCCAGACGCGCTCAAAGATGGTCCGCAGAACTACAAGGCCATGCTCGGCCCGAGCACGTGCGGAGAGAATCCATTCGCCGGCCTCACGGCAGACGTAGCACTCGTGAACGACGACGACCCGCTCTCGAACTACACCGACTATTCGGTCAATCACATTCTCTGCACGGGCCAGAGCAACTCCACCGCGAATGGCGGAACCAAGAACGATGCGGGTCAGGGCTTTCCGCAGTTCACGTTCACGGCGCCTCATCCGACGCTCACGAACATTACGTTCGATACCGGCGTCTTCACGGCGCTCGGTTGCAACGGAAGTGGCTGCCCAGCGGGCACGCACAAGATCCCCGTGTCGTTCATCCCCATCAAGGAGGGCGACGCCTTCTTGGGCTACGGCGTCGAGACGATCTCGAGTGCCATGGCGAATCGCATCAGCGAGATTGCGGTTGGCACCTACTTCCCTGGCACGGGCTTCACGAAACACGACGTCCTCGTCAGTCAGCATGGTCGAAGCGGGTTCAACTACGCGTGTCTTCGGAAGGGCGGGTGCGGGTGGCAACAGGAAGGCAACCCTTCCTACGCCGAGGGCATGAAGCAGGTCGACGAAGGCATGGCTCTCGCTGCAGCGGCAGGCCGAAGCTACGCCGTGCGCGCGGTCACGATGATCCACGGTGAGGACGACCACTACAACTATGCCGACCTCTGGCCGTGGCCGAAGCGAGCCGGCGGCGGGAACCTCGCCGACTACGGCGAGGCCATGAACGAGTTCCAGTCTGACTACGAGGTCGACATCAAGGCGAAGACGGGGCAAGCGCAAGATGTCCCGCTCTTCATGGTGCAAATGCAGGGGTGGACGAACACGAACGTCCCGCCCTCCGACCCAGACTACGTTCCGCCGACTTCGAGCCCGATTCCGGTCCAGCAGTACCAAGCGCACAAGCGCTATCCGAAGGTGGTCTTGGCGACGCCTGGCTACCAGATGGTGTTCAACGACTGTCTCCACTTCAATGGCATCGGCCAACGAAGGCTCGGCGAGTACATTGCAAGGGCCTATTCGAAGTGGGTCTTCGAAGGCGTGAAGTGGCAACCTACGGGCCCGCAATCGGTGAGCATCAACGGCGCCGTCGTGACCGTTAAGTACCATGTGCCGGCTCCGCCGCTCGTCCTCGACACGGTGAACGTCGCAGCGATTGCGAACTACGGCTTCCGGTACTTGGTGGGTGGTTCGAGCAAGGTGGCCAGCGGAACGCCGGTTCCCATCCAGAGCGTAGCGGTGACGGCGCCTGACACCATCACGATCACGCTCCAGCAAGCACCGGTCGGCGCCAATCAGCGGCTCGAATACGCGAACTACTACGACTTCAACAACACGGGTCGCCCTGGGTGCCCAGGAAAGACGACGGGCATTCGAGGAAACGTTCGCGACTCCGATACGACGACCAGCGTGACCGGAGGCCTGCCTCTCTACAACTGGGGCGTCTCGTTCGAGCTGCCAGTGCCTTACCAAGACTGAGCCGTCGTGCGCGCGCGGAGGCGCGGAAGGCGCCCAGCACGTGGTCGCTTCACGGAGCTTGTCAGCAGCTTCGTTGTCGACCATGCTGGGCGCCCATGAAACGCGCACTCATCGCAGCAACCGTCGTCCTTTCGTCCCTCGCAGCTTCGGCGCTCGGCGCCTGCGGTGGAGGCGCCGACAACTTGCCGCCGCCGCCCCCTGCTCCGCCGCCCCCGCCGCCGCCGCCCGTCGTCACGGCTACGGCAACCGCTGCGCAGCCGGAGCCGCCCCCGCCTCCGCCCGTTTCGCTCGTCCCCGGCGCGGCCAGTCCGGACCCCGCGACGCCCACTCCGACGGTGCGCTTTGCGGCGCCGTCGAACGGTCAAGTCATCCCTGCCGACAAGGCCCCGGATTTCGCGATCAAGCTCGACGTGAAGAACTGGCAGACCGCCACGGGCAGCTCGCACGTTCACCTCATTCTCGACAACAAGCCTTACAAGGCCATCTACGACACGAAGGCCCCCATCAAGCTCGGTGAGCTCGCCGGCGGCGAGGCGCTCTCCGAAGGGCAACACGTGCTCGTTGCGTTCCCGAGCCGCGCGAACCACGAATCGGTCAAGACGAAGGGCGCATTCACGATGCTCGAATTCTTCGTTGGCCGAAAAGGCGACTCGAAGACAGAAACGAAGAAGCCGATGCTCGTCTACAGCCGCCCCAAAGGCGAATACAAGGGCGAGAATGGAAGCCACGTCCTCATCGACTTCCAACTCGCGAACGTAACGCTCGCCGAAGGCAAAGAGAACGTGACCGTCGCGGTCACGGGCCCCGGCATCAGTGGCGAGCTCACGCAAAAAGTGACGTCGTTCGGCGCGCCCCTCTACCTCGATAACCTCCGCACGGGCTCCTACTCGCTCAAGCTCGAGCTCGTCGGCGCCGACGGGAAGGTCTTGCCGGGCCCTTGGAATTCGACGACGCGAACGATCAAGATCGATCGCGAAGCGCAGACCGAAGACCCGCATGCCGGTCACGGTGCGGCCCCCGCCACCACGGCGACCACCGCAGCTCCCGCGACCGCGGCGCCGAAGTCGAGCGCCGCGCCGAAGACGAGCGCTGCTCCCGCTGGAACCGGAAAGCCCAAGCCGAAGAAGTGAGCGTGCACGCGAGCACGAAAGAAGACGCGCTCGCGCTCCGCTCCGAGATCGTGCGCCGCGACAAGGCGTTCGTCTGGCATCCCTACACGCCGATGGACGTCTACGAGGCGCTCGATCCGTTCGTGATTGCGCGTGCGGAAGGCGTCTATCTGGAAGACGTCGATGGCCGCCGCTACATCGACGCGAACAGTTCGTGGTGGGTCGCGAACCTTGGGCACCGTCATCCACGCATTTGTGCGGCGCTCGTGCAGAAGAGCGAATCGCTGCTGCACTGCTCTCTCGCAGGAACGACGCACGAAGACGCCGCGTTCTTGGCAGAGGAGCTCCTCGCGATCGCTCCTCCCGGGCTCGAGCGTGTCTTCTACAGCGACAACGGGTCGACCGCGATCGAGGTGGCCATCAAGGCGTCGATCCAGGGCTGGGCGCAGCTCGGAAAGCCGCAGAAGAAACGTTTCGTGGCGCTCGACGGCGCATTCCATGGCGACACGCTGGGCGTCACGGCCCTCGGCGGCGTGGAATTTTTCCGACGTCCCTTCGCAGACGTCGTCATGGAGTGCGCTCGGGTCCCGTTTCCGAGTGCGGAAGGCTACGAGGCGGCGTTCGCGGCGATCTCCGACCTGGTGACCCGCGAACACGAATCGATCGCAGCCATCGTCGTCGAAGCAATCGTGCAAGGCGCCGCGGGCATGCGCACGTACCCCGCCAAATACCTTCGCGAATTACGTGCACTCTGCACACAGTTCGACGTTTTTCTCGTCGTCGACGAAGTGTTCAGCGGTTACGGACGGACGGGGCCCTTCTTCGCTTGCGAGCATGCGGGCATCACGCCGGATTTCCTTTGCATCGGTAAAGCATTCGCATCCGTCCTGCCCATGGCAGCGACGCTCTGCACGAAGCGAATCGAGCAAGCGTTCCGAGGAGCGCGCGACCAA
>JAXLYO010000019.1:0-27451 GCA_046351415.1 Polyangiaceae bacterium | reverse complement strand
CGACGTGCGCCTCATGGCGGCGGAGGCCGCAGGAAAGTTGCGCCTTCGAGAAGCGGTCGACACTGCCCTTGGCTGGCTCGGCGAACGGGAACCGAAACTTCGCGTTGCTGCCTGTGTCTTGGCTCGCACCCTGCCGGACCGCTCACGGATTCCGACCATCGCTCGCGCGCTCGGCGACCCGGACGCACAAGTCCGTGCAGCCGCAGCCTCTGCACTCGGGGCTCACGTGAGTGGCGACATCGTTGCGCCCCTCCTCGGGCGCATCGACGACCCGAGTCCCGCCGTGCGCGTCGAAGTGGCGAGCGCGCTTGCTGCTTCGGGCGACGAAAGGGCCGTCGTCCCGCTGCTCGGAAAGGTGCAGGATGGCGCACCCGAGTTTCGTCAGGCGGTCGCACGGGCGCTCGGAGACCTCGCAGACCCTCGCGGGGCGTCGGGCCTCGCCGTCCTGACGCGTGACCCAGTGCTCGACGTGAAGCTGCAGGCTGTAGAGTCCCTCGCTCGCATTCCCACCGGTGAAGCAGCTGCGGCGCTGGCGACCACTGCGACCGATCGCACCGTCGTCCTTCGCAACGCCGCCATGTTCTCCCTCGGCAACGTGCGATCGGAGCGTGCGGTCAGCGCGCTCGTTCAGTTGCTTGCCACGACGGAAGACCCGGCGCTCCCGCTCGAAGCGTCTCCGAATCGCCTCGCCCTGCTGAATCATGGCACACAGTCCGTACCGCTTCTCCGCGCCGCCATCGAGCGCGCCGACAGCGCTACGGTCGGCGTTGCGAACGGGGCGGCATGGGTCCTCGGCGAGCTGGGGGCAACAACGACGGACGATGTCATCGTGGACGCCCTGCGTCGAGGGCACATCCACCCAGCTGCCGCGCTCCACGGGCTTTCCAACCCGAGCTCACTCCGCGTTGCGCTCGAACCCATCTCGTCGAAGGCGCCACTGGTTCGCTCGGAAGCGTTGGTCGCCACGAGTCGGCTTCTCGACCCCAAGAACCCGGATGGACGCGCGCTCGAGCCGCTCGCGCTACTTCTCGACGATGCCTCGCTCGGTAGGACGGAGCGTGGGTGGGTCATCAAGAACTTGGGGAAGACCGCTTCACCCAAGGCCACCGCCTATCTTCTGCGCGAACTCGCGAAGAGTGACGCTGCTCTGAAGCCGACTGTGGTGGATGCACTCGGCTACATTCCGTCGCGCGAAAGCGAAGACGCATTGGTCTCGGTGCTTTTCGGCGATGACGCGCCCCTTCGTTTCCGGGCAGCGAGCGCTCTCGCCCGCGTCGGAAGCCCCACGGCACGTGCCCGTGTCTTGGCGGCATTCGGGGAGGACGGAGCGCTCGATCGAGGCGCTTCACTGCTCGCACTCTCCGGGATGGCAGAACGGCAGCCGGACGACAACTTCCGATCGCGTTTGCATGCACAATACAACCTATCCGGCTATGGTGAACGAGACGGGTTCGCGCTCGCTCTCGTCAGGGCGGGCGGCAAGGTCGACTTGTCGAGCGCCGGCGAAGACGAGCGGCGCGTCGTTGCGGCAGCGGGTGACCCGCGTCCGCTCGTGAACGACGCCGCTCCGAGCGTTCGTGCCGAGGCCATGTGGCACCTCGGCTTGTTTTCGGAGGGTAAGGCGACCGAGGTCGAGAGTCTTCTCGAACGAGGCCTCGCCGATCCGGACGGCAACGTCGTCGCCAATGCTGCCGCTGCCATCGGAAGGCGCGCCAAAGGCTACGGGCCCAAAGCTCGCGCAACGGCGACGCTCTGCTCGCTCGGGGTCGACCCGCGTCCGCTCGTTCGGGTCAACGCCATCCTCGCCCGCTCGATGCTCGGCACCACGTGCAAAAGCGAGGGGACTTCCTCACCCATCGAGCGTGATGCCCTTTTGTTCGACAACGAAGAACTCGTGAGGCGAACGGCTGCTGTCGTTCTCTCCGCCCACGCGGGGGGCGCCGAGGACATGGCGGCACTACGCACGTGCGCGCGCCGCGAACGCGTCGCCGCTATCGGTCGCATTTGCAGAGAGGGCATTCACGCCCCGGCTGGCTCGAACGCGCCAAAAGAAGCGCTCACCGTCTTCGTCACGGGCGACGACGGCAGCGTGAAACCGCGCACTCCTTACGCGCTCCGGTACTCCGATGGACTCATTCGCGTCGGAGTGTCCGATCGCCGCGGGGTAGTATTCGAGCCCGCGCCGCTCCCGGGTGAGGTCACCCTGGTGCGCGTCGGCCTCCGCTGAACAACAGGCCTGCGGTCCGTCGCTCAGGGACGGAAGTACGTCGCCGCGCAGGTATCGTTTTCCCAGACTTCGACACGGACGACTTTCACGCGCGCGTCGTCGAGCTTCGCCGAGAGGTCGTTCGCGACCACCATCGCGATGTTCTCGGCCGTGGGATTCACGTCCTGATACGGCGAGATGTCGTTCAAGAAGACGTGCTCGTACGGTTCGACGAGCGTGCGCAGGGCCGCGCCGAAATCGTTGAAGTCGATGACCATGCCGCGAGCGTCGAGTTCCTTCGCGCGGACGACCGCTTTGATGCGCCAGTTGTGTCCGTGCAGGCGTTCGCCTTCGCCGGGCGCAAGGCGCAGTTGATGGGCGGCGGCAACACACGTCTCTTGGCTGATCTCCCACATGAGCTCGCCCATTAGCACATGCTGGCGAGCGTGCTAGCGTGAGGCGCGGTGAAGAAGCGAAAACGGCGCGAAAAGCTCTCCGCTCCGCTCACGATGGAGAATGTGCTCGAGCACAATGCCCTCGCCAAACGGGCGACCGCAGGCCGCGTGGGGGCCCTTCCCTACAGCGTGTGGCGCAAAGTCGTGGGGGTGCGAATTGCCGAGCGTGCGGTCCCGGCCTCGTTCGAAGGGGGTGTCCTCGTCCTCCAAGTCGCGACGAGCCCCTGGGCTCAGGAGCTCATTTTGCGCGAGCAGGACCTCCGCGAGCGCCTCGCTGCGGAAGGCTTCGTCGTATCGCAGGTCCGCGTGCGGGTGGGCCCCATTGCAGCGATGGAGCGCCCCCCAGAGCGAAAGAAGACACGGCGCATTCCTGCCCCCGTCGCCCTCCCTCCGGTTCTCGGTCACGAGCTCGCCAACGTCCGCGACGAGGAGCTTCGTGGACTTCTCGCCTCGGCCGCAGCGCGCGCGCTCGCGTGGCAGGAAGTGCGCGAGGGACCGCCGATGGACGAACCTCGTGATCGCCTCAGCGCACCGTGGCCACCCGCAAGAGGCCCTCGAGACGCTGGAACAGAAAGCGATCGGCCGGACCGTACGAACTCGCGTGGTTCCGAATCTGCTCGACGAAAGACTTGAGCCTGGCGATGTCGAACGACTGAACTTTGCGGAGCGCGTTGTAGAGCTCGGCGATGACCGGCGCAGGCGGTGGGCGCTCCTGAGCCTCGTAAAGTTCGATCACGTAGTCGGCCCAGCCCCCCTTGCCGGTCGCCGTTGCCAAACGCGAAGAGTAGCGCGCGGCCTCGTCGACGAGCTCCGGTGGAAGCATGCGCCCTGCACGCGATGCTTCGATGACGTCACCGAGGGCAGACGCGAGCATGCGCTCGGCTTCGAGTGCGCGACCGAGAGCGAGCGCCTTGTCCGCAACGCCTCCGAGGACGCGAAACTGCTCGCCCCGCCGCATCATGCTCACTTCGAGGCGCGCCATTTGAGAGCTGTCGGAAGGTCCCAGACGACCTCGCTCGCTGGGTGGCGCGTCTGACTCCAAGGCGAGCGTGCGTGGGTCGAACTCCACGGAATGCTCCGAACGCTGCGGGAACTTGCTGCGGTCCGGGCTCGTCTTGACCGAGGACGGCCCGTCTTGGTCCGCGTCGCCAACCGTGATGACCGGGAGTGCTGCCGCGATCTTCGGCAACGTGTGCGCCTGCTTCGCGCGAGCCGCTTCGTCACCACGCGTTTCGCCTCGCGCCTCGACAATCAGAATGAGCTCTTGAGAACCAATGAGTACGCGATCGCCGGCCGCAAGGGCACGGGGACGTTCGATGCGTTCACCATTGACGATGACGCCATTGCGACTGCCGAGGTCCTCCACGACCACAGTCGCATTCCGCACTTCGAAGAGCGCATGACGTCGCGAAACGAGCGGATCGTCCAACG
Organism: Polyangiaceae bacterium; assembly: GCA_046351415.1. Taxonomy (GTDB): domain Bacteria; phylum Myxococcota_A; class Polyangia; order Polyangiales; family Polyangiaceae; genus JABFRG01. The sequence goes on along the minus strand of JAXLYO010000019.1, from coordinate 23,359 downwards.
CCAGCTGGCAGCTCGCATTCCGACCCACGGCGAACTGACCCTCGGTGAGTTCGAAATCGTGCTGGAGGTAGCGCAGGCGGAAGCGCATGGCCTATTAGAAATTTGTACGCTGAATTTCAGCGCACGTCTCCTTTCTTAGGGAGCAGCCGGAACGACGAGGGCCCGAATCGCTTGGAGCGAGCTTCCTTCAGCCGGCAAGAGACCATCGAAACTCGGTCCGAGCACCCAGGAACGGAGCGCCGCCCCGACTTCTACCGGAAATTCTGCAAGGAGCTGCGACAGCACGACGCTCGTTGCGGCCGATTCTTCGGAAGGCGGTCCCGAAGCGTAGGCGAGCGCACAAAGGTCGACCGCCCAACAAGCCCACGTGACGTTGCGAGCAGCAAGAGCGACCCGTGCGGTCAGAACCGCCAGGTCGAGCACGTTCGATGCGGACACCCGGTCGATCGACTGCGCCCTCGTTCGGGCGAGAACGCGCTCACAATCGTCGATCCGCCCTTCGCCCAGGCACTTGCGAAGAAGATCGGTCGAAAGCGAGAGTTGCCAATCGGGGCCCTGGGGCTCGTCGATCCGGAAAGAGAGCGTCTCTTCGGCGAGCCCTGCAGCAACCGATGCGCCGCAGTTGGGGCACGTTCCCGACTCCTGCGCATACGGCAGCCGGCACGATAGACAGTGCCGCATGGAGCCGGTCGTCTTCGCGATACGCGCCTTCGGGGTCACCGACACGAACACCATTTCTTGCTTGCCCACGCGAATGCGATCGCCATCGACGAGCGTCTGCTCGCCGCGGAGAACGTGTCCGTTCAGCCGAACGCCGTTGCGGCTCCCGAGATCGCGGATGGTTGCCTTCTCGCCATCGGAGGTAATGTGCGCGTGCTCGCGCGACACGAGCGGGTCTTCGATCGTGATGTGGCAGTCGGCACTGCGGCCGATGACCGTGACGCCGACCGGCAGATCGAGTTCTTGAAAGAGGAAGCGCAGCCGCAAGCGCGCCATGGGTCAAAGTAGAGCACAAGGGCGGGCCCCCTGCCAACCGGCGGAAAAACCGTACTTTTCGCGAAGGTTGAGAGGAGCGTCCAATTCGTATACGCTCGAAAGACTTTGCCGCTCTTCAACGACGTCGTTCGGCTCTGCACCGACCAAGCCCTCCCACTCATCGAAGCCGATGGGGGCGAGCTCTACGTCGCATCTGCCACGGAAGAGGAAGTTCATCTTCATCTCGCAGGCACGTGCTCCGGGTGCCCCGGCTCGACGTACACCGAGAAGTACTTGCTCGCGCCCATCGTGAAAGCAGCGGCCGCGAAAGCCAAGCTGAAGCTCACGACGGGCTACTTGGTCCCGAAGGACGCAAAGCGCATCGGTAGCGGCAGCGCGGGAACGAGCGCGTCGCCCGGTCCGAGGAAATAGCCTTACTTCTTCGGCTTCGGCTTCGCGGTTCCCGAAGCGCTGGGCGAGGCGGACGCGGCATTCGGGTCGCTGATGCCGCCCTTCGTCACCGCGGCAATCGACGGGTCGAGCGCGAAGATGTCTTCCGGTTTGTTCGCGCGAAGCTGCGCGAGATTCTGGAGTACCGAACGGTCTTCGAGAACGATGCCGACGATGCGCTCGCCGCTACGGTCGAGGACGCGCATGTGGGTGGTTGCGTCTTGCCAGTCCGTCGTCGGGTACCAAACGCCCTTCGCGGGATCGACCGGCACCGAGCGGCCCGTGGCGCCGACGTTGATGCCGAGCTTCGTGATGGCTTCGGCGTACGTTGCACCGAGGCCCGCGGCGCCGCCAAGCTGCACTTCGTCGTAGATCTTCCAGATGCGGTCGCCGAAGAAGAAGAACACGCGCCGCTTTCCGGGGCGCTGAATGCTCATCAGCGATTCTCGATTCTTGTACGTGAACTCCCCGCGCATAGGCGTCGAATCGAGGCCCGTGGGAACGTCTTTGAACTCGACGAGGCTTCGCTCGAAGGCGCGCTTGAGCCCGTCACGCTCGGCTTCGAGGGCCTTCATTTGCACGCCCGGCGAGACTTTGCGGAGCAGCGGGTCGTAGTCCTTGTCGAGGATGCCGCCGGCCTCGTTGTAGATCTTGAGGAGGTCCTTCTGGGTCGCGTTCCACTTCACCTCTTCGAGGTAGTTCGTGAGCGTATTCACCGTCGGCGCGTCTTTCACCCCCGCCCCAGCTTTGGGGTCAGCGGGTTTGGCAACGGCGAATGCGGATGCCGCAAGGGCAGACGTGAGGACCAAGACCGAAAACGCACGTTTCATGACATCACCTTTGGTAACTCGTTGGTTCGCCGGTCTCGGTGCGGTGGGCAGGGCCTTGTGCGCTGAAACCTTCGAAACTCCAGGATTTTCCTTCTAGCACGACGATGGGCGGGGGCAAAGCGGTAGGGCGCTCCGGAGCTCCGGCGTACCCTCGGCCGTACCTCCGGTTGGACGGCCCTTCCGGACAATCGATGTAAACGAGGCAATCGACAGTGCCCTCGAGGTCGACTACTGTGCGCACCAATGACGCCTGCGCGTGCGTTTTTCTCTGGTCATTCCCGGCGCTTATTCGTCGCCCTCGCCACCACCTTCACGATGGTCGCGCTCGGTAACGTTGGCTGCGGGACGACCGTGCGCAAGGTGCGACCACCGTCGCCCTACGAAAAAGAGCAGGTTCAGCTCTTCGATGACACCATCGACGCGGCTGCGGTTGGACTCGACATCAACCAAACGTTCGACCCCGCAACCGATCCGAATCTCGACAATCGCGTTCGCGCTTCCGACACGATCGTTCGTGCGCGTGTCCTCACGGTGAGCAGCCGCGGCGACATCAACAAGCCCACCTACCAGCTGAGCCTTGCGACGCAAGGTGAAGCCTTCTACGAGCGCAACCCGATCAAGAGCCCCTTCAACTTGCGTGTCGATTCCACGAGCCCTTCGTCCGGCATCGTGAAGCATCTCGAAAGCGGACTCATCGGAAAAACGTTCATCGTCTATCTCCGGGAGTTCATCCGACCCGACGGCGATACCGAGCTACATTTTCACATGTCGCCCGATACGAAAGCCGTGACGAAGGCCATTCAAGACGCCTACGCTCGGACGCAGTAAGGCCAAGTCAATGCCCGTCGACATCAAGAGTCCGAAAGAGATCGAGGCGATGCGCGTCGTCGGCCTCATGGCTGCCGAAACACTCGTCGTGGTTGGCGAACACATTCGCGCGGGGATGACCACCGACGACATCAACACGCTCGTTCACGACGATACCGTCAAGCGTGGAGCGTTCCCTGCTCCGCTCAACTACAAGCGCTTTCCGAAGAGCGTATGCACGTCCGTCAATGACGTCGTCTGTCACGGTATTCCGAACGGCTACGTCTTGAAGAACGGCGACATCGTCAACGTCGACGTCACCCACTTCTACAAGGGCTTCTACGGCGACACGTCGGCGACCTTCTACATCGGTACGCCGAGCGCCGACGCACGGCGCGTGACCGAAACGGCACGCAGGTCTCTCGAGCTCGGGATCGAAGAAGTGCGCGAAGGCGCGCGGCTTGGTGACATCGGTGCAGCCATTCAAGAGTACGCCGAGTCGCAAGGCTGCAGCGTGGTGCGCGACTTCGTCGGCCACGGCATCGGACGAAAGTTCCACGAGGACCCGCAAGTCAAACACTACGGTCGCCGAGGCACGGGCGAACGATTGCGCGCTGGGATGATCTTCACCATCGAGCCCATGGTGAACCTCGGTGCATGGGAGGTCGAAGTCGACCGGAGCGACGGTTGGACCGCGCGCACCGTCGATGGGTCGCTGTCCGCACAATTCGAGCACACCATTCTCGTCACGAAGACGGGCTACGAGATTCTCACCGCACGCAAAGCACCGCTCAAGCACAGCGAAAACGTCGCCGCGGTGTTCGCCTGAGCGAACCGACTGCCGACGCAGACAGACCGCTCACCCAGCGCGTGCAGCGATGAGCTCGCTCGCGGCCTTGCGGGTCGTCTTCGTGACCTTGAGGCCGCCGAGCATGCGAGCCACCTCCGACACACGCTCTTCTTTGGTGAGATGCCGGGCAGCGGTGCTCGTGCGGCCGCGAGCTTCTTCCTTACTGACCAGGATATGAGCGTCCGCAAGGGCCGCGATTTGCGGCAAGTGCGTAATGCAGACGACCTGGCGATGCTGTGCAACCGCCGCGATCGATCGACCGATGACCTCTGCAATGGCGCCGCTCACCCCTGCATCGACCTCGTCGAAGACGTAGAGGCCGGCGGGCCCCTTTTCGGCGAGCACACGCTTCAGGGCGAGGAGCGATCGCGATAGCTCCCCTCCGCTCGCGATCTTGCGGAGCGACCGAGGTTCTTCACCCTTGTTCGGAGCAATGAGGAACTCGACGTGATCGACGCCGCGCTCCGTCAAACGCGCACCATCGACGATGACCGCGTTCTCGGCAGGACGAGCCTTCTGCACGTCGACGACGATACGTGCGCCCCCCATGCCGAGTCGCGCGAGCTCCCGCGCGATGGCCGACGAAAGTCGCACCGCTGCTTCCTTTCGTTGCGCCGACAGTGTACGGGCCGCCGCGCACACCTTGTCGAACATCGCTGCCCTGTCGGCCTCGAGCTCCTTCAGCTTCGATTCGCCCCCGGAAGCCGACTGCAACGTCGCCGCGAGCGTGTGACGCGCCGCAACGAGGTCCGCAGAGGTCGGTCCGTGCTTTCGAAAGAGCTTTGCGTAGAGCGACAAGCGATCTTCGACTTCCGCGAGCCTTTCGGGATTCGCCTCCACGGCCTCCGCATAACGTCCGAGCGCGCGCGCCGCTTCCTCGATCTCGGCGCTCGCGGCGGAGAGCACGCGGAGATGATCGGCGAGCGCCGCATCCATTTCCGCCGCGCTCTGCAAGCTCGCAATGGCTCGGCGCAGGAGGTCGCAGACGGAAGCTTCGCCTTCGTAGAGCGTGATGCAACTTTCTGCTGCCGCGGACGACAGCTTCGCAGCGTGCCTGAGGCGAACGCGCTCCTGCTCGAGCGACTCTTCCTCTCCCGCGACAGGATCGAGCTCCTCGAGTTCGCGGAGCTGGAACACGAGGTAGTCCTCGTGCTCTTGGCGCGTGCGCAGTGACTCACGGAGCGCCGAAATTTCTTCGTCCTTCTCGGAAAGCTGCGCGACGAGCTCCGAGACGACGGAGCGCCGCTCTTCGAGAGCACCGAACGCGTCGAGGTATTCACCGTGGACGCCCGGGTCGGTGAGCTTCACGCTCTCGTGTTGGGAAGAGATGTCACAGAGGTCTTTCGCGACATCGCCGAGCTGCGCCGCAGTCGTCAAACGACCATTCAGGAAGGCACGGCTGCGACCTTCACCTACGACGCGGCGGATGACGAGTTCGCCGTCGCAAGGGATGCCTGCGGCGCCGAGCTTCACGCATGCGGCCGACGAGAGTGGAAGTTGAAAGAGCGCTTCGACCTCGGCCTCGCGCGCACCGGTGCGCAAAAGTTCGGGGGAGGCGCGGCCACCAAGCACGAGCCCGAGTGCGTCGACGAGAATGGATTTGCCCGCTCCCGTCTCGCCGGTGACGACGTTGAAGGCAGGATGGAACTCGAGGGAGAGGTCGGCAATGGTTGCCAGATTCCGAACGTGCACCTGAACAAGCATCCAGATATGGTTACACAGGTGTTCAGTACTCGCAAGCCCCCATTCTCCGGTTTCGACGGCTGCGGGGCCAGCGCTGGGGTCCAAAGGGGGGAATCGCCCAGCGAAAAGGGCCCAAGCGCGCGCAACACTTGACCAAATCGATCCGAATTTCTTAGGGTCTCAAAGAAGCTCGTTCGGCGCCCCTCATTGGCAAACGGAGTACCCATCCACCATGGCAATCAAGAAGAAGACGAAGCCCGAGCGCAAAGAGAAAGCCTCGCGCGCCGCCGGTGGCAAGCCCTCGAAGGCCGTCGTTCCCGCCAAGAAGAAGGCAGACGCGAAGCCGCCGAAGGGAAAGCCTGCGCCCGTATCGAAGGCAAAGTCGTCTCCGTCGAAGGCCACGAAGGTTCCGGCACCGAAGGCGTCGGCTCGTGACGTGGGCAAGAACGGCGCTGGCGTAAAGACCGCCAAGGGCCCCGCACCGGTTGCGACGAAGGGGAGCAAGGCCGGAAGCGCGACGCAAAAGAGCGTGCCCGAGAAGAAGCCCGCGCCGCGCCTCTCGCGCCCCTCGCTGCCTCCTCCGCTGCCACCGCCGAAGCCAAAGACGCTCGAGGAGCGCACGGTGATTCTGCAGAAGCGACTCGCCCAAACGCCCGCCGACTTCCAGGAGGCGTATCAGCGTCGGCTCGACATGTCGTGGATCTACCACGACAGTGCGATCGAGGGCGTCGTCTACACGGAGCAAGAACTCACGGCCGCGATGGATCCGGAGCAGGCGATGCCGTCCGAATCCAACCTGCAGCCCGTGTGTGACGAGATTCAGCGTCATCGCGAGGCCATCCGATTCGCGCGTGAATGCGGTGCCGACCCGACCGTCGAAATCTCGGTCGATCTCGTGAAGAAGCTGTTCTTGATCCTCCACCCCGACGAAGGCGACGTGAAGACGGTGCGGTACCGCAAGGACATCCCGCAGCATCGCCTTTACTTCCACGAGTACTCGCAGCCCGACAAGATCGCGGCCAAGGTGAAGGCGGTCGTCGACTGGATCAACGACCCCGAAGTAAAGAGCGGCCGCGGTACGGTGCGCTTCGCGACGCGTGCACACTACGACCTGCTCCGAATCTTCCCCTTCCAGACCGACTCCGGCAAGGTGGCGCGTCTGCTGCTAAACATCTTGCTTCTGCGGGGCAATCTCTTGCCGGCGATCATCCACATGTCCGATCGCCAGCGCTACTACGAGGCTCTCAAAGGCTCGCCCGCGACGATGGTCACGATCGTGCACGACGCGATCGAAAACAACCTGAGCTCGATCGAAAAACTCATCGAACACTACGAAGCGCGCCGCGCGCCGTGAGGCCAGCGTGAGCTCACCGCTGACAGATTCGGTCACGCTCGAGGACGTTCTCGCCGTGGTCGCGACCAAGCGGGTACCCATGGCGCCGGAGCTCGCCGGGTATTTGGTGCTCGAACTCGCCGAGGGGGCCACACACGGCAATGCGGACATCGATCCGAAGCAGGTGTTCGTGGGTGAAGAAGGCAGCGTGGCCGTCGTCACATCGGGTACGTCGGGCGGTGACACCGAGACGTCGCTACGCGCAATCCTCGCGAAGATGCTCGAGGCGAGCGGCACGCAAGCACCAGCACTCACGCAAGCTTCCAAGCAGACCGCGCGCGTCGGAGTCACGAACTTCATCGAGGAGCTCGAGGCTGCACTCATTCCGCTGAATCGATCGGCAGGTCGACGTGCACTCGCCAGGCTCGCACGGGAGGTGAAGCGCGTCGTGCTCGGAGTCGGGCGCGCCACCGCCCTCCCCGCCCTCGCCACTGCACAGCAGTTCGAAAGCAGCAGCAGCAGCAGCAGCAGCAAGGGTGCCGCGAAGTCCACGACGCCGCCACCGCCACAAGTGGCTGCGTCCACGCCGCCTCCCGCAGTCGCGAGTCTCGCAAAGGAAGACCGGCCGCGCGTGCATCCGTCGAGCCTCACGCCGCCGCCCCCGGAGCCGGCCGCGAAGGCGCAAGAGGCCCTCGCGCCGAGCCCTCCACCTCCCCAGGCTGCTTCGTCGCCCCTCTCGGCGCTCTCGCCTCCTCCAGCTCGCGCCGCCATTCCGCTCGCGCCGCCCGAGTTCTCGCGTTCGCACGGAAGCGACGAAGGGCGCGCCAAGCCGGCTGCGAAGGAAGGGGCGCTTCCTCCGCCGAAGCTCCCGCCGCTGGCGAGGCCAGTGCGGAAGACACCGCTCTTCGGTGGTGACGACATCGACGACCTGCTCGAGAATTTTTCAATCTCGGATCAGAAGGGCGAGAAGGCTCAAGCAAGAGACCTAAAGGCCATGGCTGGCCTCGACCCGACGCCGCCGCCACCGACCGCCACGGTCCGTGTCGCGATCGAAAAGGCAATCGAAGAAGACGATGCGGGTTCCGTCGAGGCGCTGCTTGCGGCGACAGCACAGACGCACGAGACCCCGCCGACGAAGCGGAGCTCGTGGACGCAACCGGAACCGGAGGCGCGCACGAAGCCCGAGGAACCGCGCGCCGCGAAAGCGGAGGCACCGCGCGAAGCACGAGAACCCGCCCGTCCCGCTCCTCCTGCCCCCGAACCGCCGCCGGTTCGCGCGCCACAACCATCGGCGCCGAAAGGCGGGCCTCGACTCCGTGAGCCCGCGCCTCCCTCGAGTGCCGGCAAGATGATTCTCTTCGGCATGCTCTTCGCGGCGCTCGTCGGCCTCGGCGCCGTGTGGCTCTTCTTCCCGCAGTTCTTCACGGGAAAGCGCCCCGCAGCGTCCGCAACTGCCGGAGCTGTCACGACCGCACCGACAGCGCCGAAGTGCCGCGCAGGCATTCGCATCATCGATGCGGAGCCCGACGCAGAGATTCTCCTCCGCGTGGGCAAAGCACCCGTGGACATGCCCTCTCTACCCGTCGGAACACGCATCGAATTCGTGGGCACGGCAGAAGGCCATGTGCCCAAGCGGGCCGTCATCCCGGCGCAGGTCGCCTGGGACCGTGGCCCAGACAAGAAGCCTCGTTACGAGCTCGCGCTCGAGCTCACGCCTTCCCGCGCGCGGCCGGGGACCGACGACCCGTGGCCCCCGTCGGAACCGGGTACGCAAGTGGGCGGACGTGGTGAGCCCGGCAGCGTGCACATCGTCTCGACGCCACGCGCGGCGGACATCTGGCTGCTCATCGGGCTCGGCCCCGAAGCGCGCTATCAGCCCCTCCCGTGTGATGCCGACGCCGACATCCTCATTGCCCGGGGCACGAGTCGGGTGAAACTCCATGCGAGTGCGAAGGATCTCGAGACCGCCCCCGAAGGACCCGACGCGCAGGTTCACCAACTCACTTTGCGCGGGAAATAGCGCAGTATTCCGGTTGACGGCGCGCCGAGACTGACGGAAAGTTTCGGTCATGCATGATCAAGAGCTCGCCATCATTCGCGCCCTCGTTCCCATCGCCTGGGCGGACGGAGACTTCGCCGACAAGGAACAAGAGATGCTCGATGCGCTGCTCGATGCATACAACGCGACGCCCGCAGAGCGTGAAGACCTGAAAGTGTACGCCAAGGAGAAGCGCACGCTCGAAGACATCAACCTCATGGATCTCTCCGCGGGCGATCGTCGCTTGCTCCTCGGCCACGCCGTCATCCTCACGTTCGCGGACGGCAAGCTCCAGGCAGAAGAGATCGCGATCATCAAAGACCTCGCAAAGTACCTCCGCATTCCCGACGAAGAGGCTCACGCGGTCATCGTCGCGGCTTCGGAGCGCGCCAAGGCGAACCTCAAGCTGCTCGAAAAGGCCTGAAGAGGCGGGCGCGAATCAGGTCGGCTGGCCCGTCGCGCCCGGAAACTTCCCGCTCGTGCGGATGGAGATCGCTTCGATTTCCTTGAGGAGCGCGAGCGGACTGAACGGCTTCGTGTAGTACGCACTTGCGCCCTCTTCGAAGGCGCGCTTCTTGTACACGTCGTCGGACATGGCGCTGATGAAGATGACCGGCGTGTCGGTCATTCCGACGTCGGTCCGCAGCTTCTTGCAGACCGCAAAGCCGTCCATCGTGCCCGGCAAGTTGATGTCGAGGAGAACGAGGTCGAACGTTTCTTTGAGCGCGAGCTCGACCGCCTTCGAACCGGTTCCTACGGAGGTAACCTCGTGACCACGTGCCTTCACGAGCGCGCTGATCATGTGCGCGATGCTCTCCGTGTCTTCAACGACGAGGATGCGCATTAGACAGAGACCTTGGCGAAGGTGAGAATCACGCGGAGCCCGCCCTGCGGAGAGTCCGCAAGGTCGAGGTTCACGCCGATGCCCTGCGAAATGCGGCCGGCAAGCACGTACGGAAGCGCGCTCGGGCGACCATAGGCGCCAGCGTCGACGCCGAAGCCAAGGAACTCGCGATGCGCGGAACTCGGAACGGGAGCTCCCTGGTCGTCGATGTAGAGGCGTGCGCCGAGCTCTTTCGTCTCGGCCTCCGCAGTTACCGTGACGGCGCCGTCGCGCGGAGAGCTCGCCACCGCCTGGGCGACGAGGAGCCGCACCAGTGCTTCCACTGCACGCGGCGGCGAACGAACGTCTACGTCGGTGTCTTCTTCCGGCGAAGGTTTGACCGTCACTTTCACGTGGCCTCGAGCCGCGCGGAACGCAACGCGCTCTGCCGCCCGTCGTGCAGCCTGCGCAATGCCGAACGTGCTCGGAAGCTCCTGCGGGTCGAGTTCTCCGACCCACGAAAGGGCCGTCATCCAATCTTGTACGCTCGCGAGCCTACGGCGCGCGGACTCGAGGTGGGCTTCGTCATCGGCTTTTCCGATCTTGAGGCCATCGAGCTCCTGGGCGACCGGCGCCACCATCGTGCGGAGCTCCGCGGCGATGCCGCGGGAGATCATGGCGACGAGTGCAAACGCATCGGTTCGCTCGCCCATGATCGGCGCCGGAAAGCTGCTCGAGTGTTCTTCGCGTTGTTCGACGAGCGCCGCGAGTTCACGTGCGTACGCCTCGCCTTGCTTCTTCGCCTCGTCGAGCTCTTTTCGAAGCGCGTCTTTTTCGCGTACCTCGACGGCACCCTCGGCGGGAAAGGCGAGCATGGCCACGCCACCATCGAGCTCGTAGCGACCCGCAAAACGCAGCGCCATGCGCGAGAGCCATGCGCGCTCGGTATCGGAAGCAGTCTGCCCCTCCGGACCGAGCGCAAGCACGACGCGTACGTCGTCCCCCTCGCGGCGAACCGAAACCTGGCAACCCGCACCGAGCCCCGGCCCAAGGAACACCTGCATCATGCGACGCAGTTCTTCCTCTTCCCCATAGACCTCGGTCCCGTGTCCCGGCTCGATGGCCACGCGCGCATCCGGCGCGAGCTCCCAAAGGAGTGCTGCGAGATCGATGCGACCGCGCCTCGTGCGTGTCGTCGTGCCCCGCCCCGTTTGTTGATGAAGCGATGTGAGCAGACGCATCGCGTCGTCGAGCGCATCGAGCGTCGCATCGAGGTGTCTTGCGTCCTCCGGCAAGCCGCCGATCCCGGATCCGGCATCGACGCCTGCGAGGCCAGTGCCCGGAGCGCGCGGATGCATCGGCGGCGGCATGGACGTACGAAGCACGTTCACGCCGAGACGCAAACGTTCCGCCGCACCCTGCGCTTCTTGGGTGAGCAGCCAACCGAGCTCTTGTCGCGTCAGGAGACCTTTACTCACGAACGATGCACCACGAGCTCTAGGATAGGGATGTTCTCACGAGAAAGAAACGCGAAAAGCGCTTCCGTCCGAGACGCGACCACAGCGGCCCGGTGACCGAGATGTGGGGACCGAGATGTGGGCCGCTGTGATGCCCCAACGTCCAAGACGCGACCACGGCGACCCCGAGTGACCCTCAGCGAGACATTCAGCCGCCTTCCGGGCCCTCCCCAGAATTTCCGAACGACCTTCCAAAGAGCGGTCTTCAGGGGTGCTCGAAGGTGGTCACTCCAGTGTTCAGGGGGTGCCTTCACATGGTCACGAACTGGGATGGGCGCGCACATAGCTGCTAATCTTTGGTCCATGCTCGCCGTGCTCGAACAATCACTGAAAGAGCTCGTCCAAAAGACCCCCGGTGGTGAAGCTGCACTCATCATGGATGGAGCCGGCATCGCCCTCGCTACATACTCGCGCGCACACGGGCACCCGGCGTCCTCAGGACCGGGCAGCAGTCGGGCAAACGCCTTCGATATCAGCACGATCGGCATCGAATTCAGTGTCGTCGTATCGTCCGCGAAGCGCGCCGCCGAGATGCTCGAGGCCGGCTCTGCGCGCGAAGTCTCCGTCGTGTCCGACAAGCTCGTCACCCTCATCCGCACGATTGGAGACGACTATTTCCTCGCCCTGCAGATTTCGCCGAACGGCAACATTGGCAAGGGCCGGTTCCTTCTCCGCGTGCTGGAACCCCAGCTTCGCGCGCAGTTGTAACAAAAGCTGTTTGATTTCGCACGGTTTCCAAGTAGGGTCGCGTCCACTCCAGGAGGCTCTACGTGAAGGTCGATTTCGAACAGCTGGGCAAGCTTCTCACTCTCTTGCGCGAAGAGAGCGTCGCTGAATTCGAGCACGAGTCCGATGGGCTGCGCATGCGCATCGTGCGTGGGGGCCGAGCGGTTCCTGCGGTGAGCTTCGAACACGCTCCGGTTGCCGCAGCGCCGGCTCCGCGCGCCGAAGCTTCCGCAGCAGCGCTACCCGCGGACGTCGTCGAAGTGACGAGCCCATTCGTCGGAACCTTCTACGGCGCGCCGAGCCCCGAGCTCCCGCCCTTCGTATCCGTCGGCGCTCAGGTCAAAGCAGGTCAGACCCTCTGCATCATCGAAGCGATGAAGCTCATGAACGAAATCGAGTCCGAGGTGGCGGGCACCATCACCGAGATTCTCGTGAAGAACGGGCAGTCCGTCGAATTCGGACAGAAGCTCTTCCGCGTCAAGAAGGGCTGAGCCGTGTTCAAGAAGGTCCTCATCGCCAACCGTGGGGAAATCGCGCTTCGCATCATGCGCGCATGCCGCGAGCTCGGCATCAAGACGGTCGCGGTTCACTCCGAAGTCGACGCCCGTGCCCTGCACGTTCGCTTCGCGGACGAAGCGGTGTGCATCGGCCCTGCCGCAGCTTCGCGTAGCTATTTGCATATTCCAGCCATCATCAGTGCCGCCGAAATCACCGGTGCAGACGCCATCCATCCCGGCTATGGGTTCCTCTCGGAGAATGCGGAGTTCGCGCGCCTCTGTGGCAAGTGCGGGGTGACCTTCGTCGGACCGAGCCCCGAAGCGATGCGTGCCTGGGGCGACAAGGTCACGGCCCGCACGAATGCGAAGAAGTTCAACTTTCCGCTCCTCGAGGGCAGTGCCGTCCTCGAGAGCGCTGACCATGCGGTATCCGAAGCCAAGCGCATAGGCCTTCCGGTCATCTTGAAGGCCTCTGGCGGTGGTGGTGGCCGCGGTATGCGCATCGTCCGCAAGCTCGAAGAAATCCCCGCCGCGTATGCTCAAGCCACGCGCGAGGCCGATGCGGGCTTCAAGAACCCCGACGTCTTCATGGAGCGCTTCATCGAGCGCCCGAAGCACATCGAGTTCCAAGTTCTCGCTGACAAACACGGCGGCATTTGGACGCTCGGCGAGCGTGAGTGCTCGCTCCAACGTCGACATCAGAAGCTCGTCGAAGAAGCGCCGAGCCCCGCGATGACCGCCGAGAAGCGAAATGAAATCGGCGCGCTCATCCGTCGTGCGATCGCCGAGACGGGTTACACGTCCTTGGGCACACTCGAATTCATCATGGACGAGAACCAGGACCTGTTCTTCCTCGAGATGAACACCCGCGTCCAAGTCGAGCACCCGGTCACGGAGATGGTGACGGGCCTCGACCTCGTTGCGCTCCAACTTCGCGCGGCCGCAGGGGAAAAACTGGACCTCCCCGACACGCGTCCCTGGAACTTTCGCGGCCATGCGATCGAGTGCCGCGTGAACGCCGAGGACCCCAAGACCTTCGCTCCATGGCCGGGTCTCATTACCGAATACTTTCCGTCCGGCGGCGCGGGGGTCCGCGTCGACTCGGGCGTCTATGGCGGTTGGCGCGTTCCCGCGGAGTACGATTCATTGCTTGCGAAGCTCATCGTGCATGCCCCTACCCGCGCCGAAGCCATCGTCCGCATGCAGCGGGCGCTCGATGAGTTCATCGTCGGCGGCATTCGCACGAACTTGGATCTCCACAAGCGGCTCCTCCGTGACCACGAGGTCGTGCACGGCACCATGACGACTCGCAGCGTCGAACGCATCATCGCGACGCCGCAAGAAAGCTAGAATGGCGAACGTGAAAGCGTCTCTGAAGTACGCGGCAGCGCTTTCCTGTGCGCTGGGAGCGCTCGTTGCGTGCGGCAGCTCTACCCTCGACTCGAGTTCGACCTACCAACCCATCACCGCGATCGTCGTGAGGGCGGAGGCAGCACGCGCCGGCAAAGCGTGCAGCCAAGCAGAGGGTGCCGTCTACAAGTACGCAGCCATTCTCCGCTCGGCAAATGGCGCAGTCGTGAGCGGCGGTATCTACGACTGCTTCAGCGATGCGGCTTTTCGCGACCCGCCCTTCGATCCCGAAGGCGTCATTCCAACGTTCAAGGTCGACGTCCATGCTTTCTCTAAAGCCGCCTTCGACGCAGCGGGAGCAGCGGTTCTCGATATGGCCGCGAGGAACGGAGACATTGCCGTGCTCGGTCCTGCTTCAGTCACGTGCGAGGCCATCCCGCGTACGGACGTCGAGGTTGTTGCAGTATGCAACATTTCCGGGACCGACGCGGGCCTCCCACCGAGCGACGCTCGTAGCGGCAGCGACGCTGCTGACGCAAATGACACTGGCGACGCAAACGATGGCGGCGACGCCAACAGCGCAAACGACGCGAACGAGCCTGGGTAGCACCGGGGCCAGGGTCTGATATCATGGGGAGATGCCCCTTGGGATACGGCGTCCAGTCGCGCTCTTCGTGCTTACGATTCCGCTCCTAGGTGCAGGAGCCGCATGCGGCGCTCCTTCGGCCGGTCTGCCGCCGAAACCCGAAGGTGGCGCATTCGACTCGGATGCGAGCGCGCCGGACGCAAAGGGCCCCGACGGGCAAGCGCCCGACGCAGAGACGAAGCCGGAGGATCCGACGATCACACCAGGCGCCAAAGATCGCATGCTGCTCCTCGGCACCGTCATCACCGAGACCGCCCCGCTGGAGGGCGCCGTCCTCATCGAAGGAGAGAACATCACCTGCGTCGATACCGTGGCGAAGTGCAGCGCCATGGCAGGCGCAACGGGCGCGACCGTCATCGACACGAAGGGCATCATCGCCCCCGGCCTCATCGATACGCACAACCACATTCTCTTCGACATCTTCGACGACGACGATTGGAAGCCAGCGCAGCTCTACCAAAACCACACGGAGTGGACGGCAGAGCCGCGGTATCAGGCCATGCTCGACGTGAAGCAATGTCTCGTCAACGACTCCCAAGGCAAGCCCCCCTGGTGTGCCCAAACCCCCTACGGAACGGCGGCGGGCAGCCTTCGATGCGAAGTCGACAAGTGGGGTGAGTTGAAGGCGCTCATCGCAGGCACGACGAGCGTCGTGGGCCTTCCCGGGACGAGCTCGGCGTGTTTTGGAACGCTCGCACGCTCGATCGACGTTTCGCAGAATGGCCTTGGCAGCGACAAGGTCCAAACGAGCGCGCTCTTTCCCCCGTCTGACCCCAACGGTGTCTGCACGAACTACTCCGACATGGACACACACTCCTTCATCACCCACGCGGGTGAGGGGCTCGATGCGCTGAGCCTCGGGGAATTCGACAAGCTCCGTACGATGACGACGACCGAAGGCTGCCTCTATGCGCCACAGACGGCCATCACGCACGGTACCGCCTTCACGGCAGCCGAATACGCCATCATGGCCCAAACGGGCATGAAGCTCGTGTGGTCACCGCATTCGAACGTATCCCTCTACGGGCAAACGACCGATATTCCCGCAGCTCTCGATGCAGGCGTTGCTGTATCACTCGCACCGGACTGGTCGATGGGCGGAAGCCAGAACATGCTCGACGAGCTCCGCTTTGCCGACAACTGGGACAACACGCATTGGAACAATCGTCTCAGCTCGAAAGACCTCGTGACGATGAGTACGCTGAACCCCGCCAAGGTGCTCGCGCTCGAGACACGCATCGGAAAGCTCGCTCCGGGATTCCTCGCAGACATTGCGGTCTTCACGGGTGATCGGACGAAGCCCTACGACGCCATCGTGGCGGCCCGGCCCAAGAATGTCCGCCTCGTCATGATTGGGGGCACGGTGCTCTACGGTGACAAGGTCCTCGAAAGCGCCGGACCCGCCGCGCCCGGGTGCGAGACCATCGACATTTGCACGGTTTCGAAATTCCTGTGCGTTGCGACGACAGATACCTCGAACAAGTTCAACCAGACCTACGCCGAGATCAAATCACGGCTTTCGCAAGCCCTCACCGATGCGGACGCGCTGACGACGGACGACGGCTACAATTTCTCGCCGCTGACGCCTCTCGTCATCTGTAACTGAGGTCTTTTTCCTCGCCCGGTGTAGACTGGGAAGGAAGCCCATGGCTCGCCGACCCGCCGATACGAACGTCATGCAAATGCAGTGGCCCAAGCCTGGGCCAGTGACGATTGCCCTTTTGGTTCTTCTCGGGGGTATGAGCGTGCTTCAGGCCGCCCTGGTCAACCTCCTCCGTGAAACGCGCGCGTTCGAGTTTCTCGTGGGTGACGCGAGCGCGATTCGCCACGGTCAGGTGTGGCGCCTCATCACCTCGTCGTTGCTGACGAGCCCGCAAGGCATCGGCCACATCCTCTTCTCTCTCCTGCTCTTCTACTTCTTCATGCCCGACCTGGAGAAGCGATGGAAGAGCTCTCGCCTCGTCCTCTTCTTGCTCTATGCGAGCGTCTTTGGTCACGCATTCACCGTCTTCATCGATTGGATTGCGTTCGATCATCCGCTTCTCCACACGAAGGTGTTCTACGGGCCGGGCACCATCGACTCCGCGGTGTCCGTGGCGTGGTCACTGACGAACCCCGGCGCGCAAATTCGCCTCCTGTTCTTCATCCCCGTTCGGGGTGCCTGGCTCAAATGGATCACGCTCGGCTTCGCGCTCATCGGGGGAATTCTCTACGCGAGCTCCATCCCCGAAGGTGCCTTCAGCCTCGTGGGCGGCTGGGGCGTCGGCATGCTCCTCGGGGGTACGCCCTCGGTCCTTCGGGCATTCTACTTGCGCCTCAAGCGAAACAGGCTCGAGCGCTCCATCGCAAAGAGCGGGGGCTCCAAATCGTCGCCTCCCTTGAAGCTCGTCTACGGAGGGCTCGCGGACGAACTCGGGCTCGACAAGGACAAGAAGAAGCCCGGCAGCGACAGGACCATCCACTGATGTCGTCTGACGCTGGAACGACGAAGCGCCCGCGCAGCGCCCCTCTCGGTGTCTTCGATTCAGGTCTAGGTGGTCTGACCGTCGTTCGCGCACTTCGTGAAGTGCTTCCGGAAGAAGACATCGTGTACCTCGGCGATACCGCGCGCGTACCCTACGGCACGAAGGGGCCCGGCACGGTCGTGCGCTATGCGCTTGCATGCTCGCGTTACCTCGCGTCCGAGGACGTGAAGGCTATCGTCATCGCGTGCAACACCGTGAGCGCCGTCGCACCGGCGCATCTTCGCGCCGCCCTCGATCTTCCGGTCATTGGCGTCATCGAGCCGGGTGCTCGGGCTGCGGTGGCCGCAACGCGATCTGGTCGCATCGGCGTTTTGGCGACGGCCGGCACCATCGCTTCGGGAGCCTATCCGCAAGCCATCTCTGCGCTCTCGACCCGGGTCGAAGCCTTCGGGCAGGCCGCGCCGCTCCTCGTGCCTCTCGCGGAAGAAGGGTGGCTCGAGGGCGACGTCCCTACCCTCGCCGCCCGCAGATACCTCACGCCGCTCGCCAAACTGGGCGTCGACGTGGTCGTGCTCGGTTGCACGCACTATCCGCTCCTTCGCGATACCATCGAACGCGAAGCCGCCAGTCTGCTCGGTCCCGAAGCACGCGTCGTCGACAGTGCCCACGCGACCGCCACCGAAACCTCCGCTTTCCTCGAGAGCCGCGGCCTTCGCAAGGAACCGACGGGCAAGCGCGGCTCGCTCGAACTTCGGGTCACCGACCTCCCGAAGAACTTCGCCGAAGTGGCGTCGCGATTCCTCGGCGAGCCGTGCGATCGCGTAGAGCAGGTAGATTTGTAGGCGCGCTTTCCGGCGTCCAACTGTGCAGCTCCCCCCTCCGTCATTCTGAGGCGCCAAATGAAGAAAGCCCACGGGGTTTCCCGCGGGCTTCTTCACGACGCGTCGCTCGAATCAGCTCGGTTGCGCGGCTGCCGTTTCGGCGGGCTTCGGCTTGGGCATTTCTTCGAGTGCAGCTTCGAGGACCTGATCGACCTTCGTCGCAGCGATGAACTCGAGGGAGTCCTTCACTTCTGCCGGCACTTCTTCGAGGTCCGGCACGTTGCGTTCCGGAACGACGATGCGCTTGATGCCAGCTCGATGGGCCGCCAGGACCTTCTCCTTGAGACCGCCGATTGGAAGGACGCGGCCACGGAGAGAAATCTCGCCCGTCATCGCGACGTCGTGACGAACGCGAATGCCGGTGAGCAGCGAGACGAGCGCCGTAAGCATCGTCACACCCGCGCTGGGGCCGTCCTTCGGGGTGGCGCCGGCGGGAATGTGGATGTGAATGTCGCTCTTGTCGAGGAAGTCCTTCGCGATGCCGAGACGTTCGGCATTCGTGCGGACGTAGCTGAGAGACGCTTGTGCGCTCTCCTTCATGACGTCACCCAGCTGACCCGTGAGGGTGAGCTTTCCGGTTCCGTACATCTTCGTCGCTTCGATGAAGAGAATTTCTCCACCGACGCTGGTCCACGCGAGGCCGGTGCAAACGCCCGTCTCGGACGTGCGCTCTGCGACCTCGCTCGTGTAACGCTGGGGCCCCAGGAACTCACGCACGTGGTCGTCGTTCTCGATCTTGCGCTCTTTGGTCTCGCCCTCGGCGATCTTCACGGCGACACCGCGGATGACGCTGGCGACTTGTCGCTCGAGCGTACGAACGCCCGCTTCGCGCGTGTAGCTGTCGATGACCGTTTCGACCGCGCTGTCGGTGATGATGAGCTGCGAGGGCGAGATGCCGTGCTCTTCGATCTGCTTCGGAATCAAGTGCTGACGCGCGATCGCGAGCTTCTCGCGCCGCGTGTAGCCCGGGATTTCGAGGATTTCCATACGGTCGCGAAGCGGAGCCGGAATCGGGTCGGCCATGTTCGCGGTCGCAATGAACATCACGTTCGAGAGGTCGTACGGGATCTCGAGGTAGTGATCGGCGAAGGTGTTGTTTTGCTCGGGGTCGAGGACTTCGAGGAGCGCCGCAGATGGGTCTCCGCGGAAGTCGTGACCGAGCTTGTCGATTTCGTCCATCATGAAGATCGGGTTGATCGTGCCCGTCTTCTTCATGCCTTGGATGATCTGTCCGGGGAGCGCACCGACGTAGGTACGGCGGTGACCACGGATGGCGGCCTCGTCGTGGACGCCACCGAGCGAGATACGGTGGAACTTGCGACCAAGCGCGCGAGCGATCGAGCGACCGAGCGAGGTCTTACCGACGCCGGGCGGACCGAGGAGGCAAAGGATGGGACCCTTCTTGTCCTTCTTCAGCTTGCGAACGGCCAAGTACTCGAGGATTCGCTTCTTCACCTTCTCGAGGCCGTAGTGGTCTTCGTCGAGGACCTTGCGGACCTGCGCGATCTCGAGATTGTCGATGGTCGAGTTGTGCCACGGAAGGTCGAGAATCCAGTCGAGGTACGTACGAACGACGGTGTACTCCGCCGAGCCCACTTGCATGTTGCGAAGACGCTTCAGCTGCTTCTTCGCGACCTGCTCGGCTTCGTTCGGAAGGTTCGCCTTGGCAACGCGCTCTTCCACGCCGTCGAGGTCGCCCTGGTCGCCATCGTCTTCGCCGAGTTCTTCCTTGATGGCCTTCAGCTGCTGACGAAGGACATACTCGCGCTGATTTTTGCCCATCTCCTCTTTGATCTGGGAGTTGATGCGCTCGCGCATCTTCAAAATCTCGAGTTGGCGCGTGAGGAGGCGAAGGACGTGGCGAATGCGCTCCTTGACGTCGATCGTCTCGAGGAGCTGAGCCTTCTCGTCGACCGGTGCGTCGAGATTGCCTGCAACGAGGTCCGCGAGCGGCCCCGGCGCTTGGATCGAGTCGATGAGGGAGCTCGCTTCGCGCGGCAGCTCCGGCATGAGCTGGATGACCTGCTTCGCGATGTCGCGCAGGCTCATGCTGAGAGCCTCGACCTCGTCGTCGTCTTGGCCCCCCTCTTCGAGCTTCGTGATTTTCGCCTTCACGTACGGTCCGGTCTGCGTCACCTCTTCGAGGCGGATGCGGCCGAGCCCTTGGAGAATGAGCGAGTAGTTGCCGGAGCTGTGTTTCAGCGCCTTCAAGATGCGCGCTGCGCAGCCGACGCGATGGAGGTCGTCTGGACCCGGGTCGTCGGTCGACGGATCACGCTGGGCGAAGATCGCGATGACCGGAGCCGGAAAGCTGTCGACGTCTTCGACGAGCGCCACCGACTTTTCGCGACCTACTTCGAAGGGGGCGACGCCGCCGGGGAAAAGGACCGCATTGCGGATGGGCAGTACGGCGAGCTCGTCGCCAAATTGAATGGTTTCTTCTTCCGGGGGCTTGCGAGGCGAAGACATCGTGGGGGCCTTTCGAGCTTTGACGAGAGCGTGCTCTCCGACTTCGGAGCACGCAGCGGCTAGAGAGTACTGCGGGAGAGGGACCTACGTGAGCGTTACCGCTCCTAAATTACTACCTTTTACGGGATTGGAGCAAAGTAAGTCTCGCCCCCAGCCTTGGCAATCGGGACTTTCGTGCGGATGGCAGCCCCCTCGATGCTGTATGCTGAGCGCCGTGGCATCGCCTCCCAACAGCAGCGGTAGCGGCAGCGCAAAGCCGGTCGCCATCCGCATCCAACGCCCCTACGACAGCGAAAGCGAACTCCTCGCCGCTGAAGGTCCCACCCTCACCCGGTCGACGTTGCTGCTTCTCGGCGCCAAGAACCGTCCGCCAGGCACCATCTTGCGTTTCGAGCTGGTTCTCCGCACGGGGACGCCCATGCTCCGCGGCGAAGGAAAAGTCCTCGAATACCAGGAAGAATCGAGCTTCGGCATGGCGGGGCTCGTCGTCAAATTCAGTCGACTGGACGCGCGATCGAAAAAATTCTTGGAGGACACGTTCGGCCCCCCGAGCACGGTCGCTCCCCAATCGATTCCGCCGATGTCGATGCCTCCGTCCTCTCTCGCTCCGGAATCTCACGCGCCGCCTTCGTTACCTGGCGACGGCCCTGAGGCGTCTCATGCTACACCTCCACACGACTCCCCACATGCCCCACGGCCCAGCGAGCGCCCCAACCGTTTCAGCGAACCCGTGACCGCGACCTACAGCACGCTGGACGACGGCGTACCTTCTGCAAAGGGAACGAGTGCGGGCAATCCAAGCGCACTCGATCGATTGCGCGCCCGGGGCAAGGCGCTCAGCGATGAGCAGCGCGCAGCCATCCTCGGTCCTCGCAAGTCCGTCTGACCGCGCGCTACCGCGCCGCCGAGTTCAACGACGGAACGTGCTGCGGTAGGCGCTCGCGAACGCTTTGGCGCGCGCCGGGTCGACGGGACCGCCCGCCTTTCCGCCCCGTCGCAGAGCACTGCCGACGATGATGCCGTCCGCGTGCGCCGCGAACGACGCCATGTTCTCTACGGTCGCTCCGCTCGCGATGAAGACCTTGGCCCGGCCGGCGGCCTTCTTGATGCCTGCGAGCTTCGACTCGTCGGGCGCCACGCCCGTGCCATCGCCCGTGACCAGCACCGCTGAAGCGAGTCCCCGTTCGACGACATCGTGAGTCTCTTGGAGCACGCTCTCGCGGGTGGTCGTACCGAGCGGCGAAGAATGCTTCACGTCCACGTCTGCCCAAATCGCGACGTCCTTCACCCCCAACCCACTCCGCAAGCGAAGCGTCTCGGCGGCACGGCTTTGGATGGTGCCCTGATCGGTCACGCGGGCACCACTGTGGATGTTGACGCGAATGAAGGCCGAGCCCGTGACTGCGGCGATCGAGAGCGCGCTCTCCGCGTCGTTACGCAGGACGTTCACACCAATCGGCACACCGCTCGCCGCTTCGTTTGCGGCGGCCACGCACAGCGTCATGGCGCTCACCGTGACGGGCGGAACGCGATCGGCGAAGAACGGTGCGTCGCCGAAGTTCTCGACGATGATCGCATCGTAACGTGCACGGGAGAGTGCGAGTGCGTCGCGCCGTACACCTTCGAGAACCTTCTCGAGGCCTTTGCCGAGCGGGGCCCGGGGGCTTCCCGGCAGGGGCGGAAGATGAATCACTCCTACGAGCATGGCGTCATCAATCGGGGTGCGGTGCGGAAGGAACGTCGAGGCCACCGCCGCGCTTCGGCGACTTCAACAGGCCGCCCGGGCCCGAGGGCAAGAGCGAGCTGCCGCTCCCGGCGGGGACCGTGCGAAGGCGACCGAGCGCGCCAGTCAACTTGATGCCGAAGAAGCCATCGGCCTGTTTGGCGGCGCGCGCGTCGGGCGACATGTCGAGAACAGCGAACATGCCCTTCGTCTTGTCGTTCTTGTTCTTGTACGAGTCGTTCACCTTGAGGCGCATCGTGATGTCTGCGATCGACTCGTTCGCGAGCTCGCGCATCTGGATACGACCATCGCCATCGATCTCGACGTCTTTGCCCGTCGCCTTGATCTTCGTGAACTTGAGAATTCCGTCTTTGGCTTCGCCTTCGATGCTCAACGTTCCGACGGTCACGCGATCGATGGCGAGCCCCGGCATACCGGGCCCGAGCGCGAGCTGCGCTTTGCCATTGCCGAGAGAGAAGTCGCGGAGCTCGAGAGAAACCTTACCGCTGCCCTTCGATGCCTTGCCGCCCGGCATCGTGAAGGAAACGTTTCCGAACAGCTTCCCTGCGGCGGGCAAGCCCACGGCTTGTTCGAGCGGCCCCAGCTTGCCCACGTCGACGCCATCGAAGTTCACGTCGATGACGCGATCGCCGCCGTGATCGCCGACCATGCCGTCGACCGTGCCTCCGAGCAAATCGAGCGAAAAGCCGATGTCTTTTCGGAAGATGAGGAGCGGCAAGAGCTTGAGACGCGCGCGGGCTTCGTCGATGCGGATCTCGGCCGCCGGCTTGCCCGCCTGTGAGGGGGCGCTCAGTATGCGAACCCCGGAAGCATGCACGCCCGTCAGCCAATAGCCACCGAGTGAGTCGATCTGCAGCTCTTGTTGTGCGCTCGTCCCCTTCTGGGCAGAGTTGAACGAACCGACGATGCGCTCCTTCGCCTTTTCGTAGGGGAACGTGAGAGACGCAAAGACGAGGAGGCAGAAGACGGTGAAAATACCGTAGCCGATGCGTGACCCAATCTTGCGGAGCCGCTCCCTCATTTCGGTTTGTCCTTGTCGGCTGGAGAGCTCAGCGGAGTCGTCGCGCGGTCGTACGCCGCCACCCCGACTTCGACGTCGTACGCATTCGTCTCGCCGCTGCGCTTACGTACGTTCAGGCGTTGCACGATCATGGGGTGCCCGCTCTTCTCGATGGTCTCGAGGAAGCGAATGAGCGGCAAAAGCCCCGCCTTTCGCAAGTGGATGACGGTGTATCGCTCGGAGTACTTCTTGCCGATGGCGACCTCGGGCCGGTC
>JAXLYO010000018.1:0-99356 GCA_046351415.1 Polyangiaceae bacterium | reverse complement strand
GTGTTTGTCGGCGAGCTCCAGCAAGAGCCCCTCTTTGAGCCCGACGCCGGGAGCTACGATGGCCGGCACTTTGAAGACCTCCGCGGCTCGCATGAATATGCGCGATGCAGGCAGAATCGTGTCCGCTCGGTCGGCGCGGAGCCCGAAAGCCTTCTGACGTTCGTCCGTGGAGAGGGCAGCGGCCTTCTGACTGAACTGCTTGAGTTGCGCGAGATCGATCGCGCGTCCGAACGCACCGTGCCCACCTTCGAGCGGACACAGCTCCGCCAGCGTGTCGACGTTGCCTCCCGAGCCGACGAATGCATCGACCGAAGCTCCACCGAGTGGTTCTCGCAGCTCCGCAAGAGCGCGATCGACCGTTTCGTCGACGAGGCGAACTTGCCTTCGTGTCGGAGCCGACGACGTACGAAGATATGCATCGAGAAGGCGCACCGTACCGAGCGGTAGCGACGTGGAGAACGCCACCTTGCCGTTTTCGAGTAGTGTGAACTCCGACGAGCCGCCGCCTACGTCGATCAACATTGCGCGGCACGTGTCGAGGCGAATGCGCCTCGTCATCGCGAGCTGAATGAGACGCGCCTCTTCGATGCCTTCGATGACCTCGAGCTCGATGCCTGCTTCACGCCGGGCTCGCTCGATGAGGACACCCGCGTTGTCGGCGTCGCGTGCGGCTGCGGTGGCGACTGCGCGATAGCTATCGACGTGTGCCGTGTCCATGGCCTTGCGGAACTCACGAAGTGCCGCGCATGCCTGGTTGATGCTCGTCGCGCTGAGCGATCCAGTCGCAAAGACATCGCTGCCGAGCCGGACGGGGACGCGCAGACTGACGACTTCCGAGAACCCGTTCGATTTGCCGTTGCTGGGCGGCGTTGCGTTCACGCGCATCGTCGAGCTCGGCGGCCCTTCGTCCGCAGCATCGGACATGGGAATCGGACCTTGCGTCTCCGCGATACGGAGGCGCAGGGCATTCGAACCCAAATCGAGAGCGGCAAAACGCGGCAAGGCCGGCGCATGCTAAGCCGAGCTTCCGGTCATGCAAGAGGAAATCAGCGCTTTTTCAGGAGGAGCGCGCTAAGAGACGGGGCGTGGATCGACATTCGAGCGCGAACCGCGGTTGGCTTCTGCCGGGCCTGTTCCTTCTCGCGATTGCCATCGCGACCGCGGCAACGGTTTCGAAGCCCGTCGGAGGCGTTCTCCTCATCGTTTCATGGGCACTCGTCATTCGAGCGATCCACTTGCTCGGCCGATCGGGCCCGGCTTGAGCAAGGTCGTCAGATTTCGCTGCGCAAGACCGCCACACCGGTGTCTGGTCCGAGCTTCGGCGTGCGTGTTGCGGCCCACCCGAAGGACCGTCCCTCGAGATTGAGCGTGCCCGTGGCCGCTCCGTTCTTCGTCTTCTCGACGGGACCGAGTTCCTTCAAGGCTTTCTCGTTCAAATCCGGCGTCTGCGGCGCCGAATAGACGCCCGTCGCGTCGAACACAGCAACGTAGAGAATTGGCAGCTTGCCTTTGTCGCCCGCGTTCAGGAGCTTCTCTTTGAGCTCTCCGCGAAGGGACTCCTGCAGGTGATAGGCAAACCGTCGATACGACCAGCCGGTCACGAAGTACGCCGCGACCTGCCCAGCCTCCGTCTTGATGGGGGCTGCCGCGACCCAGGTGCGGTCGGGACCCTGGAGGGAAATGGCATTTGGAAATATTCCAGACGTGGCGACGAACCCCTTCGTGTCCGACTCGCGTAGGGCCGGAAACAGCGTGAAAATGTCCTGCCCCGCCATGGCGTCCGTTTCGAGATTGTTGCGAATGGCGATGCCCTTGGCGTCGACGAGGGCGAAGAAGGTCGACTTTGCCACAAGGAGGTCGGGCACTTCTCGCTGCACTTTTTGGAGACTCCGGCGCACGTTCGCAGGTTCGCGTTCGACGCCCTCTTTGACCAGGAAGGCCTTAGTACCTTTTTTCGCGCCTTCCGGGAGACCTCGTTCGACTTCGCCGACATCCTTCTCCACGAGTGCCGCGAGCGTTTCCGCGTGGCCTTTTGCGAATTCTGCGCTTTTTAGACCGGGGTCTTTGCAGCCTGCGACGAGCACCATCGGAAGCGCAACGGGTAGCGCGACCGCGTAGAACACCGGAAAACGTGTCGCTCGAGCGCTCGGCGTGGAGGAAGCCATTCGCGTCATGCGATGGAGCTTAGCAAATGCGCTCTCGATTCGGTGGACTTGAATGAGCGAGAATTGCTACTGTTCCCGGCGGTGGCAGTGGCATCGGCACAGGATGTTCCCAGTCGCCTCGGCCGTTACGAGGTGCGCGGAAAGATCGGCGAAGGCGGTATGGCAACCGTCTACCTCGGCTTCGCGCGCGATCCGTCGTTGCCCGGGGGCGGCTTGCTCGTCGCGCTGAAGGTGATCAAAGAGCTCTACGCGCTGAACACCGAGTTCGTGACCATGTTTTCGGACGAGGCGAAGACCGTCTCGCGATTCAACCACCCGAACATCGTCCGCGTCTTCGAACTCGGCGCCGAGGGCAATCGCCTCTTCATGGCGATGGAGTTCTTGAACGGCCAGTCGCTCTGGCACGTTTGGAACGCGTGTCGTGAGCGCGGAGTGCGTCTCCGCTACGATGTCGCTGCTTGGATTGGCGCGCGCGCCGCCGAAGGCCTCCATCACGCGCACGAGCTCCACGACGAGCGCGGCGAGTTTCTGAACATCGTCCATCGCGACGTCAACGCGAGCAATATCTTCATCACCTACGACGGCCAGGTGAAGATCATCGACTTCGGCCTCGCCAAGGCGGCCAATCGCATCTCGCGCACGCGCGCGGGCATGGTGAAGGGCAAGCTCGCGTACATGTCGCCTGAGCAAGTCGTCGGCAAGCCGCTCGATCGCCGCACGGATATCTTCGCTCTCGGCACGACGCTCTGGGAGGTCACCGCCGATCGTCGGCTCTTCAAGGGCGAGACCGACTTCGAAACGATGGACCGCGTGCACCTCGCCGAAGTGCCGAATCCGCTCGACCTCGTCGACGGGTATCCTGAGCCGCTCTGGGAAGTGCTCCAGAAGATGCTTCAGAAGAGCCCCCAGAACCGCTACCGCGATGCACTCGAAGTCGCGAGCGCGCTCGATCGCGCCGCGCTCTACGAAGGCCGCACTGTCAACGAGTCCGTCGTTTCGGGTATCATGCACGCACTTTTCGCAGCCGAGCGCGCACAGCACGAGCAATGGATCGCTGAAGCGAGCAAGACGGTGGCCATGGGCCTCGAGATGCGCGGCACCATGAGGCCTGGCGGGCCCGGTGACGATCTCGCGGTAGAAGGCGAGCACCGACCGAGCCATCCGGGTGGCGCCGCAGGCGGTGTCGATCTCGTTCGCGTTGGCAGTCTGCCGCCCATCGTCGCACTTTCTGCGAGCGACTTTGCGCCTGCTTCCACGGGGAAGCTGCCCGCGCCCACCGGTTCGGAGCCACCAGCCTCGTTCCCCGATTCACGCACGCCTGCCATGCCGGGTCGCGCCGTCGACGCAGGCAGGCCCGCCACACGCAGCATGGCGCCGTCCGTTCCGTCCTCACCGCCGGCTCCCGGAAAGGTCGCAAAACCCAGCGGCAATCGCAGCATCGCGACGGCGCTCCTCATCTTCTTCGGCATCGTCGCCGTGGGCCTCTCCATCATCGGCGCGCTCCGTTTCATGAGGCATTGAACAGCCCGATTGCGGTCGCGCCTCGACCTCTGGTAAGTGTTTTCACCGTAAGCCGAAGTGGCGGAATGGCAGACGCAGCGGATTCAAAATCCGCCATCCTCACGGGTGTGTGGGTTCAAGTCCCACCTTCGGCACAAGACTGAGATCGTGGAGAAATCCGGTCGGGACGCGGGGGCGGCCGGCGCGAGGAGGCTCGTCGTGCGGGTGCATGACTGCCGATGGGCGCGTCGGAACTGTGCTTCTCGAAAGAGGCGTTCGAAGGACTTGGGTTGACCGGACCGAACACCCGAAATGGGGCAAGGATGGGGCAATGCATTACCGGAAGAACCGGCACACGCCCGTAGGTGCGACCGTCCCAGGTCCGAGCGAGCCAAGGGATAGCTCACTCGTCGGAAAGTTGTCCTGGCCAAGTGCACACGCAATCTCCCCGGACACGGACAGCGAACAGGTCGTAAAGTGCGGCGTGATGGATGCGATCGGCCCCGCGGGCCACTTGAGCTCCGGCTTCAGCGTATTGGCTCCGTCATGTCCATCCGCCACCCGGCCACCCCAGCATTTGGCGGCTCCATTGGTGAGGATGACGCAGCTTCCGTAGAAGCCAGCAACGACATCCTTCGCGACATCGCCCGCGGCCAAGACGACCGGAACTGGTGTGAGCGAGGTGACGTTGGTCCCATCTCCCAACTCGCCGCTCGTGTTGTATCCCCAACACTTCGGTGCCTCCGACCATGGCACACGTGTGTCCCGTCCCCGCCGAGATGGAATTGGTACGCCTCCGAGTTGAGCAACGCTGACGGCGACGTTACGGTCGACTTGTACCGTCCCCAGCTGTCCCAAGTTGTTGAGCCCCCAGCACTTTGCGCCACCCGCGACGATTGCGCACGCCGAATAGTGCGTCAGAGATTGGCTTGTGCCAGTGACGCCCACGACCGTCTCGGCGTCGCGCGCTCTGCGACCGTGGTTCCGTCACCTAGTTGACGATGACGTTGCTTCCCCAGCATTGAACGCCCCGCCCTCAGGACGCAGCCGCTCCAAGTTCCGGACCCGATGGATGCCGCGGGGCCGGACAAGAGGACCTCTTGGGAACCGAAGAGTTTTGGACGACGCTCTGCCGAGTTCTCCGGCTACCGTCACCCCAACAGTACGCGTCTCCGTTTTGGATGAGTGCGCACTTGTAGCGTCCGCGACGGCAACATCTACGACGTTTCCGGGCAGAGGTACCTCGACGGGGGTCGACGCTTTGAGCGCCGTGCCGGGGACACCGATACCGAGTTGTCCGTAGAAGTTCCCGCCCCAGCAATAGAGCTTGCCCGCCGACGTGATGGCGCAGCCGCCCTTGTCCGTGCTCGCCATCTTCACGGCTGGGCCGACGAACGAATGCGGTGACGGGCACGAGCGCTCCCCGGCGTCGCCAAATAGAAGGGGCCCTCCACCATCGAGCGCAGGCCCGCTATCGAGCGCGGCATCTTCATGGCGGGCGGCATCGCTCTCTCGAGCCGCATCCTGTTCGGGGCCGCCTGCGTCGCGCTCTGCGAGGATGGGGCCTCCTTCGCTGGATGCTGAATCAGGCGAGGTCGACGGGCCGCCGGTAGTTCGTGAGCCGTTCGATTCGAGTGACGAGCACGCTAGAAAGCATCCCAACAGCGTGATGGGGACGAGTGTGGCGCGTGCCACCTTGCGGACGAGAATGGAAGAAAATGCCATACACGCTGCTTCCCCGGAGCAGGACGATTCCGTCTGACCCGCGGGAAGGGAAGAATGTTCGACACTCCTGCGTAGGAAGGGGACGTGCATACGACACTACGCTTCTTCACCCTCGTCGCTGTGACATGCGTTGCCTTTGCCTGCAGTTCCGGCGGGACGACGGGGACTGGAACGACCGACAGCGCGGACAGCGGCTCATCTTCCGATGGCGCGTTTGCTGGCGATACCTCCAGCACGAGCGCAGAGGGTGGTGGTGGCGCGCCTAAGTCCACCGGCCTCAAGGGCTTCTGCGAGCACTACTTCGAGTGCGGTGGCAGTTACTACAAGGACGTGGACGACTGCATCCAAGCGAGCGTCGACCACTGGAAAGCGTGTAGACGCCCCGAGCTCGACGCGTTTGGTGACTGCATGATGGGCGTCGAGTGCAAAGACTGGAACCCGGATACGTACAACCCGGCGAGCACCAAGTGCTCGAGTCAGTGGTCGAGCATCACACAGAAACAGTGTTAGCGAGAGCGACCGGCCCCCGGCACTGGGCCAATCGCACTCACGTGGCCGTTTCTACCTAGCCTCAGGGCTGAAGGCGGCTCAGGTAGCTTCCAACGACCGCGCGCGTCGCGGATCGCGCGCTTTGCTGATCGATGGCCTCGCATGTCGGATGGGGCTGCGGAGGAAAGTGACTGTAGTCGCACCAGAGTGGCTGTGACGTGCCTCGGTCGTCGACAAAGCCGCGTCGGTTGTGGGGAAGGGTCGTGATCACCGCGTCGTGGAGACAGTTGCTCGTCTCACAACCGCTGAGCGATGCGTCGACTTCGATGAACCGTTCGCTCCCACCGGCGAGCACCTTCATGGTCGCGTGGTTGCGCGAAACGAAATTGGTGCCGCTACCTCGTGCGCCGACGAAGAAGAGTGGCATCTTCTTGGGGTTCTTCTCGATCAGCGAGAGATTCGTGTCCCCTCCGCCATCGAGACAGAAGTACGTGCTTCTTGCGGCGATCGTGCCGGACGGATCCCACGCTGGCGTGGATGCTCCCAACGCTTGTGCGAGCCACTCCTGCGCAACGTACGCACCGCTCGAGTGGGCGACGACGATGACACGCCCGCCGTTGCCCGCCCTTGCGCTGACCAGTGGCCCGAGCACGCTGTTCTTGAACGCTCCATCGTAGCCGCAGCCCGAGGATGTCCATTGCACCGCGATGAGCTGCGCGGGCGCACGTTTCTGCCACGTTGGAGACGCGGCGAGTGCGTCCGCGAACCCTTCCGTTGCGACTCGCGAGGCGCCACAACCCCCGTAGACGAGGAGTACGTCGCTGCCCGCTACCGCGCGAGTACGCGAGCTCGCACCCGGAACCGTGTTGATGGGCGCCCACGACGACTCCACGTTCGCCTCGGCATCGACGCCGCCATCGGTAGGCGCCTCTTTGCGAGGCTCCGCGGCTGCGTCGACCATGCCGCCATCGGGAGATGGTTCGGGCTCTGCCGCCACGGGTTCCGAGGCACACGCGACGAGCGCAAGGAAGGTGCAGACATGGGGGGCGTTTCGCACCATCACGAGCATCGGAGTCGGCGCGAAGATTAGCACCAACACCGCAGCATGTCTCCCCGGCGGCACGTGGCTTCACGGGTCGTGAACCCTTTCTCGTCGGACCAGCCTCTCACCCATCGAGAGGAAGAGAGCAAAGACATGAAGAAGGCAATCGCTCTACTGTTCGCACTCCTTGGAGGGGCCGCCGCGTGTAGCTCATCCGAGAGCACACCGCTCTCCGCGGACGAGGTTCACGCGCTCACGTTTACGCGGGAGGAGGAGAAGCTCGCGCGAGACGTCTACATGGTGCTCGAGAGCCGGGGTCCGACGTTCTCGAATATCCGCCAGAGCGAACAAACGCACATGGATGCCGTGGAGGCGCTCCTCGATCGTTATGACCTGGCCGATCCGGCGCAAGGCAAGGCGGCGGGAGCATTTCAGGATGCAACACTCCAGAAGCTCTACGAGGAACTCGTACGCGAGGGGTCGGTCTCGCCTTTGGCTGCCATGCAGGTGGGAGCAGCCATCGAGGAGCTCGACATTCGCGACATTCAAATGGCGAGAGAGCACGTCACGCACGCGGATATCGCGAACACGTTCGACAACCTCACCCGGGGGTCTCGCAACCACCTGCGCGCGTTCTACGGACAGGTGCAGGCGATGGGCGGCACCTACGAGCCCCGTTACATCGATGCTCGATCGTTTCGTGCGATCGTCTCGAGCCCGACGGAGACCGGCGGTCCAGCGAGGTGACGTGCTGCGATGCAAGTCGCACGTGACGTCTTTGTCGCACCGGAGGCTGAGCTGGAGGTGCAGGAGATCTCTCCATCCTGCAGAGGCCGCCGAGGTAGCCGGGACGTTTGCGAGGCGCGCCCATGCCGTGAGGGGTGCGCCGCGAGTGCGATATCGGGAAACGTAGGACGCCGTATGGAACGCACGCGCTTCTTTCGGCTGAAACCGGAATATTCGTCGAGAAATCGCGATGTAAGACACCCGCCCTCATGCACTCTGATGGATCAACGTTCGTCCTGATTCGTCCCCAAACCCCAGGGCGAAAAACGTCGGGCGCGCGCAAGGGACTGAAATATCGGGCGACGAGAGTCGGCACGGGCAGTGCAATAGTGTCATCTCGAAGCACGAGAGCAAACGGTCCGCTAAACGACCCGAATCTTTCGCGAATGCTTCGACTTCCAACGATAGGCACAGAGGTGATTCACATGGGCAACGACATCAAGAAGGGCGCATCCAAGAAGCTTACTGTCTCTGAAGAGAACCTCGGCGAACTCAAGGGCGGCGTGAAGGGCTGCCAGAAGACTGCGTCGGGCTGCGTGAACGACAACAGCAGCAAGTGTGTCTGCAAGCCGGGCGACGGCACCGGCCCTGCGGGAACGGGGCGAGCGGTCCACCTCTGAAAGGTGCGCGAACGGACGGGTCTCTCGGCAAAGTGAGTCGAGAGACCAGGGGCGATTTGCGATAGCCTCGAATCCGTACCCTCGTCATGTTCCAGCACGCACTTGAATTCCTTCTCTCTTCCCTCGAGCAAGACCAAATCGTTCACGAGGAGGCGCTCGGCAACTCCATCTTCTTCGGACGATGGAGCACACTGCACGCGATTGCGCGCCTCGGAGACCGAGTAGATAGTTCCCTCGAACGTACCGTGTTCGAGCGCGTGTCGTCGGCGCATCCGTGGTGGAAGAGCGACATCTCACCGCCGAACACGCCGCCGGCGATGCTTTCGAGTTTCCTTTTCGGAGAACGCGGTCGCGCGTTTCTCGCGAAGGGACGAGCAGGAAAGCATCTTCTGCGCGAGGACCACGCTACGTGGGGGCCGCCAGCACGCGCAGGGCTTCCACGGGGAGATATCTACGCGAACGACCTCTTTCTTCTCTTTCATGTGTTCGAGGAGCCCCTCGGAAGCGAGGCGAGCGCCGAGGCATCGAAGGCTCTCGAAGCGTGGGGTCGATTTCTTGCGGATGACCTAACCTGGCTCCGTGAGACGTGGGCGTCCGGCGCGCCGTGTGACTTCGGTTTCGCGCATGGAGTTTCGGGCCTTCTCTTCGCCCTGCTTTGGTTCGGCAGAGTCCACGGCTGGCACGCCTATGCCAAGGACGAGGTCGTCGACCTCGTCTTCGAGTTCGCGGCGCAGGGACGGGACAACGGCGAGTACGTCGTGTGGCCCGGCAATCGTGGCGAAAAGGCGAGTCTCGAGTTCGGGTGGCAGAACATGTTTTGCAACGGTGTATCCGGCCACGGTACGCTCTTCGCAGAGGCCTTCGTGGTGACCCAGGACGAACGCTTGCTCGACCTGTCCCGGCAGGCGCTCCACACGTCTCTCGCGTATGGCGAAGGGCAGTCCGGGTTCTGCTGTGGGAGCGCTGCCAAAGCGGCGCTTGCGTCGCGCCTTCTCCGAGTAGGCGCCTCGCGTGATTCCCTCGGAGAGGCGCTTTCGCAGCTACCCATGCTTCAGCGATCCGTCATGCCTTGGAAGGACGCGGAGGGTTTTCACTCGTGTCTGAGCGGCCTTTCGAGTTGCCTTGCGGTGACCCTCGCCGAGGACCCC
Source organism: Polyangiaceae bacterium (assembly GCA_046351415.1). Lineage (GTDB taxonomy): Bacteria > Myxococcota_A > Polyangia > Polyangiales > Polyangiaceae > JABFRG01. The sequence goes on along the minus strand of JAXLYO010000018.1, from coordinate 89,881 downwards.
GCGGACCCCATCTTGGACTACATCCTTCCACCCGTCGAAACCACGAAGTGACTTCCGTTCGAGTTGCGCCTTGGGCGCTTGCACGCCTTTCGCTGTTTCCCAAAGCGTTCGCCTACGAGAGTGCGCCGGCCGAGCTTCGCGCGCGCTTCAAGCTTTCGCTTTACCACACGCGCGCTTGGTCGCGCCTCGTACCACTCGTCGAGCAGCCGCGCGCGAGTTGGCCTTCGTCGCTTGCCCTCTACGAGGCTAGAGTCGCCCAACGCAGCGAGCCTCACGGATTCTTCGGCGCGGTGGCCCTGTGTACTCGGGCTGCAGATGGGCCTTCCGGACTTTCGTTCGCGGATGCCATCGCCGAGCTTCGCCCGAGCGCGAGTGTCTTGCCCATCGAGCCGCCAGCGGGGCTTCGATTGTCGAGCGGCTTTGTTCCGTTCGCACTGGGGGGCGTCGTCGTGAAGCGAGGGGCGTCGCATCAGCAGGTCGCATCCGTTACGATTCCTGAAGAGCTCCGAGACGTACTTCGCGGCGGTTCCTTCACGATAGATGCCCTCGATCGTCGCCTCCAGGAGCTCGAGATCCCCGATGAGGATGCGGAAGAACTCCGCGAAACCCTGAAGCGCACTGGGGTCCTTGGCGAGCAACATGCTGTCGTTGTCGAGAACGAAGATGCGTGGAGCGCCAAGACTACCCCGCTTCAATCGCTCGTCGGGGACAGCGCGCGCTTGGTGGGGGAACGCGTTACCGAGATCGCGTCCCAGCTGCCGAACGAGCAGACGATCCCGCTTCGAGCGTCATGTGCGTTCACGGGGCAGATCGCTTTTCCTGCAGCCGCAACGGAAGGGGCTCTCCGGACCGTGGCCCTCGCGGCGCTGCGTCACGCGCGCGTGCGACACTTGGTCGATCCGGTTGCAGCTCGCCTCGCGGACTGGCTCGACGGACGGTGGGTAAGCCTCGCAGAACTGGAGCGCTTCTCCTGGGCGCTCTCGCAGGCTCCATCCGTGACTCGGCCAGAGCCTTGGGACTCGGCCTTGATGGCGGAGCTTCGACTGCAGGGGGAGCGCGCGCTGCGAACGAATACGCCGCTCGACCTTTCGACCCTTTCGCTCCCCGACAAGGAGCCGCTTCCTTGGGAAGGGCTCTTGTACTTCGGCTGGGCCGGGAGCCGTCTGGTCGACGTCGAGTTCGTGAATTATGCCCCGCGAGACTTTCTCGGACGGTACGCACGCTTGTTGCCCGAGCTAGACAGGCGTTTGTCGTCTCTCGTGCACGGTGACGACGAAGGCAAGGCGGAAGCAGAGGAAATCGTGCTTGCCTACGCTGGCGCCGGTAACCTCGCAGAGATAGCTGACGCGGCGGCGCGGGGTCTTCGAACCCTCGATTTTTGCGGGCGCGGCCGTGACGAATCACGATCCTTGCGTCTCGAGGACGTCCACGTGACGGCGGAAGGGCGTCGTCTTCGATTTCGGTTGGCTGCTACGTCGAAGCCCGTTCGTATTGCGCTCTCGTCTCCTCTGAATCTGAGTCACGACGCGCTTCACCCTCTCGTCACGCTTCTTGCGCTCGAACGCTACGCAGATACCTCGATCGAATTGCCCTACCATGCCGCCACGAATGGGTGGCTCGTCGCACCGAGGGTGACATGCGGAGAGCACGTGCTCTCGCGCCGGCGCATCGACCTTCCCCAACGCAAGCGCGAGCAGTGCACAGCGCGAGCGTTGCGCACTCTGCTCGAAGAGAACGACTTTGGTCCCCTCGTTGCGGTGGGAGAGGCCGAGCCGGTGACTCTCGATCTGCGAGAGGATGGTGCCGCTCTTGGCGACATCGTCAAAGCGTGGGGGCTCGGGAAGCCCGTCACCATCAAAGAGCATCTGGACCTCGACGGGGTCGAGGTCGATGGTCGCGGACACGCGGCACGGTTGCTCGTACCGATTGCCGTCGAGCGCCAGTCGCCAAAGTCTGCAGCGAGTGCGTCACCGTTCGAATCGTCGGGCAATCACGAGCCCGAATCGTCTAGCGTGGGCTTTGGGCATCGCGGCCCGTTTGCCACGTTGAAGCTCGCGACGACGACGGAACGCGTAACAGCCATTCTGCGTCGCTTCGGAGCGTGCGACGTCTTCGAAACGCGCGACTGGTTCTACGTACAACTGGGCGCCGCGGGCGAGGTCGATCTGCGCATTCGCGTGCGTGAGTCCGGCTCGGACGACACGGTGCCGACCGAGCTATTCAAGCTGGGAAATGAAGTCTATTCCCTCGGCTTGTGCCGCCGATTCTTGGTCGAACCCTACCTTCGCGAATGGGATCGATATGGGGGTAGGTCAGGCATCGAAGTGGCAGAAAGAGTATTTGTCGTCGATTCGATGGCCTTGTTCGCGGTCGTGACACGATGTGCACCCAAGGCCATCGAGCGCCTCCAGCTATACGTGCTCTGCATCATCCAGTTCGTCGAGCTATTCGCCGCGAGCGTGGAGGTGAAGCACATCATCGCCATGCTTCGGACACGATTTGGTCAGCTCATTTCAGAGTTTGATTCGGAAGATGAGGAACGAAAGTCGATTTCGGCCGGCTATCGTGATGACGCGCCTGCGCTTCTCGAGCGCCTCCAGAATCCGCCCGACGATGCCCTGTCCGAAGCTCTCCGGCAGCGGCGCGAAGGGCTCGAAGGGATTTCGAATGAGGCAGACAAAGACCGCGCGAGGCAAATGCTTCCGGAGCTCATTCACATGACCGGGGCTCGCCTCCATTTGGAGGACAACCGCCTCATGGAAGCCCGAGCATGCTTCTACGCTTACCGGATCATCGAGCGCCTCGTCGCGACGACCGGCTTTCCCGTTCGCGCTCGCGCGTTGGAGTAGAGCCTTTACGGGTGGGCGATGACGAGCACGGCATTGCTTCGAGCGAGGACGACCTCCATGCACTGTCGCATGGTGAGCGGGTCGAGCGCCCCGAAGGTTTCGTCGAGCAAGAGCAGGGAAGGGTTCTGGAGAAGCGCGCGCGCGAGAAAGATCCGACTTCTCTCTCCGTGCGACAGCTGCCAGCCCGTTTCACCGAGCTGCTGATCGAGCCCTGACGGCATCTTCTTGAGAAGCGCCTCGAGTCCCAGATCGACGCAGACTTCATTGGCGGCCTGGAGGTCTTCGATCGTGGCGGGCCAGTTACGTCCGAGCAAGAGGTTGAAAGCGAGGGTGCCGGTGAAGACGTGGTTTTCCTGAAATTGAGGTGCACTTGCTACCTGTTTGCGCCACCCCGCACTTCCGAGCGAGCGAAGATCGAATCCACGCAAGAGCAGTACGCCAGCATCCGGGGAGCGGATGCCGGCCAGCATGTTCACGAATGTAGACTTGCCGCCGCCAGAGGGACCTTCGAGCAGCAGGCGATCTCCGTTGCGGATCGTCAGGCTCACGTCGCGAAGGACGGGCCCAGAACGAGCGGAATAGCTGTAGGAAGCGCGCAGTACCTTGATGACTTCCTCTTCGTGGGGAGCGACGGCTTTGGGAGCGACCGAAAGAGCGGGGAGCCCTGCGTGTGGCGCGGCCGCACCAGCGCGGAACAAGGGGCGCACGACGGACCACGCCATCCAGAATCGAGCGGCGCTCGACCAGGAAGCAATCAAGGAAGAGAACCCCACCTGCGCGGCGAGCAACCCTCCGATCGTCACAAGGAGTCTGCTCGCGTCGGCGGGCTCGCCCAGGAGCAGCGGAACGAGCGACAAGAACCCAAGGGTCAACCACCCGCGTGACGGGAGCGCCTCGAGAAGTGCCGCGAGCGAATCCGTCGCCTTGTTGCCTTCGATATACTGATCGAGCTCCTCGTCTTCCGCTGTATGACGAAGTCGCTCTGACTGCTGGACCAGCCGAGTCCTGTGCCCCAAGAGGCGTTCCACGAGCGACTGCGTCATGGTGACTCGATGCTCCGTGAGCTTCGACGTGCGGCGCGCACTTGCCACCGTTGCGATGGACACGACGACGATCCAGGCAACGAGGGCGATCACGTGGGTCATGCCACCAATGCCGCGAGACAAGACCAGGGCTGCGGCGATGAGCGTGACCGCTGCCGACCCGAGCGAGAGGAGCGCACCAATGCCGCTCGAATCGAGGTTCTGCGACTCGCTCACGATCGCGAGGACGCGCCCGGCGCCAAGCTCCCGTACTTTGGAGGGATCCATTGCAATGGCGCCGGCGAGCAGACGCCGCTTCAGGACGGCGCTGGTTCGGACGCTCAAGTCAGCGGAGACAACGTGCATCGCGTAGTGCAAGGGAAGCGTGGTCAGTGTCAACAAGAACCACCCAGCGAGGGCACTCATGGTCATGCCACCGAAGGTTGCCCCGCGGCCGAGTACGAGCCACGCCCCGTAGCCGAAGAGCAGCTCGAGAAGCATGCACAAGCCATACAAGCCGGCCCCCGCGAGAGCCCCGTCGTGTCGGAGCTGAGCGAACACCGGCGCGGAAGGAGGAAGGCGTACGATCCATCCTACGGTTGCGACCTGTCCGCCGAGTTGCTGTCGGAGGAGGCGATCGCGGAGGCGGGGACGCTCGGAAGGCGGAACGCTCGCTGCTTCCAGCCAGCCGTCCAGAAGGGGAAACGCCCACTCGGTGATGGGTTGCATGGCCGCGTTCAGGACTTCGTCGAAGTCGAGTACAGCAGTGCGTCCGGACGGAGTTGCCACCCGCACCCCACGCCTCGTTGCTCGAACGACGGCAAGGTAGCGTTCGGTTTGGCCGTCGCGAACGCGCAGGATGGCGGGGCCGCAGGATCGGAGTAGCCCTTCCGCATCGGCATACTTGGTGGAAACGGATTCGATCTCGACTTTGAGCGAGGTCGCAGCCGCGTTGAGCCACTCCGCCACCGACTCGTCACTTTCGAAGACCTCCCCGCTGGGGGCGAGCAAGTCGACGCTTGCGCTATGTCCGAAGCGCTTCGATAGAGAAGCCAGGGCGAGGGCCCCCTGATTCTGACGAAAGGACGCGGCGACGAGTGCCTCGCTCAAAGGGAAGGTCAAGACGCCTCCGTGAGTGCGCTGAGCCGTCCATCTTCGAGTCGAAGTCGCGTCCACGCATGCTCGCTCCAGAGACCCGACCGCAGCGCTTCGTCTCCGTCGAAGAGCTTGCGATAGACGGACTCGCTTGCTGCGAGCAGCGTTTGGGGGGCTGCGTCTTCCACCACACGCCCGTCGGCGATCACGATGACTCGATCGAAATACACGGTGTCCGAAACATCGTGACTCACCGCGAGGACGGTGGAGCGCTCCCAGAGCTTACGTGCGCGACTCATGAGCTCACGGCGACGATCTCGTTCGAGGCCGCGAAATGGTTCGTCCAGAAGAACCAGCCGTGCGTCGGCTCGCATCATCGCGCGGGCAAGTCGAACCCGCTGCCCTTGACCGCCCGAAAGCTTCGCGCCAGCCTCACCTACGTCTGCGAGGAGACCGTCGGGGTTCCGCTCGAGCAGTTCGAGCAGGTCAGCCTGCTCGAGAACATGTGGAACGTTTCGAATTTGCTGTTCGGATCCGTACGCAACGTTCTGTAGAAGCGTGGCGTTCCAGATGGTGATCGCTGGGTCCACCCAGGCCGTCCGCTTGCGCAGCTGGACCACTTCCGGCTCGTCGAGAATGCGGCCATCGACGATGACTCGACCTGTTCGTGGTCGCAGCCAGCCCAAGAGCACGCTGAGCAAGGTCGATTTGCCAGCCCCCGAGGCCCCGACGATGGCCACGTGTTCCCCGGGGGCGATGCTCAAGCTGATGCGTTCGAGCAGCGTCCGACCGCTCGTGGCGACGGTGGCGTCCTGAAAGACGATTCGGACTCCGCCGCCGTCGTCGCCTCGCTTGACGCGCGTGTCTACCTCGACCTCTGCTGCAGTCAGAGGTTCGAAGATGCGCTTGGCGTGGTGTTGCAGAGTCGTATAGCTCGAGGCCACGTCGAGCAGTCCCTGTGCGAATGTCGGGAGTCGCTGCCCGAGGAAGGTCACCATGAGAAGCGCGCGAAGATCGCCGTGGTTCGCGAGAAATCGCCATATCAGCGCCCCACAAAGGACCACACTGAACGCCGAGACGATCGAATCGAGTCCGGCAGACTTCTTCTGCAGCGCCAGGTTCGACCGGGACCAGTCCGCAAGGAGCGACTCGTGCTGCCGCCGTACGACCCGCTCCGCCCCATGTACGCGCACCGGCATCGCACCAAGGAGAGCATCCAGGTAGAATCGGAACAAAGAGCCCGCCTGGACTGCGACCTTGCCGGATTGTTCATCGAGCGTGCGGTAGCCCACGAACGGCACGAGCATGGACAGGGCGGCTGACAACAAGATGAGCCACCAGAGCGAAGGTGCGATGAAGACCAGGATCGCGCCGGTGAGCACCAAGTTTGCGACGTTCGTCAGCGAATTCGAGAGCAGCGAGGGGACATCGCGTAGGAGCTGCAGGAGGTGCGCGCGCGAGGCGAGGTCTGATGTTGGGCGTGTTCGCAAGTACCGGTCTTCGAGGCGCGGTAGCTTCTCGGCGAACGCGACCCGCAAACGCGTCTCGAGTCCACGCCCGAGACGCCGCACGAGCAGCGTCCGCGTTGCTTCGAAGAGCATGGCAATGAAGAAGAAGATTGCCATCGACGAAAGGACGAGCGCCCTCTGCGACGAAAGCGCGAAACGCGCGAAGATATCCGTCAGTGCCCGCATGAGCATCGCGTCGCAAACGCCGATGACCGCACACAAGACGCAAAGGGGAAAAATAACGTAAACGAGCCATCCCGCGTCGAGCTGCATCGTCTCCCATAGGAACGTCGCGGCATTGAACTCGCCGCGCTGGAGGCGTCCGAGCGAGTCCTTGGGTAGGACGGCACCCTTCCAGACGCTGAAGCGCGTCGCTTCCATTGTCTCGGCCCCTCTCGCGGCGCTGTGACCCGGTAGAAGCATGGTGGCCTCGACCAGCGTCGCCTCCGCGGCGGGGTCTCGAGTGGAAAGTCGGAGGGGGGCGGATGCTCTGTTCCCGCGCCCTTGGGCGAAGAGAAGGATCGCGCCCGTGACGCGAATCGTCTCGTCGTCTTCGTCGTCCCTTGCGCAGGACCAGAAAGTCGAGGGGATCGGGGGCGTACCTTGACTTCCGTGTTGGAGCCACGCGACCGCGGGCGTCAAGAGTCGGCTCAGAAAAGTTGCGGCGTTTGGACCCTTCGTCAGGCCTCCGGACGACATGAAGACGCGGGCGAAACGAACCGCGGCGTCGAGCGCAGCAAACGTGTGCCAGGAGGGGTCGGCGTTGGCTCGCGCGAACAGCTCGTCTGCTGCGCGATCGCCGACGCCGAGGGTATCCATTTTCGCACGGAGCGGACCCATCCCGTCGGACGAAGCCGCCCACTCGCGCCAATGTTCGATAGGCATGCCGATCGTCAGGGCTGCGACCTCGTCGAGCAGGCGATCCCGGTGGACCCAACGGCGACCAACGGCGGGGTCCATGACCTGCACCCACGATCCGTGCACGGACCAAACGACGATGAAATGGAGTCCGTCACCACTTCGCGTCGCGGCGATCGCGGGGAGGCAATCAGCTTCCGCGAGCGTGAGCGAATCGCGTGGCACGAGAATGCCGTCCGCATCGAGACCCATCTCACGAGCGATGCTTCCGAGTGCACCGAGGGATGTCCCGTCGACGTCCGTCGCGCACTGGTCCCGAAGCTGCTGGTAGTTGGCGGTGATACCAAAGCCTTCCAACAGACACTTCAACGCGGCGGGGCCGCAGTCCATCTCCGAAGTCTGGATGACCTCGGGCGCCAAGCGTTTTCTCTTCCAGCTCATGGATGCTTTGGCTCAGAAGTCGCGCTGGGGGCAGCCGTCGGATGATCGCTACCTGTCCCTAGGCTACGTAGGAAAAGCGTCCATGGACTTGCCCGGTCCACTTGAACTTCCGCGGTCACGACGAGACCGTGTTGCAAGGGGATTCGCGGAACCGAGTTCGGGTCCACGGCGATCTCCACCCGCACCGTCCCGTCACGCGGTTCGCTCGCCACCGTTTCGACGCTTCCACGCCCAAAGCCAAACTCGGTCCAGGGGAAACCCTCGAAGCGAAGGCGAACTTGCTGCGCCGGTTTGACGCGCCCAATGGTGTCGCTGGGATTGAGCTGAGCAACCACGTGGAGATTCCCAAGAGGGATGATGGTCGCGAGCGGCTTGCCCGGAACGACCGTGCTTCCGATCTGCAGGGGCGCTACGTCTCCCAGTTTTCCGTTCGCCGTCGCACGTACCGTGCGGCGATCGACGAGTGCCTGAAGAGAGCGGTTGAGCGCTTCAGTGAGGACCAGCTCACCCTCCATCTCGGTTACGACGCGCTCTGCTTGCGCAAGTTGAAGCGCGCTTCGCCGTGCTTCCAAGTGGTGTGCAATATCGTATTGAGCTGCCTCCGCGCGCGCTGCCTCGAGAGCGTCTTGTTGTTCGAGTACATGAGCTCGTGCAGTGAGGTGGTCGACCTTCGATTCGAGCTGCTCTTGCTCGAGTCGATCCGAAATGCTGAGGAGCTGCTTGCGACGGTCCACCGAATGCGCGGCAGCCCGCGTCCTCGTCGCAGCCACGTACGAGAGTGCGCTCGAGATCTTGGTTTGGTACTCGAGCACGTCGGCCTGTAGCCCAGCCTCTTTGCGCAAGGTTCGGATGCGCTCCTTCAGTACCGCGATTCGCGTGAGGTTCTCGTTCAGCTTTTGGGACTCCAGGGTCGAATCGAGTTCCACCAGAATGTCTCCAGCGTGAACTTCTTTTCCAAGGGCGAGGCTATTCTTCGTGATGCGCCCTGCTTCGAGCAGTTCGACCGAAAGCACCGGGTCTCGCGATTCTACGCGCGCTGCCTTCGACGCGACGTATGCATCCTCCGTACTGAAGCGGGCCCAAATGCACCAGGCAACGAGGAAGGGCGCAGCTATCATGCTACCCCGAATGGTCGTAGCCACCCGGTCCGCAGCGAGGGACCGCATCGTGCGAAGGAACAGCGTCGCCACGGACCTACATTCCATCAGGATCGCTCTAGGCGCAAGACCCAAAGGTTTCGCGCGCTTCACCCAAGCGAGACGCTCCTATGGCTGTGAAGTGCGGGGGGGCGAGTGGACCCGGGTCAGCCCCTTCGCGCGCCCAGTTTTCGGACGCGTTCGATCCAATTCTTGCGCCACCGTTCATCCGACAAGCGGACGATGCCAATGGCCGTGCCGCGAATGGGCGACACGCCGCAATAGCCAAGCGTGATCCATTTGAGCGCCATGTAGGAAGGACGACCGGCAAGCCACCAGAGGATGCGCGGCGTGTCGAGCGTATAGATGATGCGCGCGGAGCGGCCGGTGAGGAGCTTGTCGGTGCGCGTGGAGTTTGGGTGCTTGCGGAAGAAGAAGCCCGGCAAGAAGACGCGGTCGAGGAAACCCTTCATGAGGGCAGGGTACGAGCCCCACCAAACGGGGTGGATGACCACGATGTGCTCTGCCCAACGAATGAGCTCCTGAGCGCGCACGAGGTCCGGCTCGAGCTCAGTCCGTTTTCGATAGCCGTGCTCGAGGTTGACCTGGAAGGAGAGGTCACGCAGCACGAGCTCTTCGACCTCGGCCCCGGAGGCCAGGGCCCCTTCCTTGTAGGCTGCATGCAATGCGGAGCAGAAGCTTTCCGCATCCGGATGTCCGTTCAGAATCAGGATTCGTTTTCGCTGCTCGCTCATCACGTCGCTCGACGGCGTACATGATGCCGCAGCGGGCGGGCCCTGGGGAAACTTCTGACGCGCCGCTCGGCGCTACTTCGCGAGAAGACGGCGCGCGGCACCTTGCATCGGCTTGGCGGCATGCGGGTCGTTCGCGATGCGCGTGACGTCGCTACGCTGTGCAGCCGGGATCCGCAAGCTTCGATGAGAGGCGTGACCGCACGACGCGGCGAGCACGAGGCGCTCTGCGCGCGAGAGCGGTTGCCCGGCGTGGCCGAAAAGGCGCCCGAAGTCGAGGACACCTGGATTCCACTGGCCGAGCGCCGGAGGGAGCAGTGCGGACGGCGCTGGTCCGCCTGCAAATGCTTCGATCATCGGCGACCCGCGAACGACGCGCCTCTGATTTGGCGACGTGACGATGGGTGGGGACACCGCGCCAGATGGGAACATGATGTTGGAAAAGTCGGGGCACGACTCGAGGTCACCATTTTCGATCGTGGTGCAGCGAGGGGTGTCCGGCAGGGGGTCCGCTACGCCGCCTTCGAACTCAGTCGTGTGGTTGAGTCCCATGAAGTGTCCCGCCTCGTGCGCGAGCACCCACGCTTCCATGTCGGCCGAGGCTTCGGGGACCGATGCGAGGGCCAGACCCGATTGATCGTTGCCAGGGCTATTCGCGGCGCCCGGCACGCCGGCGGCGATCCCCCACCAAAACCCCTCGTTTCCTACCTGGCTCAGGACGATGTTGATCGCTTGACCGTGCGGCGCAACCTTCGATTCCTTGAAGACCGTCAAGAGATCGTTGTCTTCGATTTCGCGGAACTTGCTCGGAATGTCGAAGAAGCGCACCGTGCCGTTGCGCAGCCCGTAGAGCTGCCAAATGGCTGCGAAGAACCCATCGATGCGACCGCGGACTTCCGAGTTCGCATACGCGTTCTTCGCCGTGATGCCACTCTTGCCACCTAGCTCGAGTCCGGCGGGAAGATACACGTTGAGGTTCAAGTTGCCCCCGTGGAACACACCATCCGGCGTCGTCTGAATCTGCACCTTGGCTCTCAGTGTGCCGGGGCCCGCGAAGACTACCTTCCACGTACCTTGCTCGACCGTGTCTTGGCTGAACGCACGCTGGGGAACTTGAACCGCGGCTGTCGAGCCGAGGATGGTTTCGCTCGTCGGGTGATCACCGCCGGCGGGAGTTGCCTTGTCGTGGAAGAACTCTCCATTCGGTGCCTGCACGGACGTGATGGCGAGGAGTTCGGAGGGGACCGACGATTCGACCATGACGTGGAAGCCGAGGGCCTTCGCTGGAATCTGCACGGAGATGGGGACGCCGCTGGCGACGATGCCGAGGTCGACGACTTGGGGTTTGACGGTGGGACCACCATCGTAGGGGGCAGGACCTTCGTAGGGCGCGGCATCCGGCCCGGCGTCGAATTCTGCATCCGGCACCTCTACGCTCGTATCCGTGGCCGCATCCGTCAGCACCGGCGTGGGTTTCTGCACGGTGGCCGGCACGTCTGCGTCGCTACACGCAAACACCGGAGCGAAGATCGAGATCGGAAGAAGAACGAGTAGAGGAAAACGGGATCGAGAGAGGGGACGAGGCATAAGAAAGGTCCTTTCGGTCATCGCATGAGCCCGGAGTTCGACTCCGATGCGTCGGTGGCGCCCTTCATTCAGACGTGGAGCGCTTGGGGACAAATACGTGCATCGTGCATATAAAAAAGCGGAAGGCCGAGTTCACTTTGACCCGGTCGGGGGGCCGCGACCACCTTCAAATCGGACCTTTGGCACGATCTAAGTGCATGAAATAAGAAATGTCTGGCGCGAAAAGTCACAAAAGTGGCGTGCGGTGTCAAAATCTTGTGCAAAGACTAAATGGCACCGAGGCGCAATTCGTGCCGTCGTTTCGAAAGGGTTGTCGTGAAGCGTTCTTGTTTTCTCCTCGTCGCCATAGGGCTCGTTGGCTGCAGCAGTGAATCTGAAGTCACGTCGAGCGACAGCACACGACTGGGGAGTGGGGATGGCGGTGCGCCGGGAAGCGCGTTGACGAGCATCCGATCCACGGTTCCCGCGTGTCCCGACGACTTCTCGAAGACGGAGAACTGCATCAACGCAGAGAAGCCGCCCGTCCCGAGCATCCGTCGCAGTCATGTTCGTCCGCGGGGGCAGTCGAACGACCGCAATGCGACGAATACCGACAAGACGAAGAACTTCGATGCGCGGAAGGCGCAAAGTGGGCAGACCCTCCAGCTCCCACCACACCGGACGTCCATGGACGGGCGCATCGCGACCGCCGAACATTCACTCACGTATCTCACACCAGAGAACGTCGGCGTAGGGTTCGTGGCCTATGCCGATCCGGAACGCCGATTCGTGCGCGCAGACGTCAACGTGCACGACGTGCTTCGCTTCGACGCGCGCCCAGGTAAACATCGCTTTCCGCAGGCGCAGCTGGATTCGTGGATGAGTCAGACTCCCGCGCCCGGCGGCAACGCCGCGACGCAAGTGAGCACCATCAACTGGGACCTGTGCAAGGAGGGGGATGCGCAGGGCACATCGGAGCCGCGTGCGTGCCGAGCGCAAGCGACACCGGGCGGGCCCTTCATCGATGGCGAGTGCTACAACCTCACGCTGATTCATTCGGTCGACAGTGAGTACAAGTGGGAGCTTCGAAGCTTGGCTCTCACGGTCTTCGCGGGGGGCGGCAAGCGCGTCGTCTCGAGCAATCAGACGCAGAACGAACTTCCCGTCGAGCTTTGGATGTATCCGAGGAGTGCAGCCGCCAACTTCCCCGACTTGCCGCCGAAGTCCGAATACGCCATCGCGCCGGGCATTGCGGACCCGAACAGCGGTCCGGCGGCCATGACAGCAGCGCTCTCTGCATGCAAGCAAGCATCGGCGCCCAAATGGTGCGCTTACCTCGATGACCAGAAAGTGCTTCTGCCACCCGAGAACTATGTATTTTACACGCAGCCGGGGGTCAGTCACTCGTGGAATGGCGTCCAGAACGGGAACGACGGAGGCATCAACAAGAGTCACTCGTTCCTGGAGCCCGCGACGACCGCCGATGGTCGCGTTCTATTCACCCAGGACTACGCGCAAGGACTCATGTACTCGTACAACGCGCTGGGGCCCTGTGATGCGCGGGGGTTCCGCGAGTTCAAGCCCATCAGCATGGCGTACACCGACCCGCTCGTGAATAGCACCTACGGTTTCGCGAAGTACCCCATCCGCGACACGCAGGGCACGCCGTACCCGCCAGGTGCGAAGGTGACTGGAGGCTATCCCTGGGTTGATCACAAGGGAAACAACCTCATGTTTCCCGCAGGGGGAGCACAAAACGGATACAACGCCACGTGGGTCCAGAACCCCGGTGAAACGTGGAGCGAACACGGAAAGCCTACGGCCGAGTACCAGATCAACAAGGGCAACGGCGTCGCAGTCGTCGTCGTCGGCTCGTGGACGCGTGGCAAAATGATCGTCGTCGACAACGGTCTCAATCAGACCGACTGGTCCTTCGCCTTGAACGATTCGGCGGGCTATCGCAATAGGCGCTTTGCGGTCGACCTTTTCGAGAATTCGCCGCCCACGAACATCCGTCCCGCGGGCACGGCACTCGTCAACTCGCTCGAGAATGCCTTGAATGGCTACGAAGCCTTCAATCCACTGTCACCATTCGATGTGGTGTGGACGGCGAGCTCGACGACCGTGCGCAATGCGGAGGTCGTGTTCGACGAGTACCTGCGGAAGGGAGCGTGGGTCGTCGCCCACATGAACGCTCCGCTCTACAAGATTCCCGCGGAGGAGACGCCGCAAGACCTCGGCGATCACTGGACCTACGAAAACGGCTTCACGATGGACCCCGTGACGCGGCTGCACGTGTTCAAGCGTACTCCCAAGTTGCAGAATGCAGCGACACGAGACGCCGCTCCCACGCTGGAGCTCCGCGGCGGGGCCTTTCCGTTGCCGGTCGCAGAGGGTGGGGCAATCGGCCGGGGGATCTTCCTCGACGGAAAGAACGACCACGTCCTCGTGAAGAAGATGCCCCCGCGACTTCCGAGGTTCTTGCTCGGGCTTTGGGTCGATTCGCGCAGCGAGAACAACGACAGCCGCGTCCTCTACACCTTCGGCGACAAATCCAAGGTCCTCTGGCGCAAGGGAATGCTCACGTTTCGAGCGAAGTCAGGCACACAAAGAACCTTTGCGATCAGCGATACCGCCACGGCGAATGGCCGCTACGTACATCTCGGCCTCGAGTTTGGTACGGCGCCGTTCACGCCGCGAGCCGATGACATGGAGGCAGCCGAGGCAGAAGCCCTTCCTGGCGGCGGAGTCGGTGAAGCGCGCGGTGGTGGCCCCATACTCGCTTCGCGTCCAGGCCGCAAAGTGACGGTGTACATCGATGGCACGCCTGTGGGCAGCGTGGTCACGCCATGGCTCGCTGACTTCGCGGAGCTCCCGCTTCCGAGTGAAGCCAACGAATCGTGTGCGGGTCTCTCGCAAGGGCTTCACTGCATGGACCACCAGACGCGCGCGGTCTTCTGCAAACATGGTGCGCCGCTCTATCCGATGACGACTTGCTCGCCGAGCCTCTGCCAGACCGACACACAGTCGTGTGGTGGCCCCGCCATCGAGGGGACCATGGCGGTCGGTGCAACCGAGGGATCCATCAAACCCGTGCGCGCGTGGATAGACGAATTGCGCGTCTACGAGCTCGAACAGGAAGAACTGACCACCTCGACGACCAAGGAGTTCGTGTGCAATCTCGCGCTCGGGTCTCAACGCATTCCGGCGGGGCAGACGCAGCCTGTGTGCGAGCAGATGGACTTCCGTCACGATGAAGTCGTCGACACAGAAGGTGTCGGAACCGGTACCGACTTTGCGCGAGAGGCGTATCTCAACGCGAACTGCGGAAGTACCGTGCATCGGAGTGCGCTCGCGGGATGTGTTCGCGGAGAAGCGCTCGGCATTGCCGACAAGAACATCGTTCCGAACAAGCCAAGGCCGGACTTTCGCTCCGTTGCATTCTGCACGAGCTGCCATACGACGTTCGCGGACCCCGTCCCCGGCTTGCGTTCGAAGGCACTCGACCCGGGTTCATTCCACGCAGACGGGACGCCCTATTTGGACGACCCATCACCCTCGAAGTGGGCGCGCATCGACCCGCGGAGGCAGCCCATGTTCTTCTACCCCAAACTTTGGGGTGGTCCGCCGAAGCGCAAGAATTCGGTTCTCCTGCCGTTCACATCCGCATGGTCTGATGGGTCGCTCGACGACTTGCTTCTCGGAACGACGCCGCAGATGCCCCCCAAGCGGATCATGCCGTTTGCTTCGCTCCCCAATTGAGAGCGGAGGTGGGGCGCGCGTTATCCGCTCGGATACACGAAGTGCTCAGTGTGAATGTGCGCCGGTGTGACCTCGAATGCCGCCGTGAATGGAAAATGGAAGTGAGGGTCACCGCGATGCTGGTTGAGTGGCACGCGGAGACCCCTGGCACGTGACATGTAAAGGCTAGAGAGCATGAGAAAGTGGATCTTCGTCGCATTCGCGACAGTATCGATGTTGAGTGGTTGCAGCTCGGATACGGACGGTGGCTCTCCGCCGCAGGAAGACAATCTCGACGAGGGAGGGCTCGTCAAAGAGATCACGGACCGCTGGAACGCGAGACCGCGGTCCTATTCGTCGTTGGTCGACGGGTCGAATGCGACGGAGAAGAGGTTTCTCAAAGCCGTGACAGCGGGGAGGATTGCAGCTGTCGCCAAGGCCAATCGCTTTGCCGCCTTCAAGGGAACGCTCACGCGCTTCAACGACTCGTTCGTCGCGACGAGCACGCTGCTCGAGGGGCTTGCGCCGCACATGGTCAACCAAATCGACGATGAGCGCATGAACAAGATCGGAACCTTCACGAGTGTCGGCGTCGACTTTCACGAAGAGACGCTCCCCACGTGGCTCGATTGGTCGCCCCCGTACTTCAAGAAGACCTGGGATGCGAGGAACCGGGGGTGGGGCAAGAACTCCCAAACGTACGACGGCACCTACTGGAACGACGATGGCGACCTCGTCTTCAGGGAAAACGAGAAGCACGAGATCGTCCTCGACTTCTACAATGCGAACATCGAAGACGCGGTCGGGACCTCGGCGGCCATTTTCGCGATGATGCTCGCCCAAGCGCTGTCAGACTCAGCGGCGCTCAAGAAAGCGGGGCCGCTCGCTCAGTACTACTGGGCGACCTACTATTACAATGCTGGGGTGGCGGCAGGCCGCAAGGCACTCACGTCGCGGGGAGCTTGCAACTATCGCAAGGACCCTGTGGCCGACCCGGGCCATAACCGGAGTGCGCCGTTCAACGCGCAGATGCGTACGGCCACCTTCGAGCTCGTCTCGCGCCAGGCGTACAAGGTATCGCTGGCGAAGCTCGAAGAGGGCTGCTGAGCGGCGCGAAGCACATCGATCGAGGCGCCAAAGCGGCGCGCTTTCCAGAGAAGGAAGGCGCGCCGTTTCCCTTTTCGTGCTTTCGATCGGTCTACGAGTGACGCAGACCAAGAGCCGCGAAGGCTACGAGCGACGGAGGCGACGAGCCCATGCGACGAACACGATGAGGAGCCCGAAGATTCCCGCCGCGTCTCGCGATGAAGAACCTCCCACCGAGCAGCCCCCGGCACCATCGCTGAACTCGTCCTCGGGTCCGGCTCCGCTGTTCGAGTCACCGGCGTCACCGCCTTCGGCCCCTCCGGAGGTGCCAGAGGTGCCCGAGCTACTCGATGTGCCCCCGCTGCTGCTCGCTCCGCCAGATGAACTCGAGCTCGTTGCGCCGCTGCTCGTGCCGCCGCTGCTCGTCGTGCCACCATCGGGCTTGCTCCCCCCAGCATCGCTCCCACCGGCGCCCGCGTCGGCGCCGCCGATCTGTCCAGTCAGCGCCACTTGGATGGTCGTCTTCGCGACGCCATCGCCACCCGTACCGCTCCCGTTGGTCGCCATGCCCACGGCGTAGATCGTCACGGGGGACACGGCGTTCGCAGGAGGCGTGAGCGTGAACGAATAGTCTTTGCTGGCCCCGGCGAAGTAGTTGCCCTGGGGGATGACGTCGCCAGCCGAGGACTTGGTGGTCGTGTTGTCGGGCGTGAGCGCTACCGTGAGACCGTTGGCGTCGAGCGCTGCGATATCCATCGTGGTGCGAGCGAGCGATCCGACGACAGAGAAGGTGAAGGCGCCGCTTTGTCCGCGCGCGAGGGTCGTGGGGGCTGTCTTGAAAGAGACCGTGGGGACTGCACCACCGCCGTGACAGGCTCCGCACGTTTGATTGCCGATTCCGGCGTAGCCGCTGAAGCCCGGCTTGGCCTCGGCGGAGGCGGCGAACAACGTACACGCGACGAACAGAGGTGCACCGAATCGCAGAAAGGACATCCCTTCCCGTTTAGCAAGCGTTGTGCCGCACGAAGGGAACGTGGACACGGGGCAATTGCAGGCAAATGTCGCAGAGATTCCGATGGCGCGTCATCGGCTGTTGATGGCTCGCACGCTCGGACCGATGGCTCGAGGCAGCAGTGGGGCCCACCCTCACCAGTCGCCATCCGGCGGGGGAAGGGAGAACCCCGTCTTCCCTCAAAAGGCGGCGAAGAACTTCCAGATGGCGGCTTCGGCGTATGCGGGCCACGCATGTTTGTAGCCCGTGGGGTTGCAGAAGGTGAGGGGCGAGCCCGCATCGCAGCCCTGATAGGAGACGCAGGAAGTGGGGCTTCCCACCATGGTCGCGTTCGTGCACGTGTGGGCATCGTGCCAGTAGTCTCGCGTCGTCTTTCCCCAGGTCGCTGGCACGACGTTGTCGTCGTCCGAGGTGTGGAACCACGTGCCAACCGCACCAGGCGTGCAGGTACCGATGTTCTGCGTGCCATTCGTCCCGATGTAGCCGGCCACGGAGGCGATCGCGCGGAGAACGTTCGGGCGCATGCACGCTAGCTGATTCGACATGCGGGCGCCGTAGCTGTAGCCAAAACTGAAGATGCGTGTAGCATCCACGCAAAGGTCGGCTGAGAGCTTGGTCACGAGCGCGTCGAAGAAGTCGAGGTCGATGCCCGTCCCGATCTTCCAACCCGTCTTGTTGGCTTCACGAACCGTTCCTTGGGGGTACACGAAGATGGCCCGGTTTGCCGCGGCATCCTCCACGCCCCCGCCGTGGCCCGCGTAGGTGGTGTCACCGGCGCGGAAGTGTGCGGCGGTACCGCTTTGTCCGTGCCAACCAAAGACGAGCGGGTAGGGACGCGCGGCGTTGTAGCCCGCAGGAATCGAGAGAATGAACGTTCGATTCAGCGCACCGATCGTGATGGTCTTCGACGAGGCGCCGCTCGTGGCAGCCTTGCCGCACCCTGCCGTGCCGACGATACCCCCATCCGGTCTCGCGTCTGCACCTGCATCCCGCGGCAACATGCTGGCGTCGCGTGTGTTGCCTGCGTCACGAGGGGTACTGCCGTCCCCCTTTGCATCGGTCTTCGCGTCCGCTCCAGCGTCCTTACCCGTCGTCACGAGGGCATTCGCAGACGTGCCTTCTCCGGGGTCGCCTTCAGGATCCCGTTCGTCGCCTGTCGCAAGCGTAGCGTTCGGGTCCCGTGCATCCCCTTCGTCCGCGGCGTGCTCGGCGCCATCGTCGCTCGCGCAGGCGAGGACCAGGGCGCCGCCGAGCATGAGCCCCGCGACGGTGCGCGATGGGAACAAGGGACGGATGCTTTCGAATCGAGTGGTGGCAAATCGCATGGTCCCACCAAGAGCAATCGGCATACCGCGCCAAACATGCTCCAAGTGTGTGAAGTCTCGTTCCGGGGTGTGAACTCGCCGTGATCCCGGCGCGGGGGTTCGTGCACTTGGCGTTCACAGAGCGGTCACGACCGGAGGGATGCGAACCTCACTCGAGCGAGCGTTCGGTTTACTCGATGTTGACGTCCGCCTAGTGATTGCGTGCGTGCTCGAGGCATAGGTTGCGCGGCTTCCCACCGCACTTCTCGCACGAGCAAACGCGAATGTCGGCATCGTCGTCCTCTTCACTCGCACCGCAGATGGCGCAGACCCGTCCGAGCGTCTTCTTGGCTGGCGTCCTCGGTGGCGGCGTCGAAAAACCGGCGCGCCTGGCTGCCTGTTGCACGAGGAGCTTTCGTCCCCTCGCGACGTCTACGAAGTGCTTGGTGAAGAAGATGAGGTAATTCGCCATGCCCGCGAGAATGGCGCCGCGCGTCGCCCAACTGCCGAGGACCATGCCGACGAGGAGACCGACGCCGATCAAAATGGCGATCCACTTCATGCGCACGGGAAGCACGAAGAAGATCATGATCTGGTAGTTGGGAAACAGCGTCGCGAAGGCGAGGAACAAAGAGAGATTGAGCCACGTGTTGCCGGACGGCCCGATCAGCGCAGCGACCGCGATGGTGAAAATCGTACCGAGCGCATAGTAGACATTGAGTTTGAACGACCCCCACTCGTTTTCGAGGTTCGACCCGATGAGCCATGTCCAGTAGAGGGTCAGGAAGATCCAGAGGGGGCTCGTCTCCGGTGGAATGAAGAGGAAGCTGACGAGTCGCCACACTTGCCCGTGCATCACCGCGTGCAGGTCGAGCTGCAAGGCGCTCGCAAAGCCCGGCCGCAGCAGCGAGAGAAGCCACGCCAGGGCCATGCCGCCGACGATGAAGTTCATGAGGTTCGGAATCGCAAAGCGACCGAGCCTGCGTTCGATGCGCGCGAGAAAACTCACGCCCTCTCGACTAGCACGGTCCCCCGCCCATCGCCTCGGGGAATGCGCGATCCCGTTCGTGCCTGGTCACTCGCGTGACCTGAAGTTGCGGCCCCGCAAGGTGCTGAGTCATCCGGGATCCAAATTGGACAACACCGCCACAAGCCACTCGAAACCTCGAGAAGTTCCGTAGTTTCAAGGCGACGCGGAGTGCCACCCGCCCTGGCACCGCGCGTGCAGTACACACAGACATGACGACAACCGCGCATGCTCGACGGTCATTCAGAGTCGGTCTCTCGGTTCTCGCAGCGCTTGCCGCCGCCGTTTGGGGGCTCGAAGGTTGCGCTGCAGAGGTAGAGGATGCGGAAGCCGACGAGCTCTCTGCAGATGGTTCAGCTCTCACGACGGTGACGTTCTCAGGACCCTCGACGACGACCCAGGGTGCTTGCGCTGGGCCTTTCACCGTCACGCGCTCGAGCACGCGCCAACGCACCCTCACGCTCTCTGGACTCGGCTCGGCCAAGGCGTACGTTGCGCCGGGATGTACGGGGGCGGGCTTCTCTTCGCAGGTTCTCGCGTCGGGCGTTCAGACGTTTCGCTTCTACCTGAAGGACGGCGCCGCGGAGAACCTCTCGCTCCGTGCGACGGTCGGCTCCGGGCAGGCGACGCATGCGCTCGCCGTTCAGCCGGCCGGTGGGGGGGGCAGCGACGCGGGCGCCGGAGCGGATAGCGGAGCGGGTGGAAGCGATGCCGGCTCTTCCGGTTCGGATGCGGGGAGTACGGTTTCGGACGCTGGGAGTTTCGGCACCGATGCGGGCAGCACGAGTGCACGAGTTCGTGGCATGTGGACGAGCGACTCCGGCAACGCCGTTTCGTCTGCTGCACGTGGTTCAGCTGCGCGAAACGCCTTCTTCGCGCAGCTGAGTGCGAAACAGATCAACCGCGTCATTCTCGAGGCGCGCGCCCTCCTCAAGAACGATCGCGCCAAGCTCAAGGACTTCGTCGAAGACTGCAAGGGGCGCGGCATCGACGTGGAGTTCATGGTGAACGCCCGAAGGGACGGCTACACGATTCTCTCGAGCGCCGCCGAGATGGCGCCATACGCTGGCTATGCGAAGGCGTACCAAACGAGTTATTGCCCCACCGGAACCGAGGCGGCGTGCGCATCTGCCTTCAACATCGACTACGAGCCGCACATCTTTCCGGAGTGGGACACGAATCGTGCGAAGACGGAGACGGACTACCTCACGGGGGTCGCACAGATCAAGGCGGCGCTTGCCGGAAGTAGGCTCGCACTCGCGGCGGCGGTGACCAACTGGTACGACGGATCTGCGTACGATACAGGCGGCAAGAACTTCGTGAAGGCCATCCTCGATGCGGGGGTCGACCGCTACTACATCATGAACTACACGGACACGCAGGCGCAGATGTCGAGCCGCGTGAGCGGTGAAGTCGGCATGGCGTGTGCCATCCCCGGCAAAGAGGTCATCTCGATCTCCGACGCCAAGGACGAAGGCTCGACGGCCGCCGACATGGCGCTCACATTCCGGCAAGAGGGCTGGGCGGCCATGAACGCTGCGTGGGGCTACTTGAACACGCAGTTCGGAACGACGACGCATCCCTGCTTCAAGGGCAATGCAGGTTTCGACTACGACGACATGATCGTCTTGCCGCCCTGACGTGCCGAACGATGGGCCCATGCCTCAGAAGAGGCGCGGGCTCAGTTGCCGGCGAGAATCGCGTCGAGGTCGAACATGCCCGCGCTGATGGTCGAGACCTTGGAGCCTTTGGCCGCAGCGCCGAAGCTGACCAGGCCGGCCTTCTGGAAACGCGAGTGATCATTCCAGAAGTTCGAGCGGGTATCGGTGCGGAAGTCGACGCCAACCTGCAGATTCTCCCTCGGGACGAGCGAAAGGAGAGGGAAGGTGGTGGTGTGCTCGGTGTAGAGCGGCGCGTTGATCTTCCCGGCACGGTCGCGTAGCGCGTCGAAGAGGCGCGCAGCCGCAAGAGCGCGCTCTTGACTGGTCGAGACCATCTCGGCCCTCTCGTAGGAGCGCTGCTGCTCGTGATCGACGCTGAAGCGAACCCCGAGGGGGGAACCGCTGAACGCCTTGCCGGCGAGCGCCGCAGGAATCTTGTTTTCGGCAGCCGCTACCCTGCGATAGGCCGCGCTCGTATCGGCGAAGATGGTCGCCATTTCGTCCATTCGCGTGCCCCACTTGCGATCGACTTCGGCGCGCACGGCGCTCTTGTCCATCGAGATGCCGATCTTCATCCGGTCCGCATAGACGGCGGTGAGGTACTCGCGAAGAGCATGGCGATACTGCTCCTTCGATTGGTTCGTGAGGATGCCGAGGGCCGTGTCGTCGAACCGTGCGTCGACCGTGAACGAAACACTCGGGCCGTTCGCGAGGTCGAGGTTGTGGATGCCCACGGACTGGAGAATGAGGCGAGCCTCGGCTGCCTTGCGCGCGAGGGCCTGGTAATCGGCGGGGAAGCCGACCAGGAAGGGCTCGAGCTTGCTCATTCCAATGTCGTGCAGTGACTTGATGTAAGGGTCGTCGAGCAGGTCTTTGTTGCACTGCTCGTCGAGCGACTCGGTTTGGAAGTCGTCGTCTGCTTGGACGCGGCAGTGCTCCCACACCGCCTGCTGCAAGCGGTTGCCGAATGGGTCGATGGCTTCGATGCCCTTGCTGCCCACGATGGCGAGGAGCGTCGCATCGATGTTGTCGATGATGAGGTCGTTGCCCATGCGCTTGTCGCTGACCGCGGTCTGCAAAAACAAGTTGGCTTCGCTTCGGAAGTTCAGTGGGTTACGAGCATCGAGCGTTTGGGCGCCCACGCCGATGCGCGTGAAGCCGTGGTCCATTTGGAAGAAGCCACTGTGTTTGCTGACGGAGTCGAAGAGCACCGTCTTGACGCCCTCGGGCGTCTGCACCGTGAACGTGCCTTCCTTGTCGACGACGGCGCGGTGGTACATGTTCATGCCGAACAGTTCGAAGCCGAAGTTGCGCGTCGAAGTGGTCGAAGCCCGAACGGCATCGAACTCCGCAACGACGGCAGGGGTCGGATTGCCGAGGTCTCGGTTGTACATCGCTTGCGCCAAGCGAACGTCGAAGCGAAGCGCATGCTCGAGTGCCCTCGATACCTCCGCGCGATTGCCGCGGTCGAGATGGAAGCGAAGGCGCGACACGCTGACCCGCGAGCTCGAACGCCCGGCGGAGGCGGAGATGCTGAAGGTGAGGTACTTGTTGACTTCGCGGTCGATCGCATTTGCGACCATTTGCGTGATGTCGACCTTCTGGCCTGCGACCTCGACCGGGCGCAGACACGAAATGCCGTCGTCGCAGATGCCCTTGATGCCGAAGCTGTCGGAGATGCCCGCCGAGAGGGAGAGAGCTTTGCCGTTTTCGATACCGACGTCCACGACGACTTCGTCGCCTTCGAGGCGTACGAGCTGCACGTCGATTTGACCGGCGATGACGGCGGACACGCCGACGGATGCGACGATGTTGTACACACCGGAGGTTTGGAACAGGACCGGGACGCCAAGGCCGAGATTGGCTCCGAGATGACCAGCGCCGCGAAGCGCGAACATTTCGCCGGGCCGCATCTTTTGGACATCGTCGATCGAACGCGGCAGTACGAAGCCACGGATGTCCGCGGCGGCGGCGAGCGGCGTCGTCAGCACCTTGACTACGTTGTCTTTCGTCGATGCGACGATGATGCGCGAGCTGACGTCCGCCCCAACGTTCAGACCGAGGTTCACACCCACACCGTTCGGCATGCCCGCGGTGAAGTTCCAACCGCCTGCAAGCCCGCCTCGCAGCGTGAATGCAGATTCGACGAAATACTTGTCGTCGCCGGCCTGGAGGTGCCGAAGTCGAATGGCATTCACTTGTGTGCCGAGCTCGCGTTCGCCGAAGTCGGCCGCGAGCCCCGACACGATTTGGTCGATGCCTTTCACCTTCGCGTTGCCCGGCAGAATCGTGCTGGGCTCGGCTTGGGCTGCGAAGACGGTGGGCGCGTCGAACGTAGCGCTGACCGGGCCGAGCCTCAGACTGCTGTTGAGGCCATCGGTGGCGTAACCGGCAGCTACGCGGGTGAGGTCCGATAGGTCGAGTTTC
This sequence comes from Polyangiaceae bacterium, assembly GCA_046351415.1. Lineage (GTDB taxonomy): Bacteria > Myxococcota_A > Polyangia > Polyangiales > Polyangiaceae > JABFRG01. The sequence goes on along the minus strand of JAXLYO010000018.1, from coordinate 66,396 downwards.
TTCGCGTCCGCCCAGTATGCCTTCAGCGGCAGGTCATCGAGATTGCTCTCGTCCTCGTCGCTGCCGCCGCAACCGGGGATGGCGGCAAGCATGCAGAGTGCAATGCTGCCCAAAACCCGACGCGCAAAGGCCATGCAACCTTGTAGCACGAGTCGGGGGTAGGGCACAGGATGTCCAACTGTGTGTGGCCTCAGAGCCTGGCGCGGATCCACGAGATGACACGATCCCACACGTGCTCCGGAGCCCGCGTACCCACGAGCATGTCGATGTGACCATGCGGCACTTCTAGGTAAGTAGTGTCTTTCGCCCGGGTGACCTCGTGCGCTTTGCGGACGCCTTCCGGCGGTGCAAGCTCGTCGTGGGTGCCAGCAATGACGAGAAGCGGCTTCGTCCACGATTCGAAGCGGGTTGCATAGTCGTTCGCTCCCACGGCAAACCGCGCGTCTTTGGCCCACGCGAACATCTCCAGCGTTTCGCCGAGACCTACGCGGTCGAAGGCATGCTCCACGTGTTCGGAGAGCACGTGCGGCTCGATGGCTTCCACATGCCACGGACGCACGGGCACGAGCAGGCGCGAGAGTACACTCGGGTACCTGGAGCTCTCGTGCAGGCGGTGCGAGAGCAAGATGGGCTTTCGAAAAAGCGACAGGCCCACGGAGAAATGAGGTCTCCCTCCTTTGCCGTTCGGAATTCGCTCGACGAGATGCAAGAGCTCCGAGAGCGCCCGGAGTGGCCGGGACCCTTTGGCGAATGCGAACGGGCTCCCGAGCGTGACGAGTCCATCGGTCATCGGGAGAAGGGACGGCGCTGCGGCATAGGAGACGAGACCTCCGAGCGAGTGTCCCATGACGAAGAGACGCGCTCCTTCACCGAGGTAGTCTTTCGCGTAGGCGACCGCTTCCGGGAGATCGTGGTCGACGTACTCTTCGATGCTACGGGCATGTCCGAGCGCTGCGGCGCTCTCGCGTGACGCGCCGTGGCCCCGAAGTTCCAGGTTGAAGACCTCGAAGCCCGCGAGGGCGAGAGCGTCGGCGAAGCTCCGCGATGGCAAATGCCAGGCGTGCCGATTCTGCCCATAACCATGCACGAGGAGCACTCCGACTTTTGCCGCGGCGCCGCCAGACCGGGCCTTGTCCGGGAAGAGCTCCGAAGGCGTGTGGTGAATGACGAGCCCCGTCTTGGTTTTGAGAAGCGTGTGCATTGCGGTGGCTTTTGATGATGATGTCTCAAAATCGGGAGTCGGAACAGTTCAGCGGCTTTTCAGGAGCTGGGGGCGCGTACGCAGCTTGGAAAGCCACGCGCCCGAGTGTGGCAAGACGCCACACTCGGTTTTCCCATGGACTTCGGAGGAGCTCTCTTGACGCTACGCAAAGCGCAAGAGACCATGACGTTCGAGGTCTCCGACAGGTTGCCGCGTTGCTTCGACCCCCCACCACACATGGGTCGATGAGCTTCGGCGGCGAGGAGATACTTCGAAAAGGAACTTCATTCGATGAAAAACACCGTCACAGCGTTGAGTGCACTCGGAGCCCTTGCGATCATGGGCGCTTCGTCCGTTGCGCAAGCCGACCCCGTCAACTGGGCCGATTGGGAAACCGTTCAGGCGGGCGTCGGTGCGACCGGCAAGATCACCGTGGGCGGAACCGTCGTCACCACCGTTTACACCGGACAGGTTGCCTTCGTTCAGACGAGCGGTGGAACCAACTTCTGGAATCCGGGTGCTCCTTACATCAGTGCAACGGTCGACAACGCACCGCCCGCTTCCGACATCATCGCGATCAGCGCGTCGGGCGCGCGCAAGATCACGTTTTCGAGGCCCGTGCGCAATCCGATTTTTGCGGTCGTTTCGCTCAACGGCAACGGCTACGAGTTCGATACCGACTTCACCATTCTCAGCCAGGGTGCAGGCTTCTGGGGCAATGGTGTTCTCGTGCGTGAGAACCCGGCAGCGGGCGTCTTCCGCTTGAATGGTCAAAGCGGCGAGCCGCACGGCGCCATCGAATTCCAGGGCATCGTCAGCGAGATCAACTGGACGGCGCTCTCGAACGAGAACTGGAATGGGTTCAACATCGCGGTGCGCGGTCTTCCGTGCGGAACCCACAAGGGGTCGGGTGGTCCGGCGGAAGAGAACTGCGCCACCTCTGCTGCACCCATCTGCGGCGTCGATGGCTACTGCACTGGGCCGGTCGCGAACGGCGTCGCGATCCCGAAGAACCCGAACAACCTCGCGCCCTACGACGGTGTGTGCCGTCCCGCGGACGCGGTCATCCTTTGTGCGTCAGGTGTTTGCTCGACCGCGGACAACAAGTGCGGTCTTCTGAATGGCGCGGCAGCAGGCAGCGCAGCGGAGTGCCGCTCCGGGGCCCTCGGCAGCGACAACAAGTGCGGCCTCTTGAACGGCGCGACCCCCGGCGCGGGCGGCGTTGCAGAATGCCGCTCCGGCGTTCTCGGCAACGACAGCAAGTGCGGCTTGCCGCAAGGCACGGCGTGCACACCGGCTCCCAACAATGACCCCTGTCGCGCACCCACCGCGTGTGACCCCACGCTCAAGGTCTGCACGCTCGACACCGACGGCGACGGGCTGACCGACGCGGCCGAGGCCATCATCGGCACCGACCCGAACAAGGCCGACACGGACGGCGACGGCATCAAAGACGGCGTCGAAGTGGGACCCGATGCATCGAAGCCGCTCGACACCGACGGTGACGGAACCATCGACGCGAAGGATACGGACGACGACGGCGACGGCATCCTCACGAAGGACGAGCTTGGCGCCGGAGGCGCGGCGAGCCCCGCCGACACCGACAAGGACGGAAAGCCGGACTACCTCGACGCGGACGACGACGGCGACGGCATTCCGACGAAGACCGAGATTGCCGACGCGACGGCCGCGAAGCTCACCGACGACGTCGATGCCGACGGCAAGAAGAACTGGCTCGATGACGATGCGGACGGCGACGGCGTCAAGGACGGTGCCGAAAACGCCGACGCGAACAACGATGGCGTGAAGGACTACCTCCAGAAACCGGGGAGCACGCCCTCGACCGATGGCGGCGTATCCGCTGATGGCGGCGCCAAAGCCGACGCAGGCTCGAACGGTGGTTCGAGCGGCACGAGCGGCACGAGCGGTAGCTCGGCAAGCGAAGGTTCGCTCCAGGGCGGATCGTGTTCGACCGGAAGCGGTTCGAGCGGAAATTGGGGTGCGCTCTTCGCCCTCGTCGTCATCGGCGCGAGCATGATCGGACGAAGGTTCCGCCGCTCCGCCTGAGGCTCGGCGCGAGAGCGTGGAAAAGGCCCGGGGCTTCACGAAGCCGCCGGGCTCTTCTTTTTTAGGCCGTTCGATACTCGAAGTTCTGGCGCGAGCACACCTTCCGGAAGCCGAACCGGTACATGTTGGCGAGTGAGATGTTCGCTTCACCGGCAATTGCTTCACCGGTTTCCGTCTCGATGTGCTGGGCGCCCCGTTCGCTCGCGTGCGCAATGCGCGCAGCCATCGTGAGCCCCTGGCCGCCTTTACCTCGGTGCTCGGGCAGCGTACCCCCGAGGCCAAGCCAGGCCCGGTCACCTTTCTGGAAGAGCATGCCTCCGGAGACGAGCGTACGTCTCTCGAAAGCAGCGAAGGCGACCCAACCAGGGGTCTGCGTCAGGCGTTCGATCCAGGGGTTCATCGCGCTCGGCATTCCGTGTGCCGTGGAGATGACATGGGCGAACGCAGGGGCCTCCTCCGCCGTGATCGTCCGCAGCGAGAGCTCCGACGAGGGCATGGGCATCCGCTCGGGGCCTCGCAACATCTTGGCCCATGTGAGACGCGCGGGCTTCACGAACCCGCGTTCCTCGAGCATGCTCGGAAGAACGCCCGGCGAACTGGCGCAGCCCGCGTGCACCCAGAACGAGGGGATACCGGCGCGTTCGTAGTGCAGCACGATACGGTCGATGTCGTCGCGCGTGGTCGGTCGTTCGATGCCGAGTCCGAGTACCCGGTTGAACATGGACGACGGAATGCGGCGCGCCTCGAGCAAGAGCGCGCCGTGCGCCTTCGTCGCTGCCAAACCGACCGCCTGCGCGAAGGGCGGAGGCGCAGCGTGCACCATCGCCTCCCAAGCGTCGAGCTCGATCTCCTCTGCAATGCGAATGTGTGATCGTTCGGTCACGGAAACGTCCACGAGCCCCTCCTCGGTTTCGCTACATACGAATGGCACTCCGCTCCGGATGGGCCCGTTGCGCGAAAAAAATGCGAAATGTTCATCGAGGAGTGTAAGGCCAGGAAAGTCGGGTCGTTGAGGGGGCATGAAACGTAGCGACCTGCCCATTCCGACCCCCTGCGACCAGAACTGGGACACGATGACGCCGGCGGGGCGCAAGCGGTTTTGCGGCGAATGCAAGAAGCACGTCCACGACCTCTCCGCCATGGAGCCGGAGGAGGCCAAAGCGCTTCTCGCGTCGCCTCCCACCGAAGGACTGTGCGTTCGGTATCTCCACGACGAATATGGAGCCATCGTTTTCTCGATGGTGGACACCACGCTCGTTCCCGCGAACATGCTTCATCGTGCGAGGCGCGCGCTTACGGCAACAGCGGCAATCGCGGGGGTCGCGGCGACGCTGACGGGGTGTATGGGCGCGCCGCAAGCGAGGCCCGCACCCCCGCCGCCCGTGCAAGAGGTGATGGGAATACCCGCGTGGACACCGCCGCCCGCCGCGACGACCGCGCCCAGTGCCCCCGCGGAGGCTTCGAGCGGTCCAGCGGTGCCCAAGGCCGCGGGCAGCGGGAAGTCCGTCGACACGAACCCGAAAAAGTGAGTTTCGGGCGGCGTGAACGGGAATGATTTCCGCTCGGTTCGAAATCGAATCGAGGGACTTCCACCGTTCCAAAGGCGACTTACCTTGTGGGTGTCATGTATTACGCACCTGCACGTTCCTTTCCCGGCTCGCCGAGGGCCCGAAGTTCGAGCGCGAATGACGCGCTCTGGGTGACCTATCGGTGGATGACCTTGGCTCTTGCCGTCACGGGCTTCGTCGCGATCGGTGTCGCGAGCTCTCAAGCAGCTCTCGACCTCATTTTAGGAAACCGCATCGTCTTCTACGGCCTCATGATGGCCCAGCTCGCCGTCGTCTTCACTTTTGGCGCTGTGGCGAGTCGCGCGGGCACGGCGCTTACTGCGTTGATGTTCTTCGTGTACGCGGCGCTCACGGGCGTGACCTTCTCGACACTGTTTCTCATCTACACAGCGTCGTCCATCGGTGCGACGTTCCTGGTCACCGCGGGGGCCTTCGCGGGTCTCAGCGCGTTCGGCGCAATCACGAAGCGGGACATGAGCGCGATCGGTAGGTTCGCGATCTTCGCGGTCATCGGTCTCGTGCTTGCCTCCATCGTGAACATCTTCCTCGCGAGTACCGGTCTGCAGTGGGTCATCAGCGTCGCGGGTGTGCTCATCTTCGGTGCGCTGACCGCCTATGACACGCAGCGCCTGAAGACGCTTTTCGAAAGCGGAGAGACGCATGGCAACTTGCCGCTGGTCGGCGCACTCACGCTCTACCTCGACTTCATCAACATGTTCATCTTCCTGCTCCGCTTGTTCGGCGGTCGCCGAAGCGACTAACTTCGCAGGGATACGCCGCGCGGCGGGTTACTTCTCTTTCAAACCAAGGAGGCGCGAAGCGGAGTTGTCAGCAGTGACACTCCGCGGTTTCGCGTTTTTCCAGTGGGTGAGCACGAGGGCATACCACTTCCGCGCGGACGCCACTTCGCCGAGGGCTTCGAGTACGGTTCCGTATTCGTACGCACCGCGCAGGTAGACAAAGGGCGCCCCGAAGGGTTTGCAGCCTTCGACGAGCGGAGAGAGGAAGTTGCGCGCCTCGCCAGGGCGACCCGCTCGGGCTTGGACGCGGCCCATGGCCAGCAAGAAGTCTGGTGAGCGCCTCGTCGGGACGGGGAGGGGAGAGAACCGCGGCAGGGCTTCGATCGCGTCGCGCGCTTCCTTGGACGTGCCGGCACCCTCACCGTACAAGAACAACCATCGCTCGCCCGCTTGTCGCTCGCGTTCGTGACGCAGATCCATCTCCTCCTCTTGGCGGAGCCACTGCCGTTGCTTCTCTTCGTACTCTGCGGGGAGAAAGTGCCCGGCGGCGTGCAGAATGCGCAGGAAGCGTGGAGCAGGATCGGTCGCATCGGTTCCGAGTTGCCAGGCCTGAGAACGGTCGAGATAGTTCTTGGCCCAGCGCGCCGCCTGCATCATGTCGCCGATCTCGAGGTAGACCTCCGCGAGCATCAGAAGCGGCGTCGCATGTTCGGTGCGCGTTGCGGAGGGGGGCAGGGCCTTCTCCCAGGCTTGGAGGATGCGCTCTGCGTTCGTGAAGTCGCCATCGTAGATGGAGAGGAGCGCGCGATCTTGGAGCTCGTGGTCCTTGCTGGCGCGAAGCGGCCATTCGCGCTTCAACACTTCGTCGACGCTGGCTCGCGGGGCGCCAGTCGAGAACAGGTCCGATGCGAGCCACGACTGTGCCTCCGCACTCTGTGGATCCATGTGTGTCCACTGCTCCGCGTCTTCCTTCGCCTTCATGCATGCGCCCGTTTGGACGAGCACCGCATGACGGCCGGCGACGCACACAGCCGCCACTGGCGAGTGGTCGAGGCACTGGCCGTAGTCCGCGAGCGCTCGCTTCGGATCGCCGAGGAGAAAGTACGCGCGCGCTCGACCTGCGTAAGCCGGCGCATAGGTCGAATCGAGCTGGACACTCTTCGCATAGGCATCGCGTGCGCCCTCGTAGTCGAATGTGAGGGTGCGAACGCGACCGAGCTCGGCATGGAGCTCGGGGTCGTTCGGGTACTTGCGGAGCGCGCGGAGGATACGCGTCTGATACTCGCTCGGGTCCGGCTTTGCGGCTACGAGGACTTCCGCGGCGTCGAGAACCGCCATGTCGCGCGGCATGAGGCGATCGCGGTTTTCGAACGCGCGAAGATGGTGCTCCGTCGCGGCCGCCCGATTGTCGATCGCGAGGAGCAGCGCCGCTTTCAGGTGCGCCGCCGCACACTCCGGGTCCTCCTTCGATGCGCGCTCGAAGGCATCGATCGCACCCGACTCTGCTCCATCGTGCTGCAGCTGAAGTGCGCTGCGATACGTCTTCTCGGCGCGGTCATTGCCGCACACCTGAACCACCATGGGCTTCTTGATCTCGCGATTGCGATAGACGAGCGTTGCGGCAAGCATCACGAGGGCGCCGCCGATCGCATACTTACCGCCGCGGAAGAACGTCTTCTTCGCCGGCGCGCTCTTCGGTGCTTCCTGTGGCGGCTCGCTGCGCACGGTGGGCACCCGCGTCGTCGCGGCGAAGGCATCGTGGGGCACCTCGTGAGGCAGCGTCGTAAACGTGATGCGATCGGCGAGCACCGTCGTTTGCGAGGCGAAGGGCTCGAGCTGCTTCGCGATGGCGCCCATCGATTCGTGACGCTCGGTCGTCGCACGATGAATGGCGCGCATCACGACGTCGGAGACGGCGCGCGGCACTTCTGGGACGCGCTCGGCGAGGTCGACCGGTGTCTCTTGCACCATCGCCGTTACGAGCGCGAGGAGGTTTCCTGTCGCCTTCCAGGGGCGCTCGCCGCAGAGGAGTTCGTAGGCGAGGACCCCCCACGAAAACTGATCGGACGCAGCTTCTGGTTCGCCTCCGCCGAGTTGCTCTGGCGACATGTACGCGGGCGTACCGAGGATCTCACCGCGCTTCGTGATGAGTGGCTCGCCGTGTTCCCCCTGAGCCTTTCGTGCGATGCCGAAGTCGAGGACCTTCACGAGCCCGTCGGCGCGGACCATGACGTTCTCGGGCTTGATGTCGCGATGGACGAGCCCGGTTGCATGGGCCGCGTCGAGAGCGCGCGCGATGTCGACGAGCCAACGGAGCCGTTCTGTCCAGGATACCTCCGGACGGCCGACGAGGTCTCGAAGGGGGCGGCCTTCGACGTACTCCATCGCGTAAAAGACGAGTCCCGGGGCCTCCCCGACGTCGTAGATGCTCACGATGGCGGGGTGACTGAGGGAGGCCGCCGCGAGGGCTTCCCGACGAAGACGCGCGACGTAATCCGGCAGAACATCGGGCGGGGTGCCGTCGAGCTCGAGGACTTTCAGTGCAACGATGCGCTCGAGCTTCGTGTCCTTCGCACGATACACGGCCCCCATTCCGCCTTCTCCGAGGCGGCGCTCGACAACGTAGTGCTCGATGCGCTCGCCTTCGCTCAGCATGAATGGGCTCGGCGCAGCTTACTTCTTTCCGGGCCTAGATGGAGGTGTGTAAATGTGTGCGCGGGCCTTCATGACGCATTTTTCTTCGAACGAAACCGTTGGATCGGGGAGAGAACAATGCTAGTCCCACTTTTCTTTCGAGGAATTGAGAACTCATGGCAACCGACGCAATTCAGTGCAAACCCCTCGAAGTCGCCGTTAGCGACCGGGGTATCGAGCGCGCAATCAAGATGCTCAAGCGAAAACTCGCCTCCGAGGGCGTCCTTCGCGAGCTCAAAATGCGCCGCCACTACATGAAGCCGAGCATCAAGCGCCGCAAGAAGCAGGCAGAAGCTGCTCGTCGTCGCCGCAAGCGCGCCAAGATGGACCTGCCGCAGGCAGCGATGCCGAACAAGCCGCCGGCCGCAGAGCGCGCGTAGGCTGGAGCGCGGGGCGTGCCCCTCGCGCTCCCCAAAGACAGTGGCGAACCAAGGCGGTCACCCCTCGACGGCGATGGCCGTTTGGCGGTACTGTCTCGAGCGTGAAAGCAGACCTCGACTCGAGCGGTTCGCCGCTTCAATCCTTCAAGCGCGGAGCTCCTCACAAAGCTTCGCGCTTTGCGCTATTTAGCCCTCCTCCGGTCGACGCCGTCGCGGTGGAAGAGAGGGCGGCCGCACTCGGCAAACGCTCCCTCAAGAAAGCATCGAAGGTCGCAGGGCTGAAGCTCGCGATCTCGATGATGGACCTCACGACCCTCGAGGGCAAAGACACCGAAGGCAAGGTGAGGCAGCTGTGCGCGAAGGCGATTCGCCCGCTGCCGCACGATCCGAGCGTTCCCTCGTGTGCGGCCATCTGCGTCTACCCGAACATGGTGTCGATCGCGAAGAGCGCGCTCCAGGGGTCGACGGTCAAAGTCGCAAGCGTGGCGACCGCCTTTCCCGCTGGCCTCTCGCCGCTGCCCATCAAACTCGAAGACGTTCGTCGTGCAGTCGAGTTCGGAGCAGACGAAATCGACATGGTCATCGACCGTGGAGCGATGCTGTCCGGCGACTACGGAAAAGTGTTCGACGAAATTGCCGCAACCAAGGAAGCGTGCGGCGCCGCGCACTTGAAGGTCATCCTCGAGACGGGCGAGCTCGGTACCTACGACCTCGTGCGAAAAGCGAGCGACCTCGCCATCGCAGCGGGGGGGGACTTCATCAAGACGTCGACGGGCAAGGTCCAGCCCGCCGCCACACCGCCGGTCACGCTGGTCATGCTCGAGGCCATCCGCGACCACTACTACGCGACGGGACAGCGCATCGGCATGAAGCCCGCTGGTGGCGTACGCACGGCCAAGCAGGCTCTCCACTATCTCGTGCTCGTGAAAGAGACGCTCGGCGACGCGTGGCTCAATCCAGACTTGTTCCGATTCGGTGCGAGCGCGCTCTTGAATGACGTACTCATGCAGCTCGAAAAAGAGCGTTCAGGCAACTACCAAGCAGCAGAAGATTTCTCGAAGGACTGACATGTCGACAAGTGATCTCACGATTTCCGATAACGGCGTGTCTTCCGAACTCGCGCTCGAGTTCGGCCGGGCCTGGGAGTATGCGCCCTCGCCAGAGGCGACTGACCACGTCAAAATCCAACCGCGCTACGAGCTCTTCATTGGTGGCAAGTGGCAGGCGCCGCAGAGCAAGAAGTACTTCGACACGTTGAGCCCCAGCACGGAGGTCAAGCTCGCCGAGGTCGCCGAGGCGAACGCTGCCGACGTCGACGCTGCCGTGCAAGCTGCGCGCGCGTCCTACGAGAAGTACTGGAAGAAGATGCCGCCGAAGGAGCGTGCAAAGTACCTCTACCGGATCGCCCGCGCGCTCCAGGAGAAAGCGCGCGAGTTCGCCATCGTCGAAACGCTCGACGGCGGAAAGCCCATCAAAGAGTCGCGCGACTTCGACGTGCCGATGGCCGCTGCGCACTTCTTCTACCACGCCGGCTGGGCCGACAAACTCGACTACGCGTTTCACGGTCGAAAGGTGCGGCCTCTCGGTGTGGCCGGGCAGGTCATCCCGTGGAACTTCCCGCTGCTCATGGCGGCGTGGAAGATCGCACCGGCGCTCGCATGCGGAAACACGGTGGTCCTGAAGCCCGCGGAGACGACGCCGCTCACGGCGCTTCTTCTCGCGCACATCATCGAGGAAGCGGAGCTTCCGCCCGGCGTCGTCAACATCATCACGGGTGCGGGGGAAACGGGCGCAGCGCTCGTCTCCCATGGCGACCTCGACAAGATCGCGTTCACGGGCAGCACCGGCGTCGGCAAGCGCATCCAGCAAGCCATCGCCGGGACGCGAAAGCGCCTCACGCTCGAACTCGGTGGCAAGGCCGCCAACATTGTCTTCGCCGACGCTGCGCTCGATCAGGCGATCGAAGGTGTCGTCGGCGGCATCTACTTCAACCAGGGGCACGTCTGCTGCGCGGGCTCACGTCTCCTCGTCGAAGAGAGCATTCACGACCTCATGGTGCGGAAGCTTCGTGACCGCATTTCGTCGCTTCGCTTGGGTGACCCGCTCGACAAGAACACGGACATAGGCGCCATCAATTCGAAGATGCAGCTCGAGCGTATTCGCGAACTCGTGAAGGCGGGCGAGGAAGAGGGCGCTCAGCGCTTTTCTTCTGCATGCGCCATTCCCGAGAAGGGCTATTGGTTCCCGCCTACGTTCTTCACGGGGGCAGGGCAGACGTCGCGCATCGCGCGCGAAGAAATCTTCGGACCAGTCCTCACGATCATGACCTTCCGTACCCCGGAAGAAGCCATCGAAAAGGCAAACAACACGATGTACGGCCTTTCGGCCGGCGTGTGGACCGACAAGGGTTCGAAGATCTTCCACATGGCGACGCAGCTGAAGGCCGGCGTCATTTGGGGCGACACGTTCAACAAGTTCGACCCGAGCTCGCCGTTCGGCGGCTTCAAAGAGAGCGGGTTCGGCCGCGAAGGCGGAAGACAAGGCCTCTCCGCGTACGTGGAGGTGGAGTGATGGAGAAGAAAACGAAGACCGCAGAAGCGACGGAGCTCAAGGCAACCGGCGTGAAAGGTGGAGCAGAATTGACCGTCGCAGATAGCGCAGCGAACGCGAGTCGTGTTCGCGTCAACAAAGCCTACAAGATGTTCGTCGGAGGCGCTTTCGTGCGCTCCGAGTCCGGGCGCTACTTCCAGGCCAAAGGAAGCGGGACCTCACCGGACCCCGAGGTCGTGAACATCCCGCGCGGGTCTCGCAAGGACGTCCGCGATGCGGTGCTCGCCGCGAAGAACGCCGCTGACAAGTGGGCCTCACGAACTGCCTACAATCGCGGCCAAATCCTCTATCGCCTTGCCGAAGTCATGGAGGCGCGGTCGCGCGAGCTCCACGAATCGCTCGTTCGCGCAGGGGTCAGCGCCGAGGACGCGACCGCTGAAGTCGTCGCGAGCATCGATCGCGTGGTGTTCTACGCCGGCTTCTGCGACAAGATCTCGTCACTCCTCGCGTCCCACAATCCGGTTTCGGGGCCTCATTTCGGCTTCACGGTTCCGGAGCCGATGGGCGTCGTGGCGGTCATCACACCCCGCGCTCCTTACTTGCTCGGGCTCGTCTCGACCATCATTCCCATCGTCTGCGGTGGCAATGTCGTCGTCGCCGCGGTCAGCGAAGACGATCCGCGTACCGCCATCGTCTGGTCCGAGTGTCTCGCGACCAGCGACGTGCCCGGCGGCGTCATCAACTTGCTCACCGGTTACGCTTCGGAGATGGGTCCCATCATGGCCCGCCATCGTGAAGTGCTCGCCATCGACGCGACGGTCGAAGAGCCCGCCCTCGCGCAAGAACTCGAGAAGCTCGCCTCCGACAGCGTAAAGCGCGCGAAGACGAGGCCCAATCTCCCCGTTGCTCAATGGTTCGACGATCGCCGAGGCCAGGGCCTTTCCTGGATCGAGCGTTACATCGAGATGAAGACCATCTGGCACCCCATGGGGCTCTGAGCTCCTCTCTCCTCGTTCCCATGGCTCGCCCTAGAGAGCCGCAGAAAGATTGGTATTCATGACCTCCGTGCACGACTTCGAAGTCAAGACGATAGACGGCGCAGCAAAGAAGCTCAGCGACTACAAAGGCCGCGTGCTTTTGCTCGTCAATGTCGCCTCGCGCTGCGGCTACACGAGCCAGTACGCGGAGCTCGAGCAGCTTCATCGAGAGTACGGTCCGAAGGGGCTCTCCGTGCTTGGGTTCCCTGCGAACGACTTCGGCGCCCAGGAGCCCGGAGACGATGCCGCCATCAAGACGTTTTGCTCGACCACGTTCGACGTCACGTTCGACATGTTTTCGAAGATCGTTGCGACGGGACCCAACATCAGTCCTCTGTTCGACCACCTCACGGCCGTCGGCTCCCCCTATGGCGGTCCGGTCAAGTGGAACTTCAACAAGTTCCTGGTCTCCAAAGAAGGTTCCGTGGTGGGACGCTTCGAGCCTGGGGTCGCTCCGAAGGACCCTGCGCTCCTCACGGCCATCCAGAACGAGCTGGGCAAGGGCGGGACTTCGTCCTAGAGAAGGAGACTCGCGATGACGTTCAAAACCCACCGGCTCGTATCGACCATCGCGCTCTCGAGTGCGGCGGCCGTCTTCATGGTTGCCTGCGACGCAGACGACGACGTACCCGTGATCCTCGCCGACGACGCAGGAACACCGCCCGTCGTCGTCGATAGTTCGGCACCGTCCGACGCCGCGACCGAAGCTCAAGCAGATGCGAGCCCCAAAGACAGTGGCGTCGACGCGCCACAGGCCGATGGATCGGCAGACGCTGCTTCGGATGCGAAAAACGACTGAGAAATCGAAACACGCGCTGAACCGGCGCAAGGCGGCCGAGGCAGCCCCATCCATCGAGATTCGTGGCGCGAGGGAACACAACCTCAAGAACGTCACGGTGCGCATTCCGAAGAACGAGCTCGTCGTTCTGAGTGGTGTTTCGGGAAGCGGAAAATCTTCGCTCGCTTTCGACACGCTCTATGCGGAGGGTCAGCGACGTTACGTCGAAAGTCTCTCGGCGTATGCGCGGCAATTTCTCGGTCAACTCGAGAAGCCGAAGTACGACCGCATGCAAGGGCTGTCGCCCACGATCGCCATCGAGCAGAAGGCTGCGTCCAACAACCCGCGGTCCACGGTCGGTACCGTCACCGAGATCCTCGACTTTCTCCGCGTGCTCTACGCGCGCGTAGGAGTCCAGCACTGTCCGACGTGCGGTCAGCGTGCCACCGGCCAGTCTCCGGAAGAGATGCTGCGTCACGTGATGTCGCTTCCGACCGGGACGAAGCTCCAACTGCTCGCGCCGCTCGTTCGCAACCGCAAGGGTGAGCACACAGACCTCTGGGAAAAGGTGCGAGCCAAAGGGTTCGGCCGCGTTCGCGTCGACGGGCGCGTCATCGACCTCGACAGCGAGACGCCGAGACTCGACAAGAAGGCGAAGCACGATATCGACATCGTCGTCGACCGCGTCGTCGTCAAAGACGAAGAGCGCGCGCGCCTGACCGACTCGATCGAGTCTGCGCTTCGAGAGGGTGATGGCGTCCTGCTCGTCGTGACGGCCGAGGGCGACCGTATGTTCTCGCGCAAAAGGGCGTGCCTCAAGTGCGGTATCTCGTTCGAGGAGCTCTCTCCCCAGCACTTCTCGTTCAATTCGCCACTCGGCGCATGCACGAATTGCAAAGGGCTCGGCGTGCAACTCGAAATGGACGAGGCGCTCGTCGTGCCAGACGACTCGCTCACGCTCGATCAGGGAGCGATCGTCCATTGGGCGGCGGCACTAGGGCGTTCCGAAGGGTGGATGGCCGACACGGTCCAATACATCCTCGAGCTGCTGGATGTTCCGCGCAACGTTCCGTGGAAGAACATCCCGAAAAAGGTGCGGCACGCGCTGATGCACGGCGCCACGGTCAAACGCGAAGTGTGGGAAGGTGTCCTCCCGCAATTGATGCGCCGCTACCTCGCGACTTCCAGCGAAGACATGAAGGCCTACTATAGTCGCTTCATGTCGGAGAAGCCTTGCACGGGCTGCAAGGGCGCCCGCCTCAAGGAAACGAGTCTGGCCGTGCGTGTCGGTGGCAAAGGCCTGCACGAAGTCTGCGAGGTCTCGATCAAAGAAGCCCATGCCATGCTTGCGAAGCTGGCACTCGGCAAGAACGACGCCGAGGTAGCGACCGAGATCTTGAAGGAGGTCGAAGCGCGTCTAGGCTTCCTTCTCGACGTAGGGCTCGATTATCTGACGCTGGAGCGCCCCTCGGGCTCGCTGTCCGGGGGAGAGAGCCAGCGCATTCGCCTCGCATCGCAGATTGGGTCCGAGCTCACGGGCGTCATCTACGTACTCGACGAACCATCCATCGGGCTTCACCAACGCGACAATGAGCGGCTCCTTCGCACGCTCGAGCGCCTCCGCGACCTCGGGAACACGGTCATTGTGGTCGAGCACGATGAAGACACCATGCGAGCGGCCAACGAGATCATCGACTTCGGTCCCGGTGCGGGCATCGCGGGGGGCGAGGTCGTTGCGCAGGGCACTCTCGATGAGATCATGAAGGCACCGCGGTCCGTCACGGGCGCATTTCTGTCTGGGCGTCGCCGCATCGAACATGGCAAGCGCCGAGACACGAGCGGCCCCGCGATTCGCGTCCTTGGCGCTCGAGAAAACAACCTCCGGAACATCGATGTGCGCATTCCACTCGGCGTGCTCAATGCGGTGACAGGTGTTTCTGGTGCCGGCAAGTCGACGCTCGTCACGGACATTCTGCTGCCGGCGCTCGAAAAGCACCTTCACGACGCCCGACGAGTCGTCGGTCTGCATACGCGCATCGACGGCTTCGAGAAACTCGACAAGGTGATCGCCATCGATCAGCAACCCATTGGTCGAACGCCACGATCGAATCCCGCCACCTACACGAAGGTCTTCGACCCCATTCGTCAGCTGTTCTCGATGACGAAGGAAGCGCGCGCTTACGGGTACGAAGCTGGCCGCTTCTCGTTCAACGTGCCTGGCGGCAGGTGCGAGGCCTGCGGTGGTGATGGCGTCCGCAAGGTGGAGATGCACTTTTTGGCGGACGTGTACGTCACGTGCGAAGAGTGCAAGGGCCGACGCTTCAATGAAGCCACGCTCCGGGTCACGTACAAGGGCAAGAGCATCGCCGACGTCCTCGAAACGAGCGTCACCGAAGCGCGCGAGCTCTTTTCCGCCCATCGTGAAATCAAGCGCGTACTCGACACTCTCGAAGACGTCGGGCTCGGGTACTTGAAGCTCGGACAACCTTCGCCAACGCTCTCGGGTGGAGAGGCTCAGCGCATCAAGCTCTCGCGAGAGCTATCGAAAGTTCAGACGAAGGGCACTCTCTACGTGCTCGACGAGCCGACGACCGGCCTTCACTTCGCCGACATCGAGCGTCTGCTCTCCGTGCTCGGCAAGCTGGTCGATCGCGGTTCCACCGTAGTGGTGATCGAGCACAACCTCGACGTCATTCGTTGCGCGGACTGGGTCATCGACCTCGGGCCCGAGGGTGGGGCAGGGGGCGGTCAGCTCATCGCAGAAGGTACGCCGGAAGACGTGGCGAAGGTGAAGGCCAGCCACACCGGCCAGTGGCTCAAAAAGGTGCTCTAGTCCGACCATCGGAAGGCGGTGGGCCGTCCCCAAATCATCTAGGGACAGCCCTAGTTCTTCACGAGTTCCGTACCGACGCTTCCAGGCTCGTCGACGGCGCGACGCAGGTCGTCGGGAGCGAGCTTGCCCACGATGAGTACGCGGCCAACGCCGGCGTCGATGGCCGCGAAGGCCTCTTCGAGCTTGGGCACCATGCCTTTCGTGACGATGCCCGTTTCCATCGCGTGCTTGGCTTCCTGCTGCGTCATTCGGGCGATGCGCGACCTTGGATCGTTCACGTCGCGAAGAACCGCGGGCACGTCGGAGATGAGGACGAGGGCTCGCGCGCCCAAAGCAACGGCTACGCCGTTTGCTACCGTGTCGGCGTTGATGTTGTAAACCTGGCCGGAAGAGTCTGCGCCGATGCACGCAAGCACGGGGAGGAACCCGGACCCGAGGAGCAAGGAGAGGAGCGATTCGTTGACGCCTGAAACGTCGCCGACGTAGCCGAAGTCGACCGCCGCATGCTCACCGGGGACCATGCGCGGAGGACGCTTGTGGGCGCGAATGACCTGGCTGCTCGCGCCATGCAGGCCGACCGGATTGGCGCCCGCGGCGATGAGTGCAGAACAGAGGTCGACGTTCATCTTGCCGGCGACCACCATCTTCATGACGTCGAGCGTGTGGGAATCAGTGACGCGTCGTCCTCCGACAATCGTGGGCTCTTGGCCTAGCTTTCGTTGGAGTGCGGTTGCGTAGGCGCCGCCACCGTGGACGATGACCGCGCTGCCGAGTTTGGCGACATCGGCGGCAACGACGAGCACTTCAGGGCTCGTAATGACTTCGCCGCCGAGCTTGATGACGATGGGTGTAGCTTTCACGGATAACCTCCTGGGTCTTCCAGACTGAGGCGTTCGTCGAGGCCGAGGACGAGATTCATCGAGGATACGGCTTGCCCCGCGCCGCCTTTGATGAGGTTGTCGATCGCGCAGAAGCATGCGACCGCGCGTACGTTGTTGAGCGCGTCTCCCGGCTCGATGGCGACCTCGGCGAAGTTCGTGCCGGCTACCGCGACGACCTCGGGCATGCGCTTCTTCGGGACGCGTACGAAGGGCTCCTCTGCGTACGCGTCGATGTAGAGCTGTTTGAGCGCAGCGGCACCAACCGACGCGTCGACGTGCGCGAAGCACGTAGCAAAGATGCCGCGAGAGAGGGGAGCGCTGACCGGGACGAAGCGAAGCGCGAGGTCTTTGGCGCCGGCATCGGTGAGGGTCTGCACGATCTCGGGGACGTGTTGATGCTCGAGCGGCTTGTAGGTCTTCAGGTTGACCGAGCGCACCGGGTGATGCGTGCCCGCCGAAGGAGCGATGCCGCTGCCCGAAGAGCCGGTGATGCCGACGACTTCGACGGGGCCGCGCAGGAGTCCTGCTTTTGCGAGCGGTAGGAGCGCAAGTTCGATGCTCGTTGCGAAGCAACCGGGGGAGGCCACGTAGCGAGCGTTTCGGATGCGTTCGCGGTGTAGCTCTGGAAGACCGTAGACGAAACTTCCGTCGGTGAGGTGTTCGGGGCAAGGGTGGTCTGCGTGATAGAACTCCTTGTAGACCTCGGCGTCACGAAGACGGAAATCGCCGGAGAGGTCGATGACCTTCGCACCGGTCTTCATGAGCGCGGGCATCTTCGTGGCGCTCACTTTGTGAGGCAAGCCGAGGAGCACGACGTCCATCCCCTCCGCGGCCTCTTCCGGCGCAATCCCTTCGAATCGCAGCTCGGTCTGACCCTCGAGATTCGGATGGACGACGGAAAGGAGCTCGCCCACGAAGTCGACGGATGCCACTCGGCATAGCTCGACGTTCGGATGAAGCAAGAGCCGACGGATGATCTCGCCACCCCCGTAGCCGCTGCCGCCAATGACGGCTGCCTTGAAACGCTTGCCAGAACCCCCGGCTTTCGCCTGCTGCGTCCCTGAAGTCATGACGGCGAGCCTAGCAACGAAAGACCGTGATGACTACGAAGCGAATGCCCCGAAATGAGGGTACAATATGCCCATGGTGGGTGCCGCGGGAGAAGATGCAGCGAAGTGGCTCGCGGAGCGTGAAAAAGCCCTGGAGGAGGCGCTGGCGAACCTCGTCAACGTCAATTCGTTCACCGAGAACGTCGAGGGCGGAAAGGCCGTGGCCAAGTTGCTCGAGCCCCTCTACGCCCACGAAGCACTCACCCTCTCGAAGCGGCCGAGCACGAAGTTCGCCGATCACTTGACGTGGACGTCCCGCGGAGTGGAAGGGGTTCCGCCGCTCGCGCTGATTGGCCACCTCGATACGGTGTTTCCTCCGGGGACTTTCGAAGGCTATCGGAGGGACGGTGAGCTCGCTCGCGGGCCAGGGGTGCTCGACATGAAGGGGGGCCTCGTCGTCGTTGCCTTTGCGCTGAAGGCCGTCGCCGAGACAATGGGCCTCGACAACATCGCGCCCCTCCGCATCGTCATCGTGGCCGACGAAGAGGTGGGTTCACCAGAAGGGCAGGGGATCATCGGTAGCGTCGTCTCCGATGCCTCGAATGCGCTCGTCTTCGAAGCAGGGCGCGCAGCCGATGCCATCATCACACGCAGGCGAGGGACGGGAGCGCTCGTGGTGACGGCTCGGGGCAAGGCTGCACACGCCGGAAACAACCATCGTGACGGCGCCAATGCGATTCGCGCGCTCGCTCGTTTCGTCGAACGTGCCGAGGCACTCACGGACTACGCAAAGGGGGTGTCCGTCAATGTCGGCACCATTCGTGGCGGCGAAAGCAAGAACACCGTGCCGGACTTTGCGGAAGCGAAGCTCGACCTGCGGTTCGAAACGCGTGCCGACGCGGATGCGCTGCTCGAGAATCTTCGTCTCGCGGCGAACGAAGTCGCGCTGCCAGGAACGAAGCTCGAGCTCGAAGGAGGCGTCCTTCGGTCGCCGCTCGAACGCACGGAGAAGAGCGTGTCGCTCATGCATGCGTACGCCGAGGCCGCACAGAAGTCGGGGCTCGGTTCGAGTGAAGCGGGTCTCATCGGCGGAGGCTCCGATGCGAGCACGTCCCACGCGCTCGGCATTGCGTCGATCGACGGACTGGGGCCCCGCGGCGTCGGATTTCACACGAAAGACGAACAAATCACGCTGAAAACGCTTCTCTTGAAGGCGCAGGCGCTGGCGCGCTTCCTTGCGGTAGCAAACCGTCCGCGCTGAAGTACCGCCACCCAAGAACGAACCATGACACGGGTCGAACGAACGATGCGTAGAGGGGTAGCGATGGTGGCGTTGCTCGCGCTTGCGGGCTGTCCGCCCCAAGGTGACATCACACCGCAAATCCACGTCTCGCCGGGGGCCGAGCGGCGCCTTTGCGTACTCGAGCGCCGTTGTCCACAGAACGGCGCCGCGAATGGTGCCGCTGGAGGCAAAGCTCGGGTGCACGTGATGAAGGCCGGCGAGCAGCTCGGAGGCCCGAACGCGATCGGTCGCCCAGGGGACCTACTCCTGGAAAACGACGAGGTGGCTTTCGTCATCGACCAGCTCGGTTCGAGCGCAGGCTTTGCGGATTCGGGGGGCAACATCGTCGACGCGGCCGATGCGAAGACACGTGTCGACGAGATGGGGGAGCTCTTCACGTTCTTCGGCACGTTCCCGAGGCAGGCGGTCTACGAGCAGCTGTCGTCGGAGATCATGCCCGACGGCAGCGCACGCGTCGTCGCGCGGGGCAAAGAGCTCTACGAGAGCGAACTCGCGACGGAGACGGAGTACCGACTCGGGCCCACCGACCGCGCGCTCTTGATGAAGACGACGCTGACGAACAAGAGCTCCCATGTCATCGAGGGCCTCGGCCTCGGCGACGCGATGCAGTGGGGAGGCGCAGAGAAGTTCGCGAAGGGCAAACCCCCGGGTTTCAAGGGAACGTTCCAGGCTCCGTTCGTTGGTGCCGTGGGTGAGCGTGCCTCCTACGCGCTCACATCGACGACGGGGGAAATCGGCGGAATTTCCGGCTCGACATGGACCGACACGATTCAGGTCGACAAGGTGAGCCTTGCACCGGGGAAGAGCATCTCCTACGAGCGCGTGCTCATCGTCGGTCCACGCGGCGATTCGGCGGGGCTTTTGACCGAACTGATGCGTGCGTCCGGCGAGGAAGCCGGGACCCTCACCATTCGCCTTCAGGACGCCGCAGGCAAGCCCGTACCGATGCCGGCCGGAGCGCGGTTCTCGGTGGCGGCTCCTGGTATCTCGGCCGAGCTCATGTCCATCGTGGCGCCCGAGGCGTCGAGCGAGCTCGTCGTCGACGTCCCCAAGGGCACGTTCGACCTGGCATTCATCGAAGGCGCGGGTCGGCGGGCGGTGTCGATGCCCCTTCGGGTCAGCACCGTGAAAGGCGACGCGACGGTCGTCGTCACCGTGAGTGGAACTCATCAAACGACTCGCAATTGTGTGGATCAGGCCACGCAGAGGTCCATGCCCTGCGTGTTCTTGTTCGAGGGGAAGGAGGGAGCGCCGCCACCGACCCTGGGCGGGGCGCATCTGCTCTCTTGGAGAAACCACGTCCTCGTGCCGGGGCCCACCCCTGTTTACCATGGCTTCGGCAAGTTCCGCGTCACCGCCTTCCGGGGCACGGAGTACGAACCCGTGGTCACCGAAGAGGAGTACGCGGACGGCTCCGAGGCGCGCGCGCCGGGCCCCACATCACTCAAACGCGTGCAGGATACATCCGGATACTTCGCCTCCGACCTTCATCAGCACAGCATGGTCGGAGCGGATGCGCCCGTGTCGGCGCTGGCTCGCGTACTGTCGAACGCGGCGTACGGCGTCGAAGTGGCCGTTTCTTCGGAGCACAACGTCGTGAACGATTTTCGCAAGCTCATCGCGGAGCAACGGCTGGAAGGGCTGACCGCTTCCGTGCCGGGCAACGAGATGACCAGCGATGCGAGCCGCATTCCCTGGGGGCACGCCAATGCATTCCCTCTCGTTCCCACGGGAGGCGGGCGGGGCGGGGCTCAGCTCGTGCGTGATCGTTTGGCCTCCGAGATCTTCGCGGAGCTTCGAGCGCTTCCGGAGCTGCCCATCATCCAGGTGAACCATCCACGCGCAGGCCACACGGGCTACTTCGATGCGCTCAAGTTCGATCCGAAGACGGGTAAAGGCAGCATGCCGGGCTACGACGACCGTTTCGACACGCTCGAGGTGTGGAATGGCCCGAACCCCGACCTGCGCGATCGGGTGATCGAAGACTTCTTCGCTCTGTTGAGGGTGGGCTACGTCATTACGCCCACTGCAGACACGGATTCTCATCTCATCTATGGGCAGGAACCCGGGTTTCCGAGGACGTTCGTTCGTGTGAGCGACGACACCTTACCGTTCGACGCAGCGAAGCAGGCGGATTGGGTGAAAGGTCTTCGAGAGCGCCGTGACGTCGTCCTCACGAACGGTCCCTTCTTGCGTATGAAGGTGGGCGGGCCGAGCGGCGTGGAAGGGTCTGGAAGCCTCGTTCGTGCGAAGGGAGGCACGGTGAAACTCGACGTTCACGTGGAGTGCACCGAGTGGGCCCAAGCTTCCTCGCTCGAAGTGAAGTTCGCCAAGGCGCCGAGCGTGAAGCAGTCGTTCGTCCTCACGAAAGACCCATTGCGAGGGGCATACGTTGCGAACGTCCCGCTGACGCTTCGCCCCAGGGAAGACGACGCATTCGTGGTCATTGTGCGCGGCACGAAGCCGCTCGGTCCGCTCCTGGGGCCCGAAACGAGCGACATGCTTCCCTATGCGATGACGGGTGCGACGTGGGTCGACGTGAACGGCGACGGGGTCGCACTCGGACGGAAGACGGCAGCGGCGTCGAAATAGATCGTGTAGTCTAAACGCGTGTCCGTCGTAGGTCCGTATCGTTCCGGTGGGGACGCAGCAGCTCTTCCTCCTTCGGAACTAAGGCTCGTTGCGAGCACGCTCGACCTGGAGTTCGCTCGAACTTTCAAGTTTCGGCAGCTCGCGGGCTTGATCGGTGTCGTTGCGTGCACGGTGCTCGTTGGGGTCGTCGTGCATGACGCCACGTGGGTCATGGCGACGTTGCTCATGACGACGGCGCTCGTCTTCTTTTGGCGCGGGCGCGAGAAGAAGAAGCTTCGGAGTGCGACGCTCGAGGTGCGTGATGGTAGGCTCCGGCTGTTTCGAGGCGGCCTCGTCGGTGATTTGCACTTGAGCGAGCTGCTACGCATCGTGCTCTCGGAGGAAGCGGAGGCGCATTTCACATCGGTAGGCGGCGGTGTTCGGGAGGCCATGCCGAGTGGGGGCACCGGTCGGTGCTTCGTCCTTCTCCAGACCGCGAACCGTAGTCTGAGTCTGCTCGAACACCCCATTTCGCATACCGAGGCGCTCGAATGGATGTCTCTCGTGCGTCGCTTTCTGCGTCGCAACGAGTGGGATGCGGATGGCGGCGCAGAACGGGCGGTGGCGCTCGCCGAAGCGGACCAAGATGCGGATGAGCCGCCGGAGTCGGACGACGATGGGTAGACGAGCGACGCTTGCGATTGGATCGGCGTTCGAGCGGCTTTGAGAGGCGGAGGGCTTGCGTCGGAAATGGGGAGAAGGACCGCGAGGCGCGGGGCACGGCTTCGTTTCCGCTCCGCACAAAATCCCCGGCCGCTTCCTGGACGCCTCCCGACGTGGCGGCCGAGTCGGCGGCTGCTGGCCGGGGATTTTTGCGTTCGCTCTCACTTCGCCGCGCCCCGCCCCCCGCTCGCATCAGCGAGTGCGTGAAGTCGATCCGATGCGGAGATTCGAAGGTGGTTCGAACACGACTGCGCGATCGGTCTTAGCCGAGCGCTTTGGAAATGAGCTTTTGCAGCTCGGCGCAGCACGAGTCGTACTTGAGGTCTCCGTCGCCGTTCTTGCCCACGTGGATGCGGATCGACTTGGCCGTGACCTTGTGGGTGGGGCAAGTGATGTTGGCGAGGGCGCTTCCGACACCACGCCCCATTTGCTGAAGCCCATCGCGGACATTGCGGTCTTTGACGTCTTCTGCCGCGAGCTCTTTGCCTTGAACGGAAATGGTCACTTTGACTGGCAGCATCTCTCTCTAGCTTAACTCCACCCAACCGCTCGGTCGAGGATTCATGTCAGGCCTTCGGCTTGGGCCTAACGAGCCCGTACATGGAGGGCCAGGGGAGTTCGTCTTCTCCCGCTTCTTCGGCCGCGTGGAAGGTGAAGTAGGGGTCGCGGAGGTGGGGGCGGGCGAGGGCGACCAGGTCGGCGCGGCCTCCCGCGAGGATCGTGTTCACTTGATCGGCGCTCGTGATGTTTCCGACCGCGATCGTGGGCACGCCAGTGTCGTTGCGGATTTGGTCGGCAAAGGGGGTTTGGAACATGCGCCCGTAGAAGACGGGTTTTCCGTCTTCGGTGGTTTGGCCCGTGGACACGTGCACGATGTCGATGCCGTGGGCATGCAGGAGTTTGGCGATTTCGACCGCGTCTTCGCCGGTGGTTCCACCTTCTACCCAGTCGGTGGCCGAGATGCGACAGCTCATGGGCTTGTCTTTCGGCCATGCGGCCCTGGTCGCATCGACGATTTCCAAGGGGAAGCGCATGCGGTTCTCGAGGGAACCGCCATACTCGTCGGTACGGACGTTGGTGAGGGGCGAGATGAAGCTCGCGAGCAGGTACCCGTGGGCGAAGTGGAGCTCGACCATGTCGAAGCCTGCGCGGTCCGCCATCGTGACGGCGCGTACGAACTCGCCTTTCACGCGATCCATGTCTTCGCGGGTCATCGCACGCGGAACCTGGTTCCTCGGGGCGTAGGCAAGGGCGGACGCAGAAAGGAGCGGCCAGTTGCCGGAGTCGAGTGGCACGTCTTGCCCCTCCCACGGCGGCTTCGTGGAACCCTTGCGGCCCGCGTGCCCGAGCTGAACTGCGATCTTGGCAGCCGATTGCTGATGCACGAAGTCCGTGATGCGGCGCCATGCAACGACGTGCGCCTCGTCGTACATGCCCGTGCAGCCCGGGGTAATGCGCCCGTCGGCGGCGACGTCGGTCATCTCCGTGATGAGGAGACCCGCGCCACCCACCGCCCGGCTCCCGAGGTGAACCAAGTGGATGTCACTCGGAGCGCCATCAACTGCAGAATACATGCACATGGGGGAAACGACGACGCGGTTTGCGAGCTGCATGCCGCGAAGCGAAAACGGCGTGAACATGGGCGGTTTCGCTTTGCCGTGGCGGGACTTCGGGGCTTTCGCACGCTCCGTGAAATCCTCTGTCACGCGTTCGACGTACTGCGCGTCGCGCACGGCCATGTTCTCGTAGCCGATGCGCTTGCTGCGCGTCATCAGACGGAACGAGAACTCGAGCGGATCCATGTGCATGTACCGGCTCGTGTTCTCGAAGAACGAGAGGCTGTCTTGGGCGGCTGCCTGCGTCTTTTCGACGATGATGCGGCGCTCTTGCTCGTAGGCGACGAGGGCCTCCGGAATGCGTAGGTTCGAGTGCCGTTCGAGCGCACCCGTGAGTGCGATCGCGTCCTCCATGGCGAGCTTCGTGCCCGAGCCGATGGAGAAGTGCGCGGTGTGGGCAGAGTCGCCGAGGAGCACCATGTTGTCGTGGCTCCAGGTCTTGCACTTGAGCGTGCCAAACTGCAGCCAAGAAGACTTGTTGGGCAAGAGGGGTTTGCCGTCGAGGTAGCGGGCGAAGAGCCGTTCGAGGAATCGAAGCTGATCGCTCTCTGGCATGCGGTCGAGACCCGCGCGAGTCCACGTCTCCGGGTCGGTCTCGACGATGAACGTGCTCGTGTCTTCGTCGAAGCGGTACGCATGTACCTGGAAGGTTCCCGCCTCGCACGTCTCGTAGAGGAACGTGAACGCGTCGAAGACCTTCTTCACGCCGAGCCAGATGTACTTGCAGCGACGAACGTCGACGGTCGGCTGGAAGGCGCTCGCGTAGCGCTTCCGGAGCAAGCTGTTCACGCCATCGGCGGCAATGATGAGGTCCGAACCCTCGAACGGCTTCAAGGGGGAGTCGCCCTCGAACGAGAGCTCCTTCCGGTAGTAAAGTTCGATCCCGAGCCCCTCGGCACGTGCCCGCAAGATGTCGAGGAGTGTCTTCCTAGAGATGCCGGAGAAGCCGTTGCCGGTCGTCCGCACCGTGCGCCCCTTGAAGTGGATCTCGATGTCGTTCCAGTGTTGGAAGTGCTTGGTGATCTCGACGTGTGTCTCGGGGTCAGCCTCCTCGAAGAACGATAGGGTCTCGTCCGAGAACACGACGCCCCAGCCGAACGTCTCGCCGGGCGCATTGCGCTCGTACAGGGTGATGCGGCTCTCTGGAGCTCGCTTCTTCTGCAAAATGCTGAAGTAGAGCCCCGCAGGGCCACCGCCGACGACGGAAATGCGCATACCGGGCTTTTTACACGACCCGGCGCCCTCGTGCCCAGCCTCGTGCCCGGGCCGCCGCGGCCCCCGAGTGGCCCCCTTCGCCCCCCCAAACGCCGAAAAAGCCTTGCTCCTCGCGGGCCGGTCGAATAGGTTCCGCGCTGTTCGGGGCGTAGCGCAGCCTGGTTAGCGCACTAGACTGGGGGTCTAGGGGTCGGAGGTTCGAATCCTCTCGCCCCGACTGAGATTCGGTGAGGTTTCCTCGCCGAATCTTTTCGGTTTTGTGGGTTTCTTCGCGCCAGCCGCGGGCGGCGGACCTGCCAGCGGCTGGCTCGTCGTCCGACCTGAGCCGGGAACACGATGCCCATCGCCGCCCGAGAGCGGAGAGAGCCACACCGAGCTCGGCCCCGTAGAGACGAATCCAGAGAGCAGGTCGTGGTCCGCGCGCTTCGTCTCGATCTTCGTGTCGCCCGGACCTCGTTGCGCCTGAGCTCGCGACTTCCGATGGTCCACGTGCGAGACCGAGCCTTCATGGACTGACACTTCGTTGCAAAGCACCTCGCGTGCATTGGCGGAGATGGATCGCGAAGTACACTCCCTTCGAGAGACGCGGGTCGCGTCTCCCACTTTGGAGGACCGAATATGCACCTGAATCGTTCTTGGAAGTATCTTGCTTTTGCTGCCGTGTGCTTCGCGTCTGCCGCGAGTCCCGGGCGCGCGCGCGCTGAGGCGGGACCGGCGGCCGCAGCGGGTACGAACCTGTTGTCGTCGCGGGCCGCACTGAAGGCGCTGCGCGCTGCGTTTCACGAAAAGACGCTGCCGAATGGAAAGAAGGCATTCGAGCCCAACCCCGGCTACGCGTTTGTCCGCCGGTCCGATGGTACGATTGGTATCGTCGACGCAAAGGGGGTCGCGGTGGGTGACCCCACTGCGCATGTCACCTGCAGCGGCTGCGATGCATGCAAGCTCTCGCTGCATCAGGGATATGCGACGTGCGACGGCTGCGAGAAGTGCACGGCGACGATCGTCATCAAGTCCGGCATCGCGGGGGCGCCCATCGACGAAGTTCTCACGACCGACGGAAAGCAGCGTCTTGTCCTGCGCGCCGGCGCGTCGCTTTCCAAGACTTCTGCCGGGGCCATCATCACGGTGACCGGCGGTACCGCTCAGAAGGCGAAGCAGTACACCGTAACGTGCAGCGGCTGTCCCACTTGCGCCATGATCGTCACGACGGTCGACGGCGGCTCGAACATCGGTTGCAGTGGTTGCCCCGACGACGGTGTCGACATGTGCACAATCGACTTCAAGGAAGTGAAGGGAAGCGACAAGGCGAAGTAGGACCGGCTCGATCCTCTCTCTGCTCGAACGCCTCGATTTGCTCGGCCAAGGTCGGCGTCTCCCGGCGTGGAGACAAGGAAGGGAGCACGTCTTGTTCGAGACGTGCTCCCGTCGAGGGGCGACGAAGTGGACCGAAGGCTGCAACCGGGGTACGCCGCGAGCTCACAGATTCTCCGCGCGGCGTTTCTCGGACCGCCCGCGAAGCAAGAGGCCATCGCGTCCGAGCTGCGCATGCCCTTTGGCACGTATCGCCATCGATTGCGCCGTGCGGTAGAAGACCTCGCCGCGGAGCTTTGGGCTCGAGAGACGGTCGCATCGAGTCACCGTCCCAGCGGAAGTTTCCGAAGCACGCCCCCTGCAGGTCGATAGCGTTGCGGTCGCGCGATGCTCCGTTGCGCCGATGTGACCCGGACGAATCTTCTGGAATAGCCCGCGAACCAGGTACATTGGGCGCTCTGTTTTCTTGGACACGAGGTACTTCGATGACGACTCCGCGAACGCTTTCTCTTTTGGGACTTTTTGGTTTGTGTGCAGTGGGTTTGGCCGCAGCGTGCGGCGGAGATAGCCCGAATGGCACACCCGACCCCGAAGACTCCGGCACGACCATCGACAGTGGCAGCAGCGGTTCTACCGACGGCGGTACCGCGAAAGACTCCGGCACCGATTCGGGCGTCGCTACGTTTTCAGTGAGTGGTACTGTCGAGAACCTCGCGGGTTCCGGGCTCGAACTCCAGGTCTCGAACGGTGGCCAAACGGTCGTCGTCAACAAACCCGCATCGTCTGGCGACGCAGGTCCGCCTGCGACGCCCTTTGCGTTCACGACGAAGCTGGCCACTGGCACCGCCTATGCGGTCACTGTCAAGACGCAGCCTTCGAACGCGACGCAGACCTGCAGCGTGGTGAACGGCACCGGAACGATCGGCAATGCCAACGTCACGAACGTCAAGGTCGTGTGCGCAACGAACGCATACTCCATCAAGGGAACCATCACGGGCCTCGGTGTTGGAGCGAGCGTGACCATCGAAAACAACGGCGGCGACTCGACCGTCATCAACTCGTCCTCACCCGGCTTCCCGAACTTCGCCTTCGCCCAGAAGGTCGCGAGCGGCGCGGCCTACGACGTCAAGGTGAAGGTACAGCCCACGAACCCCAATCAAATCTGCACGGTGACCAAGGGCTCCGGACCCGTGACGAATGCCGACATCACGGACGTCGCGATCAACTGCAAGGACGCATACCTCGTCGGTGGAACCATCAGCAATCTCGGGGCGGGCAAGACGCTCGTCCTCCAGAACAACGCTGGCGACGACATCACGATCACCGAAGCGACCGCGGGCTACCCCAACTTTTCGTTCCCGACACGCATCGTAACCGGCGGCGCCTACAAGGTCACCGTCAAGACGCAGCCGGCCAATCGTGACTGCACGGTCACCAACGACATGGGTAACGTTGCCGCAGCCGATGTCACGAACGTCAAAGTGTCGTGCACGTGTGTCTCCGGAAAGGTCCTCCTCCTCGGTTGCGGCAACGCGGAGACGGACCTCTTCGAAACGGCGTTCACGGACGTGGGCCTCACGGTGACGAAGGTTGCCTCTGCCACGACGTATCAAAACGTTCCGGCGGCCAATACATTCAACGCCGTCATGGTGCTCGACGGCGATCAATGGCCCACGGACATGTCCGCGGCGGGGCAAACGGGCATCGTCGCCGCGAACAACGCGGGCGTGGGTGTGGTGCTCACGGAGTGGGCGCAATACCACGTCAATGCGGAAGGTCAGTGGACGACGCTTGCGCCGCTCACCATGAAGCAAGCGACGAGCCCCATTCAAGGTCCGGCGAGTTCCACGGTGGCCGCCGGTATGGAGAATCACCCGCTCTGGCGTGGTCTCCCGGCGAACTTCACGGTTCCCGGCAACTTTGGCTACGACAACGGACCGGCGAAGGCCAACGTACTCACCATCGCGACGGGCACGGGGGCTCTCTATGCCCGCGACGCCGCAGGGAACGTGGGGCGCCAGGTACACGCGCCCTTCGCAGTAGGCTGGAACGGCACGAGCATCTCGCAAGACACGAACGCAAAACGCCTCTTCCAGAACTCGGCCATCTGGGCGGCGAAGTGTGACTGAGCGCTGACCCGCTCTCCTGTCGCGACACGTCTCATCGACGACCGCGACGGGGAGCTGCCACGAAAGCCTGAGCGACGCTGGCCGCTCGGGCTTTTGCTTTCTCGGAGGAAGCTTCCACAGCTTAGCTGCAGGAGCTGCCGGCGACCGCCGTACACTCGATGTTCCGCGTAACGCCCGCGTTCGAGCACTGATCGAGCGCTCCGATCGGATCGCCGCACGACGAGCCGCAATCGGAGATGCTGCCGACCTTCTTGCACGTATACACCTGCTTGCTCGCGCTCTTCGGCGTTTGGCGCGGAGCCGCCTTGGCCGGTTGACCCGAGGGCGTGGGTGCCACCCGACTGCAATCCGAGACCAGGCTGTACCTACAGGATGCATGGCTCGTGCAATTGCCCGCACCTGCATTGCCGCAGCCACTCGAGCTGCATCCACAATGGCCCTGCGCGCACTGCGTTCCCGTCACTTCCTGGCAAACGTATGAGTAGTACCTTGCCTGACCGCCCGTTGGACCAACGACGGGCGCTGCGATGGCTTCTTCGGATTGACCGGTTACTTCCGCGTCTTCCGTCGTCGCCGCACACGCAGAGATCCCGAAAGCGACCGTGGCGAGAGCGAGCAAATGGATGGTGATCTTCATCGTTGCCTCCGCACGATTGAATAGCAACCGGCGTGCCGCAGTCTTATTGAGTGTAATATGCACGTGAATGTGCAAGCATGTTTCATGCTGCGTGTGAAATTCTCGCGGCCCTGCAATGGAGCAGAGCGACCGCACGTGAGTCGGTAGACTACAGGCACGCACGTAGCCCCAGAGACGTTCGGACACCAACTGGTTCGAGGCAGATCCACCGACTCGGTTCATCCGAACGAGGCTCATCGGAGAGCCCCGTTCCATGGTACGTTTCGCTGCATGACGGAACGCTCGGACGCTTCGCGCAGGTTCGCGTCCACGGTTCAGGAGCACCTCGGCGAGTTCACGAACGCGCTCGGCTTCGAGGCACGTCCCTACGGACACCCGGTGAAAGTTGGCGTTACGGCGCAGACTTTCGTCAGGGACCTGCCGAACGACGTCGAGGTGACACTGACGCTGTGGACCCACGTGACGGGGGGACGTTGCTCGCTCCACTGGCGACTGGATGTGATGCGAGAAGGGAAGGGGCTCCCAGGTGGCGAGCTCTCGCTGCGTTTGCCGTACCCCGACGCCCAACAACTGCCCTGGACGCACACGGGAGAGCAGTTTCGAGCTTTCGAGTCGGACGCGCAATTCGATCGGGCGATCGAATTCATCGGCACGTTGCTCATCACACTGGCTCCCGAGATGTCGAAGCTCGTTCCCGAGCTCGAGCCGTTCGTGCTTGCTGCTCAGATGCGTGAAGGATGGCAGAAGGCTCCCGCGCGCAACGCGGAGCTCTGGCGCACGCGGCTGCTCGCGGGCCAGAGCTTCGACATGCGTGAAGAGCCTGCGACGTTCGTATTCATCGGGCAGAACCTCGTTTCACTCGATTGCGCCGGGAGACGCATCACCTTCAAGTTCGACACGAGCGGACTCGATAGGGACGCCCCCGCTCGGATTTCGGGCTGGTGGACGACCCCCGCTGGTACGGAGGCAGCGACGATTCTTCGCGTGGGGGCCCGTGAGTGGCGCTTCGATACGAGCGGCAAGCTCGAGACCCAGCGAGGCTGACGCGTCTCTCGGACCGAACACCCCGTGGTGGCGACGCAAACGCCGTGCTTCAATGCGCGCATGGAGCGAGAGAGAGCGCGAGAGATGCTGGAGCGGGTAGCGGAGGCGCTGACTCGCCTTCGATCCAAGGGCAATCTGCTCGACGACATCGCGTGGCCCCGTTCGGTCGAAGAGGCCTTCTTCGCGTCGCAGTGCAGGAAGTTGCCCACGCCGACGTACGACATCGATCGCGACGCGCTGGAAGACGAGAACGTACGACTCGGCGCTCTCGCGGAGACCTGTGCGGGGGACGAGCCCATCTCCGTGTTCCTGCGTGGGGCGGTCTTGTCGGCCGTCGATCGCAACCGCATGCTCCTCGCGGCCGGTACGAAGGCGTTTGGCGCAATCTCTGCGGATATCTACGGGAGCGCACGCACGAAATTTTGGGGTCGCCTCAGCAACGTCGACCTCGCGAACCATCTGCTGGAGCGCCTCCAAGTGATCGGCTGGGACGAGGCGACCGATCGCGCCCCGAAGAAGGTCTCGGCTGCCGACCTCGCGGCGGAGCTGGAAGAGCGTATCGCGAGGCACCGGCCGAGCATCGACATCGACGTCGTCCTGGACGAGAGGTGCACGTCCAAGGCGATTGCGGGCATGTCCCGCGTTCGCATCCGGCCCGATGCCACGTTCGAGCCTTGGGAGGCAGAGGGCTTGTTCGTTCACGAGGTGGAAACCCACGCGTTCACTGCGCGAAATGGAGCGGAACAGGAGCGTGCGCCGTTCCTCAAGGCGGGCGGACCTCGTACGACGCCGACGCAGGAAGGCCTCGCTGTCTTCGCAGAGCTCTACCACCACGCGCTCGCGACCTCACGCCTCGAGCGCCTAGCGGTGCGGGTGAAGATGGTTGAAATGGCGGAGGACGGTGCGAGCTTCATCGATCTGCATCGCTACCTCGTCTCACGCGGTGTGGCTCCGCGTGACGCATACTTCGACGCCGCTCGCGTTTGTCGTGGCGGGCTCGTGGAGGGGGGAGCGCCGTTCACGAAGGATGCGTGCTACCTCGCGGGGCTGCTCCAGGTGTATTCGTTTCTGTCCGTCTTCGTGCGCGCAGGTTTTCGAGACGAAGTCGAAATGATCGTCTCGGGGCGCATCGCTTTGGAGGATATCGCTGCGCTCGTCGAACTGCGAACCCACGGGCTGCTATCGCGCCCTCGCCATCGGCCCAGTTGGCTGTCGCATTGGGGAACGCTCTTGCCGCACTTCGCCTTCTCGTCGTTCATGAGTTCCGTGGGGCTCACGGAAGTCGAGGCGCACTACGAGACGCTGGTAGACCTGGCGAAAGCGGCGCGTCCAGCGACGTGAAGCTGCGCCGGGAAAGCGCGTTTCGCTGCCTCAGGGAGCCTGGGGCCGGCTCTGACGAAGATACGGGCCGAGCTGGTCACGGAAGGCCTGCGTCCAAGGGACGGGCTTTCTCGTTTCGAGATCGATGCGCACGAGGGCGCGTGTGCCGACCGCGTAGTCGATGTCTTCGTCCATCGGCATGACGCAGAACCCGAACACGACGCTGCTCGTTCCCAGCTTCTCCACCCAGATACGGACGCGAACTTCGCCCGTGCCCGTCACCGGGCGGAGATACTCGATGTGGTTGGCACGCACGAGATGCTGTGCGTCCGCGTTGCGCTGCATGTCGCGCCAAGAACCCCAACCGAGCCGCTGCCAAAACGACCCAATCGTGCGTTCGAACAGAAGCAGGTAGCGCGCGTTGTGCAGAATCTGAAACGCGTCGAGATCGTCGAAGTAGATGCCGTGGACGTTTTCGTGAAAACGAACACCGAAAGAAGCGCTGGTCACGGCCGCACCTTAGCACGGCCGAATCAGAGCGTCCGAATCAGTACTTGATGCTGTACGTTGCAGGCGCGGCGATGCACCCGGATTCGCTCACCTTGACGAAGAAGGTGTCCGTCGACTCCGCGGTGAAGTTGAGTTTGACTTCGCTTCCGTTGTCACCCAGCGGTCCGGTCATGGTCACGCCGCTGCCGCTCACGATGAC
Source organism: Polyangiaceae bacterium (assembly GCA_046351415.1). Lineage (GTDB taxonomy): Bacteria > Myxococcota_A > Polyangia > Polyangiales > Polyangiaceae > JABFRG01. The sequence goes on along the minus strand of JAXLYO010000018.1, from coordinate 34,040 downwards.
GGGAGAGCCCGTGCCGTCGAAGAGGTCCATCGTGAAGGGGACGAAGATGTCTGTCGCAACGCCTTCATAGCGGTTGCCCGTCATCACGACGTTGACTTCTTCGCCCGCGGTTGCGTTCAGCTTGTACCAGCGCTCCGTGCAGCCTTGGTGCGTGGAGGTTGCCTGTCCCTTCGTGAGTGCCATTGCGGTCTCGCGCGTGAGATTCGTTGCTGCAGGCTTGACGCGCGTGTAGCTGGCGGTGACGACGATGGGGTTGCAGCCGGGCGGAGTGTTGCGGAAGCGAAGCGTGTGCTTTCCCGCCGTGAAGAAGTCGTGAACGAGCGTCGTTGTCTTCGGCGTCGTCGTGAGGAGACCAGGGCTGCTACCGAGCGAATTCCCAGCGACCGAGATTTCCTGGCCGTCGGGCCCCACGATGACGAATTCGGGGACGGAGTCGCCATTGGTCGTCTTCCACGTGGCATCGAACCGGAACAGCTCGGTCTTGTTCGCATCGAACGTGAAGTCTTTGGTCGTGGTCCCACATTCCATCGTGAACGAGCCGAGGTCATTGCCCCCTCCTGCATCCGTCGCCCCACCCCCATCCGTTCCTGTTCCGGCGTCGCTGGTGCCTTTCACGGCAGTCGACGAACAGGCGATTGAAAAGGTCGTGACGACGGCGAGAAAGGCGAAGTTTTTGCGCATAGCTCAAGGAGGCTATGCGCAGAAACGAATCAGTCAAGTGCATTATCATGAGACGCATGCTTCGCTCGGGACCGTTTGGCGGCGCTCGACGTTCCGAGAAGAATCTGTGCTGCAGCGCGTTCTCCGCTTTCGATGGCGCCTTCTACGCTGCCCATGGTTCCGGCTTCGCTCGTATGCTCCCCTGCGAAATAGATCGTCCCACCGATCGGACGCCGAAGATCACGAGGAGCTCCCGCACCGCCCACGAGCGGGTGGGCATACGCGCCGCGCGTGAACGGGTCACTGCTCCAATCGTGGACGAATACGGCTTCGAGGAGGCCGTGCGCTTTCCGTTCGTCGAATCCCAATAGCCGCGCGAACGCATCCACGGCGATCTTCGCGAGTGCACGCGCATCCATTCCGCGGAGATGCTCGGCCGAAGGACCACCCGCCCACGCGGTCACCATGGGCGCATCGCTGGGGAGCGCAGTCCAGAACGTCGGAAAGGGGCTCGTTGCGTCTTGGAAGAAGGCGGCTCGTTCGTACTTCTTGGAGCGCCAGAATGCCTCTCGAAAGCGCAATACCACTTTGACCACATGCCCCATCACGAGCTGACCAAGGGCACGCCGATGCGTCGTGCCGAGCGGGGGTGAGAACACGATGCTGCCTTCGGCACCCTCGGGGGCCGTGAGCACGCCCACGGGGAGGGTTACGAGCACCGCGCGCCCCGAGACGACATCCGATTGCCCCGTGATACTTTCGAGGCCGATGCGAACGCTCTCGGTCTTCCAGTCGACGCGGCTCACTCTGCTGCCAAGACGCAGGCACGGCTCGGCTTCGCGCGCGAGATGCGCTGCGAGCGGGCCGTAGCCTCCGGTGAGACGCTTCACGGGACCGGGAGGCTCGGCACCCACCTCCGCGAGCCATGAAGCACTCAATGCTTCGACCGGCACCGCGAGGAAGTTCTGCAGAAACGAGAGCACAAGCTCCCGCCGTCTGGCGTCGAGACGCGAGCGGCGGATGAGTTCCGCGACGGAAACATCGTGCTTCACGGTTCGAAGGAGTCGAGTGAGCGCGGCACTGAGTCGTTCGTCGTAGTCGTTCGCGCACTCGAGCTCAGCCTCTCGGAGCCGCACCCAACGCGGTCCGAGGAACGAATGAACGGTCATCCCCCTCGCGTGTGCGAGTTCGAGCGTTCTCGGAGCGCTGCCGTGCACGAACTCCGCACCGAACTCGACGGGCTCCGGCGTGGCGAAATCACGTAGTGTGCGTACACGCCCACCTGGTCTTCCGCGCTTCGAGAATGATGACGCTCAAGCCTCCGCGCGTTAGGCATCTTGCCGCTGCAAGACCGGCCATTCCAGCCCCAAGCACGACCACATCGCAGTCCATCTCGCGAAACATGCGAAAGGGAGGCCAACCGAGGCGTGGCGAAATGTCACGGATGCCAGGTCGGACGGAGATTCAGGGTTCTGGCCCGTCGGCAATTCCGCGCGGCGTGATGGTCGTGGATGGGTCAGTGAAGTCGTCCGCGTTCGAGTCCGAGTCTACGGTGTGGCCGTTTCCGCCCGCGGGCCGCCGCTCGATGCTCTCGTCACTGCCGATGCTGGGCGCAGCCGTGGTCTCGAAGCCGAACGCAGCCTGCGTTCCCCAGCCCACCTTGTCGATCACTTTCGCGTTTTCGGTCGTGCTCAAGCTGATGTACACCCCGCCGTTCGCGACGAGCGCTGCTGGAAAGGTGTAGTCGCGGTGCGCGAACCACGGGTCTCCCGCGTCGCTCACGCTCGATGCGAGGAGCAGAAAGCCATGAGACGGGATGATGCCAGACGTCACCGGCGTAAGCGTCTTTGCGGTGTCGACCCCCGCGCTCGTGCGCACGTGAAGCTTGAGGCCGATACCAGCAGCCTTCGTGTCGATGGGCGCACCGGTAGGATTGTAGAGCTCGATGAATTCGTGATCGGCGGCGCCGCCCGAACCCGTGTAGACCTCACTGATGAGGAGACCCGCGACCGGAGTGAAGGGAAGGTCGCTCGTCGCATTGCTGCCGACGGGGTTCGTGACGATGACGTTCCAACCCGCTGCCCCATTCGTCCGAATGCCCGCAGGGAAGGTGACCGTCAGCTCCGTGTCGGAGAGGATGGTGCAGGAGGTTGCCCGCGTGCCTGCCAGGACGTCGACGCCATCCTTGTCGTCGAGCCGTACGCCCTTTTGGGCAGAGATGCAATCGACCGTCGAGAAGTCTGTCCCGCCAAGTGTGACGGTGGTCGTCCCCGTGTTGTAGGGAGTTGTCCCGTTGTTGGGACTCGTGGAGTCTACGATGACGGAGGTTACCGTCGGAACGTGAGCCGCAATGCCCGCGAACATCACGACCTTGGTGCCGAGCGGTTCTGAATCGCCCGCGCGCGTCACGTTGGATATGGTCAGCGTGTACGACTGCCCCAGTTGCGCGGAGGTGTGGAGCTTGACCGTGTTGCCGCTGAGGGTGGGCACGCCGATGAGCGTGAGGCCGACGATGCTGTAGTTGGCGAGCGTGGTGGCTTGCGCCGTGGTGGGAGGCGCGTCGAAAGTAACGAGGACGGTCGCGGCATCCGTCGCGGTTGCGCTCGTCACGGCGAAGGGCGCTCTTCCGTCGAACGCCGCGGTTGCCGTGTCGAGCGGCGCCGAATCTTTGGCGCGCGTGACGCCCGTCACCGTGAGGGCATACGACCCGCTCGACTGAGTGGTCGTCGTGAGCGTCACGCTATTGCCGGCCAGCGTGGGCGCTGACAAGGTGAGGCCACCGATATCGTAGTGGGTCGGATCGGTCGCCTCCGAAGCGGTCGGCGGGGCATCGAAGGTGACGACTACCTTGGTCGGAGAAGTTGAAACGGCTTCGAGAACGTTGAACGAGTTGCTGTTCGCGTCGGCGGCCGCATCGTCGCTCGCGTCCGCGCTCGTGCCCGCGTCCGGTGTCGGGGGAGGAAAGAACGGGGCCGGGGCAGCATCGATCGTTCCGCCCGAGTTCACGCCGAGCGGACCCCTCACGCCATCGCTACAGCCTGCGCCGAGCGCAGCAAACAGCAGCGTGACCAGCGCCACGACGAAAGCGAAGGTGAGTTCGAAAGGTGGTCGAAGGCGGATGGGCCTGCGGCGCGGAGTCATGTTTGAAATGTAGCTTGGAACACCGGCCTGCACCGCGCGAAAACGCGGAAATTTCCCGCGCTCTTCGCCTCCTCGAGATGAACGTTTCGTCAAGAAGGTCAAGGAGCTCCACAAGCGAGCCACTCGCTCAGTTTCTTGCGGTCCGCCAGAGATACCGAGCCATCCTCGGGCATGCGCGTGTTTGTCACGGTCGCGCTTGCGCCTGCTTCGGAGTCGATCTCGTCCGCATGCGCGCGGATGTTCTCCACGGTGAGCAGCGACGGCGACTCGCGACCACCGTGGCAGCGCGTGCAGTTGCTTGCCATGAAGCTCTTTCCGAAATTCTCGTACGTCAGTGTGGAGTTGGTCGGACAGGTGACGCCCGTTGTCCCTCCGCTCGAGCAGGCGGCGAAAATGGCGAACGGCAAAGCGACGACAAGACTGCGAATATTCATGGTGGTGATCCTCGGAACGGGGGCTGCTGGCTCCGAGCAGCTTCGAAGACCAAGGGGAGGCTCCTCCGAGAAATCGATCACGCCGTGCAGCACTTTTTTGGGGTTACGCTGGAGCCGGTGCAGGCGTCGCTCGAGACGCGACAGATGACGGGAACGTCTACGGGAACGGTTACGACTGCGCTCTAGGCTCTGTCTCTCCTGCTCTTCGCGCGATGGTATGCCGTGATGACGCTGCCAAGGGCGGCATTCAGGACGAGAATCCCGTTGGTCACCGTGAAGACCCAATTGTGCACGAGTGCGCTATAGATTGCGAAGCCGAGGGAGGCGACAAACTGCCCCACGAAGAGCCAGGGTGACACACCTTCACTTCGGCCCTCGCGCCACTGCTTTCGAATTTGGTGAACGAGCGTGACAATCAAGATGCCGGAACTGAGCCAGCCGATCCAGTCGCTCTTCATCGCGTGTGGAAGTGCAACCGTTGGGCCACCTTCACGGCATCACCTTTGCTTGGACGGGGCACGTGCCTGAAGGCGACACGATACATCGGCTTGCGAATGTGCTGCGTCCGCGAATCGTCGGCGAAAAAGTGCGCGAACTTCGCATCCGACGTGCAGAGTTTTCGCTCGGCGCATTCGAAGGCGCGAGCGTCGTGGGCGTGGAGGCGATGGGCAAGCACTTGCTCGTGCACTTCGACAACGCCATGTCCCTCCACGCACACATGGGCATGACAGGACTGGTGCATTGCTATGCTGCCCGCGAGCGCAAGCGGCGCGGGGCGCAGTTCGTGGCGTTTTCCCTTTCTCTCGAGCGCGCGGAGGTGGTTGGCTATCGGGTGCCACGCGTTCGCGTCTTGAGGACCGGTGCGATCGCGCAGGACCCCATTCTCTCTGCGCTCGGCGAGGACTTGCTTTCGGCCGATCCGAACCTCGATGTGGTCGTCGCTTCGCTGCGCGCGCAAGGCGACCGACCTCTCGGCGAGGCCATCATGGATCAAGGGGCCGTCGCCGGTATCGGCAATGTCGTCAAAAGCGAAGTCCTCTTTCGACTGAAGTACGATCCTTTCGCGACCGTAGCGTCGTTCACGAACGAACAGCTCCTCGCGCTGGTGCTCGATGCCACGTCCGTACTTCGATTCAACGTGGATGCGACACCACGAGGACGCGTCACCCGTTTCGACGGATTGAGCCCTCGACGCTCCGTGTCGGTGTACGGACGCAAAGACGAACCTTGCTACGATTGCGGGACACGCATCGACATGCGTCGACAGGGAGCATCGCGGAGGTCGACCTACTTCTGTCCACGATGCCAAGGGTGCGAGTACATTCTCTCGGTAGCAACCTCCAAGGAGCAGCCATGAGTCGCGGCAAGCCGAAGCCTGCCAAGAAGCCTTTGCTTGCCGAAAGCCTCGAAGCGTTTTCTGCGCCCACCGCGCGGTGGTTCTCGAGCAACTTCGAGGCGCCGACGGAAGCGCAAGCACGGAGCTGGTCGGCGATCCGCGACGGAGCCTCGACATTGCTCTTCGCGCCCACGGGCTCCGGCAAGACCCTAGCGGCGTTCCTGTCGGCGTCCGATCGCCTCCTGTTCGAGGTTGCACCACCAAAGGAAGCGCGCTGTCGCGTCCTCTACGTGTCGCCCCTGAAGTCGCTCGCGGTCGACGTCGAACGCAATCTACGCGCTCCGCTCGGCGGAATTACCGAAGCCGCGCGCGAAGCGGGCGTCTCGTTTCACGACGTTCGCATCGCGGTGCGTAGTGGCGACACGCCAGCCAAGGACCGCGTACTACAGGGAAAAGCACCGCCAGACATCTTGCTGACGACGCCGGAATCGCTCGCGCTGATGCTCACGTCTTCTGCTCGCGACATGCTGGCATCGGTCGATACCGTCATCATCGACGAGATTCATGCGCTCGCGGCGACGAAACGGGGCGCACACTTCTTTCTCGCGCTCGAGCGCCTCGAAGAACTGCGCCAAGGAAAGTCGTTTCAGCGCATCGGTCTCTCCGCGACGCAGCGACCCCTCGACGAAGTCGCGCGCCTGCTCGGAGGCTTTACCGCCGAGGGAACCCCGCGTCCCGTCACCATCGTCGACGTGAGCCGCAAGCGAAACTTTGACTTGCGGGTCGAGATGCCGCGCCCCTTGCCCATGCAGGCGACGCTCATGGAGCAGACCGCCTTGCAAAGGAAAGGTAGGAGAGGGCGGTTCGTCAGCACTGAACGAAACGAATCCGATCGCCAGCCAAGGGCGAACTCTCAATGGAGCGCTATCGTTCCGCGGCTCGTGGAGCTCGTGAAGAGCCATCGGACGACGATGGTGTTCGTCAACAGCCGGCGCCTTGCAGAGCGCATGGCACGAGAAATCAACGAAGCAGCGGGTGAGTCGCTCGCTCTCGCGCATCACGGCTCCCTGGCGCGCGAAGAGCGCAGTCGAGCCGAGGAAGACCTGAAGAGCGGCGTCCTTCCGTGCATCGTCGCGACCGCCTCGATGGAGCTCGGACTGGATATCGGCGCAGTCGAGCTGGTTGTGCAGATTGAAGCGCCGCCGAGTGTGGCTTCGGGGCTGCAGCGCATCGGCCGGTCGAATCATGAAGTGGGGGGCGTGCCGAAGGGCATTCTCATGCCGAAGCATCGCGGCGACTTGGTTGCCTCGGCGGCGGCACTTTTGCGCATGCGCGAGCTCGCGGTCGAACGCACGAGGTATCTGCGAAACCCGCTCGACGTTCTCGCGCAGCACATCGTGGGAATGGTGGCGATGGAGGATTGGAACCCGACCGCGCTCTACGAGGTCGTACGTCGCTGTGCGTGCTTTCACGAGCTTCCGCGCGAGAGCTTCGATGGCGTGCTCGATATGCTCTCGGGTCGCTACCCGTCGACGGAGTTCGCAGAACTCCGACCGCGGATCCATTGGGATCGCGTCAAAAGTGAGCTTCGTGCAAGGAAGGGGTCGAGGCTGCTCTCCGTGACGAACGTCGGAACCATTCCGGAGCGTGGTCTCTACACGGTCGTATTGGATGGGGAAGAGACGGACTCGAAGAAGAGCCGCCGCGTCGGCGAGCTCGATGAGGAGATGGTGTTCGAGCTGCGCGAAGGCGAAATCATCTTGCTCGGCGCGTCCTCATGGAGAGTCCAGCGCATCACTCATGAGCGGGTCGTTGTCACCCCCGCCCCCGGCGAGCCCGGAAAGATGCCGTTCTGGCGGGGTGACGGGCTCGGTCGGAGCGCCGAATTCGGTGAGGCGATCGGACGTACCCTTCGAGAGGTGGGCGCGAACGGTCTCGGCGCACTCGCGGCCGACCTGGATTCGGACTCGGCCGAGTCGCTCGTCGCCTACATCGAGGAGCAGAAAGAAGCGACCGGCGTACTCCCTACGGATCGCACCATCGTGGTCGAACGATTGCGCGACGAGCTCGGTGACTACCGTGTCTGCATTCTTTCTCCATACGGAAAGCAGGTTCACATCCCGCTCGCCATGTGCATCCGTGCGAAGGCGAGGGCGCGTTTCGACATAGACGTCGAACCCGTCGCACTCGACGATGGCATCGCTCTGCGCGTGCCCGACCTTGGCGAGGCGCCAGACGTTCTCGAATTCTTGCCCTCGCCGGAAGAACTCGAAGACCTGCTCTTTCGCACGCTGGGAGACAGTTCGCTTTTCGCGGCTCGGTTCCGGGAAGCGGCGGGGAGGGCGTTGCTTCTGCCCAAGCGACGGCCCGGGAAGCGCACGCCTCTGTGGGCGCAGCGAAAGCGCGCAAGCGATCTCTTGCAGGTGGCGTCGCGGTATCCGTCATTTCCCATCATTCTGGAGACCTATCGCGAGTGCATGAAGGATGTCTTCGACGTGGCGGCGTTATCGACTCTGCTCACACGCATCCGCTCGCGGGAGGTGCGGTTGAAGGTCGTGGACACGGAGTCACCATCGCCGTTTGCGGCGTCCATCCTCTTCTCGTACCTTGCGACGTTCGTGTACGACGGTGACCTGCCCCTTGCGGAGCGCAGGGCCCAGGCGCTGACGGTGGACGCAAAGCAGCTACGCGAACTCCTCGGCGAGGCTGCGCTCCGTGAGCTTCTCGACGTGGAACTGCTCGCCCAAACCGAACGCCACCTGCAGCGTTTCGACCGCTCCGTCTCGAGTGCGGAGGGAGTGCAAGACCTCCTCCGCATCGTGGGCGACTTGGACGAAGACGAGCTGCTCGCACGCGCACCAGATGCTTCTCCCCATCTCACGATGGCCCTGTCGGAGAAGACCGTTCTCCCCATCTTCATCCAACGGAGGAAGCGCTTCGTCGTGGCGGAGGATGCGGGGCTATACGAACAGGCTCTCGGTTGCGCGCTTCCGCAGGGGGTGCCTACCGTCTATCGCGAACCCCGCGAGCGTCCGCTTCGGGAACTGGTGGTGCGCTACGCGAAGACGCACGGCCCCTTCACAGCTGCGGCACTCGCCGGACGCTATGGCCTTTCGGCCGGGTCTTTGGACGAGGTGTTGTCGTCCCTCGTGGACAGCCAAGTGCTCGCACGCGGTGAGTTTCTTCCGGGAGGCAGCGGTGAGGAATTCTGCGACGCCGAGGTCTTGCGCCTGGTGAAACGAAAAACACTGGCGACCCTACGCAATCGCGTCGAGCCCGTGTCACATCCCACCTTTGCACGCTTCCTGCTGTCGTGGCAGGGCGTCGCGTACGACGAACGCGAAGGCGCCACGCTCTACGGGGCGCTCGACCGCCTCCAAGGCTATCCCCTCACGCTCACCGACCTCGAAGAAGCTGTCCTTCCCGCTCGCATCCCGGGGTATCGCGCGGGCGATCTCGACCAAGCGCTCATCTCGGGAGCTTTCCGCTGGGTGGGCGTGGGGGGGAGTGACGAGATCGCGCTCTACGCGACGGAGTCTCTGCTTCTGTGTCCTCCGCCGATCGACGTCACGGAGGGAGAGATCGCAGCGAGGCTGCGCGAGCATCTCGTCCTGCGAGGAGCTTCCTTCTTCGCCGAGCTGGCCGGTCGAGAACGCGACTTCAAAGGCGAGGTTCTCTCGACGTTGTGGGAAATGGTCGCGCATGGCGAGGTGACGAATGACACCCTTGCGCCTCTGCGCTCGAAGTTGCGAGGGCGTAAGCGTGAGTCTCCGCGGCGAGGAATGGGCCAGAATTTCCGCGCGGCGCCCGTCGGCATCGAAGGGCGTTGGTCGCTCGTTCCGCATCATCCGGCGTTTGGCACGCGGCACGCACCTGGCGAAGCGGAGTCGCGCCTTCACGCGACGAAGCTCCTTCTCGATCGCTATGGGGTGCTCACGCGCGAGGCCGTGACGGCCGAGGAGTGGCCCGGAGGGTTTTCGTCGCTGTACTCGATCTTGAAGCAGCTCGAGGAACGTAGCGAGGTGCGACGGGGGATGTTCATCGACGGGCTCGGTGCCACACAGTTTGCCCTTCCGGGAACGGACGAGCGTTTGCGAACACCCGCTCCCTCGACCACGCCTCCGAGCGGCGCGGCAGGCCCTTTGGTTCTCGCAGCACGAGACCCCGCCAATCCCTATGGCGCCATCTTGCCGTGGCCCGCTCCGTCGGGCCCCAGCTCTCTCCCTCCGCAGCGCGCCCAACGAACGCGCGTCATCCTCGACGAGGGTGAGCTCTTGGGCTGGCTCAATCGCAATGGATCGCTGACGACCTTCGAAAAAGTGAATGGCGAACGACACGCAACGCGCATGGCGGAGGCGCTCATTGCGCGGGCCAAGCGCCAGAGGCCGGTGCTGCTGCCTCTCATCGATGGCGAGCCAGCGTCAAAGTACCGATACGTTGCAGCTTTTCGCAAAGCTGGATTCGTGGTCGTTCGCGCCGGGCTGGCTTACGTCGTGCCGCGGGAAGCACGGAAGCCTCCGGAGTGACGCGACGAATGACCGCTTGTCATCTCGCACGAGCATCCAGGCAAGGGTCAGGTGGACGCGCGCTCGAAAGTTAGGTATGGATGCGGGAGGAGGGACCATGTCCGACGGCGCCGCGATCCACGTCCATCACGCTATCGACTACATCGAGTTTTCGGTTACCGACGTCGCTGAAGCGAAGCGCTTCTATCGCGAAGCGTTCGGGTGGGCGTTCAACGACTATGGTCCCGACTATGCAGGCATCGTTCGCCACGGCGGAGGGGAGAGTGGAGGGGTCTGCAAAGTTCCGCGCGTAACCTCTGGCGGTCCTCTTGTTGTCCTCTACTCAGACGATCTCGACGCGACACTCGGCAAAGTTCGCTCGGCCGGCGGTCGCATCGTCAAGGAGCCCTTCGAGTTCCCGGGTGGCCGTCGCTTCCACTTCGCGGACCCGTTCGGGAACGAGCTCGGCGTGTGGGCCACGCATTGAGGGGTGGTGGCGTCGCTCAGGGCGCGAGGGCCGTGTACACCCAGTTCGTGACGAGCGTGCTGCCTCGATAGTTCTTGATGACGACGGCATAGTGGCGGTCGAACGCGAGGTTCGGTGGGTTCAATTTCACCGTTTCGGGGCGGACCGCGCGGCGAGAGTGCACCGTGGAGTTCGACCACGTATCCGTCGTGACCGTGATCACGTTGCGCGCGTTGTCGATGCGGATCGAGTACCCCGCGTAGAGGTCCGCGTAGTTCCTCGTGAACGTCAAGAACAATCCATGCTGGCACGGCGGCTGACCGTCACGGACGATGCCGCAGCCCGGACGCCACTCCGCGCTCGGGTTCACCACGTCGAAATGGTAGCGGCGGCCGAGTTCGGCGCCGCTCTGCTCGGTGGTCTCCTCCGTCATCTCGGGGCCCACGCTCTCATTGTCGTTCGGAGCGTCGCTTCCGGTGTCACTCGCGCAACCAGAGAGGAGGAGAGCGACAGAGAGAGCGGCGAACGCAGTGGAGGCAAGGGGCGTCGAGTTTTTCATTGAACGCCTCTATGGCACAGAGTTCGAAACGTGCAAGGCGCCGCCTCGTATTCTTTTTGCGGTGCTCACGGATCCCGCGACAAAAAAGGGCTTTCAAGGGGTGAGCTGTCGGCGGCACTCCACGGCGGGCCCCTTCGGGGTGATGAGCCGAAAGCCGGGCGCGATCTTCAGGCGCTCCCACAAGTCGACATAAACGAACTCAAGACCATTTTCGGCTTGCAAAGGGACGTCGTCTTTGGGGTCGAATCGAGCCTCTTTGGGAATGGTCGCGACGAACGTCGCTTCGCGCGTGGCCACGCGTAGCGCGTACAGAGCGCTCTCTGCGGTGCACCTCGTCTCGGCCGCCGCTTGCGGGGCCGTGCCCGTGCCTGAGCCGTGCCCGAGACCTCCGGGAGGTTCGTACAACGCTCGCGGATCGGTGAAGCCAAAGAAGAGACCGTCCTCCGTCTCGAGGAAGACCTTTGCTTGTCCTGCTGCTTTCGAAGCATGGACCGCCGCGCTGTGTGCGACGTCGAGCACGGGCGGGCCGTGCGGTGAGGTCGCGACCGTGATCCTGCGACCCTCGACCTTGGACTCGAGCCACGCGAGTGGAAAGTCGTGGAAGGGCGGCGCCGCATAGTGGCCGGGTTCGAAGCCAAAGTCCGTGCAGCGCGCCAAGAAGGGTGTCGGTTTCCTGAACTCGACGAGAAGGGGCCTTTCCCACGAGAGGGGCACGATGCGAACGTGTTCGCGGTCTGCTGCCATCGCCGTCACCCGTACCGGCTTCCAATCGAGCGTCCGGAAGACGCCTTGATGTACGAGCGGTCGGTTGGCGTAGAGCGCGATGTCGTTCGGCGCAACGGTTACGTCGAATCGCAAGTGGTCGATGTCCGCGCGGAGCCGTCCTGCGGAGTTCGGCGCGCCCAGGTCGAGCATGACGTCTACGCCGCGATAGAGCCTGGCGAAGATGCCCTCTGGCGTTCCATCGAGCGACAGTTGAATCTCGTCGCGGTTCTTTCCTGTGAACGAACAGCCCGTCGCGATGGGCGCTCCACGCCGCTCTTGGACACGCAACGTTTCCTTCTGGCGCGCGATGCCCCCGCCCGTACGAGCGGTAGCGTGCGTGGAAGGTTCGTTCTCGTGAAGAATCGACGCGCCACTCGAGGCTGCGGGTCGCGCGCAAGCCACGAGCAGCACCGACGCCAGGGTAACTCGACCGAACCGTTGCATGCAGGGCGCACGTTACCACGGCTCGAAAGGGGGGCCGATCGTGTATGAGGCGTGGATCGTTCATGAGCGCGTGGGACGCGTCGTGCCCTCCGATACATTCTGAAGCGCGCTCATTTGTGGTACGCGGCTGTTGTGAAAGTTTCGTCTTGGCTTCTCCCCTCTACGGAGATCATGACCGTCGGCCTCCCGTTTTGCGCCTTCAAGGTGCTGACGGGCCTCGTGTTGATTGACCTGCCCCCATTTGCGTGGCTGGGCTATCCCCTCGTGGTGCTCGGCGCCGTCGATGCACTTCTCAACTCGACGAATCTCGCTTCCTTACTCGTTCTTCGTCGCAGGACGAGCGGTGTATGTCTCTCCGACGTTCTCGTCGCCAAGCTTACGAAGACGAAGGGGCGAGGCGACCTTGGGCTCGCGATCGACGTGTTCGTGTCTTTCGTTCTCGTCGCCGTCGTGATTGGCTTCCATCTCCTGCGTCGGATGCCGGCGTGGGCGCTTTCCGTGTGGGATACAGCCGTCGTGCTCAACGTACTCGGCGCTGGCATCGGAAGGCTCCTTGCGGCGCTTCGCCAACGAAGCGAACCACAAGGTGGCTGACGTCTAGGACGATCAGGCTCGCATCGCCCAGCGTCCGTACACAAAGCTCACGATGCCCGCGCAACCACTCGCGACGAGCACGCCGGTTTTTGCGGCTGACAAGAGCTCTGCGTCTCGGAACGCCAGCTGGGCGATGAAGAGCGACATCGTGAACCCGACGCCGGCGACGAGGCCGAGCGCAACGAGGTGCCTGTACCCAATTCCGTGGGGGAGAGCACCGATGCGAAGGGGCCGTGCGACGACGAACGACGGCGAACAAGCGAACGCGTGCGAACCGAGCTGAAGCGAGACGGCCGTCTTCCAAAACCGCGTGTAGCTTCCGGATACGGGGGAGTTCGCCAGTAGGAATGCAACGCTGGCAAACACCAAGAGGACGACGCCACTCGTGGCCTCCACGCGAAAGATGCGTCCGAGACGTGAGCGTACGGTCTTGAGCAACAGAAGCTCTACTTCGGGACTTCGACGCTCGTCGCACAACCGACGACGAGTCGTGCAGAAGCATTCGGGTCACTCTTCAGATCGGCACACGACTGGCCATTCAAGATGACTTTGGTGGGAGATTTTTCGTCATCGTAGGACCAGCCATTTTGGGGACCTTTCGCGACGGGACGCTCGGTGCCGCCCGTCGTGAGGAAGACGTTCACCTTCGTCGGGTCCATGTTGGCCGCATTGGTCTTGTCGAGGATGAGCTCACACGAGGTCGTCTTGTCGCGCACGTTGTTGAACGCGTCGATGAACTCTTGCTTGATCTGAGCGGCCGTCTTCGCACCGGGCGTGACCTGGAGATGACAGGGTTTCCCGGTCATGTTTTGGTCGCCCCACGATGTGTTGCAGCCAGGGTCTTGATAGCCACCACCCACCGCCATTTGCCCGAGGAAGAGTTCGTCGAAGAGGACCGGCGCACCCGTGGGATTGCCCACACCAATGGTGAAGCTCGAGATCGCGGAAGGGCCCGTACGGGCGGTCGTCAGCGCGCTCACGACGTCGGCGTTGGCTTGTGCTTGGTTCTGCCCTGCGCCGACCGTCGGAACGCCGTCCGTGATGACGACGAGGACGCGCTTTCCGGCAGGCTTCACCGGAGCTTGAGGAACGTACCCAGCCAAGATCGGAAGCTGTCCGTTGATGCTCGCGAGGAGTGGCGTGCCGCCGCCCGGGAACACCGGTGGGCTGAGGCGTGCTTTGAGCGCGGTCGCTTGCGCAACGTCCACGTAGCCCATCGGAACGTCGACGGCCGAGGCGTTCTTCGCCGTGTTCGTCGAGAAGAGATACATGCCGACGGCGAAGTATGGGTCCTTGCGCTGAGCAAGGTCGTCGAAGAAGGCTTTCAGCGCGCCACGAAGTGCGATCCACTTCTTGCCGCTGTCCATCGTCGGCTTGCCTTGAAGATCGTTGCGCGGCGAGGTGACTTCGGGGTCGGGCTCGCGCTCGTTCGCGATGTAGTTTGCGCCATCGTATCCGTCCATGCTGCCCGAACCGTCGACGACGAGTTGCAGGTAGGCAGGAGAGCGCGTTGCTGCAACTGTTCCCGTTGCACAGGCTGCGTCCGCCGAGATGCCGCTGTCGGCGGGGCCGGCGTCACTCGTACCAATCGAGGGCAGTCCTGGACCCGTCTCGGGCGCTGCTGCTTCGGGCGCTTCGAACCGGGATTCCTCTTCGTTCGAGCCGCAGGCATAAAGAGCAGAGCTCCCCACTGCCGTCACGAGGGTCAGAAGGGAAAGCGTGCGAGAATAGGAGGGGAGGCTGGTCCGTCTGAACATGGCGGTGATGACGACTTGTTTAGCAAGTCGCGTGCCGTTATGTCGGCGCTTTCCACGCCCCTTAGACGGAATATTCCAGCACGAATTCCAATCAGCACGACGCGCCCCTGGGCCCTCACCGATCCAGGGGGTGGTGTAAGGAAACGGATTCGAGTCGCTCTTCGCTCAGCGAGCGCAGAAGCGGTGGCCAGCAGGGTTGCTGCGGAATTCGTCGGAATCGGCCGCTGCACACGCCGCACGGATCTTGGACTTGAGGTCCGTCGCCTGTTCCCAGGTGATGGCGATCGGGTCGAAAACGAGCGGGATTTGCGCGTCCTGCGCGATCGACTTGAGCAACGTCGGAAGTTTGCCTTCGCCCGTGTTCCAGATGGTCTGGAAGCTCGCTTCGTACTTCTGCACGAGCGCGGAGTAGCGGCTACCCGTGAACATGAGCATGTTCTCGAACGTGTCGTGCTCTGCGTTGTCCGACAAGTTGTAGCTCCCCGTGAAGAGCGTCTTGTTGTCGATGATCATGTACTTGTTGTGCATCTGCGCGGCGTAGCTGTTGTCCCAGCGATACGCGTAGAACTTGTAGCGCACGTCGATCTTCGCGGCGCCAACTTCGTAGCCGAAGAGGAAGCCCTTGTCGTTGCAACGACGAATCTTCACCGCGTTGCCAGCGGCCTCTGCGACGCAGGCTTCACGCTCGTCTTCCTGTGCCGCATTGCCGCTCTTCGAGATGTACTCCTGCTGATCGACGTACACCTTGATGTCGAGGTTGGGGCTAGCGGCTTTCTTCGCGATGAGCGCTTCCGCAACCGGTCGCGAACGAAGGTGACCCGAAGCGATGTGAATCGAGGTGCTCGCGCCCTTGATGGCGGCGACGAGTGCATCTGCGACCGTGTCCTTGCCGTTGCCCTTGAACGTGTCGCCGCTGACGTCGAAGTTGGGCGACGTGAAGAAGGCGTTCTGCGAGGGGTTGTTTGGAAGCATCGCGTCGGTAATGTCGAGGCGCGCATGGATTTGGGTGAAGGGCTTCGAGACGAAGTCGCGCGAGTGCTCCCAGAGATGATTGAATTCGCGCTGCAATTGGAGCGCGAGCTTGGGTTCGCCGCCGCTGATAATGAGCGTGTTTTCGTTGTATTTCGTGCCCGCACTGGTTGACCAGTTGCCACTTCCCGTCGCCATCTGTGCGGTCTCGGCCTTGTCGGCGCTGTCACGCGGACCGTCGATGATCACGAACTTGTGGTGCATGATCTTGTTCACGTAGCGAACGTCGACACCACGAGATTCGAGCTGACCTGACTTGGAAGCCGCAAGTGCATCGCCGGTGAGGCGCTTGTCTTCGCCCGCGGTCTCGAAAACGAAGCGAACCTGCACCCCTCGAGCCGTAGCTGCCTGAAGCGCGGCGCTCACGTTCGCGTCGCCGAAGCTGTACATCGCGATGTCGATGGTCTTCTTGGCAGTGCCGATCATCTTCGCGATCTTCGCGGTGTGGGTCGCATCGACGGCCTGCGGGGAGAAGATGACGTCGATGTTGGAAGCACCGAGAAGCCCCTTTGCCTTCGCGTAGGCCACGAGCTTCTTCATCGTCGTATCACCGACGCGTTCGCTCTTCAGTTCGGTGAGGTTCTCGAAGGGATTGTCGTCGTCGTTGCCCGCAACCTTGTCGGGACCATTGCGGTGATCGACGATCCGGCCCGCAATCGATGCGGTTACCTCTGCCTTCGCGACGAGTTCGTCCTTGGTGACGCTCGTGTCGTTCACGAGCTTGAGTACCGCCCGCGCCTCCGCGCTTCCTTCTCGGAGATCGCTCTCGACGCTATCGTCCTCTTCCTCCGCTGCCCCGGCGCAGGCCACCGCGAGGGTGAGGAGGGGAAGGAGAGCAAGCGTCCAAGAACGGTGGCGGGTGGTCATGGGACACCCGTTCTGCAGCTCTCGTACCAAGTGTAGGCAAACGTGGTCGATGCGCTGTTCTCTCAGTGATGGTGAAGACTTAGGCCGCACGCACGACTCGTGCGGGGCAGCCGCGGAAACCTACATCGGCCCCTTCTGCGATCCAGCGTATGGGGCATCGAAGATCCAGGGGTTGCCGCCTCAAGCCTGCAGGGCGACGGGCTCGGCGGATGGTTCCGGGGCGTAGACCCTTCGAAAGCTCGCAGCCGCAAGCGTGAGGAGGCGTAGGGCTTCTTCGAGTCGCGCGTCGTTGTGCTCATGTCCCGGCCACTTCAGAGACAACCAACCCTTGTCGTATGCAAAGCGAAGGGGTTGTCCCATGGAGAAGGCGACGAGTCCGCGTTGCATCTCGGTCGTGAGCGCTCTCCGCGCGAGGGCAGCGGGAGTCGTCTCCGTGCGGAACACTTGGTCGAACATCGGTGCAATCGACACGGATGCGAGCTTTGCCTTCGGCGAAGCGCCGCCGTTTTGCTTCCCGCGCCGTGCCTGCTTCTTCTCGGTCGTGCACACGAGCCTCGCGCAAATGGCATCGGGGAGCTGCGCCTCCATGATCGTGTATTTCACGCCTTCGTTGCCGAGGGCGAGGAGGCGCACGGGCTCACGCGTCGGCAGTTCGCCGAGGTGTCCCGCATCTCCTTTGAAGGACGCGCGCCGCGAGGCGCTTCGAGGAGCATCCGTGGGAGCGAGATGGGTACGCGCAAAGCCTTCGAAGGCGCGAGTGGTCATCTGCTTTTCCGCCCGCTGGAGCTTGGCGCGGACCAGGACGGCGATGGTCGCAAAGACCGTCACGCCAATGAGGACGCACAGAAAGACGAGATCGACCACGACTTCACAAATGTGGGCCGGTCGACCGCCTGCGTCAAACCTCAGCGTATGCGACGTCGACTGTTTTTTCGCGTCGTGCCCTTTACGACCCGCCAAAACGAATTAGATTATCTGAATGGCAGATGCTCCTTCGGGTCCTCGGGTGCCGACTTCGACCTTGGCAGGACATGGAGGGCTCGGCCCTGGCGGAGGTGTTCCGTGGTTCGATGTCACCAGAACCGCAGTTTCCCCACCGCCGGCCGGTGCGCGCGTGAGGGACAAGTTCAACCGCTGCGTGATGCTGGAGTTCGATGCAGAGAAGCATCGATGGCGGGACGTTCTGCGTCGCACACCCCGCGCGGCCGCTGCATCCGCCATGCGTCGCACACCCTCGCGCGGGCTCCCGCAAGTTCGTCACGAAGCAGAGCGTGCTCACCCTGCGCGCGGTGCGGAGTCTCCGTGGGTTCCGGTGGCGACGGGGCTCGCGCTGCTCGTCGCACCACCCGTCGGCGTGGCCATGGTGTGGTCGTCCCGTCGCTATGACGCGACCGCGAAGGTCGCGCTCACGATCTTCTCGGGCTTTACGATGTGCCTCGCGGCCATCGTCGCCATCTTCGCGATGCTCTGACCGCCGCTACTCGTTGTTGTCGTATTCCGGCGATTCGCCGTACGGCGCCTTCACGACGACCCCGTTCTTCGTCGGCTCGAACCAGGGCGTCGAAATGCCGCATTGCGTGCATACGAGGCGGTAGGCCCGCGACGACCCTTCGACGGCGAGTGCGATGTTTCCGCCGTCGCGTGGGCAACGTCCGGCCTCGCCAGTGCGATAGAGGGTCCAAAGCGGCTCGATCTCTTCGCGGGTCTGCAGCGGTAGGTGCTTTTCCGACATTCCCGTTCCTCCTTACCACGACCCGAGCCGAAAGCGGATCACTTACCCACATCCGGATTCACGCTTTGCCTTTGCCCTTGCGGTCGAGTTGCTGTTTGGCGGCCTTGGCGAGGTCGCCCTTGACGTTCTTGCTGCTGGCAAGGGTGCGGAGCTCGCCATCGCGCAGGAAAGGGATAAATTTCGCGGAAACGGCCAGGGGGGTCCGCGGGTTCATGGCGAGCTTCACGACGATGACGTGCTTTTGTGTGAGCGCGCGATTGTTGCCGAGGATGCGGAGGACGTCTTCGGACATGTTGAAGTTGCCGGCGACGAGGGTGGCCTCTTCGACCGTCAGGGCTTCGCTCTTCGCCCCCGCCGCGCGGACGAGAGGATTGGTATCGCGCATGGCCATCATGCGGTCAGCGGCCTTCCCGACGGTGGCCCTCCGGATCTTGCCGCTCGTGTTGAGGTCTTGGAACTTGGCTTCCTGCTTCTTGAACTGCTCTTTGACGACCTCGACCCCAGTCACTTTGTCCACTTCCGTGACGTCTTCGAGGACGCCGTCCGTCTCCATGGCGAGCTCTTCCACTTCTTTGAACAGGAGGTCGTCGTACGTGGGTTCGTCGGTCGGCTCCGGAATGAGCTCGTTTTGTAGGACTTGAGCGAGCTCACGATAGGCTGCGAGACCGAGCTCGATGTTGTTGCGGACAGCGAGCTCCACGATGCGGTCGGCAGTCGACATGCGCGTCGCCTTGTTCCGATAGAGCGCCTCGATGATCGAAGGTGCGGCCAAGAGGCGCTGCTCGTTCGTCGCGATGAGCTCCGAGACGGCTTCGTCGGAGGCGTGAGCCATCTCCGCCACGGTTTCGACGGCGACATTCTCGTGCTGGAGAATGCGTTCCGCCACCTGGATGTTCTTCGCGTAGAAAGGCGCGATCGCGTGGAGTGCAGCCGGGTGGAGCGGGCTGCCGAGCATGCCGGAAAGCATCTGCTCTGGAAGAGCTCCGAGCGTCACGCGGGCGGTCTGAGCGAGCGCCTCGTCTTCGCCACCGGAAAGAACCACGAGCACGGCAAGGACGTCCGGCGGCTTCAAGCCGGGCGCGAGCCCCTTTGCCGCCATTTGTCGTAGGGGTGCGGGACCGGCCGGATCTACGAGCTTTTTCGCAATTCCCGCGAGCGTACTTTCGATGGGCGGTTGATTCGCGAGGGTCGTAATGTGCTCAGAAGAAGAGGACATGTGCGGGCGCTAGCACTTGAGCGTACCCGATTTATGTTGATATCGTCTGTAGATTCTTGGGAACGCCGGCATGGTTTGCCGGGTTCGTACGTTGATTGAGTGTTCCAATTCCAAATCGTTGGGATTGCTTGGAGGTCAGCAGAATGGGCGTAATGGATTTCGTGAGGAACGGCGTGCAGGAGATGATGATCGCACGGCCCGATCAGCTGAAGCATCTCATCGTCTACAAGCACCCCAACCAAAACGTGCCGATGTACACGCAGCTCACCGTCGACAGCGACGAGTGCGCGGTGTTCTTCAAAGACGGCCGTGTCGTCGGCGTTCTTCCGCCAGGGCGTCACACGCTCCACACGCAGAACATCCCGTTCTTGAACAGCATCGTGACGAGTTTCACGGGCGGCAACGTCTTCATCAGCGAGATCTTCTTCGTCAAGACGGCTCCGGTGCGTGGCGTCCCCTTCGGCGGGCCCATCGGTGACCTCATCGACCCGCTGACGGGCGAGCAAGTGTGCCCGCGCATTTTTGGCGAGTTCTCGCTCGTGGTGACGGAGCCCGTACGCTTCATCATCGGCTACGCGGGGCAGGGGTCGACGGGCGACAACGACTATGTTCTCGGCTGGATCAAGGGGCTCTTCCTCCAAGGCGTGAAGACGACCTTGGGCGAGCTCTGTGAGATCGAGAACAAGAGCGTCCTCCAGTGCGTGTCGCTCACCCAGAAGCTCGCGGCGGCGTTCGTAGCGAAGGCGCCCGACCTGAACGACATTGGCATCCGCATCCTGCAGATGGGCCGCTTCGAACTCAACTTCAACGAAGAGGACCGCGGTCGTCTCGTTGCAGCGAACGCCGAAATCGCCAAGGCGAATCGCGGCGTGAAGGTCGCGCAAGCTGCAGCGGCGGCCAAGCAGTTCGAGCTCGACCAAAAGTTCGGTCAAGACTCGCGCTACGTCAAAGAGCTCGCGGGCAACTACCAGAACTATGCCGCCGGTCAGGCCATGATGGGCGCAGGGCAGGGCATGGCAGCCCACGGCGTCGGTGACGGAGGCATGGCAGGCGCGGGCATGCAGATGGCCATCGGCATGAACATGGCGCAGGGCATGGCGCAAGGAATGCAACAGCCCCCTCCGCAGGCCGCCGCCGTTCCCCAGGCACGTCAGCCGGACTTTTCGGCGGGTGGCTTGAAGACGACCTGCGCGGGTTGCCAATTCGTTCAGCCCGCCGGCGGCAAGTTCTGCTCGAACTGCGGCGCCGTTGCTGCTGCCCCGAAGAAGCACTGCACGGGCTGCGGTACCGAACTCATGGGCGGTCCGAAATTCTGTCCCAATTGCGGCACGCCGGCGAATGCGCCGACGCCTCCCGCACCTTAAGACAGCTGCGTAGGCTTCGCCCTCATGCGGTTCCCCTCGTCAAGAGCCTCCCTGGCATCCTTCGCGTTGCTCGGAATCCTCCTGACGTGGGGAACGGCAAGCTGCCATCACTCGCCCGTCTCCTCGAAGGGAATCAATGCACCCTGCACGCGAGACACCGACTGCGAACGGCGGCTCGAGTGTCACGCGGGTGTGTGTGCGCTCGAATGCGAGGACGACGAAGAGTGCCCGAGGGGGTATCTTTGCTTGGAGCGTTTCTGCGTGAGCGAGTCATCCGGAGCCGACGCATCCGCGGCGGACGCATCGGTGCCCGACTGAACTGCGCCACAATCCACCGCCAAGGGTGCGGCGGACGTTGACGGGAAGCCCTTTTTTCACGATCCTCTCTAGGCCTTGCCCAAGCGCAGCCTGCTCCTCGTAGATTCCGACGTACGCAACATGCGCGTGCTCGAGGTCAGCCTCAAACAGGCTGGCTACACGATTACGAGCGCACGCGACGGGCTCGACGCGATCGCAAAGCTCGAGCAGTCAGAACCCGACCTCGTCATCACCGACACCCGCCTTCCGCGTCTCGATGGCTATGGCCTCGTGCGGAAGATGAAGGAGAACGCGAGCTGGGCGCGCATTCCCGTCGTCTTCCTCACGGCCCAGAAATCCGTCGAAGACAAGATCCGCGGCCTCGAGCTCGGCGTCGAAGACTATCTGACGAAACCGATCTTCGTTCGAGAGCTGCTCGCTCGCGTGCATGTTCTCTTGGCTCGTCGAGCGCAAGAGCAGCTCACGCAGGCTCGAACCACGATGAGTGGTTCCAACAAGTTTTCCGGTTCGTCGGACGACATGAGTCTCGTCGACCTCCTGCAGACGTTCGAGATGGCCCGAAAGAGCGGCACGCTGCGACTCACCCAAGGGAATCTCACGACGCAGATTTTCGTCCGCGAGGGCAAAATCATCGACGCGGAGCTCGGCTCCCTTCGCGGTGAAGAGGCGGTTTACCGTGCCCTCGTCTGGCCGCGTGCGGAATTCGAAGTCGAGTTTGGTCCGATCACGCGCGAAGATGTCGTTGGAACGACCACGCAGTCGATCTTGATGGAGGGACTGCGTCGCGTCGACGAGTGGGCGCGACTCTCCGAACAAATCCCGCCGCTCGAGACCGTTTTCGTTCTCGATCCCTTGCAGCTCCAGGAGCGCTTGCCCGAAGTTCCCGAGGAGTTGAACGGCATTCTTCGCTTGTTCGACGGTCGTCGGCGCATTTACGACGTCGTCGACGAATCACCGTTCGACGACCTCTCGACGCTTGCCACCATCTCGAAGCTCTACTTCGAGGGGCTGCTCGTCGCGCCCACGCGCCCCACGGCAACGCCCCCCGCTCCGGGCGTGGCGACGCCACCCCCGCCGAAGGTACAAACGCCTCCTCCGCCGGTCGCAGCGGCAAGAGAGCCCGCCCCCGAACCCGCGCCCGAGCCACCGCCGCGAAGGCCGAGCTCCGTCCCCCCGTCGTTGCCCGTCGGGGCCGTGACGGCCCCCCATCCCGTATCGAGCTCCACGGTCGACATCAGTGCCGAGGCCGAGTCGGTCCAGGAAGTCGAGAGCGCGCCGGCGTCGCATCCGACGCCGATGAAGTCGCCCGTGGCGAAGGACCTCGGTCAGACGATCCAAGAGTTCCCTTCGAGTCCGATCATCCCCGCGGCGCCTCCCGTTCTTTCCGCGTTGAACGAGCCCGCGCCGCCGGAGCCCGCTGAAAAGCCCGCGCCGCCCGAAGAAGTCGTCGCGGCTCCAGAACCTGTCCCCGCACCGTTGGCTGCACCGGTTCCGTCGCTCGATGCAGCGCAGTCGAGCGAGCCCGCAAAAGAGCCAGCAGCAGCTGCCGCAGAGGTTCCCGAGGAAGCACCCCCCGCGAGCACTCCGTTCGAGGTTCGTACGGCTTCGGAAGAGATTAACTTCGAAGAAACACGAAGGGGAATGGGGCCTGCGGCAACGGTCATCCTCGAGCCTGAAGTGGCGCGGGCCTCCGCACGTTCCCAGGCGTTGGTCGACGCCGGGGAAGGCCCATCGTCGTTGCCCATGACGAGGCGCGAACCCTCGGCTTCCCGCACGTCACTCGCACCCGTCCCGTCGCCGAAGAAGCCCGTCGATTCGGACGACATCGGCACAATCATCGTGGCGAACGCCGAGGCCCCCGCGGAAGCGCGCTCCGAGACAGGTGGCAGCTGGGACGACGACGATGGCGAAGTCGCAGGCGTGAAGCGCCGCTCCGGTCGCTCTGTTGCGATTCGTCTCATGCTCACCATACTGGTCGTTGCGGTGCTCGCGCTTCTGGCGCGCCGTTACGTCCGCGGAAGCCATGACAACGGGGCCGAACTCTCGATCAAGCCTACGGCCGCGCCGACTGCGACTGCGACGCCTACTGTGCCGACGACCGCTGCGTCCGAACCGCAGGTTCGTGCAACCGCGACGCCCTCCGCGGAAGTCTCGCAAGCGCCGGTGCCGTCGGGCGTGCTTGCTCCGCCCGTGCCGAGCGCCCGTGCCACCGTTCATCCCGGCCCGCTACCCGTCGGGGTCGGTGTGCCTTCGCATGCGCCGGAAGGGCCCGTAGCGCCAGTACCTGCGCCGCCCGCATCGGGTGCCGCCTCGAGTGCGGGCAACATCGAAGGCGCTCAGCAAGCGCTCGAGCACAAGAACACGTTCAAGGCCGTCGACCTCGCGCAGAAGGCCGTGCGCGCCAATCCGAAGAACCCCGAAGCGTGGCTCACGCTGGGCGCCGCGTTCGAGGCCTCGGGGCGCTCCGGACAAGCCCGTGCAGCCTACAAGAGTTGCGCAGCGCAAGCCGAAGGGCCGCGCGTGTCCGAGTGTCGCGCCCTCGCGGGCGAGTAGCGGCGCGTTCAGCGAGAACGCACGCGCGGGTCGAGCGTCCCATAGAGTGCATCGGCAAGGGCATTGCCGAACACGATGAGAAGGGCGCTCACGAGCACCGTCGCCATGAGCACGGGGCCGTCTCGATCGACCAGGGCAAGGACGCTGAGCGACCCGATACCGGGAAAGCGAAACACCGTCTCGGTCACGACGGCGCTCCCGACGAGCATACCGAGGTCGAGTGCCGCGATGGTTGCGATCGGGAGTACTGCATTGCGCAATCCGTGTCGCAAAAGTACGCGCAGGGCTCCGGCCCCTTTGGCGCGCGCCGTGCGAATGTAGTCGGACCGGAGCTGCGTCGTGACCTCGTCTTGCGTGATGCGAAGGTAATACGCGGTACCGTGGATGCCGAGGGTGAGTGCAGGCAGTACGAGAGACTTCGCGTGCTCCCAAGGCGTCTGCCCGTAGCCGTCGAGGGGGAGCCATCCGAGCCTGTGGGCGAAGACGTACTGGAGCAAGATGCCCGTGAGGAACGTCGGCAGGCTGACGGTCAGCAAGCTCCCTTTGCCGAGCAGACTCGTGAGCCACTTTCGCGCGCGACTCGCGCTCGCCGAGATGGACCCGAGAAAGACGCCGAGCCCGAGCTGGAACACGAGCGCAGCACTCGCCAGCATCAGAGAACGCGGCAGCCTTTCCTCGAGGATGGTTGCGACGGGGCGCCGCTGTTGGTAGCTGCGCCCGAGGTCGAAGTGGAGTGGACCAAGGGTGCGGCAATCGCGATGCGACGAAGCCGGCGTGTCTGCCCTGGGGACGTGCACGAGCCTGCGCCAGAAGAGCGCATAGCGCTCCGTGACCGGCCTGTCTGCGCCCATCTCCTGACGAATGCGAGCGACGTCCGCGGGGCGAGCCTGCGGGCCCGCGGCAATGCGAGCAGGGTCGGATGGCAGCACGTTGCTCACGAAGAACGAAAGCGTGAGCACGGCCCACACGGAGAAGAACACGCGCGCGATGCGTTTCGCGAAAAGCGTCTTCATCGAACGCCCTCTCGTGGCAGCGTGCGTGCAGGCGAGAGCAGCGCTCGCTTGCCGTGCTCGACGCTGCCGCGATCGAGCCAGGCGCTCCCGACCTTGAATGCCCAGAAGGGATGAGGCTCGTAGCCGCGCACGTAAGGCTGACGCAGATTGAAGAAGCGGACGGCGTACGTGAAAGCCCATGGCGCTTCGTCGCAAATGAGCTCGGATGCCTGGTCGTAGAGCGTCTTTCGCTTTGCCGGAACGAGCTCGCGACGTCCTTCGTCGAGCAGCGCGTCGAGCTTCGGGTTGCGATAGAACGAGGAGTTGTTCGAATCCTCCGCGTTGATCGCGTTCGAGTGAAACAGAGGTTCGGTGAAATCGCTCGCATCCGAGTAGTCGGCATTCCAGCCCTGGTAAGACATTTGGACTTCTTTGGGCCGGTGCGAAATGGCAAGCCACGCGCTGTAGCTCACGAGGCGAAGCTCGAGGCGGATGCCGATGCGGGCGAGCTGCTGTTGCAAGAGCTGCGAAGTGAATTCGACGAGGCTCTGGCGATAGCCAAGGTAGGGAATCGGCTTCGGGTAGCCTCCTTTTCCTGTCTTTGGGTCGTAAGGATAGCCCGCGCGGCGCATGTGTTCGAGCGCCGCGTCCAAGTCGAACTTCTGACAGCGAAGGCTATCGTCGTGACCTTTCACGCCAGGAGGAATAGGCTGCGTGAGTGGGACGACGATGCCAGGCTTGACCAACCTGTATTGATCACGGTCGATGGCTGCAGCGACCGCCCGGCGAAGCTCGATGTTGTCGAAAGGGGCCATTTCGACGTTCATCCCTTCGCCGCCCATTTGTTTCGGCGCGTCGTAGACGCCATAGGGCTTCCACCGAGGGTCCAGTTGGAAACGAATGAGATCGGGCTGAGCAAAATCGCGCAGCACGTCGAGTTCACCCCGCTCGAACTTCAAGCGCTGAGAGAGGAGCGTGACGTTCAGCTGGAACTCGACGGCATCGA
Source organism: Polyangiaceae bacterium (assembly GCA_046351415.1). Lineage (GTDB taxonomy): Bacteria > Myxococcota_A > Polyangia > Polyangiales > Polyangiaceae > JABFRG01. The sequence goes on along the minus strand of JAXLYO010000018.1, from coordinate 8,302 downwards.
GCGACGGTGCAGGCTTGAATCCGTCGTGCCGTACGAGGCGCACCATCTGCCCATGATCCCAGCGATCGAGTTTGAAGGGGCCTGCGCCGCATGGCTTCCAGTCTTGGCTATAGAGCTCACCCGCGCTCGGACATACGGGTCGAATGGACTGGAGTGCCATGAGGGGGAGGAAGGTCGCGTCAGGAGCCTTCAGACGTACGGCGAAGACGTACTTGCCCTCGGTGGTGAGGCCATCGAAACGCTCTGATTTTCCGCTCGTGAACGCCTCGAAGCCGACGATGCCTTCGTAGAAACTGCGCATCGCATTCGGCGACTTCGGATGGAGCGCGCGACGCATCGAGCGCTCGATGTCTTTCGCCGTCACTTCGCTTCCGTCGTGAAAGCGCAGACCTTCCCTCAGGTAAAAGCGATACGTGAGCCCGCCATCGTCGATCGAATATCGTGATGCGAGGTCCGGTGCGACGACACCTTCCTTGTCGTAGCCGACGAGCCCCGAGTACAGAAGTTCGACCATCGCCGGTGCAATGCCATCGCTGATGCTCGGCGGGTCGAGGGAGCGGATGTCGGCGAGCACTGCGGCATGCAAGGTTCCCCCAGGGCGCGGCGTCTCGTCGTCTGGGTGCGCGGCGGGAATCGGGGGAGCGAGTTCGGCGCTGCATCCGAGAAGACAAAGCGCGCTGCCCACGAGTCGGGCGAGGCCACCCCACGCAGATCGCACTTCGGAGAACCTAGCGCTGTCGCCGACCATCTTGCGCATCGCGCAGCCCCTCTCCGAGAAGGTTGAAGCCGAAGACCGTCCACAAAATGAACACGGCGGGGCCGAGTACGAGCCACGGGGCCGACGTCACCACCTCTTGGCCCTCGAACAACATGCGCCCCCACGTCGCGGTGGGGGGGGCGACGCCAGCGCCCAGGTACGAAAGTGCGCTCTCCGCGAGAATCATTTGCGCGACGGAGAACGTCGCAGTGCCGATGACGATGGGCACCACATTCGGAAAAATGTGGAGGCGCAAGATCCGGTGAACGGGCTGGCCGAGCGCACGAGCGGCCGTCACGTAGTCCTCCGAGCGGACTTGCATCGTCTTCGCGCGGACGATGCGTGCAATGTGCAGCCACCCGGTCGCGCCGAGCGTGACCACGAGAGCCGCGGACGAAAGGCGCTCGAACGCCACGGCAAGCGCCATGACGAGGAGAAGGAACGGAAAAGAGAGGCCCACGTCGACGAGTGTCATGAGGGCAGTGTCGACAAAGCGCGTGCGAGGCTTCTCTTCTGTGTAGCCCGCAATGATGCCAACTACGGTACCGATCGCAGAAGACACGCATGTCGCACCGACACCGATGGCGAGAGAGAAGCGCGCGGCTTCTGCGAGGCGGGCAAGCTGATCGCGAAAGAGCCGATCACATCCTAGGACGTGCGCAAGGCTGGGCCCGCGAGGAAGCTCGTTCGGTCCCATGCCGCCGACGAAGTCCGACGCAGCGGGGTCGCGCGAGAGGAGAGGACCCACGATGGCGAATGCCACCATGATTCCAATGAGCACCATGCCGGCCTTCGTACCGCGCGACGCACGCGCCCACAGACCTTTCACGAACGAGCCTCGCGCGTGCGTTTCTTCGGGAGGAGGAACTCGCGCACGACGCTGCAAAACTGCGTCGGCTTCTCCTCGTGCGGACAGTGACCGCACGTGAAGACTTCGAGGCGCGCGTGATTGAGTTCGCGTGCGAGCTTTCGCGCGTAGGCGACGGGGTGTCTGCGATCTTCCCGTCCCCACACGACGAGTGTCGGCACGGACACACGCGGAAGGAGCGCGATGAGTGGTCGTGTATCGGCCATCGCCACGAGGGTCGCGTGCGCGCTTTCACGCGTAGCGGGGCTTGCAGACCTCCGAAATGCGTCCTCGAGACGCTCGGGCGGTGCGGTGTAGTCGCTGCCGTATACGTCGAGCATGCGCTGAAACGTGCCGCGTCCATAGAGCTGTTTGAATGCGATACGACCGAAGAACGGCAGCGCCGCAGCGTCGAGAAGAAAACCGTTGTGGGCGCGGTAGACGAGCGGGCTGACGAGCACGAGCTTCTCGACGACCGATGGATGCGTTGCGGCGAGAGAAAGCGCCGCGGAGCCGCCGAGCCCGTGGCCCACAATGGTGACGCGCGCGAGATCGAGGGCTGCCGTCACGTCGAGAATGGCCTCCGCGAAGGTCGAAAAATCGTAGCGAAACTTCGCAGGGAGCGGCGTTTCGCTCTCGCCGAAACCCGGCAAATCGAGGGCAATGACACGAAAATGCCGGGCGAGCTCCGGCACCACGTCTTCCCAGGTGCGGCGGTTCGACAGAAAGCCGTGCACGAGCACGAGCGTCGGCCCTTGCCCCATGTCTTGCACACGGATGCGCACGCCTCGCGCCGTTACGTCCCGTACGCTCGCGTCCATCGGGCCGAGTAAAGTCTGCATCGGGCCCCGGGGCAAGCTGCAAGAGCAGGGGGAGACCCGCAAATGCATACGATTTGCCTGAAAAACAGGCCGTCCACGCGGTGAACTCCGTTCAGGCAGGGGGAGCCTCGGCGCAGCACTCGAACGCAAGTTTCCCGCAGTTTCAGCGAGGTTTTGGCCCTTCGCAGCGGCCTCTGACTAGCATGAAGGATGGAGTGGGGAAGTGTGTGATCTCTTACGGAGATCTTACACGCTTAGGTGTGACATTGTTTGTCACACAACCGATCTAAGTTGTTGAATCGCGTTCCATTATGGAAACGCGCAAAAAAAAGCCCGGTTGTTCGTTGACCCTGCGATTTCGCATGGAATATGGTCCACTTTGCCGACAGTTGATGACCGGCGCCGTGCGCGTCAGGTCCTCACGAGAACGAGATCTAGGTACTACCAACCAGACCTCAATCGAGTGAGCGCAGTCTTTCGAAACGCTGGCAGTCGCAGCGACCAAAGACAGCAAAGAGAGAGAGTGAGTGGGCGCGGTCAAGGCCGGTCCTCTGCAGTAGGCGGATTCTGCGCGTGCGTGGATCCGTGGGTGCAGCTTGCAGGCGCAAGCAGCGCAGAACAAACACAAAGAGGGTGATTTTCGCGAGGAGCGCGAGGCGGGTCATAGGACCGCATCGCGAACCACCGGGAGACGTGTGTCTTTCGTCTTCTCGCGTCGTGCATGGGGCCATCGTGCCTCCGGAGGAAAGCTATGGATCCGAAGAACGGGAATCTCGCAGAGTCGCTCGACAACGAAGTGGCTGGAAACGATACGGAGCGCCACGACTCCGGCATCTTCCTTACGCGCCCGAAGGTGAGCGATGTCTCCGAGACCTCCGAGGAGGCGATCACGCGCGAACAGCGCCGATCGCGCCGCAAGCGTGACGTCCGTGCGCGCACCATCAGCGTCAAGCGCATGACGAAGCGTGAGCTCGAGCTCGGCCGCGTTCTCTATCCGGACGTGGAAGGCATCCAGAAACCGAAGGAGCGCATCGAGTGCGCCGGCGGCGAGCGTCCCTGTCCGTTCGTCTCGTGCCAGCACCACCTCTTCCTCGACGTCTCGGCGCGTACGGGCGCGATCAAGCTCAACTTCCCCGACCTCGAAGTGTGGGAAATGAACGAGACGTGCGCTCTCGATATCGCGGACCGCGGCGGTACAACGCTCGAAGAAGTCGGCGCGATCATGAACCTGACGCGCGAGCGCATTCGCCAAGTCGAAGTGAAGGCTCTTGCCAAGCTCCAGGCCCTCAAGGACATGTCGGCGCTTCGCGACTACGTGGACGAAGGTCCGGTCGGCAAAAGGCGCCTTCCCGTCATCCAAGACGACAAGAAGAAAAAGGGCGCGTCGGCCTCTCCTGTTGCTGACGTCGACGTCGACGCAGACTTGGACGAGGATGAGGACGACTTCGACGCCGAAGAGTTCGCCAGCGACGCCCTCGACGCAGAATAAATCTTTCCGCTAGCACACAGTTACACCGCAGCCGTTCGTTCGCACCCGAGCCTCGTGAGGAGCAGCCCCTCACGAGGCTTTCTTTCTTTGGGGGCTCTGCCCCCTCTCTATCGAGCCGAGCTCGCTAGAGTCTCTCCCCCGGTTTTGGTTCCCGAGCCCAAAACGATCTTTGGGTGCTCTGCCCCCTCTCTATCGAGCCGAGCTCGCTAGAGTCTCTCCCCCGGTTTTGGTTCCCGAGCCCAAAACGATCTTTGGGTGCTCTGCCCCCTCTCTATCGAGCCGAGCTCGCTAGAGTCTCTCCCCCGGTTTTGGTTCCCGAGCCCAAAACGATCTTTGGGTGCTCTGCCTTCCGAGAAATAGTTGAAGTGAATTCTAGATCGACTTCATCGATGATTGACTGCCCGCGCGCGATTAGCTGATGCGAGCGGGGCGCGGGGCGCGGCGAAGGGAGAGCGAACGCAAAAATCCCCGGCCAGCAGCCGCCGACTCGGCCGCCTCGTCGGGAGGCGTCCAGACAAGCGGCCGGGGATTTTGTGCGGAGCGGAAACGAAGCCGTGACCCCGCGCTCCGCGGGTCCTCTGCCCATATCCGCAACTCTACGGCGCCGTCCAAGATCCGATCGACGACGAAGCAGTGCTAGGTGCGCCGCTCGACGCACTGGAAAGAACGGCGCCGCGCGCGGTTATGGAAGAACTTCGCGAGTTTCTTGGCCCACCCGCTTCGAACGTGGGACAGGGAGGCTGCGGAGCGATCCACGCGGGTCTCTCTTTCGTTCGCCTCACATATGTCCCGGCGCGTCGGAGTCGCGCCACCAGGGATGGCCTAGGAGAAAAGCATGGCTGAGATGATGACCCACGTTGCCCCGGCAACCGGACCGAAGGCTACTGGCCTGAAGGAAAGCTGCAGCGTCTGCGGAAACGCATTCGAGATGCAGTTTCGCTATCAGATGGAGGAGACGAAGAGCGGCTTTGCCTTCTACTGCTCCCAAGCCTGCCATGCTCGCAGCGTTCGCGGCGAAGACGGGGAGGGCGTCCACTGTGATGCGTGCGGTAAGCGCTTCCTCGTGGAGCTCGTCTCTCAGGTCGTACGTACTCGTACGGGACGCAGCTACGCGTGCACCGACGACTGCCGCAAGATCGTGCTCGGGGAAGTGAGCGCATACGCCGTGCCTCCTGCACCGACAGCTGCTCCTCGCGAGATGCACATCGCTCACGCCGCGCCCGCGGCCCCGGCTCGCCCGGCGACACCTGCCCACGCCCCCACGCCTGCGCCTCGCGCTACCGCTGAGGCCGCTCCTCGCACGGCAACGGCGATGACGAACACCGGCGTGCCCTACCTCGGTCCGAAGCACCTCGCGATCTTCAATCACAAGGGCGGCACCGGCAAGACCACGACGACCGTCAGTCTTGCTGCAGGCCTCGCCATGCGCGGCCTCCGCGTACTTCTCGTCGACACGGACTCGCAAGGCAACGTCGGTGTTTCGCTCGGCGCCAAGTTCGAGCGGTCCCTCTATCACGTGCTCGTCATGGGCATCCGCCCTCAAGACGCTGCCGTGAAGATCCGCGAGAACCTCGACTTCGTCGGCTCGAACGAAACCCTCGCCGCGGCCGAGCTCTACCTGGCTGGGCGCCAGAACCGGGACCGCGTCCTTCGTGATCGCCTCGCCCGCGTTGCGGACGACTACGACGTCGTTCTTCTCGATTGCTCGCCATCGCTCTCGCTCATGAACCAAAACGCACTCGTCTTTGCCGATGGCGTGCTGGTCCCGGTCGCCTGCGACTTCCTCTCGCTCGTTGGTGTTCGTCAGGTCGTCAAGACCATCAAGAACGTGAATGCGCTCTTGCATCACCCCGTTCAGCTCTTCGGCGTGCTCCCGACGTTCTACGACGCTCGCGCGAAGATTTGCCGCGAAGCGCTCGACACGATGACAGAGCACTTCGGCGATCGATGCCTCACGCCGATCCGCGCTGCCACGAAGATCAAAGAGGCTCCGGCTCAGGGCAAGACCATCTTCGAGTATTCGCCCGAATCGAACGCCGCAGAAGACTACATGCGCGTCGTCGACGCGATCATCGCCGGCAACGGCTACACCAAGAACGAACCTGCGGCCGAAGGCGCCGCCAAGCAGAGTGCCTGAGGAATTGCCATGACGAAGATCGAAGAAAACTTTGCTCGAGTGCTCGACGGCGACGAAGTGAGCGGCGTCCTTTCGGGAAGCTTCTACACGCGTGCCGCCGCTGCAGAAGAGTCCGTTCCCGCGAGCGGCGTCGCTCGCGTGCGCAAGCAGGCGCAGGGCCGGGCTCCGAAAGAAGCGAAGCCCACCCACTACAAAGTCATTTGCATCTCCATGTACACGGGCGACCTCGACCGCATGGATAGCCTCGTCGACGAACTCAAGGCGCGGGGCCTCACGAAAGCGAGCCGTAGCGCCCTGATTCGCGCGGCGCTCGATCAAGTGGACCTGAGCAAGATCGTCAAAGGTATGTAATTACAAGGGGTTCACGGCTTCGTGAGCCTCGAAAGAGACGCTCTGCGGGCAGAAAGTGCGCAAGTTCGACCGGGATGGCGCGCAGATTTCACCTGTCTGTCACGTAAGACGAGGGTGGGTACCTGGCGCCGCGGTGGTGCGTGGGTTATCTTTACGCCGTGCGTCAAAAGCTTCTCCCTCTGTCGCTCGTCAGCCTGCTTCTCGCGGGCGCGTGCGCTTTGGGAGGCCCGCCACCGAACGAAGACACGAATACCGGCACGCGGCCGCCGCTCTCGACGCCCGGGGCCGACGCATCGACGTCGTCGAGCGGCGGGCCTCTCGACAGCGGTCCCATCGAAGACACCGGTACGGTGACGAAAGACGCTGGGTCCGATGCGAAGCCCGATGTCGTCACCATCTCTGACGCATCCGACGGTGGAGCGCCGCGCCTCAATCCAGGCGACCTTCTCATCACGGAAGTGATGTTCAATCCCTCTGGGGCAGAGCCGAGCGCTGAATGGATCGAGATCCACAACCCTGGCAACGTCGCACGCTCTCTGCTCGGGCTCACGCTGTACGATTCGGCGGCGCGCACGCACACGATTTCATCGAACATCATGGTGGCGCCAGGCGCTTACGTCGTGCTCGCTCGCAAGACGACTGACACCGGCGTACCTCCTGCGAAGGTCGTTTACGAATACGGTGCGGGCGTCCCGGCCGGAAGTGGCATCCAGCTCACCAACAGCAATTCCGGTTTCGTCTTGCTACGCGATGGCGCGACGCTCGTCTCGGAGTCGAAGTACGGAGCTTTCGGCGCGGGCGGTGACGGTGCTTCGGCGCAGCTCAAGGTCCCCACCATGGCAGGTTCGCAGGTTGCCCAGAATTGGTGCACATCAGCGAAGCCCTGGGGTCAAGGCGCCGACAAGGGCACGCCCGGCGAGCCTTCCGACTGCCCCTGAGGGTGGCCTTCAATCGGCTTTTTTTGCCCAGAATTCAGCCAAATCGGCTGGCATGGGCGCGATCAACGTGAGCGGCTTGCCCGTCATCGGATGTGGCAACTCTAGTTTGTGCGCGTGAAGTGCATGACGCGGTAGCTCGAGCAAGAGCTCGTCTTCCACCGTAAGCTCTCCATCGGCCCCGCGCGCGAAGAGCATGTCGTCGGCCCCATAGAGCTTGTCGCCCACGATCGGCGCCTCATAAGATGCAAGATGCACGCGAATTTGGTGCTGCCGGCCCGTCTCGAGGGTGCAGAGAACCTTGCTGTACCGGGCCTGCCCTTCGCGCTCCGCCGTCACGTCCTGCACTTCGAAGATGGTTCCGGACACCCACGCATCGGGAGCGTCGGAGACTTTCACTTTGACGCCCAGCTTGCTGTCCGTATCGAAGGCGAGACTCTTGTCGCAACGAAAACGATGCCCTTTCGGCCACGGTGCACCGTGGGTGAGCGCGAGGTATGTCTTCTCGATCTGGCCCCGGGCTTCCAGCATCTTCTTGAGGCGCCGATCGCACTCCGGGTTCTTCGTGATCATCAATAGGCCGCTCGTTTCGCGATCGAGCCTGTGACCGAGCGATAGCCACTCGTTTGGGCGCATCGACTTCAAGATCACGATGACCGTGTTCTTGTGGTAGCGCGCCGTCGGGTGCACGGGCAAAAGGGCAGGCTTGTCCACGACCAAGAGATCGTCGTCTTCGTAGATGGTCGGAAGGTCGGTGGGGACAGCCGTCTCGTCCCAGGGCGGGCGCCACAAAAACACATGCTGCTCGGCTTTGAGTCGATCGCTCGGTTTCATGCGCTGCCCTCGCTCGTCGAAAGCGCTGTTCCGAATGATGAATTGAGCGCGCGTTCGGCTGGAGCGCTTCAATTCGCCGTGGAGGAAGAGATCGAGCCGCATGCCGGCCAATTCGGGTGGAACGCGGAAAA
>JAXLYO010000017.1:0-137444 GCA_046351415.1 Polyangiaceae bacterium | reverse complement strand
CGCGAAGAACTACAAGGCCGAATACCACGTCGTCGACGAGCTCCGCGGTGCGCCCACCCTGGCGAACAGCGGTCTCGACGAGAAGTCCCCGCCCCTCCTCATCGGTGGCACGTTCTGGCGCCCGGCCAACACCGGCGGCCCGGACAAGATCGCCGAAGACGAGTCTGCCAAGGACCCGAAAGCAGGGGGCAACGGCAAGAAGCCCCCGAAGAAGAAGTGATTGAGGGAATGAAGACCATGAAATCGAACACCAAACTTCTTTCCTTCTTCGTCGCCTCCGGCGTCGCTTTGCAGGTTGCCTGCGGTGGCGGCGGGGTCGAAGTGAAAACCCCCGATGGCAAGAACCCCGGCGGTAAGCCGGTGATTTCCGCCGCAGCGGAGAAAGGGTTCAACGCGGCCATCGAAGCCTTCGTCGCCCACGACAAGGCGAACGACTGGAACGATGCGAACTGCGCCGATGTCGCGAAGCGCTTCGAAGCAGCCGCAGCAGAGGAGAAGGCCGGGAAGCTCGCAGAAGCGACGTTCAATGCCGGCCTCGCCTACCAACGCTGCGGCAACGAGAAGGAAGCGCGCGCTCGCTTCCAGAAGGCGCTCACGGACAACCCGAAGTTCCACTACGCCCGCGCGCAGCTGGCGCTCTACGACTACAAGCCGAACAGCAACGAAGACGCGACCATCGCGTCTCTCCAGCAAGCGGTCTTGGACTCACAGTTCGAGAACGTCCCTGCCCTCGTCAACTTGGCCATGATTCAAATGGCGCGTGACTCGGCCACGGGCGACAAGGACTGCAAGGACGACTTCGACTGCGCCAAGAAGAACCTCCAGCGTGCACTCGCCAAAGACGACGCGTACATGCCGGCGTTCAACCAGCTCGCGCTCTACTACTTCCAGCTCGCCAAGAAGCGCGCCGGTGCAGTCAAGGGCAAGGGCAAGCGCCAAATGGCGACCAACGCCGCCATGGGCAAGCGCGCCGACGTGCAGCAGCTCGAACTCGCGGCTCTCGTTTGCTCGCAAGCCATTCGGAAGAACCCGAGCTACGCGCCCATCCACAACACGGCCGGCCTCATCCAGAACGAGCTCGGTCTCGTGAACAGCGCCGTCGGAGAATTCGCGACCGCCGCGAAGCTCGATCCGCGTCTCTTCGAAGCGCAGATGAACTTCGCCGCCGTCAACCTCTCCTTCCGTGGTTTCGAACAAGCCGAGGGCGCCTATCGCAACGCGCTCACGATGCGCCCGAACGACTACGACGCGCACTTGGGCCTCGCCCTCGCGCTTCGCGGTCGCATCGACGACTCGAACTACGACAAGCAGGTCGCCGCGGTTCAAGCGGAGCTCGACGCCGCGAAGAAGATCGACCCGAACCGGGCCGATGCATACTACAACGAAGGTATCCTCACGCAGGAGTACAAGGCCAAGGGGCTCGAACAAGCGAAGCAAATCGCGACGCTCGAGCAAGCGCAGAGCATCCTTCGTACGTTCACCGAGAAGGCCTCGGGCAAGCCCGAGTACGATGGTGCCGTGAAGCGCTCGAAGGAGCGCATCGAAGACATGGACGTGATGAAGGACTTCATCAAGCAGGGCGGCAACGTCAACAAGGCACCGCCTCCGCCGGAGAACACTGGCGACGCAACGCCTCCGCCCGCTGGTGGCGCGGCAGGTGGCGCGCCGGCAGAGCCCGCGAAGAAGTAGTTCGCCAGCGCTCGTTCGACACGGAAGCCTCGACCAGTCAGTGGTCGGGGCTTCGTCCTTTTCTGGGCCAGCTACCGCTATCGCCGAGCGGCTCCGCCCACGATGGTTTCGCTCGGTCCACCGAGTGCACGCTGCACACATTTCGTCAGAGGCTTCGTCTGCCCAGGTGGATGAAAGGCGACGCACCAAGGACGGGCACCGCGACCGCGCGGCGATCCGCCGTGGCGAGACATTTTCTGTCTGACGACATGCCGTTTCGTCCAGGACGGGAAACATCCAGCTCCGGCGAAAGGCTTCTGGCCGCGCGTCCGATAGAGAGCTCGTGGTGCGCGCGTTGCAATGTGGCGTGGAGACGCTCCGATCCGCTGCTTCCCGCTTCGTCGTGACGGAGCGACGGAAAACTATCGAATGCGCCCACTTCCCTCGCCGTCTACTCCGAAAGTCCACACGATGTATTCATCCATCCCCCGTTCGATGCGTTTGGGCCTCGCGCTGCTCCTCTCCCTTTCTTCGGGGCTCGCAAGCTGCGCCGCAGAGGAGCCGGAATCCGAGCTCGACCTCGCCACGGCCAAGCTTTCCGGCATTTCGAACCTGGATGCGCCAAGCACCATCGTCGTCGGCTTGAACAAGGGCACGGTCGGTTCGACGGAGTCGAAGACGATCGCGCAACTCTTCGACGTCGTGGTCGCACTCAACAAGACGCGAGGAACGCAGCCTCCGGTCGAACTCGTCGTCACGATCCCCGAACGATTCGAAGGCTCGGACTTCGAAGAGCCCGGCCCCGTCGGTGAGCCGCTCGCGATTTGGAAGCGGGATTTCGTGCCGGCGCTCACACGATCGTATGGGGCGGACGCGGTGGCATCGGCTCTCAAAACGCACGCAACGTCTCGTTCGAACTACTGGCTGCAGGACTACTACGAAGTGCTCACGGCAACGACGGGCTCACGCACGGGCCTTGCTCGCATCGATCTCCTACAGCCCGAGAACACGGGTTCGACGCTCGGAAAATTGTTCGATGGAAAAGGCGTCAAAGGTCTCTCGTCGCCCTTTTCGCGGGGAGCCCAGACGTCGTCTTCGGCACATGGCGGCAACATCGAATCGATGCCCAATGGTCGCCTCTACATTGGTGCAATCAATCCTTACTCGACCATCGACGTCGCCGTGTTTGGCCTGGACGGTGAGTACTCGTCCGCGGAGCTAGACCGCGTTGCGAGCGTCACCGCCTCTTGGGGCAAACAATACGACGCGAACCCCAGCTTCCGCGTCACGAAGCAGCTCATCGATTCCGCCCTCCAAGGACTACCCGAGTCTCTGCCCGAGATGATCAAAGAGGCGGTCGACGCAGCCCACGTGGAGCTTGCTCAGGCCGAGCAACTCCAGAGCTACCTCGCGAAGCGCACGGGTGTCGCCCCCGTGCGCGTCGACACGAGCTGGCTCGCACTGGGCCACGTCGACGAAGCACTCTCGTACGTTCCCGCAAACAACGCCTGCGGATACGCGCTGCTTTGGGGAGATCCGCTCGAAGGCATGGCGCTCGAGATGACTGCAGGCGGCGCGCTTGCGGACGGCATGCAACCGAAGTTCCTCTCGAGCTTCATCCAGCGCGCGTATCTCGACTCCCCAGGAGGCGCGGCCCTCTCGGCGGCCATCCGCGCGAATCGCGCCCCGACCCTTGCCGACCTCGAGGCAGCCCTCGACTTCCTCGAAGGCAACGCGTTCGCGAAGCCCATCCTCGAAGGTCTCACGCAGGATCCCGACCGTGGCGCACGCAATCGCGTTCTTTTGCACCTTCAAGGAGGACGCGCCCAACGAAAGACGGTGAAAGCGCTCGCCGCTGCGCAAGGGTGTGCTGCACCCGCGGTCGCTCTTCCGACGGCGTACAACGTCGGTCAAAGCGACACGCAACTTCGCGGTCTCTTCGATAGCGTGGGCCGCCTGAACCTCGTCGTCCTTCGCGATCACGTGCTCGTTCGACACGAACAGAGCGAAAGCCTGCGACAAAGCGCTGACTTCAAGGAGTCCGCACGACGCCTGTTGCAACTCGTGCCTCGCGCGAAGATTCACGAGATCGACGTGCCCTCCAACTATCAAGGGGGCGCGATTCACTGCGCAACGCAAGTCCTGCGACAACCTGCCCGAAGGTGAGAGCCGAATCGGGAGAGCGCCTTCAAGCTCATCGAAACGACGTGTCGCTCGATCAAGAAGCAGTGACAGAACTTGGTGTCCGCATCGATACGCGCGCGTAAAGGTTGAGCTATTGAACTGTTGACGAACCGTCTTCACATGAAGTCACTTGTTCTACAGGTGTTCATGGTTTGCAGACAATCGTGCACGAGACATGTCCGATTCCGTCGCTACTTTGGCTCGAAATGAATCGTTTGCGCATTTCGGGGGCTGGCACGCCTACTGCATTAGCCATGGTCATCAAGACTCTGACGGGGTTCCACGGTAGGCGCCCCGACACACACCACGAAAGGAATCCCCCACCATGAAGACTCAAGACAAGACCTCGCTCGACCTCAACCTCCGCCGCGTCCGCAAGGCGCTTCGCACGGATGTGAACACCGGCAAGGCTGGGGCAGCGGCGTTCTGTGCCGACGGCTCGCGCACGCAACCCAACGGCACCTGCGGTTACAGCCAAGGCAACGGCTAAGCCTGACACCTCACTCACCCGAACTGGCCCGCGGAGCATCGCTTCGCGGGGTTCGTTCGTTTTGTCGGCGCGTTCGGAAACGCTCCCTTGTCGATCCCCGGTCGCACCTCGTGCAAAGATGCGCGGCGTGAAAAGCACGAAGACGAGCCCTCCCGCCAAGAAAACCGCAGCGAAGAAGAAGACCGCAGCCTCGAAAAAGAGCGTCGCCAAGAAGACTGCACCCGCTCCTGCGGCAAAGAAGGCCGCGAGCAAGCCTCAGCCGCGCGCCGACTTGGGCGCCCCCATCGACGGCTTTTTCGAGAAGCAAGCGGCGCATATCAAGCCGATCTGCGTGGCTCTCCGAAAGCTCATCGAAGCGACCATTCCGGGCACCGCGTCATCCCTCAAGTGGGGCATGCCGTTTTACACACTCGAGGGCGGTATGCTTTGCGCCATCGGAGCCCACAAGTCGCATGTGAATCTCATCCTCGCAGGCCCCCCCGAGGCCTTCGAGGATCCGAAGGGACTGCTCGAAGGTGGAGGCAAGACGGGCCGACACCTCAAAGTAACGAAGGTCGAGGCCATTCCCACGGCGGACGTGAAGAAGTGGCTGAAGACCTGCGCGTCCATCGCGAAACGCTCGATCTAACGCGTACGGAGAACGGTCTCCCTCTCCCCGCCGAAACCAAACGTTGGGACGGCACGGCGCTCGTACGCGTCGTCGGAGGACTCCTGCACGAAGGGGAGCGTCACAGCGGCTTCGTGCCGTGGGGCGCAGCCGAGAGTACGCGACCTTGCGCTGCGCGAAGGGTCACACCGAGAAAGCTCGCAAGCGTCGGAGCGATGTCGGTCATGCGCACTTCGCCAAGACTTCCCCCGCGCACGCCCTGACCCGCCATCATGAAAACAGCACGCATGTCCGCCGCCGAGGGGTCGTAACCATGCGCGCCGCGTTCCTCGCTCGGCGCGACGAGCGGGCCAGAAAACCCTTTGTTGAACATGAAGCCGGGCGCTGCTTCGAGCGCGAACGCCGCACCGGGAAAGGCGCCGAGGTCTTCGAGTTCGGGCGCTGTCACGATGCGTCCGATGCCGTTCGCAGGGGAACGAGCGATGCGTTCGAACGCCGCTGCGACCGCGCGTTTGGCCTTGTCGTCGATGTCCTCCCCAAGATAGACGGCGCACATCCCGTTGCCGCGCCACACGGCAGCATCGTAGCGTTTGATGCCTTTCGCATCGAACTCGACCAAGCCCTGTTTCTTCAGCATGACCCCCAATCGAATACTCTTCGTCGCTGCGCGAAAGCCGTGGTCCGAGGCAACGGCGAGCACGAACGGTACGCGCTTCGTCTCGACGGACGAGCGAAGCTTTCCGAGCGATGCATCGATAGCCTCGAGCGCGTCCTTCGCCTCCCGCGACGCGGGGCCGAATTTGTGCGCAGCCGTATCGAAATCACTGAAGTAGACGAGGAGGAGGTCCGGCTCGTGCGCTTCCCAAATGCGAATCGCAGCGTCGGCACGCACGCTGTCTTTCGTGTGTTCCCCCGGCAGCGGTACTTGGTGAGCTTCGAGGTCGAGCACCGTCTCCGGAGTGGAAAGAGCCCGTAGCAACTTCGAATCCTCGGGAACTTCAGCGCGCCAAAACTGTGGAATGTTCCAGTCGATGTTGGCTCCAACGGTAACGGGAAAATACACGCTTCCCACCTTCTTGCCGGCTCTGTGAACCGCGTCCCATAGAAGCTCCGCCTTCACGTCGCGCGTGTACCAAGTCCATCCGTCCTTGTTCTTGTCGAGTGGGTCGAAGGCGAAGTTGTTGTAGATGCCATGCGCTCTTGGAGATACGCCGGTCATCATGGTCGTGTGATTCGGGTACGTGAGGCTCGGATACACCGGCAAGACGCTACTTGCAGACGCACCCTCGGAAAGCAGGCGCCGGAGTTCGGGTATGCGGAGTCCGAGCGCATCTCGGTTCGCGATCGCGGTTGCACCGAGTCCGTCGATGCTGACGAAAATCACGTGGACCGCGGTCTGGCTCGCAGCGGGCGAAGGCGCCGCCGCGCTTCCCGTCGGAGTCGAGGGTGAACGAACGTCGCCCGTGCGCGGCGCTGTGCCCTTCGGCGCGTCGGGTGCCAGCGCAACCGGGCATTTTGCGCACGCGATCCACGTAAGCGAGAAGAGGAGCAGGGTGGTTCGCCAGCCCATGCTTTCCTGATACCTCGTTTTCTCACCGCGACCCGAGTCTTCCCTCACCCTTTGGCAGATGCGGCCAACCCTCCCACGCACATCCGGTGTTCTCGGCGGCCGGACGCTGCTGTTCCAAGATCCTTGGATTTGTCGTGTCGAAAGTGGGAACTTTCCTCGACGAGGGCTGTCTGACCCTCACGTTGCGCCGAAAAGCTAGGCCGCACGGGGCGTCACCGCAGATATTACAGTGACACTGTACAAGCCCGTGTCATCCGAAACTGACTCAAACCTCTTGGAAACTGGTGTAAAAAGTCGAGGTAGTTGGCGAAGAGTGCGAAGGCTAGAACACGAGTCGGCGAGCTCTGGACCAAGAATTTTTTTGAGGTGAACCAATGCGCATCGGGATCTTCGTCAGCGTCGTGTCGGCTTCAATGCTCCTCGTTACGGGCGCAATGGCGCAGGACAAGGACGTCAAAGCCTCGGACACGAAAGACGGCTACGGCTACGACTTCAAAGACGACCCGCTCGCAGCCGGTGGCTTCGGACCGAACGACGCGACGATTCGCGTTCGTCCCGGACCGGTTCGCCAAACGCTCATTCGCCCGCGGACGTCATTCGTCCCCGAGATGCTCAAATCCGTCGAGAATCTCTGAGAATATTGAGTGTAGTTTCTCCGCTTCGAGACCTGCGTTCAGGGTCTCGAAGTGCGGGGTAAAACTCTAGAGCGCAGGTCTCTCTAGAGCGGGGGCAACGCCCTCATATGAAAGGCATCATGGAAGCTAAGTCGAAAGTCGCCCTTACGTTTGCCCTCTACCAGGGTGGAACTCTGATTCGTCGCGAGACGGTCCACGACAAGGACAAGATCGTGAAGGTCGGTAAGGATCCGAAGAGCACGCTTCGTCTCGACGACGAGCTCGCGTCGCGTATGCACGCGGTCATCGAAGTCGAGAACGAAAACGACATCACGCTCATCGACTTGGGCATGGAGCCGGGGACCCTCGTCAATGGTCAGCGCGTCAACAAATGCAAGGTGCGCCCTGGCGATCAGATTCAAATTGGCGGCACGGTCATTCAGCTCGAACACGCCGGTCCTGCGGCGGCCGCTTCGATGGGTGGCATGTCAGCCGCGGGCGAAGTTCCGCCGGCGTCCGTTCCGACGCTCATGATGCAAGGGGGTGGCAACTCCCCTTCCGACCCTCCGACGATGGTCGGTTCGAGCCCGCTCCAAGCCAACACGGCTCCGCCAAGCGCTCCGCCGCCTGGCTTCCAGCAAGGCAATCCGTTTGCCGCAAGCCATCAGAGCGCGCCGCCGCCGAATCCATTCGCGGCACAGAGCGCGCCGCCGCCGAATGCGGCTGCTGCAGGCTCAACGCCGCCGGCCAACCCGTTCGCGGTTCCGGCCGCAAGCCCGTTCGTGGCGCAAGCAGTCGCGCCGCCGCCCAACTACGGCATCAATGCTCCCGGCGGCAGCGACGTCGGCAGCAACTACGCCTACCAGCTCGTTCGCAGTGGCCCCGACGTGAACCCGGACGAAGTGGAGGTCTCGCATCTCCAAAGCGTCGAGGTCATGGTCATGTGGGGCGCCAACATTCTCCACGTCGACCACCTCACGCCTCCGCGCTCCTACTACGTAGGGGAAGGCGGCGAAGGCAAGGGCATGCCCGGCTGTGACTACAACGTTCCGCACGAGACGCTCGGTACGACGCGCGCTCCGGTCGTCGTGTCGCGTGGCATGGGCGCCGCGGCTCTCGTCATCCTTCCGAACTCCACGGGTGACGTCGACATTCCGGGCCAAGGCAAAGTCTCCCTCGCCGAGCTCATTTCGTCGGGCCGCGCACGTCCGTCGGGCGAAATCTCCGGCGGTCACGAGTTCGACCTCCCCGCGGGCGCGCAAGCCAAGATGACGCTCGAAGGCGGCCTCGCTTTCCAAGTGAGCGTCGTCAACGCGGGTCGCCCGATTCCGGGCGTGGGCTTCGCCGGTGCACTCGCCGGTGCGGGTCTCGCGTTCGTCGGACTCTCGTTCATGCTCCACGCGGGTGTTCTCGCGTCGCTCGCCTTCTTCATGCCGAAGATGAGCGCAGACGACGCAGAAGCCATGGACCGCGATCAGATGCTCTTCATGCAGAAGATGCTGAACGCGGCAGCCGAGCGTGAGCAAGAGGAGAAGGAAGCTCCGACGGCGGACAACAACGCCGACAACAAGGAAGGCGGTACCGGAACCCGCGCCAAGGGCGAAGAAGGTTCGATGGGTAACCCCAACACCACGGCCACCGGTCACAAGTACGGTGTCCAAGGTCCGCAGAACAACCCCGACCCGCACATCGCGCGCCAAGCTGCGATTCGCGAGGCGGCAGAGTTCGGCATGATCGGTCTTCTGAACGCGGGCGCCGGTGGCGACCCGAACGCTCCCACGGCTCCGTGGGGTCGTGAAGACTCGCTCGGCAACGACCCCATGTCCGCACGCGGCAACATGTGGGGCGACGCCATCGGCGACTCGTTCGGCGCGGGCGGCCTCGGCCTCTCCGGCGTCGGCGAAGGCGGCGGTGGTCGCGGCGAGGGCATCGGCCTCGGCAACAGCGGCGTCATGGGTCACGGCGCCGGCACCGGCACCGGTCAGGGCTTCGGTAACGGCCATGGTCGTCTCGGTGGTGCACACCAAACGCGTTCGCCCAGCATTCGCCAGGGCGCGACCCAGGTAAACGGTCGCCTTCCGCCGGAAGTCATCCAGCGTATCGTTCGTCAGAACTTCGGTCGCTTCCGTCTCTGCTACGAGAACGGTCTCCGCACGAACCCGAACCTCCAAGGTCGTGTTGCGGTTCGCTTCATCATCGACCGCTCGGGCGCAGTCTCGAGTGCGAGCGACGGTGGCTCGGACATCCCGGATCAAGGCGTCGTTGGCTGCGTCGTTCGCGGCTTCAACAACCTCTCGTTCCCGCAACCGGAAGGCGGCATCGTTACGGTCACGTACCCGATCATCTTCAACCCGGGCGACTAAGCTACCATGGGGAGTGAGTGGTTCGCCGCTCACCCCTCGGTTCCCGAGCGCCCAGGCTCACTCGGAGCGCCCAGCTTGACGACGCGGACTTTTCTAGAGGTCCGCGTTTTCATTTTTGTCGCCGCGGAGCACGGATGCTTGGAAACCAACGCCTCTCGCTCGTCAGTCCATCCCGCGGCGTGTGCTCGTGCACAAAACTCCGATGCAATACGGTCGAGTTGCGGATACCGCGCACGAGTGGAGGCTGCCACGGTGTGGATGATCTTCGTGGCTCGACCCCGTGAGCAAATCTTGGGGCTTCGTGCGTTTGTTTGCGCTATGCACCGAAACCGATGGATTCGACCGACCAAGCAGATGAGGACGGGGCACTCGAGATCAACGAGTCCCTCGTGATCCACCTCGAGTTTTCCTGGAGCGGGCGCAACGGCAAACACGGCTTCATCACGATGCCTTGGGGTCACGATCCCGAGCTTCAAAAGTTCCTCCTCTGGGTCGTGGATCCGGAGACGGAGCAAGAAGACATGCCGGCGAAGTTGACGGCGCGGCTCGCGAAGATGGGGCTGCTCGTCGAGCCGCGTGCTCAGCCGGCGCGGGAAGTGCCGTTCGACTTTGATCTGCCGCTCGTTGCCACGATGACGCCCGCCTGGGACGACCCAAACTTCAATCGGAGCGCCCCGATGGATTCACTCATGGCGAATCCGGCGTGTATTCTCCAGACTGCTGGGCAAGTGCCAGCCGAAGTTGCCACGGTGGCCGCCCGCGCGACCTTCATCCAGCCGACCGACACGGTGCTTTGGTGCCGCGATCCGGGCACGGAGGTCGTCGTCCCCTTTCGCATGAATGGCGTCCGCGAAGAACTCGCGCGATACCTTGCAGCAAAGCCTGCTGTTTCGAATTTCGGCGCCGAGCTCACGGCGGTCGTCGAACGCTTGGCAGCCTCTGTGACGAATACCGACCCCACGGTCTCGACCGAGAGCATCTTGGAAGTGCTGCGGCGTGCCCATTTAGTTGTAGAACGCACGTATCCGACGAAACGCAAAGCCCTATGGGACGCTCAACTCGAAGGCGCGCGCTCGCAGCTCGGCGTGCAGCAGTACGTCGTCCTCCGAAGGCTCGTGAATCCCGTCTCGCTCGGCATGGTTCGCGCTCACTATCGGAAAGCGGTCCGGCTCGGCTTCTTTCGACGCGATCATATGCAATCGCCACTCCGGCTCACGAAACACAACGAGCCGGTTGTCCGCTTCTTCCAAGAACAATTTGCGGCGCTCATTTCCCGCATCACGCCCGAGCGCCTCAAAGGGTCCTATACGATGTCGGCCTTCTACGAACCCTGGGCGGTACTGAAGCGGCACACCGACCGTCCGCAATGCGCCTGGAACCTGTCCTTCCCCATCGACTACGAGCCCGAGCGCACGACGGACGAAAGCTGGCCGATTTTCATGGACGTGGACGGCGTCACTCACGAAGTCAAACTGGGCATCGGCGACGGCCTCCTCTATCGCGGGACCGACCTGCCCCACTGGCGGAATGCCCAGCCCGACGGCCATACGAGTTCGGTCTGCTTCTTTCACTTTGTGCCCGAAGAGTTCGAAGGCAACCTGGACTGAGCGCCGCATTTCACGCTTCCAACTGCCCCCAAATCTGCATAAAGTCCCGGTCATGCGAAAGCTCGTCGCCGGCCTCCTCGTTCTCAGCGCCACTGCCAGCGTGGGTTGCAACCGAAATGCAATCGACGCGGTCAACCTCGCCAACGAAGGCGACAAGGCGAAGGCCACGAGCCCGGACGAAGCCATCTCGAAGTACGAGCAGGCCGCGAATCTCGATCAGGACAACCACCGCATCCAGTGGCGCCTGATGCAGATGTACAAGAAGAAGGAGCAGTGGGACAAGGTCATCACGGCTGCCGCGAAGGCCGAGAAGAAGGCCCCCACCTTCGCGAACTACTTCTATATGCATGGTTTCGCGCTCGCTCGTCAGGCCGAGAAGAATCAAGCAAGCTGGTCCGACGCACGCGGTCCGCTCGAGGCGGCCATCCAGAAGGACGCGAACCTCGCCGACGCTTACTACGAGCTCGCCGAAGTCATGCTTCACCTCGACGACGAGAACGCCGCCCTCAAGAACTACACGAAGGCCATCGAGACGAAGCCCGACGACACGCAGTACTACGGGCCTCTCGCCGACATGTACGTGCGCCTCGGCATGATCAACGAAGCCGAGCAGATCACGAAAGAGGGCCTCAGCTTCGCCAAGGAAGGCGACAAGCACATCTCGACCCTGCACTCGCTCGCCGGCGACATCAAAGAGCGCAAGGGCGACATTCCGGGCGCCATCTCCTCGTACGAAGCCGCCAAGAAGGCGTGCGGTCAGTGCAATGAGCCTGGCCAAGCCATCGTCTACTTCAACCTTGGTCACGCGTACGCCCGCGCCACGCGCAAGAGCGAAGCCATCCAGCAGCTCTCTTCGTTCCAGAAGATGATCTGCCGCGGCGCCGGCGCTGCTCGTTACGCCGACCAATGCGCCACGGCCCAAGCCGACGCGACCGCACTGGGCGGCGCCCTCCAGTAAGGACCCGACCGCCGCAAAGGCTGAGGCCCTGGGGAAAGGAAACCCGGAGTCTGGCCGTGCATTTTGTGGTTTTTCCGCACCGATTCGCCGGCCCCTGGCCACGGTCCGGTATTTCGACGGAGCGTGCGGAAGTTCCCCACGAAAGTCGCGTGCTTTGATAAAGTTTCCGCCCGCAGTTCTTCGTTGTGCGCGCGACGCTTCCGGGCTCTCGCGCCGAATTTTCACGCTTCATCGTCACGCATCAGCACTCAACTAAGGCATCCATGAACCAGGATCGTCTCATCGAGCTCGAGAACATTCGCGACTGGCAAAGCCTGGTCGAAGAACTGGAAAAAGGCATCGCGAACGCAGGATCGTCTGCTGCCGAAAAAGCCGCTCTGCACCTGCAGGCTGGCCGCGTGTATCGCACGAAATTCTTGTCGCTCGTCAAAGCGCTGAAGCATTTCCAAGATGCTTACAAGTTGAACCCGCAGCTCACCGAAAGCCTCGCGGCTGCTCGCGAAGTGTATTGGGAGCTCGGCAAACTCAACATGGTGCAGAAGCTCCTCGAGCTCGAGCTGAAGGCCGAGCGCGATGCGCACGACACGACCGCGCTCCTCGTCGAACTCGGCGACGTTCTCTGCGACCAAGGCGAGTACGACAAGGCGACGACCACCTACGCGCGCGCGCTGAACGCGAGCGGCGGAAACAGCGACGAGGCCCGCGCATGTCTCGAAGACGTGCAAGCCGAGAGCGGCTCTTTCCGCGCGCACGTCGCTGGCCTCACCACGCAGGCGGCCTCCGCCGAAGGCGCGAAGAAAGCGCGTCTCCTCATGCGCGCAGCGCGCGTCGTGAAACGCTTCGCTCCGGACGAAGCCGAAGCGCTCCTCGAGCAAGCGTACACCGCCAATCCCGAGTCCCTCGAAATCGCGACGGCCTACGAAGGGCTCCTCGCCGAGGCCGGCCGCTTCGAGTCGCTCCAGGCGACGCAAGCCGAGCTCCTCGAGTCAACCGCTGATCACCACGCACGCGGCCACCTTGCATTCGTATTCGGCGGACGTTGGGTGGGTCGTTTGCAGCAAGTGGACGTCGGCATTCGCTTCCTCGAAGACGCAGTCAAGCTGACGCCAGACGCAGATGGCGCCTTCCAGTTCCTTCGCGACTACCACGGCAAGAAGTCGGGCGACTGGGACAAGGTCATCTCGATCGCCGAAGAGGCCGTGTCCGGAGCAGAGAACGGCAAGTCGACCTTCTTGCTCGCGCAAGCTGCCACCATTGCGTGGCGCCAGCTCGGAAACCTCATCCGCGCGCGCACGGCATTCGAGCGCCTCTGTGTGGTTTCTCCCTCGCACCCCGACCTCAAGGCATTCGAGGACCAAATCGGCGAGAAGATGCGTCCGCCGAATTTCGTCTCGGCCACGGCTGCGCCTCCCCCGCCGACCCTGCAGAGCCCCGAGAGCGAGCCCGCGGAAACTGCGCGTGGCGCCGAGGAACCGGTCGCGACGTCGACGATCGCCGCGCCGCCTCCCGTAGCATCGATGCAGGAGCCCACGCCCGCCCCTGCCCCCGTCAGCATGGCGCAACCGAGCGCTGCCGGAAGCGGCGAGACCACCATTGCGGCTCTTCGTGCGCAAGCGGAGAAGCAGGAAGGCGCGAAGCGTTACAACGAGTACGTCAAGACGCTCCTCGCGCTCGCGGCGGCAGTGCCCGAGCCTTCGGAGAAGGTCGAGTACTACATGAAGGCCGCCGAGCTCTACGTCGGCAAGTTCGCGAACCAAGCGGAGGCCGTGAAGGCCTACGAGCAGGTGCTCGCGATCGACCCGGAGAATCAGACGGCGACCGACTATCTCCGTCAGATGTACGAGAAGCGCCGCGATTGGGAAAAGCTTCTCACGCTCGAGCGCCGCGAAGCCGATCGCCTCGATGGCGCCGCCCGCGCATCGAAGTTCCTCGACATGGCGAAGCTGGCGACGGAGCGCATCAAGAAGCCCGACGTCTGCATCGAGCTCTGGAACGAAGTGCTCGCGACGGACGACTCGAATGCCGATGCACTCGGCGCGCTCTCAGCTCTTTACGAGCGCTCGAAGGACTTCGACAAGCTCGTCACGGTTCTCGAGAAGCAGTCCGAAGTCACCTACGAGCCGGCTGCCCGCATTCAAATCCTCTCGAAGCTCGGTACGCTCTACGGTGAGCGTCTGAACAACGACGAAGGCGCGGTTCAGGCCTGGAAGACGCTCCTCACGCTCGACCCGAACGACCGCAAGGCGCAAGAAGCCCTCAAGAAGAAGTACCTCGCGCTCGGCCTCTGGGACGACCTCGAAGTCTTCTACGCCGAGAGCGGCAAGTGGGACGAGTTCATCCGCGTCCTCGAGCAACAAGAGACGAAGGAAACGCGGCCCGAAGCGAAGATCCACCTCCTCTTCAAGATCGCCGAGCTCTGGGCAGACAAGAAGCAGAAGGCCGACCGCGCGGCGCGTGCCTACGAGAAGGTGCTCGAGATCGAATCCTCGAACCTCAAGGCAGCCGAAGCCCTCATCCCGATCTACAGTGCCGCGGGCAACGCCAAGGCGCTCGCGAACGCGATCGAAGTAAAGCTCTCCCACGAGGAAGACGACCTCCAGAAAGTGGAGCTCCTCCGCGAAGTCGCCGCTCTCTACGAGGGCAAGGTCAAGGACCCGGAGAAGGCATTCGATCGTTTCCTTGCGGCATTCGCCATCGCCCCCGGCGAGGAGCGTTCGCCGCTCGACGTCGAGCGTACGGCCAAGGCCACCAAAGGCTGGGACCAAGTCGTCAGTGCGTACGAAAAGGCCATCGGTGATACGACCGACCCCGACCTCGTCGTTTCTCTGAGCCTTCGCCTCGGTCACGTCTTCGAGGCGGAGAAGTCCGCGGTCGACGACGCCCTCCGTGTCTACCGCTCCGTGTATGATGCAGACAACACGAACGCGCCGGCACTCGAAGCGCTCGAGCGTCTGTATCGCCAGACGAATCGGTTCGGTGAGCTCCTCGAGGTCTACGAGAAGAAACGCGACCTTGCGGACGACACAAAGCAGCGCCGCGCCATCCAATACGAAATCGCACGGCTCTTCGAGGAGGAGGTCAAGGACGTCGACAAGGCGATCGACACCTTCAACCAGATCTTGGACGATTCAGAGTCCGAAGGCCCCGCCCTCGCCGCTCTCGACCGTCTCTACGGCTCTCTAGGACGTCATGAACCGCACGCGGACATCCTCCGTCGTCGCATCGAGCTCGACGTTCCGGAGCAAGAGCTCGTCGACCTCAAGTATCGCTTGGGTCAGACGCAGGAACTCCACCTCGGCGACCCGCAGGCCGCACTCGAGAATTACCGCGAGATTCTCTTCCTCAGCGCAGGCCACGGTCCCGCTCGCGAGGCGCTCGAAAAGCTCCTCGAGAACGAGGACCTTCGCGCCGACGCTGCTGCGATCCTCGAGTCCATCTACGAGGAACGCGCCGATTGGAGCAAGCTCGTTCGTGCCCTCGAAATCCTCACGGCCGCCGAGAACGACCCGAAGAAGCGCGTTGCACTGCTCCGCAAGATTGCGCGCATCGCGTCCGACCAACTGAACGACATCGAGCTTTCGTTCACGAGCCTCTCCTCCGCCCTCAAGGACGAACCGGAGCTCTCCGAAACGCGCCTCGAGATCGAGGAAGTGGCCGAGCGCGGCAACAAGTGGAAGGATCTCGTCGCTCTCTACGGAGAGATCGGCAACGCGCAGAGCGACGCACGCCTCGCGCGTCACTACTTCATGCGCGTCGCTCAAATCGCCGAGCAGCGCCTTTCCCAAGTCGACGAAGCTGCGGCAGCGTACGGTCTCGTCCTCTCGCTCGACGCGGCCGATAGCGAAGCCCTCGACGCGCTCGAAGCGCTCTACGAACGCACGTCGCGTTGGGAAGACCTCATCGGCGTCGTCCAAAAGCGCATCGAGCTCACGAGCGACCTCGCGGTCCAAGAAGAGCTCTATGCAAAGGTCGCGACCATCTACGACGAGAAGCTCGGCCGCTCCGAAGACTCGATCGGCGCTTACCGCAAGGTGCTCGAACTCGAGCCGTCGAGCACGCGCGCCCTCCTCGCACTCGACCAACTCTTCACGCGTCAAAAGATGTGGGCAGACTTGGCCGCCAACCTCGAGGCGCAGCTCGCACTCGCGACCACCGATCAAAGCCAGATCGCGCTCATGCTTCGCCTTGCATCGCTGCAAGAGACGTCGATGGGCGAAGTCGACGCGGCCATCGAAGGCTACCGCACGATCCTCGAGCGTGACCTCCACAACCAAGAAGCGCTCGTTGCCTTGGAGCGTCTCGGTCGCGAACCGGCGCACGAGCTCACGATCGCCGACCTTCTCGAAGGTCACTATCGCCAGCTCGGCGACTACACGAAGCTCATTCACGTGCACGAAGTGCAGGTGAAGCGCGCAGAAGACGCGGCTCGTCGCGTCGAGCTCCTGCACCAGATCGCGCAACTCCAGGAGGACTCGGCTGGCGACGCGGCAGCTGCCTTCTCGACCTTCGTGCGCGCTCTCCGCGAAGAGCCCTCGAACGACGTCACGCAAGCTGCTCTCGAGCGCGTAGCACGCGCGACCGGTTCGTTCGGCGAACTCGCGAACCAATACGAACAACTCGGCAAGGCGGCCGCAGAGGCTCCCGAAGCCGACCGCGATGTTATGCTGGCAAGCGCGCTCCTCTCGACTGGCGCACGCATCCAAGAAGAGGAGCTGCAGAACCTCGACAAAGCCATCGCGCTCTACCGCACGGTGCTCGAAGTCGACCCGCAGAACCTCCCTGCCGTACTCTCGCTCGAGCGACTGTTCCGCAGCTCCGAACGCTTCACGGACCTCTCCGATGTGCTCCAGAAAAAGAGTGACGTCCTCGAAGAACTGCCCGCTCGAAAGGAGGCGCTCTTCCAGGCCGCGTCGATCGAGGAGGACGTCCTCGAACGTCAGGAGCACGCGATCGCCGTCTACAAACGCGTCCTCGAGCTCGACGAAGAAGACACGCGCGCGGTCGACGCACTCATTCGCCGTTACCTTGGTCTCTCCCGTTGGAACGACCTCCTCGAGGCCTATCAACGCAAGGTCGATCTCGTCCTCGACACCGAAGAAAAGAAGCGCATCTTCTACCAAATCGGTGCCGTCTACGAGCGCGAGCTCAGCAACGTGCAGGCCGGCATCGAGACCTACAACAAGATCCTCGAACTCGACCCGGACGACCTCCAAGCTCTCTCACGCCTCGACGTGCTCTACGAGCAAGCCGAGAACTGGTCCGAGCTCCTCACGGTGCTCGGTCACGAGGCCGAGCTCACCTCCGAGCCGCACCAAGCGATCAGCTTCCGCTACCGCATCGCGGAAATTCACGAGAAGCGTCTCTCCGACGTCGCACGCGCAGTCGAACTCTATCGGGAGATCCTCCAAGAGCTCCCCGACCACGAGCCGACCATCGCCTCTCTCGAGGCCCTCAAGAACGGCGATCGCGAACCCGTGGCAGCGGCCTCGGTCCTCGAGCCGGTCTACGAGGCCTCGGGTGATTGGCAGCGCCTCGTCAGCGTCCACGAAGTGCAGGTCAAGCACAGCGACGACGCGTTCCAGAAGATCGACCTACTCCACCGCATCGCGCGCCTCCACGAAGAAGCGCTCGACAATCACAGTGCCGCATTCGACAGCTATGCGCGCGCCCTCGCCGTCGATTCGTCGAACGAGCAGACGCTCCAAAACTTGGAACGCCTCGCGATGGTCGTCAATCGTTGGCCCGACGTCGCCGTCCTCTACGACCAAGAGCTCGACAAGCTCACGGAGGCGCCCGAGCGCTTCGTCGAACTCGCCCTCCGCACGGCGCAAGTCTACGAAGTGCAGCTCGAGAAGACCGAGCTCGCGATCGTTCGACACCGTCGCGTGCTCGAAGTGGACCCGACCAACGAGGCCGCGCTCCACTCGCTCGACCGCCTCTACGTGCTCACCGAGCGCTGGAGCGACCTCGTTCAGATCCTGACGACGCTCTCCACCTCCACGCAAGACGGAGGGAAGGCCCTCGAGTACTCGTACCGCCTCGGTGAGACGCAAGAGAAGCGCCTTTCGAACCTCGATGCTGCCATCGAGGTCTATCGGCAGATCTTGGAGTCGGAGCCGACGCACGCGCAGACCCTTGCAGCCGTCGAAGGTCTCTTTTCCGCCAAGCAAAAGCAAACCGAGATCGCGACGATCTTGGAGCCTCTCTACACGAGCTCTGGCGAGTGGGAGAAGCTCGCGGCGGTCTACGAAGCGCGCCTCGAGCACACGGCAGAACCGGCCGAGCGCCTCGAGCAGTACTACGTCATCGCGAACCTCCACGAGGAACGCCTGCACGACGCCGTGAGCACGCTCCGCGTGTACATGCGCGCCTTGCTCGAGTTCCCGCTCGACGAACGCGCGGGTGAAGAAGCCGCACGGTTGGCGCAGATGGTGGATGGCGGCTGGGAAGAACTCGCCAACACCTACGCGGACATCTTGGGGCAGCACGAAGACCTCGCCGTGCAGAAGTCCATCGGCGTGCGCCTCGCACGTACATTCGAGGACGAGCTCGCCGACGTCACGAAGGCCGAAGAGACGTACGCGTATGTCCTCGGGAAGGACCCGAAGGACCAGGACGCACTCTCGAACCTCGATCGCATCTACCTGTCGACCGAGGCTTGGCAAGAGCTCGCGCAAATCCTCGAGATGCGCGTCAAGGCGACCGAAGACACGATGGAACTCGTGGACCTCCATAGCCGTCTCGGCGAAGCCTACGAGACGCGCCTTGGCGACATCCCGAATGCGACGCGCGTCTACCGCCGCATCTTCGACGAACTCGAAAAGAACAACGAAGGCGCGATCACGGCGCTCGAGCGCATTTACACGAACGCGGAGAGCTGGCGCGACCTCAACGTCGTCTTCGAACGCCAACTCGAACTCGCCCTCGGAACCTCCGACGAGGCCGACATTCGCGCGAAGATCGCAAACCTCGCAGCCACGAAGCTCGGCGAACCGGAGCGCGCCATCGAAGGGTGGAAGGGCGTCCTCGACCTCCGCGGCGAAGATTCGGAGGCGCTCGGCGCCCTCGCGAACCTCTTCGAAGCGGGCGGCATGTGGCGTGAACTGGCCGACATCCTCGAGCGGCAGAGCGACATCGCAACGTCCGACGACGACCGCGTGAACATCCTCACGCGTCGCGCCAGGAACTTCACCGACCAACTCCAGCGCGACGACCTCGCACTCGAAGATTGGACGCGGGTCCTCGACATCGACTCGGCGAATTTGGCGGCGCTCCGCGCCATCACCTCGATCCGTCGTCGTCAGCAAGAGCCGACGGAGCTCGTCAGCGGTCTCCACATGACCGTCGATCGTGCGAGCCACCTCTTGGACGAGGACGAGCTCAAGGACATCTACCGCGAACTCGGCAAGACCTACGGTGAACGCCTAGGCCAGCCATACGACGCGGCCGATGCATGGCGCCACCTCATCGACCTCGGCCCTGACTTCGAAGCGTTCGACGCACTCGATGCGATCTACCGCACGGACGAGAAGTGGGAAGAAGTCATCGACATCAAGATGCAGCGTGCGGCCGCATTGCCCGAGCCCGCGCAGCAAATCGAAGAGTACCGCGCCGCCGCGGCACTCTGGGTCGAACCGCTCGGCAACCCCGACGGCGCGACGAGCGCATGGCAACGCATCCTCGAGGTCGACGCGGCCAACGACGAGGCGTTCACCATTCTCGAGCAACTACACAGCGAGGCGGGGCGCTTCGAGCCCTTGATCGAGCTGTACCTCGGCCGCCTCGAGACGCGCGAGCAACCCTCGGAGAAGACCGAACTCCTCCGCAAGATCGCGAAGGTCTTCGAGGAGAAGCTCGGCGACAAGAACCAAGCGCTCGACGCCCTCATGCAGGCCCTCGAGATCGACATCTTCGATAAGGAGACGCCGAAGCACCTCGATCAGATGGCACAGGACACGCGCCGCTGGCCGGAAGTCCTCAACACCGTCAATGGGTGGCTCAAGGGCGAGACGGATCCGCAGCGCAAGATCCGACTCTGTCTGCTCCTCGCGAAGTGGTACGGCGACGACCTCAATCGTCCGGACTACGCGCAGCCGATGTACGCCCAGATCGTCCAACTCGATCCGGACAACGTCGGTGCGCTTCGCCAGATGGCGCAGCTCTATCGCAAGAGCGGCGACACGCAACGCTACGGACAAACGCTGACGAAGGCCCTCGAAGTTGCGGCCACCGACGGCGACCAGAAAGAGATTCTCACGGAGCTCGGCGAGCTCCTCGAGACGCAGATGAACCAGCCGGAGCAAGCCCTCAACTACTTCCAGCGCGCGCTGAAGGTAGACGGCTTCTTCTTGCCGGCCCTCGTCAACCTCGAGCGCATCTACGAAACGCGCGGCCAAAACCGCGAACTCGTCGACATCTTGCAGCGCAAGGTGAATGCCCTCAAGGAACCGGCGGAGGTAGCGCAAACGAAACTTCGGG
The DNA here is from genome assembly GCA_046351415.1 of Polyangiaceae bacterium. GTDB lineage: Bacteria > Myxococcota_A > Polyangia > Polyangiales > Polyangiaceae > JABFRG01. Next base: position 116,905 of record JAXLYO010000017.1, on the reverse strand, counting down.
TGGCTTCGCTCCTTGAGACCACGGTCGTCGACAAGCAGAAGGCCGCGCAGACGTACCGCGAGGTCCTCGAGATCGAGCCGAGCAATCTCCAAGCGCTGCGGGGCCTCTCGCGCGTGTACTCCGACCTCGAGCAGTGGCCGGAACTCGTCCGCACGCTCGAGACGGAGCTGGAGCACGTTTCGACCGAGCGTGAGCGCATCGACGTCCTCGTCCACTTGGCGCACCTCCAGGAAGAGAAGTTCCTGAAGGCCGACCTCGCAGCGGCACACCTCGAGCAGGTTCTCGAGATCGACCCGAACCACGAAGACGCGTACTACGCGCTCGAGCGTAACTACCGAAAGCTTCGCCTCTGGCCGGAACTCATCGCAACGTACGAGCGGCACATCTCGGCCACCATCGACCGTCACACGAAGGTCGAACTCTACGGCTTCATCGCGCAAGTCTACGGCGACGAACTCGACGATGCCGACCGCGCCATCGACGCCTACCGCAACATCGTCGACATCGAAGAGAACAACTTGGCGGCACTCGAAGCACTGTCTCGCCTCTTCGAGAAGTCCGGCGACATCGCACAAGCTGTAGACTACATGGGTCGCGTCGCCGAGCTCACCGACGACCCCAAGCAACGTGTCGAGACCTTCTACCGCATTGCGCGCGCGATGGACGAGAAGCTCGGCGACCGCATGGGCGCCCAAGATCGCTACGAAATGGCCATCGACATCGACCCGGGTCACATTCCGTCGCTCGTTGCCTTGCGCCAAATCTCGATGGACAACGCCGACTACGACAAGGCGGCGAAGTTCATCGACCAAGAGCAGAGCTACACCGCAGTGCCGCGCCAGCGCGCGCGACTCTTGGTGGAACTCGGTCGTGTTCGCGAGGAACTCCTCCAAGACCACGGTAGCGCCGTGCTCGCGTGGGAAGCTGCCATCGAGGCCGACCCGGAGAACGAAGAGGCCGCCCTTCCCCTCGCCGACGAGTTCATCTCGACGGAGCAGTGGGAGCGCGCCGAACCCTTGCTCGAGCTCTTGGTTCGCAAGGCGGGCAAGCGAGACCGCGCCGAGCAGCATTCGCTCAACAAGAAGCTCGGTATCGTCACGAGTGCGCTCGGCAAAGACGACCGCGCGCTCAAGGCGTACACCGCCGCGCACCAACTCGACCTCACCGACCAGGAGACCATCCGCGGTCTCGCCGACGTGAGCTTCCGTCTCCAAGATTGGGGTGCGGCGCTCACCAACTACCAGAAGGTCCTCACGGCACTCGACGAGTCCGAAGTCGACCTGCGCGCCGACGTCTACTTCCGCCTCGGCTCCATCAAGAAGGAGCAAGGACAACCGAAGCAGGCCGTCAGCAACTACGAAAAGGCGCTCGGTGTTCTTCCGAATCACCGCCCGACGCTCGAAGCCTTGGTCGCCATCTACAGCGAGCTGAAGGACTGGAAGCAAGTCGTTGCCTACAAGCGTCAGATTCTGGACGACCTCGTCGACGGAACCGAGCGCTTCGAGATGTTGAACGACATCGCCGATGTCTGGTCCGAAAAGGACAAGAACCCCTCGAAGGCCATCGAGGCCCTCGAAGAGGCAAAGGACATCAATCCGACGGACATCCCGCTCTTGAACAAGCTCCTCACGCTCTATCCGCAGACAGAGTCGTGGGCGCGCATGATCGACGCACTGCAGATGCTTTCGGAAATCGAGAAGGATCCGATCCGCAAGAGCAAGTTCGTCAACATGATGGCGCAGCTCTATCGTGACAAGGAGAACGATCAAGACCGCGCCGTCGAGCTCTTCAACGACGCACTCGATCTCAACCCGACGTTCCTCGAGGCCTTCGAGCGCATCAACAAGATCCTCACGAACAAGAAGGACTGGAAGGGCCTCGAACGTGCATTCCGCAAGATGCTCCGTCGTATGTCCGCTGCAGGCACGCAGAACCCGGACCTCGAGTGGAACCTCTGGCACAACCTGGGTCTCATCTACCGCGATCGTTTGCAGGACCCCGCTTCTGCCATCGAAGCGTTCAAGATGGCGACCCGCTACAAGCCTGACGAGCCGGTCGAGCGCCAAATCTTGGCGGAGCTCTACGAAGTCACCGACCAAGTGGAAGCGGCGATCGGCGAACACTGGCATGTACTCCAGAAGGATCCGATGCGGGTCGACCCGTACCGGAGCCTCTACCGCCTGGCCCTCAAGCTCCACGACTACGATCGCGCGTGGACGCTCTGTGCGGCGCTCTCCTTCCTCGGGAAGGCCGACGAGGAAGAGAAGCGCTTCTTCGACGACTACCGTCCGAAGGGCATGATCCAGGTGAAGAGCCGGCTCGACAACGAGCAGTGGGTGAAGAATCTCTTCCACAAGGACGAGAACCTCTACATCGGCAAGATCTTCGAGATGGTGACCCCAGCGGCCATCGTCGCGAAGCAGCAGGCTCTCGCCCGCGCGAAGCAACTTCCGCAACTCGACCCGCGCTTCCGCCAGGACCCGCAATCGAGCACGGTCACGTTCGCGAAGACGTTCGGTTGGGCGGCTCAAGTGCTCGGCGTGCCGGCACCGGAGCTCTACATCCGCAACGATGTTCCGGGTGCGCTCATGACGGTACCTTCGTCGCCCCCGGCCACGGTGGCGGGTCAGACGGTCCTCACGGGCTTCACTCCGCAAGAGCTCACGTTCATTGTCGGCAAGCACCTCTCGGGCTATCGCGGTGAGCACTACATCAAGAACCTCTTCCCGACGCTCGCTGAGCTGAAGGTGGTGCTCTTCGCGGGCATCAAGGTCATCTTGAGCGACTTCGCGGTTCCCGCCGACATGGCGCAGGCCGTGAACGGCTTCGCGATGGAGCTTGCAAAGTCGATGCGTCCCATCGAACGCGACTCTCTTCGCATCGTCGTCCAGAAGTTCGTCGAAGACGGCGCCCGCGCCGACTTGAAGCGCTGGATGCAGACCGTCGACGTCACCGCGGCTCGCTCGGGCCTCCTTCTTTGTGGTGACCTCGACATCGCGAAGAAGATCATTGCCGCTGAGCCGCAGCTCCCGGGCGACCTCACCCCCGGCGAGAAGATGAAGGAGCTCCTCATCTTCTCCGTGGGCGAGCAATACCTGCAGCTACGAAAGACGCTCGGTATCTCCGTCGGCAGCGAAGGCTGACGACAGCGACGCGAACAGAACGCACGTAAGGACGATGGCGGCGGCGCGCATGACGCCGCCGTTGAAGTCGAAGTACGTGCGGTCTGCCTCCCATTGCGCGCGGTACTCGAGAACCCCGAGGATGGCCCCGAGAACCGTCGCGCTGAAGAGACGCGACCTTAGGGCAAGGTCCGCCGGGCGCTCTGCCGAAGGAGGGGGAGCCGGTAACGAGCGCCACCAACGCCAGAACAAGTACACGCCCAAGGGGACGCCCAGGGCGTTGCTGAGCGTGTACGTCCATGCAGGCATACTCGTCGTGAGCGAGAGCTTCGCGCGGTACGTGAGGTCGGGATGCACGATGCCGTCCCACACGACGTGCGAGAAGGCCCCGAGCGCCGCGCTGACGGCCAGTTTCAGGAGGTCGAAAGGCTTCTCTGGTACAGGTACGAGCTTTTGCAGTCCCGCCCGCACGAGCGCACGACAGAGTCCGTACCGGACGAGAAGGGTCAAGCTCATACTCATGGGAACGCACCACGTGAACAGACCTTCGATACTGTGGGAGACGACGCGCACTTCGGGTAGGAGCGCGTACGCGAGGTCGGGCACGATGGACGATACAACCAGTGCAACGCCGTCGAACCATCGAGGCTTTGCGAGCTTCGCGGGAAGAACGGCCACCTGGTGAGCGAAGAAAGGTATCGGCATTCGGCAGCCTCTCCTCTGGACGAAAGGCGGAGGACGGGAAGTGCGGGCGCTCAGCGAAGGTTCGTCCAGGACGCTTGGAGTGCACGTTGTGCGCGCGCAAGATCCGGAGCGTCGACGTCTCGGCGTACGTCGAACGAGCGGCCCGTCATCCCTTGGATCGCATGACCAAGCCCGGCCTCGAGCGAGGGCAGGTCGTAGCCCCCTTCGAGGAGAAGTGCGATCTTGCCGCCCGCATGTGCCTCCGCCACCTTCGTGAGTTCGGCCATCATGAAGCCGTAGGCGGGCGCGGTGAGTTCCATCCCTGCGAGCGGGTCGCGAAGAGCTGCATCGAACCCTGCACTCACGAGGACGAGCTCCGGCTTGTATTCTGCAAGTACCGGCAGGACGATGCGCTCGAAGGCGCCGCGATAGGCCGCGTCGCCTTGCCCCGCCTCGAGAGGAACGTTGACCGTGAAGCCCTTGCCCGCGCCCGTCCCGACCTCGTCGAGCGCCCCCGTCCCTGGATAGAACGGAAACTGGTGCGTCGACACGTAGAGCACCGAAGGGTCGGCAGCGAAGATGGCCTGCGTTCCATTGCCGTGATGGACGTCGAAGTCGACGACGGCGACGCGAGAAATACCCGATGCCCGCGCGTGGGCAGCGGCCACCGCCACGTTGTTCACCAGGCAGAATCCCATGGCGGCGTCGGCTTTGGCGTGATGCCCTGGGGGCCGAAGGAGCCCAACCCCGAGCTTCGAGTCCCTCTCGCCTCCCCGAAGGAGCCGTTCGACAAGCGCGATACTCGCCCCGGCCGCCAAGACGGCCGCCTCCACACTTCGCGGACTGTAGAAGGTGTCGCCGTCGAGGTAGCCCTGCTTTCCGCGGAGCCCAAGGAGGGACTCGAGATAGGCGGGCGTATGGACCCGGCCGAGTTCATCGAGGGTCGCCGGGCGAGCTTCGACCGTGTCGAACGTCGCGCCAGCGGTGCTCAGCGTCGCAATCGCACGGCGAGCCGCCAGGAGGCGCTCGGGACGCTCGGGGTGGTACCCCGGCGGGATGTGCGCCCCAAAGGTCGGGGAATCGACCAGCGCGATCGCCCTTGCATCCTGCATGGATGGAGGCATCCGCGAGCCGCCGGTGCCCGATAGGCCCGGAATCCGCGAGCCCTCTTCGCTGCCTTGGAGACCCTGTTTGCGCGCACCCATAAAAAGCTCATCCTAGCTTACTTCGAACCTGGACCCATGCCCAGGTCGGATGTTAGCCTCGCAGCCCGAACTCGAGGGACCGCCAGCACTAGCTAGTTCGCCTTGCTCCATCGAGCTCGGCAAGCGGGACCATGCAAACGTACAAAAGTCAGTAAGGGCCTTCGTCGATGCGCACAAAGATTATTGCTGTAAACGCCATCATCGTCGTGATCGTGAGCCTGCTCGCGTTCGCCATCGTGCGGCAAACCCTCGTAGCCGCTACACGCAATCCCGTAGCGCTCACTGCTCGCGCGAAGCAAGACGCGGCCGGCGCAGGGTCGAGGCTCCAGCTCGAAGCTCTCGAAATGGAGCGATGGATCAGCAGCAAGGCTGTCGAGCCCGCCGCTACGGAAGTCGTTTCGCGTGCGACCGCAGAAGCCCGCGGCGACGCAGCGACCGACTTTTGCGACAAGGTCCTGAACGCCGCAAAGCAATCCGGCGCCGCCGGCAGCACCCCTGCCCTCGTGATGGTCGTCGACGCCTCTGGCAAGATCGTCGGCCGCAACGGCTCGTCGCTCATGCGCGGTGACGACCTCAGCGCGGTCTACCCCACCTTCAAGAACGCTGCTGTGAAGGGAATGTCGGGTTCCGACGTTTGGCTCAAGCGAAACGATCAGTTCATCGTTTCCTACGCGCCCATTCGCGACTCTGCCGGCAAGCCCGCTGGCGAGCTCGTCATCGGCGTCACCATCACCGACGCGCTCTCGCACGTCGCGGAGCTCGGTAGTGGTCGCGGTCTCCTCCTCGCGTCGGGTGGCGAAGGCGAAGCGAAGATCGTCGCGACCTCGCCCCAAACGACGGAAGAAGTGAAGGGCATCGTCGCGAGCGCCGGTCTCGGCCAAGCGAAGACCGCCATCAGCAGCGGTCACGTTTCCGCGGGTGAAGTCACCGGTGGCGTCGTTGCTGCCGCACCGCTCGAAGCATTCGGCGACGGCAAGCAAGCCGCCATTCTCTCGATGTCGGCCGAGTCGCTTCTCGACGGCGCCGGAACCATCCCGGTTTCGATCCTCGGCGTCATGGTCCTCGGCCTCATCATGGTGGCGGCATCAGGTTGGATGCTCGGCAACTACATCTCGCAGCCCATCGGCGAGCTCGAAGAAGGCCTCCTCGCGATCATCAACGGCCAAGAGGAAAAGCGCTTCCAGATGGAGCACCAGGAACTCGGCGGTCTCGCCTTCCGTATCGACCAGCTCTTGAACAAGCTGATGGGTATCGAAGAAGACACGACGGACGCAGAAGGGCGCGTCTCGAACAGCTCCATCGTGCCCGCCCCGGCTTTCAAGGACCTCGACGAGAACAAGGGCGGCGGGGCCGACCCGACGACGGATCCGGCTTACGCGGCGCGCCTCGCGGCAGAAGCCCCGGACGCGTATTACTCGCGCATCTACGCCGAATACATCGCTGCCAAGAAGGCGAACGGCGAAGCGACCGATCACATCACCGAAGAGACCTTCAAGGCTCGCATCGTGTCGATGGAAGAGGATGCCAGCCAGAAGCACGGCAAGTCGGTTCGCTACCATGTGAAGCACACCGGCAAGGAAGTCGTGCTCCTGGCCATTCCGCTCGGGTGATCCCCTTGCGAACGGGGACGCGAGTGAGCACATTCGCGTCCTGAGAAAGAACGGACGACTTGGGCCTCTTCGATATCTTCAAGGGAAAAAAGGGCGGCGGTAGCGGTACCTCTGCCGATAAGTGGGCGGAGCGAGCCGGCGACAAGCGTGCGCAAGCTTATGACCGTCAGGAAGCGATCAACGAGCTCGCAAACCTCGGTACGAAGGAAGCGGCAGCGGCTCTGCTGAAGCGCTTCACGTTCGTCGTCGATCCGTCGATTACGGACCAAGAAGAGAAGGAAGTCGCATTCCAAGGCGTCCTCAAGGCTGGCCGCGCGGCAATCGAACCCATTCGCACCTTCTCGGAGAAGGCCGAGAGCCTCGCGTGGCCGACCCGCATTCTGAAGGAGATCATGACCGAAGAAGAGTTCATCACCGAACTCACCGGCTGGCTCTCAAAGTGGGACACCGAGTACGCGAAGTTCATCGACCCGAAGCTACAGCTCCTCCTCACGCTCGAAGACTACAAGTCCGACAAGGTTCGCGACGCGGTCCTCCCCTTCTTGGAAGACGTGAACGAGCCCGCACGCTACCACGCGACGCTCACGCTCCTCGCGCAAGCGCCTGACGACTCCATCCGCGACGCTCTACTCACGGCCTTCGCCGAAGAGGAGAGCATGCGCATCAAGACGAAGATCGTCGACGCCTTCATCGCGCGCGAATGGGCGGTGCCGGAAGAAGCCCGCGACGCCACCAAGCGCAAACTGCCCGACAACTACGGGCTCGGCGACGGCGGCATGCTGCAGAAGCGCTGGTAGTCGGGGGGGCTGTCGCTCACGACCTTTCCGCGTCGGCGTTCAGGGGATCGAGCTTCCCCGTCACGCTCGTTCGGCCGCCCGGCGCCACGGTCAGATGGCTGAGGTCGCTGGTGACTCGCTCGCGCCTTTGGCGGATCAGGCGTGACCCAGTGTGGGCTCTCCAACCGGGTCGCTGCCCTTTTCCATAGTTCTTCCATCGAGTATTTTCAATGACTTACCAAACAACCTACACTGGAATACATGTTGCTACTTGGTGCGCATGAACACCACCAGGCTCCCCCGAACGTTGACCCTCGCCATGCTTCTCGCCATACCCCTCGGCTTGTTTGGCTGCGCCGCAGAGACGCGCGACGAGAACTCCGACGTGTCGGCGACCGATGAAAACGGAGACGAGATCAGCCAGGAGCTTCAGGGCAAGCCGAAGTACACGCTTAGCTCACGCGCCATCCTCGGGACATTCGCAGATCCAGGCGACTGCCGTGGCTACTCTTGCGAAGACGCAAAGGTCACGAAGACGAACGGCAAAGTTACTGTTTCGCTCGGCTGGGAAGGTCGCTACGCGGCCTCGGCATGGGCAAGCAACGGGGTCATTTTGTTCTCAACCCAAGAGTACGACGACGATTTCGACGACTGCCAAGACCCTGGTTGTGGCAACGTCAACAAGGTCACCGGTGTCATCTACCCCGTGAAGAAGAATGGCAAATGGGTGCCGCAAATGAAGGCTACCTTCAAAGTAAACTTTCCGTACCCCGACGACCCGGAAGCCCCGGAGGGGATCGTTTCCTATACCAGCTACCTTCGAAAGAAGTAGCGCGCCGGGGCGGTTCAGGCCGAGTCCAGTCGCGAACCCCTTCGCTGCGGAAAAACTGCGACAGCTCTTTCCGTGATTCCTCTGTAGAGGCACGACATCGCAATGCCTGCGGTGACCGCGCTTACCCGAGGAGTTTCCTGTGCTTCGAACATCCATCACCCCCTCCGCCCTGCTCGCCATCACCACGCTTTCCACGACGGGTTGCTTCTTCATGGGCACCTACAGTTCGAACGCGGCGAAGATGCCAAACCCGCTCGTTTCCGGAAACGTGGCGCCCAACAAGGCGGAGGAGCGAAGAGATGCGGCGATCATGTACTCAGGCCTCCAGACCCCTTGGGTCAATGAAGCTTCCATTGCGAGCCTCGACGACAAGGAGATCTGCTTCGACCTCAAGCTTCGCTGGATCACGGAGAAGAGCGAGACCATCGGTGACGACTCGTTCGTAGACGTGAACAAGCTTCTTCCGCAGGTGGAGAATCAGCCGAAGGTTCAATGGCGCGTGAAGTCTGCGACGCCGGTCGTACATTCGCCCGCCTTCAACAAAGGTTACGAGCGCACGCGAGAACCCGTGAAGTTCTGTGACGCCAACGGCAACCACTGTCAGTACTCGACGATGGAGAGGTCCGTGCCAGTCACGCGCGAGTACCGCATTCTCGACGGGAGCGGCACCCTCTGCGGAGCGCACGGCGGCAAGATTGCGAAGAACACCGAAGCGCTCAGTTTGATCCTCTCGCCTCCCGCATACCCCGGCAAAGAGACGCATCGATTCGACTGGAAGTTCGTCGCCAAGCAGTGAAGCGGGGCCTCGACATCGGCATTTTCGAGGCCGCCCGTGGCCCCGGAGGCGCGAGAGAGCGTACCCCAAGTGCGACCAAGGCCTGTGCGTCGCGATCACTCCCCTAGCGAAGCCTCACGCGTGCGAGCGGACCTGGGTAGGCGAGTGGTGCCGCGGCGATCCAGCTTCGCTGTGGAATGATTCAGTAGAGCTCGACTCCATGTCGGCCTCGAAAGCGAAATTGCCAACGAATTTCAAGAAGATGCGTGTCCACTTCGATGACAGCAGAACGCATGCTTTGGCATGAAGCGTGCTCTCGAACGCTGCATGTTCGCCTCGCGTATTCGGTCCCTTGCTCTCACTTCCTTGCTCCTCGGAAGCCTCGGGTCTGTGACCCAAGGCTGCGTCGCAGAAACCGAGACGGACGGATCCGAGGACGATCTCGTCGCCACATTCGACCGCGTTGGCAACATCGATCTGTCGCGCCCGACGCGCATCCTGCTCATCGGCGATTCGGACAAGCTCGGTGAGCTGCCTTTGCACGCCGCCACGAGTCGAGCTCGCCGCTACGCCGAGCTCTATCCGAACGAGCAAATCGTCTTGTTCGTCACGAAAGACGTGAAGGACGCGAACGTCAAGAAGACCGGCGCGACCGTGGTCAAGAATGAAGCCTTCGGTGAAGGCGTGGCGCTGTCGGACCTGTCTCGACTCTCGAGCGAGAAGCTCATTCTCGCACTCGATCGCTTCAAGAAAATCTCGAGCATCGACTTTTTCGGACACTCTTCCCCCTTCGGCGCACTCCTCGAGTCCGAGGGCGATGATCGCGTTCTCAGTGCGAGTATCCCAGGAACCGCGAAGATCCTCGCGGACAACTTTGCACGAGAAAACAATCCGTACGTGACGCTCAACGGCTGCAATGGCGGCGTGGAAGTCGCTGCGGCTTTGTCCAAACTCTGGTCACTTCCCGTCTCGGGGGCCCTCACGGCTTCGAACTTCCACGAGCTGAAAAGCGATGGTCACTTCTACGTGAACGACGCTGGGTTCTTTCCGCCCAACTTGTCCCGTGCGTCGACCAACACGGTGTCTTATTCGTCGTCCAAACCCGCCTGCTCGAGTGGCTCATGCATCCGCATGAAGCCCCAGGATGCCCCGTACTGGGGCGTGTGGAGCAACCAAGACCTCGGCATGCAGTACGGGCTTGGCTTCTACAAGTTCTTCTGCAACTACGCCGATACGAGCAAGAGCTGCGTAAAGGGTATGGCAGCAAGCCTCTATGCGTTCGTGGGCGAGAAGAGCATCACCCGCACCTCTTCGGATGCGGAGGTCAAAGCGGTCCTCGCGGACTTCTTCTGCTCGCGTGCAAAGGACGCAACGTGGTTCGATACCTGCAAGGCCGGCTTGGAGAACGCCGTCGCGAACGGAACGCCTTTTTCACCGATGAAGTCGCGGAACGACTATTCGCTCGAATGCAATTTCGAAAAATGCGAACAACAGTTCCGGTGCACGCGGATCAACGGGGTGCCGCAGAAAAAGACATGTGTGTGGGTTGCGGCCAGCTGCCCGGAGGGCGCCGCACCGAATTCTGCCAAATGCCTGGTGAAGAACACGAAGAAGCAGACGGCGCGCAACGAATACAACGCCTATCTCGAGGGGCACGCGCTCCTGCGAGGCGGCAGCGCACCTCTGCCGGTCACCTGCTTTAGCTCGACGCTGCAGCGCACCGTCGCAGAGAACACCTGTGTCGAGTCCGCGCGCGATCGAAAGTGGTATTCGTGCAAAGCTTCGGGTTGGTCGCCAAGCGACGGCGTCACGGGTTGCGTCGCCAAGTTCCCCCTCTGAGGTTGCGTACGCTCGAGAATTCAGAGAAGCGCGCGAGGGCAGCGAACGACGTTTTCAGAGCGCACACGTTCGTTGGCCATCGGGACGAAACGAAAAAGCCCGACACGAGGGTGCCGGGCTTTTTCGCTCGTGCCGCCCGCGCTGGCGGACGTGTTCGTCAGTCCGAGATCTTCATGTTCGGGAACGAGAAGCCCACGAACAAGGTGACCATCTGATTGAACTTGAACGTGCGGTCTTCCGAGTTCACCTTCGTGTCCGGGAAGTCGCCGTTGTTGCCGCCGCCACGAGAGTCGAAGCCCGAGCGGTTCCACGAGAATGGGAGCGCGCGGTATTCGGCGCCGAAGGAGACGACGCTAGACGGGTAGAGCGTGAGGCCGAGACCGAACGACGGCGCGACGGCTACGCGGCTCGCAAGTGTCGCGTTCTTGCCGGCGAGGGAGCACACGTTCGGGGCGGTACCGCACTCTGCGCGCTCTTGGATGCCGACGAACGCGGCTCCGAGGTGCAGGTAGAGGTCCGTGTCGGCGAAGATGCTCTGGAAGAGCGCGAGCTTGCCGCGGAACGGCGAGAACGTCGCTTGCGGCACGGCGAACCACTGCATCTTCGCCGTCTGCTCGTTGAAGTCTTTGCCGATGTTGATCTGCGTGCGTGTGCTGCGTGGCGAAACGTCGTTGACCTGGTCGGCCAAGTTCGTGCCGTAACTGACGAGGCCGTAGCCACCCCAGGCGCCGAGACCAAGCCACTCGGTGACGTTGTATTGGAGGCGTGCGCCGAGCACCATCGTGCGTCGGTACTCGTCGAGGAGCGAGAACGACCACGTGGGCGCGATCTCGAAGCGGCCCTCACGATAGAGGCGCTGCTTGCGAATCGGCGGTTGTCCCGCAAGCGGACCCGTCAGCTGGATTTCCTGCGCCGAAGCAGTGCCCTCGGAGAGGGTCGTCGTGGCAAACCCAGCGGCGAGCGCGAGGATGCCTGCGGTGAGCGACTTGAGCGATGTAGTAAGGCCGCGTTTCATTTGCATCCTCACTTCGGCAGACGGTACGAGACCGACGGGGGCAAGAAGAAGCTGAAACCAAGCTGAGCTTGGACGTTATTGGTGAGCGACGAATCGCCGTACCAGTTGTCCTTGTTTTGCTGCTCTGCGGTGGTGTTGGGGACCTTCAAGTTTTCAAGCTTCTCGAGGTAGATGTAGTTCCGAAGCTCCATCGTGACGGCGAGCCAACGCGTGAGGAACACGCGAAGACCGAAGCCGACGTTGAACGCGAGCCGCGGGTCATAGGAAAAGTTTCGGTTGTCGGGGTCGATGACCGGAATGGGTCGGGTCCAGAGGGCACCGACGCCGCCGACGAGGTAACCGTCGTACTGGAAGATGAAGTCAGCCAGCGAGGCGAACTTTCCGTAGATCGGCACGTACGTCATGTTCGCGTTCACGCCGAGGAGGTACTCGTTCAGCGGAACGGCGACGCGCGTTGCGCGACGATTCTGGAAGTTGAAGTCCGAGTCGTCGTTGAGACCGCCGTAGTAGTTGAAGTTCGCGCCGACGGCGAGAACGTTGGAAATGTAGTAGTTCGCCGCGATGCCCGGACCGGGGTGGCTGACGAACTGGTCGTTCAAGCTGAAGGACCAGTAGGGGTTGAGTTCGAGGCGGCGCGCCTTGAGAACGTAGAGCTGCTGGAGAGCCACGACGTCTGCGTTCACTTCCTTCGCAGCCATCGCCTTCACGTCGATCGCCTTGGGACACGCAGAAGGTTCGAGCTCGCAGATGCCCTTGTCTTCGCTGCCGTCACCAGCTGCGCCGGCCGGCTTCGTTGCATCGCCGCCCGCCTTCGGGTCTGCAGCGCCTCCCGCGGGAGGTGCGTCCAGGTCACCAACATCGGTCGCTCCACCCGCTGGCGGTGCAGAGGGCGCTGCGGGCGGCTTGCCCTTGCCCTTCGGCTGAGCGAACGACGCAGCAGGCGTCAACAACGCTGCGGCCAGGAGGAGACCTCCCCACCATCGACCTCGCTTCATCGTCATCCCTTCCATCGGCCCGTTCGTTGGTTCATCAGAGTGAGGCTAAGCTCTCAAAAATACTGCAAAAAAGCTTCTTTTGCGGTGAGTGCGCGGGACTATAACATGCGGTATTTCGCGCGAGCAATCGAAACTTGTGAAAGCGGCGAACAGGCATTGAGTGTTCGTCGAATGTGCCTTTGATCTGCCTTTGTCTGCCGATTTCGCTTGGCCCCTCGCGGTCACCAGTGACTTCAGCGTCACCGCGCAGCTAACCCGTCCTTGCACGGCTACGCAAGGGAGATCACGCATCGCGCGCGAATAGCGCCTCGACGAAGTCATCCGGGGCAAACTCCCGCAAGTCCTCCGCCTTTTCGCCAAGACCGATGTATTTCACGGGAAGGTTGAGCTCGTCGGAGATCGCGAGAACGATGCCCCCCTTGGCGGTCCCGTCGAGCTTGGTGAGGACGATTCCCGTCAGATCGACCGCCTCCTTGAAGAGTGCGGCCTGATTGAGCGCGTTTTGCCCCGTCGTTGCATCGAGGACGAGGAGCGTCTCGTGCGGTGCTCCTTCGAACGACTTGTCGATGGAGCGACGCACCTTTTTGATCTCGTCCATGAGCGGTGTCTTCGTGTGGAGGCGTCCTGCGGTGTCGACGAAGAGCACGTCGACGCCTTGCTCTTTGGCCTTCGTGACGCCTTCGAACGCGACACTCGCCGGGTCCGCGCCTTCTTTGCCTTTGATGACTTCTGCGCCGACCCGCTGTCCCCACACTTCGAGTTGGGCGACCGCTGCGGCGCGGAAGGTATCGCCCGCCGCAAGCATGACGCGCCTGCCTTCGAGGCCGAGCTTCGTGGCGAGTTTGCCGATGGTCGTCGTCTTTCCGACGCCGTTCACGCCGACCATGAGAACGACGGTGGGCTTGTGACCGAGCGAGAGCTTCGGGGAAGCTGCGCGCTTCAGGATGTCGAGCGCTTCACGGCGGAGCGCGGCCCAGACCGCGTCACTATCGGCGAGCTCCTTGCGCTCGAGCTTTTCCTTGAGGCGCTCGAGGATCGCGTGCGTGGCCTTCGGCCCCACATCGCTCGTGAGCATGACCTCTTCGAGCTCGGCGAAAATGGCCGCGTCGATCTCCTTCTTTCCTTTGAAGAGATCGGCGATGCGCGCCATGAAGCCCTTGCGGCTCGCGGTAAGGCCCTGCTTCAGCGCGGACACTTCGTCGCGAACGGGCCGCAGCGTCGGCTTGCGGACACCTTGACTCGGGGGCAGCGATTCCTTCGCTTCTTGCGGAACCTCGACGACCTTGATCTCCTTCGTGACCGCGCCGTCGCCGGCCGTCTGATCGGGCGCGAGTTCTGCCACCGGAACCGTGGGTCGCGAAGGAGCATCGCCGGTCTTGCGCGGCGCCTCTTTCTTCGCCGGTGCCTCTGGAGCCGCCTTCGGGGCTTCCTCTAGCTTCGGTTGCTTGGCTTCCGGGGTCCCTTTTCCGCGCAGGAAAAAGGCGAGCACCGCGAGCACGACGGCGCCAAGGACGATCCAAACGACCGGCGAGATGCCGCCGCCCGAGTTTTTCGCCGGCTCCGTCTGCAACAGCAAGGAAAGTGCATTCATGGGCTTACTCCGTCTGGACCGTAAAACGTGGTGGCGGTCACTGCCCGGGAATAGTCAGGGTCGGGTGCATTGTGCAAGGGCGCAATCATCCGCGCGGAAAGGGCGAGGCCTATGGCGTACCCGGGGGAGGAGGCTCTTTCTCGGGACGCGCGGTCTCGGGCTCTTCTTTTCGAGCCGCGGCTTCCTCCGAGGCATCGACTTCCTTGCCTGTGTAGACGGCGCGTTCGACCGCTCGCGTCCAAGTCGCGACATCGCGACGGCGGGCCCTCACATCTCGCGGCGTAGGTTCTGCCGAGCCTCCGAACGCGCCCGCCGCCCGCGCCCACGACACGAGGCCGTCGAGGAGCGCCCGCCGCCTCGAGACGAGGGCGATGCGGAAGTCGCCGGGCCCGGGCAAAGGTCGCTCCACACGGCGATGCAGCCTTCCCTCCGCCACGATGCGATCGCCGGGGGCGAAAGGAACGGCCGAATCGAGTCGAAAGTGTCCCGTTGCGTCGCTCTCTCCGCTGGCGAGCACGGAGGCTTCGGTGAAGTCGGGCCGCTCGATCGCCACGCGAGCCCCCACGATTGGCGCGCCGCTGTGGACATCCAAGAGGAGACCCGTGGCCACGCGCGCACGCTCCGCATCCGTTGCCGCGACTCGAACGACCGGTTCGTTCTCGGTTGCGGTCATGTCACCCACCCCTTCTGCGGAGCGTGCACGGGGGCGACGTCGACCGAGAACCATGAAGGCGATGACCAATCCGAAAAGGCCAACCATCGGCAGGGCACGAAGCGGGCTCGGAGGACGCACGGACAGATCGACCCTCAGCGGTTCGCCAGGCAGATAGTAGGGGTCCGATGGCTGATAGTGGATGGTGACGGCCTGTTCCCTCGCCTCGTCCACGTGAAATGCGACGACGACCGTCGCATCGCCACCACTGACGACGCCGGTTCCGACAACGGTATCGTGAATTCGAACTTCGACCGCCCCGGCTGGGACGGGATGTGGCGTCGCAGTGGCCTTCAAATGGAGCGTGATCCCATCCTCGGCCACCGAGCCATCTTGTGAACCGACAAGTGCAAGTTGCACGGAAACTTTGCGATCGACGGGGTGGGCCGCGGTCGCGCGATTCATCTCGCGTGAGCCCTTGAAAAGCGCGCGAATCTCGCCTGGCCCAGGGTTCCCTAGACGCGCGGTGGACACGCGAAACGCAGCGCGTCCATGCACGTCGGTCTTCGCCTCGGAGAGCACCTCGCCTTTTTCGTTCTGCAGCTCCAGCGAGAGGTCGGGCTCGGCATGCATGATACCTTCGTCCTCGCTTTGCGCGATGACGGAGACGGCAAAGTCCGATCCGTCGAGACGGACGACGCGAGGAAGAGGAGAGAAGCTGAGCGATACGCCCCGTCGTTCGACGTCGAACTCGAGGTCACTACTGGACGGGTCCTCGAGAGGCTCGCCCGCAAACGCTACTTTCGCAAAGAGCACCCCCGTTTGCACCGCGAGCGATACGCAGAAGCGCCCCTGCTCGTCGGTGTGCAGATACACGGCAGGCGATCGTTCGATGGCGTCCACGGCCCTCGCAGAACATGCATGAAAGAGGTCGGCCGAAGGGGACGTCACGGCCCCGTCCGGTCCCCTCACCTTCACGTCGAGAGAGACGCGTTCACCTGCGAGAGCGCGGTCTCCATCATCCTTGAGCTCACCTTGGAGAACGGTGCGGCCCCCGAGCGCACGATGAGCCCGCACGTCGATGCGCGTTTTTCCGCGCACTGTCACCCGCTTCCCGAACGCCGAGGTCGCGACGAGAAGCACGAACGCCGCAAAGAGCAGCGCCATGCACCTTCTGCCGGGTCGTACCTTGGGCATCTCGAGCGCATTGTGCCTCGGATCTCATCCGCTCTGCAGGACTTTCCGAAAACTCGTGCGCGGATAGCCAGAGGCACGAGCCGCGGCACTCAAGTTGTGTCCATGGGAAGCGAGAAGGGCACGCGCCACCTTTGGTGTCAGCTGGAGCTGCGGCGTAGGTGCCAAACTCCGCAGGGCTCCTTCGATGTGAACACTCTGGAGTGTGCGGGCGTCTCCCGCCAGCTCCGCGGCGCGGTAGAGCGCATTGCGCAGCTCGCGAACGTTGCCGGGCCAGTCGTGCGCAATGAGCGCTGCCGCCGCACGCGAAGACAACGTTCTGCGCCCGAGGTCGGGTTCGGCGCGCGCGAGCAGTCTTCGCGCGATGGGCAACACGTCGGAGCGCCGTTCACGCAGCGGAGGCACCGTGACGACGAACACTTCGAGGCGATGAAAGAGGTCCCGGCGAAACGCGCCCTGTCGCACGCGGTCCCCAAGCGGCACGTGCGTAGCCGCGACGACACGAGCGACGGGCCTCGTTCCCCCGCGACTCGCACCGACGCGCCGGACGTCGTAGCCATCGAGTGCGCGCAACAGCTTCGGCTGGGCGTCGAGTGGAAGCTCTCCGATTTCGTCGAGGAACAACGTTCCCTCGGCCGCTTCCGCAAACGCACCGAGCCGCTGCGAGACAGCTCCCGTGAAAGCTCCGCGTTCGTGCCCGAAGAGTTCGCTCTCCACGAGTTCGCGCGGAAGGTTCGCGACGTTCAAGGCAACGAATGCGCTCCCCTGGCGCGTTCCTTCGGAGTGGAGTGCGCGCGCGACGAGTTCCTTGCCGGTTCCCGTTTCACCGACGACGAGGACGGGCGCCGACATGGAGGCCAGCCTGCGCACGCGATCCGCGAGGCGTCTCATGACGCGCGACTCTCCGGCGAGCTCGGAAAGAGGAGGTCCGAAATTCGCAGACTGCTCTTCGACGACATCGAGCGCGCTCACATGAATGGAAGTATGCCCGACGACGATGATGGCGCCGGGACCGCACGAGGCTTCCGTGATGCGAGCCCCGCCCACGAACGTACCGTTCTTCGAACCGCGATCACGCAAGTGGAGCGCCCCGCCGTACGCCGACACTTCGCAGTGACGACCGCTTACCGTCTCGTCGGCAAGGACGATGTCGGAGCCGCGCGCCGTGCCGAGAACGTAGGGGCCTTCGCCGACGATTGGAATTCGGCGAGCTTCTGCGTCGTCTTGGATTTCCAGCACGAAGGCCGGTGCCGATTCGAGCACGGAAACTTCTCGGGTCGAAACCGGCGCGGCTCCGGTCGCGTTCGAAACGTCTTGTCGATCCATCTGGGATACCTCGGGGCTCCTATCGGCCGAGGATTGGCGTAGGTTGCGCGCTTTCGGATATGCCCGGAGCGAACGAGAGCGGGGAGGTGCCTGGCCGCAGCCACCACGCCCTCACGTGGGACGTTCAGTAGGAAATCGCACCGTCGATGTAGCAGTCCTGCGTTCCCCCCATGAGTCCCCCCCGGTCTTGATACCGAGAAAGCAACTGGGGGCTGTAGCCGGGACAGAGCTCCCTCTTCGTCCAACCCGCATTCAGGGACGCCTTGAAGCTAGCCTTCGTGGGCCCAATCTCGATGCTCTGCTTCATCCCTGCGTACGTCCGCTTGTACGAGTCTGACGCGGCATCGTAGTACCAGGGAGCTCGTGCAAAGCCATCCGCCCAGCCGTCCAAATAGGCAGCGGCGGTTGCAATGCTTCCCGGAGAGGTGCTCGTAGACGATTGCGTGTTGCAGGCCGTTCGAACGAACTCGAGCGTCGGAATGCCTCCTGCGGGCTGGCGTTCTTGAATGGTGCCGTCGCACGAAAGGGAGACGCTTCCGATCGCGCTGGCCGAGCCGATCGACTTGTCGAGCTGAAAGTCCCAGAGCGTCGGAGTCCACCACCGAACGGTCCCGGTCACGACCAACTTCGCGGCTGCCCCATTCTTGCCTGGAGGAAGCAGCAGGCTCGTTTGGCCCGGAGGCGGGGGCGGCGGAGGCACCGTTACGGGCGTGACGAGAACTTGAATGCGCATCGTCGCTGGCTGTTGCGATGCGTCGCGAAACATCAGGTAGTACCGACCAGCGGTGAGTCGCGCACTCAACGTGGCGCTTGCGGCTGGGCGCGGCGTGGCTGCAAACACACGCCCGGCTTGGTTGACGATCCACGCGAGCACTTCCCTGTTGGCGACGGTCGCCGAAACCGTGGCCGAAACATCCGACTCCACGGCGACGTCAATGGGGTATGCCTCGTACTTTTTCGTTCCATCGTAGCTGACGATGGTCATCACGCTTGGAGCCGGCGCTGTAGAAACTTCGCTCGGCAATGGCCCCCGAAGGTCGTCGGTCGCGGTCCCGGTCGCGGTCGCGGTTTCCGGCTCCGATGTCAGGCTTCGAGCGCCATCGTCGGCACAGGCGAAAAGCGTGAGGCCGATCAGCGCGACAAGGAATTTCGAGGTATCCATACCAGGGGTACGCCCCTCGATTCGGAACGTCGCAGCTCTGCCATGAGAAAACGCAAAGCGTCCCGACGCACGAGAGGCCCCCCCAAACAAGCCTCTAGAACTAGACCGACTTCGTCGTCACTCGATCGGAATTCAGAAGGCGTTGCATAGCTGTGGATATGTGCGGAAGACCCGCGGGTCGCGGGGTCACGGCTTCGTTTCCGCTCCGCACAAAATCCCCGGCCGCACGTCTGGACGCCTCCCGACGAGGCGGCCGAGTCGGCGGCTGCTGGCCGGGGATTTTTGCGTTCGCTCTCACTTCGCCGCGCCCCGCGCCTCCGCTGGATTCTGCCGAGGGCGTGGGGGTGGTCAATGATCGATGAACGAGGTCTAGGTGTGGGGGAGTTCGCGGGGGAGCGCGTCCCACCCGCAACGCGTCCCACCGCGTGAGAAGCAACACGCCCCAGCGAGCCTCTAGGTGTGGGGGAGTTTGAGGGGGAGCGGGACCACCGCTCGCCCCTCAACTTACAGGGTGACTGACGGGGCTTGAACCCGCGACAGCCGGAATCACAATCCGGCGCTCTACCAACTGAGCTACAGCCACCGAAACAGCCCGGAACATAGCGCGCGTATCGCGATATGGCTAGCGTCTTTCGACGGGCGTGCACTGGCCTTGGTGTCGGCTCCTTTCAGCGGTGGCTGCGAAAAGCCTTCTCGCGCGCGTCGCAGTCGACCGGAAACGTGCCTCGCTCGCCCACGCCGCGCGGGCCGCTCGCTCCCTTTTCACGACGCGCTCATGGAGTACCATTCGACCCGTGCCCCACCCATTTGCCCCCGCTCCGAATACCGCTGTCACGGCCATTCTTTCACCGCGGGTGGCGCGTGTTCGAGGGCTCGGGCACGACATGCTCTACTGCAAGCGCGTCGACCCGGCACACCGCGGCATCGCCGAGGCCTGCGAACTCGTCACCCGCGAGGCAGCCATCTTGGGCCACATTGCTCGAACGGAAGCCGCTCCCTTTGCGGCGCGTGTTCTCGACGAAGGTGCGGACGCGTACGGTCCCTACCTTCTTCTCGAACCGGCACGAGGCGTATCCGTCGCCGCGTCCCCCGCACCTCGGAACGCGGGCGGTCGCCTCATCACGGCCGCGTTCCGCGCCCTGGCGGCCCTACACGATGCGAAAGCGGAAGGCTCGTCCTTGGAACTCGTCCATGGAGACATCTCTCCCGAAAATGTACTCTACACAGAGAACGACGTTCGCTTCGTCGACTGGGAACTCGGTCGATGCAAGGGCGTCCCGGAGCTCGCACTCGGGCCTTTTCGCGGCACGCTGGCGTACGTGGCTCCCGAAGTTGCGGCTGGCGAACGTCCCACGCAGGCTGCGGATGTTTTTTCGCTGGCGCTCACGTTGCTCGAGTGCCTTTCCGGGAGGACGCTCCGAAAGCTCTCGGGCGCCGCGGGCATCCTCGAGGCTGCGGAAACCCCGATAGACGTGGCAGGCGCCTTCGCGCCTCTCGCATCGCCGGAGTCCGAGAGGCTCCGTGATTTTTTCGACGCCGTCCTCGCTTCGAAGCGAGCGGATCGGCCACCGGACGGTGCGGCCGCCCTGGCGCTCCTGTGATAGGGTGCGTTCCATGACGTCTTCGCATGGGAAGCCGGCGGGCTTCGACACTCTCTGCATCCACGGCGGCCAAGAGCCCGATCCCAAAACCGGCGCGGTCATGACGCCGATCGTCCTTGCGTCGACCTTCGTCCAAGACGGCCCTGGCGCGCATCGTGGGTACGACTATTCGCGTGCGGGCAATCCGACGCGCGACACCCTTGAAGCGTGTCTTGCGAGCCTCGAAGGGGCGAAGCACGGGCTTGCATTCGCCAGCGGCTGCGCGGCGACGACGAGCATCCTTCTTGCGCTGAAGTCTGGGGACCACGTTCTCGTCGGCGACGACGTGTACGGCGGCACGTTCCGCATTTTCGACAAGGTCCTCAAGCAGTTCGGCCTCGATGCGACCTTCATCGACATGCAAGACCCGTCGAAGGTCGAGAAAGCCATCACGCCGAAGACCAAGCTCATTTGGATGGAGACGCCGTCCAATCCGATGCTCAAGGTCTTCGACATCGCGGCCATCGCAGGGGTCGCCAAGAAGGCCGGCATTCCCCTCGTCGTCGACAACACGTTCGCGACGCCTGCTCTCCAGCAGCCGCTCTCGCTCGGCGCAACCATGTCCGTGCATTCTGCAACAAAATATCTAAACGGCCACTCGGACATCGTCGGCGGTGCCGTCATGACGAGCGACGACGCGTGGGCCGAGAAGCTGCGGTTCTTGCAGAAGGCGGCCGGGGCAGTACCGAGCCCCTTCGACTGCTACATGATTCTGCGCGGTCTAAAGACACTCGGGCTCCGCATGCGAGCGCACGTCGCGAGCGCCAAAGAGATCGCGAGCTTTCTGGAAGGGCACGCGCAAGTCGAGAAGGTCTACTACCCCGGTCTTGCGAGCCACCCCGGTCATGCGGTCGCGTCGAAGCAGATGCGCGGACCTGGCGGCATGATCAGCTTCGTGCTTGCCGGCGGCTTGCCCGCGGCCAAGGCGTTCTTGTCCGCCACCAAGATCTTCGTCTGCGCGGAGAGTCTGGGCGGCGTCGAGTCCCTGGCCGAGCACCCGGCCATCATGACGCACGCGAGCCTGCCGGAAGAGGCGCGCAAAGCGCTCGGGATCGGTGACGGTCTTCTTCGCCTTTCGGTAGGCATCGAAGACATCGCCGACCTCAAGGACGACCTTGCGCAAGGGTTTGCCGCGGCTGCAAAGGCAAAAGGCGGCTGAGCTCGGCCGACGCACCGCTCTGTTGCTTGTGGCGCGAAGTGGGCAGCCCCGAAAAGAACCTGCTACAATCCCTGCACGATGACTCGTATCTTACCGAGAGGCGCCAAGGTTCTCTCGGTTTCCCAAAGGAGCTTCTCCATGAAATGCGACGCTACGCAGAAGACGCTGAAAAGGACCACCACCCTCGTGGCGCTTGCGATGCTGGCTTGTGCCGGTGTCGTCGTGGGTTGCTCTGACCCTGCTCCGCAGCCTTCGAAGGCCATCGTCGACATCACCATGACGAGCGTGAAGCAATGTCCCTCCGTGGGTCCCGGATGGATCGAGATCGGCACCTTCAAGCGTCCCGACGCGGACCTTCAGCCCATCATCGACGGTCAGCAGTTCAATGGCCGCGCGGTCACCGTTCAATGCATCGTGGCTCCCGATGGCGATGCATTCAGCATCCAACTGAGCGGCAAGCTCCAGGGCACAGGCAGCCTCGAGGTGAAGGGCAAGGTCAAAGCTTCCGGTGAGTCGACCGGCATCACCACGACGTTCTCTCGCGACGACTTCGGTACGATTCGCCAATCCGACTGCAAGTTCGAGCTCTATCACGCCCCCGGCGTGCACCCGAATCCCGCGTGGAAAGACCCGGACGTCGCTACGGGCCGTATCTGGGGCCGCGTCACGTGTGACAACGCCATCGTCAGTGAGACGGCCGACGAGAAGATCTGCAAAGGTGTTGCTGACTTCCGCTTCGAAAACTGCGCCACGACCTTCTGAGCTCGTCGCAGCGAAGCCGTTCGGCGAGTGCTCCTCCGCGAACATGGAGGGCGCTTTCGTCCGACCATCGGAAGACCGTGGGCTTTCCCAAAAGCATCTAAGGGACAGCCCCTAGTTGCGTTGGTCCATGGCCGCGAGCATGGCTTTGACTTCGGAGGCCACCTCGAACTCCGGGTTTTGCTCGAGGAAGGCCTCGAGGTATCGCTTCGCTGCCGCATTTTCGCCGCGCGCGTAATACGCGAGCCCGCCCGCATAAAGCGCGTCGCTGTCGCCTGGTGCTTGATCGAGCGCGTTCTGCGCCTCGAGCACGGCCTGTTTCAAGTCACCTTGCATGCGCAGCACATGACTGAGCGCGACGCGCGCGCCGAGGTGTCCCGGAGCAATCCGAAGCGCGGCTCGGTAAGCATCGCGCGCGGGTTCCATTTCGCCCACTTCGAACAGCGCAATGCCCATGAAGTAGAACGCATACGGGTTCGTTCCGTCTGCTTTCAGGATGTCGCGGATGGCGGTCAGAGCTTCGTGGAAACGCTCTTCGTGAAGCAACTCAGCGACCTCTTCGACCGCGTCCCAGTGAGCCGCGTCTTTGGGGTCGCTCGTGTTTCGGTCCGATCGAAAAGGGTCCATGGGATGGCCCTCATAGCAGATTCGTACCCGTCGTAGGCGCGCGTAGCAGCCTTCTCACTGCGCAGGTTCTTGCGCGCCCTCATGGCCAAATGCGACACGAATGTCCTGGGGAATGCGCACAGGACGCTGCCGCTCGAAGCTCATGAAGACCCAACGGGTGCGGCTGCGGGCAACGACGACGTCTCCCGCGCGGAACTCGACGATGCGGTCGCACTGCACGCCTTTGACGTCCTCGATCCACGTCGTGGCCTCGACGACGTCTCCGAGCACGAGCGAGCGCAGATAGTCGATCTCGTGGCGACGCAGCACGAATACGCCGCCGATCGCGCGGTATCCGGCGAAGTCGAAGCCCAGCGCAGACGAGTGCGCGACCGCGATTTCCTGCACCCAGCGCACGTACGCGATGTTGTTCACGTGTTCGAGCTCGTCGATGTCCGCTTCCGTCACCGGAATGGTGCGCCGGAAGGTGGGCGTCGAAGGGCTCGGGATTGAGGATGCGGGTGCCGGGTCCAAGGGACTCGCACCCTACTCGCAAGTCTGCCCCCGAGCTGCAACGATCGAGCGCTCATTGCGCACGATGTAGGACAAACAAAGGTGCGACCTATCGCTACGTACTCCCACCGGAGTGCATCGGGCGCCCCCGAAAACTTGCCTAGCTCAGCATGGTTTGTGCTTATGGACACCTCAATGATGCCGTTTCGTCGCGGAAGTGCCCACGTAGCCCGTCTCATGGCGACGGCTACCGACGGAGCGCGCAACGTAACGCCCAAGGCCGTGGCCATCGGGGCAACCGAAGCCATCGCCACGTTGCGTGAAGTCGTGCTCATGCCGCTCGACCTGCAGACGGCACTCCCGGACGTCGACGACAGCAACGCCGACGTCGTCGTGTTCGTGCACGGCTTCTTCGCCAGTCCTGGCGTGTTTCGTCCGCTTCGTGAGCGAATGCAAAAGGAGCTCGACGCGAAGGTCGCGAGCTTCACGCACTTGCCCGGTGTGCGCGTCGATCCCATTGCGAAGCGCCTCGCCGCCCTCGTCGATCGCATTCCGTCGCATGCAAGGGTGCACATCGTCGGCCATAGCCTTGGGGGCTTGGTCGGTAGGTACTACGTGCAAGAGCTCGGCGGTCACGCACGCGTGACACAGACCATCTCGCTCGGAAGCCCGTTCGGCGGTACGAAGGTCGCGAATGCCCTCCCGGTCCTGGTCGGCGCCGACCTCAAGACGGGCAGTGAGCTCCTTCAGCGCCTTCGTGCGAACGCGCACCGCTTCGACGTCCCGCACCTCTCCGTGGTCGCCGACACCGACCGCATGGTCATCCCGCAAAACAGCGCGATGCTGCCGTGGGGCGAAACCGCGCTTTTCCGCGGCCTCGGCCACAACGGGCTTCTCTACGACCGCGAGGTCATGGATCTCGTCATCGCTCGTATCAAGAAGGCTCAGGCTTCCAAGAGCTGACCCGCTACACTGAGAGGGGTATGGCCACGAAGCGAGGCGCCCACGAAGAGCCCCAGCTCGGTTTGTTCGCGCCCGAGACGACCGCCGCCGTTTCCCCTGCACTCGCGACGGAAGACGTCGAACTCGCACGCGTCTTGCCCAAGGACATTCTGTTCGGAACGAGCACGTGGACGTTTCCGGGTTGGAAAGACATCGTCTATCGCGGACACGTCACGACGCAAACGCTCCTCGTGGGCGAAGCCGGGCTCCGTGCGTACGCTGCGCACCCTCTCTTCGGCACGGTAGGAATCGACCGCAGCTACTACAACCCTCTCACGCAGGCCGAGCTCGAAGCCTACGCCGCCGCGCTCCCGCCGGGCTTTCCGTGCGTCGTAAAGGTGTGGTCGGAGCTCGTCTCCCTCGTTCTCCGCGGAACGACTGAAAGGAACCCTCGTTTCCTCGACGTCGAACTCGCACGCGAAACACTCCTTCCCCTCGTGAGCGCGTTTCGAGATCACGTGGGTGCGCTTCTCGTTCCGTTCCCTCCCCTGCCGCTCGCAGTGCTATCGCCCGACCGTTTTGCCACGAGGCTCGACGCATTTCTCGGGACGCTCGACCTCCCACTTCCCATCGCAGTCGAGGTACGCAATCGAGAGCTCGTGACACCTCGCTACCTCGATGTGCTGCGCTCTCATCGCGCAGCGCACGTGCCCGTCTTCTGGACCGGCATGCCCACGCTGAGGGAGCAGCAGCGAACGAGCGGGCTCTTCACGACAGACTTCGCGGTCCTGCGACTCATGCTTCCCCCCTTCACGAGATACGAAGACAAGAAAGCAGAGTATGCGCCGTTCAATCGCATCGTCACCGCGCAACCCGACATGCGAGACGACGCAGCCGACCTCGTCTCGCTGGCGCGGGCCGCGGGCGTACAGCGCGTGTTCGTGGTCGTGAACAACAAAGCCGAAGGGTCGGCACCGTTCACGATTCGTGCACTCGTGCGTACGCTCGCGGAGCGCGCGAGCAAGCAGAACGACGAGCGTCCCCCGCAGTCAGTCTAGCGGCGGCGGGCGCTTCTCTTCCCCTCAGGCCGTCTTGAGCGTAGTGCTCGCGCTCGCGGGCTTGTTCTTCTGACGCTCGCGAAGCTTCGCATCGATCCACTCGGTGAGCGGAGCCGCGACATAGATGCTGGAGTAAGTACCCGCCACGATGCCGATGACCATCGCGAGCGCGAAGTCCTTGATGACACCCGTGCCCCAGATGAAGAACGCGAGGACGGAGAGCATCGTCGCACCGCTGGTGAGGAGCGTACGCGAGAGTGTCTCGGAGACGCTCATGTTGATGATCTCGGCGAAGCTCTTGCCTTTGTAGCGCGTGAGATTCTCGCGAATGCGGTCGTAGACGACGACGGTGTCGTTCATCGAGTAGCCGACGATCGTGAGCACGGCCGCAATGGTCGAGAGCGTTACTTCCTTGTGGAGAAGGATGAACACGCCGATGACCACCATCGCATCGTGGACGCACGCGATGATGACGCCCGGTGCGAAGCGCACGTCGAAGCGGAAGACGAGGTAGAGCATGATGAACACGATCGCGATGACGACCGAGTTTCGCGCGCTGTCGCGGAGCTGCTTGCCCGCTTTGCCGCCTACCCACTCGACGCGGAGAGCGCGATCGGGGACGACTTCGCTGCCGAGCTTCTCGTGGATGCTGCTGATGAGCTCGTCGCCGGCGCTCTTCAGCTGGATCTCGACACGGTGATCGCGAACGTTCACTTCGCTCGGGTTCTTGTCGGACTGACGAAGCGCGACGCCAGGAATCTGCGACACCTGGGCAGCGATCTTCTTCATGTCGGGCGTGGCGTCGTAGCGCGTCGTGATCTTGTCACCGCCCGCACTGAACTTCACTTCCGTCGCGCGAGGGCCATCGGCCGGGCACTTCGCCGGATCGAGGGTCTTCGGGTCGTCGCTGAAGCAGAGAGCCTGGACGAGCTTCGCCTTCGTGTCGTCGGTGACGTTCGTCACTTCTTGGACGCGGAGGATGAAGTGGTTCGGGATCCCGTCGCGCACTTCGAGGATGTCGGGCTCGGAGAACTTGCCCGTCGAACGCACGGTGTCGTGGAGCTTTTCGGAGCTCACGGGCTTCTTGAATGCGATTTCGACCTCGGTGCCACCGCGGAAGTCGGTGCCGTAGTTCGGCCCCGGGTAGAACGTGAGGACGATGGAGGCAAGCGTGAGGAAGAAGCTGAGGGAGATCCAGAACTTCCTCTGCCCCATGAAGTTGTAGGTCTTGTGGGCCTTAAAGAATTCCATGGCTCATCCCTTCGAAGCCGCAGCGTCATTCACCGCAGGCACGGAGATGCCCACGCTGAGCATCTTCGTCTTGCGATGCCGCACCCAGTAGTCGAACACGAGGCGCGTGCAGAAGACGCCCGTGAACAAGCTCGCGATGATTCCGACGATCAGGGTGATGGCGAAGCCCTTCACCGGACCGCTACCGTACTGCGCGAGAATGAGACCGGAGATGAAGACGGTTACGTGTCCGTCGAAGATCGACCAGAAGGCCTTGTCGTAACCTGCTTCGACTGCAGCACGAATGCTGCGGCCTGCGCGGAGCTCCTCGCGGATACGCTCGTTGATGAGAACGTTGGCGTCGACCGCCATACCGATCGTGAGTGCGAGACCCGCGATGCCCGGCAACGTCATGGTCGCCGAGAACGACGCGAGGATCGCCATCTGGATCATCAGGTTGAAGAGCACCGCGATGTCCGCGACGATGCCGCTCTTCCGGTAGTAGATGATCATGAACACGAGAACGAGGATGGAGCCGCCGATGGCGCCCGTGACGCCCTTCGAGATGGCGTCGGCACCGAGCGTCGGACCGATCTGCGTTTCCGTATCGAGTGTGATGGGCGCCGGAAGCGCTCCCGAGCGAAGGACGAGTTCGAGCTTCTCGGCGCTCTTCAATTGCTGCTCTTGCGAGCCCTGCCCCATCGTGATGCTCGCGCGGCCACCGCCGATCTTCGAGCGAATGACAGGTGCGGAGTCGATCGTGTCGTCCAAGATGATGGCGAAACGACGATTGATGTTCGCGCCGGTCACTTGTTCGAAGCGGTCGGCGCCGGCGGGGCTGAACGTGACAGAGACGTAGACCGAGCCATTCGACTGATCGATGGCGCGCTGGGCGTCCGTGATGAACTCGCCCGTCACGTCCGCGCGCGAGTAGAGGTAGAAGGTCTTCCAGCCTCCCTCGGTCGTCTTGCCGGTATCCTCGTCGTAGTCCATGACGGGCTCGAAGCCGATCTGGTGGTCGTCGGGGACCGAGAGCGTGTTGACCCAAGCCTTGAAGCGCTCGCGGCATTGCGTCATCGTTTCGCTATCGCGTTTCGCCATGCGGGCGAAGTGGTTCTTCACCGTGCGACCGACACCCGCCGGGGCGTCTTGTGCGCTGATGGTGATGCCTTCGCTCTCCGGGAGCTCGCTTTCCTTCACGTTCTGGCCGATGAAGTCGGTCTCGTCGTCGACCATCTTGAATTCGAGACGTGCTGTACGGCGAATCGTCTCTTTGATGTCGTCGAACGCCTTCTTGTCCTGACCGGGGACCTCCACGATGATGTTTTCGTCGCGGACGGTGACGTTGGCTTCGCGGAGTCCGAGCTCGTCGACGCGACGATTGATGGTCTCCTTCGCCTGCTGAACGGCGCGGTTGCGGATGTCGGTCTCGACCTCGCCCTTGATCTTGAAGACGACCTCGTTCGGCGAAGGGCTCGCAGATTGCGCGAGCTCACGCAGGAACTTTTGCTGGAAGCGGTCGTCGACCTTGGCCTTCACGTCGCCTGCTTCGACGAACTTCAACTTGAGCACCGCGCTGTCGCCTTGTGGCGTCGCAATCGTGACCTTGCCCTTCAGCTTCTCGGTCGTGTCGCGCGAGAGGAGCCCATCACCGCTGTGGAAGCCGTAGGCCACCGCGAGGTCGTGGCGAATCTCGTCGGCGAAGTGATCACGCTTGTCGCGGATCGCGTCTTCGACTTCGACGGTGTAGACGAAACGCGCACCGCCCTGGAGGTCGAGGCCCTTGACGATGCCGAAGTGAATGCGGTCTTGGACGTACTGCGGACACGCGATTTTCCCGTGCGTGAGGCCCGCAAGCGTCGGCCACAAGCTCACGAACGCGAAGAGGAACGTGGAGGCCACGAAGCCGACCTTCAAGCGCCAAGCGCCGTCGAGAATCGGCAGCATCATCACGAGTGACCACACGAAAATCGCGGCGCACGTGATGATGCCCCAGAACGTATCGGTTCGATAAAATGCGTATCCGGCCCCGAGAGAGGCCAGAGCCACGATGAGCGCGTTGCGCTTGCCCGAATTCACCTTCGCTGCCTCACTTCTTCGCTTCGGAGGCTTTCGCTTCCTTGAGATCCGAGAGCTTGTCTGCGTTGTCGCCAGCGGGAGCCGCTTCGACGAACGGTCCGACGCTGGACGCGAGCACGGAGACGACCATGCCCGGCCCGAGTTTCACCTTTGCGACCTTCTCATCGAGCTCCGTGAGCTCGCCGATGAGGCCGGCTTGAGTCACGACCTTGTCGCCTTTCTTCAGGCTCTTCCTGGCTTCTGTTTCCTTCTTTTGCTTGCGGAAGCTCATGAAAAGGAACACGGCCATCAGCGCGAAGGGCAGAAGCATTTGCATGCCACCGAAGCCTTGGGGCTGCTGCGGTGCACCACCGCCGGGAGCAGGAGCTGCAGTACCTTGCGCGCCCGCTTGCGGCGCGGCAGGGGCCGGTGCTTCGGTACCGCTCTTCGGCGGGAGGTTTTGAAAAGCCATCGAGTTCTCCGAACTTCTGGTCCAAGGACCGTGCGCACGCTCACACCGAAGGATTCGGCGGCGTTACCCCGAGAGACGACGCTCCGCGGGAGGGGCCCGAATTAGTCCGCGGACGCCCGTTCGTCAATGAGCGTTCGTGCTGGACACCCACATATACCTACACGGATCCGCGGAGGGCGGCGGGTTCAATCGTCCCGGGCACAGCGAAAGCCCACGCTGGGGCCCGCTTCGGCGGCGGACCCCCAATTTCGGGCCGTGGTGCGGGCAAACGATGGGGGCAGAAGCCAGCTCCCGCCGCGAAGGACATGACTTGCCCCAGCGGGGGGGGCGCCGACCTTGAGGCTTTCGGCGTAGAAGTCTTCCACCCATTCTTCGACGTTCCCGGCCAAATCGAGGACGCCAAAGGGACTCGCGCCCGTGGGGTGCGTCCCGACGCGGGCCGGACGATCGCCCGTGCACGTCCGGCCAGACGCCTCGCTGCGAAGGGTCGCGGCGGTCACGCAGCTGGTCGATGGGGTGCCCCATGGATAGCGAACCGCATGCGTTCCGCGTGCGGCATATTCCCACTCCGCCTCGCGAGGCAAACGCTTCGCCACGAACCTGCAGTATGCCTCGGCATCGACGAAGCGCACACAGTTGATGGGCAACTCGCCGTCGCCCATTCGGTACGTGCATTGCACACTCGAATCTTTCGGAGCCGCGCACGCCCGACGATCGACACAATTCTTGTAGGCGTTCACCGTGACCTCGGTGCGATCGAGCCAGAACGGCTTCACGGTGGCGCGTCGCGCGGGTTGTTCGTTGGGCGCAGATTTCTTGTCCGAAGACCCCATCGTGAACGTCGCACCGGCGTGCCGCACCATGCCGTCCTTCATCGGAACGCGTGCCGCGGGGACCGCGCCAGACGGCTTGTGCGGAACCGTGGCGCTCGCCGAAGGCGCGGGCTTCTCGGACTCTTCGCCTTCTTCTTCGTGATTCTGGGCGTGCGCGGCCGTCGCCACCGCGAGGATGGCGAACGCCGTCTTGCCGAGAAGCGAACGCTGGCTCACGTGGTGTTTGTATCACGATCTGCCTCGCCTTTCAGCGCCTCGTCGAACTCTCGCCGGAGGAGGCGTTCCGCTTCTTCGAGGGCGAGCTCGCGCTTCGCGCGACGGAGTGCATAGAGCAGACCGGCCACGAGGACCGCCGACGCGAAGGCCATGACGGAGAACAGAACGCTGGGATTCAAGGGGCGTCCACCTGCGAAGGAACCGCCATGCCATCGACGCCGCGGCCGAACCAGGTCCGCTCCTTGAAGACGGGCGACGTCGCGCTAGCCAACTGCGCCATCGCCAGCATCTGAACGACGAGGAGCGCGGTAGCCGGCATCGCGAGCTTCCACTTGCTCGTGCCCGGTTGCGAGACGCGGCGCAGGGCACGCACGAACAGGAGTGCGAACCCAACGAAGGCCACCACGGCGCTCAGGTGCGCGATGCTCGGCCCCGCAAAGCTGCTCGAGTACTGGTAGATCGCAACGATGGGCGCGGTCACGGCAAGGAGGAGGGCGCCGCCGAAGAGTGCGACGGCATACGCGAGCAGCAAGCTCGTGACCGACGATTGCGGTGGTCCGACGAGTTTCCACAAGACGACGACGAGCGGAATCGCAGCGAGCCCCGACCCGAGAATGAGGATCGGAACTTTGACGACGTTACCGCCCGCCGCGGCAAGGGAGGTCGATGTTGCCGCGAGCCCCCAGAGGCCGCTCAGCGCGATCGCAGCCACGAGACTGGCGGCGATGAGAAGCACTCTTGCTGGCTTCGACAGCTCGACGGGCTCCGAAGACTTGCGACTCCCCAAGATCTGAAACACCGTCGCGAATGGACGTTCCGCAATCTGAAGCTGCATGTGGTTCTCTCTCTTTCGAAGGGAGAGAACCGGAGGGCGCGCAGCTTTGTTCCCGTACGTCGTTCGGACGGTCCGGCGAAAACACGAGAGGCTGTCCGTCGTCGAAGACGGGACAGCCAAGCTCGTCTGGCGCGCGACCGCCTAGGGTGTATCTCATAACCTCGGACCGAGGATCTGCGAGCGCGGCGGGTCCGAATGCTAGGAGCGACGACGACGAATACTGCTGCTATTTGAGGAGGAGCGACGACGCAGGCGAGCCTGCCCCGCCGCAGAGCCGACGGGAGAGGCTATGAGATACACCCTAAAGTCGGTTTGCGGCGACCTCTGCGAGATCGCTTCGTTCGCCCTTCGACAGGACGATGTGTGCGGCCATCTTCTCGTCACGGAATTTGTCGGCAACGATGGTGAGGCCGTTGGATGCGCTATCCACGTAAGGATTGTCGATTTGGTACGGGTCACCCGTGAGGATGATCTTCGTTCCGTCGCCGGAGCGCGTGATGATCGTCTTCACTTCGTGCGGCGTCAGGTTCTGCGCCTCGTCGACGATCATGTACTGAGCAGGAAGCGATCGACCGCGGATGTACGTGAGGGGCTCGACCTGGAGCTGCCCACTCTCGAGGAGCTCCGCGTAGGCACGAGGTCCCTTCCGGGTGCTGCTCGTGGAGAAGAGGAACTCGAGGTTGTCGAAGATGGGCTGCATCCACGGATTGAGCTTCTCGTCGATGTCACCGGGCAAATAGCCGATGTCACGACCGAGCGGCATGACGGGACGCGAGACCAGCATGCGTGTGTACGCGTTGTCTTCGATGGTGCGCTTCACGCCGGCGGCGAGCGCGAGCATCGTCTTACCGGTGCCGGCCTTGCCCACCAGAGTCACCAAGCGAATGTTGTCGTCGAGGAGCAGGTCGAGGGCGAAGCTCTGCTCCTTGTTGCGCGGACGCACCCCCACGATGCCCTCGCGCGGGACGCGGAGCGCCACGACTTCCCCGCGATCGGCGTCGTAGCGGCCGAGGGCGGTATGTGACGGGTTCTTGATGTCCTTCAGCAGGATGCACGTGTTGGGCGTGAGCTCGAGCTCCTTGCCCACCGGGTGATAGCCCTTCTCGAAGAACAGATCGATTTCGGACGTGTCGACCTCGACGTCGCGGATCCCCGTGTCGAGCTCTTCGGCTTCGACACGCTCGTTCTCGTAGGTCTCCGCCACCATGCCGAGAGCGTCGGCGCGGATGCGGAGATTGGTGTCCATGGTGACGAACACCGTCGGACGACCGCCATCCTGTTCGCGAACGTCGAATGCGGTCTGCAAGATGGCCTGATCCATCGCCTGCTTGTCGATGGCGCTCGGCAGTTCGGGGCGTTTCGAGGGTACGGCGACTCGAAGCATTCCGCCGCTATCGAGCTTCACGCCCTGCGAAAGCGAGCCTCCTTTGTCGCGGAGTTCGTCCAAGAAGCGCGCAATCTGTCGTGCGTTACGGCCGCGCTCGGACCCCTCGCGTTTGAACTGATCGACTTCCTCGATGCAAAAAATCGGGATGATGACGTTGTTGTCTTCGAACTTGAAGATAGCCCGCGGGTCGTGAAGGAGGATGTTCGTGTCGAGAACGTAGTTTTTCTTCATGTGGGAGAGCCTTGGACTCGTCCAAGCAGAGTGCAGCCGGATGGGCGCGAGTGCAAGCAGCGTTTGTCGCGGCCGGGCCCGTGGCCAGCTGCAGGAATCGATACTACCATCGTGGACCGTTCTGCGCCGTTGCTCGGCGCCCCATCTCCTTTTCCTACGCCCCGTCGTCCCTGCTCCCGTCGCAGAGACTGTTCTCTCAAGTTCGCGTGCTCGACTCACGATGCGCTCTTCCCTCTACACTCGCCTTCTGTCGCTTCGGCGTCGCTGCGGCCTCATCTTCGAGGCGACGCCGCGAAACGTGAGCGCGGAAACCGGGCGATTGGCCAGCCTCGCCGAGCGGGACGTCTTCGAGGAGCCATCGTTCGAGTACGGCGGTGACGCCGTGGCGGACCTGCGTGAGCTCGTCCATGAACTCGAGACCGTCGCGCGAACGATCCCCTCCTCCGAGAAGAGCCTCGCGGCGCGTGCGGAGGAACTCCTCGTCGAGGCGGAGCTTGCGGCATGCGTCGGCCAGACGCACTTTGGCGTGCGCGCAGAGGCACGCTACGCGATGTCGAGCGCATCGAGGAAGCACGCGGCAGAGCTCGCCGAACGATGGATCCTCGAGTGCGACGAAGAAACGTCGCCCACGTACCCCACCGACGGTACGCAGCCCGAGGCTCTGTTGCCGCGCATTTCTGCCCTCGTCAGAGCGCACTCGCCGTTTCACAAAGTCGTCGTGCGCGCGGACATGGCTTCCCTGGCCGCCACGGGTGACGAATACGTGTATGTAGCATCTAAACGCCATCTCACCGCCCGAGAAGCGGAGCGAGTGGCCGTGCACGAGGTATTCGGGCACGTTGTGCCACGCGTCCGTGCCGTGCTCGATCAGGACGACGTCGGCCGCCTCGGGACAGCGCATGGCGAAGACACACAAGAGGGATACGCACTCTATTGTGAGCACCGCGCGGGGCTATTGCACGAAGGTCGCAAGCGCGAACTCGCCGAGCGTCATTTGGCGTGCACGTGGATGGAAGAAGGGGCCCCGTTCTCGGCGATCACCCGAAGCCTCGTCCATGAATACGGAACGCCAGCGAACCGTGCGGTTCGGGTAGCTGTTCGAGCCTTTCGAGGCTCGAAGGGTCGCGGCAAAGGCCTCGGGCGTGAACGCGTGTATCTTCCCTACTACTGTCTCGTGCGGGCACACCTCGAGAAGATGCCAGCAGACGAGGCTCGGCTCACCGTCGGGCAACGCTCACTCGACGAACTCGCGCCCTGACGCGCCTACGAATGGCAGAGGGGTACACCCTCGGACCGCCGTCGTCCGTCCCGAGATCGTCGGGGCCTGCTAGAAGAGCGAACTACTCTCGCTGTACGTGTTCCACAGATTCCAGAACACCCACACGCCGCCGGCTTCCTTCTCGGCCACCTTGGGTCGTCGATCGTAGAGCGCCGCGGTCGGGGCGTTGGCCGGCTGCACCTTCTTGCCGTCGAGCGTCGTACCGGGTGCACCGAGCGTCCAACCCCCAGGGGTCGGCCTGCCCCCCTGCGCTGCATCGAGCGCTCGCCGGTATTCGGCCCCGAGGCAAACGAGCTGTTTGTCGAGCCCGGCAAACGCGGGGTCGCAGGTGCCGCGGCCGTTGCAGCCGCACCCGAACGCGTATTCGACGCGACGTGAATCACTCGGGTAGTAGCGTTCACCGACGAGCCCTTGCGTGACCTGGAGCTCGACCATGAACACCATGGGACTCAGGCGGTACGCCGCGGCCGCCTGAAGGACTGCGGACGACGCTGCGATGCCGTTCGACGAGTAGGTCGCGAGGAACGAAGGTCTCCCGGCGTAAGGGGTCTTCTCGAAAAAGCGCTGAATCTGCTTCTCCGCATAGAAGATGTTTTCGAAGTCGGAGTTCTCGTTGAGAACCGCATCTGCGCTGAACTCGAAGCCTTCTTTCGGCACGAGGTCTTCGGGCTGGAGGACCGTCGCCACCGGCGTCGTGGTGCACGCGACGCCCGCGGGCGCGGCGACTGCCGCACCGACGAAGAGGCCGAGGCGCGCGAGCAATGAAACGTGGAGACGTGCGGCGATGCGCATTTCGCTCACCCAGTTTAGCACAGCATTCTTTCAGCGAACGGTGATGGGAAACTGGAGCCAGTTGGCGCCGCCGCGGTTGTCTTTCACGACGACCCACGCCTGCTTGGTACCCGGCTCTTTGGGGGCGTAAAACTTGATGGTCGTATCGTCGACCTTGCCGCTCGTAGCGTCGTAGAGGAGCCGTCCGTCGCCGTCGAACTTACCGTCCGTCGAGTAGTAGGCGGCCCAGACTTGCTCCTTGTAGAACTGACCGTTCGGCTGCTTTTCCCCGACGTTCACTTCTTGGCTCGATGCAGGGACGATCGTGTCGAACTTGTGCTCGGGGCAGTCGCGCTCCTTCTTCTCGAGGCATCGATCGACGGTGATGCCCTTCACGAGGTCCACTTTCACGCCGTCGAACGTCACCCCTTCGAGAACGGGGTTGTTGTTCGAACGGTCGTTGTAGGCGTACACGCGCGTGAAGCCGATGACATATTCGCTCGGAGGAAGCGCCTTGCCGAAGACGTCGGTGCACTCGAGCGGGATTTGCTGCGGCCCGGAGTTGGGGTCGACTTCCTTCAATACGAGCCGGCCCGCACACGCAACGTTGAAGACGATCACGAGACCGTACGGGTCGCTCCCTTTTCGCGTCTGAATGATGTTCTCGGGCATCTTGAACGAGAACGTCGGCCCCTTCGGCAAGAAGTCCGTGAGGTCCTGGCCCGGACGGAGGTTCGCGATCGGATTCGTGCTGCCGCCGGAGCCGCCGGAGCTCGCGCCACCCGCTGCGCTCGTACCACTCGTGAAACACAAATAGTAGAGGTCGTTCGAGGGGTTCACGCACGGGACGGGAATCCAAAGCACGTTGATCGCGTTCGTCTTGTCTTTGCGGCCGTCGGCGACGAGCAGCTCCAAGTTCACCGTTTCGCCCGGCTTCGCGTACGACTTGTCTGCCTTCGAGGTGAGGACTCGAACCCCCGTGATCTTCGTCTGTGCGTCGAAGTCACCGCCGTTGCAGGAAAGCGCGAGGAGCGCGGAGAGCGCACCCGCCTTGAGTGAAAGCCAACCAAACTGCGGTTTCTTCACAGCTCACCTCGAATACCGATGCTGGGAATGATGGGGAGGCCCATGGCAGTCGTCCGTTGCGTCGAATTGAAATTGTAGGAGTACCCTTCGACATTTCCAGAGTTGTAAGCATTCAGGAGGTCGAGATACGCGCCGAGCTTGAAGACGGGCGCGTCCTCGGCGGCGCCGAGCTTCCACTGCCAGGTCTTGTCGATGCGGACGTCCAGCTGGTGGAACATCGGCAGTCGCTCGCCGGAAGGAGGGTAGTTGACGGAAAGATAGGCGCCTGCGTTTTGGTCGAAGAACCCGTACTGTCGTGGCGTCTGCAAGCTGCCCGAGATGAGGCGGAAGCGTGCGCCGACTTCCCAACCACCGCCGAGGCGATAGCTTCCGAGCGCGGTCAGGATGTGCGTTTGGTCGAAGTTGAAGAGCCGCTCTGGCTCCGTCGGCAAGTCCTGGCGGATGCTTCGCGAGAGCGTGTAGGCGATGAAGCCGAAGAAGCGATCGTCCGGTTTGTAACGGAGGAGCGTTTCAGCGCCGAAGGCCGAACCGATGCCGGTGTTGCCCACACGTTGGACGACGAGGTTGTCGAGGTCGCGATAGAAACCTTCGACCGAGATCTCGATCTGCTTCGTGA
Organism: Polyangiaceae bacterium; assembly: GCA_046351415.1. Classification (GTDB taxonomy): domain Bacteria; phylum Myxococcota_A; class Polyangia; order Polyangiales; family Polyangiaceae; genus JABFRG01. The sequence continues at coordinate 80,436 of JAXLYO010000017.1, read as the reverse complement.
TCTCCCGTTCGACACCGAGGCTGTAGTGGATGGCGCGGTTCGAACTCAGGCCTTCGATGCCGAAGACCTTGTTCGTCTCGGCAAACTGCGGCGGCTGCTGGAACACACCGAGGCCTCCTTTGAGCGTCGTACGCGGCGCGCTCGTCACGTCTTGACGCATGACGAAGCGGGGAGAGAGGTCCCACTTCTTCGTGTCTCGCGAGTAGTCGAGGCGCGCGCCGGTCACGACGCGCGCTCCTTTCCACGGAACGATCTCGAATTCGTTGTAGACGGCGGGTCGGAAAGCTTGACCCGTCTCGCTCGTCTCGAGTGGCGGGCGGCTGAGGAAAGGCGCACCCGGCGGTTCACCCGGTCTCGGAAGCGGCGGCAGTCGAAGCTGCACGTCGTAGGGGGTGAAGAGCGCGTCGAGCCCCAGGTTCATCGTCACGCCCGGGGCAAGCTTCTGAGCGCCTTCGACACGCAGGCTGAGCGGATACGAATCGAGGATGAAGTACTGATCACCGATGCCGAACTCGAGCGCGTCTTTGCCGACCGCTCCGACCATGCGAAGCTCGGTGTTCTTCGAGACCTTGTTTCGATAACGAGCCTGCAAGCGATAGAACCCGGTGCCGAAGTTCACGTTGCCGCTCGCGGTGGGGGCCGAGCCAGTCGAGCTTCGAATGAGTGCAGCGAAGCGATCGTCGGAACCGAAGAAGGAGAGCTTGAACGACTGCCGTGAGTCGATCTCCTTGTTCACGATCATCTGGTAGTCGTAATAGACGGGCGCACTCGCAACGCCGAAGTTGACCGCTTCGAGGACGGGTCCCAGCCACGTATCGAAGTACGAGCGGCGCCCCGCGACGGCGAACGACCACCCTTTGCCGAGAAAGGGAATCGGTCCCTCTGCCATGCCGCGCACGTCGATGAGGTCGACTTGGAGCATGCCGTGGAGGCGATCTTTCTTCGGGTCGCGCAGCCCCACGTCGACGATACCGCCCATGACGCGGCCGTACTGGCTACTGAAGTTGCCTGGATAGAAGTCGATCTTTTCGAGCATCTCCGTGGGGATGACCGAAGAGAGACCGCCGAAGTGGTACACGAGCGGGACCAGCGTGCCGTCGACGAAGATGTTCGTGTCCTGCGGCGCTGCACCGCGAACGATGAGGAGACCCGCGAGCCCCGGGGGCCTCGCAACTCCGGGGAAGTTTTGGATCGCGCGAAGCGCATCGCCGTTCGTGCCTGGCATGCGCGCGAGCTCGCGCTGTTCGAACGTGCGCTTCGTGACCTCGCGCGGAGGACGAACACCTCGAACCGTGACCTCCTCGATGGGCGTTTCCGCCTTCGCGGCGGGCTTCTTGGGGTCGCCCGCGGCGGGAGCCGTGGCCTCGAGGCGCTGCGTGACGTTCGTCTCGGTGCCGGGGTCGACTTCCTCCGTCGAGATGGTGCTCGCGTGCCCCGGAGAATCGATTGTGACGCGATAGCTGCCCGCCTCGAGATCCGAAAGGGTCCAAGCTCCCCGCGCGTCGGTTTCCACGGTGCGAGGCGCGCCGGTTCCCGATGATGGCGTGACGGTGACCTTCGCCGAGAGGGGAACCCCACTCGTGTCGAGGGCGCGCCCCGAAAGCTTGCCACGAGGCACCGCGAACTCGATACGATACTTGATGCGCGCAGCGATGGGTGTCCCGTCCTTCTTGGCCGGTTCGAATTCGAGCTTTCTGGCGGCATCGGTTGCGGCCTCGTCGAACCCGTTGCCTTGCGGCGCCTCGACCGTGGCCTTCGTGACCTTACCGTCCTTGTCGATCTCGAGCACGAGCACGACCGAGACCGGCACGCGCACCTTCGCCGCGAGCGCTTCCTTCGGATAGATCGCCCCTTCATCCTTCTTGATGACAGGCGGCGTCACCGTCGTCGGCGGCGGTGGCGGCGCCGCGGGCTGCGGAACGGGCTCTTTGCGTTGCGCAAAGGCGAGCGAGGGCGCAGCGAGCGACGGCAACGCAAGGGCGCCGAGCAGTACAGCGCCCGCGAAAGCGCGATTTCGCGTTCGGGAAGGAGGATTCGTCACCGAAACCTCGGGTCGCCGGAAGGGCAGCACCATATGGGTCTTCTACTATGGCGGCGGGGCGAAGCTTTCAAGTGTTTCGGGCGTTTTGGTGTATGAGAGAGCGGCGGTGACCCCTCGCGGAATGCGCGCACTTCCCAAATGGTTCCTGCGCGTGGATGGCGCGCTCTACGTCGTTTGGGCGGCCCTCTGCACGCTTACGTCGGCGCGGCTGTTCTACGGTTACATGCTGAAGCAGACCGGGGGCGAATGGAGCGCTCCCCTCGACGACGTATTCATCCATTTCGACTATGCGCGGTCCATTGCGCGCGGCGCTCCCTTCGAATGGGTGCCTGGCAACGGTTTCTCGTCTGGAAACACGAGCCTCACCTACCCGTTCATGCTCGCGCTTGGATACCTCGGCGGGTTCCGCGGGCCCGAGCTGATGGTGTGGGCTGCCATTCTGGCGTGCATGTGTGTGTTCGGTCTCTTCATCGTGACGAGGTCGCTCTTTCGCTCGGCCTTCGGCGACGACCTCATCGCGCGCGCTCTCCTGTTCGTCGTTCCACCGCTCCTCCTCGGGGTGGGTGCGCTCTGTTGGTCGCTCTGGAGCGGAATGGAGGTCGCATTCTTTCTCGGGGTGTGGGCCCTAGCCTTCCGAAGCGCGCTCGATCTCTACCAAGCTCCTCCGGGTGCCATGGCCCGAACGCGACGAAAGGCCTTCGGGCTGGGCGCTCTCGGCGCGATTCTGTGTGCCACGCGACCAGAAGCTGCCGCGAGTGTTCTTTGTCTCGGCGTCTTCGCCACCCACGGCTCGAAGAACCGTCGGGAGCGCATCGTTCTCTTGATGCTCTGTGGCGTACCTGCGATCGCGCTCCTGTCGCTTCAGTCGTGGGTGAACTGGAAATACACCGGCGACACGAGTGCGAGCGGTGCGCTCGTGAAGCTCGCGCTCTTCAACCCGTACATGTCGCCGCTCGCCAAGTGGAACGACTTCGTCGCGAACCTCAGGTACGCAACGCTCCGATGCGTCGAGTACCACTTTGCGGAGGAGCAGCTCGTCGGTCTCATCCTGCCCTTTCTTGCGCTCGGTGCGCTCGTCGACAAGCGCACGCGCCCCTACGCACTCTTGCTCTGGGCGCACGTCGTCACTTGGCTCCCGGTCGTCGCGCTGAACGGTCAAGTCCGTTGGCAAAACGAACGCTACGTGATGCCGGCGGTGGCTTGGCTCGTCCTCGCGGCCGGGCTCGGCGTCGCGAGCTTTCTCAGCCGTCGTGCCAAGCCTTCCCTCGTCTGGGGCGCCATCGCGGCCTTCGCCTTGCTCGAGTGGGCAGGCTACGCGGCACACAATCCGCGAGAGAATCCCGAATGGAAGATGCCGTGGCTCCTCGCGCTCCTCGGCTCGCTCGTCGTTGCGTTTGCCCTTCGAGCATGGGTGACGCGGGGGGCAGTCGTGGTTCTCTGCTTGTGTGCGTTTTACATATTCCAAGAGGACCACTTTCGCGGCCAACGATGGTTCTTCGGCCGCGCCGCCAGGAACATCCGTGACCAACAGACGACCCTCGGCAGAGCGCTCCGCGAGCTACCCGAAAACGCCCTCACGCAAGGCAAGCGCCGCGTGCTGGTCGGCGACGCGGGCGCGATTCTCTATGCTTCGGATTGGGGCGGCCTCGACATCATCGGACTCGGCGGGTTCAAAGAAATGCCATTTGCCCGGGCGAGCCAGCATGGCCTCGCGGCGACGGTCGAGTTGCTCGAGCACGTTCCTGCCCCCGAGCGCCCCGAATTCCTCGCGATCTTTCCGTCGTGGTGGGAAGCGCTCCCGCACTGGTTTGCCGAGCGAGAACTGCGCCGTTTCCCTGCCCCGGGAAACGTCATCTGCGGCGACTACGAGCACGTGCTCTACCGGGCCGACTGGCACCTTCTCGGTACCGGCGACGATCCACGTCTCATGCCTGCGGGCACGCGCGAAGTGAAAGACACGCTCGATGTCGCCGACATCATCAGTGAGCGCGCACACGGCTACGACTGGGCGCCCCACACGAAGAACGGCTGGGCCGTCATGAAGACGCTGAGCGACCCACGCGCCCCGGAACGCGACATGTGGGATGCGGGCCGACGGATCGAACCCCGCACGCACGAGCAATTCTTCCTCGGTAACCTAACGCCCGGGAAAGAAGCCACGCTCGTTCTCCGTTCGGCCCCCGAGCATGCGGGCAAGGTCGACGTCATCATCGAGGGTGAGCTCGTACAGACGGTGAGCTTTTCCGTAACGGGTAGCTTCGTCGAAAAGCCCGTGGTCGTTCCTGCGGCGAAGGTGCGCGAGCGCATCCAGGTGAAGTTACTGAACCAGGGGCCCGACGTTTACGTGGACTACCACGTGTACGTGACGCAATGATCGACGCTGTCCTCGGCAGCGGCGCTGGAAATTTCGGAGCCCTAGGTTTCCCGCGCGACCCCTTGGCCATGACCGCGCTTGCGCTCGGAGTGCTGCTCGCCTTCGAAGCCCCGCGACGCCTCGTTCTTCGCCTCTCGCCGCGCACGTTTTTGCTCTTCTCGGCCATCGCCGCATTTCTCGGGTCACTCGTGTACGTACAGGTCTACCTTCGCGGGGGGCCACGCATCATCGATGCGACGAGCTACTATCTGGAAGGCGCGGCGCTCAGTCGAGGCGACCTCATGTGGCCCGTGCCTCTGCCCGCAGAGTCTTTCCGAGGCCGCTTTCTCCTCGCGCCGACCGAGAGCTCGCTCACGGGAATCTTTCCCATCGGCTACCCACTCCTTTTGTCCCTCGCCTTCAGAGCAAACGCGCCGCTTCTGCTCGGCCCATTCTTGGCGGGAGGCATCGTTCTCGCGACCCATCGCCTCGCGAGAACGCTCTGCATGGGGCTCGAGGCGGAGCCGCGCGAAGCCGTCGCACGCTCGGCAGTGCTGCTTTCCATCGCCTCCGGCACCCTTCGCTACCATACGGCCGACACGATGTCGCACGGCCTCGCGACGCTGCTCGCGACCTGCGCATTCACCGAACTCTTCGCAGTCGCATCCGCCTCTCCCGGTGATGGCACGAGCGCCTCCGCGACGAAGTCGCTCGCGATCGCTTCGTTTTGCACGAGCTATCTCGGAATCACTCGCTTCGCATCGGCATGGCCCCTGGCCCTCTTGCTCGTCATGGTCCTCGCGCGCGACCTGCGCACGAAGACGACACCGAAGCTCCCCCTCGTCGCTTCGGTACTCGCCTTCCCGGTGCTGTTCGGTATCGTGCAGCTCCTCGTCCAACGCGCACAGACCGGAAGCTTCTTCTCGCCGGCCCAGAGCCTCTACTATCGCCTCTCCGACGGCCCCGAGGGTTGCTTCCGGTACGGGTTCGGTTCGGGTGTAGGATGCATGTACGAACACGGCGACTTCGTGAAGAGTCAGCTTCCGCACGGCTATGGAGCCTTCGAGGCCCTCAAGACGACTGGGCGGCGCTTCTTGGCCCACGGAGGCGACGCTGCGAACGTCGCGCTGTTCTTGCCACTCGCATTCGCCGGCCTTCGCCTCATCGAGCGCGGGCGCACCCTCGCCGTCGGCTATTTCGTGCTTCACGTCCTCGCGTACGTTCCGTTCTACTTCGATGGCAACTACCCCGGGGGCGGCGCGCGTTTCTTCACCGAGCTCGTTCCGCTCGAACAGGTCCTCGTCGCCCTGGGCGTGTTCTCCTTGTCGAAGCGCGAGGTCTCCGTCGTTTTGGCCCCAGCGCTTTCCCTCGTCGTCTTCGCGGTGCACGGCTCGTTCGCGCACCTTGCCCTTCGGGATCGCGACGAGGGTGTTCCCTTCTTCCGCCCTTCCGTCCTGGAGGAGGCAGGGGTTCGGGAAGGACTCGTGTTCGTCGACACCGACCACGGATTCAACCTGGGACACGCTCACGCGCTTCGCAGCGGAACAGACGCCAAACTGGTAGTGGCACGCTACCGCGGAGACGGATTCGATCGCCTCCTCTACGATCGCATCGCGCCCAAGCAGAGCTATCGCTACATCCGAAACGGCAGCGCGCACGCGCTCGTTCCCTTCGTCCCCCCCCGGGCGGACGCCACTCACACCCTCACCCTCGAAGCCGAGAGCTTCTGGCCGCCCCGAGAGGTTTCCGCGGGGTACGCACTCCCGGAATGGCCCGACTTCCACGGCGCGAGCGGTCGCGTCTACACCTTCTATGGAGGGGCTCCGGTCGTGCGCCTGCCCGAGGGCGCCGATCGCTATCGCCTGAAGACGTGCGCCTCTGCAGAAGCCGGCGTCGCGCCCCGGTGCCGCCTTGGCGAGTGGAGAACCGTTCCAAATGACCGCCGCATTTCGCTTGCGGCCGACCTCTCGGAAGGGACGGCGGAAGCGCGAAAGGCGAACAAATACGCCGCGTGCGATGCAATCGAAGTTTCTTTTCCTGTTGCACCGGGTCCGTAAGGCTGCGATTCTCGAAACGAATTTAGGGAATTGGCAATGACGAAAAGCGAACTCATCGACATGATCGCAGCCCGCGCGAACCTCACGAAAGCTCGCGCAGAGCTCGTCGTGAATTGCGTATTCGACACGATGACCGATGCCCTCCGAAAGGGAGAAGGCATCGAAATTCGTGGCTTTGGCAGCTTCACCGTTCGGAGCTACGAGGCCTACTCCGGTCGCAATCCGCGTACGGGCGAGCCGAAGCCTGTTCCCGCCAAGCGCCTTCCCTTCTTCAAGGTTGGCAAAGAGCTCAAGGTCCTCGTGGACGAGTCCCGCCAGTTCGGTGAGATCAAGGGCGACGACTGACAGCCTCGGTGCAAAGCTGCTGCAACGACGCTCTGCACCTCGGGCGGCACTACGCTCCCAGGTGAATGAATGAGTAACTTCCCCCCTGTCTCCGAGCAGCTCGCCTACCTCACGCGAGGGATGGTCGACATCCACCAGAGAGGCGAGCTCGAAGCGCGCCTCGAACAATCGCGCGCGTCGGGAAAACCGCTGCGCGTGAAAGTCGGCTTCGACCCGACGAGGCCGGATCTCCACTTCGGCCACGCCGTGCTCATGGCGAAGATGCGTGCGTTCCAAGACATGGGGCACACCGCCATTCTCCTCCTTGGCGAGTTCACGGCCATGGTAGGCGACCCGACGGGTCAAAACGATCTGCGGCCGCGTCTCTCGCGCGAAGACGTCGCGGCTGCCGGCAAGACCTACATGGACCAGGCGTTCAAGATTCTCGACCGCTCGAAGACGGAGGTCCGTACCAACGCCGAGTGGCTCGACAAGCTCGGGGCTGCGGCGGTGGTCGAGCTCATGGCGAAGATGACGGTCTCCCGCATGCTCGAGCGAAACGATTTCGCCGCGCGCTACGCCGAGCAGAAGCCGATCTACCAGCACGAGTTCCTCTACCCGCTCCTCCAGGGATACGACTCCGTTGCCCTCGACAACGACGTCGAACTGGGCGGCACCGATCAGCTCTTCAACCTGCTCGTTGGACGCGACCTCATGCCGAAGTACGGCAAGGTTGCGCAAGTTGTCATGACCGGCCCGCTGCTCGAAGGCACGGACGCGAAGATCGGCGAAGACGGAAAGGTCGTCGGCAAGAAGATGTCGAAGAGCGCCGGCAACTACATCGGCATCGACGAGCCCGCGGGCGTCGTCTTTCGGAAGATCATGCAGATCGACGATGACGTCATCTTCCGTTACTTCGAGCTCTTGTCGCTGAAGTCGAACGAAGAGATCGAAGGCCTGAAGGTCGATCGCAAGAGCGGCCGGAACCCCATGGAGATCAAGGCCATCTTCGCGAACGAGATGATCTCGCGTCTGCACAGTCCGGAGGCTGCGAAGGAAGCTGCCCTCGAATTCGACAGTGTCTACGGCAAAGACGCCGTGCCCGACGACGTCCCGGAATTCACGGTGCCCACGGACGGTGAGACGCTGTGGCTCGCCAAGGCGCTCAGCGTGGCAGGTCTCGTCAAATCGACGGGCGAAGGCAAGAGGCTCATGGAACAGGGGGGCGCCGCCGTCGATGGCGAACGCATCACCGACGGCCAGCACCAGCTCGCCCGCGGCAAGACGTACCTGCTGCGCGTCGGCTCGAAGAATCGTCGTTTCGCTCGCGTGACCGTCGGAACATGATCGATCGCGAAGACGGCCCTTTGCTGTCTCGCCGGCCACTGCTTTCGGGGTTGCTGGCGGCAGGTCTCCTTGCGGCTTGCGGCGGGGTGAAGGTCGCCCCCTCGTTTCGAAAGACATCGCTGCACGTCAACCCGCTCACCGACCTCGTGGCTGCCGCTGGAATGACCTGGCTCGTCGCGGTGGAACCTCGTGTTCTCTTGGAGCAAGCAGCGCTCCTCCCGGCCGTCCAAAAACTCGTAACCGACGAGATGCTAGCCGCATATGCAAAGAGCCACGGCGGACTCGACCTCAGGTCCATGCAAGAGGTCGTCGTTGCGGGCTACGGCGAAGGTGCTCGTCTTTCCCTCGCACGAGGCTCGCTGGATCCCGCTTCGCTCGAACGCGCCTTTCAAGCTCGCGCATCCGGCGTCGAAGGTCGTCACATCGAACTCCAGAGCGACGACGGCGCCGACACCATCGTTCGTCTCGCCGGCAATTTTCGTGATGACCGCGGCGTTCGAGGTGCGGAGCTCGTGCTGCTCGGAAGAGAGGCCGTCATCCTCGGTGATGGTGCTGGCCCGCGCGCCCGAGCCGCCATGGCCTTCTCGCGGAACCTCCTCAAGCGTTCGAAACCCGCACTCCGAACGACGCCCCTCGATCGCGTCGAAAAGCTGCTCGGCGATGCGCCCGTGCGCGTCTTCGCACCGGGCCCGTTTTCCGAGAGCGCGACCCAGTCGAATCTGGGTGGCCTCCTCCAGGTCACCACGGCGCTCGGTGCGCGCATGCTTGTCGAGGAAAAGAATCACCGCGCGGTGCTGAAGCTGAGCGCGGTCCTCCTAGGTGAGTGGGAGCGCGATCGCGATGCGGCCCGGGAGCGACTGTCCGCCGCCTGGAATGTCCTCGGGGCGAGCGGCATGGGGCGCCTCCTCGGCCTCGATCGCCCCCTCGAACCTGCCAGCGTCGTCACCCCCAAGGAGGCCGACGGGTCGCCATCCCTCTGGCTGCACGTGAGCTTCGACGCCGAGACGCTGGCGAAGAGCGTGGCGGACGTGCTCGACAGTGACATTCGCAGCATTTTGCGGTGAGCGCCCACGGCCCCAGCCGGCGCCGCGCATCCGATTGCACACAACTCAGCGAAGTCGTTGGGAATTTTACGAATTCACCCTGTCGGAATTGATTGACGTTTGCACGCAGTTGGTGTAGAAGCGGTGACCCCTCCACTCACGCCTTTTGCATGGCGCGCGGGTGGTCCCGTTCGTGACAACGCACGGTTTCGTTCGCAAATTGAAGCGAACGACGGGCACGAAAGACCCCTTTATGGCCGCAAAGAAAACGACCAAGTCTGCCCCGGCGAAACCGGCCAAAGCCAGCAAAGGCCAAAAGCCCGCGGCAACGAAGGGCAGCGCCAAGTCAGCGGCGAAGCCGCCCAAAGCCGCAAAGCCGGCACCGGCAAAGGTCGTGAAGACCGTCAAGGCGCCGAGCTCGAACAAGGGCGCGAGTGCAGCCAAGGCCGTGAAGGCCGCGCCGCCAACCAAGGCAACCGCCAAGAAGGCGGCCCCGAAGGCCCCCGAATCGTCGTACGACCTGCCGGTCCGTCCGACGCAGAAGCTCCCGCCACTGCCGTCGCGGCCTCTTACGCCGACGCTCGCGAGCGTGCCGCCGCCGCCGCCGGTGATCCCCATGCCGCCGCGTCCGCCCGGCCCGCCGCTCCTGCGGAAGATTCAGCCGCTCAAGGAGAAGCCGCCGGAGAAGCTCTCTCTCAAGGTGGGCGACAAGGCCGTCCACCCGCGCCACGGCGTCGGCGAGGTCATGGCCGTGCAGATCCTCGACATCAACAACACCAAGGTCGAGGTGTACGTCCTGCAGATTCTGACAACGGGTCAAACCAGCGGCTCACCGCCGCCGGTCGTGAAAGTGCCCGTCGGCGCAACGTCGAGCGTCGGTCTTCGACCCATCATGAGCGTGCGCGAGGCCGACAGCGTTCTCGATACGATGCGCGCCAAAGAGGTCGCCGTGAACGAGCATCCGTGGAGCCGCCGCTTCCGCGCGTACACGGAAATGATCAACAGCGGCTCGCCCTACGAAGTCGCCAAGGTCATGCGCGACATGTACCGCCTCAAGTTCGACAAGGACCTGTCTTTTGGTGAGCGTCGCCTCCTCGACCAGGCCAAGAGCCTCCTCATGAAAGAACTCGCGCTCGCGAAGGGCATGAGCGAGGAAGAGCTCCAAGCCGAAGTATCGAAGATGTTCGAAAACGACGGAACGCCCTGACGGGACAGCCAAGGCGCATGGACAGCGCCTTTCCAAAAAAGAGCGTGCGTGACGAAGCCGGTGCGCAACCGGCTTTTTCTTTGGCCGATGGGCTCTTCGACAAGGAGAGCCCATGCACAGGTCACAGCCCGAAAACGCACCCGCCTCATCTTCACCCAGCCCGCGCGCGACGATGTCTGCCCTCGCGGAGCTCGAACGAGAGCTCGCCGTTCTCGATGCCGCGTGGCTCGCATCCGTAGACGATGCGGTGGGTCCAGGCGGTATCCCCGCCGAGACCGAAGTGCAGGTCCGCCAAGACTTCCTGGACGAACTCGACGCGCTGACGATGCTCTCGGCGCCGCCCACCGAGCGCTACGCGTCTCTCCAGCTCCCCGGGGTGCGAGGATGATCCCGGGAACGGCGACGAAGCTCGTCGGGTCGCAGAACTACCTGTTCGGCAGCGAGGCCGTGCAAATGAGGCCATGGCTCGCGAACAAAGAGTACGTGCCGCTCACCGTCGAGTCACTGCTCACGTTCTGTCAAACGCGTCTGAGAGACCTCGACGAGCAGATCGCGGCGCGAATGCTCGCGCAGAAGGCGCGCGTCGACCTCGGCGAGGTCGTCGGAGCGCTCAAACAGTTCACGGCGAAGCAAATGCCCGTCGCGGTCGACAAAGACGGCGTGAAGGACCCGGACCCCGCCGCGCAAGAGGCAGGCAGGAAGACCGTCGACGAGGGCAACAAGCTCTTCGACGCGAGCATCGCAAAAGCACGCGAAGTCGGCGACTACGAAGCCGTGAGAGCCCTCACCGACATGAAAGCAACGTGGAACATGGGCAATGATGGCTCGGTGACGTCGAAGGAGCTCGAAGGCATCAACAAAGCCCTCGACGTCACGTTGGGTGATCTCTCGAAATCGAACGAGCTCGAGATGATCGAACTCCAGTCGCTGATCTCGAAGCGATCCACGGCGCTCCAGCTCACGACGAACATGATGAATGGCCTGAACGAAGCCCAGAAGACCATCACCGGCAACGTGGGTCGCTAGGAGGAGCACCATGGACAACTCGACACTCGTGAGCGAACGGGCCCACTCGGCCATGCCCGTCGCGAAGAAAGTCACTCGCGTGAGCGCAAAGGAAACGCAGGACGCCCTCTACGCAGGTGGCCACCACATGCTTGCTCTCGAACGCTACGTCGATGCGGCGGCCTTTTTCCGGGTCATGGTGCTTCGCGACGCGGGCGACCAGCGAGGGTGGCTCGCGCTCGGTTATTGCCACGAACAAACAGGCGACGACGAAGTCGCCCTGCAGCTCTACGATGCGGGCGTCGAGAGCGCGACGTGCAAGGTGCGCTGTCTCTTGGCTTCGGCGCGCGTTCTGCGAAAACTGGGCGACCCGCTGGCGGCCGAACGACGCCATCGCGATGCGACCCGCGAAGCGGCGGGCGACGAAGACCTATGGGCACTCGTGTGCGCGGAGGAGGCATGACTGCGATCTCGAATGTCGTGACACCCATCACGTCGGGTCTCGCGGCGAAGCCTGACGGCGGCAGCGTGCCCCTCTCCCTCCTGCCGAAGCCGGCGCTGACGGACCCGAAGATGGCGCTCTACTCCCTCCTCGCGAGCCGCCGAGACGCGAACGCCGAAGTCGCCAAGAGTGACGTCACGGCAAAGCGCAACGAAGAGCAGCGAGCCATGGACGAAGCCGACCGCGCTCTCGAGCGCCAGAGAGAAGCCGAAGAGAACAAGAGCTTCTGGGACGTCCTAGGTGACATCTTCTCTGTCGTCACGATTGCGGCAACGGCAGTCGCAACCCTTTGCACCGGCGGCGCCATGGCGGTGGCCTCGTGCGCCCTCACGGCCGCGTCGGTCGTCGAGCAGAAGGGGCACGTCCTCGAAGAGCTCGGCGTCGACGCGGAGATTGCACGCTGGGTAGGCGTTGGCTGCTCCGTGGGAGCTGGTGTGACGGGCGGTATTGCCATGAGCGAAGGAGCGACGAGCGCGGTGCAGCTCATCGGAAAAGTGCAGCGATTTGCAGACCTCACGGCGAGTGGTGCTTTGGTTGGACGCGGCGTCACCATGATGGGACATGCTGCGGCCGAGCGAGCCGCAGCGATGGCGTACGCAGATTCCGAAGCCGCGGTCGCCAAAATGAGGCACGCCGAGCGTTCGAGCGAACGGACCGTGACCATCTTGAAAGAAACCGCCCGCTCGTTCGAACGCGCACTCGGCGCGCTCGTCGAGATCACTTCCGAAGAATCGCAGACCCGCGAGAACGTCGTTCGCGCATTTGCCTGAGGAGAAACGCATGACCCCCGTCCACGCACGCTCAACGCATCTTGCCCCCTCTGTCGAAGCCGCTCGACAAGTGTCGACGGTGCCTCACTCGAGCTCCGGCGGCGAGCCCACCTCGCTCTTGCCTCCCGCGATCATGAGCGACTCCCAGACAATGCTGGCAATGCTCCAGCTCGAGTCGCTCAGTCTAGCGAGCAAAGCATCCGAGAAGAGCCGTGAAGCGTACGAGGCAGCCGAGGAGGCCACGGACCGCGCGCGTATCGACACGATGCGGGACAAGGCCAACGAGACCTTCGTGTTCGGCATTCTCGGCGGCCTCGCCACGGCGACGCAGGGCACCCTTGGTGTCATCGGCGCGACGAAGGACACTTCCTCGAAAGCAGGAGAGCAGAGCCGCGACATGTTCAAAGCCGGCGCGACATTCGCAGAGGGCACGGCCCGTGCGCTGAACACGTTCAAGGAGGTCAATGCTACGAACGAAGATGCTAACATCGCCGAGCTCGAGGGCGCAGCGAAGGGTCAGCGCCGTGCGGCCGAACAGCTTGGTCGCATGATCGACCGCTCCCACCAGAGCGAAGCGAAGGTCAGAGAGTTGCTCGGCGAAATCCTGAAGGCAAAAGACGCGTGCGAGCGGTCCGCCATCCTGCGTTCCGCGTGAGCTTCTCGAGCCGGCTACTTCCGCGCGACCCAGGGCACGTCTTCTTGCCCGTGACGTGCATTTTCTCGGCGCGCGAGCGTGAAGAGCAAGTCACTCAGTCGGTTCAAGTACACGATCGTCTCGCCGCGAATTCCCGTCAAACGCAACACGGCGCGCTCGGCTCTTCGGCACACGGTACGTGCAACATGCATGTAAGCAGCTCCCTTCGTGCCTCCCGGCAGGATGAAGGTCTTGAGGGGAGCGAGCGATGCTTCTGCTTCATCAATGGCGCGTTCGAGCCGGGTGGCATCGTCGGCGGTCACGAGACGCATCGACAACTTGTCTTCCTTGCCGGGCGCGCACGCAAATTCGGCTCCGAGGACGAACAGGTCGTCTTGGATCTCCGCAAGCACGTTGTCGGCGAAGGGGTCGAGGGAGGCGCTCCGTGCGAGCCCGATGAATGAGTTCAGCTCGTCGACGGTGCCGTAGGCCTCGACGCGATCGTCCGTCTTGTGGACGCGGGCGCCTCCGAACAGTCCGGTCGTTCCGTCATCGCCCGTCTTCGTGTAGATCTTCATCGACGAGCAAACTACCACGCGCGCTTCCGCGTGGCAGCTCCCGCGTGTTCAAGCAGCGTCGAGTGCGAAAAGCTCCCCGAGCAACTTGCGCCCGCGATGAAGACGACTCATGACGGTTCCGAGCGGAAGCTCGAGCTCGATGGCTGCATCCCGGTAGCTGCGTTCTTCCAAGTCCACTTTTCGGATGACCGACTGGAAGCCTTCCGGAAGCTGCTGGAGTTTGCGCTCCGTGGTCTCCGTGAGGGGGCCGTCTGCATCGGGCGCACGAAAGGGCGAACGCTTCGTCCACGCGGCGGGGTCCGTCGTCAGTTGTTCGATGACCTTCCGCTCACGACGCGCGCGGCGATAACGCGACACGAAGATCGAGAAGAGAACCTGGTGGAGCCACGCGCGAAGATTGGTGCCGTTCTCGTAGGCCGATTCGAATTTCAACGCGCGCTCGACACAGTCCTGCACGAGATCGTCTGCCGCAGCCGGTACCCGCGTCAGGCGAAGCGCCCTCCCGCGCAATTCCGGAACGAATTTCACGAGTTCCGCTCGAAAGTGAGCGGCGCGAGCGGACTTTTCCTTGGACGAAGTGGGCGAAGAAGAAGCGGCGTGGGTCATGGTGTTTCCGTGTATTCGCACGCTCCATGCCGTGCCCTTCGACCACGGAATCATTGAAGAATGCGCGCGCGCCACCTCGCGATCGTGTCCGCGAAGCCGCAGACCCGGGGAAGGACGAACACACGAACGACCGGAGCCAGCTACGACGGCAGGGGCACGCCCAACATGCGCGGAATCCGGTCGGCGATCTCCGATGCGAGCAGGCCACGGTCGCCGTGCTCGCCCGTCCACGACTCGCCGGCGAGCGCATGGAGGAGCACGCCGGCAACGGCTGCCTCGAAGGGCGGGAGCGAACAAGAGAGCGCGCCAATCACGCCACTCAGCACGTCGCCCGAGCCCGCCGTAGCCAGCGCAGGCGTGCCGGCGAGGCATACGCGCACGCGTCCATCCGGCGCGCCGATGAGCGTGCGCGCTCCTTTGAGCACGACGACGGCCTGCATGGCAGAGACCGCATCTCGGAGCGCACCGAATCGATCCGCGTCGACGCTGGCCGGCGTCACACCGAGCAGGTGCGCGAGCTCACCCGTGTGCGGCGTGAGAACAGCGGGACGAAAGGCGAGCTTGCCTGGTTCGAGGAGGCGCAGCGCATCGGCATCGAACACGATGGGGCCTTCGAAGCTCGAGAGCACACAGGCAATGACGGCCTCCGCATCGACGTCGCGCCCGAGCCCGGGCCCAACGACGATGGCGCGCTTCTTCGGAAACAGGTCTGCGAGCGCCCGGGCCACATCGCTTCCGCGCGGGAGAGCGACGCGCATGACCTCGGGTATGCCCTGCCCAGCGTCGCCGAGGGACGCGCGCGTCACGAGCCCGGCCCCTGTTCGAAGCGCGCCGCGTGCGGAAAGTTCAGCCGCCCCTTCGGTGCCTTTCGAACCGCCGAGCACGAGCACGTGGCCATGGTCGTACTTGTGTCCCGAAGCGGAACGCGCCGAGACGAGCGCAGGAAGGTCCTCCCGGTCGAGGGAAGCTTTGTCTCCCACCGTGGGCGCGGGAACACCGATGTCGATGACCGAAACCTTCCCGACGTATTCGAGGGCGCGGTCCACGACGAGCCCGGGCTTCAGGGCACCAAACGTATACGTGTACTTCGCACGCATCGCGGCCCCGAGTACGGCTCCCGTATCGGCATCGAGCCCCGATGGGATGTCGAGGGCAACGACTGTATGGCCACGAGACGCCTCCACCAGGCGAAGCGCGTCGCCGGAAAGCGCCCTCACGAGGCCGGTACCGAACATGGCGTCGACGATGATGTCATCAGGCTCGAACCTGACATCGCGATGTACGTCTTCGCCGAGGGCGCAGAAGGCCAGGTAGTTGGCCCGCGCGTCGCCCGCGAGTGCTTCTGGTTCACAGATGGCGCACACGGAGACCCGCACGCCGAGCGTGACGAGTCGCCGCGCAACGACGAAACCATCACCGCCGTTGTTGCCCGGTCCGCAGAGCACGACGACACGTCGTGCGTGCACGTCGACCGCGAGAAAATCGGCAATGAGCCGGCTTGCGGCGCCCCGACCGGCGTTCTCCATGAGCAAGAGTCCTGGCACTCCGCGCTCGATCCAGAGGGCATCGAGCTCCCTCGCCTGGTCACGCGTAAGCACCGGTTTCATGGGAACCTCCTAGGTCAACGATGGCACGCCGCGCGGAATTCGAGGACCGCTTCGCGAAGAGACAAGAAGACGGCGTCGGCGATGAGCGCATGGCCGATGTTGAGCTCGACGATTTCGCGGATGGCGACGAGGGCCGGGACATTCGCCCGCGTGAGCCCGTGACCGGCCGCGACTTCGACGCCGAGTTCGTGGGCGAACGTGGCAGCCGTCTGGAGACGCGCGAGTTCTGCCTGCACGGCGGGCGCCCCCAAACCGTAGGCGTCGACCGCGTGCGCGTATTCACCCGTGTGAAGCTCCACCTGCTGAACGCCGAGTTTTCGACCCGCCGCGATTTGCTCGTTGAGCGGCGCGATGAACAAGCTGACGCGGAGCTTGGCGCGAAGCAGAAGGTCGATGCGCTTTCGCAACGCGTCCCCATCTTCGCCGACGGCGAGAACGTCGAGGCCTCCTTCGGTGGTTCTCTCTGCTCGACGTTCGGGAACCAACGTCACCACGTCGGGACGCGCTTTGAGTGCAATTTGCACCATTTCGTCGGTGGCGGCCATCTCCAGGTTGAAGATGCGCCCCGCTTCGCGAACATGAGCGCCAATCCTGTCGATGTCTTCGTCGCGAATGTGGCGGCGGTCTTCGCGCAGGTGCGCGGTGATGCCCTCGGCCCCCGCCTCGAGCGCGATTTGAGCGCCTTTGACGGGGTCGGGGTACGTCGTTCCACGCGCGTTCCGAAGCGTCGCGATGTGGTCGATATTCACGTGGAGCCGAACGTGGTTCATCGATGCCCCTCAGTCGTCCATCGACGAAGAGTTCGTGAGCTCGTCGTCGTTCTTCGGGGTTGGTAGCGGGTCGCCCGAAGGGCTGTCCCTACGGACGATGAACACGCGGCGTCCGAGTGTCTCGGGGCTCTCGCGTGCGATGACGCTGATGACGTTGACGCCAGGCCGGAGAGGCAACTGGGCCTCGAAAGGCATGCGCTTCTGGTCAGCGCCGTTCTTGTTGGAGCGATAGAAGACCTTCTTGCCGCCCACGAAGATGTAGCCGTCCATGAGCTTCGTCGTATCGGTGGCCGAACCCGTGACCTTGATGGTCGCGTCTTTCGTCGCGAGAACCGGCTGTGCGAGCTCGATCGTGGGAGGCATGTGCGCGAGAACGTCCTCGTAGGGAACCTGGGTCGCAGGCGTACCCCCGAGGTCGAGCTCGCCCTTCTTGACGAATGCAAAGCGGCTCTCGCCGAGTGACACCTTCACGAACTCGCCGCCGGCGGCGAGCACTTGCACCGACGTCCCGCCCCCGAGCCTTCCAAAGAAGCGGCTACCCGCGTCAGGAGCCTCGAAGAGATTGGCACCGGTCCCCTTCGCTTTCATGGTCCCCTGCCCCGGTGCGAGGTCGGTAGCCAGAGCGATGGGCATGCGGACCTTCTCGACGATGTTTTCGCGGAGGTCTCGATCGGTGATGGAGAGCTCGACCTTGGCCTCGTTGTCGGTCAACTGGTTCTCGACATCGAACGTGAAGGCCACCTTGCGCGTCTCGCCTGGCGTCATGTTCGAGATGTCGAAGCGCCCCGCACGAAGCAAGAGGCCATCGCCCGAGAGGTTGCGCACGTTGGCCTGCGTCTCGAAGCTCTTGCCCTTCCCGACGTTCTTGACCGTGAGGTACATCGTGAACGACTCACCCTTTTGCACGCGACCGTCGCCGTTGCCTTTGCGGTTGTCGACGATTTGGTAGCCGTACGCGAACACCGGACGCTCGATGGCACGAAGGGATACCTGCGTGCGAACCGGCTTGATGTCGGGCGTGTCGAAGTTGAGCGTAATCCAGTCGGACCGGGTGAGAGCTTCCTTCGGGATGCGGCAAACGCGCGGGGCATCTTTCGGCAGTTTCTCGGTCGAGCCCACTTTGCGTCCTTCGATGTCGCACCAACCGAGCGGTGCGATGGCCGTCCGGGTCTTGCCAGGCTCGAGCTTCCCGATGACGAGCTCCTTGTTGTCGAACAGCGGGTTGTCGCTCTTCGATACGGCGCTCAGGCGATAGATGGGCGCCGTGCCTTTGTTCGTGACGGACAGCTTCAAGTTGATCGACTCGCCGGACGTTACCTCGTTTTGGGGACGGTCGGTCTCGACCTTGATGTCGAGATTCGGCGGCGCGGGTTTCGTCGTAGCCGGGTCGGGTGACCAATCGATGCCCAGAGCCGCGAGGTCTTGTGTGGCCTTCGTGAGCTCCGCGGTACGAACGTCGGCAATGACCTGCTTCGCAGCCTTCAGCTGGTCGGGGCGCTTGCCCTGGGGGATGCGAGAGGCGAGATCGCGCGCGAAGCGAATGGGAAAGTCGATGGCGATGTTGTCGTCGAGCTCGCCACCGCGATCGCGGAGTTCCTGCCTTTCCTTCTGTGGAAAGTTGTAGCGGACTGTTTCGCTCGGCTTCTGGCCCTCGCGCGCGCGCGCATTCGACAGACTTCGCGAGAGGTCGCGCTCCTTCGTACCGCCGCCGTCGACGGAGAGGTCCATCTCGAGGAGGTCCGCCGTCATCGGGTCGAGCTCGATGTCGGGTGTGACGCCGGTGCCCTGAATGGAGATGTCGCCGGGTTCGGTGAGGTACTGCGCGATCGTCAGCTTGAGCGCTGCCTTGTCGGGGAGCTCGTTGAAGACGAGCTGCACGCTGCCTTTGCCGAACGTGCTTTCGCCGACGATGAGCGCACGGTCGTGGTTCTTGAGGGCGCCCGCGACGATCTCGCTGGCGCTTGCGGAGGTGCCACTCACGAGGACGACCATCGGGTAGTTGGGTTCCGTGCCCTCGACCTTGGCGACCTTCTCCTCGCGTCCCTCGCTGGCATTGCCTACGGTCGCGACGATCGGCCCGGAGAGGACGAACTTGTCGACGACGCGCGCAGACTGCTCGAGAAGACCGCCCGGATTTCCGCGGAGATCGAGCACGAGGCCCTTCAGCTCGCCATTGGATTTCATCGCGGCGAGCGCCTGATCGAGTTCGTTGGCGGTGTTCGACTGGAACTGCTTCAGACGAACGTAGCCGATGCCCCCTTCGAGTAACTTGGACTCGACGCTCTTTACTTTGATGAGCTCGCGTTGCAGCTCGAACGGCCGCTCACCGTTCCACCCGTCCGGTCCGTCGCGATGAAGCCAGACAGTGACCTTGCTACCGGGTTGTCCGCGCAGGTGGTTGACCGCTTCGTTGAGGCCCATGTTGAGGGTCGACTCGTTGCCGATTTTCACGATGCGATCGAAGCGCTTCACCCCTGCACGCGAGGCCGGCGTATTCGGCATGGGGTTCATGACCGTAAGCTGCTGATCGCGAATCGAAATGACGATGCCGAGTCCACCGAACTGTCCGGTGGTGGTCGCATTCATGTCTTTGTAGGCTTCGGGAGAGAGCAGAACGCTGTGGGGGTCGAGGGTGTGGAGCATGCCGTTGCAAGCGGCGTATTCCACTTCGCGCAGGTCCACTTCGGTGCCTTTCAGACCTTCCTGGACGAACGCGAAGATCTCGCGGAGCTTCTGGCTGACGTCCCAAGGGCCGATGACACTGTCGATCTTGAATTCGCGCTCTTGGGCGTCGACGCGTACCTTGACGGTCGGTGCGCCATCCTCGTGGAGGACGATGACTTGCGCGACGTCACGCTGAACGAAGTTGAGGGCCGACAGAAGCATCTCTTTCGGGCGCACGCGACTTTGGTCGACGTAGCGATCGCGAATGAGCTTCAGCGTGTCGTTGACGACCTTGACTTGGGTGAGGTCGTAGTTCGACCGGTCTTTCGGTCCAGCGGCGTTCGCATGACGGAGCCCCTCCCAAAGTCCGTTGCCCCGGAACTTCAGCGCCAAGAAGGCGGCGAAGCCGAAGGCCACGAGAAGAAGCAGGTACTTGCCGTAGCGAAAAAGGCCCTTCATTGCCGCGGAGTATACCCCCTTTTTGCACGGCCACGCGAGCCTTAGAGGACCTACGGCGACGGCGCCGCGCGAGCTCCGTGGGCGCTGTTTCAGAAGCGCTTGCGAATGACGGCGACGCAAAAACCCGCCAAATAGGCGGCCGGCGTGTCCATGAGGCGACGTTCGACTTTGAAGAGAATGTCGCGGAGACCGGGAATGCGCATCACCTTCGCCGTGGGCGTAACGATACGGACGCCGCGAATGGCCTCGACCGATGTGCCGGCTGGCACGATCTTCGGGAGTACCCAGGGCGCATCGAAACGCGTGTATACTGCACTTTCCTTCGTGGAAGCCGAGATCTTGCCGGCGGGACCGAGCCGCTTCACGAGCCCGCGAAGGCTCACGGGGTTGTAGAACTCGGCGAGGATCACACCGCCCGGGCGCGTGACGCGAGCCATTTCCGACAGCGCCTTGCCGATATCGGGAACGTGGGCCAGCACCTTGAACGAGCAGGTGACGTCGAACGAGGCGTCTTCGAAAGGAAGCTCGGTGATGGACCCTACGGTCACGTCTAGGCCACGCGCGCGTGCCTTCTCGAGCATGCCCGGGGAGAGGTCCATCCCCTTTGCGGTCTTTGCGAAGTCGCGAATACGATCGAGCAGAAGGCCAGTGCCGCATCCGCATTCGAGGACGTCTTTGCCGGCGCCATAACGCTCGGTGAGCTCGATTTCGAGATCGTCCAGCATCGCGTGGTAGCCGTGCGGGTCGTTGGGACGGCGCTCGGCTTCATACTGCGCAGCAAACTCGTCGTAGTAGGTCCTGGTGGCTTCGAGAGACGACATCGTGACGTTCGTCTAGCACAGTCGCGGAAAACCCGACCGTCCGTTCGAGCGGAAAAAGCGACAACATGTTTTATCGAAAATGAGTCGTGCTCTGCGGAGACATGAGTTGGGAGCGTTCGAACCAACACCCGCATGCGATCTTCCACGTTCTTCACATTCGTGCTCCTCGGGTTATTCGGGCTCTCGCTTCACTGCGGAGGACCTTCTTGGGACTTCGACTTCACCTCCGTGAGTCAGTGCTCCACCAACCAGGAGTGCGAGGTCATTTTAGGCACGGAGCCCGGCTTGGCGCGTTGTGGGGGAGGCATCTGTCAGGCGTACTTGCCCTCGCCGTCCGGCGGAACCCCTCCTCTGCGCACATGCGAAACGACGCTGCAGTGCAACGAGGAGCACGCCGGGCGCGGCGATTGGGCGTGCCCATATCCGAAGGCGCGCGGCTGCGTGCAGCTCTCGAACGATGTTTGCACCGTGAGTCGGAACTGGGATCGAATGGTTGGAGGTGCTCCGCCGGTGTTCGTCGGTGCCGTCCTCGCCCTCGATCGTAGACGCGGCGACGGACTGCCCTTCCCTTCCCCCTACGACGAAGACGAGATGCGGGGCATGTCCCTGGCCTTCGAGGAGTGGGAAACGCAGGCGGGCGGCATTCTCATGGCCGGGCAGGCGAAGCCACAACCGATCGTCGTGGTCACGTGCAACAGCAAAAACGACGGGAGACGCATCGGGCGAGCCCTCGATCACCTCGAGTACATTGGAGCCGCGTCGGTCGTGTTCTCCGATGAAGACGACGCGAAGGTCGCACGGTTGCGGCTCGCGAATCGTAAGCTGACCGCGATCTGCACCGGCTGCGATCCGATGGGGCTCGAAGGGACGACGGATCCAAAGGTGTTCTACCCTACGCGGCCGCACTACGGCGCCACGGTCGCGCCCCTCGTCGGGGAGTGGCTCAAAGAGACCGAAGGGCGCGTGCGGAGCAGCGGCGGTCCGGCGAACGGACCGAACTTGCGCGTGCTGTACCTGGCCCCGCAGACGCTCGTGGGCACGGTGCAAGCGACGAGCATTGCGGGGGGGCTCTCGATGAATGGGGCTCCCGCCACCGCCCAGCCGGCGGACTACAAGCGCATCGACGTACCGGTCACGACCCCCGACCTCGATATCCTTGCATCGTCGGTTGCGGCTTTCCAGCCGGATGTGATCCTCACGGCTACCGGCCCGGAGTCTTTGAAGGACTACGTGTCGCGCATCGAGCTCGCGTGGCACGATGGCGTGCCTCGGCCTCGATACATGCTTGTCTCGGACGCATTCGCTAAGAACGTCATTGGGGTCACGGTCCAAGGCAACGAGGACCTTCGCAGACGCGTCACGGGCTTCCGGACCGCCAGCGCACCCGAAAACGATACCGTGCTGGCTGGCTTCATCGAACGATTCAAAATTCGGTACGGCCAGGAACCACTATCGGCAAGCGCTTACGAAGCCTCCTACCTCCTCGGTCATGCCATGGTAGCCATGACGAACACGCGCTCGTTCAGCGGCCCGCTGAGCGCTGAGGCTCTGAGCCGAGCGTTCGCAGACGTCACCGATCCCGCGAGCCCGCGAATCATCGAAACCGACCCTCTTGGCATTCTCGACGGAACGAACTTTCTTCGGAGCGCTCCGCAGAAACCCATTCGCCTCCGCGGCGCCTATTCTGATTTCGGATGGGACACATCTCGCCGAGCCATCACCGTCGATGCCGTCCTGTACTGTCCCGTCGTGAATGACCAGGGTGCCATCGAGCTTCGCACGGCCATGCGCTACCGCCGCGAAGCAGCGGCGATCGAGGCTCCGTTCGACGAGACCACATGCGGTTGGTAGCGACCACGCGTGCTCCGACGTTCATTGCACACCACACATAGAAGGGCCACGTATGCCTACACTTCTGCCTTCGAGACTCACCACCGTCATCCTCTGCAGCGCCCTCGGCTTCGTCCTTGCGTGCAGCAAAGTCACTGCCGAAAATCAATGCGCGACGGACGACCAGTGCTCCGCGTTGCTCCATGTTCGCCCGGGGACTGCCATCTGTTCCGGCGGCATCTGTATACCGCGGTGTCATGATTGCGGCGGCGAATGGGCGCCGCCCTACGAGCCGCCCGACGTGTGCGAGAGCACGGAACGCTGTTTGGCAGAGCACCCCGGCGAGAAGTGGGTGTGTCAGGAACCCGGACGGCAATCGTGCGTTCGCCTGACGTCACCTGAATGCACCGAGGTCCATGGCGATTGGGAGCGCATGGTACCGAGAGCTCGCCCGCTCATCGTGGGCGCCATCATGCCGCTCGACTCGAAGAATGCAGACGGCACCGTGAGCCCATCTGCGTTCGATTTGTCCGAACGCGACGCAATGGAACTCGCGCGGAGCGAGTGGCAACGCGCAGTCGGGGGCTTGAGCATGGGCGAGACGGCACGGCAGCCTTTCGTTTTGGTCATATGCGACAGCAGGGGTGAGAGCGGCCGCGTGACTTCGGCGCTCTCCCACCTGAAATCGATCGGTGCGTCCTCCGTCGTGCTGCGCAGCGACGACGACGCAAGCGCAGCAGCACCGCTACTCGGCAAACTCCAGATACCGGCAGTTTGCACTCATTGCGTTTCCGAACCGTCCCTCCAGTCGGACGCGGCAGGTTTCCTCTATCGGCTCGCTCCGGCATATGGGAGTTCTATCGTGCCTCTCGTGACGAGGTGGGTTCGTGACACGGAGACTCGCATTCGAGCGGAAGGGGGGCCCATCGTGGGCCAAAACGTACGTGCGGTTTATGTCTCACCCAAAGACCCGCAAAGCGAACTCCTCGAACGAGAGATCGTCGAAAAGCTCGAATTGAATGGCGCACCCGTGCCCCAACCGTCCAGCGACTTTCAGTACTTTCAGGTCGCCGCGAACATCGCGGACATCACGGCCGCCATCCCGACCCTCGTGAGTCAAAAGCCGGATATCATCTTGCTTGCGGGCGGGGTCGAACTGCTCGTCCAATACATCCCGCGCATCGAAGCTGCCTGGAGCCCGAGCGATCGGAAGCCTCGCTACATGCTCCTCGACCCGTCCATCGATCCTGCTGCGGTCGCGCTCGCCGTGAAGGACGACGAGGGCCTTCGTCGGCGCATCACCGGTTTTTCAGCGTACGATCCGAAAGGATTCGAAGGTCGATACGAAGCCTTCAAGGGCCGCTTTGCAGAGAAGTTCCAGAAGCAGCCGATCCTCGGCACGGCCTACGATGCGTTTTACCTCCTCACGGAAGCCACGACCGCTGCCTTGGGAGATCCGCGTACAGCGATGGAAACCTTCGGAGGCCACGATGTCGCACGGCAGGTTCCTTTCGTCACGAACCGCGATAGCTCACTCATCGTCGAAGCCGATCCCAAGTCCATTCCGCGGACGCGAGAGCTCCTCGCGGGACATGTTTCCATCCAGGCACGAGGCGTCTTCTCGGACTTCGCATTCGATCATCCGAAGCGAACGCAAACGAGCGATGCAGTCGTCTATTGCCCCGCCGTGAATGGCCAAGGTGCATTCGGTCTCCAGCCAGCGATGGTCTATCGACGCGAGAAGAAGGATGTCGAGGCGCCCTTCGACGACTCGCTTTGCGGCTGGTAGCCCCTATTTGCAGCGCAGGCGTTCGAGCCAAGTTCCTGTGGCGTCGCCATAGGAAATCCACACCGTGCCGGCCCGATCCACCGCGAGGGCAAGGTCGCGGAGGGGCCTTCCCTCACCGAGCAAGGCGAGTGGCTTGAACTCGCCCTTCTCGGTCAAGCTACCAAGCTCCACGACCGTCGGGGCGCGATACTCTTTGCTCTTCGGCCGCACGCGGGCGACGTAGGTCTTGCCCTGCCCTTCCGCACTGACGATGGGCGCCGGGTCGATTCCATTCGGATACATCGAGAAGCGCGCAGCGACATCGACCTTGGGAGGGTCCGTGATGGGCAAGATCGCCATGCCGAAGGAACTTGCGTCTTCGGGCATGGGAACGAGTCCCCAAAGTGCAGGTCCGCTGCGTACGAGGGTGCCTACGATACCGGGTTGCGGTGCGCCACCCACATGCACCACGACGTCCGGCAAGACCTTCATCTTCCCGTTCTCCCACACCATCTGCCTGCCGTGCATGGGCGTCATGGCTGCGCGAGCATCGATGCTGAAGGCGATGACCTTCTCACCCTGCGTGGCGAAGTCGACCGCCGTCGCACCGCTTCCGTCGTCGGAGATGCGAATGGGCTCCGCGGTGTCCGCAGCTGCCCACGCTTCGAGCACATTGCCTTCGGTCGTCCGTCGCGGAAGAAGAAAGCCAACGACGGAGTGCTCGCCTGCGAGCGGGGCTGCCACGATTCGCGTCCCCGGTCGCCCCCGCGCCACCTCCTTGAAGGGCGCCATAGGGCCGCTGAGCGCCGACGAACCGCGCAAGATCGCGCCCTCCTTTCCGAGGCAGTACATGTATTTTCCACCGATCGCGCAAGGCACCGCCGACAGACCTTGAATGTCACGCGGCACGGCCGGCGGACGCGATGGAGCAGTGAGCGGAGCAATCGGAATGCGCTGCACCTTCGGCTGCCCGAGGTCGTTCCACACGAGCGCGAGCGTCGTCTCCTCGGGAACGAGAACCGGCGTCCCGCGATAGGGCTGCTCCTCCGGTCCATAGAGGCGCGCGCACGCGTTCGGATCGAATGCACCAGCGTCGGACGGCCCAAGAGACATACCGCTGTCCAGTGCGCTCGCATCGAGGGTCGCGGACGACTGCGGCGGCGCATGAGCATCCGACACGAGCTGCGCGACAGCCGGATTCACCCGTGGCCCGGCATCGACGATCCCAGGCTTTTCCTTGCATGCGGCGGCGAGCGCACACAAAAGCGACAGCGCGGAACCGACTTTCGTCATGTTCCGCGCTTTCCGCATGAGAACCGCCAGGAACTACTTGGTGCCCGCGGAGCCGCCACCACCAGCGCTGCCGCTGGCGCTCGCGCTCGCGCTCACCTTGACGGACACGTCGACCGAACCCTTGAGGCTCGCCGCTGCGTCTGCCGCGCCCTTGAACGTACCGCCGAGGCACGCGGTCAGCTGACCACCGACCATCGCTGCCTTCGCACCGGCTTGGCCCGCGATCTCTTGGATGCTGGCCTGGACGCCATCGACAACGGCCTTGCCGTTGCCCGAGATGCGCATCGCGTTGTCCTTCATGCCGATCGCAACCTTGAGGACGAGCGGGAGGTTCTTCTCGAGCGTGCCCTTCAGCTTGCCGATGAGTGCCGCATCGCCGTTGCCCGTGATGGTCACGCCGACTTGCGCGGGCGTGCACTCTGCCTTCGCGGAGACCTTCGTGTCGCAGCTGGCCTTGCACTCGGCGCTCATCTTCGGGGGCTTCACTTCGCCCGAGCACTTGGGTGCCTTCATCTCGACAGAGCACTTGCCGCTGCAGGTACCCTTGCACTCGCCGCCCGCCTTCATGTCGCAGTTGCCGCCGCACTTGCCCTTGCAGGTGCCCTTGACTTGCGCGTCGCACTTGCCCTCGCAGGTGCCCGCACAGCTCGCGCCCTTGCTAGCCTTGCCGTCGCATTTGCCGTCGCACTTGCCACTGCAGGTACCCTTGATCTCCGCATCGCACGTGCCGCTGCACTCGGCGGTGCAGGTGGCCGCCACTTGCATGTCGCAGGTGCCTTCGCACTTCGCATCACAGGTGCCGGCGAGCTTGCCGGGCTCGCATTCGACCTTGGCGCTGCCCGGCGTGACGGACGCGTCGCACTTCGCTGCGCAATCGGCCATGACGTTCATGTCCGCGCGGCATTCCGGCGGCTTGATCGCGAGCGCCACCTTGACGGTCCCGCCGAGCTTGCCCTTCACGTCGGCGATGGCCTTGGCAGCCGCTTCGCACGCCTCTTGGCCGCTCTTGAACTCGGTCTTCGTCCCCGTAAGGTCGGCGACGATGTTGCCGCACGCGGGAAGGAGGTCGGCGTCGACCTTCTTCGTGAAGTCGGTGATCTCGAGCGCCGCGGAAACGCCGCCCTTCAGTTTTGCCGCGCCGTCCGCCTTCAGACCGAACTCCTTCGCGTAGTCGAAGTTGAGCGCTGCTTCGGGGCTCGTGAGGTCCGGGCACTTACCGGCGCCAGGAACCATGCCGCCCATCGCACCTGCGGCAGCGCAGTTGACGATGACCGGGCTGGCGATGACCGCCAAAAGAAGAACCGATGCGAACGAGCGACGCGTACTCATGTGTGTAAGACCTCGATGACCCAAAGCGCCGACTGGCGCCGCGTTAGATTGAAGATTTCGTTGCCGGGTCTACCATGTGGATCACGAAGGTAAAAGCACTCGATGGCACCCAAACGAGATCTCGAATTCTATCGCGCGCCCCCACCCCCGGGTCGCTCCCGCGAGAGCACCATCCGGCTCGATGGCGAAGGCGTTTTTCATCACAACGACGAGGCTTTTGCGCACGCCAAATTGAGAGACGCGATGCACACGTGGATCACGCGCCATCCCGATGACAATCGCTTCATCTTAGATAACGGATACGATTGGACGTACTTCACGGTCGAAGACGTTCCGTACTTCGTTCGTCACTTGGCAGAATTCGAAGACTCGATCTTGCTCGTCCTGAGTGACGGTTCGCGCGAGGCACTCGATCCCGATGTCATGTTCATCGGCCCCGGGGATGCCATCTACGTGCAGGTGAAACGGCCGAACACGCCGAACGCGGCAGACGATGGAAGAGGGCCATATTGGGCCAAATTCACGCGCCACGCCCAAACAGCGCTCGCGCCCCTCTTGACGCCGGCGACGGATGGGGTCGTCGATGCGGCCATTCGCGTGGGAAATCGCATAGTTCCCATTGGGAAGCGCGAGAATTTCAGCTAGAATCACGGGTCCCATGCGTCTCCTCATTGCTGACAAGCTGCATCCGCGCGCCATCGAAGAACTCCGCACTTTGCCCGTCGAGGTTCTCTACGAGCCGGAGCTCACGAAAGAGACGCTGCAGTCGAAGCTCACGAGCGTCGGCATTCTCGTCGTTCGCTCGACCGAGGTGACGGCAGAGGCGATCGAGTCCGCCAAGCACCTCAACCTCATCGTGCGCGCGGGCGCTGAGTTCCACACCATCGACGTCCGAGCGGCGTCTCAACGAGGCATTTACGTCGCGAATTGTCCGGGCAAGAACGCGAGCGCCGTGGCTGAGCTCGTCATGGGCATGATCGTGGCGCTCGATCGCCGCATCCCCGACGCCGTCCAATCGCTTCGCGCTTCTCGCTGGGAACGCGCTGAATACAGCAAGTCCGAAGGTCTCGTGGGGCGCACCATTGGCATTGCTGGCTTCGGCGCCATCGGTCGCGAAGTCTGCCATCGCGCGAAGGCGTTCGGCCTGCACCCGCTCGTCTGGAGCCGCAGCATGACGCACGCGAAGGCCCAGCAAGAGGGCGTCACGTGCGTTTCGAGTCTCGAGGAGCTCGCCACGCGCTCGGACATCTTCACGGTGCACCTTCGCCTCACCGATCGCACCAAAGGCATCATCGGCAAGAACGTGTTCGACGCACTGCCGAAGGGCGCATCGTTTCTCAATCTCGCGCGCGCCGACCTCGTCGACTACGCCGCGATGAAAACCGCCGTGAAGAGCAAAGCTCTCCGCGTCGCTCTCGACGTCTATCCGGACGAGCCGAAGGGGCTCATCAAGAAGGAGTACGTCTCCGAGCTCTTCACGGCCCCTTCTAGCTCGACAGAGGGCTTCGTCTACGGCACGCCGCACATCGCAGCCTCCACCGACCAAGGCCAGCTCTCCATCGCGACCGAAACGGTACGCGTCATTCGCGCGTACCTCCTCGAAGGCAGCGCGATCAACTGCGTCAACGTCTCCAACACGAGTCTGGCGAAGTTCAACCTCGTCCTCCGCATGGTCGACAAGGTGGGCACCATCGCCAACGTGCTCGCGGTCATCAAGCGCCACGGCATCAACGTCGAAGAGATCACGAACAACGTCTTCGAAGGAGGCATCGCGGCGTGCGCCAAGCTTCGCGTCGTCTCGCGCCCCAGCGAAGCGTGTCTCGCCGAGATCCGCGCCTTCGACGAAGTTCTCCACGTCGACGTCGTCACGCTGCCGAACCTCGCGTGAAATCATGGCGCGCGGTCTTCGCGGCGGTGTCGTCGTCACGCTCGCGCTCGCGGTTCTGAGCTCGGCCTGTCCGAAGGTCGAACGCTACATCCCGGACGCTGGCCCGAGCGACGGCGGAAAGCACGACACGAAGGCACCGGTCCATCTCGATGCGGGCGACGATGCCGAAGCTGGCCCACCGCCACCGCCCCCCGCACCTACGGCTCCGCCCATCGACCTCACACCTCCGCCGAACGACGATGCGCTGGCGGGGCGCGCCAAGCACTTGCTCGAGGCGATTACCCAAGACAACGCCGAGCTCGCACGAGACATCCTCTTGCCGCGGGAAGCCTACCTCAAGAATCGCGACACCAAGGACCCGGGTAAAGCTTGGGAGTCGAAGGTCTTCACGCCGTTCCAGAAAGCGATTCATCGTGCGCACAAGGCCCATCCGGGGCTAGGGCGCGCAATCTTCGTATCCGTCGAACTGGGCCATGACGTCGTCAGTGTTCCGCCGCGACCGAAAGAGTGGAAGTACGACGTGTGGCGCGTTTCTCATTCGCGCATCGTCTACTCGCTCGACGGAAGTGTTCTGCACTTGGAGCTCGGTGAGCTCACCTCCTTCCGAGGAGCTTGGTACGTCACGCACTTGCGTTGAATGCATGGCCTCGGCTGGAAGCGATCAGCGAATCGGACACGAGCAACGGAACCGCCAGGGATCACATACGCGCCGACCGCTCGTCAGAGGCTCGAAACTGAGGAGCTTCGCTTCGCCATCGGCGAACTTCGCTTCCTTCGCGCAGAAGCGTGCGGCCTTCTGGCGAGCCGCATCGAGAAGGGCGCTCTCGCTCGTCCCCGAGCACACGTTGCACGCTTGGTTGGGGACGATGAAGAACTCGAGAGGGTCCGGGTCCTTGGCCATGACATCGCCGGTCGCAGTGTCGTCGACGAGTCCCGTCACCGAACCAGCGCACGTGCTCGTGCCGGAATGGCTCCGGTCCCACGGAGCAATCGGGCATGCCGCGCCTTCTGCGGGGGGCTTGATGTTCGGATCGGGGGAGCCGCAGCAGTACGTGCGACCGTCGCTCCCGATCACGTGATTCGGCTTGTCGGGGTAGGTCGTGGCGCACTTGTACTGTGGTGCGACGTCACCGCGGGAGTCGCGCGGGAGGACGAGAAGCGTTGACAAGGTCGAGAGGGCGAGAAGCGCTCCTACCTTCGTGACTCGTTTGGTCGTACTCATTACTTTGCCTCCGGTGCTGCGCTCACCACGACGTTTCCGCCGTCACATACCGCGGGCCGCCCACGGCAGAGCATCTTGTATTCGTAGTCGGCGTACGTACACACGTGAGGGTCGACGCCCCGTTTGCAACGTGTCGGGTCTGCGCCGACCGTCGGTCTGCTTCCTCCACAGACGCACGAGTCCTTTCCGCAAAGGTTGCCCCGCTGTCCAGAGCGCTCCGTGCCGATGTGCACGACGGCCGCTCCGATCAAATCGATGACGAGCGCGCGTTCGATGGCGAAGAGGATGCCGCTCGCGATTTGGGTGTACCAGGGAAGGCGCTTGAAGGCCTCCGTCGCCTTCCCGTCGACGCACGAGATGAACTTCAAGTTGTCTTTGAGCGTCGCGTTGGCGCTCATGTCGCAGTTGCAGGAGATCGCCTCATCGTGCGCTTGGCAACACGAGAGCACGTCGAAGTCGAGGCGCTGCGGAATGTAGAGCGACCACTGTCCGAGCGGGTCTAGCCCCGAACAGCGATTGTCTTGCTCCATGAGCACCGGACCATTTGCGGCGAGCGTGTGCGTCTCCTTCTTTTGGCCGGACGCGATGGCCATGTAGGCCGTGAGCGCGGCCGTCATCGTCGCGCGCTCGACGTCGTTCGGCTGCATCTTGTCGGTGCCCGTGATGCTCGTACGTGCACCGGCCGAGAGAACCTGCGCCCCACCCTTTCCAGGAGCGGCGACGGCGTTCGCGAGCGCCGCATACTTCACGAGCTCGAGCCCCCCAGGTCCACGACTGAACGCGCGGAGATCGATCAAGGTCTGCTTGTTACCCTGCGTAGCGACGACCCCCACGACGAGAAGCTTTCCCTGGTTCACGGCGCTCGCCGAGAGGGTTCCCTTGGCGCGGCTCGCCGCAAGCCTGACGGAGCTCGTCTTCGCGCGGTCTTTGAGCGCTCGGACGAGCGCGACCGGAAAGTCCTTCTCCGAAACGAGCGCGGGGTAACCGGTGTCATTGGATGCTCCAGCCTGAACGGCGTCCGAGGAGAGGTCCTCCTCTTCCGTCGCTTCCGAAGAGCACGCAGCAGACGAGACCGAAAGGACCGAGACGACGAGACAAGACGAGAGGAATCGCATCATCACGGATGATCGATTGCACCTCGCATGCCAGCGCGCGAGCCTCGATTTTCTGCGGGATTTCGAGGGGCCTACGAGGGCTGCAACACGCCTAGGACGGCCGCTGGAGAGAGCGCCAACGATGCACCTGTTGCAGGTTCAGGCGGAGAGCTGAACGAGCGCTTGTTCGAAGACCTTCACGGGCTGCCCACCCTGGATGAGATGACGATCGTCGATGATGACCGAAGGAACGGCCGTGATTCCTGCTTCGCGCCACGTCTGCATGGCACTCCGCACCTCGGCGGCATAGGTCCCTTCTGCGATGACCTTGCGCGCCTCGACGTTATCGAGCGAAACGCTCTGTGCCGCCTCGGCAAGGACGTTCGGGTCGCTCGGGTCCTTCCCTTCGCCGTGGTAGGCCCGAAACAGCGCATGCACGAGTGCGCGCTGCTTCTTCGGGTCGATGGTGCCGGCCCAATGAATGAGACGGTGCGCGTCGAAGGTGTTCCAGATGCGCGTGCGCTCACCGAACGTGAAGCCAACCTCGGCGCCCCGCTGTTTCAGCATCGCCTGTGACGCCTCGAGCTGCGCCGCACTCATGCCGTACTTCCTTCGGAGGTATTCGCCAGTGTCTTCCCCGGCCTTCGGCATCGACGGATTCAGCTCGAACGGCTGCGGTCGCAGCTCCACATCGAGCTCCGGGACGTTCTCGAGCGCGCGCTCGAGCGCATTCAAGCCGATGGCACACCAGGGACAAGCGATGTCGGAAACGAAGTCGATTTGCATGACGAGCGGAGCCTAGCGCAAGCCGCGAGGTGAGCTTAGGTCTTCGTCAGCCGTATCGTTCTTTTCGGGCGAGCGACGAAGAGCTCCGGATAGGAGGCGAAATCGTTGCACCACTGTTGCGTTCGGACCGGCCGGCAGATCGAAGAAAGGATCCTCGGGCCGCTGACTTCGGTACCCGACCCAAACTTCGTCGCCGCAAATGGAGAGCGCCTCGAACCGAGCATCTGGGCGACGGACAGACACGAGCGCGAGTCCACCGCCCTTCGTGCCCCGAAATACGGCGAAGCCGACTTGTACGTCCGTTCCCGTCGAAGGATCGCTGCACCCGAGCGCCGCGACTGCGTCGTCGTGACCATCTCCGTCGAGATCACCCGCGTGGGCTATCCCTGCACTGCAACAACAGGCGTCGGTGCCGAACATGATCCGATAGTTTCGAGCAGTGAGAACCGCGATCTCTGCGTGAAGCGGGTCTCGGCCACGTTGTTCCGCATTCTCCAGACAATCTTCCGGAAACCACAGCGGGTGCGTGCGTTTCGCCCTCTGTTCGGCCGTTCGTACGCCTGCGACGCGATTGCGCTCAGCCAGCCGCGGCAACGGCGTCAAAGGAGAGTCGGCGCATGTAACGATGGCAAGAAGCAGTGCTCCGGCAAGAACGACGCTAAACGCGATCCGCGTACGCGCAGAAGACAAGGGCCCCATCTTCCACATGGACACCGCCCGAACGATTTTGTTGGGTTCCCGTGTTCCCAGCGTTCGCACAGCCCTTCTCCTTGCTCTCTTCAGCGGCTTCGTGAAAGAGCGACTCGACGCGATGACCTACGTCGGAGGGGAAACGAAGCGGTCCCCCCAATCGAAACTTGCGAGACGCCCAACCATCGCGCAAGCTTCAGTCCCAAGGAGCCCCAGATGAAGTACGCGTCGCGAACCGTCTTGCTCACCATCGCCACCTCCTTCAGCGTCGCTTGTGCATCGTCCACCGAAGCCCCCGACGTCGCGGTCGGGCTCTACCGCGTGTCGTTGGCAGTTCGGCAAAACAGCAACAAGTGCCCTGCGTCGGCCGCTACCGATCCCGTGCCCGCCTTCGAGCGCCCGCGCTTCCTCAAGGTCGATGACGGGGAGAAGGAGACCAAGACCTTTGCGGCGTGCGCAACCGATTCAGGCACCTGTGAGCCCATCGGCACCCTCGCACGCGACGCCTCGTTCTCTCCCGCTGCATGGGTCGGCGAATCCCGAACGGCCGAAAGAGTCGACGAAAACACGTGCCGTCTTCGCATTGCCTACGCTTCGGCAACGTTGGTGGAGCTTTCCCATTTCGAATCGCGAAATCGTGTACGTTTCGAGCGCTCTTTCTACGAAGCGCTCTACCCGAAGGCCGCACCGGCAGAGTGCCGCCCGGACGACTACAAGGGTCGCATCGCGTGCAGATTCGAAGAGCTCATCGAGGCGGCACCGTAGAAGTCGCTCCTCGCGGGCGCGCTGCTCAGCCCTTCTTCTTGTTCTCTTCCGCGATCTCGTGGAGCAGCGACTCGACGCGATGGCGCGCGTCTTGACCTGCGTCGTACGTGAAAATGAGCTCGGGCGCAGAATGAAGCGACAGGCGATTCGTCGCCTCACGGCGAAGCAAGCCCGAGGCGCGAACGAGTCCTTCTTGCGCCGCCTTCCGCGTTTTTTCGTCGTCCGCACCCGTCATGAGACGGTAACGAACCTTGGCAACGCGCAAATCGCGTGTAAGATCCACGGAAGTTACGACGACCCCAGCGACCCTTGGATCGCTGAGTTCCGTCGTGACCATCGACGAGAGCTCTTCTCTCAAGAGCTCGGCGACGCGTGTGGAGCGCTCGCTCAAAGCTTCTGCTTCACTTCTTCCATCTCGAAGCACTCGAGCATGTCGAGTTCCTTGAGATCGTTGAAGCCTTCGACGCTGATACCGCACTCGAAGCCCTCGGCCACGTCCTTGACGTCGTCCTTGAAGCGCTTGAGAGCGGAGATCTTGCCGTCGTGGACCACGTTGCCATCGCGAACCACGCGAACGATCGCGTTGCGGCGGATCATGCCCTGGGTGACGTACGAACCGGCGATGGTCGCGTTCTTGATGCGGAAGAGCTGGCGAACTTCTGCCTTGCCGAGGAGCTTCTCGACGAGGTTCGCCGGAAGGAGGCCTTCCATCGCCGACTTCACGTCGTCGACGGCCTGGTAGATGATCGAGTACATGCGGATCTCGATCTTGTTCTCTTCGGCGAGCGCACCGGCCTTGCCCGCGGGGCGGACGTTGAAGCCGATGATGATCGCGCGAGCCGCAATCGCCAAGTTGACGTCGCCTTCGGTGATCGCGCCGACGCCCGCGTGAACGACGAGGAGGCGGACCTTCTCACCGCTCAGTTTGCTGAGCGCATCGCCAACCGCTTCGACCGAGCCCTGGACGTCGCCCTTCACGATGACGCGAAGTTCGAGCTGACCCGAGTCGGAGACGCGCTTCGAGAGCTCTTCGAGCGAGACCTTGGCGGTCGCGGGAATGAGGCTCTTCTGCGCGCGGCTGCGACGCGATTCGGCGATCTCTTGCGCCTTCTTCGGATCTTTCACGGCGTGGAGCGGGTCGCCCGCGCCGGGAACGTCCGAGAGGCCCAAAATTTCGACGGGCGTTGCAGGGCCGGCTTCGTGGACGGCCTTGCCATGCTCGTTGGTCATGGCGCGCACCTTGCCGAAGCCCGCGCCCGCGAGGACGAAGTCACCGACGCGAAGCGTACCGTCTTGGACGAGGATACGTGCGACGGGACCGCGGCCGCGATCGAGGAGGGCTTCGAGTACCGTACCGCTCGCTGGCTTTTTCGGCGTCGCGCGGAGGTCGAGCACTTCTGCCTGGAGCGAGATCATTTCGAGCAACGAGTCGATGCCTTCGCCGGTGACCGCGGAGACGTTCACGTAGATGGTGTCGCCGCCCCAGTCTTCCGGTTGGAGACCGAGTTCGACGAGCTCGCGACGCACGCGATCGGGTTCGGCCGTGGGCTTGTCGATCTTGTTCACTGCAACGATGATCGGAACCTTCGCGGCCTTCGCATGGGCGACCGCTTCCTTGGTTTGCGGCATGACGCCGTCGTCCGCCGCGACAACCAGCACGACGATGTCCGTGACGCCTGCGCCACGAGCGCGCATGGCCGTGAACGCTTCGTGACCGGGGGTGTCGAGGAATACGACCGTGCCTTGGCCCGTGGGCACTTTGTAAGCGCCGATGTGCTGCGTGATGCCACCAGCTTCGCCTGCGGCAACCTTCGCCTTGCGGATGCGGTCGAGGAGGCTCGTCTTGCCGTGGTCGACGTGACCCATGACGGTGACCACGGGGGAGCGAATCTCGACGCCTTCTTCGAGCGTCGTCGTCTCTTCCTCGCCGCGCGCCATCGCGATGTTCGCTTCTTCGCTGACGGCCACGTCTTCGACTTCCCAGCCGAACTCGCTCGCAAGAATCTTCGCGGTGTCGGCGTCGAGGGACGTGTTGATGTGGATGCCCGTCATGCCCATGCCGATGAGCTTCATGAGGAGCTCGGTGGCCTTGAGACTCATGCGCTGGGCCATCGCCTGCAGCGTGATGTTCTCTTCGATACGGATGACCTTCTTGTGGTCACTCATCTCCTTCGTGGTGGACGGGCCGCGGGTGCGCGGACCGACCGGGGTGCCGAAGGGGGGACGTCGACCGAACTGGCCGCCGGGACGCATCGGTCCGCGTCCCATCATCGGAGCGCCGGGACGCATGCCGGGGCGAGCGGGGCCGCTCGAGCCAGAGCGAGGATCGTATTGAACGCGGCGCGGCATCGCGCCGGTCGTGCCGCCACCGATACCCGTGCGGCTTACCCCTTGGGGCGTCGGCATGGGAACGCCGGGCCTACCAGTCCAGTATTCGACGCCTGTCTTGGGCGCGACGCTGCGCGTGACGGGCTGCACCGGCTCGGGCTCGGGCGCCGCTTCGACGGCTTGCGGGGCTGCAGACGATACCGTCGTCGTCGGCTCCGGGAGAACGTCTTCCGGCGGAGGAATCAACTCTTCGGGCTTCGCCGCCGCCATTTCCTCGGCGAACGTCGGAGCCGGCGCGGGCGGCGCGACTTCCTTCACCGACGGAGCGGGGGTCGGAATGCGCGGGGCGCTCGGCTCGGGCGTGGGCAACGCGCGTGCGCTCGGGACGTCTTCCGGCAGCGTGCGCGTCGAGCGACGCGGAATCTCGATGGTGGCCGCGGGCGCCTCTGCAGGTTCGGGAGCGGATACGGCCGCGAGGTCTCTCGTGCTCACGCGACGGACGGGGGCCGGCTTCGACTCTCGTGCCTTCTCGCGAACTTCGGTTGCTTCCTCTTCGATGGCGGGAAGGGCGCGACCCGAGACGACGTCGGCGGGCGGCGCGACTTCGGGCTTCGACGGAGCTGCGTCCGGCGCCTTGGCGATCGCACGACGCTTCACGACGGTCGGGCGAATGCGCTCTTCCACGAGGTCGTGCGTTTTTTGCTTCTCCAAGTGACGCTTGATGCGATCGACCTGGTCCGGGTCGACGGAGCTCATGTGGTTTCGGACGTCGGTGACGCCGAGCGTTTGGAAAAGAGCCACCACCGCCTTCGGCTCCAGATTGAGTTGCTTCGCAACTTCGTAAACGCGCACCTTGCTCATAGAACCTCCGGAGACTTGCATGCTTGACCCTCCGTCGCGACGAACGAGACGAAGCTCGATCGAAGCGAATATGTCGACTGGAAAGCGAAAGAAATGGACTTGCTGCGAATGGCGCAGAGGCTCACTTCGGGTTGACCGAAGAGCGACCCCAGCTCTGCTTTGGTCTTCCAAGGACAGACGCGCCCTTCTGCGACCAAGGAATCGAGACGATGCTCCGAGAGGACGGAGCCGCCGCAATCGAGAGCAAGCAAGAGAATGGACCCTGGATGGGTTGAAGCTGCCTCGAACGCGAACTCGGTGCCCCAGGCGAGTTCGCCCGTGCGATGCGCTGCTCGAAGGAGTCCTTCGAGACGCGCATCGATGGCGCTCGAAAGCTCGCCTTCCAGGCGACCTTTGTCGACCGAGAGCGAGCCTTCCGTATGGGGGGCTTTTGAAAAGGCTTTGGCGAAGCCGAAGCGGCAAGCAAGATCGAA
The DNA here is from genome assembly GCA_046351415.1 of Polyangiaceae bacterium. Taxonomy (GTDB): domain Bacteria; phylum Myxococcota_A; class Polyangia; order Polyangiales; family Polyangiaceae; genus JABFRG01. The sequence goes on along the minus strand of JAXLYO010000017.1, from coordinate 43,321 downwards.
GCATTTAGGTGCAGCATGCACATAGACGCCGCGTCCGAAAGACGAACCTCGGAGGTCCGGCACGACAGCGTCGGTATCGAAGACGAAACGCACGAGTTCGGTCTGCGGGGACTCTTCCCCACAGCCCACGCACGTACGAACCGGGGTCCGCCGTGCGCCGTGCGCGTTTTCTGTGCTCTTCACCAATTGCATGCTCGATTCCGGCTTACGCTCGCGACCTCAGTTGCTTGTCTTCGCCCGCGAGGAACTGGACGATGTTCGCCTTGAGAGACTTCACGCGCTTCTGGCTGAAGCCCGTGCGATGGGCGAGGCGATCTTCCTCTTCCTTGTGGACCTCTTCGACGGACTTGTAGCCCGCTTCTTCGAGGATCTGGACGGTGCGCTCTTCGAAGCCGCGAACGAGGAGGAAGCGATCTCGCTCCGTGAGCGGCTCGGTCTTCGAGAGGGCGGCGGAGAGGCGGTCTTGGCGCTGATGCTCCATCGTCGCTTCGGCCTTGCGGCGAATCGACTCGGCAGCCGACGAATCGCCGAGGCCCGGAATGGCCACGAGCTCTTCCTCGCTTGCCTCGAGGAGCTCTGCGAGAGAGCGGAAGCCCATGCGGTACATGCTGCGCGCGATGGTCTCGGAGACGCCGTCGATCTGCTGGAGAGCGAGAACGGCTTCCTCTTCCATCGTGCGGAACTTGGACTCGCTGATGATGTCGAGCTTCCAGTTCGTGAGCTGCGCTGCGAGGCGGACGTTCTGGCCCTTGCGCCCGATGGCGAGCGACAGCTTCTCGTCCGGGACGACGAGTTCCATACGACCCTCGCCTTCGTCGACGATGACCTTGTTGACCTCGGCCGGCTGAATCGCGGCGCAAACGAAGCGCGCCGGATCACGGTCGAAGGGAACGATGTCGATCTTCTCGCCGCGAAGCTCTTGGACGACGGCCTGGACGCGTGCGCCCTTCATACCGACGCATGCTCCCACCGGGTCGACGTCCGCATCACGGCTGCTCACCGCGATCTTGGACCTTGCTCCGGCTTCGCGCGCGCAGGCGACGATCTTGACGATGCCTTCGTAGATCTCCGGGACCTCGGCCTCGAAGAGCTTCTCGACGAGCTTCGGATCGGAGCGCGAGAGGATGACCTGCGGGCCGCGCGCTTCGCGATCGATGTCCTTCAGGAGGGCCACGATGCGATCACCGGGACGATAGGTCTCCCGCGGCGTTTGCTCGCGGTAGGGCAGCACGCCTTCGGTCTTGCCGAGGTCGATGATGAGATTGTTGCCGCGCTCGAAGCGGCGGACGACACCCTTGATGAGCTCGCCCTTCTTGCCCTTGAACTCGTTGAAGACGAGGTCGCGCTCTTCGTCGCGGACGCGTTGGATGAGCACCTGCTTCGCAGTCTGCGCTGCAATACGACCAAAAGCCGAGCGCGACTGCTTCACTTGGAGGAGGTCGCCGAACTCTTTGTCCTGCTGCGCCGCCTTCTTTGCGTCCGAAGGGTGCCAGAAGATTTGGAAGCCGAGCTCTTCGCCGAGCTCCGCTTGGAGACCGTACTTCTCCGCATCTTCGAGGGCGATTTCGCGCTCTTCATCCGAGGGATCGTCCACGACCTGCATGTATTGAAAGAGGTCGATTTGCCCGGTCGCGTCGTTGAAACGCGCTTCGAGCTCGCGGGTGGGTCCGAAGACGCTTTGCGCCGCCTTGAGGATGGCCTCCTCGACGGTGCGCACCAGACGTTCCTTTTCGATGCCTTTTTCCTTCGCGACGATCTCGATCACGCTGAGGAGGTTGGGTTCGGATTGGGATGCTTGGAGACTAGCCATGGTCTTACCTGTGTACTGCCTGCGTTTGTTTTTCGAAGCGAAGCGAAGTGTCTGAAAAGAGTGCGAAAATTCGAAGTTACTTTTTCTTCGGTTTGCCCGGCTTGGGCTGCGGACCGAATTCGAAGACGAGATGAGCCTTGTCGATGGCGGCGAGGGGTACGTCGACGTCTTTGCCGGAGGCGTCGATGCGGACCGTGTCGCCCTCGACCGATCGAATCGCGCCCTTCACGACCTTGAGCCCTGAGACCTCGCGCGCGAGCTTGAGCTTGGCTTTCTCACCGCGGAATCGCTCGAAGTCGGCCGCGGAGCGCAGGACCCGCTCGACGCCGGGAGAGCTGACCTCGAGATTGTAACGGTGCGAAATCACGTCCACGACGTCGAGCGCCGGGGAGAGCTCCCGGGCGACGTCGGAACAGAGACCGAGGTCGACCGCCGACTCCTTGGTGCTGGCCTTTTTCTCTGCACTTCCGAGCTTCTCGACGAGCACGCGAAGCACCCAGCCTTCCGGCTCGCTCTTCAATTCGATGTCGACCAGCTCTGCGCCATGGGCGTGGAGAATCGGAACGACGATGGCGTCGAGCTTTCCCCGGTCGAGACTGTTTCGAACAACGTTACTGCGTGCTTCCACGACATCCATGCGCAAAAAAAAACGCGAAACCCGAGTTGGGAGTTCGCGCGGAACAGAGCCAATCTGGGGCGGAACCTAGCTCTTATCCCACATGTGTGCAAGCCGGAACCAAACCAGCCACGACAAGTAGCTGGTTTGATTCACGAATATCGGAAGGGTGCCTTACTTCTTCTTGGCGCGTGTCGGCTTCGGCGGGGGCTCTCCACCACCTGCGCCGTCCTGCTCCAAGATTACGAATTTCACGCGGCGGTTCTTTGCGCGGTTGCCAGCGGTGACATTCGGGACCATCGGCTTCGTGTCGCCGTAGCCCTTGGCGACGAGGCGGTCCCCCGCGACACCGTGAGCGATGAGCCAGGAGCGAACCGCGCCTGCGCGATCTTCGGAAAGAGCTTTGTTCTTGTCTGCAGATCCCGTGTTGTCGGTATGACCTTGGACTTCGACACGGCGAACGCGCGGCGTCTTGATGAAGGCATCGGCGATCTCCTCGAGGAGCGCCGTCGAGGCAGGAAGGATCTGCGCAGAGTTCGTCTCGAACTGGACTTGCTGCTTGATGAGGATCTCTTCTTTGCCGACCGTGACGAGCGCGTTCTTCGGACGATGATGCATCGAGATGTTGAGCGCGTTGTCCTGGCGCGCTTTCACGTCGGTGCTCTCCGTGGCCGCGAGGAAGCCATCGGCTTCGAGCATGATTTGCGCTGCCCCCGGAGCGACATCGGAGACCTTGAAGGTTCCGGAGCCGTCCGTCGTTGCCTTCAGCTCTTTTCCGTTCGCGGTCTTGACCGTGACGCTCGCGTTCGAGACGGGGTCGTTCTTCTCGTCGTGCACGTGGCCGACGATCGTGCCGACGCGCGGCAGGGCTTCGAGGGCACAATCGACGCTCACCGATTCGACCGGAGCCGCCCCCTGCGCGGGCGCGGGGATCTTGCCGGTGCAGTCGCCCAGCTTGTAGCCCTCCGCGCGAATCGAGAATACGTAGTCACCCGGCTCGAGCTCTTGGGTCACGAAGTGACCATCGGCACCTGCGGCGAGGTTCGTGAGTTCCGGATGGTTGGCCCAGCCGACGATCGCATTGGCCACCGCGGGGCCCGGCTTGCCCCCTTCGCCTTGCGTGTCGTGAATGAAGCCTTGGATCTTCGTGCGGGGCTTCGGCGCGGCCACGGGCTTCTCGACGAGCTTCTCGACGACGGTCGGCGGACGATCTTGGGTGTCCATCGCCCAGCCTGCGCCGAGGAACAGCGTCCACGGTGCTTGCGGCGACATCTCTTCGATGAAGTCGCTGACCCCCGTCACGCCGACGTCGAAGGCCGCGGTGAGCGAGAACCCCTTCTTCCAGGGCAAAAAGCGCCCACCGAGGGTCATGCGGCTCGGTGCGATGGCGTCGGTCGCCATGCACTTGTCGCTGCTCGGGTTGAGCGGGTTGCACGCATAGCCCTGACGGTTGATCGGGATGTCGATGCCGTATTCGAGGAACGGGCGAATCCGGGAGTCGAGCAGGAACGTTTCTGCGCCGAGGCGGATGTCGAAGTGGTCGACGCGATTGACGCGTAGACCAAAGCGTTCGATGCGCGTGACCTGCGACTTGCGGAGTTGCTCGGTCGGCTCGATGACCGCCGCACTGTTGTCGAGCGCGTAGCTCAGGTTCAAGCTGGCGCGGAACGGCACCGACTTGTCGAGCCCCCGGAGGTCGGCCGTCGCGAGTGCGTTGAAGCGTACTGTCGTAGCGTCGCCGAGCGGTCCGACGGCTCCCGTGCCGTTGAGAAGCCAGAAGTCGAGCCCGCCGCCGACGAACATGACCTTGCCGAGCTGACCGAAGGCTTTCGCTCCGATGGCGCTGTCACCCAGAACTTGGAGGAGCCCGGGGCGGTTGGCGCTGTTCGAGTTGGCGTACGCCGACGTGTTCGCGAAGACTTCGAGCCACTTCGTGACGGTGACACCGAGGGCGAGGCGACCACCGATGTGATCGTTCTGGTCTTCGAGAAGGAGGCCCGCACCGCGCGGGTTCTTGCAAGGATAGGCCGCCGAGCAGAGGAAGCCCGCAGAGAAGTACTCCGTCATGAACTGGAGTCGGAATTGTCCGGGGGCGCCGCTTTGCGCGTGCTGCGTGTGGAGCAGGCCCGTCGAGCCATCGAGATTGAGCGTTTCGCCGAGCTTGCGATCACGATCGGCCCATTCGCGCTCCACGTCACTCTCCGGAGTGCCGGCCGAGAGGCCACCTGCAGGCGCGCTGCCTGCCGCAGCCCCCGACGCGCTCGCCGCATCGCCACCCACGGAAACGGATGCGCCTGCGCTCGCCGGAGCTCCCGCCGCGGGGGCTGGCGTGGCCGCAGAGGGCGCCACAGCTGCCGGAGCTGCCGCAGGGGGCGCGCCCGCAGGCGCAGGCGTTGCGGGAGGAGGCGCTGCTGCGGGACCTCCCGCGGGGCCATCCATCGCAAGAGCAGCGCGGGGCGCCGCGACGGAGAGGAGGGCAACCAAACTAAGGCAAGACGTTCTCATGTTCGTTCCCCTTGCACTCGGCACATAAACGGCCGAAAAGCTTAACGAGCGCGCATTCTTTTCGCAGCGCCTTCGGCGCTTCCGTTCGCGAAGTTCTAACACTACCCTTCCGGCTTCGGAACCTAGAACTTTCCCCGCGCACGCATTCTTTCGGCCTTTCGTTCCAAGCAACTACGACGCAACTTTCCCCGCGAGGTGTACACGGTAGTGTGGATGAACGCCTCGAACCATTTCCCAAAAAGAACCCTGCCATGGCACACCGCGGACGCATCCTAATCGTAGATGACGAGGCGAACGCTCGGGCTGCCCTCAGCGAGATTCTGCGCGAAGAGGGCTACGCGACCGACACGGCCGCGGACGGCTTCAAAGCGCTGAAGAAGCTCGAGGACTTCGGTCCCGACGTCGTTCTCACGGACCTCAAGATGCCCGGGCTCGATGGCCTCGAATTGATGGAGAAGGTGCGCGCATACGTACCCTCGGTGGTCTTCGTCGTCATGACCGCGTTCGGCACGATCTCGAGCGCAGTCCAAGCCGTGAAGCGCGGCGCGGAGAACTACCTCACGAAGCCCCTCGACACCGAAGCGCTTACGGCTGTGCTCGAGCGCGCCATGGAGAAGGCACGCCTCCTCCAAGAGACGCGCGCGCTTCGCGATCGCCTGCGGGAGCGAAACGCCTTCAAGCACGTGGTTGCCGGCGACCCCAAGACGACGGCGGTCTTCGAGCTCGTGAGTCAGGTCGGCCCTAGCAAGGCGAGCGTCCTCATCACGGGCGAGAGCGGCACGGGCAAAGAACTCATCGCCGAAGCGATTTGCACGGCGAGCACGCGCGCCGACAAACCGTTCGTGCGCCTCCATTGTGCGGCGCTGAGTGAGTCGCTCCTCGAGAGCGAGCTCTTCGGGCACGAGCGCGGCGCCTTCACGGGTGCCATCGCGCGCCGCGAAGGTCGCTTCAAGCAGGCCGATGGGGGCACCCTCTTCCTGGACGAGATCGGCGAGATCCCCCCTGGCACGCAGGTCAAGCTCTTGCGCTTTCTCCAAGAGCGCACCTTCGAGCGCGTGGGCGGCAACGAAACGCTGAAGGTCGACGTTCGCATTCTCGCGGCCACGCACCGTGACCTCAAAGCAGAGATCGCGAAAGGCACGTTCCGCGAAGACCTCTACTACAGGCTCAACGTCATCACCGTCGACATCCCTCCTCTGCGCGAAAGGCCGCTCGACATCGTGCCGCTCGCAACGTTCTTTCTCAGCCGCTACGCCGCGGAAAACGGAAAGGTCGTCGAGGCATTCTCCGACGCCGCACTTCGACTCCTCACGTCCCATCGTTGGCCCGGCAACGTGCGAGAACTCGAAAACGCCATCGAGCGCGCCGTCGTGCTTTGCGACAGCCCGCTCATCGAGCCGCGTCACTTGCCAGCCTCGGTCAAAGAGGAACGCGAGCGTGAGGGGATGCCGCAAGTACCCGGCTCGACCATCGACGAGCTCGAACGCTACGCCATCTTGAAGACCCTCGAGGCGTGCGGGGGCTCGACTTCCAAGGCCGCCATCGTGCTCGGCGTTTCGACGCGCAAGATACAGTATAAACTGCACGAATATTCTCAGGGTGAACCGGGCCAGAACGTTCCGACATCGGAGCCTCCCTCGATTCCGCCCAAGCCAGCGACCTGAGCTCCTGCGGCGATAGAATCAGACAGTCCCGTGTGCGGGCCGCAGCGTTGGCGCGCGCGGCGGCCCGTGCTAGGTCTGCCGCCTGGAGGAATCATCCATGCATCGCTCCGTTCGCTTGCTTTCCTTGGGCTCGGCCATTGCGGCCTCACTCGGTCTCGCTATCGCCTGCGGCGGCTCTGCGGTCACCCCGGTCTCCGACGGAGGAAACGACTTCGATGCCACGCAAACGCTCGACAGTGGATCGAACACCGATGCCGGAGACGGCGGCGGCAACGACAGCGCCAACGACGCCAGCACGATCGACGTCTATCTCGGTCCTCCTGTTGCGGTGCGCTTCACCAACTGCGGAAACTTTGCGGCCTGCGGTGGTGACCCCACGGGCGTCTTCAAGGTCTCGGACATCTGCGTGGATACGGATGCCGTCCTCGCGGTCGCAAAGAAAGAGTGTCCCAACATCTCTGCCTCCAACTGGGCCGGCCAGGGTGCTGGCGGCCTCACGGTCGCAGGCAACAACTGGGCGAGCATGACGCAAACGAAGATGAGCGTCGACATCGTGGTGCCTTCGGAGTGCAAGGCGCAGTTCTTCAGCTGCGGGTTCCTGGCTGCCGGCCTGAAGCAGCGCGGGTTCGACACGGCCACCTGCAAGGACAACGCGGGAGGCGGCTGCGACTGCTCCGTGTCGACATCGTTCGACGAAACCTCGAATGGCGCGTTCACCCAAAACGGGTCGCGGATCGTGGCATCGAACAACGTCGCGTACGACTATTGTCGCACCGACAAGATCGTCACGCTGAACCCGCAAAACGACGGGGCCCCCGCTCCGATCTACTACACGTACTCCGAGTAGCGTATGAGGTGATCGTGGAATCCCAGACGAGCAAGACGGAGAGGTCCGAGACGCGTTCGCGCGACATCATCCTTCGTGTCGAGGGTCTCGGGAAAACGTTCCGCAAGCCGTTCAGTGGGAAGCGCGTCGATGCGGTGAAAGGGGTCTCCTTCGAAGTCGCACGCGGAGAGATCTTCGGCTTCCTCGGACCGAACGGCGCGGGCAAGACGACGACCATCAAAATGCTGACGGGGCTGATTTCGCCGACGATGGGCAAAGCCAGCCTGCTCGGGCTCCCCATTCCTTCGCCCGAGGCGATGGGGCGCGTGGGCTTCCTTCCGGAGAACCCCTACGTCTATCCTTATCTCACGCCGCGAGAATTCGTCTCGATGTGCGGCCGACTGAATGGGCTGGGCGGCGCGGCGCTGTCGAGTCGCGTCGTCCAATCGATCGAACGCGTGGGCATTGGGTACGCGATCGATCGCCCCGTGCGAGCACTCTCCAAGGGCATGCTCCAGCGTACGGGGCTCGCGGCAGCCCTCGTTCATGATCCAGAGATGCTGCTCCTCGACGAACCGATGAGCGGTCTCGACCCGGTCGGTCGGAAAGAGGTACGTGACATCATCCTCGAAGAGCGCGCGAGCGGACGAACGGTGTTCTTCTCGAGTCACATCTTGAGCGACGTCGAGATGCTGTGCGACCGCGTGTGCATCCTCAAGCAAGGCGAGGTCGTCGTGGCAGGCGCCATTCGTGACCTGGTTCATGCCGGAACCGAACGGCAGGAAATCACGCTCGTGTCGCCGCCTGCGCACTTCGAAAAGATGCTGCCCCCCGAAGTCGCTGCGCGGAAAGAGGGCGACCTCTTGGCCATCCAGGTCGAAAGCCGCGAACTATGCAACCGGGTCCTTGCGCTGGCGATCGAAGAGAACGTGCGTATCGAGAGCGTGCAGCCGAAGCGAGAAAGCCTGGAAGCGTTGTTCGTCGCTCGCGCGATTTGAATGACGCGATTCAAAAATCGCGCGCACGTTCAGGTTTTTCCATGAACGCGCCATAGGCAAAAATACACATGTATTACGCACAGATACAGATCTGTGGGCGCGCGTCGACAGCTGTCGTTTGCAGGTACACGATGGAGGGCTTTTCGAGGCCCGACCGGGCTCAAATCGCGTGGCACAACGCATGCAGTTCCACGTTCACGAAGTGCGGGATGCCGCGCAAGTGCGAGCGCCCCTGCCACCACCACCACCACACCCTCTGAAACTTTCAGCAAAGGCAGCACCACCATGAACGACAAGAAGTCCCTCAACCTTTCGATTCGTCGCACGCGCCACGGCCTACGTACGGACGTAAACACCGGCGCCAAGGAACTGGCGGGTAGCATCCGCACTCTCCAGCCCACGGGCTGCGGCTACTACACCGGCTCGCTCTCTGACGGCAATGGTCAACCCAAGCCGGGCGGCACCGTCGCCTGACCGGCCGACGACCGTCCCGCTCTTCATCCTTCGGCGTCGTTCAAGCCGCGCAAACAAGCCTCGAGAGCTATTCTCTCGAGGCTTGCTTGCGTGGTCGTCAGAACTGACCGCGAAGACCGATGCTGGCGCCGCCCGGCTCTGCCTTCAAACTCGGCTCGACAAAGACCGGCGATGCCGAGCCTCGACGCGGCGCATTCGCGATCTTCGGCAGCGGTCGCGGTCGGATCTCTTTGGATTCGGGGACGAACGTGGCGTGTGCCTGGATGACGCCGCCTATCCAGGTCAGTAAGAAGGCTGAATTGAACGCGAGGTTCAGCGTGCGAATGTCGATGGCGCGCTGACGGTACCCTTCTGCGGCGACAGCATCGCGTGCAGCTTCTTCGTTCTTCGAATCGTTTGCCGAGACGTAGAACGGCACCGTGATGAGTGAGCCGCCGATGAAAGCGGCCTCGAAGAGCAAGAAGGCCCAACCAGCTGCCTTTTGCCCGTTTTGGAATTGGCCGACTCCAAACGGAAGGAACGCGAGAGCCCGCGAGTGCTTCACGACCACGCTCTCTTCCGCAGCGAGCGTCTCGACTGCCTTCAGGTAGCTCGCTGCGCGAATGCGGTCCTGCTCTTCCTTGGCCTTGCGCTCGGCGGCCTTCTTCGCTTCTTGGCGCGCGCGTTCGGCAATTCGTTCGCGCAGCTGCGCACGCGTGTCGATGAACACTTCCATGACCTGCGAAGAAAACGTGAGCGGGTCCGGCTCGTACTGGCCGTCAGCGTCGAGGATGGCCTCGAAAACCTTCACGGCATCCTCTCGGCGCCCGAGCTGGACGAGCGCTCCGCCGTAGTACATGCGGCAGAGATTCAAGAGAACCGGGTCTTTGAGGCGAGCGCTCTCGAGGAGCTCACGCAAGCGACGCTCGACGTCTTCGTAGTTGCGGCTGGTATACGCGGCGCGCGCTTTCTCGAGTTCCGCCCCCTCACCGGCCGCGTAGGCTGGTGCACTCTTCGCCGAAAGCGCAAGGCAGACCAGCGCGGCAGCGAGAAAGGTGCGCTTCACGACGAACACGGATGCAGGATACTCGAATCGTGCGCGCTAAGGAACCGCGTCGAATACGGCCTTCACGGTCTGTCCGGCGCGCAAAATGACCGTCTTCTGTCGTGATGTTCCGAATTCCATCACGGTCACCGGGTCGCCGTTACGGGACAGCGCAAGCGGAGCCGGGAGTCCCGAGCGCACGCGCACGTTCGGATACTCCTTGATGCCGTACTCGCGCTGCGGATCCCCTTCGACGAGCAAGATGGCGCGCTTCAAAGAGAGCTCGATGGAGAGCTCCACATCGCGCTCGCCGGGGGGAACCATTCGCGTCGTTGGTTCGCAGAGGTCTGCCTTGCACCCGAAACGAAACTCGTGCTCCTTGTCGTCGACCGTGAACGTCGCACCGGCAAATGCCGCTATCGAAGGTGCGCCATCGATCGATACGACGACGCCCTCTTGAGGCCTCACGCTGCCGAGGCGTACTTGGCGTCGCGTATTGCGAGGTGCAGCCGACGCCCTTGCGGAGGCCGTGGGCGGGGGCTTGGCCGTCGCGGTTGGCGCCGAGGTCGGCGGGGAGCTCGCCGTCGGCGGAGGGAGCACGAGCGCTTCTGCCGTCGGCGCAACGACCGGCGCTACGATGGTCGGGTACCGATGCCTGATGGCTTTCGTGACGAAGAACGCCACGAACCCAGCGAGCAAGACGAGCATCGTCGGAAAGACCTTGCGACGCAGGAACGAACGGCGCTCATCGGCCTTTCGCATGCCGAGAACCGCCTTCATCAGCGCGGCGTCTTCGGGAGCGTATGCGAGAGCCCGATTGAGATCGGCCGCAGCGGCAAGCACGTCGCCACGATGGCGAGCCTTCATGCCGAGGTCGCTCAGCGTTTGGACGATGTGCACGCGGTGGCGCTCTTCGAACTCGTCGTCGTCGAAATAGTCTTCGATCAGAGAGCGCGGGTCGTTGTAGCCCAACCGCACAAGCTCCTGCTTGAGTTCGTCGCGCATGGCGGCTGCACTTGCGAAGCGATTCTCGGGCTCTTTCTCGAGGGCGTGGTCGAGAAGGGCGCTCCAGCTCTTTCCGATGAGCGGTCGTTCGTGCTCCGCGGGTGCGTAGGTTCCCTCGAGAACGCGGCGAAGCACCTGGGCGGGATTCGTTCCTTCGAAAGGTAAATGCCCGACCATGCATTCGTAGAGAAGAACGCCGATACCAAACACGTCGGCACGCGCATCGACGTCCGCGCCTTCGATCTGTTCCGGCGCCATGTGGGCGGGACTACCGAGGACTTGTCCGGTCGACGTCACCCCCTGCGCGTCGAGCAGCTTCGCGATGCCGAAGTCCATCAGCTTGATGGCCACGCGGTCACCCGGCAAAGGACCGCTCGTGCGCTCGCGTTCGCTCTCTGCGGAGGCCGCTCGACTCGAGGGAGGCTGCCCATGCTTCCCCTTCTTGGTGCATCGAACCATGACGTTCTCGGGCTTGATGTCGCGATGAATGACCCCCTGCTCGTGCGCATGGGCAAGCGCATTGAGTAGCTCGATGCCGATGGCGCCAGCGACTTCGGGCGGGAGGTGTCCGCGTTCCTTCAGGATCGCGCGAAGCGTCGCCCCTTCCACGAGCTCGACGACCAAGAAGCGCTCGGATTCGCCGTCGTCCGAAACGTCGTAGACCTCGACGATGTTTGGATGACGGAGTTTTGCGACCGCGCGGGCCTCGGCGGCGAAGCGGTGTCCGATCTCGACCGAATCGCGAAGATGGGCGTGTAGGATTTTGAGTGCGACGTCACGGCCTAGACGCTTGTCGTGCGCCCGGAACACCGTTGCCATGCCACCGTGACCGAGTTCTTCGATAACCGTGTACTTTGCAACTTCTGGAAGCCTTGCATTCGCGAGACCCATTGCCGCGCACAAGAATGTACACTACCGCGCCGCAAGCGCTCGTAACTTCGGCTCGGAGGCCCGAAGGCGGTTCCGAATCGCCTCGCTCCGCCCTGAATCGGGCGGTGATAAAATCAGCCCTTCGTGTTGTCGCCGATGCCGTGACGGCGCAAGTAGCCGCGCACGTGCGCGCGCTCCATGGCGGAACGACGACCAATTTCGCTAACGTTTCCGTTGCATTCAGCAAAGAGCGCGAGGAAGTACTCACGTTCGAAACGCGCGAGCACTTCGCGCTTCGCGTCTTGGAACGTGCGACCGCGCGTCGGCGTCGATTCGCTCGCCTGGACCATCGGTGCGATGTGCGCGGCGAGGTCGAGCGGGCCTTCTTTCGTGAAGGCCATGGCGACCGCGATGACGTTGCGGAGCTCGCGAACGTTGCCCGGCCAGTCGTGGCGCATGAGGCGTTCGAGCGACTCGGTCGTGACGCGCTCGTAGGCGCCCTTCTCGCCGAGGTCGCCCATCATCTTTCGGACGAGCGCGGGGATGTCTTCGAGGCGTTCGCGAAGCGGCGGAAGCTCGACGCGAATCTGCGCAACGCGGAAGTAAAGGTCGCTTCGGAAGCTGCCTGCGTTCACTTCGCGAACGAGGTCACGGCGGGTTGCAGCAACGACGCGGACGTTGACCGGACGGTAGGTGTTCGAACCGACCGCCTTGATGCGCTGCTCCGCGAGGGCGCGAAGAAGTTTAGGCTGCACGTCGACCGGAAGCTCGCCGAGCTCGTCGAGGAAGATGGTGCCTCCGTCGGCCTCGACGAACGGCGAGATGCGCTTGTCGACCGCACCCGTGAACGAGCCGCGCTCGTGGCCGAAGAGCGCGCTCTCGGCGAGTGAAGGAGGAATCGCACCGCAGTCGACGACGACGAAAGGTTTGCCCGCGCGGGGGCTCGCTTCGTGGATGGCTTGGGCGACGAGTTCTTTGCCGCAGCCCGTCTCGCCGAGGATGAGCACGGTGAGGTCCGTAGGGCCGGCTTTGCGAAGGCGCTCGAAGATGGCGCGCATGCCTTGGCCCGTGCCGACGAGAGGACCGAAGGACGCGACGTCCGAGAGTTCGAGTTCTTCCGGATTGCTCGGAGCGAATGCGAGCTGCGTGTCGCCGACCGTGATCGTCGTCGGCTTCAAGAGGAACACTTCGCCGACACGCGTGTCGTGGATGAAGGTGCCGTTGCGCGAACCGAGGTCACGAACGCGGACGCCGCGCTCGGTAGCCATGAGCTCCATATGCACGGCGCTCACCTTCTTGTCGTCCGAAACCATGAGATTGCAGGCTTCGTTTCGCCCAACGACGACGACGTCGGAGCCAACCTCGATCGACGGCTTGTCGGCGGTCCCCCGGGTTACCGTGAGGGTACCTCCGCGAACTTCGACTTTGCCTTTGCTGACGATGGTTGCGTCCACGGCCTACCTTTTTAGCACGGGCGAGCCTCGCACCCGCAAGGGAAAACCCGTTCGTTTCGAGTGTTTTCTCGATTTGGGCTGGGAATGAGGGGATGTCGTCACGAAAACCGCGAAAACGCCAAATCGCGGTCAGTCACCGTCGACGACGAAGGTGGTCGCCGTCACCTCGGTACGGTCGCCGGGTTCGTTGTCCTCCGGAATGAGCATGCTCGGAGGCCGAGACCGCGCCTGGCGGGTCTTCGCCATGATCGACGAAAGCTCGCGCCAAGCCTTGAGTCCTTCTTTTGCCGAGGCATATCGGTGCTCGCGATCGCGGGCCATGATCCGCGCGAGGAACGTTTCGACCGCATTCGGCCATTCCTCGCCCGTCACGGATTCGAGCGTCGGCGGGTCTCGGTCGAGCTTCAGCGCAATCAGCGTGACCGCATTCGTCCCCTCGAACGGAAGACGGCCGGCGAGCGCCCGGAAGCAAACCGCACCGAGGGCATAAAGGTCGGCGCGCTCATCGACCCGAGCCGAGCCCCGCACTTGCTCGGGGGCCATGTAGGCGAAGCTGCCCAGCGTCGCGTCGAACGCCGTGAGCGACGGCTCGTTCTTCTTCCGAACTTGGTTTTTTACCTTGGAGACGCCAAAATCGAGGATGCGCGTGCGTTCTGCGCTCTCCCCCTTCGCGAGCTGTTCTTGCGTGAGGTGCCGCTGTTCGACGAAGAGGTTCGCCGGCTTGATGTCGCGGTGGATGACCCCTGCCTTGTGGGCAGCGTTCAGACCAAGGAACGTGTCCTCGACGATTTGGACCACCTCGGCGAAGGGCAAGTAGTGCTCGCGACGGAGGCGAACGTCGAGCCCCTCCCCTTCGAGTCGCTCGAACGCAATCCAAAGGCGGCCATCGCGCTCCTTCCCGGCCCCGAGAATGCGCGCCACGTAAGGTGAGCGGATGTGCGAGGCAATCTCCGACTCGCGTTGGAAGCGAGCGACGATGTCGGCGTCCTGCATGGCCCGCTCGTGCAGAACCTTGAGGGCCACTTGCTCGCCCTTGGGGCCCGTCGCCGCAAATACCTCACCCATCCCCCCCTGACCGAGGAGGCCTTGCACCGTATAGCGACGCCCGATCACAGTTCCAGGCGACAGACTCGGCTCGCCCATCGGGGAACAGAATAGCACGCCCGCACGTTTCCTTGGCGAGCGGAAACAGAGCACGATTGCACGATTGCGGATCCTGGCTCGGATGGGTAGGTTGAAAGGGCACCGATGCGAACAGTCAAAGACGTCGAAGCCTACCTCGGAGCGCTCGCCCGCCCGTACACGGCCGTCGAAGAGCGCCCAGGCACCTTCCTCCTCACGTCCGGCGAGGGCGTGACCATCGCCCTTCGGGTCGACCCGCCCATCGTCCTGGCCCGCGTGGTCATCGGCGACGTCCCCAAAGGCACGGAAAACCAGCTGTTCCGCACCCTCCTCGAGCGGAATGCCGCATCGCTCGTCCACACGAGTTACGGCCTCGAGGGCAACAGCGTCGTCTTATCGGCTGCGCTGGAGCTCGAGAACCTCGACTACAACGAGCTCGAGGCAGCCCTCGACGAAATCGATCTCACCCTCGCGCGTGACGTTCCTTCATTGCGGGCGCCTGCCCCGGCTGCATCCTAGAAATCGAGAGTCATTCAATGGGAATCTTCAGTCGGCTCGCCCAGCTCATCAAATCCAATCTCAACGACCTCATCAGCAAATCCGAAGACCCGGAGAAGATGCTGAATCAGGTCGTATTGGACATGAACACGCAGCTCATCGAAGCGAAGAAGCAGGTTGCGTCTTCGATCGCGGACGAGAAGCGTCTCGCCAAGCAGCTCGAACAAGAGCAGGCGAATTCGACCGAATGGGAGCGCCGCGCGATGATGGCCCTCCGTGCCGGCAACGAGGAGCTCGCCAAAGAGGCGCTCGCGCGAAAGAAAGAGCACGACGCCCTCGTCACGACGTTCCAAGACCAGTGGACGAAGCAGAAGAATGCGGTCGAGTCGCTGAAAAAAGCGCTCCGCATGCTCAACGACAAGATCGAAGAGGCAAAGCGCAAGAAGAACGTGCTCATCGCGCGGAAGAAGCGCGCCGAGGCTCAACGCTCGATCCAAGAGACCATGCATGGCCTCAAAGATCAGAGTGCGTTCGAGACCTTCGATCGCATGAGTCAGAAGATCGACCAGATGGAGGCCGAAGCCGAGGCCGCCGACGAAGTCCAAGAGGAATACACGGGCGATCGCCTCGCGCACGAGTTCAGCAAGCTCGAGCGCGGTGCCGGCGCAGAAGACGACTTGCTCGCGCTCAAGCGAAAGATGGGCCTTGCCCCCGCGGAAGAACCCAAGCCCGCGGCCGAGGCACCGGTGCAGGCACGCGTCGACGCCCCCGCGGCGAACACCTCCCTCCAGGCGGACCAAGACGAACTCGCTGCGGCGCTCGAAGAAATGGAAGCCGAAGCGATGGGCGAACAACCGAAGCGCGCTGCGCGATAAACGCATTCTGGCTAACGCTCTCCTCCCCCGCGGCGTAGAATGCGCCTGCCTTGGAGAAAAGCACGGGTATCAAGAGCGCCGAGGCGCACAGCGAGTCGCTCGATGCGCTGCTGCGAAGGCTCGGCGTCGACCCGCTCCATGGGCTGACGGCGGCTGAGGCCGAAGCGCGCCTCGCGACACACGGGCCAAACGAGCTGCCCTCGCCACCGCCTCCCAACGCGGTGCTCAAGTTTCTCGCGCAATTCGCGAACCCGATCGTGCTGACGCTCCTCGTTGCGGCTGTCGTCGCCGTCGTGACCGCGTCCGCGAACTCCGCGATGCCGTTCTTTGCGCGATATGCGGACGCGCTCGCCATTGGCCTCATCGTCGTCATCAATGCGGTGCTCGGCTACTACCAGGAGCGGCGCGCGGAAAAGGCCCTCGACGCGTTGAAGCGCATGCAGGCGCCATCGGCGCGCGCGCGGCGGGACGGAAAGGTGCAGGCCCTCGCCGCGGCGAAACTCGTACCGGGAGACATCGTCGAGCTCGAGACGGGAGACTCCGTTCCATCCGACGTGCGCATCTTGCAGACGGCGGACCTACTCGTCCAAGAGTCGGCGCTCACCGGCGAATCCGTGCCGATCACGAAAGACGCAAAGGCCCGCGTCTCCGCGGACGCGGTGCTGGGCGAGCGCTCCAACATGCTCTTCCTCGGTACGCACATCGTGCGCGGCCGTGGTCGCGGCGTCGTCACGGCGACGGGCGCCAAGACGGAACTCGGCAAGCTCTCGACGTTGATGAGCGAGGGCCCCACGACCAAGACGCCGCTCGAAGAGAAGCTCGACTCGTTCGGCAAGATGATCTTGTGGGTGTGCCTTGCACTCTCCGCAGTGCTTTTCGTCTGGGGTCTCGTCGTGGGCCAGAAGAAGTGGTCAGAACTCCTCTTGGAGGCGGTGAGCCTCGCGGTCGCAGCCATTCCGGAAGGCTTGCCGGCGGTTACGACGATCACGCTCGCCCTCGGCATGCAGCGCATGGCGAAGCGGGGCGCCATCATTCGCAAGCTCGCCGCCGTCGAGACCCTCGGTGCGGCAACCGTGATTTGCTCCGACAAGACCGGCACGCTCACGCAAAACGAAATGACCGTCCGGGAACTCTATGCGGGAGGAAGATCCTTCAAGGTCACGGGCATCGGCTACGCTCCCACGGGAGAGATCCAGGACGACCAAGGGGCTCGCGGCGCCGAGAGCCCCTTCTTGCACGATCTTCTGAAGACGAGTGCACTCTGCAACAATGCCAAGCTCGATCGCCATGAGGACGGAAGCTATTTCGTCATCGGAGACCCTACGGAAGGCGCCTTGCTTACCCTCGCTGCAAAGGGCGGCGTCGAGCCCGAGTCACTCGCTCCCACGCACAAGGTCGTCCGTGAATTGCCGTTCGACAGCGATCGCAAACGCATGACGGTGATCACGCTCGACGAGAGCGGTCAGGAAGTCATCCACACGAAGGGCAGCGCAGACGTGCTCGTGCCGCTCTGCTCTTGCATCGCCAACGGGAGCGAGCTCGTGCCGCTGACCGACGAGCTGCGCTATCAGATCCTCGAGCAGGCCGACCACATGAGTGCGCGCGCGCTTCGGGTACTCGCCATCGCGCGCCGCGAGCCATCGAAACAAACCGAGGCCGACGAAGACGTCGAACAGGAGCTTACGCTCCTTGGACTCGTCGGCATGATCGATCCGCCACGGAAGGGCGTCAAAGAAGCCATCGCCACGTGTCGAGCCGCCCGAGTGAACGTCGTCATGATCACCGGCGACCACAAGCTGACAGCCGTCGCCATCGCACGCGAGCTCGGCCTGTGGGACGAGGGCAGCTGGGCGATCACCGGTGCGGAGCTCGACGAGCTCTCTGACGAGGCGCTGTCGAAGCGAATCGACTCGGCACGCGTTTTCGCGCGCGTCACCGCCGCTCAGAAGCTCCGCATCGTGAGGGCCCTCCGAAACCAGGGTCACGTAGTCGCGATGACGGGCGACGGCGTCAACGACGCCCCGGCGCTAAGGGACGCGCACATCGGCGTGGCCATGGGAAAGGACGGAACCGACGTTGCGCGCGAGGCCGCGGACATGGTCCTCGTCGACGACAACTTCGCCACGATCGTCGAGGCCATCCGTGAGGGCCGCGCCGTCTACCGCAATATCCAGAAGTTCATCTTCTTCCTGCTCTCGTCGAACGCAGGCTTGCTCGTTGCGGTCTATGCGACCGCCCTGTTCCCCAAGTGGCTCGGACTTCGACCGCTCATGATTTTGTGGATCAATCTCGTGACGAACGGTCTCCCGGCTCTTGCCCTCGGTGTCGACCCTCCAGGCGCCGATCAGATGAACGAGCCGCCACGGGACGCTGCGACGGGCCTCTTGCGACGACGCGATCTGCTCGGCATCGCACTCGTCGGTGTCCTCATGGGAGGACTCGCGCTGTCGTGCTACCTCATTCCGTGGCCCGGAGCGACGGACGCGAATCGCGGTTCCTACGCGCGCGCCATTTCGTTCTCGCTCCTCGCGTTGTCGCCGATGTTCCACGTGCTGAATTGCCGGTCGAGTACGGACAGCTTCCTCAAGATGAAGCCGCTCTTCCCGTGGCCGCTCGTGGTCGCTGTCACCCTCAGCACCGCAATTCACCTCGTCTCGGTGCTCGTGCCGTCGCTCCGAGGCATTTTCGCAACTTACATGCTGACGGGTACCGAGTGGCTCATCTTGCTCGGTCTTTCGTTCGCGATCATTCCTGGCATCGAAGCTTTGAAACTTTTGCAGCGCACGGGTGTCATTGCCAGAGACCTCGCGCCCATGTCGAAGAGATTGTGATGTTCCGAACTACGCCCTTCGTTCTGTTGACGTGTCTGATTGCGTGCGGCGGCGGAGAGTCGCGTCCGCCGGGAACCAGCGCCGGAGCCCAAGGTGGAGAGAAGGGCGGCGACTCCGACGTCGGAGACCGTATCGTGGCGGCTGGTGGCGTCGAGGCTCTGTCGGGCGGCGTATCACGCGAGGCCTTGCGATTGGGTCCTCCTTTGATGGCGCGCGTCATCCTCAAGGGCGAGAGCGTGAAGCTGGACGGAACACTCGGAGAATGGCCCGCTCTCACGCCGATGACCGGCCCCAACGGCAAAGGCAGTGCGGCTGTCGCGATTCAGTACGACGACAGAAACATGTACATTGCAGTCGATCGCGATGGCGCGGACCCCAAGATCGGCGGCAAGGGTTCCGCCAGTGACGACCATGCGGTGTTTTCGATCCAGTTCCAGGGTTCGAAAAGCGCGCACGAAGTGTCCCTCTTCCCGGGCAAACCGGGAGAGAGCGTCGGACAAGTGAAGGTGCACGGCAGCGCAGTCGCCGGAGCCAAGATCGTCGAAGCCCCCAAGAAGGGCGGCCACGGCGTCACGTTCGAGGCTTCGATTCCATGGTCCACCTTTCCCGAAGCGGCCACGCTGCGACTTGGACTGCGAGGTGCCGTCAAGTACGTCTCGCAGGACGCCACGTTTGCGACCGCCGACAAGACGCTTCCCGCCCTTCTGACCGAGCCGGAAATTGCCGTGCACGAGGGGCTCTTGCAGGGCAAAGGCCTGGGTGAAGAAGCCCCCTCCTACGACGTCTATGCGGACGTCGCGGGTGACGGGGCGCGTGAGCGCATCTCCGTCTATGGCTCGTTTTTGACGATCTGCGGTCCGAACTATCGCGAGGGCAAGCAGTTCTTCTTCCGCGAGATCGGCGGCACCGTCGTCGGTCTCGAAGCCAAGAACGCATCGGGACGAGGTAAAGACGATCTCGTCATCAGGCGACGCATCGAAACGGGAAGCGTGAAGCGTGACGTGCTCGAAGTGTGGAGCTTTCTCACCGACGAGCCCACCACGGTCTTCCTCCACGAAGTGAAAGCGCAAGAAGGCGCAAAGTTCGTAGCGAACGGCGTGAAGTTCCGCGGTGGCGAAATCGACGTCGTCCCCGAGCCCGCGAGCGGCTTCGCTGCTGATTCCTTCCGCGTT
This sequence comes from Polyangiaceae bacterium, assembly GCA_046351415.1. GTDB lineage: Bacteria > Myxococcota_A > Polyangia > Polyangiales > Polyangiaceae > JABFRG01. The sequence continues at coordinate 23,577 of JAXLYO010000017.1, read as the reverse complement.
CCTCCGATCGATGGCGTGACCCCGCTCGTCCTCCCATGGAGCGAAGAAAAGAAGCGCACCTTCAAGTTCCAGAAATCACACTTCACGCAATCGAGTCCGGTCTTCAGCGCGAGTGAACCCGTGCGCACCGCCACAGACAGCAGAGCCAAGGTCGCAGCGCCAGTCGACGAACCGAAGGCGGCGAAGCCCGACACGAGCGGCTTCGGTCAGCGCATGCTCGACGACTTTCGCAAGAGCCGCAATATCGCCGAAGGAACGAAGCCGCGCTTCGACCTCGCCGTGCACGTGGCCGAGGACGTGCGGCCGGAGCGCGTCCTGCTGTTTGGACGCGACCTCGTCGTGATGGGTCCTGGCTTTCGCGGGGGGACGCGCTACGAATACATCACGCTCGACGCCTTTGCCGACGGCGCCGACGTGAACGAGCTCACCGCGAAAGACGTGACCGGTGACGGCACGATGGAACTCGTCGTGCGCGGGACGAGGCGCATCGAACAATCAGGAAAGACCATCGTCAGCGAATGCTGGTTCATTTATCGCGTTGCGGACGAAGGCATTCGGCGCATCTTCGCCCTCGAGGTCGCTCGCTCGGAAGGCGGAAAACGCGTGCAGAGTCTCGCGCAGTTCGTGCCCGCGAAAGGTGGTCGTGGCTTCGACATCGACGTGCAGCCGGGCACGGCCTCCGGTTGGGACAAGTCGACCTATCCGTTCACCGAAGACAAGATCGGGGGCGCCATGGAGCCTCTCCTCTTGCCGTGGGGCACGCAAAAGCGTGCACATTACACATGGAACGGCTCGAAGCTCGCGGCGCAGTAGCTAGTCACCCTGGGGGCTTGGTGCCGCCTCCAGGTCGAAGGTCTGGGTGAAGACGGTTCCGAAGCTGAACGCGGCGCTTTGCCAGAACCAGACGCTCGTGAAGTTGAACCCGACTCCGAAGAGGGCGAGCCCCGAGAACGAAACGAGCATGATGGGCACGACGACCGCCCACGCCTTCCAGTAGGCAAGGCCGCCTTCGCGTACGCGGCGGAGCGCTCGAAAGGGGTCGAAGATCTCCCGGGCATCGTATGCTTTGCAATAGTGCGACATGTACCCCGGGATCGCGATGACCGCAGCGGCCCACAAGAGCGCGCCCAGCACGATGAGCGGGATGATGTGGAACCACACGCCTACGAACGCCAGCGTCACCCCCGGAAACCCGTAGAACATCATCCCGAGAAATGTGAGAGCGCCATGCTTCAGCAATTCACCGGGTGAGTTCCAAGCGGGCCACGGATACTCGCCCTTCTGCATGCGATGAACGACTCGCACGCGATGCCCCATGTTCATTAGCCAGCCGATGACCGGAATGAACAGCCAAAGACCACCGATGAGCAAATCTCGCCGAGATTCATCGGACTGAATGGGAAAGCGAAACGAGTTTCCGAGCGTGAGAGGCGCGCGAAGCGAGACCTCGAGCTGCTTTGCCGATGGGGCTGGCCGCATTCGCTAGCGACAGGTCTCGGGCGTCGACATGCAGGAGTAGGTGACGCAGCGCTTGCCGATGAGGTCGAAGTGCCCCGGCGCACAAGCGAGCGCGGAGACCTTGGGAGGCGCTGCACTTGGCTTCGCCGCGGGATCTTTCTTCGTGAGGAGAAGCTTCGAATCGTCGTCGGCCTTCGACACGACGAATTCCTTCGACTCGTAGCCTTTGGCACTGACCGAGAGGCGGGCCGTTTCACCATCGCGGAGCGGAATCACCACCACTCCACCGCTGCTCACGACCGTTGCACCATCGCGCTCGACGTGTGCGATCGCGGGCTCGATGCTGATGCGGACTTCGCGAAGCGCGGGGGCGGCGGTTTCTGGAGCGGCAAGGTGAGGCACCTGGGGGGCCGCTTGGACGGCGCTCGCCGCACGGAGGTCGGCTTGCGATGCGGCTCGGCTGCGCCACGCAAGCGTTCCGCCGAGCCCGCCGACGAACAGGGCCGGCAGGGCGATGCCGAGCCCAATCGCGAGCGTTCGATTGCGCTGAACCTCCACGTTGTAGACGGTAGGCTTCACGGAGCGCGAATGGGGGCCGACCACGTGGTCGCCGAGCGCCTTGAAACGTTCCGAATCGCTTTGCAGCTCGCGATACGCAACAGGAGCCGCGCCAACCTCGAGTGCATCGAGGTCCGCAAGCAGCTCCTTCATGGAGCCGTAGCGAACGCTGCTCTTCTTCGCGAGCGCCTTCATGACGATGGCTTCGAAGCCAACGGAAGCGGAAGATGCGGGCTCGCAGAACCTTCCGGCAAGAGGCGGCGGCGGTTGGAACATCTGTGCGCTCAGCACTTCCACCATCGTCTCACCATCGAAGGGAGCTTTGCCGCAGGCCATCTCGTACATGAGGACGCCGAGCGAATACACGTCTGCCCGATGGTCGACCGGTGCACCTGCGGCCTGCTCCGGAGACATGTAGTGCGGCGTGCCAAAGACCGAACCGGCTTTCGTGAGTTTGGTTGCGGCCGTCGCGACTTTGGCGATGCCGAAGTCGAACACCTTCACGAAATCGGAATCGCCCTGATTTCGTACGAGCATCACGTTTTCGGGCTTCAAGTCGCGATGGATGATGCCCACGTCGTGCGCGGCTTGGAGACCATGCGCGATTTGCCGCGCAATGTGGATGACCCGCGCGAGGGGCATCGCGCCCTGCGTCGAGACGCGTGACGCGAGACTCGCGCCATCGAGGTGCTCCATGACGAAGTACGCGATGCCGTTCTGAAGGCCGTAGTCGGAGACATCGACGATGTGCGGGCTACCGATCCGCGATGCCGCGATCGCTTCGTTCAAGAAGCGAGTCGTCGTCTCTTGGTCTTGCACGAGGTCTGCGCGGAGGACCTTGATGGCGACTTGCTTGTCGATGCGCGTGTGGGTGCCGAGAAAGACCCACCCCATTCCGCCTTCGCCGAGAAGACGCTCGATTCGATAGCGTTCGTCGAGCACCGCGCCGATGAGTGCACGGACCGGAGACGAGTTCGACGAAGGAACGCTGTCGTGCTCGATGATCGGTGGCTTTCTCGAGTCCATGGTGACGCGGCTTCACACGCAGGTGGCGCAAACGCGCCCCTTGCGCATCGAAACGAAACGAACACTTCATGGTAGCGCGGATCTTCCCAGGAATAAACGTACCGACTCATGTACGCGCATTCCGCGTCGCTGCGCACCCATCCCCACCCATCCTCCCCCATCCCCACTCAGAGGCACATGCACCGCCGTACGTGCACCCACATTCGCCGGCCTCCGCTCTGCGAAAGATGTGCTAGTCAGGGTCCACCTTCGCCATGGGCTACCCCCTTTCCATTTCCCTTCGCTACATCGCCTCCAAAAAGCGGGCGTTCGTATTGCTCGGGACGATCTTCGCGACCATCGGCGTCGCGCTCGGGGTCGCGGCGCTCGTCATCGTCATGAGTGTCACCGGTGGCTTCAAGGAACAGTTCCGCGACAAGGTCCTCGGGGTCAACGCGCACGTACTCGTGCTGAAGTACTCGATCGACTTCCGCGAGTACCGTGAGGTCATCAAGAAGGTGGAGCGCGTGAAGGGCGTCTCGGCCGCTGCCCCTTTCATCATCAACCCGATGATGGTCAACCACGGCGAGCGTACCGCCACCGGCGTGCTCCTGAAGGGCATCGATCCCGACCAGACTCTGAAGGTCCTCGCCTTGCCGAACCACATCGTAGAGGGGTCTCTTGCCGGCCTGCGCCGTCCGGGTGCGAAACCGCCCGAAAAACCCGTCGACAAGACGAGTCCCTTCGATGCGCCGCTCGAGGCTCCCGATGGCGAAACGCCGACACCGACCAAGAAGAGCGCCCTCCAGCTGCTGCACGATGCGCCGCTCGCGCCGTCTTCGGCGGCCGCCCCCTCTGCGACTCCTCCCGTTCCTGCGCCGGCTCCTTCGGCTGCCAAAGGCCCCGGCAAGCAAGACGATACCCCAGCTCCACAAGGAAACGTGGCTCCGGCCGGCGGTTACGCGAGCGAGCTCCCCCAAGACGACGCGCTTCCGGAGAGCATCAACCCCGACCCCTGCAAGAACAACGACTTGGTCGCAGCGCTCCCCGGCCTCGTCATCGGTCGATCCCTCGCCAAGCAGCTCGCAGTCGGCCTTGGCGACTGCGTACAAATCACCTCCCCGACCGTCGGCATCGCGTTCGGCGCGTCCGGAAGTATGCGCTCGCCGATCGCGAAGCAGTTCCGCGTGAGCGCCATCTTCGAAGCGGGCTTCGACCAATACGACTCGAAACTCGTCTACACCGACCTCTATGAAGCCGAAGCGTTCTACGACCAAGGCGACAGCGTCACCGGCGTCGAGATGAAGGTCGACGACATCGACCGGGCCAAAGAGATCGCTCGGGAGGTCGACTTGGCGCTCGGCAATGGCGTCTACCACACGATGGACTGGCACGAGCTCAACCACGGCCTCTTCACCGCCTTGCTCATCCAGCAAATCGGCATGAGTTTCGTGCTCGCACTCATCATCGTGGTCGCCGCGTTCACCGTGATCGCGACGCTGATCATGATCGTCATGGAGAAGCGGCGCGAAATTGCCCTGCTGAAAGCACTCGGGGCCCCCGATCGGGCGATCCTCCGCATCTTCCTCTATCAGGGCGGAATCATGGGCGTCATCGGGACCGCACTCGGACTGCTCGTGGGGTACGGGGGTTGTCGAGCCCTCTCGAGCTACCGGTTTCCACTCGACCCGAAGGTCTATTTCATCTCCACTCTCCCCGTAAACATCCGCCCTCAGGAATTTTTGGTGACCGGAGGCATCGCGGTATTCATCTGCCTGCTCGCCACCATCGCTCCCGCCCTCTACGCGGCATGGCAGCGGCCATCCGATGGCCTCCGTGCCGACTGACCCCCTCTCTCATGGTGTCCGATTGAGTGGTTGCGAAGTGACGCGCGGGATGAGAGCATAGCTGTCGGGATGCGTTGGCTCGTGGAAGTGTCGCCATTAGGCGACAAACGTGACGCGAAATCGCTGTCGTTCGACGCCGACTCCTGGCAAGGCGCGTTGCAAAAGGCACGGGCGTCGCTCGGGGACACGGGTCCGCTCGGTGCGTTCACCATCGACCTCCTCGCCGAAGGGTATCGTGCGATCGATCCAATCGAGCGGCGCAGATACGTCGTCAAGGCCGCGCCGCACGCGAGCCCGCCACGTCCGAACCCGAGCCGTCCCGATCCATCGGAGGTGAGCGGCGACGGCAGCTCGCGAAATGTAGCTCCAGCGGCGGAGCCGAGCGTCCCCGCTGCGGCATCGAGCACCGACGTCGTGGGCGCGACCGTCGCACTGCCCATCGCTGCGCGCAGCTCTGGCGCCCTACCGGAAGAAGAAGAGACGGTCCCGCGACCACTCAGCAACGACCCGCCTTCGTCTCCGCACACCGAAATGCTCCCGCCCATTGCCGGGCGCGCCGCAGAGAAGACCGAGCCCGCACCCGCCGCCGCGCCGCCCGCACCTGCCCCCGCGCCGGCAGCTGCGGCGCCGCCCGCACCGAAGGCCGCAAGTGTCGTTCCGTCCGTACCGAAGGCCGCCGGAGGTCCACCGAGACCACAAGCGTCTTCGGCCGCGAGCCCGAAGCCCGCCAAGTCGCGTTGGAACGCAACCCTCCTCTACAAGCGCGAGCTCGAACCGTCGAGCGACTCGCCCCTCACTTATCGCGAGCTAGCCTACGCGCTCCCCATCGGTACCGACGAAAACGAAGCCGAGCGCTTTGCCCGAGAGCAGCTCGCTCTCGTGAGGGAATCGATCCCTTCCGACCGACGCGGCTCCTTCGTCAACATCGCGGTCTTCGACGAGATCTTCACGGGCAAGCCCACGGTTCCTCCACTCGTCGTTCTGCAGTGGAAGGACTGGAAGGGCGATCCCTTCATCCAACACCCGAGGCGCGCTCCCATTCCGCTTCCTGCCGCGCTCGGCTCGATGCGACCTCCCGTCGCGATGTCGATGCCGCCGCCGGATTTCAGCTCGGGCGGTTACGCCCCGAGCCCAGCGCCCATGCCTGCGGCTGCGGCTGCCGACATGTTCCTTGGACCAGCGCAGCGGCCGAGCGCAGGCATGCACGCATCGATGCCGACTTCGCCCGTTGCCGCAGAGAAGTCCGGGATCGCCGCCATTCCACCCGCGGCCATGCCGGCCGCCAACGGCAGCGTCGCTCCGGTTCCCGTCGCCGTCGCGAGCGCGATGGGTGGCGCTCCGGCGGTTCAAATCTCCAGCAGCCCCGCGATGGTGGCGGTCGCTCCTCCCCAGCATCATCCGAGCGGCAGGCGCGTCACCGGTGACGAGCTCATCGCGGACCTCTTCGACGAAATGCATGGCCTGCAGTTCCAGGCCGACGCCGTGGAGGCCGGCTATTTCTGTCTCGATCTCGCCCTCTCGAAGATTCCGGCGCGCGCGGGGTTGCTCCACTTCTTCGACATCGAGAAGCGCGAGTTCGTCGTCGCGTGCACGCGCGGCGCGGGCATCGAGCAGCTTTTGCTCGCCCGCCATCCAGGCGCTGACGCATGCCTCAATCAGGCAACACGCACGAAGCAAGCGGTCGTCATCTCTCGCGTCGATCCCATTCCGCAGCGCTTTGGGTTCACGGGCGGCCTCGACTCTGCCGTCCTCGCCCCACTTTGGCCCCACGGCCGTTTCGTCGGAGCGATCGAGGTCATCAACCCGAGCGACGGGCGCCCCTTCACCGTCGACGACGCGAATGCCTTCACGTACATCGCAGAACAACTTGCAGAGTACATTGGTTCCCGCGGTATCGTCCTCGAGGTAGCTCGCTTGTCCCGAAGGCCCCCGCCGCCTCCGGCGCGCTGAGTAGGCTGAGTAGCCCGTGGCACGCGGAAAAGGCCTGACAGGCGGTCGCGTTCGCACCGTTGCTCTGTTCGTGGCGGTCCTTCTCGCGATCTTCGTCATCGCGTTTTCGACGCTTCGAGCCACTCTCCAACTGGACAAGCTCGGACAAGAGGCGGTCTTCGAGGTCTCGATCGGGCTCGCACGCGAGAAGGCCAAGCGCCTCGACCAGCAGATCGTCGAACAGGACAACGTCATCTTCGCCCTCGCCGACCCAGAGCGACTCTCGGACCTGCCGGATCGCTGGCTTCCAACCGCGAAGCGCGAGACGCCAACCGTGCGCGCCATCGTGATGCTCGATGCGACGGACACGGTCGTCTCCCTCACGTCGCGCATCGCGGGCGGCTACCGGGAGGACGAAGCCTTCCGGCACCTCCTCGTCCACCGCATGCTCTATGACCTCGACCTCGGAAAGCTGCCGTACGACGAGCTCCGGCACCTCCACAAGCAGTACGACGGGCAGAGCTATCTCATCAGCTATTGGGCTCGAAATTGGCAGGGGCGGCGATATCTCGTCGTCGCATGGCACGACCTTGGTCGCATCATTCGCGAGACGATGCCCATGCTCTATGCAGCCGAGCAAGTTGAGCCCGACGAGAGTCCGCGCCCTTTCAACGTCGTCGACGAAGAAGGAAGGCTCATTTTCGGCCCTCCGGTCCGCTCTGGCGAATTCACGGTCAGCGTCCAATTTCCAACCACCCTCTATGCGTGGCGCATTCAAGTGGCTCCTTCTGCTGGTGAGGCGACCGTTCGTTCGGCACAACGGCGCCGTGTGATCGAGCAAGCCGTCGTCGCAATTGCCTGCATCGTGCTCTTCGCAGGTCTCGTCACGATTTTGGCGGCCGCGGAGCGCGAACGTCGCATCTCCGAGCTAAAGAGCGATTTCGTCGCCAACGTGAGTCACGAGCTGAAGACCCCGCTGGCGCTCGTTCGCATGTTTGCCGAGATGCTCCAAAGCGGCCGGGTGACATCCGACGAAAAGCGTGCACAATACATAGAAATCATCTTGAAGGAGAGCGATCGCCTGACGGGGCTCATCGAAAACGTCCTCGACTTCTCCCGTGTCGAGCGTGGGAAGAGCGCCTACGAGTTTCAGGACGTAGACGTACACCTCGTCATCCAGAATGCCGTCGATGCGTGTCGCTACCGAGCAGAGCAGGACGACGTCACGCTCGATCTTCGCCTCGTGCCGGACGTCGGCACGACCCGTGGCGATGGGCAAGCGTTGCAGGTAGCGCTCGTCAATCTCATCGACAATGCCGTCAAATACGGCGGTGCCGGAAAACGGGTATACGTCTCGTCGCGAAGGGTCGGCAAGGTCATCGAAATCTGCGTCGCAGACGAGGGGCCCGGCGTGAAGAAGGAAGAGCGGCAACGCATCTTCGAGCGGTTCTTTCGGGGCGAGGCGCATCGCGGCAAGGGCGGCGTGCGAGGCAGCGGCATCGGTCTCGCCCACGTACAGCACATCGCCGAAGCCCACGGAGGGAGGGTCCGCATCGTGGGCGACAGCACGCTTCCTGCGTGGGGAGACGCGCCCGCCGTGCGTCCAAAGGGGGCCATCTTCGTCATGACGCTCCCTTCGAAGCGCCCCAAAGAAGCGTGACCCAGGCCGGACCATTCGTGAACGATCGGTCGCGATGAGCCTACTCGGGGGCGAGGGCGTCCAGAAACGAGCACAAATTCGGGAAAAAAGCGCGCGGGCGAGGGTTTTCGAGCATTGACGCGTGGCCCCTTACGGATACTCTGTGGGACAGCCTCGGAAGGCTTCGTGTTTTGTCGCTTTCCTAGCGTCGTTCGAGGGCGCGCATGGCTCCCTTCCAAGTTTTGGTTCAAAGTTAGAGGAGATTGGTTTTTTCCATGAGTAATGATGACGCGAAGCTGTTCGTCGCCGGGCTGCCGGACAGCATCTCAGAAGACGTAGTCAAAGAGATGTTTCAGTCCACCGGCGGAACGGTTCTCCAAGTGAGCCTTCCCAGAAACCGCGACACCGGGCGCCCCCGAGGAATCGGTTTCGTGACCATGGGCTCGGCGGCAGAAGCCGAAGCAGCGCGCGGCGCACTCGATGGGTCTCTCCAGATGGGCCGCTCGATTTTGGTTCGTCCCTATCAAGCCGATCCGCCGAAGCGCGACGGCGTGGGTGGCGGTCCCGGCATGGGTGGCGGCGGTGGCTTTGGCGGGGGCGGTCCTCGCTTTGGCGGTGGCGGCCCGCGTCCAGGGGGCGGTCCTCCCTCCCAAGACCGGCAGATCTTCGTCGGCAACATTCCCTACGACTGCACGCAAGCGGACGTCGAAGGGCTCATCAACAGCGTGGCCGAAGGACAGGTCGTTCGCGTTCACCTCCCAACGGAAGCAGATGGTCGCATTCGCGGCTTTGGCTTCGTGACGATGTCCAGCCCCGAAGCGGCGGCTGCGGCCATCGAGCTCCTCAAAGAGGGCGAGCTCCGTGGACGCCGGCTCAGCATCAAGCTCGCGCAGCCCAAGGCCGACAGGCCCGCGCGCCCCGACGGTTTTGCAGCAGCGGCTTTCGGTCCTCCTCCGCCTCCTCCTGGTCCCGTTCGCCGTTCGTTCGACGACAAGAAGAAGAAGACCGGCGGCAGCTACGACGACGGCCCGAAGAAGCGACGCTTCGAAGGCGGCGGTGGCGGCGGCGGCCGTGGCGGCGGCGGTGGTGGTCGTATCAAGGATTGGGGCGACGACGACTGAGAAGCCCTAGGGAGAGGGAGACGAATCCCCTCTCCGTTCGCAGGCGTCTCGACGCGGGTGGCATCATTGCTACCCGCGTTTCGCATTTCCTGGGCGACGAGTTCTGCAAGACCGTGAATCGAGCACCACATGATCCGGGTGTCAGAGACTCCCGTGTCAGAGAGCTCGTTCACCCCAGAGCCGGAACGTGCTGAAACACGGGGACACCGAATCGTGGCATGTGTGTTGCGAAGGCTGCGGACCATGCTTCTCTTCGCTCGATGTGGGCGGGCTCGTAGCGCGGCAGCTACGTTCCTGTTCGCGTGCGTAGCCTTCGAATCTTCGGCCTTCGCCGGAGAGGTTGAAACGCCGCAAGAAGACGACGCGAAAATGCGTTCCGCCCCCTCGCCCGCCGTCGAACCATCTCCTTCGATCGCGGACCGTGACGAAGCAGCGCCGCACGAGCGACGCGCGGTCGGGGAACCGGCCACTTGGTATGGCTGGCAGATTCTCCTCGCGGATGCGGGCAGTGTCGCGCTCGCGTTAGGCGTGTCCTCGGCTTCGAGGTCAGCGGCCCCGCTCGGCTATTTCGGAGGCCTCTATCTGACGGCCGCCCCCATTCTCCATCTCGCGCACAAACGCGGCTGGGCAGCGCTCGCGAGCTTCGGCGCGCGCACCTCCCTCGCACTTGGGTGTTCGCTCATCGTGATGTTTGCCAGCATCGGCTCGAGTCTGGCGAGCATCACCCTCGTGCCGACGCCGCACGATGCCAAACCGAAGGACACGTTCGACGTCTTGGGCGGCGCCGGCGCGCTCGCTACGATCGGCATGTCTGCCACCGTCCTCTCGATGCTCGACGCGGCCTTCGCATCCGAGCATTGGTCGATGCGGCAGAACGAGGCGCACGCGTCCCCCTCGCGGCAAACTCCGTTTCCGCGGCTCTCGCCTTCCGTCGACATCGGTCGAGGCTCCGCGCGCTTCGCGCTTTCCGGGACGTTCTAGTCCGCATCGGATGGCTGTGGGCTGTCCCACAATCGTTCTAGGCCGACCGCGTCGTCGCTCGATCGGAATTCAGAGGGCGTTGCATAGCTGTGGCTATGTGCAGAAGACCCGCGGGTCGCGGGGTCACGGCTTCGTTTCCTCTCCGCACAAAATCCCCGGCCGCATGTCTGGACGCCTCCCGACGAGGCGGCCGAGTCGGCGGCTGCTGGCCGGGGATTTTTGCGTTCGCTCTCACTTCGCCGCGCCCCGCGCCTCCGCTGGATTCTGCCGAGGGCGTGAGGGTGGTCAATGATCGATGAACTAGGTCTAGGTACAGCCCCTAGCTCATGGGTCGGCCGGAAAAACGAGGATACAGGATCGGCGCGGCACGCAACGATTGCGCGCGAGCTCCCAGGGGCTTCGAAATTTGCTGCGCTTTTGCGGCTTGCACGAAACGTGCAAGGCCCCGGAATCACGCATGGAGATCACCAAGCTCGACCCCACGAACGCGACCTGCCGTGTTTACACCTTCAAAGAAGGTCTTCTTTCCGCGGTCGGACACGACCTTGCCTTCAAGGTGGAGACATTCGCGGTGACCGCCACCGCAGAGGAAGTCAAAGGGACGTTCGACCTACGAACACTGCACCTGCTCGGCGCCGTGCATGGCGGCGTCACGACTCCTTGTGATGCTGCAGATCGCAAACGGATCGAGCAATCGATGACAGACGACGTCCTTCAGCTGAGGAAATTCCCTTCGGCGACGGTGAGTGGAACGCGGCATGAAAACACGTTCTCCGGAAACCTCACGTTACATGGCGTCACGAAGTCGCTCGAAGCCACCGCTACACGCGTGGGTGATGGCTCCCAGATGGTCATCGAGCTCGTCCCGAGTCAGTTCGGAATCAAGCCGTTCCGCGCGATGCTCGGTGCACTACGGGTCGAGGATCGCGTCTGCATCGAGCTTCGGTGGTCTGAGTCACCCAGCTGAGATCGCGGCCGCGGCCGCATGCGACTTCGTGCCCTCGCGCAGAAGCGACGAAGGCCCGTGCTAGGCTCCTCGCATGCATGTAGCCTCTCTGTTTCGCGCTTGCACCTTGACCGCGGCGACGCTCCTCTCCGCTTGCGCGTCCACCGAGGGCGGAGCCGAAACCGAGAGCGACATTCAGCGCGGAAAATCCGAATCGGGTTATCCGGCCGTGGGCATGCTCGCGTTCGCGTCGGGCGCGTTCGGAACGGGCACGCTCATTCGTCCCGATGTGGTGCTGACGGCGGGACACGTCGTCGACGGATCCATCGTCGAGTTCTATTACGGTGCTCCCAAGAGCGGCACGAGCACGCACTACCTGAACCTCCAACACGTGAAGGTCGCCGATAAGGTGCGCGGCGAATGCTACGAAGCACCAGGTGCAACGTTGCGCAGCACGTGCCCGGGGGTCCTCGACATAGGTCTCGTGAGACTCGCGACGCCGATCCGCGACGTCGAGCCCATCTTGATGGACGAGCGTACGGCTGCGCAAATCTTGGTCGACGCGTCTGCATCACGCGCGGGCGTCGCCGTGGGTTTCGGCTGTCACACCACGAGCACCGGGGCGCATACCTACCGTGAGCGACGCTCCGCAACGAGTTTCCTCGACAGGTTCAACACCACGGAAATCCTCGTCAAGTCCGCTACGGGAATCGCAACATCAGGCGACTCGGGGGGGCCGCTTCTGTTGGGCGGAAAGATCATCGGCACGGTTCGAGGGAGTGTCATACGCACGAAAGATGGAGACCCTTGTGGGCGAGTGCTCGAAGGATACACACGCCTCGACCTCTCGCTTCCGTGGATCAAGTCCCACCTCGAGAAGTGGAACGCGCTCTAAAGAACGAAAAGCGAGCCGACGTGAAGTCGGCCCGCTTTCGTCGCTGCAGTTTGCGAAAGGCTCAGGACGGGAGTTGGTACTGCGCTTGCTGGTACTGCTGCTGGCCGTACATTTGCGCCGGCTGTTGCCCGTGCATCGGACCCGGCGGAAGCGACTTCGCCTGCTGCACGATGCCGACGACACTCTCCGCGGCGGCGAGGTTGCCCTTGCGCTGGAAGCGGTTCACTTCGACGGTCTTCTTGAAGTTGCGCGCCTGCCCGCGGAACGTGAGGTTCTTGTTGAAGATGCCCCAGCCGAGTTCGGTCTTGTCGAGTTCGTGGTAGCCGAGCGCATCGACCTTCTTCGCTTTGAAGCCCGAAAGGAGCCCGCCGTATTCGACGAAGAGCACGCGATGGTTCGTGCTCGCAACGATGTAGCTTTTCCAGAACATGTAGCCGATGCGCGAAAATACCTTCGTCCAGAACGGCTTCTCCGTTCCGAGAACGATCTGCTGCACTTGCTCACCAGGCGCGATCGCCGACTGAACGTGGTTTTGAATCTTCTGCTCACTGATGCTGAAAAGTCCCATTTTGTGCTCCTCGTGCGCGATGCTTCGCGCCGTCTTGTCTGTGCTCGTGGCCCGTGATTGCATACGCAGGGCGCGCGCAAATCTTTCCTCCATGGAGCCAAAAGCGTCCCGAGCGCCGGGTTGACCTTTTCAGCGTTCCGGCGCCGGTCCGGGATGAACGACAGCGCGAGGGGCGTTCTTTCGATGGAAAACCGCTACTTGGACCGCGGTCGGCATGGCATACCCAAACGAACGGACGGGCATCGAATCAATGAAGTCGCGAAGGAGCCTCCCCGTTTCGGTCCGCCGTCGCGTCCTTTTCGTCGCCGCGATCGAAGCAGCGGGAGCTTGCGCGCCCTCGCCGCCTGCGCTCGTCCGAGAACGCAGTCCGCGAAGTGTCGTACCGATCGCTCCCGCGGGGAACGCATCTGCGCCACATGCCGCCGCGCAAGATCGAAAGACCATCGCGCGTTTGCTCAGAATCGTCGCGGAAGCGCGCAGTCTCGCATTCGCCCAAGAGAACGTCACGCTCGATCCAAAAGCAGAACGCCTTCCCAACCGCACGCCGCCCTGCGGCAAGCCCGTGACCGCGGATGAACGCAAGGCCATCGGGACGGCCTTCCCGGACCTGCGAAAGCACGGAGTCACCTGCCTCGCCGAGACGGACGTCGGGTCGTTCTTGATCGCAGAGACCACCACGGGCAAAGGCGACTGCAACGGGAGCTACGCGTACGACCAGCGCGTTCTCCTCTGGGAAGAGAAGCCTGGGAAGAAGGGCGCCCCCACATTCGCACGCCTCGCGGAAGCGAGTGACCCCGTGAGCGGCTGTCCGTGCGCACGGATCCCCTTCGTACCATTCGACGCGTATTTGCTGAACGGAGCGAATGGAGCGCCGTCCCGGTGGGTCGTCGCAGCCCCCGAGTCCCATGTCTTCGTCGTCACGGCCGGCGCCCCGATGCCGCACGTGAAGGAACGCCTGCTGCTGCCTGAGGCGGTCCTCGAACTTCGAGGGTCGCGGATCGTGGAGCGCATCGGCGAGCCCTTCGCGGAAGCCGCCCGCTACCGGACGCTCGAGGGCGACGCGTTCGTTCGCAGTCCCCAGGCAGACGCCGAACTCCGTGAGAGTGACGCCGCCCAGCGCGCCATCGAGGTGCTTCGCAGACTCGATGAGAACAATCCACAAGAGCTCGATTTTACTGAGGTTTTGGCCGCCCGAAAGCGCCTTCAGCTCTGAATTCGTGCCAGAAAACCGCGCCCCTTGACAATGCCCCGAGGTTTAGTAGTTATCGCCCCCCGTTTTCGGAAATTGGAGCCGCCATGCGCGATATCATCAAAATGACCTGCGCGAACTGCAGCCGCGCGAACTACACGACGACCAAGAACAAGCGAACCATGACGGAAAAGCTTGAAATCAAGAAGTTTTGCCCGGCTTGCCGCGGTCACTTCGCGCACAAGGAAGGCAAGATCTCGAAGGGCTGAGGTCCATTGCCGAGGGACGCTACGGCGGCCCGAGCTCAACGACGGAAACCCGCGCCCCTTGTGCACGGACAACCCCCGCCCTCTTTTCGCCTTATCTTTCACTACGTTTCGCTATGTAGGGTGAGCAATTCTGCCGCCCTATATTTGTTTGATCAACCCCCGGTGACTCGAAGTTTGAGGCGCCCCTTGCAAGAAAGGCTGATCGCACCATGGTCTTCGACTGGCTCCACGGCCTGTTCTCGAACGATCTCGCGATCGATCTAGGCACCGCGAACACGCTCATTTACGTGCGCGGCAAGGGAATCGTGTCTTGCGAGCCATCCGTGGTCGCGGTCCAGAAGGACGTCCGAGGCGGCAGCAAGGTCCTCGCGGTGGGGCGCGAGGCGAAAGAAATGCTCGGGCGCACGCCGGGAAACATCCGCGCGGTTCGTCCTCTCCGTGACGGCGTCATCGCCGACTTCGAGATCACCGAGGCCATGCTTCGGTATTTCATCTCTCGCGCCCACAACCGCAAGACGCTGGTGAAGCCGCGCATCATCATCTGCGTTCCCTTCGGCATCACGGAAGTCGAAAAGCGCGCCGTCAAAGAAAGCGCCGAGAGCGCGGGCGCGCGTGAGGTCTATCTCATCGAAGAGCCCATGGCTGCGGCCATCGGCGCAGGGCTTCCCATCACCGAGCCATCCGGCAACATGGTCGTCGACATCGGCGGTGGCACGACGGAAGTGGCCGTCATTTCGCTCGCCGGCATCGTGTACTCGCAGAGCGTACGCGTCGGCGGCGACAAGATGGACGAAGCCATTCAGGCCTTCCTCAAGCGCAAGTACAACCTTGCCATCGGCGAGCAAACCGCCGAGCGCATCAAGGTCGACATCGGGAACGCGTTCCCGCTCGAGCAGCCGCTCAGCTGCGAAGTCAAAGGGCGCGACTTGGTCGCCGGCGTTCCGAAAACGGTCGTCGTCACGTCCGACGAAGTCCGTGAAGCCCTTGCCGAGCCCATCAATGCCATCGTCGAAGCAGTGCTCTTGGCGCTCGAAAAGACGCCTCCGGAGCTCGCTGCCGACATCGTCGACAAGGGCATCGTCCTTACGGGCGGAGGCGCCCTCCTCGCCAATCTCGACGTTCTCATTCGCGAAGAAACGGGCCTTCCTGTCATGGTGTGCGACGACCCGATCAGCGCCGTCGTTCTCGGCAGCGGTAAGGCGCTCGAGCACATCGACCTCTTGCGTGAGGTCACGATCGGGTAGCGCGGCTGCCCGACTCGTGAAGTTTCGGCGGGCGACATGGGAGCGTTCAAGCGATACCGCGACATCGCCATCGTCGTCTGCTTGCTCGTCGTGCCGTTCTTGTTTCTGCGCGCGAACATGAAAAAGGCCGAGCGCCTCAATGCCCTCGACCGCGTCGTTCTCCGCGTGAGCGCGCCCATCGAATTCGCGGCGAGCAGCATCGCTCGCGGCATCTCCACCCTCGTCTCCGACTACGTCTACTTGGTCGACGTCAAGAAGGACAACGACCGCCTCAGCTACGAGAATGCGCGACTCCACGAGACCGTGCATCGCATGGAGCAGAAGGAGTACGAGAACCGAGAGCTTCGCCGTCTCTTGCAGCTACGGGAATCGACGCCGAGCGAGACGCTGAGCGCGCAGGTCATCGGCAAAGACTTCAACGAGTTCTTCCGCGTGATGCGCATCGTCCTCGACCGCGGGTCCAAGAACGTGAAGCCGCACATGCCCGTTATCTCCCCGGATGGCGTCGTAGGTACGGTGCTCGACGTCGCCGGCGATTCGGTCGACGTGCAGCTCGCCGTGGACGCGGCCTTCGGCATCGACGTGGAAGACGAACGCACGCATGCGCGCGGCTTCGTGAAGGGCACGAGCGACCTCACGCGCTATGTCTGCAAAGTCGAAATGGTCGACTCGCGAGACGAGGTGGACACCGGCGACCTCCTCGTGACCAGCGGCAAGGGCAAGTGGTTCCCGCGAGGCATTCCCGTCGCCCGCGTCATCAAAGTGAAGCAACGTGAGCTCGGTCGCGATCAGGACGTCGAAGCGCAGCCTACGGTGAACTTCTCCCGCCTCGACTCGGTCCTGATCCTCGTATCCGCGCAAGAAGAGCTTCCGCAGAAGGGCGCAGCCACTCCACCCAAGGGGAAGTAGATGCGCAATACACTCTTCATCGTGTGTGGCATCATTCTCTTGATCCTCCAGGAGAACATCTTTCGTCTCGTCGACACGATGACCGGCCTTCTGTCGCACGGTGGTCAAATCGGGAATACGGTCCCTCCGGGGTGCGTCCCAGCCCTGGTGTTTCCGCTCGTCTTGTTCATGGGGATTCACGACGTGCCGCTCATTCGCGGCGCATCCATCTCGTTCGTGCTCGGGTATGCGACCGACCTCATCGGCGTCGCGCCCGTGGGTCTCTATACGTTCACGTACGTCGCGTTGTTCTTGATCGCGAGCTTCGCGGGGTTGAGGCTTGCGGCGCAGACGCGTTGGATGCAAGCGCTCCTGTGTTTCGCACTGACGATCGTGAAGAGCGGCATCATCCTCGTATGCCTCGCTATCTTCGGCAAGGATACTTGGGTTCCTCGCGCGGTCTTTCGCAATGCGCTTCCGCATGCGCTGGCAACCGCTGCCTTCAGTCCCCTCGTCTTCAAGCTCGCCGAGCGCCTCCACGCGATCGGTGCCGGAAGGCAGGAGCGGGAGAAAGGCGCGTAGGCCATGTTTCTCGTTCCTCGTTCCGATGTCAGCGAATTTCGTCGGCGCTACAAATGGATGGCGCTCTTCGCGGCGACAGCCTTCGTCATCGTGCTCATTCGCCTCTTCCAGCTGCAAATCATCGAGGGGGCCGAGTATCGGGCCGTTGCCCACGAAAACGTGATTCGCAAGATCGCGCTCGCGACGACCCGCGGAGTCATCCGTGACGCCTACGGCAGGGTCCTCGCATCGAGCCGACCGGCTTACAACGTGTACGTCGTGCCCGGGCGTGTCATGCCGAGCTCACGGCCGAAGAAGAATCGAAGGCGCGTTCGCGACGAAGTCGATTCGTTTCCTCGCATCGCAGAGACGCTGAGGCTCACGCCTGACGAGCGCGCTCGATTCGAACAGCGCATCAAAGACGCCTGTGTCGTCGACGACGACAAGTCTCCGTGCTTCAGGCCGCTTCTCATCCGCGAGGACCTTCCGCGCGACATCGTGTCGGAGGTTCGGCAGCACGCAGGTGAGCTCGTCGGTGCGGAAGTCGTGTCCGCTCCCATTCGCTATTACCCGTACAAGAACCTTGGTTCCCACCTCATCGGCTACGTCGGTGAAATCGACAAAGAGCACCTCGACCGCTTGCGGCCTGAGGGATACGAGCAGCTCTCGCCCGAAGAACGCGCCAAAGTGAACCCCCTCGGGTACGACGTGGGCGATGTGGTCGGTGCGACCGGCGTCGAGCGCGCGTGGGAGAGCCATCTCCGAGGTCAACGCGGCTGGGAGAAGCGCGTCGTCGACGCTCACGGCCGCTATCGCACTGGCGCAGACGACAAGCGCCTCCTCGATGCCCCCGCGCGCCAAGAACCCCTTCCCGGTCGCGACCTCAGGCTCACCATCGACATCGAGCTCACAGCAGCGATCGAGAAGGCCATGCGCGTCCACCTCTCCGGAGCCGTGGTCGTCGTCGACGTGCGCAGCGGACGCCTCCTCGCGCTCTACTCCAAGCCCGACTTCGATCCGAACGACCTCTCGGGCGCCGGAGGAAAGCCACGCATTCGCGAGGCCACGAACCGCCTCTGGCTCGACCCGCTACGCCCCATCCTCGACAAGACGATGACGGGCGCGTTCCAACCCGGGTCAACGTTCAAGCCGTTCTCGGCCATGGCCGGGCTCGAGCGCAAACGCATCAATCCCGAAGACCACGAGCGCTGTGATGGCTTCATCAACTACGGCCATCGCATCTTCAAGTGCACCCACGTGCACGGTCGCGTGAACATGCGCGAGGCCATTGCTCAGAGCTGCAACGTCTACTTCTTCAAGCTCGCTCAGAAGGTCGACCTCGATCCAATCGCGGCAGTCGCCAACGAATTCGGGCTCGGCCAAAAGACCGGTATCGGCGTCAACCCTGAGTCACCCGGCAACATCCCGACGCGGTCTTGGTACACGCTTCGCTATCGCGGCCAGTTCCGTCCCGGCTTCACGATGAACACCGCGATCGGGCAGGGCGCGACGACCGTTACACCGCTGCAGCTCGCGCTCGCGTACGCAGCCATCGCCAATGGCGGAACCGTCTACACGCCGCAGCTCGTTCGCGCCGTCGAGACCGCTGACGGCGGCGTCGCGCAGGACTTCGCTCCCCGCGTCAGGCAGAAGGTGCAGGTCTCGTCGGAGACCATGAATCGCATCATCGAAGGTCTGCGCTCGGTCGTGAACGACACGCACGGAACCGCCTATCCGGTGCGTGACGCGAGCCTCGATGTCGCCGGCAAGACAGGCACCGCGCAGACGGGCTACGTGGCAAACGGCAGAGATGACCCACGCCAAGCCTGGTACTACGCCCGCGACCACGCTTGGTTCGCGGCATTCGCGCCGCACAAGGCGCCCGAGATTGCCGTCGTCGTTCTCGTCGAACACGGTGGTTCCGGTCCCACGCAAGCGGCGCCCGTCGCGATGCAAGTCGTTCGCGAATATCGGCGCCTCCAGGCAGAACGCGCGAGCGGTGCGAAGGGCGCGCCGAAAGACCCCAAAGCGCCGGAGCCGAAGAAATGAACAACCGTTTCTCGCCGCGCATTCGCGATCACTTCGACTGGCCGCTCTTCTTGGCCGCCTGCACACTCGGCCTCGTCGGTGTCGTGAACCTCTACTCTGCGACCAGCGTGGCGAAGGCCGCGCTCTCCGACGTGTACATCCAGCAAATCTACTGGTTCGTCATCGGTGGCATCTTGGCATTCGTGGTCGCCCTCATCGACTATCGCAACTACGAGCGCCTCGGGTACGTGCTCTATGGCGCTGGCGTTCTGCTGCTCGCGCTCGTGTTCGTCCTTGGAAAGGACATTCGCGGAAGCTCACGATGGATCTACATCGGAAGCTTCAGCTTACAGCCGAGCGAGTTCATGAAACTCTTCCTGGTGATCGCGCTGGCGAAATACCTGCACGACGACCCTCCGGGTGAAGGCCGTACGCTCAAAGATTTTGCGATTCCGGCGGGCCTTGCGGGACTCCCGATGTTCCTCATCTTGAAGCAGCCCGACCTCGGCACGGCGCTCATCCTCGGTCTCATTTTCGTGACCGTCTGCTCGATGACACGCATCAAGGGCAAGAGCGTCATGTGGCTCTTCATCATGTTTGGCGTGTTCGCGCCCCTCATCTGGAACTTCGGTCTGCACGACTATCAGCGCGACCGAGTCACTTCGTTCCTCAATCCGGAAGCGGACGTCCGGCACACGGGCTGGCACGCACACCACGCGCGCATCGCCATCGGCAATGGGTCCGTGCTCGGGCAGGGCTTCATGAAGGGGTCGCAGAACCAGTATCTGTTCTTGCCGGACCAACATTCCGACTTCCCGTTCGCGGTGTTCGCCGAAGACTGGGGTTTCGCCGGCGCACTCGTGCTCGTGGCGCTCTATTCGTTCCTCGTCCTGTGGTCGATTCGCGTAGCCGCCGCGGCGCGAGACCGTTTCGGCGCAGTCATCGCGATCGGCGTGGGAGCCCTCATCTTCTGGCACGCGCTTTTCAATCTCGGCATGGTCACGGGTATCTTGCCGGTCGTCGGCGTGACATTGCCGCTCTTCTCTGCGGGCGGGTCCAGCGTTCTCACGATCCTCGTGGGTGTGGGCCTCCTCATGAACGTCTCGATGCGCCGCTACCAGACCGCCGCGCCCGGCTGAGGGCCACGATGAAAACCGGCGCGGAGAGGGGGTTTTGCTTGCGCACGGGACACGTGACTTAGAGGAAAAAGCCCTCCGCGCACGCGTTTGACACTCCGCCCGGTGCAGTACGAAAACGTGCGCACATGTAAGCCTACGCCGCCGGTCTCCATCGGTGATGGCATAGATGCGGGCATGCACGACATTCCGCTGGCACGGGGGAGTGATGGAGGTATGCTCCCGCCACTATGTTGCGCCGTATTCTTCCCTCCTGCGTCGTTCTTGGTCTTCTCGTCGCGTGCGCCACGTCGCCGATCGAAGGCGACGATACGAAGGATGGAGACATCACGAATACGAGCAGCACGAGCAGCGGGGCGACTTCGAGTGGCGGAAGCACGACCGACGCGAGCAAGGACACGGGCACCGCAGATGCCGCCAAGGACACGGGCACCTCATCGTCTTCGTCGTCGAGCGGCGGTCAGGATGCGGGCAAAGACACGTCGGTGAACCCCGGCGTCCTGACGTGCCCCGCGAGCGATACCAACCTCATCTTGGGCCTCATCGTTTCTCTGTCGATTCCGTCGGTGAACAACTGCAACGCGTGCAATGCGCAGCTCGAGTGCTGCTTCACGCGACCCATCGTCAACGACCTCTTCTGCATCCCGAACCTGCAGCTTCCCTGAGACGCAGAAGACGGCTTGTTCGCCGCTTCCTCCCTTCGCTGAGCTGGCTGGAGCGACCGGCACCACGACCGGGACTGCCGAGCCTGCACACGGCTTCGTTGTCACCTTGCTCGATCGAGTCGAGATGGGCGACGCTTGCTTGCCCCCCTCTGCTGACATCGGAGCGGACAGACCTCCTGATGCCACAAAACGAAACGAGGAGCTCCGTTTCCGGAACTCCTCGTTGCTGTCGTCAGCGCTGCGCGTAGCGCTTTGGTTCGAGCTCAGCCCTTCGCGCCCTGCAGAACCATCAAGTGGAACTTCGCAAACTCGCTTTGGCCGAGTGTGAAAAGAACCTCGACGAGGAGACGATACGGCGTGTCCTTGTCGCAGATGATGATGGCTTCGCTGGCGTTCGGGTCCTTGCCGCTTGCTGCACGAATCTGGCGGTCTTTCTCACGCCAGCTCTGGAGCGCGTTGGCGAGCGGAACGATGTAGAGGTCGTTTGCGCCGCTGCGCTTGTACTTGCCTTCGACACCGTGGGTCGCGTCCGAGGGAACGGGGCAAACCTGGTTGTCGTCGACGGTAATGCCGGACTTCGCAATCAAGATGGGCAAGCCCTCTTGTGCCGCTTCGGACACGAGGACGCTCTTCGGGATCGTGAGGTCGTTGTTCTGCGGGATCGACGCACTCGTCTGGCTCATGCTCTTGAGCAAGAAGACGAGAATGATCGTCATCATGTCGAGCATGGCCGTGATGTTGATGTAGTTGGCCTCGTGCTCGTGCGCGTTCTTGCGGATCTCCTTGCGGAGCATGCGCTTGTAGAAGACCATGCTCGCCTGCGGTTGCGGCGGTGGTCTCTTGGACGGCGTGCCACCGGCTGCTGCGGGTGCGGCGGCTCCGGCGGGGGGGTTCGATTGCGTCATGATGCTTTTCGCCTTGCTTCCTAGCTAGCGGGCCAACCCGAACATGACGTCCGGGAACAGAGCGAGTTTGTCGGCGTCCTTTTCCGCATCCTGACCGGGCTTCAGGTCACGCGAACGCACGGCGTCCATCGTGGCAATGATGACCGAGTAAGGGATGTTGGGGTTCGCACTGATCGTGACCTGACGCTCTTCCTTGAAGTCTGGCGACGAGCTCTTCAGCTTGTCGGCGCAGGCCTTGAGGGCGGCGGTGTCGTAGTCGTTGCCCTTTTTCGGGACGGCGATACCTGCACCCAAGTCATTGCAGCCCGGAGCGACGTTACCGCCGCGGGCCTTCATGCTGTACCCGTCGCCGACGATGATGATCGTCAGACCGAGGGTGGGTGTTTGGTTGGCGTTCGCGCGACCGCCACCCGCCTTGGGAGGAGCCGTGTCGATGGTCGCCGTGAACGTCACGCTGATCGTCGCGAGAACGAACATGAGAACGTTCATGACGATGTCGAGGAACGGGACGATGTTGAGCTCGCCGCCCTCTTCGTCGGGCGAGAGCTCCTTCGGTGCAGCAAGCTTTCGAATCTTGCTTCGCTGCGCTGCGCTGAGTTGCTCAGTCATGGCTTAGGGCGCCTCAGCTCACTGCGGACGCGAGCCAATGGTGAGCAAGTTGAAGACACGCTCCTGCGTTGCGTCGAGGTCGTGTTGGATGTTCTTCGCGCGCCCGTGGAGGATGAGGTGGAAGATCATACAAGCAACGGCGATACCGAGACCGAGCGCCGTGTTGTACATGGCTTCTGCGATACCGTTTGCGAGAGCGCGTTGACGGTCAGCTGCGGAGAGAGCCGAGTCAGACACCTTCGCGAAGGTGTGAATGAGACCGAAAACGGTTCCGAGGAGACCGATGAGGGTCGCGATGTTCGCGAGCGACCAGAGCGTACCGATGCGCTTCTCGACGGCCGGCTTGAGCTCGCCGATCTTCTCGCTCATCGCGGCGTCGATTTCGTCCGGGCCCTTGTTGGCGTTGACGAGACCGGCCTTCACGAGTTGAAGCGTCGGGTAGTCGCCGGCTTCGCAGAGCTTGATCGCACGGTCGACGTTGCCGCCCGTCACGAGCTTCTTCACCTGCGCGAAGAACTCCTTCGAGTTCACGCTGTACTTCGTCATCTGGAAGATGGTGCGCTCGACGACCATCGCGATAACGAGCGCGGAGGTGATGACGTTCATCACGATGAAGTAGGGGTTCTCTTTGAACGCCTCCATGAAGCCGCCGCTTTGACCGCCCGCCGCGGCCCCACCACTCAACAGGAAAACGAACATCACAGATGCTCCTTTTTGAAAGACTTGCTTTGCATGACGTGCACGTTTGCTCTTTTCGATTCGGTCGCAGTTCGCGCTTCGCGAGATGCAACATCATCCGCCGTCATGGTGGTCGCGCAGTGATCCACCAAAACGGTGCGGAGACGATAACTGCTCTTCTTCAGCTAAGTCAACAACGACAGACACGGTCTGCGAGGGCTCTGCCCTCGCTCTACGGAGCAAAGCTCCGTAGAGTCTCACTCCCGGTTTTGGGTCCCAAGCCCAAAACGGCCCGCGAGGCCGCTGCCCTCACGCTACGAGCAAAGCTCCCTACAGTCTCACTCCCGGTCCTTATCGAACCACTTACATTCGGCCGTGAAGCCCCTCCCGCGCAAGCACGCGCACGATGACGCGAGCGGGGCGCGGGGCGCGGCGAAGTGAGAGCGAACGCAAAAATC
>JAXLYO010000016.1:0-143761 GCA_046351415.1 Polyangiaceae bacterium | reverse complement strand
CTCCCGAAGAGGCGTCGCCATCGGCGGAAGACGCAGCGCGCTCGCCCGAGGCACCTGCAGAAGTGCCGGCAGCGGAAACCACCCCCACCGAGGAAGCTCCGCCTGCGCCGAAGATGGCGGCGCGCCGCAAGAACGCACGACGAAGGGGCGCCCCCGATCCCGCCCAAGAAACGCTTCCCGAAGTCGACACGCGCGCCGTTCCGGAGGCGACGTCGTCGGTCGAAGACCTCGCGACCTGGCACGGCTTCGATCCCGAAACAACCGTCGACCTGCGCAATGCGCCAGACCTCTTTGCGCCGGTGCGCGACGATGCGGCGCCCCCGCCCACGGTTCCTCCTCCAGATGGCGCTTCGCTCAACCATCACCTCCGCGGCTTGCTCGAGGCGCTCATCTTCGCGTCGGACAAACCCATCAAGACGTCTGAACTCGCTCGATCCGCGAAAGCACAGATCAAAGAAGTGCGTGACGTTCTCGCGGAGCTTCGCGAAACCTATAGCGAACGCGGCATCGTTCTCGATGAAGTCGCGGGCGGGTGGCTGTTTCGCACGAGTGTCGTCTATGCGCCCTTCGTGCGTGACCTGACAGGACAGAAGCCGGTCAAGCTGACGCGCGCCCAGCTCGAGACGCTCGCGATTTTGGCCTACCGCCAACCCATCACGCGCCCGGAGATCGACGAAATCCGCGGCGTCGATTCCGGCGCGGTGCTGAAGATGCTTCTCGAGCGCGACTTCATTCGCATCCTGGGCAAGAAGGACGAAGTCGGTCGGCCCATTCTGTACGGGACGACGCCGGTGTTTCTCGAGTTCTTCAATCTGAAGTCTCTGAAGGACATGCCGACGTTGAAGGAGTTCACCGAGTTGAACGACGAGTCGCGCATCATCGCGGAGCGCGAGCTTGGCGAGCCCTTCGATGCAGCTACCGAACGAGCGGCAGCCGAAGAAGCACTCGCGGCGGCGCAAGCAGAAGGCGCTTCGGACGACCCGAATGCGACCGAGTGGTCGTCGCCCATCGAACCGGCAGAGCCGGGAGAAGGCGACGAGGGCGACCCGACGAAGGAGCCCGACACCGATGTGCTCGATCGGTCGGCATTCGAGGACTCACTCGAAGACGACGAAGACGAAACGGCGCGTGCAAAAGCCTCGACGGCGGACGACGGTGCGGACGCGGCCGAGGACGACGCGGATGACGACGACTCTGCCGACGAAACCATCGGTGAGGACGACGACGGCGACGATTCCCGACCGAAGGTCTCGGCGGCCGACGAAGAAGAGTTCCCCGACGACGACGACAGCGAATTCGACGATGACGACGACGACGATGACGATGACGATGACGACGATGATGGGGACGACGACGAAGCGTCGGACGAGTAGTCGCTCGCGCTTTGCGCAGTAAGGGGAGGCTTCATGGACGCGCTTCGAACACGTGTTGAAACGGGTCTCCGTACCGCACTTGGCTCGAGTGTCGTCGTGCACTCGCTGAAACCGCTCGCGGGTGGCGCTTGCCAAGACAACTTTGTGATCGAACTCGAAGAAGGGGGCGAAAAGAAGCGCTGCGTCCTCCGCGGTGATGCGCTGAGCTCCCTTCCTGGCAGCCTCGACCGCAATCGCGAGTATGCCGTCGTGCAACGCGCAACTCGGAACGACGTGCTCACCCCGAGGGCGCGAGGGCTCGTTTCCAATCTCGTTCGCGACGAGGCGAGCGCCTATCTGCTCGACTGGGTGGACGGCGAAGCCGTGGGCCGCAAGGTGACGCGCGGCAAAGACCTCGAGGCCGCCCGGGCCACGCTGGCGCCCGCGCTCGCGAAAGAGCTCGCCAAGATCCACGCGATCGATCCCGAAAGCGCCCCTGAGCTCTTGGGGCCACTCGGCCCTCCACCCACGGACCCCCTTCGTGCGCGCCTCGGCAACTTCCGAAAACGCATGGATGCACTTTCTACGAAGCGTCTCGGCATGGAGGTCGTGCTCCGTTGGCTCGAGAAACGAGCAGAGGCCCTTCCGGCAGAAAAGCCCGTGCTCCTCCATGGCGATTTTCGCACCGGAAACTTCATGGTGAGCCCAGCAGGCCTCACCGCGATTCTCGATTGGGAGTTTGCGCGATGGGGGAGCATCTACGAAGACCTCGCATGGATCTCGCTTCGCGATTGGCGCTTCAACGTGCTCCACAAGCCCATCGGAGGATTTGCGTCGCGTGCGTCGTTCTACGAGGCCTACGAAGCTGCGACCGGCCACGTGGTCGATCTCCGGCGCGTCCACTACTACGAGGTGCTCGGCAACCTGCTGTGGGCCATCGGTAGCATCGCGCAAGCGGAACGCTGCGTGTACGGAGGCGAAGAGAACGTCGAGTATCTCGCCATCGGTCGCCGTGTTTCCGAGATGGAATGGGAAGCCATTCGTCTGATCGAACAGGGGAGTATTTCATGCTGACGACACCCACCAAAGAGACCGTGCTCTTGTCGATCGCACGCTTCCTCGAGCGCGAAGTGCGTCCGCACATCACCGACGCGAAGACGAACTACCACCTGCTCGTATCGACGGCTCTGCTCGTGTCGACGACGTCCGAGCTGGCGTTCGAAGACGAACACCTGAAGGCAGAGTTCACGCGACTCGAGAACGCCCTCGGCAGCTCCGATGCCGGTCCGAACGTTGAGAGCCAAAGCGCGGCACACCTGCGCGCATCCATCGCCAAGCTCGAGGCTGCGGCGATCACGCGCGTCCGTGAAGACGAATCCTTCGCGTCCGCCATCATCCCTCACGTGAAGCAGACGCTCCTTGCGGAGATCTCCACGCAGAACCCCCGCTTCTCTTTCGACGCGGACATCGAACCGAAAGGCTGACCATGGACTTCGAGCTCCCCCCGGCACTTCGCGACGTGAGAAAACGTGTTCGCGTCTTCGTCGAAGAGAAGATCGTTCCCATCGAAGAGGCGGCCACCTCGGCAGACGCGCGAGGCGATCGCACTGTCCTCGAAGCGCTCCGTAACGAGGCGAAGGCCGCGGGCCTCTATGTTCCGCACTTGCCCGAGGCATACGGCGGAATGGGACTCGGCGTCATGGGGATGTGCGCACTGTTTCGTGAGATGGGGCGCTCACCACTCGGCCCGTGGGTGTTCAACTGCGACGCGCCGGACCAAGGCAATATGGACCTCCTCCTTCGCTTTGGCTCCGAAGCACAGAAGGCCGAATGGCTTTCGCCGCTCGCAGAGGGGACGATCACGAGTGCGTTTTGCATGACCGAGCCCGCCCCCGGGGCTGGAGCGGACCCATCGAACTTGCGGACGCGGGCCACGGCCGAAGCGGACGGCACGTTTCGGCTCGAAGGCCACAAGTGGTATTCCACGGGCGGCCGCGACGCCTCCGTGCTGCTCGTCATGGCACGAACGAGCGATCACCCGCAGACGGGCGCCACGCTGTTCGCGGTGCCTCGTCGACAGGAGGGTGTAGAGTACATACGAGAAATTCCGACCATGACGGAGCCGCTGCTCAGTCATCGTGAGGCCGAATTTCGCTTCCACGGCGTACGCTTGACCGAATCGCAGATCGTCGGCGGGCTAGGACAGGGGTTTCGGCTGGCTCAAGCCCGGCTCGTTCCCGCGCGCCTTACCCACTGCATGCGTTGGCTCGGCCTCGCCGACCGCGCGCTCTCGATGTGCAAGGCCTACGCCGCGACGCGCGAGAGCTTCGGCAAGACGCTCGTGCATCACCAGCTCATCTTGAAGAAGTTCGCCGACAATGCGCGCGCCATACACGTGGGCAACTTGATGACGCTTCATGCGGCGTCGCTCATCGACGAGAACGAGAGCGGCAGCAAGCAGGCGAAGCCCTACGCGTCGATGGCGAAGAACCACGTCGCCCAAACACTTTGCCAAGTGCTCGACGATGCCATCCAGATGCACGGCGGGCTCGGCTATAGCGACGACATGCCTTTCGCGCGTTGGTATCGCTTCGCGCGGGCGGCCCGCATTGCGGACGGCCCCGACGAAGTGCACGACGCATCGGTGGGACGCGACTACCTGAGGGGCGCGTTCGAGACGCTCTTCTAGGAGCTGCCCTCGCTACTGCCCGCGTGTACGGAGACGCTCGCCGGCGGCCTCAGTTGTTGGCGATCGCCGAGATGCAGGCGCCAATGCCGAAGATGCTGAGTACGGCGATGGCGATGATGATGCGAATGAGTTGAATCGTTCCCCACACGCCACCAAAGCCACCCCATCCACTTTGACGCACGACTGGCGGGTGCATCCCGCCGAACGGTTGCGGCGCTCCGTACGGCTGCGGCGGAACTCCATAGCCACCGAAGCCTTGCGCCGGAGGGGCTCCGTAGCCCGGTGCGGGCGGCGGCCCGTAACCTTGTACCGGCGGGGGGCCATAGCCTTGTGCCGGCGGCGGTCCGTAGCCTTGTGTCGGCGGCGGTCCGTAGTTTTGCGCGGGCGGCGCGCCATAGCCGTAGCCTTGCGCCTGAGGTGCGGCGCTCTGGAGTGGACTTGCGCAGAAGCTGCATTGGGTTGCGCCAGGATTCGGATTGAGGCCACCGCAGTTGGGACAGTTCATTGCGTTCGTTTCTTTCCTCGAGGAGCGAGCTTCCGATGGACGGGCGAGGGCCTGATTCTCTTCACGAGGAGGAGGCCGAGGGCACCACGCGAGCCTGTTTCAAGAGCGTAACTGCC
Source organism: Polyangiaceae bacterium (assembly GCA_046351415.1). Taxonomy (GTDB): domain Bacteria; phylum Myxococcota_A; class Polyangia; order Polyangiales; family Polyangiaceae; genus JABFRG01. Next base: position 139,099 of record JAXLYO010000016.1, on the reverse strand, counting down.
TCTTTCGCGAACGAACACGCTTCCTCTTGGCGCCAGCGAACTTCGCTCCTACACTCCCTCACCTCTCGGCCGGCTTTCCGTTTTTCCTCCTCCACAAGAGGCGTCGGTCGCGCCGCTCTCATCCCACAAACAACTACAAACAGTAGAGATCACCATGGCCAAGCTCTCGAAATCGATCGTCATCCTCGGCGCCAAGCGCACCGCCTTCGGTACCCTCCAAGGCGCTCTCAAAGGCTTCAACGCGAACGACCTCGGCGTGCTCTCGTCGAAAGCTGCCATCGCGCAAGCCGGCGTGAAGGCAGAAGACATCGGCCACGTGATCTTCGGCAACGTCATGCAAACGAGCGCAGACGCCATCTACTGCGCGCGCCACATCGGCCTGAAGGCCGGACTGCCGATCACGACACCGGCCCTCACCGTCAACCGTCTTTGCGGGTCGGGCTTCCAAGCGGTCGTGAACGGCGCCGAGCAGATCCTCCTCGGTGAGACCGACGTCGTCCTCGTCGGTGGCACCGAAAACATGACGCAGGCTCCGCACATCATTCGCGGCGCGCGCGACGGCTTCGCGTTCGGCAAGTCGCCGGCTCTCGAGGATTACCTCTTCGCGGCCCTCACCGACAGCTACTGCCAAACGCCGATGGCCATCACCGCGGAGAACCTCGCGACGAAGTACGGCATCACCCGTCAAATGTGCGACGAGTTCGCAATTTCGAGCCAGCAGCGCTGGGCCGCTGCGCACGAGAAGGGCTACTTCAAGGACGAAATCGCGCCGGTCGAGATCGTCACCAAGAAGGCAACGACCGTCTTCGACAAGGACGAGCACCCGCGCCCGCAATCGACGATGGAGACGCTCGCGAAGCTTCCGACCGCCTTCAAGAAGGACGGCGTCGTCACGGCCGGCAACGCGTCCGGCATCAACGACGGCGCGGCGTCCCTCGTTCTCGCGACCGAAGAGTTCGCGAAGGCTCGTGGTCTCAAGCCGCTTGCACGCCTCGTGCAGTGGGGGGTTGCCGGCGTCGACCCGAACATCATGGGCATCGGCCCCGTGCCCGCCATCCAATCGGCCCTGAAGCGCGCGGACCTCAAACTTTCCGACATGGACGTCGTCGAAGTGAACGAAGCGTTCGCCGCGCAGTATCTCGCAGTCGAGAAGGAACTCGGGCTCGATCGCGCCAAGACCAACGTGAATGGCGGCGCCATCGCCATCGGTCACCCGCTCGGCGCGAGCGGTGCGCGCATTACCGCGCATCTCGTCTATGAACTTACACGCCGCCAAGGGAAGTATGCCGTCGGCAGCGCGTGCATCGGCGGCGGCCAAGGCCTCGCCGTCGTTCTCGAGCGCATGTAGACCTTTCCCCGTTCGGGCGCGTCTCAGGGATGACCGACATGATCCCAAGACGCGCCCATTCGCTTTTGTGCCCGGCAAAACGCCTGTCAGGCGAGGCTGCCGCTCCGCCACGTCCGAACATATCAATCACCCTGGGAGGCGCATGAAACGTGCAGAAAGCCAGGGTGCGGGGTGGTTGTCCCCCCTACACGGCCGACCTGAACAGCACGAAACGTTTCGGTCGACGCATCCGAGACTTGTCGCCATGAGGCCTGGTGATGATAAACTCGTAGGGCAAGTGTCGAATCAACCCGCGGAGATGGACCTCCAAGCTTCTGCCTACCGTTTGGGAGGCAAGTACCAGCTTCTGGCCGAACTAGGCCGGGGAGGCATGGCCACCGTTTATCTCGCGGTCGCGACGGGACCTTCGACTTCCTTCCGCAAGCTGACGGTCATCAAGCGACTCCGTGAGGACGTGCAGAACGATCCGGAGTTTCTCCAGATGTTCTTGGAAGAAGCGCGCCTCGCCGCGCAGCTCAGTCACCCGAATGTCATTCACACGTATGAAGTCGGTGAAGAGGGCGGTCGCTATTACATCGCGATGGAATACCTCGACGGTGTCGCGCTCCAAGCGATCATGGGGCGCCTCAAGCACGACGGGGCTTTCACGTTCGCGCATTACTGTCGCGTACTCCTCGATGTCCTCGAAGGTCTCGCGTATGCGCACAACCTGAACGACATGGACGGCAGTCCGCTCAACCTCGTTCACCGCGACATCTCGCCGCACAACGTGCTGACGACCTTCGACGGCCAGACGAAGATCCTCGACTTCGGTATCGCGAAGGCCGCGAACTCGATGGTCGAGACGCGCACCGGCGTCATCAAGGGCAAGGTCACGTACATGTCGCCGGAGCAGGCCTTCAGCTCGCACGTCGATGGCTCCGCCGACCTCTACGCCGTCGGCGTCATGCTCTGGGAGTGCGTCACGGGTCGCCGCCGCTGGAAGGGCATGCCGAGCGCGCAGGTTCTGCAGAAGCTCGCGATGAACGACCCGCCCGAATCACCGGACGCGGCAAGCCACGGGTTGCCCGCGGAGCTCGATCGCATTTGTGCACGCGCGATGGCCAACGAACCCATCGATCGATATCGCACCGCCGACGAGTTCGCGGCCGACCTCCGGAAGGTCTTCAATCAACTGCCCGAACAGCCGACGAGCCGTCAGATCGGCGAGATTCTCTCGGTGGCGTTCGAGAAAGAACGCTCGCAGCGCAAGGTCGTCATCGAAGACCGCTTGAAGGCGGCGCAGAACGATCTCGTGATGAGCCTCGCGATGATCCCCGCCTCGCCGGCAAGTACGACCGAAGGCGCAGCAATGGCCGTGCCCAACACCGGGTCCGTCGCATTTCCGAAGACATCCGACACGAATCTCGTCAGCATCGAGACAACGCGGCCAGGAAAGCCGAACCGGATGCCCATGGTGGCCGTCGGGGTCGCGGGTGTTCTCTTGCTCGCAGGCGCGGGCTATGGGCTCCTGCGTCCGAAGCCCGTCGAGAAGGTCGAAGTCAGCAACGCACCGCCGCCCGTGACGGCAACCCGTCCCGAACCGACGACGGCTCCAGAGCCGGTCACGGTGCACTTTCTCGTGGCGCCCAAGGAAGTGAAAGACGCGCGGCTCGAAGTCGACGGCAACGAGCTTCCCGCCGGTGCGAACACCCTCACCATGAAGGCCGACTCGCGCAATCACGTCGTTCGTGTCAGGGCGGCGGGCTACAAAGACGGCGAACGCTCTTTCACGACGAGCGATGCATCGGTGCCCATCACGCTCGAAAAGGCGGCCCCTGGTTGGGTTCCGCCCCGCATCGTCGACAAGCCCAAGGTCGAAGACAAGAAAACGGAAGTCACGACGCCTCCGCCTCCTCCGCCGCCGGAAGACAAGAAGAAGAAGCTCGACATCGATCGCACCGGTCCGTAGGGCCCTAGAGCGCGAGGAAGCGCTTCGCGAGCTTGGGGCCCGTTCCTTCGTCCTCGTGCTTGAAGAACACGTAGGCCTGCTCGTAGCCGCCCTTCTCGATGCGCTGCTTCCACGCGGCAAGTGCCTCATCCGTGTATTCTACACGCCGAAGCCGGAAGTAGCCGAACGATGCCGTACGAAGCAGGTCTTGCGGGTGCTTGTCATCGTCCACGACACAAAGGCTCGCGCCGCGCGTGTGGAGCATCGCATAGACTTCCTCGTCGAGCCACGTGTCCGACCCGAATTCCATGACGAGGGGTTCTTCCTTCGGCACGATCTCGAAGAACCGCCCGAGGCGCTCAACGTGCTCGGGCGTCTTCTTCAAGTTGGGGGGTAGCTGGACCAGCGTAGGACCTGCGCTCTCGGCCAAGACCTTCTTCGTTTCGAAGAAGTAACGAACCGCGTCGCCGACCGGGCCCTCCACTTTGAGGCGCCCGAAGTGCGTCACTTTCTGTGCCATCTTCAAGCAGAACTGGAAAGCCTGGGGCACGCGTGCCTTCCAGTCCCCGAGCAGTTTTGCCGAGGGCAGCCGGTAGAACGTGTTGTTGATCTCCACCGCCTGGAACTGCGACGCGTAGTGCTCGAGCATCTTCTTCTTCGGGAGATCCTCCGGGTAGAACGTGCCGATCCATTCGTCGTACGAGAAACCGCTGGTCCCGACGCGGAAGCTGGTGCTCATGGGGCGCGTAGCCTATCCGGCCCAGCGCGGAGAATCAAAAATGCCTATGCTCCTCGTGGCGAAGACGAGGTACGATCCCCGGCCGATGCGAATCCCCGTGCATGCCGAAGCCGAACGATGCTCGCGTGAACTCGAGCTTCCGTTCAACGAGCACGGCGTCGATCCTTACGGCATTTCACGACGCCACATCGCCGAGGGCATGTCGTTCCTCCGGTTCTTCTATCGCAACTACTTCAAGGTAGAAGTGCACGGCATCCACAACGTGCCCGCACGCGGTCGCGCCATGCTCGTCGGCAATCACTCGGGCGGGTTCGCGGTCGATGCCGGAATGGTCATCGCGAGTTGCTTCTTCGAGATGAAGCCCCCGCGACTCGCCCAGGGCATGGCGGAGAAGTTCATCAACCAGATGCCGTTCGCCTCCATCTGGGCGAGCCGCACGGGGCAGCTGCCGGGCCTTCCCGAGCATGCCCAGCGCCTCCTCGAAGACGAGCGCCTCCTCATGGTCTTTCCCGAGGGCGCGCGCGGCACGGCCAAGCTCTTCAAAGATCGAAATACGCTCGTCGGCTTCGGCAACGGATTCATGCGTCTCGCGCTGAAGACGCGAACGCCCATCGTTCCTGTCGCGTTTTTGGGAGGCGGCGAAGCCGTTCCGACCGTTGCGAACGCTTACTCGCTCGGAAAGTTGCTCGGCGTGCCCTACATCCCAATCACGCCCTACCTCATCGCGATGCCGTTGCCCGTCCAGCTAGATGTATACTACAGCGAACCGATGGTCTTCGAGGGGACGGGCTCCGAGGACGACGAGGTCGTGCACGAGTACGTCGAGCGCGTGAAGGCGCGCATCGCCGAGATGATTGAACAAGGCGTAAAACGCCGCAAAGGCATGGTGTAACGTGCGTATCCTCATTCCAGGCATTGCGGGTGGAGTCGGTCGCATCGTCGCCCGCACCTTGAGAGACGCAGGTCACACCGTAACGGGCATCGATCGTCGTCCTTGGAAAGATGCGCCGCCGGACATCGAAGTCTTCGAGGTCGATCTTCGGAAGCGTGCCGCAGAAGACGTGTTTCGCAAGGTGAAGCCCGAAGTGGTCGTTCACATGGCCACGGTCACCCATCTCATGCACCGAAGCGAAGATCGGTATCGCATCAATCTCGGTGGCACGCGTGCGGTCTTCGATTACGCCAAGGCCTATGGGGTCGAGCACGTCGTCTTCGTCGGAAGGCACACGTACTACGGTGCCGCTGCCGACTCGCCGCTCTATCACACGGAAGACGAGCCACCGATGGGGCTCTCCAATTTCCCTGAGCTCGCCGACCTCGTTGCCGCTGATCTCTACGCCTGCACGGCGCTGTGGCGTCATCCGGACATCAAGACGTCGGTACTTCGCTTTTGCTACACGCTCGGTTCGACAGGGCAGGGGACGCTCGCGACCTTCATTCGCGGCAATCATGTTCCCACCATCCTGGGGCACGACCCGCTTTTCCAATTCATGCACGAGACGGACGTTGCTCGCGCTCTCGCGCTCACCGTCGAGCGAAGGCCCATGGGGGTCTTCAACGTGGCGGGGCCTCAGCCCGTTCCGCTTTCGGTGATCATCAAAGAGACGGGCCGCACGCACATCCCCCTTCCGGAGTGGATGTTTGCGGGGGCGCTCGGTCGGTTCGGCCTGCCGAAGCTGCCCTCGGGCGCGCTCGACCACATCAAGTACGCGATCACCATCGACGCGTCGGCCTTTCGCAAGGCAGTCGGCTTCGTGCACGACATCTCCGAAGACCGCGCGATGCAGGATTACCGCGAGGCCTTTCCGCCGCTCGTCCGTCATTGACGGTCTGCCTCCCGATCCGCCTGGACCCTCGGCGGACACTGAACAAATTCGCGCGTATGGAGAGGGGCGAGGGCAGCGGGGTGGATCACGATGGACCCAGCGACCCCGTCCATGTGGCAATGTAGGGAAATTAGTGACAATTCTTTTTCTCTGACATTTCGGGAGCTTTCCGGGGCGCCTGGCACTCAAAACGCGAAAAGGGCCGGGCATGGCGATTGCACCTCTTTGGGGCATGAGCTCTCGGGTAAAAAGCCTCGCCAAACCTCGCACCCCTCGGACGCCGCCGTCGGCTTTCCGTCCGGTCGCGGTGAGCGAGGTCGAAGTCGACATCGTGGAAGAAGTGTTCGAGCCGCTTCCCCGTTTTGCGAGCATCCCGGACTACGTTCCGTCGCCGGCGCCTCCCGCGCGCGCAGCTTTCGTTCGGGCCCCGGCACCCCAGACCTTCGGCGAGAGCGACTTCGAAGCAACGCTGCTTCGGGGAAGCGGCCGCCGTGGCGCATCGGTAGAGCGCGACAACAGCTTCGACATGACGGTCCGCAAGGCCGATAGCTCGAAGAAGGCCGAGCGCATGGCTTCGGCGCAGAAGGAGCGCCTCTTCGATGCTCCCTTCGCGCATCGCGTTGCAACGACCCCGCCTTCGACGTTCGCGGCGAGGCCGGTCGTTCCCCTCGCACGCGCGCGTCAAAACGTCGTTCCGCCCGCCGCGCCTTCGAGCACCGGAACCTCGCTTTCGCCCGTATATTTCCCGGAAGACGAATCCGGCATGCATCAAGCGCGCGTCGGTGCGCCGACCGTGCTCGTGCCTCGTGCATCGCTCTCGAACGAGTCTTCGCGAGGCGTTCCCTCCTGGCTCTATGCAGGCGTTGCAGCCGCGGTGCTCATCGCGGGCAGCTTGTTTGCCATCGGTAGCCGCGGCCCTGCACAAGCCGCAGCGCGCGGTTCGGTCGAACAAGCCGACCTCCCGTCGCACGTCGCGCAAGTCGCTCAGCCTGTCATGCAACCGGTGCAAAATACACCGGTCTCCACGCCGGTTGCGCAGTTGCCGGTTCAGGCTCCGAAGGCTCCGGTCGTCGATCCGGTCCTCGCGGCGGCGCTCGCGCAGCCCACAGGGGCGCCCACTCCGGAAGTGCTTCCGCCGAACCGGCTGGCCGCAGCTCCGCAAGCCCCGACCCCGAAGGCCGGCCCGCGCTTCGCGTCCTCCCGTGGCACCCATGTCGCTTCTGCGCCGGTTCCCGTTCCCGTAGCTCAGGCGCCGCGGGCCATCGCGGCCCCGGTCGCGGCTCCTCAGCCTGCCAAAGAGCCCGTGGAAGGCAGCCACGACGTTCGTTCGTCGCAGCAGACCTCTGCAGCGGCGAGCAAGGTCATCGGCGATTCGCTGTAAGCGTCCATCCCACGCGGACGTACGTAACCTGCTACTTCCACGCTGCGGCGACGAGACCTTGCCGGTATGCGTCCGTTCCGCGTATATTTGAGGCTATGGCGACTCCTCGCGCCACCGTAGACAAATACTCGCTCATGCGGCTCATCGGTCGCGGCGGTATGGGTGAAGTCTACGAAGCGAAGCACATTCAGACAGGCAGGCGCGTTGCGCTGAAACTCGTCCGCATTGCGGCGGGGTCTACTGAATCGGACTCGAAAGACATCGTTCGCCGTTTCGTTCGTGAGGGGCGGGCCATGGGCGCGGTTCAATCGAACCATATCGTCCAGGTGCTCGACGCGGGCGCCGACCCCGATACGAACGAGCCGTTCATGGTCATGGAGTACCTCGACGGCGAGGACGTCTCGCGCGCGCTGAAGCGCACGGGGCCCATGCCGGTCGACTTGGCCATCCGCATCGTCACGCAGGCATGCCGCGGCCTCGCCAAGGCGCACGAGGCGGGCATCATCCACCGTGACATCAAGCCCGGAAACCTCTTCTTGGCCCGCAGCGACGGCGGGACCGTGCTTCTCAAGCTCCTCGACTTCGGTATCGCTCGCTATCGCGCGAACGACGACCTCGGCGGCGAGAATACGAAAGACCTCACGCGCACCGGCTCGATGCTCGGCTCTCCGCACTACATGGCGCCAGAGCAAGCGCGCGGCAAGAAGGACATCGACGCGCGTGCCGACGTGTGGTCGCTAGGCGTCGTGCTCTACAAGCTCCTCACCGGCAAGACGCCGCACGAGATGCACGATGGCGGCCTCGGCGAGCTGCTCATCACGATTTGCTGCGTTCCTGCTCCGGCCATTCAAGATCGCGCGCCGTGGGTTCCACCGGCCGTGGCGGAAGTGATTCATACGGCGCTCGCGCTTTCTCCGAGCCGCAGGTATGCGAACGCCGGAGAGATGCTCGAAGCGCTTCAAGCGCTCATGCCGGGTGGCGTCGACATGAATGAGTCGATGTTCATGCCCATTACCGAGGAAGAGAAGGCGCGCGTCGAAGAGCGCGCGACCGTCGGTGAAGCTTCGGCCACGCACAAGAGCATCCCCGCACCGAGCGAAAGCAGCACCCGCATCGACATGGTTCGCGGTACGGGCACGACGCGCACGCGCGGTGGTCTCGTGGGCGCCGTTTCGGCTCTCGCAGTCCTCGCCGTCGGTGGCGGCGCGCTCTTCTTCGTCATGAAGCAGCACGATGCCAAAGGGGCGCAGCAAGCTGCTGCCAATGCCGCCATCACCACAACGCTTCCGCAAAGTGTCCCGACGCAGGCGCCCGCTCCGGCAGACACGGGCTCCCACGAGCAGCCCCAAGTCGTCAAAGTGCAGGTCAATGCGGGCGCTACGGTGGAGGTCGATGGGGAAAACGCCGTCGTGACGGGCGATACGGTCTCCATCACCGGCGTGCTTGGCAGCGTGCACCAGGTGAAGGTCCGGCTCCCGAACAAGCAAGAGACGAGCGGTCGCGTGGTCATCACGCAGAATGGCCCCATGCCTGCATCCGTCCTCGTCCAAAAGCTCGGAGCCGTTGCCGTAGGCGCCCCCGCAAGCGCAGGCGCAGCCACGAGCGGAGCAGGGCTCAAAGCTCCCGCGACTCCCAAAAAAGATCCGGGGCTCGCCAAGACCTTCGAGTAACCCGGAGCTCCCGCTCAAAAGCCCCCACAGATTATGCCCGAGAGGCTCGTGCTCGTGTAATCTGTGCCGATGCCGCGTCTCCAGTCGATCTTGATTGCGTGTCTGACGCTGACCTCGTCAGTGCAGGCATTCGCTCAGCCGGGGGCGCCCGTGCCCGCTTCGAGTGCTCCCGCTCCTGCTGCTCCTGCTGCTCCTGCTGCTCCACCTGCCGGAGCACCCGCACCTCCTGCCGCACCCGCGGGTGAGAAGCCGGTGGACCCGAACGCCAAAGCCGAGGCGCAAGCAAAGTTCGAAAAAGGTCTCAAGCTCTTCGAGGACGGCGCATTTCAACTCGCGCTGCTCGAGTTCCAAGCTTCTCGTGAGAAGTTCCCGACACGCGCCGCGACCCGCAACGCCGCACTCGTTCTCAGGAAGCTCGAGCGCTTCGACGAAGCCATCGAGATGTGGGAAACGCTCGAGCGCGAATTCCCCAACCTGCCCCCCGCCGAGCTCGCGCAGTCCGTTCAAGAGAAGAAAGAGCTCGCCGCGCTTGTGGGCTTCCTCAGCTTCGACGTGAACGAAGCGGACGCCGCGATCTTTCTCGATGGCCGCGAAATCGGAAAGAGCCCGCTCACGACTTCCATCCGTGTCGCCGGCGGCCGTCACCAGATCCGCATCTACAAGGAGGCCTTCGCGCCCTTCGAAAAGCCCGTCGACGTTGCATCGGGTGCCGTCGTCAAAGTGGCAGCAAAGCTCTCTCCGCTGCAGCGCGGCGGTAGGCTTCGCGTCGCCGAACAAGGCGGGGCGAAGGTGAAGGTCTTGGTGGACGGTGTTCAGATGGGCCTCACGCCGTGGGAAGGCCTCGTCGCCGAAGGCAAGCACACGGTCACGCTCCAAGGCGAAGGCGACGTTGGTTCTGCTCCCACGCCCGTCAACGTTCCGCTCAACCAAGCGACGAACCTCACGATCCTGGCCGAGCCCCTCCCGTGCACGTTGAAAGTGCAACCAACCCCCGCCAACGCCCGCGTCGCCATCAACGGTGTCGAAGTCGGTGTCGGCGCCTGGGAAGGGCGCCTCCGCTGCGGCGGTCACGCCGTCGAGCTCGCTGCGGACGGCTTCCTTCCCGTGACGAAAGGTGTATCCCTCACGAAAGGTGCTCCAGGCGTCGTCGTCGAGTCACTCGAGCGCGACCCGAACTCCGAGTTGTGGAAGGCGAAGAATCCCCCGCGCATCACGCTCGAAGGCCGCATGGGTTTCCTCATCGGCCCGTCCATCGGCGGCGACATCGTGGGTCTCTGCGGCGAAGGTTGTGCGAAGTCCGCATCGGTCGGTACCGTGGCGAGCTTCAACGTCGGCTACCAACTCGGCATCGGTCTCGGGTTCGCGGCGGACATCGGCTTCTTGTACGAAGGGCAGAGCGTCGAAGGTCGCAAAGCCAAAGTCGAGCCGGTCGGCCTCCCTGCGCAAGAAGGTCGCGCCGCCGACAGCATCAAGCTCTACGGCCTCACGCTCGGCGCAGCCCTCACCTACGAGCGTGGCGAGAAGGTCGTGTGGGGTGGGCGCCTCGGCACCGGCATCGCGCTCTCGGGCTTCAGCGACTCGCGCTACGGAACGTTCTCCTACACGAACGACCAAGGCCAGCCGGCCTCCTACAACACGCCTCGCATCCGAGACCGCCACGCGTTCGGTGACTGGGCATCGCTCTATCTCGCGCCGGAGTTCCGTCTCGGTTACCGCTTCGGCAAACTCGTCCTTCTAGGCGGCTTGCAGGCCTTCGTGAAGGTCGGTCTCTCCGCCGGCACGTGGTCGCTCCAGCAAGAGGTCCCTGCAGCTGGTGCTCGCTGCGGCGCGAACGTTTCGCCCAGCGTGAGGCCCGATTGCCAAGGTCAAGGCACCTACGGCAGTGAGACGGTGCTCGGCGGTATCTCCGTCGCGCTCTCGCCGACGGTAGCTGCGCGCTACGAGTTCTAATGCCTTCGCCGGGCTACGGTCGGTCGCCGACTTCGACCGAGTAGCCAACCGTCGCTGGCCCCGGCGTGAACGGGAGCGGTACGCCGAGCGGCGAGAAGGCCGCGCTCGCTTGGTTCTCGAGCACGATGTAGTACATGCCGCGGTTCAAGGTCGCCGTCTGGGTGACCATGCCGGGTTGCAGCATCATCGAGCCGTACACGGGGCCCGGCGGCGGCCCCAGCGGCTGCGCGAGCTCGTACGATTGGCGCCACGCATCGCCCGTCTGCTTGTCGACGACCGCCGTCAAGATGGGGTTGCCCTGAACTTGGAACTTCGCGAAGAGCGCTTGGCCGTTGCCCGGCACTTCGAACGGTCCCAAGAACTCGCGCGCCTGCGGCTGCACTTCTGCGAGGTCGCTTGCGAGCAGCACGTGGTCTTTGCCGGGTTGGAACTGACGGCGCGGGCGATTGGGTGGCATCAAGATGTCCATCGAGAACTCGGTGCCGTCGTCCTGTTGGATGACCGTGAAGCCGCGGCCGATCTCGCCAGCGACGATGCCCTGACCAAGAACGGTCGCGAGGTTTCCGACAGGCGTCATGGTTGCAAGGCTCACGACGGGGTTTTCGACGCCGAGGATGCGGAGATCGGGAGCCGCCATCAAACGGCTGAACCTGCCCCACACGTAGATGGAGTCTTCCTCCATGCGAAAGTCCGGGCGGTATTCCACCGAGAGCCCGCAGTAGAAGCCTACGCGCTTCGTCACCGGCATCGAAGCGTAGCCCGTGCCGGATGCGGTCATGACGATGACGTGGCGTGCATCGTCGACCTGGACCTGGCATTGCTGCGGGAAGAACCGCCCGACGCTCGCGTTACCGAGGGCAGCGAGCTTCAGCGGAACGCCGCGCTTCAGCATCTCAGGACACATGCGCTGCGCGCCGTAGTTCGAAAAGAGCCACCACCTCAGCGATTCGCTGTTGTTCACCGTGCTTCGCACGCACGGGCACCCGACGAAGGTCGAGCAGAATGCGATGACGAAAAGAAGGAGGTAGGGAAAAGAGGGGCGCCGCACGCCGCATAGGTTAGCCGACTTTGGAAGTCACAGGGAGCGGAGTTGCGACCTCGGTCCGTTCGTGCTTTGGATGATCCCGTGGCAGGGCAAGGTGGAGAGCAGCGCATCGGCTTCGCAGTGTCCCTTCGTGAAGGCTTTCGAGCATGGCCGCACGTCTGGCGTCGCTCCCTTCTCGTTGCTTCGTGCGTGGGGCTCCTCGCGGGGGTCGCGCGAGCACTCGGCTGGATGGGAGCTTTGGATGAGCTCTCGCTCGCCCTGATCGCGTTCGTGGCAACGCAGGGACTCATCGGAATCATGTTTCTCCTCGTCCTCGTCCTGCGTGCCCTCGCGACCCGCGCATGAACTCCGCCCGGGCGACGGGGTGGGTAGCACTGCCGCACGTGCAGCGCGCGCACATGGGCCGGTACGTACCCTGCGTGACGGCGCCGACATCTTCTTCCTTCTCGGGAGGAGCTCTGCAATACTCCCGCGAATGATGGCCGCACCGCCGGTACACGCGCCCGTGAAGCGTGACCCGGAGTCTACGCGCAAGCTCACGGGTTGGATTCTCTACGGCGTGCTCTTCGCGATTGGCGCGTTCTTGCTCTTCGCGCTCTTCATTCTCGCGCCGCTGTTCGACCCAGACCCGGGCTCGCAATACTACTACATGGGCATCGGCGCGCTGTGGGCGATGCCGCTCCTCGTCGTGTACCTGTGGGTTCCGTGGATCGTCGATCGCTACGATCCCGAGCCGACCTGGGCCCTGATGACCGTTCTCGCGTGGGGAGGCATCGCGGCATGCGGCTTCTCGGCAGCCATCAATACGGCCATCGGCGGAGCTGCAGCTGCCATCGGCGGCAAAGAGTTCGGCTCGTTCATTGGCGCGTGCTTCAGTGCTCCTCTCGTCGAAGAGTTCTGGAAGGGCTTCGCCGTTTTCTGGATGTTCTACTTCCGCAAGCGTGACTTCGACGGAGTCGTCGACGGCGTCATCTATGGCGCGTTCGTCGCACTCGGTTTCGCGGCCGTGGAGAACATCATCTACTACGGGCGCGCTCTCGAAGCCGAAGACGTGAAGGGCGCCGAGAACGCGCTCGTCGGGACGGTGCTCGTGCGTGGCGTTCTCGCACCGTGGGGACACCCGCTCTACACGGCCATGACCGGCATCGGCTTCGGCATGGCGCGCGAAACCAACAAAGGTTGGGTCAAGTGGATGGCGCCCATCGGCGGCTATTTCACGGCCGTGTTCCTCCACTTCGTGTGGAACTTCGCTGCAAGCGTGCATTCGGTGCTCGTCATCATCATGCTGCCGCTCTGGTTCCTCTTCGTGCTCGCGTTCGCTGGCATCGTCATTTGGTGTGTCCGTCGAAAGGGCATCATCATTCGTGACCACCTGAAGGACGAGGTCCTCATGGGCAACCTCACGCAGGCCGAGCTCGACATGGTGTGCTCTCCCGTGGGGCGCATTCGCGCGACGTTCTCGTTCGGCGGCGCGACCGGGCGAAAGTTCGTCGACTCCGCGGCGAGGCTTGCACTCAGCAAGTGGCATACGGGCCGCGCCACGCAGGGGCGCAAGGCGACCATCAGCGCCGACTTCGTCGTGCCGCTGCGGCAAGATCTTCATCGCTTGAGGGCCGAAGTGTCTCGCGTACTCGGCCGGCAAGTTCCGCAGCCGCAAGCGTGGACTCCGCCTCCGAGCCCCTATGCGCAGCAGCAGCAAGCGCAGCCCTATGCGGCACCGCAGCAGGGACCAAATCCGGGCGGCGGTTACGGCGGGGGCGGCAACTACGGTGGGGGCGGCAACTATGGCGGCGGCGGGTACGGGCGCGGCTAGGGCCCTGCATTTTCACGACATGACCATGCTCATCTTGGTGCGTCATGGGGTGACGCCAGACAACAAGCGGATGGTCTTCCAAGGTCACGGCGGCAGTCCGCTCGACGAGGAGGGCGTCGCGCAAGCAAAGCTCGTTGCGGCGCGCCTCTCCAAGCTGCCTATCGCGGCGGTCTACTCTTCGGACCTCGAGCGGGCCCACGGCACCGCTGCCGAAATCGTTGCATCATGCAACTTGAGCGAAGTTCACGTCGATCGCAGATTGCGCGAGGTCGACGTGGGGGCTTGGTCCGGGCTTCCGCGCGAGGAGCTCGAAGCCCAATTTCCGGAGCAATGGGCTGCCTGGCGTCGAGGAGAAGACGTACGTCGCGGAGGCGGTGAAACGTATGCCGAATGCGGTGAACGCGTCGCCTCGTTCCTGAACGAAGTACGGAACGCGAGCTTGGGAAAGCTCGTTGTCTGCGTCTCCCACGGGGGCGCCATCCGCAGCGGTGCGGCCCATGTCCTCGGTCTGCCCTCGAACAAGCTCGCGCCCTTGCGGAATACGTCGCTTTCGGTCATCGAGTGGAGCACGTTCGAGGAGCCGCGCCTTCTCTCCTACAACGACGCGGGGCACCTGCCTTAGCGGAGGTTGTGCTAGCCTTTCAGGCCGAATGAGCGAACGACCTGCACAAGCTTCCGGCGCTCCCGCCGCACCCGGTCTCCCCACTGTCGACGTCAACGAATACGGGGGCAAGAAGAACGACGAGCGCCAGACGCTCAATCGTCGCCTGTTCATGCAGCTACTCGTCTTCGACGTACCTGTCGGGACCGATCTCGGGCAGGCGCGCAGCGCACTCATCGAGAGCCTGACCCGCGCGAAGGTGCCCGCAGTCGTGTACGCTGACACGAACGCGGTACGCGGGCTTGGTCTTCTGACGTGGAGCGAAGACCCGGCGCACTTCGTCGATCACGTTGCGAAGCCCTTCCAGTCCGGGGTACTCGCGACCCTTTCGGAGCGCCGCGACTTCGCCATGCTCGGGCGGACGTATTCGAATGGCCACGAACCAGACCTCGAGCACGCGCTCTTGCATCGGTCCGTCGAGAACGTCATGCACGCAGACTACGGGTGGCACATCTGGTACCCGCTCCGGCGTTCGGGGGCGTTTGCGACGCTCGACCCCCACGAACAGTCGATGATCTTGCGCGAGCACGCCGCCATTGGCATGGCGTACGGCAAGCAAGAACTCGCGCACGACATTCGCCTCGCATGTCACGGGCTCGACGCGAAGGACAACGAGTTCGTGATCGGCGTCGTAGGGCCCGCGCTCTACCCGCTCTCCCACCTCGTCCAGACGATGCGCAAAACCAAGCAGACGTCGCAGTTCATCTCGCAGATGGGACCGTTCTTCGTGGGCAAAGTCATTGCGCGGGTAGGTGCATGATGCACGAAAAAGAAGAAACAGACGAAGACCTCCGCGACGACGAAGGCGACCTCGACGATTCTTGGGACGAGCCACACGTCCCCACGCTGACGGGCATCGGCGTCGCTCCTCCTGCCTCGGTCCGCGGAGCCTCGGGGGCCGACCCAGCGCGAGATCAAGAAGCGGACCTCACGCCCGACGCGAAGGAACGTCGTCGCAAGAAAAAGGCGGCACAGCAAAAGGCACTCGAGGCAAAACGCGCCTTCGCGGCAGCTTCGCAGAAGAAGAAGAAGCCTGCGGCCGAGAAAGCCAAGGCGCGCGCCAGCCATCCACCAGAGGAAGACGCGCCGAAGTCCTCCGTTCGGCCCGCGGCGAAGGCCTCGAAGCAAGAGTCGTCGGCCGAGGTGCTCAAACCTTCCGACGTGCGGAAGCTCGAAAAGGAAGCGCAACTTCGAAGTCAGACCAAAGTGCTATTCGCGTTCGCTGCGCTGGTCGTTGCGTTGATCGCTATTGGCTTCTAC
This sequence comes from Polyangiaceae bacterium, assembly GCA_046351415.1. Taxonomy (GTDB): domain Bacteria; phylum Myxococcota_A; class Polyangia; order Polyangiales; family Polyangiaceae; genus JABFRG01. The sequence continues at coordinate 123,476 of JAXLYO010000016.1, read as the reverse complement.
TTGCACTGAGAGCTACATGGAAACACATCGACCGACGAAGGCGCGTCTTCTAGGGCTTCTGGGGCCCCTCGGGAGGGGGCGTTCTTCGCGAGATGCAAGCCGGCTGAGGGCCATTCCATTCTGGGTCGGTTTGACACTGGCCGCCACGTTTCCACTCGTCCACTGTGCCGATGCGGACCCCGTGGTTCCGCGGCCATCCGTCAGCGATGCAGGCACCGACGCGGCCAAGATTGATGCGGGTTGCACGGATCGCACGCCTTCCGAGAAGGTGGGGTTCGAAATTGGCCAGCGTCTCCCCGAAGACCTCACGTTCCAGAGTGACGGGGCGGCCGGCGGTAAAGCGAGTGTTCGCGTAGGCGACTACTTGGCTCCCTGCACGCAAGGGGCAAACCTGCTCGTCTTCCGCGTGAGTGCGGGGTTCTGCGGGCCATGTCTCTGGAGCGCGGCGCACACGCAAGAGCTCCTGAAGGAACCGCGCGTACGATTCATCGACGTCATCCTCAGCGACGTGAACAACTCTCCGGCGATCACGAACGACCTCTTGGGTTGGCGCGAAAAGCGTGACGTCAAGAACGACAGCGAGAACCTACTCGCGGTCATCGATCCAACGTATCGCTTCCGAGCCGTGGCTCCCTTTGCCCAGACGCTGCCCTTGTTCGTGTACGTCGACACACGCACGCTTCGGGTGCGTAGCTTCCAAGCGAACCCTGGCCCCGAAGACGCCGCATGGCGCATCGCCATCGAGCTTGCGGAGATGGACAAGGCGCCACGTCCGCAGCCGCCCACATCCCAGCCCGACTACGACAACTACTTCAATCGGCGCGACTGGGACCTCATCCAGGGCATGCGCTTGCCCGCCGAGCCACCGCCCGACCCGTCGAACGAAGTGGCCGACAAGCCAGCGGCGGTTTCTTTCGGAACGGCGCTCTTCAGCGACAAGACGCTCTCACCGAGCGGCACGGTCGCGTGTTCGACGTGTCATGACCCATTCGTGCATTTTACAGATGGCCTGCCGGTGTCACGAGGCGTGGCGAAGGGTGACCGCAACGCGCCCTCGATCGAGTTTTCGGCCTATCAGCGCTTCCAATTCTGGGACGGTCGGGCCGACACGCTCTGGGCACAGGCCCTCGGTCCTTTCGAGAACGAGAAAGAGTTCGCGTCGAGTCGCCTCTTCGTCGCCCATCGAGTGTTCACCGCCTACAAGAGTGAGTACGAGGCGCTCTTCCCGAACCATCCGATGCCCGACCTTTCCGACACGGGTCGCTTCCCGCCAGCGGGGAAGCCGGGTGATGCGGCTTACGACGCAATGACCGCCGCAGACAAGGACGCGGTGACGCGTGTCTTCGTGAATGTGGCGAAGAGCATCGCGGCCTTCGAGCGTTCGCTCCGATTCAAGCCCAATCGCCTCGACCTCTACGCGAGTGGTGACAAGGCTGCGCTGACGGCCGACGAGAAAATGGCGCTCAAGCTCTTCTTCGGGAGCGGCTGCGCGCAATGTCACCACGGACCGACGCTCTCCGACGGCGCGTTCCACAACATTCGCTTCGGTACGGGCCGCGAAGACGGCAAGGCCGACGAAGGTCTCTCGGAGGGCGCGAAGCAACTCCTCGCGAGCCCGTTCCGAGCCGATGGCGTGTACAGCGATGCGCCTCAGCTCTTCTCGAATCGCGCCCTCGATCGACTCTCCGTCCCGGAGGCGCGCGGTCGTTTCAAGACTCCTCCGCTGCGCGGCGTGGCAGGTACGGCGCCATACGGACACGGTGGCGACGTCTACACGCTGCCGCTGCTCTCTGCGCATTACGGCAAGCGGGGACTTCCGCCAGGAGACCCGCGCACGATTGGTGAGACAGAGCCTTGGGTGCCACCCTTCGACATGCACGCAGAGCAGATGTTGCCGGTCATCCTCGAAGTGATGACGTCCGAGCGCAAGTAACCATCACCAGAGCACGACGGCGAGAATCACGATCGCGAGGAGCGCGAAGAGCAGTGCGCCGCCGATGGCGAGCGGCAGAGAGATGCGCGCCTTCGGCTTCTGGAGATGCGCAATGAGGGCGTCCGTGTCTGCCAGCGTTTGCGACACGGGTCGCTGCGGATCCCAAAACTCGTTGTCCGTGAAGGCCATCGAACGCTGACGTGGAGCGTCGGGGCGCGACGCGCGCTTTGCTGTGGCGGCGGACGCTGCACCGTCCTCCGCGATGCCCGAGAGGGCCGGTGCTACGGAGTGATTCATGCCCGTCATGCCGGGGCGCCACACGAGCTCCTGATCTGCCACGAACGCTTTTGCGTGCGGCTCGAAGGCTTCGGCGGTCTCCACGCGAATGGCACGAGCATCGGGCGCGAGCTCGCTTTGCGCCGGTTGGGAACGATTGCGCGGTGGGCTCGCAGCGGGCGCGAACATGGCGTCGGTCGGAGCATGCGCTCGAGGGGGCGGTGCGGATGCAAGCGCAGGCAACGGCGCCGTGGTCTCCATCGGATCGACTTTGCTCTCTCGATAGATCTCGGTTGCGCCCGAGTCATCTTCGCCGAAGAACCCGCCCTGCGGTCGCGATCGCTCGGGGACGGGGACGCTCTCTTCCGCGGGTGGCATCGCACCGAAGCCAACGGCCGTTGGAAGCGCGCCTCCGCCAGGCATCGCTGGGAACCCGACCGCCGTCGGCATCGCAGGTGCGATGGGCGGCACACTGCGTTGTTGGATTTCGGCTCGCGCGGCCTCGAGCTCGTCCGAGAAATTCGGCGGCGCGGATGCGTAGGTCATTTCGTCGGGCGGCACAGGCGCGAGCAGCGGCGTGCTGGGGATGGGAGGCGGCGGTACGCTCGCATTCGGCGAGAGAGGCTTGGGTGCCGACGAAGCCGACGCAACGCGCGGAGCTGCAGGCGCTGTGCTCGGTCGTGCGGAAGCGGCCGGCGCCGTTTGCGGTTTGCCCGAAACAGGAGCTGCGCCACCCGGCTTCGACGTCGGAGCGATGATCGGACGGCTCCCCATGGGGGCGCGGAGCGGAGGAACCGCGGGGCGCGCGCCTGCGGGAAGGGCAGGGGGCTTCGGGGGCGGACCGCCGCTCTTCGTTGGAACTTTGGGAGCCACGGGGGCGGAGGACGCGACCTTCGCAGCCACGGGGGCCTTTGGTGCGGCCGGTGCTGCAGGGGCCCGTGGAGGTGCACTACGCGGACCGCTGGCTTTTGGCGCGGAGCTCGGCGCGACACTCGCAGGAACGCGATTGGGCTGCGTTCTCGATGCGGGATTCATGTCCGTCGAAGAAGAAGGCGGCGATGGGGTCATCGACGTGGACGACGACGGAGCGGCCTGCATCGCAGGCGCAACGCTTGGCGCAGACGGAGCAACGCTTGGCGCAGACGGAGCAACGCTGGGAGCGGAAGGAGCGGCTTTCGGCGCCGCGGGAGCCACGCTCGGGGAAGAGGCTGCGGCCTTGGGTGCGGCCGGTGCGACGCTCGGTGCGGAGGACGCGGCCTTGGGCGCCGAGGGAACCGCAGCCTTGGGCCCAGACCCTTGGGCGCGCGGAATCGCCGGCGGCGGCGTCGACGTTGGACGCGGCGGCGCCACGGATGCCTTGGGGGGCATCGGAGGCCGTTGGGTGGGCGGTCGATCTGCGGCCATCGTCATGCACCAGGCAGGAAAGCAGAATTTACGCCAACCACGCTTCCGGCACAATGCGAACTCGCCATGCGCTGCAAGCCGTTCGCCCCCCGAAAACGGGCCAACGCCGCACAACCGCACACATTTGCCTTCTCCTGCGAGATGGATAGGACGAGGCTCACCCGGTGGGGCCCCGCTTCATCGGCACGGTCGCACAGTGCACGACGGATTCGTCCTCGCCAACTGCCGAGCGGACATGGCGAACGTGAATGGGTTGGCCGCTCTCTTCTGCGGAAATGAAGCAGGAAGCGCCCTGTTCGAGGGTCATGCTTCCTGCGCTTCCGTGTACCTCGCAGCTACTTCGGGAAGCGAGAACGATGCTCGGACCCCCCGGAACCGTGTGCTCTGCGCCAACGGTCAGGTCGAAGCGCCAGAGTTCGAATTCTTCCGGGCCTCGCGCACCGAGGTCGTAACGAAACGCGCCGGGACGGACTTCCGTCGGATGAAGGGGGGCAGCCGTGATGGCGCGATTCTCGACGATGGCAAGGAGCTCCTTCACGTCGACGTGCTTCGGTGTGAGGCCGCCGCGGAGGACGTTGTCGGAATTGGCCATGAGCTCAATGGCCGCGCCTTTCAAATATGCGTGCAGATTACCCGCAGGTAGGTAGAGCCCCTCGCCTGGTGAGAGCTTCACATAGTTCAAGAGGAGCGAGATGACCGCACCGACGTCTTCGGGGTACTCGGCTTCCAGCTTGCACGCCCACTCGAACGAAGGGCCCTCGAGGTTTGCGCATGCCTCGGCGGCGTCGCGCGCAAACGTCTTCTTGAGTTGCGCAGGCATCTCGAGAAGGCACCGCATCGCATCGGCCGGGGACCCGCGATGGAGGGATGCGATCGCCTCGCCGAGTGCAGCCTGATGCCTTTGGCCGAGCAGCTTGTTCGCGTGCACCATCGCCTGGAGCATGCGCGCCGACTCGAACGGTTCGCGGAATCCATAGAGCGCTTCGAAAGGCTCGTCACCCATCGCGACGACGAGCTCGGGCTTGTGGTTCTTGTCTTTGTAGATGCGCTTCGGATCATCCACGGGAACACCACGCGTGTTCTCGCGAAGGAAGCCTGCTTCGGCCTGACGTTTCGACGGATGGGCTTGCAGCGAAAGGGGTTTGTCTGCCGCGAGCACTTTGAAAAGGTAGGGAAGCTCACCGAAGCGCTTCGCAATGTCGCTGCCCAGCGCACGCACGGGGTCTTCCTCTACCCACGACGCGAGCGAGACCCCTCGTCCGGCGAGCGTCGAAGAGGCCGAAGGGTGCGCGCCCATCCACAGCTCCGCTTCGGGTTTTCCGCTGCTCGGCCGATGTGCGAGTTTCGCCAGGATGTCTCGAGATCCCCAGGCGTACTCTTTGATCGGATTGTCGAGGCGGAACATCGTTCTCGTTCTACTGCGTGGAAGCGCCGCCGAGGATCCACTTGCCGAGGAGGTCGCGCTCCTCTTCGGTGATCCCGGTCTTGTTGCCTTGCGGCATGGTCTTCGAGATGACGGCGCGCACCTTGATGCGATCGGAGTACGCCTTGATTTGTTCCGGGGTGTCGAACATGACGCCGTTCGGTGCAGTCTGTACCGTCGGGTCGGTCGGGTGCTCCGAGTGGCAGGGCATGCACCGATCGCGGATGACGAGCTGCACGCGGCTGAAGGCGACCCGCTCTACCTGTCCGCCGCCGCCACTCTTGCCCTGTCGAACGCCGAAGAACCATCCGGTTCCGACGACGCCGATGGTCATGACGGTGGCGAAAGCCAGCGGCCATGCCTTGAAGTCGAAGCGAATGTTGAGGACGTGACGAATCGACGCGCCCACCAAGATGATGAAGAGCAAGAAGAACGCATTCTTCGAGCTGCCATAGCTGCTCGGAAAATGATTCGAGATCATCAGGAAGAGCAGCGGGAACGTGAGGTAGTTGTTGTGGATGGACCGCTGCTTGGCGCGAACCGAGTAAGACATGTCTTGCTCGCGCCCAGCCTTCGTCGCGCCCACGAGTTCCTTCTGCGAAGGGATGATGTGGAAGAACACGTTGCCGGCCATGAAGGTGCCGATGGCTGCGCCCACGTGAATGAAGGCCGCGCGACCGCTGAAGACGTGCGTCGCAATGAAGACGATGGCGACGAGAAGGAGCACCGTCAGGGCATGGGCGAGACGCTCGGCGCGCTTGCCGATGGTGCGCCACATGATGTCGTACGTGGCGAAGCCGAACGCGAGGAGCCCGAGACCGATGTCTTTCGCAGCGTCGACGCTGTACTTCCCTCCGGCGTCGACGAGATATGCGCCGTCGCCCATGTAGTAGACGACGATGAGGAGCGAGATGCCGCTCAACCAGGTCGTGTAGCTTTGCCACTTGAACCAGTGCAGGACGTCGGGCATCTGCCCCGGCGCGAGCATCTTCTTTTCGACTTCGTAGAAGGCACCGGAGTGCAGGAGCCAGATATCTCCGATGTGCTCCTTCGGTTTTGATGCACGCTTCTGAAGATTTCGGTCGAGCCAGTTGAAGAGCAGCGAATTCCCGACCCACATGATGCCGGCGATGACGTGCAACCACCGGAGCACCAGATCAAGCAGTTCGCGAAAACTCGAATCCAACCGAAAGCTCCTCCTGACGAAACACTCACTTTACTCGACCATTGCCGAGAGTGGGGAGTTCTTGGGTGCGCGAAAAAAGTGCCGATTTGGCAGAATCAGCCAAAACGCGCGGCTTTATGCATCGCTGAGCTTGCACCCACACGCCTCTCCGCGGCATTGTGGAGTCTTGATGAGTGCCAGTTTGTCCCTCGTGCCGGGCACGGCGCTCGGAGCCTATCGGCTGATGCGCCGAGTGGGCAAAGGAGGCATGGGAGAAGTCTGGGTCGTTCAACGCGAGAACGACCCCACGCGTTATGCGATGAAGCTGATCTTGGCGCAGCACGGCCGAGACAACGATGTCTTCCGCATGATGCTCGACGAGATCAAGATTCTCCAACTCATCAAGCATCGCAACGTGTGCCGCTTCGTCGACGCGGGGCTTCTGCGCGGCGTTCCGTTCTTCGTCATGGAGTGGGTCGAGGGCGAATCGCTCCTCGTGTGGCTCCAGCAGATGGAAGAGCAGAAGCGCAAGCTGCCGGTGCCCATCGCAGCACGCATTCTCCATGACGCGGCCATGGGCCTTCACACGGCACACGAGCTTCGCAACGCGCGCGGCGAGCTCCTCAACGTCGTGCACCGCGACATCACGCCGCACAACATCCTCATCGGTCAATCCGGCCGCGTGTGCGTCATCGACTTCGGCATCGCCAAGTCGGAAGATCGCGCCGCCGAAAACACGGTCATCGGTATCGTCCGCGGCAAGACACGTTATGTGGCCCCCGAGCAAGAGCTGGGGCGCGCCGACCGCCGGGCCGACGTGTGGGGTCTCGGTGCGACGCTCTATTGTGCGCTCAGTGGCGAGCCGCCTTACGCGGGCAAAGACGAGATCGCAATCTTGGGTGCGCGTCTTCGAGGTGAGAGCTACGCGCGCAACACCGAGTCTCTGCCGCCAACGTATTTGTCGGTACTCAAACTCTGCTGGGCGGAGAACCCCGACAATCGCTTTCCGACTGCCGAAGCGTTTGCGAAGACGCTCAAGGCCGCGGGGCCCATGGCGACGGAGCAAGAGGTGGCCAAGTTCGCGCAGAGCCTCGTGCAACAGAACGTCAACAAGGTCTCGAAGGACCTCGCCGGTGCACAGCTCCTCCTCGGTGCCGTCGTCACGACGCACGACGCGCCCGTCGAACGTCTCAGCTTCGGGAGTGACCTTCCGAAGTTGAACGATGGTCGTGATCCCGCGAGCGAAGAGTCCGATGCCGCAACGCGCATGCGCGACACCGGCGGACTCCCCAGCCTCGTACCGGACGATGATCCGGCAAGCGATGGCCGGACGGAGGTCAGTTCTCAGACGTTCGATCAGCCGCCGAGCTCCTCGAAGGGAAGGGGCAAGCTCGCCCTCGCACCGGCGCCCGCGAGCGCCCGCAACGCAAACCCGTACGCGCCCATGCCGAAGCAGCCGCCGCCCGTTGCGCCGCCGCCGGTTTGGAGTCCCGTGACCGCACCGCCACCGCCGCCTTCCGACTACGATCCGAGCCTTCCGCTCGCCCTCGCCCAAACGCAGCCCGCGATGGCGCCGCTTGACCTCGGAGGTCGCACCAAGGTCCTGCCCCCCACATCGCCCTCCGCCTTCCGTCCGCCGAGGAAGAAGAAGAAGAGGGTCGGCACCTGGGTCTACATCGTCGGAGCGCTCGTCGTATTCGCTGCGCTCGGCTTCGGTGTCGCGATGCTCATCCTGCGGATGCGTGGCATCGGTGTCGGGCTCGAGTAGGCAGCCGAGCAGTACCGGCGCTCGATGAGGAGCGAAGAAAGCCCCCGCGGGAGATCCCGAAAACCACACGAATTTGGGCTGTTTTCCGCCCTCCTCCCGCTTTACGTTGACACGAGCCCGAGGCCCGATTACGAACGAGCGCTCCAATAGGCGCGTAGCTCAGTGGTAGAGCACTACCTTGACACGGTAGGGGTCGTTGGTTCAATCCCAATCGCGCCTACAGATTGACCCCGCGAATGCGAGTTAGGAATTCACTCTCCTACCTCGCATTTCTCGTTTGTGGCTTCGTTCGTGCGACGCTCCGCCGCGCCGTTCTCCTCCGAGGGGGTCGATGGATGCAATGGGCCCTTCGCTGCTGGGATTTCACCACCGAGAAACAGTGTGATGTACACGGATGCAACTGGCGCGGGTGATTGGCAGCAAAGGTTCCGCGTCCCCGCTGCTCCCCCCGCTACCGCGGCCCACGCACTCACTCGTTCGGAACGAGTACCGAATGAATGTGAACGTAGTTGCGTTCATTGTTCACGACGGGCGGCACCGTCGGAGACCCGACGACGACGAGTGTGTAGGCCTTTCCTGCGGCGATGGTCGCGATGGAAGTCTGAGACGCATCCGCGGCGCCCTGAATGCTGTCCGCGTCGTCCGTCTGGGCAAGGTGGATGAAGAGTGCTTGCGTGCTCGTCAGTGGGTCGACCTCGGTTGCTGCGTCTGCAGCGCCGAGTCTCGCATAAGTGATGGGCCCCAGCTGGGGTGAGCCACCGTTGGGGTAGGCCACAAACAAGCTGAGCGTTGGTTCGCCAAACATGAGCACGCGATCGGCGCCATGAATGACTTGGACGCGGTTCTTCGTCGGAGCGGCGGGCGTTGCGTCGAGTTCGCGCGCGTACAAAGTGAGCGTGCTCGTCGGGTTCGCGCCGTCGAAGTCGCGACAGTTGCTTTGCGCGCTGGGGGGCGTTGTCTTTGCGCAACCCGTCATCACGAGGGCATAGCTCTTTCGGTCGACGAACGTACCCGCGGGGAAGTCGGCCACGTAGTCGAAGTCTCGTCCCTCGATGAGATCGCTCGGATTCGAACCTGCGTCCGATTGAGTGAAGTGCGACTTTGCGACGAGCGCCTTGCAGCCGAGATTGCCGTACCCGAAAAGCTCGAGGGACTCGACGAAGTAGGCAACGAAGCGAATGCGCGTACTTTCGTAGCTCGGTGCGAGCGCTGGTAGGCCGTAACCTCTTCCGACCGGAAGGCCCGGTGCCATCGCGCCGTTGAATGTCTTCGTAGGGTAGGCGGGCGTATCGAGGACGTCCGACGGGCCTGGTGGAATCGCTCCGGCGTTCGCGAACGCGCAAAAGCGGAAACCCGCCTGCATCACCAGACTGTCGTTCACGATGTGGAGGTGCGAGGCCGGCTCGGCGACGGACGCGTCCGTCGTTCCATCGGCATCCGCCGAAGCATCGTGAGATTCGGTCGGAGGCCTCGGCGTAGGCTGCTCGGAAACTACCCCTCCCTCGGGGCCAGCGACGGGTGCGCTCGCCATTCCGCAGCCAACGAGCGCGTAGAAGGGAGCGACGAGCCCCAAGAGCAGCACGACGAACGTGAATTTTGCTGCGTCAGCGGAAATCGACTCACGGGCTCCACGCATGATGAGCGAAGTGTGCGGCAGCGTCCGTACCCATTTCGAAAAGAGACGTCGCAAATGGGCGTCGTAACGAGTGCTGAGTCCTGAGAAACGTGCCGACGACTCGCGCGGCTGGAAAACGATGCTAGCAATGTCGTCATGCTTTCCTCCCAGCCCCGATACCTCCCTGCCGTCTTGGCGTGTCTTGCGCTTTCTTGTTCGTCTGGCACGACCACGGGCAGTAGCTCCGGCGGGTCCGCGGAAGGCGGCGTCGCCGAAGACGGAGGTTCGTCTTCGGTGGACGGCGGTTCATCCTCCGGCGCAACGCCGCTGACGGAGCGGGAGAAAGGGCTCGTCGGAAAATGGATTCGCCACGTCGCGGTGGATGGCGTTCGCGACGCAGTCATCTACAAAGCCGATCGCACCGGCTGCTACTTCCGTCGCTACGACACGGGTGAGAAGACGCAGCTCGTGACGCTCGAAGGTTGGCATCTTGAAGACGTGGAAGAAGTCACGAAGGACCAATCGAACGTGAAGGGTTACCCGCTCCTCGACGCGCGGGGTTCGCGCAGCGATCTCTACAATCCGGGAGCACGTGAGATCTACCCATCGGGCTACGTGAACCTCTACCTCACGCCAACCGAGCTGGACCTCACCTGCACGAAGTAGCTCAGTCGCCGCAGTGCCCAACGCGCGTCGCGCTGAGATTCGTGAAGACACCTTTGCACGTGTCGCGCTTCTTTGCGCCAGAGGCAGTCGTGAAGGTACACGCACTTCCGACCTTGCAGACGGCCTCGTCCCGAATGCCGGAAGGGAGGGTCCCATCCGCGACGGGCATGCACATACCCGTGAAGGAATCCCCCGAATGGCCGCCGGAACGCTCCACCTTGAGGTGATACGTGGCGGGCTCCTTCGAAACGTTGGCGAACGTCGGTGCGATATCCGTACTGCCGGGGCGGACGACGATCGCGCGCTTCTTTCCGGACGGGTCTGTCACGGTAGCGGTGAACGTTGCGGAGATCGTCCCCAAGAAGACGGCCATCGCGGTTTGAGGCTCGAGCTTTACGTCGTACTCCTGCAGCTTCTCGGTCATGCGATCGTCGAGTGCCCTCGCACGGAACTCGCCTCCTTTGCAGACGACGGACTGCCCCGTCAGGTCCGACTCGTTTGCGCCTTCGCTACTGCTCGCATCGGCACACCCCGCAGCAGGCACCGCGACGGAGAAGAGAAGAGCGAAGAGAACGTTCGACGTGTGTTTCACCATGTGGGAGACAATTGCAGCACGCATGCCAGATGCGGTCGGTACGGCCGACTTCCGCCAAACGCTTCGCGAGAAATGACGGGGAGAACCCCTAGAATTTCCGAGGGGAGAGCGGTCACTCCCGTGCGCGCGAGAGGTTGTTTTGCTGTGTGGGCGCGTGTGGGCATTGAACCGGCATTTTCCCGTTTGTGCTGCACAGTTTCGACGTCGCACGAATGCGCATGGATTACCCGGGAGACTATCTGATCCACCTCTCCCATCGTGCACGATCACACTCGAACGGGTGCGATGGCCTTGCAGGGCGCTCCACTCCGCGCGACGCTGCCATGCATGCAAGCCACGATGATGTCCCAGCCCCTTCTCGTTTCTTCGCTTCTGAAGCATGCAGAGCGTAACCACGGCGATCAAGAAGTGGTCTCACGCCGGGTCGAGGGGGACATCCACCGCGAAACGTATCGTGAGATGGCGCAGCGAACGCGGCAGCTCGCGAATGCGCTGACGAAGCTCGGCGTTCAACGAGGCGCCCGCGTGGCCACGCTCGCATGGAATGGGCACCGTCATATGGAGCTCTACTACGCCGTTTCAGGCATGGGGGCGGTGCTCCACACGATCAATCCGCGTCTTCATCCCGATCAGTTGCTCTTCATCGCGGACGACGCGGAGGACATCGTTCTCTTTTTCGACCTCACGTTTTTGCCCCTCGCAGAGTCGCTCTTCGGGCGAGCGAAGGCGATCCGACACTTCGTGGTGATGACCGATCGCGCTCACATGCCCGAATCGAAGATTCCGAATCTCCTCTGCTTCGAAGACCTCGTTGCAGATGCGAGCGACGCGTTCGAATGGCCGATGCTCGACGAGAACGCACCTTCCACGCTTTGTTACACCTCGGGTACGACGGGGAACCCGAAAGGTGTTCTCTATACGCATCGGTCGACATTGCTCCATACCTTTGCCGTGGCCCTTCCCGACTCGCTGAATTGCTCCGCGCGCGAGGTCATTCTCCCCGTTGTGCCTATGTTTCACGTGAACGCGTGGGGGCTTCCCTACGCGGCGTGCATGACGGGGGCGAAGCTCGTGCTCCCGGGGCCCAAGCTCGATGGCGCTTCGCTCTACGAGCTCATGGAAGCGGAATCCGTCACGGTGTCCGCAGGCGTTCCCACCGTGTGGCAAGCGCTGCTCGCACACGTCGAGGCGAAGGGGCTCTCGTTCCGCACCATGCGTCGCACCATCATCGGAGGCTCGGCCTGTCCTCCGGCGATGATCGAAACGTTCCGCGAGAAGTACGACGTCGAAGTCACCCACGCCTGGGGCATGACGGAATTGAGCCCTCTTGGGACTGCGTCCATTCTCAAGTCGAAGCACCTGTCGGCGCCTCCCGAGAAACAAAAGGAGCTTCGTTGCAAGCAGGGAAGAGCCGTCTTCGGCATCGAAATGAAGGTGATCGACCCGGAAGGGAAGGAGCTCCCTTGGGACGGCAAGACCTCCGGCGAGCTCCTCGTGCGTGGACCGTGGGTTCTCTCGCGCTACTTCAACGACGCTGGCGGTGACCCCCTCGTCGATGGATGGTTTCCGACAGGAGACGTCGCCACCATCTGTCCGGATGGTTTCATGCAAATCACCGATCGCAGCAAAGACGTCATCAAGTCGGGCGGGGAGTGGGTGAGCTCCGTCGACGTGGAGAACGTTGCCATGTCCCATCCGTCCGTGGCGATGGCTGCATGCATCGGCGCGCGTCATCCCAAGTGGGACGAGCGTCCCTTGCTCGTCGTCGTCAAGAAGCCCGACACCACGCTCACCCGCGAGGAGGTACTTGCGCACTTCGAAGGGCGCGTCGTCAAATGGTGGATCCCCGACGATGTGGTCTTCGTCGACGCCATTCCCCTCGGAGCGACAGGCAAGATGCTGAAACATCGCCTCCGCGAGCAGCATGGGGCGCACTACGAAAAGACAACGGCCCGTTGAAACGCGACGGCGAAGTGCGGCGCTCGTCGTGGTGATTGTGCCACTCCATGCACAAGTGTGCCACGACAGCTGCGAGAAAACCGATACTTACGCTCGCCACGGCACGGAATGCCATTTGCAGAGTCTGCTTCCATGCGACCGCAACTTCATCGTCTCATTCCGTCGATCTTGTCTCTGGGGTGCTTCGCTGTCTCGAGCGGCTGTGCGGGGGAAACTGCGATGCAGGAAACCGTCGCGTGTCCCGGCTCGGGCGCTCTCGCGTACGGCGCGTTCACACTCGCAAGCGGCATCGACGGCATCGAGGTGCGCGCGCGCTCGCAGACCAGTGCGACGGAGTTCGTGAAACTCACGGTGATCGGAGAAGTTTGCAAAGGAGCAACGGACAAACCTGCGTGCCTTGCGAAAGTCACAGAGACCAAGTCGAACACCGGGTGGAGTCACTCGACGAGCATGGAAGGGCCGAGCCCTCCACACTATGGCGTCGGCACGCGCGGAGACGAAGTCTTCCTCGTGGCCACGCAAGCTGCATTCGCGAAAGCGGTCGCGCCGCTCGAATCTGCGCAAGAAGCGGTCGCTCTCGTCCAGGTCGTCTACGACGACAGCGTCGTCTGCAATGACGCGAACGTGAGTTCGAACGCGACCAGCTACGTGGTGAAGACGCTTTCGTCGAGCTGCGGGAGCAAAGGTGAGACCCTCTTCACCGTTTCTCGCGAGGGAGACGTTCAGCGCGGCTCGTACAGAGAAATCACCTCGCCGGACTCGAATTGCGCGGAAGGCCGGCGTCCGAGTGGACTCGTCATGGCTCCTGAGCCGTGGCTCCGCTCGCTCTCGGCGCACTTCGCAGAGATTGCCTTCATGGAAGCAGCAGCGGTCCTTGCTTTCGACGAGCTTCAGGGGCACTTGCGAGCGTTCGGGGCGCCTCCCGACTTGCGACTTCGCGTCCGCAAGGCACGGGCGGACGAAGTTCGGCATGCTGCGGCGACGACCCGTCTTGCGCGTCGCTTCGGAGGCGTTCCGAAGACGCCGGTCTGCGTGGAGTCTGGTGCGCTCCCGACCCTCCTCGGCTTTGCGATCGAAAACGCCCGTGAAGGTTGCATTCGCGAGGCCTACGGTGCGCTCGTCGCCGCCTACCAAGCCAAGCACGCACAAGACCCCGATGTGGCCGCGGTCTTCCGCACCATTCGAGACGAGGAAATCGAGCACGCCGAACTTTCGTGGGCGATCGCCGATTGGGTGCACACGAAACTCACGCCAAGGGAGCGCCAGCAGGTGCAACGGGCACGCATCGACATGATCGAAGAGCTGCGGGTGGCGGTGCTGGCACAACCCAGCGACGACGTCCGCATCGTTGCCGGCATGCCCGATGCGCGAACGGCGTCCATGCTGCTCGATCAACTCCAGCCCGTGCTACTTGCCGCGGGGGCCTGAGGCGATCCGTCGCGCGAGGCTGGCCGCAGCCGGGGTTCCGACGTTGCCATCGGGCTCACGAGGTCGAAGCGATATCGCCCGCTCGTGACCCTTCCTCGCGGGAGCTCTCCCCGGTGGTTGTTTCAGCCAACGGTGATTGATTACGCGAAGGTCGCTGCGAGGCTCGCGGTGGGAGCCAAGGTTTCGAAATCCGACGTGAGCGTATCCTCCATGAGCTCCTATCCTCAGCTCGCTCGAGTATCTTCACAGACGACGGCCGCTAAAGAACCTCGGACCATTGTGGGGAAACGGCGAACGCGGCGTGGATCAACCCCACATGGGAATACGTTTGGGGAAAGTTGCCCCACAATCGTCTGGTCGTCGGGTCCCAATCTTCCGCGAGCAGCAGGAGTGGCGATAGGGCGTTGCACGCCCGGTCCATGACGACCTTCGCCTCGGACGTCCGACCTACGACGCAGAGCGCCTCCACGAGCCAAAAGGTACACAGGACGAACGCCACTTCCGGCGTCCCGAAGCCATCGTCGACGCGATAGCGCAGAAGCCAACCGTCCTTACCGAGTTCGCGCATGACGGCATCGATGGTGCTCGAAAGACGAGGATCGCGCGGGTCGAGCAAGCGCAGCGGTGCTGCCTGTAGAAGCGCGGCGTCGATATCCGTCCCTCCGTAGGTCGCCACGAGCGAGGCTTTTTCCGCGTTCCACGCTTGGTCCAAGATCTGCGCTCGAATCGCACGCGCCGCCTCCTCGAACTCAGACTGCAGCGCAGGTTCCCGCGTAGCGGCAATGCGAGCAGCACGGTCGGCAGCTGCCCAGCACATCAACGACGAGAAGGTTTGAGGTTGCCATTCGGTCCGAAGCTCCCAGATTCCCGCGTCTGGAGTACCCGCCACCGCGACCGCCTTACGGGCGAGCGCCACGAGCAGGTTCCAAACGGATGGCGTGCGCTCCTTTTCGAATCGGTCGTCGAAGAACACCCGCGAAAGTGCGAGGACCATTTCGCCGTAGACGTCGTATTGCTGGTGGAGAGCGGCGCCATTGCCGACGCGCACGGGTCCTTCGCCTAGGTATCCCGGCCAATGCATGAGTACCGTTTCGTCGAGATCTGCCCGACCATCGATTCGGTAGACCGGCGCCAAGTCCAATGTGGGCGTTGTCGCAACGACGTTGAGGAGAAACTCGATGAACTGTTCACGTTCCTCGAAGTGTCCGAGAAGTCGAAGGGCATTGAGTGTGTAGAAGGAGTCCCTGAGCCAGCAGTGGCGATAATCCCAGGTTCGTCCGGCGCCTGGGCTTTCCGGAAGTGAAGTCGTCATCGCGGCGACTATCGCGCCGGTGTCCTCGAAGCAGTGCAGCTTCAGTGTCAAGGCGGACCGGATGACTTCCTGCTGGTACCGCGGTGGCACGTTGCAATGTTTGACCCATCGCTCCCAATAGCGTCGCGTTTCCGAGAGAAATCGCTCGCAGAGAGGGGCGAGTGGCTCCTCCACGGGCTCCCCCCACGAGAGGACGAAGTGCTTACGCTCGGTAAGCGCGAAGCTCGAGCCATCGAGATAGGACAGGGGCACGTCGGTAGTCAGCCGGACCTCCGCTGCGAAGCCCGCATAGGTCAGGTGATTCGAACCCTGGATTTTCTGCGGGACACCTTTGGACCAACCTAGCCGTGGGTCGCATCGAGCGGTGATCGGAGCGATTCCGTGGATGGGATCGACGATGCGGACGATCTTGGTGGGACGAAACGAACGTCCATGGAGAACGAAGCGTGGCGCAAAATCGATCACGCGAAAAGCCCACCCATCTCCCTCGAAATGGGTTTCGAGGACGTTCGTATTGACGATGTATCGCTGGATTCCCGGCCGAGCATCGGCCGGTGAGATAGCGAACAGGCCGCCGTCGCGCTCATCGAGCAACGCGCCGAATAGAGGCTCTGCGTCGAAGCGTGGCATACACGCCCATACAAGCGAGCCGCTGACATGGACCAGCGCGGAGATTTGGCAATTCCCAATGATTCCAAGTTCCTCCAGGCGCATGAACATACCTTATCAGGAAATTGATTGGATATCCAACTAATTATTGCGTATGGCTATCTTCATGACGCGTGTCGTTCGATTCCTCCTCATTCTCATTCTGGGGCTGGGCGCCCTTTGTTGGGGGACTTACGAGTGGGTCGTGAGCACCAGCCGTCGTTGGCTCGACACCGACGTCGAGCTTCGTGCTCGAGTGGTCGTAAGCAGTGCGAGGCCCACCTTGGTCGCAAACTGGCAACTCGCTCATGCTTTGGAAGAGTCGCTTTCCGACATCGCGAGAGACGAGAGGATCATGGCCGTCGCGGCCTGCGATACGCGAGGAATGGCTCTCGCAAAGACGAATGGCTTTCCGACCGACATTTCGTGCGCCGATGAAATGCTCGCAGGCGCGCTGCGAGGGGAGCAAACAGGGGCACGGCGTACGCTCCGCGGTGGATCGGTTCGGGTGAGCGGAATTCCGGTGACAGAAGGGGGCAACCTGCTCGGGGTGGCCATTCTCGTCCACGACTTGAGTTACGCGGATCGACGAGAGGCGGCGACACGCAACGTGCTTTTCGTTGCCTTCGCCATTGCGATCCTCGGGTCGATGGCCGTCGCACTGATTGCCGCAAGGCTGTCGTGGCATGGGTTCATCGAAAACTTTCGTCGCGCGCTTCGCGGAGAGCGCGTGCCGGCGTTCCAGCCATTGTTGCGAGACGTACGGGAGCTATCCGAGCGACTGGCGTCGATGGGGGACGCCGAACCAAATGGTTTTCGTTGGACACCTCAGAGACTAAAGAGTTCGCTCCGTGAGCACCTCGAAGGAGAGCGCATCGTCATCGTCGCGAATCGGGAACCGTACATCCATGAAAGAACGGAAAACGGCGACATCAAGGTGCTCCACCCAGCGAGTGGTCTGGTAACGGCGCTCGAGCCAGTCGTTCGCGCGTGCTCGGGCGTTTGGGTTGCTCACGGGAGTGGCTCCGCGGATCGAGATACCGTCGACGCCCATTCCCGCGTACTCGTTCCACCGGGTGACGAGGACTTTGCCATTCGTAGAGTATGGCTTACCGACGAGGAGGAGCGGGGCTATTACTACGGATTCTCGAACGAAGGACTCTGGCCCCTCTGTCACGTCGCCCACACGCGACCCGTATTTCGCGCAGAGGATTGGGAACACTACCGCGACATCAACCAGCGCTTCGCGGACGCTGCGTGTTCGGAGGTCGACAGAGACGATCCGATTATCCTCGTGCAGGACTATCACTTCGCTCTCGCGCCTCGCATGATTCGAAAACGTCTCCCGCGGGCGACGATCTTGACGTTCTGGCATGTCCCGTGGCCAAACGCGGAGCGCTTCGGGATCTGCCCTTGGCGCAACGAACTCATCGAGGGAATCTTGGGTTCGAGCATCGTCGGGTTCCACACCCAACAGCACTGCAATCATTTTCTCGATGCGGTCGATACATTCGTCGAATCGCGCATCGATCGAGAACACAGCGCCGTCGTTCAAGGCGCTAGGCAGACCTTGATCCGACCGTATCCAATCTCGATTGAATGGCCCGTTCACTGGCTCGAGAGCACGCCGTCAGCCGAGGACTGTCGCGCGCACGTTTTCAAGTTGTTGGGATTGGCACCAGACGCTCTCTTGGGGATTGGCATTGACCGTCTCGATTATACGAAAGGGATCGAAGAACGATTGTTGGCCGTCGAGCGTTTGCTTGAGCGTCACCCTGAGTATCGCGGCCGCCTGACGTTCGCGCAGCTTGCCGCGCCTAGCCGAACGCGCATCGAGCGCTACCAAGATCTCAACGATACGGTCGAGCGCGTTGCAGAGCGAATCAATCGTAGGTTCGGAAACGGAGACTATCGTCCGATCGCGCTCCTTCGATCCCATCATGAGCCTCCCACGGTCTACCGATACTATCGTGCCGCAGACTTCTGTTATGTCAGCAGCCTTCACGATGGGATGAATCTCGTCGCGAAAGAGTTCGTGGCGGCGCGAAGCGACGAAAAGGGCGTACTCATACTCAGTCAATTCACAGGCGCTGCGCGCGAGCTGACGGAAGCGTTGGTGGTGAACCCGTACGACTTGGAGCAGGCGAGCTCTGCGATGTCGGCTGCCCTCAGCATGGGCGCCGACGAGCAGCGAGACCGCATGCATGCGATGCGAACGCTCGTGAGTGAACTCAACGTTTACCGATGGGCCGGACGCATGCTGGTCGACGCTGCGTCTCTCCGCCGAAGGGACAGGCTCGAAGGCAAGCTTTCGCGCAGCTGGAGCAGCGCTCGGGGGGTGGGGTGAAAAATATCCTTTCGCGCGCGAACATCCCCGTGCTGGAGCAGTTTGCCTGGTCCAACGTCATGGTTGCTTTTGACTTCGACGGAACGTTGGCTCCTATCGTTCGTGAGCCGTCTGCCGCGAAGCTTCGAGTCTCGACCCGGACACGCCTCACGCTACTCGCTGCCCTGTATCCTTGCGTCGTCATTTCCGGTCGCTCGCGAAATGACGTCGCGATGCGGCTTGCGCCGATTCGCTTTGCGGCGGTTGTCGGCAACCACGGGAGCGAGTACGGGAAGGGGAGGTCCCAACACGCGAATCTGGTGCGCGCCTGGGCCGCAACGCTCCGTCGGCAGCTGGCCGGCGTTGGGGGTGTGGAGATCGAGGAGAAGGGAGCCTCCATCGCCGTTCACTACAGAAAAGCGCGGTCTCGTCGCGATGCGAAGGCGCGCATCGAGCGCGCCATTTCGCTTCTGGACGGGGCGCTCCGTCTCGTCGAGGGGAAACTCGTCCTGAACGTTCTACCGGAGGGCGCGCCTCACAAAGGCGTTGCGGTACAACAGCTTAGAGGTGCGGTCGGCGCAGACACTGCTATCTTTGTGGGGGACGACGTCACCGACGAAGACGTCTTTTCGATAGACGAACCCGGTCGCCTTCTCTCGGTTCGCGTTGGACGATCTCGTCGTTCCGCGGCGTCGTATTGTCTGGCTTCGCAGCGAGACGTGGATTCGTTTCTCGACGTCCTCATTCGGTGCGCGCACGAACGTTCGCTTGATGTCGACGGAAGGAGCCGCCAAGAATGAAGGAGAGTGGCATTCGCGCGGAGGGCCTTGAGCCGGAGCAACTTCTTCACGAGGTGGTGGCCGCCGGGCGTGCACATCGTGGCTGGGTCCTGCGTTGGCACCGGCACGTGCTGTGTCGATTGCCCGCTGACGCTGCCTATTCCGGACCTGCGGGGCATCTTTTGTGTCGTTTTGGCTTGTGGCACGCGGAGGCTCTCGCGCAAGCCGTCGCATCATCGCAGGAGGTTTCCGTCCCCCTCGTCTCGATGGGGCAGCTGCACAAAGCGGTGCATGAGGAGGGACGATGCTTGGCGGCGGCGGTGGAAGCGGGTCGGGCGATTCAGGCCTGGGAGTATGACGGATTCGCGCGCACATCCGAGACTTTCACGCGCGCAGTCCTCGATTTCGAACGCACGTTACGGAGTCGGCTGGCCGATCGAGATCCCTTGACCGATGTGGCCAATCGGCGTTCGATGGAACGTCGACTCGAGGACGAGCTCGATCGGCTGCGTGAGGGGGGCGGAAGCGCGTGTCTCGTGATGATAGATATCGATCACTTTAAAACCTTGAACGATACGCTTGGCCACCCAGCGGGTGACGAAGTGCTTCGCCGGCTCACGCGCCAAATTCGGCGGCAAATACGACCTTCCGACCACCTCTTTCGCTACGGTGGCGATGAGTTTTTGCTGTGTCTGCAGGACGTGACTCCCGACAACGCCGTGCCCGTCCTGGAGCGAATTCTCCACGAGGCGCGTGGCCTGGGCCAGGACCTGGGAATCGCGTCGGTGACCCTCTCTATGGGGATGTGCGATATGGATCCGGGCGGGACGGTCGAGGAGGCGATTCAACGGGCTGACCAAGCGCTCTATGCTGCGAAGGGCGAAGGTCGCGATCGGATTCGCATTCTCGCCTCGGCCACCTCGAACAGTTCCAGCGCCAACCATGAACTCTGACCCAAAACACGCAAGCCTTCCACTCGACGTCGCACAGAGTTTTCTCCGGACGATCTGGGCGCTCAATCATGCGATTGAGGCGCGCTCACGAGAAATGACAGTTCGACTTGGTGTGACCTTCCAACAACGTACCGTTCTTCGACTTGTGGGCCGCTTCCCAGGTGTGACCGCCGGCAAGCTCGCCGACACACTCCACGTAGACCGAGGCACCCTTTCGACGATGCTCGCCCGACTCGAGGCACGAGGCCTGATCGAGCGAAGGCAGGACACCACCGATCGACGGAGGGTGCGTGTCGGCCTCACCTCCCGCGGAAGGTCGCTAGACGTTCCCGACGAAGAAACCGTGGAAGGCGCGGTCGAAGAGGCGATCCACGCAGCGGACCCCGAAGACGTGCG
The DNA here is from genome assembly GCA_046351415.1 of Polyangiaceae bacterium. GTDB lineage: Bacteria > Myxococcota_A > Polyangia > Polyangiales > Polyangiaceae > JABFRG01. The sequence continues at coordinate 102,830 of JAXLYO010000016.1, read as the reverse complement.
CGGAACCGAGCGGGTCCTTTCGGCGCTGGTTGCGCAACTCGAAAGGAAGCAGACAGCCGTCGCGAACGACACGCGATCGAGGTCGACGTAAGGAAAAGTTCAGCCAGGCAGCAGAGCCGTTCATCGGCCTACGAGACGCGCTGGCTGCGGAGAAGTACCTGCTGCCGCCTTGGAGTCTCGCACTGCGGGTTTTTTCCGCGTAGGGCGCCCCTTCGCTCGCGTGCCGGTGCTTGAAGGCAACGCCAACTCTATGCGCGCGTGTTCGATGAGCGCGCTGACCGCAGGGTGCCGAACGCGTCGCTCGAGGGAGATGACGTAGTACGATTCGATGACGTCGGTCAGCGGACCCACGAGCTCCAACTTGTAGCTTTCCTCGACCTCGGTACGAAGCGCGGCGCGTACAGGAAGAAGCCCCAGGCCACGCGCACCTGCGATGCGCATGAGTCCTGCATCGTCGAACTCGCCGGCAATGCGTACGTTGATGCCGCGCTGAACGAGCCAGCGATCAAGTTGTCGACGGAGCGAGGCTTGACCTGTTGGTACGAGCAGCGGCGCGCCCTCGAGGGATTCGGGGAAGTTCTTTTTGCAACGCTTCGCGAGGTTGGGGGTGCCATAGAGCAGCAGCGAAGACTCGCCTAGGAGATGGGCGAATACGCGCTGCGCGCTCGCTTCCGGTGGCGCGACGTCGGAGAGAACCAAGTGGAGCCGACCAGCAGCCATCTCTTCCAGCAGACGCTCCAATCGGTCTTGTCTCGCGACGATGGAGCCGTAGTTTGGCACCGAGAGAGCTGGCTCGACGAGGCCGTAGGCCACGCTCTTCGGCATCGAGCTCACGACGCCGATGCGGAGCGCGAGTCTGCGCTCGTTCGAACGACCGCGCGCTGCGTCCACGAGCTCCGACCCGATGCGAAAGATGTCGTCCGCAAAGGACGCAATCTCCTCCCCGAGCGCAGTGAGCACGAGACGTCGACCGCGTCGTTCGAAAAGTGCCCCACCAAAGAACTCTTCAAGCGACCGAAGCTGCGTGCTGAGCGTCGAATGCGTGACGTGGAGTTGCTCGGCAGCTCGTGCCAAGCCCCCCTCCCGAGCGATGCGCCAGAAGTAGAAAAGGTGGTGGTAGTTGAGCCATTCCATGTCGGTATTAGTAACATGTTATGCGAATATTTCGACATTGTCGACATGAGTACCGGTTCCTACGTTCAAGGTAGAAGGGAACAACAAGGTGCACTCATGATGACGATCGAAACGCGCATTCACTCCTATCAATCCGTCGACACGGGTCGCTGGATCGAGCGCAAGTTTCAGGCGAGCCTCGATCACCTCGAAGACAGTATTTCTCGCATGTGCGTGCGGGTCGAGCCCGTAGGATGCCTTTTCAGCTGTCGTGTGCGGCTGTGGCAGCACAGCGGGCACAGCTTTGTTGTTCGGACGAAAGCTGAGTCCGAGTACGAGGCGATTTCAGCGGCCGCTCGGACGCTCGAGCGAACGTTCCGACGCAGCCGTGAGCGCGTTCGCGCACGGCACGACGCCCACTGACATCGTCTCGCCGCCTAATGCCACAGCGCAGCACAGGGTGAATCGTTTCTCGAAGGGAAGAAGAACATGTCCATGACGAACAAAAGCTTGCTGGTGCTCGCGGGGCTGAGCGGTCTTCTCGCGTGCTCGGGCCCTAAGGCCCTCCCTGAGTTTCCTACGCAAATCACGGCTGCAGGCCGAGATGCGGAGGGAGAGGCTCGTGGCGACACAGTTGCCATCGGCGAAACGACAAGAGAAAAGTGCGGTATGTCGTCGCACGACCGGGCGCCCAAGTTCGACTTCGACTCCGCCTCTCTGAGGCACGAAGGCCGAGAGTCCCTTGATGTGTTGGCTCAGTGCATGCTCAGCGGAGCTCTCCGCAACCAGCGACTGCGGCTCGTGGGGCACACCGATCCGCGAGGAGAATTCGACTACAACATGGCGCTCGGTACCTCCCGCGCGCAGGCTGTTGCGTCGTATTTGGTCTCGAGGGGCGTACCGTCGGATCGCCTTCCCGCCACGTCACGTGGGGAGATGGACGCGGTCGGGACCGATGAACCCACTTGGTCACTCGACCGTCGAGTCGATGTGACCGAGGAAGAGCCGGGCGGCTAGAGACGTGCAAGATTCGCGGAGTCGCTTGGGTTCTTAGCGAAGCTCATCGATCCGTGGACGATTCGGCTTCGTGCGCCGTCTGCGCTTCTCCAGGCGTCGCCCGAGCCTTGAGAAGGACGAAGCCGAGCATGAGCGCGATCGTCGCTGCCGCTCCGCTTGCGACGAGGACGCCGATTTTGGCCGCGCCCAGCAGTCGGGCGTCCGTGAACGCGAGCTGCGCGATGAAGATGGACATCGTAAAGCCAATGCCAGCAACAGCGCCAAGGAGCACGAGATGGCGGAAGGAAATTCCTGTCGGAAGCACGGCTATGCGCAGCTGCAAGACGAGCCAGCTCGCGACGAGCACGCCTATCGGCTTTCCCGCGACGAGCGAGAGTGCCACCGCCGTCGTGACGGATTGAGACGTGACGTCGCTGGTGCCACCAGAGATACGCACCCCTGCGTTTGCCAATGCGAAGACTGGCATGATGCCGAAGGCGACCCAAGGGTGGAGTGTTTTGATTAAACTTTCGGCGGGAGACTGAGCCTCTCGGCGTGCGGCATCGATGTGGTCCATGAACGTCTCGACCTCATGCGTGTCGTCAGCTCCATCGCGCTCTAGCCTGAGGCCTTCGAGTTCGCGCCGCACTCCTTCGACAAAGCCGCTTGGACCGAGCCACGCCCGAACGGGCGTGATGAGGCCAACGATGACGCCAGCAATCGTTGGATGGACCCCGGCGCGATAGGTTCCGGCCCATACGACGAGCGCCGTCACCACATACGGAAACTTCGCGCGGACCCCGAGCCGCTGAAGTCCAAAGATGCCGACCGTCGCGCTCGCCGCTACGAATAGGCCCACGAGCGAGATCCCTGACGAATAGAACAGCGCGATGACGACAATGGCACCGAGATCATCGATGACGGCTAGCGCGAGGAGGAGCACGCGCAATGCGGCGGGCACACGGGCGCCCAAAAGAGAGAGGACCCCGAGCGCAAAAGCGATGTCGGTTGCCATTGGAGTTCCCCAGCCGGGCCTTGTGCGCGCAGTTCCGGCAAGGAGAAGATACATGGCCGCCGGTACGAGCATTCCGCCCAGCGCTCCAGCCAAAGGAAGCGCCGCCCGTTGTCCCGTGGAGAGCTCCCCTCGATGGACCTCACGTCGGATTTCCATGCCGACGACAAAGAAGAAGATGACCATGAGTCCGTCATTGACGAACCATTCCAACGGGCGCTCGAACGACAGCGGACCCACGCCAATACCGACAGGTGCGCGCCAAAAGCGTACGTACGCATCGCCCCAGGGCGAATTCGCCAGTGCGAGCGCGACGAGCGCCGCCGCGAGCAAGAGGATACCACTCGCTGCTTCGATACGCAGAAACCGATCGAGTGGGCGCCGCGCCAATTGGCGCAGGCGCAACAAGGGCTCCCAGGCCCCCGGGGGGGATGATTGGAGAGGAAAGTTCTCTGACGAACCTTTGGACATACGGGATCTCCTCAGCGCGATGGCTGATCGAGATGGCGGCCCGACCATCTACTTTCCTGCAGCGGCTGCGCACTGCACCCTACGTCGAAGTGTACGTTCGCAGCCTACATGAACGACGGCCTTCGAGTCACGGAATTCGAATGCGACCCGCGGCGCCTCCGATTGCGTCGGGACTAGAGTGACACGCATTGCATGCCCCCTCGGCGTCGAGGGGAATCGGCATCGCTCGTTCCTTTCCATCGTACTCGACACGCATAGAAAGAGGCTTTGCGAGAGGCTCGGAAGTATAGAAGTTGCCGACGGCGTTCGTGACGAGTGTGACCCGTTTGCCTGTACTGTCTTCTATACGAACCGTCACACCTTCGACCCCTTCGGATACCGCTGAATCGGCGCGAGGATATACCGTGCCTGCTGCGGTCCACACGCGACGCGCGGCCTGGCCTCCTGTTCGGTGACAGGACAAACAGTTTTCCCCGCTTCGCATCAAGGGGCCTGTCGCATTTCGGTCCACCGGCGTGCTCTCCGGACTGCTACACGCCGCGAGCCAACCGCCTAAAGCCGCGATGAGCATGGCCGTTTTCATGACGCCTCCATGACGAAAAGACCGAGGTTCATGAACGTGACGAGCCTCTCGAACACGCCCTTCACGTCGCCCCGTTCTTCTTCGAGGGTCGCCAGTACGTCCCCCACAGACACTCCCTCTTTTGCCCTCGAGAGAAGTTCGGTCTCGAGCGGCGATACGAGCAGGTGGTGCACGTGTAGTCGCGGTCGTACGAGAACGTAGTGTGCGCGTTCGCGTTCGAAAGCGGTGTCGCCGCCACCGCCCGTTGAAAGGCCCTCGTCGGTCGGCTCCAACTTGGCGCTGGATTCGAAGTGCTCGATGGCTTTTCGACTCGCTTGTATGACGGACAGGGAGGGGACGACACGCATCCGGAAGTGCTCGAAGCCGGGCCGTTGCGTATGGAGAGGGGCGAGCAACTCTCCTTCTGGATCCGGGGCGAGTAGGCTGTCGATGACCGCGGCTTCGATGGCGCATAGGTCGGACGAGACGCATTCGGGTTCCAAAACTTCTCGACTGCGGTCGGCGAATGGGCGCGCGAGACGTTCGAGAACGGGCGTGTGGGAAGGGCTTTGGGTAAGGCAAGAGGTCACGAGACGCACGAACTTCGCCTTCCCCAGCCAGACCGCAAGCGCTGGAAACAATGCGAAGTGGGCATCGACCAGTCGAAACCAGTACATCTGGCGATAGACATCGAGGGCCTCGGTTGGGGAAAGATCGCCCGCACCACGGACGTTGTCCGCGAGCGCGGACGGCGTCTCCTTGAAGCGCAGGGTGTTCAGAAACAGTTCTTGAAAGGGCGCTAGGGCGAGCATCGTGCAATTTCCTCTGCAAGCTGCAGATAAGCTGCGAGCGTGGGGACGTTTTCGTCCCACTCGAAGATCGCCGGGACTGCCCCGAACATTTCGAGAGCGACGGTGAATAGACCTTTCACCTCCGCATCAGGAGGGCTCGCATGGTCATCGAAGCGATACCCTCGGCGGGTACTGTGTCCGGCGACGTGCAGGTAGGCCACACGCTCCGCTGGAAGACTCCCCAAGTATGCTTTTGCGTCGAAACCGTGATTGTGTGCGGAGACGACGATGTTGTTGACGTCGATGAGCAGCAGGCAGTCTGCTCTCGCGGCGACCTCCCGGACGAACGTGCACTCGTCGAACTCGTTGTGCGCGTACTCGAGATAGCTGGAAACATTCTCGAGAGCGATGCGGCGCCCGAGAACCTCCTGGACTTCGGAGACCCGGGAGACCACGTGCGCCAGCGTTTCTTCGGTTCGAGGCAGTGGCAAGAGATCGTGAGCGGACACGCCGTGAGCCGTTCCAAAGCAAAGGTGGTCCGAAACGAATCGTGGCTCGCTCGCTCGGACGAGCTCGCGAATCTCGCGCAAATACGCTCGGTCGAGTGGATCTGTCCCGCCGATGGAGAGAGACACGCCGTGGAGCGCCAGGTCCGCGTCCTTGCGAACACATTCGAGAACGGCGCGCGGTCGTCCACCGCGCCCCGAGAAATTCTCGGAGATCCCCTCGACAAACGTGGCTCGCGCCTCTCCTGCGAGCCACGTGTCGTAATGAGAAGTCCGGAGGCCAACTCCGACCGAGGTTGTCACGCTCAGCCCTTGTGGAGAGTTCCGCCCTTGCCGAGACAATCCGCCTCGGACGGCACTTCCAGCCACCCCTTTCCTTGGCAATCATTCTGCCCCTGGCACGCATTGGCTGCTCCGGTACAAGCGCCTTGTCCCTTGCACGCATTGATGCCGTCGCATTTGATCTTTGCCTGCGCGGTCGCATCGTTCCTTGCGCTGTCGACACTACCGGCGTCGGGTGTGGCGGACGGCTTCGTGCCGTAGACGTACCCACCCTTGTCCGAGCAGTCCTTGGCGGAGGGGACGGTGATCCAGCCCTGGCCTTTGCACTCGTTTTGGCCCTGACATGCGCTTTTTCCGTCGGAGCTTTGGCACTCGCTCGTGCCTTTGCAGGAGTTCACGCCCACGCATTTGACGGTCTGTGCCTGCGTTTGCGTACCGGTGGGGGAGGAGCTCCCGCACGCGGCGGTCGCAAAGAGCGAGGCGACAGCGAGCGCAAGATAGGTCTTTTCTGAAGTCATGATGGAGATTCCTTTCGAGCCTCCCTACGCTGGTCCCGGTCGTTCCGTTTCGTTCGGTTTGATCGAACAGTCAATTCGGAGTATCCGAACAGCATGCTCTCCGACTCTGCCCGCACCAACGCAGTGCCGTTCCTCGCCCACATCGAGAAGCTCTACGCGCTCGCCGTCGTTCGTGAGACGGGAAGTCTTCGCGGCGCGGCGTCACGCCTCGGCATCGCTCCGTCGTCCTTGTCGGAGCGGCTGGGAGTGCTCGAGGGGCTGTATCGGAGGGCGCTGCTCGAACGTGGTCGCGAGGGTCTTTCCGTCACGCCGTTCGCCCGTGAGCTCCTTGAGCAAGCTGCCCGTCCCCTCGAGGAAATGCTGGCGCTGGCGCCTCAAGCATCCAAAGGGAAGCCTGAGCGTATTCGCATCGGCGCGTACGATAGTCTCGCGGTGCACGTCTTGCCCCGATTGCTCGACGAGCTGCCCGATGGCTCGGCCCCGCTTCTTTTCGACGTGACGACGGGGCGTTCGGCGCTCCTTCTTGCCGCACTAAGTCGCGGAGAGATCGATTTCGCAGTCGCGGTGGCCGATGAGACGAGCGCGCAGGTCGAAGCGAAGCGCGTCGCGCAGGAAACGCTATGTTTCGTTCACCATCGTACGGAATCCGAGGCGGGCGCGCGCGCGTCCATCCTCGCAGGCACGTACGTCGGTCTCGCGCCGCGGCGGGGCTACCCTGACTACTATCGTGAATTCATCCGCGCCCACGGTGCCCCGTCCGTGCCGTTTCTCACGTGTGACTCGTTTGAAGTTGCCCTCTCCCTCGCGGAGACGCTCCGCGTCCCAGCGCTCCTTCCCGCCAGGGTCGCGTCTCGTTCCTCGACCCTACGTGTGCTCTCGTCGCCGAAGGATGTCGCCCAGGCGAGCGCCCACGACATCGTGCTCGCACGTCGAAGGTCGTTTCGCAGTCCGATTTTTGCCGTGTTGCAGCGACGGCTTTCGGAGGCTCTCGCGATGTAGCTGACGTCGAGGGAGCTCTCCGAGGGCTGCGAAACTCTCCCTTTCCTCCGGGGAGTGACAATGGGGAACGAGCCAGAGGCGACGGGCTTTAGACGCGTTTACTCACGGCGCCAGACCCGTGAAGACTTGATCACGCGCGAGCACGCGACCGCGATAGTTCTTGGTCACGACCGTATACGCCTGGCCCGCTTGGATCTTCGACGAGCGGATCTTGAAGGTCTGTGGGAACACGGCTGCGCGCGAGTGCGTGGTGCTGTTCGACCACGTGTCCGTCTTGATCGTGATGACGTGCGACGAGTTGTTCACCGAAACGGAATAGGTGAACGTGAGGTCGATGTAGTTCTTCGTGTACGTGAAGTAGAGGCCGAAGGGACAGGGCTGGCCGTCCGGACGAGGCTGGCCGCAGCCAGGGTTCCACGTCGCGCTCGGGTCGATCACGTCGAAGTGATAGCGGCCGCTCGTGAGCGCCTCTTCCGTCGCGCTCTCCTCCGCGTCGTCGATCGCCGGCGATTCCTCTTCGGTCGTGCCTCCGCAGGCGGCGAGGGGGAAGAGAAGAGCGAGAAGAAGGTAGCCAGCGCGTTTCATAGGAGGTGCTTTGACTCACGACTACATTGTCGTCAAGAAGTTCCAACTCCACTGGAACGGCCAGGGCTCGCCGGGCGTACCCAGCAGGCCCTTCTCAGGGAGCGCGAAGCCGCCGTGCTCGTTTCGAGGCTTCGAGGGCGCGTTCTTCGCGACGTTCGACACGTTCGCGGAAGGCCTGGAGAGCGAGAACGCGGGGACTCACGGACGCAACGTTCGATCCTCCGGACTTCGATCCAAGGGTCGCGTCTTTCGGATGCGCTTCGGAGGTCAGCTTCCCATAATGGAGGTAGCCGTCGTAGAGCTCGCCGCGGAGAGCGTCGCCGGCGACGCCCTCGTCCGCTTCGAGGCCGAGAGGATTCTGGACGCATGCGGCGCTCGGCTGATTGAGGGGAACGTACAGCGGATGCGGCGGGGTGTGCGTCAGCGCGCTCATGACCGTTCGGGGTTCGCCGGGGATCTTCTGATCCTGTCCGTAGTGGATGACGCTTCCGTCGCCGTAGGCAGGCCCGACCGAGAACACCTGACCCTTTGTGAGGGCATACTCGTGGGCCATGCGACTGCCCGCCGACATCGCGTGCTTGTTCGTGTGGAAGGCTCCCATGTGAAGGAACATGCGGTCAGCCGGGTCGCGCATCTTGTCGTGCATGTTGTAGTAGATGACCTCTTCGCGACGTGCGAACCACAGCTCGCTCTGCGCCTCGTTCTCGTCGTAAGCCATCGTGGCCGCCCAGAGCGCGTGGAGGTACGCAAAGAAGCGATCACAATCGGCCGCGGAGAGTTCGGCGCAGACCTCCGTCTTCTTCGCCATGACGCTGTCGAAGTAGGTGTTCACCTGCTGGAAGTCGGTGACGGTTGGGGGATTGTTCGGCGAAGGCAAGGTGCCAAGCACCAGGTTCTTTTGCGTCGTGAGCTTGTTGCCGATCTTCGCCAGCTCGCCGACGGGGTAATCGGGCTGGTAGGGGATATCGACCGCAGCCAATCGAATCGGGAGTCCGCGCTTTTTTAGGCCCTTCGCCGTCTCCGTCAGAATGGCGGCGAACATGTTGGGAGGCATCTGGCCGATGTACTCATCGACGAGCGGGTCGGAGCCGGTGTCGATGTAGTTCTGGAAGCTCTCCTCCGCATCCATGGGGAACTCGTAGCCGAGCACATTGACCAGCTTCTTCGACCCGAGTTCTTCGAGCAAACGCGAGCTGACGATTCCGATTTCGTTGGAACCATGGACCTCGCCGACCATGAACATCTTCTGGCCGCCATAGAGCGTCACGAGATGGCGGAGGTCCCACAGCTTGTCGTTCGCGGCCGCAGAGCATCGAATGGGAACCGCGCTCGCTTGGATGAAGGAAGCGATGTCCGCCTTGGCTTTGGGGGCCGGTGTCGTTTTCTCGCAGGTCGGAATCGCGGGGGGCGCGGGACACGTCTCGGGGGTGGTCGAGGCGTCGCTTCCGGCGTCCGTGTGGACGACAGGCGCGTCCACGGCTGCGTCGCTTACGGCCGATTGGCTCGGCTCGACGGTGACCGTACATGCCGACGCACTTCCGATCGCGACGAGCAGCGAAACGAGAGGGATGCCGAGCGTTGCGAAGGAAGCCGATTTCATGGCCGCCCGAATGCAACCTCCACGCCACCGCGACCCCATGCGAATTCGGCCCAAAACGCGCGAATTGCCGCGCGAGAAATCTGATCCGAGCGCCCGAGGCACCGCAATCTTTTCCGCATTCGTGCCACGTCGTGGCACGCTTTCGGGGAGCGCGACCAGGGAGCTCTACCAGAACGGCGTCGCTCCCTCATGCTGGAGCTAGAGCCGCGCGAAGGCTCCCGTCGTCTCTCAATCCGCGAGTGGAGGGAAGGGGGCCGTCGGCTGCATGCGTGCGACGAAGTGTCGCAAGCGAACTTCTGCGCCTTCGGTGATGCGAAGACCCGGAAGGCGATCGCGAACGGCCGCGATGTCCGCGGCGACGGCGCCTACGTAGTCGACGTGACTTTGCGTGTAGACCCGACGCGGGAGGGCGAGGCGCACGAGCTGCCGGGGCGCGCTCGCAGCACCGAACATGAGCGCACCAATCTCGCAAGAGCGCACACCGCCCGCAAGATAGAACGCGCACGCGAGGGCTTGGCCCGGGAGCTCGGACGCGGGCAAGTGAGGCAATGCTTCGCCCGCATCGATGTAGACTGCATGGGCCGCCGCGGGCAGTACGACCTTGAACCCCACATCCGTGAGGCAGGTCGCAAGATAGCGAGACGCCGCGAAGCGATACGCGAGATACGACTCGTCGAGCACTTCCGAGAGCCCTTGTGCGAGCGCCTCGAGGTCACGCCCCGCGAGACCGCCGTACGAGGGAAAACCCTCGGTGCGAATGAGGTCGACGCGTATGGCATCGGCGAGCGCGCGGTCTCTGACGCCGAGGATGCCGCCCATGTTGACGATGGCATCCTTCTTGGCGCTCATCGTGAAGACATCTGCGAGCTCGAACATCGCACGTGCGATGTCGAGGAGTGAACGGTCGCTTTGGCCCGGCTCGTCTTGCTTGATGCGGTACGCGTTCTCGGCGAATCGACACGCGTCCAAGACGAGCGGCACGCCCTTTCGGCGACAGGCACGGGAGACGGCTTCGACGTTGGAGAGCGACACCGCCTGCCCGCCGACGGTGTTGTTCGTGACGGTCATGACGACGAAGGCGACCGGGTGGCTATCGAGGGCGCGTTCGAAGGCGGCGATGTCCATGTTGCCACCGAAGACGCCCGGCGCCTCCGTAACGCCGAGATCGATACCCGTCGCGCCTGCCGCTTCGATGTTTGCGCGCGTCGTGTCGAAAAGCCCGTTCGACAGAACGACTTTGCCTGCGAGGGGCACGACGGAGCAGAGGATGCGCTCCGCGGCCCTCCCCTGGTGCGTCGGAAATACGAAGGGCATGCCCGTGAGAGCATGTACGGCCTCTTCGAATCGATAGTAGCTTCGCGCACCCGCGTAGGATTCGTCTCCTCGCATCATCGCGGCCCATTGCTCTGCACTCATGGCGCCCGTGCCCGAGTCCGTCAGCAAGTCGATGATGACGTCCTCCGCGCGAATGCCAAAGAGGTTGTATCCTGCACGCTCCAAGATTGCCGCGCGTTCGTCTGCGCGGGTCATCTTGATGGCTTCCGTCATCTTGATGCGAAACGGCTCGATGATGGGTCTCGGCCTCCGAGAGCCCATGGTCAGTACGTCTCCAGGTGGAAGCGGCCTTCTTGTCGCATCTGTGCCAGGAGCGGCGTCCACGCGATGCCATGCGCGGTTGCGATCTCTTCGAGGGTTGCGAGGACCCCTTCTTCCATGCGCCTCAGACCACAGATGTACACGAAGGTGTTCGGGTCCGTGAGCCAGCTCGCGACGTCTTCGCTGCGGGCGCGGAGCCGGTCCTGCACGTATTCGCGCGGCAAATTCGGGTCGCGGGAGAACGCCAGCTCCACGTCGATGAGCGTCTCGGGAAGCTTCATCAAGGGGCCGAAGTAGGGCAGCTCGCCGGGGCGTCTTGCACCGAAGAACAGCATCAGCTTGCCGCCTTCGTGGAGCGCCATGCGACGCCGACGTCGTTCGGTCATCGCACGCATCGGGCCGGCGCCAGTTCCGGTACAGACCATCAAGAGATTGGCGCCCGGGTGATTGGGCATGAGGAAGCTCGTGCCGTACGGACCGGTGACGAGCACTTCGTCGCCACGTTTCAGGTCGCAGAGGAAGTTCGAGGCCACGCCCCGCACCGGCTTGCCGTCGCGGTCTGCGGTGACGCGCTTCACGGTGAGCGCGATGTTGTTGTGCCTCGGGCGCTCTCCGTCACGAGCACTCGCGATCGAGTAGAGCCTCACGTGATGCGGCCTTCCCGATGCGTCTTTCCCCGGAGGGATGATGCCGACCGACTGCCCCTCCAAGACGGGAAACGCCGTTCGCGCGAAGTCGAGCACGATGTGGCGGATGTCCGAGTCCGAGTTCTCGTCCGTGAGCCGCAGGTTGCCGACGACCGTCGCCTTGGCAGGGGCATCGGGCGAGAACAGACCGACGTACGGGTGGGCGGCCGACCACGGTGGAGGCACGGGGCCCGTCGAGCGCGTAGCTTCGGCGACGATGCGCAGCACGTCGTCCGGCATGTTCGTGGGAGCGGCGTCCTCCTTCGTGGCCTCCGTTTCCTTCGGCAGGGAATCCCACGCGAGCTGTTCGGCCAGACTGTAGGGCTCCTTCACCTTCCGCCAGCTGTCGATGGCGCCCGTGGGGCAAGGCGGCAAGCAGTCACCGCAGCTGTTGCACAGATCGAACGCCACGGCGTACTGCCGCGCGTCGTGGGAAATGGCTTTGGGCTTGCAGACCTCCTCGCACGTATTGCAGCGGATGCACACGTCCGGATCGATCAGGTGCTGACGGAAGAGAGGAACGGTAGCGGACATCGCTTCGCCGAATGGTCGTCAGTTGAACCGAACGTATGTGAAACCGATCGACTGATTGCCGATGCCGCGTGCGGGCGGGGCAATGTAGTTGGCGAACTTGCCGGGTTCGATCACTCGTCCCATGAGGGACGCGATGAACGCGTGGTCTTCTTCGGTCGGAAGCCAGTTCGCTTCCTGCGCCTTCCACGCGGCTTCTGTGAGCACTTCGCCCTTCGGACTGATGTGCTTGCCCGCGAAGCGACCGATCTTGCGGTTGAACCCCTTGTGCGCGAGGTAGAGCCGATCTTCGACGCCCGCCCGCTCCAAGATCTTGTTCCAGCGATCGACGCCGCCTTGGCAGTCCTTGATGTAGTCGTCCCGCAATCGCTCGTTCAGCGTCATGAGCGCATTTTCGTCGCGTTCTACGATGCTGCCTTCGATGACGTCGGGGACTTTGTAGATTCCGTTCACGAGCGTGTGGTCGTCGTCGATCTTCTCTTCCTCGAAGCGGCCCTTGAGGCCCGACGTGTAGAACGTAGAGGCATTCGAAGACACCTCCGACCCATAGAGGTCCAAGGTGACGCTGAAGTGGAAGTTCAGGTAGCGCTGGATGGTCGGGATGTCGATGACGCCTAGGGCGCGAACGGCCTTCGGGTCCGTCGCTTTGTTCTGGAGCATCACTTCGGTCGTTCGTTGGAGGATGCGCGCGATACCCGATTCACCGACGAAGAGGTGATGCGCTTCCTCCGTGAGCATGAAGCGCGTGGACCGCGCCAAGGGGTCGAACGCGCTCTCTGCGAGCGCCGCCAGCTGATACTTGCCGTCGCGATCGGTCAAGAACGTGAACATGAAGAACGAGAGCCAATCGGGTGTCTTTTCGTTGAAGGCTCCGAGGATTCGCGGCTTGTTCTCGTCGCCCGAGCGACGCGCCAAGAGCTCCTCGCCTTCGTCTCGTCCATCGCGTCCGAAGTAGGCATGAAGCAGGTACACCATCGCCCATAGATGACGGCCCTCCTCGACGTTGACTTGGTAGAGGTTGCGAAGGTCGTAGAGCGAAGGCGCCGTCATGCCGAGGTAGCGCTGTTGCTCCACACTCGCGGGCTCCGTATCGCCCTGTGTCACGATGATGCGACGTAGTGTGCTTCGGTATTCGCCAGGCACCTCGTTCCAGACGGGCGCTCCGCGATGCGTTCCAAAGGCAATCTTGCGGTCGGCCTGTGGCGGCGCGAGGAAGATTCCCCACCGATAGTCGGGCATCTTCACGTAGTCGAAGTGAGCCCAGCCTTGCGGGTCGACGCTGATGGCCGTTCGGAGGTAGACGTCCCAGTTTCGGCTTTCGACCGGCCCCACGTCCTTCCACCACTCGAGGTAGTGAGGCTGCCACTGTTCGAGCGCGCGTTGCAGCGTCTTGTTGTTCGCAAGATCAACGTTGTTCGGAATCTTGGACGAGTAGTCGATGCTCATGCGCGTACCTCTCCCGTGATCGGAATCCCGCCCCGAGTGCAGCTTCCGTACCGCATGCTTCGCCGATCCGATTCGGCGAAACCGTTGGGTTCTCGGTCATTCGCTCGCGCATGGTTTGCGCGGCGCGCAAAAAAGGCGGCCTCGGGCTGGGAGAATGCGCAGTAGACCCGTGCCCACTTCGGACCTCCACGCTAAGGTGCGTCCGGTACGTCCGCCATGCTCGGGACGAACGATGAGGAGAGCGCGACGTGAGGGGCGACGAGAGCGGACCGGAGAAGGGCAGTCTTACGGAGGTGGCGAGGCTCTTCCTGCGCCTGGGATTCACCGCGTTGGGTGGCCCTGCAGCGCACATTGCCATGATGCAGAACGAAGTCGTCGAGCGGCGCAAGTGGCTCACGTCCGAAGAGTTTCTCGACCTCCTCGGCGCAACGCATCTCATCCCCGGACCCAACTCGACGGAGCTCGCCATTCATATCGGGAACCAAAGAGCGGGCTTTCGCGGGCTCCTGGTCGCGGGTGCTTGCTTCATCGTCCCGGCCGCCGCCATCAGCTTTGCGCTCGCGTGGCTCTATGTGCGGTTGGGGACGGTGCCGCAAGCACGAGGAGTGCTCTACGGCGTCAAGCCCGTGATCATTGCGGTCGTGCTTCAAGCCCTCCTTGGGCTCGGGAAGACGGCCCTCAAGAACAGGTGGTACACCTTCATTGGAGCGCTCTGTATCGCGGCTACCTTGGCAGGGGTGGGGGAGCTCGTCGTTCTGGTTGGAGCGGGCGCGCTCGTGGCGCTTCTACGAGATCACGGGCGCCCGTCGGCCGGCGCCCATCGTGTCGTCTTGCCCGTCGCGCTGGGGACGACCGCAGCCGTCCCTGCTACGTTCTCGGCCACGAAGCTCTTCTTGGTGTTCTTGAAGATCGGCTCGATCCTCTTCGGGAGCGGTTACGTGCTTCTCGCGTTTCTTCGCGCCGACCTCGTGACGCGCCTTCATTGGCTGACCGAGAAGCAGCTCATGGACGCGGTCGCGGTGGGGCAGCTTACGCCGGGCCCGGTCTTTTCGACGGCGACCTTCATTGGCTACGTCATCGGGGGAGGCACGGGCTCGGTTCTCGCGACGCTCGGCATCTTTTTGCCGTCGTTCTTCTTCGTCGCGGTGAGCGGCCGTCTCATTCCCTACCTGCGTCGTTCGAACCACGCGCGCGCCTTCCTCGATGGTGTCAACGTAGCGTCACTGGCTCTCATGACGGTCGTGACCGGGCAGCTCGGTCGAGCCGCCATCGTGGACGCGACAACAGGGCTCTTGGCGATCGGTAGCGCCATCCTTTTGCTGCGCTTCAAGCTCAACTCCGCGTGGCTCGTCCTCGGCGGCGGGGCGGTCGGCTTCGCGCTCGAGAACGCGTTTCACGTCGTTTGATGCGCCCGACACCGCTGCCTTCACCGCGGGGCAAAGCGAAAGCGCACGGCTCCAGAGCGCTGATCGAGCGCCGTCAGCGAGCCGGGCTTGTAGAGGTACAACAGCGCCTCCTGCGACTCTGCATGTGAAGCCACCAGCATGGATGTGTCATACAGGTAGTGAGACGAGCCCGGCGAAACGACCCATAGAGGACGCCCTTCCGCCGAGGTGGCGACAATCGCTTCGACATAAGACGAGTCGGTCGTCGTCGTACGGGGGTCGAAGGAGGTCTTCGGTGGCTCGTGGAATTGCGTGGTGCTTTGGAAGAGCGCCATCGTGAAGAAAAGAGCGCCGCCCCAACCGCTCTCCACGGCGTAGGCACTCGGGAACGTATCGTTCACGCCACGCAGTCGGAACGCGAGGGCTCCGCTCCCCTCGCCGTAGTGGACTTCTTCGTACGCCATGCCGAGCCTCTTTCCCGAGGGCGTTTCCCCGAGAAAGCTCATGCAGGTGTTGGTCGGGGCGGAGGCGTTCTTTCGTGTGCGCATGCACGACGCCGGGGGAGCCTTCGTTTGCCGGAGCTGCGCGTTCGGCGACCAGCGAAAGCCAAACTGCCCTTGGAAGAGGACGGGGGCTCGACAATCGCTCGGCCGTTCGTTGCGTTCGAGAGTCGATGTGCCTCGCGCGTCGATTCGGATGCCTCCGTTGCGCCCGTCCTGTACGCCGACCCAGAAGCCGTCATCTTGCGGGCAAACCCCGCGCAACCCGTCGAAAGGAGGAACCGCCTTCGGCAGTGCGCCGGTTCCGAGAACCGTACCGCTGGCGGCGTCCGCGACGACCCACTCGTGATCGAACACGAAGAGGACGGAAGAGCCGTTGGCGGCCCCGAAGGGCGCGACAGGCGCCACTTCGCGTACGTTTGGCTCGGTGGCGGGGCGGCTCCAGCCTACGTTTCGTGTGTATGTTGCAAGCGCTAGATCTCGAGGGACGGCGATGCGCCACAGAAACTGTCCCGTGTTTTCGGTGATCGCGACCAGCTGATTCGTGTTGGCATCGGCGCGCACGAGCCCATAGACGACGCCGCGCGCACTCGTGACAGGGGGAGACCACCAGGAGACGCGCTCCGTGGTGGCGGAATCGAGGTGCGACGCGTGCGCGACGTCGATCGAAAACTCTTGGACCGAAACGAAATCGCGGAATCGAGCATACGCAAACCCCGCCGCGAGAATCGCGCCGAGACCGACTCCAGCCCAAAGAACGGCTTTTCGAGAGCGCGGGTTCGGGGCTTCTCGCGAGGAAGGACCGGAAGTTCGGTAGGGCTGCGTCATGGTCGGGGTTGGCGCGAACGCGTGGAACGCGCCCAGCAAACGAGGCGTTCACGATCGTGAAGCGTTCGCGGGCGCATTTGCTGAGCACCTTCCGATGCACATCGAGCTCGGGTCCCCGAGTGAGCTCGATGTGCGACCGTGAGCTACAGCAGAAGTGTCGAAGGAAGAAAGATAAGGTGGTGGGGGTGGTGGTGCTCGCACGAAGGTGGTGGCTCGTGCGGCTCAGGAGTTCTGGAGGTGTGCGAATGCCAGCGGCCAGCTTTCGCGAGCTTCACTTCGTGAAGTCGAAGCGGTAGCGAACGAACAGGTCGACCTGGCGAAAGTCGGCGCCGCCCGTCCCGCTTGCGGCAATGAGCCGCGGGAACTTGAAGTCTCCACCGACGTCGAACTTCTTGTCGATGGTGTACAGTGCACCGACCCCGAGCGGGATAGCCCAAACTTTGCCGAAGTTGTCGAATTGGCTGTTGAACCCCGTGTCGACGAAGCCGACGAATTGCGGCGTGAAGTTGTAGGCAGGCTGGACGTTGAGCGCGATGGTGTCGGGGTTCCCGACCGTGCCGACTCCAGCGCCGCGGTTGGTGATGCCGATGCCGCTTTGGACGTTGCCGTTGACTGCGAACTTGTCGGCGCCAATCCAGAAGCCCACGCCCAAGCGCGCTTGCAGCATGAAAGGGTCGAAGTTGTTGATGTATGGTGCAGCAAACGCCGAGAGCGAGAAGTTTTCCGGGTGGAAGAACAGGTATTTTCCTTCGACGCCGAAGCCGTTGTAGACGTCGCAGTGCGAGAAGCAGAGGCTGCGTTCGTGACGAAGGGCCAGCTGGAACTCGTTCGTGACGCCGTACTCGACACTCGGCGCGACCGTGGTGCCCCAAAACGCCGCCCCGTTGTTCAGCGGAAGACCGATGTCTCCACGAAGCTGGAGCATCTTCTCGTGAACGACTTGAGGACGTTTCACGTACTCTTCGGGAAGGTCCTCGGCGAAGGCGGAACTCGAGAGCGAGCAAAGAAGGACCGCCGTAGCGGCGGGAGCAAAGCGTAAGGTCTTCATGGGCGAGCCCCCACGCAGCTTGTGTGCCACGCTTGTCGCCGCGACCTTTCGCGCACTTTGCTTGTGCTGTCGTGAGCCTGTCGCTGCACTTGAGGTCCGCGCGCTACGGTCGGCGTAGCGTGCAGTCGACGCGACGGATCCTACGCAGTGGCCTCTTCGGCAGCCGAAAATACAGTGACGCCGCAATCACGGCGGAAAACTGGGCCGAGGAGAGGAGATAAATTTGGTGTTTGCTCCCGAACATCTCGTAACCTCATGCACATGTCTCATTTTTCGTCGGTAGTCTCTCCCACCAAGAAGAACCAGGTCGTTCGCAAAATCGCAGTCTTCGGCTTCCTCGCGCTTGGAGCTCTCGCCTGCAAGAGCGAGCGCGCAGCAAAGTTCGATGCCGCAGCTCAAGCAGTGTGCGCGTGCAAAGACGCAGCGTGCGCCAAGAAGGCGGGCACCGCGTTCGTCGACCTCTACAACGGTCTCGAGAAGAACATCGACTGGCAGTCCGCGCAGGGCAAGAAAGACTCCGCCGCCATCACTGCAGCCGGCAAAGTGGAAGTGAACTGCCTCGACAAGCTGTCTCCGCAGTCCGAAGCCAATGCATTCTGCACGGCAGATCCCAAGGGCAAAGCTTCGACGGCGGGCTGCACCGCTTGCTGCCGAGACCAAGGTCGCTTCTTCAACTACTGGGCCGATCCTCTTGCCGCAGGCATCGTCGGCGCGCTCGGTGGACCGAAGGGCAAGGGCTGCGGCTGCAAGTAGCTCGTTCGGAAACGTGCGCGCAAACCATCGCGATGTGATGCGATGGGTCATTGGACGGTGATGCGATGGGCCACCTTGGTGATGCGATCGGCCATTGTGCGCGCACGTTCAAAAGTTGATGGCACGATACACGTCTTGGTGACAGCGTCCGTTTCAGCCGAACGCATTCGGCTGAAAGGAACCCATGAAGAACCAACTTGATCCACTGGCCCTCGTGCTCCGCCGGAGCCGACAATCCGTACGAACGGCCGTGCACACGGGTGGCTGTAGAGAGTCCTATCCCACGTATGATTGCGGCAACACCTGTGGCACCACGTGCGGGAAGTCGATAACACCCCCGCCGCCGCCGCCGGACTTTCCGATTCCGCCCGACGTGCAAACGACCTGAGAAGGCACTCGAACAGAGGAGGAGGTGTAGCGACGAACTTCACCTCCTTTTTCGATTTCGCGCGGCATGAGCCGAAAAGACCCGCGGAAAGAAGAAAGCGCCACGGGCCCCTTGCGCTATAATTCGAAATAACTAGAATTATCGAAATGAAGAAGGTCGAAGTTCACGCCGACCAGCTCGCTGCCCTCGGGCACCCGGTTCGTCTCGCGGTCATTCGTCACATCGTGCAGGCGGGCACGGAGGGGGCCGTCGTAGGGGAGATCCAGTCGAAGCTCGACGTTCCTCCCTCGACGCTCAGCCACCACATCGACCGCCTGTCGCGATCGGGGCTCGTCGCCGCGCGCCGAGAAGGCACGTTCATCTATTACACCGCGGAGTATGGCGCGCTGCGCGCACTCTCCGACTACCTCTGGGAAGATTGCTGCAAGGGCGGCCGGAATGCGGGGTGCTGCGGATGACGACTGAATCCTCTCATGACCTCTTGCACATCGACGAGAGTCAACTCGACATTCCCGACCAGGAGAAGCTCGGCGCCGCCTCTTCGACCCACAAGCCTCGCATTCTCCTCCTCTATGGTTCACTCCGCGAGCGCTCGTACAGCCGCTTCCTGACACTCGAAGCGGAGCGCCTCCTCCGGCGTTTCGGTGCGGAGACCCGTGTGTTCGACCCGCACGGCCTCCCGATGCCCGACAGCGTGGGGCCTGATCACCCGAAAGTGCAAGAGCTCCGTCAGCTCTCGGATTGGTCCGAAGGCCAGGTATGGTGCAGCCCCGAACGCCACGGTACGATCACCGGGGTTTTCAAGAGCCAGATCGACTGGCTTCCGCTGAACGTCGGGAGCATTCGCCCGACCCAAGGCCGCACGCTCGCCGTGATGCAGGTCTCGGGGGGCTCGCAGTCTTTCAATGCCGTGAACGCCCTTCGGGTACTCGGGCGATGGATGCGCATGGTGACCATCCCGAACCAGTCGTCGGTCGCCAAGGCCTACCAAGAGTTCGACGACGACGGGCGCATGAAGCCTTCTTCCTACTACGACCGGGTCGTCGACGTGATGGAGGAGCTCGTGAAGTTCACGCTGCTCGTTCGCGACCGATCCGACTACTTGACGAATCGCTACAGCGAGCGACGAGAGAGCGCGGCGAAACAGACCGCGGCGATGCTCGCTGCCGAAGCCATGAGCCACGAGCAGGGCAAGAAGGCTACCTGATTGGCGCGTTCGAAAGTTTGCGTCCTTTGGGCAGGCACGGCGTCTTCTCTTGCGGAGGTTCAAATGAACGAACGAGAACAAGATCAAATTCGCAGCGCGGTTCGCAAAGAGTACGGGGCCGTGGCCTCGTCGTCGGTCAAGGGTACGTGCTCACCCGGCTGTTGCGGCGCCAATCCCGAAGCCACCCTCGGCCTCGGCTATTCGAGCGACGACCTTGCCGCGGTGCCCGATGGTGCAAACATGGGACTCGGGTGCGGAAACCCGCATGCGATTGCCGCACTGAAGGCCGGTGAGACCGTTCTCGACTTGGGCGCCGGAGGAGGCTTCGACTGCTTTCTCGCCGCCAATCGCGTTGGCGATGATGGACGCGTCATCGGCGTCGACATGACCCCAGAAATGATCACGAAGGCACGGACCAACGCAGCGAAGGTCGGCACCAAGAACGTAGAGTTTCGTCTCGGCGAGATCGAGCACCTGCCCGTGGCCGATGCGACCGTCGACGTCATTCTGTCCAATTGCGTCATCAACTTGAGCCCCGACAAGGCTTCCGCGTTCCGCGAAGCTTTTCGCGTCCTCAAGCCCGGGGGGCGCCTCGCGATCTCCGACGTCGTGGCGGTGAAGGCCGTTCCCGAGGCTGTCGCGCGAGACGTTTCGGCCATCGCCAGCTGTCTCGGAGGAGCTACGGAAGTGAACACACTCGAGGAGCTGCTCGATGGTGCAGGCTTTCGAGACATCCGCATCCAAGTGAACGAGCAGAGTCGCGCCTTCATCAAGGACTGGCTGCCCGGGTCTGGCGCGGAAGAATACGTTGCATCGGCCACCATCGAAGCAGTCAAGCCGAACGAAAAGTCCTGCTGCGGCCCTTCATGCTGTGCGCCGGGGAGTGCCGCGTGATTCTTTCGAGCATGCGCGGCGCGTGGAAGGACCTCGACGCGAAGTTGCGCCCGTTCATCATGCGCCGCGTGCGCTCACCGGCCGATGCCGAAGACGTTCTGCAAGAGACGCTCGTGAGGCTGCATCGCGGAATCGGCGCGCTACGCGACGACGAGCGCTTCGGTGCATGGGTGTACAAGGTTGCCGCGCGTGCAGTCGCCGACCATCGGCGAGCTTCTTCGCGCGTCTACATTTCGAACTCGGAGAGTGTCTCGCGTGACGCGGGGGTTGCGAAAGACGACGGCGGCGCCGAACCGGGCGATGCGGAAACCGAACGTGAGCGGCAAGACCTCGAACGACAACTCGCGTCACACGTGGGGACCCTCGTGGCACTGCTGCCCTCGCCCTATCGCGAAGCCTTGACCCTCACCGAGCTCCAGGGGCTCACGCAGCGTGAAGCCGCAGACATGCTTGGTGTAAGCCTGTCAGGAATGAAGTCCCGCGTTCAGCGTGGCCGGGTGCTCCTTCGTGAAGCGTTCGATGCGTGTTGTCGGGTAGACCTCGACGTTCGCGGCGGCGTTCTCGCGTGCGAGCCGAGGGTAGGAGGCCTACTGCCCAACTGCCGATGCGATGCGGGGGATGCACGCGCCGCCGAGTGAAGCGCTTCAGGTGCGTTCGGCTTCGAAGCGTGCCACGTCGGCGCAGATGGCCTCGCACACTGGCGTGAAGCCATCGTTCGGCGGATCGTGATCGTAGCAAGTGGCCCACACGTTGACCTCGAGGAAGACGGGCCCACTTTCTGCGAGCGCCAAGTCCCAACCGAGACTCGGTGCATCGGGGGCGAGTTCACGCTGCGCGCGAAGAGCGAGCTCTTTGCATTGCTCGAAGTAAGGGATCTGCAGGCCGACGAACGACTGCTTCGTGTCCGGGTGCTCACCATGACGAATGGGAATGCCGCCCTGGCGCTTCCCGTACGTCTTCTTCGTAACGCCGGGAAGAATCTTGCCCGTTTCGGAGTCGACCTGCGCCCAGATGCCGCCCTGCTGCGTGTTGTCGACGATGGACCCCGCGCGTCCGATGCGAATGGCGCAACGCAAGACGCGAGGACCTTCCGGAGTTCGCAACGTGAGCACACGAAAGGACGAGAGGGGCGCATCGTTCGAGAACACCTGTCGCAACGACCCATGGTTGCGGAGGCGCTCTTGGATGACGAATCGATCGGGGTTCTCGTCCGCTTCGAGTTCTTCGGCCGTCGCCTCGTCGACGCCGAACCCGAGGTCGCTCTTCGGGAGCTTGATGATGTATTTTCCACCTTTGGCGATCGCCTCTTTCGCCGCGAGCGTAGGCGGTGTGGGGAGACCGTGCTTTGCGCATGCTTCGAGGAAGGCCTTCTTGTCGTCGAGGTCGAAGAACGTGTCCTTGCCGAGCTCACGATGCCGATGGTGGAAGCGATAGCCGTAGTACATGGCGAGCGCGTAGTCCGCACGGGACCAATCGATGTCGCGGTCTTCGAAATCCGACTTCGGGTACTGCGCGAGCATTTCGGGCCGCTTCATCGCGTGCCGCAGATAGCGCCTTCCGCGAAAGATGGAGGCCGTCAGGACGACGAGGGGCCACGCGAACAGGTACACGAGGTACAAGAAGCGGACCGGCAAGAGCGCGCGCGAGAGCTTCGACATGCGAAGCGTGTGGAGGTCGGCAAACGTGCGGCCGTCATGACGGACCGGCTTGTTCCACAGGCGAAGCGGAACCGAGAGTGCCCAAAGGGGCACTTCGCGCGCGGCCCTCGGGGCTTTGCCCAAAAGCGCGAAGCGCACGACGCCGAGCCACCAGGCGAAGATACCCATCGCGTTAGGTAAGGCGAGCCTTCTCGAAGCCTTGCCACACGTCGTCGTAGGTCCTCTGGAGCGCGCTCGTCTCCATGGCCCAGCGGGAAGGGCGAATGACTGCGCGGCTCTCGAACATGAACGCCATCGTGCCTTCGATCTTGTGCGGCCCGAGCTTGTCGGTCGTGGCTTTCTCGTAGGTAGCCTTGTCGGGACCGTGAGCCGACATACAATTGTGTAGAGAAGCGCCTCCCGGAACGAAGCCTTCCGCTTTTGCGTCGTAGACGCCCGCGATGAGTCCCATGAACTCGCTCATGACGTTGCGGTGGAACCACGGCGGGCGGAACGTGTTCTCGGCGACCATCCAGCGCGGCGGGAAGATGACGAAGTCGCAGTTCGCGGTGCCGCGTGTGTCGCTCGGCGACGTGAGCACTGTGAAAATCGAAGGGTCGGGATGGTCGAAGCTCACCGTGTTGACGGTATTGAAGCGGCGAAGGTCGTAGCGGTAGGGCGCGAGGTTGCCATGCCACGCGACGACATCGAGCGGGGAGTGCGAGAGCGTCGTCCGGTAAAGGCGCCCCTGGAACTTCTGCACGAACTCGACGGGGCCCTCTTGGTCTTCGAACGAAGCACGGGGCGATTCGAAGTCGCGTGCGTTCGCGAGACCATTCGAGCCCATCGGGCCGAGCTCGGGAAGTTGGAAGAGCGCGCCGTAGTTCTCACAGATGTAGCCGCGCGCCGGACCCGCCGTGCGAACCCGAAAGCGTACGCCACGTGGGACGACCGCGATGAACAGGGGAGGGACCTCCAGCGTCCCGAACTCCGTGTCGAGCGTGAGCGTTCCTTCCTGAGGAACGAAGAGCATCTCGCCATCGGCATTCATGAAGATGCGATTCTCCATGCTCTTGCGGAACGCGTACCCGTGCGCGGCCATACCTCTGCCATCGGCCACGTCGCCATTGCCGCCGTAGGTGAAGAGACCGTCGACGAAGTCCGTCTCGGCGCTGGGGATCTCGAGTGCGTTCCATCGAAGGCGATTCGGCGTGGGAGGAAGATCGAACGGTGCGGTCTCGAGCGAAGACGCTTGCTCGTAGGGAACGAACGCGGCGTGGTTCGCCGACGGCCTCAAGCGATAGAGCCAGCTCCGGCGATTCTCACTGCGTGGCGCCGTGAATGCCGTGCCCGACAGTTGCTCGGCATAGAGTCCAAACGGAACCTTCTGCGGGCTGTTCTGTCCCTCGGGAAGGGCGCCCGGGATGGCTTCTGTTACGTGATGGTTTCCGAACCCGAAAAGCGAATTGCTCATGCGCCTGACCTTCGAGACGGTGATACCAAAATGGCGAGCACCGGACGTCAGTCAAACGAGCGGAGTGCCGAAGAACGGTCGTTTTCGCGCGGAACCGATACGGCCCCGATACACCCTCTGATACACCCGTTCGATACAGGCTTGTGCCGGTGTAACTATTGAATATCACGAATGATTGTGCCTGGCACGATTCGCGCAAAAGGGAAGAGCATGAAAGCCATCTCCCTTCTCGCCATCGCCTCTCTTGCTACCACCCTCGCCGCGGGTTGCGCCGTCAACGCCGACCCCGCCGCTCCGAACGTCGCGCCCGTGCCCGAAAAGGTCGTGACCAAGCGCACGCGATCGCACACGCTCGTGCTCGGGTCGCACGAGGACATCGCGGCTCGTCGTGCATCGCTCGCACCGAAGTACGCGCGGGGCGTGAAGGCGCAGCGCGCCCTTCGCGCGGGGTCCGTCTCGCCGCTCATCCCTTCGAGCGGTACGTTCTTTGCGAACCCCCAGAAGGACGGCGTCGTGCGGGTGAGCCTGCAGCATACGGAGCTTCTGGCTCTTCAAGGAGCGGCTCGCGTCGAGTCTTCCGACACGAATGTCGCGACGGCCTCCTTGAATGGCAGTGACGTGAGCGTCTCCTTGAGCGGGAAGCTCGGCAACACGTTCGTCACGACCTTCGATCAGAGCGGCAACGCGCTCGCCAAGTTCATGGTTCTCTCCGCGACGCCGCGCGAAGGTGTGGCCATCATCGACGACGAGAACCTCGCACCGACCAAGTTGTTCGTGGGGGCCGATGACAGCACGTGGCCGGCGACCGACTTTCAGAGCCTTGCGGGGAGTGGTCTCAACGGCCTCTACAACGGAGCTTCGGGCTACCTGGAAGTGGATACGAACCGTCTCGTCACGCAGAAGCTTTCGGCGCTCGTTGCCGCCGTGCAGAAGCAAGTCAGCGGGCCCGTCTCGGCGATCTACTTTCCCGGTCGCGACATCCTCGTGAAGGTTCCCGGCAACATGGTGCAAGCGACGTTCTGGGACCGAACCTTCTCGAACAAGGATCAAGGTCTCTCGGAGGGCCTCGTCATCTCGGGACTCGTCGCGCAAGATCACTTTGCCGACTACGTTGACTACGGCGGCGTTCTTTCGTCGAGCCCTCTTCATGACCCGAACGCCGACGAAGGCGCGCATCTCGAGTTCGTCCCCAATCGCGCACGTCTCGCCAACGGGTCTTCGTTGGTCGGCGTGATCATGGCCGATGGTACGCGCGTTGCCGCGACGGCCCCCAACTTCGAGGCGGCGAAGGCAGCCGCCGTGCGGACGGTCTTTTCCTACGGCGAGGAAGAAGGCGAACTCGAGTGCACCGTGAAGGTGGGTACCTCGATCAACTGGCGCTCGCTCTCCACGTCCGCCAGCACGAAGATCTCTGGCCACGCATCGTGGAACGGCGGCAAGCCGGACATCGGCGTCGAACTTCACCCGCAGCTCACGTTCGGCGGTCAGTTCGAGATCTCGGGCGGCGTCGAGGGGTCGTGCGAGGCCAAGCTCTTCACCGTCCCGATCGCCGAGTGGGGGCTTCCGGTCTTCGGTAACGTTGCGCTCAACGTACCCGTCGCGGCCAAGTTCGATGTGTCGGTCGCGCAAGGCTCATCCAAGCTCATCGTCATGACCCCCCGCCAGCGGATTGGAAGCAAAGCCGACCCCTCGCAGCCTGGCACGGTAGGCTTCGGTTACAGCACGGACCACGGAGGCTTCTACGGGACGTTCGATGTGGGCACGAAGACGGACTACTCGACGCTCGGCGTGGTTGCGGGGTCGGATTCGGGGACTTCCGAAGTCGAAGTCGAAGCAGGCGTTGCGGCCTCGTTCGGTCTCGAAGCGACCGTGAAGGCGTGGATCGCCAAAGCTTCGGTCCGCGCAGACATCGGCCACGTCCTCTTCGGGGTCGATGCGAGCGCAAAGATGAATGCGTTTTCCCCCAACTTCTCGGTCACCGAAGGTGAGTTCGCGCTGGGACTCTTTCCGCACTTCGCGCCGACGCTCAGCATCGACACGCCGTTCTGGCACCACTCGTTCAATCTCTTCGACATGAAGGTCGCTCCCGTCACCATGCTGAGCCGCTCGTATTCGTCGGAGAGCTCCGAGATGGTGCCCGAAGAGAAGTCCTCCTCGGTGCAGGTTGACGGTCGCAATCTCAAGGTCGTCTACGGCGCCGACGCAGTCCGCATCGATGCCCTCCGCTCGAACGATGTCGCGTACCTGGTCCTCGCCGGCTGGTACGACCCCAGCTGCCACACGAGCAACGGCGGTGGCCACGGTTCGTACATCGAATACGCACGTATCCCCTTCGTCGACGGCGTCGCAAACGTCACCGGCTACGACCTTCGCAACGCTGACAAGTGCAACCTCGACTACGGCGGGCAATACCTGGAAGTGAATGGCGACAAGGCCTTCGTCACCCCGTACGGCAAGTGAGCGGAGCCAAGGCGCAGAGTCAGAAGCCTTCTTCGAAAGGGCGTCCAGCAGGGCGCCCGATTCTGCATTTGCGCACCTTAATTAGCCGACGAGCGCTGAGTGCTCGTATCGGGGCGGTCGACCCGACACGATGTCTCTTCAGTCGTACTCGATCGCCTCCACGTCCCCCCAGCACCGCACCGAACCATCACCGAAGAGAGCACACGATTGCGGTCCGGGAGCGACCTGGACGATGGCTCGCGCGTTGCAAAGGGGGACGGGCGCAAAGCGACTTTGGCGTGTTCCGTCGCCGAGGCCACCCGTTGCGTTGCTTCCCCAACAACGTGCAGTGCCGTCGTTCCGCAACGCGCAAATCGAGTCGCTTCCCGCTGCCAGGGCGCTGACCTGAGAGAGCCCGGCTACCTCACGGGGACGTTCGAGGAAGCTCGTGGTTGCGAGCTCTGCACCTCCGCCGACGAGCGAGGGAGATCCAAAGCAAGACGCGCCTCGTGACGCAGTCACCACGCACGTGGTGTTGTCGGTCGTCACCACCTGATGTGCACCTACGATCGACGTCGGTTCGCTCCCGAACCCGAAACAGCGTACGCGCCCGCCGCTCTGCAGTACACAGTAGTGTGTTTGCGCCAATGCGACCTCGCGTACGTCAGTGAGTGACGGATGTTCAACGGCGCGTTCGAAAGACCACCCCGAAGGGAATTCGGGAAGCGTAAAGGCCGCGGGGCCCGAGCACGCCACAGTCTGTCGAGCCGTCACCGCGCACGCGATGTCGCTGGTCGACATCATCGAGAGCGATCGGGCATCGCGAATGCCTTCGATGCGCTGCGGTGCGACCGCGCCGTCGCTCTTCTCCGTGCCCCAGCACGCTACCTGGCCACCTTCCAAGAGAGCGCACGCTCGTGATCGTCCGAGCCCTACCGATACGGCTCTCTCGATGCCAGGAATGAGCGCAGCGCGACGCTCGAACTTCTGGCGACCTTTGCCCTGCGCCGCGATGACCTCGGAGAGAGACCAGCACTGGACGCGACCACGTCGCGTGACAGCGCAGCCCAACCCGCTCGCCACCGCGATTTGCGTTGCGTCCGAGAGCGCCACGACCGTACGACCTGGTGCCACGCGCCGATAGTAGGTCGGGCCCGAGGGGGGAAGGCCGTGAAGCTCTGGGGGAGGAGGCACCTTGACGACGTCGTCGACGACACACGGGGCGTCGGCCGGTTTGAGCGAAGCGTGTGCGGTTGACGCCTGAGTCGGTTGGCCGTCGACGAACATCACGGGTGGCTGCGCAAGTCCAGCGCACCCCGTGAGTACGAGCGACGCGGAAATAGCTCGCCGGCGCGCGGCATCCCCCCTTGCCAGCTCAACCATCGCCAGAGCGTACCACGAGTCTCGTACTGTGCTCGTTCGTGGTCGAAGAAGGTCTGTTGCGTGCGAGACGCGTGGGATCCGCAAGTCGTCGACCTCGTCTTTGCTGCGCATGCGTACCCACTTCGTTCCCAGCGGTCCGAGAAGCGGGGTTCACACTTCGTGGGGAAAGGCTCTCAAACATGCGCGGTTCCTCGTGAAGCGCGCCGGGCATACCCGTTGCATACTCTGACCAAACATGTCGCGTAGAGCTTTCTGGAGTGGCCTCGGTGCGGGCACGTGCGTCGCGATCTCGGCCGCGTCGTCGGGTCTTGCGCTGATCCTGTTCCTCGTTGGGCGAGCCGTCTCGCCGGACAAGGTTGGCTCAGGAGACAACCTCAACGCTGTTCCGTTCGAGATCGCAGGAGCACTCCTCGGAGGACTGCTTCGATTGCTCGCACTCGGCTGCGGCATCGCGACCGTGGTCTTTGCAACGCTTGCCGGGGTCGCGTTCTGGGCGTTGCGAAGCGATCCGATGAGTGGCGGCTCTCCCTAGGCTGCCACTCGCGTTCGTGGTGAAACGGATCACGAGGCCTTGCGCGGTCTGGGATCATGTTCCGTGGATGCACGCAGTCATCGTCGTGCTTGGCGTTCAAGGCGCGGAGCCGCTTCGAACGGGGTAGCCGCGGTCGCGCCAGACGCCGAACCCTTCGTCCAGAATCGTCACTTTCGAAAAGCCCTTCTTCACGAGGGCGTCCATCAACGCGCCCGATTCTGCGTGCGGGCAACCGCAGTAGCTGACGAGCCAGCGGTCCTTGGGGAGCGAAAACGCGTACGACTCGCCGAGGTAAAAAGGAACGTTGTTCGCGCCGCTGATATGGCTCGTCGCGTAGTCGGAAGGTGGTCGCGCATCGAGGAACCCAAATGCGGCACCACGATCGAGCTCCTTCTTGATGGTATCGGCCGGCGTGAAGCGCTGACCGAGCGTGAACGCGGGCTCTGGGCCGCTCGGGTTTGCCACGATGGGCCCGAGAGAACCGGGCAAGGGCACTTCCCCCGGAGCCACCGGCTTCGCCCAACTGCGAAGGAGCGCAACGACGTCGCGAACGTCTGCGTCGCCGAGTTTCCCCCGATAGGCCATCATCGGGGTGCCGGGCCTGCCTTCGAGGATGGCGTGCTCGAGAAATGCATCGCTTGCAATGTCCAAGAATTCCGCATTGGCGAGGCGCACGCTGGGGCCTTCGAGGCCCGTCTTTCCGTGACACGATGCGCAGTTCGCTGCGTATGTTGCTGCGCCACGTTGGAGATCGCCCTGGATGGCCGAGCCCGAAAGCGTCTTCGAAGGGACGGTTTGCCACGTTCGCATGTACGCAACGAGGCCGTCGATCTGGAGGTCTTCGTAGGGGCCGCCTCGGGATTTGCTCCAAGCGGACATGGTCGTCTGGGGGCGACCTCGAGCAATGCTTCGGCGTAGGAATTCGTCGCTGGCGGTGGCGAGAAAGCTCTGGTTGCGGAGCATCGTGGCGCCGTCGGCCGCATAGCCTTCACCGCCTTTGCCGTGACAGAGCGCGCACGTCTTCTCGTAGGCCGCCATTCCTGCCTCCGCCGTTGCGGGGCCCGGTCCTTCGGCCGCAGAGCATTGCGCTAGGAGCGAACCCGCGCCGAGCGCGAGCACCAAGAGGCCGCGCGGGCGACCCTTCGCCGTGTGGGGTATGGGGAGTCCTGTCGGTGTGATGGACGCCATGCTCGATACCCCTTAGACCATAGGCGGCAGTTGCCGCTGCGACAAGTCGTCGCGCCCCGACAGAGCTCGAGTGATTGCGGTATGGTAGGGCTACGTTGGAAGTGCCACTCGACCTTCCCCTGACACCTCCCGAAAGGGAGCGCGCTGCGTCCCCATCTCCCGCGGCCATCACGCTCGCGTGGCTCGCGAAGTTGCGGTGGGGGGCCGTCATTGGTCAAACCACCACGATTCTCGTGGCCCGCTTCGCGCTCCGGTTGGCGTTGCCGCTCGAGGCACTTCTCGCACTGTGTCTGGTTTCGGCCGTGTCGAATGTCGCTCTTTCCGTGTGGCTCAGAAGAGCGAGTGACGCTTCCTCGCGCATCCTCGGGGCAGTGCTCGCCGCCGATATTCTCGTCCTCTACGGGCTTCTCTACCAATCTGGCGGCCCTTCGAACCCCTTCAGCGTTTTCTATTTGGTGCATATTACACTTGCCGCGCTCGTTCTCGGTATTCGCTGGGCGAGCGCGATCGTGGCGCTGTCGGCGGTCTCCTATGCCGCGCTCTTCTTTTGGCACGTGCCGATTCCGGGCATGGAGCACATGCACCACGGGGGCGGTGCAGCGTATGCAACCCACTTGCAGGGCATGTGGGTTGCGTTCGTGCTCTCTGCGTCGCTCATTGCGTACTTCGTGTCTCGCGTCGCCTCTTCCCTGCGAGAGAGGGACGCTGACCTCGCAAAAGCGCAAAGTATCGTGGCCAAGTCCGAGCGCCTCGCCTCTCTGACGACGCTCGCGGCCGGAGCGGCGCACGAGCTCGGTAGCCCGCTTGCAACCATCGCGGTGGCGGCGAAAGAGCTGGAACGAGCACTCGGTGGCACGGAGCGCGTTTCGGCTCAAGAGGACGCACAGCTCATCCGCACGGAAGTGGAACGCTGTCGCGCGATCATCCAACGCATGGGTGCTCAGGCGGGAGGAACGATGGGGGAGCTTCCTGAAGCCGTGCTCCCTTCGACCGTCTGGGAACGATGCGTGGGCCGACTGCCGGCCGCGGAAGCCGCGCGTATCGTTCACGCCCCGCGGCCGGAGGTTTCATTCGTTGCGCATGTCGAAGGACTTGTCCAAGTCGTCTTGTGCCTGCTCCAGAATGCACTCGATGCGACGCGCGCGAAGGGGACGAAGGTGCACACTTCGTGCATCCAGGACGCGGAATCGACGACGTTCGTCGTGACCGACGCGGGGCCCGGAATGTCGCCCGATTTGCTCGCAAGGGTGGGGGAGCCGTTCTTCACCACCAAACCCGCAGGCGAAGGGATGGGGCTCGGGTTGTTCCTCGCACGCACGTACGCAGAGCGTGCGAGTGGAACGCTCACGTTCGAATCGACCGTCGGCGTCGGAACGAGCGTTCGCCTTCGCCTGCCGACGCTTTCCAAGAAGGAGCTGCATGGCTGAGGAAAAGCGCACGGTTCTCGTCGTAGACGACGACGTCACCTTTCGGACGCGCCTTGCAAAGGCGTTCGAGGCGAGAGGGTTCGACGTGCGTTCGGCTCAGAACTGCAACGAAGCCATTGCATCGGCGCGGACGGACAGCCCAGAGCTGGCAGTCGTCGATCTACGTATGCCCGATGGGTCTGGTCTCGAAGTCGTTCGTGAACTGAAGCAAATCGATCCGACGACCAATATCGTCGTACTCACGGGGTACGGAAGCATCGCGACGGCGCTGGAGGCAGTACACCGCGGCGCGACCCACTATCTGACCAAGCCTGCGGACGTCGATGATCTATTGGCTGCCTTCGCACGAGCGGGGCAGTCCGAGGCCGACGTCATTCCCACTGCGCACGAAGTGCCATCGCTGGCGCGTATCGAGTGGGAGCACATCCATCGGGTGCTCGGCGATTGCGGAGGGAACATCACGCAAGCCGCGAAGCTCCTGCGCATGCATCGCAGGAGCCTTCAGCGGAAGCTTTCGAAGTATCCTGTCCCGAAATAGCCCCGAAATAGCAGGAGCATCACTGCATGATGCGCCCTACTCGCACTTCTTGGGGCCCCCATGCGCGTGGCAGTCCTTGCTGCAGCACTCGCTGCTGTCCGTGCATTCTGCACCAATAGCCTTGCACGTTACCGCGTCCGAGCCGCCATCGGCCGCGGCCTCGACAGGAGCGTCGGTGGCTGCGTCATGGTCCGTATGCTCGCATACCTTCATGCAGCCCTCGGAGGCGGATTTGCATGCGTCCTCGGTCGCGTCGCTATGACCGAGATCGTGGCACTTCTTGCCTTCGGCCGACGTCGCTTCGTGGCAGTGCTCTGCGAGCATGTCGCAGGTCGGTCGCGCGCCTGCGTCTCCCGAGGACCCCGTAGACGTGGAAGAGCATGCAAGGAGGACGAAGAGGGCCGAGGCGGAAAGGAGGGGGAAGCGCATGACCGTCACCCTATTCGATCCTTCTCGGCGGCGCGTGCGGCGAATCGTCGCATGTGCCGAGAGCGTGCGCTGCTCGTCCCCCACTCCGCTCTCGTTGGGGAGTGCGCGTTCGCTGAGCCCGGCCGCGGGCAAACGACCTAGAGCGTGTAGCGCGCCAAGAGGGCGAACTGCTCGTTGTCGTAAGAGACGTCGGAGACAATTCGGGTGCAGGTCTTGTTCACGATGGCCTCTTTGAACGCGGGACCAATCCACGAGTAGTCATCTCGCACGTACTGGGTCCCGTACGTGTACCGCATCATCGTTCGGTCTGGCAGAAACTGGAGCGGGGTGGACTGCGGCAGAACCCGAACCTCTCGAGAAAGGAAGGAGACCCCTCGAATGTCGACGTCCAAGTTGTCGGTGCGCTCCTCTCGCGTGTAGAGCGCGATGCGGTCGGCGCGACTGCCGCGGTTGATATCGCCGGAAGCAACGTAGAAGTTCAAGTAGCCCCTGAGCTGTTGACGCGGAGAAGGCCCCACCCCGCCGTAGCGCGCCTTGGGCTCTGCGGGTTTCGGCTCAGTCCAGGCGCAGGAGGGATCGCTGCACGCGCGACGCCGAACCATGAGCGTGTAAGGTGCACCTTTGGCATTGTGCGGTTGCTTGGCGACGTACTTCACCGCTTCCTTGAACGTGAGCGCCGCACCGGGACAACTGCCGGGGTCAAAGGGATCGTCGGAAGTCGGCGCGCCGTTTGGTAGGAGCGAGGTCCAAAGAGTTACCTGCTCCGATTCCGGATATCGGAATGCGACGTAGTAGGTTCCGGTCGAGGGAATCACGGTCTGCAGATGCGGGTCGACGCCCATCAGCATGAGGTCGCGAGGGATGGCGCTGCTGTTCGACGCAACCGTGCGATAGCTGCTGTCGAGCAGATAGAGCATTCCGTTTCCCAACATCGGGGAGTGAACCCGCAGGTCCACGAGATCACCCTTGGTAGCGACGAGTGAATAGGCCGCGTACTTCGTGGAAGTTCGATAGGCGAGCGATGTGGATGCGCCGAGGGTGATGGTACCGCGAAGATCCAGGTTCACGGCGGAAAGCGCCTCTTCGCTGGTTTCTACGCTCTCCTCCTCCACGCCTTCGGAGCCATCAACGCTGGCACAGCCGGGAAGGGCCATGGGAGCAGCCGCGAGCAACGTGAAGAGGAGGGAAAGGCGATGGGTCATGGGTCACTCCTGGTGGGTACCCGGATGGGTGTGATCCGCCGCGGCTTCCGCGGCAATCAGCACTATCGGACATTCACCTACAAACCTTCGCGGTGGTGGCCCAGACACCTCGTCCGTGCTGTGTGTCCCCGCGACCAGTGAACGACCGTTGACATGCGCCGGGCATGCTCAAGAATTCGTGCGAAAAGAGCACGCTTCGGCGCGGGCATGGACGTTGCTGAACCGCGCGCCATGAAATCACTTTCGGCTTCTTCTTTCTCTTCTCGCGTCTTCCTTCTCATCGGTATTTGCGTGTCGGCTGGGCTCCTCGTCTCTGCGAGTGCGTGCTCTTCATCCGAAACCGTCGCGGATGGTGGCACGACTTCGCAGACGGACGGCGGCGCTGACTCGGCGACGACTCCTCCACCGGTCGACGCGGCCTCCGATACCGGTACGACCGTGAACGACGCTGGAAACGACAGCGGGCTGACGGCACAGGAGCAAGCTTACTGCGATGCCGTAAGCAAGAGCTCGTGTTTCGACGCGGCCGCATCCGCCTGCGAACCCTCGTCCCGTTGTCTCTTTGGCCGCCTCATGACGTCGCAAGGAATGAACGAGTTCATCAAGTGTCACCTCGCCCCTTCGTGCAAGAGTGAGGATGGGTGCATTCGCGCGGCTGGACTGGCCGTTGCACCCACTGCGAGCCAAGCCTACGAAGACGCGTGCTTCGCCAAGCGCACCGCCTGCTCCGACAACTTCAAGGACGACTACTGCACGGCAGCGGTCTACGCGTTCCGCGCGGATCTCGCCGTGGACGCCGAGGCCTGCATCCAGAAGAACTGCGCCGACGTGAAAGGGTGCTTCGACGCGCTAAACCTCAAGGTCGACAACGAAGTGAAGGCCTGCACCCAAAAGTGAAATCCGCCAGCGAGCACGCGAGGGCGTGAACGCATCATCCCTTCGGCGGATCGAACTCGTCGAGCCATGCATCGAGCATGAGCAGCGCTTCGTGGAGAGCTGCGCGGCGCTTTTCGCCGAGGCGCTCGCTCATTTGCGCCTCGGTGGCGGCGAGGACGGCCATTCCGTCGTAGAGCGTGCGCCCCTTCTTCTGCGAGAAGCGGACAAGGGTCGCTCTTCCGTCGCTCGGATCGACGGCGCGTTCGAGGACCCCCATCGATTCCAGCTCCGAAACGAGTTTGTGGATGGCTTGCTTGGAGACACCCAAACGCTCAGCCAAGTCGCTCTGCCGCGTTCCTTCGAGATCGATGTGAGGAAAGAGCGCGGTGTGTGATGCGCGGATGGAGAGGCCCGTTGCTTTCGCGACATCGGAGAGTGCCTTGTCGTTCAACCTTCTCGCGCATCGGAAGAGCAACTGCGCAACGCTCGCGCGTTTCACCTTCGAAAAGTGCACGGGGTCGACGACGGGGGCCGGAAGAGCGCGTTTCACGTTCCTCCATTCTGCCGAAGAACGCGCAAGAAAGCCATCGGTCATATGTGGTTGACTAATTGGTCAACCGTGATATACCAATGCCCATGCAGCTTCATGCGATTGCCGAAGGGGTCTACGAAGTCACTTCCGAGTTCAACATAGGACCCGGAATGCGCTTGCCCGTGCGCGCCACTCTCCTCGCACTCGCCAGCGGCGACCTCGTACTCGTCTCGCCGGTGGCCTTCGATGAAGACACCCAGCGTGCCATCGATGCGAAGGGAAGAGTGGCCCACATCGTCGCGCCCAATACGTTTCATCACCTCTTTCTGAAGGGGGCGATGGAGCGATGGCCGAGCGCCAAAGTGCACGGCGCGCGAGGTCTCGCCAAGAAGCGCCCCGACCTCGTGATGCATGCTGTCTTCGGCGACGACCGCTTTCCCTTTGGAGCCGACGTCGAGTGCGTTCTCGTCGGTGGGATGCCGTCTTTCAACGAGGTCGTGCTCTTTCATTGCGCTTCCCGCACGCTCGTGGTTACGGACCTCATCTTCAACTTTGGCGGAAGCGCGAACGCACGCGGCTTTCTCGCGCCGCTCGCGCTCACGGTGTTCGGTACCCGGGGGCGCCTTGCTCAAAGCCGCCTATTTCTCTCTGCAGTGAAAGACCGTGAGGCCTTCGTGAAGAGCGGACGTGAAATCATGGCGCTCGATTTCGATCGCCTCGTCGTCGCGCACGGCGAAACCATCGACGCGGGAGCCAAGCCTCGCGTGGAGCAAGCGCTCTACCGCATGCTCTCCTAGCAGTCTGGCTTCCGCAAGCGTCTGCACTTGCCCACGGCCGTGCTAAGCAGTGTCCATGAGTGAAAACGATGCTGCCAGCGCGTGGAGCCATCACGCCGAGACCTACGGTACGCTTTTCGCACCTCTGACGGGGTTCATCGCCCGTGGCCTCTTCACGGCCGCAGAGAAGAAGCTGAAGAGCGGGTCGCGTATTCTCGACGTTGCTTGTGGAACAGGCGCTCTGTCGATCCCCGCCCTCGAATGGGCAACCGGGGCGAGCGGTCACGTGACAGCGACGGATTTCTCGGAAGAGATGGTGCGCCGCACGCACGAAGCCCTGCTTCGCTCAGGGGCCCCGCGTACGGCCTTCGAGACGCGGGTAGAGAACGGAGAACGACTGACGTTCACCGATGCCTCGTTCGACGCGGTCTTTTCGTGCTTTGGCATCTTCTTGTTCTCTGACCGAGTGGCTGGCTTCCGCGAGGCGGGGCGTGTGCTCCGCTCGGGAGGCGTATTCGGAACGACCGTGTGGAAAGGACCGGCGGAGAACGAGATGCTGCGCGCTCAGATGGCGCCCGTGATGGAAACGCTTCCCGAACGGCTCCGGCCGAATCCCGCAGCGCCTCCTCCCCGAAGTTGGGTTGAAATCTCCGAGGAGGGCGCTCTTCGCGCGGAGGTCGAGGGGATCGGTCTGTTCGAGGACATCCAGATCAAGCCTTTCCGAGCGACGTTCGTCATTGGTGATCGCGAACGTGGTTGGTTCGCCATGCAGAACAACCCCGTGATGGGAGCACTGCTCCGTCAATGCACGCAGGACGAACTCTCGAGAATCCGAACGCGCCTCATGCAGCATCTCGACGAGCTGGCCGGCGGACCCGAACTACCCGTGTACCTTTCTTCCGTCTGCAACGTGCTCATCGCGCGGAGGCGCTGAGTCGCCGCGACCTTCACGTCCACTTCCACTCATGAGGTCCGCGACGGCGCAACCGACTCGACCTCGGCCACGTGAATGCGATCGAGGCGGAGCGTACGCAGCTCGTTTGCGCCGAGGTCCATGACTTCAATTCGCGTCTCGTGGCGGTCGAGCGTGACACCGACAATGCGAACGCGTCGCTTCGTTTCCACGAGGTTCGAGCTGACGTACGTGATGCGGAGCGGTTGGCCTTCGAACCACGCGCGCTCGATGGCCGCGCGGACCTCCTTCTTCACAGGGCGTGCCGGCACTCCCACGAACGCGAGCTCTTCCAAACGCGTGAGAAGTTCGCGTTGCGCCGACGTCGAAAGCGCAGCCCTCACCTTTTCGAGCGCCGACGTGAGGGTGTCCGTGAAGGGCAGAAGGCGCATCTCCGTCGCGTACGTCCCGAGCGCGACGAGCAACGCGGCTTCGCGCGCTGTGAAGTTCACGGGTGGGAGGCTATAGCTACGGTCGAGTGCGTAGCCTCCACCCGGGCCTCGTTCTGCGCCGACAGGCATGGATGCAGCGCGCAAGGCGTCGAGATCACGGTACATCGTGCGAACGGTGACACCGAAGCGTTCCGCGAGAGCCTCTGCGGTCACACCGGTGCGTCGACCCCGCAGATACTCGGAAATGGCGAAAAGACGTTCGACGCGCTTCATTTCCAGCACTGAATAATAACTGACATACAGCTGACATTCAACCGAGGTACACCGAAATGAGGGTCGAGCGGAGCTCTCCGTCCTCGATCACTCGTTCACACCAAAACAACCCAAGGAGGTTCCATGCGTCTTTTCCACTCCCCCTATTCGTTCAATGCTCGGCGTGCGGTCATCGCTGCGAAGGTGCTCGGCGCACCGGTCGAGCTCGTGTGCGTCGACCTCGCGAAGGGAGAGCAGAAGTCGAAGGACTTTCTCGCCATGAACCGAAACGGTCGCGTGCCGGTCCTCGACGACGACGGCTTCTACCTGACGGAGTCCCACGCGATCATGCAGTATCTTGCGGACAAGACCCCGGGACAGACGCTGTACCCGACGGACCTCCGCTCACGTGCGGACGTGAATCGCTGGCTGTTTTGGTCAGCGCACCATTTTGCTCCCTCGATTTCGATTCTCAATTGGGAGCATGTCGTCAAAGGCCTCATCGGGCTCGGTCCTGCCGTACCGGCCATGGTGGAACTCGGTGAGCAGCGAGTCCTCGAGTGCGCACGGGTCCTCGATGGGCACTTGGCCGAGAAGGTGGCGCGCGTCGGCAAAGACAAGGCGTGGGTGTCGGGGGACGCGCTCTCTCTCGCCGACCTCGCTCTCGCAACACCGCTCATGTGTCTCGAGCGCGCGAAGCTGCCGATGAGCGGGGCACCGCACATTCTCGCGTGGTTCGAACGGATGCGGGAGATGCCCGCGTGGAAAGAGACGGATCTTTGATGGGAGGAAAGAGCGCGTCGTCCGACTCACGTACGCAAGAGAAGCTTCCATCGATGCCACTTGCGAGGCGTCCACGATCACGGCAACGCGCCAACGCACCCATGCCGTGACTCCGCACGTCACTTTTGCGTAGCGAATCGGCCTACCGATGGAGTGCATGTCACCCCTGACACTCCCGGCGCTGAGGAAGACAAAAGTAGTTCGAGGGACGAGCGCTTCGCCGAATATGGAGTAAGGTAAGAGTCACCACCATCCTCCTCGCGCGAAAGCGCGAGTTGCGTCGCGGGCGTCAGCCCTCAGGCGTTCGAGCAGTGTCTCCTCGCACTCGACGAAGCCCGTCGGGTCGCGAATGGCTTTTGTCCATCGCTCTCGCTGCATGTCACCACCACCACCTACGCACCTGGAGGAAACTCTATGTTCGGAAGCCGCATCGTAACGATCGCGACGTGTTTGCTCGCGTGCTCGGGGTCCGTCTTCGGTCTGATCGCCTGCGAGTCCTCTCCTTCGTCGGGAGCATCGAGCACCGGCGGTCCTGCTGCAAGCTCAGGCGGTAGCCCCTCCGGAAGCAGCGGCTCTCCCGGCACCAACCCCGACGGTGGAACGTGCGTGCCATCGTGCAATGGGAAGACCTGCGGCGCAGACGGATGCGGGGGAACCTGTGGCACATGCAAGGACGCAGAATTTTGCGACGTCACGGGTGCATGCAAGACGTGCAACGGTGGTGTAGCCAAGACCCCCGTTACGGTCACGACGAACGAGCTACCTCTCGATCCGGACTTCCGAGGACCCGGGCGCGGGGGGGAGAGTTGGCACGGAACGGACCCGGTCAATCTACCGACGGAAGCGAGCCCGAAGCCCGCACTCGATGTCTACCATCGCAGTTGGTTCACCTGGGCGAGGTTCGAGACCGCCCGCGGGGTGTACGACTTCTCGCGTCTCGAGCAGGAGATCAAGCTCGCCATCGATCGTGGGCAGAAATTTTCGTTCGGCGTGATGACGGTCTATCCCGGCGACGAGGCGAATCCTTCTCCGAACGCCGGCGGAAGCGGAATGTCGTACCCGATGTACTTGCACATGTTGATGCAGGACAAGAACGACGCGAAGAACCACGGCGCCACCGACTGGAATGCGCCTTCGGCCGGGTGGTGGCTTCCCAACTACAATAGTGACTACTACACGGAGCGACTCGATGCGCTCTATGCGGCGCTCGCCGCTTTCCTCGATACGCAGACGTACAAGGGCGTGTCCTACAAGAATGTCATTGGGTACATCGACGTTCGTGCGTTCGGCTCATGGGGTGAATGGCACCACTACCCATTCATCACCAACGCTTCGGGCGCGGAGGGGACCGCGGGCAGCTGGCCGGTCAACATGCGACCCACGGTGGCATCCCTCAAGAAGATCGTGGACGCGCACACGAAGAACTTCGCGAACTACCAGCTCTCCGCCATGCTCGCTGCCTTCGACGCTCAATGGCTGAACAACACCTGGAATCCGCCCGAAATCGCGCAGTACATCCTCGATGCGAAGACGAACGTCGGGAAGCTTGGCTGGCGGCGCGACCAATGGGGCAGCACCGACAACTACATTAGCGACTACCTCGAGAACAACAATCGAAGCTTCAACGGCGGACCCGCCTTCAAGACGGCGATCGTGGACCGTTGGAAGTTCGCGCCCGTCCTCGGCGAGCCGGAATGCTCCGGGGCGGACATGGCGCAGCTGCCAATGCAGGTCACGTTCTACCACGCGGCGATGATCGGAAACGGCAACTACTGCACCGCGGGGACGGGCGCGCTCGCGACGAACGTTCGCGAAGCGGCGAAGCGGGCCGGCTATCGCATCGTACTCAAGGGAGGAAGTACGCTTCGTGGAACGAACGCGGGACAGAATTTGACGGTGTCACTCGACTGGCTGAACAGCGGCGTCGCTCCAACGTACGAGAACTGGAAGACGACATTCGAGCTTCAGAACACTGCGACGGGGGCCGTCATTTGGTCCGGTACGTCGGCGCAAGCGATGCGGCTCTTTCTGCCGCAAGCGGCTCCTACGGCGGTTGCCGATACCCTGCTGCTGCCGGCCACCGTTCCCGCAGGAACCTATCGTCTCGTGCTGAAGGTCACGGACCCGACGGGGTATCGAGCGCCTTTGCCGCTTGCCATCGCGAATCGACGCGCCGACGGGAGCTATCCATTGGTGGAGTCGTTCGAGGTCGGCACGTGCAAGTGACCCGCGCCTGAGTCGCCCAAGGAAACCTCCTCGACTCAGCGCACGACAATGCGATGAGACGACCCTTCTCGCTTGGCGGCGTACATGGCGCTGTCCGAGCGAGCGATCAGGGTCTCGAGAGTGAGGTCGGTCAGGGGGGCCAGCTCGGCGATACCCATGCTCACGCTCACCGATGTGTCGATGCCGGGAAGGACGAGTCTCTCGATGGCCTCACGAATACGATGCGCGATGGCGAGCGCGCGCGCTGCGCCGGCTTCGACGATGCCGATGATGAACTCGTCGCCTGCATAGCGACCGACGATGTCGCAAGGTCGCACAGACGCGAGAAGGGTCTCGCTGACCGCGCGGAGAACGGAATCCCCCGCGAGATGTCCGTACGTGTCGTTCACTCGTTTGAAGTGGTCGATGTCGATGAAAACGAGCGAGAACTCATGCGAGAATCGCTTGGCCCGCGAGAATTCGGACTTCAATCGGTCCAAGGTGGCTCGGCGCGTCAGCGTCTTGCAAAGCTCGTCATAGGTGGCGGCCTCGCGTAGGGCATGACCGCTCTCGCGGCTATATGCTTCGATCGCGAGGTGCGCGTCGAGGAGTAGCACCTTGTGAAGCGCGGACACGCACTCCGGTCTGCACACCTTTGCGACGGTCCGAAGCGCCAGATCACCAAGGACACTGTACGCTCCGAGGTAGAGCTCCTGCGGCAACCCCACGCGAAAGTGCGTCAGTCCGACACGTCGCCGCCGTTCGAAGTACCGGAGGACGCTTGCGGGGTCGCCTTTTCGAAAGTCGCCGAGCGAAAGGAGGTGCTCCGTCTGCGTTTGTCTCAACCTCATGAGGCGCTCTTCGCCCGCGAAGAAGGGTCTCGCCTCGTCGATGTTCTCGAGATGCTCGTAGAACTCGTTGACGATGCCTACCGCTGCAGGCTCCAGACACGCGCGAACCTCACGAAGAGGCGTCTCGTCTTCCGCGTCGATGCCGAAGAGGCGAAGGCATTCGAGTTCATGAGAAACGTCGCTCGCTTGCACGTGTGATTATGACTTAAGGCGCGATGAGCACTTGCGCTAGGCCCCGACTGAAGAGACACCGTTTCACGCGAACGAAAGGCACGCGCAAGAAGGGCCATGTTGGACGTTTTTTGCGCGCTGAACGTGCGCTTGACCTCGAAGGCGTTCGGAAATTTTCGCCGCACGCGCTGGTACGGCGAATGCTTCGGGACGGAGCATGCAACCCTACATGACGATGGACTTCGTCCGCTCGTATCCGTTCAGTGGCGCTTGGCGTCGCACGGCTCTCCGGGGCTGTCTTGCGCTAGCCGCTGCGTTCCTTCTCTTTCTCTTTCCGGGCACGACCTTGAACGCGCTCGTCATCGGAACAGGAGCGTACTTGTTTGCGGATGGCGTCATGATGTTTTCTTTCGGGGTGACGGAGCCGAGAGTGCGCGTTGGCATGTTCGTCCGCGGAGCACTCGCGGTCGTCGCGGGTGCTCTTGCCGTCACCTTCAGTTCCATGACGTTGGGAGCGCTCGTGTTCGCCCTCGGGGCGTGGGGCGTGTTCG
Organism: Polyangiaceae bacterium; assembly: GCA_046351415.1. GTDB lineage: Bacteria > Myxococcota_A > Polyangia > Polyangiales > Polyangiaceae > JABFRG01. Next base: position 61,543 of record JAXLYO010000016.1, on the reverse strand, counting down.
CCGGCTGTCTGGAGCTGATGCTCGCCTATCGATTCCGCGACCGTCTCCTCGTTCCATGGCTGTGGGGGAGTGCAGGCCTCGTGTCGCTCGGGTTTGGGATCCTGTTTCTCGTATGGCCGGAGCCGGGACGGACGTTGCTCGCATTCCTGCTCGGCGTATACGCGCTCCTTGCCGGCAGCTTCATGCTGCTTCTCGCGACGCGCCTTCGTGCGGGGGAGCGTCGCGCCGCCCGCTAAGGAGCCGATTTTCTCTCGAGTTCCGTCTTCACGAGCGCGAGCACGCGCTCGACCTTGTGGACGAACATACTGTTGTTTTCGACGATCACGCGGTTCGGATGCGGAAGCCAGGCGTGTTCGATGCGGGCGTCGATCTCTGCGGCTTCTTCTGCGGTTTCGATGCGAAGGGGGTTCGTGTGATCATAGCCGCCATCGGCGGGCGGCGTACGTAGATGAATGACCATCTGGTACCGCGCGAGTTCGGTCTCGTACGTCGTCCCCGTTCCACCGAAGAAGTCTTGCGGGTTTCCGGGCCAGTACGCGAGACCGTCGATGGTTCCTCGATCGCACAGCACGAGCGGTGCGCTTCCTTCCTCTTTGGCGAGAGCTTCGAGTTCGCGCTGCACGTGGAAGATGGCTCTTTGTCCTGCGCGTCTGGCGGGTACGGAACGGCGACGCGGAAAGCCTCCACCGAAGACGATGCTGGCGGCCTCCGGCAGGATGCCCAGTCGGGACGGATAGTGTTGGCGGAGGACCTCGAGAATGGCTGTCTTTCCAGCGCCGGGGCCGCCCGTCACGACGATGAAGCGAGGTTTGTTCGGTCCAAAGGAGGTCATGGTTTGGTCGGCGACATCGATGGACTCATGCTCTCTGGTCTGACGTACGCGGGGGCTGCGCACCTGCACATGTTGCATCCGCTCTTGGCGTCGTACGCGCATTCCAGCGCCGTCGCGCACTTGAGATCCACCGAATCGGGACACGTTGGAGCGACGGGTCTCGCGTTGCGCACGCACGAAAGGAGAGCCCCGATCAGTGCGGCAGCCGCCACGCCATTCCTCAGGCTGATAGCTACGACGCCAATCCGAACCATCATCCCGACGAGCGGTAGCGAGTTCCATGCCACGGCTACGGACCCTGAGAACCGCGATCAAATCCCGCACGGACGGAGAGCGCAAAATCGGCTGCGCGAAAGCGAGCGCGCATGCATTGCGGGCCGCGCAAGGCATGCGGGAGAACAGTGTACGGAGAGCAGCGGATCCTTTGGCTTCTTGTCCGAAGAGCGCCCACGAATTCGTGGAATGTTTGATGCAGTGCAAAGTGGCATGCGACACCGAAGAGTTCTCGCTCCTGCACTTGCAACGCTCGTGGTCGTCGGCGAGTTCGCCGGGGCTTCCGGCTGCTCGAGCGAACTGGAATCGCCATTCGATGCTTCGACGGGCGGGGCTGACGTCGACGCCGCTCGCGTCGACGGGACGGTCGTGCCGCCGGGCGAAGCGGGGGCGATCGACGCGAGAGATGCTCGTGGAGACGCCGAGAACGATGCTTCGCTGGACGGCACGATGAGTGATACGGGCGTCGATGCGGACACCGGCGTGACGGATGCGAGCTTTACCGACGCTGCGGAAGGAGGCGGTCCTGACGCAGGCGATACGGGTAGTCCGTGGTTCGATATCTATGACCCGAACAGCATTCCTACCATCGAGCTCACGTTCGATGCGGCTGCCATGGCGATCTTGTCGAACCCGAGCACCATCGAGGCTGACCAAAAGAAGTGGGCTCACGGCTCCTTCAAGTGTGGCAACGTCGTCATCGCAGACGTCGGCGTCAGGCGCAAAGGGTCCTCTACGTTTCGCGCACTCCCACAGAAGGCGGCCTTCAAGATTCGTTTCGACAAGTACGTCGCGGGACAGCGCTTTCTCGGGCTCACGGACCTTACGCTCAACAACTCGATGAGCGACCCGACGTTCATCGCGGAGCGGCTCGCGTACCACACGTTCCGTTCTGTAGGGCTTCCGGCGCAACGAGCGAACTCTGCCGAAGTCGTCATCAATGGCGCGCCCTACGGTCTCTACGTCAACGTCGAGACCCCGAACCAGGACTTCCTGCGGCGCGCTTTCGTGCTCACGGGAAGGTCCCTCTACGAGGTGAACTACGGAAGCCAATGGTTGCCAGGTGTCGAAGATGGCTTCGACGAGAATGTCGGTGATGGAACGAAGAGCGACGTTACGGCACTCCTGCAGGCAGTTCAGGCGGCGAGCGACGCGACACTGCTCGTCGACGTCGCTTCGCATCTCGATACGAACGAGTGGCTCGATTTCTCGGCGACCGAGGCCGCAGTCGGTCACTACGATGGCTACGCGTACGGCGTCTGGGGGTCTCACAACTACTTCATGGCCGCGAACGGCGCGGGGGTTTTCTCGCTCGTCCCGTGGTCGACGGACCTCACCTTTTCCGACCGCCAAACCGTCGTGAATGCGAACGTGCCGCAAAACACCTCCGGAGGAGGACCCACCTTGCTTGGTCGATGCAAGGCGACGACAACGTGTTGGGCAACCTACAAAACACGCGTGCAAGCCATACTCGCCAAGTTCGAGACCTTGGATCTCGTCAATCTTGCGAAGGCATGGCACGCGCAAGTCGACGCGCACGTGGTGGCCGACCCGAAACGCGAGGCCCCGCTCCCGTACTATGATTCGGAAACCGCGAAACTCTATACCTGGATCGCAGCAAGACCCAGCGTGGTCCGTGCCCAGCTGGGTCTCTGAAAAATCGAGCCTGAGGGGGAGAGGGCTCGAGGGTTACTTCTTCTTCAATCCGACGGTCAGCACGGGCACTTCGGATTGGCGCACGACCCGCTCGGCGACGCTTCCCATGACGACGTGCGAAAGCCCGCGTCTGCCGTGGGTTCCGAGAACGAGCAGGTCAGCGTGCTCGTCGCGCGAGGTTTCGATGATGGTGCGCGCAGGCTCGCCGGCAATCAACTTCGACTCGACCTTGGGATGTAGGGCCTTCGCCTTGGCCAGCGCTTCTGAGAGCCCCTTCTTCGCGGCTTCGTCGTAAGCATCGACGGGCCACGGCAGGCCCTCGACGTAGGCGTTGGCGAGCGGAGGGATCCAGACGGCGTGGAGGAGGGTCACGGTCGCATCGAACTTCGCTGCAATGGCGAGGCCCACTTCGACCGCGTGTTCGGACGGCTCGCCGAAGTCCGTAGCGATGACGATGTGCTTGAAGGACGCTTGAACGTTGCTCATCGTACCTCCGGAACGGTCACGATCTCGTTCACGTTGGGTTGGAGCGTGATTTCGATGCGCCGATTCCTGGCACGATTTTTCGCGTCATCGTTCGGCGCGACCGGATCGAACTCGCCATAGCCCGCAGCCGAGAGCATCGTCGGCGCGATGCCCTGAGCGAGCAGGAAGTGCACCACGACGAGTCCGCGCGCGGCGGAAAGCTCCCAATTGGAGGGAAAGCGAGCGGTCTCGATCGGCACGTTGTCGGTATGGCCAGCGACTTGGAAGTGACGACCTTCGATGCTCTTGAGCACGACAGCCAGCTGCTTGAGCGCTTCCTTGCCGCGCGGCTTGATCTCGACCTGTCCCGTATCGAACAGAACGTCGTTCGGAAGTAGCAGCACCATGCGCCCATCGCGTAGGGCGATGCTGAGGTCGCCCGCGTCTACCATTTGCTTGAGACGCAGCGCCAAGTCTCGATAGAGTTTCGCGCGAAGCTCAGCGGCTGCTTGCGCACGCCTCAGTTCCTCGAGCCTCGCCTTCGACTCCCTGAGGGCGCTGGAAAGTGTGCCCTTCTCTGCCAGGAGCGTGTCGGCATTCGTGCCAAGCCGGGCGAGCTCTGCGCGTAGGCGCTCGTCTTCAGCCGTGGCGTCGTCGAGCTTGCGTTGGAGCTCCTTGGCCTTGTCAGCCTCGTTGCTCTTCGTTCGCGCGAGCTCGGCACGCAAGTCCGATGCGTCTTTCACCGCCTGGTCGTACTTCGTCGAAGACACCCCGCAGCCGGCGAGGAGCGGAAGAAGGAGGGCACCCGTGCGAAACGTCTTTCGGAGATTCATGACCGGCCTCTTCGCAACGCTCGTGCCATGGCCTCGCGCGCATCGCCGCGAAGAGGATCGCGAAAAGACTCATGAAATGGCAGAGCTTCGGGTGTCCCGCACGCAACCCTTGCCGCGGCGGCAACTCTTGCGCCGCGATGAACGACGAAGTGCGCGTCGGCAGTGGCCCTCAGCGACGAAGCAGGGCTTCGCGTGTCATCGTGAAACGTGTCGTGGGGATGGTGTTCTTCCGCCACGCGAGGAAAATCGAATTCGTGGCACGAACGCTTCCGTGCTTGGCGTCGACGCGCACGATGGTGTCTTTCCGAAGGGCGCTTTGAACGAAGTAGTCAGGAAGAACGGTGATGCCCACTCCGTCTTCCGCCAGGGCGAGCATCTCGTCCATGCTGGCGACGCTGCATGCGATCTGCCCCTGTAAGGGTGAATTGCCGAAGCGCTTCTTCCACCAGACGGAGTGCATGGGAAGGTCCTCGTCGAACACGATCCAGCGGTGCCCCGCGTACGATTCCAACGTGTTGGGAGCGCCGTTTTTCCGGAGATACCTCGGTGAGGCGTAAGGCGCGAACTGCTCGGTCCAGATGGCCTTTGTTTCTACGAGGGGCGATACGGGAGGCCGCACCATGAAGACGATATCGAGCGAGCGTCCCACGAGCATTTTCTCGAGCGTCGTGGGAGTGCCGCCCGCACGTGCAGGTCTGGCGCTGACGTGAGCAGAGCGCTGAGCCGAGGCCTGAGCCACACGCGGGCGAAGGCGCGAGGCGCCCCGATCGCGATTTCTCCTTTGAGCGATTTTTGGTCGCGAACGACGGACGCGAGCGCGTCGTCGATGGCCGCGAATTCATGTCGCAAGATCTGCGCGAGCTCACGCCCTCGCTCGGTTACGCGTGCGGCTCGTCCTACGCGTTCGAAGAGAGCCACCCCCAGCTGAGACTCGAGCGTCTTCAGTTGCTGGGAAATCGCCGACTTCGTCACGTGGCGTCTGCGGGCGGCTTCGGTGAAGTTCGGGGCTTCGGCGGCGACGACGAATGTACGTAGGAGTTCTTGATTGATCATGGCCTGGATACGATTGTGAGGAATTGTTCCTCCACGCTAAACGAACTTGCGCGCGTTTTCGACGTCTCGTTGCCTTCCGCCATCGGTTCCGCCGAATGCGCAGCCGTTGCCGCCTCGATGTTTCAGACGTGGGCCGCCTTGATCCATCGGACGTGACGGCGTACCGTGTCCTCGTGCGCGCGATGATGCCCCGACCCATGTTCGCAGCGCCCTTTGCCGCGAAGCGTTGGCTCCACTTCGCGCTGACGATTGCCTTCTCGCTGCTCACGCTCACGCTCTCGCCTGCGCCCTGTCACGCAGAACGCGCGTGGACGGTAGCCCCGGCACGCGCCTGCACGCCCCACGAGCGCCTGCCGACCGAAGCGAGCGCAAGGCCAGACATCCTCGGGGCGTCCGACGCGGCGATCGTTCCTGCCGGAGTCAACATCGAGACCGCGTCCACTTCCGCTCGCGACCGCGAGGGAGCAACGCCGCTGCAGGTCACGCTTCGATGGCACTCCATGGTCGTGGGGGGCCGGAGGCCAGTCCTTGCGTCACCTGCGAGCTCTCGTTTGCCGGTTCCGTCTCGCGCCCGCGCGCGCGCCTTCCTCATGGTGTTTCTGAACTGACCACGTGCCGTCGTGAGGGCGGCCCTTCTGGACATGTCGAACACTTCACCAGCGGCGGTGCGCGTACGAACGTTCGCCCATGCGAACGCGCGCGCTGCTTTCGAGGATTGCGATGAACTTGAGCAAGAAGAAGCGATCGTTCTTGGGTTACGTGAGCATGATGTTGGGGGTCTCGTTGTTGTGTGGGGCTGCGTATGCAGGGAGCGAGGCCGGAATGGCAGAGAGCTCCATCAAGACAGCGGCGGTAGCGGGTTCGGCAGTGAGTGGATTCGTCCTCACCTTCGGTGTCGGGCGACGGTTTCTGACGACACAGCCGGGAGCGAATGCGGAGCCTGGTTCGAAGTCATGAACCCGCCCGCTGAGGATAGACGAGTGGTGCTGCTCGTCGACGACGACGAGGACGAGCGGGAAATGGCCCGCTTCGTCCTCGAAGCCGAGGGGCACGAGGTCGTCTGCGCAGCGCACGGCAAGGAAGCCCTCGAGAAGCTCGTGTCGGAGGGGGCGAAGGAGCCCGCCCTCATCGTTCTCGACCTGCGCATGCCTGTGATGTCGGGCTGGGAGTTTCTTTCGATCGTGAAGAGCTATCGGCGGCTCGGTGCCATTCCCGTGCTCGTCGTCTCCGCGATCACGCCCTCCGAGGACACGTTGGAGCACGGTGCCCTCGCCGGATACCTGCCGAAACCCCTCGACGAGAGAGGCTTCCGCACGGCGATTCGTGGGATTCTTTCCTCTCGCGGGAGCGCGCCGACGATTTCCTGACGCGGCTTCGGTCAATCGAGTGTGTCTGGCGCGAGCGCGAGCAGAGGCGATCGACGCAGCGTCGCACGATCGACGCCGCTCTGCAGGCGTGCGGTCAGACATGTGCGCGCAGCAGTCGTGGCGCTCGGCACATCCGACGCGAGCTTCGGGGGACCCACCACCACCGCCGCTGCTTCGAGACGACGACATGTCCCTTCGTTCATGGCTGGAAGGAGCTCGACCCGCATGTCGGCGATGATGATGGGCTGCGCCATGTCGCGTCCTTCGTGACCGGTGAAGGGAGCGAAGATTGCCGAAAGGAGCTTGATCGTGCCCCACGCGAGCGAGGCAAAGGCGCCCAGCGACGTGAGCCGATGCGGCCAACCTCGATCACGGATGCCGGCGCGCCACAGTGCGACGACGGCCGCAACGAGGGGTACCCAAAGGAGCGCGGTCGCGACTTTGAGCATCGCGCGTCCACGCAAGAGTTGCAGCTCTGCCCGACTCACCATTTCGGAGAGCTGCTCGGTTGCGTGCTCGCTCATGATCCATCGGCGCGCACCCTCCTGAGTTGCTGCGTACGCCGCAAGCGCAAGCGCCGTCATCACAGCGAGCGCCGCGACGGCGCCGAGTGCCGTACCGAAGGCCTTCGGCTCGACCGGCGATGTGCGCGATTTTCGCAGCGACCAAGTCGCGAGGGACAGACTCACGAGTGCGGCGAAGGCGAGGAGAAAAGCGCCGCCCCCTGCGGCTTGCAGCGTCGAAACTTCCGGCACGGCGGCAGCATACACCAACGCGCGCCATCACACCCATGGCCTCCGATGTGCTCGGGACATCGGGCACGTGGCGCGCGGATCCTCTAGGGGGCCTTGCGCTGAGAACGCTGTGCCGTACCCCTTCTTGAAGAGCCAAGCGACCGAAAGGCTGTGGTACGTTTCGATTCGTGAAGAACCCCTTTTTCGAATCAACGCCCGCCGACGGTGTTGCCGTTCGCGTCGACGAAAGAATCCCGGTAGCCATTCCCTCGAACCTTCCGATCGAAGTCGTTCGGGCGGAGAAGATTCCGAGTCCGTCCCATCTCGTCGTGAAGAAGGCCATCGGTCACGGGGGCATGGGGCACGTGCACCCGGCGACGGATCGGAATCTTCTGCGCGACGTGGCCATGAAGCGGCTCAACAAGGAGTATTCGGGGACCACGTACTTCAAAGACGCTTTCATCGCCGAAGCGCAAATCAACGGCCAGCTCGAACACCCCAATATCGTGCCGGTGCACGAGCTCGCCATCGACGCGAATGGAGTGCCGTATTTCACGATGAAGCTCGTGCAGGGGCAATCCTTCGACAAGTGGCTCTCGCTACGTGCGCCGGGGACCGTCGAGCGCATCGAAGGGGGAATCGAAATCCTCCTCAAGATCTGCGATGCGATCGCGTATGCGCACTACCGTGGCGTCGTACATCGCGACCTCAAGCCGGAGAACGTGATGGTCGGCGACTTCGGTCAGGTCTACGTCATGGACTGGGGCCTATCGAAACTCATTCACTCCGAACCGGCGTCGGGTAATCGCGCGATGATGAATGCGCCGGGCCCGGTCGGCACGCCGGGTTACATGTCTCCGGAACAGGCGCGTGGGAACCCAGCCGATATCGACGAACGCTCTGACGTATTCGGAGTCGGCGCGATGCTGTTCGACGTCCTCAGCGGGCGACCGCCGTTCGGTACGGGTCCCACGGAGGCCGTGCTGAAGCGGACGGCCGCGGGAGAGGTTCTCTCGATCGACGAGGCGTGCGCGCACGTGGGGGTGTCTCGTCGGATTCGTGCCGTCGCGGAACGCGCAACCATGGCCGACCCCGACAAGCGCTATCCCTCGATCATGGAACTCAAGGAGGCGATGCGCGGGTTCCTTCACGGTGGACTCCATCTGCCTCGGAGGGTCTACGCTGCGGGAGACCTGATCGTCCGCGAAGGGGAAAAAGGGGATGCGGCCTACATGATCGTGGCCGGTCGGTGCCGCGCATTCCGCACGGTCAATGGTGTCGAAGAGACGCTCTCGATCATGGAGCCGGGTGACGCGTTCGGTGAAATGGCGCTCATCCTCTACGAGCCACGCTCCGCGAGCGTCGTCGCCGTCGACAATGTGACGCTCCTCGTGCTCGACCAAGCGACCATGAACGAGGGACTCGGCCTCTCCGGTTGGACGGGAGCGCTCGTCCGCGCGCTTGCTCAACGTTTTCGCGATCTCGAAGGCGTCGTACGAAACTCGGGCATTCGCCGTTCGCACCACCCGGCAGACGAGCGCTGAAACCGCGCCACACCAGCAGAGACGCGCGCCGAACCCACTATCCCGGCTTCCGCGCGCAGACACTGAAGAACAGGTCCCCGATGAACGTCGCGCTCGCGGCGGTGAGTTCGGCGGCGAGGCGCTCATCGAGTGTGTCCGGATCGATATCGGCAAGTGTGGCGACCCCTGCGTCGAGGATGCGAGGAAGAATGGCCTTCACGATGGCGGCCGTGTCATGACGGAGCCCAGGCGTCTGCACGATTGCTTCCGCACGCACGTCGAGCACCTCGAGACCCGCCCGCGCCAGAAGCCCCGGCAATTCGAAACCCATGGAGGTCGTTGCCCCTTCCGTTTGCACCGTTTGCCATATCCAGCGGTGCACCTTTTCATGAAGAGGAAGCGGGCTGCTCGATGCAGGCAACATCGACGTATCGATCTCTTGGAAAGCTGCGATGCCACCGGGGCGAAGTACTTCGACGAGGGCGCGCATGGCGTTGTCTCGGTTCTGCACGTACATGAGGACCCTTCTGCCGACGATCGCATCGAACGACTCGTCGCGCGGAGGCGAGGCGACGTCTGCGTTCGCGAAGGTAACGTTGGAAACGCCGAGCTCCTCGATACGTTTTCGTGCAAAGTCCAGCGCGGCAGGAGCGCGGTCGATGCCGAGGACGCGACCTTCTGGCCCGACCAGATCCGCGACCATCAGGCTCACGCCACCATGACCGCAGCCTACGTCGAGTACGTGCATTCCCTTGCGGATGCCCGCGCCCTCGAGGAGTCGCGCCATGGTTTCGTTCGCACGATCTTTCTGCATCGTTTTCTCCTCGAATGAGCGCCGCCCAGAGAATCGTTCAGGTCGTGGCGGGAACCTTGCCCTGTTTGGCGGCATCGCTCGCGAGCTCGAGGAGCCACCGCTTGTCCTCAGGGTCTTTCGTCAGCGAAGCGGCCTTCTTGAATGCCATCGCTGCGCCTCGGAACAGCGCTGCTCCTCGCCGCCGGTGGCTTGCGTCCGTACGAGTTGCGAGGAGTTCGCAGGTCTTGCCGAGCGTATTCCAGGCTGACTTGCGCTCCGGCGTGAGCTTCGTAGCCTTGCATGCATAGTGCAGAGATTGCGCGGGGGCCTTCCGCCTGATGTAGCCCCGCGCGAGCTCCTCGGCGACGGCGGCTTGGTCGCTCGGAGCGCCGTTTTCGGAGGCCAGTGCGTACGCCGCCTCGAGCTTGCCGACGGCGGCCTTGGCGTCACTCTTCATCAGCGCGGTCGCTTCTTGGAGGAGGCTCGTCACTTCTGCGAGGGCGTCGGTCATGACGCCGCATCTTATCAAAGACGCTGGTGTATCGCGTGCAAATTGCCTCGATTCGTCCGAGCATCTGGACACGCACGAGTCCGATAGTCCGACCATCCGGAAGCTCTGGGGCGGCCCCCAAATCATCCTTGGGGATACCCCCCTAGACGTCGGTGATTCGAGCGCCCGCCCTGAATTGGCGCGGACTCTTGCCGGTCCAACGACGAAAGGCGCGAAGGAACGACCGCTGATCGCGATAGCGAAGTCGTAGGCTCACGTCCCCGACGCTGAGGCTCTTGTCTGCGAGGTAGCGACGCGCAAGTTCTTCGCGCAATGAATCGAGTTCGGTTTGGAACAACGTGCCGTGCTCTGCCAGCATCCGGTGAAGGGAGCGCGTGCTCGTGCCGAGCGCCCGTGCCACGGACGCGGCCGAAGGAACCTGCGAGTTCAGGATGTTGCTCATCGTGCTGCGGAAGATCGGGAGCGTGTCCCGGTGAGCGAGGGCGGTGAGCTCGTGGGCGGCGGTCTTGACCAGGAAGTCATGGAGCGGAAGGTCCGCCGACTGCATGGGGGACGCGAGGGCTTCGGCGGGGAGCTCGAATCCGTCGCTCTCGCTGGAGAATCGGATGTTGGTCGTGCCGAAGAACGAGACCAGTTCGCTGAGCGCAGCCGAATCGGGCGCAGTGTGTGCAAACCACACGTTCCTTGGAACGAGGTGAGCTCCCCGAATACCTCGACAAAAAATGAGCTCCGTGGCGACGACGAACTCACTCTGATGGCGTGAGGTGGACGGGCCGATGGCCCGATTCGTGACGCGCGTTCCTTGTGGTCTGTCCTCCCGATCGATGCGGAGGGACTCGAAGCAGAGGCTTTGGAATCGAATCAAACTCGAAAGCGCTGCGTCGAGGGTGCTCGCGCTCCGAGCAACGAACTCGACCAGCCCGAGACCGCCCGTGGGGCGCCAGAGGGCCGCGTGGAGCCCCATGCACCCGTCGCCGAGCACTTTCGCCGCAGCCTTCTCGGCGGCTGCGGCATCGCGTGGATGCAAATAGAGAGCCTCCGCATTCTCGTCGATGTGCGAGAGCCCTGCTTCCCTCAGGAAGGGCCCAACCTGGACGCCTTTCGCGCGCATGTACCTGAGAATCAGCGGAACGAACAACGATCGGACAGGCTTTGCGAACGCTCGGGGGCGCTGGCTCTTGATAACGGCGCGCGACATTGGACTGTCCGATGATGCGCCAAAGCGCGCGCGTTTGGATGCATTTCTTCTTGCTGATTCGTGGAGCGGCGTGAAGGCCGCAAAGACCGCCACGACGAGCGTCTAGTGGGGAAGGGGTACAAGGTGGCCCCGGGGAAGTTCTCCGAGTGCGCTTGCGTCGCCGACGGCTCGCAATGCTGCAGGGCTATCGCATCGTCACGCTCGATTCCCCAAAGCGTCGATCGCTTCTTTCGAGAAGTCCCACAATCGCTTGGCAAGTGCCTCGTCACGTGCGAGCGGACTCGGAGTTCTGGGAGACCTTCGGTCGAAGTAGAGAGGCAGCGCCTCTCCCTTCGCTTCTGCGCGTATGGCGTGCACGAGCAGTGCGCCGCCGGTCGCTGCGGATTCCATCCGAAAGAGAATTGGCAAGAGTTTGCGCAGCGGACCCGGTGCTCGTCGAAAGATGTCGCTCGCAATCCGGCCTGGGTTCATCGATGTCGCAGAAATGCGAGAGTATCGACGACGTATTTCCGCCGTGAAGAGGATGTTGCAGAGCTTCGATACGGCATACTGACGCATGCCGACGGGGCCTCGATTGGGCGTTCGGAGCCGTTCGAATGGGAGCGTGCGCGCCTCGTAGTGGCGACCGCTCGACACGTGCACGACGCGACCCTCGGCGGCGTCGAGGAGCGGCAAGAGGGGAAGCGTGAACGCAAAGTGACCGAGGTGATTGGTACCGAACGCGACCTCCCAGCCGTCCTGGGTGAGGCCTTGTCCGCCGGCGATGCCGGCGTTGTTCACGAGGATATCGAGCGCGTCGTGCGATGCGGCAAAAGCGCGCCCGGCATCCATCGCCTGGCCGAGGTTCGACAAGTCGAGCTCCAGGAATTCAGCGGTGGCGCCGCGCCTTTGCACCTCTGCGAGCACGGGGCGGGTGCGTTCGAGAGAACGACACGCAAGCACGAGATGAACACCCGGCGAAGCGAGCTGCTCCGCTGCCGCGCGTCCAATGCCCGTATTGGCCCCTGTCATGAGGATCGTTGTGGTCATTTATTGACGAATTGTCAAATTATCATGGGGCGAGCGTTTGTCAAATCCACCTCGAAGAATGCAGGCAGTCTGCACCAATCGGTCCCGCTGAGGCAGTTAGCCACAACCGAGCGGTATCCCCGCTCCGCGCGCAAACCATCGAATGCACGAGTGAATGTGAGGGAGCGCCTGGCTTGGTATGCGCCGTGCTTTTCTGGTTGGGCAGAAACGGAGCTCGATATGTTCAAGATCCTTGCTGCAACCCTGCCTCCTGTTTGCATTCACTTCATGGGGCTCGTGGGGCTCCTCGGTGCATGCGCACGACACGAACAGAGCACGCCAGTGTCACCCAGCCTCACGAGCGCGACCAAAGGGGCCGTGACGGGGGATGCAGTCGTCTCCGAACTGACGAACGCGTGGTGCAATCGAGCAGAGCGATGCACCATGATTGGTCCTGGCAAGAAGTACGTCGATCGAGCGACGTGCGTGCGCGAAACGAGCCAACAGACGGCTTCCGACTTCCGCGCAGCAGAGTGCAAGGGGGTCGGTAACACCGCGCTGCGGGAGTGCGCGAACGACGTGGAGAAGCTCGGCTGCTCGCTCGACCGTGACACCGTCATGATGGTGACCTCGTGCAAGAGCGAAGAGCTCTGCCGGTGACGAACGCCTCTGATATGCTGGGGAACCGATGAAGCACGTGTTCCCCATGTTGATTGCCGGCGCCCTCGTTCTCGGCGCGTGCAAAAAGGATGCGCCTCCCCCCGCACCGCCGGAGCCCGATGTGAAGTCGCAGGCGTTCTTGGCGCAGCTTGCCGAGCAAAGCAACAAGCGCCTTCCCATGCCTGTCGACGAAGAAACCGAGTGGCTTTCGACGACGGGCCTCGAAGGTACGCTCGTGTACACCTACCGCCTCAAGTCGCTTTCGCGCGAAACGGTGAACGCGAAGAACATTCTCGCCGTCATGCGCCCGAACATCACGAAGTCGTCCTGCGCCAACCCAGAGGCGCGGGACACGTTGCTCGGGAAGGGCGTGGTTCTTCGCTATGCGTACGTCGACAAGGCGAAAGTCGCCATTCTTCACTTCGACGTTACCGAGAAGGACTGCAAAGCGCTCGAGGCGGCTGCGGCCGACGCTGCTCCTCCCATGCTGAAGTAACGAGTTCGCGCGGGCGTTCTTCGCTCGCGCGAACATGATTCGTCTTCGGGCAAGAGCTTTTCGATCAGTCGTCCCGGCGAGGATTGTCGTCCTCGCTGCTTCCATCGTATCCATCGACGTCGTTTTCGTCGGCCTTGCCGCTTCGCACCATCGCTTCGACGTTCTCATTGAAACGCCGTTCGGCAGCCGCGGAGTAGCTGTCCGACTCTACGTGCTTGGCCTCGTGTTCTCCCGCTTTGCGCTCTTCGAACGAGTCCTTTCCCTCGATGCCTTCCTGCAACGGGGCGTCTCCCGGCCGTTGTTGTTGCGCATCCCGCTTCTCGTCGGACCCCGCTTGCGAATGTTTCGTCGCCTCCTGCCATGCTCGACGGTTCGATCCTTGTCCGTGCGGACCTTCGGGGCGGGTGTCGGAAACATTTTGCTGACTCATGGGGAACCTCCTCGAGGCACGAGCGGACAACGACCGCCGTGTCTTCGAGTTCGGAGAGCAACGCGCATGCCACGCGCGACCCACCCGACGTGCGAGGGAAGTGAAGGCCCTACCGTGCGCTCTTGTCACATTGGGGCTTTCGTCTACGCGCTATCGAGGAGGTTTTGCTTTAGGGGCTCCCGATGCCTCCGATGCTGCCCCGCTGGGGAAGTGGCATGCGGAATGCACTCTTGTTCTGCGGGAGGCGCACGATGCAGAAGAAGACCACCCTCGCACTCCTCGTCGGAACGGCGCTCCTCGGCGCCACGAGCGCTGCGGCCTGCTCTGCGCAAGTCGATCCCGTGGTGGACGTTTCGGAAAACGCGAACGAACCCGGGACATCGGAGTCGACCGATGGGCAGCCGCCGAACGAACCTCAGGTCGCGCCGCAAAATACCGCGACGGGGACGCCCACCGCGTATTCGGACGGCCAAGTCGCTGGCCTGCTCGAGGCAATCAGTCGAATCAACATTGCGGAAGCAGACGTCGCACGACGTCGCGCATGGGCGCTTCCCGTTCAAGCTTACGCGAATCGCGTTCTTGCGGACCACGCGGTAGCACTGGCAAGTACGCAAACGCTCATGAGTGGTCTTCGTTTGACTCTTCTACCATCTGCTCGAAGTGACGAACTCTTGCGGGGGAGCGCAGCGGAGGTCAGCGACCTGGGCACCTACGACGCGCGCGCCTTCGATGTCCGCTTTCTCGATAGCCAGCGAGCTTCCCAGAGCGAAGCGATGGAGCTACTCGAGCGCGTGATCACCTCCGGTACTTCCGCTTCCGAGCTCGTCGATCGCGCACGTCTTCTTCGAGCCATCCTCGCCGATCATGCAGCGCAGGCCCGTGAGCTGAGCGTGATCGTGCGCGACGTCTCCCGCGACAGCTCGCTCATTCCCAACCAGTGGTGAAGTGGGTTTGGCACGGTGCGTCCGCAGAATGTGATAGAAATCGCCGTATGGAATTTCGATCCCTCGGACACTCTGGCCTCAAAGTTCCGGTTCTTTGTCTCGGCGCAATGACCTTCGGGGAGGCAGACGAGAAGTCCTTCATGCACGGCGTCGGGTGCGACGAACGTACGTCCTTCGCGATTATGAATCGATCGCTCGAAAAGGGTGTGTCATTCATCGATACAGCGGACGTCTACGGCCAAGATGGTTTGTCCGAGCGTGTCGTCGGCGCCTGGATGGAAAAGGAAAAGACGCGTGACCGTGTCATTCTCGCGACCAAGTTCCGCTTCCGCATGGGGGAAGGACCCAACTCGACGGGCGCTTCCCGGTTTCGCATCATGCGAACGGTCGAGGAGAGCTTGAAACGTCTCAAGACGGATCGCATCGACCTCTACCAAATTCACATGCAGGACATCGACACGCCGGAAGAAGAGACGCTGCGAGCACTCGATGACCTCGTGAAGGCTGGAAAGGTGCTCTACCTCGGAGCGAGCAACTACACGGCCTACCGCTTGACCGATAGTCAGTGGATTTCGAAGAGCGAGCACTTGCACCGATTCGTATCGCTCCAAATGCAGTACAGCCTGATGGTGCGCGACCTCGAGCGAGAGCACCTGCCACTCTGCAAGAAGTTCGGGATAGGAGTACTTCCGTGGTCGCCGCTTGCGTCGGGGTTTCTCTCCGGCAAGTACGCGAAGGGGGCACCGCCGCCCAAGGGGGTCCGACTCGAGAAGTGGAAAGAGCGGTTTGCCGACTACGAGAACGACCGAGGCTGGGCGACCGTCGAAGCTGTGAAGGCCATCGCTGCCGAGAAGAACACGACCCCCACGGCCATCGCTCTCGCATGGTTGCTCGAAAAGGAGCCGGTCACGTCGGTCATCTTCGGCGCGCGCTCCATCGAACAGCTCGACGACAACCTCAAGGCGGCGGATGTGAAGCTGACTTCGGAGGACGTGAAGGTCCTCGACGATGCGAGCGAGATGCGCCTCGGGTACCCTTACGAGATGATCCGAAATATCCAGAAACGCTGGTAGAGCGCCCTCGAGCGCGTCAGGGAACGTCGAAACGGTGGCGCCATTCGTGGGTGATGTCCACACGGCAGGCGTCCAGTCTCGGGAGGATGCGTCGCGTGACGGCATCGTAGAAGGCACGCGCATCGAGACCGGGCTCGACGATGCCCGGGTTTCCCTTGGGCTGCGGTCGTACCGGTGGAAGGCCACGACGGGCGCCATCGAGACCTACCACTGCTTCGAGTTCGGCCATGGCCGACAGGAGTTCGCGACATATCCACGCCTTGCCTCGTTGTGCACCGAGCACCCGGGTAGTGAAGTGGATGGCGATCGGAACGAGCGCAAAGCCAAGGCCCGCGTGGGCGACCTCGTCCCGCAAGAACGCGTCGATGAGCCTTCGAATGGCGAGAATGTCGGTGTGGCGTCGAACGACCGCGAAGCGCGCCGCACTCACGGTCTCGCAAACGACGAGACCCATCAGCACATCACGAGAAAACGACAGCATCGGCTCTTCACCCGAGGGGTGCGGCCGCAAGGGTTGCGGTGCTGCGAGGGGAGCCCCGAGCGTCTCGAGCACGGATGCACATGCGGTGACGTGCGCTTGTTCGTCCCGCGAGAGTCGTGTGAGGGCGGGGATCACCTCCGGGTTCCGACTCGTCCCTATGGCATGCGCTGCCGAGATCATTCGCTCGGCGAGTGCAACCGATGCCTGCTCGTTCGCGTGTCGCCGTTGCCATACGATGGTTGCGACCCGGCGAGCAGGGATGTCGAGTTCTGCAAGCGGGGCGCACCGATACGTTGCGAGCGCTGCGAAGGTCGTGAGTCGTCTTCGCGTGAAGCGCGCGAGAGGCGAGGCCTCTGCTTCAGCCATTGCAGGGGCCGCAGATAGCGAGCGTCCCCGCGTCGCGCGGTTGCCCACTGGGCGGAGCCGGGGCGACGCCGCCGTCGGGGAGTCGCAGATACCAATCGCAGTTGCTCTTACCGTAGCAAGGGTGACCCGGCGCATAGGTCTTGTCGTCGGATTTGTGAGCTGCCGAACGCGTCGAGCAAGCCGCGCTCGTGCCGGTCGCGACGAGTGCGAGCATGGCCGCCCATGTAAGGGGAGCTTGAGGCATTGCCGAAGTGTAGCGGAAGCCTGCCCCTCTTCGCGCACCAAAGTTTCATACGTGAAATTCGTTTCGAAATGGCGCTATGTGGATCCCCATGAGCACGCGATTGCATGTCACGACGACCGGAACAGGCGTCCCCGTGCTGCTTCTGCACAGCGGCGGCATGTCGGCCCGGCAATGGCGGCCACTCATGGCCGAGCTCGAAAAGAAGCAGACGTATCGCGTCATCGCGCCAGACTTCATTGGCTCCGGCGACAACGATCCGTGGGACGTCACGCAGGGGGCCGGCAGCGATTTCAAGTTCGAGATGGACGTCGAAGCGCTCCTCGAGGTGGTTCAATCCCTCGGTGCGCCTGTCCACGTGGTCGGTCATTCCTACGGCGGCTTCATCGCGCTCATGCTCGGACTGCGAGCGCCCTATGCCATCCGAAGTCTGTCACTCTACGACCCTGTCGCATTCGGCGTTCTTCATGCGTCGGGCGATGCCATCGGTCTCGCAGACCTCGATCGTGCGGCGTCGAATCCAGTGTTCAACGACAGAGCACAGTGCGGAACGGACGCATGGTTCGAAGTGTTCGTCGACTATTGGAACGGGAAGGGGAGTTGGCGCGCGCTCCCGAAGCCGACACGCGAGGGCTTTCTGCGTATCGGACAGAAGGTCTTCTTCGAAGTGTATTCACTCATGCAAGATCGAACGCCGGCAGCAGCCTACGCGCATCTCCGTGTGCCGACCTTGCTTCTCACCGGAGATCACTCTCCTCCAGCGGCTCACCGTGTCGTCGAACTCCTCGCGGAAGCCATGCATGGACGAAGCGTCTTCATTCGAGGCGCCGGTCACATGGGGCCCATTACGCACGGCCTTACCGTGAACGCGCACATCGTCTCGTTCTTGGACGAACTCACGTCGATGGCTCCCTGAAAAGACGCGCGAACGTCAGAAGCCGATGCCGTCGTTTTCGCTCGGAAGTGCGCTCGTGACGGTCGTCGTTTGCGCCGCAGGCCACTGCACCCGGGCCTCCGTTGCGACCGAGGTCACGTCGGGCGTACCGAGATAAGTGTATCGGTCGAATGCGAAAGGAACGCCTTCGGAGTGCAAGGGGTCCTCGCGGTCTGCGACGTGAAGGTGAAGGTGCGGCGCGGTGCTGTCGCCGGTGTTGCCCACCAGGGCGATGACTTCGCCGCGAGCCACGCGTTGCCCGCGCTTCACTTTGAGCGAGCCGGCCTTGAGGTGTGAGTAGTAGACGTACGCGCCGATATCGAGACTGAGGACGACATAGTTTCCTCCAACGCTCTCGGGGGCCACCGTCGTGGGGTCCACGGGGGAGGCGATCGCGTTGTCGAATGCGCCATCGAAGACATTCGAGACGGTTCCCTCTGCTACGGCGAGGACTTCCGCGCCGTAGGACAAATAGTCGCTATCACTCGTTTTCGGGGCCTTCGCGAGAGAGCCCTCTGCGTCGGTCTGGAAGAAGTCGATGGCGTAGCGCTCGGGGAGATACAGGCTCTCGAACGCGGGAATGGCACGGCGATGCTGCGAGGCGTTCGATAGGCCGTGGAGCGCGACCCAATTGCGTCCTTTGAGCGGTGCGCCGAGGACCACAGGCGGCACTGTGAGGACGGGCACGTTGATGGGGATGAGCTCTGTCTTGCCGTCGGCGTGTTTGACGAGCACACCGTGGTTCAGTCGTTGGGGGAGCGTCGTGCCCTTCTTGAACGAATGATACAAATAGATGATCGCCGACTCACCGGGGGAGAGCGTTTGGGGGGCGGGCTTCAAGAAACGGAAGCCCGTGCCCCGGATGTTCATGGCGGCCGCGAGGTCGGCTCCACTGAGCTGCTTCAAGAGCGGTGCTGCACTCGAGTCGATTCGAACGTCCACCACGTCGACCGATACGCCTGTCGTCGTGCCCGCAGCGACGACGAGTTCGTACACGAGTACGGTTTCTCCGCGCAGCGTGACTGGGCTCGGTGGCCTCAGGCTCGATACGCGCACGCCGCGGCTCGAAATCACCGTCGCCGGTAGTTCTGGATTCACGACCGTGCCCTCGGCCGGTGCGCCGCTCGAACCGCACGCCGCAAGGGTGGGCAGGAAGGAAAGAGTGCCGACGAGAATGGCGGGCGCCAGGAAGACAGCTCTCAACGTGCGCATGCGAACCATGCGCCATCATCTACCATGAATCGGGGGATTCAGGCGTGTTTGCGGCGATGGTGGCGCACGGGGTGTTCAACGTGAGGATGGTGCTCGCGATAAGCGTTCCAAAAAGCCGCGAAGAGCAGCATGGCGGCAACGAGCGCGCCGATGAATGGAAGCGTAGAGCTCATGTCGATGAGCGGGAGGTCGGGTTGCATCAGATCGAAATTCATGGGGTCCTCCTCGGCCATCCTGCACGCTGCTGCGGCCTACCCTTCGATGAGTGCAAAATGCGTGCAAATGCGCCCACGAGGGAAACCCTCCCATTCCACGTGACTGGCCCCCGAACGAACGAGCGAAACTGTCACAGTGAGGCAAAGGACCGGCGCTGTTTTGCGCCGACTTTCGTTGCACGCTCGTGCACTTGGCACCGCGTCTCAGTCGTCAGCGGAGCACGATGCCGTAGAGCTCGGAGGTCGACGAGCGCTCGAGAAGGGACTTCAGTGCCTCGCCGAGATGCATGTTTTCGTGGAGCACGCGGTAGACATGATCGGTGATGGGCATCTCCACGTTCATCTTCTTGCCGAGTTCGTGCGCGGCCGCAGAAGTGAGGTATCCCTCCGCCACGCTTCGTTGCGAGCGCACGTACGCGGCGGGGTCTACGCCGCGAGCGACCTGGAGCCCAAGCGTACGGTTGCGCGAAAGGTCACCGGTGCACGTGAGGACGAGGTCCCCCATGCCGGCCATGCCCATGAAGGTGAGCGGGTCGGCACCGAGCGCGACGCCGAGGCGCGCCATTTCCGAGAGGCCGCGCGTCATGAGGGCCGCGCGCGCATTGAGGCCGAGGCCGAGCCCGTCGCACGTCCCCGTTGCGACCGCCAGCACGTTCTTGATGGCTCCCCCGACCTGGACGCCGATGGGGTCGGCGCTCGTGTAGACACGGAAGGTCGGTGAGTGAAGGAGTTTCTGCACGGCCTCCGCACACGCAAGGTCCTTGGAGGCCACGACGGAATCGGTGGGCAGGCCTCCAGCCACTTCCTTTGCGAAATTCGGACCGGACAAAAACGAGAGACGATCCCATCCGAGCGAGGGAATCGTCTCTTCGAGCACACGGCTCATGAGTTCTAGCGTGCCTTCCTCGATGCCTTTGGTCGCGACGACCACACGCGCTTTTGCAGGAAGATGGGGAGCGACCGCCTTCGAAATCGATCGAAAATGCGACGACGGTGGGACGAGCACGACGAGGTCCGCACCGCCCAGCGCCTCGGCGTAGTTCGACGAAGCGCGGACCGTGCGCGGGAGCTCTATCCCCGGAAGGTAGACCTTGTTGACGTGAGACTCCTCGATGTCACGTGCGACGTCTTCTTCGAAGGCCCACATCGTCACTGCGTGCTTCCGACGCGCGGCGTGTGATGCGATGGCAGTTCCCCAGGCTCCGGCTCCGACAACGGCGATATGGCTCACGAGCGGGAGCGTATCAGAAAACCTACCGGCGGACTTCGGGTACCCGAGGGGCGTCCGGAAGGTGCGGCGTGGGGTCGAATGGACCGACTGCCGGCGGATCGATGTGGTCCCGACCACTCACGAGCCCCCGTGCGGGAATGCGACCAATGCGCTCTGCTTGTTCCTGCATTGCTTCGTGCGTGGCGACGGGATCGACGTGCCCGTCATTGTGCGAAACTTGCTCGACCGGCAAGCCCACGGCCTCCGGCCGCGACCAGCGAAAGGCCATGAAGCCAAGCACGAGCAGGACGGCTCCCGCCACCAGCGCCGCGAAGAGCATGTACGGGATCATGCTGGCGTCATCGGCCGTGGACGTAGGGGTGTGGGTTTGCATGATCGTCAGAAACATCGGTTCCTCCTTGGGGTGTCCCTGACGAGGAGAGCAAGAAGCGTGCGCATTCGAGAGTCCCGCGCGCGACAGACCATTCACCCGCGAATTTTGCTGCGAAAACACGCGGGCAGGGCCGTCATCGCGGCAGAGCACGAACGCGGGTCATGCGAATTTGCCACACTGAGGTATTCTATCCGGACGATGTTGAGGGCCCGCGGTTGCTTGCTCGTTGTGTTCTTTGGGCTCGGAGTTGCTTACGGCTGCACGTCGGAGGCGTCTGCGGTTCCTCCGGGCGACGCGGGCGCGGACGCTGTGACACTCGTCGACGCACGCATCGACGTGCCGGACGTCGGCCCCAAACATCGACTGAGTCCCTTCGAAGGCGGTGGTCCCACGTCGGAATTGACGATCATCGACCTTCCGTTGGCGGACCCGCATGTAGACGTGCCCTTCGACGTGCCGGAAGGTGCGCTCGGCTTTCATGTACTCGTGCAGTCTCTAGGAAGCTCCATTGCGGGCCTATCGATCGAATCGATACGCGATCCCATGGGTACGCTGGTGCACGAAAACAATGGCCCCGTCGGCGCCAGTCACCCTACGAGCGATTCGCAAACGGGAATGGTCGCCTCGGCTCAGGTTCCACAAGGGGGCGTCTTCGCCGGCATCGCGCTACCGAAAGGCAAGTGGGTCGTCAGGTTCGGGGGCGGTAGTCCCGTGCGCGCGAAGATACAGATTCAAACGACTCCGGACGGAAAGTTCCACGGGGGTCTTTTGAACGTGAACGTGTTCGTTCCGGAAGGTCTCGTGATGGATCGGAAGGAGGTCACCGCCCAGAGCGCCCTCACGCACGCAGGGGTCATCAAGCGGCTCGAAGGATTCTTCGACCTCGTCTACGATCTCTACGGACTTCGAAACGGAACGCTTCGATTCTTCGACATCCCGGCGAAGTACGTTACCATCGAGAACGCCGAGCTCGACGACGTCTTTGCCGAGACTCGTGTGTTGCCCGCCGGTCAATCGGTGAGCCTCTTTCTGTCGGAGCCTTCCGACAACGGCGATTGGTGGGGGGTTGCGGGCGGCATTCCCGGGAGCGCCAACACCACGGGGACGGACCAGTCGGGCTTCGCTCTCGCCTCGCAGGTCGATGCGACCGTCGAGGAGTCCTTTGTCCTCGCGCACGAACTCGGCCATTTCATGGGCTTGAACCACACTTCCGAGATGGACGGTCGCTGGACGGATCCGCTTCCCGACACGCCGGAGTGTCCGGACATGTTCAAGCTCAAGACGAACTGCCCCGACTACGACAACATCATGTTTGCGCTCGGCAAGCATGCGAAGCCCATCACGACATCGACGATGCAGAGGCGGGTCGTTCAAGGTTCTCCGATGTTTCAAGCGTTCATCGCCGGTGCGCCGCCGCCCGCCTCCGTTCTTCGGCGCGAGTCGTTTCGATCGCTCGACTTCGGGCGCATGTTCGGCAAGCCCGGCGCGCAGCTCGACGACGCGGAGCTGCGCGTCGTCGGCGCTTCGTGCAAGCATCCGTCGCATGTCGTCCCGCCGCTCACTTCGGCCGATCGAGCGAACGTTGCGCGCATCGCCGACGACCCTCGCGTGTCCAAAGTCATGCGCGGGGTCGCTCGACGCCTTCTTCGAACGCCGTGAGCCGTTCACTACGGAAGAAGTTCTACTCGGAGCGCACCACTCTCGACCTCGCACGCGATCTTCTGGGATGCGAAATCGTGCACGTGTCCGAGGAAGGGGAGGCGGCCGGTATCATCGTCGAAACAGAGGGGTACCTGTCGGATGACCCAGGCTCTCATGCGTTTCGCCGCAAGACGGAGCGCAACGCCGCTATGTTCGGGCCGCCAGGGACGCTCTACATCTACCAAATCTACAACCACTACCACTGTATCAACGTCGTGAGCGGTCGTGAGGGCATCGGGGAGGCCGTGCTCATTCGAGCGATCGAGCCAACGCGCGGCATCGAGCTCATGGAAGCCCGACGAAATGCTGCGTTCAAAGTGGGGTTCGCGCGCTATCGAAGCAACACCCTCGACGCATCGTCCTCGGCTGGCCTCCGGAGCTTGGCGAACGGTCCCGCCAAGCTCACAATCGCGCTCGGGCTTCGGCTCTCTGAACACAATGGCGCGTCGCTGACGTCGAACGAGCTTTACGTGCGCGCGCCCGCCCGCCAAACCACGTTTCGTATCGTACAGACGACGCGCGTCGGCCTCACGCGCGGAGCGGACCTCCCCTATCGCTTCTACGTGGAACGGAGCCCCTTCGTCAGCAAGCGGTAGCGCGACGAACGTTCACCTCCATCAATGAACGCGCATGGTCTGCGGCGAGGCCATGTCGACCTCTTGCTTCGCGAGCATCATCTTCCGCGGCTCGCAGGAGTATGCTTCGAGCGTGACCTTGCCGAGCTTTTCGTCGATCTGCGCGACGCTTTCTTTGCCAGGCTCGATCCCGATGGGACCTCCGGCGAGGGCGTTGTCCGTGACGACGGCACCATCGGCCCCTGTGACCTTTACGGCGCACACTTTTCGGTTGGAATCATTCACCACTTTCACGTTTGCCCGGTTGATGAAGCGACCACCTGTGGCTTGGGCCATGAGCTGACCGCAGCCCGTGGTGACCGAAACAAGGGTGGCGAGCAACGTGAATGACACGACGAACTTCTTGGACATGATGAAACCTCTCGAGACTGTGTTCGCCAAGGAGAGGACGAGCGGCCCCGGCCGTCGCACGAATTCGACGACGCGGCGGGCCTTTTGTGTTCGATCCATTCCGCGCTAGTTTTCGCACGCGTGGACCATTCGGGAGAACTCGAGCCTTCTTCTTCGCCGGCCTCTCCGAGGTCGCGGGCGCTCTCCCTTTTGCGCCGTTGGGGCTGGAATGCGACCGGCTTTCAGGGCCTCGAGGAGGGTTTTCACTACTACTTCGACCGGGACGACGCGTGTGTCGCGTACGTCGACACGGGGCGCGCATGGGTCGTCGCGGGTGCGCCCATCGGGCCCCACGAGCGCATCGCGTCCGTCGTTCGCAACTTCGTGGCACGAGCAGAAGGGGAAGGCCGTCGCGTATGCTTCTTCGCGGTCGAAGAGCGATTCGTCGAGCGAACGGGCTTGCCTGCCATTCTCGTCGGAGAGCAGCCCACGTGGGACCCCCGCCGATGGGAGCGGACGCTTTCGTCCCGACCGTCATTGCGAGAGCAGCTCCGGCGCGCACGCGCAAAGGGGGTGCGTGTGCGGCGCGTTCCTACCGAGGAGATTGTCGACCCGAAAGGGAAGGTCCGCCTCGCGTTCGAATCTCTCGTCGCCACCTGGGTGGGGACGAGAGCCATGCCGCGCATGCGCTTCTTGGTCGACGTGCAGCTCTTCAGCTTTCCAGAAGAACGTCGCTATTTCGCTGCCGAACGCGAGGGGGTCGTGGAAGGCTTCCTCGTGGCGGTGCCCATTTTCGCGCGCGACGGCTGGCTCATCGAAGACCTCGTTCGCGCACCCGCGGCGCCGAATGGCACGGCGGAACTGCTCGTTCACGAAGCGATGACGACTTTCGCCCACGCCGGGGCCTCGTACGCTACGCTGGGCCTCGCTCCGCTTTCGGGCGCCGTCCCGAGGCGGCTTGGGGTTTTCCGCCGGTGGGCCTCCGGCCTGTACGACTTCGAGGGAATCCGAGCTTTCAAGTCGAAGCTCGGCCCGCACACATGGGACCCCGTCTACCTCGCTCATCCGCACGATGGCTCGGCAAACGTCGCTCTCTACGACGTGCTCGCCGCGTTTGCGGGTGGAAGTTTTGTCGGCTTTGGGGTGAAGACGCTGCTTCGCGGCCCCGCGATCGTCCTTCGTGCTCTGGCGGTCCTCCTAGTGCCATGGACGATCTTGCTCGCGACGGCCTCTCCCTCCTGGTTTCCAAGCCGCGCAGTGCAGGGAACGTGGGTCGTTTTCGATGTCATGCTCGGCGTCATTCTCTTCTTTCTCGCGCTGCGATGGCGGCGATGGCTCGGGGTGGCACTGGCGAGCGTCGTCACGGTAGACGCGACCCTCACTTGCATCGAAGCCACCTTCTACAATCTGCCTCGGGCACATTCGCTAACGACGTTCGTCGTGCTCGGCGCGGCGTGCCTGGGGCCCTCGCTTGGAGCACTCGCATTGTGGGGGGCCGTCAAACGAGATCCGACCGCACACGTGGACGCACATCGAAAGCGTGCGGCCGCCGCCCGCTGAGCATGGTCATGCGCGGTACCCGAGGCCCGTACGCGCGGCTTCGACGATGGCGACGACCGCCGGATGCCTGAGCTTTCGCTCGACCGTGAGTGCGAAGTAGCGCTCCGAAGCCCCTTCGCAGTTTCCGATGCGCATGACGTCCGGCAACTCGTCGACCTCTGCACGGAGGGCTTCGCGCACGGGGAAGAGACCGAGCCCCGATGCGCTGATCGTCCGGAGGAGCGCCGCATCGTCCACTTCCGCGCGGAGGGAAGGCGAGATGCCGTTTGCCGCGAACCAGTCGTCCAAGGTGTGGCGCAGCGTGCTTCCCATCGCGGGAAGCACGAAGGGCTTGTCGTTGCAGGACTTCGGGAAGCCCCGTCGCAACTTTCGCGCGAGTTCCTTCGATGCGTAGAGCAAGAGCCGGCTCTCCCCGAGCAAGTGTGCGTGGATGCGGACGCCCGGCACCGTCGACGGAACGCTATCTGCAAGAATGAGATGCAAGCGGCCCGCCACGAGTTCTTCGAGGAGCCGCGACATGGGGTCTTGCTTCACGTAGAGGACCCCCGTCCCGAGAAGTTTGCGAGAGGGCTGCAGGAAGCGATGTGTGAGCGTCTTCGGAATGGTTCCTACGACACCCACTCGAAAGTCCGAGCGGTTCGTAGGCTCTCGACCTCGGGCCATGTCGACCAGCTCGTGTCCGAGGCGAAAGATGTCGTTCGCGTACGCGAGGACGTCCCGTCCGAGAGGGGTCGCTACCAGCTTCCCGGACTTTCTATCGAAGAGGCGCGCACCCAAGTGCTCTTCGAGGGAGCGAAGCTGCGCGCTCAACGTCGAGTGCGTGAGATGCAGCTTCCGACCAGCCGCGGCCACGCCACCCTCGCGGCTGATCACGGCAAAGTAGTAGAGGTGCTGATAATTGAGCCCCTGACTCTCCATCGATGTCCTGTTCGCCCAAAAGGGAAACCTGTCGCTTGTGTCGACAGGTGTTGATGTTCTTTCGTGCTGGCCGACATGTTTGCGCGACCTATGATGAATGGCAAGCAGCCTTGTTCGCATTGGGAGACAGCGTCATCGTCGTTCGAAGCGTGGGCCAAGGAGCACGGCTCCTCGGCAAGCGCGGTCGCGTCGTCGGCACCGCATCTTCGGGGCAACTGCTCGTACGATTTGGTCGGTTTTGGAATGCGCGCGTCGAGACGTGCTTCCCGGACGAACTCGCAATCTTCGATGGGGAACTCGCCAAGCGAACGAGAATCAAGGCATCGCAAGTCTGAGAAAGCTTGGAGGGCCATCGAATGGGCCGCTGCCCTCGACGTTGGCGAACTCCGTATCGTTCGGCGCATGAAGGATTCCCTGAGGGCGACGAGGGGATTCGTCGTACTGCAATTCGGGGATTTGCTTTGCGGCCATGCGATCGGCCGCCTCTGGGGCCAGGGTGCGCAAGGCGCTCGAGAGAAGCGTGCTCGAGAGGGCTTGTCGACCGACACGAACGCACCTGTGCCGATGCTCTGCAGCGTCCAGAATGACTGCGGCGACGTCCTCGGCTGCCAAGACCGGCCCGCGGACCTTTGGCTCGCGGCGCATGTAGTTGCGCGCATGCTGCGGCAACGGGGTATCGACGCCTGCGGGTTCGACTAGCGTGATCGCGACGGGTTCGTCAGAGCACTGCTCGACCTCGATACGCAAGGTGTCGGTGAAGGCGCGCACGGCGTTCTTCGATGCGGCGTACATGCCTTGAAGGGGCATGGGCACGTCGGCCACATCGCTTCCCATGTTGATGAGCGCACCGTGCGCTCTGCGTAGCCAGGGGAGTGCGACGAGAGAGCCGTGAACGACCCCCCAGAAGTTCACCTCGAACAAGCGACGGCTATCGCGTTCGTCTACCTCGTCGAGGCGCCCGTAAATGCAAACGCCGGCATTGTTCACCCACGTGTCGATACGACCATATCGCTCGATCGTGGCGCGCGCGAGAGCCTCGACTTGTTCGCGGTCGGCGACGTCTACGACGAACGACGTGGCCTCCGCACCGTCACTCGTGAGCGCACGGACGATGGACGCGAGCGCACACTCGGTGCGCGCAGCGAGGACGACCTTGGCACCCGCGCAGGCGGCCTTTCGAGCCGTCGCGAGCCCGATGCCGCTCGACGCGCCCGTGATGACGATGACCTGTTCGCGAAGAGTTTTGAGACGCATGTAGGGGGCCAGTGCAAACGTCGATCCTACGGTATGCGGATTGCACGCAGTCGCGGCACGGTGGGCGCGGCTGAGCAGCGGAATTCCCGAGTGGGCGGGTTTCCTCTCGACGAGTCGCCAGGGAAAAGACGGGGTTCGATCATGCAGACGACGAAGAACGGCAAACATGCGAAGGGCGGAAGAGAGGCAAGCAAGTGGGGCGAGGTTGCACCTCCTGGCACGTCCGACGCGCTCGGCAGGAACGAGTCGAACGCGCGGGACCCTCGCGAAGAAGGACCGAAGCCGCCCTTCCACGAAAAGCATCAACCCTCGCCGGGCAGCGAGGCTCAAATGCGGGTTAAACCCGATCACGGTGAAGACAGCTACGTGGGGCACGAGAGACTCAAAGGAAGGGTCGCCCTCATCACGGGGGCGGACAGCGGCATCGGAAGGGCGGTGGCACTTGCGTACGCGCGGGAGGGAGCAGAGGTGGCGATCGCTTACTTGAACGAGGATGAAGACGCGCGCGAGACGGAGCGCCTCGTCATGGCCACCGGACAGCGAGCGCTTCTCTTGCCCGGCGACCTCGCAGAACCACGCGTGTGCGAGGAGATCGTCGAAAAGGCCGCTGCTCACTTTGGCCACATCGACATTCTGGTGAACAATGCCGCGCACCAAGGGAAAGAGGTCGAGAGTTTCATGGAAATCGACTCGGACCGCATCGAGCGCACCTTTCGAGTGAACATCATGGCCATGTTCAATTTGGCGCGCGAAGTCATGCCTTACATGCGGCCTGGCGGGGCGATCATCAACACCGCTTCCGTTCAGGCGTACAAGCCTAGCGCAGGCATCATCGACTACGCGGCCACGAAGGGCGCGGTGGTAGCGTTCACGAAGGGGCTCGCCGAAGAGGCAATCAAGCAGGGCATACGCGTGAACTGCGTCGCGCCCGGCCCCGTGTGGACACCCCTCATCGCACAGTCGTTCGAGGGTGAACGCCTCGAGAACTTCGGAACGCAGTCGCCCACGAAGCGACCGGCGCAGCCAGCAGAGCTCGCGCACGCGTATGTCTTCCTCGCAAGCAACGAGGCTAGCTACGTGAACGGCGAATGCCTCGGCGTAACCGGTGGCACACCAACGGGATGACTGGAGCTGCGAATGGAAGTTTGCGGGCGGGATTCGTGGTGCGGCAGATCGCCCCGAGGAAGCAGGATCGCCGCGCTCGAAAGGGCAACCCCCTCTTCTCCGCATGGAAATTTCGCTGCGTTGCGCCTGCCCGAGACGGGGCACACGTGGCATGAGGGTTGCTCCAGAGCGGCCATCATGCCCAAGCGATTCATCAGTCCCGCCATCCTCGTGTCCCTCTGCGCCTGCGCAAGCGACCCACACAAAGAGGTTCGCTCCGCGGAGACGCAGCTCAACCAGTCGCAGCTCCAAGGCGACAACAAGCAGACGCCCGACGACGCGACTCCCGCGGAGAAGCGCGACGCACAAGAGGCGACCGCTCGCGATGTCGTCTCGGCAAAGGCGAAGCTCGAGGAAGCTCGCGTCAACATGCAACGCGAGCGACAGCTGTTCACTGTGGAGGCGCAGGCGCGCTTCGACAAGGCTGACGCGCGAGCGGCGGAGGCAAAGACGCGTTCCTCGAAACTCACGGGCAAGGAAGCCTCCGACTTCGTCGGTGCATGGAAGATGGTGCAACTGACCCGGGCCGACGCGATCAAGAAGCTGGGTAACCTGCCGGCCATGTCCGATGACATCTGGAAGACCGAGCGAAGGAACACCGAGCGGTCCCTCTCGGCCTTCGAACAGGCTGTCGTCGACGCCTTCAAGGACCTCTGAGAGTGCCCTTCATTTCGTGTCGACGACGCGCCCTCGTTCGACTTTCCACGCGGTGAAGACACCGACACGTTCATCGCCGTCGAAGACGATGTCACCGGACGCGGCTTCGTAGTCGATCGCGACGCCTCGCTTCTGCGCCCTGAAAAGCTCGTCGAGCTTCTGGGGGCCGAAAGGAGCCGTCCCGCGTGTTGCCTCGAGCATGGCGGCCTTGAGGGTGAGGGGCGAGGCGCCCGCACCAGCTTTCGCGAGTGCGATGCCCGTGAGAACGACCGCATCGAACTGCATCGAGAGGAATGGCTCCGTCGGAGGCGAGCCCGCGAGTTCTCGATACATCTTGTCGAAGTAGCGGTTTTCCGGGGCGTCCGGGTTCGCTCCGATGGGGCGAACGCCACGTACACCTTCTGCGACGCTGGGCGCCGAAAGATCATTGCGGTCACCGCGCGCGAGCTCGATGAAATCCTCCGAGGCAAGTGTATCGCTTGCAAAATACATCGGTCGGCTCTTCGGGCCACTGCGAGCAGCTTCCATGAGGTAACGGCTCGCGACCTCCGCAATGACGGCGAAAGCGACGCACGGTGCGCCGAGGGCGGAAACCTCCCGAACGGCTGCGCCATAGTTTCGAGTCGCCTCCGGCGCAACGAACACCGTCTGAAGACCCGGGACATGCTTCGTCAGTTCTGTTGCGAACGCTTTGCCGTACGTTCCCGAGCCGGCCACGAGTGTGACCATCGTGCACTTCTCTGCCTTCATCAAGTCGGCGAGGGCCTTCGCTTGCCCTGCATCACTCGGAGCGAGCCTGAAAAGGGTCGGAGTCACGTTCGCGAGCGCCGTACTCGATGCGGACGCAGAGACCTGGAGCAGCCCGACTTTCGCGAACTCCGGCGCCGTGAGCAGTGCTTGATTCGACAGCGTGGGACCGAAAGCGACATGCGCGTTCGCGACCTTGTGTGCCTCCGTCACCTTGCCCATGAGGAACGTGCCCGTGTCACCTTCGTCGTCGAACGGTACGATTTCGACGGAGCGCCCCTCGACGCCCCCTTGACGGTTGATGGCCGTGGCGCCCGCGCGCGCAGCCGCGAGCATCGCCGCCCCTCGCTTCTGATTGCCCCCGTGAAGGTCCACGAGCAGAGGAAAGCGAAGCGGTTCACTCGCTTGAACAGCCGCGTCGGCGCTTCGAGAGGCTTCGACGGACGGCGCAGGCGTCGCGGTGGCGTTCGACTCTCGAAACACGCGGCTTCCCCACCATGCTGCAAGACCACACGCGACGAGCGCAGCGGTAAGCACGAGCGGCCAACGAAACCCGCCGCGGTCTTCGACTTGTTTCGAGATGGAGAGGACGGAAGCTTCCGGCGTGGTCTTGCCCTTCGTCGATTCGCCGCGTGCGTCGTTCTTCGCGTCGGCCTTCGCTTGCATCGCGCCTTCGGGAAGCGTCGGGCCGAGGGGATCGGGAGCAACGCCGGGCTCCCCGGCCAACGCCTGGGCGAGTGACATCGCCTGCTCATGGGCATTTTCGAAACGATCCTCGGGAGAGTACGCGCAGGCCTTCGCAAACCAAGCATCGAAGGCGGCAGGCAGATCGAAACGTCGCGACGACGGTCTAGGCAGTTCCAGCTTGTATGCCGCGACCCCGAACGCCTCACGAGATGAACGCGAGATCGCGTGCGTCCCCGTGAGGGCGCGAAAAGCGACGAGTCCCAAGGAGTAAAGGTCGCTCGCGATGGTCACCTCTCCACCGCATGCCTGCTCGGGACTCATGTATCCGGGCGTACCAATGACGATGCTCTCGCTCACGGTAAGCGGGTCATCGAGGTCTCGCGCGATTCCGAAGTCGAGGACCTTCGCAAAGGCGGCGCGGTTGGGCCCGCGCACCAGAAAGACATTGGCTGGCTTCAAGTCTCGATGGACGAGTCCACTCTCGTGCGCTTGCAGGACCGCGTCCGAAATCTGCGAAAAGATCCGAGAGGCCTCTTCACACGAGAGTTTCTCGTCGCGGCTGAGGCGCTGTTCCAGGTCCTCTCCTTCGAGGAGCTCCATGACGACGTAAGGACCGACGAGCTCGGAGACACCGGTATCGAATACCGTCACGACGTGCGGACTCTTCACGCGCGCGGCGGCGGAGGCCTCCCGCAGGAAACGTTCGAGTTCGCGCGGCGCGAGTTCGCGGCAAGGCCACAAGAGCTTCACCGCGACCTCCGTGCGAAGCGCGCGATGTTCTGCGATCCACACGTGGCCCATGCCCCCCGCGCCAAGCTTCTCGACGAGGACCACGTTCTCCGTGACGTGGTCGCCGGTCTGCGGGGTTCTCAAGGCTCTTCTCGCCGGAAGCTTTCCAGGTCGATTTGGAACTTCTGAGACCAGCGATGGACTTGAGCGCGCGTGCTGCTCATGCGTCGAGCGACCTCGCTGATGTTGCCCTTGGTATCCGTGAGGTGTCGCAGAAGGTCTTCACGACGGACGTCGTCAGGTACCGGCGCCTTGCGTATCGCTTGCGGAACCGCAGGGGAGGTGTCGACGAGCGCACCGGGGGTCGCGAGCGCTTCTTCGTTCGCCTGCGCGAAGAGGGAGAGATGCTTTCGCGCGATGATCGTCTGCTGCCCTGCGATGCCGGAAGACGCGAGGATGTGCGCGCTCTTCAGCGCCGCCCCGAGTTCGCGGACGTTCAAAGGGAACGGATGCTGCACGAGGCTGCGCACCGCTTCCGGCGCGAGCAAGGTGCCTTCAGCCCCGAGGCGCTCGAGCAGTTCCGTCACGAGGAGCCCGAGGTCGGGCATGCGATCCCGCAAAGGCTTGAGCTCGTGACGATACCCGGCCAATCGTGCGAGCAAATCAGGGCGAAGGGAGCGCTCGTCCCGCAACGTGGCGGAGATGACACGCACGTCGACGGGGATGGCTTTCGTCGACCCCACGGGGATGACCTCCCGCGTCTCCAACGCGCGAAGCAGTGCCGCCTGCGCGGGCGGGGGCATGTCGCCAATCTCGTCGAGGAAGAGTGTGCCCCCATCGGCCGCGCGGAAGAAGCCGGGTTCGTCGCGCACCGCACCCGAGAATGCGCCCCGCGTGTGTCCGAAGAGCTGAGACTCGACCAACGTGTCGGGAAGGGACGCACAATTGACCGCGACCATGGGTTTCGCTGCGCGCGGAGAGAGACGATGAATGGCGCGGGCGAGCACGTCCTTCCCAGTGCCACTCTCGCCGCGAAGAAGGACGGAGAGGTCTGCACCCGCAATGCGCAGGATGTCTCTCAACCCTTCCGCGATGGAGGGAACGAGCGATGCGAGCCCTTCTTTTCGGCCGGGCAAATCGCGGGCGAGCGTTACTGCGCCCGGAGCGTCGTAGGAGGGGACGTTTCGTTCCAACCTGAACGCGGCGCTCCCGGTCACGAACGTGACGCCATCGATGGCGCGCTCCGTGATGCGCTCTTCGCCGATGAACGTGCCGTTCGTCGAACCCACGTCACGGAGGACGAACGAGCCCCGTTCGCGCGTAAGGGTCAGATGACGAGAAGAGATTTGAGGGTCTTCGAGCGTGATGCGGAGCGCCCGGTCGTCGAAGCGGAAGTTGCGAGGTCCCCTTCCGACCGAAATTTCGTCGACGTTCGTGAGGTCTATGCGCGCGCCTCCCGTGCGCGTGTCGTGGCCCTCGATGAGGATGTAGAGGACGTCGGCGGGGCGCGCGACAACCGTGTCGCGTCCTTGAGCCGCAGCGGAGGCATCGGTCTCGCGTACCGTGAAATCGGACATGAGACGGGCATTAGACCATGTTTCGCGTTCCGATTTCCATCATCAACGGGTTGAGGTCGCCACGTCGCGGACGGCGTTCAGGAAGTCGTTCACGGTGAGTGGTTTGGTGATGTGGAGTGCGTAGCCCGCTTCGAGCGCTCTCGCTTTGTCGCCTGCTCGACTGTATGCGGTGAGAGCGATGGCAGGGGTGAGGCCCCCTTCGCTCGGCCCGAGAGCACGGATGCGTCTCAGAAACGAATAGCCATCTTCTTCCGGCATGCCGATGTCGCTCACGAGTACGTGTGGCCGCATCGTTCTGAGCCGTTCGAAGCCTTCCTTGGCCGAGCTGGCGACTTCGACACTGCCACCCGCCTGGGACAAGACGGTGAGCAGCAGTTCTCGTGCGTCACGGTCGTCGTCAACGACGAGAATGCGAAGCCCCACGAGAGAAGGCGCCTGGGGGACAGGAGCTTCTTTCGGCGTGGGGTCTGGCGGCAAATCTCCGCCGCCACCGGCGGACGAGGAGCTCACGGGGATGACGATCGTGAACGTGGCTCCCTTGCCCAGACCGTCACTCGCCGCATGCACGTTGCCACCGTGCAGTTCTACGATGTGCCGGACGATCGAAAGTCCGAGCCCGAGGCCTCCGACGCGCCGCGTCGTCGAGCCGTCGGCCTGTTTGAACCGATCGAACACGTAGGGCAAGAAGTCCGAGTCGATACCTCGGCCCGAGTCGATCACGGAGAAGGTCACGTGCGTTTCGTTCACGCCGAGCTCGAGCGTGATGCGGCCATCGGGGTCCGTGAACTTCACCGCATTGGAGAGAAGATTCCAGACGACCTGCTGCAGGCGCTCCGGATCGGCCACGACGAACACGTGGGTCGGCGCGGGCTCGAAGACGATGTCGATGTGTTTGGCGTTTGCCGAAGGGCGCACGACTTCGATGGCGTCCGCAACACACGTGACGAAGTCGGTGCTGCGAGGCTCGATACGAAGAGTGCCGGTGATGATGCGCGAAACGTCGAGAATGTCTTCGATGAGCTTGCCTTGTGCTTTGGCGTTTCGATGGATGACATCGACGCCCTTGGCAACGAATCCGTCGCCGCGCGTACGTGTGCGCTCTCGCAGGAGAGAAGCCCAGCCCATGATGGCGTTCAGAGGCGTTCTCAATTCGTGGGAGACGGTTGCGAGAAATTCGTCCTTCACGCGGCTAGCTTCTTCCGCCTGTTTGGCGAGCTGTTGCAGCTGCTCACTCGCGAGTTTCTCCGCCGCGTAGAGTCGAGCGTTGTCGACGGCGAATGCGGCACGCTCCGCGAGCGACGTCGCTAGTTCGAGGTCCGATTGGCCGTACTTGCGCGCCGTCTGGTTCGAAAAGAAGCTGACGATGCCAAGCACGCGCCCATGCGCCTTGAGGGGAACGAGCATCGCGGATTCGATGTCGAGAGAGCGAAGCAGACCGCTCGCGTCCGATGCGCCGTGGTGAATCTCCGCAGTCCCGCTTCGAAGGACGTGGTAGAGCCCGCGTGGCGCGCTCGGGTCGGGTGGATACTTCTCCACTGCGTCTTTCGCCCAGGCGACCTTTGCTGGGTCCACGTGCGAGACGGCGACGATCGGCCCCACACGGCCGTCCGTCGTCGCGAGAGCGATAGAGCACCAGTCAGCGAGAAGAGGTACCGCGAGTTGCGCGAGGTTCTGTAGTGTCTCGCGGAAATCGAGGGTCGACCCGAGGACCGCGCTCGCTTCCGCAAGAAAGCGAAGACTCGTTTCCGCCTTCCGAGCTTGAGTGACGTCGCGAAAGACGGTGGCGACCATCGATACGCCACCGCTGCTGTTCAAGATAGGAGTCGACGTCACGATGCTCCATCGTGTTTCGCCGGTTCGCACGATGCGAAAACAGACGAGTACGTCTTTGGCGACAGTGCCAGTGAGAGCAATACGACTCGGCAATCGTTCGATAGGGACGGGCTTTTCGTCCTCTCCCAAGAGCTCGAAGCGTCCGATGACTTCCGCGTTGGAGGCCGCCATGAATGCGCGAGCGCTTTCGAAGTCCGTCAGCTGCGCCGCTGCGTCATTCGCATAGACGAGAGTGCCATCTCCGCGTTGGACGGTAATTCCGTCAGATATTCCTCGGAGAATCGTATCGATGCGTTCGAACATGCCGAGCTCGGCATCGCGCATGGTCGCGATGACGCAAAGCTCACCGTCCTTGTCTTTGAACGTGGAAAGTGTGAGCTCCACTTCCAGCTCCGCGCCCCTCTTCGTTCGCGCGGGGACACGCACACGTTGTCCTAGGATTTTCGGCTCTCGCGTCTTCACGAAACGCTCGAAGCCAATCGTGTGCGCCTCGTGCAGGTGCTCCGGCATGAGCACGTGAAGCAGCTGTCCCGTTACCTCCGCCCGCGTCCAACCGAGCAAACGTTCCGCTGCGAGATTGAGATAGACGATACGTCCATAGAGGTCCGCGACGACGATGGCATCGGCAAGACTGTCGAGGATGACGTGGTATTCCAAGCGGCCCCAGGTGGTCGTGACTTTCGCAGAGCGCGCGCATCTCGTCACTTCATTAAACTCGGCACCGCGTGTACTATTCTAATCGATTTGCATGGATCGCGTAGCTGCCAACACGAACGAAAACCGGATCGTCATGCTCGACGACGACGAGGACTCGCGTGAGTCGTTCGCGGCGTTTCTCG
The DNA here is from genome assembly GCA_046351415.1 of Polyangiaceae bacterium. Lineage (GTDB taxonomy): Bacteria > Myxococcota_A > Polyangia > Polyangiales > Polyangiaceae > JABFRG01. Next base: position 26,010 of record JAXLYO010000016.1, on the reverse strand, counting down.
CGATGCGCGGCGTCCCCGTCGAAGAGTTCGAAGCTGCAGAAGACTTGCTTGCGTCCATCGACGACAAGGGCTTGCCGCGCGTCGTCGTTCTCGACATCTCTCTCGGTGGAGGTATGGACGGTTACGAAGTCGCGCGTCGTCTTCGCGCTCGCGCAGGCTCTCGTGCCATGCACTTGATTGCGGTAACGGGACACTCACCATCGTCCGTTCGCGAACGTGGCGACTGGTTCGATGCGATCTTGACCAAGCCGGTCGACCCCGACGAGATTGTCGCGCTCGTGAAGAAATTGGTTGTCTGAATTCGCGGCGCGGAACCGCGCGGTTCGAGCGCCTAACGCCTTGCGAGCGAGGAGACGAGCTCTACGAGGCGTCGCAGGTCGACTGGCTTCGCGACGTGTTCTTGGAAACCCGCTTCGAGAGCCCGCGCGCGATCTTCCGCGCGTGCGAATGCCGTGAGGGCGAGCGCCGGGGTCGAGCTGGTCTCCGGAGCAGATGAGGTCTCACGCACTTTGCGGATGAACGTGTAACCATCCTCGATGGGCATACCGACATCCGAGACGATGACCGAAACGGAATCTCTTGCGAGCACTTCCAAAGCGGCCGCGGCCGATTCGGCTTGGGTGACGCGCGCCCCGGCATCTTCGAGAACCGTGGCCACGAGGTCGCGCGCGTCTTCCTGATCGTCGACGACCAAGACGTGGAGTGAAGTGAGGGGCTTGCGTGTCGGAGTGGAGGAAGAGGGCGCCTTCGCGGGAGAACCGCTCGTGTCAGGCGCACCGTCCGTGGCGGTGGACGACATGGATACTCGCAGAACCGTACCACGACGTTCGTCCAGCATGCCAACCGAGAGAGTGCCGTGCTTTCGACGCCAAGGCCCCCGCCTGGCGCGTGCGGCGCGTGCGGCGCATCCGGCGCTTTCGTGGCGCCCTCGCGCGAACCTCTGCTGAGGCAAAGTGCGACATGCACGGCTCGAATTTGCGAGGTTTTCCCCTGCTTGTGGAGAAGTTGCCTGCAACCTGCACCTCTTTCCGATGACGTCACCGCGCTTCGAAGAAAGGGAGTTTTTCGAAAAACCGATACCCACGTGCAAGTTCCTCAGGCGGCTTCCCGCGGACGTATCCGTCCGCCATCTTGCTGCTTCTCGAAAAGCGCTTCGGCTCTCAAGAGCGCTACGAGTGCGCGTTCCTCGGGCGACAAGCCCATGCGCGCGCCCTCCGCTCCACTCGTGAGCTTCTTCGCTCGGAGGGTGGGAGCAGGCTCACCGCGCAAGTAGCGAGAGATGACCGCAGGGTGCACGTAGCAACGGCGACACACCGCGGGAGTGTTGCCGAGTCGGGCCGCAACTTCCTTGACCGCCGTCGCGACGTTCTTCGCCGTGGGCGGCCCAGCCTGTTCTCCGTGGAAGAGCGCGCGAGCGAGCAGCAGCGTCCCGTACCACGTACGCACGTCTTTGGCGCTGAAGTCGTCGCCTGCTGCCTCGCGCAGGTACGCGTTGACGTCCGAGGATTCGATGCGTCGGGGGGTGCCTGCATCGTCGAGATAGTGAAAGAGCTCCTGTCCTGGAAGCTCCTGACAGCGACGGACGATGATCGCAAGTCGCCGGTCGCGCATGTCGATGACGTGCTCCTTGCCGCTCTTTCCGCGGAAGCTGAAACGGATGTTCGCACCCTCGATATCGACGTGTCGTTCCCGCAGGGTCGTCAAACCGTACGAATCGTTCTTCTGAGCGTATTCTTCGTTGCCGACGCGAATGAGCGTCCTCTCGAGCAAGTCGGCAACCGTTGCAAGCACCTTCTCGCGAGGAAGCCCTGACCTCCCCAGGTCTCTTGCAACGCGTCTCCGCAGAGCGGGGAGCGCTTCGGCGAACGCGAGCAGACGCCCATACTTTGCTGCATCGCGAACCTCCCTCCAACGAGGATGATAGCGGTACTGCTTTCGCCCTTTCGCGTCGCGACCCACTGCCTGGATGTGACCATTTGCATCGAGGCAAATTTGCACGTCCGTCCAAGCCGGAGGAATAACGAGGCTGCGAATCCGCTCGAGATCACGTTCTCGCGTGAGGGGTTTGCCCGAGGGAAGAACGTAACGAAAGCCATTGCGTGCGCTCAAACGCCGGATTCCTCGAAACCAGGACTCGACGTACGTCAGTCCTGCGGCAGCTGCAGCGGAAATCGAGTCGCTACAAAGCACGAGCGGATCTGCCGCGACGATCGAGGAAAAACCTTCCATGCTCCTCTACGAAGCACGCTGTGTGCCAGTGTAGGGAGAACACTGCTCGCGCGTGCCACGCGTGTCAGACGACTTCGTGTTCGCTGCGCAGGCCGAGCGCGTTCAGCGCTTCGTCGAGAGAGCCGTAGTGCACGACGCTGGCGATGCGACTGCGAAGTACCTTGAACCCGATGGCGACGAGCATGCTCTCTTTGGACCCGTCGTCGAGAGTCCACGATGCCTGCTGTTCGATGACGAGTCGCGGGCCCTGTTGGAACGTGCGAACGTTGGAGAGCGCAATGCCGCTTCGCGCAAGCCACACGCCGAGGTGCGTGTGTCCCCGTGCGACTCCCTGCGGTCCACCAACTTCGATGTCCTCGTGGGAGAGCGCGAGAGTGCGGTCCAAATCTTGGGCGAGCACGGCGGCTTGCCACGAGAGAACTGTCTTCCTCGCATCGGGTTCGATGGCCTTGCGAAGCAAACGGATGTCTTCCTGCTGATCTTCACGATGCGTTGCGAGTTTCGCTTCGAACACGTGTTCCAGTGCCGCGACGCGGAGTCCGTGGGAGCCATGGGTTGCCACAGACGCGGCATGCACCTCGTCGTATCGGACGCCGAAGCACATCTTCGCGAGCGCTACGTCTTCCGCGACCATCACGCGGTCTTGCTGCGATGCATCTTTCAGGTGTTCGAAACCGGCCCGGACGAGAAGATCATACGCATGTGCCGAACCGAACAAGTCGAGCTCTCGCTCTACGTCGGGCTTGAGGTCGCAGAGGACCATCGGCGCACCTCCGAAGACCACGACTTGGTCGACGAGGTCTGGGGGAAGCTTCGACACGGTACGTTCGAGCAATCGATCGAGATGGATCATGCGTGGCCTTCGGTCAGGTGAAGAGTTCCTCGAGGAATCGAACGAGTTCTTGCCAGGAGCGGTCGTCGGCATCGGCGTCGTAGCGCGCGAATTCGGGACGCCCGAGCCGTGCCGCATTCGGGTCGGTGAAACTGTGGACGACGCCGCCGTAGAGGTGCAGTTGCCAGTCGACGCGCGCTTCGCGCATTTCCTTTTCGAAGGACGCGCGTTGCTCGGGCGTGATGCTGGGATCGTCTGCGCCGATGCACACGAGCACCTTGCCGCGGATGTTCCTGGCGTCTTCCGGGGACTTGGTTGCGAGCCCACTGTGGAAGCCGCACACGCCTCGCAGGGGCGCCCCACTGCGCGCGAGTTCGAGCGCCATCGTGCCTCCAAAACAGTAGCCGAGCGCCACGAGCTTCGTCGTGTCGACTTCGTCGTGCTTGGAGAACGCCTCGAGAGCGCTGCGAGCGCGAGACCGGATGCGCGTCGTACCTTCCCTCAGCGCCGTGAGGACCTTCTTCGCAGCATCGAGCGAATCGAAGATCGTCCCGTCTCCGTAGTAGTCACAAGCGAGGGTCACGTAGCCGAGCTTGGCGAGACGATCGGCGCGCTCTTTCACGTGTTCGCCGAGGCCGAGCGCATCTGGGAAGAGCAGGATGCCGGGGCGCTGGCCCGAGAACGATGCATCGGTCGATACGCGACTTCGCATCGTCGGTCCGCCCACGTCCTTACGTTCACGCGTTCCTTCCGAGGACGCGCCCTCGATCGATGTATGCGTCAAGAAGTCGTGCTTGAGCATGGTAGACCAATGGGAAAACTCGTGTGTTCGCGGGTGAGCCGTCGGCAATGCGCGACATCGAGCAACCTTCCCGCACGTGGGGGGTATGTAGAAAAGTGCCGCACTCGCTTCACGATGCGTGCGCTTTTGCCCCGGTTACGTCCCGGGCATCAGCCTTCGGTTCTTCGGTGTCCTCCGAAAGGTCGTCCCTGATCGCCGTGATCATTCGATGGGTTGGCGACGTATCGTCCTCCGAAATCGGCGGTTCGGTTGTGCTCGGCGGAAGGTCAGTCGGTACGGGGGAGCTGGTCATCCGCGGAGTCGGTGCAGGAGGCATGCCGCGCGGGTCGAACGGATGCGGGGGCATCGAGGACACGATCGTGGTCGGCTTTCTCTTTCTCGCCCTCCTGCGCGGCCAAGAACGCGAGCGCGCCCGTTGCGCAACCGACGCACGCACCCGCCAGGGCACCGATCGGGCCAGCGATCGCACCGAGCGCCGCACCCGCAGCCACCGCAACCGTCGTCTCTGCGACGCCGATGGCTACGGGGGGGGACGAGAGCTTCGCCTCCATCTTCTCGACCGACGCGCGCTCGTCACGGGTCAGCATCCGCAAGGTCGGCGGTTCGTCCTCGATGAGGTCTTCATCCGTGACCTCGCGAGGCAGCTCGAGCTTTTCGAGCCGACGGTAGAAAGTGGGGGAGAGTCCCGCGTGCTCCGCGTTCATGGGTCACCTCGCGTTCGCGTTCAACGCAATGCGTGGAAGGGTCAGTCGTTCGTTTCGCCCGGGGGTGCGGGCATCGGCCCTTCGGCGAGTGCGCGGCCACCGCCGAGGCTTGCGCCGGAAGACGCTGCCGAGAACGCCCCGATGCGCGCCGGGGGATGCTTGAGGTTGGGCGCGCCAATATCGCCGCCGAGGACGCCAATTTCTTCGTCTAGCGCAAGATCGTGAGCGGCCTTCTCCTCGTCGGCTTCTTGGGCCGCATTCGACGCGATGGCTGCTGCTGCTGCGCCGACGACCGCGCCGGCGACCATGCCGATCGGGCCCGCCATAGCGCCGATAGCGGCACCTGCGGCTGCTCCGGCGGTCGTTTCGGCCACCCCGAGCGCAATAGGGGGCTGCGAGAGCTTGGCCTCGAGGCGATCGACCTCTGCGCTATCGGAAGCTGCCTTGGCTGCGTCACCCGCAGTTTCTGCGCCGGTGCTCGGAGCGCTCGGAGGCCCTGCGGAGGACCCACGGCGATCGGGTTGCGCCGCAGACATGACGAAAGGAGGGCTCGAGCGATGGGCGGGAAGGGGCGGAGAGTGGCTCATGCCCTTACACACTGCATCAACCGTGCCGAGCCCAGTGCTCAGGCCATCGAAAGAGGATCCGAGGCGCTTGGAAGCCGGAAGTGCCGTTTGGGCAGGCTCCTTTGTCCGGAGCGGGGCAATCTGCCTCGAAGGTCTGCGCTCGGAACCCGACTTGGTCCGTCGGTCGCGAGGCGGTGGGCTGTCCCACAATCATCTGGCATCTGGCATCTGGCATCTGGCATCTGGCATCCGGCATCTAGCATCTAAGGTCCCTAGCGCGCCGTCTTCTTGGGCGCAGCCTTCTTCGCGGTGGGCGCCTTCTTGGGTGCGGCCTTCTTCGCGGTGGGCTCGGTGGAGCTCTCGCCGAGTTTCGCGAGCGAGGATTTGGGGGCGACGAGCCGATACCCCTCCCGCACGAGTGCCTCCACTTCCTTCCAGTCTGGCTCATCCGTGATGTCGACTACGACCCAGCCGTGCTTGCCGACGTACTTCGCGGAAGTGAACCTGTCGTCGGATTTGATGCGACGAACGGCGTGGATGGGTTCGAGCTTCATGCTGATCGTCACCCGGCCGTTCTCGAGGCTCGCGCCGCCGAGAATCTTGTCTGCGACGACCATGTGCGGCGAGCCCCACTTGAGCACCTCTTGGGCATCGGGAAGCGCGAGGTAGACCTGACGAGCGCGTTGAAGGATGGCTTCGGGCTTCATGTTCCACCACGGATGATACCCAACGATCCCTTCATGTCTGGCGAGAAAATCGATACATTCGTGGCGTGCTTTCCCGCTCTCTCTTTGGAATCGTCGCCGCCTTCGTCAACTTGTCGACCCTTTCCTTTTTGGCGTGCAAGTCAGCCCCCATCGAGCGCCTCGATCCCCCGACGCCCCAGACGGAAGCCGCCGCACCCACGGCAACTTCGAATGCCACATCGGGAACTCCTACGGCTGCGGGTTCGGCGACCGGTACGGCGCCCGCATCTTCGACCGCCTCTGACGATGCGGCGCCTGCGGCCACGGCCGTGGCCGACGTCGGAGACGATCCGAAACTCTCCTTCTTGGACAACCGCATGCAACGCGCAAAGGCGGGGACGAGGGAACTCGTCTCGCTGCGCGTTTGGCATTGTGGCCCCTCGTGCACGTGTCCGCCTCCCTGCATCCAATCGGTCTCGGAGGAAGTGTCCATGAAGTGGATCGATCTTCTCGACGAAGCGGGCAAGCCCGTCGCCGTTCCGGATTGGACGAACGTGGATGTCGTCGGTCGCTTCACCGGCCGTACGCGCAAAGCAAAAGGTCCGAGTCCCGAAGAGCACATCTTGCCAGAGTTTCGTATCGTGGGGGTGCCTGCGGTCGTGAACAAGGCGATGGCTCCGGAAACGGAGGGAGCGCACGCGAAAGTCGTTTTGCGTGGGCCGCTGGCCGAAAAGACCGTCCCGAAGGTGCACGACGCCAATCCCTACGTCGTCGTCGTCGGCACATTCCCCCTCTCGAACGCCGACCACGAAGAAGCAGCGACGAAGCTCCTCAAAAGAGTGCAAGATGCAGGCTTTGCGGACGCGCAACGTGTCGACAGCCGAGCGTTTTCCAATCTCGCGTGCTGTTTCGACCTCGTCATTGCCGGTCGCTTTCCCGACGTCCCCTCCGCAGAGACGAGGCGCGCGGCCCTCACGGCGAAGCGCTTCCATCCGTACGTGAAGAAAGGCTTTTGATTGAGGAGCCGTTTCTGTCTCGTCGGTTCGCTCTTGGCCGTCACGACGCTCGTGACGCTGTCAGGAGCCGCGCGCGCCGACGATCAAGCTGCGGCTCAGGCACTCTTCGTTGCGGGGCGTGAAGCCATGAAGGCGGGAGACTACGCGAAAGCGTGCCCCATGTTCGAAGAAAGCTTTCGCCTCGCTCCTGGTGACGGTACGCGTTTCAACTTGGGCGACTGCTACGAAAAAACGGGGCGTACGGCAAGCGCGTGGGCAGCCTTCCGAGACGTCGCCGCGTCGAGCAAGCTCGCGGGGCAGCGCGATCGTGAGCAAACAGCAAACGCGCGCGCAGCCTCGCTCGAGAGCGCTCTCTGCAAGGTCGCCATCGACGTTTCCACACAAACGTTGGAAACGATCGTCGTATTTCGTGATGGTGCGGAAGTCCGCAAGGGGCAATGGGGAATTCCCATTCCCGTCGACGCGGGTGATCACCTGATCGAGGTGCGATATTCCGACAAGAAGATCTGGGAGTCGAAGGTCCACGTCGTGTCGTGCCCCGCGACCTCACGTGTCGTCGTGCCCGTCCTCACAGCGCCGCGCGAGTCCGTTCCCGAATCGAGCCCCGGAGTCGAAGCCGGCAAGTCCGCGCCGAACACACCGAGTGCACGCGCTGCCACGAGTTCGTGGCGTCCTCTTGCCATCGTGTCGTCATTCGGTCTCGGCGTGCTCGGAGCGGGGCTCGGGACGTATTTCGGCATTCGCGCGATAGGTCTTCGCGACGATTCGAACGCGGGTCATTGCACAGGCAATACATGCGATGACGTCGGAAGAACGCTGCGCGACGACTCGCGCTCCGCGGGCACGGCTTCGACCATCACGTTCATCGCAGGGGGTGCTTTCCTCGCCCTCGGCGTCCTTCTGTGGGTGACCGACTCCAAGGCACCCTGACGTTCTTCTGCTATCTGCTAAGGTTGGAAGAGCGATGACGAAAGGCTGGCGCTGGAAAGGCTTCACCGGAACCCTTCTGTTCGGGCTCGCCTTTGCGTGCAACGGTCTTCTCGGGACGGAACCAGGTGAGCCTCCGGTATCGTCGGACGCGGGCGGGGGCATCGGGGACGGAAGCGCGGTGTCGGATGCGGGACTCGAGGGCGACGTCACGTCACCCAAAGGCGATGCCGGCAAGGACGCGGTGGTGGACCTCACCGACGCCGGATGGAATCCGATGACGAGCGGCACGACCGAACCACTCCAAGGCATCTGGGGGAGCAGCTCGAGCGATGTGTACATCGTCGGCGGGAAGTTCCAACTCACGAACCTCATTCTCCATTCGGTCGGAAACGGCGTATGGACCACGAGCTTGTCCACCACGGGACAAGGCCTCTACGCGGTGTGGGGGAGTGGTCCGAACGACATCTATGCCGTCGGGGCCGGTGGAACGATCCTCCACTCGACGGGCAATGGTGTGTGGACACCGCAGACGAGCAACACGACCCAGCTTCTCACCGCCGTGTGGGGGCGCAACGCCCAGGAGGTTTATGTCGTGGGCGCCGGCGGCACCATCTTGCGTTCGAACGGTAACGGCACGTGGGTGAAGGAGACGAGTACGGAAGTGGGCATGCTCGAAGGCGTATGGGGGGCCGGTCCAACCGACGTCTATGTCATCGGGCACGCTGTCATTCTCAAGTCGAACGGCAACGGCACATGGTCCGCGGAAAGCGCGCCGGGCGTCGATCACCACCACGGCATCTGGGGAAGCTCCGCGAGTGACATCTACGTCGTCGGAGCAAACGCTCAAGGAAATGGCCCGGCCATTCATCATGGGACGGGCAAAGAAGACTGGGCCTACAGCGATTCGACGGCCATTGCGAAACCGATCGTCGGCATCTGGGGGAGCGGCCCGAAGGACATCTTCGTCGTCACGCAGAATGACATTCTCCATTCGGACGGAGACGGAAAGTGGACGAGACAGCCGAATTCCGCGACGCCGTTCAAGATATGGGGAAGCGGTCCCGCGGACGTGTACGTCGTGGGGCCGAACGGCGGAATCTTTCATCGCCCGTAGCTGGCGCTCGTCTGCGTGCTCCTTCAGCGCGTGGTGTCGAACAGGTCTCTTCCCGGCTTGGAAGATGTTGCGGCAGACACGACCGGCTTCGGGCCCACGGTTGCCGGCGACTTCGGCGCATGAACGGAAGGAAGGGGCACGACGGCTGTCGACGCGGGCACCGAGGCGTGGGGTGCGCTCGGCAGGGCTGACGCGCTCGGCAGGGAAGTCGTAACGACTGAAGGCGCCGGCGCTTCCGATGTTCGGGCATCGCCAGTCGCTCGGACCGAGCTCGCGCGCGGGCCGATCACCCCATACGCCGCTACGGAGGCTGCCAAGAGGAGGCCTGTCAGCGCGAGCCCGATGGTTTTCGCGCGCTTCGGAGAAGTCTCTTTCCCCCTTTTCTCGACGAGTGCATCGAGCATCGACTCCATCGACGGGAAACGATTCGACGCGTCGACCGAGAGCGCCCGCAACAGCGCTCGGTCGACGTGCCGGGGAATACGTCGCGTGGTCTTCGGGATCGAGATGTTGCCTGACCGCACGGCGAGCGATAGCTGGTTCAGGGTGTTGCCTCGATAAGGCCGCTGGCCGTAGAGCGCCTCGAAGAGAGCGACCGCAAAAGAGAACTGATCGCTCCGCGCGTCGGCGCGCTTTCCTTCGTACTGCTCGGGAGCCATGTATGCGGGCGTGCCGATGAATGCGCCCGTCTGGGTGAGCGTCATCAGGCGGCCGATGTCGGTGGCGTCGCTCTCGGTCGCTTGCGTCGACGTCGAGAGGGCCACGTCTTCTCGCGCGAGCCCGAAGTCGACCACGCGGACGCGACCGTCCTTGCCCACGAGAACGTTGTCGGGCTTGAAATCGCGGTGCACGAGCTCTGCTGCGTGGGCGACGACCAGGCCCCGCCCTGCTTGATCGAAGTGGCTCAAGATCTCCGCGGTCGATCGCGGCGAAGATTCGAGCCACGCTGTGAGCGAACAACCTTCCACGAACTCCATGGCCATGAACACTTGGTCGGCCACGGTACCGACTTCGTGAACCACGATGACGTTGGGATGCGATATGCGCGCGAGCGCTTGTGCTTCACGCATGAGCCGAGAGGATGCCTCTTCGCGTTGATTACGGAGCACTTTGATCGCAACCGAACGGTGCAAGTTCGGGTCTTCCGCAAGGTAGACGATGCCCATGGCGCCCGCGCCGATGACGCTCTTGATGCAATACTTTCCGAGCATCGCGCCGGACTCGAGAATGACGGCGCCCCTGCGGCTGCTGCGCGCACCCGAGTCGAGCAGTTCGGGTGAAACTGCGGTGCCGTCGAAGAGTACCGCGCAAAGCTCCTGGCAGCTCGAACACTGGTCGAGGTGGCGTTGGAGGTCTGCCGCAGTATCGGGAGGCGCAGTACCCCGGACGAGCGCCAACATGTCGTTCTCGCTCGGACACGGAGTGCGTGAGGAGCGGGTCTCGGAGCGTTCTGGGCGCGGCGGAGCCACGGCGAAGTTATAGCACGCAGCTGCGAGAAGTCCGGCGGGCGACCGAATGCCGTCCGAAACCTGGAAAAGCCTTAGATTCCACGGGAGCGAGAGGTGAGTAGACGACTCAAACTGACCTCCAGCTGACTCTCGATCATGCGTACGATGCCCTCGATTTCCGGACGCGCGACGCCGAGGCGGCTCGCGAGCTCGAGTCGAGCTTTGGCAAAAAGGGAATCGCGTGCAGACTGCACCCAGCGTGCCGCCGTCGCTCGGTGGACTTGGTACGCTACGCCGATTTCGTCGACGTTCATGCCGAGCAAGTATTGCTGTCGCAAGAGTGCGCGCTCGCGCGAGGTGAGCTGAGACGCGGCAGCTTCGAACGCTTGTTTGTACTCCGTTCGATAACGAGTCTTGAAGTAGGCGAGCTCGGGATCGTCGTCCGGGGCCGTGAGGGCAATGAAGTCGAACGATACGCCCTCTTGCTTTCCTTCACGCTTCGCCAGATAGATTCCTTCACGAATCACCGCGACGCGTAGCCAGTGCTTGAGCGGGCCTCGTCCGTTGTAGTCCACGATGCGAGGTCTTTGGCCTTCGCTCCGCACGAGCATCCGCTCACGGACGTTTTGTTTCGCTTCGTCGATGATGTCTACGGATACGCCCCTTCGCTTGAGGGAGGCCTCCGTGCCCCTCATTCCGAACTCTTCGAAGTAGGAGAGGCCCTTCGGGTCGCCCCGCGATGCTGCACACGCGACGGCGAGGTCCGCGACGTTTAGCTCCGCGAGGGCTTCGGACATGGGTTTCGAGGGGTCGAGCTTCGATGCGACGTGCGCCTCGAGGACTTCGCTTGCGATTGCCATGCCTGGATATCGTACGGCCGCTTCGGCAAGGGCCGTGCGAAAGGCTTCATCTTGCGGCAGGGGGGCGCTCAAGGAGCTTCTGATGGTACGCGAAAGCCGCGAGGCCAGAAACTCTTTCGGGACGGGCACCTGGTTCGAAGCGTCTCGATCGAGGCAACTCGCTTCGATTCCCCTCAACGACCGCGAATTTGTCGCTCGAGGTCTCGAGCCGCATTCAATCGATGCGCGATTTGGTTGCGCGTCGTTTGAGCGAGGGCTCGCAGGTCACCCGTCGTCACACTCGGCATGATCGTCGAATCGATGGCCTCGAGCATGGCCTGGTGTTCACGCACCTGCGACTCGATGTAGGCGCGATCGAATGCGTAGTCCGCCTGGGCCGCGAGGACAGAAGCGGTCTTGTTCGCACTCGACTGAATCGAGTGGCTGAGCGGACTCGCTGTCATCCAGAGCTTGTTGCGTACACCGATGTCTGATGCGACCGCATCTGCTTCGGAATGCTCTCGCAACGTCGCCTCTGCGTACGAACGTACGGCGGGGTCCGTCGCGCGACCCTGGGCGAGCCGAGCCTGCTCGACGAGTCCGGCATTCATCGTTCGGAGCACTTCGAGTGTTTGCTCGTCACTGAAGCGTGCGATGCGCGGGGGCGCAACGCCACCGGAGCGCTGATGCTCGTCACGTCCGTCGCGGGCCACGCGAGCGACGTTCCCGACGCGCCCGGCAGGGGAGAGGACCACGTCGTGGTCGTCGTCGCCGGAGAACGATCCTTGTCCGCCGCACGGTCGCACGCGAAGGCCGTTACCAGCAAGATGGGCAGGAGTGCGAGTTGGCTTGCGTGAACGACGTGCATGACGGGCCTCGAAAGGACCCTCGTGCAATAGCGATGCCGCTGCGCCTCACCTTCTATTCGAGCGTTCGCGCGCACTTCCGGGATTCGTCTTGCGGGAACTTCGCGCGAGGTCGGGGCAGATCGCCTCGCCAGTGGCGCTTCTGTGGTGTGCAGGCCAGCGTGAGACGTCCGGGGACACCTTCCAGCGTGAGTGATCCGTAGGTGGATTCGTGCAGTTGTCGTCGTGGCACGGAGGTTGCTCTTGGAAGATTTCATGCAAGTCGACGGCACCCTTCAGTTGCGCGACACCCTGGGAAAAGGCGGTATGGGCTGCGTGTTCCGCGCGAATCACACGCTCTTGGGACGCGAAGTCGCCGTGAAAGTACTCAGTGAATCGGCGCTGTGCCCGGAAGCGTGTGCGCGGCTTCTCCGTGAGGCTCGGCTCACTGCGCGCGTCGAGAGTCCGTACGTCGTCCGCGTGCTCGACTGCCGCGCTCCGAAGGGCGCAAGCCCGTACATCGTCATGGAGAAGGTGTGCGGAGCCGACTTGTCGCTTCGTATTCGGAACAACGGAAAGCTTCCGCTCTCGGAAGTAAGGACGCTCGTGCGTCAGCTCTCGAGCGCGCTCGAGGCTGTTCACGCGGCCGGCGTCGTCCACGCCGACGTGAAGCCCGAGAATGTCATTCTCGACGAAGACTGCAGCGGAACTTTGCGCGTGAAGCTCATCGACTTCGGCGTGGCTCGCAGCGCGGACGAAGCGCCGCTCTACAGCGACGGATTCCCCGCGGGCACCCCATCGGCCATGAGCCCCGAACAAATCCTGGAACCGCGCGTGGCCCATCCGTCGTGGGACGCGTGGGGCCTCGCCGTTCTCATCTACACGGCCCTCACGGGGCACGTCCCTTACGATGGCGAGACGCTCGCGTCGGTGCTCTATGCGGCATCGAGGGGCGACCGCCAATCGGTATGCGGCTTTCGGGACGACGTGTCGCCCGAAGTCGATAGGGTTTTCGCCCGCGCATTGGCTCGTTCGCCGGGTGAGCGCTATCCGTCGCTTGCTGCGTTCGCACGCGCCTTGGAGGCCGCTCTCGACATCGGGATCGACAAGTCACAACAGACGGGCGATACGGTCCTTCCTCTTCTTCGTCGCAAGCTTCGCGAGCCTCTCGCGGCTTAGGGTGTATCTCATAACCTCTCCCGTCGGCTCTGCGGCGGGGCAGGTTCGCCTGCGTCGTCGCTCCTCCTCAAATAGCAGCAGTATTCGTCGTCGTCGCTCCTAGCATTCGGACCCGCCGCGCTCGCAGATCCTCGGTCCGAGGTTATGAGATAAATCGCGTACTTCTACCGCTGCTCGTGGCGGCGGCTCTTGCCTATGCGAGTGCCACCCTGCATTTTCGGTGAGCATGCACACAAGGGGAGCAAGGGTGGTGCCAGTCTCCCTTCTCTCGTGATCGAGCGGCCAATCGACGCGAAACGTGCGGCATTTTCCGCACAGATGACGCAAAAGGGTCGTTTTGCGCCACGGCTGAGGCGAAATGGCATCGGTCTTCGTTTGCGGCCGCGCGCGGATTCGAACGCAAGGCCGCGGCATGCAGGTTGCTAGATTTCAGAACGAGGCCATGATGCATCGCTCATCGAGAGACGTTGGCCTGAGATTCGGTGCCGTGTGGCTCGTGATGGTGCCGCCATTGCTTTTCGTCATCTGGTTCTTATGGACTCATTGTTGACGAATCGAAGGAGAAGATCGTGAACCTCATCGACCCCCAACGCACGCGTGCGCCTGAAGACAAATTCGAGCAGCTGATCGAAGTCCTGGACGACATGCCCACGGTCATGGTCGTCGCTTCACCGAATGCCACGCTCGCAGCGGCACGCGCTCGCCCGATGTCGGTCGCCAAGCGCGGCGACGATGGCACACTTTACTTCCTCACGTCCGCAACGACGTCCCTCGTCCAGGAACTTCGTAAGGACGACCTTGGAATGTGCACGGGCCAGAACAAGACGCAGTACGTCAGCTTGGCCGGCATCTTCAACGTCGTGGAAGACCGCGCGCTCATCGAGGAGCTGTGGTCGGCGATGGCCGAGGCATGGTTCCCGAAGGGCAAAGAAGACCCCGACATTCGCGTCATCGTATTTCGTCCCACGACCGCGGAGCTTTGGGACATGTCCGGCAAGAAGGGCATCGGCTACTTCATCGATGTCGCCAAAGCGTGGCTCACGAAAGAGCCTCCGAAGGGCGACCCAGACGTGCACACCCGCGTGGCCGTCACCGAGCTTTGAGCCCGGGGGGCGTGGCGGTCTTCAGGTCTCGTCTTTCGTGAGACAGTTCGCGTCGCGTGCGATGCGCCACGTGCCACGTTCGTCTTTGCGCAGCACGCTGAGCGTGTAGCCGGAGCGACGGATGACTTCGCCCCCGGGCGTCGTGATGGTCATGGAGAGACGGTTGCGCATCCACGCGACGTCTCCCAGGATGGAAACTTCCTGGATGTCGCTCGCGGCATCGATGCGGAGGCCGGCGATCGCTTTTGAGCTCTCGCGAAACTCTTCTTTTCCAAACGGTGCGCGCCCCGGCACCGTGAACACGACGTCGTCCGTCATGAGATCGAGAACGGCGTTCGTGTTTCCGGACTTGGACGCCTCGAGCCACGTGGCGACGAGGGTGCGAATGGCGGCTTCGTCGTTCGACATGCTCATACGCGCCGAGCTTACGCGTTGCCTGCACCCTTTCCAATGGCTTCGGCCTTTCGCAGCTCTTCGCCTTCCGGTCCCTCGAGCGCTTCTTTCGCCTTCTCCGCTAGGTCCTCGGTGCGACCCTTCGCGATGCTCTTTGCAACGCCCTCGTTGTAACGATGCGTCGCAGTGTAACTACCTTCACCTTCGACGCCGTCCGGGTTCGGCGGCTCTTCGACCGGGGCGTGATTCAGCTTGTCGTCGTTCGGCTTCGGAACGTTGTTCTTCTTGTCGTCTTTCGAGTCCTCGTTGTGAGCGGCATTCTGGTTCATGTGGATCTCCTTTTCGCCTCGATACGAGCAACGCGCATGCCAGCCGCCCTCGTACGCAATCGCGGGTACATCACGAGTCGTTTTCTCGAGAGGGACGGGGTCCAGCGCCCATGACGCGCAGCGCCCACGCCTCAGGTGGGGCGGCGAGGCCTGGAATCGGTCTTTCTGACATTCGGCAAAAAATAATCTGCGACGGAGAGACGGCGCCGTCCTCTTCCACGACGAACGCCGGGCCCCCGGCAAAGCCAAGGTTCCCGTGTGGCTGCTCCCGCTCCTGTGCGAGACTGGGGGCGCGACTGGCACATCAAGGACTTCCATGAATACGTTCGACGTCAAACGCAATGCTCTCCTTCTTTCCACCACGGGCCTCTTGGTCGCGTGTGGTGCCGCCTCCCTACCTGCCGGAGCGACTCGGGAGTCGGGGCAGAGCACGCTGATGGACAAGAGCCTCGCGGGCCAGAAGTGTTCGCCCAAGAATCACGAGCGCCCCTTCGTCATCGAGTGGGATGCGACGGACATGTCCAGTTTCGAGTCGCGCGCGGCGAACGACGTCATCTTCGTGAAGTACGAGGGGTGTGACCTCAAGGTCCTCGACTCGTGCGTGAACGACTCCATCAAGGGGTCGCTTGGTTCGTACAAGCCTGTCGAGTGGACGAGCGGTTCGGTCGAATCTCTCGACATCTCGAACGAGGGAGACCTCTTCGCCAAGCTCCCCCTCGGCGCCGCGACGCTCGGTGGCCGCGTATCGGGCGGAGAGAAGTTCCACATGGAGTACTACGTGAGCGGAACGCGCAGCGCGACGCGC
Source organism: Polyangiaceae bacterium (assembly GCA_046351415.1). Taxonomy (GTDB): domain Bacteria; phylum Myxococcota_A; class Polyangia; order Polyangiales; family Polyangiaceae; genus JABFRG01. The sequence goes on along the minus strand of JAXLYO010000016.1, from coordinate 10,190 downwards.
GACACGGTCTACGCAAAGGACCTCGAGAAGATCCCGGGCTGTCGTGGTGCCACTCACTTCGTCTACGGATACAATCTGGGCGCCTTCGCGCTTGGATCGACCTCCAAGCTGCACGCCACCGCAGGTGGGAGCATGTTCGGTTTCGGGGCGGGCGGTTCCAAGACCTCCGAGAGCAAGGCGGACAAGACCGGCGGGCTCCTCAGTAGTTGCCGTGGCGAAACGGCGAAGGAAGCATCCACGTGCAGGGTGCCCGTACGCCTCACACTGCGGGAAATATCGAATGGCGAAAACCCCGAGGCCGTGAACGCCACTGCCCCTGATACCTCGGCGTCGCTCAACTTGGCAGGCCAACTCAAGACGCAGAGCGAGCGCGAGAAGAAGGCCCTCGAGCACTGGAATACGGGCGTCGCCAAGATGCGAGCGCATGATGGGAAGGGCTGCCTCGCGGAATTCGACCAGCACGACAAGCTCGACCCACGCCCATCCGGGCTCACGACGAGTCCGGCTTCGAGCAACTCGGCGCTCCGTGCACAATGCATCATGCTGGCGGGGCAATGTGACGCGGGCAAACAATTGTTCCGCAAGTCGGTCATGACCAGCAACGGCTTGGGCCCGGAGGCTGCGGACCGCAGCGCAGAGTCGGCCTCGAGCATGTATTGCGAAGGAAAGTTGGCGCCGAGGGACGAGCTCCTCAAAGCGTCACAGGCGCTCGGCCGGGGCGCATGGGAGAAGACCGACGCCGCGACGTGTGCCGCAAACTACGCGACCGTGAAACGACTCACCGGTGTCGTGAAGCCGACCGGCGACGACGACTATGCCGTCAAGAGCGCGGTGATGCCGGCAAGCCTCGTAGGCTCCGTGCCAAAATGCTTCGAAAAGGCGGGCGACTGCGTCTCGGCGCACAAGGCGTATGCTGAGCTTACCGCGCAAACGAATCCTCAGCTGAGCGCGAACATCGTACGAACCAATTTCGAGTTGTCTCATGGCTCGTGCAAAGGCAAGCTCCCCTGAGGAGCGCCTTTCGTTAGCGAGCGAGCTGGAGCGGCGGCTTGCGTGAAGCCCAGCTCAGGAGCTCCGTCTGTTGCGGACACGTCCCCGGCTTGTCGCCGCACTCTACGCGCAGCTTGCTCGACTGGCACTCGCGCACGAGGGTACTTTTCAGAGCCGCGCTGGACACCCCCCACACCCGCGCGCAAGCGACGTTCGTGAAGATGCCTTCCTCGTCACCAAGGTCTTTGTCGTCCGTTCGCCTCACAACGAGTTTGGCCGGTCGCGAGGGACATGCTTTGCGGGCAGCGTCCTTCGCGGCCTCGTCGTCGAGGGAAAACGTGCCATCCGCTTTCGCGTGAGCGACGAACGTGGGGCCAAGCATACGATAGCCGAATCCACTACACGGTGACTCGACCACGCTGTCGAATGCGCCGGGATAGAGGAGGTCCGGGCGGCCGTCGCCCGTTACGTCCTTGACGTCCGTGAAGGCGATGTTCGCTGAAGGGGCATACGGCACGATTGCGCCACCGCGAAAACTCCAGATGGTACCGAACGAAAACGACTCGCCTTCGTGATAGCCACCGCTCCCGTAGACGATGAACTCGTCGCTTCCGTCCCCATCGAAATCGAACAAGATGGGTTCGTTGAGCGAGAGGCTTCCTTCGCCGCTGATGTCGAGATAGTTCGTCTGCAGATGCTGCGGCGGAGGAGGCGCCACCGTGGTCAAGAGTCCGCCTTCGTCTGTATGGAAGACCTCGAACGTACCCGCTGCGCCCACACCGTTGCCGACGTCGGTCTTGGCGGTGAGCGAGGTGAGGACGATGGCCCACGTTCCGCCTTTGCCGTGCATGCACCGACCCGTGACGGGTACTGCGGAGTCGAACGGCACGAGCTTCGGCTGCTCGAGGTTTGCGCTCGCGATGATCCGAGTCGCAATTTCGCGTGCGCTTTCGCAGGGACCCTTGGACGCGTTGTGCGGCGTCACGGCCACAGTTGAAGAGGCTTGCAGCGGTGGCAAGACCAGCGGCGCGGGCGGTGCGGTCTTCGCGGGCACGGGGTTGGATGCCGTGGCGGTGTGACCTCCGCAGGCTGCAAACGCCGTCGTCAGGAGCCAGGGGGCGAGCGCGCTCGGCAGGGTCTTCATGCTCTTCATGAACGGATGCGTCGAAGCTATCGGGAACGGGTGCATGCGGAAAGGGGGGCTTTGCGTTCCTGTGACCACAAAGACGCCTCACGCAGCGAAAATCATCCCGTCAGGCATGTGCTTTACGGCGGTATGCGTCCAGAGTACTTTCGTTCAACTGCTCTCCGTGCAGACGTGTCATGGCTCCCGCACAGGTTCCGCCCCGAAAAAGCCCGGAAGACCTCACGTTTTGGCGTGAGCTCGATGCGCTTCGTCTTCGCGAGGAGCAGCTCAGTCTCCTCCTCGAAGGCGTCCAAGATCACGCGATCACGCTTCTGGATGCAGAAGGAGCGGTCGTCACCTGGAATGCCACGGCAGGCCGCATCAAGGGGTTTGCGCTCGAGGAAGTGCGCGGCAAGCACTTTCGAATCCTCTTTCCCGAGGAAGAGCGCGTCGCCGGATTGCCGGAACGTGAGCTCGAGGTGGCAAGGCTCACGGGCAAGTACCAGGGAGATGGTTATCGGCTGCGGAAGGACGGAAGCCGATTCTTCGCGAGCGTTTCGCTCTCTGCCTTACGCGACGATACGGGCGAGCTTCGCGGCTACGTCAAGGTGACCCACGACATTACGGCACGCGTACGTGCTCAGCGCGGCGTCCTCATGCTGAGCGAGGCAAGTTCCGCTCTCGCATCGTCACTCGATGAGCAACACATGCTCACCGACTTCTCCAATGCCGTCGTTCGCGAATTCACCGAGTTCGTGGTCGTCGATGTCTACGACGAAGACGGAACGCTCTCGCGTCAGGTTGCGGTCCACGACGGGCCGCGCAGGGCGGAGGCGGAGCGCTTGCTTTCGGTCATCGAGCTCGCTCGAGAACCTCGCATATTGAAGCTTCCGCCGTTCGACGATTCGCACCGATTCGCCAGTGTCATGACGGTGCCGCTCACGATCCGAGACAAGGAGCTCGGCCAAATCGCTCTTGGAAGTGAATCGCAGATCTTCGACAACGATGACCTCAAGATTGCGCTCGAGCTCGCGCGACGGCTCTCTCTCGCGCTCGACAACGCCCGACTTTTTCATCAGGTGCGGCAGGATCAACTGCGCATCGACACAGCGCTCGATGCAGGCAAGCTCGGCGCCTGGGAGTGGGACATCGCGAAGCAGCGTGTCACCTGGTCACCGGCGCTCGAGGAGATTCATGGACTCGCTCGTGGCACGTTCGGTGGAACCTACGACGACTACAAGGCCGATATCCACCCCGAGGATCGCGACCGTGTCCTCGAGCGCGTGAGGTCGACGCTCGCGTCCGGCGCGCCACAATACAACATGTATCGCATCATTCGTCCCGACGGGAAGGTGCGGTGGCTCGAGACTCATGGGACGCTGCTCTACGATCGCCAAGGGCAACCATCGAAGCTAACGGGCGTTTGCAGCGACGTGACGGAGCGCAAAGAAGCGCAAGACCTCCTCGCCGACAGCGAGCGTCGCTTTCGCGCCGTTTTCGATGGATCGCTCGACGCAATGGTCATCACCGACGACGAACGGCGGTTCGTCGACGTGAACCCCGCGGCGTGTGCCCTCCTGCAACGAACCCGTGAAAGCCTGATCGGCACGTTGGCTACGGACCTCTACGTATCCGAAGTGTCGGCTCGCGAAACTTGGAGTCGCCTCGAGCATGGCGCGGGCCGCGGTGAAACCCAGTTGCGTAGGGCCGACGGCTCCAGCGTCGACATCGAGTTTTCTGCGCGAAAGGACGTCATTCCGGGTCGACATCTGGGGGTGTGGCGAGACGTTGCCTCTCGCAAGCGCGCCGAGCGACTCCTCGCATTTCTGGCAGAGGCCAGCATGATCTTGGCGCGCACCCTCGACTACCGAGAGGCCATACGTCACGTCGCCGAGCTCGCAGTGCCACTCGTGTCCGACTCGGTGTCTGTCGAACTCGTCGACTCGGAGGGGGCTTTTCGGTCGCTCGCGCTCGTCTACACGGACAAGGCCAAGGAGGCCGAGCTCAAAGCCATTCGAGAGCGCTTCCCTCCGAGCAAAGACGATACGTACGGTGCGGGTCTAGCCGTGCGCACCGGAACGACGGAAGTGCGGGAGCTCATCCCCCGTGAGCTGCTCGCGACACGCGTACGTGATGCCGCCATGGTCGACACGTTGGTCTCGACGGGGCCGCGTCAGCTCGTATGCGTCCCACTCTCGCCTCGCGGCAAGGTCGTCGGCGCCATCTCGTTCGTCTCGGCGCAATCGGGCAGGTCGTTCTCTTCGTTCGATATTCAAATCGCCGAAGACCTCGCGTTGCGCATGGGGCTCGCCATCGACAACGCCATGCTCCTCGAATCCGAGCAGAACGCGCGCATGCAGGCCGACCTCGCGAATCGCGCCAAGGACGACTTTCTTGCCACGGTATCGCACGAACTGCGGACACCGCTGAACGCCATGCTCGGGTGGACGCGCATGCTACGGACCTCGGAGCTTTCGCCGCAGAAACGCGAGCAGGCGCTCGAGACCATCGAGCGCAATGCGATCATGCAAGCGCAACTCATCGAGGACCTACTCGATGTTACGCGCATCATCAGCGGCAAGATGCGCCTCGAGCTTCAGCAAGTGACGCTTACGCATCTCATCGTTCACGTTCTCGAGAGCCTTCGCCCGGCGAGCGAAAAGAAGCGTCTTCGCATCAGCGTGCACGTCGCCGAAAAACTCGACCCTCTCGTCGCCGATTCGAATCGCATTCAGCAGGTCTTGTGGAACTTGGTTTCGAATTCGATCAAGTTCACCCCCGAAGGCGGAAGCATACAAGTCCACGTTGAAAGCTCTCCAGAGAGCGTCGTCCTCCGCGTGATCGACTCGGGTCTCGGCATCAAGCCCGAGTTCCTGCCCCTCGTGTTCGAGCGATTCAAGCAAGCCGATGGTGCCATCACGCGCGCCCACCGGGGGCTCGGGTTGGGCCTTGCCATCTCTTCGCACATCGTCGAGCTGCACGGAGGAACCATCTGCGTCGAAAGCGAGGGGGAAGGAAAGGGCGCGACGTTCACCGTCGTCCTTCCGCGCAAGCGTGAGTCAACGGTTCCAACGAAGCCATCCATTCGAGCACCAGAAGCGCCTGTCCCGTACCAGCCAGAGCTCTGCAACTTGCGCGTCCTCGTCGTAGACGACGAGGAAGATGGTCGTGATCTTCTCACGGCGGTGCTGCAGCGTTCGGGCGCTTCCGTGATGGCAGCGGAGAGCGCCGCCGAGGCGCTCGAGCTCCTACGAACGCACAAGCCGGACGTGCTCGTGTCGGACATCGGCATGGCAGGCACGGATGGCTATGACCTCATTCGGCGCGTGCGCGCATTGCCAGCGGAAGAGGGCGGCGCCACGCCAGCTGCAGCGCTCACCGCCTACGCGCGCGCAGAGGACCGCCGAAAGGCGCTGGATGCAGGATACATGATGCACCTCGCCAAGCCCGTCGAGCCCGCCGAACTCGTAGCGGTCATCATGAACTTGGCGCGCTTTCGGGAACCCAAACCATAGATCTCACGAAAGACTCGAGCCGATGAAGACTCTCGCCGTCGCACTCAGTGCATTCGTTGCCTTCGAGCACGTCGTTTTCATGGTGCTCGAAATGTTCTTTTGGACGAAGCCTCTCGGTCGCAAGATCTTTCGCCGCTCCGAGGAGGAGGCTCGTTCTTCGGAAGGCCTCGCGAAGAACCAAGGCCTCTACAACGGGTTCTTGGCGGCAGGCATCGTCTTCGCGCTCGGTGTCGGCGACGTGCGGTTTCTCGCGTTCTTCTTGAGCTGCGTCGTCGTTGCGGGCGTGTACGCGGCCCTGACGGTGAATCGCCGCATCTTCGTCGTGCAGGGGGTTCCCGCGCTCGCGGCTGCCGTCGTCGTGAGTCTGGCGTATCGTTGACCGCTGCCGCGAGCCCGTGGGGGCTATGAGGCGGTCATGGTCTTGAATTCGCCGCTTTCGATGAGGCGTGTGAGTTCCGCGTGGCCTCCGACCAAAACGCCACGAACGAAGATCATGGGAAACGTCGGCCAGCCCGTCCACATCTTGAGAGCGTTTCGACGACGCCACGTGTTCAAGTAGTTTCCGTACTCGAGATAGTGGAATGCTACGCCGTGCTGCTTCAAGAGTGCGCGCGCCTTTTTGACGACGGGGTTTTGCCCCATGCCGACGACGACCACGTCGTTCTGGCTGACTGCGTTTTGGACTTCGCTGACGATGTCCCGGTGGTTGCTCGCGACCTTTTCCCGAATCGCGGGGTGGAGTTTCTCGACCGGAAGGATTGAACGCTCTTGTTCCATGGTGGCGCAAGCTAGATGAACTTTTTGAGCTTCGCGAGCGGGACGAGTATGGTGCGCGCATGAATGTGCTCGTCTTCGGAGCGACGTCGGCGGTGGCGGCAGAAGTTGCCGCGCTTTGTGCCGCACGGGGTGATCGCTTGCACCTCGTTGGCCGAAATCCTGCGAAGTTGGCGGCCGTGGCCGTGCGCTGTGGCCCCCGAGCGAGCACCGAAGTCGCCGACTTCGACGACCTGTCCGCGAACGAGGCCTTGGTCGAGCGCTCTATCGCAGAGCTCGGAAGCGTCGACCTCGTTCTCGTCGCACATGGCGACCTTCGCGACCAGATCGCGAGCGAGCGTTCCTTCACCGAAGCTGAGGCGACGCTCCGCACGAACTTCCTCAGCGTTGTTTCGCTCGTCATTCCGCTTGCGAACTATTTCGAGAAGAAGCGCGCCGGGCAGCTTGCCGTCATCGCTTCGGTCGCGGGTGACCGAGGCCGCCCCCGCAACTACACCTACGGCGCCGCGAAGGGTGCACTTACCATCTATCTTCAAGGTGTGCGTACTCGGCTGTTTCCATCGAACGTGCACATCACGACGATCAAGCTTGGCCCGGTCGATTCTCCCATGACGCGTGACCATGAGAAGAACGTGCTGTTCGGAAAGCCGCCGTCCGTAGCCAAGCAGATTCTCAAGGCGATCGACGAACGCGCAGCGGAGGCTTACGTTCCGCATGTGTGGGCGGCCATCATGCCGGTCGTGAAGCACATGCCCGAGCGTTTGATCCAGAAGCTCTCCTTCCTGTCGGGCAGGTAGGAGTGCGAGCTGCTAGAAGCCGATCTTGCGCATCACGAAACGCGGAAGGAATCGGATGACGAGCATCACGAGGGCCCACATGCCCGGCGTGTAAAGCATGGGCTTCTTGTCGTCCATCGCCTTCACGACGTCTCGTGCAACTTGATCTGGCTCACCTGCGAAAGGAGGGGGCTTGAGGCCCGCGGTCATGCCAGTCTTCACGAAGCCAGGCTTTACGCAGAGCACGTGGAGTCCCTGCGCGTGGTACTTGTGGTCCATCGCCTCGAGGTAGACGGACAGACCTGCCTTGCTCGACCCGTAGATTGCCACGGGTTTGCGGCCGCGATCGCCGGCGACGGATGAAAACACGGTGAGATGGCCACCGCCGCGTTCGAGCAAGCGCTTCTTCACGTGCTCGCAAAAGACGACCGTGTTGGCGTAGTTCACGGTGACCAGTCGTCGCGTGAGTTCGATGTCGGCCTCGAGGGCTTCCTGCGTCGCGAATAGCGCGGCCGTCACGATGACTGCATCGAAATTGCCGAGTGCAGCGTCGGCCGCGTCGAGTGCGGCGGCAAACCCCTCGGGTTGTTCGAGGTTGCAGATCGCGAAGCCGACGTTTGCTTGCCTAGGGTGTCGAGCCTTGAGGTCGGCGGCACTGCGCGCGAGGTCCTCCTCGCCGATGCCCAGAAGGAAGACCTCGTCGCCACGCTCGACCAAGCGCTGTGCGACGGACCTGCCCATGCCGCTGATGCCGCCGAGAACGACAGCCTTCATCCAGCGTCACCCAAGATGCGCACGGACTGGGCGCTGCGAAGACGTCGCGTGGGGTCCCACTTGTCGCGAAGGGCTGTGAACTTCGGCAGCCGCGGCTCCATTTTCGCGAAGTGCTCTGGACGCGTGAAGCGGTCCTTCGTGAGGTAGATGCGCCCACCTGCTTCGATCACGAACTCGTTCAGTCGATCCACGATGCCCTGAATATCAGGAGATACGGCCATATCTACGGCAATCGACGTTCCTTCGAGCGGAAAAGAGAGGACGCCTTTTCCTTCGGGACCGCAGTCTTTGATGACGCAGAGCGGAGAGGCTCCGCCAAGCTTGGTGAGAAGATGCATGAAGTCGCGCACGGCCTCGGGCCCCCGCGCTCGGGGGAGCACGCATTGGTACTGCGAAAACCCGCGGGGCCCGTAGGCGCGGTTCCAATGAAGGATGGCGTCGAGCGGGTAGAAGAAGGCGTCCGGCGCGATGAGCCCGGCGCCTTTGTGCTCCATGTGCTTCCAGTAGTACGCCGTGTTGAAGAGCTGCGCCGTCGTCGCGTTGAGCGCCCAGTTCGGCAGCTCGATCGGAAACGTGATCTCCTTCGGTGGCGCGGGTGGCGGCTTGTTCTTCGTCTCCTCGGGCGTGGCCCAACGACCCGCCATGAGGATGCCGCGCCCCATCGCGTTGCCGCGGGTCAGGCAGTCGATCCAGCCCATCGTCATGGGCCATCGCGGGGCCGCCTTGCCGAGGGCACCCAAGAACTCGTCGATGGTGGGCACGCGCTCGCTCTCCATCCACACCCAAGAAGTCGGAATGCGGTGAAGAACGAACTCGACCTCGAGAATGTGACCGAGCAGGCCCATGCCGCCGATGGTGCCGTAGAAAAGGTCCGCGTCTTTGTCAGGTGAGCACTCGACGATGTCGTCGCTGGCGAGGCGTATGCGAAGCGAGCGAACGTGAGCGCCAAAACAGCCTTCGCAGTGGTGGTTCTTCCCGTGCACGTCGCTTGCGACCATGCCGCCAATCGTGACGAACTTCGTTCCCGGCGTGACTGGCGGAAACCACCCGAGCGGCATGTAGAGACGGAGCAGCTCCGCGAGACTCACGCCCGCTTCTACGCGGATGACGCCCGTCTTCGGGTCGAACGAAAGAATTCGATTCGCAAGCCTGGTCGCAGCGACCTTGTCGCTGGCTCGAGCCGGGAGCGACGAATCTCCGTAGGAACGGCAAAGGCCTCGCGAGAGCGTTGCGCCGCGTGTCAGTTTCTCGAGGTCTTCGCCGAGCAATTCTTTGCCCGGTGCTGGCACTCGCCCCCACCCAGAGAGGGTCGGTTCTTCGGATCCTTTGGCCATCTTAAGAAAGCGGGCGTTCGCGCAAAAAACGCATGCGCCTACTGCGTCCGAATGTAGGCCCAAACGCATGGTTTTTCAAGATCCCCGGCCTCTCACTGCCTTCACTGCCTTCACTGGCGCGCAGTGTGGGCGTAGTGTGGCCGCGTCATGACCAGCGCTCAGCCAACATCGGCAGAATCGGCGAAAACGGTTTTTTCCTTCGACGTGCGATCACATGGTCGCGGACTCTATGATTTCACGAGCGAGGTGTCGGCGCGTGTGCGTGAGAGCGGAAAGAAGGAGGGGCTCTGCACGGTGTTCGTTCGCCACACGTCTGCGAGCCTCATCGTCCAAGAGAATGCCGACCCTTCCGTGCAGACTGACCTCGATGCCTTTCTGTCGAGACTCGTCCCCGATGGCGACGCAATCTTTCGTCATACGGACGAAGGCCCCGACGACATGCCTTCCCACGTTCGCGCAGCGCTTACCGCGACATCGATAGGTATCCCTTTCGTGGACGGAAAGTTGATGCTTGGTCGCTGGCAAGCGATCTATCTCTTCGAGCACAGGCACGCCCCTCACACGCGCCAGATCGTCGTGCACGTGGGCTGAGTCACCCAGGCAAAGTCTGCAAGTAGGCTGCCACTTCGTGCTGCTCGAGGTGAACGAGGAGGGCTACGAAATCGCCCGGCTTCGCGAGAGATAGTGCATGTGAAAGGGCGGCGACTTCACCTTCGACTAGCTCGAAGGCCTCATCTGCAAGACCTTCCGCTACGAGCACTCGCCGAAAGATCGCGGGGATCTCGCCCAATGTTCGCCCACGAAGGTATTTCGGAAGCTCTCGCACGATGACTCGGTCGGGCTTGCCCGAGGCAATCGCACGCACCATGTCCTCGAGGTCGGCATCCGTTCGGTCACCTGG
>JAXLYO010000015.1:0-145493 GCA_046351415.1 Polyangiaceae bacterium | reverse complement strand
GACGAAGTCGGCCTAGGGGGCTGCCCCTCGACGATTCTGGGATTCGATGGCTGCTCGACTCGAGTCACTCACTCTGGACGGTTACGATGCGAACCTGTGCGGCTGAGGTTGCGTTCTTGCAGTCCATGTGACCGAGCGTGTCTTTGCGAAAGACGCCGTCTTCCCCGGGGATCGTCGCCGTCGGACGGCCATAGACGAGCGTACCCGGACCGAGAATTTCGTCCTTCGACGACCAAAGCGAGAAGACGTGCGCTCCTTCGAAGTGTGCGGTGGTGCCGAGGTCCGTCAGGAACTGCGACATGCCCACGACGTTTCCTCCACTGAGGACGCCGGGATAGAAACCGTTCGTGGCTCCACACGCGGGCGTCCCCGGTCCCGTGAAGTAGCACGACGAAAGGCCGAGGTTCGCGCCGGCGATGCCGAAAAACGTGTCGACGCGATTCGTGAGTGGTGCACCGACGTCATACGCACCTCCGCCGAGTGCGTCGTTCGCGGAGCCGCCTAGAACGGCTTTGCGCGCGAGCGTGACCCCCATCGAGTGCGCCACGATGTCGACGTTCGACGCGCCCGTGTAGCCGAGCACTGCCTCGACGAACTGCCGCACCAGCATCACGTGCGCGCGCGAGTGATACTGGCTTGCCGCTTGGGTGCTGTCAGCAGGCCCCCACGTGAGTGCATACAGTTCGCGTGATCGATACCCCGCAGCGAGGAATGCGCGAATGGACGCATCCCAGCCGCCCAAGCTGCCGCCGATGGCGCGATCGCTGTTGCCATGAACGAAGATGACCGGCTCTTTCGCGATGGCTTCGGCAGGGCTCGTGCGGCCGCCGTAGCCAGGTACGCCGGCCAAATCGGAGCGAAGCACCGCCCCCATCCCCTTCGCCGTGAGGTACGAACGAAAGTCCGAAGTGAACCCGAGTCCATCGGCGAAGGTCGCTTCCGCTCCGCTGTCGTTCGCATCCGCCGATGCCCCGCCATCGGTTCGGCGGTCGCTCCCGTCCGGCGCGAGCGACGCGTCGATCGATGCATCTTGCAAAGGTGCGACATTCCCTTCCTCAGTCGCACAATGAAGGCAAATGAAGACGAAGGGAGTCGCAAGCGAAAGGCGCCGAACCACATCTCCCCATGCGCCTTTACACCTCCGAAGGTCAAGCGAGGCGCTCCCCGAAAGGCCGAAAAGCAAGGCTGAACGCACTGAACACCTGTCCCAAATCGGCGGCCTTCCCAGTACCTAACCACATGAATTCACTTGCGAGTTACCCGGCGGCGGGGGTTCGTCGTTTGCGCACCCCCTGGGCACATGATAAGCCACCGCCGTTCCGTGACGTTGACCTGCATCTGCCGGCCCTCGCTCTCGTAACTGCGGCGAAGTTTCGCCGCGACCGACGCCAGGGATCGCGACCCACCCTGCTCGCCGGAGATTTCAGATTCGTTGGTCGCGCCGGAAGATGCAGCAGATGAAGACCCGATTGTATGTAGGCAACCTCGCATTTCACACGACTGAAGACGTGCTTCAGCAGACCTTCGCCCAAGCCGGCGAAGTGACTGAAGTCAAGTTGATGATGGACCGGGAAACCGGCCGCTCGCGAGGTTTCGCGTTCGTGACCATGGGCACGCCGGAAGCGGCGCAGAGCGCGATCGCTCAAATGAACGGGTCGATGTTGGACGGTCGTCCGCTCCGCGTGAACGAAGCTGAAGAGCGTCGCGCAGGCGGCGGCGGTGGCGGTGGCGGTGGCGGTGGCTTCCGTGGCGGCCCCCGTGGCGGCGGCGGTGGCGGCGGCGGCGGTGACCGCGGCGGTCGTGGCGGCGGCGGTGGTGACCGCGGCGGTCGTGGCGGCGGCGGCGGCGGTCGCTGGTAGTCTTCTGCTGAAGAACAACGAAGCCCCTGACGAATCGTCGGGGGCTTTTCTCATTTTGTCGCGGGCTTCGCTTCGACTCAGCTCACGAAGCCGAGATCACTTCGCGCGTAGGAGCGCTCCGGAAGCAAGTTCTTCTCCTTGAGCCATACCTCGTTCCACAGGCGCGAGGCGTAGCGTGCACCGCCGTCGCAGAGAACGGTCGCAATCGTCTGCCCTTTGCCGAGGAGACGCGCGAGCTTGACTGCCCCCACGCAGTTGAGCGCCGCAGAGCCGCCGAGGTAGAGCCCCTCGTGGTCCATGAGGTAGCGCGCCATTGCGATGGCCTCACGGTCACTGCCGCGGAATGCCCCGTCGAGGGAGGCTTCGGCGAAGTTCTTGGTGACGCGCCGAATGCCGATGCCTTCGAGAACGCTCGAGCCTTCCCAGTCAAGCGTGCCTTTTTCGACGTGGGCGAACAGTGAACTCCCATCGCAGTCGATGAGGTACGTCCGAATGTTCGCATTCTTCGATTTGAGGTACTTCGACACGCCGCCAATCGTGCCGCCCGTCCCCGAGGCGCATACGAAGCCAGTCAGGCCTCCGCCCGTGTCTTCGAGAAGTTCGGGGCCCGTCGTCTCGTAGTGCGCGCGTGCGTTGACCTCGTTCTCGAACTGGTCCGCCCAGAAGCCCCCCACCTCTTCTGCGCGGCGCTTGGCCACGTGGTAGTAGTTGCCCGGGTCTGCGAAAGGCACGGCTTCCGTCAACTCGACTTCGGCGCCGAGCGAGCGCAAGAGATCGATCTTCTCCTGTGCCATGGTCTTCGGCATCACGATGAGGCATCGGTAGCCACGCGCCTTCGCGACGTGGGCGAGGCCGATTCCCGTGTTGCCCGCCGTGCCTTCCACGATCGTGCCCTTCGGTCGGAGCACGCCGCGCTTCTCGGCATCCAAGACGATAGCGAGCGCTGCGCGGTCTTTGACGCTTCCGCCGGGATTCAGGAACTCGGCCTTGCCCAGGATCGTGGAGCCGGTGGCTTCGGAAAGAGACGCCATCCGGATGAGCGGCGTCGACCCGACGGTTCCGGCAAAACCCTCTCGAACGTTCATGCGAGGAGTGTACCTCAGGGACAGTCGGGAAGTGAGTTCAAGTATTCGTCTGCGGCACAGCTTCCGAACGCCTTCTCGCAGCTTCCGCCGTCGATCGAAAGCGCCGCGCCTGTGCACTTCGTGCGAATCTTGTCGGTGATGGCGTCGGAGAACTCCCATGCCGCCACGAACGCGTCGCTCACACCGTCGGGCCCCTTCGCCGCATTGTACGTTCGTAGAGACGCCTCGCAGTTCGGTGTGCTGCACGTGTTGCAGTAGGCCGTGATGAAAGCCTTCTGCGACGCGGTGAGCGACGCTTCTTTGTAGGTCTTGTAACGGCAGTCGGAGCGTGTCTTCGAATCACAGAGTCCGCCCAAACACACGGCGTCGCCTTCTTCGTACGCAGCGCTGTTCGTCTTCGATTGGGCCGCGCACCAGCTCGTGAAAGACGTTCCGCACTCGCGTGTCCCGTCGCAGCGGTCTTGCTTGGCCGCAAGGGCATCGCACCAGGTCTGTGCGGGCTTCGTGTCGCCCTTCGAAGCGTCTGGCGTCGTCCCGCCGTCGACCGTGGGCGTCATCGCGTCTTCCGTGTTCCCAGAGCCACCATCGTCCGTCGGAATCGAGACGGTAGACGTCGCGCACGCGACGATGGCAACGGCGACGGTCGACAGGGCTGCCGCGGGGACGAGGGCAAAACGAACTCTCATGATGCGCCTCGACTAGCGCATCTTCGAGCGCGCCGGAAGCGTTCGACGCAGGGTTTCGAGTCCTTCGCGCATTTCTTCCTCCGTGAGGTAGGCGAACCCAAGACGCAAGAACGGACGCGGACGCCCATCGAACGCGAAGTGACGCGCCGGACGGATGGCGACCCCCGCGGCGAACGCCCGCTCCAGCCACGCTTCCACGTCGATCCCCTTCCGCACTTCTGCCCACAGCGCCATGCCACCGTTCGGCACCGTGAACGACAGGACATCCGCGAACGACGCCGTCAGCTCCTTCACGAGAGCGTCTCTCCTTGCAAGATACACGCGCCTGGAACGCCAAACGTGCCGGGCGACGTCCCCGTCTTCGAGCAGCTCTGCCAGCGCGCACTCCATGGCGGGGTCACCGTGGCGATCACGGAGAAAGCGACGCTCGCCGAGATGCGCGACGAACTCCGACGGACCTGCGACGTACCCCATGCGCAGAGAGGGTGCGACGATCTTCGAGAGCGTCCCGATGTACAGAACGACGCCAGCGCGATCTTCACTGGCAAGCGGCAGGATGGGCCTGCCGCCATAGTGGTACTCGTGATCGTAGTCGTCTTCGATGATCGCGAACTTTGCGCGCTGCGCGAGGTCGAGCAAGGCTAGGCGCCTCGCTTGGGAAAGGGTGACTGTCGTCGGATACTGATGGTGCGGCGTAACGTACACCGCGGCGAGCGTTTTGCCCCGTGCGCTGCACAGGCGAGCGAGTTGCTCGACGTCGATGCCGTGACGATCGACGGGAATCGGCTGGACGCGAGCACCATGCCGGGTGAAGCAGCCCCACGCGGGAGCATATCCCATCTCTTCCACGGCGACCCATGCGCCCCTGCCACAGAGCGACTCCGCCACGAGGTCGAGCGCCATTTGACTTCCGGCCGTGACGAAAAGATTGTCTTCGCGCACGTGGAGCCGACGCTCACGAAGCAGCATGCCCGCGAGCGCCGTACGAAGGCGCGCGTGACCTCGTGCGCTCTGGTATTCGAGGTTTCTCGTGTCACGAAGCGCTCGCCGATAGCCGCGCGCAAGCAAAGAAGCGGGAAGCAAACGCGGGTCGGGCGCCCCTTCGGAAAGGAAGAGCATGCGAGGTTGTCCGCGTCGCGCGTGTTTGGGCACAGAGACGGGAAGCACGTCCGATGCTCGGCCTCGCAAGTTGGGCGGGGGCATTCCGGCAATGGTGAAACCCGCGCGCGCGAGTGGGACCGGGACGCCACGCATGCGCCCTTTCAGACGATGAGGCAAGTCCTCCGGGAGCGAGTCCGCGACCAACGTACGAGCACCGGGGCGCGACGTGAGCCACCCCTCCGAAATGAGCTCTCGATAGGCCGCCACCACCGTGTTCCGATGAACGCCGAGCTTCGCGGCAAGGGCTCGCGTGCTGGCCACCTGCCCCCCGGGCGCGAGCACGCCGTTTCGTATGTCCGAGACGATCGACCCCGCGATGCGCAAGAACACCGGCTCGGCTGGCCTATGCATATCATCGACATTGGCACTTTCTTCTGGTCCAGTCGAGAGCCATAGTACGCCCATGAACATCATCGACATTTGCGACACTGCGGGAAGAGTCGTTGCACGCGAGTGGCTCGCGAAAGCCGAATCGGTGCACCGTCAGCTGCGCCCTCACCTGCCGGCGGAGTACGAGAGCAAGATGGAGCGCGTTTTCGCGGGAGGCGCGAGAATGTGTGTCGCCGCGGAGGGCGACTCCGTCGTCGGAGTCGCTGTCTACCGCGTCTACGAGAACACCGCCGACTCCCTGCACATGTACGTCGACGATTTGGTCACCGACGAGGGCACGCGCTCGAGCGGGGTCGGGCGAACCCTGTTGGCACACTTGCAAGCTCGTGCCCGCGAATCCGGGTGCGTGAGCTTCAATCTCGATTCGGGCGTGCAGCGGCAACAGGCGCACAAGTTCTACTTTCGCGAGGCGATGGTGGTGACAGCCTTCCACTTTCAGAAGGCGCTGAAGTAACGGCATGAACTGGACTATCCATATTTTCGACACTGGAACTTTCGTGTAGTCCAGACAAAGACCATCGTGCGGGCATGCAGAACCGCGCACAGCTCAAACGTCACCCGGAACGCGCCATCCACGACATCGACGCGCTCTACACCGTCGTCGACGAATCTCTGGTCTGTCACCTCGGCGTATCGACGTCCGAGGGGCCGCTCGTGCTCCCGATGGCATTCGCACGCATCGGCAAGAGAGTGTACTTCCACGGCGCCCTTGCGAACGGCATCATGCGAGGCGGCTCGAAGGCGGACCACGTGTGCGCGACGTTCACCCTGGTCGATGGGCTCGTCTTCGCGCGCTCCCACTTTTCCCATTCGATGAACTATCGGTGCGTCGTCGCGTTCGGGCCACTCCGTGAAATCGACGATCCATCGGAGAAGCAAGCGGCGCTCCTCGCGGTCGTCAACCACGTCGCTCCCGGTCGAGCGGCTGTTTCGCGCGCACCGAGCGAGAAGGAGCTTCAATCGACACGTGTCGTCGGTCTGGATCTGACGATGGCTTCCTTGAAGGTACGCGTGGGTCCCCCGATGGACGGCCCCCTCGAAGAGAACGTCGCCTACACGTGCTGGACTGGCGTGATTCCTCTCGAGCTTCGTCGTGGCTCGCCGATCCCGTGCGAGACGACGGCCGACCCCAACGCAGCACCTCCCGAGCTTCCGCGTATTCGTTCTGCATAGGTGCAGGGGCTCTCATTCGAAGGCCGAGGGAGCCGCGAGACAAGCAGCGCGAGTTCGGGTATTTTGAGGTTACCCGATGTCGACACGCACACTCCTCTCCTACGCCGGCTGTAGCACTTGTCGAAAGGCCATCTCCTGGCTGAAGGCGCACGAGGTCGACGTCACGGTGCGCGCGATCGTCGACGAGCCGCCCACGCGCGTCGAACTCGACAAGTGGGTTCCCGCGAGCGGCCTCCCGCTGCAGAAGTGGTTCAACACGAGCGGCCAAAGCTACCGCGCGCTCGACAAGGAAGAGGTGAAGAGCGCTTCCGACGCGAGAAAGCTATCGTGGCTCTCGAAGGACGGGAAGCTCGTGAAGCGACCGGTTCTCGTCGACGGCAGCACTGTCCTCGTCGGCTTCGACGAGACGAAGTACGCTGCCCACTTCTCCAAAAAGAAGAAGGGGTAACACGCACCGTGCGTCCGCTGGTCGCGGTCTTCATCGGGGATACCCAACAGACGCTCTTCGCCGAGCGGCTCGTCGGCCGTGAAAGCAATCCTGAGGCACGGACTCGGCTGCTCCGCGAAGTGCGAGCGCTCGGCGCGGAACGCTATTTCGCTTTTGGCGATTTGGTCGCCTACCCTTCTAGCGCGAACTGGCGCGAGCTCGACATCTGGCTCGCAGCGCTTCGCAGCGGTGGCGCGACGTTGGCCGTTTCCCCCGGCAACCACGACCTGTGGCCATTTCCGCGCAGAGGCTATGCCGCCCTCCGAAGTCGCGAGCTCATTCCGCGCGGGGAGAGCTGGCAACGGTTCGACGTGGCCTCCGTGCGCGTATTCTTGCTCGACAGCAACCGCGCTGCCTTGCCCCGCGCTGCGTTCCGCGAACAAGTGCTCTGGCTCGAGCACGAAGTGGAGCTCGCCCATCGCGACCCGACCGTCGGCCCCCTGCTCTTCGTGTCGCATCACCCTCCCTTCACGAACAGCACCGTCACGAGCGACGAAGAACGCATGCTCACCCCCCTCCTCGATGTCTTCCGGAGTTGTCGCAAGCGCGCGACGTGGCTGAGCGGGCACGTCCACGCGTACGAGCGCTTCGAGGAGCAAGGCCGAACGCTCGTCGTCTCCGGAAGCTCTGGCTCACCGCGGGTCCTTCTGAAGAAAGGAAAAGCCGCACGCCACAACGACCTGGCCGCGGTCGGAAGCCCAAGCCCGTTCGGGTGGCTCGAGCTCCGCGCCGACGCGACCCACGCGTCGCTCAGCTTCCGTGGCTTTCGGACAATCGGCTCTGAAGTTGCGACCTACGATCAATTTGCTCTCTGACGTGTGCTAGCGGTGAACACATGACGAAGATCGTTGGAATCGTGGGTAGCCTCCGCAAGAAGTCGTTCAATCGCTACCTTCTGGAGGCCGCGAAGGGCCTCATGCCCCAGGGGTCTTCTCTCGACATCCTATCGATCGCCGACGTGCCGCTCTACAACGGCGACGTCGAAGCGGAAGGGGTGCCGAAGAGCGTCACCGAGTTGGCCGATGCCATCGTTGCGGCTGACGGCCTCCTCGTTTCTTCTCCCGAGTACAACGCCGGCATTCCAGGTGTCGTGAAGAACGCGATCGACTGGCTCTCGCGACCGCCCCACGGTCAGCGCGTATTTTCGAGTCGCCCCGTCGGCGTGATCGGAGCGACTCCAGGTTTGGGAGGCACTCGCCTTGCTCAGAACGCCTGGCTCTCGGTCTTCCGCCTCGTGGGCGCCCAGTTCTTCGTGAACAAGAGTGTCTACGTCTCTGGCGTCAACAAGGTATTCGCCGACGACGGGGCGCTCACGGACGACAAGGTTCGCGAGGTGCTGAGCGGGTACCTCGAGGCTTTCGTGAAGTTCGCCTCGGCGAAGTAACTCTACTCTGACCATGTCGAGCGACTCCAAGCAGAGCTTTCTCTCTCTCGACCTGCTCGACAATCGCTACCCCGCGCTCCACGGGCTTCGTGTCCTCGCGATCATCAGCGTCATCCAATTTCACATCACCTGGATCTTCGCTGGCGAGCAGGGCATCCCCATCGAAAGCGGCTTCCGCAATTTTTCGCTGACGATCTTCTTCGGCATGGACCTCTTCTTCATGCTGAGCGGCTTTTTGATCGGCTCGATCTTGCTGCGCTCGCTGGAGGTCTCGGGAACGCAGAACCTGAGGCGCTTCTACATTCGCCGAATCTTCCGCACGTTTCCGTCGTACTACATCGTGCTGACGTTCTTGGCGCTCGTCACGACGCTCACGGCGATGCAGCGTCACAACCTGAAGTTCGAATACATCTACATCACGAACTTCCTGCCTCTCGGTCGCGGTGACGTGATCATGTTTTGGGGCTGGTCGCTCGCACTCGAGGAGCAGTTCTACCTGACGGTGCCGCTCCTCTTCTTCGTGCTTCACCGGCTCGGGTCCGACAAGCTTCGCATCTCGCTGTTGGCATCGATGTGGCTGTCGGGCCTCGTGATTCGACTCGTCATCTTCTTCAAGTACGGTCCGTGGACGGACCTTGCCCTCTACGGCGCGCTCTACTTCCGCACCTACACGCGCTTCGACACGCTCGTCGCTGGCATCCTGCTCGCATTCGTCCACATGAAGTACGAGAAGCAGGTCGCGCAGTTCCTGGAGACGCCGCGCCACCGAGCCATTCTGGCTTTCATCGCTGCCACGTGTTTGTGGCTCTTGCTGGAGCCAACGCTGTTCGGTGCGAGCATGCAGTCCGTGCAGTTCTTCCACGTCTTCGCATGGGGTACCGTGACGACGGTCATGTACTTCCCGGCGCTGCTCTTGCTCCTCCACGGCAGAGGCGCCATCTCTCGCGCGCTCTCGCTTCCGATTTGGCGTCGCATCGCGACCGTGGGCTACGGCGTGTACTTGGTGCACATTCCGATTTGCGATCACGTCGTCGTTCCCGCAGCGCGCTATCTGCGAGCGAAGGCCGTGCCCATGGTCGTGGTGTGGCCGGCGTCGCTCGTCTTCTTGACCCTCTCGTCGATGGCCATCGGCTACTTGATGCACATACTCATCGAGAAGCCCTCGCTGAAGGTGAGGCAGTGGCTCGCCGCCTGAGGGTTCGAGAGCAGCCTCAGTCGATGGGCACGCCGAAGCCCACTTCCGGCGGGGGCGTTTCACGGAAGCCGGCGCGTGATTCGGTGACCCAGACCACGGACGAACGTTCGAGCTCTTGCTCGAACTCGAAGAGGAGGACCGAGGGCCCCGTCTTCGAGACCGCGAGCACTTTCACGTGAAGCCCCGGCACCGAGAGCGTATCACCGGGCTTGAAGGTCGCTCGCTCCGGTCGAAACAGGTTGCCGACGCCCGTAGGAAAGGCCGAGCTGTCTTTGGGTACCGTGAGCCGCAGCACCTTCGGCCCCTCGCGTTCGACGAGCACATGGCCGGTTTGAGAAAGAATGCGCCACTGCTTCGGCGGTACCGCTCCGACGCCAAGGGCAAACGGCAAGAAGAAGGACCCCCCGAAGCCTCGCATGGTGACGAGCTCGGCGTCTGCAGGTGCTTTGAGTTGTGCACGAAGCGACGTGGCTTGCTCTTGGAACACGAGCGCTCCTGCGCGGAGCGATAGTCCTCCGGAAAAGGCCGTGATGGGCGCGTGGACGAGATGCGCGAACCCCATCGCGAGGGCGGCAAATTGCCCGAGTTCGTTCGTCGATTGGGGGGCATCGTACCAAGCACGCGTCAAGAGAACGGCGACCGGGGCCGAAAGGCCCAAGACCGCTGCGCCAAGGAGACGCGAGGAGGGAACGACGGCGAGCACCGGCGCGAGACAGAGCACGGACCCCAAGAGCAGCGCGCGTGTCGCCCGCCCCTCGGCTTCGGGCAGGGCCGCGATCGCTTTGCGAAAAGGTCCAAGGAGCACGAGGAAGGCGAATGCGCAGAGAAGGCCGAGAACCCAAAGAGGCGTCTTCGAGTTCAGCGATTCTCCATCGAGTGAAAACCAAGCGTCGACGAGCATCGTCAACAAGCGACGCGGCGCACTTCGCAAGAAGTCGGCGGGCGCAGAGAACGGGTCGGCGTAGAACGCAGAGCCGCGCGTGCCGTAGCCTCGAACGGCTCGGAGGGCGAGATACGCAGCTGCCGGCCCCAGAAATGGCATTGCGCGAACGACACGAACGACGAGGCGCTCGCGGGCGCTCCACAGGAACTCGAACGCGAGCACGTACCCAAAGAAGCAAACCGCGTACTCGCCAGAGAGGAAGGCGAGCGTGAAGAACGCCGCCGAAGTAACTGCACCCTGCATCGTTCGGGTCTGGCGAAATGAAAGGTAACTCGACAGCCCTAGAGTGCCAAAGGTGAGCGAAACCAGGGCCTCGCGGTTCGCGAGCCATGCGAGGGGAAGCGTGTGGCAAGGGGCAAGGGCGAATACCAGCGTAGCGATGGCGCTCGCCCGTGGCGAAAGGAGCTTTCGAAAGAGGCGACGGGCCGCGAGGACGGCCATGCCCCACCAGGCAAACGAGTGCAGGTGGAACAGAAAAGGACTGGATCCAAAGAATCGATGTTCGCCGAAGCGGAGCAAGCTCGGGAGGGGCCTCAGGAAGCGAATCTTGAGCCCAGCGTCCGACCACCACGGCAAAACCCCTCTAGATCGTAGGGTTTCTCGATCACCATCGCTCACGAAATCATAGAGTTCGGTGGGGCCTCGATGCACGGGAAAGGTGCCCTCGATCATGCAGGCGTGAAGGTAGTCGTCGAGCAGGTAGGGCGTCCTCACCGCCGGTGAAAAGGCGATAGCGGCGACGAGGACGAAGACGACGCGCGGAAGCCAACCTGCCGCCCATGACGGGAGCCGGCTCTCCGGCTTCAGGGGAAGGAGCCCCGCACGAGCGCCATCGCCGGCGGCTTCGGAACCTTCGCGGGCCTCGTTTACCATGCAGCGCGTCAATGTAACGCGATCGGAAGCGCAGGCGAATCAGATTGCGCGACGTACGATCCTGACCTACACCACATGCCATGCGCTCGATGTTCCCCCTTCTCGCGACGGTCGCTTTCGCTCTCACTTCGATGGCCGTACCCGCTTGCGCACAGGGCGACGTCGTCATCGACGACGCGGGATCAGAGCCTCCGGCGACCACGCCGACCACGCAACCCGTGGTCGACGCAGGTCCCAAGGAGACAGCGGCTCCCACGTGCGTGAGCTCCTGCTCCGCCGACTCGGAGTGCGAGAACAGCTGTCCGAAGGCGACGTCGGGCGCGTCGTGCTGCGACACGCAGACGCACAAGTGCTACCACAACACGTCGTCGTGTCCGGTTCCCGTGGTCGACTCCGGTATCGACCCCGGCCCGTATTGAGCGCGCGACGCGCCCAACTCACTTGAGCCGCAGGTGCTCTCGGCGAATCACGTCGGGCACCGGCGAGAAGGCGAGCGTGCGTTCGAGGACGTTGCGGAGCTCCCGCACGTTGCCGGGCCACGCATAGGCTGTCAGTTCATCGATCGCATCGGACGCGAGCGCAGGCACTTGTCCCTCGGGGGAAAGCAGCCGCAGGAAGTGCTTCGCGAGAACGATGACGTCCTCTCTGCGTTCACGCAGAGGAGGCAGTCGAATCGGGACGACCTGGAGTCGGTAATAGAGGTCTTCACGGAACGTTCCGCGACGCACCATCTCCGCGAGGTCACGATGGGACGCGGAAATGATCCGAACGTCGACCTTGGATGCCGCGCGGTCGCCGAGTGGAAACACCTCGCCGTTTTCGAGGAAGCGTAGAAGCTTCGGCTGCAGGTCGATCGGCAGCTCTGCGACTTCGTCGAGAAACAGCGTCCCTCCCGCTGCTGCCCGAATGACGCCGGGGTGGTCATGGGTCGCGCCCGTGAAGGCACCACGTTTGTAACCAAAGAGCTGGCCCTCGAAGAGGTCGCGAGGAACGGCGGCACAATTGAAAGCCACGTAGGGCTTGTCGCTCCGAGTCGACGTGTCGTGAATGGCGCGAGCCACGACCTCTTTGCCGGTTCCCGACTCTCCCGAAATGATGATCGTTGCACGAGAGTCGGCAAGACGAAGGATCTCGCTGCGGACCGCACGCATGGACTTCGATGCCGCAATGAAGCCGGCAATCTCCAGGCCCTTCTCGTCCACCCGCGCGGCGTCGTTCGTGTGGCCGAGGCCGCGGAGGCCCGCGACTTCGAGCGCCATTGCCGCGGAGACCGTGAGCACCGAAAGGGCGGATACCTGTCCTTGGTCGAGCGGAGCCGCCACGCCGAGTCGATACCGGCTTCCCATGCCGTCGCCAAATTCGATCCAACGAAACTCCATTGCCGAAAGCAGAGAAGGATCGGCATGGAGAGCAAGCTCGGCGCCGTTCGAGTCGACCTCCTCGAGGCGAACGACCTTTCCTGGAACGATGGTCTTCGTGACGAGAAAGAGCTCGCGCAAGATGACACTCGGATTCGCGCCGCGTACGGCGAGCCGTCGAAGCGGTGCAACGAGAGCGGTCGCATGAATGGGCTCCGTGGGGTCGTTTTGTTGACGTGCGACCTTGTGCCGCAGGCTGGTCTCCCCGATCTTCGCGAGGGTCGGAGGGCGAATACCCGTCCGTTCCAGCTCGGCGGTGAGCGCTTCGAACTCCGCAGGCCCCCACGGTTCTTCGTACACGCACGCGAACTTCGCTCGGGTGTACTTCACGAGAAGCGCATCGGGCATGTCGAGCGCGACGTCGAACGTCGAGATGGCTGCCTCGAGCAGCTTTCGGCCGTGCGGCCAGTCTCCTGCGAAACATGTGAGCATGCCCTCGATGCGAAGCGCATGCGCTGCTCCCCACGGCGAAGGAAACAAATCGAGCAAGCGCGCCATGTGACGGAGCGAGAGCCGAGCCTCTTCCAGGTTGCCCGTGGCGACGAGCGCGCTCGTGCGAAAAACGAGGACGTCGCGATGGAAGAAAGGCCAGCGAGCGCTCTCGGTCTCTGCGCGCGCGAAGGCCTCGAGAATGGTGTGAGGAGCTGCAGCTTCGAGGAGTGCAACCAGCGCCTCGCAGTAGCTTCGGTACGCTTGCACGAGGGGCCTGATCGAAGGGACCTCCCACACCTCGAGCTTCCCGAGGAGCCGCTTCATGCCTGCGACATCGCGACGCAAGAAGAAGTACCGAGCCATGCCGCCGACCGCCGCATTGGGAGGAAGGCCCGTTTCGACGGAGTAGGCCTCCGCAAGCCCCATCGCGGCTTCCGCTTCCTCGAACCTTCCGAGCCGAAGGTACGACTCGACGAGCACGCGCGCCGTGAGCACCGAGTGAACGAGCGGCGGCAACCTTGCTGCGCGCACCACCGCTTCGGCTTCGAGCGCGAGCGCGATGGCCTCTTCCGGAGGCGCCAACTCGTCCACTTTACGAAGGGCGAGCTGGGCGAGCGCACGCGCTTGCATGAGGGGCGCACCGAACTCGCGCGCGCGCGTCACGAGCTCGGTGAATCGGGAGCCCGCGAGCGAGACCTGTCCCGATATGACCGCAGAGATGCCACGGAGCTCTGCGTGGTGCAGGGCGAGGAGCGGAGAAAGGGCCTCTTCGGCAATGAGCTCTCCGCGCGCAACCGCGCTCGATACGTGCGCCTGATCACCGACGACGAGGGCCGCCTGCATCAGCGCGATGGCGACGAGGCATTCCGCATCGGGCTCTGGCCTCGACGCACAGGCTTCCTCGACGCGCATGGCGCGATCGTAGACGCGCACCGGGTCGAAGATCTGGGCATCGGGCATCGAGTAGAGGAGCGCGGCGCTCGCATGAACGAAGACGGCGACGCGTCGCGGAAGGCGGTGCTCGCTTTCGGCGCGCAGGGCGGGGCTGAGCGCAAGGAGCGCTCCGCGTGCAGACCCCTTCTGACTCATTTGAACGAGCGCGAGCCCCACCGCCGCGAGCGCAGCGGCCGACGGCGTGGGCTCCCGCTGCTCTGCAAAGAGAAGCGAAAGCTCCGCCTCCCCTCTTCGCCAGTCGCCATGGAGAATGCGTTCGAACGCGGGAAGCGCGCGTGCCCCATCCGGATCGAGCAAGAGATCGTCGGCGGGAGCGCCGCTCGCCCTTCGCGAGAGCTCGATCAATCGGGCGCGCTCACGCGCACGCGGACGTCGAGACTCTTGCGCCGTCTCCGGAAGTTCCCAGCGATAGACCGTCTGGGCGGTCACGCCGACCTCGACAGCGAACGCAGCGCGACTTCGCTCTCCCCGAAGGGCTCGAATTTCCACGGGGCTCAGCGCGGAACCGAGGGGCGGCATCTAGAATTGGTATACTCCAATTAGAAGTTGGATCTAGTCCAATAGGACATTTTGGATGTAATCCAATCATCCACATCTCATCCATTTACTGTATTTTCATATACTTATACGACATGCCATGCTTGGCGCGATGGCTGCAAAAGCGTGTTCATGGCCACGCTCGCCCACCGCGCTCATCTTCCGGAGGACACGACCTCGCCGACCGCAGCTGCCGAGACCCCGAAGAGGTCTCGGGCGAAGGTCGTTCTTCCCGTGCTCGTGCTTCTCGCCGCCCTGGGTGGCGGCGCTTCTTACTATGCAGGCCTCGGCCACGAAGCCACTGACGACGCCCAAGTCGAAGGTCACGTGGGCAGCGTAGCGGCGCGCGTATCGGGCCAAGTCGTGAAGGTACGCGTTGCGGACAACCAAGAAGTGAAAGTCGGCGATGTGCTCGTCGAACTGGATGACCGCGACTACCAAGTGCGAAGGCTCGCCGCCAAAGCCGATCTCGAAGCTGCGCGTGCCGCGCTTCGTGCAGCCGAAACGCAAACTGCCGTCACGTTGAAGTCGGTCGACTCGAACCTGGCGGTCGCACGCGGAGGCCTCGCCCAAGCGGCTGCGCTCGGCAGCACCTCCCAGGCCGCCATCACACAGTCGAAAGCAGACGTGACCGCGGCCGAGGCTCGTCAACGGCTCGCGCAGAGTGAATTCGATCGCGCACAGAAGCTCTTTTCGGACGGCGCGATTTCGAAAGCGGAGCTCGACGCCCGAAAGTCGGCGTTCGATCAACAAGATGCCGCCCTCGCTCAGGCACAAGCACGGCTGACGAGTGCCCTCGCAGGTACCGCGAACTCGTCCGGAACGCTCGAGTCTGCGCGCGGACGCCTCATTGCAGCGCAAGCGGGTCCCGAACAGATCGAAGCCGCGAAGGCCCAAGTCGCGCTCGCACAAGCCCGTGTCGACCAAGCATCCGCAGCCCTCGAACAAGCAGAACTCAACATCCAGTACACGAAGGTGAAGGCGGAGGTCGCGGGCACTGTCGCGCGCCGCTCGGTCGAGCCTGGACAGCTCGTGTCGCCCGATAGGCCCATGATGGCGATCGTTCCCCTCACGGACACGTGGGTGGTTGCCAACTTCAAAGAAGACCAGCTCGCCGATATGAAACCCGGACAGCCGGTGAAGATCAAAGTCGACACCTACGGAAGCCGTGTGTTCACGGGTCGCGTGGACAGCATCGCCCCTGGCACGGGTTCTCGCTTCTCCCTCCTTCCTCCGGACAACGCCTCCGGCAACTTCACGAAGGTCGTGCAGCGCGTACCGGTGCTCATCAAGCTCGATGAGCGTGAAGGCCAGGGAGGCCCGGTGCTGAGGCCCGGCATGAGCGCCACGGTCAACGTCACCACGAAGTAGCGCACCATGAGCGAACCCGCCAACGTATCGGAGCTCACGGGGTCGAAGGTCGGCATCACGGCCGTCGCCATGATCGCCGCGCTCATGGCGATGATCGACATCACGATCGTCAACGTCGCACTCTCCGACATTCGCGCGAGTTTTGGAACGCCGCTCGATCAGATCGGGTGGGTGTCGACCGGCTACATGATGGCCAACATCGTGATCATCCCCATGACGGGGTGGTTCCAACGCCGCTTTGGCTACAAGAAGTACTTCGCCGGTTCGCTGGTCCTCTTCACCGTCGCGAGCGCGCTCTGCGGCCTTTCCTGGAACCTCCCCTCGCTCGTGGTGTTTCGCGTCCTCCAGGGCTTGGGTGGCGGAGCCATCATCCCCACGTCCCAAAGCATTCTTTTCGCCCGCTATCCGAAGGCGCAGCACGGTCTCGCTTCGGGATTGTTCGGACTCGCAGCGATCACGGGCCCTCTCTTCGGCCCCACCATCGGCGGCTATCTCATCAGCTGGTTTTCGTGGCACTGGATCTTCATCGTCAACGTTCCCGTGGGCATCATCGCGATCGCCCTCGTCCTTCGGTTCGTCGAGCAACCGGGTTTCGTTCCCCCGAAGGGCAAAGAGGCCACGATCGACGTCTTCGGCATCGGTCTACTCGCGGTGGGCATGCCGACGCTGCAATACGTCCTCGAGGAGGGCAATCGTGAGGGATGGTTCGAGAGCAAGCTGATCCTCACACTCGCCGCGATCGCGGCCATCTCACTCATCACGTTCATCGTCCACGAGCTCGAGACGGAGAACCCCGTCGTCGACCTTCGCGTCTTCGCGAACCGAAGCTACGCTGCCGGCACGGGCCTGAATTTTCTCACCGGGTTCGCGCTCTTCGGTGGGAGCTACTTGTTCTCGCTCTATGCGGGGTCGGTCATGCACTACTCCGCCCTCGAAACGGGAAAGATCTTCCTCGTCGCAGGCTCCGTCTCCGTCGTCTTGATGCCGGTCATCGGACGCATCTCTCCCAAAGTCGATGGGCGCTACTTGCTCGTCATCGGGGTCATCGTCACGGCGACGAGCCAGTTCGTGGCATCCCATCTCACGGGACAAGCGGGCTTCTGGGACATGGTCAAACCCAACCTCATTCGCTCGACGGGTCTCGGCTTCATCTTCATTCCGGTCACGATGGTAGCGCTCTCGGATGTGTCGCCGGAGAAGCGCGGCAACGCAACGGGGCTCTTCAACCTGACGCGCGAGCTCGGGGGTTCACTCGGAACGGCGCTCATGGGCGTCCTCGTGACCGACGGTATTCGACGCAATGGCTCCTACCTCGCCGAGAACGTCACCCCCTACAACCCGATCGCTCAAGAGCAACTGAGGCAGGCCGGTGCCGCCATCGGAACACGCACGTTCACGAACCAACTCGTCGGCGAGAGCCTCCTCAAAAGCAAAGTCACCGGGCAGGCCGCCATTCTCAGCTTCGAACGCGGCTTCACGATGGTCGCCATTACACTCGCCATCGGTCTCGCGCTCATCCTCGTCGTCAAGAAGCCCGCCGCGGGTACGAACATAGATGGCGCGCACTGACTTGGCGCAGTGGGCGATGTCATCCCATCGGACAACCCGAATCATGCGCCACACGAGAACGCACACGAAGCCCACGAAGCAGTTCGGTATTCCCAGGCGCCGGGGCGGGATATAAGGTATCGACGTGTCCGATGCGACGCCACTTTCGACCGGTAGCGCGAGCCTTGCACCCAAGGCGCATCCGGCTGTGAGGAAGAAGAAGCGCACGTGGCCACAGTGGCTCATCGCCAGCGTCGTCCTTCTGGGCATCGCAGCCTTCGTCGTGCACTACGTACGTAGCCGTCCCCCGCCCAAGCCGCGCTATCAGACCCAAGCCGTCGATCGAGGGCGCATCGCATCGAAGGTCACAGCGACGGGAGCGCTCTCCGCGCTCGTCACGGTGCAGGTAGGTGCGCAGGTCTCGGGTCGCATCGAATCGATCCGCGTCGACTTCAACAGCCCCGTGAAGAAGGGGCAGGTCATCGCGACCATCGATCCGCAGCTCTTCCAAGCCGCCGTAGCCCAAGCGAGCGCCAACGCGGCCTCGGCAAACGCCAACCTCGAGAAGGCGAAAGCGCAGGCGATGGAGGCAGACCGTCAATACGCACGAACGCAAGCGCTCCATGCGCAAGGCCTCTCGGGTCAGGCCGAAGTCGACGCGGCGCAGGCGAGTGCCCTCGTTGCGAAGACGACCGTCTCGTCGGCGCAAGCCAGTGTCGCACAGGCCGCCGCAGCGCTGAATCAAGCGCAGGTGAACTTGAAGTACGCAACGATCCTCTCCCCGATCGACGGCGTCGTGATCTCACGCAGTGTCGACGTGGGGCAAACGGTCGCCGCTGCCATGCAGGCCCCCACCCTCTTCACGATCGCCCAGGACCTCACGAAGATGCAGGTCGACACGAACGTTGCCGAAGGCGACGTCGGGAAGATCAAACCCGAGATGAAGGTCGGCTTCACCGTCGACGCGTTTCCGGGGAAACGCTTCGAAGGCAAAGTGCGCCAGGTCCGCGATGCTCCGCAAACCGTGCAGAACGTCGTGACCTACGATGCCGTCATCGATGTCGACAATTCGGAGCGCCTGCTCAAGCCGGGGATGACGGCTACGGTCACGTTCACGTCTGCCGAGCGCGCCGATGTGCTCCGCATTCCGAATGCGGCCCTCCGCTATCGCCCCGAAATGGCCGCGGGACCAACGCCGGGAGGAGGACCCACCGGAACGAAACCCACGGGTGGCAATCGAAGCGAGGGCAGAGCCGTATGGGTCCTCCGAGATGGCAACCCGGCCAAAGTGGACGTCACACTCGGCATCTCCGACGGGTCCGTCACCGAGCTCGTGAAAGGCGACCTGCGCGAGGGGGACGCGCTCATCACCGAGGTCATCTCGGAGGGCGGCAGCAGCAGCGCTCCCGCGGGTGGCGGTATGGGCGGCGGCATGGGCGGCGGCGGCACGCGACGCGGCATGTAGGACCACATGCACCCCGCAAGGCTCATCGAACTGGAGAATGTCGAACGCATCTACGCGGTCGGCGATCAGGAAGTGCGTGCACTCGATGGCGTCACCTTCCAAGTGGACGAAGGTGAGTTCATCGCCGTCATGGGCTCTTCGGGCTCCGGCAAGTCGAGCCTGATGAACGTGCTCGGATGCTTGGACAAGCCGACCTCGGGTCGATACATCCTCGCCGGGGAAGACGTGTCGCAACTGAGCCGCGGTGAACTCGCAGAGGTTCGCAATCGGACGCTGGGCTTCGTGTTCCAGAGCTTCAACTTGCTGTCGCGCACGAGCGCACTCGAAAACGTCGAGCTCCCTCTCGTGTATGCGGGAGTCGGCTCCCGAGAGCGCAAGGAGCGCGCCTACGCAGCACTCGCCCGAGTCGGTCTCGAGAAGCGCACGGATCACTACCCTTCGCAGCTTTCGGGCGGACAGCAACAACGCGTCGCCATCGCCCGCGCCATCGTCAACAAGCCAAAAGTCATCTTGGCCGACGAGCCCACGGGGAACCTCGACTCGAAGACCACCATCGACGTCATGGCGTTATTCCAAGAGCTGTGGCGCACGGGCCTCACGATCATGCTGGTCACGCACGAGCCCGATGTCGCGGAGTTCACGTCGCGTGTGCTCATCGTCAAAGACGGGAAGGTCGTCTCCGACCAACGTCAGACGCCGCGCAACGCCGTTCCCGTCGCCGGAGGCATGTTCGGATGAATCTCATCCAGACCCTGCCCGTGGCGATGCGGGCTCTCCTGCGCAACAAGACGCGTTCCTTCCTCACCGCGCTCGGTGTCGTCATTGGAGTCGCATCGGTGATCTCGATGGTTGCAGTCGGCGAGGGAGCGAAGGCCAGCGTGGAGGGCGTGTTCGCGGCCATGGGTACGAACATGCTGATCGTGCTCTCCGGGTCGACCAGTACGGGCGGCGTCATGGGCGGCGCAGGCTCGATGCCCACGCTGACCTGGGACGACCTCAAAGCGATCCGCACCGAAGCTCCGTCGGTGAGAGCCGCCGCACCGCAGCTCAACATGCGCACCACGGTCCAAGGGGACGAAGCGAACTGGACGACGCAGATCACAGGCACTACCCCGGACTTCTTTTTCATCCGAAGTTGGAAGTTCGCGCGCGGGGCGCCGTTCAGCGACTCCGACGTCGAGAGCGGCAGCAAGGTGGTCGTCTTCGGACAATCAGCGGTAGACCGCATCTTCGGTCCCAACGTCGACCCCATGGGGCAATCGGTTCGCATTCGCGGCATGCCGTTCACCGTGGTGGGCGTGCTCGAGCGCAAAGGTCAGTCGCCCATGGGGCAAGACTACGATGACACCGCGATGATTCCGGTCTCGACGTTCCAAGCGAAGATTCAGGGCGGGCTCCAGAAGTACTTGGCCGGAGCGATCGTCGTCACGGCCATTTCGGCACAAGAAACGCCGCGCGCTCAACGACAAATCGTCGGCATTTTGCGCGACCGGCATCATCTCGCGCCCGGTGATGCGGACGACTTCAACATTCGCAATCTCGCCGAGATCGCCGCGGCGCAGCAACAGGGCACGAAGACCCTGACGTCGCTGCTCGCGGCCATCGCCATCGTGTCGCTGCTCGTAGGGGGCGTTGGCATCATGAACATCATGCTCGTGAGTGTCACGGAGCGCACACGCGAGATTGGTATTCGCATGGCGATCGGGGCGAAGCCTTGGCACATCCTCGCTCAGTTTCTCGTCGAAGCCGTCACACTCTCCATGCTGGGTGGTCTCATTGGTGTCGCGCTCGGTACGGGGGTTGCGAATTGGCTGGCTGGTCAGCTTTCGTGGAAACTCGTCATGCGACCCGACGTCATGGTGCTTTCGGTGGGATTCAGCGCGCTCGTCGGTGTTGCGTTCGGCCTCTATCCTGCCCGCAAAGCGTCGAAGCTCGACCCCATCGAGGCGCTTCGCTACGAGTAACCACTACGAAAGCGGGACACGCTCCCTGGAATGACGCGCCTCGTCGCGACGACGACGCACCGCGCGCGAATTCGTTTCGGACGCGACTGATTTTCCGCAAAGTGAATAGTGACGGGCGGTTCATCGTCGAATAGCCTGATTCCATGCAACAACCCCCCGGCTATCCTCCTGGTTCTCCCCCTGGCTATCCTCCCGGCCAACCCGCGCAACAGCCGGGCTATGGCCAACCGCAGCAAGGCTATGGTCAGCCGCAACAAGGTTACGCTCAGCAACCGCAGCAGGGTTACGCGCAGCAGCCTCAGCAAGGCTATGGTCCGCCGCAGCAAGGCTATGCTCAGCAACCCCAACAGGGTTACGGAGCTCCGCAGCAAGGCTACGGCCAAGCGCCGATGCAAGGGTACGCACAACCTGGGCACCCCGGAATGCCTGGCATGGGCGGTGCCGGCCAGGCCGCAGTGCAAGGCAATGTGCTCATGACGATGGGTACGCCGACGCTCGCGCCCGTGTGCCTCAAGTGCGGCCAAGCAACGAACGGCAACGTCCACCTCCACGTCTTCGAGTGGCTTCCCCCGTGGGCGCGCTTCCTCAAGTACTGGAGCCGCCTCGGACGCTTCATTTCTCGCTTCTTCATCAAGACGCAGTCTCTGAACGTTCCGCTGTGTCAGCCTTGCCAAAGCAAGTGGAAGTTTGCGCCTTACATTCCAGTCATCGCGTTCTTGGCCGGCTTCGTGCTCATTTTCGCGCTCTCGATGGGTCTCGGCGCGATCGACGACAGCCTCGGCGCCATCGGCGGTGGCGTTGGCTTCCTGCTTTTCATCGCGCTCTTCATCGTCGGATCCATCCTTTCGTCGAAGCGGTTGCTCAAGGTCGACAAGATCGACAACGGCACGATGTGGCTGAAGGGCGTGCACCCCGCTGCACTTCAAGCCAACGGTGGTGCACCGCAATAGCGGTCCGCGCCCAAATGTAACAAGGCCGCGAGAACGTCTCTCGCGGCCTGTTTCTTTTCCGGATCTCGCGGACAATGGCCGCTAGGCGTCAACGCGCGTCGGTGCCCGCGTCGCTCGGCGGCTCCGGCGGGAGGCCGCGCGTATTGGAGGCATTGCAATAGAGCGTCTGACCCGACGCGACGGGCAGCTGGCTCAAGCAGTCACGCGCGAGGGCGCGAAGGTCTTTGCGTTCCGGGATGAGGCAGGTGCCATCTTTGTTCGTCTCGCTAATCCACTTCATCAAGCGCCCGTTGTAGAGCCAGAGGACTCGCATGCCGGAGCTCTGCATCGCGTTCGACGCGGCGTCCGTGTAGTCGTTGTTCCACTGGAAGAAGCTCGAGATGCCGGTCTTGCGCTTCAGTTCGATGAGCTCCGCCGGGGGATTCTTCAAGATTTCGATGAGCGCCGTCTTGGCGGCTGCCATGCACTTCTTCGCCGGAGCGCTGCCGCTCTCGTAACCCCACTTCACTTTGCTGGGGTAGATCGGCTGCTCCTCCTTGAAGGGCCAGTATTCGTAGCCACCGAGGCTGAAGCCGTTTACCGAATACTCGATCGGGAAGTTCTCGACCTCCTTCGGCTTGTACTTCTTGATGTCGTCGCTGGCAGTATCACCGCTTTCGTCGGTGGTGCCGCACGCAAAGAGCGCCAAGAGACCCATGAACACGGAAGAGGCAAGAATGGCTCGCATTCCGCGATACTAGCTCTGGCGTGGAACATTTCAAGAAAGCAATGTAGGCCAAGCGCATGGCGTGACACAAAATCGTAAAATCGTAGCACCGGGCGGTAGCACGATTTGGTCAGATCGTAGTACGACCATCTGACGCGCATGCTTCGCCGGTTTTCTCGCCCCTCCGTGCCCCCGTTCGTCGTCGCATTGTGCGGCGCCGTGGGGACGCTCTTGGCCCCGGGCGAGACCTTCGCGCACGACGTCGTTCCTCCCGTTCCAACCTTCGAAGCCGTCCCCCTTTGGCCGAACGGTCATGTCGAGGCGCACGACGTGGTCGTCCCCGTCATCGTCGTCGTCGGCCCAGACGGTCGCGTCACGGAAGCTTCCATCGAAACGAGTGTGAGCGCTGAGTTCGACGCAGCTGCTCTCGTGGCCGCCCGCGCATTCACCTATGTCGCGGCGACCCAAGACGGACTGCCCGTCGCCGCGAAAGTTCGCGCCGTCGTCCGCTTCAAGGCCGAAGCGGGTCACGTGCACTCCGCCTCCCCCCCCGCACGCGCTGAGGTGCCCGCACCACCGTCCGCTCCCGCCGAAGCCGAAGTCGTTCAGGTCCGCGGGCCAGCGCCGCCGCGAAGTGCATCCGAAGTCCGTCGCGGCCAGGACGTCATCGGTGCAGCGCCACATCGAACCGCAAGCGACACGCTCAACGTCGTCCCGGGCATCTTCGTCACGCAGCACAGCGGCGAAGGGAAAGCGCACCAAATCTTTCTCCGCGGCTTCGATGCGGTTCACGGGCAGGACCTCGAGATCTCGGTCGGGGGCATTCCGGTGAACGAGGTCTCCAACATCCATGGTCAGGGCTACGCCGATCTCCACTTCGTCATGCCCGAAGTGATCAAAGAACTCCAGGCGCAGCCCGGAACGTACGACCCACGCCAAGGCGACTTCGCCATTGCCGGCAGTATTCGTATGAAGCTCGGATACAAGGAGCCGGGCTTCTCGACGAAGGGCACGCTCGGCTCGTTCGGGACGAAGCGGCTGTTCCTCGCGTTCCACCCCAAGGACAGCTCCGACGAGACGTTCGCGGCCTTCGAGAGCTACAGCACCGACGGATTCGGTCCGAACCGCGCTGCACAGCGAGGTTCTTTCATCGGCCAAGCCGTGCACGACTTCGGTGGCGGCGTAGGCGTGCGTGCGCTCCTATCGGCGTACACGGGGCACTTCGATTCGCCTGGCGTGTTGAAGGAGTCCGACATCACGGGCGGCCGGGTCGACCGCTTTGCGACCTATGACCCCAAGCAGGGTGGCGACTCCTCGCGCACACAGCTTCTGGTCGAGCTCCACAAGGACGGCGAGCACGACCGACTGAGCATTGCGCCGTTCGTTGTCCTTCGTTCGCTCGCGCTCCGTCAGAACTTCACGGGGTTCTTCGCGGACACGCAGAAGGGCGGCGCGCCGAGTCTCGAGAGCGACAATACGCAGCAGCTCCACAAGGCCGTCATGGTGGGCGCAACCGCCTCCTATCGGCGCGGGACCAAGGTCTTCTCCGAACGCGACAGCATCGAAGTGGGGCTCTACGGACGAAGTGATTGGATCACGCAGTCCCAGCGGCGACTCTCCGACGTCGATGATCGGCCCACAGCGACGCTCGTCGATGCAAGCGTGCGCGGAACGAACGTCGCGGGCTATGTCGATGCGACGCTGAATCCGCTACCGCGACTCGCCCTTCGTGGGGGGCTTCGCGCCGACGTCCTCGCCTATGCCACTGAAGACCTCGTGCCGGCGGCGGGCACGACCGTGTCGCAGGAGCGCAGCGCGATGGGCGCTCACCTCGGGAAGAAAATCACTGCCGACGCAGCAGTCGTCCCAGAGCTGCACGCTCTCCTCAGCTACGGTGAGGGGTTCCGCTCCCCACAGGCCCGAAGCTTGTCGAATGGTGAACGCACGCCGTTTGCCGAAGCCCATAGTGTGGAGGGTGGGCTTCGCTATGCGACAGGCCAGGCGTTCGCTGGTTCGCTCGCAGTCTTCCACACGCGACTCGACAAGGACCTCGTATTCGACCAAGCGACTGCTCGAAACGAGGCGGTGCCTTCGACTGCTCGCTCGGGAGCGGCGCTCGAACTCACGGCTCGCCCGACTTCGTGGCTCACCATGAGCGGGAGCGTCACGTACACGCGCGCCGTCTTCACCGGGTCCGACGCCACCTACAAGGAGGGTGACCTCTTGCCATACGTTCCCCAATGGGTCGCGCGCACGGACATCGTCGCACGCAAGACGCTGACCCAGGTGTGGGGAAGACCGCTCACCATGCGCGTCGGCTACGGACTCGAGTCTCTCGTGAGGCGCCCCCTTCCCTTCTCCGAGTTTGGTCACGATGTGTTCCTCGTCGACACGTCGATGGGGTTGCGCCTTCGAGAGGTCGAACTCGGCCTCGACGTCACGAACCTGCTGGGTGCCGATTGGTACGACGGTCAGTTCGTTTACGCGTCGAACTTCGGAAGACAGAAGGCCCCAAACCTCGTGCCGTTCCGCCACGTCACCGTGGGTGCGCCGCGCAGCCTCTTCGTCACGCTTGCACTCTATCTATGAAGGCCCCTCGATGATCGCGAACCCGAAAGTCTCACTGCTCCTCTTGCCTCTCGCCATTTGCCTCGGATGTTCGGGCGATGGCAGCGGGGAGAACACGACGGGACGTCGAATCACACTGAAGACGCGCATCGATGCCGGCGCAGAGGCCTCGCGCCCCTTCGGAACGAAGCAAGGTTGGACCGTCACGCTCGACGTCTTCTACTTGGCAACGGGCCCGTTCTACTACTTCGACGGCGCGACGATCTTCTCTCACGCAGCTCCGAAAGGGCCCGCCCCCACCTGGTTCGATCGCCTCTTCGGTATCAAGAGCGCGTTTGCCCACCCCGGCCACTACATTCCCGGCACGGCTCGAGGCGAAATGCTGACACCTTCGTCCGTCGATTTGCACGCCGGGCCGGCCACGCTGGCAACGGGGAACGGGGTCACGGGCCCGACGCGTTCGGCGACGTTCACCTTCGGTTCGCCTCCTGCGGGAGCGTTCGAAGCGATGCTCGGCACGCACGCCGTGGTCCTCGAAGGCACCGCGAAGAAAGGCTCAGAGACGCGCATCTTCCGCGCTGAACTCGATGTTTCCGACCTCCGCAATGCAAAGAAGGAGCCCGCTGTCGTCGGGTGTCTCTTCAAGGAAGTAGACATGCAGTCCGACGGCACCGTCACCCTGACCATCCAACCGAAATTGTGGTTCGACGAGGTCGAGTTCGAAACCATGCCCGCGAGCGTGGATGGGAAGCCCGTGCGGATGATGCCCGACGTGCTCGCCCGCAAAGAGCTCGTCTTGGGTGTGCTCGCTGGCAACGGATACGTCTTTTCTTACGCCCCCTGAGAAGGAGCCTTGGTCCACATGCAAAAGCAAATCGCACGTACGTCGTCCGCCCTCGTCGCGCTCCTCACGGTCGTCGCGTGCTCGAGTTCCTCGAGCGATGGCGAGGGAACCGCCACGTTCACGACGTGGGGTGAGGAATACATCGAGCGCGAGATTCCGGCGTCCACGGTCGCCGACGGTTGGACCATCCACTACGAGAAGTTCTTGGTGAACGTGGGCAACGTGACGGTGGCGGATGCCAATGGGAACGTCGCCGCTCGCATGAATGGGTCGAAGATCTTCGACCACACGAAGCCGGGCGTGAAGCCCGTCGTCCGCTTTGCGAACATCGCTGCGAAGGCATGGCCTCGCGTCAGCTACGAGATTCTCCCCGCAACGGCGACGTCCGATGGGTCCGATGTACCTCCGGCGGACAAGGACTGGATGGTGCAAGGCGGCTACAGCATCTACGTGGATGCCACCGCGACGAAGGGCACACTCACGAAGAAGTATCGCTGGGGCTTCAAGACCCACACGCTCTACGACCGCTGCAAAGGCGACCTCAGCGGCAAGGAGACGGACGGCACCGTGATCACGAACGGCGGAACCGACACGATGCAGCTCACCATCCACGGTGACCATTTCTACTACGACGATCTGCAGGCCCCGGAGGCGAAGGTGCGATTCGACGCCATCGCCAATGCGGACAAAGACAACGACGGCATCGTCACACTGGACGAGCTCGCGACCGTCAAGCGTGCCGAAATCCACACTGCAGACATTCCGTACGGCGCTGGCGAAGAGCCCAACATCGTCACCCTCCAGGATTTCGTCACCGCGCTCTCTCGCACGATTGGCCACTTTCGCGGCGAGGGAGAGTGCTTCGCGAGCAAGCGGTAGTTCCGCGGCGAGAACGAGACTGGGGGCGGTCCCGCGGCGGCGCCATGGTCGGAACGTCAGATATCGAGGTCTGGTGAGTCACCAGGCAGGCACGTCTGCCACCCATGAGTGCAGACGGGGACGTAAGCGGCGTCGGTCCCGCGCACATAGCAGGAGTCGACAGCGGTCTTCTTGCACGAACCGACACAGCAAATGTCTGAACCGCCGCCACACTCATCCGTGAGGGCGCGCGTGCCGCCCGCGTTCAAGCATGCGTTCCAGTCGCCGCACGTGCCGCCCTGAGCGCCGCACGTGACGGGCGGTGCTGTCGCCCCGCATCGCCCGCTTGGTTGTTTCCAAGCGCCTTGTCGACACAAGCAGGACGAGGCGTTCGTCATCGGATCGCGCCAGCAGCGGCCAGAGTTCGTGCCGGGCACCTCGTTGCATTCGTCGTCGCGCGTGCACGATGGGTCGGAAGAAGGCGTCGGGGTTGGCCGAGCGGTCGTCGTGGGGGCAGGAACGGGATTCGCCGGCGGCACGGAAGCAGATCCACTCGACGTCGGTGCAGGTGCCGGTGGTGAAGAGGGCGCTCGACTTTCTCGTTCCGAATCCTGGAGCGACACACGCCCGCCGCACGCCGCGAAAGCGACCATCGAAGACAACGCAATGAATGGGGCAACGAATCTCATGACCGGGACTTGGCATCAGCATCCTCGTTCCATCACGAAATCGCACCGTGGCGCTCACGGTTCATGCGGCTTCCGCAGTCTCGATGGTCCTGCTACGCATGCGCCCAAGATGATCGATGCGGATCTCATCACCGAACACCTTCTCACCGGGCGTGCACGCGCACGGATGCTCGAACAGTACCGTGACGGCAAGTCCTGGGACGTGGACCTTGCTTCAGGATGGATGCGCATCGGCGACGCAAGCTGCCGCGTCCAGCTCCTTGGAACCTTTTCGCTGACATCGGGCTCATTTCTCTGGGGCTGGGCGAACCCTAGTGCTTCCCAGTGGCAGCACAGCCTCGCATGCTGCACGCAGCTCAAGGAACGGGGCGGCGATGTGTTCGGAGTCGCGAAACATACGGAGCCTGACTTCAGCATTCCCGCGCTCGGGTACGTGAGCGCCGAGCTCTGCGGCGGACGTCCGCTCTTCTTCGCCGACCACCGCGAGGGGACGGTTTACCTGATGCCGGAGATGCCGATTGACCTTTCGAGCATCTCCCTTGCCTACCTGCCCGGTGTTCTTCTGGAGTACGCGGAGCTCGCTGGTCATCGAGCTCCCCCGCCAGGTCCCGCGACGAAGCGATTCCTCGAGCGCATGGGCTTCTCCGTCACCGAAACGGTCGACGCTTCGGACGAGGAGGTAACCCATTTGCGGGCAACCCGCGGTTCGAGTGTCGTCTCCGCGCGCATCGATTGGGGCGCCCTCGAAGCCGTGGACGTCTCGACCTAGTCGAGCCCGCGCTTGCCTACCGACCAGTAGGCCTTCGTCTTGCCGGGCGGAATGGGGCCGGTCACTTTGAGTAGGCCGCGGAGTGCCTGAATGGACTGGGCCCTGCCCGTCATCATGAGGTGTGCGCGAGGCTCGCCCGTGAGTCGCTCGCGAATCGCACTCGCGACGCGCGGCATATGGTGGTCCGAAGGCTCCTTCTTCACGCACAACACGGCGCGGATACCGAGCGCCTGAAGCACGCTCGCGACCTCGGCTTCATCGGTGACTTCGAGCACGGAAAATGCGGGCGCCTTCGCTTTCGTGGCCGCGCAGAGAACACCGATCGAGCTCTCGTCGCCGAAGAAAATGAGCGGCAGCGAGCCGCTACCCGAAAGCGAGAGGGAGCGCCGAGGACCGAAGAACTGAACTTCGTCGCCAGGAGCCGCGCGCTTGCCGAACGTAGCGCCAGGGCCATCACCATGGATGTACACGACGAGCTTCATCGTTCCCGCAGAGCTGTCCCAGCCAATCGGTGAATAGGTCCGCATGCCGCCGGACCCGAGGAAGACCTGCACCTTGTCGCCGGGCTCCGACGACGTTCCGCAGAGGTCTCCTCCCGCGAGGTCGAGGCTCCGAAAATGCGAGGAGAGATCCGCTGCGGCTACGATTTGCGCTTTGCGGAAAAGCAGCGGCCCGAGGACGCGCCCGAAAAGAACGTTCGGATTCATGCTGTCGACGAGCGACATAAAACATTACAACTATGCAATGCGCGACGGGCACACGCAAGCGCGTTCGCTTGATACGCCCAGGGCGCCTACACTCGAAGGAGAGCTCGCGACCGATGGAACTCGACGCAACAAGCCTCCTCGTTTCGCTCTTCATCGGGAGCATCGGCTTCGTCGCATTTGCTTACGGCAAAAAGCAAGGACGCCTGCCGCAAATGCTGGTGGGCGTCCTCTTGATGGTGTTCCCCTACTTCGTCCCGAACCCACTCCTCTCGGGCGGCATCACGGTCTTGCTCCTCGCGCTCTTGTGGCTCGCGGTCC
Source organism: Polyangiaceae bacterium (assembly GCA_046351415.1). GTDB lineage: Bacteria > Myxococcota_A > Polyangia > Polyangiales > Polyangiaceae > JABFRG01. The sequence goes on along the minus strand of JAXLYO010000015.1, from coordinate 116,159 downwards.
GAAGCGGACTGTGACTTGGGGTCCGCCTACATCGCCGGTTGCGTCTTCTGCCACGCGTCGGTCTCTTGCATGCGCGCGAACCAAGCCGCAAGGTGCGTGTGGCCGTCTACGGGCAGCTTGCCGGGACCGATGTACATGAGCGGGGACGCGAGCGAAATGTCCGCCAAACTCATCGCGTCGCCGCAGAGGAAAGGCTGCTTCGCCAAATGAGCGTCCAGCACCTTGCAGCAACGTGTGAATTCGGCTTCCGCGAACGCGACGATGCTCGGGTCCGGGTTCCCCTTCCCCATCATCGGCTTGATGAAGTTTTGGTTGAGCAACATGGCCGCAGACGCTCCGAAATGGGAAGAAACCCAGAAGAGCCACTTGTGGACCACGGCACGCGCGGCGAGGTCCGTCGGATAGAGCTTGTTTCCCGGCTTCTTGTCCGCCAGGTACATCATGATGGCCTGCGACTCCCAGAGGACGACATCGCCATCGACGAGCGTCGGCACTTTGCCGTTCGGGTTGATCGCGAGGTAGTCGGACGCCTGGCCAGCTCCCTTGGAGATGTCGACGAGCTCGAGGTCGAGCGGGATATCGAGCGCGATGGCGGCCATGCGAACCCGCCTGGCGTTGGAAGACATGGGATGGTGATAGAGCTTCATGCGCGCGAGTCTAACTCAATTGCCAGCGCGCGGCTCGATGGCGGAGCTGCGTGGAACGCGAATACTGGCTACGCACGGGTCGAACCGTTCCATCCTCGGCACGAGCGGCAAGAGGATTTGATAGACGTAGTCGGCGAGTGACTCGATGGCCAGAGTCGGACCGCGACGCAGCCCACCGTCTTCATCGGAAGTGTACGTACTCGCCTCGAAGCTACCGGCGTCTCGGATGGATGATAGGGGAACGCGCTCGAGTTCATCGAGGGTGATCGTGTGGTCGCCGTTCTTGTCCGCCGAAGCAAACGGGTCGAATCGGAAAGTGCTCGCATCGACCTTCGTGTCGTCCCGAAAGAGTGCCTCGGCTTCGATACGGATGTCGTAGGCGAGCGCGCGACCACTCTCGAGGTGGATGCTCGGCTTGGCGGGGCCATCGATGTTGCCACCGGCGCATCGCTCGAACCGAACGCGCGGGCGAAAGACGAGGTGAAATGTCTTGTGCTCCACGCCACGCGTGGCCTCGCCTTGGATGTCGACCGAGATGCCGGAAAGCGGCATGTAGATGTCCGACCCTGGCGAGCGCATGGCGGTCTTGTCGGCTTCCGTGACGCCTTCGCCGAGGAGCGCATCGGAGGAGGGCGGTGAAATTCGGAAGCGCACGTCGCATTCGCCTAGACCGTACACGATGGACAGTTTTTGGGCGCGTCCGCGCTTCGCGTCGATGATGCGATCGTAGTTCGCCGAAGAGTAACGACTGCACGCGTCGCTGATGGACACGTCTCCGATGCCCACGAGAACGCGATCGAACGCAATGCTCCACCCGTCGGCGGTAACGAATCCATTCTCGACTGCCTGGCTCGGGGAGACGGTCATCGTCAAGTTGCCGGGTTCGGGTCGCGTATCGGCGGGTACGCACGATGCAACGACTCCGAAGATGCCAAGCGAACAGGCCGCTGCACCCATCAGAACCGCCCGAACCCATGAACGCGCGCGTTGCATGTCAAAAACCTCCCTCGAGCCCGATACTCGGAATGGTCACTGGTCCAATTGTCTGACCGAGCGATACTTCCTGGTGGAACGTCGCATTCATCATTTCTGCCACGAAGGCGAGCCACGCGCTCTTCGAAAGGTTCCACCGCTTTTCGATACGGAAGTCGAAGCGATAGAAGAGCGGGTCTCGTTCCGGATCGAGCGAACGCGGTGGCGGAATGAGACCATTTCGGTTACCGCCCCCCGGCGCAAGGACCGGCGTTCCGCTGTAGATAGTGAAGCGCGTCCCCGCGCGCCAATTCCGTCCCAGATCGAAGGCAACCGCTGCGTTGAGCACGTGCGGCCGATCGAATGCGCTCAAGAAGCGCTCCCGCTCCGTGCTCCGCGTCGAGCGCGAGAGCGTGTAGGAAAGGTAGCCACCGAGCCGCTTCGTCAGCCTGCGGCGAAAGTAGACCTCGAGCCCCACCGCCGAACCCAAGCTCCGTGGCTCTTTGTAGTTCGGCCGCAGAGAACTCGTCTGCGTGACGCCCAGCGTGTCGCTCATGTTCTGGAAGACATTGTCGAACGCGGTGACGGAGAGTGTTCCGACTTCGGGCACCTCCACTTCGACGCCGCCACTCGCTTGGATGCTGCGCTGCAGTCCGCCAGACAGATTTCCGATCGCGAGCCCGGGGATAGGAATCAGGAAACTCGGTGGCTGATGCGCAAGACCGAGCGTGTGGATGACGTGCACCTTGCGCGTAATTTCGATGCGTGAGGACACACGAGGGTCGAGCCCGACCGCAGTCGCACCGCCCGACTCATAGAGATCGACGCGGAGCCCCGGCGTTAGTTCCCACCGCGGGAGCGAGAGCCGCAGGTCCGCGTAGGCTCCAAGGTTGACGTCGGTTCGAGACGGAAAGAGCGCATTGAACCGCTTCGCATCGGGGTCATCGGGGTCGGAGTACGGCCGCGCGTCGGCGGTGTAGTTCTCGAGCGTCGCGTCGGTCCCGAATCGGAGAAGTGTGTTCTCGGAAACGCGATGCGCAAAGGCTGACCGGGTAGCGAACCCCTTCATTTGAGAGTTCCGAGGTTGGCCCGGAATACGCGTCTGATCGTAGCTGAGTGTGACGGCAAGGCGCGCTGTCGTGTCCTCCCCGAATCGATGATCATAGCGAGTGTCGAGACGATAGAACTCCGAGCCGAAGAGCACGTTTTCCACGCCGAGCACGTTCTGCCCGACGTAGTCGAACGAGCCAAAGCTGAGGACACTCAGGCGGTCCCTGGGAGTGAGGTCGTAGCTGGCGCGAGCCTCGTAGTCGCGATAGGCCAAGGTCGTGTCCTTGGCGATGAGCGAGAGGATGGCGGCGGTGTACGAGTATCGCCCTGCAACGAGCGCGGTCCCCTTGCCACCAGCAAAGCCGGACTCCGCGAGCGCGCCGGCATCGAACAAACGCAGGTTTCCTTCACCATGGAACTCCGTGCGTGGAGCGGTGATGTCGGCCGCAACGATGCCTCCTGCGAAGCGACCGAACTTCGCGGGATAGCCTCCTGGGTAGAGGTCGACGCGATCGACGAGGCCCGGGTGGATGACGGAGGGTCCAGCTCCTGCGTGGAAGAGATACGGAACCCGAATTCCATCGATGAAGTAGCCGACATTCCCGGGGGGCGCACCGCGCACGTAGAAGAAAGGCAAGCCCGAGACGATGGGCGTCACGCCGGGCAACGACTCGATGGCACGAAAAGGGTCGCCGAACGCGCCGGGGAGTTGCCGAACCTCTGCGCGTCCGAGAGACGAAGCGCCAGGCTCGATCCGCGCACCGCGTACGAGCACGTCTTCAGGTGCCCCCGGCGCTGGCGCACGAGCGTGTGTGGATGAGCCGTTCGACGGGACGTCGCTCACGGCGGACGCCCCCGGTGCAGCGGGCGCCTGAGGTGCAGGTTCCACCGGCGCGGGCCTTGGCGCGCGAAACGCGACTTCGAGCCGAATGCGTGCAGCGATGGGTGCCTCGGCGCGTGTCGCAGGCTCGAACCGCCATGCAGATGCTCCTTTGAGCGCCGCGCTCGCGAAGGGCTCTCGGCCTTTCGTGATGCGCATGTCCGACACACGACCGTCCGTGCCGACCGTCACCGTGAGCTCGACCGTTTCGTCGCCGTCGCCCCCCTCGGGATAGGCGACTTCGGTACTCGTGAGGAGGCGTGGAGGCACGAGCTGCCCAGCGCCCCCCGCCGCATGCCCGCCTTGCTCCCCTTTGGCAGCGCTCGGTTGCGCATGCGCAGCCTGCGGCAAGAGGATCGTACAGGTCACGACCGAAGCAACCAGCACCGTGACGTGCCCAAAGGTGAAACGTTTGCGAGGAAGCGCGAAGGGCCTCACACCTTCCCTATAGTCGTTCTAGGGCAGCGCTGCCTCCGGTTGCTTACGGCGTACGTTTCGATAGAGTGGAGAAAGCACCGTGAGCCAATCTGCGGCGATTGCCCGTATTCGAAAAAGCTTGGGCACCGTCATCGAGGGCAAAGAACCGGTCATCGACTTGCTTCTCGTCGCGATGGTCGCGGGAGGACACGTTCTCCTCGAAGACGTCCCCGGCGTCGGCAAGACCACGCTCGCAAAGGCCCTCGCGCGCACCTTTTCCGTTCACTTCGCGCGCGTTCAATTCACCCCCGACCTCCTGCCCTCGGACATCCTCGGTGCACAGATTCTGAACCCGCGCGAGGGAACGTTCGCCTTCCACAAGGGGCCTATTTTCACGAACGTTCTCCTCGCCGACGAAATCAATCGAGCCTCGCCACGCACGCAATCGGCGCTCCTCGAAGCCATGAACGAGTCGCAGGCCACCATCGACGGTACCACCTACCCTCTCGCGAACCCTTTCATCGTCATCGCCACGCAGAATCCGACGGACCACCAGGGCACCTACCCGCTGCCCGAAGCGCAACTCGATCGCTTTTTCCTGCGACTGCGCATCGGTTATCCAACGGAAGACGCCGAGCTCCGCATGCTCTTCGCGCGGCAGTTCGAGAACCCCATCGATCACGTCGAGGCGGGTGCCACCGAGGCCGACTTGCTCGCCCTGCAGAAGGAAGTACGTGAAGTCAAAGTGAGCGATGTGGTTGCAAAGTACATGCTTCGCCTCGTCGCTCGCACGCGCACGTCCGTCGACCTCGAAACGGGGGTGAGCCCCCGCGGCAGCCTCGCCCTTTTTCGTGCAGCGCAGGCCCACGCTTTCGTGAACGGCAGGACGTATGTGTCGCCCGACGACGTTCAGGCGATGGCCCCCCACGTTCTCGGTCATCGGCTTCAACTGCGAAATCAAAGCAGATACGCAGGCGCCAGCGCGGACTCGGTCCTGGAAGACATTCTCCGAAGCGTGGATGTCCCTTCGTGAGTGCGGCAAGCCGAAAACGCCTCGACTTCGACCGACTGAACCACATCCTGATTCCCAAGAGCCGGGCCGGGCGTGAGCGCTGGCGGCGGGGCCGAGCCGCTCGCATCGCGGTTCCCCTCTACGCCTTCTACATGCGGCTCTCTTCCGAAGGTCGCGCCTTCGCTGCGATGGCGTGCGTCGCTTCCCTGTTTGCCCTGGAGGCACGCCGCACCGATGCGTACGTGCTTTGGGGTGCGCTCACGGCCATCGTCGGCGCATCCCTTCTCTTCGGGCGAGCCGCCCGTCTCGAGCGCGTGCGCATCGTCGCGACCGCGCCGCCGCGCATCACCGTCGGGGAGGAGCTCGTCCTGTCGATCCAGGCGCACAACGACGACTCTCGCGTCGTCGACACCCTTCGCTTCACGGGACCGTTCCTGCCCTGGGAGGGCAAATGGCTCGTGGGCCGCACGGCCATGAGTCGCATCGCGCCACGCAAGAGTGAACGTGCGGTCCTCCGGGCTACGTTTCGAGAGCGTGGCGAGCCTTCGCTCGGTTCGATTCACGCGGCGGCGCTCTTACCGTTCGGACTCGCCTTGGGTCCGGCTGTCTGGGTCGCTGCGCCGCGTTTTCTCGTCGTACCGAAGCGCGCGCACGTCGCCGACATCCGCATTCCGAAAATGACGCGTCGAGTGACGGCGGGCACTACACAAGCCTTGCGTGTCGGCGACTCGCGAGATTTCTTGGGCCTTCGTCCCTACGCCGCTGGCGACCCGCTGCGCGATCTGCACGTGAAGACCTGGGCGCGCACGGGCGTTCCCATCGTTCGGCAATACGAACAAGAGAACGTCCCGGAGGTCGCCGTGCTTCTCGACGCAACGTCGGAAGCGAGCACACCCGAGCGAGGCGAAGCGGCCATCGAGGTCGTCTGCGGAATTGCCGAAACGCTCGGTCGGAGCACGGCGCGTCTTTCGGCGTTGCTCGCGCATGGCAAACTCGAGGTGGTTCCACCGGGCAGGAGTCAACAAGCACTCGATCGAGTTCTCGACGTGATGGCCTGTCTCGGCCCATTCGAACCGCTCGAAAAGGATGCTGCCCTCGAGAGCATCGAAGCGCGAATTCCCTCCTGGACGCTCGTGATCATCGTGTGCGCCGCCCGCAAAGAAGCCCACGAACGACTTGCGGCCGAAATCCGAAATCGCGGTGTCGAGTGTCGCATTTTCGAGGTCACCGATCCTGCAGCCATCGCGCGCGGGGAGGTTTGCATCGTATGAGTGCGGAACTCCCTCTGCGTACGCGCCTCCTTACCGCGGTGCCTCTCGCGATCGTGCTCGTGCTCTACGCGTACGTTTCGGGAACGCTGTTCGTGTCCCTCGCATCGCTGGCGCTACTCGTCGCTACGGCAAGCATCTCGGTGCGTCTTCCCGCCGACCGCCCGACGCAGCGGGTGTTTGGCATCGTCGTCTCTGTCCTCTCCGTTGCCATCGTGCGCGCATCGCTGGACCCCGAGGTTGCACAGCGCCTCCACGCGTTTTGGGTGGGCGTCATCGTCGCCTGCGTGATTGTTACTTCGTTCCGCGCGCTCTGTTCGCTTCCCGACGGGGGCATTCGGGGCACGATGGCCATTGCGATGATCGCTCTTCTCTCCGCCGGAGAGACACGCATCGGCACGCCGTACATCGTCGCCGTCGTCGCGTTTCTTGCGGCGGCTCTCTTCGCACTTCGCGCCCATGATCCCAGCCGTCCGCCCCTCGGCTCTCTCACCACACGCACACGTCTCGTTGCGCTCGGCATCGTGGTGAGCGCAGCGTTGCTCGCCGCAGCCGTCGCGGTCCCAGCACGACCGCTCGCCAACCTCGCACATCGCAAGGTCGAAGCGGTGTTCGAACGCGCCTACGAAAACCGTACGAGCTCTTTCAGCGATGGCATGCGTCTCGGCAAGCTCTCGAAGATGCTGCGCTCGAACACTGTCGCAGTGCGACTTTACGGCAAGGAAAACCCCGAGCTGCTCCGCGTCGTGGTTTTCGACACGTACGACGACGGCATGTTCACGCAAAGCGAACGTCGCGCACCGGACGCCCTCGTCGAAACGCGGCGTGGCCCTCTCGTAGGGGACCACGTGACGTATGCGATCCGCGGTTCGCGCGAGACCGATAGGTTCTTCCTCCCGCTCGGCACGACTGACCTCGCGACTGCAGACGGACAGATCCGGCATGAACCGTTCGGGGTTCTCCGTGGCACGTCCGCGGCGGCCACGAAGCGCTACTGGTTCCGAATCGCCGCGCGAAGCCAGCTTCCGACCGAAGCTCCTCACGATGCGGACCTCGGTCTGCCGGAATTCATGAGGCGACCGCTCCGCCATCTTGCGAACGAATGGTCCGAAGGAGTGTCGAGCGACGAGGCCATCCTCGAGGCGCTCGACACGCATCTTCGTCACGACTTCCACTACGCACTCGACCGAGATCACAGCCGCGGGGCGGACCCCGTGCATCATTTTCTCTTCCGCGATCGCACGGGTCATTGCGAATACTTCGCGGCCGCGATGACACTACTCGCACGCTCGAAGGGAATCCCCGCACGCTACGTGTCCGGGTATCGCGTAACGGAACGCAATCCGATCGATGGACACTACGTGGTGCGCGAGAAGAATGCGCACTCGTGGGTCGAAGCTTACGTGGCCGGAAAAGGCTGGCGGACCTTCGACCCGACTCCGCTGTCCGAACCCGGTGCTCCTCTCACGACGGACGAGGGACTGGGCGATGCGAGCACGGACTTCCTCGCATCCCTGTGGGAACGCGCAGAGGCTTGGCTCGTTGACCGCACGCTCACCGAACTTTCGATTGCCGCAGGCATCGGCACGTTCGTCTTTGCGCTGGTGCGCTGGTGGGGGAACCGCAACAAGAAGAAGGAAGCCGAAGGCGCTCAGGAAGGCCCCCTCTCCGTTCCACTGCCTTCTTTCACTCGTCTCTTGGCAGCCCTCGATCGGCAAGGGTTCAAGTGGAAGCCCTACGTGCCCATCGAGCGCTTCGCGCGCGAGCTTCCGGACGAGACCGCACGCGACCTTCTTCTCCGCTACTCGGCACATCGATACGGAGCTGCGGAGGACCCTGCCCTCCCAGAGGCGATGCTCGCGTACGCTGACCTGATTGCCAAAGCGAGCCCGCCGCCGCCGGAACGCCTCACCGCTCGGCAATGATCGCGCCTACGCGTCTTTCGGAAGGCTTCGATGCCTTGCGGTGGGGCTCGTCTTCCCCGGAACGCGCGCGACGACACGACCCGACTCCGCGTAAGCGCGCGCAGCGAAACGGGAAAATTCCACTTCGCCACGCGTGGAGAATGAGCGCACTCCTTCCACACACCTGTGGGATGCGCGAACGAATCGTGGGCATGGGAACAAGCGAGTGTCTGCTGTCGACCAACACCTTCGTCTGTCTCAAGGCGACACCGTGGACGAAAGGTTAACGTCTGAAAGTATTGAAGAAATTGACCAAATGATCTTTGGCCAGTTCGGAACGCGATGCTAGTTTCATAGAACATGAGTCGAGCGAATCTTCCCGTCGCCTTATTCTTCACCGGCGCCGCCATCTTCTGTGCAGCAGGCTGGACCAGCGAGTCGCTCGCCGGTTGGGCCGCCAAGGTCGGTCCTCGTGGAGAGTCGGGCAGTGCGACGTCTGGTACGTCCGTTGCGGCGCTCCTCGGCCAAGGGCGAACCCAAGCACAGAATGCTCCCCATTCATCCATGACGAGCAACGGCGTCGCTTCGTCGTCGTCGACGGCTCCCATGCTCGCAGCCCCGATGGGCTTCGACCGTTCGATGAAGCGCGTGCGCGAGCTCGACCAGTCCGATCCGTGGAGCGGCGAGCACCACCTGCAGAACTCTTCCTCGTCCCTCAAGCGGATGGAACTCGAAAACGCCGACCCTTGGTCTCCGAGCATTCAACAGGCACCGCGCTTGGCGAGGGCTCGCCTGTTGCTCGACGAGTCCGATCCGTGGACCGGCATCTTGCCCAGCGGCCGCTGAATCGTTCGATTCGCGTCGACCGAAGCGCGGCGCATTCGATGAAGTCGGTATAGCGCCGCTTCCCCAATACTTGCTAAAGCATCGTCCATGACGAAGTTCATCGGGCTGGGTGCGCTCGCGTTGTTGGGGAGCCTGGCGTTTTCGTCGATCGCATACGCAGATGACACGGCGCCTCCCCTCCCCGCGCCGCTTCCGAGCAGCTCCGCGCAACCTGCGGCGCCGGCACCAACGATCCCCAGCGGAATAGAGGGAGCGCAAGGGGCGCCTGCAGCGCCGATCGTGATGGCGCCGGCGAACACGACTGTCGAGCTGCAACGCATGCGGCTCGTTCTGCGTGAGCTTTCGTCGGGTGACGCAGACTATCGGCTCGTGGGTGGCATTGCCGGTCTCGGTCTCGGTGCCGTCGCAACGCCGATCGGCATCTCGATGCTGGCGCGCTCTTCCTCGAAGGTCGACGACCGCGGCACCGTCATCTCGGGCAGCATCGTACTCGGCGCAGGCTTGGGCTCCATCATTGGCGGCATCCTCAATTTATCTCTCTCGTTCGACCCGAGTACGCGCGTCCTCGAGGCGTTCGAGCGGCGTGCCGCGGCCGGCGTTCCAGCGGACGTGAACATCGCGGAGACCGAATCCGACTGGCGTGCGCGAGCGCAAACCGCAGAGTCCTCGCGGAAGCTCGGTGGCGGTCTTGCCATGGGGCTCGGCGTCGTCGCGATGGGGATCGGCTCTTACTTCGTGCTCGGCGAACGCTTCAGCAACCTAGATCGCGCAGACCAGGACACGCGAGGCGCAGTGCTTCTCGTAGGCGGCCTCGTCACCGTCCTCGCGGGCCTCCAGTCCTTCTTCTGGAAGACGACGGTAGAATCGTCATGGCAGACCTATCGCGGCGTCAAGGGCCTCGCTCGAAACACACTCCTTCGACCGAAGGTCGACGTGACGCCGCTGCCGGGGGGCGGAGCCATCAGCCTCTCGTCCCTGTTCTAGTCCGACGCAGCTTCGACGCGGGGCTGTGGGCTGTCCCAACACGAGCGAGACCGACTTCGTCGGCGCTCGATCGGACCTGAGAAGGCGTTGCATAGGAGCGGATGTCGGGAGAGAACCGCGCGTCGCGGGGTCACGGCTTCGTTTCCTCTCCGCACAAAATCCCCGGCCGCATGTCTGGACGCCTCCCGACGAGGCGGCCGAGTCGGCGGCTGCTGGCCGGATTTTTTTGCGTTCGCTCTCACTTCGCCGCGCCCCGCGCCTCCGCTGTATTCAGCGCGAAGGATGGGCCGCTTGCCGCTGAGCGAGAAGCCATCTCGTCGGAGTCGCTCGAATGGATGAACGCGCGGTCGAGTTCATGAACAAACCTGTGAAGCTCTGGGCAAAGCTCAAGGACTGCGTACGCCGAACGGTCAACGACACACGTGAGGCCTTCGATGCCGCCGTCGCGTGCGCCCTGGACACCATCTCAAACGCTGGAGACCATTTCGCGTCGGACAAGAAGAACAACGTGACTAGGTAGTGCTAGACTAGGCCCCATCGAACCTCGAAGAGCTATTTCGCCTGCAGGGCCTTCGCTCGTTCGCGGAGGACCGCGGCTTCCTGCCCGAGCTGCTTCTTCGGAAACTTCGCTTCGTACGCCGCGAGCTGTGCGAGGGCGCTTTGGCCATCGCCTGCGCGAAGTGCCGAACGCACGCCATCGAGCGCACGCACTTCTTCCGCTAGCGACGAGTCGATCGACGGAGGTGCAGGATTCGGAACTTGTGCTTCCGTCGCGACTGCACTGGGTGGGGGCGCTGCGCTCGGTGCTTCCTTGGGGGCAGCCACACCTCCGCTCACGGGCGCCGATGGAACGCGTGGTAGTTCCTCGAGCCGCAGGCTCGGTACGTCAACGAGCGCTCCCGACGTCTCTGGCGAGGGAGCCGTCACGGCCGGCGCTACGGGCTGCATGACCTTCGGTGCAGGCGGCAGCGCCGACGGCACCGTCTTGTTCGCGAACGGACCTAGCTCGAGAGACGCGACAAGGGTACCCACGGCGAGGACGAGCGTCGCAACACCGATGGTGACTTTGGCCGCTGGCGCAGACACGAGCGTTCCCAGACGATGAAGCACCCCCGCCCCCGCAGGCGTCGCTACGGTCGCACCCGCGAGGATGGCCGCTCCCACTGCGCGCGCTGCCGCACCTTCCGGCACGCGATCTTCTTTGGCCGAGCGAAGGAGGGCCGCCCCGAGATCGCTTCCGAGGGAAAGGCGACGCAGGTCGTCACTCATGACGGCTCTCCTTGTCGCATGCTTCGCTCGCGCGCTTGAAGACGCGCGACGCGGCCGTTGAAGTCCTCGCGAGCTCGACGGAGTCGAGAGGCGACGGTGCCAACGGGGATGTCGAGCAGTTCGGCGATTTCGGTCTGCTCACGTTCGTCGAGTTCGTAGAGCACGAACACGGCCCGAAGGTCCATGGGCATCGCATCGAGAATCTCGTCGAGCAGCGCACGCGCTTGTCGCTGCTCACGCGCGACGTCCGGTGCAATGGCCGGGTCGAGCACACTCGCCGCGAGCTCTTCCGGCGCTTCCTTGCGTCGTCCTCGGCGCCGACGATGCTCCGAAGCGACCCGAAACGTCGTACCGAATACGAACGACTTTTCACTGCCCTCCTTGATCTGGTCGAGGCGCTGGAAGGTGATGGTCGTGACTTCTTGCATGACGTCATCCAAATCGGCATCGCATACGCCGAGTCGCTTGGCGAAAAGCCAAGCGCGGTCGAAATGGGCAGTCATGATCTCGCCAAGCCGACGCTCGTTCGGAAGAGCGGCGCGATTCCGCGACACCTCGCGAAACCCCTCAAACACGCCGAAAACACTCGTCAGGGCCAACTGCACACCCCATAGATGACCGAGGAGGGTCTTCGCGATCACAAAAAGCGCACTCCTCCAGCCAGGGTGAAAAGCCCAGAGACGGCTGGCGTCGCATACACGACGATTTTGGGCGATTCGAGCACGTAGTTTGGACGCGTGATCGGAACCACGGCTCCACCTTGGAGTTCCACGAACGCCGGTCCGAAGGCAGCCCGCGCACGAACCGAGAGCCCCGCATCTGCCCAGAAGATGACCTGGCTCGCGGGAATGGGTGCAGTCGTTCCTTCGGCGCGCACCGCAAAGGCCCCTAGAAAAGCGCAGGGCTGGAGCGACAAGGTCGTCCCGAGCGGCAGCCGCAACGGACACCCCTCGGCACGAACACCGAAACGGATGTAAGTCCCCTTGGAAGGCGTTTCTGCCAACAGATCGCTCGTGAGCACCGACGGTTCCAGAGCGAACGACGGGGCCAGCACCGACGTTGCACGGCTCTTTTCGACCCCAACCGCTGCGAACACTCCGAGCGCGGGATGCGGGAGAGAGCCGAGTTCGCTCCCCACTCCGAGCCGAAGAAAGAGCGCGTAGCCAGGCGACTCTGGACGGGGCACCGGAGCGGGCGGCGGTTCCTCCGGCGCCTTGCCGCGATCCGCATCGAGCGTCAGGGCAATCATCAGCGCAATCGCGTCGACGACCTCGGCACAGGTGGGCGCCTTGAGTGTGCGGCGCTGCGGTCCCTCGGGCCGTGCGCTCTCCATCTCCGCGCGGAAGACCTCCGGCGATCCATCGGGAGGTGTTTCCGTGTCGATCGTCACCAGGAAAGAGGTGGGCGCATTGACCGACTCGAAGCTGGCACGAGGCAGCCGAGCGTGAACTCTGCCGACGAGGTCGGCACGCGTGGGACATCCCTTCGGGGCGCGAAACACGAGCTCCGCGCGAACCTCTGGCGATTCGGCGGCACTGGCCGACCTGGCCATCGTGAACAAACCGAACGAAGCACACAAAAGGGCCGTCCCCGAGACCCGAGCGAGCGAAAGTGGGCGAACGTTCATCGAGCCAGCTGTCGATAGTGGGTGCAACACCGTTCTGATACATTCAGGGTACGCGAAACGCATGCCGAACGTCCGATTTCGTGATCGCAGGTCTCCCGTTCGTTCATCTACGCCCGGAGGTATGACTTACATGAAAACGAATTCAATCTTTGGTGCAGCGGTGTTCGGTGCGGCCGTGTTCGCTATGGGGTCGCTCTTTGCTTGCGCGAGCGATGTGACCGTCGGCAGCGGCTCGGGAGCACTCGGCGGACTCGGCGAAGCACCGAAGAGCGACGGCACCTGCGACACCCGCCTCGACCCTTGCAACGGCGTCTGCGTCGCGCTCAGCGGCGACGTGAACAATTGCGGTGCGTGCGGAACCAAGTGCAGTGCAAACCAAACGTGCAACAGCGGCGTCTGCACGAATCCGCCTCCGCCTCCCCCTCCGCCCGCCGATGCAGGACCGAGTGTAGACGCCGGACCGTGCGAGTTCGGGTCCGAATTCTGCGGCGGCAAGTGCATCGACATCCTTTTCGACAACGACAACTGCAACGGGTGCGGCATCAAGTGCGGCGCCGGCAAGACCTGCACGCGCGGCATTTGCATGTAGAGACAAGCGCACTTTGGCGGTGCCCCCGGGTCGCGCACTTCGTGTATCTTGGGGCACATGATCCGGCGCTCGATTCTTTGTCTCACTCTCCTCGCGACCAGTGTTCTCGCTTGTGGTGGAACGACCCCTCAAGCTCAGGCTCCGTCGCAACCTCGAAATGTCTTCGCGCTCGCGGTTCCTTCCGTCGTCGCCATCCTGAACGACGACGAGAAGATTCGTGAGGGCGAAGCGCAAAACACGATGAGAGAGCTCGGCATGACTGCCGAGGCTCCGAAGAAAATCGTCGACGTTTCGCTACGCAAGACACCGATGCCCCACGGCACGGGCTTCTACGTGGAAGGCGGCTTCGTCATCACGGCGGCGCACGTCATCCAAACACCGGACCACCTCAAGATCACGACACGCTCGGGTCAGACTGTGGATGCAGAACTCGTGCGCATCGACGAGCTGCGGGACGTTGCAGTGCTCAAGCCGAAGGTCGCGCTCACGGACGTGCCGTTCATCGCGCTCGCGGCGAAGGAACCAGATGCAGGAAGACGCGTATGGGCGCTCGGACACACCGGAAACGGTCTCTGGGCCCTTTCCTGGGGTATCTCCGAAGGGATCACCTCGGGTGTCGTCGACATGCTCGGCACGAAGCTCATGCTCTTCGATGCCCCCGTCTATCCAGGGTTCTCTGGCGGCCCGGTCGTCATCATGGAAAATGGCAAACCGCAGGTCGTCGGAGTGAACCATGCCATTCTCTTCACGGGTGGCATGACGCCGGTCGCATCCATCTCCAGCGCTGCGACCGTCAGCGACGTCAAGGCAACCATCGCGGGAACGCCTTCGGACGTCCAAAAGCAGCTTGCTGCCTATGTCAAAGAGCAGGGGTCCAAGGTGCGCGCCGAGCTCTTCGTCACGAAGAACCTCTCGGTGCACCGCGACAAGAACATGCTCACGACGGCCGCCATCCTCGGAAACGATCGCACCATCGAAGCGAGTGAGGACATGGCGCGCGTTCCCGTCGTCGGCATGTTCTTTGGCCTTCCGAAGGGTGACGCCGAAGTCACCTTCGAGATCCTGGACCCGAGCGACAAGCCGATAAGTACGCTCAAGCACTCCGTCCGCGTCCGTGAGCACGAGCGTGTAGGTTTCTCGACGGCAGACTTCCGCTTCGACCCCAAAAATACGGGGCGCTACGACATTCTTGCCAAGATCGACGGCAAGGTCGTCGGGCGCACCGACGTATGGATCGAAGACCCGGATGACGACGAGCAGCCGGTCGACGACGAAGAAAGCGATCTCGAGGGCGGCGACCCCACGGTGTCTGTCGTCGTTGCCGCGGGCGGCCGAGAAGATCCATTCGCTCTCATGGGCATTCGTGCGGGTTGGAGCGAATGGCGCTATCCGCGGCGTGTCGGCTTCACGTGGTTTGCGCGGGGAAGCCGCGGCTGGTCGGGCTCCAACGTCGCGATCACGGCCTGGGTCCTCGATGGGTCCGGTACCATCGTCGGCCGCGGCGTAGGCTGCGTGAGGCCCGAAGTGAGGCCCGAACACCCCTGGAGCTGCATGGGCAATGGAGGAAGTCCGCTCGTGCAGAAAGAGGGGCGCTACGACGTCGTGTTCACGATGAACGATCGCCCCATCGGCAGCTGGCCCATGGAAGCGATGGTCCGAACGCAACAGCCGAGCGCCTTCGAGAAGTGGGTGAAGGACATGCAGAAGGGCCGCGCCCTCAAGCACCCTCCGAAGCCCAAGGCAGCGCCCGCTCCGGAGCCTCCGGCGCCCGCGCCGAAACCCGGCGCAACGCCGCCCAAGCCGGCACCTGGTGGAGCCGCGCCGAAGCCGGGCCCGGCTGGCACGCCCGCACCCAAGAAATAGCAGCGCTTACTGCGCGTACATCTTGATGCCCGTCGCCGCCGCAAAGGAGAGGCGATGGGCTTCGTTCCAATCGGGATGGCGCACGACGACGTGGCCGTCGGAGAGGAGCGTGTGCTTCCAGTTCCGTCGCGGGGTTCCGGGCCTGAGGAGTTTCTCTTCGACGGCCCAGGGCCCTGCCTCGCGGAGCCACGCCCCGAGGCCCTCGATGCGCGTGATGCGCCCGCGTCCTTGCGCGCGCTTGAAGATGATCCCCACGTTGTACTTGCGCGGAGCCTTCGCTTCGAAGCGCTGGTAGCACGCGACGCGCGCCCACTCGCGGAATAGGTCGATGTCGGAAGTGTAGTTCATTTGATCGACGATGTGGCCGCCGCCCGGACGTGCGCCGATTTCGCCGAACACCGCTTCTCCCTTGGGCGTGAGGAACCACTCCATGTGCGTGAATCCGTCACCCATGCCGAGTGCCTTGAGCACGTTGCGACCAAGTTCGATGCCCTTCGCGAGCCGCTCTTGGTACATGTCACGCACCGTGATGATGACCGGGCTGATCCACTCGATCGTGCGCATTTCGTAGGGCTTCGGCAGGTACGACGCCACGTTCTCGTACGCAGGCTTTCCGCCGATGCAGACCGTGTCGTACGTGAACTCTTCACCGACGACGTACTCCTCGCAGCTCGCCTCGGGAATACCCCGCATGGCAACGATCGCCTCTGAAAGCTGCGCGGGGGTCTCGCAACGATACGTGTCGGCACTGCCGGCGCCAGCGATGGGCTTGAGAATGAGCGGAAAGCCAATCTCTTCGGCCGCCGCACGAATCTCGCGTTCGGTGCGGACGCGCCGTGAACGAGGCACGCGAAGCCCCGCGGCACGCACGCGCTCCTTCATGAGCTCCTTGTCACGGAAGCCGCGAACCACGTCCGCGCTCATGCCAGGCATGCCGAAACGATCGCGAAGGCGGGCGGCGAGAATGACGAGTGGCTCCCAATTCGAGAGGATGCGATCAACGCTCTTGCCGCGGAGCCAGGCGGTGACGCGCTCCATCACGTCGTCCTCGTCCATGATGCGAGGCACCTGCAAATAAGCATGAAGATTCTTTTTGACCTCCTGCGGCAACGCCTCGCGAGAAGCATCGCCGACGCCCCACACTTCCGCTCCGACCTCTGCGAGGCCGCGGGTGTACTGGATCATTTCTGGAGGGTACGAAGGAGCCAAAAATACAACTCGCATGGCGCCCACCTATACCAAGGCGGCCAGAGCTTTCACGCGGCATTTCGCGTCCGGGGGGCATTTCCGTGGTTGACGGCAATACCTGGCTTCGCCAATGTCCGCCCCCATCACCATGTCCCGATCGTCGTCGCGCCTCCGTAACATCATCTTCGTCGCGCCCTTTCCCATCGACACGACCATGCGCTTCGTTCGCGCGGTCCGGAGTCTCCCGGACGTGCGGCTCCTCGGCATCGTTCACACCCCCCCGAAGGGCAAGGACGCCCGCGTCTACGACGATATGGTGCGCATCACGGACCCGCTTTCGTCCCGCGACATCCTGGACGCTACCCATGTCCTGAAGACGAGGCACGGTCAGCCGACGCGCATCTTGGGCATCCTCGAGGCCCTCATGGTGCAGCTGGGTGAAGCGAGGGCGCAGTTCGGCGTTCCAGGTCTCGGCCCCGACACCGCCGAACTTTTCCGAGACAAAGCGCGCATGAAAAATGCGCTCCTGCAGGCGGGACTGCCGGTGGCGCGCAGCCGTCTCATCCATGGCGCAAAGGACGCCGAGGCATTCGCCGAAGAAGTGGGCTTCCCGATGGTCCTCAAACCGCGCGACGGCGCCGGGGCCAAGGCGACGTTCCGGGTGCGCTCGAAGAGCAACTTACTGCCAGCCGTCAAAGGCATGGGCGCAAGTGAAGCTTCACCCATCTTGGCGGAAGAGTTCCTGACCGGAAGGGAGTTCTCCTTCGAAACGGTGACGCTCGGCGGCCAGCCACGGGTCGACTCGATTTCGCACTACCTGCCGAGCTGCCTCGAAGTGCTGGAAAATGATTGGATGCAGTGGTGCTGCCTCCTGCCGCGTGACATCGACGGGCCTGAATATGCGGGTGCGCGCAAGATGGGGCACGCGGCCGTGCGGGCGCTCGGTCTCGACAATGGCATGACGCACATGGAGTGGTTCCAGCGGCCCGACGGAAGCCTCGTCATCGGCGAAATCGCGCAGCGCCCGCCGGGCGCCAACATCACCCGCATGACGGGTCTTGCCAACGACATCGATCCCTACCGCGCCTGGGCGAGGGCCGTCGTGGACGGAGAGCTCGATGCACCTTGGGACCGAAAATACGCAGTGGGCTGCGCGTTTCTGCGCGGAATGGGCCGCGGCCGCGTGGTCGGCCTCTCTGGCGTCCACGAGGCAAGCGAGATCGCGTCACGCTGGACGGTCGAGGCCAAGTTGCCCGACATCGGCGCCCCCAAGAGCGACAGCTACGAGGGCGACGGTTACGTGATTGTTCGCGACTCGAGTACCGAGGTCGTGAAGAAGCTGCTGAAACGCATCATCGAGACCATCAAGGTCCACTACGCCTGAGGACTCCGCCGGCGGCGCGCGAAGAAGAGAGCTCCGCCAAAGACGAGAACGGAACACCACATCGATTCGCTTTCCGGATGTGAGCGCACGCTACATCCGCTTCCGCCCTTCGCTGCGTTGTCGCTGCCCGTTCCCGCCTCGGCAGACGGGCGACCGACATAGGGGGGGGTCGTGACGGGGATCGAAGGGAGAGACTCCACCTTGTCGTTCGCAATTCTGATAAGCCCAACACCGTTAGCCCAGCCATGCCCGCTCGTGTGAGCGATGAGGCACGTTCGCTGTCGGCACCCAACACTGGCCTCAACGCCCACGTTGCCCAGTGCCACGGATTCGACAGACGATGTCAACGCGTCGTTGAAAATCGGCACGTGCGCGAGCGATCCATTCGAAGAGCCCATCGTGACGAGAACCTGTTGCGGTTGAGCACCGTTCGTATCGAGAGTGCCAGCGACGAGACTACCGTTCACGCCGTTGACGATGGTTTGCGAAAATACATTTCCACGCAAATGGCCTTCGTAGATGCCCGCGGGCTCGTTACCTCGAGGCTCCCGACTATAGACCATGCGAAAATGACCCTCGACACTCTCCGGATAGGCGAGAACGGCGGAGTTCAGCACGAGGTCCGTCGCGAGCTGCCTCGCGTTCACGTCGATAGCGATTCCTTTCTCCGTGTCGAACGTCTGTGCCCAGAGATCGCGTCCTGCTCGATAGACGAGGAGCGCGGTCTTGCCGGCGACGAAGACGGGCTGTGGGGGACCGACGTCTTCCGTCTGTTGTCTGCTCTCAATGACGGTATGCGACCCGTCTTCGCGTGTGATGTCGACATAGGTCGCGAAGTTGGCGAGAGTCGGCGCATGAAGCAGGACCGCCTTCGATGTCGGAGGCACCTGCGAGAGTCGCACCCCCGGCGCATGCGTTTGAAAGTTTACGTCGGGTGCGGCCGAGCACCCCTGGGCCGTAGTCGCCGCACCGCGGTGGACGCTGCCGAGGGATACGCCAGAGAACAGGATGGTGTAGTCACTCTCGCCCCCGACGACATCGTAGCCGACTTCGGTCGGCGGGTCCTTCGGCGCTGTACCGATGACGCACGTGGTTGGTTTGGGCGTCGGCGAGGTGCCCGTGCGCGCAATGTCAGCAGCCTGCACGCGTCTGGATTCCTCGCGGAAGAAGACAGCGAACGAATCCGCAAGGGGCACGACGCGAAGGCTATCCACTTTGACGGAAGGAGGGGCGGCCGCCGCAGACGCAGTGCCCGTCCAGAGGAGAGCGACGAGCGCAGGTAGGCAGGTCAGTGCGAGGATTTTCATGGCGACTGAACGTGCAATCCGAATACCAGGTGCCGTCAGTAGCGCCGTGCGGGAAACTACCTAGTCATCACGGGTGGTTGGCTTGGCTGGGGCTCGCAGGGCCCAGTGGCGCGCTGCCCGTAACCTGGCACAGCCTGCGCCGCTAGGCGTGCGGCGCGACCTTCCGGTACAGGTCCTCGTACTCGCCCACGCGATGTCGCCAGCCAAGGGGGAGCCGCATGCCGTTTTGCTGCATGCGCTGCCAGCGCGCACGATCGCGCCCGGCCCCGGTACCCCATAGTTCGAGCGCTCTTCGGAGCGCCCAGCTGAAGCCTTCGTCGTCCCAGTGGTCGAATACGACGCCCGTGCCTTTGCCCGTCTGCACGTCGAAGGGCCAGACGGAATCTGCGAGCCCCCCCGTGCGATGAACGATGGGTGGTGTTCCGTAACAGAGACTATACATTTGATTGAGACCGCACGGTTCGTAGCGGGATGGCATGAGGAACGCATCGGCTCCCGCTTCGATGCGGTGTGCAAGCCGCTCGCTGAACGCCGACTGGTAGACGACCTGCCGCGGAAACGAGCGCGCGAGTCTCCGAAAGAAATCCTCGTAGCGAGGCTCTCCGGTGCCCAAGACCACGAGGTTCACCTTCGTCTGACGCAGAAGGCGCGGCAAGACCGACACGCAAAGGTCGATGCCCTTCTGCCACACGAGGCGTGACACCAGTCCAAACGTGAGCGTCTCACGCGCATAAGGCAGCCCTGCGGACGCGAGCAGTGATGCCTTGCAAAGCTCTTTGCCGGACAGGTCGTCGGCAGAGAAATTCGCCGGCAAATGCGTGTCCGTCGCGGGATTCCATTCCGTCTCGTCGATGCCGTTCAGCACACCGAAAAGAACATCCTTTCGATTGCGCAGGTACGGCGCGAGGCCGACACCTTGTTCGTCCGTTTGGATTTCGCGTGCGTAGCCGGGGCTCACGGTCGTGATCGCATTCGCGTGCAGGATCCCCGTCAGGAGGAAGTTCACTCTGCCGGCACGGAGGTCGTCCTGATGAAACAAGTGCGCCGACGAAGCGATACCCGTGTCGCCGAGCACTTTCGCGTCGAACGAACCTTGATGCCCGATGTTGTGGATCGTCAGCACCGTCCTCGTGCGTGCGAACAGGCGGTCCCACTTGAATGCCGTCCGCAAAAGCAGGGGGATCAGCGACGTCTGCCAGTCGTTCACGTGGAGGATGTCGGGCCCGAACCCGAGGTGCTGGCAAAGAACGAGGGCAGCCCACGACAGAACCGAGAAGCGGAGGTGTTCGTCTCCCCCCGCGCTGTAGATCGACGGGCGGTCGTAAAGCGCCGGGCAGCGTACGAAGTACACGGGGAGGTCGCTCCCCGGCAGGTTCGCCGCGAAAATCGACACGTGCACGCGATGGGGGCCCATGTCGAAGGCGAGCTCCGGAATGACTTCCTCGAAGACACGCCCCTCCTTGTGGACGCGCGCATACATCGGAACGACCACGCGAACGTCGTGGCCTTTTGCCCTCAAGTACCGTGGGAGTGCCGCCGCAACGTCGCCGAGACCTCCGACTTTGGCAAACGGAGCGACTTCAGAAGAAACGAAGAGTATTTTCATCGTGAAAACGCGCTGCGGAGGCGGGGCCCCCTCTTGCCACACGGCGCCCCGGCAAACAACGCAGAAAGAGCGAAAGGGGGGCGGATCTCGCGCCGAAATCGCGGTGGGTCTGGTAGATGGCGCCCATGCCCATCGACGTGGTGTTCCTCGAACCCTGTTTTCCCGCAAATCAGCGGGAATTCGTGCGTGCCCTCCATGCAGTGGGGGCGCGCATCACCGGCATTGGCGAGCGGCCGAAAGCATCCCTCGATCCGGAACTCCGACACTGGCTCACGCACTACGAGCAGGTGAGCAACGTCACCGACGTGTCTCAGGTGGAGAAGGCCGTACGGTGGCTCCAGGGGCGCGTCCGGGTCGATCGCCTCGAGGCCGTCGTCGAAGCCCACGTCATGTGCGCGGCTCGCGTCCGCGAGATGTGCGGCATCGAAGGCACGAGCGTGCGAACGACCTTCCTCTGCCGTGACAAGCCGGCCATGAAGGAAGTGCTCCGCGCCGCAGGTATCCCTTGCGCCGCATCGATTGGTTCCAACGACGCCGCGGAGATTCGCGATTTCGCGCGACGCACGGGCTACCCACTCATCATCAAGCCGCGCGATGGCGCGGGTGCATCCGGCACGATTCGCATCGATAGCGACCAGGCCCTCGAGCAGGCACTCGTCGCATCCGGCGTCGTCCATGGCAAGAGCGTCGCCGTGGAGGAGTTCATCGAAGGGCACGAGGGCTTCTACGACACCATCTCCATCAAGGGCCGCGTCGTCCACGACTTCGCGACGCACTATTACCCGAATGTCCTCGAGGCGATGCGAACCCGGTGGATCTCGCCGCAATTCATCGCCACGAATCGCATCGACGAGGCCCCGCACTATGCCGAAGTGCGCGCGCTCGGTCAGAAAGTCATCGAGGCCCTCGGCGTCGAAACCTCTGCGACGCACATGGAGTGGTTCTTCGGCCCGAAGGGACTCAAGTTCAGCGAAATCGGCTGTAGGCCGCCGGGGGTTCGTACATGGGACCTCTATGCGGCTGGCAACGAGATCGACATCTACAAGGAATGGGCGATGGCCGTCGTGCACGGCAAGCCCAGTCAGCGCCTCTCGCGGCGCTATGCTGCGGGTCTCATCGCGCTGCGACCGACCGCCGACGGACGCATCAAGGGCTACGAAGGCCTCGAGGAGCTCCACCGCCGCTTCGGTAAGTGGATATTGGACGAGCACCTGCCCCCGGTTGGACACCCGACCCAACCCGTTGAAGCGGGCTACATGGCGAACGCTTGGCTCCGCATGAAACACCCCGACTACGACCATCTCCGCGAAATGCTTTCCTTCGCCGGCCGCACGGTCCGCGTGCACGCGGGTTAAGGCGTCCCCCAAGCTGGCTTTTCTGCTACTCTTCTGAGCCCCTTCATTCATGCCCCCGTCCTCTCCACCTATCGGTCCGAAAGCAGTTGTCCTGCTGGGGGAGCAACGTTTCGACCCCTCCCTCGGAGCCTCCGTTTCCAAATTGCGCGTAGGCGGCAAGATCGCCGTCATTACGGCAGGTTGGCAGGAGCGCGAAGCCGAAGACAAGGACCTCGCCGACCACCTCGGCGGGCGTACCATCAATCTCAACCTGCACGCGCGCGCCGACGACATCTTCCGCAAGGACAAGGAGTTCCACAGCGCGCACCGAGAGCGCCAAGAGGTTCTTCGGCACCGCCAGGATTGCTATCGTATCCGTCTCGAGCACGCCCTCGAGGCGGAACGGGTCATTCGACAGCGCAACGCTCCGAGGTCGATCCTCGAGGAAGAAACGGACGTCTCGATCGAGTCGATCCGCGAGCTCGACGCGCAGCATCTCGTGCAATGCGGCCGTATCCACCGCGATTTCAACGAACGCATGCGCACGGCAAGCCGCCCCTCCGTCGCCAAGCATCGAAAGGAAATCGCCGAGATCGTCGCTGACTGCGACGCCATCGCGATTGCCGGCGGACACGTCGCCACGCTCGTCAATCGCTTGGCGCTCTTCGGTATCGCTTCGCTCACGAGAGGTCGCATCGTGTTCGCCTGGTCCGGCGGCGCGATGGCCATCAGTGAACGCGTCGTCCTCTTCCACGACGATCCGCCGCAAGGTCCCGGCGCAGCCGAAGTGCTCGACGAAGGAGCGGGGCTCGTTCGCGGCGTCGTCGTGCTCCCGCAACCCGAGCAGCGTCTCAAGCTCGAACAGAAAGACCGCGTCCGCATCATGGCAAGGCGCTTCGCTCCTTCGATCTGCCTCGCCCTCCCCGCCCGGTCGCGCGTGACTTGGCGCCAGGGCAAGTTCTCGTCTCCCGACAACGTGCAGGAGCTTCGTCCTGACGGCGAGCACGGCAAGTTCGAACCGAAGAAGGCGGAAGCGTCATGACGACCACCCTCGCCATCGACACGCTCCTCGCCTCACTCACCGGCGAAAAGCACGACGGTCCTCCGCCGAAGGACAAGATCGCGGCCTTCTTCGCCAATCGCAAGTTCCCGATCGTCGAGGGCTCGGCCGTCACGTTCGTGTGGCAAGGCGAAGCCGACGGCGTCAGCCTGCGACACTGGGTCTACGGGCTCGAATCGTCCAATTCGCTGCTACGCGTCCCCGGCACCGACATCTTCTATCTCACACTCGAAATTCCGCCCTTTTCGCGTGTAGAATACAAGTACGAGCTGCATCGAAACGGTGGCAGCCAATGGATCGAAGACCCGCGCAATCCCAATCGTGCGCGTGACCCGTTCGGTGCGAACTCCGTTCTGCAGAGCGAGGGCTACGAGGAGCCTGGCTGGACGCAATACAACGAGGTCTCGCGCCCCGGCACACTCGACACGTTCTTGTTCGACAGCCCGGCGACGAAGCAGCGCCGGAACGCGCACCTCTACCTGCCCGCACGCTTCCGCCGGAGCCGTCAGTACCCGCTCCTCGTCGTCCATGACGGCGCCGACTACCTCAAGTACGCGCAGATGAAGATCGTCCTCGACAACCTCATCGAGCGTCTCGAGATCCCCGATGTCATCGTCGCCTTCACCGATTCGAACGATCGCCTCCGTGAGTACGCGAACGACGAAGGTCATCAGCGGTACATCACCGAGGAGCTCGTGCCCGACTTGGCGAAGCGCTTTCCGCTGTTCGACCGCCCGCAGTCCCGCTGTCTCATGGGTGCGAGTTTCGGCGCGGTCGCGGCTTTCTCGACGGCGTATCGCTATCCGGGTTTCTGGGGACGCCTCCTGCTCCAATCAGGCTCTTTCGCCTTTACGGACATCGGCAAGCGCAACAGGCGCGGACCTCTCTTCGACCGCGTGGTCGAATTCATGAACCGCTACCGCGCCGACCCGAAAGCGGTGAGCGAACGCGTGTTCGTGAGTTGCGGCGTATACGAGTCGCTCATCTACGAAAATCGCTCGATGGTTCCGCTCTTGGACTCCACGGGCATGCAGATTCGCTTCTCCGAAGCGCGCGATGGACACAATTGGGAAAACTGGCGAGATCGGTTGCGAGAAGGGCTCTCCTGGCTCTTCCCGGGACCGCTCATGTTCGTTTACGAGTGAGGCTGTAAGGTGGCGGAAGTAGTTCGACGTATTGGACTTTCTCTGGGGGCAGACATCTGCTGGCCGCTCTGTTTCGAGCAGATGATGACGCGTCTCGACCTTGCGATTCCCCACGAAGGGGACACGCTGAAGTTCGAGGTCGACCGCGTCACCATCGAACCATTCGACCTGCGGCAACCATGCAAATACGACCTCGTGGTCGACCGACTCACGCACTGGTACCACACGAGTCGCGAGTGGATAAAGAAGTCGATCGTCATGAACGACCTCTACGTGTTCAACAACCCGTGGAGCATTCAGGCGAACGAGAAGCACACGAGCTACGTCGCAATGATGCGCCTCGGCATGCCCATCCCAGAGACGTGGATGTTCCCGCCGAAGAGCTACGCGCCCACGCCCGACTTGAAGCCCACGCTCACGCGCTACGCCAAGCTCTTCGACGTCGGCAAGATCGGCGAGTTCATGCAGTTCCCCGTCTTCATGAAGCCCTACGATGGTGGCGGGTGGCGTTCGGTCACGCGCGTCAAGAATGCGGACGAGGCGCGCAAAGCCTACGAAGAGAGCGGCACGTCGGTCATGCACGTCCAAGCGGCCATCGAAGGCTATGACAGCTTCGTGCGCTGCATCGGCTTCGGCCCGCAGACGCGCTGCGTCTTGTACGACCCCGATGCCCCGCTCCACGACCGCTACACCGACAAGACCAAGTTTCTCTCGGCCGCCGAAGAGGATCACCTTCGCAAAGTCACGCTCACCATCAATGCGTTCTTTGGGTGGGAGTTCAATTCTTGCGAGTCCCTCCGCAAAGACGGCGTGTGGGCTCCGATCGATTTCGCAAACCCTTGCCCCGACTCTCAGGTGACGTCGCTGCACTTCCACTTTCCGTGGTTGGTCAAAGCGTACCTGCGCTGGTCCATCTTCTGTGCGGCCACGAAACGCAAGATGCGTCACACACTCGATTGGGAGCCCTTCTACGCGATCGCCGCGAAGGACATCTCGTACGAGGAGAAGCTCGATGGCTACGCGAAGATCGCGGACGAGCGCTTCGAGACCGCCAAGTTCGAAGAGTTCTGCGCGAAGCACCTCGGCCACCTGGACGAGGTCGCCTACGAATTCTTCGCGACACACGGCGCGAAAGAGGCCGTACGCTTGAAGGTCGGGGCACTCTTCCCCTCCCACGAAGTCGAAAAATTCACGGAGCTCTTCTGGAGCCGCATTCAAGCCTGGCGCGCAGCCGGCTGCCCCTGAAGTTCGAGGCGAAGGATGTTTACGAAGTCACGTTGGTACTCGTCACGAATTGGCTGCGAAGCAACGCTGGCGCGTTGGGGTACGACGGGCCAGCCGGTCCTCGTGTTTCCCACCGCGGGTGGTGACGCCGAAGAGATCGAGCGCTTTCATCTGATCAAGGTGCTCGGTCCGTTACTCGAGGCCGGCAAGATCAAGATCTATTCGGCCGACAGTGTCGGCGGGCGCGTTTGGTTCAAGAAAGAAGGCTCGCCCGAGCACCGGATGTACATCCAGCATCAGTACCACCAGTACATCAAGCACGAGGTCGTTCCGGCGATCCGCAAAGACTGCAACAGCGAGGACATCCTCATTTGGACCGCAGGTGCATCCATCGGCGCGTTCCACGCCGCGGCCACGGTGTGCCGCTTTCCGGACATTTTCAGTCGAGCACTCGCGATGAGTGGCACGTTCGACCTCATGCGCTTCTGCGAAGCGACCGAAACGACCGAGTACTACCGCGTTTCTTCTCCGCTGCAGTTCGTCCCGCACCTCGCTGGCAAGCATCTCGACCTGCTTCGCACGCGCTTCATCCAGTTCGCGACCGGCGAAGGAAAGTGGGAGAACATCGGTGAAAGCTTCCGCCTCGCGCAGGTGCTCGGCGACAAGGGCATTCCGAACCACGTCGCCTCCTGGGGCAAAGACGTCGACCACGACTGGGTCACGTGGCGTGCGATGATGCCGAAGTACCTCGGGGAGTGGACCGCCTAATGGCCGAGCACAAAAGTGTACGTGGCGAACTCGCTGACGACGATCGCCGTGATTTCACGAGGGCGATTCTTCGGGACTTGGAAGCACTCGAACGAATGCTGGCAAGCGACGCCTTCGAGCGCGGCGTGTCGCGCATTGGTGCGGAGCAAGAGCTGTTTCTGGTCGACCGCGCCTGTCGGCCCGCCCCCGGCGCGCTCAAAATGCTCGATCGCCTGAAAGACTCGCATTTCACGACGGAGCTCGGCCTCTTCAACCTCGAGATCAATGCCGACCATCAATCACTGAACGGCTCGGGTCTTCGCAACCTCGAGACACAGCTCTCGGCGCTCTACTCGAAAGCGCACGCGGCGGCGAACGACCTCGGCATGGATACCGTCCTCGTCGGTATCCTCCCGACGATCGACAAGCATGACCTCGGCCGCGACAACATGGTGCCGAACCCTCGCTACAAGCTGCTAAGCGGTGCGATGGACAACGCGCGCGTGCTTCCCTACGACTTTTCGATTCGCGGGACGGACGAACTTCTGTTCCGACACGACTCGGTGATGCCGGAGGCGTGCAACGCGAGCTTCCAGGTGCATCTGCAGATCGCCGACCCCGCGCGTTTTTCTCATGCCTACAACGTGGCGCAGCTCGTGCTCGCTCCGGTCCTCGCGCTCGGCACCAACTCCCCTCTTCTCTTCGGTCGACGCCTCTGGGCAGAGACCCGCATCCCGCTTTTCGAGCAGGCGTGCGACGCAAGACCGCCGACCTATCAACTCCGCGAGGCGACGGCGCGTGTTTTCTTCGGCCGCCAGTGGCTCGAGGGCAGCATTGCGAACATCTATCGCGAGAACATCGCAAACTTCCGCGCCCTCGTCGGAACGGACCTTCACGAAGATTCACTCGAAGCGCTCGAGAAAGGCCGCATCCCCGAGCTTCGCGCCCTCCGGCATCACGGAGGGACGATCTATCGGTGGAACAGACCGTGCTACGGCATTTCCGAAAACGGCAAACCGCACCTACGCATCGAGCTTCGCGCCCTCCCGGCGGGCCCTTCCATCACGGACGAAGTGGCGAATGGCGCATTCTGGCTCGGACTCATGTCCGAGCTCGTCGAAACGATCGAGCACGTGCCATCGCGCATGTCGTTCGAAGACGCGCAGAACAACTTCTACGCAGCCGCGCGTGACGGGCTCGGTGCTCGCATGACGTGGCTCGATGGCGAACGATTCCACGCCAAGGACCTGCTGCTCGAGAAGCTGCTTCCGCTCGCCCGGGCTGGACTCGTGCGAGCCCAGGTCGACAAGGCAGACGCCGAACGCTTCATGAACATCATCGAACGACGTGTTCGAGAGGAGGCGACCGGTTCGAATTGGTCACGCCGTTCGTATGCCGCAATGCCCCTATCCGCCCCCGACGGCATGCGTGCTCGCGCTCTCGTGTCTGCCATGATCGCGCGTCAGGCGGAGGGCAGTGTTTCCGCGGAGTGGGCCCTCGCCAAGTACGATGACCCATCCCTCGAGGAAGGCTTCGTACCTTCCGTGGCAGCCGCCTACGCGCAGACGCGGTTCATTTCCGTCCTTCCGGACGACTCCCTCCTGCATGCACGAACCTTGCTCGAATGGGAGGGCATTTCCCACCTTGCCGTGGAAGACAGGAAGGGCGCATTCGTCGGTGTGATCGCCAGGGATGCACTCGAAGCCTATCTTGCCGACGGGACCGGAAGAGAAGCCGAAGCCGTCTCGGCGCTCCTTCCGATGCCCTCCGTCGCCATCAAGCCCACGACCTCCATGGCCGATGCCGTCGCGCTGTTTCACGTGCACGAGCTCGGCTGCTTGCCTATCGTGGAAGACGACCAGCTCGTGGGCATGCTCATGCGAAAAGATGCCGAAAGTCTCGATCGTTCGACTTCCGGCGGAACTCCCTCTACCGCTGTCGGGAAAAGGCAAAAATGAACCACCACCACCACCACCGTTCACAGCACCTCGAAGAGCGTCAAATCGGGCGCATCACTGGCAGCGCTCCCGGCGCGACGGTGATCGTCGTTACGGGCATCCACGGGAACGAACCCGCAGGCATCGAAGGAGCGAAGCGTGTTCTTGCACGGCTCTCGCGCGGAGACATCCGCATCTCGGGTGAGCTGATGGTCCTCGCGGGTAACCTTGCGGCCCTTCGCCTCGGGGTTCGGCATCAAGTCAAAGATCTGAATCGCGTCTGGAGCGAGAAGCAGGTAGCAGCCCTTCGTGACCGACCGATCGCAGAAGATGATGCCGAAGACCGAGAGCAACGAGAACTGCTGCATGCAATGGAGGCGGCCCAAGGGCGAGCGCGCGGTCCGGTCTACCTTGCCGACTTCCACACGACGAGCGCGAGCGGCATTCCGTTCGTCATCTTCGGCGACACGCTGGAGCAGCGCCGCTTCGTGCAAGCGTTCCCCATCCCCATCGTCATCGGTCTCGAAGAACAAATCGACGGCGCCCTTTCGTCGTACTGGACGAGACGCGGCTGCGTGACGTTCAGCGTCGAGGGCGGACAGCACACCGAGTCCGGCTCGGTCGACAACCTCGAAGCAGTCCTTTGGCTTACTCTCGCGCGTGCGGGCGTCGTTTCCGACATGTCGCTTCCGGAACTCACGAGCGCCGCATCGCTTCTCGAGCAGAAGCGCGCGGGGTTGCCGCGCGTCCTAGAGGTGCTCTCCCGTCGGGCCATCTCTCCCGAAGACGCCTTCCGCATGGAGCCTGGTTTCCGAAACCTGGACCATGCAGCTGCCGGGCGGCTACTCGCCCGTGATCGCAACGGCGAGATCCGCGCCGAAGACGATGGCGTCGTCATCCTCCCGCTCTACCAGGGGCTGGGTAGCGATGGCTTCTTCTGGGGACGCGCGGTCAGCCGCATTCGCCTGAAGACAGCCGAAGTATTGCGACGCCTCCGCGCCGACTGGGTACTCGGGCTCTTGCCGGGCGTCCAGCGCGACCCGCGATCGCCCAAGCGCCTGATTCTCGAGGAGCGGACGCGAACCGAGGTCGAACTCGATGCACTCTACATGTTCGGGTACCGCAAGTTCCGGCAGTACGAAGGCAAGTTCGTCATCGAGCGACAAACGCATTCGTAGGGAGCGACGTACCCGGCTAGCCCAGGCAAGCCCGGACATTCCGAGTCGAAGACGAAGAACCCAAGCGCCCCAAGAGGCGGCTCGCCGCCAGCACTTCGGGCTCGGGTTCTTCGTCGCTTCGCTCCTCGGAACGACGCAAAGTCAGGTCAGGAGATCTGCCCGAGCATCGTCTCGGCGTTCGACACTTCGAACTTTCCGGCTTGCTCGACGTTCAGTTGCTTCACGACGCCGTCGTCGATGAACATCGAAAAGCGACGGACACGAAGGCCCATGTTCGGAATCTCTACGTCGAGGCCAAGCTTCTTCGCGAAGTCGCCGGTGCCGTCGCCGAGCATTCGAACCTTTCCGATGGCGCCGAGCTCGCGGCCCCACGCTGCCATCACCCATCCGTCATTGACGGACACGCACCACACTTCGTCGACCTTCTTCGCCTTGAGGGCGTCGAGCTTCGCGACGTACCCCGGAACGTGTTGCGCCGAACACGTCGGCGTATAGGCGCCGGGCAGGCCGAAGACGACGATGCGCTTGCCCTTCGTCGCTTCCGCAACGGAGAGGGTGTGGGGCGCTACCGGGCATGCTTCGCCGAACTCGGTCGACTCGGTCAGGGTTGCGTCGGGAATACGGTCTCCAATTTTGATTGTCATGGGCGCGACGCTAGCACGACTCTCGGCCTTCGAGCTTCACCAAGACGCCGTGTTTCGGCCGCAAGGTGATGGTCGGCAAAGGCACGATGTCCTGACCCGGACACACGCGCACGCGGAAGTGCTGGGCGAGCATCGCTAGAACGAGAACGCCCTCCATCATGGCGAAGCTGTTGCCGATGCAGATGCGCGGTCCGCCTCCAAACGGGAGGTAGGCGTACTTGTGGCGGCGTTCGACCTTTTCCGGTGAGAAGTTCGTGGGATCGAACGTGCGCGGGTTTTCGAAGTACGCCGGGTTGCGGTGCATGCCGTAGGGGCAGATGACGACATACGAGTCGGCGGGGATATCGTACGACCCGAGTTTGTCGGCGCCCATCGCCTTCCGTCCGAAGATCCACGCGGGCGGGTAGAGGCGTAGCGATTCTTCGAAGCACATCTTGGTGTAGGCCAGCCGAGGCACGTCGGCGAACGTCGGCGAACGCGACCCGAGGACTCGGCTCACCTCTTCCTCGAGGCGTTCGCGACACGCAGGGTTCGCATCGAGCAGATAGATGGCCCAGGCGAGAGCGTTCGCCGTGGTTTCGTGCCCCGCCAAGAAGAGCGTCATGACTTCGTCACGGAGCTGGCGATCGTTCATGCTCTCGCCGGTCTCCTCGTCGCGCACGGACATGAGCATGCTGAGCAGGTCGTCCGGTGGCGCGTCGCCCCGCTCGAGGCGCTGCCGGCGATCGCGAATGATCCCGAACACCACCGCGTCGAGCTCCGCGATGGCGCCTCGGAGCGCGATGTTCTCACGCGTCGGAACCCAAAGGGGAACGTCGAACAACCGAAACAAGCGCTTCGATGCGTCTTCCAGCGCAACGGTGAGCGCGCGCTGCACCGTTTTGGCCTCCTCTGCGACCGTCGTCGAGAACAGTGTTCTCGTGGCGATCTCCAAAGTGAGCTTCATCGTCTCACCGAGTACGTCGAAGGTCGCGTCCCCACGCGAAGCTCCGGCGAGTCGCTCGGACCACGCACGACACATCTCCTCCGTGACGCGCACCATCGTGTCGGCGAGCCCCGCGAGTCGTCGATGGTGGAAGGCAGGCTGAGCGAGCTTTCTCTGACGCCGCCAGAACTCGCCTTCGCTCGTGAGGAGACCTTCTCCAAGCAACACTTTGATCTTTTGAAGTCCGCGCCCCTTCATGTAGTTCGCGTGATTCTCCTGAAGCACGTGTTTCACATGGTCTGGGTGGCGAATCATGTGCACGACAAGAGGGCCCACGCGATGCCGCACGACATCCCCATAGCGCTCATGGTTGGAGACGTTGAGTTCCGGTCGGTCGCCGCTCGCTGCGAAGCCCGGAAACGTGTTCCAGCCGAGGAAAGACCGGGGGCCGGGCGCGAGATTCATCGCCGTGCACTCTACCCCTCGACGGGCGCCGCAGTCCGAGGACAAGTAGGCCTTGCGCCATCCGTTATAACGGATACAATGAAAAGATGACGGCGGGTCGCTCGAGGAAAAACGGATGAAGATCGGTTGGGTCGGCGGGCTCGGCAGGGCCCGAGCGCACCTCGAGAGCGCTGCGGAGGCCGAAGGGCACGAACTCGAGGTGCATTCCGGGGAGACGGGAGGCCGCGGCTCGCTCGAGCTCGAAGGCCTCGTCGAACGGTGCGACCTGGTCGTCATCGTCGTCGAAGTGAACAGCCACAACGGCGCGCTACAAGCCAAGAGCCTGGCCCGCCGACACGGCCGACCATCGGTCATCGTTCGCAAGTCGAGCGTTTCGACCCTGAAGCGAGTGGTGGCCGGGCTTCGTCATCGGCCTGCCCCGTTCGAGTAAGCCGTGGTGCTCCGGCAGCAGCGGATCGCGGGCAAAGGCCGACTTTTCACGCTGGAAGGTTCCGAACTTCCGGTGTAGCTCATGGCGATGGGAGCCGACCGCTCAAGCTCTTCGTGGTGGGAGAAGAACGATGCGTTCCTCGCCGTCGCCCAAGAGGTGGAGTTTCAAGCGATTGCCCTTCTCGCGCTCGATGGCAGTGTCCTGGGTTGGCGCGTCGGAGGGAAGCCAGGCGACCCCAACGCGCTCGGCAAGCACGTATCTCAATTCTATCCAGTGGAGGAGGCGGACGCAGCTCTTCGCATCCTCGAACTCACGAAGGTTCAAGGTCGTTGCGAAGAGACGCGTTGGTTCCGCCAGACGAGCGGCGAGGGCATTTACGCACACGTCACGACGACGAAAGTGATGAACGAGCACGGGGAGCACGTCGGCTATGCGAGGCTCGTTCGTGATCTCACGTCGACGAAGAACGTCGACAGCGATCTCCTCGAGCTGCAAGCCACGGCGACGCGTCGGCTGAGCGACGAGGTCACCTACCAAAGCGAAGTGAGAGAGGTCTCCTCCGAGCGGTTGGGCATCATCCGCTGGCGAATCGATGAAAGCCTCACGCCCCCCGCCCTTCGACTCGCCGAGGTGAGTGGAGCAGCATCGGAACTCGTCTCGGTCGACTTCGAGACGCGCATGGGCAAGACGATGGCGGAAGTCTTCCCCGAATCGGACCCGGTAAAATTCGAGAAGTACATGACGGTCGCGCGTACACAGGTTGCGATCGACGTCGGGGACATCAAGCTCGAATTCCGAAAGAAGCCTTCCCGCATCGTCCACATACGCGCGCTCCCCATCGCGCGCGACGAAATAGTCATGTTGGTGGAGGACGTGACCGACCATCGCCGGTTGACCTCGGAGCTCCTTCACGCGCGAAGGTTTCTGGATTCGATCGTCGAAAATATCCCCGACATGATCTTCGTGAAAGACGCGGAGCACCTTCGCTTCGAGCGCTTCAATCGAGCGGGTGAGCAGCTCCTCGGTGTCTCGCGAGACGTGCTCATCGGCAAGAGTGATTACGACTTCTTCCCGAAGGCTCAGGCCGACCAGTTCATCGAAGCCGACCGCCGCACTCTCCAAGCCGGTGCGGTGCTCGACATTGCAGAGGAGCCCATCAACACGGCCCACGGACAGAGGTGGCTCCACACGAAGAAAATTCCCATCGTCAACAGCGACGGCATCGCCACACACCTGCTCGGTATTTCGCAAGACATCACCGCGAAGCGTGAAGCCGAATTGGCGCTGCGCACGGCGCACGACGAGCTCGAACGACGCGTCGAGATTCGAACGAAGGAGCTCGTGCTGGCACACGAGACGCTGCGGAGGACCGAAGAGCAATTCCGGCAGGCACAGAAGATGGACGCCGTCGGCACGCTCGCTGGGGGCATGGCCCACGATTTCAACAACATGCTGAGTGTCATTCTCAGCTACACGCAGCTTTTGCTCGACGACCTTCCCAAGGACTCTCCGATGCGCTCGGACCTTGCGGAGATCAAACTCGCTGCCGAGCGCTCGAGTTCGCTCACGAAACAACTGCTCGCGTTCAGTCGTCAGCAAGTCATGGAGGCGCGGTCCGTCGATCTCAATACGGTCGTTCTCGAGATGGAGAAGATGCTCTCCCGCGTGCTTGGAGAAGACATCGAGCTCACGAACCATTTGGACTCGAACCTCGCCCCCATCCAAGCGGACCCCGGTCAGATGGAGCAAATCTTGCTGAATCTCGCCGTCAATGCGCGCGACGCGATGCCCACGGGCGGCAAGCTCGCCATCTCCACGGCCAATGTCGACATCGACGAAGCGTATGCCGCCTCGCACCTGGGCGTGACGCCGGGCCCCAACGTCATGATCTCCGTCACCGACACCGGCGTGGGCATGACGAAGGAAGTCTCCGAGCGCATTTTCGAGCCGTTCTTCACCACGAAGGACCCCGGAAAAGGGACGGGGCTCGGGCTTTCCACGGTTTTCGGCATCGTGAAGCAGAGCGGCGGTAGCATCTGGGTCCACTCCGCTCCGAGCCAAGGGTCGACCTTCAAGCTCTTTTTTCCACGGAATACGGACCCGGGGGCTCCCACGTTGCCCGCAGAAATCGCTCAGCGCGCTGCCGGCTCCGAGACCCTCCTCCTCGTGGAAGACGACGAACTCGTTCGGCGTGCGGCGAGCGCGAGTCTCCGGCGGGTGGGTTACATCGTACTCGAGGCAAGTTCAGGTGAAGCCGCGCTCGAGACTTGCCGGACCCATGCTTTTCCTATCCACCTATTGATTACCGATGTGGTCATGCCGACCATGAACGGTCGAGAGCTTGCGCAGCGGGTGGCAGACGTGCGCCCCGGCCTCCCGGTCCTCTTCGTCTCCGGGTACGCCAACGCCACCACGCACAAGCACGGTGTCATCGAGGGCAACGCGTCGTTCCTCCAGAAGCCCTTTACTCCGGAAGGACTGGCGCAGAAGGTCCGAGAAGTCATAGACTCGGGCCGCGATGGAATCACCGTCTGAAGGAAAGGTGCTGCTTGTCGACGACAACGACCCGCTCCTTCGTGCGACCGCGCGACATCTGACGAAAGCCGGCTACCAGGTCGTTGCTTGCTCGTCCGGCACCGAAGCCGTCACGGAGCTCACCAAGCACTCGTTCGACGTCATCGTGAGCGACATCTCGATGCAGATGATGGACGGCATCGAACTTCTCCGAACCGTACGCGAACACGATCGCGATCTTCCCGTATTGCTCATGACCGGCGCGCCCACCGTGACGACCGCGGCGCAAGCCGTCGAATATGGTGCGTTCAAATACTTGGTCAAGCCCGTTGCCATCGACGAACTCCTTGCGGCCATCCACCGCGCGGTGCAGCTCTATCGGCTCGCAGGAACCAAACGCGAAGCGCTTCGTCTCCTTGGAACGACCGCTGGCGAAGATTCTGGTCGCTTGGGTCTCGAGGCCAGCTTCCAACGCGCGCTCGGCTCTCTCTGGATGGCGTTTCAACCCATCGTCCTTGCTCCCGAGGGGAAGCTCTTCGGGTACGAAGCCCTCATGCGTAGCGGCGAGCCCTCGCTCCCACATCCAGGCGCGGTACTCGATGCGGCCGAACGCCTCGACGAACTGCACCGCCTGGGACGCACCATCCGCGACAGCGCGGCCGCCCCTTGCGATCGCGACGGCGAGTGGCTCCTCTTCGTCAACCTCCACCCACGCGACATTCTCGACGCATCCTTACTCGACCCGAAAACGCCGCTCGCATCCATGGCACCGCGCGTCGTCCTCGAAATCACCGAGCGCGCTTCGCTCGATCGCATTTCGGACCTGCAGCGGCGCGTGAAAGACCTGCGGACGATGGGCTATCGCATCGCCATCGACGACCTCGGAGCTGGGTATTCTGGTCTTGCGAGCTTCGTCCAACTCGAACCGGAATACGTCAAGTTCGACATGTCCATCGTACGCGAAGTCCACTTGAGCTCCGTGAAACAGAAGCTCATTCGCTCGATGACGACGATGTGTCACGACATGGGCCTGCGCGTCATCGCCGAAGGCGTCGAATGCGCCGAAGAACGCGACACGCTCATCAGCCTCGGCTGCAACTTGCTCCAGGGCTACCACTTCGGCAAGCCGGGCAAAGGCTTTACTCCCCCGCGCTGGTAGCCTCGATGGCGAGCATGCGGCGCTTCGTGTCGGCGCCACCTGGCGCAGAGAAGCCGCCGAGTTTTCCACCACTCGCAAGAACGCGGTGGCAGGGAACGATGATCGCGAACGGGTTCTTTCCCATGGCCTGCCCCACGGCGCGTGCAGCCCCCGGGGAGCCGGCACGCGCGGCGACCTCTCCGTACGAGGCAGTCTTGCCCGGACCAATGCTTCGCGCGACCGCGTACACTTTTTGGTGAAAGGGCGGAATGCCCTCCATGTCGAGCTCGATGTCGCGGAGGTCGACCGCGGCCCCCTCGAGGAGGTTCGTGATGCTCGTGACTGCTTGTCTCACGAATGCAGGGAGTGGCCCTTCCTCGGCGACGGAGAACCGCACGCGGACGCGTTCGTGAGTGGCATCCTTCGTGGATTCGGGCAGCTGCAGCCCCTTGATGCCGCGCTCGCTCCAGACGATGCCACAGGGTCCGATGCTCGTGTCGAAGACGACGTACCCCGCCGCTCGACCTTTCTGCGCTCGCTTCATCGCTCGCGCCTGGGCGGCGAACAGAAACCGCCCGTGCAGGCTCTTTGTCCGGAGCAGTTGACCTTCTTCAATGCGCAGTTCATTTCCTTCGGTGCGTTCCCCGAGCAACAAGGATGCACGTACCCTAGGGGAGGGCAGTCTTCGCGCTTCTTGCATGCTCGTCGTGGCCCCACACACGAACCGCCCACACAGGTTCGGAGAAGTCTGCAGTCGACGGATTTGACTGCACAGTTCATCTCCGACGGAACGGTCCTACCCTCGGGACCACAGCACGGATGGAGGTCCGGCTCCTGTGCACAATCGAGGTCGCGCTTGCAGGCAGTGCCGTCGACGCCGTCGGAGCTCTGAGGTGCGAGGGCGGAAGCGGAAACCGGCGGCGAAGAGTCCGCATGACTCGATGTTGCAGTCGGCACGGGTGAAACCTCGAGCGTCGACGCGGACGAGGACTCGGGAGTCGCGCTCTTCGAATGGGCCGTCGGTGTGCAAGCGAATGCCCATCCAACGAAGGCCGCCGAAGCGAAGAGCTCGCCTTTCATCATGGAGCCGAGAAGACCAGCATCGTCGCACTCATCGCGGGCGCGGAGTACGCATAGGCGTTGTTCTTCGTGAGCGCCTCTGTCGACGCAAGGTACGGATTCGTGTGCGCAGCGTCGATGCGATAGGCTTTCACGCTCGTCAACTGCGCGCTGTTGAACGCCCGGATGCCGAATTTGCGGACGGCATTCGTCTTGTTGACGACGAGGACCGTGACGAGCTGAGGGGTGTCGCTCGCAGCGAAGACAGACGACGGAGCTTTTTCGGGATGCTCTACCTTCACGTTCGTGGATGCGTAGCGAACGCCCGTCGCCCCCGCGCTACCCGTGGGATTGCGAAGGAGCTTGAAGCCACCGTAGGCGAAATCGACCGAGCCGGGATGCGGCCACATCGCGGCCATGTGGACGCCCATGCGCGCAAACACCCCCAGCGTATCGACGGTCGCGAGTCCGCTCGAAACGTGGCCGCGGCCGCCGGGGAAGTATTCGGTCACGCCGAGCTTGGTGCCCGGGTAGTAGGTGTCGAGACGTGCCTGCAGACGTGACAAGACATAGGCTGGCGCGTGGAGGTGGTCGCGCGTGATCCAGGAGTTCTCGTCGTACTCCATGTCCCAGTAGCTGCGCGGTCCCTGCAACACGGCGTCGATCTCCGCTGCGGTCATGGTGCGCGAGGTGTTGTCGAGCTGGTTGACCTGGACGCCGTTGAACTCGGTTTGGGGGTACCAGTGCATGTCCCACGTCTCGAGCAAGCGCTGACCGAATGCCTCGCTTTCGAGCTTCACCGTCTTCAGGAAGTCGTCCATGTACCACGGACCGGCACCGCTGTTGTTGTAGCGGGGCATCATCGAGCCGTGCCACGAGGTCCATCCGTCGAACGCATAGTGGTCGGGCCCGACGATAGCTGCCGTAGGCGCAAGCTGCTTCACGCGTTTCGCGAATTGAACGAAGCGCGCAGTGAACTCGTCACCCGTGACACGCGTACCCACGACGACGCCGCTCATCGTAAGGTTGCCGCCGCCGCCCGTTTGCAGCATGGGGAAGTTTCCTGCGAAGAGGTCCGGCTCGTTGTCGGTACCCACGAAGAGCTGCTTCGGACCCGGAGCGAACACGTCTTCCGCAGCGCGGTTCTTCAGGAACCAGAGATGCTCATCGGTGTAGACGACGCCGTCGTTCAGATCTGGCGTCAGAGTCAGCGCGGTCGGCTTCACGACATCGACACGACGGAACCAGTAGTCGCGATTCCAACCCGGGGTGAGGAACGGAATGTTTCCACCGAGAGCGCCGGCGGCATAGCCGTTCAGTACGAAGGGGACCATCGTTCCGCGGTTCGCTGCGCGGTTGCCAAGGAGCAGCTCGCTATCGAGTGCGCCAGGCGCGTTCGGGTTCGCGAGCCCCGTCGCAAGGTACATGTCGTTCGCGTAGCCGTTGTTGTGCGAGCCGTTGGAGGCGTTCGTTTCCCAGTTGTAGGCATTCGAGCGATCGCCGCCCCGCCTCACGAACGTTGCGCACGCGAGCAC
Organism: Polyangiaceae bacterium; assembly: GCA_046351415.1. Classification (GTDB taxonomy): domain Bacteria; phylum Myxococcota_A; class Polyangia; order Polyangiales; family Polyangiaceae; genus JABFRG01. The sequence goes on along the minus strand of JAXLYO010000015.1, from coordinate 78,011 downwards.
GTCGGCCGGACGCCCTGTCGCCGTCGTGCTGTTCATGCCGTAGATCCATGGCGAAATGGCCTTTCGCTCCTCCCCCGTGCGAACGTTCGTGACGACGTCGACCTCACCTGCATTGAACGTGTCTGGCGTGTTCGGATCGACGACCGTCGTTCGCAAGGGCGGCGCTGCGTGGTCCGTCTGGAAGCGAACGTTGTCGACGTAGAACGAGTAGAGGCTCGTCGATTCGTTCTTGAACGTCACCCACCGGTAGGCTTGCGTCGCGAGGTCCGTCACCGGAATCGTGACGCGATGCCACGTGTTGGCCTTGAAGCCGCCGGGCACATAGCTGGTGAGCAGCTTCGTCGGAGCCGAATCGAGCCCGATGCGCATGTTGTTCATCGCCGCCGGGGGCGTGCCCGTGCCCGCAGAGATGTCGAACGACACGGTCGTGTAGGTCGAAAGCGGGATCGCAGCTGCATTCCAATCGTAGACGAACGCAAGCGCGCCCCACGCCGCCGTGAACGTCGCCTTCATCGCATTCGCGCCCGTGGTTCGATAGACGTCGTTCGCCCTCGTGATCGACCAGCCGGCGTTCAAGAAGCCGGATCCGACGGTGTCGGCATAGACGGTACGCTCGGTGGGCGCCGCGTCCGTCCACGTCAAGCGAATGTCGTCGATGAGGAAGTTCACGTTCGTCAGCGCACCGCGATTCGCGATGAGCAACTTTCGGAACGGGAGGTTGCTCGGGTTGAGCGTCGTCATCGGAATGGTGACGCGATACCAAGTCGAGGCGGCCACGTTGCCCGACGTCACGAGAAGCGGCTTCAGCGGCACGTACGTGAGAGCGGTGCCGGTGCTGTCATCGTCCACCGCGACCGACAAGTCGGCAATCCCCGCATGTACTACGGCACCCGCGTTGAACGAGAACGTCAACTCCGTATGCGCGGCCGCCGAGTAGGGCTGCTCGGAGGAGGTGATGGCCGAACCGAACGTCGAGCCCGCGTTTTGCAGAACGACCGAGAGCGCGTTCGTACCTTCGTACTTCGTCGTCGTATTCGTCGTGACGGTAGCGCCCGTACTCGCGTTTTGGAAAGGTGCGACGAATGCGTCAGCGTAGACCTTCGTCACGCGCGCAGGTGGCCGCGGCAACACGATGAGGTTCGCGCCCGTAGGTGTCGTGAGCTCCGCGAGCCCCTCCCCCTCTCCCGTCGGGCCTAGTTCGATGCCCCCGCAATGGATCGAACCGAAGGTGAGCGATGCGACGAACATCGCAAGGAGGGAACGCGTGCGAGTGGCGTGGCGCATGGGGGAGTTATCCCACATTCCCTTACTCACGCCAGGCGATTTACGAATTTCTCCGCAATTTCAATCAGCTGAGCCGGAGGCGACCCATCGCGCCACCGCGCCGGGATGCGTCAGGGGAAGCATGTGTCCGGCTCCGGGAATGATGGAAACGTCCACGCCGAGAGCCCGGGCGAGCTCCCGTGCACCCTCGACCACCGGGAGCCGCGTGTGCTCACCCACGATGACACGTGAGGGTGGAGCGTTTCGCGTCAGTGAGGCGAGTGGTGTGGTGTCGGCACGCGCAACCGCGATTTCGGCCTGCACCTTCGGGACGAGCGTCTGGATGAGCTGACGAGCCTTGTCGCCGATGCCAGACCAGGCGTCCGGGCCTCCCCAGTGCTCGACGAAGCGCTTCGCGATGACGGCCGGGTCCTTCTCCTCCACCATGGCGCTCGTGTAGACCGCCTCCATTTCTTCGTAGGCGCGCATGGACTCCTTCTCGCGGAGCACGCTCACGAGAACCGGATCGAACAGTGTCATCCGAACGACTCCGCTGCCCTTTGCTTCGGAGAGCGCGAGTCGAAGGTGAAGCGCAAACATGACGCCCAGGGAGTGCGCGACGAGATGGATGGGCCCCAAGTTCTGTCGTTCAATCGCCCGGTGCAGATGCGCGACTTCCTCGGCCATGTCGTAGTTCGCCGAGGGTGCTGGCGAAGCCCCGTACCCGAGCATGTCGACCGCGAAGACGCGTTCGTCCGAGGGAAGCTGAGACGCCAGCGCCTGCCGGACCGAACCCCACGAGTAGGCCCCATTCGCGGAGCCATGGAGCAGGACGATACTCATGAGGTATGCCTCTTCATATTACGATCATAATGTCAAAGAAAATTCGCGTGTCAACCGAGCGTGCCTCCGCATCGTGGTTAAGCTGCCCCGTCATGATTACCCTCTACTCGTGGACGACGCCGAACGGCCGAAAGGCTTCCATCATGCTCGAAGAGGTGGGCCTCCCTTACGTGGTGAAACCCATCAACATCATGAAAGACGAGCAGTTCGCGCCCGACTACCTGAAGATTTCACCGAACAACAAGATCCCCTGCATCGTCGACGACGAAGCCGAAGGCGGTCCGCTGTCGGTGTTCGAGAGCGGGGCCATCCTCACCTATCTCGCAGAGAAGACCGGCAAGTTCCTTCCGAAGTCCGGTCCGGCACGCGTTCGAACGTTCGAATGGCTCCACTGGCAGGTGGGAGGTTTAGGACCGATGCTCGGGCAGCTCGGATACTTCGCCGTCTTCTCGAAGGAGAAGGTGCCCCACGCAGAGGCGCGATACACGAAAGAAGCCGACCGACTGCTCGGCGTGATGAACCGCCGTCTCGCGGAGACGAAGTACCTCGCAGGTGACGACTACACGATCGCGGACATCTCCGCCTATTCATGGTCCTACGCAGCGACGACGTTCTTGAAGGAACCGCTCGCCGAGACGCTGACCAAAGTGCCACACTTCCTCCGCTGGCTCGAGCTCGTCGGACAGCGCCCGGCCGTCAAGAAGGGCATGACCATTCCCGCAGTTTGACGATGCCGATCGTGGGCCTGTGTTAGCCTCTCCCGCATGCGCCGCTCACCGCTGATCGTTCCACTCGTCTCGCTCGCCGTGTCGTTCCTTCCGAGCGTCGCGAGCGCGCACATCTCCCTCACCTATCCGCCGCCCCGCTATGCGGACCTCAAGAAGGGGCCTTGCGGCAAAGGGGGCGCCCTGGACGTTCGCGGAGCCAATGTGACGAAGCTGAAGCCCGGCGCAACCATCACGGTGACGTGGAAGGAGACGATCGGACACCCTGGTCACTACCGCATTGCCTTCGACCCGAATGGGCAGTCGATCTTCCAGGACCCGAAGAGCTTCAGCGATGTCTCCGGTGGTCCCGGAGTGCTCATGGACGGCATCGCCGACAAGACCGGCACGCAGACCTACTCGCAACAAGTCACGCTTCCGAACGTTGAGTGCACGAATTGCACGTTGCAGGTCATTCAAGTCATGACCGACAAGGTGCCCTACGGCGACGGCGACGACATCTATTATCAATGCGCCGACATCGTACTTGCGAAGGACGCGCTCGACGATGCAGGCACCTTCCCCTATCCCGACGGAGGCTCGTCGGGAAGTTCCGGAACGCCGGCCTATGACGGGGGTATCGTCGAGACCCGTGACCCAGATGCAGGCGCCGCAGCGACAGCCGAAGAGGGAGGGTGCGCAGTCGGCAGCGCGAACGAGCACGGTCCTCTGGGTGTCGGCGGCACGATGTTCGGCGTGCTTGGCGCCGTGTGGGGGTTCAAGCGCTTTTCGCGCCGAAAGCAGACAGAATCCGCGAAGCCGCAGCCGAAGCGGTAAGCGTTCCGTTCGAAACCGCGTCGCTCACCGTGCGAACCTCGTTCTGCACATCGGGGTCTGCGTGGAGTCGCGCAAGGAGTCCCTCGTGGACCATGGTCCACATCCACTCGACCTGTTGCTCCTTGCGACGCTGCTCGAAGAGACCCGCCTTGCGCATGACCTCCTCGTGCCGAAGCACCTCGGCCCAAACGGCCTCGATGCCGGAGTGTTCGAGAGCACTGCACGTGAGGACGGGAGGCTTCCAGATCGCGGAAGGTGGGTAGACGAGCTGGAGCGCGGCCGTGAGCTCCAAGGCCGCGCTCTTGGCCATCTCCGCGTGTGGTTCCTCGGCCTTGTTGACCGCAACCACGTCTGCGAGCTCGAGCACTCCCTTTTTGATCCCTTGGAGTCCGTCGCCCGTGCGCGCCAAGGTCAAAAAGAGGAAGCAGTCGACCATCCCTGCGACGGTGACTTCCGATTGCCCGACACCGACCGTCTCGACGAGCACGACGTCGAAACCCGCGGCTTCCATGATGATCATCGATTCGCGTGTGGCGCGTGCAACGCCCCCCAGGGTACCGGCCGTGGGTGAAGGACGAATGAACGCGCGGTCGTCACGAGCGAGGTTCATCATGCGCGTGCGGTCGCCGAGAATGCTGCCTCCCGTTCGCACGGACGAAGGGTCGACCGCGAGCACGGCGACACGATGCCCCGCGGACAGGAGATGCATTCCGAGTGCATCGATGAACGTCGACTTGCCAACGCCAGGAACCCCCGTGATCGCGACGCGTTTCGATTTGCCCGTACGCGGCAACAGCTCGTGAAGAAGCTCACTCGCGAGCGCCCGATGCGCGTCGAGCGTCGACTCGACGAGCGTGATCGCCTTCGCGATGTGCACGCGATCGCCAGCCTCGACCTGACCCGCGAGAACGCGAACGTCCGGCAGTTGCATGCGCGCTAGCCCGACGCTTTCGGGGCGCGACGCTTCTCGAGCTCGGCCAGGAGCCCGACCGCTGCGTCCGCGATGACCGTGCCGGGGGGGAAGATCGCGCTCGCGCCTGCAGCATGGAGCTCGTCGAAGTCGCCGGGAGGAATCACGCCCCCCACCACAATCATGATGTCCGGTCGCCCCAGTTCGTCGAGCGCGGCGCGAAGCTGCGGAACGAGCGTCAGGTGCCCCGCAGCAAGCGACGAAGCGCCTACCACGTGAACGTCCGCTTCGACAGCCTGCTTTGCGACCTCGAGGGGCGTTTGGAAGAGCGGACCGACGTCGACGTCGAAGCCGAGATCGGCAAACGCCGTCGCGATGACCTTTTGTCCGCGGTCGTGGCCGTCTTGTCCCATCTTGGCCACGAGGATGCGAGGGCGGCGCCCTTCGGTCTTTGCGAATTGTTCGACTGCAGCCAGTGCTTTGGTCACGTTTTTAGAGCCTCCCGCTTCCTGACGATACACGCCGGTGATCGTGCGGATTTGCCCCGCGTGACGCCCGAAAGCGACTTCGAGGGCGTCGGACATCTCGCCGACCGTAGCTTTCGCGCGTGCGGCCTCGATGGAAAGCGCAAGGAGGTTGCCCTCGAGCCCTGGACCCTTCTTCGCCGTGCCATCCATGTGAGCCCGTGCCGCAGCCGTGAGCGCCGCAAGAGCTGCGCGGGTCTTCGTTTCATCGCGTTCCGCACGAAGCTTTGCGAGTTTTTCGATCTGCTTCTGACGCACGCCCGCACCGGAGACTTTGAGAACGGAAGGAGCTTCGGCTCCCTCCGTTCGATATCGATTCACGCCGATGACAGGCTGCGTACCAGCGTCGATACGCGCCTGTGTGCGCGCCGCGGCTTCTTCGATGCGGAGCTTGGGCAACCCCTCGGCAATGGCCGCTGCCATGCCGCCGCGCGCCTCGACTTCTTCGATGTGCTTCCACGCACGCGCCGCCAAGTCGTGCGTGAGGCGTTCGACGTAGTACGAACCACCCCAAGGATCGATGACCCGCGTGGTTCCGGACTCCTGCTGGAGGAGAAGCTGCGTATTGCGGGCGATGCGCGCAGAGAAGTCCGTCGGAAGCGCGAGGGCTTCGTCGAGCGCATTCGTGTGGAGCGACTGGGTGTGCCCCTGCGTCGCCGCCATCGCCTCGATGCACGTGCGCGCCACGTTGTTGTAGACGTCCTGTGCCGTCAGCGACCAACCGGACGTCTGGCAGTGCGTGCGAAGAGAGAGCGACTTCGGATCCTTCGGGGAGAACTGCCGCAGAAGCCGCGTCCAAAGCAGGCGCGCAGCTCGAAGCTTCGCCACCTCCATGAAGAAGTTCATACCGATGCCGAAGAAGAACGACAGCCTCGGGGCAAACGCATCGATACCCAGCCCCGTCGCGATTCCCGCACGGAGATATTCCACGCCGTCGGCGAGCGTGTAGGCGAGCTCGAGATCCGCGGTCGCTCCAGCCTCCTGGATGTGGTAGCCCGAAATCGAAATGGAGTTGTACTTGGGCATCTTCGCGGAGGTGTAGGCGAAGATGTCCGAAATGATCTTCATCGAGGGACCGGGCGGATAGATATAGGTGTTCCGCACCATGAACTCTTTGAGGATGTCGTTCTGGATGGTGCCGGTCAGCTTCTCCGGCGGCACCCCCTGCTCCTCTGCAGCAATGACGTAGAGCGCCAGAATGGGCAACACTGCGCCGTTCATGGTCATCGAGACGCTCATCTGATCGAGCGGAATTCCGTCGAAGAGCTGGCGCATGTCGAGAATCGAGTCGATCGCGACGCCCGCCATGCCCACGTCTCCCGCCACGCGCGGGTGATCGCTGTCGTATCCACGATGGGTCGCGAGGTCGAAGGCCACCGAAAGGCCCTTTTGTCCGGCGGCGAGGTTGCGACGGTAGAATGCATTGGACTCTTCCGCGGTGGAGAAGCCCGCATACTGGCGGACCGTCCAGGGCTGGGTCGCGTACATCGTCGGGTAGGGTCCGCGCAGGAAGGGCGCGAGGCCAGGAAACGTACCCACTGCCGGAATGCCTGCGATGTCATCTGCACTGTACATCGACTTGATGGCGATGCCCTCGGGGGTGTTCCAAGGTTCATCGCTCGGAGAAGGTAGCGGAGCTTCGCCGCTCGAATCGGGAACGAAGAGGTCGATGGTAGAGAAATCGGGAATGGGCATCAGGGCACCTCGATCCGAGTGAGCAGTTGTTCGAGGACGGCAAGAGCGTCGCAGCCCGCAGCAATCGATTCATCGACCGTGGCGCCCGTTCCTTCGAGGGCGTCCTTCTTCCCCGCGAGGATGACGTGTGAAACGCCGCTCGCGCGTAGCGACGGAACGAGCCACGATGCGTTTTCCTTGTAGGCGGCATCGGTCCCGCAAATGCACGCAACGGGTACCTTCCCCGCCTGCGCGAGCGCCGACTTCAACGCCGCCTCGTCGTGAATGGGCGGCGAGAGCCGAGGCTCGATGCCACCAGCCTGAAGGAGGTTCGAAATGAACGTCGCACGTGCCGTGTGGGCGGCGATCGTCCCCAGAGCCACGAGGAACACGGACGGACGTGCACCGCTCTTCGCAAGCGCTGCGTCGGAGCGATCGCGAAGAGCCTCGAAGGGAGCCGCACGGCGCGCCTCGGGTAGCGCAGAAGACTCCTTGGCGGGGGCGGGCGCACTCGGCCGAGCGACCTTCTTCTCGTGGAGGTCGGGGAACTCGCTGACCCCCGTGATAGGGTCCTTGCGACGCGCAACGTTCTTCTGACGCGCAGCTCGCTGCGACTCGATCGAGCTCCGGACGGCCCCGGCCTCCCATGCAGCCTTCCATCCGCCGGCACGCTCGATGTCGCGGAACACGTTCCATGCAGCGTTCGCCACGTCGCGGGTGAGTGCTTCGACGTAGAACGACCCCCCAGCCGGATCACGAACGCGTCCGACATTGGCTTCCTCGAGAAGGAGCGCCTGAGATGCACGAGCCATGCGTCGCGCAAATGCATCGGAGACGCCAATCGCGCGATCGAACGGCAGCACCGTGACGGCCGTGGCGCCGGCGGTGCCTGCGGCGAACGCAGCAACCGTGGTGCGCAGCATGTTCACCCACGGGTCACGCTGCGTCATCATGGCGCTCGACGTGACCGCGTGCTGCGTTTGCGATGGCGCCGAAGCAATGCCGCACGCCGAGAGGACGCGCGCCCAAGCGATGCGCGCCGCCCGAAACTTGGCGAGCGTGCCGAACTGATCGACGGTTGCAGCGTAGCGAAACTCGAGTTGCCGAGCCGCGACGCGCTCGTCCAGGCCGGCCTTCGTCAAGTGCCGCAAGTAATCCACCCCGATGGCGAGCGAGAAGCCTAGCTCCTGCGCGTCCGAGGCGCCTGCATCGTGGTACACGGTCGCGTCGACGGTGAAGGTGGAGAGCTTCGGATAGCGTGCGCTCGCACGCACGGCGAGGGCGACGACTTCGCCCATGTCGATGACATGGCCGCTGCGCGCCAGCAGGCCCCATGGGTCGGCCCCGAGGCTACCGAGCACCGCGCCTCGATCGACCCCGCGAGCCTCGTGCACCGCGAACAGCTCCTCTGCTGCGGCGACCGCGTGCTCTCCGGCATCGAGCGCGACGGGTGCGAGGTCGAGCAGCACCTTGGAGAGCACCTTGCCGAGAGAACCGAGCGGCAACGCTTGGGCGCCCATCCGCAGCCAGAGGGAGTTTGCGCCGTTCTCCAGATCGAGCAACGCCTCCGCCGATGGGTCGGCTTGGTCGAGCGCTTCGTGGAGCGCTCTCACGTCCCAGCCGAGTTCGACCTGGCGCGCCGGCTTGGTACCCGAAGCGAGCTCCGTCGATGCGTGCGCGGTCGTGTACAGGGGCTCGACCACGATGCCGTCGTAGGTCCGCGTGGCGATGAGCTGCTCCGGATCGGGACGCGCGTCGTCCGGCGCGAGCTTCCCCATCTTTCGCAATACCTTCGCCACTTCGGCACGCCAGTGCGAAAGGGTGTTCTCGAGGTCCCGCGGGTCCACTTCCATGCGGCTGTTATGGCAGTTTTCCGCCCCGTCGAAAAGTGCGCCCCATGCTATTTCTGCCCTGAGTATCGCGTGCAGCCCCCGTCCCATCCCCAGCCCCCCATCACGTTCTCGCCCATCGGATGGGTGCGGTCGCCCTACGCACGGCGCTTCGGCACTCCGCAACAAGCGTCGGCGGTAGACTCGGATGCAGAGGCGGTACTCCAGCTAGACCCCGCGATCGTACCGGAAGAGGCCCTTCGTGATTTGGTGGGCGTCGAGCGAATCTGGATCCTCAGCTATCTCGATCGCGGCGGCGGCTGGTCACCCATGGTCCGTCCACCGCGCGGCACGCGTGAACGCAGAGGAGTGTTCGCGACGCGCTCGCCAGACCGGCCGAACCCGATTGGACTCTCCGCAGCTCGTCTCGTCCGCGTCGAAGGGTGCATGTTGCACGTACGTGGTATCGATCTTCTCGACGGTACCCCCATCTTGGACATCAAGCCGTACATCCCGTATGCCGACGCGTTCCCCGACGCGAAAGCCGGCTGGATCGACAGCATTCCGCGCGATGCGCTCCAGGTCGCGAAGCGGCCGCCCGAACCGAAGACCTAGGGGCTGTCCGTAGATGATTGGGGGACAGCGCACAGCCTTCCGATGGTCGGACTTCGTGCAGGAACAAGCGCATGACGCTCCTCGTGCGATTCGGCTATCATCGCCCGCGAGGCCATGGACCGGGAAGAAGCCGAAGACGCGCTGGCGATGCTTCGCAAACTCGCGTCGAAGACACGCGACGACACCGCGCTCCAGAATTGGGGGCTCATCTGGATGTGCTCCGCCGTCACCAACGGGACCGGGTTCTATTCGACGCACGTGCTCATGACGCGCGGCTATTTCGAGCCGCGCCCCTACGTCCTTCTTTGGTCCGCGGTCTTCATGCTGAATGGCCTCTTCATCGTCTTCTTGAAGGGCAAGACGGAAGGGGCGCCGTCGTTCATCGATCGTCAGACGCTCGCCATCTGGAACACGTTCGTTCTCGGCATGGCGCTGACGGCGCTCGTGAACTACTTGCTTGGCATCCAAGTCATGCTCTTCATGCCTGCGGTGGCGAGCATTCTCACGGCCATGACGTTCTCGATCATGGGATCCATCATGGGTAAGGGCTGGTACATGCCAGCGCTGCTCTGGGCGCTCATGGCCATCGTGCTCGCGCTACGGCCCAAGGAACAGTTCGCGATCTTCGCGGTGATCTGGGCGCTCACGCAAGGCACGGGCGGCGCGCTTCTCCATCGAGCGAAACTTCGTCTCCGCCGCGCCGCTTCCCCATGAACCGCAAACGCAGCCTCGAAGAGATCGCGGTCCTCGCGGCCCTTACCGGAGCTCCACAAGGTCTCCGGCCAGACGTGCTCGTCGCGACCCTTTCCGAAGCAGGTGTGGCCGCTACGAAAGCTCTCGCCGCATGCGAAACGCTGCTGGAAAAGCGAGAGGTTGCCACACACGAACGCGTCTTCGTTCTGACCGATGAAGGCGCGCGTGCCCTTCTCGACGTCCACGCGCAGATCGAGCGAGCCATGGACCCCTCTCCGAGCACGCCCGGCATGGAAGAATGCCCGTCGTTGCCTTGGCTCACGACGGTGCAGACCCATTGGCTCGACGCAGTATCTCTCAACTATGCCGTCGACCCGGAACGGCTCGCGGCTCTCTTGCCGAAGCCGCTCGAACCCGAAGTCCACGAAGGGTCGGCATGGGTTCAGCTCTTGGTCTCACGCTTGCGCGACATGCGTCCGCAGGGAATGCCGGCACTCTTCGGCGTCAACTTCCATCAGGTATCGTACCGCGCGGCCGTCGCCTACCGGGGCCACCACGGCACGAGGCGCGGAGGGTACTTTCTTCGAAGCGAAACCGATCATGCAGTCATGCGAGCGGTTGGAAACGCACTGGTCGAGTTCAAGTTCCACGACTTCGAAGGCGCGCACATCTCTCTTTCGCGAAAGGGCGACACGCTTGCGCTCTCCATCGATCCGAGCGACGCGAAGAACAAGTCCGGGAGCGTCCGAGCGACGTTCGACGTGCGCCCGCTTTCACGAGCGCCTGCAGGCTCCGTGTGGACTTCGCGAGAGCGCCTCTTGCACGCGCTCGTCGATTGCTACGACGCTTTCGGCGTCGACCACGATGACCGTGACGGATGGATCTATGTGCTGACGATCGATCGCGACCCGTGGCGAGCGACGTTCGTGACACCGAAGGAAGTGTCGGTCCCGTGGATGGACCATGGGCCGCTCGGAAAGACGCGACTCGATTCCGTGCTCCACATCCCCAATCCGTGCGGCTACCGGTGGCGCCCACTCCGCCGAGAACGCGTGTCGCAGTGAGCGCCTTTTCGAAAAGCGTCGTCATTACCGGCTCGACGAGGGGCCTTGGCCTTGCCATGGCCGGAAGCTTTCTCGCACGTGGCTGCGCCGTCACCCTCTCGGGGCGAGACGAGGGCGCGCTGGATGCCGCTCGCACCGCTCTCGGCGAGAAGGACGCGGATCGCGTGAGCGGTCTTTCGGGCGACGTCTCTTCGGAAGCAGACATCCGCGCGCTGTGGAAGCATGCGATTCAGCGTTTCGGACGCGTCGACATTTGGATCAACAATGCAGGAACGACGAACCCACAGGTGCCGTTCATTCGCCAGTCTACCAGGACCCTTGCGAGTGTCGTCGAGACGAACCTGATGGGGACCATGCTCGGCTCCCATGTCGCATTGACAGCCATGCTCGAACAAGGGTTCGGAGCGCTCTACAACATGGAAGGCTTCGGGAGCGACGGAAGTCGTCAGCCAGGGATGTCGACGTACGGTGCGACGAAGGCTGCGGTGCGCTATCTGACGAAGTCACTCGCGGACGAATGCAAGGGCACGCCCGTGATCGTCGGCGCACTGAGCCCGGGTGTCGTCGTGACCGATTTGTTGCTCCGAGTGTACGCCGAGGGTGACCCCGAGAACTGGACGCGGGCACGACGCATTTTCCAATTCATTGCAGATCGCACCGATGTCGTCGCGCCTTTCTTGGCCGATGCGGTTCTGTCGAACACGAAAAATGGCGCTCGTCTTGCGTGGATGACGGTCCCGAAGGCCGTTTTGCGCTTTCTGAAGCCGAGCTACCATCGGCGAAAGCTATTGCCAGAAAGGCCATGACGACGGCGCGGGAGCGTTGCCTTGAATGGATGCGACGCCTAAAAGGATCCGTACTCTCATGAAAAACTCTTCCACGCTCAAAGAGCAGCTCTCGTTTACAGGCTTCGTGGCAATCGTCGTTCTCGCGAACGTCGCTGCGTGTGGTGGAGACAAACCACCGCCCGTCACGCCGCAAGCCAAGAAGGAACCGACGACAACGACCGCAGCTGCGACTCCCCCTCCCCCGACGCCGAACACCCCCTCCGCGGCGGGTGTCCACATCTCCCCCGAGATCGTGAAGGCGTGCGGCATCTCGGAAGCGGACGCGTACTTCGCATTCGATTCGGCCAACGTACGCGCCGAAGATGCACGCGTGCTCGACCTCGTCGCCACGTGCTTCACCACGGGGCCGCTCAAAGGCCGAGGTCTCAGCCTCGTCGGGCACGCAGATCCGCGCGGGGCGAGCGAGTACAACATGACGCTCGGGCAATCTCGAGCCGATGGCGTGGGCACCTACCTCGTGAAGAAGGGCGTCGAGAAGGGCAAGGTCCAATCGACGAGCCGTGGCGCGATGGACGCGACCGGCACCGACGAAGCCGGCTGGGGCAAAGACCGCCGTGTCGACCTCCTCCTTGCGCCCTGAGCGAACGCGGAACGCATGCGTCCGAACAAGCGAACGCGGAACGCATGCCTCAAGTGAAGCGAGCGCCTACCCCATGCTAAGGTGGCCCCATGGCGGCAACTCCCGAAACGAAGATCGAGCTCAACCTCGTCGACCTCCTCGTCCACGCCTCGTGGCCGGTGAAGTTCACCGTGGGCATACTCTTGCTGTCGTCGATCGCCGTGTGGGTCATCGCAGCACTCAAATTCGCGCAGCTCGCGCGCATGCGTTCGAACGAGGTGCGCTTCGAAGGGCAAACGCGCCTCGCCGAAGACGCCTCTCAGCTTTTCATGGCGGCTGCGCGTGAGCGCGACGGGTCCGGTGCTCGGGTCATTCGAGAACTCGAGACACGGCGGACCTCAAACATCGAACGGCTGCGTGCCGCCGCTGACAGAGTCATCGTCGAAGAGCGAAAAAAGGCACGGAGCCTTCTTTCGCCTCTCGGCTCGATTGCATCTGCTGCGCCCTTCGTCGGCCTCTTCGGTACGGTCTACGGCATCATGGATGCCTTCGTCCGGATCGGCGCGGCCAAGTCCGCGAGCTTGCCCGTCGTGGCCCCTGCCATCGGTGAAGCGCTCGTGACGACGGCCATCGGGCTCGCGGTCGCCATTCCGGCGGTCGTCTTCTACAACGCGGTCGAAAAGCGCATCAGTGACTTCTCCGTGGCGCTCGAAGCCTCCGCGGCAGAATGGGTGGCCCTCCTTGCCGAGAGCGAGCGTCCCACGACACCGGAAGTCGTCTTCCCGCTGAAGAGCGGCCGGAACTGAGCACGGCATCATGGCTCTCTCTGGAACGAAGCACGGCAGCGGCGATGGTGGTGGTGGCTTTCGCGACATCAACGTGACGCCACTCGTCGACGTCATGCTCGTGCTTCTCATCGTCTTCATCGTCACAGCGCCGCTCCTTGCGACCGGGTTGCACGTCGACTTGCCCGAGGTCACGGCCACCAACACCCCCATCAAAGACGCGAAGCTCGTCCTCTCCATTTCGAAGGACGAGCGCATCGTCTTCGAAGAGAAGGACGTGACCGCGAACCTCGAAACCGTGCTCGAAACGCACAAGCGCATTCAAGCCGACCACGAGCTCTACATCCAAGCGGACAAGGACGCTCGCTATGGCGTCGTTGCGCGGGCCGTTGCGGCCGCACGCGCCGCAGGGGTCACTTCTCTGAATCTCCTCGTCGACCCGGAGGAGAAAGGGCGTTGAGCGCGCTTGCTCGCGGCGGAGCCTCGTTCAGGGCCAGGGAAATCGTCGGCGCCGCCGTCGTCGCGGCGGCCGCGCAGCTCTCCATCGCTGGCGTATTCTTGCTCCCCCCACCCGACCCGGTCGAAGCAGACGTTTCGGACGAAAACGCTCATCCCATTGCCGTCGCCATCACTCCCGTTCCACTCCTGAGGCTTGGCAGCAAAACGCCTGCCAAACTCCCTTCCAGGTGGGAACGCTCGAAGCCCGCCGAGAAGGCGCCCGGCGGGGGCGCGCCCGACAAGTCGGGTGAACACGCGCAACCTTCGACGAACGCGAACTCGACGAACAACCGCAGTCTCGACGCGGGAATGGCACTGGCGACGAATGATGCGTCTTCGGGCCCATCGACGTCTCCCGATCCTGCGACGTCTGCTTCTTCCGGTTCTGGTGCGCCCGCCTCGACCGTACTCGGGGCTCCAGAAGGTGTCGCGAGCGGTACCGAGGCCGACCCTCTGAAAGCGCGCGCGGCTGACATGTACCGCGCGCAGTTGGCCGCATGGTTTGCGTCGCGATTTGCGATCCGCGGCAAAGTCCCTTTCGAGACGCTGAAGACGTTGAGCGCTTCTGCGATCGTCACGATCGGCCCCGAGCGACACGTGACAGGCTTCTCCATCACGAAGACGAGCGGCAACGCGACGTTCGACGACGAAGTACGCACGACACTACAGTCGATCCAATCGAGCGGCGTCGAAGTTCCGGCCCCGCCGCCGCTCTACCCCGAAATGCTCGGCAAATCCCTGCCGGTCTCCTTCCGTTGCACCAATCCAGGACAGTGCTCATGACTTTTCCTTCGCGCGCACTCGCGCCTCTCCTCCTTCTCGGCGCGCTTGCATTGGTCGCGGACGCTGGAGCCCAGGGCAGCCCCTCAAGCAGCGGAAGCGCCTCCCCGGGCGCCGCCTCGCCGCCGGACGAGTCGGTGCTCGGGACGGTCGAAGTCGACGGCTCCGGTGGACGCGTCCTTCCGCCGCTTCCAAAACTCGCCATCGTTCCGCTCCCCTCGGTGAGCGTGCCCGACAACTTGCTCAACATGGTCGTGCGGAGAGACCTCGAGCTCTCCGGGCAATTCAACGTTCTCGACATGAAGATGTCGCCCCCCGGCCCCTTCAGTCGCACGCTCACACCAGACCTTGCGGCCTTCGGGGCTATCGGTGCAGAATACATTGTTCGAACGTACGCCGAAACGGAGGGCGCCAAGACGAAGCTCGTCATGGAAGCTTTTCTTGCGCCAAAGGCGGGGGCACCAGAACCATCTGCACCGGTGGCTCCCGCCTACCGTACGGCTCTCGTCGGCGACACCGACCATCTGCGTCCCACGGTTCACAAGCTCGTCGACGCCCTTCTCGGAGCGTTGACCGGTCGCATCGGGGGCTTCTCGAGCAACCTCGCTTACGCGGCGCGCGTAGGTGACTGGCGCACCGCATACGTGCTCGACGCAGACGGCTTCGACCTTCACAGCGAGAGCCCCAAAGGCGTCACGATCCTTTCGCCCACGTTCGGACCAGGCGGGCACCTGTTCTATGCGATGAGCGCCAACTATGCCCCTTTCCGTGTGGCAGCGACGGAGAAGGGCCTCACGTTCCCGTTCACGCTACCGGGTTCTGTGCTCGGACTCGCGTTCTCTTCGGACCAAACGAAGGCTGCACTCACCGTGATGAGCGAAGGTACGTCGTCGCTTTGGCTCGCCGAAAAGGGTGTGTTGAAACAGACGCCCGCAGCTCCATTCGCCAACCATCCGACGTTCGGACCGCTCGGCAAGCTGGCATATGCCGGTGGTTCCCCGGTTCAGCGGGTCTACGTCGACGGCAAGCCCATTTCGCCGGCGGGTTTCATGGCGAGCTCCCCGGTCTTCTGCGACACCCCCGAGGGCTTGCTCGTCCTCTTCACGGTTCAGGTGAGCGGCGGCGCAGACATCATCGCCATGGATAGCAAGGGTGGGAGCATTCGTCGGCTCACGCAACGGCAAGGATCCAACAGTTTTCCTGCGTGTAGCCCCGATGGACGGCTCATCGCATTCTTCTCCAGCACCAAAACGGGCGCCGGCAGCGGACTCTACCTGATGCCAGTGGCCCGGCCCTGGCTCGCCAAGAAAGTGTCGAACGAGCTCGGCGAGTCCCTTCAGTGGGATCGAAGGCACCTCGAAGAGCCGCAGGCCACTTCGACGGCGGCACCGGCACCCGCGCCCGCGTCTACTTCGACGGCGGCGCCGGCTTCTCCGGTGCGCTGACCGCATCTTCCGCACTCGGCTGGAGCGTGAGCTCGATGGCGTGCTTCCCGAGCGTTTGCGGCGTGTTGCGGTCGGAAGGCGTTGGGTCGAACGGACCGACCGTTGCGGCCACGAGCTGCTCGGGTTTGACGCCGAGCGCCGCGAGCTTGTCCACCAGCGCGACGCCACGTGCGGCGCCGAGTTCGAGTGCGGCGTTCACGCGCTTGCCTTTTGGTGCGTCGTCGACGTGCACGATGACGATGAACCTGCGATTCGTCGAAGGCGGAGCCGCCGCCAAGAGCGCCCCGGCGAACTCCACCAAGAACTTCTGCCCCGATGCTTTGATGTCGGTCCGACCCGCCTCGAAGATCAAATCGCCGTTCAAAAGAAGGGAGAGACGACCGTTGCGCGTTTCCACCGCCATCTGCCCCGCCGTCGTGAGAGACCGAAACTGGCCGGTGACGTTACGAAACAGCGCGGCCTTCGCCTCTGCTGCCGCTTGCGCCCGACGGAGCTCCTCGAGGCGAACCTTTGCTTCCTCGAGAGATTTGCGCAGCGTCCCTCGCTCCGAGAGGACGGCGTCCACGTCCTTCCCGAGGCGCTGGAGCTCGCCGCGCAGCTGTTCGTTCATCGCAGTCGTTTCGTCGAGCGAAGCCTGAATGTTGTGCTGGTTCACGGAAAGCTCCGCGAGCTTTGCGTCGCGCTCTTGGGTCAGCTTGCGGGCGGCCTCGAGGTCGGCAGTGAGCTTCTGGATCTTCTCCGAATCGCTCGTTTCACGCGCACGCGTCGTCGCGACGAGCGCATCGTACTTCGACGCCGACACGCAACCGGAAGTGAACGCCCCGACGCAAAGGGAAACGCCGCCAAGGAGTAGAGCCGCTAACCGCATGGCACGCTTTTAGAGCATCGGACGAATACTCGCCGCAAAATCGAAGCGCTTTTCACGAGAAGAGGCTCCAACCCAGCCCCAACCCTGCGGCTACTTCTGTCCGATGAACACGACGTGGCGCTTCGTGCCTGCGCCAGGCCGCGCACGACACGGGTGTGTCTTCGGTCGAAAGCCTGCCTTTTCCAACGCCTTCTCGAATGATTGGGCGTGGCCTGCGGACCAAAGCGCGTAAGTTCCTCCGGGCTTGAGGGCTGCGTGAGCACTCAAAAGGCCTGCGTGGCCATACAGCGTCGCGTTGCTCGTCTGGGTGAGCGCATCGGGACCGTTGTCGACATCGAGCAGCATCGCGTCGAAGCGGCCGCCGTTCGCCTTACCCTTCTTGATGATCGTCGCCACGTCACCGAGTTCGATGGATACGCGCGGGTCGTCCATCGGATTTCCCGCGAGCGGACCGAGCACCCCTCTGTTCCACTCCACGACGGACTTCGACAACTCCGCCACGACCACACTCGCCTGGGGTGGAAGCACATCGAGCGCAGCGCGCAGCGTGAAGCCCATACCGAGGCCCCCGACGAGCACCGTGGGCGCGGTGCGTTTCTTTGCTTCTGCGCAGCCGAGGGTCGCCAAGTCTTCCTCGGAGCCCCGCACGCGGCTGGTCATGAGTGGCTGCTTGTCGAGCAGGATCATGAAGTCTTGATCGCGTTGATGCAGGGTCAGGCGAGACCCATCGGGCAATACTTCTTCACCGAGCAAAACGAGTGGCTTCACGGCCCGATGCCTTAGCACGCCCCTCGATCAGAAAGCCCTATTTCGGAAAGGTGGCGAGAAGGGCATCGGCGATCGCGTCATTGCGCACGACATACCCCGCACTCGTATGGTGGAGACCGTCGGAGAATGGCGCGGTACCTAGGGCGGCAATTTTGGCCCAATCGAAGATGCGCAGGTTGGGCCAGCGTACCTTCGCATCCGTGAGCGCCTGGTTCCAGAGAATCATGTTCTTGTTGTCGTAGTAACCGGACGTACGCGTCGAGAACGTATTCACCCACATGACCGGCGCCTTCTTCGTTTCGTCGATGGCGGTCATCATTTGATCGATGGCAGACGCACGCGTGTACGAAGCGCCGGCTGCGATGTTGGCCGTGTCGTTGGTGCCGAGCGCGATGACCCAGCAGCCGGCAAAGCCCTCGGCACGAATCCGAGCCGCCGCGGCTTTGCCCGTCTCCTTGTCCGCGGAGACCTTTTGGAGGACGCTTCGTCCTCCTCCGGCCGAGATGGTGACTTCATCGACGCCCCTATCTTCGTACTCCGTCGTGAGCTTCGGAATGACGCCCGCCGTGAGGCTGTCACCGATGTGAGCCGTCTCGAGACACGGCCAAGGCTTCGGAGCAGCGTCGGCCCCCGCGTCGCTCGTGGCAACTGCACCCGCGTCACCAGCAGGAGAAGGAGAAGGTGGCTTCTGCGCGTCTGCTTGGTTCCGCGCGTCGAACGAAGCGTCGAAACCGGCGAAGGCGTCCTCCTCGTCTGCACCGCTGCACCCGACCGAGCCCAGGAGCAAAGAGACGATGAGCAGCTTGCCAAGAAACGCGAAGGGGACTGCGCCCGTGGTCATGGCAAAACCATAGCTACGGAGGCGAGCCCGACCACCATACGTTCCGACACGTGCGCACGTGCACGCACATTTCGTCGCCCATCTGCCGACGCTCGCGCTGCCGCAAATACATGGATTTCATGCATTTATGCGCTCTGTAAAGGACGGTAAAGCGGTGCATCGAAGGGGCTTCTTCGGCCGTCTATCTTCACGAGACCAAGCAGACACACCGCCTGCAGACGCGTCTCACTTACCAGAGGTAATCGTCATGAAACGTTCCACCATCGCAGCGCTCTTGCTTTCCATTTCTGTCTTCACCATGGCGTTTTCCGCCTCCGCGAAGGGTCACGGAGATCAAAAGTATCCGATGCCCGCCGCCGAGTTCAAGGCGAAGCAGGACGCGCATGTGGCGAAGGGCCGGGCCAGGATGGAGGAGCGCATCAAGTCGAAGAACTTGAGCGCAGAACAAGCAAAGGCTCTCCGCGAGCGCTTCCAACTTCGCGTCGCCAAAGTGAGCCAAGTCGTCGCAAAGGTGACCGCCGACGGTACCGTCACCAAAGAAGAGGCCAAAGAAGTTCGCGCCGTCGCGCACGAGGGTCGCGGTCGCGGCCGGGGCAAGGGTGCCCCCCAGAAGTAAGGCTTCGCTCTCGCTTGACCTTACTTGACCTACCTTAGCGAGCACCCGAAGGCCTGCGTCTCCCAAGACGTGGGCCTTCTTTTTGGTGTAGCGTCGCGAGAATGCGCGGTCTCTCGCTATGCCTCGCTCTCACCCTTTTCGCTTGCGGCGCCTCGCCCGCGGTCCAGGTCCACGGAGGCGAGGGAGCGCCGGCGGCGACCTTCGAAGGAACGTTCCTCGTGGATCGGTTGTATTTCGGAAGGTCCATCCATGACGGACGAACGGTGTCGGATACCGAGTGGGATCGGTTCCTTGCCGAGATCGTATCGCCGCGCCTCCCGAAGGGGTTCACTGTTTGGCGGGCACAAGGCCAATGGCAGAACGAGCGGCACGTCGTCGAGCGAGAAGACAGCTTCGTCCTCGAATGCGTGCACGCTCGTGAAGTTTCGTTCGACGCGCAGCTTCGAGCGATCGCCGCGGAGTACAAGAAGCGCTTCCAGCAAGAGTCGGTGCTGCGCGTAACGCAACCTGCGCGCGTCTCGTTCTAGTCCGACCATCGGAAGGCTGTGGGCCGTCCCAAAATCAGGAAGCCTTGCTCTCGCTACCCTTGTCGTCGGACATGAAGCTGCCGAACTCCTTCGTCACGATGCCCCGAAGGTACCCTCGCCCCACTTCGGCGATTGCGACCGATGCGGCACTGGCGACGACCGCACGGAGAAGACGCGAGTTCAATATGACCCCCGCACCGAGCCCCACGGCCGCGGCGATGCCCAGCGTGCGATACGGACGCGACTGAATCTCCTCTTTGAAGGTCTTTGGAAGCTCCGCGAGGTAGTCCTTGGCTTGAACCGCCAAGTCCTCGGCGCGCGTGAGCGCAGTGCTCGTTCCTTTGCCGCTCGCCTGGCTCGAGCCTCCATTTCCGTTCTTCGTGGTTCGGTTCTGCTTTTCGGTGGTTTGACGATCGCTGTTCATGCGCCCACGAGGAGCAAGTCCCGCGCCACTCGCAACCGCGAGCACCGGGGGTGAGCAAGCGCGACCGTGACAGCGAAACCGCAAGAAAAGCCGCGCGGCGCGAGAAAGGGTCATCGGTCGACCCCACACAAATGCCCCACTGTGCGGCTCCGCCCCGACGCCCCACGTCATGGCGAAGGCGCCGTGCTATGGAAAAACAATGCGTATCGTCTTCGCGTCGCTCGCTGCGGCGACCCTTGTCGGGCTCAGTTGTCAGGCTTCCTCCCCTGCACCATCGCAGACGGCGGACGCCGGAGATGCCGCAACGACCGAGCCCACCTATTACGGGAACGTGAAGGCGATCCTCGACGCGAAGTGCGCGACGTGTCACACGGCCGGTAGCTTCGCCCCCTTCCCCCTCACGAGCCCCAACGACGCCGTCATGCATCGGTCGGCCATCAAGTTCGCGACCGCATCTCGCTCGATGCCCCCGTGGCCCCCGAACAATGCGTGTGCCCAGTACGAAGGCGATCGAGCGCTCACCCCGTCGGAGCTCGCGACGCTGGCCGCATGGGGTGATGGCGCGGGACGCATCGGGAACGAAAAGGACTTCAAGCCGCTGGGGGGCACGCCGGCACCGAAACTGTCGCGCACGGACTTCACGATTCCGATGGCAGAGGCCTACACGCCTCTGACGTCGCCCGACGACTACCGCTGCTTCGTTCTCGATTGGCCGGGAATGGAGGATACCCACATCACCGGCTTCTCGGTCGACCCGGGTGCGCCTCAAATCGTGCATCACACGCTCGTGTACGTCGTGCCGCCCGAGGACGTCGCGGCATACCAGAAGCTCGACGCAGACGAGCCCGGCCCCGGTTACACGTGTTTCGCGGGTCCCAACAAGAAACTCGACCAGCTACCGGCACAGGTGGGTGCATGGGTTCCGGGCACGTTGGGCCGTGACTATCCGCAAGGCACCGGCATCAAAGTGCGCACGGGCTCGAAGCTCGTCGTCCAAATGCACTACAACACGACGAGTCAGCCGGCTGTACCCGACACGACGAAGGTCCGCGTCCGCGTCGATCGAGACGTGCCCGTCGAAGCGTACATCATGCCCTTCACGAACCCGCTCTGGGTGAAGAACCAGGGCATGCCCATTCCCGCGAACGCGCCAGATACGATGCACGAGTTCTCGTACGACGCGGTCACTGCCGTCAACGTGCGAACGAAGGGTGGGATCGCGACCGACCGGCCGTTCAAAGTCCACAGTGCTGCCCTCCATCAGCACCTTCTCGGAACGCACAGCACCCTCGAAGTCACGAAGAACGGCGCTCCCTCCCAATGCCTTCTCGATATTCCGAAGTGGGATTTTCACTGGCAGGGTAGCTACGGATTCGTAGCCCCCAAAGTGGTGCAGCCAGGCGACGCGTTCCACATCGTGTGCCACTGGGACAACTCCCAACAGAACCAGCCTATCGATGGTGACGGAAGGCAGCGCCCCTCTCAAGCGCTCAACTGGGGCGAGAACACAACCGACGAAATGTGCATTGGGTTCATGTACATCACGCAAGACTGAGGCCTGGGCGATGCATCTTGGGGTGACACTCCCCCGTCTCTTCGCCCATGGCCTCGCGCTTCCGCCATCTGCTAGATTGGTTGAGTGTTCCCTATTCGGAGACGAAACCTTCGTACGACGGCGCTGGCGCTCCTCAGCTGCGGCACCCTCGTCGCGTGCCCATCGATTCCCGAATACGGACTTCAGACCGAAATGGTCGTGGATGGAGGGACCACCAACCATCCCGACGGTACATCGGGCAAGGAAGGGGGTGCTCTCGTCGACGCCTTGGCCGATGGCCTGCTGCCGCTCACGAAACACTATCTTTTCGTCACCGCACCGCCTGGCACTACCGGCGTCATCCCGGGAGCAGGCGATGCCCTCGACAATGCGCGCACCATCTGCGAAGACGAGGCGAAGAAGTCCGTACTGCTCACGGGTCATACCCAATGGATCCCGCTGCTTCGTACGGCAGCGAGGACTCCTTACACGAACGCCAACGGCGACGGCTTCACCGGCGAGTGGTTCAGCCCGGCGGATCCCTCGACCGTGCAAGTGAAGAAGCTGGCGCAAGGGATCGCGCCCGAGCACGACCGGTTCGCCTACGCAGACGGGACGAAGGTAGCGGGCAAGATCACCATTTGGGTCGGAGGCAACAACAACGACGCTTGTGATGACTGGACCTCCGCATCGGGGCAGGGTCGTATCGGAGAAGTCGGGCCGGGCATGAACCTTACGTCTTGGCTCGGAACCGGTTCACGGTCGTGCAACAGCGAGGCGCAGCTTCTGTGCGCGGAGGCTCCCTAGCTAGACGTTGCGCTCGTCAGCCAATCGGCTTGAGGTCGTAGATCTTCCGAATGGACGCGAACTCTTCGTCCATCTTCAGCTTGAGGTCGACGAGTTTGCCCGTGTGGACGTCGAACACCCACCCGTGCACCGTGGGAAAGCCAGTCTTGTACCAAGCACGCTGGACGTGGTCGGTCTTGATGATGTTGAGGCACTGTTCGAGGACATTGAGTTCAACGAGGCGATCGTAGCGCTTGCGGATGTCCGCGATCGCATCGAGCTCACTCTGATGGATGCGGTACACATCGCGAATCGACTGTAGCCAGCTGTTGAGCTGCCCCATGTCGCTCGGGCTCATCGCGGCGCGCACGCCACCACATTGATAGTGGCCACAAATGACGATGTGCTTCACCTTGAGCTGCTCGACGGCAAACTGCACTACTGCGTTCACGTTGTTGTCCGTCGCCACGACGAGGTTCGCAACGTTACGGTGAATGAAAATCTCTCCCGGCTCTGCGCCCATGAGTTCTTCCGCGGTGACTCGACTATCGGCGCACCCGATGTAGAGAATCTCGGGATTCTGACCGCGCGAGAGCTTCGCGAAATAGTCCGGATCTCGAGCAAGCTTGCCGGCAACCCAGTTTTCGTTGTTTTGGAAGATGTCCGCGAACTTCATGAGACAGCCGAACCTATACGCGGCGCCCCGTTCTTGTCTCGAAGATTCAAATGCACGTTCGCATGCGTGCTGGTTGAGGAAGCGCGGGTTCTATGAAAGGAATCGAGTTGCATGTCCACCGAGCCTTCTCTTTCACCCCTCGCGCTCCCGCAGGGAACGCGCGTCCTCGTTCACTCGTTCGCCGAGTCACCCCTCGAAGCCATCGAGAACAACATGGAGCTCGTCGCCATGGACGCACCCGACGTGACCAAGCTCGGTGCTTCGGACGTGGTCGTCGCGGTCAAGAGTGCATCCGTGGGTTGGGTGGATCTCCTCATGACAAGCGGTCAGTACCAGCACATGCCGAAGCCGCCGTACTGCCCTGGCCTCGAATATGCGGGGGTCGTCGTGTGGGCGGGCCGTGAAGCAAAGGGCGTCGCCATCGGTGAACGCGTGCTCGTCGACCCTTTCTTGGCCGGACCTCGATCCATTGGCGCCTACCAAGCATACGGCGGTTTCGCTTCGTACGCCGTTTCACCTGCCGAAGCCATCCGCGCACTACCCAAGACCGTGTCGTGTGACCAAGCGTGCAACCTCCTCGGCAACTACGAGACGGCCTATCACTGCCTCGTCACCCGCGGAAAGGTGCAGCCCGGTGAAACGGTGCTCATCCTCGGGGCTTCAGGA
This sequence comes from Polyangiaceae bacterium, assembly GCA_046351415.1. Taxonomy (GTDB): domain Bacteria; phylum Myxococcota_A; class Polyangia; order Polyangiales; family Polyangiaceae; genus JABFRG01. The sequence goes on along the minus strand of JAXLYO010000015.1, from coordinate 54,434 downwards.
GCTACGGGCCTCGCGGCCGTTCACATCGCAAAGCTTCTTGGAGCCAACGTCATCGCCACGGGCCGATCCGACGAGAAGCTTGCCGTCGTAAAGGCCGAGGGTGCGGATCACGTCATCAACACGAGCAGCGCAGAGGGCCTTCGACCTTTCCGCGACGAGGTCAAGGCCTTGACGGGCGGCCTCGGCGTCGACGTCGTCTACGACGGCGTGGGTGGCGAGAGCTCACTCGAGAGCCTCCGAGCCGTGAAGTTCGGCGCGCGCTATTTGATCGTGGGCTGGGCCTCGACGCCCTTCGTCGCCAAAGGCAGAGGCGGGCGTGGGGCGCCCAACGCGAACCAACTTCCCACGAACCTCATCATGATGAAGGGCCTCGACGTGCTCGGCTGCCCGACCGTGATCTCCACGATCATGAACCCTGCGTTGCGCGAGGACCGCATTCGGCAAGTGTGGAGTTGGGTCACGAGCGGACAGATTCGACCGCTCGTCTCGAGAACGTTGCCACTCTCCGAGTTCAAGGAAGCGATGCGCGCGAAGTGGCGAAGCGAAGTGGTGGGCGGCATCGTTCTCCATCCGTAGTTCGGCCCCCTGGTTCGAAAGAGAGATTGGCTCGCGCCTCACGCAAAGTTCGAGGGAGAGCGTTCCTCCGTGATCGCTCAGGGTTTTGCGCGCTTCACCGAAGGCGCCGTTTGGCCGCGCGCGCCGTCCTTCGTGAGCTCACCGTAAAGCGCTCCTCGCGACACACCACTCTTCAGGAGGCCCTCGGCGCGAACGATCTCTTCGTCGATTACCTTCTTGAAGCTTTCGAATGGCTGAGCACCCACGAATCGACGTCCGTTGATGAAGAAATGCGGCGTTCCATTCGCTTTGACGGCCTCGCCCTCTTTCATGTCGAGTGCGATCTGCGCCTTGTACGCGTCGTCGCGCACTGCCTTCATCGTGACGTTGACGTCGAGGCCCAGGGTGCGGGCGAGTTTCTCGAGGTCGGCATCTTCGAGCTTGCTCTGCGTTTCGAAGATCTTGTCGTGCGCTCGCCAGAAGCCAGCGACACCTTTTTGTGCCTGCGCAGACCGAGCGAAGTTCGCAGCCGGCATTGCACGCTTGTGGAACGGCAGCGGCATGTCCTTCCAAACGAGGCGAACTTTGTCGCCGTACTCCTTGCGAATGCGCTCGAGAGAAGGGGCCACGCGACCGCAGAACGGGCATTGGTAGTCGGAGAATTCGACGATGGTGACGAGTGCCGTCGCTGGGCCGCGCGTCGGAGCCGAACCGATCGGGACCGCGAAGGTCGTGAGATCTTCCGGTTCTGGTTCGGGAGCCGGTTTCGGGACTTCCTTTTCGGCATTGAAGTTCGTCGCGAACATGCGGCCATAGATGGCCTCTCTCGCGACGCCACGCTGTTCGAGAGATTTCGCACGGGCGAGCTCGGAATCGATGACTTCCGTCAGGTGGTCGATGCCTTGCGCTCCGTGAACGACGACTCCGTTCACGAACGAGCAAGGCGTCCCCGTGACGCCTGCCGCCTTGCCGACGGCAAGGTCCTCTTCGACTTTGGCGCGCCACTTGTGCGATGCGAGGCCCGCGGCTAGCGCTCGTTCGTCGACCCCCGTTTCGGCTGCCCACGTGACGGCATTCGCTTCGCTCAGTGTGTCTCGGCGTTCGAACGCAATGTGGTGATAACGCCAGAATGCGTCGCGACCGCCGAGCTCCATCACACCGACGGCGACCTCGGCCGCAAACGCTGCGTTCTCGTGAAAAGCCAGCGGTTGGTGCTTGAAGACCACTCGCAACTCGTCGGGGCGGTAGTTCTTCGCGAGTAGTTCGATGTTCGCAGCGTGCTTGGCGCAGTACGGACACTGGAAGTCCGTGAACACGACCATCGTCACGTACGCGTTTCGATTCCCCCGAATGGGATCGTCGTGGCGAATGGGAATGGCAAGATCGGTCTCACTGACCTGAGTCGTCACGGGAGCCGTGTGGTTCCCAATTTCGATGGATCCGAGTTCGAACCCCTCTTTGGGCTGATTCGGGACCGTCGCAACGGTCGAGTTCGCGGCTCCGCCACCACACGCCAAAAGCGCGCCGAGGCCAAGAATCAGGCTGAATCCCCGTGCGGGGCGCCTCGTGAGAGCCAAGGCAGAAGCCCGAGAGGGCCGAGCATGGGGCGCGAACGTACGGGGCATGGTGAGACCCTTCTCATAGCGCCAGACGGCCCCGCCGGAAAGCGCTCTTCCCCGCCCCCCTCCGGCGCCGATGGAGTGGCAAACGGAGGCCCGGAATAGTACATCGGAGCTCGATATGGCTCATTTCGCAGGACTCTCATTCTCCCTTGGTGAAGACATCGACTTGCTCCGCGCGGCCGTTCGCGATTTCGCGGCGAAGGAAATTGCCCCCCGCGCTGCCGCAATCGACCACGACAACCTCTTCCCCGTCGATCTCTGGAAGAAGCTCGGTGCCCTTGGCATCCATGGCCTGACCGTCTCGGAACAATACGGTGGCTCGAACCTCGGCTACCTCGCACACATGGTAGCGATGGAAGAGGTCTCTCGCGCTTCGGCGTCCGTGGGCCTCTCGTACGGCGCACACTCCAACCTGTGTGTGAACCAAATCCACCGGAACGGCACCGCCGCACAGAAGGAGCGCTTCTTGCCGAAGCTCATCACCGGCGAATTCGTGGGCGCTCTCGCCATGAGCGAACCCGACGCGGGCTCCGACGTGGTCAGCATGAAACTCCGAGCTGACAAGAAGGGCGACAAGTACATCTTGAACGGCTCGAAGATGTGGATCACGAACGGCGCCAACGCCGATGTCATGGTGGTCTACGCGAAGACGGACTCGGCTGCCGGAGCGCGCGGCGTCACCGCCTTCTTGGTCGAGCGAGGGTCGAAGGGCCTCAGCTTCGGGGAAAAGCTCGACAAGCTCGGCATGCGAGGGTCCAACACCTTCCCCGTGTTCTTCGAAGACTGCGAAGTACCGGAGGAGAACGTCATGGGCGGCGTCGGCCAAGGCGTCAAAGTGCTCATGTCCGGTCTCGACTACGAGCGCGCAGTTCTTTCTGCCGGGCCGCTCGGCATCATGGGCGCGTGTCTCGATGTCGTCATGCCCTACGTCCACGTACGCAAGCAGTTCGGGCAACCGATCGGACAGTTTCAGCTCATCCAAGGCAAACTGGCCGACATGTACACCACCTATTCCGCGTGCCGCGCGTACGTCTATGCGGTCGGCAGAAACTGCGACAGCCAGGACCACGCCCGCACCCTCCGCAAGGACGCCGCAGGCGCCATTCTTTACGCGGCCGAGAAGGCAACCTGGATGGCCGGTGAGTCGATCCAGATTCTCGGCGGCAATGGCTACGTCAACGAGTACCCGACGGGACGCCTCTGGCGCGACGCCAAGCTCTACGAAATCGGTGCAGGCACGTCGGAGATCCGCCGCATGCTCATCGGTCGTGAGCTCTTCGCTGAGACCGAGTAGCAAACAGCGAACCGGGCGCGCATTCCCCATGCCTGTACGCGTCTTGTGCGTCGACGATCAACCCGCTGTCGCCAAAGTAGCGGAGGCGGTGCTCGTCGACGCGGGCTTCTCCGTGACGACCATGACGAGTCCCGAGGCGGCGCTCGAGCTCTTCGAGGGTGATCCTGCCGCCTACGACGTCATCGTGACCGATCAAACGATGCCGACCATGAAGGGGCTTGCTCTCATTGCCGCTCTGCGTGCGCTCCGGCCCGGCCTCCCGTGCGTCCTCATGACGGGGCTCTGCAACGCCGAAACGACGGGCCAGGCAGAAATGCTAGGCGTGAACGAAATTCTCGCGAAGCCCTTCACGCTCGAAACCCTCGTCGCAGCAGTGCGACGTGTTTCCGGAGATTCGAAACCATGAGCCACGTTCTCGTCACGGGTGGGTCCGGCTTCCTCGGCAGTCATTGCATCCTACAACTACTAGCGGGAGGCCATCACGTACGAACGACCATTCGCGACCTCAATCGCGAAAACGAAGTGCGCGAACGCCTTACGAAGAGCGACGCCGGGTCGTCCAGTCGCCTCACGTTCTTCGCAGCAGACCTCGAAAGGGACGCGGGCTGGAGCGAGACGGTTCGCGGTTGCGACTACGTTCTCCACGTCGCTTCTCCTTTCCCCGAGAACATCCCGAAAGACGAGAACGAGCTCATCGTTCCCGCCCGTGAAGGCACCTTGCGCGTCCTGCGCGCGGCCCGCGACGCCGGTGTGAAGCGAGTGGTTCTGACCTCCTCGTTCGCGGCGATCGGCTACGGAAGACCACCTCAGAAGGCTCCCTTCACCGAAGACGATTGGACCGACCCCAACGGTCCGGACGTGGCTCCCTACGTGAAGTCCAAGACTCTCGCAGAGCGCGCAGCATGGTCCTTCATGGCGCAAGAAGGCGGCGCCCTCGAACTCACGACCATCGAGCCCGTCGTCATCCTTGGCCCTGTGCTGGGTTCAGACTTTGCGACCTCCATCCTGCTCGTGAAGCGCATGCTCGACGGCTCGATGCCCGGCTGTCCAAAGCTCCATTTCGGCGTCGTCGATGTCCGAGACGTCGCGGACCTTCACATTCGCGCGATGACGAACCCGGCCGCAAAGGGCGAACGTTTCCTCGCGACGGCGGGAGACTTCATGCCCCTCGTCGACATCGCGAAGGTCCTCCGGCGCCGCTTCGGCGACAGAGCCAAGCGCATTCCTACGTTGCAGCTCCCCAACTTCGTCATCCGCCTCGCAGCCCTTCGCGACCAAGCCGTTCAGCAGCTGCTGCCCGAGCTCGGAAAGCCCAAGAACGGTTCGAACGCGAAAGCGCGCAAACTTCTGGGATGGGAGCCACGGTCGGCAGAGGAAGCCATAGCAGCGACCGCCGAGAGCCTCTTTTCCTTCGGGCTCGTGAAGACTCGCTAGCGAATTTTCTCCACGTTGCGTTCCCAGTTTCGGCCATCGAACGGTTCCACGCGAAACGCGGCTTTGGCCTCGCCGTCGAGACAGTGAACGTTGACGTCCACGCCGTCTGGGTGCGAGCGCGGCACGTAGAATGGCTGCACGCCGCAGTGCTTGCAGAACGTGTGCCGTGCCGTGTGCGTGCCGAACGTGTAGAGCGATAGCTCTTCTTCTCCGCGCAGCAGCTCGAATGCATCTTTCGGAACGATGAGGTGGAGCAGCCCTTTCATCGTGCAAACCGAGCAGTTGCAGTCATAGGCGACGTGCTCGCTCGTTGTGACGCGAAAGCGAACCTGTCCGCAATGACACCCCCCCTCGTAGGTGCTCGCTTCCTTATCGGACACTGCGAGGCCCCATGGGTGTCGAACGAGTGGGCGCCATCACGAGCATTCCCAGCAAGGTCATGCTGATGCCCAAGGAGAATGCGAAGAAGGCGTGGCTCGGTTGAAATGCCCCGAACGTCGCAGCGCCCAGCATGATGATGGACGCCACGCCCATACCGCGAAACGTGCTCGTCGAGGTGACGAAGGCCGTTGCCGTCACGATGAGGCAATCGACGACGCAGAGCTGCGGAACGCTCGCACCGAGCTTGGCGCCGAGCAGACGATTGACGGCAATCAGCATCATCGTTGCGATCAAGCATGAGATGACACGTCGATTGAACGCCGTGCGCAGCAGCGTCTTTCGCATCAGTGCGACCGCGACGAGCGCAGCTGCGAGCGGAAAGAACGCTTCACGAACGAGTGCCTCCCGCGAAGGCAGAAACTCCGTTCCCTTCGTGAAGGCCCCGATGGCGAGTGCGACTCCGATGAATGCGATCACGGCCTGGCTGACGCGTCGCGCTTTGGCATCGACATCCGGGTCGAGGTCGCGGGCAAGCTTCTCGAGTTCGGCAGTACGCGCACTTCTCGCGAGCACCCACGCTTCGAGCTCTTCGAGGCGTGCCTTCGCTTCGTCGTTGTCTTTCCATTGCTCGAGCGCCTGCCGAAGGGCAAACCTCGCTTCTGCGACGCATTGCTCGATCTCTCGTTGCTCTTTCGCGCCGCCCGCTTCAGTGGCCGTGTGTTCCCGCAGACGTTCGAGCCTCGGAAGCGCCGATGCTGCGAGTTCGAGTGAGCTCTTGTGTCGGAGGTAGCCCGCGAGCGCTTGGCGAAACTCTGCCGCATCCTGATAGCGATCGTTTGGCGACGCCGCAGTAGCCTTGTTCGCGATCGCGGCAAGAGCCGCAGGAACGGACGTGTCGTATTCGACTGGGCGCGACGTGGCGGCATTCGAGAGCACCGCCTGCGAGTTTTCACCCTCGTGTCTTGGAGTCCCCGTCAGCGCCTCGTGGAGGGTCGCCCCGAGCAGGTAAACGTCGGTACGCTCGTCGACGTTTTCTCCCGTGACCATCTCCGGCGCCATGTACGCTGGGGTGCCGCACATCTGCGGACGTCGCGTGTCCGACATGCGCCTCGCAACCCCCCAATCGGCCAAGTAGACATCGCCGTAAGGGCCGATGAGAACGTTCTGAGGTTTGATGTCGCGATGGATGACGCGTCGACTGTGCGCAAAATGCACCGCATTGCATACCTGCATCAAGATCTCGATGTGGTCGTCCAAGCGGTGCTCGGCGTCGCTTCCTCGCGACTTCCACAATGGGTGGCGCGCATCGTTCATGAGGTCGAGCCACGCAACCCCTTCGACACGCTTCATGACGAGCACCGGCCGACCTCCCGCGTCGACGCCGAGCGCATGGACGGGGATGATGGCCGGATGTTCGAGATAGCCCGTGATCGCCCCCTCTTCGACGAGCGCCAAACGATGACGCTCGTCGGCGTTGTCCTTGAGGGACTTGATCGCAACCTCCCGTTCGAGCGAATGCTGGCGCGCGAGATAGACGCGCCCCATGCCGCCTTCACCGAGCAAGTCGAGAATCTCGAGGTCACGCGCGGATGGCTCGTGCTCGCGCGGAGAACTACCGGGCAAGCCTACCGAAATGACCGGGAGCCCTCGCCTCGCGGGCGCCGAGTCCGAGGGTGCCGCGACCGGCGCTTCAAGAGCGCCTTTCAGCGTCTTCCGCGGCCCGGCGTCACGCGGGGCTCGAAGGCGCTCCAGCTGCGTCTCGATGTCGTCGGCGGTCATGCGCTCGCCAATGTAACGCCAATCCGTGGGGTGCGTGGATGCCAAACGCTCACGCAGCTAAGGCCCCATTTTCATTCACACTTTGGAATTCCTTCATTCGCCTCCCGCGCGCAAAAGAAATTCCCGAGGGGTGTCGATTTCGGGGCGGGTCGTTCGTCGCTCATGCGAACAACGAATCGAGAGGCGGCGATGCCTCCCGCGAAAGGATGAATCCGATGAAGGTGATGGCAATCGTGAAGGCGACGAAGAATTCCGAAGCGGGCATCATGCCGAGCGAGAAGTTGCTCGCCGACATGGGCGCTTACAACGAACAACTCGTGAAGGCAGGCATCATGCTCGCGGGAGAAGGGCTCCACCCGTCCTCGAAGGGAAAGCGTCTGATTTGGTCCGGAGGCGCGAAGCGAACGGTCGATGGTCCCTTCACCGAGACGAAAGAGCTCATCGCGGGCTTCTGGATTTGGCAGGTCAAATCGATGGAGGAGGCCATGGAGTGGGCGTCTCGCTGCCCGGATCCGATGCCCAGCGAGGAGTGCATTCTTGAAGTTCGACCACTTTTTCAGGCCGAAGACTTCGGTGCAGAATTCACGCCGGAGCTTCGCGCCAAAGAGGAGGAGATGCGTCAGGAGCTCGAGCGCCGAACCAAGAGCTGAACGATGATGACGTTTGGGCGCAAAGCTCCCTAGAGCTTTTCCTGCGCTCGCCCGTAGAATGCGGAGAGCCCATGGACGTCACCTTCGTTTTGACGCACGACTGCAATCTCGGGTGTTCGTATTGTTACGCGGGCAAGAAGTTCCGCAAGAGCATGTCACCCGAGGTGCGCGACCAGGCCCTTGCGCTCGCGTTCGCAGGGCTGCGGTCTGGTTCGAAGCTCTCGCTTTGTTACTTCGGAGGGGAACCCACCCTCGAGTGGGAACTCTTGGTCGACACCGCACGCAAAGCGAGAGACCTCGCAGGGGCGAAAGGCATCGCGCTGCAGCAGAGTGTGACGACGAACGGCACGACGCTGACGGACGCTCGCGTCGCGCAGCTCGGAGAGCTCGGTGTGTACATCGCGCTCTCCATCGACGGCAACCGCGAGGCACACGAGCGAGAGCGCCCCATGATGGGCGGCAAGTCGAGTTTCGACGAGGTTTTTCGGGGACTCTCGTGCCTTCTGCGGGCCGGTCGATCCTTCGATACCATCAGTGTCGTCACCCCGACGAATGCGCACTTGCTGGGCGAGAGCGTGCAGTACCTCCTCGGGCTGGGCGTTCCGCGCATGGGCCTCAACATCGCGTACGAAGGCGATTGGACCCCCGCAGCGCTCGAACATCTGACGCAAGGATTGGCCGGCGCCGCCATGACGGTGGCGGGTCACTTCCGGAATGGTCGAGTGTGCAGCGTCACGGCGCTCGAGTCGAAAATTCGAGCACGCCTCAAAGGCGGTATGCGCAAGGAGGACACGTGCCCCATCGGCGACGGCACGATCGCCGTCGCCCCGAGCGGGAACATCTATCCCTGCGAGCGTCTGGTCGGCGAGGACGACTCGACGGCCTACGTCATCGGACATGTCGCCACCGGCGTCGTCGACGTGCAAATGCGCAAGCACCGCGACGCGATGCCCGACCACCACGCCACCAACGACGAATGCCATGACTGCGGAGAGAGAGGCCGCTGCAGTGCGTTCTGTGCATGCGCCAACCTCGCGGAAACAGGTCACATCTCGGTGGCCGGGGGAGTCCAGTGTTTCTACGAGCGGGCAACGATGGAGGTCGCCGATGCCCTCTTGCACGTGATGGCCCTCGAAAAGAACGCGGTGTTCGCGGAATGGTTCTCGCTCGATTTCTCGAAACCCCTTCCGGACGCCAGTCTGCCGAAGGCGCCTCCGGCCCGAATCGAAGCGCGCGAAGGCGAGCGAAAACCTCATCGCCTCCACGTTTTGCGCTGAAGCCTCCCACGTTTTGCGCTGAAGAATGGATCGTTTCTTCGCGACGTCCGTCCTACGGGGGTGAAGCGGAAAACGCAGCCGCGCTCCTTGCCGAAGCGGCCCGAGGGATGCACGGTCTTGCCCTTGGCTCCCAGGCGTTCGGTCTTCGCATCCGGCGCGCTCGTTGCGGCTCTTTTGGCGTGCGGACGCGGGAACACCGGCGACGCGACGCCACCTATCCCGGCGGAACCTGAACGAACCCAGGCGTCCCCGCCCCCCGCGCCGCCCCTTCCGAAGGACGAGGTATTGCACGTGGAGGCTCCCATCGCGCCTCCGGCGGCGAAGCGGAGCGCACATGCACCTCCAGTTCCTACGACTGTGGTCGTCCACAAGATCTCTCCGAGCCGCCTACAACCGCGGCTCGCCGGAGACATGATGCCGATGGGAATCGACTGAATGGTGAAACTTTTCGGGAGGTCGCGCGTCCATGTGAAAGTGAAGCTGAAAAGCCCTCCGCGTTCCCTTCCCCGCCGCCACGCCGAACAGGCCGCGCTGCCGCTCGCTCCCATGGCCACCATTTTTGCCTCGGGCGCCCTCGTGGCGGCCCTCATGGCCTGCCGCGCGACGCCGGATGCGGCGGCCTCGGACGCCGTGACAGCCGCTCCCTTGGAAGCAGCCTCCGCCGAAAAGACCGAGGAGCCCCTTCGATTCCAAGCACCAGACGCCCCCTCGGCACGCCCCGTCCCCAAAGGAGCGTCCAACGTGCCTCCGGTGCCGACGAGTGTCGTCATCCGACCTGGACATGAACCCATTCGCATGGCGGGCATGATGCCGATTCATCGTGGAGACGACACCTGATGCGCGCCGCGAGCCCCTTGGTGCTGCTTACGTTCGCCGCTTTCTGCGGATGTCGAAACGCCCCACCCCCGCCGGCTGACACAATGGCTACAGCTACGCCCGCCGAGCAAGCGCCCATGCAGGCCGCTCGGCCGACGCTCACCTCCGCGAGCCGCCAAGGCTCCACCCTCGTGCTCGCACGTTGGGCAGAAAGCACCGCGCAGAACGCGAATTCACGCTCGGACAGTCGACTCGTTTTGGTCGCCGACGAAGACGACCGTGCGGTGCTCGTCCTCGACCCGGACACCGGCGCTATCCGCGGTCGGCGCAAGTTGAATGGCCGCCCCGGGCAAGTCGTCGTCTTGGAAAGCAATCTCGTCGCCGTCGCGCTGCGTGATGAATCCAAAGTCGCAGTGTTCAGCGTGGAGAGCGAATCGCCACAACAAGACGGCTCCTTTCGACTCAAGGAAGAATTCGCGCTCTATACGGCGAGCGAGCCCATCGCTCTCGCCGTGAGCCCCGAAGCCGCGGGCCCTCGCCAGCTCTACGTCGCGACGGGCCATGGTCGCACGCTCGAACGCTTCGACATCGCGTCCCGAAAGAAGAAGGTGATCTTCGACATTGCGGAGGAGCCGCGCGCCGTCGTAGCGGCAGACGACGGCACCGTCATCGTCTCTCACGCCAATGCCGGTGTACTCACCACGGTCCGCGACACCAAGGTTACCGTCGACCGACTCGACGAGGGGGAGTCGTTCTCCCGCCAAGGATTCGCCCTCACGTCGATTGGAAATGATGTCTTTGCGCCCGACACATTCGTCATGCCCGAAGACGCGTCCGGTTCGATGCGTGGTGTCGCAGCAGGCTACGGTGGTGGCACCGTGTGCGAGCAGGATGGTTGGCACAAGGGCTGGGTCGTGGACCAACCGGTGGCGAAACATGCGCCAACCGTTCAGAGCAAGCATGACGCGCGCGGGGCGAGCACGACCGCGGCGAGCGGATTCGCTCAGTTCAATCCGCGCACCATCGCGCCGGCGATTCGTCACTTCGACTGCGTACAGGTCATGTCGACGGCGGGCACCCTTCGCCGCGTGGGCTCTCGGCCCGATGGTGCCCGCGTCGCCGTCGTCACGCAGCTCGGAACGAAGTGCATTCTGCCGCGTGCAGCCGCGGCTCACGCAGGCAAACGAGAGGTGTACGTAGCGTGCCTCGGAACGAACCGCATCGAGGCCATCGACATTGGCGCGGACAGTGAAGCGGGCACTCCCCTCGCGCCCCCTCGCATGTCGCGCGGATGGTCCGTACCGAAGGGCCCCGTTGGTCTCGCTGTCGACGGCGACACGCTCTTCGCGTGGTCTCAGTTCGATCATCGTCTCGCGAAAGTCGACTTGAATGCATCGTCGGTAGCGTCGTTCGACGTGCGCCGCGACGTCGAGATTTCCCGCCCATTCGCCCTCGGTCGCGAGCTCTTTCACGCTGCCGGAGACCCGCGTATTTCACAAGATGGGCGAACCTGCGCGAGCTGCCATCCCGATGGTTTGAGCGACGGCATCGGCTGGGCGACACCGGAAGGCCGGCGAAAGCCCATGATCCTGGCTGGGCGCATCGGCGAAGGCCCCTTCGGGTGGCGCGGTGAACACAAGACGCTCCGCGAGCACATCGGCAAGACGATCATCACGAACCTACACGGAACGGGTCTGGCGACCGACGCGATGGAGTCGCTGGAAGCGTACGTGCGTGCGCTCCCCACCCCCCGCGGGAACAAGGCGAACTCGGACGAAACGAAGCACGGACAGGAGCTCTTCGCGCGCGGAGACACGGGATGCGTACGATGCCACGATCCGCAAAAGAACTTCACAGACGGAGCCGTGCACGACGTGGGAACGGGCGGAAAGTTCCGCACTCCGCCCCTCACCTTGGCAAGCGTCGCCGCGCCCTACGCACACGAAGCGAAATACACCAAGCTCGACGACTTCTTGCGCGCCACGGACGGCAAGATGGGGCACACGAGTCAACTCACGGACGAGGAGTTCCGTGACCTCGTACGCTACGTTCGCTCACTTTGACATGTAGCGAGTTTTCGAAGTCTGTTTCGTCACCGCGGCCTTCTTCGGCGAGGCCTTCTTCGCAGCGACCTTCTTCGCAGCGGCCTTCTTCGCGGCCGGTTTCTTCGCGGCCGGTTTCTTCGCGGCGGCCTTCTTCGCGGCCGGTTTCTTCGCGGCCGGCTTCTTCGCGGACTTCCCTGCTGCGTTGTGTGCGGCAGCTTCGCGGATGAGTGCCTTGAACGCCGCTTCGCTCACCTCGTGTCCCTCGGGGATGTCGATCGCGCGCCGCATGTTTCCTTCGAGGCTCGAATTGAAGAGATGCGCGGGGTCCTTCAGGAACGCTCCCTTCGCGAACGTGAGCTTAACCACCTTCTTGTACGACTCGCCGGTGCACAAGATCCCGTCGGAGGACCAAACCGGCGTCCCCATCCATTTCCATTCTTCGATGACCGAAGGAACCGCGTCATGAATGAGTTTCCGCATGCGCGCGAGTGTTTTGCCGCGCCAGTCGCCGAGTTCTGCGATGCGTGCCGAGATGAGCTCCGATGCCGACTTGGTTTTACCCCCACTCGCCTGTTTCATGGGCAAGCATTCTACCGCGGATGCCAACCGCATCGCATCACCCTCGATAGGGGAGCTGCGGAACTCGAGCTTTCGCCGCCGCGAGTTCATCGTTCATGCGTTGCGTGGCGAAGACCGCGGCAGCTTCGTCCTCGAGTACGAGGGCGAGCCGCTTGCTCTCGCCCCCCACCAGATTCGCGATCAAGGTGAACCCTTTTGCCGTCGACCCCATGCGCGTGGGTGCGCCAGACTGCATGACGAATCCGTCGACGTCGCTTACCGCCACGTCGAGCCTTCCCCGGACCGGTAGGGGTCCACAGGTGAAACGGACTCGGCCCCCTTCGATAGAAAAGCGCTTTGTATTCAGGAGCTCGACCAGAACCTTGTAGCCAAGATGAAGGCCGACGCCCAGGTGCAGGAGGCCGAACAGCGCCATGGGCCACACGTGCGCCGCGATGGCGATCGTGTACCAGACGAGCATGAACCCATTCCAGAAGAGTACGAAGAACAGCAACGGGAGTGCTGCGAGCCGGTTTGGCGGCATTTCCGCAAAGTAGCCTCGCTCGTTCTGTCGCTCGCTGAAGCGAAAGGTTTCGGGCCGATAAATGCCAAGCGGCAAAGCCGCAGTTGGCATGAGTGCAGCCGCCGACTCCCGTGCAGGAAGTGCGACGATCTCCCCGCAAGGTCGACACACGCCGACGCCGCGCGAAAGATCGATGTCGACCCCCGGTATCGGATTCCCACATCGAGGACACGCGAGCTGCATCGCAAACACGAGCATAGCAAACTCGTGTTGGAATCGGCAGCGCCCGACGAGCCGACGACCAAGCGCGCGGAGGCGCTCCCCGTCAGTCGTCCAGTTCGTCAGTTCGGCTCGTCGCTGTCGTCATCGAGGTCGAGCTCGATCTCTTCCTCGTCGTTGCCGAGGGGTTGTTCTTCTTTCTGGGGTTCCTCGCCGAGGATGTCGAGAGTGATGACGCTCATACCCGGTCTCTGAGCAAACCTTATGCCGCCACGGATTTGCCGAGATTTGCGGCGCTGTTTGCGGAGTTCCCGAACGTTCTCGCTACAGCGTCCTCACCGCAGCGTGGCGTTCTTGCGCGGCGTCGCGCCCCGAAAACGGTCAGGGCGCTTGCTCGAGCAATGTCGCGCCGATGGTTGGAGCCCACACGCGCACTTCGTGTTCGGCCACACCTTCGATGTGGAATGGGTCTTTGGCGAGGATCGAAGAGATGGTGGCTTCGTCGGGTACGCGGAGCAACAGGGCGCCGCCCGTTCGTGGCACGAAGGGACCGGACGCCACGAGCAGCCCCTGTTCGTGGAGCTGCGCGAGGTATGCGCGGTGCGCGGGGGTATGCGCGTTCACCGTGTCGAGGGAGACCTTGTAGTGAATGAGAACGATCGCAAGCATGGCCCCATGCTAGAGGCCAACGAGACACGGCACCACTGGTCGTTCGAAGTAGCGAAGCCCGAGGTTCAGGGCGCGGGGGCTGCCGGAATTTTCACGTACGGAAGATTGGCGCCCATCTGATTCGGAGCACTGCCACGATCCATGAGGTCGCCGAGGCCCAGCTGGCCGCTCCCGTTCGGTCCCCAGCACTTCACGCGGCCTGACGTGAGCAGCGCGCACGTGTGCGTGGCCTGCCCGAGCGCGTTGTCGGCGCCTGCGGCTCCGAGCGCGACAGATATCACTTTCTCGCCATTTTCTAGGCCGAGGTCCACCGGCGGGAGCGCATCGCCCATCTGCCCGGCGCTCTTGCCTCGATCGAACGTGTCGCCGTAGCCGAGCTGTCCTCGATCGTTGTGACCCCAGCACTTCACCGTGTCGTTGTCGAGGACGGCGCAAGTGTGCCATGCGCCCGCCGCAATGCTCTTGGCCGAGCGCCCTGTGCCAAGGTTGACGAAAGGCGGCGGCATGCTCGCGATGGAGATGTTTCCGAACCAGACTGTCGATAGGCCCCCCGCGGGGCCGCCTCGGAACGAATCGTCGCCAGTGCCGAGCTGTCCGTAGAAGTTGTTGCCCCAGCAGCGGACATTGCTCGATCCGACAATATTCTTGAAGAGCGCGCAGGTGTGGTAGCCGCCCGACGCGATGCTCTCCACTTCGCCGACGACCCCCAGGTTCACATCGCTCAGCGTGTCAGCCCCATCATCGCCGCGATTTTCGAGCGTGCCGTCCCCCAGCGTTCCAGGTCCGCGTCGTGACCCGTCAGCGGTGTTGACGCCCCAACAGCGAACCACGGGCGATGCGCCGTTGGCGTCGGTGAGGAGAACGCACGTATGACTGGCGCCAGCCGAGAGCGCTTTCACCTTCATCGGCGAGAAGTCGATCGGTGGGAATGTCATCGATCCCGGTGTGGCCCCGTGCGGATCCATGTCATTGTTGCCGAGTTCACCGCTGCCGCTGCCCCCCCAGCATTTGACGAACGATTCGCCGATCGCGGTGGCACAGGCATGATAGTGCCCGAGCGAGGCAACCGTGATGGGCGGCAAGCCCTGGAAGCCAAGGACACTCACGAGATTGCCGCCCATATGACTCGGATGGGTTCCCACATTGGGTGGAATCGTCGTCTCGATGCCCAGATGGCCGTTATTCACGCCCCAGCACTTGATGTCGCCGTTCGTCAGGACCACGCAGGTCCGCAAGGGCGAAGCGTCGATGGAGGCGACCTTTCGCGGCGTCGCGCCGGTGGCGCCGAGATCGATGAATGAGAGCGCCATGCTCGCCATCGTGTGCCCACGCGTGAGCGTGTCGCCGTACCCCAGTTGGCCGTTCGCGTTCCCTCCCCAGCAGACTACGCGACCATTGTCGAAGCGCGCGCACGTGTGATCGCCCCCCAGGGCAAGTTCGGCCGGTACAGGCAAGACGCTCGCGTCGGCATCCTTCGCGTCACCGGCGTCGGAGGCATCCATCGCGTCCAGCGTGGCGTCGGTCGATGCGTCGCTCGCATCGGGGCTCGACCCCGCATCGCGCGGTGTCGGCGCGACGTAAGGCTCGAGAGCCGCCGTGGGTTTCACTTCATCGGACCTACAGAGTCCGTCGATGCATGTTTCCCCCTTCCGGCACTTGAACCACTCGGGAACACAGGATGTTGCGAGCGTGATGGGCACGTATCCAGTGGCATGGCGGGTGTACGGGAATTTCCGCATGGCCATCAGGCAGTTGCGATTGTTCGGATCCGCGAAGCCGCATGCATCGGCGCCACGACGTTCTGTCGTGCCATCGGGGTTCGTGCGGGTAAGGCCCACGACGACCTGCACGAAGGCCTCGTCGGACTCGTCGCGGTAGAGGACGAGACGCCCTAGCTCATGACTCGAAGGGTCGTTCACGCAGCGCTCCAAGATAGCATCCGCCTTGATGCCGATGCGTTCGGTCACCTGCTCGCGGCTGGGCCCCGCGTAGATGTGGACGTCGTCGATGCCGTAACCTTCCGAGCGGAGAACACCACAGGGCATATCACTGCGAAGCACCAAGTAGACCTGCGTCGCAGGCTGACAGGCGGCGAAGGCCACCACGAGGGTGCCGAGTGCAGCCAGAACGAGCGCGCGAGCCTTTCGGGATGGGTGTGCCACGATGCACCATCAGTTTAACTCTAATTCAATGAGATTACATGGTTGATTTGCGGCCGACGCGTCTGCTCGTCGCCCCACGGGTGCTTCTGGCGCGTGCCGGCGTATCAGAAAGCCCCGGCAACTCCGAGTTGCGCGCCGCGTGACTCGAGACCGAGCGTGGGCTGCCAACGAACGCTCGGCGGCGGGGTGCGCGACGCGGAGGAACGTTTTGGTTCATTCGACAGAAATGCGGCATCGACGACGGTGGCGGCGACGACTCCGAGCGCCATTCCAGCTCCGCCCCCGATGACCGCGCCCCAGCCGAACCCGTTCCCCATGCCAAGCAACCCGCCGATGAACATGCATCCGGTGGGCAAGCTGAGACGAAAAAGGCCGCTCGCCAACGCTGCACGGCCGCGCCCGTGAGCCACATGAATCAGAGGCCCTGCGCTCAGCCAGACGCCTCCGGCCACGAGGCCCGGTGCTGCATTCTTCGCATGAATGGTGGTCGGCACCCCAACGGCCACCGTCGCGGCATCCACCAGTGCGATTTGCCATCCGTAGGACTCGGTCTCCGCGGGTTTCTCGGCCGGCTTCTCGCTCACGGCGGCAGCAGGAGAGAGAGGAATCTCCTCCTCGGCATGAGCTCGCTGGCTCGCGAGAACGACCGTCAACGCCGCCAGCACGGGGACTAGCCTCAACAACTTCTTCATGAATGACTCCAGTGCACCCCGCAGGATTGGTTCAACCACTAAGTCATTCATTATCCATAAACCAAGCTCGCGCAAGCCCTCCTCGCACTTTTTTCCCGTGGAGAGCGTGCGTAACAACCCCTCGACCTTCCTGGTGTTCTCGCCGCGCCTGCCCGAGGGCCGCGGAGACCTGGCTCCAACATCGGGAAGTCGTTCGCTGCGATGGCGACGACAGCGCACGTTCGATGCCCCCGAGAGCTACCACCAAGAACAAGGAGACTTCGCGAAGCCTCGCAATTCGCGCAAGGCTCTGAGAAACTGAAAGGCGTGAACACGCCACCGAGGACGCGAACCGGTCAGCCCGTGCTCACCGTGATCGCCTTCATCGCGCTCGTTCCCGGCTGCGCCCTCATCGCGGGCCTGCCGGATTGGCGCGAAGCGACAGGCGACGACGTCCGAGACGGGTCCAAGACGGACTCGAACGACACGGACGGGGCCATGCCCTTCGATGCTACTCCGCTGACAGATGGATCCGAGCAACTCGATGGCGCAAAGAACGACGCGGACGAGACGGGCGTGTTGCCTGGTACCTGCGACTTGACGAAGCCCTTCGCGCTCCCCGTGGTGATGGTCGACATCAACTCCACGGAGACTGACGCCTTTGCCCGACTGTCGGCCGACGAACGCACTATCTATTTCGAGACGACGCGTCTCGGGGGTGTCTCGAAAATCTTCCGATCCATTCGCAACAGCCGGACGGCTCCCTTCCCCGCGCCGGTTCCGCTTCCCGAAGCCGACCTCGGCCCGATGAACGAGTTCGCACCGACCGTGACCCCGGATGGCCTCACCTTCTTCATGCACGCAACGGACGGCAGCTCCGCGAAAGCGCTCTACTCCGGCACGCGTCTTTCGACATCGATGCCCTTCGATCTACCGACGGCCGTGGCCATCCCCGCACCGGCGAGGCACCCGTATCTCGTCACGGGCGGCGTCTACTATGTCGCGGGTTCCGAAGGCGGCCCATACAGCATCGTCTTCGCGAAGCTCTCTCCCCTCAGCCTCTCGGCCGTCTCGTTCCAGAATCCACCCGCGAATGGATTCGTAGCGCCGGTCGTGAGCCCCGACAAACTCGTGTTCTACGGGTCGGCAAACGGTCGTATCTGGAAGGCCACGCGCCTCACCGACACCGCACCTTTCGACACGCCAGCAGAGGTCATCGAGCTCAATGACGTCGCGGCCGATCAGTTTCCCGATTGGATCTCTCCGGACGGGTGCCGTATCTACTTCCACCGCACGGGCTCGGTATCCGGCGGCATCGAGATCTACGTAGCCGAGAAGCCGCCGAAGTAAAAAGCGCCCCGCGAGGAGCGCTTTCCCGGAGGGCCTAGCGCAATCGACGCCTCAGCGCATCTCGACGGCGTGGCAGCCACCGCAGCCGAAGCCTTTGTGCGTGGCCGGATCGTAGGGCGGCTGCCCCATGGCAGCGGCCATCGCCGGAACGACCTTCTCCGCCATGAACTTCGACACCGCCGGCTTCTCGGCGAACGCGGTCATCTTGCCGTCCTTGAAAACGAGTTTCGGCAAGTACTCCTTCGGCTCTTTGTAGTTCGGACCATGGCAAGTCTTGCAGGTGACTTCGGCGTAGCGCTTGCCGTCGTACTCTTGGAAGACTTTGGTCATGGGCGGAAGGACGCGAGCATTCATGAAGGCCATGGCCTGCTCCTTCGTGAAGTCGTGACGCCACACGTTCGGTTGCTCTCCCGCCTGAGCAGTCGTCGCCGTGCCTGTGGTGGCAGGCGCGGTCGTGGACGCGGTCCCAGGGACGGACGGAGCTTTCACGGGCGCTTGTTCACCGCCACAGGCGAAGCTCAAGCCCAGGAACATACATGCGACATACACGCTTCTCGAAATCGACATCGCGCTAAACTACCAGGCGTGGCGTGCTCTCCACTAGGTCACGTTCGCACAACACGCCGTTGCAGATTCGCAACGACCGCCTGCATGAGCTGCTCCCCCTTCATCCCAAGCGCCATGCTGAGCGTGAATGCAATCGCACTGGATGAGCCGCCACCGAGCGAGACGAGGCCGGGCCCCGGACAGTAACCACCAAGGGCCCATCCAACGCCGAAGATCGATGCGCCAAGCACCAATCGAGCGTCGATGTCTTTGCGTGTCGGGAGATGAAAGCGTTCCGCGAAGAGCGGTGTTTTGCGCCGCAATACGAGCCGTGAGAGGACAAAATAGACACTGACTGCTCCCAACATGACGAACGCCAAGCTCGCATCCCAAGCCCCAAAGAGGTCGAAAAACCCGGTCACTTTGGACGGCTTCGTCATACCGGAGATGCCGAGCCCAAAGGCGAAGACGACGCCCGACGAAAACCCTGTGACGAGGCGCTTCACGATGCGCCTCCGAAGACGTGGCGTACCAGGAAAGTCGTCATGAAGCCCGACGCCATGAAGGCCCCCGTCGCAACGAGAGAGCGAGGTGACAACCGACTGATCCCACAGATGCCGTGGCCGCTCGTGCAGCCGTTCCCGAGCTGTGTTCCGAAGCCGACGAGAGCACCAGCCCCGGCCGCGAGACCGAGCGATGGCGTGAAGGTCGTAGCGAATACCGAGGGATAGATGAACCGGAGCAAAGCACCAGCGAGGACGAGACCTCCAACGAACGCAGCGCGAATGCCGTATGCATCACTGTCACGTCGAAGGAGTCCGCCGAAGAGCCCGCTGACGCCGCAGATACGTCCGTGCGCAAAAAGAAAGAGGGTTGCGGCGCAGCCGATGAGTGCGCCCCCCATCAAGGCCGTGAAGGGACTGAAGTCGTGCATTCCTTATCCTAGGGTGACTGGTTCGAGGTTCTTCGACGTGAAGTGATGTAGGCGAGGACGAGAACGAGCGCCGCTGCTTGCACCGTCCACACGAGAGGTAGCTGCCGACCGAGAACGAAGAGGCCCGTCGTGAGTACGAGTCCGGCGAACGCCTTCTTCAGCACATCGGCCGAGACGCGCTTTCCGCCCCAGGATCCGATGACCATTCCGACGACGGCGGAGGCGGTCATGACGGAGGCGAGGCGAACGTCGAAGGTGACGTGAGAGATCTGGCCCGCAAAGCCAGCGAAAGACTGCAGGGCAATGATGTAAAGGGACGTGCCGATGGCTTCACGCATCGCGAGCCCCCCGAAGATCGTGAGGGCAGGTACGATGAGGAAGCCACCGCCCGCTCCGACGAGTCCCGACACGAGCCCGACCGAAGCGCCGATGGCGAAGACGCGCGAAACGGCGACCGACGAACGCCCTTGATTGTCGGAACGCCCGCGGAGCATCGCAAGCGCAGTCACGAGCATGATGATCGAAAGTGCGCTCAGCAATACGCGCTCGGGAATGAGTGCAGACAGGCGCCCCCCACCAAACGCTCCGATCATCGATGCCGCTCCGAACATACCGCCGAGCTTCCAACGGACGCGCTTTTCCCGAGCAGCAAAGCCGGCTCCGACCGCGCTCGTCGTCCCCACGAAGAAGAGAGATGCGGCGATGGCGGGCTTTGCTGGAACGCCCAGGATGTAGACCAGTACCGGCACCGCCAAGATGCCTCCACCTCCTCCGAGCATCCCCAGCACGCCGCCGATCAGCAGGGAAAAGAAGCTTGCAACGAGTAGCGTCGTCATCGTCCCTCAGCCCGAAAGCTCGTCCTCTGCGATGCCCTCTTCGCGGTTCTTCGCGGCAGCAGACTCATGCGTCCGAACCGTGACCACCGGCACACGCGAGCGACGGACTACGTTCTCGGCGACGCTTCCCAGAAACAGCCGCGAGAGCCCGCTCCGGCCGTGCGTCCCCATGACGATGACATCTGCAGACGTCTCGTCCGCAACCCGCAGAATCTCGACAGCGAGGTCTTCGCCCGATGTGCGAACCATGCTCTCAACGAGGGTACCTTCCGCCAACAGAGGCGACATCACGGCAGCGAGGTCTCTCTCGGCGCCCTTCTTCAACAGATCGGAGATCGCGAGACTTCCCTCCTCCCCGGGCGGCGTCACGCGCGTCTCCGGTGGAAGATCGTGCGGCAGCCTCGCCACGTGAAGGAGCACGATGCGACCGCTGACGGTTCGAGCCAAGTGTATGGCCTGTTCGAGCGCCCGTGACGCGCATCGCGAGAAGTCGTGAGGAACAAGAATCTTCTGCCACATAACGTTCATAGGAGGGCGCTGTTTGCAAAAGGGTTCAGGAAAAGAATCGATGGGGCGTCATTCTATTTCGCGAACCCTTTCGGCGTTCAGCCGCTCTCACCGGCGAAAGGAAACGCGAGATGAAGATCGAAACCCTGTTCGACCCGGCCACATTCACGCTCACTTATGTCGTGTTCGACCCGAAGACGAGAGACGCCGTGGTCATCGATCCCGTGCTCGACTACGACCCGCTTTCGTCGACTACTTCGACGACATCGCTGGAATCCGTGGACGCGATCATCAAAGAATACGACCTTCGCCTCCACTACGTGCTCGAGACCCATGCGCACGCAGACCACCTGAGCGGCAGTCAGTATCTGAAGAGTCGCTACGGCGCCAAGGTGGCCATCGGGTCACGCATCAAGGAGGTCCAGAGAGTCTTTCGAGACGTCTTCGACCTTTCGAGCTCGTTCGCCGTAGACGGCAGCCAGTTCGATCGCCTCTTTGGAGATGGGGAGCGGGTGAGTGCAGGCAGCCTTTCGTTCGAGGTGATCGCGACGCCTGGACACACGCCCGCGTGCGTCAGCTACAAGTTCGATGATGCGGTGTTTACCGGCGATGCGCTGTTCATCGAAGACTACGGGACAGGCAGATGTGACTTCCCGTCCGGAAGCGCCGACGCCCTCTACACCTCGATTCACGACCGACTGTACGCCCTTCCCGACGCCACGCGCGTCTTCGTGGGGCACGACTATCAACCGGGCGGACGCGCACTTCGGGCCGAGACGACCATCGGTGCGTCGAAGGAGTCGAACAGTCAACTGCGCGCGAGCACGTCTAGAGAAGAGTATGTCAAACTCCGGACCACGAGAGACAAGACGCTTGCCGCCCCTCGGCTCCTCTACCCGAGCGTCCAAGTGAACATCGATGCGGGGACGCTGCCGATGCCGCACAAGAACGGGCGGCGCTACCTCAGTGTCCCGATCCATTCCAAATAGTCTCGCAAGAAAAGGAGCAGCCCATCATGAGTCTTCATGCGCGAGCCATCCCTAACGCCGCCGGTCACAAAGACGTGGTGCCGGCCCAAGTCTTCGCCGACCACGGCAAGACACGCATCGTCGACGTGCGCGAGCCGCACGAATTCACCGGCGACCTTGGCCATATCGAAGGAGCAGAACTCGTTCCCCTCGGCACCGTCGGTCACGCCTCAGCTGCATGGCCGCGCGACACGCCCATCGTCCTCATCTGCCGGTCGGGCCGACGGTCGGAGCAAGCCGCACAAGCGCTCATGGCGGCAGGCTTCCGTGACGTGATGAACATGGTTGGAGGCATGCTTGCGTGGAGCAAGGAGGGCCTACCGGTCGTCAGCGCCAGCGCTTAGGGTCCTCGAGAGAAGTGCGGGCCGCCTCGAAAGGGGCGGCTTTCTTCGTCTGCGACGAGCGACAAAATGGCTGCGGCCTTCCGAGACCCATCGGTCCAGGAAGGCCGCTCGAGAGACGCGGCTCCTCAGCGTGTACGACAGGTGCTCATGCCGAGCAGCTTGTACGCTGGGCAAAAGCCCACGACCCCCGTGAGCAACGGTACGAGACCGATGAACCCCCACGGAGACTTGGGTCCCACGAAGGCGAGCGCCAATAGCGATAGCCCCAGGACCACACGTACTGCACGATCGATTCCACTCTCGTTCTTCTTGAACATAGCGCCTTCCGTTCCTTTCTCGGCATGGGTGCAGTTGCAGCGGGCCGCGGGAGGAACGTCCCCGAGGACTTCCTCCACGTGCCTTCCGCAGCCCGCAAACGACGGGCGTCCGCACCTTTCACATTGGACTCTGCGACACATCACATTCCTCCTGCTTTGCGGCGAGGTGCACTCGATGCATCACTCAACTCGCGCTTCACCTCATTCATGTCGAGGGCGCGCACTTTGCGAATGATTTCGTCGAGCGTCGCGCCCGGAACCACGCCAGGCTGTTGTGCAAGCAGCACCCCGTCGCGCAAGACGACGAGCGTTGGAATCGAACGGATTTGAAACGCGGCTGCGAGCCCGCGTTCGTTGTCCGTGTCGATCTTTCCGAAGACGACATCCTGATGCCGTTCGGATGCGGCCTCGAAGATAGGCGCAAACGTTCGACAGGGACCGCACCATGACGCCCAAAAGTCGAGAAGGACGATGCCCTCTTTGACCGTGCCACGGAAATTCTTTTCGGTTACTTGCAGTGTAGCCACGATGGCCTCCTCTCAGGTGGGAGACGCGGTCCACCCAAAAGGGTTCGGACCGAGCGGCGATTCGTTCGATTTTTTTCGGGGGATCGGCGCCGGTTCCGGGGCTGTCCATGGATGATTCTGGGACAGCCCACAGCCTTCCGATGGTCGGACGAGTCAGGGCGTCTCGGCCAGAAAGTCGCGAAGAGCGCGTTTGACCGCATTCTGTACGTTTTCTGGAACCTTCGTGACCGGACCACTCGTGCGACAAAGCGCGAGCGTACTCTTGAGGGAGTCGCATGCGCTCTTGCAGCGTGGACAAGAAGCGATGTGGCGCTCCATCTCGCGGCACATGTCGGCGTCGATCTCGTCTTCGAGGTGGCGCGAGAAGAGTGTGGACACGTCTGGACAGGTTCCTTCCGCCTTGGGTAGATCGCTTGGAATTCCAAGGGCCGGCGCCACGTGGTCGCGAACGGAAACCCGCGCTCGATGAAGCCTGCTCTTCACGGCGTCGACACTGATCTCCAGGACCTCAGCCACTTCCGCAGCCGAAAGCCCCTCGACGTCCCGTAGCAGGAGGACTTCACGATACATGGGCTCGAGCTTGCGGATGCCCTGCTCGAAAGCGCGCTCCACTTCCTTTCCGGCGTACGCGTCGTCCGGTTTGGGCGAGGGGTCGGCGATCTGCTCGGCCTCGGGCATGGGCGCTCCCGACCCCGCGAGCGGCGCGTGCTGACGCTTCTTGATGCAGAAACGGCGTGCCACCGTATAGAGCCACGTCGAGAGCGACGAAGCGCCGCGAAAATCACGGATGCCACGGGCCATGGCGAGCATCGTGTCCTGCAGGACGTCCTCTGCATCTTCGGGGTCACGGCAGAGCTTCATGCCGAAGCGGTAGACCTGCGCCTGATGGCGCTCGAGCAACGTTTCGAGGGCCGCCTTGTCTCCCGTGCGCGCGGCAGCAAGAAGCGCTTCGTCCGAAGGGTCGATGGCGGCGTCGCTCATGGGCGCCATGGGCGTGTCACTCTCACGGGCATCATTCGTTCTCCACTATTCCACACGCCCGTTTCGGCAGAAAGACCTCTGATGGCCCCACCTGAGGTTCTTTGATTCTGGCCGTGGCAATCGGAGCGGGGCTACTCTTGCGTCCGTGAGCCACACCGAACGCGATCGGCTGATGTTCTATGCCGGCTGCTTGCTGTGCTTCGTTGCGATGGCCGCCTTCGTTGTTGGCATCGTCCTGCTCGTGAAGAAGAAGCGGCTCGCAGGCGCACTCACGTTGGTGGCGTCCTTGCTCCTCGGAGCGGGCGGCATCGCACTCCTTGCAGTTCTCGCGGCCGAAAATCTCGCGTGGCACTAACCCAGGCCAAGAACAGACTGCTGCGTTACGGCGCTTTGACCATCGCCGCGCTCGTGTCCAGAAAAACGAGCGCATCGAAGGTATCGGACGGCACGAACTCCACGATGGGGCCTTGAGGGTCGAAAGAGAAGCTCGCACCCGCTTTCACGAATTCGTTGTTGTGCAAGTCGAGGAGCAAGTACGGAAGTTGTTTCTCGTGAAGCAGTCGCTCGAGGCTGTCGCTGCGCGTGTTCGGTTTGGGGTCCGGCTGCGCCCCCCAATTGATCTTCGTTTCGTATGCCACCTGGCCGACCGTGCGATATTTGGTCCCGAGAGTCGTACGGAGCAACGCCCCCATCGCACGACGACGAGGGTAACCGTTTGCTTTGAGCCAGGCGGCTTCCTGGTTGTGTGCGATATGGCCGTTGTGCGCCATGACGACGGCCTTCTTTCCAGGCGCGTGAATCTCTCGCAGAGAAAGAATGGAGTCATGCATCCCCTGGTCGCGCGCTTCGAATGCATCCGCAATATTTGCACTGATGATCGACTTTTGCTGCGCCCTCAAATTGCGAACACCGAGCTTCGCACGCGCGACCGTAACGGCGCTCGACGCCATCGCATAAGCCCCTTCGTGAAGCGTCATCTCCTTTTCGAGCTGGTCGAGCCCCTGTCGGCAGGCAAGATCGCGCGCGGGCGGAAAGTTGGATCCGGTCAGCCCAGCCTCTGGAGTCTGCGAGCAGGCGTAAAGCGAATCGAATCCGCCGCAATAGCATTGGGCAAGTGCGTCCGTTAGCTCGGCCTTCCGTAGTGGGTCGACGGCCTCGATGAACTTCCTAAGCGCCCCGCTGAGCTCAGAGGATTCCTGAACGTCAAAGCCGAAGTACTGCACCTTGTCGGTCGGGTGCCCTTCGTTCCATGCGCGCAGCCAGTCGAGCAGCTCCGCCATATATGTACTCGAGAATACCTCGAACATCGCGTGGGACGCAGCTGCTCGGTCTGCGCTTTGCCCCGCCACGTAGCTCGTGCTGGCCGTAGCAAAGAGCCACGGGGTCTCGAGCATGACGAGACGAATTCCTTCGCGCTCAACGAGGTATCGGACGAGGCGGTTCCGAGTCGCGTGTTGATCACCGGAAGTGTGCCAGTTCTCTCCGATGCCAATGAGTTCAGCGTCCTTCACGAGTCCCGAGAGGGGTGCCAGGTCGTGGTCAGGCAACGAAAGCGGGAGACCATCGAGGGCCCAGACCCCAGCGGCGACAGGCTTGCCAATGGTTGCAGCGGGCTCAGACGTCGCGTCCCGCACTCCTGCATCTTCGCGTTCGGAAGCCGAAGGTAGACTCCCTTGAGAGCCTTCACATGCAAACGTGAGACACGAAACGAGTACGGCAGTGCGAGCGAAGCGCGTAGCGGAATGCATACACCCACT
Organism: Polyangiaceae bacterium; assembly: GCA_046351415.1. GTDB lineage: Bacteria > Myxococcota_A > Polyangia > Polyangiales > Polyangiaceae > JABFRG01. Next base: position 28,652 of record JAXLYO010000015.1, on the reverse strand, counting down.
CACGCAAGAGTCGTGCCTGCACGCACTTCGCATGGGCAACAGCGCGGATGGCTGCACCGTTACCAAGCTGACGATTCATCTGACAATTGAGGCACGATTGTCAGCATATATGCAGTCATCACGTATTCGCGCATGACCTTGCAGACCGGAAAAATCCCGATCCTTGTCCCTTCGTTCTCGCTTTAGTCGCTCCACAGCGAAGGCGCGCTCCCTTCGCCACCGTGTCCGATTCTGTCCCAGGCGTGCTCTCGAGCCCGTGCAACGATGGACGCACCGCCATGACGAAACTCGCCACACTCGCCCTGCTCACGGCCATCGCTTCCTCCCTCGCCTGCGCCTCCGAGTTTGGTGACCCGGCAGGCAGCGAAGACGAAGAAACGAGTGACGCGAATTTCACGGCGCAAAGCACTTGCAAACCTGCAGACTACAAAGAAGCGAAGGTCGCCTACGAAAAGGCCATCACGAGCGCCAAGGAACGCAAAGCCGGCAGGGCTTGTCAGTCCGGCTCGACGCTCTACAGTATTGCCAATCAGGCGGGTGAGGCCGTCAAGAAGTGCCCAGCCTTCTCGTCCGTCATTCGTACGAGCGCGCACGCAGCCCCGTTGCGAGCCGAACTCAAGGGAAGCCTCGCGTACCCAGTCCTCGTCGGTGACCTCAAGAGCGACTTCACCGGTCTCGACAAGGCGCTTGCATCCGGCGTGACGATGTACGCGTTCGGTCAAGGAACGACGGTGACAGGCAACCTCAAGAAAATCGATTTTGCGGCTGGAGGGAAAGGCACCTTGCAGCGCGCCAGCGTCGATGCGGCCGGCAACAAGACGTGGTCGAAGACCCCCCTCACCTATTCGATCGGCCGCTTCCACGGACCGAGCTCGATGGCGACGAGCATCGACATGACCCTCACCGCGCAGGGACTCACCGATCCCGCCAGTTTCACCCCCGTCGCGCCGGTCTTGGAGCAACAGCTCGTGCTGAATTGGGGTCCGACGTTCATGCTCACGGTCGGCGACGACGAATACCTCGCCTACCCGACCGAGTGCACGTCTCGCTGAATCGCCGCTCAGTCGCCCTTCGTACTCACGAGGCCGAAGGTTGCGCCTCCCGGGTCACACGCAACCAGAATCCACTCACCGGTCGGGACCGCGTGGGGTGCGAGAAGAATCGTTCCCCCATTGGCCTCGACGGCACGCTTCCCCTCCATGATCGACGGCACGCCGAAGTAGAACGTCCAAACTCCCATCGGCATGTCGCTCGGCTTTTGCATCATGGCTCCGATGCGGACGCCTCGATGGTCGAGGAAGCAATAGTCTCCCATCGGTCCCATCGGCATGACGTCATTCACTTCGAATGCGAAGTGCTTCCGGTAGAACGTCTTCGCGCGCTCGAGATCTCCGGTCGCGAGCTCGTTCCAACGCACGCGCTCGACACCGCTGGTGCTGAAGACATCACTCACCGCCTCCGGCTTGTCGGGGGGCGGAACGGGACGCATCACGTAGAACGGTGAGCCCATCGGGTCGGCGACCATGGCGATATCGCCGACCGGAAGGGTGCGCTTCGGCATGAGGGTCTTCCCACCGTCGGCTTCGATGGCTTTGCATGCAGCCTCCACATCCGTCACGTGCAGGTAGCCGAGCCACGTGGGACGCGCACCGTGCTGGGTCATGTCGGCCGTGAGCTCGAGGACGCCGCCCGCGGTTCCTCCATCACTGCGTGTGATCATGCGGTAGTCGATGCCGCCCTGTTCGCTACCTTCCTCGGCGATCTTCCACCCTAAGACGGCGCCGTAGAATTTCGCTGCACGCGCGGGGTCGTCGGTCATCAGCTCGTACCAAATGAAACTACCTACCGGATTCGTCATGCTCTTTCCTTCAGAAGTCTACCGCGGATAGTGCGCTTCCCATCTCGTTCGGCCCATCCCCGCGATTGTTTCCATCGCCGAGTCCGAGCTGTCCGTAGCTGTTACCACCCCAGCACACGAGCGCGCCATCATTCAAGAGCGCGCAGTGGCTGCTCCAGCCGATGTAGATGGCGAGCGTCTTGCGCCCGCCACCGAAGTCGATGGGCGCAAGGGCGTCTCCGAGTTCGTTGGGGTCGTCCCCACGGTGCATCGTGTCTCCCTGACCGAGCACACCGTTGCCGTTGTACCCCCAGCACTTGAGAGTCCCGTCGTCCAAGCGCGCGCACGCGCCACTTCCACTTGCACCGATGGCGAGGGCCGTTCTGCCTGTTCCGAGCGGCACCGCCGAGAGTGCGTCGCCCATCTCTCCCGGCGCGTCTCCACGATGTGCCGTGTCCCCTACGCCGAGACGTCCCTGATCGTTGTTGCCCCAACACTTGACGCTACCGTCATCGAGCAGCGCACACACCTGCCCGTAGCCTCCCGCGATGGACTTGGCCGTTCGCCCGGTTCCGAGAGCGATGGGGGCGAGGGCATCGCCCATCTGGCCCGCACCCGTGCCGATCGGGGTCGTCTTGCTTTGCCCGAGCTGCCCCCAAGCATTTCCGCCGAAGCACTTCACGGTGTCGTCGTCGAGGAGGACGCATGTCATGTCGTCCCCCAGCACGACGTCTTTGGCGTGACGCCCTGTTCCGAGGTCCACCACGGGAAGGGCGTCGCCCATCTCTCCAGCGTTGTCGCCACGGTTGTTCGTGTCACCGAGGCCGAGCTGCCCCAGGTGGTTGCGTCCCCAACACTTCAGGGTGTCGTCGTCGAGAATGGCGCACGCATGTGCCGGTCCGATGACGACATCCTTTGCGTGCCGGCCCGTTCCGAGGTCGACCGCGGCAAGCGCATCGCCCATTTCATTTGGTAGCGCCCCACGATTCGCGACATCGCCGAGCCCGAGCTGACCATAGAGGTTGTAACCCCAGCACTTCAGCGTGTCGTCATCGAGGACGGCGCACATCGACGTTGCGCCGCCACTCTTTCCGAGACGCACCGCCTTGCGCCCAGTACCGAGATCGACGGCAGGCAAATTCTGGCCCATCTCGTTCGGCTCGTTGCCGCGGTGTGCACCGTCACCGAGACCGAGAGCACCGCGCGCCCCGTACCCCCAACACTTCAACACACCACTCTTGCGTAGTGCACAGACCGATAAGCCGCCCACACTCACGCCGCAAAGGGTGCCGACACACGGATCGGCAGGACCCGCGTCGGCGGCGTCGGCGCCCTCCGTGTCTTTCCCGGCATCCTTCGTCACGACGTCCGGGTTCGCGTCGCGCACATCGGGAACCGCGGCATCGAGGGGCAGGAAGGTGTCCGCGGTACCCGCATCGGTGACGGGCCCAACGGAAAGCGTTCCAGTCGGCGCGCTGTCGCCGCACGCTGAAGAAGCGAGCGGAACGAGGAAGGACAATGCAAGACCGAGACGAACACGCCGGTGGATGGAATGAGCCATGTACTTCGCAGGATACGAGGGCGAGCTCAGCCAAGGAAGACTCTCCCCTTCGTCATTTGGGCGAAGGAAATTCCGATCCCCTGCCTTCCCGGACAGACGACTGCTCGTGGCACACCGCCTCGAGGGCGTGACCGTCTGGGTCAAAGACGAACGCCGCGTAGTAGCCAGGGCCATAGTTCGGTCGGAGTCCAGGTTCTCCATTGGCAGCGCCGCCCGATGCGAGCGCAGCCTCGAAGAAAGCGTCCACCTCCTCGCGCGTCTGGGCGGTCAACGCGAGATGAAAACCTGGCCCAGGAACGACGAAACCAGAGCGCAGCTTGATGGCGAGCTTGTCGTCTGCGCCTGGGGGCCCGTACCCAACGGCTTCCGCCATCGTCCAGACGCGGACGAAGCCGAGCGCCGCCATGGCCGCGTCGTAGAAGTGCGCTGCGCGGGCGATGTCACTCGTTCCGAGAGATACGTGGTCGAGCATGCTCGAATGTTGCCACGGTCGCCCGAATACGTGCACCGTCTTCGTACGAGATCGGTGCGTACGATCGAGTTCTCAGCGCCGCATCGCGCCCCACACGAGGTTCGGAGAGTGGCCATTCGCGCGCACCATACGAACCCAGAGAAGCGTCATGTGTTCGAGGTGTAGCGCTTGCACGAGACCGCCGACATCGACCGGCTCGAACCCGATATCCGTGATGAGCTTCCCTACCCGCTCCTTTGCTGCGCGGTCATCGCCGCAATAGAGCATCGCGGCCTTCGTGCTGTACGCCGGGTACACCGGGTTCTCGAAGTTTTCGAACCCGTAGATGCTGAACGCCTTCACGACGTTGGCTTTGGGTGCGAGTGCCTGCACGAATTCGCTCCCGGACCGCTTGCTCTCGAGGCCATGCGTGAGCCCGGGTCCAACGGGATTCGTGCAGTCGACGAGGACTTTGCCTGCGAGCGACTCCGCAAGACTCCCGACGAGTGATTCGTTCGCCGCGAAGGGCGTCACGAGGAACACGACGTCGGCCCCGCGCACGGCGTCCGTGAGCGGCGCGGACGAAAGGCGTGAGCTTCGCTTCATGGCAGCCGCGACCGTCGACGAGCCTTCTTTGCCTTCTGCGAGTACGACCGAATGCCCCGCTTCAGCGAGACGAGCAGCGAGGGGCGCGCCGACTTGGCCGGCGCCAATGAATGCAATATTCATGGAAGTTTCCTTTCTTCGTCGACTACCGTCGAATCAAACGGGAGCTGCCTCGACCCATGCCGGCTTCTGTTCGAGCCAAAGATTCTTGATGACCTTGCGCGGCAAGGTGCGTTCGAAAAGACCGGCGGACACCATGATGCGCGTCCCCGAGACGGGGCGCTTGGCGAGTCGGCTTCCACAGTGCCCGCAAAAGGCGCGTTCATTCTCGGCCGAGGATCGATACCACCGAACGTGCTCTTCACCTTCCCATCGAACGGCCCGCTGTTCACCTGCAAACAGAGCGAAAGAATTGCCATGCAGTTTCTGACAATCGCCACAGTGGCAGACGACGACACCGACACTTTCGCTCGGCATGGTCACGCGTACACGACCACAGTGGCATGTGCCGACGATTTCGTTCTCGGAAGGACTCATGATGCACCTTTCTCGTGGATGGAATTTGGAGTGTGATGAACCCTCAGCGCCCCAGTGTCTCGATGATGAGGTCTGCCGTTTCCGTGCCGGAGAAGTTCTGTTGGCCGGTGATCAGATTGCCATCGCGCACCGCGAATCCTCGCCAAAGGCCTGCTTGCACGAAGTTTGCGCCGAGCTTCTGCAGTTCGTCCTCGATGCGCCACGGCATGAGGTGCTTGTCCCGCGGAAGCGCGCCCATCCCCCATACGGCCTCGTCTGCGAAGTCTTCCTCTACGTTCGCGAAGCCCGTCACCGTCTTTCCTTTGGCAAGAAACTCGCCGCTCGAAAGCTTCGCATAGCGCAATACGGAAACGCCGTGGCAAAGCGCTGCCGCGATCTTTCCTGCCTCGTAGAACTCCACGAACTTCGCATGAAGCTTCGTTTCCTTTTCGAAGGAGAACATCGGCGCTTGGCCTCCGGCGACCACGATCGCATCGAACTTCGCGACATCGATCTCGGAAACGGGCTTCGTCTTCTCGACGAGTCCCGCGAGGCTCGCGGTGTGGATGAACCCCATGCTGATGAGGTCCGACGCAGAGTAGCCGCTTGCGTCTCGAGGGTCGCTCATACCGTCGGCGTCACACTTACCGCCCGCGGGACTGAACACCTCCACCTCGTACCCCGCCTCGTGGAACGCATAGTAAGGATGCGTCAGTTCCGACCACCAGAAGCCGACGGGCCACCCGGTCGTGGTCGACGTCGTGGCATTCGCGATGACGATCGCGACGCGCTTCGTTTTGGACTTGTTGGAAACGTTCGGGTCTCTGAGGCTCATTTCGTTGCTCCTTGAGAGGACTTGGCCTCCCTCGAGTCACGAATATCGAGCCCCACACACATGCGCGCAATGCAACAATAATGAATTCAACGTTGCATCGTATGCAACTTCGAAGCGCGCCGAATCCGACGCTGCCGCCCGGATGAAGGCTCCGGAGCATCGAGTCGGGTACGAGGCATTTCGTGTTGCTCGTGCGCGACTTCCTTCGCGGCGCGCACGAAGACGTCTCGTACGAACCGATGGGACGGCTCGGCATCGAGGCGGGGATGCCAAACGAGGCTGAGTGCGTACGGGCGTAAGCGAAGCGGAACTTCGAATACCTCGAGGCCGAGCGCAGCCTCGTACTTGCGGGCGATGCGTTCGGAGATCGTCAGCACGTAGTCGGTCTCGGACGCCAGCTGGAGGGCGGTCAGGAAGTACGGGACCGCACGCGCCACGTGTCGGGAAACGCCCCGGTCTCGCAGCACGTCGTCGACGTAGCCTCCCGGTTTGCCGCGGGGCGCCACCTGGACGTGAGGAAGCGCGACGAATCGCTCGAGCGTCATGCGCTTGCCCACCGCCGGGTGCCCCCTCCGAACCACGCAGACGAAACGGTCCGTCAGCAACTGCCGCGTGCGCATCTCTTGAGGCAACTCGCCATAGATGCCGACGGCCAGGTCGGAACCGCCATCTCGCAAGAGGGCAGAGTCATCCGAAGAATTGGGAACGAAGCGCACGCAGGCGTTTGGCGCAGCGTTGCGTAGGATGCGATCGACCGAGGGGCCGAGGACGGTTAAAACGTAGTCGGTCGCGTGGACCACGAAGGTTGCGGCGAGCTCTGACGGTTCGAAAGGCCGAACGGGCTCGAGTGCGTGACGTGCCTCGGTCACGACGTGATGGACTCGTGGTTTGAGGGTGAGCGCACGAGGCGTGAGAAGCATTCCGCGCCCCGAACGCACGAGAATGGGGTCTTTCAAGCGTTCGCGAATTCTCGCGAGGGCGTGGCTCATCGCTGGCGTCGACAGGCCCACTCGCTTGGCGGCACCGGTGACGCTCCCCTCTTGGAGGAGCGCATCGAGCGAAACGAGGAGGTTGAGGTCGAAAGAGTCCATTCAGTGCCAGTATCGTGCGCTCGCACAGCGTGGAGCAACACACAATCTTCATTCTTGTTTTGCGCCGCCGAACCAAACGCTCAAGAGGCCTGCGGGCGCACGTAACGATACTCGACGAGTCCGAGCGTCGCGACGACGACACCCTCGACGAGCACGAATGCATGGCCTATCGCGCGTCCTGTACTCCACTGCGAAGCCACGATGCCCATGCACCCGAAAAGCCACGCCATGTTGCCGCACGCGAGCACGGTGACCGAACCGCGGGATACCGTCCCTGCCTTCCACGCTGTGATGGCGAGCACTCCGGAGTAGCAGGCGTAGAGCAGGTTCGTCGCTCCTGCGAACACGAGCGCGCCCCCCGCAAACCCGTAGAATCGAGCGAGCGGCTCGCGCAAAACGAGCACGAGCACGCCCATGATAGCCCCCGCTGCACAGTCGACACGGAGAAGCAACTGAGCGCGAGCATTCATCGGGCTAGCTCGGCGCATCGTGCACTTGATTCTAGCGCACCCGAGCCGAGCTTCGAGCATCCGTTCACACCGACTGTCGCACGATGCGCGCGAACTGGCGAAAGTACGCCAAGGCGACGGCACACGCGATGCCGGCGCACAGCGGCCCTATGCCTTCGAGCGACCAACGAACAGCGGGTTCGACGAACAAAAGGTCGCGACGCGTCGCAAATACTGCGGCCCAGAAGTATGCGACCGGCATCGTGACGAAGGGCGCGAGCAAGACCGCCATCGCGCGACCGAGCACCAGCAGGAGCAGCAGGGCCCAAAGGGCAGTCATCGCCACCTTCGCCGCCGTTGCCTCTGCGAAAGGAGACGCGACGATGGCGGCGGCCTGGGTTGCAACGGCGTACGCACAAATGCGCAGCCTGCGCGCATGGGTCTCCGGCAGCGCCGCCCACCGATTCGGCATCCATGCCATGGGGGACGGAGCGCGATCGAAGCGCTTCGTCAGGTCTCGCGAGAGCATTCCCGCGAGCACCGCGAAGGGAACGTAGAAGACCCAGGAGCGCCACGGAACGTCGAAACGAAACACAACCAGTGTTTGGACGATGGCAGCGATGGACGTCGCGACCGCGAACGCGCGGGCCGGAAAAAAGCGAGCGGCGAACACCAACGTCGCAAACGCATAGATGCCAACGAACAGCCAGGGTTCATGACGCAGGACCGCGGACATCGTGAATGCGGCGCCGCCCGCGATGAGGAGGAGTTCACGCAGGGTTCGCTGCACGAGCGGCACTTCGAGATTGAGGGGGTTTCGCATGGCAAGCGGTAGACGGTTCGCGAGCTCGAACAATTCCAACTATTTGCGACCAGGTCGTCGTTTTGCGGACCACCCTGAGAGCAAAGCGCCCACGACGTTGCCACACGCGTCACTCTCGCGCCGCGGAGCGCCGAATCGGCGCGTACGGCGTCGCGGAGGGAAGCTTCTCGGATCCCGGTACGCCGACCAAGACGGCCTGTGTCGATTCGCGCACGAGCTCACGCGCTACCCCCTCGGTCACCCAGGTGGGGCGGCACTTGACGACGCCAAAGAGGTTGTCGACTTCCTCCTTGAGATAGTACGTTTGACCAGCTTCGGCCGAAAGCGTCGCGCGTGCGACCTCGTCTCCCGTGTCGATGCTGATGTCGTGCACGCCCGGCTCTGCTACGTAGCAAAAGTACGTGGGGCCTTGCGTTGCCCCTACGAGCACCTCGTTGTCGTGGGTCACGAAGGTCACAGCCATGGCGAGAATGGACGTTCTCACTACGCAAACCCGAGCCTCGCTCGAGGGGACCGCTGACGTAAAGCTGACGGCCGAATTCGGCTCTGGTGTCGCGAGCTTGTAACTCGAGCAGGCAAAGATGGGCAGCAGGAGAGCGAGCGCGAAGGGAGAAGGGAGGCGCATTGGCGGCCTCTGTGAGCAAATAGCGTGCCCTGTCTCTCCTCTCGCGCCCGCTCGACAGCGAGGACGCTTCAGAGAGTCTCCACCCGAACGCAGGTCCCGCTGACGCCGGGGCAGAGCACGCCCTGCTGGTACGAGAAAGTGTAGGGAACCCACGAGTAGCCGCCCCACATCTCGTAGTACACCACGCTGCCCCATCCGGGGATGTTCGAGCAGCACATGCGCGTAGCAGGACGTTGGCCTTCCTCCGCCTGCAGTGACTGCTGCACGGAGCCCACGTTGGGGTCCGTCGCACTCGCTTCTTGCTTGTCGGACGTGTCGGACGGGTCGGACGGGCCCGCTGCGGCACAGCCCATGGCGAGAGGTCCAAGTACCGACAGCGTGCAAAGTAGCTTTTTGAAATTCATCTCATTCTCCTTCGTGTCGTAAAGAAAGCCTGCAAACCGAGGCTCAGGGCACCGTGTAGCTGTAGTAAATCGTCGTGGACGAAGCGTTGCATGCCACGATGTTGCAGCTTCGCATCAGGTACGTGCGCCAATGGACGCCGTGATGGTCGTCACAGTGCTCCTGCGCCGTGTCCATTTCCGCCCAGGTACAGGGATGCAGACCGTCTTCCGCGATGATTCCTTCTACGGGCGCGGCGACCGCGGGGTTCAAGACGGCAGCGGAGTCACTGACGCTGATTTGATCTCGCTCTGCACCTTCGGAATCGACGACCTCAGCCGCATCGCCACATGCGGCCGTACCCAACGCGAGCGTACCCGCCAGCGCCATCAAACAAATGTATTTTGCACTCATACGATCCTTCCTGGTCCTCGCCGGCGACTCTGCTGGATCGAAGCGCTCGATGCCGTGTCACATTCGGACATGGCCACACCTCGTAGGCACGCATGGCCGCAGCTCGCAGCCAGTCTCGTGGTCAGCAGCCCGCTTCGAAGCGGTCGCTAGGATCCCGGCTGCGAGTCGAGCTCCGCAAGCGCGTCGTCGAGTCTGGAGTCGTAGACATCGGCCGCGCTCAGCGCCGGGGTCGTTCCCGCCGGTTGCAGCGACCGCCCGCGAACGATCAAGCGACGGAGTCCGAACCAGGAAGCAATCGCTGCGGCGACGAGCCCTGCTCCAAGTGCCAAGGTCATGAACTCGATGGGCTTCTCGCTTCGCGCCGCAAGCATCTTCTCGCCGTACCGCGAAACGAGATCGTCTTGAATCGATACGGAAGCTTCACCGCGTTCCAAACGCTGCTCGATTTCCCTGCGCAGGTCCCGCGCAAGGTCCGAGTCGTGGGTATCGAGCGTGCCGCCGTAGCAGCAAGGCGCATACAGCCGCGACTCGAATGCCTTTGCACTCGGCGGCGACGCGGCGAACGCAGTGGTCGTTGTCAACGCGAACCAGAGAGTCAGAACGTGGCACGGCAGAAGACCCGGGAGGCACTTGGAACGAACGCGTCGAGAGACGAGCATCCTCCGATCGTAGCGCAAGAGCATACGCCTCGTCGGGGGGCGCGACGACTTGTCGCATTCCCAAGGTTGTCCGCGAACGCCACATTCACCTCATGTCGATGTCGAGAAACAAGCTGCTGCGCCGCATGGGCGTCGCGCTCCTCGTGGCCATTCCGTTCGTGGCTGTTGGAATTCGCATGGCGCCCTCGATTGCCCGCGCGTACGCAGCGGAGAGCCACTCCACGCGCGGCGTCATCAAGTCGTTCGGACCCGACCGAAAGTACGTCAACATCGCGCACGAAAAGATCGACGGATACATGATGGCCATGACGATGTCCTTCGAACCGCGCGTGCCAAACCAGCTCGAAGGCCTTCAGGTCGGCGATCGCGTGGCCTTTTCGTTCACGGAGACGGACGACGGGCGTCGTCTCATCAACACGCTGAGGAAGGAGTAGCTCCGCCGCACCCCGGCCTCGGGCATCGCGGTTCGATCCACGACGCCGAGAACATGAAATGCGCTCTAGGGTGTATCTCATAACCTCGGACCGAGGATCTGCGAGCGCGGCGGGTCCGAATGCTAGGAGCGACGACGACGAATACTGCTGCTATTTGAGGAGGAGCGACGACGCAGGCGAGCCTGCCCCGCCGCAGAGCCGACGGGAGAGGTGATGAGATACACCCTATAGACCGAGGCCCTTGCGGGATGTCCGCTTCAGCGTCGATCTGCCCGACCTGACCAATGATGTTGCCGGGCTTCACGGTGATGGCGATGCGCGCACCGCCATACCCTGTGCGCTTGCCGATGAACGAGTTGAACCCGTTGCCGCCTGGGTCCGTACCGACGATGAAGCGGGAAAGACCATAGTTGGTCACCAAGTTGTTGGTCTCCTGTGCCGAGGGAACCGCGCCCGACTTGTTCGTGGCGTGAATGAGTACGACGTCCACTCCGTCCTTCTTCAGCTGCTCGAAGAAGCCATTCGGTTTCGTCCAGTCCGCCAAGTGCGCCATGCAAATGCCGCAGCTCTCGGTGACGCCGAGGATGTAGATGGGCTTCGCACAGTTCGCGCGCAGAGGATACGTGCCACCCTGCTTCAGCGGAACGTCGCCATCGATGATGACCTTGCCGACGGTCTGTCCGGTCGCGCCGGTCGGAGGACAGGTTGCGCCGGGAGGAACGACGGCGTCGCAGCGATCTCCAGATGCGGAACACGTCTGCTTCCCCGCACAGGTTCCGCACTGACCTCCGCATCCGTCGGCGCCGCAGACCTTGCCTTGGCACTTCGGCGTGCACGCGCTGCCGCTGCTCGAGGTGCTGCCGCCGCCCGACGAGGTCGTCGTGCCACCGCTCGTCGTGCCGGGCGCCGCCCCGGAGGTACCGCCGCCCCCTTCACCTCCACCGCCACCGGACTCTCCGCCGAGGAGGCCGTCGCTCCCGAGCCCTTCGCTTGGGCTGCCGCCGCAAGCAACGAGGCCGAGAATCGAGCCAAAAGAAACGATGGAAACCAGGCGAACAACTGACACCATTGCGTTCATGATGCCGAGATTAGCACCCCAGGGGAGGCTTGCCGCCCAAATCGTGCACCTAGTGTCACGTTTGCAGCCTGGGTGTTCGGCTACACTCCCGCTGGACGCGAGGCCCCGGAAGTGCCGCTCTGCCCGACGGTCGGCCTTAGCGCGTCCGGCCTCTCGACGGCTTGCGAGGGAGATCGAGGGGCAGCATCGGCTCCACCATTTCCGTGAGCGCGTCGACGAATACCCTCACCTTGGCGGGCAAGTACGCGCGACTCGGGTACACGACGTACACGGGCCGAACAAGAGGCTCGGCGCCTTCGAAGAGGACGCGGAGTCTTCCTTGCTGAACGGCGTCACGACAAACGAGCGAAGGCAGCCGCGCGACCCCGACGCCACCGACTGCCGCGTCGCAAGCCATCTCTAGGTCGTTGACGACGAGCACGGGCTCGACCTTCGACCGTGCACCTGCAATCGTCCATGTCTCGTGTCGACTGAGTCCGATGCAGCGTGTAGTCCCGACGGAACTCGCAGTTGGCGTGCCGTACTTCGCAAGGAAGCGCGGGCTCGCGACGTAGTACGCGTAGCCGTCCCCCAGCTTCTTGGCGCGCAGCGAGGAGTCGTCGAGCTCGCCGACGCGAATGGCCAAGTCGAACCCCTCCTCCACGAGGTTCACCCGTCGATCGGCGAGCACGACGTCCACGCGGACGTCTGGAAATCGACATAGGTAGTCCGTGACCACCGGCGCAAGGAACCTTCGGCCGTACAGAACGGGCGCCGACACACGCAGAGTGCCAACGGGCTCCGAATGACGCCGTGACAACTCCGCATTGGCCTCGTCGATTTGTGCGGCGATGAGCGCGCAATGCTGGGCGTAAGCCTCTCCGGCGTCCGTCGGGCGGAGGCTCCGCGTCGTTCGCTCCAAGAGACGGACGCGGGCCTCGGCCTCGAGCTTCGCAATGCGCTCGCTGACGGTTTGTTTGGTGATGCCGAGCTTCCGCGCCGCTCGCGTGAAGCTGCCCTCTCGGACGACTGCGGCAAACAGAACCATGTCTGCAGGAGAGATCATTGTCATCTACTGCCTGACTATAAGTCGTCAATCAACGACATTGTCTGGACCCGATTGGGGGCGCACTTTGTTTGCATGCGTACCCCCGAGACTGCATCCACGCCGCGCTTCCGTTCGATCTCGAAGCGACACGCTCTCGCACCGCATCGCATGACGCCTTCATTCACGTCATACGGTCTCCGCTCGGGCCCCGATTTCTCAATCGATCCGTTTCTGAATCTCGACGATTTCATGATGGCCGAGCCGACCTTCCCGCCACACCCGCACGCGGGATTCTCTGCGGTGACGTACATGTTCGAAGACAGCGAAGGTGGCTTCGTGAATCGAGACAGCCTCGGCGATCGAAGTGTCATCGAGCCAGGTGCCTTTCACTGGACCCAGGCTGCGCGAGGCATGATGCACGAGGAGATTCCCGAGAAGCCTGGCGTGCAATGTCACGGTTTGCAGATGTTCGTGAACCTGAAGGACGAGCACAAGCAGGCCCGTCCCGCGGCGTACCATGTCTCGCGCGCCGGCGTGCCGGAGGTGCGTCCTTCCGGCAACGTGCGCGTGCGTGTACTTGCCGGAGCGTACGGTGGAGTCGCTTCTCCCCTGTCCTCGCTACTCACGCCCATCACGTTCTTGGAGGTGCATCTTGCTCCCGGTGCGTCGATCCTCGTCGATGCACCGCGTAGCCACAATGCGTTCGCCATGACGATTCGCGGAAGCGGCATCGTGGCCGACGCCGCGGTATCCGCCCACGAGGCAATCCTCTTCGCGCAAGATGCAGATGTCGTACGCCTGGAGGGCGGGGACCATGGTCTACAGCTCGTGTTTGGGGAAGGAGCTCCGATCGGCGAGCCGGTTGTATTCGGAGGCCCCTTCGCGATGACACGCGTCGAAGACATTCACGATGCGCGCGCCCGATTCGCCCGCGGAGAGATGGGGAAGCTCGCCCCTTCCGCCAGTTTCAAGTGAGGCGAAGAAAAGAGCGAAAGCCTTCCGCCGCAACGAACACCTCAACACGAAAGAAAGGAAACGCCCCATGAACACGGACAAACTGGAGATCTTGGAACTGCTCAATCGCTACATTCTCTCCATCGATACACACGACGATGGAAAGTTCGCCGACAACTTCCACGACAATGCGACCTATGTGAGTCCATTCGGTACCGCCACGGGCCGCGAACAAATCCTCGCGACGATTCATGGGTGGCACGCGGGCGGCATCACCGCGGGCAAGAGGCACATGATCGGCGCATGGCGAATCGATGTGAACGGCAACACAGCGACCTCCGCCTCTTCGTACTGGGTCGTGAATGCGAAAGACGGAACGAGCATCGTCGCGTCGGGCGCGTATGAAGACGAGCTCACGAAGAAGAACGGCGTCTGGAAACTCCAGAAGCGGGTCCAGAGCATCGACCCATCCTTCAAGATGTGAATCTTTCAACGCGAGGAGAACACGATGAATACCCAAACCGCTGCAAGGATCCTCGTCGTCGGTCGCCATCCGACCATCATGACGAGGGTGAGAGCTCTCCTGGAGTCCGCCGGCTACGAGACGCTGGGAACGTTGACGGATGAAGAAGCACTCCGGGCCCTGCAGTCGTCACCCTGCGATGCTCTCTTGCTCGGTGGCGGTGTCGAAACGTCGTCGCGGGCCTCACTCAGCGAAGCGTTTCGCGCCGCAAAACCGGGGCGCCCCGTCATCGAGCATTTCGGTGGTCCGGACGGCCTCCTCGATCACGTTCGCCAAGCTCTAGCGAGTGCGCGCGGCAGCGGGCTTGTCCCCTCGGAGCGCCCTCGCTAGGGTCCTTTCCCGTGTACTGGGGCGGTCCGAACGTAGCTGAAATCATCCTTCTTGGCGGCGCGATGGTCGTCTTGCCGCTTGCCGGCGCATTCGGATGGGCACGGCGCGGGCATCCTCGGGTAGGCGGCATTGCGCGGAGGCTCACTGCAACGAGCATCGTGTTCTTTCCCATCGCACTCGGCATGTTCATTGCGTCGAGCATTTGGCGCGACGAACGACTCGTCGTTCTGGGCGCCAGTTGTGATGACCGACGTATCTACCTCGAAGACATTTCCCCGCAGTGCGGGTCTCTGAGCGGTACCGATTTGGTCGTATGTACCACGCGCATCGAGCACGCGTCTGCCAAGGCGGACGCGAATTCCGTACGCTCGTATCGACGGGGCGAGGATCGTCACTGCTCCGCATCTGCACTCGCCGCGTTGAAAGGACGCCGCGTCGTCGTCACCATCGATGGCATCGGCAATCTCGTGAACCTTCGCGCGGAGTGAAGTCTCCGAGCTTCTCGTCGACCCTGCATGTGTGCCCTTTGCATGACCTGCCGACAATCGCGAGCCCCTTCTTCCCACCTTGCATCGCCACTTGGTACCCGCGTTGCCTCAGCCGAAGCTGCCCCTAGAAGCGCGCGGTCGCGGCCTACCCTCGCGAAGTCCGCTTTCGACGGGTCACCGTTTGGCCTTCGAAGTCGCGGCCCGTCGATGCCGACTCAGGCTGCGCGAACGCCTCGCATGCTGCTTCCTCGATGGCCTTCCGGAACCACGTGACGGCGGGGTCACGATCGAGCTGGGCACTCCAGAACATCGACAGTTCGATGGGGGTGAGCTTCACCGGACAGGTCAGCGCGACGAGACCAAAGCGCGGTGCGACATCGGCGAGAACCGCTCGCGGGACGGTCATGAGCAGGTCCGTGCGCGCAAGAAGCGGCGGTGCCAAGAGGAAATGCGGGAGATACGGACCGGAGCGCCGGGACAACTTCTGTGCACGCGCGGCGAGATCGACCGGACTGTCGCCACCAGAAGACGTTCGCACGCGCACGTGGGGGTACGATGACCATGCCTTTGGGCCCCAGCTCCGACGTGCCGGATGATCGCCGCGCGCGTACACCACCCACTCGAGCGAGACGAGGTGGGCGCTACGCAGTCCGTCGACCTTGGCAACCGAGGTCGGTGCGATGGCGACGTCGACACGACCATCCGCAACGTCGCGGAGCATGCCGGCCCCTGCAGGCACGAGTTCGACCCCGGCGGTGGGAGTCGCCTTCGCCATGCGCGCGAGGAGCACGGGCAAGGTGGCCGCAACGAAGTCCGGCCCCGCGAGCGTGAAGATACGGTCCGTCGTGGCGGGATCGAACGCCCCCTCGTGCGCGAGCACCCGGCTGATGGTGCGGAGGATTCGCGACACCTCCCCTGCGAGCCGTTCGGCCTTCGGCGTCGGGCGCATCTCTCCGCCAACACGAACCAGGATCGGGTCCCCGAGCTGTTCGCGCAGACGTCCGAGCGCGTGGCTCGTAGCCGACTGCGTCCGGTGCAAACGCTTCGCAGCGCGTGTGACGTTCCGTTCCTGGAGCAGGACGTCGAGCACGACGAGCAGGTTCAGATCCGTCGCAGATATATCGACCTCGTGCATGGCCTATGAAGACTATTCGTTTCCTTCATTGTGCCGCAAGGCGCATGGTGGCACCCGAGCACGATCTCAGGAGCCCGCCATGCGCGCACATGTTCTCAAGAAGTACGGAAAGACCAACGCCGTCCTGGCGTTCGAAGAAACCCGAGAGCCCGCGCTCGGTCCCGGCGAGGTTCGCATCGACGTCGAGGTGTCCGCGCTGAACCCCGTCGACCTCAAGACGCGCGAGGGCGAGCCGAAGATGCTGCTTCCGTTTGCTCCGCCCTTCGTGCTCGGAAGCGATCTCGCCGGCAAGGTCACAGAGGTCGCCGCCGACGTGACGTCACTTCGTGTGGGCGACCGCGTCTATGCGTACGCGGGGATGGATCGGATGGGCGCGTTCGCCGAGCGCGTCGTGCTCCCCGCAGACCGTGTGGCCCGGCGACCTGGATCGCTCAGCGCCGAGAAGGCGTCGTGCCTTCCTCTCCCCGGACTCTGTGCACTCTCCGCTCTCGACGCCGGTGAGGTGACCCATCGCAGCCGCGTCCTCATTCACGGCGGGGTCGGCGGGGTTGGTGCCATCGCGGTCCAGCTCGCACGGCAGCGCGGCGCCGAGGTATTCGCGAACCGTCGGGACGAGTGACCTCGAACGCGCCAACTCGCTCGGCGTGACGAGCCCGATCGACTTCAGGACGCAGCGCTTCGAAGACTTGGCACGTGAGATGGACTTCGTCTTCGACACCGTGGGCGGCGATACGCTCAAACGTTCTTGGAGCGTGATCAAACGTGGAGGCACAGTCGCCTCCCTGCACGTGCCTCCGTCCGGGGAGACTCTGGCATCTGCGGGATTGCGCGCGCCTTGGATCCTGCGCGTCCTCCTTCCTCTCATGACAAGAGGTCCACGCGCCGCGGCCGCCAAGTCGGGAGCGCAGCTCGTCCCCATTCTCAGCGTGCCGAGCGCCGCGGGCCTCGAGCGCATCGCCCGCGCGGCGGAGAGTCCCGGCCTACGCGTCGTCGTCGACAAGGTTTTCCCCTTCGAAGAGCTCGGCGTTGCGTTCGACCACATGCAGAGCGGGAAGGCGAAGGGGCGTGTCCTGCTGAAGCGCGCTTGACGTCAGAAGTCGGAGGTGCAAGCGGGTCGCCTTCGACATCTGCCGCTTCGGTGCGAGTGGAAAGGTCACCGATCTGCGGTTGGCACTCAGGACGTCATCGAGAGTGCGGAAGCGGCGGACGCGCATCCCCAGCTCTGACTGGAGGTTCGCTCGTCGCGAAGAAGTCGAGGCGCGCCTGTGCGTTGACCGGCGCAGACCAGGCGACGACAGCAACCCGAGGCGCGAGCGCGGCTACTTCCGCATGGAACCGGGACTCGCTCTCACGGCGTCGAACGAGCACGGGGTCCGTAACTCTTAGCGGCCTCAGGCTCTGGTTGATCACCCAGCCGAAGGGGCGGATGTCGGCGCGCTCGAGATCCCGCTGGAGCGCGGCCGCCTCGTGGACCGGCGTCGCCTCCGGTAACGTGACGAGCAGGATTTTGGTGAAGGCAGGGTCACGCAGGCGCGGCAATAGGCGCCGCACTTCTTCGGGGGCGGCGCCCGAAGTCCGAAGCACCTCCCGGTGGTATGACTCGGCTGCGTCCAGGAGAAGAAGGGTATGTCCCGTTGGCGCGGTGTCGATGACGACGAATGCGTGCTCGCCCTCGTCGACGATGCGCGCGAACGCGCGAAAGACGGCAATTTCCTCAGTGCATGGACTACGGAGGTCTTCCTCGAGCAGGGCACGACCAGGAGCGTCTAGCTTCGCACCCGCTGTGCGCAGTACTTCTTCGGAGTAGGCACGCGTCTCGGTCGCGGGATCGATGCGGCTCACACGAATGCCGTCGACCGCTCCTCCGAGAGTCTCTTCGACGTGGGCGGCGGGGTCCGTCGTCGTCAGGTGCACCTTGTGCCCTCGGCGCGCGAGTTCGACGGCGACGTTGACCGCGACAGTCGTCTTGCCGACGCCTCCCTTGCCCATCGTCATGATGACGCCGTGCCCAGATGTCTCGAGTTCGGGAACGAGCGCGGCGAGAGAAGGCGCCGATGGAGTTGCCACTTCGTCGAGAGGAGGAGTCGCCAGCGAAGCGGTCGCTCTTCCGCTCGTTTCGAGGAGCTGCCGCAACGCTACGATGCCGACGAGCCCAAACGGCAAGAGTGGGAGCTCGATTCGCGCGAGCGCGCGTAGCCCCGACGGCATGGCAGCCATCGCGTCGGCACCGCGCCGCTCCATCGCCACCGCCACCGGATCAGCTCGATCCTGTGCGCGAAAGATGCCATTGATGACGAGCTCCTGCCGCTCGATCCCAAGCGCCGCGAGCTCGCGGCGAGTCCGCTCGGCTTCGCGGAGAGCCGCGACGTCCGCCCGCGACACGAGGACGAGAGCGGTAAGGGAGCGGTCGATGAGCGCGGCGCGTGAACCATCGTAGAGCGCTTGTTGAGCCTTGAGTCCCGCGAGTGGACCCAAGCACGACGTGCCGCCGACGTTCGCTTCGAGGAACCCTGTCCACGCTGCCGGCAGCTCGAGCAAGCGCAGCGTGTGCCCCGTCGGAGCCGTGTCGAAGACGACGTGATCGAAGTCGGCGGTCGCGCGCACGTCTCCGAGGAGCTTCGAGAACTCGTCGAACGCAGCGATTTCGACAGTGCAGGCTCCGGAGAGCTGCTCCTCGATGCTACGTACCGCTGCTTCGGGTAGCACGCCGCGATACGGGCCTACCATTCTCTCACGGTATGCGTGCGCGGCGGCCTCCGGATCGATGTTGAGAGCGTACAGGCCCGTTACACTCGGGACCGCGCGTGGCTCCCCGGCAAGCGGCGTCTCGAGTACTTCGTCGAGGTTGGACGCGGGATCGGTACTGACGAGAAGCACCCGTCGTCCGCGCTCCGCGAGCGCGATGGCTGTCGCACACGCCACACTCGTCTTGCCCACGCCACCTTTGCCCGTGAAGAAGAGGTTTCGCGGAGCGCGTTCGAGGAAGTCCATCACGCGCGCCTCAGCAGCAACTGGTTTTCGACTTGGCTCCGGCGCTCGGACCACAGCACCCTGTCGAAGCGGCGGGCACCACGTCGAGCTTCTTCACGACCACGCCCGCGAGTGCGGCGAGCGTCTCGCGCGAGGGGTAGGCCCCTTCGACCGCAATGCGGTCGCCCACGAGGACGAGCGGCAGCACCTCCGTACCACGCGCGAGTGCCTCCTTCACGGCCGGAGTCTCGGCGAACGCGGCAGGTTGCTGCGACAAGTTGAAGCGCTCGACGCGGACGCCCTGCTTTTGAAGCCAGTCGACGTCGGCGGCGAAGCGAGCGAGCTCGGGATCGACGCTCGGGCCGCAGACTCCGGTAGAACAACACATGGCGGGGTCGAAGACGCGGATGGTCACGGACATGGAAACGACCTTTCGTTTATCGGTAATGAACGATACGTGGCATCGAGGAATGGTTCAGAGCCCCCCGACGAGCGCTCGCAGGCGACGGAGGGCGTGCGGTTCAATGCAGTAACAGACCCGCGGCCCGTCCACGTCGCCGCGGATGAGGCCGGCGTCCTTCAGCACCTTGAGGTGCTGCGAAACCGTAGACTGCGCGAGCGGCAACTCGTCCACGATGTCGCCGCATACGCAGGCGTTCTTGCGGACCAGCATACGAACGATCTTCACGCGGGCGGGGTGCCCGAGCGCCTTCGCCAGCGTCGCCAGCTCCTCGTCGGCCTCATCCCCCTCGACGGGACGAAGGTCCACCTGTTCCCTCGCCGGAGGGCAACAGGGAGCCGATACCTGCGGGGACGCGTTCATCGTTATTCTACGATAAGACTCGACTCCTCATCCGTCAACCCAAGGCGGCCTTTCCCCACAAACAACGCGCGGTCCAGCGAGCCCCAAGGACGAGGACCCCGATTCGACTGTACGAGGCGACTGGCCGAAGTCAGGCAAGGACTCGACGCCCGAGCGATAGCGAGGACGCGTCTCCAGTCGAGCAAGAGAGCCACGCCCGTCAGGACTCGACGCCCGAGCGACAGCGAGGACGCGCTAGACGGACTGCAGTCGAGCAAAAGAACCCAGCCCCCTTGGGGCGGGTTCTTGTAGCTCCGGGTGCGTAGCCACTCGCGAACCCGTTCGCAGCGCTCTGTTTGGGACGGGTTCACTACGCTCGCACGGTCCCGAAGATGCGAACGCTTGCGAATCCAGGTGCTTGGGCGACGCGAGCCGGGACGCTCTCCACGGTTCGCACCGTCCCGCGCCGCCCGGCCCTCCGCTACCGCCGGCACCCTCGGCGCCGGCACGGAGACAAAACCGCTTCACTATTCGGATGTTTGAAGGCAATATGTTCCATGCGTGCCCGGGTCTTCGAGCGTGAGGTCGAGCTGTTCCGCCAGCATGGCGGCGGCCTCCGCATGGCCGAAGCTCTGCGCCTCGGCCTCAACCGGAAGACGCTGTACGCGATGCGTGACGCCGGGATCGTGGTGCCCGTCTCCCGAGGAGTGTACCGCCTCGCTTCGCTCGATCCGCTCGCGCACCCAGACCTCGTCACGGTGGCCAAGCGCGTCCCGCATGGCGTCCTCTGCCTCATCTCCGCGCTCTCGTTCCACGAGCTGACGACGCAGGTGCCGCACGTGATCGACGTGGCGCTCGAGCGCGGGAAGACCAAGCCGCGCCTCGAATACCCGCCGACGCGCTTCTTCTGGTTCTCGGGCCCGGCGTTCCACGAGGGCATCGAGACGCACGAGCTCGACGGTGTGCCGGTCCGCATCTACGACCCGGAGAAGACCCTCGTCGACTGCTTCCGATACCGGAACCAGATCGGCATGGACGTGGCCCTCCCGGCGCTGCGGCTCTGGCGTGAGCGCCGCAAGAAGAAGCTCGACGTCCTCCTGAAGTACGCCCGCATGCGCCACGTCGAGCAGGCGATGCGCCCCTACCTGGAGGCGATGCAGTGACCGTCAAGAACGTCTCGAACCTCGCTGCCTCGGTGCAGGCGCGTCTCCAGAATCACGCTCGCGCGACGAAGCGGCCGTTCCAGGAGCTGCTCCAGTACTACGCGATGGAGCGCTTCCTCTACCGGCTGTCGACGACTCCTTACCGCGCGCGCTTCGTCCTCAAGGGCGCGCTGATGCTGCACGTGTGGGAGGCCCGCTCGCGCGCGCGACGAAGGACCTCGACTTTCTCGGCCGGCTCGACAACTCGCTCGAGAACCTCGAACGCGTGGTGCGCGAGGTCTGCACCGCCGACGTGGAGCCCGACGGCATGGTGTTCGACCCGGCGACGGTGAAGACCGAGCGCATCAAGGAGGACGCGGACTACGAGGGCGTGCGTTCGCTTCGTCGGTCTGCTCGGCAAGGCGCTCGTGACGATGCAGATCGATGTCGGGTTCGGCGACGTCGTCACGCCCGGCGCGGTAGACATCACGTATCCGGCGCTGCTCGACTTCCCAGCGCCCGCGCTCTCGGGCTACCCGCGCGAGACGGTGATCGCCGAGAAGTTCAAGCGATGGTCTACCTGCGCACGCTGAACAGCCGCATGAAGGACTTCTACGACGTGTGGCTGCTCGCGAGGCAGTTCGCCTTCGACGGCTCGGTGCTCGCGAAGGCCATCGCCGCCACCTTCGGCAACCGCGAGACCGCGATCGACGTCGCGCCGATCGCGTTCACGCCGGAGCTCACCGAGCAGGCGTCGACGCTGGCGCAGTGGACCGCGTTCCGTAGGAAGCTCCCGAACACCGAGTGCCCCGAGACGCTCGCCGAGGTCGTGCCGTTCCTCTCCGAGCTCCTGCTACCTATGCGCGCGCCTGCGCAGCCGGCGAGAGTTTCGAGCAGCGCTGGCCACCGGGCGGGCCGTGGACCACCAGCCCGTGACCGTCCTGATCGCCTCGGCGAGCGAGTAACCGCGTTACTCAGGAAGCGGCTATTCGATCCGGCGACGCTCCTTGCGCCGGCGGCCCGTCGCCAACGGCTCCGGTCGCGCGAACGCCTCGTCGGCTGCCTCGCTAGGGTCTGCCGGAACCACGTGACGGCAGGATCGCGATCGAGCTGCGCGCTCCAGAACATCGACAACTCGATCGGGGCAAGCTTTACCGGACACGCAGCGCGACGAGGCCAAGCGTGGTGCGACGTCGGCCAGCACCGCTCGCGGGACGGTCATCAACAGATCCGTTCGCGCGAGGAGTGGCGGCGCGAGGAGAAAGTGCGGCAGATACGGGCCCGTGCGGCGGGACAGCTTCTGTGCTCGAGCGGCGACATCAACCGGGCTCTCGCCCCCGACGTCCGCACGCGCACATGAGGGTACGCTGACCATGCCTTCGCGTCCCAGCTCCGAGCTGCCGGGTGATCGGCGCGGGCGTACACGGCCCAGTCGAGCGAGACGAGGTGGGCGCTACGCAGACCGTCGACTTTGGCAACCGAGGTCGGCGCGATGGCGACGTCGACGCGGCCATCTGCGACGTCGCGGAGCATGCCGGCCTGCCGGCACGAGCTCGACCCCAGCAGAGGAGTCGCCTTCGACATCCGGGCGAGGAGCACGGGCAACGTCGCGGCGACAAAGTCGGGGCCCGCGAGCGTGAACACGCGGTCCGTCGTGAGGGTCGAACGCGCCCTCGTGCGCGAGCACCCGGCTGATGGTGCGGAGGATTCGCGACACCTCCCCTGCGAGCCGTTCGGCCTTCGGCGTCGGGCGCATCTCTCCGCCAACACGAACCAGGATCGGGTCCCCGAGCTGTTCGCGCAGACGTCCGAGCGCGTGGCTCGTGGCCGACTGCGTCCGGTGCAGACGCTTCGCAGCGCGTGTGACGTTCCGTTCCTGGAGCAGGACGTCGAGCACGACGAGCAGGTTCAGGTCCGTGGCCGCTACATCGATGGTGTGCATGACCTATGCAGACTATTCGTTTCCCTCATACTCCCGCAAGGCGCATGGTGGAACCCGAGCACGACCTCACGGAGCCCGCCATGCGCGCACATATCCTCAGGAAGTACGGGAAGGCCAACACCGTTCTCGCGTTTGAAGAACGCGAACCCCCCACGCTTGGGCCAGGGGAAGTTCGGATCGACGTCGAGGTGGCGGCGCTGAACCCCGTCGACCTCAAGACCCGCGAGGGCGAGCCGAAGATGCTGCTTCCGTTTGCCCCGCCCTTCGTCCTCGGCTGCGATCTCGCCGGCAAGGTCGTCGCGATCGGCAGCGACGTGACGACCCTGCGCGTCGGTGACGCCGTCTATGCGTACGCGGGGATGGATCGGATGGGTGCGTTCGCCGAGCACGTCGTGCTTCCTGCAGACCGCGTGGCCCGGCGTCCTGGTGCGCTCAGCGTGGAAGAAGCGGCATGCCTACCTCTCCCGGGTCTCTGCGCCCTCGCAGCCCTCGACGCAGGCAAAGTCGACAAGGGAAGCCGCGTGCTCATTCACGGTGGCGTGGGCGGCGTCGGCGCCATGGCGGTTCAGCTCGCGAGCCAGCGTGGCGCCGAAGTGTTCGCGACAGTCGGAACGAGCGACCTCGAGCGAGCCCGTGCGATCGGCGTGTCGCACGCCATCGACTACCGCACGCAGCGCTTCGAAGACACCGCGCGTGACATGGACTTCGTCTTCGACACGGTCGGCAGCGAGACGCTCAAGCGATCCTGGCGCGTCGTGAAGCGCGGAGGCGTCGCCGCCTCGCTACATGTGCCTCCCCCGGCAGACCTGCTGGTCGCCGCCGGGCTACGTGCGCCCTGATCCTGCGGCTTCTCCTGCCGTTGATCACGCGCGGCGCATACGCAGGAGCCACAAAGGCGGGAGCGCGCCTCGTCCCGATCCTCAGCGTACCGAGCGCCGAGGGGCTCGAACGCATCGCGCGCGCCGCCGAGAGCACGAGCTTGCGCATTGCCATCGACAAGGTCTTCCCCTTCGAGGCGCTCGGCGCGGCGTTCGACCACCTCGAGAGCGGCAAGGCGAGAGGGCGCATCGTGCTGAAGCGCAGCTGACGTGAGGTCACCATCCACCGAGACGAGGAGAGTTGTCATGTTGAGCGAAATCGAGAAGAAGAACATCCAGTTGGTGAAGGACGCGATGGACGGGATCCTCGTGCACCACGACGAGAGGTCTGTGGAGAAGTACTTCCATCCAACCTTCGTGCAGCACAACCCGTGGGCCAAGGATGGCGCTGCTCACGTGAAGGAGATGTGCGCGTTCACGTTCGGGCTGAGGGCCGAGCGCTGGGCCGCGCAAGGTGACCTCGTTGCCTACCACGGGCTCTACACGGCGCCGAACCCGCTCGGCGAGCACCCGCTCCTCTGCGTCGACATCTGGCGCGTCCAGGGCGAGCAGATCGTCGAGCACTGGGACGCGCTCGCGCCCACTCCGACCGAGGCCGCGGAGGTCATGATTTCAGGCGGCGGCGACGGCTTCGCCGCGATCGCTGCCAGCCAAGTCACGACACAGGCCGCTCGCGCTCGTGAGCTCCTGGAGCTCGGGATCTCGCGCCGTGACGAGGCGGTGGTCGACCGCATCCTGGCGTCGTCATTTCGCGTGCACCGTCCCGAGGGAGGAGACGCGGCTGCACTCAAGGCGTGGATGAACGCGGCATCGCCGAAGATCGACGTGAAGCGCACGGTGGCATCGGGCGAGCTGGTGTTCGTGCACCTCTTGCTGGAGACGACCAACGGCAAGCAGGTGGTCTTCGACATCTTTCGCTTCGACAGCAGTGGCAAGATCACGGACCAGTGGATGGTCACGCAAGACGTCATCGCCGCAGGCGAGGCGGCCAACGCTCATCCCCACTTCTGATGGAGCGTCGATGAACAGCCTGAAGACGCCGGCGATCGAGAAGGCACTTCGCCGGCTTCACGAAGAAGCTTCGTCCGACGGTCCTCGCATCGCCCTCGGCTTCGCCAAGAGCATGGGCCTCGGCCTTCGGCCTCATCACATGAAGGATGCGTACATCGCGGTCACGCGAGGCCAAGGGCAACTGCTCTACGCCCTCGCCAGGGCGTCGAAGGCCAAGCGGCTCGTCGAGTTCGGCGCGTCGTTCGGGATCTCAGCCATCTACCTCGGCGCGGCCGCACGAGACAACGGCGGCCGCCTCGTCACCACGGAGATCGAGCCGAACAAGATCGAGGCGGCGCGGGCCAACCTCAGTGCGGCGGGGCTTAACGACGTGGCCGAGCTTCGCGCGGGCGATGCGATGGTGACCCTCGCGCATGATGAGGGGGCGATC
Organism: Polyangiaceae bacterium; assembly: GCA_046351415.1. Lineage (GTDB taxonomy): Bacteria > Myxococcota_A > Polyangia > Polyangiales > Polyangiaceae > JABFRG01. The sequence continues at coordinate 3,260 of JAXLYO010000015.1, read as the reverse complement.
GACTTTCTGTTCCTCGATGGGTGGAACGATCTCTACGTCCCGCTGATGAACCTTCTGGGGCCCCGTCTCGCGGAGGGCGCCCTCGTCGTGGTCGACAATGCCTCCTTTCCTGGCGTGAAGGCGTTCCTCGAGCGGTTGCGCGCGCTCACTGGCTTCGTCTCGTCCCTCGTCGAAAGCGACAAGGGCGCGATGGAAGTCGCGTGCTTCGTCGGGCCGTGGAAGTCGATCGCATGACACGCGATGCGGCGAAGGCGCGGCGAGCCGCGCAGCGCCCGGACCGCCCGGGGGCCAACTGCAAGGCCGAGCCCGGAGCCTTCGTGCCGAAGGTCGATCCTCGGTCCTGCGAGGGGAAGGCCGACTGCGTCGCGGTCTGTCCGTACGACGTCTTTGCGATAGGGCACTTGAGCGACGAGCAGTTCCGCGCGATGCCCCTCCTCGTGAAGGTCCGGCTCTGGGTCCACGGCAAGAAGACGGCGCTAACTCCACACGCCGATGCCTGTCGTGCGTGCGGGCTCTGCGTCGTGGCGTGCCCTGAGCGTGCGATCACGCTTGTGGAGCGGAGCCTCACCCCACCAGCTTCTTGAGGAGCGCCATCCCCCGCTCGGCCTCGGCGGGCGTCGCGTCGGCCAGCTTGAGGTGCACGCGGCCGCGGGCGTCGTTGAAGCTCTCGGTCTGGACGATCCACCGCTCCCGCTCGGGCGTGGCCAGCTCGACGTCGGCGGCGAGCTTGTGGAGCACTGTTCCCACCCCCTTCCGGCCCGGTTTCATCTGGCTGGTCGATGTCGTGTCTCGTCTTGGCGAGGGAGACCGCGTTTCCCTCCCCAAAGGACACAACCATGCGCCGACCCCGCCCCAAGAAGCCCGCCCACCTGGAAGTCATCGGCCTCGCGCCGCTCCCTCCCGCAATCGACGAGTGGGAGCGCGCCGTTGTCGAACCCCTACTCGCCCGCCTATTCGGCGCGCCGAGAGCGCCGACCGTCGAGCCGACGGAGGCACGCGATGGCGAAGCGCGCTGAACGCACCCGCTGGGTGAGCTACCTCCGCGTCAGCACGGTGGAGCAGGCCGAGAAGGAATTGTCGCTCACGGCCCAGCGGAGATCGACGGAGGAATTCGCCGCTCACCACGACGCCGTCATTGACCACCACTACGTCGAGCCCGGCGCGTCGGGCACCGACACTCATCGAGCCGTCTTCAACGAGCTGCTCGGCGACGCACTCCGGCCCGGCAGCACGATCGCGGCAATCGTCGTGCATCACACCTCGCGCTTCACGCGGGACGCCACGCACGCGCGCGTCGTGAAGAAGGAGCTGCGCCGCGCCGGAGTGCGCGTGCTCTCGGTCACGCAGGAGCTCGCGGAGGACCCGATGGGAACGCTGATGGAGGGCTTCTTCGAATGCATCGACCAGTACGAGTCGGAGGTGAACGGACTGCGCACCGCTGCGGCCATGCGCGAGGCCGTTCGCCAAGGCTTCTACCCAGGCGGGCTCACACCCTACGGCTTCTGCAAGGTGCCTGTCGAAGCGCACACTGGAAAGAAGCCGCGGTACAGGCTCGCGATCGAGCCCGCCGAAGCAGAGATCCTCCGCACGATGTACCGGCTCTACGTCACAGGGAGTGGCGCGTTGAAGGTCGCGGAGTCGCTGAACGCGCGCGGCTTCCGGACGCGGAAGGGCAACCTCTGGGACAAGGGCGCCGTGATCCAGACGCTCCAGCAATCGGCGGCAGGTGGAGTCGTGCGCTGGGGCGTGCATCATCGCGGCAAGCTGCAACCGCCGGAGAAGTGGATCACGTTGGCGGTGGAGCCGATCATCGACGCGCGGACGTACGCGCTCGTGAAGGAGCTCTGCGAGCAGCGACGCCCGGCTCATCATCAAAAAGGGGGGCGCGGGCCATCACGTGATGATGGTGGCGTATGTCTCTCGAAGAAGGTCTCGTTCAACTTCCCGATTTTACGGTGGAAGAGGTCTCGGATGTTCAGCCTGTGGTGATCCGCGTTCGCTACACGGGTTCTATTCGCTGTCCGGGCTGCGACAGCACGCAGCTTCGCTTGAAGGACAGCTGGACGCGGCGGGTTCGGCACCACCCGGTGGGCGAGAAGCTCACGGTGCTCGAGTTCCGTACGGGCAAGTATCGATGTCGATGCGGTCGCTACTTTCATCCGCGGTATCCCGGCATCCTTCCCTACCAACGGTCGAGCGAGTCCTTCCGGCATCACGTCGGCAAGAAGCATCACGAAGGGCTCTGTCAGCGGACGCTCGGCCGCACGTTGGCGATGAGTTGGGCAACGGTAGAGCGCTACTACCGTCACTTCCTCGGTAGGAAAGCAGCCGAGGTCGAAGGAAACGAAGCACCGCGCATCCTCGGCATCGACGAGCACTTCTTCACGAAGAAGCAAGGCTTTGCCACAACATTTGCCAACCTGCGCACACATAAGGTGCACGACGTCGTGCTTGGTCGCAGTGAAGCGAGTCTCAGCGCCTACCTCGAGAAAATGCCTGCAAAATGGCGCACGAAGGTCGTCCTCATGGACCTTTCCGAAACGTTTCGAAGCATCGTGAAGCGACACTTCGACAACGCACTCATCGTGGCCGACCGCTTCCACGTCATGCGGCTCATCAACCATCACTTCCTCGACGCATGGAAAGGCATCGACCCCGTGGGCCGCAGGAGTCGTGGCCTCGTCTCGCTCATGCGACGCCACCCCGAGAACCTGAAGCCGGAGCAGGGGCCGAGGCTGCGCAGCTACCTCAAGGACTTTCCCTTGCTCGAACGCCTCTACGACTTCAAGCAGGAGCTCGCGAGCCTCATGCGCCTAAAGAAGCTCACCAGGAAACAAGCCAAGAAGGTTGCACCCGACTTCCTCTTCGCCATTCAATGCTTGAAGGATACACCCATTTCAACCTTGCAAACCCTCGGCGCCACCCTCGACTCCTGGAAGGACGAAATCGCACGCATGTGGCGCTTCACCAAAACCAACAGCATCACCGAAGGACTCCACAACAAGATGGAGCTCATCTCCAGGCGAGCCTTCGGCTTTCGAAACTTCCAAAACTACCGCTTGAGGGTCAAAGCCCTGTGCGGCTAACAAAAGACAAAACTCGGCCCTGCCCCCCTTTTAAGAGAAGAGCCAGCGCGCGAAACGCCCGGAGTTCTGGGGAGAAACGGCGAAGCCCCCTCGGATCGCTCCTTGGGGGCTTCTGTTTACCGACCCTCGCCGTTGGTTGGCGACGAGAGAAAAATGGCTCCGTGTGCGGCGCAG
>JAXLYO010000014.1:0-160758 GCA_046351415.1 Polyangiaceae bacterium | reverse complement strand
TCCGACTGTAGGACTCGAACCTACGACCCGGCGGTTAACAGCCCGCGGGCCTTTCGGCAAAAATCCGAACGATATCCATGCGCTGCGTAGGTTGCAAAACCGGGTCGTGGGCAAAGGTTGGGCAATCCGGTGGCATCTCGAAGCGGTGCGAACGAAAGTTCGTCACGAATCGGGCGTCCGCGCCTAATCTCTACAAGGAGATCACCACCCAATGATGAACTGGCTACGCGCGAACCGAATCAAAGTCCTCACAGGCGTCATGCTCGCGGCGACCTTGGGCACAGGTGCCAAGCTCGCGAAGGACTATTTTTCGAACGATTGCTGCGCGCTCGGGGCAGCTTGTTGCAAGCCCGGCGCAGCATGTTGCCACCACGGCGCCAACCGCGCCGCGTCCCGCTAACCTCTCCGACCAGGGCCGAGCTCGCTCGGTCTCGGGCGGCCCATGCACAGCGATTCGCAGCTCCGGCTCGATAAGGCAATGACGCGCCTGGCGGATGGCGACCGAAGCGCGACCCGCGAGGTATTCGAGCTTCTATGGCCGGAGCTGACTCGTTTCGCCCGCCGTGTGCTGGAGAGTGCCCCCGACGCCGACGACGTCGCTCAAGTAGCCCTCGAGAAGATCTTCTCCCAGGCCAGCCACTATGATGCGACCCGCCCCGCGCTCGCCTGGGCCTTCTCCATCGCATCCTGGGAGTGCCGAACGCTTCTCAAGCAACGGAGGCGCCAGGCGACGCGCCTCGTGAACATCGAAAGGGCCGAGGCCCTCCCCTCGAACGAGCGAACCCCAGAAGAAAGCGCCTTGGAAGGTCGAATGATGATGGCACTACGCGAAAGCTTCGAAAGTCTTTCGACTGCCGACCAGGAAGTCCTGGAGGGCGCATTCCTCGACGACATGCGTGCAGCCCAACCCCCAGCGGTCCGCAAACGAAAGGAGCGGGCCCTCGCCCGCCTGCGCGACGCGTGGAGGAAGCTCCTATGACGCTTGAACCTGTTGAGCTCCGTGCCCGCCTCGTGCGGGCTGAGCGAGCTTACGAACGCGGTCGGGCTCTGCGAGCAGCGATCGTCGCGCTCTCCGTCGCATCGATCTCGGTGCTTGTCGCGTGCCTCGGCGGCCGCGTGCACACAGCGCTGGTGCTCGGCGCGGGTCTCCTGGTTTTCTCGTGGTTTTGCTTGTGGCGCGGTCAAACGTTGGGCCGTACAGTTTTTCCGGGCGTTGTGGCCGGCGTCGTGCCCCTCGCCCTCGCCCTGGCAGCGCAGTCGTACGGGCACGTGTGCACCGCGAGCGGCTGCATGTCCTTGTGCGTTCCAGCCTGCGCTGTGGGCGGCGGAATTGCCGGGTTCGTCGTCGCGCGGGCATCTCGGTTCGTGGAAGCCAAGGTAACTTTTATCGCGGCGGCGAGTGGGCTCACCATGCTCGTAGGCTCCCTCGGTTGCTCGTGCGTGGGCTACGGTGGAGTGGTGGGTCTCGGCCTTGGTTTGGTCGGAACACTCGTCCCCTCCGCGCTCGTCCTTCGTCGCGCGTGAGCGTATCAACGATCTCCCTGAAATCACTATGCCCCTTTCAAAGCGCGACCGAGCATCCAAGACCTCCTACGGATCCCGCAGCAGCCTGATGGCAGGCGCGCTTCTCCTTGCGGGGTTCGTCGCATGTGGGGACGCGTCCCCGAACGCCCAGCCCCCGAACGATGCCGGACCAGACGTGCTCGTGAAAGATGCGGCGCGAACGGACGCGGGGCACCCGCTTTGTGTAGACGGTAAGAGCGTCGACGGAGTGTACCCGGCCGTGAAGTACCAGTTCGGCATCTTGGAGACGCCACCGGATCTGTCGTTCAAAGGGGCACCGCAGGACGTGGCGCTTCACGACTACTTCGAGCCGTGTGCAGCGAAGTCGCGCCTCCTCGTGATTCGTGTCGGAGCGCCCTGGTGCGGGACGTGCCTTTGGCATCTGAAGCATACCGGCGACTTCAAGAAGCTCGACGTAGGCTCGAGACTTCAGTGGCTCGACCTCCAGGTCTCCAACCGCGACAACGACGCGCCGACCCTGGCCGACCTTTCCGTTTATCGCACCCTCATCGACACGCCGGAAACGGTAGCTCTCGACCCCAGCTATCAGTTGGGCGCAGTCGACCCTGGACGAGGCCCCTTGCCTCTCGTCATCCTTGTCGACACGCGAACGATGCGGGTCCGGAACTACATGCACGATCCAGACCCTCAACTCCTCGAAGTTCGAATGCGGCAGGAACTCGCCGAGCTCGACGGCGGAGGATCTCCATCCTTCCCAAAGGAGGAGAAGTTCGACGGGATCTTCTTTCGCAATCAGTGGGACCTCCTGCACGACATGACGGTCCCCGGAGCACCGCCGGCCGATCCCACGAACGCAAAGGCCGATGATCCCGCTGCGGCAGCTTTCGGAAAGCAGTTGTTCTTCGACAAGAGGCTCTCGCCATCGGGCAACATTGCTTGCGCGTCGTGTCACGACGACAAGAAGGATTTCCAGGATGGGCTCCCGCAGTCGACCGCGGGCATCTCGAAGCTCGACAGAAATTCCCCCGCGATTGCACTGGCTGCACACTCTCCCTGGCAGTTCTGGGACGGACGCGCAGATACGCTCTGGATGCAGGCGCTCGGACCATTCGAAAACGACAAAGAGTTTGGTGGGTCGCGGCTGCACGTCGTTCACGCGACGCTCGACAACTTCGCCGCCGCCTACTCGAATGTTTTCGGGCCAGCGCCAGATCTCTCCGACCTCGGCCGTTTCCCCGCAGGGGGAAAACCGGGTGACGCAAGTTGGCAATCTATGACGACCGCGGATCAGAAGACCGTCACCGCGGTCTTCGTCAACGTCGGCAAAGCCATCGCCGCTTACGAACGCACGCTACGTGTGAAGCCAAACAAGCTCGACGCCTACATCGGTGGCGATTTGAATGCCCTCTCAACCGCGGAAAAAGGAGGCCTCGCCGGCTTCTTTGGGGCGGGCTGCGTGCAATGTCACTGGGGCCCGCGCCTCACGGACGACGCCTTCCATCCCGACCGCTACCCCACCGGTCGTCAAGATACGCAGGCGGACCGTGGCCGGATCGACGGAGTGGGGCAGCTCTTGGCAAGTGAGTTCGCACAACCCCATCCCGGACTCACTTCGTTGCCCGCGCAGCTCGGCTCCTTCAAAACTACGGGCCTTCGAGGCATCGCTGGAAGCGCGCCCTTCGGACATGGAGGGACATTGGCGACACTCCAGGATGTCGCACGAGCATATGGAACGGCGGGCATCCCGCTTTCCGACCCTCGAGCCGTCGGAGATACAGAACCATGGCTCCCGCAGTTTGCTCAAACCCACGCGGACGAATTGGTTCCGTTCCTCCAGGTGCTTACCGCGGAGCCGCTGCCCTAACGGACAGGCAACACTTCTTACGCTCTCCGCAGCGCCAAACAATAGGCGTCCAGCCGTAAGCGGGTGACCACGCCTCACTGGACCGGATTCATCTCGATGAACTTCAGCCAGGCTTCTATTTCGGTAGCTATTGCGCCGTAGTTCAGCGGAGCTCCTTCTTGGTACGTCAAGATCTCCATCGTCCGCGCGTCAACCCACCCGTTCCATGGAACGGCAGCCTGGCGAAAAAAGCTGCCGAGATTCTTGTTGGCCGAATCGATGACGACCGTATTCACGGTCTTGTGGCGCGCCACCCAAGTGTCGAGATCCACCATCTCGGCCACTGCCCCCGGTGTTTCACCTTCGACGACAACGGTAAGCCACACCACACCCGCGGCTTCGATTTCTGGCATCTTCGGCGTAACCATGTCCTGCTCATTCCTGCAGTAGATGCACCAGGAGCCCGCAGCGTGTATGTGAATCAGCTTGAAGTTTCCGTTGCGTCCGTCGGGATTGAACCAGTCGGCAAGCGCCACGGTCTTCAGTCCCCCCGATTTGTCGGATTTCGGATAGCCAAGGAATTTGAAGTTCTTGATCGTGTCACCGCGCACCTTGCCGGTCGGAGAACCCCGTTTTCCGACGCCGTACGGGCCGGCGGGATACGGGCTACCCTGCGGGTTTACGTCTGCACCGTTACCTCCGGCGTCCGTGCGATCCTCGCCTTCACCATCCTTTCCAGAAGCGGTGCCGCCAAGGCCGATCGGCCCGCACCCGAGCAAGGTGATGAGCAAAGCGAAGGAAAAGGTTTTCATGATTCGAGAGGATCTGCGGTGGCCGAACACCCTGACGGCGACGCGATTCTCGGCGCGTTTTGGTTCGACAAGATCATAGCCGCATATTGAGTATGCCGCCTGTTGTCGCTTCAGGGTCAAGCGGTATCCATTCCCCATCAATTGCTCGAGAAACCCGTTTGCGCCGACGCCCTTTCAGGCGCCATCAATAGAGACCAAGAAAAGCGAGGAGCGCTGCAAGATCGCTATTTGGCAAGACCTCCAACGCAAACGGCGGCATCGAGCCGCCATACCCGAAGAAGCCACCATGGCGTGTCTTTTCGATGAACACGAGGCGCGTCGCATCACGTGAATTCAAGTACGCGTGCTTGTCCACGGTTTCCTCCGGAAGAATGGGAAGACCTGCACGAATACGAGCACTCCCGCTGTGCGCTTCGCCGTGACAGGCCTTGCACGCGCGGTCGTATACGCCCCGACCGTCCGCTGAACGTCCTGCCGGAAGGTCGACGATGTCGCGAGGCATCGTCAACGGAATGGAACGGCGGAGCCCCTCTCCCGCACCACCTTCGAGGCTGAGAAGGAACGCGTAGACGTCCTGGGCATTTTCCTCGTTCGGCATCCACGGTGTGTTCGACGACATGAAGAAAAAACGACATTGATTGATCGAGCGTAGAAGATCCGTCTCCTGCCCTGACCAAAACGTAGGGCGCAACGTTGAGCCCGCAAGAGTAGCTCCAGGGAGTATCGCGCCTGGCTTCTCGGAAGGGTCGAACCGATGACAAGTGGTGCACGCCGCAAAGTTCAAGGTGGAGCGAGACACCTTTGAGTCCGATACGAGCGCGCGCCCCCTTTCAGCCGCGGTCCGAGGCGCTTCCTCGCCACCACAAGACACTGCGGTTGGCGCCAGAATCGCCAGCGCGAAGAGCCATTTCGTCGAGGTCTTCATGGTCGTACCACAACGGCAAGTCGATCGGGGTAAACCCCTAGCGTCATGCGTCCCGTCACTTCGAGGCTGGTCGTGTCCATCGAAACGAGCGCCCCAACACCCGCGTGATCACCCTCGCACACGACGTAGAGCCTTTTGCCATCCCGTGACAGATGCACGTCATGTGGCTTCTCACATTCGGCCGGTGAGAACACTCGCTGTTGCAAGAGCTTTCCGGTCGCTACGTCCACGATCCGCAGTCCGTCTTCCCCCTGAGTCGGCACGTAGATCAACCTCTCGTCCGGCGACCATGCGGGAAAGTACCCCGCACCTCCGAGAGGCGTGGGCGGCATTGTCGGTTCGAGTGTTTCTGTTGAAAGATATCGCAAGTCCTTCGTCGGCGTGGTCGTCACAGCGAGAAGCTTGGCGGACGGGGGCATCGACACTGCATAGGGACCAATCTCGGGCGCATCGGCGGTCGACAAGGCCGTCCCCAATGGCTTTACAACGAAGATTTTCGTGACGAGATCCATACGAACCATCGCGTCATCGAGATAGCAGGCGGCGTAGGCAATATTGCCGCTCCCCGGGGAAAGAACGACGCCGTGCATGGCGCGACACATGCGCGTGCGTACGACAGGAACGCTGGCGCTCTCGAAGTTCTTCGGCGAATCGAGCGACACGATGGACGAACGGCGTTCATCGATGGGAATTCCCTTGCTGATACCGCGCGCCAGATCGAAGTGCGTCACCACGACGCGACGCCCATCGTCGGATACCGCGATGTCTCCCGGACTTTCGTCGACGCGAACGGCGCCAAGGTCACGAAAGTCGGAAAGTGCAAAGCGTTGAATGTAGCCGGCATGCGTTCCCGTTCCATGCTCCGAGTGCGGCCCCGTTGACGCAGGCGAGCGCAGGTTGGGGTACGTGAGCGGCACGTAGATGGAGTCCGAGGCTTCATGGATCCGCAAGTGATGTGGGCCATCCATGTCGTAGGGAATGCGGCCGATGGGAAACGTTCTGATTCGTCTCAACGTCGCGAGCTCCACGACGTCGACCGTGTCCGAGTACGAATTCGTGACGAACCCAATCTCACCGGCTGGAAGCTCGAGCGGGGCGCGGCGATTCGGGTATGCGGGAGGTCCATCGTAAGGAGCGTCGCCTGGAGGAGCGCCGCTACCACAGGCGAGCGGAATGATGAGCGCAAGTCGGTACAACATCGATGTCTGCATCACGGTACGATCGTGAAGGCACGAATGGGCCCCTGAAATGGGCCACCACCTGTAGCGATACGACTCTCTTCGAAGAAGGCGGCACGAACGCGGATTTGAATGGGCTCGTTCACGGAAGCGAGCTTGCTCCACACCACCTCAATCGGGGTGAAGGTCATCTTCGTCGTGAAGAGCCGTACCAACTTCGGTTTCGTGGCAGTCGAGAATGTCACGAGGAAACCCGGGCCGTTAACCGGCTCGCCGTGCGCCCAAGCTGTCCCTTCCAAGAGTTCGAGCGCTCGATCGCTCCAGGAGCGCTGTCGACGTGTAGGCGAGAGCGAGGCTTGCTTGAGCTCAGACCAGGCAAATGCGAACGGCGTTCCTTTCGGCACCTTCTGCGCCTCCACCGGAGCGGTGAACGCGAGACTCACCGTGGATTGAGCTTGGCTCGCCACGAGAGCCTTCAAGGCTTCGTCGTTGGTACCTCCCTCGTAGAGCACGTCCGATATGTCCTCGCCGGGCCCCGCATCAACGTCTGAGTCGTGGTGGCTCGAACACGCCACCACGCCAACGCCAAGGAAACCAACCGTTGCTGCAACGAGCAGTCGTGCGCGTGTCTTCGTCTTCATGACATCCAGTCTCCTTTGTACCGTCATACCGTCTCCTCCGGCGCGAGAAGGCACTCCTCCGGCGCGTCGGGCGCTTCAACCTGCAGGGTCGAATGTTGAATCTCAAAGTCGTCGCGAAGAGCGCGGGCGACGGTGGCAAGTAACTGCGGCCCATTGGCGTCGAAGGGCATGACGATATGAGCCGTGAGCGCGGTCTCGGTAGTGCTCATCGCCCAGATATGCAAATCGTGCACTGCCTGCACGCCGGGCCGACTGGCTCGATACTCGTACACTGCTTCCGGGGTGATGCCCTCAGGCGCCGCGTCGAGGGCAAGGTTTACCGACTGCTTCAACAGGCCCCAGGTACCAATGAGGATCACGAGCGAAATGAGCATACTCACCACCGGGTCGAGCCACATCCAGCCCGTGCGCAGGATGACCACGCCTGCAATGACCACGCCGAGGGAAACCGCGGCATCAGAAGCCAAATGCAAGAACGCCCCGCGAACGTTCGCATCACCCTTCTGGCCTTTCGCGAACAGCGCTGCCGAGACTCCGTTGATGACCACGCCCACCGCCGCGACCGCGATGACGGTCTTTCCTTCGATGGGAGCTGGAGTACGGAGGCGGCCAACGGCTTCCCATGCAACGCCGCCGATGGCGACCAGCAAGAGAACGGCATTTGCGAGCGCGGCGAGCACCGTCGACTTCCGCAAGCCATACGTTCGACGACGTGATGGCTTACGACGCGCGAGAATCACTGCGGCCCACGCGAATACGAGTCCCAGCACGTCACTCAAGTTGTGCGCAGCGTCCGCGACGAGCGCGACGGAATGGGAAGCGATCCCGTAGATGGTCTCGACGACGACGAAAATCGTGTTGAGGGAGATACCCACCGCAAAAGCACGGCCGTACGTCTTCGGTCCGTGGCTGTGTCCCTTTTCGCCGTGCTGGTGACTATGACCCATGAGAGCTATCCATTTGCGGCCGTCTCCAACGTCGAACGCCCAACACGAAACTCCGGCCACGCCCTCCGGAGAACGCGGACGGAAGAACGAAAGAAGAGGATCGCAATGGCGGCGCCCACGATGATGTCCGGCCACCCGCTTCGGAGGAGACGAACGGCTCCCGCAGCAATGAGCACGCCGCCGTTGGAGATAACGTCGTTGCGAGAGCATTCGAAGGTACTCGACATGTTTACGTCGCGATTGCGATGTCGATAGAGCATCGTGAGACAGGTCAGGTTCGCGCCAAGTGCGAGCAGACCGAAGGCAAGCATCATCCCCGCTTGCGGGGTGACGCCGTGCACGAGCTTCATCGCGACTTCGATGGCGACGGACACGCCAAAGAGCGCGATGATTGCGCCTTTCAGCACTGCCGCACCGGCACGCCAGCGCAGACTTCTCTTGAGCGCATAGAGGCTCAGGATGTAGACGATGGCATCGCCCAGCATGTCCACAGAATCCGCCATGAGCGAAGTCGACTGCGCGGCCATACCCGCACCAAATTCCACGAAGAACATCGTCAGGTTTATCGCGAGTACGACGACAAGCACGCGCCGAATGTCGGCGTGGGCCCCAAGTTGGGCGAGCTCGGACTCTTTGGCGGCGCAACAGGACGCTCCCACGGCGGGCGCACTGGGTTCGGACGTCTTCGGTTCGCAGCAACTTTTCATTCCCGACTCCTTGAACTTTTCGCGCCCGCGTCGGCGAATGCGCGTATCGATACGCTCTTCGGAGGCCGCCCGAAGTACGCGTAGACCACTGGCAGCAGAAACAACGTGAGCAGCGTTGCCGTCACCAGACCGCCAATGACGACCGTGGCGAGCGGACGCTGTACTTCGCTGCCCGGTGCAGTCGAAAACGCCATAGGGATGAAGCCGAGCGCCGCCACGAGCGCCGTCATCAGAACCGGGCGCAGCCTCTGCTCCGCAGCTCGCGTAATCGCCTCGACGTGGGGTGTCCCTTCGTCCTCGAGCTGTCTCGCGGAAGACACGAGGACGAGACCATTAAGCACCGCGACCCCGAAAAGCGCGATGAACCCAACGCCAGCCGAGATCGAGAATGGGATCGACCTTGCCCACAGTGCGACAACGCCCCCCACGATGGCGAAAGGGATATTCAAAAAGATCAGGAGTCCACTTCGCATGGACTGAAAGGCCATCCACAGGAGGAACAAGATCAGGGCAAACGCGAGCGGAACGACCAAGGAAAGGCGTGTCTTCGCCTCCGAGTAATGTTCGAATTGCCCTCCCCACTCTGCACGGTAGCGGGTCGGCAATACGACGCGTTTCGCGACGGCGGCTTGCGCGTCGTGAACGACCGAGAGCAGATCCCGGCCGCGAACGTTGAACTCCACCGACAGCCTTCGGGATTGAGCTTCGCGGCTAATCTGCGCGGGCCCCTCGATGAGTCTGAGGTCGGCAACATCTCCGAGGGGGACCACCTGTCCCGTGACCGAACGAAGCGGAAGCATGCGTAGCGGCTCGAGGTCCCCAGCGTAACCGTGGCGCATTTTGACCCGAATTCCAAAGCGCCGCTCGCCCTCGAGCACGTCTCCGGTGCCATAGCCAACAGCCATCGTCTCGGTAATCTGGTTCACGTCCTCGATGGTAAGCCCGTAGCGAGCCAACTTTGCGCGATCCGGAATCACACGCAGGTATTTGAGACCCGCGACTTGCTCGACCCGAACGTCGACGGCGCCTGGCACCGTTCGAACTGCGGTCGCCACCTTGTCGCCGAGGGAGCGAAGCTCGTCTAGATCAGTGCCGTACAAGAGAACCGCAACGTCCGAGCGCACCCCTGCAACGAGTTCGTTCGTCCGCATTTGAATGGGCTGGGAGATGGCGCCCACGACTTCGGGCACCTCTTCCTCGATTGCTCTCGACATCTCAGCCGAGAGCTTCGCCTTCGTCATCCCGCGACGCCACGCTCCGCGGTCCTTGAGGCCAATGAACACGTCAGACTGTTCGATCCCCATGGGATCTGTTGCCACCTCCGGTGCGCCAATCTTGTTTACCACGTGGTCGACTTCTGGCAGGGACAACAACGCACGCTCTAGCCTTAGGGATGTCGCTACCGATTCGTCGATCGAAATCCCAGGAAGTCGACGCGCCTCGACGAGGAGGTCCCCCTCGTCCAACTGAGGAACGAACTCTGCGCCAAGACGTGTCGCAAGAAGAGCAGCGCATGCCAGAGCTACCACCCCAACACCGACCGGCACATAGCGCCGCTGCATAGCGCCGCGGAGAAGCGGTGCGTAAATCGCGCTCGCCTTGCGAATGAGCCACGTTTCTCCGTGCTCTTTGGGAGTAACGAGGTAGCTCGTGAGGACGGGAACGACGGTAACGGAAAGAATGAAGGCGCCGGCGAGCGCCAGGAGCACCGTGATGGCCATCGGCCTGAAGAGCTTCCCCTCGATGCCGATAAGCGCCAAGATCGGCACATAGACGATCGCAATGATGGCTTCACCAAAAACGCTCGCTCTGCGCACTTCCACCGTCGAAGATAGAATGGTTTCGGAGCGTTCTTCGGCAGACATACCCCGCGCGAGAAGCGCGCGCCTTTCGCCGAGATGTCGCACGGCGTTCTCGACGATAATGACCGCTCCGTCGACAAGGAGACCGAAGTCGACAGCGCCGAGGCTCATCAGATTCCCGGACAGGCCGAGAAGATTCATCATCATGATCGCGAACAGCATCGCGAGGGGAATGACCGCCGCGACGACCGCCCCGGCCCTCAGGTCGCCGAGCAGGAGAAAGAGCACACCGATGACGAGTAGCGCCCCCTCGAGAAGATTCTTGCCGACCGTGTGGATGGTGCGGTCGACGAGGACCGATCGGTCATAGAACGGCTCGACGATCGTCCCCTTTGGAAGCGAAGGCTGGAGCGCCGCAAGCTTTGCCTTCACAGCCGTCGTCACCGTCCTCGAATTTTCCCCGAGGAGCATCATCGCGACACCGACGACCACCTCACCTTGACCATTTTTCGTTGCGGCACCCCGTCGCAGGCGGGGGCCAAACTGCACATCTCCCACCGTCGACACGGTGATCGGAACTCCCTGCGGGGTTGCACCGATGACGACATTCCGAAGGTCGTCGAGGTTCTTGACGAGGCCGTCGGTTCCGATCACGAACTGCTCGCGGTTGTGCTGAATGTAGCCACCGCCCGCGTTCTGGTTGGACTTCTCCAGAGCGCTGATCACCTGCGCGACCGAGACGCCGGCTGCCTGAAGGCGTGTGGGCTCGAGGGTAACTTGATACTGCCGTTCTTCTCCCCCGAAGCTATTGACCTCGATGACCCCCGGGACCGTACGCAGTTGAGGCGCGATCTGCCAGTCGAGGATTTCTTCGCGCTCCATGAGCGAGAGCGAGTCGTTGCGCACGACGAATTGAAAGACTTCCCCGAGGCCGCTGGTGATGGGTCCCATCTCGGGCTTCCCGTACTGTGCAGGGACGGCATCTTGCACCTCGCGCATACGTTCGCTGACGAGCTGACGGGCAAAGTAGATGTTCGTGTCGTCGGTGAAAACGACAGTCACGACAGAGAGCCCGTACTTCGAGATGGACCGGACCTGGGTGGAGTGTGGAACGCCAGCCATGGCGCGCTCCACCGGAACGGTGACGTACTGCTCCACTTCGACGGGAGAGAGTGCGGGGGCCGCCGTGATGATCTGTACCTGCACGTTCGTAATGTCGGGCACCGCGTCAATCGGAAGCGACATCGCTGAGCGCACGCTGAAAATCACGAACAGCAGCGTCGCTAGCAGAACGATTGCGCGATTTTTCAGCGACCACGCGACGACAGCGGAGAGGAAGCGCATCTCAATCTTCCTCGGCGAGGCTTCCGCGAAGGATGGCACTCTTGATCGTAAACGCCCCGGACGTGACGACGCGCTCCCCTTCTCGCAATCCAGACAGGACCTGAACTTTGCCGAGGTTGGACTGCCCTAGAACAACGTCGTGCAGCTCGAAGTCTCCATCCGGCTGGCGAACGAAGATGACGGGCTTGCCGCTTACATCGCTCACAGCCGTGCGAGGGACCACGAGAACGGGCTCGCCTTGCTCCGTGCCCACGGCAACGTGGGCAATGCCGAAGAGGCCGAGACGTAGCGAGTCGTCCGTTGCAGTGAGTCGAATGCGCGCCGTCAGCGTGCGAGCAATGGGATCGATTTGGCGACCAACGTATTCGACCGCGCCCGTGTACCGCTGCTTGGGGAAGGCATTGAGCTGAACTTCCGCCTTCGCGCCAACTTTGACGCCCGCGAGATCCTTCTCGAAGATTCGCGCCAGGAACCACACCTCGGACAGGTCGGCGATGCTCGCGATCGTTTCGTCGGTCCCGATTGGCTGTCCCACGACCGCCGACCGCGAAACGACGACGCCCGCGATCGGAGCCCGCAAGACGAGTTCCGACCCTCCACCTCCGGTGCTCAGCCCTAGCGTTCGAAGTTGCTCCCCAAGGGCGCGGGTTTCTGCTTCGAGTGCATCCGCCTCCGACTTGGCGTTCAGAAATTCCTGATTTGCCGCCAGCCCCTTCTTCGAAAGTTCCTCGAGGCGGTTCGCATTGGTCCGAGCCGAGGCCGCCCGAGAGCTCGCGCCCGCGTACGCGGAACGCACCTTCGCGAGATCCGGAATGCGCACGGATGCGAGAGGCGCTCCTTTTTCGACGCGACTACCTTCCTTGAAGAACACTTGCCCGACGCGACCGGCGACCGGGCTCGAGACGCGAGCACTCTTGTCCGGGTCCACGGACACCTCACCGGGCAGCGCCAATGTAATCGCCAGCACTTCTTTCACCGCGAGAGCGGTTTCGATCTTCGCGTCGGCAACGACCTTCTCGGACAACTTCACCTTCTTGGGAAGTGCTTCGTGCTCGGGCTCGTCCTTGTGCTCTTCGACAGTCTTCTGCCCGGCATCGTTGTTCGCGGGAGCTTCCTTCTTCGAGCACGCAGGACCGAGAAGAAGCAGCACGGTCATCGCCGCCAGCATCCGCTTGTTCATTGCGAGCCTCCTTCCAAGGAAACGCCCAGCGCGAGCGCGAGACGTACGGAAGCGAGGCAAAGATTCTTTCGCTGGCTCACGTCGTTTTGAAGGAGCTCGATCATCGCCTGTTGAGCTGCGATGGCATCGCGAACGGCGACGCGCCCCGCTTCGACCTCTGTTCTCAGGTCCCGAAGACTACGTTCCACGGCCTTCTTCTTCTCTGTCGAGAGGGACTCCACGATGCGCAGCTGAGCCTGATACGCATTCGTTGCATCGACAGTCTCGAGTTCAATGGCGCGTGCGAAGCGCTGCCGCTCGATCCCTGCGCGATCGGCAAGCGCCTCCGCCTCCATGATCTCTCCTGCGTATGTCCGACCGACCGGCGCCGGCAGCGGAATGGGTAGGGCTAGTCCCAAGCCCAGTACTCTTTCGTTGAAACCGTCATTTTGAACGAACACGGACACGCTCGGACTCGGAATGCGGCTTCGACGAAGTGCTTGCGCGCGCGCGAGCATTGATTGCTGATCTGCCGTCGCGCTTTGAAACTCGAGGCGCGCTGAAATCGGAGGGAACTTCGCGGTCGCCTGGGTCAAACCCGGCAAAGGCAGGAGCTCACCTTGGGCTTCGAGGGAGCCTTCGGGGGCCAGCCCTAGTGCGAACTTGAGCTTTGCCTCGGCACTCGCCAGCGCTTGTAGGGCCGCAATCTTTGCTTGTGCTGCTCGAACGGCAGCCACTTCGGCGAGATCTGCGTCGAGGGTGGGGGCAAGTCCCCGTTCTGCTCTTGCCTTGGTCGCAACGCCGACTCGCTCAGACGCGTGGGCAAGTTCCTCTACGAGCGCGCGATACTCTTTTGCGGCAAGGACCTCGAAGTAGGCCGTCCAAGCTGTAGCGACTGCTTCCCGCTTCGAGAGCCGTACCTTCTTTTCTTGCGCGTCGAGCGCAGCATCTGCAGAGCGCACGCGTGCACCGCGCTGACCGCCGATCTCGATTTCCTGTGAGAGCGATGCATACCAGTTGAAGCCGCTCTGGTCGGGTGTGCCTCCCTTGCGCTGAGCGGCGCTGAACGACAGAACAGGATTGGCAGGGAGCACGATTCCATTCGCAACACGACGCCCTTCGAGAGCCTCCCCGAGCTTCGCTTCGCCGCGAACGACCAGGCTTGCCGCAAGCGCGCAAGGAGCCAAATTGTCACGCCCGACTTTCGCACACGACTGCGTCTGCGCTTGCGCGTTCGTCGGCCACAGGAAAACTGCGGCGGCGACTGCCACAGGCAGGATACCGCGTAGCCGCGGGTTCAACGGAGGACCTGCTTCGCATTCGCCTTGGCCTTCGGTCGGAGGGGGCCGGTCGAGAGAGCGTCCAGAATCGTGCAATCGTCGATGCCTTCTTCCCCGCTGCAGCGCTGGACGACGGCGTTGAGCGCACGGCGCATCTGCCGAAGGTCCTTGAGCTTGCGGTCCATGTCGCTGAGCTTCGCCAACGCACGATCCCGTACGGAATGGCATGACTTGCCATGGGTAACCTTGAGCGCGAGCAGCTCGACGATTTCCTCGAGGGTGAAGCCAAGCTCTTTCGCACGCCGAATGAAGCGCACGCGCTCAACGGTATCCTCGGAGTACAGCCGATATCCTGCTCGTGACCGCGCGGGCGTCGGGAGAAGACCCTCTCGTTCATAGAAGCGCAAGGTCTCGATGCCGACGCCGGAGCGCTCGGCAAGCACGCCGACCGTCAGCTTGGTTCGTTCCATGCCGTCATCATGCACCCCGTACATGACTCCAGGGTCAAGGAAGGATGTGTTGCAGGCGCCCAACCCATTTTTCCGCCTTTTTCGGCTTGATTTTCACTGTTCGGCAAGCAGGTGCGGTGCTCCCTCTCGTTCTCGTGGACGTGGCGGCGACGCCATTTCGAGCGCGCTGCTTTGCCAATGCAATCGAAGTGCGAATGCACATGATTTCACTGCTGCAGCGTAGCTCGTCGCGCTATGCATCGGATTGACATCGTACGCAGCGCAGCGCAAAGCTACGACGCATGAAGCGACTACCATCGTTCGCCGCGACGCTCGTGTTCGTCATCGCCTGTAGCAACCAGGACTCCGATGCGCAGACACCTAACGACGTGCGGACCGCGTGCAACAATCGCAGTACCTGGACCCGCGCGACGACCAAGAGATGCATCGAGTGCACCGCCGCCGCGAAGCTGCAGGAATGCCAGTGCCCTGGGCTAGAAGAATTTGCGGCCAAGTGCGTGGATCAGCACACCGCCGTGCTTCGCGAGCCGACGTGTACCGACGCGCTCGATCAGTGCGTCGTAGGCTGCAAAAACGACTGCGGCTGTGTCGATGCGTGCTACGCCCGGGCTCCCAACTGCCAAAGTAAAGCGGGAGAGCGCGATGGTTGTGTCGTGAGCGCTTGCACCGCCGTATGCAGGTAGCATTGCCACAAGCTTCTATTTCAGTAGAGCCGCGTCGGCCCGAAAAGGCGTCACTTCTGTACCGGATTCGCGTCGACGAACTTCAACCACCCATCCATATCTGAGGCCAGCGCGTCGTAGTTTTGCGGAGCTCCTTCTTGGTACGCAAGGATTTCCATCGTGCGCGCATCGACCCAGCCGTTCCACGGAAGTGCAGCTTGACGGAAAAAGACACCGAGATTCTTGTTTGCGGAGTCGATGACGACGGTGTTCACCGTCTTGTGGCGCGTCAACCAATTGTCGAGGTCAACCATCTCAGCGGCACCGCCCTGTTTCGTTCCTTCAACGACAGCGGTGAGCCACACGACTCCCTTGCCCTCGATCTCGGACATCTTCGGCGTAACCATGTCCTGCTCGTTGCGACAGTACACACACCAGGCTCCTGCGGCCTGAATATGAATCAGCTTGATGTTGCCGTTCGCACCATCGGGATTGAAGGAGTCAACGAGGGCCACAGTTTTGAGCCCCCCGGCCTTGTCGGACTTCGGGTAGCCGAGGAACCGAAAGTTCTCGATCGTGTCCCCACGTACTTGGCCAGTAGGCGAGCCCCGCTTCCCGGTGCCATAGGGGCCTGAGGGATACGCCTTGCCCTGAGGATTGACGTCGCGCTTCTCAATTCTGGGATCGTCGGCTCGAACCTGTCCTGGATCTTGCCCTCCGTCTCCACCAACTCCAGTGCCGGAGCCGGTCGAGCCGCAACCGACCAAGATGACGAGCGGGAATATGGTGATTTTTTTCATGGTTGGCAGCCTATTTGGGGGTCGGGAATGAAGTCGAACGGCAGCGACTACCAACGCTGCCCGCGCGAGGAGAATTGGATGGAGGTGCGTGTCAATTGTGCGCCCTATTGTCGCTCCAGGGTCAAGGCCTATTTTTTTCCAGGTGTCGTGGGCGCCTACTTCACAGAATAAAGCCCCATCATTCCACCCTCCATGTGGTTCGGCACGTGGCAGTGGTAGAGCCAGTCGCCCACCGCGTCCTCCTTCCAGTCGAACGTGAAATACGTTCCCGGGCCGAGTGTGACGTTGTCCGTGAGAACGCCGTCCGAGCCAGTCCATCGGTGCCCGTGGACGTGGAACGTGTGAAATTCTTGTCCCATGCTGATGACCCTCCAGCGGACGCGATCGCCGAGCTTCGCTTCGAAATGCGGAGACCACTCTTCGTAGGCACGGCCGTTGATAGTGTGCATGTACTGGTGCCCGCCGCGATACTCGCCGGGCCCAGGTCCCGCCTCGCCCACGCTGATGCCGGGCAGCTGCTTGTAGAGCAGGGGATCGAAGTCCGCCAGAACCACGACGTTCTCGCGATCGGCCTTCGCCTCCTCTGGGGCGTGGACCGCCAGGACGCCAAAAAGACCTCGCTTCACGCCGTCACCCTCGCCGTTCATGCCTGCGTGGTCGTGGTAAGGAAAGCTTCCCGCGAAAACAGCGTCCCATTCGATCGTGATCGTCTGCCCCGGGATCGCGACGGAGGAAGGCTGGACGCCGTCGCTTCCGTTCGGAAATCGCACCACGTGCGTATGAACGGAATGCGCCACGCTCGCCTTGTTGTTCACCTTGATGATCACGTGATCGCCCGCGCTTACGTCGAGCGTCGGACCTGGAATCTTCCCGTTGTAACCGACGGCTTGGTAGATCGCCCCAGGCGCGACTTCCCAGTCGAACTCGGAGACCGTGAGCTCGAAGGTCTTGGTCTTGCCAGACTTGGGATATTCCTTAACCGTGGGATTGACTGTCGCCACCGCAGGCTCGGAGCTGCACGCAGGCGCAACGGCCGCCCCAACGAGGACTGCGGCTATCCCGAGCACAGCAGCGCCGGCTCTCATGGCGTGCCACAAACCTCGTTCGATTTGTCCGAAGGAACATCCCCCTTCATGGTCATCACCTGGTAGCAGTAGTTCGAGCCCGCCGCGTCCGCAGATGTGTCGTGATAGTTCGTCGCGGCTCCAGGAAGGCCGAGCAACTTCGCGTAGGCCCCGGTGTCCTTCTTGCGCCACAACTCGACTCCGCTGAGGCCGGTATCGTTGAGTTTCCATGTGACGTGCAGCGAGCCGGTCATCTTCGCCACCGATGCAATCTGGGGAGTTACAGGTTTCGTAACGGCTGCATCCGCCACGACTTCCGCGTCCGTGCCTCCGTCGGCGCCCGCTGTCCCCGTGTCTGGCGCCGCGGTGTCCGCATCAGCCCCCGCGCCGGTCGTCGTGCCAGACGAGCAGGCGACGAGCGAGAGGGCGAAGAACGAAGGAGTCAAGAATGATCGGATATTCATGGCGTTGCCTATGCCTAGGCGCAACTAGCAGCATCGTGACATAGAACCTCACTTTTTCTCGTACCGCTCTCTGGAGAGGGCCCGGAATGGCGGCCTGTGTGACCAGGGCGAAGCTTTCCGCCGCCCCTACGTTCCTGCCGGCTTGGATCCGTACCGCGTGACCCCGCGCGGCTTGTAGACGGATAGCACCGCGGCAGTGAGTAATACGAGGAGCCCACCAGCGGCATGCACCAGGAGCTCACGCCCCACTTCACGGAGGTCGTTGCGAGCCAACACGGTCTCCGAGGCCAGTCGGGCGGCGTAAGCGATGAGCCCTAGTTTTGCTACCAAGACGGCAGCAGCGAGCACCGTAAGGACTAGCTTCACGATCACCCAGTAGTGCCGAACGAGGCCCCACGTGGTTCCGAGCGACTGGACCACACCGGTAACCAGAGAGGCGAAAGCGAGCGGCACGATGACAAAGCGGGCTGTGAGGTCCATCGCAAGATACGCTGCCCGGACCGTCTCTGTTTCCGCTCGCGTCAGCGCGGCGATCGCGAGCGCGAGAAACGACGCGACCGCGCCGATCCAACCGACCGAGCAAACCACATGTGCGGTGAGCGCGAATTTCCGAAGGCCGGGTGATAGCATCACGTTTGCCCGCCGGCCCCCGTGACGCTCGGCGTCGGCGCGTGTTCGGTGGGAGCGTGCATCCGGGAGCCTCCCATGACGAGATGAAGAAGGAAGAAAAGCGCGAAGACGACCGCGATGATCCCCGAGACCTTCACCCAACCTGGAAGGCGATTGCCTGCGCCCTCACTCATAGCTTACGCGCCACGGTTCCTGGAGGATGCTTGTACCAACCCGGGTCGTCGTAGCTCGTAATTCCGTCGCGGACCTTCAGCACCGTGAACATGCCTCCCATTTCGACGGGACCAAACGGCCCCTCGCCGGCCATCATCGGGAGCGTGTTCTTGGGCCTGCCCATGTCCATCATGTTGCCCATGCCCTTTTCGCCCATGGCCATGTAGCCCGGGAGAACCTTACGGACCTTCTCCTCGACGCCCTTCTGCTTCACGCCGAGCATGTTCGGGAGCTCGTGACTCATCGCGTTCATCGTGTGATGAGACTTGTGGCAGTGGAACGACCAATCGCCGGGCGCGTCCGCCGTCCACTCCACCGTTTGCGTCGAACCGACCGGCACATTGATGGTCGTCATCGGCGTGCGAGCACTGTGAGGAATGGTGCCACCATCCGTCGCCACGTGCCAGAAGCGATAACCGTGGAGGTGAATGGGGTGGCTGTCCATGCTGAGGTTCCCGAAGCTGACCCGCACCCGCTGTCCGGTGCGGACGACGAGGGGCGCGGTTCCTGGCCATGCGCGGCTATTGAACGTGAACAGGTTGAAGTCGGTCATGATCGCGGGGTTCGGCGTGGCGGTACCGGGCGCGACGAACCACTCGTGGAGCATGATGAGGAAGTGTCGGTCGACCCGAGGCGCCTCAGGTGCACGTGGATGAATGACGAAGAAACCCATCATGCCGAGCGCCATCTCGACCATCTCGTCGGAGTGCGGGTGATACATGTGCACGCCGTGCTGCCGAAGCGTGAACTCGTAGACGTACGTTTCGCCGGGCTCGATATGCGGCTGATTCAGACCCGCGACCCCATCCATGCCGTTCGGCAAGAAGATTCCGTGCCAGTGAACGGTCGTGCGTTCCGGGAGCTTGTTGTGCACGAAGAAGCGAACGCGATCTCCTTCGACTGCCTCGATCGTCGGGCCTGGCGTGCGGCCGTTGTACCCCCAAGCGTTGATCACCATGCCCGGCGCGACTTCGTGCTTCACGGGCTCTGCCGTGAGATGAAACTCCTTCACGCCGTCCTTCATGGTGAAGGGCAACGTCGTGCCATTTGGCGTCTCGACGGGAATGTAGGGCAGCGCGGGCAGCGGCGAAGTCGGCGGCGGCGACTGCGATTGGGCGTTTGCGCGCACCGTTTGCAAGAGAGCGAGCCCCCCCGAGACGAGCGATGCAGCTCCGATCAGATCACGGCGGGTGATGGTCATGCTTCTCTACTCCTTGAATGGGCGTGTTGCGAACGGGAGGCGATGAGGATGGCTCGGCTCCTAGGGAGCCTCCGACCTTCCACTCGAGCTCGGCCCGAAGCGACCAGTAGTCGCGAAGGGCATCGATGAAGTCACGGTACGCCGCAATTTCGTTTTGCTTCGCGATGAGCAGCTGGAAGACCCCGAGCAGCATTGCATCGTACTGTTGTTGAGACAGCGCGACTATCCGCTCCCGCGTCGGGACAATGGTTTTTTGGTACGCCTCGACGACGCCACGCGCCGTTACGAGACGCTGTGACAGTTCGCGTATCTCGGAGCGGATGTCGATCGCGAGTGCGGCTTCACGATTTCTTGCCTGCCTCAACTGCGCCTCGATTCGAGCGATGGAGGCTTGCCGTTGATCAAAAATAGGCAGCTCTACGCTTACGGTCGGACCCATCAGGCGCACGCCTTCCGTCTCACGGTGAAAATCGACGCCGGCGTCGACGTTGCCCGTCCACCGCGTGTTTTTCGCGAGCGCGAGTGCGTACGACACGACCTCCGTGTCCTTGTGAGCGGCGGCCAAGTCGTAGCGTGCCGCTACGGCCTTGGACTCGAGATGTTCGAGAGACGGTTCGGTGCTGGGAAGCTCCGGCAAGTGCGCGGTGACCTTCCACCCGGCATCTTTCCCCCAGACTCCCATGACACGGGTCAAGTGCTCGCGCGCCGTGGCGAGGTCAGCGCTACTTCTGCGCTGGTCCATACCGACCTGCGCGAAAAGGCTCTCTTCATTGGCGAGATCGAGGTCACTGATCGTGCCCGCGACGTGCTGTCGCCGCGCGAGCTCGACCGCCGCCTGTGCAGCCTCCGTCACGATCTGTCGCATGGCGAAGGTTTGCTGCGCCGCCTCGAGTGCGAAGAATGCCGCCTTCACCTCGTAAATATGATGCAGCACCTCCCCGGCGACTCGATACCTTGCCCCGGCGAGTGCCGTGCGGGCAATGCCTTTGCGTGAGCTCAGCGTGAGCAGCTGCAGCAAATCCGTTGTGAGGCCCAAGTCGAACGTCGAGCCACCCCCGTCGATCGGAAAGCCGTAGTCGCCGCTGATGGTCGGATTCTTCAGTAGGCCAGCTTGAACGAGATCGGCCTGCGCAATGCCGACTTCGTCGTAGAGCACCTGCACGTGCCGATTCGCGAGCAAGGACACGCGCACGGCGTTCGGGAGCGTGAGCTCGCGAGAGAGCAGTGCCGAGGCTTGCTTCCTCGCTTCTTCTTCGCCACCATCGCCAAGCCAAGTGATCTCTTGACCCGAGCGATCTTTCACGAGCTTGGATGCATCTTGCAGCGCCTCCTTCGGGGACGTCGTGGCGCACCCAGCAAGGCCAGCCGGAGCCGAGAGGGCGGACAGGGCCAACACCGCGCTCACAAAGAATCGATGGGGACCCCGCATCGCCTTAGGAACCGTCCTTCGCGCGCAGCTGCATCCCGCACTTGGGACACGTTCCCGGCGTGGCTTGCTTGATCTCGGGATGCATGGGGCAGCTATAGACGCGAGCGCCAGCGTCGGAGTGCTCCACCGCGCCAGCTCCATGCACGTGCGCCGCCTGGGTTGGTAGCGACGATTCGGTTTGCACCGGGAGCGCATACGGGGGCGCCTCGGGTGCTCTTGGATTTGCGGGATCGTGGGCGGTGCGCGGCGAAAGCTCGCCAGAGGCGCACGCGGACAGCATGGAGAAACCTATCGCGAGGAAGGCGTATCGTTGCATCGTCCACAACATAGGCACGAACAAGACCTCCGTGACCCCATGCGTAGAGATTTTTCTCGCTCGTGCGATCGTGAACTCGTGTCACGGCCACCGCGCTTCCGCCTATGGTGTGAGTGACCGCTCATCATGCTCATTCTACTCATCGTCATACGCCCGACACTGGAGACCTTGTGACGACCAAGCCTGGACCCCCGCCGCCGCCTAACCAGAGTGGCGAGTCGCACAAGGACCCCGTTTGCGGCATGAACGTGTCTCCCGAACGGGCAAAACACATCCACAAGCATGCGGGCGAAACGTATTACTTCTGCAACCCCAAGTGCCTCGACAAGTTCAAGGCAGATCCAGCTCGGTACCTCGAACCGCCACCGCGCCAAGAAGTGCCTGCAATGCACACCGGCGTGGTCGCCGATGCCCGCGAGTACACGTGTCCCATGCACCCCGAGGTCCTTCAAGTAGGGCCGGGATCGTGTCCCCTTTGCGGAATGGCACTAGAGCCTGTCGAGATTTCAGCCGAAGAGGAAGAGAATCCGGAGCTCGCGCAAATGTCGCGAAGGTTTTGGGTAGCACTGCCCCTTGCGGCGGTGGTCTTTGTTCTCGGGATGTCCGAGATGATTCCAGGACGCCCCATCCAGAGAGCGATTGGAGAGAGCGCCGTCCTGTGGCTCCAATTGGTCCTGAGCACACCGGTCGCCTTCTGGTGCGGCTGGCCCTTTTTCGTTCGCGCCGGGCAATCCATCGCCCATCGACATCTCAACATGTTCACGCTCATAGGGCTGGGAACGTCTGTCGCGTGGGTCTACAGCGTGCTCGCGACATTGCTGCCTGAGCGGCTTCCGCACGCGTTTCGAGGTCATGGGGGAGCGCCGCCCGTGTATTTCGAAGCAGCCGCGGTCATCATCGTTCTCGTTCTCCTCGGTCAGGTCCTCGAGCTCCGGGCGAGGAGCAAAACGAGTGGTGCGATCCAGGCACTCCTCGGCCTCGTGCCTAAGCTTGCGCGGCGTCTCGAGAAGGACGGCTCCGAGGTCGACGTTCCGCTGGAACATGTCCACGTCGGCGATCGCCTGAGGGTGCGTCCCGGTGAGAAGGTCCCCACAGACGGCGTCCTGCTCGAGGGTTCGAGCTCGGTCGACGAATCGATGATCACCGGCGAACCGATGCCGATCACCAAGGAAGCAGGGAGCCGGGTAACGGGGGGTACCGTCAACACGACGGGTGGTTTCGTGATGCGGGCCGACAAGGTCGGTCGCGATACGCTCCTTGCGCAGATCGTTAGGATGGTGACGTCGGCACAGAGAAGTCGCGCTCCGGTGCAGCGGCTTGCCGATGCTGTTGCCGGATACTTCGTCCCCGCGGTCATCCTCGCGTCCATTCTCACGTTCGCCGCATGGAGCATCTGGGGACCAGAGCCACGCATGCTCCACGGGTTGCTCGCTGCAGTGGCGGTTCTCATCATCGCGTGCCCTTGCGCCCTCGGACTCGCGACCCCCATGTCCATCATGGTCGGCACGGGGCGCGGAGCGACGATGGGGATCCTCATCAAAAGCGCCGAAGCACTGGAAAGACTCGAGAAGGTCGATATGCTCGTCGTCGACAAGACGGGCACCCTAACGGAGGGAAAGCCTACGCTCACGAAAGTCGTAGCAGTGCAGGGCATGGAGGAGGCCGAGCTCTTGCGTCTATCCGCGAGTCTCGAAAAAGGAAGCGAGCATCCCCTCGCCTCCGCCATCGTTCGCGGCGCTGAAGCCAGGAGCCTGACGCTTGGGGCCGTCACGAGCTTCAATGCGGTCGTCGGCAAGGGCGTCGTAGGCGTCGTGGAGGGCAAGACAGTGACCGTCGGCACCGCTACGTACCTTGAGGAGCTGGGCGTCGCCACCGCGGCGTTCGGAGCGCAGGCTGAGACGCTACGAACGGACGGCCAGACAGTCCTGTTCGTGGCGATCGATGGCGCGGCTTCGGGCCTCCTCTGCGTCGCGGACGCCGTGAAGGCATCAACTTCTCAGGCCCTCGGCGCCCTCAAGGACGAAGGCATTCGCGTCGTCATGTTGACGGGCGACAACCGAACGAGCGCGATGGCTATCGCCCGCACCCTCGGGATCGATGAAGTGCTCGCGGATGTATTGCCTGAGCAAAAAGCCGAGGCCGTCCGGCGTCTTCAAAAGTTGGGCAGCATCGTCGCCATGGCGGGTGATGGGGTCAACGATGCGCCGGCCCTGGCCCTTGCCGACGTTGGCATTGCGATGGGTACCGGAACCGACGTCGCGATCGAGAGCGCGGGGATCACGCTCATGAAGGGTGATTTGCGGGAGATCGTTCGGGCGCGGAAACTAAGCCGAGCGACGATGAGGAACATCCGACAGAACTTGTTCTTCGCCTTTATCTACAACGCCCTGGGTGTCCCCGTTGCTGCGGGGGTGTTGTATCCGTTCCTGCATGTTCTCCTGAGTCCGATGCTCGCGAGTGCCGCCATGAGCGTCAGCTCGGTCTGCGTCATCGTAAATGCACTTCGCCTGCGGCATACGCCGCTTTGAGCAGCTCTCGTCCATTTGAGTCTTCGACGAGAAACACGCGGATGTTGCCCAAAGGACGCAACATTTCGCCCGTGCTAGGGCGCCGTCGTTCGTCGAGCGCAGCCCTCACGAGCGACGAGCCTCTCCACATGTCCGCGAATGACGTCGCGAATGCGGCGCACCTCGTCCATCGGCTTTCCTTTCGGATCCTCGATGGGCCAGTCCTCGCGCGGCAATCCGGGCACAACCGGACACGCCTCGCCGCATCCCATCGTGACGAGAAGCGACGCCGTCGATGCGAGAGTCTCGGTAAGCAACGTGGGCTTTGCGCCCTCGAGGTCGATCCCGACTTCTCGCATCGCGACGAGCACTTCCGGATGAACGCTCGTTCCTGGCTGAGTCCCTGCGGAAACGGCACGCGCCAGCGAGGGGTCTGAAAGCGCATCGAAAAACGCGGCGGCGATCTGGGATCGGCCGGCGTTGTGCACGCACGCGAACAGCACGGTTTTCATCGGACGCTCTCCTCCCCGTTTCGGTCGACGACATTGTGAGCCGCTGCCGGAAGCCCGGGCACCAGCCAACGAAATACGATGGTCGCCGTCATCGCTCCGACGAACTGCGCGACGACGAACGGAGGAACATCGGCAGGACGGATGCCCGCAAAGGTATCGCTGACAGAGCGCGCCACCGTCACTGCGGGGTTCGCGAACGATGTGGAGGCCGTAAACCAATAGGCGGCCGTGATGTAAGCGCCCACCGCAAACGGAACGACTCCGGGGCGACGTCGGGAACATCCCCAGATCACCGCCAGAAGGCCGAACGTTGCCACGAATTCGCTGAATGCCTGAGCGCTTCCGCTCCGAGCGTGCTGCGATACCGAAAAGAGCGCCTTCCCGAACATGCCGTGGGCTGTCGCAACGCCCCCGAGGGCTCCCAAGATCTGCGCGACGACGTAGCCCGGGACATGGCGCCATGGCAGTCCGCCGACCGCCGCATCCGCGACCGTCACCGCGGGGTTGAAGTGTGCGCCGGACACGGGGCCGAACGTGAGGATGAGGGCAACGAGGCCAGCCCCCGTAGCAATCGTGTTCGCCAAAAGAGCAAGCGCAGGAGCACCGGGTGCGAGCCCCTCCACCATGATCCCCGAGCCCACGACCGTCGCGAGAAGGAGCGCCGTTCCGAGGAACTCCGCCGCGAGCTTCCGAAGGAACCCCGGGTCCGAGACCGCACTCATGTCGTTGTCGGGGCTCTCGCCGCTCATGGCTTTCGCGCCTCGTGCTGCATCGCTTCAGCGGCAAGAGCTGCGGCATTAGCCTTAGCGGCGCTCTCGCGTCGTTCGCTGTAGCGCTCGGTGAGATAGTCGGAGCGGTCCCGTACGAGCAACGTGAACTTGACCAGCTCCTCCATGACGTCGACGACGCGATCGTAGTAGGCGGAAGGCTTCATGCGCCCCGCGTCATCGAACTCCTGAAACGCTTTCGCGACCGAGGACTGGTTCGGGATCGTAACCATCCGCATCCACCTTCCCAGAATCCGCAGCGCGTTCACGGCGTTGAACGACTGCGAGCCGCCCGAGACCTGCATCACCGCGAGCGTGCGCCCTTGCGTAGGCCTGACACTGCCGATGTTGAGCGGAAGCCAGTCGATCTGGCTCTTGAAGACGCCACTGAGCGTGCCATGGCGCTCCGGGCTGCACCAAACCTGCCCTTCGGACCACTCGGACCACTGACGCAGCTCCTGCACCTTCGGATGCTCGGGCCCCGTGCTGTCCGGCATCGGGAGCCCGTGGGGGTCGAACACGCGCGTCTCCGCACCGAAGTGTTTGAGAAGACGTTCGGCCTCGAGCGTGAGGAAGCGACTGTACGAGCGCTCCCGCAGGGACCCGTAGAGGAGAAGAATGCGGGGCTTGTGCACCGACAACGCCCCACCGAGCTTCGCGATGTCCGGGAGATGCAGGTCTTCCGAAGCGGTATTCGGAAGCGAATCGAGGTCCAGGTCTGTGTCGTTGGGCATCAGCAGCACTCAGCTTTTCGGCCGCCCTTGCAGCAGTCTTCCCACAGATAGTCGGTGAGCGCTCGAAGGGCTGGAAACACCGGGCTGTAGAAGAGGAAGGTTCCCTCCCGCCTCGAGGCGACGAGTCCCGTCCGCGCGAGACGGTCGAGGTGGTGACTCAGCGTGGAGGCCGGGACGTCGAGCTTCGCCTGGATCTCGCCAACCGCAGCCCCTTCCGCGCCGGCTTGCACGACGTGGCGAACAATCGCCAGTCGCACGGGATGCCCCAGAGCGGCAAGCTGCTCCGCATGGCCATCGAGTTTCTTACCCATCCCATACTTCTAGATATTTCGAATTATGCTGGCAAGACATTCGTCCAGCGACAGCTCCGTGGAGACGGGGTTAGGTGCGGTTTGCCCGCAACGCCCGTACGAAGGCCTTCGCAACCTCCGCTACCCCCTCTTGCACCTCCCGCGGTTCTCCCTCGAGAAAGCTCACTAGGCGCGCTAGCGGCGGGGCCGGTTTCTTCGGTTTGATGGGTGCACTGCTAGTCAGCTCGCCGATCGAAGTACCAAGGGCATTCGCCAGGCTATTCAGCGTGTCAATCGAGGGTACGCGGGTTCCGCCTTCGATGCGAGTCACGGCGTCGAGCGAAATTTCCGCGCGCTCGCACACCTGCTCCTGAGTGAAGCCACGCTCCAGTCTGAGCGCTTTGAGGCGTGCTTTCACTCGCTTGGACAGGTCTGAGAGCGGTTTTGTGCGCATCGGGGTGAGGCGCATTCTGGCGTGCAAGCCAGTCGAGGGTCAGTGACAGGACACCAGTTCACGGATATGGTCCATACGCCATGTTTTCGGCCTGTGCCGCACGCATGCTTCCCCTCAAAACCACGGAGTTTCCATGCATCAGCCTCCCCCTTACGGCGCGCCGACCCAACCCTACGGCGGTCACCCCAGTCCCCAAGGGTACGGACCCCCGCCGCCGAAGCGGGGAATGGGAGCCGGAATGATCGCGCTCATCGTGAGCCTCACCGTCATCGGCTCGCTCTTCGGGGGTTGCATGGTTTGCGGCGCCATCGGAGCGGCCTCAAAGAACCAGGGCGGCCAGCTTACGAATGGCCGTGGGACGCCGCCCGGGCCTGCGAGAGAGCCTGAGGCCCCAGTGGCGGTTGCCCCGCCTCCCAAGCGCGAAGCCATCGCAATCACGGCCACGCAGCTCTTCAACGACTACACTGCGAACGAAGTTGCGGCAGACGAAAAGTATAAGGGGCAACTCCTGCTCGTCAGCGGGAGCATCTCGGCGATCGACAAGGACTTCCTCAACCACGTGATCGTTCGATTGCGCTCACCGAACGAGTTCATGCCGGTCGATGCCAAGCTCGACGACTCCGAACGCAGCAAAGCAGGCTCCCTCGCGAAGGGGCAAAGTGTGCGGCTTCTCTGCCAAGGTCGTGGGCGCCTGATTGGAAGGCCACAGCTCGTCGACTGCGTGGGGCAGTAGAGACTGCCTACCCGACCGCGGCAGCGGACTTCGCTC
The DNA here is from genome assembly GCA_046351415.1 of Polyangiaceae bacterium. GTDB lineage: Bacteria > Myxococcota_A > Polyangia > Polyangiales > Polyangiaceae > JABFRG01. Next base: position 133,314 of record JAXLYO010000014.1, on the reverse strand, counting down.
CTTTCTTCGGAGCAACAGGAGTGCTCAATGCCGGAAGGCTAGACATTGCCTTGTGCATCGCACCGGGCTCAATGTGCGCATATCGCATGGACATCCGAATGCTCCTATGCCCGAGAGCCCGCGAAACAACGTCAATCCCTACGTCCGCACGGCGAAGTCGGGTTGCAGTCGTATGGCGCGTATCGTGGAAGCGAAAGTCCTCGATGCCTGCTCGCTCAATCGCCCGGTGGAAAACGGCCCGGAACCCGTCGCCGCTGTAGGGCTTTCCCGTGCGACTTGTGAAAACACTGTCACACCGGGATGCGCCCATGGCTTCTCGTACGATCGCGAGTGCCTCCGTGTTGAGATACACCGTTCGCGGATCGCCATTCTTGGTGTCTGTGAGGAGCAGCGACCCGTGGGCAAGGTTCACAGCCGCTTTCGGCAACTTAAGCAGCTCCCCCTGCCTCATGCCCGTGAGCAGGGCGACACGGGTGATTCTTCCTGCCCAAACGTTGAGTTCCCCTAGCAACTTCGCTTCTTCCTCCTCCGTAAGAGAACGAACTCGCTCATTTTGTTGCCGCAGCTTCTTCACCGCTCGGAGGTTCTTCGCGTTCTGCTCGGGCAATCCTAGCGCCGAAACAGACCATCCAACGAAAGTCATGAGCAGCTCAAGATCGCGATTCACCGTCGCTGGCTTGCGCGGCTTCGCGCTCCGGGAAGCGAGCCGCGTATGCTTGTAGCGTTCGACGTCGATCGGAGAGACCTGGTCGATCCCCTTGTCTCCAATCCCGTTCAGCATGCGGTTCAACGCGGCGCGGCGCTTCTTTGCATACTTCGGGAAGTTGGTGTCGAGAACCTTCCCGTATTCGTCGAAGGCCGCCCGAAGTGTCGGCAGGGGCGCTTTGAGCGCGTCGTAGGTCCCCGACTTGCCCGCATTGAGAATGAGACGGACCCGCTCCTTGGCCGCCGCACTCGATACTCCACGAGAGAGGCGCTCGCGGTGACGCTCCGGCCTGCCGCTGTGGGGGTCGCGCCAACGAAGGTCGATGTGCCACCTGTCGCCGACTTTGTAGAGTCCCTGGACGCCATATTTGGATGCCTTCGGCATGGATTCTCCTTCGCGCTCCTGGGCGCATCTGCAGACGTTCTAGCGCCCTGACGACGCCACACAACGCCAAAACTGGCGTACAGCACATATTAGCAAGAACGACGAGGCACCACCCCGCGGTCCGCGAGCGCTCGCCCCCTAGCCACCCGACATGAGCGCGTCGACGCCTGCCCTGTTGGACGTCGCAACGTACTCGGCGATTCGCCAGGACCGCTCAACGCCCTCTGGCGTCACGGTATTCGACGCCGGCTCGCCCGACTCAAACTTGAGTGTGCGAAGAACAATTTCTGCTGCCCGCAAGCGAACGTTCGGTGGCGACTTCGGAGCAAGGCCATCGGCGAGCGCGGTAATCGCGCTCGCAAGCAACCGAACCAAGTTCTCCTCCTGAACTTCCCAAAGTTCTCTTCGGCGTCGAGCGAGCTCGGCAACGAAGTGCGGATCGCTGTTGCGCCAACGGTGCACGGTCTCGCGGCGCACACCCGCTTTATCGGCGGCCTCCGCATCCTTGGCCCCAGCAAGGAGCGAAACGATAGCAATTTCCTGCTTTCCGTCGATGAGGGGCAGCGTCGGTACCCGGCGCTCAGTTCTCGCGTTCTGTGTCATTTTGTTACCCCATGTGACGAGCCTTGCGTGCCTCGGACGGACGCGCCAAGGCACGTGACTGGAAGACCCTTCACGCAGGTACCGGCGTCGCATTCGGCCCGACGAAAGGCGTCAATCTCGGATGCGAAGAAGGCGTTGCATACCGCGAACCTACGATTCCAGGTCTCGCGGATCCGAACGGAAATTGTACCGGCCGCGCGGCGCAAGCCACGTGCGGTGATGCGTTCGAGTGCGGCAGTGTCCAGGGTCGGCTCACCGCAGAGTGCCGCATAGCTTTGGCCAGTGCGGAGGAGAGTGCGCTCGCACCTCGCGAGTGCTTCCCAATGCGTGAGCCGCCGAACATCTCGCGCCTGAAAGAGACGGATCTTCGGGGTTCCGGCCCCCGCTGCGTCCTGCACAACTTTCCAGCGAGGGTCGATCGGGCGCCGCGAGGGCCGACCCGAGCCGGGACGCAGCAGCCGGCGGCGCGCCGTCTCGGACTTCCAGAGGGTGGCAAGATTGACCGGGTTCAGAAGTGCCCGGGGCTCAGTGAGATCAAGCAAGGCGCCGTCATCGTCGCGAAAGCAGAGGCCGTGGGCGCTCAGCCTCAGCTCGACTCGGGTGATGAGGGCTCCGGGAGTGAAGTCGGAAGAAAGCGACCACTGCACGGCATAGAAACTGTTCTCGGGACGCAGGCCGCGCGTGGACATCAGTTGATTGGTCTTGTCGTAGATGGCCATGGAGGTGCGCCCCGTGCGACTTCCGAGGGTGATCGTTTCAACTTCAGGTCGACAACGTCCGTAAGTATCGACTCGTTCGCCCTTTCGGCTGCTTTCGATGACGTGGCTCCGTGCTTTCGTGGAAAAACAGCCCGCATCGGAACGTTTGATTGGGAACCCGACGAAATCGCAACACAGCTCAAGTCGGTGGATCTTCAACGGCAGGTCCCATGCGTTCTTGTCTCGAGCTCCCGGCACGCCTGCAATCGTTGAAATCCACGGAGCCCAACTTTCGAACCAGCTCTCGAATCCGTCGGCCCACAAAGACTCCGCGCGAGCCTGAATCTCAATTCGACCGGTCCTGATGTCGAAAGTGATGAAGGCCGATCCCCAAAAATGGAGTGTGAGCCGCTGGCCCATGGGACTCAGCGTTGCTTCTGCGAAGCGCTGTGGAGCTCCCTCAACGGACACAGAAACCCTGCGTCCGCGTCCACCCGTCGAAAACAGGCTGCGCAGCTCGCGTCGCCAATTTCGCTCGTCGGCGTACAGAACGAGGGATGTGTATCCATCGATCACGAGGGGCGAGATCGCCCGCGTGCGTACTCGCCGGCCCCCAGCGCCATTCTCGGCGCCCTCCTCTACCGGGGAACAGTCGACAATTCCAACGTTTCGCGTGGAGTCTTGCCCTCGCGGCTTCGCCGCTTCCTTGGTCATCTGGCATGGACTCATACGGCGGAGTCGGTTATCCGAGATCGACATCGGCGCCTCCGCTGGTGAGTCCAAGATAGCTACGCAGAGCCGCTTCCGTCACGAGACGACGACGCCCAGCGCGAACGGAGTCCAACTTGCCGCTGTAGATCCAATATTGAACGCTCTTGAGCGGCGCGTGTGTGAGCGAAGCAATTTGCTCGACAGTGTAGAGTTTGGGAAGTGCCATAGAGACTACCTCGCACGGTTTGGAGTCCTCGGCCGCAAACGAAGCCGATCATCTCTAGAACCAACTTGTGTTCAAAGCGCGCGAGTTCGCGGCGTTTTTCGTACATCAGCGAGTCTCAGAATTCGGTATCTACTCGTGCTGGCAGGTCCGAAGTCTAGCTCCTCAAGCACGACAAGCGCGGCGCCGAAGAGGTCATGTCTGAGAACGTCGAGAGTTTGCTTGCTCAGGATGGCGGATCTCAGCTTGCGTACGGAAACACCAAGGCTCGTCGCCAACTCTTCAAAAGGCGCACGTCTCGTGCGCGCATAGCAGAGACCACACGCCCGATCGAAGCTCGGAGAGTCCGGCGGATGCGAAGTAGCGCATCGGCGGCGTGTGGGAGTGATTTCGGCGTTATCGCGCTTGGGCACTCGGCCCTTCACGTTATTTGAGCCGGCAGCAATTCGTTCCCGTCGAATGACGTCACGCAACGCTTCAAGCAGTCGCTCGACGCCCATTGTGATCCCGTCGAGCTCCCAGGCCCCTACATACTTCCACCAGATTACGGCGAGCACGCGGAGGGACCGCACCCGACGCGCTATTCGCGTGACACGAGTTTCAACGCTACGTAGCTCATACAGCGAGCGATGCTCGCCCTCGGCAGCTCGGGCGACTAAGCGCAGAAGGGCGGCATGAGCCCGCCTCCAACCCCCGAGAAATCTCTCGTTCTGGCGTTCCTCGGTCTCGCCGAGTTTGTACCACGGCAGGTTGGCCAGAGGCGTGCCTTGAGCAATCGAAGCATTCACATCGAACTCCTCGCTAGGCGTAAGAGAAGGGAATGCGTCCAGCTCTCGAGCCCCTCTTTTTGTATGCGGATGGAGTTCTAGGTCGAGCGCATTCAGGCGCTCGCGTTCCCTTTCGTCTCCCCCTACCGCGCGTGTCTTGAGATCGTCCCTACACTCTGCGAGGCCGAGGACGATATCGAAAGTGCGACCAAGGAAGTTTCCCTCAACCCGAGGCGCCAAACGTCCTCGCTTCCTAGGCTTCTTCGAACGTTCCTTGAGATCCATCCTCCATCAGAGGATGCCCGCACTAGCCAATTCGAGCCAGTGGATTTGCGGACGAGCTCAGTCCTGTCCAAGTAAGAAGCCTAGGTGATGCGACAGAGCGCAGCAGGCAGACCCGACGAGGATTCCTAGAGCGTCGTCTGTCTCTCGCTCGCATGACTCAAATACGACGCGCAGGTCATCTCGAGGAGCAGAAGGCGACGTGCGGGGCGCGCGATTCTTCGAGGACGTGCACCGCTAGCGTGATCCAAACTGGGTGACTGGAAAATCGCCGACTGAGCTCGCGGGCGGCTGCGCGCTTCTGTTCTTCTGAGAGCGCGGAAAGTTTTCGGCGGCCACGTACGATGCCTTCGAACCAAGCGCCAGTCGCAGCCATGCTGGCGACGTTGGCCCACGTGTGAGCTAGGTCGCAAGTGGGCATAGGTTGGGCAAAGATGCCCGCACTGGCCAGTTTCAGCCATCCCAAACCATCACCCGAAGCGAACCCACAAAAGCACGAAGGCCGCGCGAACGCGGCCTTTAAGGGGCTCCGACTGTAGGACTCGAACCTACGACCCGGCGGTTAACAGCCGCCTGCTCTACCAACTGAGCTAAGTCGGAATGGCCTACCGTTTTCGCAGAGTTATGGCCCTTCGTCAAGAGGCGAAGCGCGACTCGATTTCCACGAATCCATGGGCTCTCGCGGGCGGGGGGCCCAACGAGACGAGCGCCAAAATGAAAGTCGTCACATTTCGCTCCGCGAATACGACGAGGCCCTATGTTCCTCCGTGCGCCCGCAACCCTGTGCTTTCTCCTCTCTGGGGGGTGCCTCGCCTTCGCGTGCCGCACACCCGCGGCGCCGGTGGTCACGATGGACGTAGTCGACGGGGCCGTGGGTATCGCCTCAGCGTCCCCCGCACCCCCGAAGGACGCCGGCGCCGTAGCCGATGTGGACGCGATGCGCGTCGCGGCAACCTCTCTCCCCGATGCGGCGCCGGATCCTGCCTCGAGTGCGCCGCCTCTCCAGGGCCGCTACATCGGCCGCGGGGTTTGGGGTGTCCACAATACGGGCAACCTGCGAATCCGCATTCGCGACGGCGGTTGCGACGCAACCTACAATGCGGAAGGGAGCTACTTCTGCACCACGAAGCACCGATTGGCGTGCGCCCTGTCGGCCGATGGAACCACGGCATCGGTGGCGGAAACGTCGTGCGTCCAAAAGTGCTCGCGCCACGAGACGACCTTGTCGCCCTGCTATGCAGAAGCCTTCGGCATCCACGGAAAGCTAGGCCGTGACGAGCATGGTTCGGTCGCGTTCTTTCTCGACGAGCGCGTCGTGAAAGCGCGCAGCCAATCGAAAGTCACGTTCATCGAGATGGGCGACGACACCGGCCCCTGGCGCTAGTGTAGACCGGGTTCATCCCGAAGCGACCGTGGGCGAGCGGCCTCTTCAGAGCGCGCTCAGCCCTTCCCCTTCATCATGAAGCGCATCATCGCTTCCATGGTCTCGGGCGCCTGGAGTCGCTCGAGGAAGATCTTTCCTTCCTTGCTCAGCGTTTCGCGAACCTTCTCACGGAGCGGCTCGCGAAGGAGCTTCTTGCTGAGGCGCACGGCTTCCGGCGGCTGGGCTGCGAACTTTTCGGCGACCTCTTTGGCCTTCAGCTCGAGCTCTTCGGGTTCGACGACGGCATTCACGAGACCTGCGATGCGCGCATCGGGACCGCTGAAGACCTCACCCAGAAGCAGCCATTCCGATGCCTTGAGCTGCCCGACCATGGCAGGCAATAGTAGGCTCGACGCGGCCTCCGGCACGATGCCGAGCGGCACGAAGGGCATGCGAAATTTCGTGGTCGGAGTTGCCACGACGTAGTCGCAGTGGAGCAGCATCGTGGTACCGATACCAACCGCAGCACCATCGACCGCCGCCACGACGGGCTTCTCGAGGTCGATGAGCGCGAGGAGGAACTTGAAGACCGCGCTGTCCTCGCCGGTCGGCGGCGCTTGCATGAAGTCGCCAAGATCGTTACCGGCCGTGAATGCGCCAGGCACGCCTTTGATGACGATGACACGAATCGCGCTGTCGCCAGAGAACGACGCAAGGCCTGCGACCATGTCTTCGTACATGGCAATCGTCAGAGCGTTCTTCTTTTCCGGCCTGTGAATCTGGAGGGTTCCGACCGCGCCTTCACGAGAAACTTTGATGTTCGACATCTCAACCGGAAGGTAGCGCGCCTCGGCCCCTTTGCGCGAGCCAATCTTTCACGGCCTCGCCGGTGCCAAACGGCCACGGGCGGAGCTTCTCTTGCGGAACGACCTTGTATTCTGCAAGTTCTTCGCTGAGCGCAATCGTTCCTGTCGCTTTGACGTGATACGCCACGATGAGCTCATTTTTGGGCCGGAAGTCGTACACGCCCACGAGGGATACGACTTCGCCATCCAGCCCCAGCTCTTCCTTGACCTCGCGTACGCATGCCTCTGCCGGCGATTCGTCTTGCTCGATGTAGCCCGTCACGAGGCCGAAGAACTTCTCGGGCCAGTAGGCCGCGCGCACGAGCACGATACCGCTAGGGTGCTCGACGATGGCCCCTGCCACAGGCACCGGATTTCCGTAGAAAACGAAGCGACATTCCGTGCAGGCGGCGCGTGGTCTACCGCCGTCGTCGGCAGCCGGTCGAATTTCCATGGGAGCGCCACATTTCAGGCAAAAACGGGCTTCGGAGAGATCGACCATCGAGGTGGTATCACTAGCATGTGTCCCCGGGACGCGCCTAGACTGCCGCCCCGTGAACGTCCCCCTCTGGAGTCAAACAGCAACGACACTCAAAGCCTTGCTCGACCGCGGTGAAGTGTCGTCCGAAGAAGTGACGCGCGCGCACCTCGCACGCATCGACGACGTAAATGGCCGCGTGAACGCGTTCACGGAGGTCCTCCGGCAAGAGGCACTCGAAGCTGCGAAGGTCGCCGACTCCGAGCGCGCCAAGGGCGTGGTACGAGGGCCCCTCCATGGCCTTCCGGTCACGGTGAAGGAGTGCCTGTCCATGAAGGGTCGTGCGTCCACGGTTGGCGTACGCTCCCGAAGGCATCATTCCGCCGAGCGCGACGCGGCGCTCGTGACGCTTCTTCGCGAGGGCGGCGCCGTCATCACGGGGCGCACGAATCTCTCGCAGTGCATGATCTACGCGGAGAGCAGCAATCCGGTGTTCGGGACCACGCACAATCCCTTCGCCAAAGACCGCACGCCGGGCGGCTCCTCCGGAGGCGAAGGTGCGGCCATCGCCTCCGGCATGTCGTGCATCGGCGTCGGTACGGACATCGGTGGAAGCATCCGCATTCCCGCAGCCTACACGGGCATCTACGGGCTCATGCCCACGCTCGATCGCTGGCCACTCTGGGGTTCCGTTCCGGGCATTCCCGGCCAAGAGAGCATTCGTGGCGCCGCAGGCCCCATGGCTCGAAGCGCGAAAGACTTGAGCCTGCTCTTGCACGCCTTCGATCCGAAGCGAATGAGCGCGCTCGATCCGAGGACACCTCCACTCCCTTGGGAAGCGCCCGAAAGCGTCCGAGGCAAGACGTTCGGTGTGCTGCGCTTCGATGGCGTCTTCGAGCCTTCGACCGCCGTCAAACGCGCACTCGACATCGCCGAGAAGGCTCTCGTTCGCGCTGGGGCCAAGACAGTGCCGTACAACACCAAGGTCCTCGAAGAAGCCGCATTCCTTTACCTCGGCATCATGAGCTCCGACGGCGGCAAGACGATGCGGAACGTCTGCGAGGGCAGTCCCATCGACAAGCCCCTCCAAGGCCTGTTCCGCATCGCCAAAATGCCAGCCACACTCCGTGCCGTCATTGCGGCCGGCTTGCAGCGCTCCGGCCAAAAGCGCGCGGCACGATCCCTTTCCGCGCTCGGCGAAAAGAGCGTCGCCGATGTGTGGAATATGCACGTAAGGCTCCGCGCACTTCGTCAGAATGTGCTCGACGAGTGGGCGGCCCTCGGCATCGATGCCCTCCTCTGCCCCGCAACCTCGACCCCGGCCCTCCAGCTCGGGGCCTCCCGCGACTTCATTCTGGGCATGACGTACACCTACGTGTGGAACACCATGCATTTCCCTGCAGGCGTCGCCCCCATCACGAGCGTTGACCAGGGCGAAGAACGAGGGCGCAGCATCGTCGACGGCTTCGACAAGAAGGCCGCAAAGGTCGACGAAGGGAGCGTGGGCCTTCCCATCGGCGTTCAAATCGTGGCGCCCCCGTATCGTGAAGCCTGCGTGCTCGGCGCGCTCGAAGCCTTGGAGCGCGAGGTTTCTTTTGCGGAAGATTACCCCCGCACGCCAACGATGTTCGCTTAGCGCGATGCCCCGTTAAGGTGCGGACGCGCGGTCGTGCATCGCCACGTGCTCTGCAATCGCAGCATTCACGCGCTCGGCGTGCTGGAACGTGAGGCCGTGGCCTGCGTCCGCTATCGTCACGAGCCGCGCACCGGGAATGCCTCGATGCAGGCGGTCAGAATGGAATGGTCGCACGAGCTCGTCGCGATCGGGCTTGATGACGAGCGTGGGTACCACAATCTCCGCAAGCCGCTTCCGCGTGTCGTGACGGGCCACTGCAAGCAGCTGCATGAGTGAAGTCCGCGTCGAAGGGATGCTCTCCATCTGCAAGCGGAGGCGACCTTCGAGGACGCTTGCATCGACGGCGTCGAGGAACGACTCCGTGTAGAGAAGCTTCGCCAAGTACTCTGGCCGTTCCCTCTTCGGGCCGACGGCGCTTCGCAACCATTTCGGAAAACCGCTCCGCGTCGGAGCAAGCCCGAGAGGGCCGCCCGGATGCGTGGCGATGAGCGTGAGCGATTGGACGCGAGATGGAGCCGCCAGCGCGACCTCTTGTGAGATCATCCCGCCGAAGCTCACGCCCACGAGGTGGAACGAACCCCACCCGAGCGCGTCCGCGACACGAAGAACGTCTTGTGCAAGGTCACGCACGTGGAACGGTCGCGACGGTACCTCGCTCTGGCCGATGCCTCGATTGTCGAGCCACGCGAGTTGGTGATTTTCGGCGAGCCCGTCGATCTGTGGCTGCCAAACCGCACCGCGCATGCCGAGGCCCATGACCATGAGCACCCGTGGTCCTTTCGTTCCACGCGAGTCATACGCGATGCGAGGAGCACTCTCGGTGTGTCGCATCACTTCATGACCGGCAAGTGCGCCGGCCCCAACTGCTCGAAGAAGTCGTTCCCCTTGTCGTCGACGACGATGAACGCGGGGAAGTCGACGACGTCGATGCGCCAAACCGCCTCCATGCCGAGCTCGGGGTATTCCAAAACTTCGACCTTCTTGATGCAGTCTTTTGCGAGAATGGCGGCAGGGCCGCCGATCGAGCCGAGATAGAACCCACCATGCTTCTTGCACGCCTCGGTAACCTGCTTCGAACGATTGCCCTTCGCGAGCATGACGAAGCTTCCGCCATTGGCTTGGAAGAGATCGACGTAGGAGTCCATGCGCCCCGCCGTCGTCGGACCGAACGAACCCGAGGCATACCCTTCCGGCGTCTTCGCCGGGCCGGCGTAGTACACCATGTGGTTCTTCATGTAGTCAGGCATGCCCCCGCCCTGATCGAGGCGCTCTTTGATTTTCGCATGAGCGATGTCGCGCGCGACGATGAGAGGTCCCGTGAGTGAAAGACGCGTCTTGGTCGGGTAGCGGCTAAGGGTCGCGCGGATCTCGCTCATGGGCTTCGAGAGGTCGATGCGGACGATTTCTCCGCCGAGCGCAGACTCGTCGATGTCTGGCAGGTACTGCGCAGGGTTTCGTTCGAGCGCCTCGAGAAAGACTCCGTCTTTGGTGATCTTCGCGAGCGCTTGGCGGTCGGCCGAGCACGACACCGCGATCGCGACGGGGCATGACGCTCCATGACGCGGCAAACGAATGACGCGCACGTCGTGACAGAAGTACTTCCCTCCGAACTGCGCACCGACGCCCGATCGACGGGTGAGCTCGAGAACCTTTTCTTCGAGGCCGCGATCACGAAACCCCCGACCAAACTCGTTACCCTCGGGCGGAAGAGAATCGAGGTACCGCGCGGAGGCATACTTCGCGGTCTTCAATGTGTATTCCGCACTCGTTCCACCAATGACGATGGCGAGGTGATACGGCGGACACGCGGAGGTGCCGAGCAGTTTCAGTTTCTCCTCGAGGAACTTGAGAAGGCTCGCCTCGTTCAAAAGCGCCTTCGTCTCCTGGAATAGGTAGCTCTTGTTCGCGGAGCCCCCACCCTTCGTCATGAAGAGGAGCTTGTAAGCATCTCCGTCCGTCGCATAGACTTCGATCTGCGCGGGCAGGTTGTTTCCTGTGTTTTTCTCGCGATACATATCGAGGGGCGCGAGCTGGGAGTAGCGGAGGTTCGATGCTTGATACGTATCGAAGATGCCGCGCGAGAGCGCAGCTTCGTCGCCGCCACCGGTGAACACGTTCTGCCCCTTCTTCGCCATCACGATGGCCGTGCCGGTGTCTTGGCAACCGGGGAGCACGAAGCCCGCAGCAACGTTCGCGTTCTTCAGAAGTTGGAGCGCAACGAAACGATCGTTGCTGGAGCTCTCCGGGTCGTCCACGATTTTGCGAAGCTGCGCAAGGTGGCCCGGCCGAAGGAGGTGCGAGATGTCACGAATGGCCTCTGCCGCCAGCATCGTGAGGACGCTCGGTTCGACTTTGAGGAAGGTTTGCCCGCCTGCTTCGAACGTCGACACGCCCTCCTTCGTGAGGAGGCGGTAGGGCGTCTCGTCTTTTCCGAGCGGAAGAATGTCTTGGTACGTGAACTCCATCGGCCGCCATTCTGACGGGCAGTGCGAACGAACTCAAGACCGTTGGACGGTGAACATGCGTGACCGCAGCCGTCAGTACCCGGGCGGAAGAATCACGTACTGGAGGGGCGTGACCTTCGTCGTGCAGTTCGTCGTGTCTGTCTCGCCGTTTACCTGGGCGCAGCGCGCGATCGGACCGTCGAGGTAGTCCATGTAGAGGTCGTGGTAGCCTGGCATGCCTGGCGCGAAGGATCGATCGAGCCGCGATGCACCCCACGAGTTCTTGACGCGGAAGAAGTTGATCGTCGTTCCCGTGTCGAGTGCGCGGCCGAGCTTCGCTTTGTCGGCGGCATTGGACGGGTCCAGCGTCGAGCCTGCAGGGAGACGCGTGCCGTCGGCAAGCGTCGCGTCATAGTCCTCGAAAACGGTCATGTGCCCACCTTGGCGACCCGGCGAGAGGTGGCTGTTCAAGGTCATCAAGTTGAACGAGCCCGGCCGATCGGAGCCGCTCTCGGCCATCGCATTGAAGTCGACGAACCAGCTGACGAGGATAGGTTGACGATCGTGCATGGCGCGCTGGACACGCTGGAGAAGGACGCGACCGGTCGTGCCGGAGCTGTAGCTGTTCTGGCGCCATTCGTTCACCGCATCGAGGAGCGTGCTGCGCGTTGCGGCGCCGCCCACGGAGCGCGAATAGGCGACCGGGAACGCGCGGGGGGCGATGATGTTCGTTCCACGACTGTTGGAAGCCGCGCTCGTGCTGGCAAATGTCTTCGACACGTCCGCGCCGAACGTCTTGGTGAGAGCAGAAGAGACTTCGGCGGAGAGGCGCCAAGCGCGGTCGAGTTCTGCACGAACGAGTTGCTTGTTGCGGCGAGCCGCCGGCGTCTTGAGTGCGCCCTCGGAGAGCGAGAGGTTCATCGCGGCGAGGGCGTCCTTCTGGCGGATCGACATTTCGTCGTCGCTGTCCGTGGGAACGAAGTCTTTCTCCGCCATGAGGCCGTAACGGCGAATGATGTTGCCGGCCGTCGTGAAGTTGCCGCCCGTCGAGATCGCCTTCGCGGTCGCGCCGCTGCTACCCGCGATCTGATCGAACCAATGCCAGTAGGTCCAGTAGGATTGCGACACGTCGAATGCCTGGCCCGTGGCCGTGAGGTTCATCGACTCGACCCAGCTCGCCTCTGCGTAGATCCAGCAATTGCCGATCGACTGACGTTCGACTGCGGTTTGCGGAACATCCACGATCTCGTTGCCGTCCCCGAGGGCCTCGTCAGGCTGAACGTCCGCTGCGCACCCGGCGCTTCCTGAGAAGATCGCTCCGAGAAAGAGCGGAGCCGACAAGAACAGCGCACGGCGAAACGCGGGCAGAAACGGCATCTAGGGAACCTCCTCAGGCAGCGAACTACCTTACATATGGCGCCACTGTAGGTATCTGTCGACCTAGATTCGTAGGTCTTCCTCGAAATCGAACGAGGCTGCGTGAGCTAGCGACGACGAGCCCTGGGGCATCCGCGATCCAGTGCGGAGCTTCGAGCGCCGATTACGGCGCAATCCACTTGGAGAGCGCCATCTTCGGAAGGAGGAACTTGTCCCACTCCTCACTGCTGCCGTCGTGCGCCATACCGTTCGTCTGGCTCTCGACCGGGAAGCCGAGACCGCGCAAGAGCGACCAATCGGCGTTGAACTTCGAAGGCGGGAAGTTTGAGTCCGCCGTGCCTCCCGTCGCCGCGATGTTGAGCTTCCACGAAGCCGTAGCAGGCAGCGACGTATTGCCGATGCCGCTGTGCTCGATGAGGATACCCGCAAACTTCGACGCGTTCTTGAAGGCGTATTGATAGGCGAGGATGCCGCCTGAGGAGTAGCCACCGATGGTCACCTTCTTTTGGTGCGCGTAGAAACACGCTGTCGCCTCGGCAAGCGCGGCCGTGACCTTCGCCTCGTCGGTGTTCGTGTTCCAGCACTGCCCGTCACGTCCGCCGACGGAGACCGCAATGTAGTTCTGCGTTTTGCGGGTTTCGTAGGGCGCAGCGGCCCATTGCAGGAAGTTCTTCGTGTTGTCGCCGCAGCCGTGGAGCATGATGAGGAGCGGATACGGACGCGGATTCGCCATGTCGTAGTCGTTCGGCAAGCGCGCCATCGATCCATTGCCATCGGCAATGCCGAAGAATCCGTCCGCATCCTTGTTCACGGTGCACTGCTTCGTCGGGCCGCCTCCGGGAGACGCGTCGACAACGGTGTTGCCGCCATCGGGGTTGCCGCTCGTACCCGAGGTACCGCTCGTTCCACTCGTGCCGGACGTGCCACTCGTGCCCGACGTGCCGCTCGTTCCACTGGTACCGGACGTGCCGCTCGTGCCCGACGTGCCACTCGTTCCGGAGGCGCCGCTGGAACCGCTTGCCCCGAGACCACTGTTGGCGCCCGACCCTTCGAAGCCTTCGCTGGCGTCACCGCCGCAAGCTACCGCGAGACCGAGGACACTCACCAACGCAACGGACAGAACGGGCAGGAAACGCATCGGGAAACACCTTCGCATGGAAAACCAGATCGGTCGAGCTCACCGCGAATTCTCGCTGAAAAAGCGTAGGAGCGTGGAGGCCTCGGATGCTGATACGCTCACTTCATGACGAACGTTCCCACACCGGCTGACATGGCTCCGCGCGCCTTCGCCTGCACGGAAGTACACCCCCTTCTCTCCGGTGAGGGCGAAGTCCGACTTCTCGGGGCGGTGCGGCAGGTCACGGGCGCCATGACGCGCGTCGACATTGGGGGTGCACGAATGCTCGTCGACTGCGGCATCGCCCAGGGTCATGACGCCCATGGCGCCGGAGACGCCCGGGCGCTCCTCGACGAGGCTAGAGACGTCTCTGCCGTCTTTTTGACGCATGGGCACCTCGACCACATTGGGAACCTGCCCTCCCTCTTGGACGCCTCGTTCGACCGGCCGATGTACGCCACCGCAGCGACGCTCGCGATCGCGCGGGTGTCGCTCGAGGACTCTCTCTCGATGCAGCGCCTCTCCGATCGCGACATCAAGCAGCTCCTTGCGCGCTTCGACCGCCTGGCCAAACCGGTAGCATACGATCGCGAGCTGTCTCTCGATGGAAAGCATCGCAAGGGCATCCGCATCGCGTGCCGTGAAGCGGGGCACATCCTCGGGTCATCGAGCATCGAGTTTCGCAGCGACAAGAGCCGCGTCATCGTTTCGGGCGACCTCGGACGTCCGAATAGTCCAATCCTGCGCGATCCGAACACGACCTGGGAGTCCGACATGCCAGTCGACGTCGTCGTCATGGAATCGACCTACGGTTCACGCGAGCATGGGCATTCGCACGACGACATCGAGAAGGAGCTCGAACGCATCTTGAAGCGAGCCGTGGCGCAAAGTGGTCATGTGCTCATTCCTGCCTTCGCGATCGGGCGCACACAGGTACTGCTCTACTTCTTGAACACGCTCGTCGAGTCTGGTCGCATCCCACGGATTCCCGTCGCCCTCGACACGCCCATGGGTCTTTCGATCACGGAGACCTACCATCGTTTCGAGAAGCTGTTCGACAGGGAGTCGCTCGACCAGATGGCGCGCGGAGACGACCCGCTCGACTTTTCGACGCTCTTCGAGGTGCGCAAGGGGCGCGATTCAGCGCGCCTTGCCGACTTGCCCGGACCGCTCATCATCATCGCGGGGTCGGGCATGTGCACCGGCGGTCGCATTCTTCACCACTTGAAGAACGGCCTGCCGCTCGAGACGACGACGGTGCTCTTCGTGGGGTACCAAGCCGAAGGCACGACCGGCAGACGTATCATGAACGCGGCTCGAGGGAGCGGGATGTCCGTGCGCATCGATGGGGAAGAAGTGCGGGTCCGCGCGAACGTCGAAGTGTTGAAGGGGCTGAGTGCACACGCGGATCGCCGAGAGCTGACCGCTTGGCTCCGTGCCATTCCAAACGTCCGGCGCATCGCACTCCACCACGGAGACGAAGAAGCCCAACACGACCTCGTGCGCTATCTGCAGGAGCACCTCGCGTGAGCACGGTCGCCTGCTAAGAGATGATCTTCAGCGGGTCGCGATCGCACGCACTCAACGTCACGGGCACGCTCTGCAGCGCGGGTACGAGCTTGGCTCGAAGGTGAGCGAGAGAAAAGCGCTCGGCGTTCGAGTGGAGCGTCGCGATCACGGTCATCCCCGCGTTCGCAGCGCGAAGAGCATCGTGATGCGAAAGCTCGCCCACGAGGTAAACGTCGGCAGCCGCCTTGAGCGCTGCGTCGAGGAGACCGCCCCCTGCTCCCGCACATACCGCGACGACCTTCGCAGCCCCCGTGTGCGGCCCGGCGACGAGGACACCGCCAAGCCCCAGCTTTTCGCGGATCGCGCGAATCATCTCCCCGCGCTCGCCACTCACGGTACCGAGGCGCCCCATGCCGCAACGCGGTAGGGCGTTGCCGCCTGTCGCCGGAACGAGAGCCTTCACATCCGACAGCGGAAAGAGATCCGCGAGCGCGTCATTCACGCCCCCGGGAACCGCATCCCACGCGGTGTGCGGCGAGTACACGGACATGCCCGCAGTGATCGCATCGAACGACGCTTCGCCCGCGAGCAGTCGCTTCACCGGTTTGAAGATTGGCGGGTGATAGGCAACGATGGCGGATGCGCCGTGTAGCTTCGCTTCTGCAACGACCTCGCGCGTGAGGTCGATGGCAAGATGCACGCCCGTGAGCGGCGCGGCAGGGTCTCCGAGCAGGAGGCCGACGTTGTCCCAGGGTTCTGCGAGGCCCGTCGGCGCGATGCGCTCCATGGCCGCAGCAAGGTCAGATACGTGCATGCCCGAACACATACCAAAAGCGGGCAAAACAATCTCCGTCGCGGCGAGCACGAGGACCACACAGGGATCGCCGCGACGGAGCCGGGCTGGCCACTACGGCCCTCCACTTCCCTCTTACGCCGCCAGGGCGCGGGCTCTTCCCTCAGGGAATGTGAATTCGCGCGGTCGGATTTCCACTGTGACAGTTCGCGCTCGCGCAGTTGCCGTTTGCCGCAAGTGCCACCATGTTGACCGCGGTGGACGCGTTGCGGACGCCGACTTTCAGCGGAAAGACCGGAGGATTTGCTCCGTTTTGCACCGCGAAATTGCCGTACGCATCGGTATAGACGCTCACTGCCTTGTTTGCCCCATCGAGGACGCGAACTTCGACACCGGGACCGGCCGCGACGGTCCCCGCGACGTCGGTGTAAACGGTTCCGCCAAAGAGGAACTGGAGATTCGAGGCCTGCCCGCCGGCCCTGTGACAGTCCAAACATGCGAGGCCGCGAGCCGCATTGTTCGTGGCGTGAATGCCACCCTTGCTGTTGATGAGCGACGTACCTTGCACGTATGCCGGAGCGCCTGCAAACGCTCCCGCGCCGCCGCTACTCGAGCTCGTCGTGCCGCCATCGCCCGAAGAGGAGGTGGTGCCGCCATCGCCGCTGCTCGTTCCGCCTTCACCGAAACTGCCACCGTCGCCTGAAGACGTCGACGAGCTCGAAGAAGAGCTCGAAGACGAGCTGTTCGAGCCTCCAGACGTCGTGCAGTCTTTGGTGAGGTCGGAGCTGCACTGCTCCGGTTGAGCAGGCGCGCAGGCAGCTGCGACGAGCATGGCAGCTGCAGCCGCGAAAGCGATTCGAAGGGTTCGTTCGTGCATGGCTCTCGAGAGTATCCCACGCAGTTGTGTAAATGCACGGAACTCCGCTGTTATCGAAGGTTTCCAGTCATCCACGTGGATCAACCGCGCTTCAGTCTGCAGCCATCACCCAAAACGCCAAGGCCCGAATACGAGGTCATGAAGTGCATGTGGAGGTAGGCCACAAACTTGCCCCTCGCGCGAAAATCATGACCTATCTCCTCGTAAGCTCATGAAGCGGATCGCGGGTCTCCCCCTCATCACCATGTTTGGCCTCACGGCAGCTCTTCTCGGAGGAGTCGGGTGTGGGAGCGACACGGCAGGCGGCGCCGACGGCGGTGAACCGAGTCTCGCACTCAAGACCACAGCGGCAACGATGGCCGATGGTGGCATGAGCGACCTCCCTGACCTCCCGAAGAACTCGGGCCTCCCGACCGTGGATCTCGCCGGCGTCTACCATCCATCCGAAACGCGCGAAGAAGGCACGAAGGTCGGAGCACTCGCGATGGAGACTCCGGTCTATGCGCGCGCCGACACGAGCTCGAGTCGTCTCGGTGTACTTCGCGCGGGTGCGATCGTCGGTGCCGAGAGCAAAGCCATCTCCGGTCCGGGCTGCCCGGGCACGTTTCGAGCCATCAAACCGATGGGGTTCGTGTGCCTGAACGCCGATGCGACGCTGAACATGGAGCATCCCGTGCTTCGCGCGGCGACGCGAAGGCCCGATCCCTCTGCGAAGCTCCCGTACATCTACGGCACGGTGCTTCGCGGCGGCCCCATCTACGCACGCATTCCGACCGCCGAAGACCTCAAGGTGAACGAGCCGCACCTCGCGCAGCACTTGAAGAAGTGGGAACGCGACAAGGAGAGCGGCGCAACGTACGGCCTCGACCTCTGGACGCGTTGGGAAAACGACAAGACGACGCCCGCGCTCGATTCGCTCGCCGCAAGGACGACCGACACCGATATCCCCTGGTTCCTGCAGAACGGTGGCCGCTCTCCGAACCTTGGCCTCGCCAAAGGTAGCGAAACGAAGATCGGCGAAATGTCGCGCCGCAACGGCATCGCATTCATCGATACGTTCTTGTCCGAGGGCAGGCGCTACGGACTCACGACCGACCTTCGTGTGATGCCAACCGATCGCTTCCGCCCCATCCGTGGATCCGACTATCACGGCATTCGTTTGCCCGAAGAAGCGGAGTTCCCCTTCGCCTTCGTTCGCATGCGCAATCAGAAGCGCTGGAAGGTCGAACGCGGCCAGGTCAAACAAGCGGGAACGTGGCCATGGCGCACGGTCGTTCCGCTCAGCGGGCATCAACGCTTCATCAATGGCACGCTCCACTTCGAATCGAAGGACGGGTTCTTCATCGAAGATCGCGCGGCGAGCAAAGTCGAAGTCGCGAAGAAGATGCCGCAGTGGGCCACGAACGGCGAGCGTTGGATCGACGTCAACATCACGAAGCAGCTCCTCATCCTCTATGAGGGCACGAAGCCCGTGTACACGACGCTCGTTTCCACCGGTGAAGCCGGGCTTGGCGACCCGACGAAAACGAAGTCGACGCTACGTGGCATCTTCCGCGTGCACACGAAGTTCGTGTCCGCCACCATGGACTCGAAGGTGAGCGGCGAAGAATTCGAGCTGCGTGACGTTCCGTACGTGCAGTACTTCCAAGATGGGTACGCGCTGCACGCATCGTATTGGCACGACGTGTTCGGCATGCCGAAGAGCCACGGGTGCATCAATCTCGCGCCGGAAGACGCGCGCCGCATCTTCTACTTCACGGAGCCGAAGGTCCCGGAAGGCTGGCACGGCGCAGCGAAGGCTCTCACCGGCACCGTCGTCTTCATTCACGAGTGAGTGACACCTTCGTACCGACGCGAATACGGCCGCCTCGGATGACGAGCGCGTTCTGTCCCAAGTAGACCTTGTTTTCGCGCTTCCGGAACGCCGCGAGCACGCGGAGGACTTTGCGATCGACGACGCCCGTTTGGGGGTCCGTATCGACGATGACGCAGCGTGCGCACGGATGGACGCCGCGGAGGCGAACGCTTCCTATCGCGAGCTGCGCGGGCTCCTCCTCTTCGAACGGCGCAAGGCCACGCACGACGATGTTCGGACGATAGCGCTCGACCGGCAGGACCTCCCCTGCGCGCCTCGACACCTCGCCCATGCTCGCGTCTCCGAGAACCAGCACGGGGAACCCGTCGGCGAACGAGACGACGTCTTTCCGACCAGCATACTTCTGGTCGGCGGGGCGCCAGACGGTGTCCGGCATGTAGACGAGACGCGTCTTCTTGCCCAAATAGTCCGAGAAAAAGCCCTGATCCGGTACCAACCGCGCCTTCACCTCGTCGTCCCAGACGGTAACGCTCGCGCGCTCGAGGGAAGGCGCGTTCGGCACGAGGGGGACCACGAGCGGCTCTGTTCGATGCGGGCCCGCGATTCGAAGCCCTCCACGCGAGACGCGGACACGAAGCTGTGAGAGCTCGGGGCGCTCGCGCTGTGAGATGAACCTGCCGCCCTCGTCGACCAGCATGAAGCGTCGATCGTGCTGAAGACCGCGAGGCTCGCATTGGGTCTCGCGTACCGAGAGCCCGGGCAAGCTCTTCACCGGATAGATGTAGAGCGCAGAAACGAAAACGCGCCCATCGGTAACCGAGGGACGCGTCGTCATGGCAGGAAGCCCTAGCGTATCAGTAGGGATTCAGGTTGTTGCCGTGCGGGACGTTTTCCCATTCACAAGCCGCATCGCTCGAGTTCGAAGCACACTTCGTGATGAGGTCGACGGCCTTACCCCACTTCGAGGCTGCCCAGTTTTGCTCGTTCAATCCGTCGAGACGCATGGGCATCCAGTGCGATTTTTCGAACTTCTTGCCCGTCGCGCTGCGCTGGCTCATGTACTCGTCGCCCGTGCCCGTCGACCAACGCGTGAAGTCGCCGAGCATGCTGCTTCCGGCCAAACGGTGGCAGGTCGCACAAGGAAGCGCGTCTTCGCTGATGAGTTGCTTCGGGATCGTGAAGCCCTCGGCCTTCATGTTGACGATGTAGTACGGGTTGTCGTTCTGGCTGATGACGAAGTCCGGGTGGTCGCCCATCTTCGGTACAATCGGCTTGCCGTTCGAACGGAGCGCGCCGTCGATCCAGGGGCTGTGGACGAACGGGTCAGCCGAGTGGCAGTTCCCGCTGCAGTACGTCTGCATCGACGAGCTCCAGACGGTCGTCGACTTGCGGATGTCGGCGGGGTGCGGAACGTGAGCGCCGTCGGTTCCCGAATTGATCGAGTTCTGGAAGAAGCAGGTCTTTCCAGTCTTCGGGTTGTGACCGATCATGGCCATGTCGTTGAACTTCTTCGACTTGGTCATGCCGTTTCCGTCGTCGGCGATCTTGCGGCAGAGGAGCAACCAGTGAGTGCCCTCTTTGTTCTTCGCCGTCACGACCATCGGGCCGGGCTGAACGCCACCGCGGTCGAGGAACATACCCGCTTCGGTGTTGTTCAAGCAGTCGTAGCTCGAGCTCTCGGGACCAAGCTCGCTGCCGGGATCACACTTCGTGACGAGTTGTCCATCGCGGTACGACGGGACCATTGCGCCTTCGACGCCGGGGATCTTTTGACGCGCGCTGTCGCCCTTCGAAGCATCGAGGTCGCGGCAATCGAACGTCTCGTAGTTGTAGTCCTTCGGCTGCGAGCCCGCGACCGGCGGGAAGAAGGGAATTTCGCCGAGCTCTTGGACGCACAGCTTGCCGTACTCGATCTGGCTCTCGAGTCGCGCACCTTCGTTGATACGGGGACGCGCACCACCGCTACCGCCGTTGTTGTTGCCGCCGTTGTTGTCGTTGCGATTCTGGTCCCACGCATAGGCGAGGTTCGTCACGATCTTGCCGCGGGTCTTGCCGGCCTTGTCGAGCACGCATGCCTGAACGATGGGGTCCGAACCGTCACGCGCGATCTGAGCTGCGGTCGGCGGAACGCCACCGGTTTGCCAACGCTCGTCGTCGTAGAGGTGGAGCAAGTCGACGATGCGCTTCTCGACCTTCGGGCCCTTGTAGATCGGGCGCCCGTCGGCGGTCGTGCCGCTCGTATCGGTATTCTTGATCGGCGTCACGCTCGACAGTTCCGAACAGCGGAAGTTCTTCTCGGTGTTCGTCTTGATCTTGCCCTGGAGCACCCGAATCTTGAGCGTCTCGCCTTCCTTGAGCGCATACATCGGAGCGACCGTGGCCGAGACCAAGCTCGTCGCCTCGTCGTAACGAAGACCGAGACCGATCTTGTTGTTGACGATGTCATCTTCGGAGAACGCCTCTTCCTCTTCACCGCTACCGCAGTTGACGTAGAAGGGCGCTGCTGCGGCTGCGCCAAGCATCAGGAGGAGAGCGAAGGATCGGGAAGACTTCATGCTGCCGGCGAGTGTCGCATGCAGACACCCTCTGCGCAAGGAAGCGCAACGCTTTCTCGAGACGATTTTCTCGACCGCGGACCGCCGCGCGCACCGCCATGGAAGTGGCACTCGCAAGACCTCGTTTCAGTGCAACTGGAACCGCCATCGCGAGCCCTCGCCGCGACTAGGAAGATGTGACAAGTGCCGCGCGAACGAGGCACGAACGACGGGCGGACTGAGTCGTGTACGATCCACCCATCGGCCTCTCTCCATCGTCTCACTCGACAGCGAAAAGAAAATGAAAACGGCTCAACTTTCGACGTGCACAAATAGCGGGCGTGCTATTCTCGCTGCCATGCGCATTCGTTCGTCCTTGTTCGCTTTGACTCTCGTCACCCTGCCCCTCGCCTCCGCCTGCGGGGCCGACGAAGAAGAGGTAGATGTCGCCAACTTGACCGATGACGAGCTCGCCAAGAAGTCGCTCACGATCATCGGCAACAAGAATCTCGTTCCTGCCGGCGACGAAGGCGCATGTGCACACTGCCACGACGCTGCGAGCGCGCCGAACATGATCCACTGGCGTGACGCGTACCTCGAGACGATGAAGTACTGGGGCGGTAACCGCACCCAAGAAGAGCGCATCAACTACCTCCGTAAAGATCCGAATAACCCGGCTTCGCCCTTCGCGCCTTCGAAGGCGGGCATGATGGCGGCCGGCGTTCACCTCGGAACGTCCGCTCAAGTGCGCAAGGACAAGCACCCCCTCGCCTACGAACAAGGTCAGCGCCTCGCGAACGAGATCTTCAAAGGCCAGGAAGCCGAGTACGCGAAGTTCCGTTCGGACATGCTGATGCCGATCGAGTCGCCCTATCCGCGTCTCACGCCCGGCGAGTACGAGACCCTCCTCACTTGGGTGAAGAAGGGCCTTCCGAAGATGGATCAATACATCTCTTCCGGTGGCCAGCCCACGAGCTGCACGGACGACTTCGGCCCCCTCAAGGCTCACGCGAGCGCGGTGAAGACCTCGAACTGGCAGGCGCAAAACCGTGCGTCGAACATGCCCATGTTCGGCTGTGCAAGCCCCGACGCAATCGAGTGCTTCAAGCAACAAGCGAACGGCGCCGACGTCTTCCCGAACTCCGAGGCGACGACGTACGGCAAGGGGTGGGCGCAAGAAGGCAGCACGGTTCGCGTGCTCCGCGCGCTCGACTACACGACCTACTACTGGATGCGCGCGTCCGCGGACGGTCGCTTCGTCGCGAACGGCGGCGGGCCGCAGGGCAAGGCCGTCATCGCCGACCTCCAAGCTGCGCTCACCGGCGGAAAGCGCGACATCAATGCCGAGGCGCGCTACGACCCAGACTTCTACCCCGACAACAAGTCGTTCATGTTCCAAGGAACGAGCGTCGGCGGTGCGATCTGCGCGCAGAGCATGCTCCTCGACATGTCGGTGACGAACATCTCGTTCCGCGAGAACAAGTGCAACACCGTCGGCAGCGAGGTGAAGCTCTACCAGACCGTGGGTCAGAAGCTGAGCGACAACGACATCTCCGACCACTTCATCGTCAACAGCAAGTTCGACAGCGACAACCACTCAGGTGGCGAGCGTGAAGACCGCACCGTCTCGGCGAGCGCGGAAGCCTCGATCGAAATCCACGTGATGGTCGCGCGCGGCAACGACGCTGCGGCGGGTTACCAACGCAAGCAGACGGTGTCCCTCAAGACGCCGTACCGCGGCGACACGATGATGGCCCGCACCGGCGACCTTCTCGGTAGCCGCATCTCGGGTCCGAACGGCAAGCAGCTTGGCTACTCGATGGACAAGCTCTCTTGGACGACGGATGCGAGCGGCTACAAGTTCAACCTCGCGAACGCCGGCAAGATCTGTATGGCGGGCAACAAGGCGAACATCTCCTTCGATGAGCGCTTCCTCACGACCCACCACTACAACGCGAAGAGCGAGTACCCGAACGCGAGCTACGAAGGCAAGGGCAGCGCCGACATCTACGTTGCCGACTTCGTCACGGGCAAGAAGACGAAGGTCACGAAGATGGGACCTGCACAGTTCGCCCTCTTCCCGCACTTCCGCTCGGACGGCTGGCTCTACTTCTTGGTCCGCGACGCGAGCGTCCCGGGCAAGGTGAAGGAGTACATCGCGGCGAGCGACGTCGCGATCCGCGCCGTGAAGAGCGTCCCGACACCTTGATGCTACGATTGGAAGTATCCCGTACATGAGCAAATCCTCCGTCGCCGTCGTTTCCACTCTCCTCTTTGCGCTCATCGGAGCGTCCAGTCTGGGGGCGTGCGGAAGCGACGACGGCGAGACGGAAGACAACCTCAGGCCTGGTGAGCGCAAGCTCGTCGGGCCTGCCGTGCCTTACAAGGCCGACCCCGCTCTTCGCGCGCGTACGGAAGAACTCGCTCTCTCCCAAAAGAAGCGACGCGAAGTCGCGTGGAAGGCGATCGCCAAGATCCTGCAACCCGTGAAGGTGCAGGAGAAGATGATCAAACTCGACGCCGATGGCGGCTTGCTCGATGCGGGTCAGCCGCGCGACGGGGGTACCCTCGCGACGGTCACGCTCCCGGTGTTTCGCACCTGGTACGGCCGCGATGACTTCGAACGAATCTTCGGCAAGGCCTACGGCGACCTCACGAAAACGCAGCGCAAGAACCGCACGCCGTTCACCGAGAAGCAGATCGACAAGGTCTTCGATTGGAACGCGACCAGTGCGGGCTCGTGGAGCAACGACGACTACATCCGACGCATCAAGGCCGTAGTTGATCAACAGGGCGTGCAAGGGCTCGGTGGAAACGGTCGTGTTTCCTACAGCCCAGGTTACTTCCGTCACTTCCTGCGCAACTACGGCACCGCCTACAAGTGCCTGAAGATTCTGCCGACGCTCGCGGACGACGCGCCGCCGCCGTCTGCGACGAACTTCTCGCAGTGCTACAAGACGGAGTTTCCGATCGACGCGGCCGTCATCAAAGCTTCGTGGTCCCGAAACGCGTTCGACAACAAGGTCACCGTTCACGACACCTCGGCTGCAGCGCTCAAGTCTCGTATGGACGGCTCCGCCGACAATGGCGGCTGGGGCAATGGAGACCACGAAGTCACGCCGACCGCGAACCAGATCTACACGATGAAGACGTCGGATGGTTCGAGCTACTGGCTGAACGGCATCCACCTCATCACCAAAGAGCTTCGCGATTGGCTCTGGATCACGATTTGGTTCTCCGACACGCCCGATAGCGACTTCGGAGCCGATCGGCCTGCTGAGATCAAGGCGCTCGGAGCTCCCTGGACGAACTACAAGATGGCGGTCGCGACGGCTTACGACGAACGCGATCCGGACCCGAAGGGAGGGTTCACCGGTTCCCTCGGCGACGCCCTCAAGGCAGTCTACCCCGATGCCGTGGGCGGCCCCAGCTGGGCAAGCAACCCGTACATCGAAAAGGGCGACAAGAACGCTCAGACGAACTGCATCGGCTGCCATCAGCACGCAGGGCTTCCCGGCCTTGGTCCGGAAGGCATTCTGGCCGACGAAGCCAAGTTCCCGAAAGCCGGCCGCACGAAGGTTCGAAAGAGCTTCCCCACCGACTACACCTGGTCGTTCGACTTCCCGCCGGAAGCGTTCGTTCGAACCATCGAAACACAAATCGTCCACTACGACGGCGTCGATCGCTGAGCGCGTTCCCGTTCGCACGTGCCCGTGACCGCGTTCGACGTCCGAACGCTCGCGGGGCGCGGAGCTTTCACGGCGTCAGCGAATGACGACTTTCGACTTGTACATCGCCATCCCGCACTGAAACGTGATCGTGCGATCGGCATCCGTGGGTACGTCGATCGAGACGACTTGACCGAGTGGGAGCGGCTTCTCGATCTTGAGCTCCGGGAAAACCACTTCCGTGGCGCAGGTTTTCTCTGACGTGCGCTTGAAGTCGAGCGTGAGGGGGCTGCCCTTCTTGACGGCGATCGCGCTCGGCGAAAAGCCATCTTCGCCGGCAGTGATCGCAACGTGACCAGAGACGAGTTCAGGCTCGGTCGCCTTCTTGCTACACCCACTTACACTGGCGACACTGACGAAGCTGAGCGCGGCGAGCGCGGCGAAACCGAGCGGCGGAAGAGGTTGTCCCATTCGTGCGATGGTATCGCAATTCCTGGTGCGAGGCGCAATCGTTAGAGGCATGCTGGAGCATCATGCGTGCGTCGTCTTCGTGGTTCCTCTTCCTTCCTGCCCTCGTATCCCTGGGTTTCGTTGCCTGCTCTGACAACGGAAACCCCGCCACGGACGACTCTGGAGTCATCTCGAAAGACGGAAGTGTCGCGGTAGACGGAACGACTCCGCCGACCGACGGCGGAACGACCTCGGATGTATTCTACAACCCAGACGCGCGACCGACGGACCCGTGCACGCCGGGGGCGGGCCCCATTCGCGTGCGACTGCTCGCCGGCAACATCACGAGCGGCAACAAGCAAAGCTACGAAGAAGGATCGGGCATCCGCATCTTCCAGGCGCTCATCCCAGATGTCGTGATGATCCAGGAGTTCAACTACAAGAACAACTCCGCGGGCGAACTGCGTGAGTTCGTCGACGTCGCGTTCGGCAAGCAGTTCTCGTTTTCGCGCGGCGGCGGACAGATTCCGAACGGCATCGTGACCCGCTTCCCGATCCTCAGCTCTGGCGAATGGATCGACCCCCGCGTGACGAATCGCAGCTTCGCGTGGGCGCAAATCGACGTACCCGGCAAGAAGGACCTCTGGGCCGTGAGCGTCCACCTCCTCACCTCCAGTTCGACCGAGCGCAAGCTCGAAGGCGACGCGCTCACGGCGTTCATACAGACGAACGTACCGGCTGGCGCCTACGTCGTCATCGGTGGCGACTTCAACACCGACATGCGCTCGGAGGAATTGCTTCCCGCCCTCGCTCCTGTCGTGACGATTCCAGCCACGTTTCCAGACGACGGCGCAGGCAACGGCAACACGAGCACCAATCGTTCGAAGCCCTACGACTGGGTTTTGGTCGATGGTGCTCTCAACACCAAAGAAGTTCCGCTCGTCATCAAGTCGAAGTCGTTTCCCACCGGCCTCGTCTTCGACACGTCGGTGTACACGCCACTCTCGGACCTCATGCCGCCGCTTCTAGGGGGCGAGAGCAAAGCCTCGAACATGCAGCACATGGCAGTGGCGCGCGACTTCGAGCTCGTCTGCGGTCAATGAAGACTACGATGCGGACTGCCCGTGGGCGCGCATCGTGTCGAGTCGGTCGTAGTGGCGGTACCCGAGACGCTCGAGCGCCGACTTCGGTGCGAGGCCGATGTCGACGAGCGTCTTGATGGCATAGGTCCCCGCGAGCGCCGGCGGCCCGTAGTCACGCATCGACTTCTCGTTCCGGAACGCCGGCAGCGGATAGAGCACCTCGTCTGCACTCACATGGACGAAGTGGGCGCTCGAAAGGCGCGACCACGCGGCCACGCCCGGAGCCGTGATGACGTGTGGGGTCGCGAGAAGGGCGCCCCCCGTCAGAATCTCGAGCTGCTGGCCGACCTGCACCGTGATGCAGCCTTCAGGTGCGCGACCACGCACTTGCCGACCTTGCGGATGCTCCGCCGTTGCGCGCGTGCGGAGAAAGAGTCCGCTTTTGTCGTCGGGCGGCGCGGCAGGCTTGCCTGAAGGGTCATAGAAGCGCCCACCCGGCAGCAGCGTGAGCATGTTGAAATCGGTGTGTTCTTCGCCCCAAAGAATGCCGGAGCCGACCTGCTTCTCCTCGAGCGGCAAGTAATTGAGCACGCGCGTGACGTGAGCGCCCTTGGCCGCGAGCTTGGTGAAGGCGTCGGCCTCGAGCCCGAGGGCGCGTGCGCAACCACGGAGGAGAATCGTACCTGCATCATGCAAGCTTCGACCGAGCTTGATGAAACCTTCTTCGAAGCCGGGCACTGCCGGGTTCGGAAAGATGTTCGGCGGGTAGAGCTCGGGAAACTGCCTAGCGAGGTCCGGGTCCGCATCGTAGGGCGCGACGAAGTAGCATTCCTTGAAGTCTGGCTGCCCGCCCGCTGCGACGGCGACTTCCGTGTTCGGGGGTGTCCACCCGCGCTGGTACCAGTTCTGGGCGCTCGCATACGGCATCTTTGCGGCGGCCTCACGCGCAACGAAGGAGCGGAAAGCGTCGTAGAAACGAAGGAGCTCCGCGTTGTCGATGCCGTGGCCCTTTACGTAAACGAGGCCCAGCGTTCCAAAGGCGAGCCGCAGGTCGGTCTCCGCTTGCCTCGCCTTTTCCGGGTCACCTCCCGTGAGGTCGGCAAGGTCGATGGTGGGAACGGAAAGCGAGGGAGAGGAAGTCGCGGACATTTGTTTTGGTTCGTTTCAGCGGTGGCTCAAATTTCGAAGTCGAGCACGAAGGGATCTTCGCCCGGCTTGAGGGGACTCAGCGTGACCTCCGCGGGCTTCAGCGCGATGCGTGAGCCCGCAGGAACGGAGCGCGTCACGAAAACGGAACCGCCGATGACGCTTCCCTGCTCCAATACCGTGCGCCCACCGAGAACGGTGGCGTTGGCGTAAATGGTGACGTTGTCGCGGACCGTCGGGTGGCGCTTCGTTCCGCGAATGAGCTGACCCTCTTCGTCCTTCGGAAACGAAAGCGCGCCCAGGGTGACGCCTTGATAGAGCTTCACATTGGCGCCGATTTCAGTCGTTTCGCCGACAACGACTCCCGTCGCATGATCGATGAAGAAGCGAGGACCGATGTTCGCACCCGGGTGAATGTCCGCGCCCGTCTTCGTGTGGGCCCACTCCGCCATGATGCGAGGCAGCATCGGCACGCCGAGTCGGTAGAGCTCGTGGGCCACGCGATGAACCGTTACGGCGAGCAAGCCGGGATAGGCGAGAACGATTTCGTCGAGACTCTTGGCTGCAGGGTCGCCATCGAACGCGGCTTGGAGGTCGTCGATGAGCTGGCGCCGTAGCTCTGGCAGGCGTCCGAGAAACGCATCGGTCACCGCGCGCGCGTGGCTCCGGCAAGGTGGAACTTCGACATCGTGTTCGAGATCGGCGAGTTCCGCGCCGTGGCACAAGCATCGTTCGATTTGCCGATGGAGCTTCTCGTCGAGCTCCGTGAGCGTCATACCGACGTGGTACGACACATTCGTGTCGCTCACGTCCTCGCGGCCGAAGAACCCAGGATAGAAGAGGCTGAACAGAAGCTCGATGACCTCCGCAATCTCTTTGCGAGACGGAAGGAAGTGTCGATTGATGCGCTGGGCCCGAGGGTCCGAGCGGTAATCATCGACGAGCTTCGTCGTGAGCTCTGCGAGGAGCGATGGCGCCTTGTGGCCGATGTTCATGCCCCTTCCCTTCTAGCGCGACAGCGCGCACGGACGGAAGGGTCTCGTTCAGACGGGCGCTTTGGCCGCGACGATTTCGTCGAACATGCCTTCGAAGAGCGCACTCGTGAGGTAGCGCTCGCCACCGTCGGGGAGCACGACAACGATGGTTTTGCCCTTGTTTGCAGGGTCTTCTGCCATCCGCAACGCGCCGACCATGGCCGCACCGCAGCTGATGCCGCAGAGAATGCCCTCTTCTTTGGCGAGCCTGCGCGCCATGGCGATGGCGTCTTCATTCGAGACCTGCTCGACCTTGTCGACGACCGAGATGTCGAGGTTCTTCGGGATGAAGCCCGCGCCAATGCCTTGAATCTTGTGCGGACCGGGGACGAGCGGTTCGCCCTTCATCGCTTGCGTGATGACGGGGGAGTGCGTGGGCTCGACCGCCACCGACGTGATCTTCTTGCCCTTCGTGTTCTTGATGTAGCGGCTAACACCGGTGATCGTTCCGCCCGTACCGACGCCGCACACGAGGATGTCGATGGCACCGCCCGTGTCCTCCCAGATCTCGGGTCCCGTCGTGTCTTCGTGGACTTTGGGGTTCGCCGGATTGTCGAACTGGCGCATGAGAACGTACTTGTCTGGCTGCGTCGTCGCGAGCTCCTCGGCCTTCGCGATCGCGCCCTTCATGCCTTGCGCAGCGGGCGTGAGCACCAGCTTTGCCCCGAACGCGACGAGCACTTTGCGACGCTCGAGGCTCATCGACTCGGGCATGGTGAGCACGCACTCGTAGCCGCGCGAAGCGGCTGCGAACGCGAGCGCGATTCCCGTATTGCCACTCGTCGCTTCGACAATCGCCTTGCCGGGCTTCAGGTCACCCTTGGCTTCCGCGTCCCAGACCATGGCCGCGCCGATGCGGCACTTCACCGAGTAGGCCGGATTGCGCCCCTCGATCTTCGCGAGCACCGTGGCCCCTGCGTCTTTGGTGATACGCGAGATGCGAATGAGCGGAGTCTTGCCGATGGAGCGTGAGTTGTCTTCGTAGATACGGGTCATGGGAGGACTAGAATAAGACGTACCCGGACTTTGTCCACGGTCAGACGCCATTTTAGGGACCATGTTAATGCCTGTATTTATTGATGATTTCAGAAATCATCTAATTTAACGGATTTCTTGCGGGCCTTGCGACGGACCGGGACGACGCGATGGTGAGATCGACGGGGCAGAACCGCCTCGGTTATTCTGAAGCGACCACCATGCACATCTCGACTTCGATTCGTTCCATCACCGGGTCTCTCCTCATCATTGGACTCTTGATCGCGTGCGGCAGCACGGCGGGCCTTGGAGAGAGCTGCACGAACGAAGGCGCCACCGATGGGTGCATCGATGGCGCGGTGTGCGGCAAGGGCAACAGCGACAAGCTCGTGTGCATGAAGATTTGCAAGAGCCAGTCCGATTGCCCTGCGAACTCGAACTGCAACGGTATCAAAGGCGACACGAAGGCGTGTCGCTCGAACCTCTAGCTCTCCTCGGGCAGCCGCCGACTCGGCCGCCTCGTCGGGAGGCGTCCAGCCAAGCGGCCGCGGATTCTGTGCAGAGCGAGAACGGATGCCGGTGCCCGCCTCGGCGGTAGCTCTCCGTCCGTCCCCGCGCGACCTTACTTCGGCGGAGGTGCGGCGATGACCGCGAGGTTCAACCCACCGGGATACTGGTACGTCGTGTTCTCGCCGTAGCCGAGGACCTGGATACCGACGGGCACCGACGACTCGAGGACGTGCGCACCGTTGTTGGCGCCCACCTGCAGAGCCACGTGGCCGACGAAATACTCGGTGCCGGAAAGGGCCTTGAGCTCGCCGGAGACGTCCTTGCCGTCGATGGTGATGGTCGCTCCCTGCGGCGCCACGATGTCGACGAAGTTGAACTTGTAGTCTGCGGGCGCCAAGAAGACGTACTTCTTGCGGAACTGCTCGACACCGACCGCGAAGCTCTGCGACGGGTCGCCCATCGGCTCGAGTGCGCCCGGGTCGACGAGCTCACCGCCCAGTTGGAACGTCGCCACACCGAACTCGTTCGAGCCGGTCACCTCGAAGTCGGTCGTGACTTGACCGCAATCTGCGACGACGCCCGCGTTGATCGAGGCGGGACAGCCCGCCGGCTTCGACGGCTTGTACGTCAGCGTGGTGCCGTCGATGTTTCCGAAGATGCGAACGACGTGGCCAACGTTCTGCTTCGGCGAGGACGGACGCGCGATGACGTAGTGTTTGCCGAGCGTCTCCGCGGGGAAGAGCGCTTCTTCGACGTGATCGCACGCTTGCACGCCGGTTGGGTAGTCGGCGCACGCGACGCCCGTGATGACTTGGACCGGATGATTCGCAGTGAGGAGCGAGCCGGAGAGATCGAAGGTGTTGCCGGAGCCGCCAACGACCTCCGCTACGTCACCGGCGTTGAGCGTGAACTTGAGCGTGCCGCCCGCTGCCGTGTTGGCGATGCCGCTGCCGCCCGTGACTTGTCCCTTCGAGGAGAGCTTCACTTCGACGTTGGTGCCGTCCTGCGTGCCCGTGACGACGAAGTAGGCCGGCATCGTGACGACGGAGGGGCGCGTCCAACCGGTGGGGCCCATGATGCGATAGTTGCCGGTCATGGCCGTGCTCGGAAGAAGGAGCGACGCATCGTTCGAGTACGAGTAGCAAACGCCCGAAAGCGAACCCGGTACACATGAGCTCCAGTTCTTACCGGGCGGTCCACCTTTCGCTTGGAACTCGAGCGGATTGAATTGATAGACGACGACGGGGATATCGCTGACGAGGTGGAATGCGCCCTGCTTCACGAGCACGGACGCGTCGATACCGTCGTTGTCGGCGCCCTTCAGCGCAGGAACCCAGGGAAGATACACCTTTTCGAGACCGCCGCCCTTGACCTTGACCTTCTGGTTGGTGCCCTGGGGACCGGTGACAGTGATGTTCGCGTCTTCTTGACTGTTGTTGGCAACGACGACCGCAAAATCGAAAACGGAGTCGACGAGGTTCGCGGTGACCGTCGGCCAGTAGTCGCAACCGACGTAGGTGTGGAAGTCTGCGGCGTCCTGGCACGTGACGGGGTCGCCATTCAGGTCTTTGCCTGCGTCACTGCCGCCGCCGAAGCTGCTGCCCGCACTGTCGGGACCATTGTTGCCACCATCGGAGTCGCCGAAGCCGCTCCCTTTGGTGCTGCTGCACGCAGCGAAGGTCGAAAGCGTGATTAAGGCGGTCGTGGCGAGGACAAGAGAAGAGCGGCGTTCCATGTTCGGGTTCATAGCAGAGCCGAGGCGCTCGTCGAGGGCCGTTGGCGAAAGCCGCTCCCAGCCTCTCTCCCAGCCTCTCCGCAAGCCCGGCCGTTACGAGTCTTTCCTTGTCTCAAAGTGTGGCTATCCTTCTTCCCATGTCCCTCGGAACCTCGAAGCTTCGCCTTCCCTCCCCTGCAGAGGCCCTCCCCGGCCGCGCGGCCCCCCTCTCCGTCGCCCCGACCCACCACGTCCTCGGAACGAGCACCCTCCCTCCTTTTCCCCCCGGAACCGAGCTCGCGATGTTCGGCCTGGGTTGTTTCTGGGGCGCGGAACGGAAGTTCTGGCAAGCCGAGGGCGTCGTTTCGACGCAGGTCGGCTACGCGGCCGGTCACACACCGAACCCGACCTACAAGGAGGTCTGCAGCGGCGCCACGGCGCATACCGAAGTCGTTCGCGTCGTCTTCGACCCCAGGCGCATTTCCTACGAGGCGCTCCTCAAGCTCTTCTGGGAGAACCACGACCCTACCCAAGGCATGCGTCAGGGCAACGACGTGGGTACGCAGTATCGATCTGGCATCTATGCGTACGGCGATGCCCAGCTTACGGCGGCGCAAGCTTCCCGAAGTGCTTATGCAAGTGAGCTCGCGAAGGCCGGATTCGGCGACGTCACGACCGAGATTCTCCCAGCGCCGACGTTCTATTACGCCGAAGACTACCACCAGCAGTATCTCGCCAAGAACCCGGACGGATACTGCGGCATCGGCGGCACCGGTGTGGCGTGCCCCGTCGGGCTAAAGATCAGCTGAAAATAAAATGCGAAAAGACCAGGCGCTCGTCGCGTCTGGTCTCTCGAAGTCACGAATCGCGCCAGTCATCCCGGCGCGATTCGCGTTTTGTGCGGACTACTTCTTCTTCGGTGCCGGTGCCGGTGCGGGCTTCGGAGCCGGAGCGCCGCCCGTCTTCGGAGCCGGGGCCGCACCACCAGCCTTCACCGGAGCCGCCGGAGCCGGCGGTTCCTTGAGGATGTGGAACTCGACGCGACGATTGTTCGCGCGACCCGCCTCGGTGTCATTCGTGTCGATGGGCTTCTCTTGACCAAAGCCGTGCGCCACGAACATGGTCTTCGGCTGGCCGTGATCGACGAGCCACTTCACGACGGACGCCGCACGGTCCTGGCTGAGCTTCTTGTTCGCCGCCGGGATGCCCTTGTTGTCCGTGTGACCTTGGATGTCGAGACCCTTCACCTTGTCGGGATTGGTCTTGATCGTCTCGAGGAGGGCGCCGAGAAGTTCGTCGTTCTCCTTGCTCTTCTCGATGACCGCGCTGCCCGTCTTGAACTTGATCGGGGCGAGCTTGATTTGGTCGTCCTTGATTTGAGCGACCGGGCAGCCGTTCTTCTTCGGATCGGGGTTCGCCTTGCCGGGTTCATCCGGGCACGCGTCCTGATCGTTCGGGATGCCGTCCTTGTCGCGGTCCGGATCGGGGCAGCCGTTCGTCTTCGGGTCGCTCGTCTTGAGGCCCGGGACGTCAGGGCACGCATCGTCCTTGTCGTAGACGCCGTCGCCGTCACGGTCTGCCGGGCAGCCGTTCGTCTTCGGGTCTTCGGTCTTCACGCCCGGCACGTCGATGCAAGCGTCCACGCTGTCGTAGATGCCGTCACCGTCGCGGTCCGGCGGGCAGCCGTTCGTCTTCGGATCGCTCGTCTTCTCGCCGGGCACGTCGATGCACGCGTCAACGTTGTCGTAGACGCCGTCACCGTCGCGGTCCGCGGGGCAGCCGTTCTTGGTCTTGTCGTCCGAACGTACACCCGCGACCGTCGGGCAAGCATCCTCGGTGTCGATGATGCCGTCGCCGTCGGAATCTGCCGGCGCCTTCTTCTCGGCGCTGGGCATCCACTCGACGTTGAAGAGCGCGCGAACCTGCGGAGAACCGTAGCCCCCATTGAGACCCGTGCCGATGCCCGCGCCGAGGCGAATATCGCCCGGAATCGTGTAGTGTGCACCGAGCGCACCTTCGAGCGGCGTGCCGAGCTTGCCGCGGAGGTCGCCAGAAACAGCCGTGGCGCCCCAGATTTCCGGGCCGATCACGAAGCGCTTGCCTGCTTTGACACCGGCGGATGCCGCGAAACCGATCTCGCTGCCGAACGTCGGCGCCGCGTCCGCTCCGTAGGAGCGCTCGGGGCGGTAGTTGAAGCTGACGCGCGCCGCGTACACGAACGCGCTCACGTCACCAGCCACCATGACGCGGGGAGAGAAGCGGAACTCCTCGTCGCCCGTGTAGTTCTCTTGCTTGCCCGTCGGCAACCAGAACTGCGACCCCACCGCGAGGCGGAACGGGCCGTCGTAGTCACCGTAGAGACGGAAGTCGAGGCCGAGGCGAACGTCGCCGAGCGCTTGCTCGCTCTTCGGGCCGGGGAAGGTCACGACCGTATTGTTGACGGTGCGAATCGTGGTGCTGCCCGTGCCTTGGTCTTGGAAGAGGACAACCGGGAGGCTCGCCGCCAAACGAAGGCGTTCGAAGAGAACGATCGAGAAGCCCGGGTTGATGGTGAACACGTTGCGGAGGATGGACCCGCGAATCGAGCCGTCGTTCGGCTGCCCCGGAGCAACGCCCGTGGCGCCATCGGGGTTGTAGATGACGAGCGGTCGGTACTGGTAGTCGCCGACGATACCGAACGCCGGACGCGCCTGACCTCGGAAGTCGAGGGACTCGAGCGCGAACCACTCACTTCCGCGTTCCGAGGGCTCGAAGCGGTTCACCGCAAAGCCCGTTGGCGTCGTTTGTGCCGCAGCGGTGCCCAAAATTCCTGTCGTCGCGAGGAACGCGAGACAAGCAGGTAAGTGTTTCCGGTTCATGAAGGCCTTCCAGAAAGGTTTAGGTCGAAAGCCCGACACAATTGGCGGGCAAAACGAAGCCAAGGCGTACCTCGGCTTACTGGGGATAAACGAAATATCGTGTATATGGCAAGTTACTTCGACCGAACGGACGGGGTTTGCGGGCAGCCATCGGCTCCGCCTCGTGCGGCCCCAATCGGTCCGCCTTCTCCCTGGGTTGCCCTGGCTCGGCAACAGCCTTCGCACTTCGCCAACACCGAACCGCATTCGCATGCGAATCGAGTTTCGCGGTTGGTGGCGACGCTGTGCTAGAGCGGCTCACCGCCTCCATGACTTCACGTCCATCCTCTTCCGCCGCTTCCCCTCTTTTCGTCGTCCGTGGATCCTCCATCCAGGGCAAGGGGGTGTTTGCGGCACGCCCCATCCGGCGCGGCGCTCGAATTGTAGAATACACGGGTGAGCGCATCACCCACGAGGAAGCGGAAGCACGCTACGACGACCGCTCGATGGCGCGCCACCACACGTTCCTGTTCACCGTCGACGAAGAGATTTGCATCGACGGAAACGCCAAAACGAACGTCGCGCGCTTCATCAACCACTCGTGCGATCCCAACTGTCACGCGCTCGATGTGCGCGGAAGAATTTTCATCTTCGCGAAGCGTGCGATCCCGGTCGGCGAAGAGCTCTCGTACGACTATGGCTACGAGCTCGAGATCTCGCCGCGTATGGCGAAGAAGTACTACCCGTGCCGTTGCGGCTCCGCAAACTGCCGGGGCACGATCGTGACGCTGCCGGAGCAGCCGACGCGCAAGGCGAACGCGAAGAAGAAGTCCGCAAAGAAGGCTTCCGCGAAAAAGACGTCCCGTAAGTCCGCAACTAAGGGGAAGAAGACGAAGCGATGAGCGCCGCAAGGCGCTCCACGTGGAGCGGCCCACCACCGCAGCAAACGCCGAGCCACGTGGGGTGAAGGTCGAGCAAGGCCCGCGCCTCTTCAGCATAGCTCGATGCGTCTGCCTTCGGACCGTTCCAACTCGCGACGTTCCCGTAGACCCCAAAGGGCACTCCGGTGCGCGAAAGCGCATGCGCGTAGGGTAGGACGCGATCGATCGCGACACAGTTGACGGATGCGACGCGTGCGCCCAGGCGCGCGCATCGCAAGGCGGCTTCTGCGAGCGCTCGTGGCGTCATGAGTTCACCGGAAGGGCCGGCAGTGAGCGAAACGGAGACAGGCACGCCGAACCCGACGGACGCTTCGACCGCTAGCTCCGCTTCTCGCGGGTTCGGAAAGGTCTCGCAGAGAAGTTCGTCGACCCCCGACGACACGAGAACCTCGGCGAGCTCGCGATGCTGCCGCTGGGCCTCCGCCTCCGTCACTTTCAAGGTTGGGTCGTAACAGTCGCCGATGGGCCCGAGGACGCCGAGCAGATGATGCGCGCCCACGGCTTCCCGAGCGAGAAGGACGGCGCGCCTCGCCAGGTCTGCGAAGGTCGGCCCCATGTCGGAGAGGCGCGTGCGAAATGTATTCGTGCGATGTAGAACCGCCCCCGCCTCGACGTAGCTGCGATGAATGGATCGCACTTCTGCGGGCGCACTTCCGATTGCGTGAGCGCTCCATCCGGCGCCGGACGTGAAAACGCCGCGCTCCGTGAGCAACGACCCCATGGGGCCATCGAGGAGCAGCGGCGTTTTCATGCTTCCTACGCGGCGTAGGTCAGCCTACGAGGCACTCACGCGCCACGCACGCGTCGGCGACGCACGATGGCCCCGAGCGCGATGGCCGCGAGCGGCAGCAGACCTGCGAGCGAAGCATTGCTGCTACCTTGCGCACAGGAAATGCCACCACCTTCGACGGAGCCTTCTGCGGCGCCGCTGCTGCTCGAGGTCGAGCTGCTGCTGCTCGTGCTCCCAGGCTTCACCGTGTTGCCCTTCACGAGATAGTCCGGAGTGCCGTCGTTGTTGCCGTCGGTCGCTTCGTCCTTGTCCAGCGTTCCGTCGCCATCGGCGTCCGTGTCGAGCCAGTTCTTCTTGCCATCGCCGTCGACGTCGTCAGACACCTTCGCCGCGTTCGCGTCGTCGATCTCCTTCTTCGTCGGAATGCCGTCGCCGTCGTCATCGGCATCGACGTAGTCGGGCTTGCCGTCGCCATCGGTGTCGATCGGCTTTTGCGGGTCGCTGCCGACTTCGTTCTTCGTGGGAACGCCGTCGCCATCGTCGTCGTCGTCGAGCGCGTCGATCTTGCCGTCGCCGTCCGTATCGATGGGCTTCTTCACGTCATTTCCGACTTCGACACCATCGGAGATGCCGTCGCCGTCGCTGTCCGCCTTCGTGGGGTCGGTCCCGAGAGCCGCTTCGGTCGTGTCGGTCAGACCATCGCCGTCCGAGTCCTTGTCGCAAACGCCCGCAGAGCTGCACGCAAAGCCGGTGCGGCAAGGGTTGTTTTGCGGATCGGGTACACACGCCGTGCCTTGGGGGAGACCACACTTGTTATCGGTGTGACAAATGTTGGAGCGACACACCGCGTTTCCGCTGCAGGTGGAGCCATTGAGAAGACCGCACTTGCCGTCGCTGGATTCGCACGCACCGCTGGAGCACGTCGAAGCGAGGTTGTTGGTGCACGTTTGGTTGTTCAGCGTCGCTGAACCATTCGCCGCCTTCGCACTGCAGCTACCGACGTTGCCGCCGGCAGTGATGCAGATGGGCTGCGCGGCCACACCGCACGCAGGTGCTGCGCCGCCGAAGTCGTTCGCGCAGGCCATGCAGGTGCCGACGACCGCACCCGTCGCGTCGCAGACGGGCTTGTTCGCGGTCGCACAGTGGGCGGTCGCGGGAAGGGCGGGATTCGTTCGCGCAGCGCCCGCTTCGGCCGCATCGCTGTCGGGGATACAGTCATTGTCGCTGTCGAGGTCGAGGTAGTCGGGAACTCCGTCGCCGTCCGTGTCGACGGTGCAATCTCCTTCGACGTTGTCCGGAACACCGTCGCCATCGGAGTCGTTCGCGTTGATCTTCGCCGTGGTCTGGAAAAGAAGGACGTGGAGGCCTTCGTCTCCGTTGCCAGCAAAACTGTAGGTGGCGCTTGCCGCGGCGTCGGGGATGAAGTTCGTCATGGTGAAGAGTTCGTCGTCCAAGCGACCATCGCCCGGAGGGCCGTTCGCGATGACGTCACCCTTGATGCCCACCGCGCGCGTGGACGCGTCCGCTCCGAAAGAGCCGCCAGTGAGGAGCTGACCAAGAACGTTCGCGCTGCCGTCATCGGCACCGCCGGCGACTGCGCTCACGACGTTGCCGTTGATTTGGATGGTGCTGTTTTGCTCCGCGTTATACTCCCAGCTCACGGTCGCTGAGAGCGGGAACGGGTCTGCTGCGGGATTGTTCGCCGGGCAGCGGTTCGCCACGGGGTTCTTGAACGTGACGGTGCCGGAGGCGCCCGCAGCGAGCGCCCCAGAATAGAAGACGACGTTGCGGAGCGGTGCGCTCGCGAGGTCATAAACGACCACGAGCGTGTGGCCTACGATCTTCGGGTAGACATAGTTGTCGATGGGCGTCTCGTCGCCGCGCTCGCTCACCGGAATGTCGACGATCGCGCCGGTGCCCTTCGGGATGAGGCCCTTCACGATGTTCGTCACGTCCGTACGGAACATGACGTAGTTGTTGTTCGCGTCGCGGTCGGGTGCACCTTCGAGGGTGCGCGTGAGAGCACCGCCGCCTCCAAGGATGACTCCACGCGGAGTACCGCCGGGTCCCGCAGGCACGTTGACGGCGCCGCCGGTCACGATGACCGAAACCAAGTACGCGGCGCGCACGGTTGCGTCTTTGGGAATCTGAATCTTGAGGTTTCCGTTCGCGAACGTCGTGGGCGTGCTGCTGCCGGCCCAGGAATCCGCGACGACACCGCCGTGGATCGCATCGTTGAAGGTCGCGTCGAGGCCAGCAGCGGCATGCGCGGGGCTGCTCCACGCGGAAAGGCCGAGCAGAACGAGCGTCGAGGCCAGTACGGGGGTTCGCGAACGAGAAAGCGTTCTATTTCGATTCATGTACGTTGCTCCCAAGCTTGAAGAAAAAAGGACGAGCGAATCATAACGGACTCGGCTCGTCGTTCGCAACATGCGCGGCCTCAACATGGTTGCAAGGTGCACGAGAAAGCCACAGCCCCCGGAGCTTGTAGCATCGGCGCTACGCCCAATGTCGATGGGGCCGTACTCTAGATGCGGAGAACTACGGCCTATTCGCAGCCAGCGACGACTTTTGTAACATCCGCAC
Organism: Polyangiaceae bacterium; assembly: GCA_046351415.1. Classification (GTDB taxonomy): domain Bacteria; phylum Myxococcota_A; class Polyangia; order Polyangiales; family Polyangiaceae; genus JABFRG01. The sequence goes on along the minus strand of JAXLYO010000014.1, from coordinate 94,478 downwards.
TACAGGGGTCCCCATCGCAGGGTTTTCCGATGATCCCGCTCGAACTGCAGCCAGAAACGGCAAAAAGTGCGCTCAGGCGCGGGCATGCGCGCCGCGCGCCCTCTTTGCTCCCTGCAACTGGATGAGCTGACCGCAGGCGGCAGCAACGTCACGACCGCGCGAGCGACGCACCGTCACGAGACATCCTGCATTCTGCATGCGTTTGACGAAGCGCTGGAGATCTTCTTCGGTCGGTTCCTTGTGCGCGCTCCCCTCCCACGCATTGAACGGAATGAGGTTCAGGTTGTGTCGGAATGGCTTCGCGAACGCCGCCAATCGATCGGCGTCTTCATCCGAGTCGTTTTCCCCACCGAGCAGAACGTACTCGAGCGTGAGCTTTTCGCGCGACTGAAGCGGGAACCGCAGGAGCGCATTCTTGAGCGAATCGAGATCCCACGTCCGACCGACGGGCATGATGCGAGAACGCACCGCGTCCGTCGTCGCATTGAGGCTCACGGCCAACGTGGGCCGCAGCTTGGCCTGGCCCAGTTTGTCGATTTGCGAAACCAAGCCGCTCGTCGAAATGGTCATGCGGCCGACCGGAATGCCGAGCCCTTTGCTGTGCGAAAGGATGTGGCAAGCGCGGAGGACGTTGTCCAAGTTCTGGAGCGGCTCACCCATGCCCATGAACACGAGAGTGATGCGCTGCGATTCTTCCGGGCCCAGGTCGCGCACCATGACGAGGACCTGCGCCACCAGTTCTGCAACCGTCAGGTTTCGTTTGAACCCCATCTGGGCGGTCGCACAGAACGTGCAGCCCATGCCGCAGCCCACCTGACTGGTGAGGCACATCGTGACGCGCGGGTTCTTCACATTGCGTGGCATATGCACGCACTCGATTTCGCTTCCGTCGGCGAGCGCGAGAAGCAACTTCGTCGAGCCGTCGGTCGAAGGCATGCTCCGAACGACGCGCGGAAGGGAGAAGTCGAAGCGTTCCTGAAGAAATGCTTTTCCCGCGGCACCCAAATCGGGCGCGCCATCTTTCCACGAGCGGACGCGCTGCATACGACCAAACAGAAAGCCCGCGTCGTTCGGCAACGACAGCCGAGCGAGCTCCTCCGGAAGGATATCGAATGCGGACTGCAACGTAGGCCCGCTCAATTGACGACGAGCACTTCGAGTTTGAGCGACACCGTAGCGTCGCCGCGACGAACCTTTACTTCGACGGTCTCGCCTGCCTTCTTCAGGTCGAGGGCGTTGTAGTAGTCGTCGTAGCTCGAGATCTTGGTGTCGCCGATCTGCACGATGACGTCGCCCAGGCGAATGCCCATCTGGGTTTCTTGAAGGCCCTGAAGGCCAGCCTTCGCCGCCGGCGAATCGGCAGGCACCTTGATCACGACGACGCCGCGAACGCCGAGCTGACGTTCGAGCCTGCCCATCGGGTCCGCCTTGATACCAAGACCGAGTTGGTCGGCGCGCCCCGTCTTCAAGATCTGCGGGACTACGCGCGCGACCGTGCTCACCGGTACCGCGAAGCCAATGCCCGCAGAACTTCCGCTGCGGCTGAAGATCATCGTGTTCATGCCGATGAGCTGCCCCGCAGAGTCGAGGAGCGGACCACCCGAATTGCCCGGGTTGATGGGGGCGTCGGTCTGAATCATGTCGCGGATGGTGACGCCGCCGATTCCCTGCACCTGACGCCCGAGCGCACTCACGATCCCCGTCGTCAGCGTGTGGTCGAGACCGAACGGGTTACCGATGGCAAGCGTCTTCTGGCCGACTTCCAGATCGAGCTTCTTCGGAACCACGACGGGCTTGAGGAGCTCTTTCGGAGCAGGAACCTTGAGTACGGCGATATCCTTGCGCGGCTCGACGCCTACTACCTCGGCGTGGAAGGTCTTTTGATTTCCGAACGTCACGGTGAGCGTTCGGGCGCCTTTCACCACGTGATAGTTGGTGACGACGTGGCCGAGTGTGTCCCACACGAAGCCCGAACCGGACCCCACCGGAACCTCCTGTTCGGTACCTTCGAAGTCGTCGACGACCACTTTGGTTTGGGTGACGAATACCGTCGAGTCAGAAGCCTCACGAAACACGCTGATGGTGTTTCGCTCGTCTTCGGTACGGGCATTCGACGAGAGCGGCGCAATGTTCGACGGAGGGGGCGCATCACCGGGGCCCGTGGCCGAGATGGTCGGCGTCGCCTGTTCGGGGCGAGGAGGGGTGGGCTTGCAGGCGGAGCTGCCCGCCACGAGGAAAGAGAACGCCAAGAACGCGCACACCGCCGTCCGATGCGCACCGAAACCCCACAGCGCCGCACGATTCATGGTCAATTCCTTACCCTTGCTAGCGCGAACCGCCAAGCCTATCTATTTGTTCCCGATATGCCCCCCGACTGCCTCGCCTGCGGGGTTTGCTGCTTCTCCGACCTGCCCCACTACGTCGCGGTTACCGGAGACGACTACGAGCGGCTCGGCGACTTTGCCGAAGCGTTCGTGCACTTCGAAGGCAACAAAGCCTTCATGAACATGCACGAGGGTCACTGCAGTGCCCTCGAGGTCCGCGGGGACGGCACCTTCGCCTGCCAGCTCTACGCGGTGAGACCCCAGACCTGTCGAGACCTCGAACGGGGCTCCCCTGCCTGCGATGGAGAAATCGATCTCAAGGGATCGCGCCCAGGGAAGGCACTGCTCAAGCTCCGACAAAAAGCAGAAACCCGAAGAGACTAGCTCTTCGGGCTGTCTGCGCTTCCGCGTCTGCCTTCTACCAACGGTAGTGCGCGAACGCCTTGTTGGCTTCTGCCATCTTGTGCGTGTCGTCGCGCTTCTTGACGGCGTTGCCGCGGCCGTTGGCTGCGTCGACGAACTCGCCGGCGAGGCGCTCGCGCATCGTCTTCTCGCCGCGGTCGCGGGCGTATTGAACGAGCCAGCGCATCGCGAGAGCGACGCGGCGCTCCGGACGAACTTCGACCGGGACTTGGTAGGTCGCACCACCGACGCGGCGGCTCTTCACTTCGAGCTTCGGCTTCACGCCGTCCAAGGCCTTGCGGAAGACCTCGATGGCGTCTTCCTTGTGGCGCTCGGCGATGATGTCGAACGACCCGTAGAGGATCGCTTCGGCAGTCGCCTTCTTGCCGCCCAGCATGAGCGTGTTCGTGAACTTGGTCACGAGCTTGTCTTTGAACTTCGGGTCCGGCGTGATGCGGCGCTTCGGTACTTCTCGTCGACGGGGCATGGTCTTCTACCTTTTCCTAGAATCTTCGTGGAGGCGGAGGCGGAGCGCTGGGCTCAGGCCTTCGGCTTCTTGACGCCGTACTTCGAACGGCTGACGTTGCGGTTGACCTTGTTGGTGTTCGACGGGCCGATCGCGCCAGAGGCGTCGAGCGTGCCGCGCACCACGTGGTAGCGAACACCCGGGAGGTCCTTCACACGACCGCCGCGGATGAGAACGACGCTGTGCTCTTGGAGGTTGTGTCCCTCGCCCGGAATGTACGACGAGACTTCCATGCCGTTCGTCAAGCGCACGCGGCAGACCTTGCGGAGAGCCGAGTTCGGCTTCTTCGGCGTCGTCGTGTACACGCGAACGCATACGCCGCGCTTCTGCGGACACGACTTCAGGGCCGGAGAGGCCGTCTTGGCGCGAGCTGCGCGCCGGCTAGAGCGAATGAGCTGATTGATAGTGGGCATGAATCCGTCTGAGCAAGATGCTGATTGAGGCCGAACACGCAAAAACGCGGGTCCACCCCGCCGAACGCAGCGCCGATCGGCGCTTTCGATGGGAGCGGGGAATCTACTCGGCCCTGCCCCCGTGTCAAGAGCGAGTGTTCGAGAGAATGACGCACGGGCGCGAGGCATATTCACGAACCATTCTGTATATTTATGGCAGCGCACGGGTACACCGACCTCCCCGGCTCGTGCTAGCCTCCCCCAATTCCATGCTTCCCCAGCCCTTGGACGCCTCTCCCGAAGAGGTCCGAACGCTGCTCCAGCCGCTGCGGAATCGGCTCTCCATCGCCCTCTGCACCCTCGGGAACGCGTTCTCGGTAGGGGCGATCATCCGTGTAGCCCACAGCTATCTCGTTCGCGAGATCATCCTCATCGGCGACACCCCTCACTACGAGAAAGCCTCCATGGGAATGGAGAAGTACGAGACCATCGTTCGCGTTCCCGATGAAGCGAGCTTCCTTGCCTACGCCAAGGGGCGCCCGCTGCTCTGCTTCGAACGAGAAGCTGCGACGCGCTCGCTCTACGACGAAGCTCCCTTCCCGGACGATTCCATCATGGTGTTCGGCAGCGAGCGGTTCGGCACTCCGGCGAGTCTGCTCGAGAGAGCGACCGCCATCGTAGCCGTCCCCATGTATGGCGTGAACCATTCGCTCCCCGTCGCGGTGTGCGCCGGCATTGCGCTCAGCGAGTGGGCACGCCGTCACTACGCGGGCAAGCCTCAGTTGAATCCATAGTTGTAGGTCGCTTCCGCGCGGCGGCGTTCGACGACGGCCCAGTGACCGTGATCCGAGAGCTGCGGAAGGCTCATCGAGAAGATCCAGTACTTCTTCGTGTCCTCCCCTCCCTCGGCGCGCTCTTCACGGTTGAGAAGCCTGATCTCGGTCTGCGGGCGGTTCACGACGCAGGCCAGCTTTTGCTCGTTCGTTCCGCGCGCGCACGCACCAGGGAGATCTTCGGCATCACGGTCCGCGAGAATCGCGAGAGGGCTCTCTGGGCTATCCGCGTCGTGCAAGAAGCTCTGGAGCGCTGAAGCAAACGCTTCGTCGAACTGAACGAGGCCCGGCATCACGGCTTCCTGAGCGCGGGTCTCTTCGAGCTTGATGGTCACCTTGGCGTTCGGGATCCCTGCCTCTTTGAGCGCCTTCGCGATTCGATCTTTGATGGGCGCTTGCTTCATGAGTTCCGCTCGATCACGTGTCACTGCGTTGTCGAGCGTGACCGTCCCGTACGGTGTCGTTGCGTAGCGGTAAGAGAGTGCCTCCGACCCTTCTGGGTAGAGATAGAACTTCTTCGAATCGACGAACCACGTTCCACGAATCGGAATGCTCGGACAGATGGCGCCTTGGCACTGAGAGCGAATCGTTCGCCAGGCCGTGAACGTGTTCTTCGTCTTGCCTCCGACTTTCACCTGGGTGAGGTCGAGCGAGCGCAAGTACCCTCCTCGGGGGTCGGCGTGCGTGTAGCTTCCGACCCACTTCGACGCCGCGGCGGTGAGCGCGTCTTCGGACATGTCACTTTCGTCCGTTTCTTCGGTCTCGCCCGCGCAGGCGACGAGAGGGGAAACAGCGACGGCGAGGGCGAGAACGAGGCGGCGGTGGATCATGGTGGGCTCCTTCACCCAACGTTTTGCACGATGTGGGCCAATGTACGCAAAACGCCCATTTGCCTTCATTCCATGCGAAATGCGGCAGTTCTCACGCCCGTGCGATAGTGCCTGCCCCTCGGCGCATGGATCAAAGCCCGATGCGGAAAATATGGCTTCGATCCAAGCCGCGAAGAACGTCCGAAAATACGCGTCTATGCGACTCACCGAGCACGGGGAACGAGACGGTACAGCGTGTGCCACTCGGTGTGCGGCAAGAAGTCGAAGCGTGCCGTCGTACGTGCGAACCAGAGCATGCGCGCTCTTGATGCGACCGGAGCATACGCATCGAGATCACTCATCAGCGGCTCGATCGTGCACCCTGCGGGAGTTTCAGGAGCGCCTCCGCGCGTCTCGTCCACGAGCAAGTACGTTCGCTCACTCGAGGAGCACGTGAGTTTCGCATCCGCTTTGACACGCTCCCACTTGGCGGGAAGGTAGAAGCCCGTTTGCCACGCGCCGACCGTGGCATCCATGACGCGGATGACGCGGGTGGGTTCGTGCGCTTCACGTGCATACACGTCCCCATAGAGCGCCTTGTAGACGCGAATGGTTCCTCGCCAATTGAGCGGCAAGAGCGCAAGGAGCACGAGCGCGAACCCATTGACGACGGCATACACTGGAAAGACGAACCTTCGCGCGCGGAGAAAAACCGGAGAGGACCGCCATCGTTCGAACGAAATCGCCGAAGCGACGACCGCGAAGAGCAGGACCGGGAAGACGAAGCGCTCCTCCTTGTGCGAGATGGCGCTATGGCCGACGAAGAACGTCACCATGACCCACGTCATAGGATGCCTCCGCTCCTTCGCGCAAAATGCCACGGCGCCTGCCATGCACGCGACGGCTGCAGGTAGACAAATATTTGCGAGCGGCAGGTAAAGGTAAGCGAAGAACGGCTCCTTGCCGAAGCTATCGGCCATGCCTTCGACCATGTTCTTGCGGAAGTAGGCGATGATGGGTGGGGTCCACGTTCCATAGCCCCAATGATCGACGAGTGCGCCCACGGCGACGGCAAGGACGCCGCCTGCTCCCGCAAAGGGGACGAGAGAGAGTGCCCCCTTCGCACGGCGCAACGCGAGCGACGCAAGGTACCCGGCGATGGCGAACACGAGCTGATACCGAACTTCGAACGCGAGCCCGAAGAGAAACCCGCCCAGCAGCGAAAGGCCGGCCGCACGTCCCCGACGGTTCCGATTGACGAGAGCGTCCTCGCTCACGAGAAGCGCAAAGGCGAGCAAGTTCGCACTCAGGTTCTCGGCCGACGTCCGAACGGAGAGATACGGGAGAAACGCATAGAGCCATACTCCTCGTCTCTTCCAGTCACGGACGCCCTCGCCGTCGACATTGCGACCCTCCGTTTCGACGGCGCCGCAGGGAGTGTAGCGACGCATGAGCGCCCGAAGCGCAAAGATCGTCAGCACTCCGTGCCCGAGACGCAACAGGGTCACTTGGAAGAACGGGTTCCGCAGCCCTACCCCTTCCATGCCCCGCAGGAGCACGGTGTAGAGACCCGGCTGGAGCCAAGGGCGCATTTGAAAGCCGTACTCGATGGGAGCTTCGCTCGCGGGGATGCGACCGAGTTTGACCGCCGCGAACTGCAGCGTCATGTAGTGCTCGTCCAGGTTGAAGAAGCTCGCACTGAACCACGCCGTGATGACGACGAGGATCACGTAGACGGTGAACGCAGTGGGCCTCTTCACGGCCCCCAGACCCTACTTCACACTACACTCGCGACGCCACCCACGAGTGAGGCCCGACGTGAGGCCCGGACGCGGCGCCGACCTCAGCCCGTTTCCGGAAAGATCTTCACCGACGGGATGAGATCATCTTCCGTGAGCACGATCTCGTGCGCGAACGGCTGGAGCGCCGTCATGAGCTCCTCGACGGATTGGTAGCGGAGCGTGATGTCGCGACGAAGCAGATTCATGACCACGCTGGCAAGGAGCCGATCCACGCCGAGCATGATGGTGACGAGGTGCTGAGGGTCGTAGGACGAGATGGCGGAGGAGAGTGCGATTTGACCGCGCTCTGGATAAGGGTAGAGCCCAGACAACATTCGATAGAGCAGAATACCGAGACTCCAGAGATCGGAGCGCGGGTCCACCGCATCTGGGTGCCGGAGCATTTCCGGCGCCCAGTAACGCAGCTCGGGCGGCGGGGCGAAGGGGGATACGACGGCATCGATGTCGGGACGCATGCGCCCGAATCCTTTCACTTTCACGACCGAGCCCCCCGGCTCCTCGTTCACGATGATGTTCGAAGCACTGAGGTCACCGTGAACCACGCCGGCACTCATGGCGGTCTCGAGCGCAGCACATACCTGCAAAATGCATTCGACGGCTTCGTGCTGTTCAAAGACAGGCTTCGTCTGGAGGATCGAGGCAAGCGTCTTGCCCTTCGGCGCCTCGAGTACGAGACAAGGGGCCCCATCGCGATTCATGGTGACGCCCTTCAGGCCGACGACGTGCGGCGAGCGAAGCCGAGAGAGCAAGCGCGCTTCCCGTTCGAGAACGCGCAGACTCGTGGGTTCGCCGATACGCTCGGTTCGAAGGGCCCTCAATGCCACACGCTCGCCCGTCGCTCGTTCGGTCGCTTCGTACACGATCGCGACTCGGTCGGACTCGAGAATGCGTACGAGGTCGTACCCGTCGCAGGCAGGTGCGTCACTCGGAAGTGGCTGTGCGAAGGGCGAAGGGGGAAGCGTGAAGGCGGGTGGAGGAAGTTCGTCGAAGAGCACGGAACCTTCGATTTCACGTGCCATGCCATCCCCATCCGACAGCACTCGGCGTGAATTTGCGGCAAAAGAGGCACCTCCGCGAGATAAGCGTGCGCGACGAATCGCCACACCCGTTCCTATCTGCATCGTTTTCTCACAGCCGGGAGGCGCGTCACCGACGCGGGAGGGTCGAGCTCGATGCAGTGGGAATGACGGCGGCGGAAGGCGCCAGGGGTTCCGGAAGAACGACGCCACGCGCCGCCGCCGGAGCCGACTGTTCGGCGTTTCGCCAGAGGTTACCGAGGAGCGCGACGGTGCCTACGACGCCCACGACCAACGTGAGCAGGAGGGGCACGAGGAGACGCGAAGGACGCATGCGCCGAAGGGCTTCGGCTTCGTCGAAGGAAGGGGGCATCGGCGCGAACGAGAGCTCGGTACCGTGCGGCTCCTCGCTGGCCGCGAGCAATTCGCGCTGGCTCTCGCGCGCAGAGAAGCGCCGAAGCGCCGACTCGAGTTCGTCGACATCTTGGTACCGAAGGGCCGGATCCTTCTTGAGGAGGTTCATGACCACGGTCGTCAGAAGGCGGTCGAGGTCAGGCCGAAGCTCCCCCAGGTGGACGGGCTCGCGCGAGCAGATGGCCGAGAGCACGGCCGCGTAGCCAGGTTCGTCGAAGGGATAACGGCCCGAGAGCATCCGGTACAAGATGACGCCGAGTGACCACAGGTCGGATCGCGCATCCGCGAGGGTGGCGCTACGAACCTGCTCCGGGGACATGTACTTCGGCGTCCCGAAGAGGGCGCTTTGTGCGGTGAGTTCGATGTCGCCTTCGAGCTTCGAGAGCCCGAAGTCCATCACCTTCACCACGACTTTGCCGGCCTCTTCGGCGAAAAAGATGTTGGATGCCTTCAGGTCACGATGCACCACGCCGAGTGGATGCGCGGCTCGCAACGCGGCGCAAATCTGGAACACGCAATCGAGCGTGTCTTCGACGGAGAACGTACCGCGCTCGTCGAGTAGCTCCGCGAGACTCTTGCCGGTGAGGAGTTCCATCGCGATGCAGGGAATGCGGTCACGGGACACGATGAGCCCGAAGGTCTTGGGCACGTGGCGCGACTGAATGCACGCGGCGATCCGCACCTCGCGTTCGATGCGCGAGACGCACTCTGGGTCGAACGCATATTGTTCACGAAGGGCTTTGAGGGCGATGTGCGGCCCACTCGCCTCCTCCGCGGCGCCCCGAAGCGTCTTCGGTCGACGCCGAGCCTCGTAGACGATCGACATCGAGCCCTGCCCGAGAATGGAAACGATTTCGTAGCCGGCCACATCTGGCGGCTCGGGCGGCAGCTCCCGGACCATCGGCAGCGGCGTATTCAGACTTGGGTACGGATCGTCGTGCATACGGCTCTTGGTACGAAGAGCGCGGCTGCGATCTTCCTCCATCCTCATTGCAAATTTCCTGTCCTTACGGAACGAGAAAGCGAAGAATATCGCTCGAGCTTGGAACCGACGTCGATCCGCCCCTACTGGAAGGGGCGACCGTGGCGACCGGAGCGATCGTCCTCTGAGTGATACAGCGGGCCACCGCAGCGGTCGAACTCTGTGCGAACTCGCGCCCTCGTGAACTTGCAGTTTGAGCGCGAACTCATCTCGAGCTACTTAGAAGTAGTACCTTGTCGAAGCGCCTCAACGTCTTCCTTCTTTGCTTTCTCTTCGCTGGTTGGTTTTCCGCTGCTTGCGGTACGACCGAACCTCCAACCGAAGAGAACCTCACCGACGAAGTGCGAGTTCCGGCAAGTGTACTCGGAGACCCCGGCGAGTCGGGAAAGAAGCTCGCGGACGCCGTCAACGACTACCGGGAGAAGAACGGGCTCGCCCGTATTGCCTGGTCGCCCTCGCTCGGCATCGTCGCGGCGACCCATCTTCGCGATATCGAGAAATGGTACTCTCCCGGCGCACAGGACAATTGCAATATGCACGGGTGGTCGAACCAGACCTTCTGGCACGGTTGCTGTTACGTGCAAGCGGACCCCGACGGCCCTTGCATGTGGGACAAGCCTCGAGAGCTCACCGGTTTCCCGGGCAATGGGTTCGAGGTCGCGGCGAGTATTGGCGGCGGGGGAGCCAAAGCAGCCGACGCGGTCGACGCGTGGGATTCCAGCCCCGGTCACAGGTCGGTGATTCTGAACCAAGGCGACTGGCGACGGCTGCAATGGCGTTCGATAGGGGCCGCGATGGGTAAGAACTACGCGTTCGTGTGGTTCTCGGACGCAGCTCAGCCGGTCTCGAGTCGCTAGACTCGCGTCTGTCTGAGGCTCGATCACTGGATCCGGTGAGGTTCGCCGCGAGCGAAGGCGGATCCAGTGCGACATCGGCTCCATCGCCGCGCACGAACGCTGTCCCCATCCTTTTCCCGGCGGAGCGGAAGAACGCCCGCCTACATGGGGATGTGCGTGGTCCAGCTGAGCGGCACTCCACTTGCACCACCGAGTTCAGGGGGTGCTTCGGTGTCCCGTTCTTCGATGGACTCGGAGCTTCGACATGAACATCGGCGTGAAGCGCGTGCGCGCAATCGGTTCTTTCCTCTTCTGCTTGGCGGCTTGGGGGTGCAGCTCGGACTCTGCCGAAAATGAGGTCGACAACCGCCTGGGAGAAGGCGCTGCGGGCACGCCCGGACAGGGAGGCAACAAGACCGAGGAGCTCTTTGCTCTCGCGACCTCGCCATGTTCCGATGCAGACTACAGTAATATCGAGTCTTGCCATAACCGGCTGCTCCCGCCCCAGCCCAGCATCACACGCAACTTCCTGACCGCAGACCGGTTCCGCCCAGCATCTCCTTCCTCGCTCGACTCTGGTGCTGTGGCCGGAGTGGACGGGAATGCGCTGCTGTCTGCAAAGCCCGGCGTCCCAACGGTCCTTCCCAACCGACGTTCCACCTCCGACGATGGGCGACTCCTCGTGGGGTCGACACTCGAGACCGTCACGTACGCGAAAACAGCGACCCTCTACTTGCCCCAGATCGACGTGTTCTTGCCTGAACGTGTCGGAGCAGATCTCCGCGCGCCAACATCCGTGAGTGGTGCCACGGGCTCCGTCCGAAGGCTTCGGACGTACCTGCACCCGGTGATGTACCAGAATCCATTCGACTCTGGCATGACGTACACCGGAGTTGACGCGCCCAAGCTCGCGTCTGTCGCATCGTTCCACATGGACCTCTGCGAGGACGCGTCTCCGGAACCGCGCCTGTGCAAAGCACCGAAGACACCTGGGGCGACAGGATCCGACCTTCTGTCGGGCGACTGTTACGATGAGACGCTGCTCTTGTCGCTGGAGAAGGGCGAAAACCTCAACGTATGGGAGCTTCGCTCCGTACCCCTCACGATCTTCGTGGAGCGTGGCAAGAACCAAGGTCTGCTTTCCGATGGCACGCTCAGCTCCGGGGCGGACGCGCCCAAAGTCATCGCGTTTCCACGAACGCCCGGCGCCCTCATGCCCGCCATTAGTCAGGTGGCTGCACTGAAGCAACTCGGCGAGACGCAATCTTGGAAGTCCATCGTCGACGCGTGTGCGTCCCCTTCACCGCCGTTCTATTGCGGCTACCTCAACAACCAGAAGCGTTCTCGAACGATTCGTGTGCATCGAAAGGACGACTGGAAACTCCACGCAGACCCCTACGCCGAGATTCCAGGCGGCGAAGCGAATGCGACAGCCTCGTTCAAGACGCCCTTCTTCGAGCAGTCGACCACATCGGACGGCCGGTTGATGGTCTTCAACGCCAACGCGCTCTACTACGCCTACAACACCCTCGGTCGCTGCCGTGCCGACGGGTGGAAGCAGTTCGATCCCGTCAGCCGCATCCCGATCGACCCCCAGATCTACCAGAACTACGACGTCGGCCGCTCGCAACGTAAAGATGGTACGCCCGTGCGGTTGCGAGATACGTACGGAGGGGACATCGAGCCAGGCGCTTTGATCGCGGGAAGCTACCCATGGGTCGATAGAGCCGGAAAGAACATTCTCTTCACCCTGACCTCCGCGGCGCGCGACGGAATCACGGCGAAGACCGCCGAGCCCGTGTCGGGCTCCGGCAATCATTTCCAAGCTACCCACCGAAACTACCTGAACCCCGACAAGGAACCCGGGAAGGGCTTCGCTGCGCTCGGCGCGTGGACCCACGGCAAAATCGTCATGCTCGACTCGAGCGCTGTGCCGACGGACTTCGGAGGCATCATCGCGAGCAACGGTTTCTACAAGACCTTCGACCTCCAGCTGTATCAAGGCCCCACCACGAGTGTGCGTCCGCGAGGCTTGCGCATCTTCAACTCGCTCGAGAACAGGTTGAACTACTTCAGTGCGCTTTCCCCCACCCTACCATTCGACGTGAGCTGGACCTTCTCCGGTGATACGCAGCGCAACGGGGAGATCGCGTTCGATGACTACGTGCGCACGGATGCCTGGCTCATCGCACACATGAATGCCCCGCAAATGGAAGTCGAGACGGGTGGTCCAAACGATCCGAAACTGTCGGTTCCTGCGGACGGCTTCTGGCCCGAGCATCCGGAGAACTCGGTTCGTATGGGCGCGACCGCAGACTTCCGCTTCGCATTCAGCCCTCACTTGCAGAATGCAGCGACCGGAGCGGGCGGCGCCAATGCTTTGCCAACGCACATGGTGCTGTTGGGGGGTGCGCGCATCGAGCCCGTCGCGAACGGTATCTTGGGGAAAGCGCTCTACCTCGATGGAGTGAACGATCACGCGAAAACGCAAGGACATGGTCCACAGACGCCAGGAAACTGGACGGTCAATGCTTGGGTGGACGTAAGGAACACCGACCGGTTGGAAGCCCGCACCCTGTTCTACTTTCCGGATCGCTCCTGGGTAGCCTTGGCTCTCGACCGCATGGTCTTCCGAAGTTCGCGCGCGGCGGGTTCTCCGGTGACGCTCGACCTGGCCCCCCTATCGCTCCAGTCTTCAAAATTCTTTCACGTGGCACTTTCGATTTCGAGCGAAGGCACTGGCTCGCAGCGGACGCGGCAAATCCGCGTTTTCGTCAACGGCACGCAAGTGGGGCCTTCGCCCCTTTCGTTCGCCACGGCGAGCAGCGGTGACGGCTTCGACATGGACGGTCCCGTAGGATTCTCGATCGGTGACCCCGGACCTCTCTTCAAAGCTCCGCAAGAAGTGGGCAATCGAAAGTCTTTCCGTGGGTGGGTCGACGAGCTCAAGATCTTTCGTACGCCAAACTCGACGCCACTTTCCCTTCTGCGGGAAGGCATCTGCAATCAAGCCTTGGGGTCACTGCTCGAAGTTCGCGATACGGACAGCGACCCACGCCTCGCTTCGCTCGTCCTGCTCGCCACGAGGCATCGCGCGTGGACGTCTGGCGGTGGGTCCCAGACTGCAACCGTGTGTGAGCAGGTTGCGCTCGATGACTTCTCGAACGTGAGCGAGGTACCCGACCAAAACGGGAAAACAATCTGCGCAGCTCGGGTGCATAGGCCGCTCGACGCTCTCGGACAAGAGCGTTGCCTGCGCCGGAAGGCATACGCGATCGATGACAAGCCGCTCGTCTACAATGCCCCTCGCCCGGACTTCAGCAACGTTCCGTTCTGCCGTACTTGCCACTTCACGAATGCGAACGTGATCGGATTCCAGACGAGCGCACTCGTCTTTTCACCTCTCGTCCTGCGTGCTGACGATGTCCGACGCCAGCCGCTCGATTGGCCGAGACGACTGTACGGCTGCGTGCCGCAGGTGGGCGCGCTCGCCACTCCGTCCATCGACGCGTGCGCGGGCGCGGCGACTACGCCACTCGATGCGGTGTTCGATCTTTCGCCGAAGCTTCCCCCGGCGCCGTAGAAGCCGCACGTTCTTCGCGCAAGGGCCTAACGGGAAGTCCGCATTCGACGAAACGCGGCGGGGGAAGTTCCCTTCCATGCACCAAATGCTCGCGTGAACGAGGCCTGGGTGGAGAAGCCCAGCGCAAACGCGATCTCGACCAAGCTGATGCTCTCTTCCGTGAGCAGTCGACACGCCGTTTCGCACCGCACCCTGTCACGCAGTCCGCTGAAGTCGAGCTTCTCGGCGGAAAGGCTGCGAGTCAGCGAGCGGGGGTGCAGACCGAGCTCACGTGCGACCCGAGCGAGAGAAGGAGCGGCGCCGCGATCGAGAACGCGCCGGATGGCCTGCTCCACCCGAAATCGGTGCGTCGGTTCGTGACTACGCACCGTCCCGGAGGAAGTCTGACTCGGCGGGACCACGTACACCGCGCCGCCTGGGTGCTCTCTCCCTGACTCCGTAAGAAGGCTGAGCGTCTCGATGGGCACCCGCAACACTAGCGACGGGCGCCCGTAGACGATGCGACAGCCGAAGAATTTCTCGATGTGGGGTGCGGTGGCGAAGCCGTGACCGCAAAAGCCAACCGAGTTCAATGGTACGAGCCCACCTGCAAGCTCCCGAAGAATCGAGACGAGACCGGCTACTGAAAACACGTCGAGAACGTGACCACAGCCGTCCCACGCAGAGCTCCATGACAATTCGAGCTCCACCCCGTCTACCCGAACGTTCATGACGGACTGCGTGTTCAAGTGGGCGAAATTCTGAAAGAGCACGAGAAGAACCTCCCCGATCGTCTTCGAGGCGCGCGCCCGAACACCGAGGGTACCAAAGTGGCTGCAACGGAGAGCTGCCCCCAAGCGAACGCCAAAGTCGGCGGCTCCGAATGACGACTGGAGTTGCTCGATCACCCGGCGGGCGTCCTCGACGGGCCACAGATCGGACCAAGCACACCGCGTCGAGGGTGGAAGCAGCCCTCCATCGACGAAGTCACGCAAGTCTTTACCTTGTTCCCTCACGTAATCGTCCAAGGCAAGGAAGTAGGCACACGAGAGGGCTCCGTGAGCGAAGCGATCACGCGTGGACTTCACCAAGAGGGCACCGTCTTCGTGCAAGCTACACATGTCATCCAGCTCCCTCTCGTGAGACGGAGCGCGGATGAAGTTCGTCCAGCCAAACCGACGACGAACCCCCTATTTTCCAGCGATATTCTGCGAGCAGAATGCTTCATGAAATCGGTGGTTCGCATCTGATCCAGGATGCGCATGTACGCCCTTCGCCCACTTGATGCAAGGCTCCCGCACGTTCTGCAAAACGAATGTCGTGAATTGCAAAGACCGCGCGCTAACAAGACTGCATCGTTGTCTTCATGCGTGGCTTCATTCTCGCGACCCCTCTTTTCACTGCGTGCGCAGCGAACGTCGCCCCCGCCGCTGCCGAACTTCCTCCGCGGGCGACTCGTCCGGGTCGTTCGCGAGAATTCCTCGACGAACTCGGGGTGCGATACTCCCCGACTGGATCGAAGCGTACTCACCCGTGCCAGCGGTACGTGGACGAAGCTTCCACGCAGAACCGATTCGCAAGCCCCATTATGTGTAGCATACACTTCATCCGAATGAATGAATGCCTGATTGACTTCGTCAATCCCACCTGACTCGCGCAGCATCGAAGCGCGAGGTTCTGTGGCCCAAACCATCACAACCTTGTGTGCGCTCTGGGTCGCGTGTCACGCCCCAGAAGAACTCAAGCTTACCGTGTGAGAACCCTATGAAACCCAACGCCATCTTCCTTCTCCTCGGCACAGCCGTCGTGACCTCGTTCGCTGCTCTTGCAGCGTGCTCGTCAGACTCCGACCCGATCGATGCAGGAGCCGACGCCTCGCCAGTCCTCGCCGATGGGTCATCTCCAGCGCCCAACGATGCAAGTGCTCGAGGCGATAGCGCGCTTCGGGGAGATGCCAATCCTGAGGACGGAGGGGCGACGACGAAGGATGGCGGATCGAAGGACGCCGGAACGGCAACGTGGGGTACCCCTGCGTTGATTCCAAGGCCCGCGGTGCAGTATTTCGGAGCGTTCGGCAGATACGTTGGGCTCTCGGGCGACGGAAAGACATTGGTGGTCTCGCTCGACGACGCACAGAAGTCGCTCTGCGTCTACGCGCGCGGGCCGATGGGCTGGTCCTTGTCGACGCAGCTAGACAGTCTCTATCCTGGTCGCATTCCCGGGGCGGTGAGCGTCTCGCGAGACGGTTCGACGATTGTCGTGGGCGAACCCGCACAGGAGGGCAATGTCGTTGTCTATTCGCGTTCGGGCGCAGTGTGGTCCTCGGTGTCGCTCGCAAGCGGAGCGGCTCCGTACCTATTCGGCCAAGAATTGTCCCTCTCCTCCGACGGGAACACCCTGATCGCCTTGGACAGTCAAGGCGATTCCGACTTCCTGGGGGCGACTAGCATCTACCGGCGCGTCGGAAACGGTTGGAGCGCCCCCGTCTTGCTGAATCGTCCGGCGACGTTCTATCGCGTGAGGGCGGCGGCGCTCAACGCGGATGGAACGTTCGCAGCCCTGCTCGGAGACGACAGCGCTACGTCCGATGCGCTCGGTACGACGGAATACGCGGCGGGCACGTGGTCGATCCCAACGGGCATCTCACAAGGCCACGACAGCAGCTATGTTGCGCTATCTGACGACGGTTCCGTCGTAGCGACGAGCCGAGCCTTTCCCGGGACCGGTGCGACCGGACACCTTCGGATCTATCAACGTAGTGGTGCTGTTTGGAGCGCCCCCACGACCCTCCAGCAGCCCGCCGGAGTGTCGCAGCAAACCCCGGTCGAGCAGATGCGCATGTCGCGCAACGGAAACACGGTCGCCGTCAAGGTGTCCGTCGATGCCCAGGTCTACGACCGAACTGGAGCCAACACATGGAGCGGGCCTTGGCTTGCCCCCCGCGCGGAGGCGTCTGGACAAAGCCAAGGCGACATCGCGGTTTCCGATGATGGCAACACCCTTGTTGTATCCAACAACACCTGGGGAGCCGGCCGCGGCGCCGTATACGTCTACGAGCGCAAGTAGCGAACGCCCACTCGTGAAATGATGCTCGCGATCGAGCGCTGCTTGTAGGCAGGCAGACCCGTAACGGCGGGGATGTCGCTCTCGATTAGGCGGACCACTACCTCACGCGAAGGTAGGACTCGCTCTATGCGCCCCGCTCGGCCGCCTCGAGCCAGCGGTAACCGGGCGATGGGTTCAAGCCGACTTGTTCGAAGTTGGGCAGGATGAGGTCACGAATGGTGGCGAGCGCGACCCTCCGTGTCGTTGCCCGAGCCGGTAGCCCGTGGGAGGGGTAGCCCTCTTCTGGGAAGTCTTCGCCCCAGAGCCAGGGCGCTGCATACGACTCGAAGATCTCATGAACGTGGGGACCGAGGTCGCGCTCGTTGTCTTCGCCGCGAACCTTCCGTGCCGCGAGGTGGGCCCAACCAATGCGCGCGTGACGGATGTCGTCCTTCAATAGCTCTCGCAGTGCCCCGCGCACGAAGGTCACCGTGGTGGCCTCTAGGCATTCTTGAAGCCAAGCCGCAGCAATCATCTCACTGATGCAGCTCGTGCCGAGAAGTTGGAGCGCGATGGCAATGTTGCCGTCATCATGTCGCACTGGGGGGCGTTCGGAGGCAGCGTCTGGCAATTGAACCTCCCGTTGGGCGTAGATTGCAGCCATCTTCGCGCAGGCGCACACGTGTCGCCACTCCTCCCCGACGGCGAAGCTAAGGAGCTCGAGAACGGCTGATGTGGTTCCCAAGCGCGCGACGTGCTCGAGCTGCCCCGCGAATCGCACCGCCGCAATCGCTTCGGCTCTGGAGCGACCTTGCCAATGTCTTGCGATGAGGAGGCGATCTGCCGACGAAAGTTGCGCCAGAGCCTCCGCGTCGGCGGAAGAAAGCGTCTCGGCCTTAGTCGGTTCCGGCATCGCTCGCGTCGATTGGGCTGGAGGCATCGGTGCTTCCATCTTGTCCTGCATCCGAGCTCGCGTCCACACCCGGGTTGACGCCCGCGTCACCGAGAGGGACGTAGTTGACGGAGACGCGAAGAACGCCAAGCTTACCATCGGCAATGTACGCATAGAAGGCCCTGCCGTCGCGGGTGAGCGCCGCGCGCCCTTGGCCCACTCCCTTCCGAACGGCCTCGGGCAGGTAGTCGAGACTGTCCAGTGGCTGGCGAAGGATGATCGTCCCTTCCTTGCCGAATCGATTGAGCGCGCGGGAGGGTCCAGTGGCGACGCACAAGTCGTCTTTTCCACACCCTCGGATGACCTCCACGGCCAAGGAGGGGGGCGTGTTGGGATATGGCGTGTTCGTCGTCAAGCGCGCGGTTCGCACGACCTTCTCGAACAATGGATCGTACGTTTCGATGAGCGGCTTCTCTCCTCCAGTTGCGAAGTGCACGACGGAGTCACCGACGCCTGCGGCGACATGCACGTTACCCGTCAACTTTCCCGTGCTCGACGTGAGCTCACTTGGACATGCCCGTGGGTCCACGGAGATGACGCCCTTGTCGGCGTTCGCTGGGGATGCGAGAGCGAATACGCGTTCCCCGCGATCGGTCGCCGCCAAGATTTCGGGTAGCACACACGCACTCTTCGACCCGAGCACGTGGAGGCCGGTGGCGTCGCTCACGAAGACGCCGTTCTCCGTCTCGAAGATGCGCTCCGTGGGACTATTCAGAACTCCGGCGTCTCCGAACGTCTTGTCGAGTGTCAGCACGCACTTCGTGTCGACACGTACGTCGAAGCGATAGGTTGCACTGGGTTGGTGGACATAAAGGTGAGAACCATCCGGACTGACGGACAAGTTCGTCTGCTCGCCCCCCGAGTGACCGGCGTCTCCCTCGAAGAGGCCCGCCTCGAGGTCGCATACGACTGCCCTTTCGATCTGGCGTGGTGTTCTGGCGGCGGGAGGGACAGTTTCGCCATCGCTGATGGGGCAACAGTACTTCGAGAAGCAGCCTGTTAGCGATGAGACCCCCAAAGCAACCCCCGCGGCGATCGTGGCTTGGAAAAGACCTCGTTGCTTGTCGTTCATAGGCGTTTCAGTAGCAACTTACGTTCCGCGCGGGGACCGGTCCTACCCATCGGCCCAAACTGTCACCTTGGCAAGGACGTCGCTTGCGGCGGGCACGAGACTGTTACTCTTTTTCGAGGTTTCCCCGCGAGCGCGAGACTCGCCACGAGCCCGCGTCCCCTCCCCGCGATGCACGCGGCGGCACAGCCCGGACACCGTTGTCATGGAGGATCGTGCGGGCCCCGCACACATCGAATTTGCCCCGAAGTGTCACAAGGAATTGACGGAAGGAAGCATGCAGTATGCAACGGAAAGGACGACCGGGTTTCGCCGATCGTCACTCTTCTAGCGTTCCGCTGCGCTTCATTTGCGCGCCGACGAAGGTTCATTTTGCAAAGAAAGCGCAGAGAACTCTGGGTGCGATGTTCGCCTACTGGATCCACGCATCCTCACCCGTGCCCAATGGTCCCCGGACGAAAGCTCTAGCCAAGCCGGACGCCGCGCTGCACATGTGTGCACATTGCACATTTATAACTTGAATCGAACCGAAGGTGGCACCGTCGAATCAACATGAGCACTTCAGGTCGAGGAGCTCACAGCCATGGTTCGAGATCGCGGCCCCTACCTACGGACATGGGAAACAACCTTCTGCCGCTCAATCTCGGCACGCCCTGAGGGCGGCGTCGTGTTCTGCGAAGCGAATGTCTCGATCTGGAAAGACAGCACCTATCACGCGATTCATTCTCGACCACGTATCGCCACGCCTCTTTCCGACGGCGGAAAGTGGGTGGCCCAACCTTGGAAAGTCGTCACCATGCGTCCTCTCTCCTTCGTGCTTGCGGCAGTTCCACTCACGCTCTTCGTAGCTTGCAGCAGCGAGTCGCCTGTGCTGCAGCCTTTGGTCGACGCAGGCGCAGTAGACGCGCGAAGCGATGCCGCGGGAAATCATCTCGCAAGCGACGGCGCAGCGGATGCATCCAAGCCTTCCGGTGTTCCTCTCCGGCTCGCCGATGTGCCCTTTGGGTGTCAAGGCTTGGCCGTCGCGCGCGACTCCGTGTTCGTCGGAGCCTCGGGAAACGAGATACGCTCGTTGATACGTGTCCCAAAAGATGGGTCCGCGGCAAAGCTCGACTACTACTCCGTCCAGCAAGCTGAGCGAATCGATGACTTTGCTGCGGTTGACGCGGACCTCCTCACTTTGGTTACGCAGGCATCGGGCAGCGGTAGGGAGCTCCGTGTCGTGAGGAAGAACGTGACTTCCGGAGCCGAAGCGGTCGTCACGACGAACACTTCTTCCGAGAAAAAGTTCTGGCACCTCATTGGAGCGGACGCTTCCTCGATTTACCTTTCGGCATACAGAGATCCACGGCTCGATGTCTACCGCGTCTCGAAGAGCGGCGGCACGTTGGAGGCGGTCTTCTACGTCAACTCGGACGTCTACGATTTGCAACTCGCAGGAGACGATATTTGGTTCACGGCCAGCAACGGCGACCTGTTCCGCGTACCGAAGAACTCGACGGGCGCGCTTGCGAAGCCCAGTCCCGCGAACCTTTTTTGCGCCTACGGAATGGCGGTGCACGGGGACCGAATTTACTGCGCAGGCGGTGATGGAAAGGTCGATCGTATGGCGCTCGACCAAACCAGTCGCACGACCCTCTACGATGCAACGAAGCCGCTGCGTGCTGACCTGAAGGACAAGGCACTCCATCTCAGTCTACCGAGCGGAGCGAGACACGTACCAACGGGTCAAGGCTTCCTGCTGACGTTCGACGTTCACTTCGACGAGCGGGCTCCGATTGTGAACCTCGATACTGGAGCCGCGGCATTGGCCCTCCTCCCGTGGGGTGAGCGATTCGCCGTTCAGGCCATGACGACCGACGCAGAAGGCACGTATTGGTTGGAGGAGGAGCGTGGCCAAGTTGATGCATCACGCATCTTCCGCGTCGTGAAGTAGACCAACTTCGTCGGAGCTCGCTCGGATCTCAGAAAGTCTACAGAGGTGCGGCGATCGGGAGACGACCCGCGGGTCGCGGGTCACGGCTTCGTTTCCTCTCGCACAAGATCCCCAGCCGCATGTCTGGACGCCTCCCGACGAGGCGGCCGAGTCGGCGGCTGCTGGCCGGGGATTTTTGCGTTCGCTCTCACTTCGCCGCGCCCCGCGCCTCCGCTGAATTGTGCCGAGGGCGTGAGAGTGGTCAATGATCGACGAACTAGGCCTAGCGACGCAAAACGGGCGACTCGGTTTCCCGGGTCGCCCGCTCCTTGTGCGTTCCGCTGCGCTTCATTGGCGCAGCTCGTGGACCGCTTACTCTTCGTTCACGGCGCTCATCTGAGGCTCGACCGCGGGACGCGCGGGCGGCTCGGACATGCGACGCTCTTCCTCTTGTCCGTCGACGGTGACGCGCAGCTGCTTGTAGGCAGGCAGACCCGTACCGGCGGGGATGAGGCGACCCATGATGACGTTCTCCTTGAGGCCACGGAGAAGGTCCGTCTTGCCGCAGATGGCCGCTTCCGTGAGGACCTTGGTGGTCTCCTGGAAGGACGATGCGGAGATGAACGACTCGGTGGAGAGAGATGCCTTCGTGATACCGAGCAAGAGCGACTCGGCAACGGCGGCTTTTCCGCCCTTGTCGAGAACGCGCTTGTTCTCGCGCTCGAAGATGTGCTTCTCGGACTGCTCGTCGACGAGGAAGCTCGTGTCGCCGACGTCCTTGATACGAACACGGCGGAGCATCTGACGAACGATGACTTCGATGTGCTTGTCGTTGATGGCAACGCCCTGGAGACGGTAGACCTGCTGGATCTCGTTGACGAGGTACGCCGCGAGTTCCTTCTCGCCCTTCACGCGCAAGATGTCGTGCGGGTTGGCCGGACCGTCGATGAGCGACTCACCCGCGCGCATACGGTCGCCCGGCTGCACGAGAATGTTCTTGCCTTTCGCGATGAGGTATTCGCGCGCCTGATCCGGCACGAGCTCTCCTTCGGGGGAGAACGGTGTGATGAGGACCTTGCGCTTGCCCTTCGTGTCCTTGCCGAAGGAGATCTCGCCGTCGACTTCCGCGATGATCGCGTGGTCCTTGGGCTTCCTGGCCTCGAAGAGCTCGGCAACACGCGGCAAACCGCCGGTGATGTCCTGCGTCTTCGTGGTCTCGCGCGGGATCTTGGCGATGACTTCGCCCGGCTCCACCTCGTCGCCGTCCTGCACGATGATGTTCGCGCCGACCGGGAGGAGGTAGCGAGCGTCGAGCGTACCGGAGGGCAGCTTCTTCGTCTCGCCTGTGGCTGCGTCCTTGAGCGAGATGCGCGGGCGGAGGTCCGCTGCGCGCGACTCGACGACGACCTTACGGGAAAGACCCGTGACCGCGTCGAGCTGCTCGACCATGGTGACACCTTCGACGAGGTCGCCGAACTTGATGATACCGCCGACCTCGGTGAGGATCGGGAGCGCGAACGCGTCCCACTCCGCCAAGAGTTGGCCGGGCTTGACGCGATCGCCGTCCTTGATACGGAGCATGGCTCCGTACACGAGGCGGTGATGCTCGCGCTCGCGGCCGGTCTCGTCGACGATCACGATTTCGCCGTGGCGATTCATGACGCTGACGGTGCCGTCCTTCTTGACCGCTAGCTTGGCGCCGCGAACACTCGCGAAACCTTCGCTGCGGGCCTCAAGCGAGCTCTGCTCGATCTTGCCGCGGGCGGCCGCACCACCGATGTGGAACGTACGCATCGTGAGCTGCGTACCGGGCTCACCGATCGACTGGCTCGCGATGATGCCGATGGCCTCACCGATGTTGACCTTGTAGCCGCGAGCGAGGTCACGGCCGTAGCACTTGGCGCACACGCCGCGCTTCACCTGGCAGGTGAGAACGGAGCGGATGACCACTTCTTCGATGCCCGAGGCCTCGATCGTCTTGACGAGGTCCTCGTCGAGTTCGGTGTTGGCCGGGACGATGACTTCGCCGGTGACCGGGTCGACGACGTCTTCGAGAGCAACGCGGCCAAGGATACGGTCGCCGAGCTCTTGAATCGTTTCGCCTGCGTCCTCGAGCTTCGTCACGCGGATGCCGTCGAGCGTGCCGCAGTCGATCTCGGTGATGACGGCGTCCTGCGCGACGTCAACGAGACGGCGCGTGAGGTAACCGGAGTTCGCCGTCTTGAGCGCCGTGTCCGCGAGGCCCTTACGAGCGCCGTGGGTCGACGTGAAGTACTGGAGAACGGTGAGACCTTCGCGGAAGTTCGCAGTGATCGGCTGCTCGATGATTTCGCCGGACGGCTTGGCCATGAGGCCACGCATAGCGGCGAGCTGACGAATCTGCTGGGTCGAGCCTCGAGCGCCCGAGTCGGCCATCATGTAGATCGGGTTGAAGCTCGGTTCGAGCGACTCTTTCCCGGTCTCGTGGTCGACCATCTTCTCTTTGCCGATGACGAGCATCATTTCGTGCGTCACCTTGTCGGCAACGCCGGCCCAGATGTCGACGATCTTGTTGTAGCGCTCGCCGTCGGTGATGAGACCTTCTTGGTACTGGTCGATGACGCGCTGGACTTCTTCCTGCGCCTCGGCCAAAAGCACCTTCTTCGCATCCGGGATGACCATGTGGTCCATACAGATGGAGGAGCCGCTCTTCGTCGCGTATTCGTAACCGAGGCTACGGAGACGGTCGGCGAGGAGGACGGTGGCCTTGTTCTGGTGACGACGGTAGCAAGCGTCGATGAGGGCGGTGAGGGCCTTCTTGTCGAGCGTCTTGTTGACGAGCTGGAAGGGCAAGCCTTCCGGCAGGACTTCCGAGATGAGGCAGCGACCCACGGTGGTGTTCACCATGATGCGCTGGCCGTTCTGCGGGTCGATCACGCGCACCTTGATGTTGGTGTGGAGCGTGACCTCGTTGTTGTCGTACGCCATGCGCACTTCTTCGGGATTCGAGAAGACGCCGCGAAGGTGGCCCGTGGCCTCGCCCTTCTTGTCGACCGTGAGGGAACCCTCGCGGTAGCAGCCCTTCGCGTACTTGCGCTCGCGGGTCGCGTAGTAGAGACCGAGAACGATGTCCTGCGTCGGGTTGATGATGGGCTTACCGTTCGCGGGCGACAGGATGTTGTTCGTGCTCATCATGAGGACACGAGCTTCCATCTGTGCTTCGACCGAAAGCGGAACGTGCACGGCCATCTGGTCGCCGTCGAAGTCTGCGTTGAACGCAGCGCAGACGAGCGGGTGCAGCTGAATGGCCTTGCCTTCGATGAGCACCGGCTCGAACGCCTGGATACCCAGGCGGTGGAGCGTCGGGGCGCGGTTCAAGAGAACCGGGTGCTCGCTGACGACCTCTTCGAGGATGTCGAAGACCTCGGGGCGCTCTTTCTCGACCATCTTCTTCGCAGACTTGATGGTGTTGACGTAGCCGCGCTCTTCGAGCTTGTTGTAGATGAACGGCTTGAAGAGCTCGAGAGCCATCTTCGTGGGAAGACCGCACTGGTGCAACTTCAAGGTCGGGCCGACGACGATGACGGAACGACCCGAGTAGTCGACGCGCTTGCCAAGGAGGTTCTGGCGGAAGCGCCCCTGCTTGCCCTTGAGCATGTCAGAGAGCGACTTGAGCGGGCGCTTGTTGGGACCCGTGATCGTCTTGCCGCGACGTCCATTGTCAAACAGCGCGTCGACCGCCTCTTGGAGCATACGGCGCTCGTTCCTGATGATGATCTCCGGAGCGTTGAGCTCGAGGAGACGCTTCAGGCGGTTGTTGCGGTTGATGACGCGGCGGTACAGATCGTTGAGATCGCTCGTCGCGAAACGGCCGCCGTCGAGCGGAACGAGAGGGCGCAGATCCGGCGGAAGAACCGGGATGACGGTGAGCATCATCCACTCGGGACGATTGCCGCTCTCGCGGAAGGCTTCCGTCACCTTGAGGCGCTTTACGATCTTCTTGCGCTTGGCTTCGCTGTTCGACGAGCGCATTTCCTCGCGGAGGGTCTCCGAGAGGGCGTGCACGTCGACGCTCTTCAGCATCTCGAGAACGGCTTCGCCGCCCATGCCCGCCGTGAAGCGGTCGTCGCCGTACTCGTCGAGGAGCTGCATGTAGCGCTCCTCGGAGAGGAGCTCGCCGCGCTCGAGGCCGGTGTCCTTCGGGTCGATGACGATGTACGCCTCGCAGTAGAGGACCTTTTCGAGATCCTTCAGCGTGATGTCGAGCATGTTGCCGATGCGCGACGGGAGGCTCTTCAAGAACCAGATGTGCGCGACGGGCGTGGCCAGATTGATGTGACCGAGGCGCTCACGGCGAACCTTGCTCTGAATGACTTCGACGCCGCACTTCTCGCAGACGATGCCGCGGTGCTTCATGCGCTTGTACTTGCCGCAGTTGCACTCGTAATCCTTCACAGGGCCGAAGATCTTGGCGCAGAAGAGGCCGTCACGCTCGGGCTTGAACGTACGGTAGTTGATGGTCTCCGGCTTTTTGACTTCGCCGTGCGACCACTCGCGGATCTTCTCCGGAGAGGCGAGCGAAATGCGGATGGCGCTGAAGCTAAGGGGGTCCTTCGGCTTTTCGAAGAAGCTGAAAATGTCGCGCATCGTGGTTCCTTGTGTGCAGTTTGCAGATAAAAAGTTTTTGCCTGACGGCGGGGCGGGAGGAGGAGCAGATGGGGCGCGGCGGTCAGTTCAGAGCACCGCGCCCACTTAGCTCACTCTTCTGCGGCGGCCTCGTTCTTGCGAACTTGGCTGGGCTCGAGGAGCTCGATGTTCAAGCAGAGAGCTTGGAGCTCCTTGATGAGAACGTTGAAGCTCTCCGGAAGGCCCGGCTCGAGGTTGTACTCGCCCTTGACGATGGCCTCGTACATGCGGGTACGTCCCATGACGTCGTCGCTCTTGACGGTGAGGAACTCCTGGAGGGCGTAGGCGGTGCCGTACGCTTCCATGGCCCAGACTTCCATCTCACCGAGACGTTGACCACCGAACTGCGCCTTGCCACCCAGCGGTTGCTGCGTGACGAGCGAGTAGGGGCCGATGCTTCGGGCGTGGATCTTGTCGTCGACCAAGTGGTGGAGCTTCAGCATGTACATGACGCCAACGGTGACGTCCTGCGCGAAGGCTTCGCCGGTGCGACCATCGAAGAGCACCGTCTGACCACTGTTCGGCAAGCCGGCGATGGTGAGCGAGTCTTTGATGCTCTTCTCCGGAGCGCCGTCGAACACGGGGCTCGCGTAATGCACGCCCTTCGTGAGCTTCACCGCGATCTTCTTGATCTCGTCGTCCGAGAGCTTCTCGAGCCACTTCGAGATGTTCTCGTCGCCGCCGTAGATCTTGAGGATGTGATCACGGATGGGCTTCGCCTGGAACTTGTTGTCCAGCATGTACTGGAGCTGCCAGCCGATGACCTTCGCGCCCCAGCCGAGGTGCGTTTCGAGAATCTGGCCGACGTTCATACGAGACGGAACGCCGAGCGGATTCAGGACGAGGTCGACGGGGGTTCCGTCTTGAAGGTAGGGCATGTCCTCTTCGGCCATGATCTTCGAGACGACACCCTTGTTACCGTGGCGGCCTGCCATCTTGTCGCCGACCTGGAGCTTGCGCTTGATCGCGATGTAGACCTTGACCATCTTGATGACGCCCGGCGGAAGCTCGTCGCCCTTCGAGAGGCGATCGATCTTGTCGCGGAAGTGCTCTTCGCGGACGGCGATCATCTCTTCGAGTTCACGAACCTTGTTCGCGATCTCTTCGGAGTCGTTCACCGGGAGCTCGCCCCAGTACTTGTGGGGGACGGCCTCGAAGGCTTCGGCGTCGATCTTCTGACCCTTCTGGAGAAGAACCTTACCCTTGTCGTCGACGAGCTTGCCCGTCGTCGTTTCGCCGACGAGCTGCTTGCCGAGGTGTTGGGCGAACGAGTCGCGAAGGATCTTCACTTCGTCGACCTTGAGGCGCTCGAGGCGCTGCTTCTCGTACTCTTCGATCGAGAGCGAGCGCTCGTCCTTCTCGGTGCCCTTGCGGGAGAAGACGCGAGCGTTGATGACGATGCCCGTCACGCCCGGGGGGACGCGGAGGGAGCTGTCACGAACGTCGCCCGCCTTCTCGCCGAAGATCGCTCGGAGGAGCTTCTCTTCGGGAGAGAGCTGCGTCTCGCCCTTCGGGGTGATCTTGCCGACGAGGATGTCGCCAGGCTTCACTTCGGCGCCGATGCGAACGATGCCGCTCTCGTCGAGGTCCTTCAGGGCCTCTTCGCCGACGTTCGGGATGTCGCGGGTGACTTCTTCTTTGCCGAGCTTGGTGTCGCGCGCGACGCACTCGAACTCCTCGATGTGGATCGAGGTGAAGACGTCGTCCTTGGCGATGCGCTCGCTGATGAGGATCGAGTCTTCGAAGTTGTAACCCTGCCAGGGCATGAACGCGACGAGCACGTTCTGACCGAGCGCGAGCTCGCCCATGTCGCAGGACGGTCCGTCGGCCAAGACGTCGCCCGCTTTCACGCGCTCACCGGTGCGGACGATAGGCTTCTGGTTGAAGCACGTCGACTGGTTCGAACGCATGAACTTGTTCATGGTGTAGATGTCCGGGATCTCCGCCTTGTCGCCTTCGGGGCGAACGACGACGCGCGAGGCGTCGACGCTGGCGATGACGCCGTCACGGCGAGCGACGATGCAGACACCCGAGTCGCGGGCGAGCTTGCCCTCGATGCCGGTGCCGACGTACGGCGCGTGCGTGCGAACGAGCGGCACCGCTTGGCGCTGCATGTTCGCGCCCATGAGCGCGCGGTTCGCGTCGTCGTGCTCGAGGAACGGAACGAGCGCCGCAGCGACCGACACCATCTGGTTCGGCGCGACGTCTTGGAGCTCGATCATGTCCGC
The DNA here is from genome assembly GCA_046351415.1 of Polyangiaceae bacterium. Lineage (GTDB taxonomy): Bacteria > Myxococcota_A > Polyangia > Polyangiales > Polyangiaceae > JABFRG01. Next base: position 66,706 of record JAXLYO010000014.1, on the reverse strand, counting down.
GGGGACGAGCTTGAATTCACCGTTCCAACGGGCCGAAACGAGCGGCTCCTTGAACTTGCCCTTCTCGTCCGACGGCTCGGAAGCTTGCGCGATGTACTTCGCCTCTTCTTCGAGAGCCGAGAACCAGCCGAACTCGTCCTTCGTACGACCGTCCGCGATCTTGCGGTAGGGCGTCTCGACGAAGCCGTACTCGTTCACGCGAGCGAACGTGGAGAGCGACGCGATGAGACCGATATTCGGACCTTCCGGCGTTTCAATCGGGCAGATACGACCGTAGTGCGTCGGGTGAACGTCGCGAACTTCGAAGCCTGCGCGCTCGCGCGTGAGACCGCCGGGTCCGAGCGCGGAGAGACGACGCTTGTGCGTGACTTCCGAGAGCGGGTTCGTCTGGTCCATGAACTGCGAGAGCTGCGAGCTACCGAAGTACTCTTTGACGACCGCGGAGACGGGCTTCGCGTTGATGAGGTCGTGCGGCATGAGCGTGTCGATTTCCTGCGACATGCTCATGCGCTCTTTGATGGCGCGCTCCATGCGAACCAGACCGATGCGGTATTGGTTCTCCATGAGCTCGCCGACGGCGCGAACGCGGCGGTTACCGAGGTGGTCGATGTCGTCGACGGAGCCGCGGCCGTTCTTCAGCTCGATGAGGTGACGAACGGTCTCGAGGATGTCTTGTGCGGTGAGCACCTGCGTATCGAGAGCGGGGCGCTGCTCTTCCGTGAGGTCGCGGTAGAACTTGTAGTTCAACTTCAGGCGGCCGACCTTCGAGAGGTCGTAGCGCTCGGGGTTGAAGAACAGGTTGTGGAAGAGCGCCTTTGCGGTCTCGAGCGTGGGCGGGTCGCCCGGACGAAGGCGGCGGTAGATCTCCATGATCGCGTCTTCGCCCGTCTTGACCTTCTCGGCCATGAGCGTGTCGCGGAGGTAGGAGCCGACGTTCAAACCGTCGATGAAGAGGATCTTGAACTCTTCGATGCCCGCGTTGCGGAGCTTCTCGAGCTTGTTCGGCGTGAGATCTTCGTTGCACTCGAGAACGACTTCACCCGTCTCCGGGTCGATGATGTCGTGCGCGGCAACCTTGCCAATGAGTTCTTCCGTGTCGCAAGGAAGGCTCTCGACTTTGGCCTCCTTCAGCTTCTTCATCGCCGCCTTCGTGAACTTGGAGTTCTTCTTGACGATGATTTCGCTGCCGACCTTGATGTCACGCGTGGCGCGCTGGCCCGCGAGGAGCTCGTACTCGACCGACTTCGTGTACTTGCCACCCTTCTCGATGGTGACCGTTTCGGTGTTGTAGAAGTAGTTGAGGAGGTCCTGCGTCGAGTAGCCGAGCGCGCGGAGAAGCGTGGTCGCGTGCATCTTGCGGCGGCGATCGATGCGCACGAAGATGATGTCCTTCGGGTCGAACTCGAAGTCGAGCCACGAGCCGCGGTACGGGATGACGCGCGCGCTGTAGAGGAGCTTGCCGCTCGAGTGCGTCTTGCCCTTGTCGTGATCGAAGAAGACGCCGGGGCTTCTGTGGAGCTGGCTGACGACGACACGCTCGGTACCGTTGATGATGAACGTGCCGGTGTCCGTCATGAGCGGGATCTCACCGAAGTAGACCTCCTGCTCCTTGATGTCGCGCACGATGCGCTCGCCGCCTTCGCGGGTATCGTAGATGAGGAGCTGCGTCGTCACCTTGATGGGCGCCGCGAAGGTCATGCCGCGCTGACGGCACTCGTCGACGTCGTACTTCGGACGCTCGAGGTTGTAGCTCACGAAGACGAGCTCACTCGTGCCGTTGAAGTCCTTGATGGGGAAGACGCTGCGGAAGACCGCTTGGAGCCCAATTTCTTCGCGCTCGTGCGCGGGGACGTTCAGCTGCAGAAACTTGTCGTAGGACGACTTCTGGATGTCGATGAGGTTCGGGACCTCGATGATCTGCTTGACCCGACCAAGGTTCTTGCGGATGCGGAAGTTGGTCTGAACGACGCTGCTAGCCATTGCTGCTCCTGAAAGTGTCCGAGAAGGACTCGAAACGAGGTGTCTTCTCGGCGGCGCCTAGTGAAAGGACTGGTGTAGACTGCAAGTAAGCGAGGAACCGAAATTCCTGGGAGAAAACCGAAAGCGAAGCGGAAAAAGGGACGAGCCGGCCCGAGGCCTGCTGTCCCTTTCGAAGAAGCTGAATCAGAAGAACGAAACGGTCATGTACGAGGGGATGTGGGCTTGATGCGCTGCAGCGCGGTTCGCTCACACCTAACCGGAAAATCGATTGCTCGAGCCCGGGGAGACAGCTTCTTAGTCTCGGACCGATCGATTTGCAAACACCGGACCGCAGATTTTGTGCCAGGTTCACTCTTCTTTGAATTCATTGAGCAAATGCTCAGTTCTGACCTTGGGAGCACCGTCGGCGCCGAAGAGGAGGGCTCCGAAGGGCGACCGCGGCATGACGCACGGCCTGCCTACAGACACCTACCCCTGACGAGCGCGCAGCTATTGTGGCACTAAGTGCGCCATCCATGCCGGGCGGAAGAAAAATCCCTCGAGGTTTCGTGGGGAGCGCCAGGCACGCTTTCTGAATAGGGCGGGCGGCATGAGTTCCTCTTCCCCGAGTCCCGCGTTTTCCTCCTCTCCTTCCGTGCCCACCGCCGCTCCGTTCGGAGCGCCTTCCTCTCCCCCTCTCCTTCCGTCGCGTCAGAAGCCGGGCTGGGTCGCCCGGCTCATGGGACCTGCGTTGCTCTGCGTCTTGGGTGCGCTCTCCGTGGGCGGCGCGGGTTGCGGCTCCGGGACGTCCACGGGAACGTCGAGCGGGGCAGGATCCGCCGGCTGCACGGACGATTCCGAGTGCAGCGCATTCTCCAGCACCTGCTGCGACTGCGTCGACAGCGCCGCTCACAATTCCGAAGTGAGAGGTTTGCAACCTCAATGCGGCCAAGGCGGAAAGCAGTGCGCGAATCCTGCTGCGTGCACGGCCAGTACGAGCCGGCGCGCCCAATGCGAAGGAGGGCGCTGTCTCCTGCGCACGGCTGCCAACATGGCGCTCGACGGATACGATACGAGCTGCAAAGTCGCGTCCGATTGCGTGACGGTCTCGACGAAGTTCGAATGCTCCACGTGCGGTCGGGATCCCGATGCCGCCATCAACAAGTCTTCCTTCGCTGCGTATCGCGCAGCATTCACCGAGCGCTTTTCTGGGTTCCACTGCCCAGCACCGACCGGCGACGTCATGTGTCCAGATGTCGAACCGCGCGGTGCCACATGCGTGAACAACGTGTGCAAAGTACAATGATTCGCTCCACGCACTCCGCGCCTCGCGCGCGCCGCGACCGGCGAATCGACCGATTGGCGAAGAGTGCGACGGAGAGCCCGGCGGAATTCTTTGGATAGGGCCTTGACACGGACAATTGGCTGAGCCAATTAACACTCGTGCTTCAGCCGATTCCGCCACGCCACGGGGCTGCCAAGGCCTGCGCCGACCAAATTCGTCTCGCGATCCTTCGGGGAGAGCTCGCCGTGGGAGGGCGGCTGCCTCCCGAACGAACGCTGGCGGAGACGCTTGGCGTCAATCGCGCGACGGTGCGGATCGCCCTTCATGAGCTCGAGGCGGCGGGGCTCGTGACCGCACGGCAAGGGTCGGGGTACGCCGTTCGCGACTTCAAAGAGCGTGGTGGTCCCGATCTCATCGGGCCGCTTGCGGATGTTGCCCGGGAAGATGGCCGTCTCATCGCGCTCGCAGAAGAGCTCCTGTCGGTTCGCCGGCACCTTGCGCGCGCCGTCCTCGAGCGACTGGTGAGCGCAAAGCTCCCCGACGGTGCGCTCGCGCGTATCGAAGAGCGCATCGAAGCCTTCGAGGCGATCGCCAGCGACGGTGCATCACCCGACGCATGCGCCGCAGCGGATCTGTCCGTCCTCGAGGGCATTCTCGATGCGCTCGAAAGCCCCGTGCTGCGTCTGTTCTTCAACCCTACGATCAGCGTGCTTGCGCGCATGCCCGAACTGACGCGCGCGATGTACGAGCAGCCCAGCGCGAATGCCACGGGTTGGCGCGCTGTTCTCATGCTCAGTGCGGGGGCCATCGACGTGGGAACCGTCGTCGATGGACTACGCGTGCAGGACGAGCTCGTCCTGCGAAGACTTCGCGAACGACATTCGACTGGAGGCGCATCATGAACGGAATCACTCGGCTCGTCCTCATCGACCCCAAAGGCGTAGAACGCGGCCTGGAACGCGTTCGTGCAGCCAAGGTGTTGCCGGAAGAGAGCGTGCCCAATACATGGCAGGTGACGCTCGGCGTCCTCCGCATGTGGCAGCGCGTCGTCTATCGCAACCACGAGATCGGGAGTGGTGGAGGTATCCCACCTCGCAAGACGTGGCGAGCCAAAGTGCTCGCACGAAAGCCTCTACGCTTTCCGTTCCTCGTCGCAGAGCGAGCGATCGCCCCGCTCGATTTTTCGGGTCTGCTCAGTTCCCGAGAACGCATCATTCATCATCTCCTGAGCGCGCATCACGACGGCGACGAGTTCGTGTACGACTTCGAGCTTCTACGCCTCCACGATGGCGCACTCGAGGAAGTCGCGAGACGCGCCCGCGAGGTCGCAACGTCGGATTCACCACGCGCAGTGTGGCTACGTGACCTGTGCGTCTTCGAAGGCTATCACGCGCGCCTTGCGGAGGCCGCCGAGCGCGAGATCGCCAAAGTGCCGTCGCGGGCTGCGCCCGAGAACCCGGATCCCGACGGGAGCTTCTTCGGCTACCTCGCGTGGTGCGCGACTCAACCGGCAACGCTGAGGGAGACGATCGCCGCGAAGATCGGACTCGCATCGTGAACGCCGAGACCCTCTGGAACATGTCGAACGAAGAGCGCGCCGAGGTGATCCGCACGGGCGTCGCGCTCGACCCACGAGCCCTCGTCGGATGGAACTATCGAGGCGTTTCCCTCGGCTTGCCGCGGCTCGTCGAACGACTCACGTGGACGACCTTTCGCAAGTCCTTTCATGCCGACCCGGAAGACGGCGAACGCGTTTCCGGCATCAATGTTCGCGTGGAACAGGACGGAGTGAGAGCCCCTATCCGCCCAACACGTCGAGCCGGCAAAGACTTCACCTTCGGCCCATTCGCGATCGAGTCGCTCCCAGAAGGAGGCACCCCCTTTCGCTGCGGCCACGGACTCGTCTTCGACTATGGCAAGAAGCATGGGCGCTTGCACCCGATGGGCATCACGCGCGATGTCGTCGTCGCCCTCGATGACCGAGGCGACCTCCTTCTTGGTGCACTTTACATTGAATTGGGGACGACACGGGTGAAGACCCCGAGCTTCTTCACCCTGGAACGCGACACGCGCGTTGCCAGCTAGGCGTCACTGATCGGGCCCCGGGGCTCCGTAGGCAGGCACAGGACCGCCTTCACCTTGATTCGCATCTGCCGGAGCGTCGCTCACGGCGTCCGATGGTGCGTCCGAGACAGCATCGGCCCCGGCATCGCGCGGAGGACTGCCGTACATGGCGATGAAGGCGCCCGCGTCGTCGGAATCCGCAGATGCGTCGACGGGTTCGTAGGGTGCGCCGTACAGCGCAACCGCCGTATTGCTACACGCGGCCATCACGGCCGCGCCGCCGAACAACATCGCAGCACGGGTCCCCACGCGAGCCTTGCCGGACATGGGCGTCGTCCCTGTTGCCGGCTGGTCTGCGCCGCAAAAGGGGCACACGGCCTCGGGAACGCGAACATGACGGTCACAAGAAGGGCAAGCGCGAAGAGCCATCGGAGAAACGTATCACCGCGCGGAACGCGCGCAAGGCACTTGGTCGCCCCAGAGTGGGCGTCAATTCGGGTAGCGCGCGTCACAGTCCTTCTGGCAGACAAGCTCGGCGTTGGCGCACGCGGTTTGATCGCTTCCCGTTTTCGCGTAGGTGTTGCACGTCGAGTCCGCCGAAGAGCAATCCGACCGGCACTCGCTTTTGGAGCGCGGGAAGCGGGTCTCACAGTCCTTCTGGCAAACAAGCTCGGCGACCGCGCATGCATTGTAGTCTACACCCGTTTTTCCGTAGGTCGTGCACGTCGACCGGTCGGACGAGCAGTCCGAGCGACACGATGAGCTATCGCGCGGATAGCGTCCTTCGCATTCCTTCTGACACACGAGCTCCGAGCGCGAGCAAGCTACGTAGTCTGGGCCCGTTTTGGCGTTGATCGTGCACGTCGAGTCCGCGGAGGAGCAGTCGGAGCGACACTGCGAGCTTCCGTTGTAATCAATCGTGCCGCTGGTACCGCTGCTTCCGGAAGAGCTATTGCCACTGCCTCCGCTGCTGCTGGTCGTCCCGCCACTACTGCAGGCGGTCACAATGAGGGAGGCAAGAACGACAAGGCCACGAGAATGAAGTTTCGATTTCATGTTCGCCCCGTGCCTGTCGCGGCCCCCCCAGTTCCGTCATGCGCGAGCACGATTTTCCTGTCGGGATTCTGAATCCAGGGTTTCGAAAGCCGTCTATGGTGTATCTCGGCGTGCGCTTGCTTCAGTCGTTTCCACACGTTGCCTCCGTTGCGGGAGCACTCACGCTTCTTGCGGCAGAGGCGCGGGCCGCCGAAAACACATACGCAAAGCTGCGGTACGAGGCCGGGCCGGACGACGCGCGGTGTCCGCAGGAGCAGGCGTTTCGACAAAAGGTCGCACAGCGCTTGGGGTACGACCCGTTTCGCCCTGATGCCGATCGGGAGCTACGCGTGACCTTCGACCTGCGCGGCAAGGAAGTCCGCGCCACTCTGTCTTTGCAGAATCCAAATCGCGCCGCAGGAAAGCGCGAGCTCTCGGACGCGCGCTGTGAAGCACTCGCCGACGCAGTCGCGTCCGCCGCGGCGCTGGCCCTCGATCCGATCGCGGCCCAACGACCCGATCCGCCACCCGAACCGCAGAAAGCGCCTACGGAAGAGCCGAAGCCGGTCGCGCCGCCCCTTCCGCCCCCTCCTCTGCCTTTGGCCCCTGTGGCCCAGGCGCGGGCGCAAGAACACGGCGATGTGCTCCTTCCTCGCGTCTATGTCGATGGTGCAGGCACGCTTGCTCGTACCCCTTCCATCGCACTCGGCGCGCGCGCAGGGGCGGGCGTCCGCTACGGATTGTTCTCAGCCGCCATCGAAGCGGAAATTGGGACACAACCCTCCGACGCGCTTCTCACCCTTCGCGATCGCGTGAGCGCGTGGACGCTCGCTGGCGCGCTCGCACCTTGCGGGCACGTCGACATTCTCGAAGCGTGCGGCCTTCTCGGCGTGGGCAATCGCCAAGTGAAAGCGCTCGACGTACTCGTTCCGGTAGCGCGAAGCACGATCTTTGCGTTCATGGGCGCTCGCGTGGGCGTCGCCTACCCGCTCTCGCGCGGATTCTCGCTGCGCCTGAACGCGACCCTGGAGGTACCTTTTACCCGAACCGCCTATGCCGTCGATGGCGCAGTTGCCTACACCTCCTCACCCGTCGACGGCGGCGTCGGCCTCGGTGTCGGCTGGATTCTTCCCCGATGAGCGGACGGAAATGACGGATTCGGTCTCGCGCGCACAGTCTCCTTCGGAGGCCGATGTTCCCGTACCGCATGCGGCGTTTGGGGCCATCTTCGACGAGCACTTTGCCTACGTATGCCGCTCCCTTCAGCGTTTGGGCGTTCGGGAGGCCGACGTCGAAGACGTGTCGCAGGAACTGTTTCTCGCCGTGCAGCGAGGGCTTCCAACGTGCGACCTCTCTCGCCCCATCAAACCGTGGCTCTACGGATATGTCGTTCGCTACGCGTCGAACTATCGTCGACTCTCTTGGAATCGTGCGCGGGAGCTCGAAGATGCCCCCATGAGCCCTCGCATCGAACGAAATCTGGAGGCAAGACGCGCCGTACTTCGAGGCCTTGCCGCGCTCGACGACGACAAGCGTGAGGCATTGGTGCTCCATGACCTCGAGGGTTTCAGCGCGGTTGAAATCGCGGAGACGTTGCAGATTCCACTAAACACCGTGTACTCGCGCGTGCGCCTGGCCCGCGAGGCTTTCCGGAATTTTCTAAGGGCCGACGGAGAAGGCGCGCATGAGTGAGCTCGATCCGCTTCCGAAGGAGCTCGAAGACCTCTTCGGCGCTGAACGTGCATCTTACACGGAAGCACCCGGCATGCGCGAACGCGTGCGGCGCGGAGTCGAGACCGCGATCGCATTCAGTGCACTCGCGGGCGCCGGCAGAGCGCTCGCTCCCACGGCGGCGCCGGATCCGAGCACCGCTGGGACGACCGCCGCGACCACCGCCGCCGGGCTCGCGGCGAAGAAGGTCGTTCTCATCGCCTTCGCGGCGTTCGTCGCGGGGGGGGTCGGTGGCGAGATGCATGCGCGCGTCACGTCGGCGCCGCCCGCGGTGACGACGAGCGTCCCCACGAGCATAGCGGCAGTCGCGCCGCCGCCAGCTGCCACCGCGACGACGTCGGAGGGGATCCCCTTCCAGAACCTACCGACGATCGCGACTCCGTCGAGCTCACCCGTCGCTCCCACGCCTACCGCATCCGCAACGGGCAAGGACGTGCAGAGTTCACCGTTGGCGGCAGAGCAGGCACTCATCGACACGGCACGTTCTGCTCTTTCGCGCGGGCGCGGAGCCGACGCACTCGCGGCCGCCGACGATCACGCAAAGAAGTTTCCGAGCGGCCGCCTCGGCGAAGAGCGAGAGAACATCGCCATCCAGGCGCTACTCGGTCTCGGGCGCCGCGACGAAGCCAAACGTCGCGCCGAGCGCTTCCACCGCACCTACCCGGGCAGCCTCTATGGCGGCGCCATCGATGCCGTGCTGCAAAGGGGCGCACCCGAAGGAGGCTCACCATGACGTTCACGACGTTCGCGCGCATCACCTTTGCATGGGTCGTCGCGGCACTCGCTGCATGCACGGTCCTCGAAGATCTGGGGGGCCACCAAGCCGACAAAGGTGACGCCGGCTCCAGCGGGACGAGCGGAACCAGCGGGACGAGCGGGACCAGTGGAACCGTCTGCGGAAAGAGCCTTCCGACCGGCTCGACGGCCCCTTCCGGTCATACGGGCAAATACGTGTTCGTGACCGAGGGGGTCTACACGGGCGACATGAAGGGCCAGGGGGGCGCCGCGGATGGCCTCTCCGGCGCAGATGCCATCTGCATGAAGGAAGCGAAAGCCGCCGGCGTCGGCGGAACCTTTCGCGCGTGGCTATCGACCTCTACCGAGTGCGCTCGTGGGCGAATGGCCGCGGTCGGTCCTTGGAAACTCCTGAACGGTGAAGTCGCGTTTTCGGGAAAAGAACCCGGTGGCGACCCGGAGTACCCGCCTCGCGTCGATGCAAAGGGGCACGAGTACGTCTTCGGGGACGAGTTACCGGCGTGGACCAGCACCGATCACAGCGGCTTCCCTGACAGCACGACCGATACTTGCAAAGACTGGACGAGCAGCAGCGTTGGCGATCGCGCGACCTTCGGCATCGTGAACAGCCTCTACTGGAGTGACCCTCCTGGAGGCCCCAAGTACATGTCGTGCGATACCCCCGCGCGCATCTACTGTTTCGAGCAATAGGCAGCGGCTGCACGATACACGCAGTGATAGGATCTACTTGCTGCGGAGAATGATCCCGCTGGGACCTCCGATCCACACGTTCCCTCCCACGACGGACACGGTTCTCATGGACGGGCTCACCCCCGCGGGCAAGGCGACCTTTTGCCACATCACTCCATCGTAGAGCGATACGCCATAGGTCCCCACCGCCCAGACTTGAGTGGGTGACGCAGCGAAAACACCGACCATGCCGCCCACCTCGGCAGCCGGAATCCCGTTGCACACGGGCGACCACGACAGGCCATCCCAATGAGCCACCCCGCACTTGCTGCCTGACGACGAAGCATTGAAGCCGACCGCCCAAATGTCCGTCGGCGTCCGCCCATGAAGCGTTCGGATATCGAGTTCCGCGGGAGAGAGGGGCGCGTACTCACTCCAAGCAGACCCGTTCCAGTGCTGGAGGCTTGGAACTGCCCCTGCTTGCTCGAGATCCAAACGTCCGACTTGGTGAAAGCGGCGACCGTCGCGCCACCGTAGCCACCCACCGCAGGTAGTCCTTTGGGCGTACTCACTTCGGCGTGCGCCCCGTCGAGGAGGACCGAACGGTCGAGGCCCGTGATGTAGCGTACGCCAGGGGTCTGATTGTTGTAGCCGAACCATGCCATCGCGTTCGTCGCATCAATGGCTGCTGCTGCCGTGTACGCGAATCGCGCCCATGCTTGCCCATCGTAGTGGTACGCGGCATCGGCCTTGGTGGTTGCCCAGATGTCGCTCGTACCGCTGCCGGTCAACAATAGAATGTCCGACGAGGTCACTGCCGGATCCGCGACGAGGGCCGAACCATTCCAGCGCGCGATCGCACCGCCGCTACCCCCGAAGAGGATGTTGCTGGAGCTCGTCGCGTAGATCGTGTTCCAGGCGAGTGACCCACTCGCGGGACGGACAATCTCGAATATGCTCGGCACCGGATTCGAAGCGTCCGTCCCCGAATCGGAACCTCCTTGGATGCCAGCGTCGGGTTTGGGCCCTGCTGCATCCGGCTTCTTTCCCGAATCGACGGCCACGGAAGCGTCGGGCACCTCTTCGGGTATCGAACCAGCGTCTTCGATCGAACCAGCGTCCGCGGTTGGAGCGGCATCGCCGGGCGCACTCGGCAGTTCCTGGATGGTGGTGCACGCGACGAGGACGATAGGGAGCAGGCAGAGTCTCTTCATGATGCTCGAGACCTGTGGGGGGCGCGCACAATCCGTCACGAGGTCTCTTTTTTTTTGATTTCAGCGACAACAGCTCATGATCGGCGCAGGTGGGTCTTTGACGAATGTAGACCTTCCCGCAACACGCAATCATTCCGGAGGTGTCGACCCGGACCCCTTCCAACGCTCCCCCCGCGACTCGTGGTAAGGGACAGCCATGCGAAGAACCGCAGCCATTGTCTCGTCGCTCTCCGCCCTCACCTTCTCTTGCGCTCCGAGTGCCCCTCCTCCGCAGGCTGCGCCCGCGCCCTCCGCACCTTCGACGCCCCCCATCACCATCGCGAGTGCACCGAGCGCTGGAGCGCCAGCAGCACCTTCGTCCACGGCCGCGGCCATCGATGGCTATTCGTACGCCGACGGTTCCGGGAATCGCTACTCGCTCGACTTGGCGACCAAGAAACTCACGTACACGCCGGTCCGCAAAGCAGAGAGTTCGAGCGGGATCTACGATGGCGGTCCCGCGTGGCATAGCGACTTGTCGACGGCTGAAATGAGCGCGTTCGTCTCGCTCTTCAAGGGCGCACTCGCGGAGACCGAGGGCACCACGGCGGAGCGCGCCAAGGGCACAGGCCTCATTCGCGAGCTGCCGACCGGAAAGGAGATCCTCCTTCTGAGCCAAGCTCCGTCCCGCATGAAGCTCGAAGCCGCCCTTCGAGGGTACTTCCCGAAGCCGAAGCAATAGACGCACTCGTATCGTGCAGCGCACTCTCCTCTCACGGCTGCACGATACTCGTGCAACCTAGGGGCCTCTTCAGATCGGCCTCGTACTCGGCACGCGACTGATAGAAGCCGCCGACGGGCCCGCCCGGACGGTCTTTCGGAATCGCAATGACTTCGAAGTCGGAGGGAAGGATACCGTCGAGGTCCCGTGGACCAAGCGTGCCTTCCCAGGTCTCTTTCGGATCAGAATCCTTGTAGACGCGATCGGACTCGGCCATGAGAGGAATGTTGCCGCCATCTGCGACGATCATTCCGTAGCGGTGCAGCGCGCGAAGGATGGTCTTCGCACCTGCGCTCTTGAACCGCGGGTCGCCTTCTTTCACGGAGGGCTTCAACCGAAGTCGCGCTCCGTAGGGCAAGCCCGTGGCGGCCGCGCCAGCCGTAGACCCGTGGCTCGCAGGGTAGGCGACATTCGGCACGTTCTTGTCGCCCGCCTTTCCGCGAATGTAGTCGTTGCGAATGACCAGGCGAAGCGCGTGGGCAAGAGTGCCGGACTTGGCTTCGCGATAGCCGATGAGGCCCGGCGTGATGGCCATGCCTGCGGCGTCGGCGCTCGTACAGCCCTGCCCTCTGTTCGACCGCGGATACAATTTGTCTAGCTGCCACATCGTCACGGCGCCTTCCCACGTCGATCCGTTCCGGCGCGTTTGGTACGTCTCGTAGAGGCGTTTCGCTCCGGGAACGAGCACGAGCATGTGGCAGTCTTCGCTGTCGACGGGACATGCGTCATACGCATGTCCGCCCTCGATGTACCCCTTCGCCGGTACCGGAACGGGAACGTTGTCCGTCTCTTCTCCTTGCGGGAAGTTCACGTTGGCCCCACCCGTTCCGTCGAGGACAACGAACGAGAAGTCAATTTGGAAGACCCCCGTCGTTCCCCAGCGGACGAGTGCTTGGAGCATCTCGGACGAGTGTTCCGCAACCGGTGCAGTCTCCACGTTTCGGTACCATTCACTTCCAGTACGCCAGGGAGAATCCTGCGGAACGAGGCCGTTGTCGTGCGTGGCGGGCAAGCCGCTCGAACCTGAGCTCGAGGTGCTGCCTCCCCCGCTCGATGAACTCGAAGACGAGCTCGCGAGGCCACTCGACGTCGCATTCTTGGTTTCGTTGCAGGCGAGAGCTGCGGTCACGCATAGCCCAAGGGAGACCACGATCGTCCGGCGCAACTTCATCTCTTCAGTGTGCCACGGAACGCTGCCCGCACGAGCTACCTTGACGAGCCAACAACGCGTCGGGGATGATGAGCAAACAACACGGGCGCACGCCTCGCCGTCGCGTTCGTGCTCAGCAGCGGAACGCAGGGCAAGGTCATTCGCGGGGCGCTCGTGCTGAAGTCGCTCTGAGCGATGCCGCCGCCGTGCCTCAGGCAGTGGGGCGTTTCGGCGCCGCAATGACGCACGATTCTGCCGTAGCGCAGAACTCGATGATCGTATTGACGCTGCAATTCGATTTTCCCGTACTCACTGCGGATCGAACAGAGCTCCGAATGCGGCGGACCACGATGGCGAGCTCTGACTTCGATTGAGTATGGGATTTCATGTGCACTCCGAGAGGGTTTAAGGCGCAGCCCACAACGGTGCCGCGTTTCAGTCACTCGTTGCAAAGGGGGTGCCGGGGACCCAGCTCCACTGATTTCATGTAGATGGAATCGTGCGCCGTCAACGGAAGGGCCCGTTCGCCGGATCGCGCGAGATCCACGGCCGGATCAGAGCGCTTGCCGCGTCTTTCTCCTGCCCCCCGCACGCCTGAATCAGACATCTGCAACCACGAGAAATGGCGGTACGACATGGTGCGCATTCACGGGGAAATGAGCACCGTCAAACACCTCCGCGCCGGCCTATTCCTCCTCTCCCTCGTTGCGACGCAAGGCTGCGCCGCTTCAGACTCGGAAACGGAAAGCGATGAAGCCTCCTCGGACGTACGCGTCGGCAGCCGTCAAGGCGTGATCACCCCGGGGTCCAACAAGTACGTCCGCTTCGTCACCGGTCCCCTTGCGACCGTGTACTCGTTCACGGCGACCAAGGGTCAGCAAGTAGACTTCTGGGTATCCACGAACGACGGAGACGCCGTCGCCTATGTCTTGGACGCACAGACCCGTGAGCTTGCGTCCAATGACGATGCGTCCTCCAGCACGCAAAACGCACATGTGTCGACGCGAATCCCAGCCGACGGACGATACTTTGTGGGCTTCCGAGAAAAGAACGGGCGGCCAGCGACTTTCCAGATCGAGTTCGAACAGCCTCCGGTGGGGGTCGGTCTCGCGGATGTGCTCCGCGGCGGCAAGTTTCTCTTGGAGGGTGCTTCGGTGCCCAATATGCCTGTGGGGACGGCTCGCGTGAACATCGAGTCCTACCCGCAAGGATACGGCGGCGATCGAAGCGTCATCGCGGTCGCGAGCATTCGCCTCGGCACCGGTGAATCAGACGTGGTGGGCCTCAAACTGACTCGTGATGGCGGGACCCTCGCGGGTACGGCTTTCGAAGACACCTACCACAAGACGTCGCTTTCGCTGACCCGAAGCAATGGATCGGTCCGGTTCAAAGTCGACCTCGTCGATGGCGTCGAAACGCACCGAGTGCTCGTGGGCAACAAAGTGAGCCGCAACTAGGGCTGGACGCAAGTCGAACGCCTTGTGCCTGCAGACTGCACACGTCGGAGCGTACTCGAACGGCCCTTCTCGAGCGCCCGACTTAGAGTGACGTCGAGTACCAACGGTAGAGACACGAGCGCTCCGAGAGTGATATCGCTCACGCTTCATGAAGAAGCAACGTTGGATCGTCGCATGCGGAGTCTTGGTCGCCACCGTTTGTGTGCTGCAAGGCCTGGGATGTGGAACGGACAGCAACGCTCCGACGGATGCAGCACAGGGAACCTCGGATGCCGGGCCTTTGGACGATGCCGTGACCCCGCTGGTCGATACGGGCGCGCCGGATGGTACTCCATCGGCCGATGGGGGAAGTGATGCGACGACGTTTCCTCTGTATGCCGTAGGCTATGCGCATCTTTCGGGCATGGACACTCGTGTTGCGTCCGTGACCTTCGATGCGAAGGGGAACATTCTCGGCTACCGCGCGCCGCTCGACAGTTTGGAACGTGTCGACGCTGCGATCGCAGAACCGTTCAATGATTCATTCGTACACGCCGCGCGAATGGCCGAGGGCAGCATCAGGCTCGTCGTCAACGACGCCGGAGACGACGAAACCCTCCCCGCCACCGCCGGACAGCACGTGGCCGTCATTCGCGTCAATGCGCCTGGGTTACCGGCGAGTGGCCAAGCCAGCTATTCGCTCATTCACGCGACGAAGACGTCGCGACCTTTTGGCGGAGGCCTTGGCACCGGGGAGGTGCTCAGTGGCCAACTCCAAGTCAACTTCGGCGGACCGAGCGGAACCCGCGCCGGTCTCTCGCTCAGCATCGCGTTCGGTACAGGCGCCATCCAAGTCACGGGCAATGGTGGCGCAAACGCACCGGGTACTGCGGGAACCTCACGATTCATGGGAGATGGAGGCACCTGGCTCGTCGAAGTGCCGGGTACGGCGAATGGCAGCGGCTGCGACGGTGGCACCTGCATCAACGCATTCGCCTACGTCCTCTTCGCGGGAGCGAATGCCGAGCGCGCGATCGTGGTCTATCAGTTCCGCGATCACGCAACGAACAGCGCGCCCGGGTTCAAACCGAGCGGCGTTGCAGTCTTTGCGAAGCAATAGGGCGCGCGAGGCGCGTCAGTTGAACGTGCTTGCGCCCTTGCCGGACATCTTCACTGTGCCGACGCCTTCTTGGCTTCCGAAGTTCGGCGCCACACACGTCGTAGCATCGAAGTGAAACTGAACCTCTTTGCCTTGGATGGAATCGACGACGATCGTTCCGCCGCACCACCATTGCTTCTTGCCGGAGCTCTCACTGAGCTGAATCGAGGGCGCGCCTGCGGAGGGAGCGGCCATCGTATTGTAGGCTTTGCAGAGCGTCGGGTTCGCCTCGAGTACGAGCCGCACGTGGGCCGAGCCCGTCACGTTCAAGTACCACTGGCTGGGATCGGCAACCGCACCGAGGCCCGCTTGCGCCGGCGGCGTATAGGTCGTGGGGCCATTGTATCCGCCTTGGGGGTCGGAGAACGTGATCTCCATTACCGTTTTCCCAGCCGCGGGCGGCGTGAGGCCGTTCATCAAACATCCAGCGGCGGCGTCGCTTGACGCGTCGATTCCGCTATCGACGCTGGAGTCCGCCAACGAGCCACCATCGGTGCCGCCGGAGGAGCTCGACGAAGAGCTACTCGAACTCGACGACGTGCTACTCGAGGCGCCAGCATCCGAAGACGCCGTGCCGGACGAGCAGCCCGCATGGATGAAACTCGCGCAGAGCAGCAAGCCCGATGCGCTCAAGCACACTCGATAATGATTCATGCCTTCCCCCTTGTGAGCCATTCACTCTAACGATCAATCGCTCGCCCCACACGAGGATTCGACGCCGCTCTCGCCGCGCGCTTCGTGGTCCTGTGTTACGGTCTTCGAGCGGAGCGGCTCGATGAAACGTTGGCTGGTCGTGGAAGATGCCTGGGCAGTCCGAGGTGGTGCAGTAGCGCTCGAGCCGAAATTCGTTCCGGACAATCCGCCTCGCGGTGAATTCGAGATCGAACTCCGCTTACCGTCGGGCGAAACGCGACGCTGCAAGGCAACGTTGGATTTCGCGCATAGCCGGGGAACGCTCCCTCCCTTCGCCCTCGTTCGCGCCCTGGGAATGACGCCGGAGGAGGTGCCCATCGGGTCCGAAGTGTGGTTCTGATGTGCGCTAGCGGCCTTGCAACGCCTTCAAGTTGCGGACGCTGACGACAATCGCGACGATGCCGAGCCCCACCAGAAGTCCGACGAAGCGCGCAGTCAATCGAGACATTTCCCATGCGAACATCACGAGCCCCCCGCAGAGGATGAGAAAAACTCCGACCGCGATGCCAATGGCAGCACCGACCTTCGTGGTCCCCTTACCGACGCTCAGCCTGGCATTCGCCTCTAGCGTTCCGGCGCAGCCGCGACAAACGCGTTCTCCGTTGGGGGCGAATGTATCGGGATTGATTGCCCCGCAGCGAGCACAAAGGGACGGCGCCCCTCGAAACGGTTCCACGAGGCGAGCATAGCACGTCTGACCGAGGCGCAGTCTCAGTGTCTACGCATGACGACTCGGCAAGGAAGCTTGGCCTTGCCGTTCATCACTCTCGCCTCAGGGGACCTTCGGCAGAGCCGGGCAGGCACTCAAGACTTCACGGATCATACCCGTCGTCTCGCCACTGACGTAGGCTATCCATGCACTATACACCTTGTCGCGAGAAACCTCGGCACTCGACACGCGTTCGCTTGCGTGGCTCCAACCGGGGCTCGGCCTTCATCGAGGCACGCAGTGCCGAACGCTGACTTCCGCGCTCGAAGTCCGACAAGACGCGCGAATGATGCGTGCAGGATACCTCCAATGTGCGACGCGTCTCAAGTACCCCTTCCGGGCGCATATGACTCGCGATGACGCGTGTCCATCGCGGGAAGACCGTGTCTCGGGACGCACGACAGGGTGTAGCGGTGCCAAGCCCCCTCTGCTGCCAGCCCGGATACAGTTGCGCGAACTTTGTAATGCAACCGCTTGATTGTACGAGACACGAATATCTGGCGCATACGTTGCAAAAGTGTCTTTTGAGACGCGCGGCTCACCTCCGCCGCGTTCTCTCCCCCACCACACCCCAGCGACAAGGCCACCACCATGAAGTCATCCCTCACCGCGCACAACAACGCCGTTCGCATCGTGTTCGAAGCATCTCTCTAGGGCGATGCGCTCCGCAGAGGGAGCTCAACCCAACGAAGCCCTGCCTGTGCGCGTAGACTATTCGCAGCGAATCTTGGTGATGGTCCCCGTGTACTTCTCGAGATTGTGTACGGTGCCCGTGCGGACGATCTCGAAGCCCGAATAGGGGACGCCTTTGAACGTGAGGCCGTCCGCACACTTCGGAAACTTGAAGCGCGCCTTGGCGATGCCCGACCAGCCGTCTCCGTCATTGAGATTGTTGAGGAGCCGATGATTCAAGTGGAGGAGCGCGCGCTCCTTCGTGACGGGGAGCGTGTCGCCAGGTTGGCGCAGATACTCGAAGTTGACCGTGGCTTGCGTGGGAACTTGATCAGCTTGCACGGTCGCCGCGAGGGTGAGGAGTGTGATGGCAGTGAGCGCGGGAAGTGTTTTCATGGTCTCTCGAGGTTAGACGGGGCCTCCACGAGAAGATTCAAGAAAGTAATGTATGCGCATTAGTCGCATAACTCCTCCCTACGCGCACATCCTCTGCGCCAACGATGCGTGCTTGCCGAAGGCCCGAGAACGCGCGCGTTGAGAGAGCGGCACAAAACAAGAAACCCGAGACATTGCTGTCCCGGGTTGCCCGTGCGTTTCGATGCGGCGCTCGAGAGCGCCGCCCGAGATCACTTGAGGTCGACTTTGCCGCCGGCCTCTTCGATCTTCTTCTTCATGTCGTCGGCGTCGGCCTTGGACACGCCCTCCTTGAGGGTCTTCGGGGCGCCTTCGACGAGGTCCTTGGCTTCCTTGAGGCCAAGGCCCGTGATCTCGCGGACGACCTTGATGACGGCGATCTTGTTGGCGCCACCTTCTTTGAGCTCGACCGTGAACTCGGTCTGCTCTTCCTTCGCAGCGGCTCCGCCGCCGCCCGGAGCTGCCGCAACTGCGACGGCTGCCGGAGCTGCCTTGACGCCCCACTTGTCTTCGAGGGTCTTGATGAGCTCCGCGATCTGGATCACGGGAAGGTTCGAAAGGTAATCAACAACCTGATCTTTGGTAACGTCTGCCATGATGTTCTCTCCGTTGAAAGACTCGGACGCTCTGTCCGGGTCTCGTAAAAATTCTGTTTTGGGGTTTGGGGGAAAAGGCGTCGGGAGTGAGGTTTTGCCGCAGAACAATCCGTTCGGATCGCCTTCGGCGAGTCCTCAGCCCTTCTCCTCTTTTGCTGCGAGTACGTAGACGAAGTTCTGGGCCGGAGCCTGGAGCAGTGCGACGAACTGTTGAAGCGGCGCTTGGAACGTCGCGAGCAGTTTGGCGCGGAGCTCGTCCTTGCCGGGAAGGTTCGCAAGCTCGTTTTCAACACGGTTGCCGTCGAGAACTTCGTTCTCGAGGATGCCCGCCTTGACGCCGATCTTGGCTCCCGCATCGCCCGCATCTTTCTTGAAGTTGCGAACGATCTTGGCTGCTGCCGAAGGATCTTCGTAGCTCCAAGCAATGCCGGTCATGCCCGTGAGGGACTTCTTCAGGGCTGCATCTTGACCATAGGGAAGGTCTTTGATGGCCTGCTTCACGAGCGTGTTCTTGACGACCTTGTACTCGATGCCGGCGGCCTTGAACTGCGCACGCAGCTTGGTCGCCGTCTCGACGGTCATGCCCTTGTAGTCGAGGAAAACTGCGGACGTCATGCGGTCAAACTTTGCTTTGACTTCGCCGATCGTCGCCGTCTTCGCAGACTTCGTATTTGCGAGGGATGCCATGTTCTTATGCCTCCTCGGTACGCGTGCCCATGTAGGACGCGGTATCGATCTTCACGCCGGGGCCCATGGTGGAGCTCATCGTGATGCTGCGCATGTAGATGCCCTTCGCCGTCGACGGCTTCGCACGAACGAGCGCTTGAATGAGCGCGTTCGCGTTCTCCGCGAGAGCCTGCTCGGAGAACGAGGACTTGCCGATGCGGGCGTGGACGATGCCAGCCTTCTCGACGCGGTACTCGATCTTGCCGCCTTTGGCTTCGCGGACGGCCTGCGCCACGTCGAACGTGACGGTGCCGACCTTCGGGTTGGGCATGAGGCCGCGAGGACCCAGGACCTTACCGAGCTTACCGACGGCGCCCATCATGTCGGGCGTCGCGATAACGCGGTCGAAGTCCATGAAGCCTTCGTTGACCTTCGCTACCATGTCGTCGTTTCCGGTGTAATCGGCGCCGGCCTCTTTGGCCTCGCGCTCCTTGTCACCTTTCGCGAACACGAGCACTTTCACGGTTTGACCCGTGCCGTGCGGAAGTACGATCGCGCCGCGCACCATCTGGTCAGCGTGTTTTGGATTCACGCCGAGCCGGACCGCGAGGTCGACCGTCTCGTCGAACTTGCCAAACTTCGCCTTTTTGACGAGCGAGCAAGCTTCTTCGAGCAGGTATTTGCGTGTGCTGTCGACGATCTTGTCGGCATTCACGCGATTCTTCGAGAGTTTCGCCATTGTCCTCTTAGTTTCGGCCCTGTCCACGAAGGTGGCAGGAGCCTTCCACCGGCTTCAGGTACCTGCAGAATGCAGCTACATGAACAGGTGGTGTTGAGGGTTGGTGTTAGAGAGTCCGGGCCCATTCCCGAACTCAAAACTTGTGAGGCCGCTTTCAGGTCTCGGTGCCAGTCGCCTCGACGCGAAGTTTTGGGCTTGGGACCCAAAACCAGGAGTGGGGCCCCAATGAATTCACTTCATTGGGGCGAGGACGGCGTCCTCGCAGACTAGACTACGTCAATCCCCATCGAGCGAGCGGTGCCGCGCACCGTGCGCATTGCAGACTCGATGTCGGCGGTGTTCATCTCCGGCATCTTCGTCTCGGCGATCTTCTTCACCTGAGCAGCCGTAACCGTACCGACCTTCGTCTTGTTGGGCTCTTTCGAACCGGAGCCGGGCTTCTTGCCCGTGGCGAGGCCCGCTTCCTTCTTGAGGAGCACCGCGACCGGCGGGTTCTTCAAGATGAACGTGAACGAGCGGTCGTTGTAGACCGTGATCACGACGGGGATGATCATGTCGCTGCCGGCGGTCTTGGCGTTGAACTCCTTGCAGAAGCCCATGATGTTGACGCCGTGCTGACCGAGCGCGGGACCGACCGGAGGAGCCGGGTTGGCTTTGCCAGCGGGGAGCTGGAGCTTGATTTGACCTGTGACTTTTTTCATTTCGTTTTGCTCCTACGAGAGGTCTCGACGGATGCCCGCGAGGGTCGTAGTCAGTGCATTCGTGAGCCACAAAGATTTGGAATCACGACCTTTTCCTGGAAGGCTCCTTCCGAAGTAGAAGAATTCTGGGAAAGGGCCGCGGATACTGCCAG
Organism: Polyangiaceae bacterium; assembly: GCA_046351415.1. GTDB lineage: Bacteria > Myxococcota_A > Polyangia > Polyangiales > Polyangiaceae > JABFRG01. Next base: position 46,146 of record JAXLYO010000014.1, on the reverse strand, counting down.
AAATTCGCAGATGCGCAAGCGTTTTTGCGGTCAGGGCGCGGGATGGGCCACCGCATGGGGGGAATCGGACTCTCTCCATGCGATTTGTGGGCCCAAGCAGGCGCGCAGCTGTCGGGCGCAGATTCCGTCAGCGTGAACGCGGCGGCGTCTGGATGAGCGACGGATCTTCCTGCGGCACCGAGTGCGAGACCAAGGCGTTCCGAAACGGTCCCGGGGGTGCAATCCAGCCCGACTTCTCTCGATTCGCGCGCCCCAGAGAGGTGCTTCGGAGGAGGCTCGACGAAAATCTGCCAAGAATCCGTGCTCTTCCAGAAGGTGCGGCTGCCCTTTCGAGAGAGCACGAAGTTTTTTCGACGGAATTCGAGATACGACCGCAATCGAGGTCTGAGACGCGTTCGATCGAACGAGACGACCGGTACCCATGCCATGCATCGGGAGAGGTTCTCGCACGGCCAGCGTGACGCGCATATATACGAATTATGATTCGTGAATCATCATGCGCGAATATTTATTCGCGAATATTGTCGCGCATTTTATTCGAATCCGCCGCGTGACGTGAATGCCGCGGATCGCGTGACGTCCAAGTATTCGCGACCTACGCACGGCACAGGGCCTAGCAGCGTCGCACGAGGCACTTATGCATATTACATCTTCATCTCTTCGCCCCAATGCCCGCACCATCTACCGAGGCACCCGCCTTCTGTCGCTCCTCGCCCTTCTCGCGGCGTGTTCCTCCGGAGGAACGACCAGCTCGCCGCCGAGTGGCTCCACCGAAGATGCAAGCACCGAGGACGGCGGAACCACCACGTCGGGGAACGACAGTGGAGTCCCCACGACGAAGAACGACGATGCCGGCGTTGACGCCGCGCCTCCCGACCCGCAGGTCACGTTCACGGTGAAGCTGGGCGGTGCGCCTGCGACGGTCACTGGGGTTGCAGTGAGTCGTGACAGCCCCGACGTCATCGAGATCAAGGCCTCGCTCACGCAGGACTCGATTCCTGGCGGAGCGTCGGGAACCCCGTCGATCGCGCTTTCAATCAACACGGCGGCAATCGGAATCGGTACGTGCGGCAGCGCGGAATCGGGCAAGAACGTCGGCGTAGACCTGGTCTACAGCAAGTCAGGTACCGTGTACTTTCTTGGCCCTCAGTACCAGGGGGGCTCGTGCATGATGAACGTCACGCGGCAGGCCAATGGAACGTTCACTGCCGGCAACGTTCAAGGGGTCGCCGGGGGCACGAACACGATCCCCTTCGACATCACGTGGGCTCAGAAAACTCCTCCGTAACGAAGCGCGCTCCTCAGCCAACGTGAGGAGTGGGGGGGGCGACGGCGAAACGCCGGGGCGTTTCCCGGTACCACGGAGAGTGAGAGGACACCGCGTAGCCGTAGCCCCCCGCGCGCTCACTGCCACTTCAATTTTTCGATGCGTGCTTCGAGGGCTTCGTCGGTTTCGGGGCCCACGTGCACGATGACGGTACAAAGCAGGCCGTCGAATTTCGTCGCATCGTCGTTGTCAGTGCGGGTGCTCCCGAGCGTAATCGCCGCCTCCGGTTCGACGATGGTACCGAATCCGGTCGCACGCGTGACGCCCGTGACTTCGTTCGGGGCGCGAACGAGGAGGACGGCGTCTGCGCCGCGTCGTTTGAACGTCACGACGAAACGTTGGTCTGCTTCCGTCCGAGCGGTCGGCTCGACGATGTCTTTGGCGCTCGCTCCGAGCACATAGTTGAAGCGCCCCGCGAACCGCCTGGAGCGCTCACCCGCACCGGGGTCTTGGTAGTCCGACAGAAATGCGAAGCCGTTGTAGTTTCGCATGTGGTCTTCGCCAGCGTAGAGCTTCACTTTCCCGAAAGGCGCGATGCCGTCATCTCGCTGATCGGCTTCGGCTCCGCGAACGAGCTTGAGCGTGACGCTGTACTCGTCGCCCAGTTGAATGGCGGACGTCGTCGGGTCCAAGAGCGAACTCGTACCAACCGCAAAGCTCGCGCAACGCGTCTTGCTCGCACCGAACGCGACGACTGCCGGTGCGGAGCCCCCCGTTGGCTTGAACTTCGCGCGGCCTTTCGCATCGGGCCACGCAGTGATGAACTCGTTCGTCGCCTCGATGGCGCTCCCGTCGAGGAAGAGGACATCGCCATCGGTGATGACGGCGCCGTCGGTCAGGCTGCCATCGAGGCCTCCGCTGTCGGACAGTGGCGCCCCTGTGTCCGTGGAAGCGCCGGCGTCCGCCCCCGCGTCCGGGCGAACGCCACCGACATCGGCCTCCACGCATGCGACCACGGAGAGTGCGATCACGGATAGACCTACGGACGCGACGGCGAGAAAAGGCAAGCGCATGATGGGAGGATACATCGGAAGCCTCGTCTTTCACTGAAATCCGCCTGAAACCGCGGTCTGCCGGTTCGGGCGCGTGTTTACCCGTCCGAACGAATGCTCGTCTCGTGCGCAGAATCTTCGACGGAATCCGAGCTCACGCCGCAATCGAGTTTGAAGACTGTCACGAAAGGCTCGGGGGATGAGACGACTTCGGTAAGCCCTTCGGGCAAACGGGTCTCTGCAAGCGGCACGCACGGAGTGCCAACCTCCCGCGGTACGAAAACCCGTATTTCGAAAGACGAGCGCATGCAACTCCCGGCCATCTCTTCCGCAAGCTCCGCACGCTTCACCTGGTCACGCGCACGCGTGATCGCCTTTCTCGCCTGCCTCGCGGGCTGTTCGTCCGGAGGAACAACGGGGACCTCCGGGGGCGGCGAGATTACGGATGCGGCGAGTACCGAAACGGACGCCTCGAGAGCAAACGATGCTGGAGATGGAGAACCCCCACTCATGTTCGCAGCAAGCCTCGAGGGCAAGCCGGTGACGGTCACGAACCTCGAGATACGTCGCGTATTCAACATCGTCCGCGACAGACCGGACATCGTGGAAATGACGGCGCAGCTCACCCCCGATTCGATTCCCGGGGGCTCGGCTGGCACGCCGACCCTGACGGTCCACGTCTATCTGGGCGCCGTCGGAACGGGCCGGTGTGCGAACAATCTAAGGGGGGGGCCCGAAGTCAGTGTCAGCGTGATCTACGTCGAATCAGACATTGCCTACTCGGTCGACGCGCCTACCCCGGGCTTGCCGTGCGAAATGAACGTGACCGAAGAAGCTACCGGGCCCTACACCGCCGGCAACGTCAAAGGCACGGCCGCAGGGAAGAGAACGTTTCCCTTCGACATTACGTGGAGACAAAGAACGCCCCCGGCGCCCTAGCGATGGACGCGCTACCTTTCGAGAGAGCGAAAAGCGCTAGACGCGCTTGCTGCCGTCAGAGCGAAATGCGCTAGACGCGCTTGCTGCGTCAGAGCGAAAAGCGCTAGACGCGCTTGCTGGCGTCAGAGCGAAAAGCGCTAGACGCGCTTGCTGGCGTCAGAGCGAAAAGCGCTAGACGCGCTTACTGGCGTCAGAGCGAAAAGCGCTAGACGCGCTTTTCGACGTGCGCGAAGTCGAGTTCGACCGGCGTGGCGCGGCCGAAGATGGAGACTTTGACCTTCAGCTTTTGCTTCTCGGGCATGACCTCTTCGACGGTGCCCATGAAGTTCGCAAAGGCTCCGTCGATGACGCGGATTTCGTCGCCGGCCTCGAACGAGACGCGCGGCTTCGGCTTCACGGCGCCTTCGACGATGCTCTTGCGGAGATCGTCGATCTGCGGCGGCTTCACTTCTTGCGGCTTTTGGTTGCCGACGAAGCCCGTGACCTTCGGGGTGTTCTTGACGAGGTGCCAGGCCGATTCGCTCATCTCCATCTCGACGAAGATGTAGCCGGGGAAGCTCGTCTTTTGGCGGACGCGTTGCTTCCCGTTGGCGCGGGCTTCTTGCACCGTCTCGGTCGGAATCAGCACTTCGCCGAAGATCGGCTCCATGTTGTTTTCCTTCACGCGCTGCAAAAGCGACTCTCGAACTTTGTTCTCGAAGCCCGAGTAGGTCTGGATCACGTACCACTTCTTCGTCGACATCGTCAGACTCCGTACACCTTGTCGGTGATGAAGCGCCAGAATTGGTCGAGCAACGCAAAAAAGATCGTTGCTGCGATTGTCGTGACCACCACGACCGTCGTGGAATTCGTCACTTCCTTCTTGCTAGGCCAGGTCACTTTGCCGAGCTCGGAGGCCACTTCCTCCGCGTACTGACGCGCGCTCGGCTTGCGGAAGTAATAGAGGGCCACGCCGATGCCGATAGCCGCGGAAATAGGGTACAAAAACTCGTCGCGCGGCTCGCCGAACTGCGGCTTGTACGTCGAGAGCTTGTGCCAGCCCGCGGACACGATTTTCGTCGAGAGAAAGCCCACCAAAATGGCGCCCGCGAAGAACGCGCCGTACACGAAACGCGTGACGCCCATCTGATTCGGGGCGAGCGCTTCGGCCGCGGCAAGGTCGGATCCGTCGGCTGTGGGGGGCGCAAGGGAGCCTCCTTCGGCCGCGTTGGCTTCGTCGACGGCAGCCGCCGACGTCGAATTTTCTTCGTCGTCTCGGGGACTTGAGTCGTCCGGCGGGTCTTTTTCGTCTGATGCCATGAGGGGCCGCGCATATTGCCAGAAGTGCCCACGGGCGCAAGTGGAAAGGACGCGTGTCCCCTATGTAGCCACTTCCCAGGGTTCGGCTAGGGGCCCTTGGGCGGATCCGGAAGCTCCGAGCTCAGAATGCCCAGCCCAGGAGCACGTCTGCCGCCGGTAAGACGCCGCTCGCCGTGGCCGAGGACGTACTACCGCCACCCGCGACCGAAGCGTTCGCGAGGATGTAGCCGACGCCACCTCGGACGTTCACCGTGAAGCCGACCGGAGCCGTGTACTTGTAGCCGAGCATCGCAAAGAGCCCCAACCCCTCCCCGTTTGCGCTTTGGCGTGACGGCACGAGGCCGGTGGACTGCGTCACGTCTCCTCGAACGAGCACCCCCACCACCGCGACGCCGAGCTGCATGCCGTGGTCGAAGTGCCCGACCGGATACCCGTTGAAGGCAGCCCCCGCCTTCATGGTCGTGAGCCGATCCCCCGACTGAAAGAGCCCCTTTACTGGAACCGACCCGCCTCCCAAGGTGACGGAAACGCCGATGCTCCGGGTCGCCCGAACCTCTCCGGTGAGCTCCGCACTCGGTAGGAGCAGCTGGAGCGGAGACAGCAAGAGCGCAAAGCTGTGATCCGAGGGCTTGTTCTCCCGCGCTTCCTCCTTTTCGCGCGCCTCTTTCTGGAGCGGCCCCTCGTCCGGTGGGACCTCCGCTTGGTTTTGTGGCCGAGGCGCGGGGACATCCTCCGCGAACGCGGACGACGCGGAGGCCGTGATGAAAAGAACGAGCGCTGTCGCGGTGGAGCGACGAACCCAGGAGTGCATCATGCCCGTGAGTGCAACCTTCGTACCCCGAGCCATCACATTTTTTCAGTGAAGAATGCAGGTACCCGCGACGAAGCCTCCCGTTTTCCGTGCGGGGTGCATCCAGGCGTCCACACATCAGTAACGGTCGTTCACACAGTTCCTGCAACGCGAAGCCTCACGAATTCTCATCTCGTTCTTCCCGCGTCGCGCCACGAAGCACATAATGAGCCGATGGAAGGTCGCGTCGCGCCGGAACTGTATCCGCTCTTTCTGCGTCTCGAAGACCGCGAGGTCCTCGTCGTGGGTGCTGGGGTCGTTGCCGAGCGAAAGGTCGACGAGCTCCTTCTCGCGGGGGCTATCGTGCGCGTGGTGGCTCCTTCCGTGACGCCAACGCTGGGCCAGCTCGTCTCGCTCGGCCGCGTCCACTGGGACCCGCGCGAGTTCAAGGCAGGTGACACGAAGGGCGCATGGCTCGTCGTCGCGGCCACGGGTGATCACGAAGTCAACGCGAAGGTGGCGGCGGAAGCCCACGCTCATCGCATCTTCGTCAATGCTGTCGACGACCCGCCCAACGCGAGCGCATTCTTCGCGGCGGTCGTGAAGCGTCCACCATTTGCGATTGCCATCTCTTCGAACGGAGAGCTTCCCGGCGTCTCGCGGCTGCTTCGCGAAATCCTCGAGGCGGCACTCCCCGAGGCCTCGTTCATCGCACGGGCGCGCGAACTCCGAAGGCGCTGGAAGGCGGACAAGACGCCTCACGCATCTCGGTTCGCGGAGCTCGTGCGGGCCGCGTTCGACGCAGACGGAGCGCGGCGCTCGTAGCCACGACTTCTCCGACGATGACGAGCCCCGGCAGCGGCAGGTTTGCCGCATCGGATCGACCGGCAATGTCTCCGAGCGTTCCCGTCACAGCTCGCTCGGTCCGTAGCGTCGCATGGCTCACGACCATGGCTGGCGTCTCCGGCGAGCGGCCTTGCGCCACGAGTGCGCGGGCGAGCGCGTCGAGCGCTCCCATTCCCATGTAGAGTACAATCGTTCCAGAACGAGGCAGCGTCGCCGCGAGCTTCTCCGCCCAGCTTCCTCCATCGTCCTTCGCCGGGTGCGCCGTCGCCAACGTCACCATTGGGGACACGTTCCTATAGGTGAGCGAAAGCGCCTGGCTCGAAGCGGCGCCGAGTGCGGCCGTGACCCCCGGCACGAATTCGAACGGAACGCCGGCTGCCTGGAGCTCTTCGGCTTCTTCGCCCCCGCGTCCAAAGATCATCGGGTCGCCACCTTTGAGTCTCACCACCATGCGACCGCGAAGCGCGTGCTGGATCACCGCCGAATGGATACGCCCCTCGTGGTGCTTGCAGCCGCGCGCCCTACGCCCCACCGGGATGCGCTCGGCGAACGGATTGGCGAGCGCCAGGATCTCCTCGGACACGAGCTCGTCGTAGGCGACGACATCGGCTTCACGAAGCAGCCGTTCCGCCTTGCGGGTCAGGAGCTCCGGATCGCCAGGGCCTGCACCCACGAGCCACACTTTCCCCGCCTGCGGTGGTGCGCTTCGTTTTCCGCTGCCTCCGAAGGCTTCTTCGCGATCCGCGCGGTCGTGCACTACATGGCGCATTCGGCTTCGCCTTCCGCAACGGTGAACGGCTCTTCTTGCCCCAGGTCGACGAAGTCTTCTGGCGTGGCGGTGTGCTCGTCGATGTCGAAGAGCTGGCCGATCGCCGCCTTCACTTTGGGGACAGGCACCACGGCCAAAAAGTCGTCGAGGCTCTGCTGAGGCGCCCGCTCGCTTTCCCAAAGCGCGAGCACTTTCCGAATGGCTGCGGATACGCGATGCGCCGGCAACTTGCCGACGAGGCGCGCGAAGCGAGAACCGATGACGTCTCCGGTCTCGTTCTTGAGCGCACCACCTCCTACGCTGATCATGTAGAGCGGCAAAGGACGGCCCCCAACGCGCCGCATCGCACCTTGCAGAGAGATAGACGCGATGTGGTGTTGGCCGCAGCCGTTCGGACAACCACTGATCTTGATGGAAGCCCCCTCCAGGCCGGGTGCCTTGCCGAGCGCCGCATCGCTGTCGCGAAGGTCTTCGCTCAAGCGAGAGCCCATACCGCGAGAAGCCGTGACGGCGATCGCGCAGGTGTGTGCGCCCGCACACGAAGTGACGTCGGCGAACGTCGATGCTCCGGGACGCGACAGCCCTAGCTTTTCGAGTTCGTTGTAGAGCGCATAGACGGACTCGTTCGGCACGTGCCTCACGACCAGGTTCTGCTCGATGGTCGTGCGCACCGTCCCGTCGGAAAAGCGCGTCGCAAGCTGCGCAAGACCTCGAAACTGCGCCGGAGTGAGGTCTCCGAGCGGAAGCGTGATCACCGCCGTCGATAGCCCTGCCTGCTTCTGCGCAACGAGGTTCGTGCGCGACCACGCTTCGAACGAGGCCGAGACATCGACCTTTGCCTCCGGGGGCTTCGGCGTGATGGGCTCGACCGGCGGCGACTCAGGATCGAACGGTAGGGCGCTCTCCCCTTCTGCTTTCACGAGCTCCCACTCGACGAGAGTACGCTCGTAAAACGCTTCCCAACCGATCTTCTTGATGAGCCACTTGATGCGAGCCTTGTGCTTGTCGGCGCGCTCCCCCTCCCGGTGGAACACGCGCAGCACCGCATGAGTGATACTGAAAATTTCCGCAGCGGGTAGGAACCCCACGAGCACGGAGCCCGTGCGCGGAAGTGTCGACGTACCGCCGCCAACGAGCACGCGAAAGCCTCGCTCTCCTCGCTCGTTCTTCGTGGCCTTGAAGCTGAGGTCGTTGATCGAAGCACGCATGGCATCGCGCCCCGCGCCCTCGAACCCTATCTTGAACTTGCGGGGCAACGTCGACGAGAGCTTGCCGCGCAAGAAGTGACGCGTGAGTGCATCCGCGTAGGGCGTGACGTCGAACACCTCCTCCGGGTCGACCCCCGCGAGCGGATTGGCGATGACGTTGCGGACGCTATGGCCGCACGCCTCTTTCGTCGTGAGACCGGCCGAGTCACAGAGACGCATCGCCTCTTCTGCCCGAGCGAGGGGGATGAAGTAGAACTGAATGTTCTGTCGCGTGGTAACGTGACCTCGGCCGTCGGCATACTCGCTCGCCACTTGGGCGAGCGTCTCGAGCTGCGACGCGTTCAAGATTCCCTGCGGGATCTTGACCCGCAGCATTTGGGCGCCTTCTTGGCGTTGCCCATAGACTCCGTTGAGGAGTCGGAACGCCCGCCACGCATCTGCCGTGATCTCCCCACGCTCGTATTTTTCGAGCGTTGCGACGAAGAGGTCGATGTCCTTCGGGTCCGAGAAGCCGAGGCGCCCTGGGGTGTAGCGGGTGTTCTGTTCGGGCATATTTCCGTTCGAGCGCCGCGCACGCTGACCTCGTGCGCAGCGCGTATTCAGCTGTCTAGATAAATACCGCGAAGCCACCGGGCCCCGCGGAAGCCGCTGCGCGCATGGAGCATGCGCTGGTTGTCGTAGAGAACGAAGTCACCGGGGTCGAGTTTGAACCGGTATTGATTTCGCTCGTCGCGCACGATGCGCGTGAAGTGATTGTATGCGTTGTACCATGCACGCATTTTCGCAAACGGCACCTGATGCGGCGCCATCGTGAAGTAAGAGAAGCGCACCATGAAGCCACCATCGTGCGGACGGCCGTTCAACTGAACGACGGGGGCCGTCACGAGGCTCTCGAACGCCTTTTGCTTGCGATGGAACCTCACCGGGACCGTGGTGAGGAGCTCGTAGTGGTGCGCGTCTTCGTCGCGAAGGTACTTGGCCGCGGCCTCGGCATCGACGACGAAATTGTCGCCACCGGACTCCGCCGCGATGATCGATTGGAGAATCTGATACCGCGGTGGGCGCTCGATGAACGGCTGATCGGTGTGGAGCTCGATGCGCGCGTCGGTATAGCCGAGTTGGTCGGTGTTCTTGTTCGTCGTGTTGTCGGGACGGAGGTCCTCGATGCGACCGAAGTGTGTTTCGATGACGCGCTGTCCGATCTTCTCGAAGCCTTCGACGATGAGTTCGGTATCGTGCTCGGGGCCGTTCACCTTGAAGCCACGCACGACGACGGCGCCATGGGTGCGCACACGCTCGAGGCACGCGCGCGCCATGGCCTCCGGGTTTTCGAAGTCTTCGGCGAAAAGCTCGATCGCGGAAAGGTCAGACGGAGGCGGAGGCGCCGCATCCCGATTCGGCGCGTATGCTTCGCTCGCAAGCCATGCGAGGTCGTAGACACTCTCGACCCCGTCGGACCAAGAAACGTGCAGCTTGGAGCCACCTTCGTTGGACGACTCGATGCGCGTCTTGAGCGGACGGATCGTGTCCGGAATCTCCGAAGAGTCGAGGATTCGTTCGCCGGTCAGCGGATGGCGATCGTTGTCGGCATTGTGCCGAAGCCAGATGTAGTGGAAGTCGGCGTAGCGAATCTTTGCCGAAGGGCCGAACCACAGACGAAGCCAGTCGTCGTGGAGCGAAACTGCCGCTTCCTTGGGATCGACGAGGGACCCTCGCTGTACCGAAGAAACGTGTTGCGAACCTTCACGGGACGGAGACGGAATTTGTGCTACCATCTGCGACTCATACCTCGAAAAACCCGTCGCGCCCGCGGATTCGAATCGGCCATTTCCGTCAAAACAGACACATGTCCAACATAACGGAAGTTTACTGGCCGTCAAACGGTATTTTGCCGGGCAAACGAAGGCGTCCAATCTCAAGCACTTGCGGCGCGCGCGGGACCTTCGTCCGGCTCGGTCACAGTTCGAGCGCGCTCCGCGACGGGCGTGCATGGCAGCTCCGCCCGCCCCTTTCCCGAAGCAGCGACCTTCTCGCGTTTTCTCTTCGCTCCGTTCTCGCATCGCCTTCTTGGCGCTCTCCGCGACCGTCGCCCTCGTCCTTTCGAGCGCTCGGTCGGTCCGAGCGGAGGGTGAAAAAGCAACGCGCATCCTCGTACGGAAACGAGCGCACGAGATGGTCGTGTTTGCGGGCGACGTCCCCCTCCACACGTGGAGGGTCGCCATCGGTCCCGGAGGCGTGGGCCCCAAGCACATCGAGGGAGACAAAGTGACGCCCGTGGGGCGCTACCACGTCATCGCGAAGAGCCCTTCCGTATGGGGGACCTTCATGCGGCTCGACTACCCCAACGCCGAGGATCGCCTGCGTTTCGCGCGGCTCAAGCGCGAAGGGAAGCTTCCGCGGAACGCCACGATCGGTGGAGACATCGGCATCCATGGCGCACCGCAGGAACGCGAGTACAAGAAGGGCCATAAAGAGTCGGATTGGACCCTCGGTTGCATCGCGCTCGACGACGACGAGATTCGCGAGCTCGCACGCCGCGTCCCCCTCGGAACCGTCGTCGACATCGAAGACTGAGCGACCCAAGGGGCGGAACGAAGCTCCGCATCGTATTTCTCTTGTCTGAGGCAGCGCGCGGGCGGCCTCCTGGAGACTGCACGGCCCGTGGGCGCTACAGCCGGGGGCGCAGGGGGCCTTGGAGAGGGCGTTCCGCGTGCCAAACGATCTCCGCAGGCCAGGGGATATGGTGCTTGCGAATCGAGGCGGGTTTGCCAGTCCGTGGTGCTGATGCCCCCGAACTTTTTGGAGAAGCCTTTGTACCCCCGTGAACCCAATTGAGGTGCGCGATCCGTTCGACGGTCTGCGCTATCGCTCCGCGACGGCTCGAGCTTCGCGCTGTCATTCACCTGGATGGCACCGCTCCCACGACGACGACGACGTTTTTGTGTCATTGACCTGAACGAGGCAGGTGCCGGTGTAACCGTTTCGGGCGCGGGACTTTTCTCGGCCAAAGGCCTACGACGAGGAAGCTCAGCCGTGCGCGTTCCCGTACCCGCTAGATCGGCAGAAGCAGGTTCACGAGCTCCCCGCGGCCACACACACCGAGCTTTTGGTAAACGCGCGAAAGGTGCTGACGAACCGTTTTTTCACTCATGGACAGAACGAGCGCGATCTCGGGGCTGGGCAACCCTTTCAGCGCGAAGAGCGCGATCTCGCCTTCTCGTGGCGTGAGGCCCGCGCGGGAAAACGCTCGCATGACACCATCGGCCCGACTCGGTTTCGCCATCACGCGGCTGAGCACGGCGAGCAATTCGGCGGCTCGAAATGGCTTCTCCAGTAGGTGCGACGCCCCGAGATTGAGTGCATTCTTCACGTTTTCGAGGTCAGCAAACGCCGTTACGAGCACCACAGGAAGCTCCCACGATCTCTCGCGTACAACTTCGAGAAGGTGGATGCCTCCTTTCGCGTCGTCGGGCAAAGCGAGGTCGAACACGGCAACGTCCGGAAGTCCGAGGGGCAGCTGGTCGAGTTCTCGTTTGGCTCCGACGAAGGTGTCTGCAGGAACCACATCATAGCCTGCTCGCTTCAGCGCGCGGGCCAGCGTACCTCGTGCCTCCACTTCATCCTCCACAAGTAAGAGCTGGGGGCGGCGTCCATTATTCATGCGCTCGCGCCCGGCAATGCGCACTCGAAGGTCGTGCGATACTGCGGGTCCTTCGCAAGCGAGAGTTCACCACCAAGAGACGTCGCGAGAGCCTTCGCGATGGGAAGTCCGAGGCCAAGACCGCCGGACTTCGAGGACGCAAGCGGCGCGAAGACGTCAGGCACATCGCTGGAGATGCCCGGTCCGTCATCGCTCACCCGTAAGACCACGCGACCGTTATCCTGGCGACGAACATGGACGCAGACTGCCTTCGGCGCAGGTTGGCGATCGCCACTCTCGAAGGCATTCAGAATCAGGTTGTCCAAGATGATGCGGACGAACTCCGTATCGACGTTGGCTGTCGCTTCGAGATCGCCTTCCAGGCGCAATAAAATGCCTCGTTCCGCGGCGAGCGGCGTGAGCGATGCCACAACGCTTTCCGCGATGGGGCCGAGTGCACGAAGGCCCCGCTCTTCGGGACCTCGTCTCGTGAGTGCCCGCAGCGCATCGAGCGGCACCAGGGTTCGGTCCATCTGGGCGCGCACCCGTTGAATCTGTTCATCCAGCGTTGCCGCGTCGGCGGTCTTCGCGATCTCGGCCAACTCATCCACCAAAAGACCGAGCGCATGCAGCGGATTTTTCAGTTCGTGCAGGGTCGATGCGGCAACCAAGAACGCGGTCTGCTCGCGCTCCACATGCCGGAGGCGCGAACGGAGCTCCTCGGCGCGCCGCGTCTCTTCGCGTGCCATCTGCGTACGTAGCTGCATCCAATGCACGGCGAGACCCAAGAGGCCACCCGCAAGAAGCGGAATGCCGCGATCGACGAAGCCATGAAACGCAACGAAGACACGACCAATGTCGCCAGCGCGCGCCCACGCATCGGTCTGCGTGTTCAGGAGCGCATAGGCCATACCGAGAGCCATGCCCCCAAACACGTAGACCAGCGGGCGTCGTCGTTCCATTACGTAGGCAAAGGTAGCGTGTTCCGCAGCCGAGCGAGTCCGACATCTGCCGGATAGGCACGAAGGGCTTCGACTTCTACAAGAATTCTTGTGAGGATTTCCGAGGGTGGACGGCTCTGGGGCTGGGCTTTCGCAGCGCTTTTGAGTGCGATTTCGCCCGCGGCACAGGCTCAAGAGGGCGCTCCCGTCACGCTGCGGTCCGCCTTGTTGGCGGGTGCCAAGCATGGTCCCGCGGTCACCGAAGCCGAGCGGGTGCGAATGGCGACCGATCCCTTCGCGAACCATCCGGGCGTCGGGCTCCCGTCGGTGCCGCAGGTCACGCTGCTTGCCGGGGCACGCTCTCCGAATGCACTTCCCGTAGGGCCTGAAGTCTCGCTCAGCGCCACCCAAGAGATCTCGCTTCGTGGGCTTGGGTCCGCGCGATCGCAGGCAGCGGCCTGGGCAGGACGGGCGGCCACCTCGGAGGTCGAGCGGGCACGACTCGAGGGCGCCGCACTCGCGGCACTTTCTTGGATCAATCTCCTGGAAGCGCAGACGCTGATGGAGATCCGTGCAGCATCGGTGCTTGCTGCGGAACAGATTTCAAAGCTTGCCGTACTTCGCGTCACGAGTGGCGTGGCGACGGCAATCGAGCGCTCGCTTGCACAAGCCGAGCTAGGAAGCGCACGCGTGGACTTTTTGGATGCGGAGGGGCGCGCAACGGAAGCGCGACTCGCCCTCGCCTACGCGATGGGCGCGCCCATGGACCGAGACTACAGGGCCGAGGGTACGCTCGACGCACCGGAGAATCCGTCCGCTGCGGATGACAGAGCGCTCGCGGGGCTGGACACACATCCCACCGTGATGGCCGCGCATGCACGCGCAGAGCAGAGCAAGGCAGAAGGTCAGGTGGTGCGTGCGGCGAACGGCCCCACGTTCTCGGTGGGTGCTTCTGTGTGGCGCGAAGGTTCCGGCGACAAGGCTGCGGCGGGAATCCTCTCCTTCCCCCTGCCCTTTTTCGATCCCTCTCGGTACGACACCGCGCGACAGGAGACTCTCGCTGCGGCGGCACGCGGCCATGAGGTCCGACTGCGCGCCGAACTGGAGCGCGAGCTACGTCTCGCCATGCATGAGCGCGTCCATACGCGTGAGGTGCGCTCGCACCTGCGGAGCGACGTGGTGAAACCGCTGCGAAGTGCGGTCGACACGGCGATGGCATCGTACTCCGCAGGTACGGCATCGCTGGAAACCATGCTTCTGGCGCGACGTGCGGCACTCGCCGCAGAAGAGAGGCTCGCGCGTGCCAAGGCCGATGTAGAGCGCGCAGATCTGCGTGCGTCCACGCTAGCCGGGTCCCTTTTGCGCGGAGCACAACCATGAAGCGTGTACTCATCACGGTTTTCCTCTTGGCATGCACGAGCAAAAGCCACGAGAGCCCGGCGCCGCAACCGCCCGCGAAGCAGGGAACTGCGCGGGGCATTCACGTGGCACCAGAGCTCCTCGCCTCTGGTCGCATTCGCACTGCGCCAGTCGTAAGAAAAGACCCGAGCGGGAATGTGCGTCTCGCGGCAGACGTGGTCGCAGGTGCGGACGGCACCGCTGAAGCGGGGACACTCTTGCCAGGCCGTGTGTCTCGCTTCGAGGCGGTCGAAGGCGACACGGTAAAGCGCGGGCAGGTCCTTGCATGGCTCGAGGCGCCGGAAGCTGCGCGCGACGTCGCCGATCTCATTCGCGCCCGAACGCGCACGGATACGCTGGGGCGCAAAGTCGCACGTCTCGAAGGACTGCGCACGGCGGAGGCGGTGACGCAGCTTGCGCTCGAAGAAGCCCGGCTCGAACTCGATCTGGCGCGCGCGGATCTCAATGCTGCGCGTACGCTCTGCGCGAGTCTCGGCATTCCGGAGCCGAGCGGTGCAGGAGCGCCGACGGCGGTGCGGCTTCCGGTGCGAAGTCCCGTGGACGGCGTGATTGTCGAACGATCCTCCGCGCTGGGTGCGCACGTTGCACCGGACGCACGCATCTTTCGCATCATGAGCGCGAAGCATGTCGTCATCGAGGCTCGCGTGCCCGATGGCCTACCGCTCGCGTTCGCACCGAACGTTCCTGCGCGCGTTTTCGTCCGTGAAACTTCGACGTGTACCGCGCAAGTTCTCGGTCTTTTGCCTCTCGTCGACCAGGCGACGCGCACACAAAAGGTACGCCTCACGCCGAGTGATGCTTGCTCGGGACTGCTTCCGGGATCGCAGGTCGAAGTCGAAGTCACGGTCGCCGGAGTGCCGAATGACGCGCGCCCCTTGGTTGTGCCGACAGCGTCCGTGGTGGACATCAAAACAGCCAAGTTTGTCTTCACCAAGGCCCCGAAGGACGGCAGCTTCGAGCTCCGCGCCATTGAGCCAGGCATGCAACTCGGCTCGGATCTCGTCGTCACTACAGGCGTTGCGGAAGGCGAAGACGTTGTCGTCGATGGCATGGTCCTCCTGAAGGGCGAGCTTCTGCGCGCCGAGCTCGAGGGCGAGCAGTGATTGCGGCAATTGTGGGCACGTCGGTGCGGCATCGCTGGGTCGTCATTCTTTTCGTGCTCTTGAGTTCGCTCCTCGGAATCCGTGCATGGCGCACGTTGCCGGTCGATGCCGTTCCGGACGTAACGAACGTGCAGGTACAGGTACTCACCGCGTCGCCAGGGCTCTCGCCCATCGAGGTGGAGGCGCTCGTGACAAGACCTGTCGAGCTGTCCCTTACGGGGCTTCCGCGCACGACGCTGATCCGTAGTGTTTCGCGCGCAGGCGTCTCCGCCGTCACGGTTGTCTTCGAGGACGATCTCCCCCTCTCGGAAGCACGCGCCCTGGTCGCGCAGCGCTTGCCTGCCGCACGGGATGCCGTGCGCGGCGCAGGATCGCCGGCGATGGGCCCGATGACGACGGGTCTCGGCGAAGTTTTGCACTTCACCATGGTCTGGCCCGGACACTCGGCAACAGAGGTCCGAACGCTCCTCGATTGGGAGGTCGCCTATGCACTCAGGACCGTTCCCGGAGTCGTAGAAGTGAACGGCTGGGGAGGTGAAACGAGGCAAGTCGATGTCCTTCTGCGCCCCGCAGAGCTCATGGCTCGCAAGTTGACCCAGGCAGACGTCGAGCATGCTCTCCTCGCGGGAGGACATTCCACCGGAGGCGGGGCGATCGCACGCAGTGGCGAGCAAGCCATGATTCGCCTGGAGGGTGCCTATCGCAATGTCGACACGATCGGCGCGCAGGTCGTTGCCACGCGTGACGGTCATGCTGTGCTCGTACGGGACGTTGCAACGATCACCGATGGAAGCGCATTTCGTCTCGCCGCTGCCACAGCCGACGGCCAAGGCGAGGTCGTCTACGCCATGGTGCAAATGATCGCAGGCGGAAATGCCCACGACATCGTTGCCCGGGCCCGCGCGAAGCTGGACGAGGTGCAACAGCGCTTGCCTCCCGGAGCGAAGGTAAACGTCTTCTACGACCGGGCAGCTCTCGTCGACCGCGTTCTTTCCACCGTGCGGAGCTCTCTCTTCGAGGGCGGCCTCGTGGTCATCGTCATTCTGCTGCTGCTCCTCGGCGATGTGCGCGCAGGTCTCATCGTCGCCACGACGATCCCGCTCGCGATGCTCGGTGCCTTTGCGCTCATGTCCGTCGCCGGGACGAGTGGAAATCTGATGAGCCTCGGCGCCATCGACTTTGGTTTGGTCGTGGATGGCGCTGTGGTCGTGACCGAGGGGGCCCTCGCAGCGATGGCCGCACAGAAGTTGTCGGCCGACGCCGCACTCACCCATGAGGCCCGGACCTTTGGGCGGCCTCTCGCTTACGGCGTTGTGACGATCGCCATCGTGTATGTGCCCGTGCTGCTGCTCGAAGGCGTCGAGGGCAAGATGTTCCGCCCCATGGCGCTCACCGTATTGTTCGCACTCGCGACGGCCATCGTTCTCACGTTTACATGGATACCTGCGCTCGCCTCGATCACGCTACGCCGCGCGCACACCGGAGATCCGCGCCTCGTGCGCTGGCTACGTCGTGCGTACGACCCGGCGCTCGAAGTCCTGCTGAGACGCCCTCGCCTCGCCGGACTCTTGGCCGGCGCGCTTCTGATCGTGGGCGCCTTCGCAGGTGCCACGCGCGGCGTCGAATTCGTGCCTCGCCTCGAGGAGGGAGACCTCGTCCTCCAGCTGACACGACCACCGAGCGTCTCGCTGGATGAGGCCATTGTCGGAACGACGACGGTGGAGCGTGTACTCCGGCGGCTTCCTGAGGTTTCGACCGTGGTTTCGCGTACCGGAAGTCCCGACGTAGCAACCGACGTAATGGGCATCGAGCAATCCGATGTATTCATCATGCTTCGGCCGCACAGCGCTTGGCGAAAAGGCGTAACCCGCGAGTCGCTCGCAACAGAGATGGGAGAGCTGTTGCGCCGCGAACTGCCCGGTTCCGCATTCGCGTTCACCCAACCGATCGAGATGCGCACGCACGAACTCCTCGGCGGAACGAGAAGCGACGTCGGCATCAAGATCTTCGGTGACGACCTGAAGGTACTGGAGCAGCTCGGCACTCGCATCGCGCATGACCTTTCGACCGTCCCCGGCGCGGCAGACGTCCGCCTCGAGCAACTCTCGGGGCTTCCGCTCCTGACGGTTCGCCCCGACCCAACGCGAGCGGGCCGCCTTGGACTCTCGCCCGACGAGCTTGCAGCCACGATCGAAGGCATGAAGGCAGGCCGGGTGGTCGGCACACTGGTCGATGGCGAGCGGCGCTTCGACGTGCGCGTCCTCTTCCCTCTGCCCGAGAGCCCGGAAGCCTTGCGTGACACGCAGATTCCTCTCGCAGACGGCAGAGTTGCATCCGTAGGTCAGCTCGCAGATGTAAGAACCGAGGAAGGCCCCGCCATCGTGAGCCGAGAAGGAGCGCGACGGCGCGTGCTCGTGGAAGCAAACGTGCGCGGTCGCGACTTGGGGTCGTTCGTGAAGGACGTGAATGCGCGGCTTTCGGCGATACCCATGCCGCCGGGCTATCATGTGGAAGTCGCAGGTCAGTATGAGCACCTGGTCCACGCCGCACTCCGCTTTGCGATTCTTGTACCTTGCACGCTTATCGTCGTATTTCTCCTGCTCTACCTATCCTTTGGCGAAGGTCGTGCGGCCGCCGTGGTGATGGCGAACGTGCCGCTCGCAACGAGTGGGGGCTTCCTCGCGCTGGCAGCGCGCGGGCTTCCGCTGTCGGTGAGTGCGGTCGTTGGGCTCCTGGCACTCTTCGGCGTGGCGACGCTCAATGGCAGCGTGCTCGTGACCGCGTTGCGAGAGCGTCTTGCGGCCGGTGATGCGCCGATGGACGCGGCCCGCACTGCGGCGCGTGCGCGCTTTCGTCCCGTGCTCACGACGGCGCTCGTTGCGGCCATCGGTTTCGTTCCGATGGCCCTCGCAACGGGGGCCGGTGCCGAGGTCCAACGGCCACTTGCCACCGTAGTCATCGGCGGGTTGGTGACGGCGACATTGCTGACACTCGGCGTGCTTCCCTCGCTTGGGGCGCGGGTGCTTGCCTGGTCGCGCCCGGCGCGCACTTAGCCTGAGGTCACTCCAACCGAGCGCTCCAAGGACCGCAGGC
This sequence comes from Polyangiaceae bacterium, assembly GCA_046351415.1. Taxonomy (GTDB): domain Bacteria; phylum Myxococcota_A; class Polyangia; order Polyangiales; family Polyangiaceae; genus JABFRG01. The sequence goes on along the minus strand of JAXLYO010000014.1, from coordinate 27,780 downwards.
CTGAGCGCCGCGAGTATCGGCATGTGCGACGCGGCGGCAGGCAATCAAAGTTGCGACCTTGGCGCGGCGGTCTGCTGCCCGGGTTATGGTGGTGTTGCACTGGCCAAGCCGGCAGGGCGAACTAGTCGTCGCGCGAAACCTTGCTTCGTCCCTGCTTTCGGTCGCTTTGCTGCTTCTTGCCGTCGAGGCGACGCAGCTTCGACCCAAGCGTCGGTTTCGTGGGACGGCGCGCCTTCGGGCGCACGAGGGAGGCGAGCACGAGCTCGCGGACTTTCTCCCGAGCATCTTCGATGTTCGTTTTTTGGTCGCGCGTTCGTTGGCTCACCACGGCGATGCGTCCTTCGGCATCGATGAGATTTCGCGCAAGGTTTCGGAGACGCGCACGTGCGTCAGGCGGAAAGTCGGACATTTCCTCGAACGCGAAACGGAGATCGACTTTCGACGACACTTTGTTCACGTTCTGCCCGCCGGGCCCCGAAGCGCGCGCGAAGGTCACCGCCAGGAGTCTCGCAGGCACCAAAAGGGGACCGCAACGGAGGTCGTCCATGGGTTCGACCACTACTGGTACGGGAGGTGGATGACAAGCGGCCGCACGCTCAAGTAGTCTGCGCCCTCCCATGCGCCGCACACCGAAACAAAGAGCTCGCCTCTTCCGCCTCATCCAGGTGGTCTCGTTCGTGGTCGTCGCGTTCGTCGGCGCCATGATCTTTTCCGCGCGCGGCTTCGCACAAGGGCCCAAGCCCCTGCCGAAGGGCGCAGCGACTGCAGGCATTCCCATCGCTGCCGGTCCCGTTGGGAGCGCGCCACCGAAACCCTCGGCGACGGCGAAAGCGCCTCCGAAAGCGGCACCGACGGCCACGCTGGCCATCGCGAGCGCAAGTGCGGCTCCGAAAGCCCCGTCACCCGCGGCTTCTTCCGCCCCGACGGGCGATGCCGGCGCCGGTGACGCGGAAGCCCCACTCGACTACGCGGAAGTACAAACCGAAGCGGACTTCCCCAAAGAAATGAGCGAGGAGGAGCGCAATGCGATCGGCACGGGAAAGGTCCCGATCCATCGCGAGGGTCCTTTTCGCTCGCCCTTCGCGCACCCACACTTTGGCGGCCCGACGAAGGCCAAGGTCGGACTGGTCATCCAGGAGATTCGCGAGTTCAACATCCAAACCGGCTCGTTCGAAGCCGAGTTCTTCCTATCGATCACGGGCGACAAAGACCTACCGAAGATCGACCCGTCGTTTACGAACGGTCACGAAGTCGAAGCGAAGGCGATCGCGGACACGCCGACGTTTAAACTTTATCACGTGTCGGGCAAGTTCACGAGCCCAGTCGATCTGCGCCAATACCCGTTCGACACGCAGAAGCTCGTCATCGAGTTCGAAGACCAAACTGCAGGCGTCGACCAGATTGTCTTCGAGGCAGACAAATCGCGAACGTCCCTCGACGAAGGCTTCAACGTCGCAAGTTTCGGCGTCGCGTCGATCGGTGCACATGCCTACAAGCATGCCTACCCCGCCCGCTTCGATCGCGACGACCTCTACATCTCGCGCTACAAGTTCGAGCTCGGGCTCGACCGCTTCGCGACCTCCGCCGCGTTCAGCGTGTACATCCCGGCGTACATCATCGTCATCATCTCGCTCATCGGTTTGTGGGTTCCGCCCGACGAACTGGAAGTTCGATCGAATGCGGGCGCGCCCATGCTCGCAGCAGCCGTCCTCTTCCACTTCTCGCTCATCCAGTCACTCCCGGCGACCGGCTATCTCACCCGCGCAGACAAGCTGATGCTCGGCGTCTATGTCGCTCTCCTCCTGAACATGCTGACGACGTGGGGGTTCTTGATCGTTTCCGAAGAGAACATCGACCTCTGGTTCAAGAGGTTCAGGCTTTGGACTCCCCCCGCTACGGTCTTGATCATGCTCATTTCGAGCATCAGCTGAGCGCCCGCATCAAGGAATCGTTCGATGAAGAAGATCATTCTCCCCGCCACCGTCGTCGTCGCTCTGCTCGTTGGCATCGCCCTCGGCTTCGTGCTTGGTCGAATCACGCTCGAGCGCAAGTGGTCGGACCCGTTCATGGTGGTGACCGCGAAGCAGCACGAGCGATCGAGCACGAAGGAATCCGACCCGACTCCTCCGGTTGGCGCGCGCATTTTTCGGGAGCTTCCACTCGCCCGTATGCGCATGGAAGCCCAGAAGCTCACCGTGAACGATCCGCTCAAAGTCACACTCGCGTCATTCGGCAACGGTGAAGATGGCGGCGAGCTTCACCTCATGATGCAGAGCGACGACACATGCACGATCAAGGAGTTCAGTGGCGTCGCGTATGCGTTCGACGCGTTCGGTAGGCCCGCGAAGGCGAACAAATCAGGTGAGCCCTATTTGGCATTCACGGCGACCCTCACCGGTGCCGACCAGAAGGCCATCGCGCCGAAGGGGAAGTACATTCATTCGCAGAAGTTGAAGCACACCGACACGGCGTCACTCGGCGTCGCCCATGTCGATAGCTACACCTGCGACAATGGGAAGATCTGGAAGCGCCCAGCCCGTTGAAGACGGCTCCCATCACCGAATGAGAGCCATTTCCCGCCTATTTAGACCAGGGTGTTTGACGCTCAGGCCATTTTCCCCCACGATCATCGTCATGAAAGCCGTATCCCGTTCCATGACGCTCTTCGTGCTCGGCCTCGCCGTCGTCTACCTCGCCTGCGGTGAGGCGACCAACAACGGCTTCGGTGAAGAGGACAGCGGCATCGATGCGAGGCAAACGACGAGTTCGAGCGGCAACCCGCCTGGTTTCGGTCAGAACGATGGGTCCGTCCAGCCGGTGAGCGAGCCCGCGACGGACGTAGACGTCGTCCTCACGGCGGACAATGCGTATGCATTCGGTTGGGGTGACGTGAACGGCATCAAGACGTTGAAGGGGCGTCCGCAAACGCAGTCGGCAGGAGACATCTTCAACTGCCCCGTCAACACGACGGGCTCGGGTGCAATCGGGTTCGGTCCAGAGTCCTACACCGTTCTCGCGGCCGATGCGCCGACCGGTGCTTATCTCTATCTCGTCGTTTGGGACGACGACGCGACGACGCAAGGTGCCCTTGGGCAGTTCAAACGCAAGGGCGGCGAAGCTCTCTACTCGGGGGCAGCCGGCTGGGAAGTCTGCGCGACGGGTAAGTTCTACAGTTCTACGCCTGGAACGCCGACCGCCTCGGGTCCCCCCATCGATGTCGTGAACGCCGACATCGCGACGTGTACGAAGGGCACCGGCGACAAGAACACGACGAGCGGAGGTTGGGTGAATACGACGGGCGCTGTCACCCCGGGCGCGGTCGGCAAGCTGGCCGTTGGCAAGGACAACAGCGGCCCCGGCCAGTTCCCGGTCACATGCCAGAAGGACGAACAGGGCCACGCTGGCATCGACGCAGCGGCACACTGGATGTGGTACTCGCCGGACGGCCGAGACGCATTCAGCAGCCGAGGCACGCGTTCCTACCTCATCTTCCGTCTGCCGACGAAAGAGCTACCGAACCCGCCGAAGTAGCGCGCTACTGCCGCGCCATCCAGGGGCACACGGCGAGCAACTTGCGGAACGGGCGGCGCGAGCAATCGAAGCCCGTCACTTTGCCGTGCATCGTGCGGTCGTTGCACTCTTGCGACTTTTCGAAGGAGCCCTCGGAGGACTCCTCGATGTTGCGCTTGCAGCCGCCGATTTCGTAGACGTCCCACGTGTAGTACCCGAGCGGGTTCCAATAGTGTTTGACGCTCACGGGCACGTAGTCGCCGGGCTCGTACTTCTGCATGCAGAGCGCGAAGTCCTTGCCACCCCGCACCATTTGGATTTGGTCACCCGGGCAAGGGTCCCACTCGAACTCGAAGTCGGCTTGTTCGACTTCCCCCTTGTCGTTCTTTTCGACGTCGATGCGCCTGATGAGCTGGAGAACCGACTGATAGTTCTCTTCCTTCGGCTTGCAGCTCGAGAGAGAGAGGCCGAAGGCGAGCACGGCGACGGAAAGGCGGTTCACGGCGGGAGAGTGTACCCATCGGAGGCAAAAAGGGGAGGACCGAGCGCGAGGCAGCTTGGTCGGGCGAGAAACACGTATGTACGCCGCCACCCCACAACACCCCACTGACTCTATGGCGTCTCGCGCTCATGCAAGTGCATGAAGTGACGCGTGTATTGCGCGCTGAGGCGATTCAGGATGCCGAGGCTTGCGTGATTCCGCGGTGTTGGACTACGTTCGCTCGCAACAGGGGTTTAGCTCAGTTGGTAGAGCAGCGGATTCCAAATCCGCAGGTCGTGGGTTCGAGTCCCCCAGCCCCTGCTAGCGCGATTGCGAATGCAATCGCTTGCAGGGACTGGGCGACTTAGCCGGCTTCGCCGGGCGAGTCCCCCTCTCACGCGTTGCGGCGCGATTTTTCGAGGCTGGGCGACTTAGCCGGCTTCGCCGGGCGAGTCCCCCTCTCACGCGTTGCGGCGCGATTTTCCCTGCGGGACTTCGCTGGCTTCCGCGCCTCGTCCGCCTCCTTCGACGGTCGCGCTCCAGGAAGCGGGTCCGTGCAGACTGCACGCTAGGTGCTTCTCGTCGCCACGGAAATTTCTAGGGTCCTTCGTGGCCTTGGCGGGTGTATGGTGCGTGGGGTGAAGGCTTTTCGTAACCACCACCTACGTAGCTTGCCTGTCGTGGCGGCTTTTATCGTCGTTGCATGTGGGGCGTCCGAGAAACGCAGCTCCGACAATCGTCCTACGCCGCCGGCTCCGGTCGCGTGTCCTCCCCTCGATATTCCGGCGCAGGGCACCGAGCAGACGTACCGTGACTATCTGCGTAGCTTGCGATCGCAGACGCTTTGCGCAGAGCCCTGGCAGGCAACTCTGCTGAAACACGTCGAGGGGATCTCGATCAAGAAGGATGAAGCTTCGACGGGCGCTTCGTTCGTCGAACTCGGCTCGAAGATCGGGCGTTGTTCGATCGAAGCGCGCCAGTGCTTCGTGTCCGTCAAGTTGAAGCGAGACTTGCTCGGTTTCGCGTACGTGAGCGCCACACTCAAGGACGAACGCGTCGACAACCCGGGCTCGCTCGATCTCGTTCGAAACGGTGCCATCAGCCCTGACGCGCGGTTCATGAAGAACTGTCCGCCTGGCGAGGCGTGCGAGCTTCCCGTTGATCTGCTGGATCTCTTGCGGGCCCCGAAGGGAACAGTGTCCGTCGTCGCTGCGAAACGTCCCCTCGCCGACGAGATCGCCGCACAGAAAGCGGAAGAGGCGCGGCTCGAAGAGGAGCGCATCAAGACGTGCGAGGTGGAGTGCTTCGCGCGTGCGAAGGCGCGCCCCAAGCCGAAAGGCCAACCGCCGCTCGCAGAGTCTTTCCAGAAGAAGTTGGACGAAATCGAGCGGAAGAAGTGCCATACGGAGTGCACGCAACCCTCGGGCGTCTCCGCGCCGAAATAGCGAAGAAGCACACCGGCGCTCGACTTCGTGGCTACTTCTTCTTGCAGTACACGCCGTCGCCGTCCTGAATCATGGGGTCGCCCGTGCCCGCCGCGCACCAGACCTTCGCGTCGTTGATGCGTTGGTCGGTTGCGATCCCTTCTTGGCTCCGCACCGTGTCCGGCGACCCCGGTGGAATCGCGATGAACGCAGCGAGGCGCTTTTCGCATACGTCCGCGCCCGCCTTCGCAGTCAGTGGAAAGCTCCCGGTTCGGTCGCTATCGCACTTTGGAAACGTGTACGAGGACTTGGCTTCGGGAGGCGCCCCCGTCTTGTAGCAAAGGTCGTTCAGCGCGAAGCTTTTCGCGGATGACGGGATCTTGTCCTCGGTCATGAGGACCGAGCCTTCCGGACAGATGAGTGAAACTGTGCGCACGTCCGTGTAGTCGCGGCGGCAGTACGCTGAATTGTTGTTGGCCATCACGAGCGTGAACTTGTTCGCGCACTTCAGGGTGGCGGCAGCTTGCGTCGTTGGCACGACGGGCTGTGCAACAGAGCTGAAGACGCGCGGGGCGTAGAAGACGTCGCCCGCCGGCTGGTTCTTGGAAGAGGAGGGAAGCGGAGTCGGCGCCGGTGTCGTGGGTTTCGCATGGCTCGCCGTCACGACGGCAAGGGCGAACGTGGCGACGACAGCGGTGGTGACTCTCCTCATTGCGGACCTCCAGAAAGTGCGTGCAGTTTGCAGCGTGAAACCCGATGGTACGTGCGAACGATGGTGGCGGGCAAAGACGTTCGTAGCGACCCTCTGTTGGACGGGTGCCAGGCTCCGCTATTCATCCGGGAACGCAGCGGATTTCGACACACCTTGTGCGGGCGTCGTGCGGAATGTGCGCCGCCGCCCACGTGTACGTACCACGCATCGTGAGCGTCACTTTCCCAAGTAGCGGATCCGCCACACGACTCCGGCGCCATCGTCCGAGACGAGCAGTGAACCATCGATCGCTTCTGCGACAGCCACGGGACGACCGTACACGTCGCCATTCGCTGCAACGAAGCCGGTCATGAAATCCACGTATTCGCCCGTAGCCCTTCCTTCGGGGGTCAGGGGGAGCATCACGACCTTGTAGCCCGTGCGCCGTGCACGATTCCAAGAGCCATGCGAGGCGGCGAAAGTGCGGTACTCGGGAGGAAACTTCGCGCCCCGCATGAACGTCATCCCGAGAAGGGCCGAGTGCGATTGCACGAGCACGTCGGGCACGAGAACTTTCGCGGCGAGTTCGGGATGCTTGCCCTTGTGACGCGGGTCTTGATGGGGACCGATGTAGTACCAGGGCCAGCCATAGAAACCGCCTTCTCGAACGACGGTCACGTAGTCGGGTACGAGATGGTCGCCCAGCTCGTCGCGTTCGTTCACGGTTGTCCAGAGCTCACCGGTGGTCGGGTGAATCGCAAGGCCGACGGGGTTCCGAAGTCCGGTCGCGAACACGCGACCGTTCTTTCCCTCCGGGGAGTATTCGAAGATTCGCGCGCGATCGTTTTCGTCTTCGTCGTCGGACACGTTCGATTTCGAGCCGATGGACACGTACATCTTCGAGCCGTCGTTGGAAAAGACGAGATCGCGGGTCCAGTGACCGCCGCCTCGCAAGAGGCCCCCCGCCGAGATGTCTGGTACGACGACGTTCGCTTCGCCGAGCGGCGCCAGTGCATCGTTCTTGTACGGGAAGCGGACGACGGACCCCGTGTTGGCCACGTAGACGTGCGAGGGCCTTGCCCCCGGAGGATAGAAGTTCACGCCAAACGGCCGGTCGAGCCCAGTCGCAAACGGAACGTTCACCTCAGCGACGCCATCTCCGTCGTGATCACGGAGTACTCGCACGCGCCCCGCCTCGGATTCGACGACGAAAACATCGCCGTTTGGTGCGACCCGCAGCATGCGAGGTTTGTCCAATTCCTGCGCAAAGACGTTGACGGAGAAACCGTTCGGCACGCGTGGCAAGAACCCCTGCGGGCGATCGACGAGCTTCGGACCGTTGTCTTTCGAGGGGGTCGCATAGGGCTGCGCGAGGTCGGCCTGCGTGAGCCGACGGCGAACGCCCGGAGCATCGGTAGTCCAGTCTCCGAGCAATACGCCCGTGGGTTGCGGCGGCGGTTGGGAAGAAGGACAGGCCATCAAGAAGCCGAAGGAAGCCCATAGCGGAAGACGCGAGCCCATGGGCCAAGTGTATACCTTCTCGGCCCATGGGCTCGCGTTCACCTTGCGTTCGCCATTTGCGCGAGCGCAGCGTCGTTCGACACGGGCCCCCTGTAGACGGCACCTGTGAGTGTCGGTGTCTCCGCCGGCACGGCCACATTGGGATCATGCGCGCACGCGCCGAGGGCCATCCCGATGGCGAGTGGACCGAGAAACGAGAACGAACGGCTGCTGCGAGTGGGTTTCATGTGACGCTCCCTTCAGGCACTTCCGAGGAGAGCATGGGGCGTGCCGAGGGCGCGAGGCCCTGAATTTACTGTCTATTTCGATAGTTCGAGGGGCGCGGTTGGCGGAAGCCTTCGCCGCAGCCTGCCTCACCCGAGGCAGAATGGCGCAGCGTCTCGGTTCGTCACCACGTGTGGGCGAGGGATGCGGTAACGTTCACACTGCATGCAGGTTCGACTCGCTGCACGATGCATCGTCTTCACGTTGCTCGGTATGGCCGCGTGCTTTCCAAGCCTCGACGGTCTCACCGGTTCCGACGCGAGCACCACCGATGGCGCCGCCCCCCGCGGTGACAGTGCGAATGAAGACACCGATGGTGGCGCAATAGAGGCGTCGCTGCCCGATGCACCAGATTCGGCGAAACTCGATGCGACGAGCGTCGACAGCGGGCCTACCGTGCCGATTCCGAATCCTGGGTTCGAGCAAACGGGAACGGGCTGTGGCCCCGGATGGAACGGGTCCAATGCGACGCTCCAGACGTCTCCGAATGCGCGAAGCGGAGCACTCGCGTGCCGCATCTGCCGACTCGGAAACCCCGGCGCAATCCAGAGCGCGCCCATGGGGATTCCGGCGGGTCCGGGAAAGTATCGCCTGTCCGTATGGCTCCGGAATTCCTCGACGCATCCGTCGAGCCCGAACATCGTCACGAGCTTGATGGCCATGCAAGGCCAGCTCGGCATCGGTGGCCAGCCCAAAGCCGCGGTCCCCATGGCCGACTACGAAGAAGTCACATTCGACTACACGGCTCCGCCCGGCACCGACAACCTCGTCATTCAGATGCAGAATGCGGCCGGCGCAGACAACAGCTGCTTCGTCATCGATGACGTATCGATCGCACGAGTTCCGTGAAAGACTTCCGCGAACGGCTCGCGTAGGCTTCTCCTGTGCGTGACCTCGCTTCGAAATCGAACTCGCTCCTCTCGACGCTGCTCTTGCTGGGTTCGCTTACCGCTGCCTGCTCCAAGAACGTCGCGACGCAATCCGACCCACGTGGTACCGCAACGACATCGGAGCGCGACCCGTGCGAACCGATGTCCCTGGGACTCGGCAACGCCACCGCCCTCCCTCCCTTCAGGCTTCCCCAGGGATGCAGTGCGACGAACGCAAGTGCAGGCGCAACGCCCACGATCGTTCGAAGCGAAGATGAGTACCGGGCGCACGTGACGTGCAACGGCGGCGCTGTGCCGCCTTCTGGCATCGACTTCGCGAAGCACGATCTCGCTCTCGCCGCACGAACACTCTCTCCAGCGGGAGCGGGCTTTGGTGCCGTCGACGATGGTGCCAAGGTTACGACCATCGCCCGGCAACAATTCCCCTGCTCCTCCGAGCCACCGATGATGCCGATGCCGATGCCGTACACGCAAGCCTATCTGCTGCCGAGCCATGCGGTTCGGACCTTCGGCGAGCTCGCGTGTACGATTCCGAGGAAGTGTCGCTAGGTGGCAACGGGCTGAATGAACGCGAACGTCGCGCCCCACTTGTCACGCGCCGAGCCCATACGTCCGTGCTCCGTATCGAACGGATCCATGAGAACGGTTCCGCCGAGAGACTTGATCTTCGCGGCGGTATCGTCCGCGCTCTTCACCGCGAAGTACACGGTCCAGTGCGGGGGCACCTCGGCCGGGACTTTCTCTGGCATGGGCATGAAGCCCGCGTGCATCAGGTTCGCTGCCTTCTGGGTGTAGTATTCCATGGGCCCATCGAGTCGCTCGATCTTGTTGCCGAGCGCCTTCTCGTAGAAAGCGAGTGCGGGCTTCAAGTCACGACTGCGGTACTCGTTCCACACCATGGCCCCAGGCTCACCGAAGAGCTGCGCGCCCGTGTGCTTTCCCGCTTGCCAGAACCCGAACGCCCCCCCGGCCGGATCGAGGCAGAACGCCATGCGTCCGAGATCCATCACATCTTGCGGCCCCATCATCGTCTTGCCGCCCGCTTCGTTCACCTTGGCGAGCGTCGCATCGAGATCCTTCGTGTCGAAGTACGTGTTCCAGACCGAAGGCATCTGTTTCATCTCTTCGGTCGATTGCGCCATCATGCCGGCGACCTGCTTGCCGCGGATCATGATGCGGTTGTAGTGGCCCATGGCTGGTCCGCCATCGTCATAGGTCCAGTCGAAAAGGGAGCCATAGAACTTCTTTGCCCCTTCGAGGTCCGGCGTCATGAGGTCGGTCCACGAAGCGGTACCGGCCAGATACGAAGTCTTTTCCATGATACTTTCTCTCCTTTCGAGGTCGGGGCCAGAAAGGCTACGCGATGTCGCGAGCAAGTCACCTTCGAAATCGTGAAGCGTGTATCTTGGAAGAGGTATGCCGCACATCGTCTTCGTCGCGCCGCATTTTCTCGAGAACACGAACCGGTACGTCCGCGCATTTGCCTCTCTCCCAGGGGTCACTCTCAGCGTGATCAGCGACGACCCGGCGTCGGCGATTCCGAAGGCGCTCAAGCCACGCATCGCAGGACACTATCGCGTTCCGAACTGTCTCGACGGCCACGAGCTCGCCACGGCGCTTCGATTCTTTTCGCGCACGGTTGGCACGGTCGATCGACTGACGGGCGCGCTCGAACAGCTTCAACTTCCCATGGGCATCGCGCGAGACCTCGTGGGAATCGAGGGAATCGGCCAAGAGGTTGCCCGCAATTTTCGCGACAAAGACCGCATGAAGCGCGTGTTGCGCTCACACGGGATTCCCGTCGCTCGAAGTGGGCTCGTCACGTCGATCGCTGCCTTGCGAGCATTCTGTGACGCCGTCGGGTTTCCGGTCATCGTAAAGCCTCAAGCAGGGCTCGGGGCGAAGGCGACGTTCCGCGTTTCTTCGGAGGAGGACATCACCGCCCTCGCGGAACAGGGACTCACTCCATCGCTCGCAAAGCCCCTCCAAGCGGAGGAGTTCGTTCGTGCGCGCGAACACACGTGCGAGACCGTCACCATCCGAGGCAAAGCGATTTGGCGATCGGGCACGCGCTATCTGCCGAGCCCGCTCGAAGTGCTGGAGAACCCTTGGATGCAGTATTGCGTGCTCCTCCCGCGTGAAGACGATGACTCGCCTTGGGCCAAGTTTGCTCCGATCAACGAGGCGGCCCTTTCTGCGCTCTTCGGCAAGGACGCAAACACTGCGGCCGGTACGGCGCTCTCGCACATGGAGTGGTTTCTGAAGGACGACGGAACGGCGCTGGTGAACGAAGTCGGCGTGAGACCTCCGGGCGTCGCGATCATGCCGCTCATGAGTCTCGCGCACGAGACGGATTTCATCGCCGCTTGGGCCGAACTCATCGCCCTCGATCGGTTCGAGCCGAAGAAACGCTCATGGGCCGCGGGGGCTGCATTTCTCCGCGGGCACGGGGCGGGCACACGCGTCGCCCAGGTATCCGGAGTGGGGGCCGCCACGCAGGCCGCGGGCGATTCGCTCGTGGAGCTCCGTCTTCCGAAAGTCGGGGATCCTCGCAGTGAGAGTTACGAGGGAGAGGGCGTCGCCATCGTCCGCCATGCGACCACCGAGGGGGCGAAAAGGGCGCTTCTCGCGATCATCGAGAACATCCAAGTCCGATACGCCTGACGGCTCGGGAAAACTTGTGGATAACTTCTGGGTGACCCTGGCGAGGGACCGAGAATACGCAGTCGTGACGAGAAGCGCGCTTGAGGCGGGCAGAAAGGAGTTAGCATCGTCTCATGGCGACTCCGCGTTCGAACTATCTGTATGGCGACTCGACCGAATCGACGTTGCAAACAAACTTCCTCGAGTTCCTTCGTGACTCGATCGATTTTTCCGTGGCGGCCATCCGCGCCGACCTCCGCATCGACGACGCACGCGCCAAAGTGAACGCCCTTCGCGCCGAAGCCGAGCGGCAGTCGAGCGACCTCGAGACGTTCGTCAAAGTCGTGACGGCAGCGATCGACGGCGCCCACAAGGAACCGGACACCGCTACGTTGCAGTGCGCGGTGCACCTGAGTTCACTCACCCAAGACGCGCTTCGCACGTTTCAAAACGTGATTGCGACCAAACTCCAAGCCGACATCGCTCACGCGGAAGCGGAAGAGAGCGCCGCACGGGACGCGTCGATGGCCGCTTTGGGCGCCCTTCTCGCGCCCCACGAACCGCCGGACTCGAAGACGTCCCTCAAGCTGACGCTGACCCAAGGAGGCTACCAAGGTACGTCGGAAGGGTCTTCGGCCCTCGGCCTCGCGTGGGGTCTCTCGGTGACACCGCCAGAAGGGCACCCGTGGTCGCAACCCATCCGCGTGGGACGATTTGCCCCCGGCCTCGAGATCACCGTCCCGCAGCTCGTCTCTGGCTGGCTCAGCAAAGAGATGAAGCTTCTGCCCCACAAGATCGACGGTTACGTGGTGAGCGACTTCTCCGATGCGGGTGCGACGCGGCAATTGCGACTGCGAGCGGACCTGAGCGCGGATGCAGGCTTCCTCCTCGAGATGGATACCGCGCGGAAGACGGTTCGCGTCTCTCGTTTCGGTGGCGCTGAAGGAAGCGAGGAACTCACGATTCCGCCGGAAGAGGTACCGCGCCTTCTGGACCTCGTCGAGAAGGTCGCGGAGACCGCCACTGGCTTCACGGCCGCCGGTCTGTCGAAGGCGACCGTCGACGGCAACCCGTTTCGAGAGCTCCCGAACTTCCGTGCGTTCGTCGAGCGCCTCGTCGGGACATTGGCTCCCGTGACGCGTGTCATTTCCGAACGCTCTCTCATGCCGACGGAGCTCGTCATCCGAAAGCTCCTCGGCAACGATCGCCGCGAAGAGATCTTCGTCGCGAAGGCGGCTCTACGCGAGAAGTACGCGTCACTTCCAGAGACGGAGCGGGCGCTTTTCTCGCCGCTTGGCCTCGAACCGGCACCTCGCACCGACATGCCGCCGGGCGTTTCCGTCCGCGCTGAACTCGCGCCTTCGCGCGTTCCGCCGCCGCGAACGAGCGTCCCGCCACCTCCGCCCACGGCGATCCCAGGTGCCCTATCGAATCCCCCGGGGCCCGAATCCATCGCAGCGCGTCCCGACAGCCTCAAGGCCACCATGCGTAGAATCATCGCTCTCGGAAAGAGCGGCGACGCGGATGCGGCTTATCGCGAGTATGCAAACTTGTTCATGGGCGCGACCTTCGCGGACAACAAGATCGAGGATCAACGCCTCTCGCTGCGCCTCCTCGTCCTCGGAAAGACGCCAACGCAGGCATCCGACGCCCTCCTCGAAGCATTCAAAGCGGCGCTCCCGCGGCTCTCTGCGCTCGTCGCCATTTCGAAAGAGCCCGGCGACTACGAGATGCTCGGCGTCTGCAACGTTCTGCTCAAGAACACGGACGACGCACGCACGGCGTTCACCACCGGCCTCGAGCTTGAGAAGCAGAAGAGCACGACATCCGATCTGTTCGGAAACCTAACGCGTCGCCTCGGCGAACTCTGAGTCTCAGGCCCGGACGACGAGGACCGAGCTCTCTGCGGAACGCAAGACGCGCGACGTGACGGTCCCGAGGACCAAGTCGCGCGCCCCCGTCTTGCCATGAGCACCGACCACGAGGAGCTCGGCACCTAGCTTGCTCGCATGGCGTGCGATGGCAGATGCTGCCGACCCGTCGATGATTTCGACGTCGGCTTGGAGCGAGAGCCCTTGGAGCGTCGCATCGATGTCGTTTTTGGCGGCCTCACGCGTTTCACGCAGGAGCTCGTCGCCCACGTAAGGCGGTAGGACACCGACGAACTGGGCGAGCGCGCTGCTCGCAAAGTCGGCGAGCACGTGATCGACGACGTGGACGACGTGGAGCTTCGTGCCTCGTCGCTGAGCTTCACGGGCCCCCACCGAGAGCAGTGGGCGCGACGCCTCGGAGAGGTCGGTGGCGACGAGGACGGGCCCAGCGGCATGCGGGCGAGCAACGAGAACCGAACACGGTGACTCTTTGGCGAGCGACTCGGCCACGCTCCCGAGGAGCACACGCGCGAGGCCCGTACGGCCATGGCTTCCCACGACGACGAGCTCGGCGTTCCATGCTTTGGCACGATCAGCTACGCGCTCGGAGGGATCGCCTTGTTCGAGGAAAATCTCGAGAGCCTTCGAGGTAATGTTCCGTGCCGACTCCTCCAGCGCAGCAAGCACCTTGGCTTCGAGCTCCGTCGCATGGGTGGGGTTCGCACCCGTACCCTGTGGGAAGAGCGGCTGCATATCGAGCAAGTTGGGCATGACATGCACCAGCGCCAGCGCGGCGTCGGTGTATCGAGCAGCCTGCCGGAGGCCCTCGTTGCTTGCTTCACTGAGGTCCGTTGCGATCAGGATGCGGGCTGCCATGAGCTCTTCTATAGCGAAAAGATGTCCGATTCTCACGCTTTTTGCCTGGAAACTGCATGCTATGCTGGGCGAGACATGAGAAATCCCGTCGCGGCTGCCTTTTCCTTCTTGGCCCTTGGCCTTTCGGTGGCGTGTGCGAGCGACGAGTCTCAAACAGAGGACGATCTTCGCTCCTTCGTCATGGCGGACGCCGAACACCCCGAAGTAGGGCAGTCGTGGCAGAAGCGCGGAACCTCGACCTACTGGTGCACGACGACGCTCGTCGGCAGGCGGACGCTACTCACGGCCGCCCATTGCGCGCGCAATGACGATACGACACGCACGTGCGAAGGCGGCTTCATGACTGACTCGAGCGGCCGCGGTGGGTCGAGCGCTCCTTGGAAGAAGCTCACGTTCAAAGGTTGCGCCCGGCGGAGGGTTCCCGGCGAGATTCCGGGCGAGCGCGACATCGCCGTACTACACCTCACGACGGACGCTGACGCTTCGCTCGTGCCCGCGCAGATCGCGACGTCGATTCCGAGCGTCGCGAAGCGTGTCATCTATGGCTACGGCACCTTCGGCCGAGGCTGCAAAAACAAGATGGACGACCACAAGCGCAAATACGTCGGAGACGCAGCGCGCGGCATCTTCGCTACGGTCACCTGCCCAGGCGACTCCGGAGGCCCGCACTTCCTCCTCGGGACGAACCAAATCATCGCCACGACGAGCGGCGACCTCGGCATTCAGGTCACCGGCGACGTCGCTAAGTACAGCACTTGGCTGAAAGCGCGCATCGCCGAATCGGAAGCAAACAAGCCGTTCACGGACGATGCTGTGGCGCAAGATTCGGTCGACGTGTACGCGCCCATCTTCTTCTGAGCGCGCGGACTTCGCGTCCGCAGTTTCGTCGTCGAGCTTGGGGCCGCCCCCCGCACGCGGCCAGTGCCGCGAGCGGGAGGGCGACCCGAAGCGCAAGCTTCATTGCGGACCGTTGGCACTGCAATCCGGGGCAGGCTTGGCGTTCGGGCCGGGATCGCTGCCCTGGGCGCACCGCGTCGTGATCTTCGTGCATTCTTCGGCGGGGATATCGCCGTTGTCGCACTTCGTCTTGTCCTCTGCGCACCGAGCTTGGAATGCAGCATCGAAGGCAGCTTTCACACATGTGCGCTCCGCGTCGAAGCACGGCGTCACGTCTTCGGATGCATTGATGCAGCTCGTGAACGTCGTATGGCACGCTTCCATCGCTGCGCGGTCGGGACGAGGACCGCGCGGCGGGCCTCCCCTGCCACCACCGCCCCCGCCGGGACCACCGCCACCTTGCGGACCGTCACCGGACACGCCGGCCCCTTGACCACCGGGGCCACCTTGGCCCTTGGGTCCCTCGCCTTGCGGAGGCGGGCCGGCATCACCCGGAGGCGGAGGCGGGGGGCCTCCGTCGCAGTCACGTCCGCCGCCGCCACCCGGACCACCGTGACCGTGGCCACGATCTTCGCCGGGCTTCGGCAAACATTCGAGGAGTGCGTCGCGGCAGGTTTGAATGTCAGCGCCATCGGCTGCCCGGCAAGAATCGTAAGTCGCTCGACAGGCAGCGACGTCTTCCCCGCGCGTCTTCTGTGCGCACTGGGTGTTTTCGAGCGCAGCTGACTGACTCGTGGTGGCGGAAGTCGCGGTGTCCGTCGACGTGCTCGAGCACGCAGCAACGGTGGCGAATCCGAGAATGAAGAAACCGTTCATCAAGTGGGTCGGAAGAAGACGCATGGCGGGCTCCAGGTCAGAAGGCAAAAGGGGGCGCAAGGACCTATTCGGTCCCAGCGGTAGCGGTCCGCGGAAAGCACCCGATTCGCCCCGCAAGGGCGCTCCCGAGTACCGTCATCACGCACGCGCTACGATGGGATAGGGAGCGCCCCGAGCACAAACCGATCACTGCGCCTGTCGATTTTTTTCGAAATCGTACAAGTGCCCTCGACTACAGCGAAAAGCCGGGCTCGTCCTCTTGACCGGCACGCCAGGTGGCGAGGGACAAGAGAACGAGACCGACCACCCCGACGAGCAGCCACGGGACGCTCGTCTCGTCGCTCACCGAAGCAGAGCCACTCTCGGCAGCGCTCCGATACCAGGAACTCGGAAGGCCCAGGAGCGCTCCGACCCCGCAGAGAATGCCCCCGAAGACGAGCGGCAGAGCCACCATGTTCGAGTAACCGAGAAAGATGCCGGTGTCGGCCCGTCGCTGCACGGTCGCACGAATCAAAAGTGCAACGGTGGACCCCAGCGATACGACGAAGAGTACCGTGAGCATCGGGTGAGCCAGGCAAAAGAGCAACATCACGAAGCCGTCGACCATGATCGACACGTAGGGAATGCGCCCCCACCGTTTGGCGAGGCACCAGTGGATGACGAGGGACGGCACCGTGACCGGAAACGCCAGCATGAAGACCGCGGCACGGAGTGGCTTTGGCCACGCCCAACGTGATCGATCGGCTTTCATCCGGCGAGCCGTCTCTTCCGACACTTGAATGCGCTGGATGCCTCCACCCGCACAGTGCGGACACACGACCGACGCGATGGGGGATTTTGGTCTTCCACACGCTTCGCACGGAATGGAGTGGGAAGGCGGTGCTCGATACATGGGCAGAC
Source organism: Polyangiaceae bacterium (assembly GCA_046351415.1). Taxonomy (GTDB): domain Bacteria; phylum Myxococcota_A; class Polyangia; order Polyangiales; family Polyangiaceae; genus JABFRG01. The sequence goes on along the minus strand of JAXLYO010000014.1, from coordinate 10,996 downwards.
TCCGAGGTTAGCGCCATTGGCTCCGTTTGCGCTATGAGAGGGCCATGAACCAAAAGTCGATTCTGGAAGTCGCACCGCTGGGGTTCCCCTGGGAGACTGCAGACCCGTTCCTTTTCTGCGTGCACCACGACGACGCGTACCCAGAGGGCAACGACGCTTTCGGCCCCGCGGCGAGCCTTCAAGGGCGAAACATCGGCCAGGACTTCGCCGGAAAAGACGGCTGGCGCATGTACCACGGCGATGTCGTGCCAGGCTTCCCGCAGCACCCGCATCGCGGCTTCGAAACCGTCACCATCGTGCGGCGTGGCTTCATCGACCACTCCGACTCGCTCGGTGCGAAAGCTCGATTTGGCGAAGGTGACGTACAGTGGCTCACCGCTGGAAAGGGCATCGTCCACTCCGAGATGTTTCCCCTCCTGCGCAAGGACGCGCCAAACCCGGTCGAACTATTTCAAATTTGGCTGAACCTCCCCAGCACGAGCAAGTTCGCACAGCCGCACTTTTCGATGCTCTGGCGCGAGCGCATTCCCGTCGTTCATCTGGAGGACGAGAGAGGCGCGGGCGCAGACATCACGATCGTCGCGGGAACCTTCGGCGAGCTCGTTCCTCCCGCTCCCCCACCCGATTCGTGGGCTGCTCGGTCGCACGCGGCCGTCGCGATCTGGACGATTCGCATGGATGCGAACGCAACACTCACGCTGCCTCGCTATGTCGATCCGGTGAGCATTCGCTCGCCGCAGGACCCGGCGGCCCAGCCCGTCAACCGCACGCTCTATTTTTTCCGAGGTAAGAGCGCAATCATCGCGGGCGAGACTTTCGATTCCCACGCTGCCATCGTCGTCCGCAGCGATGTCGACATCGACGTCGTGGCTGGCCCCGACGGATGCGAGCTCCTCATGCTCCAAGGAAGGTCCATCGGCGAACGGGTCGCACAGTACGGCCCCTTCGTGATGAACACTCAGGCCGAGATCGAGCAAGCCTTTGCAGACTATCGACGCACGAAATTCGGCGGCTGGCCGTGGCAGAGCGACGGACCGGTCCACGGCGGTGTGAGCGAGCGCTTTGCGGTCAATGTCGACGGCCGCGAAGAACGCCCACCCGAGAAATGAGAACGAGGCCCGAACATTCGTTCGGACCTCGCATTCACGGGTTGCGCTTCTCTCAGTGGCTGCGGTTCTCGACCGGGGCTTGTGCTTGCATCGCTTCCTCGATGCCGCGGATGACGCGCGGCTGACCTTGGCAAACCAAGCTACGCATGATGTTGGCGCGGCCCGTCATGTCTGCGTTCACGAAACCGGAGAGACGATCTTGGCCAGCGTCGAGGTTCGCAGCGTTCGTGATCGTCGAGCTCGTCTGACGAACGTGGACGAAGCCGAAGGACGGGGTACCTCCCGTGGAGTTCGCATGGCATCCGTTGCAGGTGTTATTGATGAATGCATTCTGCACATTCGTCGGAACACCCGAGCCTGAGAACATCGCACTGAAGTTCGCACCGTTGAACGTGTCGGCAACAGGACCGAGGAACTGGTTCTGGACGTTGAAGCTGCCGTTGAGAACGGCCGCTTGGTTGTTCATGATCTGACCGAGGAGGTCCGTCTTGAGCGCCGCACCGCCATTCGCTGCCAAACCAAGGCGAACTTCGCGAGCTGGCGTCCCCTTCGTCGTCACCGGATTCAGCTTGGCCGTCGCACCGACGAACTGGAGATTGTACTCGCGAATCTGCCAGGGGCTGCCGAGCTCGATGTCGTTCGTACGAATCTGGGCGATGGAGTTCTTGTTCGGGGTCGCCAAGCCGACCTTCTTCACATTGGCGCCTGCGAAGCCCATGGTGATGCGCTCGAGGAGAGCGCGATAGCTGTCGCCGAAGGCAGGATGCTCACCGAGGGCGCGGAAGCGAAGCGCCCAGATTTTGCGTGACTCGGCGACTGTGAGGGCCGTGCCGCCCGACATGAGCACCGGGAGCTCGTATTCGTTGATGAGCGTAAAGCTATCGGAGCGGGTGAACACGAAGCGACCTTCGCCGACCTTGGGCACGCCATCGAGACCCGTGCCCTGGAGGTCGGGCCTATAGGCGATGGCGACGAGCTCGAAGTCCTTCTGAGAACCGGGGGACACGTCCGTGCGGTGAATCTTGTCGAGGTCGATGGTGACACCATCGGGAAGCTTGGGCAGACCTGCGATGAGCGCGTCGACCTGCGCGCCGCGTGCCTGATTGTCGAAGGCGACCCCCGCGATGGTCGGAGCCTTCATCGAAAGCAGCATCTCTTTCAGCACATCGCCGGCCACGGTCGCATTGCCTGCGGGCACCATGTTCTTGATGAGGCTACCGAGCGTCCATTTGCCGGCGGGGCCACTTTGATTGCGCGCGCGAACCTGGTCCCGAACGACGTTCGGGTGCGTGATCATGAGCTCCGTCCGCGAAACGATGGGCGTCGTGTTGCAGGTCGGAAGGTTGACGATGCACCGTGACGTGATGGCAGCAAGGCCATTCACGTTGCCTGGCGTGGGTGTATTGCCCGGCTCGAGGATCGCGGCGTGGAACCCGGTATTGCACTTGCCCCAACGGGTCAAGGAGACCGGCGACGCACCCGCGGCGGCTCGGCGAACGTGGAGAAGCGGTCCTGCGAGCGTCCCCTTGTGGAGATGGAGGTCGGGAGCGGCCGTAAAGACGTTGGGGCCGGATTGCGGCAAGTCGGACTTTGGGAAGAAGTAGTCACGCGCCGCGCCCGCGGGAGACTTGGGAGTCAAGCGGAGGCGCATCTCGTTCGGCGCAGTCTCTGTCACGGACCAGGACCCTGACTCGTTGTACGTGCAGGGGCTGAGTTCGGGCGGGCAGACGGCGTTGGGGTCGAGAACACGAATGTCGACCTGCGCGCTGTACGACGGGCCGATGGGCACGGCCACACCGCCACCGATCGGTGCAGCGGCTGCGCCACCACCACCACCGGGAAGGCCACTGCTGCCGCCCATGGGGGAGAGTTCGGCGCGTGCGACTTCGGCTTCGGCGAGTCCCGTGGAGATCGAGATCTGCTGAAGGTCGGTGTTCGCGCTGCCCACGAAGCCGAACGTGCCTGCCACCGCGCCCGACGCGGAAAGAGCATCTTCGGAACCTGCGGAGGTTTCTTCTTCTGCGCTACCCGCACAGGCAGCCATTGCTGCAGTTCCGAGAACCAAGAGCCCAAGTCCGATGTGTCGTCGCATGAAGGTCCTAAGAGCAGGAGCTATGCCACATGCGCCTACGTCCCCCTCCAGGAGACACTCGGACCGATTGCGGAGTCGTTCTCTTGTGGCACGACACGCCAACGCGAGGACACTTATGCCACTCGAGAAAAATGGATGGATCGGGCTTGGCTCAGGGCATGGACCCCGACCGATCCAAGTTTACGTCCACACGCAGACAACCTGCGACATCAACCTCCACTTCTCAGTGCCTCTCCGAGGAGCTCGTCGGTTTTTCGTTGTGGGCTCGAGAGGGGGAAGCGAGCATGTTCCCCGCGGCGCATTGCCGCCTTGAGGGGAGTACTCACACTATGAAGCGTACCTTCGTTACTACCACGTTCTTTGTCGGCCTCGTGGGGCCAGCGATCATTGCAGGCTGCACCAAGTCCGAGACCACGCCCCAAGCGCCGGAGAGCGACCCGGCGCCGCTCGGTGCTCAGGCCGACATGCCCGCCGCAAAGGTGGTGCGCTCTGCAGACCTCGTTCCCTCTCGGAACGAGGCCATGCGTGTCACTGCACGCGGTGACCACTTCGTGGCGACGACGATTCGTGCGAACGAGAAGCTGACGGCCTCCGTCGACCTCCCGAAGAACGCGCGCGGTGCCTTCCGCGTTGCTGCCGAGGGAGTAAACGGTGCGTTCGCGGTCTCGGTCGAGCCTACGGACGCAAAGGGGTCGCCCGGCGCGGTGCGAGACGGAATCGTCCGCTACCCGAATGCGTACGGCGAAGGAACGGAGCTCACCCAGGTCGCAACGACGGCGGGCACCGAGGACTACGTCCGATTCGACAACGACTCGCGACGTGAACTCGGCTACCGAGTCCAACTCTCCGAAGACATCGCCGGCCTTCGTCTCGTGTCGAACACGCTCGAGTTCTTGGACGCGAATGGTGCACCCCGCCTCCGCGTCGCATCGCCCTACGGCGTGGACGCTGTCGGCAAGCGCTTCGACGCGAAGTTGACCCTCGAAGGCTGCGCCGCGGACACGAGTCCCGTCGCGCCGTGGGGTCGCGCGACGACGGCCCCGGGTTCGCGCACGTGCAATATCCGCATCGGCTGGACAAACGACAACCTCACCTTCCCCATCGCGGTCGACCCCGCATGGACCGCAACGCAAGACATGACCGCCCCGAGCGTGACCTGGGAGCTTCCCATGGTCGTACTTTCAGGCGGCAAAGTGCTCGCCGTTCCGGCCAACACGGTCGCTCAGTTGTTCGACCCTGCAACCAACACGTGGGCTGTGACCGGCGCACCTACGACCACGGACTTCAGCCACCGCGCACGTCTCGTCGCCGTCGCCGGCGATCAGGCCTGGGGTACCGGCGGAGGCTCTTCGGCGAAGACCGTGCTCTACGATCTCGGCACGGGCACGTGGACCGCGAAGGCCGACGTCCCTGGTTCGGGAACGGCTGGCAAGGGGCTCGTATACATCGGCAACAACAAGGTGCTCGTCTTCGAAGGAGACACAGGTGCGGTCAACGAATACGACGTGGCCGCCAACACGTACACGCCGAAGCAAGGCTTCGGCAGCGGCCTCGGCTACAACACCGGTGCGTGGCTCGTCAACGGCGAGGTCTGGGTACAAGGCGGCGGCATCAGTGTGATGCGCAAGTACAACATTGCGAACAATGCGTGGACAGCCTACGCCGCGACGACATTCGGGCCTGACACCAACACCGGCCATATCGAGTATCTCACCAACGGCAAGTTCCTCACGTGGGGCTACAACAACTACGCGTTCCTCTGGGACCCGGCCAACGACACGGCAGCTGCCGTTTCGTTCCCGGGCGGAGCCGTCAACGTCGGCTACCTGTGCTTCCGCACCGCGCAAAACACGATCGCCGGCGGAAAGAAACACCTCATCGGTGCAGGCCGCTACACGTACGACGAGGACACGAACACGATCACGGACAACGGCGCGAGCTCGGTCAACGTGCACAACGTGCTCGTCACGTTGAAGGACGGCCGATTCCTCGCTGCAGGCCAGAGCAACAGCTGGGGCCAGAGCGCGAAGGTCGACTTCTACAGCCCGTCGTCCCAAGCAGAGTGCGACGGCGACTGGGGAAGCGCGACGACTCCCGTGTATAGTGCAACCGCCGCAACCTGCGTCGCGTGCGCCAATGACAACGGCGGTGCGGACCCCGCATGCCCGACCACGGCGAAACCTGCCTGCCTCACGGCGGGTAACAACAAGGGGGCTTGCGTCGAGTGCGCGGCCGGCAAGCTCGCGGCGTGCTCGGGTACGAAGCCCGCATGCAATACGGTCACGAATACGTGCGCCGGAGCGAACGGAGACTTCGGAACCAACGCGACGATCGTCTGCCCCACGGCGGCGAATCCGTTCGCGAAGGCCGATGGCTCGTGTGGCAAGTGCACGACCAACAACGACTGTACGAGCGGAACCGCCACGCACGGCGGCGCCATCTGCAACGTCGCGACGGGTGCGTGCGGACAGACGTGCGCAGCCGATGGTGACTGCGGCGCCGGCAAGTTCTGCGATACGACGGGTACGAAGACGTGTCTCGCGAAGAAGGCCGACGGAGCAACCTGCGGCCGCAAGGAAGAGTGCACTTCTGCCCTCTGCACGGCGGGCAAGTGCGGAGCGGGAACCGTTGCCGACGCGGGCGCGGATTCCGGGTCGAAGACCGACGCGGGTAGCTCCGGTACGAGCGACGGTGGTTCGTCCGGCTCCTCTGGTTCATCTGGTACGTCCGGTTCGTCCGGCACATCGGGCGGAGCGGACGGCGGCTCGTCGGGTGCCGCGCCCGGCGATACCGGCGGCGGATGCGGTTGCACGACGAGCTCTGACCCGATGAGCAACGTCGCCAACTTCGGCGTCGGTGGTCTCGCACTCGGTGCTCTCGCTGTTGTGCGACGTCGTCGCCGCTCTGCCTGAGCGTCGGTAGAAAGCGAAAGGCCCTGCTTCACACTGTGAAGCAGGGCCTTTTTCTTTGCGGACGATTCGAGCTAGACCGACTTCGTCGGAGCTCGATCGGATCTCAGAGAGTCTACAGAGGTGCGGCCATCTGCCGGGGATTCTTGCGTACGCTCTCACTTCGCCGCGCCCCGCGCCTCCGCTGTGTTCAGCGCGAAGGATGACGGCCTTCGCTGCTTCGTGAACATCGAGGCCGCCGCCACTTCCGGAGATGTCTTTCGGGCTTTCGTTACCCAAGAGCTCGTGCCCAACCTGCCCCCAGGAGACTTCTGGGCAAAGCTCAAAGACTTCGTACGACGCGCCGTCAATGACTCGAGAGAAGCCTTCGACGACGCCATCGCACGCGCGATGGACTCCATCTCAAACTGCGACATCCGAAACTGGTTCGAACACTGCAGCTACGCAGTCGATAATGGATGAAGTCGAGTTACTCGCCGAGTGCGTCGCTCGAGCCCTGCGCGAGGGCTGGAACTCGCGGCAGCTTCAGCGCAATCTTGGGAGCGAGGTCGTTCAGCTTCCTCGGGTTGAACAAAGTCGGACGGTAGTGGTGATTCGCGTGCCAGTAGATGCCGAAAAACACCAGGTTACCGAGCCAGTAGAGACCTTCGTTGCGATTCACCGGTTGGAAATCTTCGGGCTTCACCCCGTGGTCACCGTTGTGGGTCGACCAGTTGAAGTGAATGAGGTGAAGGAAGCCAACGATGAACGCGGGAACGAAGAACGCAAAGAAGCCAATCGGACCAAGCAAGAAGTACCAAGCAAGGATGAGAAGGATGTTCGTGCCGTAGCTCACGTACGCGCGCCGACGCTCGTACTTGCGGTTCTCGGGGGTGTCGCCGTGGAAGTCGAAGAACTGCGTCTGGAGTTGCGTCTCGACGTTCTTCACTGTCGCAATGAGGTATTTCCAATAGCTCGACTGACAGGGATGCGGGTCCTTCTCGACGTTGTCGGAGAAGGTGTGGTGGCGCTGATGGATGATCTCCCACGAAGCGTAGCGCGTCAGAACGACGAGCCCCGCAACCTCACCGACCAACCGATTGATGGCGCGAGGGAAGTTGCCGTGCGTGCAGTTGTGAATGAAAACACTGCAGAGGATTTGAATGTAGCACGCGACCGGGATCAAAAAGACGTGCCATGGCTTCCACACGGGGAAGAGGCCGCTGAAGTGCGTCGTTGCCATGATCGCCAGGGCGACGGCGCAGAAGACGAACCAGAAGCCGTCATAGAGCAGATAGAATCGCGCGTTCTTGCGGAAGCGCACCGACGGTTGCGTTGCAAAGGGTTTCCAAGCTGCGGTTGCCACGAGGCGGAGTTATACCCAGAAACCGCCGCCGGACAACCTAGCTGAAGCAGATTCGTGGCACTGCCCCAAGCATTGGGAATGATTCACCAATCATTCCGCTCTAGTCGCTTCCGACACGGAAATTGAATCGCGCGCGGTCGAGATGGTGAATGGGGTGCGGAGCTCGTCAGCCAGACAAGTCGTGCTATATCCCCGCCCGAATGGCGACGTCGAAAGTGGTCAGGCATCCCGCAGAGTGGCGACAGGTGGGTATCGTCGCAACCTATTGGGCACTTCTTTTCTCGATGTACTTCGTGCCCGCGTGTCGGAACATCTTCTTCTTCGTGGGAGCCTGTTACTTCAGCTTCCTCAACTCGGTCGTCATCCACAACCACATGCATGCGGGGGTCTTCAACTCCCGGCGCCTCAACATGCTGTTCCGCGGAGTGCTGAGCTTCGGCGCTCTCTACCCCGCATCGACGAATGTCTCGGCACACAACTTGGTGCACCACCATTTCGAAGACGAAGGTCAGCCCGACTGGGCAGCACCCGAACACGTCTCGTTCAAGTGGAACCTGCTCAACATCCTCCACTTCCCGAATGTCGCCGGTCCCAACACGTTCTCGGGGCTCCAAAGGTGGCAAGCGGTGGCGAACCGCGGCGCGTTCCGTCGTCAGCTCATGTGGGAGCAGGCGTTCGCTTTCGGCCTGACGCTCGTCTTGCTCGCGCACGACTTCTGGGGTGCCCTCTTCTTCATCGTCCTTCCGCAGCTGTGGGGCGCGCGCGGAATCTTGCGCATCAACATCATCCAGCACGACGCTTGCGACACGAAGACCGAGTGGAATCACTCCCGCAATTTCGTTGGCCGCGCGTTCAACTGGATCATGTGCAACAACGGCTACCATACGATTCACCACAATCGTGCGGGCGTGCACTGGTCCGAACTCCACGAGTGGCACGCGCGCGAAGTCGTTCCGCGCATCCACCCGTCGCTCGATGAAAAGAGCATGGTTTGGTATCTCTTCCGCACGTACATCCTGAACTTCAAGAGGCCCGAGCGAATCGACGTCGCGGAAGCCGAGCAGCGAGCGAAGAAGCTCGACCTCGAGGCGCGTGCCCTGCGACGGAAGCGTGCGGAAGAGGCCAGCATCGCCGAGCAGCTGAGCAGCGGCGGCGTCGGCCAGGGCATCGCCCCACTTGCCGAGGGCTGATCGATGGGGCAGCTGCCGCTCGCTTGGATGGGCGTTCTTGCCCTCGCGATATTGTGGACGAATGCGCTGCTCGTCTTCTTTGCTGCGTTCAAAGATCTCGCCCTTCTCGGGAAGTTCACCGACGCTGCGAAAGGCATCCGCGCAGCCACCGTGAAGACAGGAGGCGGGCAGCTCGCCCGTTTCGAGATCGAACAAGTCGGGCGCGCCGCAGATGCAACCGATGTCCGAACGATCCTTTTCCACGACAAGCACCACGGATCCGTCTGCCTCGGCGGCACCCTTGCACTCGACGACGACGGCGAAGTCGAAGTGTCGAAGGACGACACAGTGGACGTGTGGGTATCGAGAGACGCGATTCAGTCGAGCCTCCGGAAGCTCGAAGTCCCCGGCGAATATGCGAAGGCCTATGAATCGGCGACAAAGGGAGTCGGCTTTTCGCGCACCGTTTCGGTATCGCTCGACGACGGCGAGAAGATCTTCACGTGGATGGATGGAGAGACGCGCGTGCTCTCGAACTTCGACCCGCGGTCGCTCCTTTCCGGTCATCGCACGAGCGTCGTTCTGTTCATGTTGGGGACGCTCGCGGGTGCTGCGGTCGTCACCGCCGTCGCTCTCGTCCCGCCCGCGTTCGGGCTCGTCAGCAAGATTGGTGGAGCGCTAGGCCTAGGGTACTTCCTGGGCATCACACCTCTCGGCGTCAGTCTGCGCGAAAAGATCCGCAAGCCATCGGTCGCCTTCCTCCGCGGCGCGTGGATCGACCCCGAAGGGCGCGCAACGCCGCAGCGCGCGAGTGCCTCGAGCGCATCGTAGTTCGATCTCCGGGCACAAGGGCGGGGCTGTACGCGGCGTCGCTCAGCATGCATATTACACGCAATAGGAGAGCGCTGCGGTGCGCTCTCCTCACGACGTGAATCGTGGCACGTTCAGCAGCCACAGGGTCACAATTGGCGCCGGGACGCATTTGACACTAAGGCGCATAAGTGTCTGAAATATCTATCCATTTTTCCTTGCGTGGGCCCAAATTGGCACTAAGACCAGCCCTGACGCCAAACCCTTTCGAGGACGTCGCACCGTCCTGGCGGTGCCCGCCTCCCGGAGAACCACGATGAAATTCGCCTTTTCTCTCTTTGCCCTCAGCCTCAGCGCAACCTTGGTCGCCTGTGCGAGCGAAGACTCGACTCACGGTGAGAACTCCGAGGCCAGCGCGCTTCGCCAAACAGATCGAAGCCCGGGGGGCCGGACCAAGGGCGAAGATCCGCGGGTTCCTCCCCAACGCACCTGCACGTACGACGGCAAGGTCTACACGCCAGGGCAAACGTTTCCGGACGTGAATGGCTGTGACGTGTGTACCTGCGGCGCAGATGGAAACGTCAGCTGCACCGACCGCGCCTGCGCTGCAACCGTCTGCAAGTACAACGGCAAGGAATACGCTGCAGGACAGACGTTTCCGGACGTGAATGGCTGTGACGTGTGTACCTGCGGCGCGGATGGAAACGTCAGCTGCACCGATCGCGCCTGCGCTGCAACCGTCTGCAAGTACAACGGCAAGGAATACAGGATCGGCGACCAATACCCCGACGTCGACTGCTGTAACCTGTGCACATGTGAGGCCGATGGAACCTCCGCGTGTGGCGGTCGGCTATGCGGCCCCGGCGGCGGTCCTCTCTGCCGCTGACACGGTGACTCTGCACGCGTCTCGGCTCACTTGGCTTCTGCGTGCATCGTGTGCTTCGCGCACGTCGTGCAGAACTTCTTCATCTTCAGTTGGCCCTGCGTGTCGGGCTTGCGGGTGGTTCGATAGTTCGAAGCCCCACAAACCTCACAGCAGAGCCGTACTTGGATGCGATCGCCCATGACGGGACACCCTACTTGAATCGGCTGGAACCTAGAAGCTGAACCTGGCGCGGGTCTCTATGCGCCGACTCGCTTCTTGGAGGGCTCCGTAGGTCCTCCCTTGATGTGGGTACGCAACGGAAGGCGCATTCTCTTCGGCTGGACTCGGGGAACGCTCGGTGCATTCGTCGTCATGGAACGTATGACGCCTGCGCCCCCCATTCATTCAGTCGCCTCGCTGATCTTCGGCGCACGTGAGAACGGGCGAACGTGGCACCCGCTGTCACCAAGTTCGCGAGCCGCGGGCGGGCGCCTATGCTCCTCAGGGCGACCGAGAGCTGTGCGAAGGCCGCGACCGGGAGGACGCAGTGCGAACGCTCACGATGCAGACAAAATGCGAAAGAGCCGTTGCCCCCCGATGTGGGGCCCCGGCTCTTTTCGAAGCGCTTTTCGCGCCCCTCTTCTTACTCGAGGATCTTGGTGACGATGCCGGCACCGACGGTGCGGCCGCCTTCGCG
>JAXLYO010000013.1:0-193402 GCA_046351415.1 Polyangiaceae bacterium | reverse complement strand
ATCCGCGCCGCCATGTTGCAGTTTCCGCACTCGGGGACGGAGATTCGCATTCAGACGCGCCTTCGCACCAAAGAGGCCGTGCGCCCGATCTTGGAACGCGCCGCACGCGATGGCGCGCTCGTCGTCTTCACCGTCGTGAGCCCTGAACTCCGCGAATTCATCCATGCCTGCAGCTATGAGCTCAAGGTCGAGGCGCTCGATCTCATCGGCTCGCTCATCGGTAAGCTCGCCATCTACCTCGATCGCGCGCCCATCAACATGCCGAGCAGCATGCTCCCACTCTCCGACGAATACTTCCGGCGCATCGAAGCCGTCGAATTCACGGTGAAGAGCGATGACGGTAAAGAGCCGCGCAACTTCAAGAAAGCCGACATCGTCCTCGTAGGCGTCAGCCGCACCTCGAAGACGCCACTCTCGACGTTGCTCGCACAGCGTGGTCTCAAGATCGCGAACCTTCCGCTCGTCATGGGCGTGAACCCTCCGCCCGAGCTCGACGAAGCACCGCAAGATCGCATCGTCGGCTTGACCATCGGCCTCGAACCGCTCGTCGAAATTCGCAAGGCACGACTCCGTCAACTCGGCATGAGCGTCGATTCTGCGTACGGTCTGAAAGAGCAGGTCAAAGAAGAGATCGAGTATGCCGCGCGCATTTTCGCCGCACATCCGCAGTGGCCCGTCATCGACGTCACTGGCCGCGCCATCGAAGAGACGGCAGTCATCATTCTCGAATCGCTGAAACAGCGCGACGAAGCGGCCCGCACGGCGCGCGCCGCTCTCGTCTGAGCGCTTACTTCACCGGAATCGCGGGAACGCAGCGGTTCTCGTTCACCTGCAAGCACACCTGGAGCGACGTCGCGCCGTTCATGAGCTGCGCCGCCTCGGTGCAAGTCGTCGGCGTGCCGACGGGGCAAAGCCAGTCGCCGCAGACGCACTGAATGTCGTAGCTCGTGCCTTTCACACGAAAGCCACAGCTCGGGAGCGCGTCGCCATCGACCACCAAGTTGGGGCAGCTCGACACCGCAGAACAGAGCGTGACGCCGGTCGCGCGATCCGCGCCGCACGCGAGCCCTTGCACGCCAGCGTCTCCCGTCGCGGTACCTCCGTCGTTGTCCGATGCATCGCTCGCGGCGCTGCCGCTCGATCCGCTCGAGCCTTTGCCCCCTTGGCCGAGCACGCAACCTGATGCGCATACGAGTATGCCCAGGGCGAAAGATCGGGTGGCTCTAGAGAAATGCATGTGCTCTCTCTCATGCCCAACACAAAGGAATAGGGCCAACTTTCCGGCGCTTCGTCTAGACTGCGGGCCGATGACCCACGACGCTTACGCACCGGAACCGCACACCACGACCGATCACGTGTCGATGAGCCTCTCCCGACTCGTCTCGCATCTTTCTGCCGACGCCATCTTCGCGCTCGCCGCTGGCGGTGGACTCGAGAGCCTCGAAGGTTTCGGCAAGCGCCGCGGCGAAGCCTACGTCGCCGTGCTCTCGGGTACTCCCGTCCACACGTTGCTCGAGAGCATCGACGGCTGGATCGTCGAGTCCGCGCGTGCGATTGCCCCCATTGCTCCGCCCGTGTTCTTGCCGATGAGCGAGGTCCTTCGTGAAAAGGTGACGCTCGAGGTCGGCGCGCGGGGCCTTCGTGGTCTCTTTTCCTCGAAGCCGAGCGACAAAGATCTGCAGCGCGTGAAACGCTATGGCTACCTCGCGACACGTGCACTGCGCTCCGTCCTTTGTGCCGACGGTGAGCTCGACCAAGAGGAGCGACGTACCATCGCAGCGTTCATCGGTGCACTGGGTTTGCCCGACGAAGACGCGAGCCCGCTCTATGCGGAAGCGCCCATCGCGCCGCACCAACTCGACGTCTACGGCGATCTGGAACCCGCCGTCACGAAGGCCATCATGCGAGGCTCTTGGCTCGCGGCTGCCTGGGACCAAATCGATCCGCGGGAAGAGAGCGTCGTTCGCACGCTCGCGACGAAGCTGTCGGTTCCCGCCGCGGACATCGAGAGCACGCGCAACGAAGCCGTGGCCCGTGTCGACGCACGACGTGCCGCAGGGCTCGCCGCGGTCGACGCCGTGCGTTTCACTCTCGCCGATCGCATGAATGGCATTGGATCGAAGCTCGCCCTCGCCGTGGGCCACCTGATGCTACCCAAACGATACCGCGACGAGGCGCTCTCACACGTCGAGCACTGGAACAAGTTCCAGCTTTCTGGGCGCCACAAAGACTTGGCGAGCGAAGAAAAGACGACGGTCCTCGCCCTCGCATGGGCAGCTGCGCTGTTCGAAGACCCGAGCGTCTCACGCCGCGCGGTGTGCCGCGCACGCCACGACCGCGTGGCACAAGACATGGGTACGGACGGCGCGCAGGTCCGAAGCGAGATCGAAAAATGGTTCGCGGACGTGCTCGCACCTGCTGCCTTCCAACTCACCGGCGAGAAGAAATAATGGTCATCGGATTCCTCGGCGGCGGCAACATGGCCGCTGCACTCGTGAAGGGGCTCTGCCTCGCCGAAGCGGACTACGCGAATCGCATTCTCGTCAGCGACGTCAAGAAGGAGCGCCTCGACACCCTCAAGAAGGAGTACGGCGTCACGACCACGAGTGACAATGCAGAGCTCGTGCGGAAGAGCGATGTCGTCGTCATCTCGGTGAAGCCGCAGGTCGTCGACAAAATCACCGAGGCGATGGCGCGTGAGCTCAGGCCGAACCATCTCGTCATTTCCGTGGCGGCAGGCGTTCCCGTCCATGCGATCGAAGCGAAACTTCCGAAAGGAACGCGCGTCGTACGCACGATGCCGAACACACCGGCAACCGTTCTCGCTGGCGCCACGGCCATTGCGGCAGGTACGCATGCGACGGAGGAGGACCTCGCGACTGCGCGCGCCATCTTCGAAGCGGTTGGGCGCGTCGTCGTGCTCGACGAGGGTCTACTCGACGCCGTCACGGGTCTCTCCGGTAGCGGACCGGCCTACATCATGCTCATCATCGAAGCTCTCGCCGACGGCGGCGTGAAGGTCGGCCTGCATCGCGACACGGCCCTCTTGCTGGCCGCGCAGACGGTCTACGGCTCCGCGAAGCTGCTGCTCGAGACAGGCGAACACCCGGGCCGCCTGAAGGACATGGTGACGAGTCCCGGCGGTACCGCCATCGCGGGCCTCCACACCCTCGAGTCCGGCGCTCTCCGGAAGACGCTGATCGACGCGGTGGAGGTCTCGACGCACCGCGCGGAAGAGCTCGGCGCTCAGCTGGCCGAGCGCATGTTGAAGGGCTGACGGAGGCGACGTCTCTCCGCGCGCCTCCCCCCCGGCAGCGCCAGAAATACGAAGCAAAACGCGTGCTCCCACCCTCTTCCGATGTCGTCATTTCGGCATGGGTAACGGCCTTTTTTTCCCGGAAGTGCCATGCTAGGAAGGGCCCATGCTCGACAAGATGAAGGTGAAGATTTTCGCGGACGGCGCAGACAAAGCAGGGATCGCGGAAATGGCCGCGAAGGCTCACATCAAGGGCTTCACCACCAACCCGACGCTCATGCGCAAGGCTGGCATCACCGACTACGAGGCCTTCGCGAAGGAAATCCTCACGGTCATCGGCGACCGCCCGATTTCGTACGAAGTCTTCGCAGACGACTTTTCCGAGATGGAGCGCCAAGCGCGTCTCATCGCCACCTGGGGCAAGAACGTCTTCGTGAAGGTTCCGATCACGAACACGAAGCGCGAGAGCGCCGTGCCGATGATCAAGAAACTCACGAACGAGGGCATCAAGCTCAACGTGACCGCGCTCATGACCCTCGAGCAGGTGAAGGACGTCACCGAAGCCTTGAAGGGCGGCGCCGAAGCCAACATCTCGGTCTTCGCGGGACGCATGGCCGATACGGGCCGTGACCCGATCCCGATGATGAAGCAATCGCTCGAGATCATGAAGGCCGCCCCGAAGGCCGAGCTCATCTGGGCAAGCCCGCGTGAGCTCCTCAATGTCATTCAAGCGAACGACATCGGCTGCCACATCATCACGGTCACGAACGACATCCTCGGCAAGCTCAAGCTGCTCGACAAGGACCTCGGCGACTACTCGCTCGAGACCGTGCAGATGTTCTACAACGACGGCAAGGCCTCCGGCTTCAAGCTGTAGTTCTCGCTTTTCGACCCTCTTTTCGGGCCTCACGAACGCATGCAAGTCGTCATCCTCGCCGGTGGCCTCGCGACTCGTTTGAGGCCCCTTACGCATACGACGCCGAAGGCGCTCATCGAGGTGAACGGAACGCCGTTCCTCGATCTGCTTCTTCGGCGTCTTCGCGAGGCGGGTTACGACGACGTCGTCCTATGCATCGCGCACCTGGGAGAGCTCATCCAGAACTTCGTCGGGGACGGAAGTCGTTGGGGCCTTCGGGTGCGCTACTCGAACGAAGGGCCAACGCTTCGGGGTACGGGCGGAGCCCTCCGCGCGGCGCTTCCGCTGCTCGATGAGACGTTCCTGGTTACCTACGGCGATAGCTACTTGCCGTTCGACTACACGTCTCCCCTCCGCACGCTGATCGACCACGCGGACTGCGACTCGGTCATGAGCGTTTTCCTGAATCGCGGAGCATTCGACGCCTCGAACGTCCGGGTAAGGCGCGACGACAAGGGCGACCCCTGGGTCGACGTGTACGAGAAGAAAACGAAAGACCCCGCGTTCGAATACATCGATTACGGCGCGCTCGCCCTTCGACGAAGCACGCTCGAAAATTACGATGAGAGCGCCATTTGGGGGCTCGAATCTTTGCAGAATACACTGAGCCTGCAGGGGCGAATCCGGGCCGTCATTGCGGAAACGCGCTTCTACGAAATCGGGACCCCGGAAGGCCTCGCAGACTTCCAAAAATACCTCGAAAAGTGAGCGCAAAAGCGGCGCTCGCCGTGGACGGCACGCGGCAAACGAGTTAGACCGCTGTCCATGATTCTTTCCCGAGCGCCCGTTCGTTTCTCCCTTGGTGGGGGTGGTACCGATTTGCCGAGCTACTCCCGGGAGCACGGCGGCTTTCTCGTGGCCGCGGCCGTCGATCAGTACATCTACCTCGGCCTCCACGAGCGCTTCCAGAAGGACATCCGTCTCGCGTACTCGAAGACCGAGCAGGTGAGCGATATCTCGAAGATCGAGCACCCCATCTTCCGCGAAGCCTTGCGCATGATGGACGTGAAAGAGCGCGTCGAAATCTTCAGCATGGCATCGGTTCCGGCCAATTCGGGTCTCGGTTCCTCGAGCACGTTCACGGTTGCGCTCTTGAACGTCCTTCACGCCTACAAGCGTGAATACGTCTCTGCCGCACAGCTCGCCGAAGAGGCGTGCAAGGTGGAGATCGACATCCTGAAGGAGCCCATCGGCAAGCAGGATCAATACATCGCGGCCTACGGCGGCATCACGGCCTTCACCTTCAACAAGGACGGCAGCGTCGAGGCCGAGCGCCTTCCCATCAAGCCGGAGGTCATGGACGAGCTCCAGAGCAACCTCCTCATCTTCTACACGGGCGTCGAGCGCAAAGCCTCCACGGTGCTCTCGGAGCAGGCGAAGACGATCTCCCAGAACCAAGACGACGCCGTGAAGCGCATGCACCGCATCAAGGAGATGGGCTACGAGACGCGCAAATTCCTCCTCGAAGGCCGCGTCGACGATTTCGGCGACCTCCTCCACGAGCACTGGATGAACAAGCGCAAGCTCGCGTCGAACATGTCCGGCTCGGAGCTCGATGAGCACTACGACGCCGCCCGCGCGGCAGGCGCCATTGGCGGAAAGATCATGGGGGCCGGCGGCGGCGGCTTCTTCATGTTCTACGTTCGCCCCGAACTGCGCCGGAAGGTCTATGACACCATTGTGGCGCGGGGCCTGAAACCGCTACGCTTCCGCTTCGACTTGGACGGCGCACGCATTGCCGCCAATCTTCACACCTCCTAAAGGACTACGACTATGAGCAGCTTCGTCGATTCATTCTTGGAAGAGACCGTCAAAATCGCCAACACCATCGACCGCGAGGCGATCGAAAAGACGGCTACGGGCCTCGCGTCGATGCGCGAGACGGGACGCCTCTTCATCCTCGGCGTGGGCGGCTCGGCGGGCCACGCCTCGCACGCCGTGAACGACTTCCGCAAGATCTGCGGCTTCGAAGCGTACTGCCCCACGGACAACGTCTCCGAGCTCACGGCTCGCGTAAACGACGAGGGCTGGGACACATCGTTCATCGAGTGGCTCCGCGGCTCGCGCCTCAAGAAGGGCGACGCGCTCCTCGTCTTCTCGGTCGGCGGCGGCAATCGCGAGAAGAACGTCTCGGTGAACCTGGTTCGCGCACTCGAGCTGGCGAAGGAAGTCGGCGCAAAGGTATACGGCATCGTCGGCCGTGACGGTGGCTACACGAAGCAAGTGTCCGACGCCTGCGTCATCGTTCCGACGGTAAACGACGCCCGTGTCACGCCGCACACCGAAGGGTTTGCCGCCGTTGTCTGGCACATGCTCGTGACGCACCCGGCGCTGGCGATGAAGGCGACCAAGTGGGAGAGCACGAAGTAAAACTCGCCATTCTCGACCGCGATGGCACCCTCATCGACGTCGTACGCGACGAAGAGACGGGCGCCATCGTGGTTGCCTTCCATCCGAATCAGCTCAAGTTTCTGAGCAAGACGTTCGAGGGCCTGCGAACACTCCGCGACGCAGGGTATCGAATCGCCATCGCAACGAACCAACCGGGCCCTGCGAAAGGGCAAATCAGCCGCGAAGCCGTGGCGAGGACGAACGAAGCTCTCGTCGCCCTGCTCGCCAAGGAAGGCATCACGGTCGATCACGTCGCCGTGTGCATGCATCACGAGACGGGAGGCCAAGGTGGTGACCCGAGTCTCGTGGGCCCATGTGACTGCCGCAAGCCCGCCGCGGGCATGCTTGTAGAATGCATGCAAAAGCTCGGCGCAAAACCCGAAAATACGTGGATGATCGGTGATTCACGAGGCGATGTCGTCGCGGGGGAACGCGCAGGCGTGCGCACGGCGATGCTCTTCGACACGAGGCGATGCGAGCTCTGTCCCTTGCGCCTAGGGCCAGCGTGTTCGCCCTCGGTCCACGGCGCGAACCTTCTCGCGATCGCGCAGGCGATCGTCGCGACGCGACCGTGACCGAGTTCGAGCCACCCCGGCGCTCGTTTCCTCCCGCGACGCTTATCGCTGCCTATGCGGCGTTCGCTTTCTTTGCCGTCATGACGTTCTGGGGAGCGTTCTCGCCCCACGGCGAGGGACACTTGGGCGGCGGGCTCGTCGCGAACGTCATGGTGGGAGAAAACGCTTTCCGCTGGCGCCAGTGGTACCCCTCGTGGCTATGGTTCACGGCGGCAGCACCGCCAGCAGCCCAGTGGATCTGCAGCCATCCATACGGAATGCTGTGGGTCGCCGGAGGAACCGCACGCGCCTTTGGCCACTCGAACTTCGTCGCAGTCATGCCGGCGATTGTCATGAGTTGCCTCACCCCACCCATCTTGTGGAGTACAGTCCGCAAGCAGCTCGGAGAGTTTGGTGCCGCGTGCACCGCTTGGGGCTTCGTCTGCCTTCCACTGGCAATCGGTTTCGCGAAGTTCCAGAGCCTGGAGGTCTTCGTCATCTTCGGTTGCGCTCTTTTCTCATGGGGTCATGTTCGCTACCTGGAGAGCGGCCGCTACCTCCACCTCATGGCGAGCATCGCGGGCGCCGCATTCGCGAGCACGGGCGACTGGCCTGGCTTCATCTACTTGGGTGCTGTGCTTGGCTGGGGTTTCACGCGACGCTTCTTGACTCCAACCACGTGGTCACCTCGCGTCAACCGAGAACGATACGCGCGCTGGTGGGCCACAACCGCCGTCATGACGGCCAGCATGGGCCTCTTTACGATGTTCCTTTTGTACAAGGGCAATCGCATCGAATGCCTTCTCGCTCAGGCGACCCGCCGCAGCGTTGATGGTTCCGTCCACGAGACGCTGTTCCAAGCGTTCGAGCGCCGCAAGACCTGGATCGAGGCAAGCTTTACGCCCTTGCCTCTCTTCTTGGGAAAAGTCGCATGCATCGTCTCCGTCGTACGTACCCTTCGATATCGACGCGACGAAGAGGTCTTTGCCCTCGTCGCCCTTCTCCTCTCGTACGTCCAATACATGGCGTTTCCGCAAGGAGCGGACGTCCACACGTTTTGGCCTCACTACTTCGCGCTCTATTTCGCTTTCGCGTTTGGACAACTCGGATCGACCGTTCATGGTCTCGTCACCAAGGCCTGGAGCCGATTCGTCCCAGGGACCTCGCTTCCGCGAGCGACACAACGAGTCGATGCCGTTGCGCTCGGGATTCTCGGAATCTTTCTCGCAGTCGTGATGCCCGACTCCCTGCGGTGCGCGTTCAATTGGAGAAGCACCGGAGGGAACTTCGCGAGTTCAGGTCCCATGAACCGAGACCAGACGCTCGTCCTCCGTCGGGTCGTTCGTCCGCTCGTTCCGCGCGGCGACTTGCTCGAGGTCGATTCATCCCTCCCATTCGGAGCCGCGCAGTCGTGGGCTACCCAACGAGATTTTCGCAACTCCAGCAGCGGGCCGATGCAACACGATGTCCCGAGTCCGGTATGGCTCGGTCGTCCCTCTGCGCTGTCAGGCATGAACTTTGTCCGCTTCGGCTCCGAAGCGCCCGTCCAAGCTTACGGCGATTTGTGGGTCGTCGATCGGCGGCATTCTGCTGGACCTGCCAACGCGTACTCTCTCGGAGAGCGCGCACCTTCGTTGCTGGAACTCTGGCTGTTTACCGAGACCGAGCCCGCGTACGACATCGGAACGGCTCCCGATCCCTTCCTCACGTGGGAACTCCGTCATCACCTCGAACAGACGGATCTGCCGCCCCTGCCGAGCGACAGCTCATCGCTGGATGAGCTCCGCATTCTGCGAAACCGCGCAGCTTCGATGGGAGCAACAGCGGATGTTGCGAGCTTCGACCAGCGCATCCTCGCACGTCTCGCGTTGCACGAAGACCGCAGTTTCGCTCCAGGCATCACGCTGCTTGGAACCCGAACGGATGACTTTGCCGTCCGGATGGGAGAAGTTTGGATTCGTGTGGACGGACCGGCCGCAGGCGAACGTCGGCTTAGCGTCATCGCAAAAGTAGTCGCCCGTGCACAGTTCAGTTGGATCACTCCAGACCCGCAAACGCTGACGTTCAACGTGCCGCTGTCGATCCCGAGCTCCCTGTGGAAAGTCGGCTTCGTCTACCGCTTCCGGTTCCCCATGCGGAAGCGACCTGGCATCGAACGCTTCTCGGCCACGATGGGAGCTTCACCCGTCGTGGTGGCCACGTTCTAGGGTCGCAGCATCGAGCCGCATTCGAATGCTTGTATACAACACTCCATCTCGACACGGAGCCGAGACCTGGCGGCTCTGAAGTGCCTTTTCAAAGACGGTGAAGGCATCCTCTCGTCATTGTCATTTTCGGACAACGACCACTCGGTCATGGCAGCCCGCATCGGAAGTGCCAGTTTGAATGGGATGCAAGTCCTCCGCTTTCGATCCCTCTTTGTTCCCGCGGTCATGGCCGCTGCTTTGTCTTCCTCTTTTGCCACCGGGTGCGGACTCATCCGTTCCGTCGACGACGGGCGGTCGAGCACGGGCTCTGGGGACGATGGGGATGGCGGCAGCGATGGCGCACGCGCATCGGGTAACACTCCCAGTACCTCCGGGTCGAGCGGGTCGAACGCGTCGAGCGGAGGCAGTGGGTCTTCCTCTGGGCAAGCGGGCCCGAAAAGCGCAAGTGCCTGCGGAGCTACTTGCGCCGGCCCTTCCATGGATCGGCGCGCTGCGCTCGTCGACGAAGAGACGAGCCCGGGTGAAACCCCTTGGGTCTTCAACCCAGACGCTGATTACCCCCAAGGCACCTATGTCCTCACACGGTACATCACCACATCCCCCTTTGCCGGCGGCCGCCGAAGAATGACCGTCCGATTCGAGGGGGGCTGCGTCCGATCGATTGTCGATAGGGACGGAGTCGTGGATTCCCGGTCCGAATGGTACGCGTGGGACAAGAAGTTCAGTGGAAGCGGCGGCTTCGCCGTATCGCAACTCGTATGCCCAAGTCCGGCTCCTCGCACAACGGAGCTCTTCTTCGCCGTGAAACGATTTCAAGACGAGGAGTTCCTGACGATCAGACAGGGGCACAACTACATGGAGTTCACGAAAGTCGAGTGAGGCCGCGGCTATCGACCGACGCGGCGGTAGGCATAGCAGGGCTGCTGGGAGTGTGCGTGGACGAGCCCCACGCGCTCCCAAACGTGCGGCCTCGAGAGAACGGTGAGCAAGGCGTTGCTTCCTTGGCCCACCACGATCCACTTGGCGTCCTCGCGCTCCGCCGCGTCGACGTAGCTTCGGCCGTCCCAAGCCGCGCGGTAGACCAGACGATTCGAGAAGGTCTCGTTCCACAATAGGGAGGGGAACGGCAGGTCGTCCGACCAGAAAACCTTGTCGCCAGAGCGAAGGTCTTTGTCGCGGGCGAGCGCCGTGGGCTTCACGAGCAAGAGCGAAGTGGCAGCGCGTTCTTGCACGCTGCGCTTCGTCATGAGCTTCACCGTGTCGAAGTCGTATTGCCACCCGGGCTTCGACCAGTACCACAGCATCACGTGCATCGAGAGCGCCGTGCCCGCACAAATCGCCGAGAAGTTCCCGACGCGCCCCCAACGACTCGCGAACGCGTGCGCCACGGCGATGAACACCGCGACGACGTGCACATTGTAGCGAGCTGCCCAGATGGCGGGGGACTTGTAGAGCGTGAATGCCGCGACGACGAAAACGATGACCACGTTGAGGTCCATGTTGTCGCTCGCGCGAAGGGACCTGAAGAAGGTGCGTGGGTTTCCGAAGAGCCGGCCGACCAGTTTGATGGAGGCCAGCGCGAACGCGAACATCGCGAGCGGCAACGTCAAGAACACGACCGCGGGCCCATAGCCGCCATGCTTGATGTCCGCGTAGTCCGAACCAGGGACCGGAACCGACATGACGTTGTCGAGGAGCGCAGAGAGCGAATGATTGACGTCGACCCAGTTGATGGGGACGGGCCCAGGAAACGTCTTTTGCCCCAATTTCACGGCAACGGGGAAGAAGGGGTTCTGGTAGCGCGCCCAATTGAGCAGGTACGTGAATCCACCGAACAGGACGATGATCGCGGCAGCGCCGATGGCCACGGCGACGGTCGTCTTCCACCCACGCAAGCCGCCACGAAGCGCGAGAAACAGAATGGCGACGAGAGAGAGCGGCGGCACCGACAAAAGGCCCATGCTCTTCGATCCGAGCGTGAGCGCGAGAGCCAAAGCTGCAAGAAGCCCGATGCGTGCGTTCATGCGAGGGTGCGTGCAGAAGAAGAACGCCGCCACGTGGAACGCGGCAAAGTAGTTGTCGACGTAGGTCGTCCTCATTTGCAGACGGACCGCAGGCATCACGACGAGGGCGATCGCCCATGCCGCGGCGGTTCCGCGGCCCGTGTCGTCCTTCTGGTAGCGTCGACAGAATGCATAGGTGCCGAGTGCGAGAGGAAGCACGGCGAGCGTGTTCGGAAGTTCGAGGAGCCGCCGATCGGAAAAGAGCACGAACCAGAGGCTCATCATCTCGCTGTCGCGCGGGTAGCCGTTGGCCTGCTGGATGAGCGCGGAATCGGTCGTGAGTGGCAGCGTTATCGTTGCATAGCCATGGTTTTGGATCGCGTATCCGACCATCGTGTCGTGGTACCAAACGCCATCCCAGCTCTCCGACGGGTAGAGCCACACGAGCGTGATGCACCACGCGAGCGCACCTACGAGAATGGCGACCGCGAACGTGCCGAGCGGTCCCTTGCTGCGCCCTTCGACCACGAGAGACCAGACTCCCTCGACGTAACTCGCGAGCTCGCCCGTCGTGCGCTTCCACTGCTCTCGATAGCTCGTTCCCGAAGAAGAAAGTACGAAAGCGGCAGCGGAAAGAAGGAGCACGGCCACGGCGACCGAGAGCGGCGTCAGCGCGTTCATCACGCCGAGCGCGTGGATGGGGGCGAGAACGAGCGTGTTCCAAAGGACGCTCGTCGCGAGTGCGCGCTCTCCTCGGCTGAGGGAGACGACACGGGACGCGAGAGACGCGCTTGCAACGAGCACCGCCGCGCTCATCAGCATCGTGAAGAGGAGACCCAAGGCAATCATCGCGCTACTTTGCAGGCTTCTTGTAGAGGGTGATGATCGGCACGCCATCGTGCGTGAGGACGTAGGCGGGCGTCGGGGTTCCGTACACGGTCCAAATGTTCGTCTCGGTTTCGATCATGTGGAACTCGTGATGAACGAAGGCCCACTGCGTGTCTTGGATGGTCCAGATGCTACCCCCCAAGTCCGAGCGCATGCGGCCTTCGTTCTGGAGAGCCTGCCAGGCGCCTCCGGTCGTGTCGTGAATGAAGACGTTCTCGCCTGGCTTTGCGTGCGCTGCGAAATAGGGCGCAAGGCTCTGGGTCGTGAAGCCCCAAAACTGACGGTTGAGCCCGAGGTTGGCGCCCCCGCGAGTGCCTCCGATGGTCGGTACGTACGTCGAAAGCCCGAACGGATGCGAGTGCGCCGTTTCGAGCGCGGGGGAGGCAAAAAACAATGCGCCGAGAAACGCGATGGCGATACTCGGATGCTTCGCGAGGCCGTCTTTCCACGCGGGCTTCGACGCGATGAACGCGGAAAGATAGGACGCTACCGCTGCGAAGCCGAGGCCCGCAAAGACACACAGGAGTGGATACGCCGGAAGCCAATGCTTCGTTCCACCGAAGATGGGCGTCTTCGGCAAGAAGAAGACCGCGATGGGCACCAGCATGCCGAGCAGGACGAGAAGGCGCCCCGACACCTCGTCGATGACACTGCGTCCGCTCTCGTCCGGAGAAGGCCTAAGGAGAACGCGCCACGACCTCCCCGCGAGCACGATACCGACGAACGCCAGGAGCAGAGTGATGGTCGGTACGGTTGCACCGATGAGCACCGGCGCGTACGAGGGAGGCGACGGCGGACCGTAGTAGTTCCGACCGAGGTACTCGATGTTGTAGTACTCGTGGTTAAGGTGGAACGCTGCGTACTCGTTGAGGCGCGCTTTCGTATCGTTCCAAATCCAAGGCCACAGGGCGTAGAACACCGCCGGGCCGATGGTCGCCATGGACAGCAACGGCCATGGCACGAGCTTCTTCTTCGGGAGTCCTTGAGACGCACGGCCGTACACCCACATGGCGTGCGGCAAGATGACGCCGGGGAGCATCCACGCGTTGTGCTTCGTTTCGAGGAGAAGCCCGTACGCCACGCCCGCCCAGACGGCCGTGAGCCAGGTACGCGAGTGCGTCGCTTGCCAGTACGCATAGAGCGCGACGGCCCACATCGTCATGACGGGGACGTCGAAACATGCGAGATGGGAGTGGTAGAAGACGCTCGGAATGAGCGCGAGGGAGAAGGCGGCCGCGAGCCCGGCGACACGCGAATGGAGCCGGCAGCCGAAGAGATAGGTGATGTATACACCGAGTGCGCCAAAGGCCATACCCGGTACGCGAAGCGCAAGGCTCGGGTGCTCAATCCACTTCCACTTCTCGTGGAGAAACATCCACGAGATCGCGAAAAGACTTTTCACGAGGGCTGGGTGCTCGTGGTTCGTGTTCCAGTAGAGGTCGATGATGGGCTGCTTGAATGCCTCTTTCTTCCCCGCGAAGAGCAGTTTGAACCAGCCCGCATAGCTACCGGCAGCGTGGAAGTAGAAGCTCTCGTCGCGACTGAAGCCCAGTGACTTCGTCGTGCGAAAGAGCCACCAGAAGTAGCTCAGCGCCACGCCGAGGCCGACCGCCCTGTCTCCTCGCTGGAGGTTCTTCATCGAGTGGTTGCCTCGAAGCAGTAGGTTCGATTGGGTGAACCCGGCGCGCGAAGGTCCACGATGAGGTCGCCCTTTTCTCCGGCGATAGGCCCTGTTTCGACGCGGAACGGGAGCCACGATTCTCCATCGCGATGCTCGACTCTGCCGAGCTCGCGCTCGCGGAGCGCTCCGTTTCCACCGGGCAAGATCTCGTCGACGCTGTACACCGCCGAGACGGGCGGCGCGTTGAACTTCTCACCTGTCGTGTGGATGCCATAGGGCGCTCCGGAGACCATGCGACCGAAGTGGTGCCCGGCGATGTACTTGCCGAACCTCACGTCTCGAAAGCGCAATCGCAGTGCGTGCGCACCTCCGAAGCCCTCGGCGGCAATGCAGTAGCGAGGGCGATATTCGAGGTCGATCGTGGCGATGGCCCCGAGCCTGCCACCGCTACAGTCGTAGCTCGCGGGAGGCGTGGCTGGGTCCCACGGGCCGCCACTCGCGCGATCGGTACGAAAGGCGCACATCGATTCGTGATTGCCCACATCGAGGCGCGACACGTCGAGACGAGGGGCCCCTGGCGCAAAAGCGACGCGCGGGAGCAGGTCATCGATGATCGTTTCGTAGCCACGGTTCTCGCGGACGCGTACTTCGATGGAACCGAACTGCTCGCGGCGGGTCGTCTGGAGCTCTTTGAACGGCGACCCATCTTTTCCGCCGAGTGACACCTCGAAGACACGCGGATAGCGAGTGAGGTCGGACCACCCTGCTCGCTCCATCGTGATGAGGTCGCCAAAGGCCGCGCGCCCGAGCGGGTCGACCCAGCTTGGCGAAAAGACGATGAGGTCCTTCGGCGTAACCTCTTTTCGCACGAAAGCCGAAGCGCGCGCGAGGTCACCTTCGGGAGAAGGCATCGACGTTTGCGAGAGATGGAGCGCGAGCTCCAAGGCCGCGACGCACACCGCCAAGCCGAGCACGACGACAGCGGCGCGAGACGGTGGCCCAGACGACGGGAGAGCCGTTCCGAGCGGCTCCTTTGCTGGTTCCGAAGCGGTCATCGAAGGCGCCGGAGGATCGCACGGCGGCGCGCCTTTCGCCACTATTTTCAGGGCTTCTGCAGGGTTTCGCAGACCACGCGGAAGGCCTCGATGGGCTGGATCTGGGCGGTGATTCGCCTTTCGAGTCGTACCTCTTCCGACGCGACGGTTCGGAAGGGAAAGTGCATGCCCTTGTCCACGACAAGGTAGGTGCGATCCGGCGCGAGAGCACACTCGATTTGGACAAGGTCACGCACGTCTGCCTCGTCGAACAGGTGGCGGTCGACCAACGTGAAGCGCGTGTACGCTCCCCCATGATTCTTCGAACTCCGGTACACGATATCGTCGCGCCCGAGGAGAACGCCGAGTGCGACGGCGTCTTGGGCGTGCACGACGACGTGGGCTCCGTGAGGAAGCTTTTCCTGCAGCGCACGCGTTTCGACAAAGGCACCATGAAGGTCACTTCCGAGGTCGCTCTGCAGGACGCGGAGCTCGTGGATGCCGAGGGGCAACATGCAGCCCACGAAGAGCCATCGTGCACCGCGCGCAGCACGGAGGGGCACGAGAAGAGCGCTCGCACCGAGTACGAGCCACGGTTGCACCAAGAACAGGTGATGTCGGTAGAAGCCGGTGTTGAAGAAGAGCTGGATCGTCAGCGTCGCGACCATTCCAAACGCGAAGCCTGCTGCGAGGGTTCGGAAGGCTCTCTGACGCGAGCCAAGGAGACCGAACGCGCCGTACGAAAGGGCGCCGAGCACACCAACGACGACAGGGAGGACCAATTGCGCCTTCGAATCGAAACGCCACCCGGCGGGCCACCACCCACTCGCGCCAATGCCGTCCGCGATCAAGTCCGCCGCGCGACTCACGAAGTCGCTCGGCTCGGGAACGTGGAACAGCGTTTGATGGCTCGTTCGGTTCACGTTCGGGCGAATGAAAAAACCATCGATGGCGAGAGCGACCAAGGGTAGCAGCGCCCATCGAAACGCCGTTCGGGCGTGCAGGCTTTTGCGGGAAGACAGAACGAGGGCGACGAAGGCGCCCCCCGAAACGCAGCCCCCCTGGACCGAAAAGAGCATGGAGAGCGCGACCCAAACGCTCGCGCGTCGGAGGTGCTTCGCATCACCCGTAGCAGCGCGAAAGACATTCGCGCTCGCGATGAGCGCGAGCCCCAACCCGAGACCATAACTTCGCGCCACGATGCCGAGCTCTTGGACGAACGTGTCCGTGAGTCCAAACAAGCATGCGAGGACCATCGATGCCGTGGGTCTTCCCGAGACGAGAAAGGCCACGGCGCGGACGCCAAGCAGGAGAGACAGGTACCCGGTCGCGCTGACGACCGGCAGCACCCAAAAGGGAGGCAGAACCGCCGAAAGGCCTCTCAACGTGAGGTGGTAGAGCGGCGCGACGCCCTCGAGCTGCAATACTTCGAAGAGCCTCGTCCACGAGGTCGTATGGGCGATGAGGTATGCTTGCACCTCGTCGGCCCACGGCTCGTGCCGGTAGCGGCCAAACAATAGAACGAAAAGCGACATCGCGCCGAAAGGCACGAGCGACGTGAGGCCAGATTCCGGTGTGCTTCGCGATCGGCTTCCGATCACGGCTGATGACCCAGCTTGCACATCGTGCTCGCGGAGTGCTCAGCCATGTACACACACAGGTCGACGTTCCAGTAGTGCCAGAGAGAGACGACGATCCAGAGTCCGAGGGCGGCGGGACGTCGTTCGAGGACGGCCGCCATCGAGAAGAAGACGAGCGGTACACCGAGCCAGTATCGATTCATGCCCGCGAACGCGAGCTGGGACGAACCGAGCAGAGATACGCCGAGCCAAAGCACCGCAAGGACGTAGAAGAACACCTTGGCCGTTCCCGATGCGCGCCTCAGGGCTTCTCGGTGGCCGAGCGCGAGGAACATGAATCCTGCGACCACGAAGATGCCCTCGTGAAGACCGTACTGCATGGACGCGAGCACGCGCTCCGGTGACGGAAAGAGCGTCGAGAGAAGCGAAGCCTCGTGACCATAGGCTTGACCATGCGCATGCACGTAGAGCAGCGGGTCGTGATACTTGACGCCGTAGTACGCCATGATGGCGAGCTGCCCCGAGAGCGCCAAGGGCGTCGCCCAAATGGCTGTCGTCACGATGCGCCCCAGCGATTTCCCTTCGCGCCACATGCGAAACGCGAGTGCACAGATGAAGGCACCGCCCACCGCAGCGCCGGTCACACGGAAACCACTCGCCGCTCCCGCGAGCAGCAGACCAAGCACCGTTCGGATGCGCTCTTTCGATTCACCACGAAGCGCAGCCGGTGGATGCTCGAGGCACACGAATGCGCCGAACATGCAGGCGATCGTGACGGCCTCCGTTTGAACCGTCACCACGGCAAAACCCGTGGTAAATACATTGAACAAGAACAGCGCAAGCCAGGTACGACGTCGACCGATGACGTTGCACACCGTCTCGCTGGTCCATGCGTAGAAGAGGGCCAGGGTCGCCAGCAACGTGACGAGCAAGAGTGACGTATCGATGGAGAGGCCGAGCTTCGAAACGATGGCCCCGAGCGCCGGATAGCCAGGATAGAAGTTGAACCCGCAATAGACGAGCTTCGGCGGCAAGCTCTCGCGCCGAAGGTCCTGCGCGGGACAGAGCTCGGTGCCGCGGAGTCCGAACGAGATGTAGTGCTGAGAGTCCCAGCGCGAAACGAGCATGCGCTGCCAGCCGGCGGGCTCCTGTGGTCCGACGAGTGGGAGATTGGGTCGCGAGAATGCAACGGACGGTGCGCTCGTCGGGGCCACCAGTGGGAGATTGAACCGCTCGCGACCCATGGCAGAAAAGGCCACCACGTGAAGCGCGATGAAGAGCCCCGCTACGACGAGGCGAACGACAGGCATGCGGGCGAGGCGCGTGGCGAGCGCTGGATCGAGAAGCATCGAAGCGCGGGGATGATACCTTGCCCTCTCCCGCCCTGGGGAAAATTGGGTCCCGAGCCGGCCCGAGGAAAAAGGCCACGTGCGAAATGGGGCGTGGACGCCCGAGCGCGCGCTTTGGTAATTGTGGCTGTCTCGTACGCATGACGACGCCCCCTTCGCCGCTTCCGCCGCCCGCGGCCACCGAAAGCTCGTCACCGGCACCGCCGGAGCCGATGCCGAAGCCGCGCTCGCGCATGCGTCTCTCGCCGAACCGCTCGTGGGTCTTGACTGCGTTCGCAGCGGCGACATTGCTCTACCTGCTCTTCACCGTGCTCGCTCCCATCTTCTTCGACCTTCGGAAGATGGGATTCCACGATTGGGACTCCGCGGCCGCATATCGTTACATCACGGTGCTCTCGATCAAGAAATACGGAGAGCTTCCCTTTTGGCACCCGTATCTCTGCGGCGGCTTCGCCGCATTCGGCTACGCGGAAGGCGCGCCGAATCTCGTCTCTCCATTCTTGCCGGTATACCTCACCATGCCGATGGTGCTCGCGTTGCGCGTCGAGGTCGTCGGCAGCGCACTCATCAGCTTGGTGGGAAGCTACCTTCTCGCCGGACGCTACACGCGTAGCGTCGCCCTCCGCGTGTTCGTCGCGGCCGTCTATTCACTCAACGGTCGCTGGGCACTTCAGGTCGCTGCAGGCCACGCCTGGTATTTGGTCTTCGCGTACACCCCGCTCGTTTTGTACTTCTTCGAGCGGTCTCTCGAACGCGGACGAGGTCGCTTCGTCATCGGCGGCGGTATTGCACTTGCGCTCATGGTCTACGGCGGCGGGATCTATCCCGTGCCTCACACGGCGCTCCTGCTCATTTTCTTCGCGCTCCTCCGCGCGGCCCAAATGCGAAGCACCGCACCGATCCGTGCGCTCGCGTTCATGGGCACGATCGGCGTGGGACTCGCATCGCCGAAGATGGTGGCGATCGCGGACGTCATGACGCGCTTTTCGCGCCGTATCGAGTCGACCGAATCCATCAACATCGAACAACTCGGTGCGATGCTGACGTCACCGGAGCAGAGCTTCTCTCACGCCGTGACGACCGTGCCTGCGTACGGGTGGCACGAGTGGGGCGTGTACGTCGGCTGGTATTCCGTCGTCGCCATGATGCTCGTTCTGTACTTCGGTCGCGGACCGCGTGAGTGGCCGCTGAACGTCATCGGTGTCGTGTTCATCGTGCTCTCGCTCGGCGCGCTCGGCCCCATGGCGCCCTGGACACTCCTTCACGACTTGCCCGTCTTTTCTTCACAGCACGTGCCAAGTCGATTCATTGCGATGGCCATTCTCGCGCTCACGCTCGCGTTCGTGGCTTGGGTGGAGCGACGGTTCTTGTGGCGCTACGCGTCCTTGTTCTGGGTCGACCTGGTCGGCATCGCCGCACTCGCGGTTTTGCTCACGGACATGGCGACCGTTTCGCAGCACTGCATGACGGAAGCGTTCACGCTGAACATGCCCCAGACGACGTGGCGAAACGAGTTCCAGCAGATCGCCGTGCCTCCCTACAACTACGACCCGCCCGGCGCGTGGGCGGGTCCATCGTTCCCCGCCATGCTCTCGAACGACGGGTTCGTCGGTTGCTACAGTGTTCCCGATCGCGCTGACCCAAAGGGTGCTGTCGCACGCGGCGGCAGCAACTATCACGGCGAAGCGTACGTGGCAGGTGGCGGCGCTGGAACCGCGCGCATCACGAGCTGGTCACCGAACCGCGCAACGATCGCGTTCGAGGGTCTCGAGGGCGATGCAACGGTCGTCTACAACATGAACTTCGATCCGAACTGGACGGTCCAAGGGGCGGACATCGTCGAGGTCGCCCATGCAGTCGGGTTCAAGCCTCACCGCTCCACTGGCGAAGTCACGGTTCGCTATAGGCCTCGTACCCTCGTGCCCACGCTGTTCGTGGCGCTCTTCACCATTGCGCTCCTCGTCCTATTCCGCAAGCGCCTCGCCTTTCTCGGTGGCAAAGGAGACAGCGTGGAGACGAAGGCACCATGATTGTGGAGGACGTGCGCGAGTTCTTTCTGCAACGCGAAGCCACGTCGAAGGTGGCTTCGCGTCCGCCGGCGCTCCAGGCGTTCGTCTCCGATCGGGTGGCGCGTGCCTCCACGTTCATCCGCGCCGCGACGGAAAACCCAAACCCGAGCGACGCACTCGTAGCCTACCGTCTCTACGAGGAAGCCCTGCTCTATCTCGCGGAAGCACACGCGAGCACCGTTCGAAACGAAGTCCCGGAATGCCCGAGTCGGCAAACTGCGCGTGACGCGCTCCTCGCCTATGTCGCCGGTCGACCCATCGAGGCGCTCTTGTCCCGCGACCGCGATACATGGCCGGAAAGCAGCGCACCCCCACCCGCCGAAGTCGCGTCGAACAACCAAGCGCTCGGCGCACTCTGTGGAGAGTTGCTCGCGGCCATCGAACCGAGGACGCGCGTTGCCGTTCGCTTCGCGCGCATTTCACGACTCACGGCCATCGGTGTGGCCGTGGGTTACGTGCTGTACCTTCTCGTGAGTCACTTCTGGCGAGGCGAGAATCTCGCACTGCACGCGCGCGTCACAGCGAGCTCTCAGCTGCCCGGGACGCCCGACCCACGAGGCGCCGCCAACGGCAAGGTCGAGAGCGACTTCGGCGTTCACACGCAGAAAGAACGCGAGCCATGGGTCGTTGTCGATCTTGGCGCCGAAAAGAAGATTCGCCGGGTCATCGTCTACCCTCGTGGTGACGGGTACGCGAACGAATCGGTCCCCCTCGTCCTCGAAGTCTCGAACGACGGGCATTCGTTCACGTACAAGAGTGGCCGCAGCCCTCCCTTCAGTCAGCGAGCCCCGTGGCTTTCGACATTCGAGGCGCAAGCGCGCTACGTACGCGTCCGCATGCCGACGTTCGGGTACATCGCGCTTTCCGAAATCGAGGTCTACGCGCGCTAGGGGCTGTCCCTGGATGATTGTGCGACAGCCCGCAGCCTCACAATGGTCGGACTCAGAGCGACCGGGGGAGGTCGGCCACCGAGAACGAGCATCGAAGGAAGCGTTCGCCCTCGGCCGCGCACGCTCGCACGGAACGCAAATGCGTGCAGAACACATCGTTTCGACCATCGGCCCGGCAGATAGCCACGTGACTCTCGCGCACAGCGGGGTCCCCCAGCTGGTCCTTCGAGACGACGAGTGGGTAGACCTTGAGGGGCCACTGCACTGCACGGGCCCCCGGAAGATACGTAGGCCGGCAACTCGCGAACGTCATGAACGCCTCTTCGTCGAGGTAGTACGCAGAGGGTCGTTCACCAAAGCGAGCGCCGACGTCACGATGGCAGTCGATGCGGTAGAGATCGTCACGCCATGTCGGAACGGTCTCGCCCATGCGTGACGCGGTCTCCTCTCGTAGCTGGACGCGCAAGAAGTACAGGGTGTAGGCAGCTGGAAGAACCAACGCGACGAGCGTGAGAGCACGCGAAGGACCACGAACGTGACCGAAAAAGACCGCGGCCACCACGAGGTTCGCGACGAAAGGGGCAACGAAGAAGCGCTGCGATTCGTTGGCCACCCCGTTCACGGTGAGGCAAGTCCCCAGAAACAAGCACACCGAGAGCACGACCCCGCCAAACAAGGCCGCTCCGAAAGCACGCGTACGCGCGCCATCTGCCGAGCGAGCGATTCGGGCTGCGCCGAGTGTCGTCGCCAACAAGAACGTGATGGGCGGAGCACACACGACGAGCAGCATTCGGACATTGCTCGGCTCACTCAGCTTCAACTCGTCGGGCCGAAGCACGCATGCGAGCCGGGGTGCGTGCCACACCGATTTGTTCACCACGCCGTGCGACGCGAGCGACCCGGTCACGAGCATCGTGACGACGAGAAACACCATGCCCGCGAATGCGAGAAGCAGAAGACCTCGCGTGCGCGTGCTTCCGAAAATGCGGGGCGCAAGCAGGAAGGTCGCGCCCATCCCGCAGAGAAAGACGACCGTGGACGATTCGTCCGACATACCTGCGAGGAAGGTCGCCGCCCCGAGCGCGAGGGGCTTCACGCCGGAGACAACGCGCACCTCCTCTCTCGTTGCGAGTGCGAGGTGCGTCACGAGCGCCGCCAGCACCGTCAGCGCGAAGAGCGCACACGGAACATGAGGACGATACGAGAGCTTCGTGAACAGATGGAATGCGTAGCCGTCGTGATCTCCGTCGAAGTTTCTCGGAATGCATCCGTGGAGGGCGAGCGCGACTCCAGCGAACCATGCAACGACACGGTGCGTGCCGATGCTGACGAGAAAAAGCGCGAGCCACCCGGCAGAAAGCCCCATGAACACGTCGTGCGCGAGCGAGAGCGCGCTCGCGGAAGAAAGCGCGTCGAACGAGAACGCCCGAAAACAAGCTGCAAGAAGGTCCCCGGAGAAGTGATAGTGCAGTCGTGACCCGGCCTCGTAGACGTTCGCGAAGGGGAACGTTTGCCCCTCGATCGACGCAACCAGCGGCGCGTGCCAATTGCGATCCCAGATATTGAGCGTGTGCGATGTCTCGACGTAGGGCGCGACCGCCACGACAGCGGCGCCGATGGAAATCGCAAAGGCGGCGCCATGGCGGCGCAAGAGCACGACCCCGGACCACGTTCTCTCTCGGAAACGCACGCCCGCGATGCCAAGCGCCACGATTTCGAGGCCCCGCACGAGCAAGGCGGCAGTTCCAAGCGGGGCGACGACCGAGAGCACGCCGATGGCCAGAAGGTCCGCCGTGACCAAAACGGGAACCCAAAGTGCGATCTCCGTGAGGCTCTTTCGTGCGACCGTGAGGGCGACCACGCCCAGCGCAATGGGCAGCAGATACACCAGTGCAGCCACGACTTCGTGAACGAGCATCGTCAGCGAGGGGCGCGATGGTCCAAGTACCACCGCAACGTAGACGCGATGCCTTCGCGGAGGCCTATCTTCGCGCGCCAACCGAGCGCATGCAGCTTCGATACGTCGAGTAATTTCCTCGGCGTTCCATCGGGCTTTTGCGTGTCGAAGGAGAGCTCGCCTTCGAAACCGACCACACTACGAATGAGCTCCGCGAGGTCTCGAATGGAGAGGTCGTCACCGACGCCGACGTTGATGGGGTCTGGCGAATCGTAGTGATTCATGAGGAATACAGCGGCATCGGCGAGGTCGTCGACGTGCAAGAATTCGCGTTTGGGAGTCCCGCTCCCCCATATCGTGACGCTCGGTGCGCCGCTCTCCTTCGCCTCCACCATCTTTCGGAGAAGCGCTGGAAGGACGTGAGACCCTGCGAGGTCGAAGTTGTCTCCAGGGCCATACAGGTTCGTCGGCATGAGAGAAATGGCATGCATCCCGTGTTGCTTGCGGTAGGCGCGAGCCATTTCGATGCCAGCGATCTTCGCGATCGCATAGGCGGAGTTCGTGGGCTCGAGGGGGCCGGTCATCAAGTACTCTTCGCGAATGGGCTGATCGCAAAGGCGTGGGTAGATGCAGGAGGAGCCGAGGAAGGCGAGTCTGCGAACGGAAACTCGGTGAGCCGCCTCGAAGACGTTCGTTTGGATGAGCAGGTTTTCCCGCAAGAAGTCTGCGGGGTACGTGTCGTTCGCCAGGATGCCGCCGACCTTTGCGGCCGCCAAATAGACATTGGTCGGTCGCTCCGCCTCGAAGAAGGCGCGCGTCGCTCCTGCGTCCGTCAGGTCGAGCTCTTGCCGCGTACGAACGACAAGGGAAACGCCGACTTCTCGCTCGAGACGCCGTACGAGCGCCGAGCCGACGAGGCCGCGGTGCCCGGCCACGAATACCTTAGCCACGGGCACTTCCCTCGGCGACGGCCGCATTGAAGACGCCGAGTTCCTTGTCGCGATGCGCGCGTTTCAAGTCGAACTCGACCATCAGCTTCACGAGCTCGTCGAACGAGAGCCGCGGCGCCCAGCCCAGGTTGGACTTGGCCTTCGAGACGTCGCCACGGAGGTAGTCGACTTCCGTGGGCCTGAAGTACCGCGTGTCCACCTCGACGTGGTTCTTCCAGTCGAGTCCGACGTGGGCAAACGCTCGGTCGAGAAAGTCGCGCACGGAGTAGGACTCCCCGGTCGCGATGACGTAGTCGTCTGGCTTGTCCTGTTGCAGCATGAGCCACATCGCTTCGACATAGTCTTTCGCGTAGCCCCAGTCGCGACGGGCGTCGAGATTGCCGAGATAGAGCTTTTGCTCCAAGCCCAGTTTGATGCGAGCCGCCGCACGCGTGATCTTCCGCGTGACGAACGTCTCACCACGACGCGGAGACTCGTGATTGAACAAGATGCCGTTCGTGATGAAGAGACCGTAGCTCTCGCGATAGTTGATGGCGAAGTAGTGCGCAGCGACCTTGGCGACGGCGTAGGGGCTTCGCGGCTGGAACGGCGTCGACTCGCTCTGCGGGGCCGGCGCCGAGCCGAACATCTCACTCGACCCCGCTTGATACACGCGGATGGGCTCGCCGGTGCTTTGCGCATAGTCGCGAACCGCTTCGAGGAGTCGCAGCGTGCCCGTGGAGACGACGTCGGCGGTGTACTCGGGTTCGTCGAACGAGACGCGCACGTGGCTTTGGGCGCCCAAGTTGTAGACCTCACTGGGACGCACACGCGCCAGGATGCGACGCAAACTCGTCCCGTCGGCGAGGTCGCCGTAGTGCAGCATGAGCCGCGCATTGGGGTCGTGAGGATCCTTGTAGAGATGCTCGATTCGCCCCGTGTTGAACGTACTCGCGCGGCGGACGATACCGTGGACCTCGTAGCTCTTCTCGAGCAAGAGCTCCGCAAGGTACGAGCCGTCTTGGCCCGTGACGCCGATGATGAGCGCTTTCTTTCGAGTGGTCGACATGGGAGGCCTCAGACGAATTTGATCTTCTTGGCGGCAAACGCACTCATGCGCAGGAGGATGAGCCCGTGGCGGAAGCGCGAGATGTTCGTTTCGCCGTACGTACGGGCTTTGTAGCGAATCGGGACTTCGAGGATGCGAAGATTGAGCTTCGCAGCACCGAAGATGAGATCGAAGTCACCGAAGGGGTCGAAATCACCGAAGTAGCTGCGGTTCCGTGCGATTCGCTCGTAGTCGTTCTTCCAGAGCACTTTGGTTCCACACAAAGTGTCTTTGATGGACTGGTCGAGCAAGAAGCTGAACGCCTCCGCGAAGAATGTGTTCCCGATGCGATTCAAGAACCGCATCGCTTCGTCCTCCATGGGATACACCAAACGTGTACCATGCACATAGTCGGCTTTGCCGGAGACGAGGACGTCGTAGAATTTCGGCAGCTCTTCCGGCGGGACGGTGAGGTCCGCATCGAGGATCATGAGGATGTCGCCCGTCGCCTCGGCGAAACCCGCGCGCACGGCGTCCCCCTTTCCCTTCCCGGGCTGGCGCATCGCGCGAAGCGTGAGCGGACCCTCGTACGCGGCAACCGCGGCTTCGATGGTCGGCCACGTATCGTCGGTGGAGTTGCCTTCGACGAAAATGAGCTCGGTGCCGCTCCCCATCACCGGTGTGCGATCGATGGCGGCTTGGATGTTTCCGGCCTCGTTTCGCGCGGGCACGACCACGGTGACCTTCGGCTTGGTCGCAGCGCCTCGTGAGACCTTCGCGAGCGTGTAGAGGCGATAGAGCGAGAAGTTGCGCGTCGGTTGCACCTTCGCCAGAAAGCGATTCGCAATGGCGGAGGCGAGCGGAAGCCGCGCGGGGAGCAGCAGCCGGTCGTCGCTTCGTACGACCTCGAGATCGGCCAAACGGAAGAGGTCGGCGAGCGCGGCCTCGGAAAACCAATTCTCTCGGGGTGAAGGCACCTTGAGACCGAGGCGTTCACCCGCCCCCAGGGGGAGTGACCAGAGGAAATTGAAGCAGGTCATGAAGATGCGACCGTCGCCCGTGAGGTGCATCGCGAGGCGCTGGAGGAGCTGTTGTACGTCGCTCACCGTGTGACACAGGCGGTCGCAGATGATGGCATCGAATTTTTCGCCGAGCTCGAGCGTAAGCGCATCTGCCACCGAGAGGCGCATCGTCGGGTCGAGCCCGCGCGCGACACGAATCGCTTCCGGCAGGATGTCGACCCCTACGCGCTCCTCGTTGGGCAGCGCCGAGAGGGTGGCGCCCGAACCGACCCCTACCTCGAGCACGCGCGCCGTTGGCGGAATGGCGAGCCTCAGCGCGTGAATCATGTCCTCGCGAAGCGCATCGCGAGGCCCCTTGAAATGCGGCTCGGAGGAAAGGAGGCGCTGGAAGTACTGCTCCCACTCCGGCGTCAGTCGTGCTTGGTTCTCGAGGGCCATGGTTTCCTGAGGTGCGACCGCTGGGTCCTTCCCATGAAGGTGTGGATGACACTTCTGCCACACCCGGCGCCCTCTCGATGCTCTTTTCTTTGTGGGTTCGGACGTTGACTCGCCCCGGCGTCGAAGCAATACTTTGTGACTATCTTATGAACATCCGTCACTTCGCTTGGGCGTGTACGATCCTCGGAGCCACCGCAGCCGGTATCGCGTGCGGAGACACGCAAACGACCCCGTTGGCCGACGGAGGGGGTGCGGTGGACGGATGCAGCGGAAATGGCTGCACCGACGCACCGACGCCGACGGAGGAAGACGCCCAAACCGACGGCGGACAATCGAAGAACGACGCGGACGCGAAGATTGACCCGGTCGACGCGTGGCAGTGGCAGCCGCCGGTTCTTCCCACGACGAGCGCGGGTTGCGGCATTCCGAAGGGCGCGCTGAAGAACGTGACCCACACGACGCCATCTGGGCGCACGTTCCATGTTTGGGGTCCGAACAACTACGACCCCGATACGAACTACCCGGTCGCGCTCACCTACAGCGGCTGGTACACGAATGGCCCGGCATTCCAGTCGTGGTTCAGCATGGACCAGCAAGTCGGCAACGACGGTCTCACGGTCTTCCCCGATTCCGACGGGCCGGAGTGGGACCAATTCGGCATGAAGGACATCAAGTTCTTCGACGAAATGATGCAGGTCCTTGCCGACAACTACTGTATCAACCCGTCACGGGTGCTCGGCTTCGGCTTCAGCAATGGTGGCATCTTCATGAGTCACCTCGGCTGCTTGCGAGCCGGCTACGTGAAGGCCATTTCGGTCGGTGACGGAAGCAAGGGCGGCCCGGGCAATGCCTGCGGACGCTTGCCGGTGCTCATCACGCACCGCACCAAGGATCCGGACGAGCTCATTGCGTGGGGCTACGAAAACCGCGATCGTTGGGCGGGTTTCAACGGATGCTCGCTCCAATCGACTCCCGGCAACCAGACGTTCAACTGCACCACGCAAAACAACTGCAAATCGCCTGGCAGCGTCATGTTCTGCGAAGACACCTGGTTCGATCCGGGTTGGCCGAACGAATGGAATCACACGGTCCGGCCAGAGTATCGCCAATTCACGTGGGATTGGTTCAAGGCGCTGCCCTGACGCGCACTCGCGTGCCCTGAACGTTTGAACGTCTGAACGCGTTCGTTTTTCACCCCCGAGACCCGCCTCGGCCGACTATCATGCGCCCGCATGAGAGTACTCGTCGTGGGCGGCGCCGGTTTCATCGGCAGCCATTTGATCGATCAGCTGGTTTCCCGCGGAGATTCGGTCACTGTCTTCGACAATTTTTCCGTCGGCAAAGAAGAGTTCCTCGCGAAATCGATGCCGTCGGGTCGGGTCGCCATCGTTCGCGGCGACGCCCTCGACTTGGATGCGCTCACGAAGGCCACGGCTGGCCACGACGCCATCTTCCACCTGGCCGCAAACCCCGAAGCGCGCTGGGGCCTCGAGCGGACGCGCCTCGATCTCGAGCAGGGCACCATCGCCACCTACAACGCCCTCGAGGCGGCACGTCTCTCGAACGTCAAACGCTTCGTCTTTTCGTCGAGCGGAACCGTCTACGGACCGACCGACAAACAATGCAGCGAAGGCGAGCTCGGCGCACTTCCCATCTCACTCTATGGCGCCAGCAAGATTGCCGGCGAGGCGCTCATCTCGGCATACGTCGAATGCTTCGGCCTTCACGGGTCCATCTGCCGTTTCGGTAACGTCGTTGGCGGGCGAGCCACGCACGGCGCCATCCTCGACTTCTGCAAGAAGCTCCAGGCAACGCCGGAAGAACTACAGGTCCTCGGCGACGGCACCCAGGCCAAGCCCTACCTCCACGTCGAAGACTGCGCTGCGGGCCTTCTGCACGTGCTGGGCAACGCGAAAGAGCCGCTCGGCATCTACAATCTCGCTCCGGCCGACTGGACGAGCGTCAAGCGCATCGCCGAGCTCGTGGTCGCTGCGAGCCCCAATCCCAAGGCGAAAATCGTCTACGGCACGACCGATCGCGGGTGGCCCGGCGACGTTCCCAAATCACTCATCAACCCCGAAAAGCTCGCCGCGCTTGGATTCCGCGTTCGCTTTTCTTCCGACGACGCCGTAAAAGCGGCAGTGACGCAAGTCGCCACGCAAATCTTCGGTACGGCTCGGCAAATCTAACTGAATTCCCTTCCTTCTTTCCGGTTCGAGGCCCCTTCCATGGCAAGCAGCATTCAGGACACGCTCGACTTCTCCACCGTCGTTCTCCGCAACGTAGGCCGCCCCCGCAAGTTGCTCATCGCCGGCTGTGACGCCGACCTCGCGGAGGGCATGGGCCGTGAGATCGTCTCTTTGAAGCCCGTCGAGGTGACCCCGGCTCCAACGTTCGAAGCACTGAAGAGCGCTCCCGAAGGCTTCGACGTGGTCGTCGTGAACTTCGGCGCGACGTGGGACCTTCGCGCGACGTTCGCAGAAGCCAAGAAGCGCCTCACCGACGGCGGGCAGCTCCTCGTCTACACGCGTGCGGAAGATCGCATCCCGCGGGCCAACATCGTCACGGCGCTCGACGACAGCGGCTTCGAGATCCTGCGTTTCGACAGCGTGCCGGGCGTGCTCCGCCCCATCGCGGAGAACCTCGTCTCTGGCAGCGACGCGAGCATGTTCATGAAGACGTCGGCGCGCCTGCTCCTTCGCCGTGCGACGAACCCGCTCGAAATGCTCGTCGGTAGCACACTGCCCGAACGCTACGTCGATGCGGGCCTCGTCGTGTGCCGCGTACCGCCGAAGAAGGGCAAGCTCTCCTTCACCATCGGCATGCTCACCTACAATGAGGAACCGAGCGTCGAGAAGATGATCGGCGAAATCCGCGACGTCGTTCCGGACGCCAACATCCTCCTCATCGACAGCTCGAACGATCGCACGCCGGAGATCGCTCGTGGCCTCGGCTGCCGGGTCGTTCGTCAGCTTCCTCCGCGCGGTCACGGTCCCGCCATGGAGCGCCTCATGTACGAGACGGCGCTCGAATCCGACGCGCTCATCTATCTCGACTGCGACTTCACGTACCCCATCGCCGAGATCCCGACGATTTTGAAGATGCTCGAGGATGGTGCCGACGTCGTGAATGCGAGCCGCACACGCCATCGTCCCGAGGCGATGCCGCTCCCGAACTTCCTTGCGAACCGCGTCTTCGCGGCGGCCGCGCAATTCGCGCACGGCGTGCCCACGACCGACGTGCACAGCGGCATGCGCGGCTACCGCTCGTCGGTGATCCGCGCGTTCGCGTTCAGCGGTGAGCGCGATGCCCTTCCGCTCGACACCCTCATCCTCCCGGCCCGCTCCGGCTACCACGTCGTCGAGTACGCGATTCCGTACTACGAGCGCGTTGGCGTCTCGAAGCTCCAAAAGCTCTCGGGTACGGTGTGGACCTTCGGCCGTATCGCCGCCGCTTATCGCATGGGCGAGCGCGTGAAGACGAACCGTCGCTACGAAGTTCGCTGACCGAAAACTCGTTTCGCTTACGCGCGTTCGACGACGATGCGGGCAAACAGCCCCGTCGCTTCATCGCCCGCGCGTACTTTTCGATCGAGTGCGACCAGTGATCGCGCCAGTGCGCGTGGTACGCGGGTGTTCAAGCGAAGGCCCCCGCTCATCAGATAGAGCCACTTGTGGAACGGCGAGCATTCGACGACGCGAAGGTTGGGGAATTCCTTCGCGAAGCGCGCCGGGCTGTCGCGAAACACGCTCGTCGGCAAACGCGAATTCGCGCCGAGCAGCCGCCCCTCGCCGGCGACGGACCAGTCATTCGGATCGAGCAACGAGGGTTCGTGGTGGAGCCCTCGATAGAACCACTGCCCGAGCGGCGTGAACCACGGCTCGACGAGCACGACGCGCCCGCCGGGCCGCAGCACGTCGCTCGCGCCACGCAAAAAGCCGGTCACGTCCGGGAGGTGATGAAAGACGTTGAAGGCGACGATGGCGTCGAGTTCACGGCTCTGGAAATAATTATGCAATTTACATGCATCTACGACGCGGTCGATACCTTCGCCAGCAACGCAATCGCTCGTCACGAGATATGGAGCGCAAGTCTGGAAGAAGCCGCCGCCGGACCCGATCTCGAGCACGCGCGGGAATTCTCGGCGAGGAATCGCATCGAGGATGCGATCGTACACGTCCACGTAGATCTCCTCGAGGAGCGCGTTTTTCCGAATCTTCTCTCGGTCGGCTCCGATTTCGGCTTCCGCCGCAACGCTTCGATAGTCGGTCATCGGCGTCGTTCAGGTTCGCTCGAGGAGCCACGTCGTGTAGAGCGCTGCATGCGCTTGCGGAATACCTAGGTAGCGCGTGCTTCGAATGCGAAAGCCGGTGTCGCCGAGCGCTTTGCGAACATCCATCGGCCGCGTCACGTGATGGTCGTCGATACCCTTGAAGCCGATGGCCAAAAAGCCGAGCTCCATGAGCCGATTGACGGCCGGCATGCCGAGCAAGAAATGTCCCCCTGGGCGCAGCACGCGCGCGACTTCTCGAAGGCCGGCACGGTACTCCGTGAGGTGCTCGAACACGGAGAAGCATACCGCGAGATCGAACATGCCTTCGCCCCAGGGCAGCTCGAACACGCTCCCTTGCCGCAGGTCGGCTTTCACGTTTCGCTGCGCGAGCAGCCCGCTCGCTATACTCGGGTCCGCGTCGAGGTCGATGCCCGAAAGCTTCGACGCCGCACTCGAAAGGGCCAGGAGAACAGCGCCTGCGCCATAGCCGACCTCGAGCGCGCTGTCGTAGTGACGACGCCCGAGAAGGCGCAGGCCCATGTTGATGCGCTCGCGATAGAGCGCGCCCACGAAGGGTCGACGATAGTACTCGATGGGGTCGGTGGCGCCGTTCTTCGGAAGCCCTTCGATCAGCTGACGCGAGAGCTCGGCCACGATCAGCCGACCGAGGCGACCGTCACGATTTGGAAGCCGAGAAGCTCGGGCCAAATCGAACAGACCTTCTTTTCGACCGGCTCGACCCAGTTGTCGTAGGTCCGGAAGGCCTTCGATTCGGGGAGAGAAAGGTGATTGCCCGCAGCGACGTCCTTTTCGAAGAACGAGCGAAGCAGGGGTGCCATGGACTGCACGAGCGAGGGCGTGCACGCGTCGTCGACCGTGTGGAGGCCGGCATGCTTCATGAGCTCTTGCACCGACTCACGCGTGAAGAAGCGAACATGCGTACGATCGTAGAGCCCAGACCAGGCATACTTGAACCGCCCCGCAAGCGTGTTCATGCGATTGTACCAAACTGCGTAGTTCGGCACGGAAACGATGAAACGCGCGTTCTTCACGCCGGGATAGGCGGCGAGGCTCCGCAAGAACTGCAGCGGGTCCGGAATGTGCTCGAGCACGTCGGACATGACGACCGCATCGAATTCCGCCGAGGGGTTCG
Organism: Polyangiaceae bacterium; assembly: GCA_046351415.1. GTDB lineage: Bacteria > Myxococcota_A > Polyangia > Polyangiales > Polyangiaceae > JABFRG01. Next base: position 161,884 of record JAXLYO010000013.1, on the reverse strand, counting down.
TCGCAAGCCATGCGTCGGTCGTGCCGTTGAAGACCTCATCGCAGACCTCCGCCGCCAACTTCGAGGCTTTTTCGTTGGGCTCGACGCCCAGAATGAACACGTCTTTCGTGCTGGGGTCTTTCCGGAGGGCCCGAATGTTCGCCCCCGCGCCGCATCCCACGTCGAGGATTCGGGCCTGTCCGGCCTTCTTCGAAAGGACGTGGCGCCGCAGAAGGTCGAGCAGAACGGTGTTGGGTCGTTCCACGTAGGAGTAGCCGACAGCCTGGAGGTCGAGCGGAAAAGCAGAAGCCATAGGGGGGAAGAGTCTCGCAAATGAATGCAAACCGTGCAAATGAAAGGGGACCCATGGCGGCGGAAAGCGGTACGAAAGGGATCTTCGGCTTACACTTCGCGAGCGTTTCGGTGCCGCGCGCCGAACGCATTGCGCGCGCCTTCGCCGACCTCGCGCCGACCGGCTCGCGCACCATGCTGGACATCGGCTGCGGCGACGGGCTTCTCGCGCAAAACGTGGCGAGGCTCGTCGGTGCGGAATCGGTGCGCGGAGCCGACATCAAGATTCAGCCGAACTGCCGCATCGAAGCGAAGAGCTACGACGGCCTCCACTTGCCTTTCGGCGACGCAGAGTTCGACCTCGTCACGATCAGCGACGTACTCCACCACACTTCCGATGCGACGCAGGTCCTTCGCGAAGCCCTCCGCGTCACGAAGCCCAAGGGCGCCATCTTGGTGAAGGATCACTTCCGTCTCGGACCGATCTCGAACGCGATTTTGCTCGCGATGGACGTGGTCGGAAACTACGCGCAAGGGATCTTCGTGCGCGGCACGTACTTCTCCCCAGCCGAGTGGATTCAGATGACGAACGAGGCTGGCGGCACCGTCGACTCGCTCCAGTGGCCCTTCGAAGTGCACAACCTTCCTTGGCGCGTCGTCACCCGCAGCGAATTCCAGTTCGTCGCGCGCCTGCGCCACCGAGCTTCCTAGCAAGCAGTTCGCAGCCTCACGACCTCCGGGCCGGGCCTCACGCTCGATCGAGCAACGTGCGCGGCCGGACGAACGAAAGAGAGGTCCGCGTCGCTTGGACGACGGGACCCCTCTCGCGCACTCGCGAATGCGTGATGTCAGGGACGGCGCATGGCCGCGTACACCTTCATGCTGCCGCCTTCGAGCGACGAGCAACCCGCAGTCGCAGTCCAACCTCCGAGCGCCGTGTTGACGTTGTAGGCGGCGTCACCGTCTTGGTTGACGTTCGAGTAGCTATAGAGATAGTGACCTCCGCAGCCGTTGTTGAGGTAGCGGTATTGGACTTGATTGTGGAAGTCGAAGGTATTCGTCACCACGCCATAGTCGCCACCACCCGTGATCTGGTAGTTCGTCCACCCGATGCGCGCGTTGTTCGCCACGGCTCCGCTGCTCGACGTGAGCGTGACCACATAGGACTTGTCCTTCGAAGCCACGGTCAAGTCGGCGTCGAACATCGGTTTGTTCGCCTTGATCCAGAGGCCCCCCGTTCGCACGAAGATGGACTCCGTTTCGAGCGCGCTGAGCGCCACCTTCTGCGCGCGCGTAAGGTTCCAAGCCTCGAAATTCAGAGCGTTGCCAGCGGTCAGTGCGACGTCACTGGTGAACCCTTGCTGACCGTCTGCCCCCGCGTGGGAGGAAACGATGGTCCAACCGCCACCGTCTGTTCCCATGTCGCACCAAACATCGAAGGCGTCGACCCCACCGGCTCCGTCGGGATCGATCATGTACTTGCCGCTGGCGGCGCCGTTGTCGACGCTCTTGATCTCGCTACAATCCTTTGGATACTGGCAGACGTTGCCGGTGCAGATGCCGCTGGCGCAATCGCCCGGCACTTTGCAGGCTTTCGTCGCCGCACACTTGGTCGCACAGGCGCCGCCACAATCGACATCCGTCTCCGTACCGTTCTTGACGGTGTCTGCACAGGCCGTCGCCGTATCGATGCACTTGTTGGCAGTGCATACCGTGCTCACGCAGTCGGCAGGAACGAGGCACGCCTTGTTGTCGGCGCACTTGGTCGCGCACGCACCGCCGCAATCGACGTCGGTCTCCGTTCCGTTCTTGACCGTGTCAGCGCAGGCAGTCGCTGTAGCAACGCACTTGTTCGCGGTGCACACGGTGCTCGTGCAGTCGGCGGGTACGCTGCAGCCCTTGTTGTCTGCGCACTTCGTGGAGCAGCTGCCGCCGCAGTCCACGTCGGTTTCGGTGCCATTCTTGGCGCCGTCGGCGCACGTCGGAGCGACACACACCTTCGAGCCATTGCACACGAGGCCTGCGACGCAGTCCGCCCCGGTGGCGCAGCCTTTGCCGTCCGCGCACTTCGTAGCGCAAGAGCCGCCGCAGTCGACGTCGGTTTCCGAGCCGTTCTTCTTCGCGTCGGTACACGTTGCCGTCGGGCCGGAGTCGTTCCCACCCGAGTCGTTCCCGCCCGAGTCCAGGCCACCGGAGTCCGTGCCCCCAGAACTCGAACTCGAGGTCGAACTGGAGCTAGAGCTAGAGCCTGCATCCGTAGTGGTCGCCGAATCGCTGCAACTTGCAACCATGAAGGTGGTTGCGGTGCTGACAGTAAGTGCGGCGATCACGCGCGCCAGGTTCGTACTCTTCATTGGTTCTATCGATCCTCCGCGATAGAAGAAACCTCACTCGACGTCAGCGGTCAAGAAAGCCTCTACGAATCAGGCAAGTCGACGCGAAACCCGACGGCCGGCGGGAGCACTCACTTCGAAGGGAGGAACTCGCGGACCGTCACGACGAGCATGACAGCCAGGAACATGAGCAGGCCGACAGAATGGATCATGGCCTCGGTCTTCTCGTTCGCTCGGCGCCTGGCGATGGCCTCGTAGAGCAAGAACATGAGTCTTCCGCCGTCGAGCGCGGGGAGCGGCAATAGGTTGAATCCGCCGAGATACGCGCTGAGTCGTCCCAAGAATTGAAGGCCGTCCCCAGGACCATCTTCGAAGGCCTTGGCGACCTCGGTGACGATCCCCTTCACGCCTTGGACGTCCGGCGGCTCCTTGCCGGTGATCATACGCGCGAGACCGACGACCGTTCCGGCTACGACGAGCGGGGGCTGCTTGAGCGATGCGATCGCCGCCTCACCGACGCCGACAGGAACGGACTTGCTGATGGAATGGACTCCAATGCGCCCTGTGCTGGCGACGCGCGGCCTGATGTGGACGGGCTTGCCGTCTCGCTCGAGCTCGACGTCGAGCTCTTCGTTCGGGTGACTGCTGACCGCTTTCGAGAGCTCCGGCCAGTTGGGAATCGGCTTACCATTGATGGCGACGATCCAGTCGTTCTTCTGCATGCCCGCTTGGGCTGCGAGTCCGCCGGGCTCGGGTGAAACGTGAACGCCTACGCCTTCGCTTCCACTCCGAACGTCGAGCTCACGCTTGCCCCATCCAACGAGCGCGACGAAGATGAAGACCGTCGCAAACAGGTAGTTCGCGAGAGGGCCCGCAAAGATGGTGACGATGCGAGCCCACAGAGAACCATTCGCGTAGCTTCCCTTGTCGTTCGGGTCGACCTCTTCGAAAGGGTTCATGCCCGCAACCTTGACGTAGGCGATGAACGGAATGAGCCCCACTTGGAACGTCGTCGGGCTGTTCTTGGGCTTGTACTTCCACAATGCGGGACCAAACCCGATGGAGAAGGTGAGTACACGCATTCCAAAGCGACGTGCCGCGAGGAAGTGTCCGGTCTCGTGGACGATCATCAAGAAGGCCACCCCGAAGATGGCCAGAAGGATGCGACCCAAGGTCATGAAGTCCAGTCTAGCAGCATGCCTCGCTCTGCGGCCAGCGGTGCTTCTTGGCTTCCCACGGTAGATGCGATAGCCGACTACCGTGCCTGCTGCTGACGAAAAGCCCGGCTTCGCCCGCCCCAAGCGCTGGAAGAGACCCGCGCTTTTCGCCCTCGCGCTCGGGCTTGCGTGTCCGACCAAGGCGTACGCGGACGATCCTTCCGCCGAGGCAGGAAAAGATGCCAGCCCAGCCGGTAACGGTCCGGAAGAGGTGCGGGTGCGTGGGTCGAACGCAGGGGCGTTCACGAACCGCATCGAGGAAGGTCGTACGACGCGAACGACGACGGATGCGGCGAGCCTTCTCGAAGCGCAACCGGGTCTCCACGTGCGTAGACTCGGCGCCGACGACGGCTTTGCCACCTTGCAGGTTCGAGGCACGAGTTCGAATCAGCTAATGGTGTATCTTGCAGGCATTCCGCTTTCGAGTGGACCTGACCCGACGGTCGATCTTTCGACGATCCCACTCTGGCCCGGCTCGACGATGCGCGTCCATCGCACCTTCGCTCCGGCGACCCTCGGCCGAGGCTCTCTCGGTGGAACGCTCTCGATCGACCCGCCGGCGGCCTACGGAAGGAGGCGCGCGGAGGTCTTCGGCTCCGTCGGCTCGTTCGGCTCTGCACGCGCGCGAACATGCCTCGTGACCGGCGTCGAAGCGGTTCGAACCCAAACGACCGTATGTCTCAGTATGTCGAGGTCGAGTGGCGAGTTCGAGTACCTGGACCCGCTCGCATCTTCGGGTGGGGCACCCGTCTTCGCGGAACGAAAGAATGCAGGGCACGCAGAGCTCAGCTTCCTCGGACAACGCGCGGTCGCATTTTCCATCGGTCCCTTTCGGGGCCAGGTCCGCATCACCTCGCTCCTCCAATCGCGCAAACAGGACCTGCCAGGGACGGTGCGTGCGCCGACGCCCGCTCTCTCGGTGCGAGCGGGTCGCGGTGCGCTCGGCACGGATGTCCTCCTCGATGCCGGCCCCGGGGTCGTGTTGCTGCGCGGTTGGGGAAAGCGCGAGACCTCCGCCCTCACGAACGAAATCGGCGAAGCTCAACGTTCGCTCGGACCGACGCGCACCGACGACGCCGTGATCACGGTCGGAGCGACCGCGGGCTGGTTCGGCCTCCTCGGGCGACGCACGCGCTTCTCGGCCGTGCTCGATGGTTCCGGTGAGCGATATGCACCTTCGTCCTGGGAAGGTGCGAGCACGCCCGATGCCGCACGACGCTGGTCTCTCGGCACGGGAGCCGATCTCGAACAACCGCTCGGCCCGCTCAAGCTCACGCTGGCGGGTCGCATCGACCAATGGATCGATCGAAGCGAAGAGACCTCCGTCTACGATGTTCTACCCACCGCGCACGCGGGCGCCGAGGTTCGCGCAGGGAAGTTTTCGTTCGCCGCGCACGGGGGCGCCGTCGCCCGGCCCCCGAGTTTCCTCGAGCGCTATGGCAACCGTGGTGCCTTTCTCGGGGATCCGAAACTGGCGCCAGAGCGGGCGTTTGCGGTCGACATGGGCGGTCACGCGGAACTCGGACGCGGCGCCCGACGCCTCGAGGGCGACGTCGTCCTCTTCGGCACGTTCGCACGCGACCTCATCACGTTCGTCCCGGAAGGCGCGTACGGCCGCGCCCGCGCATCGAACATCGGGCGCGCTCGCATCCTCGGCATCGAAGCATCGCTTTTCGCCAAGTACGAGATACTCGAGTCCCGTGTATCTTACACATGGATGGATGCGCGAAACCTCTCCGACTGCGATTCGTCCGCCACGGGCGAGTGCAGCGCGCCGCCGCTGCCTGGAAGGCCCGAGAGTGACCTCGCGTGGGACCTTGCGTACGTCGTGGGGCCCTTTCGAGCACGGTATGGCATCGACTTCGTGTCGGGCATTCGCGCCGACCGAACGGGCGCCTTACCCGTCCCCGAGCGACTTTTGCAGTCGGTTGGCCTGCGATACTCCTTCCCGAAACGGATCGGACTCGAGCTCACGTTCGACATCAAAAACATCGGCGACCTTCGCTATGCGAGCTTCCGCGGTCTCACGGGACCCGTCCTCGCTCCGATCGGCGATGCGTTCGACTTCCCGCTGCCGGGTCGGAGTTTTCTACTCACGCTGCGATACACGCACGATCTGGAACGGTAACCGTTCGCTCTGTTTCATCGCCGTCTGCACGCGCCGCGTCGTCATTGGACTTTGGTTTTTCCGAGCCCTACGCACGCACGCACGCACGCGCACGCGCCCTCCACACCCGTTGCGTGAACTGCATCGCGTGTGGACCTCGCGTAAACACATCGGCAGAGCTTGCGTGGCAACGAGAACGCGGGCCTCGACCGAGCGCGCGAAAACCGCACAGTCGTACCCCCGCGATCTCAGGGCATGGTTGCTGCAGTGGGTTCGCACACGTCGGAGAACTGGTCGCACCGCAAACGCGCCATTCGGCCGCCTTTCTCCAAAGCCCACTCTTCACCCCGTCACCCCGTCACCCTTTCACCCCTTCACCCCTTCACCCACGCAGGACTCTCCTCATGAAAGAATCCTCCCATAAGGTCTCGCCCTCTCGTTTCTTCCCCACGAGAATGAATGCAGGTGCGGCGTCCCCATCCCCGCGCACCATCGTCCCCTAACCAACGCAAAGCACACCGTCCCAAGTGGCTTGGGCCTGCTCGTCGGCGACCCCCATCGCCACGAGTCCCATTCCGAGGGGACCGGTATAAAGATCGTGGGGCGTTCCGGAGCGGCGGGAGGCTACGCTTGCGCCCCACCATGCGTCGGCCGCTGCATGCAGCCGTGCATCGTCTTGCTTCAGTGCAAGACGCCGTAGAAGGTGTGCGTTGCCAAAGGCCCCGTGACAAACGAAAGGGGCCTCCAGGTCTGAGCCGGTGGGCACAGAATGCGTCGCGATACGCTCCTTCACGCGCGCGAACGTTTCTCGCTCGATAGACGAGGCAAGACGCTCTTCATATGTATGCAAACTACATATGATGCCCAGGTCTCCGTGGCACCACGCGAGCATGGGGGCGCCTTCTGTGTCCCCGGCCAGGTCGGGAAAGATTGCACCGCGGTCGGAGGTGCTCCGCTGCGAAACGAGCCAGCGCATGGCGTCTCGAGCATCGTCGTCCGCTTGCTCGATGCGAAGGGCGCCAGCGCGCGAGAGGAACGAGACGATGCCGCCCACGCCATGCGCCGTCCCGAGCTGGATACCGGGAGCGGCGGCATACGGAACCTTTCCGCGATCATCCCAAAAGATGCCGGCTTCGGTTCGGATGGCTTGCCGACCGAGCACCGCAACCGTCTCGGTTACCAAACGCCTCGCGATGGTCGAATGAGGATGCAGCTTCGCGCGCGCGAGTGCGTACTCACCGATGCCGGCAGCACCGTAGAGAAACTCCGCGGCCAGGACGTCCTGCGAGGCGTAGTAGTCGAGGAGCTGCGCGTCGACATCGTCGAAGAGCTCTTCAGGGCACGCGACGACCCCATGCATCGTCGTTTGCACCGCGGCCCAGAGAATTCCCGGGATCCCGGACGCGAACGACGCGTCGAAACTGTGCGCCTCGAGTCCCGTGAGCGCTGCCTCGAGATGCGCAGATGCACGGTGCTGATGGGCTTGCACCTCGCTTTCGGCCCCGCGCTTCGCACAGACCCGCGCCCACTCCGCGAAGAAAAGCGCGATTCCAGCGTGCCCCTGGGACACACTGGGATGCACCGTGGGGTCCGACGGCTCGGGGAGGTCCGCAGCGACCTTCGCAGCGATCTCGAGGGCCTCGGCGCTTCGCGACGCATCGAACGTAGGCATTTCGCGAGCATACCACCCCCCTTCCCGTGAGAGCGCCCCTCCGGACCGGGGCGCTTCGGACGGAGCCCGCACCGCTCGAAATTGGAAAACTCCGGGTTCGCCGGCCGCCCTTCGCCGTGATAGGTTTCCCGCCCCTACAATGACGCAGTCGAACACTCCTCAAAATGGCGGTCCTGGCATTTCCCTCACCGGCGGCGCGGCAATCGTTGCGCCGATCACGGCGTTCCCGAACGGGGTTCCGAGCAACGCGCTCGTCATGATTCCCCTCGGCCCGAACGGCGCACCGATCGAGAAGCAGCTCGTCGAAGGCCCCATGGCCATGAAGATGGACGACGTATGGAAGGTGCTCGGGTTCAACGGCCCAGCGGTCCAGGTGCAGGACGACCAAGGTCGCCCCATCGCGATCGGCCTCGAAGACCTCCTCGGTGGTCTCGACAAACACTGGACCGAGAATCAAGACGACCTCCAGCGCGGTCGCATCTACGCCCAAGAGCTCATGAAGTACGGCCGTTTCGCCAAGGCCGAAACGGTGCTCTCGAAGATCGTCGCGAAGGGCGGCGGCGGCGAGGATTGGCTCGCGCTCGGTGTGGCCCAGCTCCAAGGCGAGAAGTTCGACAAGGCAGAGTCGACGTTGAAGGGGGCGCAAAACCTCCTCAAGGACAACCCGTACCCCTCGCTCCACATGGCAAAGGCAGCGCAAGGTCGCAAAGACAAAGCAGCCGAGCGTGAGAATGTCGATCGCGCCATCCAGATCGCTCCGACGGCCGTCGACGCATGGGCCTACCTGTTCAATCTCATCAAGGACGCGTCGGGCGAGGAAGCGGCGGTCAAGGAAGTCAGCGAGCTCGCCGACGCCCCCGTCAACGCGAAGAGCGCCGCTCCCTACATCGCGCTCCAGGGCTACTTCGCGCAGGACGAGAACAAGCGCGACAAGGCCATCGAGCTCGCCAAGAAGGCGGTGGAGCGTGGCCCGAACGACGCACTCGCGCTTCTCTGTCTCTCCGCACTGTACGGACAGACAGGTAAGCTCGACGAGCTCATCAAGCTCCTCGCCCCGCACGAGGCCGCCATGCAGCGCGACGTTCGCCTCGCCCACAACTACTTCGAGGCCCTCGTTCAGAGCCAGGACCTCGAGAAGATCAAAGGCCTCCTCAACAAGCTCGCGGTTTCGCCCGATCCCGAGGTGAAGCAGTTCGCGATCGAGCGGTCCCGCGCGGTCGCCCAAATGCTCCAGCAGCAGGCGTCGCAAGGCCTCCCGGCCTGACGGTCCCGCCGCCGCCTCGCACCTACCCCCGTAGCTAGCCATTTTCCCCTGGCCGGCGACTGGGGTAAGCTGCGAGATGAGGAAGAGTGTCCAATCCGAGTCGCCAGGATGTGCGCATTGTGGGGCGCTACGCGCTCTACGGCGTCATTGCGTCCGGCGGCATGGCCACGGTGCATTTCGGGCGTCTCTTGGGGCCCGCGGGTTTCTCGCGCACGGTCGCGATCAAGCGCCTCCACGCGCAGTACGCAGCAGACCCCGAGTTCGTGTCCATGTTCCTCGACGAGGCCAGGCTCGCTGCGCGCATTCGTCACCCGAACGTCGTGCCGACACTCGATGTCGTCGCAACGGATGGCGAGCTCTTCCTCGTCATGGAATACGTGCCGGGCGAGAGCCTCTCGAAGCTCTGGAAGATTGCGCGTGAGAAAGGTCGTGGTCTTCCGCCACGCATCGTCTCGTCCATCATCACCGGTGTTCTCCATGGGCTTCATGCCGCCCACGAGGCGAAAGACGAACGGGGTATGCCCCTCGGCATCGTACACCGCGACGTCTCCCCGCAGAACGTCCACGTTGGAACGGACGGCATTCCGAAGGTGCTCGACTTCGGCGTCGCAAAAGCGGCGGGCCGCATTCAAACCACTCGCGACGGCCAGATCAAAGGCAAGCTCGCCTACATGGCGCCCGAGCAACTGCGCGGCGCTGGTGTGACTCGCTCGTGCGACATCTACGCCGCTGGCGTCATGCTCTGGGAGCTCTTGACGGGCGAACGCCTCTTCTTTGGTGACAACGAAGGTGTCGTCGTCAATCGCGTTCTCGAAGGCAAGATCACGCCGCCCAGCCACTATCTCATCAAGCAAGGCACGACGCTCAAAGCGAAGCACCAGCACTTGATGGCGCAGCTCGATCAAGTAGTCCTTCGCGCGGCGCATCGCGACCCCGCACAACGGTTCGCGACGGCGAAGGACATGGCCCTCGAGCTCGAGTCCTGCGTCGCACCGGCCACGGTTTCGCAAGTAGCCGAGTGGGTGGAACAAGTCGGAGCCGAAGTGCTGCAGATGCGCGCGCACAAGGTCGCTGAAATCGAGAGTCTCTCCGCGACGCCCGCTCCCTTCGACAGACCGAGCGACGTGCACCGTCTCTTGACCGAATCGAATGGCGCCACGGTGCCGCTCGGTGCGAGCAGCCATGCCGAGCTCCAACCGCAACACGTTCGTCCCAGTGAACCGCCGCGGCCCCCTTCCGCGCATCCGGGAACGCTCTCCTCTTCGGCGAGTTATGTCGGTCTGCCCGCAGCGGCTCCTGCGCAGAAGCGTGGCAACGGCTGGCTCGTGGCCGTTGGCATCGCCGTCATCGTCCTCTTCCTCGGCTTTGGGTCCATCGTCGCCATCAAGATGAAAGAGCACGGGGCCGAACTCGGCGGTCTTCCTGACGCGGACACTTCTTCGACGCCGACCGCCGCGACGGCGCCGCCTCCCCCCTCGACGGTTGGCGTACTCGACCTCTTCGATGCAGGCGAGACTTTGAACTTGGACGACGCGGGCGCTCCCGGCACCGTCACACCTCCTCCGAGTGCGAGCGCAACAGCGACGAGCAAGCCACCCGTCGTGCACTGGCCTCCCACGCCCGCCACGGTCAGACCTCCGCCTACCATTCCGACGAAGGCGGCCGACCCGTGCCTCACGAATCCCTACTTCTTCGAGGACGGCATCAAGAAGGTGCGCCCCGAGTGCAGGAGCAAGATAAATTAGCGGCATTTCGGGCTCGTTCGAGCTCGGTTCGGGTGAATGAGTTGTAGAGTCCGTGCCTTCCGAGGTAGGCTGCCGGAGACGAATGAGAGCCGCACAGCTCGCCCGAACTGCAGCCCTTTCCGGTTTTGCGGGTCTTTTGACCTTGAGCCTGGCCTCATCCGCCATCGCGGCTCCGGCGGACCGTGAGGCCTGTTTGAACAGTTCGGAGCAGGGTCAGAAGCTTCGCCAGCAAGGCAAACTCCAAGACGCCCAGAAACAGTTTCAGATCTGCGCGCAACGTGAATGCCCCGGCGTGGTCCAGCGCGACTGCACGCAGTGGCTCCAGGAAGTCTCGAGCGCTCTCCCAACGGTGACGCTGAGCGTTCAAGACGAGAAGGGGCGTGACGTCATCGACGTCCAAGTCTCCATCGACGGCAAGAACATCCTCTCCAAGCTCGATGGCAAAACCATTCCGGTCGACCCTGGCGTTCACACGTTCAAGTTCGAGGTCGAAGGAAAGGCCCCCATCGAAGAGCGCGTCCTCATCAGCGAAGGGGACAAAGCGAAGAAGGTCTCCGTCGCTTGGAAGCCAACGACAGGGTCCGGTACGGGTACGGGAACCGGTACGGGTTCGGGTACGGGAACCGGCACCGGCACAGGAACCGGCGATACCCCCGCAGAGCCTTCATCGAGTGGTCATACGATCTACCCTTGGTTCTTGGTCGGTGGCGGTGCGGTTGCTGGCGTCGTTGGCGCTGTTCTCTACTTCGGTGGCATGAGCGATTTTCCGAGCGAGTGCGTTCGCGGTGACGACAAAAGCTGCAAGACGGACGGACTCAGCGAGAGCGAGCGCACGGCACTTCTCGACCGCGCCAAGTCGGCCGACAATCGATGGACGGCCGGGCTTCCAATCATGATTGGGGGTGGCGTCCTCATCGCGGCCGGCCTCACCTGGTTCTTCCTCGAGCCCTCGGGACACAAGAAGAAGCCGACGCCCCCGCCGAGCGGCGCAACACTTCGACCGAGCCTTGGTTTCGGTTACGCGGGCATCAGCGGCACGTTCTAGACCTAGTTCATCGATCATTGACCCCCCTCACGCCCTCGGCAGAATCGAGCGGAGGCGCGGGGCGCGGCGAAGTGAGAGCGAACGCAAAAATCCCCGGCCAGCAGCCGACTCGGCCGCCTCGTCGGGAGGCGTCCAGACATGCGGCCGGGGATTTTATGCGGAGAGGAAACGAAGCCGTGACCCCGCGACCCGCGGGTCTTCTGCACATAGCCACAGCTATGCAACCCCTTCTGAATTCCGATCGAGCGCCGACGAACTCGGACTAGCGCTTCGCGCCGAAGCTCTTCGCCCGGCCCGCGCCGCCCAAAACCCCGTCGATGTGGGCGAACGTGGCACGTACTGCGACGATGAAAAATTCTCGCACTCCTACCTGAACCATGTCACCCTTCTTCCATCGGACAGCGGGTTCTCGGGTGCGTTCGCCTCGAGGAGCCTCGCCCAACATGCGCCACCGCGCTCCCACTCTCCCATGAAGGCACAACGCATGCTTCGATCTCTCATGCTGCAACGCAAGTCGGCGCTTTCATTTCGCTCGGTGACACTCGTATCGGCCTTGCTCGGTGCGGCCGGCATCGCGGCGCTACCGACGGGCTGTGGGGGTGACGGAGACTCGACGTTCGGTGACTCCGGGACGAATTCCGACGGCTCCTCCGGCTCTTCCGGCAGCTCCGGCTTCGGCAACGGCAACAACGACGGCGGTCAGACTGGTGTACAGTACAGTGAGATCCGCGTAGAACCCCTGGACGCGAAGGTCGACGTCGCGCTCGGTGCAACCACCCCGCCGATCGCCTACAAAGTGTTCGCGAAGCGCACGGCGACCTCTCCCGAAGAAGAAGTGAATGCGCAGCTCTCGTTCGACCGCATCGATGCGGCCAGTTTCACGGGCGCAACCTTGACCCCGACCGGCTTCATCGGCGCCAAGGGCAAGGTCACCGCGAAGGCAGGCGGCAAGACGGCGACGACAACCGCGACGTTCCGCATGATCGCGAGCGCCGGAACGGCCCCTGCTGCAAACGTGATTGCAGCCATGAACGCTGCGACCGACACGGACGCGACGTTGAAGGTGCTCTACCCCTACGACAAGACGGTCTTCCCGCGCGGCATTCCCGGTCCCCTCGTTCAGTGGAACGGCGTGACGGGCAACAACAGCTATCGTTTCATTCTCACGAGCGAGAGCTTCCAGCTCACGACGTACGCGACGAGCAGCGGTGCGAACGGCGAGCTCTCTTTCCCTGTCGCGCCTGTCGATATCTGGTCGAAGCTCGCAGACTCCAGCATCGGCAAGGTCGAGGTCGCCATTCAGCGCTTCGACGGTACGAAAGCCTACAAGCCGGTCACGCAGACGTGGAACATCGCGGGCGCGAACCTCAAAGGAACGGTGTATTATACACGTCTTTCCAACAGCGATGCGTTCGTGCGCCGCATCGAGCCCGGCAAGACCGCCCAGTCCTTCATCCAGAAGCAGGGTGAAGGTTGCATTGCCTGTCACAGCGTTTCCAAGAATGGCGAGCGTGTCGTCGCCGGCATCAATGGCGGAGCGAGCCCCTGGGGCGTCTGGGACGCCCGCACCGGCCAGCGCCTCTATCAAAGCTCCCAAGCTTCCGGCTTCCAGGCGATCTCGCCGGACGGCAACTACGTTCTTTGGCGCCACTGGAACAGCGGTAGCTTCGGCTCCGACGGCAAGCTGATCCTGTCGACCTACAATAGCGATGCCACGGTCGCCGACTTCGTCCCGCCCGGGGCCGACGGGGCACCGAGCCATCCGGTATGGTCTCCCGACGGAAAGATGATTGCCCTCGGAATGAGAACGGCCGGCAACGGGCTAAGTTATACCGCTGCGACCATCGCGCTGACCGATGTAAGCCTCCAGGCCCCCATCGGTTTCTCGAACTATCGAAAGATCGTGCTCGCCAATGGCCAATACCCGGTCGCAACCTATCCGACCTTCACGCCGGACTCGAAGTGGCTCGGCTTCATGCGTGCCAACAAGTCGCGTGGAAGCGACGCCGACTCGCTCGGCGAGCTTTGGGTCACCGACCTCACGGGCGCGACGCAGATTCGCCTCGACCAAGCGAACGGCGCGGGCGTCCTCCCGGCGACGAACAAGAGCTGGGGCCCAAGCTTCCACCCTGTCGCCGCAGGCGGCTACTTCTGGGTGGCGTTCTACTCGCAGCGCAATTGGGGTCACAAGTTCACGGCGTCCAATCGTCAGCTGTGGATCGCCGCGGTTGATGCGAACTTCACGGGCGGCGTCGACCCGAGCCACCCGGCGTTCTACGTGCAGGGCCAAGAGACCGACAGCACGAACGAGCGTCCGCAGTTCGCCGTACCGCCGTGCAAGCAAGCAGGCGAGACGTGCGAGAGCGGCTACGAGTGCTGCGATGGTCGCTTCTGCCGCGCGGGTGCCGATGGCAAGATGACCTGCCAAGAGCCAAAGCCCGACGAATGCGCGCAAATTGGCGATACGTGCAAGGTCGACGCAGATTGCTGCGACAACATTCCGTGTGTCGCCGGAACCTGCCAAAACCCGCCGCCGAAGTGAGCGTATCGCCGACTTCAGCAGAGTCGGTCTAGCGCTTTCTCAAGAGCCAGAGGAACACGGGGCCGCCGAGCAGCGCGGTCACCGCTCCTACGGGCACTTCCGTATGTAGTACACGGAAAGAACAGCGAGAGACGGCATCGCACAGAACGAGAAATGTCGCCCCCGTTACCATCGTGACCGGCAAGAGCCGGCGCATCTGGGGCCCGACGAAAAAGCGCGAAGCATGGGGGACCACGAGGCCAACGAACCCGATGAGGCCCGTCTGACTCACGATCGCGCCCGTCATGAGCGAGGCAGCCAGAAAGACCCGGACCTCCAGCGCGCGCGCGTCGAGGCCCAGCGTGGTCGCGCGATCACGACCCAGCACCAGCAAGTCGAGGCGCGGAGCATCGTAGAGAAGGATGCCGAGTCCGATGGCGACATAGAGTGAAAGCACCACGAGCTGGTTCTTCCCTGGCAAATCGAGAAAGCCTGTCAGCCAGTGCAGAAGCTCCTGGGTGCGCGCTTCGCGGGTGAGGTTCTTGCCAACGGTGACGAGCCCCGCTGCAATCGTGTTGATCACCACGCCTCCCAAGAGCACGCGGTCTCCCCTCTTGCCGCGATCACCGCCAAGAGACAAAACGAGGAGCGTCGCGACGAGCCCCCCGAGAAGCGCAGAGATCGGAAGAATGGCAGCGCCCAGGATCGTGGCGCCGGAAAAACCCACCACGACCGCGAGCGTCGCACCGAACGCGGCTCCCCCGGAGACTCCGAGCAGGTACGGTTCCGCGAGCGCATTGCGCAACGTCGATTGCAAGGCTGCGCCACTCGCCGCAAGGGCTGCCCCTGCGAGGGCCGCCAAGATGGCCCGCGGTGCGCGCAGCTCGAACACGACCGCGTGGTCGAACGACGAACCATCCGTGACAGCACGCATCGCGGAAATGGGCTCTGCTCCCACGAACAGCGCGACCACGACCGCCAGAACGACGCTCGCGCCGACGACCGCCCACGGAGTCTTCTGCTTCATCCCACGTTCCGCTCGTACAGCAGACGCAACCCCTCGAGGGTGAGTACGTCGTCGACGTCGACGATGGTCTTCGTGAGGGGCGCGATGAGTGTCGCGAGGCCGCCCGTCGCGATGACGTGACACGGAACACCGAGTTCGGAAGCGAGCCGTTCGACGAGTCCATCGACCAAGCCCACGTAACCAAAGACGATGCCTGACTGCATCGAGTGAATCGTGTTACGCCCGACCGCCTTGGGCGGCTTCGCGATTTCGACGCGAGGCAGTTTCGCGGCGCGCGCAAAGAGAGCGTCGGCGCTGATCTGAATGCCCGGGCAAATGACGCCGCCCAAATACTCGCCCTTGGGGGAAATGCAGTCGAACGTCGTGGCCGTTCCGAAGTCGACGACGATGACTCCGCTCGTGCCTTTGCTCGCCTTGGGAACACGCTCGTAGGCAGCCACTGCATTGACGATGCGATCGGCGCCGACTTCACGCGGATTCTCATAGAGGATGGGCATCCCACTCTTGATGCCGGGCCCTACGATGAGTGCGTCGATCCCGAAGGCACGCTTGACCAGAGCGGCCATGGGCTCGGTCAATGAGGGAACGACGGAGGCAACGATGGCCGCGTGCACGTCTTTGGGGGAGAGATCGTGCATCGAAAGAAGTGCCCTCAGCGTCACCGCGAATTCGTCGGCCGTGCGCCCACGCGTGCTCTCGACGCGAAACTGGTGCAGGAGTTTCGTTCCCTCGAAAAGGCCGTAGACGATGTTCGTGTTGCCGACGTCGATGGTGAGAAGCATGGTTTCCTCTTTACTCCGAAGCGTGCGCGTCTTGAATCACGTCGCCCTCCGCCACGCTAGCCCAGTCGCCATCGGCGTGTCCGATGAGTGAGTATTCGCCGTCGAGGTGTGGGGTACGCGAGAGCGTCACGAACAGCTGACTCGAGCCCGTATCGCGCCCTGCGAGCGCAATTCCGACGGCGAGCTTGTCGAAAGGCACAGGGGCCGTCTCGCAGCGAAGGAGCGACCCTGCACCCCCATACCCATCGGCTCCCGGGTCTCCGAATTGGACCACGAAGCCCGGAACGACGCGATGCACGACGATGTTCTTGTAGAACCCCTGTTTGACGAGCGCGAGGAGCCTCGATGTCGCAATCGGTGCGAGTGCGGGTTCGAGTGTGAGCCCGAGCTCTCCAGCGTCGGTGCGGAACGTAATCCGCGTGTCCTTGGCGAGGAGCGTCGGGAGCGGAACCTTCCCGACGCCGGCGGGCATGGGAGCGCACGAGGCTTCCTCGCCAAGAAGGCGAAGCGCAGCCTGCGCACGCTTGCGCACCGTCACGTTGGGGTCTGCGCACTGCCTCTTGGCGGATGGCAGCGCTTCCTTCAAATGCACCGCGGAGGCCGCATCGAGGAGAAGCGTGCGTGTCTCGACCGCATCCTCGGGCCACGCGAAGCCGAGCGCTTGCGTCAATGCAGCCGCCACACGAGGGTCGACTTCCTTCTCGGGATTCTCGAAGGGCACGGGCGGTGGGGCGTGGGGGTCGAGTGCGGCTTTTCGCTCTTTGGCGGAAACCGCATAGGCGCGCTCGGGCCGCTTGAAGATGACCTCCGCCGCCACCGCCGTGAGACCGGCTTTCTTGCTCGAGAGGGCAAGGACGAGGGCTTCCCTTCCCGCTTCGGAGAGCTCGCCGTGTTGCTCGAAGGCCTGCAGCGCTTCGAGGGCGACCCGCACGTTCGCGCTACGAACGAGCTCGCTCCATGCGGCTCTGCGTTCCCGAACGAGGGGCTTTTTCGTGAGCGCCGCGAGCCGCGCGGATTCCCAAGCGGCCGTACCTTTCGCCGCGCACTTTTCGAGGACATCGGCGTCGATGCTTCCCTTCGCGAGGGGCGTCGCCGCCTTGCACCGCAGTGTATCGATGCGCCGACCGAGGCTTCCCTGCGGATCACCCGGGGGACGATAGTTCGCGACCGCGAAGAGCGCCGTCGTGAGGACCTTCGGCGGGTCTTCTTTGACGCCGTCGAGCAAGTTGAGCAGCACCCCGTAGAGCGGTCCGCCCAGCAGCGTAACCGCGAACGGATCTTTCGCGGGCATCAGGCTGGAGAGCGCCTCTGCGAGCGCCGCTTGCCCGAGCGCACCGGCTTGCCCGAGCGCGCGCGCCGCCTCCGCACGCTCTTCTGGCTTGAACGCGAGCGCCGCGTCCGCTTCGCCGGCTTTGACGACGCGCAGGAGCTCTGGAATGGCGCTCGGTCCGCCCTTGGCGAGCGCCCGAATGACGAACACGCGGTCGGGTCCGGGCCTCGTCAAAGCCTGTTTCGCGGCTTCGAGGAGCGGAAGTTCGGTGTCGGCCTTCAAGCGGGAAAGCGGGTAGAATGCAGCCATCAGGGGCGGGTGCGCTTGGTCTCCCGCCGCCGCGGCGAGGAGCGCCGAAACAGAGTCCGGCGAGAGCGTTCGGCGGCGCGACGCCATGTCGCCGAGCGCAAACGCTGCCCGCGTACGATCGGCGTCGTCGGGGCCCGCGAGCGCGGCGCGAAGGGTGGTTTCCGCGAGCTCTCCTCCACACCGCGCCATCGCCCGCAGCAACGTTGCTCGAACGTCGTAGCTCGCGCCCGGCGCAGAGAGCGGCGACGGTGGAAGAGACGCGAACCGAGCCGAGAGCGCCCTCACGTGCTTCTCTTCGCGCTGTGCACACGAGAACCCGAGACCGTACGTGACGTACGAAAGCGTTTCGGCGTCCTCGAGAGGAAGCGCACCAAGGAGAATATCGGCACTCCGTTCGTCCGCGATTCGCGCGAGCGCGCGTGCAAGCCGTCGCTTCTTTGCGAGGTCTCGCGTCGCGAGAGCATCCTTCGGAACATCCATCGCCTGCCGCGCGTCTTCGAGCGCGAGCACGTCGAGGTCGGGCGTTCCTGCGGCGTGCGTGGAGGGGCCTGCTTCGGACTCGGTGGGAGCCACGCTGTTTCCCTTCGAGCAACCGACGGCCCCCAAGGAGATGACGAAACTCAGAGAAAGAAGGCCGCAGGCTTTCCGTGTGACGCGCGGAATGTGCGAGACAGAGCGACTCATCGTGGATTCCTTCTCGCGGAGGAAACACGCTTGGCCTCGACGAGAATGCGATCTTTCACCATGGCGACGCCTTCACGCGCGCGCCAAAACAAGCGCCGTGGCAAAGCCATCATGTCCGCGGGTTCTTGGGGG
Organism: Polyangiaceae bacterium; assembly: GCA_046351415.1. Lineage (GTDB taxonomy): Bacteria > Myxococcota_A > Polyangia > Polyangiales > Polyangiaceae > JABFRG01. The sequence goes on along the minus strand of JAXLYO010000013.1, from coordinate 143,506 downwards.
CAATGAGGTGTCGCGGGAAGGCCTGCTTCGCGAAAAAGCATGTCGGCGCGAGGCAGGTGCCAGTCGCTCGTCACGAGCAGGAGACGGTCACCATTCGCAAGATACGGTTGTAGGAGAGCAGCCGTGTAGTTTGCGTTCTCGCGCGTATTGCGGGCGTGTGGTTCCGTCAGAATGCGCGACGAAGGCACTCCGAGGCCAATGAGGGCATCTCGCATGGCGTCGCACTCGAGCTCACCTTCCCATCGTATGCCCCCTGTGGCGACGACCTGAGCCGCTTCGCCCGCTTGGTCGAGCTCACGAAAGACCTTCGCGGCGTGCTCCACTCGGCGCGAGAGGGTGCCCCGGAGTGCGCTACCGCTCCGTTCGACACGACACCCGAGCACGAGAATCCACTGCACTTCGAGGGTGTTAGCGCGTGGGTTCGATCATTGGCAAGGCGCTTTCGCGCAAAGGTTGCACGCTGCATCGACCCTCGGAGCATCGATTGCCGGAACTCTTCTAAACACAAACCTAGCGGGATTTAATCAGCTGCAATTTCATAACGTTGAAGCCCGCGCGGCGCGCGGTTCGTTGGCATCGCTCCTGCAATCCACCCCTCTCAAAGTCAGGCTCACCCAAGGAGGGCGCCATGCAAAGTCACGACAGCTCCGAAGTACTTCGCCGCTATCGCGCCGACCTCGCCGACCGTGGTGGGGGAGCGCAGCTCACGCGCGAGCAGGAATACGAACTCGCGAAGCGACATCGTGCCGGAGAACGCAACGCAGGTCTCATGCTGGTGAAAGCGTGCCTTCCTTTCGTCATCACCATCGCCAAAGAATACCGAAGGTGGGGTACACCACTCGAAGACCTGATCCAACAAGGCAATCTCGGCCTCCTGAAGGCGGTGGAGAAATTCGACCCGGCGCACGACTGTCGCCTCGCAACTTACGCCGCCTACTGGATCCGGGCTGAGATTCGCGAATACGTCGTGCGATCCTATCGTGTCGTTCGACTCGGAACGACCAAGGGCGAGCGAAAGGTGCTCCGGCTCTACCGGCGCACGGGTGAGAGCAACCCCGCAGCACTCGCATCGGCTTCAGGGCTTTCGGAAGCACGCGTCCGTGAACTTCTTCCGCTCATCTCGGCGCGCGAAGTACGTCTCGCGGGCGGCCTCCAAGCGACCGATGCCGAGGGCCGAGACAGTATCGAAGCGCGGCTACCCTCTCCGAATCCCTCGCCGGAAGACGAGACCTCGAGTCGTGAGATGGCGAAATGGCGAAGGGAGGACGTTGCCAAAGCCCTTTCGCGTTTGCCCGAGCGAGAGCAGCTCATCGTGAAGGTTCGTCTGATGAACGACGATCCGGTCACGCTCGAGCAGCTCGGCGTCATGCTGGGCGTCAGCAAGGAACGCGTAAGGCAGCTCGAGGATCGCGCCCGGACCCGTCTGCGCGGAGAGCTTTTCGAGTACGCGAAAGCTGGCTGAGCCGAGGGCCGAAGCCCCCGAATTCCGTCAAGTTGTGCCCATTTTCGGAAAATGCGGCTAACGTTCGCGTGGTGAGGGCAAAGCGGCATCCCTTTTACCGAGGTTTCGTGCTCGCGTGCGTCCTCGCGCTCGGGGCCAATGCTTGCAAGCAAAAGCCCACGCCACCGCCGCCCGTCGCGGTTGCGCCAGTTCCCGTGGCGAACGAAACCGAAGACGCTGGCGCGGTCCCCTCCGACGCCATCGAAGGCGACGAGACGCAAACATTTCGTCTCCCGAGCGGCGCGCTTCCGATGATTGCATGCGACGACGCCCGTCGCATCGTCAAGCAGGTCGCATCGAGGCTGCCCTTCACGCGTGGGCCCACTGATCCGAAGGGCTTCGAAAAGGACCTCCTCCTCTGGCTCGACCCGCACGGCTATTTGGTCGACAGCGCCGATTCCCCGCTCCCGAAGGTCATCCAGAAACACGCCGGCGCACTGCTCGCTGATCTCGAGCAGCGGCGAGAGACGTGCGCAAAGAGCAAAGAGATCGCGACCGCGTTCGCGCCCTTTGCGAACGAGCTCTTGGCAGCGTACCGCAAGGGATACGAAGCGAGCGTTCCCGTCGTCGACCTGCAAGCTGCCGCAGCGAAAGAACTCCCCGACGATTCGAAGGCACGCACCAGGGCAGAAGAGCTCGGCAAAGTCGCCGGTGGACTCGCCAAGAAGAGCCCCGAACTACAGGCCTACGTCGATCGCATGCAGAGCCGCATGATCCCCGTGCTGAGCGAGCAAGACTGGCAGGGGGTCGTCCTCGCGAGCGCCGTACGCGCCTGGGTCCCGCAGGTCGACGCTCACTCGAGCTGGGCACCTCTCGACGAAGAGAGCACCCTCTACGACGTCGACCTCGACGACATCGCGAAAGGTCGCATCTGGAAGCGTGCACGACCTTCTGCCCTAGGTGCGATCGCCGAAGAACCAACCGCGCCCATTCTGGCAACCGACGTCGTCCTTGCGGTCGATGACGTGACGACCGGAGGCCTATCTCTCGAGCAACTCGATCAGCTCGCCGTCGCGCCCTTCGAACTCAAAGATACGGCTACCGTGCGTGTACTCCGCGGCGGGCTCATCGTCACGCTCAAGGTCAAGCGCCATACAGAGACACCGAGCGGCGGCCCTCCTTTGCCGATGGTCGAACGCATCCGGCACGGCGAAGGTGACCTCGCGGTGTTTCGCGTCGAAGACGTACACGACAATCTCGGCGTCGAAATGGGTCGCGAGATTGCGCTCCTCAAGCACGGAGAGCGTCCCGTCCACGGTATCGTGCTCGATCTCCGCGGCAACGGCGGTGGTTCCGTCGATGGCGCGATCGATGCGCTCTCGCATTTCATCCCCAAGGCGCCCATGTGCCCGATGCATTCACACGATGGTGTCGCACCACCAGACGTGACGTCCGAACCGCCCGCAGAGGAATCGTGGAAAGGCGCGGTCTTGGCGCTCGTCGACTACGATACTGCGAGCGCCGCAGAAATTCTCGCGGGGTCACTGGCCGCCTACAAACGCGGCCTCATCGTCGGAACGCCGACGTATGGCAAAGGCTGCGTCCAGGAGTACGTGGACGACGAACCTCGCACCGGAGTTCTTCGAGTCACCTCGTATTTGTATGCGTTGCCCGACGGCAAGCCCGTTCAGCGCGTTGGCCTCAAGCCCGACATCTACTACCCGTTCATGAAGGCTGCGAAAGACCTGGAGGCCAAGACGCCCCACGTCGCACCGCCATGGTCCGGCCCCGACGTCCGAGAGAAGCCGCTCGTCGAATACCCCGAGCTCCCGAAAGCTGGCGGCCCCATCGGTCCGTGCCGAGACAAAGCGCTCTGCGCGGCGATCGAGCTCCTCGAGCACCGACCCCCGCGCATCGCGAAACGGAAGTGAAGCGCCTTACAGCGAAACGAAAGTGAAGTCGATCAGGGGAACGAGACTTCTTCCGTGTGCGTGACGACGCCACTTGCGCTGTTCGCGCGAGACGTCACGCGGTAAGTCCCGTCCGGAATATCGATGCCGGAGTGCGTCGGAAAGTTTCCGCACTCGAGGTTGCGCCAGTTGGCACCGTCCTTGTATTCGACGGAGTACGTGCCCTTGACGAGCTGCGTGCCACCGCCCGCCGTGCTCACCTCGACGTCGTCCACTTCGAGACGGTTCAGCATGAAGCTCGAGGTTTGCCCCGCGACCGTGGGGATGGTCTTGATGATTCCGTAGCTACGAAGGGCGACCGTCGTACGCGTACCGTGCGGAACGATCGCAACGGTCATTGGCACACCATTCTGGTCTCGCACTTCGCGCGTTTCCTGTTCGCCCGGGGCGCCGCCGTAGACGTAGGGAGGCGCGCACGTGGTAGGCGTCGGGTAGGCCGCATCGTAGGCGTCGAGTTGCACTTCGAGCTTTGCTGTCGGAAGAACGACTTCTGTGAGCTTGCCCTCAGGGAGGACGAGATCTGTCGGCCCATTGTCTGCCGAGCTACGCACTTGGATCTTTCCAGGAGCGACGAAGAGGAGCACGCCGTCTGCCCTGCGAGACCACGCGCCGCGGGTGGCGAGCCAGCCAGCGGTTCCGCCATTCGTCGGCGTCATTTCGTACCGCGACCCACCGAGCGTCAGAGGTTTGTCGAAACGTACGCGAAGCCCCGTGGCCGTGCGCGTGACGACATTTCCGGCGGTGATCACGACGTTGTCGAACAACTGGCCCATCGTTTGACCACTGCTGTTGTCCATTCCGACCACGCGCGTCATGAGCGTGTAGCTTCCCGGCACCTTCTCCGTGCGGCTGTCGAGCGCGACATCCCTGTTGTCGAACGCGTAGCTGCTCACGGCGCCCGCCGTGCTCCATGTGGGCTTCGCAAGATCGAAGGCGCCGTTGCCACCGCGCGGCTTCACCTTCTTCTTGATCTCGCCTTCAGCGTTGTCCGTTTGCTCTTCGGAGTCGGCACTGGCGGCGCAGGCCGCGAGCGGCGCGACGGAGGCGACGAGACAGAGAGCGTAAACGATGGTGAAACGGCGCATGGAAGACTCCTTGTAGGTTGCGGAGGCAGCAACCGAATCGCCGCATCCATCGAGTCCTACGGGCCCTCGGAAGCCCACATTCCCCCGCGGAAGTCGCATTTTGCACTACACTTCCAGACATACGGCGCGTGCGTTCTCGAAGGTGTCAGTTCAAGGCGACATCTCTGGCACTTCAAGGCCGCGCGAAGCCAACCAGGAGCTTCGCCGATAGCGCAAGGACCACGGCGGTGAGTACCCATCGAACGAGCTTGTCGCCTCCCCGGAAGACCGAGCGCGCGCCGAGCCATGCTCCTCCGGCATTCGCGGCCGCCATGGGAAGCGAGATGGACCACAGCACCTTCGCGTTCCATGCAAAGACGAGGAGCGCAGCCGCGTTCGATGCGAAGTTCACGATCTTCGCGTTGCCCGACGCACGCGTCTCGGACTCGCCCATGAACGCAACGAAGGCCGCGATCAGAAGCGACCCCGTACCGGGGCCGAAGAAGCCATCGTAGGCGCCCATCGCAATCGCGATCGCGCCAAATCTCCACGCAGACGTGGACGCATACGCACGATCGGCCCCGCGCGCTCGAAGTGCACGCGCGCCGAAGACGAGCAGCAGCGCGATGAGCAGGAGGACGACGATGAGCGGACGGAGCGGCTCTGGCCTCACGTAGAGCACGAGTGCGGTGCCGAGACAGCTTCCGATGAACCCCGTCAAGAGACCGAGACCCACGCGATCACGCGCGAGGGCTCCCTTTCTCCAGAACGAAGCGAGCGAGGTCACTGCACCGAACACGGCCTGCCCCTTGTTCGTACCGAGCACGAAATGCGGGGGCAGCCCTGCAGCGACGAGCGAAGGAACCGTGAGAAGCCCGCCGCCACCCGCGATCGCATCGACGAACCCCGCGCCGAAACTCGCCAGCGCGAGCAGAGCCAGGGTCAGCGAAGATACGTGGGTCACGAAGCGCGCCTACGTGCTCACAGAAGCTCAGGCCTCGGAGCTCTGGAGAGATCCGGAGGAGAGCGCCGAAGGAACGACGACGACGCGCTCGTCAGCGCGCGCTTCACGCAACGCTTCGAGGTCCATGAGGTCGATCATGTCTTTGCCCGTATGACGCGCCAAGAGAACGCGAACGACGCGGTGGGGGACATCGGGGCCGAGCAGCGCCGTAATGACCTCTTCGGGTCTCGCGGACCCCCCTTCCCTCGCCCATGAATCGAAGGCGAAACACGTGTAGTCTCCAACGAGCCAGGCACGTTCGAGCCAAGCATCTGCCTCGGCGCGTGTCGGCACCCACACGTCGCGGACGAGAGAGCGCACATCGACCTTCTTCGTGAGACCACGCGTCTTCGGGATCGGCCGAAACTGCGAAAGATCGGCGCCCGAAGCCCACTTCTCCAGCGCGCGCTGGCCGAGGTCACTGCCCACACTGCGGGGAACCGCAACCAGGTAGCGCGCGACGTTGATCTGACGCGACACGCTCGCATCGTTTGAACCGAGCAAAACGCCACCGTGAAACGAGAGGCCTTCGGGACAAGCGCCTGCAAGCAAACGCGCGAGCTCTTCGCCGTCGGGCTTCGCGCAAATCTTCAGGTCGACGAACTCGTGGAGTGCCGAGATGCCGAGGCTGAGCGCCGGACCGAACGTCATGTCCGGCTTCGGATGGAAGCCCGACGAATAGAACATGGGGACGCCGATGCGGCGGAACGACCGCGGGAGCGCACGCACGAGGTCGAGATGGCCAAGGAGCGCGCTCGGTCCGCGCTTGCTGTACACGAGACGATAGCGGTGAGCTTCGCCCTGTTCGATGCGGGGCGGCATCTTCTTCTTCGGGGGCCCAGCCTCGGGCGCGGGAAGCGGCTGGAGCACGGGCTTCGGGCGGGGCTCGTTTGCCCCGAGCTTGCGCAAGTACACGAGGCGTTCTCGGCGCATCGCGGAGAGGTCGCACGCAACACCGCAGTCGTAGCAGACGAGCTTCCGAGCGTCGGATTCGGCATCCTTCAAGTTGGTGTGCTGCACGAACATACCCGCCACTTTGCCGCACGGCGGTGAGAGGCGGCTCTTCAGAGCCTTGCGGTACTCGGAGGCGAGGAAACCTTCTTCGAGGCCCACGGAAATGTGATCCCAAGGAAGGCGCGCCGTCACAGGAATGGTGCCGAGGAAGATGGCGGGCTCGATACCGCACTCTTGGAATGCCTCTTCCCACACGCGAAGGTCGAGCTGGTCCTCCCACGAGTCGAAGCGCGCCCCTTTTCGATAGGCACGTTCGAGCACGGTACACAGGCTGCGGTCGCCACGCGCGAAGACACCTTCGAGCCATGAGGTTTCCGAGTCGTGCATACGCAGGTCGACACCCGTCGCACCTCGCACTTCGTCCTTCAGCCAACGCTGCTTTTCGCGAACGACCGGCTCTGCATCCATCGCGGCCCATTGGAAGGGCGTGTGCGGCTTGGGAACGTGCGTCGAGACGCTCACGGTGACCGACGGCGGGCTTGCGGAAAAGCGCTCCCTCTTCACACGCTTGCCGAGGTCTCGCGCGCGCTTGCCGACGCGGACGATTTCGCGAACGTCCTCTTCCTCTTCGGTGGGTAGTCCGATCATGAAGTAGAGCTTCATGGTGTTCCACTCTCGAGAGAACACGCGCTCGGCGGTCTCCATGAGCTGCGCTTCCGTGACGTTCTTGTTCACCACGTCGCGCATGCGCTGACTTCCCGCTTCGGGTGCGAATGTCAGGCCCGAGGCACGCACGGTCTGAATGTCGTCGAGGACGTTCTCTTCGAGACCGTAGGCGCGGAGCGAGGATACGCCGAGCGACACCTTCTCCGGCGCGAGGCGATCGGTCACCTTCTTGATGAGCGGTGCGATGCAGGAGTAATCGGCGGTGGAAAGCGAGGTGAGGCTCGCTTCATCGTAGCCAGACTTGGTCACCGCGGAGACGATGGTCTCGACGATTTGTTCGGGGTCGCGCTCGCGTACGGGCCGATAAATCATTCCGGCTTGGCAGAAGCGACAACCCTCCGTGCAGCCGCGCGCAATCTCGACGGACATGCGGTCGAAAATCGCCTCGGGACCTCCGACGGGGCCGTCGGAAGGAAACGGATAGTCGTTCAGGTCGTCGACGAGCGAACGTTCGACGGGAAATGGAAGGTTCGCTTCCACAGGAGGCGCAGCAACGACTTGAAAACCCGTCTCTCCATCGAGAACGGTGTCGTAGAGCGAAGGCACGTAGATGCCGGGGAGCTCTGCGAGCGCGCGAAGGCGTTCTTTGCGGGGCATGCCTTCCCGCTTCAATTTGGTCCAAAGGAGCGCGACACGCTTTGCGCTCTCTTCACCGTCACCAATGACGACTGCGTCGAGGAATGCCGAGAGCGGTTCGGGATGCGTGGCCGTCGGTCCACCGGCCACGACGAGTGGGTGCTCCTCTGTGCGATCGGCGCTCCGAAGCGGAATGCGCCCGAGGTCGAGCATGCCGAGCACGTTGCTGTACGTGAGCTCGAACTGGAGCGAGAAGCCGACCACGTCGAAGTCACAGAGGGGTCGCGCCGACTCCAGCGAGACCAGCGGCAAGTCGCGGGCACGAAGCTCGCGCTGCATGTCGACCCAGGGGGCGTAGGCACGCTCGGCGAGCGTCTTCGGCTCGTCGTTCAGGATCTTGTAGAGAATCTTGAAGCCGAGATGGCTCATGCCGATGTCGTAGACATCGGGGAAAGCGAGGCAGATGCGCGCCTCCACGTCTTCCCACGCCTTGCGGACGGCTCCGAACTCACCTCCCACGTAGCGCGCAGGCTTTGCGACTTTGTGGAGGAAGTCCGAGTAAGGATGCATTCGGGGAGCCTGGGTCATAGGGAACTCCCGGATTTACGAGGTTTTCCAGCGAACGCAAGCGCGCTCTCGCAACGTGGGTGCCTTACTTGGGCCCGGCCCTGTACACCTGGAAGACGGCAGGCCTCGGGGGCGCCGTGAGAGCCATGCGCGTTCTCCACGCAGAATCGGTGTGGATTGCAGGAATCGGGACAGCTTCTTCGAAATACGGGACGGAGGGCCCGACGGCGAGCACATACTTGTCGGAGGCGGGATCGCGAAAGAGGCACAGAACTTCTTCGAAGAAACCGGTGCCTACTTCGAGCACACGCCGCTGCTGCCCGTAGCCGTGGACGACCGCGACGAATCCGGACTCCGCTGGCTCTTGTGCGCCGAGAGCCTCACTCAAAGTGGTCACCCGTGATAGGAGGTCCGGTCCTGCTTCGCGCTCGGCGTCGGTAGCCGGCGCTTGACCTTCGGCCTCTGCGAGAGCGAGTGCGAGCGCGCTTCGGAGAATGGCTTCGACGTCGCTCAGCAACTTGGTCGCCGCAGGACTCGGCGTCGACTCGATGGTGCGAAGTCCGCGCCCAACCTGGAGCCACATGGCAACGAGCTTGGTCAGCACTTCCGCATGAGGCTCCACGTAGACCCGCACGGGCGGCACAGGGCCTGGCTTCTTGGGATTCTTCTCTGATGTGGGAGCGGGTGACGAAGGAGCCGCAGGCGGCTCGCGGCCGAACAAGAAGGCGTCGTGACGGAGAGTCGCCCAAGCGGCGAGCCCGGACTCTGCGCGATGGAGCTGCCAAGCCTCCACCGCCGCAATCGGCTGCGATGGGTCCGCAATGGAGGAACTCAAGTATGCAGAGAGCGCATCGAAGTAGCTGGCAAACACCGATGCGTGACGAGAAGGCGCCGTCTCGGGTGGGTGGCTCTTCTGAAGAATGCTGTAGAGTGCATCGTAGTCTTCGGGGTTTTCGATGGCCCGTCGGTGCGCGATCCGAGCAGCGTCGGACCCCATGTAAGCCGCCAAGTCGATTCCACTCGGGGAAAGGCCATCGTGGACGTGCTTGTCGCTCTCGGAAAGTCCGACGATCTGGAGGGCGTGCGCGTCCTCGCTCCAGGAGGGCGGCAAGATGCGCACGCTAGCGAGTTGAGCCGCCGCCTCTCCCAGCTCCCCCGGGCGCCGTGGAACGGGAACGACGCCGTCATAGAGCCGCGGGTTCTTCAGCGTCACGAGCCTCTTCCGGAAACGTTCGACCGTCGCCACGTTGCCAAGCACGCGATCGTCACCCAGGTCGCTGCGACTTTCGTCGGCCAGCTGCTCCAAGTCTTCGAGCGAGGCGTCGTCCGGGGGCCCGAACGCAAAGCGAAGCACACGGCTCAGCGCATCGAGTGCTTCCGACGCTTCCTTGTCGATTCGGTCGTCGCTTTGGCGCGCGAGAAGCATCGCCGCACGCATGGCATCACGCGCAGACACCGTATTCTGCGGACTGCCCGAGCGCTCCTCTCGCGAAGTCAGAACGAGAGGAGCATGGGCGAGCCATTCCCCGGAGAGCCAAATGCCGAATCCCGCGGAAGAAGCCGGCGCGACTCCCGCTGGCGTGAAACGAGCGTAGTCGAGCGCGTGTCCGAGCACGGGACTCCGAGAGACACCGACGTGAGCGCGAATGAGGGCCAGCTCTTCGTGAACTGCGGGCGCCACGTCGAGGGGCGGACTGTACGAAGGGTCGGAAAGTGATCGCGCAACTGCGACGATGCCCCGCGCGATCCACGCGGGGCGTTCGAGGTCTGTCTTTGCCTTCGAGACGCCTTGATTGAGAGACGCGTCGAGCCGAACCAAGAGCCGCGCGAGCGCCGGACGCATGACCCGGGTCTCGACTTCCGAGAGAACCTCTTCGAGCGCGGCATGCACGAGCGAGAACAGGGCATCGAGCGTGACGAGCTGCGCAGCGCTTGCCGTAGCGCGTTTGTTGTAGAATTCATGCAAATGCCGCTCGAGCTTGGTCGTGCGTACGACGAAGCCATGCGTGGAGAGCAGCTGCTTCTCGGCCTCCGTCAGGCTCTGATAGGTCGCGGACGCGAGAACCTCTCGCGGGAACTCCCGTTCACTTTTCGGCAAAGGAGCGGCCGCTGCTTTCGGTGTCACGAACGCCGGAACGGGCTCCCAAAAGGACCACTCTGGCGGCCGCGCATGCTTCGGCGGCAAGGTTCCACCCACGGCAAAAGCGGGTGGCCTCACGGGCTTTTCTGGCGGGCGCGAAACGTGGCCGCACGCGGTCAGGACCGCGACGGACCAGACGACCCAAGAACCCGGACGAGCCACGACCGAAGCCTAGTCGCGGCCGTCAGCTTAGTGAAGAAAGCGTGCTAAATACGGGCCTCGTGTTCAAGCGGAAGCGCAGATTCGATCCCAAAGGCGGGAAGAAGAAGGCGATTCGCTCGCTGCCGAAGTTTCCGCCCTTCGCCGTCCTGCGCATCTTCGCGCTCGGGCTCATCGCCGTCCTCGTGACCGCCTTTGCCCTCTTTCGCCAGGCCACGCTGCCCAAAGCGCAGTTGTTCCGCCCGGTTTCGTCGGCCGATGCGGGCGCGGACGACCTCATCTACATCGAGGTACCGCTCGAACCGACGAAGTGAGGCCTCGCCCGGGAGGCCCCCTAGCGACCGGTGAAGGTCGGTGCGGGCAGGTCCGTGCGGTCTTCCTCGATCGCCGTGTCGCAGAAGGTGGACCGCGACGCCATCGAGAGATCGGACAGGAACCGCTTTACCTGCGCCTCCCCTTCGGCCGTTCGATGCGCCGAAGCGACGACGAGAGCGGCCTTGCCGCTGCAGATGGGGACGATCACACACTGGAAGGTCACGGCGTCGCCTTCCCCTACGGTCCATGCGCGGGCCGAGACATCCGTGTACTTTCGACCGAGTTCTCCCACGTCGCGCGCGCCCGGCACGAGTTTGGGAGCCCCTTTGCTCATCACCGAACCGAACCCAGTCACCGAAGCCTGATGCAGCACGTCGTAGGCGGCCGCGCTCTTCTCCACCACCGTCGCTTGCACGAAGAGAAGCGTGCCGTCGTTCGAGGCTGCGACGAAGCCACCTTTCAACCCTTTGCGGTACTCGATCGGCGCTCGAAGGCGACCGCGTAGACCAAGCGCCTCGACCTCGAAAAACGCACCCCCACTCTCGTCCGCTTTCAGCGTAGGCGTGGAAGCAATGCGCTGTTCGAGCGGCAGCGGTGGCTGAACGAGCGCCAAGGAACCGAGCGGAGGTACCGCAGGCGCGCGAGAGGCGGGCATCATGAGCAGCTTCTCGACGATCGGCGCGGCTTCCGACTCGGGGATGCCCGATACGAACACCACGCGATTGCCCTCGACCTTCACCACCTCGCGCCGAAGCGAAGGCGATGCGCCTTCGGAGGGCGCCTTGACCAGCGTATGCACGAAGGCATCTTGTTGAGCGCGGTCGTCCCAAAGACTCACCCAGGCGAGAAGAGTCTCGCCCATGGGCCCTCGCGCGAGTAGTACGCGATCGCCGGCCCAGCCACTCGCAATGACGACGGCGAGCGGTCGAATCGAAAGACGCGTCAGCACGAGTCGCGTTCCGAGCTCGCCGAACGAAAGGTGAGCGAGCCCTTGGAACGAAGGGGGCACTTCGATGTCCTGGAGGGTCACGGGCATTTCACCCGCGAGGTATCGCTCGGGGTGAAGAATATGCTCCGTGCTGGTCGGCAAATGCGTGTATGCCGCATTGACCGCTCCGAAACCACCTGCGAGAAAGAGGCGAGCGACGAAGTTTCTGCCCGAGATGTAAGGGAAGATGGACATCTCGCGTTGTGCCGGTGCGACTTGGAGCAAAGCCGGTGAGAAGAGCCCCATGCGGACCATCGTCTCCGGCGTCGTGTTGTCGTCGGTGATTTCGCGCGCGACGGCTCGACGGAATGGCTTGTGATGCAGGGTGGCATCATAGGCAATGCGCACCACCTCTGCGTCCCCTTCGATGACGGCACGAAAGGCCGACACCTTCTCGCGGTCTCGCTCTTTGCGCAGCGGCAAGAGCGAGTAGTGCTGATCTTGCAGCGCGTGTGTCACCTCGTGCGCGAGCAGCGCACGAATGTCCGAATGTTTTGCCCACGCGGGCGTCTGCTGACGCATGTAGATGACGCGCGTAAGTTCGTCGTAAAAGGCCAGATACACATCGGGGCTCTCTTTCGGAAGCGAGGGCAGCGGCAGCGCGGCGGTCGCCCCCCGCTCCTCTTCGATCGCCGCTCTTCTCTTTTCGAATGCCGCGTTGAACGCCGCTTGGGAAACGACCTGGACCACGACGGGGGTTTTCTCCGGCAGGCCCCGGATCTCGACCACAGCCTTCACGACGGCCCGGATTTCGTCCGCCGACAAATCTTTCGGCGCTGGAAGCTCGTTCTGCGGCCCGCGCGCCCCGAGCGAGGTCCCACCACAGGCGGCGAGGACGACGACGGAGAGCGCAAGCGAGACGGAGCGGATGACGCGTCTCATCATGGCCTCGGCAGACCGGACCCGCGCGCGCACGAAAGGAACCATTTCCTCAGCGTAGCCGATACCGCGCCTTCTTTGCCTCTGTCTTCAGCTTCTGGAAGCTCTCGACACGCGAAAGGGCGAGGTTGCCTGAGTCGACTGCCGCGCGCACGGCGCAGCCGGGTTCCGTTCGATGCGTGCAGTTTCCGAAACGGCAGCCCTCGGCGAGGGCCTCGACATCGGGAAACGTGTCGCGCTCGAGATCGCTCGTGAGCCCTACTTCGCGCATACCCGGCGTATCGATGATGAGTGCGCCATGGGGAAGCGCGAAGAGCTCTCGGTGGGTGGTCGTGTGCCTTCCTCGGCCGTCGCTTGCGCGCACCTCTTGAGTCTTCGAAAGTTCCGAGTCAGCGAGCGCGTTGAGCAATGTCGACTTGCCCGCCCCGGACGAGCCGAGAAGCGCATACGTTCGCCCCGGCAATAGTTCTGCGCGGAGCGCGCCGAGGCCCTCCCCGGTCCGTGCACTCACCGCCAGGACTTTGGCCGCATTCGAGCCTTCGGGCGTGGGGGTACCGTGGAGGAGCGCAAGGGCCGGCTTTTCACCCTCCATGTCGCACTTCGAGAGCACGATGAGGGGCTCCACATTTCCCACGCGAGCGATCGCGAGATAGCGGTCGACACGGCGAACGAACGCCTCGTCATCGACGGCCCCTACGATAAGTGCAGTATGCACATTTGCACAGAGTATCTGCTCCTGCTCTCGCTCCCCTGCCGCCTTTCGGGCAAGAAACGAATCGCGTGGAAGCACGCGCTCGACCTGTGCCGGCGGTCCAGGGCGAAGTGCCAGCCAATCGCCGACCGCAGGCGCCGTGACGTGCGCGGCGTCCTTCTTCTTGAGGGCTCGTCGAAACGTGCCGGATGGTTCCGCACGCACGGTGCCCTCCTCCATGGCCACGAAGAGGCCTCCGTAATGGATCGAGAGCACGCGACCGAGCTCGAGCGTAGCGTCCTCTGCACGCGCCTCCCTCAAGGCTTGGAGCCGAGCCTCACTCACCCCGCACTGCGCGAGCGAGACGGTACGCGACGACTCACGGGGGGCATCTTTCGAAGAATCGGAGGACAAGCGCCCTCAGTGTAACGCACATCGCAGACGATCTCCCGCCTTAGGTCGTGTAGGCTGCGACGCGCCATGACAGCTCGTCGCGCGGAGCCTCGAACAGGTATCGCATTCGCATCGCTCGCGTCGTTCGCAGCCTGCGCGACCCCTCCGGCGCATTATGCACCGCCGTCGAGCGGGGCGCCTCAGCCCCCTACCGTGTTGCAAGTCGAACGACCGCCGGAAAAGTCCGCCGAGCCCGTTCGCGTACCGGAGACGTGTCATGAGGGCTCGACGCTGTATCTCTTGTCGACGAAGGGCGACCTCTACGCGCTCGAGGACCTCACGCCCACGTTTCGCCTCTTAGGAGCGACCTCCTGCCAAGGTCTCCGGGTCGACGCCATGGCCTTCGATCGTGAGGGCGAGCTGTGGCTCACGAGTCATGATGGTGGTTTGTATCGTCTTCTCCCAGACACCCTCGCGTGCAGTCCGAACATCGATCGCAGCGGCGCATTCTCGAAAGGCGGTTACGGCATCGCGTGGACGCAGCAGGCCATTTTCGCATCGGATAATCCGCACGCGGGAGCTGCATCGGCAGGCCTCTTCCGAGTCGACCGCGCGCGTGTGCTCGAAGGCAAAGGCCAGGCCCCCGCGTTCCTCGGTGCATTCACCGACGGTCTTCGCGGACGAAGTGCCGACCTCGCCTTCGACGACGAGGGGCACCTCTACGGCCTCTTCAATACGCAACCCCTCACGTTTACTTCCGTCGACGAAACGCGAGCGACGACCCCCAAGGCGTCTCAACGCGTACTTCCCGGCACGGTCCCGGGCTCGTGGGCCGTCACGTTCTGGAACCGAGAGTTTTGGCTCTTCACCGCCGCGAAAGACCCCGACCAGGACGAGTACTCGGAGATTTGGAAGCTCGATCAGGCGAATGGCACTCCCCAGAAGCTGAAGACGCGCACCGGCTTCTACGTGCTCGGCGCAGGCAAGGGCCCATGCTCGAAATTCACCCGGCCTGCGAAAGAGCCCCCGGGCTGACGAGGGCGTCTGCTAGTCTCCGCTTTCCTTGGTAGAGGACACTAGGACTGCGCCGTGGCGAAAGAAGACACCCTCGTCATCCACGAGATCTACGCGAGCATCCAAGGCGAATCGACGTTCGCCGGGCTCCCATGCACCTTCGTGCGCACGACCGGATGCAATCTCCGGTGCTCGTGGTGCGACACCACGCAAGCTTTCTATAGCGGTACGCGCATGGCGCGAGCCGAAGTACTCGAAAAGGCGCTCGCATTCGACACACAGCTCGTTGAACTCACCGGCGGCGAACCTCTGCTCCAGCCAGGCACGTTCGATCTCATGCGGGAGCTCTGCGATCGAGGCCGCACGGTACTCGTCGAAACGAGTGGTGAAGCCGACGTGTCACGGGTCGACCCACGCGTTCACAAGATCATGGATCTGAAGGCTCCGCTTTCCGGCGAGTCCAAGCGAAACCGTCTCACGAATCTCGAACACATCCGCGCAACGGACGAGATCAAGTTCGTGCTCGCCGGCCGCGTCGACTACGAGTGGATGCGAGACACCATCCGCGCACACGACCTCCCCGCACGGACGAAAAACCTGCTCGCAAGTACCGTTTTCGGAAAGCTCGCCGCTAGGGAACTCGTCGATTGGGTGATGGCCGACAAGCTTCCGGTCCGTGTTCAGTTGCAAATGCACAAGTACATCTGGGACCCCGCGGCGACGGGTGTCTAGCCCCTTCATGACGGGCGACTCGAAGGTGGCGTAGCCGGTCCCGAGAGGCTATTTTCATGCGAGGGGGTTGAATGAGCGGCATGGATCCTGCGTCATACGAAACGAGCATGACCTTTCGCTCGATCTGCCGATGGGCCATGCTTGCGGCCTCTTGCTTCGTGCCCCTCGCGACGGTCACGGGTTGTTCGATCGTCGATGGCTCGCCGGAAGTGGTCGTGAACCCCGGCGGTCCCAAGGTCGACGGTGGGGCGACCCCAGACGCGACGCCCCAGGCTAGCGCTAGCGATGGCCTCAAGAACGGCTCCGAGACCGACGTCGACTGCGGTGGGCCCGGTGCACCTCCCTGCCATGACGGCAAAATGTGCAAGCAGGGTAGCGATTGCGTGAATCATGCATGCACCAGCGGCGTGTGCACGGCCCCCAGCCCGACCGATGGCGTGAAGAACGGAACCGAGACCGGCATCGACTGCGGCGGCCCCGGTTCCATTCCTCGGTGCCCGGTGGGCCAGGGGTGCACGGGCGACACCGACTGCGCCGGTGATATCTGTCGCGGGGGCCTATGTCGCGATCCGGGCCCCACCGACGGCATTCTCAACAACGGCGAGACGGACGTCGACTGCGGCGGCCCCAATGCGCCGAAGTGCAAGCAAGGCAGCACCTGCGTCGTCCATGCAGACTGTCAGAGCGATGGCTGCGGCTACGACAGCAAGTGCGCATCCAATCGAAGTTGCACCCGGCTAGAGGGTGGCACTACCTGCGGCCCGAACGATGGAATGGGCGCCCAGGACGACTGCTGCAAGACCGCAAAGGTCGGTCCCTACACGATCGAGAAGTACCAAATCACCGCAGGCCGTATGCGCACGTTCATCGAGCGCATGGGCGGGAACGTTCGCGCGTGGGCCCAAACGCTACCTGCAAGCACGGGTTGGAGTCAGGCCTGGACCCCCGAGCTTCCCTCGACGGTAGACGAGGCCAACGAGCAGCTCGGTCCGTACTACGACAAGCGCGCGTGTAATTCTGGGTTCCATACGGGCCATACGTATTGGACGCCCGCGCCATTCGACGAAGGGCAAGAGTTCCCGCAAGACGTCAATGACATGAAGGCGCTCAACTGCACGCCGTGGTGGCTGACGAAAGCACTTTGCGTTTGGTCCGGCGGCCACATGATCACGGCAGCCGAATTGCGTGCAGCCTACACAAACAACAACACGACGTCTTATCCATGGGGCGCGCTCGGTGGCTACACGACGACGGCGGCAAACCCGTATGCCGTCGGGGTGTACTCGTACGAAACCCCAGACCCGCCGCCCCTGGCACGCTTCGACGAAACAGGCTTCTACGATGCCGTCTACTACGTGGCTCCGCCCGGTCGACGTCCCGTCGGCTACAGTTCCACGGGCGTGGCCGACTTGGTCGGCAATTTGCTCGAATGGGTGGGTGATCGCGACCGCCAGTTCGTGTGGAAGGGTTCGTGGGAGAACCATGCCGCCGAAGCGGACGGGTTCAACCCCGGCGTGAACGACCCTTACAGCGAAATTCGCAACGGCCAGTACTGGATCTGGGGAACGAACATCGGCATCGGTCGCCCCGGCGATGGTCGCGGGGTCGGCTACTATGGAATCGGAAGCCGCTGCGCATTCTGATACGGTATGAGCTTCGAGAGACCACGTGTATAGTGCACCTTCTCCGCGTTTGCGGCTCTACTTTCCAAAGCCGGGCTTCTTTCTCTTCGATGTTCCCGTACGCTTGATGGTGAATGGCGCGCCCGTATACCAGGGCGGTTTCATGCAGGGGATTCTGGTCGACGTCCCCATGATGGAAGGACAGCATTGGGTCGATGCCGTCATCTCGGGACCCGTCGATCGAACCAAGCGCTACAGCGTCACGGTGCGCCCAGGCTGCGTGACACAGGTCGAGCTCGCCTACAGCCGCATGTGGGGAAACTTCACCGGGTCCCCAAAGATCAGCTACTTGCCGGGGTAAGCCGGGCTACGCGGCGCTTTTCGAATCGTCCCCCCGCGGGCCGAGCTGTGCTATGACCGATGTCCTTCGGGGCGTCGCACAGCCTGGTAGTGCACGAGCTTTGGGTGCTCGTCGTCGGGGGTTCGAATCCCTCCGCCCCGACTCGGTCGGTCTCTGTGGAGACCGACCGTCGTCGTGCGGAGGGGTTCTATGCGGCTCCTCTCGCGGTGCTCCCACCGCGAGAGGTGGCGACGAATCCCTTTCCGGTCGCGCAGCGTGCGGGGGCTCGGGCGGAGGGGTTCTATGCGACTCCTCTCGCGGGCTCTTCTCTTAAAAGGGGGGCAGGGCCGAGTTTTGTCTGTTGTTAGCCGCACAGGGCTTTGACCCTCAAGCGGTAGTTTTGGCGCGCCGCGTTGCCCGTTGTACCGTCGTAAGTTGGCCAAGATGAACTGGCTCTTCTCTTAAAAGGGGGGCAGGGCCGAGTTTTGTCTTTTGTTAGCCGCATAGGGCTTTGACCCTCAAGCGGTAGTTTTGGAAGTTACGAAAGCCGAAGGCACGTCGGGAGATGAGCTCCATCTTATTGTGGAGTCCTTCGGTGATGGAGTTGGTTTTGATGAAGAGCCCAGGCGCGACACGCTCGGCGCGCTAGCGTGTCCGCAGTTGCCCTTCGTAGTCTCGCTTGCCGATTGGGACTCCGCGTGAGCGCAGGATGTCGTAGGCGGCGACTGCGTGGAAGTGGAAGTTTGGCAGCGAGAACGAGAGGATGAAGGTCTCGGTGGTGAAGGCGAGTTGCCTTGGTCCTATTTGGAGATCGAGGGCTTTGCCGGCGCAGGCCTCGATCTCTTCGCGCTAGAAGGCTTCGAGCGATTTTTCGCCCCTTGCGATCATCGCTTGGAGCTCTTTGAAGGGAACGGGGCCGACCGGACTGGGCGGCGTGAACGCACCGGTCTTCAGCGCCTCGACGCCCCACACCGCGTGATGCCACGCCGCTTCGATTTGGAAATGAAAGGGCGCCATGTCTTCGTACAAGCGCACGTTGACGAAGTCGTCCGCGTTCGCCCCCGTGTCCGCGCAGCGGGTGGCTGCGCGGTCTAGGAAACCACCGATGGCGCGCATGGTCTGCAGGAACGTGGGCACACTGAGATCATAGAGCGATACGGACACGGGCACTCCTTCGCACGGGCGAGCGGCGCTTCAGCGCAGTGCCGAACATTTGCATCGGGCAACCCTTTGGTCTCGACGTCCCGCTCTCCTGCCGCCCGCTCTCCGTTTCCCTTTCGCTACGGCGTTCCCAACGGAGGAACCACGAATTGGACCTCGCAGGGCGCCAGCCTTTTGGGCCGCGCGCTTCTGGGTCATGCCCCTGCCGGCACCCGAGACTGTTCCGGCTCGGTCCACCTCTACTGCTTCGAGATCTGAGTCTCTGCTCGGTCCGTATTGCGGCGCATGTTTATGCGCATGCACGTGGACGAGCCTCGCGCCACGAGAGCCCCGTCCTCCACGCGCGTAACCGTCACATCCACGATGCCAATGGATCGCCCGGCGGTCACCACGCTTGCGCGAGCTACCAGCGTGCACGGCTCACGAATCGCTTTGACGAGGTTCATCTTGAGCTCCACGGTCCCAAAGGTTTCGTCGTCCTCCAAGATCGATAGGAACGCCATCCCCATCGCATGGTCCACGAGCGATGTCGTGGCGCCGCCATGCACGACCCCAAGCGGGTTTCCGATGCGCGCCAAGTCGACCGCCATTTCCACGGTCGCGGACCCTCCTCCAATCTCGGTCAGGCGCATGCCAAGTAAGCCCATGTAGGGCACATCTGGAATGTCGCCGTTCGCGACCCGCTGGAACCAGGAAAGCCTCTCTGTTGCCATCCGCTACCTCCCACGTGGACGATGCTTCGGGCGACCGTCATCCGCAAGGACGACTCTCGAAAGTGTCAATCATCGAACCAACAGGTATCGAAATTCGATACTCTGGCATCATGGACTCCTCGGATGCGCTGCGCCTCACGATCAAACGTATTCTCCGTACGCAAGGCGTCACCTATCGCGAAATCGCGAACGGCGTGGGTCTCAGTGAGTCTTCAGTGAAACGCATCTTCTCCCGCGGTAGTGACCTGCGCGTCTCGCAGCTCGAAAGAATCTGCCGCTATCTGAATCTCGATCTCTTCGAGGTGACACGCCTCGCGGCGCAAGAGAGCGCTATCGCCACAACGACACTCACGCTCAAACAGGAGCGCGCCTTCGTGGCGGAGCCGAAGTTGTTCTGGTTCTTTCTCTTCGTCGCGAAACAGGCCTCCGTCGAAGGTGTGCGTAAGCGCTTCAAGCTCGACGCGCGCCAGGTGGAGCGCTACCTCATTCAACTCGACCGGCTCGCTCTCATCGAACTGCGCGAGCGGAACCAATTCAAGGTACTGGCTTCACCCACGGTACGTTGGGCCAAGAACGGCCCACTGGCGCGCTGGCTCTACGAGATGGGCCGGAAAGTCTTCCTCAGCAGCAACTTCGACGGCGACGACGAATTCTTCAAATTCTACATCGTCAAGTTCACCGCCGAGTCGTTCGCTCGGTTCAAAGCACGACTGGAACAGCTCGCAGAGGAAGTGCTCCAGACCGCGCTCGACTTCGACGTCCTCTCGGCGGACACCACGCGAACCGGGGTCCTCATGGCACTCAAGCCCATGGATGTCTCGGCGCTGGAGCTTCATGCACGCTCGTCCTGAACTGATTTGGATCAGCTGCCGTCCCGCGGCTACGCCTACACTTCGTCGCATGGCGCCTCGAGCTCTCATCTACGGAACCTTCCTCCTCACGACGATCATTGCTTGCACCGAGGATAGTCCTGGGTCAGTACAGGATAGCGGTGTCGCGTCGACGGATGCGGGCGAGCTCATGTTGCAACCCTCGGGTTGGAGCGACCTCATTGCATCTCCCGAACTCGAAGATCTCGATCCAGCTCCCGGTGTCGTTCGCTACAACCTGGAGGCCCGAGTGCAGGAAACGGAAGTGCTCAAGGGCGCCAAGAGCTCGCTCTGGACCTACAACGGCATATTCAGCGGTCCCGTCATTCGCGCAAAGAAGGGCGACCGTCTGTCTCTGCACTTCACCAATCACCTCGCAGAGCCGACCACCATCCACTGGCACGGACTCAAGGTGCCCAACAACATGGATGGCGCGGGCGCACCCGTCGCTCCTGGCCAGAGCTTCGACTACGCATTCGAACTCAAGGACGCGGGCACGTACTGGTATCACTCGCACCAGAACTCGAGCGCGCAGGTCGGTTTCGGACTGTACGGCGCACTCATCGTCGAAGACCCGGAGGATCCAGCGCTCGGCGATAGTGTGCCGCTGGTCTTCTCGGATCTGAGCGCAGCAGCGGACGGAACAATTGCCCCGGGAAACCAGGACGGCCGCTTCGGAGACTACTTTGGCCGTGAAGGAGCCGTACTCCTGGTGAACGGGAAGTACATGCCGAAACTCAAGGGACGCGTGGGCGTTCCGCAGCGTTGGAGAGTCATCAACGCCGCCCGCGCGAGGTACCTCACGTTTCGCGTGCCCAACGCCCGCGTGACGCAGATCGGCGGGGATGCAGGACTCATCGCGCGGCCGCTTCCCGTCGACCGTGTTTCTCTGGCCCCGGGAGAGCGCGTGGAACTCTATGTGCTCCCGACGGTGCGCGGCGCTGGAAAACAGGATGTTCTCTGGGAAGACTCGGATCGCCTCCACACGGGTTCACCGCGCGCTTCCGTTCCGTTCATGACCTTCGAGACCACCGACCAGGCTCCTCCGCAACGCGCGGTGATGCCGCTCCCGGCAGCCCTTCGCGAGATACAGCCGCTCCCCACCGCAGGCAGTGCGGAGCGCGTCCTCGAGATGACCGAGACGAAAGGAGCCCAAGGAACGGTCCTCGGGTTCAACGGCAAGGCATTCAGCGAAGCTGGACCTCTGATGGCCACGGTTGGCGACACCGAAGTATGGGAGATCCGGAACCTCACGGGCCAAGATCACCCATTTCACCTCCACGGATTCTCCTTTCAAATCACCGAGAGAAACGGTGCTTTGAGCACGAATAGGGAGTGGAAAGACACGATCAATGTTCCTGCAAACACACAGCTGAAGCTAGTGCTCCGCTGGGATGATCGCCCCGGCATGTGGATGTTTCACTGCCACATCTTGGATCACGTAGAGCTCGGCATGATGGGCATGGTCGACCTCATGAGGCGCTAGCCATGACAACGACTGCGCGACCTCCCTCGCTTCTGATTCCAACGGTCTCGAAGAAGAGTCCTCGGATTGATGGCGTGCCGGTGCTTCGGAAGGGATTCCGATTGTTCTTTCTCCTGGCGACGCTGTACGCGAGCGCGTCCATCGCCCTCTGGGTGTGTGTGGCTTTGGGCACCTTTTCGCTCAGCTCGCACTTGGGTGGTTCCTGGCACGCCCATGAGATGATCTTCGGCTATTCGGCGGCGGTCATTGCGGGCTTCCTGCTCACCGCGGTCGGCAACTGGACCAAGCGGGAAACCCTGGTGGGTCCGCCCCTTGCTCTCCTCGGCGCGCTTTGGATCGCGGGACGTATTGCGTGTATTCTACCTTTCATTCCCGCCCCTGTCGCCGCGGCCGTCGATGTCGCATTTCTCCCCGCGCTCGCGCTGGCGCTCGCCATTCCCATCGTCCAGACGAAGAACTTCCGAAACCTCGTGATGATCGCGGTCTTGCTCGTGCTCGCGGCGCTAAACCTCACGATGCACTTGACTGCACTGGGCGTACTCCACGGCTGGGAACGACGCGCCTCGGTCACCGGCGTCTACGTCGTCGTGTTCCTTTGCTCGCTCATTTCGGGCCGCGTGATACCGATGTTCACGCGCAATGCCACAGGGGTCGAGACGATTCGTACGGTTGCCGCACTCGAGCGCGCTGCACTCGTAAGCCTTCTCTGCGCAGGAATATGCGAACTGTTTCCGGACTTTTCGGCCACGCCCTGGGTCGCTGGGATCGCTTCCGTACTCGGGTTGGCTCGGAGCGCAACGTGGGGTGCAAGGCACTCACTGCGCGTGCCTCTCCTGTGGGTTCTTCACGTTGGCTACCTGTGGATCCCCATCGGGTTGCTCCTTCGTTTCGCCACGCTCTTCTGGCCCATGTTGCCTTCGCTACCGACGCATGCATTCACTGTCGGCGCACTTGGCTCTCTCACGCTCGGCATGATGGCCCGTGTTTCCCTTGGACACACCGGAAGGCTCCTCGTCGCCCCCAAGCTTGCGACACTTGCGTTCGTACTCGTCAACCTGGCCGCAGTCGTTCGTGTCGGCCTACCTCTCTTCTCGATGACCCTCTGGCGACACGCCATTCATGTGTCCGGAACGCTCTTCAGCCTCGCGACGCTCTCCGTTTTCGTCGCCTACGTCGTCGTGTGGCTCACGCCGCGCACCGACGGCGCAGCCGGCTGAAACGAGCTGCTAGGGTTTCGCGTCCTCGCTGATCGCGCTCTCGAGCATGTCTGGCGCGTGAATCATGAATCCGTCGGGAAGCGTCGAGACCCAGTGCAGCTCTTTCCAGCGGCTGAGAACGCGAATCACGGTTTCCTCACGCGCGGAAACGAGGCGCGCCAATGCGCCGCGAGAGAGCCCAATAGGAACGTAGAGACCACCTTCGACGGACTCATCACCGAAACGCTCCGCGAGGTGCAGGAAAAGAAGCGCAAGGCGAGCGGAGACCGGCCCCGCAGAGAGCACGTCAATTTTCGTGAGCAACGCCCGCGCCTTGTGCATGAATGCAGCGTTCACGCGTGTCATCAGTTCCGGATGGCGAACCATGGCAGCCCGGAGGACGTCCGAAGGAATGCTCAGGATCGTTACCTTGTCACTCGCCGCAATCGCCGACGCCGGGTACTCGGTCCCTTCCATGACCGCGATATTGCCGACCCCCTCGCCGGGGCCGAAAATCCCCAGCGTAACGTCTTCCCCGCGCGCGGTGGACTTGACCACCTGCACGAGCCCTCGGAGGACAAAGACGAAGTGCACAGATGCGTCCCCGGCGGACCAAATGCGCTCGCCGTCCTCATAGACCTTGGTCTGCGACGCGGGATAGAGCTCTACGAGAAGATCGTTGCCAACGGTTTTGAACCATTGAATGGCACGAAGCGGGTGAGAGGAAACGGGCTCCAAGGTGGGTTCGTGGAGCGTACCACGAATATTCCCGTTCTCGTGCCAGCAGAAGAAATGCTCAGAACTGGAACGGCACGTCGAGCTGCACGAACTGATAGTTTGATCCAGCGAGGCCCGTAGGCTTGTCGAGCCCGCGACCGTAGGACAAACCCGGGCGGATCCAGGAAGCTTCGCCTACCTTGATATGAACCCGAGGGCCGACCGCGACGGAGGCGTTGTCCATCACGGCGTCGTTTGTCGACGCGCGAAGCTTTTCGACCGCCGCTGGCGCTGAGAGCCAAAGCTGGTATCGCAGGTCCGCACCGAACGACAACGTGTCGGTGAAGAAGTATCCAAGGTGAACGCCCGTGGTGAGGTTGGTCTTGGATGCTTCCGCTTGGACCTTGTCTCCGCGAACCCGCAGAAGCTCGAGCAGCGTCACCTCTGCTTGGAAGGTGAAGCCATGGCCGACATAGGCGAGGTCTAGGCCCGGGATCAAGGTGAAGTCGTTTACGGCAAACATAGCGTTGTCCATCGACGCCCGCGCGAAGATGCCTTTCGCTCGGGAATTCGCGTTGCCTGGCGCGGGCGTGTCGCCGCCACCGCCGCCGATCGGAACCGTCACGGCGAAGAAGAAGGAGATTCGGAATCCTTCAGGCAGTTTCAGCGCGTAGGTCGCCCCCACGAGAGGGTTCATGAAGGTCAGTCCACCCGCGCCGGCGGGCGGCGAATCGTTCACGAAGCCAAGGCGAAGCATGGGCGCAAGGCCGCTGCCCACACCGCCTGTGCCTGGAATCTTGTAGGACGCAAGAAGTGTCGTCACGCTGGTTGTTCCGGGATGGGACCCTGCGTCCTCGTAGCCGGCAAACGAACTGTCCGACCGAATCACGGTACCGGCGGTTACCGGGCGAAGTTGCCAAGGAAGCGAGTAGGGAGGCGCCTTGGACAAGGGCTGCGACGCGGGCGGCGGCGCAGTTGTGGCCCCCCCCTGCGGCGGCGCTTCGCTTGGCGCCCCCTGCGGCGCAGCCACCGCCCCCTGCAGCGTTTCGGCGAACGCCCCTTCGGAGGTGAGAAGCAGGAACAGCATCACCGGACCAGCCATCAATGAACGTCGTCGCATGCCTTCTAGCTAGGCGAGTCGAACGCTCCGGATCCTGATCGAGATCATGCGTGGCGGCCGCTACCGCGCGAAAACAGCGCTGTCACTTATTGCTTGAGGAATACATGCGACAGCCCCCAATGACGTTCATCCGCGGCCTCGCAATCTGGAAGTACGGCTAGGGCTTGCGCACCAGCTCGGTGACGCGCCGAACCATGGATACCGTGTCGTCCGCCAAACCGTCCGCGCGGAGGTCAATTTTTCCTTCTCGATCGAGAATGGTGATCACCGAAGAATGATTGAACGACCCGTCCGCACCGCGATACTTGATGCCGAGTACCGCGGCTATCTCTCGCACTTGTTCTTCCGGCGCGGTCGCGAACTTCCATCGAGAAAGGTCGCTCTTGCGTTCCGCCGCCAACTTGGACAGCACCGGTGGTGTGTCGACGCTTGGATCGAAGCTAACGAGCAGCACCCGCGTATCTCGCAAAACATCCGGCGGCAAGGCCGCATCGATTTGTTTGAGGTGGGAGATGAGTGTGGGGCACGCAAACGGACAGGAAGAGTAGAACATCGCGATGAGGACGACGCTTCCACGATAGACGTCGAGGCCAACCGCAGCGCCATCTTGATCAACGAGCTTTGCCTTGAGCGGATAGATGGATGCTCCTTGAACGACGTCGGTAGGAGGGAGGAGCGAGTGGGGCGTCGTTGTCCCGGTATCACGAGGTGCGCTACTCCCCGCGTCGACGGGCTGCGCTGCACCGGAGGGGCTCTTGCAGCCCGGAAGCAGCGTAATGAGACTCAGAAGTGCGTGGATCCAGGCTTTCTTCATCATGGTTTCCTCGGTTCATTCATGGCGCAGCGGAAGCCTAGGTTTGCCGTGGTGAAGTCTCCGCGCAGCGAGCTCCTCATCGCAATACGCATGAACTTCACGTAGTCGGTCTTGTCTTTTGCGCCAAGAGCCCCGGCGCCGCAAAACCGCATCCGGTCTTTGTCTCCAGCTTCTCGCGCATCGCTCGCCACGAGGGAACTGTTGAAGTCGAGAACCCACTCCCACACGAGGCCGTTCAGATCATGAATGCCCCAAAAATTTGGCGTGCCGCGTCCCACGGGGGACAAAGTCGGCGGACTCGGTCGTGCGTACCAAGCTGCGATGGACTCGCGCCACTGCGGCTCGAGACTTCCATCTGCATGACGCACGCTGGCGGCGGCAGCGAGCTCCCATTCCGCCTCTGTCGGAAGGCGAGCACCGCGCCACGCGCAGTACGCCTTCGCGGAGAACCAGCTCACCCGAACCACCGGAGCATCCGGATGCACCGACTTACCTGGTTCCATGTCGTTTTCCCAGGCAGCTAGATACGACTCGTCCGCGAAGATTCTCGGCACATTTCCGCGACGCCAGTCCGGGTTCGACCGCAGGAACAGGGAGAACGCGCGATTCGTAACCAAAAGCGTGTCGAGGAAGAACGCCGCAACCGGCACCGCGCTTTCCGCGGGAGTCGTTGCGTAGAGCGGACGGTATACACCGGGCCCCACACGACGCATGGAGCGCGGCGCCGCCTCCCCGCCCGCCCCCTCGGCCTCGCGAGGAGGCGCAACCAGGGACAGAAGGCAAAGAAGCGGCGCGAGGACGCTCTTACCGCGTGCACGACACATCGACATTGGGATGAGGTTCTTTCGCAAGAAGGTGCCCTACCCCTACGCAGGATACACTAGTGTCCGGCACCCGGGGGTCGCTTGGTGCTTTCTCGCACCGCGACGACTTCCGCGCGCGTAACCGCGTCGCCGGTGTTGCCCCACGCATTGCGAACGTAGGTGAGGATGTTCGCAATGTCGTCGTCGGGCAAGTGACTCAGCGGGGGCATGACCGAGTTGAAGGAATTTCCACCAACGGTTACCGGTCCGGTGAGCCCATTGAGGACGATCTCGATCGAGCGCTTCTTGTCTGCCATGAGGAAATCGCTCTTTGCGAGCGGCGGAAACGTCTTCGGCAAACCTTGGCCCTCTGGCTGGTGACATGCAGAACAGGTTCCGAGAAAGAGTGCCTTCCCTGCCTCGATTTGCTGCTCTTTCGTCAGACTCTTGTTCGCTTCACCGCTCGCCGCGACATTGATCGCGTTCGACGATTGAGCCTTGTCGCTCAAGTAGACCGAGTCGACTTCTTGACCCGAGTAGATGGCTTTGTTCTCGGGGCCCTCCACCTTCATCATGCCAATCGCGCCCTTGTTGAATGCACGAAAGAGCGCATGGTCGACCAAGATGTAGGTTCCCGGTACGTCGACCTTGTATTCCACGATTGCCGAGCCGCCTGCGGGCACGATGGTCGTCTGCACGTTCTCCTGAATCTTGCTTCCGCCTTCCGTGTATACGCGGTCGAAGATCTCGCCGATGACGTGAAAGTTCGAGGTGTAGTTCGGGCCGCCGTTTCCGACGAACAACCTCACCTTTTCTCCGACCTTCGCCTTCAACGCTTTGTCGCCGACAAGCGCGCCCTCGGAACCGTTGAAAACAACGTATGTCGGCTTCTCCTCGATGGCTTTCTGCATGTCGAACGGTTGCTGCCCCTTGTCGCGATACTTTCCAACCGTGTAGAAGTCGCCTTGCATCACGTAGTACTCGCGATCGGCCGGCGGCAGGCCTTCCGGCGGCTCGACGTAGATGAGACCGTACATGCCGTTCGCAACGTGCATACCCACCGGAGCGGTCGCGCAGTGGTAGACGTAGAGACCGGGATTGAGAGCCCGGAACGAGAACTGCGTCTGGTGTCCCGGCGCGGTAAATGTGCTCGTCGCGCCGCCGCCGGGTCCCGTCACGGCGTGGAGGTCGATGTTGTGCGGCATCTTGCTGTCTTGGTGGTTCTGCAGGTGGAACTCGACCAGGTCTCCTTGCCGGACACGAATGAACTTGCCTGGCACGTCTCCGCCAAAGGTCCAAAACGTGTAGCTTACACCATCTGCGATTTGCTTGACGACCTCCTTGACTTCGAGTTCGACGATCACTTTCGCGGGAGCGTGGCGATTCGTGGGCGGCGGAACCGCAGGAGCCGAAGTGATGATCGCTTTGATGGGCTCGCCTTGAATGGGACCCATGGGGTCAAAGGTCGGCACAGGAACGGGAGCTGGCGGAGGCGGAGGCTGGTTTTGCGAACATGATGTCGCAAAAGCGCAGGCCGCGCTGCCGGCGAGCGCCCAGAGAATCCATCGGGTCGTTGTATACATTGCACTGCCCTTCCTTGGGCCTCCCGTGAGGAGGTCTGGATAGTTCGTAAACCAATGAATCGGACCGGATCCTGATCCAGATCAGGGCAGCGCTGCGGGGGGCGAGCTACACAGAGATCCCATGACAATCCGAGTCCCAATGCTCTCTCGTCGAACCGTTCT
This sequence comes from Polyangiaceae bacterium, assembly GCA_046351415.1. Lineage (GTDB taxonomy): Bacteria > Myxococcota_A > Polyangia > Polyangiales > Polyangiaceae > JABFRG01. The sequence goes on along the minus strand of JAXLYO010000013.1, from coordinate 115,308 downwards.
CGAAGGCGCGCTCAAAGGCAGCGTACTCCTAGCACTTCCGGTCCTTCAGCTCGCTTGCGGAAAAAAGGAGGTTGTATGCTCCGACACCGCGGGCCTCACAGCGGATGAGATAAAAATGCGAAAGACGTTGGACTATTCCGACGCCAGCGCAGACCCCGCGAAGACGTGTGCGAACTGCCAACTCTACAAACCCGCCGCGCCGGATCAGTGTGGCTCCTGCACGCTCTTGAAAGGCACGATTCACCCCAAGGGCTTCTGCAAGTCCTGGGCAGCGAAGACCACCTGAGTCCAGCGGAGACCTCCGATGCTAACCAAATCCGCTGCGCGGGCTTTCTTCCTGGGTGGGACGCTCATCTGCTCCGTGGTGTTTATCGGGCTTACGATTGACACCGCGAGTCGGGTTCCGGGCCAAACCCACAGTGCGAACATCACAGAAGCCGTCGCTCGCGGCAAGGACATCTGGGATTCGAGCAACTGTATGGGGTGCCATACGTTGCTCGGCGAAGGGGCCTACTATGCGCCGGAGCTGACAAAAGTCTACGAACGCCGAGGAAGCTCCTTCATTCGGGCGATGCTCCGCGATCCGGAGAGCATGTACCCCGGACAGCGAAAGATGAAGAACTACCACTTCAAGGAGACGGAGATCGACGATCTCGTGGAGTTCTTCAAGTGGATCGGGGAGATGGACTTGAATGGATTCCCTGCGAAACCCGACCTGATGCAGGTCGCGATGCCCGCCGCAGCAGGATCGCAGGTGCTCGCGACCGTCGGCACGCGCCCCCAAGTGTTCAGTCAGCTATGCGGCGCATGTCACACGCTCGGAGGCCAAGGCGGGAACGTCGGTCCGAAGCTGGATCTCGTCGGAGATCGATTCCAGCCGGACTACCTCACGCGATGGCTGAGAGATCCCGCGGCGATCAAAGCCGACACCAAAATGCCCAAGTTGCCTCTCTCCGAAGAGCAGATTCAAGAGCTCGTGGCGTTTCTTTCGCAGCAAAAATCGGAGTCCAAGCCATGAAGTACAAGTCACAAAGACTCGCCTACTGGTTCTTTGCCACGTGCATGCTGCTGTTCTCTCTGCAGCTCGTCTACGGGTTCATCATGGCGTTCGCGCACGCGGGGTTCGACGGCTTGCACGCCGCGATTCCCTTCCACGTCGCGCGCGCAACCCACACGAACCTGCTCGTCATGTGGCTCCTCGCTGGCTTCATGGGAGCCGCCTACTACATCATCCCGGAAGAAGCTCAGCGCGAGCTTTATTGGCCGAAACTGGGCTACCTGCAGCTGATAGCGCTCGTGGTCGTTGGGGTCACGGCGGTCGTTGGCTTCCACTTCGGATGGATGGAGGGGCGCAAATTCCTCGAGATTCCCCGACCCCTCGACTACCTCGTGGTCGTCGATGTGTTGCTCTTCATCGGCAACATCGGAATGACGGTGCTGAAGGGTCGGCGCCGCACGACGACGTCCATGGTGCTGTTCTTCGGTCTGCTTTTCGCGGCACTCCTCTACTTGCCAGGAATGATCCCCACACGGAATCAAACCATGGACTCCTACTGGCGATGGTGGGTCGTTCATCTTTGGGTTGAAGGCGTGTGGGAGCTCATCATGGGAGGCATTCTCTCGTTTCTCTTGATCAAGCTCACCGGCGTTGATCGAGAGGTCATCGAGAAGTGGCTCTATGTCATCGTGGGCCTGACATTCCTGTCGGGAATCCTGGGCACCGGGCACCACTACTACTTCATCGGAACGCCGGTGTACTGGAAGTGGGTCGGAGGAATCTTCAGTGCACTGGAGCCCCTCGCCTTCTTGGGGATGGCAATCTACGCCGTGTCGATGGCACGGCGAGGAGGGAGACAGCATCCCAACAGGGTCGCCACGCTCTGGACTGTGGGCTGTGCGATCATGTCGTGTGTGGGCGCAGGCTTCTTGGGCTTTGCTCATACATTGCCACAGGTAAACATCTACACGCACGGAACGCTCGTCACCGCGATGCACGGGCACCTGGCGTTCTGGGGTGCCTACGCCATGATCGTCCTCGCGATGATTTCCTACGCGATGCCGCAACTTACGGGCCGCAAGCTGTACGACACCCCCTCCGCTGTCTGGGCATTCTGGGCGTCCAATATCGGCATGATCGCGATGACCCTCGCTTTCGCCGTAGCGGGAATCTCGCAAGTGTACCTCGAGCGCAAAGTCGGCATGGACTTCATCGTCGTACAGAAAGAGATCGAAGTGCACTTCTTCGGGCTCATTCTCGCCGCGTCGCTCTTCACCATCGGCATCGTCTGTTTCGTCTACAACTTCATCCGATACGGTCGCCCTGTCGGAGTCGTTGGACAGGGTTCCGTCGAGGACGTTGTCGAAGATCCTCCCAAGGGTCTGGTTGCCGCGGACGGATGAGTGCCCCCTACTACCGACCAACAGGGTCAGAGGTCGATACGTTCCTTCATGCCTACCGAGAACGGCTCCCGGTATTGCTCAAGGGGCCAACCGGGTGTGGCAAGTCTCGATTCGTGGAAGCCATGGCTGCGAGGGTCGAACGCGAAATCGTGACTGTCGCATGCAGCGACGAAACGAGCGCAGCCGACTTGCTCGGGCGGTGGCTGGTCCGGGGGGGAGATACAGTCTGGCAGGACGGTCCGGTCACCCGAGCCGTTCGCGCCGGAGCGATTCTCTACCTCGACGAAGTCGCGGAGGCACGCGAGGACGTCGTCGTCGTTCTGCATCCCCTCAGCGATCATCGACGACGGCTGTTTCTCGATCGGTTGGACCAAGTCATTGACGCCCCACCAGAGTTCATGTTGGTCGCGAGCTACAATCCTGGCTATCGGCGAGGTCTGCGGGAACTGAAACCTTCGACGAGACAGCGCTTCGTTACGCTCCGCTTTGACTATCCCGCGCCAGAAGTCGAGATTGAGATCTTGCGCGGGGAAGCGAAGGTGGAGCTCGGCGTTGCGAAGAAGCTCGTCCTTCTCGCAGGGAAGATACGAAAGCTACAGGAGCTTGGCCTTACGGAGACGGTTTCGACGCGCCAGCTCGTCGGGGCAAGCAAACTGATGCTTCACGGACTCGCACCTCGCCTCGCCTGCGCCGCAGCCATCGTTCAGCCCTTGACGGACGACCACGAGACCGGCCGGGCGCTTCAAGATCTTGCCGACATGGTATTTTAGACGCACGTGGGCTGGGAAGAGAGCCTTTTTGGCAAGGTTTTTCAGTATTTTCGACGGCGCACTGCCCGCCGCGACGAAGCAAGCCGGCCAAACGGCATCGCGCTCACGGAGGAGCTTCGAGCCCGCTGGCTCGTCCTTGGAAGCGCAGTCGCCGGCATCCGCATCGAAGTTCAAGAGGCGGAAGTTCCACCTGGTGCGACGGAGGGATCCATCGCGACGACACACGGCGGAACAGCGGGATCGACGCTGCGACTGCCCGGGACCTTTTGGCTGAGTGACAGCGCCGAGGAGAACGAGCAGGCGCTCTTGTTTCGCGTGCTCTATGGGTCAACTGCGATCCGCCTTCGGATGGGTCTCACGGTCACAGGGAGCGGGGAGGACGGACGCGCCCTCGGTACCTTGCTGGCGGTACCGGCAACGCTCGACAGCCTTCAAAGAGACTTCGAAGGCGCAGGGAAACTCTACCAGCGACTGTGCGCGACGCTGCTGGCGCAGAGGCCAACACTCGAGCGCCTCCAGGGCCCCGAGCTCGCCCTCGAACTCCTCACGCAAGCGCGGCTCGGAAGACCCTTCGCGGAGTTCGGCGAGGTTCCCGCGAGCGTCCAAGGCTGGCTCGACGCTGCGCTTCGAGAAAGACCGGCGACCGCAAGCGAGCTTCAAGAAAGCCTCGCGCGCACGCAAAAGTTCGTGTCCGGTGCATCCTGCGCAGGCGTCCCACTCTGGGGCAGCATCCTCCCGGAAGGAACCGCCGTCGGTGCGTCGAGCATTGCAAGCGACGACCTGAGCGGAGGCTCCGCAGGCACCGAACGACGTGCGAAACCCAGGGACCAGGTGCGGCGAGTCGTCTTGGGAAACCAGGAGGAACAGGAAAACCCGCTCGTGCACTCGTTCGAAAAAGTCCACACCATCGAGGAACATCGAGGCGGCAACAAACGCGCCGACGAGTCCGACGAAATGAACGACCACGCAGACGCCCTCGACGACGCGAACATTCGAGAAGTCGTGCGATCGAGAACGCCCGCCAAGTCCGTGTACCGCGCAGACATATCCTTCGAAACGGAGAACACGCGAAAGGAAGGAGACGAAACGCCGACGGAGATTCCCTACCACGAATGGGACGGCCGGTCCCGACGCTATCGAGAAAACTGGTGCAGCGTTCGCGTCGATGCAGCTCCACCCATGCTACCCGCTCGAGAAGCCGCGGCGATACGCAAGTCCGTCCTCCACAGGGAGCGAGCCAACGTCGAGCGCCTGAAAGCACGCTTCGAACAACTCTCGGAAGCGCGACTCCTCACGCCGCGCCAACTCGATGGACCTGAACTCGACCTCGACGCTCTGGTAGACCGCCACGGGTCACAAAGAGCAGGGCGTACCGGCGGGGAGCGTCTCTACGTGGCACGCCGCACGCCGGCACCGGACACCGCGGTGCTTGTTCTGCTCGACAGCAGTCTTTCGACAGATTCCTGGGTCCAAGGAAGGCGGGTGATGGATGTCGCAAAGGAAACGCTCCTGGTCTTGGGGGAAGCACTGGAACCCGTCGGAACGCAGGTCTACGTAGGCGCGTTCTTCAGCAATACACGCCGCGACTGTCGTTGGTTGGAATTGAAGCCTTTCCACGGCGAGTGGCAAGAGGCGCGCCGGCGCCTGCTCGCTCTACAGCCCACAGGCTATACGCGCATTGGGCCGGCCATCCGTCACGGAACGAAACAGCTCGAATCCGTGCTGGCGCGAAGGAAGCTCCTCTTGCTGGTAAGCGACGGAAAGCCGACCGACTACGACCACTACGAGGGCCAGCACGGCCTGCAGGACGTAAAGCAAGCGGTGCGCGAAGCAACCCAACAGGGAATCTCAACATTGGCTCTCGCGATCGATGCGCAGCCGCGCGTCTACTTGCCCCAAATGTTCGGCCTGAACGGCTACAAGACAATCCTCCACCCACGCGACCTGACGCCAGCAATGGAGCATGTTCTCTCCTCATGGCTCGGGTGAGAGAAGCACAGTACAAGCAGAGCGCTGCCCTTGCTTCTTGGGCGCTCGTTGCGTCACTGGTACTTTTGCCCGGCGTCGCAGCTGCCGCAGACACCAGGCCAACGTTCGCAAAGTCGGACACGCAGGCCGGTTTGGATCGTGGTGTCGTTCTCGAGGGTAGTGGCCCTATGATTGTGTAGATCGAAATTCGGCCCTGCGAAGCAAAAGCGGGGAAGCTCCTTCATTGAACGAAAAACAAATCCTCCTTGCCGGGAGGAGAGGAGATTCCCCGATGAAGCAAGTTGCCTCGTTTCCTCGAGTCGCGCAAGAAGCGCGCGATTCGGACCTTCAGTCCCTTTTCCGTGGAGCCATCCGTTTGGTTCTCGAATCCGTTCTCGACCAAGAAGTCCGTGAGCTTGTGGGAGCCCGTCGCTACGAGCGAGTCGGGAGCCGCAAAGACGTGCTCAACGGGACGTACCTGCGTCGACTTCTGACCTCGATGGGGGAAGTGGAAGTGCGGGTCCCGAGGACTCGAAATTCAGGCTCTCCCATCGAGGGCGTTGTGGACCGCTACGCGCGTCGGACCGAGGAGCTCGACGACACCATCACGGCGGCGTACGTGCAGGGCGTCTCGACGCGGGACATGGGGCGTGTGGCGGAGGCGCTCACGGGCAAGAACGTGAGCCGGTCGACGGTGAGTCGCGTGACGAAGTCACTCGAAGCTCAGGTCGAAGCGCTGCGCACCGCACCGATTTCCGGCGCGTTTCGATATCTCTATCTCGACGCGACGTTCTTGGACGCACGGTGGGCCCGCGCGGTCGAGAGTGTCTCGGCTCTCGTCGCGTACGGCGTCGACGAACGCGGACATCGCCAGCTCTTGGGCGTGACCATGGGCGCAGAGGAGAGCGAAGCGAGCTGGACGGAGCTGCTCACGCAGCTCACGAGCCGAGGACTTTCAGGCGTCGAGCTTGTCATTGCGGACGGGCACAGCGGCCTCGCGAGCGCCGTGCGCAAGCTCCTACCGGAGACGAGGCTTCAACGATGCACCGTGCATCTCGAACGAAACATCCTGACGAAGGCGCCGCACCGACTCCGCGGTCGCCTCGCCGGTCTCGTGAGCAACATCTTCAACGCCGCTTCTCTCGTTGATGCGAAGAAGCAGAAAGATGCTTTCGCCTCAGGGCTCGGTCGTGAGCTGCCAGAGGCCATGGAGTGCCTCGAAAATGGCTTCGCTGCGGCAACCCAGTTTTTCGCCTTTCCCTCGGCGCACTGGAAGCGCATTCGCTCCACCAACAGCCTCGAGCGCTTGCACGGCGAAATCAAACGTCGAACCCGCGCAGTCGGCGCCTTTCCGGACCGCGCAAGTGCTCTCCGGCTCGTCACCGCCGTCGCTATCGAAGCCTCCGAAATCTGGAGCGACCGCCGATACCTCGACATGTCACTCTTCAACAAGGAGGCATCTCAGACGATTGCTGCGTGATACACGTACCCGGAGCGACCGAATTTACACACAGCAAGGGACTTGACCGAAGCGTACGCGGTCGGTGCGACCGATGTTCCATTTGTCGATTGGGACACGCAATTCGGCGTGCCTAGGGAGTGGCTCTTCTAGCCAACGCGGTCACTCCTCTCTCGTTCGTCACCTTCGCGCGCACGCGACAGCGCTCGCCAACCTCTTCCTCGAGCGGTTACCCATGCGCCGCTGGGACGCGCCACTCGATACTTTTCCCAAAAACGGGCGTCCGAGAATAACGGTCGTAGAGCTACGTCTACAGGCCATGACACAATCCATTTTCCCGCTCACTTCGTTGGCGCTCTTCATTGCTTGCCTCGGCGCATGTTCTTCGGCGCCTCCCGTGACTGGGCCGCAGAGCTCCGCGGCCACCAGCGATGCCGGCGGCTCCGCCGATGCCGGAAACCCGGAGACGACGCCGGGCTCGGAGGAGCCCATGGCCCCGGGACCTACCTACTTTGCCAATGGATTCGATGGCGAGTCGTGCGAAGCGATATGCAACCGCTATTCGGACTTTCGAATTGCCTGCGTCGACACCCACAAGTGCACTGGCGACTTCGGAGCAGGCGTTGGCCAAGTCTCACGCAAGGGCAATACGAAAGAAGAGCTCACCTCGTGCAAGGCGGTGCCAGGCGCCGGCAGCGCCGAGGTCCTCAGCGTCACGTGCTGCTGCAGTTCGCCTTACACGTTCGTGAAGGGAAAAAACAAGGCGAGCTGCGCGGACGTGTGCTCCGCAGAAGGGTTGCGCTGCACGGGCAAGGCGCCCTTCAATAATGCTGGCAGCGTCGAGGCTGCAGGGGGGCTCGCCACCTTCACGAGTAGCACGGGTTCGACGACCTACGGGACCCTCGGGTGCGACGGGCCACCGCCAGCCTCCAAACGCGTTCAGTCGAAGGACTTCATGCTGGATAGCTACACTTGTGGCTGCGAAGCCCTGACTCCGTGAGTAGGCCTACCGGTAGGGAGCACGAATTGGCCAGCTACCTCCTTTAACAGCGCCCACTCTGACGATACTGCGCTCGTCCGTTGAGCAGATCGAGTGACGAGATGTGCGGGCGTTTGATGGCGTTTGCTGGAACTCTTTCTTCATCAAAATGCAATCGCGTCGAAGAGCGCGTGGAGCGGTTGGATCGCGGAGACGGTCGGAAAACCTACTCCGTTGACATTGCTCTGACTGAAGGTCCTATTGCCCACGGTCAAGTAATACTCAGGTCCATCCCAGCCACCGTGAGGTGGATTGGACCTTGCCCTCATGCTCGAAAGCAATGCCTCGACACGCCGTACCTCAGCATCGCCAAGGGTCCGTGACGTTGGTGTCTGAGCATCTTGCTCAGAGGCGGGCAGTGATGTGTCGCAACGCCTCGAGAGCACGTGGGAGACGCGATCGTACGTGTACTCTTGAAACGTTCCCGAGCTGCAGGCGTTGAGCTTGCTGCCGAGGTACACCCGGGAAGTCTTGAGAAACACGTCGTTTGAAGCGAAAACCGGCGTATCGCCGGTCTCGCCGCTGCTTCCGCTGCTTCCTGCTGCTTCCCCGCTGCTTCCGCTGCTTCCTTCGGACGCGACGTTTCCATTCGGCGGCTGTGGGGAGCTGCCAGAACCTTCTGCGGACGTCTCCGTGACTTTTCCTCCACATGCGAGAGAGAAGACAAGAAGCGCAGCAGCGAAGATAGGAGAGGAGTGAATTTTCATGCTTCGCAACTTGCAAACCTAGTGCCAGCAGGATGTCGGTCGCGCCGGGCAGAAGGCGAGGTCGGCCAACCGTGCGCGCCTACCACACCGAGTTCGGCGACCGCAGCATCGAGGTCACGGGCGCGAGGTGAGCGCCGCTCCCGTACATCCACCTCGCCACCCGACGCCTTCGCCGGCGACGCCGAGCGCGAATTCATGCCGATGAAATCAAGGCCAGCGGAAGGGGTACGTGCACGTCGCGCTCACGTGGGTCTCGTTGCCCTCATTGTTGGGCGTGCGCGTCGCAAACTCGAACTGAATGGTCGTCTCATTCACCCGAACATTCGCGCCACTCACGGAGCCAACCCCGTTCGACATGGCGATCTCGCCCCGGTTCGTCCGAAGCGCGTAGCCCCCAGGTCCCGTCACGACGGCTCCGTAGATGTCGAGATCGCCGTCCCGCCGGAAAAGCGCCGCACATGCGTCGAACGGCTGCGGTGCACTGCAGGAGGTAAGCGGGTGACACGTCTCCTGAAGCCCCGCGTTTCGACCATTCACCGCCCAGAGCGACACGGGCTCTCGGAACGTGAGCTCCATGGCTCCGCGGGGGAACTTGCGGAGAACTTCCTCGTCGTCGAGCGACGTGATGAGGGAAGCCCTCGGAAGCGGGGCTCGGACGGGATGTGCGTTTTGTGGCAGCGCCTCAACTTCCGAAACAGCTTTTAGCGTGAACTGTGTGTACGACACACCATTGACGATCGGAAGTCGAACGACGGATTCCTCCACCTGCGTGCAATCCGCACCGATGACGCCCTTGACGGGAATCCGAAGGTTGACGAGCTCTGCGGCCCCAGCGGCGCGGGGGTCCTGGATCGCCTCGCGCATCGCAACGAACCCCGTGAGATTTCCGTTGGCGTCGACGCTGAGGGGGTGCCCGCTCCCGTCAAGCCGCGTGACGCTGTTTTGGTTCCCCGCCCGCACGGCATTGTGACGCGCCGGCTTGGATGATCGATTGCTGAGGTCGAAATCACTTAGCACCTCATCCCCGAATTTCGCCTCACGAGACCTCGTCTAGCTAAAGTGTGCTCTATCGCGAGCCTGTCTGCCAAGTCTCGCGACATGATTTTTCGATCGTGCTTTGCCAGGAGACGTGCAGCTTTTCGACGCACCTCTGTCCGCAGCTGTCGTCGATTAAAGCGCTCTGTTGTGCGAGTTTTCCAGACCTCGCTCGGCGTTCGCCAGCCCAGTTTGCGTCGCGGCCACGCAGTGTTCAAAGCCAACAGCATGTTGTCCCGATGGTGTTCCAACGCTCTGCTCGACGTTGCACCGAGGTGCTCGAGCCACGCTCGGTGTTCTCGATTCTGTCTTTCTAGTTGGCCGTAGTAGCGCGGGTAACGAGGCGGCCCGTGGAGAAGCAACACCTCGTACTCGTCGAGCACCGCACGCACTTCGGGTGTCTTGTGCGCGCTGGCCCGGTCGAAGCGAAGCACGAGAGGAGGACCGTGTAATTCGAAGTCTTGGCGTAGAGCGTTCGCGACGGCTTCGCTGTCGTAGCGCTCGACGAGAGGTGCGCTCGTGCGAAACGGTACGCATGCATCTGCGCTGACGAGAAGCCACCTTCGGCCTTCGCATGACGGAAGTTCCATCGCGTCGAAGCCACGGACGATGCCCGGCTCGGTGACTTGGATGTGCGTGGCCTCGTCGATTCGCTCGCGCTCCATCAGGACGAGCGTCTCGCGCTTGATGGCAGCCGCCTGCCTACGAGAGACCCCGACGACCGCATGACGAAGCGCCTCCGCACCGATGAGTCCGTGAAGCGCCCTCACTTTCGAGGCGACTTCCTCCTTCACGGACAGTGGAAGTGCAGGGCGAGGCTTGCGGCGCGCGCGGCTAGCGCTCTCTTGCTCCCATCGATGGATGGTGCGGACGCTTACTCCCATCACGTTTGCAACTCGCGAGACTGGAAGGCCCGCGCAAGCCAGGTCTTTCGTGCGCGCCATGAAAAAGGTGCGCCGCTCATGTTCTTCCTCCTCCTTGCTCTTCGCCCCCGCTTCTGTCTTCGCTTTCTTCGGCTTCGACTCGCGTCTCGAGAGCATTGGACGACCGCGAAGAAATTCTCCCGCCATGCCCATCAAACGCTCCGTCATCGCTGCCTGTTCGTGAAGGCGAGCATTCTCCCGCTGCAGTCGTGACACCTCCTCCTCCAGCTCCACTTCCCGCGTCGGACGCGCGGGTCTGCCAGGCGCCTGGGGACCAAGCGTGCCAAGCAGGCTTTGAAGGCCCCGATGCATCAAGGTTTGAAAACGATTGCGCGACATCCCGAGGCGACGAGCTGCTTCGCTCACCGTCGTCATGCCCGACAACACCTCGAGCACTTGCTGATACCGAGCGCGGAGCTCCGTGGGGACTTCGGGCGCCGGCGTATACGTCTTCTTCGTCATTGTTCCCATCTTCGCACGCCTCGCCAGCAAGCTTCCGGTCCCAAATCAGGGCGCGGTCTCGCCAACCGGCATCCGCATCGAAGGGGTCGTCTCCCGCTTCGTCGTCTTCGCAGTCCGCGAGTCGCGCGAGAGCCTCTCCCCACTCGGCATCGAGTTCGGGTCCTTCTTCGGCCGACCGCGCTTGCGTGGCTTCGTCGGATCTGGCCCCAGCACTTGGCGCGTCAAGAAGAGTAGACGCTCGGTACGACGACGCAGCTGCTCGAGGTGCGTCACCTTCTCCTCGAGTTGCCGGACCCGCGGCGCCGGCGTCCCGTCCGTAGTCGCGCCCGGCACCAGCGCCGCGAGCATTGCTATAAGCGCCTTCTTCTCGAGCTGGTAGTACATCGCTGGAGACATCTCCGCTTCCAATGCGGCCTCCTCCACGTTCTTCTCGCCACTGAGCACGCTCAAAATCATCAGGCAACGCCGCTGCGCGACGACGTCCAGGTCCTTCGCCGTGAGGATCCAACGGGGCTTCCGTGACGATGCTCTCCGCCTCCTCCGTTTGACGCCATCGCGTGGTTGCGCTGTGCTCATCTTCCTTCTCCTCGCTCGGTAGTTCGATTCGTCTCGGGGCTTCGTCCCCCATCTGTACCTGCAGCCCCGTCCCCGTCGCTGCGATGCTCAAGTCTCGGTCGCCAAGACGACCCACCAGATAAAACGGCGGTCGCGGCGGTTGCTCGTGTGCCATTCGCATCGCGTTCTGTTCGACGCTTCGCTCCACGGCCGCTCGGACCTGCGGCGCCGCACGAAAGAAGCGGTCAGCAGGCACGTCGCCCTCGATGCCTTGATGCGGCCTTTGGAAGTTGTAGGCCTGCACGAAAAGGCCGAGGCGCCTTTCGCAGTCCGCAAAGTCCGCAAACACCGTGCGCGACAGGAACTCATCCCAAAGCGTCTTCCAGAATCGCTCGATTTTCCCAAGCGTCTGTGGATGCTGTGGACGGCTCTTGATGTGGCGAATTCCCTCGCGATGAAGCTCGCGCTCGAAGTCCGTCGTGCCGCGCCACGCCGTGTACTGCCGCCCCTGATCCGTCAGGACTTCGCGCGGCACGCCGTACGAAGCGATGGCGCGGCGCAATGCCTCCATCACCAGCTCCGAGCGTTGATGGTGCCCGAGCACGTGCGAGACGAGAAAGCGCGAATGATCATCCATGAAGCCGGTTAGATACACGCGCTCGTGCTTGCGAAGCAGAAACGTGAAGATGTCCGACTGCCAAAGCTGATTCGGCTCCGCACGCTCGAAACGACGCGGACCGTGCGGCTTCTCGACCCTTTGGCGCGGCGTTGAAATCAAGCCCGCTTCGTGAAGGATCGCTCGCACCTGCGTCTCCGACACACCAATCGCCTCGAAGCGACGAAGCACGTCACGAATTCGACGCGTCCCAAACTCCGGATGCTTCTCACGCGTCTCGACCACCGCTTCACGCCGCGCCTCATAGGAGGCAGCGCGCACGCGTTGCGCGGGTGAACGCGTCGTCGGATTCAGCGCTGCAAAACCTCCCGCTCGATACCGCTGCACCCACATCGATATCGTCGCGTTGGGGATCCCCAGCGCGCGCGACACCGCATACAAGGTTGCGCCACCTTCCACGCACTGCCGCACGGCCTCTTCTCGGATCTCCGGGGAATACGGCGCGCGACTTCCGGGTGCACGCTTTCCCTGCATCCTCGTGCTCCGCACGCTTCGAGTCGTACCTCTCTCTCTCGTCTTTTTCTTCGTCATGACCCTTCTCCTCGTTCGGCTCCTGAGCCAAAATCGAGGGACGGGTGCTATGTGTTTTTCTACCTCGTCAACTGATCATCAAGTGGCGCGCTGCACACTCGAGCGTTCTGCGCCCATGCCTTCTGCGGTCTCGGCTCGGTATCCTTGGATCCCGACGGGCTACGAGGCGCTCGTGCGCGAGACGCGCGCGGTTGTCGGACCAGACGAAAAAGCGTGGCTGCTTACGGTTTGCGACTATTCCGAAGTGACGGAGAGCGCGCACGCGTGGAACGAGTGGGAACGCCAGTCACTGGACGCAGCGCACGACGACGCCGCGTGGTCCGCGCGGATACGAGCGTTTTGGGATTCGCATTTCCCCATTCTCCTATCGGTGAAGTCTGGCAACGCGTACTTTGCCATCGAACGCTCGCGCCATCGTGTCGTCTGCGGCGAAGAGCCCGAATACGAGGAGACCTCGGTCATCGCCGCAACGGTCGAGGAGCTACTCCTTCGCGTGGTCGAGCGCGATCCGGCGCTCGCGCGTTGGATCTAAACAACTAAGGACGGAGGAAGGGACAAACGATGATCGCTGTCTACGTGATGGTGGCCGCAGGTTTCATTGGAGGTACCGGCTACTTGGTGTACCGCAGCAGGGACTTTCGAAAGTTCCTTGCCGGCGCATTCTTCGTGAGCGCCGGCGTTCAATTCTATCTGGCGTGGATGAACGTCTCGATCCCTCTCGCTGGCACCACAGTCGTTCAAACGCCAGCCGCGGGCTTTGCACGGGCTACGTTGCACACCTTGTTGTTTCTGGTGACCGCCTATTTCGGCTTCGTACACAAGGCGCGACGGATCGATGCGCAGCCCCAGCGCGCATCGACGAACGACCACTAGGTGCATTGCACACCTAACCGCCACTGAGCACCTCGAAGCGCTCCGCAAGCTGCTGCACGCTCTCGTCGGCGACACGCAGGTCGCGTGGGTCCAGAAACACCTTCACGTAGTACACATGGCCTCGCTCGAAGGTGAGGGCGTAACGGAGCTCGAAAGCGCCGCCACTCGAGTTGGCCGACGAGGCTGTAGGTTCCGCAGAACCACACGCTCATTCACCATTCGCTGGAGGACGTGGTCCGGGCACTTCGTCACGCAACAGGTAAACAAGGTCAATCGACGAAAGGAATTCTTTCGACTCAAGCTACAGGAGATTCGAAAATTCGCGGAGGAGCGAGGTTTGCAGGCAACGTGGACGATGTCCGCAGCATGCCGCGAATGGAAGGAGACTCTGGCCCTGGAGAAGTCCATGAGTGTAGGTCACACGAATGTTTCCGAAGAGAGTGGAGCGGCAAGAACGCGTTCTGTCCGAGCGGCCGGGCGAATCCTTGCTCGCAGACGAAACGGCATGACGAACCTCATCGAAACACATACACGGCGCCGGCGCTCTTGCAGGCGTTGTCGGTTTGGCTTCCGCCTAGGCCATCGGCGCAGCTGTCTTCGAGGTTCGCGCCCACGGCGAGGAGCTTGCCGTCGCCCGAGAGGGCAAGGGCGTAGCCAAAGCTGTCTCCGGCTTCGGTGTTGCTCGCTTTGACGTACGACTCTTGGGTCCAGGTGGATGCCGCATTGCGACGGAATACGTAGACCGCTCCGGCACCTTCGCAACCGTTGTTCGTCTCGCTTCCGCCAAGGCCCGTGGCGCAGCTCGATTCGTTCTGGGCGCCGACGGCAAGACGGGCTCCGTCGCCCGAGAGGGCAAGTCCTTTTCCGAACAAGTCGTTCTTGTCGGAGTTGCTCGCCTTGACGTAGGCACGCTGCACATAGCTTCCCGATTCCAGATGGAAGACGAAGACGGCGCCCGCGTTCTTGCACGCATTGTCGGATTCACTTCCCCCGATGCCGTCGGCGCAGCTCCCCTCGAGGGTCGCACTGACGGCCATCGTCGATCCGTCGCTCGAGAGAGCGAGGTGCCCACCGAAGCGATCGTCGGGTTCGACGGTGCTCGCTTTGACGTACGCGACTTGGCTCCACGCTGCGGCGCCACTCTGGTGAAAAAGGTAGACCGCCCCTGCATACGGACACGCCGTATCGGCTTGGTTGCCGCCCAAACCAGTCGCGCAACTGGACTCGCCGGACGAGCCGACCGCGAGCGTGAGCCCATCCGAAGAGAGTGCGATCGCGTCACCGAAGCCTGCATAGGTCCGGGAGTTGCTGGCTTTCAGGTAGGCGTGCTTCGTCCAGGTGGCCGCGCCTCCGCGCTTGAACACATACACGGCGCCCGCGCTGTTGCATCCGTTGTTCGTCTCGTCGCCATCCGTGCCGTCGGCGCAGCTCGATTCGCCGATGGCGCTGACGGCGAGCTCGTCGCCCGAGCTACTGAGGGCGACGCGCGCACCGAACCAATCGCTCGCGTCAGAATGGCTCGCCTTGAGGTACGCCTCTTGCGTCCACACCGCACTCGCGTTTCGACGAAAAATGTACGCAGCGCCCGCGTGCGAACAACCGTTGTCGGTTTGGACACCCCCAACACCGTCGGCGCAGCTTGCCTCGCCGACGGCGCCAATCGCGAGGGTGCTTCCGTCGGTCGAGAGCGCGATCGACGATCCGAACTTGTCGCCGGCGCCGGGGTTGCTCGCTTTGACATAGGCTTCCTGGGTCCACGCGCTGCCACTCAGCCGAAATACGTAGACCGCGCCCGCCTGCGCACAGCCGGTATCGCTCTGGTTGCTCGAACAGCTCGCTTCGGCAATCGCCCCGACGGCCATCGTGTTTCCGTCGCCGGAAAGAGCGACCACGCCAAACTCGGCGTTCGCTGCCGAGTGACTCGCCTTGATGTATGCATCGACCTTCGACAAGGGTGCCCGTGGGCTCGTCGCGTCGGCGCCATCGGCGCGGGCCCCATCAGGAGCGCCAGCATCGCTCGCGGATGTACTCGCGTCGGCTCCGGCATCCGCGTGCGTGGAGCCTTCGCCGATTCCGGTCACTCCCCCGTCAGGCCCTGCGGCGATCGGTGCGAGGGCGGGCTCGCTCCCGCACGCGACGATCGCGAGCGCAAAAAGACTTCGCAGGAGAGGCGTTGAGCAAGCTTTGGTTCGCACGGAGGCTCTCTAGCAGCCCGCATGGCGAGCGCCATTCGGGTTGCTTCATTCGGGAAAAGTATCGAGCGTGCGCGCAACGACGAAGGGATGCGGACTCGAGGCCCCTGCAGGTAGGCGATTGCGGACTCGAGTCCGCACAGGGGCGTTGTCCATCGCGTAGATCGCGGGCCACATCCGCGGCACGGTCGATGCAGATAGCTTGTCGCATGAAGGCTACTCCGCGCAGAACACAGCACCTCCTCTTTTGCCTCGCGACCGGAACGGCGCTCGCCCTCACCGCAGCATGCACGCAAGAGTCAGAGGGAACAGGGACCGACGCAGGCACCCCCAGCAACGCGCCCGACGCCATTCAGTCGGTCGACGCCGCACTCCCCCTCCCATTGGACCCATCGAACGATGCTTCCCCTGACTCGGCCCCGTCGCTTCTAGACGGCGGTGACGGGGGTGACGCAGCTCGAGGTCCGGTTTGTTCGCCCACGTGCGCGAACGACAAGGCCTGCGCTTACAGCGGCGCTTGCGTGACGAAGTCCAGCTGCGCTCCGGCCGATGTCGGGGCCGCCTGTGCGCCCGGTGTCGTCGGCGAATGGATCATCAACGGCAACAACAAAATCAACAAGCTCGAGAACGTGGTGCTCTGCGTCCACAAGAACGTGCGCGCAGAGATCTACGACACCACGCACAAGCCCGTTCTGACCATTCAAGACATCTTCTGCAAGCAGACGAACTTCAACTCGCTCCTCGGCAAAGGCACGTTCTTCATCGAATTCTACGACAGCCAGGGGGCGTTCATCGAAGTGCCCCCGCACCTCAAGGAGGACCTCGAGTTGAAGTGATGCGGCCGCAACCCGCTTCGCGCGTGATCTCGCATGACGTCACTTGTCGAAAAGCTCGCGAGGGAGCCCATTCCCCACTGCCCCCACTGCGCGCTCAGTGACGGTCGCCGGGGCTTGCAGGCGTGTAGACTTTGGTGCTGACCGGCGCCGGAGGCGTAGTTCGGGGCTTCGTGGTTGTTGCGGGAGAAGTGACCGCTGCGACGTGCGTACTTGCAGCGGAGCGCGCGCTCGGTTTCGGTGGCAGCGCGCCATCATTCGCTGGCGCCTGGGAATGCGTTGGGTCGATCGAGGCGATGGTCGCTGTCGCGGATGATGTGATCGGACCAGTGGATGCGTGCGCGGGTGGCGCAGATGTTCGTGACTCTGCCGCCTGCGCGGTGGTGTCGGCGGGTGCGTCTCGCCGCTCACGAGCGCGCACCGAATAGAGGGCCGCCGTACCCATCGCCACCGCGAAGACCGACGCGATGGCCGCAAAAACGAGCGCCCGAAGTAGCCCATGAGCCTTCCCCTGTGTTCCGGGGCGAACCATCTTGGGCGTGCGTTGTTGGTCGTCGACCTCGGGCTGCCCGCGCGTGCGCTCGGTTGTTGCGAGTGCGACGACTTCTGCGGTCGACGCCGTGGCGAGATTCGTTTCCTCGGTGATGGCGAAGGCGGCGCGCTCGGCTTCGGTCATAGCATCGCCGAAGAGTGCGCTGCTCTTCCCGAGAGCGCGAAACGCCTTGAGCTCACGACGGAGATCGCTGACGGTCGCCGTGCGTTCCTCTAGCTTTCGCTTCAGACACCTCGCGAGGACATCGGAGAACGCCTGCGGCACCTGCGGATTGATGCTGCTCGCGGGTGGTGCCCCCGCACGGAGTTTCGTCGCGAGCTCCGCCAACGTCCGCCGCCGGGAACGGAACACGCCCCGTGACGAGTTCGTAGAGCGATGCGCCCAGTGACCAAACATCCGCCCGACCGTCGGCATCGCGCGACGCATTGAACTGTTCCGGCGCCGCATAAAGCGGCGTACCTAGGACGGCATGGGTCTTCGTGATGAGCTCTTGCCCTTCAGGCCTGAAGAGCGAGAGCCCGAAGTCGAGAACCTTCACGAATCGGCGACCATTGGGTCGCTCCGCGAGGAACAAGTTTGAGGGCTTGAGGTCGCGATGGACGATGCCCTTGCTGTGCGCGTCTCCCAAAGCATCGCACACAGACGTGCCGATCTCTGCGGCCTCCTCGACCGTGATGGGACCGCGGGCGCTCACGTACGCCTGGAGGTCCTGGCCCTTCAAGAACTCCATGACCAGGTAGGGCGCCCCATCGGGAAGCGTCCCGTAGTCGAAGACGCGGACCGCATGCTCGCTTTCGAGCTGCGCGAGCACGAGCGCCTCACGGCGGAAGCGCTTCAGCATCTCGTCGTTGATCTCGCCCGAGAGGATCACTTTGATGGCGACCCGCTGCCCCAGGTCGACGTGAACGCCCGCATAGACTGAGCCCATGCCGCCCTCGCCGAGTTTCTCGGTCACTCGGAATTTGCCACCCACGAGGGTGCCATTGCTGAGCTCCGCGGCCACGGCACGGAAGCGTATCATGAAGGGCGACGCGCCCGCATTTCCTGTATGATCGGGTTTCTCATGCGCCTGTCACGCTTCTCTGTCGGCTGCATGGCCTCCGCCCTGCTCCTTTCGGTTTCGCTGCTCGCGCGGACGGTAGGAGCACAACCCGCGGCCCCTAACGCATCCGCAGACCAACTGTTCGAAGACGGCCGAAAGGCGATGATGCAGGGCCAATTCGAGGCTGCGGCGCGTCTTCTGGAGGCTTCCCAGAAGGCCGACCCCGCGGCGGGGACGTTGCTGAATCTCGCGGAGTGCTACGAGAAGCTTGACAAGATCGCCTCTTCCATCGAGACCTACACCCTGGCGCGCGATGAGGCGAAACGCGCCAAGCGTGACAAGTGGGCAGACCAGGCTTCGCAGCGCATCGCAGCCCTGACACCGCGCTTGCCCAAAGTGCGTATCTTGGGAACCCCGCCCCCGGGCGCTCGCTTCGAACTCGATGGCAAAGTGCTTGCGGTCACGCCCGGCGTGCCGATCCCCATAGACCCGTTGACCCATCGACTCGTCGTGTTGGATGGCACGCGTGAGCTCCAGTCGAAGACATTCTCGGCCAAGGAAGGGCTGACGACGGACATCGCCTTCGAGTTCACAGAGGCTCCGCCGGGGCCATCGTTGCTTCCCGCCAAACCAGACCTCGCGCAGCCAAGTCCAGCAAAGGATACCACCCGTGGAGCGGCTAGCTCGGGCCCCTCGCCGCTCGTATGGGTCCTGGGAGGAGCGGCACTCGCATCTGCGGCGGCAGGCACCGTGCTGCTCGTCGTACGCAATGGGCAGGTTGCTTCGGCGACGGAAGAGCTCGAACTGCAAGGTTGTCCGCAGAAGATCCCTCAGAGCGAAGTGGACCGATGCAACTCTCTGCGCAGCCAGCTTTCCGTGAGCATGGCTCCGCAGGCCATCGCATTCGCCGCCAGTGGTGCGTTCGCGATTTCCGCGGTTGCACTCTTTCTCGCGACGAAGAACGACACGCCGAGAGGGTCTGCTCGCGCTCTCTGCGCGCCTGCTCTCGGCGGAGGTACATGTATCGTACACTTTTAGGTCGTGTCGGCGTCGCCAGTGTCGGATTCGCCGCGCTCCTGTGGGTCGCATGTGCCACGATCCCGGACTTCATTGTCACTGGCGGCGCCCCCACCGACGCGACTTCGCCCAACGCCGACGGAGGTTTCGTGGACAGCGGCCCCCCGTTCGACGGGGATTTCGAGAGGGATGGCGGCAAGAAGCAGTGTGCCGATGCTTCACCCCCGAGCAAGTACGTCATGTTCGTGACGGCCGTTCCTCTGGCAGGCGACTTCGCACAGGGCAAGCCCGACGTCAGCAACGCAGCGGACGGCATTTGCGCGACGCGCGGCGCAAAGATCGATTCCTGCACTCCCTGGAAGGCGCTTCTCACGACGGAGGTGCTCTCCGACGGCGACGGCGGGACCACCATCAATGCGTTCGACCGCGTCGTGATTCCGCCCGGCGGCCTGTACCAGGTTACGGGTTCGGGAGCGCCCGGAACACAGCTCTTCACCCCCGGCAGCCTGAAGCTGCAACAAGTGCGCCCCGCTGGCGCGCCTCCCATCCTCGACGAAAACGGCCAAGTCCCCACATCGAACGTGTGGTTCGGGACGACAGCAGCGGAGGAGAATTGCAACCTCTGGCGCGACTCCGCCAAGAACGCCATCGTCGGGAAACCCACTGGCACGGGAATCGATTGGTTCTCGGGGGGAGATGGGCCACGAGCTTGCACGGAGCAAGCCGCGCTCTACTGCGTGCAGCAACCTCCATGAGAGCTCTGCGGTTCGCTCGCAGCAGGCGCTTAGATGGATCGTGAAGGAAGCGATCCCACATCGATGGCGTACACTCCTCTCATGAGCGACAGGACAGAGATCGAAGGACTCTTGCTCGCGGTAGGGTACCCACTGCGCGCGGTACAGGCGGTACTCAAGGAGGACACCTCTCCGAGCCCGACGCGATTTGCACAGATCTGCAAGAAGCTCGCGCGCGGCAAGAGTCGCCCGGACAGCGACGCGTGGGAACGCCTCGCACCGTCCACTTGGCAAGGCGTTCTCGTGCGGTGTCTCGGCAACGACTTCGATGGAGAGTTTCCTCCAACGGAGGACGACTACGAGGACGCGGAGGCGCAACGCATCGCTCGCGAAGGCACGCTGGTCTCGAGTGCGGACGGCGCGGAGCTCTTTGCGCTCGAAACGAAGGAAGGCTGGACATTGTTCGAACTGCAACGCGAAGAGGAGGCCAAACCTCTCGGCTCGTTTGCGGCGTGGCTGAGCGAAGGCACGAAGCTCGCGTCAGGCTCTACTTGATGCCCAGAATCTCGAGGCGCTGCGCGAGCTCATGGACACTCTGATCGGCGTGACGCGCCCGTATGGTATAGTCTCGTCCGGCACATGGAGAAGGGAACGCGCCCAAGGCTTCAGCGAACCATCGTCCCAACGCTGTGTGTTTCCGCACTTCTCTCGGCCTGGGCTTGCGCCGCAATCCCCTCGTACGGATTGGCTTCCGCGGAGACATCCGTCGATGCGACCTTCGAGCAAGACGCGGGCGCAGATCTCGACGCACGTTTGGAAGACCGTGACGCCGCATCCCCCGTGGATGCAAGCGATGCGTCTGGCCGCTTCAAGTATCGCGTATTCGTGTCGAGCAACGCCGTGCAGGGAGCTTTCGCAATCCTTCCCGACGGAGGCACCAACGCACAAGCCGAAGCCGACAAGGCCTGCGTCACTGACTACGAAGGCCACTATCCCGGAACGAACGCGAAGTTTCGCGCACTCTTGTGGGTCGACAACAACGATCCACGCAAGACCTTTGGCAACGACGCTCCCTTCGGCTGGTACAACGTGGGAGACACCCAAGACCTCCCCGTGCTCTCGACGCTGAGCGGCAACCCCATCCCCAGTCGGGCCATCCTCAACGTGGTGGGACAGGCGCCTGCGCAAAAACCCTGGGTTGGGTCGAGCACGAACAACTGCAGCGGCTGGACGTATGGGGGATCGTCCGCGTTCGCGCCGGTGGGCTCCCCCGACATCCCTTCCCAATGGTTCAGCGATGGGACGACCCCCGTCTGCGCGAGCGCTCACACCTTCTACTGTTTTCAGGTTCCGTAGGGCCTCAAGGGAGACGACGGCCGCGCATCGAGCCCGCGATGAACGTCTCCATTCGCTCGCTACTGCTCCACGCAGTACACCAATCGCGAGCCATCGCACCCCCCTGACGTGTTGGCGAGGTTCCCCAGCCATCCTCCGCTGCCAAAACCTCCGTCCGAGAACAGCTCGGCATAGTTCCCGAAAAATCCAGTGGAACCGTTCCAGTCGCTACACGTGACCTCTGCCGCGGAAGACATCCCTGTCCAAATTTGCACGCTGTTGCCAACGCTCGTCCCGTCCTCGTACGTGATCGAAGCGAGGGGATTGTTTCTGGGAAAGTCAGAGCCACTCGCGAAAAGCACCTCGCCCCGCAGATTGCACCACCCGGCGGCGGAAGGGTTGAGCACCGTACGATTCACAGCGTTCGTAGCGGATTCGCCCGACACCGCAATGAGCGCCAGCCACGAGCCGCTCAGTCCGTTCGCTATCGCGCGATTCTTGCACCATAGGTCCACACTCGAGCGTCCACCGAAGTTCCCGCTGCTCGAGCTGCTCAGGAAGATTCTCTTGCAGGCCGGTGGCTCCCCATCCGGGTTCATTGAATCTCGTGCGTCGCTCGCATCGCGGTCGACGCCGATAGTCCCGTCGCCCTCGGCCCCATCCAAGGTCGCGCCGCCGTCGGTGGGGGGTGGCGCGTACCCGATGAATTCCGGCAACTCCGCGCAAGCGATCAAGCCCTGGAGACCAAGGGCGTAGGGGATTGCCGTCCGCTGGGTGGTGCGCATCGGGACTTCCACGCTACCCCGTGTCCAGCCGTCAGCGGAAGGACAAGCCGCTACGCACTGCGACCCCGCCTTGCTCAAGCTCAAGCATAGCCTCTACAGTTTTGTATCGCGGGACGTGCTGCGTGTATCTTGGCTGGCGCAATGGGGTCTGGTGGACGCACGCGACGTGTCCCTCGTGGGGGGACCTTGTTCGCGCTTCTGTTGCTCGCCTGCGGCGCGAGTTCGAAGCGGGAGCTAGACGCGCGCTCGACCTGTCCGTCGCTCGAGATCCCGAGCGAGGGTACCGAGCAAGCGTATCGGGAGTATCTCCTCAGTCTTCGTACGCGGCAGGCGTGCGCCGAGCAGTGGGAAGCGACGATCCTCATGCACATCCAAGAAGTGGCCGTGCAGAAGGACGAGGGAACCAACGGCGCGCGATTCATCGAACTCGGACAGCACGTCGATCGCTGCTCGCTCGAGGCCCGTCAATGCTTCGTCCCCATCAAGGTGAAGCGCGGACTGCCGGGCTTTCACCACATCAGCGCGAGTGTCACGCACAAGCGCCTCGACCACTCGATGTCCCTCGATCTCGTCCGCGATGGCGCCATCGGAGTAGACGGCCGATTCATGAACTGCCAGCACGGCGAAGCGTGCGAACTGCCCGTCGACCTGCTCGACCTTCTGCGCGCACCGCGCGGGGTCGTCTGGGTAGACGCGGTGACGCGCGAAACGCCGGAAGAAATAGCCCATCGAAAGGCCGAGGAAGCACGACTCGAAGAAGAGCGCTTCAATGCGTGCTTCGAAGAGTGTTTCGCGCGTTCGAATGCTCTCCTCGAGCCTCCGCTCCAGCACCCGCTCTCGAAGATCTTCCTTCGCTGGTACGATCGAACCGAGCGGAAGAAGTGCCGCGTCGGGTGCATGCCTCCGGTCGGCGCCCCCGCATCCGAGTGATGCCGCGGCGCCACACGGCGCAGGTCGATCCGCCGCCCTGTTCTTGTGGTAACCTTCTTCGGTACACGTGCTGAACGGTAGTGGCTCGAAGCTCTGGCAAACGCTTGCCCTCACTCTTTTTCTCGCGGCACTCTTCGCGGCGTGGGCCTGCGGCGCAATTCCTTCGTACAGTCTTGCAAACGAGATGACGTCGCCGGCCGCGACGCTCGCACAAGACGCCGCTGCAGGTCCCGACGTTCGCCAAGGAGATCGAGACTCCGCGCCCCCGACGGACGCGGGCGACGCGGCAACCCAGTTCAGATACCGCGTGTTCGTATCGAGCAATGGCAAGCAAGGAGACTTTGGTCTTCTTCCCGACGGGGGCAGAAGCGCACAGGCCCAAGCGGACGAGTCTTGTCGGGTCGACTACCTTGGCCAATACGGCGGCTCGACCGCCAAGTGGCGCGCGTTCTTGTGGGTCGATGAAAAAGATCCACGAACGACATTCGGCAACGATGCTCCCGGTGGCTGGTACAACGTGGGCGACACCCAGGACCTTCCGGTACTCACTACGCTAAAAGGCACCCCCATCCCGAGCCGCCCCATCCTCAACGTGGTGGGGCAGACGCCTGCTTCGTACCCGTGGGTGGGGTCGATGACCAACAACTGCAACGGCTGGACCGACCGCGGAGCATCCCTCTTCGCCCTCGTGGGCTTCCACGACGCGCCTTCGCGTTGGTTGGGTGATGTGCTGGCACCTTCCTGCGGGAACTCGCAGACCTTTTATTGTTTTCAGCTTCCGACCCCGTAACGGCAGCCAACGAAACGTACATGCCGCCCGCTGCCGAGCGGGCGCCCACGTAGCGTACGTCGTCTCGGGCTCTTCGGGGCTTGCGCTTCGCAATATATCCTACATAATAACCCACAGAGGGCGAGCATGCCGACGTGGAAAGCTGACGCGATTGCGGATCTACTTCTCGGGGAAATTGCTGCGGGGGTGTTCCGTCCCGAGCAGGTGCTCCCCACGGAGCACGAACTCATGGAGCGCTTCGATGCGAGCCGTGGTTCCGTGCGCGAAGCTCTCAAGCAACTCGAGGTCCATGGCCTCGTGGAAGCTCGGCGAAAACGTGGAACAGTAGTCGTGGACCCTCGTTCTTCGACGAGCGCGGTGGTGCTGCGCGCACTCGTCCGCGAAAGCGAAAAGAAGGGCGACCCAAAGCTTCGCGGCGACGTTCTCGAAATCCGCACCGCGCTGCTTACCCTTGCATGCACGCTCGCACGAAAGCGCGCAACGCCGATGGATCACATGACGCTCAAAGGAGCGCTGTCTCTACTCGCGCAAGCGACGCCCAAGCACCGCCCTGCCGCCCTGCTCTCCTTCTGGTCGGCGGTCAATTCGATTGCACGAAACGATGCCCTCGTCCTCTTGACGCACTGGTATCGCGTGGCGATGCGCGACATTCCGATTCCATCGGAGGTCGACCTGCGAGCCTTCGAGCGCGTCGTCGCCTGGATTATCGAGCCACCGTCACGCTCGCGTTCGGGCGAAGAGGGCTTCTCCCAGATTCTTGCCTTGGTCGAAGCAACAGCAACGCGTCGGGATAGTTCCCGACCTCCACCCAAAAAGAAGAAGTAACGTGAAACGGACCGCTTATTTTCGCTTTTCTTATCGCCTGTACATCGGCGCTGCTTTCGGAGCGCTTTGCCTCTTCGCTTGTGAAGCCGCGAGCAGTTTGCCGCCGGTCGATGCCGATGGCGGCGCGCGAAACGATGCATCCACCTTCGACGAAGGTGGCATCGATGCAGGCGAGCTTCGTGACGTCCTCACAAGTGACGCGAAAGACGCTGCCGCAAACGACTCGAGCGACGCTGCGGATGCGGACGCCGGCGCCCCTTCCGATGGAACGGAAACCGATCGTGTCGAGATCCCGGTGACCGGGGAACCGCGTGAAGCGCCCGCGAGCGGAGCCTTCCCTAGTGCGAGTGCATGTTTCACCGCGGGCTCGCGCCTGGTCCCCGCAGCAGCGGGTGTCCCGGCAAAACTCGTTCTCTTCGTCGCAGATCCGCTCTCGGGTCCGTTGCCTGGGGACGTCGCAGCGGGCACGCCATCCTTCGCATCTGCTCTTCCGCTCGTGCGCTTCACGCAAGGCAATGCGGCCAACGAAGCGGCCCGAGCAGCAGCAGGAGTTTCGAACACGACGCAGCTGAACGCACTCGTCTCGGCCACGCGCATTTCGCACCCGGACGCGACGCTCGTTCTCTGTTTTCGAAGCGGCATCTATCCGTTCGCGCGCGAGGCGACACCGAACGCGAACGAAGTCGACCCGGCCAAGCTTTCGCGTGGGGTCGAGTTTCTGGAGAGGAAGTTCGGCACCGAAGTGTGGGGTGTCACGCGGCCGTTCTCCTACACTCACGAAGATCCCTCGCAGGCGTCGGTCATGCAGTATGTCGGATCATTCACATCACCCGCAGCAGCCGACTACGGCACGACGACACAGAACCCTCTGCTCGTCTCCGACAGTGGCCGCCCCGATGCGATGTGGGCCGTCAAAGCTCGCACGCCACACTCCCCTGCACCGATCGAGTTCACGCAAGACCGCACGCTCTTCTCGAACCTCACCTTCGACCAGAACCAGCGCGCACATCGCGACATGAAGGCGAGCCTCTTCGTGCCAGGGTACGACCCCGCTGTAGCGGACTGCGCGCCCGACGCTCCGACGCCGCTTCCACTTGCTCAGCGCGGCGTGTTTGCGCGCGCGACAACGCTCGCCGTTGGCATTCGTGCGAGCCAGCGCGAGTGTCTCCCTGCTGACTGCATCGCGCCGCGCGACGTGGCCGTTCATGATTCTGCCTTCGTCGACAGCTATGCCGAAGCGCTCTTCGTGGAAGGCGACAACGTCGGCGTTGCCCGCAAGCGCGGGGTCAATGGGCTCTCCGTCGAGCGCAATCTGTTCGTCACCACGTACGCCCATGAACACTGGACCGGAAAACGTCGCTGCGACGTGAGTGAATCGAACGCGCCCGGCTGGGAAGGGAAGCAGACCATCGGTCTTCGAGCGGTTCACGACGTGACGATCGCAGACAATGCCATCTACGGTACCTTCGACGACGCCATCGCCGTGCACATGGCGACCGCAGGGTCCGTGCTGATCAGGAACAACCGCAGCTACTACGGAGTCATGGGGCGCATCCTGATCGGCGATGCTCCGGGCGCGGTCGTGGAGCGCAACACGGTAGCGACGCGATACTTCGCTGCGGGTGGAATCTTCGTGGCCCGTGAAGCGCAAGCTCGGTCGGGCTCGGACGGCATACAGCTTCTCGACAACACGGTTCGCATCGGCGCCTTCTTCCGCTCCGACCTCGGTGCCCGCAGCGGTGCGATCACGCTCGAATCTACGGGCACGAATGCGCTGCTCGATGGCAACCGCGTCTTTTTCCAAGGCACCCAAGCCGCGCCCTCGCTTCTCTTCAAACATCAACGCGGCGCCGGCGGCATCTGCGCCTTTCCCACGGACATCACGCTCCGTCGCAATCAATGGAAGGGAGTGTCTCACGGCATTCTCGACTCCCTGGCACCATTGGGCGCGGCCGCGCGCGACCGATGGTTTTCCGTGCACGCGGAAGTGGTCGGGGGTCAAACGAACGAGGTTACGTGCGCTGCAAACGGTGAGAAGCATCGTCTCATCGGCGAAGCAGCCGACATCAGCGCCGCACTGCCGGCTTCGTCGATTGCCTTCACGGGCTGCGCCGACGTTGCTCCCGTTTCCTCCGGACCTGCCTGCACGCCCTGAGAAGGACCCGCTTCGCGCAGGCCCTCCCGGGCCTGTTTTATGTCCTACAAAATTACTGGCGAAGCGGAAAATGGGTGCTAGTTATTATGTCGTACATAAGGAGAGCATCATGAAATGGAGAAATTGGTCAAAGTGTTCGGTTGGACTTCTTGCGGTGGTGAGCGTGGCCTGCGGGGGCAGTGCCGATGGCGAGGAGACAGAGCAGTCGCAAGATGAACTCGTCATCCAGCCGGCGAGCGGGATGGCAGGGCTCGAGCTCAAGAAGCCTTCCTACTACATCGGAGCGGCCGCCAACAAAGAGGCGCGGTTCGACGTGGCAGGCAAGGTCCCGAAGATCGGCGATCGATACGACGTGGCTCCGGGTACGTTCCAATTCACCACGACGTTTCCGTATGGGGACGGCCCCTCGTCGAAGATGCCGCTCACGCTCCAAGTTGGAAAAGTCACCACGGTTCGACCCAGCGCGATTTTCGTCCGGTGGAACCGCGAGATCAACTTCGGCAAGCAGCTCGCCTACATCGACGTGCAGAACATGGACTACGCCCCCTTTCTGAGCCGGTTTCGTTTGGGCTCATCCGACTACCTAACGGCGACCTCGGGCGCATTCAGCTACCTCATGCCGGGGAAGTTCGAGGTGAGACCCCCCTTCGAGATGAAGAGGACCGTCACGTTGGCGGAAAATCAACGTCATGTCGTGGAGCTCCCGACGGCGCGGGTCCGTATGCGCTACGACGTCGCGAATCCGGCGTACCCGAACACGGCGTGTCCGACCACATTGGCGAAGTTCGCCGTGCGCGAAAACAACTGGTTCGCCGTTCGTGAGACGAAGCAGCTTTCTCGCGCCGACATGAATGCGTCTCGCTACGTGTCGTTGGTCGCGCCTGCGAGCAAGGAGCTAGGCGAAGCCCCTCAGTTGGTGCTCGAGTCGTGCGGGACATCGCGCTCCTTTTCCCTCACGGAACAAACCGATGTCACCATCGCGACCTCACGGGTCGAGGTCGACCCGATGAGCGTGACGCCCATGGGTGGCGGCGCCCCCATCCTCGCAAACGGTACGTATGCGGTCGTTCCCGGCTCGGATCCCGAAGGCCCTTACGTGATCCAAGCGCCGACTGGCACGGCGGTCGACCTCTTCCCCGGTACCTATCAGATCGTCGTTCGCGCGCACTACCAGGGACAAACCTATCGCTCCGTGCACCCCATCACGCTTCCCTGATGCTTTATTATGTAGGAGATAATATCATGAAACCTGAATCGACTTGGTACATCGACACCGGGGCACGCGCCCGCTTTCTTGCGACGTTGTTCTGGGGCGCCGTCGTCGTCGGTTGCACGACGTCGGAGCCGACGGACGAACCCGGACAGGACGACCTCACCGCAGTCGCGGGGTGCGACGGCAGCGCGAGGACCTCGGCCAATCGAGCGTGGAATGCGGCTGCCGACCTCGCAAGGAAGGTGCCTCCAGGTGCCGTCGCGACGGAAGGCGAGCTCGAGCCGATCGCGCGCAAATTACAAGAAGCCGTCTCGGCGTGTCCCAAGTTCGAGCGCCTCATCGGTGACCGGACCTATACGAGTCCCAACGCGATCGCGATTCGCACTTCGGGCGCTGCGCTCGCGTATGCGCGCTCTCTCGCGGCCGAAGCCGACGAATGTACCGATACCGGGCCGATCGCGGACACTGCGTACGCCACACTCACCCGGGCCCCGCAGTATGCGAGTGCGATTCGCTCACAGCGCTGGCTCCTTCCGCTGCGCGAGGCACTCGCAGGAAACCCGGTGCTCGCCGAACTCGATGGCACGAGCGTCCATGCATCGGGAACCGGTGCAGAGCCCACGATCGAAGGAACCATGGGCGACCTCACGGAGATTCATTTCGTCGGAGAGAGCCCCGGAACGACGCCACCGGTCGACCTCGTCTTGAGGAAAGACCGAACGTTCGTGCTTCATCGCATGGCTGCAGATGGCGTGACCCAAGAGACGTACGACGGAACTTGGGCGAACTCGGGCACAGCCGCGACACTGATCGCACGCGGCTTCCGAGAGAGCGTTCGCGTGATACGGACCGTCAGCCAAGTCGGTGCTCCCGTCTACACGGCGTCGATCGGTTCGGTCTCGGCGTACGCGATCCCGCCGGAGCCTTGCGGGACCTAGCCCGCCGCAGCGCAAAGCACGGTCGAGGTTCGTCCTCTTTGCGTCCCTGTGGCATCGCATGCGACGCAAAGAGGACACGCCGCCGAAAATGGAAACTTCGCGTTCGACGTTTTCGCAAAGACCGCCGCCGAGCCTACCGAACCGCATCCTTCGCACACATTCTCCCATGGCCCGAGTGGCGGGCGGCACCACGTTCCCTGTGGCGTCATGCCCCACGCGTCGACGCAGAATCTACGTCCCAGGACGAATTCGAATCGTCGTCAACATTAAGTGCGAACGATCGAAACAAGGTGCTTCGAGACGAGTTTGGCGAGACCTTTGCATCCGTCGCTCGCATGGGAGAGCGCCGATAGAGCGCCGAACCTTCCAAGGAGAACGACCATGACCGAACAGAACAAGCGCAAGAAACTCACCGTGTCGAAGCTGGGCGCTTCCGCGCTGAAAGCGGGTGCGAGGCAAGGGGACGACAATCACGGACAGACGACCAGCTTCAAGTTCGAGGACTGCGCCGGCGAACTCACGACGTACTACAACGACACAGCCACGAGCGGAAAGACGATCTCGAAGTAGAACTGCGCGTGCCGCGACGAGGACCAAGCGAGGCTCTATGAAGACTTCGTTGGAGAAGGAATTTCGCGTGTTCGGCGAGGCATTCGTCCATCGCCGAACCGAGGAGCCTCGCCCGCCGACAGAAGAAGACGCTAAGGCCACGGTCCCCGTCGAAGAGTGGTCGTGGAAACCCCACGACCCCGAAGGCGCAGCAGCCGTTTCGAGGCACGACCGGTTCGAATACACGGAAGCAATCGAAACCAACTATGCGCCCGACCACACGCGCCAGGATATCGTTCTCGTCTTCTCCTATGGCTGGGGCACGCGCGCGCTATTCGATGCACTCGAAGCCGATGACATCGGCTACTTCTACTGCGACTTCGACGAATTCACCGCGCGCGGCAAGGTGGAGGTTTCGATCGAGGATGGGGGTCGCTACCTGCTCTCACTCGGGGAGGCGAAGCTAGACCTGCGCGACGTCGCAGCGGTGATTTGGACACCGCCGGAGCACATGTTCGCAGAACCGAGTACGGACCTCGGTTGCTTTCTCTACATCCATCGCTGGCGCCAGCTTCTTCGCGACCTTCGAGGTCTCATTCGAAAGGACGCACTTTGGCTCCCGTCTCACCCTCTCAATGGTTCTCCCGAGTGGCAAAACAAGCTCTCCGAACTGGCGATCGCCCGCGAAGAAGGGCTCTCCGTCCCCGAAACGATCTGTACGAACGATCGTGACGCGGTGCTCGCATTCACGAAGCGCCATCCGGGCAAGGTGTTGTTCCGCGAATACAGCAGGGGCGCTCCCCTGTTCCCGCTGGTCTTTCTGAAAGAAGACTTTGGCCCAGGCGACCTCGAGCACCTTCCGGCGGCACCATGCGTCTTCCAGCGCTACGTCGAGAAGGCATTCGAATTCCGCGTCGTTCTCGTCGGCGAAGAACTCTTCGCGGTCCGTATCGACTCTCAAGCCTCGGAAGCCGCATCGATCGATTGGCGCGTCTACGACAACGCCCGCGTGCGTTGGGACCGCATCGACCTACCATCGGAGGTGGGCGGCGCGCTACGACGCATCGCGAAGCGTCTCGACTTGGCATTCGGGTCTTTCGACCTCATGCAAGGCAAGGACGGCAAGTGCTACTTCATAGAGCTCAACCGTCCAGGCGCTACCTACTGGCTCCTGCCCTTCGTCGGCCTCGACATCTCGAAGGAAGTCGCCGCCTACATCGCTCGACATCTGAGAAATCCTGCGCCTTGATTTGCCACACGGGAGCTGAAGAGGTCGCAAAGGACTCGCTTCCCTGCCCCCTCGGCTGAAGGTACGCTCACGGGATGACCTCACGGTGGCGCCTCGTCGGTTTGACGCTCCCGTTTTTGGCGATGATGCTCACCGGAGGCGAATCGGGCTGCGCGAGTTCCGAACCACCTCACGTCTCCGGGCTCGAAGGCGTCCTTGCCATCGGATCCCGCGACGAAGTTACACGCAGGCTCCTTGCTCCTAGCGAAGATGGCTTCGACACGTGGAAGGGAGCATTCGCATCGCAGTCGGTCCGCCATGCTCAACGCGCCGATTCGATCGGGTTTCTTGCACCTCGAACCTCGGACGCGCCGTTTTCCGTCGGGCCCGGCTACGTGGCTCCGCTCCGATTCACGTTCGAACCACGCGGTGCGCGCCCTTCCGCGGGCGAACTCCACGAAGGTCGCGTCCTTTACCGTGATGCCTATGAGGGCGTCGACGTGGTCGCCATCGCAAAGCCGTTCGTCGCCGAGGAGTTTCTGTTGGTGGCGAGCCCTTCTTCCCGACACGAGTTCTCGTGGAAGGTCACGCTGCCTTCGGAGGTCGCTCGCGTCGATCGGCGACACGATGGTCTCTGGTTCCTCGACCGCAGCGGCTCCTTCGTGTTGCGGATGCCTGCGCCCTACTACTTGAATCGGGAGGGAACGAGGTACGAGGCAGAGTACGCGTTTCGCGACGACGAGCACGAGCTGTCCATCTCCATTCCTCCCCGCGAACCGTCCGCCTACCCCCTCCTCGTCGACCCGGCATTCGAAACGAGGGTATGGACCGAGTTGCGTGCACCTTACAACTTCAGTCAGGTCCTTTCGGCTCACGACGCGAAGCGCAAAGAGACCGTGCTTTTCGGCGACGGTCGCACCTGGACATGGGACGGGAAAGCGTGGACCGAGCGTGTCGCAAGTCGAGGCCAAGCGTCGCCGGGCTATCGATCCGGAGCGAGCATGACCTTCGACGCGAAACGCGAGCACACCTTGCTCTTCGGAGGCGCCGACGTGACTGGGATCCCCGAAGGGGCTCTTTGGCGGTGGGACGGCATTTCGTGGAAGCACCTATCGACGAATGCGGGTCCCGAAGGAAAGTTGCGCGGCGCGCTGGCATACGACCGCGGCTCGGACGTCGCAGTGTACTTCGGTGGTCAAACGTCGTTCTCGGACTTCACGACGTGGAACACGACGTGGACCTGGGATGGTACATCGTGGACGGCGGTCAACCCCACCACGAAGCCGATGGCTCGCATGGAGCATTGCATGGCCTACGACGAGGCACGCAAGCGGATCGTCCTGTTCGGAGGCTACGGGTCGATGGCGCCCCTGGACGACACATGGGAGTGGCAGAACCAAACCTGGACGCGCGTCACTTCCGCCGATGCAAATCCTCGTCCGAGCGCGCGCTACGCCTTCTCCATGGCGTACGACGCCGCGCGGGAGCGAGTGGTTCTGTTCGGAGGCTTGAGCACCGGCACCCCTCTGGCAGACACGTGGACATTCGACGGAACGAAGTGGAAACACGAGTCCCCTGGTGTGTCTCCCCCCGGCATCGTCGATGCGGCGGTGAGCTACGACCCGGACGCGAAGCGCGTACTCCTCGTCGGTGGCTCTACGTCTACCGGCCCAAACAACGACCTCTGGAGCTGGGACGGGACGACATGGCGGCTCGAACGCCTCGGCAGTCAGCCCGAATTGCGAGACACCCAGCCGTTCCTGTTCGAGGACACATCTCGACGTGAGCTGCTTTCATTCACGGGAGGCGCAGATGAAAGCGCGTTCTCGAAGGACGATTTCGCGTGGGCGAACTCGGGACGCGATTGGACGCCCCGTGGCTTCTTGCCCGCTCCTCGGAGGCGGATCGGATCGGACATGATCTTCGATCAGGCGAGGGGCAACGTGGTTCTCTTCGGTGGGAACGGAACGGGTCTCATGCAAGAAACCTGGATCTTCGCGAACGAATCCTGGTCACGAGTCTTCCCGCCGAAGCAGCCTTCGGCGAGAACCCACCATGCGCTTGCGTACCACGCCCCTTCGAATCAAGTGGTGCTGTTCGGTGGTGTGGACGAAAGCGGATTCCCGACCGATACGTGGCTGTGGAATGGTCTGACCTGGACTCTGGCCCCGTCGCCGAACACGCCTTCCGGCCGCACGGGCCATGGCATGGGATTCGATCCGAAAAGCGGCAAAGTACTCATGGTCGGAGGAGTCGCTTCCGATGGTCAACCTCTCGACGAAACATGGAGCTGGGATACGAACGGGTGGGTGCGTCTCAACCCAGGCGGCAGTCCGATTCAGACCGCCGGAGGGTCGATGCTCCTCTGCAACACCTCGGATTGTTACCTGGTCACCCTCGGAGGTCACCGCTATCGGTACGCTCCCCCCAATTGGGAGGAGATGGCCGCGATGTCGCTTCCCGACCTCACGGCGGATTCCACCGTGAGGGGAGTGTGGGATCCTGGGAACGGATGGTTCGTCGTGGCCGCGCGGGACACGTTCTTCTGGAAGCCGAACGAGGACCAATTTGCTACCGACTCGACTGACTTTCGGGAAGGGCTCGTCGGGTGGACAGGGTCGGCCGTTTTCCGCGTCGCGAATCGTGCAGGCGGCGGCGAAGGGTGGGGAACGTTCGTTCGTCAAAACGGCGTGTGGAAGGAGACAGCCACAGCAAAGACCTTCCCCGTCTTCAACGGTGGGAGCACCTATGATGCCGCACGCGGCGAAGGAGTTCTCGTCGGCCGTGACTCGGCGAATGTTGCGCACTTGTGGACTTGGGATGGCGTCGCCATGAAGGTGCGCGCAGAGTTTCCACAGAACGCTGCCGGCACCGGAGCCGCGATGGCCTTCCATCCCACCGCCAAGACCGTAATGATCATCGGCGACACGTCCTTGCGGGAAACGATGGCCACGTGGAACGGGACGGTCCTCGCGCCTTGGTCAGCTCCGCCGGGGACATTGGTACCGCCGGCACGTACCAATGGAGCTGCCGCATACGATCCGAAAAGCGGCGCCATTCTCCTCTTCGGAGGCGGCGATATCGACGGCAACATTCTCGACGACACTTGGGCATGGAATGGAACCTCGTGGAGCCGTCTTTCTCCGAATCAGTCTCCGCGGCCCCGCTCTCATCACTCGATGACGTACGACGCAGCGCTTGGGTCGATCCTCCTTACGGGAGGGCTCGACCAGAAGGGACTCATTGACGACGCGTGGACCTGGAATGGGTCCACCTGGGTTCCCTTCGTGACGAAGATTCCTCCCCCGCGTCGATACCAATCGGCCCTCGCGCACCTATCGAGCGCGAAGCGCACGATCCTGTATGGCGGAGCCTCCGATATCCCCGGAGCTTCGATAGCATTCCCGTGGGCACTCTACGGTCGGGGCGGTGCATGCACTTCGGATGCGGACTGCGGGACCAGCGCGTGCGTCGACGGAGTGTGCTGCGAAGCTACGTCCTGTGGCACTTGCCAGACGTGTGCGGGTACGGACCCTGGGATTTGCACCCCGGTCATCAACGACGAAGACCCCGATTCTTGCTCTCTCCAAAACCGTGTAAGTTGCAATCAAAGGGGCGAGTGCGGTCCTGCGCTGGGAGGCGCATGCAAGAGCGGAGCAGATTGCGGATCGGGGCAATGTGTCGAAGGCATCTGCTGTGACTCTGTCTGCGACAGGCCGTGCGAATCATGCCGCGCCGACACGAAGCAAAGCGGCAAAGGCGATGGCCGCTGCGGACCTGCGGCAATCGGAAAGAACCCCGGAGGGCGCTGCGCAGGTTCCGCGACCTGCAGTGTCACCGGCGTGTGTGCCGAGAACGCTACGGTTTCGTGTCGTGACGGCCGCTACCTCGTCGACTTTTCGGGGACGGAGACCGACTGTGCGCCCTATCGGTGTGCGGGGAAATGCCTCACTCGCTGCAGTTCGGTCGCCGATTGTGTCTTCCCGTCCGTCTGTGACGGAAGCGGCGTGTGCGTCGCGCCTCCGGCGGCTCGCGAAGACGACAGTGGCTGTTCGGTAAATGTGCCCCGTGATCGAGACGTCGGCGGTGACGCGCTCATCATCGTGTCGTGCATGCTCGGGCTCGCCTCGGTGCGGAGGCGTCGAGGCGCGGTGCGCCGCGAGGTCCCATGACGAAGTGGCGCATCCCCATCGGCGTCATCGTCGCGCTCGGCACTGCCCACGCAGCGTGCGGCGATGTACGGACCGGTTCCGTCGAACGCTCGCACGCGCCTCTCGCGGTTGCTGCTGGAGAGACCGAGTCTTGGACGAAGCTCCGATTCTTCGAAGCGAAAACGAACAGTCGCGCCATCTACGACGACGCACGCAAGGAGTTCGTCCTCCTGCCAGGGTATGCGTCGAGCCCCGAAACGAGTGCCACGACCTGGACCTGGAACGGATCGCTCAAGCTCGCATCGCCCAAGAACCAGCCCGGTTTGCGTGCACAGGCATCGGTTGCCTACGATCGCGACAAGAAGCGCGTCATCCTTTTTGGAGGCTCTGGAGAGGGAAGCCGGGAAACGTGGTCCTGGGACGGAACCGAGTGGACGCAGCTCTCGCCCGCCCTGAGTCCCCCTGCTCGATACGCCGCGCCCATGACGTACGACCCCGTACGAAAGGTGGTTCTGCTCGCGGGAGGGCACGCATCGACCTTCCTCACCGATACGTGGTCTTTCGACGGCCAAACTTGGCGGGACGAAACCCCCACGACGGCCAAGCTGCCTGCCATCTATGCCGAGTCGGCAATGCTCTTCGACGAGAACGCCGGTGCCCCGACCACCATCGTCCCCGACAACTCACCCGCCGGATGCTCCACGATGGGCATTTGGCGTTATCGCGCGGGCGCATGGCAACGAGAGAACGTGCTGGGCGAGGGGCCAACGGTGTGCATCACGGCGACGGGCTTCGACCCCGTCCGCAAACAGCCCATCGTCTTTGGAACGAAGATCGAAAACGGGACTTCCAAGGGAAACAAGATCTGGGCGCACAGCGGTACGGCCTGGCAGGAAATTCCATCTGACACACCCCCGACTGGGTTCCTCAGCACGAGCGCGGCCGCCTTTGGCGGAGGTGGCCTCATCGTCGTCGGGGGGCAAAGCTTGGACGGCCTGCCCATTCACGCGGTGCAACACTGGAATGGCTCGTCGTGGCAAGTCGACGCCGCGAGCCGGTCACCCGGCCCACGAACGCAGGCCGCCGTCACCACGCTCGCCAACGGAAGCGTGTTTCTCTTCGGTGGATACGCGGGCTCCGGTGCGCGTGACACGTGGACGTTCGACGGAAAGCTGTGGGAGGAGCGTTCGTCTCCCGTGCGCCCTCAAGGTCGCTCGCGGGCCCGCATCGCGTTCGACAGCACGCGAAACGAGGTCGTTCTATTCGGGGGAATCAACCAACAGAGCCAATGGCTGACGGATACGTGGACCTGGAATGGCACATGGACCGAACACACGCCGCCGGTGAATCCAGGCCTCCTCACGCAAGGCTACGGCAGTGGCACGTCGTACGACGTCGAGCGCGATCGGACGTTCGTGCTCGACAACACGGGTCCCGTGGGATCTCGCATGAAGGTGTGGGCCTGGAACGGACAGACGCGCCAATGGTCGTTCGTTCCGACATCCTCCGGTCCGCGAGCTCTCCAGGATGCGAGCTTCGCGTACGACCCGATCCGAAAAGTCTCGGTGATGTTCGGCGGCGATTTGGTCGACGACACGTGGACATGGGACGGAAGCGCGTGGACGAGCGTAAGCCCGAAGAACCGACCTCCGGGCCGCCGAGGAGCGCCGCTCGCATGGGACGCACTTCACGAGCGGCTCGTCCTCTTCGGTGGCTACGGCACTCTCGGCATGATGAACGACGTATGGACTTGGGACGGACAGGACTGGACGTCCCTCGTGAACGAGAACGCGGCTCCGGGTACATCCCTTCCGGGCGCGCGAGAGGCAGGCCGACTGACACCCATGGGTACCGCCGGAAAGCTGCTACTGTGGGGAGGAGACGGCCCCCAAGGGGTCTTCGGCGATGCGTGGGTGTTCCAGACTCGCGGAGCAGCATGCAAGGCGGGCAGCGAGTGCTCGTCGGGCACCTGCGTAGATGGCGTCTGTTGTGACAGTGCTGCTTGCGGAAGCTGCCAGACGTGTGCAGGGCTCGACCGCGGCGTTTGCACCTCCGTCGTCAATGCTGAGGACCCGGACTCGTGCAGCACCAAAGACAAGAAGCGTTGTGGCTCTCAAGGAACATGTATCGGCGACGTGAGCGCGTCGTGCAAGTCGGCCTCGAACTGCGCGACCGGGTTCTGCGTCGATGGGGTTTGCTGCAATACCGCCTGCGACCTCCCCTGCGAGGCCTGCGCTGCCGTACACAAGCTCGTCGCCACGGACGACGGACGTTGCGGAGCGGCCAAGGTCGGAGAGAACCCCGGCGGGCGTTGTAGCGGTGGCGCAACGTGCAACGTGAGCGGAAGCTGCGAAACGCGTACACCCGCATCGTGCAAGACCGAGCGCATGCTGGACCCGGGGAATGGACAGCTCCAAGACTGCTCTCCGTATCGATGCAACGCCGGCGCTTGCGAGCGCACGTGCAAAACATATGCAGACTGCACATTTCCCGCTTCCTGCAGTACCGAAGGGAGGTGCGAGCTACCCGCGCCCCCCCCGGAGGATTCGGGGGGTTGCAGCGCTCGGGGCTCAAGCGAGGGAGTGGGAACCCCTTCCGCTGCGGTCCTTTTCGCGCTGATCGCGCTGATCGCCCGCCGCGGCCTTGTTCGGCGACGCACCGCCTCGCCGCAGGGTTGAACACGGCTGCCGAGCCAAGGCAGACAAGAGAAGCAGGGGCGGCCGCCGGAAAATTTCCTTCGAATCTTCCCTACCTCTTCCGTTCCCATTCGCTTCGCACGGAGGTACGCTCGTTCTCGTGACAGAAAACGTAGATAAGTTGCTCGATCAGGTTTGCGCCTACGAAGGCGCTATCTCTGGCCCTTGCGCAGACATCTTGGCGCAGCGTGTCCCACACGGCGCCGCGCTACTCACCAACATGGTCGCCTGGTACCCGTTCTCCGAGGAACCAAGGAACTTCTTCGAGCAAGTCGTTCGACATCTGCGCGGCATCGCAAAGCCCTCGCCCGATTGCATCGGTGCAGAATACTGGATGCGGGAGCAGGCCGCTGACAGTGACTTCCCCTTCCATTTCGATCGCGATGAAGCGCTGCAATCGACCGTCGTGAGTCCCGACTTGTCGAGCATCCTCTACTTGAGCGACGTGGGAGGCACGACGCTCATCGTGGGCCTCACACCGACGAGCGAAGGAGTTCCTCGTCGCGGCAGCGCTGTTGCCCCGAAGGTGGCGCGCTATGCGACCTTCTCCGGAAGGCTGTTCCATGGCGTCCAG
This sequence comes from Polyangiaceae bacterium, assembly GCA_046351415.1. Classification (GTDB taxonomy): domain Bacteria; phylum Myxococcota_A; class Polyangia; order Polyangiales; family Polyangiaceae; genus JABFRG01. The sequence goes on along the minus strand of JAXLYO010000013.1, from coordinate 77,370 downwards.
GGCGCCGATCCGAGCCCGCTCAAGCGACGCGCGTTCTTCGTGAATTGGTGGACGCACAAACCGGGGGGCGCATCCGATCCGTCCGAAGCCTTCATTCAGTCCTGCCCGCTCGTCGAGGGCCTCGAATGGCCCGACCCCAAGAGCGTTCTGAACGACCCGACGGTTCCGATCGACTTTTCTCCCGACGGACTCATGCCGGACGAAGAGTGGGAAGCATTCATGAAGAACCGCGCGACGGCAAACCTCCTCGTCGATCCCTGAAGAAGCCGCCGGGAGGACTCGGACGAGGGCGTTCGTACGGACGGTGGCGCTCAGCGCACGCTCGCCTTCGTGACCTTCGCTCGAACCATGCCTCCCGCTCCCGAAGCGACGACGCCCGCCTCGAAGCGAGAGGGCGCGGGGCCTTCGATCTTTCCAACCTCTTTCCATGTCTGACCGTCCGAAGAAACGCTACCTACGAATGCGTTCGACGTCCGCGTGACGCGCACCCAATACGGCGCGCGCAAACCCCACGCCGAAGCGATCGACGTTTCACTCCCGTCGCTCGTCCGGACCAAGAACGCGGCGCCATTCACCGGCGTCATGACCATGGAGACATGTGCTGCGCTGGGCGAGAGTGAAGCTCGGAGCATCACGCCTGCTTTGGCCCAAGGCTTCCCTTCTGGCATGGATTCCACACGCGCCTGGACCGTCACGTCACCATCATGTGCAGTATGCACAAATGTGAACGCGTCTTTCGTGTACCATATATCCGCGCCCACCGAAGCGAGTCGAAGCTCGCTGCCTTGTTGCGCCGCGAACCCATTGGGGCCGCCAACTTGGTCGGTGCGCCAGCTCGTGGGGTTCGCATAGCTGTCGAGCATCGACTCGGTGAGTTCTCCCGGTCCGATATAGTGCTCTTTCGACTCGCCGAAACCACGGTGCCAAAGCAGGTAACCAGCTGCGCCGCCGCCGAATGCCGCACCAACCTTGGCGCCGAGCAGAAAGGCTCGCTCCGCCGTCGTTCTCGCTTCGTCGGGGAACAAGATGCCCGCCTCTCCGACGAACAGCGGCAGGCCAAGATCCTTGCATTGTCGCAAGCGTCGCGCGAGACCGTTGTTCGCTGGGTCCGCAAAGCCTCCGACGGGCATCGGCGCCTTCGGCTGCGAATAGTCATGATACTCGCATACGTCGACGCCAGTCGCGTGGACCGCACGGTAGCTGTCGCCCGCTGTGCCGCATTGCCCGGCACCCTGTGTTCCCAAGCTGACGAGGTGCTGGGTATCGATGGCCCGAACGGCGGCGAGCATGTCGGTCGCGAACCCCGTGAGTGCGCGAGCAGCAGCATCTTCGTTGCACCTTCCGTCGGCAGTGTCGGGCGCCTCTGCTTCGTTCATCAGTTGGAACATCGCGACGGCAGGTTCGCTCGCATAGCGGGCGACGACAGCCTCGACGAACTTCTTGTAGGGCAGTGCGTAGCCGGGGTCCCCGAAGTTGCGGTACCCGTGCTCATACCAACTTCGGAGCTTGAAGTGCGTGGCGCCATTCGGAAGGAGCGGCTCGCACTGCCCCCATTGGTTGCCGAGCGTCACGACGAGCTTCACGCCGTGAGAGCGAGCCAGCGCGACTTCACGATCGAAGCGTGAAAAGTCCGCGGGGCCTCCCCACGCCTGCAGCCACCACGTGCGAACGGTATTGATGTGCGCGTCCCTAGCCGTTTGCTTGTATTGTGCAGTCTGTTCTTCGAGCGTGAGACCATCACAGCCGCCACCGAAGTTCATGCCCACCATGCGAAACGGCTTTCCTGCGAGACGCAGTTCCGTTCCACTCCGGGTCACGAAACCGTCCCGAAACTGCGCAGGGGTGAGTTCCTGGAGATCCGCCGTGACTGGATCGACGGCGTCCGAGGTCGCGCAGGCCGAGACTGAAATTGCAGCACTAAGCAGGGCAAACAAGCATCGGCGCGCGACCATGCGCTTCAGGTAGCAAGAGGTGCGCCGCTCCTTCGTGCCACCCGATGCCAAATGAATTCGCGTGCCGCCGTGCTAGACAGGTGCCCGTGGCCGAGCCGAGCAAGCACTCCTGGCAGGGAAAGGGAGCCGCCTTCCTCTTGCTCTTCACGCTCATGCTCTGGCTGAACCAAAGCATCAGCAGCCACGCGTGGGGAGGTCTTCGCGACCGCGTATGGAAGACGCACACAGCAACGACGACCGAAGTCGTGCGGTACCCCGTCGTCTTTCTGTATCGTCACTCGTTCGACGAGGAGCTGTACTTCAACCTGAGTGGTGAGATCCTCGGAAAGCCTCACGACGGCGACTTTCTCGCCGGTGCGCGGATGGGCACCGGAACGTTCGCGGCGACGTCTGCTCCCGCCGACGGGAAGTTCCACGCGCCCTATGCGGAGGTTCCGCTGGAGTACCCGGCGCTCTCCCTGCCCTTTCTTCTCGCACCGCGTCTTTTCACGAACAGCCTCGATGGGTACGCCTTCGTCTTTTCGGCCATCCTCGGGCTGACCGTGTTCGGTGCGTTCACCATCGTGCTTCGCCTCGTAACGACGCACGGAAGCGCCGAGCGAACGCGAGCGTACGTACTCGCCGCGGCACTCTCCATTGCCCACGGAGCGTTGTTCGTTCAGCGTCTCGATGGCGCGGTCGCACTGCTTCTCGCATGTGCACTCCACTTCTGGGTGCGCGGGCGCTTCGCGCTACTCGGCATGTTTCTGGGGCTCGCGGCTGCATTCAAGCTGACCCCGCTCTTGCTGTTACTTCCCGTCGTCGCCGGTGACCGCCGACTTTTGCAGCATGCACGTTCTTTCCTCCCCGCGCTCGCGGGCGCGACCGCTGTCGGCCTCTTTCCGATGTTTCTCTTTTCTCGGGACGCACTCACGAGTCTCCTCCGATATCACGGTGGTCGCGGTCTTCATTGTGAGTCGACGTGGGCGACGCTCTACGGACTCTTCAGCGCAAAGCCTCCGCAGGCAACCGTGAGTTACGGCTCTCTCAACGTGGACGGCCCCATACCCTCGCTCTTCGCCAAGCTCGCGCTGCCTGCAACGCTCGTCGCGCTTGCGCTGCTTTCGCTCTACTTCTTCCGTAGGCGGAGGTCCGGCGCGGAACGCCTGTCCGCCCTCGATGGCGTGCGCATTCTCGTCGCTTCGTGCATCGTACTTTGGCTCACGAGCAAGGTCTTCTCGCCGCAGTACTTGAGCTGGGCGGTGCCGCTGCTCGTGCCGTGTTTGCTCTCTCGCCGTGATCGCCTTGCGGCACTCCTCTACGGACTCGCCCTCGTCATCACGCAAACGTACTTCCGCGGCTACTACGATGCCGTGAGCGGCATGGAGCGAATCGGCCTCGTCACACTTCTCGTGCGCGACGCCGCCCTGGGTGCCTCTGCATGGTTACTCGCGAAAAACGTCGGCGCTGGAGAGAGCGCTACTTCTTTCGCGGAACATCGACCTTGAGGCTCAGCAAGACTTCGTCCTTGATGAGGTAATCGGCAGCACCATCGAAGTCGATCTTGAAGGCTTTGCGGCTGATGACGAAATCGGCCTTCGCACTGAGTGCGTCGTCCTTCACGGTGATGTTCACCGGAAAAGAGAGCGTCTTCTTGATGCCCTTGATTTCCATGACGCCCGTCAGCGTGTGCGTCGCCCCCTTGGCTTCCGAGGGCTTCAAGGCCGTCGACTTGAAGCGCGCCTTCGGAAATTTCTCCACGTCGAAGAAGTCTGCGCTCTTGAGGTGCGCGTCGAGCTTCGGTGAGTCGGTGCGGAGGCTGTTCGTGTCGACCTCGAGGTCGATCTTGCTCTGCTCGAGAGAGCCCGGAACGAGATGCAGGTTGCCCGTGAACTTTCCGTAGGAGCCGTTGTGAGAGCCTCCGACCTTCGACCCGGTGAAGTTGACCTTCGTATTGGCGGGCGTGAGCACGTAGGCCTCTTCCGCGGTGGCGGGTGCGGCATCGGCGGAACCTGCATCGACCATGGCCGTCGTGGGGTTCGGAGCGGTTCCGGTGGGGGCGCTCGTCGCGGACGCGGTGGCCGTGGGGTCGACGACCTCAGTGACCTCCGCCTTGGGCTTGTCTTGAACGGGGTTCTTGGAGCAGGCGAGCATCGTCACGAGGACGAGCGAGGCGGCAGGAACGAATCTCATATGCCCCGAGTCTATCGCTCGGATGGGGGCGATTCCAAGTTCCCCGATACGTGCGCGGAGGGTTCACTCAGCGCTTTTCGATCGGACGTGGTCCACGTGCGGCGCGGAACCAGGAGGTCTTGACGTGCCGTGGCAGCGCAGAGGCATAGAGGCAGTCGCGCAGCGCATTGTGCTCGAAGGTGACGTCCTGATGCGTGAGGGGACTCTGCAGGAAGACCGCATCGGCACGGACCAAGTCCTCGCGCGAGATGGCCCCCTCCTTCTTCTCGGTCACACACACGAGCCCCGCGCGTGCGAGCTCTGCCATGAGCGCCTCGGTGTTTGCGAGCGGTGCACCGCCCGTTGCCATGCTGACGAGCTTCCGTTTCGGTTGCCCCGCGATTCTTCCGCCGAGCATCCACGACTTGAAGACTTCGGCATCGGCGTAGAGCGCGTCGAAGAGGTATGCCTCCGATACGGTCACTCCCCCCTGCTTCAGGCATGCGGCCACCGCGTGATAGCCACCGGAATGGCCGCTCAGGCACACGCGACCGAGGCCGGTGCCGCGCAATACCTTCGATGACCCCAGCTCCGCGGTGGCTTCACTCGACGCGAGCACGAGTGCAACCTCTTGAAGAAGAGCGCGGAGGCCGCCGGGGGCTTCGAGCTTGCCGGCAGACGAATCTGCTGCGAGCACGGGGCCCTGAGGAACGACGAGAATCGCGTTCTGTTTGCTGTCCGCGAGTTGTTCCCTCAACTGATGCGCGGTAAGGGCGCGCTCGGCCGTCGTGTTGTGTCCGTGGAAGTGCACGAGAGCCGAAAGCCCCGACCGGTCTGCACGGAAGTACGAGGGAACGAAGACGAAGACGCTCGCGTCTTGATACGACGCGGCACTCACGGGGAATGGTGCATTCCGGAGCTTGAGTCGAAACGTCACGCCAATGGGCGACCGCTCGATCGTTCGGATGCGCGATCCGAAGCCGCGGTCGGCGGCAAGTGCGGGAAGGGACTGCGTCAAGAGCAGCGTTCCGGCCAGGATCATGAGTGTCCGACGGGAAAGTCCTCGATCCATACTCGATGCTGAGCACAGGGACGGCGGACGAGGCAAGTTTGTTACAAGCGCCAGGGCTCTTCCATGCAGACGGCGCCTGCGAACACGGATAGCGCCCCCACCCAGGCGAGCTTGGGTAGACGCTCCTTCAGGAATGCCGATGCGAGGAACGACGCAACGAGCACGGAGCTCTCGCGCAGCGCGGCGACGAGACCGAGGGGTGCCCTTGCCGCACAGTAAAGGACGCCGGTGTATGCCAAGAGCGATGCAGCGCCCGCCAAGAACCCTCCGCCCATGTTCTGCTGCGTGAAGGCGAGAAACGAAATCCGCTCGCGAACGAGGAGCGTTGCAACATAGAGTCCGCCCTGGAGGAAGCACAGCCAAAGTCCGTAGCCCAGCGCCGAGCCACTTTTGCGGACGCCGACTCCGTCGATCAGCGTGTACGAAGCAATCGAAAGGATGGTGATCGCGAGCGCCGGTAGGCCGAGCCCGCGCCAGACGTGGATGCGCGGAGGAGAAACCACGAACACGCCCGCGAGCACCAGCGCGATGCCAGCACCCTTGCCGATCGATACATACTCACGAAGCCACCATGCCGAGCCCAGTGTGACCAAGACCGGCGGGATGGCGCGCATGAGCACGTAGACGCGACTCAGCGAATCGCCTCGGTAGAGACGAGCAAGGCCGGCGATGTACACCTGATGCACCAGGACCGAGGCGAGCAAGTATGGGTACGAAGCGCGGTTCGGTGCGGGGACGAATAGCGCGCCTGCACTTCCCATGACGCACCACGCGAGGGAGACCGCCCCGAGGGCATGACGGGTACTGCCCGTCGACTTGACCCACGCGTTCCACGACGCGTGGAGGACCGCACACCCCAGGACCAAGAAAAGGACGGGGAGCGGCATGATTTAGATGTAGCACACACAGAAGTGGACGCTTGTTCGAGCGCGAGTCCGACCCTCATAACGCTATGGCCGTCTCCATATCGATGGGGAGAACCCCTAAATCGACAGGAGCCACCGCGACAGACTCTCGTCGAGCGCACCGACGCTCTCGGAGACGAAGAGCGTGCGCTGGTAGTCCGTCGGGTCGAAGGACGTGTGCGCAACTGTCTCCACGTCGAAGGGCCGGATGTCTGCTTCCGTCTCGAACCGACCGAGTTCGCCGTAGGACGAAAGAAGACCTGCGCCCACGATCTCGTACTTCCCGTGGCGAGCGACTTCGCTTCGTACGAGGCCGAATTCGAGCGTGTACCAGTAGAGCCGGATGAGTTTCTCGACTTGCTCGTCGTTCGCGCGCTTGGTGGCGTCGCCAAACATACGATTGAGTCGTGCAAATCGTTCGTCGACGAGGAGCGGCACGTGTCCGATGAATTCGTGGATGATGTCGGGCTCTGGCGTGTAGAGCGGCTCGCTCTCGTGGCGAATGTACTGAGTCGCCAAGAAGACGCCTTCGGCGAGCTTCTCCATGAAGACACGCGGTGAGACGAGACCGGCCACCGGTTCGAGCCGAAACCCGGATCGCGGCCCAAGAACCGCATTGATCTCCTGGAAAGAAGGGATGTGGTCGTCGCGGAACCCCACCGTCGGCCATTCGCGAAGGTAGCTTTGGCAGGCGTACTTCGCATGGAGTGGCAGAAGGTGATCGTGCGCGACCTTCCACACGCCACGCTCGACCTCCGTGTAGGGCAACTCGGGAATCGGCGTGCCCGATTGGTAGCCGAGTGCGATGGCGGCAAGTTCGTTGCGACGGGCGCGGTAGCGCGGGTCTCGAAACCCTGGATGGTTTCGGTCCAGCTCGACGAGGGGGATGTCACTCACCCCCCCATTCTACCCCGGATGGGCCTTCGAGGTCACCGATCGGGATTCATCTCGAGCGAGACCTTCCAGGCTCCCTGGAGCGTCTCGTCCGAGATGTCGAACTGCTTGGCAGCGATACTGACACGCGGCGAATCGTCGAAGAGCGAGTAATCGAGATCATTGAAGTTCGACAGCTTGCCTTCTTCGTCCAAACTGCAGCTGCCACTCGCGTTCTTGTAGATCTGTTTGCCGCCGCAGGTGATCTCGACGCCGCAGTTCTTGAGGGGCGACGAGCGCGGGACGAACTCCGCCACGCACGGTGCGCCGAACGCAACGGGCGCGCCGCCTTGAACACTGCGAACGACTCCGTGGAACTTGGCCGCACGTGCAAACGTGGTGGCCCGGCCGAATACGTCGGCCGTAGTAGAGCCATTCGCGTTCGTATCGAGCCTGACCTTCACCTCGGTCGCGACCCCACCATGATGCTTCGTGATGCGAACGAGGCTATTGGCGGTATCGACGAAGAGCGCGTCATCGCCCTCCGACTCTTGGAACGCGCGCACGGAGTATCGATAGTGATTGGGAATGACGTCCGACACTTGAGAAACGAAGCAGACGCCTTCTTCTGGTGTACGGCCAAACACCTGGTCGAAGATCTGCGTCGTGCCCGTCCCACCGGCCTCACACGTGAGGTCCAGCCTGCAACTTCGTTCCTCGCCCCCTTCGGCACTCGAGAGCGTGAGTGCGCAACGGGCATCGAGCGGGGGCCCGCCACTTGCCGTCGATACGACGGTGCCTTGCCATTCGATGGGGGGCTTCGGAGGGTCGGCGGCGGGCGGTGGCGTCGCCGCAGTCGGCGCGGGCTCTTCGGCTTCGGGAACGCTACGAGAGGGAGTGCAACCGCAGGGGTCTGCTTCTTGGCCCGCAGACGACGGCGATGACCCCTTTGCTGCAATGAGCTCACGCTGCTCCTTCATGGCGAGCGCATGTGATCGCAGTTTGAGGCCGATGGGCGTCGCCACCACCAAGAACGCGAGGGCGCCCATCGCCGCGATCCGCGCGCGCGTGGTGCCGAAGCTCACCCTCGACGCGAGGGAAACTCGATCGCTCAAGAGGTTCAGCACTTCTTTTGCGGAGCTGGCTCTCTTGCGCACATCCACTTCGAGTGAACGCTCGAGGGTGCGAACCAATCGCGCCGGCAGTCCTGGCGAGGCTTTCGCCACGAGAATGCGGCCCGTCTTGGCATCGCGCGGAAAGTCCGTCGCAGGAAGGTGCGACGCTGCAGAAAGAATGGTGGCTGCAAGTGCGTAGAGGTCCGTCTGGGGTCCGGCGACACCGAGGACGAGCTCAGGAGCGACGTAGCCCGGGGCACCGAGAGAGACGCTGTGGGCCGCCGTTCGGTTGGGCGTATCCGATGCGAAGCTCGGGGTTCCCGGTGAAGGATGTTCGTCGGAGAGGCCGAAGTCGACGAGATGCGGATGCCCTTCCCTGTCGAGAATGACGTTGCGCGGCTGCAAGTCACGATGCAGCACCGAAGGAAGAAGCGCGTGCAGATAGACGAGCGTCTCGAGCAGCTCACGATAGAGCGCAGCAAGCTCCTCGCCGGAAAACCGAACGCCTGCCTTCAGTGCGTCTGCGAGTGAACGCCCTGGGACGAGCTCTTGAACGTGAACGAGCGCAACCGGGGATTCTCCCATCGTCACCGCAGAGGGTTCCATCGACCGCGTCCCGTCCCACGCGAAGAGCTCCAAGCTCTTCGGGATTCGCGGGTGGGAGAGTGACGAGAGCGTGCGGACTTCACGCTCGAATCGCTCGAAAGCGCGCCAATCCCGCATTCCGGCGAACGAGGTCACCTTGAGGAGCACTTGCCGTTCGGGCTCCGTCGGTTTCTCGCCTTCCGGCTTCGCTTCGCCTTCGGAGGCGCACGCGCGAGCTCTGAAGGTTTTGCTCATGCCGCCCGAAGCATGTTCGCCGAGAACGATGTAGGTACAGGAAATCCCAGCTATGCGCGCGCCAACCTCGAACATGTATGCCTCCGAGCGCGGGACAACGCCGTCCGGAGGAAACGTATTCCGCCGTCCCCGCCTTTTCTTCTGGGGCACATCTCATGACGGGAGAAGGTTGTGAGATGTGCCCTAGGGTTCGTGATACGATTGACGCCGACGAGCGCGCGATGGATGACCCCAAAGACGCCCCCAAAGGAACCGACGTCGTACTCCTGCACAGCCCGACGGACGACGGGCAAGGTGTCCGCGTCCTTCGCGCTCGTGAGGGACGCATCGAGGCTGGCGAACTGAGGCCCGCCTTGTCCGGACGCCCTTTGCATGGCGACCTCGTGAAGCTGAAGCCGCGCCAAGAAACGCCGCTCGTGTGCGACGTCGAAGTGACCTACGCCGCGGAGCGCCCCCCGCAGAGCGAAGCCGCACCGCGCAAGACACACCCCGGCCCCGCGAAGGTCGCCACACAAGCCTACCGGAAGAGCTGGGACCGCATCTTCGGCAAGAAGAGCAGCGACGAAAGCGCACCCCGCAAGAAGGAAGATCTCAACTGATTTCGCCGCGCTCTCCCATCACGCCTTTCGCTCTCGAGCGCTATTTCGCGAAGTACGAGTTCGTAGCTCCCTTCTTGGCGAGTAGCTCGGACGTGGAAGGCTATCGCTTGCCCGAGCTCCTGGCCCTCGCAGACGAAGAGTCCCGTTCGCTCTGGGATACCCTTTCGCTCGGCTACGCGGAGAGCCAAGGGCACCCCCTGCTCCGTCGCGAGATTGCTGCATTGTACACACAAACGAGCGCAGACGAAGTCGTCTGCTGCGTCAGCGCGGAGGAGGCCATCTATCTCGTGACACGTGTGCTCGTACGCCCCGGCGATCATGTCATCGCCACGTTCCCGGCGTATCAGTCGTCGTACGAAGTCGCGAGGTCGATCGGCGCAGACGTTTCCTTCTTGCACCTCCACCCCCAGAAGACCGAGGAAGGGCTTTCGTGGCGCCTCGACATGGACGAGCTCCGGAGGATGGTGAGGCCCGAGACACGCCTCATCGCGGTCAACTTCCCCAACAACCCCACAGGGGCTCTTCTTTCGCAAGCCGAGTGGTCGCAAGTCGTCTCCGTCGCGCGCGAGGTGGGCTGCTACTTGCTCTCCGACGAAGTGTATCGCGGCATGGAGTATTCCGAGACCGATCGCTTGCCCGCGGCGGTCGATGCCTACGAGAAGGCGATCTCCATCGGCGCCATGTCGAAAACGTATGCACTCGCGGGGCTTCGGGTGGGCTGGCTCGCGACGAAGGACGAAGCGCTTCGCGCGAGTGTGCTCTCCTACAAGGACTACACGACCATCTGCGGCAGTGCGCCGAGCGAGATCTTGGCCATCATGGGGCTTCGCGCGAAGGACCGTGTGGTCGCCCGTACGCGTGAGATCATTCGCGCGAACCTGGAACAGGTGACGCACTTCATGCACGAGCACGAAGCGTGGTTCGAGTGGATCGCTCCGAAAGCCGCGAGCGTCGCATTCCCGCGCCTCCGGCTCGCAGAACCCATCGATTCCTTCGCGAAGCAGCTCGTCGAGCGCGAAGGCGTCATGATTCTGCCCGCAAACGTGTTCAGCTACCCCGGCAATCACTTTCGCGTGGGCCTGGGGAGAGCGAAGTTGAACGAAGCGCTCGAGCGTATCGGTCGATTCGTCCGCGCCTACTGAACCTGGCCCGCGGCGGTCAGCGCGTCGAGTTCGGCCTGGCGAAGATTGTCCTCCGCGATCACGACCTGCAGGTCCGCATCGCGCGCGCGGCGGTCCGCATCGACGAGTTCGAGATTGCTCGTCGCGCCGCCTTCGTATCCGATACGCGCAAGCTCCGAAGCCTGTCTCGCGAGCTCCGCGACCTTGCGGGCGTGTCCCAAGATTTCGTGCGCCTGCGCGACGGCAATGGCGGCGAGGCGAATCTCCGAGCGCGCTTGCCGAAGGGCACTGTCGTAGCGCGACTTCGCGGCGTGCTCGGCGGCCGCACGTTCATCTGCGAGGCCATAACGCAACCCTCCATCGTAGAAGGGTATGGCGAGAACGAGCTGCGCTTGCCAGCCCGTGAGCGGCGCCGTCAAGGTCGGCGGGTTCTGATAGAACGGCTGGAACTGCGCCGTGAGCAGGGGCATGTATTCGCGCCAATTGTCGTTCGTCGCCCGGTGAGCCGCGTCGAGGAGGGCCTTCTGCGCGCGAACGTCCGGTCGCGTCGTCAAATCGGCCGCCGTCGGGGCTGAGACGAACGAGGGATCCCCTGCGGCATCGACGGGATGGTCGAGACCCAAGATCACACCTAGGGCCTCTTGCGTACGCGCAAGGCCGAGAGTGGCATTCGACAGTTGCGCCTCGGAGGTCGCGACTTCTTGCGCACCGCGCACGACGTCGATTTGGGTTCCGACGCCTCCGCTGAAGCGGCGCTCGGCGAACGTGAGGTGGCTCCGCGCCACGTCTCGCGCGACGATGGCTGCTTCGCGTGCGCGCTTCTGGAAGAGGATGGCGAGGTACGCCTTTGCGGCCGCCGTCACGACCTCACGTGTCGTCGCGGGAAGGTTGGCGCGTGCGACGTCCCGTGCATCTTCCGCGCGACGCCATGCCCCCCAACGACTCGGAGCGACGATGGGCACTTGGACGAGCAGGTTGAGCGAGAGCGAGTCTTTTCCTTGCGCGATGCGCCCCGCAACCTCTCGATCGCCATCGAGCCTCGTATACGCGCCGTTGCCTTGTACGATGGGCAGTGAGGATGCGCGCGCCTGACGAACGAGTGCTTCGCTGCGCTCGATGTCGGTGATCGCTCGAAAGACAGCGGGGTTGTGGGTCTTTGCGAGCTTGATGACGTCCGGAAACGAGAGCCGTTCGATCGACGGCTCGGCCGCACCAGCCGAACCCGACGACGCGAGCGCGCCCAATGCAGCCGCGAGCGCCAGCAAGAACCGTCTACCCTGCATCCGGCTTCTCTTCTGCAACCGAGATCTTCGTGGTTTCGACGAGGTCGTCACTCGGGTTCACGACGATGGCCTCGCCCGGTCGAAGCGGCCCCGAGATCTCGAGGTCCTTGCCAAGGTCTCGAAGGATGGTGATGTTCACGAGCTTGACGTGGTCGCCTTCGACACGCGCCACCAGAGTGCCTTCACGACGCACGATGAGGGAGTTGGCGCGAATCGTGATGGGAGGGTCGCTACGCGGGATGGAGAGCTTCACGTAGACGAACGCGCCCGGCAAGATGCCTCCGTTCTCCGGTAGCTGCACTTCTGTCTTCAGCGTGCGTAGTGCCTGGTCGAGCACTGTGCTCGTCCGCACGACTTTGCCAGACACAGGTTTGCCACCGGATGGGAGCGACACTCTTGCCTCGACCCCCGCTGTGACGCCTGCTGCCAGGGCTTGGGGCACATCGAGGAAGATGCGAAGCGGTTCGACCTGAGCGACTTCGAAAAGTGCGATGCTTCCCACGCCTTGGGGCCCCACGAGCGCACCGGGGTCTACATTGCGCTTCGTCACGACTCCGTCGAAGGGTGCGATGACGTCTTGATAGCCTCGAAGCGCACGCAGACGCTGCAAATCGGCCTCGCGCGCCTTCACGGTTGCTTGCGCAGAGTTCGCGAGGGCCCTCGTGTCGTCGGCTTGTTGTTGCGAAACCACGCCTTGCGTCGCGAGGCCGCGATTGCGCTCGGCGGTTTGCTTCACGATATTCACGTTGGCGAGGGACTCTTCGAGGCGCGCACGGGCGAGGAGAATATCTTGGTCCGTCTCCGGTGCATCGATTTCCGCGAGGATGGCCCCGGCCTTCACATGATCGCCCACTTCGACGCGGTTGCGTCGCAGGAAGCCGTTCGACTTGGCGAAGAGCGAGGTGCTGCGAAAAGGCATCGTCGTGCCAGGCAGCGTGACCTCCGCGTTCGGACTACCGGCGAGCACCTTTGCGACCCGTACCACCTTCGGCCCGCCGCGATCTTTCGCCGTTTGCTCGAGCGAAGCATGAGCGCGGAGCCGCGGCAGGATGCCGAATGCGACCGCAAGCCCGAGCACAGCCGCAACGAGCCCTACGAAGAGCGCGAGTTTGCCTGGTGATGGCGAAACCGGGGGCTGTGTGTCTTCTTTCGTGGTCATGAGGGTTCTCGCAGCTCCGGTTCGAGCTCGAGCGGCCGGTGCTTGGCCGCCAAGAGGCTGTACACGATGGGGACGAAAAAGAGGGTCGCAATCGTAGCGCCCACGAGACCACCGATGACCGCACGCCCGAGCGCCGCATTCTGCTCGCCGCCTTCGCCGAAGCCGAGAGACATCGGAAGCATGCCCATCAGCATCGCGAGTGCCGTCATCATGACCGGACGCAAACGAACGCTCCCCGCCAGGGTCGCGGCTTCGATGGCGCTTGATCCATGCGCGCGTCGCTCGTTCGCGAACGTCACGACGAGAATCGAGTTGGTCGTCGCCACACCGATACTCATGATGGCACCCATCAACGAAGGGATGCTGAACGTCGTCCCGGTCGCAAACAACATGACGATGATACCCACCGCTGCCCCGGGGAGCGCCGTCAGGATGATGAACGGGAGACGCCACGACTGGAAATTGATGACCATGAGGCCGTACACGAGCAGCGCGGCAAACACGAGGCCCAGCGCCAAGCTACGAAAACCCTCGTGCATGCTGTCGACCTGCCCGCGCACGTTGATCGCCGCGCCCGGGGGAAGGTTCTTTCGATGCTTTTCGACGATCTTGTCGAGCTTGGTCGATACCTTCCCGAGATCGACGTCCTGCACGTCGGCGCGCACGTTGAATGTAGGTTGCACATTTACGTGCGTAGCGAACACGGGGGTCGTTTTGCGCGAGGTCGTCACCACGTCACGGAGGAGCTGGTTTCCCTTGGGTGTCGCGAGCGAAAGGTTGAGGAGCGCGTCGGTCGAATCGATGCGGTAGTCGGGCACCTGGACCGCCACGGCGTAGGCGTTGCCCGTTGCAGGGTCCGTCCAGTACGTGGGCGCGACCTGGCTGCTCGAAGAAACCATGAGGAGCAAGTTGCCAGCCACGTCGCGCTCCGTCAGGCCGGACTGCTGTGCACGCACACGGTCGACATCGATATGGATGCGCGGGGCGGCGACGATTTGATGTAAGTGCACGTCTACCGCGCCAGGTACCTCCCGAAGGTCGGCTTCGAGTGCTTTGGCAATGGCGTACGTCGCGTCGCGCTTTGCGCCCGAAACCTGGACGTCGATGGGAGAAGGGAGCCCGAAGTTCAGGATCTGCGTGACGATGTCCGCAGGCTGGAAATAGAACGAGAGCTCCGGAAACGACTTCGGCAGCTCGTGCCGCAGGGTGCGGATGATGTCGTGCGTGGACGTCTTGCGCTGAGGCTTCAACGTCATCAAGATTTCGCCGTCAGAAGCCCCGAGGTTCGCACTATCGGTGATAGAGAGGTTGTACCCACCGGGCGACCCGATGAGGTCGAGGATGCTCTGGCGATCGCTGGCGGGGACAACCTCTCGAAGCTTGTCCTCGACCCGAGAAAAGTCGCGCTCTGTTTCCTCGAGCCGTGTTCCCGGCGGTGCAGTGACGTGGAGACGCACTTGGCCCGCGTCGACGGAGGGAAAGAAGTCCATGCCCACGAACGGAACGAGCACGCCGCCAGCGGCGACGAATACTCCGAACGTCGCAAACACGCGGCCACGACGCTGCAGGGCTGCAACGAGCATCGACGTGTAGGCGGACCGAAGGCGTTCGAAGCCGCGATTGAACGCCGCGTGAAAACGCGCAAAAAGGCCCGTTCCTCCGTGTTCTTCCTTCTCGAGCAAGTACTTGACCAACGTCGGAACGAGCGTTCGCGACAAGAGGTACGAAGCCATGACGGAGAAGCCGACCGCCATGCCCATCGGCAGGAAAATGTAGCGCGCCGGTCCTTCGAGAAAGACGACCGACACGAAGACGATGCTGATGCATAGTGAGGCCACGAAGGCTGGCACCGCGATCTGCTCGGCGCCATCCAAGATCGCGCGCGTGAGCGTCTTCCCCATCGCGAGGTTCCGGTGGATGTTCTCGATTTCGACGGTCGCGTCGTCGACGAGGATACCCACCGCGAGACCAAGCCCACCGAGTGTCATGACGTTGATGGTTGCTCCGAGTGCGCGCATGCAGAGGAGCGCTGCAACGACCGAAAGCGGAATCGAGACGAGAACGACGACGGTGCTACGGAAGCTTCCGAGGAAGAGCAGGATCATCGCGGCCGTGAGAAAGGCGGCTATCACGCCCTCGATGAGGAGGCCGTCGATGGCGCGCGTGACGAACTGCGACTGATCGGAAAGGACCTCTACCTCCATCCCCGGCGGAGCAGCAGCACGGATGGTCGGCATCATGCCTTGATCCGATCGGCGACTTCGTCGTCGAAGCGCTGGTCAGCCTGTTCAGCGACAGAAAGCACGACACCTCGTTTTCCGTCGCGCCTCGCGATATTCGTTTGAACGGCGAAGCCATCGTGGACGTACGCGACGTCGCGGATGAAGAGCTGACCGCCATCCGCCTTGCGAATCGGCATGTCATTCAGCGCGGCGACGGCTTCCGGGCTCGAGTTCAGGCTAACGCGGTACTCGCGCTCCCCCATCTTTGCAGAACCGGTGGGCAGCGTGAGGTTCTGCGCCGAGATGGCGAGCGCCACGTCGTTCGGCGAAAGGCCGTGTGCACGCAACGCTCCCACGTCGAGGTCGACCGAGATCTGCCGAAACTTACCGCCTGCAGGAAGCGGAAAGCGAGAACCTCGAACGACACTCAGCATCGTTCGGACTCGCTGATTCACATGATCGAAGATTTCCGCCTCGCTCAGGGTCTCGCTGTTGAAGACGAGCTGCAGGATCGGAACACTCGAGGCCGAGTAGCGCAAGATGATGGGCGGAATCGTATTGGGCGGCATGCGCCGAACAATCGTCTGAGAGGCGGCCGTTACCTGTGCCATGGCCGCCGCCACGTCGGCCCCCGGGTGCAAGTACAGACGAATGACCGATACGCCGTCGAAGCTCTCGCTCTGAATCGACTTGATGTCCGCAACGTTTCCCGAGAGCGAGTACTCGGAAAACTGCGTGATCTGCTGCTCCATCTGCTGCGCCGGGAGACCACTGTAGGTCCAGACGACGCTAATGACCGGTATGTCGACGTCCGGAAGGATGTCCGTCGGCGTGTTTTTCGTCACGTAGATGCCCGAGAGCATCATCAGGATTGCCATCACGACGAACGTGTAGGGACGGCGGAGGGCGAGACGAACAATCCACATCGAAACGCTTTGAGTTGGCTAGGGCAGGTCGTCGATGCTCGTGTCGCCGAAGATGTATCGATCCAAGAAGCGATCGGTCAGCTTGAGAGCTCGAAGGTTGTTCTCGGTCTTGGTGAAACCGTGCCCCTCGTTCTCTAGCACCAAGTAGTGCACAGGTACCTTGCTCTCTTTGAGGGCTGCAACGATGCGGTCGGACTGGTCCTTCTTCACCCTTGCGTCTTTGTCACCTTGGACGACGAGAAGTGGTTTCTTCATCTGCGAGACGAAGTGGATCGGAGAGCGATCGTGTTGGTAGGTGGCATGCTCGGGGTTCTTGGGGTCGCCGAACTTCTTGTAGATGTACGAAGACATGCTGGCCCACTGCGGAGGGAAGCTTTCGACCAGTGTTTTCAGGTCCGAAACCCCGAAAAAGTCGACATTTGCAGCAAACTCGTCGGGCGTGAACGCTTCCGCGGCAAGGGCCATGTAGCCGCCGTAGCTGCCGCCGAACACGACGACCTTGTCGCCGGAGACTTTGGCATTTTCGACGAGCCACTTCTTGCAAGCGACCACGTCCTTGAGCGGACCGCCGCCGAGATCCATGTTGTCGAGACGGGTATAGCTTTTTCCGTAGCCGGTCGAACCTCGGACGTTCGGTACGAGTACGGCATAACCTTTGGCGACGGCATACTGCCGGAATGGCGAATAGGTACGCTTCGATTGCGCGGTCGGTCCGCCGTGCACGTCGATGATGGCGGGAAACGGACCCGGGCCGGCCGGTCGATAGAGAAATGCGGGCACGCGCCTGCCATCGAAGCTCGGGATCTCGACGGCCTCACCCGCGACACCCGGACGACTTCGCAATGATTCCGGCATCGGGTCGACGAGGCGTGTGAGGGACGAGGTCTTGAGGTCGATGACGTAGCTCGTTGCGGGAATCGTGTCGCTCACCAACGTGACGCCGAGGTATCTGTCCGAGTGAGAAAACGCGAGCGGACGCCAGGCAGCGCCTCGCCCGGGCGGAGGCGGGAGCGCCACACGCTTGTCCTTGTGCTTGAGCGTGACCTTCGGCGTCCCGTTCTCGTTGACGATGGTGATGAAGTACTTGCCGGTGTTCGAAAAGTCGACCCCTTCTACGTCCCAACGTTCGCCGAGGACGCGCGTTCGCTTCTTGGTCTTTAGATCGGAGACGAAAAGCTCGGTGACCTCGCCGCCTTCATCGGATGCAAGATACAGTGATTTTTTGTCTTGGCTGAAGGTCGCAGGCGCGAAATGAATGTCGCCGGTGTGTTCCGTCAGGAGAACGGCCGGCCCCTTTTGCCCTCTGTCGAAGAGGTACACGTTGGTGTTGGCGTCGGAGAGGGTCTCGACGATCGCAAACCGCTTGTGGTCGCGCGACGTTGCTTCGAACGCCATGCTCCCGCCAGCCTGCCAGAGGATGGTGCTCTTCTTGGAGTGAACATCGTACTCGACGAGGTCCATCGCCTTTTCGTCGCGGCCGTTCGAGAGATACAAGAAGCTCGCACCGTTGTCAGCCCACTCGACGAATTGCGTCCGTCTGCCTTGAGGAAGCTCGGGCACGACCTCCTGCGCTGCAACGCCATTTCGGTCCGTCGTGTACAGCCGAGGGAGCTCGTCGCCACCTCGATCAGCTTCGAAGACGAGGATGTCGTCTTTCGGCGAAAACGCGAACGAGTGCACGAAGCCTTCGACGTGGGTGACCTGCAGTGGACGCGCGTCCACGTCACGTAGAGACTTCACCCAAATGTCGATGCGTCCAGCCTCGTCGCTCGCGTACGCAACGTACTTTTCGTCTGCCGAGAACGAGAGAAGCGGAAGGCCACTTCGCGAAGTGGGCGGAACGCGGCGGACTTTGAAGTACTCCTCGAGCGCGATCGGGGCTTTCGGTGCACGCGCGGCTGCGACTGCCGCCGTGTTGGCGGGCGCGGGGGTCACCTTCGGGTCCGTCGTCGTGTAGCCGATGATGGTGTCCGAAGGAATTCGGTGCCCACCGCAGCCAGCGAAAAGCGCCAAGACCGGAAGGAGGGTGAGGAAGCGCGAGCGCGTGTTCATGACCCAAGGGATTACCCTTGGAAGCGCTCGCCGGCAATGGTCTCAGAGACCTAGAATCCGCCCACGAGGACGAGCTTCTGCAGCGCTTTGACGTAGGTGAAGGCGGAAGAGTGCTTGGCCGGCGGGGAAACGCCGCCGGTGGCCACCGTCCAAGAGCCGTTCCACGTCCACGTGTCTTGCGTAGCAGTGCCTCCGGCGTTGAGGCCTCCAAATACGACGATTTGCTGACCCGCAGGGTCGTAGGTCATGGCGTGGTTGTAGCGTGCAGAGATGGTACCACTGCACGCACTCCAAGAATTCGCAGCGGCGTTCGACACCTCGCACGTTGCGGTGATCGAATTGCCCGGATTGAGGCCACCGAGGCGAAGGGCGACTTCTTTCGTGCCATGATAGGCGATGGCGAGATTCGAGACGTAATCGTTGTCAGAGGGCCACAACGTCCACGCGGACCCCGTCCAATCGTACGTTTCCTTGTGGCGCCCCGTCGGAGCGCCGCCCCCGCGCATGATCAGCAGTTTTCGTTTCGTGTCGACAGCGTATCCGGGCGAAACACTACTGCCCCAGGGCGACACGCCGAGGGAGGCCCACGTGGTTCCCTTGCCGTCCCACTTCCACGTATCTGTAAGATACACGGGAGCGTTCGCACCGTCGTAGGTGATGCCCCCGAAGACGAAGAAGTCGCCTGTGGTCGGGTGAATGAAGCACCCGGCGCCGGAACGAGGTGGCGGGAACCCAACGCTCGCCCGGAGTACGTCCCATCGAGTGCCGTCGAAACGGAAGAGGTCACTCGTGCTCTTCGCTCCGCCGCCGCTGTTGTGTCCTCCGAAGTAGATTGCGCGCCCCTCATTGTCCGTCACCGAACACATGGTGCCGCGCGTCACGAGCTCCGTCGGTGCAGGAGCAAGGCTCCACGTGCGTGCGATACCATCCCAGAGCGCCGCGCCATCGGTCGTCATAGGGCCCGAGTAGGCGGACCACGGCGGAAGCGGACCGCCGGCGTCGCCGCTCGTCTCGCTCGTCGAGCCTGCATCCGTGGGTCGCGCGCCCGTGTCTGGCGCACTGCTCGCGGCGTCTTTGTCGCCGGGCTTCTCGAATACCTTCGTGTCATCGTCTCCGAATCCATCGGAGGAGTACGTGGCGCAAGCCACGGCGGCAAAAGGCAAGAGCGTGAGCAGAGAGAGGCGCAAGGTACTTCAAGAGTACGGGATCGCTCTCGGAGCGCAACATTGCGCCGACACACACGCCGAGTGCAGTACGTGTGGTCAGTGTGGGTGAACGTGCGGGGACGAGCGCGGCCCGATAGAAGACGCACCCAGCGCGCATTTCACACGCGTTTCAGAGAGGAATATGACCTTCAGTGCCGTGACGACGTCGCTGCCCTTCGTCGTGGGGTTTGGAGATGGCGCAGAAAGCCGCGTCACGACCGCCCCACGACGTTCGCGGCGATGACCACGGGCGCGACCTCGTCGTTGGGGACGTCTCGCGTCTTCGTAGCTCTGCTGCTTACTTCGGGCAAGGAGGCGGATCGGGACAGATGCCGACTTGCGGGCGGTTCAGGGTTTGTGTGCAGAATGCAATATTCTCGAACTTGTTCGTCGGAAGAAAGTCGATCGAATCACCGAACCACCCTCGCTCGATTCCATTTTTCGCGCTGTTCGCGATGGTCGTGTTGGTAACGAACTGCCCCACAGGCTTACCGAGAAGGATGATCCCGGCTTCGTTCGAAGGAACGTCGTCACTTCCTGGCGTGCCGCACGAAAAGTTGCGAATGCCCGTGTCACCGCCCGCGAAATCGATGCGCGCGAACTCCACCTTGTCGTTCGCGCTCGGGATGCCCCCAAACACGAGACCAATCCAGTCACCCGCAGCGGGCGAGGCCTCGGCGGACGTGAACACGACGGGCTTTTGCGCCGTGCCGAGCACTTTGAGAACTCCTTTCGCAGGAACGTCGCTCGTGGAGCGATCGATCCAGACGCCGCTGCTTCCCGTGCTCTTCGGAAAGCGAAGGGTGACTCCCGCTTCGATGGTCAGGACGGGGGTCGTAGGTCCTTGAATCGTGAGCTCGTTCAAGGCCCCGTCCCCGCCGATGAAGTAGGGAACGCCGCGATCGTGGATTGTTTGATCGTCGGCAACCACATCGTAGCCGGCACTCGCAGCTAGCCGAATCGTGTCGTTCTTGTTGCCCGTGTAGTTCCCGGGCGGCACCGAGGAGACGGTCGCGCCACTGACGCGCATCGGCATGTCCCCCGAGCCTCGGATCGTGAGCCCCGTCGAATCGGCCGAAAGCGCGCCTCGCGTTTCCATGAAAAGGCCGTACTTGCCACTATCTTCGATCGTCACGGATTCGACCTTGGCGAGGGCCTGAGCGGGCTTGTTGGCATCGCCATACAAGTGAAGCGTCGCGCCATTGCGAGACGTCGAGCCGCCACCACCACGCAACGTCACGAAACGAAGACGTGCTTGCCCCTTCGGATAGACCTGGATGTCCTTCCATTTGTCAGGGGTGGCGCCCTCGATGACGATGGGCTCGTCGGCCTTTCCTTCGGCAACGAGCACGCCGTCTTCACCCTCGCTCGCCCCGCCCACGAACATGCCGGTGTCCTTCGTGAAACGAACGACAGCGCAAGGCGCGAGCGTGAGCGTGGCCTTCTTGGATATGGAGATCGTAAACGTAACGACGTGCAGCCCGGGGCCCCACGTTTCGTCCGCGAAGATGTCCTTGTTGTGCGTCGTCCCCTCGCCGCTCACGGGCGCGCACTTCGATACGATGGCGGCATCTCCCCCCTGACCACCGCCGTCGCCGCCGCCGCCGCCTTCGGTGCCACCCGCGTCGGAGGTGACCGAGACAGGCGTGCCACTCGACGAGCACGCGCCGACAACACAGAGAGAGGCCAAGGTAGGAACGAGCAGCGAACGCTTCATGGCGCCCAAGATACGCATGCGGCGTAATTCTGGAAGAGAAGATCCGCTGCGCGTCGGTCACCCAAACGAGCGACGCCCATAGGGCTCTGCTTTATCGGTATGGATGTACCGATGTCGTTCGGGGCTCGAGCCCCAGCACTTTGTAGAGGTTCGCGTCGGTCAGGCGTGCATCTTCGACGTGGGCCCCCCGCAGGTCGGCCTTCTCGAGGTTCGCCTCGGTGAAGTCCGTGCGCACGATGTGGGCGCTGCGCAAATCGACCTTTTCGAGGTTTGCCCCCACGAAGACGGCATCGGCGAGGCGCGCGCCGCGAAGGTCGGCCTTCTCGAGGTTCACCGAAACGAGTGAAGCGCCAGAGAGGTCTGCTTCACGAAAATCCGACTTTTCGAGATTGGCCGACGCGAATACGGCCCCCGCACCTCGAACATTCGCAAGGCACGCGCGTTCGAGATTCGCACGGGCAAACGATGCGTCATCGATGATGGCGCCCTCTAGCTTGGCATGTTCGAGGTTGGCGCCTTCGAACTTCGCGCGCGTCGCGCAGACGTTCGACAGTCGCGCACCCTCGAGGTTGGCGCCGCTCAGATTCGCCGCCACGAGAACCGCGCTCGTCAGGTCTGCATCCTCGAGGTTTGCTCCCTCGAAGGATGCTGATCCGAGTTCCGCATGTGCAAAGGAACCTCGCTCGAGATTCGCATTCCGGAAAGAAGCTCCCGAGAGCCTGGCGCCATCGAACACCATGTTTTCGAGGTCGAGGCGAGAGAGGTCGGCTCCTTCGAGCATGGCCCCACCGAGCGCAACCTCGGCGCGAGCGGCCTCGTACACGGCTTCGCGCAGGCTTCGCGCGGAGTCCGAGGTGAAAAGAACGTGACCTGCGTGGTGCGTAATCTCGAAAGGCATGTCTGCATCATGCGTTGCTCCCCTCCCAGTCGCCATGACTCGGGCCGCCAGCTTTTTGACTCTGTACGCCAAAACTCGCAGCGCGCTCTCGACGGATCTATGGTCTCGCTATGGGTCGTCCAGCGCTCGAAGTGGCCACGCCGTCTGCGCTCGCGCCCGCGCTCTTGCGATGGACCCGTGCCAACGGCGGAGACTGCGCGGCGGTTGGCGCGGCAGGTGGCTTGCTTCCCGCAGACATCGACGCGGAGACGGCTGCAATCACAGCCAAAGGTCTCTCGGCGATGCTCGACGAGGCCGCGCGCGAATGTCGAGAACCCCATCTCGGGCTTCGGCTCCCGGCAGAACTCCCCTACCTTCGCTACGATGCCGCGACGCTTGCGGTTCGCACGACCCAGCGAGTCGGCGCCGTCCTGGACATGCTCGAAAAGTTCGGAGCGCTCGTGTTTCCGCAGCTCGAGGTCAGAGTGAGCGAGAGGGACTCGATCGAGCTCTCCGCTCGCGTCCGGTCCACGCATCGTCCCAGTCGGCACGTCGACCTTTACGTGCTCTCGTATGCGCTTCATCACTGTCGCCGAGATGCACTCGACCTCGTGCCGCGGCGCGTTCGTTTCACCCACGCACGGCAAGGTGACATCGCACCGCTCGTGTCGGCGTTCGGCACGGACGATCTCCATTTTGGTGCAGAACACATGAGCATCGAGCTTTCGAAGGACGATGCGCTCCGCCTCCAAGCCGGCGACCCACTTCTCGCACAGGTCGCTCACGAGGTCGCGGCAGCCGCGCTCGGCAACAGAGGGCAGCACGACTCTGCGACGGCGGCCGTGCTCAGGTGCCTCCATGCACGATTCGAAGGCGTACCTTCGTCCGGCGTTCTCGAAGCAGACTCCGTCGCACGCGCACTCGGCATGAGTGGCCGCACCCTGCAGCGGCGCCTCGAATCGGAGGGAACGCGTTTTTCGGACCTGGTCGCTCGTGCGCGCGAAGGAGAAGCAAGACGGCGGACGAGAGAGACGGACATTCCGCTTTCACGCATCGCGGAGGACCTCGGCTTCTCGGACGTCGCCTCTTTCAGTCGCGCCTTCAAGCGCTGGACCGGCGTACCTCCGGGCTCCTATCGGCGCCTTCGTTCGGAGGACGAGTAATGGTCGGACGAGGGGCTCGTGCCTCGTTGATCGTCTACTTTGCCTCTGCCCGGTACGCGACCACGATTTCGCGTCCGCCCTGCTGCGACGCGGCGTAGAGCGTCTTCGTCTTCGTCTCGAACACCGCTGTGCCGAAGAGCGCCTCGCGATACTCCGTCGTCTTGCCGCCGTAGAGCTCCTGCAGGGTCGCTCCCGTTTTTCCACTCACGACGCGCAACATGCCGCCGCGCGCATACGCAGTGACGGCCGCATCGCCGCCCGGAGGAATGCCCGCATCCGCCGTTCCCGTCGAAAAGAAGGGCGCCGTGATCATGTAGTCGCTGACGCCATCGGCATCCAGGTCGGGCAGCTCCATGGTCCGATAGCCCAGGAGATCGAAGCGATCGGCGCCAACCACCCCTTCGTGTGTTCGAATGATGGAAGCACCTTCCTTTTCGAGGTCGAGCACTTCGGTTTTCGCCTTCGCGCTTCGCAACAGAGTACCTCGAATCACGTGACAGCGACCCGCAAATCCCGTCGCTCCCCCACAAGCGATGTAGTCCTTCACGCCATCGCCGTCGACATCCCCAATGGGCGATCCCCAAAAGCCGAGGTTGTCACCGATCTTGCCCTGGAGGATGCCGAGCGATGCGCCCGTTGCTCCGGAGTAGAAGTACTGACGCCCGGGCCATTTGGACAGATCGAGGTCTTCGGCATTCGGCGGCTTCGGCAGAGACGGAGGCGGCGCCTGTCCGTTGGCCGAGAGTCCGACGTCACCCGTGCCATCACCGTCCAAGTCCCCGATGTCGAACATGCGATATCCGCGTCGCTCGTTCGCGAGATCGCGGTGAAGTGTGGAAGTCGCACTCGTCCAGAGGGTGGCTCCCGTCTTCGCGTTGATGCCGTACGCCCTGCCACCCCAAAAGCGTGCTCCC
The DNA here is from genome assembly GCA_046351415.1 of Polyangiaceae bacterium. Taxonomy (GTDB): domain Bacteria; phylum Myxococcota_A; class Polyangia; order Polyangiales; family Polyangiaceae; genus JABFRG01. The sequence continues at coordinate 53,224 of JAXLYO010000013.1, read as the reverse complement.
GTCGTGACCAGGATGTTGTTGGGCCCGCCAAGGTAAAGAAGCTCGTAGCCGAAGAAGTGAAAGGGGTCCTCGCCCTTGAGGACCTGTTCGGTGAATCCCGCACCGTTCGACTTCATGAGGAAGAGCCGTCCGCTGAACTCGTAAGCCGAATCATCCGGAGTGATCGTGCCCACCTGACCGACGGCAATGTCCTGCTTGCCGTCCCCGTCGAGATCGCCGAGAGACGCGATGCTGTACCCGAAGATCCCGCGCGTAGCGTAGTCGTTTCGACGAATGCGGCGCAGCTCCTTCAAGTCTTTGCCGCTGAGAATGACGACCGCGCCTTGGGTCGGTGCGGATGGCCCCGCATCTTCGGGTGAGTCCGGAATGTCGGGGTTCCCATAGAGCAGGTCCGGCACACCATCGCCATCGACGTCGCTTCCGAGAACGAGATCCGAACTGCGATTGCCGAGGACCATGCGGGCACCCTCGAAACGGGCCACCTCTTTGAACGCGAGAGGACCAAGGGGCGAGGCATCCGAAGCGTCGGGTACCGAGCCATCTGGCGTGGCACTTCCGCCATCCACCGGAGGGGCGACGGCCGCATCGGGCGTTGGGTCCACGGAGGTCTCACCGCAGGCGTATGCCGCCCCAGCAAGGACACACAACAACAGGGTCGTAAGCGGAAGGCAGCGCATCTCGGGTCTTTCGAGACATGAATTGTGCCGAGCCCACCCGGTCCATCAAACCGTTCGTGCGGGTGTCCGATACTGTCGCCCAAGAAGTGCGCGACCCAACCTTCTTGTGAGAGAGGCACGCCCGGCTGGAATCGAACCAGCTACATTCGGCTTAGAAGGGCGCCCGAAGAGGGATCACCGCCTGTCATTGCAAGGAGTTGCGCGTCTTCGCCTCCGACGACGCTCCCGGATGAACCGCAGAGAAACGCCGAGCCACGATCTGAATCGCAATCAATCGCAACGGATTCGTCGAACCCGCGCGTTGCACTTGTCCGCGCATGGACCACCGCCATCGCCGCTGCCACCGACGGGCGACATCACCGCCGCGAAGGTCGCGCTCGACGCTTTGAACAAGCTCGTCACCGGCGCCGCCGACCGGGCAATCGCTCGCGCCCGTGAACTCGCGGAGATTACCGACGCTCGCCACCGCGAAAGTCTTCGCCTCGAAGCCGTCAAACGTCTCGATGCCTTGTCACGAAAGGCCGAAAGAAAAGGGGCGTTTGCCGCTTTGGCCTGCAACGACGAATGCGCGCTTGGTGATCCTGGTCACCGACCCGGCGCAAAGGCCGGGCCGAGTTATCGGCGACGAAGGAATGAGGTGGACTTCACCGGGCTCGCAACGAACGGCGTCATCGTAGAGAGCGTGCGCTTGACGAATCTCACCTACCCGTACGAGATCGAGTTGCTGGTCTGCGCGGCATGCGGGGCCAGCGGAGACGAGGACGCTTTGATGGCTGCGGTCGATTCTTGGATGGAGGGCGACGATTCTGCGACGGCCCCTTGCGCAAAGTGCAAAGCGCCCGTTCCGCTTGCGGGGTGGCGAAGCTCTGAAAAGGGAGGCGCTCCGATTCTTTGCGGCAACCTTGTCGTGACGCTTTACAATGGCCCTCGCTCCAAGCGAGTTCTTGGGCGGCGAATCCGATCGACGCGCTCACCGCGGTGCTTGGTGAGCGCCCTCGGCTTGCCTGGGCCAAGTTGTGAACAGGGAGCAGATGACACGCATGGCGCCCTTCCCCGAACTATCCGTTGTGCGACTGAAGGTCACCAAGACCGACGACAAGGGCAGGAGCGTAGTCGCCGGAACACGCGGTGCGATCGTTCACGTTCATTCGGTTCCCGATGGGGCCGAGCCAACCTACATCGTGGAAGTCGTCATCTCGGATCACGCCGGCATGCAGGTGGATGCGAACATCATCGACGTTTCACACGACGAGTTGGAACTCGAATCCGTATGGGAAGCGACGAGGTGAACGCGCGAGCCGGAAACCACGAGCGACAACATGAGATGCGGCCCTTTCAAGTTGGACGTTCGTCGGTCCTCCGTCTGAGGTAGGACCAGACCGTCGTGCTTCTTCACGAGTCGGAACGCGCGACGAGCGCGAAGGGGCGATGCTTGAGAACGCTCTTTCACACTTGGCTGGCCACTCCGACCCGAGGACCCATGCGAGACGTGATGAAGACCGAAAAGATGCGCACTGTACCCGCCGAGGCGGTGCCCGCTCTGCCACCCGTTTTGCAACGAACCGTTGCGAAACGAACGACTGGAGAGGGGCTAAGTACTGGCACGCCCGGCTGGAATCGAACCAGCGACATTCGGCTTAGAAGGCCGACGCTCTATCCAGCTGAGCTACGGGCGCAAAGGCGGAGAGTGCCTTAGCACAGTTTCGTCGTGGCGCTGCTGGCTCGCGTTCGTTCACTTGCAAATTCCGGGGTCCGGCACTTGGCACACGCCGTCGAGACACGCCGCACCCCGGACGCACACGTCGCGGTCCATCGCGCACTTCGCACCGATGGCGACACGGAGCACGCATGTCTGCACCTTGCATGCGGCGTCCGGCGCGCAGCCCGTGCCTTCGCACAATTCCCCCAACTTGGCTTGGGGCGGCGCCGTGCACACCCCGGCCGCGCAGCGAAGCAGTGCGTCGCACTCGCCAGTTTCGCGGGTGCAAGGCGCCCCCGCCGCGAGACGCACGGCACACTTGCCGGCGCTACAGACGAGTGCACCGGCGCAAGGCGACGGTTCCGATTCAGCGCACGGCTGCCCCGCGCTTCGCTGCTTGAGGCATGTCTTCGAAGCTTTCGAGCAATAGAGACCGCCCCCACAGAGAGCAGTCTCGTCATCACATGCATTGCCTTCGCCTAGGTAGGCCTTGCACGTCCCCCCAGTCGTTCCAGGAGCCATTCTCGCGCAGAACGATCCGCGTGCGCACGGAGTCGAGCTCTTCAAGTCGCATGCCATGCCGAGCGCAATCGGATTCACGCAATTTCCACAGCGCACGCCCTTGTCATCGACAGATGCGGCCGCGCAGTACCCTGACTTGCATTGCGTTCCGTAGGTGCACAGCACACCCAATTCGGTACTTCCGGTCGAAGCGAGCATCGCTTGGCAGTCGGGAACATCTGCTTCTTTTTGCTCGCAGGACGCACCACGGAGCGCGGTTGCGCACGCGTTCATCGACGCGGGCGTGATGCCATTGTTCTCCGCTCCCACGCGCTTGTTGCAGACTTGGACGAGGTCGCCTTTGCCAGGCAGGCTGCTGCGCATTTCGCTCGAATCTCTACAGCGATCGGCATGCGCCAGCTGCGCGGATACATAGGCTTCGCAGGCATTGGCTTGTTCCGCCGGGGAGAAAGTCGTCGCACCGCAGGCGAGCACGGAAGAGAACACGAGCGCCCCCGCAACGCGACGAGCCCGAACCGTCACGGTGCGCTCGGCTTCGCGCCGCAGCGCAATTGGCAGCCAAGAACCGCATCGAAGCGGCAGTAGTTGGCCCCCGAAATGACCCCCGGGAGGATCGACGTCGGACCTTGGCAGCGCACGCGGCACCCTTGCGCCGTCGGTTCTGCGCTGACGGCATAGCCGGCCGTCGTGCAACCTTTGCCGTCACCGCACTCCGCCTTTTCGATGCGACACTCGGATCTCACGTAGTCGGGCGGACACGTGAGCTGCTGATCGGTCGAAGCGTAGTCGGGCTTCCGCCCTTCGCCGCTGTCGATGTGCTTACGAACGTCGAGCTTACCCCGGCCGGATTGCATGCGTTCTACGACGCGCACCGTCTGCTGTCGCGGGGTCACGACCAGCGATGCATTCGCAGGTACGAAGGAGAGCGTCTCTTCGCGGGTTTGTTCCTCGCAGGCGGTGGGTTCGCCCTCGGCGCGCCACCGGAGAGGGATGTCGACCGCACCTTCCGCGGGAAGAGAGAGCGCCTGGTCGCCATAGTACGCGTGCAGATCGATGTTGCCCCGGTTCTGAACGTGTACGAGGCGCGTCCCCTCGGTGCCCGTCGGAACGAGTCCAAAGTCGACCGGTGTCGGTGTGACCTCGGGAGCCGGAAAGGAGAACTTGCATACGTCGGAGATGGGATAGACGGCGTACGCGATCGGAACGGGATTGTTCACGTGGAACGTGAGAGGCGCGTGGCTCGCCTTCCCTTCGGCGATCGCGTCGAGACCTTCGACACGCAGGTCGCCCACGCTCGTTTGGCGGATCGAGCCGTCTTTCGCTGCGAGCTTGGCTTTGAACAGGTCGAGCCCGCTGCCGCGTACCTCGGCGGAACGTACCGACACTTCGTACGAGAGCATGCCTCCGTGTTTCACGGCGCCCACGAAGTGTGTCGCACGCCCGCACCCGCAATGGTCACCCTCCGACGAGAGCGATGCGCCGGGTTTGAAAAACTGCGGATCGTTGTCGTGCACGAATGCGACCGCAACGAGGCGAATGGTATGAGAGCTCGTCTCGCCGCCGGCGCTGAGGAAAGGCGCGATGCTCGCATCCGCAGAGACGAGTGTCCCGTCGACGGCGACCCCAACGTAGGCGAAATCGACTTTCTGCGCGTCGAGTGCGCCATCTGCCCGAGGTCGAGCGCGGGGCTCTGCGCATTCGATCGGCGTGATCGCGTAAGCGCCCCCTTCCCTGCGCTCGATGCCGCGGCCCGGTGCGAGACTGCTCGTTGGATCGAGAACGAAGTCGTGGGCGACGTTGCTGAATCCCTTCGTTGCCGCAAGCAGCTTGTCAGCTCCTTCGCAGTCGCCACCGCAGCTCTTGCCGTTCCCTTCGGGAAGGTTCGGCGCCTTCGGACACGCGGACAAGATGGGCAGGAACAGAAAGGGAAAAGCGAGGCGAAGAGGAGAGACGCGCTTCATGGCTCGTTCGAAAGGGCGGCGCGCAAGATGCCCGGACCCTTCGGGTCCGAATACCATACATGCGTTTTCGATGCGGTGAGAGCAGCCTTCTTCTTCACGAAGCCCGTGACGAGACGCAAGGCCGCAGGGGACTTTTCGAATGGCCGAAGGAGCACGATCGACGATTGGTTGGCTTCCTGGACGTCGGCAAGGAACGAGGCGGACTCGCTCGGCGCGAGCGTGGAAGCTTGCGCGTTCGGAACCGAGAACAAGCGACCTGGAACACCTTCGAGCTTGCCCGCGTTGTCGATCGAAACGGAGTAGATGGCTTGGTCCGACTGCGTACCGCGAGCAGCCGCTTCGTCTTCGAGCCAGAGGACGGATACGCCGCCGTCCGGCTTCGCCGAGAGCATTGGACGTCGAGAAGGTGACGGACTCGCGAGAAGTCGTGTTTCGTTCCCGATGCGTTCGGCGTTGTGCGCAGAAATGCGCGCGACGTACACATCGGTTGCCGTGACCGGCCCCGTGGGTTTGACCCACGAGAGGAAGATCGGCGCCTTCGGTCCTTCGGCTCGCACCATCACGAGGTCGCTCGCATCGCCTGGCGCGTTCGTCACACGGGTCTGGCGCGTAATGCGCTCGAGCGCAGGGTTCACTTTCGTGACGTACACCTCTCCCACGCCGTCGCGTCCATCGATCCAAGCGACCATGTAGCCATCGCCGACCCATCGAACACTGACATTGCGCGCGTCGCCTTTGACCGTGGTGAGCAACATGTCGCTGACGCGATGACCGGTCTTGTCGAGACGACTCAAGTGGACCTCGGGGTCGCCTTGTTCGAGCGCAACCCACACGAGTGCATAGCCGTCCTTTGCGGAGCCCCCTTGTGCAAGGGCGACCCCCCCACGCGCGAGGGCGCGCTTCGTGATGGAGGCGACCTCGGCACTCGGGCCGGTCCCATCCGCCGAAAGGATGACGATCTCTGCGTCGTCCTGCGGCCCCTTCTTTCCTTCGCGCTCGCCCACGACGGCGACGAAGCGCCCTTCGGGAGACGAGAAGGCAGCCGGCGTGAACCCGGGTAGAACAGGCACGGGCGCTCCCACTTTTCCGACGCCAAGTGAACTGACCACCGGAGGCGGAGCGTCGTCGGCCTTGGGCAGCGCAGCAGGAGGAAGCGCAGTAGGTGCAAGAGCGCGAGCGACCGCCGGAGCTGGCTGCACTTCTTTCTGGGAGAGGCCGTTCGGAACGCGAAGCGACGAGAGCTGCAGGACGTTCGCGCCCGTTGCACCGAGCATCGAACACTCTTTGTCGGTGCAGTGCAGGGCCCAAGCGAGCGAAGGTTCGACGCTTTCGGCGGTTAGTTTTCCGAGGAACGTGGTTTCACGAACGGCGAGGTTCGCGTCGAGACGCGCGAGAGTCTGACGCTTGGGCAGTCGATCGCATGCGTCGGCATTGGAGCTCGTTTGGGGACACATGCGCGTGAGTCCAAGCACCGCGAAACCATCTCCAGCGGTCACGAACTCCGGAGGGCGGCCATCGTCGGCGTCGAAGCTCCATCGAAGCTCCTTCGGTTTGGTCAGGTCGGTCAGGTAGACGCGGTTCGCGGACACCGGACCACGCCACATCAAGACATGGCGTGTGAGCGAGAGGACTCTTCCGCCGCCGCGGGCGCTCTCCACGACCTCTGGCGGCGACGCGTTCGTTCGGTGCTCGAGTGTGGCTTGCATGGGACGAGGCACGCCACCATCGAGCTCGGTCCACACGACACGTGTGTGGTCGTTCGGTCCTTCGTAAAAGTCGAGGTCGCGCGCAGCGGCCCTTCCCTTGGCCACGACCGTTGCGGCGCCGAGCGGCCGTGCTTCCTGGTCGATCTGCTGCAGGACGATCGTATGCTGCGTGGCCGCCGTTGCGTGCGCCGGCGCCCGCTTCTCGCCATCGAGCACGGGAATGGCGCTGATCGACCCGAGTACGAGCGCTTCTTCCGACTCGTGCAGCTGCCAGGAGACGGCATGGCTCGCAACGCGCGACGGAGCAGAGATGACGCTTCCGCGTGTGTCCATGGCCACCGCGAAGATCGACGCGTTTTCGGAGGGCGTCGTCTCTGCCCACACGACGACGACCCCGGCCTTGTTCGGAACGACTTCGAACCACCCGATAGGGCTCGGCGTCTTCACGACCTCCGAGGCGGCGGCGACGGGCTTGCCCTCCTCGTTCAAGACGACGCTGACGATGGCGTCGTTCTCGCCGACGGGACTGGTGTAACATACAATGAAACCACGTCCCAGAGGTTTGACCACGAGCGCCCGCGTCTCGAACGGAATCACACCGAGGGGCTTCGGAACGCCCTTGGGTGCTCCGTCCGGAAAGAGCGCCAGCGAAAGCAGCTGCGTGCCTTCGTTCGCCGATGCCGCGTACACGAGGAGGGACCCTTCAGGACCGACCGCTCGATAGGGCCCCATGGACGGGCGGCTCACGTCCCCGAGCTTGTGGAGCAGGGTCATGTTCGGCGGAAGCACAGGCCCCTTCGGAGCCTCTTCCGACACGGCCGGCTTCGGTGGCGTTCCGCCACAGCTCGCACACGCCAGCAAGGCGGCGACGAAGAGGGCAGAGAATCCGCGAGGTCGGCTCGTCATTCCGTGTGCAACCTAGCGCAGAACGCGCCGAACCTGGCGCGCATTCCTGCGAAAGGCGGCATCACGCTCGGAGCAGGCGTGACAAGTTGCGCGACTGCCACGTGACGGCGCGTTCGTAGTTGCGGAAGGCGCGCTCCTTCGCGAGGAATTCCGGCGGGTGCAGGGCGCGGCGAGCGCTACGCCCACGGGTGCTCGGGGAGAAGTGGTGCAGCAATTCGTGGTACACGACGAAGGCCACGAAGTAGCGAGGCACCCAGCTGCGATCGAGCGCGGGATGAATGCGGATGATGCGCTCGTGGAACGAATAGCTGCCGAGCTTGATCGTCTTTCGCTTCGGCCTCGGCCCTTCGCCACCTCGAGGCTTCGTGCGAGGGCCCCACGTGATGAGCGCGCGCGCCGTGTTCGGGAAGTAGCGCTGCTGCACTTCTTCGAGGATGCGCAAGAGATCGTGGTGCTTTCCGCTCGTCGTCAGAGGGACGGCGCGTGGGCTCCGACGCGCGAGCGTATGACCGTTGCTCTCGATGAAGTGGCCGAGCTCGATGCTCGCTTCCTTGTCCCCGAAGAGCACGTACCTGACGAGTGCGTCGACGACGATGTCGCCGGCCCCGAGGAACATGTGGTGGAGCCTCAGGAAAAGGACGCCACCGTGCCGCGTCTGCGAGATCATCGCGTGGCGGTTGTCGGTAATGGAGAGGACGACCAGCGCGCCCCGGGCGAGCGTGAAGCGACGTTCGAGCCCTTGGCGCGCTCCCTCGTGAACGTAAAGCCTCGGATTTCCTGGAGGAAATACCAAGAATGGGGCGCCCGACAGCCTTTTGGGCGGTACCCGGATGGCGGCGGGAATCGTGCGAATTTCGAGCGCTGCAGACCTCGAATAGCGGTCGGCGAACCAGCTCGGACTCAACTGAGGCACCGCACTTCGGGGAGGCATCCTCCTTTAAGCGCTAAGGGTCCGTGGGGCTCCTGTCAAGGCGCCCACAAGTGCCCCAGAAGAATAAATTACCGATGTAAATTCATACAGTTATACATGTGGACAAAGCGCGCTTTTCAGCCCACCTGGCCCCCTCCGCTACCGCCCTTGGCCTGGGGTGGGAAGGCCTTGGGGTCGACCTGGAAGCGGATCTTGGCGGTACCCACGACGAGAGAGCCCGAGGCTTCGGGTTCGTCAGGGAGCGAGAGTCCAAGGACCATGCCTTTCGAGAAGCCGCGCTCGAAGGGACGGCCGAGCAGGGCGCTCGCCAAGGTCGTGAGGTCGGGCTCGTGTCCCACGACCATGACGCGGCGCAACCGGTTCGCACGCAGCTCCTGGATGAGGGCGAGCAACTTGCCTCCCGGTGCGAGCTCTCGCCTCACGCTGACGTTCGGAACCTTGTTGCGAGCTTCGGCGAGGCCCGCCACCATTTCGGCGGTCTGGAGCGCACGAGCGAGAGGGCTCGCGACGATGTTCGCGGGAAGCTCGTCGTCCGCAGCGAGGGCCCTCGCCACGGCGCGCACGCGGTCGCGACCCGAGACCGTCAGATCCCTGTCGGCGTCCAGGCCGCTCGGGGCATCGTCGACCGCAGGCCCGTGCCGCATGATGTAGAGCTTCATTACCCGTCTGTTAGCGAAAACGAGGCTACATCCTCAAGGCAATTCACGCGAAGGTCGCATATGATGAGCTCATGCTTCGCCTTGTCTTCATCTTCGGGGTAGCGGCACTCGTCTCGTGCGGCGGTGATTCGGCGCCCGTCAATACGCCAGGGACGAGTGGGTCCACGGGTCCACTCAAGCCAGGCGAAGACGGCGGAACCCTACCAGGCGATGGCGGTGGGTCTCCCGTGGGCGGTGACTGCCAGCGGGCTGCGCCCGGAAAGACGGGACTCGAAACCGGACTCAAGCTCCCATCGGGTCGAACGTTCTCGCGCTTCACGAGTCCGAACTACAATCCCACGAAAGCGCATGCGCTCGTGTTCGTGTTCCACGGCGACGGAGGAACCGGCGCCAGCGCTCGCAGCGCCCTCAACATGGAATCGTTCGCGGGTGACGACGCCATCTTCCTCTACCCCGATGGCACGAACAAGTCGTGGGACCTCGACAAACTGGAAGGCCAAAGCCCTGACCTTGCCTTCGTCGATGCGCTCATCACAGAACACACGAATTCGTTCTGCGTGAATCCAAAGAAGATCTTTGCCTCGGGCTTCAGTCGTGGCGGCTACATGGCCAACCACGTCGCATGCCGCATGGGCAACGTCATTCGTGGCGTCGCTTCGCACGCAGGCGGTGGACCGTACTCCGGCAAGTACGACAATCAGGGCAATCTCGTCTGCAACGGCGGCCCGGTGGGTGCGGCGATCTTCCACGGACTCTCCGATGGCAACGTCGTACCGGCGGAGGGCGACAAGAGCGTGAAGTACTACGCACGGGTGGCCAGCTGCGCTGCGACGACGAAGCCCGCAGACCCGACTCCATGCGTCGCATACGACAGCTGCAGCCAGCCGCTCATGCACTGCAAGATCCCGGGCATGGGCCACCAAGTTTGGAAAGACGGCGCCCAAGCGACGTGGACGTTCTTCTCCAGACTCTGAATTCGAGTGTGCAGTCCTGAGCTGCACGCTTTCAGCTACAAGCGCGGCTGAGGCGAGAGCTCATCGCGACGCCGCCGCGCGGAACGCAGCGCCTTCATTCGACGGACGCTCGATAGAGGGCGACGAGCCCCCCCGTCATGGCGAAGAGGGCGGGAAGAAAGATGGGAACGAGACCAAACAGCGCTGCGAAGAGCGCCACGGCACCAGGGCCGAGGGCGATCGCGAAAGAGCGACGATGTGCGTCTCGTAGCCGCAGAGACTCTTCGAAGGCGGCCGTGATGGTACGCGGATCCGAAGACATCGTGGCCACGGACCAAGCCCGGAAGGGCTGTCCGCATGCTCGCATCGCGAGGCCAACGTGGGCGCGTTCGAACAGGGCTTCGTCTCGCTCCGGCATGCCAACGACGGAAACGATGCGGCCCACTTCCACGAGCGCGTCAACCTCGCGAAGGGCTTCTTCTTCGCTCGTGCAGGGTCGGACGTGTTCGATACCCACTGCCGATGCCACGGACTCGGCGACCTCCCGTGACTCGTAAGAGAGGAGCACGGGCTCGACGTGCCGCGACTGCAAACGCTGCATGGCGACAGCCGCAACGACACGTGGCGCTGCATCGAGAACGACCGTTCCTTGCAGGCGCCCATCGAGTGCAACATACACGTTTTTACGTCCAGACGGGAGCGCGCCACCTTCTGCACCCGCTACGCTGATATGCTCTTGGAGGAAGAGGGCGCGACTGCCGACAACCAGGCGTTCTCCCGTCCCGAGCACGCCAACGACACCGAGACCGGGAAAAACTTCGCAGCTTCGGAGGGGATGATTGGGGAGTGACCGGTCCGTGAAGATCGCGCGGATCGCGTTGGCTGTCGGATCGTCACCGACGTACGCCTGCGCGGACCCTGCGAGCGAAAGCAATCGATCGCCACCTTCGAACGGAGACGAGACCGCGGCCGGGGGTGGTGTCTCCGAGACCTTCCCTTTGGAAGTAGCTTCCGGCGGCCTCGAACGCCCGGGTCTCGCAGGCTCCGATGCGGCGTTCTTCGCGCGATTCCCCCTCGCGGAGGGCTCCGAACTTTTCTTGTGGGCTCCCTCGACCGCGACCACCAACGGGTCATCGCAGAGAATGCCATCACTTCCACAGAGTAGGGCCGTGTCGGCAGCGCCGAGCCGAGCGAACGACGCGCTGTCTTGGAACGTCACGCCGGAATGGAAGGCTCGGAGAAATCCGTATCGCGTGGAGAGCCGGATGGAGACGAGCACCGCCGTGACGGAAACGCACGCGAAGCCTGCGGCGCCCGCGGCGAAGAGCTCGACGCCACGCGCCCCCACGGCGTATGCGGCGGCCGCGAAGGAGAGCGCTGCAACGAGCAGCCCCGCAGGAACGAGATGAGCAAGCGTCGCTTCACCGGAACGCCCCATGGAATGGCCGAGCGAGCGCACCGCGGACACCTGACTCTCGGGAGCTCCATTGGCACGCTCGGCGATGATCGAAAACCAACGACGTGTCCCCGTCTGCGTCGTTCGAACATCGAGAGCCCCTGATTCGACGAGGAAGCCAGCGAGCACTTCGTCCTTCACGGTGACTTCGATGGGGACGGTGGTCGCACGAACCACGATGCGCTCGGCTTCGGACTTCGCGACCACCGTGCCGTCGATGGGAACGCGTTCACCGGCGCGCACGCGCAAGATGGATCCCGGCGTCACGTCGCCGATGGCCACTCGCAGCTCTCGCGCGCCCTCGACCACACGGGCCGTGTCAGGGAGCTTCGTGGCGACGGCGGCGACCTCGCGCGCCAGCCTCCCGAGCGCGAGCCGAGCGCAATACTCCGTCGTCAGGATGGAAAGCGAAATGAATGCCCCGAGCGTGGTCATCGCGTCCGCCGAAGCAAGCAATGGGTGCTCTGGTCTTTTCGCAAACTCCGTCAACGCCGCCAGAATGGGGACGGACACCAGCGGGAGCACCTGGGCGAGAAGCAGCGGCAAAGGACGCGATCGAACGGAGGGCGAGAGTCCCAAGAACCCCAACGTCACGACGGCCGAGAGAACGACCAGGGGCAACCTCACTGCCATCATGCGTGCACCGAGCAACGCAAGCACGACCGTCACGAGTGCGAGCGCGATACCGAAGAGCGCGATCGGGGTCGGCGGCTCTTTGCTCGGTGGATCGGGCAACGCAAACGGAGCGACCTCCTCTTCCGTACCGTCGTACGCTTCCGGCGCGTGGGCGCGTTCGGCCACGGGCACTTCGATGGGGGCAGTAGGAAGCGCGGGGCGCGGAGACGGCGCGACGACGTCACGCACGGGTTCCACGCGCGGCGGGGCCGCGGTGCGATCGCTGAACGCGTTTTGGCCCGCGAGGTGCTGCGCCTTGCAGTCCTGATTGCAGAAGTAGCGAAACGTGCCTCCCAGGATCGCGACGCTACCCGCGCGAAGCGGATCGACGGGGCGACCACAGGCAGGGCAAGCGTGCTCGCCCATGATTAATCCATCGACGTGGCAGTCATGCCGCGCGCCGTTTCGGCGTAGCGAATTCCCTTCATCTCACGTTGGGCGGAGCTCAATTGCCATTCTCCCGCGAAGAGAACGACAGCGCGGCCGCGAACGTCGCGAGCCGGAACACCGAGCCGTTCGCGATCGAAGCGAAGAAGATCGACCTCTTCGCCGTCCTCACGAGACACCCAGCGCGCGAACTCGCAATTCATCGGCTCGAAGCGCGCATCGACGTCGTACTCACCCTTGAGGCGGAACTTCACGACTTCGAGCTGCAGTCGTCCGACCGCGCCCAAGATCGCTTCGCCGCCGCGCTCCGGCGTGTAGACCTGAATCGTGCCTTCTTGGGCCAGCTGATCGAGGCCCTTCTTCAGCTGCTTGCGTCGCATGGGGTCGACGATGAGCACGCGCACGAAGTGTTCCGGCGCGAAGCTCGGGATCTCGTCGAACGCAAACTTCTTGCCCGACGTCAGTGTGTCGCCGACCTCGAATGCACCGACGTCATAGAGACCGATGACATCGCCAGCATAGCCGTCTTCGACGATGGTGCGCTCTTGAGCGAGGAAGGTGGTGGGATTCGCAAGGCGCATTTGCTTGCCCGTGCGCACGTGCAGCACCTTCATGTTGCGCTCGAACTTGCCCGAGCAGACGCGGAAGAACGCAATGCGGTCGCGATGCGCCTTGTCCATGTTCGCTTGAATCTTGAAAACGAAACCGGAGAAGGGCGCTGTGGGGTCGACGGTGCCGATCGAACCGTGGCGAGGCATGGGCGGAGGCATGCGCATGCAAAAGTCGTCCAGGAACGCCTGGACGCCGAAGTTGTTCATCGCGCTGCCGAAGAACATCGGCGACACCTCTCCCGCGAGGAACTTCTCGCGGTCGAATACGTCGCCCGCAGCTTCGAGGAGCTCGTACTCATCCATGAAGCGACGGTACCCCTCTTCGTCGAGCTCCTTTTTGAGGAGCGGATCTTCGACGCCCGTGACCGCCACGGGTTCGACTTCGTGCGAACCGGAAAGGGCACTGCCTCCCGTCCGCTTCTCGTCGAAGAGCACGACCTTCTTTGCTTCGCGATGATAGATGCCTCGGAAGTGCGCGCCCCGGTAGAGCGGCCACGTGACGGCATACACGCCAATGCCGAGAACGTGTTCGACCTCGCCAATGAGATCGAAGGGCTCGCGGCCGGGGCGGTCGAGTTTGTTGACGAACGAGAAGATCGGCATCTTCCGCTGCTTGCAAACCCGGAAGAGCTTCTTCGTCTGCGTTTCGACGCCCTTCGCACAGTCGAGGAGCATGACCGCACTGTCTGCAGCGTGCAGCGTGCGGTACGTGTCTTCGCTGAAGTCGGCGTGACCCGGGGTGTCGAGAAGGTTCATCGCGAGCCCGTGGTAGGGGAACTGGAGAACGCTCGACGTGATCGAGATGCCGCGCTCTCGCTCCATCTCCATCCAGTCGGAGACCGCGTTCGCACGACCACGCTTCGCTTTGACGCTCCCCGCGAGCTGGATGGCACCCCCGTACAGGAGGAGTTTTTCCGTCAGCGTCGTTTTGCCGGCGTCGGGGTGCGCAATGATGGCGAACGTACGGCGTCGATCGATCTCTCGCTGGAGATCGCGCGCTTCTTGGGATTCTGCGTCCGTAGCCATCTTGAACCGGCCTTGTTAGCACATCTCCCGATCCATTTTGTAGGAGTCCGCGATACGCTGGGCGCCTTCCATGCCCTCCATGCCCTCCATGCCCACGAGCAGCCAACGAAAGCTGATAGCCCTCATTCCCGGCGACGGAATCGGCGTGGACGTCGTCCGCGAAGGCCGCCGCTTGCTCACACATTACGTCGAGAAGAGGGGCATGCCTTTCGACCTTTGGGACCTCGACCTAGGCGCCGATCGCTACCTCAAAGACGGCACGACCTTCCCGAAGGAGGTCGCCACGAAGATTCGCGAGGAGGCGAGCGCCGTCCTCGTGGGTGCCCTCGGCGACCCTCGCGTCCCGAATTTGGAGCACGCACGCGACATTCTCTTCGGCCTCCGGTTCGGTCTCGACCTGTTCGCGAACGTGCGGCCCGTCCGCGCGCTGTCCGACCGGCTCGTCCCCCTGAAGGGCAAAACGGCGAAGGACGTCGACTTCGTCGTCTTCCGCGAGAACACGGAAGGCATCTACGTCGGCATGGGTGGACAATTCAAGAAGGGCACGCCCGACGAAGTGGCCATCAACGAGGACGTGAACACGCGCAAGGGTGTCGAACGCATCATTCGCGCCGCGTTCGAGTATGCGAAAGCCAATGGCAAGAAGACCGTGCACATGGCCGACAAATCGAACGCCATGAAGCATGCACACGAGCTTTGGTATCGTTGCTTCTTCGAGGTCGCGAAAGAGTACGCCGGCATCGAAGCGAAGCATGTCTACGTCGACGCGCTCTGCCTCTATCTCGTGCAGGACCCATCGCCATTCGAGGTCGTTGTAACCTGCAACCTTTTCGGCGACATTGTCACCGACCTTGGTGCAGCACTCCAGGGGGGCCTCGGCATGGCCGGAAGTGCCAACGTCCATGCCCCGGGGCGCGTGGCGATGTTCGAACCCGTACATGGATCGGCTCCTCCCCTCGCCGGCAAAGACCTCGCAAACCCGATTGCCTGCTTCCTCACGGTCGGCATGATGCTCTCGCACCTCGGCTACCCCGAGGAAGAGCTCCGCATCGAAGCTGCATGCAAAAAAGCCATCGACGAAGGCAAGTGCACGAAGGACGTCGGCGGAACGCTCGGCACGAAAGCCGTCGCCGATTTTCTGATCTCCACGCTGGAATCCTGAGTGCTCCCGGTGGTGTGGGCTCGCCGGGGGGGACGCAGCCGCAGGACCATGTGCACAGCCCCGATGTAGGTAGCCGTGCGACTTTCTTTGTCGAAATGCGAGCGGGCCACCCAATCTTTGGGTTTCTCGAGCGTCTAACTCCGAATTCGGGAACTTTCGACGAAGGCTGCTGTCTGGCCAAACTCTGAGCGAGGGGCATGCCCCCGCACACTCACCCTCGACCCCTACGGTGCGGGGTGGGTCACGCTTCCACCCCATCACTCGAGCATTCGAGCACTCCAGTTCGAGCACTCCAGTTCGAGCACTCCAGAGGGGGCTACGACGAGTAGGGGAAATCCCGACGAAAGGGCAGCAACTTGGTCGCGACGGCGTATACTGCAAAAGACCTTCCGCTGAGTTTTCCCTGGAACGGATGGAGTCCGCTTTTGAGTGTGCGTCTATTTAGTGTGGGTGTCCTCGTCGCGCTCGGGGCTCTCTGGGCGAGCAGCGGCACGCAAAGGGAAAAGTCCGTCGTCGACTCGTCGCGGACCGACGAACTTCGCCTGCTCGAAACGGAGGCATCGCGGAATCCGTCCGACGGCGGCAAGGCCAGAGCGCTCGCACAAGCCTACATCGAAGCGAAGACGCCCGGCCTCGCGGTGGCGCTCCTCGAACGAACGCCGCTCGACGTAAGGACCGACCCCGAGACGGAGCACCTGTACGCGCGTGCACTCGTCGATCACGGAAGGGCGGCAGACGCGCTCGCGGCCGAAGGTCGTACGCTTTCGGCGTGCGAAGCTCGAGCCTCGGTTGGCAAGCCATGTGCTTCCTTTCTCGTCGCCTCGGCCATGCGCCGCAAGGCAGTGCTCACCGAGCTCGTCCAGCTCGGCATCGACGACGCGAATGCCAATCCGGAGAAGTCGTCGTTCGCCTCGCAGAACGCAACACGGCAAGTCCGTTTCGCCCCGCAGAATCCCTAAAGCCGTTCCACGTTCCGAAGGACCCTCATGAGCGAATCCGTGCCGCCTTCCAAGCGTCCGTCCGTCATTCCTGCGGCCATCGCCGTGGCGGCCTTTGCTTCGGGTTGCGCGACGTCCGCCCGCCCTGCGATTCGCCCTGCCGCTGCGGCCGACAAAACCACCGTGAGCCGCGCTCCCGACGAGCGCGCGGAACGTGCACTCGCGGCCGGCAAGCTCGGCGTATTCAACCCGCCCATCGCGCTTGCGGGCCAAGACGACGCCGTCGTGCGCGTCGTCACGCACGATTCTTCGTGTACGGGAACGTTGGTGGCCGACGATCTCGTGCTCACCGCACACCACTGCGTCGTCGAGCGCTCGCAGGTTGCGGGCACCACGCGGACCCATTTCTCGACGAAGCTCCTCGAACCGAAAGCCTTTCAAGTGGAGCTTGGCGGTGACTACCTCGCCTGGGGAAGCGTACGAGTGAAGGCCATCGTTGCCCCGACATGTGGAGAAAGCGGCGGCGAGGGCGACCTCGCGATTCTCGTCCTCGAACGCAAGCTCGTGGGTGTGCCCACCATGCAACCGAGGCTTTCCGAGCCTCCGAAGATCGGCGAACCGCTCGATCCAATCGGCTTCGGGCGCTGCGCGACGTCGCAAGGCATCAAGCGAAACCTCCGCACGGGCGGTCCCATTCGCGCTACGACCGGTGAGACGATCGAAATCGTGGCGTCCGTGTGCCCCGGCGATTCGGGGGGCCCGCTCGTCGCACGCGGTTCGAATCAGGTCGTCGGCGTCGTCAGCCTGAGCGCGATGGATGGAGACGAGCACACGAAAGCTCCTTCGGTCATGGCGCGCATCGATGCCTTCAGACAAGTCTTCGCCCACGCCCGCATGATCGCCGACGGAACGCCCCAAAACGAGCTTCCTCCGCTCTCCTGCAACGGCCTTTGATTCGCCCGAGGCTCCAATTCGAGCCGATTCTAGCGTCTCGGGGGCACGCGGGTTCGACCAGTCAGCGGCGACTTCGCGCGCATGAGCGTGAGGCTCGAAAAAAATAATGCTCGTTCGCCCTCTACTCTCGGCGAAAAACGCCGTGTATAGCTTTTAACATGTGCGGAATCGTTGCCTACGTTGGTCCCAAGCCGTCTGCCCCCATTCTCGTCGAGGGGCTTCGGCGCCTCGAATATCGCGGGTATGACTCCGCCGGCCTCGCCGTCCACACGAGCGGGGGCGTCCAGATCGTCCGAGCGGTCGGTAAGCTGTCGAATCTCGACGCCGCACTCGAGAAGACACCGCTCGTCGGCACGACGGGCGTCGGCCATACGCGTTGGGCGACCCACGGAAAACCCAATGAGGTGAACGCTCATCCTCACGTTGCCGGCGGCGTCGCCGTCGTCCACAACGGCATCATCGAAAACTACATCGAGCTCCGAAAGGAACTCGAGCACAAGGGCGTGAAGTTCGTGAGCGACACCGACACGGAAATCGTCGCGCACCTCGTCGAGCGCGAACTGAAGAGTGGGGTCACCTCGCTCGAGCTCGCCGTCCGCAACGCACTCGGACGCGTGCGCGGAGCCTACGCCATCGCGGTCGTCGCGAACGATCACCCCGACCAGGTCGTCGTCGCCAAACAAGACTCCCCGCTCGTCCTCGGCAAAGCCGACGGCGAGGCCTTCGCGGCGAGCGACATTCCGGCCATTTTGCCTTACACGCGCGAGGTCACCGTTCTCGAAGACGGCGAAATGGCCGTCCTCGGCAAAGACGGGACGCGCATCATGAAAATCGACGGCACCCCCGTCACGCGTGCCGCGAAGCGTATCGACTGGTCGCCCACGCAGGCAGAGAAGAGCGGCTACAAGCACTTCATGCTCAAGGAGATCCACGAGCAACCTCGCGCGATCGAGGACACCCTCCGTGGGCGTATCGATCTCGGAAGCGCCCGCATCACCGCTGAAGAGATGGGCGTCGACGAAGCCACCGCAAAGTCGATCGGTCGCGTGTACTTCGTCGCATGCGGCACGAGCTCCCACGCAGCGATGGCGGGCCGCTATTGGATCGAGCAACTCGCGCGCATTCCCTCGATTGTCGAAATTGCTAGCGAAGTTCGCTACCGGAACCCCGTGTTCATGCCGAACGATCTCGTCGTAGCGGTCAGCCAGAGCGGCGAGACGCTCGATACGCTCGCCGCCGTCAAAGCGGCAAAGGCACAAGGCGCCCGCGTTCTCGCAATCGCAAACGTCGTCGACAGCGCACTCCCTCGAGCTTCCGAAGGTGCACTCTACACACATGCGGGGCCTGAGATCGGCGTCGCTTCGACCAAGTGTTTCACCACGCAGCTCACGGCGTTGCTCATGCTCGCTGTTCACTTGGGTCGTACGCGCGGCACGCTCCCCGAAGCCGAAGCCTCACGCATTCTGAAGGCCCTCATCCACGTGCCCGCACAGGTGCGCGAAGTACTGACCGAGGCCGAGCACATCAAGCAGATCGCGAAGAAGCATCTTCGCGCACGCGACATGCTCTTCTTGGGTCGCGGAACCAACTTCCCCATCGCCCTCGAGGGCGCTCTCAAGCTGAAAGAGATCAGCTACATCCACGCCGAAGGTTACGCGGCGGGCGAGATGAAGCACGGTCCCATCGCGCTCATCGACGAAGACATGCCCGTCGTCATCGTCTGTCCCCGCGACCCGCACTTCGAGAAGACGTTTTCGAACATGCAAGAGGTCAAGGCCCGCGAGGGCCAGCTCATCGTCGTCGGCACGAAGGGCGACGCCGACATCGCGCGACTGGCAGAAGACAAAGGCATCGACGTCATCGAACTTCCCGAAGCCGACCCCGACGTCGTCCCCCTCCTCACGGTCATTCCGCTGCAGCTCTTGTCGTATTACATGGCAGACCTGAAGGGCACCGACGTCGATCAACCGCGAAACCTCGCGAAAACCGTGACGGTCGAGTAAGCGCCACGACCGCCCGGCTGATGCCGAGCAGCTTGTGACCATAGGACCGAGGATTTGCGAGCACGCCTTCGTCGGATGCCAGGAGCGCCGACGAATTGTCCGGCTGCGATTCGAGGCGGAGCGACGACCCACACGGCGGAGGCACGCGCAAAGTCGACGGGATATTTGTGACCAGATGCTCTAGTCTTGCATCGCTGCATGCAGCCGTATCCCCCCCACCCGCACATGCCACGAGCGGGAGCTCCGACGACGGGCTCCGGGGCGACGGCCGTCTCGCAGAAGCGCATTCGTGTCGATCCCATCGCGTTCGGCCGCTTGTCGTCGCGCTCGAACACTTGGTTTCTGCTCTGCGTTACTCCGGGTGCGCTCTTTCTTCCCTTCCCTGCCGTCGTCTTCTTGTACGGCATCATCGACGGCATCAAGTCGAGCCTTCGGGGAGAGGATTCCGCCGGCGCGCTCCTGACGGCACTCATCATGGCCTTTCCGGTGACGTTCTCCGTCGCGCTCCTCCTCATCGCGTGGAGCATCCGCCGGCGCCTGAAAGACATCGAGCGGATCGCCACCGAATATCGCGCACGCCCGTCGTCGACGGACGAAGAAGTGGCCCGCACGAGCGAACTGTCGCCCAAGCGCTTTCGGCAACTTTCCTTGCAAGCTGCTGCGGCGGGCGTGCTCGTCGAAGAAGCTCTGCCGCAAGTCCCCGTCATCGTACACGACAGCGGCATTCGTGAAACTGGCGCCGCGGCGATGTACACGCAGAACCCCAGAATGCCGTCGTCGAGTCACTTGTCCTCGAACTATCGGTCAGCCCCGGTCCATGCAGCGACGCCCGTCTCCGCGGGCAGGCTCTCCGCTCCGCCGCCCTCGGTCGCTCCTGCCTCCTTGCCGCCCGGCGCGATTCTTTGCGGGCGTTACGAGCTCGAGTCCGTGCTCGGTGAAGGAGGCATGGGACGCATCTACCAGGCGAAGCACACCCGCACGGGTCGCCGCTACGCCCTCAAGATGATGCTTCCCGATGGTGTGCTCTCACTCGATGCAAAAGAGCGTTTCCGTCGCGAGGCAACGCTCGTCAGTTCGCTCGAGCACCCGAGCATCGTGAAGGTCCACGATTTCGACGTGGCGGAAAACGGCGTTCCCTTTCTCGTCATGGACTTGCTGAACGGTGAAACCCTCGACGAGCGCATCAAGCGCCTCGGTCCGATGCCGTTCCCAATCGCGCGCAACGTCATCGTTGCCATCGCACACGCGGTCCAAGCCGCGCACGATCAGGGCCTCGTTCACCGCGACATCAAGCCAGAGAACATCATGCTCGCGCGCCTCGGCGACGGAAGCGAAAGGCCGATCATGCTCGATTTCGGGGTCGTTCGAAAGGTGTATGATCCCCACAACAAACTCACGGAAACGGGTGCCATGGTCGGCACGCCTTCCTACATGTCGCCAGAGCAGGCGCTCGGGCGTGCAACCGATGCGCGCTCCGACGTGTATGCCCTCGCCACCGTTCTGTTCGAGCTCCTCACGGGGCAGCCCCCCTTCAGCGACCCCCTTCCGACGCGCATCCTCTCGCGCCTCCTCTCCGAACTTCCACCCCCCATCTCGGGACGAGCGGCGCACCCGGTACCTTTCGCACTCGAGAGCGTGATGAGCACGGCGCTTTCGAAGGCCCCAGAGACACGCTACCCCTCGATGACCGCTTTCAGCGACGCTCTGCTCAGGGTGCAGTAGCACCGTCGCGTTTTTCGATGGCGCGAGCGAGTCGCTCCAGCCCGCCAATCGAGCGCGCGCCGTACCAGCACAGGTCCTTGCCGTCGACGAAGAGAATGTCCCCGGTCTTCGCCGCAGGTATCGGCAAGGCCCGAAACACTTCGGCATCGGCCTCGGTGAACGGATGAGGCTCTGACGGGAGCAGCACGACTTCGGGGGCCGATTCGACGACCTCGTCCATCGTCACGCGCGGGTAGCGAACGTCGCGCTCTCCTACTTCCTCCGCCGTCATCGGCTCACGCTGTCCGAGGTCCGCTGCAAGCGGGTATTTGCGCGAGCGCGAAGCGAAGACGTTCTCGAGGCCCACACGAGCAAGCGCGTCGGAAATGAAGGTCGAACCGTGGATGGTCATGAGTGGCTTCATCCAGATGGGACAGAACACACGACGCGGGCGAGCGCCCTTGGCTGCAAAAGAGCGCTCTCGTTCCTTCTCCTCGGCGTAAGCCGTGCGGAAGAGGTCGATGACCGCCGCTTCCTTGTGCACGTGGAAGATGCGCGCCAACTTCGCGAGATGCGCGAGCCCTTGCGGGACCGTCTTCGGAAAACTCACGTAGACGCGTACACCCGCCTGCGCCAGTGCTTCGAGGTCGTCCTTCCGGTTCTCCTCTTGGTTCGCGATGACGAGGTCGGGCGAGAGGGACAGAATGTCGGCGACGCGTGGGTTCTTCGTTCCGCCGACGCTCGGAAGGCTTTGCACGAGTTCGGGAGGGAGCTCACAGTAGTCGGTGCGCCCCACGAGGGCGCTGCCGCACCCGAGCGCAGCAACGTTCAGCGTGTCGCTCGGCACGAGGGATACCACGCGCTTCGGGGGCACGGGAAAGGAAAGAAGCCGATGACGGTCGTCCGAGATGCGCATGCTCAAGGCGCGGGGTCGTCGATGTTGTCGTCGGGTGGCGGCGGAGCTGGCGGACCTCCATCGACGAAGGGACCCGTGCGAGCTGCGCATTCAGCCCAGCTACGATCGTCGCAGAGCTTTCGTTTGCTGACGCAATCGATGATGCGATTGCCTTCGAGATTGACGAGGCGGTCGAGCACGAACAAGCAGCCTCGTTCGCAATCGGACTCCTGACACGTCTTTTTGGCTCGTTCGCGGCACGTGATTTGGCAAGCCTCTTCTGGACGGCCCGTTGGCGCGACCGCACGGCACCCGAGATCGATGGCCAAAATGGCGAGGACGAAGAGGGGAGGCAAACGACGCATCGGCAGGTACGGATGTAGCGCGGAGGCCGCTCGCACTCAACGTTTCCGTTTGAGCACGCGCTCGAACGTGGCCTGCAGCTCAGGGGCTTGCTGCGCACCAAAGAGCTTCGTCGTGTCCATGTACATCGTCGGAAGGCCCTGGCCCGCGGCAATGTCGTAGTCTTTGCGATCAGCCGCGAGCCGCGCATCGAGCGGAGCGCGGTCCTTGAAACAAACGCGGAAGGCATCGACGTCCATGCCGAGTTTGCGCGCAATGCCCTCGTACGCGAAGAGCATCATGTCGGGCGGTTCGAGCGCCATGACTTCCTCGGCAAAGGCGTTGCCCTTGTCCTCGCTCACCTTTTCGGCGCAGAGCACGGCCCGCGCGGCGTCTTCGGCGTGTGCATGGATACGGCCGAGCGGGACGTGCTTTCGCACGTAGCGAATATCGTCCTTGTGCTTCTCCAAGATGGGCTTCAAGTTCTTGTGCGTCTCTCGGCAGAAGGGACACTCGAGGTCGACGAAGTCGACGATGCACACTTTGCCAGAGGGTGTCTTCTCGATCTCCGCAACGATGGGAGGAGGGGCGTCGGGCTTCTTGTTTGCACCGAAGAGGAGCGCGAGCGAAACGAAGAACCCGAACATGGCGAACAGACCGAAGCGCTGCCATGTCTCGCCGGGTACATCCCAGCCCTGTTTCCACCGAATGACGGAAAGGATGCCGATCGCGATCACGCTCCCATCGACCACGAGGCAGAACTTGCAGAAGTGCCCCATCGCCGCCTGGGCAACGAAGAGACCGACGCCGCCAAAGCCCGCGAGCACGGCAGCGGATCGAAATTGACTGCGTGCCGTGTCCCCTTGGCGCAGGAAGAGCGCGAAGAGAGCGCCCAATGCCACGAGGCCGACGATAGGTAGCGGAATGCCGAGTGGATGCGCGAGTGCGGATTGGCGAACTGCACCGCACCCCGTCTTCACCTCGCCGCAGAAAACCGGCTGCGCTTGCGTGTAGTCGATCAGCAGGAAGCAGGTCGTGACGAGCGCGACGAGAAAGAGCGCATAAAACACGTACCTGAGCGGGCTCTGCGGACCAGCAGTGCCCCCCGCTTTTGCCGGTATCGCTCCTTCCGAAGGCGGAGAGCTCTCGCGGGCGCTCTCGTTTTCTTCGCTCATTTTATCCGATTCTGACATGAGTTTTCGCCGCTTTCATGCAATGCTTGCCGGGCACATGACATCTTTACCATCTCGCGAAGCGATCTTGGATCTGCTCGCGAAGAACCCCGGCGGTCTAGCCGCCGATGAGCTCGGAGCTCACTTCCGACTTCCCACCACCAAACACGAAGCGCTCCTTCGATTCCTCGACTCTCTCACCTTCCAAGGTGAACTCGAAGCGAAAGACGGGCAGCGGTTTCGTATCCCCCGCAAGGAGCCGAAGGCGAAGCCCACGCTCCCCCAACGCAAAGGCCGCGGAAGCTCCGAGAGCGAGCTCGCGGAATCACGTCCACCGCGCGCGCACACCCAAGGAAAGTCCGTTCACGGAAAAGAAAAGGGGCGCGGCGACAAGCCGAAGAAAGGCCTTCCTCCGCTCGACGCGCATACGCGCAAGCGAGACAAATTCACCTCACCCGTTGCCGAACGCAGCTCACGAGAAGAAACCTCACCTCGAGGTCGCTCACAAAAGCGCGAGGAGCGTGAGGGCACGCTGACCGTCAATCCTCGCGGCTTCGGATTCCTCGCGAGCCCCACGGGCGAAGGCGACGACGTCTTCATTCCCGAAGAGTCGATGAGCGGCGCCATGCACGGTGATCGCGTTCGGGTGCAAATCACCGGTCGCAGTCAGAAAGGCGCCGAGGGCGTCATCATCGCAGTCCTCGGTCGCGCCCTCGAACGCGTCGGCGGTATTCTTCGCCGTCGCGGGACGAGTACGTGGCTCGAGCCGGACGACCCGCGCATTCGAAGCCGAATCGTTCTTCGCGGCATCGACGCACACGGTGCGGAAGGCAACAGCGGCGACGATGGCGACCTCGCAGTGGTCTTCATCACGCAACACCCCACCGAAGTCGGCGAAAACCCCGAAGGCAAGCTCATCGCCGTGCTCGGCAAACCTGGCGAGTTGGCGGGTGAATCGGCACGCGCGCTCCTCGTCGCCGGCATCGAAGAGACGCACTCGGACACGGCCGTCACCGAGGCCGAAAGCTTCGGCACCACCGTTCCGCTTCCCATGCTCGAAGGACGCGTCGACTTGACGCACATTCCGCTCCCTACGATCGACCCCGAAGACGCGCGCGACCACGACGATGCAGTATGGGTCGAGCGGCACAAGGGAGGCTACCGCGCATGGATCGCGATTGCCGACGTCTCGAGCTACGTGACCCCCGGAAGCGCTCTCGACGCGGAAGCACTCAAGCGAGGCTGCAGCGTCTATCTTCCCGACCGCGCTGTCCCGATGCTTCCTCGCGCGCTCTCGTCCAACTTGTGCTCGCTGCTGCCGGACGAAGTCCGTCTCTGCCTGTGCGTCGAAGCCGAAATCGACGGTGCAGGCTCCGTGCTCTCGACGAAGGTCCACCGCGGCTTCATGAAGAGCGCCGCCAAGTTGACCTACGGAGGTGTGGCGCGCGCCCTTGGCTTCACCGACGAGCCACCACGGGAGCCGAAGGCCGAGGCGATGGTGAAAGACCTTCGTGTCGCCTACGAACTGTCCGTCGCGCTCCGCGGTAGGCGCATGGCGCGCGGCGCGCTCGATTTCAACCTCCCGGAGCCGAAAATCATCTGGGAGGACAAGAAGCCCGTCAACGTCGTGCGCCGTTCACAAGACCTCGGCGTCAAGAAGGCCTATCAGCTCATCGAAGAGCTCATGCTTCTCGCGAACGAAGTGGTCGCGGAATGGCTCTCGGCGCGAGGTATCCCGACGATCTTCCGCGTGCACTTGCAGCCGGACGAGAAGAAACTCGCCCGACTCGCCGCCTACTGCGACGCGCTCGGCATTCCCTTCGACATGGAGGACGCGACCAATCCGAAGCGCCTCTCTGCGATGGTGAAACGCTTCGATGCGCTCGATCAATCGGCGATTCTGAACGGTCTGCTGCTGCGTTCGATGAAGCAGGCCACGTACGATACGGAGAACCACGGTCACTTCGGTCTGGCCTCTCCGGCCTACTTGCACTTCACGTCTCCCATCCGCAGGTACCCCGACCTCGTCGTCCATCGTGCCGTCCACAGCGAGCTCCTCCGTGAGCGGCGCAAGCGGCCTGGGTCCGAGCTTGGAGAGGCGGCTCGCCAGAGCTCCTTTGCAGAGCGCCGCGCCATGGAAGTGGAACGCGAGGTCTTGGACCTCCATCGTTGCCACATCATGAAGGACCACATCGGTGAGCGCTTCATGGGCCGCGTGTCTGCCATCGTGGGTGGCGGCATGTACGTCACGCTCGACGAGCCGTTCGTCGACGTGTTCGTGCGTTTCGAAGACCTTGGGCCGGACTCGTACGAAGCGGACGAACTCGGCCTTCGTGCGGTTGCCGCACGTTCCGGCGAAGCCATCACCGTTGGAGACCCCATCGAGGTCGAAGTCTTCGACGTCCAACTCTCGCGACGCCAAATCTCGGCGCGACGCTACGGAGCACCGGAACGCCTGGGCGATTTCCGTGATCGTCGCGGTGGCACTCAACGTTCACCGAAAGGCCGCGACCAGGGTCGCGACGCGAAGGGGAGCAAGGGTTACCGCAAGCACGACGATCAAGAGAAGCCGCGCAAGGGCGGAAGCCGCGACCCGCGGGGTATCAAAGCCGCCGCGGCAGCGCATGCAAAGAAGGGCAAGAAAGCGGCCAAGGCGGTGCGCAACGAGTCCAGCGGCCGAGCGAGTGGCGGCAAGAAGTCCGGCGCGAAGAAGGGACGTCGCCGGTGAGATGAAGCGCGTCGCGAGCTCCCTCTTGCTTCTCACCGCCTGCGCGCTCGCGAGCAGTGCATGCGGCGGAAATGGAACAGGGAGCTCCCCGCGATCGGTCCACGCGAACGTTGCAGCCGGTCCTCCGTACAAGCTCGTCGTCGCCATCGTCGTCGACCAACTTTCGGCGTGGGAAATCGCGGAACGACTGCCGCTCTTGCCGAAGGACGGCGGCTTCTCGCGGCTCGCGAAAGAGGGCACGTACTATCCCGACGTCGAGTACCAGCACCTCGCGACCGATACGGCACCGGGTCACGCCGCCTTGTTCACCGGCCTTCCCGCGGGGAAGAGCGGCGTTTTCTCCAACGAAGTGGTCTTGCCGAGCGGTGTGCTCGGCTCCGTGTATCGAGACGAGAACACCGTCGTCGTCGGTTCGCCTTCGAAGGACAAGAGCTCGTCGGCTCGGCGCTTGCTCGCCCCCACCGTCGCAGACCTGTTCCGCGAACGATATCCCTCCGCGAAGATCGTGAGTCTCTCGCTGAAGGATCGCGGCGCCATTCCCGGAGGCGGAAAATCTCCGAATGTCTCTCTGTGGTTCGAGCCCAAGACAGCGCGCATGGTGACCTCGACTGCATTCGCAAAGCAACTT
Organism: Polyangiaceae bacterium; assembly: GCA_046351415.1. GTDB lineage: Bacteria > Myxococcota_A > Polyangia > Polyangiales > Polyangiaceae > JABFRG01. Next base: position 26,532 of record JAXLYO010000013.1, on the reverse strand, counting down.
CCCTCTTGGCTCGAGGGCAAGAACGAAGTCGACCGCGAGGTCTATGCCCGACCTTGGACACTCGCCAATGAAGAATGGGTGAAGACCCATGCGTTGACGAAGGACGGCGCGCCGGGCGAAGGCAACATGGCAGACCTGGGAAACGTCTTTCCCCACCCCGTCACCAAAGGCGAATTCTTCGGACAGGCCTTCCGCACGACGCCCTATGCAGACGAGTACTTACTCTCGCTCGCTCGTGATGCGATCAACCTCGAGAAGCTAGGTGAAGGGCCTTCGTTTCTATCGATCTCCCTCTCGAGCCACGACTACATCGGACACGTGTTCGGCCCCGACTCGTGGGAGGCATGGGACGAGCTGTATCGCCTCGACGCCGAACTCGGAAAGTTCCTTGCGTTCCTCGACACCCGGTTCGGACCCGATCACTATGCCGTCGCGCTCAGCGCCGACCACGGCGTCACGTCCCTCCCGGAACTGCGCGTTTCGGCCGGCAACGAGGCTCCGTGCGACCCACGAGCCCGTTGCCGAAAGCGGCTCGTGGGTTCGCCTACCCGCCTTTACCCAACCGAGCTCAAGAATTCTCTCGACGCACTCTTGCGAGCGGAATGGGGCGTCTCCGAGCCCCTTGTACTCGGAGTCTCGGAACCCTACATCGTCCTCACACAGCGTGGCCGTGCGCTCTCGTTCGAACCGGAGAGGGCGCCATCGATGGCTCGCGCGCTCAGTCAATGGAAGACAGCTCACAAGAACGAGATCGCTCTGCTGCCCGTGAAGGAGGGCCTTCGGCTCTGCGCAGCGCCGGAGGGGAGCGAGAAGCGTTCTGCCGACGCTGTGGCCCTCTGCAACACACTCGATGCGAACGGCGGCGACTTCTTCCTGCGCACGGCGCAAGGGGCGATCATCGAGACGGGGTACGTACCAGGGATGGGGACGAACCACGGCACCGACGCCGAAGACGACCGCCTCGTGCCGGTGTTCGTTCGAGGACCCAAGACTTGGGAAGCCGGCAAAACCATCGGAAACGTCGTTCCCATCTCCATTTTCAGCCGCGCACTACGCGACGCCTTGGGAATCTAGCCACATGAGCCTGCCTCCAGACTCGGCAGGACTCGGCGCTTCCTTCCGACGTTTCGCCGAAACCCTCGTGGGTGTGTCGGAGCTTTACGCGTTCATCTGCGAAGGCATCGCTTCGGAAACTCGCGTACACCGGCTCATGGATGCGACGTCCGCAATGCAGCGACTTCCCACGTTGCTCCTTGCCGCTGTCCACGACTTGCTACTGGCGGGCCATTCCCACCATCTCGCCGAGTTCTATCCTTCGCTCGGCGGTACGGTTCCCAGTCACGGCGCGCCCGTGGTCGAAGCCTTCGTGAACTTCTGCTCCGCGCACGAGAGAGAGCTGCGCTCACGTCTGAAGCACGGCGCGACGCAGACGAACGAAGTCGGGCGCGTAGCAGCGGTTCGCCCGGTCCTCGCTGCGCTCTCGCGGGAGGGAATCTCGGAGCTCGCGCTCGTAGAGCTTGGTGCGAGCGCAGGACTGAACCTACTCCTGGAACAGTGTAAAGTACACTACTCCGACGGGACGGTAGTGGGCGATCCGTCTTGCCCCATCGACATCCGATGTGAACTCCGAGGCACCGCTGCGCCCAGGGGCGTGCTCGAGGCACCCCTTCCCGTCATTTCCCACCGAATCGGGCTCGATCGGAGCCCTGTCTCCTTGTTCGACGAACGGGAAACGCGTTGGCTCCTGGCCTGCGTCTGGCCGGATCAGCTCGAACGATTCGAGCGAGCCAAGCGCGCCATCGAAACCGCGAGGTCAATGCCTCCGCGCGTCGTCCAGGGTCACCTCCCCGTAGACGCCCGAGCGATCCTCGAGGACGTTCCCCGGAGCGCTCATCTCTGCATCACGACGACGTGGGTGCTCGCATACCTGAGTCCTCAGGAGCGCGAGGAGCTCGAATCCATCGTGACCGACATTGCGCGCGCTCGAGATGTCACGTGGGTGTTGGCTGAATCGCCGCCGTTTCTCGGAAGCGAAGCGGAAGAGGCAGCACGCGCGCACGGCATTCCTCTCGACGGGACGATGCTCTTCAGACGAGCCTATCGAGGCGGCGTGGAAAGCTCGACGCCGCTTGCATCCATGCACGGGCACGCCACGTGGATCGAGTGGCTGCCAGAAGCGATCGCGCTGGCACCATGAAGACGTTGTGAATGACCACTCACCGTACGTGAAACACTCGAATGGGAGGGCTCCTATGCTTTCGTCCATTCGCGGCCATGCGCATTCGCTCACCGCGCGGCTCTCGTGACCCCCGCATCGTAGGCCTCTGCAATCGGGACGCGCCTACTCTGGACGAACTCGTGTGAATATCGTCGCGGGTAGTGCATGAACCAACGCTTGGCGACACGAGCTCCAAGCAAGTCGTATGCGAGCTCAATCGTCCCGTCGATGGTCGCCTGAATACGAGTAGCGTCCACGTCTCGCGTTCGAACGACTTTGCGCGACGAAGGTCTATGGTGGAGAAACGTCCCGAAATAGCGCTGGCAGAACGCAGCGTAGTCTTCGCTGTGCAGAATGAAGCAGTGCCACATCTCGTCCATCAACACCTGCCACGGGTACATGGGGATCCCGCCCGTGTAGCCTTGGCGCGCTGCCGCTTCGCCCAGCCAGAGAAACCGAAGCATGTCTTGCCACAGGCGCGCAGCTTCCCGTCGGCCGATCGAGTAGTAGCGACGAAAGGTGGCCACGACGTCGCGGTTTTCGTAGCCGAGAACGTAATCAATCGACGCGAGCTTGCGAGTAGGCACCCGTCCCTTCTCGTCTTGCTTGCCTTGCTTGTTTTGCAGTTTTTTTCTCATGAAGGGCCTCGTCGAGATGCCCGTGGAATCGCGACGACTCCACGGGTCCCTGCGTTCGACTACTTTTTCGCGGTGTTGACCCAGCAGAAGCACGTTGCCTGCACCCCGGCCTGTACGCCGGTGCGAATGCGCTTGAGATCGCGCTCACGCGTGGTCGTCGTCGTCTTGCCGTCTACCTTGTTCTTGCTCTTCTTCATGATGATGTTCTCGCTCGAGAGACCGGCCATCGGTCCTTCGAACTCGAACAATGCGACTCGCGTGCCACCCGCAGGCCTCACGGAAATCCGCGCGTCTTCGGGCTACGGCGGCAACGGCTGCAGAAGCGAGTCCGCAGCCCCCGCACGACCTGCGGACCAGATCACGCAGGTCGCTCACCAACAGAATCAGCGACTGGCCGCTAAGGCGTGACTTTGCGACCCGGCACTGGCTCTTCCACCGGGACGCCGAACTTCTGGGCACGGAAGGCGCCGCCTTCTCCGCCCTCCTTGGCCGCAAGCGCCAGGTCGAAGACGAGCCCCCACGTGATGCTCGCATCGGCCGCAACGTACGCGATCGGCGAGTCACACGCGGCCGCCGCCTTGCGGAACGCGTCGCCGCCCATGGTCAGGTCGGGACCTGCCATGCCTTTGGCAAATCGCTTCGCGACTTGGCCCGAAATGGGCCACACGGAGATGCTGATGTCTTTGCCGATGAAGGCCGCCGCGCTGCAGCCCGGCGCGCCATCCTGATAGCCGAACGTGAGGTCCGTGACGACCCCATCGCGCTTGGCCGTACGCACTTTGACCGATGTCGCTTTGGCTTCTTTCAAGGCCGCGAGAACGATGGCGACGTCGGGCGCACGACTCTTGCGCGCGATTTCCACCGACGCGCCGTCGCCAGCGATGTTGGGTTTGCCGGTCAGCTCGAGCACCATGCGCGTCTTGGCGTCGGGTCCGGCGAAGGGAATCGGTGACCCATTGATGCTCAGCGATACTTCGTTCACGGCAAGGTACGTGTTCGTCGGTTTCGGAGGAGGAGGGGGGGGCTCGGCGGTTGCCGTTGCCTTGGCGCTCGATGCAATGTCGGGTTTGACGGTCTTGTCGTCACAGCCTGTCGCAAGGACCAGGAGAGCGACCGGAACCGTGCAGAGCGCGCGATGGAGGGAAAGCAGCCGAAACATGGCTGATTCATGGCATGAGCGCGCGTTTCCGGCAAGGAACGCGCGAGGGGCGCCGTTCCCGAGAGGCCGGAGCGTCGCTCATTTGTTCCGGTGCCGAAAACTCCGGTAAGCTCGAGGGTTCATGGTGGACGACCTTTTGCCGCCGGACGAGGAAGACGACTACAGCGGCGTTGTCATTCACGACAAGTACCGCATCGAGTCGCTGCTTGGTCGTGGTGGCATGGGAGCGGTGTGGTCTGCCGTGCATTTGGAGCTCGGCACGCGTGTCGCGGTCAAACTCATCCGCCCGCAATACGCCGAGAAGCCCGATGCGCGGAAGCGCTTCGAAATCGAGGCGAAGGCGGCGGCCCAGGTCGATTCACCACACGCGGTCCGCGTCTACGACTACGGCCTCACCGAGCTCGGCATCCCCTTCATCGTCATGGAGCTTCTCGAAGGCGAGTCGCTCGCCGAAGCAATCATTCGCCGCGGGTTCATTCCTCTACAAGAGCTCGCCATCATCGTGCGCCAGGCTGCGCGGGCGCTCGAGAAAGCCCATGCGCGCGGCATCGTCCACCGCGACCTCAAGCCCGACAACGTGTTCTTGGCGGCGAATCGCGAAGCGCCGACGATTCCGCCCGCGAGCCAGACCGGTGAGTCGATCGTTCTTCCGTACTCGGTCAAGTTGGTCGACTTCGGTATCGCAAAGCTTCTCGACGTCGAGGGCGGCATTGGTGGCATGCGAGGTCCGACACAAACGGGCATGGTCATCGGAACGCCTTCGTTCATGAGTCCCGAGCAGCTGACGGAAGGCGGCGCACCTGATCCGCTCGTCGACATGTGGGCGTTCGGCGTCACGGTCTTCACGGCGGCCACGGGTGGGTTGCCGTTCGATGGCGAAATCCTGGGGGACATCGTGCTGCAAGTCTGCGCGCAGCCGCTCCCCGTACCGTCGGAACGCGTGCCGTCTTTGCCGAAGGCATTCGACGAGTGGTTCTTCAAAGCGTGCGCCCGCGATCGAAAAGCGCGCTTCCGCACGGCGACCGAGCTCGCAAATGCGCTTTTCGCCGTCGCCTTCCCCGAGGAGCGCGACCCCGAGGTCGAGCAGTACGGAATCGCCGCGCGTGGCGAAGACGGCAACCTGCTTCCGATTGGCCATGTTCGAGAGGTGCGAGACAGCGAGCTGCCAGACGCGACGCCGCGACTCTCGAACAAGACCGCTCTCGCGCTCGGTGTGATTCTCGGGCTTTCGCTCATCGCCGCGATCATCGGAGCGATCGCGTGGCGCAGTCAGTTGGCGCTGGAAGAGGAGCACAAGAATGCGCCCACCGCTCCGGCGCTCACGGCCAAGCCAGCGACCAGCGGCCGCTGACCCCACTCCGTGCCCGACGTGGCGCGTTAGGCTGCGCGACTGCGAAGCTGCAGACGGAGCTGGTCGAAGCTCGGTGCTGCAAGCCCACGCGCGCGGCGAAGGAGGAAGAGCGAGTGATGAACCTCTGCATCGTCGGGATCGGAGACGGACCCGTCGAGTGCGTTTCGATCTACGGCGAGTGCGTACGCGGCTTGAATTTCGTCGCCGTGTGCGCGCTCGAGATAGGAAAGCGCCTCATTGAGCGAAAGACCATGGATGCTGTGAACGCCCGAGATCGGTTCTTTCGCAGATGCATTGGCTCGTATCATTCGGATACTCCTTTTCGAACAACGACCTTCCGGCCTGCAGAGAATCCGCAAGTCGTCCAGTGACGAAGGCTCTCACCTTCGCGTGCGTAGTCGACGTTGGAGAGTCTCCGTTGGGAGCTCTGCCGGCGCGCCCGTGTGGGCCTTGAGAAGCAAACGTCAATCTCTCGCACCTATGTTTCAATCTAACCAGACGGAGTCACTTGGCAATTTTTTGTACTCTTTTGCTGGAACCTACACATAACCACCGTGCGATCCTTGCGAGAATATCGAGGTCTCCCACATCGTGGGATGAAGCATCTCGCGCGAAGCATCGTGCGATTTTCCGCTCATCGCAAGGCATTCACGGAGGAGCGCGAACGCAGTGCTCGGGAGGACGCTAGCGAGTTACCAGCGCGACGCCGTCCTCTGTGGCAGCGAAGTTCAAGAACGCATTACCTGCATGCTGCACTGAATCGATACGGACGTCCCAAAGGGTGCGGCTCGTTGGAAACGACCCATGCATGAGCGTGGGGTTGGCGACCAGCACAGCCGTAGGGTGGCCATAGCCAAACTGATACTTCGCAAGGACCGTGAGCGACGCGCGCACGTCCTCCTCGAGGCGCGTTCGCTCGGAAGGAAGCCTTCCCGATCGACGCAGGACGGCGAGGATGGCCGTCAATGCTTCGGCACGACTCGCGACGGGCGTCAGGCGCGGGGCGAAAACGGGCGCGACGCGTGAGGCGCCCACGTCCGCATCGGGCCCCTGCCCTTCCCGAATGCGTTGTGCTCGGATCACCTCGGCCCAGTCGAGACAGAAGCGCAGCCCTACTTCGCTTGGCGCCTTGTCCCAAAGCTCTTCGAGCGCGAGGCAAGTCCAATGTTCTTCGCTCACGTAGTAGCGACTTCCAGGAAAGTGCCAGCTCTTTTCCGCGAGGAATTGAAGCGCCCTGCTTGCTGCGTCGCGCGAGGAAGTCGCCTGGGTATTCAAAGCGGCGTGACGCGCAAGAGCGAGCGTCGCCTCTCCGCTGTAGTACATGCGAAACGTGTCCACGAACGCTCCAGTGCGACGGTCGAAGCCGTGGTTGAAGTCACCGTTCGGCTTCTGTGCAGCAAGAAGGAAGGCCGAGAGTTTCGCGACCTCGTCCGTGAACGCGGCTTCGCTGCTTTCTCGGTCGAACTCGAGGAACGCAAGCAGCCCGAGCGCACTCGCACCAAGTTCCGCTACGCTCTCGCCTTTGCCGATGCACGCGTAGGCGCCGCACGACTGATACGCCGACGTTCGGAGAGCCCGGAGCGCCTTCTGGGCGGCGTTGCGATGAGAAGCGCTTCCGCTGAGGCGCGCAGCACGCGCCAAGAACCAGGCGGTGCCGGCGTGCCTCACCCAATTGTAGTCCGCGGCTTCCTCAGCCGTCGTCGCTCTCACCTCGTAACGAAACGTGCCGTCGTCGTGCGTGACTCGCGCGAGGTAGTCTGCGCCGGCGAATGCGCGCGCGCGGAGCCCGGCGGGTTGTGCGTCGAGCGCAGGGCGCGTGGGCGCCTCCGCCCAAAAGGGGGCACTGAACCGCACCCGCTCGTATCGTGGCGATGCCGGCATGCGGCGGCCGAGCCGCGCCTTCGCAAGAGCATCGACCTTGGCAAAGTCGACCCCGAAGGTAAGGCCAATTCCGGTCGATTGTGCACGATCATAGGCCTGCGCAGCGAGAAGATCTGTGGGTGTAATGTACACCCATTCGGAGTCGGCGCGCAGTCGCAGACCATCACGCCCCGGTGCCATCGAGAGACCACGGAGCGCACCGGGCAGGAGGGTTCCTGTGCCTTCGACGCGCTCGAGCAACGCCTGCTTTCCCATCTTTTGAGTGACGAGCGCCTGGGTGTCCAAGGTGACCCTCTCGCGAAGCGTCGATGCATGCCAAAGGGAGCCGACGACGGGCCCCGTCTCGCTCCCGCCTCGGCCCACAACGTACCCCACTGCGGCGCTGAGCAGCGCTGCCGCGGCGAGCCCGAACGATACCCGTGCAGTATTCACCTATCTCCGAGCAACTTGTATTGCACGAGCGGAAATACGACCAGATATGGAACGAGCAAGAGCACGATGAGAGCTCCAAGCAGCGCGCCTCCGCCACCCACGGGTGCGTGGACGCCGGCGAGGAAGCCGATACCAAAGCAAAGCACTACGATGAACAAGGCACCGATTCCCGTCGTGGCCAGGGTCGCGACGCGCAGAAGCTTCTTGGCCCAGGGGACCCCGAAACAGAGCGCTGCCCCGCCAACACCAAACGAAAGCGCAACGAGCGCAGCCGGAACGTCCACCCACAGAACGCGTGCGGGCAAACCACGAAACACAGCGAACGCGAGCACGACTGCGAAGAGAACGTCCACCGAGCCCCAGATTCGTCGCGCCTTTTGCGTCTTCATCAAAACTGCCCGTAGATGAAGCCGAGGCTACGCTCTCCGCGAGTGAAGTGAAGCAAATAGGCTGCTGCCGCGAGCGCCGCCCCCTGGAATACGGCTGGGCTTCGGCCGAAGAAGTCGCGCAACATGAGCTCGTACTTCTTCGGGATGACGTGCAGCGCCACACCACACCCGAGTACGAGCACGGCTCGCATCGGGATGTGTCCGAAGCCGAAGGTGAGCGTACCGAAGTTGCGCAAGATGTCCGTGGCGAGACCGAACGTCTTCGCGTTGAAGAAGATCCATGCAAAGCATACATAGTGAAACGTGAGAACCTGCGACAGAATGCGCAGAGGCGCCGCCGAAGGGTGTGCGCCTCTCCTTCTCTGATACGCGCGAGTGACCGCGAGTGCGCCCCCATGGAGAGCGCCCCATATCACGAAGTTCCAGGAAGCACCGTGCCACAGCCCGCCGAGCACCATGGTCAGCATCAAGTTCCGATAGGTCGCGATGCTGCTCCCGCGAGACCCTCCGAGCGGAATGTAGAGGTAGTCGCGGAGCCAAGACGAAAGGGAGATGTGCCACCGATGCCAGAACTCTTGGAGATTCGAAGAGAGGTACGGGCGGTCGAAGTTCTGAGGCAGGTCGTACCCGAAGAGCTTTGCGCTGCCGATAGCCACGTCCGTGTAGCCAGAGAAGTCAGCGTAGATCTTGATGGCGTAGGCGTATACACCGACGAGCGTCTCGAGCGACGAGTAGGTCTCGGGTCGTTCGAACAAGCCCGAGACGACGAACGACGACAGATAGTCTCCGATCGTCACCTTCTTCACGAGACCTTTGGCGATGAGATAGAGCCCTTCGCTGCGCTTCTCGTCAGAGGCCTTCGGCTCTGCCGCTAGTTGCGGAAGCATCGTGTGCGGTCTCACGATGGGCCCGGCGACCAAATGCGGAAAGAAGCAAACGAACAGCAGGTAGTCGAGATAGCTTTTTGCTGGCTCGAGCTCGCGACGATAGACGTCGATGGTGTAGCTCATCGTCTCGAACGTGAAGAACGAGATGCCGAACGGCAGCACGAGGTGCAGCAGCTTCGGCTTGTAAGAAGCACCTGCGAACGACAATAGGGATGCGATCGAGTCCGCGGCGAAGTCGTAGTATTTGAAGATCGCGAGGACGCCGAGGTAGTAGCTCACCGAAAGGAGGAGGAGCCCCTTTCGCTTCCATGGCGTCTCCGTGCGGTGGAGGAGGCGCGCAAGGCCGTAGTCGAGCGAGCTCCCCACGAAGATGACGCCTAGGCAGAGCGCACTCCAACCATAGGCGCCAAAGGGTACGTCTTGGTTCTCTCGGACGACCGTCTCGTAGGTACCCCACACGTAGAACGTGTAGCTTGCAATCACCAGAAAGAGTGCTCGAAGCACTCTGCGCGTACGCAAGCTCCAGAAGACCACGTAGGTCAGAGCGAGGAAGATTGCGTAGGTGCTGCCGGTAAAAAGCACGGCAGGGGAAGCTAGTACAGAAGCAGTTCGAACTGAACTATCCGGCTTCTACTTGTTCCAGGACACGTTCTGGAACCACTTCACCGAGTAGTTCAGCGCCGGCTCTTTACTGGTTTGGAGAGTTGCGTTCGAAAGGTGTCCATCAAGACGGGGTCAGGCCAGCCATCACGAACACCCCGTCAGCTACGCCAATGAGGAGGAATCGTCTTTTCCAAGAACGGGAGCGCTTCGATGCGCGCTTGCCATGCACGGAGCTTTGGACCGACCTTGTGCGAAACCGAATACTTGGGCATGCGCGCATGGAGCCGATCGACCGTGGCGAGCATGGGGTAGAACGCGAAGTCCGCAACAGACAGGTCAGCCGCGAAATAGTCACCGAGGAGATACCCCTCGAAGCGGCGAAGTTCCGCACCGAGTTCTTCCTGCGCGACAGAAATCAGGTTCTCGTCGCCGCCCCCGCTCGGCTTGTGCAGTGTTTCTTTGACGAGCCTCCGCAGAATCGGATGAAAGAGCGTATCGGTCTCGATGGCGATGCGACGTGCGCGTGCGCGTTTCATGGCGTCGCCCGGAAAAAGCGTCGGCGAAGGCTGCCTCTCCTCCAGATACTCGACGATGGCAGAAGACTCCCAGAGCGCGAAATGGCCGTCCTTGATGGCGGGCACTTTTCCGCGAGGGTTCACGGCGCGAAACGCATCGGTCCGGGTCTCGCCCTTGTCGAACGAGAGTACCCGCAGGTCATACGGTATCTTCTTGTACTCGAGCGCGAGCCACACCTTCCAGGCGAACGGAGAGCCCGACCCGTAGTAGAAAACGATGTCCATCGCCAAAGACTACGCCTTCGTGACACGAAGACAACGGACACGCCTACCGAGCGCACCCGTTTGCAGCTAGGCTCTGGGACCCCATGGAATCGCCGGCGCCCAACGTACACGCATATGCGATCGCAGACGCGATTTCGGTGCGAGCTTTCCTCTCGGGTCTGCCGGACGAGGTCATCAAAGCGGACAAGACGCAGGCGCTCCTTCGACTGAAGGAAGGCAGCTACGCGATGGTGCACGACTTCGGGGTCGTCGTTTTCTTCAACACGACGACAGAAGCGCAGAAGCCTCTCCTTGCCCGCCTGGACAGCATGTCGGGCCCGCAACCGCATGCACCGCTCGTCGAAGACTTCTCCATCGTCGTGGCCCCGGGCGAACGAACCGCAGCCGGCTTCGACAAGCTCGTCGTCGGGGAGCTCACGGTGCCGATCGTCGAACTCGTTGGCCTCGTCGTAGGGCAGTCCGCCGCCATGGAGTACTACGAAGACGACGTCGATCGCATCCTCGGCAGACTCGACGTCCTCGCCGACGAGGTCGCCGAGGGAGGCGGCTTCCGTGGGAGTGTGCGAACGCTGAATCGATTCATCGGTGAAGGTCTGAGGCTTCGCAATCGCGTCATCTTCACACTCGCACTCCTCGACTCTCCTGTTTCGACGTGGGATGACGAGGTCCTCGACCGCCTTCATCGTGAGCTTCGAAGCTCCTTTGGCATCGAGGACCGCTATCGTGCCCTCGACCACAAGCTCGCCATGATTCGCGACTCGCTCCAGATCATCGGAGACCTGACGCGCCACAAGCGAAGCATGCTCCTCGAAGCGGGTGTTGCGATCCTGATCGCCCTCGAAATCGTTCTCTTTCTCGTGAAATAATTCGCGTCACGCAATGTGTTCGCATGTACGCATGCAAGCTGTGGGAATAGCCTGTCGTGCGCGGGTCGTTCTTGACGCAAACACGCGCTTCACAAACTAATCTAGTTTACTTAGTTTTGAAGCAACCGCCCTTCCTTCCCTGAAAGGTCCCCGACGATGAAGGCTTCCAACCATCATGCCTACGTTTACGCACTTCCGACCCTCTTGGCTCTGATGACGGGGGCTGCGGTTTTTGCATGCGGCCCGACGAGTGCACAGAGCACGGACGGTGGCGTGACGTCGGACGCCTCTTCGAACGCCGATGGCGCCAGCGACAACGACGCGACCACAAGCGACGGCGGCACGAGCGACGGCGGCAGCAAACTTCGCAACGAAAAGTTCCGCGATGTCGCCCTCGGCGCGCGGACGACATGTGCAGTTTACAATGATGGACGTCTCTTTTGCTTTGGCGGAAACGACTCCGGTCAGCTTGGCGACGGTACGACGACTGACCGCGGAGGAGAAGCGGGTAGCATGGCCACCTTGCAGGCGGTCGATCTGGGCGCGGGGGTGAAGGTTACCCAGGTCGCCCTTGGCGACAGTCACGTTTGCGCGCTCCTCGCGACGGGTGCCGTCAAGTGCTGGGGCAGCGCCGAGCAAGGGCAGCTCGGCCTCGAAGACAATCAGAGTCGCGGCAAGCAACCTGGTCAAATGGGCTCGGCGCTACCGGAATTGAAGCTCGGCAACGGACGAACCGCGCTCAAGCTCGCCGCCGGTGTCGACTTCACCTGCGCACTGCTCGACGACAAGAGCGTCAAGTGCTGGGGCCGAAATGGAAGCGGACAACTCGGTCAGGGGTCGAACGCCGTCTACGTGGGTCGAAGCCCCGGCGACATGGGCGACGCGCTTCCGAAGGTCGACTTGGGTGCGGGCCGCACGGTGAAAGACATCGTCGCGGGTCAAGCACACGCGTGCGCGCTCTTGGACGATGACACCGTAAAGTGCTGGGGCAACAACCAATTCGGCCAGCTCGCCCTTGGTGACACGGACGCCCGCGGAAGAAAGGCTGCGGACATGGGAGCAAACCTCCCCGCAGCGAGCATCGGAACGGGTCGGAAGGCCAAACACATTTTCGCGGGTGGCAACCACAGCTGCGCGGTCCTCGACGACGCGACCGTCCGATGTTGGGGCGCAAACGCCGGTGGAAATCTGGGAACCGAGACGGAGCTCGGCTATGGCACCACACCGGCCAACATCGGCGACGCGATTCCGAAGGCTACGTTCGGACAAGGACGCAGCGTGGTCGAGATGGCGCTCGGCCTAGGCTTCTCGTGCGCGAAACTCGACGACGGCAAGCTGAAATGCTTCGGGGACAACGACGATGGTCAGCTTTGCCAAGGCGACAAGCTCCAGCGCGGCTCATCGACTGGCAGCATGGGTGACGCGCTTCCCTATGCCAAACTCGGCAGTGGTCGCACGCTCGACTTTGCCGCAGCCGGTCCGCAGCACGCGTGCGGCGTGTTCAGCGACAAGAGCCTTCGCTGCTGGGGCATCAACGGCGCGGGCCAGCTTGGGCTCGGCGATCGCAACCCTCGCGGTGGTGCTCCCGGTGACGTCGGCGACACCCTCGCTGCAGCGCCGCTTCCTTGAGGAAGGAAACGCTCAGACGGCCGTCGCGGGGATCGGCCCCGTGACGGTCTGTTCGAGTGCCGTCGTGAGCTCCTCGATGAACGCTTCACGGGGAATCTGCAGACCCGCAGATGAAAGTCGCATGTAGTCGACGAACGACAGATAAAGGATGTTCGCGAAGCGCATCATGCGGAACGGGAAGAGCAGCGGCGGAATCGGTGGTGCGAACGACAGAAGCTTCTGCGTGAGCGCCATCGCGCCTGGTGCCTGGGCTGCTCTGCGTTCCGTGAGCGGATAGTCAGGACTAGCCGCGAGCTGCGCACAGAGCGCAAGGTAGTCCTTCCCTCCATCGGGGTCGTCGAGCTTCGCAGCGAGCGGCTCGATGAGCATCTTGATGAGGCTCCGCATGCTTACACTCGGGTCGTTCTCCATCAGCGCGAGACGCTCCTGGAAGAGGAGCTGCATGGGTTCCGAGTGACGTTCGAGGACGCACTCGAGCAGCTCTGTCTTGCTACCGAAGTGGTAGACGACAGCGGAAACGTTGCGTTGACCCGCAGCCGCCGTCACTTCGCGAAGGGAAACAGCGCGCACGCTCTTTTCCGCAAAGAGCTTTTCTGCGGCGCGCATGAGGGCAAGTCTGGTATCGGCTCCTTTCGCCATTACTTGCAGAGTGTGGCACAAGTGCGACAAAAGCTGGACAACTGTCCCCACAAAAGAGCAGCTCGCGATTCTTTCGAGCTCGGACATTCGGATATCCCTTTGTTCGACATCACGAATTTCCATTTTTCCTCGCCTCATGTCCCCTGTTTCGCCGCCCGAAGTGCCGCCGACCCTCTGGTCGACCGTGCGCGAGGCCATTCGCGGTACGAAGCAGGACCTCACCGCGATTCCCATTCATCGCGCAATTCTCTTGCTCGCGATTCCAACTGTGCTCGAGATGTCGATGGAGTCGCTGCTCACCGTCGTCGACATTCTCTGCGTCTCGAAGCTCGGTGACGAAGCCGTAGCTACCGTTGGGCTGACGGAATCGATCTTGTCCATCGTTTATGCACTCGCGATGGGCCTTGCCGCAGCCGCGACCGCCACTATCTCGAGGAGGGTCGGAGAGAAGAACGTCGCAGGCGCAGCCAAGAGCGCAGCGCAAGTGATGTTGCTCGCGACCTCCTGCTCCCTGGTCTTGGGCATCTTGGGTGCGACGTTCGCCCCCACGCTCTTGCGGTTGGCAGGCGCGAAGCCCGAAGTCGTCACGTACGGTTGGCGCTATGCCGCCATCATGATGGGTGGCAACTTCACCATCTTTCTCATTTTCGTGATCAATGCGGCACTGCGAGGGGCCGGTGACGCCGCCACCGCCATGCGCACTCTCTGGCTCGCCAACATCCTCAACATGCTCTTGGCGCCGTGTCTCATCTTTGGCCTTGGCCCATTTCCGAAGTGGGGCGTCCTCGGCGCAGCCATCGCAACGACCGTCAGTCGAGGAACGGGCGTGCTCTATCAGATCCTCTGTCTGGTGAGGGGACGCAGCATTCTACCCATCGCGCTGCGCTACCTCGTACCTCGATGGAAGCTCATCGTCGATCTCTTGCGGATCGCATCGAGCGCATCGTTTCAAGTGCTCATCGAAACGGCAAGCTGGCTCGGCCTCGTTCGGATCCTGTCGGGTTTTGGCAGCGCAGCGATCGCCGGATACACGATTGCTATGCGTCTCGCGATCTTCGCGCTTCTTCCTTCGTGGGGGCTTGCGGGCGCTTCGGCCACCCTGGTCGGACAGAACCTCGGGGCGGGGGAACCCGAACGAGCTGCTGCGAGTGTAAGAGCCATCGCACGCATGAACGTCGTATTCCTCGCCTTGATTGGCGGGAGCTTTGCCGTTTTCGCGCACCCCATCCTCTCCATGATGTCGGCGAACGCCGATACGATCGCGTTCGGCAGCGCGTGTCTGCGCATCGTGGCGATCGGCTTCGTGTTCTTTGGCTTCGGCATGGTGACCGTGCAAGCGTTCAATGGCGCCGGCGATACGAAGACTCCCATGCTCGTGAATGCTGGCGCGTTCTGGTTGTTCAAGATTCCGCTCGCCTACGTGCTTTCGCGCCTGGTGGGCATGGGACCGACTGGTGTGTTCGTCGCGATTACGGTGGCCTATGCCGTGCAATCCAGCATCGCCGGCCACCTCTTTCGCAAAGGCGCGTGGAAGCAGCAGAAGCTTCCCATGGACCTCGAAACGAAGGCGGCCTAGAACGCGAACATGCCAGGCACGCAGAAGCCCACCTCCGAAACGCCGCTTTTTCAGACGTGCATGCTCGGCGATCTCGACATCGGTGACGAAAAGTCGTTTCGCCACGTGGGTCTCTACGCGGACCTGAAGCGTGTCCTTGAACGTGCAAACTACACATTCCGAGTGCTACCGGAACGCGATCGAGGTCGCTGGGACAAGGCCCTTCTCCTCAACCTGACGTTCTGGGGCGCTACTGGAGGCGGCGACGTGCTGACGACCCACGACATCGAGGCCGACGTCGTGGCGCACGTTGCGTGGCATCATTTGGCCGCGCGTGCTCTCGGCACGCCCAACGCGCCACTGTCCGTGCACGCACTTTTCCTCGGTGAATCGATCGCCAGCGCTTTCGACGTGTATCTCGTCGGTCGTCTTCTCGGACATGCACCGAAGAGCTCGTTCCTGGAGAGTCAGGTGCCGGCGATGGCCGACGCCGTGGAAGCGTCGGGATATCCGGAGAAGGCATTCGACGACCTCCTCCAGAGCATCGCGTCGGATCCAGACCGCGCCTTCGAGGATCTTCGAGCGCTCCTGTTCGATGTGAGTCTGCGACTCTTTTCCTGCGCGAATGCCGAAGAAGGTCTCGGCGTTCTTTCGGCGTTCGAGTCGCATTCATATGCGATGCTCTTGCCGCGCTACGAGCTATCCAATTGGGTGCTCTATGCGCGCGCGTACGGTGCGGCGGACGAGCGGGGTGCGGAAATGGCACGTGCAGTCGACCGTGCACTTCGAAGCGCGCCCGTCGCCCTCGATTGGCTGGAAGCTCAGTGGGTCACGCCTGCCCTCACGCAACAATGAAGGGTGGCGCTGCCTCGTTCGCTACGGCGTGGCCTTGAGCGCCTTGAACGCGCCGAGGGCCGCGACGACGAGACCATTCGGGCTTCCCTCGGAAGCACCGGTGATCGCCACGAGGGCGAACTTCGTGTCTGGGAACGCAAGCGCGCTCGTCTGGTAGCCGAAGATGGATCCGCCGTGTCCGAAACTTCGTCCAGCGACAGGCGCCGATTTCGCGTCCGTGATCTGCACGCCGAGTCCGTATCCTGCGCCAGGAACGCTGGTGGTCATCTGCGTGAAGGAAGACGCGCTCACGACCTTCTGATCGATGTACATGGCGCGTAGCCAGAGGAGTAGGTCCGCAGGCGTGGTCGCCATAGCCCCCGCGGTCCATGCAATCGAGAGATCGAATACCTTCGTCGCGTCCTGACCGTTCGCGTACCCCTTCGCAAAGTCACCAGGCACCGCCTCCTGGCCATCCAGAAAGGTTTGCGTCAAACCGGCGCGGTCCATCGCTTCGCGACGGATGACGACGTGCGCTTTCTCGCCGGTCACGGCCTCGATGATGCGGCCGAGGAGCACGTAGTTCGTGTTGGAGTAGGAGAACGACGCTCCTGGTTCTCCCGTGGGTTCTTGCTCGCTGGCCATCGCGATCAGCTCCTCCGGCGTGAGTACCTTCTTCGGCGAGCTCGTGATCGAATCACGGAATGTCTTGGTATCCGTGTAGTTGAAGATGCCGCTCGTATGATTGAGCAAGTGACGAACGGTGATCGTCGAACTTCGGGGAAAGGACGGAAACCATTTGTCGATCGTATCCTCGAGCGAGAGCTTCCCTTGTTCGAGGAGGCGCAGGACCGTTGCCGCAACGTAGGTCTTCGTGACGCTTCCAATGCGCCAGAACGAGGCATCCGTGATGGGAGGCGACTGCTCGTCATGGGTCACGTACACGTGCATGCCGCAGCGCTCGGTCCAGGACGCGATAGTTGCATACTTCAGCTTTTGCCTCACGCGTTCGGCATCGAGTCCCGCTTGAACGGTTGCGTCGTAGTCCGCGCAAGCGGGGTCCCCTGCGTCCGGTGCCTGGGTCTCCGGTGCTTGTGCGTCCGTATGCGTACCGGCGTCCGCGGGGGCGGCTTCGGGTGCGGCGCTGGCGCATGCGAGAGCGACGGGTACGAGAAGCGAGGGGAAGAAGAAGTGGAAGAGGTTGCGCATGGGCTCCGTTCGGGTAGCACGCACTGTGCCACCCTTCGTTCATCGTGGGCGGCCTCCAATTCAGCCGCTGGCGATGGGTCGATCGGGCGGCGAGGAAAATTTCGGAAAAAGAAGCGCGAACGAAACCAACGTGCCGTCAGGGGACTGACGGTGGGTACGACGACGGATACTTGGACACGAATTCGAGCCCCGCGTCGACGTAGGCTTGAACACTGAGCGGCGCTCCGACCGTAGCCGCCAAGAGTTCCATACTGCGAGGGTCGATGAGCGCGTTCCAGGGAACGCCGCTGAAGCCCATGGCAGAGAGCTGCGTTCCGCGGACATCGAACCCGAAGTCGTACTGGAGGCCGTAAGCTGTGTGCCAGTCGTCGAACTCTGCGAGCGAAGGCCCTACGCCATTCACGGCGCCACTGATGAGCACCGCGAGCTGCACGACGCCTGCCTCTCGGAGTTTCTCCTGTAGTGGCGCAATTTCCTTCATCTCACCTCGGCAGATCGAGCACCAGTAGGCGACCGCGACGAGATGAATGAGCTTGATGCGTTTGGTTTCCGGATCGTAGAAGTCTGCGAGGGAGCGCGTCTCGAGCTTCGTTCGATCACCGCCGAGATAGGCGCGAAACGAGAGGTTGGGCATGCGATCGCCACGCAGTGTTCCTTTGCGCGCAGTGGGGCCAATGTGATCGGTAGGGTACGCGGCGCCATCCGGGTTCGTCGTGCGACCAGCTGGCGCCTCGCGCGGCAACTCGTCGCTACTGGCACCGTTGCTCGCGCAGGCGAGGAGAAGAGCGAAGGTGAGACCGAAACCGCGCATCTCCCGCTATTCTAGGGCACATCTCATGAACTCGGATCGAGGATCTGCGAGCGCGGTGGGCGCGAATGCTAGGAGCGACGACGAAGAATACTGCTGCTATTCGAGGAGGAGCGACAACGCAGGCGGGTCCGCCCCGCCGCAGAGCCACGGGAGGGGTTATGAGATGTGCCCTAGCACTCTCGGCCCCCGTCGCGCAGCGCTACAGCACCGTGCAGACAGGTCGACGCCAATCGCGTCCATGCCGAGTTCATTGGCCATGAAAAGTACCGAGCCGCGGCCACAGAACGGATCGACGATGGTCGTTGCACCAAACACGTCGCGTAGAAACTCGCACGATACCCTGCACGCCTCCACCCCCATCGCCTTCGGCGTGCGCATGAACCCAGCGCTGGGCAGCACGTCTGGCCGCGGGACGCGATCGGCGAGCTCGAGCGTGTCGCGACGCGTAAAGCAGAGCATGTGTGAATACGTCGGCCGGCCGAGTGAAGGGCCACCCGCAGGCTTGCGACAAACGATGCGATGCCACAGAAGCACGGCGCCGGCCTCTTCCGCGGCACGCTGCACGAGGTACCCCTTGTCGACCCACGTGTTCGCACGCCGAATGTCGCTCTGGAAGAACACCGCCGCCCCCTCACGGGGCACCCACTCGATCACGGCTCGCGCGGCCCCCACGAACCAGGAGCGCCATGCATCGAATGGGACACCGGGAAGCTCGGACACGTCTGGTAGCGACGTGACGACACACGACCCGGGGGGCGCGGTATTCGCAGCCAGCCATCCGAGGGCCTCCGCGTGAAAGACCTGCAGTGATGCCACGCGCGCAAGCTACCTCGAACCCGGAAGGTCGTGTCTGAAACCTTTCGTTTCTGCGCGGGTTTGACTAGGGTGTATCTCGCAACCTCGGACCGAGGATCCGCGAGCGCGGCAGGTCCGTAGGCTAGGACCGACGACGACGAATACTGCTGCTATTTGAGGAGGAGCGACGACGCAGACGGGCCTGCCCCGCCGCGGAGCTGACGAGAGAGGTCATGAGATACACCCTAGTACTACGGCCGTGAAGGACGAGAGCCCATTCGTGAGCAAACCGACCGCCGCCGTCGGCGTGCTCCTCGTCCTGCTCGCCATTCCGTACCTCTCGCCAAAGCTCGCTCGCTTTCGGACCATCTCCATTCCGGGCGCCCCTTCCGCGGCCGCGGTCGCCACAACGACCCCTGCGGCGCCCGCACCTCCTCCCACCGTAGGCGATCAGGCGCTCGGCGCATCGGAAAACCGGTCATCCGTTGCGAACGCCTTGCCAGACAAGCCGGTCGTGGTCGACCCGGAGGTATTGGCCAAGACCGCTGGCTCCGTCGCGATCGAAGGCGATGAGGCAATGCATGCGTTCTACATGCACTTGGCAGATACCATCTCCAAGAAGGACAAGGCGGTCACCCGCGTCCTGCACTATGGTGATTCGGTCATCACGAGCGACTACGTATCCGGTACGCTACGCCGGAAACTCCAGACACGCTTCGGCGACGCCGGTCACGGGTTCATTCTCGTGGCAAACGCGTGGGAATGGTATTTCCACAACGACGTGATGCACTACGCGAGCTCCGGTTGGACCGCGAACCGCATCAGCGGGCCACTCGCAAAGAACGCCGAGTACGGGCTCGGTGGTGCGGTCTTTCGGGGTGTTCCTGGGAGCTCGGCAACCTTCGGGACTGCCTCGAGCGGAACGTATGGCCGCAAAGTTTCGCACTTCGACGTCTACTACTTGGCGCAACCCGGTGGTGGTGACATAGAGGTCAAAGTTTCGGGCGAGGCCCCGCAGACGTTCTCCACCAAAGACGAGGACGCAGGTTCCGCGCACGCGGCGATCCACCGCGTCGACGTCGCCGACGGCGAAGCAAAGATGACGCTCCGCGCAGCAGGCCGGGGCGAACTAAAAGTGTATGGCGTCGCTCTCGAACGCGATGCCCCCGGCGTCGTCGTCGACGCGCTTGGCGCACTTGGCGCACGCATGAAGATGTGGGAACCCGTTCCGGAAGAACATTTGCGTGAACAGTTCGACCTCCGGAAGCCCGCACTCATCGTCTTGCAATTCGGCACGAACGAAAGCGAAGACGGAGGCATCAACGCCCCCGAGTACGAAAAGACGCTCTCGACGGTCCTCCAGAAGTGGAAGCGGGCGGCCGTCGGCGCTTCGATCTTGGTAGCGTCACCGCTCGATCGGGCGGAGCGTGACGCGAACGGACGCCTTCGTTCGAATCGCGTCCTCATGAAGATCGTCGACCTCCAGCAGAAAATCGCGGCGAAGGAAGGCGTCGCCTTCTGGAACACGTGGAAGGCGATGGGTGGAGAAGGCTCGATGGGGCGCTGGTTGAATGCGAAGCCGCAGCTCTGCTCGGGCGATCTCACGCATCCTACGCCGGCGGGCGCCGAGGTGATCGGCGACCTCTTCTACAAGGCACTCGCAGCGGGCTACGCAGGTTGGTCCAGCAACCAAAAGGGCGCCCCTCCCCTTCCCGCTGAGTGACGTTCAGCTACTCGCCGAAGTATAGCGCGCGAGGCCGAGCTTCCACACGAAGCGAGACAGGACGAGAAACGCCAAGGAAACAGTCACTCCAACCGCGGTTTCCCTAGCGTGCAAGTTGCCGAGAAGGGCGCGCGCAGGAAACGTCGTCATGATCGTGAGCGGAATGACGTAGGTGAAGAGGATGCGCACGACGCCGCGAAAGACGCTGCTCGGCCACCGGGCTGCGTCGAAGATGGACACGAACAAGTATGTCAGGTTGTCGATACGACCGAACTTGAACGAGAGCGAAACCCCCATGAGCCAAATGGCATAGAGGATGCCCGACGCCGCAAGAAGCATGACGCATGCATGGAGGGCCGCTATCGCCGAGGGCACATGCCCCGATTTGGCGATGGAGATGCCGATGAGCACGAGCCCGGTCAGGATGTTGATGCACTTCCAGAGTTGGATCTTCGCCGTCGAGACGTAGAGTTGGTTGTCCACGGGCTTGAGGAGCACGAAGTCGAACGTGCCTTTCCGAATCTGTTCGACGACGGCAAGCATGCTCGGCGCGATGAAGCCCTCCATGACCCCTTGGAGAATCGTGAAGAACGCGGTGACGAGCAATGCATCACTTGCCGACCACCCCGCGAGCGACGTACGCATGGAGAAAACGACCCACAAAGGAACGATGGCTGAGGACATCCACAGCACCTCGACGAGTCCATCGACGAAGAAGTCTGCGCGATACTGCATCGCCGCCGAGAGCGACGTGCGTAGCTGGGCGGCCACGAGTGAACGTCTTCGACCGCGTGTTCGGAGCGTCTTCAAAGGCTAGCCCCCCTGTGCCCCGAAGCGAACGACGCCTCGACGAAAGAGCAGGTGCGCAACCGCGGCGACCCCCGCGACGTACGACCACTGGACCGCGAGCGGCACGAGGGCGTGTTCTGGCGAGGTAAGTCCCGTCATGAGTTCGACGGGAAACCCAAGCTGGTATCGGAAAGGCAACCAGGAGACGAGCGAACGGACGCTCACGGGAAAGAGTTCTGTCGGAATGAGGTAGCCGCTGAAGGCGAAGAACATCGTCGTCCACAAGTCCATGAGCTTCGTGCTCTGATCCGTGTAGAACGCAAACAACCCCGCAACGACATTCACGTAGAACGTGAGTAGCCAGCCTCCGACGAGGGAAAGCGCGAAAAGTAGGGCGCCCACGGCCGACAGGTGGAGGGTGCCGTACGAAAGGAAGAGAAACCCCGCAAGCGCGACGGGGACGGCGATGAGAATGCGGAAGAGCGTCGTCGAGACTTGCTCGACGCCGAGCATGAAGATCGGGTGCACGGGCCGAAGAAGACGAAGACTGAACGAGCCATCTCGCATTTCGGCATTGATCTGCCACGACACCCACGAACCACAGATTTGACGAACGCAATACGTCGCCAGGAAGTAGATGCGAAACTGCGTCGGTCCAAGTCTTCCGATCGCGCCATCCTGTGCGACGGCCTCCCACAGAAGAAGCATGACGAAGGGCATCGTCGTGGAGAAGATCCACACGAGCATCTCGGCCCGATACGCGATCGCCTGCTGGATACCGAAACGGAAGAACGCCGGTATCGCCCTCCACGCATGGCCACCTGGCCGCCGCTTCATGCGTGTGCCGTCTTCTTTCCGAGGAGAGCGGAGAGCATCTCTTCGAGTGGAGGATCTTGGACATTGAAGTCTCGGACCGGGAGCTTTTGCAGTGCTGCGCTGACGAAGTCTCGAAGCGACTCACCCGGGACCCGAAACACGACCTGAGTCCCTTCGACTTCCGGGGTGGACCCGAGCTCGAGCAGGCGTTCACGAGCCACTTCGGACTCGAGCGTCAGCGTCACGTTCTTGCCCGTTTGCACCCGTGCGGCGAGCGCCGCGATCGTCCCGTCGAAGCGAATGTCTCCCTCGTCGATGATGACGACGCGAGGGCACAGTGCTTCGACGTCGGCCATGTAGTGACTCGTGAGCATGACCGTCGCTCCGTGCTTCTCGTTGTACCGACGGATGAACTCACGCACTGCGTGCTGCGTCATGACATCGAGGCCAATGGTGGGCTCGTCCAAGAAGAGGTAGCGCGGCTCGTGGAGTAGCGCACAAGCGAGCTCGCACTTCATGCGCTCTCCGAGGGAAAGCTGGCGCGTCGGCTTCCCGATGACACCGGCGATGCCGAGGATCGAGACGAGCTCTTCTTTCGTGCGCTCGAATTCGAGGCGATCGACGTCGTAGACCGCTCGGTTCAATTCGAACGACTCGTTTGGCGGCAAATCCCAGTTGAGCTGCTGTTTTTGACCGAGCACGAGGGTGATGCTGGTCAGGAAATCTCGACCGCGATCTTTCGGAACGTGGCCCCCGACTTTCACTTCGCCGCCCGACGGATGCAGAAGCCCTGCGAGCATTTTGAGCGTCGTCGTCTTGCCTGCACCGTTGGGCCCCAGGAAGCCCACACGCTCACCAGGCTCGATGCGAAACGAGACTCCTTTCACGGCATCGACGTCCTCGTACTTCGGGGCAAAGAGCGCAGAGACGGCCCCCGCGAGCCCCGGAGCGCGCTTCTGCACACGGAACGTCTTCTTGAGCTCTCGAACGTCGATCACGGTCAGGGATTCGGATCGACCCGAGCCGCATCGAACGCACGTAGGAGAGCGGACGAGAGCGCCGTGCCGAGCAGCGTGTAGCCATCTTTCGTGAAGTGGACGCGATCTCGCGCAGCCCGGACGGGCTCCTCTTCTGCCCACTTCAACATCGCGCCTTCACCCCCCATCGCGGCCTGCTGATCGAAGAATGCACAGCCTGCGGCGTCCGCGACGCGTCTCTGCATCCGGATGATGTCACGCAGCCTCAGGTTGGGAACGTACCCGCCGCTCACTTCGACTCCCATGTCGGGTGGCCCGACGATGAGGCATCCTGCTTCCGGGACGGCACGCGATACGCGACCGAGGACGTCGACGAGGTGTCGCTCGTGCGATTCGATGGGCGCGTCGTCGACGGCTTCGTTGGTGCCGAAAGAGAGGACGACGAGGTGAGGGCTTCGATGTCGCAATTGTTCTGCGAAGTGCGCTTCGTTCCAATTGAGCATGCCGCTCACACGCGCACCGTTGATGCCGAGCGCGTCGAGCGTGACGCCGAGCTGCGCGCGGTCGAGCGTGACGCCAAAGATTCGCACGGGACCATCGCCACGAGCTTTGACCTCGACGGTGTGGTTGCCTTCGGGAACGCTGAGCGTTCGGTAGGCTGCGGACACGTCGACGGAGCCTGTGGGAACGGTCACCATACGATGACGATCGACGTAGATGTCGAACGAGCCGCCCCGCGGCTGCGCAAGGTATGAGATCTCGATGCGCGAGCTCTTGGCGACGTACTCGGAGGTAGCGCTCGCGCTGCTGCGATGTGCCGCAAGAGCGATGCCTGCGAGCCCATAGAAGCCATCGCCGATGAAGTGTCCGCGGTGGTACTTCCCGCGTTCGAGCTCGAACTGCTTGAACGTGCCTCCGACGACGCCGTCCTGATGGTAGCCCTTGTAGGCCCCTCCGATGGGGACGAGTCCGCGTCCTCCGTCCCCGAAGCGCCCCTGGAGCGCTCTTCGCACCTGGCCCGTGGACATGTCCGCAGCGGTGTGCGAGTCGCCGAACCATACGACGCGCACGTCGTCGACCGCCGCCCCCTTTTCGAGCTTCCCGAGCTCGGTGAAAAATCGATTGAGCTTGCTCGAGAACTCGACCTCTCCGGCGGTGAGCGGAGCCACGTAAGGCGGAGGCTCGGAAGGAGGGGCCGCGGTTTGGGTCGGCCTCAGTACAGCGGGCAGTACGGCCTCGTCGGAGGCGACGCTCCCGGGCTTCGCGAGGCGTTCGCCACAACCCGACGTCAGCGCGATGGCGCAGACGAGCCAGGAGCTCGAAGCGGGGAGGCGGGTTCCGAGAGCGCGCACTTCATGGAGGATCATGACACGTCGCCACGAAAACCCGAAAGTTTGTTTCCAACGGGCAAACCCGACAAAATGCCGAGGCCATGCCACAGAAGTCGCGCGGTCGCCTGCGCTCGCTTTCGCTCGCGGCTTTCGGAGCGGTCTATCTCGCGCTTCAAGGCATCCTCATCGCCACGGCCGGCGTGAGACCTGATCATGCGTATGGCTTCTGGATGTTTCATGAATCTTCGACCGTCGAGCTCAGGCTCTTCCGAACGATGGTGAGTGCGGACGCCGCCTCGGCCGTGCGCCGCGAGCTCGTCCGCGGCGGAAAGGGCGGTGCCACCGGAAGCGAGTGGGAAGCAAGAAATGCCATCGGCGCGCTCGAGACTAGAAGCTGGCGGGAGCGCGTCAAGCAGCCCGAACTCGGAACGTTTGGTCGACCGATTCCAGCCTCCTATGGATCGGGGGCCGTTCTTGCGCGGCTCCGGCTCGCTCTCGACGACGTGAGCGCACACATGGACGACGTCGACACCTGCCGATTCGAACTCGAAGTCCACGTCGTGCGCAACGGTCGGGACCGAGGCACGACGACCCTCTTCGGACCGTGGCGCTGCGCGGGCCAGGCGCCACCGTGAAGAACGTGCTCGGAGCCGTACAGCCCGGGCGGCCGCTCGTTCCGGTGCGCGTCCTGTTCGGCCTTTTGCTGTGCGTACAGAGCGTCACGGCCATTCGCGCATACGCGAGGGACGGATACTTCGTTCATCATTTCCACGTGCCAGACGTGCCACCTGCGCTCGTCGCACCTGCCGGGGTGTATCTCGCGATTCTGGCAGTGCGCCTCATTGCTGCCCTCTTGGTCGTCTTCGGCCGCACGGTACGTCTCTCCCTTGCCGTGAGTGGCCTCGGGCTCGTGTACTCCTTTCTTCTCGACAGACTACAGTTCCACCACAATCGGTATTCCCTCGCGCTCTTCGCGTTGCTTCTTTCTCTGTGCGCTCCGCGCGGTCGCGGGCAACGGCCGGTGAGCGCATTTCCGGTGTGGCTCGCACGCGTCCAAGTGTCGCTGGTCTACCTCGCATCGAGCGGCTCGAAACTGTTGGATTCAGACTGGCGCTCCGGCGTCGTTCTCGCAGACCGCATTTCGAGACACACAGGAGAAGCCATTTCACGCGGCGTCCCAGCTTGGCTCATTTCGGCGCTCGCGAGTTCACGCGGCAGCAGCATCCTCGCGCTGGGGGCCATCGTCACCGAGCTCGGCCTTGCGGTGCTCCTCTGGCACCATCGATTTCGCAAGCGCGCCATCTACGTTGGGCTTTGCTTCCATTTCCTCATCGAGGCGACGAGTCGCGTCGAGCTCTTCTCGTGGATCATGGCGGCGGCGTACGGTTTCTTCGTGATCCAAGACGAAGGTGGGCGCACGCTGCACTACGAAAACCGCGGCGCAGCTCGATGGCTCGCGCACGTGCTGAAAGGGTGTGACTGGTTCGCGCGATTTCGGTTCGTCCCGTTCGAACCGGATGTCGTCACGCGAAACGGAACATCGAGACAATCGTTCGTACTCACCGATCGCGACGGCCTTCGCTACGTCGGCGCATCGATGCGTGCACGCGTGGCAGGCGCGATCCCCCTCTTCTTCCCGCTCTGGCCTGCGTTGGCCCTCGTCGCACGCCTTTCTCGGTCAAGAGACGCGGCGACGAACGCGGACAGCTAACGCCAGACCGAGCACACACAGCGCGCCGGCGAAGTCTCGTGAACCCGAGGACGGAACCGAATGCATACTACAACCTTCTTCACCGGGCGCCACGGGCATGACCGTCGCGCCACCATCTTTCTCCGTCGCGCCCGCCTCCGAAATGGGAACGATGACGACCCCCGTATCGGGACCAGCGTCGGGCGTGTCGTTGCACTGTGCACCAATCGGAAACCCTCCGACCGGAGACTTGGCGAGACGCTTCTCGGTTTCAGTGCCGTAGTCCTTGTCTTCGGCGATGAGGTCTTCGGGGTGATTGCGGTTCCACAGGCGCTGGAACGCGTAAACCGACAGACCATCCATGTCGATCGACCCGGGCCCCTTGTAGTCGAAGTGGACCGGGTCACTCGCACCGAGCCACTTGAATCCGTTCGCCTCGAATGCAGAGCGCCAAGCCGCGTTGTCGTCGACGTCGACCGCGAGACCCGACTCGTGATTGCTATTGCCCGG
>JAXLYO010000012.1:0-212685 GCA_046351415.1 Polyangiaceae bacterium | reverse complement strand
CGAAGCCACCGTTGGTCTTCACGACGTGATTCTCACCGCACTTGACGCCGGCTTCGCGGTGCGCAAGAGACGCGATTAGAACAGCCTCGGAAGGCGTATCGATCGAGCCCAAAACCGCCTTGACCGCAGCGACGGTACCCGCCGTCGTGACGGCTCCGTCGCGTTCGACGACAAAGTACCCGCGCCGCGGTTCGCTCTCCGCGCCTCCCTGTTCTTGCGTGTTCCACGAGCTCGAGGGAACAGCCTCTGCGATAGCTTTGGCGCAGCTTTGCCGATCAGGAGCCTTGGCGCACGGCGTGCCGAACTTGCCGAAGGGGTCGCTGGCTCCAAACCCCACCGCCGAAACGTAGGTCCCGTCCACCGCCGGATGAATACCCTCTAAGACCAGCCCTGGACCACAGGTACGCTCCGCGAACTCCGTTCGATCGAGCGGCCCACTACATCCCAACGCAGTAGCGGTGGCGAATATCCCCAAGATGTGAGCAGTCAGTTTCATGGTGCGTGCCTTACGGAGTCTCCGCTGCTGGATCCTCGCTAACGGTCGAACTTCACGAGAAAGGGGCGGCAAGTCGAGTCTGCGAGACAACGTGCAACTTTCGGACCGTACACGACTTCACCGTGGAATGCGCCTTCACTTCCATGGACGCTTCATGCTGGTGCATCGAGGCATCAGGACACGCGGCGCGAGCCTGGCTCAATGTGGCGCAGCCCCCATGGAACGTGGGGCCTTTTGCGCACAACGTAAAGTGGGACCTCGTCAAAGTAGACGGCTCTCCTGGGCGGTCGCTCTGCCCCCGGAGCAGACCTCCTAGGTTCGCCGCGTGTTTCGGCGCTTGGTGATCGCCAGGCCGACGCAAGTCGCCCCGATGAGAAGAAACGTACCGCTCGCGTGTGTACTTTGGCCCGCGATGCTGGCGGTCGTGTTGCCGCCGACGATGAGTGTTCTGGGTACGTCGTTCGTTTTCGGATGCGCCTCGAGCATCATGTCCTCGGCGAGCGCAGCGCGGGAGAGCGCCCCGCGCAGCCGAGTCACGTAGACACTGCCCGTTCCCGGAAAGCGGCGGAACAGATCTTCGCTGCTGCATGCGAGGGGCAGGTCCGGGCCGGGCGGATTGACGATTTCTCCGGCGTCGTCTTCGCCGCCCGAAGCATATGCGCTTCCATCGAGGGAAGCGTCGAGCGAGCCTGCGTCCGCAGCATCTGCGAGCGATGAAGCATCCGACGCGTCGAGAGCGGCGTCCTGCGAAGAAGCGTCCGTGGAAGCATCTCCGTCGTCGATGGGGTTGACGACCGGCTTTTGCCCCGTCGTTCGTATCGCGCGACACGATTGCTCGTACGTCGTGCCATCCACCAGCCCCGCAAACTCCGTGATCCACGTTCGCCCGGCTGCTTCCGCCATGAGTTTCCGCGCGACCTCGTCGTAGTTCGACTTGCCGCTTGCATCGAGCGAGATCTTTTCGGGAGACACCGTGGCTTCCGGGAAATTCATGGGTCGCACGCGCTGCGTGGAAAGCACGTAGAGCACCATGTCCGTCGTCTCCCCGGCCCCCGACTGCGCCATGCGGAGAAGTACACGCATGTCGTGGGTCGGCGTGTCCAGACGGAGCGGAGGCATCTTCGTCGTGGTCGCGCCAGGTCGGAACTTGACGGCGATGAAGTCCATGCCCTCGGCGACATAGGTCGCAGCCGCCGTTTTGGCGGCGTCGTCGATCACGAACCCATTCGCATCGAGCCACTTTCCGAGCGCATCGGGGTCGGTCGCACGAAGCGTGACCGTGGCGTACGGGCCGACATTCGCCGCGGCGACCACCACGACCCCGGCATCTCCCTCGGCACCGCCATTCGTCGCATCGAGCGCGCTACCGCAGCCGCATCCTCCGCCGCCCCCCCGTGCCACCACGGACCGAATCTGCGGCGTCGTCATCGAGCGGAGCGTGTCGAAGAACTCGGGCGCAGCGAGGCCCAACGTGGAGCCTTTCGAGGCAGGAATGAGTACGCCGAAGTCCTTCGGGTTGCCGGCAAACTCGAGACGGAACCACATGCTGCTGCCGGCGTGGCTCATGGCCATCGCCGTTTCGTGCGCAGAGACCTTCACCGTCTCGGTGCGCTCGTACACCTCGGCTACGCAAGCGTCGGCGTCGCTCGGTGTTCCGATCGTGAAGAGAGCCCACACGCCAGCGAAGAGAAGAGGCATACGGAAGAGGCTTCGCTTTTTCCCTACCGTGGTGCGCGTGTCATAGCACCGTGAACCCTGATTCATTCCCTAGCTCCCATGTCTGATTCTCTGACGTTGGCGCCCTCGAACATCTCGAACGCTCATGCACGCCTCCGAAAAAGTGCAGGAAGTGTACCAGGAGCAGCCAGCCCCCTCCTTCGGTTCCTTGGCGCCGTCAGGAGCCTTGCGGTGTGTCTGGATGTCGTTGATACCAGCCTTGCACCGTCGGCGTCATCCAAGCCGGCCTCAGCGTAGGGAACGGGTGCGAGCGCAGCAAATTGAGCGGGTTGAGGAGGCCGCCACCCGCTGCCGCTTCGAGACGAGCAAAGAAGTCGAACAGCATGTGACCGCCGCGCTCGGACCATCGAAATTGCGGTCGTCGCCTGTATCCTGCATCGAGTGTGTTGATGGCCCCCGCAGCGTCGGCCGAGCTCTCGTTGAACTGGCTCCAGATGGGAATCACGTTCGAAAGAAGCCTTCCTGCGTTCGGCAGCGCGCCTCCGCCGCCTCCGTTGGCGCAGCCCGTGTGCCCGAGATGATGATGTGCGAGTTCGTGACCAAACGTGAAGGCGACGATGTCTTGGAAGATCTCGCGAGCTCGTGAAGCGCGGCGCGCATCCAAGAGATACTGCGGCGGGATGATCCCCATGGGTAGCGCTGGGCTCGCCTTCTCATTTCGGATGAGATCGGGCAGCACGCGCGCCGTATAGGCGTCGTAGGTCTTCGTGTTGAACTGCTCGTCCGTGGCGCGCGTTTGCCCGATGGCGTCCGCTGCCTGCACGAAGCCCTCGGTCGCCGCCATGAATGCAACGCCGCTTTCACACCCCGCATAGGCATTCACTTCCAGCGTCGGGTCGAAACTGAGCGGAATCCCCCTCACCTTTGCCTGCGAGTCTGGAGGCAGCGCCATGACGAGCTCCCCCAGAATCGTACGAATTTCCTGCTGCATCATCGCCGATCCCACGAGCGGCGCGAGCAGGGGCTTCTGTGCCACCGGCGGAGGCTGCGGGGGTTGATTCGGATACTGCGGATTCTGCGGATACTGATTCGGGTACTGCGGGTTTTGTGGGTACTGATTCGGGTAGCCACCTTGGTTGGGATAAGGCCCTTGGGGCCCGTACCCCTGTGGGTAGTTCGGACGGGGCTGCTGCGTCGTCCTCGTCGTGTCGCAGGCGGTCGCCAGTGCGAGAACGACGAAAAGAGAAGAACCAGAACGAAGGACCTTCGCAGAGGAGGCTTTGCGCGTTTTCACGGTGAGGTGAATGCTACTCCACCTTGCGAATCGCACGAAGGGCGGAAAGCATCTCACGGCCATCAGCGAAGCGCGCGTCGACGTCCTCCGCGAGAGACCGCTCGAGCAGAGCCGTGAAGGCTGCCGGCACCCCGGTGAAGGACCGCTCACGAATGGCCGTCTCCGACGGCAAGTTGCCCGTGAGCGCTTCATAGAGCATGACTCCGGTCGCGTAGAGGTCCGCTCGACCGTCCGCGGGCTCACCACGCTTCTGCTCGGGCGCCATGTATCCGGGCGTTCCCATCGGCGCGCCGGTCCCGGTAATGCGCATTTCTTCCCACTCGACGCGGGCAATGCCGAAGTCCAAGATCTTGACGCGCTCCTCCCCGGCGATGCGCGCCAGGAAGATATTTTGAGGCTTCAAGTCACGGTGGACGACGCCAGCCTCGTGCATGGCCGTGATGGCCGAGAGAATCTGCTCGAAATGCGTGAGCACTACATCCGCTGGAAGCGTGCGCTTCTTCTGGAGCCTGTCGCCGAGTGTTTCGCCGTCGAGGTACTCCATCACCATGTACGAAGTGCCGTCGGCGAGCCGTCCGTGATCGAGCACCTCGACGACGTTCGGGTGCCATGCAAGGCCGAGCGCCTCGGCTTCTCGCCGCAACCGATCGGACGAAGTGACATCGTGGGCCGCAGACGCGCGCAGCAACTTGATGGCCACGGGGGTCGCATCGCTCGTGCGGGTGGCTTGATAGACCGCGCCCGAGGCTCCCGCGCCCAACCGCCGACCTACGCGATACGTTCCGCCGACGTGCATTCCACTGAAGTCGCCGAGCATGAGCGGGCGACTCTTGTAGTCTGCGATGAGGAGCCCACGCTCCAAGACGCGCATTTTCCAAGCCTGGGCACGGGCCAAGCGAGCCGCTTCGCCACGACGTGCGCCCCACATGGATGCGCCGTATGCGAGAGCGGCGATCGACACAGGCACCCACACGGCCCGCAGGACGAATGCCCACACGAAGATGCCGACAAGCACCCCAGCCGAGACGAATACGACCTTGGTCGACGTAGAGTGAGCCGCATCGCTCCACGTGACCGACACCTCGCGACCGTCGCCAGAGGTCTGCGTTGCCACGTTCTCGTAGCCAAAGAGCTTCGGGACGGAAGCAAGCTCGTGGACCCTTGCCCGCGAAAGCACGCCGCCTTCCTCGAGCGCGGGGTCGTGGTCATACTGGTAGCGCCCGCGCCACCCCCCAGGCTTTTCTTCGAGCGTCTCCCAGCGTCCCGTTCGGCCCTCTTCGATGTCGAAGGTCAATCGCTCGAAGCCGCGCGCAGGGGTATCGGCACCGCGCAAAACCGGCGCCCATGCTCCCAAAAGAGCGTCCTGCAGAAGTTCATCACCGAGCGTCGCCAAGGCGTCCTTGCCGTACTTCTTTTCGAGCTCACGAATGGACCGTGCATAGGTGGCGAGGCCTATGGGAGACGACTCGTCCTCGAGCTCTTCCGATTGGAGACCGAGCGCATAGAGGAACTCTTTCGAATTCCCGCCTTTCTTCTCGACGATGGCGCAGACCGCGCGAAGCTTCGCTGCGGCCGTAGCGGCATTGGGAAAGAGCGGTCGAGCCACAGCGCGACTCTACACCACTGTGACGTTCCATAGGGACTGGATGCTACCGTGCGTTCCGTGAACGATCTTCTCGTCCAACGCGCTGACGTTTCGGGAGCGGCGCTCGCCCTCGAGTATCGGATGCCGGGCAAGACGGAGCAGCTCGTCGTCGCGAATCTCGGCGGCAAGAGCGTCGTGGGCGTATTCTCCGCCGAAGAGCGCAAGGCGGCATGGGGACAAGGGCGCCTCCCGGTGGAGACCGAGCGGCTCAAGGCATGGGAAGGCGCCCGTATCGCGCTCGCCGGAGAATCCCAGATCATCCTCCTCGTCCGCGAGGCAACACTGCTCGTTCGGGCTCATGCCTCGCGTCTGCAGGTGCAACCAGCCGAGGATGGAGGGCATCTGCCGGTCGAAGCCGCCGACGAAAGGCTGAGGGAGAATGGCCGGCGCATTCTCCGGGAACTGCCGGCACTCCTACGCGACGCTGAAAAGGCACGCGCCCGCGACGCATTGCAGAAAGCACGCTCACGCTTGCACAAGCGTGCTCTCGCGGTGCGCTCGGACCTCGAAAAGATCCACAAGGTGCAGGAGCTCGCAGCGTTCGCCCCTTGGTTCGTCGCAGAGGCAGCGCGACTTCCCCGCGGCGCCAAAGAACTCCGGGTGACGGACTGGGCGACCGACCCGCCCTCCGAACGCGTGATGCCGCTCGACCCGTCGAAGCTACCGAAGGACCAGGTCGCAGCGTTGTTCGCGCGCGCCAAACGCATGAAACAGGGCGCAGAGATCGCCCAGGCACGCCTTCTCGCCTGCGAAAAGCTCCTCGTGGAGATCGACGAGGTCACCAAGGACATCGACGCTGCCGCCGATCCGCAAACCGTCCGCGACCTGTGGATCGCGTTGCGAAAACGCGCTCCCAAAGACATTCCCGCGGGCGGGCCAGGAGGAGTCGCGCGCCGGGGCAAGAGTGCGACTGGACCGAGCATCCCGTTCCGCTCCTTCCGCGACAAGGCGGGCCATCTCATCCGCGTCGGCAAGAACGCCGAGGCGAGCGACGAATTGACGCTCCATCTTTCGAAGCCAACAGACCTATGGCTGCACGCGAAAGATCACAAAGGCGCGCACGTACTGGTCGGACTCGGCAAGGGACAGAGCTGTCCACCTGACACCCTCGTCGCTGCCGCTCACCTCGCAGCACACTTTTCCGATGCGCGTGAGGAGAAGGTCGTAGATGTACAGTACACAGAGCGACGCTTCCTACGGAAGCCGCGTGGCTCCGCGAAAGGGTTCGTCGTCGTCACTCAAGAGAAGGTGCTCGTTCTCCGCATGGAGCCCTCGCTTTTGACGGAGCTCCTAGCGACGGAAGAAAGCTGACGCAGTGCGCTTCGCCTACTGCTTCGTGTAGGTCACGGAGAAGATGAGCTGCGACGAGAAGAGCGTCAGCGTCGTCGCCGTGGCGGTATAGCTCGTGTACGGAACGTCGACGTTGGGTGATTGACTGCTGCACGTCTGCGTGACGTTGGGGTTGATGCCGTTCGGGGCATAGGAGAACGACTTGTGGTACTCCGGCTTGCCGCTATCGGAGCTCACGAACTGCCCAATCCCCGAACAGAGCTCGAGGGTTTGTTTGAAGGTGATGCCGGGCTGGAAGGCCGCCCCCTTGTAGGCTTTGAGCTCCGTGAGGACGTAGTGCCCATCGGCGATGGTGCCCCCCGTGCCGGTGGGCAATGGGTCCGTAGAGGTGCTGAGCGCGACGACAGATGCGGTGTTGACCATCGTGTTGCACGCTGCGCCTGCATCGGCCGTCGGGGTGCAGGTATTCGTGCCCGTGTCCTTCGTCGTGCTGGCGTCGGTGGGCGTAGTCCCACTGTCATTTCCCGGCTCGACGGACGCGTCGTTCTCGACCGAGGCGTCAGCTCCGGGCGTGGTGGTGGTGCTGCTGCATGCGACCAGCGTGGCAAACGCAGCGATAGACACCGCGGAACAAAAACGCAAAACGACCATGGTCCCCCCTTTTTGTGGCATTGACGCCAAGGGTCTCAGACTACGGGTCGCCGAGGACAGGCCCAAGACGAAACGGTCACGCCTTGGTCGATTTAGGTCCCGAGCGACGAGAAGCCCACTCGAAAGGCGCTCCCTCTCGGCGTCACGTTCTCCGCCTCCGCGAAGCCCCCGTGCGCCTGGGCGATGCGCTTCACGAGCGAAAGGCCGAGCCCTGTCGAAGAGGCATCGGCTGATTGCCGTTGGAACGGCGCGAACAGGTCGATTCCTTCTGGCACCCCAGCCCCTTCGTCGCGAACCTCGAACACGACATATGCATTGTGCATATACACACGCAGCGACGTCACGCCACCTGCGTGTTTTCGCGCATTTTCGAGCAAGTTGACGATGGCCCTCACGGCGAGGGTCGGGTCACCTCGAAAAGGCGTGACGCCTTCGGCCACTTCGAGAAGCGACCCGTCGAGGTTTGCCGCCTCGAGAGCTCGGGCCGCAATTTCCGCCGGCGGAAGGTCACCTTTGGCCATCGTCGCGAAGTCGATGCGTGAGTTGGCGAGAAGGTCTCCGACGAGAGCATCGAGCTCTGCAACCTCTGACTCGATGTCGCTCAGTTTGCGGAGCGCCCGCTCTCGGTCGCCTTCTTCTGCTCTCGAAGCGAGTCCCTCACGCACGAATTCCGAGAGAAGACGAATGCGGGAAAGAGGCGTCTTGAGTTCATGCGACACGGTGGCGAGAAGGGCGCGCTGATCGGCAAGCTGCTTCTCGATCCTGTCGGCCATGCCGTTGAAGACGCGACCGATCGCATTCGCCTCTCCGTGACGGGCGCGACCGAGATTGACGCGCGCGCCCAGGTCTCCCGAGCCGAACGCATCGGCCACCCGCACGAGCTCTCCGATGGGACGCGTGATTCGTCGAGCCAGGCGGCCAGTGAGCCCCCACAGCGTCAGCAGCCCCAGACCGATGACGACTGGCTTTGGAACGCCCGTCTGGATCAGACGCGAGCCGCCGCTCACGACGAAGGAGGCAATCAGCATGGCGCCGCCGAACCAGAAGAAGATGACGCGATGCAGCCTCCACGTCACATAGGCGCCCACGCGAGAAAACGGAGGCGGAGAGGCGTGCGAGTGTCCTTCCAGCGGGTCGCCATGACGATGAAAAGGTCGATGATGGTGATGATGCCTTCTCATGGCTCGCCCCCTTTGCTTTCGCCAGCGTCGGCCGCCTTTGCGAAGACGTAGCCGAGCCCGCGAACGGTCTTGATCCGCGCCGCATGACGCTCGCCGAGTTTTTGGCGCAACTTCGAAACGTGTACGTCCACGACGCGATCACTGACGGCAACGTCGCCGCGCCCCGCTTCTGCGAGCAACTGCTCGCGGCGGATGACGCGGCCAGCCCGCCGAACGAGAGCGTGCAGAATGTCGAACTCGACACCGGTCAGGTCGATGCGAACGTCGCCGTCGAGAACTTCGCGCGCCTCTACGTCGAGCGTGAGCGTGCCCGCGCGAAGCGTGGACTTCGTCGAATCGGGCTGACTGCGCCGGACGACCGCTTTGATACGCGCCACGAGTTCGCGAGGCCCGAAGGGTTTGGCCACGTAGTCGTCGGCGCCGACCTCGAGACCCACGACCCGGTCGGTTTCGTCGCCTTTCGCGGTCAGCATGATGACGGGAATGCGGTCACCACGCTGTCGCAACCGGCGAATCACTTCGAGGCCATCGATGCCCGGCATCATCATGTCGACGAGCGCGCAGTCGAAGTTGCTACCTTGCAGGCGCTGGAGGGCAACCTCCCCGCTGCCGACGCATTCGACCGAAAGGCCGTGTTCTTCGAGGTACTCACGAACGAGATCACGAAGCTTCGCGTCGTCGTCGACGACAAGAACTCGGGGCATGGACGTACCCTACCTCCCTAGCGCTTCCTCGTCACGGGAGCGCCGACGGGCGGGCGACCTCGCGTGACGAAATAGAGCGTCGCGATGTCGAAGAGAACGAGGGCCGCAGACGCTGCACGGCCCCCGCCCTCGACCCCCGGGTGCCCCGTGAGCGAGCCCTTCACGCTTGCCTTACGGACCGCCATTGCCCGTCCGTGCCGCATCGACGCATACCTTTGCGATGTGCCGTTCGAATGCATCACGGCGTGACTGGTGACATTGGCCGGCGTGGAAGAAGGCCGAGCCAAAACCGCCGATGGCTCCGAGTGAGAGCAGTACGATGAGAAGTCGTCGATTCATTTCTTTTGTCCTCCGAGAAGCTGTCCGTCGTTCAGATGCGATAGGGGTGGCCTTGGCCGAAGCCGCCAAAACCTCGTGGACCTCGCTCGATGATGTCCGCGAGGGCTTCTCTCTGACTCGGGTCGAGTACGGCGTGGACCTTCGCGAACGCATCGAGGCCCTTCTTGCGCAAGGTCTCGGTCGTGTCCTCGATCGATGCGATGACCGTTCCGAGGCTCACTTCGTCGAACGATTCCGATCGCATGGCCTTCGCGACGTCCGAACGAGTTCCTCGCAACGCGTCCTTTGCCGCCTTCCCTCCTTCGCGGAGGTCGGAAAACGCCTTCATCACTTCCTTTTCCTGTGCCGGGGTCAAGTTGAGCCGAGAGGAAAGGCCGCGGAGGAAGAAGCCCCCTCGAAATCCGCCTTCGCCATCGTAGGCCTGGCGCCCGTCGCCCCCGAACGGCCCGAAGCCGCCCGCGCCAGAACCGCATGCGCCGCCGAAACCATGCCTCCCGTGACGACCGAAGCCCCCTCCGTAGCCGCCATAGCACCCGTGCCTCGAGCCGCGGATGACCTTCATGAGCCCCACCAAACACGCAGTTCCAATCAGAATGCCGATCATGAAAAAACCTGTGCCCTTTCTGCTGGAGAACTTGCGCCACGATTGCGAAGGGCGTGCTCGGGGCATTGTGAAGAAGTGTGAAGAGCCGGCCCGGGCCTTCGTGGTAAAGAAGAGACGTGCGCCTGTCGGAAACCGTTGCTCGCTGGGTCGGCCGCGTCGAAATCGCCCTTTCCGGTGCCGAAGGGCTCCTCGTCGAGGCAGAAGAGGCGCTCGCCATGGGCGATGCGATGCGCGCACGCACGGCGGCCCATGCTCTCCTGCGCAAGGCTCCCGGCTCCCCCACGGGCCTCGCTCTATTGGCCGACGCATGCGAACTCGGTGGCCTCGAAGCAGAGCTCACCCTCACGCTCGAAGAGCTCGCACGACGCATGCCCGACCGAGGAAACGTATGGCTGCGACTCGCGCGTGCGCGCGCTTCCGCTGGCTCGCCGGACGGCGACGTCCGCGACGCCTACTTGAAGGCGCTTGCGTCTGCGCAGGACGACGCACAAGTGCGAAAGCACGCCGTACTCGGCCTTGCCGACCTCGACATCACGCGGGGCGATGGCCGTACCGCAGAGCTTTGGCTCGAACGCATCCCATTCGTGCAAGACGACGACGTGCGACTTCGACGTGCGGAAGCTTGGGTGCTCGGGGGCAAAGCAGCTCTGGCGGAGAAGGAACTCGCCGAGATGAGCGACCTCCTCCTCGAGCCGCGCGGTGCGTTGACCTACGGAAGGGCCCTACTCTCTCTCGGTGACACACGCGCTTTCTCGTTTCTTCTTCGCGCCTACCTCCTCGATGCCGATGGCAGCGCAGATGCGCTCGCGACGAGCATTACTTGGCTCCGTCCAGACGCCGAGACGCTTTCGCGCATCCGCACGGTGGTCGAAGCGAAGAGCGACATGGAACGCCTCGCGTTTCGCGTGGCTTTTGCACGCGCCGCGGGGGATCACGAAGGCGCTCGCAACGCCCTTACCGAAGCCACGAAAGCGCAGTTGCCAGGCGCTGCCATGCAGCTGTTGCTCGTCGCCCTCGCCGACCGCGACGTGGGGACGTTGTCACTGGCGCTCGGTGCGGTTCCTTCGGAAGACCTCGTGGTGCAAGGCGCGCGCACCCTCGCTCGAGCGCTCGAAAGCGATGGTGAAGCGGCCATTGCACTGTGCAACGAAATCACGGCGCCCGAAGTCGTCCCTTGGGCGCAGGAACGTCGGAAAGAGGCGCTTCGCAGCTGGGTGCCCGAAGGCAAGGCAGCGGAATGGCCACTCCTGCTCGCCAGACTCGAAGGGCACGCGCGCGCCCTGTCCGATTTGAGCAGCTTGGGGGCCATCGGCAACCTCGCCGTCGAGCGCTCACGTCCTCTGCGCATTGCCATCGTCGGCGAGTTCAACGCCGGAAAGAGCACGTTCATCAACGCGCTCCTCGGCGAGGACGTGGCGCCGACAGGCATCCTTCCGACGACGGGCACCCTGCATCACCTCCGGTACGCCGCGAGCCCTGCGGCAAAGATCTTCCTCGAAGAAGACGCGACACTTGCCGGCCAGGTGGAGCGCATCGTCGCTACGAGCGACCTTCGAGCGACTTTGAAAGCTCTCGATCCCGGTACGGTTCGACGCGTCGAGATTCTCGTTCCGCTGCCCATGCTGACGCGCGTCGAAATCTTGGACACACCCGGCTTCAACGCCCCCGACCCGAGGCATGCACGTGCAGCCCGAGAGGCGTTCGACGAAGCGGACGCCGTCCTCTGGCTTCTGGACGCAGGCCAGGCGCTCAAGGATTCGGAGCGTTCGATCTTGGACGAGATACGCGCAGCAGGCCTTCCGCTCCAGCTCCTCGTGAACAAGGGCGATCGCCTGTCACAGGAGCAACGCGAGACGGTCATGAAGGCGCTCGTGCAGAACATCGAAGAGCTCGGTTTGCGCACCCTTCGGCCGCCGATGTTCGTCTCGGCGAAGAATGCCCTCGCCGGCAAGCTAGGCGACGAAGCCCTTCTTGCCTCGTCGGGGTTCAGAGAGGTGGAAGCGCTCCTCGACCAGGAATTCGAAGGGCGCGCAGAACACTTGAAGGAGCGCGCCCTCCGTCGCCGCGCGCGCACGATCTTGGGTCACCTCGGTCGAGCGGTCGCCAGGCGCACGGACGAGGAAGCATCGCTCGTTGCCGCGCAAGAAGCGAAACGCGACCGCAGCCGAGCGGCCCGCGCTCGGCTCGCGCTCAGCCGCACGGAGCTGTCGATTCGCATGGCGGAAGGACTCGGCTCCGCGTCGCGCGCGTGGACCCAAGACATCGATTCGCTTCGCACCGGGCGAGACCGCGAAGCCAGCGAACGAGACGCGTCGCTGCTCGCGTTCGCTCGTCAACGCGCCGTCGAGCGGCTGGCTCTCCCCCTCGCCGTCGCGCTCTCCGAATGCGCGCCGTCCGAGGCACCGGCGCCGGCGCTCTTGCCCCTGACGCGCATCATTGCCGCGAGTTTCGCGGCGGGAATGGGCCTGCCCACCGAACCGTTGCCGGAGCTCCTTCCCCTCGCCGAAGCATCTCTCGACGCGTTCGAGCTCTGGCTCGTCGAACGCGAAGCACAAGCTACCCGCGAACGCATGCCCGACGTCCTCGGGGAACTCCGCGATCTCGAAGGGTGCCTGGCGAAGTAACGAAAGTGGTATACTGAGCTCACGATGCGCCGCCCCGTATTTGCCCTCCTCGTCGTGGTTGCGCTCGCCTCGACGCTCTCCCCGCGCCTCACGTCGGCGGACGCGTTCTCGGCGCTGGGCGGCGACAAGATGAGTGTCCAGGCCGACAAGCTCGAGGTCGACGTGGCGGCGGGCTTCGCGCTTCTCACGGGCAACGTCATCCTGAACAAGGGTGACCTCAAGGTCTCTTGTCCGAAGATCGAACTCAAGTTCGACTCGGCGCCACACATCACGTGGATGAAGGGTACGGGTGGCGTCGTCGCCGACGTTCGCGGAGTGCATGGCGAAGCGCCCGAAGTGGAGGTCGATCTCTCTCGACAGACCATGGAGCTTCGTGGCGGAGTCCGGCTCGCGCGAGGCAACGGATGGCTCCAGGCCGACAAAGCCACGATCGAACTCGGTAGTGGCAAGGTCACGCTCACACAGGTGAAGGGCTCGGTTCCGGTTCCCAAGTGAGCGCCGTCCTCACCGCCGACCAACTCGTCATTCGGCGCGGAACGCGCGAAGTCGTCCGTGGCATTTCATTGTCCGTCGCTGCGGGCGAAGTGGTCGGCATCCTCGGCCCATCGGGGTCTGGCAAGAGCACGCTGTTCAAGGCCCTCGCTGGTGAGCTCCACGTCGTCTCCGGATCGATGCATCTTGCATCCAAAGACATGAGCCGGCTCGCCCTGTGGGAGCGCGCTCGTCTCGGCCTCGGCTACATGCCGCAGGAGCCCAGCGTCTTTTGGGACCTTTCGGTGCGGGAAAACCTTCTTGCATACGCCCAATTCACCGGCGAAACGGGAGGAGAAACCGCCGAGGCTCGGGCCGAGCGCGTCGGTCTCGGCGAGAGACTCGACGTCCGCGCGAGTTCCCTCTCCGCGGGCGAGCGACGAAGACTCGAACTCGCACGATCCATCGTGCGGCCGCCGAAGCTCCTCATCTGCGACGAGCCTTTCGCGGGAGTCGACCCGAAGGGCGCGCAGGCGCTCGGAGCGCTCCTGCTCGAGCTCGCGAAGACAGGGGTCTCGGTCCTTCTCGCGGACCATCACGTGGAGGAGGCGCTCGCGGTCACTGCACGCTCGGTTCTCCTGGTCGACGGACGCATCGAGGCCGAGGGAACTCCTTCGGAGTTTCGCAATCACCCTGCCGTGAAGGGTCGGTATTTGGGCACGCTCCAAGGCAAAGACGACGGCTGAGTTCGCAGTAGGCGTTTCGCCCACATGCACGTCCATCGCTGCGCCGACGTGCGAAAGATCATGCCGAAAGCTGCGTTCCTCGTTGACGAGGGCGCTTGGTGGTACGATTCTTGAAGCAATGGAAATCAAACAGCAGCTCAAGCTGAGTCAGCAATTGGTCATGACTCCCCAGTTGCAGCAAGCGATCCGTTTGCTCCAACTTTCGAGGCTCGAGCTCATCGACGAAATTCGCAAAGAGCTCGACGGAAACCCTGTCCTCGCCGACGACGAAATCGATCCGCGGGCGCGCACGCGCAACGACAGTGACTTCTCGAATCTCGGCGTCGGCACCGAACGCGGCGAAGCCCAGATCGACCGCCTCGAAGAGCGCACGCGCGGTCAGGAAGTGACGACGACCGCGGAGAACAAGGCCGTCAAAGAGATCGACTGGGAGCAGTTCCTCGAGAATCGCACCCTCCAGCAGCCTCAAACCGCCGGCCGCAACGGCTTCGACGACCTTCCGCCGGTCGACCAGAATCTCACGAAGCAAACGAGCCTCGTCGACCACCTTCGTTGGCAGCTCCAGATGTCCGACTTCACCGACACGGAGCGCGCCTTCGCTGAAATCGTTCTCGGCAATCTCGACGAGAACGGATTCCTCGACCTGAAGGGCGTAGAGCGAGAAGACGGAACGCGCACACCTGACGTCACGCTCGCCGAAATGGCCGAGGCCGCCGGCCTCGTCGAAGAAGATGCGGTGGAAGTTCTGCGCATGATGCAGGAGTGGGACCCCATCGGCGTGTGTTCGCGCGACTTGCGCGAATGCCTCCTCGTCCAGGCAGAGACCTACGGCTGCGAGGACCTCGAGATCGCCATCATCGACAAGCATCTCCACAACCTCGAGAAGCACAACTACGCCGCCATCGCGAAGGACCTGAAGGTTCCGGTCGAGGAGGTCTACGAGGCCGTCAAAGAGATCCAGAAGCTCGAGAGCCGCCCCGCTCGCAACTTCAGCGAATCGGACGAGAAGAGCATCGGCATTACGCCAGACGTGTACGTGATCCGCGACGCGGACAAGTGGGTCGTCACCGACAACGACCGCGGCGTGCAACGCCTCTACATCAACGAGACGCTCACGAAATCGCTCCTCAAGGACCCGTCCGCGAAGGAGTTCATCGGCGAGAAGCTTCGCAACGCCCAGTGGCTCATTCGCGCCATCGAGCAACGCCGCAAGACCATCAT
Source organism: Polyangiaceae bacterium (assembly GCA_046351415.1). Taxonomy (GTDB): domain Bacteria; phylum Myxococcota_A; class Polyangia; order Polyangiales; family Polyangiaceae; genus JABFRG01. Next base: position 197,742 of record JAXLYO010000012.1, on the reverse strand, counting down.
TCGCGTGACCGAATCCATCGTCGAAAAGCAGAAGGAGTTCTTCGAAAAGGGCGGCGCCTACCTGAAGCCGATGATCTTGCGCGACGTCGCAGAGGCCGTGGGCATGCACGAGTCGACCATCAGCCGTGTCACCACGAACAAGTACGTGCACACGCCGCAAGGCCTGTTCGAGCTCAAGTACTTCTTCAATTCGTCGATCCGTCGCGTGGCGGAAGACGACATCGCTTCCGAAAGCGTGAAGATGGCCATCAAGAAGCTCATCGACGGCGAGGACAAGCAAAACCCTCTTTCCGACCAGACCATCGTCCAGTTGCTCTCCGACAACGAGGGCATCACCATCGCCCGCAGAACAGTTGCAAAATACAGAGAAATGTTAGGCATCTTGGCTTCCAATCGTCGCAAGAAATTCTTCTAACGCCTGCTGTCCCAGATCGAAGAAAACGCCCGCTGATAGAAGTTGAAGTTCACCGTCGGCCCCGCCTTCGCGCCCGCCGACAACGTCACAGAGCGAGGAGACCGTCATCCCCATGAATATCGCAATCACGTTTCGTCAGATGGATGCCAGCGATGCCGTCAAGGAATACGTCAACGAGAAGATCGGCAAAGCGCAGCGCATGCTCCGCGATCCGATGCAAGCTCAGGTCACCGTGAGTGCGCAAGGACGCGTCCGCGCGATCGAAGTCGAGCTCCACTCGGGCTCGCACCGCTATCACGTGCACGAAGAGTCCGAAGACATGTACGCCTCCATCGACAAGGCCGTCGACAAGCTGGAGCGCCAGATCCGCTCCGAGAAGAGCACGCCGAAGGGGTCCGAGCGAGCTTCGGCCCGAATGCTGCCGAGCGAGCCCGACGACGGCTGAGACCGAGGACGCGCACTTCTTGCCACGCTGAAAAGCAGCTCGTCCCATGAATATCTCCGAACTTCTCACCCCCGACCGCGTTGCGATTCGAAACCGCAACGCGGCCGCGGAGCTCGACAAGCCCGCCGCGATTGGCCTCTTGTCGTCTTTGCTTGCCCAGGGAGCGCATCTCCCCGAGGCGGAAGTGGAATCCGTACTTGCCGAGCGCGAAGCACTGCAGTCGACCGGTATCGGCGAAGGCGTCGCGATTCCTCACGGTGCCCTTGCCGACCTGAGCGGTCCTTGCGCCGCCCTTCTCCTCGTCCCGGGCGGCCTCGACTTCGAAGCCATCGACGACGCGAAGGTCACGATTCTTTTTGCAGTCATTGGACCGAAGCGCGCGAGTGGCGAACACTTGAAGACGCTGGCGAAGGTGTCGCGCCTCTTGAAGAACGCTTCCTTCCGCGACCGTCTCCTCGCTGCGACCTCCGGCGATGCCGCGTTCGACATGATCCTCGCAGAAGAGGCGCGATGACCAGACTCGGCGGCAATACGCCGTCGGAAGGTCCCCGCGCCGCCGAGGTGACCGTTGCCGCGCTCACGAGTGACCCTCGCATTGCACGCCCGAGCGTGGGCCATGCTTTCCAACGCTATGCCGGAGAAGGCGGGCTTTCTCGGCCCATCCGCCACCCGCGCGTCCAGAAGAATGGCCTGGCGCTCGCGGGCCACTATCACGGCGTCGTGCCAACCCGCGTTCAAGTGCTCGGCGAGACGGAGCTTTCGTACCTAGGCTCGCTCAGCGAGGAAGCGCGCAGTCGCGCCGTGCGCGGACTTTTTTCTCTCGGCCTGTCGTGCGTCGTCGTGTCGAAGGGCGAAGTGCCTCCTTCGGCCCTCGTATCGGCCGCCGAAGCCACGAGCACGCCGCTCTTCGGCTCCCACACGCGCACGAGCGCGACGATCAATGCAATCCACGCCGCCCTCGACGACCTTCTCGCGCCCACCGCTCGCCTCCACGGCGTCCTGGTCGACGTCTTCGGCGTAGGCCTCCTTTTGCTCGGCAAGAGCGGGATCGGAAAGAGCGAGTGCGCGCTCGAGCTCGTCCTGCGCGGGCACCGTCTCGTCGCCGACGACGTCGTGATTTGTGACTTCCGGCCTCCGGGAATGGTCTTCGGCGAGGCGGACCCCGTACTGAAGAACCACATGGAGATTCGCGGTCTCGGCATCCTCAATGTGAAGGACATGTTCGGTGTCACGGCCGTACGGGACCGCAAACGCATCGATATCGTCGTGCGCCTCGAGCCGTGGGAAGAGGGCGGCGACTACGACCGCCTCGGCATCGACGACACACACGACACCATCCTCGGCGTCCGTATCCGTATGTTGCTCGTCCCCGTACAGTCCGGTCGCGACATGGGGTCCATTCTGGAGATCGCAGCACGCAACGAACTGCTGCGTCGCGCCGGCACGCACAGCGCGCGCAATTTCGTCGATCGCTTGAACCGCAAGCGCGACTCCCTCCCTCCCGAGTCGATGTTTCCGCCTCCCTCATCGCGGCACGTCATTCCTGCGCCGGAGAGCAGCGTCGCGTTTTCACTCGAGAGCACCGAGCACGCCTTTTCCGCCCGCGACACCTCGCGGCCTCTGCTCGACCCAGACCCTTCCGTTCCCGAAATCAGCAGCGACTTTGGCGAGAGCGCTGCGTATTTCCCCGTGCGCGACCCCGAAAGTGGCGAGGATCCATGACGGCCCCCAAACAACAAATCGTCGTCGTTACTGGTCTTTCCGGTGCAGGGAAATCCACGGTCCTCCGCACGCTCGAGGACCTAGGCTACTTTTGCATCGATAACCTGCCCACGGTGCTTGCACCTGAAGCAGCTCGCATCTGCAATGCTGGCGGCATCACACGCCTCGCACTCGGCATCGACGTTCGTGTCCGCACGTTCCTCGACAAAGCAGGTCCCATTCTCGACGCGCTGCTCGCAGAAGGGCGAGAAGTCGAGGTCGTCTTCTGCGACGCGAACGACGAGACGATTCTGCGCCGCTTTTCGGAGACACGTCGACCGCACGCGCTCGCGTCGACCGGCGACGACGCCTCCGCGCTCGCGGTACTCGATGGCGTGCGCATCGAACGCGAACGACTCGCGTCCATCCGCGCACGGGCGACCCGCGTCATCGATACGACGAACCTCTCTGTTCACGATCTGAGGCGCGTCGTTCTTTCTCACTTCGGCCCTGCAGCCGAAGCGGGTTCGCGCATGCGTGTTCGCATCGTTTCCTTCGGGTTCAAGTACGGCGCGCCCGTCGACGCGGACCTCGTGTTCGACGTTCGCTTCATCGAAAACCCGTACTTCGTTCCAGCACTCAAGGCGCTTCCGGGCACCGACGAGCGCGTGCGCGACTTCGTCATGGGCCGTCCTGAAACGGGAGAGTTCATCGAGAAGACGCTCGACCTATTGCGTTTCGTGATCCCGCGATACGAGCGCGAGGGAAAGAGCTACCTCACGATCGCCATTGGCTGCACCGGCGGACGTCACCGTTCGGTTGCCATCAGCGAGCGACTCGCAGTCGAACTTCATGCGGCCGCGGCCCACCGCGACATCGGGCGCGACCCGACGCACGTGAACGCCTCGTTGCCCCCCGGCGCCAAGGCACCCGACGCTGGAAATACCGGCCGGTTCGCCGCCGTCGAGGAGCTCTCGCATCAGCTCTCGCCACTCCCGGCTACCGTCACGACGGGCAGGACCGACAAATGAGCGGCGTCGCGCGTCGCACGTTCGAGATCGTGAACGACCTGGGCCTCCATGCCCGCGCCGCCACCAAGCTCGTGCAACTCGCGAGCAAGTACACGTGCGCAGTGGAGGTCTCCAATCAGGGCCAGCGCGCCAACGCCAAGAGTGTCATGGGCGTCTTGCTGCTTTGCGGCGGCAAGGGAGCGCACATCGAGGTCACGGCAACAGGCGACCGTGCCGAAGAGTGCGTCGATGCGATCGGTGAGCTCATCGCTGCGCGCTTCGGAGAGCCCTCGTGACGGACGAACCTCGAAAATCGTCTTTTCCGCCGCGCGCTCCGGCTCGCGGGGGTCCGCTCGTCTTGCAAGGCATCGCAGGTTCGCCTGGCGTATCGGTCGGCAAAGCGCACGTCCTTCGCGATACGCGGACCGCGATCTCCCAGCGCCGAATTGCAACGGAAGAAGTCGACGCCGAAGTCGCGCGAGTCCGCAACGCCATCGAAATCGCCCAGAAGAGCATCGTCTCCGTTTCGGCATCCGTCGCCCTTCCGGTCGAGCCCGCGGCCATCCTCGATGCCTACCAGGCCATGCTCTCGGACCCATTTCTCCACGAGCGGGTCGAGAAGTGGATTCGACGTGAGCTGCTGTGTGCAGAATGGGCCATCATTACCGCCGGCGAAGAGGTCGCGAGCCTCTTCGACAAAGGGCACGGCCAAAACGAGCCTGCTTCCCACGGAGCCTATCTCCGCGAGCGCAAACACGACGTCGAATTCGTCTGCGACCGTTTGCTTCGGGCGCTAGGTGGAGGCGACGAACCTGCGTCTCACGCACTCGCAGGCGAGCCATGTATCGTCATCGCTCGCGACCTCTCACCGGCGGACACCGCAGCCATGGGGAAGCGCTCTGCGCTCGCGTTCGTGACCGAACGAGGTTCGCGCACGAGTCACACGTCGATCATGGCGCGCGCGCTCGAAGTGCCCGCAGTGGTCGGTGTTCGCGCGGAAGCGCTTCGTGAACTTCGCACGGGTGACGTCGTCATCGTCGACGGCTCGCGAGGCGTGGTCGTACTCTACCCTACCCCCTCACTCATCGAAGAAGCGGAGCAGCGAGCGGAGCGTCGCGCCTCTTTCGCCCGCGACCTGCGAGGCCAAGGAAAAGACCGCCCCACGCGCACCTCGTGCGAGACGCTCATCCACCTCGAGGCGAACATCGAGTTCCCCGAGGAAGTGCCCGTCGCCGTCAAGGCTGGCGCGGAGGGCATTGGCCTCTACCGCACCGAGTTTCTCTACATCGACCGAACGACACTTCCTTCCGAGGAAGAACAGTACGAAGTGTATCGCGACGTCGTCGCGGCGTTCCATCCGAAGCCGGTCACCTTGCGCACCTTCGACATCGGGGGCGACAAGTTCGCGAGCTCCTTCGCGACGCCGGAAGAGATGAACCCGGCGCTCGGTTTGCGTGCCGTCAGGCTCGCGCTTCGCCGCCCCGAGATCTTCTCGACGCAGCTGCGCGCGATGCTCAGGGCTCGCCAACACGGCGATGTCCGCCTCATGGTTCCGATGATTACCGCCCTCGACGAAATCACGGACGTGCGAAGGCTCATCGAACGCGCGGCAAAGGACGTGGGTGTGCCAGTCGACGTGCCGGTAGGCATGATGGTCGAAGTTCCGGCCGCGGCGGTCATGGCAGACCTGTTCGCACCCGCCGTGGACTTCTTCAGCATCGGCACCAACGATTTGGTGCAGTATACACTGGCAATCGATCGCACCAGCCGTGAGCTCGCGCACTACGCCAGCCCCTTTGCCCCTTCCATCCTCCGGCTTGTGCGGTCCGTCATTCAGGCGAGCAGCGGCCACAAAGTACCAGTATCGCTCTGTGGCGCGATGGCCCAGGAGGCGCTCGGAGCTCTGCTCCTCGTCGGCCTCGGACTGCGGCGCCTCTCGATGGGAGCCGGCGCCCTCCTCGAGGTCAAAGAAGCGCTCGCCCGCGTCACCCTCGCGGAGTGCGAGGCGGCCGCGCAAAAATGCCTTGTCCAGCCAAGCGCGGGCCACGTGGAACGCTTGATGTACGAGACCTTCGAACCTCGCCTCGCCGACCTCCTCCGCGAGTAACGGCCCGAAGGGTGCGTGAAGTGCCCAATTGCGCCACTTTCCGCGCGAATTCGATGGCCGCTCAGTTACTTCTTGGTGCCTGGGTGATCCCTGTAGACGCGTTTTTCGGCATGCTGCTAGGGTGCCGCCGGCTAGACGCCGCACCATGAGCCTCCTCTCCCGAACACGAAGCGCACTCGTCGCGACCGCACTGCCCCTCGCCCTCGGCGCGGCCGGCGGTTGCAGCGGTTCCGAAACCCCCATCGAGTCCGCCTGCTCCGGGACTGGGCCGTGCAACGCGCGCATCACGTTCATCCACACATCCGACATCCACTCTCGTCTCCTGCCGTTCGAGCAAGTGATCACCCAGGTCGATTCGGACCTTGGCCTTGGCCCGCTGAATAGCGTGTCCAACGTGGGCGGCGTGGCGCGCATGGCCTACATCGTTGGCCGTGAACGGGCTCGCGCCGATCGCGTCCTCCATGTCGACTCCGGCGACTGCTTCCAGGGCGCGCCCATCTTCAACTACTTCGCGGGGGAGCCCGAGGTTCGCTCTCTCTCGGCAATGGGCGTCGACGCCGCCGTCATCGGCAACCACGAGTTCGACCGCGGTCCCATCAACGTCGCGCTCCAGTTCCAAAAATGGGCTAGTTTTTCTGCACTCGCCGCGAACTACAAGTGGGAGGACCCGAGCTTCCCGAACTACGCGGCGCTCGGCACCATCGCGAAGCCATTCCAAGTCTACAATCAGGGCGGCATCAAGGTCGCGGTGATTGGCATGGCGAATCTTTCGAGCTTGTCGTCGATTTACGACCAGCCGAACAAGCTCAGCATCGCGCCCATCAGCACGACCGACGTGGCTCAGTTCTACATCGACCTGCTCCGGCCGTCGGTCGACCTCATCGTCATGGTGACGCACCTCGGCCTCGACAACGACCAGCGCATGATCCGCGGAACAACGGGTATCGACGTAGTCTTCGGTGGCCACAACCACGTCGTCATCAATCCGCCCCAGGAAATTCAAGACTGCTCTGCAGACCCCCAGAACCCCGGGTTCATTTGGGTAGCCGATCCGGTTCATTTGCCTGATCCCGACCTCGCTCCTCCGGATGACGAGAACCCCAAGCTGAAGGGCCCCGAAGGCGACTACGACCCCGACAACCACCCCTTCCAGGTCAAGCGGGCATGCAAGCCGCGCAAGGTTCTCATCACGCACTCGGGCGCATTCTCGAAGTACGTGGGTCGCCTCGACCTCGTCATTTCCAACAATCCCGCGGAAATTTCGCCGACCGGCCGCGCGAAGGACTACGAACCGATCAACAAGTTCGAGGTCGTCTCGCACAAGTACGTCGCCTTCCCGATCACGGAGGCCGTCCCCGAAGACCCGGTTGTCGTCGAAATGCTGCAACCCTACCGCCGCTCCCTCGACGTGGTGGCGGACCTCGACATCGTCGCCGGCTACAGTCCCGATGGCGCGCGCCGCATCGCGAGCAACGGAGGTGACTCTCCGCTCGGAAACATCGTCGCGACGGGCATGTGGCTGCGCAACGGCATCCAGACGGACTTCTCCCTCACGAATTCCACCGGCATCCGCGCCGACCTTCTTCCCGGTCCCATCACGACCGAGCAGATGTTCAACATCTTCCCGTTCGACAACTCGATCACGAAGATGCAGGTCTCCGGCTCCGAAGTGCAGCAACTGTTCGACTTCGTCGCCCGTCGCTCTGCTGGTCGTGGTTGTACCTCACAGGTACAGATCGCCGGCGCCCGCGTCCGCATCAACTGCGCCGGCTGTACGCGGCCGGGTGCGCGTACGGCCTGCACGACCGCCGACCAATGTCCCGCCGGTGTCGAATGCCTCATCGACAACGGAAAGACCGAAGGAGTCTGCGACGTGCGCGCCTGCGCCGAGCAGGTGTACATCGGCTACGGAACACGCTCGTGCAAAGCCGACAAGGACTGCGCCGACGACAAGGTGACGCGGGCGAGTCAGTGCGATCTGACCATCAATCGCTGCTCGTCTCCCATTCGCGATACGAACCTCTACGAACTGGCGACGAGCAATTATCTCGCCACGGGTGGCTCTGGCTTCCGCGTACTTCAGCGCAACACGACTCAGTTCGACACCAAGGTCCAGCAGCGCGACGCTCTCACCGACTACATCCGCCAGGGTCGTGCGTGCGGATACGTCTCACCCACGAAAGACCCGAAGCGCGGCGAAGACGGCCTGAAGCGCTGCGCCACCGACAAGGACTGCGCTTCCGAAGGCGACTTCGTCTGCGCCTGCCCGGAAAAGGTCACCGCCACCCAGAGTGGTACGGAAACCATCTGCACCACGAAGGGTCAGTGCGGAGGCGATACGGGGCGTTGTGTAAGACGTGACTGTCGTAATCAGGTCGCGACGTTTCACAACGAGAAGTGCGCGACGAACCCGAACCGCTCTGCGTGTCGCGTCGCGCTGAACGCGTGCACCATCGGCGGCGAGTCGTGCAAGATCCTCTCTTGCGTCGACAAGGGCATCGGAAACTTCTCGGATGGTCGATTGGAGATGATCGGGCGATGAAGTACGGCGTGTTTCTATCGTTGGCATTGACCGCGGTCGGCGCTGCGGTATTCGTTCCCGGCTGCAGCAGCGGCTTCGGGAGTGTGTCCCCACTCTTACGCATCGCGGTCACTCTCAAAGATCCGAGCCTCGCAGGCACGCGAACGAGTCGAAAGCCTGTCTCCATCGAGAAACCAGACACGTTTCCCGTTTCCGTCGAAGTCTTGAAGGCAGACGGCAAGCGCGACACCACGTTCAACGGGTTCGTGCGTCTCACCATCAAGCCGGGCAACGTCGTATCCATGTCGGGTCCCGGGGTCGTCGGCCGCAACGTTCGCTTGAAGGCCGGGTTTGCCGACAACATCGAGGTCAGCGTCGTCGGAGCGTTCGGTGACGCACGCATCGTCGCCGAGGACCTCGGGTATCAACCGACGGACCTTTCGGCGACCAAGCCTGCCCAGTGTGCAGACGGCATCGACAACGATGGCGACAGGATGATCGACTACCCCGCCGACAACGGGTGCCAGTTCGGCAACGACAACAGCGAGAGCGGTGGCACCTACGAGGCGGGCGCGAGCCAAGCGCTCTACTACCAGCTTCCTCGTGTCGAGCTCGTTCGCGGAGCCCAGTGCACGGACACGTCCCCCCCGGTCTGCACGGGCGGTGCGGCGACGCCCTTCAAGTCGACCCAAGTTCAGTTCGACACGGGCTGGAGCGCGGAACAACGCAAGTTCTTGTTCGACATGACGGTCGTCCGCATTGCGACGAGCGGCTTCTACGTGACCGACACCGAGGGCGATCGCGCGCCGAAGGATCGTCGCGGCTACAGCAGCCTCTTCGCCTTCAACTTTTCTGCACCGTCGGGCATGCGCGTCTGCGATCGCTTGCGCAGCTTGGGTGGGACGGCGACGGAGTTCTTCGGGTCGATTCAAATCGGCTACCCAACATGGACACTCGAAGAGTGGGACCCGAAGAAGCGCCCTTGTGGTGTTCCCGAGCCGAAACACCTCCTCGGCGCCGATTTGCGAACCGACGCGGCCAAGGTCATCTCGATTCCTTCTCCTGCTCTGGTGCATTCGCTTGTCCGCGTGCAGACGCACCCGAAGGACAAGCAATACGTCGAGTTCCTGTACGACCCGGTTACGAGAGACCCCGTGTGCAAGGCGGGCAAGACGAACTGCGCGCCGGAAGGCCCCGATCACGATTTTGCGACGCACGAAATCGACGTCCACATCAGCCGCCACTTCGGCGACAAGAAGCCGCAACTCAATCCCGCGTACGACCCGAAAGATTCCGCAGCGACGAATGCGGTATTCATCACCGACGACGCGACCAACTGCGACTTCAACGGTGACGGTAGCGTCGACTTCAACACGGAGCCCGAGAAGGGCTGCGCGAAGAGCTGCGACGCCGATGTAGAATGCACGGAGTGGTCGAACTTCGCTTCGCGAAGCAACTTCTACCTCTCCATCAAAGACACGCGTACCCACGGGACGGACGTCAAGACGACGGAAGTGAAGATCCAAGCCGACGGCAGCGCTTCCCCCGGCTTCTTCCCAGCAAAACTACGCGGCCAACTGATCGGCGCCTTCAGCGGAACGCTCGGCTACTTCTCCGGCGGTACGCAGTACACCATCGAAGCACGTTGCATCGATGACATCATCCTCGACCCCAATGCCCCGCCGAAATCCTCCGCGGTGGCCTGTGTCTATCCTCGCAGCGAGCAAGAACTCGAGCCCCAGCAATAGGTAACCGGAACAATCAATGCGCTCCTCTGTCCTCATTCTTGCCGCCGCTCCCGCCCTGCTTGCTTCGGTGACCGCTTACGCCCAACCGGCGCCGGCACCGGGCACGGGCCCCGTCGTTCCTCCGACCAATCCTGCACAAGGAAACGGTTCGAATGAAGGTGGGGGACCCAACAACCAGCAACCACCGACCAGCGGCGCGAACCCCGGTAATGGCGGCGGGGCCGTGGGCGGCGTCCAAGGCGCCCCCACTGGAACGGGCGCTAGCGCCGGTGCGACGACGGCACTGGTCGAAGACAAGCCGAAAGACGGCACCGTGGCCGACACCACCGGCGGCACGGCCGGTGCGCGAGCTGCGGGCTTGCTTCCCCCGAGCGCGCACTCCAACAGCTTCATGGACACACGTCTCACCTGGACCTTCGGTGACGACGACTTCTTGCACGCGACGGGCGAACTCATTCCGCTCTCGCCCACGTTCTCCATCGGCGACCGTCCGCAGTACCGCTTGTTCTTCGACAACTTGAACTCGCGTTTCGCTGGTCGTGAGAACATCACCCACCTCGTGATGTACAAGAAACTCCCTGGCTTCATTCCGCACCTCACGACCGAAGCCGCCATGGTCCTTCGATTCGACCTCGGCGCGCTCTCGGCGAACACGGGTAACCTCAACTCGGCGCTCTACGACTCCGGCTCTTACCTCCGTATTTTCTACAATACGAACCAAGACAAGGAGAAAGAGGGGCTCTCGGCAGTCTTCTTCCCGCTCGACACCGACCGAATGCGTCTCGGTTACCTCTACGACAACAGCTGGGGTGGTACCGCCGCATCGATCAACCAGTCGATCTTCCCGCGTATCCAAGGCATCTCGCCCGGTCTCAAGCTCCAGTACGACCACGAGAAGTTCTACGGCTTCATCGGCTTCAAGACGGCAACGATCGTCCAACCCGAGAAGGTCCTCGCAGCGGGCGCCGAGTCCGACGTCGAAGTCGTCCGCGTCGGCGAGACGAACTACGGCGTCCTCGCGGGTGGCGGTATCGACCCGCTCCCCTTCCTCCGCTGGGACGTGGGCGCCGGTTACTTCCAGCAAGGCAAATTCGACCTCGAAGACGTTCGCGGCAAGAACGTCTACACGTACGGCGCTTCAACGCGTCTCGTCGTTCACGGCAACATGCCCGTCCCGACGTCGGTCGACTTCATGCTTTACCGCAACGACCCAACGTCGCCGATGATCATGTTCCGCCCGGAGAAGTACAACCCGGACCAGGTAGCGTGGAGCGTCAGCGCCGAAGGTTCGGTTCTGCAGCAACAACTGAAGGACTTCGACGCGTCGGGTGCAACCAAGCAGGAGAGCGCGATCGCAGCAGCCCTCCAGGGCGTCGTGAAGGCCGGCTACCTGCGCGCCAGCCTCACCGGCATCTACCGTAATCTCCAGTTCGTCGTACGTAACGTTCCGGGCTTCATCCCGTTCGAAACGCTTCCGAAGAACTCGTCGAGCGACCCCGAGCTCTTCGGCTCGGCTGCCGTCGACTACCACTTCCCCGGCGCGCACCTCACGCCCGGCATCGCGGCGGGCTTCCAGCTTCCGGCGACCTTCCGCAGCGACTTCACCGAAGGCGGCGTTCCGGCCTCTCGTACGATCGTCGTGCGCTCTCAAGGCAACGAGTCGATTCTTCCGTACAACTTCGACCGATCCGTGATCCTCCAAATGCGCGGCAGCGTCCGTTGGGACCTGTCGGACATCCTTGGCATCGTCGGTTGGGTGCAGTTCGTCCGCGACAACAACGGCACGCTCGTCGTTCGCGATCCGAAAGAGGGCACCGCCTCGCTCCGCGTCTTCCAGAGCCCGAACCGCCTCGGCCTCGGGGTCGCCGTACAAGCGCGGTTCTGAAAGAATCCGCGCGGACCAAACCTGCTGCGCGGTTCTGAAAGAATCCGCGCGGACCAAACCTGCTGCGCGGTTCTGAAAGAATCCGCGCGGACCAAACCTGCTGCGCGGTTCTGAAAGAATCCGCGCGGACCAAACCTGCTGCGCGGTTCTGAAAGAATCCGCGCGGACACCAACCTGCTGCGCGGTTCTGAAAGAATCCGCGCGGACCAACCCTGCTGCCGCCCATGGTTGCTGCGGCTTCGTCCAAGAGGTACGCTTCCTTTCGACGATGCGCGCGGAGGCAAAACCAGTGGACGGCCGCCGCGGTTGGTCGGGATTTGCAAGGTTCGTCGCTTTGGCGCTCTCGGGTTGCGGTCTCTTTCCCGACCTCACCCACCTCTCCGGCGGCTCCCCAGGCGCGGACGGAGGACCGCCCGATTTCGACGCGCCCTTCGACAGCGCCACCGTGGGCGATGTGAACGGACGTCCGGGGTCCCCCTGCTCTACGCCCCACGACTTCTGCGACGACTTCGATTCAAGCGACAACCCGATCGCGAAGTGGACCGATCAGACGGTCGACGCCAAGGGATCCATCAACACTACGGCCAACGCGCAGTCGTCGCCTCGTGCCGTCGAAATGCACATGGCCCGACGTAGTGCTGACAACCCCGACGCGTACGCCATTATTTCAAAGCGGTTCGACGGGTGGCGCCCCATGAGGGTCGAATACGACATGTTCCTCAAGCAGCCCTCCTGGCAGCCGGACGACGTCAACGCGGGGTTCTTCCACGTCGACTTCGTGGGGACGTCGCCGACCACGCGTGACATCACGATTTCCGTTGGCTCGAACTACAAGAGCGTTGGCGGTAGCGTCCAAGTACCCGGCCATTCACCCCTCCCCACCGATACGTGGGTCCACTTCCGCTTCGACATCGACCCCTTGAAGGGGCGGGTCGCTGCGCTCGTTGGCAACGACGAAGTCACAGGAACGTGGTCGGCCTTCGCTGTGCCCTCGAGCGCCTCGACCGTGGTGAGCATCGGCGTGCTCGGATACAACGAGCCGGCTCCCGCGTTCGACGTCATCTACGACAACGTCACCGTCGACTTCACGGGCCCCTGACCGCTACCGGCGCTGAAAGCGAAGCACGTGACGATAAATGCGCGTCTCCCCGCGCTGTGCGTCGCTCCAGGGGAGGTCTCGTCCATCCAATGGAGAGCTGTAATCGTAGACGACGAACTCGCCCGGCTGAGACCCCTCGATGACATGGGGAAAACAGGTATCGCCGCGCGAAGGCAAATCGGCCACGAATGCCATGCGTTTTTCGCTCGGGACGAACCGCCACACGGCGCAGCGCTTTCGCTGCCTCGTATAGTCGATTTGGTAGGCCACCGTTTGCCCGTGGGTGTCGAGGCCGTCGTAGTCGAGGTCGTAGTTGCCCGTCTCCGTGAGGTTCCGGCGACCGACGAGATAGACCTCACCATCGTAGGCGAAAACATAGGGCGAATCGTATTTGCGCTTGTCGGTTCTGCATTCCCACGGGTCGTTGCCTCGAAACGTGCAGACCTTCGACCCCCAGCCGCTCGCGTCACCTGCTTCGTTGCGCATGATCGCGACGCCGGTTCCATCTGGAAGAAAGTCGTAGTCCGTCTCGGTCGTGCCGCCCGACCCGACGGCGGTGGGAGCCCCTGGAAGCGCCTCGAACGAAACGCCATCGGTCGTCGTCAAACGTTCGACGGTCATCGGAACACCGTCGAACTTGTAGAGGTGCTCGCCCCCGACGTACGCAAGCATAATAGGTGTACCTTGCATGGTTTTGGTGCGCCAGCCGACGTAGCCCGCCTTGTTGGTCGCTACGGGCGCGGACCAGATGCCATCCTTGGCACGCTTCGTCATGAAGATTCCCTGCGGTTCGAAGGCGAGCGAATCCTTTCCGAGCTTGCTGAAGTAGAAATAGAGCTCCCCTCCCAGGACGAGGAAGTTCGGCTCACGCAGATCGGTACCGAGCGCGAGGCTCGTCTCGAGGGTCCATGTCGTCTCGTCGGCGCTCGACACGACCTGCATGATCGTGTCGGCGCTCGCGTAGTGTGTCTTCGAAGTGCGCCACGCGACATAGGTACGCCCTTCATGGCGAATGGCAGCGACATTGTTGTTCGCCTCGTGAGCGAGTCCCTGGGGCAAGCCGGGGCTCGGAACGATTTGGCGCGACGCGGACACCGCGAGCGAATGCCGCCCGAGCTCGACCTTCGGCGTAAAGTCGGGATCGCCGCCCTCTCCGCCGGCCCCCGCGGGGACGGACGATTCGCTCGCACAGGCGACAAAACACACGGCGGGAATGAGACCGCGAAAGAGCATGCCGCTCCCTTAGCGCCCTCCTCTCACATGCGCCAATACTCAATGAAATCCAACAATTGGCACTTCATGCCACGTCGAATTCGTGCAACGTACTGGAAGCTCGCGGCGCAGCCAACAATGCGTACTCGGTGCGAGCGTTGACGGCGGGGACACATTCTCCTATGGTCCGGCACGCTCCGAAGACCCAGGAAAGGTCCAAGGCGCAAAAAACTGAGGCTTGTTGCGGATTTGTCTGCGGCTTGCCTGTCACCGAGTAAGTACCATCATGGTTTTTCACACTGAAAAGAAGCAGGAAATCGTCAAGAAGTTCCAGGCGCACGGCAACGACAGCGGCTCGCCGGAAGTGCAAATCGCCCTCTTGACCGAGCGCATCACGTACCTGACCGAGCACTTCAAGACCCACGCGAAGGATCACCACTCGCGCCGCGGCCTCTTGACCCTCGTCTCCCGCCGTCGTGGTCTTCTCGACTACTTGAAGCGGACGAGCCTCGACCGCTACCGCAAGACGGTCTCGGCGCTCAACCTCCGCAAATAGTTCTCATCGAACGGGGCTTCTCGCAAGGAAGCCCCGTCGTCGCATTTTCACTCGCGCAACCTCATACACTTCGCTCTTCGATTCGTGAGGATCATCGGCCCCGCCAACACAGGGCGCGATCGTCTTCAGGAACCGAGGACACGAGGATGAGGGTGCGCCCAACCAAAGCCTGCACAATGCAGGTTCTTCAGGAGCACACACATGTCCATCATTCGCGAATCCGTCATGGTCAACGGAAAGCCGCTCACGTTCGAAACCGGACGTCTTGCGAAGCAGGCGCACGGCTCGATCCTCGTCACCTACGGCGAGAGCGTCGTCCTCGTCACCGCGGTCTGCGGCGACGAACGCCCAGGCCTCGACTTCTTCCCCCTCACCTGTGAGTACATGGAGAAGACCTTCGCCGCGGGCAAGATCCCCGGCGGCTTCTTCAAGCGCGAGGGCCGCCTGCGCGACGACGAAATCCTCGTCGCTCGCCTCATCGACCGTCCCTGCCGTCCCCTCTTTCCCGAAGGGTTCAAGAAGGACACGCAGATCATCGCGACGGTGCTCTCCTCCGACAAAGAGAACCCGACCGACTGCCTCGCCATGTGCGGCGCCAGCGCGGCGCTCCACACGTCCGACATTCCGTGGGCAGGTCCGCTCGCAGGCGTTCGCGTCTGCCGAGTCGGGGGCGAGCTCATCGCGTTCCCCACGTTCGCAGAGCAGGCCGAGTCGGACATCAACCTCGTCGTCGCTTGCACGAAGGACGCCATCGTCATGGTGGAAGGCGGCGCAGCCGAGGCCATGGAGGCCGACGTCATCGAGGCCCTCATGTTCGCGCACAAGGCCGCGCAGCCCATCCTCGAAGCGCAGAACCGCATCCGCGCAGCCGTCGGCAAGGAGAAGCGTCCTTTCACGGCCCCGACCCTTCCGCCGGAAATCGCAGCGCGCATCAAGGCGCTGGTCGACACGGGGATCCTCGAGTCGTCCCTCATCAAGGACAAGAAGAAGCGCTACGACGGCTACAAGGCCCTCAAAGAGAACATGGTGGCCACGCTCACCGCAGAACTCGGCGAGAACTTCTTGGTCCACGAGAAACTCATCAAGGCCGAGTTCGACGAGCGCAAGTACCACGTCGTTCGCGAGTACGTCCTCGGTCAAAAGAAGCGCATCGACGGTCGCGACATGGCGACCATTCGCCCGATCATGACGGAAGCGGGCATTCTCCCCCGCGTCCACGGCTCGGCGCTCTTCCAACGCGGCGAGACCCAAGCCATCGTCACGACGACGCTCGGCACCTCAGCGGACGAGCAAAAGATCGACGCACTCACGGGCGAGAGCTGGAAGCGCTTCCTCCTCCACTACAACTTCCCTCCGTTCTCGACGGGTGAAACGAAGCCCCTCCGCGGCCCCGCTCGCCGCGAAATCGGTCACGGCGCTCTCGCCGAGCGCGCGCTTTCGCGCATGATGCCGCCCCAAGAGGCGTTTCCGTACACGATCCGTGTCGTCTCCGAGACGCTCGAGTCGAACGGAAGTTCGTCGATGGCCGCGGTGTGCGGCGGCACGATGTCGCTCATGGACGCGGGCGTCCCGATCAAGGCTCCCGTCGCCGGTATCGCGATGGGTCTCATCTCGGACGGCTCGCGCGTCGCGATCCTCAGCGACATTCTCGGCGACGAAGACCACCTCGGTGACATGGACTTCAAGGTCTGCGGAACCGCTCGCGGCATCACCGCCATCCAGATGGACATCAAGATCGAAGGTCTCGCCCGAGACATCATGGTGAAGGCTCTCGACCAAGCGCGTGAAGGTCGCCTCCACATCCTCGGCAAGATGCTCGAGACGCTCCCCGCCACGCGCTCGGACCTCTCGAAGTATGCCCCGCGCATCACCACCATCAAGGTGAAGCCTGACCAAATCCGCCTCATCATTGGCCCCGGTGGCAAGACCATCAAGGGCATCATCGACCAGACGGGCGTAGCCATCGACGTGAACGACGACGGTACGGTCAACATCGCCTCGAGCGATTCGGTGGCCGTCAACAAGGCCCTCGAAATCATCAAGGGTATCACCGCGGAGCCCGAGGTCGGTGCAGTTTACAAGGGTACCGTCAGCCGCGTGACCGACTTCGGCGCCTTTGTCGAGATTCTCCCGGGAACGGACGGCCTTCTCCACGTCTCGGAGATGGCCCACCATCGCGTCGAGAACATCGGCGAAATCTGCAAAGAGGGCGACACGCTCGAAGTGCAGGTCATCGAAGTCGGCCGCGACGGCAAGATTCGCCTCTCGCGTCGCGAGCTCCTTCCCCTCCCCGAGGGCGAGGAGGGCGAGCGCGCCAAAGAGCGCCTTGCTGCGGCACGCGAAGGCGGCGGTCCGCCCCGTCGCGAGGGCGGCGGTGGTCGTGGCGGAGACCGAGGACCGCGTCGCGATGGCGGCGGTGGTCGCGGCGGCCCGCGCCGCTGAATTTCAATCCAGCGTTGGAAAAAAGGCCCCGGCGTTCGCGTTCGGGGCTTTTTCTTGCGCGAAAATCGAGGTTGTGGAAACTAAGACGCATGGCGCCGTTCGTTCCGCAAGATGCGTCCCGACCGACTATCGACACCGGCCTTTCGGCGGCATCGCGGGTACTCGCGTATTGGCAAGCCGCCGGGTACTCGAAATGGTTCACCAAGGACGAGGCGTTCGACGAGGAGTTTCGGACCAAGTTCATGGACCTCCACCTCGAAGCCGCGAGTGGTTCACTCGAAGGATGGATGCAAACGCCAGAGGCGGCGCTCGCGCTCGTCATTCTTCTCGACCAGTTTCCGCGCAACGCGTTCCGTGCGACCCCGCGCATGTTTGCGACCGATGCCCAAGCGCTCCGCATTGCCCGTGCAGCCATCGACGCGGGCTTCGACAAGCGTGTTCCAGAGTCTCTTCGCTTCTTCTTCTATTTGCCTTTCGAGCATTCGGAGAAGCTCGCGGACCAGGAGACGTGCGTTGCTTTGCACGAGGCGCTCGGCAACCCAGAGCTCACCAAGTATGCCCTCGTGCATCGCGAAGTGATCCAGAAGTTTGGTCGCTTCCCGCACCGCAATGCGGTGCTCGGACGCGAGACCACCGAAGAGGAGCAAGCGTTCCTCGACAGCGGCGGCTTCTCCGGATAGCCCTGCACGAAGCGTAGCGCACCTGCGCTACAGGCTGCTTTGGTTGGGCGCTGGCATCAGGTCGCCCGGCTCCGATGGTCCCGGCTTCTTCGCCTTCTGCGGAGGCTCGGCCTTCTTCGGCGCTGGTCCGAACTGGGCCGTCGAGAGTGGCGGCGTGAACGGCGTGACGGCGGTCGGAGCCGGCAGCGGAGGATTGCTCAGGCTGTCTTGCGGCACGACCGGCGGCGCGTCGATCTTCCGCGTTGGCGTCGTTTGATTGCGGAGGAGCAGCTCCTTCACGTGACCTTCGATCGCTTTACGTGCATTCTGCACACGCGGGTCTGCTTCTCCCGCGGGGTCGAGCTTCTTTGCCTCGTCGAGCTGGAGAGAGCAATCATCGAAACGACCGGCCTCGCAGTCACGGAGACCACTACGGCGGAAATCGATGCCCCGCAGCTGCTTGCGCTCCTGCTCTTGCACCGCAGGATCAGGAAACGCGACCTGCGCGTCGTCAGCGGCCAGGGGCTTCTTCAAGAAGAACCACACGAGCGCCCCCACGATGCCGAAGGCTGCAAGGATCGCGACCTCCTTGCCCCAATGGCTCCGTAGGTGTTCTCGGAGTCGGCTCACGCGTTTGCGCACGCGCGGCGCAGGGATGCCCATCTCTTCCGCGATGTTCTCGAGCTTCTCGCCCTCGCCTTCGCGAAGGAGCCATTGGAACGTCTCTTGGACGTCCCCGCCCTTCGGTAGGCGCGCGACCGCCCACCTCAGTAAATCTTCCGTCGCGTCGTCGGGAACTTCGCCCATCGACTCGCCCGCGTCGTCGTCGAGTACTTCCCTGCGGCGCTTGCGATAGTGATCCGCAATCTTGTGCCGCAGCACACCCCACAGCCAACGTCGAAGTGCCTCGGGGTCCTGGGGCTTTTCGCGCGACGTGAGCGCCTCCGCAAGCGTGGCCTGCACGACGTCTTCCGCATCGTCGTCCGCAACACGCCTTCGCGCGACAGCGACCATGGCCTGACGGAAAGCGCCCCACTCAGCTTGCACGTTCACACTCCTCCGTCGACGGACGTACGCAGAGTGTGACACGGGCCTCCAAGATTTTCTTGGAAGCCCGCATTATTCATGAATTCCGATACTTTACAACGACCAGAGGTCGCGGCATCGCTTCACGAATTGGAGAACGTTTCCGTCGTTTGGTCATTGATGATGACCGCCGCAGCGTCGAGCTCCGCGAGAAGGCGACCACGCGTCTCGGGTCCGATGATTCCGTCGACGCCGATTCCTTGCGCCTCTTGGAAAGCGCGCACAGCGGCTTGCGTCTTGGGGCCATCGAAGCCATCGGCGACGCCCGGATCGTAGCCAAGGCATTGGAGGGCGCTCTGCGCTCCGTACATCGTCATGAGGTCGACTGAACCAAACTTTTCGGACTCGTGTTGGAACTCGGACATGCGCAGAAGCGTACCCCTTCGAATGCCCCCTGAAAACCATGAAAATCGCGCAACATGGTGGCGCGCGTACTCGATTCTGCTCTGCCGCAGACGGACGCTGTACGAGGGCCAAGAGTGCCGTAAGATGCGAGACCCGTAGATGACGACGAAGAAGATTTCCCTCACCGGCACCGGCAAAGCGCCCTCGATTCCCGGAACGACCAGCCTCGGGGGAATTGTTCCGGGCGCGCGCCGAACGACGACGTTGCAGGCAAGCACAGCCGTACTCGAGCTCTTCTTTGGAACGGGTATCGTCCTGCACGAAGTCGAAGTGACGGGCGACCTACCCGACACGGTCTCAAGCTTCGTCTTCATTCGTCCGCCCGGCACCGACCCGAGCGCCACGCCCGCGCAGAGCGGCAACCCCGACTGGAGTGTCCGGCGCGCTTCGCCCGGAGAAGACCCCGACATCGAGCTCTCTGCGGCCGATCACATCGGGGAGCTCGCGGGACGATGGCTACCCGTTCCTTACCAGCTATCGGCGCTGCATGCCGTTCAAGTGTATCTTGCACCCATATCGGGGCGTCCGAGGTCAGCGCGGGTATTGCTGGCCGTGGACACCACCGCGAAAGAGGGCTCGCGTGGCCAGAGGCTCGACCCCACCCTCGACGAGGGCCGGCCGTTTCGTCCGCTCGAGAAGGCGGAGGTCGCCTCTTTCCTCGACCACCCTGACACGCGCGACTTCGTGGAGCGGCTGACCCGTGCGGGCATCGACAAGGCACTATTCAAGCTCGCTGCCCTCTTCGACACTCTCGCGCCCGTGCTCCCGCGCATCCAGTTCGGTCGGATCGAACAAGTACCGCCGGTTCCGGTGTCTCTCGTGCTCGACTTCGGCAACTCGCGGTCGAGTGCACTCCTCGTCGAGTCGGGCGATCAAGGTCTCTCGGCGCTGCCACTCTCCCTGCGTCACTTCGGCAACCCGTTCGAGGTCAGCGAGGAGACGTTCGACTCGCGCGTGACCCTCTTGCCGAGTCCATTCGACCGTGCGTTCTCCCCGCTCGCGACCCAGGACGGCTTCTCGTGGCCCTCCATCGCGAGGCTCGGTCGCGAGGCTCTCGATCGAGCCCTCGAGACGCCTCATCGCTATCCCTGCAGCTTGTCGGGCCCCAAGCGCTACCTCTGGGACGGGCGCAGCACTGACAGCCGCTGGCACTTCGCGAAGCGCATCGAGGACGAATACCCCATCGTCTCGGGTCGCATTCTCAAGTACCTCGTCGACGATGCGCACGGCCTCGGACTCCGAGAAGACGGCCCATCGACGCCACCCGACCCGCGCTACGCGCCCCGCACCATGATGCTCTTCGCGATGGTGGAGCTCCTGACGCAAGCCTACTCGCAGGTAAACTCGCCTTCGTACCGACAATTCCAAGGAAAGGAAGGCAATCCGCGCTACGTGAAGCACCTCGTGCTCACCTACCCCTCGGGCATGAGCGAGGTCGAGCGCCAGGTGTATGATGCACTCGTTCGGAACGCCGTCATCTTGACTTGCCACATGCTCGGCATCCGCGAAGATTTGCGTCCGAATTGGAACGCCCAAACGCGCAACTTCGACAGCTTCCTCTTCGCAGACGAGGCCCTTTCGGCACAGATGGTCTTTCTGTACGAAGAGGTCCGGCACCGCTTCGGCGGGTCCATGGAAGACTTCGTGGCTCTCTACGGGAAGCCCGCTCCTCAGGGCTCCACGGCGAGCTCTGGCGAACTTCGCATCGCATCCATCGACATCGGCGGGGGCACGACCGACGTCATGATCGCGAGCTACGCGGACAAGATGCCGGGCACCGGGACTTCCCTCGAGGTACAAAAGCTCTTTCAAGACGGCATCGGCATCGCCGGCGACGAGGTCTGCAAGGCCATCATCGAAGACGTTCTGTGGGGCCAAATGCTCCCCCAGATTCCCGACGCGTCTGCAAGGCTCAAGCTTTCCGATCTCTTCGCGGAGGGGGACGGCGGCTATGGGACAGCGTGGCGCACACTCCGCGCGAAGCTCGTCCCGAACTTCTGGCTCCCGCTGTCGCGTGTGTACTGGAGCTTGGCCGAGGGCAAGACCATCGAAGGCCACTCCGAAGGAAAGGTCTATGCGCTTTCCGATTTCTCGCGCATGTTCTCGTTCTTCCACCCGAGCAGCGCGATCCTCGACGAGGCCGATCGATTCATTGGGTCGGTCGTTCGCGACTTCCCCGGGCTCCGAAACTTCATGTTCCGGCTCGACGCAGCCCAAGTCGATCGCGCCATCTGTCGTGTCCTCCGTGAGCCCCTGCGGCGTTACGCCG
This sequence comes from Polyangiaceae bacterium, assembly GCA_046351415.1. Classification (GTDB taxonomy): domain Bacteria; phylum Myxococcota_A; class Polyangia; order Polyangiales; family Polyangiaceae; genus JABFRG01. Next base: position 176,182 of record JAXLYO010000012.1, on the reverse strand, counting down.
ACATCATCGCGCAGTTCGATGCGGACCTAGTGGTACTCGCGGGTCGCGCATCGAATCTCAAGGTCGCGCACGAGCTACTTCTCGCAGAGCTTCCCGTCAGCCCCCCCCGCTTGATTGCCATGGGCGACTATCGCGTCTCCGAATGGTACCCGTCGAAGTGGCGCGATCACGGTCTCATCCGCGATCCGAAGAGCACCGTCGCAGCGGGCGCGACGCTGCTGCACCTCGCGAGTCGTAATCGCCTCCCCGGCTTCGTGCTCGACCGCATCGCGGAGCACGAATCTCACAGCATCTTCGGGCTCTACCAAGACGAGGAGCCTCAGGTTTCCCACGAGAACGAGCTCTTTGCGAAGGGGAGCGAGAGTCAGCCCTTCTTCTATTCGGGCGGGATGAAGATCGGCTTCAGAAACGTTGCCTCTGAAGCGATGGATGGCTCACCGCTCTTCGAAGTCGTTCCGGCATCGCCAGAGGTCGAAGCGGCACTGCTCGAGCAACGCGTTGCTCTTACGTTCGGGCGAGTCGACGATGGAAGCATCACGGTGCGCTCGGTGCGCGTGCAAGGGGAAAGTGCGCTGCCGCAAGGCACGCGAAGGCTCGAACCCTCCGATTTCATCCTTCGCCTTCGCACCCTTTCCGAGGAAAGGTACTGGCTCGACACGGGCGTCTTCAAAGTACCGCGCCTCGAGCAGACAGAGGGGGCACGACGAGGGGCTGGTGCGGAGGAAGCATGAGCGACGTGCTCGATCGCGTACTCGCGGCGCTGAAGAGCTCCATCGACGACGCGAAATTTCGTGCGGCATTCGGTGAGGTAACGCGCGCACCGAGCCCCGTCGCGTCGACCGGAACCGCCGGGGCCATCCCTGCTGCACTCGAGCGCCTCACGCTCTCGGACGTTCTCGACGACGCGATTCTCCAGGCGCGCCCAGGCGACAGCGCCTTCCCCCTTCGCGTGCTCTTGGGCGACGGCGCCGCGAAGCTCGCCGATTCAGACGCGGCATTCGCGTTCATGACCGGGCTCAATTTCTACTTTCGCGCGAGCGTCGAAGAAGACACGAAAGTGCTCCTCGCTTTCGAAGTGAGTCGTGCGTTTTATCGCTTCGGGAAAGAGATCGAGCGCGAAGTGGTCGTGAAGTCGGCTCCGCTCTTGGCCCGCATTCTCTCGACGCAACTCGAGCTCATCACTGTAGAAGACATCGAAACTGCACGGGTTTTCGACTCGAACGCCCACGAACGCAGTGCACGCGCAGATCTTCGAGGCGAGAAGATCGTCGAAGCAGAGAGTTTTCTCTGTCGGGTACGCGCGAGCGGGCTCGTCAAGCGAAAGGCCCAGGTACGGACATGACGGACAACGCAAACGCGACGTGGCTTCCGAATCTCATCGGAGGCGTGTCCATCTGGAAGATCGCAAACGACCTGAACGAGCCGCACATGTTTGGCGGGCGCCTCCTCACACCGGAGACGGAGGGGAGCGACAGTCTACCCACGCGCGTGGAATGGAAGCTGACGGGCTTGGTTCCGCTCGAGAAGGCGCGCACTGAATACGGAGCCGAATGCGAAAGCGCCATCGCAGACTTTCAAGCGTGCTTGAAGAAGGTCGCGAAGGAGTTCGCGGACGTGCACTCGGGCTACCATAAGTACCGAAGCGCCTTCACCGTACCTTCGATCGAAGCTGCTGGCTCACCCAACTATTTCTACGACCCGAGGACGAAGAAGGTCGTATGCATCAACTGGGGTGCATCGCCGAGGACGATCGGCGGGCAGCCAGGCCAGTTCGTCTACGATCATGCGGCGTGGGGCAATCTGTTCGGTGCTGCCGCCGCTGGCGCAGCCGTGGCGGCCACCTCGGGTGCTGCCGTCGCGATGACGGAACCTCGCGGCTCCGAGGCTCCCAAGGACGACGCCGAGAACGGCAGCGACAAAAAGGACGATGGCAAGAAGGACGATGGCAAGAAGAAGCCCGTCTGGCCTTGGATCTTGGCGGCTCTCGCGTTCCTCGCCCTCTTGGCGCTCATCTTGTTCTTGCTGAAGGCCTGCCAGGACGAGAAGAACGCAGCCCTCGATGGTGGAGGCGACGGCGCTGCGGACAGCTCCGCTCTCGGCGAAGCCGGCAACGATGCGGCCTCGAGCGCGGACGGGTCGACGGACGCCGCGGCCGCCGGCGACGGTTCGAGCGATGCCGCGGGGACGGATGCAGGCGACGCGAGCGCCGATGCCTCGAGCGATGCGTCCCGCGACGCCGGAGATGCGGGTGACGCCAGCGTCGAAGAGGACGACATCGACGTCGACGATGACCCGAGTGGCGGGGGCGGCTCGAGCGGTGGCGGCAGCAGCGGAGGCGCCGGCGGTGGCAAGCCCGAGATTCACGTCTACACGCCCAAAGGCACGAACAGCAAAGCGGGCCCGCACCGGGTTCACGTGCACCCCGACGCGACGAAGTGGCGCATCGTCTCGGGCATGCCGAAGGTCGGCCGCACGCGCGCGAAGGGCAATCGCTTCGACGTTTGGCTCAAGAGCGGTCAAACGTTCGACGGCGTGAAGATCGAATGGCAGGACGCCGCCGGCAAGTGGCACGCACACTGAAGCGCCAACCGACGCATCTTGAGACAGTTGCGATCCATCGCTGGATCGGCGCGAAAGCAGGAGGAAATGTGCGCTCATCAGCGCTTTGGCGCGCGAATTCCAGTGGAGTCATCCAGCACGCAGCGTAGATGTGATTGCGACCCTCCCATGTGGTGGCACGACAGATGCTCTATGTCCTGCACGCGGTGCAGACGGCGCCGCTGCTCAAACTGAAAGGGTCACAATGAACGTATTCCGCGGTTCGGCCAAGAGTCATTGGTTGCCTTTGACGACCGGCATGCTGGTCGCCATCTTCTCTTCCGTTGGTTGCGCTAGCGCAGAGGAAGAAGAGAGCGTCGATTCTTCGAACCTCACGGACTCGTCCGCCGTGTACCACGTCCAGATCGACTGGAAGGAGAAGGACGGAAGCACCGTCACACGCAGGTGCACCGGCTTTCTCGTTTCTCGCTCTTCGCTGATCACAGCTTCACACTGCTTCCCCAACGCCCTCTCGAACCCCGGGTTCTCTGACCAACGTATCCAGGCCTGGAACGTCGTCACGAAAGCATCTCTCGGCTGCAACGCGCACTCGTGCGCCCTCGGGTCCATGCTCCGCGATCGCGACGTCGCCAAGATCAACGTGAGCGCGCCTGCGGGCGCCGCCACGGTTCGGCTGATCGATGCAGACTACACGGCCAAGAACGGCAAGTCGGTACCTTCTCTCTCCTTCTATACGAACTCTCGGCCCGGCAGCTCTCCCGCCGGCTGGAGCATGAAGAAGGTCGATACCTCTGGTAAGCTCTCGCAGGCCGGAAGCTCTTCGACGTTCAAGATCTTCCTCACGGGCACGAACACCGTCCTCGGAGACAGCGGCGGTCCGCTCTTCGATGCGCAAGGGAGGGTCGTGGGGTCGATCGTTTCGCAAAACGAGGCGACCTACTTCGGCATGAGCGCGGTGCGCTCGTTCGTCCTCGACTGACGGGGGAGCGGCGCCGAGCGACCCCTCGATGGCTGCTCGGCGCCCCATGAGCCAACCTGTGCCATTTCGAGGTTCCTGTTCAGACGCTGAAGCTCACATTTCCATTAGTTACACAACGGATCGAAGTGGCACAGCACCTGCAGTGAGGGGGCTCATGAGCCTCGGTGGATTCTCTCGCCTCCCCCTCCTTCCCCTCCTCTCTGCGTTCGCGGCGGTGGCGCTTGTCGGCGCCGAAAGGTCCGCCGATGCCTGCATTCCGTACTACGGCGAGCCGTCGGTCCTCGGGGTCGGCGACCACTTCGTGGCCCACGTTCGTCTCGATGGACAAAACGGTGAAGGCTACTTGCAGACGATTCTCAGTTCGGCAACGACCGTCGCCAAGGCGAGTCCTGTACTTCTCACTGGCAGCGCCTCCGGCCCGGCGCGCTTCCTGGCGGAGCATCCCACGTACACGAACGGCGTGCTCGAGTACGAGCTCGTCGCGATGGACGCCAATGGCGGTATGCTTCCCACCCGTGTGAAGCACGCGTGCAGTGGAACCCTTTCCCGCGTGGCCGGCGGCTGGAACCGCGCATCGCTGTGCAAAGGCGTGCTCGAGCGCTCCTTCTTCGACGATACCGGCGTCGAGCACGTCATCGAAACAAGCAAGACGGCGCTTCCGGGCGATCGCCTCATCGCCGTCGGCGGTGGTGCAGGTAGTCACTACTCGTTCTTCGCCAAGGAAGACGAAATCGTTGCGCGCATCGCGCTCGCAGACGGTTCGGAGCAAGACGTCGCTCTGTCGGGTGTCGACCCTCGTGTCCAGGGCGCTGCCAGCGGGCTCGTCGTCACCACGAACGCAGACACGAAGAGGGCCTCCGTACGTCGCCTCCACGCTTCTGGGCCCAGTACTCCCCTCTACACGGTCGACGCAGCCGGGCCCGTCGCCGTCGCGGCGAGGACGAAAGGCACCTTCATCGTCTATGCCACTCCGGACGGCAACAACGCCTTCGAGCTTCGCGACAACGAAGGCGCGCTCACCAAATCTGGAAAGTTTGGTGGCCCCTTCCCGCGCGATGCAACCTGCACCCCGAACGCGTGCCTCGTCGTCATGGGCGGCGGCTATGGCCAAGCGCCCATGTTTGCGCTCGTCACTGAAGACGGAGTCGCCCGATCCCTCAGCAACCCGCCGACGGCGGAGAGCGCGACGGACAACCTGGGCACACGCTGCAGCGCGCCGCTACCAGGTAGCGGGGCTACCCCGCCCGCGACGACTCCCTCGGGCTCCCCGCAAGGTCGCGACGAAGCGCTCGGTTCTACGACGAGCTGTTCGCTTGGATTGCCAAGCACAGCGGAGAGCGCAAGCACGGCGAGCATCGGCGTCGGACTCTGTCTCCTTGGCTTTCTGCTCGCGCATCGTCGTTCGCGCCGCGAAGACTAGCCCTAGCGCGAACGGCAACTCACGAGCGGTCGTGTTCCACGCGCGGTGCCAAATACCCCTGCACCAAGCGAACGAGTTCTTCACGAAACGCAGTCTGGTGAAGGAGCTCGGGTCGCTCCAGCTTGGCGGCGACGAGGACTCCTCTCGTCGCCTGGACGAGGACGAACGCCACCAATTCCGCGTCGAGCGGGCGCGTTTTCTCACGTGAGGCAGCGAGGGCTTCGCGCACGACACTGACGAGGCGCTCATCGACGGAACGGAGCGTATCGGCATCCGCGTACCGCAAGAAGAGCTCGAGAATGAAGTCCTCGAGACGGTCGCTACGCTTGCGTTCGATGAGAGCGTCGATGATGACCTCCACTCTCCGCTCGAAGCTCATCGAGGCCGCCTCGTCGATGCGTTGGCGGACGAGCCCAGTCTTTCGGTCCACGAACTGTTCGACGAGCCGGCCGAGGATCGCCTCCTTGTTCGGAAAGTATTGGTAGAGCGTTCCGATGCTGACGCCGGCGGCCTTCGCGACACGGTTCGTGTCGAGTGCGCCGCCCTGTTCCAGAATGCGAGCAGCACCGCCCAAAATCGCGTCCACGACCGCCCGTGAGCGCTCCTGGGCGGGGCGTTTCCTCGGCAAAATCGGGGTCTTTTTCAGCCACTCGGAAACACGAGTCGTCGCCTTCGGGGAGCGCTTCATAGTCATCGCGAAGGAGAGAATGATGTTCGCATTTCCACTCGATCCACAAGACCTGTTCACGGAGCGGGCCGCGCAAATGAACAAGTGGGGGATCCCTCGCGCAACCATTCTCCGTATGCAGGACGCCATCACGGACGCATGGTCCGATGGGCCAGGTGGTTGGACCCACGAATGGTCGAAGGAAGCTCGCTCTGCCGAGCTCGAGGATCGGTGGCTTCTTGCGGCTGCTCTCTACGGCGCGGCGCGATTTCCAGTCGCGTGCACCGAAAGTCGTCGTGAAGCGCTCCGCAAACAAGTCGAGTGCTACGTGCGCGCGTCACCTTCGTTTCCGTGCGCGTTCGAACGACTCGAGTTTTCGATCCGGACGACGGACGGCGTGCAGCACGTCCCCGCGCACTTCTTCTCACCGCTACATGTGAGCGCCGCTGACAAACTTCCTGTCGTCCTCCTCTCGGGCGGCGTCGATACGTACAAGATGGAGCTTCACAGGCTCGCGACCTTGCTGGTCAAGCTCGGCGGCGTGCGCGTCGTGGCGATCGACATGCCCGGGACTGGAGAAACCGGCGGAGTCATGTCTCCCCGTTCGCACGAGGTGTACGAGGGCATACTCGACAACCTCGCGCCCTTGGGCTCCGTCAAGCGAGGCATCCTCGGCATCAGCTTTGGTGGGCACTGGGCCGCAAAGCTCGCCCTCCGCAACACGGTCGACTGCGCGATCGATATCGGAGGTCCCGTTGGGTACGTCCGCATCGACAAGGAGTACCTGGCAGCCCTTCCCAACGGCATGACGGGTATCGTCGCGAATGCCATGGGATTTTCCGCTATGCCCACCCCGGAAGAATCGAATGCAATGCTTCAGGCCTTTTCCCTGCGGCCGCTGCTCGAAGGGGCCGTCTCGTCACCCCTGCTTGCCCTCAACGGCGCCGGTGACCCCTACATTCCACAGGCCGAGACCCGTGTATTTTCCACCGTTGTGAATGCGCGAGCGTGGATCGTGGAGAAGGGCGATCATTGTGCTGCCAACATGTTCCCTCGGCTGATGCCGCACCTCATCGCGTGGCTCCGGCTTCGCTTGCAAGGGGCGTCCATCGGCAATCGAGCGCTGGCTTGGACGACGAGGCTCGCGTTGCCGGCGATCTCTCCCGCTTCGTGACCGCGCCTTGTAGCGCGGGCAGCGACACGTGTCCCGACTCGTACAACAATCGTGTTAGCGACGTTTCCACAGTTGATGGTCGGCGCCGCGAAAGGCAAGTCATCACGTGAGCGAGATCGTGAGTTCCGCTCCGCGCGACGCGGCACGAGCGATGCAATTCACAGCAGCACCGCGCCATCACACTCCACCATCGCGGCCACTACCGGGGACATCTCCCGAAAGGAACTCACATGAAGACCTCCAACCAGCTCCAACTACGCCTCCGCCGCACCCGTTCTAGCGTCCGCACCGAAGTGAACACGGGCGGCTGTGGGAACACGAAACTTCCTACGACCGACTCGCGCACCACCCAAGCCTCGAACCCGCCGAACGGCAAGGGGTACGGTCAAGACAAGGCGTAATCACTCACCGTGTTTCCCTAGGTGAGCCTGGGGCGTCCGCATCGCGTGTCGCCCCCGGGTTCCCGCCTCGCCCAAAGCGCGACTTCCGGCAGGATCGTCCGCATTAATCGCTAGGCGTCGGCGCCCAAATTCGAGTAGCGAACGAGTCGATGCTACGCAAACTCCGCTTCCTTTGGCCGCTTGGTGTTGCTTCTCTCGTCGTTTTCGCTCCTTCGTGTTCGTCTTCGACGACCGCCCCGGCGGATCCCAATGCGCCCTTCACGGGCGCCGACATCGGTCCAGAGGGTGGTGAAGTCGTAGGCCTAGCCGGGAGCGACTTCGCCGGCATTCGTTTGAAGATTCCCGCTGGCGCCCTCAGCGCGAAAGTTCGCGTCTCTTTCCAAGGTGTCATCGACGATACCCCGCTGCCCGAAACCGCCGAGCGCGTGGGCCCCGCGGTCAAGCTCCTTCCGGAAGGCACCCAGCTCACGAAACCAGCCGAGCTCACCCTTCCCCTCGACCGCGAGATGGTCGGTGCCTACGCGCAGACGCCCGCAGGCTGCAAGGTCTGGTCACGAGAAGGTGCAGGCTGGCAGCGCACGGATCAGATCCGCAGCGACAGCGACACGATCACGATTCCCATCTCGAAATTCACGACCGCCGCGGCTGGCGTGAACTTCTTGCAGCAGAACTCGTGCGTCAAGACGCAATGCGAGCCGGTGCCCGTCTCCCCGCAAACGTTCCAGAGCCTCGACCAGCTTTGCCAGCCAATCGATGGCGCACCGTTCTGCCTCATCAAGCTTCCGCTCGACGAGAAGAAGAACGGCATCGACGAGTTTTCGAGCCTCAACATCAAGGGCCGCAAGGTCTACTGGGCGGCGTCATTCGACGGCAATGTGACCGTCGCGCGCTACGACCTCGATAGGCCGAGCGACCCACTCTTCAAGTACCCCGCGTACACGGGTTCGACAACGGGAACCGTGGCGAACCGCGGCATCGTCGGTGTGCCGATCGTCAATTCGCCCACCGTGTGGATGGGTTTCAGCGGTATTGGCAATGTGCTCTTCAACGAGAACGTTGCCCCCGTCGTGTTCGACTCGGGCTCTGCCGCCGGCGTCGTCGTCTCGGAGGCGGGTGAGGTTCGTCGTTTCAGGCGCCAGAACGTGGTGAACAACGGACTCGTCAGCAAGACCGACATCCGCGTTTACCGAGAGCAGACGAACGACAGCAAGTTCGTCTTCAACTTTCCCATCACGCCGAGCGAGAGCATCGTCGGATTCGGCATCCAATCGCAGCCCCCTCACATGTACATCCGCAGCGTGCACCGTGGCGCCGCGAAAACCTTCCTCGGCACGCAGCTCAGCGACTTCATGGTGTTCGACGCCCAGGACGGAAATCCAGGCGTCTCCGACGACAATGACCCGGCGACGTTCGGTGCCATCGCCTTCAATGGCGGGTATACCGAAGCCGCCATCGTGAAGGGTTCGCGCGTCGAGCGGCGCAAGGGCACCGGCTTCAAGGACCTCGTCACCAGCTATGGTCCCCCCGGCGGCATTCGCGACGTTGCGTTCGATAGTGTTGGAGTTCTCTACGGGGTCAGCTCGAACGAAGAGCTCTACGTCATGCTTCCCAATGGCGGCCTTCAGACCTACCGGCTTCCCGAGGCGGAAATTGGCATGGTGCCTTGGCGCCTTCGAAACATCCCGGGGACACGAGACCTCCTTCTGGTTACGCGCGGGTCGCTCCTTCAGAAAGGTTCATTTTACATCATTCGCCCCGCCGTTCCTCAGTAGCAACGGCACGGCGGCTCATTACGCCTTGCAGACCGCGTGCTTCGACTTGGAGGGCGGTAGCTTGAAGACGGCGCCGCAAACGCAGTCCGCCGCCGATGGCGTTCGTCCGCTGCACCGCTTCTTGAGACGGTCGAGCTCGCGCTCGCGTTCGGCCTTGATGTCCGCATCGATCTTGGCGCGAACCCGCTTGCGCTCCTCCTCGTCTGCAAGCTGCTGGCGTCTCCGCTCCTCGAGCTCCGTGCGTGCTTTCTTGTAGGCCTCTCGCGCGTCGACGAGCTCCCGTGCCAAGAGACGTTCGAACGCGCGACCTTCTTCGCGCTCGCGCGCCAATGCAGCCGGATCGTCCTTGAGAGACAGCCACTTGGCGTACTGTTCCCGGCACCTGCGCTTCTCTTCTTCCCTCTCCCTCTTTCGCTCGATCTCCGCCTGCTTCTTCTCTTCGTACACCTTTGCGCGACAGGCATCGGCTTCCCGATGGTCGAGCATTTTGTTGCAAGCACGCGTGCGTTCGTCCCACTCGGAGCTTGCGAGGCCGATACATGGCTTCCCCAAGTGGCACGCGCATTCGTCGTCGGGACCGTACAAGCGCTGGTTGATGCGCTGGGTACCGACGAGCGCGCTGCTCGTCTTGTCCGTCTCTTCCTTGTGCCGTTTCTCCAGCTTTTCGAGCGCCGCATCGGTGTCGCGCGTGAGTGCCTGGTCCGTGCGCTTCTTGGCGAGGTCCTCGATGAACGACTTGGTTTCGTCTTTGCCGTTTCGCATGTTGCAGAGCGCTTCACCGCAGACACCCTGACCGTTCGGGACTCCGTTCGCGAGTGGCCCCCAGAACGGGTCACGATTCGGTGCAGAGTACACGCCGAATCCATTCACGGTGTCTCCGTTGAATGGCCCCATGATGCTGACTCCGTCGGGTCGCGTGAGCGTTCCGTCCCCGCTGGGCGCGCTCGCCTTGATGCTGCCCTCGTACACGGGGCCTTGGGGGTACTGAATCTTGCCACTCGTCGGGTCGGCGTCACAAAATAGCGCTTGGGCGCCCAACGCTGAGCTTCGGGCGCGAGAATCGTCGCGCGGCGAAGGCGTGTATTCCGCGGCGGCTTTAGGGTAGCCTTTACCTATGACCGTGATGGTTCTCGAGCAGGCAGTATCGGAGGCATTGGCTGCGGTTTCCCGCAGCGGCGAGATGGACCCCGAGGTACAGACACTGCGAGACCTGTCGATTCGTGCGCGCAAACTAGCACGCGCGTGGGACAGGCCTCAGGCCGTTGGACTGTTCGGTCCCTCGCAAGCGGGGAAGTCGTTCCTCATTGGAGCGCTCCTCGCCCACGACGTCGGAAATTTGAGCGTTCTTGCTCGCTCGCGAGAGCTCGACTTCTTGAAGGAGATCAATCCGGCGAAGGGTGTCGAGTCGACGGGCGTCGTGACACGCTTCTCGTCCCAAGTAGGCTCCTCAGCGCCAGAGCGCGGTGAGTTCGCCTGTCGGTTGCTCGACCTCGAGACGGTCCTCGAGTCACTCGCCACAGGCTTCCTCGTCGAATGCACGGCGCCTCCCCCCGATGGCGAGCGCATCTCCCGTTGCCTGCGCGAGGCCGAAAGCGCGGGCGGCACCAAGGCTGGACCGCGCTATCTCGATGCGTGGGAGACGGTGCTGCACAACCTCGGAAAGAAGTACCAAGACCGACACCCCTACTTGAACGAACTCCGTCGCTCGCCGGAGCTTCTTGCAGGCACCTACAAAGCGCGCATCACGACGGTGCCAGGCTTCGTGAAGCTCTTCTCGCTCTTCTGGGGCGGAGGCAGCTACGCGCCCGACCTGGACGCTCTCTTCACTCGCCTGCACGAAGGCTTGGAAGTCGTCGGCCACGCGACCACGGTCGAGGTGCAAATCGAGCACGTCCGCGCCTCGAGCAAAGACCCATCGCTCATCGACGCGAGCTGCCTCAACGCGATCGGCCGCACGCTCGCGCCCATTCGCATCTACTTGCCTGAGCACAAGCGTGACGCCGATGTCGACCCTGCCGTCCTCTCTGCGCTCATCGCCGAGCTTCGACTGCCTCTGCGGGCCCCCGAAGGCTCTTTGCTCGCGTCGGCCGACGTGCTCGATTTTCCGGGCGGCCGAGCACTCAAGGGATTGAACGGCTTTGGTCCGAATGAGCTCCGTACGGGCAGCCTCGAGCACGCGATCGAGGTGTACAAGCGTGGCAAGCTCACGTTCCTCTTCGAGCAATTCGCTGCAGACCGCGAAGTCACCGCTCTCGTCCTCTGCTCGCCGGGTCCGACGAAGCCCGAGGCCATTCAGCTGCAGACGCAGGTAGAGAGCTGGCTTCGCACCCGCTTCGGTGCCGATACGCCGAGTACTCCCGACGAGCTCGACGCCCCCAGCTTGTTCTTGGCTCTCACGAAGTTCGACATGAGCTTGGGCGCGCTTCGTAGCGACAACGCGAAGGAGCGTTGGGAGTCGCGCGTGCAAGAAGCTTGCGTCGACTTTTGGGCGCGCAGCTTCTCCTCGTGGGTGCTCAACTGGGGTGCGCGCGGAAAGGCGTTCACCAACATGTTTTGGGTGCGAAACCCGTACGCCGACCAGATGCAGACGCTCAAGGCCGACACGAGTGACTACCTCGCGGTCAAAGACGGCTACTTCGGCGCCCGCGCCGTCGCGCGTTTCATCGAGAATCCGCGGGAGAAGTGGGAGGCCGTCGAGGGGACCGACCCCGACACGAACCTTCCCCGGAGCGGCATTCCCCTGCTCGCAAAGGCGCTCCTTCGAAAGCTTCGCGAGAACGTGAAGCAAAGAGAACTTGCGCGCGAGGCGGAGCTCATTCGCGGAGAATTCCTCGCCGTGCTGAGGGCCCTTACGCCTTCGCGTGACGAAAGCGAGGAGCGCACAAGACGCCTCGAGCTCGCCCTGTCTCTCACGAACGCGCTGCGAACCGAGATGGGCAAGCGCTATTCAGGCGCGCCGTTCGGTGAGTTCATCGGCCGAATCGCGTTACCTCAGGAAGAGGTGGTGCGCGAGGTGCAGAAGTCGCTCGATGCCACCTTGCAGCTCTCCCTGAAGGCCTCAGACAAGGTGAAGCGCCTCCTCCTGCACACACTCAAGTGGTGGAAGGCTCGCGCCCTCGCACGCCTTCGGGAAAGTCCCCTTGCCATTCCACTCGCCGCAGCCGAGGTATTCCTCGTCGAGACGGTCACGTCGAAGGCGCTCTTGCCAGAGCTCGGCACGGCCCTTTTTCCGTATTTTTCGCGAAAGACTGTCGACCCGGAGCTCATCGCTACCATCCTGCGCGTGCGCATCTCCGATGCGACCGTCGACCTCTTCCAAGGCCGCACGAGACGCGCGACGGCGCTCCCGGTCCGGCTCAGCTTTGCCGAATCGGCGACGACCGCAGGCGAAACCGCAGAATCCGTCGATTGGACGAACCTCGACTTCGAAGCGGACGAAAGCGCAGCTTCCCCGACCGACGCACCGGAAATCGTGTTTGCCGGCCGCGAGCGTTTTCGTGCATTCTGCAACGAGCTTGGGCCGCTGTACCTTCGTTCCGCCCCGGAGAACGTTCAGCGGGCGGAGGATGATCCGCGCATCAAGACCCTCGTAGCGCTTCGCGCCAAGGTGGAGAACGACGCGCCAACGCGCTCGGCATGACCTCCACTCTCTCGTCATGAAACCTGAGCAAGAACAGCTAGACGCACGGGGAGAAGATGCGGGCGAAGAGAGCATCGAGGCCCTCGAACGCGCGGGTGACATCGACGGTTTGCTCGTTCTCGCTCGGCGCTACCGCACGGGAGACGGCGTTGCAGCCGACCTCGAAGCGACCTTCTCGGCCTACGAAGCAGCCGGAAGACTCGGAAGCGGCGACGCGCACTATGCGATCGCGCTGTTTCATCTCACGGGACGCATTCCGAACGCGGAGAGCAGCGCTGGCCTCGCGCGACTACGCGAAGCTGCAGACGCGGGTCATCTGCAAGCCCGGGTTTACCTCGGCAATCTCTACGCTTCGGGCACGCACTACAAGCGCGATCCGGAGAAGGCCGAGGTCTGGTATCGGTCCGCAGCGCGCGCCGCGAATGTCGAGGCGGAGCCCGGTAGCGCGGCGTATGCGACGGCCCTCGCAGAGCTAGGATGCGGTGCCTGGGTGAAGCGCGCAGACTTGGTCGACGACACCTCTCGCGAGGCGCTCGCCCGCAAGGCAAGGAATCTCGGCTATCGCGAGAGTGAAGTCAGTGAACCGCTGGCGGGCGTAGGTCCCGCAAGTCGCGCTCCCTTGTCCATCGGAAGGTCGGACGAAGCAGCCGTCCTCCCGAGTACCGCTCCTCGAGCGGAGAACGCGGATGCGGCTTCCGATGTCGACACTGCCGAGGCCGAGCCGGAAGAGCGCAGCACGCCGCGAAACGTCAAGAAACAACTGCCGGCGCCGAAGGTCGATGCATCGCCCCGGGAACCGCGTTTCACCCCAGGCCCGGGCCTGGCTGCCTTCATGTACGCAACGCTCTTCCTGGGGGCAGCCGCGGGCGCAGGCTACGCCCTCGAGCAGGGTGCGACATACATGCTCCAGCGCAAGTCCGAAGTGCCGCTCTTTGGCGAACATATCGAGCGTATTGGTCCTTTGGCGCTGCTCGTCTTCGGCATCCTGCCGACACTCATTGTTTACAAGACGAAGACATGGTTCCGTGCCATTCCGGGCGGCATTCTGGGTGCGGGCGCGGGGTGGGTCCTCTGGGGCACCGGTCAGTGGCAGTGGCTACCTAGCCGCATTCATCAAACGGGCGTCTTCACGTGCGCCGGTTTTCTCGCCGTCCTGCTCGTGTTCGGGTTCGCGGGCGGCGCGCGTCGCAAGCCAGCGCCGAGCGAAACGAAACTGTAGGTCGCTTTCAGCCGAACACGGGCAGGCAGAGCAGGCCCATCGTCGCAAGGAAGCCGACCGCCCATACCGTGCTGCGAAGCGACGAGATTTGGTTGATGTAGAGAAACGGATAGACGATCCGAGCGGCCACGTGGACCCACGCGAGGATCATCGCAATGTCCGGCCGAGTCCCTGTGACCTTCGCGAGAACGACACCGATGGCGAAGCCCGGAAACGCCTCGAACCCGTTGTAGTGGGCAGCGATCGCTCTCTTCGCAGGACCTTCGAGGGCCGCTTGCTGGTCGCGGGGGTTGTCGTTGTCGTACTTGCCGGTCTGCTTGATGATCCCTCGAATCGCGAGGGACTTCGTCAAGTAGACCCACAAGAGCGAGATGGGAACGGTGGCGAGAATGTTCACCATTACCTCACGAGGGAGAGTGTGGGGCCGACACCATATGCGGCAACATGCCCACTTTCTTCGGCGAGATAGACGTCGCAGCGCTCGTCCACCCGCAGGAGGTCTGGAATGGCGTCGGTTGCGCCCACACGCCCGAGAACGCGACCATCGCTCGGACGAAGGATATGCACGTCGGTGTGGGGGACGTAGAGCGCACCGGACCGGAGGATGGGCTCGAGCCGACGGGGAACGTCGGTGTCGACGACACGTCCGAACGCGTGGCTGTAGACGATCTTCCCGGTCTCGGAGTCGACCGCAGAGAGCTCGCCCGTGGGAGCGTTTCCGATGATGCGGTCATCGACACACAAGAACGACGTTCCCATCGCGGAAACGCCCTTCGTCCGCCAGCGCTCCTCGCCCGTCGCACGATCGTAGCCGACGAGCGCCAGCATCCCGCGCTCGCGCATGGGTACGACGACCGAAGAACCCGCACAGAGAGGCCCCCCTTCGACCGTGCAGGGACCCGAGAGGAGCGGAACGGCCCACTTCGTGGCGCCCGAATAGGCATCAAACGCGTGCAGTTTACCGGGAACCGCCGTCGCACCCGAAATCGCGTAGCAGGTGTCGGCGTGGAGTGTGGGCGTCGCGCGGAAGCGGAAGCGGTCGCAACGACGCCACACGACTTCGCCCGAGAGCAGGTCGATGGCAGTGATGGATGCATCACCCGTAGCGACGTAGAGCAACTTCCCTGCCCGCCGAAGACGCGGTACGGAGGATCCGGACCAGGCGAACCGCCAACGAGGCTCGCCGCTCAGAAGGTCGAGCGCGACGAGATGGCGCTCACCTTCGGTCACGACGAGAAGCTTCGGAAGGCCCGGCGAATTGACGACAGCGCCCGACGGAAGCGCACCGTGCCTCGGAGCGATCCAGGTCTGCAGCGCAATGGCGCCACGCTCGTAGTCGTGGAGCGAGATGGTCCCGTCACTTCCCACCCGCGCGATTCCTTGCGGCGTGACGACGGAGACCCCCTTGGCGACGGGAGAACGCCAGCGCACCTCGCCACTCGTCCGGTCGAGGCAGAAGAGATCGCGGGCGCCACCGACGATGAGTCGGTCGCCACAGAGGAAGGTGGAACGAAGATCGATGCCCGGCACCATCGCCCGCCAACGCTCGGCATAGCGGAGCCGAAGCGGAGCTGCTTCGCCGCTTTCTTGGCGCGGCGTCTTGGCGAAGGCACGGTACGACTCGGGTGAAGGATTGATGCGTTCGTCGGTCTCCGTGAGGTTGCGGAGCCATTCGGACACCTCGCGCACGCGGCGGCGGAACGCCGAGAGCCGCAGGTTCCGCATCTGTTTGCGATCGAGCCGGAGGAGCGTACGGCAAAGCCCACGACCGAACGCGACCGCTGCGGCTACGACGTCGAAGGCCGACAAGCCTGGGAACGTGTAGAGTTGACGCCCGGCGCCCTGGAGCAGGAGCGCCACTTCGCCCGAGCTGCTGGTGCGCGCACCTAGCGTATACGTCCCCGCTGCAAGATTGAGCTGGCGCACGTTCCCCGCGGCCCAGGCCTCGAGAACTTCCGTAGCGAAGCGCAGAAGGCGATCGGCAAACACGAAGGGGTGAATGTCCCCGAGCTCGATGACGCGGCCGCGCACGTCGAGACGCGCACGACCCGAGAACAGAAGCGCATGGAGATCGGACGATTCCACGTCGGAAGCACTTCGCTGCTCGACCGGCCGACGCAGCGCGAAGTCCGCGGAAATCGACACGGGCGCATCGGCCAGGTGTTCGACCGTCAGCGTATCCATCGACGGGGGCGGGAGCGAGGCGGCGTCCGCCGATTCTTCGATGTCGAGCACTTGCCCGAGTTCGCTCACGAAGCGCGCCGCAAGACCTGAAAGCTCTTCGTATTCGCCCGCCGGTGTGCGTCGCGATTTCGGCGCAGACCCCTGCCCAACCAGCGCGTTCAACGCGTCTCGTACGCCCGTTGCAACCTCGGCGAACGCCACGCAACGATCGTAAACGATGACGAACGGGTCTGCGCCACCGCGATACAGACTGATGTATGCGGCTTCCGCGCAGCGCTCGATCGCAAGCTCGTAGGCGTCGTCGTAGAACGGTACGATGCGCTTTCCGTAGTCGCGTGTGCTGAGCTCCAGGATTGCGTACGAGAGGTCGCGCACGATGCTCGACGTCTGGCGCTCCTCGACGCGCGCCGTGATGTTCGCGCCGTGCACGAAGACTTCCAGAAAGTTCTTCGATCGGCGGTTCTGAAGCGGACCTCCCACGGCTGAGCCGCCTTGGGGTGCACTCGAGAGAGCGGATTGAGAGGGTTCGGGGACGAGTATCTCGAACGAACGCATGGTAGTTTGGGGGGCGGGCGCGTCGCTCGGAGACGAGAGAAGCGGCCGGCAACACGAAGCGTAAGAAACCGCACCACTCCACAGCCACTTTTCGGCACAACATGCATGGTTTTGGACAATCGTCGGAGACTCCTGATAGGCCCCATCGCGAGCCTTGGTGGAAGCACTTTTCCGCAGGAATCGGGGTACTTTTGGCGAGCGTCGGCGCTCTCTCGATGTGGGGCTTCACGATCGATGACGCATTCATCCCACTCCGCTATGCGGCACAGCTCCGCCGGTTCGGCGCATATCGATTCTGCGAGGGGTCGGCGCCATCGGACGGCGTGACGCCGTTACCCCTGCCGTTTCTGCTCGTCCCGTTCGGCGGGGCGCCTCCGTTCGCTGCCCTCGTTACGTGGAAAGCCCTTTCGCTCGTGCTCTGCGTGGGCGTCGCCCTCTACGCGAGCCGATCTCTCAAGGGCGATGCCGCGTCCCGACTGCTCCTTGGTGCGCTGCTGGTGGGGCCACTCCCGGTAGCGGCTCATGCGGGTGCTGGGCTCGAAACGGGACTCGTCATTGCCCTCGGAACGATGGCAGCCTCCATGTTCTCGGTGCGTCCCACGCGGGCATTGGTCTTTGCAGGGCTCGCATCTGCATTCCGGCCCGAGCTCATCGTGTTTTCGATCTCCATGACCCTCGCCGTCGCGTTTCGCGACCGCGAGGCCGCCCGCGTGCCGCGAACGGTTGCAACATGGGTGAGTGCCTCCCTCCTCCCCTTCCTCGTCTGTGCAGGCGCGCGCGCCGCTGCCTTTGGTGCTCCCATCCCTCTCTCGGCCTACGCCAAGCCAGCGAGTCTTTCCCAGGGCTCGGTCTACGTCTTGGTGGCGTGCCTCGTCTGCGCGACGCCGATTCTCGGGCTCGTTTCTCTCTCTCGTCGCGGCACGCCCCGCCTCCTGTCACTCGTGGGCTTCGCCGGATGCTGCGCGATCGCGATGGCCGGCGGAGACTGGATGCCGTATGGGAGGCTCGTCGCTCCGCTTGCCCCCGTCTTCGTGTTCGCCTTCAGTGAAGCGGAATTCCAGGGCTACAAGGGCAAGCTCCCCGCGCTCCTCGTGGGTCTCCTCAGCGTATGGCCCTGGGTCACGGCAGCGCCGCGCGGAAGGACCGTACTCGCGGATCGCGCAGCGCTCGTGCTCGACGCCCAGCCGTTTCTGGGAGACCGGATCGCGAGCGTCGACATTGGATGGCCTTCCGCCACGAAGCCAGATGCATACATCATGGATCTGGCTGGACTCACAGATGCGCAGATCGCGCACCTTCGTGGGAGCCACACGTCGAAGAACGTGGACGCAGGAATGCTGCTAGACCGTCACATCGACACCGTTTTGCTGTACGCAAGTACGGGGAGCAGCGACGTTCCTTACGATGGCGCCGTGTACGGTCGCGAGACGGACTATCGATTGGCGCAGAGCGAGCTTCTGCATGCGCATTTCGAACAGCGGGCGTTCGTGCGACTCGGCCGAAGCGGGTCGAGCGGCTACTACATCCTGCGGCGGCGCTAGAAGCTCGCAGAGCGTCTGCGACGTCAGTCCGCGTTGACGGCTTTCACTTCTTCGGCGCAGAGGGCGTTCGCGCAGCCGCCCTTCTTCCGCCCGCTTACGGAGACGGCTGCCGCATCGGAGGCAGAGGTCTGCGCACCAGCCTTCAACGTGGAGCTGTCGCGCGCGCTTATCTTGAGTTTCTTCGACTTGATAGGATCGGCCATAGTTACAAATAAAGCATGGCCTAAGTCGACGCGCCAATCGGTACTCGCACGTGCGACCGCCGCGCGACGCTTTCGGCGCAGCCTTCACCACATGAGCGCCTACGAGCTCCCTTGTGCGTAAATGGCCTTCGAGCGCAGAAGAACGCGCGCGACTTCACTTCACGTCGTGCATCAGGCGTCGCAGGACCGGCCCGAGCGCGAGTGTGAGGACCACACCTCCCGCACTCGTGAAGATGAAGATCCAGAAGTAGCTCACCGGGGGAATGGTTCCCCACGATTCGCCGATGCTGCCGCCGACATACTGTGCGACCGAGCTCGTCAAGAGCCACACGCCCATGAAGAGCGATGCGAAACGCGCCGGTGCGAGCTTCGTGACCATCGAGAGGCCGACCGGCGAAAGGCACAGCTCTCCGAGCGTCGCGAGCAGGTAGCTCAGAAAGAGCCAGATACCCGACACGCGCGCCTTCTGGCTCTCTTTCGCGAGATCGTTCAGCGCCTTCTTCCACTCGGGCTCGGCGACGGCAGCGTAGAGCGCCGTCTCGTGGGCAGCGTCGATCGCCTCTTGCGCCGTCAGCGTGAGCTCCGTCCGGCCCATGGCTCCCGCCGAGGCGGCGAGGTCGAACTTGTCATCGAGCTTCCAGTGGCGCGGCGGCGTTGCGCCTTCTCCTGCCGGTGCTTGAGAATAGGTGAGGCGCAGGTCGCTCAATGCCTCGGCATTCGTCGGCATGTCGAAGACCGCCACGTCGATCGAGGACTTGAATGGCTTGTCCTTCGTGGCCTCGGCGCTTTGCTTCTTCGCCTCGTCGAGCCACTTGTGGAACGCCTCGCTCGACGTCTTCTTCAGGGCATCGCGCACCGCGAACTCCGGCAGTACGCCTCGGACGACAAGCTCCTTCTTGGCGGCGTCGTAGGTAAGACGACCCGCGTCGAGCGGCTCGTTCAGAGCGGGCGCGCGTTCGAGTTTCACGCGTGATTCCGTCGCATGCTCGGACATCGCACCCACGACCATGACGCCGAACGACGCGACCATCATGGCCATCGCCCCGAACATCTTGCCAGCCGTCGAGGGCTCCTTCCCTTTGCGGGCGAGAAAACCCCAGAAGAAGGCGAACACCGGTGCGAGCACGAAAATCATGAGCGCATTGGCGGATTGCCACCAGCCACCGGGGTAGGTCTTTCCAGCGACGACGCGATCGGTGTGAATTTCGGCCCAGAGATTGAGCGCGTTCCCGGCTTGTTCGAAGGCCATCCAGAAGAGGACAGGGAACAAGAACATGATGAAGATGCTGGTGCTCTTTTCCTTCTCGGCCCCCTTGAGGCGCAAGAGCACGGTGGCCATGATCACGAAAACCGCACCGAAGGCGATCGGCATGATGAGCAGAATGGGCTTCGCTTGGTGCGTCGCGACCTTGAACGCGTAGATGCCGACAATCGACGCCGCAGAGAGGTACATGAAGAACGGGTAGATGGCGCCAAAGACCGACGCCAAGCCGCCAGCTTTGGGCTTCTGCGCGTCCTCCGTGACGACTTCGCTCTTCGCATTGTCGCGATAACCCGCGCCTTCGGCCTCGGGCGATTCCTTCTTGGCGTCGGCGTCCTTCTTCTCGGCAACCGCGATGTCGCTCACGACCCGCTTCTGACCGAAGGTGAACACGACGAGGCCGATGACCATGCCGACGCCGGCGGCCCCGAAGCCCCAGTGGAACCCCATGCCGTCTTTGAGCGAAGGACACACGAGTCCTGCGCCGAATGCGCCGAGGTTGATGCCCATGTAGAAGATCGTGAACGCACGATCGCGACGGGCATCGCCTTTCGGATAGAGGCGCCCGACCATGGTCGAGATGTTCGGCTTGAAAAAGCCATTGCCGGCGATCAAGAAGGCGAGCGCCAGGAAGAAGATGCCTTTGGCCGGGAATGCCATCAAGAAGTGGCCGACTGCCATGAGGACGGCGCCGATGAGAACGGCCGCGCGAGCGCCGATCAATCGGTCGGCAATGAGGCCGCCCAAGATAGGCGTAAGATACACCAAACTCGTGTACCACTTGTACACGCTCGAAGCTTCGCTCGGCTGGTAGCCGAACGACGTCGAGATCATGTAGGGCACGAGCAGCGCGCGCATACCGTAGTAGCTGAAGCGCTCCCACATCTCGGTGAAGAAGAGAAAGTAGAGCCCGAGCGGGTGCCCCTTCGGCGGGTTTCCAGCCTCGGTGCCAGCGGCGACGGTTGCTTCAGCCATGGCCCCGGAAAGGAGCAGTGGCAGGCTGGAGAGTCAAGGGAAAGCCGCTATTTCCGGCCGGTTTTGTCCGCGGAGACGCCGAGCGCCTTGTCGACGGTCTGAGACAGCTCGATGAGGTCGACCAGGTCTTCCACGTAGTCGAGCTTCGTCGTGTCGATGCGGACGATGGGCGACAGCGTATAACGGTCGAACCATGCATCGTACATCTTGTGTAAGCGCCTCAAATAGGCGTCCGGAATCGAGCTTTCGCTCTCCCGTCCGCGGCGGTCGATACGCTTCTTCGTCGCCGAGAGCGAGCACGTGAGCGCGATCATCACGTCCGGTGGTCGAAGCGCCCGGCGGATGCCCTCGTAAAGGCGTTCGTAGACCGCCCAATCACGACTCGACATCTTTCTCGTGAGAAAGAGGTTCTTGGCGAAGATCTCCGCATCTTCGTAGATTGTGCGGTCGATCACTGCAGGTTTGCCGGAACGTTCGAGCTTTTGGTGGAGCTCGAGCTTGTGCGCCAAAAAGAAGCACTGCGAATGAAACGCATAGCGCTTCATGTCCTTGTAGAAGTCCGCGATATACGGATTCTCGTCGTTGGGCTCGTAGAAGGGCGTGACGCCATAACGCTTCGTGAGCCATTGGACGAGGGACGTCTTCCCTGCCCCAATCGTCCCCGCAACGGCGATATATCGCTTCATGCGCGATCGAGTTTCGATGGAGGCGCGAGAGAGTGCAAGCAAAGAAGCCGAACGGCCTCAGGGGCACGCTCGGCTTTCTGCGACACGTCCGCTTTTCTCAGCGGCGCGGCGGCTGCGCGTAGCGGGGGTCGGCCTGGGGGAAGGGCGAAGCGGTGGCGCGGAGGCGAACGTCGTCAGGGTCGGGACCGCGCTCGGCGAAGAGAGCGACGCCGATGACGCCCACGTTGCGGTCGCTGCCTTTCGATGCGGCGTACGAGTCGCCGACCGCGCCGAAGCGGAAGGCCGCGACCTGTTCGTCGCTCCGACGGAACCCATCGATGCGTACCGAAGCATACGGCGAGAGGATGTAGCCGCGATTGCGGAAGTTTCCGGGCCTGCCGTTGATGACGTCGAGGCCGTCGACCGTCGTGACCGCTTCGTAGCGACGCCCCGTACGATTCGACAGCATGATCGTGTAGCGAGCCCCTGCGCTGCCGATGACGTAGTTGCGGTCGCCCAGACGAAACGCATCGAACGAGCCGTCTGCATCGTTTCTGATTTCGACCGACACGTCGCTCGTACCGAGACTCGGGCCGCGATGATACGTGCCGTTCCGTTCGTGGTAGCGCACGAGCGAATCCACGCCGTCGCGATCGTTGTAGTAGATGCTCACGACGGAAGTCGGACGATCGTAGTCATTTCGGGTGAACGAAACCTCGTAGACGCGCGAATCACGCGTCTCGCCCCACTCCGTCCCGAGCCCTTGGCGCTCGCGAGGCGCGGCTGCACTCGAGGGCGGGGCCATGGGCTCCTGCGCGGACTTGGCGGACGGGCGAACGTCCGCGGAACGACCTTCCGATTGTGACATGGGCGCGCTCGGAGCGACACCACCCGCAGGTGCACTCTCGGCTGCGTAGGAACGGTCTGCCGTCGGCGCTTGTCCCCCTCCGGGGCTTTTGTAGGCAGCGCCTCCACCGCAACCGACGAGCACCGAACCCAACGCCAACGCTCCTACTGCTGCGACGAAACCCGTTTTCATGACTGAAAGCCTCCGAGAGTGGTTCTCTGCATGCCGCACACGCTTCGTGTGGGCCGCGTACCCAGAGAACGGAGGGAGGCTCCGGGCCTTACACGGCGCGGGAGATTTTTTACGAAGACACTTCCACGAGAGCGCTTTTCAGGTACCGCTCTGCGCCATTTTGCGCAGGAAAATCAACGGATTCGGCGGTATCGCGCACGCGCACTACGTTCTTTTTCGCGAGCCTGCCAGCCTCGAAAAGCTGCTTTCGAAACCGATTCTTCGTCGTTTTCCGGTGATTCATCGACGCGAGCAGGAAGCCCCCAGGCCGAACTACCGAAAGCGCGAGGGCTGCGAGCTCCGCGTAGTCTGACTCGGCAACGAAACGTCGCTCTTTCGTCGTCGAGTACGAGGGAGGGTCGAGGATGACCCAGTCGTACGCCTCCCCCTTCTTTTTCGCGCGCTCGAGCCACTTGAAGACGTCCTCCGCAACGAACGTGTGTTGCGGTCCGAGGAGCGCTCCGAACGTTTCACGACCGCGCTCCAGCGCCACCGCAGACACGTCGACGCTCACCGTGCGCTTGGCGTGCCCCGCGGCTGCGGCCACGCTGAAGGCACATTGGTACGCGAAGAGATTGAGCACCGTCTTGCCTCGCACGTGGTGGCGCACGTAGTCGCGCGCGACCCTTTGGTCGAGAAAGATGCCGGTGGAAAGGCCGTCGCCGAGACGCGCGAGGTACGTGACGCCATTCTCGAGGACCGCGAGAGGCTCGGGTGCGGTCTCTCCCCTCACCGCCTCCTTCGGAGCGCGTTCCTTCGTACGCGTATCGACGAGAACGTTCGCCTGCTTGGGGCGCCACTTCGCGTAGACGCCTGCGAAGCCAGCCACGTGCAGTGCATCGAGTACGCGCTCGGACCGGGCGGGCTTCGACCACACATCGTCCTCGTAGAATTGCGCGACCGCATAGCCACCGTAGACATCCACCGCGAGCCGGGGGAATGCGTCGCCGAGATCGTTCACCAACCGAAACGCGTTCGTCTTTCCGGAGGTCGCGATCGCATAGCGTCGATCGCAAGCGACTTCGAGCTGGAGGCGCAGCTGCTCCTCGTCGTCGTAGACCCAATCTTCTTTGTCGCCGCGGAGGTAGTGGGAAAAGGACGCTGGAAGCGCGCTCTTTACTTCGACGATCTTTCGCGTGCGTGGGTGCTCGAATCGGAGTTTTGCCGCGTGCAAGAAAAGTCGCGGGCCCGGGTCGCCCCCGTAGAGCGCGCAGCCGACGATGGGCGCCCCTGCGTGCGCGAGCTGCACGCGGGCCTGGTGCGTCCTGCCCGTTTCGAGAGCGAGACGCACGAGCACGCCGTGGGTCGTCTGCTCCTCGACCGTCACATGGGTGATCGCTTGCAGTGCGGTCCGCGTCTTTTTGGCGGATACGGCGACGACGCCTTGGCGCGGAGGCTCCAGCCAATCGCGCAGTGTGCGACTTTCGCCGGGCGCTGCGCGGAAGCGGCGAACGAGCGCGAGATACTCCTTCTTGACGAGACGCGCTTCGAACTGTTTGGCGAGAGAGGCGTTCGCTTCCTTTCGTTTCGCGTAGACGAGTAGCCCAGACGTGTCGCGATCGAGCCGTTGATGGCTGCCGATGTAGCCGCCATCGAGATACGCTCCCAGCCGCGCAACGAGGTCGTCCTTCGGCGCATCGGCGCCTTCTTGCGCCGCCATGCAAGACATGAACGGTGGCTTGTCGACGACGATGATGTCATCGTCTTCGTAGCGAACCCAGCGCTCACGAAACGCCGGAAAGACGTGGCTCAGATCCACGGACCCACCAAATGCACGTCAGCCCTTCGGCACCACGGACGAAGCCGTGCTCGCCCCGGATGTGCCAGGCGAGCTCGGTGCTTGGCAGACGCCGGCCTGGATTTCGTCCCAGAGGCGCATGATGGTTTGGCTCGTACGACGAAGGCGCGCGGCCTCGTCGGGCTCGAACCCGGGAAGGTTGGCCAGGGCGACGTGATGGTCGAGCGTCTCGCTACGCTCGCGCAGCGCGGCATGCATCTGGTCGAGGCGATCGCTCGCACACACGATTTCGGACGGGGTGCCCATGCGGCGCGTGACCCGGAAGCGGGCTTCGGCTCGGCAAACCCGAAGCTCGAGCGGATCGTTCACCTTCCCGCACATCGCCTCGGGTGTGGTTGCAAAGTCGTATTTCGCCTCCCAGCGCTGGGTCGCGCCGCCGCCGCACGCGAGCATGCTCGAAAGCGACAAGGCAAGAACGACGGGTTGTAGCGAGCGCAGCAGCATGGAAAAGCAGGTCCGTTCTACACGATTTGGCTTCGCAAACCAAAGCGAAGCGAGTGGGTTCGCTTAAGTCTGATGCGCGAGTTTGCCTGCGTATTCACTGATAAAAAGCGCGCACTCACGCCGACCGAGCGCTACCTTCGGCGAGCGGGTGCGAAGGAGTAGGCATTCGGGAATACCTCTGACTCAGCGACAGACCTGTCAGGGCGCAAACACGGCATCGTTGGCTTCGGGTTGCGTGACCCGAAAGCACGCGGCTACGTGGGCTCGGGCCCAGCGTCGACGAGGTCCGGCTCTGCGAGGTCTTCGACACGCTCCATGCGGTCTAGACCACGCTTGTGGAGCACGAGGATTCGCTCTTCCGTGGTCGTAACGCCACCCACGGTAACGCGCACCGAGACGGGCACGCGATAGCAGCGAGGAGCATCAACGAAACGAACGCAGTGCGAGGCGACGTCGAGTACGGGTACCTGCTTCGTAGCGTCGTCGAGGCGCGAGAACATCGGCGTGAGGTCGTAGCGGAACACGTGCTTGATGCCCGTGACGCCCGTCGCGGCGAGTTCGCGCTGGCGAACCATCGAGCCTTTGTGCTGGTAGCGAATGACCGTCGCCAAGTGATTGGCGCCGCATTCGGGGTTGAGCGGATCGGGCAAGAGGACGACCTCTTTGTTGAAGCTCTCTTTGGCGCTCGCAACGACGTCACGCGAAGGCACGCGCTTGGCGGGTGCGCGATACCGCGCGACACGCTGCGCATAGAGGCGGTGCACGCGGCCACTGATCCACGTGCGGCCAATCTCCTTGATGCGATCTTTGCCGGCGTACACGATGCCGATGATCACCGCGAAGAACACGAGGCCCGAACCGATGCGACCGCCGGTGCTCGCCACGGCCTGCTGTGCAAGGGCGATTTGCCAGAAGAAGGCCCACGTCGATGCAACGACGGCGACGAAAGCAGCCACCACGTGGTGAATGCGCTCGGCAACCTCGATGACCTCCGTTTCGAGGAAGAGAACCTCCTGGAAGTGCTTCTTGAGACGGCTGGCGCGATCGAGATAGCGTTCGAGCGTCGCGAGTTCGGCGGCATCAGCTGCGATGAACCCCCGCTTGCGACGGTACTCGAGCTCGGAAGCGAGGGCGGCGGTCACGTCGGCGCCCGCGGCGCGAACGGCGTCACGCGACGATTCGCTCATGGCGACACCGGCCTTCAACGTGCTCGCGAAAGCACGTTCTGCGCTCGCGTAGAACTCGAGCAAGCGAACGCTCACGTATTCATCAACGAGACGACGCTCGCGCGTGAGTTCGATGGGCTCGTCGTTGGCAGGCTCGCAGAGCCGCGAACGAGCCGTGCCCGCGCCATCACGCGCGGCGGCAATCCATGCGCGGAGGCGCGCGCTATCGAGCTCGGGCTTCTTCTCGGAAGGGACGAGTGAACATGCAGCGCGGCAATAGCGTGCGAGCGACTCGTGGAGGCGCGTGAGACGGTGCGCAATGGCAACGGCCTCCTTGCGGAGCGTGTCGATGGTGGCGACGGCAGAATCGCCGGGCCCTTCGGGGCTATCGAGTCGCGTGAACGATTGGAGCTGGTCCCAAGGCGAATGCCGAACGAAGGCATTGGAAGGAATCTGCAGCTCGACTTCGAGGTCGTACCGAACGGCGTCCTTGACGGGCAGCGCAAGAGACACGCTCCACTCGATGCGACTCGCGTCATGGATGCCGAGACGCACGCGCGAGCCACCGCGATTCGAACGGCTTGCGGGTGCGAGAGCTTCGAACGAGCTGATGCTGATCGGATACGAGGACTCTTGCGTGACGACTTCGCGCGGACCGCTTCCTTCGTCGCTCGTGCCTGCTTTTGCGGCAGTGGGTCCCGTGGACGATCGCATGGAGGCTCGCCCGGTCGCGGGCGGATGTTCGAGCGCGTCGTCGTTCAGTCGGGGGATGTCGGGAAGCTTTCCTATTGCCATCGAAGCGTCACAAACTTGTCACAAGCTACTCCTACTAGCACTGGCTCATAAATGTGCGACCGGCAAACAAAAAAACGCATTCCGAGCGATCGGAATGCGTTTTCCACAGA
The DNA here is from genome assembly GCA_046351415.1 of Polyangiaceae bacterium. GTDB lineage: Bacteria > Myxococcota_A > Polyangia > Polyangiales > Polyangiaceae > JABFRG01. Next base: position 149,576 of record JAXLYO010000012.1, on the reverse strand, counting down.
GCACAGGTCCTTACACGTACTTACATGGGCACATGCTCCGCGAGATGGCGCGCCGGCGAGGGCCCCTGGACGGCCCCCACCCGTTCGCGATCACATCGACAGGCCGCCGTCGACGTCGATGCACCGGCCGTTGAAGTAGTCACATTCGAGGACGAACTTCACGCCGAGCCAGAGGTCTTCGGGGACCCCAACGCGGCCCACGGGAATGGCGGCGACGAGCGCGTCGCGCGCCTTTTGGTTCATGCCTTGGGTCATCGGCGTTTCCACCATGCCTGGGGCGACGCAGCCCACGCGAATGCCGAAAGCCGCGAATTCCTTGGCCCAGGTCACCGTATTGGCCGCAAGCGCCGCCTTCGCCGCGGTGTAGTTCGACTGACCGCGGTTGCCGTGGCGTGCGATGCTGGAGATGTTCACGATGACGCCGGGCTTCGAGCCGGTCTCGACCATCTTGGCGACGGCGTCGCGGGTAATGAGCGTCGCGCCGGTGAGGTTGACGCCAATCACCTGATCCCACTGCTCTTTCGAGAGCGTCTTCACGGCGCCCGTTTCGCGGTCTTTTTTGACCAAAAGGCCGTCGCGCAGGATGCCTGCATTGTTGATGAGACCGTTCAGTCCGCCCATTTCGCCGTGCGCCCAAGCGACGTAGCCCGCCACATCGGCCTCGCTCGACACGTCGAGCTTCCGGGCGAAGAGCTTCCCTGGTCCCTTCGCGAGCTCTTTCGTCTCCGCAAGGCCCGCCTCATTCACGTCGCCCACGCAAACAGAGGCGCCAGCCTCGACGAGGCGAAGAGCGAAGTGACGGCCCATACCCTGGGCGCCACCGGTGATGATGATCTTCAAGTCCTGTAGCTTCATGGCCGCGCACTCTACCACGAGGGCGCGGGGGGCTCACCAGCGGAGAACGCCAAAGTGCGTGAGCGCACCGAGGACGGCGCCGCAGAGGACCACTTCCATGAGCACCCGCGCGATCTTCCGCGCCCAGCGATACGAAAGCGCGACCAGCACCGACGCTCCGAGGGTCGCGACCGGGCCGCTGTGGAGCGAAAGCATGCGGGGCACCTGGTTCCCGAGCAATCGGGGTCCGTCCTGCCAGAGGAGGCGGATCACGTCCAATCCAACGGTCGCCATGGTCGCCCGGATATGAGGCCACGAAACCCAGGTAAAACGCAAAAAACGGGCGCACCTGTGGTAATTCGGGGGCCTCCGCTTGCACACCGCGCGCTTTCCGAACTCCCTCTTCCTGCGTCTGACGCGCCTCAGCGACGTCGCGCTCGCGAACGTGCTTTCGCTAGGACTCTTCGTGCTCGCGGCGTGGCCTCAACTGCTTCTGCGGCTGCCCCCCTATCAGGACCTGCCAGACCACCTCGCGACCATCGTCATCCTCCAAAACCCGAGTCGCTACCCCGAGTTCGTCTCGACGGGCGTCCTCCACTCGAACGCCATCTTCGCGACCTTCCTCTATTACACGAGCCCGTTCATCGGCCTCGTGACAGCGGCAAGGGTCTTCGTGATCGCGACGCTCGCAACGACCTCCATCGTACTGCCGCGGTTCGTGCTCGCATTCGGCGACCGGCAGAAGATGCTGCTCGCGGCCCCTTTCCTCGCCCCCATGGTCCACAACTGGTGGGTGGCGATGGGCATGTTCAACTTCGCGCTCGCCTTCCCGCTTGGCCTCCTCGTCCTCATGCTGTCGAAGAGGCAGCTCGCCGAGCCGAACACGAAGCGAAATGTGCAGCTCGCGCTGCTATCGGTCCTTCTCTGGTACACGCACTCGATTCCCCTGCTCCTCTGCGCCGGCCTTCTCGGTGTGGAGGCGATTCGTACGGGTATCCGCAATGGGGATTCGCCTGCGGCGATGGCCAAAGGAAGTCTTCGCATCGGACTGCGCCTCCTTCTCCCGCTCGTGCCGGGTCTCTCGCTCGTCGCGTACACCATCTTCGCCCACGCCCACGGCGCGTCCGAGCATTCGCAATCCGCGGATGCATCTTGGAACCAGTTTCGCGACATCGCGTCGATGCTCTACGAATTCTGGGCCTTCTGGATGATGCAGATCTCTCCGCTCACGGGAGTCACCATCGTGCTCGCGCTCGTCCTAGGCTACTATGCCATCCGGCGCGCGCGTCTAGACGTGCCGTTTCTCTCCAGCCCAGCCGTGCTTCTGCTGCTCGCGCTCTACGTGTTCTTACCCGAGTGCCTTCCGGGCTTCGGCTACGTAGGTCAGCGCATCATTCCGATTCTCTGGGCGGCCATCCTCGTGCGCATTCCCGAGCGCATGCCTCGCCTCGTCACGACGGTGTGCGCTCTGTGCTCTATCGCTTGGTCGCTCGGTTCCGCCGTCGAACTCGTGCGCGCAGAACGTGACCTCGCACAGTTCACGAGCGCAGCCCCGTTCATTCCGGAAAACGCGCGCCTCTTGACGTTGAACTTCGAGCCTCGGCTCAGCGCAAAGAACACGTTCAGCCTCCTTCATGCCTCGGGCATGTACGTAGTGCTCAAGCACGTGAACGCACAAGACGTGTGGGCAGACTCTCCAACGATGCCCATCTATCGCCCCGGCGACATGAGCCCCCTCGACGACCCGAGCTACATGCAGCGGCTCACCGCGAGCGCGAATTCGATGAAGGGCTTTTGCAAGGTCCAGAAGCGCCTCGGACTGGCCGGGCAGCCTTGTGCCGATGCGTGGGCATCGACCTGGTCGGAAGTCTGGCGTCTCGCGAGTGACGAGAAGGACTACGTCCTCCTTTGGGGTGCGACCGACGAAGTGCGAGCCGGAGCGCCGCGATCGTGGGAAGTGGTGCACACGGACGGCCCCCTCGTTCTATTGAAGGTCAAACGAAAGGCCGCAGAGAATCCATGAGCGCCGTTGCCAAGGAACGCGTCGACGAGAGCCCGGCGCAGAGCGAAGGTGGAGACGAGCGCGACCGTTTCAGTGGCAGCGAGAGCATCTTCCTCAGGCCTTTCTCCAGACTGAGCGACCGAACGCTCGTTTTCGTCTGCGGCGCCATTCTGTTCGTGCTCGCGGTGTGGTCGCAGGCGCTCGTCAAGTTCCCTCCCTACCAAGACCTCCCGGATCACCTCGCGACCGTCGTCGTTCTCCAAAATCCTTCGCTCTACCCCGACTTCATTCCGACGGGCTTCGTTCACACGAACTCGCTCCTTGCCGCGACGATTTTCTTCGGAAGCAAGGTCTTCGGTCTCCTCGGTACCGCACGCATCTTCATCGTCCTGACGCTCGCGGTGACGTCGTGGATGCTTCCCGCCTGCGTCCTTTCGTTCTCGGACCGACGGCGCATGCTCATCTCGCTGCCGTTCATGGCTCCCATGATCCACAACTGGTGGGTCGCGATGGGTATGTTGAACTTCGCTCTGGGCTTCCCGCTGAGCCTCGCGCTCCTCATGTTGCAGCGAAAACAGCTGCGCGAGTTCCAGATGCGACGGGCCGTGGGCGTCGCCATCTGCTCGACGATTCTTTGGCTAACGCATTCCATCCCCGTCACGCTCGCAGGCGCACTTTGCGCGATGGAGGCGTTGCGCAGCCGGCACGCCCCTCATCGCTTCCGCATGATTCTGCGGCTCTTGATTCCGTTCACCCCGACGTTCGTTCTCGTGGTGTACACGAGCGTGACCCATGCCGCAGGCGTGCATACGCCCCAAGCTGGCTCTCTCGAACTCACGTGGTCGATCTTCCGAGACTCTGCGTCCGTCGTGTACGAACTCTGGTCGTGCTGGTTCATGCAGATGTCGACGTGGACGTCTCCTACGATCGTCACGGCGCTCATTCTCGGCTTGCTCGCGATTCGCTACTGGCGTTCCGACGCACCTTTCTTCGGCTCGTGGACCTTCCCGGCGCTCGCGGGCATCTACTTCGCGCTCCCGGGTCACCTTCCCGCTTTCGCCTACGTCGCGCATCGTGTGGTGCCCTACTTCTGGATGGCCGCACTTCTTCGGTTGCCGCGCCGACTGCCGCTCGCGGTACAGCTCGCCACGTGCGCCATCGCGCTCGCGACCTCCGTCGGAACCGCAGTCGAGCTCGTGCGGGGTGAGGCTGACATCGAGAAGTTTTCGAGCGCAGCGCCCTATGTCGCCGACAAGGCGCGCATGTTCACGCTCAACTTTCGCATCCGAGTGAGCTCGACCAATACGGAGGCGCTCAGCCACGCGTCCGGCATGTACGTCGTGGCAAAACGGGTCACCGCGCAGAACGTTTGGGCCGACGCGGTCACGATGCCCATCTACCGCCCCACGAAGCCGGATTACCTCGACGACCCAGCCGCCATTCGGAAGCTCACCGACTGGAGTTCGACCCCAGCCGACTACTGCAAGCTCGGGAAGAAGATGGGGCTCCCCACGGAGCAATGCCGGGCCGACTGGGTCAAGCTCTGGGAGCGCATCTGGGAGAAGGTCAATGTCGACCGCGACTACGTTCTCCTTTGGTACCCCGCAGACGAGCTCCGGCAGATTTTGCCCAAACAATGGACGGTCGCGTACGAGAATGGTCCGATCCTTCTCATGAAGACGAACGCTCCCCCGCGCTAGGGAGCGGTCTCGGGAAGATGACGCCATGAGCCTTCTTCGAAAGCTGCGCACGAATGACGCGACGCTTTCGCTCGTCCTCGCGCTTGCTCTCGCGTGGCCGCTCTGGTTCGTCAGCTTTCCGCCGTATCAAGACCTCTATGGTCACGGGGCCACCATCGAAGTCCTTCGTCACCTCCGCGACTACCCCGAGTTCGAAGCCTCCGGCTACCTTCGTTCCAATGCGTGCATCACGACGCTTGGTGTGCTCGCAACACGATTCGTCTCCGTTCCCCTCTTCATGAAGGCGTTCTCGAGCCTCACGATCTTCATGACGAGCTACGGTCTACTCCGCTTCGTGCGCGCGTTTCGAAAGGGTGGCGACTCGCTCGAGGTCGTCCCCTTTTTGCTCCCGCTCGTGCATCACTGGTTCATCAGCATGGGCATGCTGAACTATTCGCTCGGCTACGCCGTCGTCCTTCTCCTCGTGGCGAATGCGAAGTTCCATGCAGATGATCCGAACGCGCGATTCCCGTGGTCCTCCTTGCTCCTCGCGGCGCTTTCGTTCTTCTGCCACCCGCTCCCGAACTTGCTCGGCGTGCCATTCGCCCTCGGTGCGATGTATGCGTCGGCGCCCGACGCCAAGATCACGAAACGCGCGCTCGCTGGACTTTCTCCGCTTTTCGTAGGAGCGCTCGCATCACTCGGCTCGTTTGCCGTCCACTTCGCGACAGCCAAGGCTGACCACGCTCGCATCGTGGGGAGTGGAACCGCCGAGTCGCTCGCGTGGAACGAACCCACCTGGGTCCTCTACGACGCCTTCGCGCAGTCCCTCTGGGGTATGACGAAAGCGAGCATCTCGAGCGTCGTCGTATGCGCGTTGCTGGTCTATTGCGGACTACTCCGAAAACAGACGAGCAAGCGAGTGCGTCTCTTGTTCATCGTCATCTTGGCGCTCTACATCGTGACGCCTTACCGCGCGTTCGGCGTGTACGCGGGAAGCCCGCGCCTCTTGCTCTTTCTCTGGCCCGTAGCTCTCCTCGCCATCCCCTCGAAGCCTCATCGCGGCATGCTCGCCGCGGCGGCTGTCGCCAGCTTCGCATACGTGATCGGCATGAACATCGACGTCTTTCGACTCGCGAAGGAGGGTGACCACGTCGCCTATGCGACGAATGCGATTCCGGAACGCGCCAGGGTTCTCCCGCTCTTCTTCGCGACCCGGAAGGTGAGCGAGAACACACGAAACCTCGATTCCATCTCATCGATGTACGTGTGGATGCGGCACACGAACGCCGTCGACGTGTGGGACCACAGCTCCGCCTACCCCATCGTAAGAATCGAGCCTCCCCCTGCAGGAATGACGCGCGCACGACTCCTGGCCTTCGAAGCGAAAGCGAGCCCCGAGGCGTACAAGAGCGATTGCAGAAAGCAGGGCATCGCGGCCGAGGCGTGTGCGGTGGGCTACCACGGTTTGCTTCACGACTTCTTCACCGATGCGGCTTCGGGCTACTCGCATATCGTCCTCTGGGCTGCGCCCGAAGGCACGATCGGAGCAGCCTTCCCGCTTTACCGACCGGTCCTCCACGATCGTGAGCTCGTCGTCCTCGAACGTACGGGGGTGAAGCTTTGACATGAGCGAGCGCGACGGCGACTCCAAAGCGGCCTATGCCGGTCTCGGGTGCGCGGTGGCCGTCGCCGTGGCCATCTATTGGGTTTGGCCCGCCTTGCCATTCCAAGACTTGCCCGGACACGCCGGTCTCGTCGCACTTCGCGCTCGCATCGCGACGACCCCTTTCGACCAGGAGTACTTCGTGCACGCCCCGCGGCTCGGGCCCTACACGGTATTTCGTGCGCTTGGAGAATTCTTCTCGAAAGGGCTGGGGCCCATCGGTGCCGTACGCATGCTGGCCACCCTGCCCGTCATTGCACTGCCGTTGTCGGTTCTCGCATCCCGACGGCTGCTCGGGTTTCGTACCGACGTAGCCCAGGGGTACTTGGCGATCCTGCTGTCGTTCGGCTTCATGACCATCTCTGGTTTCGCGAGCTACAATCTCGCCATCGCCGTCCTCGTCCTCACGGTTTCGGCGCACGTCGCGCTGCTCGAAGACGACGCTACGCCCACACGGCGGAAGAGGCTCGCGGCCGCTGTCGCGTGCTTGTCCGCAGCGCTCTATTTGAGCCACGGCTTCGCATTCTGCATGGGCGCCGTCGCCGTGTTCTTCGCGACACTGGTGAAGGGCGCGGGTAGCGCGTCTTTCTGGAACCGCATACGCACCCTTTTCTTGTGGCTCCCCGGCGTGAGCGTTGCGGCGTATGCGAGCTACGTGGAGGCGTTCGGCTCCCTGCCCCCGGGCGCGCGTATGCCGACGATCACGTCGGGCACCTACTACGATTCGATCCTCGGCAAAGCCAGCCTACTCCTCACGCCTACTCTGATGTCGCGGCTGCGCGTGGACGCGGCGTTCAGCGTCATCCTCTGGATCGCGATGGTCGCAGCGCTGCTACGGGCTCGCAAGCGCATGCCGTCCTCGACGCGCCGCATGCTCGCCGCCACCGCTGCGTTATTTGCTGTATTCTGCATTCTTCCGCACGGAATCGGTTGGTTCGGCTTCGTCGACGGCAGGCTCGCACCCATCCTTTTCTTGCTCCCGATCGTGGCGCTTCCCGATCCGACTTGGCCGAAGCACTTCCTTCGCTTCGGTGCGCCCGTGATGGCATTCGTGGCGCTACTGCACATTCACGTGCTCTCCGCGCTGTTCCAAGGAGAGGCCAAGGGCGCAAACGAAGTGCTTCGCGCCGTCCCTGCCAGGGCACACCTCCTCAGCCTCATGGTGAACCCCGACAGCAAGTACTTCACTGCGAGCTCTTTTACGCACTACGACAAGCTCGTCATGGCCGAGCGTGAGAGCGTCCCGAGTTCGATGTGGTTCCACCAAGGCACCGCGCTCTATCCCACCGCAAAAAACCCCGTTCTCGCGCTTCCAATGAGCTATCGCGAAGCGGACCTCGGCAAGGTGGACTGGCCTGCCTACAAGCTCGCCGACTGGGACTACGTCTTCATGCGTTGGCTTCCGGAAGATGGCCCCCCCGACGTTCCCCCTGGCCTCGATGTCGTGGCCCACGTGGGCGCGTTTTGGCTTTTTTCGGTCCGTCCAAAACCGCCAGAAGGCGCGCATTAAGCGTCGAAAAACGTGAACAATTTGCCCCTATCCTGCTAATCCAACTGCACATGCGACTCGTCGTTTACGGCGCAGGCTACGTAGGCCTCGTTACCGGTACTGGGCTCAGTGATCTTGGACACGACGTGCTCGTCGTCGACATCGATCCCGCGAAGGTCGACGCGCTCTCGAGCGGCCAGGTTCCTATCTACGAGCCGGGCCTCTCCGACCTCATCCGCCGCAATCGTCGCAACGGAAGGCTCTCCTTCGCGACGGGGCTCAGCGCTCCTTGGGACGAGGCCGACGCGTACTTCATCGCCGTTGGAACACCTGCCGGACCCGATGGTTCGGCCGACGTTCGCGCGGTGTTCGAAGCGGGCGCGCAAATCGCAAAGGCGGCAAAGAAGAGCGGCATCATCGTCATCAAGAGCACGGTTCCCGTTGGAACGTGCGACGCCCTCCAAGACAAGATTGACGGGCTCAGTCCCGATCGCTGCGAGTTCGAAGTCGTATCGAACCCCGAATTCTTGAAAGAGGGCGACGCCATCTCCGACTTCTTCAAGCCGGAACGCATCGTGGTCGGCGCCCGCACCGACAACGCTCGCGAGACGTTGCGCGCGCTCTACGCACCGCTTCAGCTTTCCGGGGAGCGCGTCGTTCTGACCGACCCGCGCTCGAGCGAACTCATCAAGTACGCGTCCAACACCATGCTCGCCATGCGTGTCTCGTTCATGAACGAGCTCGCTCGCCTTTGCGACGCCACGGGCGCAGACATCCACTCGGTGCGTCTCGGGGTCGGTGCCGACTCCCGCATCGGAAAGAAGTTCCTCTACTCGGGGCCTGGCTACGGCGGCTCATGCTTTCCAAAGGACGTGCTCGCGCTTCTCGCGCTCGGCCGCATGCACGGCGTCCCCATGCGCCTCGCGGAGGCAACCCACGGCGCCAACGAAGAGCAAGGCGCGTTCCTCGCCGAGCTCGTCACTCGCGCATGCGGCTCGGTCAAAGGCAAAACACTGGCCTTTTGGGGCCTCGCCTTCAAGCCCGAGACCGACGACGTTCGCGACGCTCCTTCGGTGAAGCTCGCACGTCTGCTCGCAGAAAAAGGCGCGCGCATCGTCGGTCACGACCCGGAGGCGGGCTCGAACTTCCTTCGCGCCGCCACCTCCGACGGGGGCGTGTTCGCCGACTCCATTCGCGTCGTCGATCGCGACTACGACGCACTGAAAGACGCCCATGCGCTCGTCCTCTTGACCGAGTGGCGCAGCTATCGCGCGCCGAACTTCCGCGAGATTCGAAAGCGTCTCGTCGACGGTCCGGATGGTGCGGCCCCGATCATCGACGGTCGCAACATCTGGCGCCCATCCGACGTCGTACGCGCGGGCCTTCGCTATCAGGGCATCGGTGTTCCGAACTCCGGTTCCACCGCCGTCACACCTCCGAAGAGCTCACGAGCCGTCGGTAGCGTGCGATGACCCGCGCGCTCGTAACGGGCGGCGTCGGATTCATTGGCAGTCACGTCTCGCGTGCGCTCCTGCTCCGCGGCGAGGACGTGAACATCCTCGATGATTTTTCCAATGCGCCGTACCCCACGGCGTACAAAGAGCGAAACCTGGCCGACCTCCAGCGCGAGTTCGGCAAACGCGTCACACTCTTTCGCGGCTGCGTCACTGAGCGCGCACTTGCAGAAAAGGCCATCGATGGGTGCGAGCGCGTCATCCACCTGGCGGGCCTCGCGGGTGTGCGGCCGAGTTTTCAGCGGCCCGCAGACTACGCGCGCGTGAACGTCGAAGGCACGGCGCTCATCGCCCAGCTCACCATCGCAAGCGGCATTCGAAAGCTCGCGGTCGCCTCGAGCTCTTCGGTCTACGGAAACTCGACTCCCCTACCCGCACGTGAAGATGCCCCGTGCATCGCGCCCGAGTCTCCCTACGCAGCATCGAAGCGCGGCGCCGAACTCTTGCTCCACGCCTACACGAAGAGCTGCCCCGACCTGCGCTGCGCGGCGCTTCGATTCTTCACCGTATACGGAGCGCGTCAGAGGCCCGAGATGGCGATCACGCTCTTCACGCGCGCCATGCTGGAGGGGCGAAGCATCACGGTCTTCGGTGACGGAAGCATGCGCCGCGATTTCACGCATGTGGACGACATCACGCGCGGTGTCCTCGCAGCTAGCGACCAATGCCCTAGGGGGTTCCGCGCCTACAATCTCGGCTCCGGCAATCCGATCACGCTCGGGGACCTCGTGACGGCACTCACGAAGGCGACAGGCACCGCGCCCGTCATCGAACGAGCGCCGCAACCACTCGGCGATGTCGACGCAACGTTCGCTGACATCTCGCGAGCCGAAAGCGAACTCGGGTGGAAGCCCGAAATCCACATCGAACGCGGCCTCATGACCGTGGTCGACTGGGTTCGGCACAACGCCTGACCCGACCGCCCAACGGCGTACTCGTCAGCGAAGATTCGGCGTGTGGATCTGCGGATGCACCGCGCCACTGACGGAGTGCGGCTTGCGCAAGCGCCCCATGGCGACGAGTGCGCCGTTGCCGAGCGCCCAACGACGAAAGTGGTCGAACGTCTTTGCCCACTTGATGATTTTCGGGCCGTCCATGACCGGACGGAGCCCCGCCCGCTTCGCGTGATCTTGCGCGTGACGGAACGCTTCGGCGACCTTGCCGAGCACGGCAGCGGGAGCGGCACGTTCGCGAGCGGCGCGCGCAGCACCCTTGCCGAGGCGGGCGCGAAGATTGGGGTCATTCAAGAAGCGCACGACCGCTGCACCGAAAGCGCGATCGCCATCGGCTTCGTCGGATGCTCCCTTGCCCGGACCGATGAGGATGCCCCCCTCGCCGTCGCGGATTTGCGAGCTCGCCCCCATGCCGTCGGCGAATGCAACGGTAGGCGTTCCACACCAGAGAGCTTCGCCGAGGACGTTTCCGTACGTCTCGCTGAGCGAGGTATGTGCGAAGACATCGGCGTACGCGTAGTAGTCCGCCATGCGCAGGAACGGCACTTCACCGGGGAAGAACACGCGATCGGCCACGCCGCATTCACGCGCGACGCGTTGGTAGAATTCCGTGTCGGGTCCTTGCCCAACGAGCGTGAGCGTCGCATTCGGCGCGGCCGGCAGCACGTGCTTCGCGAAAATGCGGATGAGGCGGTCTTGGTACTTCTCGCGCGTGTGGCGGCCGGCACAGAGAATACGCGGACCTTCGTGATCACCGAGGAAGTCGACGTAGGGGTCTGCACCGATGGGGCGGTCGAAGATCTCGGGCTGAACGGCGCGCGGGATGACGTGAATCGGCGCAGTGACGCCGCGCTCACGCCAGTAGGTGCGCAAGCCTTCGCTGAGAACGACGAGGCCGTCGGTGTCGTTGTAGATCGAGGAGAAGTATTTCTCGTAGGGGCGCTGGAGCGCGACGTGGAGCGCCGCGTGGACCATCTCGATCTTCGAGAGGCGCTCGGGAAGGAGCACGTCGTAGGCAGCCGCGAGGTGCGTGGTGTTTACACACAACAACGGAACGCCGAGCATCTTGCGGAGCCAGATGCCGAACTCCATGAGGAGCGTCGTCGTCTGCGCGAACACGAGGTCGAAGTCCCAGCGGGTCGGGTCGAATACCCAGCTCTCCAGCGGAAGCGGGAGGTAAAGCCCCGGGTAGAACTTGAGCGGCATCGAAGGAAGGGCCACCGTGCCGGGGGCCATGTCCTCTTCCGTGGCGCTGGGGTCCTTGGGGCCGATGACTGTGACTTGGTGACCACAGCGACGCAATTCTTGATACAGGAAGCGCGTCTGGAACGCTGCTCCGTTCGCGTACGATATCTTTGTGAAATCGCTAAGAATTGCGATTTTGAGCGGCCGCCCATAGCGAGAGAAGAGGGATGCGAAGGGCGACTGACTCGAGCTCGGCGGCGCCGATTCATCGAGCGAAAACGCGGACCTAGGCTTGAGGTGGGCGACTTTTGCGACACTGGTCGCCCTTTCGGGTGCCCGTTCGCTCGTTGCTCCGGCGCCCTCCGAGGCGTACTCTGCAGGCCGTACGGCGTCCCCCGCTGCCCCCGCTTTCGGTACCGACAAATGCGAAGGAAGACCCTCGATTTGACTGAGTTTTTTTCGCAGCGCGGAGGAGGTGTTCGAAGCCATTTGGAAGCGAAGGGAAACGTACTGGGGAAAAGGGGTCACGAGGTGCGTGTGGTCGCGCCCGGTCCAATCGACTCTTTACAAGAACTGGGCCATACCACGCCGCCCGGAAGAGGCCCAATTTCCTCAACAGTCCCGACCAAGTTCAGCCATACGGAGGCGAACGAAGCTACGCAGTCGGAGGACGAACGCGACACGCGCGACACGCACTTTTGGCTGCAGTTCGTAGGCGGGCCGCAGATGCCGTATGACCCGTCGTACCACCTTCTCTACCGCGCAGAACCCATCGCGCGAGCGGTCCGCGAGCTCCGTCCCGACGTCTTCGAGGTGCACTCCCCCTACGCGGCGGCGCTCATCGCCGATCGCATCCCCCGCGGTGACTACGGCATCCGAACCTTCCTCTGGCACTCGGATTTCATCGATACGTACGAACGAGTGCTCCTCGGGCGGTTCCCGAGCTCCGTCCGAAAGGCCGCGACGGCCCCTCTCTGGGCCTGGGTGCGGCATATCGCGAAGCGCTCCGAGGCGGTGTTCGTCGCGACCAAGCACCTTCAGTCGAGTCTTTCGGCACATGGCCTGGACAACCTCGTGCTCCTTCCCTTCGGCGTCGACAAGGAGACGTTCCGACCTTCGCCCGAGCGCGCGATGGAGATGGCGAGCGGTTCCGCGCCGAAGCGCCTCGTCACCATCGGTCGCCTGGCCATCGAAAAGCGCGTCGACGTCGTACTGGATGCGTTTCGTCGGATGGCCCGGACGCGAAGGGACCTCGAGCTGTGGGTCGTCGGCGATGGGCCGGAGCGCAAACGGCTCGAAGCGAGCGCTAAGGACTTACCTCAAGTACGCTTCGTAGGTTTCGAGAAGGACAGGGAAAAGCTCGCCGCAACCCTGCGTGAAAGCGCGGCCCTCCTCCACGCGTGCCCCTACGAGACGTTCGGACTCGGCGTTGCCGAAGCCCTTGCCTGCGGCGTCCCCGCGGTCCTGCCCGACGAAGGAGGCGCATCGGAATGGGGTGCGTCGCATAGTCGTCTCCTCCACCGGAGCCTCGACGCCGAAGACCTGGCCCGCGCCGGAAGCGAACTGCTTTCGCGCATCGAGGCGGCCCCCCTCGCCGTCCGTGCCGATGCAGCCGGCTTCGCGAAGAGCATCCTCAGCGTCGAGGACCATTTCGATCGCCTACTGGATCACTACGAAGCCCTCCTTGGCAGGGCGGCTGCTAGAGTCGGGAACGCATGAACGTTCACGTCAGCCTTCACGACGTGTCACCCGCCTTCCGCGAGGAGGTCGATGCCGCCATCGCCCTCTGTGGAACGTTCGGCATCAAGCCCGCCCTCCTGGTCGTTCCGAATCACCACCGGAAGGCTCCCTTGGAAGAGGACGGCGCGTTCGCATCCCGCCTCCGCGAGCTTCAGGCCGACGGGTTCGAGCTCTTCTTGCACGGCTACTTTCACCGCTCCGAGCCCACCCAACGTTCTGGGCTCTCGGGGTTCTTTCGGCAGCGCGTCGTGTCTGCAGGAGAAGCCGAATTCGCCGCCTTGAACGAGACGGAAGGCTGTGCGCGCCTCGACCGTGGGCTTGGGCTTCTAGAGCGTCTCGACCTTCGGGTCGATGGGTTCGTGGCGCCCGCGTGGTCCTTTTCGCCGTGGCTCGTCCCGGCGCTCGCCGTGCGAGGCATCCGCTACACGGAAGACCACCTCCGCATCTATGACCCGAGTGCGCGGAAAGTTCGGTCGAGCCTCGTCCTCAATTTCGCGACCCGTTCCGTGGGGCGCCTGGCCTCGACGGTTCTCTACTGCCGCGCGGCACGCCCCATGGCGGCCGTGCTTCCGACGCGCGTTGCGATCCACCCAGGGGACATGCGTTCGAGCGTGGCCAAAAGCGAAGTGCGCTCTCTCCTGCGCTGGGCCGCACAGCGCAACGTGGTGCGCGGACCTCAGCTTTTCGACTGACGGCCCTTGTCCGCCACGGCTTCGAAGATCTGAGCCTGGATGCGCTCGCCGTGGATGCGCGCATCGTACTCGCGCTCGATGTGCGCGCGTCCTGCACGACCCTCGCGCGCACGGCGATCGGCGTCGTGGAAGTACTGGAAGAACGCCTCGCCGAGGGCGCTCACGTCCGGAGGGCTCCCGGAGATGAGAGTGCCCGTGACGCCATGTTGGAGCATCTCGCCCACGCCCCCGACGTCGAACGCGACAACGGGCTTGCCGAGCGCCATCGATTCGATGACGGCGCGCGGCAGCGGATCGGCATAGGTGCTCGGAACGACGGCGACGTCGAAATCGCTCGCGTACTCGGCGACATTGGACCGAAAACCAAGGAAGGTGAACTGCTTTTCGAGTCCCAATTTTTCGACGAGCGCGCGACATTCGGCGAGGTGATCGGGCTGGATGTCGTCCGGTGTGTCGCCGAGGACCGCGAAATGCGCGCGGCCCTTTTCGCTCGGAGAGAGTCGCTCGAGCATCTGCTTGGCGGCGTGGATCATCTCTACGTAGCCTTTGCGCGGCAAGATGCGCCCCTGACTTCCGAACACGATGGTGTCCGCCGGAAGGCGCAGTTCCTTGCGAAGCAGCGGAACGATGGAGGACGTGTCGAAGTCCGCCGGATCGAGCGCGTTGTGGATGACGCGCACTTTGTCCTTCTGGCTCGGAAAAAGGCTCGCCGATGCGTTCGACACGCAGACGATGCGCGCCACGTTGGGGTGGGACGCGAGCTTCGTGTGCAAGTCAGTCAGCGCCTTCGGCACCGACGTGTAGCGGACGTGCCAGAGCGCGGGAACGCCCGTCATGCGTGCGAGGGCCCCTCCGGCGAAACATGCGTTCGTACCGTTGCAGTAGATGAGATCGTACGGCCCGAGGAGAATGCGACGACGGAGGCGCAAGATGCCTCTCGCGCCACGCATGACGTTGACGACCAAGCGAGACGCGCGAACACCGAGCGGCGCGTCGAAGTCTTCGCGAACCATCGCACGAGACGCGGGCTCTACCGGGTTTTCGACGAGGTCGTGCTCGAAGAAGAGTTCGTCCGCCACGCCGGCAGTTCGATACATCTCACTGATGACCCCAGGGCGCGGCAAGACGACGGCGCGATGGATGCGCGACGTGTCGAGGAAGCGAAGGATGTAGAAAAGACTACGACCCGGCCCGCCGTTGCGCGAAGTATCGTTCAAGAAGAGGACGCGAAGTTTTCGCTCCATGTGCTTACGGTCTATCACCTCTGTCACGCGGGCGGGCGACCTTCGAGCATACCGCGGGCGATCGCGACCGTGAGCTCACGAAAACGGCTTCGGTTGAAGTCCGCCCCGCTGCGCATCCAATCGCGATGCTCGTTTCCGCGATCGTCGTGGAAGTGACCGAGCACGTCGAGGTGATCGCCATGCCCGCACCAAGCAAGATGCCCCCAGAGCTGCGATCGAAGGGGTACGACGCCATCGTTTGCGCGAGCCCCCGGTGCGCGACCAAAAGCCTGCGCAAGGGCCGCCTCCTGTTGAGGACCGGCGAACGGGGCCGCGCAGGGGTACCGCTCGTCGTAGCGCGAGGTGACCTGCTGCAAGGTGGCGAAGAGCGCAGTCGTAACTGCTGAAAAAGGCCCCTTCAACGTCCGGAGAATGCGTCCCGCAGTGGGCGGCGGAGCCATGCTCGCGGCGCATTGGTAGTACACCCCGACTCGGTCTTCGACCCCCGCTTGGAAGAGATCCATCGCTTCGGGCGAAAGCTGGATGACGGCCCCCTGGTCTTCCTTGATGGCGTGGAGAAAAGACTGCACTTCGCGACTTCGTGCAGGCTCGAGCGCGCCTACGATGGAGTCGGCAACGCGATCGAGCAGGTGGAGATCGAGCGCCGCATCGGCCCGGCCGACCGCCCACACGAGTGTGCTGATGGCCGACAGCGGGTGCTTCCCGAGACCGAGGCCAACCACGGTGAGCGCCGAAATGGCGTAGAGCATGCGCTGTCCACTCACGGTCGCGAAGAAGCTCGCGAGCGGGGTTCCGTAGTGCGGCGCATTGAGCGTCGTCACCGAGCGAAGCCGCGGAAGCCAATCGAGCGCGTCCTTGGGGATAGGAAGGTGCGCGCTCGGAGACGCGACGAGGCGCGCGTCGAGGCCTCCGGTCGAGTGCCCCACGAGGTGGATCGCTCCCGCGTCGTTGCCCGCCGTCTTGGCGACGAGCTCCGCCAACTTGGCCGCTCGGCGCCGAATCGATGCCGTCGGAAGTACGTCCACCGTATAGGTCACTACGTCACGTCCGTGGGCGCGAAACTCGGCCTCCAGCGCCTTCGCGAAGTGCCCGAAATATTCGAACGACACGAGCCGACCGAACCCGAACATGCCTGGCGAAAAGTAAATGCGGTCCATGGCGCCTCGGAACCGTTCCTTATCCCGAATCAGAGCCTACTCGCACCGGGAACTTCCACAAATCGGCGTGCTTGTGGCAAAAAGGCGCTCGTGCGAACGCACCTACCGTTAGCGATCGTCGTTTTGTGTCTGGCGAGCTCTTGCTCGAAGCCTGCGCGCGTTGGTGAGCCGCCACCGGAACCTCGTTTGCCCGCGAGCGCGAGCGCAAGCGTAAGCGCTCCGGCGGCGACCGTGACCACGACGGCGCCCGGCGGGTCCCCTGCCGAAGCTCCCTCCGATGGTGGCGCCTCGGATTCCGCCTCTTCCAGTACCTCCGACGCGGGTTCCGGCGAACCGCGCTCGTTCGCGGGCAAGGTCGTCCTCCACTGCGGCGATTCGATGGTCGGCGGGCAGGCGGGTCTCACGCGAGCACTCGAAGCCAAGTTCAAGGCCGCCGGAGCCAAGCGGTTCATCAGCGATTCTTGGGTGAGCGCGAGCATTTCGACGTTCGACCAACAGGCGAAGTTCCGTGAGCTACTCGCTCGTCACAAGCCCGACATCGTCATCGTGACGCTCGGCGCAAACGATGTCTTCGTTCCACACCCGGACACGCTCGCACCTCACGTGAAAGGTATCGTGAAGCGCATGTCCGCGGGTGAGCGCGAATGCTTGTGGGTGAGCCCGCCCACTTGGAAGAAGGACACTGGCGTCGTCGAGGTCATTCGCGACAACGTCTCGCCGTGCAAGTTCTTCGATGCGCGCGACATGAACATCGCCCGCGCTGGTGATCACATTCATCCGACGGACAAGGGCGGCGCCGAGTGGGCCGAACAAGTCTGGGCGGCCCACTTCGCGAAATAGCGCCGCCCGTTACTTGAGGGCGTACTCGCCGCCGCAGGGAAGGTCGACGTTGCGCGGCGCTCCCTTGCTTCCGATGCGGATTTCGTGGCGACCACAGCGAACCGTGAACGGGTTCGGCGGCTCGCCGAGGACGCGACCATCGAAGAAGATGCGGTGGCCGGCCGGTGCGCCTTGCGTATTCAGGATCGTGTGTTCTGCATCGGTTGCGCCCGCGGGCGGTGGGGCAGAACTCGCCGATGGCGGTGCACTCGCGGTCGCACTCGCCACGGCCGTCGCCGTTGCAGTTGCCGCCGCAGTAGCGGTTGCGCTCGCACCCGCGGAGGCGGTCGGTGGGGCGCTGGCAGTCGCCGTGGGTGCCGCGCTCGCACTCGCCACGAGCAGCGCGGTCGGCACCCCCGTCGGCGCTGTGGCAGCGATCGGAACTGGCTTCTTGCCCAGAATGCCGGCCAGAAGCCCCTGCGACCACGCGAAGGCAACGCCTCCGCCAACGAGGAGAACGCCAACGAGACCCACGCCGACGAAGAGCGGGGCGCTACTGGTCTTTGTGCTCTTTGCTCCAGGTTTCGCGCCGGGCGCCGTGCCCTTTGCCGGCTGCGCCGGTGTTCCGCCGGCAGGCGCCTTGACCGGTGGCTGCGCGCCAGGCGTCGGCTTCGCCGCGGACGCGGGCTCTGCCGCGATGGCAGGTGAAGGCAGGCCGGGCCCGGCTTGAATGACTGCAACGTTCGGGTTCGCCTGCCCCGGATTCGGCGTGTTCGGGACCTGCGGGAACGCAGAAGGCAATACGGATGGTACGAGGTCCGCAGGATCGAACCCGACATTGGGCGGAGGCCGCGGTGAAGATCGCGTTTCGCCAGGCGGAACGGAGTTCGCGATGGGGACCGTGAAGGGAGTGGGAGCGGTGACCTTGCCCGGTCGTGGCGGGGCCTGGGGCGTACCCTTCGATTCGGTGATGATCGTGGCTTGCTCGGACGTGGGCGCTTCATCCACCGCCGCTTGCTCACCGGTCCACGCGAAGAGCCCGACCGACTCCTGCGAGACCTTCACCTGCTCGGACCACTCCTTTTCGGAGACGCCCGCGAGCGGCGCCGTCGAAAACCCCTGGAAGATAGGTGCATTGCGCAACTTTTCGAGCGTTGCCACGAACCACTGTTCGCCTTCCTCGGGGACGAACGCGCTGCGCAAGATGGAGAGCATCTGCGCTGCCGAAAGCGTGCGTTCCTCTGGCTTCGTCGAAAGACACGTGTCGAGACTTTCCGTCACCTTCTTCGGGAGGTCTCGGCGAAGCACACTGAGACGCTCGATCGGCGCACCGATCATCGCGCCGCGGATCGCCGGCGGAGCGGATGCATGGGTTCCACGCAGGAGCTCCCAGAGGAGTCGCGCTGCCGAGTAGATGTCCGACGCCACGGTGGGAGCTTCGCCGCGCTTCACTTCGGGCGCTTGGTATGGGTTGTCCGCGGAAATGGGCGCGGGCCTCCAGACGGGCGCGCATTGGGAAGCGCGGAACTCCGCGAGGCGCACGTAGCCATCCCACGGAACCAAGATATTTTCGGGCCGCACCGCACCGTGCACGACCGGTGAGACTTCGAGCGTACCGGGCATGCGAGCGCCATGGGCCGCCGCGAGAGCGCCGAAGACGCGAAGGCCCGCGAAGAACGCGGCAGCGTCTGGAAGACGTGGGGCTACCGTGAGCGCGTCGTTCATGAAGTCTTTGAGAGAGCGCCCCTCGACGTGCTCGAGCGCGACCACGATCGCTCCGGAGTGAGTGAAGACTTCGTAGATCTGGACGAGCGCGGAGTGCGACAGGGTCGCATAGAGCTTCACCGCATTCGTATACTCGTGGAGGGCAGCTTCGCTATCGAAGGCCGCGATGGGCGTGCGTCGCAGAATGACGCTTTGGAACGCGCCGTTCTGTGGAACCCCGACGAAGAACTCGGAACGCGCTTCGGCCCCAGCGGGAGACCGCACGCGATACGGACCGATCGAGTCTCTCCGTTCTGTCATGCGTCAGCCTGCCGCCTTTGCCGAAGAGAGGTCCGACTCCACCGAGTCGAGGAGCTCATTGGCACGCGCTTCATCGATTTGCAGGAGCTCTGCGAGTTCGGATACCAGCTCGTTCTCCTGATCGAAGATCGCGTCGTCCGCGAACGCGACAGCGGACGCCAAAATGAACGTCACCTCTGCTTTGGCGCGATCGTCTCGAAGCTCACGAGTGGCTTCTTGTAGGCGCTTCTTCACGCCTTCGGCGTCGACGCGTTCCTTCGCTTCCGCGAGCATTGCGTTCAGCTGCGCACTTCGAACCGAGTCGTCGGAGAGCGCGCGAATCGCGCCGCGAAGGACGTCTTTTTCCGCGTCGGAAACCTCTCCGTCGGCGGCCATCATCACGTACATGCTTTCGACGAGCGGGGCCCATTCGGCACGCACCTGCTCCTCGATCATCTCCGAAGGGGTCATGGGACCGCTCGGAACGATCGAAGGGCGCATGCCCTGTGTGCGGAGGAGGTCCCGGAGTCGCGCGATGGTGGAGCTAGAAAGCCAATACATGTTGCCTCACTGGGCCTTCTCGTCACGAGAAAGCCACAGCTCAGCCTATCAGCGCCCCCAATGCGACGTCCAAATTGTGTGCAGATTGCTCGAGACGAATGTTCAATCGAACAGGGTCTCGAGGTCGGACTTCGTGAGCTTCTTGGAGCCGCCCACATCCTCCGACAAGACCGCCCCGACGAGTTCGCGCTTTTTCGCGCCGAGTTCGAGGATCTTCTCCTCGATGGTGCCCTTCGCGATGAGCCGATAGGTGGTAACGACCTTCGTCTGACCGATGCGGTGAGCGCGGTCGGTCGCCTGGTCTTCGACGGCGGGGTTCCACCAGGGGTCGAAGTGGATGACCGTGTCGGCCGCAGTGAGATTGAGACCACTTCCGCCCGCCTTGAGCGAGATCAAGAACACCGGCGGGCCGTCTTCGCGCTGGAAGTTCTGGACGCAGGCTTGCCGATCTTTGGTCGAGCCATCGAGGTACTCGTAGGCGACACCGTCTTCCTTCATGGCGGCACGAATGAGCGTGAGCATGCTCACGAACTGACTGAACACGAGTACGCGGTGGCCGCCTTCGATGGACGTCTGGATGAGGTCGCGAAGCTCCGTGAGTTTGCCCGAATCTTCGTTCGTGAACTCGCGCGGAAGACCGAGCAGCCTGGGGTCGCACGCCGCCTGTCGCAGGCGCGTGAGGCCTGCCAAGATCTTGAGGTGCGCCTTCGACATGCCGAGCCGTTCGACGTCGCCCATGACCTGCGCGCGAACCTCCTTGAGGACCGCGGCATACAGCGAGGCCTGCTCCTGCGGCAACTCGCAGTGGTGATCCATCTCGATCTTCTCCGGGAGGTCTTTGGCCACCTCGGACTTCGTGCGACGAAGGATGAATGGATGGATGGTGGCGCGCAGCCGAGCGGCTGCCTTCTGATCGCCGCCGTCGATGGGACGACCGTAGCGCTCCTCGAACTTGTCGAGTGGCCCGAGCAGACCCGGAGAGACGAAGTCGAAAATCGACCAGATCTCGGAAAGCCTGTTTTCGATGGGCGTGCCGGAGAGCGCGAGCCTGCGCTCGGCTTTGAGTCGCTTCGCGGCCTTCGCAGTCGCGGAAGACGGGTTCTTGATGTTCTGCGCTTCGTCGAGGATGACGTAACGCAGAGCGAGCTTCGAGAGCATTTCTTCGTCACGGCGGAGCAGCGCATAGCTCGTCACGATGACGTCGGCGTCTTCGAGTTCGTCTTGTCTGCCCTTGCGATCGCCACCGTGCCACAGCGCATACTTCAGCGACGGTGCGAATTTCTCCATTTCGCGGAGCCAGTTCGGAACGACGCTCGTAGGTGCGACGATGAGTGCGCGAAACGTTTTGTCGGCTTTCTCGTCCGCAGCCTTGACCGCGAGGAGGAGCGAGATGGTCTGCACCGTTTTGCCGAGGCCCATGTCGTCGGCGAGGATGCCGCCGGAATTGAGCTCGTGAACGAACCAGAGCCACTGGAAGCCCTGTTCTTGGTAAGGGCGTAGCGAGGCCTTCAGCGCACGCGGCTTCTTGATGCCCTTGATTTCGTCGATGTTCTTCAGCTTCGCGAAGAGCCCCTTCGCGCTGTCGGAAACCGTCGACTTACCCACGTGCTCGAGGAGTTCTTCGAGCCTGCCGGCTTGGGAGAGCGGGAGCTTGCCGCCGGTCGCGCCGCTCGTGGCGAGAATCTCGGCTTGACGCTGGAGCACCTGCTTTACGCGCTCGGGGTCGATCTTCGCGTAGGAGCCGTCGGAGAGGCGCACGTACCTTCGACCTTCGGCGAGGCAACGCGCGAGCTCTTCTTGCGTGACCGCAATACCTTCGCTCTCGAAGCTCAACTTGAGAGAGAGCCAATCGACGCCGCTCGAAACGCGGGCACTCGCCGAGAGCGCTGCGCTGCGCACTTGAACGTCGACGAGGTCGTCCGGAATGAAGAGGTCCCACTCTTCCGGCAACGTCGAGATGCCCTCCGTCCAGAAGCGGAGCGCATCGTCGCCGCGAACGATGAAGCCCCTCCCCTCTTCGTCTGGCGTTAGACCGAGCTCACGGAGGCGCGAGGTCGCAGCCTGCTGCGCAACGATATCGCAGCGAATGCACATGGCGCGCTTCGAGCTGCCTTCTTCCGGCGCTTTCACGAGAACAGGCGGAGTCATGCCGTCGGCGCGGACGTCGATTTCCACGTTGTCGTACGCGGCACGAAGCGACACGAGCGCTTCGGTGAGCATGCCACCCGCCCGCATGCGGAAGGTCGGCGTGACGTCGATCACGTCTGCGACCTGAGAGAGCTCAGGCAGCTCGGCGCCGAGTTCGAGCGCTACCTTGGGAAGCCCCTGCGCGATGAGCTGCGGCAAACGCTCGACTGGCTCGTGGATGGTCGGCGCTCGCATGAGCCTCCGGAGAGACGCAGGAGAGACGCGACGCTCGAGTGGGCGGGCGACGCCATCTTGAGGGTCGATGTGCCAGCCCGGGCTTCCCTCGAACCACGCCCCTTGCGAGAAGGTGAAGCGCCGGGAGTCGCCCTGGCGCTGGAAGCCGCTGCGTACGACGACCTGCGTACCGTCTTGCGAGAGCTCGAGCTCGAATTTCGGGCGGAGCGTGTCGTCTGCGAAGCGAAGCTCCATCAGCTGCGGTTCGAGCACGACGCGACGTCCGCGCAGATAGTCCAGCAGGTCAGATGCGTCCTCGCCGCGCACTTCGATGCCACCGCGCCGATGGGCATCCGTCTCGAGGCGAGCGAGGAGTCGGATCGCATTTCGATCGGCAGACGGACTGTAGGCCTGTGCCCCGAGCAGAGCCGCGGCCGAGAGCTGCGCCCGGCTCTCCGGCTCGACGATCGAAACGAAGATGGCGCCCGCCCGAACCTGCATGCGGTACTCGAGGTTCTTCGGGGCGACCGGTGCGGCCTCTGGAACCCAAGCATCGATGCCGGTCGACGCCACGCCCGGGCGCGGAAGGCCCATCGTTTGAGCGATCTTCGCCTGCCTCGCCAAACGACGCCGGGCCCGACGACCGAGCGCTACCGGACCACCGCCGCCCGCATTGGCTGCGGCTCCACCGGAAGGACCGCCCGCGCCTCCGCCGCCACCGTGACCGGAACTGCCTTCGCTCACGAACGACGGAGCGGAATCACGCGGTTCGGGAATGGCCCTCGGGCCGCGAATCTGGTCGCGGAGCGCGATGAGCAGTGCCGCAACGTGTTTGCAGTGGCCACTGATCTTGGAAAAAGCTGGGCACGCACATTCCGAGCTGAAGCCGTTCGGCACGAGACGGATGGTGACCGCGTAGGGCTCCTTCTCGGACCCTCGTACCTGCCCCGTTGCAGAAGCTTCTCCGATGGTCCCCACCGTGACGGCGCCACGCCGGGCGTAGTCGGCACCTCGAAGGAACGCGCGCGCGCCAAGCAGACGACGCAAGGCGCGATCCGTCAGATTGACGAGTGCCTCCGTGAAGGGCGTTTGTATTTGCGACTCTCCCACAGCTACCGTGGCGCTTTCCCGACCAACTTGCCGATTGCTGACCCGATTGCGCAAGACCAGTGCGCGCCCGCGATGCGCGCCGCCAGTTCTCCGCCTCCCGTAACGCTATAGACCGCCTCGCGTTCGTTCTCGCGCGCGCTTGCCGACGACGAAAGCTGGTGAGAGCTGCGTGTCGCGGCGGACTACAGCTACGGGGATAGTCCACGTATTCCTTGGCTGCAACGGAAATGGGCCAAATCTCACAAAATAATCTTCGCCTTCGAAGCACGCGGTGGCCCCCGCGACACCTCGGCATTTATGTATGCTAGTCGTCGAAAAATGCGCCCGTTTCGTGCAGCCGCCGGTTCTTTCGGGTCAGCCGAGCCACGTGCGCTCGGGCTAGCGCTCTTCTGCGCGACGCTCGCGCTCTCCGCATGCACGGCTCCGGTCGCCACGAACCTCGACGATGCGGACGCCAACGAAGTGCGCGTGGTCCTCGACCGCGCCGGCGTAGCGGCCACCCGTGAAGCCGACCCGAGCGCCGAGGGAAAGTACCGCATCGTCGTTCCGGACGACGATGCCGCGCAGGCCGCAGCGATTCTGAAAGACGAGATGCTTCCCCGCGAGCGTCCGAAGGGCCTGCTCGAGTCGCTCGGACAGGGGTCGCTCGTGCCGAGTGGACAGGCCGAACAGGCGCAGTACGCCCGAGGAATGGCGGGCGAACTCGAGCGCTCTCTGGGTGGCATCGAAGGTGTCCTCCGTGCCCGCGTCCACTTGCAGGTCCCCGCCCCCGACCCGCTTCATCTTCAGACTGCGCCGAAGGCGACCGCCAGCGTCCTGCTGGAGTACCGCGGCGATGTGCCTCCACTCTCGGCGGAAGCGGTTCAAAAGCTCGTCGCGGGCGGTGCGCCGAGCCTCTCCGAAAAAGACGTCGCGGTCGTCTTCGTTCCCCGTCGCCAAAGGAACGCCGCGTCGGCCGAGCGGCTCGCCCGCGTGGGTCCGTTCGCGGTCTCGCGTGGTGCGCAGCGTCCCTTGCAAGTGATCCTCGGGGTATTGTTTTTGGCGGTGCTCGGCCTTGCAGGCGCATGCCTCGCCCTCTATCTGCGCGGCACGAGGCAACGTCGAGCAGCCGCGCGTTCCGACGGAGGCATGGCTCTCCGGTGATTTCCCTTCGTGGTGTTTCGAAGTCGTTCCGCGGCGCTCAAGGGCGCGTGAACCAGGTGCTCCGCGGCATCGATTTGACCATTCCCGAAGGCTGTCTCTACGGTCTCATCGGTCCTGGTGCCGCTGGCAAGAGCGTCCTTCTCCGCATGGTGACGGGCCTTCTGAAGCCTGACCACGGGTCCATCGTGGTCGGCGGGAAGGAAGTGACTTCCCTTTCCGAGCTCGACCTCCAGAAGCTACGCGCCGGCATCGGGATGCTCTTCCAGAACAACGCTCTCTTCGACCATCTCACGGTGACGGAGAACATCGCGTTTCCCCTTCGGCGCTTGACGAGTCTCTCCGACGGCGAGATCAAAGAGCGCGTCAAGGAGCGCCTCGATTGCGTGGCACTCGCCGGCTTCGGCGACCGCATGCCCGCCGGCCTCTCCGGTGGCCAGAAGAAACGCGTGGGCGTCGCGCGCGCCACCATCATCGGCGCTCCCGTCGTCTTCTACGACGAGCCGGCAGCGGGGCTCGACCCCGTGACGTCCCAGAAGATCTTCGAACTGCTCCGGAAGGAGCAACGCGCGGCGGGGGCGACGGTCATCATGGTCTCGAGCGACCTCGACCGCCTCCTCACGGTGACCGATCGCATCGGCATGATGTATCGCGGCGAGCTCATTTTCGACGGTACGACCCGCGAAGCCCAAGAGTCCACCGAACCGCGGGTGCGCCAGTTCGTCCATGGACTCACCGAGGGCCCCCTTTGAGAGTCGAAGACCGCGAGCTCATCGCCTCTTCGATCCTATGGGTCTTCCAAATCGCTGCGACGTTTGGCGTCCTTCTGTGGGACGAAAAGCGCATCCCCGAAACGTCGCTCGAACGCGCGTGGCCGGTCGCGAGCCGGAACCTGTATGCCGTCTACCTCGGCCCCTTGGCGCTCCTCTTCCATTTTTGGAGAACGAGAGCCGGCTTCTTCTTCTGGCGGACCCGAGGCGGGTGGAAAGGTCCGCTCTACGGCCTCCTCTCCACGTTCGCGGTTTCGCTTGCACTCGAGGTCCCCGCCCTCGTCCTCGAAGCCGTCCTTCAGCTCGGCGATACCTGAGCCCCGTAGTCTTCGGAAGGCACCACGGCGCGCGCGAGCCGTGGTAGAAGGCTCACCATGAGCGAAGCCGCGGGAGAACCCCGCACCGCCCTGTTCCTCTCGAACCTGGGCAGTGGGGTCATCGAAATCTGCCGGACGGCGGGGGGCATGGGGGTCCTCTTCGGCCGCATCTGTGCGCGCGTGCTCCGATTCGATCGCGAAGAGCTCGTCAAGAACCTCTACAAGATGGGCGTCAAATCGCTCCCCATCGTTGTGGTCACCGCGCTCTTCACGGGAGCCATCATGGTCATCCAGGCGGCGGTCGTCGTGAAACGATTCAGCGCGGAAGGTCTCCTCGGCTGGGGCGCCGGCTTCGGCACGCTTCGCGAAATCGGGCCGCTCCTCACCGCGCTCATGATCTCGGGCCGCGTCGGGGCGAACAACACCGCAGAGCTCGGCACCATGGTGGTCACGGAGCAGATCGACGCACTCCGCGTCCTCGCGATCGATCCGATCGCGTTTCTGATCGTTCCGCGTTTTCTCGCGATGGTGTCCACCCTCTTCATGATGACCCTCTTCGCCGACGCGCTTGCGCTTCTTGGCGCGGCGTACACGGGCAAGGGCCTCCTCAATGTGGAGCCGCAGACGTTCTTCAACGGGCTCACCGGAGGTCTTCTCGGCTTCAGCGACGTCGCCAACGGCCTCGTGAAGAGCATCGTTTTCGGTCTCATCATGGCCCTTGCCAGTTGTCACTTCGGCCTCGCAACCAAAGGCGGAGCACAAGGAGTGGGGCGCGCCGTCAACTCGACGGTCGTCGCATCGGCCGCAGGCATCTTCGTGCTCGACTACGTCGTGAGCCTCATTCTCGGCTGACCTCGAATCCCCTCCCGTTTCCTTCCATGGCGCAAACCAACACCGCACCTTCTGCTCCCATCGGCGTCAGCGAACCCGAGCCGAACCTCGGCTTCGTGGGCAGCATCGGTGCGGCCGCCATCGACCTGTTCTTGGGCGCGCGTGACCTCTATTCCGTGTTCGTCCGCACGCTCTATTACATCTTCCGAGGCAAGCGCGAAAAGGGTGCGGTCCTCAAGCAAATGTACGAGATCGGCAACAAGTCACTCGTATTCTTGTGCATCACGATGGGCTTCATCGGCATGATCCTCGTCTATCAGTCGGGGCTCCAAGCACGCCGCATCGTTCCCGACTACACCTCGCTCGGGGCGACCTACATGGAATTGCTCGTGCGAGACTTTGCCGCCTCGATCGGCGCTCTCATGCTCGCCACGCGCGTCGGAGCTGGCATCGCTGCGGAAATCGGCTCGATGGTCGTCACCGAGCAGGTCGATGCCCTCCGGATGAGCGCCGCCGATCCGATCGATTTTTTGATCGTCCCACGCTTCCTGGCGAGTGTCGTGATGACGCTCATGCTCATCACCATCGCGGGCACCGTCGCCTTCTGTTCCGGAGCCGCCACGGCCTACATCGCATTCGACGTGCGCCCCGAGACGTTCTTCAACATGCGCCTCATCGACGTCGGCGATTTCGCGACGGGTTTTGCGAAGTGCATTGCCTATGGCGCCGCCATTCCCATCGTCAGCGGCTATTGTGGCCTTTCGACCTTCGGCGGCTCCGAAGGCGTCGGGTGGGCGACCACCCGCGCGGTCGTCAATTCGAGCCTCGCAATCATCGTACTCAATTTCTTCATCTCCGGGGCCGCCTTCCTCATCTTCCCGACCTGAATCCCGAGCAAGAGAGCGGGGAGCTGGCACGAAAAGTTAGCTCATTTCAGGCATTTACTGTCCCCTACAAGACGACAACGCAGAGCGCCCCGTCGACACTTGTCGCGTGCGCTTCCACGCTCTTCGCGAACGATGGCGTTTAACATCGGACTTCGCCCCGCGCATGGCATCAAACATAGGTTTTCACTGAAGAATTCGTTGGCACACACGGTGCTTTGGTACCACCCGTCGGACAACGACAGACGCCTTGCCCCGCACTTCGCGCGCAGACATCCACAGGTCGGGTCTCCCGCGAACTATGCACTCTACACCGAATGGGCGCTGCCTTCTCGAGGCCGCTTGGCGCTGCTCGTCCCGACTGCCGCGTGGGCTCCTCGCGCCCGCTATCCCCAACCAGAAAGTCAGGTCATCCCATGAAACACGCTCTTGCCCTCACCGTTCGCCGCATTCGCACCTCTCTCCGCACGGACCTCAGCACGGGTGCCGTAAGCGCCAACGTGCAAGCCGGCGGCGTCCCATCCATCAACGAGCCGCAGCCGCCTCGAGGCGGCGACGGGACGACGGGCGGCGCCTCCATCGTCCGAACCCAAGCTGGCGGCGGTGCGGCCGCAGCCGGGAGCGGGAACCGCAACAATGCGTACTTTTGTGCAGGCGTGAGCGCCGGCTGAATCGGATTCTCCTTTGGCTGACCCGGGACGGACAATGCCCGCCCGGGGCCCCAAGGAGGGGTCGACGTGGCCTCGGGTGAAACCCTGTGCTAAGGCGACGCCAGCATGGCACCCGCGGCCCTCACGATAACCGACCCCACGCGTTCGCCGGTCGACCCGAACGGATTCTGGGGAAAACTGTTTGGCCCTCTCGTGGTGGACAAGCGCGACCTCGTGTTCGTGAGGCTCGCAGCGATGTTGTTCCTCACGGTCATGCCACTGGCGGTGCTGCAGTTCTTCTACTTCCGTTGGTACATCGCCGTCGTCTACCTGGCCATCGTCTTCAAGTACAA
This sequence comes from Polyangiaceae bacterium, assembly GCA_046351415.1. Classification (GTDB taxonomy): domain Bacteria; phylum Myxococcota_A; class Polyangia; order Polyangiales; family Polyangiaceae; genus JABFRG01. The sequence goes on along the minus strand of JAXLYO010000012.1, from coordinate 121,621 downwards.
CGGGCCCGTGACGCTGATGCTCCACAACACGAGCCATCGCGTCCTTTTCAGGCGTATGAAGTTCTTGAACGACTTCATTCCGCTGTGCGTGACGCCGTTCCACGGTAACCCCCCGTTCACGTACTACGGCCACCACATCGGGATGCATCATCCCGAGAACAATCTGGAGAACGATCTCAGCTCGACCATGCGCTACCAGCGCGACAGCTTCCTCCATTTTGCCATCTACTTCGGTCGCTTCTTCTTCTTCGGGCTGATCGAGCTGCCGCTCTACCTCGCCAAACACAAACGCTACCGCCTCATCTGGCGCACGCTCGCCGGCGAGCTCGGCTTCTATGCACTCTCGGCCGTCCTCTGGCGCGTCAATTGGCAAGCAACGCTCGTCGTTCTGATCGGGCCCTGGGTCATCATGCGCTTCGGCATGATGGCCGGAAATTGGGGCCAGCACGCCTTCGTAGACGGTGCGCGTCCCGAAGTGCCCTACGCGAACAGCCTCACCTGCATCAATGCAGGCTACAATCAATCGTGCTTCAACGACGGCTATCACATTGGCCACCACCTCTTCCCGCAGATGCACTGGACCGAGATGCCCGTCGAGTTCGAGAAGAACAAGGAGAAGTACGGCAAGGAAGACGCCATCGTTTTCCGCGGCATCGACTTCTTCCTCGTCTCGTTCTTGCTCTGGTTCGGCGCCTACAAATTCCTCGCGAGCCGCTACGTCCAACTCGGTGAGCGCGAACTCTCCGAAGAAGAGATCATCGCGAAGTTGAAAGGTCGTCTCAAGCCGATCTACCGCGACAAGGCCGAACTCGATCGCAAGCGTGAAGAGGCGCGCAAAGCGCGTCGCGCAGCTCGCACGAGCCCCTCCACCCAGGGCGAACCTCAAGCAGCCTGAGTCCGGACCGCAACCGCGCGGTTCGATTCGAGAGCGAGCAATGGGTCACGACCTCGATCTCTTGCTGACGCTCACGGGCGCGCTGACGGCGGCGCTCCTTTTCGGGTACCTCACGCATCGCTTACGTCTCTCGCCGATCGTAGGCTACCTGCTCGCGGGCATCGCCATCGGTCCATTCACGCCGGGTTTCGTCGCGCATGGAGGTCTCGCGAACCAGTTCGCAGAACTCGGCGTCATCCTCTTGATGTTCGGCGTCGGTCTCCAGTTCCACTTGGAAGAGCTATTGGCCGTTCGCAAGGTCGCGCTTCCAGGTGCCATCCTCGGAATGGCGAGCGGAGGCGCGGCGGGATTTGCCCTCGCCAAGGCCCTGCAATGGAACGGCACGGCAGCCGCGATTTTCGGCATGGCGGTGGCAACGACGAGCACCGTCGTGCTGCTTCGCGTGCTTTCCGACAAGGACATGCTCCAGGCGCCAGCAGGGCGTATCGGCATCGGTTGGCTCGTCGTCGAAGACCTGCTCGCGGTGGGCGCGCTCGTCATCATTCCCGTCGTCGCTCAGCCCGCCGCCGGTGAGGCCGGGGCGCGCGGCATGGTCGTCGCGCTCGGCATCGCTTTGTTGAAACTCGCGGCGCTGCTCCTCATCGCATGGTTCGCGGGTGGAAAGTTCGTCCCCCTCGCCCTTCACTTCGTCGCGAAGACCAAGTCTCGCGAGCTCTTCACATTGACGGTCCTGGTGCTCGCGCTCGGCATCGCTCTCGGCTCCGCGCGCTTCTTCGGTGCATCGATGGCGCTCGGTGCATTCATCGCCGGCATGATCGTCGGCCGATCCCAGTTCAGCGCGCGAGCCGCCGCGGAGGCCCTTCCCATGCGCGACGCGTTCGCCGTGCTCTTCTTCGTATCGGTGGGCATGCTCTTCGATCCGAAGGCGCTCATGGGAAACGTCGTCCCGTGTGCGATCGCTGTGGCGGTCGTGCTTGCAGTGAAACCTCTGGTCGCGTTCCTGGTCCTCAAAGTCGGCAGACACGAGACGCGTACCGCATTGCCACTCGCGCTGTCTTTGGGACAGATCGGCGAGTTTTCGTTCATCCTCGCCACACTCGGTCGATCGATGAACGTGTTTCCCGAGCAAGCCACACAGGTACTCGTCGCGACATCCATCGTGACCATTACAGCGAGCCCGCTCATGGTGGGCCTTGCGAATCCCATCGCAAAGGCGCTCGGCGAACGCGCGGCCGCGGGCCGGAAGCCGGAAGACCCGGCTCCGAGCGACGAAGGCGGCGACCCACGCCACCGGGCAGTCGTCATCGGCTATGGACCGGTAGGTCGTAGCGTCACGAAACTCCTGCTCGAGAACGGAATCACCCCCACCGTCATCGAGCTCAATCACGAGACGACCCAGACGCTCACCGACCAAGGGGTTCGCGCCGTCTATGGGGACGCGAGCCAGCCCGGCATTCTCGAGCGTGCCGGGATTCGTCGCGCAGCCACGCTCATCTTCGCAGCCTCGGGGACCCCGGCCGACCTCGTCGTCCGCACCGCCAAAGAGCTGAACCCGAACCTCCAGATTTTCGCTCGCGCCTCTTACATCCGCGAAGTCGACGCGGTGCGCAGTGCGGGCGCCAACGTGGTGGTCGTTTCGGAGGTCGAGCTTGCCATGGCCATGGCCGAACACCTCCTCACGAGGCTCGGCGCCACGAGCGAGCAACTCGATCGCGCCCGAGAGCGCATACGCGACGGGGACCTTTCGGACTGACCCCGGACGGCTCGAAGTGGCGGTCGCCCCGGGAGCAGTGTACGATTGTAGGTCATGGCTGTGTATCCCGGCATCGTCCTGGGAAAGTACCGAGTGATCCGTGAACTCGGCGTCGGTGCAATGGGAAAGGTGTACGAGGGGGTCCACACCTCGCTCGACCAACGAGTGGCCATCAAGGTGCTGCGCGAGAGCCTCCGCGACGACGAGGAATGTCTCGCACGTTTCGAACGAGAGGCCCGCATCGTCGCCCGTCTCGACTCGCCGCACATCGTCAAAATCGTCGACGTCGACCGCCTTCCGGATGGCCTCCCCTACATGGTCATGGAGCTGCTCGCGGGCGAAGACCTCGGTGAAGTGCTCTCGCGTACCCCAAGCTTGCCCATCGCGACGGCCGTCGACCTCGTGCTCCAAGCCTGTCGCGGCGTACGTGCGGCGCATGCTGCCGGCGTCATCCATCGCGACATCAAGCCGTCCAACCTGTTTCTCGCGCGGACTGGCGACGTCACGATTTTGAAGCTCATGGACTTTGGTGTGTCGAAAGAGCAAGTCGTCGGACGCGACCTCACGGACACGACCGCGATGATGGGCACGCCTCGCTACATGGCCCCCGAGCACATCAAGTCCGCGAAGACCGCCGACGCTCGCGCAGACGTTTGGGCCCTCGGCGTCATTCTCTATCGATGTTTGAGTGGCGAGCTCCCTTATGACGGCGAGACGCACGCCGAACTCATCGTTCGGATCCTGACCGAGCCCGCCGTTCCCTTGCGACAGGTCGCCCCCTACGTGAGCGAGGCGCTCGCGAAGGTCGTCGAGGGCGCTCTCAAGAAGAACGTGAATGAACGCTTCCAATCCGTGGACGCGTTCGCCGCTGCACTCCAGGAAGCCGTAGGTCTCCCCACCACGCAAAGCGGCGCGGTCGTCGTCCCGAGCGCTGGACTCCTGGGCCCGACACCGGCAACGTGGGGAACCGCGAGCGGAGAGAACCCGTTCGAGGCGACCCGACCGGACGTCTCCTTTGCCCGCGAAGCCACGACGACCATCGGCGACCGACCCGAGGGTTCGATTCTCGAGCGTCGATCCGTCCGGGTGTCGGCGGTCATCGGTCTCACCCTTGGGGCGGCTGCAGCGATCGCCTTTGCGTTCCACTTCGCCGGACCAAACGGGGCGGGCGATACCTCCATCCGCTCTTCGAACGCGAGCTCGCCCCCGAGCGACAATCCCAAAGGGATTCCGGTGCCCGACGGACCAAAAACAGAAGGCCCCTCGCCCAACAATCCCGTGGCGGTCCCCACGGCTACGACCACGCAAACCAAGACCACGGCCGCGGGCACGGGAAAGACGAAAGCACCGCCCGGCGGATCGGCGGCGCCCGGAACCAAGAATCCTCCGGGCGGCACGAGTCCGCCGAACGGCAACCCCAAGCCGAAAGCAACCGCCGACCCCGTCCACATCTGAGCTTTCGTGGTAAGCTCGAGGGGTATGCTCGGGGTCCGCCGCTTCCTCCTGCTCCCGCTGGCACTCGGCGTAGGGGTCGTCGGTTCGAGCGCCTGCCAAACCCCGACGCAGCTCACCCTCGAGTTCACGACCGACCTTCCGTGCACGTCCGTGAAAGACGTCTCGATTACCGTCGGCGCTCCAGGAACGATCGAGACCGCGCGCGCTGCCACGACGGTCGAAGCGTGCACGAATGGCTACATCGGTACCATCGCGGTCGTTCCGTCCGGCGCCAAAGATGGCCGCATCGCCATTCGCGCAGTGCTCGGCGTCGATGTGCGCTCGGACCAATGCACGGCAGAGACGAAGTACCAAGGATGCATCGTCGTTCGGCGCGAACTTTCGTTCGTCCCGCGTAGCACGTTGCTGGTCCCCATCGGGTTCTATGCTGCCTGCCGCAACGTGGCATGTGATGGCAACACGACCTGCAAGGGTCGCGGTGAATGCGTCTCTTCGAATCAAGAGCCCGGAAGGGCGCCCGACGGGGGCATGCTTCTCGTCGGCGATGGAGGCACTGTCGCCTGTATGAACGACGGAGATTGTCCACCACTCGCGACGAAGCCGGAGAAGTGCGCCGTCGGCCGTTGTTCGAATCAAACCTGCGTCTATGTGAGCGTCGACGCCGATGGCGACCAAGACCCCACGTCGAATTGTGAGGCGCAGGACCCGAACGTGCCGCTCAAAGTCGGCACGGATTGCGATGATGGCGACCCCAACATTCATGGGTCCTTGGCCCGCGCATGCGGAGGTTCGGCGACGTGCAAGCCGGGAAAGCAAGCTTGTGAGCCGTCGGATCCGCGCAAGGTCGGCCCGTGCGTAGGAGCTCAAACGCCGCAGGCTTTCAATTGCGACAACGGGCTCGACAACGACTGTAACGGTGTCATCGACGCCGACGAGCTCGCCCCCATCGCTGGGCAAGACGTCGGTAAGGTCTGCGCAAACCTCTATCGGTGCCCCAAAGGGAGCGTCGACCCGTCACGCGCGCCCCTATGCCGCGATGGCGCTTTCTACACGCTCGACTGTTTGACGGTCGATGCGGCGACGCTCGTCGGGTACGCGCCGACGACCTCCGCTGCCGTTCCTGTTGCAGGTGCGGCACGGCTACTCATTTCTCAAGACAAGACGCGCGTGTTTCCGTCGAACGTCACCAACTCGTGCTGCCCCAATTGCCCTACCGCTATCCCTCTGTGCTCGTCAGGCGGCACGTGTACGTACACGCAAACGGTCCCCATGATTCCCTGACGCGCTTCGAGAGCCGAAGGCGTGATGCTCAGAAACGAATGCCGTGGGACCCGACGAGCACGCCTGGCTGTAGCGTACCAGGCACCGGGCTCTTCTCGATGGTGACGGCCAGAACGGTCGCGGTCACCGCCGAAGCCGCCACGACTCCCCCAACGATCGTCCAGAACCACCATCGCTCGTAGAGGGCCTTGCTCGGCTCGAGGGTGAATGCGAGGTCTCGTCGTTCGTTTGCGCGCACCACCACCGTCGTGTCGATGGTGCTGTAGTTCGAGAGTGAGAGCCGTAAGTCGTGCGTGCCCGGATTGAGCGTCAGCTCGGCCGGTGTGACCCCCATCGCGCCGCCATCGATGTCCACGCTGGCGCCGCTAGGTGTCGTTTGAACGCGCACGATCCCCGCAACGCTCCGCGGGGACAGCGTCACCTGGATGTCGGTCGTGACCTCGCCCGGAAGCGATGGAGTGCTGCGGTGAGGAGAGTAACCGTCGGCAACGACTTCGATGTCGGTCGGCCCCGCGTTGACCTCGAGCGCTTCTCGGAGCGGCGTCTTTCCGACAACGAGGCCTCGGACGCGCACTTCCGCGCCTGCCACGGCGCAGTTGATGCGAACCTTCGCCACGCGCTTTCGAACACTCTCGATGGTCGCATCGAGGCCCGGCACCTTCGCGCGCAGCTCGGCCGGGGCCTGCTCGCGAAACGCGGTGAGCTGACGCAACGCCTCGGGAAACTGCTCGAGCGCCATGTGTGCGCGACCGCGGTTGTAGAGAAGGGCCGGTTGAGGATCGAGAGCGTAGGCTTCGTTGTACGCGCGCAACGCGTCGGCCGGCCGTGCCGAATCCATGGCGGCGTCGCCGCGTGCTTTGGCAGCAGCGGCGGTCGAGCTTTGGGGCGAGCTCCCTGGCTGCGCAGAACTTTCACTCGCATAGGAGAGCGTCAGCGCGGAGAGGACCAAACAGAGGACGTGGGATCGCAGGTACATGAGCCGGAAGAAAGCGCGAATATGGCACTCTATCGCCCAATACACCGACTTACCAGACGGCAATTCAGTGCAGCCTACACGAACGGCTCTATCGGATTTTTGCCTACATTGTGCCGCGAGCCCCCTGTCTTCGGCGGGGACGGCGACGCGGCCTTAGTCGCGCATTCACCGTAGGGCGTCGCACAAACCTCCGATTTCGCCGAGCACTCAGCGCACAAGTACGCGGCGCCCATCAGGACGCCGCGGCGCCAACGAGCGTTTCGCTCTTCGTCCAAAGCTCGGCGGCGAGTGTAGCGTCGCGAGCAGCCTGGTTCGGCTGGACGGGTTTGCACTTGTCGAAGTACTTCCCCGTTACGCCGTCCACCTCGCTCGAGCTCGCGAGGTAGATCGTCGTTTCGGCGCCCTCTTCTGCGGTGATCATGAAGGGCGTCGCAAGCCCCACGAGGAACTTGAAGATGCCGGGCGTGTTGCGACCGAAGCCCGTCCGGACGACACCAGGGTGAAGCGCGTTTACGCTAATGCCATCGCCCGCCAAGCGCTTCGCCAGTTCGGCCGTGAAGAGAATGTTCGCGAGCTTCGTCGACCCGTAGACGAGCATACCGACATAGGAGCGCTTCTCGACGTTGATGTCGTCCAAGTCGAGCTTGCCCCGGGTGTGTGCTCGCGAGGCCACGTTCACGACCCGGGCGCCACCCGCACGAGAGGCTGCCGCGCGAAGCAGATCGAGCACGAGAGTCGTCAGTAGGAAGTAACCGAGGTGGTTCACTGCGAACGTGCGCTCGATACCGTCTTCGGTGAGCGCGCGCTCGGTGAAGATGGCGCCGGCGTTGTTGACGAGAACGTCGATGCGGTCGGTCACTTCGTGTAGCTGTTTCGCGAGCGCCCGTATTTGCTTCTGCGACGAGAAGTCGCACAGCAGAAGTTCGAAGCGGGCGTTCCCCGTCTTCTCGATGAGTTCGTCACGGACTGCAGTTCCACGTTTCTCGTCGCGGGCGACGATGAGGACCCGTGCGCCCTTTCGGCCGAGCTCACGCGCCGTCACGAGACCGATTCCCTGCGTCGCGCCGGTGACGACGATGACCTTGGATGCCCAGTCGCTGCCCAGAGCCCCCACCACGCCGGCGGAGCGAGGGCCAGCGCCCGTTTCAGCTGTTTTCGAATGTTCCATGGGTGGCCGGGGGCTATGGTAAGTCTCGACGGACGGCCTGCAAGGCCAACCACCCCGCCTACATGATCGAATTCAAGAACATCAAGAAGTCGTTCGGACCGAAGACGGTCCTGAACGGTGTCTCGTTCGACGTGAAGACCGGGGAGTGCTTCTTCATCATCGGCGCTTCGGGTGTCGGCAAGAGCGTGCTCATCAAGCATCTCGTCGGTTTGCTCTCGCCGGATTCGGGTGAAATCTGGCTCGATGGCGAAGAGATCAGCAAGTACGACGAGGAGCAGATGGGGCCCATTCGCAAGAAGTGCGCCATGGTGTTCCAGCACTCCACGCTTTTCGACTCGATGACGTGCGCGGAGAACGTGGCCCTTCCCTTGCGAAAGCACAAGAAACTCTCGGCTCGTGAAGCGCTAGGCGAAGCACGAAAGCGCCTCGAGCTCGTTCACATGTCCGAGTTCGCGGACAAGTATCCTCCCGAGCTCGGCGACGGCATGCGCAAACGCATCGCGATCGCGCGCGCCCTCACGATCGACCCAGAATACGTCTTGTTCGACGAGCCAACGACCTCTCTCGACCCCGTGAGTGCGCGTCGCGTCGACAAGCTCATTCGCGAGCTTTGCGACAAGCTTCAGGTGACGAGCATCGTCGTCAGCCACGACCTCTCGAGCATCTTCACGATCGCAGACCGCATCGTCATGCTCTACAAGGGCCACGTCCGGAAGATCGGCACTCGCCACGACTTCAAGAACTCCGGCGACGAGATCATCGACCAGTTCATCCACGGGCGCGCCGAAGGCCCCATGGACATGTGACGCGCCGGACGCTCGTGTCGCAACGCACGAGGGGCCCTGCGAAGGGCTGCACACATGTAGGTGCGAGCTCGCACACGACGTGCCTTCGGTGCCTGTTCTCGCTCCTCAGCCGTAGGCTTGTCGTGTAACGTTCGGGGCGAAATGGCTCAGGAACGTTCCATCGAAGTCAAAGTCGGGGCTCTCATCCTCGTGTCGCTCACCATCCTCGCGGTGTTCGTGCTGCTGATGGGAGGCCTTTCGTTCGAACGCACGTACACGCTCTATGTCGACTTCGACAACCCCGGCGCACTGCAAGCCGGTGCCCCTGTTCGCGTCGCTGGTCTGAAGGTCGGCAAAGTCCAAGAGCTTCAGTTCTTGGGAGGCAAGGTCGACCCGAAGACGAATCGCCGCACGCTCATCCGCGCGAAGATTTCCGTCGAGCAGCGCATGCACGACGCCATCAAGGAAGACGCCGACTTCTTCGTGACCGCGCAGGGCGTTCTCGGTGAGCAGTTCCTGGCCATCGATCCGGGCAGCGCACAAAAGCCCGTTCTCGCAGAAGGATCCATCGTTCGCGGTATCGACCCGCCGCGCCTCGATCTCTTCCTTGCGAAAAGCTACGAGCTCGTGGACACGACGATCAACACCCTGCGCAACAATCGCGAAATGTTCAGCGAGATGGCGTCCAACGTTGCAGGCATCTTGAAGAGCTTGAACGGCATCCTCACCGACAATCGCGACAAGGTGAACCACACAGTCGCCAACGTCGAAGCGCTCACGGGAGAGCTCAACGGGACGGTCAAAGCTGCGCGCGCGCAATACGTCGACAATCCGCACATCGCGCACACCATCGAGAACGCCGACAAGCTGACGACGGACCTCCAGCCCATCATGAAGGACGCAAAAGAAGCGATGGCGAACGTCAATCGTGCTTCAGCCGTCGTGGGCGGGGTCGAGGAGCAGCAGAAGCTCAAGAAGGCCGTCGACGACTTGTCGCAGATCGCGGGCCGAGCCAATGCGATCTCGTCCGATGCGCAGACGATCGTCTCGCACATCAAGAAGGGCAAAGGCACGGTCGGAGCGCTTCTGATGGACGAAGCGATCTACGACGACGTCCAGGAAATGGTGCGCGACTTGAAGCACAACCCCTGGAAGTTCCTCTGGCGGGAGTGAGCGACGCGAGCGAAGACATCCTCGCAGGCTATCGTAACGTTCGCGACCAAGACCACGTTCGGCGCGGAACGTTCATTTGCGAAGGAGAGAATGTCCTTCGGGTCCTCTTGGGCCCGCGCTCTCGGTATCGCCCTTCGTCCGTGCTGCTCTCGGAATCGCGTGCAGCGGCCCTTCGCCCGTACTTGGACGCGCTTCCCTGGAAGCCCATCGTTCATGTGAGAGAACAGGCCGTCCTCGATGGCATCGTGGGGTTCCCCTTGCATCGCGGCGTCCTCGCAGAGGTGCCGCGCCCCGCGGATACATCCGCCCCCGCGTTGCTCGAGAGTCTTGGCGAAGGCCCGCTTCGTATTCTGGTCCTGTCCTCCATCGTGAACCACGACAACGTCGGCCTGCTCTTTCGAAGCGCCGCGGCCTTCGGCATCGACGCCATCCTGCTCGACGAGGTGACATGTGACCCGCTTTATCGCAAGGCGATCCGCGTCTCCGTCGGCGGTGCGCTCGTGCTGCCCTTTGCGCGTGCGCCGATGAACGACATTCTCGCGTCGCTGGAGGCTCGTTGCGTGACCGCGTACGGATTTTCGCCTGCGGGAGAACGCGCGCTCGGCGACGTCGCGCCTCAGGCTCGTTCAGCAATCATCCTCGGAACCGAAGGCCGAGGGCTCGATGCTGACGTTCTGGAGCGCGTCGAACGGGTTCGCATTCCGATCGGTGACACGATGGACTCACTCAACGTCGGTGTTGCAGGCAGCATCGCCTGCTACGCGTTTTCGCGAAGGCCGTCAGTCACCTGAAGCGTCGGAGACGACGTCGGGTCCCGAGTCGACGATGACGACGGGCGCGTCGACGCCCGTATCCACGACGACGCTGGGAGCGTCGGTCGCCACGGATGCATCCGTGACGGAAGGTGCGTCGCTTCGAGCGTCGGTCGTTCCGCCGCTGCTGCTCCCGGGCACCTTGGTGGTCCCCGTCAGATCTTTCGTGCAGGCCCTGCGTCCATCCTTACCGACAGCACAAATGAGCCCAACGTCGCAATCCGTAGCCGCGAAACAGTCGCCTCCTTCGACGGCAACGTTGGTTTGCGCACATGCGACCACCGCCGCGACGAATGCCGCAAGGGCAGCTAACGCCGGCGCCCAGCGAGCGACTCGGGCGCGCGCCCCACGGTCCGTGGTGAAACGTCGCATCGGAAGAGAGCTTAGCTCAAACGATGGTGAGAAGCAGGTCGCCTTCGTTCACTGCTTGCCCCTCGGCAGCCGAAATTTCTTCGACTTTTCCGGCACATGGGGCCTCGACGGGCATCTCCATTTTCATCGATTCGAGGATGGCCACGGTATCGCCCTCGGCCACCGTGTCGCCCACTTTGACTTCGATCTTCCAAACGGTGCCCGTAATGTGGGCCGAGACTTTCGTCGCCATGCGTCCGACCTTACGCGAGTCCTCGGTCGAAACGCAAGCGGCCGACGCTTCGCCGAAAACAGCGCCGTTCGAGGCGCCTCGACCCAAGGATATCCTGTGCTACGCCGTCCAAGACGAAGGAGGCTGCGCGAGAGAAACGCTGGCGAACAGGCGAGAACACGCAATAATGAGAGCGAAACCAAGACGTTCCTAGGGATGCTTTGGGTTTGCTTGGTACCCGGGGACAGAGTACCTTCTCCCCCCGCTACAGGCTCAGAAGCTAGCAGCGCAGCTACGCATTCATGCAACGTGAGAAAGTGAACATGGCCGAACAGAAGGAAAGCTCAGTCCTTTTTTCCCTCAAAGAGCTGATGAACCTCGAAGAGGACCGCATCAAGCAGGAGGACGACGCTCGCAAGGCGAAGGAGCAGGCGGAAATCAACGCTCGCCTCGCAGCGGAGCGTGCCGCACAGCAGGCCGAAGAGGCTCGTTTGCAGGCCGAGGCCGAGCGTCGACGCCAAGAGGAGCAGAGGCAGCGCGAAGAGCAAGCGCGACTCCAGGCCATTCAGCAGGCCGAAGTCTTGAAGGCGCAGGCAGAGGCCGAGAATCAGGCACGCCTCGCAGCCATGCGTCAGCAGCAAGAGCACGCGGTGCAAATGGCGTCGCTCGCGCAAGACAAGAAGAAGAAGCAACTCACTTACATGGTCGGCGGCATCGCGGCGTTCCTCGTGATCGCGCTCGCCGGCGGCGGCTTCGCGCTGAAGTCGATGAGCGACAAGGCCGAGAAGGAGCGCACCGAAGCGCGCCTCGCGAAGGAAGCTCAGGACGCGGAGCTCTCGAAGCTGAAGGCGGAACTCGCCGAAGGTCAATCGAAGGTCGCGAACCTCGAAAGCGACCTCAAGAACGCGAAGACCGACGCCGAGAAGCTCGCGCTCCAGAAGAAGCTCGACGAAGCGCGTGACAGCGTCAAGAAAGCCAACTCCGCCATCTCCGGTATCGGCGCAACGGGCCCCAGCAAGCCTGGCACTTCGGGCGGCGGAAAGCCGGCGAAGCCCTGCAATTGCCAGCCCGGCGACCCGCTCTGCAGCTGTCTCTGAAAGCACGTTGAGCGAACTTTCCCGATTGGTGTTGGGCCTCCAGGCCGTGCGCGAATGCCTTCGTGCGCATGGCTCGGAGGTCCGCGTACTTTTGGCCGATCAACGGAGCGGCGGGCCTGCGAAAGGCGACGTGGCCGCGCTTGCCGCCCTCGCCCGCTTCGCTCGCGATCAAGGAGCGACTGTCGAGTCAGTCCCCCGAAGCCAGCTCGATCATCTGAGCCGAGGAACTCGGCACCAGGGCGCTGCAGCCTACGCCGCCCCGCTGTCGCTCGTTCGCTTCGACCCCGAGGACGCCGACCTCCCGAAAGACGCACTCGTCGTCGCACTCGACGAATTGGAAGACCCACAAAACTTCGGCGCCTCCATCCGCTCCGCCGTCGGATTCGGTGCATCTTACATCATTTTTCCCGAATCCCACGCTGCGCCGCTGACGCCGAGCACGTTCCGCGCATCCGCGGGAGCCGTGGAGCACGCGAAGCTTTCCCGAACCCCGAACCTCGTCGACACGATCGAACAAGCCAAAGCCGCAGGTTTCAAAGTCGTCGGACTCGATGCGAATGCAACCGCTGCGATCGCATCCGCAGACCTCCGCGGCCGGACCATGATGGTCGTCGGCGCCGAGGGCAAAGGGCTTCGAAAACCCGTAAAAAGCGCCTGCTCCGAGCTGGTTCGTTTGCCGATGGTCGGCCCCGTGGCGTCGCTCAATGCCTCCGCCGCTCTGGCGATCGCCCTCTACGAAGTGACGCGCCAACGAGCATAGCGAAGGCGCTGCGCTAGGCTTTTTTCTTCTCGGGCCGAAGGGGCCATAGCTCGGCGCAACGCGTAGGTTCACTTCGGGGCCGCAGTCGCTGGCCCCGCTCCCCGCTGCCTCGATCCGAAGGGGCCAAAGCTCGGCGCTACGCGTAGGTTCACTTCGGGGCCGCAGTCGCTGGCCCCGCTCCCCGCTGCCTCGAGCCAAGGGGCCAAAGCACGTCGCAACGCTAGGGTTCACTTCGGGGCCGCAGTCGCTGGCCCCGCTCCCCGCTGCCTCGATCCGAAGGGGCCATAGCACGTCGCAACGCGCAGGTTCACTTCGGGGCCGCAGTCGCTGGCCCCGCTCCCCGCTTCGGCGCTCGTGGTGCAGCTCGGGGGAAGAACGCTGCGGCGCGGGGGTCACGGCTTCGCTCTCCTCCTCGCAGTCATTCTCGCGTCGCCGGGAAACGTAGATGCCCGCGCTCACCTGCGATTCGCTACGCCGCATGTTCTTTCGCGCTCGCGCGGCGGCGCTTCGCGTTCCTGTCCTGGTCACTCTGACGACTGGACGATAACCGCCGCTCTGCGTGGCTCCGAACGTGCGGCCGACGGAAGAACGATGCGAGAGTGGATATCGAAGACCGCGCCCCCGCGCCTCCGCTCTGCGAAGAGCTGCCGCGATTCTCCGTTAAGTTTTGTCTCGGATTGTCTCGAAGTTTTCGCCTCCCGCCGCTCGACGCCGTACTTCTCAACGGCGACTCGAATCTCGCGCACCCCAAGCGAAAGTGTACGGGGGTGCCTCTCCGAGTGACCGCGCCAGGGCGTCGTCTCAAATCCAAACGCCGACCATCATCAAACGCAAATGCGGAGCGAAGCGCTCGTGAGGGAATCTCGGACGGGGTAACCCCCGCACTTTCGCGAGAACTCTGCCGCCGCGAACCCACGCGAGCGCCGAAGCGGGAGCGGGGCCAGCGACTGCGGCCCCGAAGTGAACCTACCCGTTGCGACGAGCTATGGCCCCTTCGGCCTTGGAGAAGATGGAAAGCCCAGCGCAGCGTTTTCTATGTTCCCGTCACGCTGCGCAGCGCCTCGAGGTCCGCGGAGATTTTTGCTGCCATCTTTTCGTGCGCTGGCCTCGGCATCAGCGACTCCGCATGAAAGAGCGCGAAGCTCATGTAGTCGTTCATCAGCTGCAGGAGCCACGTGTCGGGGTCCGCGCCTGCGAGAGCCCCTAGGTTCTTCGCGACGCGGTCAGATTTGAGGGCACCGTTTTCATCCGGGCCGGCCATCATGAAGAGCGAGTCGTAGACTCCGGCACCGGTCGCGAAACGCGACAAACCGTTGCGTAGCTCGGCGAGCTTTCCGTACTGCTCGCAGGCCTTGTGAATGGCAACGAGCGCCGGATTGAACGCTTCGACGATGTCTTCCGCTCCCTGTGGCCTCGGGGGGAGCACCCGCACGAATCCTCCGGATAGGAGCTGGTAGATGGCCTTGGTGGTCTCGAATTCGAGGAGGCCGAGCTTGCGGCCGATTTCTTCGATGCTTCGCTTGCCGTCGCACAGCGAATACATCGCTCGCAGCTCGTCGGGGGGCGGGTGCGGGGAGCGCATGGAGAACGGCGACCCTCCGGCGCCGTCGCCAGGCTCGATTCGCTGAGGAATGTGTCCCGACGATGGAATGCGCTCGCGGAAGAAGCGGAGTTCGTCGGTCCGCTGTGCACATTCCATGAGGAGATTCATGGCCGGCATCGCGAAGCGGCGGCCTCGGATGTTGGCCTCGTCGAATCCTTCGAGGAGGCAGAACATCGCGTCCCCTTCCTGGAGCGCTGCGAAGACCACTTCTTCGATTTGCCGGCGCATCATGCCGAACATGTCTTCGGCGGTCACGAAGCCGAGTTCGATAGCCACTTCACCGAGACGTTTGCCGCTGTCTTCACTCGACTTCAGCAAGGCAGCGAGGTCATCGCGGTCCGGTACGACGCCAAAGCGATAGAGCAACTCTCCGAGGCGCTCGAGCGCGACGGAGGTGATGACGGCAACGACGTTGCCTCCTTCGAGGAAAAGCGAGCGGCTGCCTGCACTGCTATATACGCACAATTCGCCCTTCACGGCCGCCTGCGCGGCAATCGCAAGGACATCGGAGAGGAGGCCTGGCTGCCGCACTTCGCCGGCGAGGCGAACGACGCGCCCTCCCGCGACAGGCTTCGCGAGAAGCACTTCTTCCGGCGCCGGGAGGAGGCGCCATTCGCCCTCGCGCTTCCGGAGCTCGGCGCTCGCTTCCTTGCCGAGCGGGTGGACTGCTCCCGTCCCGTCGATACGAAGGCGATCCTCTCGAGCAGCCATTTCCCCAAGCATACCGGAACGAACCGATGTCCGTCACTTTCCCGCCTTTTGTAGAAAACCGCTATGCTCGGACCCACAGGTTTTCTCCATGAATTTTGCGACCCCCGATGACCTCAGGCGCCTTCTCGAGAAGACGTACCTCGCCGACGACCGCGTCGCGCTCGTTTGTTATTTGGCTCTGCAGCTGCACAAGCCGATTCTGGTCGAAGGTCCTCCGGGCGTCGGCAAAACCGACCTTGCCCGAGCCCTCGCGGAGGCGCTCTCCAAACCCTACCTTCGGCTCCAGTGTTACGAGGGGCTGGACGAAGCCCGCGCCCTTTACGAGTGGAATCACGCGAAGCAGCTGCTGGCCGTAACGTTGCGGAAAGAACAGGAAGGGGCGACGCCGGAGAGCTTGAGTGAGCTCTACACGCGCGACTACCTCCTCGCGCGCCCGCTCCTTCGCGCCCTCGACAGTGAAGAAGGTGCCGTGCTCCTCATCGACGAAGTCGATCGGGCAGACCCGGAGTTCGAGGCGTTCCTGCTCGAGTTCTTGTCCGAGAGCCAGGTCACCATTCCGGAGCTCGGCACCATCAAGAGCAAGGCCCCTCCCCTCACCCTCCTGACGACCAACGGCACACGCGACATGACCGACGCGCTCCGTCGTCGCTGCCTTCACCTCTTTCTCGACTATCCTACGCCTGCGCTGGAACAGAAGATCCTCGAACTTCGTGTGCCGGGTGTCTCGCACCTCCTCACGGATCAAGTCTCTCGTTTCCTCCTTCGCTTGCGCAAGGAAGACCTACAGAAGGCCCCGAGCGTGTCCGAAAGCATCGACTTCGCGCGTGCCCTCATGCTGCTCATGAAGAGCGCCCTCAGCCCGGACCTCGTTCGAGACTTACTTCCGACGCTGTTGAAGCACGAGGAAGACCGCGCCCGGATCGCGCCCAAAGTCGATCGGCTACTCAGCGATACCTGAGCGCTTGCGGCGTTGGTTCTCGAGCACGATGGCCGCATTTCGCGCGAGGCCTTCGGCGCCCACCCGTTTCATGGGCCCCGAGCCGATGCGCGCGTCGTTCGACGCGGTGTCGAGACAGTCTTCGAGCGTGGCGTCGCGAAGCTCCGGCCTTGGTTCGAACCTCGGCGAGAAGGATGAGTCCTTGCGCTTGGCCGTGTTGAAGGGGCACACGGTCTGACAGTCGTCACAGCCAAACAGGTGCTCACCGATGGGAGCGTGCATCGACTCCGGAATCGGCCCCTCACGCTCGATGGTCCAGTACGAGATGCATTTTCGCGCATCGAGAATGAAAGGCGCTGGGAAGGCCTGCGTAGGACAGGCGTCGAGACATCGCGTGCACGAGCCGCATCGCTCCGCGATCGGCTGGTCGGGTTCGAGCTCGAGCGTCGTCACCACCTCGCCCAGCATCACGAACGACCCTTGCCCCGGTACGATGAGCATTCCGTTCTTGCCGACGAAGCCCAAGCCGGATTTCGCTGCCCAGGCGCGCTCGAGGACCGGTGCCGTATCGCACATGGGCCTCGCCTCTACCGGATGCTCGCTCGTCCCGAGCCGACGCAGGAACGCGGCGAGTTTACGGGTCTTTCGCGAAACGAATCCGTGATAGTCGAGCCCGCGCGCATAGCGGGCCACGAGCTTGGGTAGAGGCGCGTCTTCGGCCTCGTTCTCGCGGGTGTACCTTGCGGCGAGGCACACGACACTCTTCGCCCCACGTAAGATCGTATCTTCGTCGAGTCGTGCACGAGCTTCTCGAGCATCCGCAAGGTACCCCATCGTCCCGTGGTAGCCGGCATCGAGGAACGCTTCGTATCGCTCGAAGTCCACGGTCAAAGGTTCATCCGCACGCGCGATGCCGACCGCGTCGAAACCGAGTGCACGTGCAAAAGCGCGCACTTTGGTGGTCGCGAGGATGCGGTCATTCGGCGCAGACATCGTCCCGAGACTGCCATACCATAGTTCCTTGCGCGTGCCCCCGGGCGGGTGGGACACTTCGAGGATGGCGCTGGCGACGACCGACGATACGCTCTTCGAAGGAGCTCTTCGCCTGAGGCAGCCTGCGGATGGGTATCGGTTCAATGTCGACTCCGTTCATCTCGCGACGTTCTTTGCGACGGAAGCTGCGATGGGCGCGCGAAGGCGCGTCTGTGACCTGGGCGCAGGCGTCGGCGTCGTGGGGCTCTCCATCCTGCACCTCGAGGCCGCGTCGTTCGTCACCTTCGTCGAACGCGAGCCGACCGTGGCCACGCTTTGTGGCTTCAACGCGGAACGCAACGGCATGGCCGGCGACACGCTCGTCGTCACGAGCCCGGTGTCGAGTTTCACGGCCGAAGGTCCCCTGCGATTCGATGCCGTTGTCTGCAACCCACCCTACTTCGCTGCGGGAAGGCCGTCTCCGAAGCCGGAGCGACGGGCAGCCCGGTCCGCGCCCCTTCGGGATTTCGTGGTGGCGACGCGAAGAATTCTCGCCCCCCGAGGGAGCGCCTTTTTCGTCTACACCGCGCACGAACTGGGCCGCCTTCTCGACGAACTCCGCATCGTCGGCCTCGAGCCAAAAGTGCTGCGCTTCGTCCATGCGAAGCGCGATCGCGTCGCCCGCATCGTCCTCGTTCGCGCACAGGTCGCCAAGCCGGGCGGCATCTCCGTCGCGGCGCCGCTGTTCGAAGACGAGTAGAACGCTCAGCGACCGAGCAGCCGGTCGAGCGTGATCGCGCACGCCGCACGCACGCTCAAGTGATTGTAGCCCGCGTCTTTTCGGGCACGAATGGGTTCGAGGACGAGGTCCGCGGTCTGCACCGTGACGCGCGGAAGGCCCCAACTCGTTCCGAACAAGATGACGACGGGCTTCCCTTCTCCCGTGAGCCGCTCGCGTGCATCGGCATACGTCACGGAGCCTTCGGGCCTCGCACTCGTGACCCACACTTCGATCGCTTCCCTCCCACCGAGGCTCGCGTACGCCTCGTCCAGCGTCGGAATGGCCTCGATTTGCGCGAGCGCGACTTTGCGGTCGGGAATGCGTGTCGCGCTCGCACCGTCCGTCCAGTGCTGACAAATGCGACGCACGAGCTCTCGCTGAGCTTCGACAGGATGGATTGCGAAGACTCGCTCGCAACCATAGGTCCGTGCACTCCTCGACATGTCGTGGAGGTCGATGTTCGTGACCGTGCTGGTCATCACTTCGCCGTTTCGGCCCAGGACGGGATGATGCACGAGGGCTAGAGAGACGCGTCGCATCAAGGGCCCTTCTTCTGCCGTTTTTCGGCGCTGAGCATGTCCGGACGACGTTCCGCCGTGCGCTTCAGTGCTTCTTGTCGTCGCCATTTCGCGATTTCGGCGTGATTTCCGTTCGAAAGCACCTCGGGCACGCGCACGCCTCGAAACTCGGCGGGCCGCGTGTAGTGGGGATACTCCAGCAGAGATTCCTCCCCATGAGACTCTTCGAGGAGCGACTCTTCGTTGCCGAGCACGCCCGGCAGGAGCCGAACGGACGCTTCGATGATCGCCATGGCGGCGACTTCTCCCCCCGTCATCACGAAGTCGCCGAGGGATACTTCCTCGTCCACGAGTCCGCGCACCCGCTCGTCGAAACCTTCATAGCGGCCGCAGATGAGCATGATGGCTGGGCGCTCGGCGAACGCTCGAGCCTTACGTTGGTTGAAGGGCGCGCCTTGCGGCGTCAAAAGGACGCGATGGGCTCGTTCGAGCGGCTCGCCATGGGGTCCGAGCTCCCGGTCGAGTGCCTCCATCGTTTCTGCGAGCACATCGACACGCATGACCATGCCGCTTCCGCCGCCATACGGCGTGTCGTCGACACTCTTGTGCTTACCGAGGCCGAACGCGCGAGGTGAGGAAAGCCGCGTCGACAGATGGCCTCCTACTTGCGCCTTGCCGACGAAACTCGTCTTCAAGAAGGTGTCGAAGAGTTCCGGAAAGAGCGTGACGATATCGACGCGCATCGAGGCAGCCTACTCCGCGAGGCCGTCGACAGAGTGCAAACGAACTTCGGGCAGACTCGCATCGACACGCTCGACGTAGTTCTCGACGAGTGGAACTTCGACCTCGCGACCATCGGTGTCCCTCTTGACCACGAGTGCTCCGATCGTCGGGTAGTCGCGAACGGTGACGACCTTCCCGTAGGGCGCGCCCAGCACGAACACGGGAGCCCCCGTGATGTCGCAGACGTAGAACTCGCCATCGTCCAGCGGCGGAAAGTCGCCACGGCGCACACAAATGTGCGCGCCGCGAAGGTCGTCCGCGCGATCACGATCGTCGACGGAATAGAGCTTCATCAAGATGGCCTCGTTCGCACGGCGCGCCTTGTCGACGCTCACCTCGTGCGAGGTACCATCCTTCAAACGAACGAGGACCTCGTCGACGTCGAGGAGAACGTCGCTGTCCTCGTTGAAGAGCCGCAACCGAAGTTCGCCCCGGACCCCATGCGCCCGGGCGACCTCCGCCAAAGGAACCCAGTCGTCGTCCTTCACTTGTTTCGCTAGCTCGGCTCGAGAGGTACCCGAACGCTAGTCGACGATGTCGAGGTGCGCCTTGCGGCCCAGCTTCGTCGACATGGCAGCGAGCACGGTGCGCATCGACTGCGCCGTGCGCCCGTCGCGACCGATGACCTTGCCGATATCGCTCTTGGCCACGCGAAGCTCGATGAGCGCGTTGTGGTCGCTCGCGATCTCCGTGACCACCACCTGATCGGGGTGCTCGACGAGCTCGACGGCAATCGCGCGGATGAGTTCTTTGAAGGGCGCGGTATCGCTCACGTTCGTACCTCGATTACTTCGCCGCAGCGGCGAGCTTGCTCGACGCCTTGACGACTTGGAGAACCGTCGCCGAGGGTGTAGCTCCGCGGCTCTCCCAGTGCTTGAAGCGCTCGAGGTCGATGCTGAGGCCCGCGCCGTTCTTGGCGGGATCGAAAGTGCCGATCTTCTCGAGGAAGCGGCCGTCGCGGGAGTTGCGGGTGTCGGTGACGACAACGCGATAGAATGGGGTCTTCTTGGAGCCGCCGCGGGCCAACCGAATCGTTACAGCCATGATATTCCTCAGAGATCTCGCAATTTAGAGGGGCGCTCGGCCCGAGGAATCGTCGAAGAAGACGCCGCGGGAGAGGCCCGAAAATGGGGAAAGTGGGATGTACAAGCGTGCCCTGGCCGCGTCAAGCGCTTTTGCGCGCATTTTCCAGGCTTTGCGTTTACCCGTGGATCGAGAGAAGACGCGTGAACCGCAGGAGCATCATCGGATGCCGCCACATTCCGTACGTCACCACTCGTTTTTCCTTCATCGCGAGGAGCGCCGCGTCGAGAGCAGCCTTTCCTTCCTCGTCCGTCTTCCGCGCGAACGGAAGCCCAAGCGTGATGGGCATGTTGGACATCGTCATGATGACCTCGGCCTCCCCTCGGACCGCCAGATCCGGCACGCCGTCGATTCCGTCGTGAATCGTGACCGAACCCGCGGCGAAGTGGAGGGTCACCGCCACGTCGGCGTCATCGGCCACGATGGCCACTCGACCGCGGAGGGCTCGAAGGTCATTCCGCTTGTGCGGTTTCGCTTCGATGTTCTGCCGCAGCAGATCGTAGAGCATACAGGCGAAACCGTTCTCCGCCGCATCCGATGCCAGTTCGACTTCTGCCACACGGGACCCTATCCTCCGCCGGCCGCTTCGAGTCAAGCCTAGATGCCCCTCCTTCTCCTTTCCTTCGGAGCCATCGCCGCCGTCATCGCCCGCCCGCAGCGCACGGTGCCGGTCCGCCTCCTGTGCATCGCCCTTGCTTTTGCAGGTCTCTTTGCGCCCGTCTTCGTCGCCAAGCCCGGCCCCGTCCGGACATTGCTGGCGTTCGCGATGGTCATGGGACTCTTCCGAACGATCCAGATGCTGCGAGAAGAGCACCCGCTGCGTGTCCGGGTGCTCTCCACGCTCCTCTTCGTCGACTTGCAGGCCCAGTCGAAGACATCGCATGGCGCCTGGTTTCTCGTGGTTCGCACTCTCGTGCTTGGCGCAGTGTCAGCCGTCTCACTCGTCTACGTGGAACGCGCGCCACTCATGATCGGTGCGCTCTATGTCGTCTCGAGTGCCACCGTGGTCGACGGCATCGCAAGGCTCATCGGGTTCGCGTTCGGTCAGAGCTGGGGCGCCTTCCACGACGACCCGTGGCTCTCGCGCTCGCTCGCGGAATTCTGGGGAAAGCGCTGGAATCGCATCGTCTCCCATTGGCTGAAGAGCCACGTCTATGTGCCAGCGGCGAGCCGCACGGGTCCCGTCGGCGGCGTATTTGCGACGTTTCTTGCGAGCGCAGCCCTGCACTTTTATCCGACCCTGGTCAGCACCGATCTCCGGAACGCCTGCATGATGGGAGCGTACTTCCTCCTCCAAGCCGTTTTGGTACTGGTCGAGAAGAGTCTTCCCGACGGACGTTGGAAGCGGCCCTACGCCTTCGCTGCGCTCCTCGGTCCGCTCCCGCTTTTCATTTTTCCGTTGCTCCGCTCGCTCGGCTTCCCCGTCTGACCCAAGACGCGCACGAGCTCAGGGCGTGTACGTGAGCACGTCCGCGAATCCGTTCTGCGCGAGCTGCGGCAACACCGACTTCGGGCCGACGACGAGGATGAAGCCCTTCTGGGGGTCCATCATCGACTTGGCGAGCTCGGTGAGCTCTTCGCGCGTTGCCGCCTCCTTCTTCTGAGACGCCGTCGCCTCGTAGTCGAACGGAAGCCCGACCCCCGCGTTGCGAGCAAGGCGCGCATTGGCCTGCGTTACGCTCTCGAACACCTCGACCAGGTCGTTTCGAGCGAGGCTCCGCGACTTGGCGACCTCGTCGTCGGTCGGGCCCGACTTCGCATAGGCTGCGATATCGCTCATCATGGCTTTGAGCGCCTCGCCCGTTCGATCGACGACCACCGATGCGCTCGCGACGAACATGCCTGGGTCCTTCGAGAAAGACAGGCGAGATGACGCACCATACGTGAGGCCGCGCTCTTCCCGGAGGTCTTGATTGAGACGCGACGTGAAGCTTCCTCCGAGCGGCGTATTCGCTCGACTCGCGAACATCGAGGCGGGCGCTCTCGCCGTGAGCCCACGCGCGACGAACATGACGACCGACTGGGGTGCATCGGCCTTCTCGACGAAGATGACTTGGTCGGCCTTGTGTGTTGGCGGAGGGGCGGGCGATGGTCCAGGGAGCGCGGTTGGCGCGGCGGGTAGCGGCTTCGCGAGCGCGCTCATGTGTTTCGCCAGGAGGGCATCGACCTCTGCGCTCGTGACGTCGCCGCAAGCGACGAGCGTCGGAGGAAGCGAGCGATACGCCTTCGCGTAAAATGCCTTGGCCTCGGCCAACGTCACCTTGGACACGCCTTCGACCGTTCCGATGCGCGGGTGACCGTATGGCGCAGAACCATAGTGCAGCGCGAGCGAAGCGGCTTCCGCGATCGCTTTCGGGTCTTTGCGCGCGCTCTTCAGGTCGTCGAGCAAGATGCCCTTCGCGCGGGCAAAGTCATTCGGAAGGAACCGTGGTCGCAAGATCGCATCGGCCACGAGCTCGAGAGTCGCATCGAGGCGATCTTTGAGGACCGTCACCGAAACGGTCGTGTAGTCGGTGTAGGCGACGACGGAGATGTGCGCTCCGAGTGCTTCCACCGCTTGCGCGAATGCACCGGAATCACGCTTTCCGGCGCCTTCCATGAGCATGTGCGCCGTCATGTTGGCGAGCCCCGGGCGTTGCGGCGGATCGTTCGCCGAGCCCGTCTGCCAAACGAAAGACATGGACACGAGCGGCAGGGACGTCCGAGTGAGCTGCCATACACGCATGCCCGTAGCTGCATGGGTCCGTTCGGTGACGCTTGGCGGAACGAAGGGCTCTCCGGAGGCGGGCACCGGGCGCTCCGCGAGGGGGTCGACGGGAGCGGTCGCCGTCGCAGATGGAACGGGTTCGAGCGGTGGAACAATCGGCAACTGCATGACCGTGTCTCCTCCACCGCACGCGGCAAAGACGAGGGAAGCGGCAAGAACCCCCAGCAAGGAATGTCGCACGTTCATTTCAGTGGCCCTTCCCTTCGAGCGACTTGTTCGACTTCTTCGGCTCCACCCGAAGAACGACTTTGGGCTTCGCGAGCATGGCCTTCACGGTGCTCTGCATGGTGCTGGCGGTGACGGCGCGATAGCGGCCGAGATCTTCCGCGACGTAGTCCGGGCGCCCCACGCGCATTTGGTATGCGTTCAGAAGAGCCGCGCGCTCTCGTACGCTCTCGAGCTTCGAGACGAACGCCATCTCATAGCCTGCAACGGCCCGTGTGAGCTCGTCGGGTAGAGGGCCCTTGTTCGCGAGCTTCTCGAGCTCGGCGAGAACGATGCGCTCCACTTCTTCCTTCTTCGCGGTATCGCGAAGGTCGACTTCGATTTCGAAGTGGGACTCGAGCAGGCCGCTGTTCTGTGCCGCGCTGACGGACTGCGCAAGCTTCTTCTCGACGACGAGCAGCTTGTAGAGGCGACTTCCTTTCCCCCCAGCCAGCAGCGTCGCAGCGAGATCGAGATCGGCATCCGCCGCCGTGAGCCCCTTCGGCGTCGTCCACGCGAGGGTGGTCCGGGCAAGCTGAACGTCGTCGGGAATCGTGAGGACCGCGTCCTGGGTGATGCGCTTTCCTTCGGCGCGGGTCGGGGAATCGTCGACCGGCTTTCCATGGGACTTGATGGCGCCGAAGTATCGCTTCACGAGCGCCTCGGCTTCGGTGCGCTGGAAGTCGCCGGCGACGACGAGCGAAGCGTTTGCCGGGTCGTAGTAGCGGGCGAAAAACGCTTTCACGTCCTCGACACCAGCGGCCTCGAGGTCGGCGTGCGAACCGATGACGGGATGATGATAGGGGTGCCCTTCCGGGTAGAGCAATTCCGGGAGCTTGAGCTCCGCGTTGCCGTACGGGCGGTTCTCGTAGCTCTGGCGGCGTTCGTTGCGAACGACGTCACGCTGGGCGTTCAGCTTGTCGAGCGTCATGCTCTGACCGAGCTCTTGGAGGCGGTCGGCTTCGAGCCACAGGAGCATCGGCAGCGTCGTTTTGGGCCCCACGTCGAAATAGTCGGTGAAGTCCTCACTGGTCGTCGCGTTGTTCCACCCACCGGCCTGCTCCATCCACGCGTCGAACATCTTGGTGGGCGCCCGGCGCGTGCCCATGAACATCAGGTGCTCGAACAAGTGCGCAAACCCCGTCCGCTTGGGCGCCTCGGAACGCGACCCGACGGCGTAGATGACATTGACGACCACCGTCGGGACCGAGTGGTCCTCGTGATAGATGACCGTGAGGCCGTTATCGAGCGTTGTTTTTGCGAACGGAATCGATAATTTGGGCGCTTCCGCGGCCGCAGGACGGGCACCTCCGAGGAAGAGGGCTGCGGAGGAAAGGGCCGCGGCGAAGGTTCGGACAAACCTCGTTTCTTTCATGGCGCGAACCGTAGAGGTCCCGAAAAAAACCGCAAGCGTAAGGTTTGCGGTCGCCCACCGTTCTCTTGTCGTGAGCTTCGCCATTTCCCTTATGCTGCCGCTCGTGACGGACCTGACACCGCCTCGCGATCGCATGCTCGTCGAGCAGGCTCAGGCCGGCGACAAGGCAGCCCTCGGAGAGCTCTTGCGCCTGCATGGCCCGGCACTCTATCGGAGCGTGCTCTTGCCGAGACTCGGTTCCGAGGCCGCGGCGAAGGACGCACTGTCGGAAACCTACATGAAGGTCATCGTCGCCATCGGGAGTTTCCGATGGCAAGACCGCGGCGTCTACCCATGGCTCCGCATGATTGCGCTGCGCGTCGCGCTCGATGCTCTCCGCGCACGGAAGAAGACGCTCGTCTGGGCGGCGGACGACATCGAAGCCGAGCTCAATCGTGGCGAGAGCGACGACGTCGCCGACGAAGCCATTCTCGAGCATCGCGACAAGGAGGTCGTGCGCGCACGCATCACCGCCGCTCTGGCGGGGCTCCACCCCCGGTACGAGGTAGCCATTCGGCGACGCATCCTCGAAGAAGCTCCTCGTGAAACAGTGGCGGCCGAACTGGGCGTCACGCCATCGACATTCGACGTCGTGCTACATAGAGCCGTGCAATCCTTGCGCAAGGCGCTCGAGCATGAAAGCAAGGGAGGCGAGCGTTCCCCATGAGCGACGAGAATCTGAATCTGGAGCAAGTGACTCCCGAGGAACTTCGCCTCGCCGGTGAGCTGCGCGATGCTCTCGCTCGCGACGAAGTGACGGACGATCGCGCTTGGTTGAACGCCCTTCGCCACGGGTACGCGCCGGGAGACCTTTCTGCCGAGGAGCTCCATCACCTGGTCGCCGAAGCCATCGCCTTTGCACCGACGGAAGCGGAGCTCGCCAGCGCAAAAGCTTTCAGGGACGACCTCGAAGCGAACACCGGTGACGCAGCGCTCGTTCGTGACGCGCTTCGCGCGGCCCTCGGTGAGACAGATGTGCCACGAGACCTGGGCGAGCGTGCAAGGCGCGCAATCGATGCCCCGAAGAAAGGTCGCGTCCTTTCCTTCCGCCCTCGCTCGATTACCGCGGCGGCCAGTATCGTCATGGCAGTGGCAGCGGCGTTTCTCCTTTACGTCCGTGCGGGTGCCTGGTTCGGAGGCGCAGCGCCTTCCGGTATGGTCGACCTTCGAGCATCGCTCGTGCCCGCACGGTCGACGCAGGAGCTCTTCGACGAACCTTTCGACGCGCGCGCCTCCCTCGCTTCTCCGTCAAGGGGTTCTTCGCGCATCGATCGCATCGCGCAAGCACGCACGTCGGACTACCGACACAACCGATTTGCGCGCTGGGGGGTGAAATGAACTTCCGGCGTCATGTGCGGTCCGTCGTGCCGCTAGCTCTCGCAGTCATGGCTTTCGCGCTCGCTTGCGATCGAAAGAATCCTGACGTTCGTTGCAACGACAACGGCGCGGTCGTCGTCGATGCGCCGATCCTCGCGTATCTTTCGCAAGCGCGAGCGCTCCATCACGAAGCGAGTGTCCACGAGAGCGCCGGCAAGATCGACGAAGCGCTCGGAGCCCTGAAGCGTCTCGTCGACGCGCCGACGCCGCATCAAGGCAACTCCGTGCCCGAAGTCGAAGAAGTGCTCGCCGACGCATTTGCACGCATGGCCGAACTCGAGCTCTCACGAAACGCCCTCGATCAAGCGAGTCGCGACATCGATCAAGGCTTGGTCCATGCGCAGGGCGACACCTACTTCCGTGGACACCTCTTCGAGATTCGCGGCTTGATCGAAGAAGCGCGCAGCCGCGCCCTCGCAGACGGCGGAGGCAAAGACGCGGCGGAGGCAGCCCGCAAACGCGCGCTCGCGGCACTCGAAGAGGCCATCGCCATCCAAGACCGCGTCATCAAGAAGGCTCTTACCGACGGAGGTGCACGATGAAACACCGAACAGCTCGCCGCTCACTTTGCACCCTCTCCATGGTCGTCTTCGTCACGGCATGCGGTGGTGCGCAAAAGGATGCGGCCACTCCCACTGCGCCGAACGCAGACGCTACGCCAGCGGCGGGCACGTCCTCCGAAGGGACCGCCCCCAGGCCCGCCGCGCCGACGAAAGTTCCCGACACTCCCCAGGGAGCCGCCCCCGAGGGCCCCACGCCGAAGCAAGTGGGCGCCCAAGCGCGAAGGCTTTCGATCATCGACGAAGCCGCGGCGCGCATCGAGCGAGCGGGAGGTGATTGCGCGGACGCATGTCGCGCGCTCGGGAGCATGGACCACGCGTGCGGTGAGCTCTGCGCCGCAGCGACGCTTCCCGATGAGCGGGGCATCTGCACGCGTTCCACCGATCGAGTGCGAAAGGCCCGCGAAGCGGTCAAGAAGGCCTGCGGAAGCTGCCCCGGTGGCACGTCCGTCGAACCCCGAGACCCCGTTCCTTCGCGCTGATGGCAGCAAGCGTGAACACCCGGGACTTGCCTCGCGACCTACGCGAGGGAGGCGTGTGGAGCCGGAAGCAACGCTTCAAGAACGACGTCCTCTACGGCGTCGCGCGTACGTGCTTGTTCATCGCGTCCTACTTTTCGCGACGAACGCTTCGCAGCTTCGGCTCGCGACTCGGCTCTTTCGCGCGCTTCGTCGTACCCAAAGAACGCAAGCGAGCAGAAGCGAACATCGCGCGTACGTTTCCAGACCTCGACGCAACCGAACGACGAGCGCTCCTCGTTCGGTGCTATCGCGAGCTCGGTTCGGAGCTCGGCGACGTCGTGGCGACCCTCCTCGACAAGCCCGAGTCGAAGGACCATCGCCTCACGGTCGACGCCGCAGGCAAGGCGCTGCTACGCGCATTGCACGGCGAAGGCCGCGGCATCGTTCTCGCGTCGGCCCATCTTGGCAATTGGGAGCGCGTTGGCGCCGCGCTCGCGGCCATTCCACTTCCAGTAACCGCCGTCGTGCGCGAGGCCTACGATCCTCGTTTCGACGGCTGGCTCGAAACGGTACGCCATCGCGCCGGCATGAAGGCGATTGCTCGGGGCGCGAAGGGCGCCGCTTTCAGACTCGTCCGAACCCTAAGGGAAAATGGTGTCCTCGCGATACCGATGGACCTCCGGTCTCGCGTCGCATCCGTTCGCGTTCCGTTCATGGACCGCCCTGCCGACACCGCCGTCGGCCCCGCGAGATTGGCGCTCCGCACGGGGGCAGCCGTCGTCGTCGCCACCCTGGCGGAGCGGTTCGTCACCGTGACGCATGTCCCCACGCACGACCTCGCTCCCGATGAAGAAGGCGAACGCGAGCTGACGACACGTATCAATCGAGAGCTTTCGGCCCGAATTCTCGCGCGGCCCTCCTCCTGGCCGTGGATGCACCCTCGCTGGGAAACCGTCCCCGATTTCGAGCGCGCGCCCCGCGAAAAGGATAAGCTCTAGAGCATGACGGAGCGCATTCCGCGACGCATCACAGACAGTTTTCCCGCAGACATGAATCTCGACCCCTTCGATGGCTTCGTCTGGGAGCGCATCGACGGCAACCTGACCGAGAACGAGATTGCGACACTCACGGGCCTCGCGGGTGAAGACTTTCTCGCATGCATGGGGCGTCTCGAGCGCGCGGGCCTCGTCACTTACAGCGAGCCGCCCCCAAAGGCCGCCGAAGAAGAGATCGAGCTCGATCCGAGCAAGCGAGCCCTCGTGAGTGCGCTCTACACGAAGATCGCCAACACGACGAACTACGAGCTCCTCGGCGTATCGGTCGATGCGGAAAAAAAGGACATCAAGCGCGCCTATTTCGACCTCGCTGCCGTCGTCCACCCCGACAAATACTTCAAGAAGCGCCTCGGGCCATACAAGGCGATGATGGAGGCGATCTTCGCGCGCGTCACCGAAGCCCACGACGTGCTCTCGAACCCCAAACGGCGCGCCGACTACGACAAGTACCTCGGCATCGTGCTCGAGACGATGCGCATGGAAGCCCAGCTCCAGAAGGGCATCAACGATGCCAAGCGCGCAGCCGAAGAGGCCAAAGCGGAGAAAGCCCGTGAGCAAGCCGCACTCGAGAAAGAGATCGCGGATCTGAATGCCAAACGTGCCGACCCCTCGCCCGGGCCCGCAGCTGGCGCCACGCCTGCGGCAACGACGCCGAAAGCCGGTGCGATGCCGCCGCCGCTGCCGAAGAGTTCGAGTCCCTCGATCCCGCGCATCCCCTCCTCGGCGAATGTCCCGGTCGCCGACGAGGCCGCACGAAAAGCTGCACTCGCCGCCAAACTCCTCGCGGGCCGCAAGGTATCCCAGCCGAACGTCGTCGCCGCGAAAGTCGAGCAACAGAAGCGCACGCTCTCGGGCGAACAAGCCGTCGCCGCGCTGAAGCAGCGCTACGAAGAGAAGCAGCAACACATGCATGAAGCCCGCATCCGCGGAACGCGGGCCGCGATCGACAACGCGAAGGCCGCGGGAGACTGGGCGTCCGCGGCGAACGCTTTGCGCATGGCGATTTCGCACTACCCCGATGACCCGTCGTTCAAAGACGAACTCCAGTTCGTCGAGAAGAAGGCGACCGAACAACTCGCCGACCAATACTGGAAGCAGGGCCTCTACGAGCGCGAGCAAGGCAATTGGCAGGGCGCCGAAAAATCGTTCCGGCGCGTCACCGAGGCGCGGCCTCTCGACGCCGTCGCCCTCGAAGCGGCCGCCGCCGCCATCTTGAAGGCAAACGGCAACCTGCACGAAGC
Source organism: Polyangiaceae bacterium (assembly GCA_046351415.1). Taxonomy (GTDB): domain Bacteria; phylum Myxococcota_A; class Polyangia; order Polyangiales; family Polyangiaceae; genus JABFRG01. Next base: position 92,416 of record JAXLYO010000012.1, on the reverse strand, counting down.
GGCAGACTTCGCGAAGCGTGCCGTGGAATTGTCGCCAAAGAACGCGGCCTACCAGACGACACTCGGGCACATCTACCTACAGGCCCAACAGTTGCCCGCGGCAAAAAGCGCTCTGAAACGCGCCCTCGAACTGGATGCGGGCCTCGACCTCGCGCGCGGACTCCTCGCGAAAGCCGAGGGAAAAGCAGAGAAAGCAGAGTAGAGGCGCGCGAAATCGCCGTGTACGACGCGAGAGCGCGGGGCCGCGAAGACGGTCGCATGCTTCCCATATTTAGTTGGGTCAGCTTCTAACTTTGCGATACTCTTGTGCTTCGGGCGTACAAGGAATCGGCTGTCCCGCGATTCGCGCGTGCGTTCAATTGCGAACCCCTGATGTGGAGGGGGGTCCGCGGCCCTTGTAGGAGCGTCGAATGGAAAAGGTGATTGGCATCGATCTCGGCACGACCAACTCGTGCGTGGCCCTTGTCGAGAAGGGAGAGCCCGTCGTCATCCCGAATCGCGGTGGCTACAAGACGACCCCGTCGATGGTAGCGGTCACCGAAGCGGGCAAACGCATTGTCGGTCACATCGCGAAGCGCCAAGCGATTACCAACGCCGAAAATACGGTCTATGCGGCCAAGCGCCTCATCGGTCGCAAGTGGACGTCGGCCCAGGTGAAGAATGCGGTCGCCACCTCGAGTTACCGCATCGCGGAAGGCCCCCACGGCGATGCTCGCATCGTGCTTCGCGACAAGGAATACGCCGTTCCCGAGGTGAGCGCGATGGTCCTCCAAGAGATGAAGGTCATCGCCGAAGACTACCTCGGCGAGCCCGTGAAGAAGGCCGTCATCACGGTCCCCGCCTACTTCAACGACAACCAGCGCCAGGCCACGAAGGACGCAGGCGAAATTGCGGGCCTCGAGGTCATTCGTATCATCAACGAGCCGACGGCGGCGGCGCTCGCCTACGGCTTCGGCAAGAACCTCGAGAAGACGATCGCCGTGTACGACTTCGGTGGCGGCACCTTCGACATCTCGATTCTCGAGATCGGCGCGGGCGGCGTCTTCAAGGTCATCGCGACCGCTGGCGACACGTTCCTCGGTGGCGAAGACGTCGACGCGCGCATCATCGACTGGCTCGTCACGGGCTTCCAGAAGGAGCACAACGTCGACCTGAGGCAAGACCGTATGGCGCTCCAACGCCTGAAGGATGCGGCCGAAAAGGCGAAGTGCGAGCTCTCGTCGGTTCGCGAAACGGAAATCAACCTTCCCTTCATCATCTCGAGCGGCCGCAACGACGCGCTTCACATGCAGCGCTCGATGGATCGCAAGACGCTCGAAGAAATTTGCAGCGACCTCATCGAGCGCACGGTCGACATCTGCAAGCAGACCCTCGAAGACGCAGGCCTCGGCAAGAAGGACATCGACGACGTGATCCTCGTCGGGGGCATGACTCGCATGCCGCGCATTCAAGAAGCCGTCGGCGCATTCTTCGAGCGCGAGCCGAACAAGGGCGTCCACCCGGACGAGGTCGTTGCTCTCGGCGCCGGTATCCAGGGCTCGGCGCTCGTCGACGAGCAACACGAGATGATTCTCCTCGACGTGACGCCGCACCCGCTCGGCATCATGACGTTCGGAAACTTCTTCGAAGAGCTCATTCCGGCCAATACGACGGTCCCCACGCATCGTACGAAGATCTTCACCACGAGCCGCGACAACCAGACGGCCGTGAAGATTCTCGTCATGCAGGGCGACTCGGAGAAAGCGGAAGAGAACGAGCTACTCGGAGAGTTCATTCTCACGGGTCTGCGCCGCGCTCCCAAGGGTGCGGTCGAAATCGAGGTCACGTTCGAGATCAACGCCGACGGCATCGTGAGCGTCCGCGCCAAGGACCTCGAAACGGCGCTCGAGCAATCGATTCAAGTCACCGCCACGAGCGGCCTCACCCGCGACGAAATCTCCCGCGCGATCCAGAACGCGCAGGGAGAGCTCGTCGACCGCCGCGCCAGCGAAGAGTTCGAAGGTCAGCGTCAAGAGGCCGAGAAACTCATCGCCGACATCGAGCGCCTTTTCCCGCAGGTCGAGCAAATCGTCGCCAGCAGCGACTTTGGTCGTGACGCCGTCGAGAAGGCCCGCAACATCGTGGAGCGCGCGAAGCAAGCCATCGGCCGCAAAGACCTCGTGGCAGTCAAGGAGCACGTCGAAGGCCTGAGCCGCACACAGCGCATGTTCAAGGGCGTGGTGGCGCGCACCTGAGCGGGAGGCTCAGGAGAAGCAAGGAACGCGGTGTGAGCAAAGGAAAAGGACACGACAACGGCAGCCGGAGCGACCTTCCGCCAAAGCGGCGTGGGCAGCTCCCGACGTTGGCGGATAGCGAAGCGACGGAGGACTTGCGCCGCAAGTCCGAGACGGAGATAGAAGCTCCGAAGGAGCCCTATCGTCGCATTTCGTCCGGTGCCCTCAATCTCGCGAACTCGTTCGAAGCTCCGGACGAGCCAGGCGGAATTCCGACCGCCCTTCCCCCTTCCGACGATGCGGCCCTCGCAGACCTCGGCATCGAGCTGTCTCCCTACGAGAGTGAACCAGACGACGGCGTAGAGCGTCCGACGCACCCTGCCCCGCCCGACTACGAAGTCGCGGCAACGAAGGCGGTCGATGGCGCCATCCCGCTTGCCGCGCAACTGAGTCCGCCAAAGATGCCCCTCGACGCGCTCGTCGACGAAAGCGAGCGACGCACCCAAGATCGCCGGCGCACGATGCGTGAGCTCGAGGCCCTCGGAGACTTCACGGGCGCGCTCGATGCGGCAGAGGCAGTCCTCACGGACTCCCCCGCGGACGACGACGCACGTGCGCTTCGGGACCGCTGCCGCGAGACGCTGATGAAGATGTACACGGCGCGGGTCGGTTCCTTCGATCGCGTTCCGGTGGTCATCGTGCCAGCCGAGCAATTGCGATGGATGTCGATCGACCAGAAGGCCGCTTTCGTACTCCACCACGTCGACGGCATGTCTTCGCTCGAGATGATCCTCGACGTGAGCGGAATGCCCCACCTCGACGTGCTGCGGATTCTGAGCGACCTCGTGCAGCAGCGAGTCATCTCGTTCCGTTGACGGACGGTACACGCCCGCATAGCTAGGTTTCCTGCTCACGCAAGGAAAATTCAACGCGAACACATAGATACGGCGTGTCGCATTGCGCGAGTGGTACCTCGAAGCTAGAACGTTAGAACATGGCCCGCAGGCGTCCACGAACAGCGCGCGAACGCTTCGCGAAGGCGGAATCAGCCGCCTCGCGTGAGGCCTTCGCCAATCTGGATCGCGAGCTCTTGCCCATGCTCGAGCGCATGCTCGAAGAGACCCCGAAGGGCAGTCCGGAGAACCTTTTCGCCCACCGCCAGCTCGCTGAAGTCCTGGTCGAGGAAGCGCCCTGGAAGGCTTCGCTCCTCGCTCGGGTCGTCGTGGCGGCACGGCCGAAGGACGACCGCGCATGGGCTATCCTGGCGCTCGCGCAGACGCTCATGGGCCACTACAAGTACGCGGCCGAGGCCTATCGTCGCGCGTTGGAAGCGGCTCCCACCAACCCTTGGTATGCCCACAACTTGGGGCACCTGCTCGACGTGGCTCTACATCATCCCGCCGAGGCCCTTCCGCACCTTTCGGTCGCGCATGCATCCCTCCCGCACGATACGGAAGTCATCGCTTCCTACGCTCATGCGCTCGTGGAGGCCGGCTATCGTTCACGGGCGCGCGCGCTCTTGGAAGCGAGCGCGAGCCCGATCACCGACGAGCTCCAAGATCTACTCGCGTGGATGGATGCAGACGTCGACGCTCACTCGGAACTGGGGGCGACGACGCGCAAGGTACGCAGGGTGACAGTGCGCCGCCCCAAAGGGTACAAACTCGCGCAAGAAGCACTCGAGCGCGGCCTCGATCGCCTTCCGTTCCGCGCAAACGAGCGTCAACGAGCCGTTCGCATCTTGAAGACTGCGTTCGGTGAAATGAAGCGCCTCGTCGGCAAAGATCTCTCACCAACCCTCGCAGCAGCAGCTGCTGCATATGCGGCCGTCGCCACCACGCCTGACTTCCTGTCGTGTGCCGAGGTTGCGGCGCCGTTTCGGGTGAGGGTCGCCGACGTTCGCAGCCTGTTTTCGTCGCTTGCGACGTATCTGCCCGAGCACGGGCACTCTGGAAACTGACGCTTACGGGGCAAGCTCGTGCGGTTCACGGGCGCTCATCCTCCAAAAGCGGCGCGCCGTAGGCCCCAGCTGCACCGAGGCGCATACTCTGCTATGAGCGGCGGACATGAAGGTTCGCGCTTCCATTCTCGCTCTCCTCGCGCTTGGCACTACCTCGTCGGTCGCATTCGCCGCGGACCCTCCGAAGGTCGAGGCCAAGGTCGAGACCAAGGTCGATGACCCGATGCTCACGCCGGTTGCCCCCGCGCAGAAGAACGTGACGAGCTGGGAGGACGCACGGAATCATGTGAAGGCGCGGTCTACAGACCTTCGTATCGCGCTCGCGGACGTGCAACGCGCGGAGGCAGCTTGGCGCCTCGCACTCGCGAGCGCGCTTCCGTCCCTCGGTCTCGCCGGGGTTGCCAGCAAAGACCTCGTCCCCTCGACCCAGGCGTACATCGACCAAACGAATCCTGCTGCCCCGAAAGTCGTGGAGGTCCCCCGCCAATCTTTGGCCGCCCGCGCTTCGTTCGACATGCCGCTCGTCGATGTGCGTACTTGGTACAACGTCGGCACGGCAGATCGCACGATCGACGCTACGAGGCTGTCGCTCGAGGACGCAAAGCGCGTGCTCCTGACTGGAGTCGTCACCGCTCTCGTAGCCGTGTACACCTCGGAACGCGTCGCGGAAATCGGTCGCATCGGCCTCCGAAATGCTCTCGAGCGCCTCGAGCTCACGAAACAACGCGTCACCCTCGGAGCTGGAAACAAGCTCGACGTGCTTCGCGTCGAAACCGACGTCGCCAACGCCCGCGCAACGCTCGTCGGAAACAACGAGACGTTGAGGCAGGCTCGCGAAGCACTCGGCCTTGCACTCGGATATGGAAATGCGGTGGGCGTCACTCCGGAGCTTCGCCTCGATGGCATCGAGGGCGACGCCTTGAAGACGTGCAAAACCCTCGGAAAGGTCGAGGAGCGCCCCGACGTCCTTGGTTTGGGCAAGCGAATCGAAGCCGCAGACCGTGGCCGTACGTCCGCCAAGCTCGCATTCCTCCCCATCCTGTCAGGTAGCAGCAGCGCGGGTCGCTCGACGATTCAAGGCGACGTCTTCGTCTGGAACATTCAGGCAACGCTGACCTTCACGCTGTGGGACGGCGGAGCCCGCTACGCAAACATGCGCGATGCTGCGGCTCAGACCGAAGCCGCAACTCAGCGACGCGAAGCGCTCATTCGCCAAGCCAGCATCGACGTCGCGCGAGCCAAACGCTCCGTCACGGTGGCCGAAGACTCTCGCACCGTGGCTCAGCAGGCCCGCGATGCGGCCTTCGAAACCGATCGCCTCACGCGCACCTCGTATACCGAAGGCCGCGGCACGAGCCTCGAGCTCGTCACCGCAGCGACCGCCCTGAGGCAAGCCGACGTCAACTTGGCGCTTCGCGAGTTCGAGCTCGTGCGAGCCCGCCTCTTGGCAGCTCTCACGCTTTCGCGCTGCGACCTCTGATGTCGCTCAATCGTCGGCCGGGGCGAGAGCGTCCCAACCGGTGAGCCGCGCGAGTTCGGAGACGGCGATGTTGTAGTCCATGAGCGACGTCGCGTGATTCACGCGGGCGTTCATGTAGAGGCGGTAAGGTTCGGTGAGGGCGCGCTCGTCGGACGTGCCCATATCGATGCGGTCTTGGACGATGGACAGCCAGCCTTTCGTTCGATGCTCGATGCGCGACCATGCCTCTTCGCGCGTCTTCGCTTCGAGGACGATGCCGTACTGATTCTCGACTTCGACGGCAATGCCACCTGCGGCGAGGCGCATCATCGAGCGAGCTTCCTCGAGGAGCGACTCGGCTTGTGAAATGCGGGCGGATTGCGGGAGCAAATCCAGGTTCCACCTTACACCTACGGCCGGCGCGTAACCGAAGCCATTGAAGGGGTCGCCGATCCACGCGGTGTTCTGGCGAACGGCCGAGGGAGCGTATGCGTAGGAGGCGCTGAGCGAGAGGCCGATGTCCGGGAAGAGCCTAGAGCGCTGGAAGTCGAGCTGTGCGCGACGGGCCGCGATGCCCGCACGCGCCATGTTCACCTCCGGTCGAAAGAGGCGGGCTGCGCTCAGGTATTGAACGAGCGGCCCTACGGGGACCTTGGGACGCGAGAGTGGCGTGTTCTCGATGTCGAAGTTCGTCTGGACGCCCGTCATGAAGCGAAGCGCAGCGAGGCCGAAACGCTCGCCGCGAAGCGTTTCACCGCGGCGAGCGAGGATTTCGTCTTTGAACATCTCCAGACGGATCTTCTCGATTTCGTCGATGCCTTCTTCTTCGGCATCGAGGCGCTTCTTCACGCTCTTGATCGCCTTCTCGAGCTTCTCGACGACTTCGTCTGCCAAGTAGCGACTGTCGCGCGCGAGCTTCACGCCGAAGTACGCACGGCGTACGTCCATGCGAGTCGTCTGTCGCACCTTCTCGGCGTCCCACTCGTTCAAGCGGACGTTGGCCTCGGCGCTCTTCAGCGCGTTTTCGATCTTGCCGAACGTGTAGAGCGGAAGCGACCCGCTGATGTCCCAGCGCAGGGCCGGAGACGATGACGATCCGAAGAACGGAAGCTGGCGAAGCTCGAGGGGCGCGCTGTTGTAGTAGGAGGTGCCGCCGATGGATGGCAGGAGACCAAAGCCGAACTGCGTGTAAAAGCCCCAGTAGGGCGTCCACTTGGCTTCGTTCAAGAGCCCATGGGCGTGTGCGAGGCGGGCCCGAGCCGCCCAAATGCTCGGGTGATTCCTGTCGGCGAGCGCCAGGCATTCGGCCAGCGAATAGATGCGCGACGGAATCGTCTGGATGGGCGGCGGAGGGGCCGGGATTTTCGGCGTTGCGTCCGAATCGTCATCCAGGTCGAAATCATTCGCCTGGGCAAGCCCCGCGAATGAAAATACCGTAAGAAAAACGAGCGCTTTGAGACGCATTGGACCTGAGACCCGCCTTTCCATAGCAGGCCTACGCCATCGATTCTATCGAATCGGTGCAAAGCGCTCTTCGCGGCAGTTTTCGGGGGAAAATGGAGAGCTCGAGCGTAGAACGACCGCAGAGGCTCAAAGCCAGGCCAGTACCTTGCGCGCGAGGGTGCTGACGCCACCGGGCGCATCTGCGGGCTTCGCCCAAGCGAAGGTATCGTACTCCGGAAAGGCCTCGGTGACGTCCTTGGGAAGGTTCGCTGCATGAGCAACGGCTGCGTCCTTCACGTCGAGGCGATAGACGTCGACCTCGAGAATGCGATGCGTGAGGACATGGCGGAGAGAACCAGCGTGGGTTGGTTTTGCGGAAGCCCCCGCGGTCTTCGGTGCGAGGCCGAGCGCTCGGAGCTCCTTCGGCCCGAACGCCCCGAGCATCATCGGTGGCTCCCATAGGCCGCCAAACCGAAGCGAGGAAAGCCTTCGCGCGAAGAGCACTTCGTCGGTTGCTTTCGTGCCTCGTCGCAGCAAGAGTGCGCTCCGCTTCTCGGCCTTCGGTGGCTTCTTCTGAGGAGGACGCGGCAGCACGGCGACCTTGCCGCTCGCGAGCGCCGCGCACGATTTCGCGACGGGACAGCGCTCACAGCGAGGGGACGACGGCGTGCAAATGACCGCGCCGAGCTCCATGAGCGCTTGGTTGAAGTCGCCAGGTCGCGACGCGGGAACGATGTCGGCTGCGATGTCCCAACACACTTTGCGGGCTTCGGGCGCAGGCAAGTCGATGGCGAAGATGCGAGACAGAACGCGATGGACGTTGCCGTCGACGAGCGGCGCCCGCTCCTGGAACGCGATACTCGCGACCGCTCCCGCCGTATACGGCCCGATGCCAGCGACGGTGAGAAGCTCGGCGGCAGTCTTCGGAAATGCTCCGCGCTTGCCGATTTCACGCGCCGCCGCATGAAGCATGCGCGCACGCCGGTAGTAGCCGAGCCCCGCCCAGAGCGTGAGCACGTGGTCGATGGGCGCCTCCGCGAGTTCGAACACGGTCGGAAAGGCCGTCAAGAATCGCTCGTAGTAGGGAATGACCGTGTCGACCCGCGTCTGTTGAAGCATCACTTCCGAGAGCCAAACCGCGTACGGGTCCGTTGTAGCGCGCCAGGGCAAGTCGCGTTTTTGTGAAGAATACCAAGCCATGAGCCCCTTTCGGAAGGACGCTACTTGCGCTGTGGTCCGGCCGTGCGCAGCTTCTTGGGCGTGCGCGGGGGGCTTCTTCCGTGCTGCCGAAGGAGATCGATTTCTCATGGCCCGTTCGTCTCTAGCACTTCGCGATTCTGGCGCGGGAGTCGCCGCAGTTCTCTCGTTCCTCATTCCGGGCGTTGGGCAGTTCTACAACGGCACTTGGCTGCGTGGGCTCTTCTGGCTCATCGTGACGCCCGGTCTGTGGGTGGGCACGGGTGGCTGGTTCGGGTGGGTATGCCACGTCGTCGCGGCGTTCACGGCCTACCGCTACGCGAAGCGCGCTGCACGAGGCTGAGCGCGTCAGCGATACGGGTTCTTCAAGTCGTCAACGGGCGCCTGCGGGTGCGGGACGGCGTTCACATTCACATGTGGACGAGTTTTCCCGGCCGGTTGCCCAGAGCCCGCCGCCGGAGCTCCGGCGTCGGAAGCGCTTACACCGGGCGCGCCATTCGTCGAGGATGGCGCGGCAGAGACGACTGGAACCTCGCCTTCCTTCTTGGGCGCGGCTGCGGACAGCGAAGAAGCCGGCGCACCAGACGACACGACCTCCGGTAGGTGCGGGACGCCGCTCGGAGCGAGCAATGCGGCCGCCGCAGCGGCAGCAGCCGCCTTTTCGCGGCGCGCATTTCGAATGACCAAGAAGACGCTGCCCGCGATGCACAGCGCGAGCATGGCCCAGATGAGGCGATTGCGCGCGCGAACGAGCGGAGGCGGGCTGCCGCTCATTTGCATGGCGCCCCCCGTTTCGAGATGCGCGGACGATGTGGACGAGCGCGCCGCCGGTGTGTCCACGCGCGTCACCGGATTGTCCGGCCCATCGTCGACGAGAAGCGGTTCGCTCGGAATGTCCCTCGCCCAGCTCCAGATGCGCGCGTGCTCGGCTGCAAGGTCGGCACCGAGCAGCGTTTCGATTTCGGCGCGAACGACCTCTCGCTTCGAAAGCACCCCCACCGCGCGGGCGGCGGCTTCGAGTGCTTCAGCGAACTCTCGAGCGCTCGAATACCTGTCGCTCGGCTTTCGCGCGAGCGCCTTCATGCACACGACATCGAGTTCGGGCGGGCAATCGTTCACGACTTCGCCGATGGGCTGCAACGTGCGCCCCAGCAACTTAACGAGGATCTGGGCGTCACTTTCACCCTTGAAGAATCGCTGTCGGGCAAGCCCCTCCCACAGCAAGATGGCGGCTGCAAATACGTCGGTGCGTCGATCGACGGCCTTGCCCTCCGCTTGCTCCGGGGCCATGTACGAAAACTTTCCTTTGATTTGTCCCGTGCGCGTCTCGGTGAGCCGCGCAGCCGCACGAGCAACCCCGAAGTCCGTGAGGCGTGACACACCGCTCCTCATGTCGATGAGGATGTTCTGCGGTGACACGTCGCGATGCACGACATCGAGCTCGCGACCATTCTCGTCGCGAAGCTCGTGCGCCTCGTGGAGACCAGCAAGGACGTCGAGCACGATACGGACGACGGCTGCATGGGAGAGCCCCTTCGATTCCGAGCGCGCCGCCGCACTGAGCAATCGAGCAAGCGTGGGGCCTTCCACGTATTCCATGACGATGTAGGGACCGCGATCGCTCTGCCCCGCTTCGAGGTGCGTCACCAGGTTCGGATGAGAGAGCCGCGTCGCGAGTCGTGCCTCGTCGCGAAACATCGCAACGAATTCCTCGTCACGACAAAGATGCGGGTGCATCACCTTGATGGCATAGAGTCGCGAGAGGTCGCCGGTGTTCGTGCGCGCGAGGTAGACGGTACCCATGCCGCCGACGGCGAGCTCTGCGAAGAGCTCGTAGTGCCCGACGCGAGCCGACTTCCCATCTTTCAGCCGTTGAAGCTTTCCCAAACGCGCGTCCTTCCCGTCCATTATACTGGACGCAAAGACACCTGCCGCATTCTTCGCGCTCCTCGGTGACGCTCAGAACGCGAACCCGCGCCCCCCGAGGCCGAGTGCCGAAGCCGGAAGAGCGCTCGTGGACGCCGTCACCCTCGAATTTGCGGGTTTTCCTTTGAAATCCGTGAAGAACGCGATGGCCGTGGTCACCACGGCGAGTCCGATCGTAACCCCCAAGAATATATTCGTGCGCAATTCCGCACCCTTACCGTCCTGATAGGTCGTGCACGATGTATCGAGCCCCGCGCAGTCTTTCCTCACGCGATCTTCACCGGGCGTCGAGAGGGTGAGGATGCCGGAGACCACGGTGGTCGCTCCTGCCGCAACCGTCAAACCGAGCCCCGTGAAGAAGAGCGCCTTTGGAAGCGGCTTTCGAACCTCCGTGGGCTGCGTCGGACCATTCCTCGTGCCGCCTCCTTCGTTCTCCCCGCCGCCCTCACGCGGGCGCGGGGCGGGCTCGGGCTTCGGTTCGAGTGCAAGCGTTCGCGACTGCCCTTGTGCGCCATCGACTTCGAACTCCGTCGCAGACGCCGTGCGACCGACGAAACTCGCGGCGCCGCGATGCGCACCAGGGAGAACGAAGATGTTGAACGATGTGGACGGTTCGAGCGAAACGAGCTTCCCATCGATGGCAATCTCGCACGCGACCTCGCACGTGAGGACGAGTTCGAGCAGCTTCGGGCGCGCGCCTTCGACGACTTGCGTGAAGTACTTGCTCGTCTGCGCATCGGCCTCCATCGTCGAGAGCGCGAGTGCAGCGAGGGTCGCCGCCCTCGCCTCTTCCTTTGCTTCGACACGCGCACGGACAGCCGCTCGAATGGCGCCCGTGCTCGGCGCGTCGTGAAACGCGTTCTCGAAGTGAGCTGCTGCTTCGCTGTACTGCTTCTCTTGGAAGAGGCGACGCCCCTCGTCGAACTCTTGCGCCGCCGAGCGCAAACGCTCGGGTGAGGGCGGCGCGGAAGGCGCGGGGCGCGCCGGCTTGTCTGCGTAAGCGGAGCCCGCCCCCAAAGAGAGTGCGAGCACGAATGCCGCTACGGGTCGCTGCGCACGAACACGCATCATCTAATAGAAGAGTGCCGTGTTCGGGAGAACTACGCCATCTCCAAAAGCAGCCGGTCCGGGTTCTGCAAATACCCAATGATATCGTAGGCAAATGCAGCACCGACATGGCCGTCGACGATACGGTGGTCGAACGACAAAGAGAGCAGCATCACCTCTCCAATCACGATCTGCCCGTCGCGAACGACCGGCTTTTCCTTGATCTGGTGGAGCCCCAGAATGCCGACCTCGGGGAAGTTGATGATGGGCGTCGCGAAGAGGCCACCCTGCGTTCCGAGCGACGTGATGGTGAACGTGGAGCCGCTCAGGTCCTCGACCTTCGACTTGCCCGCGCGCGCATCGGTCGCGACGCGGTCGATCTCTTTGGCGATTTCGAGGATGCTCTTTCGATCGCAGTCCTTCACGACCGGCACCATGAGGCCCGCGTCGGTCGAGGCGGCAATGCCGATGTTGTAGTACTTGCGATAGACGAGTTCGTTCGTGCTCTCGTCGAGTGCCGAGTTGAGCACGGGGTGCTTCTTCAGCGCGGCAACGACAGCCTTCACCACGATCGGCAGGTACGTGAGCTTCACGCCTTGTGCTTCGCCGAGCGGCTTGAGGCGCGCGCGAAGTGCCTTCAGTGCGTGCACGTCGCACTCTTCGACGAACGTGAAGTGCGCGGCCGTGTGGACCGACTGCGCCATCTTGTTGCTGATCTTTCGGCGCATACCGGCGAACGGCACGCGTTCTTCTTGCGCCGACGCCGTGCCGCTCGGGGCCGTGATCTTCACGGGTTCGCGGTCCGCGTGGGTCGGGCCGTGGGCCCCTGGGGCCGCCGCCGAAGCCTTGGCAGCTCCGTTCGTTCCATTCGTGCCGTGCGCTTCTGCATGCCCCGACGCTGGTGCCTTCGAAAACGACTCGACGTCGACCTTGGTGACGCGGCCTTGCGGCCCCGTTGGGGGAACGCGTGTGAGCTCGATGCCGAGGTCGCGCGCGAGCTTTCGCGTCGCGGGCGTCGCAAGCGGCTTCTCGTTGAAGTACGCCGGCGTGGCAGAACCGCCGCCTCCCGCGGAAAGACCGGCGCTCGCTCCCGCGCTCTTCGGCTTGCCCATGCCCGGCAGGGACTCTTTGATGTCGCCGACCGCAGTGGCTGCCGGTTCGGCCTTCGAAGGTGCCGGGGCCGTATGCGCCGCGTGCGCCTCTTCTGCGCCTCCAGCCACGTCGAAGACGACGAGCGTTTCGTGGACGGCAACGACTTGCCCCACCTTGCCCTGCGTCTCCAAGATGAGACCGGTGCGCGGTGAAGTGATGGTGACCGTTGCCTTGTCGGTCATGACTTCGACCATGGGCTGATCTTCTTTGACTTGATCGCCCTGCTTGATGAGCCAAGCGACGATCTCGCCTTCCGTCACGCCTTCGCCGATGTCCGGCAGTTTGAATTCCCAACGCGCCATGGTGCTGTCTCTCCTCAGAACCGAGCCGTTTTCAAAAGGGCCGGCAGTATGCGATGTGCCAAAGGCAGGTAGTCCATCTCGAGGCTGTACGGGAACGGAGTGTCGAACCCGGTCACCCGAACGGGCGGTGCTTCGAGATGCAGAAATGCGTGTTCATTGACGAGTGAAACGAGTTCGGCGCCGAAACCGCACGTCTTCGGGGCTTCGTGCACCACGACGACGCGGCCGGTCTTCTTGACGCTTGCCGTGATGGTCTCGATGTCGACGGGCCAGAGCGTCCGAAGGTCCACGACTTCGGTCGACACTCCCTGGGCCTCGGCCTGTTCTGCAGCTGCGAGCACCTCGTAGAGCATGGCGCCCCACGCAAGCACCGTGACGTGTTTGCCTTCACGCGCGATGCGCGCCTTGCCGAGCGGCACCGTGTAGTCGCCCGAGCGAACATCGCCTCGAGCGGCGCGATAAATGCGCTTCGGTTCGAGGAAGAGAACGGGGTCCGGATCGCGAATGGACGCGAGCAAGAGGCCCTTTGCGTCTTCGGGGGTCGAAGGACACACGACCTTGAGACCGGCGACGTGAATGAAGAGCGACTCGGGCGACTGCGAGTGGTAGAGCCCGCCGCGGATACCCCCACCGACCGGCGTGCGAATGACCATCTTCGAGGTGTATTCGCCGCCCGAGCGGTAACGCATTTTGGCGAGCTCACTCACGATCTGGTCGTAGCCAGGGAAGATGAAGTCGGAGAACTGAATCTCCGGGACGGGCACGAGGCCGTAGAGCGCCATGCCGATGGCGCAACCGATGATGCCCCCTTCGGAGAGGGGCGTGTCGATGACGCGGTCTTCGCCGAAGGCTTCGTGGAGCCCCTTCGTGACACGGAACACGCCGCCCACCTTGCCAACGTCTTCGCCGAGGACGACGACGCGATCGTTGCGACGCATTTCGAGATGGAGCGCGTCGTTGATGGCGTCGACGAGGTTCATGACGGTGGTGGTGCCGGTCGCCTGGTCGGCGCCTGCCATCGATTGCGTCTGCGTCACGACGGAGTTCCTTTCGTGTTCATGAGCTCGTTCCGTTGCAATGCGAGATGCGGGGGAAGCTCGGCATAGACATCGTCGAACAAGGTTTGCGGGCTTGGTTTTGCTGCGTTCTTGGCCGCCGAAACAGCGGCCTCGACGGCGGCCACGTGTTCGGAAGAAGGCGTGAGCGTAGAAAGGGTCGTCTTCGAGGCGAGGTCGGCGGTACGAGCTTCGATGAGCGTTGCACCGCCTCCCCGAGCAGCTTTGGCGATGGCGGCTCGCACGGCTTCGAAGACCGCCTGCGGGTCACCCCCATCGACCACGACGCCGTCGAAGCCGTAGGCAACTGCCTTCTCGGCGAAGGAGCTCGACACGGTCTGACGCGACGCGGGAGTGTGCCCTGCGTGATCATTGTTGCGACAGAAGAAGACGACCGGCGCCTTCATGACACCGGCGAAGTTCGCCGCGTTGTGGAACTCGCCTTCGCTCGTCGCGCCTTCGCCGAACATTGCGAGCACGACGATGTCTTCCTTGCGAGAGCGCGCGGCCCAAGCAAAACCTACCGCGTGGGGCAAGTGAGCGGATGCGCCGCCACTCACACCCGCGACGCGGTGCTCTGGGTCGCCGAAGAGATTCGGCTTCTGACGCCCTTTTGCCGAGTCTTCTGCAGTACCGAAGAAATGATGGACCAAGCGTGCGAGCGTCGTACCGCGGCCGAGCGCTGCACCTTGGTCGCGCGTGCTCGGAAAGAGCCAGTCGGACGGGCGGAGGGCGGCAGCAGCAGCAACGGTGGCGAGTTCTTCACCCGCAGCACTCGTGTAGTATGCAACTTCGCCATTTTGCTGGAGCGAAACGAGCTTGTCGTCGAGCGCACGCAGGAGACGCACCGTCTCGAAAACGTGTGGCCGAGCTTCGGCCCACGCGCCTTCGTGCGCGTTCGCATTCGGTTGGGGTTCGGCCGTGGGGGGCGCCATCTCGGCCGAACCTTACTCGACCTTGCGTCCGAGGGAAACGGAAACGGCAGCCCTCAGGAAGCCCGCAAATGCGCGGAAACGCCGCGCTTCTTCACGGTGTCTCGATTCTGCTTCGGGTCGACCGTAAGGCAGTCGAGCGTGTAGTGGAGGCCGCGACTTTCGCGACGGGAAAGCGCGCACTCGATGATGAGCTCGGCCACCGTCGCGATGTTGCGGAGTTCGAGGAAGTCCTGGGTGATGAAGTACTTCCAGTAATACTCGCTGATTTCCTCTTGGAGGAGCGCGATGCGGCGGGACGCGCGCCTGAGCCGCTTGTCGGATCGGACGATGCCAACGTAGTTCCACATGAGGCGGCGAATTTCTTCCCAATTCTGGGTGATGATGACCGCTTCGTCGCTCGTTCCGGCATTGCCGACGTCCCACTCGGGAACCGAGGGCCACGGCTTCGTTCGATCGACGGACCTGAGCGCCAATGCCGCCCGATGACCAAGGACGAGCCCTTCGAGCAGCGAATTCGACGCAAGGCGGTTGGCACCGTGGAGCCCCGTGTGCGCGCATTCGCCGATGGCCCATAGGCCGGGAATGGTGGTGCGGCCTTCGAGGTCGGTCGTCACGCCGCCGCACATGTAGTGGGCCGCGGGAACGACCGGGATGGGCTCGGCCGCGATGTCGATGCCGAATTGCTTGCATTGTGCATAGATTCCCGGGAAGTGCTGCTCGATGAACGATCGCTCGCGATGCGTGATGTCGAGCCAGACGTGGTCTGCGCCGGTCTTCTTCATCTCGTAGTCGATGGCTCGCGCAACGATGTCGCGCGGCGCGAGGTCCTTCCGCGGGTCGTGCTCTCCCATGAACGCGGTCCCGTCGAGGCGACGAAGAATGGCGCCTTCGCCCCGAAGCGCTTCCGTGATGAGGAAGTTCTTCGCGGTGGGGTTGTAGAGGCAGGTCGGATGGAATTGATAAAACTCCATGTTCGCCACCTCGGCTCCCGCACGGTAGGCCATCGCCACACCGTCACCGGTCGCGACGTCTGGGTTGGTCGTGTAGAGGTAGACTTTGCCGGCGCCGCCCGATGCGAGAATGGTGGCCCGTGCGAGCACCGTCAGCACCTTGCCGGCCGCGACGTCGAGCACGTACGCCCCGGCGCAGTGCGACGGGCCTCCGAAGGCATCGCGCGTGATGACGTCGACGGCCATGTGATTTTCGAGCATGCGGATGCGAGGGTTGTTGCGGACCGCATCGAGGAGCGCTCGCTCGACTTCCCTACCCGTCATGTCCCCCACGTGCACGATTCGACGCGCACTGTGCCCACCTTCCAGGTGGAGATCGAAAGGTTGCCCTCCGTCTTCCGCCGGACCGCCGGTCAGGTCGAACTGAGCGCCGAGCTCTGCGAGAGCGCGAATGCGCTGCGGTCCCTCCCGTACGCAGACTTCCACGGCCTTCTGATGGCACAGCCCCGCCCCCGCCACGAGCGTATCCTCGATGTGCTTTTCGAACGTGTCGCCGGCATCGAGCACGGCGGCGATGCCCCCTTGAGCCCAGGTCGTGTTCGCGTCGGCGCCGCCGCGCTTGGTCACGATGACGACATCGCCGGACTTTGCCGCTTCGAGCGCAAATGTGAGTCCGGCGGCACCGCTGCCCACGACGAGGAAATCACAGGTCTCAGCCATATTCCGTGACTGTACGGCAAACCCCTCGCAGGGTACACTCGACTTTCCTTGCTTTCGAAAACATACAAAAGGTCGCTTTCTCCGAGCACCCTCGTCTCGGCAAGCCTCGCGGGCGTTCTTCTTCTCGCCTCGACGAACGCGGCCGCCTATTGTCGCACGACGACCGAGCCAGGACCGGGCGGCGACTGCAGCTCCACGGGCATTCCGGTCTTCTGGCGCAACGCGTGCGTCGGCATGCGCCTCAGCACCGCAGCGGAACCAGGGGTCGGCGAAGCCCTCGCCGCGCAGAAGATCCAAGAGGCGCTCGCCGCATGGGGTGCGCTCTCGTGCAAGCCGAGCCTCACGGGGATGTATCTCGGAACGACGACGGACGGCACCGCGGGCTACGTCAAAGGCAACGCCGCGAACCAGAACATCATCGTCTTTCGCAACACCTCGTGGCCCTACGAAGATCGCAACCAAGTTGCGCTGACGACGCTCACGTTCCGCAAAGACATCGGCGAGATTCTCGACGCCGACATCGAAGTGAACGGGACCCTCAAGCTCGTGGCGACCGACCCCGTGCCGCCGAGCGGCTTCGACTTGCCGACAGTCCTCGCGCACGAAATCGGCCACGTGTTCGGGCTTGCCCACAGCTCCGTGCAAGGTGCAACGATGTTCGCCAAGTACACGACGGGCACGACCGAGCAGCGCACGCTGAAGAGCGACGACGAGGAAGGACTGTGCAGCGTGTACCCCTCTGATCAGACGCGCAATACGGCTGGAGGCGGCATCGTCGCGACGGCCTGCGATCCGGAGGCGCAGCCAGACCCGGGCGGCAATGGCGGTGGATGTGGGTGCAAAGTCGGAGAACGCGGAAGTGACGGCTCCAGCACCATGGCTACGGTTGCGCTTGCGAGTGCGGCGGCGCTCTACCTTGGCCGTCGCCGAAAGCGTGGACGCGCCTAAGTCCAGGGCCGAACGTAGGTCCAGGCAACCTCTCGCGCCGCCCGAACGAACGAACGTCGTGCCGCTCGTCGCGCGCTGAGACACCTGCAGCCCGGGCGCCGAAAATCAGGGCGAAGCGCACGCTCGGAAACGAAACATGACGCTCGGATCATTCGCTTGATTCCGCTGCGCGCGCGGTGCGATGCTTGCATGAAAGTGCCGAAGAGCCTCGGAACTTCGCACCCGTTTCGGAGTCTCCCTTATGCCTTCTTGTCCCACCTGTGATCAGTCCTTCTCGGCGGGTACCACTCTGTGCCCGACGGACGGGAGCGTGCTCCTCGACGATCTCGAGGACGCCCCCAGTCGGCCTTCGACCGACGTGCCGGAGGGCATGACGGTTGGCGAATACCGCATCGAGGTGAAACTCGGTGAAGGCGGCTTCGGCGCCGTCTATCGGGCGAGGCATCCACTCATTGGAAAAACCGCTGCCATCAAGGTGCTCTCGCACGAGTTCTCGGCGCGCCCCGACGTTGCGTCGCGCTTCGTCGCCGAAGCGCGGGCCGTCAATCAGATCCAGAACAAGAACATCGTCGACATCTTCTCGTTCGGAACGCTTCCAGATGGCCGGCTGTACTACATCATGGAGCTACTCCAAGGTGAGGGCTTCGACGCGTATCTCGAACGTCACGACGCGCTAGACGTTCGCACGGCGATGCCGATCTTTCGCGCGGTTGCTCGCGCGCTCGATGCGGCCCACGCCAAGGGAATCTTCCATCGCGACCTCAAGCCCGAGAACGTCTTCTTGAAGCAGGAGGAGGACGGAACCATCGTCCCGAAGTTGCTCGATTTCGGAATCGCGAAGCTCTCGAGCGACATCGAGAAGGCACACAAGACGCGGACCGGCGTCGCCATCGGAACGCCCTCCTTCATGTCTCCGGAGCAGAGCAAGGGCGAGGACATCGACGGACGCACCGACGTCTATGCGTTCGGAGTCCTCGTGTACGTGACGCTCACGGGCGTGCTCCCGTTCACCGGCAACTCGACGGTCGAGATCCTGATGAAACAGATCACGGAGCCCGCGAAAGCGCCGTCCAGCGTGCGCCCGGGCCTGCCACCGGAAATCGATGCGCCGATTCTCGCGATGATGGCCAAGGATCGAAACGAGCGGCCACGAACCGTGGGGCTCGCGCTCGATAGCCTCTGCGCTGCCCTCGGCATCGCAACGCCGACGACGACCGCCTCCGTGGAAATGGCGGCAACGATTCCTCCCGCAGCGCACTCCGAGCCGCGGTCCGGGTTCTCCCGCCCGGGCGCCGCGCGTGACCGGACGGCGACGGCCGCCACGATCGACGGCGGAAGACTCTCGAACGATCTCGCGACCGCAGCGTCCTCCGCGCGCACGGAGATGAACATGGAAGCGCCCGTGCCGAAGAAGCGCGGCACTCTCGTGTGGGCGTTCGTGGCGGCAGGGCTGCTCGGGGTGGTTGGCGCAGGAGCGTTCATCTTCTTGCGGAGCAGTGGAAGCGATGCGTCGCAGAAGGGCGCTGCCGGCGCTGGTCTCGTCTCGACGGCGGGGCCGACGAGCAATGGAACGACACCGCCCGGAACGGCGCCTACCGCAGCACTCACGCCGATCGCCTCTCCCGCTACGCCACTCACGTTGCCGACGGCAAGCGCGACGACCTCCGCGAGTGCAGCAAAGGGACCTCCCCTGAAAGCGGCGACGACGAACGGCCCAAAGCCCCAGCACAAAGACATTCCGAAGTTCGACTGACCCCACCAAAGGTCCCTTCATGCGCACCATCTCCAAATTCACCATCGCCGCGCTCGCTTCGGTTTGCCTCGCGCCGGTACTCGCTGGGATCACCAGCTGCGCCGACCTCACGCCACTCGTCAGCGGAACGTGCGGCAACGGCGTCATCGACGCGAACGAAGATTGCGACGGGAACGACCCGCTCTGCGGCAAGGCGGGCGAGGCATTCGCCTGCAGACGCAAATGCGACACGAGTCAAACGGCGACGGCGGCATGCCCGAGCGGATGGGGCTGCGGCATCGACGGCATTTGTCGCGAGCCCACGGGCAACTTTTCCTCTGCCGGCGACAGCCTGTCAGCCGGTGTATTCTCCATGCAAGTCGGTGACTTCGATGGTGACGGCCGCAAGGACATTCTCGGCACGAGTGCCCGAAGTGCTTCGGGAACGGCGCTTCGTTTTCACTACTTCGGCGAGAGCGCTTCGCTCGTAGAAGCAAAGACGCTGTCCGCCGGCGCCGCGAGTCCCTTCGTTTCGGATCTCGACGGTGACAGCCGCGACGACGTCGTATTCGGCTGGAGCGGCATCGCGGTGTTTCGCGGCAGCGCCAACCGCGAGCTCCTGCCGAGCGTCGTCAACTCAGCGTCTATCGCGAAGCGTGGTTACTTCGGAGCCTTCTCCATGACTTCGCTCCGAGGTGAATTCGTCTTCCCGACGGGCACGAAGACGGCCCTCATCGGCCTCCGCCGAGACGACCCGAACTCTCCATCGAGTCCGACAGCGCTCGTCTCCCTCCTCGACGGTCAGCCACTGACCGACGCGCAGGTCCTCGCCGGGCAACCGGTATGGACGTCGTTCGACGGACACCAACCCCAAGGTAGCCCGTGCGGCGAAGTAGTCGTAGGCGGGCCGAACAGCATCGCGATCTTGCGTCCCGCATGTGGTGACCCGAAGGCACCGAACCTCAACTGGAAGGCGACGGCCATTGCGCAGGTGCTGCCGACCCCGGGGCTCTCCGCCTTCTTCGTAGGGGACCTCAACAACGACAAGCGCCTCGACATTCTCGCAGTCCGCGGCGGAAAGCTGTTTGGCTACCTCAACGTCGTGCCGAACGTCGGCGGGCCGGCGTTCGACCCGAGCAAGCTGATGGACGTGATTCCGGCCGACCTCGGTGAAGTTCCTCGTTCATCCTCCGATGCCGGAGCCGCCGATCGCGTTCCGCTCGCGCTCGCAGACATCAACAACGATGGCTACGGCGACCTCGTCATGCCCTACGGCATCTTCATCGCCACGGCCCCCGTCGTCTCCCCCGATCCAAAGGGCACGTGGGTCTATCCTGCGCTGCGCAACATCGAACCGCGGCTCGAGCTCTGGAACCAAGTTCGTATGGGGGACGTGAACGGCGACGGGCTTCCAGACATCGTGGCCACCACAGGCGCGGACTCGAGCTCGCAAATCGAAGTGCTCCTCGCCTATCGAACGACGTTGGGAGCCGACACCACCCCGTTCCGCCTCTCGACCGACGGAACGGTCAACAAGGACAACCTCGCCGTGGGAGACTTCGATGGCGATGGGGCCGACGACATCGCAGCGATCTTCAAGACGACGGAAGGCGAAGAGAGCATCGGCATTGCATTCGGCCGCGGCTTCGGATCCCCCGAACCGTTCCGGACGGTGGCGAACTACCCCTTCGCCAAAGGCATTTTCACGCTCCCCAGCGCTACCGAAGGACGACGCCGCGGAATCGTTCTCACCGCCGAGCCGCCGGTATCGAATGGCCCGAACAACACGAACATCGCCGAGCTCGCAACGACCGGAGACCGCGTCTCCATCTCGCCGCTCCTTCTTCGGAGCACGACCGAAACGTCGACCGTCGTGTGGTCGCCTACGCAGCTCGGTGGAGGCACGTTCAACGTCAAAGACCCGCTCGATCCGAGCAAGCCCGCCGCTGCCGCGCGCATCGTTCTTGCGCTCGCACGTGGCTTCACGGGCGGTGAGTCGAAGTTCGCGAGCGCGTTCGTCTCACGCCTCGACACGGACGGCCAGCTGACGGCGGCAGAACAGGCCATCAAGCGCGTGGGCGAATGCTTCAAGACCGCGGGGGCCGCGCCCAACGCGAACGTAGACGACCCCGTATCGGTGATTGGACGCCTTGTAGGCACGACGGATTCGCTCTTCAGTCTCACGGCACAGAAGGACGCGATCAGCATCTCGAGCGTTACCGCGACGGATGGCGCGTGCACCGCAACCGTCCTCGGGACGATTCCCGGTGTGCGCGATTTGACGAACGAGTCGGCGATTCGCATCGTCGACATCGATGCCGACGGAAAGAACGACCTCGTCGTCCTTCATGCGCAAGCGGGGGACCTCCGCAACTTGTACGTCTTCTTCGGAAACGGGAGCGGCGGCGTCTCGCCCCCCGTCAAAGTCCCCGTCCCCGGCACCACGGGAGATGCGGGCGCTTCTTCCACCGCGTCTTCCAGCATCGTCGGTTTCGCAAAAGTTCGCGGCAAAGTCTCGTCGGGCCCATCTTTCGTGATCGCGACGAGAACTCGACTGATGCTCATGCAGGCGAATGCGGACCACACGTTCACGCTCGCACAAGAGCTCACGGGCCTCGTCAACCAAGAGGGTGACAGCGAAGAAGGCAGTGGGAAAAAGGCTTGGCTCCAACGGGGCTCTGATGTCGTCGCCGGCGACTTCGATGGAGATGGCATCGAAGACCTCGCCATCGCGAATTCGGGAACGCTCCGCATCCTTCGCCAACTTCCGGTGCGAAAATGAACGGTTTGAAAATTGCTGCAACATGCATCGTTCTCACGCTGGCCGCGCCCACGTTCGCCGCTGACCCGACGCCCGACGCCCTCGCGCAAGCCAAGACGTACTACGCGGCCGGTACCGAGGCCTACAGCAAGGGCCGTTACGAGGCCGCGGTCACGGCATTCGAGCAAGCCTATGCGCTCGCTCCAAAGCCGAACGTTGCCTTCGCTCTTGCACAAGCCGAGCGCAAATTCTTCCTCGAGAAGAACGATCCGGCGCGCGGTCGACAAGCGATCGTCCACTACAAGGAGTACCTCGATCGCGTGGAAAGCGGCGAGCGCCGCGCCGAAGCCGTCGACGCGAAGGCCGACCTCGAAGCGCGCCTCGGCAGCGCCGGTGCCACCGAGGCCCCCAAGACCTCCGTGGCACGAACGAAGGCGCGCCTCACGGTTCACTGCGCCATTCCAACCGCGCACATTCGTGTCGACGGAGGTCCGCCCACCGAACCTCCGTTCATCGGGGACATCCCGGCCGGCAAGCACCACGTCGTCGTCAGCGCCGATGGGTACGTGACGGCTGAACGTGACGTGTCGGGGGACCAGCCGATCGACATTCCGCTCGACGTGCCTCTCGCAGAGAAGCCGGCGCTCGTCGTCATCGAAGGTAGCTCGGGCGACCTCTATATCGACGGTCGTCTGGTCGGAACGCTCCCCCGCCCCGAGCCCGTTCTCGTGCAGCCTGGCCGGCACTGGATTGGCGTGACCAGCCTAGGCAAGCGTGCCTACGGCAAGGAGGTTACCGTCGAGCGCGACAAGAACTATCGATTCGCCATGGCGCCGGAGACGACCGCTCAACGCTACGTGGCGTGGGGCTTCTTGGGAGCAGGTGCCGCAGGCGTCGTCCTATCCGCGATCTCGACGGGCATCGCCGTTTCCGCCGAGGGTAGCGTGCGCACCATCGAAGATCGCGCTGCGAAGGGCAACATTCAGCAGAGCGACCTCGAAGATCACAATGCAGCCATCGAACGACGGGACCGCTTTCGCAACGTCGCTCTCGTGAGCGGTGGCGCGGGTCTCGGGCTCGCACTCGTGGGGCTCGGCTTGTTCGTGTTCGACCACCCCGCTGCTCCGGCGGTATGGGACCGTCCGTCGACGGACCCGCTGCAGCCGCGCAAGGGAGAGCCGCAATTCGAATTGGGCTTCGTTCCGGCGATTTCCCCGACGACCGCAGGTGGGGCCTTCGTGGGGCGTTTCTGAGAGCCTTTCCCCGGCCTTCGCCGCCTCTCTGGTTGACACGGGCGGCATAGGAACCCTAATGAATGGCCATTCACTGCGAGCACCCGCCTTCGGGCGGTGCGAAGGTTTGATGCTGTGGTTTCGTCAGCCGGAAAGACTGTCGTTTTTTCGGGAAAGGTATTTGTACCGTGAAGATTCTCGTTCCGCTCAAGCGCGTTGCCGACCCGGACAACGCCAACAAAGTCAAAGTGAACGGCGGCAAGATCGATACGACTGGCCTCGAGTGGAAGCCGAATCCGTTCGATGAATACGCGATCGAAACCGCGCTCCGATTGACCGAGAACGGCACGAACCCGAAGGCCCGCCAAGGTGAGGTCGTCGCGCTCACGTTCGGCCCCAAGGAAACGGAGACCACGCTTCGCGCAGCCCTTGCAACCGGCGCCGACCGGGCGATTCGCGTCGATGCGACCGACGATGCGCTCGATGGTGACCTCGTGGCGCGCGCCCTCAAGGCCGTCATCGAGAAGGAGAAGCCGGATCTCGTGCTCATGGGCAAGCAGGCCGTCGACGGTGACTCGAACCAGGTGGGGCAGGCCCTCGCCGAGTACCTCGGCTGGCCGCAGGCCACGTTCGCCGCGACCATCAAGAGCGAAGCCGACAAGGCTCTGCTCGTGGGCCGCGAAGTCGACGGCGGTACGCTCTACCTTCGCGTGACGCTTCCGGCAGTCGTCTCGGTCGACCTCCGCATCGTCGCGCCGAAGAGCGTGCAATCGGTGCACACGCCCGAGAGCCACAACTACCCCGACGGCGTTCGCTTCGCCGCGCTCATGGCCATCATGGCTGCGAAGAAGAAGCCGCTCACGGAAATGAAGCTCGCAGAGCTCACGACCGATACCGCACTGAAAATCGAATACACGAACTTCGAGCTTCCCCCGGGTCGCAAGGCCGGCATCAAGGTGAAGTCCGTGCCCGAGCTCGTCGAAAAACTGAAGTCCGAAGCGAAGGCGCTCTAGGCCCTCTAGCCATCAAGAGAAAATCATCATGGGCAAAACACTCATCGTTGCAGAGCTCCTCGAGGGCAAGGTTCGCAAATCCACGCACAGCGCCATTACGTTCGCGAAGAACGCAGGGCGTCCTTTCTCGATCCTCGTGATCGGGGCAGGCGCCAAAGGTGCCGCGGCAGAAGTCACCGGTTTCGGAGCCGAGAAAGTTCTCGTGTGCGACGACGCATCCATCGTCGGCCACGTGTGCGAGCTCCACGCGCCCACCATCGCAGCAGTCGCACAAAGCGGCGGCTTCGACGTCGTTGCCGTCACGGCCAGCTCGTTCGGTAAGGACATCGCTCCCCGCGTTGCCGCCAAGCTCGGCGCCGGCTATGCGCCGGACATCAGCGGCGTGCTGGCCGAGGGAGAAGCCCTCACCTACCGTCGCCCGGTGTTCGCCGGCAACGCATTCGGTACCTGCAAGCTCCTCACCAAGGTCCACGTCGTCAGCGTTCGTCAGAGCGAGTTCGCGGCGGCCGACCCCTCCGGTGGATCGAGCCCCATCGAAGACGTCGCCGCTGCTCCGAAAGATGCCGCCGCCGCCCGCGTCGAATTCGTGAAGCTCGACGCTGCGAAGAGTGAGCGTCCCGACCTCGGCGAAGCTCGCGTCATCGTCTCCGGCGGTCGCGCTCTCAAGGAAAAGTTCAACGAGGTGCTCGAGCCCCTCGCCGGGCTCCTCAGCGCAGCCATCGGCGCCAGCCGTGCAGCCTGCGACGCCGGCTACGCTCCGCCGGAGCTGCAGGTTGGCCAAACGGGCCGTGTCGTTGCGCCGAAGCTCTACTTCGCCATCGGCATCTCCGGCGCCATCCAGCACCTCGCCGGCATGAAGGGCTCGAAGACGATCGTCGCGATCAACAAAGACCCCGACGCCCCCATCTTCCAAGTCGCTGACTACGGCCTCGTGGCCGACCTCTTCGTCGCCGTCCCCGAACTCGTCGGTGAGCTGAAAAAGGCGACCGCCTAGTTCGACCATCGGAAGGCCGTGGGCTGTCCCACAATCATCTAGGGACAGCCCTCGTCGGGGCGAAGCGCTCTCACGAGCATCCGCTGACGGCGGGACGCAGTCATCCGAAGTTATCCACAGGCCCCTCGAGGGAGAGTGCGGTGAAGACCGTCCTCTCCCTCGATTTCTTTGTGGAGTCGCGGTAATCCATGAGGGGCGTGAGCTACCTCGTTCTTGCTCGGAAATACCGCCCCCAGTCGTTCGACGACCTGGCAGGGCAAGAGCACGTCGCGCGGACACTCGCCAATGCGATCGCGACGAATCGCGTCGCACATGCATTCCTCTTCACGGGAGTTCGCGGCGTCGGCAAGACGACGAGTGCGCGCCTCCTCGCCAAGTGCCTCAACTGTCTCGGCGTCGACGGCAAGGCTACGGGACCGACAGCCACGCCTTGCCAGCAATGTGCAGCATGCAAGGAAATCGCGCTGGGCTCGGACATGGACGTCCAGGAGATCGATGGCGCCAGTTACAACGGCGTCGATGAGGTGAGGCGCCTCCAAGAGGGCCTCAACTTCCGCCCCGCACGCGACCGCTTCAAGATCTACATCGTCGACGAAGTCCACATGCTCTCGAACGCGGCATGGAACGCGTTCTTGAAGACCCTCGAAGAACCTCCGCCGCACGTGAAGTTCATCTTCGCGACGACCGAAGTGCATAAAGTGCCGGTGACGATTCTCAGTCGCTGTCAGCGCTACGACTTCAAGCTCATCAGCGCGACGGTCATTGCGACGCGCCTCCGCGAGGTGCTGAAGAGCGAGAACATCACCGCCGAAGATGGCGCCATTTCGATTCTCGCGCGCGAAGCCGCAGGTTCGATGCGCGACGCGATGAGCCTGCTCGACCAGGTCATCGCCTTCAGTGGAACCGACCTGACCACCGAAGCAACCTCGAAGGTCCTCGGCGTGGCCGACCGCGCCGTTCTCCATCAGCTGAGCGACCGCGTCATCGCAGGGCAGGCAGCGGAAGCGCTGGCCGTCGTTGCAACCGTGGCCGACCAGGGCTTCGACATGCCTCACTTCACCCGCGACCTGCTGCATCACTTGCGGAACCTCGTCGCTGCAAAGAGCTACGTCGACGCGGGCAAAGAAGGCTCCCTCTCCGAGGTCATCGACTCACCCGCGGAAGAGCTGCTCGACCTCACGAAAGCCGTCGCTGCGACGTCGCTCGAAGACCTTTCCCGACTTCAACTCGGTCTCTCGCGCTCGTACGACGACATCGTGAAAAGCGTGCATCCCCGAGGCGCTCTCGAGATGCTCCTCGTTCGCCTCGCGCGCAGGCCTCCCCTGCTTCCGCTCGACGAGCTCTTGCTTCGTGTGGCCGACCTCGAGCGACGACTGAGCGGCCCCGTTCCGCCACAAGGTCCCGGCGGGGGCGAGCGTCGTCCATCGTCGGGCGGCGGAGGGGGCGGCGAGGCCGGTGTCCGCTCCGTAGGCTACGAGACCGCGCCGACGGAGCGCTCCCCTGGCCCGAGCCCTCGTACGCGGAGCAGCCTCACGCGCCCCGATTCGGCTGCGGTCGCGGCCGGTGACGACATCATCGGAGCGCTCGCCCTCGCGACCTTCCCTTCTTCGCGCCCCGAAGCCCTCTCCACGGCCCCCTCCGCGCCCCAATCTTCTCGAACTCCCGCCCCGAAGTCGATTCCTCCGGAGGGCCGAGGTGGCCCGACTTCAGGCATGCCGGCGATCAAGCGCGCACCGACCGTGCCGGTCGTCGACCCAGATACCGCGCCGCCGGAGCTCGCAGTCCTTCGCCAGATCGTCGAGCGCGTTCGCGACGAGAAACCTGGTGTTGCCTGCGTACTCGAACACGGTGTGCCGCTCGAGGTGAACGAAACGCGCGTCATCCTCGCCTTCGAGCCACAGAGCTTCCTCAGCCTTCAGGCGAGCGAGCCGGAAGCGGTCGAGGCCCTGCAGATAGCGGCTCGCGCACACTTCTCCGAGACGACGAAAGTGATGCTCGACGTCTCCGCGACCAACCCCGACATTCTCCGTCGCCACACGATCGTGGCGGTCGACGAAGCGCTCCGCGTGCGACGCATCGCGGCGGCTCGCGCGCGCATCGAGGAGCACGCCCTCGTCAAGGCCGCCATCGACATCTTCGGCGCAGAGCTCCGCGACATCAAAATTGCCTCCGAATGAACGGCGAAGCAGCCCCCAACCCAACTTTTTCAACACCGTAGAGCCAGGAGTCTTTCATGCAATTTCGTGGTGGCATCAACGAGCTCATGCGTCAGGCCGCTCGCATCCAGCGCAAGGTCGATCAAGCCAAAACCGAGCTCGCCGATCGCGAAGTCGTCGCTTCCGCCATGGGCGACAAGGTGAAGGCAACGGTGACCCTCGGGCGCAAAGTCAACCGTATCGAAATCGATCCCGAGTTCCTCAAGAGCGAAGCGATCGACCTCGTCCTCGATGGCGTGTGTGCCGCCGTGAATGCTGCCCTCGCCGACGCCGACAAGACGATGGAAGCGGAAGTCGAGAAGGTCACCGGCGGCGTCAAGATCCCCGGCCTTACCTGAGACGACACACCGAGGTTCGTCGTGTCCCCTCGCCTACGCCGTGTCATCCACTTGCTGTCGCGCCTTCCGGGCGTCGGCGAGCGCACGGCCTATCGCTACTTGCTTCATCTCGCTCTCGATCCAACCATCGCAGCAGAGCTTGGCCGCGAATTGTTGGAGCTCGCCGAACGTGTGCGCCCCTGCGAACTCTGCGGCAACCTCGCCGAGACAGACGTCAGCACGACCTGCTCGATTTGCTCGGACACGCGCCGTGACGACTCTACATTGTGCGTCGTTGCGAAGGTGCAGGACCTTCTCGCGATGGAGCGCTCGGGCATTCATCGCGGCCGCTATTTCGTGCTCGGCAAACTGCTCTCACCACTCGAGGGCATCGGCCCGGAGGACTTGCCCGTGCAAGCACTCGCGAAGCGCCTGAGCGGAAGCCCGATCAAGGAAGTCATTCTCGCGACGCCCGCGAGCGTCGACGGTGAGGCTACCGCTCTCCTCCTCCGCCGCGAGCTGGCTGCCCTTCCGGTTACCGTCTCTCGAATCGCGAGCGGTATTCCCCACGGAGGCGACCTCGAGTTCGCGGATCCGGTCACCCTCGGACGAGCCATGGATGGCCGCAAAACCATCTGACCCACACCCCAACCCTTCACCTCGCGAGTACATGCATCATGCAACCCATCCAGACGTCTGAAGCTCCCGCCGCCATCGGTCCGTATTCGCAAGCCATCCGGGCCGGCAACATGGTCTTCCTGAGTGGTCAGGTCCCCCTCGACCCGAAGACGGGCGAGCTCGTGACGGGCGATATTCGTCTCGAAACGGAACGCGTCATGGACAATCTCGCCGCCGTCCTTGCCGCATCCGGTCTCACGTTCGCCAACGTGGCTCGGACGACCATCTACCTCACGAATCTCGGCGATTTCCAAGCCGTCAACGAGACGTACGGGAAGCGGTTCGACAAAGCGCCGCCAGCGCGAGCGACCGTTCAAGTCGCCGCGCTGCCGAAAGGCGCTCGCGTCGAGATCGACGCGATTGCAGTGATTCCCTGAGCGCTTCTCTCAGAACTTGAGGAGGCTCGCGGCCTCGCGGGAGCCCGCGAACTCCTTCGCCTCGACGCGAATGGACGTGGCGCCTTCGCCCTTGTTGCCGAGCGAAACCGCTGCTCCGTCAGGCTTTACCCCCTCGAAGGCGCTCGTGCTCTTCTTCGCGTCGCCGAGCAAGACGACAGAGTCAGCGGACGACCCTGCCGGGATCGACAGGGATGCGTTGCCGCTGTTGGCGGTCAGCGAGATGGTTGCTCCCTTGACGAAGCTGAGCTTCGCAGTCGCGTCGCCGTCGCCCGTGAGTTGGGCACTCTTGACGGTCACGCCAGAGACATTGAGCGACCCGTTGCCGAGCGACGTCGTCAGCTCGATGGGCTTGGAGGTATCTCCGGCGGGAATCTGGATGTCGAGCAGCTCGCAGCCGCTCGTGTCAGCGTTCGACGTCCCGTGGCTGCCACCGTGACCGCACGCGATGACGAACTTGCCGTCAACCTTCGCGACCGACAGCGTCTTTGCAGCCTCAGCGAGAGAAAGCTCGGCGCTTGCTTTGTCGGTGTCGTCGGCCATCGCGAGGACGCGTGCCTTCACCGTGATCTTCTTGAGGTTCGCAACGCCCGTGATGTTTGCTCCGCCGTTCACGGAAACCTGAACGCCCGCGGCTTGCACGTCGATCGGCTCGCCGTTCCAGTCTTCTGCCGCGGTCGCGACGGTCGACGGGTCACCATCCGGAAGCACGTAACGCGTCTTCGTCTTCACGGTGAGCGTACAGCCAGAAGCGACTGTGGCCGCCACGAGTGCGAGCGGGGCGATGCGACCGAACGAAAGGAAAGAACCGAACTTCATGCGTGTATTCTCCAGGCGATAGATGATTGAGAGAGTGAGACGAGTCGGGAAAGAGAGCGGCAGGTAAGCTCCTGTTGGACCGGTGGAGCGTCGTTTTTATTCAACTTCCGTGGGCGGAAGAAGCACGGACCGCTTGAGTCTCGCGGCGCCCTCCAAAGACGAGTCGAGTGACCGCTTGGCCTCCAAATTTGCCTGTACAATCGAGCACTTCAGGGCGTCCGGCGCACTCGCCGAAGGAGGTCCCAAGTAGACACATACCCGCGAAAACGGGAGGGGAATTTCGAAACGATCCCAAGCCTTCGCAAGCGTCACTTTCTGGGCGGAGGCTGCCCCCATCGGCACGAGCAGACCACGCGCGAGTTCCGATGCAACGATGGCGCCCCCATGCACCTCCCCATAGGGTCCGCGCGGACCGTCGACGGCAAACGCGAGGTCTCCTCCGGTACTGCCTGCACTCTTTCTAGCGAAGCGAACGAGAGCGCGAAGCCCCTCCGCACCGCCCTTCGAGGTAGAGCCGCGCACAATCCGGAATCCGAGCGCGCCGAGGAAGCGAGCCTGCAGCGCTCCGTCTCTCGAGTGGCTTACGAGGACTCCCGTCGCGCGCCGACGAGGCCACCGAAGGAGAACGAACTGAGTTCCGTGAAAGAAGCACAAGACCCAGGGACGCGGGTCCTCGAGGTAGGGCGAGAGTGCGGGAGCCATGACGACGCGCACGCGGAGCGTCGCAAGCCACAGACGCACGAAGGGAATACTCGCGATCGCGAGCCACTCGAGTACCCTCCGTTTCACGAGGCCCGTAGCGCTGCCAGGCGTTCTTTTGCCTGAGTGAGACTCGGGTCGTTCTCGACCGCTCGCTCGTACATCTGAATGGCCTTCGTCTTGTCGCCTTGGCGCTCCGAGATCTCGCCGAGGTGGAAGAAGACCTCTGCCTTTCCGATGCTGGCCCCTTCGAGCTTCTGGAGCAGGAGCGCTCGGAACGTGCGTTGGGCTCGCTCGAGGTCACCGAGTTTCAATGCAAGGATGCCGAGGTCCCGAAGGCACGCCACGTTGCCCGGGTCGATCTTGAAGGCCGTATCGAGCTCTGCGAGCGCGGCCGCGTCGTCACCGGACTTTTCGAGGATGCTCGCCATACGATGGTGAACCGGTCCGAGCTCCTTCGATCGCTTGCCCCCATACGTCCCGATGAGCCGCGTGAGCGCGCCCAACGCGGCGGTGTAGGACGCGGACGCCTCGTAGGCCGTTGCAAGCGCGGACAGGACGTCGCGATCCGACGGAGCCAACGCCGAGACGCGTTCGAGGACCTCCGTCGCAGCACCGTCTGCCTTGCGGTGCTCTTGATGGATGCGAGCGACCCTCCGCAAGAGCGTGATGCGCTCGGCATCGTTCGGAGCCCGTTCGACATCCTGCTCCAACATCGTCACGAGCGAATCCCATTGTGCGGTCCGCTCGTACGAGTCGAGCAACCTCGCTCGCGTCGCTTCGTCGGCAGGAACCGCCCGTAGCGCCTCTTCGAGCGCGTAGCGTTCTCCTTCGCGGTCGCCGGTCGCCGCTCGTGCTGCCGCAAGCCGTAGTGCGAGCGCGGAACGCGCCGCCGGAGGTTCGCCGCTCGAAGACGCATGCAAGTACGCCAAATGCTTTTCCGCGCGCTCCCACTCGCCTCGCCCTTCGGCAAGACGCGCAGCTTGGACGCGTGCATCCGTATCGTCACGCTCGATGTCGAGCACCTGTTCATACGCCGAAAGCGCGCGCCCGGGGTCGCCGAGCTGCTTCTCCAAGAGCGCGGCAAGCGCATGTGCAAATCGCAGTTTCTCGGGCGAGGTCGCAGCCTCTTGAACGCGGCGCGCGAGCAGTTCCGAGAGCTCGTCCCAGCGCTCCGTGCGCTCATAGAGCGCGGAGAGCTCGTCACCAGCAGCCGCATCCGACGCATCGCGCGCAAAGAGCGGCTCCAGTGTGGAGATCGCTCCTTGCGCGTCGTCGAGCTTCTGCGCCATGAGCTGTGCGAGTTCGAGTCGAACCGTACGCTCGTCGAACAGTTCCTTCTCGAGCGCGAGCGCGAGCAAGCGGGCGAGCTCCGCCGGCTTGTCGTGGCTTCGATAGTAGTCAGCCAGATGCTGCACGACGTCGGGCCGCGGGCGGTCGCCGCGCGCAAGTCCCTCCAGGATTCCAAGGCCCCGCTCGTTCTTCTCTTGAGCGAGCAGGAGCTTGGCGGCTTCGAAGAGCAATTCCTGACGCGCCTCTTCCGACGTCTCGAGCTCGGCGCGCCGTTCGAGCGAAAGAGGCAATTCGTCGGCATTGCGCATACGCTGATAGGCAATCTGGGCGTCGTACGCCCAAAGCGCCCTGCCCTCGCGTTCGATGACGAACGCAAAGATATCTTCGGCAAGACGCGCGTCCCCAAGACCGCCCTCGGCGACGCTCGCAGCTTTGCGCGCCAGTTTTTCGCGAGAGTCCTCGCTCGTTTCGATACGGCGCTTCAGGATGGCGATGAGTTCGCGTTCGCGCCCGATTCCGCCGAGGAGGTCGGACATGGCACGAAGGGCCTCTGCGTGCGTCGGGTTCTCTGTGAGAACGACGCCGAGAAGCGCCTCCGCCTTCGCAGGTAGATTGGCTTTCGCGGAATAGATCTCCGCCGCAGTCATGAGGAGCGGAATGTCGATGGAGGGTTCGATGCCCGCCTTCGAAAGCGTGTCGGCCGCAAGCACGTAGTTTTCCGTGCGTTCCGTCAGACGAAGCAGCTCAGAACGGAGGCCTTCGTGCGCGACGTCCTCGATGACCCCCGCCGCAAGCACCAGGGAAGCGGCGTCGAGGCGCTGAAGATCGTTCGCGAGCACGGCCGCATGGGCGAGGCGCGCTGCCGTTCGCTCGGGAACCGCCTCGGCATACCCGACGAGGCGCTCGTGGATCTTCGCGACCTCCTCGTGATCACCCAGGGAACGGTACGCCTCGATGAGTGCCGTGGACGCCCTTTCACGGGACTCCTTTTCCGACAAGAAGCTGTCGACGAACGCGCGCGCTTCCGCGTAGTTCGGACGCTCCGTGATCGCGCGGATCGCGTAGTCGAGAGCCGCGGCCTTCTCCGACCCGAACACGAGGGAAGCCAGGCGGAAGAGAATGTGGGCGCGCTCGCCGGAGCTCGTCTCCAGTTCGAGTCTGGCAGCGAGGGTCCTGCGGAGAGCTACCTCGTCGCCGAGCTTCGCGTAAATGTTCTCTAGAGCAACGAGCGCATCGGAGCGCGTCTTGTCTTCGCGCACGATCGTCTCGTAGACCTTGGCGGCCGCAGATGCGTCACCGAGCCAATCGCGATAGAGCTCTCCGAGCGACCATTGCCACGCCGCGCGTTCCGCTCCTTCGAGCGTATCGATGCGTGTCTCGAGGACCTTCTCGTAGCGACGACGAACTTCCTCGTCGATCTGCTCGAGCAGGTTCGTGACTTGCGCGCGGGCGTCGTAACCACGGTCCATCGCATCGAGCCAGTAGCCCGCTGCCTTCTTCCTATCGCGCAAGAAGCCTTCGTAGAGGCCCGCGAGCTCGACGAGGGCGTCGACTTCGGCCCGACCGTCGCGTTCGCCTGCTGACGTCGACGCGAGCCGGAGCAAGAGCGTCGCCGCCAGCTCTTCGTGAAGGTCGGCCCTCCGAAGCGCCGGCTCGAGGGCTTCGAGAATCGTCACACGGTCGTCATTACCGTCGGCCGCCATCTGCTGGAGTGCGTGAACTGCCGTCGGATGCGGCTTGTCGGTGAGAAGGCCCATGTAGAGCTCGCGCGCACGGGCACGGTCTGCGCCGCTCGCGAGGAGCTCTGCGGCGAAGTCGAGCTGCGCTTGGGTGCGTGCTTCGCTTCCGAAGTCGGACGATTCCCACCGTTCCTCGAGAAGACGGTGCAGGTCCTCACTCCGCTCGGCTTTGCGATAGAGCGGCACGAGGCGATCCGAAGCCATCTTGTTCGCTGGCCAAACCCGCTTCGCTTCTTCGAGAGACTCGATCGCCGACCCCAGCTCACCCGACTTCTCGTAGAGGAGACCGATGCGCGTCATCAGGTCGGAACGCGTCTCTGCTTCGTCTTCGGGCGTCAACTCGACACGCTTCGGATAAAGCGTGAGGAGTCGCGTGCGCGCGTCTTCGTCGTCCCGTGCTTCGAGGAGACCGATGAGGTTGTCGAGCGTCCACGCGCTCTCCGGGTCTGCTTCGAGAGCATTTTCGTAGCTCGTGATGGCGCCAACCTGATCGTCCAGCATGTCACGACGCACCTCACCGATGCGGCGGTACAGCGAGGCACGCTCTTCGGCTCCGAACGCCAGAGCGGCAAGGCGATCGAGGACCGCGACGAGGGCCGGCCACTCGGAAAGAAGCGTTGCGAGGCGCTCGACTTCTGCGAGTGCGACGGCGTCTTCCGGCGCCGCCTCTACGTATCGCTCCCATACGGCGAGTGCGTCACGAGGGGCGTCGAGCCGACGATCATGGACACGTGCGAGAGCGCCCAGCGTGTCGAGGTCGCCTGGCTCGCTCTTGAGAGCCTCTTCGTAGGCTTCGGCGACCAAGTGAAACGCGTCGAGGCCCTCTGCGCGGCGTTCGAGCTCTTCGCGATACTCGCTTTGTGGGCTCGCCAAGAAAGCGTCGCGCGCCGCATAGAAGGCCGCCTTCGGGTCGCCTGCGGCATCGAGCAGCACACTGAGCTCTGCTGCGATTGTCGCCCTTTCGGAAGGCTCGTGCTCCATCCGCTCACGGAGAACGCCGATCAGCCTGGGGCCGTCCTCGCGGACGCGATATTGCTTCTCGAGCGCGGCGCGTACGCGACCTTGCGGTACGTCGTCTCGCGTGTGGAAACGCTCGAGGAGTGCGAGTGCCGCGTCGGCCTCGGCGCCCGCCGAAACGAGCTCGAGAACCCTTTCGACGGTTGCCAGCGCACCTTCCGGCCTCCCCGCAAGGTCTTCGATGCGAGCGACTTCCAGCTGGAGTGCCGCCACCCGTCCCGGGTACGACTCCGCGTCCGCGAGGCGACCGAGAAACGTGATGAGGTCGTCGAATCGCTTTTCGGCTTCGTATGCCGTGGCCAGGGATGCGCGTGCCTCGGCGTCGCTCTCGTCGATTTGGAGAATCGATTCGAGCGTGGTGATCGCGTCGGAGGGACTCTGGAGCCCGTCCCGTTGTGCCGTCGCGAGGCGCTTCAGCCAGGAGATCCGGCGTTCGTCGCTCTCTGCGTTGTCGGCTGCAATCTGCAACCATTCGCACACCTCTGCAAAGCGTGACTCGCGCTCCGTGAGAGCGAGTAGGCCGAGGAGCGCACGCTCCCCGGATGCCGGGTCGAACACGTACGCACGGCGGTAATGTTCGATGGCTTCGTCTGGCCGTTCCGACCGTTCGAAGTAACCCGCAACGTCGTAGGCCAACGCTGCGCTTTCCGGCGTGTCCGGACGCACCCCCTCGAGCTCGACGGCGAGGATTTCGGCGAGGCGCGCATAGGCATTTCCACGCTCGGCTACCCGAACCATGTCTGCGATCGTGGCAGCGTCGAGACCGCTCTCGTGGAGCGCAAGGCCGTAGCTCTCGAGCGCATCGCGTGGCGCATCCAACTCGTTTTCTTCGAGGCGCGCGAGCGAGAGCGCGTAGGCACGCTTCTCTTCGGACAATTCCGAGTGCCGTATGAGCGCGAAGAGGGTTGCCTGGCGCCGAGCATGCGTGCCCGTGGCCGCGTAGGCCGCGTCGAGGATTCGCGCTGGGGCAGCGCCGCTCTCACCGGCCTTCATGAGGCGTTCGAGCAACGCAAGCGCGCCTTCGTGCGCCGGCTCTGCTGCGAGCAGCTCTTCGAGGACCTCGAAGGCGCGAGGCGGGTCACCCGTCGAAATCGCAAGTACTGCCAGGCGATGCAGAAGGTCGATGCGGCGCGCGGCGGCGGTCGACTCGTACCCAATTTCGCGCTCTGCGAGCGCGAGACGATCGCCACTTCGAGACTCTTCCTTGTAGAGCACGTCGAGTCGATCCGCGACCGTCGAGTCGAAACGATAGTCGAGCGCCCGCTCGAGCGCTTCGATGGCCATCGGACGATTCTGGAAGTGCACGAGCTCGAGGTCCGCCGTACGCAGCAAGAACTCGCGAATGTGCGCGGGGTCGTCGGCAAGCTCTGCGCGGCGTACGAGAAGGGCGCGGAGTTCGCTCCACGCTTCGATGCGCTGGTAGAGTGCGTCGAGCGCGACGAGCGCTTCTTCGTCGTCTCCCTGCTGTTCGAGTACGGCCTCCCAGGCGGCCTTCGCAGCATTGTCGGCCCCCATCGCTTCCGAGTCGCGTTCGAGGAACCTTGCGAGCGTCTTCGAGAGCATGAGACGAACGTCGTCGTCCTGCGCTTCCGCGACGAGCTCTTCGAGGGTCCTCGCATACGCTCCCGCGGGTGCGGCCTTCGAGAGGCTCTCGAGTCGCTCGAACCACACCATGAAGCCCGGCTCGGGCAACGCAAGGGCCGCGGCCTGTGCGACGTACGCATACGCACGCGCTGGGTCACCGATTTCGCGTTCGGCCACTTCGGCGGCGCGATTGAGGAGCGCGAGTCGTTCGTCGACGCTGTCGTGCGTCCGCGCCTCGACTTCGAGCGCAACGAGAAGCTTCTCCCATGCAGACGAGGCCTCGTAGAAAGGCCGCAGCAGCCCCGCGACTTCGTTCCCGACCGAATCGTTCGTGAGCAGCGATTCGAGCATGGTGACGGCCGATTCGTCCGAGGGGTCGAGCCCGAGTGCGTGGCGCAAGGCTTCGACAGCGCCTTCTGCATCGCCTTGCGCATCACGACGAACGGCCGCAAGCGAGCGCCAGTGACTTCGCGCTTCCGCAACGTCTTCTGCAGACTCCGCAGCGTCGAGGAAGGTCGCGGCGGCTTCATCCGGCAACCCTTGGGCGAGCTGCAGCGCCGCGATGGCTTCGCTGATGGCGCGGTCATACCCGAACTCGGCGAGCACCTCTTGCAGCTCGGACGTCGCTTGGGGAAGGTCGCCGAGCGGCCCTGCAAAAAGGTCGGCGAGGCGAAGCGAAATGCGCTTT
The DNA here is from genome assembly GCA_046351415.1 of Polyangiaceae bacterium. Lineage (GTDB taxonomy): Bacteria > Myxococcota_A > Polyangia > Polyangiales > Polyangiaceae > JABFRG01. The sequence continues at coordinate 55,932 of JAXLYO010000012.1, read as the reverse complement.
CGTTCGGGACCATCGACCGTTTCTTCTTTCCACGTTCGAAGTGTTTCGGCCTGCTCCGCGAGACGGCCGGTGCGGGCATAGATGCCTTCGAGCGCCTCGAGAGCTTGCAGCTCGCTCGGATGGACTTCGATGCAACGCACGTAGGCAGCAATCGACGCGTCCGTGTGCCCGAGCTTCTCCTCGAGCGCCCCGAGTGCCAAGAGCTGTTCGCGCAGGACGTCCAAGTCGGTTTCTTGGAGGACCCACCCCGAGAGCGTCTTGGCGAGGTCTTCCGCGCGATCTTCGCCCGACCGCAAGCGCGCAAGCGCAGGGTACGCAGCGAGCGTAACGTCCGTATCTTCGGGCGCCGCAGCGAGCGCGCTAGCGTACGCCTCTTCTTGGACCGCCGCCGGAGCGCCCGACTGCTCGAAGCACTGCGCCGCAGAGAGCCACAGCGCTGCACCGCGCGCCTCGGCCGACGGATCCTTCGCGGCCTTGGCGAGCGCCCTTCCTGCAGCCTCGATTCGGCCGAGGCCCGTGCCCAACGAGCGAACCTTCTCCGCCGCGATTTCGTCGGCAGGTCGCACGGCAAGCACGTCGACGAACGCGTCGAAGGCGGCCCCAAGGTCGCCCAGGTCTTCTTCCTCGAGCGATGCGATGCGACCGAGGAGATTGGCCTTTTCCTCGCCTTCGACGTAGTCGCCGAGGATGCGAAGGAGCCTGGCTTGCTCGGCCGCGTCGTCGCGACGCTCAGCGGCGCCGAGGAGGAGTTCGGCGACTTCTTTGCGTAGCTCGGGCAGCTCCAGAGCGCGATTCAGAGCCACCAGAACGTCGCGGTCCTGCGGCTCGTCTGCGAGAATCAGTGCTGCGTGAGGTACGAGGGCAGCGTGTCGACCTAGGCGCTCTGCATAGACTCGCACCAGATGGCGCCGCAGTGAGAGGTCGTCGGGCTCGCGACTCGCGCGACGTTCGAGCAGCGCGGCCAGTGCATCGAAACGCTCGGCTGCGTCGTAGAGTCGCTCGAGATTTCGCTCCGCGACCTCGTTGTCTTCCTCGGCCGTGAGGACTCGTTCGTACTGCTCGATTGCCCGAGACGGGTCGGAGAGAACCTCCTCGTACAAGCGTGCGAGTTCGAGCTGCGCCGAGACGCGGCTATGCGTGTCCTCCTGGACCGCGATCGAGCGCTCGTACAAGGAAGCGAGGGCGCGCCAGTCACCCTTTGCAGAGAGATATTGCCTGAGCTTCCGGAACAGAACCACGTCCGTCGGATTGCTCGCAAAGAGACGATCGTAGTACGGGAGCGCCCGTTCGACGTCGCCGAGGTCCTCCGAAAGCATCGTCGCGAGGCGCTCGGAAATGGCCAACTGGGTGGGCGGAGGGACAGCTGACGAGCCGTGCGTGGGCACTGCAGCGGTCGCTTGCTCGATGTACACGTTTTGACGCTTGGCCTTGGTTGCGAGGTCGGCAAAGCGTTCCCAGAACGGGAGTTCCGCCGGAAACTCTCGAGCCGCTCTCGCAAGCGCGTCGACCGCCTTGGCCTCGTCTCCCGACGACTCGTGGACTTCGGCGAGGCGCTCGAGGGTGCGAACACGGTCTTCCTTCGCGCTGCGTGTCATCACGAGGACTTCGAGGACATGAATGCGCTTCGCGTGATCGTTTTGAACGATGTAGATCGTCTCGAGCAACTCCGCGACGCGCGCGCGGATCTCGGCCTGCGGGAGCATCGACTCGAGGAGCTGTACGACCTCAGGAGAGTCGCCCGCGAGTGCTTGGGCGCGAAGAACCGCATCGAAAGCCTCGTGCGGACGTCCGGCTCGCTCGAGGAGGACGCGACCGATCTCGAGCTCACGATTCGCTCGGTCGAGCCCTTCCCTACCGTCTCGGTCTCGCTCGAGTGAAGTCACGGCAAGCTCGACGTTGCCGAGGGTCAAATAGATGCGAGAGAGCGACCGCAATGCGTCCCCGTGTCCCGGGACGATCTGCAGAACTCGCTCGTAGAGCTCGGCTGCGCGTGCCGGGTCTTCGAACGCGTCTTCCTCGAGCTGCGCCCACTCTTTGAGGAGCGAGATGCGCGCAGCGGTATTCGTGTGGGCAATCCGCTCCTCGAAGAGGACGCGAAGTTCGTCCTTTCGTCCCAAGCGACGAAGCATCGCGTCGTAAGCCCGCGCAGCGGTCTCTTCGAATTTGCTCTCTTTCACGAGCGAAGCCGACATCTCGACCGCGTCGTCGACGCGCCCCAGGTCTTCGGCGAGCTTCGCGGCGCGCGTACGGAGCTTGATCCGCGTCTGCTCGTCGTCCGTACCTGCGCGCGCGCGCTCGAGCAAAGTGTCGAGAAGCTTTTCGGTGACGCCTGCCCGCTCGGCAGCCTCTTCGAGGAGCGCGAGATTCTGCGTGTCGCCGGGGGCCTCGCGATAAGCGCGCTCGTAGAAACCGTACGCCGCGAGGGGGTCGGACAGTTGCTCGACGGCAATGTGCGCGAGCGCCTGCAGTTTCTCGACCTTCGCCGCAGCCTCCGTCTCGTCGACGATGAGCTTCTCTTCGAGCTCGATGACGCGCGCCCATTGCCCTGATTCACGCGACATCGCGGCGAGCTTTTCCGTCGCTTTTCGATAGGAAGGGTCGAGCTCTACGAGCTCCTCGAGCGTCTTCTTGCTACGTTCCTTGGAGCGAAGTTCGCTTTCGTAGAGACCGGCGAGCCTCCACAGGATGTTGGCCTTCGTCTCCTTGTCAGGCGTCTCCGTGGCCGCTTGCGAGAGAACGCCCGTCAGCCCCTCCCATTCGCCAGACCGACGATAGAAGGCCTCGAGCGCGTCGTAGTCGCCGATCGCGATGAGACCATCGCGGAGGGCGCGCTTCGCCCGTGCATTGCTGGGGGCGAGCTTGACCGCTTCTTGGAGCGCGGGAACGGCCTTCGGCCAATCGGACAGTCGATCGCCGTAGAGGCTGCCGAGTTTGCTCAAGAGCTGTGCGCGCTCGTTCTCGTCCGTAGCAAGCTTCACGCGGTACTCGAGCGCTTCGGCGACAAGCGCGAGGTCCTTCTCGCGCTCTCCCACCTTCTCGAGCAGGTCGATGACCTGGATATCCGCTCCGTCGCCTTCGAGAACGCGGCGAAGAATGCTCACGGCTCGCTTCGGGTCGTCGAGCCACTCCATGGCGAGCGATGCCATTTCGAGCGCGAGGGCATGCTTCTCTTCTCGCGATTCGCTCTTCGTCGAGAGCGCGTCGAGAACGTCGAAGAGCTGACGATGGGCACGCCGCTTCGTGTAAATTTCGCGAAGCGCAAGCAACGCGAGCTCGTGGGTTGGGTCACGCACGAGCACCTGTTCGTAGGCCGTCGCTGCGTTCGAAGCATTGCCGAATCGTTCGAGCCACTCCGCGCCGATACGTGCGAACTCGTCGGCTGCTTCTTTGGCGTCGCTCATGAGAGCCGCGAGTTTTTCTTCGGTGGCGAGCGCATCGCGCAGCCGGCCCATGATGCGATAGGCCTCGGCCAACTCGCCGAGCACCTCGCCATCGTGAGGCAGCAACTCTGCGAGCTGGGCCAAGGTCGACGTACGCGCGCTGTCGTTGCGAAGCTCGCTCCGGTAGAGCCCCGCAAGCTCCCGAAGGATGGCAACCTTCTCCGCATCCGAGTCGGAATGTGCAAGGCGCGCGCGTGAGAGCTCCGCCAACGCCGGGTGCGCTCCGGTCGAGCGATAGTGGGCAGCGAGCGCCTTCCACGTCGCGCGGTCTTCGGGGTTCTTTCGGAACGCGGCCGCAGCCTCGGCGACGGCTTCGGGGGTGTCGAGCTCCAGAAGGCTCGAGTCGTCGCCCTCTTCTTTGTAGAAGTCGAGCATGCCCGGGTGGTTCGGTTCGAGCGCGCGAAGGCGATCGAAATACTTGCGCGCCGCCGTCGTGTCGTTGCGCATGCGGTAGTGCAGCATCGCGAGCTGGACGAGAAGTGCTCGCTCGTCTGCGCCGGGGAACGCGAGCGCGCGCTCGTAGAGGGCCGCAAGGTCGTCCCATTGTTCTCGCTTGCCATACTCGCGCGAAAGCGCGCGCATGGCCGACGCACGGACGTTGGGATGCTCGATGGCGCGTTCGTAGATGCCTACGACGGCGTCCTTGTTCCCGCTGTTTCGCTCGAGAAAGTATGCGGACTGCACGAGAAATACGCCGCGACTTTCGTCCGTTTCAGCTCGACTGGCTGCGCGCTCGTATGCGGCAACCATCGGCTCGGGGTCTTTCGTCGCCATGCTGATGCTGCGCAGGACGGAGAGCGCCCGCTCGTTGGTCGGGTTCGTTTCGAGAGACTTCGCCACGAAGTCCTTGGCCTTCTGGAGGGCCGTCTTTCCGACCTTGCTTCGCTTGCTCGCCGTCTTGCTGACGCGGAAGGCATTGTCCGCGGCGGCGGCATACAACGAAGACGCCAGAGACCCCTCGGTCGCTTTGGACGCCTCGTCGGCATATCGGTCCATCAGCTCGACGCGCCGTTCGCTCCGTTCCTCTTCACGCTCGAGCATCTCTTTGGCATCGGCGTTCTCGGGGTCATTGGCGAGAGCCGCCCGGAGAACGGTCATGGCGCTCGCACTGTCGAAGAGCTCCTCCGAGACGACGTGGGCTCGCTTGAGCGCCAAGGCCGTTCGATGCTCGCGGTAGACGAGCGCATAGATCCGGAGGAGGTCGGCCACTGCCCGGGGCTCTCCATGCAGCTGGAAATGCTCGATGGCTTCTGCGAGAGCAGGAACGGGGCCTCCTGGGCCCTCGAAGGTCGCAGCGTCACCCGTGCCGACGACGCCAAGCGCGTTCGAGAGGTCGGCCCAGGCCTCCTCACGCTCCGGATCATCTTGCAAACTCGTTAGCGCCGCACGAACCGCCGACTCACTCATTCGTTCTCCCGAACTTGGACGGAAAAGGTGCGAGCAAAAGAGGACAAAACGCGAGCACCAGGGTAGGCGCGATGCTACGGCGGACGCGGCAAGGGCCGCAAGCATCAACCGAGACGAAGTGGCCGTTTTCTGTTACTTTTTTCCCACCTTGCCCACCGGCGCCCCGTCCATCACCATCTCCCTCCGAAACGCCGCAGAAACGCTGGCGGCGTGCGTTCCCACCATTCTCGAGGCCTCCCGCGGGAAGCTCACCAAGGCAGCCTGCGACGCCCGCATCCGCAAGTGGGCCGCGGCGATCGTTTCGAACGCGCGACTGAACGTCCGGGTCTCTGGCCTTGGGCACTTCAATCCGAACGAAACCTGCGTGGTGATGAGCAACCACCAGTCGTTTTACGACATTCCGGTGCTCTATCACGCGCTCGGTCCCAACATCCGGATGGTGGCCAAGAAGGAGCTCGGCCAGGTGCCACTCTTCGGAAGAGCCGCCAAGGGTGCAGGATTCATCTTCGTCGACCGTGGAAACAGGGAAGCAGCCATTCGCAGTCTCGACCTCGCCAAGACGCACCTCGCGAATGGCACTTCGATCTACATCGCCCCAGAAGGCACCCGCAGCGACGACGGAACACTCCTCCCGTTCAAGAAGGGCGGCTTCATGGTGGCACTCGACATGGGCGTCCCCATCGTGCCTGTCACCCTCCTCGGGACGAGCGATTCCCTCCCCGCCCGCGCACTTCTCTCACGGCCCGACGCCGATGTGCACGTCATCGTGCATCCTCCCGTTCCTGTCCCTCGGGGGCTCGAAGGAGAAGCGCTCACGCGGGCCCGCGACGACCTCATGCAGCATGTCCGGAGCGCGATCGAATCGGGAAAGCGCGGCAACCGAGAGGGCGGCTCTTCGCCATGAGCGCCGGCGAAGGCCTCGCGATACTCGTCAATGCGAACGCGAAGCGCGGCGGAAGGCGCGTGGCGGCGCAATTGAAGCGCGCTCTCCCAGGCGCCAATGTCGCCCTGACGAAACGCATCGAAGAAATCGAAGGCTGGCTGCAGAGCCTTGGCGAGGTGCGAGGCATCCTCGCCGCGGGTGGCGACGGTAGCGCCGTGGCCTTGCTCAACGCGCTCCGCGCCGTTCGTGGGAATGATTTCCCGCCGGTCGGTGCGTTGCCCCTCGGAACGGGGAACGCTTGGGCACATGCGCTCGGCGCTCGAAAGCTCGCGGGCTGCGTGAAAGCCCTGCAAAACACCGACGGGCCCCTACCGACACGGCGATACGGCCTCCTCGAATGCAACGACACGCTCACCTTTTTCGCCGGCAGCGGCTGGGACGCGCAGATTCTCGACGACTATCGCCTTCAGGTTCAGCGTTCGAAGGGCCCGCTACGCCAACTGTCGAAGAGCGTCTATGGCTATCTCTCGGCCATCGTGACGCAGACGGCGCCCAAGAGTTTCGCCTTCGGTCGCCCGAACGTGACAATCGAGAATCTCGGCGACGAACTGCTCGCGCTCGACCACAGCGGAGAGGTAGTGAAGGTTGCCGCTACTCCAGGCCTCGTCGTCTACGACGGCCCGGTGAGCTGCGTTGGTTGCGCCACGTGCCCTGAATTCGGCTTCCGGTTTCGTGCCTTCCCTCTCGCCGAACGATTTCCCAAGTTGATGAACCTCCGCATCTACGATCAGACGACCGTCGGCGCCCTTGCCGACATCCCGAAGCTGTGGCGCGGCACGTCTCCCATGCACGGGATGTTCGACTGGTTCGCGAAGCACATACGAATGACGTTTTCGCGTCCCGTACCGCTGCAAATCGCCGGCGAAGCCATCGGCATGAAGCAGGTCATCGAGTATCGAGCGTTCGAGCGCGAGATTCAGGCAATCGACTGGCGCGGCCTCTTTCGCTGACGCTCAGGGCATCTCGTCCGAGAGGGGCTCCGGGAGCGCGGAAAAGGGCTTCCGCCACACGATCGCATCGGGAGGAATCTTGCCGAAGAGATGTGGCATGGCCCCCCGTGGAGTCGCCTCGACGCGCAAGACCGTCTCCGCCAGTTTCGTCGGGTCGATGCAAAGCACGTCGATGGCCGGAACGTCGGCCATGTAGAGGCGGACACTCTCCCGAAGGTCTGACGCAAATGAGCAGTGGATGAACCCTTCCGAGCGCAACGAAGGAGGCTCGGAAATCTGGTCCGACGGCGTGTCCGCGGAAAGCGCGTGATAGAGGAATCGATGCATCGCTCTCCGCCGAGAGTTTCAGCGCGCGCGCCTTCGCGTCAAGAAGCATGGAGCGCCGAGCGCGATTCAACAGCGCCCTTCCCAGATCGGCGAATCGCACGTAGGAAGGTAGCGGGTTCGATGCTCCTTCGTCCTGCTCTCGTTGCTGCCAGCTGGCGTGTCACGCCAAAGACCGTCCTCGCATGGATCCAGTCAGGCGAACTTCCGGCCCTTCGGCTACCGAGCGGACACTTCCGCCTGCGCGCCGAAGAAGTGCGAACGTTCTGCCAAAAGAAGGGATTACCCCTGCCCGCCGCGCTTCACGGCCGCGACGTTCTCGTCGTGGGGGACCGGCGGAAGCTCGGCCCGTCGATGCGTGGCGTCAAAGCGCGCTACGAACCGCACGCATATCGTGCGCTCGCGCGAACGCTGCTCGACGGCCCTGCTGCGATCGTCGTGGATGGGTCGCGCGCCGAAGCGCATGGATTCCTCGAGGGAGTGTCCGAGGCGGCGCTTCGAACCCCGATCATCGTGTGCGAGGCCGCGGCGCGCAATCGCTTCTCGAAGGTCGACCAAGTGCTTACACGGCGCGAACGCGAAGACCTGCGCCGAGCCGTCACGACCCTCCTCGAACGCGACCCGAAATAGGTGATTTTCTCAGAGCCGCGCGCGAATGCGGTCGAGAAGGATGCCCGCGAGCGTCGTCTTGTCAGCGGGGTCGAGGGTTTCGACGCTCGAACCATCGACGAGAAAGATGCGATTCGTGTCTTTGCCGAGCGCTTCGGCGGCATGGTTCGCGACGACGAGGTGAACGTTCTTCCGCTCTCGCTTCTGCTGCGCGTACGCGATGACTTCTTCGTCCGTCCCCGTCTCGAGCGCAAACCCGACGAGGAACGGTCCTCCAGGCTTCGATGGTCCAAACGAAGCTCCAACTTCCGCGAGTATGTCGGGATTTTCTGCGAGAGCGACCGTCGGCAGCGGTCCCTTCGCCTTCTTGATCTTCGTCGGTGACGGAGCCGCGGGGCGGAAGTCAGCAACGGCGGCGGCCATGATCACCACGTTCGATGCGCTTGCATGCTCGAGCACCTTGGCGCGCATCTCTGCTGCGCTCGTCACGTCGATGCGTTCGACGCCGAAGGGGGTCTTCAACTCGACAGGGCCGGCGATGAGCTTCACGTTTGCCCCGCGGAGCGCCGCAAGCCGAGCAATGGCGAAGCCCATCTTCCCGCTGGAACGATTTCCGAGATAGCGAACCGGATCGATGGCTTCTTGTGTGGGGCCTGCGGTCACCAACATATGAACGCCCGCGAAATCCCCCGACAGCAAATGGCGTTCGAGGCACGCGAAAATTTCTTCGGGCTCCAGCATACGTCCCATGCCGTCGTCACCAGAGGCGACGACGCCGGTCGTTGGGCCGGCGAACGTGATGCGCGGATCCGCGCGCAAGAGCTCCACATTGCGTTGGGTGGCCGCATTTTCCCACATGCGCGGGTGCATCGCAGGCGCAAGGACCATCGGCGCTCGCGTGCAAAGGGAGATCGCCGTCACCATGTCGTCGGCTCGTCCGTGCGCGAGCCGAGCCAGAACGTCGGCCGTCGCAGGCACGATAGCGACGATGTCCGCTTTGGCGGCGACGTCGACGTGGACCTCTCCGCTCGTGACTCCACCGTCCCACATCTGATGCAGCACCGGCTTGCCGCAGATGCCCGAGAACGTCGTGGGGCCCACGAACTCCATGGCCGCTTTGGTCATCACGGGCTGAACGGAGGCACCTGCTTTCAAACAAAGGCGTGCGAACTGCACGGCCTTGTAGGCAGCGATGCTCCCGGTCACACACAGGACGATGTGCTTGCCGGCGAGGGGAGAATGCATGAAGTGGGACATTAGCAGACTTGCGTGCCGTAGCGGCCTGACCGCAACACGCGTGGCCTCCCCAGCAACAGTCCGTGGTCGATTCCACGACAGTCAGAGGCTTGGCACGCGGGATCGCTCGAAAACGCGCGCCAGAGGGGTTGGCACGTCGGATGCAGAGTTGTTTGTTCGAATCCACGGGCAATGCGCTTGGCGTGGCCCTTACCTCTGCCCTCCCTTTCCACCAAAGGATCCCTCATGAAAAAGCTCCAGCTCGGAATTCGTCGTGTCCGCTCCACCGTTCGCACCAGCGTCGATACGGGCTCTCTCAAAAGGACCCAGCAGGGCAATAGCGCGTGCAACTACGGCACCTGTCAGGGCAACACGGCGGTGTGCGGTCCCCGCACGACGCCTCAGCAGGGCGCGAACTGAAGGAACCTCTTCAGTCGGTACCGGGCGGTGCGTCGTCCGCAGGCTTCGCGGTCTTTCCCATGTCCTTCGAAAAGCCGGCCCGCACCGTCCAACCGTAGCTACCGTAGCGCCCCGGCACCCGTGACTCGATCATGCCGCCCCCCTTCGGCGGGATGACGCGACCACGGATGTTGGGTCCCTGCGAAATCGACAAGAACTCGTCACCGACGTACTCCGGATGGGCGTCGTCGTTGGCTTTGAACTTCGGGTCCTTGTCGCCGCTGCCGACTTTCCAGATTTGCGCCGTCGGCGGGTAGTAGTCCGGCATGCGTTCACGGACGGCAAACGGCCCTTCGCGAACGACGCGATAACGCACGACCTTGAATCCGGGGATCCCCCGCTGGACGAGCACGCGCTCGCCCTTCGGAATCGAGGGGTCCACGGTTTCTTTCTCCGGGAAGCCAACGACACCTTCGATTTTGCGCATGAACGTCACGTCCCTCGTGCGCTTCGGACCAAGGATTTCGGCTCTGGCGACGCCGTCTTCGATCGTCTCGTGGAGCACCACGGGGAAGGAGAACGTGTTCTTCAATTTGAGGTTCACGGTTGGATAAGCCACCGCCGCATCGAGCCCCATCTTGATGTAGAAGCTCGGCCGCGTGTGCGGGCGTCGATCGACGACCTCGAGCCCTGCGAAGAACGCCGCTCCATGAAGCGTGCCCGCGACCTGGCAGGTGCCTCCTCCGACGCCATCGACGAGCTCACCTTGCGCGATGACGTGCGCCACTTTGTAGCCGTACGCTTCCGTGCGCGGTCCGACGACTTCGTTGAAGTCGAAGGTCTCGCCCGGCAAGAGCACGTATCCGTCGAGCTTCGACGCCGCGATGCGCAAGTTGAACGTGCGCGCCTGGTGTGACCAATCGCGCGCGTACTTCGTCTCGAAGTAGCCGAGCACGTCATCGGCCACCACGGTTCCGAGGACGCCCGCTCCTCGCTTCGCCGGCACGACTTCGACGACCACTTCCACTTCGCGCTGACCTTTCTGGAATGCGGCGTCGAGCTTCGCGAGCGTTCCGAAGACGTCCATGCGCGTGCCCGGTTCGTCCGGGGCAATCGTCTTCTTCGCGAGGTTGTACTTGGCATCGACCGGTGGCCGATCGAGTTCGTCTTTTGCGCTGAGGAGTGAGCTCATGGCTCGCTCGCTGATGGCCGTAACCGGTAGCGGCAGGCCGAGCGTCGTCCCGCGTGCAGCTCGGTCGTGCGCGCGACGTAGCCCCGAGCGTCCGTCGCGAACTTGGCGAACGAGGGCCGTGAGCCGCTCGGAGTCGACGAGCGCGCCGAAGTCTTCGCGTGACCGAGAAAGCGTTTTCGTCTCTTCCTTCGTGCCGGAGGCGAACGAAGCGCCCCGAATGTCCGGGACCTTGAGTGTGATCGTCTCGGCCAAGTAGCTTCGCGCGATGGTGCGAGCGGCCGCGAGCGTATCGTCGACGCTTCCCTCGAGCGGCAAAGGAGCGCCTCCAAGGGTCACTTGAGGCACGGGGGTCTCGTCCGGAAGGGCCCGCGTGCGCTCACCACGAAGCGCGAGGAACGACGCGAAGGCTCCCACGAGTGCTGCTGCCGCGAGCTGTGCCCATACTGCACCGCTCCTCGGAAGGCTCTCGCGCACGACCGCGAGCGCTCTTCGCCCATGCTCGGCGGCGGTGCTCTCGCTCTTCGTGGACTCTTCCGTGGACACGTCCACTCCCTTACCGGGAGAAAGGCATGCGTCAAGGGTCTCGGCCTTTTGCGCCTTTAAGGGGGCAGGCCTTGCGACGCCCCCCTTAGTATTGTACGTGGCTGCCCATGGGTCTCTCCGTAGGAATCGTGGGTTTGCCGAACGTCGGCAAGTCGACTCTCTTCAACGCGCTCTCGACTGCGAAGGCAGAGGCCGCAAACTATCCCTTCTGCACGATCGAACCGAACGTCGGCGTCGTCATCGTGCCCGACCCGCGCCTCGATGCACTCGATTCCGTCGTGCACGCCGAGCGCATCCTGCCGACGACCATCAACTTCGTCGACATTGCGGGTCTCGTGCGTGGCGCTTCCAAGGGCGAGGGCCTCGGCAACCAGTTCCTCTCGCACATTCGTGAAGTCGACGCGATCGTCCAGGTTGCGCGCTGCTTCGAAGACGGCAACATCATTCACGTCGAAAATCGCATCGACCCCGTGTCTGACATCGCCACGGTGACGACCGAGCTTTGCTTGAAGGACCTCGACACGGTCCAGAAGCGCGCGGATCGCGCACGAAAGGCAGCCAAGGGCGGCAATGCAACCGAGAAGCTCGCACTCGAAATCGCCGAGGGACTCATCAAGCATCTCGATGACGGAAAGCCCGCACGAACCTATCCCCTTCCGGAGAACCCGGACGCGCCGACGATCCTCCGGGACATGCAGCTCCTCACGGCGAAGCCGACGTTCTTCATCGCCAACGTCGACGAGGGTTCGCTCGGCAACCTCGAGGGCAACAAGCACTACCAATCGCTAAAGGCGCATGCCGAGTCGGAAGGCGCCCCCATCGTCGCTGTCTGCGCTGCCCTCGAAGAGCAAATCGCCGCGCTCGACCCGAAGGACCGCCCTGAATTCCTGGAGGCCTCGGGCCTCAAGGAGCCGGGCCTCCACACGGTCATCCGCGCTGGCTACAAGCTCTTGAACCTCCTCACCTTCTTCACCGCAGGGAAGCAAGAGGTCCGCGCCTGGACCACGAAGGTCGGCGCCAAGGCCCCCCAAGCGGCCGGCGTCATTCACACCGATTTCGAAAAGGGCTTCATCAAGGCAGAAGTCATCTGGTGGGAGGACTTCGTGAATCTCCAGGGCGAATCCAAGTGTCGTGACGCTGGCAAGCTCGGCATCGAAGGCAAGGAATACGTCATGCGTGACGGCGACGTCGTACACTTCCGCTTCAACGTCTGACTCCTTTCACACGGGCGCGGGCCCCCCGAATGCGCCAGCGAAGCGTGCGGCCCACACGCCCAAGAGGAGGACGACGAGCACGGCGCCGATGCGATTTGCGCGCTTGGAGCGAGAGAGGTGCGCAAACTCTCCCGTACGAACGAAGCTCGCGCTTTCGATGCAGAGTGCAATCAGCACGAGCGGAACGACGACCCATACGAGCGGGTGGAGTGCGTGGGCGGCCGCGAAGTGGCCGTGCATCACCTCGCCGAGGGCGCGCGTCATGCCGCAACCCGGACAGGGTACGCGAAGGACCGCACGCGCCGGACACGGAAACGCCACCCAGGGGTTTGCGTATGCAAAACCGAGGATGGCGTAGAGGACCCCGAGCTGAACCGCACGCTTGAGCACGATAGCTCGCGGGGGGGCCGTCGAGGATGAGGCTGCTTCGCCGAAACTCTGCAGCGGCTCACCCCTCGTCGATCAAGGCAACGCGTTCCAAGCCTTGTTGAGCTCGTCCTGCATGAGGATGACGTTGTAGTACGGGATAAGGTACATGAAGCCGTGGTTCTGGGCGTTCGCCATACCCGCGCGCTGCTGCACCTCTTGGATGACCTTGCCACACTCGCTGAACTGCCAGTAGAGGCCGTAGAGGTTGCAGGTCACGATTGAAAGCAGAAGGATCTTACCGGCCGGGATCGCATCACGACCGAGGAAGCGGTTCACTTCACCGGCAATCGTGAAGAACCAGATGAGCTGGTAGATGCCGAGCGTCACGAAACCGATGAGGAGGACCATGAGGCCATTGCGTACTTGGCCCTTTTGGCCGCCGCCCATGCCTTGCATCTGCTGCTGCCCGCCGCCATAGGGGACCATGCCGCCCATGCCTGCGGCCGCTTGCTGGCCCCATTGATCGACCGCACCCGCCGCACCGGCCATGGCGCCACCAACGGCACCTGCGGCCTGGCCCCACTGATCTTGAGGAGCTGCGGGTGCCATGCCACCGGGAGCTTGCCCCCACTGATCTTGCGGAGCGGCCGCCGGAGGAGCGCCCCATTGATCTTGAGGAGCCGCCGGAGGTGCACCATAGCCTCCGCCCATCGGCGCAGCTTGTTGCTGACCCCACTGATCTTGCGGAGCGGCCGCGGGAGCGCCGTACCCGCCCGCCGGCGCTTGCTGCTGCCAATCTTGCGGCGGTGCAGCGGTGGCTGCGTACGGGTCGGGGTTCGGAGGAGCCGCACCGAAGGCGCCGTCGGCGGCCATCGTTCCGCCAAGCGGATTCACGGGCTGCTGGTTCCATTCCGGCGCTGCCGGCGGAGCCCAGTCTTGGGCAGGCGCGGCGACGGGCTGCTGCGGTTGCGACGCCGCACCACCCACCGGCGGCGCAACGCCGACCATCGTGCCCTTCAGTTTGCCGGGAGCCGCGCGCGGCGGACCGGAAGGAGGAGCCGCCTCGCCGGAACCGGACGGAGCCGGGGGCGCGCCCGGCTGCGGGTTCATCATGAGCATCGTCCCCTTGAACTTCGGGGGGGCCGCTGGGGCTGCACCGCCGCCGCTCAAGTTGAAGCTACACTTGGCGCAAGTGGTGACGCCTTCCGCATTCTGGGTTCCGCAGTTGGGGCAAAACACGCGAGTCTTCCTCCTCAGGTAACGAAAGCGCGCGGTTTGAGAATGCGCGCTGCGACAGGAACGAAAGCGCGCAACCTAGTAGTGCGCGCGGCGACAGGAAAGCTTTGAGCCACGTCCAACAGGGACACAACCGAGAGCGCCGGGAGCATAATGGGGTCGCGGTCCAGCCGACAAGACAAACCTGCGAATCCTGCAAGGTCATCCCTTAACTGCGGAATGCGCCCCCTCACCGATGTGAAGCCTTGACATGGCGGCCCGGCAAACACTACGGTCCGCTCGTTTCGGGCGAAATCCGCCGAATTTTCACGCAGTTTTACGAGGGGTCGATGGCCTTTGCGCTGAACGCCGATCGCGAACGAGAGCTTACAGAAATACTGACGCGGTACCCGACGAAGATGGGTGCGTGCATTCCTGCGCTCCATTTGTGCCAGGAGCAGAACGGATACGTCTCGGACGAAGTCGTGGAGTTCGTCGCGAACCGCCTCGACTTGCCACCGGCGCACGTGAAGGGCGTCGTCACGTTCTACACGTTGTTCAATCAGAAGCCGGTCGGCAAACACCAAGTCTGGGTATGCCGCACGCTTCCCTGCGCGCTTCGTGGCTCCGAGGGGATTCTCAAGCACTGCGAAAAGAAGCTCGGCATCCACGCCGGTGAAACGACCCCGGACGGCAAGGTGACGCTCCGCACCGCAGAGTGTCTCGCGAGCTGCGGAACGGCGCCGATGATGCAGGTCGACAAGGACTACTTCGAGAACCTGACCGCCGAGAAGGTCGACGAAATTTTGGATCGGTTGCGCAGCTAAGGCTGCAGCGAGGCCTCTGACACTCCATGCTGAAACGAACTGACTACCTCAGCAAAGTATACGGCAAGCCCCAGGGATGGACGCTGCCCGTCTACGAACGCGAATGCAACGGCTACCAAACCGCGAAGCGCGTGCTCACCTCCATGAGCAAAGAGACGCTCATCGACGAAGCGAAGAAAGCGAACATTCGCGGTCGCGGCGGCGCAGGCTTCCCGATGGGCATCAAGTGGAGCTTCATGAAGCCCCACGCCACGAAGCCCGCGTACCTCGTCATCAATGCGGACGAGGGCGAGCCGGGCACGCACAAAGACCGAACCATCATGGAGCAGAATCCGCACTCCGTGATCGAAGGCTGCATCATCGGGTGCTTCGGCATCGGTGCGCACGTTGCATACGTCTACGTGCGTGACGAGCTTCACCTCTCGAAGGAGCGTCTCTGGGGCGCCATCAAGGAAGCGAAGGCGAAGGGCTATCTCGGCAAGAATCCGTTCGGCACGAACTATCCCGTCGAGGTGTACGTCCACACGGGCGCAGGCGCATACATCTGCGGCGAAGAAACGTCGCTCCTGAATTCGCTCGAAGGTCGACGCGGCGAACCGCGTTTGAAGCCCCCCTTCCCTGCTCAAGTCGGCGCCTTTGGCTGCCCCACGACGGTGAACAACCTCGAGACGATCGCCATCGTCCCAACGGCCATCGCGATGGGCGGCGAGAACTTCTCGAAGCTCTCCTCGCTCCACCACTTGAACGACGGCGGTTCGCGTCTCTTCGGCGTGAATGGCCACGTGAACAAGCCTGGTGTCCACGAGCTCGCAGTGGGCGTGACCATTCGCGAACTCATCGAGCTCGGCGGCGGTGTCACGGGCGGCAAGAAGCTACTCGCGGTCATCCCGGGCGGTTCCTCGACCCCGGTGCTCCGTGCCGACGAGTTCGTGCACGCGCCGGACGAAAAGTCTCCGCTCCACCCGTGGCACGGCCAATCGGTCCTCGACGTACCGCTGGGCGTCGACACGATGCGCGGTGTCGGCACCATGCTCGGCACATGCTGCATCACGGTGATGGCCGAAGGCACCTGCCCCGTCGCGGCCATGCACAATCTCATGCAGTTCTATCGACACGAGTCGTGCGGCCAGTGCACGCCGTGCCGCGAAGGGTCCGGCTGGCTCCTTCGCCTCTGCGAGAAGATCCTGAACGGTACGGGCACGATGGAAGACATCGACACGCTCGCCGACGTTGCAAACAACATCATGGGCAACACCATCTGCGCCTTCGGCGAAGGCACGGCGATGCCTGCCCTCGGGTTCTTGAAGAAGTTCAGGCCCGACTTCGAGGCATACGTCAGGCACGAACGAACACGCGAGCGCGACGCTCGCCTCACGGCAGGCGCGGAATAAGGGAAGAGGGCTATCGTGGAGAACCTAGGACACGCTTACTTCTACGTCTGTGCGGCCATCGCCGTGTTCGGTGCGCTCGCCGCCATCTCGAGCCCGAACCCCATCCGTTGCGCGCTGGGGTTGCTCCTCATGATCGTGAGCATCGCGGGGCTCTTCCTCCCGCTCCACGCCGAGTTCCTCGCGACGATCCAACTCATCGTCTACGCGGGCGCCATCGTCGTTCTCTTCCTCTTCGTCATCATGCTCCTCGGCCCGAGCGCCCAGTCGCCGCGAGACAACGCCGGTCGCATTCCGAGGTTCGCGAGTGCAGGCCTCTATGTCGGCGCCGGTGCGGGCGTGCTCGTCCTCCTCGGTCGCACGCTCGCCAAGCCGAAGCTCCCGGTGCAAGCGCCGCCGGAGCTCGGAAGCATCGACTCCATCGGTAAGTACTTATTTACGGATGGCATCGTGCCCTTCGAGCTCTCGAGCGCTCTGCTCATCGTTGCCGTCGTCGGCGCCGTCGCCATTGCAAAGGGCAAGCACGGCGAACTCCACGCTTCATATGCCGGAGATGCTTCCGGGAAAGGCAAGTCATGATTCCGGTTGAACACTATGTGGCCCTGTCGGCCATTCTGTTCATCATCGGCGGCGCGGGTTTTCTGTTGCGCCGCAACATCCTCGTCACGTTGATGAGCATCGAAATCATGCTCAACGCCTCGAACCTTGCGCTCGTCGCGTTCAATCGAGCGAGGCCCGGTGTCAATACCGGCCAGGTGCTCGCCTTCTTCGTCATCGCGGTCGCAGCAGCCGAGGCGGCCGTCGGTCTTGCCATCGTCCTTGCCTTGTTCCGCGTGAAACGCACTGTCCGTTCGGACGAAGCCGATTTGCTCCGGAACTAGCGGAAGTCTGAACTCATGAAAGAACTTCTCTCTCTCTTCAGTCCGCAAGAATTCACGCCCCTCGGCCTCATCTTGCTCATGCCGCTCCTCGGCGCCTTCGTGAATGGCGTCTGGGGCAAGCGCCTCGGTAAGGACGCCGTCCGGCTCATGGCACTTGCGTCCGTTGGCGCAAGCTTCCTCATCGCGCTCGTGACCGTCGCGGCGCTCGATACGCAAGTCGGTCTCACGCAGAGTGAGGTCACCGAGCACGGGGTGACCGTGGTCCACCAGGAGCACGTGAAGCTCTTCTGGACGGCATGGGAATGGCTCTACACGTCCGGCAAGGGCGATGGCCAAGTCCCCATCTCGCTCAAGTTCAGCGTCGACGCGCTCTCGGGCGTCATGATGCTCGTCATCACCGGCGTCGGCTTCCTGATTCACCTCTACGCCTCGTCCTACATGGAGAAGGACAAGGCCTACTGGCGCTTCTTCGCGTACCTGAATCTCTTCGTCTTCTCGATGCTCATCCTCGTGCTCGGCGACAACATGGCCGTGCTCTTCGTGGGTTGGGAGGGCGTCGGTCTCTGCTCGTACCTCCTCATCGGCTTCTGGTACCCGAAGATGGAGAATGCGGCGGCCGGCAAGAAGGCCTTCATCGCGAACCGTATCGGCGACTTCGGCCTCATCTGCGCCATGTTCCTCCTCGTGCACTACACGGGGGCCCTCGACTGGAAGGGCATCGAGTCGGGCTCGCTCTCGCTCCTCACCCCGAGCGAGCAAAATCAGGTCCACGTCTGGCCCATCAGCGGTGGCCACTTCACGGGCGTGATGAAGTTCCTCCAGCCGGAGCACCCGATCACCATGACGGCGGCCACGGCCATCTCGCTCTGCCTCCTCCTCGGAGCGACCGGCAAGAGCGCGCAGCTCCCGCTCTACGTGTGGCTCCCCGACGCCATGGCGGGTCCGACGCCCGTCTCGGCGCTCATCCACGCGGCCACCATGGTCACGGCCGGCATCTACCTCGTCTGCCGTCTGTCGTTCGTCTTCGTGCTCGCCCCCGGCGTCATGATGACCATCGCCATCGTGGGCGCAGCGACTGCCTTCCTCGCAGCAACCATCGCGCTCGTCCAAAACGACATCAAGAAGGTCCTCGCCTACAGCACCGTGTCCCAGCTCGGGTTCATGTTCCTCGGCGTCGGCATGGGTGCCTTCACGGCGGGCTTCTTCCACGTCTTCACGCACGCATTCTTCAAAGCCTGCCTCTTCCTCGGGGCCGGCAGCGTCATCCACGCGATGCATGCGCGCATACACGACGACGAAAAGTCCCAAGACATGCGGAACATGGGCGGCCTGCGCAAGTACATGCCCTACACGTTCTGGACCTTCGCCGTATCGACGGCCGCCATCATTGGCTTCCCGTTGACGAGCGGCTTCTTCTCGAAAGACGAGATCCTCTACAAGGCCATGAGCAACCGGCTCGTGCTTTCGGAGCTCGCGAAGAAGTACCAAGACAAGGGCGCGAAGTTCTACGTGCCGCCGGAGTGGATCGGCCCTGCCCTCTATTGGGTCGGCCTCGCCGCCGCCACGATGACTGCATTCTACATGTGCCGTCTCTTGTTCTTGACCTTCTTCGGTGAATTCCGAGGTTGGAAGATTGGACGTCCCTCGATGGCGAGCGTTCCCGACCCGGCCGATGTGACGGCACATGCGACGCCCGATGCGCTCGCAGGCGCCCACGACGACGACGAGGACAATCACCACCATCACGAGGAAGACCTCACGGCTCCGGGCCGCGCTCCGCACGAGTCGCCCTGGCAAATGACGGTCCCCCTCATCATCCTTGCGACGTTCGCGGCCTTCGCCGGCTTGCTCCTGAACCCGGTGCTCCTCAAGCACGTGCTCCACTTGCACGCACTTCCTATGGACCACTGGCTCGAGCCAGTCTTCGAGGCAGCGACGAAGCACGGCATGGGCATCGCCGTCCGACCGGACGCCGAGAAGCTCGAGTGGCTCTGCACGGGCGGCGCCTTCGCGGCGTTCGCGAGCGGCAGCGGTCTCGCATACTGGGTGTACATCGTTCAAAAGGGCGCTCCCGCGCGCTCGTGGGCGGAAGCCGTGCCGAAGCTGCACAAGCTGCTGCTCGACAAGTGGCGCGTCGACGAGCTCTACGACTACACTGCCCTCTCCGGCGTGGACGCCCTCGCCGACACGTTCGAATGGACTGACCGAAGCATCGTCGACGGCATCATCGCCAAGTTGACGTCCCTGCTGACCGCGCTCTTCGGGACCATCCTCCGAGCTTTCCAGAGCGGCGTCGTTCACGTCTATGCTGGCGCCATGGTGCTCGGCTTGGGCGCGGTCGGCTACTTCCTCGTCGCGCCCCACGCCGAAGTGCAAGTGGTCGACAAAGGCGAAGGCAACTACGACGTCATCGCCGCACCGGGCTTCGGCTACGGATACAAGTGGCTAGACGACCCAGGTAAAGAGCCCGAGAAGTCGGTCTTCACCGGCTCCGACCACGCTCCGGCCATCAAGCTGGAACCGGGCCAGTCGAAGACGATCGAACTTCGCGTGCAGAATGCATTCGGCATGGTCGCGAAGAAACCCGTGACCATCTCGCGACCGAAACCGGCCGCCGAGGCACTCGAGCAGCTAGGACAGAACTGAGCCATGGCACACGTAGATCACTCCCACGAAAAGCCTGGAAGCGGCGCGGAAGCATTGCCGCCGATCACCGCAGGTGAGCTCGTTCGCTACTTGTTCATCGCCGCCATCGGCGTCATCGCCGCTCGCTACGTGAGTGGCTCGCTTCCGCTGCTCCTTGCAGCCGCGGTTGCGTCGCTCATGCCCGCCCGGGTGGCCGGGTCCGCCAAGACGCGCGCCGCCTTCGCAGCCATCGCGTTTTTCATCACGCTCTTCGTGGTGCGCATGTGGCCCGGTGCGGAGACGTCGGACGAACCGGTCAAGGAGTCGGCAACGACGCTCACATGGCTCATCGGCCTCCCCATTGGCGGCGCGGTCTTCACGCTGTTCCTGCCGCGACAGGCCCACGCCACGCTGCGGGCATTCACGCTTTTCATCATGCTCGCCACGCTGGCGCTCTGCATCCCGCTACTGCAGGTGCAGATGGGCCGCGGCTGGCACTTCAACCACGACGTCCCGTGGCTCACGAGCGTTGGAGTTCGCTACCACGTCGCGCTCGACGGCATCTCGCTCTGGCTCGTGATCTTGACGGCGTTCATCGTCCCGATCGCGACCTACGCGTCGTTCGGTTCGATCACAACTCGCCTCAAAGACTGGTGCTTCGCGCTCCTTCTCCTCGAAGGCGCGATGATCGGAACGTTCGTCTCGGTCGACCTCTTCCTCTTCTACGTCTTCTGGGAAATGACCCTCATCCCGATGTACGTGATGGTCGGCGTTTGGGGTGGAACGAACCGCGTGAAGAGCGCGATCAAGTTCTTCCTCTATACGATGTTCGGCTCGATCTTGATGCTCGCGGCCCTTCTGTACATGGCCTACCAGTACAGCAAGCTCGCAGGCCACCCGTCGTTCGACTTCTTCGAGCTCCAACGCGTGCTCATGACGCACGGCGAACAACGTTGGATTTGGGGCGCCTTCGCACTCGCGTTCCTCATCAAGGTACCGATGTTCCCGCTCCACACGTGGTTGCCGGACGCGCACACCGAAGCTCCGACCGCAGGCAGTATGATCCTCGCGGCCATCATGTTGAAGATGGGTACCTACGGTTACCTTCGCTTCTGCATGGGCCTCTTCCCCGAGGCATCTGCGGAGTTCGGCGCCATTCTCGCGGGCGTCGCAGTGGTCGGTGGCATTCTCTACGGTGCGCTCGTCGCTTGGAAGCAAGACGACATCAAGCGCCTCGTCGCCTACTCGTCGGTCGCCCACCTCGGGTATGTCATGCTCGGCATCTTCTCGGCCACGCCTTCGGGCATCGAGGGGTCCGTCCTCCAGATGGTCAACCACGGCATCTCGACGCCCCTGCTCTTCCTCTTGGTCGGCGTCATCTACGATCGCCGTCACACGCGTCATGTGGACGACTTCGGCGGAATCGCCAAGGTCATGCCGGTCTACGCCGCGCTGTTCATCGTCGCGACGATGGCAAGCGTCGGGCTCCCCGGGACGAACGGCTTCGTCGGTGAGTTCATGATCATCACCGGCACGTTCAACTCGACGCACTCGCAGCAGCACAGCATGCTCGCGATCGGCGCGACCCTCGGCGTCATTCTCGCGGCGCTCTACATGCTCAGCATGGTCCAGAAGGTCTTCTTCGGGCCCATCAAGCACAAGGAGAACAAGCACCTCTCCGACATGAATCCGCGCGAGCTCATCGCTGCGGCTCCGCTCGTCGCGATGGTGTTCGTCATCGGTCTTTTCCCGCGCATCTTCCTCGACCCGATGCATGGCGCCTGCGAGCGCGTCCGCACCGAATTCGAGAACCGCATCGCGCAGAACCCGGTCGGCAAAGACGCCGACACGGGCTACTACCGTGGCCCGACGAAGCTCATCGACCGCGCCGCGGAAGCTCCACCCCCGCCCGCACCTCCACCGCCGCCGCAAGGTTCGGAACGCGGTGACAACGACACCGCCGCGAAGGGAGCCGGCAAATGATGCTCTATTTCGCACTCTCGCCGATGCTCGTCGTGACGGTCGGGGCGCTCATGCTCATGCTCGCCGAGGCGCTCAGCCGCGCTTCGGCAAAGAACCCCGATAGCCCCTCTGGTCTCGCCCTCGGCGCCACGGTGGTCTTCTTCGCGGGCTTCTTCTGTTCTGCAGGTGTCTGGCTCTATGGGCCGGAAAACATCCAGGGGCTCGAGGCGCTCGCACCTTGGCTCGTCGTCGATCGCTTCACGCTCTTCTTCGAGGGGCTGATGTGTCTCGCCGGAGCACTCGCGACCCTGCTCGCCGGTGGCTACCTGCGGGAGCACGGCCTCGAGCGTGGCGAGTTCTACACGCTGCTCCTCTTCTCGGGTCTCGGCGCGATGATTCTCGCCGGTGCGACGGACGTGCTCACGCTCTTCCTCGGCCTCGAGACGATGTCCCTCGGCGTCTACGCGCTCTCTGCGTTCCGCCGCGGCTCGGCTCGCTCCGTCGAGGGTGCGATGAAGTACTTCCTGCTCGGGTCCTTCGCCGCAGCCATTCTCCTCTACGGCTTCGCGCTGCTCTACGGAGCCACGGGTCACACCGACCTCGTGGGCATCGGAAGTGCTCTCAAGACGGGCGCCATGCGCAACCCGATGGTGATCGTCGCGCTCATCCTTCTCGTCGCCGGTCTCGCTTTCAAGGTGAGCGCGGTGCCGTTCCACATGTGGACCCCTGACGCCTACGAGGGTGCCCCCACCCCGGCCACGACGTTCATGGCCGTCGTCGTCAAGGCCGGCGCCTTCGCGATGATGATGCGCGTCCTGCTCACCTGCTTCGGCGACCCGCGGTCCATGTCGTGGGCCTCTGGTTGGCCGCCGGTCCTCGCTTGGCTCGCGGCCATCACGATGACGGTCGCCAACCTCATCGCTGGACGCCAAGAGTCCGTGAAGCGCATGCTCGCGTACTCGAGCATCGCCCACGCGGGCTACCTGCTCGTCGGCATGGTCGCCACCATGCGCGCTCCCGGTGCGAGCGCCAGCATGCTCTTCTACCTCGTCACCTACGCGGTCTCGACGGCGGGAGCATTCGGCGCACTCATCCTCTGCGGTAAACGCGGCGCCGAAGCGGTCAGCTACGAGGACCTCGCCGGTGTCGGCCGTCGTCATCCTGCGGCCGCTCTTCCGTTCGCGCTCTTCCTCGTCTCGCTCGCGGGCATTCCCCCGACCGGCGGCTTCTTTGGCAAGTGGTTCCTCTTCCGCGCGGCGATCGAGGGAGGGTTCCACTGGCTCACGATCATCGCGTTCTTGAACAGCGTGCTCGCGGCCTACTACTACCTCCGCGTTCTCGTCTTCATGTACATGCGCGAGCCCGCCGCAGGTGCCCCCATCGCGACGCCCATGCGTTCCGGATACGTGACCGCAGCCCTCGTACTGAGCGCCATCCTCGTGCTTGCGCTCGGTCTCGCTCCGACGCGTACGCTCGAAATCGCGACCGAAGCGGCGGCTTCGCTCCTCCGCAGCTGATGCGCGCTCGTCTCGTGCTCACCGTGCTCGCGACGGTTTGCGCGTGCAAGTCGAGCGACCCTCCCAAGGGCGACCCTCCCAAAGAGACGACAACACGGAGACCGGAAGCGGGCATTCTGCTTCCGGACGGTGGCTTGCTCCTTCCCGGCCTCGCAGGTCCGGTCGTCGTCGACCCGGACACGCCCGGCGGCATCGACAAGAGCGCAGATGCGGGCCCCTCGTTCGTGAAGACGTCCGAACGGCTCCTCAAGCTCACGAACCCGGACAACTTGCCTACCTACTCGGGCCCCACGGGAACGATCGAGGGAAGCGTCTATGTCGTCGGTGACGCCCAAGGAACGCTCGACGCGCCGTTCGGCACCTGCGACACCCCTGCCGCCCGCGCCATGCACGGTCCCATCTTCCGGGACGAGCGACCGGCCGAACTCAAGATGAGCCCGACGGCGAAGCGGCCGCTGCTCGACGCAGTTGTCGGCGTCACCGACTACGGCAAGTTCTTCATTCCGGTCCCCAAAGAGCCGGCGGTGCTCACCATCAAAGATTGCGCTTACGATCGTCGCACCGTCGTCGCGATGCTCGGGCAGCAGATTCACGTCCGCAACGAAGACACCCCTGCACCGCACCACTACTACGGACCGCAAATGGCAGGACTCAAGACCTCGACCATTCGCATCGTCGCACCCAAGACGGACCCCATCGTTTTCTTTCCGGAGGAGCCGGGCCGCTTCGCGATCGTCGACACGGTCGACCATCGCTACATGCGCGTAGAGACGTTCATTGCCATGAACCCGCTCACCTCGACGACCGCGGCCCTCGGGAAGTACCGCATTCCCAACGTGCCGGTTGGCAAAGTCAAAGCACATGCGATGCACCCCGCGTTCTTGAACGCATCGAAGGACAAAGCCGAAGCTACCGTCGACGTGCGCGAAGGCCAGACGACGACGCAAGACTTCGTTCTTACTTACAAGTCGAAGTAACCAGCGGGTCGCGACTGTGGAGTGCTGCCACCTGGCGCAAACGCTCGCGATCTCCGGCGCTCTGTTGTTTGCACCAGGCAAACGCAGCGAGCGGCTCCTGCGACACCTCTGCCGACCGAAACTCGGCTTTCCCCCCCCGCGCGACGCTCCTCACGCGGTCGAGCGACGGCGAGTGAAGAAGGCCTTCCGGCGGCTCCTTCCCGGCGCGAAGGTTCGCCTCCACGCGGACATCGAGCATCGCCTGCGTCGGTCGCAGCGCCCCGGCCATAGCGAGGGTCACGAGCAACTTTCGAACGAGTGGGTCCTCTACGTCTTCGACGTCGGGTTTGCGCTCTCCGAGAACGTTCGCCGCCACGTCCGCATCGACCCCCGAGCGAAGGACCTCGGCCGAGAGCACCAAGCGACCGAAGCGTGACAGCGACGGAGCATCACCGAGGGTGCCCTCACCATCGAGCGTCGCTGCGAGTCGCGCATCGCCGCTCTCCGGCTCGGTCGCGAGCACGAGCGAGAAGAGCGAGCGCGACAGGCCACGCCTTCCGAGCACAAAGGCACGCAAGGCAACCTCCGCGAGGGGAATGCGCAAGGCATGCGCTCGTGCCATCGCCGCCCCGGCGTCATTGTCGAGCAGCGCTGCGTCGACGGCGAGCTTCCCGAGGGAACTCGGCACCCGGAGGGGCGCTCCCCCTCGCATGCCCAGTTCGACGAGTCGCACGGCGAGCACACGGGCGTCGATCCAACGCCCCGCGAGCACGAAGTCAGAGGCGACGCGCGCAACGTCTGCTCGACGTACCATCGACAGGTCTGCCGCTCGCGCATACGCCCACACTTCGAGAGGTCCATCGCCCGCAGCTCCGGCCTGTACCGCCGCTGCGAAGTAGCTCGCGCCACTGTCGCGGAGAAACGTCGCCTCGGCAAATGCGTCAATCGTGGTTCCTTCGCTCCCCGGTGCGAGCGATGCGGCCTTGGTCTTTGCGCCCCTGGCGCGACCGGGCTCACCCATGCGCTCATAACAACGGGCGAGCGCTACCCATGCTGGAACGTAGTTTTCGTGCGCGCGCGTCACGTCCTCGAGCGCCGTCGCGTCGGGCTTGAGCGCGCAGCTCGCTGCCGCGCTACGTGTCGACAGTTCGGGGTCGTCCGGAAATAGGTCTGACGCGCGATCGTACTCGCGCTTGGCGAGGCGATGGTCCCCAGATGCTTCGGCGATGGCGCCACGAAGTGCCGCAGCATAGGCGTCGCCCGGCACGACTCGGCCTTGCTCGTATCGAGCACCGAAGTCGCGCGTGATCGGCTTGCTTGCACCGCAAGCCATCACGAAAATCGCAAACAGAGCGAGTGCAGGGGCGCGCAAGTGACTAACGGTCTTCTCCGCCGAGGTCTGCGACGCTCACGTCCTCCATGGAGTCGTGGGCGGCCGGCGCCTGCGGACTACCCTCGGCTTGCCTCGTACGCTCGGCGATCTCGATGAGGCGCCGCTCGACGCGACCGAAGATACTCGACGCCGGAAAGCGACCCGATGCGTCGCGCGTCCCGGCGGAAAGCCCCGTGAGAATCTCGATGCCCGCGGCAACATTGTCGACCGCGTAGACATGGAAGAGGCCCTTTTCGACCGCCGCGACCACGTCGTCACGCAGCACGGTGTGGGGCAGGTTGCTCTTCGGAATGAGGACGCCCTGCGTCCCCGTGAGGCCCCGTGCATTGCACACGTCGAAGAACCCTTCGATCTTGCCGCACACGCCCCCCACGGCCTGTACAGCGCCGAGCTGGTTCATGCTTCCCGTGACCGCAATGCCTTGGTCGATACCGACGTCTGCAAGCGCAGAGAGGAGCGCGTAGAGCTCCGCACATGACGCGCTGTCGCCGTCGATCTCGCCGTAGCTCTGTTCGAAGGCGAGTTGGGCTCGGAGGCTGACGGGGCGCTCCTGGCCGAACATGCCCGCCAGATAGCCACGCAAAATGGCCACACCCTTCGTGTGGATGGCACCCGAAAGCTGCGCTTCTCGCTCGACATCGACGAGTCCCTCACGACCGAGGGCAACGACTGCGGAAATGCGCATCGGCTGACCGAATTCGACGTCGCCCATGATGAGCAGCGACAAGCCGTTGATGACGCCCACGCGACTACCGGCCGTCTCGACGGAGATCTCGCCGCGCAGAATGAGGTCTCGGAACTGCCGCTCGGCAGCCCCCGTACGTTCCCTTCGCTCACGCCAAGCGAGAAGCACCTCTTCTTCCGTGACAGGATGATCTGGAGAAGGAATTTGCGAGGCCCTGAACGGACGCCGCAAGCTCGGGACACCTTTGTCACCGGCGTGGTCGTCGTTGGCCTTCATTTCGAGGCCTCGCGCAGCGGCGAGAGCGCTCGCGAATGCCGCCGTCTCTTCTACGGGGCCGAGCATGATGCTGAGGCGTTCCTGATCGCCCGCGAGGCGCATGGCGATATCGATGAGCTTCGCGCGGGCTCCGCGTGTGAACGTGCCCCAGTTGCGGGCCTTCGCCATCTTCATGATTTGCGCGTCGAGCGCGACGATGCTCTCGTCCGTGCGCGGCACCGACGATTCGATCTCGACCTTCACGCGGAAGAGCGCCGCAAAGTCAGGATCCGCGTCGAGCAGGATGGAGTAGTTCTCCGAGGTACCGACGACGATCATGCGCAGTGGCACCGGCATCGGCTTCGGGCGCACGGTCGTCGCGTACAAGCCGAGGGGCCCGAGCGGGTCTTCGGGCGCAATCTGACGTTCGCGCAAGATACGCTTCGTGCGCTCCCAGATGATCGGGTCCGTCATGAGGTCGGTGGCGCGCACGACGAGCACGCCGCCTGCCGCGCGATGGAACGCTCCGGGCCTCACGCGCGTGTAGTCGGTGAGAAGCGCGCCATACTTCATACGGCGTTCGAGGTAGCCGAAGAGGTTCGGATACGTCGGATTCGTTTCGTACACGACGGGCGGGGGCGAACCCGGCTCGTGGGTCACTTGGAGGTTTACCTGGAAGCGCGCAAGATTCTGCGCGTGCTCCGGGTCTTGCTCGCTTTCGTCGGTGGTACCCGGGTTCTCGACGAGGAAGTCGCGCCAATCCGACATGAGCGCCTCTTCGACGCGCGCTGAATGGCCTGGACGCCGTCTCGAAGTCGCCGAGCGCTTCTCGAAGCTGCTCCATGCGACAAACCAATCACCGTTTCGGCGGCGGCTCGAAACGCTTCGCTCTTCGCTTCCTCGTACTGCGAAGATTCCTCGCGAACCATCGACGCTGCCTTTTCGACTTCTTTCGTGAGCCGTTCCTCGGCATCTGCAAGCGCGCGCTTCGTCGATTCGTCGAGGACTCCGAACTGCTCGGGGGTGAGAGGCTTCCCGTGCAAGATCGGAAACGTCTGCAGGCCTCCCTGCACGGTTCGAATGCCGAAGCCGAGTGTCTTCGCCGTCGATTCGATGCCGGAAACGAGCTCCTTCTGGCGCCCTTCGAGTCGTGCGGCCAGCTCGATCTGCGCGGCCTTCAGCGCCTCGTGCTGCGTGAGCGCAGGGATTTCGTTTCGGAGTCGCTCGACGAGCAGCGTCATCGCCTCTACGAACGCAGGGCCAGTACCCGGGGGCAGGCATAGGGCCGTCGGGGCCTCGGGGTGATCGAAGTCATGCACGTATACGAGATCTTGGGGCGTCGGGTTGTCACGCGTGAAGCGTTCAGCGAACCCGACGATGTCCTCCTCGATCGCGACGTCCGGATCGACGGCGACGAACACATGGAAGTTCGGCTCACGCGCCGTGAGGCCCAAGAGGAGCGCCCGGCGCGCGGTCGACCCGACGAGCTGGAACAGACCGGGGGTTTCGTGGGGCGTTTCCGGCAGGAGCGCCTCCGGAGTCCTGCGCACGAGGCTCTCGACCGGAACGCGGTTGAGATCGCGCGAAGTCGGGGTGGTGAGACCTACGTCGTGCCACGATGTAGGCGCCGGCGGTACCGGAGGCCTTCGGATGTCGACCCCTTTGTCTTTCAGGCTGCGGCCGGCAGACTTGGCCGAACGGCCAGACTTGGAAGGCCGCGCCACGGGCACGTCGCGGGGGTCATCGTTCGTGAGATCGGGCGGACCCGCGATGAGCGTCTTGCGCTTCGGCCGCTGTTTGCCTGTGTTCTCCGGAGACTGGGCCTTGCGGGCGCGCTTGTCCATGACCTCCGAGCGTACACCGGTTCCCCCTCTTGCGGTCCCCGAAAGCGAATGTTCTACAGCCTTCGGCGTTCTCATCATAGAATCCCACCTCACGTCCATGGCCCGGCTGATTCTCGCCACTGCAGAGGGTATACAAGCCGTCGAGCTGCGTCCGCAGAACAGCCTCGGACGCCATCCGAACAACTCCATTCAGCTCCTCGACAAAATCGTTTCGAAAGAGCATTGCCTCATCGAGCAACGCGGCGAAGCGTTCGTCCTTCGCGATTTGGGAAGCCTGAATGGCACCTTCATCAATGGCGAGCGCGTGCGTGGTGAACAAGGGCTTCGCCACGGCGACGAGATCTCCCTCGGCTCGACGCGCGCGCGCTACGACGACGGCAAGAACCCCGTGAACTTCCCGATGCCGAGCGTCGGTCCGGGTGCCGTATCCGCACCGCAGGGCACGATTCCACTCGGCCCACGGAGCGGCCAGGGCGCACCTGTCGTATCGATGCCCCCTCCCACATCGCAGGGGCGCCAATCGTACGGAGGCGTGAACCCCGCGCTCACCCCCATTGGCTCGCCGAGCCAGGGACACGCTCCGCCCCACGGTCACGGTGCACCACCGTCGTCCATGCGAAATCCCATGGGGCAGCCATCACCGCAAGCGCATGGTCAGGGCCAAAGCGGGGGACACATGGGCGGGCAGCAGCAGCCTCAGCACTTCGTTCCGCCGGGCCCGCCGCTTCCGCAAGGCCACCCGGGAACGCAGCCCTACCGCCAGGCGCCTCCTATCATCCAGCAAGCGAAGCCGGCGCCGTCCCGACCGATGACACTCGCAGGCACGCGCGTCGACATGCTCGACTCGGCGCGCGCCATCGAGCGTCAAATCCAGGCCACCGCAAAGGGCTTTGCACCCTTCGATCAAGTCGCGCAGGACGCGGCCCAACTTCGCCTCGACTACGAACGCCTCCGCATTTCTTGGGAACTCGCGCGCGAGATCGCGATGGAGCGAGACCTCGACGCACTGCTCGAAAAGGTGCTTCGTTCGCTCTTCAAGTTCGTGAAAGCCGACCGCGGCGTCATTCTCTTGAAGGAGAGCGACGGGTCTCTGCAGCCGCGCGCCGCCCAACGTCGAGACGGCACGCAAGGCCCCATCGAAGTGTCCTCCACCATCTTGAACCACGTCGTCACGGAGAAGGCCGCGGTTCTGACGCACGACGCATCCCAAGACTTCGCGTCGGCGAAGGGCAAGTCGATGATCCTGAATCGCATCTCGAGCGCCATGGTCGTACCGCTCGTGCACGAAAGCGAAGTGCTCGGCGCGCTCTGGCTCGACTCCCCTGCCCTCGCGCAGTTCCAGCAAAAGGACCTCGAGGTCGTCACGTCGGTCGTCAACCAGGCGACGATGTTCATCGAGAACACGCTCCTCGCGCGCAAGATCGAGCAAGAAATCGTCATGCGCGAGCGCTTCTCACGCCTCCTCTCGCCAAACGTTGCCGAGCGCGTCGTGAGCGGTGCTCTCGAAATCAAAAAGGGCGGCGTGCGCGTCGCCGAAGCTACCGTCTTCAACAGTGACATTCGCGGCTTCACGTCGATGAGTGAAGGCACCTCCGCAGAGGAGATGGTCGAACTCATCAACGAGTACTTCGAGCTCATGGTCGAGACGATCTTCAAGTTCGAGGGCACGCTCGACAAGTTCATGGGCGACGGCATCATGGCCTTCTGGGGCGCGCCGCAGCTTCACGCGGAAGACGCCGTACGCAGCGTTCAATGCGCCCTCGAACAGATGGAAGTGCTCGGCCGTTTCAATCGCCGACAGATCGAAAAGAACGCGCCGCCGCTCGCGATCGGCATCGGCATCCACACGGGTGGGCTGGTTGCCGGCTACGTCGGCAGCTCCAAGTCCCTCAGCTACACGGTCATCGGTGACACGGCAAACACCAGCGCGCGCCTCTGCGGCATCGCCGCCGCTGGGCAAATCATCGTGAGCGAGAGCACGCTCGCGCGCCTCGGAAATCGCTTCGAGTACGAAGAGCTGAAACCTGCGGCGCTCAAGGGCAAAGAAAAGCCCCTCCGCATTTTCAACATTCTGCGCGAAAAGTCCGAGGAGGACACTGAACTCCCCGGCAAGCTGCCCGTGCCTTTACCCCCGCCTTCCACTCCGTAAGTCCCGCCCGCGACCTCAGCTTCTTTCTGCGCTATTGCATCCATTCCCATGGCGACTTTCGTCCTGCCTTTCGAAAAACCCATCGCAGACCTCATGTCGCACGTGCGTACGTTGCGGAAGGTCGCTCAACCCGACGCGAAGCTACAGGTCGAACTCCGTAAGCTCGAAGAGAAGGCCGTCACGCTCGCCCGCGAGATCTTCTCGGACCTCTCGCCGTGGCAAAAGGTGCAGCTCTCCCGCCACCCGGCGCGCCCGTACACGCTCGACTACATCGAGCGCATTTGCGAAGACTTCGTAGAGCTCTCCGGCGACCGATCATTCGCGGAAGACGCCGCCATCGTGTGCGGCCTCGCCCGCTTCCGTGGGCGGCGCGTGATGGTCGTCGGGCACCAAAAGGGCCGCGGCGTCAAAGACAACCTGCGACGCAACTTCGGCATGCCGCATCCCGAGGGCTACCGCAAAGCGAAGCGCATGTACGAACTGGCCAACCAGTTCCGCATTCCGATCCTCACGTTCGTCGACACCCCTGGCGCCTATCCGGGCATCGGCGCCGAAGAGCGCGGCCAGAGTGAAGCCATCGGCGCATGTCTCGCTTCGATGGCGCGCGCAGAGGTCCCCATCGTCACGACCATCATCGGTGAAGGCGGAAGCGGCGGCGCCCTTGCGCTTGCAGTGGCGAATCGCGTGAATGTGCTCGAGTACGGTACCTACAGCGTCATCACGCCCGAAGGCTGCGCGTCGATTCTCTGGAAGGACGGCGCCAAAGCCGAAGAGGCGGCATCGAAGCTGGGGATCACCGCGCCCGATCTGCTCCGGCTCGGCGTCGTCGACGAAGTCATCCAAGAGCCCGCAGGGGGCGCGCATCACGACGTGGCCAAGGCTGCATCGTACGTCGCCGAAGCCCTGGAGACGGCGCTTCGGGAGCTCTCGAGCATGAGTGGAGCAGAGCTCGTCGAACAGCGGTACGCGCGCTTTCGGAAACTCGGCGTCTTCGCCAGCTGACACTGCGGGCACTGGTTTGGCAGCTGGGCACAGGGCCAACCTGGTTGCCCATAAAGTGACACTCCATGCCACAATCATGACAATTGCCACGCTGGTGGCGTCCTAGGCACATTCCCGTGTGGTTCCCGCGAGGTAGCGCACTGCGTCAACCAATTATTTGACCCACGGGACTATGCGTTCAGCTGGGACGTGGTATGTCTCTGCCCGACAATGAGGGACACTTACTCACTCGACGGTCGTGTGGCCATCGTGACGGGTGCGAGTCGTGGCATCGGTGAAGCCATCGCGCGCTCGCTCTTCGATCACGGTGCGCGCATCGTCGTGAGTTCTCGCAAGATGGAAGACACGGTCCTCGCCGACCTTCCGAGTGATCGGGTCCTTCGATGTGTTTCTCACGCAGGCAAGGAGTCCGACTGTGAGGCACTCGTTGCCCAAGCGGTGAAGCAATTCGGACGCGTCGACGTGCTCGTCAACAACGCCGCGACGAATCCGCACTTCGGTCCGTTCCTCGACGTCGACATGGGCGCGTGGGACAAGACATTCGAAGTGAACCTCAAGGGTTACTTCTGGATGACGCGCGCCTTCGCAAAACACCTCGTCGGCGCGAATCGACCTGGTTCTGTCGTGCAAGTAGCGAGCATCGCCGGCATCAGTGCTTCTCCCCTGCAAGGCGTTTACGCCATGACGAAATCGGCCATCCTTTCGATGACCAAGACGCTCGCGGTCGAGCTTGCTGCGGCGAACATTCGCGTCAATGCCATCGCACCGGGTTTCGTCGACACGAAGTTCGCGAGTGCCGTCTTGAAGAACGACACACTGAACGAAGAAGTCATGCGGCGCACACCGATGCGACGCGCAGGACGTCCGTCGGAGATCGCAAGCGCCGTCACGTTCCTCGCGAGTGACGCATCCAGCTACATGACCGGCCACACCCTCGTAGTCGATGGAGGGATGACGCTCTAGCCATGCTCGAATCTGGACAAGTCATCGCCGGCAAGTATCGCCTCAACCAGATCCTCGGCACCGGGGGCATGGCATCGGTGTGGTCTGCAACGAACACGTTCACCGAGCGGCAGTTCGCGATCAAGTTCTTGCTCCCGAGCGTCGCGAAGACGAAGGAAGCCGTCGATCGCTTCCTGAAAGAGGCGAAGGTCTCTGCCCGCATCGATCATCCGAACATCATCGAAGTCATCGACGTCGGCCAAACGGACGACGGCTCGCTCTTCCTCGTGATGGAGCTGCTCACGGGCGTGACGCTCGAAACGGCCCTTCGTCGGCAACAACCGCCGATGACGCTCTCGGAGCTCACGTTCGTCATGGTGGAGGTCGCACGCGCGCTCTCGGCAGCGCATCGCAGCGGCGTCATTCACCGCGACCTCAAGCCCACGAACATCTTCCTCCACAAGGAGCGCGACGGAAGGCCCGTTCCGAAGGTGCTCGACTTCGGCGTGAGCAAGTTCCTCGGCGAAGAGACGGGCAAAGTGCACGCCCTCACGATCGCCGGAACGGTCCTCGGCTCGCCGCTCTATATGAGCCCGGAGCAAGCGCGCGGCGAGATCCGCATCGACGGCCGCTCCGATATCTTCTCGTTCGGCGCCATCCTGTTCGAGGCGCTTTGCGGCACGCGTCCTTTCGATGCCCCCAACTTCAACGCGCTGATCGTCAAAATCGCCACCGGCAAGCCGAAGAGCATCGACGAAGAGGCGCCGCACGTTCCTGAGTCGATGCGCGGTATCGTGCGCGACTGCCTCGCTTCCGACCCGGCGTTGCGTCCCGCGACGTTCGACCATGTCGCCGAACGGTTGATGCTCGCCCTGCCCGACCTCGAGTCCGCGCAGCTGCGCATCCCCGCGCCCGCGTCGGGCTTGCTCCCTTCCGACCCCGATGCGACCAGCGCCCTGCCCGTCGTGCGTCCGAGCGATCGACCACCGGCCATGGCGTACCACCACTCGCCGAGCGTTCCGCCCCCGTCCGCGACTCCGCAGTCGACGACGATCTCGCAACCTCCGCCTCCTCCCCCGAGGCCCAACGCACAGCAGGGCTTCTTCGAGACGCTGCAACGCAACCCGACCGCGCTGTTGCTCATGGGCGGCGTCGCATTCGCAGTCGTCGTCATCGGGGTGGCGGCACTCTTCACGGTGAGCCACATGCAATCTGCGAGCGGCGCTGCGAACGCCGAGGGCAGCGCATCATCGCGCACGCATACGACGCGAGAGACAGCGCCCGAGCCTACGGTGCCGCCGGTCATTCACGTCGACATGCTTCCCTCTGCTTCCGGAACATCGAAAGCGCGCGGTCACCTGTCCATCGCTTCGGAGCCCCTGTCCTGTTTGATTGCCATCGATGGTGTGCCCCGCGGGCCGACGCCGATTCAGATGGTCGAACTCACACCCGGTGCTCACACCATCGAGTGCGTGCCCTCACGCGGCAAGACCCAGCGCTCGACGGTGCGCGTGTTCGGCGGCGCGAGCGATCGCTTCGTGTTCAAGATCGAGCCGTGACCGCCCCCGCCCGGGGTGCACCCGAGTACGAGGGCAGAAGCGCGTCTGCGCGCAGAAGCGCGTGAGCCTCAGAACGTCCCGGCGAGACCGATGTTCGTCGGCCCGAAGAGCGGCGTCAGCTTGACCCCGTTCGTCGCCTTCTTCTCTTTCGGCTCGGCCTTGCCGAACGACGTGAGGACGAGGACGACACCGGTGACGACCGCGACACCGCCTGCGATACCGAGGATGGCGCTCACGGTAACGAGGCTGCGGGCGCTCTTGTACTTGTCGCAGGTCGATTGGACGAAGGCGACGCCGCCCGCTTGCTTCTGGAGGTCCGTCGCCTTCGCGAAGGCCGAGTCGCAACTTCCGAGGCCGTTGTCGGCCGCCTTGATCGTTTCAGCGATGGGACCGTTGAACTCGGGCTTGTCCTTGTCGTCGCTCGCTTCCTTGGCTTTCGGGAGCGCAACGCCGAGGTCGACCGCGAGGGCCACACCTCCCAAGAGAACGCCGCCTCCGATGGTGAGCCAGCCGACCGTACGTCGCGCCTGCCCCGGGTCGTCTTCGCTCCCGACCCGTTGCACGATGATCTGCGGCTCGCCCGGAGCTTTCTTCTCTTCCGGAGGAAGATCGACGAGCGCCGGAATGTCGAGCTTCGTATTCGCGGCCGACTTCTCGATCTTGAAAGCGTGCTCCCAGGGCTTCTTGCCCGGCGCGGTCACGATGAGGGTGTGATCGCCCGGGTCGACCGGCACGGCGCTACCGAGGATGCCGTCCGAAAGCGAATTGCCATCGAGCTTCAGTTCGACGCCCTTCGGACGATCGCTCATGGAGAGCGTCAAGCGGATGAGAGACTTTTCGAGGCGACCCGCCGCCTCACGTGCCGCGGTTTCACGCTCCGTCTTGCCGGCCTTCTTGTAGAGCTCGGCCACTTCGAGGAACTCACCCCACGCGCTCGCAGACTTGCCCTCTTTTTCGTGGCAGGTCGCGAGCGCGAAGAGCGTACCCGTAGCGGGGTCGAGACGCTGACTCTCGGCGAACTTCTTACATGCCTCGCTGACTTGGCCAGCGTCGAGTGCTGTCTTTCCCTTGTTGTAGAGGTCCTCCGCGATGGCGGTTTTCGACTGCGCCGAGGCGCCCGAAGCAAAGAGGAACGTCGCGAGAAGTGTGGAACAAACAAGGCGATTTCGCATGTCGCGGACGAGACTATCGCGAATACGCCTACGCTGACAACTCAGTCGGTCTTTCGTAGCCGAAGCGCAAGGAGGCCGGTGCTTCGCTCCCGTTCGTCAGTCGCCGCGGCCGCCGAGGCCCGTGGGTGGCTTGTTGGTGGGCGTTGCGACCGGGACCGCCACCGGCTTCGCAGTCGCCGTGGCCTTCGGAGGGATGACCGCCGCGACAGGCCCGGGGCCGCCGGGCTTTTTTGCCGACCCAGTGGCGCTAGCGACGGGCTCGGCGGTGGCCGTCGCGCTCGGCGGAGGCGAAGCGATCGTGGGCGCCGCGCTTGCGGTGGCGGCGAGCGTGGGCGTGGCCGTCGGAACCTCGGCGCTTGCGGTCCCAGCGGTGCCGCCAGCGTTTGGCCCCTTCTTCAACACCACGACGCCTGTGATGCCTCCACCCACGAGCAGGAGGAAGCCCGCCGCAGCGCCGATGATGAGCCCAACGGGCGACTTCTTCGGGGGCCCGCCATCGGTGGCCGACCAGGAGTTGGAGCCGGTGTTGCCAGCGTAGGAAGGCGCGGCGGGACGCATCGGAGGAGCGCCCTGTCCGGTCGCCATGTGTCCCATGCTCCCCGGCTGCACGCCCGGTTGCGGGGTGCCAGGTCCCATCTGCGCCGAGTAAGGCCCAGCGTAGGCCGCGGGCGGGACCGATGCGGGGCGGATGAGGCCTTGCGTCGCGCGCATCGCGAGCTGACTTTGCCTACCCGGCGCAACGAAGGGCGCGAGGGCGACGGCGAGGTCAGCTACGCTGTCCCAACGATCCTCCTTCTTCTTCTGCAAGCAGCGCATCACGACGGAGTCGAGGCGCGGATCGAGTTCGGGGCGGCGTTCGCGCAGCGACGGCGCGTCTTGTTCGAGGATGGCCGCGAAGAGCTCCCCGATGCTCTCGCCGTTGTACGGTACCGTTCCCGTCAAGAGCTCGTAGAGAATGACGCCGATGGCCCAGATGTCGGCGCGCTGGTCGACGCTCTTCGAGCTGCGTAGCTGCTCCGGGGACATGTACAGCGGTGAGCCGAGCATCGATTGAGTGCGCGTGAGCGCGCCGCTTTGATTGCCGCCCGTGACCTTCGAGATACCGAAGTCGAGAACCTTGATGATCGTGGAGCCGTCAGACTTCCGCGCCAAGAAGAGGTTGGACGGCTTGAGGTCGCGATGGACGATCTTGGCTTCGTGGGCCTGATGGAT
Organism: Polyangiaceae bacterium; assembly: GCA_046351415.1. GTDB lineage: Bacteria > Myxococcota_A > Polyangia > Polyangiales > Polyangiaceae > JABFRG01. The sequence continues at coordinate 19,722 of JAXLYO010000012.1, read as the reverse complement.
CGCCTCGAGAGACTGGAGGACGTAGTCGACGGCCTCGTGGGGCGGAAGGAACGTGCGCTGCTCGAGGAGCTGCGCCAAGTCGCCGCCCTCGAGGTACTCCATGACCATGTACGGGGGATTGCCCGAGTGACCCTCGACGACGTCGGTCACGCGAACGACGTGTTCGCCTTGAATGCGCGCAGCTGCCTGCGCTTCGTTGACGAAGCGCGAGACCGCTTCCGGGTTCGACGAGATCTCGCCGAGGAGGACTTTGATGGCCACACGTTGGTTCAGTGCTTGGTGCACCGCCAGGTAGACGGAGCCCATACCACCCTGCCCGATGATCTTCTCGATCCGGTATTTCCCCTGGAAGACTTCGCCCTCGACGGGACCGGCATTCAGTTCTGTCACGAGCTTCTCCGCTGCCTTTCAAGAGCCCCTGCGAACGACTGCACGGGCGCTCCCGAGTATACGACTGACCGGCCAAGATGTTTCAACAGAATGGTCAACAAAGACATTCGGCGCGCCGAAAGGCTCAAGCTGGCCCCACAACCACGCTCAAGCACGCCCAACCAGGCCCAAAACCAGACTGTGTGTGGCAACGTGGGTTTCCACGTGCCACGCCTCTTTTCGAGGACCTACGGAGCCGATTTCGAGACTTGAACTCGAGACCTACGGTTTACGAAACCGTTGCTCTACCACTGAGCTAAATCGGCGAGAGACCGCGGAATTACGCTGCAAGGCCCACGCGTGTCAAGGCGAAAGACCCATGGGCCGGTTCGCGGCGCGAGACGGAGGTCTATCCTCGAGGCTCGCCGCCTTCGGGGAGCTCGCCCTCCCCCCCGCACCTACAGGTGGGGTGCCTGGTCGCCGCTGCCAGATCGCGGCGATTCAGGCCGCAACGAACCTGGATGCACGCTCGGCCAGGCGAGTGGCTGCGAGGCGGCTCATGGCCATGATTCCGTGCTGCGGGTTCACGCCGAGATTGGTCGGAAACACACCGGAATCGACGACGTAGAGGCCCTTCACTTCATGACTCTCGAAGTCGGGCGATACGACGGATGAACGCGCATTTTGTCCCATGCGCGTTGCTCCGAACAAGTGCGTGGCGACCATCGAATAACAGCGCGGATCGGTCGGGCCTTCCTCGATGAGCTTGATCTGATCCGGATCGGTAAGGACGGCCGGCAAACCGAAGATGCCCGGCCACACCTCTTCGGCGCCACCTTCGAACATCATCTGCGCAAGCTTGCCGCAGGCGAATCGCACGTTTTCCATATCGCGCGTGCTCGGCGAGAACGTCACCTGTTCGCCGAAGAGCCCGGGCTTGACCACTCCTTCCGCATCGGATCGAAACTGCACGACCCAAACACCGAGGTTGTCGATGCGCGCCAGGCGACCCGCGAACTCCTCGCCGATACCGGGAATGCGTGCGGTCGCGAGCTCCGGGGGCATGGCGATCGTCTCGAGCTTCACCCGATGACTTCCGCGGAAGCGAATACTCTCGGCGCCCTGAGTCGCACCGAACGTCATGTCGATGCGCTTCTTGAAGATGGCGCCCATGCCGTGCCCTGGGTGTGCTTGGAAATGCTTGCCGTTGGCGCGCGAGCGGATTCCCGATCGTCTCAAGATGCCTGGAGACTGGACCGTGCTCGCCGCGACGAGCACGCCGAAGCGCGCTTTGAACTCCACCGGAACTTCGCTCTTGGTGCGTCCGAGCACGCCGACCGCACGATCGCCCCTAATTTCGACGCGAACGACACGGCAATCGGTGACGATGCGCGCCCCCTTGCGGAGGGCCCACGGAACGTAGGTCACGTTCATGCCCTGCTTTGCAGCCGTGGGGCAACCTTGGAGGCAGCGGCCACTCCCTTTGCAGCCGCGCTCGTAACGCTTCATCCGTCGGGGTTCGAGACCGAGCGCTTCGGCTTGGCGAATGAACTCTGCGTTGTTCTCACCGAGCGCGTCGTCTTCGACCGCATGCACGTTGAGGTCTGCCTCGAGCACGTCGTAGTGGGGCTCGAGTGCCTTCATCGTGATGGAGTCGCCGAGACCGAAGTCTTTCGACCACGTGTCGATGACGTCTTCGGGGATGCGCCAGGCGATCGCAGAGTTGATGACCGTGCTTCCGCCGACGCACTTCCCCTGTAGCAAGGGCATGAACGCCCGCCCCGAGAGCACCTGCATGCCGTTGTCACGCATGAGGCGCTCGAACGTGCCGCCGATGTCGCGCGAGAACTCACGCGTGCGGACCCAAGGCCCTTCTTCGACGATGACGACGGAGTAGCCAAGCTCCGTCAGCCGATACGCCGAGACGGCTCCGGCAGCCCCCGAGCCCACGACGACGAAGTCCGCGTCGAAGGTGCTCGGCCCTCTGAGCGCATTTCCGATGACCACGGTTCCCTCCGGGAGATTCTCGTCGGGGAACGCCTGGCCTGCGTGGGCAGTGGAGAGGGTCGGAAGCGGGTTCATGCGGAGTACCTTTTCGAAAGAGCGGAGTTCCCTGGGGCGGAGCCCATGAGTGCTTGGACTGCTTGGGCGCCCGAGCGATGCGAGGCATCGAACTGGCGACGCTATCGACTCGGGAGACTAGTGAGCGTGGCCGTGGGCCTGTGTCGGGACGTGTCCGAGCGCGTCCTCGTGAGCGCGGGTGTCGGCGCGTTCCTTTCGGAGCGACTCGGAGTGCGAACGTTCGCGTGCCGTCCGAAGGCTCGGGTGACCCACGACGACGAGGCCGCCGACGGCTTTCCAGGCCATCACGAGCTGCCGAACGGCATAAGACCGATTCTTCAGGAGGCGTTCGAGAACGCGCATGCGATCGGTGCGAGGTAGGGTCGAGAAGATCGCGAAACGACCGATGAGAAACATCGGCGCGACCACGATGAGCAGGAGCGCAGCGCGAAGTCCGAGCGCCGCCTTCAGGGGAATGCCGACGAAGAAGCGCGGAATCGTCTGGTCGAGCGCGAAGTCGCGCGCGAACTCCGCCTCGCCGTCGCGTAGCGGAAACATCGCGTAGAGGACACCACTCGCCCAGCCACGCTCGACGCGAGAGAGGGACGGCATCAGGTGCTGCCTTTCTTTTTGACGGGCTTCTTCGGCGCGCCCTTCTGCTTTGCGCCTCCGCTCGCGAAGGCGCCGAAGCCCTGTTTCGCCAGCCACTGTTCGTCGAGCAGTGCGAGTGCCCCCCGGATCATTTCACGCGCGGCATTGCCGTCGCCCGCCGCGATGAGGTCGATGACCGCGCTGTAGAGCGCGGGGTCACGCGATTCGTACAGCCGTGCCACGAGCTTCGGCTGCTCGTCCGGAAGCCGAGCCAGCGTATTCAAGATGAGTTCGAGGCCGACGTTTCCTCCCGCTCGCACGATGGCCCTCTGGAAAACGAGCTCGCCCCGAGCGTAGGCGAGGACGTCGTCCACGCGCTTCGCCTGCTCCGCTGCGAGAGCGCGCAGATTGGCGATGTCTTCAGGGGTGTGCCGCTCGGCCGCGAGCGCCAGCGCCTCCGCAACGAGAACGCGACGCACTTCGAGCAGCGACACGACGAGTTCGACCCACGCGTCCTCGTCCGGTGTGAGCGCATTCAGCAGTGATGCGAGTGCTTCGAGACCCGCACGCTCCCGCCAGTGCGTGACGAGCGTTCCTGCACCGTGACGTGTCGCGATGAGACCGAGCGCCTCGAGGCGACTGAGAGCTGCTCGGAGCGTGAGTCGATTCACCCCAAGCGTCACGGCGAGCTCCCGCTCCGGTGGGAGCCGCGACCCCGCAGGCATGCGACCACGGAGGATTTCGCCCTGAATTTGCTCGGCGACCGCATCGACCACGCTGAGGCGCGCGACCGGGCTGAGGCCCACCTCTGCCGGAGGCGCCGCTGCCGCAGGCGTGGTTCGAGTCGATTTCGCGGCGGAATTTTGTGAGGACGCTTTCGGCATTGGTTCAATCACTTAATCAGGAACCGGCGACTGCGCAAGCGACTTCGCACCGATTTCGACATTCGGGAAGCCCGAGGCGCGCAGGCCGATCGCGAACTTGATAAGGTGTCAGCCGCACGATGCAGCCTCCCGTGGTCGACCTCCGCAGCGACACCCTCACGCAGCCCTCCCCGGGCATGCGCGAAGCCATGGCGCGCGCAACGGTGGGCGACGACGTGTACGAGGAGGACCCGACCATTCGCGCGCTCGAGTCCGAACTCGCCGAGCGTTTCGGGTTCGAGGCCGCTCTCTTCGTGTCTTCGGGCACGATGGGCAACCAACTCGCCATCGCCTGCCTCACGCGCCCAGGAGACGAAGTGATTGTCCCGACCGACGCGCACCCGGTCCTCTACGAATCGGGCGCTGGGGCAGCTCTCTCCGGCGTGCAATTCAAAGAAGTTGGCGAGCACGGCGTATTCACGCCGGAGCAATTGACTTCGGCGGTGAAGCCGGTCGCCTACTACGCTCCGCGCACTTCGCTCGTGACCTTGGAAAACACGCACAACCGCAGCGGCGGCCGCGTGGTCCCGAAGGCTGTCCAAGCGGCGCTTACGCACCAAGCGCGCACTCTCGGCCTCGCGACCCATCTGGACGGTGCACGCATCTGGAATGCTTCGATCGCGACGGGTCTCTCGCTGCAAGAACTCGCGAGAGGATTCGACACCATGACTGCGTGCTTTTCGAAAGGCCTCGGCGCGCCGGTGGGAAGCATGTTCTTCGGACCGAAAGAGCTCGTGGTACGCGCGCGACGTCTGCGCAAGATGTGGGGAGGAGGCATGCGTCAGGTCGGCATCCTCGGAGCCGCAGCTCGCTATGCATTCGAGCATCAGTTCTCGCGCATCGCAGACGACCACGCGAACGCGAAGCTGCTCGCCGCGAAGCTCGGCTCTGTACACTGCCCGAATGCACCCGAGACGAACATCGTGCAGGTGCATACCGGCCCCGCGCCCGCGGCCGCCGTCACCGAGCGCTGCGCCGCACGACACGTTCGCATCCAAACGACGGGGCCGCACGAGCTCCGCGCGGTCACGCACCTCGACGTCGACCAAGCCGGAATCCTGCGCGCCGCGGAAGTCCTGGCGGACGCCATTCATGAATCGGTCCGCACGGCATCGCCCGAGGGCCCTACGAAAGCAGGGGGAGCCAAACAACCGTGAGCCATCGATTCCTCTCGACGATGCGGCGTGCCGCGTCCGTGACGACGTTCGGACTTCTCGTCGCGGCCTGTGCACCGTCGCGAGGCGACGCATTCATGTTGGCGACCGCAGAAGCAAGAAGAGCGGAAAGCGCCGGCCGCTTCGCCGAAGCGGCGCGTCACTACGACGAGGCGTCGCGTACCGCCAAGCTTCCGCGCGACCGCAACTTCTCGGCGTACTTGGCGGCGACCATGATCGATCGCGCGGGAGACCCCTCGGAAGCCGAACGAAGACTCCGCATCATCGCGAAGCTCGACCCGCCGAGCGAGTACAGTCCCATCGCGGCATATTTGGCGGCGACGGGCCGATACAAAGCCGGAGACGCGGCGACCGGCCGCCGCGAGCTCGAAGAGTTGAGCCGCAAGTTTCCGAAGACGGGCGCTGCGAAGAGCGCCCTGCGGAAGCTCCTTCTCGAAGTCGACGAGGAGGGCAGTCCGCAGAAATCGATGGCGACCATCGATCGTTGGCTTCCCTCCTTTCGGGGCACGGAGCTCGAGCAGCTCTTGCTCTACGAACGCACGAAACGCCTCGAGAAGACCGGCGACCGCGAGGCAACGATTGCGGCGCTGGTGTCACTCGCGAACCAGTTCCCCTACCCAAAGGGCGCGTATCGCGACGACGCGCTCTTCCACGCGAGCGAACTCGAGGAAGCACTCGGCCGGCCCGCACAGGCCGTGACCCATCTCGAACGACTTCTCGCGGATCGTGAATCGTCGAGCATGATGGGAACCTACGAGCGCCCCAAGTTCTCGAAGGCCATGAAGCGCCTCGCCGATCTGTACGAGTTCGTCATTCGCGATCGCGCAAAAGCACGGGAGGCCCTCCATCGTCTCTACGCCGAGTTTCCGACCAGCATCGAACGCGACGACGCGCTCTATCGCGAGTCGGCTCTCTGGGAGGCCGATGGCAACAAAGGGACCGCATGCGATAGGCTGGAGACCCTCGTCTCCACGTTCCCGAACTCGCGCTACGTCCCCTGCGCGACCCTGAAGTGCGCGCACATCAAGCGGCCCAAAGAAAGCAAAGCCCCAGCAGAATGCCGGGGCTATCTCACGCGCGCGATGTCTTCCGAAACAGAAGACAAAGAAGAAGCGAAACCGACCCCCTGAAGGGGAAGGCGGCTACTCTGCGTCCTCTTCGTCGTCCGCGAGCGGCTCTTCGTCGAGGTCTTCGTCGTCTTCGTCGTCGAGATCGACGTCGTCGTCTTCGTCTTCGTCGGCTTCGTCAGGCACTGCCGCCTTCTTGTCGAACTTGATGTCGACGCCGAGGTCGCCGAGTTGCGAGTCGAGGAGCTCGAGCAGCTCGTCAACGTCGTCGCCCGACCATTCCTCGAGCATGTCGGTCAAGAATTCGAAGAAGTCGCCATTGTCGAGACGACGCTCGATTTCTTCGACCTGCTCTTCGGTGAACGCTTCGAGGATGTCCTCGCGCAGCGCTTCCGTGTCGCCTTCTTCAACCGCGTCTTGGGCTGAAAGTCTGATTTGCTTTACGGCTCTCTTGTCGAGAACGATTTCCATCTACTTGGTCTCCGAGAGAGCCGCACGAATTACTGAATCGGCGCGCGGTGTCAACCCTATATCCTGACGAACGAAAAGGTAGCGCGTTTCTTTCGAATTCGTTTCGGCGTCTTCGCGCTTTGGATTCACCGCTGCGCTTTGCGACGCTTTGGATCTCCCGTTGCGGTGTTCGGCGCTCGGCGCCAGCTGCGTCGTGCTAGAATTCACGCGTCGTGCGCCCGGCAGGTCTTCTCGTCTTCGCAGTCGCGTATGCTTGGCCACGGCTGAGTTCCGCGCAAAGCGCATCGATCGCGCCTGCGACGAGTCACGCGCATGCCGAGCCCCAAGACACGAGCGGAGAGGCCGAAGGTCTGAGCGGTGCCTGGTGGACGAATCCGACGGAACCGACGGCCATGCAGTACGGCGTGGGTCTCGCGACGGAAATCGTCACGAGCGCGGGCGCCATGTGCGAGGTAACGGCCCCCTGTGTGCTCGGGTCTGGTGCGGGTGTCCAAGCCCGACTCGGCCTTCTCTATGGGCGCACGCTCTACGCAGGGATCGCCTACGCGCTTACGAAGCAAGACCCCTCGCGCGTCTATCGTTTCGCCACACTTCAGCAAGTACGTATCGAACTGCGGCGCTACATCAACACCGGTCAGCTCATTCGCGGCTTCGTCGGCCTCGGCGGTGGCATCGCTGGCTACGGCGACGAATGGCGCGTCGATACGTTCGGCCCCCTCGGCTTTCTTTCGCTCGGTGGCGAGGTCGAGCTTTCGCATCGCACACTGCTCACCGCTTCCATTTCCTACCGGCTCGCGCGCTTCAAGAGCTTCACCGATTCCGGGCGAACCGACCGCCCCGGGGGCTTTGCGCAGTTCATCGCCCTCGACTTCGTTTTCGAGGCGAGAGACCCCGTCGGGAAGGTCAGCCCTTGACCTTCTGCGAGAGCTCGTGTCCCATGGGACGGTTCGCGCAAAAGGAGCGTCGATTTCGTGCAGTGCACTACCTGCGGACAGCAGAATTCTCCAAACTTGGTGTTCTGTCACATGTGCGGCAGTCGCTTGCCTTCGCACATCGCGGCGCCAACGCCTCCCGTTGGCCTCGGCGCTACGCCCGCGATGGCGCAAGCTCCTGAACCACCTCCGCCTCCGCGTGCCATCTGTCCGACGTGCGGCTCGAGCAACGCGCCGACCCATCGCTTCTGCCTGACGTGCGGCGCGCCACTCCAAAGTCAGGCTACTTCGCCTCCACAGGCTCCTGCGCACCCGCACGCGGCGCCCGTCGCGATGCCTCCAGCGGCCGCGGCCCCTGCCCCGGCCCCAGCTCCAGCCATGCAGCCTCAGGTTGCACCGCACGCGCCGGAGCCCATGCGGCCCCGTGCACCGTCGGTTCCTCCTCCGCCGATGCGGCGTCCTTCGTACCCGCCGCCGCAAGAGGCAGCGCCGATGATCTCTCCGAATCCCGTGGTCGCAGTCGGAGCGCCGCTCGCTGCCCCCAACGCGCAACCCGCGCAGCCTGTCCAGTCCGCCGGTGCACTCATGGCGACGGGCAAGATGGAACCACCGACGCGAGCGTGTGCGCGCTGCAACGGCGTACTCGATGGCGGCGCCGCGTTCTGCAAGTTCTGCGGCGCGCCGACGGCCCCCACGCTTGCTTCCGGAGCTCCGGCGAATCTCGCTGCCCCCAAACGGCCGAGCATTTCGGTTCCGCCCCCTGCGCCGGCCGGCCCCCCCGTGGCCGCTCCCCCCGCACCGCAACCCTTCCAGCCGCCGCCCGCTGCGCAGCCGGTACAGCAAGCGGCCCCGCAAGCGGCCCCCGCGCCGAGCCCCGTGAGCGCTGGCTCGCCTCGCACGGCACCGTCACCCGAGCCGGATGGTGAATTCACCGAGAAACGCTCGATCCCTGCTGGCGTTCCGCTGGGACGCATCGTGGTCGTCTCCAAGGACGGCGGCGAGGGCCCCGACTATTCCATCCTCGACCGCGTCGACATCGGGCGCACCGAGGGCGAGGTCCGTTTCCCGGACGACCGCTACCTTTCGGCCCGTCATGTGCGGCTAACCGTCCGAGACCGCCGGCTTTATCTCCAGGACATCAGTACGGCGAACGGCGTTTATTTGCGGCTGGGCTCCGGGGAAGACGCCCAACGGCCCGGTTTTCGGCCTCCTTCGACCGATTTGGCCGACGGACAGTACTTTCTCATCGGCCAACAGGTTCTCCGTTTCGAACGTATCGAAAACGAAGGGGGTTACGGACCTCTTAGGGAAGGTGATACGCTCCTTTTTGGAACTCCCGCGCCGGTGCGATATGGTCGGCTAGCCCAAAGAACGGTCGAAGGCGTAACGTTGGACGTACACCACCTGAAGAAGACAGAAACCTACCTCGGACGCGAGTCTGGGGACTTGGTGTTCATGGACGATCCGTTCCTTTCGCGGCGCCACGCCAAGATTCTGTACGAAACCGAATCTCGCCGCTTCCGGCTCATCGACCTCGGGTCGTCGAACGGGACGTTCTACAAGCTCGGACCGACCGAAATCGAGCTTCTCCATGGCGACCAATTCCGGATTGGCCAGCAGCTTCTCCGGGTCGAGCTAGACGCACGGCAGCGTCGCGGTGATCGCGATCGTCGTCCGAGCGAAGAAGGACATCGCGCGTAATCGAAATGGCAAGCTCCGAGACCGCAGACGAAGCGCGCGACACCACCGGCGACACCCCGCCCCCGGGCGGCGATGCCGTGGTGAAGGCCGCGTCGGTTCCCGCCCCCGCTCCGCCTGCAAAGGGCGCCGAAACCGGCGAAAGCAAAGGCAAGATTCGTGTGCGCATCTTCGCGCGCACGGACGTTGGACAAGTGCGTGAACACAACGAAGACAACTTCCTCGTTGCAGACCTCACGCGTCGCCAGCGCGGTCTCCTCGAGGCCAATCGCGCGAACCTGCTCGGCGAACACGGAGTTCTTCTCGCAGTGTGCGACGGCATGGGCGGCGCAGCCGCAGGTGAGGTGGCGAGCCAGCTCGCGGTCGACATTCTCTACGAGCGCATGGTCGATGGTCTCGAAGAGGGCACGCCCATCTCGCGTGACGCGCTCGCCTTGCGCCTCGTCCGCGCAGTCGAACTCGCCGGCATGCGCATCTTCCAAGAAGCAAAAGCCGATCGATCCCGACGCGGCATGGGCACGACGGTCACGGCCTCGGCCCTCGTAGATGACCACTTGTTCCTCGCCCAGGTTGGCGATTCGCGCGCGTACATTCTCCGTGGCAAGGAGCTCGTTCAAGTGACGCGCGATCAATCGCTCGTCAACCAGCTCATCGAAGCCGGACAGCTCACCGAAGAAGAGGCGGAGCACTTCGAGCACAACAACATCATCCTGCAGGCGCTGGGCACCGCCGACACCGTCCAGGTCGACCTCACCTACGTCCAGGTGCAGCCTGGTGACACGCTCCTTCTCTGTTCCGACGGCCTTTCCGGCATGGTCCGGAACGACGAACTGCGGGAGACGTTGCTCGCCCAGAGCGACCCGGTCGAGGTGTGCAAGGCGCTCACGGACCGCGCCAACCAGGCCGGCGGCCATGACAACATCACGGTCGTCATCGCCCAGTTCGAGGGCGATGGACTGACGAGCACCGACTCCGACCTCCGCTACAAGAAGTACCCTCTGCCCGAGACGAACGCCGAGGGACAGATCATCGGCGGAACCACCGAAGAGCCAACCCCCGTATTCGGTCCCGGTGTTCAGCCAGTCTCCGACGACGCTCAACCTGCCGGCGCGAAAGCCGCAGCTCAAGTCTACCCCGAGGACCAGATCGAGATCCCTGGAACGCACGTTCCCGTGTGGCTCGTCATTCTGCTCGTGGTTGGCGTCATCGCCGTATTGGGCGGTGCTGCGGCCGTCCTCCTCCGCTGATCACGCGCGCTCGCACGGCGTCCTTCGCGCTCTTCGCGACCGCATCGTTAGGGTCGAAGCGTAGAGCCTCGTCCGCCGCTTGGTTCGCGCGAGCTTCCTCGCCCGCCTCGAGGCGCGCCACCGATATCCATGCCCACGCCCGCGCGACCACACCGAGGTCTCGATGTTGCGTCACGGGCTCTAGGACTTCTTCCGCTCCAGCGTGGTCTCCGCGTTCGAGAAGCAGGCGTGCAACGACGATGCGCGCTTCCGGCGTATCGCCGAAGCGACGCCGATAGCGAAACACGGCCTCCTCGGCTTCCGTGAGACGCTTCAATTTCAACAGCGCCTCCGCCCACCCCAGGTGGCCCGCCGGATTCTGCGGAGCGACCTCCGTGAGTTTCGCGAACTCCGCGCGCGCCGCGTCGAAAGCGCCGCGCGCATACAGGAGCCTACCGAGGTTCACCCGCGCTTCGGCAAAGTCAGGTGCCACCAGGAGTGCGTCACGATAGTGTCCCTCTGCGGCGTCTTCCTTTCCGACGCGTTCCGCGAGGACACCGAGCGCATGATGCGGCGTCGGCAGGTCTGCATTGAGGCTCTTGGCGCGTTCGAAGTGGTGCGACGCCAAGTCGAAGTTTCCCCGCTGGAGCTCCACCCACCCGAGGTTCACCCAAGCCTCCGTAAAGCGCGGGTTGAATTCGAGAGCGAGCTCGAAGCGCGACTGTGCCGCGCCGAGGTCCAAGACCATGAGCGCTTCCGCCCCTCGCCGATTGAGGTCGACGGCCTGGGGCGGAAGGGGGGCGCGGGCGGCGCACCCCATCAGCCCACAAGCAGCGAGTACCCGAAGGGCGGAGCCGCATCTTGCGAGCCTCCTGCATGAAAGTCGCGTCGTTCGGCATCCCACATGCGCCCATCGGCGCGCCAGCTCGAAAGTTGCCTGGTGCCGGGACGATTTCACCGGAGAGGCGCCTGCGCTATGATGATGCCGTGGCGTCCGTCAGACCCCCGGTCAGTGCCTCCGCGCATCCCCCCGCTCTCGAAGAGCCGCTGTGCTGCGACGGCTGTAACGCTCCCCTCACCCACGACGACATCGAGGAGCGCGGAAAGGGTGTGTTTCTCTGGGTTCGCGGCGAAGAGCGGCGCTACGACGAAGTGCCCCTCTGCCCGAACTGCGGCACCGCGATCGGCATGGCCGTCCTCGCGCGATTCGCTCAAGAAGAAGAAGAAGGCTGACCCCGGTCTCGGAGGACGCTGAAATACCCCGAACTTCCCACGAATGCGGGGTTCGACGATCGACCAGGGACGGCGTTTTTCACCTCCTCCGGCGGGGTGCCCGAAACGTCAGAAGCCTTTCCGCAGGCACCTAGTGAACGGAGCCGTCCGGTTTCACCGAAGTCGGCGGCCGTCGCGCGAGATGCTCGATGCAGAGCTGCCTTACGATCGGAGAGACGTCCGGAGAATTGCGCACGTCTTCGAGTTCGCCGCGCAGAAGCAAGCTCGTCAGGCGGGCCGCGATGTGTTCGGGGCAGCTAGGATTGCACACGAGCGCCATGCGTACGCGTCTCGACCGGACCCAGCGCGGAGTATTCGCCACTTGTTCGAGCACGGCAGCCTCCGTAGGCCTTCGTGCCGCAAGCCGAACGACGTCGCTTTCGGTCAGCTTCGGGTTCGCGAGCAACCTGAAGATGACGTCGGGATGTGGGTCCGCGAGCAGCTTATCGAACATCGCGCGATCGGGCCTTCGTGCAAGACTCTTGCGCTCCCCGAGGGTAAGCGGCCGGCCCTTTCCGTAGTCGGGAACATTCCGCGAAGGGGGCGGGGTACTGGGTGTAGGGCCGCGAAGGAGTCGTTCGAGAGCAAAAAGGTCGGCCTCGATTGCGTCTCGACGGAGTCGAACACGCACGTCCGGCGGTACCCGGGAAAGCGCGTCGACGAGCGTGAAGAGTACGGCCTTGGCGTCGACTTCGCCCGCCTCGGCCCGCTTGCACACCTCTTCGAGCGCCGCCATCGGGGTGTCCGCCGGCGCGATGAACCAGGTGAGGACGTACGCACAGCGGAGCTCGAGGTCTACGATGGCGAGCGTGCGCGCGATGATCGTCTTGGGATCGAGGTTGGCTACGTCCACCAAGAGGGCCTCACTCGAAGCTTAGCATCGCCGCGCTCATCCTCCCGCTCCGGCTCCGCACCTCTCCTTCGGCGCCCCCGAAAAGTCATTCGCCTGACTGAAAATTGTTTAATGAAATCAATATGTTAACGATTCTTCTACATCAGTAGAGCGCCCCTCCACACCCGTCGTTCCCGGACATACAAAATGTCCGAATCCGATCCCTCCAGAGCCCATTTTCGGGTGGCACGGCGCCTGCAATACCTCTTCTCGAAGTCAACGGACGCCGAATCAAGCAGAAGGCGCTCCCCTCCCCCCACCCCCCCATCACCATCAGTTTTTACGGAGTTACCACCATGGAAAAGAAATCGAATCTCGCCGTCGTCGTTCGCCGCACCCGCAAGAGCGTCCGCACGGAAGTGAACACCGGCGGCGCAGTCAGCCGCAAGACGCAATGCGGCGGCACGATCGTCATCACGAGCTACACGCTCGACACGTCTTACGCTCCTCAGCAGTGAGCGAACACACGATGTAGTTTCTGCGACCTGCTGAAACTCATGAGCCCCGAGAGCCTCGCGCTTTCGGGGCTCTCGCGCTTTTTGTTTTTCCGCGAGTTCGAGCCCCATCGTCGTCCGGAGGCGGCTCTGCCGTGGTCAAGGGGTTGCACGATAGCCGCGGCGTGCACAGGTTGTGGGATAGCCTCAACACCTGGCCTCTCGTTCGCGTTCGCAAATGGTAGAGTTTTTTCCGTGAGTGAGCCCAAGTCTCCCGACCTAGAGCACGAGAGTGACGTCCACGATGCGCCAAAATCCCAGCGCCCCCGAAAGTACAAGGTCATCTTCCACAACGACGACTACACGACGATGGAGTTCGTGCTCGATGTCCTGAAGCGCTACCTCCACAAGACAGAAACCGAGGCGATGCACATCATGCTCACCGTCCACCACAAAGGCAGAGCCGTCGCCGGCATCTACGCTCGTGACGTAGCGGAGACCAAGGTCTCTCAGGTCATGGAGCACGCCCGCGCCCATGCGATGCCGCTTCTCGTCACGGCCGAGCCCGAGGAACAATAGGAATTTTGCCGATGCGTATCAGCCCCGAAGTAGAAATTGCGCTTTCGCTTGCTGCCAATGAGGCCGCGCGGCGTCGAAATGAGTACGTGACGCTCGAGCACTTGCTCCATGCGCTGCTCTTCGACGACGCCACCGCCGATGTCATTCGTCACGCGGGCGGCAAGGTCGACGAGTTGAAACGCGAGCTTTCCGACTACCTCGACCGCGAACTCGAGTCGCTGCCCGAAGACGAAGACGCAACGCCAACTGCGAGCCTCGGAGTGCAACGCGCCCTCCGTCGTGCGATGGCGCACGTGCAATCTTCGGGCAAGGAGCTCGTCGTCGGCGCCAACGTCATCGTGGCGATCTTCGCGGAGCGTGACTCGCACGCGGTGTCGGTGCTGGAACATGGGGGCGTCACGCGTCTCGACGTCGTCTCCTACCTTTCGCACGGCGTTTCGAAGATCGGCGAAAGCGGCAAAGAAAGAGCAAGCACCGGTGAAGGTGACGAAGAGGGTGGAGGCCAAGGTGACCCGCTCAAGAAGTACACGGTGAACCTCAACGAAGAGGCCAAGGCGGGCCGCATCGACCCGCTCATTGGGCGCCTTCCCGAGGTTTCCCGTATCGTCCACATCCTTGCGCGACGAAAGAAGAACAATCCGATCTTGGTCGGCGACCCCGGCGTCGGCAAAACCGCCATCGTCGAAGGCCTCGCGCGGCGCATCTTCGAAGGCGACGTACCCCCGTCCCTCAAGAAGGCCGTCATCTACTCGCTCGACATGGGTGCGGTCATTGCGGGCACGCAGTTCCGCGGTCAGTTCGAAGAGCGCGTGAAGGGCGTCATCAAAGCGCTCGAAGCGATCGACGACTCGGTCTTGTTCATCGATGAAATCCACACGCTCATTGGCGCTGGCGCCACGCGCGGCAGTGCGATGGACGCTTCGAACCTGCTGAAACCCGCTCTCGCATCGGGGCGACTCCGTTGCATCGGCTCGACGACGTTCGACGAGTTCCGTCAAAGCTTCGAGAAAGACCGCGCGCTCGCCCGCCGCTTCCAGCGTATCGACGTCGACGAGCCGAGCCTGCCGGACACGATCCTCGTGCTGAAGGGTCTGAAGAAGCAGTACGAGTCGTTTCACAAGGTCGTCTACACGGACGCCGCCGTCGAAGCTGCGGCGAGCCTTGCAGCGCGCTACCTGCACGACAAAAAACTCCCCGACAAGGCCGTCGACCTCTTGGATGAAGCGGGTGCCGCCGCGAAACTCGCGCACGGCGATGGCGAGAAGATCGTCACCGTCGAAGTCGGCGACGTCGAGGGTATCCTCGCGAAAATGGCGCAGATCCCGCCGAAGGAAGTGGTCGGCGACGACAAGGACAAGCTCCGGAATTTGGAGCGCGATCTCAATCGCGTCGTGTTCGGTCAATCGCCGGCACTCAAACAAATCGCGAGCTCCATCAAGCTCTCGCGAGCGGGGCTTCGCAACCCCGAAAAGCCCATTGGCTGCTACCTCATGACGGGGCCGACCGGCGTGGGAAAGACGGAAGCGGCGCGCCAGCTCGCGAAGACGCTCGGCATTTCGTTCGTTCGTTTCGACATGAGCGAGTACATGGAGCGTCACTCGGTCTCGAGGCTCATCGGCGCCCCTCCGGGCTACGTCGGGTTCGACCAAGGCGGACTTCTCACCGAAGCCATCGCCAAGACGCCTCACGCGGTGCTCCTCCTCGACGAAATCGAGAAAGCGCACCCCGACGTGTTCAACATCCTCCTCCAGATCATGGATCACGGCCGTCTGACCGACAACAACGGCAAGACGACCGACTTCCGTCACGTCGTCCTACTGATGACGAGCAACGTCGGTGCCCGTGAGCTTTCGAGAAAGACCGTGGGCTTTGCGGGGGGTATGGCTCGCGGCGATGCGGAGCGCGAGTACAAGAACTTGTTCTCACCAGAGTTCCGTAACCGTCTCGACGCGAGAATCGATTTCGCGTCGCTCAGTCAGGACACGATGATTCACATCGTCGAAAAGTTCCTGCGCGAGCTCGAAGGGCAGCTACGCGAGCGCAAAGTCTCGCTCGGCGTCACGACCGCTGCGAAGGACTACCTCGCGAAGAAAGGATACGACCCCGCGATGGGCGCGCGTCCCCTCGCCCGTGTGATCCAAGAGGAGGTCAAAGAGCCGATGGGCGAAGAGCTCCTCTTCGGAAAGCTCGAGAACGGTGGGCACGTTCAAGTCGACTGGGAGGACGGGCCCGTCGATCCGAACACGCCCATTGCCGATCGCGGACACACCGCAACGGGAAAGCTGGTGTTCTCCTACGAATCCGAAACGCGGGTTCCGCCGGAGCCGGTGAAGCCAGGCGCGTCAGAAAAGCCCGAGACCACGCTGCATTGATCTGAACACAGGTTCAGCTATACTGGCCGTCGATGCGCCGGCTTCCCGTTCAAAACCCGCCCAATCCTTGGGCTCGCACCGACGTCGAGTACGAGCCCGGCGAAACGCCAGACGCGGGTGCCATCCAGGTGTTCTTCGATCAATCGAAGAGCATCCTCTCGAAGAACGACAGCCCAGACATTGGCTTTCGCTACAGCGCGAATCCCTATCGCGGGTGCAGCCATGCATGCGCCTACTGCTACGCGCGGCCATCGCACGAGTACCTGAGTTTGGGAGCCGGCACTGACTTCGACCGAAAGATCATGGTGAAGAAGGACGCGGCCGAGCTCCTCGATCAAGCGCTCGCCAAGAAGTCGTGGCAACGCGAAGTCGTCGTCTTCAGCGGCGTCACCGATTGCTACCAGCCCGTCGAAGCCGAATACCGGCTCACACGGGCCTGCCTCGAAGTATGCGCCAAGCACGCGACACCGGCGTCGATCATCACGAAGTCCGCACTCGTCGAACGCGACATCGACGTTCTCTTGGCCCTGAAAGAGCGTGCTTCCGTTCACGTCACCGTGAGCATTCCCTTTTGGAACGACGAGGTTTCGCGCGCGATCGAGCCTTACACGCCCACGCCGGGAAGGCGTCTTCGCGTCATCGAGAAGCTCGCTCAGGCAGGCATCTCGTGCGGCGTCAACGTCGCCCCCGTCATTCCGGGTTTGAACGACGCGGATATCGCATCCATTCTCGGAGCGGCGCGCGAGCGCGGCGCGACCCACGCAGGCTACGTGCTGCTGCGGCTTCCCGGTTCGGTGAAATCCGTTTTCGAAGAACGCATTCGCGCAGCGCTTCCCCTCCGAGCAGAGAAGATTCTGAGGCGCATTCGCGACACGCGCGGTGGTGAACTCTACAACGCGAAGTTCGGGGAGCGTCAGGTAGGCACAGGTGTATACGCGGACCAAATTCGGGCAATTTTCACACAAACGTGCGCGCGCCTCGGCTTCAACGGTGAGGGAATGGACGGCGCCCTTTCGCGCAACGAAAACCCAGTGGCCCCACCGGCTGCCCCCGCCCCACCGAAAGCCCAGCTCGGGCTATTCGATTGAGTTTTTGCGCATTCGGCGCGAAAACAATGCGCTCCCATGCGACGCGCGCCTTTCCTCGCTCTCGCGACCTTCTTTTGTGCGGCCTTGTCTGCCGACGGACGAAGCGACGGCACGCCTGCTGCGGCTCCTCTCGCATATGATTTCAGAACGGCTCTCGCGCGCCCCGATACCGTTGCAAGTTACACACTTCGCGTGCGCTTGGACCCCCAGACGCATCGTCTCGACGGGAGCGGGGTCATCGCATTTCGCAACGTGAGCTCGCAGCCACTTTCGTCGGTCTGGGTGCACCTCTACCTCAACGCATTCAAGAACGAGCGAACCACGTTCCTCCGCGAGCAGAATGGCGGCCGCGGGAATCGCATGCCGACGTCATGGGGCTCCATCGATGTCCGCAAATTCGCGCAGGGCGGAGTCGACCTCTGGCCGAAGGCCGAACTGCACCCGGAAGGTGAGACCGACGAGACGGACGTAAAGGTGCCGCTCGCGACGCCCGTCCCTCCCGGTGAGGAGGTTCGTTTCGACATGGCTTGGGACGCGACGCTCCCGAACGTGATCGAGCGGACCGGCTTTTCGGGGTCGTTTCACATGGTGGGTCAGTGGTTTCCAAAGCTCGCAAAGCTCGAGAAAGGCGGGGCCTTCGAGCACTTCCCTTTTCATCACCTCGCGGAGTTCTATGCCGACTTCGGCAACTACGACGTGACGATCGACTGTCCCAAGGCTTTCGTGGTCGGTGCAACGGGCGTGCGCACCGAGTCCCGCGAGGCCGGGGAACGACGCATCGACCACTACCTCCAAAACGACATCCACGACTTCGCGTTTACGGCATGGGACCAGTTCGTCGAGCGAAGCGAAACGATGGGTAGCGTGAACGTTCGTGTTCTCTACCCTCCCTCCTACGATGCTGTCGCGAAGCGCGAGCTCGATACGATTCGTTTCGCATTGCCGCACTACGGCGACCACTACGGCCCCTACCCCTACTCGACGCTGACCATCGTGCACCCGCCCGATGGTGACGCCAACGAAGCAGGAGGCATGGAGTACCCGACGCTGATCACGACGGGTGGACCCTGGTACACGCCCTCCTTCGTTCACAGCATCGAGACCATGACGATTCACGAGTTCGGGCACCAGTACTTCTATGGCCTGCTCGCTTCGAACGAAATGAAGTGGCCGTTCCTCGATGAAGGTTTGAACAGCTACGCTGAAACCGAGGCGCTCGGCGCGTGGCTGGGCGAAGGCTCGGGAGGTAGCTTGGGCCGGCTCGACGTCAGCGTTGCGGCGGTCCACTCCGTATTCGGGAAGCTCTCGCAGCACGACGAGGCCATCGCGAAGCCTGCGCACGCATTCCACAGCGGCGGCAGTTATGCGAGGCTCGTCTATTCGCGCACGGCTGCCATTCTCGAGACGTTCGCCCGCGTCTATGGCCGCCCGCTCGTGACGACCGCGCTTCGAGACTACGCCACACGATTCCGCTTTCGCCACCCGACCCCCGACGACTTGCTCCAGGTCATGGGAGAACACTTGGGCCAGCAAGCTCGCTCGAACCTGCGTGCCGCGCTCTTCGACAAAGCCTGGGTCGACTACGCGATGCTCGACTTCCACCCGACCTCGGCCAAGGCGCGCATTTCACGGCGGGGCACGCTCTCGTTCCCGGTGGAGGTCGCGTTCTATTTCGACGACGGCACGTCGAAACGCGTTTCATGGAACGGTGTCGGTGAGGAAGGCATCGTGACGGTGCCTGGCGCAGGCCAAAAGTGCGTGGGCGCCATGGTCGACCCCGACCACCACGTCCTTGTCGATACCGAGTTCCGCAACAACGCGGTTGGCAATCGCAAGGGTCAGCCTTCGGCGGTACTGGGAGCGACGGCTCTTTCCGACATCCTCATGGGAGCGCTGTCGCCATGACGTCGCGCGTTCCGAAGCCCGTGGTGAAGGCCCTCATGCTGCAGGCCGGCGTGCACGCACTCCATTCACTGCTCGTCGGGCTCCCGCTTGCATGGCTCGTGCGAGACCTCACCGTGTCCCAACCCGGAGGCGTGCGTGCCCTCTTTGCCGATGGCGGCGTGCTCGCGCTCGACGCCCTCTTTCGCGGGCTCGTTCCGCTCACGACGGCCGAGTCTTGGCTCCTCTTGTGCAGCATCCTGTTGTTCTTCGCGGACGCAGGGCTTTCCACGAACCTCTTTCGCGCTCTTCGACCATCGAGCGATGGAGTTTCCTTCGTTCGCGCATTCACCCGCGTCCTCGCAGCACGGATCGTCTTTGGTATCCTCGTCGTAGGCATCGTCGCGCTCTTTGGGTTCCTATCGATGCTCGTCGGGCCGAAGTTCGTTTCGCGCACCGATGCCTTCCGCGACGTCGCTTCGATTTCAGGTTACGCAGTGGGGCTGCTCGTGACGTTGCCGGTCTTGGTGCTTCGCGACCTGTGGCTCACGGCTACGCCGTCTGAGCTCTCGATATGGGAGCGCCTTTCCCGCGTCCTCCGCACGTTCCGTCGCCGATTCGCTTCCTTGGCAGGAGGCTACGTGTGGCGTGTGATCGTCTCCGCTGTTCTTCTCGGGTCCGCGGTGCTCTT
>JAXLYO010000011.1:0-240688 GCA_046351415.1 Polyangiaceae bacterium | reverse complement strand
CTGATGAGGATACGCGACCGGCTTTCATGTCGATCGCTTCAGATACATGCATCACCACATGCATCGTGGATGCATCCTACATACATCATGAGTGTGTATTTTGCTTGAACCGGAGTCGGTCGAGCGGCGGCGCGCGGCAGGGTTTTCGCGCCGACCCGCCCCTCGTCTTCGGGACGAGACTGGGGGGCTTGGGGCTTGCGGGTGCGGGGATGGGGAGCGGGAGCGGGGCTGGGGAGCGGGTGCGGGGCTTGGGGCTTGCGGGGATGGGGAGCGAGTTCGGCGTGCTGCGCCTCCGCTCTGGGCTTGTCGGAAACGGCTCGTGGGGCCGCTCACTTCGGAGGCGTCGTCGGCGCGCAGGTGGAAACCCCTGCGCCCACGATGCGAAAGCCCACGTCCGTCTTCACCACCGAAAGCGATTTGTCGGTCGCGGCTTTCAGCCGCGTGACGTTCGACCCTTCGGCACCTTGGGACGTGTAGAACCAGAAGTCGCCGCCCCAAAACGAAAAGGCAAAGGCCAGCCCGGTAGATACCGAAGCGAGAGACGTGAAGCCCGATGCTTTGGCCGTCGTCTTGTCGATCTCCGCGAGCGTCGCGGGCTGTGTCGTGAAGAACCCGAACAGCTGTCCGTCCCCGGTACCCGTGAGCTCCGCTCCCTTTTTCGATACCGAGCCACCGTAGTCGCCAATGACGGTCAGCTTGAGTGTCCCGAGGTCGATCTTCCCGAGGCCGTTTCCGCCACCGGGGTCGATGTCGCTGTTATGTGCAACATACAACGTTTCTTCTTTGGAACCCTTCGCATCGGAAACGAATGCCATACCATAGCGTCCGAAGCCGCCTTGGTTGGGGACGTAGGCAGTCGATTGGCAGGATGCGTCAGCGGTGCTCACTTTGTAGAGGTTGCCGTTTTGCGCGTTCACCCAAGCCGTGCCAGAGCGGTCGACCGCCATCGAATTGAACGCGCCGCCCGAGCCTGCGCAGTCGATCGTGCCGATCTTCGTGAACGTAAGCGTGTCGGGTTTGAAACTATAGAGCTGGCCGCCGTCACTGATGACGTAGACGAGCTTGGCCGCTTCGCTGCAGCCATCCGCGCCTGCTTCGCTACTGCCGCTGCTCGTGAGGCCCGAAGTGCCGGAGGTACCCGAAGCCCCACTCGACGTGCCGTCGCCCGCGTCGCCGAACCCCGAAGACGATCCTGCAGAAGTGCCACACGCGAACGCGAGAGCACCAAGGCTGACGAGGGCGAAGACGCGAGGATTCAACATGGCTGCAGGCGATTCTCCCATGAACTCGCCCGCGCGCAAGGTCACTGGATCGTGAACGTAACGCTGGCGTTCGTCTTGATGTTGCGGCCCGCCTCCATCTGATGAAGCACGTAATTGTACGCCTTGAAGCCAGGCACTGCGACGCTCGCGTGATTGTAAGACGCGATGAAGAGATAGGCGGGGCCCGCTCCGAGCGCGGCAAGGGCAGCGGCGGGAACCGTGACCGCACGATCACCGGTCGGCGCGACGCAGTCGACGGCGAGCGTGTTGTCGCGACGAGATAACTGGACGGTGACGCTGCCGGCGTCGACTGCATCATCGACGGTCCAAGCAATGGATGCGTCACTCGTCGATGGGACATTGCCGGCGCTCCGAGCTCCCGTGTCCACCACGGAAAACGAGGGCGAAGAAGCGAGGATCACGCGTGAAGGCCACGCCAACGCTGGAAACGCGATGGCAGGGACGTCCACCGTCGCCGCAGACTGAGCGCTCAACGTTTCGCCCGCCGCCAGCCACGTGGGTGACCCGCCGACATTGAGATTGCGGTTGTCGTCATAGCCGCGGGGCTTGCCCGCGTTCGGCAGCAGCTGAACGAGAGAGATAGGCGATAGAGAGTTGCCGCCCACGAACGTAAGGTCCTTCGGCGGCTCGAGCTCCGTCGCATTGCCGCTGATGGCAGTCGGTCGAATGTGACACGCGCCGAACGTCGTCGACGGTGAATACACGACGTTTCCCTCGCTAGCGAACGAGCGCACTTGCGTCACATCGTGGTCCGCTTGCATGACGAGGAGCTGTCCCACCTTGGTCGATTCGGCGGGCGGTTCCGTATGACCGGAACTCGAACCACTCGAAGAGCTCGTCGTACCCGTCGGTGCCGGCGGAACCGCGGGAGCAGGCCCTTCGGTGGGAGGTCGTGTACCGGGCGCCCCTGGTTGTTCGTTCGGGGTCGACGGTGAAGCCGTCGTGGAACCTGCTTCTCCTGACGTGGCCGCTTCGGCGCAGGCAAGAAGAGAGAGAGATGCGAAAAGCGAAGGCAAGCCGAGTTTCTTCATCGTGGGCGTTCTCCGCCAGTTGATGAACCGAGCGGCCCCTCGTGATCACGAAATCGACGTGCCGACGACGAGATCGCGGATTTTGCCTTCGACCTTCGTGAGCGCCCCTTGCAGTGCAGCATCCCCGTCGTCCGAAAATAGGGCGTCCGTGGGTATCGGACGCCCTATGCGCATGCGAATGGGAAAGGGAACCCACGGGAGCATCGTCGGAAAGGGCATCATGAACCAGAGCCACGCCGCGAGGAGGCGAAACGGCCACCCGAAGGGAGCAAAGGCGAGGAGCGCGATCGCCCCCAACAGGCCCACGAGCGTCACGGGGAATCGCTTGAGTCCGAACAGCCACGGCAAGACGAGGAGCCGCGGCAGCACGTAGTTCGAACGCCAGAGGATGGGCATGGTGTAATGGCTCCCGTGAATCCCCATCGGCACGATGGGTACCCGCGCTGCACGGGCGAGCTTCAAGAAGCCCGTTCGACCGTTGAAGTCGACGCGGTTCGCTTGCCAGAGCGGACGCATCGCTTCGTGGTCCCCGCCGGGAAAAACCAGAATCGGCACGCCGCTTCGAAGCGCCGCTTCTCCGGCTTCGCGCGTCGACGGAATGGCTCCTACGGAGCGCAACACCGAAGAAGCGGGCCAAACATAGAACCCAAGCGGATGCGCGAAGGCGGCGAGCGAGCGAGCGGCGCCGACCTTCTCGAGATAGAGGAGCGCAAAAGACAAACACTCCGCAATGGCAATGCCTGCGGAGTGATTGGCGACGAGCAGGTAGGGCCCGTTCTGTGGGAGATGTTCGATACCTTCGAGCCTAGGTCGAAACGAGAGTCGAATGAGCGGCGCGAAGAAGCGAATGAACGCGACGAACGACGGACGAATCACTCCGAGCTCTCCTCGCCGGGCACGTGCGACGAACCAGGCGAGGAGCATCGGGTAGCGCGCTCAGCCGAGCGCTTTTTCGACCGGCACGAAGTCGAGTTTGTGGGCTTGCGCCACCATCTCGTAGGTGACCTTGCCGCCGTAAACGTTGATGCCCTTCATGAGCGCCTTGTCTGCTTTGGCCGCCGCAACGAGGCCCATGTCGGCCATCTTGATGGCGTAGGCGAGCGTCGTGTTCGTGAGGGCCCACGTGCTCGTCTGGGGAACTGCGCCAGGCATGTTCGCGACGCAGTAGTGTACGACGCCGTCCACTTCGTACGTCGGGTTGTCGTGCGTGGTGGGCTTGCACGTCTCGATGCAACCGCCTTGATCGACCGCGACGTCGACGACGACGGACCCGGGCTCCATCATGGCGATCATCTCGCGCGTCACGAGCTTCGGGGCGCGCGCACCCGTAACGAGGACGCCACCGACGACGAGGTCTGCGCGCTTGACGGCTGACTCGATGTTGACGGGGTTCGAGTACAGCGTTTCGACGGCGCCACCGAAGACGTCTTCGAGGTAAGCCATCGTTTCGGCGCGAACATCGAGAACCGTGACTTGCGCGCCCATACCGATGGCGATGGTCGCGGCATTGCGACCGACGACACCCCCACCGAGGATGACGACGCGACCGCGACGCGTACCCGGCACGCCACCGAGCAGGACGCCTTTGCCGCCGTGCTCCTTCTCGAGGTAGGTCGCGCCCGCTTGAACGGCCATGCGACCGGCCACTTCACTCATCGGGCGGAGGAGCGGCAGCGTACCGTCCGCATTCTCGATGGTCTCGTACGCCACCGCCGACACCTTCTTCGCGGCGAGTTCACGCGTGAGCTCGGGCTCGGGCGCAAGATGCAGATACGTGTATAGAACAAGATTCTCGCGAAAGAATCCAAACTCGGCGGGGAGCGGCTCTTTGACTTTGACGACCATCTCTGCGCCCCAGGCCTCGGCAGCCGTCGCGACCATGGTCGCGCCCGCCGTAACGTAGTCGGCGTCTTGGATGCCGGCGCCCTCTCCTGCCGTGCGCTGGACGAGCACGCGATGACCTCGCGACACGAGGCTCTTCACGCCCGCGGGCGTCATGCCGACGCGGTATTCGCGGGTCTTGATTTCTTTCGGTACTCCAATGATCACGGGCAGCTCCTTGGCGAGATTGAGGGAGGCGAGCTTATTCGACTCGCAAAACTCCGTCCACTCCTGGGGGAAACGCCGCGTCGCTCAGAAGGAGCCCGCCAATGCGACCCGGGCACCCGTGGCGTCGACGCCGACCGTAGGCCCCCAACTCACTTGGCGTGTCACTTTTCGTTCGACGGTCCGTTCGTCGTACGAGCCCATGGCATCGACCACCATCGCGGCGATGAGCCCCGTCACGGCCCCGGCGCCCGACAGAATGGCCAGCCCCTCGAGGCAGTTCTTGTCACTGCCGCGACAAAAATCGACGCGCGAGCTGCCCGAGGACCCATAGGCAAGGTAGGCAACGGGGAACAAGAATGCGCCAGCGAGCGGAAAGCCCAGGCGCATGCCGAGACTTCGCTCTGCACGACCTCCGTGTCCGTGAAACACGTGGATGAGTGGCGGCAAGAGCATGTACGCGCCGACTGCGCCGAGCGCGGAGCCGATGGATTTGGTGAACGGGGCGCTTCCTGCGAGGCCGAGCGAAGCGCCGTCCGTGAGGATCGTCTGCCACCCGTACCACGTACGTTCGACCTCACGTTTCGTGAAGGAGATGTCTGCGCGCGTCTTTTCGCAGCGCACGTCCCCTTGCTGACTGAGCGTGCACTGCGCAGTGACCAAAGGTTCGCGGAGCTCGAGGCTATTTCTGTCTGCCGGACCCGAGTGTTCCGACTCGAACGGCGCGACCAATACGGGCGGCGGAGGGGGAAGCGGCGGAGGAGACGCGGGAGCCCGTGCACCCCGCGGACCCCACAAGGGCTTGGTGGACGGATCTTCGAGCTGCGGCAACGGCATGGCCCGCTGGGCATCGTCAGCCGCAAGGGCGACGGTCGGGGCAAGGAGCGTTCCGGTGACGACGCCCACGCCAGCGACGACGAACGCTACTTTACCCGTGCCGAAAACCGAGGACGCCATCTCGCGTGGACGAAAAGCACCAACCGTGCCGAGCCCTTCATGCCTGCAACGCCTGGAAATGACTGCACCGGCGGATCTGCCAACCGTGCCGTCGCCCACGCGAGTGTCGCAAGAGAGATACGGTTTTCGGATACGCTCTCGGCCAGGCGAACGGGGGAAGGCGTCAAAGTCTCCCCTCTGCTTTACCGCCGCGAGGTGGCGCTGTAGAAGGCCCCTATGCCGGACTTTTTCGACCTGTCTCGCCACTACACCGACGAAGAGCGAACCATCCAGAAGACCGTGCGGTCGTTCGTCGACACGCGCGTCATGCCGTCGATCGGCGACCACTTCGAGAAGGGTACCTTCCCGATGGAGCTCATCCCGGAGATCGGCGCCCTCGGGCTTCTTGGCTGCAATTTACATGGGTACGGATGCGCAGGACTGTCGGAGGTCGGCTACGGCCTCGCCATGCAGGAACTCGAACGCGGCGACTCTGGCATTCGCAGCTTCGCGAGTGTCCAAGGCAGCCTGGCGATGTACCCCATTCACGCCTACGGCTCCGAAAAGCAAAAGGAGACCTATCTCCCGAAGATGGCCAAAGGGGAGCTCATTGGCTGCTTCGGTCTGACGGAGCCCGATGCCGGCTCGAACCCGGCGGGTATGCGCACCGTCGCGAAAGACGACGGCGACAGCTGGGTCCTGAACGGCACCAAGCGCTGGATCACGAACGGCAACATCTCGAACCTCGCCATCGTGTGGGCAAAGCTCGAGAACCAAAGTGGCGAAGTGCGCGGCTTCATCGTCCCCACGGACACGAAGGGCTTCGAAGCACGTCTCATTCATAAGAAGATGAGTCTTCGCGCCAGCGTGACGAGTGAGCTCATCATGGAGGACTGCCGTATCCCGAAGGACGCCATCCTCCCGAACGTTCGGGGCATGAAGGGACCGCTCTCTTGCCTTACGCAGGCTCGCTTCGGAATCGCATGGGGTGTCATCGGCGCGATGATTTCATGTTTCGACTCCGCCCTCGACTACGCGAAGAATCGTGTGCAGTTTGCAGGCAACCCGATCGCATCACACCAACTCGTACAAGCGAAGTTCGCGGAGATGCTGACGCAGATATCGAATGCCCAATTGCAGGCCCTCGAGGCTGCGCGTCTCAAAGCAGCAGGCACGCTCCGCCCTGCTCAGGTCAGCATGATCAAGCGCAACAACGTCCGCAGCGCGCTCGAGATCGCACGGGTGAGCCGCGACATCCTCGGCGGCAACGGCATCACGCTCGAGTATCCGATCATGCGACATCTCTGCAATTTGGAGACCGTCTACACCTACGAGGGAACGCACGACATCCACACGCTCGTGCTCGGTCAGGACGTGACGGGCATCGCAGCCTACGCGTAGCGACATCGGAGCCGAACATCTGGACGTCCAGGGTTTCGAGCCGATACGTCCAGGGGGTACGCGACAAAAGCGCTGTGTTTTCGCGGCGCCATCGGTGGCACCGGCCGTGCAATAGGGGGAAGCATCACCCCGGGCGAATCAAACGCTCGCCCCTTGTCGGAGGTATTCAACATGTCGCTTCGTATCGCCCTTCTCGCCTCTCTCTCTCTCGCTACTGGCGCGCTCTTCGTCACCGGCTGCGCGTCGAACGCAAGCTCCAGCGGCGACAGTTTGGGAACGTCTGCAGACCTCCTCGTCAGCGACTCCGAGACCGATGAAGAGGACGCGCAATCCGAAGACGCAACGGACGACGCCTTGGGCGGCGCCGATGGAGAAGCGGACCTCGAGCAAGGGCCCGACCCGCAAGCGCTCTCGCCCGACGCGGTCCTCGAGAAGGTCCGCAAGAACCCCGGCAAGTTCTTCTCTCCGGCCGGCTGCATGACGACCACGGTCGACACGAGCAGCGGCGCCAAGGTCGCAACCCACGTCTTGAATGCTTGCATCGGTCCGCAGGGCAAGCACAAGTTCACGGGAACCATCGTTGCAACGTGGAGCAAGCCCGGTGAGGGCCAGCTGCAGGTCGTGCGTGAGGCGAAGGGCCTCCAAATCGAGCGCATCTCCGACGGCGTCATTCGCACGGTCGATCGCACCGTTACCGTGACCTTCGAACGTTCGGCCGGTCTCTTCAACAAGCACCGTGTGGTCAAGGCATCGGGTTCGTCCAGCACGGGGAAGAGCTTCTCGCGTGACGCCGACTGGACCGTCTCGTTCGATCCCAGCACGAAGTGTGTCACCCGCAGCGGCGCTGCCACGACGGTCTTCGAAGGTCGTCAGCTCACGCGTACGCTCGAGAACGTCAAGCGCTGCGGCATTGGACCGCTCGGCTGCCCCGAGTCCGGCAAGATTACCGTCCAACGCCAAAAGGGCCAGGGCGAAGCCGCGCAGGACATCACGCTCGTGATCGAGTTCTCCGGAAACGGCAGTTACACGGTGACCGGTCCGAACGGCGAAAAGAAGAACCGCAAAGCCCTCTTCTGCCGCGCCAAGGCCTGAGCCGAGCGCGAGTGAAACCAAGCGAGGGAGCCTTCGGGCTCCCTCTTTCTTCTTTCAGATGTCGAACTTGACGCCCTGAGCGAGCGGCAAGTCGGAGCCGTAGTTGACCGTGCTCGTCTGCCTTCGCATGTACGCTTTCCAACTGTCGGAACCGGCCTCGCGGCCTCCGCCCGTTTCCTTCTCTCCGCCAAAGGCGCCTCCGATTTCAGCGCCCGAGGGTCCGATGTTCACGTTGGAGATGCCGCAGTCGGAGCCCCCCGCAGACACGAAGAGCTCCGCTTCCCGCAAGTCGGTCGTGAAGATGGACGAGGAGAGACCCGCCGCAACGGCGTTGTTGTGCGCGATGGCGTCTTTCAGATTCGTGTATTTTACAACATAAAGAATGGGCGCGAATGTCTCCCGTAGCATCGGCCCTTCCTGCGCGCGCATCTCGATGATCGCTGGCCGCGCATAGACGCCGCCTTCGCCTACCTTCACACGCCCTCCCCCGTGGACCTTGGTGGTGGGCGAGGCTGCTTCGTCCAGGGCTTGTGCCATGGCGTGGAACGCTGCTTCGTCGATGAGCGGTCCGACGAGAGTTCCTTCGGCCCTCGGGTCACCCACTTTCACGCTTTCGTAGGCTCGAAGGAGCTTGGGCAAGAGCGCGTCGTAAACGGACTCGTGGACGAAGAGACGTCTCAGCGTCGTGCACCGTTGCCCGGCGGTACCCATGGCCGCGAACGCCACCGCTCGAAGCGTGAGGTCGAGATCCGCGCTCGGACAGACGATGGCAGCGTTGTTGCCCCCGAGTTCGAGAATGGACCTTCCGAAACGCGCCGCAACGCGCGGTGCGACCACGTGACCCATGCGCGTCGACCCGGTCGCCGATACCAGCGGAACGCGCGCATCCGATACGAGCGCCTCACCGATGTTCGCGCCGCCGAGGAGCACTTGCGAGAGGCCGGCGGCGACTCCGACCGGGACTTCGGTGAAGCGTGCGACGGCCTTCGTGAACAAGGCCTGCGTCGCGAGGGCCGTGAGTGGCGTCTTCTCCGAGGGCTTCCAGACGCAGGTGTTTCCGCACACGAGCGCGAGCGCTGAATTCCAGGCCCAGACGGCCACCGGAAAGTTGAACGCAGAAATGATGGCGGTCACACCGAGGGGATGCCACGTCTCGCACATGCGATGCTCTGCGCGCTCGGTCGCGATGGTGAGGCCGAAGAGTTGCCTCGAGAGACCGACTGCGTAGTCGCAGATGTCGATCATCTCTTGCACCTCGCCGAGGCCCTCGGAGACGACCTTGCCCGCCTCGAGTGTGACGAGGCGTGCGAGGTCATCCTTGTGCGCACGAAGCTCTTCACCGAACAAGCGGACGAGCTCACCGCGCTTGGGTGCGGGGACGAGCCGCCAGGCGCGGAAAGCCTCGTCCGCACGCGCAATCGCGTGCGTCACTGCTTCGTACGTGGTCTCGTGCAGGTGCGCGATCGTTTCGCCCGTGATGGGTGAGTGAACCGGAAGCGTCCCCCCGGTGAGCTTCTCGGACATGCCGAGGCGCGGGAGGATCGTCTTCAGTTCGTCGCTGACGGATTGGAGGGTCATCGGAGTTCTCTTCTTCTCGCTCGCTGGGCCGGGAGGGGGCGAAACGCTTATACGGCAATCTTGCGGTACTTCACGCGCGTGGGGCGTGCGTCTTCGCCGAGGCGCTTCTTTCGATCTTCCTCGTAGGCCTGGTAGTTGCCGGCAAACGAGACGACGCGGCTGTCGCCCTCGAACGCGATGATATGGGTGGCAATGCGATCGAGGAACCAGCGATCGTGGCTGATGACCATCACGCAGCCTGGGAAGGCCAAGAGCGCGTTCTCGAGCGCCTGGAGCGTTTCGACATCGAGGTCGTTCGTGGGCTCGTCGAGGAGCAGCAAGTTGCCTCCGTCTTTGAGCAACTGGGCGAGATGCACGCGGTTGCGCTCGCCGCCGGAGAGGTCGCCGACCTTCTTTTGCTGATCACTCCCCTTGAAGTTGTACCAAGAGCAGTATGCGCGGCTGTTCACCTCACGCTTGCCCACCATGATGGTGGGTTCGCCGCCGGAGATGGTGTCCCAAACACTCTTCTTCGGATCGAGATTGCGGGACTGATCGACATACGAGATTTTCACCGTTTCGCCGATCTTCATCTCGCCTGCGTCGGGCTTCTCTTGGCCGGTGAGCATCTTGAAGAGCGTCGTCTTGCCTGCGCCGTTTGGACCGATGACCCCGACGATGCCCGCCTTCGGAAGCAGGAAGTCGAAATTCTCGAACAGCAGCTTGTCTCCGAAAGACTTCGTGAGGTTCTTCGCTTCGATGACGAGGTCGCCCAAGCGAGGTCCCGGCGGAATCGAAATCTCCGTCACGTCGTCCGAGGCCTTCGAAGACTGCGCCATGAGCTCTTCGTAGGCTGCCAAACGCGCTTTGCTCTTGGCTTGTCGCGCCTTGGGTGAAGCTTGCACCCATTCGAGCTCTTGCTTCAACTTGCGTTGACGTGCCGACTCTTGCTTCTCTTGCTGAGCGAGGCGAGCGGACTTTTGTTCGAGCCAGCCCGAGTAGTTGCCTTTGAACGGATACCCCTTGCCGTGATCGAGCTCGAGGATCCACCCGGCGACGTTGTCGAGGAAGTAGCGATCGTGCGTGACCGCCACGACCGTGCCCGTGTAGTCGTGGAGGAAGCGCTCGAGCCATGCGACCGATTCGGCATCGAGATGGTTCGTGGGCTCGTCGAGCAGAAGCATGTCCGGCCGCGAGAGCAAGAGCCGACAGAGCGCGACGCGGCGCTTTTCGCCACCGGAAAGGTTTTTGATCTCCGCCTCGGCAGGAGGAACGCGAAGCGCATCCATCGCGAGCTCGACGTGTCGGTCGAGACTCCAAGCGTCGGCAGCGTCGATTTTGTCTTGGAGCTGAGCTTGCTCGTCCAAGAGTCGCGTCATCTCGTCGTCGTCCATGGGCTCGCCGAGCTTCGCGCTCACTTCTTCGAAGCGCGTGAGGAGGGCTCGCGTTTCGGCAACGCCTTCGCTGACGGCGTCCCACACCGTCTTCGCGCTTCCCATGTCGGGCTCTTGCGCGAAATAGCCGATGCGCGTTCCCGGATGCGGCTTGGCTTCACCCGCGAACTGCGTGTCGACCCCCGCCATGATGCGCATGAGGGAGCTCTTGCCGGAGCCGTTCCCGCCGATGACGCCAATCTTCGCGCCCGGGTAGAACGCGAGGTGGATGTTTTCGAGCACCTTCTTGTCGGGCGGGTGCACTTTCGTGACCGCCTGCATCGTAAAAATGAATTCCGGCATGGCCCCATGGATGTACAGGGAGGGCGCCGCGAGGACAAGCGCGTGCGCTTACGAAGCGCTCATTCCATACGCGTTTCCGTGAGGCCGCCGACCTGGCGAAGCGCCTCGTATACGACGATGCTGGCCGCACTCGCGAGGTTGAGCGAACGCACGGCGCCGACCGTCGGAATGCCCCGCGCCCTCCCCTCGTGCGCAAGGACGAGCTCCTTCGGCAAGCCGACACTCTCTTTTCCGAAGACGAGTGCGTCGCCCGGAGAGAAAGCCGAATCGAGGTAGCTCGTTTTGGCATGTGCGGTGAAGAGGTGCAGCGCACCAGGTGGCGCATCGCCACGAATGGCTTCGTTCTCGCGCTCGTACGCGTGGAGGAATTGCGAAAAGTCGACGTGTTGCCTCACGTCGACGAGGTGCCAGTAGTCGAGGCCTGCACGGCGCACGGCGTGGTCGTCGATTCGAAAACCGAGCCTCCCGACGAGATGTAGAACGCTTCGGGTCGCGCCGCACAAACGAGCGATACTGCCTGTATTTGGGGGGATTTCGGGCTCGACGAGCACGACGTGAAAGGGCAGCTTGGCGCCTGTGGCGCGAAGGCGTAAAGAGTCCATCAGAAATTCGCTCGCAGACGGTCGGGCTGACAGGTTAGCAGTGCGACCTTGCACACACCCGGAGAAATGTTCATGGTGACTTCAATGAGTCCCGGTCGATTGCATTCCGTGCGCTTGCGTGTCCTCGGCCGAAGGCTCGGTATCGCACTCAGTGCTGCTCTGCTCGTTGCGGCCTGCAGCGGCTCCGACACGTCGGACCTGTTCGGGCCCGCAGCGGCGAATTCGTCGGGCACGAGTGGCACGAGCGGTACCTCCGGCACGAGCGGTACCTCCGGCACGAGCGGCACCTCCGGCACGAGCGGCACCTCCGGCACGAGCGGCACCTCCGGCACGAGTGGCACCTCCGGCACGAGCGGCACCTCCGGCACGAGCGGCACCTCCGGTTCGTCGGGCGATGCCGGCCTGAACGACGCAGCGGCCGACACTTCCCTCCCGACGACCTGCGATCCGAAGAACTCGAACTGCGGCGGGAACGCCTACTGCGCCGTGGCTTCGTGCAACGCGCCCACCGGCACGTGCAAACCGAAGCCTCAAGAGTCCCAAGCGTACGACCCGGTATGTGGTTGCGACGGGCTCACCTACTGGAACGACACGATCGCCGCACGGGCAGGCGTCGGTCTGCACAGCAATGCAGTGTGCCCCACCTTCGGCGGTCCTACGAAGTCGTGCGACTTCAACTCGAACTGCCCGGGTAACTCCAAGTGCGCGAAGGAAGCGTTCTTCGCCACGTGCGGTGTCACGAACAGCGGCAAGTGTTGGCGACTACCGTCGCAATGCCCGGCGAGCGCCACATCCAACTTGCATCAATGCAATGGCCAATGCACGGGCTACTGCGAAGTCATCAAAGACGAGAGCCCGTTCTACAAGGGCGAAACCTGCGCGCCCTGAGGTCTCTCGCCTTGTTGGATGCAAAACACATTCACTTGGCGCTCGGGGGGAGCGTCCTTGCTGGGCTCTTCGCCTGTGCGGCCCGGGGGAGCACTTCGCCGGTGGGCGTCAGCCATGGCATGCCTCCCGATGTTCCCAGAGACGCCGGTGCCCTCGCGCCTTTCGTGAAAGTCGTCGACGGAGGCATCGATACGAGCGGCCTCGAACGCCTGAGCCCAGAAGGCTACACGTCTGTCGGTCACGCGAGCGGGCGGTTCACCGCCGATGTCTTCGCCAACGACGTCGCGCTCCCCATCTTCAAGCAAGGCGTCGGTACATTTCCGTCTGGGTCCGTGCTTCTCATGACGCATCGAGAGCGTTCTCCCGATGCACGCGAGGGCGACCGGGCAGCCGGCCCCACGTTCCGCATGGAGAAGTCCGGTGCGGGCTGGCGCTATTCGACGGTGAACAAGGCCGGCGTTCTCCTTGCCGACGGAACACCGGAGAGCTGCGTTGCATGCCACGACGACGCCCCTCGAGACCACGTGTTTCCTCTCCTTCCGGCGCGCTAGCTGAAGACGTCAAGGAGCTCAGCGCGGATGCTCTGCTACCCCGGGCATCTGGCTCAGAAGAACACGGCCCACACGCCGAGCACCCCGAGCCCGAGCGCCATGCCCACGAGCAGGAGCGAGAGAGATGCGGTTGCGATGCGACGCGCACGAGAGAGCTTGTCGCCTTCGAGGCCGTAGCTGATTTGCAAAAGAGAGATGCTCGCGCGTGTCGGAAGGCCAACGCCAACGGTGACCGAGCGAAGCGCACCCTTCACGCCTTCGCGAACGGCGAGACCGACGGCACCGATGGGGCCGTGGATGATGTCCCAGCCGGCCGTGTACAAACCGAACCTCGCGCCGCGCGCACTGTTGCCTTTCGCACCCGAGGCACGGGCAGCAAGGTCGAGACACACGCCGTAAGCCCCGTGGGCAAACACGAGGAGCAGAACGACGGCGGGGAAAGCGCCGAGTCCGAAACGCCTGTAGGTTGCATCCAAAAAGAGCGCCTTCGCCGCAGCTGGCCACGCCACGGCGAGCACACCGAGACCGCATAGTGCGAGCGCTCCCACCGCGAGGGTTTCGGAAAGAACGGCGAAACGAAGCGCCGAAAGGACCGGGCCATCGGGTAGCTTCCCCAGGAAGGTTTCCGGTTCGAACGTCGCAAGGCGCGCGGTCGTCCAGAGTCGCGTGAAGACGCTCGCGCCTTCGCGCTCCCAGGGGACGAGCTGCACGACGCCGGAGAGGAGATCTTGCTCGCACCCTGCGCAATCAGAAGCACCGCAGCGCGCACACACGACGGCCGCGGGAACGTCTTCGAGGTCGCGCAAATCGCGTGCCGGTTCCACGCCGTACATCATGGACCGCCGTCGAAGGGTTTGCCAGTCTTTGCGGGCAATCGAGCGGAATGAACGAGAGCTTCAATGGAGCGTCGCCGACGGATCTCGCTTTGCCGACGGGGACTTCGGCTGGGCTTCGATCACCCGAGAAGACCCGCCGAACCGAAGCGAGAGCACGACTGCGAGCACGCTGAGCGCGAGTGTCGCCCAGAACGCCGGAAGGAACTCGTACCTGACCGTGAAGTACACCCAGTTCGGGCGCGGCTTGAAGTAGAGCATCAGGATCGTCGCTGCCGGAAAGAGCGACATCAAGAACGCCGCGGCCCGCGCGCCCTGCATCTTGAAGATGCTTCGGCGACTCATGACCACGGGAAACAGTGTCAGCCACGACATGAGCGGCGCCCACGACCACCCCAGTTTTCGCGCCAAGTCGAACCCGGTGAAGTTCTGGATGTTGGGTTGACTCTCACGAATCCACGGAAGGAAAAAGCAAACGATGCCCACGAGTGCGATGGCAGCGAGCGGCCCCCGATTCCGTCCCCAGAACGTGAACGGCAGGATTTCCTGTTCCGGCAGCGTGGGAACGGCTTCTTCGGCGGCGGCATCGTGCGAAAGAGGCAGCTTCGCCAACGCGGAGAGTTCAATCCCGCAGACGGGGCAATGCTTGGCCTCGTTCGTCTCGAACAGCTCACGGCAGAAGGGGCACGCCACCAAACCCATGGCGCGATGATAGCCGCTGGGAGCGAGGTTCGAGGTCCAAAGTGGGCGTTTGCTTCGGTGTTCGCGCATGGGTTTCTGACTCATTCGGCTTGACACGGAGGAGAGGCGGAAGTTCCCTGGGCACGTGCAGAGAGACGATTCGCCCTCGAAACAGGCATCTGGGCCCTGGCTCGTTTCGCCAGAAGAGCTCGCTTCCTGGCTGGCGGCACACCCGGATTGGAGCATCCAAGACGGCAAGCTCGCACGTAGGCTTACCTTTCCCGACTTCGCTTCCGCCCTCGCCCTCGCAAACGCCATCGGAGACGCTGCAGAAGAAGCGAACCACCATCCCGATCTCCACGTCGGGTGGCAAGTCCTTCGGGTCGAGTGGAGCACGCACGACGTCGGAGGAATCTCGAATCTCGATCTCGCACTCGCAGAGCGCACGGACCTCGAAAGCGCGCGCGCGAACAAGGGCGTCGTCCCCGGAGGCGCGGTCCCACCGATCGTGAACGACGACGGCGAACCCGAAGGCGTCGCTCGGGCCGCATTGCTCCAGCGCCTCGCGGTCGTCCTCGGAAGGGACACGAGCTCACTCGCGCACTTCGCACAGGCACTCACCCACCCGAGCTATGCGAACGAGAACGGCGGACAAGACAATCAGCGCCTCGAGTTCTTGGGCGACGCGGTGCTTGGACTCTGCGTGAGCGAACACCTCTCGGAGCGGCACCCCGAAGCCGACGAGGGGGCCCTCACGCGCATGCGTAGTTCGCTCGTCAATTCGGAGGCCCTCGCAGCTTGGGCTCGCAGCGCGGACCTGGGTGACGCCATCGCGTTCGGACGCGGGGCACGCGCACTCGAGCGCACCCGCACGAACGTCCTGGCAGATGCGGCCGAAGCCCTCGTCGCTTCCGTGTATATTACATTTGGCCTCGAAGGCGCTCGCAGGCTGACGGCACACATGACCGAAGCGATGCTTGCGTCACCACTCGACTCTCGCGACCCGAAGAGCGAACTCCAAGAGCGTGTTCAAGCGTGTGGGTTACCGGCGCCGCGCTACGAATTGCGGAGTACCGAAGGACCGGAGCACGACGCCATCTTCGAGGTCGCCGTACTCGTCGGCGACACGCTGCTCGGAGTAGGGCGCGGCGCTTCGAAACGCGTTGCCACGAAAGAAGCCGCGAAGAACGCGCTCGACAGCGCAGAGCTCGCCTCGCTCATTTCGTCGTCGACGAAGGCGTAGGCGTCCCGGTCGCGCTCGCAGAAGCCCCCGGTTGTGCCTTGCGCACGCCGATGCGCGCATCGCCGACGTCGATGTCGAAGCTCGCGAGGCCTGCGTGGTCGACCAGCTTCACGTTCTTCTTCCGTAACCCGTCGAGGAGATCTTTCGTTCGCTTTTCGATGCCTTCACGAACGATCGCATCGCGGATTTCGGAGCTGGCTTGCTCGACGGTCTGCTTCTTCGCGGGAGTCGAGCCCCTGCGCCACACGACGGAGAAGAACTCGCCTTCCGCGATGGGCTGCGGAACGAATTCGCCGTCCTTGACCTTCGACGCGGCGGCAGGAAGCGTCGCGGCTACACGAATGCCCGCCTCGCTCGCAGCGCCATCGGGGGCCACGAAACCCAGATTGCCGTTTCGCAAGTAGGTCGCCTTGTCGAGGCTCTTCTCGCGGGCGAGGCGGCCGAACTCCTTGGGTGTGCCATCCTTCTTGGCGAGCTCGAGGATCTCTTTCGCTTCGGCTTCGGTCTTCACCATGATGCGCCAGAGCTGCATGCGCTCTTTGACGACGAAGCGATCGATGTGCGCGTCGTAGTATTTGGAGACCTCCTCTTTCGAGATCGTCGCCGCAGCCGGGACCTCCGCCTTCGTCGCCCGGAGCGTCGCCTCTGCCTTCGCGCGCGCGATCTTCAGCCGAACATCGACCCGTTCGCCGAACTTCTCTTTCGTGGCGGCTTCGGCGACTAGAGCATCGGCAACGAGGACCTCGTCCAAGAAATTGGCCCTTACTTCGTCGGTCGTCTTGCCGAACACCGCCCGCTGGAAAAGGGGCACCGCGGCGAGCTTGTCTTCGAGGTCACCGAGGGGGATCGTGCGTGCGCCGACCTTCGCAACGACGGCACTCCGACGCGCGACCTCGTCAGCGGTCATGCCCGCGTTCGAGGCGTGTGCGAGCGTGAGCGCGAAAACCGAAACGATGGTGCTCTTCGAGAGGCGGCTCACTTTCACGGACTCTGGATTACGCCCGGGTTGGCAGCGCGGTCAAGCAGTCAAGCGAGGGAGCTAGCGCCGCCGCGCCTTCGGAGACACCAAGACCCCCGCCGATCGCAGCGTGTCGTCCGAAACGCCGATGAATCGGTAGATTTCGGTCGGAAATGCGTAGGCCTCGTGGAGCTGCATGAGAGCCTGCTCGACGCGTTCGCCTTCGAGAGGCGCGACCTTGCGCGCTTTCATCGTCTTTCGCAGCGTGGCGATCGTCTCTCCCAGTCCGAGGAGCTCTTGCAGTCGAAGGAGGACGTCCACCGGCTTCAGCTCCACTCCGCGAACGTGCCCCTGGGCGACCTCTTTGAGGAGCCGCTGCCTTCGCTTCTCCGTAC
Organism: Polyangiaceae bacterium; assembly: GCA_046351415.1. Taxonomy (GTDB): domain Bacteria; phylum Myxococcota_A; class Polyangia; order Polyangiales; family Polyangiaceae; genus JABFRG01. The sequence continues at coordinate 223,455 of JAXLYO010000011.1, read as the reverse complement.
GACCGTCCAGACGGCCTGATGCCGCCCCGGCACCGAGCGCAACGTCGTTGAACTTGCGTGCGGCGCGGCGCTTGGCGACCGCTTCGGGGCTCCCTCGTCGATTCGCGGTTCCTCTCATGGTGCCTGTCGGATCTTGGTAGCGCCTTCGAGTGAAGGTCCTTCGTGTCCATCGTGCACTTCGGGGTCGATGCGGAAACGCCTGACGATGATGGCGTGGAGCGCATAGATGACGGGCGTCAGGAAGATGGCCACGACGACCTTGATGCCATATTCGCGCGCCATTTTCGCGACAATCCAACCTTGCTCGCGCCGCGCGGTCCAATTCCAGAAGATCTCGTTGATGACAATCGTATCGACCGCTTGGCTCAGAATGGTCGAGCCCGTGGCACGCAGCCAGAGATGCTTGCTCCGCGTGAGTGCCTTCCAGAATTGGAACACGTAGATGTCGAGAAACTGCCCGACGAGGTATGCGATCATCGAGGCAACGAAGAGCTGCGAGCTTCCGCCGAAGATCTTCGAGAACTCTCCTTGCGTGAAGTAAGTGCTCTGGTCGATGGGTAGCGCAGTTCCGACCTGCAAAACGAGCCAGGCGCCTACCGCCGCTCCGAAACCGAGGAGCGTGAGAAAACGGGCTCCCCTTCGCCCATAGAAGTCGTTGACGACGTCCGTCAAAAGGAAGGTGACCGGGAAAGGCAGGATGCCGACTGAAATCGGTCCGAGAGGCGTCGAAATCGTCTTGCCCCCGATGACGTCGCCCAAGAGGAGGCAGAGCACGAAGACGGCGCACAAGCACACGAACAACTTGGAGGCGGCACTCATGGTGCCGTAGGGAGTCGTGTCTTTGCCGACGCTCACGTGAAAACTAGTCTAGAGGCAAAGTGGGTTCGGGTACACCCTTCTCGTCGGGCGCAACCTCGGGGCCGCGCCGCGTGAGCGTGAGTCGAAAGGTGGCGCCCCTGCCGAGTCGCGGCGTGTCGAGGAGCAAGTCACCGCCGTGTTCGAGAGCGATACGCTGCGCGATCGCCAGGCCGAGCCCCGTACCGGTGCTCTTGGTCGTCGCGTAGGGTTCGAAGAGTCGTTCGCGAATACTCGCGTCGATACCAGGGCCATCGTCGGAGACGACCACCGCGACATGCTCCTTATCGACCGCCTCGACGCTGACGATGACCCGTGCGCCACCGCCCCCCTTCACCGCTTCGATGGCGTTCTGGACCAGATTCGTCAACACTTGGACCAGCTGGTCGCGATCCGCTTCGACCGCCGGAGGCTTTCCGACGATATCGAGATCGACCTTCACCGGCCCAGCACTCGCACGTTGGAGCGTGAGAACGGCATTCGCCAGCTCCGCGAGGTCGACCGATTGCGGCTTTGGCCGAGGCAGGCGCGCGAAGTTCGTGAACTCCGTCACGATGTTCGAAATGCGATGCACTTCGTCGAGAACGGTGCGCGTCGCTTCGTCGAAATATTCGTCGAACGCGGCATCGTTGCGGGCGCGAAGGCGGCGAAGCGTCTCCACGGCTGCGCGAATCGGCGCGAGCGGGTTCTTCACCTCATGGGCCACGCGCCGCGCGACCTCCCGCCAGGCCGCGATGCGGCTCGCATCCGAAAGGCGGCGCCTCGTGGTCTTCAAATCCGAAAGCATGCGGTCGAACGCGACGACCAAATCGCGGACTTCGCCCGACCCTCTCACGCGGAGGGGTCGCGCGTCTCCGGTCGCGACTTTGCGGGCCTCGTCGGCAAGTTCGCCGAGAGGTCTACCGAGGCTTCGCGCGACCAGCACCGCGAGCAAGAGGGCGATGCCGGTGGAGCCGAGAGCCGCGAAGAGAATCGTCTGATCGGTATGTTCGACGCGGGCGATGAGCTCGGACTTGGACTTCGTCACCGTAATCGGCACGACGTCGCCGAGACCGTCGCGAAGGTTGCACGTCGCTTGCGCGGTGTCGCGCGGGCGTTCGGAAACATCAGACGAACCGGCATCCGTCATCGCCGATCCTTTCCCGGGTTTCGCTTTGCCGACGTGCACGACGACGTCCAAGTTGTTCGCGATTCGTGCCACCACCGGGTCGAGGTGCCGGGCACCGAGAAGTAGTACGCCACCACCACGGCCATTCACCGTGCAGTGAGAGACGATGGCTTTCGGCGCGTCTTTGCGGAAATGAAAATCGTCTCGTTTGTCTTTGAAGGCGACTTCGATTTCCGACTTGGGTTGCGTGAGAAGTCGATGCGGGTCGGCACCGATGATTTCCCCATTTCCTGTAGCCAGCACGAGCTCGTCGAGATCGAAGGCTGCGCGCTGCGGCGGAACGAGCTGTGCAAAGCGCATGCGATGCTCGGAGAAGTCGCCGCGATCTAGTGTAATTTGCACACGATCGACGAGTTCACCGGAGTGGCAGGCGGCACCGAGCAGCTTTTGGTCACGTTGCCCCTCGCGTTCCACCTCGAGAGCGACGCGCTCACAGGCATGCTTTACCTGGGCATCGAAAAGCGCCGTCGCGTCCTGCACCTGTTCCTGACGGAGAACCGTCCCGAGCCCCGCGACGGACAGCGACACGAGCAAGCCAAAGGCGAGAACGAGACGAGGTGCGAGCCTCACGACCGGGGCTCCATCGTCAGAAACGCCTCGTCAACGTGGCACGAGCGAAGTCCGCGCCGAACGTAGAGGAAGAAGGAATGGCCACGTGGGGCATGATGCCGCCCGCGATGCGAACTTCTCCGATGACGCCGAGCCGCAGGGTGCGCGTCAATGTGCGGGGAGAGAGCTCGCCTTTTCCGACGCTGCGACTCACGGTACGAAGCGCCGTGACCGGGTCGTCTGCGGTGGAGAGCCCCGCGAACGCTCCGTGGGTTCCCGGCAGCAGCGGCCTCGCGACGTCGACCATGAACGCGAAACTTCGCGACCCACGAAGATTGCGGAGATCCGACTGTCCCACGAGCTTCACCGTGAGCTCATGCCCCGGTGCCGAGAGCATCGCGGCGACCGCCTTCGCGACTTCGAGGAGCCATGGACAATCGTCTCGTACGAGTACCTGCGCTGGGGCGCCACCCCACGAGAGCGGGGACTCCGCCTTCCACGGTGAGCCGAGAGACAACGAGGCCAGACGCGCCGCCTGGAAACCATCACATGCACGCTGCGCAACACCTGGCTCGTCCCAGGACCCTGCTTCTTTCCCCGTGCGCAAGATGGCCCACCCCACGGCTCCGAGGTCGAACGACTTCGCCTGCGGACGCGGCTCGTGGAGTCCGAGGCCGAGCCATCCAATGTCGTCTTTGCCGCTTTCGAACGCGCGAAGCGATGTGGCGAGATCGGGTGCTTCCGCGAGCAGTACTTCGTCGAGAAAGGCGGGGCCTCGCGCGGCCAGAACGTTTCGTCGCAATGACCACATGTCCCCGCGCCGTGTCATGCGGAACGGTCCGGTTCCATCCGGGGCGTCTGCCGAAAAACCGCGGGGTACCATTGCGACGAGAGGCGAAGCCAGTGCGCGTTCGAGCCGCTGCGCGTCTTTCATCGCGAACACGAGGTCGCCACCCTTGTCGAGCTTCGGCGTCGGAATGTCGACGAGCCACGCGCGCGCACCCATGCGACGCGCACGTTCGAGGCTGAACGTTACGTCCCGAACGTCGAAGCCCTTTCCTGCGGCGGTGCGCACCCCCTCGCGCAGCGTGAGCTTGCACGTTCCCCCTTCGGCCACGATTGCGCGATCGGCAAGAGATGGCACCGTCGCGCCATCGGAAATCGTGAACAGCGTATCGAAAAGCGCTTCGCCGAAAATGGCCGCCGAAATGTCATCGATCCGATGAGGGTCGATGGACCCCAGCGGCCAAGGGACGTGCAGCGAAACACGACCGCCTACGGCACTTCGGCCCCGCGCCATCGACGGTGGCCCATATGCGAGGCCGAGCGCGCCGAGCACGAGACCGAGCGATGTGCGGCGCGACACGCGCATCGCGCTATCGAACAAGCCACACCTCACTGCCGACCAGCATGGCGAGAGCGGGTGCGGCGCCGTCCTCGGGAGGGCAGGCAGCGAACCCGCGAATCCCAGTCGGCGCGGGGATCTTTCGACGGAGCGCAAGTCCGTCGCCTCGCCAGGAGTAGACGTGCGCGTTGTCGTCGTCGCGTCCATCGGACGATGTGACGAGCTCGGGGACTCCATCGAGATCGAGATCGGCGAGCAACACTTGGGCCCCGGCGTTTTCGAGTGCCTGCGAACCTTCCCGAAGCGAGGAGCGCAGACGAAGCCTGCCGGTGCCTTCACGTGCCGCAACGACCTCTTCGTCCTTGCCGCTCTTCGTCCGGAGTCGAAGCGCCGCGGCCGCGTCGAAGCGGGTCGACGGGAGGAGGAGGGACTCTTTGCCCTCACACGCGCGAAGAAGGCCATCGAAGCCAAAGGCCTCGGGCGCATGAACCGCACAGTAGGGCGCACCGCTCATCGAGAGCAGAGGCAGCCCCGAAGTCGCGGTCGCATTCGCAAGCGCTGCATCGAGTCGATAGCCACCGTAGTCGGTGGTGCCCACGAACACACTCTTCCGCGCGAGCGCAGCAGCGCCGATGGGCTCCGAAAGCGGAACCGGGATGCGCTTGCCGATGTCGGTCCACGTTCTGCTGCGTTCGGTGACGAATCGGCCCGCCCGGAGCCTGCCGAGGGCTACGCGCGTACGCGAAACGATGAGAAGCTCGTTGCCTCCGTCGCCGTCGAGATCGCCGCATGCGACGGCGAGTGGGTCGTTCTCCTCGTGCGTCGCGCGGTGAATGCTGGCTTGTTCGAGCAAGATGGGCGTCAAAAACGATCGTATTTCCGCGTCGACGGGGCGAATCGCAAATGCGTGGGCGACTTCCAAAGCGTCGCGATTCTTGAGACGGTCCCACCGATTCTGCGCAACGACGAGCAGGCTCGCCGTCACTCGCAGGTCGCCCTTCGCGAGCTCCGGCTTGAGCATGACGACCTTGGTTTCCGCGCGCTTCGATTTGAGCGAATCGCGATCGAGTCGCCCCGACACGAGTGAAGCCAGCGAGCCAACGAGCTCGTCAGCGCGCGGAACGCGTTGGTCCGCGCGAAGGGGTTCGGTGCTCACCTTGGCGCCCCGCGCTGCAGGTCCAAGCTGCGCTGCCAGGTCCTCCGCGAGCGACACGAGGCTGGTCGCGAGCGACGCACTTGGTGGGGATGGGGCGGGTGAAGGCGTAGGCCCGTCTGCACGCGCCAAGAGGGGCGACAAGGAGAGCAAGAGCGCGAGCAGACGCGATCCTCGTTTCATTCAGGCGCCTCGAGCTTCGGGAGCTGCATGCTTCCGGCGTCAGGACCCGCTGGCAGCGGAGGAAGTCCGCCATCCGGCACCGGCACCTCCGCCGTATCCTTCGGCTCGGTCCCATCGAGAAAAAGTTCGTCCATCACGTCCGGGTCGTCCGCGTACGGAAGCTTACCGGTCTTCGTGTCGATCTTCACGGCGGTAACGCCCGATGGACGCACGAAGTCCGTCGGTGGCCTCTTTTCCATCGCGCTCTTCATGAACGCGATCCACGCGGGAAGGGCCGTCCCGGCTCCGGCTTCGGTGCTTCCGAGCGGTCTTCCGTCGTCGTACCCGACCCAGCTGACGGCGGCGATCTCCGTCGTGAACCCGGCGAACCACGTATCCTTCGAAGCGTTGCTGGTGCCGGTTTTTCCTGCGACCGGCCTTCCAAGCACTTTGGCTCGGGTCGCCGTACCGTGATCGACGACGCTCGTCATCATGTGCGTGATGAGATACGCCTCGGCCTCGTCCATCACCCGACGCGAGGGAGGAAGCTGCTTCAACTCGAGGTCTTTCCCGTCAGCCCCCACGATGCGGACGATGAGACGCGAGGGGGAATAGGTTCCGCCACCGGCGAACGTCGCATACGCACCGACAAGCTCGATAGGCTCGACCTCGTAGCTGCCAAGTGCGAGAGAAAGGTCTGGCTTCAAGGGGGTCGTGATGCCCATCGCTTGAGCCCATGCGACGACGTTGTGTGGTCCAACGGTATCGAGAACACGCACGGCTCCGATATTGACGGACTGCGCGAGCACTTCGCGAAGGCGAAGCGGATCCCGGGCCGTCCATCCTTCGTAGTTGCTTGGTTTGTAGTCGCCGAAAGATGCGGGTGTCACATCGATCAAAGACGCCGGCGTAAACGTCTTCGAATGGAGCGCATAGCTGTAAACGATGGGCTTGAAGGTCGAGCCCGGCTGCCTTCGTGATTGGGTCGCGCGATCGAGGGCGCCCGCTTGTGCCTCGTAGTTGCCGACGATGGCGAGAACATCGCGGCTGCGCACTTCGAGAGCCACGAACGCAGCTTCCGGGCCGAGCTCGAGCCTGAGTGGAACCTTCGGCGTCACTTTGCCGATTTCCTGGACCGGCGCCGGACCAAGGAGCGACACGCGCGCGCGCGCGCCTTTGGGTGCAAACGAACTCGGCTTCAGCTTCTGCGGATTGTAGCGCTCGAAATCCGCGAGCCGCACGCTTCCCAGCACCGTGCCGACGCGCACGTCGAACGTTCCCGCTTCGTCGTTCGCCCCCTCGACGACCCCCACGTAAACCTTGTGTGACTCGAAGCTCGGCGTGCCTTCGAAGGGAGCCGTTTTCGGATTGGGCTTCGGGGGTGGCGCCGTCTTCCCCTTCCCTGTCTTCGGCGGTGCGGGAGTTTCGGGGACTGGCAGAGCCCCTTGGAGCGCATGGCGCTTGTCGTACGCCTGGAGATTGTCGCGCACCGCTTTGCGTGCCGCCGCCTGCATCCGAGGGTCAATGGTCGTGTGGACGGTGAACCCGCCTTGCGCCGCTCGTTCGGGGACGAGATCGTGCAGCGTCTTTCGTACGATGGATACGACTTCCGGAGCGAGTTCGCTGCCGGCTTCCACCACCGCGGCAAGACGCACGGGTTCTTCTTTCGCCGCGTCGAATTGCGCTTGCTTCAAGAAGCCCTTGTCGAGCATGCGGGTCAGCGCAACCGACCTCCGCTCCATGGCCTTCTTCATGTCTCGACGCGGCGTGCAGCTCTCGGGACAAGCGATGATGCCCGCGAGCAAGGCTGCTTCTGCGACCGTGAGGTCCTTCGCGGACTTTCCGAAGAGGTCGCGCGAGGCTTCTTCGATGCCGTAGCGCCCGTGTCCGAAATAGATGTGGTTCAAGTAGAGCTCGAGGATCTCGTCTTTCTTCAGCTCCTGCTCGAGTTTTCGAGAGAGAAGGGCTTCGCGCACTTTGCGTCGATACGTCCGCTCCGAATCGAGCAGGACGTTCTTGACCACCTGCTGCGTGATCGTCGACCCCCCCTGCCTCACCTGTCCCGATCGGAGGTTCACGATCATCGCGCGGAGAATGCCGAGATAGTTCAACCCTTCGTGTTCGTAAAACGTCGCATCTTCCGCAGCGAGCACCGCGAGCTTCACGTGCGCAGGCAAGCTTTCGATCGTGACGAGCGTGCGCCTCTCGGTGAAGAGCTCCGCGAGAACGCTCCCGTCGCGTGCGAGAACACGGGTGACCTGCGGCGGCTTGTAGCTGTGTTTGAGGTCGATGACACTCGGCAGCTCAGACTCGACACTTCGGACGTAGTAGAGCGCATACGCCGCGGCCGCGAGCCCGAGCAACAGCCCCGTCAGGGCAGCACGTTTCGTCCACCTGAGCACGGCGCGAAATACGAGGCGCCCCCGTGAAGGCGCCTTGGTGGGCGGTCGGGCGGAGGTACGCTCCATGGTTCCTTTTGAAACGCTCGATGCCTCGGACTCGATTCCTCGTCCCCGTGAATCGGCCCGTGACCTCGTATTCCGGGGTTTTCCCGGGGAGGAAGGGGGCGGCGGCGCGTCGGAAGGCACGGCACGCACGTTAGCAGGGCAAGGCCGCGATCTGCTACATGGTGTGGGCCATGCCCAAAGGCCCCCGCGATCTCCGCTCGCTCCTCGAAGACCCCGGCTTCACGCCGAAGCGAAGCGACCTCGGAGCTCTCGTCGAACTCTGGCAGAATAGCGAAGGCGACCTCGAGAAACGTGCGAGGACGGCACTGCTCGAGCGGAAGGATGACTTGCTCGGCGTGCTCCAGCCACGATTCGCCAGCGCGTCGGAAACGGCACGGGTTGCCTATTTGCGCCTCCTTGGACGCGCACCCCATACGAGCGACCTTCGTGCGTTTTTCGTTTCTGCACTCGAAGAGCCTTCGGCACGCGTTCGCCGGGAGGCCATCGTCCAACTCGGCAAGAGTCGCGCGACGCACACAGAAGAGGCTCGGCTATTGAAACATCTCGAGCAGGTGAGTGCTCGCACGAAGAAAGGCGCCCACGCGGACGACGTCGCCGAAGAACGTGCACTCGTCCTCGCGCTCGGCAAGGCGGGCGGTGAGAAGGCCCGAGCTGCTCTTTCCACCCACGAAGGGCTCTCGAAAGAAGCGGGCGAGGCCCTCCATCGACTCGATCGCACGGCGCTTCGCGAGAGCGATCCAGGCTCGATCCGCACCGACGCCACGTGGCAACAGTGCATTGTACACTTTTTTTGCCGTCCCGGACTCGAACCTCTCCTCGCGGAAGAATTGAGCTCGCTCGGCGTTCGCATCCGCGAAGTCGGCGCGTCGTTCGTTGCCGGAGAAACCGGCGGCTCGCTAGCGCATCTCGCAAGGGCGCGCATTTTCACGCATCTCGCGTTCGCTTCGACCATTCGTTCGCGCGAGACGAGCTCCCTTGCGGCCGCGCTCGGCGGCCCCGAAAGCCACCTTCGCCGCTTGACCCGTGCACTCACGGAAGGACCGCTACGGTATCGGCTCTCGTTCGCCGATGGCGGTCATCGGCGCGCTCTGGTCCGTGAGGTCGCGGGCCAGGTCAAAGCGCTTTGGCCGGAAGCCACGAACGACCCCACCGAGACGCTCTGGGACTTCTCCGTCGACGGCGAGCAGGTGTTCGCCATCCCACGCGGCGGGTGGGACAAACGCTTCTCCTACGAAAGACCAGCGCTTCCTGCCTCGACGCACCCGACACTCGCCGCCGCGCTCACGTGGCTCGGAAGCAAGCAGGCAAGCGATATCGTATGGGACCCGTTCGTCGGCGCTGGCACCGAACTCCGCGAGCGTGCGCTTCGAGGTCCCTATACGACCCTTCTCGGCACGGACGTGAATGAATCCGCTCTCGATCTCGCCAAGCAGACGCTCTCGGGTCTCGGACACGTCGAGCTTTCGTGCGTCGACGCGTGCGAAGCGTCTTTCACCAACGTCTCGCTCGTCCTCACCAACCCACCCATGGGGCGGCGCATTCGAATGGAGGGGACGAAGGCGCTCCTCGTCCGCTTCATTGGTCGCGCCTATGCCGCGCTATCACCGGGAGGTTCCCTCGTCTGGTACGCGCCCTTTCCGGAAGCACTGAACGCAGCGGCAGTTGCGGTCGGCTTCCGAAAAAAGCGCGGATTGGCCGTCGATTTGGGCGGATTCGAGGTCGAGCTCGCGCATTTCGTGAAGTAGGGGCTGTCCTGTAGATGAGGGGCGGGCCACAGCGGCCCGATGGTCGGCAGAAGTGCGGCCACGTTGGCCCCGTGTTCTCAATTGAGAAGACCCCGCTACGTATGGAACAATCTCGTGCATGCGCTGTCCCGCCTGCCTGGCCGAAGCGATCGGCTCCGGAAAGTATTGCGCCTCGTGCGGGACGCGAATCCTTCCGGCAGACGACGCCCCTGCGGCCCCCGAAGCTGCAGCGCCGGCCCAGCCAACCGCCGCGCAAGAGGCGCATGCTCTCGCAGCAACGCACCTCGATGACCGCCCCGGTCTCGATTCGAACGATCTGGCCTGTTCTCAAACGGAAGCTCCGCCACCGGTCGATCCCTTTGCATCCACGGCGAACCCTTCTGACGGGGAGTTTCGCGCCGCAGCGATGGCCGCAGCGTCCGCGGCAAACGCCCCGCACGAAGCACCACGCGTTTCTCCGCTCGCTTCGAGCAGTTTCGACATCGGCTCCGAAGGTGTACCGGTTTCCCTCGGCCCCCTTCCCGCCGCTGGCAATCCGCCCGTGAGCCTACCGGGTCATGCCATGGCAGGACCCGCCAGCGTTGCACCTCGATCGAAACACGGCAGCACCGTTCTCCTGTCTGCGATTCCCAGTCGTGCTCCCAAAGGCCCTGGGCCTGTCGCTGCGGCGCCCCCGCCCGCAAAGCCGGTGCAATCGCCGCAGCCTCCCGCCGTTCCGCTCGCGCATGGCGCACCGCCCGCATCGGGCTACATGCAAGGCCCTCCTTCGCGCCAGATGAGCGGAGCGCCCCACTCGGTTGCGGGTCATGCACCGGCAGCACTGCCACCTGGTTCGCGCGTCATCGTCACTTTTCCGAATGGCCAGCGTGTGTTCGGAACGATCTGGCAATGCGCGCAGGCGCACTATCTCGTCCAATTCCCCGACGGGAAGTCTCAATGGATCGAGACCGCACTGGTCCGCGCGGTCTAAGGACCATCGAGAGGCCGTCGCCTGTCCCCCAATCACCGAGGGGCTGCGCCCAGGTCAGCGGCTCGCGATCACTCCGAGCATCCGCCCGCTCTCGGCCCCATCTCGTCGGTACGAGTGGTAGAGGGCCGCATCGCATTTCGAGCACCCGCCTACGTCTTCGACGTCTTCGGACGCGAAGCCGAGCGCTTGGAGTTGAAATCGCATGGCCGTGCGCAAGTCGACGTGGGCTTTTCCGGGCACTTCGTCGGAATGCACGACCCGCGCGTCGGTCGCCGCCGCGATTTCCTCGGCAACTTCCCGACTGACTTCGAAGCAACATGGCCCAATGCAGGGCCCGATCGCCGCGAGTTTCCGCCCCGGCGCCAGGCGGTCCAAGGCGGCCTTCGCGACACGTTGTACGACCCCACGCCAGCCAGCGTGAATGGCCGCCACGTCGCCCGTGACGGGGTCCGCGACGAGAAGCGGGATGCAATCGGCGACGCGAATGCCCACGGCCGAACGCGGTGCTCCTGTGCTCGCGCGGAGGACGATCGCATCGGCGCGCGTGTTCACGACATCGGCGGCGGAGGTTCCAGAGGTAGAAACCACCTCGATCACGTCTGCCCCGTGCACTTGCGTCACTTGATAGACACGGGAGGGCGCTGCGCCGAGGGCGAGCGCCACGGCCGATACCGAGTCGCCAGCATTTGGGCTCGGAAACGCGAAGTCCAGCACGCGGCCGTCCTCCCCATGACGCAGCGTGAAACCGTGCGGAAACCCGGCCTCGGTGAGCCGCGAACTTTGGAGGAGGAAACCCACGGGAAATTGTGTATCAGAGGACCTCGGACCTGTCGAAGATGGCGCAACCCGCAGACCCCCTCATCGGCCGCGATATTCTCGACGGACAGTTCAAAATCCTCGAGAAGATCGGCTCGGGTGGAATGGGTGCAGTGTACAAAGCGCTGCAGCCCGAGATGAACCGCATGGTCGCGGTGAAGGTTCTGCACAAAAAGCTGATCGGTCGCAAAGACGCGGCGTCTCGATTCCGTCGCGAAGCGCGGGCGCTCAGTCACCTGACCCACCCGAACACGGTGCGCGTGCTCATGTACGGCGAACTCGACGACGGTTCGATGTACATCGTGATGGAGTTTCTCGAAGGCAAAAACCTCCATCAGCTCGTGCGTGCCAACGGGCCGCTTCGGCTCGAGCGCGCGATCTTCATCTTGGTGCAAGCGTGCGGTGCGCTCGAAGAGGCCCATCGCGCGGGGATGATTCATCGCGATCTCAAACCGGAGAACATCTTCGTGTGCCGTCAGGGCGGTATCAACGACTTCGCCAAGGTCCTCGATTTCGGACTGGCGAAGGTGACGCAGAAGGAGCTGCGGCCGGGATCCATCATGCTGACCCAAGAAGGCATGGTGTTCGGCACGCCGGAGTTCATGGCTCCCGAACAAGCGCAGGGCAAATCGCTCACGCCGGCGAGCGACGTCTATTCGCTCGCCATCATTCTCTACGAGGCCATCACCGGTAAGCTCCCCTTCGAGGGAAAGAACCCGATGGACTTTCTCCAGATGCACGTGACCGAACCACCGATTCGGTTGAATGACCGCGACGTCCACCTCGAGTTTCCGCAAGAGCTCGAAAACGTCATCGAACGCGCGCTCTCGAAAGACCCCGAGAAACGGTACGCGAGTGCACTCGAATTCGGCGACGCACTCATGGCGGCCGTTCCGATTCCGTCGATCAGCCGCATGCCCTCCGTTGCGCGCGTCCCGGAAGGTGCGCGCACCACCGCGCCGATGCTCGGCGCTCCGAAGCTCCCCATCTCGACGCCGCCGGTTCGCAGTTCGACGCCTCTCGTAAGCGGCCCCTCCAGCGAGACCGACCGTGGAAGCGTAGCTCCGCGTGTTCCAAAGAGCTCGGGCTCGTTCTACGTCGGTGTCGTCGTTGCGTTTCTGTTCGGCATCGCACTCACCATCTTCCTGACGAAGTTCCTGGCCAAGTAGTGCCACGGCGCGGCGGCGCGCGGCGGACACTCACGACGCCCCACTCTTGGACGGCGCAACCTTCTTTCTCGGCGGTTCCGGTCGAAAGAGATCGTCGCGAGCGGAGTCGCGAATGCGGGCGACGGCAGGATCTTCGATCCTCCGTTCGAGGGTGATCGCGAAGAACCTTTCGATCACTTGAGGCGCACGCCCGAGCACGATGGCTCCGTACTGCTCTTGCATCTCTCGTTCGAGGACGGCCGGCGAGGCAAAAACACCGATCCCGCTGCGGGCCATCGAGTTGAGCAACGCACTGTTCTCGAACTCGCCGACGATACGCGGACGAATTTCGGTCGTCGAAAACCACACGTTGAGCGCACGCCGAAGAGGCGACCCCTGCAACGGAAGCAGCATCGGAGCTCCGTGCAGGGAGCGTGGAAACTCTTTGCCGAGGGAGGCGAACGAGGGAGCGCCGAAGAACGAAACACCACACGCACCAAGCAAGTGACTGTAAGCCCGCGTCGCGATACCCGTTTCGGCCGGCGCATCGGAAAGTACGACATCGACTTCGTGTAGACCGAGTCGACCAATCATGCGCTCGGGCGAGTCTTCGAAGCAGACGATGACGCAGGATGGATCACGGGTGAGGAGTGGCTCGAGCAGGCGGTGTACGACGAGCTTTGGAAGACCGCTCACGACCCCGACTCGAAGGCGCGCCGTGGTGCTCTTGCCAGCGGCAAGGCCGTCCACCAATTCGCGACCCAGGCCAAAGATCTCTTCGCCATAACGAAAAACGAGTTTCCCTTCGCTCGTGGGTACGAGCACACGGCCATGTCGCTCGAGAAGCTTGGCGCCCAAGGTCTCTTCGAAGTGACGCAGCTGCGTGCTCAGGGTGGAGTGGGAAAGCCGCAGGACGCGCCCGGCGGCCACGAGGGACCCCTCTCGGACCACCGTCGTGAAAAGGCGCAAATGGTGGAAGTTCAGGGAATACATATGTCGATAATATCAACATGTGAGTTTTCAACTTTCCACTTGTACGACAATTACGGGAACGTCATGTTGTAGAAGTGATCGTCGTCCATCCGCCTTCATCCGTCTTTTCGAGGAGACACGCCCCCAGCTGGCTGCTCTTTTCGTTTTCGGCGGGGTGCGTCAATGCGACGGCGTTCCTGGCTTGCGCTCGATTCATCACCCACATCACGGGCACCGTAAGCCGCATCGGAATCGACGCGAGCGCGGTTACGCTCGCTCTCGACTACGGCCTCGTTCTTTTCTGCTTCATCGCTGGGGCGCTCGCCGCCGCCACGTTGATCGACGCCCGACACCACCAGCACAAGACCCCTCTTCACGCGGTCCCGCTCTTCGCCGTCTCGGCCATTCTCACGATCGTTGGTGTCGCAGGGGCATCCGGCCTCTTCGGCGTCTTCGGGGGAAGTGTCGAAGGTGCTCGTGACTTTGCGTTCTTGTCCATCCTCGCGTTTGCGATGGGCCTCCAGAACGCTGCGGTCGCCACGAGCACGGGCATGCTCGTTCGTACGACGCACATGACCGGTCCTGCGACCGACCTCGGTGTGCACCTCGCCGTTGCGGCCCATACCGGAGGCCGCTCTCGCAGGAGGGCTCTTGCGCACGCAGCGCTCCGAGCTGGAAAGCTCGCCTCCTTTGCGCTCGGCGCAGGCGTAGGCGCCACGCTTGCGCACCGTGTCGGGTACGCCGCGTTCTTCTTGCCCGCGGCGGGCGTCCTCATCGCCACGCTCTCGAGTTTCGTTTCGCTTCCCCTTCCCACCCCCACTCCATCTTCTCGAAAAGGCACAACATGAGTAGCAAGTCCACCGAAGCCGCCGACGCCCTGGTCATGCTGCAAGAAGGCAACCTTCGCTTCCAGAAGAACGTTCGAAGCATCGATGCGCTCGCCTCTCAGGCTCGCCGCGATGCGCTCACGTCCGGTCAGTCGCCTCAAGCGATCGTTCTTTCGTGCTCTGACTCCCGCGTTCCATCCGAAATCGTCTTCGATTGCGGGCTTGGCGACCTCTTCGTCGTTCGTGTAGCAGGTAACGTCGCGGCGCCTTCGCTCGTCGGGAGCGTCGAGTTCGCCGCGGCCACGTTCGGAACGCAGCTCGTCGTCGTCATGGGGCATACGGGGTGTGGAGCGATCGCTGCAACCGTGCGCGCCCTCTCTGGTGACAGCCCGTCTCTTTCCGAGAACATCCACGACATCGTGGAGCGCATTACGCCAGCAGTGAGACCACTGCTCTCGGCGGGTACCTCGGGAAGCGAACTCCTCAGGCTAGCGACCCGCGCCAACGTCCTTCAAACGGCAGAGCACCTGCGGCGCGGCAGCCGCATGCTCGAGGACTACATTCGCACGGGCAAGCTGGTCGTCGTCGGAGCCGAGTACTCCCTCGAGACGGGCGCCGTCGATTTCTTCGACGTGCCAGAGCCTTTCCGCAAGATCGCGTAGAGGTCGTCCCTCGCTGATTGGGGCCTAGCGCGGCGGCGTTCGAGGAACGAGCTCGCCGCGCCCAAGAAGCCCTTTGGCGACGGACGCGATCGTACTTCGCTGTGCGTCGTTCAGGAACACTTCGCCTCCATCACGATCGTAGCTCATCAAGTTGTTCTTGGTGGCGACGTGCGGCAAGCCAAAGTAGTGCCCGAGCTCGTGAGCGAGCACGCTGTCCGGAGCATCGCGGATCACGATGATGTAGCGCACGCCAGGATTCGGCGCCGGTCGCCAATGGACACCCCTCCGGTAGAGCGCGCGGTCATCGACATCGCGAAGTGATTCGACGAAGAAGACGTTCACCACGCGCGCGGAGAGCAGCTTGCGAAGATCGTCGCGGTCGCCGCGCGTGTCGAGCTTGGCGAACTTCGTGTCGATGGCTTCGGTTTCCGTCGGCCACTGGAACTGGAACATCGGATAGAGGCGCTCGGCTTCGGCGCGCTGCGCGAGCAGTCGCGCGGTGGGCACCGAGATGGCCTCACAGAAACGAACGGGGACGACGAAACGAGGCTTCGTGTCTTCGGCACAGAGTGCCGTTCTTTGCAGAAGAGATACCGAGAGCGTGCCGAACGCTCCCAGGCCGAAACCCCGGCGCGAAAGTAGCGGCGATGCGGAACGACCTCCCATGCATTCATCCATAGACGGCGCTCGAAAAACCGCAAGCGCGTGACACGAGATCGGTCACAACCAAGATATGGTTTTTGGCGTGCGTGGCGCGGCGAGGTTGTGGCTCGCCTGATACGCACGAAGGTGGGTACTCACGATGTTCGGTTTCTTGTTGGGTGTGGCGTTCGCGAACGCATCGGAATGGATCATTCACAAGTATGTTCTGCATGGTCTGGGTCGAAAGCGGAGTAGCTACTGGTCGTTTCACTGGCACGAGCATCATCGTGTCGTCCGCACGACGGGTGGGCGTGACGACGCTTACGCCAAACCCATATGGCAGTCGGCTGCGAAGACGAAAGAGGCGGTCGGCCTCGTCGCTACGTCGGTTGCCGTCACGCCCCTTGCGCTCGTTTCACCCGGCTTCGTATTGGGTGTATGGTGCAACGGCATCGCCTACTATGCCATTCACCGGAAGAGCCACCTCGATCCTGAATGGGGCCGGAAATACACGCCATGGCACGTCGACCACCACCTTGGCCCCAATCAAGACAAGAACTGGTGCGTGACCTGGCCCCTCTTCGATTGGATCTTGGGGACACGGGAGCCCTATCTCGGGACGGAACGCGAGCGGAAGCACGCTGAGCGACGGGCTGCAGCTGCAGCAGCGACCTGAATCCTTCAGGGTGCCGGAGGGTCGAACAAGTTCGCGGCTTGAGGCGAACGCGTGATGCTCTGCATCTCGATGCGCGATTTTTCGGCACCACTCGAGTCGGTCTCGCGCACGCGTAGCGGCACACCTCCATCGTCGGGCAACCAGGTCGCGAGCTGGCGCATCGTCTCGCCCCACGGAACGCCTCCTGCCACGCAAGCCTCGAGCTTTCGCCCTTCCTGGGACACGTGCCACTCTTCGCAGCCGTAGCCCGCAACGACACTGCGCTTGCCTGTGCGCTCGATTTGCGCAGGACGCCGATTGCCCTTTGGTAGGTCGACGAGCTTCTTCCAGGTCTTGGCCGCATCCATGATGTACATGGCCCCCGTCTGAGCCTTGGTATCGTAGAGAATGATTCCGAACCCGTTGTCCTTGGCGGGCAATTCCATGCGCACTTTGGGCTCTTTGACGCGCAGCGTGTACACGGCTTTCTGACCGTTCGCTTCGACCTCGAACTTCATCTCCCCTTCGAACGGACCGTCGCCGAGGAGCGCCCCGGGGCCTCCAGGAACGACTTCGGCCGACGCCTTCGCGCTCGGCAGCGGGGGAAGCGAGTCTGCTGACTGCGTCTTGCAGTGAACGGCGAAGAGAGAGCCCGCGAGCAAGGAAGCTCGCCAGAGACGCATCAGCGTTCTCCGAGCATGAACTGCTTGAAGATGGCGACGTCTTCCATGGATCCGATGGCGAGCGGCGTGCGCTGGTGCAGCTCGGTCGGGACGATGTCGAGAATGGGGCGCTCGCCATCGATGCCGATACCGCCGGCCTGCTGGAAAATGTAAGCCATCGGGTTCGCTTCGTAGAGAAGGCGAAGCTTGCCCTTCGGACTCTTTTTATCTGTAGGGTACACGAAGATGCCGCCCTTCAGCAGGGTGCGATGCGCATCGGCGACCAACGACCCCACGTACCGGTGTCCGTAGGGGCGCCCGTCGGCCTTCGACTCTTCTTTGATCCAGCGATTCCACTTCTGGACTTCAGGGCTCCAAAGGGCGCTGTTTCCTTCGTTGATGGAGTACGTCTTGCCACGCGGAGGGCAACGAATGCTGGGACTCGACAGAAAGAACTCGCCGACATTGGGGTCGAGCGTGAACATGTGAACGCCTTGCCCCGTCGACAGGACGAACACCGTGGAAGGGCCGAAAAGAACGTAGCCCGCTCCGGCGATCTCGTGACCTGCGCGGAGTGCGTCTTCGACGCGTGGTACGGCCATCGCTTCTTTGCGGCGCAAGATGGCGAAGATGGTGCCGATGCCGCCATTCGTGTCGATGTTGCTCGACCCGTCGAGAGGGTCGAAGAGGACGACGTACTTTCCACCGTGGGGCACGAACGAAGCCTGGTCGAGTTCTTCGCTGGCGATGACGGCACAGTGGCCGCTCCTCTGGAGGACGTTGAGCAGTACTTCGTTCGCGATTTGATCGAGCTTCTGGACTTCCTCACCCTGGACGTTCGTCTCACCGGTATAGCCGAGTAGGTCTGCAAGGCCGGCTTGCCGCACGCGCGCGTTGATGATGCGTACTGCAAGCGAGATATGATTGAGGAGCGACGTGAACTCGCCCGTTGCGCCCGGAGCCGCCTGCATGCCGGCAAGGACGTGTTCGCGAAGTGTCGTGCCGACAACCGTTGCAGCGGGGACGGCCCGCATGGATTCGATCATGATGGGGCTCAGCTTTTTGCAGGTAGGGCTTCCGCGCAAGCACTTTGCGCTGTGGACCGAAAATTCTTCGGATTTGCCCCCCACGACCCCGATTTTTTTTCCGAAACTTACTCGGGAACAGAATGTGGGGTGCCCCGGTTGCACCAAGGCAAAGGGAGCCTCAGACTTCTGATGGGCACGCACAACGACGCGACGCCTCAGCCCATCCGTTCACAGCGCCACTCGGCGCTCTGGTCTCTCCCGCAGCAGCAAGCCGTTTCCGTAGCAAGCAGCAGCCTCGCGGCGAACCACCGCGCGGATGCAGCAGAGAGGGTGTCATCACATGAACGTCGTCACGAACAGCCGCAACCTCCCCGAGAACCTCACCGAGTACGTCGAGAGCCGTCTAGCCTTTGCGCTCGATCGCCATAGCGATCGCGTCGGCCGCGTCTCGGTGCGCCTCGAGGAAAAGAACGGCTGGTATTCGTGTCGCGTTCTCGTGGAGCTTCGTCGCGTCGGTGCTCAGCGTCATGGCGAGCCTACGGTGCGAAGCAGCAATCGACTCCTCGTCGTGACCGGGGAAGGTGACAGGGCGCACCCGGCGATCGATCTCGCCGTCGATCGCGCCGCGAGCCGCGCGGTCCGAGAGTTCGAGCGCGGCCGTGAGCGAACGAGCGAGCGCGTGGTGGCGCACCTCGCGACCGACGACGACGACGCCGTTGAAGTGGCCTGAGCGTTACGGATCACTGCTCCATGCAGTAGACGCGGCCGCTCGCACTACACGCCCACTCCCCCATGAAGGACCATTGGTCGCGTGGGTCTCCGTAGGCGCCCTTGTCGGTGCCGTCTGACGTCCAGTTCTCGCAGTTCTCGGGACTTGGCGTCGCACCACCGCCTGTCCATACGCGGTACGGAGAGTCGATGAGCTCTCCGTCGTGCATGGTCTGCAAGGCGGCGGGCGCCGAGGTTTCTTTCATCGCATCGATGGTCGCGAAGAGGGGCGTGGAGATGCCGGTGAGTTTCGACTTCACCGAGTAGAAGCCATCCTTCGGGAACCGAATGCGAGGGAACGGTGAGCCTCCCTCGTACCAGAGAAACGCCTTCCAGTTGGAGTCCTGCTTGCCAGGGATTTGTCTGCCCCATGAAGTACAGAGAGCATCGACGGTCGCGATGCTTCCAGCGCCGAAGAGATTGCCGCTGGGCAGGGGAGGCGACGTGAACATCAAACACGCAGAACAGCCAAGCTCTGAACTTTCATCTGCACTCCCGTCGGGACCCGTGTTGCCGTCGGCGGGAGTGGCTGCATCACCCGCAAGCGAGTACGACGGCGTACCGGAGCACGACGACACCACGACGAAACCGCTGACGACCGCCGCGATTCTCGCCGCTGCAGGCCACGTCAGAAGCGGACGACGCATGACGCGGCTCCGATGCCCGGAAAGCAAGATGCGCGCACGCTCGCGTCTTTTCGAACGTCGCCCGGGCCGCTCGTCAGGTGCATGACGAGCGCGCTTCCCAAGAGCACCGCGCCAAGGCTGAACGCGGCGATGGAGAGTCCCATCATCGTGCCGACACTACTCCCCCGATCGACGCACCCCTGATACCGACTCGCGGGGAGAGCTGAACCACTCGGGCCGCAATCGGAGACGATCGAGCTCACCTGCGCCTCGCGGACACCGAGAAAGACTCCGCCAAGTGCGGCGGCCGCGAGCCCCGAGCCGCCCACGATCCACACAGCAGGCGCCACGCCTGGTGCACTCGATTCGTTGGATGAAGGCGGAGGCACCGAAACGGGAGGAGGCTGGGGGCCGGGTGCAGCGCTCTTCTTTTGCGTCCCTTCGACGACGACTTCTTCGGTCTTGCCTTCGACCGCGACGAACGTTCGCGTCATGAGCTCACGCTCTCCGCTCACCACGGTCACGCGATGTTCACCCGCGTCGACGCGAAGGACGACACCCGTGTCCGTCAGGTCGATGGGCCTGCCATCGAGTTCTGCATGCGCTCCCTGCGGAAGTGCCCCCGTCACGCGCACCCGTGGAACGCGAGGCTCGAGCTCCCGCATGCGCTCTTCCGCGAAGGACGTCCAGTCCGCTCGTTTGCGTTCGCGCGCGAGCTCCCAGGCCTGCTTGTAGCTCGACAGGGCCGAAGCGATCTGCTTGTTCTTCTCGTAGCACTCGCCGAGGTTGAGCAGCGTTCCCGCGGCTGGGTCGAGCTTCTGCGACTGCGCGAGCTTCGCGCAGCCCTCCTTGATCTTGCCGTCCTGCATCAACTGACGCCCTTCCTGGAAGAGCTGTTCGGCCGTGGCCTCTGGACGTTGGGCAGCAGCCGGGAGCGCCAACGAGAGGGCGACACCCAAGAAGCGAAACCGAGCCGCCCAAGACGAGACATGGAGGCGAGACATCAATGCATTCATCTTACTCGCAAGGGAGCGCGTTCCTCCACCTTCCCGTGCTTTGCCCTTCTCAAAGGGGGTTAGCCCGCAAAAAAGCCATTCACGACGCCTACTTTGGTTCGTCGTGATATCCTTTCCTCGTGCTCCTCACGGACGCCGTTCTCGAGCGTAATGCCATCGTTGGTGGCAAGTTTCGCGTCATCGGAAAACTCGGTGGCGGCGGGATGGGTGTCGTCTATGAGGGCGAGCACATCGACCTGAAGCAGAAGGTGGCCATCAAGGTCATCGTTGCCGAAAACCAAACCGAGGAAATGGTCCGACGCTTCCGCAGAGAGGCGCTCGTGATGGCCCAACTCGAGAGCGATCACGTCGTCCGCGTCATGGACTACGGGTCTCTCGAAAGCGGTGCGCCTTATCTCGTCATGGAGTTTCTCCGTGGCATGGACCTCGACGAATACCTGGCGAAATATGGCCGCTTTCTTCTGCCGGAAGTCGCGGAAATTGGCGTGGCCGCGTGTGATGCACTGACAGACGCGCACTCGAAGGGCATCGTTCATCGGGACTTGAAGCCGTCGAACCTTTTCCTCGCCGATCGTTCGGGTGGCCGTAGGAGTCTCAAAGTTCTCGACTTCGGCCTTTCGTTTTTTCACCTGAAGCAGGACGAGTCGATCACGAAGGAGCACACCGTCCTCGGCACACCGCTCTACGCTGCCCCGGAGCTGTTCGGTACGACGCGCGAAATAGACGGGCGCGCGGACATCTGGGCGCTCGGGGCAACGTTGTTCGAACTGGCGACCGGCCAAGTCCCCTTCCCTGCCGCGTCTCTGCCGGAGCTCGCTCAGAAGCTCCGGGAAGGCGCACCGGATGCGTCGACCATCAATCCGAAGATTCCCCCTGCCTTCGCGGCCATCCTTGCGAAGTGCCTTCGTTGGGAGCCGAGCGAACGCTATGCGACGGCGCGTGAACTGCGACGCGACCTCCGGGGCTATCGATCCCGCGGCCAAACGAGCGTCCTTTTCGGACAAGCTTTTCCGGACGACGACTCGCAGGAAGTCGCGGCCATTGCCAGTGAAGAGCTCGACAAGACCCAGGCCGCACCGCCTCCTTTCACGCTCGGTCCAACGACCGTACAAACGAGGGTTCCGGAAACCACCCCGCCGTCTTCCTCGCTGAAGAAGGTCGCCTATGTTGCGATTGGAGCAACCGTGTTCGGAGTCGTCGGCGCAGTCGCGTTCACGCTCGCCTCCGGTCGGACCGGGAGCGCACGGGAAACGAGCACGTCGACGACGGGAGAGCCGTCGGTAGAGGTGAGCGCGATTCCCAGCCAAGGGCCAACCCTTCCGCTGTTGACGGCGCTCTCCACGCAAGCACCGCCGCCATCCGCTACCGCCGCGACGACGACGTGGAAGCCACCGCCCGTCGCGGCCACGGCTCGCCCCCCGGCCACGGCAGCGAAGAAACCACCGCCGGTCCCGAATACGCCGCTCACGAGCGCGCCGAACACACGCAAGTAGCCTGGCGCTCACGGCGTAGACGCCGATGTGGGGCGAACGAACGCAGCTTCGGTCTACACGCGCGGCTAGGCAGCCGCTTCGGTCTGCACGCGCGGCTAGGCAGCCGCTTCGGTCTGCACGCGCGGCTAGGCAGCCGCTTCGATCTGCACGCGCGGCTAGGCAGCCGCTTCGATGAACTTCTCGGAGCCGTCTTCGGCGAGGTACGCCACCGAGGCGCCGGCGCGGGAGATGAGGCTCGCGACGCGGGCCGCTTGCTTCAGGTTGCAGAAGTAGACAACCGCGGGCTGCAACGTGACTTCCTCCGCGAGCGCGGCGAGGTCTTCGTGGCTGAGGTCAGTGCCGTCCGGGAGGTAGCACGTGTATTCGTTCATGCCGTCCGGGCGGAGTCCGATCTCTGCGAAGTGCCGACCAATCACGCGTTCCATGGGACACCGAATATACAAAGCCCGTACCAGCGCGCTTTTCTCAATCATTTCACGAAAAGCGAGAAACACGTTGGTCGTCTACGCGACCAATCGGCTCCTCTCGCACGACGGATGCCGGAAACGTGTGTCTCGGAAGAAGCGACAAGGGCGTTGTTGTCGAATCGATCGAGACAGGGGCCCAATCGACGTGCGTGTCGCACGAGGTCGGAGCGCTCTTTACTAGGTGTGCTGCCCGCGACTATGCTCGGGCGCATGACCGATCGCGTCTCGCAAATCCTCTCCTGGTACGGTTCCGACAACCCCGGCACGAAAGCCAACCTCGCTCGCATGATGATGTTCGGCACGCTCGCCGGAACGGGCAAGATGGTCATCCTACCCGTAGACCAGGGCTTCGAGCATGGTCCTGCCCGATCGTTCGCGCCGAACGCGGCAGGCTACGACCCGGACTACCATGCCGAGCTCGCGCTTGCCGCTGGCTGCAATGCGTACGCGGCTCCGCTCGGCTTCCTCGAATCGGTCGCCGACAAGGTTGCGGGCCGACTGCCGCTCATCTTGAAGCTCAACAACTCCGATACGCTCGCCAAAGTCGACCACCCGATGAGCGCCATCACGGGCGGCGTCGACGACGCCCTGCGCCTCGGATGTGCGGCCATCGGCTACACCATCTATCCGGGCTCCGGTGCGCGCAACCAGCAATACGAGGACCTGCGCCAGCTCATCGCCGAGGCGAAGTCGGTGGGTCTCCCCACCGTGCTCTGGGCCTACCCGCGTGGTGAAGGAATCTCCAAGGACGGCGAGACCGCCATCGACGTCGTGGCGTACGCCGCGCAAATCTCGGCTCAGCTCGGGGCGCACGTCATCAAGATCAAGCCGCCGAAGGATGTGCTCGAGCAGGCCGAAGCCAAGAAGGTCTACGAAAAGTACAAGATCCCCACGAAGACGCTCGAGGAGCGTGTCCGTCACTGTGTGCAAGCCGCGTTCAACGGCAAGCGCATCGTCATCTTCTCCGGTGGCGAGGCAAAGGACACCCCTGCGGTCCTCGAGGAGGTCCGCGGCATTGCCGCCGGCGGCGGTTTCGGATCCATCATGGGTCGCAACGCATTCCAGCGTCCGAAGGAAGAGGCCGTGAAGCTCCTCAAAGACGTCATGAAGATCTTCGCGGACGCAAAGTAGCAAAGTAGCAAAGTAGCGAAGACGCAAAGTAGAACCTCCGTGTTTGCGCCCGTTGGGGTACCATCTGGGCGCCCATGCGTGCGCACACGGAGTATCTCGTCTATTGCACCAAGAAGAAACGTGAGCTCGTGCATCTCACGCCTACGCTGGGTGACATCTTGAAGAAGAGCGGCATCGTCGAGGGGATGATGCTCGTGTCGGCCATGCACATCACCGCGGGTGTCTTCGTGAACGACAACGAGTCGGGCCTGCACGAAGACATCTGGGAATGGCTCGAAGGCATCGCTCCCTTCAAAGCGGGGTACAAGCACCACCGCACGGGCGAAGACAACGGAGACGCACACTTGAAGTCATTGCTGGTCCACCACGAAGTGATCCTTCCGATCACCCAAGGCAAACTCGACCTCGGCCCCTGGCAGCAGGTTTTCTACGCCGAGTTCGACGGACAGCGAAACAAGCGCGTCATCGTCAAAGTGATGGGCGCCTGATGATGCATAGGTCTTCTCGATTCTCGACGCTCTTCCTCGCCGCGAACCTCGCCTTCCTCGGCGCGTGCGGAGGGAACACCCCGGGCCCGAAAAATGGCGCACGCGTGACGTACCCGCGTGAGCCCTTCACGTCGTGGGAGAAGCAAGCGACCTCGCGACTCTCGGCGGTCGACTCGCGTCTCGCGACCCGCTTTTCTCACGCTCCGACGGTCGAAGAAAAGCTCGCTGCCAACCAGGACGCGCTCGTCCAGGGGCAGCCCATCTCCCTTTGGCAGGGTGGCCCCGACCTCCTCTCGGTCGAGTATCGCGAGGCGGTCGTTCGCCGTCTCATCAACACGCCGGCGGAGACCGAATCGGAGAAGGACGCCGCAGCATATGCAGGCTGGAAGCAGCTGCTCTCCGAAGAACTCTATCGCGTCGAACGTGAACGCGAATTGGGTCCGGCCGCGTACGGCCCTCTCCGCGCGTGGGTCGAAACCTTCAATCCCCCCGCCGAAAAGCCAGGAACAGACCCGAGCACCAACCTCGATGCCCGGACGCGCGACGAGAACGACGCCACGCTGTCGAAGCGGCTCTTTTTGGTTTCGCACAGCATGATGGGCAACGAAAAGCCGTTCGGTCGCAGCATCTTGCGTTTTGCGCTCGCGTCGATCGAACGAAAGCTCGCGGACCTTCCCTACACGAAAAGTCGCGTCGAACTCGCAAAGCTCTACACGGCCTTCGAGGAAGCCGACGCGCGTTCCCTGCCCCCGCAGGCCTCGGCGAACGACCTGTCGCGCACGGTGAGCGTCTTTGCGGGTGACGGAGGCGTGTCCACGGCGAGTCTCGCGCTCATCTTGCCAAAGGCCAAAGCAGCTGTGGCAAAGGCTACGGCTGACCTCCCGACCGCAGCCCGAGACCAAGCCGAGCAACGAGCGGCAGCCCTGTTGCGGGAGCCGTGTCCTTCACGCACGAAGATGACGCCGCCGGAGCGCCTCCTGGCTTGTGGGGTACTCACGAACATGGCCAAGGGTGCGTCGCTGACCCCGGTTGAGCGCGCGGCCACCGCCATCGCGGCGCACGACATCCTCATCCTGGGAGCGATGGCATTCGAGCTCTCTAGAGACCCGTCGGTGCTTCGCAATCTGCAGGATCGCTCGCGCTTCCTCTCGAAGACACGGTACGACGACATTGCCGAGCTTTTGCTCGCGACCCCCGAGACGTGCGTGATCGGTTCGCTCATGATCGTGCGCACGCTCAACGTGGCCGACGCGAGCATCTGGGCCAAGAAGGCGCTCGACCTGGGGCTACCCCCGATGTCCGTCATCGATCCGGTCACGCCTCCCGGCTGAGGCTTCCGTCGGCCTCAGCGCCACCCAACAACGCACGAATATTTCGCACCACGCAATAGCGCGTGCACGAGAGCGTACTATGTTGCGCCACATGAACTCGCATGTGGGATCCGCGATGAAACGCCTTCTTCGCCAAGCGGCCGGTCCGGCTCTAATTGTGACATTCTTGCTCGCGCAAGCCTGCGGCTCGGCAACGGCGCAGAGAGACGCGGTGGGGATCGTCAGCGAAGGCGGCAGCCCGGCGATCGACGCCGGCGCTGGCAACGACAGCGAGGCCGCTAGCCTCGATGCAGCGCCGGGTGATGCAAAGGGTGACGCGTCGTCTCCCCAAATCGCGAAGGTATGCTCTGCCCTGACAAGCCGCGCCAGCTGCCCGAATCAAGAAAGCGAGTCGTGTGCCGGAAAGGGCAGGTGCATCTATGCGGCAAACATGCACCCAGAGTCCACCGACGCATTCGTCGATTGCTACGCGTTCCCTTCCTGCGGAACGAGGGATCAATGCCGAGCCGAGGCGGGAAAAGTTCGGCAACCCCCAAACGACACATGGGTGAATGATTGTTTCGCCAAACGTGCACTATGCAACAATAACTTCGATGACGACCTCTGCAGCACGTCCGTCTATGCTTGGTATGGATTTCACGCACAGGCGCTAGACTGCCTCGCGAAAGACTGCTCGCAGATCGAGACATGCTTCGAGGCTTTGGAGCAATCCCGAGAAGAGTGTCCCTGAGAATTTTCGCGCTCGGCCCGCGCGCGTCCTACTTCGCGCTGGCCGTGGCGAGCTTCTCTTCGACGAGGCGGTCCGCGACCTTGTACGTGGGCGTGCCCATGCGCTTGCTGCGATCGGCGATGTCCCAGATCGTGTCGTAGATGCGCATGACCTTCTCGCGCGACTTCGACTCGTCGTAGCCCGTGACTTCGGCGGCGACGTTGATGAGGCCGCCAGCATTGATGGCGTAGTCGGGGGCATACAAGATGCCGCGCGCGTGGAGGTCATCGCCGTGACGCGACTCGGCAAGCTGGTTGTTTGCAGCGCCCGCGACGATAGGAGCTTTCAACTGAGGCACGCTAGCGTCGTTGATGCCCGCACCGAGTGCGCAAGGCGCGAACACGTCGCATGCAAGTGAGGCGATTTCGTCCAAACTCACGACCTTGGCGCCGAACTCACGCGTGGCGCGCTCGGTCTTGTGGGGGTCGATGTCTGCGACGGACAGCCGTGCGCCGAGCGCATGGAGCTCTTTGCACAGGTAGTAACCGACGTGGCCGACACCCTGCACCGCGACATGAATGCCCTCGAGCGAGGTGCGGCCCAGGCGATGCTTGACGCAGGCTTCGATGCCGCGACGAACCCCGAGCGCCGTGTAGGGAGACGGGTCGCCCGAACCACCGTGAGACGGGTCGATACCCGTCACGTGACGTGTGACCGAGTGGATGGTCTCCATGTCTTCGAGGCTCGTACCGCTGTCCTCCGCAGTGATGTAGTGCCCGCCCAAGTCCTCGATGAAACGACCGAATGCGCGGAACAAGGCCACGCGATCGAAGTGATCCTTTGGACGAATGATGACGCTCTTGCCGCCACCGTGCTGAAGGCCTGCAAGGCACGCTTTGTAAGTCATGCCACGCGCGAGCCGCAGCGCATCGACCACCGCCGCTTCGTCCGAATCGTAGTGAATGAAGCGGCAGCCACCGAGCGCCGGCCCGAGTCGCGAGTCGTGGACCGCAACGATCGCCTTCAGCTTCGACGCGCGGTCGACCTTGAAGTGAACTTCACCGTAGTTGTAAGCGTCTAGCTGTCCAAAAAGATCCATATCGTTTCCCAAGTAAGTACGAGCGCCATGCCGTGTCCATCGAGAACAACCGGCTGTGTCCCGCGCTTTCCCCGAAGGGGAAGAGCTCGCGATCACCTGAAAGCGAGAGGCTGAAGGATGTGGCTGGCAAGGAGACCGAGCGGATCCAAGGAGGGCCGAGGAGCCGTACTCCGGTACGGTGACGAGCGCCCGACGCGCACCCTAGTAGGCCGCGAAGGGATCGTTGCCAGACGCGTCCTTCAGTGGCCCGGGGGCATGCCGTGGGGCATCATGTGGGGCGGAATCCCGTCCATGCCAGGGGGCATCGCGGGAGCGCCGGTGTCCTTGCCGCCGTCCTTCACGCCTGCATCGGCGGGAAACTGGAACTTCGTGACTGGCGCATTCGCCCACTCACTCGGCCAATTGGGGATGACGTAGACGGTGGGCGAGCCCTCCTTCTGCGCATAGTGGAGAACACCGGTCGAAACCTTGCCGACCTTGAGCGTGTACTTGCCGGCGTTGTCTTTCAGCGAGATCGTCACCGTCGCGTCCGGAGCATCGAGGCCCGTGTCGGCCGGGGTCTTGCCGTCGCCGAAGTCGTCGGCATTGAGCGCCTTGAACGAACGAACCGCGTCGTCGACCTTTGCGGCGTCGAAGCGCTCGATGGGCTTGCCTTTGAACGTGCCGCCCCACTTGTCGCCCTTCGTGAAGGAGTACTCACCCTCTTTGTTGTTGATGGTGAGTGAGGCTACGTTCGCATCTTCGAACTTGAAGATCTCGGTGTCGCGCCACTGCTTCACTTCCTTCGTGTACATGTAGCTCGAGTATCCGCTGACGGAGTACACCGCGGGCTTGCCTTCGACCATGGCCATCTGGCCGCGGCCACCGGACTTGCCGAAGGTGATGTCGAGCTTCTTGTCGGCCCCCTTCCACGCGATGACGTGGACGGCCTTCGCGGCATCGAGCTCGTAGAGCTTCTTCTGCTCGTCGGTTGCCTGGTTCGAGATGATTTCGGTCGACTTCAGCTCCTTCAGGTTGCTGATGACCGACTTCACGACCTCTTGGTTCGCGGGGAAAGCGACGGGCTTCGAGAGCTCCCACTTTTCGCCCTTCTTCTCGAGGATGACTTCACCCTTGTCGGCGGCGGTGATGCTGATCTTGTCCGGATCATCCGCCACCTTGAGGTCTGGCAAGTCGCCCTTGATGTCACTCTTCTTACCGACACTCTCGTCGGCCTTGTATCGCTGCCAACCGAAGAAACCGAGGCCGAGAAGGACGATGCCGCCGATGATGATTTGCTTGTCGCGAGTCATGGTGTGTTTTTGCTGCGCGTAACGTGCGTAACGTAGAGGGGGGACTGCGTGGAAAGAGGAAGGGAGGATCGGACCTCCCTTGATGCGGTTTCGGGATTGGGACCCAGAACTACGCCAGACTGAGGTTCTGACGCGAGCTCATGCGCATGCGCCAGCGAACGATGCCGAAGAGCGCGAACAACAAGGGCAGAATGCCGATGAGTGCAATTTCCACGTAACCTTGCTGCGACTTCTTCGCCTTGCGGGACTCTTCGTCGCGCTTCTTCGCTTGCTCTTCGCTCTCGTCGCCGAAGCTCGGCTTCGAGATGTCTCCGTAGACGAGGTTCGGCTCATTCAGGATCTTCGCGGAAACCGCGAGGAGCTCGGTGTCGCCGGTGATCCAGTCGAGCATGTTCTTGAAGCCGAGAATGGTCGGCGTGAGGGCCGCCTGCGCGTAGGGCGAGGCGAACTGGAGAAGCTTTTCGTCGCCGCCCACGGGCCCCATCATGGCCATTTGGCCACCCATGTCCTGACCGTTGCCGGCTCGGGCGAAGGGATTCGTGAGGAACTGTGACGATGCGATCACGAGGACGCGGGACGGCTTCACCGACGCTGCGGGCTTCTCGATGCCCATCTTGTCGCCCTCGGGGAAGGCCGTCTTGAACGTACCTTCGCCCGTCGCGGCGATACCGTACTGCTTCCACTCGCCGCGGATCGACGGCCACTTCTGGAAGGGCTGAAGGTCCGCCGTATCCGTCGTGAGGTGGACCGAGCGAGGCGTGGAGCGCGCGATGACGCGGAACTCTTTGACGTCCGGCTGCTTCTCTTTGTGGATTTCGACCGAGGAGCAGAACGGGAAGACCATGTTCGGCATGCGGAAGAACGCCGCGAACGAAGTGTCGAGGAGTTGCTGGTCGGTATTCGCGAAGCGTGCGTCGTCCTGCACGTCGAGGAACTGCGGGAATTTCTGGCTCGCGAGGCCACCGGCCTGCGTCATGATGGACACGCGGAACGCGCGACCGGCGTCGAGAACGACGTCCTTGCGGACTTCGATACCGTAGCCGGCGAGGAGCTTGTCGAGGCCCCAGAGGTTGAGCGTCGCGTTCATCGTGGCATCAGAGGCCTTCACATTGACCGCCGAAGCGATGACGGCGAGGCTCTTGCCCTTCATGACGAACTGGTCGATGCGGCGGAGAGCCTTCTCTGGAATCTCCTTGCCGGGCTGCGTGATGATGAGGCCGTCGAGCGCGTCGTCGATCTCGCTCTCGCCGCCCTTCAAGTCCACTTCGACAATCTCGTAGAACGGGAAGTTCTGCGTGATGATCTGCTGGATGGTCGCCCTTCCGGCTTGAGCCGGAACGAGGTTCGCGTCCGTGAGCTTGATCTCGTCCTGCCCCGTGAGGACACCAATCTTGTGCTTGATGTTGTCGCCCTTGTAGCTGAGCTCTCGGATTTTGTTCGTGATCCAGAACTCGAGGCCGTCGGTGCGGTCGGGCGGGAGGAACTTGATGGCGTCCTTCTCGGTACCGTACTTGAGGACGATGCCCATGTAGCCTTGCGTGACGCCGACCTTTTCTTCGGTGTCGCTCGCTTCGCCGAAAGGCTGTTCGACGAGGCCGGCTTCCTTGGCAGCCTTCTTCTCGTCTTCGCTCTTCGCTTCGATGAGCGTGAAGTCGAACTTCCCGCCACTCTGCGTCTTGTACTCGATCATGAGGTCGCGAAGGTCGCGAACGAAGGTGTCGAGCTTGGGCAGGCCCTTCGTCACGTAGACGTCGGCCTTCATCTCCTGCTTCATGCCGCGAAGCAGGTTCGCGCTGCCCTTCGAGAGCGAGTAGCGCTCGTTGGCGGTCACGTCTTTGCGAACGTACCCACCGAGAGCGGAGAGGGCATTCAGCGCAATGAGAATGCCGCCCGCGATGACGAGGAGTACGAAACTTTCACTGGAGGCTTTGGTTTTGCGTTCCATGGCCTTTGCTCACTTCCACTTGCGGCTCTCGAGGTTGCGGAACGCAACCAGAGAGCAGAAAACTGCGATTGACACGAAGTACACCACCGCGCGCGTGTCGATGAGACCGCGTGCGAAGGGCTCGTAGCGCGTTTGGAGACTGAAGAAGGCGAGCACGTCGCCGACCATTCCCTTGAAGTGCTGCACGAGAAGTCCGACGACGAAGAGCGCCGTCAGCGTGAATGCGGTCGCGAAGAACGAGAGGATCTGGCTCTCGGTAAACGACGAGAACATGATGCCGACCGCGACACCGGCGGCTGACAAGAGCAGCATGCCGAGGATGCCCGACCAGAACGGATTCCAGTCGAACGCACCCATGTGCCACGGGAACTTGAACATCACGACCGGGTAGGCCACGAGGAGCAGGAGCTGCACCGAAACCATCGTCAACGCGGCGAAGTACTTGCCGAGGATGACCTCGCTGTCCTTCACCGGAAGCGTGATGAGCAGCTCGATGGTGCCCATGCGCTTCTCTTCCGAGAGGCTGCGCATCGTGAAGAGCGGAATCGTGAGCACGCAGAGGACCCACGGCATGAAGGCCATGAGACGGCTCATCGATGCGCGGTCTTGCTGCCAAACGCCACCCTCGAAGAGGAAGAAGTAACCACCGAGGCCCACCAGGGTGACGCAGATCAAGATGAACGCGACGGGTGAGTTGAAGTACGCGGCAATTTCGCGCTTCATGATGGTCCAGATGTTGCGCATGCCGCTGCCGGAACGCGTATACGCGGCCGCGCCAGAGGGCGCTTCTTTCGAAGGAGCGGGAGCGCGCTCGGAATCTTTCGAGTCCTTCTCGTTCTCCTCTTCCGTGTCGTCCTTGCTCTCGAGGTCTTTTTCGCTCGCGGTGGCTTCACTCATGGCGCTCACCCTTCCTCTTCTTCGTCGTCATCGTCATCGTCGTCGTCGTCATCATCGCGGCCTTCCTCGGCGACCTTGCCTTCGATCTTGCGATTGCGGCGTTCGTCTCCGATGGTGAGGTCGCGGAACACGTCCTCGAGGGTTTGTGAATCGCGGCGCAGCTCGAGAAGGACCCAGCCTTTCTCGAGAGCGAGCTTGAAGAGCTCGACGCGAACGTCGACGTCCTGCGCACTCGAAAGCTCGAAGGCATGGGCGCGCTCGTCCGTGGGGAGCTCGGCGATGCGGGTCACGCCGGGAACCTTGCCCAGTCCGTCGCGAACTTCTGCGGCCGTCGGCGACTTGCCGGGCACTTCCTGCACCATGAACACGTATCGAACGTTGCCGCTCTTCGCGCGGATCTCGTCGAGCGCGCCGTCGGCGACGACACGACCGCGAGAAACGATGATGGCGCGTGCGCACGCGGCTTCGACCTCGCCCAGGTTGTGGGTCGAGAGAAGAACCGTGCGGTCTTGGCCGATCTGACGGAGGTAGTCGAGGAACTCGGACTTCTCGTTCGGGTCGAGATCGCTCGTCGGCTCGTCCAAGATGAGAATCGGCGGGTCGTGGATGAGCGCTTGCGCGAGACCGACGCGCTGGCGGTAACCATGCGAAAGCTCGCGAATTTCCTTCGTGAGCACCTTCGCGAGGCCGCACACTTCGACCACCTTGCGCGCCCGCGAGCGGAACGTCGAAGCGTCGAGGTGACGAAGGTCGCCGGCGAAGCGCAAGTATTCGAGAACGTTCATCTCGACGTAGAGAGGCGCGCGCTGCGGAAGGTAACCGAGGCTCTCGCGCACGGCGAGCGGGTTGTCGAAGACGTCGAACCCACGCACCTTCGCGACGCCTTCCGTCGGCGAGATGAAACACGTGAGAATGCGCATGGTCGTGGACTTGCCGGCGCCGTTCGGGCCGAGAAAGCCAACCACTTCGCCCTTCCGAACCTCAAAGTTCACTTTGTCTAGCGCGCGAAACGACCCGTACGATTTGGTCAGGTCATTGGCGTAAATCATCACGTCAGTGGACATCAGGACTCCGGTTTGAGGTTTCCGCACGAGTGCGGAGCGAGTCGCCATTTGGCAAAAAGCGCGGTATCTTCAAATACCTACGTCGCTTCTATACCTATGGCGATGGCGCATCCTAGCCAGCCGAGGAGCGGTGTCAACGGCGGGTTTTGCACCGCGCTCAATTGGTGCGTTCCCGCTTTTATTCCTGCTTTGTGCGGTTTTTTGTGCCCTCAGCCCCGGCGGCGGTCGGACTCCCCGGGAGCGGCGTCTTCTTCGCGCAGCTTGATGGGGCCGAACTTCGCAGGATCGAAGCCCATCGGGTTCATTTTCGCGTAGAAGGCGCGGAGCCGGTCCATGTCTTCTTTCACGTTGCCGGTGAGATGAATGGCGGGACCAAGCCCGGCGCGCTTCCGTCCGTAGTCGAGGTAGCCGGGCAGCACCGGAACGCCGGCTCTCCGAGCGATGTGATAGAAGCCTGACTTCCAGTAGGGAGCGTACTTCCGCGTGCCCTCCGGCGGAATGCCGAGCACGAACTCGTCCGTCGCCGCAAAGCGCGCGACCATCTGATCGACGACGTTGTTCGCGCGATCGCGGTTGATGGGGACAGCCCCGAAGTGCCGCAGGACGGGCGAGAGTGGCCCCTTTACCCATGCGTCTTTGATCATCCACTCCATGTCGAGGCCTATGCTTCGCAGGAGCGCGATCAGAAGGACGCCGTCCCAGTTGCTCGTATGCGGGACTGCGAGGCAGACGCACTTCTTCTCGGTGGGGACCGGCCCCTCGTACGCCCAGCCCGAGAGTTTGAGGCCGAGCGTGGCAAGTTTTCCCGACTTGGTGGACATGATCAGATTCCGCCCTTCCATTCGACGATCTTGAGGGTGCGCGTCAATCTTCGATCGGCACCGATGCTCGTCGAGGAAGAGGTCCAGTACTTCATTTGCGCCGCCATGAGGCCACCTTCCACGACCGCACGCCGTTGATAAATGGCGCGTTCGTCGGTAGCCGAGTCGAGTGGAAGCGGAGAGAGCGCCCGAATCGCGAGCGCACCGGCATCCCTCCCGAGCGAGGCCCAATACGAGGGGTTCAGGCCGAATGAACGCATGTAGCTACGGATTTCCGTGCCGACCACCTCTTCTGCGCGCTCGGTCATGACCGGTACGAGCCCGCTCGCTACCGTGACGAACTTCATGTCGGCGAGCCGCACGTCTGCACTCGGAACTCCCCCTTCGAGCGTCGAGACGAGGGTCGCTCGCCGATCGACATCGGTGAGGTCGGTCGCAACGTCACGCACGCACTCGCTCGACCCGGCCACCCAAAAGATCGATTTCTTGCGCAAAGGCTCGTTCACCGGAAATCGAAGTGCGCCCGCTGGCGCCGCCGGAAGGTCGCATGAAAGCGGCGGCAAGAGCGTCGTTTGCCCACCATTCTTCGCGAGCTGCTTCGCAACTTCCACGCTCGTTCCGACTTCGTCGCCCGCAATGAGACTCACGGACGAAACCTTGCGATCCCGAAAATATTTGGCGAGCACGGCGACCTGGTCCGCGAGCGGTACACCGAGGACGACCCCATGGGTCACACGCGTCTCGGCGGTGGGGACGGCGAGTGTGATGACACTCAGCTTGACGAGGTCGCCCCATGCGAGCGCACGCGTCGCAGACTTCGCATCGAGCCCCGCGATGATCACGCTCGCGCCTTCGCCCGCGAGCTCCTCGAGCGCCTCCTCTAGTCGCGCACCGCCCTCCCCCGTGTCCCGGGTGACGAGCCTCGATCCGTCGTTTGCGATGGCGACTTCGTGCGCATTCGGTGTCGCTGAAAGGCCCATGGACCAGGCCACACCGCGCACCGTCTCGGCGGCTGCTTCCCGAAGCCCGACGGTGCCCACGGGAAGAAGAAGCCCCACGGTCCTACCGCGGACGATTCGCTGTCCCTTCGTCGACCCCGCGAGATCTTCGAGGGGAATGCCGAGCTCGCGTCCAAGCACGTGACCACCGTCGAGGAGCTCTCGCGCCATGACGGGGTCGTTGCGTTCGAGGGCGAGGTGGGCGAGACGCTCGGCGATCAGACGACGCACTTCGAGGGAGTAGCCTGCCGCCCGACCTTTCTTTTTGATGACCGCAAGCGTCGCGGAAAGCACGGTCTCCGGCAGCGAATTCATGAGTTCGGTGACGCGCACACGTACGCGCTCACGTTCGTCTCCGACTGCGCCGTCGAGCCACGTATTCATGTAGGCGATGGCTTCGAAGTCGAGCTGAGCCTGCGCCGCCGAGAGGGATGTCTCTTCGAGATAGATGTATTTTGCAACGGGTTCGACGATCTTGCCCGCCAGCGGCCGCAGCATCTCGAGGGCCTCGGAGGGCTTGCGGCGCAGCCGAAGGAGCTTGGCGTGGGCGAGAATCGAGAGGTCCCTTGCGGTCCCTAGCTGCTCACCCTTCAATTCGCCGAGAGAAAGACCCGCGTGCACGAGGTCGCCCTTATCGAGGTACAAGAGTGCAAGGCATGCGCGGGTAAAGGGGACGATCGGATCGCCCGCGAACAAGATCGTGAAGCGCTCCATGTCCGGAATCAGACGATCTCGGCTGGAAAGCGGCGGCCGCGCGGGCTTTGGCGCTTCGTCGGTACCCGTCGTCCGTGCAACCGAAACGGGCTCTGTCGCACGGCTCTCCTGTTGGAACGTGAGCCAACGCTCGTAGAGCTCGGCGTGCGCGATCTGCGCCGCAGCTGAGCTCGGAACGCGGGCTTTTGCCCCCACAGGGGCGTTGGTCGCGACCCCCCCACACGACGTCGTGAGCGCGCCCAAGAGAAGAAGGGTCGGTAGATGGAGCGCCGGCTTCACGCTCGAAGAGCATACGCCAAAGTCGGAGAAGGTGCCGATCGAATGGGCCACGATCGCACGACGCGACTGGCGAGCGTACGTGTGGTGGGCTAGTTTTGGCGCATGCGCCGCTCGAAGGTCGTCAGCGGAGTCCTGTTCGCTGTTGCGGGGGTCGCGGTCGCTTGCGGTACGCCTGCCCCCGGCCACGATGCCGAACGCGCCGCCGAGGTATCCGAGGCCAGGAGCGCGCTCGGCAAGGCCGTCGAAACAGAAGCTTGGTACCCGCTCACTTCGCCAACGTACCGCAGTTCGACTGCGATGGTCTTCGACCAACTGCGTGGAGAAGGAGTTCTCTTCGGAGAGTCGTCCAACGACGACCGCGACACGACGTGGATTTGGAACGGCAATCTCTTTCGTGAACACCCGCGGCGACGTGGGGTTTCGGGGCCGGAAGGGCGCTCCGGTCATGCGCTCGCGTGGGACCCGGTTCGTCAAGTCGTCGTGTTGTTCGGGGGCACGCTCATTTCCGGTGCCCGCAGCGACGAAACCTGGACGTGGAACGGACGGAACTGGACCGCCGTCGTATCGGAGCCGCATCCCTCTCCTCGTTCGCTCGCTTCCCTCATCTGGGACGACGAGCGCAAGAACCTCGTGCTCTACGGTGGCCAAACCGAAAAGGAGCTGTCGTCGGAAACGTGGACGTTCGACGGACGACGCTGGGCACTGCGCCAAACCGGCCTTCCTCCACAACGCTTCGGTACCGCGATGGCGTGGGACCCTATCCGCAAAACCGTGGTGCTCGTCGGAGGCACGCTCGCCGACACGCTGGGCGATACGTGGACGTGGAATGGGACGGAGTGGCGCATCTTTACGGGCCTCGGTCCCACGCCTCGCGCCAGCGCAAAACTCGTCTGGGACGGCGGAAGCCAAGCTCTGCTGCTCTTCGGGGGCTCGTCGAGGAGCGGTGCAGCCCTCGCCGATTCAGCGCTGTTCGACGGGAAGAAGTGGTCGTCCGTTGCTGGCGCGCAACCGCCTGCCCGCTTCGATGCGAGCATGGCGTTCGACGCGTCGCACCAGCAGGTCGTGCTGCATGGCGGCGCGCGGTCCGACGGCGTCGCCCTCGCGGACACGTGGTTCTTCAGTGGCGGCAGCTGGACGCAAGGGCCGCAGATCACGCCGCATCGAAACGCGGCGCTCACGTGGGACGAGCGCCGAAAGGAGCTCGTCCTCTTCGGAAGCTCGTTCGGCGACGACGGCCCTGTGGTCAACGGCTACGCATGGGATGGGATGAAGTGGTCACCCATCTTTTCGTCATCTGCACCTTCCTCTCGGGGCCAAGTGGGAAGCGCCTACGACGAAGAGCGAAAGGAGCTCGTCGTCTTCGGAGGCTACTCACGTGGGTTCCCCTCCGCAGAGACGTGGATGTGGAACGGTCGAGCATGGAAGCAAGCCGCATTCGTCGGGCTCCCTTCGGCGTGGCCCTCGGCCCGCGCGCAGGCCTCCATGGCGTGGGATGCAAAGCGCAAAACCGTGCTCCTCTTCGGTGGTCGAGGCCAGTCGGGCGTCACGGCGGACACGTGGACGTGGGACGGAACGCGCTTTACGGACAAGACCGGCGGCGTAGGCGCGCTCTCGCCCTCGGCGCGCTCCGGAGCGGTGATGGGCTACGACCCCAAGACCGAACGGGTGATGCTCGTCGGAGGTCTTGGAATGTTCTCCACCTTCGGAGACGCGTGGTCGTACGACGGAGCGAATTGGAGATCGGAGCCAGTCGAGGCTTCCATGCTCGGCGTGTCCGTGATGGCGCTCGACGAGGAACGGCAAACCCTCGTCGCCATCGCTCCCAACGCGACCTTTCGTTACGACGGCACGACGTGGCGAAGGACGCTCGGCCCCACCGGCATGTACGATCCGACACTCACGTGGGACCCCATTCGAAAGAACCTGGTTCTCATCGGCGGCACGAATACGAGGCTTGCAGAGGTTTGGACGTGGGACGGCGCCACCTGGACAAAGCGCGCGGCAGGAGCAACGAATGTTCCTGCGAGTCGGAACAGACACAAGGCGGCGTGGGACCCCGTCCGCGGCGCAGTCATCGTTCACGGAGGCTCGGGCCTCGACGATACGTGGGCCTTCGACGGTTCGAGCTGGAGCCTCGTTGCGCCGAGCGCAAACCCGCTCGATCCATATCCGAAGGGCGTCGCTTCGTTTCTCTATTGGCGTTCGAACGAAACGCGAAACACGCTCCACTTCGACACCGACGACAACGAAACCCTTCGCCAGCTCTCCTGGTCTTTCCACACCCGCGGCCGCGCTTGCACCTCGAATGAGCAGTGCGCATCGAATTTCTGCGTCGATGGCGTGTGCTGCGAACAAGCGGCATGCGGCACGTGCGAGACCTGCGCTGCGCCCACCGAGCCAGGTCGTTGCTCCCCCATCACGCGCGCGGAGGACGCAGATTCGTGCCCTTCGGCGGAAGGAAAGACCTGCAACGAAGACGGCGCATGCACGCGCATGAACGGTGCAAAGTGCAGTGTCGCAGCCGATTGTCTCTCGGGCTTCTGCGTTCAGCCCTTTGCCTCTCTGCCGAACGCCGGGCCCAACGAAGGGATCTGCTGCAATCGCCCCTGTGACGGCGTGTGCGAGGCGTGCGCCGCGGGGCTCAAGCTTTCCCAGAAGGACGACGGCACGTGCGATGTCGCCAACGTCGGCACGAACCCGAATTTGCGTTGTCAGGGTAGCTCGTCCTGCAACAGCAAGGGCGTTTGTGGGCCCGAGCCGAAGAGCTACTGCAAGGACGTCTTCACACTCGTGGACGAGAGCGGCGCCGAGCGAAGCTGCGGCCGCTATCGCTGCGAAAAGGGTGCGTGCTTGTCGCGTTGCAATAGCGATGCACAGTGCGGTCTCGCACGCAGCTGCAGCGTCGATGGATACTGCGATCTCCTCCTCGACAGCGGCTGCAGCGCGCGCCCGCGCTCTGCCGACGCCGAAACGACACGCGAGACCGACGCGCCTCTCCTCATCGGCCTTTCGGCTTTCCTCGGTCTTTTGGTCGCTCGCGGCCGAGCAAAGCGAAGCACTCGCTCGGCCGGGCCCGGTTCTGATTGACGACGGCGCGGCTTTTCCTTAGGAAAGCCGCAGATTTGGTGTCGCACGCTTCTTCGACCACTGGCCCGACCCTCGCTTCACGAGCCCCCTTTTTGCTCCGGAAGCTGCATTCCCTCACGGGCGTAGTGCCGCTTGGCGTGTTTCTCGCGGAACACCTCTGGACGAATGCGTCGGCGCTCGGCGGGCAGCGCAAGTTCGACGATGCAGTCGGCGCAATCCAGCGCATTCCCTTTCTGCCGCTCGTCGAATGGGGAGGCATCTTTCTCCCGCTCGTCTTTCACTCCGCCTACGGCATTTACCTTTCGACGAAGGCCCAATCGAACGTCTCCCACTACACGTACGCACGAAACTGGGCCTACGTGCTCCAGCGCGTCACGGGCATCGTCGTGTTTTTCTTCGTCGCCTTCCACCTCTGGGAGTACCGCATCCAGAAGTGGCTCTTCGGCATGGGAGCCGAAGCGTTCTATCCGACGCTCACGACCCACCTTTCGACGATACGCTACGGCCTGCCGGGATACGCCATCGTCTATCTTGTCGGCATCGCGGCCGCGACCTATCACTTTGCCAATGGTCTCGTCGGTTTTTGCGCCTCCTGGGGCATCACGACGTCGCGCCGAGCACAAAAACGGGCCACCTGGCTCTTCGGCAGCGCAGGAGTCCTTCTTTTTGTCCTCGGGACGCAAACCGTCCTCTACTTTGCGACGGGTTCGCGCCTATACGTTGGCGCAGGAGCGAAAGATGCCCCTCCGGCCTGCGAACCCGAGCAAGGTTCTTCTTCGGGCGCTCCCCACTGACGAATGATGCAATGAGTGCCCCGACCGCACGAGAAACTTCCACAGATCGAATGGCGAAAGAGACGGAGTAGAAAAGACGATGGCTAAGAAGGGCGGCACCCGCAGCGAATCGGGAAAAGTCAGGCGCGTGATCGTGGTGGGTGGCGGCCTTGCCGGCCTCACGACGGTGCTCAAGCTTTGTGAGGCAGGCGTCCCCGTCGACCTTTTCTCGCTCGTCCCGGTAAAGCGCTCGCACTCCGTGTGTGCGCAGGGCGGCATCAACGCGAGCGTCAACACGAAGGGTGAAGGCGACTCGGCTCAGGTACACCTCGAGGAGACCGTCTACGGCGGTGACTTCCTCGCGAACCAGCCGCCCGTGAAGGGCATGGCCGATGCCGCGCCCGGTATCATCTTCATGCTCGATCGCATGGGCGTACCCTTCAACCGCACGCCCGAGGGCCTGCTCGACTTCCGACGCTTCGGCGGCACGCTCTTTCACCGAACCGCGTTCGCTGGTGCGACGACGGGTCAACAGCTCCTCTACGCGCTCGACGAGCAAGTCCGTCGTTACGAGACGGTCGAAGTCGAAGACGAAAAGGGCATCGCCATTCCCGGCGAAAAGATGGTCCGCAAATTCGAGTTCTGGGACTTCCTCTCGCTCGTGCAGGACGAAAATGGCCGCGCGGTCGGAATCGTCGCCCAAGACTTGAAGTCGATGCAAATCGAAGCTTTCCCCGGCGACGCGGTGTGCATCGCTTCCGGCGGCCCCGGCGTCATCTTCGGCAAGTCGACGAACAGCATCATCAACACCGGCACTGCTGCAGCCGCCATCTATCGTCAGGGCGCGTGCTACGCCAACGGCGAGTTCATCCAGATTCACCCCACGGCCATCCCCGGTGCCGACAAGCTTCGCCTCATCTCCGAGAGCGCGCGCGGCGAAGGCGGTCGCGTGTGGGTTCCGAAAGACCCGAAGGAGCGACGCCGCGGCAAAGACGTTCCCGAGAAGGACCGCGAGTACTTCCTCGAGAACAAGTATCCCGGCTACGGCAACCTCGTCCCACGCGACATCGCGGCCCGCGAGATCTTCGCCAAGTGCTTCCACGAGACGCGCGGCGTGTACAACGACCGCACGAGCAAGAACGAACTCGAAGTTTACCTGGATCTTACACATATCCCCGAAGCGATGCTCCGCAAGAAACTCGCCGGCATCCTCGAGATCTACGAGAAGTTCGTCGGCGAAGACCCGTACCACAACCCGATGCGCGTCTTCCCTGCGGTGCACTACTCGATGGGTGGTGTGTGGGTAGACTACGAGCGGCGGGCCGATGGCGGCATCGTTCGTGGCTCTCCGCGCAACCAAGCGACGAGCATCGAAGGCTGCTACGCAGCGGGCGAAGTCGATTACCAGTACCACGGGGCCAATCGTCTCGGCGCCAACTCGCTCCTTTCCTGCATCTACGCCGGCATGGAAGCGGGCCCCGCGATGGTCGCGTACCGCTCGAGCCTCGACAAGAGCGCGTTCGACCTGTCCTCATCGCTGTTCGACCAGGCCGAAAAGCGCGAGCGCACGAACTACGAAGCCATCTTGAAGCTCGAGGGCAAAGAGAACGCCTACAAGCTCCACGACGAGCTTGCACTCTACATGCTTCGCGACTGCACCATCGAGCGCGACAACACCATCCTCGACAAAGTCATCGAGAAGGTCGATGAAATCGAAGACCGCGCACAAAACCTCGGCGTCACCGACACGAGTGAGCGGGCGAACATGGGCGCGCAGTTCGTGCGTCACTTCAAGAACATGGTTGCCCTTGCCCGCGTCATCGCCACGGGCGCCAAGAACCGAAACGAGAGCCGCGGCGGCCACTACAAGCCTGCCTTCAAGGATCGCGACGACGCCAACTGGCTCCGAAGCACACTGGCGTTCTACGGCGCCGAAGGTGCGCGCACGCAGGTCAAGTTCGTCCGCGAATTCGACTACACGATCGCCGGCAAGGCGATGAAGGCGACCGACGCGGTCGATACGAGCCTCGTGAAGCCGAGGCCGCGCAAGTACGAGAGCGCAGG
Source organism: Polyangiaceae bacterium (assembly GCA_046351415.1). Lineage (GTDB taxonomy): Bacteria > Myxococcota_A > Polyangia > Polyangiales > Polyangiaceae > JABFRG01. The sequence continues at coordinate 182,566 of JAXLYO010000011.1, read as the reverse complement.
CGCCGCGAGCGCCAATGCCGGAGCGGCTGCTGCAGGCGCCGCGGCCGCAAAGGGCGAAGAGAAGAAGCCGGAAACCGCGCCCACGGCGAGCACCTGAATCAAGTCGAGGAATAGAGCGTCATGGCAAGCAAAACCGTCAAATTGAAGGTGCAAAGGCAACAAGGCCCCCACGACGAAGGCTCGAGGCACTTCGACGAATTCGAAGTTCCGTGGGAGCCGCAGATGAACGTCATCAGCGCGCTGATGGCCGTCCGCAAGAACCCCGTCACCATCGACGGCCGCAAGGTCGCGCCGCCGGTGTGGGAAAGCGCGTGCCTCGAGGAGGTGTGCGGAGCATGCACGATGATCGTGAACGGTCGCGTGCGCCAGGCTTGCACCGCGCTCGTCGACCAAGTGTCGCCCCAAGGCGACACCATCACGCTGCAGCCCATGACGAAGTTCCCGCTCGTGCGTGACCTCGTCGTCGATCGCTCGCGCATGTTCAACGACCTGAAGAAGGTGAAGGCTTGGGTGTTCCTCGATGGGACGCACGAACTCGGCGCGGGCCCTCGCGTTTCGCAGGAGACGCAGGAGGAAGCCTACCCGCTCTCTCGCTGCATGACGTGCGGCTGCTGCCTCGAAGCATGCCCGCAGGTGAATGCAGGATCGTCCTTCATCGGTCCCGCGGCCATTAGTCAGGTACGCCTCTTCAACTTGCACCCGAGCGGCAAGATGAATGCCCCAGAACGCCTCGAAGCGCTCATGGGCGACGGCGGTGTCGCCGACTGCGGCAAGGCGCAAAACTGCGTAGAAGTGTGTCCGAAGGAGATTCCGCTCGTCGACTCCATCGCGAGCGTTTCGCGCCAAACGACGAAGCACATGCTTTTCGGCTGGCTCCTCAAATAACCAAGGCGCGCTTGGCGCGGGTGTGCCACCCGCACGCATGGCGTTCGGCGAAATCCTTCGATTTTTCGCGCGAATATTGTGGCACTCCCGTTGCATGGTGAGACAGACATCATGTCTTCTCACCTTCGGCTCTACTCCTTGTTCGCCACGCTGGTTCCCAGTCTCTCCGTGAGTCTGGCGGTCGCTTGCGGGGGCACTGCCACGTCGGGAACCTCTCCCGATGCTTCAATCGACGGAAGCACGGGGCCTCGCGATCCCGTTTTCGACACGCTCACGGAAAGTCTCTGCCTTTCCGAGAACGAACACATGTTCGGGATCCCCATCGATGCGAACCTCGCTACGGGTGTAGACTACATCGGTGGGTACGCGATGCAGGCGAGCGACGGCCCTGGCGGCGTTACCTTCGATCCAACACCGAAGGTGAGCACCGGCGAAGCGTGCAAAACGGCGCCGGACAAGGCGGCCTGCCAAGCCGCCCTGGTGAAGGACGGCGGCACCGATGGCGGCGCGAGCGGCTGGAGCAGCTGCGAAGGGTTCTGCGACTACCGAATGCTGCAAGCGCGCGTCACGCGCGGCGGCAACGTGGACGTCGTGACCTCGTCGAAGAAGGCCGTCATCCCCTCGTTTCTTCCCGTCGATACGGCAGCAGAGGCGCTGGTCGTCGCGGGCACGCGAGGGTGCTCAGGGAAAGACGTCGTTCGCGAGGCCAGCGGGACGTATCTCGTCCACACCAAGACGAATGGGTGTTCGCAGGGGCCGAACGGAAGCGGGAGCATCGATTGGGAGGAGGAACGCGTCGTTCGAGTGGCTCCCGACGGCACCGTGACGGTCGTCGCGACACATCGAGTCGAAACGCCTTCACAAGGCTGTGCCATCGCCGGTCGTCGCCCAGAAGGCCTCGTTTCGCCGAGCGGAAACGCGTCCGACCACGAAGACGCGTGCGCGGCCTATCTTGCGAAGATGGCGCACCTCGAGGCTGCGAGCGTCGTCGCATTCGACGACATGATTCGTGAGCTTCGCGCACACGGAGCTCCGGAAGATCTCGTACGCCGCGCCGAGGAGGCCAAGAACGACGAGATTCGCCATGCGCGCGTGATGACGCAGCTCGCAGAAGGCGCTGGAGCCTCGGTGCCCGCGGTCGACGTCCCGTCAGAGCGCGGTATTCGTTCGCTGCTCGCGATCGCGAAGGAGAACATGGCGGAGGGGTGCGTGCGCGAGACCTTTGGAGCGCTCGTGGCGCACCGACAGGCGAGCGCTGCAAAGTCCACGGCCATGCGTCTCGTCATGCGCAGCATCGCGCGAGACGAAACCTTGCACGCGGCTCTCTCGTGGGATCTCCACGCCTGGCTCGTGAGTCGACTTTCTCCCGCCGAGCGCACCCTGGTGGCCAAGGTGTTCGAAGAAGCGAGCTGCGCGCTCATCGACGCCTGTAGCGCCGAAGAAGCGCAGGGCGCCCGCGCGCTCCTCGGACTGCCGGATGCGGACGAAAGCCGCACGCTTGCCGCATCGCTCGTGCGAGGCCTGGCAGCCGAAGTCGCGGCTTGAGCTCTCGGGCACCGAGAACACGCGATGCTCCTCTCACAAAAGAAGTTTGTAGGGCGCTGTAAGCTTTGACACAATCGCGTCACCCAAACGGAGACTTCGCACGGCTGCCTATGGCGGGACGGAGTGCGTCGCTCTAGCTTGGAAGAATGACGGCGCCTTTGAACCTTTGTGGAGTGGCAACGAGCATGAAAACGTTTCTGGCCAAACGTGGCAGGTGGATGTTGGGCGCGACCCTTTGTTTGGCTGCCGCATCGGGTGTTTCGGCCTGCGGCAAGACGACGACCACACCGGGAATCATGCTGTCGTTTTCGTCCGACATGTCGGTGCCGAAGGACGTGACGGCGGTCGGCCTCTACATCCGCAGTCGCGGCACCGTGCTCTACAACCAGGTCGTGGACGCAGAGGTCGATCCGACCACGGGGCAGCGCACCGTTCGATTCCCCTCGACCTTCGCCATTCGCTCCGACGGCAACGCCGCGACGGTTCGCGTCCAGCTCATCGCCTATGGCCCGAAGACCGAAAAGGGCCGCAAAGCGCTCGTCATGCGTGACACGACGTCGGGCGTCCCGACGGACCGCCTGAGCCTCCTTCGCATGCCTCTCTTGTGGATCAATCAAGGAAGCGTCTCGCGGTCCGGTACCGTCGCGCCGACTGGCATTTCGCCCCTCTCCGCACAGGGGTCCACCGTCGAACCACTCGAGGTCGACGAGGTGAAATCGGGCATTCCCGACACCGGCTACCCAGGCGCGTGTGCCGAAGGCCAGACGTACATCGGAGGACAGTGCCGAGCCTCGGACACGATTCCGCTCGAGGATTACACGGAGGAAAACGACCCCGACAATCCGAACGGGACCTGTTTTTCCGTCGAAAAGTGCTTCGCGACGCCCACCGCCCTTCGCTACGACGACAAGGGCGTCGTCGACATCGGAACGACCGATCCGAAGACGGTCAACCTCGCGCTCATCACCAAAGACGGCTTCGGCATCAAGCTTCCCGATGGGCGCTTTGCCATCTCGCTGAACGCGAATTCTCCTCTCGAGGGATACTCCATCGAGAAGGGCAAGATCGTCCTCTCGCCTGGCGCGCTCAAGGTGCTGCAAAGCGGCGCCGCCACGTCCCTCATCGCGACGGCCGTCTGCGAACCCAAGTCCGACTCCGTCGGCAACTGCGGTGAGTGGAACCAGAAGAACAACAGCATCACGCCGAAGCCCAACGCGCCTCCTGCGGCCTTCCCCGACGCGGGATTGGACGACGCGGGTCCCATCGCCGACGGAGGCTTCGATAGCGGCTTCGACGGCGGACCGCCCGATGGTGGTCCGCCCGATGGTGGACCGCCCGATGGTGGACCGCCCGACGGCGGCGGCATCGGCCCTGGTGAACGCGTCAGCGTCAACGAGCCACGCGTCATGGGCCTCGGAGTCGCGGCCACCTCGGCCTACTTCATCCGCAACGGCAACGGACAGGCGGGCTTCGAATCGTCCCTCGTCGCGTCGATGTTGCCGCCCCCCGGCAATGGCATGGGCAGCTCGGCGCCGGAGCCCCTTTCGACGAACATGACCCAGGCGAATGGCTATCGCCTGTTCTACTTCAACAATCCACCCGGGCTCGGCGGCATCAACTTCGAAAACCGACAGCTCCTGTTCTCGGTGAATCCGGGGCTTTCGCTCGTCTACAATTACCAAATCGGGGCTGCGACGGCTCCCGCCTCGATGACGCCGGTCGCCGGCTTCACGCCTTACTACGTCGCCATGTCCGATGGCGTGGACGCGAACGGCGGGCCGATCGTTTTCGGAGCGAAGTCGGGCGGACCTCACGCCTACATCTACAGCAACAACGTCGCTCCTCCGACGGCGGCCAACATCACCGGCGTCAATGGCTCGGAAGCGATCGTCAGCGGAGTGACCTTCGGCGCGAACAATTACTATGTCGGCACCGACCAAGGCCGTCTGCTCTATTGTGTGAAGGGCGCACTCAACGCGAACGTCGTCTGCACGGAACAGAAAGCGACACAGGCGAACGAGGTCGTAGCGGACGTCATCTATTCCGGTGGAAAAGCGTATTTTCTCGTCGTCAACTCCACCGCGAGCGAGCAGACTTTCGAAGGCGTGTACGTCTGGGACGGCATCCAAGTGGCCCCCATCGCGACGCGTGCGAACTACGGCAACGTGCTCCACTTCGAACAGTTCAGCCCCCTGGGCTCGAACCACATCGCAACCGACGGCAACTACATCTACATGACCACCGGCGCTCGAGCGGGCCTCAAGTCTCGTGTCATGGCAGTTCCCATCGCGGGCGGTGTGCAGCCGACCACCGTGGCCGACGGCATGTTCGCCGCCCGCGAGATCGTGTTTTCGGCTACACATGTATATTACACAGAGTATGGCGATGGCACGAACAACAACAACGGCGGCATCTTCCGGTCTCCGAAGAAGTAGCCCTCGTTCGCGGAAGCGCGCTTTCCCAAAAAAGTGCGCTTCAGTGTCCGTCATGACGGAAGGACGAACACTGGCGGCGGGATAGCGGACGCGACGCAACAAGGATCACGGGCTTCGAATGCCCCCCGTTTGCCCTGCCAAATTCCTTCCAACTACCTTGAAGTGGGGTAGCATGACCGATCATGGCGCACGACCACGACGGCGACCAAACCTTCCTTCACGGCAAGAAAATGCCCGCGATGACGGCCCTACCGACCGTCGAGTGGCGCGATGCTGCCGGACAGGTCCACAACGCAGAAGTCGCGCGTGCGCTCGTCGTGGGCTCCTCGGACCATTGCGCCATTCAGCTGCAAGATCGTGCTGTTTCACGCGTCCACGTGGAACTCGATCCGCGCGACGACGGACTCTGGGTACGCGACCTCGGCAGCCGCAACGGCACCTACGTGAACGAAGTCCGCGTCACGGGAGCGCACGTTCCCGAGGGTGGCATCATCAGGCTCGGCGAAACCGAGCTCGCGGTCCAATACCAAACGGGCGTGCCCCCGGTTGACCTGTGGCCGCACCCCGCCTTTCATGGGCTCGTCGGCTCGTCCACACGCATGCGAAGGCTCTTTGCCACCATCGACCGCGTCGCCAAAGCCAATGTCCCGGTTCTGATTCACGGCGAAACGGGAACGGGCAAGGAGCTCGTCGCCCGCGCCATACACGACGCGTCGCCTCGCGCCGGCGGGCCTTTCGTGGTCGTCGACTGCGGCGCAATCCCCGAAACGTTGCTCGACAGCGAGTTCTTTGGCCACACGAAGGGCTCGTTCACCGGCGCCGTGGACGATCGCAAGGGCGCCTTCGAAACGGCGGCCGGCGGCACCGTGTTTCTCGACGAAATCGGCGAAGTTCCGCTTTCGATGCAGCCGAAACTCCTCCGCGTCCTCGAATCGAAGGCGATTCGCCGCGTGGGCGAGGTGAACTATCGCCTGGTCGACGTGCGTTTCGTATGCGCGACGCACCGCGATCTCCTCAAGATGGTGTCGCAAGGCACCTTCCGCGAAGACCTGTACTTCCGCCTATCTGTCGTTCCCCTCGAGGTGCCCGCACTCCGTGAGCGCCCGGACGACCTCGGCGCGCTCGTGACGCACTTTCTCAAGCGAAGCGGCGGCCGCGCGCTCGATCTCGAGACGCTGACGCTGCTGAAAGACCACAGCTGGCCCGGCAACGTGCGCGAGCTCCGCAACTTCTTGGACCGTGTGCAAGCTCTCGGCGCTCCCAACGCGCTCGCCGCACTCGGCATTCGCAAGGACGACCCGCTTGCGCCGATGTCGATGCGTGTTCTTCCGAACATCGACGAGACGCCGAGCATGCCGCTCGTCGGCGCCGCATCGACGGAGATTCCGTTCAAAGACTTCCGCGATCGTTGGATGGAGCAAGGTGAGCGCGCGTATCTCGAGAAGCTGCTGAAAGAGCACGGGCGCAACGTCGACGTCGCCGCGAAAGCCGCGGGGCTTGATCGCTCGTACCTCTATCGCTTGATGCGCAAGTACGGGATCTAGTTCGTCGGACGCGCGCTAGCGCAGCATGGCTTCGACGCGTAGCGAGAACCTATATGCGGGCGTACCGACTGCAGTGCCTTCGCCGAATGGAATTGCTGTACCGAAGCCCCCCGCAATCGCCCAGTTCGGAGACACGGGAGCCGAACGCACTCCCAAATGCCACTCCGTCGGTACGGTTACGCGATCGCTCACACCGGTGAAGACCCCCGCAGGCCCCACAGCCAAGTTGCGCTGAGGATGGAGTACGAGAAATGTCTGCGTCTCGAGAACTACGCTCAGACGACTTCGATTGAGGATGTCGAGTCCACCTCCGAAGCCCGCCATCAATTCTTGTCCCAAACGAAGGTCGAGGAAATCGACCTTCTCTCGAAATCGCGCGCCCGCCGACAACGTGCCGAAGAGGCGCCCCTTGCGAAAGATGAAGCTCGTCGAAGGCGCAACGACGACGGAGGTTCCTCCCGCGAACGCGCCGCTTACTCCCGTGGGCAGTGACATGCCGAGACGCACGGACCACGCGCCACCTGACTCTGCATCCTCCACGGAGGAAAAATCCTCGCTTCGCCAAAGCTGGACCGTCGCCCCAAGTCGAAGGTCCGAAATCGCTGTGGTCGGTAGCGTCGAGCCGCCCGTCACCAACGCAGCCCCCGATCCGTTTTGCCCCCATACGATCGGTATCACTCCGTCCACCGCAAGACGGTCCCCAAAGTGGACAGCCCCTCCCAAGGTAGTCGTAAAGCGAGACGACACCGCACCGTTCGTGTTGACCTCGGGGCCTCCTCCGGGGCTCGACACCAGAAGGGGTCGATCGATGTAGGTCGTGGCGGCTCGAAGGCTTCCGATGCTCCCACGTGGGATATCCGCGCGTGGAAGCAAGAGGAACGCGCCAGCCTGTCCAGTTGGCCACACGTGGTCGGGGTCGAGACAAGAAGATGCGATGTCAGGACCGCACTCCGCCGCTCGCGCGCCCAAGGGCGAGAGCAGGGCGGACAAGAACAAGGCACAGCCCAACGAGTTCTTGAGCGCCGTCATACCTTCCGCGCAAGCCTCCGTCGAACGAACGCGCCCGTCGCCAGAACCAAGATGACAAGTACTTCCGTTCTCGTAGACCCTGAAGGCCTCGTGCTGCAGGCAGACGTCGTTGAAGTCGGGTAGCGCGCGGACCACCAATCGGTCGCAATGGGGACGCTCTTCGGTTCGACGATCGGCACACCACGATAGAGCGCGCCGAAAGTGACACTCGCCAACGCAGTGCCGCGCGGCGCGGAGTATCGATAGGACCAGACCCCGGGTCCAAGGCGATGCGCCGTGGGAGGGTTGGCCACACTCTCGCCGTTCACCTCCACAGTCGGAACCAGGTCGTCAAGGTCGAGAAAGTCGGCCAGGTCGCCGTTGGCCGATCGAAGCTCGATAATCGCTTCGGTCGGCCGGCTTCCGCTGGCGTCGACGTAGTCGCTCGAAAGGGCGAGCCAACTGCGAGCTTTGGCGGGAGCAGACGCGCGAAAAAGGAACTGGCGTGAAACAGCTTGTAGCGCAAGCGCAGCATCGACTTCACCTGCCCCGGCCTGCTCATTGAACAGCGGCTTGGCGCGCCAAGGGTGCACACCCGCCATGAGGGCGGAACGAGCCTGAGCTTGCGTGAGTCCGGGGTTCACTTGCAGCATGAGCGCAGCCACGCCTGTCACGACCGGACTCGCCATCGATGTTCCGCTCGAGATACCGTGGCCCTCATCGGCGAGCATACACTGCTTTTCGAAGCCTCTCTCCGCGCACGCCCCTACGGCACTATTGAAGATGCTTCGATTCGTCGGCGTCGCTTGTACGCTTCGCGCTGCGATGATGCCGCCTCCGGGTGCGACAATTTCGGGCTTCATGGCCCCGTCGACGCCTGGTCCCGCACCCGAAAAGGTGCAGATTTGGCCGTCGACAACTGGCGCGTCCACTTTACTCGGCAACCCGCCCGCAGGATCGAGGACCTGCCTGGGCGGAAGCGGCACGAGGGTGCCGCTCATTGAACGGTAAACAGTTCGATTAACAGTGCATCCTACACCGATCACGTTGGGCGCCGCTGCGGGCAAGGTAATCGAACTTTCGCGCGTCCCGTAGGTGAACGCTGCCGCATCCGCAGGGTTGGCAGCGAGGCGCATGAGTACCTTGCCTTCGCCTTCGAGCCGGATGTATGCATGCCGCTCCTTCGTCATCGTTCCGCGGATATACACGAGCGCTTCATTGGCACCTGGAGGTACGAGGCCACCGGAGAGGCTGCGGTCCCACGTGACACTCGCTGTAAGACCGTCAAGCGACGCCTCTCGACTCCCTTCGGATATCGCAGTGACCCAACGTCCTTCGGGCGAGTCGACGCCCACGCGCAACGGTTTGCCTCGCTCCCCGTAGACAACGATGAGGAGCTCGCCTGATGACTTGTAACTCTCGTACAAATCGAGGGGCACGCGCGTCGTCGAGCCAGGGGCGAGAAACACCGACTGGCGAACGCCGTCGCCCGCGTAGCCGTCGTTCCCCGCAGCTGCAATGAGCAGCTTGCCCCCACCCGAGGGCAAACGCAAAAGGTCGCGCTCCAAGAGCGTATTGCCGTCGGCGGGCGAGTCCAATGTCGAGAGCGACATGTTGATCGCCACGGGCATCCCAAGCGAAAGAGCTCGGTCGAAGATGAACCTGGCGCCGGCCGAGATGTGGCTTTCATTTGGCCGCGCGCCCTCCGCATTGGGAGTACGTGCTCGCACGATGAAAAGCGATGCTTCGGGTGCGACACCCCAGAAGCGCCCCCCCGCACCGTTACCGGCTGCAATGCCGGTCACGTGTGTCCCGTGCCCTTCGGTGTCGTCGGGGGCGTACGTGGGAAAGTCCTTGAGGATGAGGTTGATGTCGTCCTCACTGTAGATGAGCCCGTAGCAAACCGGAGGGTCTGCTACTTCGCATGCCTTGTCGGCGTCGGCTATCGCGAACACCTTCTCGAGGGCCGGATACCTCCCCGAGACGGGCAGCCCGTAGTCAATGAACCACCGGACCCTCGTCGTTCCGTCCGCATTGCGAAAGTCAGGGTGCGTCACATCCAAACCGGAGTCGATGACGCCCACCCCGACACCTTTGCCCGTCATTCCAGACGCGCGCAGCTGCTCTGCGTGGATGTGCCCCCCGACGCGATCCGTCGAGAAGTGAACGCCTGGCCGCAGTCGGGCCCAAGGAGAAGCCCCGCCGAGTTCTCGCAGGGACTCGGCGCGCGCGCTACCCCAAGTCGATTCCGTCGACGCCATTTCGTCGCTGGGGGCTCCGCTACACGTACCCAAGGCGAGCAAGGCACATGCCGCGACGTTCCGCGACGTCTTCACGCCGCGCGCTTTCGAAGGCGCGCCACGAATGCTGCGACGACAACGCCTACCAGAGAAGCCAGCGAAGTCTCGAGAACGCGCGCGTTACCAGGAGCGGACACGGAGCACGACGAGGACTCGACTTCGTCCTGTTCGGTCGGCGCGAAGCAATAGTTCGCCGAGCCCGCCGCTGCACACACGAGGCCCGAAGGGCAGTCGTTGTTGGTGGCGCAGGACTTCGTGCAGGAGAAGGTTCGCCCCGAGTCTCGAGAGCGACAATCCTTGCCAGAGCACTCGTCCGGCGTATCGCAAGGCATGCCGATCTCGCCGCGTTTGAACGTGTCGGAGTTCCCCCGCGATTCTGCCACGGCAACCCAACTTGGAAGCGTGTATTTTCCACGTTCCGCCGCTTCGCGTGCCGCACGCGCGAAAAGCAGCGCGTGTTGGGAGAACGAAGATGTGACCCCGTATCCACATCCATTGACTGCCTGCATACCGCGCGAGAGAGTGCCGACAATCTCCTTCCGACCGCTCGGGTCGAGCACGAGAGGGCTCCCGGAATTACCCTGACACATCGTGCGACTCGTCAAGTACTCGCCAGCTTGGAGCGTGTTTCCACCAGCTATGGCACTGCACTTGTCAATGCCACCAATGCATAGCCCTGACGTCTTGAGTTCCTTACGCTGACCGACCGTCTTGGTGTCACCGGGCGAACCCGGTCCAAACGTAATGTACGTTAGCTCCGCACCGGACGGCGCGGAGTCAGCAAAGCGCGGACTCGGAAAAGTCAAACCCGACGCGCCAAGAGGAGCATCGAGTTCGAGGAGAACGACGTCATGTCCGCAGGACGCTTTGAACTTGCTGGCCGACCAACGCGTGCCGCGGGCAAACGGCGCCTTTGGAGAAAGAACGAGCGCGTCGGTTGCAAGCAAGGTTGAGGGGTCGAACAACTCGGTGTCGGAAGTACCCTCGTCACAACGCGCCTCGAGCACTTCCGACTGTCGCGCGCAGTGGCGCGCTGTCACGACGAGGTTGGGTGCAATGAGCACACCACTACACCGAAAGGTGCATGCCTCTTTCGTGTTGCCACGACACAAAGCCACAGCCGTGTCCGCCACCTCCTCAGCCATCGCCGGTGCGGCGAAGGAGAGGAGTGTGGCGGCGAGTGTCGCGGAACGAATTGCGAAACGTTTCACCACTTACAGTCTAGCGGGTCGAAGGGCTTGTCGAGGCTCTTCGTCTTGTATTGGTAGTAGATCACATCCGAAAGCACGAATTTGTTGTTTTCGTCCATTTGCGGGCACCACAACGACGCGTCGAACTTCTGGATGCCCGTCGCCGGATCGAAGTCGAACTCAGAGTAGATACCAAGCTGCTTGATGGAGGTGATGGGCCGTACCTTCAAGAAGTTCACGCCTTCTTTGATTTGTGAAGGCGTCGTGTTGATGACGTGAGTGCTCTGCTGGTCGACGACGAAGCCGATGTTTCGGGCGATGTCTTTACCAGTCATTTTTCCGAAGAGCGTCTGCGGATCGTTGACGGCGGCGACCATGGCGTTTGCGAGTACGTACCCCATCTCGTAGTTCGCGTCGGCGGACGGCTCTTTGCCGAACGCCGCCTTCGAACGATCGAGATACGCAAAGTAGTTGTCGTCCGTTGACGCGGGCGCCGCGGTGCCAATGCCAACGAGGCGCTTCATCAAATCAGGTTTGCCGATCAGGAGGTTACCGAGAAGGTCGGGCAAATACTCCGTCGCGCCCACGATGTAGTGAGGCTTCGGAACGCCGTTCGGCCAAGTAGCTTCGATTCGAGGTATGATGTCGGTTGCCGTGGCGTCGCCGAACGCGAGGAAGATGAGGTCCGGCTTGAAGGGAACGAGCTTCGCAACTTCCGTGTCCCAGTTGATGATGCCGTCGCCGGGCTTGACGGTTGTGATCTGCAGGAAGTCGTTCGGCTGCTGACGTGCTGGCTTGCCGTTGAACTCGATCGCATCGATCACACCCTTCGCGCGAAGCTGGAGAATCGTCGTGTCGGTCGACATGTACGCAACGCGCAGGTTCGGTGGGTTCGCCACCTGGTTGGCTGCCTTGCGGCGCGTCTCCATCTCCTTCACCCAAATCTTCGCGAGCGGCGCAATGCTGGACGGCTCGTCGGGATAGTCGTGGTAGAGAAGACCTTTCGTCTCGGCGGCAGTGAAGTCGGCGCCGTAGCAATTCGAACAGAACGCAAACATGTTGTTCTGAACGAGCTTCGAGAGGATGACCTTGGCCTCGATGTGTTGGCCGACCATGACCGCAGGTACGCCGATGCTTGCGAGGAAATCAACGGAAGCGAGTGCCTTTGCGGGGTCCCCCTTGGTGTTGCAGGTGAACGTGACCACGGGCTGCGGGTCCTGACGCGGGCCAACAAGAATGCCATTCGTGGTGCTCTGCCATTCTCTGCGGAAAAGCTCGGTCGCGTTGGCCATTTCTGTCCAGAACTCGTCTGGAGCAGTCGTCCCGTCGGGTTGCTTCTGATCCATCGGGAGAATGTCGCCGATGAAGAAAGGCTGAGAGTCCGGGATGATGCGATCCCAGTTGTCACTCGGCCTGCACTCTGCAGACTCCAACTTGACGCAGTCTTTCTTCTGCGGCTCGAGGCACGCCCACCGTTCTCCGGGGTGGAGCTGCTTACACTTCTCCGTGCTCTCGCAGACCGTCAGAGGCGCCGCGTCGGGATTGTCGAAGGGCGGAGTGAAGACCGAGCAAACACCTGCGTTGCAGCGGCCGGAGCCAGCCTGAGCTTTGAGGATCGTGTCACACTCGGAATCCGTCACGCATTGAGCCGCTGAGGTGCTCGTACACGCGATGGCCAGAACGGAACCAAGCGCGGCGACGAGGGCGAGCGCGGTTCGGAGTCGAAGTTTACCTGTCATGGTAGTATAGTCTCTCTCTTGGTGTTGCCGTACGATAGGCTCTTGATCGGTCGAACACGAGACCCTGACACCTCACAGGACCCATGCGCGTTCTCCCACGCGCTACTGAGCAAGAACCGCACCACACTTAACGATACAGACAGAATCGGACATAACGCAAGTCTATTGCGATTCGCTGCGTTCACGAAAGTGCGGGTTTGGCACGCATGGCGGACCGCCCTAGGGGCGCCTCCTTTCGTCCGCGCCGTTATGTGTATTGCGCATACATGAAAGCGTGTAGCTACGGGAAGATGCGATCCAAAAAGGGGCCAGGGGGACTCTCCCCCTTGTCGGCCCACAAGGGACGCTGAGGGTTGGCGCCCAGCGCAACGTTCAGGCACGACGCTCGTGCTTCGCACAGCTTGACTTTCGACACCCACCTCAGACGGAGGCGACTGCGCCATCGAGGACGGGCTGACAACACGAGATGTCATGCCGTCGACACAACGATGGACCACCCCGCCACCGGAGAGTGTCTGCTGGGCGCAACCACCCACAATCCTATGGAATGATGAATACCGATCCTTTGGCACGCCAGATGCATTCTCTTCTTACGTCCCCACAAGACACGTCGACCCACGGTTGCGGTCGATGCCCCCACCCCACACTTCCCCCCTCTCACGGAGTCCATCATGAAAATGTTCCTCGCTGCCGCTGCTGTCATGGCCTTTGGTTCCCTCGGTGTCGCGTGCGCCTCGGAAGGACCCACGGAAGACGACGTCGTCACCATCGACGGAAACGAAGGGCAGACTGACCTCAGCGCCCGTCCCCCCTGCCGCGCCTTCGCGCTCCGCGCCACCCAGCGCGGCGTCAAGGTTGGCGAGCGCTTCCTCGTTCGCTTCGCCGGTGATCCGCCGGTCGTCGCGGAGTGCACCAACGAAGGTGGCGGCGGCGTGAAGGATCCCGCTCCGGCACCGCTCCCCGCGGCCCCCGCTCCCGCAGCGCCTGTCGCAGCGGCGAAGTGATTCCCCGCTCCGCCTAGCCTCAAAGAGGCAAGCGGCAAAAATGAGCCTTCCGTCTCACGACGGAGGGCTCGTTGCCTTTTGTCTTGCGTCTTTACACCCCGCTCAGCAACTCCCGTCGAGCAGCGCGAGCATGGGGACACCTTGACAACACCAGAGGTCACAGCGTCGACACATCGATGGACCACCCCGCCACGACTCTGGGGCCCACTCGGCGGTGAGATGAAAAAAGCTCGTGGTTTCAATGACCTCTCGGGCCGCTCATCTTTGGCACGCCAGATGCATTCTCTTCTTACGTCCCCACAAGACACGTCGACCCACGGTTGCGGTCGATGCCCCCACCCCACACTTCCCCCCTCTCACGGAGTCCATCATGAAAATGTTCCTCGCTGCCGCTGCTGTCATGGCCTTTGGTTCCCTCGGTGTCGCCTGCGCCTCGGAAGGACTGAAGACGACGTCGTCACCATCGACGGAAACGAAGGGCAAGACCGACCTCAGCGCCCGTCCCCCTGCCGCGCCTTCGCGCTCCGCGCCACCCAGCGCGGCGTCCGGGTTAATCCAGCGAGCGCTTCCTCGTTCGCGCCCGCCCGGTGATCCGCCGGTCGTCGCGGGTGCACCAACGAAGAATTAGTAGCGGCGTAAAGAATCCCGCGCCGGCACCGCTCCCCACCCCGGCCCCCGCTCCCGCAGCGCCTGTCGCAGCGGCGCGATGATTCCCGCTCCGCCTAGCCTCAAAGAGGCAAGCCTTGCGTCGACCTTCGTCTCACGACGGAGGGCTCGTTGCCTTTGTCTTTGCGTCTTTACCCCGCTCAGCAACTCCCGTCGAGCAGCGCGGGCGGCGGGACACCTTGACAACACCAGAGGTCACAGCGTCGACACATCGATGGACCACCCCGCCACGACTCTGGGGCCCACTCGGCGGTGAGATGAAAAAAGCTCGTGGTTTCAATGACCTCTCGGGCCGCTCATCTTTGGCGCGCCAGATGCATTCTCTTCTTACGTCCCCACAAGACACGTCGACCCACGGTTGCGGTCGATGCCCCCACCCCCACCACTTCCCCCCCTCTCACGGAGTCCATCATGAAAATGTTCCTCGCCGCCGCTGCTGTCATGGCCTTTGGTTCACTCGGTGTCGCCTGCGCCTCGGAAGGACCCACGGAAGACGACGTCGTCACCATCGACGGAAACGAAGGGCGAGACCGACCTCAGCGCCCGTCCCCCCTGCCGCGCCTTCGCCGCTCGCGCCGCAGCGCGGCGTCGGAGTTGGCAGGCGCTTCCTCGTTCGCTTCGTACCGGTGATCCGCCGGTCGTCGCGGAGTGCACCAACGAGAAGGTGGCGGCGGCGTGGGGATCCGCTCCGGCACCGCTCCCCGCGGCCCCCGCTCCCGGCGCCTGTCGCAGCGGCGCGATGATTCCCCGCTCCGCCTAGCCTCAAAGGCAAGCGGCCAAAATGAGCCTTCCGTCTCGACGGAGGGCTCGTTACTTGTCTTGCGTCTTTACCGCCCCGCTCGGCAACTCCCGTCGAGCAGGCGCGAGCCATGGGGACACCTTGACAACACCAGAGGTCACAGCGTCGACACATCGATGGACCACCCCGCCACGACTCTGGGGCCCACTCGGCGGTGAGATGAAAAAAGCTCGTGGTTTCAATGACCTCTCGGGCCGCTCATCTTTGGCACGCCAGATGCATTCTCTTCTTACGTCCCCACAAGACACGTCGACCCACGGTTGCGGTCGATGCCCCCACCCCACACTTCCCCCCTCTCACGGAGTCCATCATGAAAATGTTCCTCGCTGCCGCTGCTGTCATGGCCTTTGGTTCCCTCGGTGTCGCGTGCGCCTCGGAAGGACCCACGGAAGACGACGTCGTCACCATCGACGGAAACGAAGGGCAGACTGACCTCAGCGCCCGTCCCCCCTGCCGCGCCTTCGCGCTCCGCGCCACCCAGCGCGGCGTCAAGGTTGGCGAGCGCTTCCTCGTTCGCTTCGCAGGTGATCCGCCGGTCGTCGCGGGTGCATCAACAGTGGCGGCAGCGTGAAATCCCGCGCCGGCACCGCTCCCCGCGGCCCCGCTCCCGCAGCGCCTGTCGCAGCGGCGCAGTGATTCCCCGCTCCGCCTAGCCTCGAGGCAAGCGGCAAGAATGAGCCTTCCGTCTCACGACGGAGGGCATCGTGCCTTTGTCTTGCGTCTTACGGCACTCAGCAGCGCTCCCGTCGAGCAGCGCGAGCATGGGGACACCGAGCAACACCAGAGGTCACAGCGTCGACACATCGATGGACCACCCCGCCGCGACTCTGGAGCCCACTCGGCGGTGAGATGAAAAGCTCGTGGTTTCAATGACCTCTCGGGCCGCTCATCTTTGCTATGGATGCATTCTCTTCTTACGTCCCCACAAGACACGTCGACCCACGGTTGCGGTCGATGCCCCACCCCCACACTTCCCCCTCTCACGGAGTCCATCGCCGGAAAAATGTTCCTCGCTGCCGCTGCTGTCGCAGCGCTGGTTCCCTCGGTGTCGCGTGCGCCTCGGAAGGACCCACGGAAGACGACGTCGTCACCATCGACGGAAACGAAGGGCAGAACTGACACTCAACGCCCGTCCCCCTGCCGCGCCTTCGCGCTCCGCGCCACCCAGCGCGGCGCCAAGGTTGGAAGCGCTTCCTCGTTCGCTTCGCCGGTGATCCGCCGGTCGTCGCGGAGTGCACCAACGAAGGTGGCGGCGGCGTGAAGGATCCCGCTCCGGCACCGCTCCCCGCGGCCCCCGCTCCCGCAGCGCCTGTCGCAGCGGCGAAGTGATTCCCCGCTCCGCCTAGCCTCAAAGAGGCAACGGCAAAAATGAGCCTTCGTCTCACGACGGGGGCTCGTTGCCGACAAGCGCGTCTTTACGCTCAACAACTCCACGTCGAGCAGCGCGAGCATGGGGACACCTTGACAACACCAGAGGTCATGCCGTCGACACATCGATGGACCACCCTGCCACCCCCGTAGCTCTTCCGCTCCACAGGATCAGGTAAATACAGAGAATCTTGCGGTGCTGGCCGATGGCACGCCAGATGCATTCTCTTCTTACGTCCCACAAGACACGTCGACCCACGGTTGCGGTCGATGCCCCCACCACACTTCCCCCTCTCACGGAGTCCATCATGAAATGTTCCTCGCTGCCGCTGCTGTGGCCTTTGGTTCCCTCGGTGTCGCGTGCGCCTCGGAAGGACCCACGGAAGACGACGTCGTCACCATCGACGGAAACGAAGACGGGCTGACCTCAGCGCCCGTCCCCCTGCCGCGCCTGGCCGCTCCGCGCCACCCAGCGCGGCGTCAAGGTTGGCGAGCGCTTCCTCGTTCGCTTCGCCGATGAATCCGCCGGTCGTCGCGGAGTGCACCAACGAAGGTGGCGGCGGCGTGAAGGATCCGCTCCGGCACCGCTCCCCGCGGCGCCCGCTCCCGCGGCGCCTGTCGCAGCGGCGCGGTGATTCCCGCTCCGCCTAGCCTCAAAAGAGGCAAGCGGCAAAAATGAGCCTTCCGTCTCACGACGGAGGGCTCGTTACTTGTCTTGCGTCTTTACACCCCGCTCAGCAACTCCCGTCGAGCAGCGCGAGCATGGGGACACCTTGACAACACCAGAGGAGTCACAGCGTCGACACATCGATGGACCACCCGCCACGGCTCTGGGGCCCACTCGGCGATGAGATGAAAAAGGTCGTGGTTTCAATGACCTCTCGGGCCGCTCATCTTTGGCACGCCAGATGCATTCGCTTCTTACGTCCCCACAAGGCGCTTACGTCGACCCACGGTTGCGGTCATTCACCCCCACCCACACTTCCCCCCTCTCACGGAGTCCATCAGCCAGAAAAATGTTCCTCGCTGCCGCTGCTGTCGCCTTTGGTTCCCTCGGTGTCGCGTGCGCCTCGGAGACCCACGGAAGACGACGTCGTCACCATCGACGGAAACGAAGGCAGACTGACCTCAGCGCCCGTCCCCCCTGCCGCTAGCCATCCCGCCACTAAGCGCGGCGTCAAGGGATGAGGAGCGCTTCCTCGTTCGCTTCGCCGATGATCCGCCGGTCGTCGCGGAGTGCATCAACGAAGGTGGCGGCAGCGTAAAGAATCCTGCGCCGGCACCGCGCTCCCCGCGGCCCCCGCTCCCGCAGCGCCTGTCGCAGCGGCGCAGTGATTCCCCGCTCCGCCTAGCCTCAAAGAGGCAAGCGGCCAAAATGAGCCTTCCGTCTCACGACGGAGGGCTCATTGCCTTTTGTCTTGCGGAATCCTCGATCGAATCCGCACCCGTGTGACATCGCAAGATGGAGAAAACCGTTGGCCGCGGCGAACGGGCTGAGGCTAAGCGGGAAGTCGGTATGATTCGACTGGAGCATCAAGTTCCCGCTACCCTCGCGCACGAAGAGCCAGGTATCTCCGCACAATCGAGCGTGCGTACGATGACCACTTTTGGGAAACAGCCCGCGGAGCGACCATTCTGCACCTGAGAGTATAAAGTGCGTTTACCTATCTCGATTGTGCGTCCCTTTCTTGCCGCGGTTCTGTCTGTCGGCACTCTCATCAGCGCTGCGTGCTCAGGTACGGGCCACGCAGCGCAATGCACGACAGACAGCGAGTGTGACACGATTCTCCGTGTAGCACCGGGTGCCGGTCTCTGCGGGAACGGCATCTGTCAGCAGAAAACGAGCGCCGTCGCCAACGACGGCGGGGCCTCCTCACGTGAGGTGTGCGAGAGCACCGCGAAGTGCATAGCTCTACACCCCGGCGAAAAGTCGGTGTGCTTGAAGCCCGGTGAGGAACCATGCGTCAAGTTGACGTCGCCCGAATGTGGCGACGTCAGCCCTACGTGGGACAGACTGCCGCCCGGTACGCCGATTGTACTTGGGACGATCATGTCGCTCGATATCAGGGATGCGAACGGCATCTTCGTTCCTTCGGCGTATGACATCGCGCAAACGAAATCGATCGCCCTCGCCGAAGAAGAGTTCCATAGACAGACCGGCGGCGGCATCTTTCCGGGAAAAACGACCCCATCGCCAATCGTTACCGTCACCTGTAACGCGAAGTCCGATCCCAACCGGATCTCCGCTGCACTCGATCACTTGAAGTCTTTGGGTGCAAACGCCGTCATCATGCGCTCGACGGCGGACGTGAAGTTCGCCATTCCGAAGGCCATTGCCAACAAGCTGCTCATTTATGCCACTGATGTCCCGACAGCTTCGGTGACGGGTTCGCAAGGAATGCTCTTTCACTCCATGAGCAACCTTACGACGACACTTGGTCCGGCAGTTTCCTACTACATCGGCCAAATGGAGGTGAAGCGCAAGGCAGAGGGGCCCCTCGCTGGTGGTCCCGGAGCGAACTTGAAAGTCGCGTACTTGTCGACCTCCTTCGCTCCTTGGAAAGTCATGAGCGACTACGTCGCGAAGAGCGCGATATTCAATGGCAAGCTCGCCAATGTACAACCCGACGATTTCCTACGTATCGAGACGGCCGATGCACAGGAAGACGGGGTGGCGATAGACTTCCAGCGATACGCGGAGAAGCTCGTGGCCTTCAAGCCCGACATCATCGTCGTGATCGCGGGCTCCCAGTCGCTCTCGGAGTACATCGGTCGCATCGAGGCAACTTGGCCGAACGGCGTCCCGAGGCCCCATTACATCATGGGCCCGGAGGAACGCGACTCGAACGCGATGCACGCTGTCGTCAGCGGCAACGAGATGCTTCGCAAAAGAATGAGCGGCATCTCACCCAAGACGCTCCAAGCGACGGACGCGAATCTCCTCGCATTCCGTGCACGTTACAAGGCTCGTTACCTCAAGGAAACAGTCGACGATGGTGGCGGCGAGAGCGCATACGAGGCCTACTACGCCCTCGCATACGCGAACATCGACGCCATCCTCAATCCGACGAACGTCTCCCAGAAGATCACCGGCGACGACCTCGCGGCGAGCTTGAAGCAGCTGCGCTCGGCCGAGAATTCGGTCATCATCGACATAGGACCGGCCACCATTACGCAGGGCTTGGAACGCCTCCGCGCGCGCGAGAAGGTCGACCTCCGCGGTATCCTCTCCGAGCTCGAGTGGGACAACCAAACGCTGGCACCAACCATCGACGCCGCCCAATATTGCCCCATCTACGTGGACGGCAAGTTTGCCTTCGGTCAAGCGTTTGCTTGGGACTACAAGAAGAAGGCGACCTATGCGCCGTTTGATCCCTCGGGTTGCAACTGGTGAGGGCGCGTCGAACTTTGGCCACTCGAGGAGCCGCTCCACGTCGGGCGACGATGGCCGCGCGCAGCACGCTCGACGCCGCTTGGCGCCATAAACGGTACCCATCCGGGCCGTTTGATGGTCTGCTCCGTTTCCTGAAACGGTAGTTTCCGCCTGCGCACTTGGGGCGGCCCGTGTCCCCCTCCAACCTTCACGTTGCATGCGTCCTTGCCCTTCTCTTCCTCGCTCGAAAGCGCCGCGAATGCGCAAGCTAGTCCTCGCCTCCGTGTGCACGCTCATGGCGACTTTTGCATCACGTGAGGCTTCTGCAGCCGACTGCGATAACCCCATCGCGAACCCCTGCATCGATCTCGAAACGTCGATGCCGACCGGGCACGACAACGTGTTTGCAAACATTCCGCGCGTCGACATCGACAAGGATGCGTACGGAAGCGTGCGCATCTGGAACAGCTACACGCGAAACTCCCTCCTCACGTCTACACCGGGCGGCGGCGGCCCCGGCACGAATCTCTCGCCCTCGGTCGGCTCCCGCGCCACGACCAGCCTTGGCGGGAGCGTGTTTGCATGGAACCGGCTCGCCCTCGACGTCGTGCTGCCCATCTCTTGGTACCAAGATGGCGGGGGCGCGGCCCTGGTCGGCGGCTCTCCTTTGCCCACGAGTTCCATCGGAGATCTGCGTCTGGGTTTGACGGGCATGATCCATCGCACGCGCGACATCCGCGGGCTGGATTTCGAAGATGGCATCGCCCTCGGCGTCCGAGGCGGCTTGCACCTGCCCACCGCCACGGCCGCGGGGTTCGCGGGTTCGACATCGCCGGTCGGCGCGCTCTCGAGTACCCTCAGCCTTCGCAAGGGGCGATGGCTCGGAAGCTTCATGCTGGGTGCACGCATCCGAGAAGCCTCCGACTACCTCGACCTGCGCGTGGGCTCGCAACTCGAAGCAGGCGCGGGCTTTGGCGTCGAAGTCCTCGGAGAGCGTAAACTCGTCCTTGGAGCCGAGCTCCATGCACTGCTCGGGCTCTACGGGCTCCGCGACGTCGCGGTATCGAAGGATGGCTACGTGGCGCTCGCCGGGTCGCGCGTGCATCTCCCCACAGAGTGGGCGTTCATCGCACGTACGGTACCCTGGAAAGATCTGAGCTTTACGGCCACGTTCGGCACGAGCATTCCCTGGTCCGACAGCACCGCCCTCGGATCGCCTGCGTACCGAGCCACGCTTTCCATCGGCGAAACGTTCCGCTGAACGGCGGAGGCCGTTGCGGCCTCGTTTGCGCCTCCGCTAATGCGGATGCCTCGACGCTTCGCGAGCGAATCGTCCGGTGCATCGAGTGCCGGAGGCGCTCCCGTGAGCGGCATTTTTTCCGCATCCGCACGGGTTGAGGTGTATCCTGATGGTTCCGTGAGCAACACAAGTCCTGGGGGCCCCCCAAGCATGAAGAGCACGACCTCCGAGCAACTCGTCGGGGGCAAGTACCACCTCATCGCCGAGCTCGGCCAGGGCGGTATGGCAAACGTGTATCTTGCAATGGTTGCGGGCCAAGGCTCGTTCCGCAAGCTGGCCGTCGTGAAAAAGTTGCGCGGCGACCTGTCGCAAGACGTCGAGTTTCTCCAAATGTTTCTCGAGGAGGCGCGGCTCGCGGCTCGCCTCGCGCACCCGAACGTCGTCCACACGTACGACGTCGGCCAAGACGACAACGGCTACTTCATCGCGATGGAGTACCTCGACGGCGTCGCACTGCAGAACATCATTTCGCGCGCTGGGTACTCCGGCGTCTTCACCATCACTCACTTCTTGCGCGTGCTCATCGATGTCCTGGCGGGCCTCAACTACGCGCACGAGGTCGCAGATCTCGACGGCACGCCGCTTCGCCTCGTTCACCGCGACGTTTCGCCGCAAAACGTGCTCGTGACGTTCGACGGCCAGGTGAAGCTCGTCGACTTCGGTATCGCGAAGGCCGCGAACTCCGCGGTCGAAACGCGCACGGGCGTCATCAAAGGCAAGGTGACCTACATGGCGCCGGAGCAGGCGATCAGCCACGACGTCGACGCATCGGCTGACACGTACGCGATCGGCGTCATGCTTTGGGAAGTGATCGCCCAGAAGCGGCGCTGGAAGGGCATGCCGGCCGCTGCCGTATTCCAGAAGCTCATCCAAAAGGAAGCTCCTGAGCCGCCGGGTGCAGAGGAGCATGGTCTCCCCGCCAGGCTCGACGAGATCTGCGTGAAGGCCATGCAGCCCGACCCGGAGAAACGCTACCGCTCCGCGCACGAGATGCAGAGCGACCTAGAAACGGTTCTCTTCTCGATGCCGAACCGAGCGACCTCGCGCGACGTCGGGCTCGTGCTTTGCGACTTGTTCGCGGCCGAGCGCGTCAAGCGAAAGACGCTCATCGATGCTCAGTTGAAAGCACTCGAGAACGCAGGGTCGGCTGTCCCTCTCGTGGTCGCCGAATCGTTCGTGCCCCAGTCTCAAACGAGCATGAACTTCGCGACCATGCCGCAAGTGTCGCTGTCCGAGACGTCGGTCACGAATGCTTCTGCGTCGCTTTCGACGAATAGCCTTCAAGGCAAGCGGACGCCGCACAAGCTCACCTTTGCGATCGGCGGTGTCCTCGTGGCAGCCAGTGTGGCGGTAGGCGTCGTCTATAGCCGCGGCGGTGAACGCACGAGCGGAGGCGGAGGGGGCACGCAAGGAACGGTCGTTCCCACGGGCGTGCCCACGATGCCGACCTCTTTCCCGATGCTTGCGACCTCGACTGCAACCGCGGCAACGCCGGAGAAGACTTCGTCTCTCACGATGTTGGGGTTGCCTGACCTTTCGGCGGTGACCGTCGACGGACGTACGGTCAATGTGACGGGCGGAAAGGTTTCCGTTCCTGCTGACGGTCAGGAGCACACCGTCGTTGCGCAAGCGACGGGATACGAAGCGCAATCGAAGAAGGTTCGTTTCGATCAAGATCAAGTCGTTGCGTGGAGCATGAAGCGCATGGCGGGTGTCCCCCTCGCTCCGACGCCCAAGGCGACCGCGAGCACTGCGCAGTCTGCGGTCGTCGCCCCTCCGCCTGTCCCCACGGTCGTGGCGCCGCCTCCGCCCGCCAATACCCGCGGCGCGCTCGACCCGAACGATCCCTTCGCGAAGAAGCCCTGACGGGACGCGGTCCGCAGGGCTCACGCGCTCGCACTTTGCTCGTGCGACGCGCGAGATGCACTTCTTCTCAGAAACGGCCCGATACGCCCGAGCCGTCGAACCACACGTTCGCGGCCTTGTGCGTGTCGGCCTTGCTGCCGCTGCCGCGCGTCAAAGTGAAGTAGAGCGAAACGCCAGCAGCGACGAGAGTTGCCCCGCCAACGACGAAGGTCAGCGTGCGGAACGTGTCGGTCTTGCTCTGAGCCGAGTCGAGCTGCGCGCGTGTCGTTGCGCTCGCGAGCTTGTCGTCGAGATCCTTCTGGGCGCCCTGCCACACAATGGCGAGACCAACGGTCGCGACGGTACCGGCCGCGGTGAAACCCCAGCCGATCCACACCGGACCGAGACCCCCGCTGTCGGCACCAATGAGGATGGGATCCTTCTTTTGAACGAGGTGCACCTTGATGGCGCTGTGGTCACCGCCCGCGAGCGCGATGGACTGCGTCGTCGGCTCGAAACCCGGCTTGACGATGCGAAGGTCGTGCGTACCGGCGCCGACGAGCGTCTCGGGCATCGGGCTTTCGCCGATCTTCTCGCCATCGAGGAAGACCTCGGCCTTCGCCTCGTCGATGAGAAGACTCAAGTATGCGGTGCGCTGACGAAGGATCTTCAAGCTCGCCTGCACTTCTTCGACGCGTGCCGCCGGAACTTCGCTGCCGCCGTCCTTCAGGTATTGCTCGTACGCCTGAACCGATTCGGCGTAGCGCCCCAAACGGTCCGCGGTGACACCGATGTTGTAGAGCACTTGATGATTCGGAATGAGTGCATAGGCGCGGCGAAATTCGATGAGCGCGAGTTTCATGTCGCCCTCTTTGAAGATCTGCACCGCGCGGCGGTAGCGCTCGCTCGCCTCGTTGCGCCTTGCCTCGTCGTCTGTCGCGGCTGCGGAGGGCGCTGCGGCGCCAGACGAGGCCGCAGGCGGCGCACTGGCGGCGGGGGCAGCAGGCGGCTGGGATGCAGCTGGCGCATCGGCGAAAGCAACTCCACCGGCCGTGCACAAATACCCGAGCGTCACTGCAAAACTACCGAAGACGAACGTTCCACGCATGACTACGGTTGTATCGTATTTCAACGCGAGCCGTCACCATCCGAGTGGCGGGTGTCGCACGGCATACGACATCAACCAGGGGCAGCCTTCGCGCCCCGCGGGCGCCCCTATTCGTCCGGGTTCGTTTCTTCGGTCCGAGCGTCGATCTTCAGCTCTCCGTCGACCACGTGCCCTCCCAAACGGAATTCGGCGTATTCCCCATCGCCATCGACATCGCCGCGCGCAATGGCTGTAAAACTGTCCGCAGTCGCCTTGTAGTCGTACTGATAGTACTGGGGCGACGACAGGCTGAAACCGAGACACGCGAAGCCCGCGTTCTGCTCGCGGTCGACCGTCCACTCAGCGTCTCCAGCCATGTACTTCTTTCCCGAAATGAGCGCACTCTGCTGCGGGACCGGACGCGATGCGGAGGGGCACACCCGATGCCCAGTGGGGCCCGCATCGGCAGACGATCCCTCACGCTCGTAGACCATCACCGCGTCACGCGACATCTGCCCGAGGGAGTTCCTTGCTTCGGCCTGTTTGGCCGCACGCATGAACTTGTTCATCCCGTGAATCGCGAGTGCGGCGAGAGGTCCGATGACCAAGAAGACGACGGCTGCAAGCACGAGCAACGCAATGGCCCATCCGGGCATGCCCCGGGACCCCGTGGTAGGAGGCGGAGGCGGCATTCTTCCAGCCGGAGCAAGAGATGGGGTCGGAGCGTGCGGATCCGAACCACCAAATCCACCGGCAGGCGGGAGAGACTCGGGTTTGCTCGATTGTTCGGTCATAACGCCCTTACTTGACGACGAGCTTCAGGTTCTTCGCACAGTACCCGAAACAAGTCGATCGGTCGTTCGACCACCGCGCATCGATCTCGAAACGGGCGCGGTCCTTTCGCGGTGGTACTTCGACCGCGAGGTGCCACGGTGCCGAAGTAGCAGGCGCAGGCCCCTTTCCGTCGCTCACGAAACTGAAATGCCCCGACTCGTCTGTCTTTCGCTGATACAGATCGGGAAGACCGTAGGGTTCCCCCTTGTCGCTGACGCGCGTCACCCACACGCCCACCACGGGTGCCCCCTTGGCGTCGATGACTTGCCCTTCGACTTCATGGCGATAGGCGTGGTCCGTGCAGGATACATGCACAGCGACTAATGCAAGCGTGAACACCGCTTTCGAAGCACTGCGAAGGCTCATAAGACCGGCCGCAAGTATTTGAACTTCTCGAGCGAGAGGTCCGCCATCGTGAGCGCCCAGTCCGGGTCACGCGGAATGAGATACATCGTGTCACGCTCGACGCACGCGAAGTTGATGGCGCGCATGCCGTTCAAGATGTGAACGAACGTCTGACGGTGCCAGAGCTGCCCCTGGGGAATGTTGCACAGGCCAGCCATGCGCGATTCCGCGACGGTGTTCTGGCCTAGAATGCACGCCATCGTGAACGTGAGATAGCGGGGGTCGCCGCGAAACGGGTCGCCGTGCCCCGAGGGTTGTGGCCGTGCCCCTTCTTTCGTCACGAGCCCGGCTGCCCACATGCGAAAGTCTGTTTCGGCCTTCGCTTTGCCTTGGAAGAAGTCCCAACAACCGCGATCGAAGAGCCCCTGGTGGCTCACGAGCAAGTCACACGCGCGCCGATAGATTTCCCACTTGCCGCCGAAATCTAGTCCGTTTCGGACGGACGCGAGACCGGCCAGTTGCTGGTGAACCGAGGCGTCGAAGCGAAGCGAGAGCTCGATGGCGAAGATGGAACTCATGACGACTCAGCCTCCGCCCCAGCTGCTGCCCTCGGCCCTTCGCCACGACCCACCAGAAAGGAGCTTCGCGCCTAGAATGATGCCTGCGCCACCGATGATGACCGGCACCATACCGATGCGGCTTCCATCGGAGACACGCGGGCCCGTGGGGGTTTGCGGGTACTCTTGGGAGCAGATCGCTTGATCCGTCACCGCGACGTTCGTACGCTTCTTGAACCCGGGTTTCCACGGGTAGAGACTGTAGAATCCGTCGCTCTTGTCGCTGCCCGCGAAGGTGGCGTCGAAACCACTCACCGAAAATGCGGAGAGCGGCAAAATGCGCACGTCGGTGCTAGGCGAAGCCCAGGTACGCAATGTCCCGGCAACGTCTTCTTCGATGGCAGCGGCGCCGCTCTCGATGACGTGCAAGACGTGCTTGAACCCGAGCTTCGTCGCAGCATCGGAGCCGGGCAACTTCGCGAGATAGCGATTGTCGAACTGGGTCGCCTCGTTGGAATACGGTGCGAGGCGTGCCGCGTCCAAGACGAACATCATGTGCTTCGCTCGACTGCGAAGGCGGCGGTTTTCGGCGATATAGGTTTGGTGATGAACCGCCGCGGCGAGCGTGAGGTGCGCCGGTACGACCCCCTTTGGATGAGGCCAGTTGTCGAACAAGAAGACGATGTCGCACACCTTCGATGCGCCGGCCGCGAATGCGACGGCGGAGGGACCAGCCAGGTCGACGACGACGCACGTGGGCTCTTGGATTTCCGACAGAAAATCCCCGAGCTTGCGGCCGATCGCCTCCGCGCGATTCATCTCGGCGGTCAAAATGGGCCGAATCGATGTGCGAATCGGGGGCACGGTCGTCGTCACGCCGTCAGGCGGAAGATGCGTCGGCGTGGCGTCGAGGGATTGGAATAGCGTCGGAACGTAGAACGGCCGCAGCGGCGAACTCGCGGGCTCTAGGTCTCGCGAGAGGCGCGCGAGCGTCGCGCTATCGGGCGCGGGCTCGGCCCCGGTACCGTAGTTGAGGTTTTCCTCCGGGGAACCAAAGTTCCAGCCGTATTCGCGCTGCATCTCGAGGGATTTGCGCGACTCCTCGTGATAGCTCGGCGCGCTAGAACCGCTGCCGCCCCCCGAACCGAGGACGGCGATGCAGCTACCGAGCCCCACGACTGCAGCGAGCGCAACGCCGCCACCCAAGAGGACTGCGCGACGGGATTTCGCGACGGAGGCCTCTGCGAGCGATGTATTCCACCAAACGGCGCCAACGATGCCGGGCTCGTCGACGAACGCTTCGGTTTCGAACGATTTCTTCGGGGTCGTCATTCAAGTGGCGGGGGGTGCTGCAGGGGAGGGCGAGGAAAGCGAAGCCTGGATACGCGCACGAAACTCCGGCGTGAACGAGCCGTCGACGCGGATCGAGTACCGGAAGAACGTATCACTTTCTACCCCGTGATAGTCGTGATCGTTGAACCAATAGCAATGGCTCGGTGCGTAAATGCGCTCCCCGCCGGCCCCGTAGAGAAAGAGTCGCTTGGGTTGGGCGACGGCACTCACAGCACCAGGACAAAACGTGATGAATTCGTCCGGGTCGGTCTGCTCGGCCGGATCCCCGTCGCGGTGTATCGTCCCGTGATCGCCCCCTTCGAGGCCCATCACGTTGCAGCGGCCGATGCGCTCGAACGGAAGAGACTTCACGAACGCGATCGTCTCGGGAAAGTAGGCCTTCGCCACGCGGGTGAAGTCCTTTCCCTCGGCGTTCGCTTTGTCGCTCCAATACCGGTTCGGAATGAGCTCGAGGTAGCCCTTCCACGGAAAGTAGACGCCATAGCGGACCTTCAGCCAGAGCATCTGTCGCCGCGAGAGGGGGTGATCGGCCTCCTCGCCATAAACGCCGCCGCCTTCCCTCGTCTCGGGGAGGGCTCCCGGGTCGTCTGCGAGCGCTCGAAACCGGGCGTAAGCGGCGTCGTCGAACGCTTCGATGACCTCACGATAGTCGACGAGCGCCGTATTTTCTAGGCCCTGCGGCATGATGCCCATCGCCCGATGGCAACCACCGGTGTATTCTACCGGTACCTGGGCATAGCCGAGACACACCTCCTCATGGAGCCGGGGAAAACTCGAGGTGTCGATGAAGGGTGCAAGGTCGATGAAGGGGTGACCCCAGAGCCCGGTTAGGTTCGTGGTCGAGGCAGGTTCGCCCATGGCCCCTCGAACTTAGCAACTTTTGTCTCCCGCGACCCGGCTCATGACGGGTATCGTGCACCCATGAGCACTGCCTATGTGGCTGCCTTCGGAATCGCGACGAGCCTCGTGCTCCTGCTTCTCCATCGCGTCATCCGGCGCCGAGGCTCCTCGCTCAAGTCTTACGGGCGCGAGCTGTCGGAGAAGAACGGTGCCTACGGTTACGTGGCCGCAGGAGATGCACTTGCGGTGGTTCTCGTTTCCGCCGGAGTCGTCAAGGAAGCCGTCCACGGGGAAGACCTGAAGACGGACATTCTGATGTGCGCACTCTTCGGTGTCGCCGCGCTCGCCGTACTCCAAATCGTCGGCACCATCGGCACCCGCCTGCTCATGGGTGGCCGCCTCCGCAAAGCGATCGACTCCGGAAACGTGGCGGCGGGCATCGCAGCCGGCGCCCACTACGTCGCGAGCGGCATCATCACGTCGCGCGCCTTCGCGGGCAGCTCGCTCCGCGAGCTCTCTCTTTCGATCTTCTTCTTCCTGATCGCCGTACTCACGCACCAAGCCCTCGTCGCGCTCTTCCGCGCGCATACGACCTACGACGATGGCGAGGAGATCGCCGGTGGAAACCTCGCTGCGGCAACCAGCTATGCGGGGCTTTCGATTGCCGTATCGCTCTTCGTGGCACGCGCACTCGATGGTGAATTCGTGAGCTGGAAGGCTTCGCTGACGGGATACGCGCTCGTGTGCGCTGCGTCACTCATGCTCTTCCCGGTTCGTCAGCTCGTCGTGGAAGGGGCGCTGTTGGGCACGAAACCGTCGTTTCGCGGAGGCGCGCTCGACAAGCGCATTGCATGGGACCGCAACGTGGCGGTCGCCGCACTCGAAGCCGCAGTGTACGTCGGCTCAGCGCTGGCGACGGGTGTCCTTGCGTGAGCTACGACGAGTTCGCCAAGCGCATTCTCGAAGAGGGGCTGATCACCGACCCTTGGCTCGACGGCGAACCGCGGTTCGATTCGAAACCCATCGTGGTCGATTCCGACGACGCTCGTGAACTCGCGAGCATCGGCGAGCGCATATGTGCACTCTACAACGATGCCTTCTTGATCCTGGACGAACAGGAGAGCCTTGCAACCTCGTTCTTCGGCTTGACCGAGACACAGCTCGCCATGTGGAAGAACAGTCGCACGCTATGGCACGGCATTGCGCGCGCCGACGTGTTTCGCACGAAGGACGGCTGGGCCGTCGCAGAACTGAACAGTGACACCCCGACCGGAAGTGCCGAAGCCATCACCCTCGGCAACATCTGTGAACGGACTGCAAAACAGCGGAATCCGAATGGCGCCCTCGAGTCGCGCATCGCCAACGCGTTCGAACATTTCGCGAAGATGCTCCTGGGCGAGAACATCGACAAGCGCGTCGGCATCGTCTACCCCACGGAGTTTACCGAGGACCTTTCGCTCATTCGTCTCTACAAGCGTATCTTCGAAGCGCGCGGCTACGCCGTATCATTGGGGTCGCCCTACAACCTCCGAGAGCAAGACGGGCAGCTCTTTCTCTTCGACGAGCCCGTCTCGATTCTCCTTCGCCACTACAAGACGGATTGGTGGAGCGAACGCAGCTCGTCGTGGCTCGACGACCCCGTCGTCGACACCGCGCCACTCCTCGAACCCCTCGAACACGTGTTTCGTGCATGTGCGGCGGGCAAGCTCGCGGTCGTGAACCCCTTCGGATCCGTGCTCACGCAAAACAAGCGGATGATGGCGTTCTTTTGGGAGCACATCCATCGCTTCTCCGAGAAGGCGCAAGAGACGATCAAGGCGTTCATCCCCGTCACCTTTCGCATGGAGAGCCTCCACGTCGAGCTCCTCAAAGCGAAGAAGGCGGAATGGGTATTGAAGAGCGCTTACGGAGCGGAGGGCGATCAAGTCGTCATCGGTGCGCTCACGGACGATGCGACGTGGAACGAGAGCCTCGAGAAGGCTCGTCCCGGTCTTTGGGTCGCGCAGCGCTACTTCGACGCAGAGCTCGACGAGAATGGAATGAACGTCAACCTCGGCGTCTACGTCATCGGCGGAAAGGCCGCGGGCCTCTTTGCGCGGAAGCAAAAAGGCCCGACAGATGGCAGCGCGCTCAGCGTGCCGGTGTTGATCGGCTGAACTACTGCTTCGTCCGCGCTTTGCGTTCGAGATCGCGAGCGAAGCTCGGGACGAACACGCCGTCGATGCGGAGCGAGTAGCGGAAGGCCGGCGCAGGGAGGATGCCGTGATAGTCCATGTCGTTGAACCAGTATGCGTGACTCGAGATCATGACCGGGTCGTCATTCTCCGCGTTTTTCAGGCACAATCCCTTGTCCCCACGAGGATCGATGCTGATGCTCTGCGCGACCGAAAAGGACGACGACGGCTCGCTGTCACGATGAAAAGGTGCGTGGTCCCCGGGCTGGACGCCGAAGATGACGACGCGTCCGATTTCCCGGAAGGGCAGACTCCGGATGAGTGCGAGCGACTTCGGAAAAACCTCATTCACTTCGGGTGCGAAGCTCTTCCCGGCGCCGTGGTGCTTGTCCTCCCAGCGGTCGTTCTCGAGGAGGTGGTAGCAAACCTTCCATGGGAAGTAGACGCCGTGCTCCCGTGTCAGCCATTCGATCTGTGCGGTGGAAAAGGGCGCGTCCGTTTCGTCTCCGAACGCGTCGCCTCGCTTCACGCTCTCGCGCGGGTAGTCGCCCAGAGAAACGAACGTCTCGAACTCCGCATCGGACATTGCCCCGATGGCGTCCATCGCATCGATGCATCCGTCGTCCATTTGCCATGGCGCGACGACGCCCATCCACTTGAGCGTGGCCCCGGTCTGTCCGAGAGGCACACGAGGGAGACCGGCCCGAATCTCGGCGTCGAGTTCGTGGAGCAGGCTCGGCGTCAACATGGGTAGGTGCGGAAGAAGGTCGAGCCACGGCTTGCCGAACACTCCATGAATCCTGGCCATGGTCAGTGTCCCCTTCCCCGGGCGCCGCGCATGTCGCGAAGGTATCGGCGGTGGAATGCTCGAAGACCATCTTCTTCACTCGGATGGAGGTGCATCCGTTCGAACGTAGGCGAGAGCACACCTCGCATTTGTCGCTCGACGATCTCGCGATCTTCGGCGTTCGTGCGGTCCCAAAAAGCACGAATGGCGTCCCACTCTTCTGCGGGGCCCTTTCGAACGCTCGCGACGTGGCCCCAGATGTCGGCCTGCACTTCCGTCTCGAGGGGGCTGAGTGGCACGAGGCGATACGTGAGGAAGTAGTCTGGCTGGAGGCTCGTCAGCCAAAATGGATACATAAATGCATCATACACATGCTTGCGCCACCCGGGTCCTGCAACGTACTTGCGACTGCCGAGCGTTCTCGATGGCGCGACAGTCTCGGTGCCTGACTGGAATCGCATAGTGCCTCCGAGCCAATGACGTCCGAGCGTCACGCTCGTCGTCCTGCCGTGCGGTGTTCGCGCATGGAGGCCTTCGTGCACGGTCGGAAAGTGCCACGACTCTTGGAAGTTTTCGACGATGAGCTTCCAGTTCGCCCGAGAACGAAAGCGATGTCGATGCACGAGCGCGAGAGACGCGTGGAAGGACTCGGTGAGCCACGGGGGTGCGCCTTCCTCGTAGCGTTCGAAATCGCGGGGGTGCGCGTCTTCCGAAAGCGCAACGAACACATCGTTGCGGCTCTCCGCGACCGCGCGCTCGGAAAGGGACGTGCGCGCAAAGATCGGAATGCTCGATTTGGGCGCGCACACGCGTCCAGCATCATCGTAGCGAAGCCCGTGATAGCGACATACGAGTCCGTTCTGGGCGAGCGTTCCGTCGCTCCCGACCGTCATCGGAAGTGCTCGATGGATGCAGCGATCGACGAACGCGCGCAGCTCGAGATCGCGCGTTCGATACACGACGATGCGCTCCCCGAAGGGTTCGATCGCGACGAACTGCCCCGGAAGCGCGAGGTCGCTCGCGCGCCCGACGAACGCGAAGCCCTTCTTCCCGATGCGCCTACGCTCGTCGTGAAACACGTCATCGCTCACGTAGTCGGTACGCGTGAGGCCGGGGACTGCGCGACTCAGAACCATGACTCCCACACGCGTTCTTTGGCGTCGACTTGAACTGCATGCAACGTGGCAGAGATGCGATCACGAGGTCCTCGAAATGGCCGTATCTGATGCAGACGCGTACTCGCCATGAGAAAAGCGTCGCCGGCTTCGTACCGAACGGTCTCGTACGCGCTTGCGCATTGGCGAGGCGTCGGCTCTTCCCTTCCGTGATACATGGCGTCGTACACCCGTAGCCCACCGCCGAAGGTCGCCGGCTGCAGCATGAGCACGAGCGTTGCGGTCGCGAGCTCGGCAGACAAGTGCGCGGGGGCGAGCCCCTCCACGTCGAAATGCACGACGCCGCCACGCTTGGCGACCGCGGCGTCTCGCGGAAAGACGTGCACACCCGCGCCACAAAAGCCATAGCGCGGGCGCACGCTGCCACCCAAAAAGGCTCCCAAGAGTGACCGCATCCGCGCCTGCAACCCTGGCAGGAACCGTTCGACGCGACGGTCGGACGCACTCGCAGCTTCGAAATAGTCGCGGGACCTACCTGTTTCCAGATGCGTGTAGAATGCACTTCCCAAGGTAAACTGCTCGCCGCCGAAGTCGGGCGTCCACTCGGACCTCGCTTTGCGCACGATTTTGGCGAACGAGCCGCTCTCGGCGGGACTGAGCACGCCCTTCACGAGAATGCCGAAATTCGATCGAAGGTGCCCCGCAAACGAGGGACTGCCTCGAGCCACCCAGCCCGCATAGTTTGCACGAAGAACGCGGCGTTTCACGCCGGACGAACGTACCACGCCGCTCCGATTCCGTGTATTCTCGACGCGTGCAGTCCACGGTCGCTCGGCGCCTTGCCTTTCGTCTCCTGCTGCTCGCAGCGCCCACGCTGGGGGTTCCGAGTGTGGCGTTGGCCGACGATCCAGCAACCGCGGCCCCCAAAGCCGAAAACATCCACCTCGAGGGAGACAAGGAAGAGGCGCGCGGAGGTGCGGTGACGCCGCTCGCGGAGCCTCCGCTCGATGCACCACCGCCGGCACCCCGAAAAAAGAGGGGCTTCGTGCTCGACGCGACGGCCGGCGTCCTCGGCGCGATCGGCGCCCTGCGAAACGTCGCTCCCCCCGCACCGCATTTCCGTGTGCTCTTCGGATACGAGCCGTTCTCTTGGCTCATCGTTTTCGTCCAGGGTGAGCTCGCCTTCACCTCGACCGCGCTCGCTCAAGACCCTCCCTATACCCGAGCGTTTCCCATCTACGGGTTCGGCGCTGGTGTCCGCGGCACGATTCCCCTCGGAGATCGTCTCGGGGTGTACCTCGAGCCCGGGTTCGGGGCGATGGCGGCCGACGTCGCATACAACGCCCTCTTCATCCTCGGCTTTCGCGACGCCGAGCACCTTGCGCCATACTTCGGAGGCCGCGTAGGTCTCGAATGGTATCAGCTCGACCGTCACTTCGCGCTCGGGGTCGCCGGAGGCGCGCGGCTCGCAACGGGCTTTTCGCGCGTCGGTCTCACTGCCGATACGCCTGCGCTGTGGGAAGCCCAGGCAACGCTCCGTTATCACTTCTGAAGGCCAGGGGGCCGGAAGCCGTTTTTCGAACGAACGACCCTTGACATATTTCGATGCGCATCTAATTTGATCCACATCGAACAATGAAGCTCGGCAGCGTCTTCGATGCCCTTGGCGACGACACGCGCCGCGCGATTCTCCGTCTGCTCGCTGACGGAGAACGAAGCGCGGGCGACATCGCCGATCACTTCCATTTGTCGAAGGCGACCCTCTCCCATCACTTCCGCGTTCTGCGGGCCGCCAACCTCGTGCGCTCTGAACGACGTGGCACGAGCATCGTCTATACACTTCAAAGCAACGTCATCGAAGACGCGGCTCGCGTGCTGTTCGACTTGGTTCCGGGGCTCGCCCTTCCCGTGCGCAGCTCGAAGAAAGGTCGCGTATCATCATGAAGAAAACCGATCTCGTCGCCCTCGTCTCCCTTGGCTCGGTCTCGCTGCTGACGGCGCTCGCGTACCCTCACCTTCCGGCAGATGTCACGACGCACTTCGACTTTCGTGGGGAGCCCAACGGGTCGATGTCACGACTCACCTTCGCTCTCTTCTGCCCCGTCCTCGCAGCGCTGCTGTGGTCGTTCGGGCGCTTCGTGTCTCCTCACCTCAAAGATCGGTTCAATCTTCCACGCGGCGTGCCGGAAGGCGTTCAGCACCTCTTGCTCCTGTTGCCCCTCGGCATCGTTCTCGGCGTGCATGTCATGCTGTTGCGCTACGCGCAGGCTCCGAGCGCTCGCATGATCCATTCTTCGGTGCCAGTCCTCCTCGGCGTCGTATGTCTCGTGCTTTCACTCGTACTCCCACGCGTGCGCGAGAACCCGTTCGTCGGGATTCGTGTTCCGTGGCTTCGGGGCCGTCCTACGCTCTGGGCACGCACCCATAGAGTTGCAGGATACACGTACTTCGGAGCCTTCCTCGGTTGTGTCGCGTGCTTGTTCTTGCCGGCCAGTGCGGCGTCCATCTTGGCGGTGTCGTGCATGCTTGGCGGTTCGTTCATCCCCGTCGTGTACTCGCTCTGGGTTTCCCGCCACGAGGCGGCATGAGTCGCGCGTTGACGCCCGCGACGAACTACCTGCGCAAACAAGGTATTTCCTATACGGAGCACGAGTACACCTACGTGGACCGCGGGGGGACTGCTGCATCCGCCGCGGCTCTCGGGGTCGACGAACACAGTGTCGTCAAGACGCTCGTCATGGAAGATGCGGCCAAGAAGCCGCTCGTCGTTCTCATGCACGGCGACCGTAGCGTATCGCAGAAGGCGCTTGCCCGCGCGATCGGCACGAAGAGCGTCGAGCCCTGCACCCCGGAGACGGCGCAGCGCCACTCGGGGTACCAAGTGGGCGGGACGTCTCCGTTCGGGCTGCGTAAGCCGCTCCCCATCTACGTCGAAGAGAGCATCCTCGCATTGCCGCTCGTCTACGTGAACGGCGGCGGGCGCGGCTACCTGGTTGGCATCGACCCCAAGGTTTTTCTGATACCGCTCGGCGCACGTACCGTCACGTGCGGTCAGTGACGACGTGCGTGCATCATGAACGCATCGTTTATTCCTATATCACTCACGTGAATACGATGCTGAGTGCGGCTGAATGCACGTGGACACGTGATGATCGCGCTGTGATACTAAGCCTTTGGTGAGCCTCCGGCTCGCCTTCTCCGCATGAATTCCCTTTCCGCCATGCGACGAGTCGCTGCAGCTGCGTTGGGTGTGACGATGGGCCTTTCCATCTGCACGACGAGTCTCGTCGCGCGCGCAGACGCCGACTCGGATGCTCAAGATCTGTTCGTTCGCGGCCGTGACCTTCGCGAGAAGGGTGACCTCGCGGGCGCGGTAACCCTGTTTCGCAAGGCCAACAGCCTCGCCCCGAATCGTCTCGGCAGTCTGCGCAACGTCGCCGAATGCGAGGAACAGCTCGGGCACTACGCTTCGTCGCGAAGAGCATGGCTCGAATTGAAGCGGCAGCTGCTCACCAATCGCGACGCGAAGTACGAGACGTGGTCGAAGGACGCCGAAGACGCCGCCGCTCGATTGCTCCCGAAGGTGGCGCAACTCACGCTCGAAGTGACGGTGAAACGCCCGGACGGCGAGGGCCCCGTCATGGCGAGCCAAGGCCAAGGGGGCGGCGTCGAGATCACGATCAACGGTGAGGCGTTGCCTCTCGCGCTCGCGGCAACGACGCTCGACCGAGACCCGGGTCACTTCGACATTCGGGTCGCCGGCAAGGACGTGGAAGCTCCCGCGACGCAGAGCCTCGACCTCACTGCGGGCGCTTCGAAGACGGTCAAGCTGCGCGTCGTTCTGAAGCCTCCGCCACCGCCGGATGCGCCGGTGTTCATCGAACACATGCACCCTAGGCGCGTCGCGGGGTTCGTCACGCTCGGCTTCGGCGCTGCAAGCCTCATCGCTTCGAGCGTCACGTTCGCGCTGCGTCAAGGCGCATTGGGTGACCTCGAAACGGCCTGTCCCAAGTACGAAACGCAGCCCTGTCCCCGGTCGGCTTCCAGCGCGGTGTCGAAGGGCGAGACGATGAGCACGCTGACGACGGTGTTTCTGATCTCCGGGGGCGTTCTCGCTGCGACGGGCCTCACGCTCGTCCTCGCGAGCCCCGACATCAAAGAGCCAAGCGCGGCAAACCCCAAGCCGATCGCGAAGACATCGCTTCGCCTCTCGCCCGCCTGGGGCGGTCTCATGCTGGATGGAGGTTTCCCATGAAAGCACCGATCGCAACTGCCACGCTCGTCTTCGCAGCGCTCGGCGGCATGTTTGCAGCCTGCACCTTTCCGGACCCATCGTTCATGGATGACGACGCGGGAACGCGTTCCGATGCCATCGGACGCACCGATTCCGCGGCAGCTCAGGACGCAGCGCAAGAAGCGATGTCCGACGTCCTCTTGTCGGATGCCTTCTATGAAGGCGATAGCTCGTTCATCACCGTCGAAGCGGGCGACGCCGAGGGCGGTGTCATTACCTACAATTGCGACAAGGACGGCGATCGCGTGTTTGCCGCGGGTGCTCCGTGTGGCGGTCTCGATTGCAACGATGACAACGCCGAGATTCTCCCCGCTTCGAACATGCCCTTCATCACGAAGCCTCCGCCGCCGGGAAGCTCCGGCGACTGGAACTGCGACGGAAACGTCGAGAAGCAATACACGCGCTTCGAGTGGAGCTGTGGTGGCCTGTCCAACATCACCTGCCAGAATTTGGGCGGCTTCACCGGCCGTGACCAGGATGTGCCGTGTGGAACGACAGCGGATTTCATTACGGGTTGTACCAAGAACGGCCTTGGACTGTGCACGGTCCTCCAAGTCGAAAAGAGAGCCCAAGGCTGCCGATAACCCATGTCCTCCAACCCCAACCCCAACTTCAACTTCAAGCTGCGCGCGGGCACGACCATCGCCGGGCGCTACGAGCTTGGCGGCCTCATCGGTCGTGGCGGCATGGGGGAGGTATGGGCGGCGAAGCACCTCGCACTCGAAGCGAAGCACGCCATCAAATTCATGGAGCCTTCCCTCCTCTCTGAGCACGACGCAGACACGATCCTCGATCGCTTCGAAGAAGAGGCGCGCGCGACTTCTGCGATTTCTCGCCTCAGCCGACACGTCGTCTCCGTATCCGACTACGGCAAGCACGAGGGCATTCCGTATCTCGTCATGGAGCACCTCGAGGGTGAATCACTCGAAGCGCACATGGTTCGGGCGAAGACACTCGCGCCCGAGCGCGTCCTCGAGATCCTCGAACAGATTTGCTTGGGCGTCACGCAGGCGCACAAGGTGAATCTGATCCACCGCGACCTCAAGCCAGGCAACGTGTTCATCTGCAAGGACGAGCGCGGGGGCCTTCTCGTCAAAGTGCTCGACTTCGGTCTCGTACGTTCGACGACGGAAGGGGACAAGCGTCTTACGCGACGAGGCATCGCGGTCGGTACGCCGAACTACATGAGCCCTGAACAAGCGCGCGCGCATCCGAGCATGGATGCGCAGTGCGACCTTTGGTCGATGGCCGTCCTCGCATACGAAATGCTGACCGGGAAGAGCCCGTGGGTCGGCGACACGATGCAAGACGTTCTCGTCGCCGTATGTCGAAGCGAATTCTCGAACGTGTCAGCCGTGAAGCCGGAGCTCGGTACGCGCTTCGATGCGTTTTTCGAACGTGCATTCCAGCGAAAGGCCGTGAACCGGTTCCCGAGCGGCGAAGCGCTGGTCGACGCATTTCGCGAGGCGGCGCGCTCGAAGGAGCCTGCGCCTTCCGTTCAGATCCCCGTGCTCGCCCACGTCGATCCGGTCGTCACGCGATCGACACCGCCAGAGTCGACCGACTCGTCGTTCAACTCCTCCGACTCCGTTGCACTCGCGGTTCCGAAGAAGAAGAAGCCGTTGATCGCCCTCGGGGCACTTCTCGTTCTCGTACTTCTCACGGCGTCCGTCCTCACGGTGCACTTCCGCAACACCAGTACCGAAGGTGGAGTGCGAAGTGGCGCTCTCCAGGCTCCACCAGAACTCGGCAGCGGCGCGCGCCGGGACTCCGTGCCTCCTCCCTCGCCGGTGGTCGCTTCGGCCGGGCCAGCGCAAGCTCCTTCAGCTACCGCAATGCCGATGCGATCGGTCCCGCCCGCTCAAAGCGGAGGCGCTCTGCCTCGACCGTCTTCGATGGCGTCACCGGGCGCTGTACCTGCGCCGCCCGAAAAGCCGATGCCCGTCACTGCACCGGCCCCCGAGGTGACGCACGCTCCGCCTTCGGCCCCGCCCGCCACACCAAAGCCCATCGACCAGAGCCAGATTCTCTAGAGCGGCTTCATCGAACGCCGAATCGCAACTCTCGCGACTACTTCTTCTTCTTCGGCGGCGCGGCGGGCGCTGCGGCTCCACCGGCCTTCGGGGTCACAACGGCTACGTTGAACATGCTGAGCTGCTGCATGAGTTCGGCCGAATTGCGGAACGTCCACACGCGAGACACCTTGCCGTCCTTGAACTGCATGATGTCGACAGCGTGCAACTTGACCGGCTTCTTCGTCGCCTTGATGGTGCCGATCGGGCCTTGCTGCGTTCCTGTCATCTCGTACTCGACGACGGCGTATTCGCCGACACCCGCCACGAGCGTGGGGGTCATCTTCGCGTCGGGGAAAGCCTTGTAGAATGCACCGAACGTCTTCTTGAGGTCGGCGCGCCCCTTGACGGTGTTCGACGTGATGAGCCCATGGTACTCGATGTCTTCTTGCGTGAGAGCGTCGAGGTCGGCAGGGTTCTTCTTGTCGAACGCGGCGAGTGCCGCCTTCGCAGCGGCCTCGGATTTCGCGTCGGACTCGGGCTTCGACTTGTAGACGTCGGTTGCCTCGGGAACTGCCGGAATCTCCTTCGGCTTCTCTTTCGTCAGACCGAGCTGCGTGGCGACGGTGCCGAGGTCACCGTAGCGGTGCTCGGACTGAACCTTGCCATCGTCGTTGAACGTGACGATGGAGAGCCCCGCATGACCGATCGGATTGTCTTTGCCTTTGACGCCGAAGAGTTCGCCCGAATGCGTGCCTTGGATGACCCATTCGAGAACGGCAATCTTGTCCTTCATCCACACGCGATTGAAGCCGACCTTCACCTTGGAGAAGGTCTGGAACCACTCGTTCATATTGGCTTCGACGCCCGCGCGACCGTTGACGTCATTCAAACCAGGGACGCTAATCTCCGCATTTTCCGCGTACGCGCTCGCGAACTTCTTGGCATCGTGTGCGTTGAGCGCTCCGAGCGCCGTCTGCATCGACTCTTGGATCATGTCGGCGAGCGGCGGCTTCGCAGGAGGCGGAGGCGCAGGGGGCGCGGGCGGGGGTTCCGGCGCAGTGACGGGCGGCGGAGGCGGAGGCGTTTGCGGCGGTAGGGCGGCATCTTCTCCGCCACAGGCCATGACGACCATTGCACCCAGAGCACCCACCAACGTCCGCGTCCGCAGAGATTTCATCGGCGGATCTTCACCAAGCTTTGCCGTCTCGGTCAAGCTTCGATGACGAAGATGCGCACGGTTTTGGGCGGCAACTCGACGTGAAAGCTCCCGTGGCTTCGCGCAATTCGCACATTGTCGGACAGGACGTCGACGAAGCGGCTTGCGCCCGGCAGTGAAATCTTTCCGACCGTCGCGGCATCTGTCGGATTCATGACGAACACGAGTCTGGGTGTGCCGTTTTGGTCTTCGTGGACCGTGACCTGAACGCTATCGGGCTCCACCGAATAGGTCGCGAGTTCATGCTTCTCGATGTAGTGCGCCACCATCTTCTCGATGCCTGCGCGATCGTGGAGCGGCTCGACGGACAAGCCCTCTGTCGAGAGGGGCTCCTCCAGGAGCCGCATCGAGCCGTCGCGAAGTGGAACCTGCGGCCCGACCGTGACGTCGACGCCACGCGCCGCGATGTCGCGAAGCTGTTCGACGAAAGCTGGCTTCACGCCACCGGCGAGTGAGCAGATGATCCATTTGGCAGCCGTGAGACTCTCCGTGAGCCCTTCACCACCCGCGTAGGCGAACGGAACGCCGCGGCTCTGGAGCGCGCGTTCGAACGCCTGAAGGTATTCCTCTGCCTCCACGGGAGGAATTTCTCCGAGACCGAGGTCCTCTTCGCTGCAGCTCTGCGCGAAATTCGCACCCGCAATGTTGAAGAACGCCGGGGTGACAGGGCCGAAGGCGTGCATGGCGCGCGCGAGCCTGCGAACCGCGCGGGGAATCACCAGTCGCACTTCGACGCGGCGACGAAGCGTGTGAAACTCCACCTTTTCGAGCGCTCGAATGATCGCGCGGATACGGTCGGCAAAATGCGTCGGCGTTCCGTGCACATCGATAGGTGCTCCGACCCATCGATCGCGATCGACCGCCATATAGAGGTTGAACCCGCGGAGCCCGTACGCGAGAGCTGCGAGAAGCGTGTAGAGTGAATCTTCTT
The DNA here is from genome assembly GCA_046351415.1 of Polyangiaceae bacterium. Classification (GTDB taxonomy): domain Bacteria; phylum Myxococcota_A; class Polyangia; order Polyangiales; family Polyangiaceae; genus JABFRG01. The sequence goes on along the minus strand of JAXLYO010000011.1, from coordinate 142,017 downwards.
CGGACATCGGGGCGAAGAAGGGGGGGAACCCCGCACCGACCTCGGCACCGAAAGCTGGTTGGTTCGTTCCTTCGGAGCGACTGACGAGCTCACTCGTTCGTTTGGCGATCATCGCGTGATCGTCGGGGGTTGCCCGGTGGTAGTAGTCGAGTGCGACGAGATCGAGGACGCGACCCATGCGTGCGGCGTTCAGCGGCGTGGCTGCCTCACCGAGGGGCATGTTGTGGAACGTCGGGATCTCGGAGAGACCAGCTTCCGCAAGCGAGCGCGCGAAGCGGTCCATGGCGCGCGCCAAGAGCTCTTCCTGAAACTCCACCCAATCCATGTGACGTGCGAGCTCGTTCGCTTCCTTTGCGTCGAAGGACTTCGGGGGCTCCACCGTCGCGAAGTGCAGTGCATCGTCGTTCCACGATGCGCGGAACTGCTCGAGCGACGGGTACTTCTCGCGCAGGAAGTCTCGAAAGAGCCGAACGGAATCGGGGTGGTAATCCTGATCGTAGGCACCGTCGCGAAAGTAGAGCGCGCCTTCGTTGTCGATCTGCAAGAGGACGATGGGACCGTCCGGGTAACGCAAGTGCGCGACACGCTCGCCCACGGCCGCAAACCAGCGCGCCGTCTCCTCGTGAAACGCATCGCTCGCATAGCTAGGCACCGGAAACGCCGCGGGAATCATCGGCAGAAGAACGGGGTTGCCCTTGGGCGAACGCGCCTGGCATGGCTCGGTCCACACGACGCGCTCCGGCAACCCGAAATAGGTGAGCTCTGCATTGATATGAGGGCCCGGCCTCAGGATGACGTAGAGGCCCCGCTCGTGCGCCATTTCGAGAAAGCGGACAAGGTCGAGCCACGGTTTGTCTTCGCCGAAGTCGAACTTTTCGCGCGCGACTTCGTGGATGCCCCATGGTACGTAGGTGTCGACGAGCCGGAGCCCCATCGCGCGGACCGCATCGAGGCAGGCACCCCACTCTTCCGGTGCGTGTCGCCAGTAATGCATCGCGCCTGCGTAGAGCGGTACGACGGGGTTGGGGGGATCGATGCCGTCCTTGCCGGGACCGAGGAGAAGCCCTTCTCGACAGACGCGGACGCGAGCTTGCGCTGACATGAGAGGGGTTACCCTACTTGTCTCCTGGGCTAGCGCGCAAGCCCGGCTTCCCGGCGCGCGCGGTGTACGCAAAAAGCGGCCGGCGTACGCGGGCGGACCCCCGTACGGTGCGCAACTTCTCTCCACACGGCTACGTCCGCGTTCGGCGGCGGCGAAAAGGCGCGGTCCGCAGAGCGAAGGAGCTGCGCGCCCAAGTCATCGCCTTCGGTCGCGGTCGCGGTCGCGGTCGCGGTCGCAGCAGCTGTATTCCCCCGATATTCGTTCAACGACTATCCCCCATGGTGGCTCGAATACGTTTGACGGCACGATCGTAGTGCTCCCTCGCGAGGCGTACGCGCGAACGCACCGTCGCAGGGGGTACGCCGAGCATCTCCGAAATCTCCTCTGCGGAGATTTGCTCGAGCTCGAACATGACGAACGAAGCGCGCAAGGTCGGACTCATGCTGCTCAAAATGGTCTCGAGCATTCGGCGGGCGTCGCTGAGCGAGACGACATGCTCCGCGGTCGCTTGACTTGCTTGTGCCACCTCGATCGCCGACTCGCTTTCGCGAAGACGATTCGCGCGCATGAGTGCGCGTCGTTTGTTGCGTGCGGTGCCGACGCAGATGCCGAAGATCCATGTGCGCAGGGAGGAGCGACCTTCGAACTCGTGCATCTTTCGGCGGATCGTGAGGAAGGCCTCTTGCGAAGCATCGAAACAATCGGCCTCTTGGAATCCAAGTCTACGGAAGGTTCGCCAGACGAAATCGAAGTGCTCGTCGTAGAGAGCTCTGAAGTCCGATGCGTCGAGCATGGCTGGAAACCGATGCTCGCTCGATGGTCGATAGACGGACCTCACCTGCGACTCTGGCGGCGGAATCACACCACTCACGCTGCGAGTAGATGGCGCGTACTCACTCGCAGGCGAGACGGTCATCGGGGCGCGAAGCGATCCAGAATCGCTCACGGAACGTTGCCTTCGCGCGAGCATGCCCATTCGTGTCCGTCGTGGCGCTCGGTGATCAATTTCAATCGAGGCCGGATGAAAAAATCCTTCTCCACCACCTTCATGTCGCCCCCGCCGTCTCCAGAAACGTGACACGGAAGCGCAAAGGGCGCACGCCGCTCGGTGCTTCTTTTCTCGGACGAAACGTGGATCACGGACGATCCACTGGCGTCGTCACCTGTCCCTCATCCACGAGGAACAGCCTCTACTCGGACACGAGACAATTCGAAGCGAAGCCACGGCCGTCTCCGCGGCACAGTCTCGAACCCACTCGACCGCTATCGCACACGCAGTCGACCCAGAACCCTCCCGCACACGGCAGGCCTTCGGTTCCGAGTTGAAGTTCGCGGCGAGCGTTGCATCGATCGCTTGCGCTTTCTTGCTCCACACCACCACAGGCGAGCAGGGTCGCGAGCGCAAGGCTTACCGCCGCCCGCCGAGGAACAGGACGATGAGACGCAGGACGTGAAGAACCCATTGCCCGCTTGCGTCAGCGGGGGCGGTCGCCCATCACTATTCTTTGTGAGGCGCGACGAAAACTAGATCGCCATGTCTTGCGGCAGAGCGCGTCGCAAAAGCGCGTCCAGGGCTCGCATGTCGGGGTCGGTGGTGAGACGGGCGAGGGCATGCGCGACCTTCTTGATGGTCGGCGTGACGAAGCGCAGAAACGAGGGGTTTCCCTTCTCACGGTCGATGAAGACGAACCTACCCGCGTCCTTCAGCTTGCGCTGCACCGTGACATAGTCGAACTCGTGACCGAGCTCGGCTCGATCGCTCGCCGAGAGGCCGCGCGCCTCTGCGAACTCATCGAGGCGGGCTTCGATGAAGGGGCGGTCGAACTCCTGGTAGCTGTCGCCGAGGAGGGCGACGAGGTCATAGGCACGGGGTCCGAGTAGAGCGTCTTGGAAGTCGATCCACACGAGGCTGGGCGCGCCTTTACCGGGCGGCGTGCGCACCATGATGTTGCGGGACTGATAGTCGCGGTGGACGAAGCCGCGACGATAGGAGGCGACGCGCTGCGCGAGGCGGTCGGCGATGGCGGAGAACGCTGCGTCGTCTTCCGGAGAGAACGAAAAACCCCGTGCGTGCACGCCCCACTCGCGAAAGTGCTCTATCTCCCAACGAAGCAATGTCTCGTCGAACGCCCGGCGCGCGACCACGCACCCTTCGGGCAAGGCTTCGAGCGTTTGCTGCGCGCGAGCCAGGTCTCGAACCGCTTGCGTGTAGAGAGCAGGCTTCGCGGAGGGTTCGCGCTTGAGGTATTCGGCCAGCGTGTCGTCGCCCAGGTCTTCGAGGATCAGCCAGCCGGCGTCGGTATCTTCTGCGAGGATTCGCGGGACGGGAACGTTCGCGTCCGAAAGGAGATCGCGCACTTCGAGAAAGGGCCAGCGGTGGCCCGCCTGAGCATTGTCGATTTCTTCCGGCTTGGGCCCATCGGGGACGAACATTGCAACCACAGGCCCGGTCGGAAGGGCGACACGGAAGTATCGCCGCGTCGACGCGCCTCCGGGCATGGGTTTGACGAGCTCGTCGGAGCGGGCGTGGTCCGGGTCGAAGGTCCGCACGAGCTCCCAAAAGCGATCCCAACTCGCCGACGTCAGAACGGCCGGCGACGATGGAACAGGCGGCGGGATCGGAACCTTGGGCGATTCCGGGGAGACCTTGACGGACATCTTGCGCAGTATGACGGCAGCGTCTCCGTTTCTCAACAGCATCGAGCAATGGGGTGCGCGCCTTCGTGATATCATTCGAGACCGTGGGAGAAGGTCTCGCCAAATGGAAGGGCCGCTGGCCGCTGGAAGCGCATGGCCCGAGGGTGCATCCCCATCGTGGCGCCCTCGTCCGGTTTCTCGACGAGCTGGCGACCTGGAACGCGAAGCTCGATCTCACGGCGGCCAAGTCGCCGGAGGAGTTTTGCGATCTCATGCTCGCCGACGCGTGCGCGCTTGCCGAAGCATTGCCTGAACGCGCGACGGTCGTAGATGTTGGAACGGGCGCCGGCGGCCCCGCAGTCACGCTCGCCATTCTGAGACCGGACCTGTCGTTCACACTCGTCGAGCCCCTCGCCAAGCGAACAGCCTTCCTACGGACCGCGCTCGCGGCCGTTTCCCGCAGCGACGTCGTCGTCGTACGCGGCCGTGGAGAAGAACTCACGAGCCGAGAATCAAAGTGGGATGTCGCCATGTCCCGTGCGACACTCGCCCCCCCCGACTGGCTGGCGCTCGGGACGGAGCTCGTGCGTCCCGCAGGCATGGTCGCCGTCTTGCTCGCGAAAGAAGAAGCGCCCGTCGGCGAGCGTGCCGAGCTCGCTCAGACCATGCATTATACACTTGTTTCGAGCGGTGCATCGCGCACGCTGGCACTCTATAGGCGGCATGCCTAGCCGCCAATGCGGCGCGAAATGTCCGGTTTGGTCTCCTAAACGACCGAAAAACCAGGGGAAGAGAGCTTGCAGAACGCTTCCTCCGAAGTAAGGTGCATGACCCTCATGCGTACGACCCGCCTCCTCTTCTTGCTCGGTGCCTCCGCCCTCGTGACCGCTTTCGCGTGCAGTAGCACGACGGGCTCGGGGTTCGGCGACGCCGATGGGAGTGCAGAGGGCGGAGGCCCTGGTTTGGCGTTCGGCGAAGCAGGCACCGACGGTGGCCCTGGTCCTCGCGTCGGCACGATGAAGGGCAAGGTCGTCGCGCCCGAGGGCAGCATCCCGATCTCAGGGGCCCTCGTCTATCTCACCGCGAACGAGCCCAAAGAGATTCCCTCCGGCGTGTACTGCGACAAGTGCGTCGACCTCGACTCGTACTCGTTTGCGTACACGGGGCCCGATGGCACCTTCGACCTCCCGGTCTACAGCACGGGCGAACAATACTTCGTCACACAGAAGGGCCAATTCCGCCGTGTCCGGAAGATCAAGGCGGTCGCCGGTGACAACCCGCCGATTCCCGCCGAGTTCACGCGCCTTCCGAGCAAGACCGACCCCGCCAAGGGAGACACCATCCCGAAGATCGGCATCGTCCAAGGGGAGTGGGATGCGATCCAGGACGCACTCGGCGACCTCGGCATCGAGGAATTCGACATGCCCGCGGGCGGCAAGGTCATCGGCAGCGCCTCGGACATGTCGAAGTACCACATCATCTTCTTGCCCTGCAGCGGGCAGGCGAACTTCGGCAACCCTTCGTGCACGCCACCTCCCGTGGGTGCTGCGCTCCAAAAAAACCTTCGCGACTACGTCCAATCAGGTGGCAAGGTCTACGTGTCCGACTGGAGCTACGAATACGTTCGTCAAACGTGGCCGGGCTTCATCACCTGGGCCGGTCAATCGGGCACCATGGGTTCTGGGTGCCTCGACGAGGTCTACGAGGGCAAGGCTCAATTCGACGACCCGAGTCTCAATGCTTGGATGACGGCGATCAACGAAACGAACGCGACCCTCGAGGGAAGCTGGACGCACATCACCTCCGTCAATCCGCAACCGGGCGAGGACGAGAACGGGAAGCCCGTCACGATCACGCCGAAGGTGTGGGCGTCGACCCTCGTCGGAGGCCAGCCTCGTCCTTCGACGGTGAGCTTCCAGGACAAGTGCGGTCGCGTGCTCTTCAGCACCTACCACGTCGAGGAAAACCAAGGCCTCGCCGCACAAGTGAAAGCGCTCATTCACATTCTGCTTCAGGTGTCGACCTGTGTGGGCATCCAGCCGCAAGGCCCGAAGTAGCTGTATTTTACAAGCATCCGTTGGCGGGATCGAACAAGCGTGGATCGTGTGGGTTCGTCTCGCGTAGCTTTCGGTAGAAGGCGCAAGGGTCCGCTGTAGTCGTCTTTTCGGGCGTTCGGATGGTCGCGCCTGCGTTCGACGCGGGCGAGGCATGCTTCGCGACCGCGGTCGCCGCAGATCGAAGCTGAGCCAGCTCGCGCTCGTAGTCTTTCACGCGTTCTTCGAGCGCCGTCTTCTCCTCGCGTGGCACGCGCTGCGCGAGAGCCCTTCCTCGTTCGTCGCGCTCGTCTTCTGCGCGCGTCAGGGAAACTTCGAGCTCGTGTCGCTTCGATTCGGATCGCTGGAGCAGGAATCCGAGGGCGCCCATTCCGAGCAGCGTGGCGAGCATGAAGAAGCCTCGGAGCCTCCCGCTCGTCTTCTGCCCGCGCGCCGACTCCGCCCGAAGCGCTTCGGCATGCTGATTCGCGACCCGCATCATCTCGAGCTTCGCTTGTGCTTCGGCGTGGACACGCGCGGCTGCTTGCATGGCGAGGGCCTCTGCCTCCACACGTGCACGCCGGGCTTCTTCGAGACGCGTCGCTTCACGCCGGCTCTCCGCCTCGGCACGAAGCTGCGCGCGCGCCGCCTCCTCGGCTTTGGCTTCGGCTTCGAGTCGTTCTCGAAGCACGCGCTCTTCTGCCATGCGCCGCTGCTGCTCTTCATCGCGAATGCGCGACTGTTCGAGGGTGAGAAGTTCCTCGAGCGAGATGAGCGCAGAAGTCTCCGCGCGAGCCTTTCGAGTCGTCATGCCCCCATGGACACGACGACTCTCGGATTCCTTGGGACCTATTCGGCGGGTGACGGTTCGGGTGTGTGCGCGCGATAGGGAGGCGGCACGACCCCCTCCGGCGGCCGCTTGCGTCCGATGAGACGCTCCATGAGGAGGTAGACGACGGGAATGACCACCAGAGACAGCAACGTCGAACTCACGACGCCGCCAATGACTGCAATGGCCATGGGCGCCCGGAACTCGCTGCCCTCTCCGTTCGATGTCGCCGTCGGCAACATACCGAGAATCATCGCGGCGCTCGTCATGAGGATCGGACGCAAGCGTTCGGGGCCCGCTTCTGCAATGGCGTGCTCCGGGGAGTCGCCGAACTCTCGCACACGCACGATCGCGCGGTCGACGAGCAAGATCGCGTTCTTCGTGACGAGCCCCATGAGCAAGATGATGCCGATGATGGACCCCATCGCGAGTGAGTTGCCCGCGAGGAAGAGACCGACGAGCGCGCCGACGAATGCGAGAGGGAGCGTGAGCATGATCGTGAAAGGATGCACGAAGCTCTCGAACTGCGAAGCAAGCACGATGTAGATGAAGACGATCGCGAGGCCGATGGCGATGAGGAAGTTCGCATTCGACTCGTTCATGTCTTTGATCTGACCGTCGAACATCCAGGTCGACCCGGGCGGCATCTGGATCTTGCCGAACGCATCGACGAGCTCCTTCTGGATGTCGGCGAGTGAGCGTCCTTTCGGAGATGCGGTGATCGTGATCTGACGGAGACGACCTTCGCGTTCGATGACGCTCGGACCTTCACCGCGGGAAAGCTGCGCCACGTCGCTGATGGCCACGAGCCCCTGCGAGGTGCCAATGGTCATGTGCATGACATCGGCGCTGTCTTGGCGATCACCGCGGCCGAGGCGCACACGAATCGGGATTTCGTCCTTGCCATCGCGAAGCTTGCTCGCTTCGTCACCTTCGATGCTCGCACGAAGCGCCATCGCGACTTGCGAGACGGGAACGCCGAGGCGGGCCGCACGACCGCGGTCTACGCTGATCCGGAGCTCCGGTGCTCCCGGCGAGTACTTGAGTTCGATGTCCGTCATACCCGGCACGGCGCGCATCGACGCCTCGAACTTTCGCGCGAGGGGCTCGAGCTCGTCGTAGGTGCCACCCCGCACGAGCACCATGATGGGTTGTGGTGCGGCCCCCCCTTCGATGAACGGCGGGTCCGTGATGTGGATTTGCGCATTCGGGATGTGCGTGAGCTCTTTGCGCGTGAGCTCCTTCAGGACGTTGATGTTGACGTCACGCTCGGTCTTCGGAACGGTCAGGACACGCCACGAGGCCTTGTTGACTTCGCCATTCGGTCCGAGCGTCGAAAAGACCGTCTTGATGCGCTTGTCTTTGAGAATGGCGCGTTCGACGTCGATGGTCGCGCGCGATGTCTCTTCGAGCTTCGTACCTGCAGGGAATTCGATGGCGACGACGAACTGACTTCGGTCTTCCTGATTGACGAAGTCGACGCCCATGATGGGAACCGTGGCGCAGCTGCCCGCGCAACTGCCCACCGCGAGGAAGATCACGGCGACCTTGTGGGAGAGTGCCCAGCGAAGTGCACGACGGTACAGCGACTCCATGCCTTCGAAGGCACGATGAAAGGGGGCCTTCAGGCGAGCAAACTTCTCGACGGCTCCTGGACCATGGGCCTTCGAGAAGCGACTCGATAGCATCGGGTCGAGCGTAAACGCGACGAAGAGCGACATGAGAACGGCTGCCGAGATGGTCAGGCCGAACTGGCGGAAGAACTGACCGACGATGCCGTTCATGAAGGCGACGGGAACGAACACCGCCACGATCGCCAAGGTGGTCGCGAGAACGCTGAGCGCGATCTCCTGAGTGCCGCGCTCTGCTGCCGTCTTGGGATCGACGCCGCGTTCGAGATGCTTCGATATGTTCTCGCGCACGACGACGGCGTCGTCGATGAGAAGTCCGATCGCGAGTGACATCGCGAGGAGCGTCATCATGTTGAGCGAGAACTTCATCAGGTACATCACGAGGAACGTCGAGACGACGCTCGTCGGAAGCGCGACGGCACTGATGAGCGTCGAGCGCAGGTCGAGCATGAAAACGAGGATGATCAGGATCGCCATGGCGCCGCCGAAGAAGATCGCGATTTCGACTTCGTGGGCGTTCTCGTTGATGTACTTCGCCTCGTCCAAGATGAGCGATGTGCGGTAGCCGGGCGGGAACCCCTTCTCGATTTTGGCGATGCGCTCTCGAACGAGGTCGGCGACGGCGACGGTGTTGGTACCGGATTGCTTCACGACCTCGAACACGACGGCGGCCTCGCCATTGACCCGTGCGCGCGTGCGAACCTCTTCGACGCCGTCTTCGATGACGCCGACGTCGCCGAGGCGCACGTTGGAGCCGTCGGGAGCGACGGCGACCACCGTATTGCGGATGTCCTCGACGGATTTGAACTCGCCCACGGTGCGGACGGAGATCTCTTTCACGCCTTCTTCGAAGCGACCGGCCGGTACGTTGAGGTTCTCTGCCCGGAGCTGGTTCATGATGCCGAGCGGCGAGAGCTTCAGGGCTTCGATCTTGGCGCGATCGAGATCGACGTGGATTTCGCGGTCAGCTCCACCGCGAATGGAAACCGTAGCGACCCCATCGAGCTGTTCGAGTGATGGCTTGACGACGTCCTTGGCGAATTTTTGGGTCTCTGCGAGAGACCTTCCGCCGCCGGCGAGCGTGTACGTGAGCACGGGCGTCGCACCGACGTCGAAACGCGAAATCGCTGGTTCCTTGACGTCTTGCGGCAGCTTGAACCGCATCTGCGAGATCTTCTGTTGGACTTCGATCGCGGATTGCTTCGAGTCGATATCGAGTTTGAAGAACATCACGATCGTCGCGAGCCCTTCACGCGAATCCGATCGCAGACGATCGAGACCGTTCGTCGACACGACAGCATCTTCGATGGGCTTGGCCACGAGCTGTTCGACTTCGCTCGGCGATGCGCCGGGGTACGCCACATTGACGACGACGACGGGGAACGAGATGTCAGGGAAGCGTTCCGTTCCGAGACGCGAGAGCCCCATGATGCCGAGCACCATGAGGAACAAGATCACCATGGTGGTGAACACCGGCCGCCGAATCGCGATGCCCGAGAGAGTCATGACCGCTTCCTTACTTTTGGGTGCCCATGGGCACCGCGGTTGCTGCGCTCGGTGCGGTCAGCTTGGAGGCGGGATCGCCGTCCTTCATTTCTGCGGGCGGAGAGAGAATGACGCGATCGCCTCCTTCGAGCCCCTTGCGCACGATCCACGAACCATCGGCGTCGACGACGTGGAGAGTCTTCACGAGACGAACGACGGTGCCGTCAACCCGAAACACTTCGTCGGGAGAGCCCACGCGCTTTGCGAGTGCGGGAATGCGCACGGCCTTTTCCTCGTGACCCGAGTCGATGTTGGCGCGGACGAATCCGTAACCCAAGATGGGAGCCTTCGGATCGTTCGGGACTTCGATTTCGATGGGTGCGCGGCGCGTGGCCTGGTCGAGCGAAGGAATGACCGCCGTAACCTTCCCCGGGACGACGCGGTCGCGGTAGAACACGCGGACTTCGGCGCCTACCTTCACGAGGTCTACTTCTTCCTCGCCGACGGTCGCGGAGAGCCTGAACCGGGACACGTCTTCCATACGGAACAGCGGGAGCCCCGGATTGACGACGGCGCCCGGCGTCGAAGGGGCGCGCGTCACGAGCCCCGCGAACGGAGCATTGATCGTGTGCACCCCCTGACTGACTTGCGCAAGGTGGGTGGTCGCTTGAGCCGCTTCGAGCTGCGCCCGGGCGAGCGCGACGTTCTGACGCGCCTGCTCTCCCTGTGCCTCGGGAATGGCCTTCGACGACACGAGGGCTTCCGTGCGTTTCAAATTGTCTTCGGCGATGGCGAGGTTTGCCTGAGCTGCACGGGTCTGGGCCGTGGCTTGATTGACCTGCGCGCCCGCCCTCGAGGCATCGAGCGTCGCCAGGGGCGCACCCGCCTTCACGGTTTGACCCACGCTCACGTCGACGCGAACGAGACGACCCTGCGTTTCGAATCCGAGGTCGGCTTCGCGCCAGGGACGAAGCGTTCCGTTGAAGTCGACCGACGGCCGATACATGAACGGCGCCGCCGTCGCGAACTGAAGCCCCGCGGAGGACGTCGTCGCCTCGCCGGACGAAGCGCGCTCCGCCGCAAGGGACGCACGCTTTGCAGCCGCTTGCTTCAGACGGAAGCCGACGAAGCCGACGAGCACGATGCCGAGCACCACGAGGACGATGACGGTCCCGCGCCCGCGCCCGCCCCCTTCTTTCGGAGATCCGGGGTGTTTTGCGGCGGGCTCGACGATGTTCATGATTTGCTTGTCGTTGCTATAAGGCGCAAGGGGCGAAAAACAACCCTCGCGGCACCGATTGCGGCGGTTTTGTGACCGCTCGATGGACAAGGCTAGATACAGGAAGTTCCTCGGCTTTAGCCAAATCCCAGGAGGGCTCATTTCTTGGCCGTGATGGGGGCTCCGTGAGAGAAAAATCGGATGCCCCAGAATTCGCGCCAGGACCGATCCGAAACCAAAGCTCGCGAAGGGGAGCTTCAGCGACTTCGGCGGCTTGCCGAAGAGCTTGGAAAGAGTCGCAGTGAACGGCCGACCACTGCACACTTGTTGGTGGTCTTGGCGCGCGAGGGTGGCACTGTCGGGACCCTCTTGGGGGCCAAGGGTCTCAGCGCGGAGATGCTGCTCTGCGCGGTGCGTGTGGCGGTAGATGACCGCCCCGACGCGATGGCGCGTGTCACGGCCAAAGCGAAAGACCTCGCCTCGCGTTCACGCAAGCCCGGCCCCCTCGAGGAAACGGGCGCGGCGCATCTGCTTTGTGCCCTTTGCGAGGACCAGGGCACCGCGGCGCATCGCATCTTGCGGCAGTGCGGTGTCGACGTGGGCCGGCTGTTCGTATCGGCGCTCAGCGGAGGCCCCCACAGCGTACCGGCGCCGAAGATCACGAGCATGCGCCCCACCTTGCGCGAGGACGTGCGCGGCCCCCGTGAACGGCTGGGCTCGTCCCTTCCCATGTCGCCGCCGAGCAGCACGACACAGATCAAGGTAGCGGCGCCTTTGCAACCGATGGTCTCCACGCCTCCGCTCGTCACACCGCCCGCTATCGTCGCGCCACCTTCGCCGCCTGCACTCGCGCGCATGAGTCCCCAAGTCCAGGCGCCGGCGAAGAAGCCCAAGAAGCAGAAGGCAAGCACACGCTTCTCCCTTTCCCCGAAAGAGTTTCCCCTGCTCGCTCAGTTGGGCCGCAACCTCACGGAGCTTGCAGACAAAGGCGAGCTCGAGCCGGTGTTCGGTCGAGAGGAAGAGGTGGAGCAGACCCTCGACCTGCTCGCTCGCAAGCAGGGAGGAAACCCGTGTCTTCTCGGTCCGCACGGTGTCGGCAAGAGCGTCCTCGTGCAGGCACTCGCGCTCCACGTGGTGCAAAACCCCATGCTCGCGGCATGCGACGAGCGCGTCTTCGTAGAGGTCAACGCTTCGTCGCTCCTCACGAACACTGCGATGCGCGGGCAGCTCGCCGAGAGAATGCGGGCCCTCGTGGACGAGGCCGAGAAGAGTGCAGGCCGCGTCGTGTTGTTCCTCGAAGAGCTGCCCGCTCTTTTGTCGAGCGAGGGTGACGAAGCCGCGGCGGAGCTCCGACGCGCACTCGCTCGGGGAACGATGCGCGCCATTTTTGCAATGACGAGCGAAGACTTCACGCGCATTCGCGAGCGAGATGCAGCACTCGCACGGCATCTCTCGCCGCTCGAGGTTCCCGAGCTCGACCGTGAGAGCGCCTTCATTGCGATCGAGCGACGCCTCGCGGCGTTCGCGGAGCACCACGATGTTCGCTACACGAACGAAGCCATCGCCGTCGCGATCGCGTGGAGCGTGCGATACATGCCGTACCGTCCACTTCCCGAGAAAGCGACGGAGCTCCTCGACATGGCAGGAGCGCGCGCCAAGAGGCGCGGGCTGCCGGAAGTGACGCCGGAACGCATCGCCGAAGTAGCGAGCGACGTCTGCAGCGTCCCGCTTTCGCGTCTCGTCGAATCCGACGGAGACCGTCTCCTTCGGTTCGAAGAGATCGTGGGGACGCGGGTGATGGGTCACCCGCACGCGCTCGCCCGCATGGGAGACGTTCTACGACGCAACGCTGCGGGCATCGGAGGAGGACGCCCCATCGGCGTCTTCCTCTTGCTCGGTCCCACGGGGGTCGGCAAGACGGAATCCGCGAAGGCCGTTGCCGAATGCCTCTTCGGCTCGTCCGACGCGATGACACGACTCGACATGTCGGAGTTCTCCGAAGCGCACTCCGTCGCGCGGCTCATCGGCGCGCCTCCCGGCTACGTCGGGCACGAAGCTGGCGGGCAGCTCACGGAGGCGATTCGCAAACGGCCGTATCAAGTCCTCCTTCTCGATGAAATCGAGAAGGCGCATCGAGACGTGCTCGAGAGCTTCCTGCAGGTGTTCGACGAAGGGCGCATGACGGATGGACGCGGCCGCACGGTCGACTTCTCCAATGTGGTCATCTTCCTCACGAGCAACCTCGGTGCCGAATTCGCGACGCTCAAGGCCACGTCTTCCATCGGGTTCCGAGCCCGACGCGAGTCCGTTTTCCGACATCACGAGAACGAGATCCACGACCGCATGATTGGCGCGGCGAAGGCCGCACTACCCGCCGAGCTCTACAACCGCTTCGACGAAGTTCTCGTGTATTCGGCACTCTCCAAAGCGGACGTACGACTCGTGGCACGCAAGCACATCGAACTACTGCAACACTCCCTCCGCGATAGCCGGGGCCTCGGCCTCGACGTTTCGGACGATGCAGTCGAATTCTTGCTCGACCACGGTGGGTTCGAGCCCGAACTCGGCGCGCGTCCGATGCGGCGCGCAGTCGCGAAACACATCGAGAGCAAGATCGCCGATGCGATCCTCAAGAAGACCGCCACGAAGGGCGACACGCTGCTCATCTACATCGACGGAGGTGAGTTGGTCATCGACGTCGTGCACGCGCAAAGCCGCACCGCCTAGCCCGACCATGGGAAGGCTGTGGGCTGTTCCAAAATAGGGACAGCCCCTCGTTCGAGGCGCTCGCTACGACGACCGAGGCAAGCCGACGATGGCGCGAAGGTACCTTTCGCGCCGCGGTTCGTCGCGGAGGACTTCGTATGCTTCTTCGAGGACGATGGTGATCTTCTCGACGGTCTCGGCCAGGTCGGCGATTTGCGGGGTCAAGATGCGCGAAGGTTCGAACTCGCGACGCAGGGCGAGGTAGGCTGCACGAATCTCGTAGGAGCTCGCTTGTCGCGGCACGCCAAGGAGCGCGAAGTAGTCTCCCTCCTGAACGAGGGCGGCCCTCGCGGCGATACGACTGCGGCGTGCTTCGTCGTCGATCGGGTCTGGCGCGGGCGCCCGATGGCTCGAGGGTCGCACGGACTTCGGCGCTTCCGGCGCGGGCGTCACCCGGAAGATCTCGAGGAGCGCGAGGCCGTAGAAAATCTGCATCGCGTCCGGCTCGGAGACGGCGGAGACCAGCTCGGAGAGACGGTGACCTTCGTGACCGCGAATCGCGTTTACCTCATCTTCGGGGAGGCCGGACTCCGAGAGCAATGGCCCGTGCTCACCGAGGAAGATGCGTGCATCGTTTCCGCCGAGCGCTGCCTCCGCCGTCTCGCGTGTGACGACCCGACGAACGATTTCGAGAAAGACCTCTGCGCCGCTCTTTGCGCCGAAAACGGCGGGCTCGGACAAGAGACGTGAAAGGTCGGCATCGGCTTCGGACGAGGACTCGAACACGTATGAGCCTCGCTTCACTTGCATCGCTTTGCCCGCGAGCCAGAGAGCGTGTGCCCGCAGTACTTCCCACATGTCGTCGTTGTGCAGAACACCACGCGCGACGAGTGCAGCCGCGGCGTATCGCCCCCCCGCGGGGATCTTTGCAGCAGCGCGGTCGGCAGCCGCCCTCAGCATGTCACCACGCTCGACCAGGAACTCGAGCAACGTTTCGTTCGGTGCGTCGCTTCCGGCCGTCACGAGGTCGCCGCCAAGGAGCACGATGCGTCGTTGGGCACTTCCATCGCGAACGGTAAGGGTGACTGTGCGCCTTCCCGTGATGGCGCGCGCGAGCGGTGCAAAAGCTTCTGCCTCGCGGGTGATAACCCCTGCGTGCGAGACACTGGGCGGCGCAGATTCGCGTTCGGCAGCCGGCTTCAGCGTCTGCGCTCGGTCTTCCCAGCCCATGCCACCAGGTGCGAGAGACGCGCGCTCACGAAGGTCCGTTGGCATCGCCAAGTCGGGGTCGGGCACGGCGTCTTGCGCGGGAACGCTGGAAGGAAGAATGCGGAGATCGACCTGCGGATGCGGCTCTGCCGGCAAGAGCGAGCGCGCGGCCGGTTGAGGAGCGGCCGGCGCGGGCTGAGCTGCGAACTCTTGCGCAGCTCCTTCGGACACGGGTGGCCGCATGTTCGTTCGCTGGGCGTTCGTACCCGTGTCGTCGCTCTTTCCGGATCGCGTATCGAGGTCGGCATCACGGACGTCGTCGCGTGTGAAGTGCTCTGCATCGTCGCCGACCCCGGTCGTTCCCGAACGTCGTCCCCCCGTCGTGACGGAGGGCCCCTCGACGATCGCGAAATCGTCGTCGTCGTCGTCGTCGAGCGGCGAGTCGAGCACGGCGAGCACTTCGCGCGGAAGGACAGCTTCGATCTCCTCTGCGGGGGAAGGTACGCCACCGTCGTCTCCCGAGTAGTCGGTGATGCGCGATTCGGCCGCAAGGAGAAGCTCGGCGAGCTCCTGACTCAGGCCTGCCTGCAGCAACACGGCTTCCGGAACACCCGGCAGCCCCGAAGGTGCACGCGACGGAGACACGCTGTTCGCTACCGGCGGCGCCGAACCTCGCGTGCCGACCGGAGGCAGCGTGGCGAAACGTGGTGCCGGTGACGGCGGGGAGGATGGAGACGTGGCGGATGGCGGTGGCAACGAAGAGGCGCGCTTCGGCTCGGGCGGAGGAGGCGCCGAGGAGCGAAGGTCGATCGGCGGTGGCGTCGACGATGTCTGACTCCCACTCGGCGGCACTTGCGAAGGACCAGAGGGCGGAATGGACGACACGCGAGCATATGCGCCCGACGACGAGGCCGAACGCGGCCTGAGTAGGCGCAGCTTCGATACGACCGCGGGAACGAGGATGGGCTTCACGAAGAGCGCACCAACGCCGCGCGTCACCACTTGATTCACCTTCGCGAGAAGCGTCGTTTCGCTGGATGCGAACACGACGAGTTCGAGCGAGGGATGCGGCTGCTCCTGCAGCGTTGCGACGGCATGGAGTGCGTCACGGGCGTCGATGTCGGCGATGACCACGCCTGTCCGAGAGTCGGCGCGCGCAACGAGCGCGTCAGGCGGTACGTTCTCCACGTCGTACCCCTCGGTGGCGAGAGCGGATGCGAGCTCGGAGGCATCACTCGCCTGCCCGAGGCAGAGGAGCGCGCTACCTGCAGGGCCGACCGGCGTGCTGGGTACCGCCGTCGGCGTCAATGCTTCGCTCCGGGCGGCGACGACTCTCCCGAGCGGCCTCCACCACCCTTCGTGCCCCTCACGCTCGTGGGCGCGCCGGGGTCGCCGTCATTCGATGGGCCGTCGCTCCGGAACGCGCGCTCACCGAACCACTCGCCGAAACGGACGAGCAGGCCCGCGGAGTACACGAGTCCGAAAATGAAGAGAACGAGCGTCCACTCGCCCCGAGTCATACCGAGCAGCACGGGGCTAGGGTCTAGCACATTCGTGGCCTTCACAAGGGTCCTCTACGGCACAACGCGAGGGGCGCGCAAACGCCGCACAAACATTCGTAATCCTTCCGAATTCGGAAGAGAGACGAGTTGTTCCTTTTGCCGTTTCGAAAGCTGCTTGAGCGCATACTCGACGCGGAGGGCTCGGCCCTTCGAAAGGCAGAGGCATCGCGCCGCCACGCGAAGCGGACCTCGACCGCGCGTATAGCGAGCCCCCTTCCCGCTCGCATGCGCCTCGAGCCGGGCGTCCACGTCTTTGGCGATGCCGACGTAGAGACTCCCGTCGCCGCAGGAAAGGACGTAAACGAACCAGCGATCTTGGCCTGCGCGCCCCATCGCAAAACGAGGCTAACCAGAAAGCGATCGAAGTGCATCGCTTCTCGTGCTTGACATCGAATCGAGCCCCGAATAGGAGAGCGA
This sequence comes from Polyangiaceae bacterium, assembly GCA_046351415.1. Taxonomy (GTDB): domain Bacteria; phylum Myxococcota_A; class Polyangia; order Polyangiales; family Polyangiaceae; genus JABFRG01. Next base: position 125,187 of record JAXLYO010000011.1, on the reverse strand, counting down.
TTCCTTAGTTTGGTTGTGCGTTCGGGTTACCCGGATCTGCAACCTGCCAGGGCGAGTAGCTCAATTGGTAGAGCAGTGGACTCTTAATCCATTGGCTCGGGGTTCAAGTCCCCGCTCGCCCACTCTGTTTCCCCGTGTGATTCGAGTTTCGTCACACCAGCCGTCACACTGAGCAGCGACGCCGGCAGGGGTCCAAAGGGAACGCCGATTCCGCCTGAGCTGAAGTCCTCGGCCGCCTTCACATACCCCAACGTGGTGGAGATATGGTCATGGCCGGCGCGCCTCTGCATCTTCGCGAGGTCAACCCCTTCCAACGCGAGCCAGGTGATCCCGCTGTCCCGGAAACTTCGGAAGCCGACGGGCATGAACGTCGCATCGTCCCGAAAGAGCCTGGGGTGGTTCACTCCCGCGAGGGCGAGGTGCTCTCGAAGAATCGCGGACGCCACATTCTTTCCGGCTCGACGCAGGGCGGGTACCACCAGGTCGTCCTCGGACTGTCCCACCCGCATGCGCTGAAGGAGGGGGAGCAACGTCGCGGGAATCGGAATCGTGCGGATCCCGTTTCGCGTCTTCGGCTCTTTGACAGTGTTCGTCATCCAGTCGAAAGCGCGCGCGATGTTCACAACGCCCGCCCCGAGGTCCACATCGCTCCATCGAATTTCGTAGGTCTCGCCGGGGCGAGTGTAGAAGAAGCAGCTTACGGCATAGAGCTCGCGCCACTCCAAGGGCACGGCCTCACACGCGAGAAGCTTCTCGACCTCGGAGGGGTACAGCCAGCACTTGCGGCGGCTCTCACCTCGGTCAGGCGGCTGAACACCGTCACACGGGTTGTCTTCGCGGACACGCAACGTGCGATCCTTCGACCCAACCGCGGCCCGAAATGCTGTCGTTAGGGCGCTCCAAAGATTCGCCGCGGTTTTAGGTCGTAGCGTATCGGCGTGAATTCGCACATCGAGCGCGTCGCGAATCCCCTCGATATCGTCGCGCGAAATCGAGGCGACAGGCTTCTTGCCGATGACTGGGGCAAACCACTTCCTCCAAATCCACCGATGCGTGGGGACGTTGCCGACCTTCCCCTCACGCGAAGCGAGAAAACGCTCATGCCATTGATTGGCCGTCTCGCCGTCGACGGGAACCCCTGCGGCACGCTGCTTCCCAAGGAAGAGACCCAAGGTTGCATCCTCTTTGGCCTGCCACTCTGCAGCCTTCTTCTCCGCCTGTTGCCGCGTGAACCCGAGGGGACACCGCAGCTGCTTTCGTGAGCCGTCTTTCAGCAAGATGCGGGCGGCCCATACCGTGCGATCTCCCTTGCGGAACGAAACAACGGTGCCTGTTCGGGGTGCGCGACGTCCGCGCTGTGTTAGCTTTTCGTTCATCGGGAGATACTTCCTCTCGGTCATGCCTCGGGACGTTGACGCGTCGCCGGGGCTTCTATTCTTCAGGCTCTAGCGAGCCTTTGCTTCTTCGCCTGTTCGCGGAGCCACTGCCGAAAGAGCACACTCATGCTCTCCCCGGCCATTGCCGCGAGCCTCTTGGCTAGCTCGTGTTCCGCCTCTGAAAGGTGGATGCCGAGCATCTTTTTCGGTGTCGCCATGAGCCCCATCGTAAGACCCCTGAACCCTAGCGCCAGCTTCGAGTCATGACGCACATGGACGCAGTGCGTTAAGTTTAAGACTTGTTTAAAGATTTTGTCGAAAGTTTCGTATGCACACTGCATACATATAGCGAGCTACGGCACTGGGAGTCGTTCGTAGGCGACACTGGCTTTCGCTCTCAACCGCGATGCAATCTTTTCTCGATCCTTTCGACGCGGTACATGCTCGTACTGGGCGAAGGCGTGCGCGTCATCCGCTTCATTCGGGTCGTCGAAAACAGGGATCGACTCAGCGTCAAAGTCCCCAAGCGCGAGTCGCGCGCTCGCGGCAGACTCGCGCCCCTGCGCGACAAACCGCGCATTTGCGGCCTCGGCATCGACCTTGGATCCTCTCGCTACGGATAGCGTCGAGTCGGATCCAGGCATGAACGCCTGCGCGGAAATCTTTCCCTCCTGCAAAAACTTCGGGTGCACCTGACGGAACAGTGCTTCAGGTGAGGTCAGCTGAGGCGGTGTCGTCATCGTCATCGCTTGCTCCTTTCACCATCGCCAAGGTCTCCCCAAGAAACGAAATGACAGTCTCTGCTGAAGCGGAAACCCCTTCGCGCTCGATATCGTCGTCACTCTCGGTGCTCAAAGCAAGCAGCCGCGCCGTACCGCCGTGAGGTTGGAACTCAATCTTGATCTCCCACGGTGCGCAGGCCCACTCAGCTTGAATGGCGCCCTCCGCGGTCGGAAAGATCAGCGGCGATGGGACGCCAGCAGCCGCAAGCTGCCCCAGTAAAGTCCGCACCTGTTCGATGAAGCTGACTTCAATTGGTTCCCCGATGCCGTCAAGCCAGCCTGCAGCAAGCGGACCAAGGTCCGTAAGGCGCTTGTCATGTTCGCTCGCGCCATCGAGCAAGTCGGACAACGGAGTCATGTCGAAGACTTTTGTCATCCGCTTTGCATTCTCGTTTCGGTCCAGGTATCCAACGCCCCGCAGCCAAACCAAGTGCTTCTGTAGGTAGAGCTTCGTGACGAAGGCTCGTCGGGCGTCAGAAAGGGGACACTGGAAAGATGACGCTCCCGATTCGAAAGTCAGCAGATTGCCATCGTCCTTGTCCCTGAGGGCTATGACGCGACCGAGGAAACATACGTTGGCCTCGTATTCCGTCTCGTGCGACAGGATGATCTGTTTCCGTAGCGCGGGCGTGTATCGGGCGGCCTTGGCGGAGCCGGGCGATCTGACGTCTAGCGATTCGTCTTTGCGCAATCGAAGCCCGAGACCGTTGAATTTTCGGATTGCTGCCTGAGGAAACTTGCGAGGTACTGGGCGGCCCGCCGCGACCTCCGAAATGACTTCGGAGATCAAGTCGCGCGCTACAGAGTGATAGTCGCTGCCCTCAAACAACGGCGGCGCACTGTCTAGTCGGACGATCTCCGGCTGAATGCAGCCGTCATCGATCTTCAATATTCCCAGACGAAGTGCACCAGCGAACCCCTTCGGAACGCGCTCTCGGCCCGGATGTTCGTCCAAGTAAAGTAGACGCGCGACGTCCGCCACGAGAGCTTGATACGCCTCAAGCTCGCGCAAGACATCGATGGGAAGCACGTGCTCGTTGAAGCGCTTTCCTTCGAATTTGGGGGAAATAAACGTCTTGGGAACCAATTTTGCCTCAGCCTACACACTACCGTTGGTGATGGAAACAATTCCGAGCAGCCGTGACCGGGCTTTTCGTTGTACTCCCATCGGGTTCGTACTCAAAAGGTTGCGACGCATTCGTCAGTCGAGGGGACAGGGAAGCTCGATCAGGATGGGCGCAAAGTCCGGCACAGGAATGCCCGGAAAGTCGAAGGCCGGACGTCCGGGGATAGTGACCGAAGGCATCGGAAGGCTCGCGTCGAACCGGGGCACCGGCAAGACGAGCGGCGGAAAATCAGGAACGGGAATCCCCGGAAAGTCGATTGCTGGTAGGTCCGGCATCGAGATGCTCGGGAGGTCGAGAGTTTCGTCGAATGCGGGAATGCTCAACACGAGATCGGGAAAATCCGGTCGAGGCAGCGTTGGTAAATCGATGGCAGGCAGGTCTGGAATCGAGATCACTGGGAAGTCACACATCACTTCGCTCCTTTGTTTGCGTCGGCTCCTCGGTCATCGCTTTCGCGAGCCGCTCTAGCTTGTCGAGTACCTGTTCACGTACGGTGTTTTCGTCCCTTGTTTCTTCTTGGTGCGCGGATGGCGCCACGCGATCCAGCAACACCTTCGCAGCCTGAAGGCGTGCGCCGTGGGGGGCGCTGGGGTCGAGTAGGATGGCCCGCACGACCCCAAGCGCCTCGACAGCAAGGACGTTCACGCGCTCGCTCACCTCCGAGCGGAGCGATTCCAGCCCTTCGCGGTACGCCTGGCGAAACCCCGCATGATCGGCGAGCCAGCGACACACGGTGGCCCGCCCCACTCCTACCCGGCACGCCGCTTCCGCTTGACTATCGCCAGAAAGCAAGGCTGCCAAGGCGAGCAACATTTCAGGAGTGAGATCGTCAGGGCCCGTGGACTTCACGCGCAGCCTCGTTGCGCATCGTTCTGATCGTCGGTCGCGGGTGGTGGACCTTCTTCCAAAACGAGCGTCAGCACGGTTTGCCGCGGCAGCTCGATGTCTGGACACAGCAGGGTGGTGAGGTGCTGACCAAGGTGGACCGCGTCACCCACGTGGCGCAGGCCACGCGGCTCCTGAATCAGAAGCTTGAAGTAGCGCGCCCCCTTGCCTCGCCAGAATTTTCGCTTGTCGGCGGTGTTCATCGATTCCTCCTCGCGGCTCGCGCGCGGGCGTCGTTCAAGTAGGCCAGACACAGCGTCTCCCCAAGGTCTCCAAAGCTTCGGAAAGCCTTCACCAAGCTTGCCCTGGCGTTCGCGGGCCCGTTGGGGTCAGCCTCCGTCGGGGCCCGAACTGCCTTGTCGGCTAGTCGTTCAATTTCACGCGTAGTACTATCGTCAAACATCGCTCACTCCTTTCCGAACAGCCCAAGCTGTCGTTTCGCTTTCGGTTTCTTTCGCTCCGGTGCATCCGGCGTTTCGATGCCGAGCAGGCTTGCCAAGTGGGGAAGCCAAAGCACCGCAATGGCCTTGCCTCCTCGCTGTCGGACGACGCCCACGGGGATTGCGCCTCGCGCGTAGCGTTCTGCCTGCGCCAACGCCGCTAGAACAATCGCGGGAAGTCTCTTGCGGGTCTTCGCCTCAGCCTGGATCTCGGAGCCGTCCTTGAGGCGTATAGGCCGGACGTCCGGGGCGCTCACGTATCGCGGGCGATGCTTCACCCTCTCGCCTCCGAGCGCGTCCGCTGCAGCTTGCTCCAAGCTTGCCGCCCTTCGATGCGCAGCGCTCATGACTCACCACCCCCGGGACAATGCGGACAATGGGACAAACACAACCTAAGTGTGTGTATTCGATCCGTTTTTTGCCCGTTTTCGCATTCGGACAATGCGGGACAAACTCGGGACATTGTCTGCCGCTCGGGACATTGTCCTGGACTGTCCGGTGTTTGTCCCAGCCCCAAAACACCAAGAAAGATAAGTGCTTTCATTGAGCTGCCTCGACATTGTCCCGTTGTCCCGTTTGTCCCAGGGGGTAGAAGCGAAACGTTCGTGATCGTCCCACCCGCGCGAGTTCAATCAGCGCACCCTCGTCCACCAAGTTATCGAGAAGCGGGTCCGCTGCCTTGCCGTCGTATTCGCGGAATGCTCTCAGGACCGCCCTCTTGGTGAACATCCCCTCAGCTCCGAATCGAGCACGTAGGCGCCGCTCGAAGTCATCCCGGCGTGCGCGTTGCTCTCCACCTGCCACCCATGAGAAAGCAACCTGGCAGTGCGGAATGAAGGCGCGAGCGACAGCAATGCCTCGACGTGTGCAGTCTTCGGAGATGGTTCCCGCCCATGGGTTCGCGTTGCCTGCCTGGTCTGCGACGTGGAACATGCACGCGATTCGGGCAGCGGCTCCCGCGAGCTTGTTTGACCAATCTGCGATAGGAGCCAAGTCCGTTCGGTGGCGGGGCTCTAGCTCCTCCAAGAACTGAATCAGCAGCTCCCGCGCGTCCAGTGAGAACTCCACCTGTCGCAGCGTCTCCTCCACTTCCACGTCTGCGATACTCGCAACGCAGCGCTCGAAGCGTTCGCGGGTAAGTCGCGATACCGCGGGTGAGCGGTGGTTCCTTGCCCCGATGTGACTCGGAGGAGCACAAAAGAGGAAGCGCGCGAGAAAGCCCGTTCCTCGGAAGCCCTTGGATCCCAAGCTACGCAACACGGATGGCTGCAAAGCCAGCGTGATAGAGAGCAGCGCACGGGGGAGATGAAGTGGCGCACGGTTCATGCGAGTGACGCGCACCGGCTCGCCCGCATGGCCCTTGAGGTAGATATCCTGAGAGGCTTCGCCGCTCGAATAGAGCCCCGCTGCTCTGAGAAAGAAACCGTGACCTTCGGGACTTGCGACCGTTGCGCATCCTCTCGAATCGCTCATGGACAGCGCTAATGCCTCGCCGGTGATGTCATCGAGGATTGGAACTGGGAGCGCGGGAATGGTGCACATGGCCGCGGCTGCGAGGGCTTGCTTGTGTCGGTCTCGCGCCTTGGCCTTGGCCTCATCGCTTTCCGCTTTTCCGATCTCTTTTCGAGCCGCCTCCGCAGCTTCCTCAAGCGCCTTGCATTCGCCAAGGGCGGCGCGGCGCTCGTTTTCGATCCGCCCGCGCTGCTCTGCCTCAACCTTGGTGAGATGGCCAAGCATTCGCTTGAATGCCGGGCTCTTCCGCTCGCCTGGTTCCGCAGCAAATGCAACGTAGGCTGTTACCGGCTCATTCCAGCCCGGTCGCACGCGCGCCACATAGCGCCCCACGCAACAGTGGGAGAGCATCCCGAGTGCAAGCGTTGCGATCGCGGACGGGTCTACCTGGAGTTCCTCCGAAACCTCCCGAGCGTAGTCAGCGACCCACGACGGGAACGCCTCAAGCGGGATTGGAGCCTGACACGATGCGGGTTCATCGGTGCCGTTCGGACGAGCATCCACGGCACTGATTCGGTTCTTGGACTGTCCCGCAGCAATCTCTGCAAGCGTAGGAAGTCGCGGACTCATGCGGCCTCCTGTGGCAAGAGGGAGTACTGCAACGCAATAAGGGCCTTGCGCCGCTCCAAGAGTTCAACGATTCGCTCCGCCTCGGAGACTTCGACGTCGTGTGCCCGCTTGGCGATCTCCAGTGGCAGGAGCGCAAGCACCGTCGTGCGTACCTCACGGTAGTACCGGACGGCCTCGAACAGAACCTCTGCAACATCGAGCTCGTAATAGAGCTCTGCCCACAGCGCGATGCGGTCCAGGTCTAGCGTTTGTCTTCGCTCTCGAAAGTACGCGGCCACCGCAAGACAGACACCTTGCTCCAGAGTCGCGCCAACGATTGGGAAGGCACCGCGGCGCCCCAAAAGCGCGGCGCCAAGCTGGTATGTCGCCCAGCGCGCGAGAAGGTCTTCGCTCATGCCGCAACCCTCCTGCGGACGAGAGGCCGATCACAGTCACAGCATCGAAGGGCCCCGCCTTCCTCGCGAAGTCCAAGGGGCGTGCACTTGCAGGTAGGGGCCCAAGCTTGCCAGAAAGCCCGCTGACGCTCCCTGCCGACTCCAGCGGCGAAATCGTTGGCGCTCATCGACGTGCCCCCTTGCGAACGGCTACCTCGTAGGTATCGACCTCGCCGCTTTCGTCGGGTTTCGTGTCAGCGAGTGCGCGGTGATACTCGCGCCATGCCGCGGACGAGACGTACCAGACGCGGCCTACGCGATAGGCTCCCTCGATGCGGGGGCACACCTCCCGAAACTTGCGGCGCTTGATGTCGTGCGATTCGCAGTTCTCCGAGCTGAGCTCTGATTTGTCGGACTCTGCGGCAAGCGCCTGAGCGAGTTCTGACGCCGCCTTCGCGGCCTCGGCGAGTTGCGCCGTAATTCGGACGAGCGCAATGTTGTATTGGCTCCGAGCTTTCTGAGCGGGTAGACTTCTCATGTCTGTTCCTTGGCGCCTCGGGGGTCGTGTCCCGGGGCGTCGCCTTTTGAGCGACGTGGCAGCGAGGCGCAGCTGCCGGTAGAGGGTGAATGATTAGGCGGCCTCCGGCGGCGTGGAGTTGCGGTGCGCAACAGGCGCTACGCGGCGAGGTAGAGCGACAACAAGCGGCCGTCGCACGAAGCCACGGCGTTCGAGTTCACTGTCAACGCGTCGACCCGCGTTGCCTCGGACTTCGAGGCCGAGCAGTCGACGAAGGACAGTCTTTGGGTGAGCTACAGCGGCGACGCTGATCGATTCGATGTCGTCATCGGTGATGGCGACGCCTTCGGTTGCGTTGACTTGTTCGTGCTGATTCTCAGTGCCCATGCCCAGGAATATGGGCCGGCCCTTGTTCGTGCGCAAGCTAACGCATTGACATCATTGACGAATATACAGTCGGCGCAAGTGTAGATTTAACTCGGACTCTTCCTTCGGCGCGATGCTGCATCGTAGCGTCGGTAGTTCGTGGCTTCTGATTCTTTGAGCCCGATCACGTTGACGAGGGCAGACATGATGGCGCTTCTAGGCGTGATCTTGAAAGGCTCGTCCTTGTGCTCTCCGACTTCGTCCAACGCTTTGAGCCGCGTTGTCATCGGCATCTTTTCGTAGAACATCTGCGCAAGGTTCTCTGGTGTTCCAAAGGAGTGAAACACGGTGATCGTGTTTGCGATGATCAGAGCTGCCTCCCAACGCGTTCCGGTGTGCGCTGTCAAGTTGCGCTCGCACTCTTGCGCCTGACGTTTCCATAGCGACGGCCACGAGGTTCTGGACTCAAGCTTGGAGGGCTTGTCGGTGGCGATCTCCGCGCTCATCTTTCGAACCTTCTCGGCGGTCCTCAACATGAAGGTAGCGGTGTTCGGCTGATGCCTCGCGAAGTATTCGCATCCCTTCGCTACATCCTCTAACGCGTGCAGGATGCACTCAGAAGGCGATGCGCCCGCCCTTGGCGGCCTGACGCTCCGCGGCGGCTTGAAGAGTTTGCGGAAAGTCTTGTAGATCCGCTCGGCGAGTTCGGTAGACGTTGGGGGTGTTGGTGCTTCCGAAGCCACCGTGGACACCACGCGGGTAGCAGCCCGAACTTTGCGCGCGCTGCTTCCTTTCTTCGGCGGTCGCTGGTCCGTGACACCAGAGTCAACGTATACGCTTCGAGACGCCTTCGCTTTGGCACGCTTCGCCGCCATGTCCCCAATTCTCGCACAAGGCTCCGCGCCACGCCCGAAGATCCAATCTGTCGCGTCGCTCAGCATGACGCACCGCCAAGCAATGCGTCTAGGCGACGCGCTTCTTCGGCTAGAATGCCTCGCACGGAGCTTGCTGTGCTGTCCTTCGAGTCTTCGAGGAGGCTCAACGCGTCGCCGATCATGTCGCGCGATTGCTTCGCGTCGGCATGCGTCACCAGGCCCAGCGATTCCCGCATCGCGGTCAACTTGTGGAGCCGCTCGCCGAATAGGTCAGCGTCTTCCGTGTCGCTCTCCCAGTCGCGAAGCGCATTGTCGAGGCCTTCGGCGACCTCTAGCGGGTCATAGGCCACCAGGAGCTTCGCGAGCTTTTCGCCCCGAAATAGCTTCGGCCACCCGTTGCTTTCAATGAGGAGCGCGCACGGTTGTTCATCCGGTAGCAAGTAGAGCTTGCTCAGTCCACCAACGTTTTCGCACCACTCTCCAAGTAGAATCGCGCTCTCGGCTTCGTCGAAAATTGCGCGGAGAGCTGGCCAGGCCGCTGCGATGAGAGCGAGGGAAAGGCCATCTTCGGCCTGCTCGACGCGGCGAGAACTGGCGCTGTACCTGCGCACGCTGGCTTCCACCCTGGCGGCGCGCTTCTTCATGCTGGCGATGGTGTCGGCACTCATTGGGCCACCTCGTTTGCTGACGCAGCTTGTTCAGCGGCTTCAAGGCGCGGAATCAGCGCAAGCGCCATCCGAGCGCGGCGCTGGAGTCGGTCGACACCATTGCGGAGCACGGTCGGGTCCTCGTTGGAGACGTGGTTCACCAAGTCGTCGAGGTCGGCGCAAAGGTCTTCGAGTTCGCCAAGTAGGAACGAGTCGGGGGTGTCGCCATAGTGGGGCGAAATGCCCATTCCGAGGATGGCCCGCAGGCGCAGGCCGTCTCTCTCGTCCCCCTTGGCGTATGGGCTTAGCGCCTGAAGTTCGGCTCGACAAAATTCGCGCGCCGCACTCATTGGGCCACCTCCGCGGACACGGCGCAAAGCTGAGGCAATGATTCTCGGTCGAGGTGGTCGAAGAGGTCTGCCAGCGCCTTCAACCGACGACTTACGCGATAGGTGGCTTCGATCGCTTCATCCTTCGAGCCTCCCATGTGGGCGAGACCGCAAAAGGCCGAGAGGTCGTCAGACGCTGCTCGAATGGCGTCACCGCGCCAATAGACTCCCGTCGGGTGAGCGTGCTCGTAGGGCGCCGCGAGCTGCAGGATGAGTTCGTGTGAGGTTTTGTTCATGGTCGTTTCGTCTTTCTGCCGCGCGTCATGCGGGGCCGTCGAAACCGGAACTCCAGGGGGGGCTCCGACCTCGAAGGCCACACGCGACGTCACGCAAACGCCTCGATCACGAAACGCCTAGAAAATAGGCTCGCCAGGGCGAAAAGTGGCCACCAAGCGCCGTTCTCTCCTCCATCGCTTCGCCCCCACCAAAGGGGCTTCTGGGCGCACGGGAGTGGCGTTCGTGCTACCCTGAACGGCATGTCTGCCGCGAAACAGCTGTATGAAGCCGCCCTTGCCCTTCCACCTGAAGAACGCGAAGAGTTGGCAGCCAAGCTCGTGGAGTCCCTCGCGGGCGCAGATATCCCGGGGGTCCTTGGACCGACCGACATGCCGGAAATTCGGCGCAGGGCGGCAGACGCGAAGGCGGGGGCGACAGGTGTGCCGCTCCACGAAGTTCGCGCCAAGCTCTTCTCGAAGTGATTCGCTTCCGTCCAGAGGCAGTCGACGACCTCGCGAACATTCTGACCTGGTACCGCGACTACCCCGGTCGAGCAGAGCGCTTCGAGCGCTCGCTCGATGAGACTTTCGCCATCCTGGAAAGTTCGCCGCTCGCGTTCCAAATCTTGGACCCTCCGGATATTCGTCTCGCCCCCCTGCGCAAGTTCCCGCAGGGCGTGGTCTATGTCGTCGTGGGTGACGACGTGGACGTCCTCGCGATCTTTGACGGACGGCGCAAGCCGGCCACGTGGAAGTAGGCTCATTGCGCCCTTCCTTCCTTTGGGGAAGGGGCGAGCGGCACAACGTTACTGCTCGCGAGCCGTCGCGCTTCAAGCTCCTTGGCGAGCAGAGCAACGATGGACCACTGTCCCGCTTCCGACGCGCGTGCGAGAGACGCGGTAAGAGCATCGTCCGTCGTCCGTGTGACCGGAGGTGTGATCTCACGATCTCCATGGGCGTCCGATGTTCGAAACTGATCACGTTCAGCCCGCGAAGTAGCGCAATCGCGCGAAATCTCTCGACCACGTACCCCACCCTCGCTTTTCAAGTCCCCGCTCGCCCACAGCCTTCGAGGGCTTTGCCCTCGCCCTACTTGGCAGAGCCAAGTAGGGACCCACTCCCAGTTTTGGGTCCCGAGCCCAAAACATCCGCGACAAGACCGCGGCCTTCGAGGGCTTTGCCCTTACCTGGCGGCGGCTCTTCTTTTCCTAGGCCTAGTTCATCGATCGTGGACCACCTCACGCCCTCGGCAGAATCGAGCGGAGGCGCGGGGCGCGGCGAAGTGAGAGCGAACGCAAAAATCCCCGGCCAGCAGCCGCCGACTCGGCCGCCTCGTCGGGAGGCGTCCAGACATGCGGCCGGGGATTTCGTGCGGAGAGGAAACGAAGCCGTGACCCGCGACCCGCGGGTCGTCTCCCGATAGCCGCACCTCTGTAGACTTTCTGAGATCCGATCGAGCTCCGACGAAGTCGGTCTAGGATGCCTGGTACTGGGGGGAGGGTCGTGAGATCCAGGAGAGCCGGTGCTTCGCGTCCGTCTCCGGCGAAAAAGCGCAATCATTTCGATGCCCTGCGGTTGGTACAAAACTGGCACTGGATGCTCGTGGGTGCCATGAAGTCTTTGTGCGTTTGGTTACTTGGGGCGATGCTGCTGGCGGGATGTTCCGCGGCTCCGAGTGAGCCTGCGGAGAGCGATCTGACGAGCTTTGCGTCGAAAGCTTGGGAGTCCGATCGCGAGGTCGACATCAACGTGAGCGGCACCGAAGAATGGGGACAGGGCGTGAACAACGATGCGACAGGCATCGGAAGCCTCGAGATGCTCGTCCGCAAAGTCACGGCGATCGCGGGCACGAAGAAGATTCGTCGCCTTCAACTGACGGCCCACGGCGCGCCAGGACGATTCATCCTGAACGGTACGCAGTATCACAATGGGTCGGACTTCCGAGAGCTCGAGAAACTGGCGCCCCTTTTCGCGAAGGGTGGTCGATTCAATCTGATCTCGTGCAGTGCAGGTTTCGGACGATTCGGCCATTGGCTCGGTAGCAACCTCTCGCATCGCTTGCCTGGCGTGGAAGTCAACCTCGGGCTCGCACTGCAACTGCAGCTTCGCTTCGGCCCGGTGGGTGAGCACGATTGGGACGGCGGTCATCGCACGTTCATCGCCCCGCCACGCGATCGCGTCCTCTACGACCGCTTGGAGATCATCGATCATTGGAAGGGCACATGGTCGGCCCGTTGGTGGACCGAGTAAAGCTCTTCCTACTACGCCGCTTCCGATGACGAGGCCTCTATACTTACGACGATCTTCTCTGAAGTGGAAACCACAGCCGACATCGATCCTTCGGGGATCTTTGCGAAGAAGCATGCACCGCGCGTCGTCGAGCTTTTCGACTCCCTCGTGGACGGCATGCCTCTCGAGATCGCCACTGCGGTGGCTGACGTCTTCGAGACACGTGACCTCGAATCGATCGCGAAAGCGATCGAAACGGGCAGCGGCTACAATGGTCGCTTTGCCCTCGCACTTCGGCTCTTGCGCGCACGCATGAGCGCCGAAGAGCGCACTCGCCTCGCGAAACACCTGAGAAACGGCGATCGCGAACTACGCGCCCGCATCACCTTTCGCTGAAACGGTTTCGCGCTATTGCTCGCCCGTCGCGCGACTCGTCATTCTTTTTTCCGAACGAACGAAGAAAGAAGGAAACGACGTCTTTCTGCATGTCTCGGTGAATAGCCATCGGGCGCACGTCGTCCGATGGGGACCATGCTTCGCAACCTCGCCCTCCCCTCCCTCAGTGCCCTCGCCCTTTGCGTCGCCGCGTGCGGCGGAACCGGCTCTTCGCAGACAGGACCGATCAGCGATGACGACTCTGGCATGCCCTCGGACGGAGGGTCCAAGGCGAGCGACGCGGGCGCGAGCGACGCGAAGGCAGGTGACGCGGTGACCTTGACCTTCGACGGAAAGAACGTCGGAGCCAAAATGCACTCCTGCCTCTACACGCAAGACAGCACGTATCGCACGATGGAGTGCAAGCTCGACACGGACGATGGCAACACGATCACGGTGAGCTACTTGAGTGCAGCCGGCAGTGGGTTCGCTCCACTCGGCTCTGTCGAGGTGCCACGACAAGACAATGTACTCGTCACCGTCGAAATGATGGAGACGGGCAAGGTCCCTTACTCCACCGAAGAGGACGTTCCCTGGAGCGGCAAAGGCACGCTCACACTCACGGCAACGGGAGAGGGCGGCAAGTACGCTGGGTCCGCGAAGGGCGTCTTCTCTCGCAACAATCCGTTCTCGTCGAAGCCGCCGCCGTCGCCCATCGACTTCGCACTGTCGTTCTCGACGACGACGAACGGAAAGGGCTCTTGAGCGAATCCCCGTCGCACGCCGAGCGCGCCGTTCGGCCGAGCGGCTGAGACGAGCCGCTCGGAGCTCATCCGGCGATTCGTGTTTTGACCACACGCCCGGCCGTTGTTACCCTGAGGGCCCCATGTCGCGCCCGTTGTTCGCCATCACCGCGCTCGCGGTCCTCGCGACATGCAGCGGCAGTCCGTCGCACGAGCGAAGTGAGTCGTCGGCAGCCATCGAGCCACTCGAAGGACACGCTCCCGCAGGACGCGCCCCCTTGCCCGCAGCCCGATACCTCACCGATCGGCTCGGAGAGCACATTCGAGTCCAAGCACCGCGCGCTGCTGGTGCCACGGGCAAAGGTGTAGCCATCGCCATCGTCGACAGCGGGCTCGATTTGACGCACGAGGAATTCCGCGACCCGGACACCAAGACGACGCGGGTCAAATGGCTCATCGACTATGGCATGCCGATCACCGGTCGCCACTTGGACATCGAGACCAAGTTCGGCATCGCGAACGACGGAGCCGTCTGTGCCGTCAAGTCGCCACCGGTTTGCTTCGGCGCCGTCTTCGACGCGCAAGACATCGACGCCTTGCTGCGCGCCACCGATGGCTCGGAAGACGCGAAGGCCTTGCAGGACACCTTCGGTCACGGCACGCACGTCGCAGGCATCGCAGCGGGCGGCGGAGCGTCGGGCGTCTATCGCGGCGTCGCTCCCGAAGCCGACCTCCTCGTCGTCAAACCGCGAAAAGCCGGCGAGGACGGTTCGACGCCGGACGCCGCGCGTCTCTTTCGTGGCATCGAGTTCGCGTTCGATCGTGGCAGGGCATCAAAAACGCCGGTCGTCGTCAATCTCTCCGTGGGCTTTTCTCTCGGTGCGCCCGATCAGAACGACGCCGTCAGCCAACGTTTCTCGACGATCGGCAAGGGGCCCGGTGAAATCATCGTCGCGTCGGCAGGAAACGACGGCTTCATCGGCGACGGGCTCCGCCAAACCGTGCACCTTACACCGGGTTCCATTTTGCGTGTTCCCGTGGAGCTGAATCGTCAGACAATCGACAACAGCAGCGCATACATCGCCGCGAACGGACGCGATGGTGCGGCGTTCTCGATTGGAATCGATACCGAGGACGATCGCGTCCTCACGCCGTCGGGAAACGGGAATCACGAGGCCGACACCGAAGGTACGGTCGCAAGCCTCGTGTGGGACCCGGAACGACGCGGCGCAAACCGCGCTCTCGTGTGGCTTCACGGTTCGTTCTCGAAACCGAGGCGCCTCTACTTGACGCTCGAGGGCTCGGGCACGGTGTCCCTGGCGCTCCTCTCGACCCCCGCGTCGCTCGTGCGATTCCCACGCGGCACGACCGAAAGCACGATCACGTCCCCCGGCGCGCTGCCGCAAGTCATCTCCGTCGGGTGCACGGTCAACCGAACGACCTATCGCATGCAGGACGGCCGCGATCGTCCCATCCGGACGTCCCCCGCACTCGACCCTGCAGGTGGAATTGCGACAACTGCGCTCGCAGAGTTGCAAGAAGGTTCAGTCTGCCCATTCAGCGGCGCCGGCCCCGCATGGGACGGATCGCTGAAACCGGAGGTCGTGGCTCCCGGCTTCGGGGTCATCTCCGCGCGAAGCGCCGGCACCACGCAGAACCTCGCCGCGTCTGTCTTCCTCGATCCCACGTGTGTGACCGCAGGACTGCCGAAAGAATGCGCGCTCGTCTCGACGAACTACGGCGTCGTGTCTGGAACTTCGATGTCCGCTCCCGTTGTCGCGGGCGAGGTCGCGCTCATGCTCCAGCGCGATCCGACGCTCACGCAAGAGAGTGCTCGGAACGCCGTCATGGCCGGCGTCCATCGTTGGCGCGGCCCTCATCCGCACCGGGAGCAAGCAGGCACGGGCGAAGTGGACGTGGCCCTCGCACTCGAGGCCGTCGATCGCATGAAGACCTTCCGCGAGGTGATTCCCGTCCAGGCTTCGAGCTGGTCCGTTCCGAGCGCGAGCTTCGTTCGTGCGGGCGGCGATCGCGATGTCGAAGTCTTGCTCTTGCTGCGCGGCGCTCAAAGTGAACTTGCCGACCTCAAGGACGTGAACGAGCTTCGCGCCGACGTGGCCGTCAATGGTGTGAGCATCACCACTTTGCCCAAGGTGACGCGCAAAAGCCCAGGACTCTTTTCGTATCGGTTCGCCGTCGCCGAGAACGCAGGTCCCGGTTCAGTCGCATTCGGCGCGCGTTTTCGCGGGAGCCCCGTCGTCCCGGTGGAGACACTTCCCATCGCGGCGGATTGGTGGGCAGCCAAATACCCCTCGAGCGCGTCGTCCGCATGCACCATGCACCCACACTCCATGGACGGGGAGACGACGTCGAACGTTTCGCCATTCCTCTTCGTTCTTGTCGGATTTGGGGTCTTCGGTCGTCACCTTTTCCGTCGTACACGAACGAATCGGTCATAAGTCACCGCAAAAGTGCCTGATTTATGTGAAAAATCTTAACTTTGACTGTCGACTGCCGTTTAACACCTAAACGCTATATGCTGTCTCTCCGGCGAGGTCCCACCGCCTAGCCGTCTACGGCAGGGCTCGTGGGGTTCGACGTTCGCCCACCGTCCGCTACGCGCAATTGGTCACACTATGTCGTCAGGAAAGTCGGAGCCGTCTTTGGAAGTAAGTCCCCTTGTCGTCACATGGATGGACACGGCCGGCCTGCATCGGCACGCGGTTCAAGGGAAAGCCATCGTCGGCACGGCGATTGGGGCAGACATCGCCGTTTCCGATCCTCTTGTCGAGCCGATTCATGCGTCCATCGAAGTGCGTCGCAATGGTGTCTGGGTCAGGGCCGCTGCCGAGTCATCGGAAATGCTCGTCGATAGCTGCCCGGTGCGCGAAGCACAGGTCTTCGCGGGCAGCACGCTCCAGATCGGCAAGACCGAGCTGAAGTTCCTCCGTACGGAGAACGAGGTTGCGGTCGAGAGCACGGAGCGCGAAGTTTGGCCGGAAAATAGATTCCACCAGCTCATGGGTGGCAGCATTCCCATGCGCGAGATGTACGCGACGCTCGCGCGCGTGGCCCCCACCGACGTGACGGTGCTCGTCTCCGGAGAAACGGGCACCGGCAAGGACGTCGTTGCGAGATCCATTCACTCTGCATCCAAACGCGCGTCTGGCCCTTTCATCATCGTCGACTGCGCCGCTCTCCCCGAAAACCTCCTCGACGCGGAGTTGTTCGGCCACGCGAAGGGCGCATTCACGGGCGCGATGAACACGCGCGCTGGCGCCATCGAAGCGGCGAACGGCGGCACGGTCTTCCTCGACGAAATCGGCGAGCTCCCGCCCTCGATGCAGCCGAAGCTCCTTCGCGTACTCGAACAACGCACGATTCGACGTCTCGGTGAAACGCTCCACCGCCCCGTCGACGTGCGCTTCATCTTCGCAACGCACCGCGACCTCCGAAAGATGGTCGAGGCCGGGCGCTTCCGCGAAGACTTGTACTACCGCATGGCCGTCGTTCCGATACGTGTACCGGCCCTCCGCGATCGCGCGGAAGACATCCCGGCGCTCATCGAGCACTTCATCGGCCTCGCCGGCGCTGCTCCCTTCCCCGAGCAGACGATGAAAGAGCTGCTCTCGCGTCACTGGCGCGGCAACGTGCGTGAGCTCCGCAACGTGGTCGAACGCATGGTGGCCCTCGGCACGTCGAGCCCGCTCGCGAGCGCAGGCGCGTCGCTGATGCCGCCTTCGAGCGAACCGCCTCCGCTCCGCGTGCAGCCAATCATCAACATCCCCTCTCCCGGGGCCGTCCCGCAGCCGAGCTTGCAAGAGATGGCGCGGGGCCTCGGCCAGGGTCGCGCCGAGTACGCACCCGGTCCGCCGTCTCCCGCACCGACGAAAGGCACGGTCTTCCCAGAACACCTGTTCGATCAGAACTTCAAACAGTTCCGCGACGGGCTGCTCGAATGGGGCGAGCAAGAGTACGTTCGCCGCCTCCTCGAGCGCTTCCCCAAGAACGTGAGCGAGGCCGCTCGCAACGCCGGCATCGACCGCACGTACATCTACAGACTCATGCGTGGTCGCAAGAAGGGGCCCGCGAGCGGCCGTGGAAGCGCCCCGCCCGCGCTCACCGAATTGGAATCCGACGAACCGGGCAAGGGCCCTCCGACTGAGTAAGCCGAAGCGCGAAGGCGCCATCTCCCCGGAGCTTCTCCGCCCCATCGTCCTCTCGCATGCCGTTGCGGTAGGCTCTACGCAAAAGCTTTCGCGCGAAGCATGCGCTGCGCTCCTTGCACGCGAAGTCAACGTGAGTGAGGCCTTCACACTGGTCGACGCGGAGGGAGCTTTCTTTCGCGCGAGCCTCAAGGCCATGAGTCCCGACGGCGGCGAAGCCCTCGTCTACGAGCGCATGCACGGCTCGACCGAATCTCCCGCGTGCATCACACTCGTGTGCGCGGTCCTCGGCAGGCAACGCATGATTACCGTGGTGCAAAAAGCAACCGAACTCGGTTGCATGCGCATTACACCTGTTCTGTCCGACCACAGCGTCAAGCGGGAAGACCTGGAACGTGAGAAGCCCTGGGCTTGGCGCGGCCAGGCATTGAAGGGCGCCAGGCAATGCCGCCGCGCCAGCGTTCCGCTCGTCGACGAGGTCATGTCACTCGATCGCGTACTCGCCTCGCCGACCTGGAAGGCGGCTACAGCGCGCTTCGTGCTCGACGACGTGAAAGGCGAAAAGTACGCGTTTCCCGCTCAAGACGAGAGCACGGGATCACCGAAGGACTACGTTCTCGCCGTCGGTCCCGAAGGCGGCTGGTCCGATCGCGAACGTACGCTACTCGAAAAAGCTGGGGCGATCGCACTGGCCCTCGGCGTCCGTGTCCTTCGCGCGGAGACCGCGGTGTTCGCAGGTCTGTCGGTCCTCCAGCATCGCCTGGGCGACTTGCGCTGAGGCCGTTTCCTTCCCTTCGTCGTTCAGCCAAGCGCACGCCAATGGATCGTGATACGCGCTTTCCACGAAAGCCGTCCATGTAGCGATTTCGCCGCAGCAAACGAGACCTCGCGCATGCGAGCCGAGTCATTCGGCGCAAGGACGAGGTCGTAACGCGCACGCATATAGATGCGAGCCGCTTCTGAAAGCTCCGGGAGGGAATCGCCGCTCTCGTTCACCTTCTTCACGACTTCTTCCACCGCGTCGGACCCCTGCAGGTCGACCCCCGTGTCTTCGATCTTGATGCGAAGGTATTCCCAGAGATTGTCGACGCGCTCGGAAGGTGTCGTTGGAAGCCAGGGCGCTCGCAAATAGCTTACGAGCAGGAGACGCTTGATCGGCCGGAAGAAGATCGCAAGGAGCAAGAGCGGAATGAGCGCCCACACCGCCTTCTTCGCGGCGTTCGCCATCTGCTTGGCGATCTCCTTGAGGCTTTCTTCGTCGAACTTCGGCTTCTTCGGCTTCTGTTGCTCTTCGTCGTCGTCGTCGCCGTCCTTGCCGCGCTGGTCCTTGTCGCTTCCCTGCTTCTGCTTGCTCTTGCCCTTCCCCTTCTTCCTTCCTTTCCCCTGCTTGTCGTCGTCTTCTTGCTGGCTCTTGGCTCCGTCCTTTCCGCCCTCGCGGTCTCCCCTACCCGTGCGAAAGAGATAGGGAGAAAGCAGTGCCGTCAGCCCGAACAGCAAAGCCGCGCTCACGATGATCCAACGGAGATTCCGCTTGGGCACTGCCGCCAGCGACACGGCCGACGCGTCCCTTCGCGTGGGCGCTCCCGAGAGGGCCTGCCACAACTCGACGCGCATCGTCTGTTTGCTCGCGAGAAAGACGAGCAGAAAGAAAATGAACCCGCCGAGCATGGCGAGAGGTACGGGCATCCACGCGGAGAGCTTGTCCTGTTCCCACGCCGCGGCCTTGCCCTCTTCGTTGATGATGACGAAAACGGAGCCGATCCACCCGATCGCGGGCCAAAGGGTGGCGAGTAGCTCGTACCGATGATGCAGGGACATGAGCCCGCACGGGAGCCCCATGCCAAAGCAGAACATGCCAAGGGCAATGAATGCGCCGACCTCTCCGGCGCCGCTCAGCATCGCGACCCCGAACGTGAGCGCGAGGACCTGGAAGAGGATGTACCCGACGATGTTGAAGACGAGAAGCCGCAAGCGAAGAAGCGCGAGCACCTGACCCGCGAGGACACCGAACAGGCCTCCACCGAAGATGATCATCAGGAAGAGGGCCGTCTTCCCCGCGTCGTCGTGGTCGTAATAGAGAATGGTGGCAGACAGGCACAGGCTACCGAGCGCCACGAACAGGAAGAACGCGACGAGGGGCTTCCAAGCGAAACGCAGGCTCTCGAGGAGCGTGGGCGTCCACGACTTCGGAATGCCTGGCCGATCCATTACGATCTGGTCTTCGGGCTTCACGTCCTCAAGCATCATGCACCTCCGAGGACGAGCGCTGCGCCACGCCTTCGCAGCGGATAGATGCGGATGCCTTGACTGCGCATGGTTCCAAGCGAGAAGTCCACGTGTCGCCGCAGTTCGGCGAGCGTGATCGCTTCGGGCTTCTTTGCGGAGAAGAGCGCCCCCCATTTGATACGGTTTTCGTCGGAGCCCGCCGGAAACGGATATGCGAGCATGCGGCGGAAAACCCCACGTTCTTTGACGGGAGCGATGGAGAACGCGCCGGCGTCGACCCACACGACGCAGCCGTCCGGGCCTTCGGGCGGCGGGACCGGCGTGAAGCCAGCGCTTGCCCAGAGCATGCTCGACACCGCCTTCGTACCCGACCGAGACGCCCCCTGCATGCCTTCGCCTCGATGGATGGCCACGAGCTGCGCCGGCCCGATGACCGATTGCCAACGCACCTCTGCGCCCAACGAGCGCCAGCGCGAAATCTCGCCGCGTTTTGCCGGAAGCGAGCGAACCTCGTAGCTATGCCCATTCCATGCGGCCACGAGCAGCATGACCTTTTCGCCGCGCTCCACGAGCGACCGTGCGAGGCTCAGCCAGCCTTCCACCAGCATATCCAGTGTATCTTGCACATGATTCGACTGAGCATCGAGCTGTGGCGGCAAATACGTATCGAGTGCGAGTGTGATTTCTTGCGGCCTGTACGGCAGCGTCTCCGGTAGACGAAGCTGCAGAGCGCCAAGCTGGATGGATCGCTTCCAATGGATGCGACGAACGTCGTCGCCGCGCAGGTATTCCCGGATGCGGTAATAGTCGTCCGTCGGGAAGCGCACGTGCTTGCTGAAGGGCCCTTCGCCTTGGCTCGTGTCTTTCGGATTCTTGGAGAAGATGATGGGCGTCAGCCTTGGGAGCACGCGAAGGCCGACCCGCGCGAGCGAGGCGACGGTAACGCGTGTGAGCCCAAAGATGTCCTCGTAGGCGATCTCCGCGGGGCCGAACTCGTAGACGCCTCGTAGCGTCTGCATGAGCGGCGCCCGCACCGTCACGGCTTCGCGCGACGCATGGCGATCGAGGGCGAAACGAGTCTCGCCCCCAAGACGTTCCGGCAACGACTCGGAAATGTGCAGGCGGTAGAGCGGCGGGATCGGAACCCGCGAGAGCGTGAACTCCTCTTGCGCGGGGTCGCCCACAGTCACGAGCGGCGGAACCATGCGGCGCTCGATCTTCCCTTGCGCTCGCTTCGTTCGCTCCGGCCTCTCGTGAAAAGAAAGGATGGAGAAGGCGGACGCAACCGTCGCGGCTGTCACGCACATGTAGAGAAGCCCAAGGCCCGCAACGGCCATGACTGCGAACTGACCCCACTTGACGCCGAGCGCGCAAAGAAGGGCGATCGAGGCTCCCATGACCATACCGAGCCCTCGTCCCGTGAGGAGACGCGCGTGCTTGTCGATGGCCTCCACCAACACAGAAAAGCCGCGACGACCGAACGAGGCTTGTGCCCGAGTCTCACGACGCACGCGCACGACGATCGACACGAGCTGCATGAAGAGCAGCGGTAGCGCCACCAGCATGAAATAGAAGAAGAACGACGCACCCGTCTCCGTGACTTCGCCAATGTCGAAGACCGCGCCTGCCGCGAGCCCGAGAACCCACGGCAGGACGAAGAGCAGAGTCGAATGAAACCCTGCGCGGAGTAGGCGCAGGAAGGTCATGCCGGCGCTGGCACCCGCGAAAGCCACTGCAAGACGAGTTCGCGACCCACGCTGGAGTCGCCCGTCATGATGCGGTGACCAAGGACGTCGGGCGCGAGCACCTTCACGTCGTCGAGGTGGACGAAGTGCCGCCCGCTGAACATCGCGCGCGCTTGGCATGCCCTTGCCAGCAGCAAGCTCGAGCGCGGTGAGATCGAGCGTAGGTTTCGGGCATCCTGGCGAATGGCCCCCATGAAGGTCACGATGTAGTGGCGAATCTCCGGTGAAACGTAGATGCGCTTGCTCGTCGTTTGCCAGTTGAGCACGTCATCCATCGTTACGACCGATGCGATGTCCCCGAGCACCGGATTCGGCGCAAGGTGCACTTCGAGCATTTGCTCTTCAGCTGCGGCAGGTGGGTATCCGATGGACAGCATCATCATGAAGCGGTCCATCTGCGCCGCCGGCAGCGCGTACGTGCCTTCGTCGTCGAGCGGATTCATGGTCGCGAGCGCAACGAAGGGCGGTGGAATCTTGTGCGTGACGCCTTCGACCGTAACTTGCCGCTCTTCCATGACCTCGAGGAGAGCAGACTGTGTCTTTGGGGGTGCGCGATTGATTTCGTCGGCCAGAAGCACGTTCGTGAACACGGGCCCCCTCACGAACTCGAAGGCTTTGCTGCGCATGTTGAAGACGTTCGACCCGGTGATGTCCATCGGGAGAATGTCCGGTGTAAACTGCACGCGCCTGAACACGCCAGACACGCTCGCGGCAAAGGCCTTGGCGAGCATCGTCTTGCCGACGCCCGGTACGTCGCGAAAGAGGACGTGACCACCCGCGGCAATGGCCCAGAGCACGCGCTCGATGACGTCGTCCTTTCCGAGAATCACTTGTGCAATGTTGCGATGCACGAGCCGGGCTTGCTCGGCGCAGCGATTCACCTGCTCTGCAGCGGCCGCGAGATGGCTCGAGCTCTGGTGGGGCGTCGGCATGGCGGGGCGCGACGCACCTTCGGGCGAAGGATGCATCGGTGCGAGCGGGGCCGCGGGTGGCGCTGGCGGTGCAGGGGGAAGCGTATTCATGGGTACTCGGTGTTCGGGGAGGGTTCAGAGCCGCGGGACGTCGTGTTCATAGTTGCGTATTTTCCCAACGCCCCGGCAAGAGATAGTCGCGGATGCGAAGCCATAGGCGACGAGAGAGCGAAGTATTCTTGTGCTGGAGCTGGATGAGGTACTTGCGAGCCTCTTCCGTAGGGATGCGCCACTCAATGCAATATGCATATATCATGCGAGCTTCTGCTGCGTCGGGCAGCCCGTCGATCATGGCGAGGGTGCACATGTCGAAAGCGACCTGAGGCCGAAGGGCGACGGGAACGGAGGAAGCCCAGTCGAGGGGCGGATAGACCCGGATCTCGTCCTCTCTTGCGGGAGGCTCACCGTAGCGCTTCAAGCATTCGTCGAGGAACCATCGCTCGTCGACGCTGACGAGACCGTCGGCTGCAGCCACGCTCGCCAGCGGATACAGGGGGGCGCGACTTCGCAACGAAGGTGCGACCTGAATGAGCTTGGCGGAGGACTCCTGCTCGCGGGAAATGAGCGGCACAATCGACAGGCGAGCGGTCACCGGGGCGGCCTCCTCCGAGTCGGCGCGGTCATGCACGACGCCCCCGGCGAAGCCAAACGGGTCAGATACGAGCTCAAGCACTTCGCCGCGCACGTGCGCCTCGTAAAGAGAGCGAACGTTGTCGTGGACGAACGTGGCGGGAATGAACGCCTCAAGAGACTCGAACCCCGCGCGCTGTTGCCACCTCGCCAGGGCCTCGATGAAAGACGACTCGGTGCGAAACCACGGGATGGGCCGATCGAGCTCAGCCGATTCGGCGCGCTCACACAGCGCACAAACGGGCTCGTGGTCGAAAGAAAGCGGTGGGGCTTCCAGAAGACAAAAGCGACACGCGTCCGGCTGCCCCTCCGTCACGTCATGCCTCTGCCCATCCGAGGATTGGAACGTTCACGGGTCGTATCCTATGCCCAAAAAATGCTCCGAACAAAGACCCGCAGCGTGGGTTCCACGCGACCGGTCGATTTCCTGCGACTTCGCGGAGGAAGCGCGCTCTTCTCGTGACCCTTCCACCGTACGTCCGCCATGTCTGCCACTGAACGCATTCTTGAAGATCTCGCCTCCGGGCAAGCCGACAATGTCGAAGACGCCGCGCGCAAGGAAGAGCGCCTCCTCCGGCGATTCTTTCGTCGCTCGGCAGAAACGCGCCTTCGTGAAGCCCATGTTCGAACGAACAAGGTCGAAGCCGTCCATGTCGCCAGAGTGGCGCGCATCCTCGGCGCCAGCGGGAGGTCCGAAGACCCCGTAGACCTCGACGACGAGGCATCCGTCCTCGCCGCATGGAACCGCGTTCCGAAACCCAAGGGCCGCGGGCTGCCCCTGTTCACGCTGCTTCTGTGTCTACTCTTGGGCGCGACGCCATTCGTGGTCCTGCTCGTGCGAACCGCGATGAAGCCCTTCGACCCTACGCGGATGGGGGTGGGTCGGTCGCTCCACGCGAACCTCACGAACCACGTCACGCGCGTCACTTCGGGAGAACGCTTCGGTCCAGAGCAATCCGTCGCACGCGTATTTGCGATCGATCGCGGCAAGCTCGGTGACTCGACGACGCTCGCCTTCGAACGCTTCTTCGGTGCCTACGAGACTGCGGCGGACGACTCCACGACGATGCCGCGCCTCTATGTCGAGACGCGCAACGTCAATCGCGCCCTCCAAGACCGTGGTCTTCCTTTCTACCTCGACACCAAGCTGTGGGCGCCAAAGAAGCCGATCATCTATTCGTACTACATCGAACGTGAAGACCACGCTTCGGCTCCAGGCTTCGCATCGGAGCGCATCGTCTTTCTGTGGCGACTCGACCGTTTGAACATCACGAAAGCTGCCATGGGCTATACCCATCGCGAGGCGGACGCGGCGCTCGTACTCTACGACCAAATCGAGTCATTTTTGATTCGGGATGTGCTTCCTGCCCTCTCGAACGGCGAGAAAGTCGAGCTCATCGATGATGCGAGTCGAGACGCCAAGAAGGCCTGGCAGGAGGATATCGAACAGCGCTCGGCCCGCATGGTTCGCGAGAGCTTCGTGAACGCGGCGGACAGGGAGAGCTTGGCCGCATTGGGAGAATTGCTCGCGAAGCGAAGAAAGATTGTCGCGAAGTGGAGAACAGAGCTCGCTTCGCAACGAATCATGCTTCACCCGCCGGACCGACTCATTCCGGAAGCCGACTACGTCAAAGACCTGTGGCTCCTCGTCCCCGCAGCATCGCGCACCGAATGGGACAACGTGCACGATGCGCTGCAGAGCAAACACATGATCGCGACATTCGAATCGCTGCGCGATCGATTCGCACGCGACGTGGCACGCCACGAACTGCAGCATCGTTTCGATGCGCAACGCACGAAAGAGTGCCAGTGGGACACGCCATGTGAGCAGATCAAGATTCCCTCGGAGATCGCCAAGCGCACCGGTTTCAGTGCGAGCGACAAGCCCATCTTCGGGACCATGCCCGTTCGCGTGTGGGATGAGACGAGCGCTTACCTTTCGGAGATGGCCTTCGAAGGAAGCATGCCGAAGATGTCGATCCTCTCCATTCTTCGCTCGGTGCTCGATCGCGACGCGTGGGGTGATGCGTATTGCACGACGGCGATCGTCCTCCTCGAGGCGCTGGCGGAGGAGTTCGGAATTGCCGATGCGCAATATCCCCTGGTCGTTTCAGGATACATTCAACGCGGGGCCGTGAGCTCGCTCGTCGTGCTCCTCTACGCCAAGACGGACGCGGAGCTCCGAACCGCAGCTGCGAAAGCGTGGAGCAAGCTTTATGGGTCGGTCCTCCCCGCCCCCACCATGACGCTCGGTCATCAGGGAAAACACTGGCGACACTGAACGCGATCTGCAAACTCGACTTGCATGAATGCAAGGGGTGGATTGTTGCGGGACGGATCGCGTGTACTATGATGGGTCCACATGCGCTTGCTCTCGTCTTCGCTCTCTCTCGGCTTTCTCCTCCTCGTTGGAGGCGCCGTGGTGGGTTGCGGTAGCGACGCCCCAGAGCCCGATTGCGCCGACGAAGACACGTGCGCGGCAAACGACGACGTCACCCAGGCGAAAGCTCCGTTTACCCTCTCGGCGGTCAAGAAGGCGCAATACCCCTTCGTGTTGCATCACGGCTTCAATGCTTCGACGACGAACTCGTGGTCGTACTACCAGGTCAAAGAGACGCTGGAGAAGGACGGACAGTTCGTTGCCCTTTCGGAGGTCGAGCCCTTCGCTGGCGTCCCGAAGCGCGCAGCGAGCCTCGCGCGGCAAATCGACGACGCACGTACCGCCTTCTGCAACAAGCGCTTCCCGCAAGACCCGGGCTGCCTCGCACGCACGAAGGTCAATCTGGTGGCACACTCGATGGGAGGCCTCGACAGTCGCTATCTCATTTCGAAGCTCGGCTACGGTGACCGCATCGCTTCCCTCACGACGATTTCATCTCCGCACCGTGGCACCGCGGTCGCCGACTACGCGCTCAAGATTCTTCCGGATAGCGGTGGCAAAGCAGCCCTCGCCCTCAACTCGTTGATGGCGTGCTTCGGCAAGACGTTCACGCAAGAAGACCTCGCGGAAGGCAGCGACATTCGCGCTGCCATGGAGTCGCTCTCCGAAAAGAACGCAGCGTCGTTTGCCGTCCAAACCCCGAACGACCCGCGCGTGTACTACCAGTCTTGGGCAGGCGTGAGCCGAGCCGTCGGCGGTCCGCGTTACCGTGACTCGCAGGACCTCGTGCTCTCGGCATGCGAGGGCAAGTACTTCGGTTCCATCGGTCGCGCAGATTTCATGGATTCGTCGCTCACCGCAGGCTCGGTGATGGTCGGGCGCGGCGGCTCCGTCCCGCAAGACGGCATGGTGACCGTCGCCAGCGCAAAGTGGGGCAACTTCCGCGGCTGCTATCCAGCCGATCACCTCCAGGAAGTCGGCCAAAAGAAGAAGAGCAAGGCCGACGCCTACACGCTCTTCGACCACAAAATTTTCTTCCGCAACCTCGCAAGCGAACTCGCGACGCGCGGCTACTGAGCGGATTTGCCACCGCCCTCGTCAGAGCGGCGGATTTGACAGCGATGTCGCGCGGGCGGGCTCGCGTGCCGGCGGCGCCGCCTTGTCTTTTTCGGCAAACTTCACTTCAGTGAAGAGGTCGGGGCGTTTACCCTTGATATCCTTGTAGAATGCACGAATCGCGACGGCATCGTGATCGAGATCACCGGTGGGATAGAGGAGCGTGCCGAAACCACCCTTCTTCTTCTCGAAGTCGAGATAACCCATGACGATGGGAACGTTGGCTTCGACGGCGATGTAGTAGAAGCCGGTCTTCCAGCGACCGACCGTCGCACGTGTTCCTTCCGGAGGAACGATGACGAAGAGCTCGTCCGACGCTTTGATCTTGTCGGCGACCTGCGAGACGAGATTGTGTTTCGCGCTCCGATCGACCGGAATGCCGCCGATGGACTTGAGGATGCGACGAAACCCCGGAAGAAACATCTGGCGCTTTCCGAGCCATGCAATGTCGACGCCGAGCGCCCAAGTTACGGCCAAGGTGAACGGAAAGTCCCAATTGGAGGTGTGCGGAGCCGCCAGCACGACGGCCTTGTTCACGCCCGGTGCTTCACCATCGACTGTCCAGCCGAATGCCTTAAGCCAGGTCTTTCCAATGACTTTCTTTGCGCGTTTCAGCGGTCCCATGGGGCGCATGGTTAGCCGACAACCGCCCGGCGTCTGTCATAATTTGGTCAGCTTCGCCGTTCCTTCTACTTCTTCTTGGTCCAGAACGGCGACGACGAATAGCGGACCGGAATGTCCTTGAACTCGCCCGAAGCGCCTGAGTTCTTGAAATCGGCTGAGGTTGCCTTGTAGACGACGTACACCTTGCCTGAAGCCTTGCCCGCGACCTGCGAACCGCGGGCATTCGGGTCGAAAGGCTTCACGTCCCACGAGGTGAATTCGATGTAGTAGGCGTTGTCGGCGTTCCAGCTCGTCGTGCCGGACGGGTCGGTCGTACGGATGATCTGGAAAAACCCGTCACCATACTTCATGGGCTTCGAGAACTTCTTCGACTTGAGGGCCAGCTCGTCCTTGCTGAACGTGATCTTGATGTACTCGGTCCCGGAGACGTACCCCGTAGGCGAAGTCGGGGCCGTATCGGTGATCGTCATCTCCCATCCGTTGTAGCCCGCTTCGACGACAATCGCCTTGGCTTCGAACTTGTGGCCGTTCGCGGACCCGACGACCGGACCCTTCGTGACGTCTTTCGCCGAGGGCGCGTCGACGAGTTTGAACGGATCGGCGGGCGGCCCCATGGGAAGCGGCGGCTTCGCCGTAGCGGACGCCGTCGCACTCGCTACGGGCGCGGAAGCACTCGCGGTTGCAGAGGCAGTCGGCGCGGCATCGGCACCTTCTTTGTCGCCCTTCTTGCAGCCTACGGCCGGACCGAGCGCCAAAAAGGACAGTGTGACCAGCGCGGTGGTGGACGTAGCAACGTGACGTGTAGAATACATGTGGGTGCACGGAGGCTACCACTCTGCGGTTGCGCGGAACAAGAAAGCCGCGCCGCCGCACCCACAGGTGCGTCAGAGCTTCTTCAGGTACTCGATGACCGCTGCGCGATCGGACGGCGTCAGCGCGTCACCGTAGGTGTGCCCGCCATTTCCGTACCCTGGATGCGTCGTGTCGTAGATGGCGGCCTTGTCCTTGGCGCTCGCCGCTCCCTCTTTGCCTTCGGAGAGAACCGTATGTTTCCAACCGAGCGCAACCGGGTCGAAGTCATTCGAGTCGAACGAGCGAGACCAGTAGGTGGGGCGGGTCTTGCTGTCGAGCAGCGCCGCAATCGTCGGCACCGAACCATTGTGGAGGAAAGGTGCGGTCGCCCAAATACCGTCGAGCGGCGGCGGAACATAGCCCTCCAATGGCTCGAGCCGGGAGATCTCGCCGAAGAACGAGGCGGCATGCCAATCAACGAGAGGCTTCGTGAACTGCGCGGTACCGGAAGCCAAGAGAGCGTCCGTACGAACGTCGGCGAGTGGTACGAGGAGGTTCGGGTACGTCGGCTTGTCGCCATAGGTTCCGTGACAACGGGAGCAGGTCGCCTCGAACACGGTGCGTCCCTTCGCGGCGAGTGCTTCGTCGATGGGGAACGGGTACTTTGGGGCCGCGAGCGTCGAGATGTAGGCGTTCACATCACCGAAGTACGCATCGATCGCTTTCGCTTCTTCGACCGATGAGATGCAGAGGATGGAGGCCGTCATCATATGCCGCGCATGATCACCTCGGCCACCGCCGACGTAGAACATGCTGCTCTTCTTGGCCATGCGCCACCACGGCGGAACGTCGACCGGAACGTCCGAGGGCTGAGGGAGGTTCGGAGGGGAAGAAATCCATGCGAGCGTTTTCGGGTCGTGATGTGCAAAGAGAATGCCGGTGAATTCGTCGGCGGGGTTCGGACCGCGCGTCTCGAGATGCGAGTACTCGACGATGGAGGTAACGCGCTCTTTCCACTTGAGCCACTCGGCGCGCTCGGCCTCGGTCTCGACGAACTGGCCGACCGCCGTGAACACGTTCTTTTGAGAGCCGGGCGTTGCGGTGAAGTCGCCATCGGCGGCCCCAAGCCCGACGACCAGCTTTCCATTGATGCGGCCTGCATGGCAGGTGAGGCAGTTCGAGGTGATGACCTCGACGTTCTCCTTGGTCGTGAACGACGTGAAGTTGTAGGGGAGGTCGACGTTCTTCCCCTCTCGGCCCGGGATGCGGTCGGCCTCGCCGGCGGGACCGAAGACCTTCGCATAGGCTGTCTTCGGGATACCGCACGGAACGTAGGGATTGTTGACGAGCGCGCTGTACCCTTTTTGGGGATCGCCAGGCCGTTGGGGCTCGGGCGCGAGGTAAATCGGGGCCGCGGACTGCCCGCCTTCGACCCCGGCGTCGCTGCCCGGCGAAATGCCGCCATCAGGGCCCGAATTTTGCCCATCCGCAGTCGCACAAGCCACCGCGAGGACGAGCCCCGAGACGAGGAAGAGAGTGGAGCGACGATTCATCGTGGCACGAAACGTAGCAAGAGGTGCGCATTTCGCCAGGCCGTATTAAACTCGCACGCGATGGGGTACCGGGACAACTTGGACCCTGCTCGGGCGCGCGTCACGGAACTGTCCGAGGAGCTCGAGCGGCGGAAGGAGCGCGTCCTCCCGGCGTTTTGGCGCCTCCCGAACGCCTCGCAGCTGGCGAGGCAGCTCACGCGACTCGGAAAGCCACCGCTTTTGCCCTCGGAGTCGAGTTCTCTCGACGAGCTCGTGGCCATCGCCGCCGCCTACGAAGACGCGCTCGCCGCCTTCGATCGTGAAGTGGAGCTCGCCATGCATGCCGAGGCGAGCGGCGCGTTCGTTCCGCCCCATCCCGAAGGCGAGGCAACCGGAGAGCCCATCGCCGTCGTCCTCGAGCGGTTGCGTCAGCCTTTGCCCATCGCAGAGCGCTTTCTCCGCAGCCTCGTTCGCGAAGTCCAAGTCGAACAACTCCAGCGCATCCAGAGCGAGGCGCCCCATGGATCGCGCGTCGTGGTTCGCGAACATCGAGGGCAACTCCTCGTGCTCGTCGATCACGACGGCCTCATCTACCGCATTCCATTCCTCGAGAACCTCGCACGCGACAGCCATGAAGTTCTGATGCTCTCGACCAGTGTCTCGGCGCCGGTCGGCGCGCCCCAGCTCCACGTCAAACCTCGAGGGACCTTCGATGGGTGGCTCGATGCTTGGGGCTTTCCGCGGGTGCTCACTGGCGACGAGCCCTTCGACGAGCTCTTTGCTGTCTCGTGCGATGCCGATTTCGCCCGAGAGGTCTTCGACGCAGCGCTCCGTCAGTGCATCCTGCGCGCTAGTCGCGTCGACGAAGTGCGCATCGACGTCCTCCATGGCTGGGCCACGTGCCATGGCCCGCCCCACGGCCGCACGTTCGAAGTCCTGCGGCTACTCCGCGAGCGCCTCCACGCCGAGCGATATCTACGACCTTTCGCCTGACATGATTCGTGCGAGAAAGCCCGGCCTGTACTACGCTCGCCGCCGACCGATGGTAAGCGTCGAGGCCTTCTCATGAGCGAAATTCGCTGCCGAACACGCGGCGTGATGAAGAAGTATGGCGAGACGTCCGTACTGAAGGGCGTCGATCTCGAGATTTCGGAGGGCGAGTTTGCCGTGCTGGTCGGCCCCAGCGGCTGCGGCAAGAGCACCCTTCTCCGAAGCGTCGCGGGCCTCGAAGACGTCGACCAAGGCACCATCGAACTGGCCGGAAAGTTCGTCACGCATTTGCCACCCCGGGAGCGCAACGTGGCGATGGTGTTCCAGAGCTACGCGCTCTATCCGCACCTCACCGTTCGTCAGAACCTTGCGTTCGGGCTCGAACTGCGCGGAACAGACAGGGCGACCATCGAGGCCCGTGTCAAAGAGGCGAGTGACATGCTCGGCCTCGGACCTCTGCTCGGGCGCCTCCCGAAGGAGCTTTCCGGCGGTCAGCGCCAGCGCGTCGCGATGGGTCGAGTGCTGGTGCGGCGGGCGAACCTCTACCTCTTCGACGAACCGCTGTCGAACCTCGATGCCGCTCTGCGCGCAGAAGTGCGCGTCGAGATCCGCAAGCTGCACGACAAGCTCGGGGCCACGAGCTTGTATGTTACACACGACCAGACAGAGGCCATGACCCTCGCCGACACACTCTGGGTTCTCCGCGGTGGTGTCGTCGAACAGAAGGGTGCTCCGCTCGATGTCTACGAGCGCCCCCGCAGCAAATTCGTCGCCGCATTCGTAGGGTCGCCGCGCACCAACTTTTTCGAGTGCACCCTCGCCGTCGAAGGCGGGTACTGGTTTGCCGAAGGCGACACGTTTCGATTCCCCCTCCCTTCCGGCAGGTTCCGCGACCTCGAGAACGGCAAGGCGGTCACCGTCGGGGTTCGCCCGCAAGACCTGCGCCCTCGCGGAGACGACGAAGGAAGCTCGACGTCCGATGGTAGCGCAAGGACCGTGGGCAAGCTGACGGTCGATGTCGTCGAAATCCTGGGATCGGAGGCGTTCGTCTATGGCACCGCGGGGTCTGCAGCGGTGATTTCCGGCGCCGGCGTGCAGCGCGCCCGCTCGGTCGTCAAGGGAAGCGAAGTCGAGCTCGTGGTGGCGCCCACACAACTCATGCTCTTCGATCGACGTACGGAGCAGTCGCTCGATGCTTCTTGAAAGAGCGCTCCGGCGGGCGCTCTCCACCGTAGCGTCCCTGCTTCTTCTTCTCTTCTTCGGTATGTCCTTCGGCTGTACGAAAGAGCCCGAACGTATCGTGCTGTGGCACGCGTATCGCGGTGATGAAGCCAAGGCCCTGGAGGACGCTGCGCGCGCCTACGAGAAGGAAACCGGCGAGCCCATCGACGTCCTTCGCGTGCCATTCGCGGCCTACGCGAGCAAGCTCGAAGCAGCCATTCCGCATGGCCACGGACCAGACCTCTTCATCGATGCGCACGAGCGGCTCGGGTCCTACGCGCGCCTCCACATGGTCGCGCCCGTTGGGGAAACCCTTTCCCCTGCCGACGAACTTCGTTTCTCCCAGTCTGCCTTGAAGGCGATGGACGTGAACGGTCTCCCGCATGGCGTACCGCTCGCCGCCAAGGCACTCGCTCTCATCTTGAACGAGCAACTCTCGGTGACCCCGCTGCGCCTCGAGGACCTCTTCCTCGCTCCAAAGACCGGTGAAGCGGCGGGCATCTACCCGCTCGCATACGAAGGTTCGAGTGCTTTCGTTCATGCGCCACTGCTGCACGCGTGCGGCGGGACGATGCTCAATCCGGACGCGACCTTCGGGATGGAAGGCGCGGGCGCAGAGGAATCCCTGCGCCTCGCGAAAGCCTGGACCGATGCAGGCTACATCCCCGCCGACGCCGACGGAGCGTTGGTCGCGCAACTTTTCACGAGCGGTAAAGCGCGCGCCGTCATTTCGGGGCCGTGGTTCTTGGCCGACGTGCACCCGAACTTTCCCGTGCGCGTGGTTCCTCTGCCCAAGCTGTCGGCCACGAACGGAGAGATGCGTTCGTTTCTCACGGTCGACGCTGCCATGCTGACGCCGAGCGGCGTGCAGAAAGAACCCGTGCGAAAGTTCGCTCGGTGGCTCGGAACGAGCAGCACTTCCATCAAGCTTCGCGCCGAGATGGGCGGCCAAGTCATTCCCGAGCGTACGACAGAAGACACGGATCCGATTCGCAATGGCTTTAGGCGCGCCGCCGAGAATGCCGTTCCTCTTCCCACCTCCCCCGAAATGAGGTCGACGTGGGGCCCCGCGGGGCAGGCTCTTCGCAGTGTTCTTCGCGGAAGCCAAACACCTCACGATGCGCTCGTCCTCGCAGCCGCTCGCTTTCGCGATCTCACGCAACGACCGCCGCCCCCGAAGTCGCCCGTCATGCTCTTGGTGGTAGTCGGGGTGCTCGCGCTCTACATGGCTGTACGCGCGGTCCGGAAGGCAAAGGAGCCCGCCTTCCGCCAAGAAGTGAAGCAGAACGCAAGCGCGTATGGCTACGTTTCGCTCGCAGCGCTCACCGTACTCGTCCTGGTCATCTTGCCGCTCGGGGCTGGTGCGGTCACATCGCTCTTCGTCGGATCCAAAACGAACCCCGAATACGGCGGACTCTCGAACTACATCTCGATTCTCACGGCGCGAGGTGGCGATCTCTTGGGTCACGGGTCGTTCTACCTCACGCTACTCGTCACGATCCTGTGGACAGTCGTCAACGTAGCGTTCCACTGTCTCCTCGGCGTGGGGCTGGGTCTCTTGCTCTCGCGCCAGAAGCTCTTCGGGAAGCCTCTCTACCGCGTCCTCTTGGTTCTTCCGTGGGCGGTGCCTTCGTACATCACAGCGCTCTCGTGGAAGGGCATGTTCCATCGGCAGTATGGCGCTATCAACGCAATCCTTTCGCTCCTTCACGTAGAGCCCATTGCGTGGTTTTCGAAGTTCTCGACCGCCTTTACGGCCAACGTGCTCACGAACGTTTGGCTCGGCTTTCCGTTCATGATGGTGGTCACCATGGGCGCCATTACATCCATCTCGAAAGACGTCCTCGAAGCGGCGGAGATCGATGGCGCCACGCGATGGCAGCGCGTTCGATACATCGTACTTCCGCTTCTGCGGCCGGCGCTCCTGCCTTCGGTTTCGCTCGGTGCCGTCTGGACCTTCAATATGTTCAATGTCGTCTTCCTCGTGTCGGGCGGTGAGCCTGACGAGACGACCGACATCCTCGTGAGCGAAGCGTATCGCTGGGCCTTCACGCGTGAAGCTCAGTACGGGTATGCCGCAGCGTACAGCGTCCTCATCTTCGTGCTTCTGTTCGGAGGTGGCCGGCTCCTGACCGCGCTCTTCCGGGCCATCACCAAGCGTCGCGCGTTGCCACCGGCGGCGAGTGCCGAAAACGCCCCGGCGGTCATGGGTGGAACGCCATGATGCGAAAGCTCGAGTCGCTCTTCGTTCACGCCGTACTCATCGCGGCTGTCGTGTTCGCGGTCTACCCTCTTCTTTGGCTCATCACCCTCGCGTTCTCGAAGTCGCCCGACCTGACGTCCGCTACCGCACTGCCCGTTCCTCGCGACGTATCACTCCAGAACTATCGGCTGCTCGTGGGCGCCGGAGAGGCCGGTGGCACCTCGCTGTTCTTGGGTCAGCTCGGGAACTCTCTCCTCGTATCCGCGGCAACGGCGCTGCTCTCGGTGGCGGTCGCGACGCCCGCAGCCTACGCGCTTGCCCGTATGCGGTTCCCGGGGAAGGAAGCTGGTACACGTACGCTGCTCGCGACACAGATGTTTCCGGCCGTCGCCGCGGCTCTTCCTCTCTATCTTTTGCTCGAGGTGCTCCACCTCCTCGATACACGCACGGGTCTCGTCTTGGTGTACGCGACCACCTCCGTGCCCTTTGCCATCTTCCAACTTCGCGGTGCCATCGAAGGCATTCCGATCGAGCTCGAGGAGGCCGCGTGGGTCGATGGAGCCACGCGCTTCCAAGGATTCGTCAAAGTCATCTTGCCGACGGCGCGCCCCGCGATTGCGGTGACGGCCCTCTTTGCCTTCATGAGCGCTTGGAACGAGTTCGTGCTCGCAGCCACCATCTTGTCGAAGAAGACTGCTTTTACGCTACCCGTCGTCTTGCAAGGCTACGTCGGCGAGCACAGCGCCGCATGGGGCGTGTTCGCCGCGGGCGCACTGCTCGTGAGCGTGCCCGTCATGATCCTCTTCTACTTCTTGCAGCGCGAGCTCGTGAGCGGCGTCACCGCGGGCGGCGTGAAGGGATAAGGGTTCTTCTCTCGAGCGAAGCTATTGCTTTCCGGGGACCTTTGCGGCCGGAGGCGCAAACGAGACAACGTGCACGACCTCGACCCGAGCACCGGCGGGCATCGGAAAGGCAGCGCGTCGATAACTTCGTTGCACGCACGCCATGACGTCCTTGTCCGGAAGGGTCGACTTCACCTCCGTCACGTTCGTGACAACGCCGTCCTTCTCGATTGTGAAGCGGGTCGTCGCCTCACCTCGCAGCTTGGGGTTCTTCTGCCACCCCATCGTGTAACACGCTCGGAACTGAGCAAAGCGCTGCCGAAGAAGGCGCCGTACGACCACCGGATCGAGCGGCCCTGTCACACGCAAGGACACCTCTCGAAGGTCGGGAGGCGGAAAGCGCACAGCACCCGGCGGAACGGGGTCTCCGGTGCCCAATCGTCCATCGGACAACGACAAGCTCGAGCCTTCACCAAGCCCACCCATGCCTTCACCACTTTCCTCGCGGGAAGCAAAGGGCACGTTCGTCGGCGCGCTCGTGGGCGGCGCAGGTTGCGCGGGCGGCGGCGCGCCGTTCGTTTCAGCAGGCGCTGGCGATGGCACGACCACGGGCTCTGCGGGAGCTGCCGATGTCGAAGAAGCTCGAGTCTCTGGCGATGCAGGCGCGAGCAACGAAGGACCACAGGCTGCAAACACGGACATGGTGATTCCCACGCAGGCCACGCGCAAAGCCCTCGTACCCACGCGCTGGGCGTGAAGCATCAAGGAACCTTCGTGCCTTCGGGAACCAGAATGACCGACGACTGCGCAGGGACCGCCACCTCGACACGGCCGTCGCCGTCGCTCTCGAAGGTCTTTCCTCCGGGGTTGAGTACATCGACGAACTTCGTGCTGGGCTTCGTCGTCTGCATGACGACGCCTGCATTGGCAGTGCTGCTCTCCTTCTTCGCGTTCGTATTCATGACGACGAGCGCGTAGTCCGAGCCTGCGTCACCGCCTGTGCGTTCGAACGCGAACATGCCCGCGTCCTGCTCATCGGCGACGTTCTTGGTGGACCATACGACTGCGGTGTCGCCACGTCGAAGCGCTGGAAGTGCTCTCCGAATGCGATTGAGCTTCGCGATGTGACGGAATGTATCGCCCGAGGTCGCAAAGCCCTTCTCCCAAAGCACTTCACGATTTGCCGGGTCGTTGCCGCCCCGGAAGTCGAGTTCGGTGCCGTAATAGATGCACGGAATGCCCTCTTCGGTGAGCAGCAGCGTGAGCGCATTGCGCAGCGCCGCGACGTCGTTCTTCGCCTCGAAGAGGAAGCGCGATACGTCGTGATTGTCCATGAAGTTCACCGGCATCTTCGCGGGTGCGATGCCGACGCCGAGCTGCTGCGGCTCGCCGGACCAGTTCTTCGCACGACTTTCCCAGAGTTCTTTGATCTGCGAGGTGCCCTTCTGTTTCGTCGGGTCGTGCGCGTACTGGAAGATATCGCGATACACCTGATAGTGCTGGGAGAAGTAGAAGACGCTATCGAGCTCGCCGGGTTGTGTGTAGCTGCCGAGCAGCTGATCGTTTCCGTCGAAGGCCTCTCCGAACATGAGGAACTTCTTCTTCCCCTGGCGGTCGAGGCGTGCGCGAATGCCCGCCGAGAACACCTTCCAGAACTCGTGTTCGACGTGCTTCACCGTGTCGATTCGGAAGCCGTCGAAGTCGGCGAGTTCGACCCACTTGGCGTAAGCATCGACCATAGTCGCGCGCACTTCAGGGAGCTCGGTGGCGACGTCTTTCAAGCCGCCCGGGAAGTCGCCGAGGCGCGTCTGCTTCTCCTCGTCGTAGTTCAAGATGCGGCCGAAGCCGTGGTAACCACGGGCGGTGCCGAGAATGCCAGGCGCCGCAGGGATGCGCTGAATCTTCGGGTCTTGGATGAACACGATGGGCGCGCGACCTGCGAGGCCGAGCGACGTCGCTGCTTGCACGCCGCGGAAGTCCCAATCGGGGTCGAACTCGGACACGCGCGTGACCGGCGACGTGGTACCCGTTCCGCCGATGTAGATGTCCGGGGTGCCGTTGAGGTTCATGTCGTAGAAGAACACTTGCCCCATGTGGTTCGTCACGATGTCGAGCACGACCTTCATCTTGAGCGCGTGTGCAGCACGAATCATCGAACGCAGCGACACGATGTCGCCGAAGTGCGGGTTCGTCTGCGTGAGGTCTTGGGCCCAGTAGCCGTGGTAGCCATCGACGTCTGCGTCCGTCTCGACATTGCGCACGACAGGTGAGATCCAGAGCGTCGTTACACCGAGCGACTGGATGTAATCGAGGTGATCCTCCATGCCCTTCCAATCGCCACCTTGGTAGCGTGCGAGGGCACCGGGTTTCACCTGGTAGTCGTTGTTGATGTCACCGTTGGCGAAACGGTCGACGAGAACTTGGTAGATGACTTCGTCGCGCCAGTCGCCCACGTGCGTCGAGAGAACCACGGGGTCTCCCTCTTCGGGAAGGCTCACGCACGCGGACGCTGCAAGCACGGCGAGCACTGGGGACAGTGCACGCGCCAAAAGCGATGGGCGGGGGGAAAGGGTGCGCTTCTTCATGGGTACGACGTCGTGTTGAACCACCATTCGACACCGAGACCGAGGAAGTGCTCGACCTCGCGCTGCGAGAACACGTCTTCCTTGGCGTAGAGCTGCCTCGCGCCGGAGTCGCGCAGCGAGAGAAGGTAAAACAGCCTGAATTGCGGGCGACGAAAGGAACCGCGCCCCGCTGGGGAGAAGAACGGGATCACGCCGAACTTCGTGACGCCCGCGGTGAGCGCGCCGCCTCCGCCCGCGATGGCTTCCGGGTCTGCGAGAGCGTAGCGACGACGTTGGTAGCTTCCTTCGAGGGACAGGCCGAAGTGGTCGTGGAAGAAGAAGTTGGGACGGACCACGACAGAGCCCTCATCGTAGCGCTCGCGCGACGTGCTCCCTTCCGAAGCGTCGCGAAACATGCGCATGTACGCGCCCCATTGGACACCGACCCACTCACTCTCGAGGTTGCCGCCGGTTGCCAGGAGCGTATCGCTCGCGCCGGCCGTGGTCATGTCGTTCGCGAAGGTCGTAGGAGAGGCGAGCGGGTCATAGGCGGCGATGCCGCGAGCATGACGCGCGAAGAGATGGATGAACCCATCGCGAACACCCGTCCAATACCCGAGCTGCCCGCCTACGACGAAGCCATAGTCGTCCGGCAAGGACTTGTCCTTGTTCGTGACGGTATCGCGCTGGACACCTGCTGCGATCTGGTGCGCCTCGCCGTACAAGATGACCTTGAAGCCCGTCTTGTCGTTGCCGGGAAAAAGCGTGCGGCCCTTGCTGTTACGAAGGTAGTGCGTGAGTTTGAGCGTCTCGACCATGCGCGGGCGATCGAGCCTGAGAACGTCGGTCGCACCGAATCCGAATGGCGCGACGTCTTGGACGACCTGCGTTTGCTGAGGGACGTCGAGGCGCTGCATGCCGACGTGGAAGGCCGCAACTGTGTCCTTCGGTAGCTTGACGCTGATACCGCCGCCGACGGTGTTCTGGTTGTCGAGCGGCCACCAGTTGAGCAAGTAAATGTCGTCGCCGCGGTACATACGCGAGCCGACCCAGAACGTGTAGTCGCCATAGCTCGCTTGCGCGTAGAGGTTGCGGAGCGCGATGTTCTGCATCGCCTTGCCCGTGAAGTGGAAGAACGGCGGAAAGAGGGCAAGCGTCGTGACGATGCGCGTCGAAAGGTTCGGCTTCCACTTGTCTTCGCGACGAAGCTCGAACTCGCTGTAGCTCTCTTCGTCCGTGCGGGGACCGAAGGCCGCGACATTCGTCACTCTGCCCGTGCCGCCGCGAAGATCGCTCGCGATGCGCACGCGACCGTAGGAGCCGAACTCGAACTTGCCCGCGGGGTACGTCTCGTTGGCTCCGTCGACCGTATGAGGCGCCTCGGGGGCTTTCCCCTCTTGCCGGAACGTGGGAGGTCCAGAAATAGGAGCGACGAGCGAGCCATCCGCGGGCGGCGGAGGCGGGTTTTCGGGTTTCGGCGGTGGCGCGGAGGGCGCAGCCGGTTGACCCTCGACCTTCGGTGCGTCGGCTTTCGGCGCTTCGGCTTTCGACGGAGCGGCCTGACCCCACGCGACGGCGGCAGGCGTGAGCACGAAGAGGGACGACAGGATGGAGGAAAACCGGAGCTTCACGGGGCGAGCACCGCCATACCATGGGCTGGAAGGGCGAGGGTCAAAACTCCGCCGCTCACGGTCCCGTTCGGGCCACCCAGCCGATCGCGTAGCGAGGAAACGGGGAAGGTCAGCGTCGCCGGTAGCTCGGCTTGGATGGTCACGGGACCATCGCCTCGATTGAGGACGACGAGCGCCGCTTCACCATTGGGAGTTTGGCGAGCGTAGACCAGGTGTTCTTCTGTAGCATACACGCTTCGGTAGCTACCGCGACGCAGGGGCAAGAGCTCTTGGCGCGCCTTCCCGAGGGCCCGTGTGAGAGCGAGGGTTTGCTGCTCTTCGCTCGAGAGGCTTCCGTTACCCCGGAACATCACGCGATTGTTCGGGTCGGCACCGCCCCATTCGCCATACTCGTCGCCGTAGTAGAGAAGCGGCGCACCAGGGAGGCCGAGAAGCCACGCGAGCGCCAGTCGATGACGCGCAGGTGCGTCTGCGGTGGGCGGCCCCGCGATGTTGTCCCATTTGTTTCCAGGGATGCTGCTTGCATGGGCGCCGTCTTGGTCGCGATAGCTCGAGAGTGTGACGAAGCGCGACGTGTCGTGACTGCCGATGTAGGGCGTCATGATGGAACCGGCCGTGTACTGCGTCGTGCTCGCCTTCGCCCAGTAGTCGGCGTGGAGCATGCCCTTCCATTGGTAGGCGAACGAGCGATACGGCACCGCGTGATAGAGCACGAAGTCGAACTGCCCATCGAGACCGAAGGGGCCCATGTAGCGCGAGATGGTGTCGTATTGCTCGGCGTTGCCGGCGAGGTCCGTGTCGTTCCACCCCATGGCCGTCTCGCCCGTGAGGAAGACGCGATTGCCTGCGGCTTCGAAATCTTCGCGAATCTGTGCCGTGAGATTGAATACAGCGAGATCTTCGACGTGTTTCACCGCGTCGATACGGAGGCCGTCGAGATCGAACGTGTCGATCCAGTAGGCTGCGTCGCTCGCATACTGCGCGCTCACTTCGGGCACGCTCCAGTTCACGTCGGGGAGGTAGTCGGAGAAGAGGCACTCGAGCCGCTTCTGCGTCCAATCGCAATTGTTCGTTCCGCAGACGCAGCCCGTGCGGAACCATTCGGGATGCGTCTTGAAGTACTCGTGGTCTTTGTGGACATGATTCACCACGAAGTCCATCAGCACGCGGATGCCGTGGGCATGCGCCTCCTTCACCATCGCCGAGAGCGCCGCGGCCCCGCCGATGCGCGGGTCGACCTCGCGTGCCTTGACGGGCCAGTAGCCGTGATACCCCGTCGCCTGGTGGATGCCGTCGTCCGCCATGAAGGGGCCCGCGGGGTTCGTGTTGAAAGGCGAGAGCCAGAGAGCGCGCACGCCGAGCTGGTCGAGGTAGCCGCTCTTGATGACGTTCGTCACGCCCTCGAGGTCGCCACCTTTGTAGACGGTGCGTGCATCGACACCACCAGGCGGCGCTACGTTGTTGGCAGGGTTGCCGTCCGCAAGGCGATCGATCATCGCCATGTAGATGAGTGCGTCGCGCCACTCGAACGTGTTTGCTTCGACCCAAAAGGTGAGACGCTTCGGCTCGGCGGCCTTGCCGGCTGCAGCCCCCGTCACGACCGCCGTGTACTTGCCATCGGAAAGACCAGACGTCGAAAACGAAATCTGATTCGCCGCGACAGTCGCCGGAATGGGGCCAACGTCAGCGCCGTCCCGTTTGAGTGTAACCTTCACGGACCCGGCGTCCGGCAAACGTCCTCGGGCATTCATGGCTACCGTTGCCGTGTAAGAACCCTGCCCCGCTGCAGCACGCTTCAAATTCTGTGACACGAGCGAAAACGTCGGCATGTCGCACTGCTTCACCTGCACGGCGGAGTTCTCGATATTGCCCACGTACTTGCGGCGTGGCTGGTTTGCGTCGAGCTGGTAGTCACCGTCGACGAGGTACTTGTAGGCGTGAAGACCCGCGGGGAGCTCGAGTGACACCGAGTACTTCCCTCGTTCGTCGGGTCCGAGGAGCGGCACCCCCG
Source organism: Polyangiaceae bacterium (assembly GCA_046351415.1). Taxonomy (GTDB): domain Bacteria; phylum Myxococcota_A; class Polyangia; order Polyangiales; family Polyangiaceae; genus JABFRG01. The sequence continues at coordinate 84,121 of JAXLYO010000011.1, read as the reverse complement.
GCGACTGGAAGTTCTGCCATTCACCGACGACGGCTACCGATGACACGAGCTTCCCCGCCGGAGGCGTGAACGTCAGTGTCGTCTTGCAGGGGCCGAGCTCCTCGATCGGTGCGTCGGCTGTCGCATCGCGCTTTGCCGCAGCATCGACCGATTCGAGCGGCGGCGGCTTGTAGTCGCTGGGAGAATCGCTGCACGCGAAGAAGCTCCCGAATGCGAGGGCCCCCAGTGCGGCGAGCATGCTCACGCGGAGGGATTCTATTCTCACGAGGGCCTCCGTGACTTGCGGACGAGCGCGGCGGCGACCGTAGCGAGCCCCGCCAAGAGAGCCGAAAGTGACCACGAACTCGCTGCTCCGTGCATCGCACACCCGTCGTCTTCGGCGCGCGGCTCCACGTTGTTACCTCCCGAGGAGCTGCCTTTGCCACCATCGATGGGAGAGAGAGGTCCGCTGTCACTCGCGCCCGCATCGCTCGGGTTGGGCGGTTCGTCAGGGAAGGCACCGCACGTAGGAACGGAAGGCTTGCCGCGATCAGAGAGACTGAGAAGGTAGGAGCCCGCGCCAAAGCCCACCATGGGCGCTTCCCCGACGTACTCGGATGTAGTGCGTTCGTGGAGCTCGGAGAAGAGCCCGAAGTTCTCCTGCGCTTGCCGAAGGTTCCAGTCGTGAAGCGCGCTCTCACGGGCGACGTCGCCGAGGAGGCCGAGCGCGCGCGTCGAGCGGAAGTCGACGAAAACCCACTCTTGTGAATCGTACCAAGCGCCAATGTCGCTTCGCATGAATCCGCGACCACTCGGCGGAACGAGCCCGGCTACCATGCTCTCCATCGTGGCGCGCGCCGTGCGGCGGTCGGGAAAGACCAATCCGAAGTTCATGGCTTCGACGACGGAAGCGTCGAGGAACTTCGTTTTCGCGGCGAGGCCTTCGGTGCTTTGCGCGAGCGCCCCCGCCGGCGTGCGCATGTTCGCGAAGACGGCATCGCGAGCCTTGATGCCCGCATTCATGTACGTTGCGCCCAGTGCCGCATTGCCGGCCTTGGTCGCCAAGCGTGAGGCTCCGCAAAGACCACGCGCCGCAGTGATCGACGTGTAGGCGAAGTGCCGTTGCTTCCCGTTCCAGTGCACTTCCCAGATGGAGGAGTCGGGCGCGATCAGCCCTCCAGGCTCTTGGAGCGCCAAGAGCACGTCGGCGATGCCGCTCGACACGGTGCCGAATTCCGTCGTGAGGAGCCCGGTGTCACCGGAGGCGTCGATGTATTCTTCGAGCTCCCAGAGAAAGAGGCCGAACCCATCGAACTCGATGTTTGGTCCGTCTTCGTTGAAGTCGGTCTCTTCCTTGCCGTTGCCGTAGTAGCGAACGACGGAGATCTTGTAGTCCTTGTTCGCGACGTACGACTTGTATTGGTTCGCTTCGGCCTTCAGCTGAAACAGGATGGCGGCCTTCGCTTCGGCGTAGTGGCCTGTCCGCACGAGGCCGACGACCGCATATGCCATGTCACGCACCCACGCGATGTTCCAGCGGCCCGTGGCAAGACTCGCGAGCATCTGTCCGTTCGGCGCGCCGCTCTCTCGGACCTGGGCCATGCGCAGGACAGCCGCCGATTGCTTGGCGAGGTCAGCCTCGGAAGGAGAGAGCCCCGCGAACGTGGGCTTGTGCCACGCGTTCCACGCGGTGACTTCATCGGCGTAGATCTGCGCGGCATCGCGCGCGCCGATCCACGTGCGCACGCGGTCGGCTGCCGCCTGTGCATCTGCCCCAGGGTCGAGCACGACGTAAAAGCCCGCCCACGCGCTCGCTCCCACGGAAGGTGACCCGAGGGACTTTTGGAAGCCCGTCGCAACGTCGTCGAGCGCACCACCGGTCGTATCGTTGTTCGCCAGGTTCTGCGCGTTCGTGAGGGACGCGAACGGATTGTTCGGCGACATCCCGTGGAAGCTCGACGCGCCGATGCTGCCATACGCAAACGCCACGCCGCTCGGTCCCCATTCGTAGATGGCATCGCGCGAAGCCACGTAGAGCGCCTGCTCGGCATTCGCGCCTGGCGTAGGGCTTCCGGCGCCGAGATGAAAGTTGAACAGCGCGTACGCATCGATGGGCGCAGTGCCTGAGACGCGCGTCGCTCGGAGAAGCATGACGCTCGCCTTTTCAGCGAGGCCCATCGGCGCGAAGTGGAATTCCGAAAGCGCAACGCCTTCGTAGGTGCGGTCTACCTGAATGATGCCCGTGCCTGGGACGTAGGACACCTTGCTCGCGGGCAGTGTATTGAGCCACGCCGCCTGGCTGCCCACGCGGACGCCGGGGTAGCTGTCGTACGCGAAGTTCCGCGATTCGACACCGGCCGCGGGATAGCGATACGGGTGCTCCATGAACTGGTTCACCTTCTGTGTCGCCCGGTCCCACGCGATGGCGCCGTAACCGTTCGACGAGGGCAGCGCCTTCATGCTGCGAAAGGGTTCCGTCGTCGCATGCGCGGAGGAAGCTCCGAAGAGCGATACAAGCCCGAGAAGAACGGCAGTCGTGGTGATTCGATTCATGAGGGAGCGCTCTTCCGCCTACTGCATTGCCTATTTCGCCACGAAGACCCGCGTTTCGCGCGGGGGAATGGTGGCACTTGGACCCTGCGCCGCACTTTGCGTGACGAGCTCCGAAAGCGCACCGTTGGGGAGCCCGCCCACCGTCTGCGGCGAGTCACCGCGATTGATGACGACGTAGACGCTGTCACCCGTGGTGGTGCGCGCATACACCCACACGTCGGAGTCTGCGCGAAGGGTCGTGCGAATACCCCGACGCAAGGCCGGGTGGTCTTTGCGGATGGCCAAGAGACGCGCAAGTCTGTCCTTCAGCCACGTTTGGTTCGCGGAGAGTCCCGCGAACTGCATCATGCGACGGTTGTCCGGGTCACCCGCGCCAGGCAGGCCAATTTCGTCGCCGTAGTACACGAGCGGGATGCCGCGGTTCGTGAACAGCACTGCGAAACCATTCGCGAGGCGCTCGTAGGCTTCTTTCTCCGTGGGCGCCGTTGGCTGGTTTTGCCAGGCGCGGCTCTTGCCGTCAGAGCCTTGGTCATCACCGAAGATGCGCGTGTTTGCCGCGAGGTGAATGACGCGCGGCAGGTCGTGGTTGCCCACGAACGTGCTCATGAGGGCCGTCGACCCATAGTAGTAGTCGTTCGAGTCCATGAACGACGAGAGCTCGCTCATGGGAGCCTGTCGCATGATGACCGAGTCGACGACGGACTTGCGAAGGGGGAAGTCGAACTGGCCGTCGAGCTTCGTCGTTGGGTCGACGTAGCTCTTCAAGGTCGGTCGGCTACCGAAGTCGTAGGTCTCGCCGACCAAATAGAAGCGCTGCGGCGGCGTCTGGTTCTGCGTGATCTGCTGCTTGATTTGCGTGCGCAGCTGCGTGAGCCAGCTGATGTCGACGTGTTTGATCGCGTCGAGACGCAAGCCGTCGACACCGAACTGCTTCGACCACTCGACGGCATTCGTCACGGAGTAGTCGCGCGCCGCCTGGTTCGTGTAGTTCCAGTGCGGCAAGTAGGGCGTGAACCAGCAGCGCTCGCGATCGGGGAGAGCGTCCCACGAACAACCTTCGCCGCAGATGCAGTTGCCGCCTTTGCCATTGTCGTTCGGCCAGAACCACGACGGGTTCGACTGGAACACCCCCGACGTATTGTGGGCGTGCACCATCGCGTAGTCGAAGAGGACCTTGATTCCCTTTGCGTGCGCCGCGTCGACCAGCGTCTTCAAGTCGGCCGACGTGCCGAAGCAGCTTTCCACGCTGAGGTTCGAAGGCGACGACGAATCGACCTTGGGCCAGTAGCCGTGGTAGCCGGAGTAATTGTGCGTGTCACTGCCGACGCCGCGCCCGGGGTTCTCGGTGTTGTTCAGAGGAACCGTGAGCCACAGCGTGTTGACGCCTAGATTCGTGAAGTAGCCCTCGGTGATCTTCTGGGTGATGCCGGGCCAGTCGCCGCCTTGATAGTTCGCGATGGCCGGCAGAGGACCGCCCTCGTCAGAGACGTTGCACTTGGCGACGCCGCCATCGGCAAAGCGATCGACGAAGGCGAAGTAGATGACCGCATCGCGCCAATCGAACACTCCCGGAGCGACCGCACCGGGCTCCTCGCATTTCGGGTTCTCGCAGGTCGTGCCCGCAAACGTGTTGTTCTCGTTTCCCTGCCCATCGGTCGACTTGGGCTGTGCGGGGTCGATGGTCCACGTGTTGCCATTGACGAAGAACTTGTATTGCACAGGCTTTCCGAGTGGGACGGACACCGTCGCACGCCACTTGCCCCCAGACTTCGTCATGGGAGCGCCCGTGACCCATGTGTCGGGGCCGCCGAAATCGCCGCGAAGCTCGACGGAGGTTTCTCCCTTGTCCGGATAGGTGAACTCGGAGGGGCACGTCTTGAACTCTTCGGGACACACGAAGCCCACGGGGTTGCCGCCGGAAGAACCGTAACCGCTGCTCGAACCGCCGTTGCCGGGGTCGAAGATCGATGGGTCTGGCGGGGAGCCGTAGTCCTTGTCCTTCACGTCGGAGCTGCCGCAGGCCGCCATGAACGATGCGCCAACCAGAAGTGGCGCGACGAGGAGGAGGAACGATTTCATGGTGGTGGATGGCAAGGGTGCCCGGGCGGCAAAAAGACGCGTACCTCGAGCGGTGCGCTGGGCAACTTAGTCAAGGATTGGCGCACGTCGAGTGTTTCGGACGATTCGGCGTCGAAGTACGTTCCCTCTTGCAAATCTGGCAGAGGAATTTCGAGGGGAGCGACCACAGCGGGCTCTCGCGTGACGACCACCAGCGCGGCACTCGGTGCACGACCGCGCCCCGCTGACTCCGAGGCGCTTGCGAGTTCGCGCGCAAATACCCAGTGCTCGCGATCGGCGAACAGAAGGCGATAGGTCCCGCGTCGAAGCTCCGGCGCGCACTGTCGGAGGCGCGCCATGTGACTGACCTTTTCGGACACCGCGCGCGCAAAGGGCGAGAGATCGGAAGGTCGGGGCATGACCTTTCGTGCATCGGGGTCGCGGTGCCCGGGCATCGCAAACTCGTCGCCGTAGTAGAGGAAGGGCGCGCCGCGCAAAGCAAGCACGATGGAGAGCGCGAGTGATTGTTTGCGATACGTCACTTGCGAAGTGGGCCAAGGCGCAGGCACCCATCCATCGCCCTCGCCATCACCCGCGGTCACGGTAGCGAATCGAGATACATCGTGGTTGCCGATCATGAGTCCCATGGTGGCGCCCGACCCTGCGAACGCCGACTCTCCCGCACGAACCATGTCGGACAGATCGTTCATGCCCGTCGTGCCTTCGGCGATTGCGCTGCGAAGGGCCCACATGAGGGGAAAGTCGAACTCCGTGTCGAGGCCGATGGGGCCCAAGTAATAGCGAAGAAGCGCAAACGACCCTGCGGCGGCGGCCTCCTTCTCGCCCTCCTTCTTCGGGTCCGGTGGGAAGGCCGGGCCCGTGAAGTTCTCGCCGATGATCCAAACCTTGTTTCCGGGGTGCTCGAATCGGGCACGTACTTCGGCAGCGATCCTTCGGCTTGCAGCGCGCGGCGCCATGGGAACGGCATCGATGCGAATGCCATCGGCATCGAATTCGCGGAGCCAGTAGACGATGTCTTCTGCCTGCTGCTTCGCGACCGCCGGGTTCTTCCACGCGAGGTCCGGCATGTACGGAGCGAACCAGCAGTCGTCGATGTGGTCAGCCCACGGACAGCTCGGCGTTCCACAGGTGCAGGCACCAGCTGTACCTTGCACCCATCCGGCGCGAGATGCATAGGGATGTTCTTGGTGCACGTGGTTCGGCACCACGTCGAATATGACGCGAAGCCCACGACTGTGCGCCGTTCGTACGAGCGCCTTCAGGTCTGCTTCGGTGCCGAGGCGCGGGTCGACCGAGCGAGGTGCGATGGGCCAGTAGCCGTGGTAGCTCGAATAGAGGTTGCCGTCGGTGCCGGGAAACTCCCCTTTCGGATTCTCGTAGAGCGGCGAGAGCCACAGCACGTTCACACCGAGCTTCTCGAAGTCGCCTCGCGCAATGGCAGCCGAGAGGCCCGACAGAGTCCCTCCCGCGCGGCCCCCTGCAGAAGCGGGAGGCGCAAGAGGACCCGAGGGGCCTTCGAAACGGTCGACCATGACTTGATAGACGATCGCGTCTTCGGGGGAAAACGGCGTGTCGTCTGCGGTGTTCCAAGCCGTGGCGAACACTTCCGTGAGCGGTAAGCCCCCCTTGTCCTTCGCGACGATGCGAACGCGCGTCTTTCCCGGTGGCATGCTGGTCAGCGAAAGCGTGGCGCCGGTCGTGGTCGCGGTGAGCGCGTGCGGTACGTCGAGTTCCTCGTCCTCCCGCTGCCCCTGCCCGAACAGCCGAACGCTTGCAAGGTCGACTTCGGCGCCTTCGAGGCCCTTGTCGAAGCGAAGGTCGAACGTCGCGGTGCCCCGTTTCGTCTGTGCACTCGCCACGTGAATGCTCGCCTTTCGGCAATCGGGCACGTTGCGAAACGACACTTCGGCGCCATCGTGAAACGACGTCGTACCGATGGTCGCATCGAGGACCGCGGTACCGTCGTCCAGGATGACGTAGCGCTGCTCGCCCGGGGCAAACGGGATGCGGGCAGCGCGATATCCGGGCGTCGTCGTTCGATCGAGGAGAACTCCTGGACGAGCCCATCCATTGAAGTCACCTACGACGGAGACGACGGCGCTTTCGCTCTTCGGCGCGTACCAAACGGTGGTCGGGCACGTGCCCGGCGGCACGTCGTCCGTGCTCGCGCTACAAGAAGCAAGGGCCGCGATCGCGATGGCAGAGACTGCCAGGACACGACGCGGCCAACGCACTCCGGAGCTCACTCCGTGAGCTTATCGTACTTGTTACTTCGTTGCGGTATTGCTCGCGCCACCGCCCACGCATACGCCGCCGCAGTCAGCACCGCCGTTCTGCGGGTCACAGCTGTCGGTCGGATCGTCGACGCACTTGGCGCCGTTCGCGCATGCGAGACCACGGATGCCGCCGCAGGTCGGGAGGCAGCAGCCGAGCGTCGGGACGTTGCGAGTACCCGAAGCGCAGCGAACCGTCGAGCAATCGAAGTTCGGAACACAGCCGGTGGGCTCTTCGCAGTGATAGCCGGGGGCGCAACGCGAGAGCGGACAGATGAGCGGCTTCGGATTGGCAACGCAGCCGCCGACTTTCGGGTCACACGTGTAACCAGCCGCACACTTGATGTACATGCACGGATTCGTCGGGGCGGGGCGCGCCGGGACGACACCTTGGATGGCCGACGAGGACTCCGATGCATCTTCGTCTCCGGTCGAATCGACTGCACATGCCATCAGGCCGAAGCCGAGGAGTGCGGAAGCGGAGCAGAGAGAGATGATGCGGCGGATGTTCATGATGGTGGGCCTCTTTCGGTGAAGGTCAGGAACGAAGTGGGCTGTCTCGACCTTCCTCATAGCGACGTCCATGCCAAGGCTCGCGCGGGGAGCGAACTGACATCCCGCCCCTCCCTCGGGTCAGGTTCGACGGCCGAGTGGGGGCACGGCCACCCGAAACGGCAAATTGAACTGGTGGGGGAAAATTGCACCAGCGTGCGCCCGACGCCGACACCGTCTCCCCTGAAAAGACATACGTTGGAACCGCATGTGTGACAAAGTCTCCTCGAGGACAACGCCTTCGCCTCACGACGCGAAGCACCCCAAGCCCTGACGCTTTCGCGAAACGTGACCGTCAGTGATTGGCCACGCAGAGGCCGCTCTCGCACGCGGGGTGCATGGGCCTGTGCACGCAGCCGAGCGGAGGACACATGGGAGCTGGCGTTGCGGCACACGCGCGATCGAATGTCGGAACCCAGCTCCGAGCGACGGCATTCGAAGCGCACGACGGACAGCACGCAAAGGTGTGATGGAGCGGCGCGTCGACGAGCTCGCGCTCCACGAGGACGCAATCGGCATCGGTGACGCAGTGATTGTCGACCTTGGGCATGATGCGCGCGTTCGGCTGGTCTTTGGGCGGCTCGGTGGGAGATCGGGGTGTCGCGGTGGGACTCGTCACCACCGCCGTGACCGCCGTGACGGAGTCGGGGCCCGGTTGTTTCGCGGGTGAAGGAGGGTCGACGCACGCAAGCGCGAGAAGCGCGAAGCTTCCAGCTAGGGTGAAAGACACCGAACGAAAGGACGTGGCAGACCTGAACGTGCGCTTCATTCTTGCTCCGTATCCATCAAAAGGGCTTCGCGAAGCTTCGGTACTTCGTAGCCTGCGCCTTCCGCCACCTCGCGCAGCTCTTTGGCGACGGAAAGGAGCTCGGTGACGCCCTCGGGGGTGTCGAAGGCCGCGCGGATGATCGTGCAGGCGACCATGCGATGAAAGGCCTCTCGGTGAAACCATTGGCGTCCGAGAGCCTCGTGGACACCGAGGAGTGCACGCGCTTCGGGCTCTTCGAGCCAATGAGCCACACGCTTCTCCCACGTGAGCAATTCGTCCTCCGAGGTCTCATCGGGAGGCACACGGAAGGTGTACTTTGCAATCTTCGAAAGCTGTGCATCGAGGACGCGCTGCTCGATCAGGTAGTCGAGACCACCCCCAAGGGGGGAAAGAACCCATGCGAGGAGAAGAAGCGAGAGCGGGTCTTTGCTCGGGGCGCGCAGAGGGAGGCCCGACACGGCGAGAACGACGGGCTCGTGGGCCTCTTCCCCGAGCGTGCGGAGCTTGGCGAGAACTTCGCGACCGCGTTCGAGGCGAAGGAGAAGCGCTGCGAGCTGCGGCGCGTCCGCGGGGAGACCGGAGAGCGCTTGAACGACGGACTTCGCCGCTTCGTCGTCGTCGGGTGAGAAGGAAACTTCTTCGCCGATGCGAAGCGACGACACGGGCGCTTCGGCCTCTGCCGCTGCGGGCACCTTCGAGGCAACTCCGCTCGGATTGCCGGAAAGAACCCGTAAGCCATACCCTCCGAGTTCGAACGCATGCGTGGCAACATCGTCCGTCACGAGCGAGCCGTCGAAGAAGTCGTAGGCGGGGCCGCCGGGGCCGAGGCCCACGAGCTTGCCCGAGGCTGGACGATTGACGTTGTTGTACACGACGACCACCCTGTCGACCCCCCGACCGTTGGCGTAGGCGAGCACGTCTTCGTCTACGTGCCCTTCCGGGGCAACGAAGTCGAGCAGCACGAACGCGTCGGTGCCGCTGAAACGTGCGCGTTCCGCCAAGAGCGGCACGATCTCGCGGTCGTGCCTCGCGAGAAGCCACGGATTCGGCGTCTCGGCGTGGAGCGCGCGACGGTACTCCATGCCGTACTTCTCAGAGAAGCCTTCGAATTGTCCGTGTCCGAACATCGGGAGGCCCGGCATCGTCGCGAGGAGCGTACACACACCGAAGTATTTGTTTCCATCACCGAAGCCGACGACCGCAGGAAGCTCGTCAGGGTTGTTCATGAAGTTCACGAACCGCTCGAGGACGCGTGCATCCGAATCGAGCACCTTGCGCAGCACCTTCCGATAGCCGGCATTGTCTTCGTTGCGGAGCATGTTCATGAAGGCCGAGTTGTAGACTCGGTGCATGCCGAGGCTGCGGACGAAGTAGCCCTCCATCATCCAGAAGGCCTCGGCGAGCAGCAACGTGTCGGGCGCTTCTTGCGCTACGGTATTCGCCACGTCACGCCAGAACTCCGTTGGCATCGCGCGCTCGAACTCTTCATCGCTCATGGCGAAGGCCCCACGCGAAGCAATGCAGTCACCCGCGGTGCCGTCAGCGTGCACGGCCGGGTACCAGAGCCTGCGTACGTGCTGCTTGGCGAGAACCATCGCTGCATCGAACCGAATGATCGGAAAGCGCTTCGCGATAGAGACGATTTCGCGCGTGACGGCTTCGCGTACGCTGTGCTGCAGGTAGTCGAGCTGCGCGGTGTCGTTCCACGGCGTCGTCGTGCCGTCGTTGCCGTGGTACAGGTAGCGCACTTTGCCCGTCGCGCTCTCGACGTGCTTGAACACGACTGCAGCATCCGAACGGTCCCAGTAGCCGTCCTCGAGGAAGAGCGAGACGCGCGCATCCGACGAGAGGTTCGGGCCATCGAACCGATATCCTGGGAACGGAATGGTGTCCGTCTGCACGAAGCGCTCCGGGTGCGAGACCACCCATTCCGCATCGAGCCCCCAGTGGTTCGGAACGAGGTCGCATGCGAGCCGAATGCCATGACGCTTGGCGCGCGCGCGCAAGTCTTGGAGCGCCGCTTCACCGCCCAGCTCCTCGGCGATCTCGTAACTCTGGACCGCATAGGCAGATGCGGCGGCGTCGGCCTGCCCCGTCAGCACCTTGATCTTGCGGCTCGCTTCGCTGCGCTTCCACAAGCCGATGGGCCACAGGGCAGTGAAGCCTCTCCGCGCGATCTCGGCGAGCTCTTCGTCGGGGATGTCGGAGAGACGTTCGATGGGCCGCCCGTAGCGATGAGAAAGTTGGTGGAGCCACACGAGCGTGGACTTCGCGAGGAGCACGACGTTGGGCATCCAGTTCGTATCGCGTGCATATTGCACAATATCGTCGACCTTGCCGTCGGGCTTGCCCGTTCCGACGGCAAACAGCACTTCTTCGGCGCTGAGTGGTTCGAAGACGCCGGCCGCATTCCGACGCTGGAAGAAGCGCGATTCGTCCGACAGGAGGGACCGCGCGTAGAGCGCTCGCTTCCAGAGCCCTGCCGGTTCGATGACGTGACGGAACCGAACGAGCGCGTATTCGAGCTGAGACTCGAGCGACGTGGGCGCAGCGAGGGCCGGCGCCGTCAGCCAGGAGACGAGCCCTTCGTGACCGAGTGCCGCGTCCTTCGCACCGAGCAGCGATGGGTGGGCGGCTCGGCCTTCGTCGCTGAACGTGTCGACCGCATTGATCGCCGGCAGAATGCGCTTCGAAAAGGCCACGTACGTTTCGTCCTCGTGGAGCGCCGCGTCGTCGAAGAGCTCGGCGGCGCGACGAAACACGGGGTTCGCGCGGGCCACTTCGAGGAGGAGCTGTTCCTCGAGCACGGCCTCTCTTCCCGTCATGCCGTCTGCGTCTTCCGGTGTGGACGCGAGGAATGCCTCGGGCGTCAACTTGCCGGAAAGCACGCTCTCGGGCGGAAACGCTTCGGTCGATCGGAGGAGGGCTTCATCGACTGGCGCGCCCAGTTCCTTCGCGATGAGTTCGCCGGCGCGTTCGAAGAGCCGCGGCTGCATGCGCGCCGCGAAGGTCGTGATGGCGTGGGAGATCTCGTGGAGCAAGCCCAGCGCAAAGAGCTCCGAAGGTCTGAGGTCGAGTACGCGCTTCGGGTCTTGCTGGGAGAGCGCCTCGAGCACGCGCGACGCGTCGGCGAGTTCGGCAAAGACGAGATGGCCGCGCTCGGCGAAGGCCCCCGCGATCGTGAGCCGCTTTCGTTCGTCGCCTCGAAGGTGCATGCGGAAGGAGGCTGCACCGTAGCACGCGTTTCTGCCTTTCGTTCAGCCCGGGTCACCGTTGACGGCTTTGTAGGCGGCGCGAGGCTTCGAAAATCCCTTCGAATACTTCGCGTACGAACGACGCCTCTCGGTTCCCGGCGCCGCGCCCGCGCGCCTCGTCGAGCAATACCGCCACGTGGGCCCTTTCCCGCTCGTCATCACGCACGGGCAAGGAAAGACGCTCTTTTTCCGCGGCAATCTTTCCGATCACCTCGGTACGTGCGAGCGCCAAGGTAAGAATCTGTGCGTCGATCTCCCCGATGCGCGCACGAAGCGACTCGAGTTCGGGCGAGGGCGCGGCATGGGACCCATTCGGCGTCATCGAAGCCGAGCCTAGCATGCGCCATTGGTTGGGCTATTCTCGAGGGTGATGCAAGCTGTCTGTCAAAGCTGTGGTGCGCCCGACAATGGTGAGTTCGTTCACTGTCTCTACTGTCGCAATCCGGTCTCCGCACAGGCCCTTCAGTACGCGGTCCCCTGTCCGAGCTGCCGCACGTCCTGTCGCTGGGGCAAGCAGCAGTGCGGTCAGTGCCGCACATGGCTCGTCGTCAGCTGCCTTTTCTGCGGCGCGCTTTCTCCACACAACTGTTCGAACTGCCTCTCGTGCCGTGAAGCGTTCGCCGGCGCGAGGGAGCGCATCCAAGCGCGTCAGCAACAGATTTCCCATCAGCAGAATGCGGAAATCGCATCGGCTGTGGCTCCTGCAGCAGCCTCGTTCCTAGGCGCCATGGTCGGCGCCATGATCGACTTCGACTAGCCCATCACGTTTTGCGCGTGGCTTGATCCAACATGGACCGGCATCGAACGCGCCGTCCGAACCGGTTGGGAATCTCCCAATCGAGCGGGGCGCGGGGCGCGGCGAAGGGAGAGCGAACGCAAAAATCCTCGGTCAACAGCCGCCGACTCGGCCGCCTCGTCGGGAGGCGTCCAGACATGCGACCGAGGATTCTCTGCGGAGCGGAAACGAAGCCGCGACCCCGCGCTCCGCGGTCCGTCTTCCTATCCGTACCCCCTCGGTTCTCACCGCATACTGCGCAGCCGTTCAAGCTCTGCCTTGGTCTTCGGAGTTGCCGGACTTGCCAGAATGGGTAGGCCGGGTGCATAACTCCCTTCGATGCTCAGGCTCGTGCTGCGGCTAGCCGTTTCGCTGGTAGCGATGCTGGTGGTTTGGACCACCGCGTCGGTTGCCCGCGCGGACGCCCCCCAGTGCGACAAGCGCTGCGCCGTCACCTTCGTCGAAGCACCTTCGCTCGAAGTGCCTGACGTCTCCATCGATGGCGCCATCGCTTCTTCCGACGAGCAGGCCGAAAGTGCCGACGAGCGCGGTGCCTTCTGGCAACAAGACTTCCCGCAGAAAGCGACCGACCTCTCTCCGTCTGGTCCCGAGAGCATTCTTCCGACGTTCCTCGCACTTCCCGTGCGCGTGTTCTCGGAAGTTTCGTGGCCCCGTCACGCGCTTGGGCATTTCCGCCCGGGCGTATCCGTGGGGCTCGAGCGGCCGCCTCGGTAACGGCAGCTGCGCCGAAAGGCGTCGCTTTCCCATTTCTCGCAAGGTCCGGGCCTCCTTCGCGCGAATGCGTCACTGCATTTTCGCGACGTTTGCCCGCACGAACGCGGCTCTCCGCCTTCGCGCGCCCGCACCTTGCACTGATTTCAATGCAACATACATATAATAGGTAAAAAACAGTCATGAGTGACAACGACAAGAAATCCGGAAAGCCGGAGAACCGCTACGAGGGCGGTGGGATGAACACGGGGGTGGCCATCATCGGCTTCCTTCTGTGCTTCCTCGCCGGCTCCCTCTTGATGTGGGGATACGATCGCAAGAATCTGAAGTCTGACGGCATCTCTGCCGACAACGCTTCGGGCGGCGCGGCGTGGAGCGACAGCGAGTCGCCCGTGCCCGTCGACAGCAAAGACCCGATGTGGGGCAACCGTGGCGCCCCCGTCACGATCGTCCTCTTCTCCGACTTCCAGTGCCCGTTCTGCAGCCGCGTCGAAGCTACGCTCGACCAGGTTCGCACGACGTACGGTCCCGACAAGGTCCGCATCATCTGGAAGAACGAACCCCTCCCGTTCCACAACAACGCCAAGCCCGCCGCCGAGGCCGCGCAGGGCGTCATGGAAATGAAGGGCTCCGAGGCGTTCTGGAAGTTCCACGACCGCGCCTTCAAGAACCAGCAAGGTCTGAACGAAGACAACTACGTCGCGTGGGCCAAGGAAGCCGGCGTTACCGACTCAGCGAAGTTCAAGGCCGGTCTCTCCTCGCACAAGTGGGCAGACAAGGTCGAGAAGGACCACAACCAGGCGAAGGCCGCCGGCGTCAACGGCACGCCCGCTTCGTTCATCAACGGCGTCCTGCTGAGCGGCGCGCAACCCTTCGACAAGTTCAAGGCGACGATCGACCAAGAGCTCGAGAAGGCGAACGCCAAGCTGAAGAGCGGCACGCCGAAGGACAAGATCTACGTGGCCATGTCCACGGAGAACAAGAAGAACGCGCCCGCCAAGGGCAAGGGTGAGGACGAGGAAGAGGAGGAGGACACCAAGACCGTGCACAAGGTGCCGGTCGGTTCGAGCCCCGTCCTCGGCAACGCGAACGCGCAAGTCACGATCGCCGTCTTCTCCGACTTCCAGTGCCCCTACTGCAAGAAGGTCGAACCCACGTTCAAGGAGATCCGCGAGAAGTACGGCGACAAGGTCCGCTTCGTTTGGAAGAACGAGCCCCTTCCGTTCCACCCGCGCGCCACGCCGGCCGCGAACCTCGCCATGGAAGCGCGCGCTCAAAAGGGCGAAAAGGGCTTCTGGGAAGCACACGACGCGCTCTTCGAATCGCAGCCGAAGCTCGAGGACCAAGACCTCGAAGAGGTTGCGAAGAAGCTCGGCCTCAACGTCGACAAGGTGAAGGCCGCTATCAAGGACAACAAGTACGAGAAGGAAATCGACGCCGACGTCGAGCTCGGTGAGGACGTTCAGGCCAACGGAACGCCCCACATGTTCGTCAACGGCCGCCGCCTCGTCGGTGCGCAGCCCTTCGACAAGTTCAAGACGATCATCGACGAAGAGATCAAGAAGGCCGACGACCTCATCAAGAAGGGTACGCCGGCTGCCAAGGTCTACGACGAACTCATCAAGGATGGAAAGTCTGCGCCGGAGCCCACCTTCGAGAAGAAGACGGTTCCCGCTCCCCCGAAGGATGCGCCGTTCCGCGGAAGCGCGAACGCCAAGGTCCTCATCCAAGAGTTCTCGGACTTCGAGTGCCCCTTCTGCTCGCGCGTCGAGCCCACCGTTGCCAAGGTTCTCAAGAACTACGGCGACAAGGTGAAGTTCGTTTGGCGCGACAAGCCGCTCCCGATGCACAAGGACGCTCCGCTCGCGTCGGAAGCAGCGCGTGAAGCCCTCAAGCAAAAGGGCAACGACGGCTTCTGGAAGATGCACGACATCCTCTTCAAGAACCAGAAGGCGCTCGGCCAAGAGGCGCTCATGGGCTACGCCAAAGAACTGAAGCTCGACGAGAACAAGTTCAAGGCGGCACTCGATGCGCGTACGCACAAGGCCATCGTCGACAGCGAGTCCAAGGTCGCTGACGACGCGCAAATCAGCGGCACGCCCGCCTTCGTCATCAATGGCTACTTCATCAACGGCGCGCAGCCTTACGGGAAGTTCAAGAAAGCCATCGAGAAGGCCCTCGCCGAAGCGAAGTGATGCGAAAAGCTGACGCTGCGTAAATGCAGCGATAGCGAAACGCTAGACTGCGTAAATGTAGCGATAGCGAAACGCTAGACTGCGTAAATGTAGCGATAGCGAAACGCTAGACTGCGTAAATGTAGCGATAGCGAAACGCTAGACTGCGTAAATGTAGCGATAGCGAAACGCCAGACAGCCCGGTTCCGAAAGGAGCCGGGCTTTTTTCATGGAGCAAAGACGGCCACCGCATCTCTGGGTCGAGCGCGTTTGATTACGTGCATTTTACATACGAACGCGCGTTGTCGATGCGCGAGATACCGTTGTTGTGCCGTGCGCGACACTTTCGTGCGAGACGAGGACCGGCCCGCCAATGCGCATGGAAACGCCGAGGCCGAACCCTCGCAATTTCCGCGAAATCGACAAATTTCTGACGTGGCACGACGTCTGCAATCAAGGAGAAACACGGCGGATGAGCGATACGCGCTCAGAAACGCCGTGAAACACGTGGCCTTTTCCAGGCGCGATCGGGGTTCTGCGAAAGCAGCGATCGCGTCTGCCGCGGCCACAAGAAAGAGAGTTGATCCCATGTCCCTGCACCTCGAACACGATTCTACTGTTGCGACCCAAGACGAAGGCATCACCAAGACCAAGGCCGTGAAGAAGCTCAAGGTGACCACGATGGCTTCGCTCAAGGCCGGTGCAGCCGCTGCAAAGGGATCGCTCGACCAGTACGGCAACGGCTCCAACTCGGGCAAGCTCACGACGTACACCGATCAGTCTGGCAACAAGGCCACCGGCATCACGCTGGGCGCCTGAGTCAGAACCGAGACGAAGGTCTCTCGCACTCTCGCGGGAGACCTTTCTCTCATCGTGAGTACTCCGAGGTCCCCTTGAGCATCGAGATATTTGGCCGCCGCTTCTTCCATGTCGACCCTGCGATGCGAGCGACTGCGGTCCCCGTCGCCGAATGGACATGGACGCCGCACGACCCCGTAGAAGCGGCGCGCTTCGACGAGCCCGACGAGCCGGTCGAGGTCTCGGTCCAGACGAACTACGAACCCTCCGCGGAGCGACAGAACGTCGTACTCGTTTTCAGCACGGGCGTTCTGAACAAGCACCTGCTCGAGCACCTGCCGAAAGCGGGTCTCAAGTACTTCTTCCTCGATTTCGACGACCTGCCGGACCTGGGATCCATTTCGATCGACGTCCTGGCGCATGAGAGCGCAACGATTCGTGCGGGAGATGCCGTTCTGCGCTTGCACGACGTCGCGGCCGTCATCTGGACGCCCCCTTTTCCTTGGCGCGTCGCACCAGCCACCGAGCTGAACGACGAAGCGATCTTTTTCGAGCGATGGCGACAAGTCCTGCGCGACTTGCGCGGCCTCCTTCGCGACGACGTCGTCTGGCTTCCGTCGCATCCGTTCAATGGAAGCCCGGAATGGCAGAACAAGCTCGCTGAGCTCATCGCGGCGAAGCGCGCTGGCCTCGACGTGCCAGACACGATTTGTACGAACGACCCCGAGGTGCTTCGGGCCTTCGCAAAGAAGCACCCCGGCAAAGTGCTCTTTCGAGAATTCACGGTCGCGGGAAATGGCATTCCCCCGCGCCTCATCGAACCGGAAGACTTGGAAGGGACACTGGAGTCGCTGGAGCGCGCGCCCTGTAGTTTCCAGGCCTTCGTCGACAAGGAATACGAGGTTCGTGCCCTCGTGGTCGGCGAGCGAATCCTTGCCTGCAAGATCGACTCCTCGGCCTCCGAACGCGCACGCATGGATTGGCGCGTCTATGACAACGCGAATGTCCCCTGGTCACGGATGGACCTTCCGCCGAGCGTATCGGAGGCCATCTTGACGTTCCTTCGGGGCGTCGACCTCCGCTGGGCCTGTGTCGACCTCATCAAAGGAAAGGACGGTCGCTTCTACTTCATCGAGGCCAACCGTCCAGGCTCGTCGGCGTGGTTTCTTCCCTTCGTCGGAATCGACACGGCACAGGAAATAGCGGAGTACCTCAAGCTGAGGCTCGGCACCGCGTAGCGCTGCGGCTCTCCGTCGCGCGACGATTCGTCGTGACACACGTCTGCACGCCCATCATGCTGCGTGGAATGAGACAATGCGCGCGCACTTCATCGTCCGCACGATGCGCCACCGCCATTCTATCCGCAATCGTACTGCTTTCACTCGGCGCATGCGCGTCGAGTCCCTCCGCTCCGCAGAGTGCGCAAGGCACGAACGTCTCCCCTTCGGTATCGGCGACGCAGCCTCGGGTAGAACCAGACAATCGAAGCGCGCCGGAACCCTCCGAAGATGGAGAGGAGCTCGAGTGGGACTCCGCCGTGGGTTGGGAACGACGTCGTGAATTTCCCCCGGGCGTGACGAGCATGACGAGGCCGCCGGAGGACTATCTGCGGCTCCGTTACTCGGGCCTCGGAGACCGTCCGGAGTTCCTAGAGCTCATCGTGCGGAGCAAGGGCAAGCTCGAAGACAAGCCCATCATCGGAACGGGCGAGGAATTCTGCAACGCGAACCTCGGCGACCTGCTTCGCCGAAAGAAGCTCCGGCGCCTCCTGCTGACCATCGAGCAGGGCCTCGCGCCCGAACACCTTCGTTGCTTGGAGAGCCTCGGCGCGGGAAGCCTCTACCTCTCGCTCTGCCCCCAACCGAGGAGGAACAACTACCGAACGTGCAGCGGCGAAGAAGACCTTCGTGTCCTCCGTGGCGCGGCGCCCACGTTCCTCGCACGCGTACGCGGCATTGCCGTCGGGCTCGAGCAGCCCGCGTCATGGCAGGAATTTCGAGCGTTTCGTGAACTCCGGTACTTGACCGTGCGAGGCCCGGCAGCCACCAATCAAGACCCTGCCGCGCTCTTGGACCTTTGTGCTCGCCCGTCGCTTTTGCACTTGGACATGCTCGACGCGGAGAACGCCGGAAGCACCGTGCTGGATGTGCCGCATGCGTGCGGTCTCTTGCGCCAGTCGTTCGACTACTGGTCCCCACCGGAGCCCGTGCGCGGCGAACCGTGCCATCTTCGACGACTGTTCGTTTGGAACTTGAACGAAAGCCAACGAGCGTCGCTCGAGAGCGCCTGCCCGAAGCTCCATGCCATCGACATCGTGGCAGCACAAAAACGCATTCGAAAGTAGCGTCGCCCCATTTTGCGCTACAACGGGCCCATGCAGCATCCCGGACGCTCCTCCTTCGCGCGCTTCGTTGGGCTCCTCGTTCTGTGTATCTTCACGGTATTCGGCACGAGTTGCAAACCCCGGAGCTGGAGTGATTCCCAGTCGCCCATTCCCGTCACGAGCAAAGACCCGATGTGGGGCGACCGAAGCGCGCCGGTGACGCTCGTCCTCTACTCCGACTTCCAGTGCCCCTTCTGCGGGCGCCTCGTGCCAACGCTCGAACAAATCAAGAGCACGTACCTGCCAAAGGATCTCCGCATCATCTGGAAGAACGAGCCGCTCTCGTTCCACAACCGAGCGAAGCCTGCGGCCGAGGCAGGCGCCGGCGTGATGGAACTGAAAGGGTCCGCAGCGTTCTGGAAATTCCATGACTACGCGTTCAAGAACCAGCAGTCGCTCACGGACGAGAACCTCATCCTCTGGGCGAAAGATGTCGGCGTGCGCGACATCGCGGGCTTCAAAGCGAACTTGGCGTCCCACAAGTGGGCGAGCAAGGTCGATGTCGACCACGACGAGGCGAAGGCCGCAGGCGTTTCGGGAACGCCGTGTGCGTTCATCAACGGCGTGAAGGTCAGCGGCGCGCAGCCCTTCGAGAAGTGGAAGACCGTCATCGACGAAGAGCTCACGAAAGCGGAGAACGAGCGCCGCGCCGGGACGCCGCGCGACCGTATCTACGTCACGATGTCGACGCGCAACAAGCGCGCCGAGCCTCCCCCTTCGGTCGGTGCGAACACCGATACCTACAAAGCTCCCGACACGACGACCGTGCACGATGTTCCCGTCGGCACGAGCCCCGTCCTCGGCAACCCGAAGGCACCGGTCACCCTCGTCGTCTTCTCGGACTTCCAGTGCCCGTTCTGCAAGCGTATCGAGAGCACCTTCGAGGAGCTCCGAAAGACCTACGGGACGAGCATCCGCTTCGTATGGAAGAATAACCCCCTCCCCTTCCACAAGAACGCCGTGCCGGCCGCGAACTTCGCCATGGAGGCCCGCTCGCAGAAGGGTGATCAGACGTTCTGGGCGGCGCACGATCTCTTGTTCGGCGAGCAGCAGAACCTCTCGGAGCAAACACTCGAGGGTTTCGCGAAGCAGCTCGGCCTCGATGTGCAGAAAACGATGGCCGCAGTACGCACCGAGAAGTGGAAGAGCGTCATCGATGCAGACAAGGCTCTCGCAGACAAACTCGAGGCACGGGGGACGCCAGCGACATTCGTGAATGGTCGCTTTCTGACGGGCGCACAGCCATTGGAGCGCTTCAAGACGATCATCGACGAGGAGCTGCAGAAGGCGAAGAGCGGCGGTCTCGGCGTCCAAGGCGGCGCGGTTCAACCGAAAGTGAACCTCGCTCCATGATGCGATCGCGCCTCGGCACGCTGGTTCTGCTGAGTCTCCTCGCATGTGGCGGCGCGCAGAGTGCGCCCGACTCGAAGAAGCCCTCGCGATCCGGAGCACAGCTCGCCCCGCCGACGGAACCGCCCGAAGACGACGGCAAGCGATTCCGCGTGCCGCTCGGGCAAAGCCCCACGCTCGGTCCGGCCGATGCGCTCGTGACGATCGTCGAGTTTGCGGACTTCGAATGCCCCTTCTGCAGGCGTGTCGCACCGACGATCAAAGAGCTCCTCGCACGCTATCCGAACGATGTCCGCGTCGTTTGGAAGAACGCGCCCATGTCGATGCACGCCTATGCGTTGCCGCTCGCGCGCGTCGCCCTCACTGCGCGCAAAGCAAAGGGTGAACAAGGGTTCTGGGACGCACACGCCACCATCACGGGTCTTCGCGGCGACTTCACCGACGAGATTTATCTGCAGCTTGCAGAGAAACTCGGCGTAAACGAGGCGCTCGCGCGGGACCTCGCCGTGGGCACGCAGTTCAAGTCCGAGCTCGACCAAGACGACGACCTCGCCGAAGGACTCGAGGTCGAGGGCACGCCGCACTTTTTCATCAATGGGCGGAGGGTCGCTGGCGCCCGGCCCGTCGAATACTTCGTGACGATCATCGAGGAAGAGCTCCAGAAGGCGCGGACGCTCGTCGCCAAAGGCACGAAACGGAGCGAGCTCTACGCAAAGCTCCAAGAGAGCGCAAAGCCCCCTTCACCATGGCAAAAGATCGAGGTCGGCGCGCCTCCTCTCCACGCCCCCTCGCGTGGGGCCAAAGACGCGCCGCTCGTCATCCAGCAGTTCTCCGATCTCGAGTGCCCCTTCTGCCGCTTGGCCGAGGACAACATCGAGAAGCTCCTCGCGCAGTTCAAAGGCAAGATCCGCATCGTGTGGCGCGACAGTCCGCTCTCGATCCACAAGCACGCGCGCGTCGCAGCCGAAGCTGCTCGCGAAGCGCACGCCCAGGGAGGCGACGCTGCTTTCGCACGGATGCAAGCGCTCCTCTACGACGCCCAGGACTTGCCGAACGGCTACAGCGAAAAGTCGCTCGCTGGCTACGCGCAGAAACTCTCCTTGAACGTCCCCGCTTTCAACGCCGCAATGGCGAAGCACAAGCACGCTGCACTCATCGATGCCGACATCGAAGCCGCAAAAGAGGCGAAGCTCGACAGCGCGCCGGCGTTTGCCATTGGCGACTACCTGATCGTCGGCGCCGAGACGTATCGTCGTTTCGAGAAGCGGGTGGAACGGGCGCTTCGCGACAAGGCCGACAAGGGAAAGTAGGCGAGTTCAGGGGTGGAGGTTTGCGAGCATCGCCCGGGCATCCTGCTCCGCGGAGACCTGCATCATGTAGTGGCGGTTCTCGCGGTCGCGCACGGAGATGCCGTAGCCCACGATCCTGCCGCCGCGACGACGTACGATGAGAACGGGCGAGCGCAGCTGATCGCGATGGTGGATTAGGAGCTCCACGAGTCGCCGCACGCTCGCAGCTTTCATGCGCATGTAGACAACGCTCGCGATGAGAAGCAGAACCCCTCCGATGGCGCAAACGATGCGCGCCACCGGTTCGTCTTCTTTGCCCTCGATGAAGATCGCGGGCGAGAACATGAGCCCGAGGGCGAACATGATGCCCCCCGTCAAGCGGTGGAGATTGATCTGATGGGCAGCGCTTGCACGAATGACGGGTTCGAGAGACATGGGGAGTGCGTGCTCAGCGTGTGGCAGTTCGCAGACGAATGCAAGAGAGGGAGGGGGGGACTGGCGTCGTGAAGGACCTCTTGGCGGCTAGCTCCTACTTAGACCGACTTCGTCGTCGCTCGATCGG
The DNA here is from genome assembly GCA_046351415.1 of Polyangiaceae bacterium. Lineage (GTDB taxonomy): Bacteria > Myxococcota_A > Polyangia > Polyangiales > Polyangiaceae > JABFRG01. The sequence goes on along the minus strand of JAXLYO010000011.1, from coordinate 62,599 downwards.
AATTCAGAAGGCGTTGCATAGCTGTGGATATGTGCGGAAGACCCGCGGGTCGCGGGGTCACGGCTTCGTTTCCTCTCCGCACAAAATCCCCGGCCGCATGTCTGGACGCCTCCCGACGAGGCGGCCGAGTCGGCGGCTGCTGGCCGGGGATTTTTGCGTTCGCTCTCACTTCGCCGCGCCCCGCGCCTCCGCTGGATTCTGCCGAGAGCGTGGGGTGGTCAATGCTCGATGAACTAGGTCTAGAACACGTAGCCACCGAGTAGCGTCGCAGCACCAAAGGGACCCGGCCCCCCGGGTGCCAAGCCCATCCCCGCAGCGACGGTCAGCTGGAATTCGAGTGCACCGAAGCGCAAGAAGCCGCCAACGGCGAAGGGAACCAGCAAGGCCGTCGAACGCCCAATGCCGATGCCCACCGAAGGGGTGACGGTTGCGAGTAGGCCAGCTTGGGTCTCACTCGGCGCGAGGAAATTTCCTCGATATCCGAGCTCGAGTCCCAGCGTGCCGAACGCAGACGTACCCGTGTACTTTCCAGGGAAATGCACGCCACCGCGAGGCCCCAAGACGAACGCATGCGCGCCCGCCGTCCGGTACTGAATGCCCGCGACGATTCCCGGGGTCGTGGAGACGTAGCTCCCCGCGAATATCGAGGGGCCAACGAGAAGGGCAGTGGAGCTTTGTCCCCATGGGGGAGCGGTCGTGGCAGACTCTTTGGGTCGTTCGACCGACACTTCGGCACTCGGCGCCGCTGCAACCTCGGCGTTCATCGGTTAGCACCCCGACGGGCAGCGACGCGTCCGTGCGAGAGACCGCGAACAGTGCACATGAAAGCCACTCTACGAAATGTATCATCCGAATGAAATCATTGTCGTGTCGCGTGCTTTGATGCGGATATGTGCCGCATTTTGAATCGCATTCGATAAATCTGATGACTCATTCGAACGATTCCATCCGTTGACAACGCACCGAGCTCCAGAAACTCTCGACGGATGCGTCCTATCCTGTTCGGTCTCGCTTTCGTCGCGGCGCTCTCCGGCTGCGCTGCGGAGTACAAAAACTTCGAAGAGCGGGGCGACGTCTACCTTCGGCAGAAATCCTACCCGCTTGCGTGCAGCCACTTCGGAATCGCGCGCTCGAGGTACACGGGCGATAGCGCGGAAGAGCGCCACCGTCTCCGCAGCAAGGAGATCGAAGCTTGCTTCGCCTTTCAGCGAACGGCGCTCCAAGAGTGGAAAGCCGAGCGCACGCTTTCCGTCGAAGATGCGGTCAAAGGCTACCTCTCGTTTCACAACGACATGACGGAGGGACCGCTGCCGGAAGACCGCAAACGCGAACTCGCCGCATTCGACGAAGTCTTCTTCGGCAAGTTCGATCTCGCGATCGCCACCCTTCGCGAGCGCGCTCGCATCTCCTTCGCTGGCTACTTCGGCGACCTCGAGGCGGCGTGCGCGGGGGCCAAGCGCAGCCCCATCACGGACAAGGCGTTTGGCGCTCGGTTCGATCAGACGTGCAAGGCTGTACGCGCCGAGACCCTCGCTGACTTGAAACGTCGCATCGAAGACAAGGCCACGGGACCTTTTGCGCGAGCGGCCTTCACGAAGGCTGCGTTGGCACACGGCGCAATCGGCATGACCGAGGAAGACGCAACGCGCGCACTCGACGAGGCCTTTGCATCCTATCGCAGTCCCATCCGCCTCGACTTCGAGAACGGGTCCACGTGCCCGGCCGGCGTCATCGACAAGCTGAAGGAAGAAGCGCAGCGACTCCCGGGCAAGTATGCCCCCAAGACCGCCAAGTGGACCGTGACCTCGTGCACGCACGGTCGCCGGATGGAACAGCAGCACGGCAAGACCACCTACAAGACCGTGCGCACGAAGAAGTTCGTCGATGAGGACGTCATCGTCGGGTACCGCTCCGAGCAGGTCTGCGCGCCCGCATTCGACAAGACCTACTACGGCAATCCGAGCGGGGGTGTGCAGACGAATACCACGGTCACCGTCAACGCGTGCAGCTCACGCCAGGTTCCCATCTATCAGCACGTGACGGGCATGCGGGAGGTCGAGGAGCAAGTAGGCAGTGACATCGTCGGGTACATCGCGACGTGCGGCTTCAGCATCGAAGGACGGATCGACGGCGTTGCGAAGCCCGTCACCGCCGGCGGAAGCATTCGCGTGCCGAGCAAATCTCCCACGGGGGCGGACCTCGACGTCGGTGCGTGCATGAAGAAGTTCGTCACCAACGCTGTTCGAGCCGCGAGCGACGCGGTCGATGCGGAGCGTTGGAGCGGAGTGGAAGAGGACCTCAAGAAGCGCGCACGCACCGATCGGTATGCCGCGGAAGAATACTACGCCGCTGCACTCTTCCGTCGGCCCGACACACACGCGGCAAACGAGCACATTTGGAAGTGCACGGTCGGCTTCATTCCCCTCGTCGTCGGAACGACCGTGCAGCAAGACGACTCGACCGGCCTCACGAAGTTCAGCGCGATGAGCTCCTGCGGGACGTTCACGTTGAAGAACGCGCTTCCTCTCCCGCCCGAAGACTCCGTGGCGGCGCCGGTGAGCGCACCCACGCCGCCATGACCCCGAAGTCGAAAGCGAGCGGGGCCGTCTCGCGCGCGTTGGTGCTTACGGAGTCACGCCGTTTGCGCCATCCATCGTGCAGAGCGGCGTGCCGTCTTTCACGATGGCGCCCGTGATCGCGTAGTAGGTACCCTTGCTGCTCTCGCCCGCGGCAGCGGACGTGGGGTCGCTGGCCGGGAAGAGCTTGTCAACGAGCGTCGTCGTAGTGGTGGCGCCAGGGGGAGCCTTCGTGATCTTGATCGCGTAGTGCGTGCCGCCGTTCTTTGCGGCGGACCAACTCCAGGTGGTGCCTCCCGACGCAGTGAAGATGCCGCCCGTGGCAGACGTACAGAGAGGCAACGTGTTCGGGATGACGATACCGCCAATGCGGTTTTCGCTGCTCGGAGCACCGCTGCTGGTCGAGCTCGAGGACGAGGTAGACGACCCGCTATCGCTGCATGCTGCGAGCGCAACAGCCCCGAAAGCAACCATCGAAAAGAAACGCATGCACTCCACTCCTGATGAATGACCTGACAGACCTTCCCGATAGCCGAGTCGGAACGGGAGGGTCAAGAAAGGGATAACGCGTCGTTCGTCGGCGGAAATGCCTTGGGCGCGTCGCTCACTTCTTCTCGAGTTGGCGAAACACAAAGTCGTGCCCTTCGTAGCCGTTGCCCGCAGCCACGTGGCATGCGTTGCAGGTCGCATGCGCGGGCTCTCCCTCGGTGCCGAGGCTCTTCATCGTGACCGTGCCCTTCTTCTCTTCGTACCAGAACCAGGTGTCGGGGCTCTTCCCTGCCTTCACATGCACGCTGATGACGTGTCCGGTCACGACTTCGCCGGTGCTGTCATAGAGCTCTCTCACCGCAGCAGAGCCGACCGGATACTCGGAGATGCTTTTGCCTTGTGCGGCCATCTTCGCGTTCTCGCACCCCCTCGAGCGCTCATGCGGCGAGCCTGGACCTGGGTTGCCGACGGTCGTTTCGCAAGCCCACGCTTCGAAGGTGCCCTTCGTGATCCAACTTTGAATGTCGGCTGCGCGTCCCGTCGGAGGCGTCTCCGCATCGGGGGGCAACAGATCGCGATTCGGGTCCACCTCCGGATCGGAGCCGGCCTGGGTGGGATCGGTCCCGCAGGCAGCGAGGCACAGAAAGACGAGAACGTGTGCGCGGGTGAGCATGGTGCTCCTCCTACGCTCGATCGGGGCGTTTGGTTTCGCTCTCTTTTCGTGCTTTTTGCGCGGGAGCGCTACTGCGGGCAGGTGTTGTCCTTGAAGAACATCTTCTCCGCCTTGATGAGCTCGCACGCTCCTTCGCACTTTGCTCCTCCGCCGCACTCGCGCGTGGTCGGGCCGATCGCGCTGACCGGACACTTCGCGGGTGTGCCCCAGCACTTGCCCTTGGGGTCGAGGATCCCGCATTGACCTCCGCTGTCGAACTCGTAGCCGCAGGTGCTGCCCTTCGGACACTGCTGCGCACCTACGCCGCCGCAGGTCTTCGCCGTGTCCGCGCAGCGACCTGCCGCCTTGGCGGGTACCCCTGCGTTCGCGGCGACCGTCGAGTTCCAATACGTGACGTCGTCGCATCCGCAGACGGGGTCGAGATCGTTCTTCTCCGCGGGCATCTTCGCGCACGTTCCCTTGCCGCACGTCGGCGCGTCGCAGAACTCGCCCGCGCTGCATTCGCCGACATTGCCGAACGTACATGGACGCGGGCCCCCGTCCGACGTGGCATCCGCCGCAGCGTCGGGTGTCGAGGTTTCCGAAGCAGCGTCGAAGCGTGAAGCATCTGTCTCAGATGCGTCGGGAACGGAAGCGTCCGGCGCGCTCCCGCCGCTCGAGCCGCAGGCGACGGCAAGAGGTACAGAAGTCGTGAGAAGAACGATCCAAGGAAAAGACGAAGTACGCATGCGCGGACTATGGCAGCGCTCTGTGGGTGCGCAACCAATTCATCAACAAATTCAAAATGTTACACCGAGTGCCACAAAGGCCGATAACGTGCCCGTTTCGGCCTAAAGCCGCGAATACGCGATGCTGAAGGCGCCCTGGAGTTCTCACATAGGTTATCCCGTGGGATACTGACACCATGCGCGCTTATCGTCCCCTTTGCTTCGTCCTCGTTGGTTTCGGTCTTCTTGCTGCCTGCGTTTCCGACTCTGGAGTGAAGTCATCGGCTGATGCGGGCGCCGACAGTGCCTCGGGGGGCTCCTCGAGTGGCGACGCCACGACCTCCGAAACGTCGACCTCCTCATCGAGCTCTTCGTCGAGCTCCGGCGGGGGCGATGGTGGACAAGAGCTACCGAATCTCGGCTGCAACGTCGCCGTGACCCACAGCATCTTCCATGTGAACGTCGGGTCCGCGGCATTCGATGGTCAGGGGCAGCTCACGGAGTGGCGAAACCTGGTGGGACCCGAAAAGGGCCAGCCAGAAGGAACGGTAGGAAAGATCTCGCGCGGCACCATCAACAACCTCCCGACGGTCTCCTTCGAGAACACGCGCAACACGAATCAGGATCCCCTGCCGACCAGGCGCGTGCGTTTCCAGAACGTCGGCAAGATCATCTCCGGGCCTTTTGCACTCTTCGTCGTGGGCAATCACAGGTTCGACTTCTCGCCCGCCTACGACGCGAGCAGTGTGGGCGCGACGTACTTCTTCTCCGGAGGCCAGGCTTCACGCTTGCAGCTCATGGGTCGCTACGCCGTGGCGAGCGGAGTGAACGAAGGGTTTGGCGCGCTGTTCTACAACGACCAGGTGATTGCCGATCGGGTCGGTGTCTACTCGGACACGGACTTTCTCGATGCGCAGCACCTCTATGAAGTCATCGACGTCATCGATGGGCAAGGGCTCTCGGCCTCGCTGTACGTCGACGGTAACCTCATGCCCGTCACGAATCATGCAACGAACCGTGCGGCAGCGACGGGCACGGAGATCATCCTCGGCGCGAGCAACCGCACCGATCAAATGCTTGCCGGGAGCATCTCCGAGGTCGTTTTGCTCTCGCAGCCTACGCCCGAAGAAGTGGGCTGCATTCGGCAGCGCCTGAAGACGAAGTACGGGAAATAGCGGGAGCGAGCTCCAACCGGCCCGAGCCCACTCGCAAAGCGCGCGGGGACTGTCGAACTCGACAAGTAACCGCGGCGCGATGCGGCATGTAGCTAGGCTGCGTCTACGGACGAGGCTGGAGCGACGCGTGCAACTTTCTTCTGGATACGGACGTGGAGCAACTCACCGTTTCGTCGCATGCGCAGTTCGTGGGCCGCAACCTCGAAAGGTAGCGCGAAGACGCGCATGGCGCGGGGCTTTCGTTCGCCTCGGGCCCGGTGCTTTCGAATGCGAGGCCCCCAGACGAAGACGTTGCGTCCACTCGCCTCTACGCGTAGGTCGGACGTTGTGTAGTCGGAGACGTGAAAAACGATCGTGACTCCACGATCGTCTTCGTAGTGAACGTCTACAGGCGGAGCGAACCATGCCGGCTCCGCAATGGTGGGCAGGCAAGGACCAATGTGGTCGACCACGGATGGCCCCCCATGGAAACGATGTTCTGAACGAGGCGAATGCACGGGACACCTCCATTTCTGCGGCGTCCGGAGCCCTCCGGCACCGCGTCCATTTCGACGGATAAGCACCGAGCGAAGACCGTCAAGGGGGACCCGAGGTTTTTCTCGCTCGGGGCGGCGAGAGCCCCGCACACTCGCTCACCGTTCGAGCTCCTCCTGCGCGTCCTGCGCTGCGGTCTGGGAGCCCCCGGCGGCGGAGATCGCGTCTAGCCTCGCGCGAACCGCAGGCACCACATCGAAAATGGATCGCGGCATCGAGTCCGGCGACCGCTCCGGAGCGACCTGTTCGACGAGCTGGGTGCGCACCACGTCGTCGCCGCAGAGGTAGACTTCGGCCCAGCTCTTGTTGATGGGCACCTGAACGCGCCCCCGATCGAGGAGCATGAACTCGTCTCGGACGCAGCCGGTGCGAATGACCTTTCGGTGACCGTGACTCCAGAGCCCGGGCTCGTGTTGATGCCCCACCAGGTAGAGGTCGAAACGATCGCTTTGGTGCATCTGCCGCTGGAGCGAGTCGTCCATGCCGACGTCGGGGTCACGGGAGGCAAGCCTCCGCGCCAATTCCTTGAGCATGGTCCAGCTCACGGACTTGAGTGGGTCACCAGAGACGAGGTCACGAAAGTAGCGGCGCGTCCAATAGGTCCAGAACTCGTTCGTGAGGAGCTCCTTGACCTCAGAAATGAGCTCGAGCACGAGCTCCCGCGGTTTGAGCCTGTCGTGGTGGTAAAGCAAGGGCTGCAGTGGAATCGCTACCTCGAGAATCGCTACGGATGCCCAGCTGAGATTTAGGATGTTCGTTCCATCCTTGGTGACGACGAACGGCTTCTTCGGGTCCACGTAGAAGAGCGGGTCGAGCTGGGAGCCATGCTCGATGTGGGTGCGTCCGATGGCGAGTTCGAAGCCTGGAAAGATCACATTCTCCGGCGTCCCGATACGACTTCGAATCGCGGTCTGCACGTCGGGGAAGAGAAGTTCCATGTCGTGGTTGCCGACGATGAAGAAGACGCGTCTTCGCTCCGGGTCGCCGCGCACGTGGTCGCGTAGCGCTTCGAAGAACGCCGGGTGCGCAGCCGCGACTTGCTCGAACTTCTCGATGGCGAGCTCTCGCGAAACATGGGTGGGCCAGCCTCCGCGCGTCGAAGTCTTGAGCAAATCGAACGTGTCGCCGTTGAACACGAGGTCGACAGAAAGCCAACGAAACGGATCACGTCCGTACCCTCGAATCACCTCCGCGAGAAAGTCTGATCGCGGAAAATCGTCATACGGGCCCCCTGCCCCCATTTCGATGTCGCTGAACGTCACGACGAGGCGGTCCGGGGCGCCTCGTGCTCGAAGCTGGGTCGGGAGTTGTCGCGGCGCCATGTCGCGGAGCATACCGTGATGGGTGCAAAGAGGAAAAGCACCGCAGGGAAAGGCGTACGTGTCCCTGCGGTGCGATTCGCCTTCAACCCTTCAACTGCTTGGGCGTAGGGCCTCTCGAAACCTGAATCTTGACGGGCTTTGCGCTGGGTAGCTTCGGGACGCTTATCGTAAGCACACCGTCTGCAAGCGTTGCGGACAGCTTCGACTCGTCGAGCGAATCAGGCAGGGTGAACTTGCGTTCGAATGCGCCGTAGCTCCGTCCGAGCATCACTTGCTCGTTCTCATTCGCATCGAACCGTCTCGCCCCTTTGATGGAGAGGACGTGATTCTGCAACGTGACGTCGATGTCTTCGAGCTTCAGACCCGGGACGTCACAGACGACGAGTACTTCATCGTCGTTCGTGCGCACGTCCACGTCAGGAACAAATGTGCGTGTATTCGTAGCCGCACCGAGCGCAGACCCCATGATGTCATCAAAGATACGGTCCAGCGTCGAGACGGCATCCCATGTGGTGAGCATGACATACCTCCTAGATACTGTATGCGCGCGGAGCGACCCCCGCGCCGGGTTCTGCCATACCGTTTAAGTTCGCTCAGGGCCGTGTCAAGGGCTCCCCCGGCCGCCCAACCAAGGGTACGATAGACGACGATGCGTCTCAGGTACCGAGGAGCATGGGTCATCCCGCTCGCGACGGCGGTCATCGCCGTATCTTGCCTCGCCCCCACGCAGGCAAGGTTGATCCTCACGACGCAGGCTGCTTGCGAGGCTGCGCTGGCTGGAAGTCCGAAGGAAGGCGTGTTCCTCACCGACGCGGTCATCTACGTCGGCACATCGCTCGACGATCTTGCGCTGAATGAAGGAGCGACCACCTCCGCTGCCCAGATTCGGTGCGAAGACATCACGAACAAGCAGCGACAGAATAGCCTTGTGCTCCTGCGAGGCACGACCGACAGCGCGTTCGTGCGCGTGGTCGTCGGTACGAAAGTGGTCGCGGGGTCAGGCGTCACTCGGACGCCCGCAGGGAGCTGCAAGGCGAACGGAGAGGATACGTGCATCCGGGCAACCCGCGTATTCCGCTATCGATCGAACGAGACCGTCGAGGTCCACGTCAACATTTCGAGCGCGTGCGCGGGAGTGCGCTGTGGCACCGGCGAAACGTGCGTCGACGGGGGATGTCGCAATGCACAGTGTTCCGACAACGGCGGCCGCTGCGACGATTCGAGCCTCGGGAAACGTGACGGGGGAACCACGACGGATGCGGCCACGGACGCCGCGACCGATGCGAGCCTCACGCGCGCAGATGGAGGGTCTGACCCCGTCGGCCCGGTCCTCTTCACGTGCGAGGGTGGACTCGCGAAGATTCCTGCGAGCCCCTGCTTCATTGGGGAGTGGTGCTATGCGGAGCCAGAAGCCAAGCTCAAGTGTGAGGCCCCTCAGTGTGAGGCTCCCAACTTCGCACCGTGTTGCAAAACGCAATCCGATGGGTCGTGCTGCCTCTCCAAGGGAACGCTCCACCCCATCGATGTCTCCGGCGTCAAAGCCGACAATCGAATCCTGCATTGCGATCCGCGCCGCACCTGCTTCGAGGCGAAGGACTGCGAGGCCGGGCAGACGTGCGTCATGGATAAGCGCGGTGGCGGTTGGGGCATGTGCACGCCTTAGAGCGCTGTCGACGGCCCCCTCAGAAGCCGTAGCGAGACTCGTCTAGGGCGCCAACTGCACGCCGAGCATCGTGACCGTGTCTGCCTCGAGGCGAACGGCACCGGTCGTGTAGGTCGTGTTGACTTTGCATCCGCCCGCAGCCGTAATCACCGGAGTGACGGTGGCGCCGGGGTTGATGTTGGTGATCCAGGCGAGCCCCGAGGCGACCATCGACGCTCCACCTGCATCGGAGCCGTCGTTGTTGATGTAGGTGACGACTGCTTCCGCGTGCCCCGGAACGGACACGGTGTTCCCCGCCTTCGTGCAATTCCCCGAAGCGGCATTGATCGACACGACGAGGTGCGCCTTCTGCGCGTTGTACCCCGCAAGCACGGAGTCGTCGACGAGCTGCAGCGGGATGGGCGGAATCTGCGGCAACGAAAGAACGACAGGGTTGAGCTCCGCGCTCAGCGACGTATGGAACCCCGCGAGCTTCGCGCGAAGCACGCTCGCCCCTTTGGACACGTTCAACGTGAACGAAGGAGGAGCGGAGACCGTCGTCGAACCGCCACACCCATCGTAGCTCACGGTCGCACCGGTCACGTTCCCGCCCGAAGGAAACACGCTCACGAGCTGGCCAGAAAGCGGCGTATCACACGCGAGCGGTCCGGAGTCGACGGCAGCGTCCGCCGCGTCGAGCGCCCCCTGCGCATCGACGCTCGCATCCATCGGCGTGGCGGCGTCGTCACTCGGCAACGAACCCGCATCGCTCGTCGTGCTTGCGTCGAGGGACGGCGTGACAGATGTCGTCGAGCACGCGCAAACCAAGACCAGTGCCAACCCGATGGTGCCGTACGCTTGATTCATGTGCATTACTCTAGCCCGGAACGATGGCGTACCTCAACGTCCAAGGGCGCAGTCGGAGGCCGTCAGGGCTGCGGGCGCACCATGATCACGTCCACGCGTGCATTGTCGCGAACGCCTTCGGGCGTATCCAGACGGGCGATGGGCTTTCCGGAGCGCTCGTTTCGAACGCTGAGACGCCGGGCTGGAACTCCTCGGGCCACAAGCTCTTTTTGGAGCGCATCGACGCGCGCCTGTGCCAGCGCCATCGGCTGCATCTTGCTCGACTCCTCTCGATACCCGTGACCCACGAGGACGAACGTCATCGCCGGCGACGTATGGAGAATCGCCTCCGCCAGTTCGGCGACGACCGAGGGTGCTTGCGGCACCGCTTCGCCAACGCGAAAGAGTACCTTCTGCCCTCCCGCCAGACGATCTTCCCAGGTTTCCAGCTTGAAGGTGTCGACAGAAGACGCACGAGGTGCGGGCGGCGGCGAGGGAACCGGGGGAAGAGGCCGCGCAGTCGAAGCAATCGCCGAAGCCGACGGCGAGCTAGCCGGCGAACGCGGACGGGGCGCCGTCGATTCACTGCGCGTCGAAAGGGTTGCCGCATGGTTGCGTGGCTCGTTCACTCGAGGAGACGTAGGTCGGGGAGCGGGCGTCGACTCCCCCAGCAGAACTTTCAGGGCGTCCGTCGTCGAAGGCGCGAAGCCGCAGGTGCGCGCCGCAGCCGCAGCCGACTTCGAGCCTGCCCACTCGGACAGCGTTCCGATGGAATAGAGCGCGCTTGACTTGTCCTTTCGACGCACGGCGCTTTCGAGACTCGTGCAAGCGCCGCGCATGCGGAACATCGCCGTTGCGTCCGCGGAAGAAATGGCGGGCCCGCCCCCGGACGAGGGAGCACCGCCGCGGGAACGCTCGAGCGCATCTTTTTGCTGCTGGACTCCGTCTTTCCGCGTCTGTTCGGAAATTTGCTCCGAGCGCGTGAGCTTTGGCTCGGCGCTGGCATCTCGGGCCGCAACGACCCCCTGCAGCAGGACCATCACGGCAAGAAGAGAGCGAGTGCGCAGCATGGCGATCGTTTCATCGTATCGCACCGTCCAGCGGCGCCAAGCCCAATCGGTCCGAGCCCGGCTTTCCGTGCGATATGCGCCACATGCCCTACGCCAGATTATCGCGAGCAGGAGCTCAGGTCGCGCGCTTCACGAACTCGCTCTTCAGCGCCATCGCGCCGAAGCCGTCGATCTTGCAGTCGATGTTGTGGTCCGAGTCGACGAGGCGAATGTTCTTCACCTTCGTTCCCGCTTTGAGTGCGCTGGAGGCGCCCTTCACTTTGAGGTCTTTCACGAGGACAACGGTGTCGCCGTCCTTGAGGGTGTTGCCATTCGCATCGCGCACGATGAAGCCATCGTCGGCCTCGGTTTCGTTCGACGCAGCCGCGGGCGACCATTCGTGGGCGCACTCCGGGCGCACGAGCAGGCCCCCTTGCTCATAAGTGTAGGCGGACTGACACTTGGGACACGGAGGCAACTCGCTCATGGCGCCGCACCCTACTCTCGCTTCGCGGGTAGCGTCCAAGGTTCTCGGCTCGCGTCACGCACCTCGAGTGCCTGCATCCGGATTGCCAGAAAGACCGACGAGCAAGCGGGCGTCGCGACGCGAACCAAGCCTCCTAGAATCGAATCGAGCTGGGGAAGGCGATCACGCCCGGTGCGATGGATCCAGGCTCTGCCGACGGCTTGAGCGCTACAGCCAATATCGCGACCGTGGCGCCTATCACGACGGTTCCGACCCCAGTCCAGAACCACCAACGCTCGTACAACTTGGTCGTTCGGGTGAGCGCGAGGTCGAGCTCGCGCTTTTGGCTCGCCACGATGTCGACGGTCGTCTCCGAGGTCTCGTAGCCATCACTCGAAACAAGCACTCGATGATTTCCCGGGGGGAAGCGCCCAGAATATGGAAGAGTTCCGTAGGGCGAGCCATCGATGGTGAGTCGGGCGCCCACGGTCGATGAGCGCACTTCGAGAATTCCTCGCGGGGTGAGCTCGAGAAGGCGAATATTTCCCTCGTACGCTCCGTTGCCCGGCAAGTCGACTGTCGCGCGATAGGTCACGAACCCGTCCTGAGTGACCTCTAGCTCGGCCCTCCCAGCATTGACGCGAAGCCCGCCCTGCATCGGTAGCTGGCCCACGACGAGTCCACGAACTCGAATCTGGGCGCCAGCAGGTTCGCCGTTCAGTCTCAGCACGCTGGTCTTGCCGCGAACCTCCGTGAGGAGATCAGCAAGGCCAGGGACTTTGGCGAGGATGGGCGGCGGGGCCTCCTTCTGGAAGCGTTCGAAAAGAGCGAGCGCCTCAGGGTAACGCTCTAGCGCCTGGAGGGCGCGTCCACGGTTGTAGAGGAGGCTTGGCTGTGGATCGAGTTGGTACGCTTCGTCGTACGCCGCGAGGGCCTCCGCCGGTCTCGCGGTATCGAGCGCCACATCGCCGCGCTCCTTCGCGGTCTGTGCACGACGAAGTGAGTCGCTCTTTTCATCGGGCGCTTGCTGGGCGTGCGCCAGAAGCGGAAAGTGAGTCAACATGACCCCGATCGATACGAGTCGAAGTGCGACGCTCGCCCACGCTCTCACAAGCACGAGGTTAGCGCGCGGGTGTGGCCCAGATCAACCGTACCTCCTCGCCGAGCGGTAACAATTGTATAGATGAGCTAACGCAAGTTTGCGGAAACGATCAAACGGCTAGGCTATTCTACCGGGCATGCGAACGCGCCACGCCCGAAGTCATACGGCGATAGCCGCCATATGTGGGATCGGCGCACTCGCCAGCGTGAACGCATGCGGGAAGGCGACCCAAATCACGTTTGAGCTCAACACAGACCTCCCATGCTCGAGTGTACGCGGCGCTGCGATCGCGATCGGAAAACCCGGAACGATTGAGCGCGCCGCCCCTGCGACGGCAACGACGACTTGCGTGGATGGCAACATCGGGTCTATCGCAACAGTCCCCTCCGGGGATGAGCGCGCAACAGCCGCGATAAGAGTGACGCTCGGCATCGACGTGCCGGTCGAGCTTTGTACGGCGGAGCGAAAGTACGAGGGATGTGTCGTTGCACGCCGTGAGATTGCGTTCATCCCGGGAGAACGCCTTCGGGTTCCGATTGGACTCTATCTGGCATGCAAGAACGTACCTTGTGATGAGCGAACGACGTGCAAGAGCGGCACAGGCTGCATTCCTGCCAGCATTGATCCTGGTGGACCGGGCGCCACGGACGGTGGAATCGATGCACCCCCGGATGCTCCTCCTGGCCCATCCGACGCTGGCGACGCCGCACCAGATGCTGGCCCTACATGCAAATTGCCTTCCGACTGCCCAACGATTGCAACGGTGCCTCTCGGTTGTTCAGAGCCTCGATGCGAAAACGGAGCATGTATCTATGTTGCGCGGGATGCAGACGGCGACTTGGATCGCGCTGCTACTTGCGCCGCATCGAACGGCAAGCCCCCCATCCAGCTGGGCACCGATTGCGATGACGCCGACCCGAACATCAGCGGAACCCTGGAAAGAGCCTGTGCGATGACCTCCAACGGAATCGCAATCGTGTTCCCCTCTGACCCGCCGAAGGGGGCATGCAAGAAAGGAACGCAGGCCTGCGTCGGTCCCACGCCCGGGCCATGCGTCGGCGCAGTCGGCCCGACCACCGATGGCCCGACCGTTAATTGCAACGGGAAGGACGATGACTGCGACGGAACAATTGACAATGGCTGCGCCTGTACAAACGGAATGACGCAACCGTGCGGCAGCAATATTGGCGAGTGTACCCAGGGAACCCAAAGCTGTTCAGGATCCATGTGGGGAACGTGCGTCGGGGGCACGAGCCCCAAGCCACGCGACTGCACGTCCAACCTCGATTTGAACTGCAACGGCACGCCCGATCGAAACGAATGCCCCTGTCTGGTTGGCAGCACACGAGTCTGCAACGCACCGGCGCTTGGGGAGTGCTCCAAAGGAACGCAGCTATGTGAAGCAAGTGGTGACAAGACCACCTCCTCCTGGGGCGCCTGCATGGGCGGGATTCCCCATGCGTTCAACTGCGCCAACAACCTCGACAACGACTGCAATGGAGTCATCGACTCCGACGAGTACGTCACGATTGGCGGAGTTCACGTTGGCAACGTCTGCGCCAACCTCTACGTCTGCGAGACTGGCATTACGGGTACGCCGCGCAACCCGCTGATCTATACGGGAGCGGGCGGTGAGTATACGAGTGATCCTCAGATCCCGGGGGTCGTCGTAGGGTACGCCACCACCAGCAACGGGCCCCCCGGCGGAGGCGCGTTTCTCGTGAAGAACCGCTTCGGGAAAGTGGTGCCCGAAGGCGTTGCAAGCCCGTGCGCAGTGCAGAGCGACGCCAACGGCTCTTACTTCTTCGCCAACGGCGGGAAGTTCGCTACCACATTGCCTTTGAAGTAGGCGGCATCACAAGTGGTTCGGCTGTGCCGCCTGCCGCACGAGCAACGAAGTGTTGGGAAGAGCAGTCGGGAGTTGTTGAGAGCGCACTTGCCCTCGCGCCCGCGGGGACGGTTTCGCGAAGGGAACATCGGAAGTTGGTTCACGCAATTCTGCCGGACAGTCGGGAAGGGCGAGAGACTGCCCGCAGCTCGTCTGTGTGTGAACGAGTCCTTGTGGCGGAGGCTCGTCGCGTGCGCAGCCGATGAGAAGCCCCCCCACCGCTGCCCGCAGGATCCAGGTGCCTTTCATTTCTTCAACGCCCGTTGCGTTAGGATCGCGAACATGAGGTTCATGCGCTGCTCATTGTCGCCTTCCACCGCGAGCGCTTTCTCGAGAGCAGGTAGGAACGCCGGATGGTAGAAAGGCTCGCCTTCATAGCTATCGCCGTTCCCGAGGTCGAAGAACATGCTCCTCACCAGCGCGTCTCGAACGTCTTTATCGCCTTCGTGAAGCATTCTCGCAACCTCTCGTGCGCTAGCGTCATCGCCAAGCTGCGCACGCGTGAGCGCATTTGTGCCTGCCCCCTGTGAGTCGGCATCAAGCGACTTCCTCCGTACCCCCAGGGCGGAGAGCGCAGCCTTCCCTTGGCTTGCCTTGACGAAACGAAGCGCACTGCCCGAGTTCGATCGTGCCTGCCCGATCTTCGCGACCATGCTCGTGTCTCCCAAGTTCAGGAGCGCGACCATCGCATCCACGTTTCCCTGCTCGGCGAGCACGAGCAGTCGCTTTTTTGCTGGCGCGTAGCCCATGAGGCCCAACGCCCGGACACCAGGGTTGCTCATTCGATCGAGGTTCGCCAAGATGTACGGCGCCTTGGAGGAGTCACCGACGCGTGCAAGATACATGGCGCACTGCGCGGCTTTCTCGTTGTAGGGAGCGTACTCCGTGATCTGCGCCGTGCACCACGATACGGCTTCTTTCGCCTTCCAAGCCCCAAGGACGGCGAGAGATGTGGCGACGCGATGGTCTTCCTGGGTCGTTCCGCCGTACGCATTCAGCGCCGATGCAATCTCGGGCGCAGCATCCCGCTGCCTCATGAAAAAGAGGGCTCGTGCGATCTGCTCGTGAGCGTACGTCTTGATGTTGCCGAGTTCACCTGACGCGGAGCGCTTGAGAAGCGTTCGCAGCGAAGGCGCATGCTTGCTCGACGCGGAGAAGCCCAGCACATCGATCATCGCCAAGTGAAACGGCGTGTGCCGCAACGAAAGGTCCGCGTAGCTACTACAGTCGGCGGCGTAGAGATTGGCGCCCCCCTCGAGCGACCAGTCCGTGGTGGAGACCAACGTATTGGGCATGGCAGGCGACTGCTTCTGCGCTTGGAGGAAGAGTGCTGCGGCGTCGAGCCACTCCGCAGGAATGGATCCTTGGACGGCTTTCAGCATGAACTTCGAGTTGCCGCTATCCGAGCCGAACTTCTGGATGGCTACTTGGGAATCCGGGCTCGTGCTCTTGATGGCCTGCACGAGCCCAAGTGCGGGGCCCCGAAACTCGCACGAATACGCGGTTGTGGGTGTGGGATTGCATGCATCCTTCATCCACCCCTTCTGATAGAGCTCCGCCCACTTGTGGCGGGTCTCGGAGAAGGTCTTGCAACGAGCAGTCTCGGCTGGGTCGGCTGCTACAGCGGTAGTCGAGAGAGCAAGCGAAACAGCGAGGGTGCACGCAGAAAAGAACACTCGGCGCATATTGGGAGTCCTTCAGGCGAGAGGGGGGGGGGGCGTAAAACGAGCGACGGCCCGCGAGTCCGCTCACTCCAGCGGGCCGTCTGTGGGGACGGTAAACTCAACGCTTCCCCGCGAGGGGTTTGGATATCCGGTCGCGGTCGCGGCAATGCGTCACGGCGACGGAGAGTAGATAATGTCAGTGCACGTACCCTCGCAGTCGCCCTGGCTGTTCTTTCCACACCTGCATTCGCCCTGGCACGCGTTGCAGAAGTTCTTGCAGTACCGGGCGCAGCGGTTCCCGTCCGACTCCTGCGGGTCGCCATGACCAACTTCATGCGCGAGAAGACGCCCCTCCGTTTTGGCGGTCTCCTCCTCAGGCGCAGTCTCCGTGGCGCAACCGAACAGGGTAGCGAGGGAGGCGAGCGAGGCGAGGAGGACGATGTGCTTGAGCATGGCGAAGTTCCTTTCCGATGCGTGGAATGTCACGCGTTCGTGTAGGAAGCTTGTGCAGGGAGCATGCCGGACGGAGGCAGGCTCTAACTCGCTACAATCGTTGCTGAGATGCCGCTTGCGGGCGGACTGCCACAGCTGTGGCAACGTGACGTGAGCGCTCCCGGTTCGTGTGGCGAGCTACCGCCGCAGGGCGTAGCGCAGCATCCAGCGCTGAATCTGAGTCCTACCCTTGCCGCTCGCACGAGCCACGGCGCTCACGTTCCAATCATGCTCCTCCAGGAGCTGGATGAGCCACGTGCGCTGGGCGGCGTCTTCTGCGGAGAGGTCTGCTGGATCGACGGCCGTTCGCTTTGGCTCAGGATGTCGACCGAACGGCCTCATGCCATCTTCATCCGCAAAGAGCAACTGAGCCTTCGTGATGCTTCCCTGCTCACCGAACGCTGCGGCCGCCGCAATGCGTCGGTCGAGCTCGCGAACGTTCCCGACGAATGCACAGGAAACGAGCGCCCGTGCGCTTTCGAGGCGCAGGGGCCGCGCTTCTCGAAAGTGGCGAGTGACGAGTGATGCGGCAAGGTATCCAATGTCCTCGATGCGCTCGCGCAGAGCGGGAAGCTCCACCACAATGCCCATGAGTCGCGCGCGAAGGTCCGCGCGAAAGGCGCCTGAAGCAACGAGTTCGTCGAGCTTGCGATGCGTGGCTGCGATGACTCGGAGGTCGACCTTGACCGGCGTGCTCGCCCCCACGGCGAGCACTTCACGCTCCTGCAACACGCGCAAAAGCGCGGCCTGCGCCGGTAGCGGCATGTCCCCGATTTCATCGAGAAACAAAGTTCCCTTGTCGGCCGTCAGCACATGCCCTGGTCGATTTTCCGCAGCGCCAGAGAACGCACCGCGCCGATGGCCAAAGAGTTCGGACTCCACGAGGGTAGGCGCGATGGCGGAACAATTCACGGCGACGAATGCGCCGGGGCGTTTCGAAAGGTCGTGCGTCGCCCGGGCCACGACTTCCTTCCCTACGCCCGTCTCGCCCCCGACAAAGACTGTCACGTCGGAATGCGCGATCTGGGCGAGTCGTTGAAAAGTCCGCTCCAAGGTGGGCGAAAGTGAGATCAACGGGGCCGCGGAACCCTGCTCCGAAATCCGCGAATCCGCCCGGAACTGCGGCGCTACGGTCACTCGATCCCGAAACAGAAAGAATGTGTTTCCCGCTTCGACGATGTCGCCATCACGCAAGGCGACTTCATCTACCCGAACCCCGTTCACGAAGGTGTGGTTCCGCGACGCGCAATCGCGGAGGATAAACTGGCTGCCCTCTCGTTCAATCTCCGCGTGCTCGCCAGACATCCACGGATCGACAAACGACAAGCAAAGCACCTCGCCACCGACCTCAGCCGTGCGGCTCGCCACCTGCGAAGGGCCGCGACCAAGCTCCACGCGCTTGACGCGGGCGAGGGCATGCCTGGACGCGTCGAAGGTGCCTCGGTCTTCCGCCTGAAGCGCAGCAAAGAGGAACGGTGCCTCCACCGGTCGGGATGCAGTGTCTCCGTCGGTTCGTGCCGCGGTTTGATCCTGGTTCCTGAGCTTGAACATCGGCGAAGTGAAGTTACCTCACCGAGCCCCACGGTGCCACGGATCCGCGAGGAGCTCTGCCTCACACGTGCCCGCCACGCCCCGCCACCTGTGTCAACGGGCGCCCGAGTCACCTGCCCGCCTGTGGCGACGACAGGAGGATGCGAAGAAGAATCGCGAGTTGTCAGGAATTCCGCGCGTCCCTCCGCGGGCACGAGCCGTGCAGTGCCCCCAAGGAACGCCCCTTCCACTCACCTTCAGGAGTTTAGCCATGATTCGAGTTATTGCGTGCGCATCCATCACTGTCGGCTTCCTCGTTCTCTCAAGCGGGTGCGCCGCCGAGGCGGCTCCAGAACCGCCATCGACCGAGGTGTCCGAAGCACTCGCAACAGGCAGCGGTGACATCCCGGAGGAGACCCCTGCCGGTTCTTGCGCGCGTCAGTGCAAGTCCTTTTGCGATGGGTGTTCCCAGAGCGGTGGGCAGTGTCAGTGCGGTTGGCTCAAGTACTCCGAGCGGTGCGAGATGGCCTGCTACGTTCGCTCGGACAACGGCCCCTTCTGAGCAGATTTCTCCACCTGAAAGGACGAACATCGATGCGATCTACCCGTTGTCTGACCATGAGTTCCGTTGCGTGCCTGTTCTGCATGCAGGCGTGCGCCCTTCCTGCACCATCCGAGTCGCCAGAAGCGGCCAACGGAGCACTTTCGCCAGCCCCGCCACCACCACCAGGGCCAGACGGGGAAGCCTGTGCAAGCACGCCGCCAAAAGCACCGACTCGGCATGACGAAGTCGGCAGCGGCACAAGAGTTTCTCCCTATGAATTGTGGAACGGGAGCCAGCTCACGAGCTTCGGCGCCGTCGACTTCATCACTGCATCCAAGGAAACCTACTACGTGCAGTGCGCGGACATCGACATGAGCGCGCTCCCCTATCGAACCCGGGCCGCGTTGGTAGGCGGCTATGATGGGCGTGGCCACAGCATTGCTGGGCTTGCCCCCAAATTCAACTGGGCCTTGCCCGGCGAGGGTGCGGTCGGGTTCATCGGTCTCTTGCAAGGTCGCGCCCAGAACATGACCTTCCGTCGAGCGAACATTGTGTGGAAAGAGGAGCCATCTGTCTACTACTTGGGCACGCTGGCAGGCGTGTCGGCGTCAAGCACGGTCGAGAACGTTCACGTGGAAGAAAGCACGCTCGCCGGAAAATTGGATGACAGTTCATGGGTTGGCGGAGTCGTCGGATGGGGTTTCGTCTCTAACTTCACCGACGTGAGGGTCGACAACACCAACGTCACCGCGCGGAACACCGGGGCGAGTCAAGGCCAGGGATTGGCGGCAGGCGTAGTCGCGAGAATGCAAAAGGGCGTGATCTCCCGCACCGGCGTGTCGCTCTTGCATGTATCGAGCGGTGCTGCCGGGGGGCTCATCGCGCTCGCCAGCGATGGCGTGGTCCTTACCGACTCGAAGGTCGTCGGCAGTGCGATCTCCGGCACGTACGCAGGCGGCGCGGGAGCGCAGCTCGACGCCGCTGACCATGTTCTCTCGCAAGACAACATCGTGCGAGGCACCCTTCAGGCTGGAGGGATCAGTGGATTCCTCCATTGCCCATCGTCCTACCTTCGAACGACGGGCGGTCAGGTTAGCGCAGATGGGAGCGCGGGCGGCATCGCCGGAAGTGTGTTCGGGCGCAATGTGTTTCGATTTCTCCGCGTAGACGACGCGACCGTGGTGGGAGCCGACGCCGGAGGTATTGCGGGGCAGTTCATCGCCAACTCCAGCTCCGACTGTTTCGACGCGAATCCGCTCCGTAGGGGCGTCAGTGTCGCAGAGTTTGGTGACCTCTCCGCCTCGGCCTCGATATACGGTTCGGCAACAGCGGGCGGAGTGATGGGCAAAGGCGCCGCCTGGGTGCGAAACGCGATGGTCCATGCGAATGTGAAGAGCACGGGAGGTGTTGCGGGGGGACTCGTTGGCTCCTCGCAGGCAACCGTTGCCCCACAGGGAATCGTCCTCAAGGGTTCGGTGACAGCCGCCACCACGGCGCACGCGACCTCGGGGGCCGCAAGTCCGCTCGCCTGGTATGAACTCGGTCTACCCGTTCAAGCCCTCTCTTCAACCTTCTTCGGTACAGGGCTAACACGCGCCGCGCTCTTGAACCCGCAAGGCAGTCCCCTCGCGACGTTTACGTTTGCTCCAACCGCATGGGTGCTCGACGCACAAGGCGTACCGACGATTCCAAGCGCTGGAACCACATGGTAGTGGGCGGAGCAGACTGGTGAGGCATCGTCGCCGGCCCAAGTGGCCCCTGACGCTGATGGTCGCGGCCATGCTCTTGACGTCGGCGAGGGCGATCTACGCTTTCCTTTTCGCCCGAACACACGAAACGATCACGAACGTGGCTCCTGCGGGACCCGGACGGTCCGTGGTCGATCTGCGTGAAGGCCGCATACTACGCAAGACGCCGCTACACCCGAACGATGACATACGCGCACTATTCGACCTGGAGGGGTCCACCGTTTCGCTTCGGAGAGGTTCGAGCACCGCGCTTGCTCGATTCGACAGCGCAGCGAAACTCCAAGGAGTGCGTTGCTTCGAACTCTCGGTGCCCGTCGTGAAGGGGGCAAGCGAGCTCTGGGTCTACGACACGAGCTGGCACGAAAGGGAACGGTTGCCTCGCCTGACCCTTCTGGACACGCACAGCTTCCCACCCCTGGGCGTCATAGGGGAGGCAGGCGCTCCGCCCCACGACTGCCTAGACGAAATGAAACAAGCCCTCGGGCCATAATTGCCAAGCTCGTCGACGGCGGCATGTGCGCGTTTGGCAGGACGAGAGCCTCGCCGCGACTCGATGAGGTATGCGCGCGGGTGGCAGACGCCCGCGCGCATGGTGCCCATGTGTGGCACCATCGCCTGGCGAGCACTTTCGTTTGCAGTTTCAAAATTTTGCAATACCGCAGCGTATCGGCATGCGTGCTGCACGGTCCATCCTCGAAGGCGCGCCGTCAACGGCGCGCCCAGAAAGGCCTTCCCCCATGTTCAAGCACATCGCAATTCTTCTCGCTCTGGCCTCCGTCTCCGCAGTGGTTGGCTGCGCCACTGAAACGGGTCCGGAAGAGGAGACCGAGACCAGCGGTCAGGCGATCATGACGGCGGTAGGTGAGGCAGAGGCAGATCCAATGGAAGGTGGATGGTTCGTGCAAAACGTTCTGCAAGAACCTCTGCGACAAGTGCAAGGGCACATGCAATTGCCAGAAGGGCAGCGGAAGATTGTGTCACGGGCTCTGCTACGAAGTCGGACTTCAATAGTGCGTACCCTGCGGTATCTTCCGGGAACGGCGCGTGCATCGTGGAGCGCGCCGGCCCTCCTACTTGCGACCTTCCCGGAGAGTACTCATGCGCGTTCGTAGCAAGCTCTTCAGCCCCGTTACTCTTCTGCTCATTCCGCTTCTTGGTGGCTGCTCGGAAAGTCGGCGCATCGAGGCGACCGTGGGTAGCGTCCGCTTGTGCGACGACAACGGCGCATGGCACATGGCCCCCTTCGCGCGCTACGACGACGGAACGCAGGTCGCGCTTCGTTACGAGCCCACGAAGATCCTTCAGAAGCTCCCTTGGGGCATGGAGCACCGCGTCGAACTCCTCGTCACCAAACACCGGAGTGTCCTCGCCTTGGGCGGCACCTCCGTTCGTGTCGGGCGAGTTCTGTCGAGTCAGAGCCGCGCTGGCGAGTCGCTCATTCTTCCGGTGAACAACGGCTGCATTGCGGTCGATCATCGATCCTTCCTCGACGGACAGACGTTCACCTGCCGCTCGCCAGAAGTGTGCGCCGCGCTCGACCGAGAGCTCGAACGCCGTCCGCAGCAGCCGTGGGAAATGGAGATACGCCTTGGGGCTCAACCCGGGGCCCCATTCGTGGTCGAGCGCGTTCGTCCGCCCGACGCACGAGCGTGTTCCTACTTTCCATGCGCCGCTGCGACGTCTTCACCCGCATCCAATCCGTGAGGTCGTGCGTTCATGAATACTCACCTCCATAAACCCCCACCGCCCCCGGGCTTCGCCCTCGTTCCGTGCCCAGCCTGCGGCGGCCTCGAACGGCACATCGAACCCCTGCGCTGGTGGGTGAAGAGCTACGATGCCTGGTTCAATCGCGCGTGGATATGCGCTCGATGTGGTTGCCGGTATCGGCTGGGCGCCGAGCTTAGACCTGAGCCCGTGCGCCAAGGCTCGCTCCTCCTTCCGCTTTTCATCGGCGGAGGCGTCCTGGGGTTGCTGCTATTCGTGATGCTTCTCGCCGTCGTATTCTACGCGCTCCATCCGAGGTGAAGGCATTGGCCGATGCCTGCCTGCGACTCCACAGGCGGCCCGTCCATCGTGCTACCAAGCGCTACGGAACTTCCACGCAAGCCACGCGAGGCCCAACACGATCAGCCCTATCGCATAGACGGCTCGAAAGAGCGGACTCCGACCCAACACGTTGTCGACCAGATCGTTCGTACGTTCGCGTTCAGCCGCATTCGATTGGATGAAGCGTGGCTCGAGCTTCTTGATCAAGTCACGATCCGCCTGCTCCAGGCGGTCGACCTTGTTGGAACCCAACGGGCGATTCGTTTTCATAGAAAGCCTCCCTAGATGTGATTCGGGACGCTCGAACGGCCCGAGGGGACCGTGGACGATCGCGGCCCTGCACTGGGGCCCGGAGGCCCCCCTGATGGCAGTGCCGGCGGTGGAGTGACTCTCGCCGTGGCCGAGACCGCGGTTGAAGACGAAGTTCCAGCGAAGGAGGGCACGCCCAGCGAAGGAAGGGCGAGAGGGGGCAGAGCCTCGCTCCCATCTGCGGCAAGGGCCGCGTCTGTCCTCTGTTCGCCGCCTTGCGCGGCGTGGTCACGCCCCCGCGCCCGATACGCGCTGGCTCCAATCGTCACCGCTCCGAGGGCGAGCAGCACGCCCATCGTTGCGGCAACCACACGTAGCGGGCGCAAACGCGCGACCTCCGGCTCTCGATCGGACGAAGCAGGCGACGACGAGAGCGTGCTGTGTTCGACGTTGTTTGCGACCTGCATGGGCGCAGCGAGCATTGTCGGTCCGAGAGACCCCGGCGGTCGGGCGCCGGCGAGTACGGGAATACCGGCTGCGTGAACTTGCGCCTCCTCCGGGACGCGTACCGTCGGAGCTAGGGGCAGCGACGACGGGGCCACGGCGGATGGCGTGATCATGCGCGGCGCCTTTTGTGGAGGCCCCTGTGTCGGTTCAGTGGTTCGTGAGTCTGATGCCGGGACGGTTGGCGGGGGACCCAACGCATCCAAGGAGACGGGCTCTGTTGCGAACGGTGCGAGAGCATCTGACAGTTCCCGGGCGCTCGAAAGCCGTTTGAGAGGATCTTTCGTTAGGAGTCTCGCAACCAGGTTCGCGAAATCCACTGGAATGTCCGGGCAAAACGACGCGAGGGACGGGACGGGGTCCATGAGAATCGACATGGCGATGTCGGCATGATTCGGCCCTGTGAACGGGTGTCTGCCTGAGAGCAAACGAAACACGATCACTCCCACCGACCACAGGTCTGATGCTGCCGTCGTTTGACGGGAGGAGCGCACCTGCTCCGGCGCCATGTAGTGCGTCGTGCCGATCATGACCGAGGTCGCTGTGAGTTCTTCACTTGAAGAAAGGTCCTTCGCGATGCCGAAATCCATCAGCTTGATGACGGTTGCGCCGTTCTCGAGCGCCACGAAGATGTTTGCGGGCTTGAGGTCTCGGTGCACCACTCCCTCGGCGTGCGCATGTTCGAGGCCCACGCAAAGTTGCCGAACGATGCTTGCGACTTCTCCGAGACGAAGCGTGCCACGCTCCTCCAGAACCTTTCCAAGGTCGCAGCCATCGAAGAACTCCATGACGATGTATGGGTGGCCGTCGGGCGTCGTATCGGCGTCGAGCGTTCGCACGATGTGGGGCGAGCTCAACTTCGCAACGATGCGTCCTTCTCGCTCGAAACGCTGGGCTGCCGACGACCCCTTGGAGTGAACCGCTAAGAGCACCTTGATGGCAAACCTTGTTCCGAGCCCTTTGTGGCGGGCCTCGTACACGACGCCCATACCACCTTGACCGAGCTCACGGACGAGCTCGTAGCGACCAAGAGTGTCCCCGACAGCGAGCGGCATCAGGTTCCAAGAATATCAGTGAGCAAACCGCGACATATCATTTTCCACCCCCATCCGGACCAAGCTCCGCCGTACTTTCGATTCCTCACAAGGGAAAGGCTCCGTTTGGCAAGGGTACGTCCTTGCATGTAAACGACAACGGAACGCCCGTAGAAATACTGTCGAACTTGCACAGCTTCATCGAGGCAAAGGTCTTCACGAATCTGAGCTCTCCGCGCGCCACGTCGGTGCCGTTGCTCTCCCACCCGCCGAGTACGGCCTCGCATGCGATGTGATCCGTGAGGTAGTAGCCGTCCTTGTCAGGAGGATAGTTGCTTCCAAGGGTCCTGGTGTTGCCCGCGCCCGTGTTCGTCAGACCATCGTGAGAAATGGAGCAGCTGGATTTCGTCGAGGAAGCATAAAAGGTCGCGACGCTGAAGTCCACGGAGGGTTGAAGCGTCACGGCGGGACAGCGATATACATGGGTGCCCTCTTCGTCTCCCCCTGTTGATGTGGGTTGCCCCCCACCGTTCACGAATTCCTCGTAGGTTATTCGTCGCGCGCCGCCTGTGCCGGAGAGGGCACTCTTCGTGCTCGACGACGCTTCGAGGTCATGACCATCGTTGCCCGCGCAGCCAGACAAACCAAGCGAGCCGAGGGTTGCGATGAGGACGATAGCCGAGTCGGAGATTTTCATGCGCAATGTCTTCCTGAAGTTGAGAGGGCTTGATTGCTCTCTCTGTGCCGTGTGCGAGGTGCAGTCACTGTGCCAGCGAGTCTTTCGCCGCTTCGCGCGGCTCGCCAATGAGCTTGCAGGACGAAGCGCGCACTGCCACAACCGTGGCGACGCCCAAGCCACGCGAATGCAGGCCTGCAGTAGAAGCCGCGCATGCAACGGTGGGCGACGGGAACCATTTCGGGCTGCCACGGTGTGGCACCTTCGAGCGCTTGGGACGGCAGATGCGGTTCGTGAGCGATTTCACGACGCGTTCGCATGAGCCCCCTGGCGGGACTTCTGGTCTCCCCTTTGCAATCTGCACGGGTATGAACAACACCCGCACGCTCCTCTGCGCAATCGTTCTGACCTCGACCTGCCTCGCGACACCTCTGGCGGTAGGCTGCGCCGGCTCGTCGGAGGGACCAAGCGAAGCGGACCTCGCCGCCGCCAAGGAAGCCGAGGGGGAACGGCTCACCGACGCTGACAAGGTGGTCGACTTCGCAGCAGGCGAGACCCCCGACACCCAAGTGAATGAAGCGGACGCCTTTCCCTGGGGGAAAACCTACTTCTTTGCCGCCGACAAGAACATCCGCGTCGGGAAGGACTACTTCCCCGTGGGCCATGAACTCATCACACCCGTTGGGTGGGTGAAAACCATCATCGCCTTTCCTGACACCGTATCGGACTGGTTCAAGGGGTCCAACTATGCGAACTTCACGCTCCCCAACACGACGAATGAACCGCTCCGCGTGAACGCACGGCTGAAACTCGAAAACCTGAACTGGTACTTCAGCCGGGGCAAGGCTTCGCTCCGCGTCTGTAACGTTCGGAAGACCGGCGAGGAGTATGGGTGCACGAAGCTTGGCTCCGTGAAAGATGGAACGCGCACGAAGTCCACTATCTACGACACCCCGGCAAACTGGCTTCTGCCGAGAGCCCTGCACCTACGAGCCTACACGAGGGACTACGGGCTGGTGATTCCTCCAGGAGAATCGATCCATGTTCAAGTGAAGCACAAGCTCG
Source organism: Polyangiaceae bacterium (assembly GCA_046351415.1). GTDB lineage: Bacteria > Myxococcota_A > Polyangia > Polyangiales > Polyangiaceae > JABFRG01. The sequence goes on along the minus strand of JAXLYO010000011.1, from coordinate 36,578 downwards.
AGTGCACGCAGGACCCGTATACCATCCCGGACGAGACGCAACACAACATCGATTGCCGCGTGGAGCCGGTGCCTTCGATCCAATTCACCAAGGTGCCCTAGGGGGGAGGCCGAGCGAGGGCGGTGGGGTCGGTACAACACGAACAAAAGGAACACTCATGTCGAGTACGCGTCAGATTCTTGGGCGTATCCTTGCCGCCTCGCTTCTCGCCGGATGCGCGCGTTCGAGCTCCGCCCCCCGTCAACCGGATGCGACCACGGAAACAACTCGTGCTCCTGACTCGCCTCCGACCGGTCCCTCGGCGGGGGACGGCTCGACTGCGCCGCTCCCGCCCTACAGCAGCGCATCCCCGACGACTGCCGCGCAGGAGCTGGAGGCCGGTTTGGAACCGAAAGAGAGCTGGTTGCCGCTCCCCAATCACGCGGAGGAGGTCGAATGGCACGACGGGAAGTGTTACGAGGAGCGCACACTCGACGAAGAGGCGAAAGCATTCGCGTGCCCCCGAGGGTTACACTGTCAACGACCTGGCCCCAAGCAGGTCCGGTGCCCGGCCCCGCTCCCCCAACCCAAGAATCTCGACTGGGTGATGCAGTCCTATCGAGGGTCCTGCTACGAATTTCCTCCCTTTCGCTGCCCACCGACGCCCGCGCCCTGCCCGCTGCCGCGTCCAACGCGGGTCGCCTGCCCGCCCCGGGAGCAGCTACCGCCCCCGCGCGATGAGGCGAGGGTCACCCGCGACCCGGACGGAACGTGTTGGGAGCTTCGTACGCGAGAAGAACTCGTGAAGGATGGCTATTGCCCGCAAAGTCTTGCGCGCCCTCTGAACCATCAGTACTGCGCAGAAGCCCCAATACGACGAAGGGTTCTTTGCGCCGCCAAACGCAGTATCGAGGTCCCGCCCGCTGAGGCGCGCCTACTTTGCTCCGAATCGGTCATAGGTTCGGGCGTGCACATTTCCTGGAAAAGCTACGCACTCAAGGAGTCGCCGGAGCGGGTAGCGCAAGCGTATGGCGCAGTCGCGACCGCCTCCGATAACGGGGTCGAGGTGCCGCGCATGGAAAAGGGCGACCATGTCAGCATCTTTCCTGCGACAAGCAAAGCCTACCCGACGTGCCAGATGAAGCCGAGCGCGACCGAACGAACGGTGATGGTCGTGAGCAGGGCCATCACGAGCCAGCCGGTTCCTTCACGTCCCGTTCCCCCTCCGTAGAAATTCGCGCGGGAGGAATCTCGTACGCTCCTCGCCGCGATCCTTGTGACATCTGCCGGGCATCGCAACGACCGTCATGGTTCGCTGCGCCGACTCTCCTGAGCGTCCGATGAAGCGGACCATGCCGCCGCAAAGGAGCACGCAGGGGAACGCCTCCACAACGAAAACAAGCCGATCGACTTCGCTCTAGGCGATCCCGCCCGAGGTTCGCGCCCGATGCATGTCCAAGTGCGACATCGCCTTGAACGCACGCAAGACCCGTACGCGATCGCCGATGAGACACAACACAACATCGACTGCCGCGTGGCGCCGGGGCCGTCGATCCAATTCATCAAGGTTCCCTGAAGCGTCCACGAACTGAACCGTTGGCACCTGCGTCCGTGGGAGCGGGGCGCGGACAGAGCGGAGAGACCCGAGACTTCAAGGGTGGATGTTGGCGAGCATCGCCCGCGCGTCCTGCTCGGCCGAGACCTGCATCATGTAGCGGCGGTTCTCGCGGTCGCGAACGGAGATGCCATAGCCTACGATCACGCTCCCGCGACGACGAACGATGAGGACGGGCGAGCGCAGTTGATCACGATGGTGGACAAGGAGCTCCACGAGTCTCCGAACGCTTGCGGCTTTCATCCGCATGTAGACGATGCTGGCGACAGTTGAGCTCAGCGCTCAGCGACGTATGGAACCCCGCGAGCTTCGCGCGAAGCACGCTCGCCCCTTTGGACACGTTCAACGTGAACGAAGGAGGAGCAGAGACCGTCGTCGAACCGCCACACCCATCGTAGCTCGCGGTCGCACCGGTCACGTTTCCGCCCGAAGGAAACACGCTCACGAGCTGGCCAGAAAGCGGCGTATCGCATGGGAGCGGTCCGGCATCGACGGCACTGTCCGCCGCGTCGAGCGCTCCCTGCGCATCGACGCTCGCATCCATCGGCGTGGCGGCGTCGTCACTCGGCAACGAACCCGCATCGCTCGTCGTGCTTGCGTCGAGGAACGGCGTGACAGATGTCGTCGAGCACGCGCAGACGAAAACCAATGCCAACCCGATGGTACCGTACGTTTGATTCATATGCGCTAGCGCAGCCCGCAACGAGGGCGCACCTCACCAGTGGCGGAGCGGGCGTCGACTCGCCCCACAGCACCTTCAGGGCGTCCGTCGTCAGCGGCGCAAAGCCGCAGGTGCGAGCCGCAGCCGTAGCCGACTTCGAGCCTGCCCACTCGGACAGTGTTCCGACGGAGTAGAGCGCGCTTGCCTTGTCCTTTCGACGCACAGCGCTTTCGAGACTCGTGCAGGCGCCGCGCATGCGGAACATCGCCGTCGCGTCCGCGGAGGAAATGGCGGGCCCGCCCCGGACGAGGGAGCACCGCCGCGAGAACGCTCGAGCGCGTCATTTTGCTGCTGGACTCCGTCTTTCTGCGTCTGCTCGGAAACTTGCTCAGAACGCGTGAGCTTTGGCTCGGCGCTGGCATTCCGGGCCGCAACGAACCCCTGCAGCAAGACCATCACTGCAAGAAGAGATCGAGTGCGCAACATGGCGATCGTTTCATCGTATCGCAGAGCGGCGCAGCGCCAAGCCCCAATCGGTTCCAGCGCCCGGCTTTCCGTGCGACGTACGCCGCGTGCCTTACGCTGGAAGCATCGCGAGCAGGAGCTCAGGTCGCGCGCTTCACGAACTCGCTCTTCAGCGCCATGGCGCCAAAGCCATCGATCTTGCAGTCGATGTTGTGGTCCGAGTCGACGAGGCGAATGTTCTTCACCTTCGTTCCCGCTTTGAGTGCGCTGGAGGCGCCCTTCACTTTGAGATCTTTCACGAGGACAACGGTGTCGCCGTCCTTGAGGGTGTTGCCATTCGCATCGCGCACGATGAAGCCATCGTCGGCCTCGGCTTCGTTCGACGCAGCCGCGGGCGACCATTCGTGGGCGCACTCCGGGCACACGAGCAGGCCCCCTTGCTCATAGGTGTAGGCGGACTGACACTTGGGACACGGAGGCAACTCGCTCATGGCGCCGCACCCTACTCTCGCCTCGCGCGTAGCGTCCAAGGTTCTCGGCTCGGAGCAGCGTCCTCTTCACCCCTGTGAGAGCGCGTGCAGCCTCTGCAGTTCACTCGGTGCTACCGCTTCCATGGCCGCGATGAGCGCGGTTGGCTCGTCCATGCCCCTCGCGCCGTTCTTGCGGAGCAGGCGGCTACGCGTCGTGCTCCAGACGAGCAGCGCGACCATCGCGACGGGGAGTCGTTCGAGCACGCTCATGGGGGCGGGTGTGATGCGATTTCCGAGCGTGCGCACGAGAGCGAACCCTTCCTTCATCGCGAGCGCGAGCTCCGTGCACTCTCGCCACGAGAGTCCTGCCTGGCGACGATGCGCGCGAGCGAGCGCCACCATGAAGGGCACCATCATCGCAACGTGCGTGCGAAGCCAGCTCTCCATGTCGTCATGGACGACGGTACCGATTCCCGCAGCGCGGAAGAGTTCGGCCCAGGGCTCATCGGAGACGGTCGTGATCTGTCCGACGGTGACGACGCGACTCGCAAGGACGCCTTCATCGTCCAGCGTGGCGATGATCGCCGGAAATCCGAACGCGAAGCGAGATGCGCCCACCGCCTCACGAAGGTGCGAGAGAGAGTCGAACGTGTTGAACATGAACATCACGCGCCGAGCAGCGCTCGCACGTACTTGGGGGAGCACGGCTTCGACCTGGTGTGCGAGCACGGCGACGAGAAGGAAGTCGTAGGCGATGGTTTCGTCGAGTTTCGTCGCCACCGTGACGGGCGCAGAATGGCCCGCCGTCTCGACGATGGCCTGACTTCGAAGAAGCTGTTCGAGACGCTTTCCGCGCGCGACGACCGTTACGTCATGCCCCGCCCGCGAAAAGTGCAACGCAAAGGTGCTCCCAATCGCACCGGGTCCGAGGATGGCGATGTTCATGTGCTGCGATTGCTTTACATCATTCCGCCCGAGGTCGTGCGTCGCCGGCCCAGGGACGCGCGCTTCGGGAGCTTTGCCGCCTTCACGAAGGAGCGACGTCGTCGGGCGCGTCTTGGGTCACGTGTGTGAGAATAGACCTTGGGTGTTCCACCGTCGAAGGGATTTTCCGGATTGGAGCTTGCCCTCATACGAGAGAGCCTCGGGGCAAAGACCGTCGACCTCGGTCTCAGTGTGCACGACCTCTGAGACGACGCCTTGTGGCGTGACACGTACGATGCGGTCGATCTGCGTATGCTTGTCGCCCTGCCCGGCCTTGCAAGACGTGTCGGTGGTGCGGAGAAGGAAGCTACCATCCTTCTCACGATGGGCGTTCTTGACGGAACAGTCGAGACTTCCGAGGTTGCCCGTCGCAAGCATGCGCACCGCCGCCTCCTTCGCTGAATCGATCGGGAGGAAGAGATCCGAAACGTCCAGTGCGGACTTCATCTTGAATTCGACCGCGTCGCCTCGCGTGAGGCGCACCTGAAGCATGTCCGGGCCGCACATACCTCTACACGGCCGGCGCCACCCCCCGATCTGCGATGGCGACGCGAGCGAGGCACGACACGTGGCAGCGTCCTTGGCGCCGGAGCACGCGGTCCCCAGGTGAAGCGCCTCGGCGTCGTACTTCACGCCGCCGCCCGGAGACCCGTCGAACGAATATGCGCCCACGAAGTCGATCCCTGCCGGCAGCTTCGCGTCCGACGCGAAACCGAACGCGCCTTCCAGAGCAGTCGCGCATACCGTCTCGTCGAGTGACTGGACCTGCTCGCTCGTCTCGAAGGTGCTTCCAGAGCAACCTTGGAGAAGGAGAAGCGAGGCAGGTACGAGAACGAAGAACGCGCGGAGCAGCTGTCGAGGATGCATGAGCCAATTGTTGCAAAGGAGGTGCCGGGGCGATTCTTAATCATTTCAATATTTTACAGCTCTTGCGGCACAGCAGAATGGCGCATCTTGTGACTTAGGTGCCGGATGGACGAGCGGCGCCCCATGCGTCGAACGCTTCCTTCCCATGCACGCCGCTCCGGGGCCCCCGAAAGCGGGAGCCGGACGTAAGCTGCGCTCTGCACCTAAGAGGCGTGCCCTCGGCTCCGATGCGCCATCCATGGTTCGTCCAATACCCACTGAGGCGGTCGCCATCCATCGAGGGATTTGTGCGGCCGTGTGGGCACGGGGCAGAAACGGACACGGCAAATCCAGTGCGACCGCGAAAATCTCGCGCCCGCGAACTTTCTGTCGCATTTCGAACGCATCGCACGTCGGCATGCCCCTTGCGATGCTCCTCTCGTGCGCGGGCCGAGCTCGCGTTACCCCACCACCTCCTCCCTTGCCTGTCGATCTTGGCGATGGCGAACGGCGAAAGCCGTTCCTGCCGCCGACGTCGATGGAGCGTCCACCATGCGCAGAAGGAGCCACCACATGAAGCGATCGTTCGTTCTTCTTTCCATGCTTTCGATCATCGGCGTGAGTCTGCCCACGAGTGTTGGATGCAGCGCTGCACCGGACGAACCGGAGACGCAGAACCTCACGACCGGCGGAGAGGTGTCCCGAGGCGTGTGGGGCCGCGTTCTCGATCGCACGGCTACGCCTGCGGACATCGATGCAATGGTCGACGCCATGGCGCGCGGCGACGACGTCCTCACGCCTTCGGAGGCCTCGTACGAAACTGGTATGTTCGAAGAGGCGCTCCGCAACCTCGCGTTGAACCCCTCTTCGCGTCGCAATGTGCAAGCCTCCGGCGGGCCCGGCGGCGAGGGTGGCTTCGTGTCCTGCTACAAGCCGCGAGATCAAGCACCCCATAGCCGCACGAAGTTCGTGAACTGTGCAGCCTTCGGAACGCGCATCAACCGAAACGTGAAGTACGAAGGCTTCGAGCTTCGTATCTCCGAAGAGTGTGGCTACATCGGAGGCTGCGTTCGCGGAGACGTCGATCACATGGGCTTCACCGTGTACTTGCCCGGCGGAGGCGAGCCCATCGTGAACAATCACTTCTCTGTGTACGTGCCGGTGCCGGCCCCGTTCGTCTGCGAAGACGAGCGCCTCATGGCGGGGATCAGCAACGTCGTGGCGGACGTAGAGACCTGCCAGGAGATCAAGAAAGGCGGCGCCTGGAAGAAGCAGAAGGCTGAAATCTTGAAGCGCATTACCGAGCGCTACAACCGCTACGTCGCCAACACCTTCAAGGAATTCGCCAAGCGAGCGAGCACGCAAGCCATCAAGAAGGGAGCCCAGAAGGCAGCGCAAAGCTTCATCGAAACGATTGGCAGCTTCTTGCGCGGAACGATGAACACCTTCTTCATCATCATTGCGATCGATCCGGCCACCGGCCTTCCCTACGGATTGCCTGGTCAGAATGGCATGCCCATCTCGAGCGTCGATCCGCTCGATGGGCCGTAGTGTTGGCGCGTTGGGGGTCGCAGGTCCGGGAAACAGCTCGGATCATTCGAGCGAGAAGGCACCGATTCGCGGTAGGTCTCGAAGTGCTATCGCCTTCATCGACGCGATGAGGGCCGCCGGTTCTGCCATGCCCCTCGCGCCGTTCTTGCGGAGCATGCGGGCGCGCGTCGTGCTCCAGAGCAGCAGCGCGACCGTCGAAACGGGCAGTCGTTCGAGCACGATCATGGGGGCGGGCGTGATGCGATTGCCGAGAGTGCGCACGAGAGCGAACCCTTCCTTCATCGCGAGCGCGAGCTCCGTGCATTCACGCCACAAGAGCCCTGCCTGGCGACGATGCGCGCGAGCGAGCGCCACCATGAAAGGCACCATCATCGCGACGTGCGTGCGCAGCCAGCTCTCCATGTCGTCATGGACGACGGTGCCGATTCCCGCGGCGCGGAAGAGCTCGGCCCAGGGTTCATCGGTGACGGTCGTGATCTGTCCGACGGTGACGACGCGACTCGCAAGGATGCCATCATCGTCCAAGGTGGCGATGATGGCCGGAAAACCGAACGCGAAGCGAGCTGCGCCCACCGCCTCACGAAGGTGCGAGAGGGAGTCGAACGTGTTGAACATGAACATCACGCGCCGCGCAGCGCTCGCACGCACTTGGGGGAGCACGGCTTCGACCTGGTGTGCAAGCACGGCGACGAGAAGGAAGTCGTAGGCGATGGTTTCGTCGAGTTTCGTCGCCACCGTGACGGGCGCAGCATGGCCGGCCGCGTCGACGATGGCCTGACTTCGAAGAAGCTGTTCGAGACGCTTTCCGCGCGCGACGACCGTGACGTCATGCCCCGCCCGCGAGAAGTGCAACGCAAAGGTGCTGCCAATCGCACCGGGTCCGAGGATGGCGATGTTCATGTGCTGCAATTGCTTTACATCATTCCGCCCGGCTTGGCGCGGGAGCACGCGAGACTGGGGTTCGCCGTCAGGGGTACAGACACTTGATGGAGGGTCCGTTCGCGCCGTCCGTGCACAGACAGCCGCCTGCGCCGTTTGCCGCAACACACGCACACGTGGGGACATTCGCATTGATGCAGTTTGCAGGTACCGGCTCGCACGCATACGACTGATTGCTGCCGCCGTCCGGACGTTGCGCGCCGCCGCTCGCTTCCTTGCAGTACTGGTCGGGACCACACGTGGTGGTTCCGCACGCGGGGCCAGCGTCCCCCTTGAGGCGACCCGCCTCCGCGCTCGCGTCGAGGGACGCCCCGGTGGTCGTTTCCGAGGAGCAGGCAAAGAGGAATGCGGGAGCAAAGACACAAGCGGCAAGAAAGCGACGATAGTTCATGCGCGCATGTTCGCACGGTCTGCGCAGGCGGAACGAGTAGTATCTTGGGTCCCGCGCCGAGGGAATGGCCCCGGATCATGACCAGCTTGACGCAAGCTCAACCTATCGCGATCAACAATCGATGTCTGGGTCGCCCTTCTTGAGCACGTTGTACTTGGTGGTGACCGTGCCATTCGGCGTCACGGAGTAGAGGATCTCCGTGATGGAATCGCACCCATGTTGAATCGACTTCACGACGAAGTTCGGCCCAGCTCGACCGACGTTGTTTGCGTTGCAGACGACGTCAGCGTCGTACGCGAGCTTGATGAACGCCAAGGCCTCTCGAGAGGAGTGGATCGTGCCCACCGCTTCGGCGAGTTCCGCGGGCGTGGTGATCAGAAAGACGCTGTCGCCGCGCGTGGCAACCCCGTAGTGCGTTGGACCTGGCCCTGTGGCGTCGCTGAAACTCGTGGACCACCCGGCGCCCTTCGATGGGGTGGTCTGCATCACTTTCCTCAAGCATGCGTCGCGATCGCTCGCGGTCCTACACAGCGTGCCAAGAGGTGCGAGCTTGTCGGCGATCGCATCCGAGCGAAACTCGATGCCATCAATACCGCTCCCAAGCGGCATGCCGTTGGCAGCGGACATTCTTGGGTTGGGCCCTTGGTGGCGACTGCCCGGTTCCGGGACTCGTCTCCCTCGCGAGGGGCTCCTTGCCGGCGTTGGGGAGAACCGCGGAGCGCGCGGGCACGGCTTCGTTCCCGCTCCGCACAAAATCCCCGGCCGCATGTCTGGACGCCTCCCGACGAGGCGGCCGAGTCGGCGGCTGCTGGCCGGGGATTTTTGCGTTCGCTCTCACTTCACCGCACCCCCACGCTCCGCTGGGCTCGGATGGAAGCATGGGGCGAACGATTGGCGCGTGCGACGCTAAGGGAACATCATGAGATAGACGTCCGTCTTTCCCGCGCTCGTTGCGGTGTGGGCGCCATAATCGAGCGTCGCGTTGAAGGTCCCGACGATCGCAGTTTGGCCTCCCGACGTCACCGCTGAGCTTGGCGGCAAGAGACTGTTGCCGCCATTGGGTTGGATGAGCACGGGAGCTGACATGCCAGCGCTGGTGACGTGCGCGAAGTAGGCCTCTTTCGCCGTGGTCACTCCGGTCATCACATAGGTGCCGTTTGCAACAGGGGTGATGCCAACGCCCGTGGCAAAGTACTTTTTGTCGACGGCGTAGGACCAGACGGAAGTTCCGGTGTTCTCATCGAGTGCGGCGACGAAGCCAGAGTTCATCGGAATCGTCCCTTGGCCGAAGTCTTTGTCGGAGCCGAGCACCTTTCCCGCAAACGCCACGACGCCGTCCTTCGCGGGGCTCATGCCCGCGTAGGCGTCTTTGAGCGTCGAGAAGCCCCAGGCCGTGGCTGCTGCGCCCCCTACTGCTGCTCCACGAAGGATGAACGCGCGGTCCTCGTTGACGACGCAATCGGGGATGCCGCCGCCGAGGGTCATACCACCATTGTAGAACGAGCCGCGCAGGAGGAAGTCGTCTGACGAAGTAGGCTCGATCTCCGCAAAGCCTCCGCCAAAAGGAGCATTCGGTTGTTGGTAGGGCGGATACGCGACGACCTTGCGGTTCCAAAGGTGGTTGAATGTCGCGCCAGCGTACTTCACGAGGAAGTATTGAGATTCGCGATAGTAGCCAAGGTTGGCGCCGTTGATCGTCGGACCGTTCGGTCCGGGAAACGTCACGATGTTGCCGTAGCGTCCCACGATCACCAAGTCGCCTTGCGTGTCGATGGCGAAGTCGACGGGTCGTACTCCAACCCAGTTCGGAGCCGTCGCGGTCGCAACGCGCCGGTTCGCGAGAAGCTGCCCGGTCGAAGAGTACTTTCGGATGTACATCTCCATCGGTCCTTGCGCCGTGACGGGAATACTCGAACGTGGGAGCACCCAGTAGTTGCCCGAGGGGTCCACCCGCACGCGCGCGACGCCGTCATCCACAATCGCAACCGATTGCAGAGTGCATGTTTCGTTGAAGAACGCGACGAAGCCCTTGGGAGCCTGCGACGTCGACACGGGCAAAGGCCCAGTCCCGTAGTCGGGCGTGCCGTAGTAGGAGCCGTACACTGCGACGGTGTGCGAGGTAGCGTTGGTCGTAACGCCTGCAATGGAGTCCGCGTCGGTGCCGCCGAAGGTGGTGAAGCACGTGGGCGCAGGAACCGACGTGGGACCCGCGTCAGTACCCCCATCGCCCGCGTCGCTCAACGCCACGTTCGCGTCGCTGCCAGCATCGCCGGCCGGCGCCGAGTCGGAAGTGTTCGACGTGTCGCTTCCGAGGGCGGCGTCGTTCGCCAACGTTGCATCCGCGGAAGAGGCAGCGTCGCGAGGCTCGGTGCGTGCGTCGTTCAGCGCCGCGCTGCCGTCGGTCCCGGGTAGTGGAGGTGTCGCATCCCCCGAGGTAACTGGATCGTCCGTGCCGAAGCACGCAGCCGTACTCGCAAGAAAGGCGACGAGAGCGAGACACGCGAGAGCGCCACGAACGCGAGAGTGCATGCTTTCACGATGGGGTGATCGCGCCGCGCGCGCAAGGAAACGCTCGAGGATTGTGCCGCGATTTCAACAAAGTGAAGGCGCGTGTCGATTTTTGGGCGTCGTGATGCGACGGGTACGATGTGGGTGCGTATTTGCGTGAGGTGGTCCTGGCAGCGCGCGTTTCGTCGCCCTCCACGTGCGGCTTCAGAATCGCGCTGTGATAGTGAGTAGGCGTGTTCACCCTCCGCGCAACGGCAAAGCTTCTCGCGCGTCTTCGCGTGAAGCCGCTCGACACGCCGCCTCCGTCGACGACTCAGCTGGGTGACTGGCATGCCAATTTGGTTCACGTGGGGCGCCAGCAATTCGTGCTGATGGTGAGCGAGCACACGTTTCTTCCCATCGTGATCGAGGCGGCACCTATTTCCGACCTTCTGCCGAGATTCTCCATCACCCTGCTGAAGGTGCTTCTCTCCCTCGAAATTCCGCAAGGCGATATCGATCGAGAGTTGGCCGAGCTTGAAACGATGCACGTCGCCAAAACAGCGAATCGACAAGTGACTGGCGTCGTGGTCGACCACGAGCGGATGCTCGATGTGTACGTGGAAAACGCGCTGACGCCCTTGGAGATGTCTGTCGCCTTCGCGGGTGTTCCGTGCGGGCCTTTGTACAAGAGGCATGTCTTTCCGGATCGCGAGACGCGTGCGCTGTTTGGATTTGACGCCGTGGGTTGGGAGCGGGGGCGAGAGTGATCGAGCGCCAAGTCTCAACGGAGATCGTCACCCATCGCTTGGACTCTGAGCTCGTGTTCTTCGAGCTGATTTCTCGCTCTATTGCTTGGCCCGATCGAATTCGCTCGAATTTGCGCTACTATCGAAGGATGGCCGCAGACGACACCGTCGCGCGACGCGCGAGAGCCGAAGCCAGGCGTGAGCGCATGACCGTGGAGGTCGTAGACCTGGGCGCACCCAAACCGTCTCCTTACCGAGACAGCTCTCCGGACGAACGCCTCGCGGCCGCAACGAGGCTCATCGAGCATCACGCCGCGCTGCGAGGGGAAGCGCCACGACTTCCGCGCGCCGAATGGCCAGGAGAAATCTTTCGGCAATGAAGAAGCTCCCCCAAGACTTCGCCGACCTCCTCATCGAGCTTCACGAAGCGAAGGTGGAATTCGTGCTGGTCGGCGGGTGGGCAGTCGTCCTCTACGGACACGTACGCGGTACCGACGATATGGACATCCTCGTGCGGCCCACACAGGAAAACTCACGTCGCGTGGTCGCAGCGTTGGAAGCGTTTGGTGCACCGATGCAACTCCATGGCGTAGGGGCCGACCACTTCGCCGAGGAGGGACGTGCCTATCGCTTCGGCGTCGCCCCACTGAAGGTCGAAGTGCTCACCAAAGTCTCCGGCATCACCTTCGATGAAGCCGCAACCGACGCGCCCTCTTTCGATCTGGATGGCCATCAAATTCCCTACATTGCCAAGGCAGCGCTCATTCGAAACAAGAAGGCCGCTGGCCGCCTCAAAGATCTGGCCGACGTCGAAGAGCTCGAGCGAGGCTGAGAGAAATGCGGCCGCTGAGGTACCTGCTCGCTGCGCTCACGCTCCTGCCACTTGCAGCAGCTGCAGCATGCAGCTCGAACGATCAGTCGCCGCCTCTCGATGCCGGCCCCCCCGTCATCGATGCCAACTACCCGGAGGTTTCTACCAAGCCAACGTGCGTCGTCGATGGCATCGGATTCTCTCTCGGACAAGCCATCGTGACCGAGCGCCACTGCGGACTATGCAGATGCGGGAAGTACCAACTCGAGTGTGTCGAGGGGGTGTGTCCCGGCACATGCACCTACGAAGGCCGAGAGTTCGCCGCGGGAACGATACTCTCGCTCGACGAGGGGTGCGGTGGTTGCACCTGCAACGAGAACGTTCGCGGACTCACGTGCAAGCGTCGAGGATTCTGCCGCTACGAGGGTGTCGCGCATTGCGTCGGCGAGACATTCCCAGCAAGCGATGGGTGCAACACGTGCAGGTGCGATCCAATTTCGGGCCACGCGTATTGCACGTACATAGGGTGCCTTCTCGATGCGAGTGTAGACGGGAGGTAGGCCCTGTGCCTCCGACGGTGGAATTGTCGGTGCGCAGAGTTCGCTTACGGAAAGGTCAGTGCTGCAGGTCAACGAACCAGTGAAGCAACATACGCGGAGCGCGAACGATCCCAGTCGCATGCGGGACACGGCGTAACGCTCGAAGCGACTGCGTGTGCCGGGTCGAGGCACTGTGGGTATCCGTAGAGAACGTGTGCGCATTCGACGCAGAGATCGTGCATGGCCGAGGCTCCGCCGCGATAGAGACTCCCGCACTCGTTGCACGTCTGGTGTTGTTTCATGTGGAGGGGGCCGCAAGCGAGGCGGGTGGTGAACGACGCTGGCGGCCAGGCGCTATGAAAGGTTCGTCGCCAAACCTTTCATAACGTAGGCGCAATGTAAGGATACTTTCATTGGGGGCGACGCCCACTTGCGGATTCTCACAGAAATTCGACGCACAGCGGTGCGTGATCGCTGATCCTTGGCGCCACGTATTGGTCGAACGTGCCGAGCGTTGCCGACGAGATCGTCAGTGCTTGCGGCGGATAGAAGACGAAGTCGATATGGAACTTGGAGCTCTCGGCCCAGCGCCTATAGAGCGTCGCGCTCGATTCTTGGCCGTGTTCTTCGCCGGTGTGTGCATGCCATGCACTCGCGAGCCCCATTTCGCGGAGTTCATCGAGCACTTCAGCGAAACGGCGCCCCTTTCCTGCCTTCTTGTCCATGCTCACACTCTGGTTGAAGTCGCCGGCGATGATTGTCGGACCCGATGCGATGAACGTCTTCAGAGTCTGAAGTGCAGTTTTGGTGGGAGACACATAGTCGGGGTTCGGATGAAGCCATGCGGCGACGATCTGGACGGTGCGGATTCCATTCGAGAGCACGAGGGGAATGAACCACTTCTCCGCGATCTGGGGACCCATGCCGACGACCCGCCAGTCGCCGTAGCAAATGACGGCAAGGCCCTTCTGCCCCGCGTCGCCGCGCCACACGGAGCGCGTCGTGAGGGTGGCGGAGCGGAGGCACTCTGGTCGAACTTCGCAGACGATCGCGATGTCGGGAGCGAGCCGTTCGAGATGCCCGAATTTTCGTTCGAAGCCGTCGCAGCAGTTCCACGAGATGATGCGCATGGTGGGCGTAGGGTACCAGGGAATGTCTTTCCGCTCACCCGGCGTGGAGCTACTTCACCGCCGCGATGCCGACCGCAAAGCGTCTCGATAGCGTCGCGAGCTTCTTGTTCACGGCGAGCGCACTGAACTTGGTCGGGTCGAACGACCGGCCCAGCCATCGGGCGCGCTCGGCGTACTCGGGGTGGCGCGGATTTCTCATGATCTCGCAAAGCTCTTCGTAGCCGGGGGGACCGCCGCAGTCCTCGGGAGGGCACGCGCGCTCTCCCTCCTTGCACGTCATGTGCAGGCCGACGCGACGCACGAGCGACTCGACCCTCACCTCGTGTTCCCAGCCATCACCGAAGTCGTACACGTACAGCAGCGAAGCCCCGACTTTGGTCACCGCCGCAAGACATGCCGCACGCTCGTCGATCGTGGAAAGCATGTCAGGATCTTCCGGATGAAACGGACCGAACCGGATGTCCCCAACATGAAACGCATGCAGGTGCGTGTTCTTCCAGCCCATCACCCCCTGCAGCACGTCGTGGAGTTGCGAGAGCCGCAGCGACACGGGAACCGTGATGCGGCGCCACACCTCGGGCTCGATGTGCCTCAACGTCACGTGAAGAACGAATGCGTCGCCGAACATCGGCGGAGGTTCGAAGCGCCTTTTCGCCATAGGTAAGAAAAAGCGTCGCAGAGGTGACAGCGGCTTGGCAATGGGCTTTTGCGGGACTGCGGTGCTCACCCCAGCGCGCGCATCAACCGAACCTACAGGCGTCTTCGATGCGGATGCTTCGATTGTTGCGTTTATTTCGAATAGAGCTATCCTCGAGAAGATGCAAACTGCAGCGCTCAAACTCCCGTCTGCCGCGGCGTCGCGTGAGGCGCAAGATGCCCTACGGGCCCTCTCGACCATTCCAAAGCGGAAGATGCCACGCACGCTTCTGCTCAAGGCCGAAGGGGAAGCCAAGAGCCTCTCCGTCACCGTCCCAAAAGAGGCATTCGAGCTATTTCTCGAAATCCTCGGGCAAATGGCGAACGGAAACGCTGTCACGATTGTTCCCGTTCACGCCGAGCTGACGACTCAGCAGGCAGCCGACGTTCTCAACGTGTCGCGTCCGTTCCTCGTGAAGCTCATCGACGAAGGAAAAGTTCCGTGCCGTCTCGTTGGAACTCATCGACGAGTCAAGATGGCCGACCTTCTCGCCTACAAGAAGGCAGATGACGCAGAGCGCGCCGCCGTCTTCGACGAACTAGCGGCCGAGGCTCAGAAACACGGTCTCGGCTACTGAACAATAGCATTCGTCGTCGTTTACGACGCGTGCGTTCTGTTTCCCGCACCGCTCCGGGACATGCTTCTGCGGGTGTCGCGCACGGGCCTCGTTCGGGCGAAGTGGTCCGAGCGACGAATGCTTTCGTTCGATTCTCGAATCACGCCCCGATCTATCCAGCGACGCGCTGGCCAGGACGCGCGAGCTCGTCAATCGGGCCGTGCCAGACTGCCTCGTCCTCGGGTACGAGAGCCTCGCAGACGGCCTCACGCCTGCCGCCATCGTCAACGTCCTGCATGAGCAGGCGCACGCGCTCAAGAATCCCAAGCGTACCGTTCCGGACCTGCTCGAAACACTCCGTGCGTGTGGTCTCGTGCAATGGTAGTGGCCCTATGATTGTGTAGATCGAAATTCGGCCCTGCGAAGCAAAAGCGGGGAAGCTCCTTCATTGAACGAAAAACAAATCCTCCTTGCCGGGAGGAGAGGAGATTCCCCGATGAAGCAAGTTGCCTCGTTTCCTCGAGTCGCGCAAGAAGCGCGCGATTCGGACCTTCAGTCCCTTTTCCGTGGAGCCATCCGTTTGGTTCTCGAATCCGTTCTCGACCAAGAAGTCCGTGAGCTTGTGGGAGCCCGTCGCTACGAGCGAGTCGGGAGCCGCAAAGACGTGCTCAACGGGACGTACCTGCGTCGACTTCTGACCTCGATGGGGGAAGTGGAAGTGCGGGTCCCGAGGACTCGAAATTCAGGCTCTCCCATCGAGGGCGTTGTGGACCGCTACGCGCGTCGGACCGAGGAGCTCGACGACACCATCACGGCGGCGTACGTGCAGGGCGTCTCGACGCGGGACATGGGGCGTGTGGCGGAGGCGCTCACGGGCAAGAACGTGAGCCGGTCGACGGTGAGTCGCGTGACGAAGTCACTCGAAGCTCAGGTCGAAGCGCTGCGCACCGCACCGATTTCCGGCGCGTTTCGATATCTCTATCTCGACGCGACGTTCTTGGACGCACGGTGGGCCCGCGCGGTCGAGAGTGTCTCGGCTCTCGTCGCGTACGGCGTCGACGAACGCGGACATCGCCAGCTCTTGGGCGTGACCATGGGCGCAGAGGAGAGCGAAGCGAGCTGGACGGAGCTGCTCACGCAGCTCACGAGCCGAGGACTTTCAGGCGTCGAGCTTGTCATTGCGGACGGGCACAGCGGCCTCGCGAGCGCCGTGCGCAAGCTCCTACCGGAGACGAGGCTTCAACGATGCACCGTGCATCTCGAACGAAACATCCTGACGAAGGCGCCGCACCGACTCCGCGGTCGCCTCGCCGGTCTCGTGAGCAACATCTTCAACGCCGCTTCTCTCGTTGATGCGAAGAAGCAGAAAGATGCTTTCGCCTCAGGGCTCGGTCGTGAGCTGCCAGAGGCCATGGAGTGCCTCGAAAATGGCTTCGCTGCGGCAACCCAGTTTTTCGCCTTTCCCTCGGCGCACTGGAAGCGCATTCGCTCCACCAACAGCCTCGAGCGCTTGCACGGCGAAATCAAACGTCGAACCCGCGCAGTCGGCGCCTTTCCGGACCGCGCAAGTGCTCTCCGGCTCGTCACCGCCGTCGCTATCGAAGCCTCCGAAATCTGGAGCGACCGCCGATACCTCGACATGTCACTCTTCAACAAGGAGGCATCTCAGACGATTGCTGCGTGATACACGTACCCGGAGCGACCGAATTTACACACAGCAAGGGACTTGACCCGTGCAATCCGTGGCGAAGTTGAACGAGCTCTTCTCGGCAGGGTGAGCGCGGCTACGCGTCGCAGATCTCCCACAGCCGACAAAACGCGTTCGCCAATTCCATCTGCCGTGGCGTCTTGCAGCGCACGGTGAATAGCGCGGGGCTCGCCACCACCACCGACACGCAGCGCGCGCGAGAGAGCGCGACGTTCAGGCGGTTCTTGCTGTACAGAAACTCCATGCCTCGCGGCGCGTCTTCGGGCGTCGAGCTGGCGAGTGAGTAGATCGAGATGGGCGCCTCTTGGCCTTGGAACTTGTCCACCGTTCCAACCGCGACGCCTTCGGGCAAATGCCTTCGCAGCTCCGTGATCTGCGCGTTGTACGGCGTGATCACGAGCACGTCTTTGGCCGTGATGGACGCGACGCTCCCATACTTGTCCGTCCACGTCGCGCCGCTTGCCAAGAGCTCTTGCACGAGCGCGCCGATGCGCGTCGCCTCCTCGACCGAAGCGTTCGTGTTCCCGCGGTGTTCGACCTTCACGAGACGGAGGCCAACGCCATCGAAGAGGCCTTCGGCGTTCACGCGCTGCTTCGCGAGGTCTGCGCGGGCCTCGAGCTTCGAATCGTAGAACGCGTCGGAGATGTAGGAGCACACGTCTGGATGCATGCGCCACGTTTCTGCCAGGAAGATGCCGGAGTCCGCGTCGAGCGTCTTCTTCTCTCCCAGAACGTGACCGAGCGCGGAAGCATCGGCGCCGGCGGGGTGCACGCCCTTGATCGGTTGGTTCAGTTGCTGCGGATCGCCGAGGAGCACAAGGCCGTTTGCTGCTTGCGCGCAGGCGAGCACGTTTGCGAGGGAAAGCTGTCCGGCCTCGTCCACGAAGAGAACATCGACCGCGTCTTTCATGTCCTCTCGTGACCAGAGCCACGAGGTGCCCGCCACGACCTTCGCACCGGCGGCAATTGCATCGATGACGTCCGGGTTGTTCTCCGCGAGTTTGACGAAAGGGTGAACCGAGTCGCCCTTGTGCTCGTCCGATTCCTTTTGAATACATGGGAGCTTCAGATTTGCGCGCTCCGCTGCCTCGCAGGCCTTCTTAAGCAGGTTTCCGATCACTTTGTGGCTATTGGCAACGATCCCCACGCGGTTGCCAGAGCGAACGAGCTCGACAATCATTTCTGCGCCGAGATGGCTCTTCCCCGCGCCGGGCGGACCTTGTACGGCGAGCACGGACCCGTCGATCGTACGCGCGAGCAGCTTGCCAACGGCGACCAATTCTTCGGACGTGCGGGCACCCGCGATCGATGTTCCGTCCGGTAGAAGCGGCGGCATTCGCCGAAGAAGTGCGCGCTCGGCTCGGTGTTCTTTGCGCTGCGAATCGATGCCGTTCTTCGCGACCCACTTGCCTAGGCGAAGCAGGCTCTGCCGCTGTTGCGTGGACGGAACGAGGTCGTGTTCGAAGATCGATGTGGGGTGCGGCATTTCGTCGACCTTGCGGCCGCGCTTCAACACGATGGTTCCCGCCGCATCGTCGATGGCGTGAATGTGACCGGGACTCTTTTCGGTCCGAGGGTCGATCACCGAGGTCCCCTCTTTGAGCGTGTAGTCCTGCTCCGGGAACCGATAGCGATGAAGGATCGATTGCTTCTCCTTCCCCATGTTGCGGTCGTAAGTAAGCTGACCGATGGCGCCAGACTCTTCCGTCAGTTCCGCGTCGGAAAGACGCCTGAGCCGATGGTATTCCCACCAAACAGACTTGTCTTCGCGGCGGTGCCAGTTGAGGAGCTGCGCAAGAAGCCACGTCGCGCGCTGATCTGTCGTCCAATCCCCTTCAGCTTCGGGGAGCGACGCGGTGAGAGCGTCGGCGACCGCCTCTACCTCGGCGTCGCGTGCCGCTTGCTCCTCCGTGACAGTCTTGCCAGGAGCTGGCCGGTCGAATGCTTTGCCGGACTTCGCTTCGAGTTCCGCACGCCGGGCTTCGAGCCAATCGCGGAGGGCGAGCGTCGAAGTGCAGTCGTCCTCGTTGTAAGCGGCGATGGTGGCTTTCAGCTCCGCGTCGGGCTCTTCCGTGAGACGCCGATCGAACCACGTCGCCATAGCGACGAGGCAGGAGCCCGCGTCTTTGAGGTTCGCCTTCCGGGTGAAACCATAGAGCGGCTCGAGCTTCTTGATCGAGTAGCTCTCGACGGACGCGCGAACGCCTTGCCGTATCGCGCGGTAGAGATCGACGAAGACCCTACCCTGCAAGAGCTCGTCGAGCTCCGCCTCACATGTATTGTGCCGTGCCGCGAGGCGCTTGAACGCCGCGGGCTCGTAGGGAGCATAGTGGTAGATGTGCAAGTTCGGGTCGAGCGCGCGTCGCTCCTTCACGAACGCCATGAAGGCCTCGAACGCGCGCTTCTCCTCCGCGCGACTCGTGCCCCAAAACGCCGTAAATCGGCCGCGCTCGGGGCCTGCTTCGATGACGCCAATGAGGTATTCGATGCCGCCCTCCATCGCCAGCGGATCGCCTTCGAGATCGACGAAGAGATCGCCCGGCGAAGGTTCTGGAAGCATGAGGAGCCCGCGATCGGCTTCGGTCTCGTCGAGGAGCTCGTAGAGAGGGCGCTTGGCTTTCCGACCCTTCGATTGGATCGATGCCTGCTCGCGGATGCGGACAAAGGTCGCGGAGGAGATCCCATCGACGGTGACAGACGGATCGAGCGAGCCGAGCTCTTCAAGCGTCGTGGTTCCTGCCTCTCGGAGGATGGCCCGTTGCGCCGAGGTAAGGCCGGCCACGAGACTCAAGTCATCATCATCTCGAAGCTGCTTTTCGCAATCGCTCTGCCAATGGCAAATGTCGCAATGTTCGATGGGAGACGGGTACGAAGGAGGAGGCGCGTCATTCGACAACGGAGCCACTTCGCCTGCGTCCACGTCCGCGTGCACCGCGTTGCGCACTTCCGCCGCGGCGCGTCTGAAGTACGCGAGGTAGTTCTGCGTCGCGAAAGACTGCTGCGTGCTGTCGCCGAGCACGATGTGCATCGCCGCGGGAAGCGAGCCCTGCGCTTCCTCGAGGAGCTTCGAGTAGAGGCAGAGCTGGAGGAGTGCCCGGCCCTTCGCTGCGCGAGAGAGCTTCGTGTCGACGACTTCGTACGAGTAGGCACCGAGATGAGGCGAAGGCGTCTCGACGCGGATGAGAAAGTCGGTGCGGCCGTACCATCCGTCGCCACGGAGAGCGCCTTGGTAGATGACGTCCGCGCCGGTGCGCATGGCTTCGTGGGTGCGCGCTACGGCTGTGTCGGCGTCGAGCTTCGCGGGGAGTTCGAGGACCGTGCGGCCTGCGGATTTGAGCTTGTCGAGGTACGCGCGCTCATGTGCCTCGCCGAGCTGGATGAGTCGCGTCGTGACGGCGCTGTACGTGTTGGGCCGCGCGCGCTTGCCGAGAAGGACCGAGACGTCGAGGGTGACGAGGTGCCGGCACGCGGAGAGGTTTGCCACGTCGGTGGCTGTGAGTTGTAGCGTGCCGGCGTGGTGTTTCATGCGGAGGAATCGGGTGGGGGTCGCGTGCTGCTGCGACGGATTTGTTCGTAAATTTTTCTTACGATCGCTTTGAACGCCGCGCTCTGGAATGCCGGGTCGTTCAGGTATCGGTTCACGATCTCTTGATTCTGGTCCATACGATCGATCATGAGCCCTTCGACCTTGGGCTTCATCGCGAGCTCGAAGTTGTCGATGGGGTTGGCGAGTGCACGTGCCACGACCTCTTTGTCTTGCTTCGCCTCCTCGATGAACTGGTCGAAAAGGAGTTGATCCGCCTTGGTGAACTCCGTCCCGAACCGGTCGTTGAGCACATCGATGATCTCGGAAAGGACGACCTCCTCGTCCTTCGCCTTGCGTGTCCCGACGTCCGTCGGCGACTTCAGCGCCACCGGCTCGGCGAGCGAGAGTACAATCTGTGCTTCGCTGAGCTTGTCGAGTCGGTAGTACTTGAGCGCCACGTCACCATCGAGATCGAGGCGCGCCTTCTTCTCGTCCTTTGGCAGCTTCAGTTCCAGAAAGCGGGCGAACGAGTACAGCCTTTCCAGGTCTTCGTCGGCGAACGGCATCACCTGGGATAGGAACGAGTAGAGCTTCACGTAGCCGGAGAGAGCGTTGCGGAACTCCTCCTGCTTCTCCTCGTCGAGCCCCTTGAATCGATCCACGGCAGGACCGAGAGCCCGGTACATCTCCGCCTGATCGCTCACGGTCTGCTTCGCCTTCGGGGCGTAGAAGTACTTGCAGAACGCCGCGACCTCCTGCCCCCAGAAGACGTTCATGCCTTCGAGTCGGTGTTGGAGTTCGTAGAGCTGATGCGGATCGGCGCTCTCGGCGACCACGGTCTGCTCGTAATAGGGCTGGAAGCTCCGCTGGATCTCGTCGGCGTCGTTGACGAAGTCGAGGACGAACGTGTCCTCCTTGCCTGCGGTCGTTCGATTCAGGCGCGACAGGGTCTGCACTGCCTGTACACCCGACAGCCTCTTGTCCACGTACATCGTGTGGAGCAGCGGCTGATCGAAACCCGTCTGGTACTTGTTGGCGACGAGAAGCACTTGGTACTGGTCGGTGTCGAACTTCTCGGGCAGCTCCTTCTCCTTGATGCCCTTGTTCATGCCGACCTCGGTCAGCTCGACATCCTCGAAGTCGGGATCCTTGACCACGCCCGAGAACGCCACCAGCGCACCGATGTCGTAGCCCTGCTCGGCGATGTACTTGTCGAACGCCTGCTTGTAGCGAACGGCGTGGAGACGCGATGAGGTCACGACCATCGCCTTCGCCTTGCCGCCGATCTTGTGGCGCACCTTCTGGCGGAAGTGCTCGACCATCACCTGCGTTTTCTGGGCGATGTTGTGCGGATGGAGCGACATGAAGCGGGCAAGCTGCGAGGTCGCCTGCTTCTTGTTGACCTTCGGGTCGTCCTCCACCGCCTTCACGAGGCGGTAGTACGCCTTGTAGGTCGTGTAGTTCTTGAGCACGTCGAGGATGAAGCCCTCCTCGATCGCCTGGCGCATCGAGTAGAGGTGAAACGGCTTCGGTCTCCCCTCGGCGTCGCGCTCTCCGAAGACTTCGAGCGTCTTCGCCTTGGGCGTGGCGGTGAAGGCGAAGAACGAGAGGTTCTTCTGCTTGCCGCGTGACGCCATGACCTTGAGGAGGTGATCCTCCGAGGTTTCCTCGTCGTCGCCTTCTTCCTTTTCGGCATCCTCCAGGCTTTTGGCTGCCAGGACCTCCTTCATATGCCGAGCGGCTTCACCGGTCTGCGAGCTATGGGCTTCGTCGACGATGAGTGCATAACGCCGGTTCGGCAGCTTGCCGATCTTCTCTGTGACGAAGGGAAACTTTTGCAGCGTCGTGATGATGATCGGGGTGCCCGAGGCCAGGGCGTCCGCGAGCTGCTGGCTGTTCTCGTCGATCTTCTGGACGACGCCCTGCTTGTGCTCGAACTGGTAGATGTTCTCCTGGAGCTGGTGGTCGAGCACCTTGCGATCCGTGACGACCACGACCGAATCGAAGACGCGGGCATCCTTCTCGTCGTGCAGGCTGGAGAGGCGATGGGCGAGCCATGCGATCGAGTTCGATTTCCCCGAGCCCGCCGAGTGCTGCACCAGGTAGCTCTTGCCGGCGCCATCGCGGCGGGCGGCTGCTTCGAGCTGCCGGACGGCGTCGAGCTGGTGGAACCGGGGGAACACGATTGTCTCTTTCGTGCTCGTCTTCCCGTCGGGCGTCTTCTTCTCCTCAACTTCGAGGTGGGCGAAGCGCCCCAAGATGTCGAGGAAGCTGTCCCGCTGCCACACCTCTTCCCAGAGGTAACCCGTTCGATAGCCGCTCGGATGGTCCGGGTTGCCGGCGCCCCCGGCGTTGCCTCGGTTGAATGGGAGGAAGAACGTGGTGTCGCCCGACAACCTCGTCGCCATGTAGACGAGATCGGGATCCGCCGCGAAGTGGACCAGGGCGCGCGTCTTGAACCGGAAGAGCGCGTGCCGCGGGTCGCGCCTTCGGTACTGCGCAACGGCGTCTTCCACGGTCTGGTTTGTCAGGGGGTTCTTCAGCTCGGCGGTCGCGATGGGGAAGCCGTTGACGAAGAGGACCAGGTCCACCGACTGGTCGCCGTCTTCGATAAAGCGAACCTGCCTGGTGACCACGAGCCGGTTCTTGCCGTACTTCGCGAGGATGTCCGGGTTCATCCCATGCGCCGGCTTGAAGTAGGCGCACTCAATCTTCTTGCCGAAGAACTTGAAGCCGTGGCGGAGCACGTCGAGCGTGCCGCGGGCGTCGAGCGCCTTGAGCAGCGTATCGAGGACCGCAGCTTCGAGGTTCGACTGGTGGTGCTTGCGAAGCTCCGACCACGTCTCCGGCTGCGTCCCCTCGACGAAGGCGAAGAACTCCATCGAGACGAATGCCGTTTCGCGATCGAAGTCCTTGGGGCTCCCCTTGGCCCACCCTCCCGACGTGACCAGGTGGTGTTCGATCGCGTCCTCGAAATGCAGCTCTTTCGTCTTAGCCATCAGCCATCCCCTCCGTCCGATGCTCCAGGTAGGAGCAACTTCTGCGTCGCTCGATAGGCTTGCGCGGGATGGTTGGCTTTCTCTGGATGCGTTTGGACCAGGCGTTGTTCGCGGACCATCTGCGTCAGGTGCCGCTTCGAAAGATTGTGGGAGTCTTTCCGGAGGTACTGTCCCAGCTCTTCGGCTGTGAGCGCCCGCCAGGCACACAACGCTTCGATGGCATTTCGCAAGGGCTCCTGGCGTGGGCGCTCGCTTAGCGCGTCAACAATGCGCCTAAGCTCATCAGGGAGGGGCTGTACGGACTGGCCGAGGTTGGGTCGATCCGAGTCGAACTTGGGTCGATCCGATGGTGGGTTGGGTCGATCCGACAGCTGTGCCGCTTGAACCGGCTCCGGTGCCGCCACCACGGCGTGTCCAAGCACGTAGTGCGTTGCGACGCTCTTGCCTTTCCGTTCAAGGAGTCCTGCCTCGCACAGCTGTCGGAGCTGATTGCTCGCCGCCAAGGTGTCGAGTCCGCTCACGTCACGCAGGATCGCGTTCGTCACCGATCCTGTCCGGCGGGCAACGACCAGCGCTCTCGCCTGGGCATCCGATACCTTCCCGCCCGTAAACTGCTTCAACCAAACGCTCTCCTCGGCGCTGATCAGGTTGTGCATCCAAAGGGTTGCAACGAATTGATTTCTTGCGCGATTCGAGTCAAATACCGGCGGCGTCAAGCCAGCTCGATCCATCGCGCGACGAACGGCAGTGATGCCCGTCCCCTTATTCTCGGCAAGGCGCATCTCTCGAAACACGTCGGCGATCCGCATATTGCGCGGGAAAGATCCCGGTTCGCCGAACTGATCTGCGTCCGCAAGAGAATACCCGGCGTTCCGGACCTCGATCCGATCCTGGTATCGAATGATCTGTGTCGGGCTAGTGATTCGGTAGTCCCGGTGGGTGAGTGCATTCACCAACACCTCGCGCACTGCCGACTCCGGGAGCACCATGCGATCCTTTCGCTCCGGACTGCCGGGTTCGAGCGAGAACGACTTCGGCAAGTCGTCTACGATGGCATTGTAGATCCGACGGAACGCAATCAGCAGCGGCTCCCGCACCTCGATCGACTCGAAGCGGTTGTCAGGGTCGGGCACCCACTCGGTGCCAGGAACCCGGATGTAGTCGACGCGCGAACCAGGAAAGAGGCGACGCAGAGCGAGCTTCTTTCCGAACAGCAAAACGCCCGCCACGGTCGGAAGCAGAATTCCCTCGACTCGCCGAGCGCCCCCTAGAGACTGAAGGAGATCTTCGATCCCAGCGTCCCGCAGCTCGGTTGCAGGATTTGCCTCGATGAGTTGGCGCTTGTATGAAGCAATGACTTCGGGATCCAGGTCTTCGATGGCTGCGTCGGGCACGACCGAGTCCTCGTAGGGAGTCGTTGACGCAGCCTGGAAGATGACCCGGAGGTCATCTTCAGTGCACTTCTGATCGGTGCTTCCAATGCGACGGAAGGTTCCGTGTTCCATATCCCGCTTGGCAACGAACACGGGCTTTTCAGACGCGGACACCTCCGGGACGAACGCAGCAACCAGCGGGTGCCCCCCCACCAGTTCGGTCCATACTCGCGGGCGAATGGTTCGATTGAACGAAGAGGCGCACAGCGTTGACAGCTCCTGCTCCAACTTCTTCGGATCCTTCACTCCTTTGGGCACGAAGCGATGGAGGACTTCGTCTTCTACGACGCCGAAGAGCAGGTACCCTCCGCCCAGCCCTGGCTCATTCGAGAAAGCCGAGATGGTTTCGAGAGCGCTCTTTCCGACTTCCGACTCCGAGCGCTTTGCCTCGATCTCGTGAGACTCATCGACCTCATTGAGCCGAGCTAGGAGAGCGACGATCGAGAGCGAGGGCGTCACCATTCGGATGCCCCAGGGTCGGATTCAATCAAATAGCCATCAAATAGCCTAAACATTCGAAACCACGAGGGAACGTCGCCGATCTGGACGCCTCCAGTAGGCAATCGATCAAGCAACAACGGCGCTGAACTCACACTGCCTCCTTCGAGCAAAAGTCAGTCGCCATCAGAGCCCCTTCACTTTCCCAAGGTGGGGCGCAAACGCCTTCTCAAGGAGCACCATGGCATCTACTAGTTCGTCCTGGAGCTCCCCCCATCGCTCCTCTTCGCGTATTCCGGCAACCTTGACGACCTTTCGTATGCGGGAGGCTCGCCGATCGTCCAAGCGCTCCCACATCAACGGCTCGCCGAACACGCTCTCGATGCTCTCTTTCTCCCTTTCGAGTGCGTCGAACACCCGCTTGCTGGCATCACCGGAGTCCTTTCCGCGATCGATGTAGACCTCGACGGCGGCTTCGTGTTGCCAGACCACGTAATTGAACGCCAAGCCGCCGACGCTTGCGCCGAGCCAGTGGGCGTCACCTGGCGAGATCGCAGAGTGGAGCGAGGTGTGCGCTTTCGCCTTGTCAAGGAGCTGCGTCCAGAAGCGCTTCCGAAGCTGGTGGCGCTCCGCGATAACCTTCTTGGTCTCACCAACCTGCAGTCCTTCCTCGCTTGGTCCAACGATGAGAGTCAGCAGGGGCGCGGGGGGAGAACTGCTAATCCGTACCGCTTCAACCTTGACCAGGTAGGCGGACACTCCACCCGTCTCGTTGAGCCAGGAGACGGCTGCAACATGCTCAGGGCGAGCGTCACCGACGACCCAGATCGCCGTCTTCGCGCCGAGGGCTGCGGTGTAGGTGATTAGCTTTCCCAGGTGATCGTGATCGCTCTTACCGAGCTGATTCTCGATGATGACGGTGTCCCCCGCGTCATCCTCGGCAACGAGATCGACGCTGAAAGCGCCAGCCGGCTGTTCACGCTCGATGTTGATGAGCGAGAGGTCGAGCAAGTCGCTGAGCACATCGGGGTTATCCTTCAGCCACTTCGTGAAGTCGTGCGCCTCGTGCTTCCAGACCTCCCGGAGAGGGACTCGCTCAATTCGACCGATAGTCATCAGCTTGCCTCGTAACTCTTGTTGAGCAACGTCTTCGCCCGCTCCAGATCGTCGGAGTTGCGGATTGTGATCTCCAGGTCCCCGGTACCGAAGTGACCGATCTCTCGGACGTCTCGCGTGAAGCCCTCCTCAAGCGCAATCGCCTCGGGGTCTACCTTCACGTAGACGAGGACGGTCTTCATCTTGGCGCGTAGCTCGACGCAGGCGAAGTTCTTCAGGCGCTTGAAGGCGAAGTAGACCTTCATCGGCTTGAGCTGCACGTCGTCGCCGAGACCGAGGAGGTACGCCTTCGTCGCCTCGTAGAGATCGCGAACGTCGCTCGGGGCTGCTGCAAGCTGCTCCTCCGCGGTTGCCTTCGAGCCGCTCGCCACGCCCCCGCCTATCGGCGGGACGCTATCGGTCGTCGAGCCTTCGACCGTGACCGCGTTGACCAACTCGAACAGGAGCAGCTCGTCGCCGTACTTCCGGTAGCGAACCAGCTCGATGTTCCGGTTGATCTGCTGGACCGCATGCCCGTCGTACTTGGTGAAGTCACCGGCGATGCAGATGAGGCGAGGACTGCTCCACTCGATGGCGTCGGAGACAGGCTTCCCCAGCTTCTTCATGACGAGAAGCTCGAACTCGCCGCGATGGTCCATCAGCCAGTCGAGGTAGAACAGCCCCTGGTTGATGACGTTCTCGTTCGTCGAGCGCTTGTACTCGATGATGACCGGGCAGCCGTTCTCGTCGATGCCGAGGGTGTCGATGCGCCCGCCGTGGACCTTGCCGGTCGAGTACTCAGTGGCGAGGAAGCGAACGCCGAGGAACGTGTCGAGGTGTGCTTCGATCAGGCTCTGGAGCGACTTCTCCAGGGCGACGGACTTGCTCGCCAGCTCGTGGGGCGGCGCGCCTCTGATGCGGAAGAGCTTGATGTCGCTCACGCCGCCTCCTTCGAGACATCGATCTTGCCGGTGACGGCGGCGGTGATGAGGGCTTGGCGGTACTCCCGGAGTTTCTCGTTATGCGACTCAATGGCGGCGACTGCTGCGTCCAGCCTTCGCGTGTTGGCGCCTACCATTTGCGCGATCGCCTCTTGCTCAGCAAGCGGAGGGACCGGGAATGCGAACTCAACCGCGTGACTGATGTTGAACTGCTCCTGCGCCGCCCCGTACTGGACGATCTCGACCTGCTGCCGTCCCACCAAGCTGTTCATCGCAAGGCACAGCCACTCCGAGCAGAAGCTCCGAGCTTGCCGCACAATCATCATTGAAGCGCAGTTGCAGCCGTCGAGTTCAGTCGGGACCACTGCCGTGACGCCTGGGTAGCCAACTCGAACGGTTACGAGGTCACCTGCTCGCAGCATGCTCTTTCGCAGCAGCCGGTTGCTTTCGGCGCTGATACGGCGCACATCATCGAGAAGGAAGGTGCCCTCGCGGACGTTCTTGCCAGACAGAAATGGCACGCCGTCGTCCGCGTAGTAGGAGGACGGGTTGACGACCACGCCCACCGTCTGAGAAGGCGAGATCCGCTTGAGGCGTTTCACGGTCCAGTGAGCAGGGATTCTGCCGATCGCGGGCACCCCCGACTCCTTCATCGGGACGTTCGGGTCGAGCCCCTTCGTCACTGCCTGCGTGATGAGCGCCTGCCGCTTCTCCTGGAGCAGCTCGATGAGTCTCTCCTTCCTCGCGATGAGGGCATCGATGGCGGCGGTCTTGCGGTCCAGGAAGCTGGCGATGCGGACTTGGACATCTTGCGAAGGCGCGGGGATACGGAGCGACCGAATCTTCTCCTGGCTGATATTCGGCTGTCCTCCCCCTGATGCGAGTTGGATCACATGCTCGCGGAATCCCAGCAGCCAGTAGTAGACGAATCGGGCATCGAGAAACGTCCCCGCTCCCAGGGCACAACAAGCCTGGTTCATGCACGCCGGGATGCCCAAGACGCCCAGGCGACCAATGGTCGCGCCGTACATGGCGATGAGGAGGGTGCCCTCGGGGAAGAGTTTCAGCGCCGAGTGATCGTGAAGAGCCCTCCTCGTCACCTTCTTCGTCGTGTCCGAGATGACGGTCTCTCGCAGTTCGCTGGTCGTGACCCAAGGTACGTCGCCATCGTAGTAGGCGGGGTTTTCGGTGTCTGGTGTTGTCCCGCTGCCGACAGCCGAGAATCCGTGGGCAACCTTATACGTCTCCCACTCGTCGCCCACTTCGGGAATCCAGGTGATGCCGGTGTTCTTCACCGGAGCACCTCGCCAAGCATCCCCTGGATCTCCGCCTCGAGCGCACGAATCTCGCCCTCAATCTCGGTCAGCGGGCGCAGCGCCTTGTACTTGTAGAAGTGGCGCGTGAACGGGATCTCGTAGCCGACCTTGGTCTTGCTCTCGTCGATCCATGCGTCGGGTACGTGCGGCAGGACCTCTCGCTTGAAGTAGGTCTGGATGTCTTCCTTCAGCGGCACGTTCTCATTGTCCCGCAGCTCTGCATCGGGTTCCGGGCGCCCTTTGCTGTCGGTGCAGATGTCCGCCGTCTCGTCGCGTTCGGAGAGCGCCGACATCACCGCCTTGAAGACAGGCGTCGGAACATCGAGCTTCGTCTTCTTGAAGGTCTCGCGAAGCGTCTTCTCGAAGCTGTCCCGGTTCTTTACGACACTGCCGCCGTTGAGGGTGCTGAGTGCCTCCAGGATCTGCTCTTGCAGCTCGCGCCCTTGTTCGACCTCGCGCTCAGCTTGCGCCCCCTTCTTCTTCGACTTGGCGAGTCCGGCGAAGGCGCTCTCCTCCCACAACCGCTCGATTCGCTCCGGCGACGCCTGGAAGTTGAGCCGCAGCGGTCGCTCCACCGTGATGCGCCGGTAGCCGAAGTCCTCGTTGTCGAAGACCTTCGCAATGTCGCCACTCAAAAACTCGCCGTAGGTCTTGGCGAGGGTCGCGATGTGGTCCTTGCCCAGCTCGTTGCGCTTGTTGCCGAGGGACTTGCGCATCTTCTGGAACAGCTCGACGCCGTTGATGAGCTGAACCTTGCCCTTGCGCGCCTTGGGCTTCTTGTTCGTGACAAGCCACACGTAGGTCGCGATGCCGGTGTTGTAGAAGAGCTGGTCGGGCAGGGCGACGACGGCTTCGAGCCAGTCGTTCTCGATGACCCAACGACGGATCTCGCTCTCGCCCGAGCCCGCATCCCCTGTGAACAGCGGGGAGCCGTTGAAGACGATGGCGATGCGAGAGCCGCCTTCGCCCGTCTTGGAATCGACGGGCTTCATCTTCGAGATCATGTGGAGGAGGAAGAGCATCGAGCCGTCGTTGATGCGCGGCAGCCCTGGACCGAAGCGCCCGCCATACCCCTGGGTCTCGTGCTCCTCTTCGACCTCCTTCTGGACCTTCTTCCACTCCACGCCGAAGGGCGGGTTCGACAGCATGTAGTCGAACTTCTTCCCTGCGTGCCCGTCCTCCGAGAACGAGTTGCCGCGCACGATGTTCTCGGGGTTCTGCCCCTTGATCATCATGTCGCTCTCGCAGATAGCGAAGGACTCGGAGTTCAGCTCCTGCCCGAAGACCTCGAGCTTGGCTTGCGGGTTCAACTCGCGAAGGTACTCCTCCGCCACCGAGAGCATGCCGCCGGTACCGCATGCTGGGTCGAAGAGCGTGCGCACGATGCCCGCCTTCGTCAGCGTTTCCTCGTCCTCGATGAAGAGGAGATCGACCATGAGGCGGATGACCTCGCGTGGGGTGAAGTGCTCTCCGGCGGTTTCGTTCGACGCTTCAGCGAAGCGCCGGATCAGCTCCTCGAAGATCGACCCCATGACATGGTTCGGCACCGTGTCGGGATGCAGGTCTACGTCGGCGAACTTCGAGACGACCTGGAAGAGCAGGTTCGACTCGTCGAGCTTGGCGACTTGGTCGGCGAACTTGAACTGCTCGATGACATCGCGGGCGTTGGAGGAGAAGCCCTTGATGTAGGAGGTCAGGTTCGCGGCGATGTGGTTCGGATCGCCCTTCAGCTTCTCGAAGTCGAGCTTGCTCGTGTTGTAGAAGGGCACGCCCGTGATGCGGACGAGCATCTTCTCGATGGTGCCTTCGGGATGCTTCGCCTGCTTGAGGTCGGCGTGCTTTGCGAGAACCTTCTCCTTCGTCCTGTCGAGCACGCAGTCGAGCCGGCGAAGGACCGTGAGCGGCAGGATGACCTTGCCGTAGTCCGCCTGCTTGTAATCGCCGCGAAGGAGGTCTGCGACGGACCAGAGGAAGCTGGTGATCTCGGAGAAGCCGCTGAAGCCTCGAGGCGACGGCGGAGGATTCGTGTCCTTCGACGTGCCGTGCGACTTGCTCGGCAAAGACCTCTTCGAGGCGACGTTACTAGCGCTGCGATCGTTCGCCATGGGGTCTGCGAGCGTACGCTGCCTTCGCTCCGCGATACAAGACTCGAGAGACGAGGGCGGCGACGTCCACACTGTCTATCGCTGCAGCCGTTAGCGGGGTACCTCGAAAACCAAAATCGTACCGTCAAGATCGCCAATGCAACCTTCTAGCTAGCCAAAAGTTGATCCTAAAGATGGTCTGCCCCCGTCCAAGGCATGCCATCAGCGTGAACGGAAGCGTCAGGGCAAGGAAGGAATTCATTCTGGGGCATACGGAGTGACAACTCGCTCGTCCAAAGCGCGCCTTCAGGCCGTACCTGACTGGTGCGCCTTCAGGACGTGCCTGACGCAAGGGGTAGCCCACGAAGTGTCAGGGATGTCTCAGGCCGTACAACCCCCTGCGACCCCTACGTGGCCATCGCGTCGACCCAAAACACCCCCTCCGCCCCCCCAAGTTGCCATCGCGCCCACCCCAATCACCCCCTCCGACCCGCTCGACACAAATCGCCCACCCACAAAACAAATCACACAACCACCATCACCCCCCGACCGACAGGGAAGTACCCCGAGCGCACGTCGCCCTCGGCGCGCAAAGGAACTTCCCATGAACCTCATCGACACCCTCTTCACCCGCGAACACACGAGCACCCACGAGCCCGCCGCCACGTCCGCCACGTCCACCGCCGACACGAATCCCAACTTCGAAAACGATCCCTTCGTCGCCGACTACAACGCGACGGCCAGCGATCGCGCGGCGCTCGATCCCTCCGAACTCGCCCCGGTCAATCTCGACGTCCAAGAAGTGGTCCCCACGGTCATCGGTGCGGCGAGGCGCATGCGCATGTTCCGCGAGGCCATCGTGAAAGAACTGCCGCGATTCGATATCGCGCGATTCGATTCCATCATTCCGCGCGCGCAGGCGCTGGCGTATGCGCACTCGCTCTATCTTTCCGCGAACAATCCTCCGCAGGAACTGCCGCAGCTCTTCGAGCGCGCCGTCGAACTTCGCGAAGTCCTCGTGCTCGACGTGACCGGGCTCGTGAAGCGCGGGCTCGTGCCGAATCGGCCCCTCGACGAGCTCAAGGGCGCCGTTGGCTATGCGAACGTGGCGAGCGATCTGCGCGTCCTCACGAACATCTATCAAGCCAACTGGTCGGCCATCTCGGGCAAGACTGCGGTGCAGAGCTCCGAGCTCAACGAGGCCGCGCGTCTCTTCGGCCAAATCACGAGTGCGATGGCCGAGCGCACGCAACCTTCGCAGACGCTCTCGGAGGCCGCGGACCAACGACAGCGTGCGTTCGTGCTCGTCGTTCGCGCCTACGAAGACGCTCGCCGCGCCATCGCCTACCTTCGCAGCGCCGAGGGCGACGCCGACAAACTCGCGCCGTCGATGTGGACCACGCGTCGCGGTCGTCGCGGTCAAGTCGATGCGGGAGAAAGTGGCAGTCCCGCAGCACCGGTTGCCGCGCCCGCAGCACCCGTCGCCCCCGCCTCCCCCGCGCACCCGCCTCACCAGGCCGAGCCCCACGTAGCACCTGGGCTCCCCGGCGGATCCCCGTTCGTCGAGGGCTGACATGAACACGCTGCACCTCGGCGACTTTCGGCGCATCGCGGATGCTCACGCGAGCGAACGTCTCGACATGCCGGCCCATCACCTCGTCACGCACGGAGTGGTGGTGGGCATGACGGGAAGCGGCAAAACAGGGCTCGTCACGGTGATGGCGGAGGAAGCCTTGCGGGCATCGGTGCCGGTCTTGGCCATCGACGTGAAGGGCGACTTGCCGAACTTGCTGCTGGCGGTTCCTTCGTTCGAGGCGGCTCCGCTCGCTGCTTGGGCGACGGCCATGAACTCCCCGAACGATGCGCGGTCTCCTCTCGAGACAGCCGAGGCGCTCGCGGACGAGCGGCGCGTGGGGCTCACCGCGTGGGGAATCGGCGAAGCGGAGCTCGCCGAGTATGCCGCCACGACCGAGGTGCGCGTGCTGACGCCAGGCTCGACCGCGGGTGAGCCTCTGCACATGCTCTCCTCCCTCGAACGGCGCTCGCCTCGGTGGGACACCGATCCGGAGTCGGCGCGGGCGGCGCTGAGCGCAGCTGTGTCACTCGTGCTTCGGCTCGTGGGGCGCGATGCAGATCCGGCACGGAGCAAAGAGCACGTGCTGCTCTCGCTCCTCGCCGAAAGGCGCCTGCGGGCGGGCGAAGGCGCCGAACTGGGCCTCTTGCTCGGAGACTTGGAGAAGTCACCCATCGACGTCGTGGGTGCGCTCCCACTGGAGAGCTTTCTCCCGAAGTCCGAACGCCGTGCGCTCGCGGCTTCCCTCAATACGCTGCTGGCTTCGCCCACGTTCGCGAGCTGGCGCGCGGGAGCTTCGCTCGATGTAGAAGCATGGCTCACGCCGAAGAATGGCCGGACGCCCTGTGTGGTGGTGAGCGTGGCGCATCTCGACGACGAAGAGCGCGCGCTCGTGCTCGGTGTGCTTCTCGAAGAGGTGCTCTCGTGGGTGCGCTCGCTGCCGGGCAGCCAGAAGCTCCGCGCGCTCGTGCTGTTCGACGAGGTGTATGGGTTCTTGCCGCCGCATCCCGCGAATCCGCCCACGAAGCGACCCATCGTGGCGCTCATGAAGCAGGCGCGCGCGTTCGGGGTGGGTGTCGTCCTCGCAACGCAGAATCCGATGGACCTCGACTACCGCGCGCTCGGAAACGCCGGCGTGTGGTGCGTGGGGCGCCTCCAGACCGACGCCGATCGCGAACGCGTCGTCGAAGGCCTCGCCGCCGCAGGTGCGAGTGGCAAAGGTGCCGACTCGGCGAAAGCGCTCAGTGCCCTCGTGAAGAAGCTCGCACCAAGGTGGTTCCTACTCCGCGACGCGCACAGCGAAGAGGCCCTCGTGCTGCTGCAACCGCGCTGGGCCATGTCGCTTCTGAGGGGCCCCATGACGCGGCGTGAGCTTGCAGAGGCGCGTGCGGCGTATGGGGGTAAACGTGTGGTTCGAGAGAATGAGGAGAGCGCACTCCCGCTCGTCGAACTCGCGTCCTAGATCCTGTATCAAATATGGTACATATGCATTCTGGAGCGCCCATGAAAAAGAGCAAAACGGTCACCACAAGAACCGCAGGGCAGCTGGCCGAGGCCCTCGGGCTCGAGCGCGCGGCCGGCGTCGAAATCGCCGTGCGTAGCGCCCTCAACAACAAGATCATCGAAGAGGTTGCGAGACGCGGGCTTACGCACGCAGAACTCGCCACACTCGTCGGAACCTCCCGCCCACGCATCACGAACATCCTCAACCGCAACACGCAGAGTGTTTCGACCGACCTTCTCCTACGGGTCCTTGGCGTCCTCGGGGTAACCGCCAAGGTGACCTTCGGAAGAGCGGCCTAGCTGCAGGAAAGGGAGCTGGTCCCCGGAGCGGGCGGCAGTGAACCATGAACGCTGCGTTCCCGCGGTCGCGGCAATACCCCCACGATAGCTTTCACGCCATAGCGTTGACGATATAGCCATGAAGCATCAGAA
The DNA here is from genome assembly GCA_046351415.1 of Polyangiaceae bacterium. Taxonomy (GTDB): domain Bacteria; phylum Myxococcota_A; class Polyangia; order Polyangiales; family Polyangiaceae; genus JABFRG01. Next base: position 2,660 of record JAXLYO010000011.1, on the reverse strand, counting down.
TCCATCCATGCCCAAAGACTTCAGCCAAGAAGTCGTCTCCGAACGGACGCGCAAAAACCCTACCTTTCCGCGTCTCGTCGCAGAGGCCGAAGCTAGACGAAAGCTCGCCCAGCGCCTCACCCGACTCCGCGAGAAGAAAGAGCTCTCGCAGACGGTCGTGGCAGCGCGAATGGGGACGTCGGCTTCCGTCGTCAGCAAGCTGGAAGCGGGCGGCGACGTGAAGCTCTCGACCCTGCAGCGCTACTAGGCAGCCATCGGCGAAAAGTTCGCCGTCGTGGCCTAACCACAGCGCCCCGTCGACTCCCGTCCCCTTTCCGTCCCACTGGGGTCTGCATGGGTGTGCGCTCGTGCGTTCAAACGACAAGAACGGTCATGAACCATGAACACTGCGTTCCCCCTCTCCTCTCTCGCGCTTCGTCGTCACCCGGGTCTCCGTGGTCTTCCGCTGCTTCGCGCGCGCATTCGCGATGCGCGGGTGCCCCATGCGCGGCCCGGCAATCTGCGGCTTGCTACGTGGAACATTCGTGAGTTCGGCAAAGCTTCGCGGAGAGACGAGAGCATCTCCATTCTCACGGAGGTCGTGCGCACGTTCGACCTCGTCTCCATCGTGGAGCTGCGCGATGACCTGCGCGATCTGGCCCGCGTCATTCGCGTTCTCGGGTCGCACTGGAAGGTCGTCTACTCGGACTACCTCCGCGATGCCGGTGGCAATCACGAACGAAACGCGTTTCTATTCGACACACGGCGGGTGCAGTTCACGGGCCTTGCTTCGACGGCCGAGAGCCCCCGCCTGCGACGCGGCAACGAATACGAACGCGCGTTCCGTTGGTGGCGACCGCCGTTCCTCGCATCGCTTGCAGCATGCGAAGCGCCCTTCGACTTCATCATCGTGAGCGCCCATGTACGCTGGGGAAAAAGCGCAGACGCGCGCGAGGCCGAAATGGCCGCGCTTGGCGACTGGGTGCTCGGCCGAGCGCGTGAGCCGCACTTCGGCGATCCGGACGTGTTCGTCATGGGCGACTTCAATGTGCAGCGGGAGGCGTCCGACATGCGGCACGGACGACAAGTGCGGCGCCTGGAGATGGCGCCGGGCCTCGAACACAGCGTCGTGACGGACCTCGCGAGAAGGAAGCGCTACGACCAAATCCTGTACGTGAAGCGGGCGGGTCACGCATCGTGCTTCTCCGGACAAGCGGGCAGCGTGGACTTCTACCAAGGAGACCATCACCGCCTCATGCACCAAGCGATGAGCAAGGAGCGCTTCACCCATGAAGTCTCGGACCACTTGCCTCTATGGGCGGAGGCCCTAACGCGCGAGGCGCGCAGGGAGCAGGAGCTCGGCAAGTAAAGCTGTGCCAAAAAGTCTATCGAAACGTGAAATCCTTCCCTCCCTCGCGCCCCACCCAACACGCCACGCGCCCCAACGAAAAACACAGCGGAGCGGCGGGGGCGCGGCGAAGGGAAAGCGAACGCAAAAATCCTCGGTCAACAGCCGCCGACTCGGCCGCCTCGTCGGGAGGCGTCCAGACATGCGACCGAGGATTTTCTGCGGAGCGGAAACGAAGCCGTGACCCCCGCCGCCCGCGGTTCTTCTCCCGAGCGCCACCCCGCCGACTCTCCCCAGCGGTACGACGCCCAAACTAAGCCATTGACGTAGTCAGCCATTGACCTACAATGGAGGGGCGTGAAGTTTCAATGGGACCCGAAGAAGGAGAAACTGAACGTCGCAAAGCACGGTGTCAGCTTCAAAGAGGCGAAGCAACTTTTCACGTCCAAGGTCGACTACCTCGAGATCTTCGATGCGGAGCACTCCGAGGTAGAGGAGCGGCTTGTCGCGATCGGGCCGATTCGGCGAGGCCTCGTATTGGTCGTTTTCACAGAGCGTCTCGAAGACACCATCAGAATCATCAGCGCCCGCTGGGCGACCTCGAACGAACGTAGCCTTTACCTCGAGTACATGGAGGACCAGACATGAAGAGCATTCCTGAACTGACGCGAGCCAACTTCGTTCGCTCCCTGCGGAGAAGCCAACGAGAGCGAATCATGCGGGGGCAGCTCGAGTCTGGCGATGTGGCTGCGCTTCGTCGCTTCATTGGCTTGAGCCAAGCGAAGTTTGCCGAGGCTCTCGGTATCAGTGTTCACACCTTGCGAAATTGGGAGCAAGATCGAAGGACGCCCGAAGGACCTGCACTCGCGCTGCTCCGCATCGCGGCTCGCCATCCGAGTGTCGTGAGGGAGAACGTTCCCAGCGCAGCCTGAACGCTCCCCTTCACTCTTCCGCAAACCTTCCTTCTTCCACGGCTCGCGCAACCGACCGCTCAACGAAAGCCTTCCCGAACCCCCACTCCGCGGCGCCCAACGAAGAACACAGCAGAGCGACGGGGGCGCGGCGAAGTGAGAGCGAACGCAAAAATCCTCGGTCAGCAGCCGCCGACTCGGCCGCCTCGTCGGGAGGCGTCCACACATGCGACCGAGGATTTTCTGCGGAGCGGAAACGAAGCCGTGACCCCCGCCGCCCGCGGTTCTTCTCCGAGCGACGCCCCGCCGACTCCCTCTCCACCACCGCCGCAAGCCTCTCGCCCCACCACCCACGCCACGCTCCCCAACCAAAGAAAAACAGCGGAGCGGCAGGGGGCGCGGCGAAGTGAAAGCGAACGCAA
>JAXLYO010000010.1:0-287259 GCA_046351415.1 Polyangiaceae bacterium | reverse complement strand
AGACGTCGCCATCAGTCACAGGCGAGTCGATGCCCGTGATGCCGAAGTTGTCACGCGTTACCGGGTTCAAGTGCTTCGCGCCGATGGTGCGAACGAGAACGCGGGTAACGTCGTTGTTCACCTGCGCATCTTCGAGCGCCGCGTGAATGAGCACGTGGTGCTTCGGCGTGTTCGGAAGAGGATTGTCGGTCATGCGCGGACCAAAAGTGCCGCCATCCGTGCGAATCCATCCCACGGGTACGAGGTCTTGCATGATCACGAAGTCGAGCGGGTTCGGATATCCGGGCCGAATGGCAGGCATGAGATCACGCCAGTTGTTCGCGCGATACAGGATCGCTCCCATGCCGATGCCCGGCTCGCCGAGGCAAGTGCGCGTCACGTCTTGGCTGAGTGCCGTCATGAGGACGCCGTTCGTGCCGCCCTGTGAATTGCCGTGGTAGAAGAGCTTGTCGCGGTCGTAGACGGCCGCGCCGTTCTGTTGGAAGAGCGGGTCCTTCGCCAAGCGACCGCGAACGAGGCGCTGCGTGGCGAGCTGGTTCATGTAGCCCTGCATCGGGTGCTCCGAGATGATCGGGATGCTGGACCCGTCGCGCGGCAAGAGCTGGAACCAGCTTATCTCGATGTTCTCGTCCATGCCCTCGAAGTTTTGCGCGACGATCATGAAGCCGCGTCGACTCGCGAACTTGCGGAGCCAACCGCCATTGGCTTCGCCAGCCGAACCGAGGAACCCGTGGCCGTACTGCATGACGCCGCCCGGCTTCTCTTGCGTGCGCATCGTGCGCGGGATCTGCACGACGACTTCGGTGTCGACCGTGCCTTCCGCGACCGGCTTTCCCGAAGCATCGAGTCGAACGCGGGCGAGGCCGCCCTTGTTCGCTGGTGGAATCATGTAGTTCGGAACTTTGACGTTCAGCACGATGCGCGTTTCGATGAGCTCCGTGGGCCCATCGGGGTCCTTCTTCACTTCCTTGACCGTGTACTCCGGACCTTCCGTGCCGATCTTCGCCATGAGGTCGTCACGCATCGCGACGAGCAGACCGGTCGCATTGCCCTCGCTCACGGTGGTGAAGTCCCATGCGAGCTGGAGCTCGGCGCGCGGAATGCCTGCCTTCTCGAGCTGAGGGAAAATGTCGCTGTCGAAGTGGGCTTGCCGTGATTGGATGCCCTGGATACGCGAGCCGGTCTTGTCGCGGAGCGCCATGAAGCCGCGCGTTGCGGGAACGACCTTGCCCGTCGCGTCTTTGAGGCCACGCACTGCCACGATGTAGCGATGGCTGTGCTTCAGCACCTTCGCGAGCTTCACTTGAATGACCTTCGTGCCGACTTCTTCTGCGGTCCAATCGAACTCGACCCAGTGAGCTTGTTTCTCGCCGGTGTCCGCATCGATGACGACGGTGAGGGCGGAGGGACTGACCGAGCGAGCGATCGTGCTCAACCCAGGGGCGTCGGTGAGCACTGCACCCGGGAGCGAGAACGTAATCGACGGGAGAATCGGAAAGCCGTCGGAGACCTTGAATGGCTCGGGAGATATGCGCTCTCCAGAGAGATCGTTCACGGGGAGCGCCTGACCGAAGTCGATTTGTGCCGGCTTCCCGCCCGCTGCGGGTTTTCGGAAGTAGTCCGAAGGAAACGGCAGCGCGCAGTTCGTCTCGTCGAGGTTGTCGCAGGCGATGTCACCTACTTCCGGAACGCCCGAGTCGTCGCACGACGCCATGGCGAGACCGGTCGTCGCGAGAATGCCGATGAGCGAGGCTCGTTTGAGGAGGCTGACTGTCTTCATGGATACTTCTTCCTTCTGCTTCGTACGCACACGCGAGAGTCTTCGTATTCGCTCGACACCAGCTGAACTTCAGAGCGGCGTCACGCGAACATTGTCGAAGCAAACCTTTGCTTCCCAATCGTTGAATCCGAAATGGTCGTGACCAATGCCGACGAGCGGCTCGGCGTCTTCGTACTTCAGGTAGTCGATGCCGTTCACCTGCCAGCGAACCGTCTTTCCGTCGTTGCGCTCGATCTTGAAGCGATAGCTCTGTCCGAGTGCGACCGGATGTTGGCGCGGGTCGTCGGAATCCTTGTCGACCTTGATCTCTTTGCGGTCGGTGCCGTGCTCGTTGATTCGCGCGAGCACGTGAAGCGAGTTCTTCCACCCTCCGAAGATGGTGAGGTAACTGGTCGCATTCGTGTAAGATACACTCGTGGCGGCTGATTGGCCGTCGCCCCATACTTCGGCTTTGAGGTCCCCTTCGACCGAGAACGTCGTGGCGTCGAACTCGATGCGGGCATTGATGGGAATGGGGCGCTCGAGCCAGACCCCGTGGTTGCGCGCGCCCTTACCGCACAGCTTGCCGCCTTCGATGCGCCACGCCGTCGTCTGTGCTTGGCGCCAGTTCGGTCCGAGGGCCGATGCGGCGATGGGCGCCTCGCGCCTCAGCGCGCTCGGGTCGAGAGACGGAATCGTGCGGGCGAGGCTGGCATCACCGAGGCTCGCATCACTGCCCGGAAGCTTCAGGCCTGCATCCAGCGCGAGCGGTGCCCCTTTGGCACCACTGTCCGGAAAAGCGCCCGGAGGGTGCGCAGACGGGGCGGTGGCCGTGGCGCTCGCAACGGGCGCAGCACTCGCATCCGCCTGCACGTCGACCGTGTCGGGCCTTTCGAAGTTGTCTTCGAACACCGTCGTGAGCACGTTCGGGGCCTGACGAATGGTCGTCTTCGGCTTCGTGCCGGCGTCCCAAGGCGGCGCAGAGCCGGTGGGAACGCAGGCCTCGGTCCCAATGGCGCTTCCGATGGCGCCAGCGGTCGCGGTGAGGATAGCGAGCCAAGCTCCGAGGCGCCTGACAGAAAGGTGCGGAAATGCACGAAGCATGCGCCCCGTCCTAGCAGAATGGGGCCTTCCTGGAACGCCGGAAACGACCTCGAATCGGCTTCCATGTCCGCTTGGTCTCTTTCGCCGGAGGTGGAGACTGGTGTACAAAAAGAGCCGCTATGTTTCCGATCCTATTCAAGATCCCTCTCCCAAAAATGCCGCTGAAGCTTTGGTGGGCAATGGTGGCTGTGGCGGTCATCTCGATGGTGTTCGGGGGCCTTGCCCTCAAGCGCGCCGACAAGGCGGGCATGCGCGTCTCGTTCGGTGTCGCGATCATCGCTGGCGCCATCGGCTACGTGTTCCGCGACAAGTCTTACGAAGCGGCCTCGCTTCCCATTTACTCCTACGGTGTGATGCTGGCGCTGTCACTCATCGTGGGCTGGTATCTGACGCTCGGTCTCGCTGCCAAGGCGAACCTGCCGAAGGACACGATGGCCAATTGCTACGTTCTCACGGCGATCGTGGCCCTCGCTTCGTCTCGTCTCTTCTACGTCGCGACGAACATGGAGCAGTTCAAGTCCATCGCCGACGTGCTCGCGATTCGCAAAGGTGGCTACGTTGCTTATGGGGGCTTCATCGGAGGGTTCGCCGCGAGCTGGCTCTACCTCAAGTCCGTGAAGCAAGAGGTGCTCCCGTGGGCCGATGTCGCCGTTCCGAGCCTCGCGACCGGCCTCACGATCACGCGCATCGGCTGCTACCTGTTCGGCTGCGACTTCGGCACGCGTCTTTCGGACGGTGCTCCGGGCTTTTTGAAGAAGCTCGGCACCTTCCCGCACTGGAACGAAAAGACGGTGGCGGTCGCCGGTGAAGGCCCTCCCGTCTGGACGCACCACCGCGATCTGTTCCAGGGGACATCGAAGGGGGCCGAGCTCCTCAAGCAGGGTCATGCCTTTCCGGTGCACCCGACGCAGATCTACGAGGCCATCGTCGGCGTGCTCTTGCTCGTGCTCCTGCTCGTTGCGCGCAAATCGCAGCGCTTCAAGGGGCAGATCTTCTACCTGTTCGCATTCGCCTACGGTGCGATTCGCTTCGTGCTTGAAATCGTTCGCGACGACGAAGAGCGCCAACCGCAAGGTCCGGCCATGTCGGAGCACATCGCGGTGCCGTTCTGCCTCGTGCTCTTCGCGCTTGCGTTCACGTTCGGCGTGTCGCTCGGTATCCAAAACCTCCGCAATCGCATGATCGCGCGCGTCGTCGCATTCGTTCCGGCCGTCGCGATGTACCTCAAGCTTCGCCCGGCCGACTACGCCCAGGTCATCGACGTGCGCTTCTCCACGAGCCAGTGGATCGCGCTCTTCACGGGGCTCCTTGCCGCGTACTTCTACTGGAAGGGCTTCGTCGACGCGCTCCGAGAAGAGCAGGTGAAAGCGAAGGCCAAGAAGAAGAAGAAGAAGAAGGTCGAAGAGGAGCTCGAGGACGAGGACGGAGAATCGGAACTTGCGTCGGAAACGGCCAAGGCCGCCGACGCCGGCTCCCCCAAGCCCGAGGGCGAATCCGCCGAGGCCGAGGTCTCCAAGGACGATCCCAAGCCCGCAGAAAGCTGAGTTATTTCAGCCTGATAAGGCGCGACAAAAAAGGGGCGCCCCATCGTGGGTACGCCCCTTCTTTTTGCCGTTTTTTCGGGACTTTGTGATCTTCCGTGGTAAGAGCCCGTCACCATGAACCATCCCTCCGTTACGACCGACAAGAAGCACGTTGCGACGTCGAAGCGTGGGCGTGAAAAGTCCAAGGACGACGACGATGACGGTCCGGGCCCCACCGCGGTGCTCGCCTCGATTCTTCCGTTCTTCGGCTTTGGCCGCGGTTCGGTGACGCCAGCCCTGGCCTGAAAGGTTGCGCTCTCACATGCGCATGAAGGCGCGCGCGTTCGGAACGACGCTCTTCGCTCTCTCGACCCTATCGGCGAACGCCTGGGCCGATCGCGTGCTCGTATTTCCCTTCCACGAAGGTGCGCCCAAACCTCGTGGCGCGGTCGTCGACGAAGTGAAGAGTGCGCCTCCGTTCGTGGAGAACCAAACGAGGACGGCACTCGGCGCGCTGAAGCATACGATGGTAGCCGGCGAGGAAGAAGCCAAGGCGCGTGCTGCCGTCAAAGACGGCGTGGCCGATACGAGTGAAGAGTTTCGTGAGGCTGGCAATCTCGCGTCTGCCGACTGGACACTCGTTGGCTCGACGCAGCCCACGGAAGACGGCGTGCGCGTCGAGCTCTTCGTCTATCAGGTGAAGACTGCGCGCCTCGAGTCCCTCGTGCGCGAATTGCAGGGTTCCAATCGCGAAGCGCAGCTCGAGGAGATGCTTGCGCGGCTGCTCTCGGCAACCGGCATTGGCACGGGAGACATCGTTTGGAACGTTGCCCCGAAGTACGGCCCGGGTGAGAAGCCGCGTCACGCGGAAGAGCCCACCACGCCGAAAGCCCCACCCGATCCGAACGCCTGGTTCTACGGGAAAAATGCGCCCTTCTCGATCAGCGCTGGCCTTGGTGGTTATGTCGCGGCGGCGAGGCCATCGAATGCCACGGGCGATAGCTTCACGCTGAATATCGAAGGCGCGCTCGGGTACGTTGCGGTGAAGTCGCTCGAGCTTCGCGCGAACGTAGGGGTCGGTGTCATCGATCCGAAGGCGCTCCACGTCGATGGCGGCGCGCGCTATGCGTTCACGCTGTCGCCGGGTGCACGCCTCTATGCGGGGCCCGAGCTTTCGTTCGGCATGTTCATGCCCATCGGAGGCGACAAGACGGCGCGCTTTCTCGCGCGTGGTGCTGGGTTCTTCGGGGTAGGCTTTGGCGAGCACGCGCAGGTCGAGGCCATGGCCGAGCTCTTTGCCGCGCCCGGCGGTAGCGGCGCGCTCGTTCTCGTGGGCGGTTCGCTCCGCGGCGGCGTGCGCTTCTAGGCGGCTTCGTCGAGGCCCCATCACGGGCCGATGTCCATGGTGCCCGCTCAGGGCTTTCGGGTGGCGATATAGGGCAGGCCCGATTCCGTATCGCCGGACCAGAGATAGAGTCGGCACTGATCGGAAGAGATCCATGCCGGGAATGGCGCGAGCGGCGTGCCGAAACTCGGCAGGGCAGTAGGCGTGCCGAAGGTCGTTCCTCCACTGCCTTTGAGGACGCTGATGACCCTGGTTTTCTGGCCGTTCACGAGGGCCGAGTTGCCCACGTACACTCTGCTTCCCGTCGCGTCGAAGACCGGTGCGCTCGCGGCGATCGAAGGCGCGAGGAGAGGGGAGACGTGTCCGGAAGACCACAGCACGAGCTCACCGCTCGCTGGGCCGTCGAGCGGACCTGTGATGGCAAGCAGCGTGAGCGCCATGGTCGGGTGAGGCGCAGGTGCTCGGATGGAGAGACCCGAATCGTTTGCGAGGGCGAGCTCCTTGTCGAGCGTCGCTGGTGTCGGCAACGAGGCAATGACGAGGTTCTCTTCGGTGCCGGACCGAAGAGCATAGGTGAGGGTCTTTCCGTCTCTGGAAACGGCAGGGTGACGCGCCTGAGTGCCTACGGAGGCAGCCGGCACCAGCGTGTAGTCACCGAAGTCGGAAGCGCGCGAAGCACGAGAGGCGGTGTAGATGACACCCCCTTGGGCGAAGTACACGCGGAGCTCGTCGTCCGTGAACGAAAAGCCAGCGACGGTACCTTGGGCGGGAGGTGAAAGGGTGGTCAGCGGAACGGCCGGTCCGAAAGGAGCATCGGGATTGCAGGCGCCGGTCGTTTGGCCATCTGCGCCCGTAGACGCGTCCACCCCACCCTCGGAGAGGCCTGAATCCGACGAGGGTAGACGACCGCCTGTTTCGGGCTCGCCGGAATCGGTGGATGGGGCTCCCGAGTAGTCCGTGCATGCGAGAGGCGCACACACGATGCTCAGCGCGAACAGAGCGACGGTCGTGACGGATGCATGCGATCCACGCGATGACGCGCCTTTATCCACCGGCTTATGGTAGCACGGTGACCTCAGGATGCGGAGGATCGCGCTCCCCACACGACGCCATACGATCCGACTGGGACGGGCCGTTTGGAATGCGCTCGCCCATCGGAAGTCGCCGAGTGGCGCCCTCGTGCTTCTATCGGGGCCGGTCGGAGCGGGGAAGACTTTCTTGGCCCGCGCCATCGTGCGCGCCCGTGGCGAGGGCGTCACGGAGGGGGATCGCGTCCCAAGTCCCACGTTCAATCTCGTTTTGGAATACGACGGGCTCCTCCATGCCGATCTGTACCGCCTCCCCAAAGACGGGAATCTCGCCGCCGAGATCGGGCGTTTGGGACTTCGTGAGCGTAGATCCGAAGGCGCGCATTTGCTGGTCGAATGGGCCGAAGGGGCGGAGGCATTTCTCGGCGGTAACCCGGACCTTCTCGTGACGCTCTCGCCCCCATCGACCGACCCTGTCGCAGAGCGTATGGCGACGCTCGACGGTCCCCTCACGGACGAGGTGGTGGCATGAACGAGCTGCCTCGTTCGCGCGTAAGCGTCCTTCTTCGGCGTTATGCGCCGCACCTCTTCTTTGTCGTGGCACTCGTCGTGACGAGCGTGGGCCTTTGGAAGATTTCGCGGAACGCGTCCCGACCGGCACGCACGGGCGTCTACGACGGGTCCAAGCTCCAGTTTGCCACCAAAGATGTAACATACACGTTCTCTCTGTCGACGGGTCTCATGCACGTGACCTACGCTGGAGGGCAGGCATCGCGAGACCTTGCGCTCTCGCTCGTCTCCGAGAGTGAAGCGCGTCCGCTCATGACACATGGGCACGAACCGATCATCGACGGCAATCGAGTTCGTGTCGGCTTGGTGACCGACAACGAGGCGGCGGAGACGGACCTCGCCCTCGAGCTTGCGTTTTCTCCACTCACGGGCGTTCTGCAATTCGAGCTTCTCGGGACGGACGCCGACAAGCGGGAGCTTCGCATCGAAGCGACCCTCGAGGGCGCCCAGCCGTTTCTCTCGGGCTTCGGCGTCATTGGTGAACCAGGTGCCGTCGAAGGTCACATTCTTTCGCTCGAGCAGTCGCGATGGCGAGAAGCTGCGCCCTCTCCGACTGCGTCGCCGGAGCCGGCCGCTTACGCGCTCGTGCTCGCCTCGAAAGATGCCTTGCAGAACGAGCGCATCTTCCCCGAGCCGTCGGAGGGAACGGGTGATCGCATCGTCGTGACCACGCGCGCCGCTGGTCCGCCGCACCTCTCGCTCCTCGCGGGGAAATTGACGGGCGCGATCTGGGAGAGTGCTTTCCACGCGACCGGCGATGAGACCGTCACGGTGCGAGGTCAAGTGACGGGACTTCCAGGTGTGGCCACGGTGGTGGCGCTCGGTGACGAGGGACAGCCCGTTCTGCGCGTCAACACGGCGCCGGGCGGTGCATTTTCCCTGCCGGCAACGCGTGCCATTCGAGAATGGTACGCGACGCTCGATAACTCACGCACGAGTGAGTCGGTGCGGTTCGACTTCGATCATCCGAAGGACCTCAGGCTCGACATCTCTCCGGGCGGTACACTGAGCGTTCGCGTCCTCGACGGAGACACGAAGGAGCCTCTCACGGCGCGCCTCATCGTTCGAGGTATCGGAGGAAGCGTCGACCCGAACTTCGGTCCGGACTTTCGCGCAACGGGCGCCGGGCCCATCGTGGACACGCTTCGCGGCGAATTCACGACGCCGATTCCTGCGGGCAAATACCGGGTCCTCGCGAGTCGCGGCATCGAGTACTCGATCGACATGACCGAGGTGGAGATTCCCTCGGGCCGAAGTGCGACGGTGACGCTCTCTCCGCGTCGCGTGGTGCCCACGCCTGGCTGGGTCGGGTGCGACTTGCACGTTCATGCGAGGCCCAGTTTCGACTCCCCCGTGTCTGCAGAAGATCGCGTGCTCTCACTCGTGGCAGCGGGCGTCGAGTTTGCGGTTCCTACGGAGCACAACATCGTTGGGAGCTACGACGCGGCACTTCGAGGAACGGGGCTTCGCCTATCCTCGGTGCCCGGTGTCGAGGTCACCACGTTCTCCCCACGCTTCGGACACTTTGGTGTCTTCCCGTACCCGGTCGATGCGCAAGTCCCGCCGTTTCGAAAGACGACGCCCGGTTCGATCTTCACCTTTTCGCGGCGCGACGGTGATCCGAACCGCATCGTCCAGGTGAACCACCCGCGCATGGGAAAGCAGATTGGCTATTTCGACGTCATGCACCTCGACCCGAAGAGTGGCAGGCGCGAGGGCCGAACGCGCATGGACTTCGATGCCATCGAAGTCTTGAACGGGTTCGAATTGACGGACCCGAAGATCCCCGAAAGAAACCTCGTCGACTATCTTGGCCTGCTCGCGCAGGGGCGGCGCTACGTCGGAACGGGAAGCAGCGACTCGCACCGCATCCTCTTCGGGTGGGCCGGCTATCCGCGCACGTACGTACACCTCGACCCAGGCGCAGCCGTGGCCTCGGAGACGAGTTTGCCGGACCCGCTGTCGGTCGTGAAAGCGTTGAAGCGCGGGCGCGCGACGGCGAGCGCCGGACCCATCCTCGAGGTGAGTGTGCTCGGCGCCGGCCCGGGTGAGGAAGCGGTCGTCGAAGGTGGTGAAGTGAGTGCCCACGTCGTCGTCCGGGCCGCCCCTTGGATCGACGTGACCTCGGTGGAGGTCTTCTTGGGCGGAAAGCACCTTCGCGACTTTCCGGTTACTCGTCGGGAGCTGTCGGTCGGCCCGGAGGTGGGGTCGATCGAAGAAGTACAGGCCCGCACGGTGCGCTTCGACCAAATGGTGGCGCTTCCCCCCATCGAAAAGGACACTTTCGTGGTGGTCGTTGCACGAGGCGACAAGACGCTCGAGACCTACCTACCAGCGACGCCCATCAAGCCGATCGCGTTCTCCAATCCGGTGTGGCTCACGAGGCGGCGTTAGTCTATCGTTCCCGCTGCGGTGCACTCGACTTTCGGCCGATATCGACTTCTCGAACGCCTCGGACAAGGAGGCATGGCGGAGGTATTCAAGGCGAAAAGCTATGGCGTCGAAGGCTTCGAAAAAGTCGTCGTCATCAAGCGCATTTTGCCAGAGCTCGCGGAGAGCCAGAACTTCGTAGAGATGTTCATCCACGAAGCGAAGCTCGCCGTGCGCCTTTCTCACGCGAACATCGTGCAGGTGTTCGACCTCGGCATCGCCCCGGCGGCTCCTTCCCTGCGCCCGTCGGGGAGCTCGCCCCCTTCGGAAAAACCGCGCGACGCGTACTACATGGCCATGGAGTACGTGCACGGCTTCGATCTCTCGACGCTCCTCGCCCGCATGCGACGAGCGTCCGAGCCGCTTCCGCTTCCGATGTGTGCGTTCCTCGTGGCCGAGGTGGCCAAGGGCCTCGATTATGCCCACCGAAGGCGTGACGAACAGGCGCGTCCGCTGAACATCGTGCATCGCGACGTCTCGCCGCAGAACGTGCTCCTCTCCCTCGAGGGCGAAGTGAAGGTGACCGACTTCGGCATCGCCAAAGCGCGTGGGGTCTTCGACGACAACCTCGAAGACACGAAGTCGCGCAAGCTTCTCGGCAAGTACGCGTACATGAGTCCCGAACAGGCACGTGGCGATCGCGTCGAAGCTTCGACCGACATCTTCTCGCTCGGTGTCGTCCTCTACGAATGCGTCACCGGGGTGAGTCCGTTTGCAGCGCCTTCTACGTTCGAGACCATGCGTCGCGTCCAAGAGTGCGAATACCCGCCGCTTGAGCTCCTTCGTCCGGACGTGCCTCAAGACCTCGTTCACATCGTGAAGACTGCCCTCGCGAAAGATCCTTCGGCGCGCTTCCCGGATGCGGGCCGCATGCACGAGTCGCTTCTCGCCTTCATCTACGGCCACGGCTTCCGCTACTCGTCCCACGACCTCGCGCAGGCGCTCTCACGGTTTCGCTCGCGCGACCAAGCTCCGGAGATCGAGCTCGCGGACGGCGAGGTCGAAGTGCGTACGCCGCTGCCCGTTTCCGAACTGTCGGCGACGGTCTCCGATCGCCCGGTCGAACCGCTTCCCGACGCGCCTGCTCAGCTGGAAGTCACGGCGCTGGCCCTGCTTCTGCCTTCGCGCGAAGAGAGCTTGATCGAAGCCGCCGAAGCGATGCTCTCGCGGTACGGCGCCAAGATTGCCGTAAAAGAGGCTGCGCAGGTCGTCGCGCTTTTTGGCCTCACCGACCCCGACGGACACGACACGGAAACAGCCATTCGTTGCGCGCTCGCTGCAGCGCGAAAGCTCTCCGGAGACGAGCGGCCGAGTGCCGGCGTGCACTGCGCCCGCGTCCACGTACAGCGTGGTGGCGACGTACAGGAGGACGAGCAGCTACGGGCTCTCGTCGACCGCGCCCGTGAACTCGCGCGCGAGCGTACCGGTGTTTGCAATGTATCCCTTGCAGCGCTCCGCGCGGTCCGCAGTCTCTTCGACGTCGAAGAAGTCCCCAACATGCGCGAGAGCGCCATCGTCCGCGCAGCACGCCCCCTCGCGAGTGCGTTCGGGCGTTTCGTCGGGCGCCGCGACGAGCTTCGCAAAGTGGGCGAAGTGCTGGCGCTCGCCACCAAGCGTTCTGCGCGCGTGCTGACGATTCGCGGAGAAAACGGCGTCGGCAAAACGCGTCTGCTCGTCGAGGTCGAACGCCGCATTCGAAAAGGCAACTACGCCGTCGGTTTCTACATGGCCGCCTGCCCGCCGCGCGGTCGCGAGATCCCGTACTCGGGCATCGTGTGCATGTTGCATGTTTTGTGTGGTATCGCCGAGGGCGAAGTCCCGCGCACATCGGAGGTTCAGCCCCGGCTCCGTGCGCTCGGCCTCCAAGACGACGAAGTGGCGGCTACGTTGGGGCTTTTGGGCGGTTCGTTGACGGCGCCCGTGGGCGACTTGTCGCGCGTCCTTCGCGACGCGTTTGCCCGCATCGTGTCGAGTCTTTGCGAAGACCAGCCCCACGTCTTCGCGTGGGACGCAGCGCACTGGATGGACGAAGAGTCGGGCGCAGTCCTCGAGGCCGCGTTCGGGCGCCAACCCAACGTGCGGGCCGTGTTCGCGTTTGTCGGGCGCTCGGGCTTTTCGCATGCGCTCGAGCGCTTCTCGTCACATGTCTCCCTTTCGCTGTCGGACTTGTCGAAGGAAGACGCCGAGCGACTCATCGCTGTTCGTCTCGGTGTCGAGCGCGTGCCAAAGGAAGTCTTGTCGTTTGTTCTCGAGCGTGCGGGCGGCCATCCGCTGTTCGTCGAGGAAGTATTGAAGGGCCTCTTGCAGGCCCGCGCCATCACCGTGGCAGAGGGGGCCGTCGTCTCCATGCAGCTCGTCGGACAAGACCTCGCGCTGCCGAAGACGCTCCGCGGCCTCGTTTCGTCGCGTGTGCTCCAACTCGAAGCCGACGATCGCGCGGTCCTCGAAGCCGCGTCCGTCTTGGGCGACCCGCAGTCCCTCGAGCTTCTCGCGCGCGTTCGCGACAAGGCGCTTCCGGAGATCGAGCGCTCGCTTCTTCGCCTCTCGGAACGCGAATTCTTCGTCGCCAGTGGTGCTACCGAGTGGCGTTTCCGCTCGCCGATCGTCAGGGACATCGTGCTCGACGCGATTCCGGCGCCACATGCGCGAGAACTGCATCGTATTGCGGGTGAGTCGTTGGTTGCGCTCTTCGGCCAGAACGTCGACCAAGCCGGCCAAATTGCGGCGCATCTCTACGAAGCCGGCGACTTGCGCAGGGCGGCGCAATACTTCGCTCGCAGCGCGGAACGTCGCCTGGCCATTCGCCAGCTCGACGCCGCAGCACGTGACTTCGCGCGCGCACTCAGCTTGGCCGAGGGAACGGAGCAGGACGTTCGCGACCTCGGACGATGGCTTCATGGTCTCGCCTCTGCGGCCCGTGCCTCTCGCGTCTCCTCTGATGCGACCATCCTCTGCGAACGCGTCATCTCTCGCGCAGATGCCCTTCCGGACCTCGCCTTCCGCGTCGGTGTGCGGGTCGATGCGGGCCACGTGCTCGCTGCCGCAAACCAGTTCGACCTCGCTCGCGCGCAGTTCACCACCGCAGAGCAAATCGCGTCCGGTGACCCTCGTGCGCTCGGCTCCGTTCTCGCTGCGGCAGCGCAGCTCGCTGCGAGGAAAGGCGACTACAAGCGCGCCGAATCGCTCTTCGAGCGCCTTGCAAAAGAGGGGGACGGTACGGAGCTCACGTCTGGTCTCCTGCTCCTCGATCGCGCACGCACGGCGGCGGCCCTCGGCCAGAAGGCCGCTGCGCTGTCGCTCCTCCACCAATCCGAGGGTTCGATGAAAGACGACCTCCTCCGCTGCGAACGGCAGAAGGTGAGCGCCATCGTCGAATACTTGAGCGGTGACTTCCGTGCTGCTGCTGCCGCGGCCGAGGTCGGACTCGAACAGTCGCGAAACTTGGGCCTCACGCGCGTCGTCGCTGAGATTTTGCAGCTCTTGGGTGAGCTCTTCATCCGCCAGAACGATCTCCCGCGTGCATACGGTGCGCTCCAGCAAGCGACTGCGCTCAGCGAGGAAGTCGGCGACGAGCGGCTCTCGATGCAGAGCCGCAGCTTCAGCGCGTTCCTCGATGCCGTCGCCGGCGATCGTGAAGCAGACGCTCGCATTCGCGAAGGCATCGAGTTCGCGCGCGACAACGATTACACGAGCGACCGCATCTCCGGGCATTGGCTCATGGCGCTTCTGTTCGCGCGTCGCGGTGCACCCGAGGCTTCTCGAGGCGAGTTCGAGAAGCTCGCCGTTTTGGCGCGGGAAGCCGGTATTCGTCTCGTCGAGGACGATTGCGCCCGCGCCCGCGACAAGGCTTGAACGCTTGTCGGCTCGTCAAAAGGTTGGAAACGACACCGCTTTGGGAAGCTCGTTCACCAGCACTTCGTGGAGAGGACCGTTCGTGGCGAGCACCGCTCCTTCGCGAAGCTTCGCCGGGCTTCCGTCGAAGGCGCTGATGCGCCCACCCGCTGCGAGCACGACGGCACTGCCGCCGACGAGGTCCCACGGGTTGAGTTTGCTCTCCCAGTAGCCATCGTACGTTCCGTCGGCGACGAGACACAAGTCGATCGCCGCAGAGCCGCAGCGTCTCACGCCGCGCGTACGCGCCTTCATGTGGATGTACTCGCGAAAGTTGTTCTGCGGGCTCGTGCGCCGATCGTATGGGAAGCCCGTCGCGAGGAGCGAGTCGTTCAGGGAATCGGTTTGACTGACGATGCACGGCTCGCCGTTGCGCGTCGCCATACCTCCGGTTCCCGGGATCCCTACCCATGTGACGCCGAGTGCGGGGGCGCTCACGACCCCGAGCCGGGGCGTATCGCCCTCGAGGAGCCCCACCGAAACACAGAAGAACGGGTGACCGTGGAGGAAGTTCGTCGTGCCGTCGAGCGGGTCCACGAACAGCGTCGCTTCGCGCGGTGTACCTCCGCGCTCCTCGAGGACCATCGCATAGCCGAGCGATCCGAGGCCCGCCGCAAGGACGGCTTCGCTTTCCTTGTCGAACTCGGTCACGAAATCGATCTCGCCCTTTCGATCGGCCCGCGGGCGCGTGCGATAGCCTCGCATGAGCACCGCGTCGGCGCGCTTCACGGTCTCGAGAACGACCGGCAGAACCTCGTTCACCAACTTGGCGGTGTCGTTCACGACCCTCCGAGAGAGCGCAAGAGCTTGTCGTAGATGTTCCCGAAGGCGCCGTTCGAAAGAATCGCGATCGTGTCGCCCGGCTTGGCGCTGGCCTGGAGGGCCGAGACGATTTCGTCGACCCCGCTCGTGACGCGGGCCTTGGGCCCGAGGTCGTTCGCGAGGCGCGGGAGGTCGAGGCGTTCACCCTCGGGAATCGTCGTGCGACCGAGCGGCGCAAACATCACGACGTCGGCGGCGTCGAACGACTTGGGGTATTCCGCCTGATGCAGGGCGCGGCATGCCGTCGCGCTGCGCGGCTCGAACACCGCGAACAGCTTTCCGCTTCGATGCTTGTTTCGCAGCGCCCGCAGGGTCTCGTTCACCGCGGTCGGGTGATGCGCGAAGTCATCGTAGACGCGGACGCCGCCCGGCTCGCCGAGCAAGTCTTGTCGTCGCCTTACACCGGTGAAGGTCGCAAGACCCGCACGAATCGTCGAGAACGGCACCTGGAAGCCTTCCGTCAGTGCAGCGATCGCAGCGATGGCGTTGCGCACGTTGTGCTCACCCGGTATGCGCATCGAGAAACGGCCCGCCGAAACGCCGCCCGCGAACAGGTCGAAGCTCTGGATGCCAGCGTCGTCGATGGGCGCGGTTGCCCCGAGCCAGGTAGGTGTAATGTCACCGCAATCGTCGCGATCGAGGGCGTAGTAGACGACGCGACCCGCGCACGACTTCGCGATGGCGCGCACCTCGGGGTCGTGAGCAGCGCAGACGAGCATGCCTCCTGCGGGAACGGCGCGTGCGAGCTTCTCGAATGCCGCGAGGTAGGCTTCCTTGTTCGGGTAGATGTCGATGTGGTCGTGTTCGATGCTCGTCAAGATCACGACGTCATCGGCTGACACACCGACGTAGTCGAGGAACTTGGGCTCTTTCTTCCAGTAGACGGCGTCATACTCGTCGCCCTCGATGACGAAGGGACTCTTCTTCAGCGAGCCCGATGTGAGCACAGCCTTGGTTCGACCGATTGCTGCGCCGCCGGGCAAGTCTTTCGGTGCGCCCCCGATGAAGTAACCGGGCTCGAGATCTGCGCGCAAAAGAAGATGCGCGAGCAAGGAAGACGTCGTCGTCTTGCCGTGCGTTCCCGCAGCGATGACTGCGCGCCTTCCAGAGAGGAAGTGCGTACGCAGCGCTTCGGACATGCCGAGTGAGGTGACTTCTCCACGCGACGCGCGTTCTGCAACGGCCACGGCCTCCGGGTTGTCCCGTCGAATCGCGTTTCCGACCACCACCGTGTCTGGGCTCCACGCGAGGTTTTCTGCAGCGTAGCCCTTGTACATGTGAATGCCGAGGCGCTCGAGCTCGGGACCAGAGGGCGGGTCGAACGATACGTCCGAGCCTCGCACTTCATGCCCTGCTTCACGAAATAGGCGAGCGAGCTGGCTCATGCCACTGCCGCAAATGCCGACGAGATGAACTTTCACGACGAGCTGCCACCCTTCTCGAAGGTGAAGGTCTCGTTCTTGACGTCGACGCGTACCGTGCTCCCGGGCGCGTAACCTCCCGCCAGGATTTCTTCTGCGAGCGGGTCTTGCAAGTTCTTCAAGATCGCGCGCTTCAGCGGCCTTGCACCGAACGCGGGCTCGTAGCCAAGCTCGACGAGCTGCATCTTCGCCGCTTCCGTGAGCTCGAGTTTCACCTCGCGATCGACGAGAAGCTTGTCGAGGCGCTTCAGTTGGATGTCGACGATTCCGCGAAGGTCGGACTTCATGAGCGGGCGGAACACGACGATGTCGTCGATGCGGTTCAGAAACTCGGGGCGCAAGAAGTTGCGGAGTTCCGAGAGCAGGACGTCACGAAGGGCGTCGCGTCCGTCTTGGGACTCGAAGAGCTTCGGGTCTGTCTCCAGAATGCGCGTCGACCCGATGTTGCTCGTCATGATGACGACCGTGTTCGAAAAGTCCGCCGTCCGCCCGCGTCCGTCCGTGAGGCGGCCATCGTCGAGAACCTGCAGCAGCAGATTGAACACGTCGCTGTGCGCCTTTTCGACCTCGTCGAAGAGAAGGACGCTATAGGGGCGCCTACGAACCGCTTCCGTGAGGAAGCCGCCCTCTTCGCTGTCGACGTAGCCTGGTGGTGCACCGACGAGGCGCTGGGCCATGTGCTTTTCCATGAACTCGCTCATGTCGAGGCGTGTCATGGCTTGCTCGTCGTCGAACAAGAACTCGGCGAGCGCTTTGGCAAGCTCGGTCTTACCGACGCCGCTCGGACCCAAGAAGAGGAAGCTTCCGATGGGCTTTCCTGGGTCGCGCAGACCAACGCGACCACGTCGCACCGCACGTGACACCGCACGCACCGCTTCGTCTTGGCCGACAACGCGCTTGCCGAGTCGACCTTCCATCTGCATGAGTTTGTCGGACTCTGCTTCGAGCATGCGTGCAACCGGAATGCCCGTCCAGTCGCCGAGCACGATCGCGACGTCTTCTTCGAGCACGTCGCGCACCGCATGGGCGCCCGCGGTGTGCTCCTTTGCCGCGGCGTCAGCAGCTTCGAGGCGCTTCTTGATCTCCGGAAGCTTCACGTGCTCGAGTTCACCGAGCTTCGCGAAGTCCTTCTTCTCTCGGGCCTGTTCGAGCTCCGCGGTGACCTTGGCAAGCTCTTCTTTGATTGAGCTCTGCGCGGCGAGGGCTCCCCGGCGAGAATCGAGTCGCGTGCGCATTCCCGACACCTTCGGACCGAGCTCGGCGATTTCCTTTTCGAGCAGCTTGCGCGTCTTTTCGCTCGCGGCGTCCGTATCGTCCAGGAGTGCGGCGCGCTGCGCTTCGAGCGAAGAGAGGCGGCGAATGGCGTCGTCCATCTCGGCGGGGATGCCCTCGAGCTCGACGCGCTTCCGTGCCGACGCTTCGTCGAGCAAGTCGATGGCGCTGTCTGGAAGGGCGCGGTCTTGAATGTAACGCTTCGCCAGGCGAACCGCTGCAATGACCGCCGGGTCACCGATGCGCACGCTGTGATGTGCCTCGTAGCGCGTTGCGACTCCGCGAAGAATTTCGACGGCCTGCTCTGGCGTCGGGTGTTCGATCGCGAGCGGCGTGAAGCGGCGAAGGAAGCCCTGGTCGCGCTCTTCGAGTCGTTTTCTGCCGTCGACGGTGGTGTCTGCCAGAATGCGGACCTCACCGCGCGCCAAGAGAGGCTTCAGGAATTCTCCGAGGCTGCCCGCCCCTTGGCCTTGACCGAAGAGCGAGTCGATACCTGCAATATACAACACGGCGTCACCCGGGTTCTGTCTTACGCTGGCGATGACTTGCTTCAGGCGGTCTTCGATTTCGCCGCGGAGCTTCGCACCTGCCATGAGCGCGCCCGTCTCGAGCTCGAGGATGGCGGTTTGCATGAGGTTGTGGGGGACCTCGCCTGCTGCGATGCGCATGGCCAGGGCGCGGACGATGGCGGTCTTGCCGACGCCGGCATCGCCGATGAGCATCGGATGGTTCTTCTGTCGGCGCTCGAGGATTTGCAAAAGCCGTCGCACCTCGACGTCTCGGCCGATGACGGGATCGAAGCTGCTGGATTTCGCGAGTGCGACGAGGTCCCTCACGTACTTGTTCGGCGTGTCTCCGCCGGACGAACCGGCCGTCGTTACGTCACGGGGAACGCTCGTCAACTTCGCCATGTGCGGGCGAAAGGACCCGGGCCCGAGAGCAAACGCTTGGAGAACGACGGCAGCGGCGCCGCGAATCTCTTGGGAGAGCGCATTCAGGAGATGTTCGACGCCGACGGTGCCCTTGTCCGCCTCCTTCTCGGCTCGGCCCAAGAGAGCCAGCATGGCCGTCGAAAGGTACGCGAGCTTCTCGCCGGTTTTCGGCAATCGGGCGAGCTGGGTTTCCGCTTCGGCAGCGGCTTCTTGCGGATTGACGCCCGCGGCCTTGAAAACCTCGCACACCCCTTTGTCGCGATCGATCGCGCGTGCAAGGAGGTGAATCGGTTCGACTTGGGCATGCCCGCGTTCGTCGGCAAGGGTTTGAGAACCAGCGACGAGTGCCTTTGCGTCCGGAGCGTATCGCTCGAGTTGAAGGTTGGCCATATTTGCGGGCTCCAGCGTAGCGCGCCGGGCGCCGCGCGTCTGCTGTCTTGCGCGTGCGCGAACCGGTGCTTAGGCTGTTTCCATGGCTGTTCCCGTGAAAGTCTACGTCACCACGTTCTGCGCCTATTGCGTTCGCGCGAAGGAGCTCCTGAAGAAGCGTGGCATCGCCTTCGAGGAAATCGACGTGACCCGCGACGACGAGAAGCGTGCATGGCTCGTCGAGGCGACGGGGCGCCGGACCGTGCCGCAAATCTTCATTGGCGACGAAGCCATCGGAGGTTCCGACGAACTCCACGCTCTCGACCGCGCCGGCAAGCTCATGCCCATGGTCAGCGCTGCGAGCTAAAGCCGGTCGAGCGCCCGGGGGCGAGGTCGCTCAGCTCTTGAGTGCGTCGACGAGGCGTTCGACGTCGGCTTCGCGAACCGAACAGAGCGCAACGCGGAGCGCGGCCTTCTGCGGGACGACGAATACGCCCTTTTCCTTCATGCGAACGGCGCGCTCGGCAGCATCCGGGGCGAAGACCGTCACGAAGAAGCCTCCTTCGTAACGCGGGTACTTGAGCTGTGCGGGGGCCGCGGCCCGGTTGAAAGCCGCGACGCGCTTGAAGAGCGTGTCTTTGAGTACGCTCCGTTCGGCATCGCATGCGCTTCGAAGGGCAGGGTCGGTGAGGAGTCGTGTGACCGCCGCGAGCCCTCCGTGGTTGCAGTTCGACCATGTGCCGCGGCACGAGTAGGCGAAGGCCGCCTCGGTCGCCTTGCGTTCGGCCTCGTCCGCGATGCATGCCACGATGGCGCCCACGCGTAGGCCATACATCGTGTATGTCTTCGATGCGCTCCAAGCGAAGAGGAGCGCGACCTTTCCGAGAAGGGGACGAAGCTCTTTCAAAAAGGCCCGCGGATGGCCGGCGCTGTAGGCCGTGTAGGCCGTATCGCAAAGCAAAGTAACGGAGCCGCGTCCCGAGCTCGCATGCTTGGCAAGGACTTCGGCGACCTTGCGCCACTCGTCTCCGTGCATCGAGAACCCAGTCGGGTTGTGGCAGGGGTCGTTCAAGAAGAGGAGTACACGCTTCTGCGTCGAGAGCTGCCTGTCGATG
Organism: Polyangiaceae bacterium; assembly: GCA_046351415.1. Taxonomy (GTDB): domain Bacteria; phylum Myxococcota_A; class Polyangia; order Polyangiales; family Polyangiaceae; genus JABFRG01. Next base: position 267,678 of record JAXLYO010000010.1, on the reverse strand, counting down.
GCTGCGTCGAGCGCCCCCACGTCGAATGTGCCATCGGCCGCGAACATCTCGAACGTTTCGACCTTGCGATCGGCCTCATCGGCGATGGTTTGGTACGGGCCCCAGAAGTAGTTCGTCGTGAGGAGCGCCTGGCCCGGCTCGAGAAAGTTGCAGACTGCATGTCTCAGCGCACCCGTTCCGCCTGGCGTCGCGGCCGCGATGGCAGCTGCGCGAAGCTCGGGCTCGTCGCCGAAGAGGTCGTCCATGACGGCGTTGTTGAACGCTGGTGCACCGGTGATGGGCGCGTAGCCCGCGAATGTCTCTTCGCCCACTTCGCGAACCGCTTGGACCGCCGTCTTCAAGATGGCGAGCTTGCCACTATCGTCCATGGCGGCGCCGAGCGTCGCGTTGATGATCGACTCGCCCGCTTTCGCGCGGGTGGTTGCTTCGCGGTTCAGCGCAAAGATCGGATCATCGGTCGGTCTACCTTGGTGGGCCGGAATGACGTGCATGGTGCGATCTTCTCTTAGCGCGGGCAAAGCCACCCGCGCGATGGAAATGACAAGTTGTCCGGGGCAAGGGGAGGGAGGGGCGCTCGTGACAAAAAGGGAGCGGAAGGGCCCACCGGGGCCACCTCTGCGGACTCGCAAAGCGCCAATTTGCCCAACAATTCGAGGGAATTGGCGCGCAACACAAACGGTTACGCTTGGCACGACCTATGCTAACACCCTCCGTCATCCCTCTCATGCGGTCCAAGCTTTTTCTGCCGTTCCTTGCGCTCGTTCTGGCACTCGCGAGCCTCCTCAGCGAAGCGACCGCGCATGCGCAAACGGTGACGATCAATCCGCAGCTCGTGCGGAGGGACGCGGATGGGAAGGCCGCTCCAGGTCGCCCGACGAGCCTCAAGCTGACGGACATCAACCTCGAAGATTGCGTGAATGATCGCTCGTACGACATTCCCGTGACGCTTGCCGGCTTCGACACGTCGGTCAGCGCGCAAGTTTGGGCGGGCGCCCAAGACTGCAGTCCGCTCCCTGCGCGCACCGCGGCGACCCAGGTATGTTGGCGCGTCTTGAGTGGCACCCTTCCTCGCGTGCAGTCGACGACGCCGAACATCAAAGTTCGCGACATTCTGGCGAGCGTCAAGACGAAGGGGGACTCCTACGTAGGCCCTTCGACCGCCGACGTCTGTACGGACAAGAACCAGCAGACCATCTCGGTCTACATCTTCTGGGTGAAGGGCGACGGAAGTCCTGCCGGTACACCTGCGAGCCAAGCGTTCAACGTCGATACCGTCGGACCTGCCCCGCCGACGGAAGTGAAGGTGACAGCGGGGGATCGCCTCCTCAACTTGAGCTGGAAATCGAGCAAGGAGCAGTCCGATATTCAATCGTACAACGCGTATTGCGATGTCAGCTCCGCCACGGCGGCCGATGGTGGCACGGACAGCAGTGTCGCCGATGCCGACGCGGGGCTCTCCACCGCCGACGCCTCCGCTGATCCGGGGGACGGGGGCGTCGACGGCACCGCGAGTTCGGATGCAGGCAGCGCCGCGGCGGCTGACAGTGGCACGACCAATACGAACTCCTCCACGTGCAAGAGTAGCGTCCTCACTCCGGGCAAACAGGCGCCCGTCGGCATGGTGCCTTGCGGCAGTGTCGCGGGTCTCGGCGCGGGTAGCCTCAGCGCCAAAGGGCTCGTCAACGGGAGCTACTATCGCGTCGGCATCGCCGCGGTCGACAAATACGGAAATCCGGGCGTCTTGTCCGAGCTCGTCTGCGACACCCCCGTCGACGTCATCGATTTCTTCGAGACATATCGCGATTCGGGAGGCACTGGAGGTGGGTGCAGTATGCACTCGTCGGATGCGCCGGCGGTGTCTCTCGTCGGCGGATTTGCGGGCCTCGTCGTGCTCCACGTCGTTCGTCGTCGCAAGAGCGCCAAACGGAGTGTGCCATGACGCCTCTCACGAAAGCGTTCTCTGTCGTCGTCGCGACGGTGGCCCTGCTCGTCCCCGCGGTGGCTTCCGCAGAGGAAGCGCGCGACCCCGAGGAGCGCGCGAAGAAGTATGCCTCCCCGCAATGGTTTGCCCTCGAATTGAGGCTCGGCACGTATAGTCCAGACATCGACTCGGAGCCTTCCCTCGGGGGAAAGACGCCGTTTGCGACGACCTTCGGCGATTCGCTCCGCTTCTTGCCGTCGCTCGAACTCGACTTCCAGCCCCTCCATATTCCGCACTTTGGTTCGGTCGGTATCGGGTACGGCATCGGATACACCGCGTTCTCTGCGCCTGCGAAGCTCGCGAATTCGCCGGGCTACGCCGGCCAAGATACGTCGCTCGAGATCGTCCCCATGTATCTCGTCGGCGTCGTTCGCGTGGACGTGTTCGCAAACGAATTCAAGTTTCCCCTCGTTCCGTATGCGAAGGCGGGCCTGGGCCTCGGCCTCTGGCGCGCATACGGCCCCAACGGAACGACCTACGACAAGGGTGTGGCTGGAAGAGGCTTCACGTTCGGCGAACACTTGGCCGTCGGTGCTGCGATCCAGCTCGACTTCATCGAGCGCGATCATGCGCGTGCGCTCGACAACGACGTGGGCATCAACCACACGTACGTCTTCGGTGAACTCTATTGGGCGAACCTCCACGGACTCGGCCAGAGCAACGTGATGCGCGTCGGCGCCAAGGCCTGGACGCTCGGCCTCGCCATGGAGTTTTGAGCGCGCTCGGCGCGACGCTGTTGAATGCAAGGCCTTCCGCGTGGGAGCTTCAGCGCGTGAGAACGAAATCGTACGTCCCACTCGAAAGCGTCGCAGTGCCCGTGAGCTTGCCGCTCTCGAGCTGGGCATTCACACGGTTGTTCGAGGAGTCTTGTAGCGAGACGTCGCCTCGTCCTCGATAGGTGAGCTCCATCACCATCATCGACCCCGAAAGCGGCGTCGAGACGCTCTCCAGCGTAAGCGTGCCCGCGAGCGGAAGGGTCGAGACATCGATGCACCGCGGTGCGAGGTCCGAACCTTCGCTGAGCGTTCGATTGCTACAGGCGGTTTTCACATTGGTAGAGGCAGGCGCGTACGTGAGCGTCAGTGTGCCCTGGGCGCTCTCGGTTCCTTTGACGAGCGCCCCTTTCCACGTGCCTTCGATGGTGGGCTTGACGTCGGACGCAGTGAACGTCGGTGTATCGCCAGAGCTACTGCTGCTTGAGCATGCGACAACGAGCGAGGTGGCGACCACGGTCGCGAACGGGAACAGAAGCCGAGGACGCATGCCGCCAAGCGTAGCACTCTGAGTGAGCAGGATTTTCCGATGTCATCCTGTGCGGGGGACGATCGATCCAGCGGTAGATTGCAGCTACACCAGTATTTCACAGTTTCATGGAATGTGTTGAAACTGTAAAATTGCAGTTGTATCGCACAATATTCGTCGAATTTCCGTAGAAAAGCGCATGGCACCCTCCGTGCTGAGGGGTGTTTTCATGAAATCACTCGCTTCACTCTCTCCTCTCGCTCTTGTCCTTGTCTCTCTTCACTTGGGTGGCTGCGCAGCCGACGTCGATGATGGCGAAGGTCCCAGCGAGGAGAACGTCACGGCGGCCAACGCCACGAGCCATGGCAAGGCCGTCCGCAAGTGCCTCGACGAGGAAATGACTTCGACGCTCAATCCAGACGGCGCCATTGCCGCCGCGGACAAATCTGCGAAGTGCGTTGCGGCCGCGAACGACAAGCTCCTCTCTTCGATCGACGCGCGCCAAGGCGCTGCGACGGGAACCACGAAGGCGAAGTTCGCGACGTTCCGCGCCAAGACCGAAACGGCGTGTCTTGCTTTCGCGAGCACGAATGGGCGGCCGAGCTTGAACCGGCAAGCAGATTGCCTTCGCGACACGGAAGAAGGGCTCGCGCGAATCCTTCAGTCGTTCGGCAATCTGGGCGGCACACGCGACTCCTCGCTCGTGTTCGGTTCGTGGGGCCGCATGCAGGAAACCTGCTTCGTTAAGTGGAGTTCGACGAACGATGGCGGCAGCCAAGCTGCTCGCATGCATCGAGACGGGGGTGAAGGCGGAGACGAAGGCGATCGCGCCGAACTCCGCGCAGCCCGTCACCGAAGCTCTCACGGCGATCGGAGACCTGTGCACGACGCTGCAGAAGAAGAAGAACACGACGATGAAGCAAGCGGACGTGAGCACGTGCCGATACAACGCGGCGCTCTACGTGCAGTCGCTCCAACCGTCGTGAGTGCAGGAGCCGGCGAGGGTGGTTTCGCCGGTGGGGTGTCGTTCGGATAGCAGAGGGCGTGCCAAAGCGGGACGCGTTTGGGCGCGCCCTCCCTTGCGAAAGAGCGACAAGTTCGTTACGGTAATCGCTCTCGCACCCTTAGCTCAGCTGGATAGAGCGTCGGCCTTCGAAGCCGAATGTCGAAAGTTCGAATCTTTCAGGGTGTACTCGCTTCGCTTCGTACCCCTGAAGGATTCGGTGTCTCGTTCGCATCCACGTTGTTGGATGCTCCCTTCGGCTTCGAATCCTCTTCGTGTGGGTTCGCTCCGCCGCGAGCTCTACCAAGCGCTGCTGCGTTACGGATCTTCGTGGTTCGTATTAGAGCTTGGTCGCGTGACTCTTGGGCTGTGCTTTGAGGCCTACGAGGAGGGAAGTCGCGAAGGCTCCCAAGCTTGCGCAGAGTGCTCCGAGGTGTCTCCATTCGGGCCATTCGATGGCGCAGGCTCCCGCGATGCACAGGATGATTGTGCAGAATACATATATGCGCTGACCTACGAAAATCGTGACGCAGGCCATGGCGCAACAGAACACGAGGACCGCGACTTGGAAGATTTGGGTGTCAGTGTATCCGACGTGCCCGAGGAGGAGGGCGAGGGCCGCGAGGAAGGCTGGGACCGCGTAGCCGGCGCGGACGACTTTTCGGTTGAAGTCGGTTTGCTGCATGGGGCCGTGCGCGACTCTCGTGAGTAGGCCCCAGAGGAGCACTTGGAGTGCAGCTGCCTTGAGCACCTCGTGTGCGAAGGGGTGCCCGGTGGTTCGTTGATGCCACCAGCTGAGCGCGGTGACGACGACCCACGCGAAGGCCACGGTGGTCGAGATGAAGCCACGGGTTCGGAGGCCGCTGTCGAGGTCGCCGCGTCGCGCAAGGGTCTCGAGCCGTGCGCGTCGCTCGCGAGACGCATTCTCTGCGTCCTTTGCGAGCGCGAGTATGCGGTCGTCGTGATGTACGAAGTTCGGTGCGCTCGTCGCGATCGTGCGTGCTCGCTCTGGGTCGTCGCTACGAAGTGCAAAACGTCCGGCGGCGAGATACGCGCGTACGAGCCCTTGTTGGGCGTCGGTATTGTCGCTCCACTGACGAAGCGCGGCACGCAGGGAGAAGCTCGCCGCTCCGAACAAGCCTTCCACTTGCGCGCTGCTTGCACCGCTTTCGGTCGCGGCCACGCGCTCGAGCTCTGCGACTTCGAGCAGTCCGATCATGGCCGTGTGCACGGATGCACGTGTCATCAGATAGTGTTCGAGCGCTTCCGAAAACTCACGCGCCGTCGCATATCGGTCTTTCGCTTCTCGGGCGAGTGCCTTCCCCAGAAACGTCGAAAGGGCTGGGTCCAGATCGCTCGGCATTGTCGGTGGCGACGCGAGAATGCTTTCGAAGGCCTCACCAAGGGTCGCTCTGTCGTGGGGCGGAGCTCCCGTGACGACCTCGAATGCAATCGCGCCGAGCAGGTAGACGTCCGTCGCCATGGATGCGTCGCCTGCGAGCATTTCGGGGGCCATGTAGCATGGCGTTCCAACAACCGGCCGCCGAGCTCCGAGCGTCGGCAGGTGCGCATGCTTCGACGGATTGACCAGTACGGCAAGGCCCCAATCGACGACGTACACCTCGCCGTATTGTCCGAGCATGACGTTCTCGGGCTTGAGATCGCGATGGATGATTCCTTGCGCGTGCGCTGCGGCGACAGCGTTGGCGACCTGGGCCAGCGTGCGAAGGTTCGATTCACGAAAGGCTTCCTCTCCGAGCTTCGCTTTGGCCTCGTGATCGGCGAGCGCGCTGCTCCAGGAGCGGCCCGCGATTCGCCTCATGACGATGAGTGGACTACCGTGCTCGTCGCGACCGATGTCGTAGATCGGGACGACGTTCGGATGCTCGATGGCCCCTGTCACCCATGCCTCTTCGAGCAAGCGCATCCCGCCGGGCGGCAACGTTCGAGGCCCATCGCCGACTCCGGTCGGCTCTGGCAGTGCGGAGACCGTCCGAAGGGTCTTCACTGCGACCTCGCGTCCGACGCTCGGCTGAAGCGCGAGCCGCACGATCCCCATCGAGCCTTCTCCGAGAGTCTCGCGAAACTCGAGGCGGGGAGGCTGAGACGGGATGTCTTCGAGAATCCGCAAGAAGGCCTCTTCACGGCTCGCCTGGTTCAAGGAGGCGTCGCGCAAGCTCGTCCGCGGCGCGATCGTGGCTTCGACCGTAGCGAGGAAGGCCGTGGCGCTCGATCGAAGGGACGGAGACGTCATGACGGGAAGGCTACCGCGGCATCCGACACAGCAGAAGCGTTCGCTTGTGAGCCTATCTTCTTCGTGGTCGACGCCACGCGGGGTACAGGGGCTGTCCCTAGATGAATCTGGGACACCCACGGCCTTCCGGCAGTCGGACTATAGTGGAGACGTGGAGATCATCCAAAAGCGACGACACATGACAAGGGCGTTTCGGTGCATGTCCTTGGCCGTCGGCATCATCGTGGCTTCGAGCTGCATGTCGCAAGGAGCTCTTGCTTGTGGGGTTCCTCCACCGGGGGCTCCGCCTGGCTTTCGTTGCACCGAAGGTGACGCGGAGAAATCGCCGCGTTTTCGTACGGGTGCAGGTTACACATTTTCGTCGACGCGCATTTCTTTTTCGAACGGCGCCAAGGCGGACGTGGACCGCCATCTCGTATCGTCCTCGCTGGAGGTGCGCGCCAGTCCTGCTTGGACCCTCCAGGCGGGCGCGGGGCTCCTGCTGTCGGGAGATATGCGGTTTCCGGTGGCTCGCTTTGCGTTTGCCGGCGGTGCGTCCTTCTCCATCGGCGCTTCTTACCGGCTCGTCGAGGAAAAGGGCGCACTTCCCTTCGTGGGCATCACGACCACGTTGGGCTATGCGACGGCGAAGGCGCACGAAAGGTTTGGACCGTCGATCGGTTACAACGCATTCGACCTTCGAATCGGCGGCATCGTCGGCAAGAGCATCGCCGATGTCGTCACGGTCTACGCAGCTGCTCGCGTGTTCGGCGGACCCATCTTTTGGAAACTCCGAGACGAGGCGGTCACGGGCACGGACGTGTACAAGTACCAGCTGGGCGCGGGCGCATCCCTTCTGCTTGCCCGAAGGATCGATGTTTTCGTCGAAGGCGTCGCGCTCGGTGAACGTCTAGTGACCGCTGGGCTTGGCGTTTCTTACTGAGCGACCGCATGCTCGCCCGGCTCGCGCGTGTTGTGTAAGGTGCAAGTATAGGAGACGAGGCTCATCCGTATCTTCGGATGCGCCGCACTTTCGTTGACAATGCAAGTCGACAAGCAGACCATTCGAAGTAATGCGTTTGACGTATTTTCTGCTCGCTGCGCCCCTTTTCACGGCGTGCGTGTCCGACTCCTCCGTTCCCCCAACGGGCACGACTCCAGACGCGGGAGGAACGCCGGAGAAGGACGCTGCCGATCCGGTGCCGCCGAACGAGGCGGGGGTAACCGATGCAGCGGTACCTCGCTGCAATCCGGCGAGCGAGTTCGTAGCCGTCGATGGGCTAGCAGCGCTCAACACCGCCGCAAGTGAGAATCCTCCCTTCCTTACCGACGACGAGCTGCACATCTTCTTCTCGAGAGTCGAGCAAACCGATGGGGGGCTCGTGCATCGGCTGTATCACGCGGAGCGCACGAAGGTGGACGACCCGTTCACCCCTGCGGTGCTCATGACCAATGTTCAAGGACCGGGCTCCAGGGATCACGCGCTCGCACTGCGTCCTTCATCGGCGCCCAATCCCAGCACGTATCGTGCCCTCCTTTCCTCGCAGCGACTCGGAGCGCCGAACATCGACTACTACTGGCTCGACATAAGCCCGCCCTTTTCCGGGCAAGCCGGTGCCCCGCAGGGCGCGGTCGGCCCACTCAATTCAGGTGGCCTCGAAGGCGGCGCTTCATTCTCGCGCGACGGTCTCCGCCTTTACCACTCTCGTTACGTCTACCCCGATGGCGGCAACTCCGGGAATGGCGATCTCTATATCGTCGACATCAATCTCGCGAGCGAGACCTCGAACCTGAGACTGGTGCCGGGACCCGTGAACACTCCGGAGCACGAGGGTGACCCCGTCGTATCTCGCGACGAACGCACGCTGATCTATTCGACCGTCACCGGAGGCCGGTCACGCATCTACCTGAGCACGCGTGCGAGTGTGAGCGATCCGTTCCCGCGGGGCGAGGAGATACTGCCTTCGAGTTTCCAAGCACGAGCGGGATGGCTCAGCCCAGACGGGTGCAAGTTCTACTTCGTGCGTGGTCCGCAAGACGCTCTCGACCTGTTCGTGGCCACGCGAGGGAATTGAGCGCTTCGGCGTTCACTTGGTACCCGAAGGCGCGAGATCTCTCGCTACGAGTGCGCGGCGTGTCCGTTCTCGCGCTGGGCTTCGAGGGCTCGCACCCGGAGGAACATGGCCAAGAGCGCCATGCTGCCCAGCAGCGGGAGCGCCAAACCCCAAACCCAGAGGTTCATTCCCACGCTTCGGGCTCGGGGGGCGAGGAGCGTCCAACCGATGGTGGCGGCCGTCAGCAGGTCGAACCATATCTGACTCGACCAGAGCGTGCCGGTGTGTTCCCGGAAGAAGCCCAGCGGCCCTTCGCGCATGACGGTGACGACGGAGAGTACGCTGAAAATCGCGAGGGCCAGGATGCCGAAGGGGGAGACACCCTTCGGTAAGGGCTTTTTTGCTTGAACCGCGATGACGAGGAGGGCCGAGGCGAAGATGGCACCCCCCGCGAAAAAAAGAGCTTCGGGAATCGTTGTGAGCATGACCCCAGTCGTGCACGATGCGCATCATGAAATCCATGACCTCGGAGGTCAGAGAATCCATGCATGACACGACGATGGGAGCGTTCGGGGCGCGGCTTCGCGCTCAACGAGTCGCCTTGGGATTGAGTCAGGAGGAGCTTGGTGCTCGCGCCCGTGTTTCGCCTCGACATCTCAGTTGTCTCGAAACCGGCAAGGCTCAGCCGAGTCGAGAAATGGTCTTGCGCATCTCGCGCGTCCTTGGGCTCGACCTACGTGATCGCAACCTCTTCCTCGCTGCTGCGGGCTTTGCTCCCGTGTACGCGTCGACGCCCCTCGATTCGGCAGCCATGCAGGCCGTGCGAGCTGCCCTCGACGCGCTCTTGGCGAAGCAAGAACCCTACCCGGCGGTGCTTCTCGATCGTTCGTGGAATGTTCTTCGCGCCAATGCGGGAGCCGAGCGCCTTCTGGAAACGTTCATGCATCCGAAGGCGCCTTCGTTCATCGCGCGAAACATGGTCCTCGCGACGATGGACCTTCGCGGACTCAAGCGGAGCATCGTGAACTGGCAGGAGGTTGCCCCCCTCGTTCTCGAACGCGTAGAGCGAGCCGCACGCGCGCATCCAGGAGACGACGATCGCCAGGCGCTCTTGGAAAAGGTTCGTACCTATCCAGGCGTGACGGCTCTCCCCAAGCCGACGCACGCAACGGGAGCGCCGACCGCGGTCCTCGTGCTCGGCCGCGGTCATGTGCGTCTCACGATGTTCGCGCTTCTCACCACCGTCGGGACGCCGCTCGACGTCACGGCGGAGGACTTGATCGTCGAATCGCTCTTCCCTGCAGACGACACGACAGCCGCGTGGTTTCGAGGGAAAGGAAAGCCGAGGCCTACGGCCGCTCGCAATCACTCGTAGCGAAGCGCATCCACGGGATTGAGCCGTGCAGCTCTCCGTGCAGGGACGATGTGGCGCCTACCAGGAGTACGTGCCTCGACACCTTGCTTCTTCTCGATAATACGTGTGCCCCGCAATCTGGTGGTTCAGTCGAGCCGAGCCCACGAATTCCAAACTGCGATCGCCCACCGTGACCTGCATGAGGGCAGTACACTCGGTTGGCCTGGTCGTTCCTGTCGAAAGGAGTCCCCCTCCGCTCCTCGTGGCGGGGCCGCCTGGTTTGAGGGACACCGAGTGATAGCAACCCTTGACGTCGTTCCACCCGAGTGCCGCCGCGGTACCCTTGCGGTCCGTTGAAACATCTGTCGCCGCCACGGTCCATTCCCGGTCTTTCGGAGTTCCCGGAAGGGCATTGCGCTCGATTCGCATCGTTTTGGACACGGAAAAGTAGCGGCCATATGGAGCTTCCGAGTTGTAGCAACCAAACTGGACCGGAAGGTCTACGCCGACGAGATTCGCAGGAATCTGGAACGGCTTGAGCACCAGTGCGTCGTCGCTCGCTGCCGTCTCGTCTTGTTCGCTGTCCGTTTGTTCGCTGTCCGTGCTCGCGCACCCCGCCATCGTGACGAGCGCGATCGCGACGGTCGTCAGACCCTTTCGAATACCCATCGTTCCTTTCTGCCCGCGGTGGTCTTCGCGTACGGAGGTTTTTTCCTCTCTCGCTGTTCGTAGTGCGCAATCGCGTTCAGGCAATGCATACGATCCGACGCTTTCGCCGAAAGCCCGGGGCAAGCGCGCCGACCCGAGGGCAATCACTCGTAGCGCAGCGCATCCACAGGATTGAGCCGTGCAGCTCTCCGTGCAGGAACGACTCCCGAGGCGACTCCGACCGCGAAAGATGCGCCGAAGGCGACCATGGCGATCCAGGCCGATAGCTTGAGCGGAACGGCGGGCGCTGCGCGATGGACGAAATCCACGATGCCGACCGCCAGGCCGAGCCCGACCAAACCACCGAGCGCTGCGAGCACCACGGCTTCGATGAGGAACTGCCACAGGATGTCGCCGCTCGTGGCCCCAAGGGCACGTCGTACGCCGATCTCTCGCGTTCGCTCCCGTACGCTGACGAGCATGATGTTCATGATGCCGATTCCGCCGACCACGAGTGAGATCGAAGCGATCGCGAGGAGCCCCCACGTGAGCCCTGTCGTCAGCGTACTGAACGCACTCATCAAGTCGTCCTGGCTTTGGACCGTAAAATCGATCTCTCCTTTGCGCCTTCGGCCGAGGATCTCTTCGATCTCCGCCATGGCCTTGGGGAGGTCTTCCTTGTTCTTGGCGGCGGTAATGATCTGGGCAATGTTCTCTTGACCGAAAAGATCGCCGGACGAACTGACAGGGATGAATACGAGATCATCCATGTCGAACCCGAATGACGAGCCATGGTTCTCCATGATGCCGACCACGCGAAAGCGTCCATCCGCGATGCGAATCGGCTTGCCGAGCGGGTTCTCGTCGCCGAAGAGCTCGCGGACGACTGTCCGGCCCAAAACGACGACGCGACGCCTGGAGATGACGTCTTCTTCGCGAATGAAACTTCCAACGCTCACGTGCATGTTGCGCAAGTCGGGGAAGGCGGGGCCTACCCCGAAGACCATCGTGTTTCGCTCACGCCCGGAGTAGCGCACGGCACCGGCCCCAGAGGTCGTTCCCGTGACACCGCGCAAGAGAGTGCCCTGCCGCTCCAGAGCAGCGACATCGTTCATCGTCAGGGGGCGTTGTGTGTTGCCCATCGGCGGACCGAAGCCTCCGCGGGTCTCTCGCTTTCCCGGCTGCACCGTGAGCAGATTGGTCCCAACCGACGTGAGGGTTTCGTCGAGGTAAGCGCGCGCGCCGTCGCCAACGCTCACGAGAAGCGTGACCGCTAGAACGCCAATGATGACGCCGAGCATGGTCAATGCAGAGCGCACCTTGTTCGCATTGAGTGCCGTAGCGGCTGAGAGCAGGTGATCGAGCACGGGGTCAGGTCTCCAAGTGGCCGCTGTGAGGAGGTCCGTCGTATTCCACGAGCCCGTCGACGATTCGAATGACGCGTCTGCTTCGGCGCGCAATGCTCATGTCGTGCGTCACGATGATGATCGTCACGCCCGATTCGCGATTGAGCTTCTCGAAAAGATCGATGATCTCGCGTCCCGACTTCTGATCGAGGTTGCCGGTCGGCTCGTCGCACAAAAGGAGCTCGGGCTCGGTCACGAGAGCGCGGGCGATCGCGACGCGCTGCCTTTCGCCGCCGCTGAGGCTTTCGGGTGTGTGGTCGGCGCGCGCGGCGAGCCCGACGCGTTCGAGGGCTTTGCGTGCCCGTATACGGCGTTCTCGAAAGCCCACGTTTGCGTAGCGTAGGGGGAGGGCTACGTTGTCGAGTGCCGTCGTTCGACCAAGAAGATTGAAGGACTGGAACACGAATCCGATGAATCGATTGCGAAGTGCAGCGAGCTCGCGGTCGCTCAGTTCGCCCACGTTGTTGCCCTCAAGGAGAACCGTTCCCTCAGAGGGCGTATCGAGGCACCCAAGTTGATAGAGCAGCGTGCTCTTTCCCGACCCCGAAGGTCCGATGATCGATACGTACTCGCCCCGGTCGATGCGGAACGAAATGCCTTTGAGAACTCGGAGGGGCGCCCCGCCCACAGTGAACTCGCGCACGAGGCCGCGAATGTCCATCAAGGGCTCGGTCTCGGTGACCGAAGCGAGCGCCGCAACCGTCACGGACGACTCCCTGGCAAGAGCGTGACACGAGCGCCATCGGTCAGCTTGGCGGCGGAGAGTGTGGTGATCACGCTCTCGCCTTCCCTGAGACCACTCTTGATCTCCACGGCCTCCCACGTGGAGATACCCACGTCGATGGTGCGCTTGTGCGCAACGCCCTTTTCCACGACGTAGACGCTGCGATCGGCTCCGCGCCCGAGGACTGCGTTCGGTGGAGCCCAGAGGGTGTTTTCGCGGACGGCCACGATGACATCCACGTCTGCGCTCATCCCGACGCGAAGGCGAGGGTCTTCGGGGAGTGCGACTTCGACGGCGATGCTCCGTCCGCCGCGAGGGTCACGCGTGACGCTCGGCGCAATGAAGGATAGCTTTCCACGAATGCGCTCGTTCGGGAGCGCGTCGAAGCTCACGTCAGCAGGCATTCCCACGCGAACACGTGCGAGGTCGGCTTCGTCGATTTCCGCGTCGACATGGAGAGCGGAGGTGTCGGCCAAGAGCACGACGGGCGCACCCGGAGACGTGATCTCTCCGATCTCGACCTTCACGTCGAGGACGGTGGCGTCGAAGGGGGCGCGCACGATCGTCTTTCCGACGGCGCTGCGTGCGATCTCCACGTTGGCAAGCGCCTGCTGCACGGCGGCTCGGCTGGCCTCGACGGAGCGTTGCATGACTTTGCTCTGTCCCTCGAGCGAATCGACCTCCGCCGAAGGAATGGCGTTCGCCTCGAGGAGGCGTCGTGCGCGCGTCAGATTCGTCTCGACGACGGCGGCGTTTTGGTCGGCCTGTCGCACCTGCGCTTGCGCCACCGTCACGGATGTCGAGGCGAGTCGCAGACGTTCGATGAGGTCTTTCGGTGCGTACTCGAACAGAGCTTCGCCAGCGCGCACCTTGCTCCCGCGCCGGCGATGAATCACACTGACCGTGCCCGCAATCTCTGCGCGGACGGTCGTTTCTTGCGCGCCCGACACGCGGCCGGCCGCAACGCTCGTCACGAAGTCGCGCACATTGCCCCGCTCGATGCGGATGGTCTGCACGCCAATCGGCTCATTCGCGCGGGAACGACGGAGCCACCACGTTCCGAGGATGACGACGGTGAGGACCGTCAACCAAGCTCCCCAGCGTAGATATCGGCGAGATGCGCGAGCGTCTCGAGCGCGCTTCGGCTTCGAGGACGCGACCATGGGCATGAGCATGGTTGCCGTTCAGCAAGGAGCATGCCGCATCGCGAGCGCTGCGAGGTGCTTGTACGTTCAGCGCGGCTCGAGCGTGTCGAGCCAAGCGAGCGCAGCAGCGACCGCGGCCGGGTCCTTCAGGAAGTCTCCGTGGTCGAGCCCTTGGGAAACGTAGAGCGGTGCGGTCGTTCCGCCGTGGGCTTTGACCCAATCGAGCGCGTTCGTCATTTCATCGGTCATGGCCGTGCCGTGGGTATGGTCTGCGGTTCCCGCCCAACCCCAGATGCGAACACCACGCATGGACGCGGCATCGCCATCGACCGCTTGGAGTTCTGGAACCAACGGCCCACCGATGACCCACGCGCCCGAGTGGGAGATGCTTCCGTTGATGGGACCGTTGTCTTTTCGATCGAGCATCGTCACGGGGAACGTCTGTGCGCTACCTCTCGAGAAGCCGGAGAGGTGCACCGTGAGTTTCGCACCGCAAGCTTGGTTCATGTCCGAGAGTGCTGCGCGCACGCGTTTCCACGTAGTGGTTGCATCATCGTAGGCGTCGCCCGAGAGGTACGAGACGCCGATGAAGCCCCAGCCTTTCGGCTCGAGAAAGGAATGCCAGCCGTTCCACTCTGCTTCCGGATAACCGCCCGTTCCGTGCAGGGCCACCATGAGAATGCGCTTCTCGTTCGTCTCCCAACCTTGAGGAATCCACGTGGCAATGTATTTTCCGAGCTCCTTCCGGATACCGCCGTGGGCGTCGACGAGAGCCTTTCGCTGCCCGGGACCGGGACCACCTGGGGCGGGAATGCTCGCATCCACGGAGGAGAACCAGGCAGCACACGCGACGGGATCGTACGCTCCAGCGTCGTTGCTCGCATCGAGCGTCCCCGCGTCCGGCGGCGGGGCAATGGAAGCGTCGGAGTTTCCCGCATCGGATGCGGCGGGATTCGAGCTACACGCGGCCGCTGCTGCAACGAGAAGGATGGATCGAAAGGGCGAAAGACGACACTTGCGCATTTATCGAAAGTATCGGCTGCGCTCACACTGAACAATATTTCGCAACCGTCACGGAGCTTGGCACCCCGCGCGCGGAGCACCTCTTCGCACGTATCGTCACTATTCGTGATCGCGGAGCACCGCTCGATTCATCTACGGGACCATGGTTGCTTTTCGCTGTATTTTCGTAGCTCTTCTTCTTGCAGGCTCAGGGGCTTGTAGCGCTTCCGAGGGAGCACCGTCGCTCTCTGCTGACGGCTCTGTCAGCGGATCCTTGGAAGATGGGGGCGTCGAGGGACTCGATGCATCGAAAGCGCCCGACGCGAAGGTGGTGTCCGATGGTGGATCTTCGAAGACGGATTCGGCCACGTCACCGGACGGCGGAGGAGATCCGCTTCAACCCTCTCCGCCCGCGGGCTTCTCGAAGTGCGGCAGCGGACTCATCACTACAGCGAGCGCGCTCTCCGCGTGTCAGGGGTTCGATGACTCGAGCCCCGTGCGCCCGAAAGCGTGCGACGGCGCGACGCTCACAGGTGGCTCCTGGGAACTTTGGTGCAAGGGGGACGACCGTTGGGTTTGGGCGCGCTTCGATGACGTACGCACGACAGCGACGTTTCCGTGTCCAGCGGTCTCCGCGATCGTCGGTGCCTCGCAAAGCTACACGACGACCGGCGGGTGGGGTGGCGGAGACTGGAACTACACGTCGTGCAAGAGCGACCTACCCGGTTGCCAAATGTCGACGAACGTGGCGGCGACGCTCACGATCGAACGAACGCTGAAGGCCGGCAATGGCGGTGCCGTTTCGCAGGCACTGTACGTCACGGCGACACCGCCTACGATCTCCTGTCCGAGTCCAGCGCCGAGTCCCTATCCGCGCGTCGTGCTTGGTGTCGTTGTCGACGTGAAGTGAACTGCAAGGGCTACGCGACATTCGCGTACTCACCTCGAGCTTGCGAGCTGTGCGGCCGACGGATACCGTGCCTAGCATGGGGCGCTCTCGTCTTGCAGCGAAGTTTCTGGCACTGGGGTCGGTCGTCGTTTCGAGCAGCTCTCTCCTCGCTGCGGGCTGCGGACACGACTCTGATGCGACAACCGTGACGACGGTGGCCCACGCATTGGCGTCCGAGCGACAGTGGAGCGCTTGGGCGGCCACCGTACCGACCACGACCTTCGGACCGTACCTCGGTTCATACGATCGCGATCGCAAGACGTTCTTCGCATTCGGCGGGGTCGAAGCCACGTTCAACGACCAGCCTGTACCGATCGATGCGTGGGAGTACACGACCAGCTGGGGAATGACCGTTCCTCCCGATAGGCCCCTCATGCGCATCGGTGCGGTCGCATACGACCCCGTGCGCAAGAAACACCTCGCGCTTGGAACGGATCAGTCGCACTGGGAATATGATCCGTCGCTTCGTCGATGGACTCAGCTCTTTCCGGCGGGCTACGTGCCGTCGGTTCCTTCTCCCGACTTCAATTCCGCTGCGCCGTTCGTCTTCGAAGCGTCGAAGAGCACCGCCTACTTTGCGGGGGACACAGGCCTTTCGATCTGGAACGGCAGTTCGTGGGCTGCGGCGGGCGTCCTTCCCGACAATCGGTCGCTCGGATCTGGCTTTCGGCTGACGTGGGACGAAAAGAGATCGAGGCTGCTAGGGTTTGCTGCGGGTGGCGGACGTCCAGCGCGCGTCTTCGCATTCTCTCCCCAGTCTTCGACATGGGCGCAAGTCGGGGCGGATCTATCCGAACGCTGGTCCTACAGCAGTGTCGGCGCCACCTACGACGTGCTCGCGGATGCGGTGCGCACCGTAGGGTACCCGGCGAGTCCCGGAGCCGGCGCCCCCATGGAGACATGGTCTCTTTCGCTGACGAGTGGACAGTGGACACGGATCGCGCAAGTGAGTCCTCCGGACACGTACGTCAATGCGGCTTTCGACCTCCGGTATGACTACGGGGCTCAGGTTCCCCTCCTGATGGCCCGGTCGACACCCGGAGCCTACCGCTACTACACGCTCGACGTCGGAGCCGATACGTGGAGGCTCGATGTCTCGCGCTCCGGTGCCGTAGCGCTACCAGTGGGCTACGCTATCGCGGTGATGAGCGACGTTGCAGGCAATCGCCTTCTGCGACTTGCGCCGGCCACGTACAACACATCGTCGCCCCTGGAAGTCTGGGCATTCGATGGCACGGGTTTCACGCACCTGACCCCGAACAATGCGGCACCCGTCGTCAGTGGAAACGGCGGCTACATCGACGCCACGTTCGATAGTGATCGACGGCGCGTCGTCGCGACGCTGACCGAGGGAGGCTTCCGAACGTGGGAGTTCGACGTGGTCGGACGGACTTGGTCGCTGGGATCTTCGACGGCACCATCGTCAGGCTCCGCGCCCCTCACGTACGACGCGAGTCTCAAGAAGGTCGTGCGCTACGACGGCACGAACGGGTGGTTGTGGAACGGAAGTGCGTGGTCTGCTGTCGCAGGAGCGCAGCCGCCCACGAGAGGGCAAGGAACCGGCGCCGGCTCGCTGGTCTATGATGCCGCCAACCAGCGAACGATCCTATGGGGAGGAGCGAATCGAAACGATACGTGGGCGCTCACCGCTGCAGGCTGGCAGGAGCTCACGGCGCCGACGGCTCCCCCGCCCTTTGGACAGTCCACGATGACGTTCGATCCCGTGGTTCAACGCGTGGTCCTTCTCCCTGCGGCGAAGACCGCGCCGGCACTGTGGGAACGTGACGCGGCGCGCTGGCAATCTGCGAGCGTCGGGCCGAGTATCGCGAGTGGCGCATTCGCTGCATACCTTTCGTCGCGTCGCTCCATCTCCCTCGTCCCCAGCACTCCGGTTTCGTACGCAGGAGGGGCCCCCTCGAACATCACGATTTGGTTCGCGGACGCGCTCGCGTCCTCGTGCCAGACAGATGCGGACTGCGGAAGCAGCCTTTTCTGTACGGACGGGATTTGCTGCGGCCGGAAAGCGTGTGACACGTGCGAGACGTGCAACGGGCTTAGCCCGGGCAAGTGCACGGCCATTGCGAACGCCGAGGACCCCGGCTCCTGTGATGCGACGACGCAGTCGATCTGCAATGCGAAGTCCGTATGCGCGAAGGCGAACGGCGCACCGGCATCGAGTGCGGCAGAATGCGGGTCCGGCTTCCTCGCGAATGGTGTATGTTGCAACGAATTGTGCGACGGACTTTGCCAGGCGTGTACTGCGGCCCTGAAGACGTCCGGCGATCGCACAGGCGTGTGCGGAGCCGCAAAAGACGGGGTCGCGGACAGCCAGCAGCGGTGCGCGGCCGACCCCCGGGCCACCTGTCGTCAGGACGGTCTATGCGATGGCCGAGGTGCTTGTCGCCTCTATGCGCCCGGAACCGCGTGCGGCACGGTGACGTGTACCGACAACCGGGCGACGGGGAACATCTGCAATGGACTTGGTTCGTGCGTCGTGAGTGCGACCGGGCAGACGTGCGGAGGCTACGCCTGCGGCACGGACCTTGGGTGCCCCACCTCGTGTGACGACGATAGGGGATGCGTATCGACTCATCGCTGTGAGAATCACGCATGCGTCGTTCGAGAAGGAAGTCATTGCGACGGCAACGTCGTCGTAGACTCCGCCGGACAGCGAACCGATTGCGGTGCTTACAAGTGCATCGGTGGAGCCTGTCCGACGTCGTGCACGGACTACCGCACCTGTAAGGACGGTTTCGTGTGCACCGCGTCGGGCCGAACGTGTGTCCCGCCGGGGGATTCACCGACCGACGGGCTCGAAGGGTGCGCGGTCGGGGCGGGTCGCTCCGGGCCGCCTTCGTCCGGGACCCGGTGGGCTTTTGCACTCGCCTCTGCTCTACTTCTGCATCGACGGCGCGTGTCGCGCGAAGGGCAGGACGAGGGCGGGGCACGCTAGACCGCTTTCATCCATCATGGATCGCGCGGTCGCAATTTGAGAGCGAACGCAAAGATCCCCGGCCAAGAGCCGCTGACTCCGCCGCCTCGTCGAGAGGCGATTCGTCAGACTCGCTCGGTACCCAGGCAGCCGGAGTCGTTTTGACTTAGGTTCTTTCCCAGAGGTCGATGGTCCACGGTTCGACGATCGCCGCAGCCTCCCAGGTGCGGAACGCCTCGTTGTGGAGCAGCACATCCGAGTACGTCTGGGCCTGGGGGTCGATGCGAATGCCATACGTGCGAAACCTCGTGGCGACGGGCGTGAAAAAGGCGTCGGCAATCGTCGGCTGGGCGCCGAACAAATAGGGGCCTCCGGAGCGCTGGAGCAGGCCCTTCCATAGTGCTTCGAGGCGAACGATGTCGGCCCGAACGGCGTCGTCGACGACGCGAGGCTCGGTTCGCCGGCGGATGTTGCACGTGAATGTCGAGCGCAGTGCCGCGAACCCCGCATGCATCTCGGCGGCGGCCGATCTTGCCAGCGCGCGCGCCATCGAGTCCCTGGGCCATAGAAGCGGTGCTCGCTCGGCCGCCCACTCGCAGATCGCGAGCGAGTCGACGATCCCTTCGCCTTCGACCTCCAGAACTGGAACCGTGCCGGATGGCGATACTTTCAGAATCTCGGGGGAGCGCCTCTGGGTGTAGCCCGGCCCTCCCATGGGGATGACGTGGAGGTCGAACGCGATGCCGCCCCACGTGAGCGCAAGCCATGGTCGCAAAGACCAAGACGAATAGTTTTGGTTGCCGACGTGAAGAACGGGACGCGCGCTCATGGAGAGCATGGTAACGCGGTTGGGTCGTCATGAGTTCGAAGTACGGCAGCGGCTCCACCCATATCCGCTACGGTCACACGACGCGACCCACCGAGATCGCGCTCGTGTGTCCTCGTTGCTCTCGATGCGCGCTGGCGACGCAGCCCTCTCGCGCGCTCGGAAAGTTGACCGCTGGGGACTGCACGCCAGGGTGGCGTGAACCGTGGAACGTCGTCTGTGCGCATTGCCCGTATCGCAGAGCCTCGCTCGACTGGGAAACGATGCGCGCCGTGGGGGACTTCTTCTACGCAACGGACGTCTCCGGTGTGCCGTTCTGGGCCTGGAACCGGCAGCACCTCGAAATGCTCGTTCATGTCCTCGGCGGCGGTGACGCGAAATCGCACCCGCTCGGATACTTCGCGACGTACATGCGGCGAGAATGGCTCGTCGTGCCGCGACGCGATCGATTTGCGAAAGCTGCTCGCAAGCTCCTTCAGAAGGGGTGAAAGCGAGCGCTCACCGCTTGACGATGCGAGCGTTGTCTTCCGGAAATGAAACGACTGGCTCGCCATTGTCCGAGATCCGAACAGCGATTTCTCCGGACTGCTCGCTCCAGGCGTCGATGGTGATGGCGCAGATGCCGCCATACTGTTCTTTGAGGCGCTTGGCGACCGTTTGCGCGACGGGCATCGTCATCTTCAAACGCCGCTTCATCGGGTCCGTCCCGACCGGGTCGTCCGCGTAGGTTTCGTCGTCGACGACTCCTGTACGGCTACCGAGGGACGTCACGAAATCGACGGCAGCAGGTCCGGAAATGCGGACCATCCACCAACCAAGTCTCGGACTGCTGCTCACGATCACAAATTGCTCACAACGCGCCTTCCGCGCAAGGCGAGACATTCCTGGGGGCGCGGGAAGGAATTTCTTTCGCATCCGGCCTTCCGTAGACTCCCTTCGTGGAAACCGAACTCTCCGGTGGCGAAGGCCATTCGAACATCGAAGGCATCATGTGTGGTTTCCGAACTATCGTTCGGGGGTGAGCGATGTGCCTCGTCGTCCTTGCCATCGGCGCGAATCCACGATTTCCGCTCGTCGTCCTCAGCAATCGTGACGAAGTGTACGACCGCCCGAGTGCCCCGGCACATGCTTGGAGCGACGAAGACATCTTCGCAGGTCGTGACCTTCGCGAAGGGGGGACGTGGCTTGGTGTCCGCAAGACGCAAAGCGGGAACTCGTTTTCGCTCGTCACGAACGTGCGTTCGCCTTCCGCCAGACGCACAGGGAAGTCGAGAGGGCTCGTCGTGCGTCGCACACTGTCCTCGGGCTTCGACTTTTCCGCAGATGAGTTGGAAGCGTTTCCCGCCTTCAACCTGCTTTTTGGCGGAGTGGGCGCCGTGTATTATGCAAATGAATCGGGACAGGCGCCCGCTCTGCTCGGCCCCGGGATTCATGGCCTTTCGAATGCTCGAATGGACGTCCCTTGGCCGAAGGTGACGCGGACCGAACGCGTGCTCACCGAGTTGCTCGGAGAGCGCGACGCTTCCTTCGACGTCGACCGAGCGCTCGCGGCCTTGCGTGACGACGCGAGGGCAGACGAAAACGAACTCCCTGACACGGGCGTCGGCAAGGAGTGGGAGAGTGCGCTTTCGTCTCCCTTCATCGCCCTGCCCGGGTACGGGACGCGCGCTTCGACGGTGCTCGTCTACGAAGCAGACGGGACGCTACGATTCACGGAGCAAGGGTACGGACCTTCCGGTGTCTCCCTGGGCCGGGTTTCTGTCACCCTTCCCTGAGTCCACGTGGCCACCTCGCGTCGCGACGGCATTCTCCGTCGGTACGAGTGGTGCGCCGGAAGCGCGCGCATACACTTGGGTGAACTCGGCGCCCATGAAGAGAATCTGCGCCGAGTAGTACACCCAGATGACGAGCACCACGACGGACCCGGCTGCGCCGTAGGGAGACGCTACACTCGCTCGTCCGAGGTATAAACCGAGGAGCGACTTTCCGATGGTGAAGAGCACTGCGGTCGCGAATGCGCCGACCCAGACGTGGCGCCAGGCGATGCGTGCATCCGGGATCACCTTGTACATGAGCGCGAAGAGCAACGTCACCGTGCCTAGAGACACGACGAAGTTGACGGCTTGCCAGGCGAAAAGCACGAAACCCGACGAAGGGGCGAAAACGCCGCCGAGCGCCGATAGAGCTGTGCTGACGACCAGAGAGACGAGCAGCAGGAATGCAACTCCGAGAACCATCGTGAACGAGAAGAAGCGGTCTTTGACGAGGCCCATCACCCCGCGCCCCGGTTTGGGCTCGACCTCCCATACGGTGTTGAGGGATTCCTGGAGCTCGCCGAACACTCCCGATGCGCCGAAAAGCAAGACGACGATGCTGACGATCGTCGACAAGATGCCTTCCTTCGGCGAGTGCGCGCTCGCGAGCAGCATGTTGACTCCCTCGCCCGCCTCCGGTCCGATGGACGCCTGGAGTTGCCGCGCGACTTGCTCACGCGCCGTCTCCTCACCGAAAATCAGTCCAAGAGCCGAAACGATCAAAACGAGTAGCGGCGCGAGCGACAGAAGCGTGTAGAGTGCAAGTGATGCCGCCAGCCGAGAAGCCTTGTCGTCAACCCAGTCGCTCGCCGTCTCTTTGAGGATATCGAGCGCGTGCTTCGCGCGGGTCTTGATCGCCAAAGCCATGGGACGCCTCGTCTCCACCGATTCCGCAAGGGGCGTGCCGACACGGGTGAAGTGCGAAAGGGTCACGATTTGGCGTAGAATTTCCCTGTGCCGGCGGGAAGGACCAGCTTGCCTGGCTGTGGCAGGCTGTCACGTTGAGGCGATCTGCGTGACGCTCGCAAAAAGCGAAACCAGGCGCCAGCTCCCGCCCGCGTGGATCAGCGAAGTCCCGGCCCGGGGGACGCCGATTGTTCTGCGCGCATGTAGGCGTCCATTCACGCGTGGGCTCCTGAAGCGTCTGTTGGAAAGCCTGTTTGTGATTTTGCACCGCGCATGGAAAAAGACGCCCTCGCAGAGCTTGGCATGCTCCTCGCTAAGACAGATGCATGGAGCGACCGGAGGCATATGCGGCAACAGCGGCCGACGACGCGATCGTCGACTCGCGTCGCCCGGCCGATGGTGAACGTGATCCGCTCATTGGACAGCTCTTCAGCGGTCGCTATCGCATCGAGCGCAGACTCGGTGGAGGCAGCATGGGAGAAGTGTACCTCGCGGAACACACGCTCATGCACAAGCGTGTTGCCATCAAAGTGCTCCGCAAGAAGACGAGTCGATCGTTGGAGGCGGTCGCGCGTTTCGAGAGAGAGGCGGTCGCTGCGAGTCGCATTGATCATCCGAACGTCGCAGCCGCCACCGACTTCGGCAAGCTGCCCGATGGTACGTCCTTCCTCGTGCTCGAATACGTCGAGGGAATTGGTCTTCGCGACGCCTTGAGACAGTACGGATCCTTGCCCGCGCGCCGCGCGCTCCACATCGCCGAGCAAATTTGTGATGCGCTCACACGTGCCCACGAACACGGCATCGTGCACCGCGATCTCAAACCTGAGAACATCATGCTTACGTCGCGCGGCGACGACCCCGACTTCGTGAAGGTGCTCGACTTCGGTATCGCACGCGTACCGTTGCAGGTTGCGGCGACCGACCCTTCCGAGACATTGACGCGTGTCGGAGTCGTCTACGGCACCCCGGAGTACATGGCTCCCGAGCAATCTCTCGGGCATCGCATCGATGCACGAGCGGACCTCTACGCCCTCGGCGTCATTCTCTACGAGATGCTGACGGGCGTCCGTCCTTTCGTGGGCAGGAGTGATGTGCTCCTCATGTGCATGCATGCGACGCGAGACGTGCCTCCGATGCGAGATGCGGCGCCACTCGTCGACATTGCTCCAGAGGTAGAAGCGTTCGTGCGGCGTCTGCTGTCGAAGGCTCCCGAGGGACGTCCGGAGAATGCCTACGAAGCACAAGCGGAACTCCGGAAGCTCCCGGCGTCGAGTCCTTACACTGCGTGGTCGCCGACGACGCTTTCCGGAGAAATCCTGGCGCACGCAACGAGCGTTGCGCCAAAGGGCGCGCCTGTGCCGACCCTGCTCGGTACGCGGCTCGGCGTGTCTGCCGCGCTCGGCCTCTTCGTCATCGCTTTGTGCATCGCGATCGGCATCCGCAGTCAGCGAGAGAGCGCTGCTGCGCCTGAAGCGCCTTCCTTTTCGCTCGCATCTTCCGCGCGACTCCAGGCGTCGGACGTGTCGCGAGCTGCCGTTGCACGATTCGAGAGGTGCGAAGTGGAAGCAGGGCGAGCCATGCTCGATCGGCACGGCCTTCCGTTGGATACGGCGGAAAATCACCGGGCCATCGTTGCGGGTTGCTTCTCGAAGGAAGATGCTACGGGCGCGGCTTCGCTCGAGGCGCTCGAAGCGCTCACGAATTTGGCAAGGCTCGACGCGGCCGCGGCGCAGAACCCGAACGCCCTCCGAGCGGTGGAGCGCGCCGCGACGAACGAGAAGACGATGGCTGCGGCCTACGCCTTTCTGCTGGAACACCCGTCGGAAGCGGTTGCGGATGTCCTTTATCGCCTCACGTTTACACCCAATGGCGCGGCCTCGATCGCGCGAGCGGAGGACGCACTTCGTGACGCGCGAATCGTGCGCCATGCTTCACGGGCACTCTTGGTGGCGCTCGCGCTCCGCGACGTGGGCGAGGACTGCGGCGCGAACGCGGCACTCTTGGAGGAGGCGGAAACCTTCGGAGACGGTCGCGCGCTCGCGCATCTCGAGCGCTTGACCGCCCCCGGTCGAGCAGGAAAGCTACGTGGCAAGAAGCGCCTTGGCCCGAGCGACCTCGCGTGCATCCAAAGGGACGTGGGAGCTTCGCGCGCGATGGACGCCATCAAGGCGCGTATCGCTCGCGGCGGCTGACCTTCACACGAAGGGGGTGCGCGCGACGATGTATGCCAGCGTCACCGAGGGTACGATCCCGAGAAGAAGGACGGCAGCGAGACACACGATGAGCCCACCCGCGGAGAAGGGCACGCCGCCGCGAGATCTCCGCACCATCGAGACGATGGAGAAGACCAGCGCCATCGTTCCCAAAAGACCCGCGACCCCCTCACCGAGGAGCAAGAGCCCCGCGCTCGCATCCGATTGTGGCTTCGTCAGGGTGAGGACGAACACGAGCACGGTGCCGCAGAGCGAATAGCCGATTGCGAGCGCGATGATCGCACTCACGAGCAGTCGTCGACCGGGAATGCGCGGGTTCTCCGTCATGACCGAGGTTGCAGCATCATCGCACTCCGGGGCCTTCCACGAAATGGTACTCTGCGGGCGTGACGACGAATGCGACGGACGTAATGCCGCGATTCACGTCTCTCGCGAATCGCCTCGGAGGGCGATACACGTGGCAAGCCACGGGCAAGCACGTGTGGATCTCCATGTTCGAAGTCGAGTTCGAAGGGAGCTCCATTCGGGTGGAACCTGCGACGGGGTCGAAAGGCGCGCTCATCGGAGCGGACTTCCACGTTCGAATCGCGAACGCCTTCTTTCCCGCGACGACGATGCTGACCCGTGAAAGCAGACTCGATCGTCTGGGCAAGCGGATGCGCATCAATCGTGAGTTCCAAACCGGAGACGCGGCTTTCGACGAACGCGTCTATGTCGACTCTCCAGCGCAGGATGGCGACCTCTGGCGCCTGCTCGCGAGCCAGGCGGTACGCGAGGCAATCGTCTCCATGCTCGACGAAGAGCGGGGTCTCGGGGTCCACCTCCAGATCAGCGCGGCCCGCGAAGGGGAGGCGCCTCAACGAGAGCCAGGTATCCGCATGCGCCTCTTGTTGCGTGACTTCGAGAAGACCGAGGCCATCAGACGATCGGTTCGGTCGCTCTTCGATCTCGCCAAAGCGTTCGAGCAAGAGGCCCATTTCGAGCAAGGACCCTACGGGAGAGCGGCGGGCGCGCATGCTGCGCCGGAACCCCCACTCACGACGAGGTGGGGCCGCGTCACACTCGCACTTTCGATGGCGCTCGTACCGCTCGCCTATGCGGTCGTAGGGCCTTCGGATCGCACCTTCGGAAGCACGACCGCGATCTATGGGGTCGCCTTTGCCTTCGTGCTCTGGGTACTCTCGTTCTTCTTCTACGCGGCCCTATTTCGGGGGCGTTCGTCGAGTTTGACGACCGTGCTCGGTTTCACGTTTCTGTCGCTTGGGTTCTTTCCGTTCGGCATCGTCTTCGCAGCGCATGTGAACACCGCGTTCGATGGCGGGCGCGAAACGACCGAACGCGGCTCCGCTCACTACCAGACCCAGAGCAAGGGGCCCGGCTACGTATCGGTCCGAGCCGATTGGCTGCGAGGCGCACCGACCGCCCGGTATCACGAACGATTCCCTCTCACGACGAGCGACGGAGAGGTGCCGGTCTTCGTGGTCGTCAAGCCAGGGGCGTTCGGGGTCCCATGGATCGTCACGCTGTCGCGATGAGCCGGCGCGATCCTCCGTTTTCGGGCACTGGCGTTCCCGTCATTCCGTGCGAGTATCACCGCATGGTGGCCGAGAGGCGTGGGAACATGCGACGTGCAGTGCAGCTTGGGTCGCGCATTTTGCTTTCTGCAACGGTCTTGTCGGGGGTTCAGTGCCAGTCGGCGCTTCCTACCCCCGAAGTTGCGTCGCCCGATCCCACACTCCCTCTCATGGTGGATCGCGAAGCGGGGGTCATTCGTGATCAAACGCGCCGCGCGCTCATCCTCCGGGGGTTCAACTACTCTGGCCTCGAATTCGGCAATTTCATCGGCGAAGCCCATGGACCGAAAGAGGCCGATATGGCGCTCATCGGTAGCTATGGTGCGAACGTCCTGCGATTGCCCATCGCCTGGAGCTACCTGGAGCCGACGCCGGGCAACATCGATCTCGGGTACCTCACGGCGCAAGTCGACCCGCTCCTGAAGTGGGCCGAGAAGAAGCACATCTTCGTGGTTCTCGAGATGCACCAGTTCTACTGGTCGCCTTGCACCGGCGGCAATGGTGCACCGAAGTGGGTGTGCGATGGCCACAACTACGGGCCCCCGGGCGCGGACGCGTCCTACAAAGCACAGACAGACTTCTGGGCCGGGGTCAAAGGCCCCGATGGGGTCTCACTCATCGATCACTACTTGAAGGTGTGGAAGCGGATCGCCGAACGCTACCGTGACTCGAAGACCGTCATTGGCTTCGACTTCATGAACGAGCCGATGGACCTTCCGAACGCCACGACCTTCGAGCACGAAGCGCTCTACCCGTTCTATCGACGTGCGAAAGACGTCATTCGAGGTGCGGGTGCTCCGCAGCTCATCGTGCTCGAGCCGCCGGTCATTCGCAACCTGGGTCTCGCAGCGAAGCCGGAGCCCATCGGCGACCCGAACACCCTCTATGCTCCCCACCTTTACACGACGACGGGCGGGCTTCCGACGAGTGCTTACTCTGGAGATCGTTCTGCCGTACGGAAAGACTACGAGCGAGCACAGGACGAAGCGGTCGCGTTCGAATCCGTCCTGTGGGTCGGGGAGTTCGGAGGGGTCACGAGCGAAGCGTCGGGTTTCATACCCAAGACGGCCCTCGGTGTTCGCCATGCCATGGTCGAGCAAAACGCGTATCGCGTCGGAAGTGCGTTGTGGGCCTTTTTTCCCGGAGGGGACGTGTTCTCCGTCGTCGATCGTGATCGCAAAGAGTGCAAGCCGGTGCTCGATGCTTTCATCTCTCCGTACCCCCGCATGGTGGCAGGTCATCTCGACTCTCTTTCGTGGGACCAGGACTCGGGAGCGTTTTCGATGGTGTTTCGTGAGGACGAAACCCGGAGCATCCCGGACCCGACGGTCATTTTCGTCCCGAAGGCCCGTCACTACGCGAAAGGGTTCGACGTGACGATCGACGGCACCGATCGCGCAGAGTGGGACGAAGCATCGAGTACGCTTTCGATCTTCCGCGACCCGAACAAGAAGACGCACTCGATCCAGATCGTTCGAAAGGCCCGTTAGTGCGCGCCGTCACCGTTCTTGCGCTCGCGCTCGGCGGCCTCTGGCTTGAGACGTCTGCCGCGGCGAGCCCTTCTGCTGCGAAAGTTCGTCTTTCGGTTGCCCGCGAAGCTGGCGCAGAAGCTTGCCCGTCTGCGTCAGCGCTCTCCGATGCAGTGACGGCGAGGCTCGGACGAAACCCGTTTGCCGAATCCGCCGAGGAGCAAGTCGAAGTGACGTTCCACGCAGACGCGAGCGGAACGGGAAGCATGCGAGCCGAGATACGCATTCGCAACGCAGACGGGCGTCTCGCTGGAGAACGCACACTCTCGGCACAAGCGGGTTCCAGTTGCGAAACCCTCGGGGCTGCTGCCGCCCTCGCGATCGCTCTCCACATCGATCCGGATGCTGCGCTGTCGAAGCCCGCACAGCCCAAGCCCACGGCGGAACCGCTGCCGTCGCCGCCACCCCCGCCACCGCCGGCTCGGCCCGTCGCTACGGTGCCACCCCCTCCTCGATCGGCGGGCACGCAAACGATCTTCGAAGCGGGCGTGGGATGGTGGTCCGAGGGGCTTCCCGGTGTTTCGCCGGTGGTTCTGCTGGGTGGCGGCGCAGAGGTCGTGCCTTCGTTCTGGCTTCGTCTCTCGGGAATGATGGCGCCGGAACAGCGCAGTACGGACCGTCGGTTCGCGTTCGGTCTCACCGCTGGCTTCCTTGGCGCCTGCTACGACGTCGTCAAAGTGGGCTCCTCGGAGCGTGGGCGGGGGCCCTTCTTTTCCGTCGCACCATGCGCGAATCTCGGCTTCGGTGAGCTCCATGCCGTCGTGTTCACCCTCGTGCCGACGGAGCCGGGCACGCGGCTTTGGGTAGCCGGAGACGTGGAGGCCCTCATTCGCTTTTCGCCCGTGGCTCCGTTGGATTTCGAGCTGGGGTTGGGGGCTGTGGCCCCCTTCATCCGTCATCGCTTTTACGTGATCGGCGAGACTTCTACGGTGTTTCAGCAGCCACCGCTCGTTCCCATCGGAAAACTGACCGTCGGCGTACATTTTTTTTGAAGCAATTTTCGGGCGCGTGCATCTACGTCCTGTGGTCTCACGTGGCGGCGCTTCCTTGCGATTTCATGGCTTCGGCTGAGGCGTTCGCGCCAGCGCAGGACGTCCGCCAAGTCCATCGTGAGCACGCGAACTTCGTGTGGCGTTCGCTGCAGCGCCTCGGTGTTCGCGGAGCCGAGCTCGAAGACGCACATCAGGAAGTTTTCATCGTCGTATACCGGAAGCTGTCGACCTTCGATGGCACGGCCAAAATGACGTCGTGGCTTTTCGGGATCTGCCTGCGCGTGGCCTCCGCCGCCCGCCGCAAGGCACACCGTCGCCACGAGCTTCTGACGGATGTCCTTCCGGAAAGGCCGTCCGGAGCAGCGGGCCCCGAGACGTCCCTCGAGCGACGTCAGGCGGCAGCTGTCGTCGACCACGTGCTCGATACACTCGACCTCGAGAAGAGAGCCATCTTCGTCATGTACGAGATCGACCAGCTTTCGTGCCAAGAGATTGCCGAGGTAGTCGGGATTCCGCTTGGTACCGTGCATTCACGTTTGCACACTGCACGTAAAGAGTTCCAGGAAGGTATCAAACGTTCGACACTCCGTTCCGAGCGAAGCGGCCTCTCTTCGGCGCCGGGAGGGGACAGGTCATGATGGACGATCCGCCGCGCCTGTTCGAAGACCCCGAAACGCCGGATGCGGTAAGGCGGTTGCTTTCCGCGAGCGAGCTCCGGCCGACCGAGCCCATGCCCGAGGGCGTCTTTCTGCGCCATCGACGTCGCATCGCTGTGATGGCGGCATTTCCCGCGTTCTTTGCGGGCCTTTTCAAAGCAAAGGCGGCAGCTGCAGCCGTGGTCGCGTTCGCGGTGTTCGCCGCTGTGGCGACGGCTGCTGTCGTCGTTCGCGAACACGGTTCGAGCGGCGCTTCTTCGCAAGAGGACCCGGGTCTTCGACTCGTGGCGACTTCCGCCGGCTCAGCGCTGTCGGGCCCCGTGAATCCCGTGGCCTCGTTCACGGCCGCCGTCGAGACCGTCGACGGATTGCCGCGCGCGCCTCTTCCGGCACCCAGCACGGTTCGCACTGCGCCGCAACCAAGCGCTGCTTCGTCCACCGTGCAGGCGATTGCGAGCGAAACACCGGAAGATCTCTTGGCGGAAGAAGTGCGTCTCCTACAGGAAGCCAAATCCCTCGTTCGCACGAACCCTGCCGGAGCGCTCGCGAAAACGCGGGAGCATGGCCATCGTTTCCCCAAAGGAACGCTGGCGCTCGAGCGGGAAATGGTCGCCATCGAAGCGCTCGTGTCGTCGGGACGCATGCAAGATGCACGTACGCACGCGGCCGCCTTGCGTCCACGCGTGCAGGGCACCATCTACGCGTCGCGACTAGAGACCATCGTGGCCCCGAAAGCGGAATGACGAATTCGTGGCACGGCGTCACTTTTTTTCGAAGCAACGGCGTGGCTAAAGGCATTCACGAGCAAGATGGAGACCGTGATGAAAAATATCGTCCTGCTTGCTTTCGTTTCTTCCGCTTGCGTTCTCGTTGCTTGTGCCTCGGACGCCGACATCGCGAAAGCGGGTGGCAATCAGAGCGGCACGAGCTCAGGTGCTTCGGGCACGTCCGGTAGCTCCGGCACGTCCGGCTCGTCCGGAACGTCCGGCTCTTCGGGCACGTCCGGTAGCTCGGGAGTCACGCTGTCGGACGCCGGCGACGCCGCGACCGATGCGGCCGGTATCTGCAACACGACCGTCGAAGAAGGAACCATGAACACAGTGATGTACAAGCATCAGCCAGCGCCGGCACCCACGGGCGGCACGATTGCGGACGGCGTGTACGTCATCACGTCCGATGTCGTGTACGACGACTTCCAGCTCGTCTTTCAGTACGACACGCCCACGTCGACGCCCGCCAAGTGGACGCTCGATGTCAAAGGTGGTGTCATTAAGTCGAACATCGCGGGTCACCATCAAAACGTGCAGATTGCACCGGGGGGCGTCTCGACGAAGTATTCGGCCACGCTCGTGTGTGACGACCAAACCCCCGGGGCCCCCTTTCCGCCCACCGAGATCGACTACAGCGCAACGGCCAACACGCTGACCCAGTTCTTCTATTCGACGGGTGGTGGCGGGAACCCCGTGGCCGAGGTGTATACGTGGACGAAGATTCGCTAGGAACATCCTGAGGGGCATCCCTTAGGGTCCGCGCAAACTTGGATGCGCTCTTCGCTCTGCGCTACCGTCATGATTTCAACTCATGAGGTCACGTGTGAAGCGCTCCGGGTCGTGTGTCGTCGCTATCGCGGGTCTTTTGGCCGTGAGCGGTTGCGGAGGGGCGAAGCCTGCTGCGCCGCAAAGCGTGAAGGCTCCGGCCGGAACGGAGATCTTGAAAGCGCCTCCGTCGGCGTGTGCCATCGAGGCCGACGCGGCCAAAGACGATACGTTTAGCTACGTCGGAAACCTTTGGGTCGACGGCTCCGCAGTCGCGCACACGAGTGAACTCGGCGCGGTCGAGAAGGTGAAGCTGACGCTGCTCGAAAAGGAGCCGCTCGGCTTCATCGACCTCGTTACCGACAAATTCGTTCTTCACACGTACTTCCCGATCGCGATGCCTGCCTATTACGGTAAGGCGCCAATCGTGCGAGACGGATGGCTCCACTACGACGTGCTCTCGATCCAGACTCCTGCTGCCGTGAGTGGCGCAGACTTCGCTCCGCACACTGAGCTGTTCGACTGGGTCGTTCCCGAAGCATCACGCTTCGGTGAACCGGACAGCTTCAAGGTGCCATGCGCGAACGCGACGCCGTTCCTGCGGGCCGGTGGTGGCCCCAGCGCCGAGCTCGCGCCAGATGGAACGAAGCCTCAGCCTGGAATCCTTTCGGCCAAACCGCCACTCGCCCTGTTGGATGACAGTGGAAAGTCGGTCGCGAACTTGGAGTTTCCCGCGGAGAAGACCGCGCCGGAGCGACACGTACTCATCGTCCAGAAGAAGAAGAACCTCGTCCAAGTGCGGTTCGACGCTGGGCGTGCGCTGCGAGGGGAGGGTTGGGTCCCTGCATCGGCCGTGAAGCCCGACACTCGGTCGACGAAGCCAGGTTTTTCCGCAGGCCCTACGCACCGAAAGATGCAGTACACCTATCTCAAGTGCATGCAGGATGCACCGATATGGGTCAATACGGTCGAGGGAACGAAGGCCATCGGCTTCTTGCGGGCCGAGCACCCGGTTAGAGGAGCGTTCCATGCGGACACCGGAGATTTTCGCATGGATCTCGGCTCTGACGAACAATGGTCACCAGGAGCGCCCAAGCCTCCGCAGAAGGGGTCACCCGTAGAACCCTACGTTCCGAAGAGCGCTCAAACGGGCATCTGCGGTGAGGTTGCGCCGCCGGCCGGGAAGTAGAACGCCATGAACAAGCCGCGCCCGAAAGCTCTCACCGCCGTCGCCGAACAGGGAATGGTGATTTCGGAAACGTTCAAGGCTGGCGTTGCTTCCGCCGGGCTTGCGGGGTTCCGCGCCGAGCTGATGGAGCCCGAGGCGTCTACCGGCCAAGGCGTGCGCTCTCTGCAGCACATTCGCCTCGTACCTGTTCAGGGAGGCCTCACGATCACCATCGGGTCCGTCCACGTCGGAAACAGGCGCGCAGAGGTGAGGAGCTACGGCTACGTCGTCCGTGCGTTCCAAGAACGTTTTGGTCGTCCGCCGCCGTTTTTGCCTCCGGTGTACGAGAACCTCGTACAACAGATGGAGCGCGTCCTCCGCACCTTCATGATCGACGTTGTGAGGAGTGATCCGGAGATGCCGGCCGCGCATCCCGGCCCGGCGACCACGCATGTCCCCGTGCCCGCTGAGCGAGAAAAGGGCGGAGGAATGGGGCTCTACCTCGTGATCGCGATCGCGCTCGTCGTCCTCGCCGGTCTTGGCGCGGTCGCCTGGATCGTTGCGACGAAGTGACGTCGAATATGCCTTCCGCCTGACGGCGCATGTGCGCACAAGGCGTACACGTCGCTCGCGATCGTCTCTTCGCGAGGTACTGAACAAGCGAAAGCGTCGGAGGCGTAGCACGCACGCGCCTCTGCGGCGCGGTCAGGAAACAGCCAAAGTCTGGCTTCCCTTTAACGCTAGTGATACTTTTCTTTCGATGGATCGAGCGCCCTCTCGTGAGGTTCGTAGATGAATTGGGTTCTTCTTGCAGTCGCGCTCGGCGGCCTCGCCCTTGTCGCGACGAGCTTCTTCATTTCGTCCCGCTCGAAAAAAGCAGCGAAAAAGTCGCCTGCTTCGGTTGGTGGTACAGCCCCCGTCGCGGCACTCTCGACGGATAAAGCGCCAAGCTCGAAGGGGCCCGCCGACGTTCCCGCGATGCCCAGCATCGATGTCGGTGACGACGTCGATTGCGACGTGACCGACGTCTTCCAGGTTCCCGGCGAGGACACGTCGATCGGTGCCATCGCGAAGAACGAGTACCTTCCGAAGTTCTACGATGACCGCGCCGGCGAAGACACCGCGACCCGGTCTCGCGAACTCCTCCTCCTCGTAGGCTCTGCTCGCACGGACAAGGGCCTCGTCCGTTCCGGAAATGAAGACGCGGTTCTCACCATGCCGGAGCATGGGGTGTTCGCGGTGGCAGACGGAATGGGCGGTCATGAACTCGGCGAAGTAGCGTCGAACCTCGCCGTCACGGCGGTGCAAGAAGCAGTCAACTCACCGGCCCAGACCGCGGCGATCACGAGCTCGGAAGACCTACCGACCCCCTCGCGCGTCGTCGCGGGCGCCATGCGTCTCGCAAACGAGCGCGTCTACGCAGAGGCGCGAACGCAGACGCGAAAGCAGCGCATGGGCACGACGCTCGTCGTCGCTCACTTCGCCACGAAGAAGCGTCGCCTTGCGGTCGGTCACGTTGGTGACAGTCGCATCTATCGCCTTCGCGCCGGAGAGCTCGTTCGACTCTCGACGGATCACACGCTCGGAGAAATGGGGATTCCCGGTCCGATGGCAGGCCGTCTCTCTCGCGCCGTCGGCATCGGTCCAGCGGTGCGTATCGACCTCATGCTCGGCGTCCCGCTGGAGGGTGACATCTACCTTTTGTGCACGGACGGACTCACCCGATCCGTCAACGATACGACGCTCCAGAGCATCTTGAACGCGAACATCTCGTCCCCGCCGCAGCAGGTGGTCGATGAGCTCGTCAATCTGGCGAATGCTCGCGGAGGTCGCGACAATATCAGCGCGGTCGTCATTCGCGTCGAGGAGAGCCTCAAGGCCTCATGATGAGTCCCGAAGATTCGAATACCCAGCAGCGGCCTCAGCAGGCCCCTGCGGAGCTCGACTTGCAAGCAGATGCCTACAAGCTCGGCGGCAAGTATCAACTTTTGGCTGAGCTCGGCCGTGGCGGCATGGCGACGGTCTACCTCGCTGTCGCCACGGGTCCTTCCACGTCGTTTCGCAAGCTGACGGTCATCAAGCGTCTTCGCGAGGACGTGCAGAACGATCCCGAGTTCTTGCAGATGTTCCTCGAAGAGGCGCGTCTTGCAGCACAGCTCAGTCACCCGAACGTCATTCACACGTACGAAGTCGGTGAAGAGGGCGGTCGCTACTACATCGCGATGGAGTACCTGGACAGCGTCTCGCTCCAGTCCATCATCGGCCGCCTCAAGTACGATGGCCCGTTCACCTTCGCACACTACCTGCGCGTCATTCTCGACGTGCTCGAGGGGCTAGCCTACGCGCACAACCTGAACGACCTCGACGGTAGCCCGCTCAACTTGGTGCACCGCGACATCTCTCCTCACAACATCCTCACCACCTTCGACGGACAGACCAAGCTCGTCGACTTCGGTATCGCGAAGGCCGCGAATTCGATGGTTGAGACGCGGACTGGCGTCATCAAGGGCAAAGTGACGTACATGGCGCCGGAGCAAGCCTTCAGCGCGCACATCGATTGCACCGCCGACCTCTACGCGATCGGTGTCATGCTCTGGGAAGCCATCGCCCAAAGGCGTCGATGGAAGGGCCTTTCGAGCGGCCATGTTCTCCAGAAACTCGCGATGAAGGAGATGCCGGAGCCGGCAGGTGCCGCTGCACGAGGCCTCCCGCCCGAGCTCGATGAAATTTGCAATCGCGCGCTTGCGCACGAGCCGGCCGATCGCTTCCGGAGCGCCGACGAAATGGCGGCGGCGCTTCGAAAGGTCTTCAACAAACTCGAAGAGCAGCCGACGCCGCGGCAAGTCGGGCTCGTCATCGCGAAGGAGTTCGAGAAGGAGCGCAGTCAACGAAAGGCAGTCATCGAAGAGCGCCTTCGCATTGCTGCGAGCGAGGCCGTGACGAGCTTGCCGTTGGTCCCTCCGCCTCCCTCGAGTGTAACCGAAGCGTCGGGCGCTCCGATGTCGGTGCCTATGCGCACCATGCCGTCGGCGACCTCTCTCGTTGCGCCGGCCACGGAAAAGAATCGGTCCTCGGCATTTCTTCTTGCGGGCGCCGGTGTGCTTCTCGCAGTCGGCGGCGTCTATGGGTTTCTCCGAAAATCCGATGCGAGTACGCTTCCGGTCACTCCCTCGGCGTCGACGACGATCGTAACCGCACCTCCAACGGCCACGACTCCGCAGACGGTTACGGTTCGTCTACGACTCCTTCCTGCCTCGCAGCGAGTGGAGCTCGACGGTGTGCTGCTCCCCGCCGGAACGGATGTGCTGACCATGCCGGAAGATCGCAAGACGCACGAAGTGATCGGGAAGGCGCCGGGGTACCGCGAAAAGTCGAAGCAGTTCACGACGAACGACGCCAGTGTCACGCTCGATCTCGAAGCGCTGCCTCGTTTCGTGGGTGGTCCGGCTCCGACGAGCCGGCCAACCGCGGCGGCGGCTCCACAAAACCCTCATCCGCCAGCGACGCCCACCGCGGCACCAGCACCGACAAAGCCAGGACTCGATCGCGGAGATCCGTTCTCGAAGTAAGCGCGAGCGTGCGCGCTCGACATTCCTGACGAAGTCGTGCACGCATTATCAGACATTATCGGAATACATGCGGCGCGTTGGTCTCTTCTATGGAGAAGAGTCGCACCTTTCTCAGCAGAGCGGGTGTCGGAAGCTAGACTTACACGCTCCGCCACCGTTATGCTCGCTGCTTGTACAGGTATTATACACTAGCACCACGAGGTCATCTGTCATGAGTAGACTAGTTCGAAGAGGCGCCGCGATCATTTCCCTTGGAATGTTGGGAGCGCTCGCCGCATGTGATGGCGACGATGCTGTCGGGGGCACAGACGCTGCCGTAGACAACTTCGTTCCTCCGGTGGTCGACGCCAATACGACGCCTGACACGTCCTCGCCACAACCGGACGCATCGGACGCTACCGCTGATTCGTCCGTGCCGGACACCGCGGCGCACCTCAACATCGCGAATGACCACATCGTTCTCCTGGACGGCTTCCGCTTTTGCGCGATGGCGAATTCGGGCGCGACGCAGCCTGGTCCAGCGGACGTTCTCGACACGCCGGCATACCCGACGAAGACGTTCAACAAGGCGACGCTTCCTGGCCTCGCAGTAGGTCGCGGTTTCCGCTTGCCGTCGCTTCTTCCGAGCTACCAGGGCAAGCGCCTTCGCTTCATCGCGTACTTCGTGGAGTCGCTCGATCTCCTCGGCTACGGGAACTTGGGTTGCAAGGACCTCGTGAAGAAGTCGTTCTTCGACTCGACGGTGGACGGCGGGGACGCTGGCACGCCGGCGAACGACCAACTCATCCAAGGTCTCGACTTCGAATACGTGGCGGACTTCCCTGCGGGTACGTTCGTCGACGGCAAGAGCTACGCGCTGGTCATCACGGGTTGCGCGAAGACGACGGCACCGGCGGACCAAGTTCGCTGCTACCAGTTCGACGGCGCGAACCCGAAGAGCACGATGAACATGTACGCACGCCAGCTCGACAACACGTCGACGGCGGCCGCGGGCAAGAACCGCGTCCAACTCATTCACGGCGCGGACCGTATGCTCACGTTTGGTGAGGACCATCTCAACCTATACCTGACCTACGACCTCAACGATCCGAACAAGGACGTTCTCGTCGTCGACGATCTCGATACGGGCGTTCCGTACGCCAAGTCGGGTCCGGCGTTGCCCAACCCGGCCAAGGAGGTCCAGAAGATCTCCGACCTGCAGGCGCTCTTCACCCACCTGCAGCAAGTCGACGACGAGGATTCGCTCCAGATGGCGGTCGACGCGACGGACACCCCGCTTTCGAGCATCGTGGACAAGAAGAACTACACCTTCGTTGTCGTCGGTTCCCCCACTGCGGCGCCGGAGATCAACGGGCAACGCAACTTCTTGCACATCCACAACATCATTTTCCCAAATGACTGAGCCCACGAAGGGACACTGCTAGACATGATGACGTTTGCGCGGGGTAGAACGGCACTCTTGCTGCCCGTACTTCTGTGTGGTGTGTTTGCTTGTTCTCTCCTCGCCAAGCGTACGGAGCTTTCATGCGAGCGCGACGATCAATGCCAGGCGCGACTCGGAGCACCAGGTCGGTGTTCCGCCGAGGGCGTCTGCGAGGCGATCGTCGCGCCTGAAGCAGGTCAAAAGCTCCGTTGCGACACGGCGGCCGATTGCCAGGTTCTCTCGACCCTGAGCTCGTCCCGCTGCGTCAACAACCTATGCGTCCCTCTCAAAGACACAGAAGGTATGTGTGACAAGCTCACCGAGGGCGTCGCTGACGAACAGACGATTCTCCTCGGTGTTTTCTACACCGACCCTTCGACGCTACCGACGGGGTCCACCGCAGGAAAGTTCTTCCACTATCTCACCGAAAAGGCGGTCTCGGACTGGAACGCGACCACGACCGGCGGCAAGACCTCGGGGCGTCGCATGGCTGCGATTCTCTGCAACGACGCGGGCGATACAGTCAAAGCGGTCCAGCACATGCAGCGCCTCGGCGTGAGCGCCATCATCGCACCGCTCGCCCAAAACAAGGCGCAAGCGGGCGCGGCGGAAGCCATCAAGCAGGAAACGCCCTACCTCACTCCATATGATCAGTCCGCGGTCATCTCGACCGGTACGCGCGCCTGTGCGCCGGTTCGGCAGGACTTGGCGCCCGCAGTCTCTACCGGAATCAAGGACATCATCGCGTCCGTCTCCGCTGCGCGTGGCCGCGCGGTCAATGTGACCCTCGTCAGCACGAACCTCCCGGCGGATGACGAACTCCGCAAGGCGCTCATGCCGAAGCTCACAGCCGGCGTTCCTTCGTCCACTGTTGCCGGCGTCGCCGAGTTCCCCATCGAAGTCGACCTGACGCAGCCGATTCAGGCGAAGGGTAAGCTCATCCCGCGCTCCAATCCGCTGCCGGACGTCATCATCCTCAACGCGGAGTACTACCACTACAGCCTCCTCGCTCAGATTGACATCAACTGGACGGCGCCGACGTTGCCCGTCTACGTCCTCATCGGACAGGGGCATACGGCGCCGGGGTATGAACGAGGTCAGCTCGTCGACGGCGGCGCGCCGTTGAAGACGCTCAACAATCGCACGTATCTTCTCAATTGGGCGCCAGTCCCCGCTCCTGAATCCCCTGGTGTCCGGTCGTACGTCGACCAGATCGTCGGCGCTTCACAGAGCGACGTGCGGTTCAACCTTCAGCAGAGCGATTTCGCCTACTTCGCGAACGATTGCCTCTACACTGCAATGTTCGCGTCAGCGGCCGCTGTCGCCAAAGGCAACATCGAACCGAACAAGATTCGAAACGACTCGTTCAAGGCGGGTATCGACTTGATCTCGTCGGACCAGCCTCGCATTTCGATGAGCGGCCTTGCTCTGACGACCGCCAAGTCTCTTCTCGCAACGCCGTCGAAGTTCGGCGCCATCGGCGCCAACGGTCCGATGCAGTGGGGAACCGATGGCAAGCGCATTGGTCTCGATACGGTCGAACTTCGTTGCTTGAAGAATGGCGACTGGGTCACGAACAAACGCACCTACAGCACGATTACTGGAGATCCCAATGGACCGTTTGAATGCCCGTGAAAGCGGCCAAGGAGGGCGCCGCATGACTCGCTTCGTTGCTCTTTCGGGAGCCCTCTCTCTTCCGCTGTTCTTGGCGTGCGCCCAAGCACCCGAGCAAACAGCCGAGGTCGAAGAAACGAAGCAGGCGATCGCGCTTGGTCAGGACTCGCCCGCCGCGCAGGATCACGTCGTTGCGCTTCAAGAGGACAACGAAATGTTTTGTACGGGCGTCGTCGTACACCCGCGCCTCGTGCTCACAGCGCACCACTGCTTGAGCGGCACCTCGCAGGACGACGGCGCTGGTGGCTGTCGTCTCGGTGGTGACTTGCGTCCCGTCGAAAGGCTTCGCATCCAGATCGGCCACGACAAGACGAAGCCGATCAAGCGCATCGCGGTATCGCGCCTCATCTACAACCCGACGGAGACAAACTGCGCGAAGGACGTCGCGGGGCTCATCCTCTCGGAAGACGCCATCGTTCCGAACTACGTACCGATTCGTCTCGACGCTCC
Source organism: Polyangiaceae bacterium (assembly GCA_046351415.1). Classification (GTDB taxonomy): domain Bacteria; phylum Myxococcota_A; class Polyangia; order Polyangiales; family Polyangiaceae; genus JABFRG01. Next base: position 228,676 of record JAXLYO010000010.1, on the reverse strand, counting down.
CACGGAAGTGAAGGAGAAGGTGACGCTCGTCGGGTGGGGCTCACTCAAGTTTGCGAAGGACACTCCGAACCCTCCGGGACCTGGCCCGAACCCGACCATTCGCCAGCAGCAAACGGGCGACGTTCTCGTCGGCTCGAAGGGCGGCACGATCACCGACACGGGTGAAATCGTCGAGCCCGGGTACGTCGTTTCCAACATCAAGTCCTGTTCAGGCGACAGCGGTGGTCCGCTCTTCGATGCCAAGGGGGCGCTCATCGGCATCCACTCGGCGGGTTCCGGCAACACGCTTCAGGATGGGTGTGCATCTGACGGTGCCATTGCGTATGCTGCCGCGCTCTCGGAGAACGCTCCCATCATCGAAAAGGCCTTTCAAGCCGTCGGGCGAATGCCGACGCGCCAAGGCAAGCCTGCGCCCGCCGAGCTCGGCGGTGTGTGTACGACCGACAACACTTGCCAGTCGAACATGTGCATCACCGTTGGCAAGGAGCGTATGTGCTCGAAGTTCTGCACGGCCAACGGCAAGGAGTGCGGAGATGAAAAATCCGGACTCAAGTGCATTGCGGTCAACACGGAAAGCAACGTATGCGTGACGAAGGTGCCCGCGCCCGAACAGCCTAGCTGTTCTGTTGCAGTCGCAGGAAGCACGACCACCGCGAGCACATCGAAAGAGTCGCTGCGTTGGGGGATCCTTCCGTTGGTGGGGCTCGCCGCTCTGGTCGCGCGTCGTTTTCGGAAGAACGCACGCAAAGACACGCAAATGGAGAACGAATGAGGAATCGAATGAAACGCGGACTCTTGACGTTCGCGCCGCTCACCTTCGGCGTGCTCCTTGGGGCCCCCGCCTTTGCACAGTCGGCTCCGACGACCGCACCCGCTGGTGAGAAGACAGATGCACCGGCGCCCTCGGCCGACAACAAAGAAGAAGCGCGTGCACACTACAACAAGGCCCTCGGACTCTTCGACGACGGCGCGTTCGACGCTGCGTTCATCGAGTTCAAGAAGGCCTACGAGCTCAGTCCGTCGTTCCGCATCCTCTACAATATGGGTGTTACGAGCGAGCGCCTGAAGGACTTCGTCGGAGCCGTACAGTACTACGATCGCTTCCTCAAGGAAGGTGGAGCGGACGTCAAGGAAGAGCAACGCGCCAACGTGAAGGAGCAGGTGCAGCTCCTCCGCGGTCGTATCGCAAAGGTTACCCTGAAGACCAACGTTCCTGGTGCGATCTTCTCGATTGACGACATCGTCGTCGGTCCCGGGCCCATTGAGGCACGTGAGGTCAACAGCGGTATGCGTAAGTTCTCCGTTCAGGCGAAGGGCTACGTCACCACCTCGAAGGTCGTCTCCGCGCCGGGTGGCGATACCCTCGTCGTTGACCTCCCGATGGAAAGCACGCAGAAGGTCATCCAGTTGAAGGGTGAAGCAGCACACATTCCGTGGATTGGTATCGCGGGAACGGTCGTCTTCACGGGTGGTGCAATCGCGACGGGCATTCTTACCCTGAATGCGGGTTCGAAGTACGACGGACTCGTGTCGAGCAATGCGTCGAAAGGCGCGCTCGACGACCAACGCGCGACCGTCCGAACGTGGTCCATCACCACGGACGTCCTCGTGCTCGGCGCCATCGGCTTCGCGACCTACACGGTCATCGATATCCTGACGCACCGACCGAAGACCGAACAAGCGACGGTGACGCCAACGGCTATGCTCACACGGGGTGGCGGTATGCTGGGTGCGGTGATTCCGCTCCAGTAGCATTGGCCGGCTCCTCCACGAGCCAACCGAGCGGCGGGCCTACCAGGCTCGCCGCTTCGTGCTTTGTGCGATCGAAGTCCGATGGTTTCGCTGTGCAGCGTGGCCATTTCGAAATGGGCGTGCGGGTGAAGTGACACTGCCAAGCACATGTACAATGCAAAAGTCAGTGAGTTTGCGGTGACCGCATTTCTTGGCGGACTCTTGGCCTGCTCGTCGATGGACGATTCTTCTTCCTTGTCCTGCCAAAGGGACGACGAGTGTGCTTCGAAGCTTGGCGGAAGTCCGGGTCGATGTTCCGCGGCGGGGCTCTGTGAAGCAATCGTGGTACCCAAGGAAGAGAAGAAGATGCCCTGCGTAGCGCCCGTAGACTGCCAAGTGTCGATGGGGGGTGAGGCGCAATGCATTCAGAATCAGTGCGTACCTCTGAAGGACGAGCTCGCCGGCTGCAACATGCTAACGGAAGGCGTCGCCGACGAGCGTTCCATTCTTTTGGGTGTATTCTACACAACGCCTTCGGTTCGACCCACGGGTATTGCCGCTGGGAACTACATCGAGTTCATGACCCAAACCTTGGCGTCCACGTGGAACAACTCGCCGAGCCAGGGAAACTTGAATGGGCGCCGAATGGCGGCGGTTCTCTGCGACGAGAGCAAGGATCCCGTCAGGGCTGTACGTCATATGCAGCGACTCGGCGTTAGCGCGATCCTTGGGCCACTCGATCCCATCGGTTCGCACATGGCAGCCGCGGCGGCCCTAGAGCAGGGGACGCCCTACCTCACACCTTACGACCAAAGTTCGAATCTCTCGTCGGGCGCTCGCGCGTGCGCGCCGATCCGGGCGGACCTCGCTTTCGGTACCGCTTCTGCTCTCCAGGACATCTTCGCGTCGGTGTCTGCGGCACGCGGGCGCGCTGCGGAAGTGATGCTGGTGAGTACGAACCTGCCGAGCGATGACGAGCTTCGCAAGTCTCTCGTACCGAAAATAAGCGCCGGAGCTCCGACCTCGACAGTGGCACACGTCAGCGAGTTCGCATTCGATATCGACCTCAACGAACCTCTCTCCGAGAAGGGGAAGCTCATTGCGCGCGCGAACCCGCGGCCGGACGTGATTGTTCTCAATGCGGAGTACTCCCACTACAATCTGATCAATCAAATCGAGACGAATTGGCTCGGCCCGACCTTGCCTGTCTACGTCCTGATCGGTCAGGGAAGCGCCGCAACGAACTACGAAGCAGGGCAGCGCCGGAGCGGGGGCGCCCCCGCAAAGACGCTCGACGATCGCACCTACGTCATCAACTGGGCGCCGCGTCCGTCGGCGGAGGCGCTGGAGACGCGTGGGTATGTGGACCAACTACTCGAATCCGCGAAGGCAAGCCCAGGCCTCAGTTTGGAGCCGAGCGACTTCGCCTACTTTCTGAATGATTGCCTTTACACGGCGACGTTCGCCTCCGCTGCTGCCGTGGCCAGGGGCGTAGAACCGAAGGACGTCCGCAGCGATACATTCAATGCCGGCATCGACCTCATATCTTGCCGCACGGCGGATTGCCCGCGTATCTCGATGGGCGGTCCTTCGCTGAACGCCAAGTCACTCTTGGCGATGAGGGTGCCCTTCGCGGGCGTCGGCACTCACGGAACGATGCAGTGGAACGCGGACGGACGCCGAGTCAGCCCGACCATGCTGGAGCTCCGCTGCATGAAGAACGGGAATTGGGTGTCGAACACACGCAGCTACAGAGCCGCAACGGGTGAATCTATCGGCGCCTTCGAGTGCCCATGAGCAAGGCTCGCGCTCCTTCTTGCTCCCACATCGAGGTGCAAGTGCGACCATCCTTCGACGCGAAGTTACTTTTCGAAATGGCGCTATTCACGGCCTGACACTGCCGAAACGAGGTCAAGATGCACAAATTACTTGGGAGAGCTGTCGCGGTCACATCGGTATTTCTCGTCGGCGCGCTCGCCGCATGTGATGGCGACGATGCTGTCGGGGGCACGGACGCCGCCGTAGACAACTTCGTTCCTCCGGTGGTCGACGCCAATACGACGCCTGACACGTCCTCGCCACAACCGGACGCATCGGACGCTACCGCTGATTCGTCCGTGCCGGACACCGCGGCGCACCTCAACATCGCGAACGACCACATCGTTCTCCTGGACGGCTTCCGCTTCTGCGCGCTGGCGAATTCGGGCGCGACGCAGCCTGGTCCAGCGGACGTTCTCGACACGCCGGCATACCCGACGAAGACGTTCAACAAGGCGACGCTTCCTGGCCTCGCAGTAGGTCGCGGTTTCCGCTTGCCGTCGCTTCTTCCGAGCTACCAGGGCAAGCGCCTTCGCTTCATCGCGTACTTCGTGGAGTCGCTCGATCTCCTCGGCTACGGGAACTTGGGTTGCAAGGACCTCGTGAAGAAGTCGTTCTTCGACTCGACGGTGGACGGCGGGGACGCTGGCACGCCGGCGAACGACCAACTCATCCAAGGTCTCGACTTCGAATACGTGGCGGACTTCCCTGCGGGTACGTTCGTCGACGGCAAGAGCTACGCGCTGGTCATCACGGGTTGCGCGAAGACGACGGCACCGGCGGACCAAGTTCGCTGCTACCAGTTCGACGGCGCGAACCCGAAGAGCACGATGAACATGTACGCACGCCAGCTCGACAACACGTCGACGGCGGCCGCGGGCAAGAACCGCGTCCAACTCATTCACGGCGCGGACCGTATGCTCACGTTTGGTGAGGACCATCTCAACCTATACCTGACCTACGACCTCAACGATCCGAACAAGGACGTTCTCGTCGTCGACGATCTCGATACGGGCGTTCCGTACGCCAAGTCGGGTCCGGCGTTGCCCAACCCGGCCAAGGAGGTCCAGAAGATCTCCGACCTGCAGGCGCTCTACACCCACCTGCAGCAAGTCGACGACGAGGATTCGCTCCAGATGGCGGTCGACGCGACGGACACCCCGCTTTCGAGCATCGTGGACAAGAAGAACTACACCTTCGTTGTCGTCGGTTCCCCCACTGCGGCGCCGGAGATCAACGGGCAACGCAACTTCTTGCACATCCACAACATCATCTTCCCAAACGACTGACGTCGCGCGGGAATCGCGTGTACCTTGCACCTGGTGGGGGCGCCCGTAACGACGAGGGCGCCCCTTCCTTTTTCCGGCTATCGATTGAGGAGCGCATGGATGCGCAGGGGTTTCTCCGTGACGAGGAGCGCGCGAAAGATCGGGACCTTTTTGAGCTCGGAGATCGTCTCCTCGATCGCCTCGATTTCCTCGGAAGAAAAGTCGCGCTGGTGCACCTTGGCGAGTTGTTGACCGGCTTCACGGGGCGTCGCGCCACGGATCAAGAAGCCGAGCAGCTTGAGCGTGTCATCACCGAGTTCATACTCGAGCGTCGTACCGTCGCTCAGTGCGGAAAGCCATCGCAGCACTGTGTCGACGGGATCGCTTCCAGGGAAGCGTTCTTCGACGAGTTCGAGAAGGCGAGGGCGGTCGGGAACGTTCATGAGCAGGGCCAGGAAGAAGCGAAGCTCCGGATCGTGGACTCGGGAACGAGCGAGGACGAGCTGCGTCGTGCGGAGCGTTTCGGCGAACGATGCCTCCAGCGCTGGCCACAGCGCACCGAAGCGCGCCTTCGTGACGGCCTCTGCGGCATCGTACATCGCGAGAACGGTGGCCTTGTCCTTCTCGGCTTTTTCCGCCGCTGCGATGCCCTTCGCGTCTTTGGGCGGTTCTTTCGATTCGGTTTCCTCCCCCGCGCCCGCCACGACATCGTCCTTCCACTGGGAGAGGACAAGCATTGCATTCATGACACCGAGGTCGTCGAGGCACTCGAACCCGCGTCTAGTGAGCTCGGTCGCTCGCTCGCTCTTGAGCAGTCTCAGCGCTCGTAGGAATTGCACCGCCCGGCGATTCACGACGGTACTGTCGAAGGGGTCGACACCCATGTAGGGCGGCGAGTAGGAGTATTGCACGCTGCCCTGCGTATGGTCCGTGCGCACCACGATGCTCACCGACGGGTGGTCGAGGTGGAAAAGCGCGTGGATGAACTTGTCCGCGGAGAGGATTTGGTGGACGGAGCCCTGCTTCAGGAGCTCGGCATACCTGAACTCGACGTCTCCAAACACGAGGCGCGTCGACGTGCGATCGGTTTCGCGGAAGTCGTAGCGCGAGTGAACGCTCGACCCTCCAAGCACGCAGAAAGCACCATCGAAAGCATGCTGATGAATCGAAGTCGTTCCGTCGAACCAGAAGAGGACCTCGATGTAGAACCGGCGTGCGCGGTACACGATGACCGGCGGCTCACCGAAATCAACGCCACCGCCGTGCTGCATGCCCATGCTCCGTGCGGTGAGCCCCCACTCGATGACGTCGTGCGGATCGACGAAGAGATGCGGCGGGTTCTCGAGGAGGGCAGCTTCAGCGATCGCGGGGAATGCGCGCTCGTCGTTCAGACTCTTCTTCCAAGCGTCGTCGATCTTGTCCCCGAGCTCTTGGAAGTATTTCATGCCCTTCTTCATGCACTCCAGCGTATCGACGCACCAGGAGGCAATCAAGCCAGCGCTGACCCCCGCGCAAAGCGAAAAGCCCCGAGGGCGCGCGCGCTCTCGAGGCTTGTTCGGGTGGTGTCGTGTGGGGAAGCACCTGCCTCGGTCCTGTACTCGCGGTGACCTGACGCGCGATCGTGGTTGTTCGTGCGGCGGTCGTGGGACGAATGTGGGCGGCGAGCCGTCGGGATCCGGGCGGTGATGTGGATGATGGAAAAGGGCGCGTGGGTCGTGTGGGTCGCTGGTTTCCGTGTGTGCGGAGACAGACAGAGAGAGAGAGAACGTGAGGCGGGGGTGGTGTGGTCGCCGCGTCCGTCCGCTTGCGCAGTGGACTATTGCACCACTCGTTCCATCGCCTGATTGTCCAAAAGCGGCGTCTCTGGGGGCTCCAGCCCCGAATTTTGGCACTATGTCGTATCTGGTACGAAGACAAGCTGTGGCGGATGGGTCCACGAGCGTATGGGAAGGGACAACACACCTAGAGCTCCGCCCCCTCTGCGTCCGATTTGGGGCGCCACAAGAAGGTAGGGCCGCGATGGGCTCGGGCGGCGGAAGGCGCCTTTCCCGGATGTTTGCTGGTACCCCAACGCCACGATTGATAGGATTACGGGCGCTGCTTCATGCTCTTCGCTCGCACGCTCTATTTGCTGTCCTCCGAGAGGGCCCGAGGAAACGCCATCGCGCTCGGTTTGGTGGGTGTGCTGCTTGGAGCGTGGGGCATTTGGCTCGCGACGGGTCGCGTAACCGTGCAGACCGTCGCACGGAATGCGCGTTTCGAGGCGGAAGATCCGCCTCTCGCCATCCAGCCCGACGTCGACGGCCTCGTCGAATGGTCGGACCTGCGCCTCGGGCGTGAGGTCAAAGCGGGCGACTTGCTCGTGAAACTCGACACGACGCGCATGGAGACCCAGCGAAATCGGCAGCTCACGCTGATTGCGGGACTCGAAGGGCGCATGATCGGTTTGCAAGGCGAACTCGACGCCGAGCTGAAAGCCCGAGACGCGCAGAAGGGGCAAGTCGGCGTCTCGGCGAGCGTCAGCGCCGCCAATGCAGACGTCGCAAAAACTGTTGCAGAATACAAGCGTCGCGAAGCCGAGATGGCGAAGAAGCTCGCTGAAGGCGGCCTCGCCGACGGGCAGAGCCGGCTCAGCGCCGAAGCCGAACGCGATCGCGCCCTCAAACAGGAGATCGCGGTCCTTCGGGAGGGCAACGCCGCAACGTCGAACGCACGCATGTCCTTGCTCGAGCGCGAAACACGCATCGCCGCCATGGGCGACATCAAAGCCGAGCGCCTGAGCCAGCTCGAGAATGCGAAAAGCGACCTAAAGGTGCTCGAGGCGGAGATCGCGCGCTATCAGATTCGCGCCGCGATCAGCGGTCGTCTCGCGGAGATTTCCCCCATTTCGACGGGGCAACGCCTTCCAGCCGGCACTCGCATCGCGACCATCGTTCCGCCGACGAAGCTGCGAGTCGTCGCGAACTTCGCGCCCGAAGAAGCCATCGGCCGCGTGAAGCCTGGGCAGCATGTCGTTCTTCGCGTCGACAACTATTCCTGGGCCCAGTATGGCACCGTCGACGCGGTCGTCGATCAAGTGGCCAACGAAACCCGAGACGGTCTGGTCCGCGCCGAAATGCACATCAGCAAAGAGAATCCAGAGATTCCTCTCGTCCATGGGCTCACGACGCAAGCAGAGGTCGATGTCGAGCGCGTGAGTCCCCTCGGCCTTCTGCTGCGTATGGCAGGCCAAAATACACCCCGAACGGCTACGCCCGCAGGAGGCTCGAGCACCGCGCCTCCTTCGGGGCTCGTCCCAGCTCGCTGAACGATGTCGGACGATCCGAATCGCGGCTCCGCGAAGAAGAAGAACACGAAGAGCAAGGGCTACACGTTCCTTGCACCCGAGGTATTGCAAATTTCCTCGATGGACTGCGGCGTCGCGGCGCTCGCGTCGTTCGCGCAAGCGTACGGATGCGCGCTCAGCTACGAGCGTTTGCGTGACGCATGTCAGACGGGCGTCGACGGTACCTCCATCGACTCGCTCGAAGACGTTTCACTCGCGCTGGGCATCGATGTCATTCAGCACATCCTTCCGCAGGACCTCTATCTCGAGGCGATGGAAGGCCGGTACCCCTTCATCGCGATCGTCCGTCACGATGCGGGCATCCCGCACTTCGTCGTGGTGTGGCGAAGGATGGGGGAGCTGCTCCAAGTCATGAACCCTTCGGGCGGCCGCGAGTGGGTCCTCGCCGAGACCTTCCTCGCCGGGCTCTACCAACACACCCATCGCATGCCGACCGACGCGTTTCTCGATTGGTGGCCTGGGAGCACGTTCTCCGAGACGCTCGAGGAAGTGGGGCTTCGCACCGTGAGTGGCCGTGCTCGCGAGCTCATCGCAGGGGTACGCGACGTGAACGGCGTGGCCGAAGCCTCGGCGGTCGATACGGCCTTCCGGCTCACGCGCTTCGCCATGAAGAAGGGCATCGCCGGTGGTCAACGCGACGCGATGATGGAGACGGCTTACCAAGGCTGCCTCCGCGAATTCTCGGCGCGCAACGTCGCCCTGCCGAAAATGCGGAGCATCGGGCCGGTTCCACTCGAAGAAGACATGGTGGGCGTGACGGGCGTCATCGCACTCGCGCCGCCAGAGCGAAATCAGCCCCGCGTTTCCAAGGTCGACACGGCCGAAGAGGCACTCGAGGCCGTGATGCAAAAGGGCGTGGCCGCTCAGGTCGCTGCCGCCGCGACCGAGGAAGACCTCGGGAAGATGAGTCTCTTCTCCACGATTTGGGGCTATCTCGACACGAAGCACAGGCTGCTTGCCGTGGCCCTGGCAGTCGCGAACGTGATCTTCGTCCCGGTCGTCATGATCGAGACCTTCATGTCTCGCGCGGCAGTGGATGCGGGGCGCGTTTTCGATTCGACGTCGGTGCGCGTGCAGGTCTCGCTCCTCGTCGTGACCTTCTTCCTCATCGTCGTAGGACTCGAGCGATTGACGGAGTGGGGAGGCCGGCGTGTAGGTGCCTACCTGGAGCTGAAGCTTCGCCTCGCGGTCGTACAAGCCATGCCCCGCGTCGACGAACAGTTCGTTCGTTCGCGTCCGACGACGGACCTCGCGCAGCGCGCCCACGCTCTCACGACGGGCAGACAGCTGCCCTATCTGCTCTTTTCCATCGTGCGGACGGTCGTCGAACTCGCGGCGGCTCTCGTGGCACTCGCTCTCATCGAGCCTCTCTGCCTGCCTATCGTTTTCGTGGGCGCCTTGGCTCTCACAGGCGTGTCGTATCTCTCCATCGCGTCGCTCAGAGAAGTGGGTACGCGTTTCCAGGCGCATGCCGCTCGCATGCTCCTCATGTTCCTCGACGCGCTGCGAGGCATTCGCCCCGTCCGAACCCACGGATTCCAAGGTCCGATCCGTCGCGACTACGACCGTGAGCTTGCCGGCTGGAGGCGCACGAGTGAGGCTGACCAGCAGCGACGCGGAATCTTCGGCGCGCTCGACACGCTCGTAGGCGTGCTCATCACGAGCGGGTGCCTCTACGCCCACGTGGCCCGTCACCCCGACGTACGAGGATTCGTGCTGCTCGCTTTCTGGGCGATGCGCATCCCGGGCAATGTCGCAGGCCTGGTCAATGTATTCCGCAGCTATCCTGGCGCCGAGCTCGCATTGACGCGCATTTTGGAGGTCACGCGCTATGCGCGCACCGACCTGCCGAAGGCGCAAATCCCCAAGCGCGACCGCGGCGTGAAGCTGTTTTTCAAGAACGTGCGCGTTCTCGTGGCGGGTCGCACGTTGCTCGACACGTTCTCGCTCAACATCCCGTCCGGCCAGCACGTGGCGATCGTCGGCCCGTCCGGAGCAGGGAAGTCGTCCTTGCTTGGTCTCCTGCTCGGTCTTTTGAAGCCTGCGGCTGGTACTGTGCTGGCGAACGACACGCCGCTCGACGAAGAAACCTACCCGTCCTTGCGTGCCATGACCGCGTGGGTCGACCCGGCGACCCAGCTCTGGAACCGCAGCCTTCTCGAAAACGTGGAATATGCAACGACTAGTGACACGCGGCGTCCGCTCGAAGACGTGCTCGTGGCGGCCAATCTGTTCCCCGTCGTCGACAATCTCGCCGAAGGTCTAGGCACGAAGATCGGATGGGACGGCAATTTCCTCTCGGGTGGTGAAGGGCAGCGTGTTCGCATCGCGCGAGCGCTTCTTCGGAGCGAGACGAAGCTCGCCGTTCTCGACGAGCCGTTCCGTGGGCTCGATCAAGTGACGCGCCGAAAGATGCTGAACGAGGCACGCAAACTCTGGCTGAACGCCACGCTGCTGTTCGTCAGCCACGACATCGGTCACGCGCTCGACTTCGACCGAGTTCTCGTCGTCGAGGACGGCCAGATCGTCGAAGATGGCCACCCGCTCGCGCTGCGGCAAGAGCCTGAAAGTCGCTTCAAGCTCCTGCTCGATGCCGAGGAGCGCGCAAAGACGAGCATTTGGCGTTCGCAAGAATGGCGTCGCCTCCGCATCCAAGACGGCGTGATTCGGGAGGAGGCATCGTGACCGCTCCTTCCGCGAGAGAAACCGTTCGGGATTGGGCCTACCCGAACGAAGGCCTTCCGAGTGCACTCCAAGCAGTGCTCGTTCCTTCGGGCTTGCCACTGAGACGCGCCGCGCTTCCGCCACTTTCGGGAACGACGCCGGAGCGTTGGCTCACCGAAGCCCCGCGCGTACTCGGCGTCGAGAGTCTCACGGTTCGGGTCGACCCCGAGGCGCTTCTCCGCACGCTCGAAACGCCTGGCGCACAGCTCCTGAGGCTCCAAGGAGCCCGTCAAGATCTCACGCTCGCCATCGTGGGCTCGGGTGGGACCTGCACGCTCTATCTCCCCAATGGACAGACGCGCGTGAAGAGCGCGCGGGAACTCGTCGCAGAGGTGCTGCGCGCGAGTGCGGAAGGCACGGACGAGACCCGTTGGGTCGCCGAGTTGCCAAAGGGGGCCCAACTTCTCGAAGCGCTCGCCACGACGGGCGAGCTCGGAAGCCAGCGCATCCACGCAACGACCTTCCGTCCCGACGCTTCGTATTCCTTGTGGACGCAAGCCAAACACGAAGGCGCCGTCGCTCAGGCGGTCGGGTTCGGTCTCGTCAGTTTGCTGCGCATGTTCGTCGCGGGTGCATCGGCTTACGCGCTGGGCTCGGCTGCACTAACTGGGCGCGTCGACACCTCACGGCTCGTGGGTTGGACGCTGCTCGTTCTCACCGACATCCCTCTCGCCTACGTCACCAACATCGCTCTCGGGCGCTTGATGATCTCCGTCGGCGTCGCCTTCAAACGACGTTTGCTCGAAGGAACGTTCCACCTTTCACCGGACGAGGTGCGCGGGACGGGCCTGGGACGCTTGCTTGCTCGTGTGAGTGAGGCCGAAGTCATCGAGCGCGGCGCCATCGCGGAGGTGACGGGCCTCGTACTCCCTATCGGCTTCTGGGGCAGTGCCATCGCACTAGCCTTCAAAGGCCCCTACGCCTACGCCGTTGTCAGCGGTCTGTTGGCGTTCACGGTCTTCGCGGTGTGGCTCGCCTACCGCACGGCTACACTCTACATCCAGCAGTACCGCAACAGGCTCGACCTCACCGACGACTTGGTCGAGAAGATCGTCGGACATCGCACGAGGATTCTCCAGCGCACGCTCGACGCGACGCACGAAGGCGAGGACGAGATGCTCCATGCCTACGGCGTGGGCGTGCGATCTTTCGATCGCGTTTCCACGTGGAGCACCGTCTCGCCCCGGCTGTGGTTCGTTCTTTCGCTCGGTGCCGTGCTCGGGGCCTTCGTTCAGAGAGAGGCCAACGTGCTCTTTCTCGTGCTCGCGGTCATGGCGGCGCGTCAGGCGTGGGCGGGCATCAACGCGTCTGCGGCTGCGTGGGCCCCATGGTACTGCGCGTACGGCGCCGTGAAGTCTTTGCTCGAGTCCGGAAAGACCGTCGACAAGCCTTGGCGGCCTCTGCCCGAAATTCGCACGGAGCCAGGGCGCCGCCCCGTGGTCGTGACGGTTTCCAACTTGAGCTACGCCCAGACCTCCACTGGCCGCAGCATTCTGCGCGACGTGTCGCTCCAAGTCGCCGAGGGAGAACGTCTTCTTCTCGAAGGTCCATCGGGGAGCGGCAAGAGCACTTTTGCTGCGCTGCTCGCCTCGGAACGAAGGCCCGGGGGCGGCACGATTCTCGTCCGCGGTCTCGACATGGATTCGGTTCCGAACGCCGAGTGGCGCTTGCGCGTCGCGTATGCACCACAGTTTCACGAGAACTATATCTTCTCGAGCACGTTTGCATTCAACTTGGACCCGAGGGCCGAAATCGGGGAAATCAGTGACGAGGCGCGCACCATCTGTCAGGAACTCGGCCTAGGACCGCTCCTCCAGCGAATGCCTTCGGGGTTCGTACAGACACTCGGCGAGACCGGTTGGCAGTTGTCTCACGGTGAAAAGAGTCGCCTCTACATCGCTCGCACGCTGCTGCAGGGCGCAGAACTCGTGATTTTCGACGAGAGCTTCGGCGCCCTCGACCCGGTCATCTTGCAGGACGTCATGGAGTGCGTGCGCAAGCGTTCGAAGACGTTGCTCGTCATTGCCCACCCTTGAGGGAGGAGGCGGTCAAAGAGGCGCGTTCACGAGGGGAATTCGAAGCGGCTTGCGCTGCATGACAGCGAGCGCGATGAGCGCGAGGCCTGCGTCGCCCTTCATCAGACCGGGCTCTGGGCAGCCCAACTCGAAGGTTCGCCGAATGCGGCGCTTGCCGCGATCGACGGCCTTGGGATCGTCACAGCGCTCGCCGTAACGAACGAGCGCCACACCTTGGCCCGCGACGCCACAGCAAAGGCTTGCGACGGGCGTGAGGAGACCGAACGTCGTCTCGGCAGCCAGACGTGCGAGTTCCAAGTATTCCTTTCGCTGGGTCTTCTCGTAGGCGGTAGCCCAGAGTTCGAGCATGCCCGGTGCGCCATTGCAGTAGCTCGACCAAAGGGGGGGCGGGATTTCTCCTCCGATGTGGGTTGGCCAAGCTATGAGGTTGTCCTCACGCGTAGCGAGTGCGGCTAGCTCATCGAGGCGAGCGATGAGGAAGTCAGACGGGGAGTCGGACGCGAGCAGTGCCCCATAGATCTCTCCTGCGAACCCGTGAGCCATGCCGAGATACGCGAGTCCGAGCGCGTTGTTGCCGCGATCGGCGAAGGGGATCTTCATGACCTCGAGAAGGTCCGCACTGCAGTCGTCACGCAAGGCTTTGAGCGACTGAATCTCGGCGTCGGCAGAGCCGGTGGGGAGCTTTCCGAGCTTCTCGGCGAGCACGTCCGTTACGACGATGAGCCCCGCCGTTCCCCCCCAGAGCTCACGGAGCTTGGGTTCCGAATCGACGAGCAGCGCGCGCGCACCTTCGACGAACTGCCTCGTGCTCGTGCGCGCGACGTCGGCGTTACCCAAGGCAACGCCGGCGTATGCGTGCGCAAAGGTCGTACTGAGCGGACCTGACATGTGGCCGTTCGCCAGCTTCGTCGGTTTGAAGTCCGGGAAGTGAACCGCGAGAGGGTGCTTCTGATAGTCGGCGAGCGCGCCAAGCCACAGCTCGACCTGATCGCGCTTCACGAGACCCGCCTCGAACAATTCCGACATGGCGAACACGATCCCCGAAGCGCCCCCGAGGAGAGCCGTGTAGCCCCCTTCTGCGTGCAGGATTGCCTCCGGCGAGACGCGGCTTAGGAACAGTTGAATGAAATCAGCAGCTTTCATTTGGCGGCGTCTCGCGCTTGGATGGCTGCATCGGCAGCGAGGACCTTCTCTCCGAGGAAGTAGGCGATGGCCTCGGTGTTGGGAATTTCGCACCACGTCGTCAGCAAACGAATCGAGTGAACGTGCATGATGTCGGAGCAAAGCGAACTGTAGTCGCGCTTCGAGACCTTCGTTTCGCATGCATGGCGTAGGTCGTCGAAGCCCTTCTTCAGCGCTGCGATGGCTTTTTCGCCCAGCGCGACCTTCGGATCGACCGGCTCCAGGAACTTCGGCTTTGCGCGACGGAGGAACTCTCCGGCGGCACGCTTGGGGATCATCTTGTCCTCGGTGCGCGTGTAGAGCTCGCCCGTACGCGTGAACTGCTTGCGCATCTCGGCCGTGTCTAGGCCCATCTGTGCGACCATCGAGCGAAGCGACCCTACCGTCGGTACGAGGAGGTCGATGGCCGAGCTTCCGTCGCCCTCGAATTGCTCGTGGAACGTGAGCGCGGCTTGGCTCGATGCACAGAAAATCCGCTCGCAGATGTTCGTGCTTTCGGGGCCGCCATAGCGATACGTTTCGCGTTCGTAGCTGCTTACCTCGACCTTTCGGATCACGCGCGTCGCGAGCTGAGGCGCGAGGGCATTGTGCATGGCGGGCAAGAGCTTGCCGAAGAGGTAGCCGGGGTCTCCGAAGGCACGCACGCGAATGTGTGCGTCTGGGTCCGTGAAGGGCAAGAAGAACCAATGGGTGATCTCACCCTTGTCATGCGCTTCCTCCAGCAACCCTGAAAGCGTGTCGCGTATCACCGAGATGAGTTCACCGCGACCGCCGTAGATGCGGAGGTAGAGGCAATTGCCTCCGGGCATGATGGTGTCGAAGGCGTCCTTCTCGTCGTAATCCTGGTAGTGGTGGCGCGAGGCGGCAGCGGACGTTGCACCGGCAGCGGGCTTCCACGTGGACACGAGCGGGAACACCATTTCGTGATGGAAAGCGGTTGGACCCACGACGCCGCCGAGCCGATTGTGCTCGATGAGCGGCATGTCTTCCCGGGCGGTCGAAAGCCACGCTTCCACGCTGAGCACGTCGTCGAGGTCGACAGGCAAGAGGTTGTCGGAGTGCTCGGCGAAGAGAATGTGCCTCGGGAGCCCGAGGTCCGCGCGCAGCTTCTGGACTGCATTCCAACGCTCCGTCACCGTCTTCCCGTCGAGAATGGGACGCGTCTGCTCTTTGGTCACGCGCCACTTCATCGGGCTGAGAATGTGCTGCTCGAAGCGAACGCGCGGGAGGAAAGGTGCTTCCGAGAAGGCGCCCCAGTGGAACGCACCGCCGAAATCGTCGCGCTCGACCGTTAGCAAGAAGCGGGCGAGACCCGTGAGCACTTCGCGATTGGGGTTGGCGGCGCCTGTGGCGACGACGGAAATGCGGCGTCCGGTCTTCCTCGATCGCAGGATGGCTTGGTCGCCAACGGGGCTGACCAAGAGGTCGTTGACGTCGATTCGCTGCTCCTCCGATGCCCCCGGGCGCGCGGAGAGGACGAGCTCGTAAGGAGTGAGGCACGGGTACTGGACGAATGCCGCGCTACGACCGGGCAAGAAGTACGTGAGCTGCGCGACGTCGGCATCGACGTACTGGCTTTGTGCCTTGATGAAGGCCTCGGCGCGCTCGCGAATGTCTCGGCTCACGCCGGATGCGCGTCCGAAGTAGGCGGTGCCCGGAGGCGCGACGATGGTCGGCTCGACGAAGATGGGCTGGCCCTCCTTCATTTGGAGCTTTGCGAAGACCGACATCCCGAGCGGCACGCGCGGCTGTGACTCGGGCGGCGGGGCGGGCGGGAGATCGGCCTCCGTGAGCACGATCTCACGCGTGCCGGATGCCATGGCTTTCGTGTAGAGCTTGAGGCGCCAGGCGGTCAGTGTGGCTTGGTGGGAGTAGTCGCCACCGCCACCCTGAACGCCCGTAGGATCGACGGGGAAAGCGAAGCCGAAGTCCGGGTCGAGCGCTTCCACCAACGGAACCTCACGACCTTCGTACCGCTCCATGAGGAAGCGACAGAACGCGGCCTGACGAGGGTCGCCGCCTTTCACCATGAAACGCTGCACGACCGCTGCGATGCGCGTCAGCTCCTTGAAGAAGTCGTCGCCGAGCGCGCCGGACGAGAGGGTCTTCATGAGGTCATAAATGCAGGCGGGGTCGGCAGAGGCCGGAGGAGTTGCGACGCTACCCTCTTCGCCCGAGTTCTCGCTGTCTTCCGCCTTGGCCGGTGCATCCTGTTCGGCGATCTCCACCTTGTCGTCGGCGGTTTTCTTCGCGCTGCGCTCTTTGTCCGTCTTGCGGAATTCGCTGATGGCCTTCTCCAGCGTTTCGGCAGCCGTGAGGAGGCGCGGACCGATGGGACCCACGCGGTTCTCTCGCGCCACGCGCACGACGGAATCGAGCTCGGGATTGCGCAACTCGGCAACGGGCGCAAGTTCGTCATCGGTCGAAATGGACGGATAGGCCTCAGGAACAAGGATGCCTTCGTCGATGAGGCGGTGCAGGTAGCCCTCCTGCATTTCTCGGTCGTCGGTGAAAGGCGCGAGCGCTGCGAGGCACGTCTCCCAGTTGGCGCGCGGGGAAGCCGCAGCCATGATCACGTCGAGTGCTTCGGAGCGTTCGACGTCCGCGTAGGAGACCGAACCGTCCCCGGAACGCCTCGTGACCTTGGCCATGTCGGCGACGTAGACGATCTCGCGCGTGGGCGCCCACATGTACTCGTGGCGGCGCGCACGATCACCCACGACGGCGGTGCGAACTGCGGTCATGAGCGCATCGACGTCGAGTCGGAGGATGGCGTTGTACTTCTCCGGAGGCTCGAGTTGGAGCGGCAGGCTGGTCTCCGTCGTGGTCGGTACGACCGCATAACCCGCACAGAGGCCAAACGGCGTCGCGCGACCGCGCATGCGCTCGACGTACCGCATGACGGCGCTCGCAATCTCACTACGCTCCTGGCCTTTGCGTGGTGCGTCGATCGCCTTGGCGAGCGATGGCGACGTGCTCTTCAGGGCCTCCCAAACCGGTGTCTGCTTCACGAACGAGAAGAGTGCAGAGGTTCGCTGCTCGAGGGTCTCGGGACCACTGGGGGTCTTCGGAGCGAACGTGTCCGCGGGAAGAAGGGGCGAACGGATGATGCTGAACCCGGCGGACCGGAATTTCAGGGGAGCAAGCGGCTGCGGCTTCTTCGGATCGGATTTGCCCATGGTGATTTTGCGCTCTCGGGTCCGGGTGGGACGTCGGTGGGTGAGGCGGCCTCCCGAGCGGGAGCCGCTCGCAAAAAAGTATCAGGCCCATGGGCGCGCACAAACGGCCAAGTCGAGACACTGAAAAGAGAAATTCGGGAGTCTGGGCTGAAATTGAGTGTTTCGGTAAGCGCCCGAGAGGCGTACAATTCCCGCATCGCAGGCCGTGCCACCGCGCGCCTGCCGCACCGCCTACCGCCCGTATGTCCTCCTCTTCCGCCCCTCCGCCCCGTCACGAAGCCACGGAAGCGACCGCCATGGGCGCGGTCGTCTCGCGCCCACGGCTGCGATGGATCGATCGTTCCGGCGAACACACGATGGTGATCGAGGGCGAGACCATCGTCGGCAGTTCGTCGAATAGCCACCTTCGCATCGACGAACCTACGGTTTCTCGCGTCCACGCCTCTTTCTCGCTCAAACAGGATGGCCTCTGGGTGCGCGACCTCGAGAGCCGCAACGGAACGTTCATCAATGGGATTCGCGTATCTTTCGCCCGCGTTCCGGAAGGAGCGATGCTTCGCTTCGGTGGCAATGAAGCCCACATGGAAGAGGGCAGCGTTCCCGCGGAGAGTGTCGGCCTTTGGCCCGCTTCCAAGTTCCACCATCTCGTCGGGCGCAGCATTGCGATGCGTACGCTGTTCGCTCAGCTGAACCGCCTCGCGAGCAGCGACGCGTCGATCATGATCCAGGGCGAAACCGGCACCGGAAAAGAGGTCGTCGCACGCTCGATTCACGATGCGTCGCCCAGGGCACAAGGTCCCTACATCGTCGTCGACTGCGGCGCGCTTCCCGAAAACCTGCTCGAATCCGAGCTTTTCGGGCACACGAAGGGCGCGTTCACCGGCGCAGTGCAGGCGCGCGAGGGCGCATTCGAGGCAGCGAACGGCGGCACGATCTTCATCGACGAAATCGGTGAGCTTCCGCTCTCCATGCAGCCAAAGTTGCTTCGCGTTCTCGAATCGCGGGCAATTCGTCGCGTCGGCGAAACGCAGTATCGACCGGTGAACGTCCGCGTGATTTGCGCGACCCACCGCGAGCTCGCGACCATGGTCGCCGCTGGCACTTTCCGCGAAGACCTCTACTTCCGTCTCTCGGTTCTACCCATTCGCATTCCGCCCGTTCGCGAACGAGCCGACGACATCCCCATGCTCATCGAGCACTTCCAGAAGCAGTCCGGCGGCGCCGCGTTTTCCCCGGCGCTCATGACCGAGCTTCGTGGTCGCATGTGGCAAGGAAACGTCCGCTCGCTTCGCAATTTCGTCGAGCGCGCCGCAGTTTTGGGCCCGCACGAAGCGCTCTCGCTCATGGCGGCCGACCGCCAAGACCCGCCCACCGGCGTGACGCGCCTTCCCACGAGCCTCATGGAGGACGAGGACACCGTCTCCATCCAAGAAAACATCGATGCGCCGCCGCCGCCCTCGTCTTCGCTCGTCATGCCACTCGACGGCATTACGGCTCCGGACCTCCCGCTCGACCTACTCTCGCGCAACTACCGCGACTTCCGCGAAGCTTGGATCGAGCACGGCGAACGCCTCTACATGAATCGCTTGCTCGAGAAACATAAGGGCAACGTCACAGCCGCCTCGAAGGAAGCGGGTATCAACCGCACCTACGCCTACAAGCTCCTCAAAGGCCGCACTTAACCGCTTCCACTATCGCAACGAACGGTTGCGTTGTTTCGAAGGCGGGCGCTTTGGGGCCGGCACCTTGGGGCGTGGAAGCGCGCCGTACAGCAGCAGGTCGACGAGCTTTGCGATGTTGAGTTCGCTCACGCACTGAGTAAGCGCAAAGAGCCGGTGATGGATCGCGCCTACGAGGGTCTTGAAGAGGAAGTCACCATCCGTGTCCTTCGAAATTTCTCCCCGAGCTACCGCGTTCACGATCACCTGATTCGGCAGAGCCTCCCTCTTCGCGCGTACGGACTCGACGATCGAGCGAAGCTCGGGGTCCGTTCCTTCCGTCATCATCATTCGCGCGAGGCTTTGCCCCTCCACGGACGAGAAGAAATTGGTCATTACCTGGGCAAAATCGATCAAATCACCGCGCAGCGAACCCGTGTCCGTCGTGACGAAGCGTTCTTGAAAGAGCTCCTGCATCGCCGCGCGCACGAGGTCGATTTTGTCGGGAAAGCGCCGATAGATGGTCGTCTTGTGCACGCCTGCACGGCTCGCAACGTCTTCGATGCGAAGCGCTCGATAGCCCACTCGGGCGAGTTCCTCGCGGGCGGCGAGAAGCACCTTGCGCACGACGGATTGGCCGCGCGGAACTTTCGAAGGGGGGCGCGATGAGCGAACCATGCCTCTCCTTGAATCCATAGCGACCGCTGGGTCGTATCGCAACAACTTGTTGCGATTTGATTCTTCCAATGCTACCCGTAACGCAACTAGGAGTTGCGATGAGAACCTTCCTTTCAGGCGCGGTTGCGGCGGGCGTGTCTCTCGCGACCTTTCCGGCGTTCGGGCTCCAACCTCTCGAGGCTTTTCTCGACGGAGCGCACAAGCGCAACCCGGACATGATCGCGGCGGATGCATCCGTTCGGCAGAAGGACGCGGAAGCCGATGTCGCTCGGGGGAAGCTCTTGCCCTCGTTCACGGCGCGTGGCGTCTACACTCGAAACCAGTTCGAAGCGGTGTTCAACACTCCGAATGGCGCCATCACCATCCTCCCGCAAGACCAGTTCGATGCGTTCTTCCTCTTGGATGTGCCGATCGTCGATGCGGCGCAGTTCGCGCGGTACGGCGGTGCCAGAATCCTGAAGGAAATCGCAGAGGCGAGCAAAGGTCTCACCCAGCGCGCAATCGACGAGAGGGTCGTCCGTGCCTACGTCACCGTCGCGGCCACGACCAACCTCGGGCGCAGCGCAGAGAAGAGCTTCGAACTTGCAGAAAAGAATCGCAAGTCCGTGGAAGACCGCGTCACCGCCGGGGTGGCCTCCGAGCTCGATCTCGAGCGCGCGAAGGCCAACGTCGAACGCGCGAAGCAAGACATCGCCGATGCGAATCTCTCGCGAGTGCTCGCGATCCGCACGCTCGAGACGCTGACGCGCATCAAGCCCGAGGAGGCAACACAGTTTCCGGAGGACGACCTCCACGAAGAAGCACCGCTTGCCTCGTGGGTGGCGCTCGCCGACGGCAATCTTCCCGAACGAAGGCTTTCGGAGGCCGAGCGACGCCTGGCGCTCTCCACGCGCGATTCCGCGAAGCTGGCGTTCATTCCCGCGCTCGGGGGACAGGCGCAGGAGCGTTTCACGAACGCGACGGGCTTCGCAGGACGTGTCGGGGCATACACCCTTTCCGCTTCGCTCACGTTTCGCTTCGATTTCGGCCTCGTTGCGCAGCTCGATTCGACGCGCGCGGCGGCGGACGTGAGCGTCGCCAAGGCAGAAGGTGTCCGCCGGTCCTCCGAGGACGCCATCGTCGAAGCCTGGTACCGCATCGGTGCGAGCATCGCCAAAGGTCGCGCCGCCCGAGCTCAGGCGCGCGCCGCCACGCGTGCAGCGACCATCGCCGAAGACCGCTACGCCGCCGGAGCTGCGACCCAGCTCGACGTGACGACGGCCCAACGCGATGCCTTCGCTGCGGAAGTGGGGCGCATCGGAGCCGATCTCGACCTCACCCTCGCGCGGGCCGTCCTTCGGCTCGCTTCCGGCAAACCTACGACTTTCCGCGGACCTGTGCCTTCCGCGTCCCCAGCTCCCTCTGCGCCGCCAGGAGAACCTTCCAAATGATGAATCGATCCCTCCAGAACTTTCCCGGCGTTGCGACGAGGGTCGCCATCGTGGCTGTCACGATGCTCGCCTCGGTAGGTGTAGGGTGCAAGCAACAAGGGCCAGCAGATACCAAAGTCGATGCAGGTCCCAAAGTGCGCGTCACGACGACGGCGGTCGTGAGCCAACCCATGCCTCGCGTATTGCCTCTTACGGGCAGCTTGCGAGGTGAGGAACAGTCCGACCTGGCTGCAGGCACGGCGGGGCGCCTCTTGCGCGTCCAGATCGAGCGCGGTTCCGAGGTAAAGAAGGGAGACGTGCTTGCCGTCGTCGATACGCGCCAAGCACAGCTCACCGCGGCCGAAGCAAAGACGAGCGCGGCCCTGGCAGCGGCGCAAGGCGCGAACGCTCAGCGCGACTGCGAGCGCTACAAGGCGCTCTTCGACAAGGGCAGCATCAGCCGCGCCGAGTACGACAAATTCACCGATCAGTGCAAGACCACCGACCTCTCGGCCAAGGCCGCGGAGCTTCGGGCCGCGCAGGCGGGGCAGACTGTGAGCGACGGCATCATTCGTGCGCCTTTTTCCGGGGTCATCGCCGATCGCTGGGTCGATGTCGGAGAATTCGTTCGCACCGACACGAAGGTCGTCACGCTCGTGACCATGAATCCGCTGAGGCTCGAATTTGCCGTGCCGGAAGCGCGCATGAACCTCGTGAAGAAGGGCGCCGAAGTCACCTTCCATGTTCCGTCGCATCCGGGGAAAGCCTGGAAGGGTACGGTGAAGTTCTTGAGTGCGGCCGTTCGTGAAGCAAGTCGTGACGTCGTCGTCGAGGCCGCTGTCGACAATGCAGATCGCCAGCTCGCTCCCGGGATGTTCGCAGAAGTCGAGCTATCGCTCGGCGAGGAGAAGACGACGGTCGTTCCGACGGGGGCGATCATCGCGCGCGAATCGCTCAGCCACCTCTTCGTCGTCGAAGACGGACGCGCAGTCGAACGCGTGGTCGCCGTGGGTCCCACGAAAGAGGGCCTGGTTGCCATTACTCGCGGCGTGAAAGACGGCGAGAAAGTGATTCTTTCCCCGCCACCCGAGCTGTCCAACGGCACGTACGTCGACTTCTAGAAAGGCCTCGCTATGCAATGGCTCGCCAATATCTGCATTCGTCGACCGGTGTTCGCATCGGTGCTCATGCTCGTCATCATCGTCTTCGGAGCCCTCGGCTACACGAGGCTCGGCGTCGATCAGTTCCCGAACGTCGACATCCCCATCGTCGTCATCACGACGACTCTCCCGGGCGCTGCCCCTGAAGAAGTCGAAAACGACATCAGCGACAAGATCGAGGGAGTCGTCAATACCATCTCGGGTATCGACGAACTCCGCTCGACCTCTGCCGAAGGCATTTCCCAGGTCATCGTCTCGTTCAAACTCGAGAAGAACTCGGACGTCGGCGCGCAGGAGGTCCGCGACAAGATCGACCAGATCATGCCGCAGCTTCCAAAGGGCACCGACCGTCCCATCGTCTCTCGGGTCGATACGGGATCCGGCGCCGTCCTGCTCGCCTCGGTGCGCTCCAAGGCGTCCATCCGAGACGTCACCGAAATTGCCGACAAGAAGGTGCGCCGGCAAATCGAGAGCATCTATGGCGTCGGTCAGGTCGAAATCATCGGTGGCCTGAGTCGTCAGGTGAATGTCTGGCTGAAACCCGTCGAGCTTCGTTCGCTCGGCCTTTCAGCCGCCGACGTGCAGCGCGCGCTCGCGGGGCAGAACCTTTCGACGCCGGGAGGTGTGGTCGAACAAGGGCCGGAGCGCGTGACGCTCCGTGTCGAAGGTCGGGTGCGCTCCGTCGAAGAGATGGCGCGCATCGTCATTCGAGAAGACCCCGGTCGCTCGGTCCGCCTCGAAGACGTCGCGCGTGTCGAAGACGGTACCGCAGAAGAGCAGAGCTACGCGTCCATCGACGGTGAACGCACGGTCGTGCTCTCCATCAAGAAACAGTCCGGGCAGAACACCATCGACGTCGTCGACGCCGTGACCAAGCGCTTCGCAGAGATCGAGAAGACCTTGCCGGTTGGCACGAAACTCGAGGTCATTCGCGACAACTCGGGCGTCATCCGCAAGGGCGCGAGTGCGCTCAAGGAGCACCTCATCATCGGGTCACTCCTCGCGTCGCTGGTCGTGCTCATGTTCCTCGGCAACTTCCGAAGTACGATCATCGCTGCCATCGCCATTCCGGTGTCCGTCATCGGCACGTTCGGCGTCATGTACCTCGCCGGGTACACGTTGAACTTCCTGACGCTGCTCGCCCTCGCCCTTGCGGTAGGCATCGTCATCGACGACGCCATCGTCGTCCTCGAGAACATCGTGAGACACGTCGACGAGCTAGGCATGAAGCCATTTCCCGCGGCCATTGCAGCCACCAAGGAAATCGGCTTGGCCGTCTTTGCCACGACCCTGTCGCTCATGGCGGTCTTCGTTCCCGTCGCTTTCATGAGTGGCATCGTCGGAAGGTTCCTCGCCTCCTTCGGCCTCACCATGGCGTTCGCCATCGGTGTCTCGATGATCGTCAGCTTCTCTCTGACGCCGATGCTGTCGGCGCGGTGGATCAAGAAGGGCGGTAAGGGCGACGCCGTTTCCCGATTCTTGGGGACCGTCGTCAACGTCGTATATCGTCCAATCGAACGCGTGTACATGCGCATTCTCGCGGCCGCGATGCGCAAGCGTTGGGTGGTCGTGATCCTCTGCGTCGTATCACTCGGGTCGTGCGTGCCGATCGCGGGCCGCGTGCCGGGTGGCTTCCTGCCCGAAGACGACAACGCACAGTTCGAAATCATCGTCCGCGGTCCCGTCGGTCAAAGCGTGCAAGCCACGCGTCTCTTCTGCGAGCGTATCGGCAGCGACGTTCGTCACTACGATGGCGTGACCCATGCGCTCGTCACGGTAGGCGAAGGCGCCACCCACGCCTCCAACGAAGCGCGCGTCTACGTGCTCCTGAACGATCCGCGCGATCGCAAGGCCTCGCAGTTCCAGCTCATGGACCGCG
The DNA here is from genome assembly GCA_046351415.1 of Polyangiaceae bacterium. Classification (GTDB taxonomy): domain Bacteria; phylum Myxococcota_A; class Polyangia; order Polyangiales; family Polyangiaceae; genus JABFRG01. Next base: position 204,608 of record JAXLYO010000010.1, on the reverse strand, counting down.
TTCGCCAAGAGATCATCAAGAAGGCACCGCACGAGTACCGCATCACGACGGGCGAGGTCTCGGCGTTCTCCAACGGCGGTCAATCCAACGCTGGCGTCCAGGTGGCCATCGTCGGAAGCGACATTGACTTGCTGGCCAAGTACGCGACGAACATCACCGAGGAACTGAAGAAGGTACCCGGCGCACTCGACGTCGACAACACGCTCGTCGTCGGAAAGCCCGAGCTCCGTGTTCACATCCTCCGTGACAGAGCTGCCGAGCTCGGCGTCCGCGTCTCCGACATCGCCGATACGTTGCGTCTGCTCATCGGTGGCGTGAAAGTGTCGAGCTATGCGGAAGGCGGCGAAGAATACGACGTTCGTGTCCGCGCAGACGAGCGTTACCGCACCGACGCCGATTCACTCTCTCTCGTGACCGTACCTTCGGCCAAGAAGGGCTCGGTCGCTCTCTCCAACGTGGTCAAGCTCGAGACGGCGTCAGGCCCCGCGGAAATCAATCGACTCGGCCGTCAGCGGCAAGTCACCATCCTGGCCAACGCAAAGGGCGGCGCCGACGCCAAGGTGCAGAAGGCGATCGGCGAACTCGCGGCGAAGCAGCACATGCCGGCGTCGTATCAGGTCGTGCCCGTGGGGCGTGCGAAGGAGAGCGGCAAGCTCGCGCTCAACTTCTTCACGGTCCTCGTCATGTCGTTCGTGCTCATGTACCTCGTGCTCGCGGCGCAGTTCGAATCGTGGCTTCACCCCGTCACGATCCTGATTTCGCTCCCGCTCACGGTGCCGTTCGCGCTGCTCTCGCTGCTCATCTTCGGGCAGACGCTGAACATCTTCAGCGGGCTCGGCCTCATCGTGCTCTTCGGCGTCGTGAAGAAGAACTCCATTCTCCAGATCGACCACACGAATCACTTGCGGAGGCAGGGAAAGGCGCGCCTCGATGCCATCCTCGAGGCCAACCGTGACCGACTTCGTCCCATCCTCATGACCACGTTGGCGTTCGTGGCGGGCATGATCCCCCTCATGGTTTCGAAGGGGATCGGCGCCGGCAAAGACCGCACGACCGCCGCGGTCATTCTCGGCGGGCAGACCCTCTCGCTTCTGCTCACGCTCATCGCCGTGCCGGTCGTGTACTCGCTCCTCGACGACGTCAGTCAGTTCTTCGCGCGGAGGCGCAAGGCGAAGAAGCAGGACGAGGACCTCGGCGAAGGGGAGATCGGGCTGCAGGCCTCCGCCGAGGAGTAGCCGCTTTTCGCGCCACGAAAGCAAAAAGGGCAACACGCTCGTTCGTGTTGCCCTTCTCTGTTCTGCTGCTGTTCCGCCTCGTTCTGCCCCGCCCCCCCTTTGACGGGCAGAGATCGCGGAGATTACTCGGCGGCGTGCGCGTTCTCTTCGACGACCGCTCGTCCCGGAATCGCGACCGGTCCACTGTCTTCCGTGGTCACTTCCGTCGCCGGCTCGTAGGCCGGAGGAAGCGCCTTCGCGGGGTAGCGGATCTTCTGGGACTTCGACGTGTCGATGATGCCGAAGGCGGCCAAGACGCGAACGATTTGGTAGGTCGGGTCGAGCTCGAACCAGCGAGCCGCGAAGTTCGGGCTCATGCCGAACGTGTGGTGATTGTTCTGGAAGAGCTCACCCGCGCAGACGAAGTCGAACACGAGGGTGTTCAGCGACTTGTCCTTCACGTCGTAGTTCCGGTAGCCGTACTTGTGCCCGCACCAGTTGACGATCGCGCCGTGAACGGGGCCCATCAGCCAGTGGATGGGGAGCAGCGCGTACATCCACGCGTGCGTCGCGAACTTCATGTAGAAGAGCGTGTAGAGCGCGCCCCATGCGATGCGCGTCACCCACGCGTTGCCGAACTCGTCGATGGCCTTCCACTCGGGGTAATTGCCGAGGAAGCGGGCTTCCGCCTTCGGGTTCTCGCGGGTGAGCGGCGAGTAGATCTTGATCGTGTGGAGCATCATGCCGAACGGCGTCTTCGCGAAGTGCGGCGAATGCGGGTCGCGCTCCGTGTCGCTGTAGGCGTGGTGCATGCGATGCATGATCGCGTAGCCGCGCGGCGAGAGGTAACTCGACCCCTGCGCGACCCACGTGAGGAAGTGAAACACGCGCTCGGCGCGCTTCGACATCGTGAACTGCTTGTGGGCGCCGTACCTGTGCAGAAAGAAGCTCTGGAAAAATACGGAGACCTGCCAGTGGAAAACGAAAAATGCGAGAATGGCCACAAAGGAAACGTAGCGCAGGGGTATGGGGCGGCGCCGTCACACTTCGGTCATTCAAATCCGCGAATTGTCAGGGTTTCGTCAGCACGGTAGGGCTTCGGAGACGCCCATGGGCTTCCACGTCCGAAAAAGAGCTCGAATGCCTGAATGCGTGACCAGCGGAAATCGACTTCCGGGGTCCGATTTGCTACTCCGAGACGCCCATGACCGAAGACGCGACGTTCCACGCCTTTCGCTCCGTTCCCAAGACGGGAGTCATCTACGTCACGTCGGAGGCCACCCGAGCCGGCTTCACGCCGAACGATCCCGATTGGTGCAACCTTGGCCAAGGCCAACCCGATACGGGTGAGCTCGAAGGCGCGCCGACGCGGGTCGGTACCGTGCCCGTCCACGTCGATGATCAGGAGTACGCCCCCGTCGCGGGCCTTTGGGAGCTCCGTGAATCGATTGCTGCACTCTACAACCGAATGTACCGCCGGGGCATGCCTTCGCAGTACTCGGCAGAGAACGTGTGCGTCTCGGGTGGTGGGCGCAGTGCCTTGACGCGCGCAGCGGCGAGCCTCGGGCAGATCAACCTAGGACACTTCCTTCCGGATTACACGGCGTACGAAGAGCTCCTCGACATCTTCAAGGCGTTCACTCCCATCCCCATCTTGCTCGACAGCTCACGCGGCTACGCATTCTCGGCCGACGATTTGCGCCACGAGGTGCTCGGACGTGGCCTCTCGGCGCTGCTCTTGTCGAATCCCTGCAATCCGACCGGCAAGCTCGTCGCAGGCGAAGAACTCGCTCGCTGGGTTTCGGTCGCGCGGGAGCTCGATTGCACCTTGCTCCTCGACGAGTTCTATTCGCACTACATCTACCGCAGCAAGCCTGGGCAGCTTCCCGTCGAAAGTGCCGCGCGCTACGTCGAAGACGTCGATCGCGATCCCATCGTCATCTTCGATGGTCTGACGAAGAACTGGCGTTATCCGGGGTGGCGCGTCACGTGGGCCCTTGGCCCGAAGCAGGCCATCGAAAGCTTCGCCAGTGCTGGCTCCTTCCTCGATGGAGGCGGTTCGAAGCCACTCCAACGGGCCGCCATTCCACTTCTCTCGGAACAGCACGTCACCGCCGAGACGAACGCGATTCACGAAGCATTTCGCGAGAAACGCGATCGCATGGTCTCCCGTCTCCTCCGCGTCGGTGTCACGCTCGACCGCGTCCCCGACGGCACGTTCTACGCCTGGGGCAACGTCTCCGATTTGCCCCCAGGTCTTTCCGACGGCATGTCGTTCTTCCGAAAGCTGCTCGAACAAAAGGTCATCACGGTTCCCGGAGAGTTCTTCGACGTGAATCCGGGCAAACGAAGGAGTGGCCGCGCATCGCGTTTTCGCGATCACGTCCGCTTCTCCTTCGGCCCGCGGATGGCTACGCTCGACAAGGCGCTCGATCGCATCGAGCAAGTTGTCCAACGTGCGTCGAAATAGATCCCTCTCGCTTCTTCTCATGCTCGCGTGTGGCGCGTCGTCCGCGCTCGTCCTCTCTGCAGGGCGCGCGGAAGGTGGCGACGGGGTTCCCATCAAGGAACCGTCGCGCAAATGGAGGCAAGTCGACGGCAAGTATTGGCAGGTCGAGGGGCCCGAGGGCGAAGCACCGGAAGTGACCGACGCCGCCGAGGGAAATCGCGGTTCCTGCCCGGCCGGCATGGTCGACGTCAAAGGTAACTACCACGCGACCCCCGGCGAAGGAGACCTCCTCCAGCAGAGCACGTGCAGCAAGTGGATCAACCGTGATTTTCCCGAGCGTTGCGCCGAGTTCGACAAGGCGAAGTGGCACGCCGAGCTCGCGAAGTTTCCGACGAAGGCCATGCACTTCTGCATCGACCGCTTCGAATACCCGAACCGAAAGGGCGCCTACCCGATCATCACCGTCGATTGGGTCGAGGCTGGCGCGCTCTGCAGAGCGCAGAAGACGAAAGCGCCGGATGGCACTGCGGGTACAAAGCGGCTTTGCACCGAAGTCGAATGGACGTTTGCGTGCGAAGGTGACGAAGCGGCTCCGTATCCGTACGGCTACGTGCGCGACAAATCCGCGTGCCTGGTCGACAAGACGTGGCGACAATTCTTCGGTGGCTTCCTCCGAGGAAACCCGGTGAAGACAGCGATGCTCGAGCTCGACTACCTCTGGCAGGGCGTGCCCTCTGGCTCGATGCCGCGGTGCAAAAGTGTGTTCGGCGTCTACGATATGACGGGCAATGTCGACGAATGGACCGAGTCCTCTTACGGTGGCCGAAAGTCGATTTTGAAAGGCGGCTACTGGGGGCCCGTACGCACGCGCTGCCGTCCTTCCACGCGTGCACACGGTGAAAACCACGTGTTCTATCAGCAAGGCTTTCGCTGCTGTGCCGAAGCGCACTGAAGGCGCGCGTCAGAGGCTGCCAACGTAGGAAATCTTGGGCGGCCCACCGTCCTTCGGGAAGAAGATCGCCACGGGCGCAGGCATGCCCTGCTGTGCATTCAGCTTTCCGACGAAATAGTCGACGACCGTGCCCGCTTCACCGGTCCCGCCGTGCCCGATGGCCGTGACGTTGCTCCGCCGAACCCGTGTAATGTTCACGGGGTTTGCGTAGAAGTGTGCATTTTGCCACGCCTTCTTGAAGCTGAAACGCTTGAGATCATCGTTCACGTCGTTCGGGTCCGCGGGATTCAGAAGGCTCTTGTGGAGATACGGCGCGGCCGCTCTCGCGGCTGCATTCATGTCGCCGGCGTTTCGCTGCAACGCAGCCAGGAAGTCACTGAGGAGGGACGCTGCCCGCGGGTCGATGGGACCATCGGCTTCGGACCCCTCGACGACGTTGCTGGGGAGACCCGCATGCGCGGCGGGCGGGTTCCCCTGTGGTGTGACATTCCCGAGCCCTCCACCCTGCGGAGGAGCGCCCTGGCCGCGAGGGCCATAGCCACGGTCGGCTGCACAACCCGAAATCGAAAGGACGATGACCGCAAAGAGGAACGTTCGCATGATGATGGAAGGTTACCCCGATTTCGGCATGTCAGTCCCGAAAGACGATGCGCCGGTCGCACGGCTTTGCGCTCTCGTCTTCGCCGAGGCCCGCGATGCGCATCGGGTCTTGGTCGAGCGACTTCAGCTCGCGGCGTGCTTTCTGCACGATGAGCTCGTCGAGATTGCCGCTCGCGTAGTTCTGGTGCGTGCCACCGCAGCTCGAGCCAGGGTCGCCACCGCCGGTCGATTGGGGGCCTGCGCCTCCACGAAGAACGAAGAGGTTCGTGCCACCCGTGTACTGCGCCATCTGGCGGAACACGACTTGTCCGAGCTGGTCCATGCCCGAAGCGGCAACCGTGTAGAATTTGATTCCGCGGTGCGCTGCCTCGCGCGTACTTTTCGCATAGTCGATGTCGTTCGGGTAGTCGAGGTGGGGGGGCGCGTCGGCGATCACGAACGCGAGCTTGGCGACCGCGTTGTCGTTCCAGCGCAACTCGGAGAGGGCCGTCCGAAGTCCTGCATTCATGTCCTCGGGCATGTCCCCTCCTCCGCCTGCGCTGATGCGAGAGACCTTTGCGGCGAACCCGGGCAAGTCGCTCGAGAATGCGTACGTCTTCGTGACGAAGGCGTCGGTTCGATCTTTGTATTCGACGAGCCCGATGCGCACCTCCGTCTGATCGTCCGAGAGGCTCTTCGCGACTTTCTGAATCGTCGTTTTCACGGCGGCGATCTCCTCGCTCATCGACCCCGTCGTATCGAGTACGAATGCGAGGTCGATCGAACGCTTCGCAAAAGCGCGGCGCGCAGACTGGAGCTTCAGTTCGACGACACCATCGACATCCTTGCGGGTGAAGGTTGCCTTCGCGTCGCCTTCTCGACAACGCGCAGTCGCTTCGAACGTCGTCCCCTCCAAGCCCTCCGCGTGCGGAAAGAAGAGGGCCCTGCCAGATGCCATCGTGACGAGCCCGGCGCTTCGTTGACCTTGCACGTCGCGCACTTCGACGCTGCAGCCCGGGATGCCTTTGCCGTCTTTGTCGCGAACGACGACGAACGTTCGATGGTCGAGGTTCATGGGCCGGGCGCCGGCATATTGGATGCTCGTGAGCCACTTCGAAAAATCGCGAAAATTCGCGTTGTCGTCCCATTCGCCTGCTTTCACGCCTGGCGCTTGTCCAACGTCTCGGAACGCGAGGCCTTCATCGCGAGCATGTTTTGCGTCGAGCGGCGCTGCCACGCCACCCGCCATTCCCAGCCTTCCGTGGGCAGCCTCTCCGGCACCCGTCGTCCCCATGCGAGGTGCCGCAACGGGGGGAGCGCCCGGGGCGGGAGCGATCGCCTCTCCCTTCGGTTTGTCGTGCTCGCCATCGGAAGGCATGACGGGGGAAGACGCGCTCGCGACCGCTACGGAGACGGGACGGTCTCCGTTTGATTCTTTCGAGGGTGCAGACTCCGTGTTGGAGGCTCCTTTCGCACATCCACCCACGAGCGCGAGCACCGCCATGCAGAATGCAGCCTTACCGCCGTGCTTCGTCGCCTGTTCCGTTCGCTTCATCACGTCCTCCATGCGTCACGCTCGACGCAAGGATGGAAACGGGCGGGTTTGCGAAAGGATCTACAATTTGCCGCGGGCGGCTTCGTAGCGGAGCTTCCACACGACTGCGACGGCCTCGAGGAAGATCTTGCGGCTCATTTTCGACTTACCGGCGCGCCGGTCGACGAAGACGATGGGAATCTCTTTGACGCGCATGCCTCGGAGGATCGCGCGATAGGTCATCTCGATTTGGAAGGAATACCCGTTCGATTCGACCTGCGAGAGGTCGATGGCTTCGAGCGCGCGCCTCGAGAAAGCCTTGTAGCCGCTCGTGAGGTCCTGAACCTTGAGACCGAGGATCGAGCGCGAATACAGCGAACCACCGCGGGAAATGACGTGTCTCCCGATGCCCCAGCCCTCCACGCCTCCTCCGGGAATGTTGCGTGAACCGATGACGACGTCGTAGCCATCATCGAGCGCTCCGATGAAGTCTGGGAGGTAGCGAACGTCATGAGAGAAGTCTGCATCCATCTCGATGAAGCGCTCGTAGCCTTCTCCGAGCCCGCGTTGGAATGCCGTGATGTAGGCGGTACCGAGGCCGAGCTTGGCGGAGCGATGGAGGGCGCGAACGCCCTTGTCTTCTCGGGCAAGTGCATCGACGAGGGCGCCAGTGCCATCGGGCGAAGCATCATCGACGACGAGCACATCTGCCTCGGGCGCAGCTGAACGGACGGCGCGTACGAAGCGCTCGACGTTGTCGCGCTCGTTGTACGTGGGTACCACGATGAGCGTCCGGGGCGCCGTAGTCGGGCTCATGACGCGGTCAGTCATAGCAACTTTCATCGGCAGATCGCGAGGGTTTTCTCGTACCATGGAGCGGTGTCTTTCCGGCCGCGTAGACCCACCGACCCGCCCCACTCGGGCGACAAGGCCCGCCGGCCTTCGAGCGCGCCTGCGGGGTCGGAAGCGGTAGAAACCCTCGAGGGATACGCCGCCGATATCACCCAGCCCCTCGTCCTGCCGAACCTGCCCGACATCGACCCCTACGGCAGTGAGCCGCCCGGCGAGGTGTTCGCGGCCTACGAATCCTCCGCCCCTCCACGTCGTCCCTCGCGCCCGAGTATCAATGCGGTCCGCGTCCGTGAGCTCGAGGCGGAGCTCAAGCACGAAAGAGGCGTGAGCGGCGCGCTTCGCGAGGTCGGTCTCGCGATCGGGAAGAACCCCGATCCGAGCGAATTGCTCGCGCTCATTCTCCAGCGCATGGTCGAGATCCTCGAGGCCGACCGCGTCACGCTTTACCTGCGCGAAGAAGAGTCGGGTGAACTCGTCTCGCGCATCACGACGGGCGACATGGTTCAGTCGATTCGTCTGAAGGTCGGCCAAGGCATTGCAGGAGACGTCGCAGCCACGGGCGAACGTGCGATCGTACGTGACGCATACGAGGACCCCAGGTTCAGCCCTCAATGGGATTTGCAGTCGGGCTATCGGACGCGCTCGGTCGTGGCCGTGCCCATCTTGGACCACGAAGGCAACGTGCTCGGTGTTGCCCAAGCCCTGAACAAAGAAGGCGATCGCGACTTCACCGAAGACGACGCGAACATGCTTTCCGCGCTCGCCGTCCAGGCATCCGTCTCGATGGAGAACCTGCGGCTCCTCCAATCGCTCCACAAAGCCAATCAGGAGCTCGTCAACACGAAGATGCAGCTCGAGCATCGCGTTCGTGACCTGAAACTCCTCTTCGACCTCGAACGTGCAATGGCTCGCGTCTCGTCCGTCGACGAACTCCTCGCCAGCGTTCTTGGAGAAGCCCAGCGCGTTCTCGACGCCGAGCTCGCGGCATTCGCACTGAAAGACCCAGGTACACTCGCTTGGACCATCCACGTTCTCGGGAGCGATGGCCACATCGAGCGGTACCCGATGCAAGAGGGGGAGGGCATCATCGGGGCTGCATTGACCTCCGATCGCGCCATTCGCGTGGACGATGCTCGAAGCGACCCCAGGCACAGCGAAGACATGGATCGCCGGGTGGGCATCGTGACGCACAGCGCACTCTGTGTTCCCCTCGAAGGCGACGACGAGCCCATCGGCGCTCTCGGCCTCTACAACAAGCGAGGGGGAGTCGCCGAGAGTCGAGCTGGGTTTCGGGCGTTCGATGAAGAGGATCAGGGACTCCTCCTTCTCTTGTCCGCCAACGCCTCGACCGCCATCCAGCTCCATTGGGCGCGCGAGTCGCGTGAGCGTGAAGAGCGCCTGACGACGATTGGGCGCCTCCTCTCCGGCGTCCTTCATGACCTGAAGACGCCCCTCGGCGTCATCAACGGCTACGTCGAGCTCATGCGCACTGCCGACAAGAAGGCCCAACGTGCCGAGTACGCCGACCTCGTACTCAAGCAGTTCGCGCACATCGGCGCCATGCAACGCGACGTACTCGAGTTCGCCCGCGGCGAAAAGAGCATCCTCCCGAGAAAAGTGTATCTTGCACAGTTCTTCGAAGAGGTGAAAGCCACGTTGGAGACATTCCTTGCGAAAGCCAAGGTCGAACTCGTCATCGACTTGGCGGACCGAGGTACGGCGCGCTTCGACGAAGGAAAAATTCTACGCGTCATCCAAAACCTGGCGCGCAACGCGGCAGAAGCCATGGCACCGAAAGGCGGCGGAAAATTCACGATTCGTGTCACGCGCTCTCCCGAAATCGCAGCATCGGATCGCTCGCGAAAAGACGTGTCGGCAACGAAGACCCCCAAGCCCGAGGAGCTCGTGCTCACCTTCAGCGACACCGGGCCCGGCATCCCGAAGGAGATCCAACACCGCCTCTTCCAATCCTTCGTGACGAGCGGAAAGAAGGGCGGCACGGGTCTCGGTCTCGCCATCGTGAAGCGCATCGCGGAAGAACACGGCGGAAAGGTGACCGTAACCTCCTCGTCCAAAGGCGCGACGTTCACGGTGCGTTTGCCGCAGACGAAGGAATCTGCGGCGTGAAATTGCGATCGCTGGTCCCTTTCGGCGCGCTCGTGCTCGTCGCGTCCGGAGCGCGTGCTGACGAATCTGGGATGCCTCCCTGGAGCGAGCGGGCCGAGGTACCGCCTCCCAGCTGGGCCAAAACCGTCGTCCCGCATCGGGCAGAAGTGCCTGTCTACACGACGCCGGGCTATGGTCACAGCACGTCGGCTGCTGCCCCGCTCGTTCGGCGCGGAACGCTGACACCCTTCGCTCGCGTTCCGTTCTTTGGTTCCATGCGTGGCCCCCACTGTCCTGGCCGCTGGTACAACATCGGTGCGCTCGCGTGGGTTTGCTCCGACGACGTCGAGTTTTCACCGGAACCGCGTTCGCCCTCGCTCTTGCCGGCTCCGGGAGGCGATGGGCTTCCCTACCGCTATTACTTCGTCGGTCCCGAAGGCGCGACCGCGTACCCCACTTTCGAGCACGCGGGTGACGAAGCACCGGACCAGACCCTCGAGAAGGGATGGTCGCTCCCCATCGTCGAGCAGCGCAGGAAGGGAAACGACATCTGGGGTCGCTCTCGTGCAGGCAAGTGGATCAACATGGCCGAGCTCGGGCTGTCGAGGCCGCTCGCGTTCCATGGAGCGGAGCTCTCGGAGGGGCGAATCGACGTGGGGTGGGTGACGGCCGACAGTGCTCCCACGTTCACGGCACCCCGCGTGGGCAAGCGGGGCAGCGAGAAGCTTCCGCGGTTTTTCCAAGTCCGTATCTACGAAGAAAAGCGCGAAGCTGGCATGTCATTCTACCGGATCAGCGAGGCGGAAGGAGAGGCCGCGCCGAGCGCCAAATGGGTGCAAAGTACCCACATCGCAAGGCCCACGCTCGCCTCTCCACCGCCGGAAGTCTCGGGCGCTGCGTTCGGAGAGCGTTGGATTGACGTGGAGCTCACTTCGCAAACGCTCACGGCGTACGAGGGCCGTACGCCTGTCTTCGCGACGCTCGTCTCGACGGGTAAAGGAGCTCGTGGCACGGACACCGCGACGCCGCCGGGCATTCATCGCATTTGGGTGAAGCTGTTCACGACCCCCATGGACAACCTCGAGAAGCCCGACGTCGAGCACTACTATTCGATCGAAGATGTGCCCTACGTACAGTTCTTCGACAAGGGGGTCGCGCTGCACGCGGCGTTCTGGCATCGCAATTTGGGGCGCGTGCAAAGCCATGGCTGCGTGAACCTTGCGCCGCTCGACGCGGAACGCCTCTTTCGCTTCACGGCTCCCCACCTTCCGAACGGATGGGATGCCGCGCTGCCGACGGCGCTCGAGCCAGGCACATGGGTCCGTGTTCACTGAGCCGGGCGTTCTGTCAGCGCTTCTTTTCCATGCGCACGGTCTCGGAGATTTCTCCCTCCGGTGAATCCTCTTCTTCGGGGTGGAGGAATTCGAGCCCGAACGTCGCCTTGATGCGCGGGACCCAGGCATTCCCCTTCTTCACGGGATAGATCACCCCCGAGATGCGCAGAATGTCGCCACACCCGGGATCGTCACAGAAGCCGGAGTAGTCTTCGTAGCGGCCCTTCGTCGAAAATAGGATGACCCCTTTGCTCACCCACGTGTCGGCGTAGTAGCGGTCTCCTGACCCGAAGCGCACGATGGTCTTCGAACCTTCACGAACCACGTCCGCGTCGCCACAGGCATCGAAGCCACCCGTGCAGTTTTCGTCGTTCGTGTAGTGGCCCCGTATCACCGTCGAAGTGAGCGTGTACTTGGGCTTTCCCTGGAGCTCTTGGGTCACCTCGGCGTCGACGCCTTGAACATCCTCGATGCCACGCTCGTCGGCGGAAGGGTCATCGACGCTCGCGCAGCCGACGGGAAGGGAGAGGAGCACGCAGGTGGATAGAAGGGTGGTGAGGGTTCTCATGCCTACAGTGTAGCAATGTGTATGCCGATGTAGGTTTGGCTGTAAATGATTGAAAGGACACGCGCTGATGGCTTGGCTCTTGGGCACTTGATGCCAAAATTGGATCCCAAGCGATCCACCCGTGAGCTTCGGATGCTCGCGGAACCGAAGACCTAGCTGCCCTGCGTCTGGCTTTCGGGCATCGCCGCAAGCCAGTCTTCGACACGGCGCAAGAGGACGTCCGTCTCCTCGTCGGTGCGACGGCCTTCGAGCACCAAGTGCTGCATCCCGATGCCCCAAAACATTGCGAGAGCAATCTCGACGTCCGGGTCCTTCGGACTCTTGCCCATGAACTTCGCGAGGAACGTGCGAAGCAAGAGAACGTTGTCACCCACCTGCTTGCGGAGGCTAGGATCCTCCTCGCTCGCCACGATGAGGCCGAGCAACATGCGCATGCGTGCGCGGTTTTTCACGACGCGACCGATCATGCGCAGGGCTTTCGCGCGGACCTCGTCGGCACGCTCGTGAAGCCCAGCTTTCAGGCCCTGCGGAAGGTCCTCCTGGATCAGGGTCCATGCGCGCCCGATGAGAGCGCCCAGAAGATCGTTCCGCTTCGGGAAGTAGTAGGTGAGGTGGCCTTGAGCAATGCCGGCGGCCTTCGCGATGTGCGGCTGCGCGAACTTCTTGAGGCCCGAGCTCTCGAGAACGCCGACGGCGGCGTCGAGGATGCGCTCCCGTGTGCTGCTGCTCTCTCCCCGTTCGGATACTGCGGATGCGCCGCGCTCGGAGGAGGGGGTGCCACGTTTACTCGGCGGATCGCCGGGGCGGGCTGCACTGCTGCTGGCACGGCTATCGCGGGGGCTCGGCATGATGAACTCCGACTTAGGTTGACTAACCTAGTCCCCATGCTGCGTTGCGTCAACCTTTGATCGGTTTGCGCCCAGGTCGGCGGGAATGCGGTAACTTGCACGCATGATTTCGGTGGTTTCTGCGGTGCGCGATCTCGGCCGACTCCGGGAAATTACGACGGTCCTCGTGCGGCACGGCTTCGGAGAGCTCGTCACCCGCGCGGGGTTCGGCCGCAAAAAGGGAGCGAGTCAGGCTCCCGCCCGCGCCCAAACACCGTCGGTTCCACCGGCCGCACAGCTCGGCGCGAGCGGTTCTACGACCGACGGCCTTGCCATCGTGACCGACGAGCTCACCGAGGAGGGCGAACACGCGCGCGCCACCATCGGCCGCGCAGAACGCGTGCGCCTCGTGCTGCAAGACCTTGGCCCCTCGTTCATCAAGCTCGGCCAGATTGCTTCGACGAGGCCGGACGTCATCCCGGCGGACGTCATCGCAGAACTGAAGCGCCTCCAGGACGACGTGCCGGCGGTTCCCTTCGCCGACATCAAGGCGAGCATCGAGTCGAGTCTCGCGGCGCCCCTCCAACAGGTGTACTTGCGATTCGACGAGCAACCGCTCGCGACCGCCTCCATCGGACAGGTGCATCGTGCACGTATTGCGACGGACGAGGGGGAGCAAGAAGTCGTCGCAAAGATCCAGCGGCCCGGCGTCAGCACCACCGTCGTGCGTGACCTCGAACTTCTCCACATGATGGCCGGCGCGGTGGAGCGTGCGATCCCGGAGGCAAAGATCTACTCACCCGTTGGGCTCGTTCAGCAGTTCGATCGCTCGATCACTGCCGAGATGAACTTCCTGACGGAGGCCGAGAACGCCGAGCGTTTCGCGAAGAACTTCGAAAGTCATCCGCACGTCCGGTTTCCGAAGATTTATCGCCAAGCGACGACGAAGACCGTCCTCACGATGGAGTTCTTCCAGGGTCGCAAGATCGATCAAGCCCTCCAGGAGGGCGTATCGGGGCCGCTCGTCGCAAAGCGGGCCGTTGGCATCGTCATCAAGATGATCTTCGAGGACGGCTTCTTCCACGCCGACCCGCACCCGGGAAACGTGATCATTCTCGGAACGAACGAAGAGCCGGTCATCGGCCTCATCGACGTGGGGATGGTGGGGCGCCTCAGCCCCGAGCTGCGCGATCGAACCGTCGACCTCATGGTCGCAGCAGTGCGGAAGGACAGCTACGCCGTCGCAGACGCGCTCTATCAAATTGGCCGTCCCACACGGAAAATCGACATGCGCGAATACCGCGCCGAAGTCTCTCTGCTCGCCGAAAAATACGTCGGTAAATCGCTCAAGGAGATCGAGCTCTCTGCGATGATCCGCGACCTCGTCCAGGGGGCCATGAAGTTTGGGCTCGAGATTCCACCGGACTTCATGCTCGTTGGAAAGGCGCTCATGACCATCGAGGGAATCGGCCGGCAGCTCGACCCCGACCTCGATGTGTTCGGAGAGGCCAGCCCCTACTTCATCAACATCATGAAGCAGCGGTACTCGCCCGAGCGTCTCGGCAACGAGCTTTGGCGTGGGATGGAGCAGCTCTCGCGAGCCGGCTACGACTTGCCCCTGCAGGTGCGCGAAGTCCTGGACGACGTGCGCCTCGGACGCCTCACGGTCCGCACCGAGGACGCGCCTGGAAAGATGGCCATGGAGACGCTCGGAAGTCGCGTGTTCGCTGGCTTCTTCGCGCTCGGTCTCTTGGGGGGAGGCAGCTACTTGCTCGCCGCGAACAACCTTTGGGCTGCCGTCGTCATGTTCGCCCTCGCCGCCGTGTTCTGGGCACGCAACGCGATTCGCCGCGCGAAGTAACGCGCCGACGCACAAATGCAGAAACCCCCGGCGCAAGCACCGAGGGTTTCGATCGTCATGAGTGGCTCACGAAGGGATGGCCTTCGCGCGCGACTCGCAGCGGCTGCTCAGGCGAGCTTGCCTTGGAGGAAGAACGCGATGACGAACGCGAGGAGAACGAGAGACTCGATGAGGGCGAGACCGAGAATCATCGGGGTCTGGATGCGGCCCGCGGCGCCCGGATTGCGGGAGATGCCTTCGAGGGCGGCAGCAGCAGCGCGGCCTTGGCCGAGCGCACCACCGAGAACACCGGCGCCGACTGCGATACCAGCGCCGAGAGCGGCCATGGCCTTCCAGTCATTGTCGTTCGAGGCGGCCTTCGCGGCTTCCTGCGCGAAAGCCGTGAGGGGCGCGAGCGTAACCAGTGCAGCCGCCGTCGCAGTTCCGAGCTTCTTCATCGCCTTCATCGTCATACGCTCCTTAACAGATATTCTTCAGCAGAGAGGGGGCGAAGCCCCCGCAGGTTGATCTGGACCCGCACTTATCCGGTTTCAAGTCCGAAGACCAGAGGTCTTTTAGCGATCGAGCGCATGCGAAAATCCTTCGCGTTTTTCCCGGAGCAAACGAGCCTCCCCGTCCGTCTCCGATGAGAGCTTTTTGCTGCGGCAAACGCAGCTTTTTGTGTGGTTCTTTCGCATCGGCGCGGACGCGTCGCAGGGCGCGAGGAAAGCAAAAAGGCCAGCCCCTCGGGGCCGGCCTTCGGAGCCCGGTGCAAGCACCGAGCGAGTGAAAGGGAGCGACTCAGTGAGCCGCGGCTTCTTTCCCGTGACCTTCTTTTCCATGTGCTGCTGGGCCGTGGTCGGCATGCTCCGTCGCGAGGGCGATGAAGATGGATGACAGCAGGCAGAACACGATGACTTGCACGATGCAAACGAGGGCACCGAGCAGCATGATCGGCACCGGAACGAGGAACCAAATCAGGCCCACGAAGATGCTGAGGAGCAAGTGGTCGACCGCGATGTTCATGAAAAGACGCATGCCGAGCGTGAGCGGGCGCATGCAGAGCGAGAACACTTCGACGCCGAAGATGAGGATATTGATCGGGATGCCTGCTGGTCCGAGCCAGGGGCCGAAAAGGTGCGTGAAGTAGCCCGCGCCGTTTTCCTTGATGCCGTAGTAGTTGAAGGCGAGGAACACCACGAAACCCATGCCGATCGTGATGCGGAGGTTCGCCGTGGGCGGCAAGATGCCGGGGATCATCCCGAGGTAGTTCGAGAACAGAATGAAGAGCGCGGCGGTGCCGATGATCGGGAAGAAGCGCTTCGCGCGCTTCGGACCCATCATGTCCTTCATCATGTTGTAGAACATGCCGATGACGAGCTCGAAGAACGTGCGGAGCGTGAGCTTCTCGTCCGGAATGACCGAGTTCTTGTAGTCCATGATCTTCGGCTTCGCGGCGAACGCGAGGCCGATGATGAGGATCACGATGAAGAGGCTCGCGACGAGCGGCTCGGCGTGATGGGCGCCCAAGGGCTTGCCCGAAAGCGTGTGGCCGAGGCCCTTCATGTTCTCGCCCAGGGCGGGGAACATGGCGATGAGGTAGCTGAAAAAGGAGGTATGCTCGGGCATGGCGGTCTTGCTCTAGGAACCGCTTACCACGAACCCTCCCGCGATTGCAGCGCCAAATTCACGCAAATAATGCAGTGGTTGCGTGAGGTTGTCGATGCGGCAGGAGTACCGGGAGGTCGTGCACGGCTCCGACGATGGTGCGTAGGGCCGCTCATCGGGCGCGGGCAAGCTCGCCGAAGGAGTGGCTCGGACCGGAGGGAGGCGCCGATGACGCCTCGCGCTTCAGCGCCGTGGGACGACCTGACCGACCACGATGCCGATGGGAAGGGCGCCATACCCAATGAGGGTGGGGATGGGAAGGGCGAGCCCCGACTTCCAAAGGGCGAACGCTCCGCCGAACAGCGCGAAGATTTTGACGACCGCGAGGATGCCCCAGCTGCCTTTTGGCTTCTCGTCTTCCGAGGCCTTCGCGCCATCCGCGTCCAAGCTCCCTTCTCGCGCAGGCGCCCCTTCCGTCTCTGGCATCAACGACTTTACGATCTTCGAGAGGACCCAGAGGTTCAGGAGCGCAACGGCCGCGCCAATGAATACGGACACGGTAATGCGTGGGTCTTTGTAGAAGATCGACGCGATGCCGAACGTCAGGCCCGCCGCGGCAACGTTCACCAAGGTCGTTCGAATGGCGTCACGAGGCGGGGCAGCCATCAGGACTTGTCGCCTTTCGCGGGAGGGCCCTCTTTTTCCTGCTCCTTCTCTTTCTTCTCTCTCTTCTCTTTCTCGAGCGCCGCGTCGCGATCGATGACCTCGAGGTACTCCTTGCTGTAAGGTACACCCGTGCCCTCGCGGTCTTCTCGCTCGGTTTCGCGCTCCATCATCTTGGCAGCCCGGAAAAGATTGCGAAACCCTGCGGCGATTCCCAAAAGGGTGCCGACGATGGTTCCCCAGCCCTTGCCGCCAAAGTAGTGCGTGTCGAGGTAGCGTCCACCATAGAAGCCGACGCCCATCGAAAACAGGAGATCGAAGCCGACGGTGCCGTAGCGCCCGATGCCCTTCCACGCGGACACGGTCAGCGTGACTCCGCGTGGGCTTCGCTCGTGAGACCGATCGCGATAGCGAGCTGTGCCTCTCGCTCTTTCAGCGTTGCCCGGAGTACTTCGACCATCTTGCGCGTCGCCACGCCGCGATGGCTGATCGCAGACTTTTCTACATCCGTCAGTTCGGCCATCGTCTTACCGAGCTCCTTGACGACGAACAGCGGGTCGTACCCGAATCCATGCGTTCCACGGGGAGCCGTCGCGATGTGACCTTCGCAGCTTCCTTCCGTGAAGCGTGTCGCGCCATCGTTCGTGTAGGGGTCGACGAGCGCAAGAACACATCGAAAACGCGCCGTGGCTTCGGTTGCGTCATCGCGTTGCCCGTGACGGCCTTCTTGGTCTTGCGTCGAATGAACGGCTTTGAGCGCAGCAATCAAGGCCGCATTGTTTTCTGCATCGGTCGCCCGCTCTCGAGCGTAGCGGGCCGAGCGAACTCCGGGCGCGCCGCCGAGCGCGTCGACCTCGAGACCTGAGTCATCGGCCAAGCACAAGGTCATCGTATGCGCTGCGATGGCGCGAGCTTTCTTTTCGGCATTTGCCTCGAACGTGAGGCCATCTTCCACGACCGTCGGCGCGTCCGGGTACTGGTCGGAGACTGCGACCAAATCGATCGGCAGGTCTTTCAAGAGGAGCCGGAGCTCGTGCACTTTGTGTGCATTCTTGGTCGCGACGATGACCGTGTGGCGAATCATGACTTCTTCGCGGTGAGAGCCTCGAGGGATACGCCTGCACGCGAAAGAGCGAGTTTTTGCGCCTGGACGAGCATCGTGACGCCGGAGAGGCCAAGGTCGACCATCTTGTCCATCGTGGCGCGCGGCACGGGCTCACCCTCGGCAGTGCCCTGCACCTCGATGATGGCGTGCGACTCCGTTGCCACTACGTTCAGGTCGACTTGCGCCGTCGAATCTTCCTGGTAGCAGAGGTCGAGCGCGAGCTCTCCATTTTTGATGCATCCTACACTGATAGCCGCGATGGGCTCGCGAAGGACGGGAACCTTGAGGTCGCCACGCTTGGTGATGCGCTGCAGGGCAACGGCAAGAGCGACGAACCCTGCGGTGACGCTCGCCGTTCGCGTGCCGCCGTCGGCCTCGAGGATGTCACAGTCGATGGCAATCGTGCGCTCACCCAGCCGATCGAGATCGACCGCTGCGCGCAGAGCGCGCCCGACGAGGCGCTGGATTTCTTGGGTGCGACCACTCGGGGGCTTCGTACGGCCGTCGCGCTGTTCGCGGCGGTGCGGGTTGGAACGCGGGTGCATCTGGTACTCGGCCGTGAGCCACCCCTTGCCTTTTCCTTCGAGGAAGGGCGGCACGCGATCTTCGACGGACGCGGTGCAGAGCACCACGGTCGAACCTGCGCGATAGAGCACCGAGCCCTCTGCCATGCGATGAAAGCCGATGTCCATATGGACAGGGCGGGGAGAATCGAGAGAGCGTCCGTCGTGACGAGCCATGAAGAGGGCTATACCACGGGTCGGCCAGAAGGCGCGGCGTGTTCGTCGGCTGCCACGTGCACCGGCGTTTCGCGGGGGGCCATTGGTAGGGAGATGACGAACTCCGTGCCTCCCCCATCTCGCGGTCTCCACTCGATGGAACCGCCGTGGCCAAGGATGATTTGTTTCGTGATCGCGAGTCCGAGTCCAGTGCCCTCGGCTTTCGTCGAAAAGAAGGGCTCGAAGACGCGATCGCCCACGTCCTCGGACATCCCCGGACCTCGATCCCCGACGGAGAGAGCGACGCTCATCCCCGTTGCGTAGACGCGAACGTCGATCGTGCCGCCACCAGGCATGGATTCGCGCGCATTGCGAATGAGGTTGATGAGAGCTTGGCGCAACTGTCCCTCATCGAAGCGCGCGCTCGGAAGTTTCTCTTCCACGTCGAGGGCGACCACGAAGCCGTGCTTCGACAGGTCGGCCTCCTCGAACTTCAGTGCATCCTTGACCCACGTGGAGAGGTCTTCGGTGAAGAGGCGTGGCGATGGCAGGCGTGCGAGCCTGAGGTATTCCTCCGAGATGCGCTCGAGACGCTCGACCTCGCGACGAATCGCAACGACGAGGGCTTCGCTGCCCTCGCGTGCGCCCGTGCCGTCGCGTTTCTCGGCGTCGCCCGACCTTGCGTGCGTCGTCAGCTCTTCTTCGAGCAGTTCGAGGTTGAGTCCCATGGCCGAGAGCGGGTTACGAATCTCGTGCGTCACGTGTGCTGCCATCTTGCCGATGGCAGCAAAGCGTTCGTTCACGACGGCGCGCTCTCGTTCTCGACCGACCTTGGACACCATCTCCTCGAATGTCGACTCCAGGCTTCCGATTTCGTCATCGCGCGCTTCGACTCGGCGCGGCATGAGATCGCCCTCTGCAACCGCCCGCGCCCGTGCGGTGAGCGCGGCGAGCGGGCCGAGGATACGGCGCGTGTGGAGTAGCGTGAGAATCCCCACGAAGAGACCGCCTGCTGCGATTCCGATGAGTCCATAAAGGGAGCTTCGCTCACGCTTTCGTGCTTCGATGGCGAGTTCGGAAATGCTCGCCGAAATGCGGTCCGATGCACGCTTCAGAGACTTCGATGCGTCGTGCTCGATCGCGCCGAGGTCGACGAGCGTGTGATTGATGCCATCGCGGTCACCGATGGCGAGGGCGCGGAAGAGTGCGTCGAGCAGCGGCGGGTCTCGTCCCACTTGGTCGTCGAAGGAGTCGATGTCGGACAGAAGCGCCGTCGCGGCCCTTCCCGAGCCGACCCGCTCTTCGAGTCGTTTGCACTTCGCGCGCGCATCCGCGACCATCAGCGTGCGTTCGCTGACGAGCGTCGAAAGAACGTGCCTTGCGGACGCAGGGTCGCGCTCGTCGGGGATGCCGTCGAGCAGCGTCGCGAGCGTCTCCTGTGTCGCGCGAAGGCGCGCGAGCTGGAGTGCGACGGGCGTCAAACCATCGGTCAACGTCTCGCTGTCGGTAGCAGCTTGGCGCAAAGCCCCCACGGAAAAGCCGACTGCGAGCACGAAGAGCGAGATGCAAGCGACGTACGGAAACAGCACGCGCGTGACGATGCTGCGACCCTGTGCTCGAGGCGTCATCGCGCCTCGAGGCCTGCACGAACGAGCGAGACGAAATCGCGCACGTCCACACCGAGGCCGCGAAGGAAGCTTGCCTCGGTCCCGCTGCTCGTACAAACGACGCCTCCGCCGAGACGCTCGTGTTCGGCCTTGCGGGTGGCTCCGATGGCCGCAGCGATGTGCGGCATGGTGACCGGCAAGAGACCGCCCGAAGCCACGCCACCGCGTGATTCGAACTCGGCAGGCGCGCGAGCAAAGAGACGCAAGAGGACTTTGCGCGCCGCGCGCTCGTCGCGGGCGACGTCATGCTGCCTGGGAGGCGCCGCATGCGATGGCTTCAAGTGGTCGATGTGCTGCGTGACGAGGGTCGCAACCGAGGGAACGACGAGGCCGCCGCGAGCAAGGCTCTCCTGACAGGTCGGGTCGAGGACGTAGGCGCGGGAGTACTCTCGAAGGAGTGCCGCGGTCTCCTTTTGGTGTTCACGAAACTCGGGGAGAGCGCCAGCTGCGCGCAATGTCTCCCCGCAGCACCGTTTCGCCAGCGTGACCCTCTCGCGGGTGAGCGTGCGCACCACGTACAGGGCGTCTTCGACGGCAGCTTCGGAATGTGTGCACCCTGCAAATAACAAGACGTGGGCGCCCTCGCCGAGGGAGCCGCTCAGGCGGTCCATGCGCGCGGCGAACGCATCTCGCGAGGCGATGAAGCTCTTCACGACCTCTGCGACCGGCGCCGGTGCTTCTCCCCGTTCGTAGAGCGCGGCACGCGTCGCATAGAGGGTCTCGGCTACGGGATTGTGATGGTGGCAGAAGTCTTCGCACGCGCCGCATTGGGTGCATGCCCAAGCCGTCATGGAGAAATCGCGATCGATCTCCACGTCACCGCGCGCCATGAAGTAGGCGCTCGACATCTTGCCCCATGGCGTCAGTGTTTCACGCGGCTCGGCATTCGAAACGGGACACGTCGTGCGACACAGCTTCGGGCAGTAGACACACGTCTCGAGCGCGTGCTGCTTGGCGGCGAGCACCGGGAGACGCGCGTAGGCGCGTTCGGAAGGACGACGCGCGCTCATGGACGCGTGCTCTTGCCCCCCTCACCGAAAGGTGAAGCGAATTTCGTGATCGCAGATTCGGAAGATGTCGCCTTCGGCGATTTGCTTGCGGGCGATGCGCTGACCATTGAACTCGACGCCGTTCGTCGAGCCCATGTCGACCATGAAGTAAGCACCGTTCTGGAACTCGATCATCGCGTGCTGACGCGAGACGTTGGGGTCCTTCAGCGTGAGGTCGCTCGATTGCTTGCCGCGGCCGACGACGAAACGATCTTTGGCGACCGCAATGCGCTCACCATTGTAGATGACCGTGAGCTGAGCGCTGGCGGTGGGCTGGTTGTAGCCGCCATTCGGAAGCGGCGGCGGAGGTGCGCTGCGACCCGCATGACTCGGGCCAGCCGGTTGCGGGTATTCCTGACGCGGCATCGGTTGACCCGGCGTCGGCTGCATGCGCGACTGCATCGTCTGCGCGTAGGCAGCGCGCGTAGGCGGAGGGGCAGGAAGGCCACCTGCCATGTTGCCGAGCGTGCGCGTGGGCGGAGGTGCCGCGGGAGGCGGAAGGTTGCTCGCCGCGCGCGAGGGCGGAGGTGCGGGGAGGGCACTGCGACCACCATTCGGCGGAGGAGGCAAACGGCTCGCGCTGTTGGCCGGCTGAAGACCCGGAGGCATCGACGCCGGGCGGTAGCCACCCATGCCGCCCATCCCACCGGCTTCGCGTGCTTCGCCTCGAGGGATCGCCGGCGGCGCGGCGGACGGCGGACCCGCGTCGGTCGCATAGTTGCGTTGCCGCGCGTATTGCTTCATCGCGTCGTTGATCAAATAGTCGACGCTGCACTCGAGCTCGCGCGCCATTTGCTCGAATCGCTCCCACAGCGCGTCGCGGCACATGAACGTACGCGGACTCTTCTTGTTCGGATCGCCACTCATGTCCGTTTAGGGCTCTAGGTTAACTCGAGTTTTGACGTTTGCATAGGACGCTTTCCTTTCTCGGGCATGGGCGCGGGGAGACGCGGGGGAGAAAGGGGCGCAGGGAGCGCAGGCCCAAATGGAAAAGGCCCCGGCGAATTCTGCCGAGGCCTTCGTTCGTTCAGTAGCCGGACGACTACTTGTCCATCGAGGGGATGATACAGAGCTTCACGAGCTCCCCGACGGTGCTGATGTCCTTCATTTCCTTCTCGGCTGCGCCGGGCTTGGCAACGCCACAGGCCCACTGACAGTCGTCTTCCTTGTCGCACTTCGGAAGCGGCTCCTTGTCCTCTTCGAAGGGCTTGAGGACGGGGATGTCGGCCTTCTTGCCCTCGTAGAAGAAGCCGAGGGCGGCCATTTTCGCGCCGAACGACTTGGAGGTGAGGAACGGGGTGATGGCTTCACGCGGCTTGGGCTCGCCGGCGGGCGGCTCCATTTTGGCGATGTTTTGACCGTAGGAGAGACCTTCGGTCATGCCCATCTTGCTCTTCGACGTGGCGGGAAGCTTCGCCATGAACTCGGGGATTTGCTTCGTCGAGATCGTCTTGAGGACGAGCGAAGCGGCAACCCAGCGAATCTTCCATTTCTTCGGTTGCTCGAAGAGCGTGTAGAGCTTCGGCAGGATCTGCTCCTTCGGGAGCTCTCCGATACGCATGAAGGCGATGTCCTTCACCGAATCGGGGGTGCTTTCGTCCTTCACGATCGCGTAGAGGCGCTCGAGGTCTTTCGGGTTGTTCTTGTCCGGCTTGCCTTCGAGCGCAGCGAGAGCGAGCTTGCGACGCTCCTCGGGGCGCTTCGGGTCGGCCGCGAACGTGAAGAGGTAGTCGACGACCGGCGGCTGGCCGACGCGCTTCATGGCGGGGAAGAGCTCTTCGTTCAGCTTGCGGTCTTGGAGCTTCACGACCTGGCCTTGGAGCTGCTCCGGTGAAGCCTTGATGTTCGACTTCTTGTTGTGCTCGTCGACGAACTTCTTTTGCTGCTCGAACCACTCGGGCGATTCGACCTTCTTCGCGATCGTGACGAGCGACTCTGCGGCCTTCAGCTTCGTCGGTGCGTCACCGATGTCGGCCACGAGGCCCGCCATGCGGTCGACACGGTACGCAGAGTCGGTCATGAGCGACGGAAGCTTCATGACGCTGCGCGCGCCGAGAAGGCGCATCATTTGCTCGACGCCGAACTGTTGCGAGCCGTTCTCGAGACGCTGCTCGAAGCCGACTTGGGCCCAGTTGATGAGCGCCTCTTCGAGCTTGAGCTTCGTGTCCTTGTTCGTGACGAGCGGCGGCTCGTGCGCGAGCATCGCGAACGTCACGTCCTTGTAGGGAATCGTGTCGTCAGCGGGCGTCGGCTGGCCTTCGACCGGAACCGGCGCGGGCTTGTTCATGCCGGCGATGAGCTCGGGCACCATGAGCTCGATGATCTTCGAGCGTTGCTCTTCCGGCAGACCGGTGAGCGCGCCTTCTTCTTCGTCACCGTTCTCGTTCTTGTGCTTGTCGATGAGGAGCTTGATGCCCTGGCGCACACCGTTGCGTGCAGGCATGCGAACGAGAGACATCGCCGCCTCTTTTCGGAGCTCCGGCTTGTACTTGTCGTGTGCCACCACCGCCACGAGCTTCTCTGGGCCGTGTTGCGTGCCTTCCCACCGGTGCACGTCGCCTTCGCCGATCGCACACGCCATGAGGAGCGCCGCTGGTACAACACCCCGAAATAACAACCCGAATCGCATCATGTTGTCGCTTCGCCTTTAAATCGAATATCGCGAGACGCGCCCACCCTCGAATCCTTAGCCTGGGGTTCTGGCGCTTTCTCCCACAGACGGGAGAGCGCAAGATGCTACGCGAAACGCAATCGATCCCAAAGGATTAAGCGGAAGCGATGTGGCGAGGCCTTGAATCGTGCCGGAAATTCTCCCTTGGAGGCACGCGTGAGGGCGTCATCTCTCCGGCATTCCCTCGGTTTTCGCTTTCCTCCGGCCGCGGCGGATCCGGAACCCGCAAGGATTTTTCCGGTAGACACACTTTTGTTTACACTGTGTGATTGTCCTCTCAGGACGCGCTCCATGGGACTACCCCTTTTCCTCCCCCGCCGTTCGTTCGCCGACGCAAAACCCTCCCTTCGCCCGGCCAAAGTGGTCGGAGAAGGGGCGGTGAAATTCGCGCGTGGACGGGAAGTGGCCGCGCTCCTGCTCTGGGCGTCGGCAGTGTACTTGCTGCTCGCGCTCGCGTCGTTCAAGGGCGACCCGCGGGCTGCCGATGTCGCGCTCGCCCCTGGGAGTGCGCCTCCCCTGTCGGGTGGCGATTGGGTCGGGGTGGTGGGTGCGTTCCTCGCGCGCTCGCTCGTGTCCATGTTCGGGCTCGTAGCGTGGGTGTTGCCACTCGAGCTCGCCCTGCTCGGCGTTCCCTTCGTGCGCGGCAAGAAGAGCAACCTCACGCCGATTCGCCTCGGGGGCGACATTCTGATTGCGCTCCTTGCGGCGGCACTGGTTCAGGTGGGGTGGCCCCAGGCGCTCATGGCTGGACGCTACCCGGCGAGCGGCATGACGGGAGAGCTCTTCGGTGAGCTGCTGCGTTCTCTCTTTTCGACGGCGGGTTCGTTCCTCATCGGCTTCACCCTGCTCGGTCTCATCCTCATCGGCCGAGCGACGTTCTCGTTCATCGCGCTCATGCGCTGGCTCGGACAACTCTCACTGAAGTCGGCTGCGGGAACGGCGAAGGTCTCTCGCAACGTAGCGAACGCGTGGCGTGAAGCGCGCGAGCTCGATCGGAAGAAGAAAGAAGAAGAGCGACTCGCCGCACTTCCTCGCATCGGGGAAGCCCCGACGGAAACGCAGGCCATCTTCGTTCCCTCACGACTCGCGACCGACGACGACGAGAGCAGCCCGAAGGCACCGCGCACGCGTGCATCGACGTCGTCGTACGCGAACGATCTCACGCCCTCGTTCTTCTCGGACGAGCCTTCGCCGCTTCCCGTGCCGTCCATTCGTGTGCCTCGAGGGAAGCGCCCGCTCCCGAAGGACGACGCCACCGACGTCGATGGAGCGCCGGTCGCGGAAATCGCGTTGCCGAAACCCGTGACGGCGGGGGCTGGCAACAGCGTCGAGACCGCTCCCGAAGAGGAAGCGCCCGACACGGACGAAGAAGGCCTTTCGGGCGATGAAGAAGGCTCGGACGAAGGTTCGGACGAAGAGGCCGCTCCGGTAGGCGCCGCGCAGAGCGCCGAGGAACCTGCGAAGCCGAAGCGTACCCGCAAGTCGAAGGAACCGGCGGGGCCGACGATCGTCGACACCTCGGCGGCGCTCGTCACGAAGAAGTCCGACAAGGCGCTGCAGAAAGAAGCGCGCGCAAAAGCGAAGGTCGCGGGCTTCACGCTTCCGTCGATCGACTATCTCCAGCCGGGTAAGTCCGACCCGCAGCTCAGCGTCGATCGCGACATTCTCTTCCAGAACGCCGAGCTACTCGTCAAGACGCTCGCCGACTACGGCGTATCCGGAAAGGTCGAAGAGATTCTGCCGGGACCCACGGTCACGACGTACGAGGTTTCGCCTGCTGCGGGTACGAAGGTCTCGAAGGTCGCTTCGCTGGCGGACGACTTGGCGCTCGCCCTGGCGCGCAAGGTTCGTATCGTGGCTCCCATTCCGGGAAAGAACCGCATCGGCTTCGAGCTTCCGAACGAGCGTCGCTCGCCGGTCATCTTGCGCGACCTGGTCGAAGACAAGCGCTTCCAATCGATGGATGCTCCGCTTCCCGTCGTCATGGGGCGCGACATCGTCGGAAACCCCGTCTATGCAGACCTCGCGAGCATGCCGCACGTCATCGTCGCGGGTGCGACCGGCGCCGGCAAGAGCGTCGGTCTCAACGTGATGCTGACGTCGCTCTTGTATCGGCGCACGCCGGACGAACTGCGTATGCTCATGATCGACCCGAAGGTGGTCGAGCTCGCTCCGTTCGATCGCATTCCGCACATGCTTCTTCCGGTCGTTACCGACATGAAGCAGGCAGCGACGGCCCTCAAGTGGGCGGTCGACGAGATGGAGCGCCGCTACCAGCTCTTCGCCGACGCGGGCACGAAGAACATCCACACGTACAACGGCTGGGTCGACAAGGTCGTCCGTGGCGAGGTGAAAAATCCGCTGCCGAAGACGGTCGTGGCCAAAGATCCGAACGGTTTCGTGGACGAGGTGGCCGCGGGTGAGGACGAAGAGGGCGAGCAGAAGATGCCCGAACGCATGCCGTTCATCGTCATCGTGGTCGACGAGTTCGCGGACCTCATGATGCAGCAGGGCAAGGACGTCGAAGTCTCCGTGGCGCGTCTTGCCCAAAAAGCACGCGCCGCCGGCATGCACGTGATTCTCGCGACGCAGCGCCCGAGCGTCGATGTCATCACCGGTATGATCAAAGCGAACTTCCCGACGCGCATCGCCTTCCGCGTCGCGCAGAAGGTCGACTCACGCACCATCTTGGACGAACAGGGTGCAGAGCATTTGCTCGGGCGCGGCGACATGCTCATTCGTCTGAACGGGACGAACGAGACGAAGCGCGTCCAGTGCCCGTGGGTGAGCGAAGAGGAAGTCCAAGAGGTCACCGACTTCCTGCGCACGCAAGGCGAACCCGTCTACGACGAGAACATCTTGAAGCCGCGCGACGAAGAAGGCGCTGCCGACGAAGAAGATGCGGAACAAGATTCGATGTACGACGAAGCGCTCCGCATCGTCGCCGAAACGCGCCGCTGCTCGACCTCGTGGCTGCAGCGCAAGCTCGGTCTCGGCTACAACCGGGCCGCACGCATCGTCGAAATGATGGAGAAGCGTGGAGTCGTTGGACCTGCTCAAGGCGCCAAAGATCGCGAGGTCTTGATCAGTGCTCTTTGAGGGCAAGGCTGACCAATCGTCCGCTGTGCCGGGAGGCACGAACTTTGCTCGAGAAAGGGCCTTGGCGGCGCCCACGAAAAAAGCCGCAGAAAACCCCTGGTCACTCGAGTCACCAGGTGCTCTCTCGCTCGAAAATCGACGAAAAAACAGCACGTTCCGCTTGCGACCGCATCGCATTGCGCTAAGTCGAGGAACTTCAATCGATGAGCAACCTTCGTGATGATGCCCGGCGCGAACTCGCTTCCTGCAGCCTCTCGTCCACGGTTCAAAAAGTGAGCCGCGTGGTCCGACGACTCGGCGCCGAAGTCCAAGACGACGACGAGCCTGCTCCACTCTCGAGCAAGAATCCCCTGGAAGCGCTTGCCTTTCCTTCGGGCAAAGCACCGGAGCCTGTCGCGAGCGTGCCGGGTGAGCTCGATCGCGTTCGTCTCATCGGTGAGCTCACGAGCATTCTTCACGAGCCGTCGATGCCGGAAGCGACCCGTACGGCGGGCCTCACGTTGATTGGCTGGCTCGCGCGCCGTATGCCCGGTGAAGCCGCGCATGCGCTCGGCTGCACGGAAGCTCGCACGCGCGTCGTCGTGCCGGCGCCGGCGCCGAAAGACGAAGCTCCTCGTTCGACGAAGCGAAGCGACCGGCCGAGGGACTAGCGCACCCGTGCGGCTTCGCGGCGGGTCTGGTCGAGCCTTGGCGCCGGCGCTGCTGCTTGCATGTACGTTCGTGGGCCTCGCCCTCTTCGCGCGGCCACGTCCGCTGCCGAGTCCGCGAGAGTCTGCGCAGCCGCTCGCGCCACTGCCGCCGGCTGCTTCTGCGAGCGTGCCACCGCTCGTTGCGATCGCGCCGCCGGCCGGTGCAGGCGTCTCCGCGGAGCTCGGGCAAATGCATGGGGGCCCCAAGCGTCAGCACCGCGCGAGCGCACTCGGTCCGCAGAAGCCCGTGTTGCGGTGGAAGACGGCGGTTTCGGGACCGGTCGCCGCACAAATCACGACGAACACGACCGGCACGGCGCTCTACGTGACGACGCTCGCCGGTGAGCTTCTTTCCCTTGGTCCCGATGGCGTCATTCGCTGGAGGAAGAATCTCGGTGGGCGCGTGTATAGTGCACCCACCGTGTCGAACGACGGAACCCTCTTCGTCGGCAGCGACCGTGGGAAGCTCGTCGCCTTCCGGGAGAACGGCGACGAGGCGTGGACGTTCGACGCCTCGGACGAGGTGGACACCGCGCCGCTCCTTCGGCCGGGCGGCGGAGTCGTCTTCACCGCCGGAAAGGCACTCTTCGCGCTTCGACCGAACGGTACCGCCGCCTTCCGTGCACGCCTCCGAAAGAAGAGTTTTGCTTCGGTCGCGGAGGCAGCGCCCGATCGCTACGTCGTAGCGGCGCAAGACCAGCGCGTGCGCCTCTTCGATGACAAGGGCACCGAGCTGTGGAGTGTTGCCGCCGGAGGGGACGTCGATGGCGGTCCGGTCGTCGCAGACAGCGGAGAGATCTTCGTGGGAACCGATGGCGGTGAAGTTCTCTCACTCGCCGGCGATGGAGCGATTCGCTGGCGAGCCAAGGTGGGCGGCTTCGTCCGGGGTGCGCTCTCGCTCGCCAGAAATGGCGATGTTCTCGTAGGGACGTATGGTCCGAAACCCCGCATGCTTCGCCTCGCCGGCGCCGACGGCCATGTGGTCGGTGAGTTCGACATCCAAGGAACGGGCGCGAAGGAGTTTGGCATTCACGGTGGTCCGCTCGAAGACGCGGCAGGAAACTTGTTCTTCGGAACGCAGGACGACCACGTCTATGCGATCGGTCCGGAAGGCCTTCGCTGGAAGTTCGCGACCGGCGGCGACGTCGACGCACCGCTCACGCTGCTCCCCGATGGCACGCTCCTCGTAGGCTCGTACGACGGGTTCGTCTATGCGCTCCACGACCCTTTTTGATGGCACGAAGCGGGAGCCCAGGTTTTTGTCGCAGTTTGGGGTCGATCCAGGCGCCCGGCTTGGCGTAAGCTGTGCGCTCGCTTTCTCCACGACCGACCATGAGCCAGATTCCCAAAGCTTCCGCCACCGACTCGGAAGACGTCGTATGGGCGCTGCAGACGTCCGACGCTCTGTGGAAACGGGGAGAGTACATGGATTCCATCGCGTGGCTCCGCCGTGCGGCCCAAGCTGCGGGTGAGGCGGAAGACGACGAGCGAGCGCTGGCCCTCGCGCACTACGCTGCCGAGCTCGCTGAATGGCATGACTCGCAGCGCACCGAGACGACGAATCGCGAAGAATACGACTCGACGGTCGTCGAAATCTCCGTCTCCGGCGCCGTCCCGATCTCCGACGAGGACTACGAGGAAGACGAAGAGGAGTCGAAGCTTCCGAGCTTCGCGATGGACGTCGCCGACGGTACGCCCAACGAAGACACGACGACTGCCGTTGCACCGAAAGATCTCTATTCGAACGTGAAGTCGGAGATGCCCGAGGAAATCCACTCGGTCGCACCCGAAGACATCACGGCAGAAGAGGGCGACGAGACCATGGCAGGGCCGAGACCCGAAATTCCGAAGCCGCCGCCGGTCCCTCAGAAGCGACCCTCGCGTTCAGCGATGGCTGCCGTGCAAGGTCCGCCCGTGGCTCAGAAGAATGGCGACGCCGTCCCGGCGCTCGTGCCCGTCCCGTTCGAGCCACCGGAGACGGACCTCCAGGTGCAGAACCCGGACGACACGGGCCTCCAGCAGGTACAAGCCACGCCCGGGAGCGCGCCGCCTGCGCAGGCCGCAGAGGCAAGTTCGCCAACCGGCTCGCTTCCCCCGCCGCGGCAACAATTCCCGACTGCGCCGTACAACTCGTCGGTGCCGCCGCCCGACGTGCTCGCCCAAGAGATCAGCGATCTTCGCCGAGCGCGTTCCCAAGCGCCCGCGGAGGAAGTTTCGACGTCGGAAGGGGAAGGGCCCCTCGACCTCGAGGGCGTCGACGCATTTGCCGACCTACCGGACGACGAGCGCGAAGCTTTCGCACGCAAAGCAAACATCGTCGAACTACAGGAGGGAGCAGAGGTTCCGTTCTCGGCGCTCGCCTACATCGTTTCGGGCGAAGTCGAAGCATGCGCTTCCGTCGCCGACGCTCCTGCCATGACGTTGAAAGCCGGCGAGGTGCTTCGCAATCGCGGCACCATCGACGCTACGATTTCACTGCGCCTCATCGCGTCGAGCGAATCGGCCAAAGTCGCGTGCTGGGCGACGGAGGAGGTCGAAGAGGCATTCCGCGCTTGTTCCTGGGTCGAAGACGATCTCCGCGAGCGCGCCAATCGCATCCTCGCGATGTGCGGCGTGGGCGTGGGTGTGCTCGGTGAGCGCCTCGATGCCGACCTACGCCAACAGGTCGCCTCGCGCATGGACATCAAAGTGTACGAGAGCGGCGACACAATCGTCGAAAAGGGCAAGCCCGTTCCCGGCCTGCTCCTCGTCGGCTTCGGCGATGTCGAGTTAGAAGGCGGTTCCCCTGCGAGCTGCGGCGACTTCCTCTATCAAGAGGCGGCGCTCGGCGCGGGGGCGGCGAGCGTGACGACGCGCGCCGGAAAGAACGGAGCGGTCTTGCTCACGGCTACGCGCAGCGTGACCCAAGAGCTCTTGGCGACTTGCCCACCGCTCGTCGAAATTCTTGCCGGCTTCTGACGCGTCCACTCAGGGCGCGGGTTTCGGCGTCGTGATCACGGGAGCGACTGCCGATGGCTGCGATGCAGCGGGCGAAGGTGCGACCACGGGCGCGGCCGGCGGAGGGGACGCGTTCGGGGTCGGGGCTCCAGTCTTCGGGACGACGAGCGCCCAGCGCAGCTCCTGATTGCCTTCTGCCCCGGCAAAACGCAGGCCTAGCCAGTTCGCCGTGGGCGAGATCGTCGGCGACTTTCCGTCACTCGCGAGGCGCGGAAACTTGATGCGAAAGACCTGCCGGAAAGGCGTCGTGTAGGGGAAGTATCGTCGTTCGAGTGGTCCGGGGCGTGGAACCTTCTCGATGGATGCGGGGGCCGTCTCGTTTCCGAGCTCGTCGATGAGCCGAACGACCCAAGCGCTCGTCGGACGCGTGAGATCGGTCCAGCGCGTGCTGCCGCCGGCGTAGAGCGCAACGTAGAAGAGGTGATTCTCTTCGCTTTCGCGGAGCGCCTGATCGAGGAGCACCTTTCGCTGTTCGATCGTGAGTCGGTAATCTTGCGCGTACTTGACGACGTAGGCCCAGCGAAAGTCCCACGACTCGTAGGTTGCGGTCACCGTGAGCAGGTCGTCGACCTCGGTGAGCGTGAGCAAGCTCCGTTCACGGGTCCATTTTTTCAGTACTTCGGGGTAGTCGGAGGCGACGTACTCACGGGGGCCCTGCGCGAGCGAGACGCGCGTTTCCGCGCACCCGAGAGACATGGCGGCGATGCACAGAAGGAAACCGAACGCCGTCATCGTGCACCATCGCCGATGTTCGCCCACATCGGCGCTACGAGAGCGAGCGCGCAAAGATCGTTCGGTCACCATGACTGCCGCGTCAGAGCCTACTCCGTCCTTTGCGGAGGGTGGAGACCGAATTGTCGGCTTGGACGTTGGAATGATGGAGACCCTCCGCTTGCCGCCCCTTCGAGAAACCTGTGGCACGCCCAGTGCACCTCTACGGAAACGATGGGTGACTACCGGAACGTCTTTCGTCCACCACGTCGCTCTACCCAGTATTCGCGCACATTCAACTACCTACCCCACACCTCGTTTGGTTCGCGTTCGCGCGCTCCGGAAGAAGGTCGCAGCAATCAAAATGTTACTCGAGCTACTCGAACAGTTGGATTTCCTCGTTCGCTTCTGGGAACTGAAAGCGCGTCACGCGCATCAGGGCGAGCCCCTGACTGCCGCGGAGCAACTCGAACTGCTCTCCTTGCTTCAGCTCGTGTCGAACGATCTGGCCGTTCCGCCGAGGACACGGGACCGTGCTTCGAACCGCTCACGCGTCGGCATACCGGTTCAGCTCATCGGTGATGGAGCGATGGTCATCGCAGAGCTTCGTACCGTCTCGGCCGGGGCCCTCCTCGTTGCGAGTTCGACCTCGTTTTCGGCTGGCGTGCGTCTCATCGTGCGGGTGACCGATGCGGTTGCCGGGATCGAGTTTTCGCTGCCGTGCGCCGTTGCGTGGAGCATGGCGGGGACACCCGATCACATGGCGCTCACTCCCGATGGTGTTCCGCTCCGGGCTCGGCTCATCGCACCGGTTGGCGCGAACACGTACTTCCCCATGGGTGTTCGCCCGCGAATGGTCGGCTAGCGCCTCAGCAGGACGCTAGACGGGCACGTCACGCTCGCGAGATACTCGCCGGCGATGAAGGTTGCTCGCCGGTGGCCCGGACGCATGACATGCGCCCTCCTCGGGTGCCTTTCGTTCATGCTCCTGGCGAGCCACGCCTTCGCGTCGCCAGCTGCCGGGCAGGGGGGTGGCGTCGAAGGTCATGCGCAGGCGACCGGTCTGTTGCGCGTCGTACTCGGGCTCGCGGGTGCGCTCGGCCTCGCGGCAGTTGCAGCCCATCCCCTCGTGCGACGGGTCGAAAGACGCTTGGGGATCACCGTCATCATCTCTTCGGGTTTGCCGTTTCTCGCGCTCGGCGTCCTCTTTCGCCTCCCGTCGATCAACGTGCTCGGTGACGTCGTGCTGCGCGATTTGCGTCCCGCTCTCGAGTTCGGGTTGGGATGGCTCGGATTCGTCGTGGGCACCCACTTCGACGTCCGGGAGCTCGACGCGCTCCCAAACAAGACGAGCTCGGTCGTGGTCGCAGAGAGTCTCCTTCCGATTCTTTCCGTAACGGCCGTCACGATGGTCGTTTTGCTTGCGTTCGATCCGAACTGGGCGTTCGCCGACGTACATTCCGTCAAAGACGTGGCGCTCTTGTTCGCACGCGTCTCCCTCAGGGATGCGCTCGCGCTCGGAGCCTGCGCTGCGCCTGCGGCTCCCATCGCGGCCGTCGCGATCGCCCTCGGCGCAGGGTCGCGCGGTGCATCACTCGTCGCACGCATCACGACGCTGAACGACATCTCCGGCATCTTCGTCGTGGCGCTCCTGTGCGCTTTCTATCGTCCCACCGACGCGACGGCTGCGTGGCACTTGCCGCACGTCGCGTGGCTGTTCGTGACGCTTGGTCTCGGCGGCATTCTCGGCATTCTCACGTACCTGCTTCTGCGAGGAGCGGAGGGGCCATCCCAAGAAATCGCTCTGCTCATTGGTTCGACCGCGCTTTCCGCGGGCATGAGTGGATACCTCGGCATCTCGCCGCTCGTGACGTGCGCCTTGGCCGGCGCGCTCCTCACGAATCTGCCGTTCGACGGCATCCATCGCGTGAAGAACCTGATGCGCGAAGTCGAACGTCCGCTTTATCTCATCTTCCTTCTCATCGCCGGGGCGCTTTGGGATCCGTTTTCGTGGCAAGGGTGGATTCTTGCCCCGGCGTTCCTCGTCGCACGTCTCGCTGGGAAGATGCTCGGTTCCTACGTGAGCACGCGCGTGGGACCGAAGGAGCTCCCCGATGCTACGACGCTCGCGCTCGCGCTCTCTCCGCAGTCACCGATCTCCATCGCGACGATCGTGGGGTACGTGACCCTCTATCAAGCCACGTCCGATCGCGCGATGCTGTCCTGGCTCATGACCGCGTGCGTCGGTAGCGCCGTCTTCACCGAAGTCTCGGTCCAAATCATCTCGCGGCTTCGCGGAGGCATCACCTTCGAGACGCGCCCCATCTCCGTTCGACCCGCCAAGCACACGGAAGGAGCCTGACGTGGCGCGCTCGGTCTTTCTTCTCGCCGTCACCATCATGCTCATCGCATCGGCGAGGTCGTTCTTGCCGAACGAGTCGTCTCTCGTGGGGTCCGGAGCGGCGCTCGCCGTCGGGTTTGCGCTCATCGCGGCTCTCCAGGCGGGGACGATCTTCTCTGGGCTGCGTCTACCACGCCTCACGGGCTACCTCGTGCTCGGCTTCGTTGCAGGTCCGAGCATCTTCGGATGGCTGACGGAACGCATGCTTCTCGACCTGAAGCTGGTGAACAACGTCGCGATCGGGCTCATTGCACTCGCCGCCGGTGCCGAGCTCAATCTCAAGCGCCTTCGACCGCGCTTCCGGGCGATTCTTGCCGTCACCGCGGTCGCACTGCCGTTCACGATGCTCCTGACCGGCGGCTTTCTCTTCGCGATTCAATACTTCCCGGCGACGCGAGGGCTCCTCGCGTTCATGACCGACATGACGTGGTCCGAAAAGG
This sequence comes from Polyangiaceae bacterium, assembly GCA_046351415.1. Lineage (GTDB taxonomy): Bacteria > Myxococcota_A > Polyangia > Polyangiales > Polyangiaceae > JABFRG01. The sequence goes on along the minus strand of JAXLYO010000010.1, from coordinate 170,534 downwards.
CGGCGGCCATCCTCGTGATGAGCGTCGTGCTCGCGTCCCTGTCGCCCATGGTGAACATCGCGCTTCTCGCCGAATCGGGGGCAAAAGGGCCCTATTCGCAGATGGCTCTCGGTATTGTCATCGTTGCCGACATCATCATTCTCTTTGCCTTCGCGGGGTCCAACGCCATCGCCGGTCGTACGTTCGGTTCAGGGGGTGGTTCGGACCTCCAAGGTCTCCTCGTGCATATCTTCGGATCGATGCTTCTCGGTCTCGTGCTGGGACTCGTTCTTCTCCTCTATTTGAAGTTCATCCATCGGCGCGTGGCGCTGTTCGTGTTCGCGATGTGCTTCACGTGCGCCGAGGCCGGGTCGAAGTTGCACTTGGACCCACTGCTCGCATGCCTCACCGCGGGCATCTTTCTCGAGAACCTCACGGACCTCGAGGGAAGCAAACTCGTGAAGGACATGGAGCCCGCACGGCTGCCCGTGTTTGCGGTCTTCTTCGCCGTCGCGGGCGCGAGCTTGCATTGGAGCGCGTTTCGGCAAGTCGCGGTCGTCGCACTCGTCCTCGCAGCACTTCGCGCGATCGCTCTCTATCTGGGTGCACGCATCGGTGCGCGCATCGGCAAAGTCCCGGAAGCGCACCGTGGATATATTGCATCCTGCATGTATCCGCAGTCGGGTATTTCGATCGGCCTGTGCGTACTCGTCGCGCGGCAATTCCCGACATGGGGGAAACCTGCGAGTGCAGCGCTCTTCGGAGCGGTCATGCTCGCTGAGCTTTTTGGGCCCATTGCGCTGCGCAGGGCCATTCTCGCCGTGGGAGAGGCAGTCGATGCGTCGAAGCCAAGCCACGCTCACACGGAGCCGGGCGAGAGCGCGGCGCACGCCGATTAGCTAGGAGCGCCCGAGACGTGCCAGGACGTGGCAGGATGTGAAGGGGCGGTGCACCAAGCAGCAGGTCGGCGGCCGATTCGATCCTTGTCATTCCCGAAAGGGGTGACCTATAGTTCCGCATTCACCGAAGGATCACTGGGCGACCGCGCCTCGCAATCGAAGCGCGTCCCAAAACAGACATGAAAATCACTATCCGCACCGCGAAACCCCTGGAAGCCCAAGCTGATGTCGTCGCTGCACTCGTCTTCGCTCCCTACGAGAGCAAGAAGGCCGGGCTCGCCGCACCCATCGACGCGTTCGATCGTCAAACGCGCGGCGCCCTCCTCGCTCACTTGAAGGACGAGGACTTCAAGGCCAAGCGCGATCAGTCCGTGTCGATCGCCACCCTCGGGCGTCTGAAGTCGAAGCGGCTCGTGGTCGTGGGCCTTGGTGACAAGGCGAAGCTCACCGCGACCGACGTGCGTCAGGTGTTCGCGAAGATTGCGAAGGCAGCTGTCGGCGAGAAGGCCAAGAGCCTCGCCATCGTCCTTCCGCAGGGCCTCCTGCCCATGCTTCGGGAAGCGGCCGAAGGCATCACGCTCGGCGCCTATCGCTTCACCAAGTACTTCACGGCCGACAAGAAGCCGAAGGTCACGCTTTCGAACGTCACGATCTACACGACCGAATCCGTGAGCGCTGCAGACAAGCGAAGTATCGACCTCGGCCAGAAGGTCGCCGAAGGCGTCAATGTCGCGCGCGACCTCTCGAACGAGCCGCCGAACGTCATCTTCCCCGCCTCGCTCGCGCAAGCGGCGGTCGAGGTCGGCAAGGCGTCCGGGCTCAAGGTCACCGTCCTCGACTTCAAGGAAGTGAAGAAGCGCGGTATGGGGCTCCTCCAAGCAGTCGGTCAGGGCAGCGCGAACGAACCGTGCCTCGTCCACATGGAATACCACCCCGCGAAGCCCGCTGGCGCCGCTGCGAAGAACGCTCCTGCCAAGAAGCGCATCGTGTTCGTGGGCAAGGGCATCACGTTCGATACGGGCGGTATCAGCATCAAGCCGGCCGCCGGTATGCAAGAGATGAAGCACGACATGTCCGGTGCGGCCAACGTCGTTGGTCTCATGCAAGCCGTCGCGGCGCTTCGCCCCGACGTCGAAGTGCACGGCATCCTCGCGTGCGCGGAGAACATGCCGGGCGGCAATTCCTATCGCCCCGGCGACGTGTGGACGTCTTACGAAGGCAAGTCGGTCGAGATCATCAACACCGACGCCGAAGGACGCCTCATCCTGGCCGACGCGCTCACCTACGCGCATCGCCTGAAGCCGGACTTCCTCCTCGACAACGCGACGCTTACGGGCGCTTGCGTCGTCGCGCTCGGTAGTACGTGCTCCGGTTGGTACGCATCGAACGACGAGGCTGCGGGCCTCTTCGACGCGGCGGTCAAGGGTGGCGGCGAGCAGATGTGGCGCATGCCCCTCCTCGAGGAGCTCAAAGACCAGTTGAAGAGCGATACAGCGGACCTCAAGCACATGGGCGACCGCTTCGGTGGCTCGATCACAGCCGCTCTCTTCCTCCGCGAGTTCATCGGAGACACGAAGAACTGGATCCACTGCGACATCGCGGGCCCGGCGATGGCCGACCGTTCGTTCCGCTGGGACCCGAAGGGCGGCACCGGTCACGGTGTCCTCACCTTCGTGAAGTTGGTGGAGCAAGCGAGCGCGGCGCTCAGCGCTCCCGCGGCGACCTGAACGCTCCGGAACGCATCGCCGAACGGGCTGTCTCGACGCAGCTTGGGGCAGCCCGATGGCGTTTCGGGCCTCCTCCCATCAATTCACGCGCACGGGTGGAGGCGGCGTGCTGTCGAAGCTGATGGGGGGCCTCGTGCTGAGCGGAGGCTCGCGGTTCGGCAGCTCGATGAGGAAGGAGGTACCTTTGCCCACCTCGCTCTCGACGCGTACGCTGCCCCCCATGGCTTCTGCGAGATGCTTCACGATCGACAGGCCGAGGCCCGTCCCGCCTGCTTCGCGCGAGCGGCCTGGGTCGACGCGATAGAAGCGCTCGAAGAGACGCGTCAGATGGACGCGGTCGATACCGGGACCATCGTCCGCCACGACCACGAGAGTCGTGTCCGTTCCAATCTCTGCCGAGAGGGAAATCGTGCCGCGCTCTCGTGCATACTTCACGGCGTTGTCGACCAGGTTGGCGAGAATCTGCTCGAGCGCGCGCTTGTCCGCGAGGAGCGTTCCCGTCGGGTCTGCGGAGCAGGTCAGCGTCATGCCGCGTTTGTCGGCGCGATCTCGGAAGAGAGCGCACACGTGCTCGAAGAACGGGCGAAGCAGAATGGGCTCGCGCGCGAGCTTCAATTCTCGGGCTTCGATGCGCGAAAGGTCGAGGATGTCTTCGATGAGCCGTCGCAGGCGCTCCGTGTTTCGTTCGATGATGCCGACGAACTTCTCCGCCGCGGTCGGGTTCACGACGATGGCCTCGCGCAGCGTTTCGGCGGCGGAAAGGACGCTCGTGACGGGTGTTCGAAGTTCGTGCGAGACGTTCGCAACGAACTCACGACGCAGGTTTTCGAGGCGGCGAATGTCTGTCACGTCGACGAAGACGGCAAGAATGCCGCCGCCAGACCCCGAGAGCGGAAGTGCACGGACGATGACACGGCGGGGACGCAGTCCCTCGAGTTCGAGTTCCGTGGACCCTGCACCTTCCTGTGCGGCGGTGGTCACGAGCTCACTGAGCTCGGCCTTGCTGACGACGTCGACGAGCGGCTTTCCGTGAACGTCTGGCCCGAGAATGAGCATCTCTTTGAGCGCGGCATTCGCCATCAAGATTCGATGCTGTCGATCGAGCAGGAGCACGCCTTCTTGCATGCCTTCGAGAATGCGCTTCGAGAGGTCTTGTTCCGTGCGGAGCTCCGTCACCGCGGTCTCGTACCGCTCGGCCACCTCGGTCAGTCGCTCGCCGAGGTCGTCGAGCTCGTCGCCTTCTTCTCCGATACCGCCCTTTCGCTGGAGACGCTGGACCGTCCACCGAAGCCGCTGGAGGCGGTCGAGCCATTGCGTGCCTTCGAGGTACGTGACCGCCGAAATCGAAACGAGCAGCACCCCGAACATGATCCAAACGCGGCCCGTCGGCGCGAAATCGAACAAAAACGCGAGCGCCACTACGACGCCTGCTGTGAGCAGGTTCGCGAGGAGCAGTCGTTCGCGGAGGCCGTAACGCCGGCCCCGCTTGTCGAGACGCATCATTCAGCCGTGATGGTAGCCGCGTCTTCGGCGAATCGGTAGCCAACCCCGCGTACCGTTTCGATGTAGTCGCCCGCGGCGCCAAGCTTCTCGCGCAGGCGCTTCACGTGCGTGTCGACGGTGCGTGTCGTGATATCGGCTTCGATGCCCCACACGTCGTTCAGGAGGGCTGCGCGTGTTTGCACGCGATTCTTGCGGTCGTGGAGCGTGACGAGGAGCTTGAACTCGAGTGCGGTGAGCTCCACCTCGACGTCTTGCACCCAGACGCGATGGGCGCCACGGTCGACCTTGAGGCGGCCGAATTCGAACGTCACACCCTGCTTCTCCTCGGTCTCGGAGCGGCGCAAAATGGCCTCGACGCGGAGCATGAGCTCGCGGACGCTGAAGGGCTTCACGACGTAGTCGTCCGCGCCGAGCTCGAACCCGACCACGCGATCGATTTCGTCGCCCTTGGCGGTCACCATCACGATCTTGGTGTTCTTGAGTGCAGCGTCTGCCTTGAGGGTTTTGCACACTTCGGTACCAGGCATGTCCGGAAGCATGAGATCCAGCAAGACCAAGTCAGGCACCTTCTCTCGTGCGAGCTTCATCCCTTCGCTGGCACGACCTGCGAGGTAGACCTTGTGACCTTTGGCCTGCAGGTTGTATTCGAGGACCTGCCGGATATCCGCTTCATCCTCGACGACCAGAATCTTCGCCATGAACGTACCTTCTTGTTTGCTGCCTTCGGCCCCGCCGTTGTGTAGCAGCCTCATCCCTATCGGACCACTGTGACGTTTCCGTGTCAGGTTGGCGAACTAGCGGTCTTCATCGTGGTACCCGCATTCAACGAAGCTCCGCGGATTGCGCGAACGCTCGCCGAGATTCCCACGTGGGTCGACGAGATCATCGTGGTGGACGACGCCAGCACCGACGGCACGAGAGATGCCATCCAAAAAGACGCGCGAACGACGTTGCTCGTCCACGAAAGAAATCGCGGCGTCGGTGCAGCCATCGCGACGGGCTACGCGCATGCTCGCGAACGTGCTGCTCGCGGAACGCAAAAGAACGTGCGTGACGTCATCGTCGTCATGGCAGGCGACGGGCAAATGGACCCCGCCGATTTGCCCGCGCTCCTAGGCCCTATCGCCTCGGACGAAGCCGACTACGTGAAAGGCGATCGCTTTCGGCATCCGGACGTGCGCGCACGCATGCCGAAGGGGCGCTACCTCGGGGGGCAGGTCTTTTCGAGGCTCACCTCGATGGCGATCGGCGTTCCCATCTCGGACAGCCAGTGCGGGTACACGGCGATCACCCGCGAGGCGTGCGCGGCCCTCCCGCTCGATGCGCTCTGGCCCGGCTTCGGTTACCCCAACGACCTGCTCTCGCACCTCGCGCTCGCGGGAGCACGCATTGCGCACGTTACCGTCGTGCCGCGCTATGGGGACGAGCAATCGAAGCTTCGCCTTCGGCATCTCCCGCGGATTGGCTTTCTCGTCGCCCGTGCCTTCGTTCGGCGTCTCGCCGGCGGCAAGCCCGGCGGTCGCGAGAACGGTATGTAGGCACATGTAGGTATCACTGCCGGGCCGTCGGGGATGCACGCGCCCACGCGTCGAGGGAAACTGCCCGTATTTCGATGGATTCGCGTCGACTCGAAACGTGTGCTAAGGCCGATCTCCCTGTCTTTCTACGCGCTGCAAAGGCGCGAAGCCTTTCGGAAAGGTGCCTACTCGATGCCGAGCCTCGCTGACGTTCTGACCAACGACGCCAAAAAAGACCAAGTCGTCGATGCTTGCTGTGAGCTCATCGACCTGGAAGTGCAAGACAAGAGCGGCCTTTCCGGTCTTGCGATCAAGGCTGGCTTCTCCGCCATCAAAGGCGTGAAGCCTGGCTTCGTGCGCAAGGTCGTGACCGATCTCATCCCGGAGTTCGCGACGGCCCTCGAGCCCATGTACCAAGAAGCCATTTCCGGCAGCAAACCCGTCGGGAAGTTCCTCGAGCAAAACTCCGGTCGCGTTGCCGATGCGCTCCTCACCATCACCGACGGCAAAGCCGCGCGCTCTTCGAGCGGTGTCGTAAAGGGCACCTACGACAAGCTCCGTGGCAGTGCGAAGAAGAACGTCGAGGCCGCGGTTCCGCGCCTTGCAAGCTTGGTCGAGCGCTTCACCGCCTAGTTCGGTCGGGTGCTGACCGCCGCACCCGCCTCTCACCCCCATGCCCACTCGCAGCGCGCCGTCCCCCGAAAGAGACAAGCTCGAGCAGAAGCTCACGCGCGCCATGGGGAAGGCGCTAGCCGACTTCGCCATGATCGAAGACGGCGACAAGATCATGGTTGCCGTGAGCGGCGGCAAAGACAGCTACACGATGCTGCACCTCCTGCGCCTCATGCGTGAGCGCGCGCCGGTCGACTTTTCGCTGAAGGTCATCAACATCGACCAAGGGCACCCGGGCTATCCAGGTGAGCGCCTGACCGAGTACATGGCGCGCGAGGGGTGCGACTTCCAGATGGTCAAGGAAGACACCTACTCCATCGTCACCGACAAGATTCCTGCGGGGAAGACGTTTTGCTCGCTCTGCTCTCGCCTGCGTCGCGGCATCCTGTATCGCCTCGCAACCGAGCTCGGCTGCACGAAGATCGCACTCGGACATCATCGCGAAGACGTACTGAACACGCTGCTCTTGAATCTCTTCTTCGCGGGCCAGATCGGAGCCATGCCGCCGCGCCTCGTCGCAGATGAAGGAAGGCATACGGTCATTCGCCCGCTCGTGTACTGCGCCGAGGACGACATTCGCGCTTTCGCCGAGCTCATGGCGTTTCCCATTTTGCCCTGCGACCTCTGCGGTTCCCAAGAAAACCTCCAGCGGAAGCAAGTCGGCAAGATCTTGGAAGACATGGAAGCGAAGCATCCGGGCCTCAAGCAGGTCATGCTCCATGCGACACAAAATGTGCATGCTACACATTTGCTCGATCGCGATCTCTGGAAGAAACTCGGAATCAGCACGCCGCAAGAGCAAGAATCGAAACTCGTTTCCGCGACCAAGCTGACACGCCTCCGAGCCGAGCCGTGACGAAGCGCGAAGGCGCAAAGAAACCCTTTTTCGCCTCGCCCATCGTTCAGGCAAGCGTGCCGGCGCTCTACGCATGGGCCATCACGGTCGCGCCTGTTGCCTTCGGAAAAGGCGGGACGACGCTCTCCCAGTTCTTCGCACTCCTCGCAATCACCAGCGTCCTTCTCGGGCTCATGGCTGCATCCACGGGAGGTCGAGAGAAGTACGCGCTTCCCGCGGTCGTGTGGGGCATGACGCTTTTCTCGAGCGGGAGTTTCCTCGTTGCCTCACCACGTGCGCTCTCCACCTTCGACACGGCGCGCGGCACGGCGGGTGTGTTGGGCTGGCTGCTCTTTGCGCTGGCGAGTGCTGCCCCGGCGCTCAGGCGCACGCCAGATAGTGCGCTCGCCGTAAAGCCGCTCAAAGGAACGAGGGGCGAAGCCAAGTCGACCTTCGGCTTCTTGCTCGGCGTCGCGTTTGCACTTTCCATCGTTCTTCAAGGCTATGGGTGGACACAAGAGACGGCGGAGCGTGCGGTCCTTCTCCGCGTCGCGTCCATCGTGCTCTCGCTGCTCCTCATCGGCCTTTCGACGAAGCTGCTCGGAGTGTTCGTCACGACCTCCGATGCGAAGGTGACCGTTACGGCATTCCGAACGGTGCTCCGCGTGCTGGCGACGCTGCTCGTTGTCTCCGTCGTGGTCGCGTACAGTTTGCTTCGAACCTGAGCCCAACGTCATGCGGCTATCGTTCATCCTCCCTGCTCTTTTCATCGCCTCGATGATCGCCATTTCGATCCTCGGCGCGATCACGGCGGGAAGTCCGTGACGAAACCACGCAGTCCGCACCTTCTCCTGCTCGCGGCCGGCATTTTTGCCGCATTCCCCCTATGGTGTGCACGCTATCTGCCGTTCACGGACCTTGCCGAGCACGAGGCCGTCAGTGCAGCTCTCGTGCATCGCTCGGACGCGGCCTGGAAGATAGATGAATATTACACGTTTGCGTTCGACAAGACGCCGTATTGGCTCTACGACGCGATAGGGGCCGTCCTGACGCGGATCTTCGGCGACGCCATTCTGGCGCATCGCATCCTGCTCACGGTCGTGTGTGTGGGGCTTCCGTTTGCGGTCGCGGCGTTCCTTGGTGCTCTCGGTCGCGAGCGCGCCCTTGGTGCGTGTGCTGCACCCTTCTTCTGGAGTCGCCCGCTCCAGTTCGGGTTCGTGCCCTTCATCGCGGCGATCCCGCTCTTCTTCTTTGGTCTCGCGTGCGGGGCCCGCCTCGTGCGCAAGCCGACCGTGGGGCTCGCTCTAGGAACCCTGTCCATCGCGCTCGTCCTCTCGCTCCTTCACACGATGGTGTACGGGCTTTTCCTGTTCACCTACGTCGGCTGGGTCGTCCTTGCACGCTTGCGCCGCGACCTCCCGCGCCCACGGAGGCCTTCGGCCCTCGTTTGGGTTCCGTTCACGAGTCTGGCGCTCGCGCTTCCCTACGTGCGAATCGCATCCCGCGGAGGGGAGGGGGGAGCCGCCTTCGCAGCGCCTTGGGTGACGGCGTACCAATTGCCGTCGTGGACCTTCGATCTCTGGAAGGGCCCTTGGGATGACGCTGCCGCGGCCCTCTACTGGATTGCGATCTTCATTCTCTTTCGCAGCGGGTATGCGGCTGCTGGGCTCCGAATCAAGGGGCGCGCCATCTTCCTTGCGTGGCCACTCATTGCCGTCCTTGCGGTGATGCTCGCGCTCCCGCTTCGGTACGACTCCGTCTACATGGTGAACAAGCGTTTGGCGCCGATCATGGTGTGCGCCTTCTTGGCGCTGCTTCATCGCTCGCGGACGCGGGAGGCGAAGGTTGGCGCGGTCCTCATCGGCGTGGCGTCGGTGCTCACGACGCTCGTTGCTTTTCGAGAAGTGAAAGCGGGGGAGGCGGAGCTTCGTGGCTTCGATCGCATCACGCGGAGCATCCCGTTCGGGTCTCGCACCTTCATCATGAACTACGACCTCGAGTCTCGGCTCACGCACTTCCCGCCGTGGGTGCACCTTGGTTCTGCGATCGTCGCGCAGCGCGGTGGTCTCGCACAGTACTCCTTCGCATCCCTGTCGCACTGGCCCATGCAGGACAAGGCCTCCCCGCGAAAGCGGCACGCCTTTTGGTTCAACATGCCCTGCTACTTCGATGCGCGAGACTCGGCGTTCTACGACTCCATCTTGGTCTACGGGAACTACCTCCCGCTTCCTTCACCGGAGACCGAAGGCTACAAGATCGTCGCCTCCGCACCGCCCTTCTATCTCTGGCGCAGGCTCCCTCCCGATGTAGCTCCGCTCATGGAGACTCCGACATTGCCGCCGCCGCCGTGCAAGGAGTGGGGTGACCCGTCACGGTGACGTGTTTGCTATGTCACTCCCAGCGCGGACCATGGCCACCCGCTGCTGCAAGCGCCGCCGCGCGAATCTGCGCTTGAATATCGTCCGCCCCGCCCCGCTTCGCGAGCTCACTTCTTCGCGCGCTCGCGCCCGCGAAGAGAAGCCAGAACCCAACCACCCGTGGCTTGCCGATGCCGAGCTGGTGCCAGTGACTCCCCGAGACGAGCGAGGTGGTCCCGCAATAGGCGCAGAGCAACTTGACGCCGTCCTGCGTGGTTCCCGGCGCTCCGCAACGCGAGCAGCAAATGTGAGACGACCCCTTGTCCTGCTTCAGGATCGAATATTTGTAATCTGCACGATGTGCGGGGGCGACGGCGGCACGCAGGGGGCCGTAGAGTGCGAGTGCCTCGGGCGGCAGGCGGAACAAGCACGGTTTCTGCTCCGCGCCAGCCACCCGGATGGACCCGACGTCGGCGGATACCACGTGCAACGCTTGCCCGCTCGTGCGTGCGTCGACGAGCTCGCCGTCTACCGGCATACCTGGACCGACGCGGAGGCTCAGTCGCTCGCGGCCAGCTACCGCGTTCGGTTCGACGATGTCTCGAGTGGCGATTTGGACACCGACATGAGCATGCGGGTTGCTGCCAGAGGCGAGCGCCGGCATTTCGAGGACGGCCACCGACGTGCCCGCGAGGTCGACGATCTCGTGGACCATCGGAAGGAGCCTTTGCCAGACGCGCGCATCGAATGCATGCGTCGCGCCGCACTTCGAACAAGAAATCGTTGGCGCGAACAGGAGACCGTTCAACGGCGACGTGACACCGCAATCGGGACACGTCGTGCGCGCTTCGACACGCGCCCAAGAAAAGTCCCGCGGAGCCTGTGGTGCGCGCGTAGGCGTACTCGGAAGTCCGCAGGCGGTGCACGTCGTGTTCTGGGGACCGCTGCCGACCCAGGCTCCTCCGCAAATGGAGCACACGTTGCATTGCGTTACCGTGTTCCTGCTCGTCGTCATCGCCGAACCGAAAGGCGATCTTGACGGAGCTTTTGCGCCAAGGCAACCTTGAACGCGCATGACACCGGACCAATACTTCTTTCTCGACGAAGAGCAGCAGAAGCCGATCGCAGTCGAGTGCGCCCAGCGCCTCATCCCCGTCATTGGCGGGCAGATGAAATGGCGCGACGAGGGCGATGCTCTCCACATCACGGGCTACTTCAACGGTCGCCCGGCGCGCATGATCATCAGCGTGTCGTTCGGTTCGGTGACGCTCGAACTCAAGATGAACCCCATCGAACTCGAGAACAGCTTCTACATTCAGGTCGACCCGGACGCGAAACAGCACGCGGGTGAGTCCATGACGCGCGACGAGTGGGACGACGACGATGGCACGGAACAAAAGCTGTTTCTGGGCCCCCACGTCTTCTTCTCCGGCGAGCCCGAAGAGCTCTCTTGGGCAAACGGCATGCTTCGGCGCATCTCCCAGGAGGGGCAGGGCGCACTTCTCCAAACGCTGGGGTCGTTCAACCGAGGTCACTTCATGGCCAATCGGGATCTCCTTTCGCTCGATTGCCCCGCGTCGATCACCCTCGCGCCGAACTCGGGGCAGATGGTGGCCTATTACCTCAATCTCTTGTTCATGCTCTCGAACGAGATGGACAAGGTCTGGCGCAACTAGCGCCGGCGTTCGAAGCACATGGTCCAGCGCATTCTCTCTCTCGTGTACTTGGGGGCGAGTTTTGCGCTGGCGTTGTTCATTTTGGTGCAAATTGCACATAAAAACGACGTGGGCGCCGGGCTCGGAGCTTTGCTGCTTCTCTCCTACGTAGGCGTCCTCTATGCGAGCCAGCGTCCGCGTGCGCGTGTTCGCTCCTCTCGGCTGCCCCCTGCGACGCGCGGAGGCGCATCGTGATGTCTCGGGTCTCACGGTCGCTCGGTCGCCTCGGGGCTCTGGTCGTGCTCACGCTCTCGTGGTCGTGCGGCTCGAAGCCGGAACCTCCGAAAGAGAAGGATCTCGGCGGTGCCGCCGTCGCCAACGTCGGCTCACAGGTCATCGCCACGTATCACGTCGCGTCCGTCGCAAAGGGCCAAGGCGTTTCGCCAGCGCAGGCGCTCGACCTCGCGATCGAAGATGCCCTTTTCGCCGAAGCAGCACTCGCGAAGCACATGGACCGAGACATCGTGACGCAGAGCCGCCTTCGCGCAGCGCGCGCCCGCTGGGCGGAACGGCAGATTCTCTTTGCAGCGCAGGTCAAGGGACCACCCACGAAAGACGAAATCGCCGAAGCACGTCGCGTCAACTGGCGCGCGTTCGATCGCCCCGATGCGGTGCGCGTCGTTCATGCTGTGGTCAAACCGCGCTCGGCCGACGACACCCAGTTTGCACGTGCGGGCCGCGAACAAGCGGAGAACTTGCGCAAGGTGCTGCTCGAGGCCACGAGCGAAGAAGACTTTCTCAAGCGAGCTGCCTCGGTTCCTGGTCCTTACGAAGTGCAACCCGAGCCCATTCCGCCAATCGCCTCGGACGGCTACACCACCGAGGGCGAAGGCGGCATCATGGACCTCACGTTCACGAAAGCAGCATTCGCCATCGAGAAGGTGAACGATACGAGTCCCGTCGTCGAGACGCCCTTTGGCTTCCACGTGATTCGCCTCGTGGAGCGTGTCGCGCCCAAACGCTTGTCGGACGCCGAAATCTCCCAAGCGATCGGTCTCGAAGTGGTCGCGGCACGGGCCGCGCGCATCCGCGGCGCGCTTCTCGCATCGCTCCGCAAAGCCAGACCCGTCGAAGTCTCTTTGGCCGCGGAGACGGAAATGCAGAAGGTGTTCGGAGCGGAACCTTCGCCCACCCCTTCGCCTTGACGAACGAACCGTTCGCGAACGTTTCGATCATGGAACGACGCGACTGACCGAACAGAACTCTCTTGCGTCCAGGGGGTAACGTTCCAAGTAAGCGGAATGTGTGCGTGGGCTGGCGCGTGCAGGTCTCGGCATCGTCGGCACTCATGTTGCTTGAGGGGGGGCCATGCGATTGCGTGCGCTCGTCATTCTCGCCGCCTCGTGGCTTGCGCCTACCATTGCGTGTAGTGCTGAGGACGCAGTTGGGCGAAGGCCGCTCGAAACTCCCGGGGCGCCGATTCGAGGCGCGATGCAGGTCCCGTCGAACATCGCATTGCCCTCGGTACCCACGTTTCTCGGCGAAGCGCGTGGCGCCATCGTCGTGGGCATGAAGGAGGGTGTGCTTCGAGAAAACGTCGGAGATGGTTCGTTCGCACCGATGCTCGTCGCGTCGGATCGCGGCGAAACGAGCGTCGTCGGTAATCCGCTCGCGATTGCTGCCCGAGGTCCGGGGGATGCCGATGGGCTCGTGCTCTCCGATCGCGGGTTGTACCAGGCGTCGTCCACGACGCTCATCCCGTCGCCCATCAGTGAAGCGGTCGTCGCGGCTGGTGCGAAGACGCTCAGCGTCACGAATCAAGGGCCGAGTGAAACGCTCTGGTTCACGACGCGGAAAGGAGCTCTCGTTTGGCACGGCAACGGCCTCGTCCCCCTGTCGCTCGTTGGAACTTCGGAGATTGAGCGAATCGCAGGCATCGACGACCACCTTGCGCTCCTCGTCGCAGCGGAAGCTCTCTGGGAACTCGATACGCATTCGCGCGCCATCGTGCGCCTCGCCGAAGGTGTCGGCCATCCGACCTCCGCCGCTCGCGCAGAGAACGGCACGCTCCATATTGGAACGACCACAGGGCTATGGTCACGCTCGCCAAGCGGCATCATCGAGCACCGCACGTTCGCAGCAGGTGGTATGCCTCCCGCTTCCGTGCGAAGCGTCGCGACGAGCTTCGATTCCGTCGTCGCGCTCGTTGGGGACGATGTGGTCTCGTGGGACGGCGCCACGTCACCCCACGTCGTGGGGAGCGTGGCCGGCGCCATTGACCTCGCAGTCGATGCCCATGGCGACACGTGGACTCGTTCACAGGGTGGCTTGCACGCGTTTCGAACGGGCAAGCCTGTTTCCTTCGAACGGGACGTGAAGCCATTCGTCATTGCCCACTGTCAGTCTTGTCATGCAACGGGTGCCGACGGAGCACCCATCCGCGCCTTCGATCGATTCGACGTGGCCAAGAGCGCTGCCTCGGAGATCGCCCTTCGACTTCGCGGCGCCAACCGACCGGTGATGCCTCCGGCCCGTGCCGGCACCCTGCGGCCCGCGGACTACCGCGTCGTCTTGCGATGGCAGGCGAGCGGCACACCGCTCTGAAAGGAGAGTTTCTACATGCAACATGCACGCATATCGCTTCTCGCTGCCGGAGCCGTCCTCCTCCTCCGAAGTCACGTGGGTTCGGCGGAGGTTCCGGACACCTGTTCAGCGCCGCACGAACTCGACAAGTACCAGCTTCTCCGTCGGCTCTCGTTCGACCTGCGGCAGAGCAGCCCAATGTACGAAGAATACGTCTCGCTCGAGTCGAGTCAGGGCGTTCCCGACGAACTCGTCGACCGCTTCGTGCAGTCGGAGGGGTTCCGGCTCGGGATGCGTCGCTATCACGAGAACCTGCTCTGGCCGAACGTCGCCAACGTGCACATGTCGGGGCCGGCGAACAAGCTGACCCCGAGGCAAGGAAAGCTCTACGTCGTTCCGCTGGTGGCACGCTTGAACGCGGTTCGACATTCACCCGAAGCCATCTGCAACGACCTGCTCCAGACCGAGTTCGACCCCGCGTGTCCGGGCGAGTTTCGACCGGCGAACGTCCCTGTCGTGGAGGGGGTCACGCGTGAGGGGTACCGCATGGTGGCGCCGTATTGGGACCCGCAAAACCCCATCAAGGTCTGCGCCTTCGACGCCCAAGAAACGCTTTCGGTCACGAAGGGAGGCGTCACCATTCGATGCGGGACGCCGGAAGCCCAAAGGGAGCCCGCGTGTGGTTGTGGTCCCAACTTGCGCTTCTGCTACACCAGCGCGGCGGAGCCGACGCTGCTCGCCTCTTTCCGGGAGCAAGTTGGGCGCGCCATCGACCGCGTCACGACGGGGGCGCGGCCGTACACTGATTTGCTGCTCGCGCAAGACATCGAAGAGAACGGTCCCATCGCGTATTGGCGCAAACACGCCGCGAAGAACAGCGTCCTCAATCTCACTTACAACGTGCCCGGAGCCGACGAATCACCGAACGACATGGACTTCACGGACATGACGTGGAAAGTGAACTCGAGGAGCCCCCTCCACGCCGGCATCCTCACGACGCCAGGATACCTGCTCCGGTTTCAAACGAATCGAAGTCGCGCCAATCGCTTTCGCGTCGCGTTCATGGGGGAATACTTCGTCCCCGCATCGAAGCTCGAGCCCCAGGCAGGCTGTTCGGACGACAGTGCCGACCTGACGCAGCGCTGCAACTGCCAGTACTGTCACCAAACGCTAGAGCCCTTGGCCGCTCACTTTTCAAACTTTTCCGAGGCGGGGTCTGCGCCTCTCGCGGATCGTCTCGCGTTCCCTCGCTCGCGGCCGGACTGCATCCTCGGCGGAGGCGCCAAAGACAGGACCTTCTGCGACCGTTTCTACGTCACCGGGAGCGACGAACCGCACGCCGGGTCGCTCCGTGCCTATCAGTTTGCTGCCGAGCACGACGACTATCCCGACAGCATCGAGAAGGGGCCTCGCAAGCTCGCGGAAGCCATCATCGCCGACGGTACCTTTGCACGAACCACCGTTCGCTACCTGTATACGCGCCTCGTCAAACAGGACCTCCGCATCGAAGGAGAGCACGCGGAAGACCGGCCCCTTCTCACGCGCCTTTCCCAAGGCTTTCAAGATGTACAGTACAGCTTTCCGTGGCTCGTGAAGCAGATCGTATCTCTGCCGGAATATCGGAGCGTTCGATGAACCAACGAAGCATTCTCTACGCACTTCCGCTCGCATTCGCTGCGTTCGTCGCGTGTGCGGACGACGCTTCCGTCACCGTCGAGGTTGGCAATGGGATTCCCACGGGCCCCCTCGAACACCCGAGTATCGACGCGCCGAGGGCCTCTGCGGCGCCGCGGCGTCTCAGTGTCGATCAATGGCGCGCATCCTTTCCCGTCATCTTCGGAAGCGATTCGAAGGGGCGTCCCATCACGTGGAACCTCGATGGGAACAAGCCGGCCCTCGAAGGATCGATCGCGGCATCGCTCGGTGAACCCGACTACATCGTCAACACGGACGAAGCCCTAGAGCCGTCGCTCCTGTACGTCAAGTT
Source organism: Polyangiaceae bacterium (assembly GCA_046351415.1). Taxonomy (GTDB): domain Bacteria; phylum Myxococcota_A; class Polyangia; order Polyangiales; family Polyangiaceae; genus JABFRG01. The sequence continues at coordinate 154,820 of JAXLYO010000010.1, read as the reverse complement.
CGCCGACGATGCGGCCCGCAGTCTCTGCACGCAAGTGCTCGATGCCGACGACGTGCGCACGGACCCGAACACGCGTGTCCTTTTGCGCTTCGCTTCGAAAGAGGATTCGGTCGCCTCGAACGCAGCTGCCATCGACGCAAACCTCCGTTACTTGAAGCTGCGATTCCACGGCATCTACGTCCCGAAGGAAGACACGGCGGCAACGGAGCCGCTGCGCAATCTATTTGCCGCAGCTGCCCTTGCTTCTACGGCGCCAGAGCCGATTCAGAAAACTCGCGACGCCTGGAAGGTGGTGTGCGTCGCACTCGTGACCGCTCCCGAGTTCCACGTCTACTGAGGCCAGCGTCATGAAACAGAACATCTCACGCAGAACCTTGCTCCAAATTCTCGGTGTCGCCGGAGGCGTGTCCATCCTTCGCCACGTGGCGTCCGACATGCGTCTCGCTCATGCCGAAGTCCCGAATTCGAATCTACTCCTCGTCGCCTACATGTCTGGAGGCTGGGATCAGCTGCTTGCCCTCGACCCGAGGGACAACACGGACCCGCGCTTTCAAGATGCCGCCGCACGAAGAGCGGGCGGCAGCGGCATCTGTCCTGCGTACGACATCGTGAGCGACACAGACGTCAAGGCAGTCCTTGCCAGCAACGCAACCGGCGTCCAAAAGGCTGGCAATCTGACATTTGGCCCCGCGGTGCCGCAGAGCCTCATGGCGCACTATGCCGACCTCGCCATCTGCCGTGGCGTATCCATGGATACCCTCACGCACGAAGTCGGGCGACGATATCTCCTCACCGGCAAGTTTCCGAGGGGCCTCGCTGCTAGCGGAAGTGCCATGACGACACTCGTCGCGAGCGCCGCGGGCGGTACCACGCTCCTTCCCAATCTCGCCGTGTCTACCGAGTCGTACAACGAAGGCATGCCATCGTTCGCGACGGCGACGACGGTTCGAGGGGCTGCCGATCTTCAAACCGTTCTTCGGCCACTCGGAACCCCTCTCGACCCTGCAAGTGGTGCAGCACTCGAGGCTTTCCAAGCGGCGAGCGATACGTGTGCTGTGCATGAATTTGACCAGCAGAGGAAGATGACCATCCTGCGCGAACTGACGCAGAAGTCGCATCTCGTTGCCAAGTCGAGTGCTTCGTCTCTCTTCCAGTTCAACCTCACGAATCCCTCCCCGGACGTGGCGCCGCTCTTCTCTGCAATGGGCATCCAAAACGCGACCGACTTGGCTTCTGCGCGGGGGCGCGCTGCCATCGCCGCTCAAGCGCTGGCGCGGGGCGTCTCGACGGCGGTCTCCGTGGAGCTCGCGGACGACCTCGACGACCACTTCGACTGGGACGTGGACCACGCCACCAAGCTCCGTACCGGTCTCGATGCGCTGGGACGTTTGATTGCCTATCTCAAGTCTCAACCCCACAGGGACGGTGGGTCGGTCTGGAGCCGTACGACGCTCCTCGTCTTCAGCGAGTTCTCTCGCACCCCGCTCCTCAACAGCCGTGCGGGGCGGGACCATCACCTTTCGGGAAGCGTTCTCCTCGCCGGCCCGAAAATCCGCGGCAATCAAGTCATCGGGGCCTCGAGCGACAAGCAAACGGCGGCGCAGCCGATCGACATGGCGACCGGGCTCGTGGATCAAAAGGGCGCCAAGCTCAGGCCTTCGGACATTCACGCCACACTACTCACGTCGATGGGCATGTCGCTCAAGCCCATCCAGAATCAGAACCCGAGTCTGATCGCACCTCTCCTCAAGTAGCGCTCGAACAGATATCTTGGGGGCGTGGGTAAGCTCTCGCGCTTCCGCAAGGCGCCAGCGCCGCGCGACATGGCCGAATCGTCGTTCAGCCGAACGCTGTCCGATCTCGTTCGGCGCTACCCTGGCTGTTACGGCGCGGTTCTCGTCGACATGGATGGCGAGGCGGTCGACTACGCCGGGCGTGAGGAGCCCTTCGAGCTTCGCGTGGCGGCGGCGCACTTGCAGATCGTCTCGGCCCAGGTGCGCGACGCACCCATTCGCTCGCTCCTCGTGCGCGCCGAACGCGGCAGCTTTCTCCTTCATCGGCTGCCAGACGGCTACGCCATCGTGCTGCTGCTTCATCGCGGCGCGGGCTTCCTCGATGCGCCGCGAGCGCTTTCCGTCGCCGAGCGCTTGCTCTCGGCGGATGCGGGCTTTCGCCTGCGCGACGAAAACGAAGCTCCGTGGTTCGTCGTAGACGTGATGGTTGACGAGGAGGACCGCCCCCGCTGGATCATGGTCGATGACAAGCGAGAGCGCACCACGGTCATTGGTGTGGTCATGGGGTTGCGGCCCTCGGAACGCGGTTTTCGCGTTCGGCTGGAAACGGGCATGGAGCTCACGCTCATCCGCGAGCCATCACGCGTGTGGTTCACGCGCGACATCGTGGCCTAGAGACTACGGGTCAGCGACGCAAACGAGGACCTTCGGGAATGCGCGAGGCGCCGCGCGCGTTGGGATGGAGCATGCGTGTTGCGTCCGTGGTCGTGCTTGGGGGCCTGGGGCTCGGCGCGTGCGATGGACGGCCAGGAGCGAGCGTTCGGGCGACAGCGAGTGCAACTCCGACATCGACGACGGCGCCGATGTCGAGCGCGAGCGTGACGCCAGCGCATTCTGAGCTGCGTGCGGGGGCGAGTGCGACGTCGGGGGCGAGTTCGGCGACCGAACCGCCTTCGAACGCGAGGGCGGCTCCGCATGCAATCGTCTACGGATGGGGCCCCACATCGCGCGACTCCCTCGAGCAGCGGTTTGCGGCGCCGAAAGACTTTCATCGTGTGCCCGCGGCGCCGGGATCGTTCGCGGCGTTCCTGCGCTCGCTGCCGCTCCTTCCTCGCACGGCGGAAGTTCGTTCGTATCGCGATGAAACGATCGTCTCGGCGAACGATGCGCGTCTCGGCGCGGTGGTAGACATCGACGTGGGCACTGCGAATCTCCAGCAATGCGCGGACTCCGTCATTCGCATGCACGCCGAGTGGCGAAGGCAAACCGGAAGAGGCGACGTCACCTATCGATCGTCGTCCGGTTTCCCCATGACCTATGCGAGATATCGCATGGGGGATCGCTTCGTGATTCGCGGTACGGATCTCACGTGGGAGCATCGCGCTGCCGCTAACGACTCACGCGCGAGCTTTCGCAGCTACCTCGACCAAGTGTTCACGTACGCAAACACCGTGAGTCTCGCGCGCGATACGCAGACGCCCGACCGCCACGACGTGCGAGCCGGAGACTTCTTCGTTCTGCCGGGTGCACCGGGGCACGCCGTGCTCGTGCTCGACATCGTGCACGACGCCACGGGAAAACAGAAAGCGCTGCTCGGCCAAGGCTTCATGCCTGCGCAAAGCTTCCACGTGCTTCGCGACGAAGCCGCGAAGTCCGTGTGGTTCTCGCTCGACGAAGAATCGATCGCGACCCCGTTTTGGTCCGCGCCTTTCCCATGGTCATCGCTTCGTCGCTTCGAGTGAGCACGAACCAAAACGGTGTACGCATGCATGTACGCACGCATGCACGCTCCTCGAGCATTCGCTCACGCGCGTGCGCTCCACTTCGATCAAAGAGACGAGAGACGCGCTAACTGCATCGTGCACACGTCATTGACGCAGCGAGCCGACCGTTCCGTGAACCCTACACACAACGATGGAAAGGCCTGAAAAATAGGGGTTTCCATCATCTGTCTCCATCTCGCAGACACGAACATCGCCCTTCGGAATTCCGCCGATCGATCAGCTGCATTTTGCACGCTCGCAAACTGTTGAAATTGCTTCGAAAACGTAAAATCGACATGAGCGCGTCAAATCCCATGGACTCCATCCTCGAAATCACTAGATTCCGCCTTCCCCGGCGACGAGGAAGTGATTCCGAAGCGCCAAGTTCTCCAAGGTTATCCACAGCTTATATAGCTAGGGAGGCTTTGCCGAACAGGGGTTCAGGTACCGACGCTCCCCGGTTCACTGTGGAGAATCGATACCCGAATGTGGAGTCCCTGTGGACAAACCACTCGAAAGAGTGGCCCTCATCGAGGAACACAGAGACGAAACAAAAAAGAGCAGCAAGTGAAAAAAAAGCTTGCTCCTCGAATCAGGCAGGAGTAAACAGCTCCTCCCTCCAAGGAGCGGCAACGCTCCCTCGGTCCTTGAAAACTGAATCGCACGCACACATTGGGTGAAACCATTGTGGGCTCATATGGAGAGCGCGAGGCAGGCCTTCCCCCCGGAAGCTCTAGCTGAAGTGACTCTCCCAATTCGAAGCAGCGACGGCGAGTCGAGGCTTCAATGAATTGTAAACAAAATTAAGAGCCGAACATTGATCCTGAAGTCTACGGACGACAGGGGAGTTCGTCAGCTCGCCAGTTTTCAACTGGAGAGTTTGATCCTGGCTCAGAACGAACGTTAGCGGCGCGCCTAACACATGCAAGTCGCACGAGAAGAGGCTTCGGCCTTTGTAAAGTGGCGCACGGGTGAGTAACACGTGGGTAATGTACCTTCGGGCGGGGGATAACATTCCGAAAGGAATGCTAATACCGCATAAGACCACGACCTCGAGAGAGGTTGGGGTAAAAGCAGGCCTCTATACATAAGCTTGCACCTGAAGATCAGCCCGCGGCCCATCAGCTAGTTGGTAAGGTAATGGCTTACCAAGGCTAAGACGGGTACCTGGTCTGAGAGGATGATCAGGCACACTGGAACTGAGACACGGTCCAGACTCCTACGGGAGGCAGCAGTGGGGAATCTTGCGCAATGGGCGAAAGCCTGACGCAGCGACGCCGCGTGAGTGATGAAGGCCTTCGGGTTGTAAAGCTCTGTGGGGAGAGAAGAATAAGTCATGGCTAACATCCATGATGATGACGGTATCTCCTTAGCAAGCACCGGCTAACTCTGTGCCAGCAGCCGCGGTAAGACAGAGGGTGCAAACGTTGTTCGGAATTACTGGGCGTAAAGCGCGTGTAGGCTGCCCTGCAAGTCAGGTGTGAAAGCCCTGGGCTCAACCTAGGAAGTGCACTTGAAACTGCGGGGATCGAGGGCTGGAGAGGGAAGCGGAATTCTCGGTGTAGAGGTGAAATTCGTAGATATCGAGAGGAACATCGGTGGCGAAGGCGGCCAACTGGACAGATACTGACGCTGAGACACGAAAGCGCGGGGAGCAAACAGGATTAGATACCCTGGTAGTCCGCGCCGTAAACGATGAGTGCTAGGTGTCACGGGCTTTGACTCCTGTGGTGCCGTAGCCAACGCATTAAGCACTCCGCCTGGGAAGTACGGCCGCAAGGCTAAAACTCAAAGGAATTGACGGGGGCCCGCACAAGCGGTGGAGCATGTGGTTTAATTCGACGCAACGCGAAGAACCTTACCTAGGCTAGAAAACACAGGAACCTGGGAGAAGTCTCGGGGTGCTCTTCGGAGAATCTGTGGTTAGGTGCTGCATGGCTGTCGTCAGCTCGTGTCGTGAGATGTTGGGTTAAGTCCCGCAACGAGCGCAACCCCTATCATTAGTTGCCAACGGGTCATGCCGGGAACTCTAATGAGACCGCCGATATTCAAATCGGAGGAAGGTGGGGACGACGTCAAGTCATCATGGCCCTTATGTCTAGGGCTACACACGTGCTACAATGGTCGGTACAGAACGTCGCTAACCCGTGAGGGGGAGCCAATCGGCAAAAACCGGCCTCAGTACAGATAAGAGTCTGCAACTCGACTCTTTGAAGTTGGAATCGCTAGTAATCCCTGATCAGCAGGCAGGGGTGAATACGTTCCCGGGCCTTGTACACACCGCCCGTCACACCATGGGAGTCGTTTGCTCCAGAAGCACCTGTGCCAACCGCAAGGAGGCAGGGTTCCAAGGAGTGACCGGTAACTGGGGTGAAGTCGTAACAAGGTAGCCGTAGGGGAACCTGCGGCTGGATCACCTCCTTTCTAAGGAATCTTCGCTCGGCCTCTTCGGAGCGCGACAGAGCAAGATAACTAGAGTCAAAGCCCACACACTCGTCCGCAGTAAAACGCGGGACGAAGTCTCAATGTGAAGAAAACGTGCGGTTCAGTTTCCAGGGGACGAGGGAAGCCTCGAACCTCGGGAAAGCAATACACCCGGGCCAGTAGCTCAGGTGGTTAGAGCGTACGCCTGATAAGCGTAAGGTCGGCAGTTCAAATCTGCCCTGGCCCACTAGCTCAGAACCACCTAGCGACAACCCAAACACCCGGGGCCGTAGCTCAGCTGGGAGAGCGCGGGCTTTGCAAGCCTGAGGTCGACGGTTCGATCCCGTTCGGCTCCACAAACAGATTATCCAGCAGACGTCATCGTCTGCTCCGTTCCTTGAAAATTGAATAGAGAGAACCCGTGCTGGGTCAAGACAACTTCACCATCCGTGGTGAAGGCGCACGTAAGTTCTCTTCGTGATCACCGACAGGTGGCACTCCAGAAATGGATGCAACATGCACGGCATCACGGAACCTCGTAACGAGAATTAACAGGGGCACGAGCCTAGCAAGCCGCAAGGCAAGCGAAGCGAGTGACCACAGTATGATGATAGAAAAGCATGATGAGAAATCATGCACGTAGGTGGAAATCGAAAAGGGAGACCTCGTAGATCGAAGCCTGCGCGCGAAGAGTTCGATTCGTGCCTTAGGAATACGGATAAGTTACGAAGGGCGTATGGTGGATGCCTAGGCAGTCAGAGGCGATGAAGGACGTGGACAGCTGCGATAAGCTCCGGGGAGCCGCTAACAGGCAATAATCCGGAGATTTCCGAATGGGGAAACCCCAAGGGCGATGAGTCCTGAACGTACCGTGAATTCATAGCGGTGCGTGGCTAACTCAGGGAACTGAAACATCTAAGTACCTGAAGGAAAAGAAAGAAACCTCGATTCCCCCAGTAGCGGCGAGCGAACAGGGAACAGCCTAAACCATGAGATGCAAATCTCATGGGGTCGTGGGGCCCGCGATATGAGCGAGCATAGTTAGGTGAACGACATGGAAAGGTCGGCCAGAGACGGTGACAGCCCGGTAACTAAAAATGGTGCAGACTCTAGCGGGTACCCGAGTACCGCAGGACACGTGCAATCCGGCGGGAATCTACAGGGACCATCCTGTAAGGCTAAATACTACTGACTGACCGATAGTGAACTAGTACCGCGAGGGAAAGGTGAAAAGAACCCCTGTTAGGGGAGTGAAATAGTACCTGAAACCGTACGCCTACAAGCAGTGAGAGCACTATGCAGCAATGCACGTGTGATCGCGTACCTTTTGCATAATGGGCCTGCGAGTTACGCTACGTGGCAAGGTTAAGCCGTAGAGGTGGAGCCGGAGCGAAAGCGAGTCCTAACAGGGCGACAAGTCGCGTGGCGTAGACCCGAAACCTTAGCGATCTATCCATGAGCAGGTTGAAGAGTTGGGTAACACCGCTTGGAGGACCGAACACACCATAGTTGAAAATATGGGTGATGACTTGTGGATAGGAGTGAAAGGCTAATCAAGCTGGGAGATAGCTGGTTCTCCTCGAAATATATTGAGGTATAGCCTCGGACGAATACCGCCGGAGGTAGAGCACTGAATGGGCTAGGGGTCCTACCAGACTACCAAACCCAATCAAACTCCGAATGCCGGTGAGTACTATCCGGGAGTCAGACAGTGCGAGATAAGTTGCATTGTCGAGAGGGAAAGAGCCCAGATCGTCGTCTAAGGTCCCAAAGTCTGAGCTAAGTGTCAAAGGATGTGGAAACGCATTGACAACCAGGAGGTTGGCTTAGAAGCAGCCATCCTTTAAAGAAAGCGTAATAGCTCACTGGTCAAGCGAGTCTGCGCCGAAAATATAACGGGGCTAAAGCTCAGCACCGAAGACACGGGCTTCGCAAGAAGCGGTAGAGGAGTACTGTCACGCAGATACACGGTAGACCGTAAGGACTGCTATCGGGTGTGACAGGAGCTTATGCAGGCATGAGTAGCGATAAACGAGGCGAGAAACCTCGTCGCCGTAAGCCCAAGGTTTCCTGGGGTAGGATAATCCTCCCAAGGGTGAGCCGGTACCTAAGTCGAGGCCGAAAGGCGTAGATGATGGAAAGCAGGTTAATATTCCTGCGCCGCTATAGACGGCATTGAAGTGAGCAGGGACGGAGAAGGATAGGTTGAGCACGGTGGTTGGTTATCCGTGTCCAAGCCCGTAGGGTGAACTTCTAGGACTCGATAGAGACAAACGGAAGTTCATTAGCCCGAGAGGTGATGGGGTTAGACTTCGGTCTAGCAACTCAGCGATTCCAGGCTTCCAAGAAAAGCTGCGCACAGAGCCCCTATGGCGACCGTACTGCAAACCGACTCAGGTGGGCGGGAAGAGTATTCCAAGGCGCGTGAGAGAACCCTGGTTAAGGAACTCGGCAAACTGACACCGTAACTTCGGGAGAAGGTGTGCCTTTGAGCGTCAGCAGATTTACTCTGCGAAGCGTTCGGAGGTCGCAGTGAAACGGGGGTTGTGACTGTTTACTAAAAACCTAGCACTCTGCGAAGTCGTAAGACGACGTATAGGGTGTGATGCCTGCCCGGTGCTGGAAGGTTAAGGGGACGCGTCAGCGAAAGCGAAGCGCCGAACCGAAGCCCCAGTAAACGGCGGCCGTAACTATAACGGTCCTAAGGTAGCGAAATTCCTTGTCGGGTAAGTTCCGACCTGCACGAATGGCATAACAACATCCCCGCTGTCTCGACCAGGGACTCAGCGAAATTGTATCGGGGGTGAAGATACCCTCTACCCGCGGCAAGACGGAAAGACCCCATGAACCTTTACTGCAACTTGACAGTGATTTTCGGAACGTTCTGCGTAGGATAGGTGGGAGGCTTTGAGGCCGGGCTTCTGGGTTCGGCGGAGCCAACGTTGAAATACCACCCTGGATGTTCTGGAAATCTAACCTGGGCCCATCACTGGGTCGGGGACACTGTCTGGCGGGCAGTTTGACTGGGGCGGTCGCCTCCCAAAACGTAACGGAGGCGTGCGAAGGTCCCCTCAGGCTGATTGGAAACCAGCCGTAGAGTGTAAAGGCAGAAGGTGGCTTGACTGTGAGACCGACAGGTCGAACAGGTGCGAAAGCAGGCCTTAGTGATCCGGTGGTCCCGTATGGAAGGGCCATCGCTCATCGGATAAAAGGTACTCTGGGGATAACAGGCTGATCGCGCCTGAGAGTTCACATCGGCGGCGCGGTTTGGCACCTCGATGTCGGCCCATCGCATCCTGGGGCTGGAGCAGGTCCCAAGGGTTCGGCTGTTCGCCGATTAAAGCGGTACGCGAGCTGGGTTTAAAACGTCGTGAGACAGTTTGGTCCCTATCTGCCATGGGTGAAGGATACTTGAGAGGAGCTGACCATAGTACGAGAGGACCTGGTCGGACGGACCCCTAGTGAACCAGTTGTCACGCCAGTGGCACAGCTGGGTAGCTATGTCCGGAACGGATAACCGCTGAAAGCATCTAAGCGGGAAGCCGGCCTCAAAACTAGGTATCCCAGGCGCAAGCCTCTAAAGACCCGTTGTAGACTACAACGTTGATAGGCCAGGTGTGGAAGTGCAGCAATGCGCGGAGCTGACTGGTACTAATAGGTCGTGCGACTTAGCCGTGTTTCTAAGGCAAGTTTCGATTATTCGCGCGTAGGCTTCGGGTTACGAAGCTCGCAAGAACGCATCATAAAGCGTTACGAGTTATAACTGTAAGGTACACGTTTCATTGAAACGCCCAAGGCAACCAGCCTGTACATACAGCAACGACCCAAAATTTCCGGTGGCGATATCGACAAGGCCACACCCGATCCCATCCCGAACTCGGAAGTTAAGCTTGTCGGAGCCGATGGTACTGCATGGGAAGCCGTGTGGGAGAGTAGGACGTCGCCGGGATTATTTCCCCACAGAGCCCCGAATGAGAAATCATTCGGGGCTTTCGTGCTTTTGTGGCTCGCGAGACGCCCGGAGTGCTTTGTGAATTCGCAATGCTTCGACGTCGTGTATGGAACGTCTAATCGTTTCACCTATGGCCCCGACACGTCTCCCGTGCAGCGCCGCATGCGGCGCGTTCCTCGCAGCCCTATCGCTCGTGGGATGCGGTGGTGGTCCCAAGTTTCCGGAAGCGGAGAAACTGCCCGCCATGCCCGAGTCGCCCTTCGGGCCGTCCTACGTTCTTCAGCCGTTGCCCAACGAGGACGATTCACTTCTCGGGAGAGTTTTGGGGGCATTGCCTGAGCCCGGACGCTCCCTCGAAGAAGTCGCTCAGCCCAATCCGTGCCTCGACAAACTGACGGAGCCCAAACCCTCCCCGCTCACGTCTACCTTCGACAGTGCGGAAGAGCTCGCGGCTGGCGCTCGCGGCAAAGCCGTGCTCGGCAGTTTTGGTTTTTCGGCAGACGCAAACCGCGCGACGCATCTCGTCTATCACCTGGAAACGCAGCGGCGCATCGCCCGAACCGACACGGTCGAGTATGCGGCGTGCTGCAAGGTGCGAGGTTGCGGCTATGGCTTCGTGAGCGCGCTCGTCTACGGCGATGGCGACTACTCGACAGCAGAAGAGACGACGGGGGCCGCGCGGGCAGAATTTGCCGTCATGTCTGCCTCTGGCAGTGCCAAAGTGAGAACGCTTCACCGCCGCAAAGGTGCACGGATACGTCGCTGCAGTCGTGAAAGTCACGGGCGTGACGCAAAGCAAGGTCGTCGGCGTGTTTGGTGTGGCGGAGGCGGCGGGCATCAAGCTCGAGGATGACGCGTCGCTGCCCGACCAAGTTCGCAAGCGCTACGATCTCGAGAAGGCCAAACTCGTCGGTCACGATATCTACCTCGGCGGAACCGTCGCATCGGAGGCAGATTTTTTTCGTCAGTACCGAACGGTGGTTGGCGATGGAGCGCCGACGCCGTCGCAGTCTCGTATCTATGATTTTGCATGGCCGGCCTGGGGAAGCTTGCTCGGTGGCACCGTCATGGCGTCGAGCATCCCGATCTTCGCGGGTCGCGTTGATAGCCGCGGCGACGAACGCTACTCGGCGGGCATCCCCCTTGCCGTGTTGGGGCTTGGGGCAGCGATTTGTGGCGGGAGTGCTTGGATAGGCGCAGTCGCTGGGCCCAAAGATATGACGGTACGATCGGTCTCTGACCCCGATCTCGAACGTAAGCGTACGGCGATGGACGTCCTGACAGCGTGAGCGTCGCGAGCGATCGTGTCCCCATGGCACACGGTCAGTGGTCGGAGGTAGAAGCACGTGGCGTGCTCGGCGCGTGGCAGAAGAGCGGGATGTCGATCGAGCGTTTCGCTCGGCAGCGTGGATTCACGCCGCAACGACTCTATTGGTGGAAGCGCAAACTCGGAATTTCAACAAAGAGTGAGGCGACAGAGAATACGTCGGCGTCTCCGGCGCTTCTTCCCGTGCAGATGCGCACGGAAGCTCGTCGTGGTGAGCCGGTGACCGTCTTGCTTCGCACGGGTCACCTGCTCAAAGTCTCCCACGGGTTCGACGAGGAAGCGTTCGTTCGCGTCGTCTCGCTCCTCGAGAGGGGCTGATGCTCGGCCTTCCTCCGAGTGTTCGGATCTACTTCGCAACCGAGCTCACCGACATGCGCAACGGCATCGATGGCCTTCGTGCCATCGTCGAAGGTGCGCTTCGGCACGACCCTTACGACGGTCACTTGTTCGTGTTTGTCGGAAAGTCGAAGGACAAGGTGAAGATCCTCTTCTGGGATCGTTCGGGGTTCGTGCTCTACCTGAAACGCCTCGAAAAGGGCCGCTTCCAGCTCCCTCTCGTCGACGCGAAGCGGCAGCACGTCGAAATGGAGCCCGCCCAACTCGCGATGCTCCTCGACGGAATCGATCTCAACGCGCGCCGCCTCGCAAGATGGAATCCAGACAGCAGAAAGGGGATCGACACCGATCTCCGAGTGTGATCAAAACTCGTCGGTGATTATGCCGCCGGCAGACCACGAGTGCAGTTTGCAACCGTTCCTTCTCCACTTGATGGAGCGGATGTCGAAGCTCGAGCAGGAAAACGAGCTGCTCAAGAAGACGCTGTACGGAAGGCGCAGCGAGCGCGGCAAGATGCCGCGCGTAAAGACCGGTGAGCCCCCGACACCGGAAGAAGTGCAAGCGACGCGCAAGGAGCGCGCCGAAGCAAAAGCCCAAACTCCAACTGTGAGGGTCGAGCACAAGGTGCCCGACGCGCTTCGGAAGTGCACGGCGTGTGGACGCACCGATCTTGCGCCGATGGGCGCGGGCAAAAGCACTTTCGTGTGGGAATTCGTGCCGGCGAAGTTCGTGCGCCTCGAGCACGTGCAAGAAGTCCTGCGCTGCCCGTGCGGTGGTTGCGTCGTCACCGCGCCCGGCACGCCGAAGGTCGTCGAAAAAGGAAAGTACGGCGCGAGCTTCCTCGCGCACATCGCGGTCGCAAAGTGCGCCGACCATCTTCCGATCTATCGGCTCGAGAAGGAGCTCGCACGCAAAGGCGCGCCCGTCGCACGCTCGACGATGAATGAGCTGCTTCATCGCACCTCTGCACTCCTCGCGCCCGTGTGGACACGTCTTCTCGACGTCATTCGTACGCGCGACATCGTGCTCGCGGATGAAACGCGACTTCGTATTCTGAAAGACGCGAGCGGGAAGCCCAAGACGGGCTTCGTGTGGACCTTCGGCGCTGCGGACGCGCAGGGAGGATTCGACGTCGCGTATCACTTTGCCGATAGCCGCTCCGGTGCGACGCCCAAAGCGGTACTCGAAGGCACGAAAGGTGTTCTCCTCGTCGACGGATACAGCGGCTACAACGACGTCGAAAACGTCTCAAGCAGGCGCCGCGCCGCATGTCTCGCGCATGCGCGCCGCTACTTCTTCGACGCGCTGAAGACCGCGCCGATCGCGCAGGAGGCCCTCGATATCATCACCGAGCTCTATCGCGTCGAGCACGACGCGAAGGCACAGCGACTTTCAACAGATTCACACTTGGAATTTCGAAAGCTCCGGGCTGGGCCGATTCGAGAGAAGTTCAAGGTATGGCTCGACGAGCAGCAGCCACGCCATCCTCCAAAGAGTCCGCTCGGCGGCGCGATTCGTTACACGCTCGGCCAATGGCAGGAGCTCGGCGTCTTCCTCGATGACGCACGCGTGCCCCTCGACAACAACGCATCCGAGCGCTCGCTTCGCAGGATCGCGCTCGGTCGAAAGAACTACCTCTTCGTCGGCGACGTCGAATCGGGCAAGAGCCTCGCCGGCCTCTACTCGCTCGTTGCCACGTGCGAGTCTCGCGGGATCAATCCGTTCGACTACCTCGCTGACGTCCTCACGCGCGTCCAAGATCATCCGATGAAGGCCATCGACGAGCTCTTGCCCGCGGCGTGGGCCGCCGCGCGCTGAACGAGCGCGTCACGACGTCGCTGGCCGTACGGGTACTCTCGAACTCTACATCGGAAAGTACAACCGCGTGCTTCTGCGCAAGGTCATTCGCGAAGCCGACGAAAAGATGCGTGCACTTTCCATTGATTACGGCCATTCGCGCCCGGCAATCGCGCCTACGTTTCGATTCGGTTTTGGCCCTACGGGTGCAAGCCTGAGCGGAACGTTCTAGGCGAAGATCTGCATTGCACGGTCGAGTAGTGCGTAAGCGTACGGCGTGCGAATGCTGTTCAAGGGCCCCGCGGTAGACCTCACGCTTCACTCGTCGCACGTTTCTGATGCGTTCGGCCTCTCGGGCGCATCACTTTCGAACCCATGTTCTCAGGGGAAATAGTCCCCGCTCAACGATTTTTCGACGGATCGAGCTTTACGCCTGCAAAGTAGACTCATGAAACGATCGCGTGTTCGGTACCTTACGGTGGCCTGTGGAGTCGTTCTGGCTTCCCTTCTGCCCCAAATCGCTTGCTCTGCGGCGGTTTCGAGCGGCCTCGTCGACGATGCTGGAACCGTGTTTTCTGCCGATGGAGCGGTGATCGAGGGCGACGGAGCCACGCGACCGGGTGACGGCGGGAAAATCAACGGAGATGCGGACGCGAACGCCAAAGACAGCGCGCTGACGGATGGGGCGGATCTCTGCTCCGGGGTCGTCTGCAATGCGCCTCCCGGGCCGACGTGTAAGGATCCGGCGACCCTCGAGACCTTCTCGGCGAGCGGCACGTGCAGCGCTGGCAAGTGTTCCTACCCTTCCACGCAGAAAACATGCGCATGCGCCGCAGGAGCGTGTGGGAGCTTCGGGGCTGCATCGTCCATCGCCACCACGAATGAGCACACCTGTGTGCTGACGAGCACGGGCCCGAAGTGCTGGGGAAACAACGGCTACGGCGCGCTCGGGGACGGAACGAAAACGAGCACGCGCGCGCCAGTGGATGCTTCGACGCTTCCCGGGGTCGTCTCGATTGCGACAGGCTACTATCAAACGTGCGGACTCACGGCCGCGGGCGGCGTGAAATGTGTCGGCAACGGCAGCGTGACCGCAACAGACGTGGCGGGGCTCACGTCTGGCGTTGTCGCACTGTCGAGTGGTCAGGCGTTCAATTGCGCGGTCACGAGCGCCGGGGCCGCCAAATGCTGGGGACTCAACACCGACGGGCAACTCGGCAACAACACCAAGCAAACATCGCCGACTCCGGTAGACGTCGAAGGTTTGACGTCGGGGGTGGTGAGTATCTCCGCGGGGTACACGTCGACCTGCGCACTCACCCAAGCCGGCGGCGTGAAGTGTTGGGGGCGCAACAACAGTGGTCAGATCGGAAATCCGAGTGTGCCGTTTCTCGGCACCCCCGTTCCTGTCGACGTTCAAGGCCTGACCTCCGGCGTCGCCGCGGTCTCTGTCGGGTTGAATCACGCCTGCGCACTCATGACGACCGGTGGAGTGAAATGCTGGGGCGACATGAAGATCACCATCACGGACCACCCCGTCGACATTGCGGGCCTGTCTTCCGGCGTGGCAGCGATCTCTGCTGGGCAGAACAACACGTGCGTGCTCACGTCTTCGGGCGGCGTAAAGTGCTGGGGACTGAACGGCAGCGGGCAACTCGGCAACAACAGCAGCGGAACTGGCTCGACTTCACCGGTCGACGTCCAGGGCCTCACGAGCGGGGTCGCGAGCGTCGCAGTGGGCTACAATCGGGCATGCGCGGTGACGACCGCGGGTGCCGCATTCTGCTGGGGTGAGAACGCGAAAGGGGAGCTCGGCAACGGTGGCAATCAACTGTCCCGCGTTCCCGTGGCGGTCCTAGGCCTCCCCTGAGAGCTCCGCCAAGAAGAGTCCGTGAGCGCCGGTCGGTCGCTTCCGCTCTCCCGGCCCTCAACCGAGACGCTTCTTGCGGTGCGACGAACCGCCGTGAGCTGCGTACTCCAAGTATGACGCTCGTTTCGCGCAGAGATTGCCTCCTTGGCGCGCTCGGCCTCGCCGCCGCCGGGTGTGTGGGGACCGAAGCCGACTCCGTACCCGCACCCCCGCATTCCGATGCGAGTACTTCCACGCCCAAAGACGACGCGTTTCCCTCACCCACGAATCCGTCGTCACGGCCAACAGAGCCGAGTTTCGCACGCGTCGTGGAGGTGGCCCATGCAGGCGCGATCGTGGACAGAAAGATTCAAGAAGGCCCCGTGCGCGCGATGCTTTCATCCGGAATGATGGCTTTGACCGGCGCCGCAAGCGTGGGGGGCGCGTTTTCCTCATTCTTTTCCCCAAACGACGTCGTCGGGATCAAGGTCAACCCGACCGGGTATCCCGCGGTGTTCAGCCAAATCGCGACCGTGCGCGCGATTGTGGATGGACTCTTGGCAGCGGGCGTCGCCCCGTCCCGCATCGTCGTCTTCGATCGCTATCGTGACTCGTTCGAGGCGGTTGGTTACCCCGCGTACCTTCCGCAGGGGGTGCGATTTGCGTGGTCCGGGCCGGGGTACATGAACGACCAGACCGGAATCGACGGCTACGACACCGCTCACTTCGTCGATATCCCGCGCGTGTATCCGGGAGATGACGTTTCGGATCCGCACAAGCGCCGCAGTTACCTCTGCAACATCGTCGCAAAGGACGTGACGAAGGTCATCAACGTGCCGAACCTGAAGGATCACACGTCTGCAGGCCTCACGATGGCGCTCAAGAACATGACCTACGGCCTGGTCAACAACGTGTCGCGGACGCACGTCGACCAGGAGACGTGGACGCGCGACTTCATCCCCGTCGTGGCGAGCATGCCTGCACTGCGGCAGAAGGTGGTGCTTCACATCGCCGACGCGCTGGTCGCCTGCTACGACGGCGGACCGAGCCCAGACCACCCCAACTTCAGCGTGTTCGAATACGGCGCGCTCTTCTTCGCGACGGACCCGGTGGCCATGGATCGCATCGGCCTTTCGATCCTCGACGCCGAACGAACACGGCGCGGTCTTCCGCGCGTTGCGGACTGCGGCCTCAAGCTGGAGAATCGCGGCCACGAAGCGTTCAACGCGCGGCAGCCCGACCACATCGAGGCTTGCGCTGCCGCTGGGCTGGGGATCGCCGACATGAAGCGGATTCAGCACGAGAGAGTCATCGTCGGTTGAGTCGACCGACCCAGGGTCGGTGTCGTCGAGGCGACGAACCTCGCGTCGCCATTCCAGCATTTCGTGTGGAGTGTAGTCCGCTTCTGCAGTTCGAAGTGCGGCTTCGGGGCCGCAACGTCGCGGCGTCCGAAGCAATCCGTCGTGAAATTCGTCGGTTCCATGGCGCGAATGCCCGTTGGCGCGAGGGGTGCATCAGAAGACTCACGATTCTGAATGCTCTCGTCCAACGGAGTGCGCACATGACCAAAACGAGAACGATCACCGGCTACGCAGCTCTCGTCGTGAACCTAGGAGCGTGTGGTGGAGGGCTGTCGCCCATCTCGCCAACGCCGGTGCGTCCGGTTGCCGACGCCGTAGACGGCGCGCGCATGACATCTTCGGAACCTCTCGTTGTTGGCTTTCGCGCGGAAGACCGTGTGAACCTCGAAGTGGCGATGCGCCAGGGGATCGCGATCGTCGCCATGCGCGGGGGGGCGATCGAGCTCCTGCGCAATTGCCACGGGGCGGGTGACTATGGCTACGTCTCGGTCGTACCCAAAGAACACGCTGTTCGAATCGCGGACGAACAAGAGCTTCGTATCAACGTTCCGAATCTGGTGCCCGCACTCGGCGCGAGTTTGAAAGCCGACTTGGAACGTGGGGCGACGGTCGATGTTGCGATGGTCATCACCGGCATGATGCGCACGACCCGAGCGGAAGTTGCCGTGAAAGAGCTCGCCGGCGCCTGCGAAGGGGCGACGCATTACGTGCGTGGGGCCACGGTCGGCGCCTTCTCGTTGGCGACGCAAGCTCGGGCAAAAGCTGGCGGGGAAGCCAGAATACTCGGGGCGGGTGCGGGAGGAGCCACCTCTACCGAACGCAGCGAGCGCGCGCGCGAAGGTGATCTCGACCTCTGCCGCTCGTCGTCGGCGGACTCACCCGGAACGGACAGCCGTTGCAAAGCACTCCTTCGGCTCGAACTTGCGCCAGTAGGCAGCGCCGCTTCCGACGTTGCCCGCGCGGTGTCCTGCCCTGGCGGTCTGGTCTACCTCGATGGAAAATGCACCCGTTTTCCGGCGCCCGAGGACTTGCCGTGCATGAAGGGCAACGTGCAAGCTTGCACGGCGCACTGTGACAAGTTCGATGCTTCGGCATGCGGCGTTCTCGCGCAAATGCATGTCGATGGCGATGGCGTCGCGAGGAACGAAGGCAAAGCGCAGACGCTCGCCGAACGGGGCTGCCGAGCCAAAGGTGCCGAAGCGTGCGCGGTCCTTGCACACCTCACACAGACCCGCTCACCACCCGTTGCCGCCAGCGCAGCGCTCGACGCATGCAAGCTCGGCATCATGTCCGCGTGCACCATTGCGGGGAGGGCATTCGAAAACGGGGAGGGCGTCACCAAGGCCGTCGGCATCGCGATTGCGTCGTATCAGCGCGGGTGCGATGGCGGGTTCGCGCTCGCGTGCTGGGAGCTTGGGCGCTTTCGAGAGAAGAAAGTCGGTCCCGCGCACTACGAACCAAGCACGTTGCCGATCGACGCAACGATCGTCCGCCATGCGCTCGATCGCGGATGCGGAGGCGGCGTCGCCCCTGCATGTCGAGAACTCTCGTCGCGCATGACCGAGAAGCCGCTTCGCGAGCAGTGGGCGCGGCGAGGGTGCGACCTCGGCGACGGATTGAGCTGTCTCCTCGCCGAAAAGGAACTCGCGCGGGGCTCGTCCGAGCGACTGAAGTTTCTTTCGCGCGCTTGCGAACTCGGACCCGTGGAGCCTTCCGAGTACAACCGGGGAAATACGGCATCGATCGGCTGCACGAACGCCGGCGTCATCTATTCGGGCCGAGGGGACAAGTCGACGGCACTTCACTACTTCTCTCGCGGCTGCAAGGAGGGGTCCAGTGCATCTTGCTTCAACGCGAGCACGGAGACCGAAGGAGATCAGAAGCGAGACTTCCAAGAGCGCGCTTGTGACCTGGGCGACGATCATGCATGTCTCTCGCTCGTCCGAGCAGTCTTCCTCATGAACGACCGGCCCGTGACTCCAGCGGGGGGGGCAAAAGAAGGCAAGAGAGTCTTCGGCTTCATCGAGCATGCGTGCGAGAGAGACAACGGTGCGGCCTGCTTCATGCTCGGATCTCTTCTCGCAGGGGACTTCGACTTTCTGGGAACTCCGTCGAAGAAGACCGTTGGCCTTCCGATCGACGCGCCTCGGTCGAGGACGTTCTTCAGAAGCACGTGTACGGCTGCGGCACAGAACAGCACCTACGACGAATGGTGCAGGAGAGCGAAGAAGCGCGAGGGGCTCTAGCGTGTGGCATTCCCGTTTGCGGCACGACGTTGTGAAGGCAAGCTTATCCATACGTGCTTCGCGCGTCCGCGTCCGCGTCCTCGTACCTCGTTCGCAGCTCGATCGCAGAGTTCGCGAGTCCGGATCATCCGCGTCTTGGTTCGCTTCCTACGTCTGCGAACCCGTGCCGTAGTCGCTCTTCTCGTGGACAGAGCCGAACGAAGCCAGGAGCGCTCGGGTCGTACGGATGAGCTCGGCGTGTCGTCCATTGGGGCTACACACCAAGATGTGGCAAACTCCGTCCAAAGAATCGATGCGACTCCATAGCTTTCTCGGTTTGGCCCTTCTTCTTGCTGCTTGCTCCGACAGCAGCGCCCCTGGTGGAAGCACGTCGAGCGGAGGAGGCTCGTCCGGCGGCTCCAGCGGTACGTCCAGCGGCTCTTCGAGTGGTACTTCAGGCGGCACGGGTGCGTGTCCCTCGGCGTCTACGCCGGAGATCGGTCAGCTTTCCGGAGAGTTCAAGCAGCTCGCCATCTCGAAGGATGATCTCTTCACAGTGCACACGAACGCGGGCGCCGACGTCATCCTTGGCAAGAGTGGCGTCGTCCTCCGGGTTCCCAAAGCCGGCGGCGCTGGAGCGCCCTTCCACACGCCCGATGCGATGCGGACCGTCCAGAGCATCTACGCGGACGCAACCGATCTCTTCGTCGCCGAGGGAGATGCAGGAGCCGCGGGGGATCGCCCAGGTCGCATCATCAAAAAGAACATTGCCACCGGCACCGTGACCGAGCTCCTCCCGACAGGAATCGAAAAGGCGCTCGTGAACTTCCTCACTGCCGACGATCAGTACGTTTACCTCGAGCAGGCTTCCAGCAAGAGCGGAGCATTCGGCATCTACCGACTCGCGAAAGCCGGTGGAGCTCTGGAGACCGTGGTGGAGGTCGACTCGGGCGCATTCCTCAGCACGCAGCGCGTCGGAGCCGATTTCGTGTTCGCCGCTCAGACCAACAAGATCCATCGCGTTCCTCTGAGCAACGCCGGGGCACCTGCAGCCTCCATCGCCGAGAAGACGTGCACGGGGGGCTTTGCCGTCACGTCCGAGGCGCTCTTTTGCGGCCAAGCGCTCGAAATCGAAAAGAGCGGTCCCGCGTTCAACGATTTTCAGCGTTTCCTTCGCCTCGAGGAGGTGCCGGCGCTCAAGGCCTCGGGTGCGACCGGGTCTCAGCCGCGCCTCGTGACGTCAGACGCGGTCTACGTGCGCTTCAACCCCAATGGTGCCAAGGCCCCGATCCTGCGCATCGACCGCGCGACGCTCGCGAACCGACCTGTCATGTGCGATGCCGGATGGATCGATGCGATGGTCGCCGACGAGCAGTCGCTCTACGCGCTTCAGGTCCGGAACGAGAAGTTCGAGACGGCAGCGAAACTCTTCAAGGCGCCGCGCTAGCCTGGCCGTCGCCCCTCGTTTGGGGTTGTCGTCTGCGACGCGCAGAGAAGACGCGATCCCGTCCAGGTTTCGTACAGCTTCTGCGCGTTGGCTGCTTCTTGACGACGGCGCGCCGTGCGGGTAGCCCAACGGAGTGAAGCTTCTCCGGATCGCCGCGATGTTGCTCGTGTGGACGCTGGCGCTCCCTGCGAATGCCTGGATCTTCTCCGAGCATCGGACGATTGGCGACGAAGGGTGGGCCTTGCTTTCGCCGGAGGCGCGAGCCTACTACGGGGAGCTGTGGAAGAGTGCGCGGCCCTCGATAGGAGAGGGCATTTGTGAGCATCCTCACGGATGCGGGGGCGAATGCCTCCTGCTTGGACTTTTCGACATGGCCTGCACTCGCTGCGGACCATTCTTGTTCACCCTCCGATCTGCTTGGAGACGTCCTCAAGTCTGGTTGGGCTCTCGATGTGGCGCGCGTCTCCGCAGGGGTAAAGTCGGAGCTCGCCGCTGCGACGTCGAAGCACGCGCGTGAGAACGCGTGGGTGCTCTCGAACTTGCAGCTGCAGAGCGTGGACGACCGGTACGTGACACGCGCCGGTGCGAACAACGCGCACTTCCTGCTCTCACGCGTGACTGCGGAACTCGATGCCTTCGCTCTCGCGAGCGTCAAAGCCGGCGCGCCCCTGAATGCGCTTGGGCTCTATCAGCAATACCACGTAGCCGCGATCACGTTGGCAAGTGCGACGCGAAAGGACCGTGCTCCTTCACCCGATCGGGCAGCGCAGATTCTCGCACTCGAGGCGTATGCCCTGCACTTCCTCCAAGACATCTACTCGTCCGGGCATGTCGCCGGCACTTGGGGCGACGCGGCGACGCGCAAGGGGACGCACGACTACTACAGCGTCAATGGCCACGCCGACACGACGTGGAGTGGACAACAGATCACGCTTCATGGCGACGCGCACATGCAAAAGGATGACCTGGCGCGCGCATCGAGAGCGATCGCAATGAGCATGGAGCAGGTGTTCGATGCTGCCGGGAAGGGAAGCGACGCCGGGCTCGCAGCGATCGATGCCGCGGGCGTCGTGGCGCTGAATTCTTGCACTGAAATGGTGCAGCCTGCACCAATCTCGCGCAGACTCCGATGCCCGGCTACGGACCCGACTCGGTGGCTTGGCCTCGACAGCGCGCGGAGTTCGGCCCCTTCATCGGAATCGCCTCTGTCGGAAGTTCAGCCCTCAGCTTTGGTGGCTACGGTGGCGTTGGGACTCGAACCGTGGGGCAGCTCTCGCTCAGCGCACGCCTTGGCTACGGCCTCGAGGAGGTCGTCGGTAGCGTGAATACGGGAACGATGTTCGTCGAGCTCGGCGTCGTGACGCAGACGGCTCAGACGGAACCTTGTCCGAACATCAATCAGTGCTTCTTGACCTACGGAACCTCTCTCTTGCCGCGCGTTCCGGCTCGAGGAGGCTTGATGATGGCGCTTCGTGTTCCCTTTTGGCTCATTCCGGGAGACTTGGTGATACTCGCGCCCGTGCTCGCCGCAACGTCGCGTCCGACATTGACCAAAGTCGCGATGCGTGCGGCCTCCGGCGGGGTCATCCCATGGCAGCGCACGTTTTCCACGGGCATCGGCAGCTTCGAGGCCGTCGTCGGTCGCTCCGTTGAAATGTCGATGTTCGGTGTCATCGGTGGCGCGACGCTTGGTTGGGCGCCGTGGGCCAACTCGCCTGCCGGGCCGCTCGCCATCTTCCCGGTGAGCTTCCGATCGATCACGCTGGCATTCCCGGCATTGGAGTACACACCCTTTCGCTCCGTGTCGCAGAACCTCAGCTCGGCGCTGCGGCTCCGCCTAGGGTATGCGGTCGACATTCCGTTCGACGACCAGTACCTCAACGCTGGCGGCGCCGGCCCGGGGTACGCGCCGAGCCACATGTTCCTCATTCAGCTAGGGGTCGAGGCGCGACACTACCTGTAGCGCTCTCACGGTTGCGAAACGTCGACCTTCGCCAACCTCCAGACCACGACCGTCCCATCACTCGCGCCGGTAGCAGCGAGCTTTCCGTCCCGCGAAACACCGATGCTCGTGATGGCAGCGTCATGGCCACGGAACGTATGCGTCACGGTTGGGCCCCCTTCGCGCCGAAGCTCGAGAGCACTGCCTGCGGCGTTGAGCAAATCGCTGGTATTCGGCACGAAGAGCATGCGACTGATTGCGCCAGCGGCGTTCGCGATGCTCAGCTTTCCGCAATCGTCCGACCTTAGAGTGACGATGTTCCCAGCCTCGTCGGCAATCGCGAAGCGCGTTCCGTCATCGGTCATCGCGAGGGCCGTGACGGGAACCGCACCCGCGCCATATTTGCAAAGGACGCGATGCGCACGGACGTCGATGGCCACGACGGTGCCTTTGCTGTCACCTGCGACCGCTCGCGATCCGTCTGCATTCGTTCGTACGGCCAACGGTGGGTAGTGGCCCTATGATTGTGTAGATCGAAATTCGGCCCTGCGAAGCAAAAGCGGGGAAGCTCCTTCATTGAACGAAAAACAAATCCTCCTTGCCGGGAGGAGAGGAGATTCCCCGATGAAGCAAGTTGCCTCGTTTCCTCGAGTCGCGCAAGAAGCGCGCGATTCGGACCTTCAGTCCCTTTTCCGTGGAGCCATCCGTTTGGTTCTCGAATCCGTTCTCGACCAAGAAGTCCGTGAGCTTGTGGGAGCCCGTCGCTACGAGCGAGTCGGGAGCCGCAAAGACGTGCTCAACGGGACGTACCTGCGTCGACTTCTGACCTCGATGGGGGAAGTGGAAGTGCGGGTCCCGAGGACTCGAAATTCAGGCTCTCCCATCGAGGGCGTTGTGGACCGCTACGCGCGTCGGACCGAGGAGCTCGACGACACCATCACGGCGGCGTACGTGCAGGGCGTCTCGACGCGGGACATGGGGCGTGTGGCGGAGGCGCTCACGGGCAAGAACGTGAGCCGGTCGACGGTGAGTCGCGTGACGAAGTCACTCGAAGCTCAGGTCGAAGCGCTGCGCACCGCACCGATTTCCGGCGCGTTTCGATATCTCTATCTCGACGCGACGTTCTTGGACGCACGGTGGGCCCGCGCGGTCGAGAGTGTCTCGGCTCTCGTCGCGTACGGCGTCGACGAACGCGGACATCGCCAGCTCTTGGGCGTGACCATGGGCGCAGAGGAGAGCGAAGCGAGCTGGACGGAGCTGCTCACGCAGCTCACGAGCCGAGGACTTTCAGGCGTCGAGCTTGTCATTGCGGACGGGCACAGCGGCCTCGCGAGCGCCGTGCGCAAGCTCCTACCGGAGACGAGGCTTCAACGATGCACCGTGCATCTCGAACGAAACATCCTGACGAAGGCGCCGCACCGACTCCGCGGTCGCCTCGCCGGTCTCGTGAGCAACATCTTCAACGCCGCTTCTCTCGTTGATGCGAAGAAGCAGAAAGATGCTTTCGCCTCAGGGCTCGGTCGTGAGCTGCCAGAGGCCATGGAGTGCCTCGAAAATGGCTTCGCTGCGGCAACCCAGTTTTTCGCCTTTCCTCGGCGCACTGGAAGCGCATTCGCTCCACCAACAGCCTCGAGCGCTTGCACGGCGAAATCAAACGTCGAACCCGCGCAGTCGGCGCCTTTCCGGACCGCGCAAGTGCTCTCCGGCTCGTCACCGCCGTCGCTATCGAAGCCTCCGAAATCTGGAGCGACCGCCGATACCTCGACATGTCACTCTTCAACAAGGAGGCATCTCAGACGATTGCTGCGTGATACACGTACCCGGAGCGACCGAATTTACACACAGCAAGGGACTTGACCCAACGGTGTCCCCGGAAGGTTGGCGAGTACCGAGGGACTCCGACCCGCGCTCTCCCACAATCGGATCGATTTGTCGCTATGGGCAACAACGATGCCGGTACCATCGGGCAGGGGGACGCTCGCGAGCGCGCCCTTGGTGACGTAGCTGTGCGCGAGGCCACCAGCGAGTGTGCTGTATAGCTTCACGTCTCCCTCGGTCGTTACGGTCGAGTACCACTCACCTGACGACGCGAAGAAGCCCCGCGCCTCTTGCGCAAGCGCTGTTTCCCGAAGAAAGAGAGCCGAATCGCGTACGTCCCAGCGACGAAGGACGTGAGAGCCGTGTTCAGCGCCGACGATCATGAGCATGTTGCCGCCGGGCGAAAATGCGAGCGTCTGAATCTGACTGTCTCGCAGCGTCGTCGTGCGCAGCACCTCTCGTGGGTTGCTGGAGGAGGGGGCTTTGTTCGCGCCGGTAGACGAGTCCGTCGTCGCCTCGGGACGAGAACCTGCGGAGGGCGCCGACTCTTTGCGGAGCGCAATGGCGAGCGAGGCACTTCCTCCGGCGATGACCGCGATGATGGCCGCCACAGTCAGCGTACGGGGTCGGATACCGCGTTGCGCAGTTTTGCTCTCTCGACCGCTTTGCGTAGAGGGGCTCATGCCACTCAGACTGCCAGCGTTCGGTGGCAGCGGTTGCAGCGGCGGCTGGGATGTACTCGCAGCGGTCGCCCCGAGCGCGTCCGTTTGCGCGCGGAGCCGCTTGAATGCATCGCGTCCGCGTTCGCTCGCAAATGGCGTGAGCCCCTCCGCAAACGCTTGCGCAGTCGGACATCGTTTGGAGACATCGCGCTCCAGACAGCGTTGAAGAAGAGACACGAGCTGAGCGGGTGCGTCGGCGAGGAGGCTCTCGATGGGACGAGGAGGCTCCGTCATGATCTTCGTCGCCAGGCTGATGGGCTCGTCCGCGTCCCAAGGTCTTTGATTCGTCAGTAGTTCGAAAAGACAGACGCCGAGAGACCATACGTCGGATCGTGCGTCGACATCACGGGAGGCCACGAGCTGCTCGGGGGACATGTAGTACGGCGTGCCGAAGACATCGGAGCCGGTGGTGAGCAGCGCACCGCGCGGCATTTTCGAGATCCCGAAGTCGAGCACCTTGACCACCTCTGCGCCGCCAGGTTGGCGAGCGAGGAAGAGGTTGTCGGGCTTGAGATCGCGATGGACGATGCCAACGTTGTGCGCCTCGGACAAGGCGTCGCACGCTTCGATGAGAACATCCGCCGCACGCTCGAGCGTAAGAGCGCCATCGTGTCGCAGGACTTGTCCGAGACTGCGACCCTGCAAAAGCTCCATCAGGAGATACTTGCTACCGTCCGAGAACGACCCCGCATCGACGACGATGCAGACGTGTGGACTATGCAGACGAGCCGCCGCTCGCCCTTCCTGTAGGAACCGTTCGGCGACGGTCGTGTTGGCGGCCGCGTCCGCCAGGAGCGTCTTCAATGCATACGTCTTCTCGAGTCCAAGGTGAACGATCTCGTGGACCTCACCCATTCCGCCCCGTCCGATGAGACGCACCACGCGGAACTTGTCGTCGATGATGTCGCCTGAATGGTACTTCGTCATGGTTGGCTACCGAGCGGCTGAAGAGTCGTGCGCAGCATCCTGAAGCAGTGCAGTAAGCGCCCTTCGGGACGAAAAGTTGAACGCGAGGCCTGCGACGATCGAGTGGATTCTGTTTGGTCGACCGACGGCGTTTTGACTGAGATCGAGTCGGCCTTCGACGTAGGTGGCGGCCCACGGGAACAGCTGATAGGACCCGCCCGCCAACAGCAGGTGCAAAGGCCGGAAGCCTTCGTGGAGCCGAAGACCGGGCAACGTACCGGACGGCTCTATCCCGCGGGCCCTCGCAACATAGTGCCCGGCGAACAAAGTGAAGTCTTCGGTCGTATACTGCGCGCTGCTGCGGAACCCATCGGTTCCGTACATCAAGAGCGTCGAGGCGGGAACTCCCTCGGTGAGGGTCGGAGGAAGCCACACGCTACTGGCTTCGAAGTTCTCCGTTCGCGCATAGGCCGCTGCGACAGAGACGCGACCACGGGTGAGCCGCGCGCTCGCAGTGAAGGCTTGGGAGTCGTTGCCGCGAAACCCCGGCAAAAGAAGCGGCAAACGACCGTTCATGAATGCATGGTGATAAGCACTCCCGATCGTCAGCCCGCACTTGCATGGCACCGTGAAGAGCACGGAGCCGGAGAAGCTGTCGAATTCGCGATAGCCCGGAAGAATTTGGGTCTGCACCCCAAGGCGAACGGGCCCGAGGCTTATGCGGTAACTGAGGGCGCTGTTGGCGCGGCCGAGACCCGAGTCCCCGCCGTCGGTCCCCGCATTGAAGGTCGCAAGGGCGCCGCCCGCGAAAACGGAGATCGGATCCCCGAGGAGGCTCACATCCGAGTAGACGCTCCATGTCTTTCCGAGGCGCACCTCGCCGTAGCGATGAAAGTCGATGCCGAGCCAACCGAGACGGGTTGGGAGCGATGGCACCTGGGTCGGCTCGACGGTGACGCGGGTGATGCTCCCCGTCGAGCTTGCCGAGAAGTTCAGACGGTCGTCACCACCACCTACTTGGATCGCCCACTCGGCGTTCGCTTTCACCGTGATCCAATTCTCTGCAGATACTTCGGCGCGAATACCAAAGCGGCTCGCATTGTTGCGAAGCACGACTTTCGCATCTTGGTCGTTCTCGACTCCGACGTGGCCGGCAAACTGTCCGTAGAGGTCGACCACCATGCGTGCCACTGTTGGCACCGCATCGAAGATTCGTCAATGTCAGTCGCGAGCCCTTCAACGCGAGCCCATCAATGTCAGTCGCAAGCCCTGCGTGGAAGGGCCTGATTGCGTTTGGATGACTCGCTGTGCGCATCTCCATGCTTCGGAGTGAGCGGGAGCCGAAAGCAGCAGGCGTCGCTCCGGCGACCCTACGGCGCGAACTGAACTTGCAGCCGCACTTGATGACGACTCTGCCCCTGATCCTCGATGAGTCGAAAATAGTCTGCTTGGAGCTTTAGGGCGTGCCGGAAGAAGTAGTACGAGATGCCGCCGCCAACCTCGCGCTGAGGTTTGCTTCCCACATCGACTCCCGCCAAGGGATAGATACCTCCGACGCGGGCGGTGAGTTCGGCGTTGTCCGAAACGAAGTATCCGCCCTGAAGAAAGCCTCCGTAGCCGGAGCGTGCGCGATCGACGACGAGCTTTCCTTCCAGCACCTCGGAGTTCGAGTCACGCATAGCGTCGCGCAAGAACAACTCGGTCGTCAGGGACAATCCGCGATACTTGAACACGGTGTCGAGACCGACGTGGGCATAGCTAAGCCACGCTCCCGTCCGGAGAACCTCGTCGGTGGTGCTGCGCCTGCGGTCGGTCTTGTGGTTGAACGCCGCGGAAGCTCCCAGTGCGAGACGAGGCTTGCTCGAACGCATGAAGTCCGGCTCATCGAGTTCAGCGCTCGTCTGACCTCCGAAGACGCGCCATTCGAGCCGAGCTGCGTAGAGAAGTCCAAAGCCACCCGAGACCCGACCGCGCCCATCCCCGCCGAACACGGCAAGTTGATAACCGAGGTGCGCTCCTGCCCCGAAGAGGTCGTTGGAAAGGGCCTGTAATCCGATGTCTCGATCGAGGTTGAATTCACCCGTGACGATCGAGCGATCGACCATTTGGAGGTTTCCGGACGAAACCACCCGCTGCCTTCCGTAGGGAACCTTCATTTGGCCGAAACGCAGCTCGAAGTCCCTGTGAAATGCGTAGTTGGCATACGCATCGCGGATGATGAGTGGGGCGACAGGATCGAGGTCTTGGCTAGCGGCCGCCAGTTGGAGTTTGTAGGTGAGCCGCTTGCGAAGCGCGAAACCTTCGAGCGTGAGGCGGAGGCGCCGGATGGTTGCATCGGCCGTAGGCTCGTCTTTCGCGTCATTCTTCGAGAAGGTTCCGCGCACCTGAACCCTCGCCTTTAGAGCGAGACCGGTGTTCCCATCCGCTGACGCGAAGCGAACGCCTTCGCCAAACTTCACGAGAACTGAACCGTGCTCGCTCGGCCCGGCAACGGCGCGCCCTCCGAAAGAGAGTGCCGCCAAGCTGAACGCGACCACGAGCGGAGGAGTCTTCAACGAGCCAGATAGTGGTCGATGAAGATTGATGTGCGCAAGGCCGTTCGATCCCCCATGGCATCTCGAAGGGGAGGCGCCGTCTAGCTCGTCCTTCCTGCCACGCGTCGCGTTGCATTTTGCAACAAGGATTCACTTTGCAACATTGCGGCGCCTCCCGGATCCGAGCGCCGGGCGTTTCCTTTGTCGTCAGGAGTGGCTGATCCGCAAAAAACAGTTCGTTTTTCATCGGCGCCGAGGGCGTGGCATGGCAGGTGCAGTCGCGTCCGTGAAGGAGGTTGTCATGGATCGTCTTTCTCTCGTACTCGCCCTATCCATGCTTGGACTCTCGCTCAGTTTGTCGGCATTGGCGCTCATCGGCTAGCCAATGAACTACTGCCCTTCAGCCGCTGCGAAAGGAAACACATGAGACCTATCTGGGCGTTTTCTGCGCTGACTGTTCTGTTGGCGAGTTGTGATTCGACTCCGCCGGCGATGCTCCTCGACCACCCGACGGCGGTCGAGGGGACGGACATCGACGTGAAATTCTCTCCCGCGATCGATGGGCGTGCGTACGAACAGTTTTGGATTCAGCTCGCTCCCCTCGGAGCACTCGATTCACTCACGGAAGGCCGGGTATTCCTCGAGCGTGGAACGTCGGTGCATCGATTGCCAGTCGACGCACCGGGACACTACGAGGTGAGGCTGCACGCTTCTTCTGCAGACCATCCCCCTTCGGTGATCTTACGCCAGCCTCTCACGGTCTTCCCGTCGGAGCATGTGCTCGCGTCCCTCACGCATCCGGGGTTGCCAGCGGGCCGTGAGGTTCACGCGATCGTGGCGACGGACTGAGAGGCTCGCGACGACGGAGCCGATGGTGTCGCGTCTGGGGCGAGGCTCAGCGAGTCCATCGAAGCTTGCTTTCGACCTTGGCGAGCGTTGCCATGTTCAGCGAAAGGGTTCCGACCTTGTCGCCGTCCGCCTCGCTGAGTGTGCCGGTGCTCATGCCGGTATCCGCGCTGCACATCGACGTGATCGTCGCCGCTTCCTTCGTCCCGCGGTAGAAGGTCACGATGCGAGCCGGCATGCACCGAGGCGTCGGCGCATTCGGGTCGATCGCGGTCACCTTGTCGCCGACGGCGCTGAGCAGCATCTTGATCGTGTCTGGCTCCGAGCCCGTCCCGCGCGGATTCAAAGGGCCGGGTTTCGTCACACTGAAGTTCGTGATGCCGTAGAGCAGGTCGCTGGCTTGGACGGGCTTTTGCACTTGCTTGAACACGTTGCCGAGATCGGCCGTCATGGAGTAGGCCTTGGTGCCGACGTACACGTAGGCTGTCGCGGTACCGGTTGTTTGCTGCGCACCACACATGAAACCTCCGCTGCCGAGCAGCTTGTCGCTCGCACCGTAGAAGGCAATGGGATGCGCGAACATGCATCGCGGAATCGCTTGGGTCACTTGAGGTAGCGCGTCCGTCGCGCCGAGCTTCATCGCTTTCAGGATTGCGGTCACTTTGCTCTTCGCGCCGATGGTCTTGTCGTCCACCTTGATGGAGACGACTTCACCGAGAAGCTTGGATTTGGAAGGGCCCGCCGTGAGGTCGTCGTCGGACGTCGGCTCGTCTGCGGCGTCGTCGGAAGCTTCCGCCGCACACCCGATGGGGCCGGCGAAGGTAACTGCGAGTGCGACGAGAGACGTGTAGAGGGGCGAAAGTTTCATGGTGGGCTCCGGTGGTGTGGTGTCCTACATGTAGCAAGGCTGGTGCCAGCGCCGCGTTCAAGGAATCCGGGTACTTATGACCATAGAATCGGACGCCTTCGCCCAAAGTGGCGGATCGGGGCATGTCCATCTGCTGCTCGTCGTATACCGTTTACGTTGCCGCCGCCGACGAGGGGCGTGGCGCGGGGCTCCAATGTCGGCGATCTTCCTTCTCGTTCCCATGGTGATCTTCGTGGTGGTCGCGCTCGCGCAGTGGACGCGTTCGGGACCGCGCGGCAGCCTCTCTTCGCGAGAGCGAAGAGAGCTCGCGGACGCGTGCATTCGCATCGGGATACCTCCCGAAGAAGTGCAGCAGTTCACCTCGCGCGCCGATGACCGAGGGCTCATCGAGCGCCATCGCCTCGAGCACCGGCGCTTGAAGAATCGAACCGGCCCGTTTCGCTGACGCGCCCGGAAGTGCACTGTGTCCTTGCTTCCGTGAACGAAAAACGCCCGCTCCTGCGTCAGGTCGCGGTCAGCAAGAACTCGCCGCTCGTACTGCTGCTCGCGCCGACGACGATTTCGTATTCGCCCTTGTCGAGCGTGAGAGCGCCCTCGTTCTTGGAAATCGTTTTGCACACCGTGCTCGGGCTCTTGCCGCGAACGTGTAGCGTGCTGGCCCCGGCGCCATGGAGGCCGAAGTAGATCGTCTTGCGTGCAGAGAGCGTGAATCGATAAACGAAGCGCGCCGAGCTCGCGGACGCACAGACGCCGGGACCATCGGAGGGTGACGATTGTCGATGAGAGCGGAGGTCCGCAAAAGGCAGATCGGGCACGACGAATGGTGCGACTTCCGTACCTCCGCCCGTCAGGCCCTCTGCGGTGTCGGTGCCGACGCCACTCTCCACGGCCGGACGAACTCTCGACAAGGCTTCGAGCGTGACGAAGTTGCGAACGTTCGTACCGTACTGCAGGGACGCCGCATCGAGCTTGCACGCGCCGAGAGGAGCCGTATTGAGGTGCAGGTTGTCGCTGCCGATACCGAACTTTGGAATGAGACGAAGTTCACGCTGGAGGTCCACGAAGGGAATCTGTCGCCCCTGCGCAATACCGCGAACCACCGTCGCAAATCGCGGCGCCCAAACGTCCGCACCGGCGCTGCCGAAGGCCGCCACGTCTTCACTGCGAAGTGGTCGCGGAGGTGGAGAGGTCAAGATCGGGATGACGCCCGCCTTGAGCAGCGTGTCGGTGAGCGCCTTCATGTTCTTCGCATACGCGGCGAGGCCGCCCGAAGGCGCAAGTTGGATGTCGTTCGACCCGTACATGACGATCGCATAGCGAGGCCTCGATGCTGCGAGCTCGGTCGCGAGGGGGCCGCCGAGCACCCAACTGGCGGCGGCTCCGACTTTTGCGGCGGAAGACTGCCGCGCAAACGTCGCCTTGCCGGTGCCGTCGGGGCCCAAGAAGAAGGTGCGTGTGCTTTCGAGTTCGTCGTGATCGGCGAGATCGAACGAGCTACCCGCAAAGCAGTGCATGAAGCCGCCATTGACGGTCTGGGAGTCGCCGACCTTCACGAAGACGTTTGCGCGGTTGTCTCTTCCCGCCGTACGAATCTGCTGGAGGCGCTGCGCGATGCCCTTCGTCATCGGCGACTGCGTACGCGTCGATGCGTAGAGTGGTGTGTTCGGAAGCGCGCCGATGTCTTCCTCGGTGACCTCGTCGCCCTCTGGGTTCTCGCTCGCACAGCCGGTGAGCTTACTCGCCGCGAAGGAAAGGAGAGCGGCCGCGCACCCGCACTGGAACCAGCCTCGTGGGAGCGACGTGTTCGCGGCACGTACTGCGGACATGTCTGCAATTGTCGCCGCACCACGGCGCAAGATTCAAGATGGTGTGAATACGAAAGTGAGACGTCCCTCAACCGCGTCCAACAGACGTCGGGACGCGCGAGGAGGCGGCTACTCGGGCAAATCGGTGCCGTAGACGGCCTTCTTGAAGAGAGTGTCGAACGAAGTGCTCGTTTCTCGCTCGAGTTCGCTTTGGAGCATACGCGTGGAGACCGCGGAGAAGGCATTCCTCGTGAACCAGCCTCGAAGGAAGGCATCGAACTTCGTACGGCCGAGCTTGTTCTCGATGACCTGAAGGACCCACGCTCCCTTCTTGTAGACAAGGCTATCGAACACGACCGAGACGTTGGTGTCGTCGGCAGTAGGGCGAAGGGGGTGCCGCCGGGTGATCTCGCGTGTGATGTCCTTCGCGTCTCTCCAACGTTGGGCGGCATCGTCTGGGTCGACATCCTCGAGGAAGCGAAAGCTCATGTAGTCGGTGAAGCCCTCGCTCAGCCAGAGGTCCGCCCAGAAAGCGACACGTAGGAGGTTTCCGCCCCAGTGATGCGCGAGCTCGTGTGCGGCGGTGTGGCGGAGTTCTTTGTCTCTCTCGGCAAAGCTGAGCGGGTCGATGGCGACGATGGTGGCGTGCTCCATTCCGCCGCCGCCCCACGTCGTAGGCGCTTCGACGAAGCCGGCACGCTCGAAGCGGAACGCTCCGAAGTGCGATTCGTAGAAGTCCAGGGCTCGAGGCATGAACTCGAACATGGGTCTGCCTGCCTCGTCGTGTTCGCGTCGCATGTAAGTTGCAACCTTCTTGCCCGAGCGCGCGGAGGGGAGGTCTCTCTCTACCCATGCTTTCGAAGCCCCAACAAAGAAGTCGTACGGTGGCATGACGCTCTTCGCGACGAACGTAGCGGTGCTCCGGCCCCCCGCGGTCGAGCGCGAAAGCAGGTCGCCGTTGGCGACGAGGGTGTAGCCACTCGGAAAGTCGAGCGCTGCCGCAAACATCGCACCGTCCTTCGGCGCGTCGCGTAGGGGCAACCAATAGCGACCCTTCGTGGGCCAGCTGGCGGTGTAGAACGTGTCGCCCGTGTCGATGAGCCCGCTCGGGGTTTGCGAGGTGAGTCGCGCGAGTTCTTTGGGGATGATCTCGTAGTCGAACGTGATCTGGATTGCCTTGCCCTTCGCAACGCGCTTCCCAAGGTTTACCCGGAGTGTGGTGGGGTCGAGTGCGCTGGTCGTCAGTGCGCGCCCCTGCCACTTCACGTTCTTGAGTCGAGCGTGGAAGAAATTGACCGGAAAGGCTTCGATCGCAGAGGTGGCTACATAGGTAACGGTGCAAGATGCATCGAAAACGACTGCGCGCTCGCTGGGACCCACGGAGCCGCCGAGACGACTGAGGAGTGGACGAGAGACTTCGCCGCGATGGGAGAGCTTGAGGTCGTAGCCGATGGCGTCGACTTCGGGTAACGACGCATCGAACCCACGAATCGGAACTCCGTAGAAGCGCACCTCGGAGAGGTCTTGCTCTTCCGGCTCTGCGTCCGAGGCGGCGACGCAGCTGACCAAACTCAGCGCGAGCAGGCACGCCCGGGAGCCTCGGAAGGACGACAGCGCGACCATGAAAAGAGCGTAGCAGCTTCGAAGCCTGCCGTTCCAGGTGGATTCGCGCGACGTGAACGCGGCCGGAGGCGGCCCAATCTCTCACTCACCGCAACAAGGACATCCTGCTATCTTCCCATCTCGATGACGCAGCATTCAGCATCCCGAATTCGAACGACCGTGAAATTCGCCCGGGCTTTGTCGTGTTTGTCGTGTTTGTCCTGGATGGGCTTCGGTCTCCTGCAGGCTTGCACGATCGTCTCCGGTTCATCGCCGGACGCCGGCGCTTCGACCGATGCCTCCGGCGACACCGCGACACCGGCCACGGATGCCTCACAAGCATCGGAAGCCTCGGTCGTCAGCGACGCATCGACCACGGACGGGAGTGTGGATGCATCTGTCATGTGCGTAGGGGCATTCGTTGCGAATGCGGTCGAAGACACAGGGGCCATCGTTGCTCAGGGGTCACCGGAAGCGAAGTCGTGTACCGACAGCTCCATCGCAGTCAGCGCCGGGAAGTACGTGGCGGGCCGCGCTTACGTGAAGTTCGACTTGAGCGCTTCGGCGGCGGCCAAGCTCGCAGCGGGAACCGTGCAGAACGTGCGAGTCCGTCTCACCCTCAAAACATCGACCGCCAATGCAGGACAGGCCCCGTGCCTGATTGGGCCTCCCGGGAACGAGATCAACAACTGCATGTTCGCGTTCCAAGCCTGTCCGCTCACGAGCGCCTGGGCGGAAGCGCCCACGCTATCATGTGCAAGTTACACGCATCAAGACCCGGCAGGCAATGTCGAGTGGCCGGCCGGAACGTTCACCGCGACCTGCGGAACGAGCGCCACGAAGGATTTCGCAAACGGTGCGGTCCACACGGGTGACCTCGACATTCCGATCTCCGCGGCGCTCCTGGGGCCGGCCGTTTCCGGTACGAAGGTGTCCGTGTATCTGCCGCCGCTCGCCCCGAATTCGGGCTTCTCGTTCTACTCGCACGAGGAACCGGACGCGTCGAAGCGCCCGAAGCTGCTCTTCGACTGCAATCCGTGACGATGGACCCGGAGTGGAAGGGAGGGCGCGGGGCGCCTCTTCATGCGCTTCGGCCGTCGACGTGATGAGGCGACAGCTTTCGCGGTTCGACCCCATCGAGGCAGTTCGCGTTCACCGCAGCCATCTTGGTTCCGTCGGGCATCTGCCCATAGGCGAAGCTCTGGATACCGCAGGTCTTGCAGAACAAGTGGTGAATCTGATGCTTGTTGAACTGGTACTCGGTGAGGTTGTTCTCGCCTTGGGCTAGCTTGAATTTCTCACGCGGCGTGAAAGCAAGAATGCTGCCGAGTCTCTGACAACGTGAGCAATTGCACGTGATGGCTTTGTCGAGATCGACGTCGACCTCGAACTTCACGGCTCCACACTGGCAACTTCCCTCGTAGTGACGTTCGCTCATGGATGCACCTCTCCGGAACATGGTGCACCACATCGAAGAATTCCGCGATGTCGTTCGTCGCGCCCCAGCTGGAACGCGCGGCGAACGGTCACGAACCCATCATCAATGTGACGAAGTAGTCTCGACCGATGTTCTCGACCACGAAGGGCTTGCCGGTGTGCTGCATGATCGCCTCGACATGCCGCTGCGAGTACAGATAGAGGTCGCAGCGAAGCTTGTATCGCATCTTGCGCTGCCACGCGAGGAAGCCTTCGTCCGAAGGAAAGCTGAAAAACGCCTTCTTCGTCGTGAGGCTCGCGGCCTTGCGAACGACGGCAACCGGGTCGCGCATGTAGTCCATGAAGCCGGTGTAGATTGAAAAGTCGAACGTGCGATCGAACGCGTGTGCGACGAAGTCACCCTGGATGAACGAGCACTTGTCTTCGACACCTGCCTTGGTCGCATTGGCTTTGGCCGTCGCGAGCATGCCAGGGGCGAAATCGATTCCAACGACTTCCTTTGCGCCTCGCTGTGCAAGTGCGACGCCGTAGTGCCCAGGGCCGCATCCAACATCCAAGATCGTGGCGCCGATGGTTGGGGAACATCCGGCGACGGAGCGTTCGAACCGCTCGCGCATCGCTCCACGGAAGGCCGTGTTGATGGCCGTGTTGAACCAGTTGTTGGTGTTGCCGTAGATGGCGTTGAAACCGCCCGCATAGCCGTGGAAGAAGTCAGCGGTTCTATCGGGGGTGACCTTGGATGTGTTCATGCTTCCTCGGAAGGTGCCTGGTTGTCTGACGAGAGACCTTTACCTTATGCGCTTGCAGATTCGTGTCAATGAAAACACGACATGTAATTCGTGTTTTTGGGGGCGCGTGAATTGTCGGTTTTCATCGAGGGGGTACGATCGAGGGGGTACGAAGGGGGGCTGCGGCCCATTGTTTCCGGGGGTTGCCCTATGGGACAATGAAGCCATGTTGCTCCGTGCGGAAACGCAACGCGCGCTGCGCGACTTCGTGTGCGAAAAGGTTGCTCCCGAGCTGTCTTCTGCGATCGAGAGCCAACTCGGGCACCCACCCTCTGAGACATCGGCGCGCATCGAGAACGCAAGCCTAGCGCTCTTCGCGTGCGCGGAGCTGACACGCGATGCAGAAGTGCGCGAGAATCTACGCAGTGTCGCGAGACGTGGCATGGAGTACGCGCTCCATTGCGACCCGGACTCGGGAGGGCTCTACGAAGGGCTCACCGGTCTCGTGGCAAGCCATCGCGTCGCCGCAGAGCTCTTTGGCGTTTCACTCTCCGAGCACATTCGTACGTCGCTGCTGGGCTCTGTCCTCGCCGATCTCGAAGAGCGCGCCGTCGAGTGCTCGAAGTCGGAGCCGGCCACGCTCGAGGAGACGTACGACCTCCTGCACGGCTGGGGCGGGGTTCTCGCGATGGCACAAGGCGAACCCGGAGAAACCGCCGAGACCCTGCGCGTCGCGTGCGAGCGCTTGCTTCGTTCGAGCGCGCAGGAGGTGAGCGGCTACGCGTACTTTCGCGCCCACGGCCCGCTCGATATCGAGCACTACGGGGAAGCGATCAACATGGGTACGGCGCATGGGGTCGGTTTGCTCGGTCCTCTTCTTCGCTCGAAGGCGCTCGAACCCGTCGCGCAGGGCCTCGTGCGACTCGTGGTCGACGTGGGCGCCGCCGCTGTGGGGCGCGCGGCCGCGACGGGCTCCATCTTCCCGGCGTCGTTGCCCATCGCCGCTCTCGACGACCTCGGAGGCTGGCTCGGCGCGCGCACGGTGTCTGCGCGCTTCGGATGGTGCTACGGCGACCCGGGTATCGCGCTCGTACTGGCAAGGGCCCATGCTGTGAGCCAAAACGTAGGGTTCGCGAACGACATCGAACGTCTCGTCGTTCGCTGTGCCGAGGGCCATCGGTCCGCCCAACAGACGCTCGTCGTGGACGCTTCGCTGTGTCATGGGGCGGCCGGGAACTTCCACTGCCTGGCAGTACTCTACGGTGTGACGAGAGACGAGCGGCTGCTTCCGGCGCTTGAATTCTGGGCGAACGATGTCCTCGCTTGGTCGAAGAATCGGCAGCTGCATTTCCTGCCAGAGCGGAGTGGCTACGAAGAGCTCCAGCCGCTGTCGCTGCTCGGCGGGTGGGCAGGCATTGCGCTTTCGATCGCAAGTGGACTGGGGACGATTCCCGCCACGTGGGACCACGTCCTATGTGGCCTGAGGGCCATTTGCAGCAAAGCAACCGCACGCACCCCTACGCAAAGCATCACGTCGAACCTCCGCACCGCAAATGCATGGGCGCGCGAACGCGAGCGCTGCCATCCGGCCTTTGCGTGTATGCAGCAACGAATGCGTCGTCGCCGATCGAACGATCGCTTCGCAATCCAATAGCGACGGATAGTTGCGTGCACGCGAGAATTCGATCCTGGCGCCGAGCGTTCCGAATCCAACTTCGTGACCTGCGTGATCCCTCGAGAGCTGGATCAGACCGTCCAAACTGGCACCATGTCGCCCATAGTGCTACGAAACTGACACTGGAGGCACGTCATGCCAGTTTCACGTCGGTTCTTTCCTCTTCTCGGCATTCTCCCCCCGGTCGTCTTCTTCGGGCTCGCGTGCGGGACGAGCATCGTGTCGATCGAGAGCGCAGATGGAGGAGTCCACGCGGACGCCGCTCCCGTCGTGGATCCCTTGCATCCGGAAACCGACGCGAACCTCGATGGAAGCTCACCGCAAGGTGATGCCCGACTGTCGGACGCAAAAGTCGGTGATAGCGGAAAGAAGGACGCGAGCCCCGACGGAGGGCCTCTCACGACCGGCGCGATCAACGCGGAGAAATACTGCACGCCTCTCTGTGATTTCGCCGCACGGTGCTCGAAGAACATTTCGGCATGCAGCAATGGCGGAGCGCCGTGTCTCGCCGAGGCGACGCCGCTCGCTTCGTTCTGGCGCGACGAGTATGCCGACGCGTTCAATGCTTGCTATCCGGCCCTTGCATGCACGTCGTCCCCAGACGAATGCATCGTCGACGGCTTCGTCGCATCGGACCCCGCATGGCCGGAAGTCCCTTACGTCCAGGACTGTCTCACCAAGCGGAAGTCATGCTCGAATCCCTTCGCAGACGACCTCTGTTTGAGTCTCGTTGCGTTGACCGATGCGTACCGAGCGCAAGCTGATGCGTGTCGTGCCCTTCCATGCGCCCAGGTGGGACCATGTCTGCGTGCGGCCGGCGCGTTTGCGTACTGAGCTGGGCTTGACCCAGAGGCCCGAACACGGTCTAGTCGAGGAATGTCCGATTTCTCGCGAACGCGCGTTGCCTTTACCGCCACGTTTACATCCATCGTCGGTCTGTTCGTGTGGGCCTGCTCTTCCAGCGGCACGACGAGCGGCGGAACCGTCGACGATGCCGCCACGTCCGTCGATACTGGCAAGACCAATGCGGATGGCAGCACCCCTGGTGCCTGTGCCTCGCCGAAGACGGTATGTAGCGGCGATTGCGTCGACACCGCGACCAACGACGAACACTGTGGGGCGTGCGGCAAGAAGTGCGGCGCCGGCGAAATGTGCGCGCAGGGCAAGTGTGTCACCGACTGCCCCACCGGCAGCACGAAGTGCTCCGTAGGTGGCAAAGACATCTGCGTGAGCACCGCGACCGACAATCAGAACTGCGGTGCATGCGGCAAGAAGTGCGATAGCGGATACGTGTGCTCTGCAGGCAAATGTGAGCTCACGTGTACTGCCGGCTACAGCACCTGCACTGGCGTGAAGCCAGCATCGGATGCAGGCGCCGATGCGAGTGGCGATGCCTCCGTCGTCGCCGATGCCGGATCCGTCGCGCCGTATTGCGCCAAGCTCTCCGAGGACCGCTCCAATTGTGGCACGTGCGGCAACGTGTGCGGTCTCTCCAAGGTCTGTACCGGTGGCCTATGCTGCAATGGAAACGAGCTCGCGTGCGGTGGCGTATGCAGCAACGTGGCCGAAGACCCGAACAACTGCGGTTCTTGTGGAAAGGTCTGTCCGGTTGCCACGCCCTATTGTTCGAACAGCGTCTGCGTCGACCGCTACGTCTTCGCGGGCGTGCGTACCGACATCGCTGCCGCGACCGCCACGAATGGGTGGACCGAGTGCTTCAAGGAGCAGTTCAACCAGTCGACACCGCTCGCAAACATCAAGGCTGCGTGCTCGAAGAGCAAGATCATGATGGCGTGCCGGCAAGTCGGGCAGCCGAACCTGCAGGTGCTCGCCCAAGCGCCCCGCGCCGACGTCTTCTTCGACACGGGTGACGGCAGCGGCGCGCGTCACGACGCGAACAACGTGAGCTGGTACTGGAGCGACAACGCATCCTTCGGCTTCTTGCCCGTCGGTGCAACCATCGACCGCGATAGCTGCGACTGGGTCGATTCTTACCCTGGCTCGGCCGAGGTGGGCGTCGGACAAGGCGATAAGCGTATGTGCACCCATACGAACGGCGCGTCGAGCGATGACGGTTGGCGATGCGGTCGTGACAATGGGATCGGCGGCGGCTGGGAGCGCATTCTCTACCACGCCGACTGAGTCCCTCGCGATTGGGGGCTCAGCACGGCGTCGGGACGTATCGAGATGCTCCCCGCGTCAGAGGCAAACGAGGTCGGTGCAGGACACTGCATTCACTGCGTTGCACGTGCAGGTGTTGCAGCGGTCCTTGAACTTTTCGCCTTCGGCGTAGGTATGGGGACCGACGGTGCACACGGGGCGTGCCGGAACGGCTTGTGGCGCATACAAGGGTAGGGCGTCGTTGATGGACACTTCGAGGCGCGCGCGCTCACCAGGGCAGCGCCTCTTTCGCTGATCGAGGATGACGATGGACGCCGTAGGAGCAGTTGCTGTGTCCTGCGACGCCGCCTGTCCGGTACCCTCGTACCTGACGGCACCACAGTTGTCGGTGGTCGTCTTCTTGACCACGAACTGCGTCTTGTCGGGGCGCGCAGCAAGCGAGCACGTTCCCCCGATCTTCGACTCGAACGTGACGGTGCGGCCTCCGGAGGTCGCTTTGCCCATCGTGAGAAGCTTGTGCTTGTCGCAGAACGAATCGGGCACCGTCGTTCTCGATTCATAGAGCTTGAAGGTCTCGCCTGCAGTGAAGTCGAGGTTGTCTTCCGCGGTCACCTCGGCCTCGCCGGATGCGCATGCGAACAACATGGCTCCAGAAAGAACGGCGACCAAGGATTGCAGCGTCTTTTTCATGGTCATTTCTCTCCATCAAAGTTCAGGTCG
Organism: Polyangiaceae bacterium; assembly: GCA_046351415.1. Classification (GTDB taxonomy): domain Bacteria; phylum Myxococcota_A; class Polyangia; order Polyangiales; family Polyangiaceae; genus JABFRG01. The sequence continues at coordinate 114,882 of JAXLYO010000010.1, read as the reverse complement.
AACACCGACCGGACCGCTCTGGGGCACGCACACGACGGCTTCACGGTGCGACAGGATCCCGTTCATGCTCTTGCATCCGAAGCTTGGGTTCACGCGTCCATCGAGGGGATTCGAATACGTCGGCAACCCTTCGTTTCGTGTGGCAGCACACGAAGGGGCATCTCCCGTCCAGATGGTCTTGTCGGTGCCGCCCCCGTAGCTGGCAACCAGCGGCGCGAGACGCATGGCCTCGTCGGGCGTTGGAAGTCGATCCGTCCACCCGCTGTTGTCTTTGCACGCAGCGTAGGCCGCCGGGTATCCCTGGTTCGCACCACGTTTCATGACGTAGAAGCGAAGCTTTCCGATGCGCCCGGTTGCGCCGTATACCTTCAGCGACGCAAGGGCGAGTTGGTACTCGGAAAGCGATGTGGCGCTCGTCGTCTGACCGCAGTTCGAATAGTTGCCCTCTTTCGCAGAGTCTACGCACCTCGCGATCGCGTTCGAAACGAGCTGAATGTCGGTGCCAACTCCATCTTCGTCGTCGGGCCGAAAGTGCGAGGCCCACGCGCTCGCGATCGGTCCAAGTTCACTCGTGAAGCGTACGGGTAGCGCGGGAGGTAGTAAGTTGTATCCGGCGCGCCCCTCGTCCGTCTCGCCGAGGAAGGTCGAAATGTCATCGATGTAGGCGCGGTCCATTCGGTGTTTCAGCTGGGACAGCGTGCGGATGTACGTTTCGGCCTTGCGCAGCGTCTCTTGCTGTTTCGCGAAGACGGCTCCGAACTGCTCGCGTGCGTTGGTCGCGATACCGTACGACGCAACCGCAATGGCAACCGGAATGGCGCTGCGTGAGTTGTTGTTTGCGTAGTCTGCCGTGTCTTTCGCGCGGTCTGCCGCGACGGAGCGCGCCATCGCACCTCCCACTTCGTCGATGCGTCGCAGCTTGTCGTCGAGCGTGCCCGAAACTCCGAGCAGAGGGTCGCTCGAACTCACGTCGAAGCCGTTCGTGATCACGCGCACGGTCGTCTCGACGTCGGATTGTTTGGAGGCGCGGGAGAGCTTGGATTTCACGGAGGCGTCGACGGCCGTTGCGCCGAAGTTTCCGGAGCCACTGATGCTCGCTTGAAGGGACGAGGCGCGTTCGACACTCGACGTTTTGAACGAGACGAACGCGAAAATGCGAGCTTGGAACGTGATGCTCGAAACGAACTTGTCACCGCACTTCGTGAAGAACGCCGATGGGCGGCGCGAGAGATCCGAGAGCGCCGAGTTTTGGAGCGCGACGTCTCCGTTTTGGCTCACCGCGTACGATTGTGTCGCCTGGATCAGATAGTAGAGCGTTGTCGCACTGTTCTTGTACGACTTCATCAAGCTCGTACTGGCCTGTACGGACACCGTAGGCACCTTCACACTCACCGCAACGTCGATGCCGAGCTCTTTCGATAGCTCCGAATCACTCCGAATCTGTTTGATGGTCGTCTGTGCGGTGGGCTGACCAACGAGTGGAGGACGCGATTCGACGCCTTTCACGCAGTCGTTCTTCTTCACGTCGAAAAGCGAGTCGTATCCACTTGCCAGGCGAATGCCGGATTCCGTCGTACTCAGTTGGGTCGCCCCTACGCGACCGCTCAAGTCGTCCTCTACGCGACCTTCGTCCCCGGCACAGGCAAACTGGCCGGCGCAAATCGCTGCACTCACGAGCAAAGCCTTCTTCATGGTTCGACCTCGCGAAGAACGCTACGCGAAGCGAATGGGGTGCTCCATTTCGCATTGCTCTACGGACTGAGTAGCCAAACTGAACCGGCAACATACTTTCGGAAGTTCGTCGCGGAGGACCTGCAGGAGCTCGACATCAACGGATGTAGTGTGCATGCTCTAAAACGTCGACCACCGGGGGGAGCGACCGAACGCATATGCGAAAATGGTCAGGTCGAATTCGATTTGGTAATGCGATTTGCAAATCGCACACACTGAGGACTGTGATGAACGAACAGGCTTTTTCGTGGCGTCGTTTTCTGTCATCGAAGTGCTCTGCTGTGGCACTTCTCGCGCTCGTTGCGTGTGGGTCTACGGACGGTGAGGTGCGCGAGCGCATCGAAAACCCAGCGGTCGAAGAGGCGGCGCAGGGGCTTTCGGCGGATCTCATCCGGGTCACGTACACCGCGCAGGGTGTTCCAGGCGTTGAAGGAGCGAAGTGCGACTACGAGCGTTCGTGGCTCCAAATCGCAAATCTGACAGAGTCACTTCGTTCGTCGCTCAACGTGTTTCTCGACCACGACCCACGGCAAGCGACAGGAGCCTGCAAGAACTCGGCGCGCTACGAGGGCGGTTCCGCGGTGATCGCCTCGAACACGAAGGGGGTTCTCTCTGTCATCTACACGTTCGACACGGTGCAGTACGGGGACGTGTACTCGGAGATTTCTCTTGCGAACCTCGACCTGAAGACGGGAAAGCCCATCACCATCTTGGATGTCGTCGATGCGAGCGGCGTCGAGTTCATCATCTCCCAATGCGAAGCTGCGTGGACCGATCTCACGAAGCAGCAGGGCGACGCGCGGGCCTTCAAGCCGCACCACTGTCGTCAGGCGCTCATGGACAAACTCGGCGAAGCGAACGAGCAGTTCTCTCTCACGACGGCGGGCGTGGTGGTCCACCTCGATCGACAAGTGTCTCGTGACGCACGGCACATGCTTCCGGAGAAGGGCTTCTTGATGCCTTGGTCGTCGCTCCGAGGCTACAAGTCCGGAGACGCGGCCTGGCGCCTCGCTCCTTAGGGAGCCTTAGGGAGAGAGTAGGTCCAGGGGCGGATCACCGAGTGCCTGAATTGAGTCCTCGGCGATCCACGCCGAATCCGGTCTTCTGCCTACTGACCTGAAATCACACGATATTTTAGATCCGTAAAAGTGGCACTTGTATTGCTACGATGACAGTTATGTTGTCATTGGATTGGGCAAAAGGGCGCGCTTTCGTTTCGGTATGCGCCGGACTCTCGCTCGCGCTGCTTTCGGGATGTGCCTCCGATACAGGGGAGTCGGAGGCCGACGTCGAACACGGGATCCATCACGAGTTTTCGTTCAAGGACATCCGTCTCACCGACCTCTTGGTGGGGTTGCCGGGTGAGTCCTTTTACGCGCATCAGCCGATTCCGTGTGGGCTGGCGGTGGGCAGCGGGCCCAACGTCACGTCGATGACGCTCGCGGGAAGTACCGCTCCCGGATCGAACCTGAAGGTCGACCTCTACGCGGGGAAGAAGGTTTGCCGCACGATGTTCTTTCGCGCAGTTCGCGTGAGTACGACCTACTACACGCACCAGGTCTACCTTGAGCACTCCGACTCGGACACCATCTCGACGCACAATGGCAAGCCCATTCTCTTTCTCGACGGAACCGCAACGAGCAATCGTTACCAGTTGAGCCTCGACCTCGGAAACATGCGCGACAAAGGATCGTCTCGCTATGTCGGGGTACGGGGCGACGGAGATGTCGTTGCTGCCAGCAAAACGCCCGCGCCGTGGAGCAACAAGGCGAAGATGAGCTTCACCGCAGCGGCGGACTGAAGCGGCGCACTTTTTTCCCTCTAAATCGAACTCCTTTGTTGACGGGGACGTCTGGGTCAGGTCCCATCGCGCCTAGCGTTCGAAGCTCGCGTCATTCGCTTGGCGCCGCGTCCTCGCCGCAACATCGGAGTACCCATGAAACGATCCATCGCCCTTCTCGCCACGCTTTCGCCTTTGTTCGTGACGCACTGCACACGACCGGAAACGTCGTCTGCCCCCGTCCCTGGTGATACGGCTCTTCCAGCGAGCCTCGCAACGAAGCAGAAGCTCGCCATTCCGACGGAAAACGTCGGCGTGACCGTTCGAGCGTTTGGCCGAGCCTTCCGGGGTCAATTCGGAAGCGAGGCGCGCGTTACTGCGGAAGCCCGCATCCCGCAGAGCGCGAGTGACGCCTTCACGCTCACACGGAATGACGCTCGCCTCAGTGTGACGCCGGTAGGTGCCGCTGCGACGCAGGGCACGGTCGAAAACGGCATCGTTCACTATCGCGGCGCGTTCGGCGCGAACACCGAGATGCTCCAGAAGCTCACGCCGCACGGTACCGAAGACTACGTGCGCTTCGAGTCACAGCCCGCACGCGAATCCCTCTCCTATCGCGTCGACCTCGACCAGGCGGTGGTGTCTGTCCGTCACTTCGGCGGCGTCATCGAATTCCTCGACAAGGATGGAACGCCGGTGTTCCGCATGAACACCCCCTACGGTATCGACGCCGAAGGGAAGGCCTTCGCGGTGTCCGTGAAGGTGAACGGCTGCGCCGTCGACTCGGACCCGCGCGGACCGTGGGGCCGCGAACTTCCGCGCGCAGGCGCAGATCACTGCATGGTCGATCTCGGATGGTCCGGCGTTTCCTATCCGGCCGCAATCGACCCTGCATGGACGAGCGCTGGCGTCATGGCTGCGTCCAATGTCGTCGGCGAGACCGGCACCGTTTTGAGTGGCGGTAAGGTACTCGCCGTTCACACGTTGTATCCGGAGTCGCCGAATCCCGGTGGCGCAAACCCCGAACTCTTCGACCCCACGACGAACACGTGGGCCGTCACGGGCAAGCCGACGAACGCGATCAACTACTGGGCGCAGGTGGCATCGCTCAACAACAACAAGGCCCTTCTCACGACGGGGCGCCTTTACAATGCACCCTACACGTACGACCTCGGTACCGGTGTGTGGACGGCAGCGGCGGCCCTTCCCGCGAGCTTGCAAAGCAACGAGGCGACCGCCCTCTTCCGCACGGGCGGCGACAAGGTCCTGCTCATCGCGGACAACGGCGCAGTCGAGGAATACAACGGCGCAAACAACACCTACACGAGCAAAAGCGCAGCCATCGGTGGCTTCACGTTCGGCGGACACAAAGCCGCGTTCCAAATTTCCGCGACGACGATCATCGTGACGGGCGGCAACTCGGGCAACCAACATCGCGTCTACGACTTCGCGAACTTCGCGTGGAGCGCAACGGTGCCTGTGACCTCGCTCGGAAATAGCTACGGCACGTCCTTCACGCCCCTCGGCAACGGGAAGGTCCTCGTGTACACCGGTGACACGCGTTACGCGAGTCTGTGGGACGTCGCGAACAATACGCGCACGGCCGTCACGGTGCCGGGCACCATCCCGAGCGTGTACTACATCGGTACGCAGACCGCGGCGTTCCCCATCGGTGGCGGCAAGTGGCTCGTCGCTGCAGGGCGAGGCACGTTCGACGAGAACACGAATGCCATCACCGACAACGGTGTGTTCGCGTCAGCTGCAACGCAGCACGGCATGATGGTCAAACTCCAGGACGCGCGCCTCCTCGCCTTCAACGGCGGTGGCACGTGGTGGTACGGCGGGAATTCTGGCGTGACATCCGACCTCTACGGTCCAAATGCACAGGCCGACTGCAACTTGCCTTCGGCTTTCGCGGTCGCGGCGACCCCCGTCTTCGACTCGACGAAGAAGCTGTGCGCGGCGTGCGATGGCGACAACTCGGGAGCCACGGCCCTCAAGTGCCCCGACGGTGCGAAGCCGGCGTGCCAAGCGGGCGCCGGCAACCCGCTCCTCGGTACCTGCACCGTTTGCAGCGGCACGAACGAGACGCTTTGCACGGGCACCACGCCTCGCTGCGATACCGCAGTTGGGACGTGTGCGGGGTGCAACGGCGGCCTCGGTGTCGCTGGTGCGACACGCGCGTGCAAGGGCGCGACGGCTCCGGTGTGCAAGAACGACGGCTCTTGCATCGCTGCGAATGCCGACTTCGGCTTCGCAGGTGCGACCGCCGCGTGCCCGACCTCCGCGAACCCCTACCAAAAGGCGGACGGCTCCTGTGGCAAGTGTACGACCAATGCAGACTGCACAGGTGCAACGCATACCGGTCCCATCTGCAACGCCACCACCGGCGCCTGCGGCACGACCTGTGCGACCAACGCCGACTGCACGGCGACCCAATTCTGCGACGCGACGGGTAAGACCTGCGTGGCGAAGAGGGATGCCGGCGGCAGCTGTACGGCAGCGAATCAGTGTCTCAGCAACTCTTGCTCTTCGGGCAAGTGCGACAAGGCTTGTACGACGAACGCCGACTGCACGGCGTCGCAGTTCTGTGACACGGCAGGCACCCCGAAGGTCTGCAAGAACAAGAGCAGCGATGGGGCGGCTTGTACCGCGGCGGAACAATGCGCGAGCGGCAAGTGCACGAACGGCAAGTGCGGAGGTACGGCCACGACGGATGCGGGCTCCTCGGGTTCGACGAGCGGCGGTCCGGGTGATGCCGGTACCAGCGGTTCCAACGGCGAAGAAGGTGGAAGTGGCGGTTGCTCCACCTCCGGTCGTGGAACGAACGACGGCGCTGCGACGGGAGCGGGTGTTCTCGTTGCGTTCGGTGCAATGATCGCAGGTTTGCGTCGCAAGCGCGATCGCAAGGGCACGAACGAATAGCCTCGGTCGTCACACGACGAAAGAGCCAGTCCGACGTGTGGTCGGGCTGGCTCTTTTCCCTTCCGCGCTCTCTTTGGCCGAACGTATTGCCTTGCGAGCAAGTGGACCGAGACTAATGCGTGCGAAATGCGTCACTCGTCCGCGTGGGCTTGGCACACCGCCCTCTTGGGAACGCTCGCCGTGGCGTGTTCGGTCTCGACCACGCAGAACGGGGAGGGGGGCAGCGGTGGCGCCGGCGCGGGTGGAGCTTCCGCCCAAGGCGACGGTGGGACTTCTGGCATCCAGCCGTCGAAGGACATTCTGCTCGCTGTCACAGCGAGTGACCAAGGCACGACAGCGGGTATTTACGACGGAAAAACATGGAAAATGCACGCGTTTCCAGGCGAACTCGCCGCCTGGCCCGCCCCTCAAGTCGCCCTTGCGCCCGACGGAACAGGAATCATCGTCAAAGGCACCGGGAGAGAGAAATCACTCCGGTTTGCTCGCTACCTCGGCGACGACAAGTGGTCGGCTTTCTCCGACGTTCCTGATTCTCAAGTCTCCGGATCAGGGTTGGTACATGACGAAGCGGGCCCCGTGTCGCTGATCTATCGGAACGGGGTCTTCGTCTTGGCGCACAACTCCATTGGCTACCATCCCGTCGTGCGAACGTTCGATCCCGTGAAGGGCACCTTCAGTTCCACCGTGACTCTGACCTCCGGGACGATGAAGTGTGAAACCGCCGAGGGCGTCCAAAGGGATTGCGCGATGGCGGACGGCATCCGATTGAAGCCCTCGGCGACGGGGCCCGATGAGGTGTTCGCCGTGTTCGATGGCGGTCTCGGGGGCTTCTATACCTCGTTCAACCCATTGGGCCTTGCGTCGACAGCGCCGGTCCTCAAGGCAGCGCCCGGTGACGTACGCACGAGCCAAGTTCCTGACTCTGCCCCCATGGTCAACGAGGGCGAATCTCGCGCGGCACAAATCTATTTCGGAATCGCCGACCGCTTCGAGGAACACTTGAACTTCGTGGGGGAGCAGGTGTCGCTCGGCGAGGCAGGCTACTGCTATCGCTACTACAAAGTGCTCGTAACCCCTTCGAGCGCAGATGTCTCCATCTTGTGCAAGGGCCCCCAATGGAACTGGCAATACGATTCCTGGGAGCATCTGCTGGAAGGGCACCTCTCCGGGAACAAGCTCGCATTCAAGACAGTGCCCACGTCGCTGCCACCGCTCGGAAGCTTCGAGTACGTTCGCGGCGTCGGGACGGACAAACCGTATGTTCTCGGCGTCATGGACGGCCTCCAGGTGGCGCTGTTCAAAGACATGAATGGGCCACCGGAAGTATTTGCCAAAGGGTCGACGATCGCAGCCGTCGCGACGCCGCGTTGAGCGAGGCTACTTCGGCCCGGGCATCGTGGTGTCTGTGCCGAGGTAGATGTCGTCGACTGCGAAGTCGTTGCCGAGCGCTTCCGTATTGGCGTTCACGAGCTTCAGTGTGACCGTCGTTGCTCCACCCGAGTCCCAATTGGTCGTACCCACGCTTCGAAATAGTACCGTGTGTTCGGCGTGACGGTGATGGGGGTGCTCGTGACCGGGGGAGCGTTCATTCGCCGAATTCGCCGACGAATGCGTCGAACACGGAGGCAGCGCGACCATGTGCGTCGAATGCGCAGTGCTCTGCGTTCGGGATGACTTGCGTGTCTACGCGAAACCCGGTGGAACGAAAGAACGGGATCGCCAACTCGATTTCGGACTTCAGGAAATCTTTGTCGCCGTACGTGAAGTAGAGCTTGGTGCTCGCGCGCATGGTGGGATCATCTGCGTTCCATGCGAACGCGAGTCCGGGTGCGGTGCCTCCACAGTTGAGCGCGTACGCGCCGGGGTAGAGGTTTCCGAAACGTCGCAGAAAGGAGCTCGTGAGAAAGATGCTTCCGCCCGAAGCGCCGTAGAAGTACGCGCGGCTGGTCACGATGTCGTAGCGCTGTCGGAACGTATCGAGAACGGCCTTCAACGCATCTGCGTTTTGGCCCGTCGAATCGGGGTCGGGCACCGCGCCTTCCGCACAGTTGGTTTGCGAGGCCTTTTGCCACCATGCACACCCGTTCGGTGAGAGCACGGCGACCGCGAGACCATGGTGAGCTTCCGCCCATGGGGCGAGCACGCGAAGAGCGCTGTCGCTCGCATATGCGCGCGCGCCGTCGCCATGCACGTACACGACGAGCGATGAGGGAGCGGCTCCTTCCGCGGGCGCGACGAAACGAAACTCGCTGCCTCCCGCCGATGCAACGCATACGCGACGGCCGTCGACCTTGCGCTCGGACGTACATGGAATGCCGCCGGAACCGCGTGAGCTCGAAATCGAGGGCGCCGCCGCTTCTGCTTCGGGCCCTCCGCCGTCAGGTAGCGGGGCGTTGGTATCTCGAACGCCGGAGTCGTGGGGCATCGCCGTGTCTTCGGATGCGCAACCCTTTGCCAAGCACGCGAAAACGAGCGTTCCCCACGCTGCACACGCTGTGAAAGTTCGAGACGCCTTCGACACGGCCACGGCCTTCTTCTAGCACACCGTTTCGGACGCGGAAGAGCCGACGGGAACGCGGACTCGGCGCGTGCTACGCTTCGGAAATCCGAATGGCTCGTTCGTGGGTCGTCAAACCTTGGCTCGCTCCAGCCGTCCTCGTCGTGACGGCTGCACTCGTTTCCTTTTCGGGAAGCGCGTGCCTCGGGACGGCCGTCAACCTCGGCGCATTGCCCGATGTCCGGACGTCCATCGTCGAGGGAGGAGAGCCCGAATGCAGGACGACCGCGGAGTGCAAAGACAAGGTATTCCTCAGCCGTTGCATCAGTGGCGCGTGCGTAGCGTACATGGACGACGAGGTTGGTTGCACGCGTCCCATCGGCGACGCTGCGGACGAGGGCGACACCATCGTGCTCGGAACGTTCTTCTCGCAGAAGGCCAACTTCGAAAGCGCTCGCACTGCACTGCTCGAAGAAACGGCCATCCAAACGCTCGGCAAGTGGAACGACGCGGCGGGAACTGCACGCGTCCGCAAGGCTGCCGCCATCGCATGTGACGAGTCTTCACCCGACCTCGGTAAGGCGCTCTCGCACATGCGTGCGCTTGGAGTCAATGTCGTCGTAGGGCCTTCTTCTCCCATCTTGGCGCGTACGGTCGCGATGCTCGCCGTAGACCGCAAGCTCTCGGTCATCGCTCCGTTTCAGGAGGAAGGCGTTCCACCAAAAGCACTTTTCCAAGGCAGGCACTCGCGCGTCGACTTGCACGCCGCAGCCGTGGCGGCCGTGCGGGACGTCGTTGCTGTTTACGGCAAAGTCAGCGGACGTTCTCAGCGTGTCTTCATCGTGAGCGCCGACGGCGATGCCGACAAAGAGCTTCACGCCCGCCTGGTTGCAGGGCTGTCTTCGCTTACACCAGAAGTGGTCAAGTTGGTTCATGCTGAAGACGAGGACCTTCCCGACGCAGCGTTCAGCTCGACAACTGCATGGTTGCCGGAGGTCGTGGTCCTCAACACGACGCAGAGCGCGGCATCGATCATCCACCGGATCGAGTCTCGTAGTCCCACGATTGCCGCGGGCTGGAAGCCTACCTACGTGATCTTCGGCGGCGACCCCATGGGCGTCTCGACGGCCATGGAAGAGAAGATCGACGGTCGTGCTTTCTGGGGGCAGTTCTCTGACAGCTCCGAATTCGACACGGGCGTCTCTGCCATCCGCAATTCGCTCCTGAGCTCGCCTCTGGTTCAGGACGGCGGCTTCTCGTCCTCCAGCGAGTTTCGTTGGTACGCGAGTGACGCGTTCTACACGGCGCTCTATGCGTCCCAGATCGCGACGGGCGTCAAGCCGGCGAGCGAAGTGTTTGCTGTCGGGCTCAAGGGCCTCGCCGGATTCGGAGGTACGGAGCCCGCCTTGATCTTCTACAGCGCCGATCGGCTGAGCGATGGGTTTGCCCAGCTCGCAAAGAGCCCGTTCCTTCCCGTTTTTGCGCTCGGTGCGACCGGACTCATCAGGTGGGGAGTCCAGGATGGACGTCGCCTGACGGCACCGTACATGGCGCTTCGCTGTAGACGCGACTCGGCGTGGCATGGATCGTCGCGCAAGTATCGCACGAGCGATGGCGCGCGGTTCGGTTGGGTCCTTCCCCCCACGCTACCGTTGGACGCGCTCTGCCCGCCCAACGAACCCTGAGGTATTTCGTTCGCTTGGGTACCGTTTACGATTCTTTACCGTTCGGACTACAGACATCGGCGCTCGGGAAGCGCATGTTGGAGGTCCGGAGGCTCAGAATATCCACTATGCGTAAGCACTCACTTCCCAGGTTCGGCGCCAACGCCATCGGGCGCTTCTTTCCGACCGCAGTTCTTTCGACCTCGCTCGCACTTTCGGCCATCGCGTGTGGCAGCGGCATATCGGACACCGGCTCCGCACAGAGCGCAGCGGGATCCGTCGCTCCCGTTGGTCAAGGCGCCGAGGGACCTGTTCGCATGGTCGCGGGCGCGCTCTCGACGATTCCGCTGAAGTCCGATCAGCGGACGGAAATCGAGGGTCTCATCAGTGCGTCGTCTGCTCGTCATCGCGCGCTTTTCGAAGGGCGTGGCAAGCTGACGGTGGCCCTCGCCGATCAAATCGAAAAGGGCAACGTCGACAAGAAGGCGCTCGAGCCCGCGGCTTCGGAGCAGAAAGTGAAAGAGGAAAAAGCGCTCGGGGAAGATCGCGCGGCCATGGCACGTCTTCATGCGCTCCTGACTCCCGAGCAGCGCGAGAAGTTCGTTGCAGCCATCGAAGCGCAGTTCCACAAGGGAATGGGCGAACGACATGGTGGCCCGCACGGCAAGCCCGGCGAAGGTCCGCATGGTGAAGGCCCGCACGGGGGCCCGCATCACGGCATGCATGGGGGCCCGATGGGCTTCCTCGGCAAGGACCTCAATCTCGACGACGACCAGAAGGCCAAGATGAAGGAGATCTTCAAGGAAGAGTTCGCGGCGCACGGCGGGCCCGCGGGCTTCGGCAAAGGTCCCGGGGCCATGAAAGAGGCGCTCGAGAGCTTCAAGACGCCGAACTTCGACGCAGCGAAACTTCTCCCGAGTCACGCAGAGATGGGCGATCGCTTTGTCGACCTTGCAGCGAAGATCGTGCCGATTTTGAAGCCCGAGCAGCGAAAGACTGCTGCGGACGCTCTTCGCGAGCACGCAAAGCACCCTGGCATGGGTGGCATGGGTGGCATGGGCGGCCCGCCGGGAATGATGCACGGACCGAAACCCGAGTGAGTTGCCGTCAGGTGTTCGTCGAATAGACGTGGGACCGGGTGGAGGTGCGGATTCGTACCTCTACCCGATGTGCTATTGGAAACCGCGATCCGGGTGCGTGATCTTGAGCGTGTACGTGCCGATGTTGTCGGTGACCGCCGTCACGAACAGCACTGAATCGCCGGGGCGCACCGTGAGGGAGCACGTCGGCATATTCGTGCAGTAGATGCCGGCGCTCGTTCCGTTCGAGACGTTGACCCACCACGTTCCGCCGCCGCCGGTAATCGTGGCCGTCACGGGGTCGCCGGGTAGCACCTTGGGAAGGTAAGAGTCGGGGGTTCCGCTCGACGCGGAATCGGTGATGGTCGTCGTGATGATGGGTGGGCCGGTCCAAGCCGCGTCTTTGGGACCGCCGTCGCTGCCACCGCTGCTGCTGCCGTCTGCCGACGCGTCACCGCTGGAACCGCTCGAGCCCGAGGAGCCGCTCGTTCCGCTCGAACCGGAACTTCCGCTCGAGCCGCTCGAGCCCGAGGAACCGCTCGTTCCGCTCGAACCGGAACTTCCACTCGAGCCCGAGGAGCCCCCGTCACCGGACCCCTCGGAGCCCGTTTGGGCGCTGTCCGGGTCCCGCACGCCATAGCCGCAAGCGAGGACGAGCATCGACCCGAGCGCGGCGACGGCCGGTATGGCCACCACGCGTGCGAGAGATGCTCGTCGAATCCGTTGAGCCATGTCGGCTTCCACCATTGTCTGCGTGATACGCCCAGCTGGTGGCGATTCTTCCTTCGCCGTGCGAAGGCGTCAACCAGGCGGCGCGTCGCCGCCGGTATCGGCAGCGCTGTCCGTCGTGACGTCGCTCGTCGAGACGTCTTTTCCGGAACCGGTGTCGGGCGGCGGCACGACGGCGGCGTCCGGGGGGCCAGCACCAGGTGGCAGCTGCGGCATCGTCGCGGGCGTCGCGGGGACGTAGCCCGAGGATGAACTCGCATTCACGAGTGACCCGCCGCCACCGCCATCCTCGCTATCGCCACATGCGATGGTGGCGGCGAGGTTCATCGCAACGAGAGCACCCGCCCAACGGATGCGCGTCGAATTCGTGTATTGTGCAAGTGTCGAGCGTTGGCGCGATCGCATGAAGCAAAGCCTAACACGCTCGCTTCGTATTGCGCTCGTTTCTGGCCGCATGCTCGTCATCATGTAGGCAGGTGGACGCAAGCGCATGGCGAGAATCGATCCGCGCATACGGAGCATCAGTGGGGTGTGACGAGGTAGTGCTGGTGTGTGTGTCCTGGACGCAACGTGGGGCAAGAGGGGAGAGAAGTGCGTCCTACATGGGGTCTGTTTCTTGACCTTCGGGCGAATCCAAGCTTCGCTAAGAGCTCACCACCACCGTGGGTCGCGCCTGGATTCGCCCGGCATGATCTGCATGAAAAAGGTTGGAGACAATATGAGTGGACCCGCAAAAGTTTCGGCGCCCCTGAAGACCTATAGCCTCGTGCTCGTTGCACTCGGCCTCGTCATCTCGGGGTCGGGCACCGGCTGCAGCAGCAGCGACGACGACCCGAACTCGCCGAACTGTGTCAGCACGCGCGAACAATTCTCGACCCAGGTCTACGGCAAAGCGCTGCAGACATGTGCCGGTTGTCACACGCCGGGCGGCTCGGCTGACCAACGTGGTGCGAAGTTCAAGATCTACCGAGACACATACCCCGACTTCGTCTCCGCCAACCTGAACGCCATGCGTGAGTACGCGAAGCTCGAGGCGGACGGCAAGCCCATCATCCTCCAGAAGCCGCTCGGTCAGCGCGAGCACGGTGGCGGCAACGTCCTCAAGGAGGACTCGGAGGAGTACCAGATCCTCACGAAGTTCGTCGAAGACCTCCGCTCCGGCAAGGAGAAGACGTGCAACGACAACGACACCCTCGGCGTCCAGTACTTGGACAATCGCGAGACGCTGAGAAAGGCCGCGCTCACGCTCGCGGGGCGCTTCCCCACGGACGCGGAGTTCGCCGAAGCTGCAAACGACGCAGGCTTCGACAAAGTCATCATCAAGCTGACGAACGAGGAACTCTTCTACGATCGCCTTCGCGAAATTTGGAACGACGCCCTCCTGACCGAGCGCGGTCTCGATGCTGGCATCGGTGCAACATACAACAATGCGCCCGAGCTCTACGATGACAAGGTCATCGGCTACACGCCGGAGAACCGCAATTGGACGAGCATCTCGGTCACGCAAGAACCGATGCGCTACATCGAATACGTCGTACGCAACAACTTGCCGTTCTCGGACGTCGTCGCGGGCAACTACGTCGTCGCGAATCCATTCACCGCACGTCTGTACGGTCTTCCCCATGGCGCGCAGCCGTCGCCCGACACGTTTCTCGACTGGCGCCGTATCGACTTCGCACCGGTCCAAAACTACGTCGAGAACGACTCGCAGAAGACGATCGGGGTTCCCGTCGCAGGTGTGCTCTCGACGCCGGCGTTCTTGAATCGCTGGGAGACGACGCGAACGAACAAGGGGCGCAAGCGCGCGCGCATCGTCCTCAAGAACTTCCTCGCGACGGACATCTTCAAGTTCGCGCAGAGGCCAGTCGACTCGACGGCACTCACGTCCGTCCAGAACCCGACGCGCAACTCGCCGATGTGCACCGTGTGTCACACGGTCATCGATCCGATCGCGGGTGGGTTCCGCGGCTTCAACGAAGATCGGTTGTCTCGCTTCAGCAGCGACGACAAGTGGCACGACGACATGCTGCCGCCCGGCTTCAATGGGACCGACATGCCGCCCCAAAGCTACGGTAACGCCCTCATGTGGCTCGGGGCGCAAATCCCGAGCGATCCGCGCTTCGGTATCTCCGTCGCTCAGGTCATGTATCGCGGCATCATCGGCGACGAACCGCTCGCGTTCCCGACCGACAAGGCCGCGGCGGACTACAGCGATCGCGTAAAGGCCTACGACGTTCAGAACGACTGGTTCCTCAAGGTCGGTCGCGAGTTTGCAGCGAGCAAGTTCGACCTCCGCAAGCTCGTCGTGTCCATCGTTCGCAGCGCGTACTTCCGCGCCAAGTCGGGCGACTCTACGCGTGACGGTCTGCATGCGGGACTCGGCCAGGGCACGCTGCTCACGCCGGAAATGCTCGGTCGCAAGTACCGCGCGACGACCGGTCTCTACTTCTTCATGAACGAGCCGGTGAACAAGGACGAGCGTCGCGCGCGTGATGGCTACCTTCGCAGCGATCTCGTCGAGGACCGTGATTGGCGTCTCGTCTACGGCGGTATCGATTCGGGCGACGTGACGAAACGCACCGACACGATGAGCCCCATCATGGTCGCAACCAGTCAGTACACAGCGTCGCTCGTGGCGTGTCGCAGCACGACCTACGACTTCACGAAGCCGATGGCCGACCGTCGTCTCTTCAAGTTCGTCGACATGAACACGGTGCCCTTCACGCCGCGCGCCAACAAGGACGTACCGCTCGTCGCCGTCGCCGAGAACGAAAAGAAGATCCGGGAGAACATCAAGTACCTCTACTGGAGGTTCCTCGGTGAGACCGTCACGGTCGACTCGGATCAGGTGAACAAGCTCTACGCGCTGTTCGTCGACGTGTGGAAGGACCTCGAACAAACGGACCTCACGTCAGGAAACAACAAGGGGCTGTCGAATGGCCGCTGCGTTGCCGACATCGACTACGACAAGCCGGTGACGTTCGAAGTGAAAGACGGTCGTCTGCAGCCCGTCTACCAGCGCCTAGCCCAGCGCCCGGACAAGGCGCCGTACGAGCCCGGCATGCGTATCGACCGAGACGAGAACTTCACCGTGCGTTCGTGGCAGGCGGTCACGACGTACCTCCTCATGGACTACAAGTTCACGCACGAGTGATGCCGCAAGACGTGAGCGGGGCGCCCCGCACGACGCGAGAAGGCGCCCCCCACCGCAACCAAGTTTTTTCTCTCTCCAAAAGGAACCACCATGGATCGCCGCAACTTCCTCGCCCTGACCGGACTCACTGGACTCTCGCTTCTCCTGCCTTGGGGCAGCTCGTCGCAAGCACGCGCCGCTGAAACGACCTTCGGTGGCCCCTACTTCCTGCACATGCATGCCTCAGGTGGTTGGGACCCGACGATGCTCTGCGACGGCAAGCTCACCGCGGGAGGTACTACGCCGGTCTACGAAAACCGCTTGGTGACGGCCGTCGCCAACGTCAACGGGATCCCCGTTCCGAGCACCACGAAGGACGGCAAGTTTCTGCTGCGACAGAACGGCAACCCCATCGAAGATCCGGTCCACTTCTTCCAGAACGTGGGCGCGCGCATGCTCGTCATCAACGGCGTCGACACGCAGACGAACAACCACGACACGGGCGTGCAAGGGCTCGCGTGTGGTCACAACGACATCGAGCTTCCGGCGCTCGCAGCACTCTACGCGGGAAAGATCGCAAAGGAGCGCGACGTGCCGATGGCCTTCCTCGCGGGTGGGCAGTACAACCGCACGGGCGACGTCATCGGTATCTCACGGTTTCCCGGCGACAAGGTCCCGCTCCTCGCCGACCCGTTCAAAGCGGGTGCGGGTGACGAGAAGGGGCTCATCTCGGATGTCGCGCAACAGCGCATTCTTGCGCTGCGCAACGAACGACTCGCGCAACTCGAGGCACAGGCCACCCTCCCGCGGAACAAGCGCACCTTGAAGGCGCTCCGCGACGCGACGCGTGGCGGTGGCTCGATCAATCTTCTCAAGGAAGTCGCATCGGCGCCCGCGCCGAACTTCGACCTGTTCCGCGACAAGCTTCCGCCCGATTGCGTGGGCTACCTTGGCGCAGCGCAAGGCAACTCGACGCGTTTCGTCGACTTGGGCGCACCGCTCGAGACCGTCCTGCGTTGCTTCCAGGCCGGAATCTCGGTGTCGGCAACGTTTGCGCAAGGCGGGTTCGACACGCACGGGCAGCACGACGTGAACCAAGGCGCCGCGATGGGAACCTTCCTCGCACGCCTTCGTTACGTGCTTCTCCGCGCAGAGCAAATGGGGCTGCAAGACAAGCTCTACGTCATGGTGACGTCCGACTTTGGTCGCACCCCGCGCTACAACACGGGTGACGGCAAAGACCATTGGAACGTGACGTCCGTGCTCGCGAGTGGCCCTGGCATTCGTGGGGGTCGCGTGATCGGCAAGACCGACGAAGGGCACAAAGCGATGCGTGTTGCTTCCGGCAACCCGAGTCAGTCGGTTCCCGATAGCGACGGCAGCGGTGTGCGCATTCACGCGGGGCACATCCATCGCGACCTTCGCACCTCGCTCGGCGTCGACCGCGCGGACTTCATCAATCAGTTCCCGCTCCCGGCAACGGACGCTGCGCTCAAGATGCTTGGCTGAGCGAAGGAAGGGCTGTTCCGTCGCGACTCTGAACAGCCCACAGCCTTGCCTCGAAGCTGCGTCGGACGAGTACCTGGCTTTGCATCGCTGGGGCTATGTGCAGAAGACCCGCGGGTCGCGGGGTCACGGCTTCGTTTCCTCTCCGCGCAAAATCCCCGGCCGCATGTCTGGACGCCTCCCGACGAGGCGGCCGAGTCGGCGGCTGCTGGCCGGTGATTCTTGCGTTCACTCTCACTTCGCCGCGCCCCGCGCCCCGCTGGATTCTGCCGAGGGCGTGAGGGTGGTCGATGATCGATGAACTAGGACTAGTACTTGGCTTTGCAGCCTTGCTCGTCGGCGAAGCTGCGAATCGCCTTGGCGAGTGCTGGCCAATTGGCGTGGTCGTCTTTCGTGTAGGTCCACCCGAGACCGCCGTGGAAGCCTTGCTTGCGGATCTCCTGCGTGATGCCCGAGGCGTCGAGCGCCGGTCGGGTCTGCGCGCGGTCGAGGCCCCACGAAGGGAACTCTCCGATGATGCTCGATTTGTCGAGGCGCGGTAGAGACATGCGCCCGTCGTCGTAGTCGGGCTGGTAGAAATGATACTGGTAAAAGTCCTGCGGCACCGCTTCCCAGTTGCGATGGGTGCTCGGTCGAACGGCCCCGACCGTGACGAGCGGCTTCTTCTCTTTCGGAAGCGCCGAGACCCACTTGTTCGCCTCGGCCGACAGGCGCGTGAGAAACCAATGCATTTGCCCGTAGGTGACGCAGTCGGTCGCTCCTTCGCGGGCCTTGCACATGTTTGGTTGGCTGAGGTTCGAGACGGCCCATTCCGGCTCGTTCAGGAGGTCCCACGCAAACACTCGGTGCGCGTAGCGGTTCTCGCTCGTACGCTTGAGCAAGGGCGCGAACACATTCGTGACGAAGCGATCGAGCTTTGCGCCGTCGCGTACGATGGGCGAAATGCTCGGGCTCCGAACGTCGCCATTCTGGAACGTAGGCTTGAAAGCGTCGAACGACGTGAAGACGAACATCACGTAGAGATCATGCTTCTGGGCGAGTTCGAGCGCCTTGTCGATGTCTGCGAGTACCGTCGCAGACACGCCAGAGGGCTGTCCGGAGGCGTCTTTCATAACGCCGTCGGTACGCATGTCGGGGAAGATCCACCACCGGATGACGCTGGCGCCAGCTTTGGCCATCGCGGCGAGGTCTCGGTCGAACGGCGTTGGGTCTTGGCTGACGCTCTTGAAGCCCCACGAAGCGATGCCGCCGAAGTCAGCCCCGAAATTGCGCCACGCATAGTTTGTACCATGCACGTATCGGCTGCGGCCGTGGAAGCGTACGCCGTTCGGCGCTTCGCACTGAGGGTCGGCGCGGAGGTTCTCTTCCTGGGCGAAGTCCTCTTCTTCGCTTCCGGCGCAGGATGCCGTGATCAAGGCCGTCGTGAGGCAGAAGGCGCGGAGCCGCTTCATGTCAGGTTCCACTATGTCGCCTCTCTTGTCTCCGGTCCAGAACAGAACAGGAGTGAACGGGGGTTCTCAGTCGGAGCGTGAACCGCCGGCGGCGAGAGTGCGTGCTCTCTGTGCTTTCTGGGTGCTTGCTCGGTGGCTGTTGGGTGCTTTCTGGGGGCTTTCAGGCATTTTTTTGCGCAGCATTGCTGCGGAAGAGGGAGTCGCGGCGAGAGCACGCTTCCTGCTAAGCTCACGGTGTCATGACCTACGTCCCCTCCGGTTCGCCTACGCTTTCTCTTCGCCGCGCCTTTCTCGCAGCGCTCCTCCCGGCAGTCCTTGCCGCCACCGGGTGCGGCGGCGACCGGCACATCGTTCGTGGTTCCCAAGACCCCTCGGTCGACGCGTACGCGCTTTCGACGGGGCTCGACAAGGACGACATCCAGCGCGCGCTCTCCAAGCTCTTGAACGACATGCGTGGGGCTCCCATCATGAACGAGTGGCGAACCGCTCAGCCCCCTCCGCTGGTCGCCGTGTTCCCGTTCCAGAACGGCACGAGCGAGCACATCGATTCGATGCTCGATGCTGCGCTGGGTGAGACCGAAACGTGGCTCGTGAATTCGCAGGTCGTGCGCATGATCTCTCGCGAACGGCAGACGCAGATGATCCGTGAGGTCGAAGGTCAGCAGCACGCGGTCTTCAACCCGAATCACGTCGCGCAATATGGCCGCCAGCTCGGCGCGAAGTACTACATCACCGGTAAGGTCGCTGCCGCTGACGAGCGCAACGGTGATCAGCGTCGCGTGCAATACTTCGTCTTCATGCAAGTCCTCGAGGTGGAGACCAGCGCCATCCGGTGGCAGCAAAAGGCCTACATCACGAAGGCGATTCAGTAAGGTCTTCCGTGAAACCCGTCGTGGCCGCTTTCGTCCAAAAGCTCCTCGGACCGCCGGCGGTACTCGGGGTCGTGCTCGCGCTCCAAGGGTGCGCGGGGCACGAGGCCAAGACGCTCAAGATGCGAACCGCGCTCGACGCTGGCGACACGAAGGCTGCCATCGCTTCTTTGAACGACGAGCTCGGCGTCGGTAGCGATCGCGAGCTCCCTCGGGACCTCTCGAACAGCGACCGCGCGCTCTTGTTGCTCGATCGCGCGACCATCCAGCAAAGTCGCGTCGCGTTCGATCTCTCGAAGCACGACTTCGAAGCGTCGGACAAGGCCATCGACATGCTCGACCTCTCGCACGGCGTATCCGACGACGTCGCCGCGTACATGTTCAGCGATTCGGCGGGCCGTTACCGTGCGCCGCCGTACGAGAAGTTCCTCATCAACACGCTCAACATGTTGAACTACTTGGAGACGCACGACGCCTCCGGAGCGCGCGTCGAATCTCGTCGCTTCGAGGTCATGCGGAAGT
This sequence comes from Polyangiaceae bacterium, assembly GCA_046351415.1. Lineage (GTDB taxonomy): Bacteria > Myxococcota_A > Polyangia > Polyangiales > Polyangiaceae > JABFRG01. Next base: position 94,996 of record JAXLYO010000010.1, on the reverse strand, counting down.
ACCTGAAGGACTCGACGGGGCTCGTTTCCTCGGGAAGCCTCTCACTTGGCGCGGCCATCGCAGGCTTCACGTGCGAAATCAACGGGGAGACCGATGAGGCCCTTCGCTACTACGACGAAGCGATTGCCGACGGACGCTTTCCAGGATTGGGGCGCGCCATTTTGCCGCTCATTGCGAACGGCAGCTACAAGTCCCCACGCCTGAAGGCGCTGGTGGCGGCGGAAGAAGCCGTCGGGGTCGTTGCCCCGCCACCCAAAGACGCGCAAGATGGCGACATCTTCGCAGTGGTCGGGTACGGCCGCGTGCCGCACAAGATTCCTCAGCGCATCCCCATCGGTCTCGCGCTCACCATGTTCTCGGGAAGTCTGAGTCCGACCGACCGCGCGCGCGCCAACGAGATCGCGGCCCAAGGACTCGTCACGTGGGTGAACTTTCCCACGCTCGCGCCCTCGTCCGACTACAGCGACAAGCCCACGGTCCTCGTCGATGGTCATCCCGCCAACGTCGACGTCGCGATCGATCTCGATCGTGAAGTGCGCGCCGAGTGGAAGAAGCTCGAAGGACCCATCATCGTGAAGTCGATTACACGCATGATCACGCGCTTTGCGGTTGGGCAAGGCTTGCGCATCGCTGCCGGCAAGAACGAGGGGCTCGGCATTTTTGCGTCCCTTGCGGCGCAGGCCACCATGACCGCGCTCGACACTCCGGACACGCGCAGCTGGGAATCTCTCCCCGCGCGCGTCGCGGTCGCTCGCATTCGGGTGCCAGCTGGTGCGCACAAGGTCGAGCTCGAGGCGCGGGGCATGAAGCGCGCGCAGGCCGTAAAGGTGGAGACCGGCGGCTGGTCGGCAGTCACGTTGATGGCACTCCGCTGAACCCAGCGGCACAAGGTCCGAATGACGTGGTGCGTCACGTCGAGGAGGCCGCGTCAATGCGGCGAAGATCGGCTACTTGCGCGAGACGGCAGGGCCGGGGAGGGTGCCCGAGGAGGCTCCCGGGGCCTCGGTCTTCCGAACACCGAACCTGCTCAATCGAGCCGTTGTTTGCACCCTCCCGGTGCGTGAGCTACACCGAACGCCTACGTGGGTTTCGAAGCTTTCCAATACCGTCCGCGGGTAGGGGCACTGTATGCTGTCTAACATGGGCACTTTGATCTTCCGTGCACTGGGCGCGGGTATGCTTGTCGCGTTCATCGCGGGCACCGGAGGCTGCGGCGCGTCGTACTCCGATAGCTGCAAGCCTGGCAAAATGGTCTCTTGCAAGTGCGAGAGCGGAGCCAAGGGCTCGAAAGCCTGCGACGACAAGGAAGCCGCGTGCGAGTGCGGCGGTGCCGAAGCGACGGACGTCGGCACCGATGGCTTCGGAGACCCCTACAGCGATACGACGAGCGACCCTCCGAACACGACCGATCCGCCCCTCGAGTCCGATGGCGGTGCGCCCGTCGAAGACGATGCTGGCACGACGCCCACGGGCGACGGTGGAACGCTCGTCGAGATTCCCAAGGATCCGGAGAGCGCAGCGCCCAACTGCGCGAAGCTCGAGAACCGCGCAAAGCGCGTCGCAACCTCCAACGTGCTCGATGACGCACCGCAAGCCCTGGGCGGTACGGTCGCGCCGGGCGTCTACGTGCAGACGTGGCTCGTGCACTACCGCGGCGCGAACGGTATTCGCGAAGCCAAGATGGCTCGCAGCGCGGAGACCCTCGAGATTCATGAGGACGGCACGGGGCGCGTGACCGTCAAAGACAACGACAAGCCCGAGACACACTCCGGCATTCTCTTCATGACGAACGGCACGAACGTCGCCGTCGAGCCAGTGTGTCCGCAAGGTCAGGTCATGTCCTACGGCTACACCGCGACCTCGCGTCAGCTCATCATCTACAACCCACCTTGGGCTCGCTACTTCGAGCTCCAGGAGAAGGCCCCTCCGAGCGAAGGCGAAGAAACGCCGGCGCCTGAAACGGAGGAAGGACAATGAAAAAGGCATCCCTTTCGTTCCTCGTCTTCGGTGGTCTGCTCGCACTCGGGGCGTGCAAGACGAGCGGCACGGCCTCGTCCAACATCGAAAACGAAAGCCTCACGATCGAAGGCGCGTTCGAGCAGGTCGGCGACACCCGTTCGCACCTCGTCCTCTCGAAGAACGGCACGTTCTTCTCGACCTACGCAGATCAGCGTATCGAGGGACGTTACACCGCTACACACACGACCGCGGGTCTGGTCATCTCCTTCACGCTCAAGGACCAAGAGGTCATCGAAGATGACCCGCCCATCGTCGATGCGGGCAAGGACACCGGCTCGACCGTCGATGCGGGGAAGGACGCAGGAAAGACCGATGCGGGCGGAGTCGTGGATGCTGGCAGCGGCTCCGCCGACGCGGGCAAGTCCGACGCGGGCACCAAGGACGCTGGAACCCCGGTCGTCGACCCCGGTCAGACGAATGGCGACGACGTCTTCGGACCGCTCAAGCTGACCAAGTACGAATACCTCCAAACCGGAAAGCGCGGCACGCTCCTCATCCGCAACGATTCGGGTTCTCGTCAGTACAAGAAGCTCCCGTCGTATTGCATCGAGAGCGCCGACTGCAGCACGCAAGGGCTGAACCCCTGCGCGACGACGTTCAGTTGCTCGGCCCATGCATGCGTTTGCAGCAAGGGCACCGACGGCGGCACACCGAAGTCCGACGCTGGCAAGTGATCTGAGCGTTTCCGAGAAGTCCCGAGGGTCGTGGCTCGAACGAGCTGCGGTCCTCGTGGCCATTTTGTCTTGGCTGTTCGCCGTGGCGTTCGTTCTGACGACGCTGCGACGCTTGCATGGTCCGAGTCCGGTCGAGGTCGAGCAATTCTGGGAAGCAAGCCGCCTTCGTCGCGGGGTACCGCTCTATGTCGACCCCCTCGTTGGCGGTGCCGACGATGGCTTGCCGCTCAGCCGAAAATTGGTGCTGTATACACCGGTGTGGCCGTCCATTCTCGCGCTCCTCCCGGAAGCCGCGGCGACCATGGTGTTTCGTCTCGTGGTGGCCTCGACGTGGCTCCTCGGCCTGCCTGTGCTGGCTCATGTGGCAGGGCGGAGTCCCGAGTCGCGCAAAGTGCCCATCCTTCCGGTCGCGGTCGCCCTTTCTTTCGCGGCCTTCGGACTCTTGTCGCGTTCCGCGTGGTGCGCCGCGGCAGACGCGCCGGCAGCGCTGCTCGCCGGTTACGCGCTCGTACGTACGCTCCAGCGCGATCGCGTCGATGCCGTTTCGGCAGCCATCTTTGCGGTCGCACCCTTTCTCAAACCGAATGTGTGTATGATCTCGATAACCTGTTTCGCGGTCGAAGTCTTCCGCTACAGGCTTCGCGCCATTCGGGGTCTTTGGGCCGCCGCGATCGCGGGCGGGCTCATGCTCCTCTTCTGTCACGTGCGTAGTCACGGCGCGTGGGTCGAACATCTCCGCATGTCCACCGTGCAGCCATTCGTGTGGGCCAAGTGGCGCGACTGGATCCGCGACTACTTCTTGTTCTTGGGCCTGCCGCATCTGCTGCTCATTGGAAGTGCCCTCTCGTCGACGCGCGGAATGGCAGGGGAAGCGCGTCCTCGCGGGAGGACCTACGCGTTCGCCGCAGCCATCTCGACCTGGCTATGGTCAGCTTGGCTCATGGGAAAGGCGGGCGCGGGGACGCACTACTACATCGAGCCGACCGTGGCGTCCGTCGTGCTCTTTGCACGATTCGGGCTTCCTCCCGTGGACGATGCCCGGGCGCGTCTCTCTCGCGTGCGCCTCACGGTCCTCGTGTTCACTGTCATCGGGTTCGTCGTCAGCCTTCCTTTGTTCCGCACGTGGTCGGACGAGACGCGTACGTTCGATGCAAATGTGCCCGCCATCGAGAGGGCATGCGACGTTTCCTCGAAGGAAGCGATGCTGTCGTCGAATGTTCGCCTCGAGTGGGCGCTCACGCATCGCATCGTGATCCCGGAGTATCAAACGTCCTACCTGACGCGCGCAGGGCGGCTCCCGCTATCCGTGTGGTCGTCGACCTTGCTCGCTCCGGAAGTTCGCTGTTTCGTCCTCGAAGGAGATTTGCCCGACAGGCCCCCGGAGCCCCGACCCGGCGAGGAGCAGGCGTCCGTTTGGTATGCAGAGGCGGCCGACACGCTGCGCGGTCACTTTCGGGTGGTGACGAAGATCGGGAACTTCACGGTCTATCGGAAGGACCGCTAGGGGCTACTCGCGGATTAATGGGGAAACATCCCCGATTAACGTGCCCGAAAGAGCGCAATTGCTACCCCTTTTGCCATGACTTCCATCGCTCCCCTTTCTTTTCCGATCACTCCCGCTCGTCCCCGTCGCTCCTCCGGCAGACTTGCGCGCCTTCTGCCCGTAGCTCTCGTCGCTCTCGCCGTAGGTTGCTCGGTCGAGACCGTGGAAGGGCCGAAGCCCGCCGTGGAACCGAAGATCACGTGGACGAATGCGCCGAAGACCGAGGTCGTGCTCAAGCAAGGCATTTCCACGGAGCTGCCTTTCATGCTCTCCGGTGACGCGCGCGTGTCATTTGCGGCTCCCGCGGGCGTTACGGTGACGCGCGAAGGCAACCTCCTTCGCCTCCTTCCGGACTACGAAGCGACAGGCACGCAGACGCTCGAGGTTTCGCTGACGGGTTCCTCTGGGGCCACCTCGAAGACCATCGTCACGACGACCATCAAGCCACTCAAGTGGGCCGTCAAGAAATCATGGACCGAAGGAGCGGGGCCGGAGGGTAGGGAACACCCCTCTGTCTTCATCGACCAGGAACATGGTGTAACGTACATGTTTCAGGGCAGCGGCTACCATCCGCAATACTCGCCGCTCGAGGACAGCTGGAAGTTCGACATGGTGACGCAGACCTGGAGCCCGTGGAAGCCGACCGGCGACGTCCCCGCCAAGGGACTTTCTCGACGGGCCGCAGGACCCGCGAAAGATGGTTCGTATCTGCTTCACGGCGGGGAGCTCGAGAGTGCGAAACTCGACCCCGACCTTTATCGTCTCGACATGGGTACGGGCGGAGACGCGGCGTCGTTCAAGAAACTCACCCAGGTGAACCCTCCACCGCTACGTTCATTGCACTTCTTCGGGATGGATGCGGCCCTCGGCAAGAGCGTGCTTTTCGGCGGTTTCTCGTACGAATCCAGCTCCACGTTGAACGATACCTGGATCCTGACGACGTCCGGCGATACGGCAACGTGGCGCAAGGTGGACGTGCCCACGAAGTCTTCACCGAGCGGCCGCTACGGAGGGTTTTCCGCCCTCGACGAGCGGACCCACAAGTTCTACGTGTACTCGGGAGGACAGATGCCGAAGAGCGGCAACTCCGTGAACCCGGCGCAAGACACCTGGGTGTTCGATATGCAGGCGGAGACTTGGAGTCTGCTCGAGACGACGGGGACGACCCCTGCGGGTCGTCGTAACGGATGCGTGATGCATGACACGGTACACGGGCGGATGTTCGTGTTCGGAGGCACGCCAAATGGCAAGGTGTCGGAGAAGGGGCTCTTCGTTCTCGACCTAGCGCGCGGAGCATGGTCCGAAGTGGCCGGAGAATTTCCCCACGTTCGATCGAGTGGCATGGGCTTCTTCGATGCGAAGACGGGACGAGTGTTCTGCGGCTTCGGCAACGACGACGACGTCTATTTGGATACGAACGGATTCGGCTACGACGACTGACCTGAGCGATCTGTTGCGATTTCGTGCGACTTCGAAGGAGCGGGGGGCTCCCCTTGGACAGGAGCTCCCACATTGTCTACGCTGACGCCCGAGGTCGCCGCCATGAACGCATCGTATCCGCTTCCGCCCGTGCCCCCTCCGCCGACTCATGGTCAGGGAGGCCCGCAGTACTGGACACCGACCGAGCTGGTCGGCGCTGCGTGGGCGCGAACGAAGGAACATCTTGGCCTCTTGATTGGTGTCTCCCTCGTCTTCGGCATCATCGCGGTGCCGCTTCCGTACGCCCCAGTCGTCCTCATGATGACCAAGGTCGTCGAGCCGAACAGCGTCGAGTTCCATGGCATCCAGACGGGTCAGTCGGTGCTGTTCATGATTCTGTGCTCGTACTTCCTCGCCGGCTTCACGCGTATTTGCGTGGCCATCGCCAAGGGGCAGGCGCCATCGTTCGGCATGTTCTTCTCGGGCAAAGGCTTTCTCGGCGTGCTCGGATTCCAGTTCTTGTTCACGCTGCCAGGACTGTGTACGTCGGCGATCAATCTCGTGGGGGCCCTGGCCGAAGTGCCAGCGCTCTTCTTCGTGAGCTCACTCGTAGGCCTGCTGGTGCTCGTGCCGATCGTCTTTGCGTGGGTCGTTTGGGGCCAAGCGCCGTATCTCGTCGTCGACAAGGGGCTGGGGACCTTTGCGGCCATGGGTGAGAGCGCCAACCTCACTCGCGGGCAACGAGGCAATGTCTTCCTCGCCTACTTGCTCGGTGGGCTCCTGCTCATGGCCGGTGCAATGGCGTGCGGCCTCGGCATGATCGTGACGGGGCCTCTTTTCTACGTCATGCAGGCCGTGCTCTACGCGCGCCTCTCGGGGCAGGACCCGAATGGCTTTTCCCAGAATGGCAGCGCGTACGGAGGGTATGCGACCTATCCGAGCGGACCTTCCGCGGGCTACGCACCTGCTGGCGGAGGAGCCCCTCCTCCCGCGGGCGGCTTTGGTTCGCCTTACTGAACAGCAGCTTTTCGTTGGATGAACTCCACCTTGTAGCCATCGGGGTCTTCCACGAATGCGATGACGGTGGTCCCGTGTTTCATGGGACCTGCCGGACGGGTGACTTTTCCTCCCCCGGCGGCGACGCGCTCGCACGCGGCCGCGGCGTCGTCCACTTCGATGGCAATGTGGCCAAAGCCAGTTCCGATCTCGTAGTGGTCCGTGTCCCAGTTGTGCGTGAGCTCGAGCACCGCACCGTCGCGCTCCTCGGTGTAGCCAACGAAGGCGAGTGTGAAGCGTCCTCCCTCGTAGTCGGTCTTGCGAAGCAGTCGCATCCCGAGTGTGTCCGTATAGAAGGCGATCGAACGCTCGAGATTTCCGACGCGAAGCATGGTGTGGAGGAGGCGCATGGTCCGCTCATCGTACGCCGTTTTTCTTCGTGCGGGGACCGAACGATCTTTGCTTCGCCCGTGGGCAAACGATACTCTTTCTCGTCGTGGACGACGGGAGAGACGGAAAGTCGCGTCGACAAATAGACGCCGAAATCGAACTTGCGCTCGATACGGCGAGAGCCACATCGGCGGCCGATCGTGCCCGTGAGGCTCGCGCCGAGCGTCAAGTCGTCGAGGCGCAACGTGCGCGGGCCCGGTCCCGTCGAAGACTTCGGATTCTTGCGCTCGTCGTCGTGCTCGCGTGCGTGGGCCTCTACGCGTATCGCGACTACCACAGCCGCATGGCGCGCAACGATTGGGATCACACCCTGGAAGTCGCCATCGTTCTCGTGGACGATGGGACGGTCGACCGTGTGGCCGTCGAGATGCTCAAGAATCGAACGCAGGCGCTCTCTGACCGGCTCACCCTCGAAGCGCACCGATACGCACCGGACATTCCCACGCCCTTCCACTTCACCGTGAAGGGACCGGTGCAAGGCGGCAAAGCGCCGCCCTCTCCCGCATCGACAGGGTTCTTCGCGAATGCGCAACACACGTGGGACCTTCGCCAGTACACGAGCGCCATCGACACGCTCGCGACGCTAGACCCGGACGTCTACGACTCACGCATCTACGTTTCGATGCGCAACGGCAACCACGGTGGGACCGTCGAGGGGGCGAGCCAACCGAATGGCCGGGTTGGTACGGTCAACGTCGAACTCGATCGCACGATGATCGATTCGGTATTGTTCGTGATCGCGCACGAGCTCTTTCACACGCTCGGCGCCAGCGACAAATACGACGACAAGGGGCACTGTCGCGTACCCGAAGGTCTTGCAGAGCCGGACCGCGCTCCACTCTACCCGCAAGCTTTCGCCGAGCTCATGGCCCGCAATCGCGCGGTGGGGCTCGGGGAGGAAGTGATGCCGGCGAGCTTGGACGAGCTCGCCGTAGGTCTGACGACCGCGAAGGAAATCCGATGGCGTTGAGTCGCGCGCGATGTTTCTGAACGAGGACATGAACGCCGGCGTTTTGTGCCAGTGGCACAACGAGGAACATCCTATATCGTAGTAAAATCAACGCGTTGAGTGTGGCACGGCACATGCTTGGTGAGCTGACATGAACTTCTCTTCCAAACGAGTCCGGCTCGGCTTTTTGAGCTGCATTCTCCTCCTCGCGGGCGTCGGTTGCGGCAGCTCCGGCGAAGACTTCGAATCCGACGATCCGCGGGCGCGCCCCTCCGGCGCAAGCTTCAATGGGGGCAAGGGTGCTTCTGACAGCGCGGCGCAGGCAGGAAGCTCGTCATCCTCGGGGGGAACGAGCGCAGCCCCAGCCTCCGATCCCGGTGAGGCAAAGCGCGCGGTCGAAGAGGCCGACATTCTCAAGGTCGATGGCGATCGCCTCTACGCGATTTCGCAATACGGTGGGCTCTCCATCGTCGACATCTCCAACCCGGATTCGCTACGCCTCCTTGGACGCTATCGCACGGACGGTATGCCGTTCGAGATGTACGTGAAGGACGGCACTGCGTACGTCATGTTGAACGACTTCGGGCACTACGTCGCGACCGAAGCCTCGGCGTACGGCCGTTGGGTGCAGTCGAGCGAAATCTTGGCGCTCGACGTGACGAATCCAGCTCAAATTCGCCTCGCGGGCAACTACGACGTTCCCGGAAGCATCTCCGACTCTCGTCTCGTCGGCCAGGCGCTCTACTTGGTCACGTACGAAGACGGCTACTGCTGGAGCTGCACGGCGCAAACGCAAGCGACCGTCGTCACGTCGTTCGGCGTCTCCGCGGGCGCCATCCAGAAGGTCGACCAACTCGTCTACTCCGGTGGACAGGGGTACAGCTGGGGTCAGCGTAGCGTTTCGGCAACCAACCAGCGCATGTACATCGCAGGTCCCTCGTGGTCCTGGGGTGGGCAGGGCACACCGAGCTCCGTCATTCAGGTCATCGACATCACGGACCCGACGGGGCACCTCGTCAAGGGGGCCGACGTTACCATCGCCGGCCAAATCACGAGCCGTTGGCAGATGGATGAGTACGCTGGCGTCCTTCGTGTCGTCAGCCAACACGGAAGCACGTGGGGCAACAACAGCAGTGACCCCGCGGTCGAGACCTTCCAGGTTCAAAGCGCTTCGCAAATCACGCCCCTCGGCACCACGACCCTGAAGCTTCCGCATCCCGAGACGCTTCGCAGCGTTCGTTTCGATGGTCCCCGCGGCTACGCCATCACGGCGCAGCAGAAGGACCCGCTCTACACGATCGACCTCGCAGACCCGGCGCACCCGAAACAGGCCGCCGAGCTCGTGATGCCGGGCTGGATCTACCACATGGAGCCGCTTGGCGACCGCCTCGTCGGATTCGGATACGAAGACGATCGCAGCTTGCAGGTGTCGCTCTTCGACGTGACCGATCTCAAGAAGCCCAGCATGCTGAAGCGCGTGTACTTCGGGTCGGGGTCTGGCAGTTTCGCCGAAGATCAGGACCGCATGCACAAGGCGCTCCAGATCTTGCCCGAGCAAGGCCTCATTCTCGTCCCCTTCGCCAGCTATGGGCGCTGGAGCGGAAACAACTGCTCGGCGCCATCGAGCGGCATTCAGCTCATCGACATGAGCCACGACACCATCACGGCGCGTGGCGTCGCCCCGCAGTACGGGATGCCGCGCCGCGCGTTCACGCATCGTGATCGCATCGTGGGTATCTCCGACCGCAACGTGAGTGTCTTCCGCGCCGACAACCGCGACGCACCCGTGAAGACGACAGAACTCGACCTCTCGAACCCGGCGTACAAGATCGTGTCGGCAGGTGAAAACCTCCTCACCATCACGAACGACTGGTTCACGGGCGAGGCTGTGCTCAGTATCACGCCGAAGCACGGAGCGGACAACGCTGCCTCGATCGGCAAGGTGTCGCTCGCCGAGCTCGCGCCGAAGACGCAAGCCTACTGCAACGGCTTCGGCTCCTGGGCATCATGGTATGCGGCGCGAGCCTTCGTGAACGGAACCATGGCCTACGTCGCGGTGCCGCTGACCAACTACAACTATGACGGACGCAACGGCACACGTGCGGTCGTCCTCGCGTCGGTCGACATCTCGAACCCCGCGAAGCCGCGCATCGTCGGCCGCACCTCGGTCACCTTGCCCACCGACAACTACTACTACGGCAGTGGTTTCATGGATGGGTACGGCTACTACTCGTGGTCCGGCAACATGTACGGAGCGCTCGTTGGATCGGGCTCGGCCATCGTCTCGCTCGGGTCGAAGGTCGCATTCCTCGACCAACACCGCACGGTCGACGCAAACGCGGTCGTCGGTTCGTTCTCTGGCAACAGCCAGCAAGACGAGACGGTCGAGCGCGAACTTTACGTCGTCGACTTCGCGAACCCGGCTTCGCCGCAGGTGTCCGCGCCGCTCGTGCTCGGTCGCTCGAATGGCTCGACGCCGCTTCTCCTCGACGGCTCGACGGTGTACACGTCGCGCTGGGTGAACTCGAGCACGGAGGGTCGCGTCCGTTTCTTCGTGGACCGCGTGAGCCTCGGCGGAACGGGACCGGCAGCCGTACTCCCCTCGATCAACGTTCCAGGCTCGCTCCTCTCGGTCGACGGGACCGCGAACCGTATGGTGACGGTCGACTACCGCCGCCTCACGCGCTCGGCGAACGATTGGAACGATTGCACCGGCAACTTCTACAGCTACAACGATACGTACTTCGACTCGGATACGCACCAGTGCATCCAGGTTGAACGATCACTGAAGCTCGTCGACTTCTCGAGCAACCGCGCGACGCTTCGTCAGACGATGCCGCTCACGACCCGCAACATCGGTGGCGTGATCACCGATACGGACCGCATCTACGTGACGCACTACCCGGTCTACGACTACTCGACGCAGTCCAACCGAGGCGGCTACAGCGAGCCTCGCTTGGTTTCGCCGGGCGGTCTCGACGCCATCGGCGGAATCCGTGCGGGGCGTCTCGAAATCGTGAGCCAGCTTGCGACCAACCACAAGTGGCCCCTCGGCGCGAGTGGTACCAAGATCGCGATGCTCGGTGAGCGCGGCATGACCATCTACGATACGACGACGCGCACGCCGCGTGTCGTAGCCGAGGCAAGCCTGCGCGGCTACGGCTACAGTTCGGACGTCCTCCTGGAGGGAAGCACCGCGTATTGCGCGGTCCAAGAGTGGGGCATCCAAACCGTCAACGTCGCGCGATAGACTTCGGGGCCGGTCTTGCCGGCTTTCGAAGAAGGTAAAGGAGAGCGGTGCATGCCCTGCACCGCTCTTGTTCATTTCTGGGCCACTGGGGCACATCCACCAAACCTTCTCCCGTCGGCTCCGCGGCGGGGCAGGCCCGCCTGCGTTGTCGCGCCTCCTCAAATAGCAGCAGTATTCTTCGTCGTCGCGCCTAGCATTCGTGCCAGCCGCGCTCCCGTATCCTCGGTCCGAGGTTATGAGATGTGCCCTAGACCTCTCCGACCCCCTCTACGCTTGACGCCGTTTGGGCCCCGTGCCACATCTCCCGAGACCATGATTCGAAGGTTTGGTCCGCTTGCGTTGGCGAGTGCATTTCTGGCTTGCAGCTTGGATTCCGCGGAAGTCGCTCCGAAAGTGACGGAGCGCGTCGGACGCAAGCCGTTCGCGTATGCGTGCGATCCGACCGACACGACCCGCTGCCTCCTGCCGTTCCCTTCGAACGCGTTCACGAAGGTCGACCCGACGACGGCGACAGGCCTTCGCCTCGCGATCAATCCGGACACGGAGGCCGTGACGGACATCCCGACCTTTGCCAACAAGGCGGATGGCTTTTCGCGCGTAACGCCATTTGCCACTGGCTTCGAAGGAACCATCAACAACGCGACGGGCGCTGAGGCCGGAAACATTCGTATGTTTCCGGTGGCTGCGGGAGAGGACGTCCCGCTCTGGAGCGAGGTCGTCGTCGAACGCGGTGGCACGGCGGATGGCAATCCGCTGAGCCTCCTGCTCGCCTACCCGAGGCGGCCGCTCGAGCCCGCAACCGACTATGTCGCTGTCGTTCTCGATGGTCTGAAAGACAAGGACGGCACCCCGGTCAAAGCCTCCCGCGGCGTCAAAGTTGCGCTCGGTCTCGAAGCGCCGCTCACGAAGATCGACGCGGAAATCGCCGGCTACTACGCGCCCACCAAGCGCCGCATCGCGGGTGCGGGCATCGATCTCAACCGTGTCGTACGCCTGACGGAGTTTACGACCCGAAGCGAGGACGACCCGAAGAAGCTCCTCGTCACGATGCGCGAAGGCGCGCGTCGGGCGGTTCGCGAGGGCAAGGTGAAGATCGTCCTCGAAGAGACGGTCGCGGGCACCGGCTCCGTAGGACTCATTCAACTCGGCCGCATCGAAGGCGTGCCGCGCTACATGACCGAGTCGACGCAAGAGCTGAACTACGACAAGGACGGTCTGCCGATCGCGCCGACGACGACCAATGCGCGCTTCCGCATCATGATTCCGAAAGGGAGCGGGCCTTACCACGTTGCAACGTTCGGCGCGGGGCTCGGCGGGACGTACACCGACGATCTCTTCGACCAAGAGCTGGCGGAGAAGAAGGCTGCGAAGGTCAACTACGACTGGATTGGCTGGAGCGACGGCGACGTCCTCGTGACCGCGCAAGACTTCCGCAAAGTGTTCTTCGGCGTCGGTAGCTCGGCAGCGAAGCTACTCCAGAGCCTCGCGAATGGTGCGGCGGTCGAAGAAGCACTTCCGCAGCTGGCTGTCATGCTTTCGGCGCCCAAGGTAAACGGCGTCGACAACCCGTCGGCGGGGTCGACCTATGATCCGCGCGGCAAGATCTGGACGGGCGGTTCGCTTGGCGGAACGCTTGGGCTTCTGACGACGCTCGCCGACCCTTCCTTCGACGCCGCGGTGCTCAATGTGCCGGGCGCAGGTTGGTCACAGTTCATTCCGCAGTCAGCTTTCTACAAGCCTGCGGAAGGCCTCGTGCTCGCGACCTACGGCTCGCGGCTCGATCTTCGCCTCTCGCTGGCGGCTTCGCAGACTGCCTGGGACTACATCGATGGTGCCGCATGGGCACCTCGTCGCGGCGCACCGAAGACCCGCGCGACGTACCTGCTCCAAGAGAGCATCGGTGACCCGGTGCTCAACAACTACGGCAACGAGATGGTCGCGAGTGTCGTCAACGCCGCCTTCGTTGGCGAACCCATTCGTCAGGTGCCGTGGCTTCCGGATGGTGGCACGCGCCTCGAAAACCAAAATGGCATCACGCAATACCGCGTTCCGGACACAGGTGCTGCTGACGTCCACGGATTCGGCGCCTGCAAGAATGAAGCGGGGGCTGCTGCCCGCGGGCAAATTGCGGTCTTCGTCGACTCCGTCTTCGCGGGCAAGCCGGTCATCGAGTTGCCGAAGGCGTGTGTATTCGGAGCCTCCGGCAAAGCGTGCGACTTTCCGACCGTGTCGAAGTGCAAACCCTGAAGCGTTCCTGAGACGGACGACAAAGAAAACGGCAAGACGAGGGCGTCTTGCCGTTTCTTCGTGGTGGGCGTTGCTGCGGTCGACGGGACTAGACCGTCGGCACGAACGACGTGCTGTCCGTGTCGCAACGCGTATCGGCGCCGACCGTGCGCTCGCAGTGCCGGCCGGTTCCTACGCCGTAGCTCTTGCCGCCCGATTGCGTACTGCGTGATCCCGTATTGATGTCGGTGCGAAGAGAGGAACGAACGCGGCGGAGGTTGAGAGTGAGAGTTTTCATGGGGGGAATCCTTTGGTGATGCGGGGTGGGGGAGGTGGATGTCGCGTGTCCAAACAGTGCGGCCATCCAGAGTCTTGTGACTTTGGTATTGCATGGCTCATGCCATTGGATTTGGCCCCATTCTTGATCCAAAATGAACCAACGAGCCCTTGCTCGAAGGACTCCCGTCCTCACACGCCGTAGCCAGCCAAAAACACCTGTGGCCCGCTCCTCACCAATGTAGAGCGCCTGGCAACATGCGCTGGAGGCTCGTTCAGGGTCTCATGAAGACGGCGCCGTCCGCGTAGCGTGCCCGGTCGTCGCAGAGCGTGCGCACGTCAGCTTCCCCTTTGATGTGGCGCTCCGGAGGGATGTCGATGTCGGTCCCCGATACGTCATAAAACCAATCAATCGTTTCCGAACCATCGTCGTGTCTTTCGAGGCTCTTGCAGCCGGCGATGATGCGCGCGCGAGGACAGGTGCCCTCGCCCGGAAGTCCACGCAGTTTCGTCAGGCAGTCTTCGCGGAATTTCTTTCCCGCGACCGTATGAAGCAGCTCCTGGCAAAAGGGTTCGAGTTTCGAGTTCGTTCCGTAGCGTCTATCGCATCGAGAATCCGCGCCGAAATTCTCACCGAACGAAGAGCAAGCGCCGCTCGCCCCTCCTGTCACGATGATGAGCGAAGCAGAGAACAACAGCGCGGAAGGAAGGCGTCGCATCGTCACGAAAGGCTCACTTCTTCACGGCCGCGAAGAAAGAGATGTTGCGACGCTGGAGTCGCAAGAGGAGCTGGCCATCTTTGGCGGCGTCTTGGACCTTGGCAGTCGTTGGCGAAACCATGCCGTCTGCTTCCAGGACGATGTCGTTCGCCTTGATGCCCGCGCGATCGGCGGCGCCGCCCGGAGAAACGCTCGTGACCACCACTGCCGCCCGATTCCCAAGCCCGCTTTGTTGCGCCTGAGCGGCTGTCACGTCGCGCATGGTGAGACCGAGGCCGACATTCGGCAGCCCCTGTTGCTGGACGGGGGCCGGCTCGACGGCTGCCTCGGGTCGCGCTGCGAGCTTGATGGTCGACGCGTAGCGTTTGCCATCGCGAATGACTTCGAGTGCGACATCGGAGCCCACGTCGTGTTGCAAGACCTCTCGCACGAGATCGCGGCTTTCTTTCACCGGCTTTTGTGCAACGGCCGCGATGACGTCGCCGGCCTTCAGGTTCGCTTTCTGTCCGGGTCCGCCTTCGGTGATCGAGTTGATGAGCACCCCCCCCTTCGGTTCGAGTTTCATCATGAGCGCGAGCTCTGGAGTGAGGTCTTGGATGCCGACACCGAGCCATGCGCGCTCGACTTTGCCCGTTTTCAGCAGCTGTTCCGCAACACGCTTCGCGAGGGTCGAGGGAACGGCGAAGCCAATGCCCGAACCGCGGCCGACCACCATCGTATTGATGCCGAGCACTTTTCCGTCGAGATCGCATAGCGGACCTCCGGAGTTGCCGGGATTGATGCTCGCGTCGGTCTGGAGATAGTCCTCGATCGCGTTGACGCCGAGGCCTCCACGACCTTTCGCACTGAGGACCCCGGTCGTGACCGTGTATCCGAGTCCGAACGGAGATCCGATGGCAACGACGATCTCCCCCACGCGCGCGGCATCCGAATCCGCGAATTTTCCGACGGGCAGGCCTTGGCTCTCGACCTTCACGACGGCGAGGTCCGTCGCTGGGTCGCGCCCCACGAGGCGCGCGGGCAAGTAACGACCGTCTTTGAACCGAACGTTGATCGAAAGCGCGTCCTCGACGACATGGCTATTCGTGAGGATCGCGCCATCGGCCGTGAACACCACGCCCGAACCCGTGCCTCGCGTGATCGGAGCGTCGCCGTTTCCGGTTCCTGGCCACCGCAGGGATTGTTCGGCGCTCTCTTCACGCGCGGTGACGTCGATCTGAACGACACTCGGACTCACGCGTTCTGCGACGCCGACGAAGGTATCGGAGAGCTTCTTGGCTTCCCCGGCGCCGGCAACGGGGGCCTGCGCCTTTGCGGCCGGCGCGGTGGGCTCTCCATGCGCCACCACGGGGACGGCCATGAACGTCGCAAAGGCGAAGAGAGCGGAGCGGGCGCGCGAGGGGGAGAATCGCATGCCCGACATGTTAGGGAAAGACCGCGCAAACGACGAAGGAAACGGAGCTTTTTTCCGTTCGCTCGTCTCGTCCGCGTTCTCTTGCCGTCTCGGCGCTAGAACAGCTTGCCTGCGACCCGAGACCACGTTTCTGCGCCCGTGAAGAGCACCGCGTCGGTGAGCGCACTCGGGGTCGGCGGCAGGTCGGTGATCTCGAGGCTCTCTGCGCCGCGCTCTCGAGCGAACACGGAGCAGCTTCGCACGAGGTCTGCGACGGCATCCCGGGTGCTCGTACCGGCATCGACGGAAACACGTGCCAGGACTGCCCGCACGCCGCTGCGGAACGGCGGGTCGAGCTGCATGGTGCCGAGCGTGCTCGCTCCGAGTACTCGCCCGTCTTCGGCGACGCGCACGAACTCGGTTGGCGACTTGCGTGTCGAGACGACGTAGGTGGCGATGGCCGAGAGCATACTGGCCTCGATCGCGCGCTCGCGGTCGAAACGAAGGTCACCGCATTGCAGTCTTCGCCGAGCGAGCAGCTGATCGAAGAGAGCAAGCGGAAGCGCATCGCAACTGTCCGCAGGTCGCACGCGCGTGCCGGGATCTGCGGAGCATCGCTTCAGCGAGAGACGCGCGGTGCGTGCGACGTAGGCGTATCCTATGCGCTCGTAGAAGTCGCGAGCCGGGTTCGCATCGAAGACCTCGGCTGCCAGGAAGACCGGCTTGCCCGCCGCCTCGCGGGCCGTGCGAGCGAGTTCTCGCATCAGCATTCGTCCGACGCCCTTGCCTTGGTGGTCCGGGTCGACGACGAGCGATCGGACTTCGCACGTCACGGGGGTCGACCGAAGGAGGCCATGGCCTTCCACCCAACCTTCCACTTGCCCGACGATGGACTCTCCAGAGACGGCAACGAGGTGGATGTGTTTGTCGAGCAGCGGTGAACCCTCACGTGCGCGGGCTTCCGAATCGACTCGATCCGCCAGTGAAGCGTACACGGCGGGGTCGCGCGTCCCGGGATAGCTCCCCCACGACTCGTGGAGGTCCCAGAGGTGACGCCAGAGCTTCATGATGGCGACACCATCGCCGGGTCGCGGAGCGATGACTCGAATCATGGCCATGCTTCTCTGAGCGGAGCGGACGTCAAAAGCTCGGTGTGGAGCAGCGTGAGTCCCTGGGGCGGGGCCGTCATGCCGAGATCCGTCCGAAGGCCGCTCTCGAGCGCGCGCGCGCATGCCCCGGGCGCTTTTCTCCCGCGAGCGACGTCCACGGCCGTGCCGACGATGATGCGAACCATGTTGTGCATGAAGCCGTCCCCGCGGACCGAAACTTCGATGGCGGAGTCTACTTCAGTTGCGTGGACTTCGAGAATGGTTCGCCTCGTTTCGGTGCGCTGATCTTGAACGCTACGAAATGCCCGAAAATCGTGGTTCCCTACCAGGACCTCGAGCTCGCGCTGCATTCGCTCGAGGTCGATGGGTTCGTGCACGTGCCAGGCCCGGTTCCGTTCCATCGGGTCCCGCACGCGACTCGTCGACACGCGGTAGCCGTACCTTTTCCATGCGACGAAGCCACGCGGGTCGAACCCCACGGGCACCGAGAAGGCGCGCCGCACGACGACGTCGTCGGGCAGGTGCTTGTTCAACCCGAGTACCCACCCCTTCGCGGGAATGGAGAGATGCGTGTCGAATGCGACGAGCTGCGCTCTTGCGTGCACGCCCGTGTCCGTGCGGCTCGACCCACGCAGCGTCCCTGCGAGTGGGTCGATGCTCGTGATGGCATGTTCGAGCGTCGCCGCCACCGTACGAATCTCGGGAACTTGCTTCGCGTACCCGTGAAAAGACGTGCCGTCGTAGGCAACTTCGACGAGGGCCGCCGCCGTTGCTTCTACGTGGCCCTTCGAGGACGCGTCAGCCTCCGCCGTCATGGGCGTCCGCGACATTGGCGTCCAAGGTGGCGGGCGGGGGAAGCGTGCTGCCTGCGCTACTCGTCGTCGTCGGCGGCGGGTTGACGCACGAGCGAGCCGAGCAGACGTCTGACAGGCAGTCTTCGTTGCGCAAACATTCCTCTCCGAGCGAGCGACGAGTCTCTGCACAATGCATACAAATCGTCGCAAGAAGCCCGCATACGATCGCGAGTGACGCCCCTACTCGCTTCTGCGAACGCGCGAGCAAGGGCATCGGGCCTCAGCGTCCCGGCACGAAGTTGAGAGGGACGTTCACCGTGGCGCAGCCGCCCTTCGCCGGCGGGAAGCCGCCGTTGCGATAGAAGTTTGCGACACAGGATGCGACGCCGGGGTTGTCGGAGCTCGCGACGGTCGCGCTGCACGTCGAACCGTTGAGGCCGACGCTGACCGCAATCGTCATGTGGACCTGGAGCTTCGGGTCGTTGGCCAATTCGCGCTCGTAGCATTTGCGCGCTTGCCTTCCGCGAAGAGCGAGGGCCCCTTGGAGCTCGGAGCTTGCACTGCCGCGGCATGCGGGGGTGCAGCCATTGGCGACTGCCGCGCTACCACCACCGCCACCGGTGGATGTCGGCTTGGCAGCGCTGGCGCTCGTGCTCGAGATGGGGTCCGGCGGCGGCGGCAGGTCGTCGTCGCGGTGCGGCATCGGCCCGCCTTGCACGATGGTGGTCACGGTGCCGGGCGCGGGCCCCGGGGGGGGCGGCTGCGGCCGGAACTTCCAGAAGACGAGACCTCCCATCGCTACGAGGAGGAGCAACGCGACGACGATGTACTTGGCGTTGCTTGCTGGCGGGGGCGGGGGAGCCGAAGATGCGGGCATGATCCTAGAAGGTCTTTCGACGGGAGCGAGACGAGGCGCGCCGCATGCACGGCAGGCACTCCAGGTTAACTTCGTGAGCGAACGAGTATACTCCCCTCAGTCGCCCGAAGATCCAAATTCGGGTGCGTAGAACGAGAGAGCCGTGTCGCCGTAGGTGCGCGTGTTCATGAGCGAACATCCCGAAATTTCTGCGGGCGAATCGGCGCTCGCGTGTTCGAGGACGAGCTCGCGAACTCGCGCGAACACATCGGCGTACGGCAGGAGCGCCTCCGCTGTGCGACCGCTCCGCACATCTGCGTACGGAGGATCGACGAAAACGAGGTCGTAGACGCCTGCGATACGAGGCCGTGCACGCTCGACCTTTGCACTGACGATGGACACGAGCGACAGAATGCCGAGGGATTCGGCGTTGCGCTGCAGTACTCGAACGACATCGGGCTTCGCTTCCACGAAGGTTGCGTGTTCGGCACCGCGTGAAATCGCCTCGAACCCGAGGGCGCCCGTACCTCCGTAAAGGTCGAGGACACGCATCCCTGCGAGGGTGTGTCGCGACGAAAGGATCGAGAACAATGCCTCGCGTACCCGGTCCGCGGTTGGGCGTGTCGCGTCGCCTTTCGGTGCTTCAAGGCGCCGCGAGCGCAAGTGTCCGCCGGTGATGCGCATCGTTCTTCGCGGGTGAGCGTACCCCATTTTCGCGACGCGACGCGAGGAGCTCGGGTAGGATGCGACGTCATGAGCTTGGTTCGATCGAGAGCAACTTCGTGCGCGTTCGCCGCCTTCGTCGCTTTTGCGGGCATGACCCACGTACAGACGGCCCGCGCAGAGAAAGCGGCGCAAGCCGGGAGTATCTCTGTTGCCGTTCTCGGGTTTCTCGGCGAAGGCGCCGACGAGCAGGCCGACGCGCTCGCAGGAGCGTTCAGGCTGCGCTTCAAGAACATTCCCGGCTACGTTGCTACCGAGCCGCCTCAACCACTCGGGCTCATGGTCGTCGGGTTCCGTTGCCCGCCCAAACCAGACGCGGCGTGTCTCGACAAGATCGCAAAGAACATCAATGCCGATCGCATGTTGTGGGGGACGCTTACGCGGGCCAAAGGCTCCGTCACCGTCGAAGTGCACTACTACGACCACGGAAAAGACACGTTCGCTCAAGAGACCTACAGCGACAATCTGAAGGACGCCCAAGACCCGGCGCTCGAGAAGATTGCGCGCAAGCTCCTGACACAACTCATCGGCGTCAGCACGGGCACCGTCCAAGTCCAAGCTGCCGACTATGAGTGCGGCGTCGGCGTCGACGGTACACGTGCGGGGCAACTCGAAAAGGGCAACCTCACCCTCGAGCTCTTGCCCGGCAAGCACACGTTCGAGCTCTTGGGTCCTTGCAAGAAGGTGTCGAACACGGCAGCGGTGGTCGCCAACGGGCGCACGGTGGTCGACCTCTCGAAGGCACCCGAACCGGTCGACGATGGCCCGAAGAAGCCATTTCCGACGCGAAAAGTGGTCGCCTTCTCTACGATCGGCCTCGGCGTCGTGTCCGGCGTCGTGTCGGTCATCTTCGGAGCGAAGTACTGGAGTGCCCGCAGCGACATCCAGGATAAACTCGCCCTCACCCCCGGCGCGTCGAACGAGTACGGCAAGGTCGTTACCGGCAAAGATGGGAACGGGAAAGACGTGAGCTACTTCGAGCTCGCCGATCTCAAGCGTGAGTACATGGTCAACCCCAATGCGGCGGCTTCCGACGTCAATTGCAGCGCGGTGCCGGCCGGGCAATCCGGTGTCTTCAAGCTTTGCGACGACAGGCGCGCGATGAATCGCAACATCGCGCCCGGCATCATTTTCGGCGCCGTTTCTGCGGTTCTCGTCGGAACGGGCATCGTCTTGCTGGTCACCGACAAGTCCGGTGCGAGCGACGCACCCGCTTCCGGCAAGAGCAAGCCCAAGGAAGGCTCTTGGGCCGTCGCGCCGTGGTTCGGGAGCAGTGGCCAAGGACTCACGGTCGCAGGCGAATTCTGAATGCCCTGGGCGCGCGCGAAGCTGAAAGGCCAAAACGTCTGGGCTCGGGTAACGGCCGAGGGAGAGTTCCTCGCCGAAGGTGGCCGCGTCGAAGTGCGTTACAACCCCAAAGACGGTCGCGCGTATCGGGCCGCTGTGCGCAATCTCGAACGCCTCGGGGAAGGCACCGAGCCGGACGACTTTTGTGCCCCGGTTTCGGCAGATGACGCCAAGGCGACAGAGCAAGCGCCGAAGCAGGTAGCGGTTCGACCCGCTGCTCCACCCGAAGCGCCAACAGATGCAGAATACACGGCTTATACCGACGGTGCTTGCTCGGGAAACCCGGGTCCTGCGGGGTGCGGTATGCTCATTCAGGGCCCCGGCGGTGCGACCAAAGAGGGCTATGCTTACTTGGGTATCGCAACGAACAACGTTGCCGAGCTGACCGCAGTGCTGCTCGCCGTCGAAGGCACGCCGCGTGACGCAAAGTCGGTCCTCGTCCTCACCGACAGCAAGTATGCCATCGGGGTCCTCTCTCTCGGTTGGAAGGCGAAAGCGAATCAGGAGCTCATTTCGCGCATCCGATCGGTGCTCGCGGACCGCGGCAAGGCCATCCGCATGAAATACGTGCCGGGCCATGCGGGCGTCCCCGGCAACGAGCGCGCAGACGAACTCGCGCGAACGGCGATTCTGAAGCGCGAAAGTCTCCCTCTCACCTGATTTTCGTAGGGCCCGGGTGCCCCGTTTCCCGAAGGTCGACCCTGCGCACAATGTGCTATGAGCCGAAAAGCCCATGGGATCCATATTTCGCCCGAACCTATTCGAAGGACACGTCGCCATCGTCACCGGCGGGGGTAGCGGTATCGGGCTCGAGACGGCTCGCGTGCTGCTCGAAGGCGGCGCGAAAGTATCGATCAGTGGACGGAAGCGAGAGCGGGTCGAAGCCGCGGCGCTCGAGCTCGACGCCGGTGACCGCCTCCACGCGGGCGTCTGTGACATTCGCGACTCCGCGCAAATCGATGCCTATCTCACCGAAGTCGAAGCTGCTCTCGGCAAAGTGGACATCCTCGTCAACAATGCCGGTGGGCAGTTTCCGACGACGGCCGAGACGCTCTCGCACAAGGGGTGGGAGGCCGTCATCCGCAACAACCTGAACGGCACCTTCTTCATGACGCAAGCCGTGGCGACCAAGTTCATGATCCCCCAGCGCCGCGGACGCATCGTGAACGTCATCGCCAACGTCGCTCGAGGGTTTCCCGGCATGGTGCACACGGGCGCGGCGAGGGCCGGCGTCGACAACCTCACGAAGACGCTCGCGATCGAATGGGCCCACTACAACATCCAAGTGAACGCGGTGGCGCCGGGCATCATCCAGACGACCGGCACCAACCAGTACCCGCCGGAGCTCGTCGAGATGAGTCGCCAGCGCACGCCCATGAAGCGCCTCGGCACGCCGGAAGAGGTCGCACAGCTCCTCGCCTATCTCGCGTGCGACGGCGCGTGGTTCGTCACGGGCGAGACCTGGTACATCGACGGTGGTGCACACCTCTGGGGCGAGACCTGGATGATTCCGGACGAGAACAAGGCCGAGACGCCCCGTGAGCTCACGCGCCTCCTCGATCGCCGCCGCACCTGAGGAATACCGCAAAGGAATCAGCCGTGGATCCGAACGCCCCGCCCCCACAGACCGCTCCCGCAAAGCCGCCGCTCTTTCGGCGCATGCGTGATGGTCTGTACGAGTTCTTCGGGGTCGACCTTCCGACGTTCAGTGCGGCATCGTTTCCGCTCTGCGTGCTTTCCCTCGTTTTGTTCGCACGTCATCTCCGTTCGAACTTCATTTTCGACGAGCAAGAGGCGCTCCTCGCGAACCCCTACGTACGCTCCGTTGCCGATGCGGCACCGAAGTACCTTTGGCGCGACGCCTTCAAGCTCGACTTCTGGGGTCGCACGGTCGAAGGGACCATTGGCTCGTACCGGCCCCTGCCGAATCTCGTTTGGCGCCTCATGTGGCTCATTTCCGCGAAGCTCCGGAAGCTCGCGCCGGGTGGAGGCAACGATTCGCCGCTGCTTTGTCATTGGGTCAACCTGATCGGGCACGGGCTGAACGGTGCACTCGTGACCGCGCTTGCCTTCCAACTCTCGCGTCGTCGAGACGTTGCGTGGCTCAGCGGTGCAGCGTTCACGGCGTGCGCGGTCCTCACGGAGGCCGTGAGTGGTGTCGTGGGGCTCTCCGACGTCATGGGCACCATGGGCGCACTGTTTGCGCTCCTCGCCGTGACGCTGCCGCTCCCACACATGATCATGGGCGTCTTTCTCGGAACGACGTTCGGGCTTTATTCGAAGGAGAGTGCGCTGTGCTGCGTGCCCCTCGTGCCGGTCTTCGCGCTCCTCGTGTCGCAGCGATTCCATCCGAATGCGCCGCGTCGCATTCTCCGCGCCTTTTCCTCGTTTGTCGCGGCGGCCGGCGCGTTCGTTTTGTACGTACAAGTTCGCAGGAAACTCTTCCCGGTCTCTCCCCCCACCGACCTGCTTCCCGAAGCGGTTGCGCACAAGGGCAGGATCGCGAAGATCGCAGCGGGGTTCTTGCGATGGTACGCGCAGCCCGCGATTCCACGCGACGCGCTCAACAACCCGCTCATCGATGCGCCGATGCCCCTCCGTATCGCGGGGGCCCTCCGGGTATACGCGCGAGGCTTGGGGCAGGTTCTGTTCCCGTGGACGCTCTCGGGCGACTACTCGGCGCCGCAGGAGCCGGCTCCGACGAAGGTCGTCTTCGCCGAGAGCATCATCGGTGCAATATGCATGTTCGGTCCCGTCCTGCTCTTTCCCTTCGTGGCGATTCGCTCCTATCGAAAGTTCCGCATGGGAGTGCGAGCCGGCGTTCCGCCCCACGTTCTCGCAGCGCGTGACCCTTGGCCTCTGCTTCTCGCCCTCTGGCTGTGGGTCTCACTGTCGTTCTTCCCAGTCTCGAACATTCCGATCCTGCTTCCGACCATTCGGGCAGAGCGCTTCTGGTACTTCCCTGCGATCGGAACGAGCATTCTCCTCGGCTATTTCTTCGCGAAGTGCCTCGACCTCACGGCGCGTTATCGGCGACGAGGGTCGGCCGTGCTCGTCGCCATCGTGTGCTTCCTCGGTTTTCAAGCGTTCGCCGCCCGGCGCCATGCAAACCACTACTCCGATGACCTCGTTTTCTGGGAGTCCACTCAAAGAGCGGTCCCCAACAGCGCGAAGGCGCATCTCAACTACTCGGTCATGCTCGGGTCACGCGGCCGGATG
This sequence comes from Polyangiaceae bacterium, assembly GCA_046351415.1. Classification (GTDB taxonomy): domain Bacteria; phylum Myxococcota_A; class Polyangia; order Polyangiales; family Polyangiaceae; genus JABFRG01. Next base: position 71,034 of record JAXLYO010000010.1, on the reverse strand, counting down.
GAAGAACGGAAGCGCGCCAACGAACGAGCCATCGAACTCCAGCCGAAGTGGGCGATGGCCAACGTCTACCTCGGCGATACTCTATGTAGAATGCATCGACCCGACGAAGCCATCCCGCACTACAAGGTCGGGTTCAACCTCGGGCCCAACGACGTCAGCCTCCTCGCGCTCGGTCTCCAATGTCTGTGGGACGAAAAGGTGCTGAGGCCCGACTCGAATCTGATGGAAGAACTCACGGCTGCGGCCGCAGAGCACAACGGCTCCTGGTACGACTGGCTCATACGCGACCTCGCGGAGAACGGCGAGAAGAACAACGGCGTCGACCCGAAGCATCGCCCGCGCGGTTACAACGAAGGTCCGAAAGACAAGTAGGGCGGAGCAGGCACCGAGCCCGCGCTTACTCCCTCACTCGACCTTCTTGCGCCTCCGCCTCCGGCGGCTCTCCTCGACGGTGGGGGAGGTCCTCGACGTGAGCAGGAGATGAAAGAGTCCCGTCGTCTTGACGGTCTGCTCGGCGCCCTTGATGACTTCGCGCACCTGTTCGACGAAGCGTTGCTGGCTCCGTAGAGGGGCGAGTACGGCTCTCGCTCCGACGCGCTCGTAGATGCCATCGGAGCCAAGGGTCCAGCTCTTCACGCTGTCCGCGGCGGTCGTCTGGAGAATTTCGAGGATGCGATTACGAATAGTCGCGTCCTCGACGGGGATCATGACCTCGACGCGCCGGAAGAAGTTGCGCGGCATCCAGTCCGCGCTCGAGAGGTAGACCTCTTCGCGCCCCGCACCCCCGTTGGCAAAGTAGAAGGCGCGTGCGTGCTCGAGGTATCGATCGATGAGCGCACGGACTTCGATGTTCTCGCTCACCCCGGGAATGCCTGGACGAAGGCAGCAAATGCCTCGCACGAGCAGCGTGATTTGAACACCCGCCTGAGAGGCTCGATAGAGCGCCTCGATGACGTGTTCGTCGACGAGCGAGTTCATCTTGGCGATGATGCGGGCTGGGCGCCCCGCGCGTGCGTGTTCCGCTTCACGCAAAATGAGACCCATGACCGCTTCGTGGAGGCCTAGCGGTGCAACGACCAGCGAGTTCCACCGAGGCGGGGCGCTGTACCCCGTCAGCAGATTGAAGAGCGACGAGACGTCTTCGCAGATGTTGGGGCGAGACGTAAGTAGACCGAAGTCGGTGTAGATACGGGCAGTCTGTGCGTTGTAGTTGCCCGTGCCGAGGTGCGCGTAGCGCCTGAGGCCGCCCTTTTCGCGCCTGACGATGAGCAAACACTTGGCGTGCGTCTTGAGCCCCATGAGGCCATAGACGACGTGAACGCCGCTTTGCTCGAGTGTGCGCGCCCACACGATGTTGGAAGCTTCGTCGAAGCGCGCCTTGAGCTCGACGATTGCGGTCACCTGTTTGCCCGCTTCCGCGGCGCGCGCGAGGGCTTTGACGATGGGAGAGTCGCCGCCTGCGCGGTATACGGTCTGCTTGATGGCGAGAACGTCGGGGTCTTCCGCGGCGCGCGAGATGAGCTCTACGACAGGGTCGAACGATTCGTAAGGATGATGGAGCAGGACGTCGCGATCCCGGAGGATCGCAAACAGGTCATCGGCTTCGCGCAGAGGCGGAACGACCGGTGGCGTGAACGGTTCGTCGCGAAGGTCACGACGGCCGTCTTTCGGGACCATGCTGAGCAGGTCGTAGACGTTCAGCATACCGCCGACGTGATAGACGTCGCGAACGGGGTCGAGCTTCAGCGCGAAGGCGAGCTTGACGAGTGAGTCGGGAGAAGGCTCGCGCGAAACCTCGAGTCGAACAGCGTTTCCGCGCTCGCGTCGCCGGAGCTCTTGCTGGATCTCTTGGAGGAGGTCATCGGCCTCTTCTTCGTCGATCTCCATGTCGAAGTTGCGTGTGACACGAAACGTGTAAACACCACGCAATTTGGCGCCGGGGAAGATGGCCGCGACATAGCGAGCGAGTACATCTTCCAGGAGGACGTATGCCGTGCGTGGCCGGCCGTCCGGAGCGCGAAATGTTCCGACTTCCACCAAGCGAGGTAGCATCGGGGGAACGGGGACGACGCCGAAGCCCGGCGCTTCCGCTCCCTCCCGTTGGAACATGACGCCGAGATTGAGCGCCTTATTTCGCACCTGAGGGAAGGGGTGACCTGGGTCGATCGCAATGGGCGTCAAGATGGGAAAGATTTCCGTCTTGAATCGCTCGTCGAGAATGAGCAGCTGTTCGGGCGGCAGCTCGTTCGGTTTGAGGAGAACGTAGCCCTGCTCGCGAAGCGCGGGGAAGATTTGCTTCTCGAGGCTCGCTTGCTGGATTTGCGAGAGCTCGTGGACACGGCGCGCGATGGCATCGAGCTGCTCGTTTGCCGTGAGGCCGTCGGCGGGCAAGTCCTCGACTTCGCCAGTGAGCTGTTGCTTCAAGCCTGCGACGCGAACCATGAAGAACTCGTCCAGATTCGAAGCGAAGATGGCGTGGAATTTCACGCGCTCGAAGAGCGGCACGGCCTCTTGTTCGGCCTCCGAAAGCACGCGCGCATTGAACTCGAGCCAAGACAGCTCGCGATTCAAGTAGAAGGCCGGCGACTTGAGGTCGAGTGTTTCCGGTGCGACCCCGGAAGGAACGGGCTGGCTCGCATGCATGAACGCGTGCGAAGGCGGGCCCACGGAGGCAAGCGTGTCGGTCGGTGTCGGCACCGAAGCGCTGGCCCCATTCCCTTGGCCTTGCGTCTCTCGCTCGGTCGTCATGCGTACCGAAGCGGGACTCCCATCGCGACGGTTGCTGTCGATCATTCAGGCACCATGTTTATCATGCCCGGAGCTCGGAAACGTAAGCGTGTCAGGAGGACGAACATGCGGCAACAGGTGCAGCCGCCCATTCGCATTCGGCGCAGCCATGGACGTTCGCCGAGCCGCGCAAAAATCAGCTGCGATCTCAACGACGTCGGCCATACCGCGTCCGTTCGGGAAAGGTATACCCACCTGCACACCTGTGAAGCGCTCCCGGAGGAGACGGTCGATTTCGCGCGGATTTCTTCGCGCAGGCGTAGACTTAGCGCCATGAGCGAAACCGTTCGCAGACTCACGCTTGCCGTTCAACCTCCGGCCGACCGAGCGAAAGCGTTCGCCGACGCCATGAGTGCAGCAAGGGGCAAGCATTTGCTCATCCCGCTTCGCGGTCATCCCGATCCGGACGGCATCGCATGCGCGCTCGCTCAAGCGCACATTGCCCAGCGCCTAGGGGTTGGCAAAACGACCATCGGTTACACGCACGAGCTCAGTCATCGCGAGAACCGGGCGCTCGTGAAGCTCCTCAACGTGGAGATGCGCAAGATCAAGAGCGTCGCGGAGGTGGACGACGTCGACTTCCTTGCGCTGGTCGACTCGCACGATTTGGATCCAGACCTCGCGGGGGCGGATGCTTACGAGGTGCTCACCATCGTCGATCACCACAGAGCCACGGCGACCCCCAAGGGGCGCTTCGTCGACCTCCGCCTGGACGTGGGTGCGACGGCGACCATCATGGTCGAATACCTGCAAGAGCTCGCGCCCCTCGACCCAGATTCGGAGGACGATCGACGCATCGCGACGGCGCTCATGCACGGCCTTTCGACCGACACGGACGACTTCACGTTGGCACGCCCCGGTGACTTCCGCGCTGCCGCACAGATCTCGGAAGTGTGCGATCGCGACCTTTTGACGGACCTGTCGCGTCGCGCCATCGCTCCATCGGCCATGGACGTCATTGCCCGTGCGCTCGCGACCCTCGTCGTGCGTCGAAACTTCGCGCTCGCAGGTGTCGGGTTCGTGACCGAATCCGATCGCGACACGATCGCACAGGCGGCGGACTTCCTCGTTCGCCGCGAAGACATCGACACCGTGATCGTCTACGGTGTCGTGGGTGAGCGCTTCATCGAGGGCTCGCTTCGCACTCACTCGGCCAGCGTCGACCCGGCCGCGTGGCTCGAACAGACCTTCGGCCTCGACGACAAAGGCCGCCCCTACGGCGGAGGTCGGCGCGACAAAGGCGGCTTCCGCATTCCCATCGGGTTCCTCGGGCGTACGACCGATCGAGGTCAGCTATGGCAACTCGTCGAGCATTCTCTCAAGAGCACGGTCATGCGTGTCGTGGGTGACGAGACGGTCCTTTCGACCGCGGGTGATCGCCTCCCGCCGTGAGCAAGAGCGGCAGCGGTCGCGAACCTTTTCGGATCGCATTTTTCGGACTGCCGATCGCGGCGCTCCTTCTCCGCGAAGACGGCCACGAAATCGTGCAGGCCGCGATCTGCCGCGACGACGCGCTCGGTCTGCGTCGGCTTTCGCGCGCGCTACCGCCTGACGCTTTCTCCGTGAAGCCTCGGATCGATGCGGCCTACGTCGCACGCACGCGGGCGCTCTCGCCTGACCTCGTCGTCAGCTGGTTCTGGACGAAACGCCTGCCGCCTTCGATTCTGAAGGCCTCGAGGTTGGGCGCGCTCGGCGTGCATCCCTCTCTCTTGCCGCGACACCGCGGTCCGGACCCCTATTTTTGGACGATCGACCACGGCGATGCGCTGACGGGCGTCTCCGCGCATTGGCTCGAAGCGGAGTACGATACGGGTGCCGTGATCGCGCAGCGATCCCTCGACGTTTCGCCCTCGTGGAACGCGTGGGACCTCGCCAAAGCGCTCGATCGACCTTCACTCGCGCTCCTCCGCGATGTCGTGCGTCGGCTTGCCGCCGGCGAACCGCTTCCCGGAAGCCTGCAAGACGAAGGTAACGCCACATCCGCGCCCGCGCCGACCGACGACGAGCTCGAGATCGACTGGAACTGGACGTGCGCGCAGATCGTCAGACGCGTTCGAGCGGCGGCCTCCGCACCAGGAGCCTACACCGACCTCGCGGGACACGAGTTCGTCATTCTGGAGGCCGCCATCGCACCCATGTCGCGCGCTCTCGCCGCGCTCGCTCCCGGTGAGATGACCATCCTCGACGGCGCTGCGGTGATTCGCGCATCGGATGGCGGTGTCATCGTCCAGCGCGCACAGCTCGGCGATGCCGATGCAGAGACCGGGCCGCGGCTACGCTCCACCCTTGCTGCTTTTTCGACGAACGCTGGCGACGAAGTCGCTTTCGAGTAGCCAGGTCGCGCGGCTCGGGCGCCGATGTAGGTCCTTCGTGACGATTGGCGTGCTTTCGACTTTCATGAGGCCGAGAGCTTCTTTAGGATGGATGAACTCGGGGGGGCAGATCCCCTCCACAGTCTGGCCGCAGCGGCGGATGCCGCTTTCGTTCCTGGAGGATTCAATCCGTGTCTGACCCTGTGACGCTTGCTCGTACTGCTCGTGAATCTCTTGCGAAGGGGCTGAATGCTCTTCAAGCAGAGCCTGGTCTTCCGCCACAGGTGGTCGAATTGGCTGCACCGATCGCCGAGGCGATGGGAGCACTGCACCAAATCGAGAAGTCCCAAGGAGCGCAGCTCATGCCGCACTCGGAGACTGCGCTCAGCAAGGTTCGCGCGTCCCTCGCGCAACTCCAAACCCAAGCGAATCCCGTTGGAGCGGTCCTCGCGGCGATGGAAGCCGTCGCAGCTTCGCTCGGCCAAGTGAACCAACTCCAGCAGATGGCCGCAGGTCCGAAGGCTGCCTCGGTGCCGCCCGCTGCACAGCCGGCTCCCGCTGCAGCACCGGCGGCCGCTTCTGCGCCCGCACCGGCCCCGGCGGCAGCGCCCGCACCGGCTGCTCCAGCTGCTCCAGCTGCTGCTCCCGTCGCTTCGGCTCCTCCCGCTGCAGCAGCACCGGCACCAGCAGCAGCTTCGCCCCGTCCGTCGGCGAGTCCCACGGCCACCGTGCGCATGGACCAACCGGCTGGCGTCGCTGCGGCTGCTGCTCCCGCACCCGCTGCCGCCGCTCCCGTGCCGCAGCAACCGATGCAAGCACCGCCGCAAGCGATGCCACAACAGGCAGCGCCCGCGCCGCAACAACCGGTGCAGGCCGCTCCGCAGGCGGACCCCTTCGCAGCCGCACGCCCGGCCCAAGGCGCCCCGGCTCCGGCCGCGGCACCGGCGGTCGGCGCACAACAGCGCGCATCGATCCCGGTTCCCTCGCCGCCGCACGATGGTCGCTCGCCGGCCATCGAAGCTGCACTCGGCGCGCACTCGCCGACGAACTTCTACAAGGGCCTCTCGGGCAACGACATCATCGACCACGGTGGTCTTTTCGTTGCAACCTACATGATTCCGAAGATCGGCTCCGCCGTTCGCCTTCGTGTCTCCATGCCCGGCGGCTACGAGTTCGAAGCGAATGCCCTCGTGCAGTGGGCACGCGAGGCCGATCCGTTCGGCGATTCGCAGCCTGGCTTCGGCGCCAAGTTCACGGAGATTTCGCAAGAAGCTCGACAGCTCGTGTACCGCTACGTGCGTAACCGCGAGCCGCTCTTCCACGACGACCTTTGAGTTCGCTCTCACGAGCGGCCTACGAGCGCCTTTTTCAGCCTTTTCGGCCGCGCCGCGAGCATCAGCCCCGCGGCGCCCGAATGGGCGAGGGCGCTCTTCGCGTTCAGTGGCTGGGGACGGCCTCTCACGTCGTCTCGTCCGCGCAAACGACCGTGCTCATCGATCCGTTCGTGTCGCGTCCTTCGTTCGGCGAGCTCTTGCTCGATCGCCTTCGTCCGAAGCAGAGTGAGATCGACAAGTACATCCCGGAGAAGGTCGACCTCATCGTCTGTGGTCATAGTCACTTCGACCACGTGCTCGACGCGCCGATGATCGCGAAGCTCCGCGGGGCGAAGCTCGCGGGAAGCATCTCCACATGCATGTGGGCGCGTGCAGAGGGGGTTCCAGAAAGTCAGCTGATCGCGATCTCGCCGAACGGTGGAACGTTCGGAGTCGGCGACTTCGAAGTCACGTTCGTTCCAAGTCATCATGGCCGCGTGGCCTTCGGGCGCGTTCCCTTTCCGGGTGAGGTGAGGGAGGTGCCGAGGGTGCCGGCGCGCTTCTGGCACTACCGTATGGGCGGCGCGTTCGGCATCCTCCTCAGGAGCCGCGGCATCACCGTCTATCACAACGGGAGCGCGGACCTCATCGATGCGGAACTCGAGGGAAAGAAGGCCGACGTGCTGCTCGCCTGCCTCGCGGGTCGCAAGGGGACAGAGCGCTACCTCCCGCGGCTCGTTCGTGCGCTCTCTCCGAGCCTCGTCGTTCCGACGCACCACGATGCCTTCTTCGCACCCCTTTCGGAAGGGCAACGGCTTTTGCCCGGCATCGACCTCGAAGGGTTCATCTCGGAGGCCATGCGCGTGGCTCCGAGCGCTGGGGTCATCTCGCCGGGCTATCGTGACTACATCGCGATCCCCGATCACGCGGCCCGCGAAGCCGTGCTAGAGGGGTAGGCGGTACGAGCCGCCATGAGCATGCGACGAGGGAGCCGCCATCGAATCGCTCGCTCGCTCTTCCGCGTGCACCTTTTGGCGCTCGCGCTCCTCTTGCTCACCTACGCGGGGCACTCGTTCGCAGGTGGGGAGCCGACGCTGAAGTGGCAGACGCTCATCACTCCGCACTTCCGGATCACATTCTACTCGGGCGAACGAGAAATCGCCGAGCACGTGGCCGACATCGCCGAGACCCAGTTCGACGAGATGACGAAGGACATCGGATGGAAACCATCCGAGCGAACGGAAATCGCGCTCGTCGACTACTACGAAAGCGCAAACGGTTTCGCGAGCGCCGTCCCCTACAATGCGATCACGCTCTACGTCACTGCGCCCGACGACCTCTCGCCACTCGGTGACGTGGACGACTGGTTCACCGAGCTCGTCACGCACGAGTACACCCATACGCTCCACGTCGACCAAGCGCGCGGCATCCCTGCACTCATCAACTTCCTGATGGGGAGGACGTGGTTTCCGAACCAGATCCAACCGCGGTGGCTGCTCGAGGGCTTCGCGGTGTATCAGGAAAGCGCGCGCACGAGCGGGGGGCGCCTCAGGTCGCCCCTATGGGAGATGTACATTCGAGCGGACGTACTCGAGAACAACTTCGCGACGCTCGATCAAGTCTCGCACAGCGTGAGGCGCTGGCCGCAAGGCAATCTCTGGTACCTGTACGGCTCGCACTTCCTCCAATGGATCGCCGATACCTACGGGCGCGACGCGCTCATCGCGATGATCAAGGAGTACGGAAAGCAGCCCGTCCCATGGGGTATCAACCGCGCGATCCGTCGGGTGACTGGGAAGACCTTCGAAGAGCTCTATCCCGCATGGCACGAGTCTTTGCGCACGAGGTTCGAAGCCCAGAAGGCAGAGATTCGCCGTGAGGGCATTCGTGAAGGCAAGCGTCTCACGAACGACGGAATGATCGCGCTCTATCCGCGATGGGTACCGAAGGGTGCGTATCCTGGAAGAGAAGGACAGCTCCTCTACCTTCGCGACGATGCGCACAGCCGCATGGGGATCTACGCGCTCCCCCTCGACCGCGACAAGTCGGGAGCGGTTACGAAGTCCTATGAGTCCCAGCGCTCGCTGCTTTTCCGTACGAGTGGAGATACGCCGGTTTCGTTCGCGCCCGATGGCTCGATGGTCTTTGCGTCCTACGACGCCTACAAGAGCATTTGGCAGTTTTCCGACTTGCAGCGTCATGCTCCGGGCCAGGTCGACGTCACGGGACAGGAAGAGAAGCGCACGCGTTTGACGGAAGGCTTTCGTGCGGCGGAGCCTACCGTGTCGCCCGACGGAAGGCACGTCGCGTTCGTAACGAATCATCGCGGTACGCGCGTTTTGCAGATCGCAGACCTATTGGCGGATCGCATCGGCAAACCGCACTCCATCGTTCCGAGCCTGCCCCTCGAGCAAGCGTTCACGCCGCGCTTTGCTCCCGACAATGTGCATCTTGCATACAGTGCATGGTCGACGGGAGGGTTTCGCGACATTCGATACGTGGACGTGCGTGATGGTACGTTCGTCGAAGTCACGCACGACCGCGCGATGGATGGCGGTTGTTCGTTCACGCCGGACGGAAAGTACATCCTCTTCCACTCGGATCGGTCAGGCGTGCCGAACGTCTATGCGTTCGAAATCGCGAAACAGAAGCTGTGGAAGGTGACGAACGTCGTGAATGGCGCGTTCTACCCCGAGGTCTCGCCCGATGGACTCACCCTCGCATACACGGGCTACACGAAGAGTGGCTTCGACATGTTCGCGATGGCGTTCGACCCCACGACGTTCACGGAAGCAAAGCCGTACGTCGATATGCGTCCGTCGATGCCTCATCTCGAACGAAAAGGGCCCTACGAGGTGGTGCCGTACAACGCGTGGTCGACGCTCGCTCCGAGAAAGTATTCGATTCAGATCACGCCGGGGTCGTACGGGCAGATGGCCGTACTTTCTGCCAAAGGCAGTGACATTGCCGGCATCCACAACGTTGCGGCGACGCTCTACTCGGAGTTCGAACGACCCGACCTCCAACTGAATCTCGGCTACACCTACGGTCAGTTGCCCTTCGATGTCTCGCTGAGCGGCTTTCGTTCGATCGCGCCGCGCCAGTACTCGCTCGGCGCGGAAAAGATCAGCGTCGATACGGAGTCGATTGGCGTCGATACCGCCGTCAGCATTCGCAAAGGACGCATGTTCGACGGCCAAGATTTCTCGCTTGGCTATGCCTTCGCGCGTGTCGGAACGAACTCGCCGGTCGCCGTGAAGCCCGATCCGTACGCCGTGGCGAGCGCGCCTTCACGAGGCTTTCAGGGGTTTTTGCATGCTGGGTACTCGTTTTCGAACGCTGAGAGTTTCCTCTACAGCGTGGGGCCGGAACGAGGCTTGACGTTCGCGATGGATGCGACGGTTACGCACCCGGCACTCGCGAGTGAATTTCGCGGGTACTCTGCGCGAACGGACGTCACGGGATACATTCCGTTGCCGTGGGCACGTCACCACGTCTTGGCGCTCCATACGGGCGCAGGCATGAGCGGTGGATCCTTTCCCGGCAAGGGGCAGTTCTACGTCGGAAGCTTCGTCGACCAAGCCGTGCTGGACTCGATTCGCAATGTCTCCGTGCAAAGCGGTCTCGTTCTTCGCGGGTACGAGCCGGTCGCGGTCGCTGGCGACTACTTCTCTCTTTGGAATGCAGAATACAGGTTTCCCATCGTGAACGTCGATCGTGGTCCTTCGACGGTACCGATCTTCTTGAACCGCATCAGCGGTGCGTTCTTCCTCGACTACGGCACCGCCTTCAACGTGCTTGCCGATGCCGAATGGAAGACCGGGACCGGCGGTGAGCTCTGGGTGGATATGCTCCTTGGCTACAACCTCAGCATGAGCATGCGCTTCGGCTATGCGAGCGGACTCGCGAGCAAAGGCATCGAGAAGTTCTACTGGGTGGCGGCTCTGCCGTACTGACCGGGGCCGCCGCACGCTCGACCCGGCGCGATGCGGCGCTGGTCTGGGGGACCTGAGTGCCAGTCCTGGGGAGCCTGTGAACCACCTAGACCTACATGTCGGCGGGTAAGTAGTTGAAAATTGGAGTGAGGACGTGTGGCACGCCATGCGCATAGGAGGGGCGCACCGGCCTCGTCGCCTCCCTCGTTCCTCAATCTCGGAGCCATCCCATGCGTACAGCCAAACTCTTCGCGACTCTCCTTTGCGGCGCCCTCCTCCTCAACATGGGCTGCGCGGCAGAAGCCACCGACGCGCCGGCCGGGGAGGAAGAGAATGCCTCCGAAGACAACCTCACGGGCAAGCCGAGCGATGCCGTCCTCACGAAAGACATCACCGCCGCTGCGAAGCCGACCCTCTACATGAGCGAGAGCGATTACCCGTTCAAGTTCGTCATGGCCACGATGAAGCCCGGCGAGACGATCTCGCAAGACACCGTGCGTCGCGCTTTCGCGGATGTGGTCAATGCGGACCCCGACGCAGACAAACCGATGGCGACGCTCCATGCCGATACGAACACGTTCAAGGAGTGGCGCAAGAACTTCTACGATTGCGCGAGCGACGAATACCAGTCGTGCATCGCGATCAATCACATGAATAGCGTCATCTCGAAGTCGCTCTCGGGGGTGAAGGTCTTCTACTTCGGCGCCGAAGGAAGTCGTGGTCGCGTCGATGGTACGGCCGTTTCGATCTTCGTCGTCGGCAAGACCAAGAGCGGCAAGATCGCCGGCGTTCGAACGCTCGCCATCTGGACGTAGTTCCGTCGAGGCGGGAGCGCAGCCGCTCCTCCTCGAGCTCCCCCACCTGTTGGACGCCTTCTTCGCATCATGATGTGGAGCCGTTTGGCCTGCCGCATCCGAGGCGGGCAGCTGCTGAACATAAGGACACGTCTCGGCGACTTTGCTTCGTGCTCGCTTGACCTCGGCCCCCGGGCGTGGGAGTTTGCGCCGCATGGGTAGGTTTGACCGCAGAAATTCGATGAAAATGCGTCGCCGCAAGGCGCAAGTGAAGAAGAAGGCTCGCGCCGCTGCAAAGCGTACGGCGACGCCCGCCAAGAAGAGCACCGCGACGGCGAAGAAGCCGGCGAAGAAAGCTACTTCGAAGGCTCCGCCGGCCAGCTGACGAAGGGGCGAAAGCCTCGCGTCGAACCAGCGTCCGCTTAGTCCTCTTGGGACGGTTGGCCGGTCAGTTTGACGGTCGGGAATTGCGCGCGGCGGGAAGGTTCACTTTCCGCCGCGACGCGTTCCATGGTCTCGCCGATGAGGCCGATGTCGCCGTCGCCCCGTTCTTCGCGCATCATCTTCCAGTCGCCCTTCACGTCTCGCCACGACTGACGGAGCACGGTGACATGAAGTTCGCCCTCGTTGGCGCGATACCAAGCGATCCGAACGTTTGCGCGTACCTCGGTTTGCTCCTTGTTGGTGACTTGGATACCGATGACCTCGGAGTCGGCGATGCGGACCTTCGAGCCCCAACCCGCACGATGTTGGATGAACTCCGCTCGAGCTGCTTGCGCGACGTCTTCCGCCGCCACCTCCAGTCGTCCGAAGCGGGCGTGGAGATTGAAGTCGTTCAACGTCTCTTGCGCTTTCGCCACACCGCGCGGCGCTGTAATGCAGCCGGCTCCTCCCACGAGAGAAAGCGCCAAAATCGCGAGCGTCAACGGCCTAAACGGAGTCATGACCCGACCCTGGCACGAGCGCCAGCACACGGCCAAGTTTGTGCGCCCTTCGGACTAGCCTGCGTTCTCGGCGAGGGCGGTTTCTCGTCCGCGGACTTCGAGCCGATACCGACTGTTGACCGTCTCGATGTAGAAGACCTCACGACCCGCGAGCCGAAGCACGCGTTTCACGGGCGTTGTCACGTACTCGTGCATGCCGTCGGGGAATTCGATGACAATGACCGACCCCTTCCGTGGCGCACGCACCAAGCGTCCGACCACGGCTCGCGAGCCTTTCCCAAGCTTGCGTAGCACGACCTCCACGGATCTCAGCCTAGCACTCGGTGAACGGCCTGGGCACCGAGAAAAACGAGGGGCTGGCAGATGTAGGTCAGCCGCACACTCGGTGCCGCTGGCGCTGCAGTATTTCACGGCAGGAGGCGGCACGGCAGCAGCCGATTTGGGCAAGAGCGCCGTCTCCCATGCCCGCGGAGTGCCATCTGGACGCGCGGGCTCTGCGCGTCGGATGACCCCGCCTGGGCGCCTTTGGGACCCGCGTCTGTGGTAGACGGAAGGTCACGATGGTGGACGGCAAGAGGCCTAGGCCCGATGGCCCTCAGAGTGGCGAGCATCTGCACTGGAGTTCTGCTCGGCGTGGCTGCATCGAAGTCGTTTGTGGTTCGATGTTCAGCGGCAAGACGGAGGAGCTCCTTCGTCGCATCAAGCGCGCGAAGCTCGGCAAGCAGAAGGTCCAGCTCTTCAAGCCGCGCGTCGACCAACGCTACGACGCGGTGAAGGTCGTCACGCACGAAGGAGTCAACGCAGACGCCACGCCCGTTGCCAACGTGACCGAGCTCCTCTCCTACGTGCAGTGGGACGACACCGCGGTGGTCGGTATCGACGAGATCCAGTTCTTCGACGAGACCGTCATCGCGGCGGCCGACAAGCTCGCTGACGCAGGCATCCGCGTCATCTGCGCGGGCCTCGATCAGGACTATCGCGGGCAGCCCTTCGGCCCGATGCCCGGTCTCATGTCGATCGCCGAATACGTGACGAAGCTCCACGCGGTTTGCGCCGTGTGTGGCGGAGAAGCCTCGCGTTCACAGCGCCTTCTCGCTCAAGAAGAGCAGCTCTTCGTCGGCGGTGCGGCCGCCTATGAAGCGCGGTGTCGGCAGTGCTACGTCCGCGGCGTTCTGCCTGGCTGAGTGCTCAGCGCGCGCGTCGCCGTCCGCGACGCGACTTGTCGTTCGCCTTGGCGGCCTTGTTTTCGACGGGCATCGAGACGCCCTTCACGCCGACCTGCGCGAAGTACGCACGCAAAATTTCTCGCGCGAGCACGTTTGCTTTGACCTTCCAAACAGCGCCGTTGGCCGCAAGTGCCGTCACCGCAATCTGCGGGACGCCTTCGACGGGCTTGCTCGGCGCGAAGCCAGTGAACCACGTGTAGTATCTCTGTGTTCCGGCATCGGTCAACGTACCGGTCTTGCCGGCGACGTCGATACCCGGCAGGAAGGGTTGCCGCGCTTTGTCGTGGAACGCTTTGAAGCTCGTGCCGTCGCTCACCGTCTGTTCGAGCATCGAGACGACTTGTGCCGACGTTGCCTCGGAAAGAGCGCGTTTCATCGGCTTCGGCTCGCCCAAGGTGTAAACTACCTTCTTCCCGGCTTCGCGCTCGACCTCGCGCACGATAACGGGCCGAATGGGAACGCCGTTTCGCGCAAATGTCGCGCTGAGCCACGTAGCATGCAGCGGTGAGAGCGTCGTATTCCAAAAGCCTGCAGCGGTACGTGCGAATCCAAGGCGATCTTCCGGGAGCGAAAGGGCGCTCGACTGAACGGGCACGTCGAAGGGCAGCGTTTTGCCGAAAAAGAGGTTCTGCCCCATCTCCTGGAGCTGCTCGCGCTTCAGGTGCCCGAGCGCGAGGCGGGCGAACACGGTGTTGATGCTTCGACCCATCGCACCACCGAGCGTCGTACAGTACTTGTCGCGCGCGGCATCGGGCTCGAGGTCGGTGGCGGTGAGCTTCTGTTCGCCACCGCTGTAGCACTGCTTTTCGTCCGCGGTCAGGTGCGCGTATTCGACGAGAGCCGAGCCCGTCACCATCTTGAAAACGCTCGCTGCGGGCGCTGTGGCTTCGACGTTGAGGTCGTGCGCCTGGCCTTGATCGACGTGGCTCGCATACGCGAGGATGCGACCGGTGGCGACATCCATGACGACGAGCGCCGACTCGGGCATCTTGTAGGTCGAGAGGAGGCTCGTCGCCATCTTTTGGAGCTTCGGGTCGAGCGTGAGGCGAACCGTCGTCTTGTCGGGCAACGTCGTCGAGACGCCTTTGTCGTCGAGCGCGAGCTGCGTCAGGTCCATGCCCGTCAGTGGCGGCAGTGCGGCCGGATCGTTCTCCACACCCGCGCGGAAAATGCGGCGTGCGAGCGGAACGTCCTCGTCTGCGACCTGGGCATTCGGCGCTTTGCCGTGTCCGCAGCGGCTCACGACGAGCGCGAGGCCAAGGGCCGGCAGAACGCCTGCTACTACCTTCCATCGCTTGCGCATGGCCAAGGTGTCTTTCATACGCCATCGCCCTGGGCCAAACATTCGGCACACATTGCCGTACCTCTCGCCGGGCCGATTCGCTGCTAAGCTGGGCGCACGCTCGATGAAACCAGGAAGATTTTTCCGAAGAGTCGTGGGGTTGGGGGCCGTGTCGACGCTCGCGCTGCTGCATGCGCGCTCGGCCCTCGCGTCGCCGTCCAGTGTCGTGGTGAAAGACGGACGAATCGTCGTCCAGCGTTCCTGCGACCCTCAAGAAACCTACGGCAGCGGCGCGTGCACGCAGGAGGTCTCCATCGACTTGCCGAAGGACGTCTCGAACCCCACGGTCCGCGCTCTGAAAGTTGGCGCGCCGAATGCCGTCGACGTCTTTCATGTATCCTACACAGATAAAGCGCGGACATGGGAGGCGCTCGTCGTTCCTCGACGGCCTTCGCCGCTTCTCTTTTCTGGCTATACGTCCTTCGGCGAGGGAGCGACGGGCGATCGCACCGCGGCGGCCATCGAGATTCGCGAAGGCAATCCGACGACGTTGCTCGTCGGTGAGCGTGCGGAACGAGCTTCACTCTGTGGCGCTGGTCTCGCTCTGCTTCGTCCGAAGATGTTCGTGCCCCAGACGGGAGAGCTGGCGCCGGTAAGCATGCATCGACTCTCCGAAGCGGCGCGCGCCAAGGCGACGCCGCTCACCGCTGCGGCGGCAGGTTCGGCGGAGCTCACCGGAATGGCTCGAATCGTCGAGCCAGGGCTTTCGTCAGACGGAAGCCTCGGCGAGGCTCTCCTCGATGGGAGCGATACGACCGTGTGGAGCGAGGCGAAGAAGGGAGACGGACACGGCGAATTCGTGAGCTTCCGTGTTGCGTCCGCTGCACCGATCGAGCGCGTCGTCCTCTCTCTCCCAGGTTCCGATGCGAGTCGGGAGGTGCGCTCGCCGAAAAGCTTGTATGTTGCAACCGACCAAGGCCTCTTTCGTGTGGCCCTTCCGAAAGCTGCCGAAGAGAAGCCTGGCGCATTCGTCGTGACGTTCCCGTCGGCGCAGGCGACTTCGTGCCTCGCCATCAGCCTCGACGAAGCGTTCGGAGGTCAAGGGAAGACTGCAAATCATGCCGTTTCGCTCGCGGAGGTCCGCGTTCGAACGAGCTTCGACGCGAGGAGTCCGGAAGAGCTCGCAGGTTCGCTCGAGTCCGAACAGGGTGACGTCGTCGCTTCCTACTTGGAGCGCGCCGATCCCGCGAAGCTTTCGCTCGTGCTCTCTCGATACGAGTCTTTCGGGGGGAGGGCACGCGCGCGCGCGCTCGCGATCGCTCTGTCCCGACCGAGCTGCTCCGATCAAGGTGCCTTCCTCGTCGCGCGCCTCGTGGATTCAGACAAGCAAGTGCGCGAGCGCGCCCGCGCCAAACTCGAGCGCTGCGGAAAGGGCGCGACGGATCCGCTCCTCGGAGGTCTGGGCGGGCCCTCGGGGGCCGAGGCGGCGGGGCTGCTCGCGCTCGTCGCTCCCTCGCAAGCGCTCTTGGTCATTCCCGCAGCGATGGGAAAAGCCACGCCGGCGGAACGCCCGGCATTCCGGAGCGCACTTTCTCGGGCCTTGCGGTCTGCTTCGCCCGACGCGGTGCGAGGAGTCTTGCAGCATGCAGCTTCGACCGACGGTGAAGTCGACGTCTTGAGGGCTGGGGCGACGCGTCTCGCCGAAGTGTTCGACGTGAGTCGTGAGGCAGTGCTTCGTGTGATTCGATCGAAGGCAGCCACCTGGGAGACGCGTTACGTCCTCTTGCCCGCGCTCCTCGAGCTCGCTCGCATCGCACCGAAGGGGAGCGACGTCGCTCTCGCGTATTCGGCGCTGATCGAGAGTGATGCGAGTGAACCCGTGCGCGCACGGGCAACGGAGCTTGCGCCGGCCGTGCCCTCCTTTCGTCCTTCGGTCGAGCGCGCCCTCGTGGACGCGAGTCCTCGCGTGAGACGTGAGGCGCTCGTCGCCTTGTCGAAGCTCGGCGCGCCGGGCGCTGCGACCCCCCTCCTTGCGGACCCGTGGGCCTTCGTCCGCACCGAAGCCATTCACACCGTGCAAGACGTCGCCCAGCCTTCGCCCGCGCAGGTCTCGGCCGTCGCCAATCTTCTTCGCGACGATTCACCCTCGGTCAAATCTGCAGCCATCACGGCCCTCGGAAAGTTCCGCGCCGTGGCGCATCACAAGGCCCTCGTTTCCCTTCTCTACGATGACGATGAGATGAGTGACGTCCGCGTCCTCGCGACCCGCGCGCTCGGCGAGATGTGCTCCCACGACGACACGGACCGTTTGACGAAACTCGCCCGCGCCGCAGCTTCACCCGTCCAGTCGCAGCTCGAGCGCGACGTTGCCTTTGCCGCCATCGCTGCGCTCGGTGACCTGCACCCAGACGATCTGAAGAAGCGCTTCGAGCCATTGCTCGCCATGGGACCGAAGGCCCAGGCGCGCGTTGCAGCGGAGCGGGCGCTCATCGCCCATGGCCGTTGCCGCTGAGGAGACCACCCCTCAGCGACCTGCGTCGGCCGTCAGGGGTGCAACAACGCCCTTCACGCGGTCGTAGTCTGCGGCCGCCGTCCGGATGACCGAGAGGTCACGCTCGGCGCGGTTTCGTTCCGCAATGAGCTCGGCACTGAAGAGCGTAAGCCCCCAAATTCCGTTCGGTCGTTTCCGAAAAGCGTATCTCGTGCCACGTGCTGTCACGACGGTCGCGCGTTCACCGTCGATGTCGACTCGATCGACACCCGAGAGGTCCTTCTTGAGACGTTCCAAGAGACCTCGTTGTTCAGAATAGATGTAAAATGCATCAGAACCATCGGGTGCATCTGCAATCTTGCCGTGTGTGGTGAGCCATTCGGTCTTCGCCGGCTCGGGATAGCTTCGCAAGACCAGGGTCTTGGCCTCTTTGCGTGAGTCGCGAATCGAGTAGCTGGCCCATTGCGCTTCGTTCTCCAGGTACGGGAAGATCTCGAGCGGCTTGTTCATGGCCATGCTGCGCGCAATGCGCATGTAGGCACCCTCGGGCGTCTTGTCGGAAGGGAAGGGGCGATAGAGCAAAGCGAACAGCGCGACCACGATCGCGACGAGCCCCACGAACCGAAGGAGCTTGCGACGGTTCATTCGCCCTCGTCTCGCTTCAATTGGACGACGAAGCGAGCTCCCTTCTCGTAGGAGCCATCGTAGAACAAGTCACCACCATGAAGGCGCGCGGCGCTGCGTGCGATGGGTAGGCCGAGGCCCGTACCGATGTCTTCGGACGCGCGTTCGCGAGCTCCACGAAAGAAGGGGTCGAACAGGGGGCCGCGTTCTTCGGGGGGAACGCCCGGACCGTCGTCTTCGATGGCAACCTCGACCAAGGACGTCGTTTTGTCGTGAATCGTGACGCGAACCAAGGACTTCGTGTGCCGCGCCGCGTTTTCGAGAAGATTCAGGAACATCCGCTCGCAGTCACCCTGGCTGCCCGTGAAGGCCGACTCGCCTTCGACGTCGAACGCGATGTTTCTCTCGGGATACGATTCCTTGACGCGTTCGATGGCCCGCGTGATGAGGTCGCGAAGAGAGAACCGCACCTTGTCGCGCTGGCGATGGTGGATCTTTGCTTGGGCAAGGAGGTCCTGTGCGAGCGATTTCAAGTGCCGCGTCGATTCTAGCGCGTGCAAGATGATCTCTTTGTACTCGGAAGGTTCGCGGTCGCGCCGTACGGCTAGGGAGAGCTCCCCGTAGAGTGCGGTGATGGGGGAGCGGAACTCGTGAGCCGCATTGGCGACGAATCGCTCTTGCGCCTCGACCAAGCCCGCGAGCTGCCGAATCATCTCGTCGATGTCGTGACCGAGCTGTTGTGTCTCTTGACTCGACGAATCGATACCGACACGAGCGGAGAGGTCACCACTCGCGACTCGACGAGCGACGTTGGCGATGGCTTCTTGGTCACGTGCGAGGCCGCGCGCGATTCCTCGGGCGACGACAGCGGCGAGGAGAACGGAGCCGAGCAGGACGATGAAACTCGTTTGCACGAAGAAACGAGCGTCGTCGTCGAGCTGCGTGCGGGGAACGGCCATGAGAAGCAGCTGCTGCTCTTTCGCGGGAATGCGGGCGAACACCGCACGGAGCAGAAGCGTTCCGCACCGTAGGTCGAAGGGTTCTCCACGGGGCCTGCGGACATCGTCGAGCTTCGGAACACCGCACGAAAAGCTGGCGCTCGAAGTGACGAGGGCGCCGTCGACCTGATAAACGGCGGCATAAGTCTGGAGGTGAGAGCCGTCATCGCCCGGCGGCCCTAGGCGCGCAGAGAGTTTGGTCTCTCCGCCGGCGACCACGATCTCGAGGGCCTCTTCTTCGGCGTGCGCGAAGAGAGCTTCATCGAGCTGCTGACGTTCGGATCGCTGGACGACGACGTAAAGGGAGATGAACGCAATGCCCAGGGTGACGATGAGCAGGCTCGTCATCGCCATGAAAAGGCGGGTCCGAAAGGGCATTCGCGGACGCTACTCGCTCTGCTGGGATCGCATACGGTAGCCGGAGCCACGCACCGTTTCGATCATCCAGGCGTACTCGCCGAGCTTCTCACGAAGACGGCTGATGTGCACTTCGACCAGATTGGAGCCCGGATCGTAGGAGAGTTCCCACACGTGCGTGAGGAGGTCCGCGCGTGTGACGATCTTCTCCGTGCGCTGTGCGAGGTGAAGGAGCAGAGCGTACTCGCGGCTCGTGAGATTCATCGCCGTGCCGTTCAAGAGTGCGCGATGACCGACGCGATCGACCTCGAGAGGACCGCACACGACCCGACCGAACCCCGACGTGCGACGGATGAGGGCGCGTACGCGCGCGAGGAATTCTTCGACCTCGAAGGGTTTGGGCATGTAGTCGTCGGCGCCGGCGTCGAGCCCTTCGACGCGGTCCTTGGTTTCCCCGCGCGCAGTGAGCATCAGGATAGGGGCGAGGTGTCCTGACCCGCGGAGCTCTCGGCATACCGTGATGCCGTCGACTTCGGGAAGCATCCAGTCGAGCACGACGAGTTCGTAGTTTTCGGTCTTGCACTGCGCGAGCGCTTCGCGACCGTTTTTGACGTGATCGACGGTGAACCCGTCTTCCGTGAGCGCGCGCACGACGAACCGGCCTACCTTTGCGTCGTCTTCGACTACGAGAATTTTCACACGCCCAACATAGCAAAAACCTCGGATTGTGAGGCACGGCAAAGATTGGGCGGATTATGATGATTACGTCTTGGCAAGCTCACATCTCATCGTTGACAGATTCACTTCCCTCGCTCCCTCCCTGCGGTCCACGTTCGACGAACGGCTGAGTGACCCGCGTATCGCAGATGGCGGACGCTTCGTGTGGGACTACTGGCACATCCCCGGGCAGTACACGCATCTCCGAACGCCCGCGTACCTCTTCTTTCCGAAGAAGGTCTACGAAGCGTTCCACCGTGAACTCGTCCTCTTCGGGCGTCGCGTACTCGGCTGTCACGACATCTCCCCGACCTGGCTCAGCTGCTACGTCGATGGGTGCCGCCAGGAACTCCATGGCGATTTGCCCCACGGTCCGTTCGCGTTCGTATTTTCGCTCACGAACTGGAATAGGCGGGTCTTTCGGGGCGGTGAAACCCTCATGCTGCGTGACGACGTCCTCGACTACTGGGATGCCTTCGCCTCCGTTCGATCCGTCGAAGAGCCGGACATTTTTCGCGAGATCGAACCTCGATTCAATCGCCTGACGGTTTTCGACCCGCGCATTCCACACGGGGTGCGGCGCGTCGACGGTACACACGACCCGCGCGAAGGGCGCCTCGTCATTCATGGCTGGTTCGTGCAGCCAAGGCCCTTCATCGAGGGACCCCTCCCAGCGACAGCGCTTTCGAAGGAAGTGAATCGTTTGCTCGAAACGATGCCCTCACTGCTCCGAGAACTCGAGCCCGCAGGGGTGCTATCGCTCTCGATCTCGGTGGATGCGAGCGGACTCGTCACCGGCGTGAAGACCCTATGTGACACCCTACGGGTCGTCGCGGCCGCGTTGCCCGAGAAGCGTCGATTCCTCCGTGCCTTGGCCCGGGCGGTTCGAGGCTGGCGCTTCGCAAGAGCCCGCGGGCCGTCCCAGGTGACGCTCCCTCTCGTTTTCGAAAGGTAATTGCGTTACGGTTCCGTAATGAAGTTCGACAAGTCAGCCGCCGCTCTGCGCATCGAGCGGCTCTGGGCCCTCAAGGCGGAGTTTGGTTTGGAGCACTCCGCATTCCACACATACCTGAACGAGATCGTGAGCGACCGCTACGCGCTGGTGAATGGCATGCAGCTCCTGCACGACGAGCTCCAGCTTTCTGCCATCAGGCAGCCACAAGCCACGTCCGACGTACTCGCGTGTGGGGCAGACATGACGCTGCCGAGCGTGCTCACGACGCTCGCGCACACGAACTGTGGTGACCGCATCCACCAAGGGGAAGCCATGACCACCTACGAGCAGGTGGTCGGGAGTCGCTTCGCGTGCATGTCGGAAATCGGAGAGAGCAAGATCGAAGCGTTCTCTCCGACGGGTGGCGGAACCGACGACGGGCACACGCTGGCGCACGTGACCGTGGCGCACCAGCTCGACGAGCCCATCCGCAGAGCGCTCTACAACGGCAATGCTCAGTCGTTCGTTCTCGTGAACATCGATCTGAAGACCCATGTCGGCCGGCTCGACGGGGTGGACGGAGCGATGTCCGTCGGCATCACGCAAGAATCACGCTGGCGCGAGCCGCGAGCAGCTTGCGGTGCAGTGGTCGGTACGTTGCGCGGGTACAATCCGGAAAATGCCGTTCATCGGCGGCTGCGTGACGACCTGGGTGAGGCGAACTACGCGCTCCTCTCCACGAAGGGGGTTCGCGGAGCGGACGGAGTCGACCTCACCATGGCTGTGGCAGCGGCGATCGTGGCCATCCAAGGCATGCTGAATACGGCGGCGGCACTCGAAGAGGAGCTCGATGAACGTGGCGTCGGGCACGTAACTGCGTCCATCACCGTGAACCGGCCCCACTTCCTCGACACCATCATCTATCTCGGCCGCGCAACGGTGTTCGACGGACTTGCCCACGTACAGGGCTTTGGTGTCGACGCTTCGAAGTACAGCGGTCGTATCGTCGAGCATCACGGCGACAAGCGCATTTTGCTGACGTACGACGGCATCGACGCAAAAGCGCATGCGAGGCAGACCTCGACGTACTCGGTGGGTAACCAGCCGAGCGTCCTGCACAGCAGGCGCCCTACGGGCGGCGACGTGTAGGCCTTCGGGTCAGGGCGTGCGGAACGAGCGGGCAGCCTCGAGCGCGAGCGGAATGCCACGGGGCGTCGCACGCAATCGGATGTAGAGGTGGTCACCGTCGGTTTCGATCGAGCCGACTCCGAGCACGGGGGCGATCGTGCGGAGCGCGGCGCGGAACTTCGGATTGTTCGCGAGCTTCGGCACCTGGAGCAGATCGAGCACGATGCGGTCGTCTTCCGCCTCGATGACGCCCGGAGGCTTCTTCGGAAGCACCTTCACGACGTTGCCCGGCTTCGAAAGGTCGAGGGCGCCTGACTTGAGGAGCGTTGCGATGGGGGAGTCACTCTCACCGGCGAGCTTCAGCTTCACGTCCTTGAGACGGACCGCCACGCGAACCGACGACTCGGTGATGTTCACGTCTTCGATGCGAATCGCAGCAGAGGCACGCACTTGTGTGCCCATGGCATCGATCGTCGCCGCGATGCGGAGAGCCGGGGGTGCGCTGCTGATCTCGATGTCCGTCGGCGTCTTCTTGCCGACGGGGAGCTGCTCCGCAAACCATCTCATGGCTGCGAGAGGAATGCCGAAGCGCAGGCTCGTTGCATTGAGCGCTGCACGGACGAGCTCATCGGGATTGCGGCGCACATAACCGAGGGCGGCCATGGCGATTGCACGCGGTCGTATCATCGTCTTCAGATCTACGCGAAAGACGCGGAGCCCGGAAGGGGCACGCTCAGTTGCGTGGTGCGATTTCGCGATTCGCGATCACTTTTCCGTCGCGAAGGAGCGCCAAACGGATCTTGTTCGCATGGAGGCTCTGCTCGTCGGGGGGTGAGAGTGTGAAACGAAGGCGCACTTTCCCGGTCTCCGCCGGCAAAGCCGTGTTGACGCGATTGTATGCATCCGCGGCGCTCCGCTGTGCGAGGGCCACACGGGTGGGGTATTCGCTACCCTCACCGAAGCCGATGCCGATACGGACTGTACCGGGCAAATCCGGAAAGGCGCGGAGCCGCCCTCCCGCGTGGCTCGCGCCCATCGGACTTTCACCGGATGGCGTGACGCGCAGGTGCGTGCCGAGGGTTGCTACGGGGGGCTGCGTCAGCGTGCCTACGGGCACGGTGAGACGCAGCTCGAATCGAAGCTCGCCCTTCCGCCGCTCGACGGTCACGTGCTCGAGGGTAGGGGCTTCTTCCGATGCTGCCTTTGCGTTCCCGTCTGAATCGAGAAGAAGTGCGTGGTTCTTGCAAGGCGTTTTACCGGTCTCGGCCAAGGTCGAGCATGCACCGCAGTTGCATCCGTCGCATACAGGCAGCGTGAGAGGGCTCGAGATTCCGCGTTGCTCGCGGAGCCACTGCTCGAGCGTGAACTCGGGGCCGCGTTCCTTGACCGCGCGAACGAACGCGCCAGCCGCTTCTTTGCCGATGTAGCGAACGTGCCACGACTCGTTGCGATAGCCGGTCATGGGGTTGATCGGAACAGGGCTGTCTTGACGCGTGTCACACGCGCTCCTCTTTTCTGACTCTGCGGCGGCCGAATCGTCGGGATGGATCGGATAGGGGAGAACGAAGCCGTACGCGTGTGCCCCATCCCGCAGGAAGGCTCCCGCGTCCGTGCAGCCGAAGCCGTTGCGAAAGACGCCGCCATCGCCATCCTTTCGCCACTGCTCGGTGAAAAGATCGATGGCCGTGCCGAGTTGATGCTGACTGTGACCGGGAAGCGCGGACTGTTCGGTGGCGCTGCAGAAGTTGCTCTGAGCAGCCCAGCGGGAGAACGTGACGCATTGCGCCCGGTAGCTACGAAAGGTCGACTCGACGCTGCCAGGGAAGCCTCGTGCCTTCATGGCGGCAAGCAATTCATCGAGGGCGAGGGCGGCGTCTTTTCGCAGACACGGCATGGCCTCGCATTCCTTTTCGGTACGCGGCGCGTGAGTACGGAGGTCGACCAGATCCGGAGGTGCGAAGTTTGGTGGCAACGCGCCCTGCGGGGACCGGTTGACGATCGCGAGGAGGTCGCGACCATCGACGAACGTCGTTCGCTCGTCCGCCTCCGCGATGAAGTGTCCATCGCCGTGAGGTGCGCACGTCGGTCCCGTCCAACGCTCGGGCGTTCCGTAGCCGAGCGAGGTGCGTGGGCCGGCCTCGGCGCTCGCATCGGGCGCGCTCGCTTGCGAGGCATCGATCGCGAGAACCTCCCCGCTGCTGCGAGCGCCCGCATCGTGAAGGGCAGCGTCGTTGGCCGCCCCAGGGAATGCCTCCTTGTCACGACAGGACGTCGACGAGAGCAAGAGCGCCAACGCTGCAGCAAGCGCCTGCGCGCTCACCACGCAGAGGACGCGCCGCGCTGGCATCACTTGACGATGGAGTCCCAATGCTCGGCGATCTCTTCGGGCGTCCAGTACGTGCTTTCGCCTTCTTTGAAACGTCCGGCGGTTTCGACGAGCTTGAACGCGTACATCCGCGATCCTGCCACGGCGAGAATGTGTCCCGTCTTGTCGCCGCAGAGATCGCTCAGAAGAAAGAGCGTCGCCGGAGCAACGTGCTCGGGGGTCATGCTCGTCACGTTGTGGAACATGGGCATGTCTTGCGTCATCGCTGTCTTCGCGATCGGAGCGAGCGCATTCACCGTCATGCGGTGCTTCTGCAGCTCGATGGACATGGTGCGCGTAAGCCCGTAAATGCCGGCGTTCGCCGCCGCATAGTTCGCTTGGCCGAAGTTGCCGAGCAGTCCGCTCACGCTCGTCGTATTGACGATACGACCGCCACCCACGTGGCCGTCCTTGCCCGCCTGTGCGAGGACCTGCCTCGTGAACGCTTGAGATACGAAGAACGTGCCGTGGAGCTGGACCGAAAGGACCTCGTTCCACATCGCTTCTTCCATCTTGAGGAAGCTCTTGTCGCGAACGATTCCCGCGTTGTTGACGAGGCCATCGACGCGTCCGAAGTGACTTACGGCGAACGCGATGAGCTTCTCGGCGGTGGCGCGCTCGGCGACGGATCCGATGAACGCAGCGGCCTTTCCACCCGCCGCCTTGATTTCACTGACCACGCGTTCCGCGTTGGGGGATGCACCGTCATTTGTCGTTGGATCGCCTACATCGTTGACGACGACGCACGCGCCTTCGCCCGCCGCCGCAAGGGCTTCTGCGCGGCCGATTCCAGAGCCCGCGCCCGTGATGACGACGACCTTCCCCTCGAGGAGCCCGGGCGAGCGCGTGCCTTCCTCGGGAGAGCCGGAGGACCTGGAAGCATGGGCGTGGGGCTCGGATGGCGACATGCGACTTCTCATATCATGTTCGCCTCATTTGTGAGATTCGGGGGGCGTCTGGTAGTCTGGAACCTGAAGAAATGTCCGATCGGCGTTTGATCACGCGTAAGCACCTTCCGCCGATGCCGTCTTTGGAGGGGGTCGAGGGTGAGCCCGACGCGAACCTGACGACAGCAGCCGTCGAGGCGCTGGGCCCTTCTCCGCTTTCAGCGAGTGGCGTCGCGCCCGCGGGAGCAACGCTGCCGGCGCCCCCTTCGCAGCCCCTTTCCGACCCGCCGCAGAACTTCGCCGATCTCGAGCGCACGACCGAGCGCAACGTCGCCATCCTCGCGCGTGATGTCCTCCAACGCGGCATGCTCACGGTGCTCACCGGTGTGAACGCAGGCCAGGTCTTCTCGCTCGACAAAGACGTGATGCTGATTGGTCGCGGAACCGAGTGCGATATTTGGCTCGAGGACCCCGGCGTCAGTCGCGTGCACGCGCGCGTGGTCCGCGACGAGGATGGCGAATACTACGTCGAAGACATGGGCTCGACGAATGGCACGTTCATGAAGCGCACGGCGGTGAAGCGTGCGCCCCTCTCCGCCGGCGACCGGCTCCAGTTCGGCCCGAACATGATGGTGTCGTTCGCGCTCGTCGACGACGCGGAGGAAGAACTTCGTCATCGCATGTACGAAGCGTCGACGCGCGACAGCCTCACACGCGTGTTCAATCGACAGTTTTTGGCCGAGCGCCTCGTCATGGAGGTCGCGTACGCCCAACGTCACAAGACGGACTTGTCTCTCTTGATGGTCGACATCGACTACTTCAAGCGCTTGAACGACACGTACGGCCATCTCGCCGGTGACGTCGTCCTTCGTGCCGTCGCCGCCACGATTGCGCGCCTCATCCGCGCAGAAGACGTGCTCGCGCGCTACGGGGGCGAAGAGTTCGTCATCGTCGCACGAGGAACCGGGCTCGCGCAGGCCACGCGCTTCGCTGAACGCGTGCGCGAATCCGTCGAGAAGCTCGCCGTCGAACTCCACAACGAAACCCTCCGCGTCACCGTGAGCCTCGGCGTCGCCGAGATCACGGAGCTCGTACCCGACGCGAGCGCCGACGAGTTCATCCAAAAAGCAGACGGTCGCCTCTACGCCGCCAAACACGCCGGCCGGAACAGAGTCGTCAGTACCGGCTAGGTCGACTTCGTCGTTGCTCGATCGGAATTCAGAAGGCGTTGCATAGCTGTGGCTATATGCAGAAGACCCGCGGGTCGCGGGGTCGCGGCTTCGTTTCCTCTCCGCACAAAATCCCCGGCCGCATGTCTGGACGCCTCCCGACGAGGCGGCCGAGTCGGCGGCTGCTGGCCGGGGATTTTTGCGTTCGCTCTCACTTCGCCGCGCCCCGCGCCTCCGCTGGACTTCTGCCGAGGGCGTGAGGGTGGTCAATGATCGATGAACGAGGTCTAGCCCGGTCTTCAGACCCAGGCGTTGTTCAGGAGCTCGCCCACGCCGCCGGCGCCGGGGACGATGTACTGGCGTTCATCGAGGCCGCGTTCTTCGCTCCATCGCGTGCCGGGGATCGTCTGCAGCACTTCTTGGGACGAGAGTCCGCGGTCGATGCGTAGCGCGTAGATGACCGTGTCTGGATGCGCATCGAGCACGTTCTTGATGTACTCGGGCGTCACGATGAGATGCATCGCAATGCAGCGCGATGGCGCACCCTGCAGACGCGTCTTGTAGTGCGTGAGGGCACTCACGATGGACGTACCGGTTGCACCCATCGGGTCGGGAATGATGAGGATGCGACCATCCATGTCGCGGCCGATCTTCGCGTCGTGCCACGTCGCGCCGACGACGCGCCCCTCTTTGTCAGTCGCACGAGACATGAAGAGGTGGTCTTGGCGAACGCCTTCGGGATTCAAGACTTCATTCAGGAGCTCGTAGACGACTTGCGACGGCATGGTCCCCGCGCGCGCGATGCCCACGGTGACCGCCTTCGTGTCGCGTGCGATGCCGGCCCCGCGATAGACGGCCTCGGGTTGGTTCACGACCATGCGGGTTGGAACGTCGAAGCGCGCTCGCGGAAACTCTGCGCTGATGACGACCTCTGCGAGGCGTTCGTAAAGCACGCGCACGAGGCGTCCGAGCTCAGGCTGGAACGTATCGCGGGCGCAGAGCCGCGCGAGCTGCGTCCACGAAAGGGGATCGTCGATGAGATGTACGGAGGGACCGTACCGGTGCTCGATCTCGGGTGCTGCGTAGCGGCTTCGGGCGTAGGCGGATTCGGTCATGGTCTCTGTGTGTCTCGCTGGCTCAGCGTTTCTTACGTCCAGTGACCGGCCCTGAGTGCTGCGGCATCGATCACTTTGATCTTGGGGCCGAGGGCCTCCCGGAAACTATCTTCGTCTTCGTCGTCCATGATGGCGTCGCCGAAGCCCGCCGCCACCTCCATGGCCGTCGCTACGATGCGGAGGAACTGCGCGAACGTCGAGGCCGCAAGCGTGGGAGTCCAGCGCACTTGCTTGCTGACGGCTGTGTAGACAGGGCAGTCGCCTTCGAGGTCGGGATTGGACGTATCGAGAAAGTAGGGGTCACCTAGCAGGGAGCTTTCGCCAATCACGATCCAGGAAGGCTTCCAGCCGAGCGTCGTGCCATCGGGCCCGCCCTTCACCATGTCCTGCGCCTTCTTCAGCTCTTCGGCAGGAATCAGCCGAATGCGCTCGACCGGCGTGACGATTTCGGCGACCAGCGGGTCCGCGTGGAGGAGAAAATTCCTGTACCGGAGAGGAGCCCGCAGGTCCTTCTTCAAGGACTCGACCAGTTCCTTCGGGGCCTTTCCAAGGGTCAGCGGGAGGGAGCGTCGTTCGAACGCGGCCCGGAGGCTATCCACGGCATCTGCAAGATCGCTGTCCACGGCAAGTGGAGGGACCCTAGCATGAGCGCACCGGGCGCCGCGAGGGGGTCCAGGGCCCCCTTAAAGGGATTCGGGGTCAGCCAGGGGAAGACCTGCGGAACCGAGCGGTGCGCCGGAGGTCCGCGTGCATAAGAGCCGAACAGCACCTAGGTCAAACCGAGGCCGAGGTACATGCATAGAGCATGCCAAATCGTCATGGTTTTTGGTGTTCACCCTAGCGCCTCCAATTTTCCATCCTTACTGTTTCTCTCCATGGCGATGGATTGGCGGTGCGGCGTTAGGATCCTGACCTTTGCAGAGGAGCGTCCGCCCGAGGTTTGGGGAGCGATCCCTGCATGCCATCGATATCATTCGGAATAAGGAAGCGCTCAAGGCGCGGCATGCGGGTTGCTTTTGGCCCGAAGAGCCGACGTTTTTGCTGGCAATCTGGGCTGTAGACTGTAAACAGCCACCTCTCGTCGGAACCACCTGTACGTCATGTGCGTGTGGCTCCTACTGAGGTCGTTCGAGGTCGTTTGTTTTGGTGGGACCCCGTCGTGTGGGGGTTCGTTGTTCATGAAGGAGATTCGGATGGGTAGCGCATTGTTGAGGCGAATTGCCCTCGCAGCACTCGTAGCGGGCGTGTTCGTGGGGCCCGCGGGTTGTGCAGCTGAGCGTGACGTGGTGAACACCAGCCAGCCGCTCGCGATCAAGAAGTCTGATCTGATCGGCGACTACCGTAATCCGACGGACGCTCCCGAGTTCTACATGCGCAGCCTGATCACGGGCGTTGCACGTACGAACCCCTGGGTGAGCGACGGCCTCCAGGACATGCTTCGTCGCGTTCGCTTCGAGGTGACCCAAGACCACCTCATTGCCCGCAACGCCTACGAGTTCATCAAGGACAGCGACGGTCACGGTGGTCCGCGCGGCAAGATCAACAATGGTCCCATCGTCGGCAAGTGGGCCATCACCAGGCACTTCGATATCCGCAACGGCTACAACGCCGGAACGGGCGAAGTTAACAACGTTACCGAAGAAAACGACCAAGACCGCCCCTGGTACGAGCGCGAGTACATGCGCGTCGACTGGAGCCGCAACCTCGTCGAAGACCCGAACACGATCTTCTTCTGGGAGAGCTTCAGCGGCGAGCTCAAGTTCGGCAACCTCCAGTACAACGAGAGCGAGCACCGCGACGAAGAGGAGCGCTCGAACTTCAACGAAATCTCGAACGGCTACTTCGACCTCAATTCCCGCTGGCTCGCGACCCCGCAGACCTTCGACTACTACGGCTACGCCTTCCCGGCGTGCTTCATGCGTTCGTACAACCTCTACCAAGGCACGTACAATGCGGACCCGTCGATCGACTGCAACGAGCAGGAGATGACGATCCGCACGGCGTTCTCGAAGGTTCCGGTGGGCGACAAGTCCACGGACTACGAGACGGGCGAAGTGACCTCTTGGCAAGGCGACATCGTCGGTACCATTACGCTCGACCGCAGCGGCTACGATCGCCAGTACGGCATCACCGACGAGAGCTGGCACAAGTATCTGCAGCGTTACAACATCTGGCAGAAGTCGCACACGACGGCCGACTGCGGTAACGAGCCCGAGCGCACGGCCGCGGCAGCGAACGCCACGTGCGCCGCGACGAACGTCAATTCGGTCTGCGATCGCAACGCGGGGAAGTGCACCATCCCGTACACCGATCGCAAGGTTCGCCCGATCGCGTTCTTCGTGGACCCCGCTCTTCCGAAGGCGCTCTACCCGCAGACGGCTCGTTCCCTCAAGGACTGGAGCAACGCGCTCAAGAACGCCGTTTCGTACGCACGCGAGGCCGAGTGCCGCCGCGCTGCGAACGCCGAAGACCTCAACAGCGAAAGCGCTCGTGAGACGTGTCACGCGAAGTTCTTCGAAGGCCCCGTCGCCCTCGATCGCGAAGACGTGCCGAAGGGTGACGAAGTCGTCGTCATGTGCCACAACCCCGTCGAAAAGGGCGACAGCCCCTTCTGCGGCGCCGAGGGACGCAAGGTTCGCAAAGGCGACATCCGCGAGCACATGATCACGTGGTGGAGCAATCCGTCGTTCAGCCGCCCGCTCGGCGTCATCGTCCCCTCGGGCGATCCGCTCACCGGCGAGAACATCGGTACCGCCGTCAACATCTTCGGCGCGAGCGTCGAGACCTACAGCGCCCGTGCGCGTGACCAAGTCATGCTCACGAACGGCGACCTCACGCCGTCCGAGTACGTCGGTGGTGTGACGCAAGCGTGGTACGGCGACACGGCTCCCATCTATGACACGGACCCGAAGCGCGAGCCGGAGCTCGACGCCTTGTCGGTCAAGTTCAAGAACGGTGGCGGCAACGCGCTGACGCCGCAAGACGCTCAGCACCGTTTGGAGAACGTCGCGCCCCAAATCAAGGCGATGGCCGACCGCATGGGCTTCACGTCCGCCCTCGCGAACGTCAAGGGCCCGGCCCGCGTGAAGGCGTACGATCAATTCGTCGCGCGCAAGGCTTCCGAGGCTGCACCCGGCTTCCGCACCCGTGGCGAGGTCGAAACGCGCATCGCGGCCCAAGCCGAGAAGCTTCGTACGAATGGCATGGAGCCCAAGGTCATGAACGATCTCTGGCTCTCGTCTGCCGGCGTGGATCCGAAGTTTGCCGGTGAGTCCACTGTCAAGCAGGTCATGTCTCCTCTTCAGGGCATGAGCCTTCCGGCTCTGTCGCGCACCGACCACCAGGACGAAATGCGCAAGTCGCTCACGCACATGTGTGAGTTCAAGGCTCCCGAGTTCCTCACCTTCAACTGGACCGCTGGCTTCAGCGCGAAGATGAAGGCCAAGTACGCCGACGGGACGGTTGCAAGCGGTCCGTTCGCGAAGGCTGCAGGCGTCGAAGGCGCCACGATCGATCGCATCGTCCGCGGCCGCCTGATCTTCCAAGAGCTTCTCACCATCATGTACGAGGACACGCTCCTCCACGAGATGGGGCACTTGATGAGCATGGAGCACGCGTTCACCGGAACGTGGGACTCGCCCAACTACCACCCCGAGTACTGGATTCTTCGCGCGAACGGCAGCAAGAACAACGCTGGTCGTTGTCCTGCTCAAGGCCGCGCTCCGGGCTCGCCCGACAACTGCATGGGCCCCCGCTGGCTCGACCCGCAAACGGACGAAGAGAAGGGCATCGTGAAGGGGCGTGAGCACGACTCGGCAGACTCGTACGCCGTGTCGTCCGTCATGGACTACAAGTTCGACGCTCTGCACGCTTCGCGCCTTGGCTACTTCGATCGCATGGCGGCCAAGTA
This sequence comes from Polyangiaceae bacterium, assembly GCA_046351415.1. Taxonomy (GTDB): domain Bacteria; phylum Myxococcota_A; class Polyangia; order Polyangiales; family Polyangiaceae; genus JABFRG01. The sequence goes on along the minus strand of JAXLYO010000010.1, from coordinate 39,746 downwards.
CATCTACACCGGCATCGTCGAGCTCATGGACGACGAGAAGCACAGCCTCGTTCCGGAAGGCACGGGCAAGTCGATCACTCCGGGCCTCACCATCATGAACGCTGCCAACTGGTACGTTGTTCCCGGCGGTCCGCTCGAGTCCTACGACCTGCACTACACCGAGTACGCGCAGAAGCTGAACCTCTTCGACGAGAAGCGCTGCCACCCGCAGACGCCGGAAGAGAAGGCGGAAGACCGCGGTCAGCTCGGCATCACGTGCGTGGCTCCCCACAAGGACCACATGCTCCTTCGTGACTCGGAGACGGTCAACGTCGCGAGCTTCGGTCTCACCGTTCAATACGGCAAGCAGAAGGGCAGCAGCGGCAAGTACCGTTGGCCATACAAGGTCTCCAACGGCCAGACCGCGTACTACCACGGCTACTACTACGACAACGGCGGCGACATCTACGAGATCACCCTCGATCTCCTCGACCGTTACGAGATGATGTATCTCGACTACTTCTACCGAAAGAACTCTCGCGAACGTAACGTCAACAACGCCGGCAACGGAATGTTCGGACGCTTCTACGACCGCGTGCAGTCTCTCCAGTGGAACACGCTCTCGGACGTCGTCCGCGCCGGTGGTCTCTCGGGTACGCCCGCGACGCTCGGCTACATGGATCAGGCGAACGAGCTCGCGCTCACGATGTTGTTCGACGCGATGCAGAAGTCCCTGCTTCGTCCGCAACCCGGCGACTACGAGCTGAACAAGCAGCCCGGCGCATTGTTCGACCTCTACTCGAACCCGGAAGTCGCCAGCAGCAAGAACCCCGCGTTCAAGCTCGGTGCAGGCGACTCTCGCTACATCGACCACCAGTTCGACCTGACGAAGCAATTCGACTACCGCGCCTACGCCTACCGCAGCGGCTCGTTCCTCGAGAAGCCCTTCGCCTCGATCGCCCTCACGGACGCACGTCCTCAATTGTCGACGGTCGCTCGCGAGACGTACCTCGACGGTCGTAACGTCATGTTCAGCTTCCGTTCGGCCATTCCCGAAGCCTTCGACCGCCTCGTTGCAGGCATCATGGCCGACGACTTCGACACCGTTGCCGGCTACGTCGACACGGCAGATGCTCCCGATGCGTTCGGCATGCGTCCGCTCAAGACGGCGAAGCTCTGGGAGATCGACCCGAGCAAGATCACGCGTCCTGCCACCGCCCGTCTCGTCGACCCGATGCTCGGGTTCCGCGTGAAGGTCCCGACGATGGTTCTCATGATGCTCTACCAGCCCATCGACAGCGACATGTCCCTCATCCAGCGCACCCGCCTCTGGGTAACCGGTGGTCAGGAGCAGGTCATCGTCCCCGAGACGGAGAAGGTCACCTTCTTCGACCCGGTCGACGGAATGGAGTGGAACTCGCGTACCTTCGGCACCGAGACCCTCTTCGGCAAGGTCGTCGACAAGGGCATTGGCGCTCGCATGATCCAGCACGCGAACGAGCTCCTCGTCGCCGCCTACGATGTCGACACGGTGCCGGTTGTCGGCAGCACGCTCGGCCAAGTCGTACCGAAGTACATCAACGGTCGTCCGGTGAAGGGCGTTACGCCCATCACGGCCGCGAACGTGAAGGACCAGGTCGCCGCTGCCAAGCTTCGTTCATACGTCGCATTCCTCAACCAGGTTCGTTCGACCCTCTTCTACCTCGGCTTCGGCTCTTGCGGCCGCGGGCAGGAGTGCTGAGCAGAACCCCCTGACAGAGGAGCCGGGGCGCCGGAGTCTGAGCGCCCCCTCCTCTCCCCCTCAACAAAGTTTTTTGGAATTCTCTAAGGAGTCGAGTGATGCGTAACAAATGGACGAGTCGTGCAGGACTCATCGCGCTTCTGGCGATTGCGGTGACGGGCGGCGGAGCAAGCACGGGCTGCTCAGATGTCGATCCGATCAACCGGGTGCAGCCGGACTACATCAAGAAGGCAGATCTCGTCGGTCCCGACGCGAAGAAGCCGTACGAGTGGTACATCCGCAACACGGTCATCGAGACCTCGCGCAGCAACAACTTCGCCTTTCCTGGCGTGCAGGACGAGCTGAAGCGCGTTCGCTGGGACATCGAAGAGAACCACCTCGTCGGTCGCCGCGCGTACGAGGCCGTCTCCGGTTCCGACGGGCACGGAGCAGACCCCAAGAAGAACGACGGCATCGTCGTCGCTTCGTACCCGATCCTTCGGCACTTCGACCTCCAGCGCGACTACAATCGCTCGACCGGCGAAGAGAACAACGTCGTCGTCGAGAATACCGACCGCCCCTGGTACGAGCGCGAATACATCCGCGTCGACTGGTCCGAGAACCAGGTTCAGGATCCGGAAGGTCTCTTCTGGTTCGATCAAATCTTCGGGGACGCAAAGTTCAACCCCGCCTCGAAGACGGTCGTCACTGACCCGCTCAGCAAGAACAAGCCGGTCTACGATACCGCGAACGGCTACTTCGACATCACGGCGATGCGCACGGCAAAGGCCGCCGACTTCCAAGGTTGGGGCCTTCCCGAGTGCGGCATCATGAACTGGATCACGGGCAGCGAGGTCATGGAGTGCAACGAGCAAGAAATTGCCGTTCGCACGTCCTTCATGCGCGTCCCCGACCGTGACTACGAGGCTCTCGAGACGGACTCGGCGAAGTGGGCCATGTTCGGAACGTTCAACCGCGATCGCTATGGCTTCTCTCGCCAATACGAGATCCTCGACAAGCACTGGCACCGCATGGTGGCCCGCCACAATCTTTGGAAGGCGAGCCACGCGAGCAAGGACGAGTGCTACGCGCCGAAGCCCGGCGTCGACGGCGAAACCGCCCGCAAGGAAGCCGACCAAAGCTGCTCGGCCAAGTTCGGCAAGGGTTCGCGTTGCGACATGTTCGGTGGCGAAGCGGTCGGCAAGGTCGGCCTCTGTACGCTTCCGCTCGCCAAGCGCGAGGTGAAGCCGGTCGCGTACTTCGTCTCCCGCAGCATGCCGCCGGAGCTCTTCGATACGAACCAAGTCATCATCAACCAGTGGAACGAAGGTCTCGTCGGCGCGATTGCGGTCGGCCGCGAGGTCGAGTGCCGCCAGGACGGTGGCGACAAGGACGCGTGCCACAACCAGTGGTTCGATGGCGAGAAGCCGAAGGCATCGAATGGCCCCGCGCTCGTTCTCTGCCACAACCCGGCAACCAAGGCCGACCACGCTGCCTGCGGCGGCGAAGGGACGATCGCTCGCGAAGGCGACCTCCGCTACAACCTCATCGGCTGGGTCGACCAACCGCTCTCGGCCGCACCCCTCGGCTACGGTCCGAACGGTGCTGACCCGCTCACCGGCGAAGTCATCCAGTCGACCGCGTACATCTACGGTGCGTCGCTCGATTCGTACGCCACCATGGCTCGCGACCTCCTCTTGATTGCCAACGGCGAGCTCGACCCCGCGAAGTTCGCGGCGGGCGACAACGTCCCGGGCAGCCTCGGTCAATACGAGAGCACGGGAACGAAGGAACTCTTCCTTCCGTACCAACAGTATCTCGCGGGCAAGGCGCAGAATCTTCAGGTGAAGAGCGCCATGACCAACGAGCAAATCGCGAAGGCGCACACCGCTGTCGACGCGTCGCAAGTCGTCGCGCGCATCGGAGCAAACTCCGTCGGCGGCAACGCCACGGCGCGCCTCCAGTCCGTTCAAGGCGCCATCGCAGCACGTGGCGTCCAAGGCGTGTCCGGGTTTGGTGGCAAGTCCGAAGCCATTGCCCGCATGGACTCGATGTCTGCGCGCCTCGCCGGCACGCAAACCGAAATGAACCTGATTGGCGACGCCAACTGGATGAAGAACAATGCCGTCCCGGTTCCCTTCGCGAAGGGGAACAACCCGAACGGCAACCTGAGCTTCGTCGAGCAGATGCGCAAGCAGAGCTCGCCGTTCGGCGGCGCCTACTCGCCCTTCCAGCTCGAGAACTTCTACTCGAAGATGAACAAGGTCCTCGAGTCCCGTGGCGAGTGCATGTACGGCTCGAACGAGTTCAACGCTCCGCACTTCGAAGGCATCGCCAAGAAGTTGGCGACTCAGTTCCAAGGCGACCCGAAGGGACTCTTCCTCGAGCTCCGCAAGCTCATCTACAAGGCCGTGACCGAGCACGAAGTCGGTCACACGATGTCGATGCGCCACAACTTCCAAGGTTCGTGGGACTCGATCAACTTCCACCCGAACTACTGGAAGCTCCGCACCGCGGACGGCAAGCTCACCAAGGCTTGCACCCAAGCGCGTGGCGAGAACGACGCTGACAACTGCATGGGTCCGCGCTACCTCGACCCCGAGTCGAAGGAAGAGCTCGGCACGGGTGCAGAGCCGCACCCCGGCATCGAAGAGTACGCCTACTCCTCCATCATGGACTACGGCTACGACTTCAATACCGACCTCCACGGTCTCGGTTCGTACGACCGCGCCATGATGAAGTTCGTGTACGGCAATGCCGTCGAGACCTTCCAACCTGGCAGCAAGGTGGGTGCGGACCTCGCATCACTCCACTCGGTGCCGGGTCAAACACAACCGCGCGGCCCCGTGAGTGAGCAGTGGTGGGTGAAGCGCACCGACGCAGCGATGGGTGGCGGAGCGCAAGTTCAGCCGACGCACTACACGACCCTCGCCCGCATCATGCAGTCCGAAAACCTCCTCTACGATGCCGCTCGCTGCCGAGCGCCGCGTAAGGAACTCGGCGAGGATTACTCGGCCGTGGGTGGACAAATCTGTGACCCGCCGGTCAAAGACCACGCGCACGTCTCCGAGCTGCAAAGCGGCGAGTCCGAGCCCGGAATCCAGGCGAATCTCTTCAAGACCGCCGATGGTCGCATCCGCTGGCCATACCGCTTCGGTACGGACGAGTACTCGAACCACCCGCACAACCTTCGTTTCGACGCAGGTGCGGACGTGTACGAAGCTGCAACGAACGTGGCGAAGCTCTACGAGTACCGCTACATCCTCGACTTCTGGCGCCGTGGCCGTCGTGGCTACCTCAGCTGGTTCGTGGGCAACCGCGTGTGGGGTCGCTACTTCTCGCGCTTCCAGTCGCTCGGTTGGCTCTCCGCCTCGAAGATCGCTTCGTACTCGGCCATGTATCCGAACCAGGTCGACAACCCGGCGCTCAAGTCTGCGGATTGGGGTGAGGGCTACGTCCTCGCATCGAATGCACTCTTCAACACCCTGAAGCGCGCGCTCCTTCGTCCGCAGCCCGGTACCTACCAGGTGAAGCAAGAGGTCCCGGGTCGTGAGACCACCGTTCTCGAGGTGCCCGACTTCGGCGCCCCGTCGACGGCTTCGACGGCAGTCAGCGTTCTCGACGGTCGCTGGATCGACGACGACCTCAACAACGCGAAGGGTGGCTCGTTCCACTACCAGGAGTACCACGACCGTGCAGGCACCGACGTGGAGAAGCCCATCGCTGTCGCGGCTCTCGCTGCTCAGTGGGCCCCCATCGACGTGTACTACTCACGTGATACCTATCTGGACGGTCGCAACATGATGCTCAACTTCCGTAGCATCTACCCGGCCGCCTACGACCGCCTCATGGCGGGCATCCTCGCGAACGACACGGACGTTCTCGCTCCGGTTGCCACCGGCACCGCGAACGTCAAGCAGGGCAAGTTCTCGATCATCGAGTACCCCGACACGTTCGATGCGGCCTCGAAGTACCCGGCGAACGCCAAGGTCATCGACCCGCTCGTTGGCTACCGCCTCCAAGTTCCGGCGCTCATCTACGGGCTCTGGTTCGGTGAGGACGACGGCTCCCGTACGTTCCAGAACTCGGCACGCGTCTGGATCGAAGGCGCGGCGGAGGGCATCACGCTCCCCGACGCAGACAAGACCTTCTTCTTCGAAGTCGACGCCGATGGCGGCAGCGGGGTTCTCTGGGCCGCGCGCAACTTCGGCACGGAAACCCTCAACGACAAGTTCGTTCGCTCCAAGGGCATCGGCCACCGTATGCTGCATCACGCGAACCTGCTCCTCGCGGGGCTCTACGCGGTGCAGACGAACCCCGACGGCACGCCGAAGTACGATCCGGTGACCAAGCGCCCGCTCTGGGAGCCCGGTCAGGAGAACAAGATCCGCGCCTCGCTCAACGGCGACGACCTCACGGCGTACCAAACGGAGTACAAGCGTTACGTCGGTCTCCTCAACGTGGCTCGTAACCTGATGTGGGACTCGAAGGCCGGCCTCCAGGGCTTCTGAGAAACACCCGACAGAGCAGCTGATTCAACCCAGCTGGTCGAAACGAGACCGCCGTTATTCCTCGGAAATCGAGTGAGTACGGCGGTCTTGGCTATTTCGTGATCCACCCTCGGTCCGCTTTTGTCGAGGATTTCTTGCTTGCGAGAGCCCATGGCGTCGCGCAAGCTCGGGTAGCGATGCGCCTCTGGCTCCTCACTGTGTCCGCTCTCTTCTGCGCGTGCGCGAGCGAAAGTGCCCCGGAATCGGAGCAGGGGGCCGGCACGAGTTCCATCATCGGTACGCAGCGAGACGCTTCTGGCTACACCGAAGGCCTCATGGTGAAGGTCAACAACGTCGAGAACGACTTCTGTACGGGGGTCATGATCGCGCCGGGCGTTGCCATCACGGCTGCGCACTGCGTCGCGTTCAATCCGCAGGGTACGTCGCCTCTCGGGACGTGGACGCTCACGGCGCCGTTCGCGTCTGGCGGTAGTCAAACGCGCACGGCAAGCACCGGCGACGTCATGGACCAGGGCTTCCGAGGCCTTACGCGCTTCAACTACGACAGTCACCCCGAGTTCCACGACATCGGCGTCCTCTTCCCGGACGTTCGCTTCACGGGGATCACGTTTCCGACGATTACGGGAACCGCGCCTGCGCAAGGTACGAGTGTTTCTGCCGTTGGCCGCAAAACCGTCAACGTCACGGCGCCGCTCGTTCTCAGCGCAGCGGTGAGCCTCGGCTACGTCACCGACGGGAGCTATCCCTTCGACTTCATCACCAGCCGGGTCACCGATGGAGGCGATTCCGGTGGACCACTCTTCGTCAACGGCACCCACACGCTCATCGCGACGGAAACACGTTTCAACCCGACCACGGCGAAGGACTACTGGGTCCGTCTCGACGGAGCCGTCTACACGTGGCTGAACGACGTGGTGAACTCCCACGGTGGCTGGGACGGCACGCTCCCCATCTACACCCCGCAGACACTCAAAGTCGCCGTACGTGACGCCATCTGCGATCGCGTGCAAGTGGGCTGCTGCAACAACCTCGGCGCGGGCGGTGCCCCGTTCAACCGTGCGCAGTGCAACACGTTCATGGAAGGCGGCATCGAGAACAGCTTCGCGCAAGTCTCCGCCCCGGGGGTCGACCTCTCGAAGGTCACGGTCAATCAATTGAAGGCGCAGAGCTGCGTCGCAAAACTCCAGAACCTCACATGCCCAAGTGTCGGCACGCCGGCAGCCGAATACCGCCTTGCCGTGAGCGAATGCTTCGCAGCCCTCGGCGGCACCGTCGCCATCGGGTCAGCCTGCCATACGGACCTGGAGTGCAAGACGGGTGCATATTGCAATCAAAGTACCGCCAAATGTACGGCCCTGTCCGCGCTCGGAGCGGTGTGCAGCAATGGCGAGGGCGCAACGAGCGACACGTGCTCGAATCGCGGCTCTGGTGATACCGGCCGTCGCTGTGGGCCAGCCTTCAAGTGCGTCGCGTCGGCGACCGCGGGTCAAGCGTGCTACACGAATGCAACGTGCGGCACAGGAACGACGTGCTCGTACGACTTCGGCTTGAGCAAGGCCGTTTGCAGTGCCCAGCTGAACGATCCGCAATTGTGTACGTATTTCTGAAGACGCGCGCGAACTTCGCCGGCGACAGAAGCGCGCTCCCGCGGCCGCGGCGAAGTCAGTTCACGTTCGTCGAGCTCGTCATGAAGACGGAGCCAGGGAACGATAGCTCCCCACCGCACTCCACGTCCGCCTTTCCGTCGGCCCCCATTCCGACGGCGTTGTCAGGGGCGAGGTGATCCGCGGGCGTTTTCCCGAAACGATAGGTCAGAACCTTCTTGCCTGCGAAGTCTGCCACCGTGGCAACGTACGCGCGTTCGTTGAAGTCGACGTCCACGGGATCTTCGAGGCGCTTGTCGCGGAAGCGTCGATAGATCTTGCTCCCTCCCTCCTTCGAGGTCGCGACCCACGAGATCTGGCGCTCTGCACGGCTCACGGCAACGACGACTGGATTGAAGGAGAACGGATGTGCTGCGGGTTCGAGCGCGTCGTCGCTCCGTGGCCAAGCAAGCGTCGTCGGGCTCGCTCCTACGTTTACGGTGCCCATGACCGTGATGTCTTCGGCTTTCGCCGAGTCGGCGTTGCCGAGCGTGGGGGCGGCGTAAGTCGTCAGCGTCCCGTCGAGCTGCGCAACGTGGACGCGCGTATCGTCGGTGTAGCGCCGCCCACCCGCGAGGACTGCAGTGGGGTAGGGGACATCGATCACCTTCACGACTTTGGGGATGATCGTGGGCTGCGAGTCGAACGTATAGGGCCACGCAGCAGGGGCCGTGACGCTGGCTTCCTTGTAATTCGCATCCGTCGTCAGGTAACGCTCGCGCAGGAAGGCGAAAATAGCCTGAAGGTCGATGAAGGCAACCTTGCTTTCCCACCGTGAAGCGACCACGGCATATCCTGCCGTTGCGACTTGAATCTGCGTCGGACCATCGCGAACCTCGTCGCGCGTAGACTGCTTGTCGAGCGCCGCCCAGTTTCCTTCTAGGGCGCCGACGACGGGCTGGTCTGCGTTGGCTGCGGCAGAAATGGCCGTGGGGGTCGCGAAGGGAAGGTCCACGTACCCCATCAGCTTGAACGCCGTGTAGCTTCCGGCATTCGGCAGACCAAAGTATGGCCAGGAGTGTGTTGGCGCCATTCCGCGCGCCAAATTCGCGAGGACAGCGACCTGCCCCTTCTGCGTGTCGGTGTCCCAGACCGCGACGAGAGTGAGCTCGTTGGCGGACGTCACCGAGAGCGCCATGACCACCTTGTTCTTCGGAAACACGAACGTGGGGTAGGTACAGGCGCTCGTTTGTGTGCCCGTGGCACCGAAGAAGCCGGGCTTGAAAACCACGAGCGCATCGTTCGACCAGGTTTGCGTCGACCGTGCCATGGTGAAGGCGCGCTGGAGTGATACTTGCTGGCTCCATGCAGTAGCTTTGGCTTCGTTGTACGTGACATCGACCGCCGGGTCGGTGTTCCGTCCTTTCGGATGATTGACGCCCCACCATACGGGTTCGGGGTGCTCGAGGATCGTATTGTTGCCCCAGTCATACGTCGTGACGCGTGCAAGGCCCGGGTCGTCGGCTTCACCACCCGTGTAGAGCACCTGATTGTTGACGGAGCCGTAGCGCTCATTGGCCGGCGGCTCTTCCGTGGGAGGACCGCCGAGTTCGTACTCGTAGCTCGCGCCATTTCGACCCAGTGTGGATGTCTTGCGCGGGGGTTGGTAAGCGAGCGGGCGATCGTCGGCAGCGCCAGGATGTGCTTTCGTGAACGATACACCCAAGCGACAATCGATGGTTGCAAGGTCTGCGGCGAGCGCTTGCTTCGCGTATTCGGCGGCGTCGATCTTCCCGTTCGCGCTCACGATCTTTCCGCCGCACGCATCGAAGGCGGACGGGTCGGCCCCGGGAGCACAGGGGCCATCACACGACGTGCCGGCGCTGCCGTCCTTGCCCTCGGTGCCGCTCGGTCCACTCGACCCTCCGCATGCTACCGCGAACCACGCTGCGAAGAATCCCGACGTGAGGGCAATGCCTGCGACTGCGCGCGAAATGTTCATGCGCACTCACGATATCATGCTGCACGGCTTCCTCGGGGGCTACCTGCGTCGACGAGCGTTGCCGGTCGTGCAGAGGCGACGAGAGGGATGCGTTGTTTCTGGCACACCGCACCATTGCTTAGCTACTCACGACGGCAGCCGCCTTGGCACAGCCACTTGCCGCCCGCGAATTTCTCGAATGGCGAGTCGGAGGCATCGGCGTAGCGGAACATCGTGGCATACGGTTCTTCGCGGAGCACAGCACGCAATGTGGGAACGTCGTCCGCAATCAGACCGTCGACCCCGAGGTCGAGCAGGCGGCGATACTCCCATGCATCCGACACGGACCAGAAGTCGATCTTCTTCGGGAACTCCATCGTCTCTCTTGCACGCACCAGACCTGCCACGGGCACGGTCCACTTTTGCGTCACGCGAAGAGCCTTGGCGCTGATGCCGAGTCCGGCCCACGTGAGGCGGGCTGTCTGCGAAGGCTTCACCCACGTCGAGATCACTTCGTTCTTGTTCACGAAGTTCGTGAGATTGTCGATGCTTCGACCCGTGTTCGTGCCATTCATCGAGTCCAAGAACGGAAGCATGTCATACGTGGGCACACTCATGATCGATCGGCCCAGATCGTACTTCTCTTCTGTCGCGATCGCTTGAAAGCGCCGTGCAAATGCGGGCAGATCTTGGTCTACCTTCTTGCACTTGTCGCCGACCCACGTACCTGCATTCGGCTTCACGTCCCACAGTACGGGGATGTCCTTCGCTCGGGCGGAAAGGTGGCGCAGATAGTCTCGGAGGTCGGCTCGCCCGTCTCGTCCGGACGGACATGCACTATTGATGACGATCGCGGGGTGCGCGACTTCGATGCGATCCGGCGCCAAAGGGGAGAACATGAGGTCGGGGCCGAGAGCATTGACTCCCTCGTCGAGGGCGCGATCGAGGCTCGGAATGTCGTCAGGGTTGTGCGCAATCGCGTAGAACGGGCGGCCTTCTCTGTGGATCGCGACGAGACCAGTCTCCCATTCTCCCGCGCCCGTCGAGTCGACGATGACGCGATACGCGAACACCTTGCCGGCGTCTTCCTTCGTGACCGTGAAACGAAAGTACCCGCGGTAGTAGCCATCGTCCTTCGCATGGCGCTCATTGGTGTCGCCCGGCATTTGGATATCGAGCCCGAGATCTCCCAGCTGTGCGCTCGTCGTCTCGCGACTCGTGTCGGTCGTCTCGAATCGTGCGAGCCGCACCTTGGCGAGCGCCTCCCCGCGTTTGCCGTCACGAGGTGAGAACTGAACGAGCACGCCGTAGGCCCCTTCGGCGAGGCCTACCGCGCCCGTTCGCCCCAGTGTGCGTTTCCCCTTCGGGTACCGAACGACGGGCTCGGCGATGGTCCCGAAGCCTCGAACCGTATGGGTATCGAACTCGGCACCACCTGCAACTTGCATGGAATTTCCGAACCACAGCGGGCCAGCGGTCTCCGAGGTTGCGTAATCGCGAAACACCGCTCCGATGGCGACATCGATGTCGTCTTCGGCAGTGGGGGCCGGATCTTCTTCGGCGGCGCAGGCCGGAATCAGCGTCATCGTTCCGAGCAACGCAGCGCAAAGCGCTCGACGACTCAGCGCACGAAATGCAGAGTGCATGTTTCTTTCTACCTTGGTGGACGAAGTCACGTTGAGTCGCTCTCTCGTGTGGACGTACGGGGTGAAGTCGACAATCGTCGTCTATTCACAATAGCCGATGTTGAAGCTCGCACCGCCTCCCGGGCCAAGCTGTGCGATGACCCGTGTGCAGCGCTTGCCCGCTGGGCACGTCACGTCCGTGCAAAGCTCTACCTCGGAGAGGCTGCAAGACGTGGAGCATCGCGTCTTCAACTTCGTGAAAGAACCGCTTCTCGGGCATACCGCCGTATTGATGGTGTTGCCCAGTTCTGCGCAGCAGACGTTTCCCATCGGACAATCTTCTGTCCCATCGCAGGGCATAGCGACTTGAGGATCGCCGCAGGATGCGAGGCAGGTGTGACCCGTGCTGCAGCACACTTTTCCGGGAAGGCACGAGACATCGACGCACTCCACGACACCCGCTGGCGCTGTGCTCGGGAGTGCGTCACAGGGCGCTGGCTTCACGACGTCGCTTCCGGCGTCTTTGAGAGTCGTCCCGTCGAGCGGTGCATCGTTTCCCGAGTCGATTGGGCTGCTCGAGTCGAGAGGCTCGTTCGCTCCGGAATCGCCGCTCGAACCCGACGAGTTTTCGCAACGGCCGCCGACGCAGACGAGTGGGCTGTCGCAGGTTTCAGCGGCGGTGCAGGGTTCTCCCAGACCACCCTTGCTCGACTCTGCCGTGTACGTCGAGCAGGCGACGAAGAAGCCCACCAAGGCGATCGGAGTGAAGACGAGGAAACGTGGCATGCCGACAGTCTCTCGGAGAGCAATGCTCGTGCCATCGCGTGCGCGCCATTCGACCGTGGGATCGGGGCACGAAATTCTGTCCATGCTCGAATTCCGAGTGCCGATGGCCCGTCCGAGCACGGGCCTCTCCGTCTCCTCTGAGACATGCGTGCATCACCGTGCATCCTCGTCGATCCGTGCGCCATGCGGCCGATGGCAGAGCCGTGTGCGGAATCGAGTCCGCACACTCGCAGCCGACTGCGGCGTGTAGTCGACCATACGCACCGCGAAGTCCTCGGTTTCCTTGGCGGAATCGAACGAACCCCCTTGGCATGTGGAGTGCTCTAGGGAATGGCGATGAATCGCCTACGCAACGTTTCCTTGATCGCGCTGCTCGTTTCCGGATGCTCGAGCGAGCCCGAGGCGCTGACGCCCGAGTACGCTTCTCCCGGAAGCACTGCAGCAAGTGCAACACCGCCTGATGCATCGTCGGATGCATCACAAGATGTGATCGCGCCGACTCCGGACGCGGGCGTTGCAGACGCGGATCCTACCCTTCTCCACGATGGGGGCAGCAAGTTTCCCCATCCGCTGACCGGCACGGCAGATCCCACGCTCGTCACGACAGGTCTCGTGTTCGCGGAAGGCCCGCTGTGGCTGCCTTCCACGGGACAGCTCCTCTTCTCGGACATCACCGCCGACAAGACCTACCTCCTCGTTCCGGGAGGGACGCCTACCGTGCATCACGACCCGAGCAATCATGCGAACGGCCACGCACTTGCTCCTTCGGGGATCGTCTATACGTGCGAACAAGGAGCCGGAGCTGGGCGGCTCACGCGCACACTCGCGAACGGTGCGGTGGAGGTCGTCGTGTCGATGTTTGGCGGGTTGCCTCTCAACTCGGCGAACGACGTGATTGTGCGCTCTGATGGCAACGTCTACTTCACGGACCCGAACTTCACGGGCAATTCGCAGCCGAAGCAGAACGTGTTTCGCCTTGCGCCCATGACAGCCGCGCCCACGGTCGTCGACGACACACTTCAGAAGCCCAACGGTATCGCGCTCTCGCCCTCCGAAGACACGCTCTACGTGGCCTCGTACGCTGGAGACTTCATCAACAAGTACCCCATTGCCGCAGACGGCAGCACGGGGGCTGGATCACGATTCGTCTCGGGCCTCACCAAGCCCGACGGCATCACCACCGACGACGCGGGCAACGTCTACGCGGCGGTCGCCTCGGGCATTGCGGTCTATCGCCGCGACGGGACTCTCTTGGGCACGATCACGATCCCAAACGGGAAGCGTGCATCGAACATGTCCTTCGGCGATGCCGACCGCCGCACGCTCTACATCACCGCGCAGACCGACATCTACAAGGTGAAGCTCAATGTCGCGGGGCGGCCTTGAGCGCAGGATGTTACGCGCCGCGCCGTTGCGCCCTCGCAGTAGAGCGGTGAATGAACCGTGTCGCGCCGCGATCAGGCGTCGGATTCGAGGTACTTGTCTTTGAGCAGGCGCGCGAGTAGCGCACCCGTTTCGAGATCGCTCTTTGCGCTCTTGTTGAAGGCGCCTTCGACCGTGCCTTCGTTGAGCGCGGCTTGGAAGACATCGAGCTCTTCGGGCTTCAAGTCCTTGAGCGGCGCCACGAGGGGCTTCGGCACCGAGAGACGCGCGGAGAACTCGGGGAGCTTGTCCTTCACGACGTTGAGTTCGTCGAGCTGGCGGAGACCTTCCATCAGCACTTCTTGGACGGAGACATCCACTTCGTTCGGGAACTCGGTCGTGTCCGGCGGCTCGAGATCGAAGATGCCCTTGTCCCAGCCAAGCATGCGGTAGAGGCTCTTCATGGGGCCGACTTCCGCATTGTCGTTGATGGTTGCGTAGTAGATCGACCCCTTACGCATGTAGATCTTGCCGATGTCGTTCTCGGTGCGGATGAAGAGAACGCCGTTCTTCTTCGAGGTGCCGAAGAGCTGAAGCAAGTCCGGCAGGGGGACTTCTTCGATGCTTCCGGACATCGTGCGCGTCTGGCTGCGCTGGTTCGCGTAGCTCTCGAGATCCTTCTTCGGCGCCGAGGGCTCGTTCGGCGTATCGGTCGCGATGACCTTGAGGATGCTCGTTCCGATGAGTACGCGGTCGCCTTCCTTCAGACGCGCTCGCTTGATCTTCTCGCCGTTGACGAAGGTGCCGTTCGTGGAACCGAGGTCTTCGATCCAGATCTGATCTTGCTGGAGCTGAATCTTCGCGTGACGACGCGAGACCATGTCCTCGACGAGCACCATGTCGAGATCGCTCGAGCGCCCGACGACAATCTGCTTGTCGGACACGATCGGAAACTCGCCCCCCTGGTACTTGCCGCTAATGAAACGGAGCACATACGAGCGCGCTTGCGCTGCTGGCGGCTTCGTCGGGATATTCGCCTTCGGGGCGGCGGGGTCTTGCATGTGGCGGCTCTGCGGGAGGAACGGACGCTGGGAGAGAAAGAATCAATCCCGGGCCCCCGAAGCGTACCTATTTCGAAGGAAGAAGGTCAAGAGACCGGCGATCGTCTTTTGCGGATTCTTTTCGCAGCATTGGAGCCTTTTGGCACCTGTTTTCCGTTCGCTTGCTCGAAGGTTCAGTGTTTCACGGAAAATCGGCTACTCCCGGGGCCCCGCGATGCGCATTTCGGCGCATTCTTGCCTCGCGCTGCCGAGAGGACGACGCCGCGCCGTGTGGTAGAAGGCTTTCCCATGAGCCCGCGTCCCCTCGCCAACTCGGAGGCCAGTCCCTACGGCGTTCATCGCGCCATCGACCCAAAGGGGGCCTTGCCGCAGCCTGCTTGGCGCGTCGACAACGACTTTTCACGCTTGTTTCGGGGTGAAGCCCTGCTTGCGGTCGAAACGTTGAACGTCGATGCGGCGAGCTTCCGTCAGATGGAGGAAGCCGCGGGGGGGCCCGATGGCGTCCCCGCGCGGGTGCTCGAGACCGTTGCCGAGCGTGGCAAGCAGCACAATCCCGTGACGGGCTCCGGCGGAATGCTGCTCGGGCGCGTGCTCGAGCTCGCACCAGGTCGTCCGAAAGAGAACCTCGCAGTTGGCGATCGCGTTGCGACGCTCATCTCGCTATCGCTCACGCCGCTCGTCATTCGGCGCATCACGGCCGTTCGGCCGGCGAGTGCACAGCTCGACGTGGAAGGCGAAGCCGTGCTTTTTGCGAGCAGTGCCTACGCGAAGCTCCCGTCGGACATGTCCGACCGTCTCGCGCTTGCCGTACTCGACGTGGCGGGTGCGGCCCCTCAGGTTGCACGTCTCGTGAAACCCGGAAGCACCGTGCTGGTTCTCGGAGCGGGCGGAAAAAGCGGCATCCTTTGCGCGGCGGAGGCGAAACGCGCGGGTGCGGCGCGTGTCGTTGGCGTCGAAAGCCACGAACCGTACGCGGAAGATCTCCGCGGGCTCGGGATATGCGACGAAGTGATTTCGGCCGACGCTCGCGATGCCGCAGCGCTCTATGAACGCGTGCTGGGCGCCAACGGGGGCCGCGAGTTCGACGTGAGCTTTTCTTGCGTGAACGTCGAGGGGACCGAGATGAGCGCCATCTTGCCCACCCGTGATCGCGGCGTCGTCTACTTCTTCGCCATGTCGACGAGCTTCACGCGCGCTGCGCTCGGCGCCGAAGGCGTCGGCAAAGACGTCGACCTCATCATCGGCAACGGTTACGCGACGGGACACGCCGAGCACTCGCTCGAGATGATGCGCACGATGCCGAAGGTGCGCGCCCTCTTCGAACAACGCTACGGCTGAGCATCTATCGACCCACACAAGGACAGAGAACGACATGAGTACGCCCTTCACTCCGAGGCCCATCGCGCACGTTGCCGAAGAACTTGGGTTGCCGCCCGACTCCCTCGAGCCGTACGGCAAAGACAAGGCCAAGGTCGATCTCGCCGCTCTCTCGACCCCTCCGAAGGGTAAAGGCAGGCTCGTGCTCGTAACCGCGATCAATCCGACGCCCGCGGGCGAGGGGAAGACGACGACGTCGATTGCCCTCGCGATGGGCATGCGCCGGCTCGGAAAGAATGCAGTGCTCGCGCTCCGCGAGCCCTCCCTCGGCCCCGTGTTCGGTGTGAAGGGCGGCGGTACGGGGGGCGGCAAGGCGTCGCTCACGCCCTCGAACGACATCAACCTCCACTTCACGGGCGACATCCACGCCATCACGACGGCGCACAATCTTCTCTCCGCCATCATCGACAACGCCCTCCATTTCGGTGAGGAGTTCGGCGACAAGGGCGCACTCGATCCGCGGGAAGTTACCTGGGGCCGGGCGCTCGACATGAACGATCGCTCGCTCCGTCGCGTCATGGTCGGCCTCGGCGGTCGCACAGGCGGCGTGCCGCGCGAAGAGCGCTTCGACATCACTGCAGCCAGCGAGATCATGGCCATCTTGGCGCTTTCGGCGAGCTACGAGGACCTCGAGGCACGCCTCGCCCGGGTGCACGTCGGCCTCTCGACGAAGAAGGTGGCCATCACGGCGGGCGACCTCGGCGCGAGCTCCGCGATGTGCGCCGTGCTGAAAGACGCCCTCAAACCGAACCTCGTGCAAAGCGAAGAGGGCGGCCCTGCATTCGTCCACTGTGGTCCATTCGCGAACATTGCCCACGGCTGCAACAGCGTTCTCGCCACGAAGCTCGCTCTTCACTACGGCGACTTCGCGGTCACCGAGGCGGGGTTCGGTTTCGACCTCGGCGGCGAAAAGTTCCTCGACATCAAGTGCAGGCAAGCGGGTATCTGGCCGCGCGCGGTCGTGATCGTCGCGACCCTTCGCGCCATCAAGATGCACGGTGGCGCGGCGGTGAAGCTTTGTGGCGAGCCCAACGCCGAAGCGCTCCGTCTCGGTCTTCCGCACCTCGAAAAGCACCTCGAGAACGCCAAGTTCTTCGGCATTCCCCCGGTCGTCGCCATCAACGTGTTCCCCAACGATACGGCGGAAGAGATCGAAATCGTCGCACAAACCTGCGCGAAGTATGGCGCGAAGGTCGCCCGTTCCGAGGGCTTTGCGCGCGGGGGCGAAGGTGCGACCGAGCTCGCCCGTATCGTGAGCGAAGTGGCAGAGGCAAGCGACAGCAACCCACCGCAGGCGAAGTACAGCTACGAGCTCTCCGATGAGGCAGAAGCGAAGATTACGAAGATCGCCAAGAATGTGTATGGTGCACGTGACGTGAGCTTTGGCCCCGCCGCCAAGAAAGAGCTCGATCGCATTCGTGCCCTCGGCTTCGGCGACTTGCCTGTATGTATGGCCAAGACGCACTTGTCCCTCTCGGACGACCCGAAGGTCTATGGGCGCCCGGCGGAATTCCTGGTTCAGGTCCGCGAGGTGAGACTCTCGGCTGGCGCAGGCTTCCTGGTGGCGCTGACAGGCGACATCATGACGATGCCCGGTCTGCCGAAGGTGCCTGCAGCACGCAACGTGCGCATGCTGCCGGACGGCACGATCAAGGGCTTGATGCAGAACGACTGAGCGACACCGAGGGCGTGGAGCTCGGTCCAGCGTTCACGCTCGGAGGCGCGCCGCTCGCGTTCGGCGGAAGCATCTTTTCTCTGGCGACGGGCAGCACGACGGTGAAAGTCGTGCCTTGCCCGGCCTGCGACTGTACTTCGACGCGCCCGCCCACCGTCTGAATGATGCGCTGACTGATCGCGAGGCCGAGGCCGGTGCCTTGCTCTTTGGTCGTGAAGAACGGCACGAAGAGGTTCGGAAGCTCTTTCGGGCCGATGCCGGGGCCGTTGTCGCGAACGCTGATCTCGAGGTACGAGTCTTCCTCACGGCCGAACGCGCGGCTCGAGGGGCGCATGCACGTGCTGATGACGATGGATCCCTGTCCCTTCATGGCCTGCGTCGCGTTGCGGACGAGGTTGATGAGTACTTGGCGCAGCTGCTCCGCATCGATGCTGGCGAAGGGCAGGTCTTCGTCCAAATCGAGGGAAATGTCGACATCGCGATGCTCTTCGGCGCTGGCCACGATTTGCACCGTGCGCCTGACGACGGCGTTCACGTCGAGGGGAACGGGATTACCCGCATGCGGGCGGGCGTAGTCGAGGAAGCTCGACACGACGCGATTGAGACGATTCGTCTCGTCGACGATGATGCCGACGAAGTCCTTCGTGGCGGCGTCTGTGGCAGGCGGCATCGCTTCTTCGAGGAGCTGAGCCGCTCCTTTGATGGCGCCGAGAGGGTTCTTGACTTCGTGGGCTAGACCCGCCGCCATGGCACCGAGCGTTGCGAGACGATCGCGTTCCTTCAGTTTCGAATAAACGCGCGTGTTCGTGATGGCGACGCCGACCTGGGCGGCCAAGCCTTCGAGGAGCACGATTTCTTCCGGTGCAAAGGCGTCTCGGATGCGTTCGTCGGCAACGATGAGAAGACCGATGAGCTCGTTGTCGTCGTCGCGCACCGCGAGGAGAACGCCCGTTCGGAGCGGGCCGAGGTTGGCGGCCGCGGTCGTCGCGAGAACATCGGCTTCGAGTTCACTGCGGGAGAGCTCTTCGAGTGACGTGGAGTTCGCGAGGCGGTCGAGAATAGGACGTAGCGCAAGGCTTTCGAGCCGATTGGGCGCGCTGTCGCCAAGCATGCCGATGCGTGCGAAGCCATCGGGGTCACGGATGTAGAGGGCTGCACCCGTCACACGCCGAGCGCGCTCGAGGCCGAGCATGAGCGTCGTGCCGATTTCTTCGGCTTCCATCGTGTGCGCGAGGCGACGTTGGACTTCGGCGATGCTCGTTTCGAGGTCGTAGCGCTCGCGAAAGAAGAACTGGTGAATGCGCTTGTTGACCTCGGCACGGAGTGGCTCGAAGAGAACGAGGAAGACGATCGCCGCCAAGACGGCGTTCAGATACATCGCCCCGAAACGACCGATGTACGTGATGAACCCGTAGAAGATCCCGGCGAGGCAAAAGGCGAGGACCGTGGAGACGAGGAGGCGGCCCGTCAGCTCGTAAAGGTCCGCAAGGCGCCTTCGCTGCAAGCTCTCGGAGAGCACGAAGATGAAGACCGTGGCGAGCACCGCACCGATGGGCGGGAGCGGGACACCGAGAAAGGAGAGGAAGTCCGCGAGCGTGAACGTCGTTGCAATCGCACCGATGACCACGAGAAAACGCACGCGGTCTCGAATGGCGCGCGACGCACTCGCCTGGCCGCGGCGATGAAGCGTGAAGAGCGCGGCCGTGATGAGACCGAGGACGTAGAAGTAGAGTGTCCCCAGCGCGAGCGGGTGCTTGTAGTAGGGCGAGAGCACGACGAGCAGCATCGGTGCGCCGGAGATGGTCGCGACGCGCGAGAGCCTGGTCGAACGTCGTTCGTCGCCATCGCTCGGCATGATGGCTTCGAAGACGTGCACCGCGAGCTGCGGTAGGAGGATGGTGAGCACACCTGTCGCACGGCTCCACATGGCCGCGGGAAAGAAGCGAGAGAGCGCTTGGCTCGCGTACCAGGCGGCGACGCACGTCGCGAACGCGGAGAACAAGAGGTGAGCGGCTCGCCTTCCGCGAAGCAACACCGAAAGGGCGATCGCGAAGACGATGACGCCGCAAACCGAAGTCGTTCGCCATCGGAGCTCTTCCACGCGCCCATCTTAGCGACAGTTCGCCACAAAAAGCGAAACGCCCGGGCATCGAGTGCTCGGGCGTCGTCTATCGCGCCTGTTTTGTGATTCGGCTTCGTCACTCGCCCGGGGAGGGAAGGAGAGGGAGAAGCAACGGGGGGCCGAATCGCGTGGGGCGCGACTCCGATCAGCGACCGTCGCTCACGGGGCCGCGTTTGGGCTCGGTCCAGGGCTGCGGCTGCGGATCACCCGCGACGTGGATGGTCGGGTCGAACCCGGGGCTCCTCGGCGAGGTGAACTGAACCGTGAGGGGGGCCTGAACGCCGGCCTTGCCGCTGCCGTTCATGTCGCCACCGACGGTCTCGTTCTCGCCGGCGCGAAGGCTGCCACTCATGCCTTGCGTGGCTTCTTCGGCGGTCGACGCCGTTTCCGAGACGCACCCTACGCCGCACAGGGCGAAAGCCCCTGCGACCAGGAAGCTGAGGATCGAATACTTCTTCAACATCACGATAGTCCCTCCACTGCTGCGAGCCCGTATTGTTTCACAAGCTGTGAAAGTCTGGGCCTTTTCATTCCGAGAAGCGCTGCCGCCTTGGTGATATTCCCCTTGGTCTCCGAAAGAGCGCGGGCAATACAGTCTCGCTCGATTTGGCGCTTCATGTCGAACAGAGACACGGTTCCTTGGCGAATTTGTCCGTAGGCGACCTCGGTGGCGCGGGCCTCCCCAGCCGGGAGGACCGAATCCTCCTCGGAAAGGCTGACCATCGAGACCGGCGCTCCATCGACTTCGGCGTTCTCGAAGTCGGTCGTCGATAGGACCGCGCGGGAGGAGGGCGCGCCCTGGGCGATCGCCGAGAACTCGTCCGTATTGGCCAGCAAATCGGCCGCCGAGACGGTCACGTCGTCGCAGAACACCGTGACGGAGCGGAGAACATTTTCGAGCTCACGCACGTTCCCGGGCCAGCGATGGCGCGAGAGGAGCTCGATGGCGTCTGCCGAAAGCGTCTTCGCCGAGGCTTCGTTGCGCTCCTGGGCGATGCGCTCGAGGAGATTCTGGGCGATCAGCGGGAGGTCGGAAATACGCGCCCGGAGAGCCGGGACCTCGAGCGTAACGCCGCGGAGGCGATAGTAGAGGTCTTCGCGGAACTCACCGCGCTCCACCATCGCCCGCAGGTCGCGGTGCGTCGCGCAGATGATGCGCACGTTCGCACGAACCTGGGTCGTTCCACCGACGCGCTCGAAGGTCTTCTCTTGAAGAACACGAAGCAGCGCGACTTGGGTCTTCGGCGAGATGTCGCCGATTTCGTCGAGGAAGAGTGTACCGCCCTCGGCGAGCTCGAAACGGCCGCGTTTGCGCGCGCTGGCTCCGGTGAACGCGCCCTTTTCGTGGCCGAAGAGTTCGCCGAGGAGCAGCGTCTCGACGAGAGCTGCGCAGTTGACCGAAACGAGCGGACCATTCGCGCGCTCGCTCGCACGGTGGAGTGCTTCGGCGACGAGCTCCTTGCCTGTGCCGCTTTCGCCGCGGATGAGGACCGTCGTGTCGGTGCGGCCAATTTTGCGGATGGCCGCGCGCAGCGACAGGATGGTCGAGTCGTTGCCGATGAGCTCGCGGTCGCGCGGGGCGAGATGCGCGCTCGAAGCCGAGGCCGGCGGAAGCGAGGGCATGCGGACCGGCGCGCTGGGCGGCACTTCCGCGTCGAGTGAGCTCGACAGCTTGCCGAGGGCGACGACGCTGGCCTTGGCGCTGTAAGCGAGCCCTTGTTCCGACCCGAGGCCTTCGATGACGCAATCGCGGTGCGCGCTGGCGCGCTGGGCATGCGCCGAGGCGAGTGCGCCTTCGCCGCGCGCGCGATAGATGTGCGCGAGGAGCGAGTGCGACTCGACGAGACGGTCGTCGTCGCCGGTCTCGCCCGCGGCAGCCACCGCGTCGTGTGCGAGTTCGAGCATGTTGCTTGCACCGGCGGCCCGTGCGACGAGAGCCTTCACGAGCAAGAGGTCGGCGCTACCGCGGTCGTCGGAGCGATGCTGCTCGGCGCGTTCCAGGTCGAGCGAAGCTTTTCGGACGTCGCCATCTTCGAGTGCGATGCGTGCGGACAGCACCCAAGCGTTCGTGAGGTCCTTCTTGTAGGCGTTTTCGGTCGCCGCTGCGATGGCCTGGGCGACGAACTTCCTTGCAGCGACGGTGTCACCTCGGCCGAGTGCGAGGTCGGCCTCGACCTGGAAAAGGTAGGCCTGAAGATGCGGAAGCGGGCAGGTCTTGATACCGCGGCGCGCGAACGTGAGGGCGTGCTCGGCTTGCGTGTACATGCCGAACTTCACGCGGAGTTGCGCGATGTTCAAGAAGTCGTGGAGGAGCGCGCGATTGTTGCGGAGCGCATGCTGGAGCGGGATGAGTTGGCTCTGGAGCTCGAGCGCCAAACCGTAGCGGTTCGTGCGGAGTGCGATGACAGCAAGATTCGACAGCGCATAGAGCGTCGCGGTGGGGTGCGACGATTGCTCGGCCTCGGTGCGGACTTCGATGAGCACGCGCTCGGCCTCGTTCATGCGGCCCATCGAGATGAGCGCCATGCCACGATTGCAGCGCGCGCGGAGCTCAGCCGTGAGGTCGGACGCTGCGGCAGCGAACAGTACGTCCTCGGAGAAGTGCGCGTCCGCGTCTTCCCAGCGGGCTTCGCGGAGGAGCACCTTGCCGAGCGTATTGCGCGCGCGGAGCTTCACGCTCGGGCTCTCGGAGAGCGTGTGAGCTTCGTTCGCCATGGTGCGCGCTTCCTCGGCGCGACCTTCGAGGTATGCGAGCTCTGCGGACTCGGCGAGAATCTCCGGAAGCTCGGAGGCGGCAGCAACTTTGCGTGCCTGCTCGAGTGAAACGCGCCCGGCCGTGAGGTCGCCAGTGCCGATGGCGGCGCGCGCATGGAGCAAAAGCGAGAGGGCGTCCGGCGCACGGAGGTCCGAGACGAGCTTCTTGGTGACACGGCTCGCGTCACCGAAATCGCCCGCTTCGAGGGCGCGCTCTGCGGTGCGGCTTCGGAGCGTGTGGCGCGCTTCGACAGGAACCCCCTCGAGCGCGGCGAACCAGCGGTCGAAGATTTGCCGGCGCGCGGCAGGGTCGGATACGCGATCGAAGGCGCGAGCCTGCGCGTCGCCCGCGCGGTCGAAGTGCGAGGCTTCGAGCAAACGGATAGCCGCCGTCGAGAGGGCCCACGGGTCGTCTTGCAGGCGCTCGAGCGCAACGGCCGCCGTGACCGCTGCATCGGCAGATACCGGCGCAACTTCGAAGCTTTGCCCGCGACTCGTGAGCTGCACGTAGCCGTGGTCGGATTCGACGAGCCCTTCGCGGGTTGCGAGCGGTAGCGCTTCTGCCTGCTCTTGCGTGAGGTCGGAGATGCGCCACGGGCGTTCGAGGAGTCGCAGTGCGGAGACCAGCGATGCGGCCGCTGGAGCAACTTCGGATGCCTCCGAACGCGCCAAGGCTTCCGAACCTCGCGCGCGTGCCGCCGCCCACCAACGTTCGAGGTCGGCGAGGTCCTCGGCGTTCGGAAGGTCGCAGGCAAGGGCCTCGGCCCAAACGGCGCGATCCGTCGCTGCGAAGGTGCGGTCGAGTTCGAAGCGCTCGGCCTTCGCACCTTCGAACCAGCCCGCTCCGACGAGGACGACGGTCGAGGTGGTCGTGTGCGATAGCTCGCGGAACACGCTTTCGTCCCACGAACCCGGAGCCGGGAGTGGAAGCACCGCGGCGCCGCGACGGTTCAAGAGCGCGCGCGAAAGGGCTGCTGCCGCCTGCGTGACGGTGATGTTGCCGGGCAAGTCGACTTCGAGCAAATCGGCAAGGGCGCGCGCTGCAGGGAGCGTCGTCGAAGCAGGTGTAACATACACGGAGTGCGCATGCGCTTTCAAGCGCCGTGCTGCGTGGCCCTGGATGGCCGCAGCGACGTGCGCATCGCACTGCACGACCACGAGCCCGGAAACTCCGGAAGCGAGGCGTTCGTCCAACCGCGAAAAGGCGCTTGCTGCTGCGAGCGCCGGAGGTGCGTAGAGATGGGGAGCGGCAGCCACGAGGACTCACACTCTAGCGCCAGAATTTGCTTCGTCTAGGCGACTTTCCGCAAAAGGTACGATGTCTTGCGCCTTTCTTTGGCGCTCGCCTGTGGCGCAAATGTCCGCGGCCAAGCGCGCAGTATGGCAGCGCGATCACACGCCCGTTCTCGCGATCAACTTTTTGCGGCCTTGGCGGCGTGAGCGTCCACCAGGGCCTGAATTTTCTCGAGTTCAACGGGTGCCGCTTCCCCCAAAGCGGCACTGATGGGAATCTGTGCGCCGACGAGAGCCCAGTAGAGTGGTGCGACTTCCGGCAGGGCTTTCGACAAGATTTCCCCGTGGCGTTCCACCGAAGCGCTCTCTCCCCGGCGGACCGGTCCTGTGAGCGCTGCCGGAAAGCCAAGCGTTTCGACATTTTCGGCCACGCTCCGGAGCAGCGGACCCAGCATGCGCGGGGCCTCACGCGGGGGCACGCCGGCAGCCTCGAGCAGCTTCGCTCCGAGCGCCACGAGTGCAGCACCCCCGTTGGCGACGAAGGCCGCGGTGCCGTGGTATCCGACCGGGTCCACCCCGGGAAGAGGCCTCGGCGTCATGCCGAGGTACTTCTTGCCGAGGAGCGTGGCACGCTTCACCGCAGCCGGATCCCCCGAAACGCGAAGGTTTCCCCGGTCGAGGGTCGGAGGTTTGCCCGCGTGCGCGAACGAAATCATTGGATGCATCTGCGCGACGCCGGCGCATACCGCGCGAAGCGGGGCGAGAACCTCGGCGCCGAGGGAACCTGCGACGTGGACCACGACCGCGCGCTTCGGCAACAGCTTTCGCTCTGCGATTTCGGTCGCCATCGGGTGGAGAAAGCGATCGCGCACGGCGAGGATGAGCATGTCTGTATCGAAAGGCTTTTGGGGGAGCGGCTTTCGACCGGCACGCAGCGTGACGAGGCCGCCGCTCCTCTGGATGCGCTTCGCGAGGGCCGTTCCCACTTTGCCGGCACCGAGAATGGTCACATGCATCATCATCCTTCTTTCGTGTAGAGCGCATGTTCTCGGGCGTAAGCGAGAACTTTGGGGGGAAGCCATTCTTCGAGGGCCTCCATGCGGCCATGTTCGAATGCGTTCCGTATTTCGGAGCTGGAGATCTCGGGCAGGACGGGCGCCATCGCGTGAGGGTGCGGAAACCCGACGCGACCAATGACGAACGGGGGCGCTAGTTTCACGACTTCATCGAAGGCGAACCACTTTGCAGCCTCGAGCATGATGTCGGCACCGAGAAGGAGGCGAAACGAGGCGTTGGGTAGCTGTGTCGCGAGATGCTTCAAGGTCCAGAGCGTCTTGCTTTCACCACCGAGATCCCTTTCGACGCGGGACACCTCGAGACCGGGAATCCAGTCCATGGCGAGCTCGCACATGCGGGCACGATGCTCGAAGGGAGCGAGTCCTTTGCCGAAGGGGTGCTGGAACGTGGGAATGACGAGGATCTTCGCGGGCGCGAGGTAGCTTTTGGCGAGGCACGCCGCGAGCACGTGTGCCGCATGCGGCGGATTGAAGCTTCCCCCGAACACCACTGTCGTCTCGCCCATGTTCCGGCGCGCATTGTCGCTTGCCGCGACTCCCGAGCGCAAGCTACACCAAGGCAGCCATGGAAAAGCGTCTTCGGTGTCGTGCGCTTCGTTCCCCGGTGACGGTGTCCCTCGACGGAGAGAACTTCGCTGCCGAAGCCGGAGAGCCGCTCGCGGTAGCCCTCTACGGACACGGAATTCGGGCATGGTCGCGAAGTCCGAAGTTTCACCGCCCGCGCGGCCCAGCGTGTTTTCGCGGTTCTTGTGAGGGGTGTCTGCTGCGCGTGAATGGCGTGCCGAACGTCATGAGCTGCCTCGTGCCCGCCGAAGAAGGGCAGGTCCTGGAAACCCAGAACACGCTCGGGACGCGCGACATCGACCTGCTGATCATGGCCGATTGGCTTTTCCCTCATGGGGTCAATCACCACGAGCTGTTTGCGGGCGTTCCTGTCTTGCAGGACGTGATGCAGAACCTTGCGCGAAGGGTCGTCGGTCTCGGTGTGTTGCCTTCGGAGGGGGCGGCTTCGAAGAGCGGGCCCGCGAGACCAGCCATACGACGTCACGTTCCGATTCTCATCGTGGGCGGAGGCGCAGCCGGCATGGCTGCCGCAACTGCCTTCGCGCGCCACGGATTGGAGGTCGAGCTCGTCGAGGAGAGCTCGGGCGCCGGTGGTTCGCTTCGCGCGCTCTCTCCGGCGGCACGACAACGGTTCGCGGCCCTCGAAGCAGCCTTCGGCGAAGTGTGCGAAGCAGGGCGGGTGACGGTGCGTCCGCGTACCCTGGCCGCGGCTATCTTCCCCACCGATCCCGCGGATGAACGCAAGACTCCGCCAGAACGCTCGGTGCTTCTCGTGTCGGATCGGGCAGAGCTCGTCACCTCGGACACGCTCGTCTTGGCGACGGGGACCCATGATGCGATGCCGGCCTTTCCCGGGAACGACGTCCCCGGGGTCCTTCCATTGCGCGCGGCGGGTTGGCTCCTCGCGCATGGTGTCTTGCCCGGAAGAAAGCCCCTCTTTCTCGTACCGCATACCGACCACGTGTTTGCTGCAGAGGCAGGGGAGCTCGCCGCAAGTTGCTCGGGTACGGTCGTGTTCGGTGAAGTCGAACGCGTGCACGGAACGTCGCATGTGTCGGCCGTATCCGTCGTGACGAGCGGCAAGGTGCAGAAGTTTGGCTGTGATGCGCTCGTCGTGTGCGCGCCGCGTTCACCCGCATACGAGCTCGCCCTCCAGTGCGGGGCGACGGTGCAGCACGAAGATCGAGGCTTCCGCGTATGCACTCAGGCTGGGTCTACCATTGCTCCGGGCGCGTTCGCGACGGGGTCGCTCATCGGTCAGGCACACGATCCCGCCGGGTACGTGCTCACGGCCACGAACATCGTACGCGCGGCGTTGGGATAGCGATCTCCGATGAACGCGTCTCTCCTCATCGGTCGGGAAGCAGCGCTCGCCGCCGTGCGTCGCGCATTCACCGCCGATGCGGCCGTCGTCACGCTGCTCGGGCCACCTGGCATTGGCAAGACGACGCTCGCCACGACGTTTCTCGGCGAGTGGCCCTCGGCCTCGACGCTCGTCGTCAGTCTCGTGGCTGCGCCGAGCTTTCGCGATGTTTGCGCCCGCCTTGCAGCTACCGCGTCCCTCGCGATTCCTGGGCATCTCGATGATCGCGAGGCGCTTGCCTACGTGGACGTCACGCTGCGAGAGCGCGGCTACGAGCGCATTCTCTTCGACAACGCCGACCCCGTCGTTCCTCTCCTCAAAGAATTGCTGCGCGTATGGCGAGACATTCGCGTGCAATCTTCCGTCGAATCGCGGTTGACGCTTCGCATCCTCGTAACCTCTCGCGAGCGCCTCGGCGTGCCGGACGAACGCATCGTGGAACTGGGGCCCTTGTCGCCGGCCGAAGGCGCGCTCCTGTTCGAACGTCACGCGTCGCGGTGGCAGGACGAAAGCACCCCGGCAGAAGCGAGGTGGGAGGCGAGCACGCTCGAGGACATCGTAACGGCACTCGACGGCGTACCTCTGGCCATCGAACTCGCCGCTGCACGCGCAAGCATGTTCGGACCGCGAGAAATGCGCGCGCGGCTCGGGTCACGATTCGAATGGCTTCGGCTTCCGCACGAACACGACGAAGGGCGCCACGTCGCGCTGTGGAACACCATCGAATGGTCGTGGAACTTCCTCGACTCCGAGGAGAAGCGGGCGCTCACGACCCTGGCGCTCCTTGCGACGTCGTTCACGGTCGAAACGGCGACCAGCTTGCTCGGAGATTCGGCGCGCTCTGGCTTCTCGTTGCTCGAGGCACTTCGGAACAAGTCGCTCGTGTCTGCCGCCCGCTTGTTGGAAGAAACTCGGTTCTCCATGCTGGAGAGCATCCGAGAGTTCGCTCGGCTGAAACTCGCTGCGGAAAACGAATCCGAACGTACGCGGATCCAGACTCGCTTCGCCTCGGTGATGGCGTCGCGCGCACGCGCCGTGCTCGCGGACTACGAAGAGCGAGGTTTCGTTGCTCTGGGCCCGCTTCTCGGTGGAGAGCGCGAGAATCTACGGCTCGCGCTGTCGTTCTTGCCAGAAGGAGGTCATGTTTCTCTCCCTCTCTCGGAGGCAGAGGCCAACGAGTGGCGCTTTTCCATGACGCGGGCTCTCGCGTGCGCTCTCCAGGTCGAAGGTCTCCAGGCGGAGTTCGAGCACGTCGTCGTGACGGCGCTCGCATCCCCATCGTTCTCGAGTCCTCGCGAACAAGGAATTCTGCATCGCCTCCACGGCTTTGCTCTGTTCTCTCGGGGGCGCGTCGAAGAAGCTCTTGCGGCAGGCGCACGGGCCCTCGCGTGTCCTGGGCAGACCGCGCCTGCGCGGGCGGAGACGGAGGTTCTCTTGGCGGTTGGTGAAAGGCAAGCGGGGAACCTTGCCGCCGCGGAAGCGCACTGCCGTCAAGCGATCGCAGTGATGGAGAATCGCCAGCATCGCGCGCTGGGAGACGCATGCGCGAACCTCGGTCTCATCCTCGCGTACGCAGGTAAGCGCGAAGAAGCGAGAAGCGCGAACGAACGCGCACTCCGTGCGTTCGAAGACGCTGGCGACCCTTGGGGACAGGGGCTCGCACTCGGGAACCTGGGGGAACTCGCACAGGAGGACGGCAACTTCGGTGAAGCGCGCCGGCTCGTCGAATCGGCGCTGCAGTGTCTGCGTGAAGTTCGCGATGGCCGCTATCAGGCGGTCTACACATCCATTCTCGCGATGGTGGAGCACGAAGCAGGTCTCTCGGAACCCGAGGCGTCGTTGCGGACGGGAAGCGACCTCATCGCGTCCGCGCTTTCGCACTATAGGCAGTCGACCGAAGCGCTCCATCGCGTGCGCGGCGTCCACGCAGAGGCCGCGGCGCGCGCCGCGTTCGGGGCGCGCCTGTGCGCAGTCGGGCAGGAGGGCGAAGCGGAAATGGAGTTCCAACGAGCCGAACGTCTCCTTTCGGCGGGAAGCCACTTGTTCATTCGCGAAGCACTGTCGCTCCATCGATTGCATCTTGCACCCGTCGAGGCGCGGAAGGCCGCACTCGCCAAGGCGGGTACCCTTTCGCATGGCGTTCGTTTTGCCTGCCGACTCCTTGCGCGGACCCTTCCGAAGGAGCATTCACCTCGCGCGCTCATGCTTGCGGTGGCCAAAGACGGCCGTCACTTCGTCCTCGGCGGTACGCAGGTCGACCTCACGCGGCGTGGCTCACTTCGGCGCATTCTCGCTGCCCTCGTCGACGCTCACGGCAACGGCGAAACGGCTCCGCGAGCGCTCTCGTCGCGCGAGCTCATCGACCTTGGTTGGCCTGGAGAGAACGTACGCGAAGACGCAGCAGCGAATCGGTTGCGCGTCGCCATCACCACTTTGCGAAAGCTCGGCCTCGCCGAGGTCCTCGTCACCCGCGACGATGGCTACGTCCTCAACGCGTCGGTCGTCGTTCTCTGACGTGGCGTTTCAGTCTTCGAGAAGGGCGCCGAAAAGCGCGGCCCCGGCCGCAAGCGCCACCGTATCGAAGACGACGAGCAGTAGAAAGTAGTCGCGAAGCGGCGAGAGGCCCGCGCGCTCTTCGACCAGGTGGGATGTCGCCGAGACCCCCGTGAGGAGTACCGGTGAGAGCAGGGGGAAGAGCACGCTGGCGAGCACGAGATCTTTCGCCCGCGTGCGGACGGTCATGGCGCCGAACAAGGTTCCCGTTGCGGCGACCCCGATGATGCCAACCGTAGAGAGAAGGAAGATTCCAGGGCCCAGCGACAAGAGGTCGATGTGGAAGAACAACGCGACCATCGGAATCACCACGAGGGAGATCGCGACGAGGAACGTGAATACCCCGAGCGTCTTGCCGAGAAAGATGGCCGCCCGCGGAATGGGCGAGACGAGCAAGGCCGTGAAGGCGCCGTCTTGCGCCTCCTTTTGCCACGTGCGCCCGACGGAGAGAACCGCCGAAAACGCGATGGGCAGCCACATGGCTCCGGCCGCCGCGCCACTGTCCGAAGGAAATGCGACGGCACACAGCACCGTCACGAGCACGGCGAAGAAGCCCGCTGTGACGACGATTTCTCCGGTGCGAAGCTCGACCTTGAAGTCCTTCGTCGCGACGAGCAGCGCGCTCTTGGCGAACGAAGGGCGCATGCTTGATCAGCCGCCTTTGACGAACTGCCCGATGAACGGCGCCGAAGCAGCCATCGACGCCTTGAAGTCGCCGAGGATCTTCTCTTCGACCATGCCGCCGACGACGAAGATCTTCACTTCTACGTCGAGCTTCGCGCAGAGGAACGTCTTGCCACCTTCCGTCTCGCACCACATCTCGCCCGAGGCCTTCGTCTTGTCCGCAGCGGTGCTCGGCAAGACGTTGAACTTGAGGCGACGCGCCTTCGTGTCGTACTTGCCGTCTTCGATGTAGCTGAACTTGTCGCCGACGAGCTTGACGACCGGACCCGGAAGGCCGGTGAGTTGCGGACGGATTTGAACCTTACGGGTCCAGATGTCGCCCTCTTTCTTCATCTCGAGGACGTCGACTCCGGGCATCTTCAGGACTTCGAGGTAGAGGCGTTTCGTGTAGTCCTCACTGAAGAGGCACTTCTCGAAGTAGTCTTGATCGCTGCATTCGATTGCGTTCCGGATCGTCGCTTGAGCCATGGTTCGCGAGAGTAGCCGATATGGCGCGAACGCTTACAGACAAAAGAAGCGAGGCGTCCTCCGAAGGATCGGAAGGACGCCTCGATAGGCGGGAATTGGTTTCCCGCTGGCTGTCGCCGAGAACGTTCTACTTCTTGGCGGCGGTCTTCTTGGCAGCCGTCTTCTTCGCGGGAGCGGCCTTCTTCGCCGGCGCGGCAGCCTTCTTCGGCTCCTTCGCAGCGGCGCCGGCGCGCTTCGCACCCGACTTGTACATGTCGTAGAGGCGCGGAACGGGGAAGCCCTCGAGGCGCGTCTTGTAACCCGCGTCAGAACGCTTCTCTTGCTCGCAGATGCTCGCGATGAGCTTCGCGCGTGAGCCGAACTTCTCCTTCACCTCGGTGAAGATGGCGTGGAGACGGAGGAGCTTCGCATTCGGAACGTGGGCGAGGCCCTTTCCGTCGATCTTGTGCTTGAGCCAGAGCGATTCGTCCTTGGCGAAGGCTTCGACCGCAGCGACGAGCTTGGCCTTGTCGCCGAACTTTTCTTTCGTGAGCGCGAGGGGGCTTTTCATGATGGTTCTCTTTCGGTTGCGTGAGTTGACTCACGCGGCAATGTTCTTTCGAACGGGGGTCACGCTTCTAGCAAGGGCGGCTCCCCAGTGCAAACCCATAGCTTCTCGCGTCCCACCTGAACGCACAGCAAGTATCCGTCGGGGGGGAGCTCGCCCGAGGGACACGTCTTTTCCGGGCCTTTCGCCGCTTTCGTGGCCTCTTTTGCGCCTCCGTGCACTTTTCCGCACGTTTGCGTGTAGGGTTTTTCCGTGTCCTCCGTTTGTATGTTTGGACGCGTGATGGAGACGAGGTGTGCATGAGCCGAACGATGACGACGATGGGAAACCGAGCCGCATGCCTGATCGCCATGGCGCTTTCTGTCTCGAGCGTGGCGTGCGGCGGTGCGATGAAGTCGCGTTCTCCCACCACGGTCCAGGGGGACTTCGAACGCTCCGAGGTGCGGCCGGACACGGCCATGCCTGCGCCGTCGGAGGATCGCCCGAGGGACATCGCGGCTTCGACCGGCGGCGCGGCGAGCGCGCGACAATACATGACCGAGTCCGTACTCGCAGGAAAAGCCGTGCGGAACTTTGAAAGCGCCGAGGAGGACGACGATCGTATTGCGGACAACTCGCCCCCCGGCCCCAAGCTCGACCCTGCGCCCCCACGCGCGCCTTCCAGGCCGAGCGGTCCCGCGCCGAGTGTGGTCCCCGGTTCAGGCGGTGATGGCCTGTCCGGAGCGGCGGTGGGCGTTCGTGGTCCCGTGCATGGGGCTCCCAAGGGGCAGGTCCCTCCGCCACTCCCTCCGCCGGGGCCACCGAACAGCACGCTACCGAAGCCGCCCGCGCCTCCGGAGGCGCCGAACAAACAGCAGCTCCTCGTCTACACGGCGAATCTGCAGATGGCCGTCTACCTGGTGGAACCGGGCCTCTCGGCCGTCGAGAAGATCGCGAGAGACTTCGGAGGCTATCTCTCCTCGCGGGGCGACAATCGTATCGAGATCCGCGTTCCGAGAGAGAAGTTCAACGAGGCGCTGAAGGCCGTCGAAGCCACGGGTGATGTCCTCCACCGAGACGTCCAGGCCTCTGACGTGACCGACCAATATGTCGACATGGAGAGCCGACTGCGGAATGCGAAGGTCATTCGCGCGAGGCTCCAGGCGCTCCTCGAGCGAGCGCAGGTCAAAGAGGCGCTCGAAATCGAGCGTGAGCTCGGACGCGTCACCCAAGAGATCGAGGTACTCGAAGGCAAGCTGAAGCTACTCCGCGACAAGGTCGCGTTTTCGACCATTACCGTGCAGTATGCACCTAAAGCGCAAGCCTTGCAGAAGACGGCGTTCGCACTGCCGTTCCCGTGGCTCTCGACACTCGGGCTTCCCCACCTCCTGCACCTCCGCGACCACAAGGGAGACGATTGATGAATACCGTGACGAAGGCGCTTGGTTTCGCCGCTCTCTCCCTCTCGCTTGCGCTGGGCACCGGCTGCGCGCGTCCGTTCGACGTGCGCACGGCTCCTGGGTTCATCGAGCTCGAAGGTCAGAAGTCCGAGGGGTACGATTATCGGGCGACCTCACCCGAAGGGGTCGTCTTCGCGATCAAAGTCGTGCCTGACGAAGATCGCGGTGACCTCGACTTTTGGCTCCGCACGCTCACGCTGAAGCTCAGAGACGAGATGGGATACGCGGTCATCGGCACGGAAGACGTCACGTCGCTCGATGGTGCCAAAGGCAAAACACTGAAATTGGGCCACGACGAAGGCGGAAAACCCTACGACTACTGGGTCACCGTGTTCATCGCGAACAAGCGTGTATTCTTGGTGGAGGCCGGTGCGCCCCGCGACCTCATGGAGAAGGCAAAGCCGAACGTCGCGTGGATGCTCAAGTCGGTTCGTTTCAAGTAATGCAACAGGGCTATCCGCAAAGACCGCTCCCTCCACCGCCTCCGCCGCGCGCGGGGCAGCGCGCGTTGCCGCCGCTGCATCCGATGCAGCTCGCGGAACCCGTCGGGCCGCTGCCCGGACCCGGGTTCAAGAAGGCCATCCTCCTCCTGGACATCGGCGGCATTGCGTTTCTGATGATGGGTATCGTGGCGGCAGTCATTGGCGTGGCCGCCGGCGTACCCCAGGTGCTCGTTCTCGCGTACATCTTCGGCCTCTTGCCGGCCGGCCTCATGCAGATCGCGTCGCAGGTGTTCGGGGTCGTCTGGATGAACAAGATGTGGACCTGGCTTCCCGTCGAAGAAAGGCGAAGTTCGCTCTGGAACAACTGGATTTCACCAGGGATGGCCGTCGGGTTCCTGTTCTTGCCCTACTTCAATTTCTACTGGATGTTCGTCGTCACGCTCGGCCTTGCGGACGCCGTGAGTCGGCTTCGAGTTCGTCATGGTGGCGCCTACGACGTGGACCGCAACGTCGGTATCTGGGTACCGCTCGTCGCCATGTTCGTCCCGTTCGGGCGCTTTGCATGGCTCCGCTACATGTCGGACATCGAGCGCGCGGCCCACGACATCGACGCCAGGCGTGCACCCCAGCTGCAACAGGCTTTCCGAAATCCCCAACTCCTGTGATAGTGCGCGGCGCATGGAGAAATCCCGCGTCAGGTTCGCCCCTTCGCCCACCGGCTACCTCCATATCGGCGGTGTGCGCACGGCCCTCTTCAATTGGCTTTGGGCCAAGAAGACGGGCGGTACGTTCGTCCTTCGCATCGAAGACACGGATCGCGAGCGATCGACCGACGC
The DNA here is from genome assembly GCA_046351415.1 of Polyangiaceae bacterium. GTDB lineage: Bacteria > Myxococcota_A > Polyangia > Polyangiales > Polyangiaceae > JABFRG01. The sequence goes on along the minus strand of JAXLYO010000010.1, from coordinate 6,004 downwards.
GAGCCGCCAGGTCATCTTCGACTCCCTGAAGTGGCTCGGCCTTACCTGGGACGAGGGCCCCGAGGTCGGCGGAACGCGTGGACCCTACACGCAAATGGAGCGGCTCCCCATTTACAAGTCAGAGGCCGAGCGCCTCATCGCGGCTGGGAAAGCCTATCGATGCTACTGCACGAAGGAAGACCTCGAAGCTGCACGTGAAGCCCTCAAGAAGGCCGACCCGAAGGCGACCTTCAAGTACCCGGGAACCTGCCGACACCGCAAAGACGAGCCGGACAAGCCCTACGTCGTTCGCTTCGTCGCTCCGCAAGAGGGCGAGACGGTATACGTCGACAAGGTGTTCGGCGAAGTGAAGACGCCCAATTCTGCCCAGCAGGACTTCGTTCTGCTCCGGTCCGACGGAGTGCCTCTCTATAATTTCGGCGCCGTCGTGGACGACATCACCATGGGCATCACGCTCGTGGCGCGCGGTCGCGACCACATGGTGAACACGCCCCCGCAGATCATGCTCTATCGCGCGGTCGGTGGCACTCTGCCGGAGTTCGCACATCTCCCAATGATGCTCAATCAGTCTGGAGCGAAGCTCTCGAAGCGCGATGGCGCCGTCGGTGTCTTCGAGTATCGCGACGCCGGCTTCACGCCGATGGGCGTTCTCAACTATCTCGTTCGTTTCGGTTGGTCATTTGGCGACAAAGAAGTGTTCTCGCGCGACGAGCTCATCGATGCTTTCTCGTGGGAGCACTGCGGTAAGCCCGACGGCAAGTTCGACCCCAAGAAGTTCGCCGCCATCCAGTTCGAGCACTTGAAGAGCGAAGCGCTCGTGCCGGACGACGAATACGTCGAGCGTGTGCTTCCGTTCTTGGCGGCGCGCGGTTTGACGGTCGAGCCGAGTGCGGTGAAGCGTGCGCTCTACACGATTAGAGAGCGCGGCACGACGCTCGTCGACGCGGCCGATCGTCTCGACTTCTACTTCCGCGATTTTCCCGTCATGGACGACAAGGCTCGTCAGAAGTTCCTGGTCCCTTCCGCCGAACCGCTTCTTCGCGGCTTCCACGACGCAATCGCCGAAGGTCCTTGGGAGGAAGCGCCGCTCGAGGAGCGCGCCAACGCGTTCCTTGCGCGTGAAAGCATCCAGATCAAGGACCTCGCCCAGCCCGCCCGTGTTGCGCTCACGGGCCGTACGGCGAGCCCAGGCCTCTATCAAGTGCTCTTCGTGCTCGGCAAGGAGCGCTCTCTCTCGCGTCTTCTGCGCGCCGCCGACCTCTCAGCCGGAAAGGCCTGAGCGCGACTCGCGCACTCGAATCCTCGATGCCTCGATCTTACGCTGCAAGCCATACCGACCTTCCGGGCTTTGCCGGCTTCATCGAAAAGGTGAAGCCCATCTTGCCGGCCATCATTTTGCCGGTCGTTCTCTACGCCCTGTGGCGCATGTTCCGGAAGACTTGGCAGGAGCTCGACAAGGAAGCGGCCGAGTACCGGATGGAGCAGGCGAAGGAAGGGAAGTACGATACCCGCCCTCTCGTCTGCTTTGCGATGGTGGCGCTCATTCTCGCGCTGCAGGAATACTACGGAGGCCGCAGCTACTTCGACCACGACGTGCGGCCCAAGCTCGAAGAGCTCAGCGAATGGATGGGACGTCATGGTTGGGGTCGCAAGACACCTTGGACCGCAGGGGCGCTGCCCGTGACGGACGCACTCGGACTCTACAAATACGACGAGCTCTGGGAGTACGTCTGGTGGTCGTTCACGCGTATCGCCGGTTACGTGGTCGTTCCGTTCTCGATCTGGAAGATCGTCTTCCGGAAAGATTCGCTCCGTGACTTGGGTCTCCGCACGAAGGGGTTCTTCGATCACATCTGGATCTACGGGCTCTTCTTGGGCGTCGTCCTCCCGGCCATGTTCGTGGTCGCCCGACAGCCGGACTTCGGGGCGTACTACCCCTTTTACAAACTCTCATCGCGGAGCTACTGGGACTTTCTCGCGTGGGAACTGATGTATTTTACACAGTTCTTCGCGCTCGAGATGTTCTTCCGAGGCTTCTGGCTCGGTACCCTTCGGAAGAGCCTGGGCTCGGGCGCGATTTTCTCGATGGCTGTCCCGTACTGCATGATCCATTTCGGAAAGCCGTATCTCGAAGCGGTCGGGGCCATCGTCGCTGGCATTGCGCTCGGCTCGCTATCGATGAAAACGAAGAGCATCTATCAAGGCTTCCTCGTCCACATCACGGTCGCAGGGCTCATGGATTGGCTCGCGCTCTCGCATCGAAATGCGCTGCCCCACGTGTTCTGGCCGCCGGGGTGAGTGCGCTGAATACGCCGAGCGGCTCGGCGGGCTTTCCTACGCGCGCGGGCTGGCCGTGCCTCGGAGACGCGCAGCGATGTTCGCGAGCGCCTTTCCGCGCGTGCGTTTGCGCGCCGCCCCGCCGTAGAGCTCTGCGAGCGCACCGAGCGCCGCCTGCATCGAAGGGGCGGAGGCATCGTTCCACTCGTTCGCCGAGAGCTTCCGCCACAAGAGCGCCTCGAGCGTGCGCGGCCAAGGCTGAAGGGCCCCTGCGGCCGCCGTGACGATGTCGACGTCGTCGGGAGCGAGGCGCATCGCCCGAAGGAAGAACCCCTCGGCGCGTGCGGGACGCTTGGCGGCAGCGCACAGGAGCGCAGCTTCTCGGAGTGCCGTCACCCTGGCGGCGTCGTCTTTCGCCTCGGCAATCTGTGCGCGAAAGCGAGCCATCGCTTGGCGGTCTTTGCCGCGGGAAAGAGGCATCACGGGGCGCACCCGCCACAAGAGCACCACCGCGAAGAGCACGGTCACGACGAGCAGGGGTGTTTGCCACGGCGCCACGGGAATGTCGGTACCAGGAAAGGCGCTTTCCTTCCAGCATGCTTCGCCGTTATGCCTCGCGGTCGCCCGAAGTTGCGGCAAAAAGCCCGGTACCGTACCATGGGAGTGTGTGGTTCTCGAAGGCACGGGCATTCCCATGCGTCCTCGCCATGACGACGCTGTCTACCGTGTGCCCGCTCGCGCACGCTGACATCTACCAATGGACCGACAAAGAGGGCGTCGTGCACTTCGCGACGACCAAACCCTCCGGCGTCGCCGCTGCGGTCGTCGCACGTGGCGGTGGCTCGGGAAAGGGCGTGGGCGTTCCGCGTGTCGCGCCTTCCGACAAAGACCCGGCGCGCTTCACCCGCTACGACAGCTGGATCCGAGAGGCGGCCTCCCTCTACCAATTGCCCGTCGAGCTGGTGCGCGCCGTCATCAAAGTCGAGAGTGACTACGACCCGCGCGCGGTGAGCTCCTCCGGGGCGCGTGGCCTCATGCAGCTCATGCCAGAAACCGCGGGGCACATGATGGTGAAGGACATCGACGATCCGCATGACAACATCTTCGGTGGGGTCCGGTACCTACGCATCCTGGCGAACGCGTTCAACGGTGATCTCGTGCTCACGATCGCGGCCTACAACGCAGGCGACGGTGCTGTCATGCGCTACGGCGGCGTTCCCCCTTACGAGCAGACGCGCGACTACGTGACCAAGGTGGTTCGTTACTATCGTCGCTACCAGACGACCCCCGACCCGACCATCGCCAGCACCGGCTACTGAAATGAGACTCGTACGCATCGCGCTCGCGAACGTGAATACGACCGTCGGCGCAACGCGCTCGAATGGCGAGAAGCTGGCGGACGCCGCGAAAAAGGCTGCTGCCGGCGGCGCCACACTCGCGCTCTTTCCCGAGCAGGCGCTCGGTGGTTATGCGCCCGAGGACCTCGTCCAATGGGAGAGCTTCGTGGCAGCGCAGTGGAATGAGCTCGAGCTGTTCGCCGAGAAGACAGCGGCTCTGGCGACGATCTTCGCCGTCGGCCTCTCGGTGCTTTCGGGAGCGCATGTCTACAACGCAGCGGCGCTCGTTCACGAGGGGCGCATCCTCGGTCTCGTACCGAAGGAGAAACTACCGACCTACAACGTCTTCTATGAAGCGCGCACGTTCGCGCGAGGGATGGCCGGTCTTCGTCGCGAGGTGCACGGCGTTCCGTTCGGCGATCTCGTGTTCACATTCGACTTCGGCACCATCGCACTCGAGGTTTGCGAAGACGTGTGGTCTCCCGAAGGCCCCATGCGAAGGCGGGCGCACGCAGGCGCGGAGCTCGTCTGCAACCTCTCGGCCTCGCCCTTCCGCCTCTACGTCGATGAAACACGGCGGGAAATGCTGGCGACGCGTTCGGCGGACAACCAAGCCACGGTAGCCTACGTGAACCTCGTAGGCGCGAACGACGGTCTCATCTTCGACGGTGGTGGATTGGTCTTCCAGAACGGGCGCCGCCTGCTCGAGGCACCGCGCTTTTCCGAACAAATCACGATGGTCACCGTCGACCTCGATCGTACGCGACGCCTTCGCCGGGAGAATACGACGTGGCGAGCGGAGCAAGAGGCCGCCGACCAAGGATCCGTGGTTTCGGTCGTTCCATGTCCCGGCAAGACGCAGCGCGATGGTCTTGTGTATCCTGCACCGATGCACAAGAGCTTCTTCTTGCCAGGACCGGAAGCTCGCGCGGACGGTCGCAGCGCGTTCTGCGAAACGCTGCTCGACGCGCTCGCGCTCGGCGTGGGTGACTACTTCGAGAAGACGAAAGCCTTTCGTACCATCGGCGTGTCGCTCTCTGGCGGCCGCGACAGTCTGCTCTGCTTGCTCATCGCACGTCGCTACGTCGACCGACGCTACCCCGAAGCCGAGCGAGAAGCGAAAGCAGCCGAGCTTCTTCGCGCGTTCTACATGCCGTCGCGGTATTCCTCCGCCGAAACCCGCGCCGCAGCCGAAGAAGCGGCGCGCAACGTGGGGGCCCCGTTCGTCGTTCTTCCCATCGACGAAGCCTTCGAGCAAGAGCTGCTCGAAGCAGAAAAGATGCTCCAACCCGGAGAGACGGTGACCGCTGCTGCACGTCAGAACGTGCAGGCGCGTATCCGCGCCGAGCGCATGTGGACCTGGGCGAATTCGTCGGGAGGGCTGTTCCTCCAGACGAGCAACATGAGCGAGAAGGCGGTCGGGTACACGACCATCGGCGGCGACATGGAAGGGGCGCTCAGCGTCATCGCGAATGTCCCGAAGACCGTCGTCAACTACGTGCTCGACTACTTGCTCGAGAAGGAGAAGCTCACCGCTCATCGAGGCATTGCTCTCACGCTGCAGAAGCCCGCATCGGCAGAGCTCGCAGACGATCAGGAGGACGAGAAAGACCTCATGCCATTCCCGGTGCTCGACGCGTGCTTTGCGCTCTACGCCGGCGAAAAGATGGCACCATCGGAAGTCCTCGCCGTCCTCTCCGTCATGTTTCCGGACATGGCGAGTGCGACGCTCGAAACCTGGGTGAGGCGGTTCGCGCGGCTTTTTGCTACATCTATCTACAAGTGGGTGCAGACGCCGCTTTCGCTCCACGTGGGGAACCTCGACCTCGATCGCGAAAGGGCGCTACAGTTACCCGTCGTCCAGAGCTCCGAGTGGTCCACATGAAGGCACAACTTTCTTTCGTTCTCGCGAGTGTCGTCACGCTTTCCATCGCTGCGTGTGCTTCCGAATCACCCACGCCGCCTCCGATCGGTGAGGCGAAGGAAGCGCTCGTCCCGACGGATCCCGTCAGCAAGGCCGTCACCGACTCGTGCACGACGACGTCCGTGAAGGGACTTTCCGTTCAGCTCATCGCGGAGATTCAATGCTTGAAGCCGGGGTCGTTCACCGAGCTCAAGATCGCCAACACGACGATGGAGCCCGCCGTATTTCCGTACTTGCAGACGCCCGCTGCCACGGCACTCGCGAAGGTTGCCGCTGCTCGTGCCGTGACGCTCAACATCAATTCCGCCACCCGTGCGCTTCCGCAGCAATTCTTGCTCTACAGCTGGTTCAAGCAAGGTCGATGCGGCATCGGTCTCGCCGCGACGCCGGGCAACAGCAATCACGAATCGGGTCTTGCGGTCGACGTCGACGACAACGCGGCTTGGCGCTCTGCATTCGAAGCGAA
>JAXLYO010000009.1:0-309773 GCA_046351415.1 Polyangiaceae bacterium | reverse complement strand
AAACGGACGTCGACTGCGGCGGAGCGAAGTGCGGCAAGTGCGAGGTTCCCCAAGCCTGCAAAGCCGCGGGCGACTGCAAGAGCGGAATCTGTACCGGAGGCAAGTGCGAAGCTGCTCCGACGTGCACCGATACGAAGCTGAACGGCGACGAGACGGACGTCGACTGCGGCGGAGCGAAGTGCAACAAGTGCGCAGACACCAAGAACTGCAAGGTCGCGGGAGACTGCACGAGCGGCCTCTGCGATCCGGGCACGAAGAAGTGTGCGCCCGTTCCGACGTTCACCAGCATCACTCCGAACCTCGGCGGCACGGCTGGCGGAACGAACGTCACCATCATCGGGTCGAACTTCGCGACCTCGGGCACGGTCGACGTCAAGATCGGCGGCGTCGCTGCAACGGCGGTCAACGTGACGAACGCAACGACGCTCACGTGCACGACGGGCGCGAACCTCGGCAAGCCGGGCCTCGCCGACGTACTCATCACGAACCCGAACACGGGTGCTGTGACGGGTAAGGACAAGTTCACATACTTCTACAGCACCGTTTCGAGCGCCAGCCCGGTAAGCTCCGGCGTCACTGCAGGCGCTCCGGTCAATGCCGTGACCGCCGCGGACCTCGACAAGGATGGCAAGCTCGACCTCGTCATTCCGCTGAACGGCTCGGCGAGTTTCGAGGTGCGCCTCGGCAACGGTGACGGCACGTTCAAACCCGGAGTCAACGTTCCGACCGGCGCCGCTAGCTCGTTCAGCGTTGCGGTCGCAGACATCAACAACGACACGAAACCCGACGTCGTCGTCTCGGATGCCTCCGATAAAGCGACAGTCCTACTGGGGAACGGTGACGGTACCTTCATGCCAGGTACGCCCGTCGTGATTGGAGCTCAGAACTACTGGTTCGCCCTCGCGGACTTGAACGGAGACAACAAAATCGACATCGTGGGGAGCGCCAAGTCCACAGGCGTCATCGTTTCGCTCGGAAACGGCGACGGAACATTCAATGCCCCCACTACCACGGCGGTGGGAGCCAATGGCCTCCACGTGAAGATTCGCGATGTGAACGGCGACAACAAGCCAGACCTCATCGTAACCAGGTATTTCGATGGGGCGCTCGTTTCCGTGGCAGTAGGAAACGGCGATGGAACCTTCAAGCCGGAAGTCACGGTGACGCACGCCGGAGGTGGCGGTGTATGGTTCGCCGATGCCGCGGACCTCGATGGGGACGGGAAGCAGGACCTCGTGATGGGCTCCATCGGTGGTGGCCTTGCGGTCGCCCTCGGCAATGGGGACGGTTCGTTCAAGGCTTCCGTTCTCGTAGGGGGCGCGGGGCAGTACAACATGCAAACCTATGCGATCGATCTCGACAAAGACGGCAAGCTCGACATCGTTACGAACGACTACATGACGAGCGACATCCTCTACTGGCGGGGCAACGGAGACGGCACGTTCGCCGCGACGTCGACGATCCTCACGAACTTTGGCGCTTTGAGCCAACAATACGGGTTCGGCTACGCTGACTTCAACAAGGACGGCCGCTTCGACTTCTTCGGTGGCAACATCTCCACGGGTATGATGTACGTTGCGCTCGGATCGAGCCAATGACCTAAAGGCCCAGAAGGCGCTGCTTGCAGATCGGTCGCGGAGAGGAGGGAGGCACACGCCCCCGCCCCTCTCGCTGTTTGATGCTGGCCGGCCTGGCGCATTTCCCGCGTCGTCCGCTCAAGACGGTGTAAGACAAGGGCATGTCGGATAAAGCTTTGCTCGAGCGTGCCGCTGGCGCCCGGTCGTTGCTCATGAACGCCCTTTCCGCGCGCGTCGTCGGCCAGGAGGAAGTCATCGAGCTCATGCTCATCGCGCTTCTGGCGCGCGGTCATGCACTGCTCGTGGGAGTGCCGGGGCTCGCAAAGACCCTTCTCGTTTCGTCGCTCGCGGAGGCGTTGCACCTCTCGTTCGGGCGCGTGCAGTTTACACCCGACTTGCTTCCCGCCGACATTACCGGAACGGACGTCCTTCAAGAAGAAGAGTCCGGCAACCATGTCCGCCGCAGTGTGAAGTTCCTGAAGGGGCCCATCTTCGCCAACTTGGTTCTCGCCGACGAAGTGAACCGCACGCCGCCCAAGACTCAGGCGGCTCTCTTGCAGGCGATGCAGGAACGGAAGGTCACGGTCGGTATGAGCACGCACGCCCTTCCAGACCCGTTCCAGGTTTTTGCGACGCGCAACCCAATCGAGCAGGAGGGCACCTATCCTCTGCCCGAAGCCCAGCTCGACCGCTTCTTGCTCGAGATCAACGTCGACTACCCGTCGGAGACCGAAGAGCGCGAAATTGCGCGTCGCACGACGAGCAGCGATGTCGGCACAGTGCCACGCGTACTCGAAGGGGAGGAGGTTCGTGCGCTCCAGGGACTCATTCCCCGCATGCCCGTGACGGACGAGGCCGTTGCGCTTGCCGTGTCGCTGGGACGAGCGACGCGTCCCGAGGTTTCGAATGTCGACATCGTGAAGAAGCTCGTCCGCTTCGGGGCCGGGCCACGTGGATCGCAGGCGCTCGTCCTTGCAGCGAAAGCACGTGCGGCTCTTCGCGGAGAAGCTGCCGCCGACATCGATGACGTGCGGGCGATGCTCCTCCCTGTTCTTCGTCATCGCATCGTTCTCAGCTATCGCGCCGAAGCCGAGCGCGTCCGCGAAGTCGACGTACTCGGCGAACTCGCCAAGCACGTGTAGCCAAGAAGCTGGCGCTTTTGCGCCATTTGGTGGAACATACATAAACATGGCGGAGCGCAGTACCGAGCGAAAAGTCAAGGACGAGGGCGAGGTCGACAAGTCCGCACGTCCCGATCGCAAGGCTTCCCTCAGTCCCGTTTCTGCCGCCCCGGAAGAAACGCCGGCCGCCCATCTGCCGTCCATCCCACCGATGCCTGCCGCCGGCCCTTGGCGCAGCTACAAGGAGCTCGTTTCGCAGCTCGCTTCCCGCATCGTCGAGGCGCAGCGCCCCATCCGTGTCCTTCAGGCCATTCGATGGCCGAACGATGCCTACGAGCAGTTCGCCAAGAGCAAGCATCGAGAGATGCCGAAGGTCGGCGCGGAACACTATGGCTCCCTCGACCTCGGCTTCGACGTGAAGGCGAAAGAGCAGGAGTTCGAGGAAATCTCCCGCGACATCGCGCGCGACCTCGGTGAAACCGATGCCATCGGCCAAATCCTGGACCGAACGGCGCTCGAATATCGCGACGTCGTCCGCATGTTGGGCGCCCGCGGCACACCCCTCTTTTACGGCTATTCACGAAAGCTCTATGGGTCGCCGAAGGACAAGTTCCCCGACGGCGTCCTCACCGTTCGCGATCTCGGGCATCGCCTCTACAGCATTCTCACGACCATCAACGAGAAGGCTCTCGGCGCCACCGAGGAGCGCACGATTACGGCCGCGAAGGCTGCCGACGATCTCAACAAGCGCTTTCTGCACTACTTCGGCGACGACACCGTCCGCGTGCAAGTCGACGATGAGATCATCAGCGACGCCGCTGCCGGGAGCGACTACGTCAAGGTCCGGACGGGGGCGCGCTTTTCACCGCGTGACATCGACATCCTCGAGGTCCACGAAGGGTGGGTACACGTCGCGACCTCTCTGAACGGTCAGCAGCAAGGTGTCGCGAAGTGGCTGTCGAAAGGCCCGCCGCGGACGACCACCGTGCAAGAAGGCCTGGCGGCGCTCCTCGAGATGTTCACGTTCCGCACGTATCCAAAGCGTGCGCGACGCTTGAACGACCGCATTCTCTCGGTCGACAAGGCAGAAGACGGGGCGAGCTTTCTCGACGTCTTCGAGTGGTACCGCACCGAGGGTTACGACGAGGAAGAGTGTTTCACCAATACGAGTCGCGTCTTCCGTGGTGGTGTGCTCGAGGGCGGTGCGCCTTTCACGAAGGACGCCTGCTACTGTAAAGGTATCGTTCTCAACTACGCGTTCATCCAGAGCGCCATCCAGCACAACCGAACGGACCTCATTCCGTTCTTGTTCGTCGGCAAGGTCGCGCACGAAGACGTGCCGGTCCTCGCGGCGCGCGCAGAGGACGGCGTCGTGAGACCGCCGAAGTACTTGCCCCCCATGTTCCGCGACCTGAATGGTCTCGCGATTTGGATGGCGTACTCGACGTTCCTATCGCGTCTCGATGCGGAGGCGACGATGGACTACTACTGGCGACTCTTCTCGAAGGCCTGAGGGCCGTCGAGCGTATCGCATCGTCGGGCAAGCTCGAGGACGAGCAGGTCCCTCGACGTGATGAAACGTTTGCCGCGAACCGTACTTGGCGTGTCCGTGAGTAGGGCGTCGTCTTCCCAACGCGCGCTCAAGTTGTGGACCATCGATACGCGCTGTTCGCGTGGGGTTCGCCGAAGTCGTGCTTCCGCCATGCCCGTGTTTTACCCCAGGATTCCGCCCTGGCTAGCAAATAATGGCACCGGGTGTAAAAATGTGCCAAATGCGCGAAGGCGATTCTATCTGCCGCGAAATGCAGGCGGGCGCTTCTGGCCGAACGCCGTGAGGCCTTCTTTCGCGTCGTCCGACGCGAAGAGCTCGGCTTGGAGTTCGCGCTCGAGGGCGAGCCCTTGTTCGAGCCCCATCTCGAGCCCCGATTGCAATGCGCGCTTGATGCGCCCAACCGCCAGCGAAGCTCCGGTCGGGGGGACGAACTTGCGCGCGTAGGTGATGACCTCCTCTAGGAAGCCCTCGCTCGTCTCGGCGTCGATGACCTTGTTCACGAGGCCGAGCTGTTTTGCTTCGTCGACGCTGAACTTCGAGCCCTCGAGCATGAGCTCCATGGCTTTCGCGCGGCCGAGGATGCGGCCGAGACGCTGCGTGCCTCCCGTGCCTGGCAAGACGCCGAGATGAATCTCGGGCAGACCGACTTGGGCCGTCCCAGCCCGCGCAATGCGCATGTCGCACGCGAGCGCGATTTCGAGCCCTCCGCCGACGGCGTGACCATTCAGCGCGGCGATGCAAAGCTTCGGTGTGTGCTCGAGGCGAAGCAGCGTCTCGTTTGCATGGAGACAGAAGTAGTATTTGAAGACGGCATCCGCCTCGCGCAGCATGTTGATGTTCGCGCCGGCGCAGAAGAACTTGTCGCCCGTTCCCACGATCACGATGGCGTGGACGTCGTTGTCGAAACGCGCTTCGAGTATCGCGTTGTCGAGCTCCTTCAGCATCTCGTGCGTGTAGGCGTTGGCCGGCGGATCGCTGAGTGTCAGGACCGCCACGCCGTGTTCTGCGGTGTATTGAACGAGACCCCCGATAGACATGTTTTCTTCCTCGCGCTTTGGCTCCAAACTACCCGCCAAACGGGCCTTTTTGGGATCTTTCGAGTTTTTCGACGTGGGGGAGGGCTTTCTGGCTATACTCGGCCCCGCCGGGTGGCGGAATATCCAATCGGTTCCGGGGGTTTTGCCCCAAAGGCCGCAACTCGACGCCCCGCACCCCGCTCAGCCATGCTCGAAGCCCTGACCCGAACCTCCGCCTTTCGCCGCACCGCCCTCGCCACCTTCGGGCTGACGAGCCTTCTTGCCCTCGCGGGTTGTTCGAAGAACTACATTCCCAACACCGACGTCGAAGACACATCGGAAAACCGGAAAGTGGTTCTCTTCTGCGAGCAGTATCGCCACGCTGTCGAAGACAAGGACGTCGGCCTCCTCGTGAAGATGGCGAGCAAGCGCTACTACGAGAACGGTGGCAACGCGAACGTCGAAGACGACATCGACTACGCGGGTCTCAAGGACTACCTCACGAGTACATTTCTCAAGACGAAGACGATTCGCTACGAGATCCGCTACCGGCGCGTCACGTTCACCGAGCGCAAAGAAGTGTTCGTCGACTACAGTTACTCGGCGAGCTATCGCATTCCCGGGCAGAAGAACGACGAATGGCGCCACAGCGTCTCCGACAACAGGCTCGTACTCGTCCCTGACGGTGAAGGATTCCAGATCGTATCCGGAATGTAGCGAGCGAGCGTGAAGACCCTCACGATCGCACACGTCTCCGATCTGCACGTGAGCACGTACGGCGATACGTTCCACGACGGACTCCGTCTCGTGAGGCGCGGCAAGTCACCCTTGCGATGGAACCCCACGGAATACGAAATCCTGTGGGAAGAGGCAGGCTGGCAAGTCCTCCACCGTCGCGGCAAGAGGTCTCCGAAGGTTCTTCTGGTCGACCGCGACGGCTTCGAGCACGCCGTGCCTTCGGTGAGGGCCATCGGCCCCGGCGAACCGTGGGAGCGCGCGGCGCGGAAGGCGTGCCGTCTCGAAGGACGTGACTACCGAACGCTCGCACGAGACCAGCCGACCAACGGAGCGATCGAGCATCTCTTGCGCACGACGCCTCACAACGCGAACTTGCGTCTGCTTTCGGCATCGCGCCTGCTTCCGCGTGACATCGATGCCGTCTTCGTCACGGGTGACCTGACCGACAACGGCGTGGGTTATGAACTCGTGCTCGCTGCGTTCGAGCGTTTTCGCGCCGCAGGGATGCTGTTCGCGGTGCCGGGCAACCACGACCTCTACCTGTTCCCACTGCTCGGGAGCACGCGGCCCAAGCAGACCCCCGAATCGAAGCGCGCTTCTTGGAATGCGTTCCTCGAACAAATCTCTCTCCCGGTCTCGTCAACGGGCATGTGGCATCGGTTCTTCCCCGATTCCGGCGTCATGCTCGTGGGCCTCGACTCGTGCGCGAAAGGCCAGCCTCGCTTTTATCGGCACAACGGCGGCGTCGGCGCAGCCCAAGCGCGGGACCTCGAAGCACTCGCGCAAACACCCGAATGGCGCGCCGCGCGTCACCGGGTCGTCGGTCTTCATCATCACGTGGTTCCGCTTCCTTGGGGCATCGGGAAACGAGCGCCGCCGGAAATGGGCATGCGCCTCGACGATGCTTCCGAGGTCGCGAAGCTCTTCGATCGCCTCGGCGTCACGCTGGTGCTCCATGGGCACCGTCACGTGAGCGAGCAGCGACAGCCCGCCGGGAGTCGTTTTCGCATTCTCGCGGCGCCATCCTGGACGCTCGGCTGTCGCTCGGGTGACGCGCCTTCGTACTGGCGTGTCGAGCTCGGCGATCAGGTGAGGATGGATCGCGTCTATCTCGACGCGCCCGCCGTGCCTGAGTCGCTCCGTCCGCCTCCGATGATGGCAGGCGAATCGGAGCTAGAACTCGAGTCCGAGAGCAGCGAAGTCGAAATCGTCGACGACCCGGATGCGGACTGATAGGCCGCAGACGTCGACGCGCCATCCACTATGGGCCGCAGAAGGCCGTCGCGACCTTGAAGTAGTAGTCGTCGAAGGTGAGTCCGGTGACTCCGCAAAGGGCGTCTGCTGCTGCTGCCCCATTGGCAACCGCAGCATCACAAGCTGCCCCCGGCACGTAGGAAGCGCAGTCTTCGGCCGCGGATTGGACGAGGCAGGCGTCGTACGACGCGTCGTCGCTGCACGATTCGCACGTGGCGGTCGTGCAGACGGCCAGATTGGCGGAGCTGAGCGCGCAGCCTGCGGGTGCATTCGCCGCTAGAGCTCGGCACGCTCCTACGTTCACGCCGAGCGAGCTGTCTCCGAAGGGAAGGAGCGCAGGCGAGGGCAGCTGCTGCAGCGTCTGCAGTGTCAGCGCGGGGTTGTAGAAGGGGAAGATACAGTTGACGACCGGTTGATGCAGCGGCGCGGCCTTGGTCCCTACGTACGCGTCGCAGGTTGCCTGATTGGCTCCGAGCGAGAAGCACGCGTTGTAGAAGGCCTGAATGTCTGCTTGGGTCGCCTTGTTTTGATGCAGCTGCGGGGCCTGCGTCGGGTAGATGCCCGCAAGCGTGCCGTCGTAACAAACCTTGCCACTATCGCCGCCGATGCCGCCGTCCTTGGGAGGCGCGGCGTCCTTCGCACTCGAATCCTTCGTGCTCGCGTCGATGGGGTCGCCGCTATCGATCTCCGTGCCAGTGTCTTGCTGGGGGCCGGTGTCTCGCTGCGTCCCGGTATCGACCTGTCGACCGCTGTCTTCGGGAAGCGGCGTGTGACCGCTGTCCGCGAGCTCTCCTCCGTCCGGATCGACGATGAGACCGGTGCCGGAGCACGCGAGGGTGAGTCCAATGACACCAAAGAGAGCGGACAAGGCAATCGCGCGGTTCTTCATGCAACCGACTCAATGCAGTCACCATGCCAGCCTGGCGGCGCAGTATTTCCTCCAAAACTTGGCAGGGGAGCGAAAAGCGGGACAGCTCAAACTGGCTCAAGATGTGTCAGCCACTGACAAACGCGGTCGTGGCTCGCTTCGTGTCCATGCGCCTTCCGGCGCGCCATCAGTCGGTCGCGGCGTCGGCAACGACGTCGGAGCCCGCGTCGACGACTGCCGTGCCTGCGTCGGGCGGCGGTTGATTCAGAAATGCGCACGCAGGCGCGGTGCCAGGCTTGAGCACGACGGAGCAGCTGCCCGTCTTCAGAGCGGCGATGCACGCGTCGGTTGCAGGTGCGCCCGGGTCCACCTGCGAGGTTAGACCATGCAAGCAAGCATCGCGATAGAAGCGTTTGCACGCGTCGATGTCGTTCTGTGGCGTCCGCGAGAGCTCGTGCGGGACTCTGCCGAGGTCGATACCGCATGCGGCGGCGCGCTCGCACCGAACCTCTTCGATACGGCGGCAGGGCTCCGTTGCGACTGCATCGCTACCGCAAGCGGCAGAGGCCGCGAGCGCGAAGGAAAGCAGCAGCCAACCGGAAACGAAGGCGCGGATCGGCGAACGCCGAGTGGCGTTCTCCGTCTTTCGCGCTGCGGATTGGAGGCGCATGAACGTGGGCTATCGCAAGGGCTCGCGAAAGGCCAAGTTCTCGTCCATGATGCGGAGCCGAAGATGACAGAACCTTCGCGGCCGCTCGCGGCGATGATTCTTGCGGCGGGACTCGGGACGCGCCTCCGGCCACTCACAGATGCGCTACCGAAACCTCTCGTCTGGATCGGTAACCTGCCCGCTATCTCTCACGTACTTTCGAGCATCGAGGTGGCGGCGCCGTCGGCGACGGTGATCAACAGCTTCTACAATGCGTCGAAATTGTCTGAATTCGTTCGGGATTCTGGTCGTGAAGTCGCGATTTCGGAGGAGACGACCTTGCTGGGAACCGCGGGGGGCGTGGCGCGAGCATTCGCACGAAACCTTTTCCCGGCGGGCAGCGATCTCGTGATCTGGAACGGAGACATTCTGTCGGATCTCGACGTGCGTGCGCTCGCCCGCGTGCATGGCGCCGAGAGTCCGCTTGCAACGCTTGCGGTCCGGGCGCGTCCCAAAGGCGAGGGAAGTGTCGGCATCGACGCCGAAGGCCGTATCGTTCGTCTCCGGACGACGTCGGTTTCGGCCGAAGAGCGCGGGGGAGATTTTCTCGGAATTTCGGTCATCTCCGAAGCTTGCTTGTCGTTGCTTCCAGGAGAAGGTTGCCTCGTAGGTGACGCATGGATTCCTGCGCTCTTGCGCGGAGAGACTGTGCGGGCTCTCGTCACGACCGCGAACACGCACGATATCGGCAGCATCGACGCATATGCGCGCGCGAACTTCGAGTGGCTCGCGCGCCACGCGAACGTGATGAACGCAAAGGACCCAGCGAACGCGAGCTACGTCGCGGAGAGCGCCGAGGTCGCGGGTGAGGTGTTTCGTGCGATCATCGGCGCGGGCGCCGAGATCGGCGGTAGCGTTCGAAACAGCATCGTGTGGCCAAACACCTTCGACGAAGGGCCACTCGAGGACGTCATCGCGGGGCCAGGCTTTCGGGTACCGCTACCACGTCGATAGAGCTCGCGCCTCCGATGAGCGCGACGTGCTCCGTCGGCAGAGGGAAAAGCGTCGCGCCCTTTCGGCCCGCCGGCAGCGGAAGCTCCGCCGAGGCTTCCTTCGTGAGGGCAAAGGCATGCAGGAGCCCGACGTCGTCGTGGGTGGCGTAGAGAACGCGGCCCCGCACGCACGCGAGGCTCGCATTCTTCGGCTTCATCACGGGGAGGGGCCACGGATCCATAGGGCACGTTTGGCGGCAAGATGCGTCGAATGTCGAAACGGCTCCGAGCTCATCCACTGTGAGAAGGCGCGTTCCGCCGGTGCTGCATGCAGTCTGCACAGTTTTCGTCGAGGCCGGCAGCGAGAACGCCTGACTCGCGCCCGGGGTCACGACCTCGGCGTTCTCGACTCCGCCGCCCATGACGACGAGGCCCAAACCCGGCGCGAATACCGCTGCTGCGTGCGCGCGCGGGGCGGAAAGGGCGGTGCGCGCGACGGTCGATTCTCCGCCCCAATACCAAACGGTAGAGGAGGGTGTAGAGCGCGTGGGACCTACGACATAAACGTTCGTGGTTCCTGCTGCGACGGCATTTCCCCCTGCGACGTCTGGAGCATCGGGCAAACTCGAGAGCGCTGTCGTCGTACTCGTCGAGAGGTCATGGCTCGTTGCGCCGGTGTCATTGACGAGCAACAGTTTGGACCCGACGGCGGCGATGGTCGCGGCTTTCGGGTTCGCCATGAGGTCTACGCTGGCGAGCGCGAGCAGGTCGTAGGCGGTCAGCAGTCCTCCCGACGAAGGAAGCACGACGACGCGTTCGGTTGCCATGATGGGCTTGGGAAGTGCGGCCGTATCGACTGTGCCGGGGAGGTGAACGAAGCGATCGACGGGCGCGACGAACAGCGGAATGCGCGCCGATTCGAGCGATTCATAGGCGAGCGCGAGGGTCTTGCCTCCGTGGGAAGGAACCCCCTTCGCGTCGAGGCCATAAGCACGAAATTGTCCCGATTCCGACCGTGAAAGCGTCCCGAGCTCGAGGCCCCCCGCTGCCCATGGCTTCCGAGAAAGCTCCTTGCGCACGCCGTCTTTCACTTCTTCGAGGACCAGCGTCGTCGGGGTTTTCGTATCGAGCGCATCGTCGCGAACGAGGACGAGCTTCCCTTCGGGCGTTTCGCTGCAAGCCGCGAGCAGCGCGACTACACTTGCGGCCAAGGTGGAGGACGTCACGCGAATGGCTTGCCGCACGCTCTCGTTTCTACCCAAAACTTGGCCGCGGAACAACCATCGGGCTAGCGCTAGGTCATGGTCATGAGAGCAGACGGCATGCGCGATCTCGAGCGAATCCAGGAGGACGAAGCGGACGCACGAAACCCGCGAGGAATCGCGATGGCTTTCGCGGGAGCAACGCTCGCCTGTGCGCTTTTTGGATTCTTGGCGTTCAGCGGCAAGAAGTCTCAGTCGCAGCCGGCCAAGCAAGATCCGCTGGCCGAGCTCGTTTCTGCGCGCATGAGTGCGAATGCGGCCATGCCGGGCGCGCAAGGTAGCGCTGCGCCAGGGCCGAAGCCCTCGGACCTATCTGCGAAGGACGTCACGTTTCCCGGCACGCTAAGTGACTCCGACAATCCCACCACGGCGCTCGCGGCAATGCGCCCCGGCCCGCAGCTCGCGATGGCAGCTCCAATCGCGCAAGGTGCCGGCCCGACGACGACAGCAGCGGCTCCCGTGGGCGTGCAAATCCCGGCGGGCATGACCAACAATGGTCAACCGCTCGACATCAGTGGCCCTCCTGGCGTGGCGCCGCCTGCAGCTGGGGATCGACTCCCCGTCGTGCCACTTCCGGCGCAGAATGTTCTCCAGGCCACTTCGGTCATCACGCGTCCGCGCGACGCGCTCACGAAGAGCGCGGTCGAGCGGTCCGAGCAAGCGACGAACGCACAGGCGCCGGCCCCCGCCGGTAAGGAAGGAGGCTACCAACTCCAGGTAAGCTCCTTTCGCACCCAAAAAGAAGCGAGCCAGTTTGCGGACAACCTGCGCGCACGGGGGCACAAAGCCTACGTGCAGCAAGCCGACGTCCCCGGCCGCGGCACCTGGTTCCGCGTCCGCGTCGGGCCCTTTGCGACGCAGCATGCAGCCATGAGCTACCGATCGACGTTCGAAGGGAAGGAACACGTCGTTCCGTTCGTTGTGCCTCCGAACAAGTGAGTTTGCGCAAAGTGACTGGCCCCGAGACCTTTGCCATGACAAAGTAAAGGTACAGGGGTAGCCAAAGAGGCCGTGACAACGCATGTTTGGATCGTGGCTCTTTTGTGGTCGGTGTTCGCACCGGTCGTTCTTCGAGCCATCGCCGATCGCCATCGAGAGCGATCTCGAGAACGTACTCGGGAGGGACTTGCGAAGTTCGCGAAAGAGCCCCATTCACGAGACGAAGCGCCGCTAGCATCTGCGGGAGAAGCATAAACTCATGGCACGTCTGTTCGGAGTCGTTGGAAATCGTACGGATCTTCTCGGCGCGGTACTCGCGAGCGAGACGGCTGCACTTCGCGTCACGAGCGCCGGAGTTCCGCTCGGTTGGGGTATAGGTTTTTACCAAGGGGGTGAGGTGCTCATGCGACGGCGTCCTTCGGACGACCGCGACCTCCTGCTCCCGCACGACATTGCGGGCGACATTCGTGCTGACATGCTCGTCGGCCACGTCCGCTCGGCGACGGTTGGGGCGCTACGTCCCGAGAATACGCACCCCTTCCGTTACGGCGAGTGGCTGTTCGCCCAGACGGGGACGGTGAATGCGTTCTCGGACATTCGTGCACGCCTCGTCGAGAGCATTCCTGAGTTCTTGAGGCCAGGTATCCGAGGCGAGAGCGACGCCGAAGTGGTGTTCCACTTGTTCCTCGCGTTCTTGCACGACGGCGGCAAGCTCGAACAAGTGCCTGCGCCTCGCGCGTGCGAAGCCTTGCGGTCGACGTACTCGCTCATCGATAGCATCGGCACCGAAGTTGGCGCCCCGCCCGTCGCACTCAACGTCATTGTTTCGAACGGCGAATACCTCATCGGTGCCAACCGCGCGGCCCCCATGGCTTATCGTGTGCTCGCCGGAAAGGCAGATGCAGAAGCGCTCATTGGCGACGACCTGCATCTGCGCCGGAAGATCCCGGAGCTCTCGCAGGTCCATTTCTCCCTCTTGGCGAGCGACTTCGGGCCTGTGCGCGGTTCCGCGCCACCTTCGTCGGCTTCTCCCGCCTCGGTGTTTCCGCCCGCGAGCGGCGAGCTTTTGCCGCCTCCGCATTGGAAGCGAGCCCCCGAGTCGAATGGAGGTTCCTCGTTGTTCATTCTCGAGCGCGATCGCGAGCCCAAGACCGAGGCGTTTTGAGGGGAAGGGCAGCCCGTTTCGTTCTTCTCGCACTCTTTGGATGCGCTTCGAATCGAGCGGAGGTCGCGAACCAAGAGTCGACCGTAGGGGTGGCCCCGACCGCACGGCCTCCGATTCTGGCACGGGAGCTCAGCCTTCCGGAACCTGCGCTCGAGGCGGAAGCGCGCGGTACGTCGGTGCTTCGGCCCGCGCAAGACCTGCGCTCCGCGGAGCCCATCGCGCGAGCCTTTCTCGATGCGCTGGTCGACGAAGACATGCGCCAGCTGACGGCTCTGTTCGTTCCCTCGGGGGGCCAATTCTTGAGCGGTGGCCTCGGAGCGTCCAATCCCGTCGAACTCTGGCGTCAGCGCTTTCGTCTCTATGACTATGGGCGCCTCCGGGGGCAGCCCTTTGCGCGCTTGAGCGAAGCGACGCTTGCGCGGAGG
This sequence comes from Polyangiaceae bacterium, assembly GCA_046351415.1. Taxonomy (GTDB): domain Bacteria; phylum Myxococcota_A; class Polyangia; order Polyangiales; family Polyangiaceae; genus JABFRG01. The sequence goes on along the minus strand of JAXLYO010000009.1, from coordinate 296,215 downwards.
GCGGAGTACGAGAAGAAGGATCTTCCGCTCAGCGTCGAAAATGGTGACGTGTTCTTTCGCGTCCCGCTGGTTGCGCCGCAGGGCCCCGGTGAACCCGTGCTCGGCTCATCGGTGACGTTGCTCTTGCGTCAGACGAACGCCGGCACGAAGATCGTCGGCTACGACGAAGGCCGAAGCCCCTGAGGGCCGCGACGCGCTCTCTCTGCGTCAGCGGTAGTCGTCGGGATTGATGTCGTATTTGCGAAGCCAGCGATGCACTTGCATACGCTCTTTGCCGAACTCGCGTCCAACAGCAGCCACGTTGCCGCGATGCTTGGTGAGCAGCGCGCGAAGTTCATCGCCGTTCGGAGCGTCGCGACGGACCTCGGGAATCGACGACGTCGGAGGAATCGAAGCTCGGGCTGCGCTCGCCAGCGGAACCTTGTCGGCGTAGGCCTTCATGTGCTCTCGAATCGCATCTGGGAGATGTGGCTTGTCGAGCGGACCTGGGCCATTGCCCACGAGTGCAATCGCACGCTTGATGCAGCTCTCGAGCTCACGCACATTGAACGGCCAGTCGTAGTGCAGGAGCGCCATGAAGAACGAGAAGGTGAAAGACGTCTCGCGACCCGCATAGCGCCGACCGAACGCATGCGACAGGAGGTAGATGTCTTCCTTGCGCTCCGCGAGCGGAGGCAAGCGGACCATGTGCTCGTTGAGCCGCGCAAATAGGTCTCCGCGGAAACGATTCTCCCGAACGTTTTGCACGAGGTCGCGGTGAGTTGCGCAGACGACACGAATGTCGACGCGTTCTGGGGTCGTCGCGCCGAGCGGAAAGACCTCTCGTGACTGGAGGACGCGCAGCATCTTTGCCTGCGCTTCGAGCGGCATGTCACCGATTTCGTCGAGAAAGAGCGTTCCGCCGTCAGCCAACTTCATGAGACCCGGCTTGTCGCGATCGGCACCGGAGAATGCGCCGCGGCGATAGCCGAAGAGTTCGCTCTCGAGCAGGTTGTGCGGGATGGCTGCACAGTTGATGGCCTGGAAGGAACCGGTACGACCCGATGCGCGATGAAGACCGCGAGCGGCTACCTCTTTGCCCGTCCCTGTTTCGCCGAGAATGACGCAAGAGAGTTCGGTTTGCGCGATGCGCTCGAGGTCCGCGGCGATACGGTCGATCTGTGCGCCGCCAATGAGTTCGTGATGAAGGAGGTGGGCGCGACGCTGGCGCTGCACGAATCCGTCGATGCGATAGGGAAGGAACTTCTCCGCGCCGGTCTCGACGAACTTGAAGATTGCGTCACCGACGCGAATCTCGCAGTTGTGAGACAGCTCGAGATTCGTGATGTAGCGGCCGTCGACGATGGTTCCGTTGCGGCTGCCGAGGTCGGAGATGATCCATCGTTCTCCTTGCCAGTCGATGCGCGAGTGTTGGCGACTCACAGCTTGCTCGGGCACACAGACGCCGCAGCTGGGATCGCGCCCGATGATGAGCGGACTCTGCGCGAGCACGTACGCGGGCTGGAATTGGTGGAAATTCGGTGCGAAAAGAAGGACGAGACCCGCGTACGAGACGCCGCCGCCCGTGTCTCCTCGAGGCGGCTCGTGACCGCCGTAGGACGATGCTACGCCCGTACCTTGTTTCGCCGTATCTGCCGTCACGTCAGCACACCACCGCCAGCGGCAGTCTAGACCATCTGAAGGCGCCTGTCGGCGCCCGCGACCTAGGCGGATCGGCCATGGTGTGGTGGCACCGAAAGCTTCGGAAAGCCTAGGTATTTCAGTACCTTGTCGATCGTTGTGGCCGTTCTCTGCTCGAGGTCTTCGAGGGTTCCGTCGTTTTCGATGACGAAGTCGGCGACCTTCCTTCGTTCCGCGTCGTCGATTTGTGCGGAAATGCGCTTCAGGGCGTCTTCCGTGGTCGCGTTGTCACGGGCAACGATGCGTCCAACGCGAGTTTCCACGCTCGCGATTACGACGACGAGTGGCCTCAGGAAGTCCGCGCCGTTGTTCTCGATGATGAGCGCGGCTTCGTAGCAAGCGAGTTCGTAGCCGAGGTCTGCATGACGCTGCGCGCTTTCGAGCATGCGCTGGTTGATACGTGGATGCGTAATGCGATTCAGCGTCTTTCGACCCTCGGGGTCTGAGAAGACACGCATGCCGAGTGCCGCGCGATCGAGTGTTCCATCGGGAAGGAGGACCTCACGTCCGAACGCCTGAACGATTTCCTCGTAGCCCTCGGTCCCGGGCAGAACGACCTCGCGCGCCAGCTGGTCCGCGTCGATGGTCGGAATGCCGTGCCTTCGGAAGGAGGCGCCGACTGCGCTCTTTCCGCTGCCGATACCGCCCGTAAGACCGAACACTCGGATGGACATGATGGTGGCCCTCGCTGCGATGCACGCCAACGCATGGATGCGCTCGCGTGCGATCTCGTTGGCGTTGCCTGTAGCACGAAAAAGGCGGAGAGTTGAAGAACGCATGGCTACCGAACCTCGTAAGGTTTCACGCCGAAAGCTGCTGTTCTTTGGCGGAGCGGTGACAGTGGCGGGTGCGCTTGCAGTCGTGCGAACGACGGGATACGCGAGCCTACCCGGGGGCCCTGCCGCTCCCCTCGTGCTGTCGAAGGGAGCGTGGCATACCGTCGTGGCGCTCTCGCGACGCATCGCTGCGAGCGATGGCGGACCCGACGTCCCGAGTCCCGACGACGTCGGTGTCGTGTCCTTCATCGATGGCTACGTCGCCTCGATGGATGCGCCCATCCGAAAAGACCTTTTGCAGTTCCTCGACTACATCGAACAGCTCGCGCCCATAGGCTGTGGGCTCTTTTCACGATTCTCGAAGCTCTCCGCCGCCGATCAAGACCGCGTTCTTTCGTCGCTCGAAGCGAGCAGTTCGGACCTCCTTCGGGGCGGGTTTCAAGGCGTCAAAGCACTCGTCTTCATGGGCTACTACCGCGACCCGCGCACGTGGAGCATCCTCGGCTACGACGGTCCGCAAGTGGGGCGGCGATGACCGGGACGATCGTCGAAGGTCGAACGGTCTCGTCGTCCCTCACGATGAAGGCTTCCGTGGTCGTCGTTGGCACGGGCGCTGGAGGTAGCGTTGTCTTTCGAGAGCTCGCCGCGAAGGGCGTCGATGTCGTCGCGCTGGAAGACGGCGGCAATCATCGTCCGAGCTCCTTCACTCAGCGAGAAGACGAAATGCTGCCGCGCCTCTTCTGGGACGGCGGTGGCCTCACGACGAAGGACATGGCGATTCGCGTCCTGCAAGGGCGCGGAGTCGGCGGGAGTACCATCCACAACACGAACCTGTGCAAGCGGACGCCCGACCCGATCCTCGAATTGTGGGCGAAGAACCATGCGGTGTCCGGCCTCCGCCCTGCCGAGCTTTCTCCCTTGTTCGATCAGATCGAGCGGGAGCTCTCCGTCGAGCGGATCCCGGATAGCTTGGTGAATCGGAACAACGACGTCCTCCGACGAGGCTCGACGGCGCTCGGCTGGCGAGGTGGCGTTCTCAAACACAATCGCATCGGCTGTCAGCAAAGCGGCTTTTGCGAACTAGGTTGCGCGTACGACGCGAAGCAGAATGCCGCGAAGGTATTCATTCCGCAGGGTGTGCAGGCAGGAGGCCGCGTCTACTCCGACGCGCGCGTGCAGCGTGTGGTGCACGAGCGCGGACAGATAAAGGGGGTGAGCGGCGTCTTTCTCGACGCGGCAGGCAACGAGAAAGCCCCGTTCACCATCGACGCGCCAATCGTCGTGCTCGCTGCAAGTGCGACGGCATCTGCCGCGCTTGCCATCGTGAGCGGCTTGCCCGACCCCTACGGTCAACTCGGTCGAGGCCTTCGTATGCATCCAGGGGCCGTCGTCTCCGGCTGCTTCGATAGCCCTATCGAGGGGCACCATGGCATTCCTCAATCGTACGAATGCACGGAACACCTTTCCTTCGAAGAGGGCAGCGACAAACGCATCTGGATCATCCCTGCGTTCGCACACCCGATTGGAACGGCATCGACGCTGCCCGGCTTCGGCGCTGCCCATATGAAGTCCATGCGCGCCTATCGAAACATCGCCGTCCTCACCGCCATGCTTCACGACGACTCGAGCGGTCGCGTCACCGCGAGCGATGCGGGTAGGCCCGTGCTCGACTACAAGATGAACGAAGGCGACCGCTCGGCGCTCGCAAAGGGACTCGTGGCTTGCGCGCGCATCATGTTCGCGGCGGGTGCAAAGGAAGTCACCATCCCGGCGATTCCTCCCGTGACCCTTCGTAGTGTCGCAGAGCTCGACGCGCTCGATACGTCGTTCGTGAGGCCACACTCGGTGCCGCTCTCAGCCGTGCATCCCATGGGCACGATGCGCATGGGCGACGATCCGAAGCGATCTGTCGTCACGAGTCGAGGGGAACATCACCAGCAGAAGGGCCTTTTCGTCGCAGACGGTTCGCTTTTCCCGACGAGTATCGGCGGGCCGCCGCAAATCAGCATCTATACGTTCGGTCTGCATGTATCTCGCGCGGTGCTCGAAGCCGCACAGAAGGGCTGACGTCCTGCCATGACAAAAGAAGAAAAGGCGCCTCGAGAGAAGCGCCTTTTCATGCCTGGATGGGCGACTGCTGTCAGTCGGTGCCGGCGTCGCTGGGGGCCTTGCACGGGTCGGTTGCGGTCGAAACGGGATCAACGACCTTCGTCGGGTTCTTGACCTCGGCGGCGGTGAAGCCGAGACCGATCGAGATACCGTCGCAGGTGCGGCTGCCGTCCGTCGTGCCGTCGAGGAGGATGTCGGCGTAGTTGCCGACGGTCTCGATCGTCTTGTCCGCCGCGCCGTTGCAGGCTTGCGACGAGAGCTTCGGAGCGAGTTCCTTGATCTGCTTGACGACGTCGTCCGCCGAGATGATGCCAGCAACCACGCCTTCGGCGAGGCCCGCGCCACTGGTCTTCCAGGTCACGACTGCGCGCTGGATGTTGAGCGTGAGACCAACGCCCGAAACGGTGAGCGTGAGCGCGATGGTGCTCGGGTCGCCGCTGACGAAGACGCCCTTGTTGACGTAGGCGTTCGTGAACTTGACCTTGGAGGAGTCAGCCGTGCCGTTCTCGGTGAAGTCTTTGCGAACCGGCCAGTCGTCGTTCTTCGAGAAGCTGGGGACGCTACCGAACGGAGCGCCGATGAACACTTGGCCCGTGACACCCGTCGCGGAAGCGCCGTCGGCGGGGAGGCCCTTCGCTTGGAAGAGGAGGGTGAAGTTACCCTCGGCAACGGTCTTGTTGACCGAGCTCTCGACGTTGCCGCCGCTCGAGCTGCCGAGCGCGGTGTTGAGCAAGCTGATGAGGTTCTGGCCGAACGAGTTGTCGATGCCGTCCTTGCCGTCGGCCATGATGCCGGGGATCTTCGGCTTGCACACGTCGTTCGCGGTCTTCGTCGAGACCTTGCCGTCGAGGTTGTAACCGATGTTCTTCCAGGCGTCGTCGCCACCGAGCGAGAGCGTCTTCAGTGCGAACGTGCGCACTTCGCTCCCAGCGGCCGCCGCACCTTCGGGGCGCTCGGGCCACTTACCGGCGGTCGTCGTGCCGGAGGGGGCTTCGCTGCTGCTGCAAGCGAGCATCCCGTAAACCATTCCAAATGCGCTGAGTGAGAGTGCGCCCGCAAATGCCAACTTAAGCTTCATGACGGCCTCCAATAAATATCGTTGCGCGGACGCGGCACCGGCCGGTCGGCTTGTTCAACGAAAGCAGATAGTCCACGCGGGGCCTTGCCCGCAAGCACGGAGCGAAGTTTGACAGATGGATCGCGTCCTTCAAAGCTCGCCGATCGGTTGCTCGATCGACGACGCCGTGCGAAATCATCGTTGCCGCGAATTCCTCGGCAAGTTCCTGATCTTGACGCACGGCGTCATGATGTTTGGCGCAGAAGTTCACCGGTCCCACGCGCGCTTCCGCCCGTCGTGCGCGAACGCTGCTTGCGAGGCGCGCGTGTACCTTGCTACCGCTAAAGGTCGCTTCGATGTCGTCTTCACCGGAATTCGTCCACCTCCACGTGCACTCCCAGTATTCGATGCTGGATGGCGCGCTCAAGGTAAAGGACCTCGTGAAGCGCGTGAAGGGGCACGGCATGAGTGCCGTCGCTCTGACCGATCACGGCAACATGTTCGGCGCCATCAGCTTCTACAAGGCGGCGAAGGAAGCAGGCATCCAAGCCATCCTCGGCTCGGAGCTCTCCATTTCCACGAAGGTCGCTGGCGGTCGCCCGGACGCCCATGCGCATGGCTTCCACCTGCCGCTCATCGCCGAGACGCTCGAAGGCTACAAGAACCTCATCTGGCTCGTCTCGCGCGCCTATGTACTCGCAAAAACCGGTGAGGGCGCCGTGTTGCCGATGGAAGAACTCGCCGGCAAGACGAAGGGAATCATTGCGCTGACGGGCTGCATGGGCGGCCTCGTCGCGCAACGTGTCCTCGAGGAGGGGGAGGCCGCAGGTGACACGATGGTGTCGCAGCTCTCCCATGCCTTCGGGAAAGAACAGCTCTTCGTCGAGCTCCAAGATCACGGCCTCGTCGAGCAACCCGTGTTGAACGGTGTGCTCCGCGGTATCGCCAAGCGTCATGGCCTTCCGCTCGTCGCGACGAACGACGTTCACTATGGCGGCCGTGACGATGCGGAGGCGCACCTCTACTTGAGTTGCATCAAGACGGGGCGCAGCTACGAAGAAGCGCGCGAACGTCACCACGGCCAGAGCGAGATGTATTTGAAGTCCGCGGCCGAGATGACCGAGCTCTTTTCGGACGATCCCGCAGCGGTGAAATCGACGCTCGCCATCGCAGAGCGCGCGAAGGCCCTCAAGTTGAAACTCGGCGAGCCCATGCTGCCGAACTTTCCGGTGCCCGAGGGCTACGATACCGAATCGTACTTCCGTCACGTGTCGAAGGAGGGCCTCCGAAAGCGCTTCGCAGAATTCTCGGCGTCCGGGAAGCAAGTCGACGAGAACGCGTATCTCGCGCGCCTCGAACTGGAGCTCGACGTCATCTGCAAGATGCGTTTCCCGGGCTACTTTCTCATCGTCTGGGACTTCATTCGGTACGCGAAGGAGAACGGCATTCCCGTCGGACCGGGCCGCGGCTCCGGTGCAGGCTCCATCGTCGCCTACTCGCTCCGCATCACCGACCTCGACCCGATTCCGTACAACTTGCTGTTCGAGCGCTTCCTCAATCCCGAGCGCGTCAGCATGCCGGACTTCGACGTCGACTTCTGCATGGACAAGCGCGACCTCGTCATCCGCTACGTCCAGCAAAAGTACGGCGAAGAGAGCGTCGGGCAAATCGCGACCTTCGCCGAACTGAAGGCGAAGAGCGTCGTGAAAGACGTGGGCCGAGCAATCGGGTTCTCACCGGGCGAAGCGCAAATCATCGCGAACCTCATCCCGAGGAAGACGCCCGCAGAGACCTACACGATCGCCGAGAGCCTCGAAATCGAACCGAAGCTGAAAGCGCGCTTCGACACAGAACCGAAAACGAAGGAGCTTTTGACCCAAGCGCAGAAGCTCGAGGGGCTCACGCGTCACGCAGGCAAGCACGCTGCGGGTATCGTCATCAGCGAAGGCCCTCTGTGGGACCACGTCCCCGTCTTCAAAGACGACAAGGCCGACGGCTACATCACGCAGTACTACAAGGACGACGTCGAACAGGCGGGGCTCGTCAAGTTCGACTTCCTCGGTCTCAAGACCCTCACCGTCATCGACATTGCGGTGCGTCTCATCAACGAGCGTCCGGATCTCCGACGCGAGAATCGCGTATTCGACCTCGATACATTGCCGCTCGATGACAAGGCAACCTACGCCCTCCTCGCGACGGGTGAAACGAAGGGCGTTTTTCAGCTCGAATCGACGGGCATGCAGCAGCTTTTCAAGGACCTGCGCGCCGACTGCTTCGAAGACATCGTTGCGGCCGTGGCGCTCTACCGCCCGGGGCCGCTCGGTTCGGGCATGGTGGGCGACTTTGTCAATCGCAAGAACGGCCGCGCTCCTATCGCGAAGATGCATCCGCTCGTCGACCACCTCTTGGCGCCCACGTACGGCGTCATCGTGTACCAGGAGCAGGTCATGCAGGTCGCGCAGGTGCTCGCCGGCTACACGCTCGGCGGCGCAGACTTGCTGAGGCGCGCCATGGGCAAGAAGAAGCCCGAAGAGATGGCGAAGCAAAAGGACTTGTTCCTCGCGGGCGCTGCCCAGAAGGGCGTCGACAGCAAGGACGCGGAGCACATCTTCGGGCTCCTCGAGTACTTCGCGGGGTACGGCTTCAACAAGAGCCACTCCGCGGCGTACGCGCTCATCACGTACCAAACGGCATACCTGAAGGCGCATTACCCCGCCGAGCTCCTCTGCGGCATCTTGACCAGCGACAAAGACAGGGTCGACAAAGTCGTTCGCACGATCGCCGACGCACGCGCCATGGGCATCACGGTGCTCCCGCCCGATGCCAACGAAAGCGATCTCGATTTCAAGACGGTCTATTCGCACCCGGAGGGCAACAAGCGCATCCCACGTGGCGCCCGCGTCAAGGATCCTCTGGGCCCACAGATTCGTTTTGGCTTGGGCGCCGTGCGCGGCGTCGGCGAGTCCGCCCTCGAGACGCTTTTTGAAGCGCGCAAAGAAGGTGGAAACTACACGGATATGTTCGACTTCGCCTCGCGCATCGACGCGAAGCGCATCAACAAAGGCGTCCTCGAGGCACTCGTACAATGCGGCGCCTTCGATTCGACGCTGCCTTCGGGCATCACACGCGCCCGGGCTTATGCCAGTATCGAAATCGCCTTGGAGCGCGCCCGAAGTGCCACGCGCGATCGCGAGCGCGGGCAGGCGAGCTTGTTTGGTCTCATGGCCGCGGCCGAAGCTCCAACTGCGAAGGCCTCGGAGTACCTCGCGTGTCCACCTTGGGACCGTCGCGAGTCGCTCGTGCGCGAACAAAAGGCGCTCGGGTTCTACGTGTCGGGTCACCCGCTCGACCGCTACTTGAAAGGCGACCGCGTGCTCGCGAAGCTCGGAGCTGCGCAGACGGTCTCGTGCCACCAGATGGACGACTGGGCCGTTGTGAAGGTCGTGGGCATGGTCGAAGGTTACCGCGAGCGCATCTTCAAAGATGGCGGAGGAAAGATCGCGTTCTTCGACCTCGAAGATCTATGGGGCCGTCTCACGGTGAAGGTGCGCGGCAACGCCATCGACAATTTTGCATCGGTCCTCACGAGCGGCGAGCCCGTCATCGTGACGGGGAAGGTGAGCTTTCCCCACCGAGGCGACGACGCCCCGGAAGAGGCAGACGATCAAGCGCGTGAAGCCACGCTGCTCTTGAACGACGTCGTCCCCCTCATCAGCGCCATTCGAGCCGATGCGACGAGTCTGGCCATCCGCCTCCCGTTCGAAGACACCAAACCGAGCGACTTTGCTGCAGTCAAGGAAGTGCTCCGCGGCGCGCCCGGTGATTGCCCGGTGAGCTTGGTGCTCACGGCGCAAGACGGCGCCGAGGCGCTCCTCGCACTGCCCAGCTCGTTGCGGGTCGACGTCGGAGATCCGCTCTTTTCGGGGCTCGAGAAGGTGTTCGGCAAGCACGTTGCCGAGCTTCGCTGAGCCGCTAAGGCTTCACGACCTTCTTGGCCTCGTCGAGCGCGGCCTGCGCGTCCTTGAACGTCTCGTTCAACTTGATGCCCGCGAGGCTGAGCGAATCGAGGACGGACAGCATCATCTTGCCTTGGGGGTTCCAGAGCCACCAAAGGGGCGATGCCTTGGGGTTCGCGGGCGGCGCGGGCGGCGGCTCGCCGTTTTCGAACGTGCGAAGCCATGCCCGGACGACGTCGTCGTATGCGCTCGCGGTATCGGCACCCGCGAACAGCATGCGTTGATGCCACTTCATCGCTTTTTCTTCGGCCATCATGACGTTGTGCGCCCAGACTGACTCTTTGCGGATGACGCGCGCGGCGTCGGCCTTGCGAATCGAAAGGCCCGCGAGGGTTCCGACGAGCATGGCGCCTTTGTAGCCGTTCTTTCCGAAGCCGACGGCGAGCCGCAAACCGCGGACGAGTGCCGTCATGGCAACCATCTCACTGATGAGGCTCTTGGAAGTTGCGGCGTGCTGGTCGGCCATGCGAAGGACCGACGCAATGCGACCGGGCCCCTCATCGGCCGTGGGATCACGCACGGTGACGTAGAGCGCCGCGAGGAGGTCGTATTCGTAGGCAGAAAAGACCGCGAGCGTGCTGCAGTTGCTCATGTCGTAGAGGCAGTCGTCCGCCACCGAGGGCATGGCGGTCGCCTCGTCGAGCGCTGTCAGCTTCTCTCCGACCTTCTCGGTCTCGTAGACCCGCTGGAGCGCTTTTGCGTCGAGATCCTTCCACGGCTTTTCCTCTGCCTCGAGGAGGAGACGTCGTGTGTCCGGGTCTTGAAGACTCGGGAAGTGCTTGTTCCGAAGAAACGTGAAGGCATTTTCCTCTGGCGGAGGCAGCGGGGCTTCGGCGATCGCGGGAGCGAGGGTGCTCGGCCCGGCGGGTTTTGCGAAAGCGTGCGCTCCCACCCAAACCCCGAACGCCAAGAGGATCGCGAGCGAAACATAGCGAATGCGACGTGGCCACGAGGCTGCCGTAGACTTCTTGTTCTCGGTCATTGCGCCCGAGTCTACGGCACCCGAGACGTGCAGAGATCCAGAAACGACGGTGAGGAGCCCACCGCGCTGCTCGCCCGTCATCGGCGTCCATGGGGTGCGCGCGCGATCGTCGCTCTCTTCCCCAGAGTCCTTGAAACTGGCGGCGCCGATCGTGTAGCTGTGAGAGAAGAAAGCGAACATGCACGAGCTCGCGACCCGCATTCTCCAACGAGACCCGCGCGCTGTCGCTCGGGCCATGCGGCTCGTCGACGACCGTAGCCCAGGCTACGTGGACGTTCTGAAGGACGTCTTCCCGCACACCGGCCGCGCGCACGTTATCGGCGTGACCGGAAACCCCGGAGCAGGGAAGTCGACGCTGACCGATCGCCTCATCGCAGAATTTCGGAAGAGCGAGAAGGTCGTAGGCGTCATCGCCGTGGACCCTTCGAGTCCTTATACGGGGGGCGCCATCCTCGGCGATCGCATCCGGATGATGCGTCACGCGACGGACCCTTCCGTGTTCATTCGCAGCGTTGCAACGCGAGGACATTTGGGCGGCCTGTCTCGCTCTGCGCGCGACATGGTGCGCCTCTTGGATGCGTGGGGAGCAGACGTCGTTCTCGTCGAGACCGTGGGCGTGGGCCAAGATGAACTCGAAGTCACGCGGACGGCGCACACGACGCTCGTCGTCATGGCCCCGGGCATGGGGGACGAGGTCCAGGCAATCAAGGCCGGAATCATGGAGTCGGCGGACGTGTTTGCCGTGAACAAAGCCGACCGCGACGGCGCCGACGCGACGGTGCGCGACGTCGAACTCATGATTGCGCTCGGCAAAGAGACGCTCGTTGCCACGGGCAAGCATCGCGGCCATGTGGTGCATGGCGCCGGTGTGAGTGCCGACGAAGAAGCAAAGGCGCATGGCGTTCGCGCGGAGATGCCCTCGGAGAGCGGCGCTCGTGAAGCATCGTGGACGCCGCCCATTTTGAGGGCCATTTCGACGCGAGGCGAGGGCATTGCCGAACTCGTCACGGCACTCGATGCGCATCGCGTATGGCTCGAAGGCACCGAGCGCGGTCGCGAACGGCGCCGCGAGAGACTTGCCGAAGAAGTGCGCGAGACCCTCCGTGAAGCGCTCATCGAAGCGGCGAGCGAGGAGCTGAAAGAGGCCATGGGGCGCGTGGTCTCCGACGTGGCTGAACGACGCATCGACCCGTACTCTGCGATCGAGGCGCTATTGGTCGCCTTCCGAGAGGGCCGCGCTCCCTCGAAGTGACACGCCTTTACTCCTCCCGACGTCCCCCGCGTCGCGATCGAGTGTCGGTATTCCGCGTCTCCAAAGAGACGGTGACCTCGCACGCCCTCGGTTTGACGTCGCGTGGAGGATCGTCTATCCGCAACCTATGGCGAGCGGCCCTCAGGATCTCGACGAGGCGCGCGCGCTCCTCGTTTCGCTGGCGCGTGCACTGGGATGCAGCGAGGATGCTCTCCCTCGGTTCGGCGAGCCGCTCACGCGCGACGAGGAATGGACGCTGCGCCACCAGGCCGGCTGCTTTCGGCTCGACTACTTTGAGCGTGGCCTCGAGCGTCAGCTCGCCTCTTCGAAGGACTTCGAGGATGTGGCGTTCGAAGTCCTGAGGAGCCTTTCCCAGGCAGCGGCCATCGCTCAAGTGAAGGGCGAGTCCCCTGGCACCGGCGATTCTCGCCGTCTTTGGTTTGCGCGGCAGTGCTCGCTCATGCAAGCGCTGGGAGAGCCGTGGGGCGCACGCATGACGGCGCACCAAGAGGCGACCCTTGCCGCCCACCCTTTCGACGATCACGCGGAGGCCCGCATCGATCGGATGCGCACCCACGAACGGGAGGGAGTATCCCGCGAAGAAGCCTACCGACGTGCGCTCGAAGAATTCCCCGCTCCGATAGCACGAGTCCCCACGACCCGCGGTACCTGATGCGCGGGAACTAGCCCCCGGCAGTGAAGAACGCGGCTGTTGCTACTTCAGAAAGAAAATGAAGTAACCCCACCCGACCACGCCCACCACGATGCCAAGGAAGAGCAGCGCGATGACCGAGATGAAGAAGGCCTTCTGGCGCTTCTTTGCGGTGGCTTCGTCCTTCGCGAAAGCCCAAGGGACGGAGAGAGCGTGCACGAGCGTGAAGACGATCCCTGCAAACTCGAGCGATCGGTAAGTGATCTTCTTGCCGGCAGCTTGCTCGGAGAGGACGGCGAGCTCAGCGGGGCTGAAGCTCAGGATGATCGGCGGCATGAGTGCGATGACCCACAAGAAGGAAGGCGGGTAGCTCGCGAAGTGGCCGACCGCGAGGCGGGTCACGGCGGGGCCGAACTTCTTGATCCAGTCAGGAATCACGAGGCCTTCCGCTTTTTCGTCTCTTTCTTCAGGGCGCGAGCCGCGCCCTTCTTCTTCGCGGGCGCGCCCTTCTTCTTCGCCTTTTCGGGCTCCGTCTTCGCGCGGACCTTCGGCGGCTTGCGGCCGACGTTCTCGGCATCGAATGCGCTCGGGCACGTGTCGTTCACGGGGCAGCCTTCGCAGTTCGGCTTTCGGGCGAAGCAGATGCGCCTTCCGTGGAAGATGAGTGTGTGGCTCGTCATGTCCCACTCGGAGCGGGGGAGGAGTCGAACGAGATCCTGTTCGATGGCGACGGGCTCTTGGTTCTTCGTCCACCCCAAGCGCTGCGAGATGCGCTGGACGTGCGTATCGACGACCACGCCTTCTGGAGCTCCGAAGGCCACGCCGAGGACGACGTTGGCGGTCTTCCGTCCGACGCCGGGAAGCGCAACGAGTTCGGGAAGCGTCTTGGGTACCTCGCCGCCGTGATTCTCCACGAGGAGCTTCGAGAGCCCAATCAGGTTCTTCGATTTCTGCCGATACATCCCGATCGTGTTGATGAGGTCTTCGATCTCGCGCGGCTCTGCCTTGGCCATCGCCCTTGCCGTCGGAAACTTCGCGAAGAGCGTCGGAGTCACCTTGTTGACCGCCACATCGGTGGTCTGAGCACTCATGACCGTCGCGCAGAGGAGTTGGAAGGCGCTTCCGTGATCGAGCTCACAGTGGGCGTCGGGGTGGGCTTTCCGGAGGCGCGCCAGCATTTGCTGTGCAGCTTCGGGGGCGACGGTTTTCTGGCGGGCCATGAGAGGGCCGCAGTTTACGGCATTGCGGCGTTTCGCGCTTCTTCGATTGCGCGTACGAGCTCGTCTTCGGAGCGGTCAGGACCGCCCATCCAGCGGACCTTCTGGTCCTTGCCGATGATGTACGTGCTCGGAAGGTCGGCCACACGGAAACGCGCAGAGAGAATGTTGCTCCCGTCGAGGACGACCGGCATCGTGATTCGGGTCGTTTGGGCGAGAGTGCGCGCTTCCGCGATGTGCTCGTCTTCCGCGACGACGAGGATGGTCACGTCGGGGGTTTTCTGGTGGTAGCCCTCGAGGGCGGGCAGCGTCTTCTTGCACGGCTCGCAGTAGTTTGCCGCGAACTTCACGACGACGACCTTGCCCTTGTGGTCCGCGAGCTTGAAGACCTTGCCGTCGAGCGTGTCACGGCGAAAGTCCGGCGCGTCTTGGCCGACGAGCGCATGTGGGGACGAGAGGACGCGGGGCTTTGCGCCACCGCAGGCAACCGTCGAGGAAAGAAGAAGAGGAACGGCAACGGCGAAACGAACGGGAAACTTCACTTGCACTCTTGCTCACACTGATTCGCGCATGCGCGCACTTTGACGAAAGAGGATGCGTCCTCTTTGGGGGTGCCGCCATCATACGCGACAGCGGCCTTACAGGGCGCCACGTTCGTCGGATTCTCCAGATATGCGCAGTTCTTGAGCGTGTCGGCCGCGCCGCAGTTCTCGGTGATGACGTCGTTGCACTTTTCGATGAGGCACTTCGCGCACGCATGTGCGCTTTGGTCGAGCCTGAACGACTCGCGCGTGTCCGAGGTGGTGTAGACGATGCGGCACTGGCGACATTCGGAAGGCGACAGGCCCTTCAGGCACTTGTCCCGTACGCAGACGAACGCGTTGTTCTTCTTGAGGTCGTCGGTCGATGCAGGGTCTGCCTTCGCTGCCGCGTCGCTCAGGTCGGCCATCTTCGAGCAGCCCCAGACGCCTTCTCGCTGATAGGGCTGCCTGGCGCACTGCTGGAGGTCGTCGAACCAAGTCTTCTCCTCCCCGCTATTCTTGTCGCAGGAGTAGGCGAGCTCCTCGGCGCAATTCTTTTGGATGCAGTCGCCACAGCTCGTAGTGCCGCCCTCTTCCGGAGGAAGGCTACAGGGGGCACTCGACAGATTCGGGTTTCCAACCTGGTAGTCGCCCAAGTTGGCCGAAATAATGAAGTTGCATGCTGCACACAACCCGACGAGGATGAGCGCCATGACAGCGTGGGGGCCGAAGCGCTTCATCAGAACTTCCCTCCGGCGGTGATCGTGCCGCCGCCGGGGAGGGGCGTGAAGGCGACGTTCGTCTTGCTCGAACCAGATATCGAAGGCCATAGGAGCCAGCCGAGGGACGAGAGCGCACCGACGCCAAAGCCCACGGTGCTGATCCATCCGAGGGTGATTCCGGCGTCGCGCTCGTCGATGCCCGCTTGGGAGCACACTTTGGTCGTCTTGTTGCAGTACGTGTCTTCGGTCTTGCTCACCTTGGCGAGAGCCATCACACCGAGCACGGCGCCGGCCCCGAAGCCACCGATGGCGCCGAGTCCAAACACCGAACGAACGGGGTCCGACTGCGTGGGCGGCTCGGGGTTTCGAACGCAGCGTGATCCTTCTTGGTGTTGGTCTGCAGCACAATGAAGTTCGCGCTTCACGCAGCGGCCGGAGTCGAAGTACTCGCCGTCCTCGCACGTCTTGTTGACGGCTCGATCACGGACGCACCTCGTTCCTTCACGGTGCTCGCCGGTCGCGCACTCTTCGAGAGGAGGAGGTTCGCTCCGCGGTTTGGGAACGCACTTCTCTCCGTCCCATTGGAGCGTTGGGCCTTTGCAGTCTTTCCGCTTGAGGAGGTTCGCGGTCGCAGCGCCCGCGGTGCTTGCTCCGGAGACGTACGGGGCAGGGACGGGCGCAACAGCAGCGGCAGCGGCTGCGGAGGGTTTCGCCGCCGCAATCGGAATGACCTCGAGCTGGAGCGCCGCCCCGCAGCCTTCCGGCGGAAGCTTGTCGGAAGCCGTCGATTGCGCGCACGAGGCTTCGTCGCCATCACGCTGCAAGAGCTCCCGATTCGCGGTGCTTTTTCCCCCGGCGCCCGCACCCATGAAGGACCCGCCGCCACCGACTTCTGCATCGGAGCCTGCGAAGAACGTGAACGCGCCGACCGCGAGCGCGGCGACCACGTGGGTCGCGCCTTCACAGTCTCCTTCCAGGTCTGCGGTGGTCGCAGGGCCGCCTTGTGCTTCGTACCGTCCGACGAGCGTCATCTGCACGTTGAGCTGCCCGGCCGTCTTGAGCTTCCCCTCCAGCTTCACGGCAAAGGCGGGCATGCTCGCATAGAGTTCGTCCGCGTCCTTGATGGTGACCTTGCTCTGCTTGCGTGTGATTCCGCTGTAGCCGTACGTCCCCTTGACGCGGCACTGGCTGAGCATGGAAAGCTCGCAGCCTTCGTAGTGGACCGCCAGGAGCCCTCGCTTGCGAAGAGACTCGAGCTTCGCGCGTTGAGTCTCCGGCCATTCCACGATGAGTGGCTCCGACTGGCTCTTTGCGACCTTGCACTTGGCCTGCGTGTCGGTTGGCAGCTCGGGCTTCTTCAGGACGGACGAGGCGGCGTTGTTCGAGGGGCCGCACGCGCTGAGGGTAGCCAGCGCCCATGCCGCTGCCGCCAACGTCATCGGCACGAAGACCCCTGATCGACGAAACGCCATAACCAAAGCCGTTATACGTTTGCGCGAGCCTCCTATTCTACTCTCGTCTGGAATAAGTTGCACATCGTCGATATTGCTGACAAAAGTTGGCGCTCGATGGTCACCGCCCAGGCCCCCACGCGCCCGCCGTCCGCAGCAGAGGGGCCGGCGCGGCTCATCACGATTCGGTTCAGCCACTATTGCGAGAAGGCTCGTTGGGCACTCGATCGCGCGCACATTCCGTACATCGAAGACGCGCACCCACCCATCTTTTCGTGGGCGCAGACGAAGCGTCTTCCGCGCGCTCGTTCGGTGCCCGTCCTCGTCGCGAACGGCAAGACCTACCCCGACTCGAACGACATTCTGCGCTACGTCGATGCACATACGCCTGCCTACCTCCAGCCGCTTTGCATGAACGCCGGCGAGGACGAGCCTCTACGGAAGCTCTTCGACGAGTCCTTGGGGCCTGCCGCACGACGGTTCGTCTATGGCTACCTGCTCGACGATGCTCCGGTTGCGCGGCGTCTCCTTTCGAGCCAGGGTTCGAAGCTCGAGCGCAAGCTCGCTTACGCGTCGTTTCCGGTTCTTCGTGAGATGATTCGGCGCGGTCTCCGGATCGACGCGGCGGGGGTCGAGCGCTCCCGACTCGTCATCGAAAGGGTGTTCGGTGCCGTCGAAGAGCGCATCAAGGACGGGCGGCCTTACCTTCAAGGCGATGCGTTCACGGCGGCGGACCTGTCCTTTGCCTCGCTGGCGTCGCCACTCGTCTTTCCATCAGCGTACGAGACGTTCTCGCTTCCCGTATCCGAGGGGCCTCGCGCGCTCGTGCCGTTCGTCGATGCGTTCCGACGGTCGCCCGCAGGGAAGTTTGCCCTGTCGATCTACGAGAGAGAACGCGTGCCCAAACGCGCGGTAGAGGTTCCATCATGAAGGTGTCGGCGCGTTCCATCTTCGGTGTGCTCTCCGTGTTGCTGCTCCTCGGAACGGGGCTCTTGTTTGCTCGTTTTCCTGCAACGTGGCCGGCCCTAGCCAGCGTCGCCGTTCTCGTCCTCCTCGGCATCTACGACCTCATCCAGACGAGGCATGCCATTCGCCGTAACTTTCCCGTGATCGGGCGCGCCCGCTACTTCTTCGAGAGCATCCGTCCGGAGATGCATCAGTACTTCGTCGAAGGGAACAACTCGGGGCGACCGTTCAGTCGCGAGCTTCGTTCGCTCGTGTACCAGCGCGCGAAGAACGAGGTCGACACGATTCCATTCGGCACGCAGCGTGACGTCTACGAGGTTGGCTACGAGTGGCTCAATCACTCGCTGATGGCGGTCGACCCGCCGAAGGAACCGCCGCGGGTCGTCATTGGCGGTCCTCGATGCAAGCAACCCTACTCCGCAGCCGTTCTCAACGTGTCGGCCATGAGCTACGGGTCGCTCAGCCGCAATGCCATTCTTGCGTTGAACACCGGCGCAAAGCTCGGCGGCTTCTACCACAACACGGGCGAGGGAGGGCTCACACCGCACCACATCGAAGGCGGCGGCGACGTGTGCTGGCAAATCGGTACGGGCTACTTCGGTTGCCGCGACGAGCACGGCCAGTTCGACGAAGCACGTTTCACCGAGCGCGCGAGCACGCCTTGCGTGAAGATGATCGAAGTCAAGTTGAGCCAGGGTGCAAAGCCCGGCCACGGCGGCATCCTTCCCGGCAAGAAGGTCACGGAGGAGATCTCGAAGATTCGCCACGTTCCGATGGGCAAGGACGTCATCTCACCGCCCGCACACACGGCCTTCCGCACGCCCCGAGAGCTTCTCTTCTTCATCGATCGACTGCGAGACAAATCCGGTGGCAAGCCCGTGGGCTTCAAACTGTGTGTGGGGAAGCGTCGCGAGTTCTTCGCAATCTGCAAGGCGATGGTCGAAACGTCCATCTATCCCGACTTCATCACGGTCGACGGGGGCGAGGGGGGAACGGGGGCGGCGCCACTCGAGTTCTCCAATTCCATCGGCATGCCGCTCGCCGAGGCACTCGTGTTCGTTCACAACGCCCTCGTGGGTATCGGTGTGCGAAAGCACATCCGCATCATTGCGAGCGGTAGGGTAGCCACAGGCTTCGACATCGTGCACAAGCTCGCTCTCGGGGCGGACCTCGCCAACTCCGCGCGCGCGATGCTCTTCGCGATTGGATGCATTCAAGCATTGAAGTGCAACACGAACACGTGTCCCACGGGCATCGCGACGCAAGACCCTTCGCTCACGCGTGGCCTCGTCGTTTCCGACAAGGCGCTCCGCGTGAAGAACTACCAGAAGAACACCGTCCACGCGTTCACGGAGCTCCTCGCGGCCGCGGGTCTCACGCATCCCTCCGAGCTACGTCCGTGGCACATCATGCGCAGGGTCGGGATCGCGGACGTGAAGCACTACGGCGAGATTTACGACTACTTGGACGACGGGGAGCTCTTGCGGGGGCCCGTGCCGCCCACGTACGTGCGCGCATGGGAAGGTGCGCAGCCTGGTAGTTTCGAGGCCGTGCCTGGCAAAGGCTGACGCCAGCCGCTTGCGCGCTCGGCGCACGACCCCTCAGTTGAGCGGGCCGCCTTGGCCGAGATCCGCGGTGGCGAACGTCGATGCGGTCTCGCCGGGCTCGTCGCCCACGTCCGAGAACGATTCGAGGCCCAGTTGCCCGGCGGCGTTGTAGCCCCAGCACTTGACCTTGCCGTCGTCGAAGCGCGCGCACGAATGCGAGATCCCGATGCCGATCTGCGTCACTTGGGCCGCTCCGCCGAACGAGAGGCGGGGCAGTGAGTCGCCCATTTGATTGGGAAGACTTCCGCGGTCGATCGTGTCACCGAGACCGAGCTGTCCGACACCATTGCTTCCCCAGCACTTCGCCTCGCCCGTGTCGAGCAGCGCGCACGTGTGGTCCCACCCCATCGCAATCTGGACGGGCGATACACCGGCGCCGAGGTTCACCGGGGCGAGGCCGTCATCCGTCGAACCCGGGGTGTTGCCGCGATCGTTCGTGTCACCGGCGCCAAGCTGTCCGAGCGCGTTGTCACCCCAACACTTCAGTTGCGTGCCACCACCCATTTGGAGTCGCGCGCACGTGCCGTAGCTGCTCGCAGCGACCTCGAGCACCTTCGTGACCGCCAGGCCGAGGGAGACCGGAGGGAGCCCGTCGCCCACGTTCAAGGGGCTCGTTCCGCGGTCGATTGTGTCGCCGAGGCCGAGCTGGCCGTGGCGATTGTCACCCCAGCACTTCAGCGTGTCGTTGTCCAAGATGGCGCATGTATGGAGGCCCCCGGTAGCCAGAGCTTTGACGTGGCGGCCGGAGCCGAGCGAAACACGCTCGAGCGCGTCGCCCATGTCGGTGAGAAATTTTCCACGGCTGCTCGTGCTGCCGATGCCGAGCTGTCCGTGGCTGTTGTCGCCCCAGCACTTCACGGTGTCGTCGCTCAAGAGCGCGCACGAGTGGTTGGTGCCGAGCGAAAGCGCTTTGGCGATCACGCCGGCGCCGAGATTGACGCGCCCAAGGCTTGCACCCATCTGCCCGGGAGAACCGCCCCAGCTCGTAACGGCGTCGCCGCGCCCGAGTTGGCCGCTCATGTTCTCTCCCCAGCATGCGACGCTACCGTCATCCAGAATGGCGCACGTGTGGCTCTCTCCTGCAGCGATGGAGACGGCCGCTCGCCCACCGAGATCGACGACCGAGAGCGCGATGCCCATGTCGTGGGGCTTGTCGCCACGGTTCATCGTGTCGCCGAGTCCGAGCTGGCCGTAGTAGTTGTATCCCCAGCACTTGACGGCGCCCGCGAGCACGATGCAGGAATGCGAACCGCCGACGGCGAACGTGTGACCGAGACCCGCTGGAATGTTCGCGGGAAGGTTTGCACCGAGCGACCTCCCGTCGGTGGCAGGTGAGGGGGTGGCCGTCGTCGCGCGGGGAAGGTCTTTGGAGGGCGAACCGTGGCCGGCAAGATCGGTGTCGACTTCGCTCCCGCACGCGGCGGTGGAGAGCGAGAGCGCAGTGGTGGCGAGAGCGAGCAGGCGGAGCTTCGAGACGCGAGGGAGTGGGTGGCTCATGATCTGGTTACGCGGCCGCCTCGCGCTCGTCGCAGTGTCCCGCGAAAAAAGAAGGAGACGCGCCTTCTTTTGTTCCGCCGCTCCTTTCGCTGGACCGTTCACGATCCGCTCTCTGATCCATCAGCGACCCAGGTCTGAATATGTCTTCTGAATGATTCCCGCTGGTTGCTCGCTCGTCGCGAATAGAAGCGGACATGTGGGTTTGGCACGCACACTGCAAAAGGGGAGGCACCACTTCGCAGGAGACCCACCATGATTCGACGATTCGTTCTCGCGCTTCCCGTTCTCGCTCTTTCGTTCGGCGCCTTTGGTTGCGCAGCCGAAGCCGGTGACGACGCAGATGCGGAAGAGAACACCGAGCAGGCCCTCACCGCGGCGTTGTCGGCGCCGGTCTACGAATGCGACGTCCCGAAGTCCGAGAGCATCCCCGGCTCTTCGATTCCCGAATCGGCCATCGTCGTTCCGTTCGGCAAGAAGGCGGTCGTCGAGCTCGAGCGCGACACGCAGCGCACCGGCATCGCGCGGCAAGGCTACTACGGCGAGTCGGTTATCAAGGTCGACGAAGACGCGAACGTCACGAAGAAGGCCAAGGTCGTGACGGTCGCAGCGAATGGCTACAGCATTGCGATCGACACGGCAGCGAAGGTGCGCACGACCGTTGGCGAACTCGCGTTCACGTCGAAGATCACCGAAGGGTCGAAGACCTATCCCATGGTGTGTCGACCCGTTTCGCAGAAAGACTGGTTCAACGAGAACGTTCGCACCTCGCAGAAGCCGAGCGAGTTCATCTACGCAGAAGTCGTTCGCATCAATCAGGTGCCCGCGGAGTTCCGAGCCAAGCTCGAGAAGGCGAGCAAGGACATCGACATCGACGCCGAAGACCCGAGCACGCTCTCACCGGGCGCACGCTACTTCAAGGTGTACTACACGAGCTCGCGCAAGACCGTCGCGGGCTACCTCGTGTGGGCAGGCACCAAAGACGGCGCCGATGGGGAAATCGAGCGTGTGATCTGGACCGTCGGCTTCACTGTCGACGGCAAAGAGATTCTCCGCGAGTTTGCCGATATGCGCGGCTGAGCGGTTCTCAGAGCACGGGCTGGAACGGAACGCGTGCGGGGGCGTGGGCGCTCACCGCGCGCGCTCGTTCGTTTTGTCGCTCGGTCTCACGCGTTTCTCGGTCAAACGTGCGCCAGTCGGCGAGGTCCTTGGCCGGGTACAGTCCCTTTGCTTCCGCGTAGGCGCGCACGCGCGAAAAGCTCGTCGCGCCCTCACTGACGACCGGAATGTGCGTGAACGAGTGCGTGAGATGGAACATCCGGTAGTGGAAGAAGTTCTTCTGCACGATGACGTCTGCATGGCGTGCAGAGAGGCCAACCGCAGACCAGAAGCGGGGATGGATCGGAAGAGGCCCACGTTCGGTGATGACGACGTGGAAACTGCCGACGTCGAGACGAATGCATTTTCCATACTCGTTCGTGGTCCGATCGAGGACCGTGGCGGCGAGCTCGACGGGCGGGGAGCCATAGCCTTCCGTTCCACGAAGAACCACGTTTCGCTTGGCGCCGTGCGGTGTGTCCCACAGTTCGCCGACGAGGCCAGGATCGTGCACGGGAACGAAAGCGGCGAGCCCGCGGTCGTTCTTGACGAGTTCCTCGACGATGCGAGTGTTGCCTCCAGGGGCACCAGCGCCGACGATGTCATCGACGTCCACCAACGTTACGGGGCCAATGCGCCGCGAAGGAGCCTTCTTGGCGAGATCCAGAGCTTCACCGACGGAGCGCATTTCCGGCATTTCGACCTTTCGCTGCTCCCAAGCTTTGCTCGCCAGATCATCCGCGACCTTGGCCGCGAGCGCCGGGTCGCCGTCCGTCGATACGTGGACCGCCCAGCCGAGTTCTTCTGCGTTCGTGTAAGGGTGAACCATGAACAAGCTCGCAGAGATGACGCGAGGGTCGCGTTCGAGGTTCTTCATGTAGCGGAACACCTTGTTCATCGGCTTCATGAAGTCGATGGTCGTGCCGCCACCGAGAACCATCGGAAGCTTGCGCCATGCGTGTACGGGCGTGATGTCTCCGCGGAGAGCGCGAATGAGGCGTGAGCCTGCGCGGAACCCGGTGGGCGCGAGGTCCCAGTGCGGGTTCGTGCGATAGGCGATGAGGACATCGACGGGGTCGACGAGACCTTCGGATAGGTTTGCGTGGAGGTCGTAGCTGACGGCGATCTTCGCGCTCTCTCCGAGACGAGCGCGCACGCGGCGAAGCAAGTGCGCTTCGGGGGCGCCTTCGAGGTCGTCGACTTGCATCGACCCGTGGAGCGCCAAGTACACACCGTCGAGCGGAAGCGCGGCCTCGATCGACGAGAGCAGTTCTTCGCACAGTTCGTCGAAGCATGCGCGCGTGAGCGGACCGCCGGGCACGGCTAGGGCCGAAAGGGTCGGAATGACCGTGACGTTGCCTGCGAGGCGCGCCGCCTGCGTGAACCCCGTGAGTTCCGCGTGCGGCATGAAGCTGAGCAGCTCCGTGCCACGCAAGGTGCAAGCCTTCGCGAGGTCGTCGCCGCGGAGAAGATGCATGCTTTCGAAATCCCGGGTGGTCGTTCGAATGGGCGAGAAGGCGTTCGCCTCGTGGAAGAGCCGACCGTACGCAATGCGGAGGGGGCGACCGCTCGACCGCGAAAAGAGCTGCTTGATCATGAGAGTGCTTTTCCGTTCTTTTTGGCTGACGTGGGCTTCTTGACGAGGGGTTCGAGTACGGACTTCCAGAAGAGTTCGTGCACGGGGTCTTCGTTGGAAGTGCCCGTGACGCGCGCGACCGTGAGCCCGTCGATGATCGCGCGAGACATGGCGACGAGCGCTTCCGCGTTGCACGGGTGCACGGTGCCTTCGGCAATGCCTTCTTCGATGCGTGCGACCATCGCCTTGCGTTGACCTTCGAAGACGTAGCTCGCGGAGCGAAGGAGCTCTTCGACGCGCGCCCCGCCACTTGCCGCGATGGCCTGCGTCAAGAACAGCAGTTGCTCGCCGCGACCCTCGTGGAACTCGTGCGTCGCCTTCACACGCACATAGAGTTGCCGAAGCGGGTGCGACTCGCGTGCCGTGCGCTCGCTGACGAACGCCGTTTGTTCCATGAGCAAGTCGATGAGGGACGTCTGCAGAATGTCCGAGTAGGTAGGAAAGTAGTAGAGGAGCGACGGCCGTTTGATGCCAAGCGCTTGAGCGAGGTGCTCTGCCGAGATGCCGAGGCCCTCTCGTGCCAGAACCGCACACGCCCGCTGGGCGAGGTCTTTGCGCCTTTCCTCGTCACGCGGTCGCGCCATGGCTTGCCTCCGCCTGCGCAGGTGAAACCATTGAAGACGCCATCGCCGCCGCGACGGCCTCTTCGCTGTACGCCCAGAGCTTCGATGCCAAGTCTTCGCTGTGGGCGAGGGGATTCGCGGCTTGGGGCTTCTGTTTGTTGAAGAAGAGCGGAAGGTCCTCACCGGGCTCCGCGGTCACGTTCATCGCGTGCACCAAGGTGGCTCCGCCCGTCTCGACGGTTCCCATGGGAAGAACGAGCTTCATGATCGAGAACACGAAGGGGGGCGCGCTTCGCCAGACGTCACTGGCGATACGGCCTGGATTCATCGACACCGACGTGATGTTCGGATGTCTCCGGCGAAGCTCCGCAGTGAAGAGCACGTTCGCGAGCTTGGAGACACCGTACTCCGGTAGGCCGGTGCGAGACTTCGTGCTGGTGCGAAGTGCGTCGAAGTCGATGCCCGAGCAGCGAAGGTGGTTGCCGCTCGAGACGTTGACGATGCGTCCTGTCCCGCGGCCCGAGCTAGCGCGTTTCTCGAGGAGCGGAAGGAGAGGGAGCGTGAATGCGAAGTGACCGAGGTGATTCGTCCCGAACGCGAGCTCGTAGCCATCGCGCGTCGTGCCACGGCTGCCGGCGAGGCCCGCATTGTTGATGAGCACGTCGAGCGTGTCGTTCGCTCGGGCGAATGCGCGACCTGCTTCTGCTGCGCCGCTGAGGTCGCCGAGATCGAGCTTCAAGAATTCCGCTTCCGCGCCACGTTTCCGCACTTCGTCGAGCACCGGTTCGGTCTTCTCGCGAGAACGACATGCGAGGACCAAACGGATGCCGGGAGCAGCGAGTTGTTCCGCGCAGGCGCGGCCGATTCCCGTGTTCGCACCTGTGACGAGGATCGTGGTTCTGTTCATGGCTGACGAATCGTCAAACTAACGTCATTTGACAGTTCGTCAAGGAATGGACCCGCAAAAAGCAAGAAAGCACAAAAAGCGCTCGCATTTTGGGGGGATGGTTCCGGACGGCCTTAGCGGCGACGGGCTATCGGGGGATGACGCGGTCGAGAAAGTCGTGCGTGTGCTTCCAGTGCTCTTTCGCGAGGCTCTGGAAGATGAAGGCCTGGAACGAGTGCACCCCGCCGCGATAGTAGCGGGCGTCCACGTCCACCCCGAGGCCTCGCAGCGCCTTGTACATGCGGCGCGTGTCGTCGAGCAGCGGGTCTGCGGTGCCTACGGAGAGGAACGTCGGTGGCAGCGAACGCGTGGGCTTTTCGCCGCGCTCGAAAAACACGAGAGGATCGGCGAAGTCGAGGATGGAACCTTGGACGTCGCTACCGACATAGGTGCGCGACGTGACGTCGATGCGATCGCGAAGCACCGCGGACAGGTGAGGCTTGCGTCGACCGAAGCGATCCGGATCGCTCACTTGGAAGATGCCGCACATGGGAACCATCGCCCGAGGAACGACGCCGGTCTCGAACACGGTCTTCGCGAAGGTCTCCTCGCGCTCGTAGGTCGCCGCCATGAGAAGCGCCATGGATAGGTTCGCGCCCGCCGACTCGCCGGAGACAACGAGGCGATCGAGGTCCGCGCCGTACGTTGCGGCATTCTGCGTGAGCCAACGATACGCGGTCGTGACGTCTGTGAGGTTTGCGGGGAACGTGTGGTGTGGCACGAGCCCGTAGTTGATGGTGACGACGACATAGCCACGGCGCGCGTACGACAGGGCCATCGACCAATGCGTGTCTTTGGAGAGGATGCGAAAGGCGCCTCCGTGAACGTAGAAGACGACCGGAAGCAGCTTGCCCGGCGTGTACTCCGGTGGCTGATAGACGTCGAGCAAGTGATGCTCTGCGCCATCGCCATGATAGTCGATGTTCTTGAGCACGGTGATGCCGTACTTTTCCGGGCGCGCGTTTGGATGGAGTGCCGCGATGCGGGATGCACCCTCGAAGAATGCGTGTATGGCCTTACCGCCCATCTTCTTTCTCAACTCGTCACTCAAGAATCGCATCGTCAGAAGGCTCCCATGAAGCCGAGAAGGTGCGCATCGCCACGGGTTGGCGATGGCGCCTCGGCCCAAAAAAACTCCATAGCTCGGCGCAGGCCTCGCGTCGATTCTCTCGCTCGGATCGCCCTCGTGACCAACGTACCCGTCGTTCCTCGGGATGGGAGTGCAGA
Source organism: Polyangiaceae bacterium (assembly GCA_046351415.1). GTDB lineage: Bacteria > Myxococcota_A > Polyangia > Polyangiales > Polyangiaceae > JABFRG01. The sequence continues at coordinate 270,243 of JAXLYO010000009.1, read as the reverse complement.
TTCGCGCGTTGGCTTACTTGAATAGTCGGTAGAAGGATCGTTCGCGCCAGAAACGAAAAGAGACCCGAGTGGGTCTCTTTGGGAACAGTCGTAGAGGGGGAGAGGGACCGCGCTGGGGTTGCGGGGTCGGGGGAAAGCTCAGGTCCAGACGACGATGCCGTAGATGGCGATGACCTGACCCTTGGGCGTCAGGCCCGCGATCGTGAGCGCCACGGTGCCGTTCTCGACGGAGCCATCGCCCGGAAACTGCCAGCCCAAATGAACGGCGTTCAACTTCGTGAGCTTGGTCTCGAAGAGAGTCTTCACCTTTTGCCACTTTGCGACCGCTGCTTGGGCCTTTGCGAAGTCCTCGTCGCTGTCGAAGTCCGAGCGAACCGGCGTCTCCATGCGCCGAGACCAGAACTCCGCGGGCGTGATCGACTGCGAGCCCTTGTGGCGACCGTACTCGGTGTAGTCGTCCATGCCTTTCAACTTAGGAAAGAGGCGCTTCACCATGACGGCGTCGGTGAGCGTCTCGCCGCGCTTCAGGCTGAAGTGCGTGACGCGATAGGGCATGGGGTCCGCCTCGGTCCCCATGAAGTCCGTGTCGAGTCCCTTCACGGCCGCGATGATGTCGCGTTCGATCTTCGCATCCGATGCGGTGAGGTTGTCCTCCGTTTGCAGCTCCTCCGGGTCACCCGCGTCCGCCGCACAACCGACTGCCGGGAGAGCCGCAAAGGCCGTTGCGAGCGTGAGGAGTGAGAAGAACTTTTTCATGCGAGGTCCTTGGGGGCGGAAGGAGGCTGGGCCGATGTAGGTAACGGTGGGGAGCTCTGCCAGAAGTGTTCCATCGTGACCTCACACGCATTTGTCGACGATCCGTTCCAGCTGGGGCACGTCTCCAAGGAATCTTCCGTCACCGCTGTGGATCCGGGGATCCACCTCACCAGGAGGGCCTCATGCGCTTTCCCGTTGCACCGGCCGGGTAAAGGCGAGCAGAGCGCGAAGGGAGCGCGGAAGTTTTGCGAAAAACCCCATCGAACATGGGGGGGAAAGTTACCAATCGACGCTCGGGCCAGAATGTGGCAAAAGTCGGCCGTTCGCTGGAGGGCCTTCGCTCTTCGGTGGGCTGTGCGGGTCGATAGCTCAGTCGGTAGAGCTGCGGACTTTTAATCCGTAGGCCCCGGGTTCAAGTCCCGGTCGACCCACTCCTTCGGGGGCGGGGCTCTTCTCACCTGATGGTGGGGAGGGCCTTTGGCCTTTGGCTCCTTTTGCTCAAGGCCTACGGCTCGGCTCTTCGGCTGGAATCGTCAGACACTTGCAGATCTCATGGAACGAGCCCGGCATGGCTCGCCGCCAGCCGCAAGCTCCTTTCGAGCAAGTACCGGAGATAGAATTCAGAGAGCGTCAGACGCTCGCTATCGTACCATCCAAACTGCAGGAAGACTCCGTAACGCCGGGCGGCGGAACCGGTGCGGCACCACGTCCTCCGAGGTCCTTGAACGTGCCCGTGAGATTGACGTCTACCCACTTGCCTCCCTTCGTCTGCAGCCAGACGCCAGCGCGCAGGGTGGCGTTGCTCGAGACGCGAAGTTTCGAAGATTTGTTGCTTGCCATCGATTCTCCTTGGGGACGGTCGAAGCAAAGCGCGCGCCAGTTGCGGAACAGCATGAATTCCCGCAAAGGTTGGCACGCGAGTCGCGTAGGGCGCCGCACGCTGTGGTGCGCCAAGCGACATGTTCGCACGAGCCCTCTCGTCCATGGCGGACCCTCGACGAGTACCCAGTCATTATCGCGCAGGCGAACCTGGGACCGCCCACGGCTCTGCAATGTTCGGACTTAGGGCGACACACCCGCGGCGGCGTCGGGCGCGATTCCGACGCAGGACCATCGGCCCCTTCGCTTATCGAAATCGCAGGTCCGCATTGTGCCACCTTGCGACGGGCAATCGCTCGGATCGATGCATTCGTCGTTCGTGGTGTGGCATTGGTATCCGGCAGACGAGGGCGAGCAACCCAGGCGATCCTTGCAGTCTGCATCGATGCGACATCCAGCCGCTTCGCAACGATGACCCTCTATATCGTCACACATGCATATCGCGTTGGGCCCGCAGTCCGAGTCTTCGGCGCACGCGGAATACGTGCAATGCTGGACCTCCATGGCCACTCCGCCGCCGTGAATGTGTCTCGAACATCGTGCATCTTGCCCGGCTACGCAGTCGGCGTCAGTGGTGCAAGATGCGCCCACGGGTGCGGGAACGACCGGCTCACTCCCGCCGTCCATGCTGGATCCGCTGTCCGTCATTGCGTCGCCCGCATCGGTCCTATCGGTGGGGCGCGAACCGGGACGCCCGGAGGGACGCGGCGACGTGCAGCGATTCGCTTGGGGGCGAGTGAGGGTTGCTGGCCGAATCGTAAACGCACCTTCGCTTGAGGAGCAGCATGCGATGCCGCACGGAGCGACGAAGAGAAAAGCAAGGAGGAGCGACCGAGTGGTGGTGGTGAACATCCCGGGAGGTGCTGCAAAGCGGAAGCCAAGGTCGAAATGCGAGGTTCCGGGCACTTGAGCAAGCGTGAATGTGTGCCGCGGCACACGAGCGTGACCCTTTCGCCATGTCGCCGCACTTGTGACGCGGAGGATAACTCCCGCATGCCGTGCCACGAGTTCCTCAGGGTGGATCGGCGTACCACGTCCACTCGCGTGTTCGCTACGCCGGCTCGCCAGTGCGACTGGAAATGCACGTCGCCGTGGCAATCGAGGCGCCTTCTCGGCAAACGATTCCGCCCCCACGCGAACTCGCTCGAGACCGTGAACTGGCACCGAAGGTGCAATCGTCGTCGCATGGGCGAGGGAACATGTTGACTGCGGAGGGGGCGCTCCAGCTGCACGCGAGCAAGTATGCGGTGCGGCTGGCGTTCGCGCAGGAGATCTTCGTTGCGGTGATCGAACGCGAGGGTCTGACCTTTCATTCGCGCTTCTTCCCCCCGGTTCTCGATGAAGCGCAAACCGCATCGATCATTTGTCTGGCGGAAGGGAGCTGGAGCGCGGACGCCCCGGCGGTGACGCTGGAGGCGCCGAGTTGCTTCGTGTTCAGAGAGGACGCGGCGCCGCTGCTCGCTTCCTCACGGCGTGCGGAAGGCGAGCCCTATCGAGCGATCGAGATCCACGTGCCGAGAGATCGCCTCGTGCTTCCGCTCTCGGACGATGTTCTCTCGATCTCCGCATCAGAAGCGCTTCGTCCGTACGTGAGCGCGGTGTTTGCTGCCACGAATGCGATGCTCCCCGATGCGACGCTTGCCCTCCTGGACCAGCTCGTGTCACACGGGGTCGTTCACCAAGACGTTGCGTCGCAAGCGCGACACGTCGACGAGCGGTTTCGTGAGTTGTGGGAGGCATTTCGTCCGGTCGTCGAGGCGATGTATCTGAGCCCGACGGTGAAAGAGCTGAGTGGCAGCATATCCATGACCCCACGCGACTTCGATCGCGAGCTTCGTGCCTTCATCGAAACGATTCCTGCCATCGGCCCCAGCTGGCGTTCGCTCATGCGCCGGTGGCGTGTGAAACTCGCGCTCCTGCTACTGAGTGCAAAAGGGGCAAGCGTCGAGGATGTCGCTCGCGCAGCTGGCTACGGAAGCTCTACCGCCATGGGGCGCGCCTTCCGAGATGTAGGGATGCTCGCTCCGAGCGAGATTCAACTGCACACTCAGGCAGCACCTGCGCCAATGGATGTTCGTTCGTTGAGCAAGAGTGCCGACATGGTGAGCGACAGTGCAGCACGTCAACGTGTGTAGTATGCAGCAGAAGCGAAGCTGACGATGGAGCCCTCTTGAGGGTCGACGTTCTGCTCGTAGTGAACGAGGCGCCCTTCCGCCTGCCGTGTGAGGCTCCGAAGTAGGGTGTAGATCGGCGCGAGGCCACACACGCGGCGCTGATCGAGGTCTCCTTGGACGTGTTCCCAAAAGCGCGACGCGTCCTGTGCGAGCGCGTGAGCGAGAGACGCTCGGTCCGTCTCCTCGAGCGCGGCTCTGCCCGCTTCGTCGAGAGGGAATCGGTCACCAAAACGGGGGCCCACGTGCGCGAGGTCTGCGCCGATGATGAACACGAGTGAGTTTCGACGTGCATGCGCGAGCTCCGCAAGTGCGTCGAAGAATCCGTCGCCCTCTGGCTCTCGTCCGCTCGATTGTGCTTCGCCGAGGCTTGCGAGGATGGGGATGATGCGCGCTTTTTCGTGGTTTTTTCGTCGCTCCGTGAGGACGTGCTTCAGAAGGACCGCTTGGAATTCGATGGAGTGCTCCCGCTTGTGATTGAGCTCCCCCCCAAATGCATCGAAACGCGCCCGTTTGGCGAGGAAGTCGACGGCACCGTGATCGCATTCCAGCAGCCCGAGCGGTGTGTCGAAGCCCTTGCGGGTGAGTGCGAAGGGCTCTTCCATCGGTGCGTGACTCGTCCCGACCAGCACGAACGTGTCTGCCGAATCGGGGAGTGAATCTGCGAGTGCGCCATATGCTCTCCCATACCCGACGGCTCCCCGATACGGGTCGATGTGGGGGGCGACGAGCGCGACGAGCTCTCGCTTCTTTCCGTCGAGGGGGGGCGGCACACTCGATCGACGATGACTGCGCGCGCGTTCGAAGCAGTCTTGCTCGAGGAACGCGCGGAGGTCGTCTCGTTCACCAGGGTAGGCACCCCCTGCGTGCTCCGCGGCGCGAATGGGCGCTTGGCGGAATGCGTGCGTGACAATGCGACGTCGCTCGACTCCCCGAGGGCTTTCCAAGAAGTAGGCGTGGTCGAGCTTCTCGGCGATTTGCTGAACGAGTAGCTCCGGAATCTCCTCGCCGAGGATCGCACTCACCTCGCGCGCGATGCGCTCTGGAGTGTGTCTGCCGTCGAAGCGGGCGACGATGGGAACGAGGGGGCCGGGGATCGTGACCTGCTCGGCCGTGAGTCCTTCCGTGTCTCGCAGGACGAGAGCCTTGCCATAGGTCGGGTGTGGGACGAAGATGGTCTCGACCGGGCGAAGCGCATATATCGCCTTACCTCCAGTAGAGCCTCTAGCCTCCATGCGCTCTCAGAATACACCGAACTCGCCACGTGCACGTAGCGGGCCCGAAGACCGCCTGGCGAGGATCTATGCAGCGGTCGACTCTGCGCTCTTCGGCCATGGGTGCGAGGGGACGACGGAATGCTGTCGCTTTGGCATCACCGGGCGCGAACCTTATGTAACGCCCATCGAGGTCGCCTACCTCAAGGCGAGTCTGCGCAAGCAAGGGAAGGGGTTGCCCGGCGCGAAGAACCGCGCTCTGCCGCTTCTCGGAGGGAATGTGTCCGCAGAGCGTGCCTGTCCTCTTCTCCAAGCGGATGGAAAGTGTGCCGCGTACGAAGCGCGACCGTTCGGCTGCCGTACATTCTTCTGCGAACGGCGAACCGGGCCTGGGAAGTTCCCGAAAGCGCTCGTGCGCGAACTCCTCAACGAACTTTCTGCGCTTTCGGAGGCCGAGTGCCCCAGCGACGCGAAAGCGCGTCCCCTCACACGAACGCTTCTCGGTCCGTAGCGCCTCGTGTACGCTCGCGCGCATGCGAATCCATGTTGGAGCTCTTCTTCTCGGTCTTCTCGGTCTCACGGGCTGCGCGAACACGGCAAACGTCAGTTCCAATCTGCCGCTCGAGCGCGTCGTCATCTATCGCAACGGCATCGCATACTTCGAGCGTGGCGGCAGGGTCGAGGACGCGGAGGTTCGCTTCAAGATGAAGGAAGGCGCGGTCGGCGACTTCCTTGCCACGCTCGCCGTCATGGAGAAGGGCGGCAGCAGCGTGAAGGCCGCGGCGTTCCCCATCCCGAGTCCCGAAGACGTTCCGACATGTGACCCGAATCCCGCTGCGCTCATGCCGCGCAAGCAGCGCATTGGTGACTTCTATCCCGAGCCACGTCTTCGTCCGTGCACCGAGTACGAGCGAAGGCACATTCGCGAGGTCATGCTGCAGCTCGACGGCAAGAGCCACGACTTGCAGGTTGGCTACATCACGGAGGCGCCGGTCTGGCGCCCCTCGTATCGCCTCGTCGTCGAAGGCAACGGCACTGCTTCGATGCAGGCGTGGGGCATCGTGCAGAATCTTTCCGGTGAAGACTGGAAGAACGTGCGGCTCTCGCTCGTCGCCGGAGCTCCGCTCGCGTTCGAGGCGACCCTCGGCACGCCCGTCACGCCCACGCGTCCAACGGTCACGGATGAAGGCGAAGTCATCGCAGCCGTTCCGCGCTCGGAGACGTCGCTGCAACAAGAGCAATACCAGAAACAGGCCAATCAGGCAGCTCCGGCTCCCTCGGTAGCGCCCGCAGCTCCTCCCGCAGAGGCTGCCGACCTGGACGACGAAGATGATGCTGGGCTCGCCGAGAAAGCTGAACGCAGGTCCGCCGGGCCCATGAAGAAGGACGCCACTCGATCCCTCGGAACCCGCGGTTCGGGCGTAGGAGGCGGTGGTAAGGGCATGGGGTTGGGTTCTGGCAGAGCCGCTAGCGCACCAAAGACCGCGGCGAAGCCAACCGATGGAATGGCACCCCCTCCGCCGCCCCCTCCGCCGCCGCGCGTTTCGACGACGCCCTCGGGGCCGCGTAACCTGCAATCGCTTGCTGCCGTGAGCGCGACGGGGGGCGTTACGCGCTACGACCTTCCCGAGCTGGTCACCGTTCCGGACAAAGCAGCGACGATGGTCATGCTTCTCGCGAAGAAGATCCCCGGCGACGCTGCATTCCTCTACGCGCCCGATGGCGCCGTTCCCGAGTCCTACTCGCACCCGTACAGGGTGGTCCGCTTCGTGAACAAGAGCGGCGGAACGCTAGAGAAGGGGCCCATTGCGGTCTTCGACCGGGGTGCGTTCCTCGGACAAGGCATGGTCGACCCCCTTCCGAACGGCGCGACGGCCACGGTGCCGTTCGCACTCGATCGCGGCCTGGCCATCGACAAGAGCTCGAAGCGCGACGAGCTCGGTGAGCGCGTGCAGAAGATCGACAATGGCCTCCTGACCATCGAGCGAGACAGCTCGACGCAGACCATCTACCGCATTCGCAACGGTGGTGACACGAATGCCAAGGTGCTCGTGAAGCATCCGCGCATTTCCGGAAGCCGCCTCGAACGCGCGCCCGCCGGTACCGAAGACAACGTGGGAACTGGCTCGGCGCTCGTGCCTTACGACATCGGCACGAAGAAGGAAGGCGAGCTCGTCGTCGACGAGCGCATCAGCGTCCAACGGAACGAGAGCTGGACTTCGCCGGTCGCCGACGCTGCCGTCAAGGCGCTCCTTGCCGACCCCACGGTCGACGCAGCAACCAAGAACGCGCTCACCGAGGCTTGGAAGATCCGTTCCGAAATTCTCCATCTGAACGATGTGCAGAGCGAGCATCAGCGCGAGCTCTCGGAGGTGTCGAACCAGAGTGAGGAGACGCGCCGCAGTCTTCGGTCCATCGAAAAGAACCGCGTGGCCGACAAACTCCGCGCGCAGCTCACGAAGCGACTCGAAGACCTCTCGAAACGCAGCGAAGAAGTCGGCAAGAAGCTCGTCGAGGCGCAGGCCAAGCTCGCGGAGCTCAACGTTCGCTTCCGCGACCTCCTGCGATCCATCAAGTACTACGCGCCCGTCACGCTCAAGAAGTAGTCAGGATGCTCGCTTCGCGAGCGTTGACGCGACGCGTCTAGGATATCGGCATGGCCCCCCGTCTTCCTTCGTTGAAGAACGGGGCGACTGCCGTATTCTGGTGGGATGTCGAAGCGAACGCTTGCGAGTGTCCTGGGCCTTCTCGTTCTTCTGTCGATTCCCGGCTGTGCATCGGAGAGCGAAGGCACCGACGACGAGCACGTCACCGACGACGAGCTTCGTTCCGAGCAAGAGAGCTTCGCGAACCTCGACGTCACGGACGCAGAGCTCGCGAAGGTCGCGGAAGATTCCAAGGTCTTCGACGACGAGTTCACGCTCTACGCGATCGCTGCGCCCAAGCTCGTGGGGCTTAGCTGGAAGTCCCCGGGAGCACTCGCTCGTCGCACGCTCTTCAATGAAGGTCTCGGCGCGAGCAATGCCATCGGCCACGTGCAAATTGGTATCCACTGCGCTGCCACGGTCACGAAGCCCGCCGTGCATATCGAAACGGGCCAGAGCAACGTCGGCGACGACTTCCGCAAGATGGTCCTCGAAGAGAAGGCCGGTCTCGGAGTGATGTTCCGCACGGTCACCGGCGTCCTGCAGACGAGCGATGACGCCCTCGCGACCCTCGACAAGCAATACAAAACCGGCCGCGCCACGTTCATCCGCAATGGGGTCTCCTCCGAGACCTGCCATGCTCTCGCCGACTACGTTCGCGAGTACCAAGCCCGCGGCGTGCAGAAGAACTATGGCTTCGTGCGACCTTCCTACCAAGAAGGTTCGGGGTGCTCTGCCTTCGGGATGTCGGCGGTGAAGCTCGCGAATCTCCTCGAACCCTACATGGAGACCGAGTGGAAGTTCGACGTGAAGATCCCGATGAGCCTCATTGGTGGCACGACGAATCCCGGCAACCATGTCTCGGTCGCTCGTCTGCTCGTCTTGGGCCGCCCTTGGGCACGCGAGGGGGAGGCCAGCCTCCGTCTCAATGGGTGGGACCCGACCTTGATGTACAAGTCGATTCAGCTGCGCGCGCGCAAGGGCATCGAGGACGGTTCGTTGACGGTCCAGAAGCGCGGCCGCTCCCTCGGCATCATCGTCGACCGACGCAGCGTCAAAGGAAGCGCGGGACTGCTCAGCGGAAAATACTTCAAGGGTGAGCCCAGCACGACGAGCGTCGATCGATTCCGTACCGCCGACTTCTGACGACGCGCGCATGCTTGCGCATGGGCGGAGGCGCGTGGCGCGTCATGTTGATGGGAGCGCCCGTATTCGTCGCGCTCGCTCGACCCGCGGTCCCATCAGACGGAACCAGAGGGGCGGGACAAGAGCAATGAGAATCATGGCAGGGTAGCTTGCGGGCAGTTGAGGCACGTCGTCGAAGTGTCTCAACGCGTAGAAGGGGCGCGACGCAGCAGCGTGGTGATCCGAGTGCCTTGCGAGGTTGATGAGAACCCAGTTCGAGAAGCGGTGGGGCGAGTTCCAAGAGTGGTGTGCTTTCACACGCTCGGGGCGTCCAGATGCTGCGACGTCTCGTAGGAGACCGTAGTGTTCGACGTAGTTGATGGATTCGAGCAAGAGCACGGCAACCACGCTCTGCCCGAGGAAAATGATGACGCCGAGGCTGCCAGTCGCTCGGTAAATCCCCGCGAGCGTGGCCACGTAGAGCAGGAAGTACGCGAGCATGCGATTGCGCAAGCCGAAACCAACGCGTGCCCATTCGATGCGCCAAGCACTCCGCAAGCTGCCGGCAAGAGTGCGCGGCATGAAGGCATAGAGCGATTCACCGAGTCGTGACGTGGCGGGGTCGTCGGGCGTGGCGACATTCTTGTGATGGCCGTAGATGTGCTCGATGCAAAAATGCGGGTAGGACGCGCTCAGCATTAGAACGGATGCGAGGGCCTGCTCCAAGCGCCCCGGGCGGTGCATGAGCTCATGAGCGACGTTGATGGCGAGTGCGGTGCCGAAACCCGTGCCAATCGTGAGGCCCACGCGCTCCCACCATAGAAGGTTCTCCGTCGAGAGGACGACGAGAGCCCACCCAAGGACAGCAAGGTGGGCCGGAACGAACACGAACGGGAGAGCATGTGTCGCCTTTGGCAATCTTTCGTTCGTCGTCGCAAGTGGCAGCGCACGGTCGAGCAGGGGAGCAACGACGAAGATGACCAATGCCGGCAGAAAGACAAACGCGCCTTTCAGGATGAGTGCAATCGCGAGAACCGCCATGCCCAAGAAGACAAAGACGAAACCCATTAGGATCGCGCCTCGGGCATCAGGCCATCGGGTACCGAGGATAGAAGCATGGCAACGAGCTCTGCCCGCTCGACCTCACGGTGCGTGAGCCATCGTAGGGTCGTCGCTTCGACGAAGCCGACCCAGCCGTGCAATCGGAGACGCAGGCTCGGGGTCGGGTCCACGTTCGCCGCGTCCAGGAGACGACTGAGGATTCTGCATCGCACGTCGTCGACGATGGCATGCACTTGAGCGTCGGCACCCACTCCGCCACGCATCAGGCTGACGTAGAGTCGTGCGTTTTGTTCGATGAAGTCGAGAAAGCGGGAAATCGAGTCCCTTGCCGACATGGCGAGGGAGGAGCCGGCGGGAAACTGAATCGTCGAGAGTAGCTCGTCGGCGGCCGCTCGGATGGTGGCGACGTAGAAGCCCTTCTTGCTCGAGAAGTAGTGGTAAAGGAGCCCTATCGAGATCCCCGCAGCCTCGGCGATTTCCTCCGTGGAGACCGCATCGTACGCGCGGTCCGAGAAGACGTCTTTTCCCACTCGAAGGAGTTGTTCACGACGAGCGTCGAGCTGCGCGGTTCGAGCCATGGGGAAAGTGTGACCCGGATTGAAATAGTTTCAATGAAAAAGATTCAACTTTGGAAGTACTGGATATGTATCCGATAATTGAGTCCCCTGGGAGGGGTCTCGCTCGGGCCTCCACGGTTCGAGCAGACACTCACGCGCCCGTGATGCCCGAAAAGTAGGAGATCGTCAGCGCTGCGAGGAACAGGGCGGCAGCGAGATAGATTGCTTTCCGTAGCCTCGGAACGAGGCCGCCCAATGCTGCGACCCCGAACGAGGCGACGTAGAGCCACTTTGGAAAGGCGAGGCCCTCGCGCACGCCGAGACCAGCCAAGAACAAGGTCACGGCGAGGAGTGCGAGCCCGCCTGCTGGAAAAAGAAGGCGCATGCCCTAGAGCATGTGTCTTCGTCGGCGCGCCCGTTTTCGCGCTGTGAGCGAATGGTCGAACGCGCCCTTCGAACGGTCGAAGGGCCGTCGTTGCCCGTAGGGGCTCTAGAAGGTCCCCTGAATGCCCAAAGTACTTCCGAGCATCGGCTCGAGGTGGAGTTCGAGTGCGCCCGAATTCACCCGCTTGTGGGTGCGCTTGATGAGCGCGCGGTTGTACTTGTCGCGGTAGACGACCGCTTGGTCGTAGGTCATTCCGTGATCGGTCGGTTCGCCATCGTACTTGAGTAGCTTCGAGAAGAACCAGATGCCGCAGCCGATGGTCCCGACACTTCCGAGACCAATCATGATCGGGGCGACCGTGGTCACGCCATCGTTCGTGCGCGGCGTGGCCGCGAGCAAGATGGCCCCTGCGGGGACCGCGGCGGCATGGAGTCCGAAGAGTGTGCCCGTGACGATGAGGCCACCCTTGTTTCGCCTCGTTTCGAAGTCGTCGAGTTCGTCGGAGCCCGTCACCTGTCGATAGCGTCGAACGAAGTCGTTCTCCGTGAGCGTCTCCGTGCCTGTCGCAAACGTGAATGTCGAGCCGGACATGGCGACTTTCACTTTGTCGTGCTCTGCAATTTCCTTGAGGCTCTGGTTGTTCGTCTCGAGTTGGACGCCAGCCTCCGCTGCGAGGCCGAGCGGATCGGTGGGCTTCACTTTGCTCGTGTCGGTCACGACGACGATCGCTGCGACGTAGCCTTTGACCTTTCGCTTGTGCAGCGTCTTCAGGCTGACTCTTCCTTGAGCGCTGCCGACCATCATGACGTTGGCCGAGCCCGAGCCGGAAGTTTCCTCACCCGTGGCGTACTCGCCCTCGCCGTGCACGAGCGCGCCGACGAAACCGTAGCCGCACCCTTTCTGCTGACAGCATGCCGTGTACTCCGTCGTGTCGGTGCGGCCCACGCGCTTGTCGGTGCTCAGTTTGTAGACGAAGTGCGTTGCGTGGTCCGCGTCCGCCGAAAACCCGAAGGCGCCGAGCATGGCCTTCGTGCTGCCGCTCACCTTGAGTTCGCGAGCGTCATTGAACTCCGCAGACTGCGCTGCTTCCTGCTGGGGCGTCAGCTTGTCTGCGCACGGGTTGGGTCGCGATATCTCGTCGAGGCTTCGTCCCGCTTCGGGCGGCGCGGTGAGAATACGGCCGAGGACGCTCGAGTCCTCCGACGGCAACGGCATGAGCAGATAGGAAGGACCGAGGGGGTTCGAAGCCTGCTCCTCTTCGAAGTTTCGTTGCCTGAGTTTCGGCGGAGCGCCTCCGCACGCAACAAGAAGGGGAGCGAGGATCGAAGCGAGGATAAGGAGTCGGGAGGTTTGTCGCATAAGCCTTGTGACGTGCCATGTTAGGCACTTGATGTCACAAAGTCCATGGTCGTGCCGAACCTCGACTAGAAGAGAAGCGCTCGATATTGCAGCGGTTCTTTGACGTTTTTCACTGGCATGCGCCGGACTTCACCGAAGCGAAACGGCGTCGTCTCGGATAGCTCACTCACGGAGGCGTCCATGACGAGCGTCTCGTTCGGCCCGGCGCAACCTTGAAGCCTGGCGGTGTTGTTCATTCCGCTCGAGAACCCCGTGAAGTTGTCGTTGGGCCCGAACATCCCGACGAAGAGGGGGGCGAGATTCACGCCGATGGAGACGGCGAGTTCACCGAGATGCTCGAAGCCTGGGCGCGTCGGAAACGCCATGGTCATTTCGCGGATACGCGTTGCCGCTCTCAGTGCCGCTTCGAGTCGTTCAGCGGGCGAGCGATCGTAGAAGGGGGGACCGAACAGCGCGATGATGCAATCGCCTACCATCTTGTCGAAGACGCCGCCTTCGGACCAAACGATCTCGACGGCTTCGCGGCTCCACGCCTCCACGAGCATGGCCACCTTCTCGGGACTCTTCAGCACCTGCTCGGAAAGGCGCGTGAAGCCCGAAATGTCGGCATAGACGATGCCCACGGTTTCCTCGCGTGGCGCAAGGTACTGTTTGCGATAGTCGTCCGTGTGGAGCAATCGCGCGACGTCTTCCTCGCGAAAGCTCGCCGCGAGCGTGCGCCACTCTTTGTTGAAGTCGACGATGCGCTGGCGAACGAAGCCGGCGAATGCCGAGAGTAGGTCACGGTCGTAGGTGTTGAACACATCTCGAACCGCCGTCACGACGAGCTTGCCGACGATGACGCTACGCGTGATGCCGTTGATGAGCACCTCTTCTTGAGGCCTCGGAAGTTTGAGTTCAGTGAGGAGTTCCCGGGAGCGGCCTTCGAAGTAGTCGCGCGCGAGTTCTTGGACGAGCGCCGTGCTCGCCGAGCTCATCGTGTCGAGGCATAGCTCGCCGTTTCGAAAGAGCTGCACTTGGAGGCTACTCGAGCTCTGTTCTTCGGAGATGTAGACGAACAAGATCTCTTGGATGGGAACCGTCTCGTGGAGAATCTTGACCGCATCGGACAAGCCTTCTCGCATCACCCGGTGGCGGAGCGCGTTGGCGACGCGCAGCATGGCCTGATGCTTCTGACGTGCCGCGTAGAGTCCGTATAGGTAGTTATCGAGCACTTCGCAGAATACGCGAAGACCGCTTTCCACTTTCTTGGGGTCGCCGGTCGTGAAGCGAGCCCCTGCGCTTCCGAACCATTCACCCGCGACATCGAGAGGCTGGAGCACTGTCTGTGCGCCGCCTTCGCCCTTCGCATGAACCGACGTTCGCTGCTCTGGCACCATCGAGCGCAAGAGCGCACTGTCGATGCTCGCGGTCTCGGGCCACTGGAACGTGTGGAGTGCGAGGTCTTCTCCGTACGTGTGGACGAAGACGCATTCAGCCCCGAGCGCATTCGCAACCATCGGGAGGAGCTTGCTCATGGTTTCTCCGATGCTGAAGTGACCCACGAGGGCGAGCTCGAGCTGGTCGTCGACGGCGTCACGGAGCTTGCTTTCGTCTGCGACCTGTTGGTCGTCGCGGGCGGGGCGTTCGGACTTCATGGCGTAGGGCAGGTTCTATCTCAAGTCGGGGAAGAAAGGGGAGCGGACGCAGGGGATGACAGGGGTGATGACAGGCGGGATGACAGCCGGGGAGGGAGCTTCTATCCTCCCGTGGCTCCGATGCGCGCCGCTCAGGTTCCTGCCTTGCTGCTTCTCGTGGCGTGCGCGTGCGCCCCTACCGCCTGTTCCAAATCTTCGACCGCGCCGTCCGACGGGGGTGCAGCCGACGGAAAGAGCCCTGGGACCACGTCGGGTGCCGTCTCCGGCGGCGCAGCGGACGACGACGAGCTCTTTCGGTGGGCCCGGCGCGAGGGCATCGAGGCGGTCGTCGAGGCCGCCAAGGTCGGAGAACGAAAGCGCCCCGATGCGTACCGAGCCCTCGCCCAGTCTGGGGAAGTGCGAGCGCTCGCATTTCTGGCGGACGAGGCAAAAAGCCGAGAAAAGGACGCGCGGGCAGCGCTCGAGGCTGCCAACGAGCTCGCCGCGACGCCGCGGAAGCAGGTCGACCCCGACGATGCCGAAGAGCTCCGCGCGGCTTGTGACACGCTGCTCTGGCTCGCTCGTGAAAAGGGCCGGCCCCCAAAGGAACGGGCTCTTGCGGTCTCGACCCTTCGGATGATGGTGGCCTACGGCTGCGTGAAGGCCACGGACATTCCCGTGGATCTCGACGCGAAATAGCGGCGTCCCTTGGTGTATGGTGAGACGAGGAGTCTCATGAGCGTTTACGCAAGCGAAGATTACTTTCAGCAGCTGCTCGTGAAGGCCGTCTCCGCTCATGCGAGCGACGTGCACTTCAAGGTCGGCATCGCGCCGGGCGCCCGCGTCAACGGCGACATGATCTTCTTCCGCACGGACCCGCTGAACGTCGAAGACACGCGGGCCATCGTGAAGCATCTGCTCAAGTCGGTCGACCCCGAGTCGAAGAAGGAACACGATCTCGCTTACGGGGTGCCCGGTGTCGGACGTTTCCGTGTGAACGTCTACCGGCAGCGTGGCTCCTACGGCATCGTTCTTCGCGTCATCCCGCTCAAAATTCCGACCTTCGAAGATTTGGGGGCTCCCTCTGCGTGCAAGTATCTTGCGGAACAAGAGCGCGGTCTCATCCTCTGCGTCGGGGCGGCGGGCAATGGAAAGAGCTCGACGCTGGCGTCGATGGTCTCGCACATCAATCATACGCGCGCGACGCACATCGTCACCATCGAAGACCCGATCGAATTTCTCCACAAAGACGTAAAGTCGAGCGTTAGCCAGCGGGAAGTCGGTGTCGATACCGACTCGTTCGCAGACGCGCTCCGAGCAGCTCTTCGTCAAGACCCCGACGTCATCCTCGTGGGCGAGATTCGCGACGAAATTACGATGGACATTGCCCTGAAGGCGGCAGAGACGGGTCACCTCGTGTTTTCGACGCTCCACACGCCAGACGTCTCGCGAACGGTCGGCCGCATCCTCGCGCTCGCGCCGAAGAATCAGGCGGGGTCGACGGAGGAAATGCGCATTCGTTTCGCCGATTGTCTCCAGGGGGTGATCGCTCAACGCCTCATTCCGCGTCGCGACGGCAATGGCGTTGTCTTGTCAGCGGAAGTGCTCGTAGCGACGGGAACGGCGCGCATGAGCATCAAGCGCCCGGAGAACAACCCCTCTCTCAAAGACATCATGGAAAAGGGCGTACACCCCTACGGCATGCAGACCTTCGCCATGGACATCGAACGCCTCGTGAACAAGGGCATCGTCGACGAGAAGATGGCCGCCTCGATGATGGGCTTTTAGCGGATTTTCGTGTATGGTCCGCGGCAAATGTCTGCGTCTCCGCCTTTCCGCCCCGAACAAGTTCGCGCTCTGTACGACAAGCCGCTCCTCGTCCTCGTGACCGAGGCGCGCAACATCCACGCGCAGCATCATCCCGACAACGAAGTGCAGCTCTGCACGCTCCTCAGTGTGAAGACAGGAGGCTGTTCGGAAGATTGTTCGTACTGTCCGCAGTCGTCGCACTACGACACGGGCGTCAATGCGGAGAAGATGCTCGACGTGAACGCGGTCATCGCGAGCGCGAAACGGGCCAAGGAACTCGGCTCGACGCGCTTTTGCATGGGCGTTGCGTGGCGCGAAGTGAAGGACGGTCCGGCTTTCGAGAAAGTCCTGTCCATGGTCACCGGCGTCCGCGAGCTCGGTCTCGAAGCTTGCCTCACGGCAGGCATGGTGACGCCGGAGCAGGCTGCTCGCCTCAAGAGCGCGGGCCTCGACGCCTACAATCACAACCTCGATACGAGCCGCGAGAACTACAAATCGATCATCAAAACGCGTACGTTCGACGATCGACTCGCGACGATCGAAGCCGTCCGTAACGCGGGCATCTCCGTGTGCTCCGGTGGCATCATCGGCATGGGGGAGAGCATCGACGACCGCTGCGAGATGCTTCGCACGCTCGCGAACCTCACGCCCCAGCCCGAGAGCGTCCCCATCAATGCGCTCGTTCCCGTCGAAGGTACGCCGCTCGAGCACATGCCCAAGGTCGACCCGCTCGACCTCGTGCGAATGATTGCCGTTGCACGCATCTTGATGCCGAAGGCCCGCGTGCGGTTGTCCGCCGGTCGGAGCGACCTCACTCGCGAGGCGCAGATTCTCTGCATGCTCGCCGGTGCGAACTCGATCTTCTATGGCGAAAAGCTCCTGACGACGCCGAATCCGGACGAGAACGATGACCGAAAGCTCATCGCCGAGGCAGGTCTGACGGCGATGGCACCGTCACCCGCCCCCTGAAAACAACGTCATTGCGCGGCCAAGTGGCCGGCGACGTGAAGGTAAGTGTTTGAAATGGTTTTGGTTGTGGCACTGGCGCTCGTCGCTCGAACGCGCTCGGGCCTTCGTGCATCCAAGACCATACACCTGGCCGCCACCTCGTTCGTTTGGTAGAGCACCCGAGCCCTGCCTCCTCGGGGGGCTGCTGCGCGGAAGGCGCCCGAACACGCTCGATGATTTCCTATGCGCTCATGTTTCTGTGCCCGGTGGCACTCTACCTCGTCGCCGTCATGACGAAGGTGCAGAAGCATCCGATCTGGATGATCACGCTTTTCGGGTACCTCGTACGCATGGGGTTCCAGTACGTCTCGCAGAACATCGCGTTCTTCACGACGCACGTCGCGCGAAGCGACTCCCTTTTCTACGAGCTCGGCGCTCAGCAGATCGCGAGTGTTTGGGAGCGCACGGGCATCCACTACGTTACCGCAAAGGAAATGCCGTGGATCGGAGCCGCTTCTCTGCCGTCCAACCTGTTCGCGATCATCATCTACGTCAACAATGGCATCGCGACCGAGGGGTGTACGGCCATCTGCGCGCTGAGCGCGTGCCTCACCACGCTCAACATCTACTTCTTGGCACGTGAGCTCGGCGTTCCTGATCGTCGCGCCACGTTGATCTCCGCCCTCATTCTCTACTCTCCGGCGTTCGTGTTCCACACCTCGGATACCTACAAGGACGGGCTGGTCATCTTCTTCACCATCGGCTCGCTTGCGAGCTCGATCCGCTTGAGCCGTCGCTTCTCGGTACTTCACGCAGTCGTCGGCGTCCTCTGTTTGTGGGCGCTCTGGTACGTGCGCTTCTATCTCGTGTTCATCACCGTCATGCCGCTCTTCGTCGGGCTGGCGGGACTCAACTCGAAGTCCGTCATCAGGCCCGTCATGTTCGCCATCATCGTCTTTACGGTGGGCTTTTACATCGCGAACTACTCCGAAGCGTTCAACGAAGCCTACACGACCGCCACGACGGCGTTCGACGTCGGCACGTCGGCGCGTGTACGTACGACGAACGCGCGTATCGCCGGCTCCGGCGTCACCTTCGACGACAACGGCGACATTTACGGCGCGCTCCACATCAAGATTCTCTACACGCTCTTCTCGCCGTTCCCGTGGCAGGCGGGGTCGTTCGGCTTGCAGCTCGGGAAGTTCGACGCGACCATCGGAACGTACTTCTTCTATCGATCGATCTTGGCTATCAAGCGGCGTTGGGCGAACGACCGTGGCACGCTGCTCACGCTTCTTTCGTTCATCGTCCCGCTCTCGTTCATCTACGCGCTCAATGTCGCGAACATCGGCCTCGTGTTCCGTCAGCGCATGCCCATCGTGTTCATGCTGATTCTCCTCGGGGCCCTCAGCTGGAACGAGGGCAAGATCGCCGAGGTAGCGCTCGACCTCGAGGCGCCGAAGACGCGGGCGGAGCGCATCAAAGCATTGCGAAAGCGTCTTGCCCGTCCGCGTCCTGCATTCCTGCGCTCCGGCTGATCGACTCCGCCGGAATGGGTGTCAGCCGCCGGCGTTTCGTCCGAGCAAGCTCAGGGTAAAGGTGCGGGCCGGCAGGCCACCTCGGAAAGTGCGCACGCGATCTTCGCGAATGACCGTGCGATCTGGGAAACGTTCGAGGGCAGGAGCGGGGAAGCGGTCGTCGCGCACGTACAAGATGTAGGGCGCATCTTTCCACTTGGCCTCGGGGTACCAGTCCTCGAAGTCGGCCGGCGTCCCCGCGCACCCCACCGGGACGTCGGCAGGGAGGCCGGCGTGAAGCTGCGCGCAGATGATCCAATGGGGGCCCACCACCATCGTGCCTTGGCGTTCGCGCAGGAGCTCTTTCACGCGATCGACAGCGGTCGGCCACCCGTACAGTTCGTTCGTGATGTCGAGCTTTCGATCCGCGTTCTTCGGTAGGAGCTTCTGTGCCTCGGGAGAGAGCACCCATCCGTAGACGCCCAGCGAGAGCATGCCCGAAAGTATCAAGGACGGTACGAAGACGCGCGGACGCAGCAGTGCAATAGCGACGCGACCGGAGAGCGCAGGTGTGTCGCGCGTCGCGAAGAGCCCCACCGATATCCACGCGGGGGCGAGCCAATGTGGTTCCGCGCGAGGACTCATGAGGCCGTACAGAAACAGGGGAATGCCCGGCACGAATGCCGCCAGCATGAGGAGCTCCGAATGCGCGCTCTCCTTGCGCGCCTTCCACAAGGGGCGCAGCAGCGCGACGAGCAGGATGGCGAAGAGTGGAGAGAGGTACGCGAATTGACCGCCCACGCTTCGAAGTGCGCCCGTCACAGAGGTGCCGACGCCTGCCTCATGGCTGACGAATCGATGCGCGAGCATTGGAAAGCCGCGGCGGACCTCGTGATCGATGACGACGGCGAATGGAAAGAGCCCGCCAAACGCGCCCACCCAAATCGCGCGAGGACGCTTCTCCCCGTAGCCGCGCCATAGCAGCAGCGCGGCGAGGAGCAAAAGGCCGCTCACTTTGGCGCTCGCGGAGAGAGCCGCCAAGAAGCCGGCAGCGAAGAGCCACGTGTTCTTTCGGTCCTCCTTGGCGCTCTCGGCCTTGGCTGCGCATCCGATGGCGAGGAGCCACAACGGGGCGAGGAGCAGGTCCGGCGTCATCGCGAAGAGCCCGACGCAGATCTCGGGCACGAGCGCGAACGCCATCGCACCGATGCTGGCGCGGGCCATGCTCGCGCCAAGGGCACGCGCTGCGAACAAGAACATCCACGGAACGAGCGTCGCGAGGGCTCCGCTCACGGCATGCGCCATGCTCGGCGCCGGGGTTCCACCTTCCCCCAGAAGCCGTGCGAGCTGGCCGATCAATCCTGGATGGTCGCGATAGCTTGCCTGCGGGTGACGCGCATAGCACGCATAGAGGGCTTCGGCGTCTCCGTAGCCGATACTCTTCGTCGCGACGATGCGAAGCGCAGCGAGAACGGCAGACAGGCTGGCCAAGCGGCGGGTCCACGCCGAGTCCGTGGTCATGCCGCGGACAGTAGCGCGGCCACGGCTTCGCAGGGTCTATTTTTGACCGCCACGCTCGATGTCAACTCTTCGAACGCTTCCTTGCGCCGAGACGTTGGTGAGTGCAGGCCGTCGAGTTCGCTCTCGAGCGTGCGCGCGAGGTTCTCGCTCGTGAAGTGCTCTTGCAAGAGCTCGGGAAACACCGCGCGACCAAGAACGATGTTCGGGAGACCCACCTGGGAGACTCGCAGCAGCCTTCGCGCGATCGCGGAGGTGAGGGGACTCGTCTTGTAGGCGATGATGGGAACGACGCCGGAAAGTGCAACCTCGAGGGAAGCCGTACCCGAAGCCACCATCGCTACGTCGAACGCCGCGAGACACCCCGTGAGATGGCTCGACTCGTTCACGAAGATGGGCTCGACACCGAAAGCCTCGGCTGTCGTGACGACCCATCGTTGCGTTTCGGCGGGTAACCCTGCGGCAACGAAGACACGTGCCTCCTCGCCTCGCAGACCGACCGTGCGAAGACCCGAGAGCATCGTCTCGAGATGTGCCCGCACCTCAGCCGTGCGGCTACCGGGCAGAATCGCGACGGGAAGGGAGCGTGTGAGCTCGAGCTTCGAGAGTGCTTCGGGGCGCGTTGCGATCGGTGCGTCGAGTGCCGGGTGCCCGACGTAACTCACGCGTGCGCCGGCCTGCTGCCAGACTTCGACTTCGAGTGGCAACACCGCCGCGACGTGCCCTACTTCCGCCGCGATGCGCTTCGCACGTTCCGGGCGCCATGCCCACACTTGAGGGGGCCCGTAGAAGATGGTCGTCGCGCCTTCGGCAGCGAGGGGCGAGAGCAGCGACGAATTGAATTCGCTGTAGTTGACGAGAAGTGCGCGCTTCGACCCCCGGCGCCGCGCACCGCGGACGAGCTCTCGTCGCGCGGATAGGAGACGCGGGAGCTTGCCCCACACCTCCGTGATGCCGAGCGCCGCGGTTCGGTCCGATCGAATCAGCAAGTCCGTTCCTGCAGCGGCAAGGGCTACCCCTCCCATCCCGAAGGTTGCTACGTCGAGCCTCCGGACGACCCGCGCGGCTGCCGCATCCCCGGAGGGCTCGCCTGCAACGACCAGGATCGGCGCCGTCATCGACCAGCCGCGGAGCCACTCTTCCGGCGACGGAGTACGGCTACGCCAAGGGCCGAAATCAAGACCGCCGACGCGAGAACGCCCGACGACGAAGTGGTTTGGCTCCCCGCGCTACACGTCGTCGAATCGTCTGCGCAAGTGCGTGCGATGCCGCGTCTTGGAAGGGGATCGCACGTCGCACCAGCGGCTGCAGGGCCTCCTTCTGCGGAGCGCGTCCCATCGGGGCGATAGATCTCGCAAATGCCCGCGACGTCGTCGGTCTTTAGGTAACGCTTGTTCGTCTGGCCTTGGTTGTACTCGAAGTACATCGTCGCATCTTTGACGGGCGAGTGCGCGAGGCCCAGGAAGTGTCCAGCTTCGTGCGTCACCACGCTAGGGAAGTCGTAGCCATCTGCAGCGGGCGTATCGCTGAGGCTCATCTTCCGCTCGAACGTGTTGATCTCCATGTCGGCGTCGACGATTTCGCCAGTGCTCGGAAGGAACGTCACGGTCGTGAGGGCAATCGTGGTCTCACTGTTCTTGTGCGGCCACGAGTCGTCTCGGAAGATGATGACGTTCTGGTTCTCGCCCTCTTTGTTGTACCCGAAGTTGGCGCATTCGACGGCACCGAGGTCACGCACGTCGATGCTCGCGCGCCCACTCCCGGCACCGTCGACGACGCACGAAGCACCAGCCCAGCGCGCGAAGGCCGCTGCGAGTTCTCGGGTTGCATCGTCGTAGGCCACCTGCCGGCTCGCGATCTTCTCGAGCGAGTAGCCGACGCAGCGATTCTTCCAGAAGATGGGCCGACCAGTGCCGACGCACTGGCCGTTTTGCACCGTGTTGTTGCGATCGGTCGTCGTGCGACAAAATGCTTCCGCGCGCGTCGAGGCGAATACGCACGCGATGAGCGCCGCAGCAGCGAACAGCGACGACGAAGCGCGCTTACTTCGTGGCATGGAGCTTTTGCCAGCTCTCGGCGATGTCTTTCGCTACGTCGTCGACGGGGCGGTGGAGCATGACATCCATGGCGAGGTAGCCCGCGAAGCGTGTGGCCGCGCGAACTTGCGGTCCCTTCTGTGGAGTCACATCAGACGTCGGTGCCTTCGGGGGGAGAAGCATGCCTCCCTCGGAGTTCTTTCCGAGTACGAGGCGACCTGTCTTCGCGTCCTTCGTGATGGGGTATTGGCCCTGCGCGCGCTCGATGACCATGTACGTGGGGCGCGAGTCGACCTTCTTCAAGAACACCATGGTCTGACCGGGGCCGAAAGCGGGCTCACCGCTCACCGTTTGGCCGAGATCTCCTACGATGCCGCCGAGGGTCTTCACCCACATGTCCGAGGTCATCGTTTCGCCGGCGATGTGACGCTCGATACGAAGGCGCGTGTACGTGACGATCTTGCGGTCCTCCCACACGGACTTCGTTTCGGTGCCGGTCACCACCGCGACCGTGTCGGCGCGAGAGACGAGATCGTCGAAGTACACGGCGATGGCCACCGATGCATCCGCAGGTTTCGGAGAGCTGACGACACCGAGGCCGAGCACGGCCGCGAACGCCAAAGCGCGAAAGGACAAACGCATACGAGCTAGATTAGCACACCTTTTCGAGCGCGGGGCAATCGCTGCCTAGTGCGCACCCTCTACCACTTGACGAGCGCGGTGCCCCAGTGGAGGCCGGCGCCAAGCGCGAGCATCATGTTGAGCTGCCCGCGCTGGAGTTTGCCCGCGCGGTTGAGCTCGTCGATGAGGATGGGGATGGTCCCGGCGCTCGTATTGCCGAATCGGTCGATGTTCATCGGCATCTTTTCGGCCGGGACGCCGAGCTGTTCGCGAACGAACTCGTTGATGCGCTTGTTCGCTTGGTGCGCGAGGAAGAGGTCGATTTGCTCGAGTTTGACGTTTCGCTCGGCGCAGAGTTCGCGTGCGGCCTTCGGCAGCTTCGTCACCGCGAACTTGAAGAGCTCCTTGCCGTCCATGCGCGGAACGTAGGCCTGTTCGTCGAACATCTTGTCGTTCCAATGCGGGCGCGTGCGGAAGCCGCCACCGGGAACGTAGAGCATCTCGGCCTGCTTGCCGTCGGAATGCACCTTGGAGCCGACGAGGCCTGCATCGCGGTCGGTCGCTCGGAAGACGAGAGCACCGGCACCGTCGCCGAAGAGAACCGCGAGGGCGCGGTGCGCATTGGCCTTTTCACGCGCTTCTTTGCTGACTTCACGGTCGGATTCGCCCATGAGGACGTCCCAATCGGACCAAGGCATGAAGCCCGCATGGGCTTCCGCACCGACGAAGAGAATCGTCTTGGCGGCGCCGCTCTTGATGAGGCCGTCGACGAGCTGGATGCCGTAGAGCATCGCCCCGCACTGTTGGCGGATGTCGAGTGCGGGCACGTTGTCCAGACCGACGCGTGAGGCCAAAATGCCGCCGGGACCCGGGAGTTGGTAGTCCGGGGTCATCGACGCAAAGATGACGTAGTCGACTTCCTTCGGGAGGATCTTCGCGTGCTCGAGCGCACGCTTGGCCGCTTCGGCGCCCATCTCAGACGCCGTGACGCCTTCTGGCGCGTAGTGGCGCTGTCGGATGCCCGAGCGCTGGTAAATCCATTCGTCGGAGGTGTCCATCACCCGCGCCAGCTGCGCGTTGGTCACTGGGGGGCCCGGGACGTAGTGACCGGAGCCGATCAGCTCGAAACCTCTCATGGGCTGAGCTCATAGCAGGAAGGGCCAAGGGATTGCCACCTGTCGAAATGGCCCTGCCGGACGTTTTTGGCACTCGCCTGATTCAAATTGACGCAATGCGTTACCGTCACGAACTCGCCTCCGGGACAGCTCAGCGCTTGCGCATGCCGAGGACCGTGAGCGGTTCTTCGGAACGCGAGAGCCGGATGCGATCGCCCAGTTTCAAATGAAAGGCGCGGTCCGGCCCATCGAGGAAGAGACGCGCCGACCGCATCTTGCTCAAGATGAAGAGCTCCGCATGATCGGGAACGAGTCCACGCTGCATGTAGAGATGATGGCCGTCTTGCACGTACGGCTCACGGACGACGTATTGAAGGGCCTTCGAGCGAAGCGAGAGCACGCGGCCACCTGCGCTCTTTTGCGCCGCGGTCGAGCCTGCCGCAGGGCCGACCCAGATACCGCTCGAGCGATGCTCCTCTGCTTCCTTGCGGCCACGGCCGATGAGAGTGAGTTCGTAGCGAGACGTCGCTGCGGGAGATGCATGGCAAAAGAGCGCATCGTTGAGGACACGGTTCGAGAGGCAGTCGCCATTTCGCTCGACGCGCATGCGTGCGAGGTGGAGGGCAGGGAGTTTCCCGAGGAGGGCTTGCTCGAGGATGTCGGGCACTTCGTCCTTCGCGCCCGCGCAAAAGAACCCGACCGAAGTGTTCGGCGAACTGTTGATTCCGACGATGGGAATGCCTGCGCCGAGCGAGTGGGAGGTCGTGAGGAGCGTGCCGTCGCCGCCGACCGTCACGACGATGTCGGTGCCATGGGGAACGCGGCCCTCGCGGCGATCACGAATGGTGGTCTTGACGCCGAGCTTCGCGAGCACCTTTTTCACCGTCTCGACGGTGCTCGTGTGGCTGCGGTGCGTCGCAAGACTGCTGCGCACGGATCGGTCACCCTCTTCGAGCAGCTGCAGGCTGAGCGGATCACGCCGACGCAGCACGAACCGTTCGTACGAAGTTTGTTTGAGGACGACGAGCGCGCGTTTGATCACGTGACAGAAGGCCTATGGGGTCTGGGTTGCGCGATGGGAAAGTCGCTCGGCGAATCTTCGTAGAGCGAGCTCGGTCTTGCCATCGCGGATGAGACCGGAGGCGCACGCCGCGAGCGCATCCGTGAGTTTGACGCGGACGATGGCCGCAGACGCTTCGAGCGGACTTCCGTCCTCACCGGGGGTTCCTTGGGCGTTCGGGTCCACTTCGACTTCGAAAAAGACATGGAGCTCGCCGATGACGCCCGGCGCGGGGAACACGGCGGGACCGAGGGGCTTCAGACACTCCGGGGCCACACGGAAGCCGAGCTCTTCTTCGAGTTCGCGGGCCGCACCCACGCTGGGGCTTTCGCCAGGCTCGATGAGCCCTGCCGGGAGCTCCCACAAGACGCCATCGAGGCTAGGATCGAACGAAGGCTTTTCCCGAACGAGCGCGGGAACGCGCGGCGCCGAACGAAGGTAAACCCAGGGTGTTCCTCCTTCGACGAAGTAGGCGCACACCACGGCCGCATCGAGGGCCGTCCGTTCGATGAGATCGTACATGAATGGCTTGCCCTCGATTTCGAGCTCTTTGTGAACGAGCTTCAAGAAGGGCTTCGCATCCGGAACGTTCTCGCGAAGGACTCGAAAAGGGAAAGGCGGGGGTTTCGGCAGCATGTGCGCAAACGAGGCTACGCCGGCCTCCATCGCAGGGAAAGACGGAATATTGTTCGGCCTTCGGTCGTTTCCGGCCTCGGGATGGTGCGCCAGGTCTGGTAGGCTCTGTAAGTGCAACGCGTGTTTCACGTTCCTTTCCTGTCGTAGTGCCCTTCAGCACTTTCATGCTCGAACTTGTCCGGAACTTTTGCCCGGCACGCACGTCCAAACTACCCGTGAGCCAAGAGTCCTCCTCCCGTGAATGATCGCCTAGGGCCCATTGTGCAGCTTGCACGCGGTGCGGAGCGACGACTCCGGCTGCGGCGGGCTCTTGCTGCATTCGCGGTCGCTCTTGCCGTGGCGCTCGCCCTCGCATGCGTCGTGCTCGTTCTGCGAAAGACGCAGCTGCTCGGCGAGAAGCCTGCCCGCGTCGCGTTGGGGCTGCTTGCGGGGTCGACGCTCGTCGTGGCGGCCCTTGCATACGCGCGGCGACTTGCGAAGTTCGCGGGGTCCGTCGCCGTCGACCGGAGCCACAATCTCTCGGACCGACTTTCGAGCGCCCTCTCCTTCGCGGAGGAGAAAGAGCGCACGCCGCTCATGGAAGCGGCCATCGAAGACGCGCTCGTCCTCACGACCAAGTCCGAAGGCGCTGGCGGCATCAGTCTGGCAAAAGCCGTTCCCTTCGGTGTGCCACGTTCTTCCGGGTGGGCCGTCGCGTTCGGCGCCCTGTTCGCGCTGATCGCCTTGTTCGAGGTCCGTCGTCACGAGGTCGTTCGCCACGCCGACACGCTCGATGCGGTCGACGTGACGCCCGACGATATCGATGCCATGCGCGAATTCATGAAGGAACTCGAACGCAAAGATCCGAGCGACGACACGAAAGCCGCCACGCAGGAATTCAATCAGCTCATCGAAGACCTCGCCAACCATCGCGTCGATCGCAGCGACGCATTCCGGCGTCTGCAGGCGCTCGAAGACAAGTTGATGCAAGGCAAGGAAGGCGACGCAAAGGCGCTCGAAGAGGCGATGAAGCGGATGGCCGACGAGCTGAAGAAGAGCGACATGTCGAAGCCGAGCGGCGAAGCTCTCTCCAACAAGAACTTTGGGCAGGCCGAGCGCGACATGCGCGAGCTCGCCAAAAAGCTCCGCGAAGGAAAGGTCGACAAGGCGCAGCTCGACAAGCTCCGGGAGGCGCTGAAGAAGGCGTCGGAGAGTCAGAAAGAGCACATGGCTGCCGTCGAGAAGAAGCGCGCCGAGCTCGAGAAGCAGCTGCTCGAGCAAAAGAAGAAGATGGGCGACGGCGGCGCCTCGGAGCAAGAGAGGAGCCTCTTGCAGAAGAAGGAACGCGAACTCGAGCGCATGCAGCGCGAGGAGCAGGAAGCAAAGAACGCGGAGCGTCAACTCGACCGCCTCGACCGCGACCTCCAGAAGGCTGCGGAAGACTTGATGAAGGATCTCGGTCTCTCCGCTCAGGACCTCGACCAAGGCGCCGAAGACATCAATCGCATGGGCAAGCAGCAGATGTCCGACGAGGACAAAGAGAAGCTGCGCCAGAAGCTGCAAGAGCTAAAGGAGCTCATGCGCCAAGGTGGAGGCCAGGCCCGAAAGGTGCAGATTCAACGCTTCCAGCAGCGCGCGCACGGGCAGGGTCAGCAGGGGCAGGGGGGCCAGCAGGGACAGGGCGGCGACCAAGGGCAGCAGGGCCAAGGGCAGCAAGGCCAGGGGCAACAAGGGCAAAACGGTCAAGGTGGCCAGCAAGGTCAGGGCGGACAGCAGGGCCAGGGTGGCCAACAAGGTCAGGGCGGTCAGCAGGGGCAAGGTGGCCAGAATGGTCAAGGTGGCCAGAATGGACAGGGCGGCCAAGGCGGCTCCGGCGCAGGACAAGGCGGCGGCAAGCAAGGCGAGATGCTCGTCATCGGCCCTGGCGGAGAGAAGATGCTCATCATCACGCGGGGCCAAGGTGGTCAGGGCCAAGGCGGCCAAGGGCAGGGCGGGCAAGGACAAGGCTCCCCTGGTCAAGGCGCTGGCTCCGGACACGACGGCAATCCGACGGGCAAGCCGTCGAACATCAAGGGCGGAACGCAGGATACTCAGGTCGCGGGCCAAGACACGGGCCAAGGCGGCAGCCGCAGTGAAGTCATTCTCGGAGCGGCGGAGCGCGGCTTCGCGTCGAAGGGCTACAGGAAGGTCTTCCGCGAGTATCACAACGTCGCAGAGGAAGCGCTCGAGAAGGACGAAGTCCCTGGAGGCTACCGCTTCTACGTCCGTCGCTATTTCCAACTCATTCGCCCTCGCGAGGGCGAGGCACCGTAGCGCGCGCTTTTCGGAAGTTTGGAAGTTTGGAAGTTTGAAAAGAGAGAAACATGACTGATCAGACGAACGCAGCGGTAGACGAAGTTGCCCAGTTTCGCGCGACCATGGACGCGCTTCGCGCAGAAGTCGGACGCGTCATCGTCGGCAACCGAGAGGTAATCGACGGCGTCATCACGTGCATGCTCGCGGGAGGTCACGCGCTCCTCGAAGGCGTGCCCGGCCTCGGAAAGACCATGCTCGTGCGTGCTCTCGCCGAAGCGCTCAGTCTCAATTTTTCTCGCGTGCAGTTTACACCCGATTTGATGCCTGCCGACATCCTCGGAACGACGGTCATCGACGATACGCAGGCAGGTGGCAAGGTGTTCGAGTTCCGAAAGGGACCCGTCTTCACGAACATCCTGCTCGCCGACGAAATCAACCGCGCGACGCCCAAGACGCAGAGCGCGCTCCTCGAGGCCATGGCAGAGCGTCGCGTGTCCGTTGGCCGCCGCACGTTCGACCTCGAACCGCCGTTCGTCGTGCTCGCGACCCAGAACCCCCTCGAAATGGAAGGTACGTATCCGCTACCCGAAGCGCAGCTCGACCGCTTCTTCTTCAAGCTAAACGTGCCCTTCCCGGATCGCACCGAGCTCCACGACATCCTCGACCGCACGACCGGTAGCGACGACGTGCGCCCCGCGGCGGTGGTCGATGGTCCACGCATTCGCGAAATGCAGGCGCTGGTCCGCAAAGTTCCCGTCGCCCGTCACGTTCAAGACTACGTCGTGAGGCTCATTCAAGCGACACACCCCGAAGGCCCGGGCGCGCCGGAGCTCGCGAAGCGTTTCGTTCGCTTCGGCGCCTCACCGCGCGGAGCGCAGGCCGTTCTTCTCGCCAGCAAGATCCGCGCGCTCTTCGAAGGTCGCTTTGCGGCCAGCATCGACGATGTGCGACAAGTTGCCCTTCCGGCGCTGCGACACCGCGTGCTCTTGAATTTCGAAGGTGAAGCCGAAGGCGTGAAGACCGATCAGGTGCTCTCCTCGATCGTCAAGGACCTCGCCGAGACAGCAGTGGGCCCCAATGGGTCCGCGAAGGAAGCGACGGTTGGGGCTTCTTGACAAAATTCTAGGGCGAGAGCCGGAATCGCAGGCAGCTTCGGAAGAACTCTTCGACGACGAGTTCCAACGAAAGCTCGACTACCTCGCGATCATCAGCCGACGTGTATTTGCCGGCCGAAACCGCGCCGAGCGTCGTACGAAGAAGACGGGTAGCGGCGTCGAATTTGCCGACCACCGTGAGTACCAGCCTGGCGACGACTTCCGCTATCTCGATTGGAACGTTTACCAGAAGTTCGACAAGCTGCTGCTCAGACTCTTCGAGGAAGAGGAAGACCTCGCCATCTACTTCATCATCGATACGAGCGCGTCGATGGCGTTCGGCAATGGGGCAAAGCTCCGCTACGCCAAGCGCACGGCGGCGGCCCTTGCGTACGTAGGGCTCGCAAATCTCGATCGCGTCAGCATCGTTACCGCGAACGAGAAGCTGTCAGGGCGCATGCCGGAGACGCGCGGCAAGGCGCGCATCTTCAAAGTATTTCGCTTCTTGCAGAACGCCAAAGGTGCGGGGCAAACGGCGCTCGAATCTGCGCTAAGGTCCTTCGTGGCGCAGAACAAGCGTCGAGGCCTTGCGGTCGTCCTCTCCGATCTCTACGACCCGGCTGGGTTCGAGCGGGGCATCAACGTCCTTCGCTACAACAAGTTCGACCCGTTCGTCATTCACATCACCGACCGCACCGAAGCCGAGCCCAAGCTTTCGGGTGACGTTCTTCTCTACGACTGCGAGACCGGCGCCGAGCGTGAGGTTACGGTGACGCGCGGTGTTCTCAATCGTTTCAAAGAGGCATACGGCGAGTACCTGACCGAGATCGAGCACTTCTGCAGCGGTCGTCAGGTGCCCTACGTGCGCGCCGACGTATCGTTGCCCTTCGAGGAACTCGTTCTGCGCGTCTTCCGGCGGGGAGGCTTTCTCCGATGATCTTCGCTGGCTGGAGCTTCACACAGCTCGCCATGCTCTTCGGCGCCGCGGCTGCCGTCGTGGTGACGCTCTATATCTTGAAGCTTCGTCGCCGCATGGTTGCGGTCCCGTTCGGTCCCCTGTGGCAGCGCATTCTGCGCGACAAAGACGCGACGACGCTCTTTTCACGCTTGAAGCGCATGCTGTCCATGCTGCTCCAGCTGTTGCTCATTCTATTGCTCGTTCTTGCTCTCGGCGATCCTCGCGCGCAAACGGCCTTGCTCAAGGGGCGCACGCTCATCGTCTTGGTCGATACCAGCGCGTCGATGCAGGCGACGGATGTCAAACCGACACGCCTCGACCAGGCGAAGGAGGAAGTGAAAACGCTCATTCGCGGAATGGGCGGAGCCGATCGCATGCTCGTCGCACAGATGTCGTCTTCGACCACCCCCCTCGGGCCGATGAGCGGTGACAGCGCGGAGCTGGAACGCGAACTCACGGAGCTCAAGGCGACCGATACGCGCGCAGACTTCGCACGTGCCCTGCGCTTCGCGACAGATACGTTGCGCGGCCAAGAGAACGCCGAGATCGTCGTCATCTCCGATGGGGGACTCGCACCTCCTTCGGATGCGGCTGGTGCGGTTCACCTGGGTGACGTGAAGCTCTCGTACATTCCGGTCGGCACGGGCAAGCGTAACGTGGCCGTGACGGAGTTCTCCGTGCGCCGATATCCGCTCGATCGAAGCCGCTACGAGGTGATGCTCGAAGTGACGAATACGGGTCCTGAGCCAGAGGAAATCGAGCTTTCGCTTCTGGGAGACGGCCAAGTCGTCGACCTGTCGAAGTTGCGTTTGAAGCCCGGCGAGCGCTTGCCGCGGTTCTATCCGAACTTGTCCGGGGCGAGTCGCTCGCTCGAGGCGCGCATTCGTCCTCTCGCGGGGTCGGTCGACGACCTGCCTGCCGATGACAAGGCGTACGCTCTCTTGCCCGAGCGCAAGCGCGCGAAGGTGCTCGTGGTGACGACGGGCAACACCTACCTCGAGGCTGCTCTCCTGCTCGACGAATACCTCGAGGCGCAGATCGTGACGCCGAAGCAGTATGTGGACGGCTATGCCGCGAAGACACAGAGCTACGATGTGGTCATCTTCGACGGCGTGACACCAGACGCTCCGCCGAAGGCACACGCGCTCTACCTCGACCCACGCGGGATGGGGGCGCCCGTGAAGGTGGGGGAAGCCATCGCGAGCCCCGGGTTCGAGAAGATCGACCGCAAGCATCCGATCGTGCGCTACACCGCGCTCGACGACGTCAACATCGCGCGCGGCCACAAGCTCGTTCCCGAGCAGGGCGACAAGGTGATCGGCGCTTCGTCCGAAGGGGCCATTCTCGTGGCGGGTTCGCGCGGCCCGTACAAGTTCGCCGCGATGGGCTTCGACGTCCGCGAGAGCGACTTGCCCCTTCGTGTGGCCTGGCCCGTGCTCCTCGTCAATACGGTGAACTTCTTCATCGACGAAGACGTCGCCTATATTTCGGCGTTCCGTACTGGGGAGGTTTGGCGCGTGCCGCTTGGGACGGACGTCCGTGACGTTCAGGTCAAAGAGCCCGACGGAACGCTCACGCAAGTCGCGGTGCACGAGGGCAAGGCCGTGTTCCAGGGTACTCGCGCGGGCTTCTATGAACTCCGCGCCAAGCGGGGCGGCGAAGATATCGTGTCGCAAATTGCAGCGAATCTCGCCGACACGTCGGAGAGCGACATCGTTGCGAAGCCGGAGCTCGTGGTCGACGGAAAGACAGCCGGACGCGTACAGAGCGTCACGGTCAGCGTGCGCCGCGACGTATGGATCTATCTGCTCGTGCTCGCGGTGCTCATCGCGGTACTCGAGTGGGGTACGTACCATAGGCGGGTGACCGTATGAGTAGTCGCGCGCGGAAAATCGCCTTCAACGTCTTCCTTGCGGTCGTTACCGGCGTGCTGCTCTACGCCTACTTCAAGTACGCGTACGGCAAGCCCACCATCGCATGGCAGAAGAACGGGAAGGACTTCGAGCTTCTGTCGCCGCGCATGCTCGGCATCGCGCTCCTCGCGCCGTACTTCTTGTGGTTCATTGCCCGATCGCTGGCCGACCTCCCGTGGCCACAGCGGATTCTCTCGGCGCTGCTCCGCATTGCGTTCGTCACGCTGCTCGCGCTCGGCCTCTCGCGCTTGGCGGAGACCGCGACGGAATCGCGCGTGTGCACCGTGTTCATGGTCGATGTGTCGGAGTCCGTTCCCGACGAGGCCATCGCAGACGCGCGCACCGTCATCGACAAGGCCGTCAAGAGCAAGCCCAAAGACGCGCTGGTCAAGGTGATTACGTTCGCGCAACGGCCACGCGTGATTGCGATGGCGGACGACGCGACGGAAGCGCCGGTGCTCGAGCGCCACGACGTCCTGCCCGACAAGGCCGACGCCGTCACACCGGCGGGCGCGCCCAAAGGCGACAAGCCATCGGCGACGAAACGCACGGGCCTTGGAGCTGCCAGCGATTTGCAGAGCGCGCTCCAGCTGGCGTACGGACTTTTTCCTTCGGGCTACCTGCGACACGCGGTGCTGCTCTCCGACGGCGTGCAGACGGACGGTGACGTCCTATCGGAGGCATCGCGTGCGCGCGGCCACGCGGTGAAACTCTTCACGATTCCTTACCGAAAGCCCGTTCCGGGAGAGGTCGCGTTGAGGGAGCTTCGTGCCCCGGACAAGGTGCGCGTGGGGGAACCCTTCGCCCTCCGAGCGCAGCTCTTCTCCAATCGCAATCAGAAGGTGAAGCTCATCTTGAAGCAGGGTGAGGCCATCAACGGGCTCGATGGCGTCAAGGAGGCGACGCTCCACCCTGGCGAGAACGAGGTCACCTTCCAGAGCGTGGTCCGCGTGGCGGGCGAAGTGACCTACAAGCTCGACGTGACGGGCTTCGAGCACGATCGCTTCAAAGAGAACAATAGCTATGCGCTCGGCCTCGCGGTTCCCGGAAGGCCCACGGTGCTCTACGTGGAGGGCAACCAGGGGAGGGCAAACTACCTTTCGAGTGCACTTTCAGCCCAGGAGTTCGACGTGGACGTCCGTGGCCCGAAAGAGCTTCCTTCGAGCATCCGAGAGCTCGAACGCTATGACTTCGTGATCTTGTCCGATGCACCCGCGGAGGCCGTTTCGCTCACGCAGCAAGACGCCATCGAGCAGTATGTCCGCGATCTCGGCGGTGGCTTCCTCTTTGCGGGCGGTGAGAGTGGCTACGGCCTCGGCGGCTGGGCGCACTCCACCATCGAACGCATCTTGCCGGTGCGGATGGATGCGGAGAAGAAGCGAGACGAGCCCATGGTGGCCATGGACCTCGTGATCGACCGTTCGGGCTCGATGAGCGGTATGCCTCTCGAGATGGCCAAAGCCGCGGCGAAGGCGACCGCCGATACGCTTTCCGGCGACGACCTCATCGAAGTGATCGCGTTCGATTCGCAGCCGATGAAGCTCGTACGCATGACGCCGGCGAAACATCGCGCGCGTATCCAGTCCGACATTTCGAGGCTCCAAGCAGGCGGCGGTACGGAGATCTTCCCGGCGCTCGACGCTGCGTTCCAGTCGCTGACGGCGACGCGGGCGAAGCGAAAGCACGTCATCCTGCTCACGGACGGACAGGCGCCTACGGGAGGGATTCGCGACCTCGTGCAGGCCATGGCGGCCGAGGGGATGACCGTCTCTGCAGTCGGTCTCGGCTCGGGCATCGACGAGAGCTTGCTTCGCATGATCGCCGAGCTCGGCGGTGGTCGCTTCTACAAGGTGGCCGATCCGCAATCGCTGCCAAGGGTCTTTACGCGCGAGACGGAGATGGTGTCGCGCAACGCCGCCGTCGAGGAGTACTTCCAACCGAAGATCGTCGGCAACGCGGACTTCATGCGTGGCGTCGACTTGGGCAGCGCGCCGTACCTTCATGGATACGTCGCGACGCGCATGAAACCTTCACCGGCACAGGAACTGCTCCAGTCCGACGTGGGAGAGCCGATCTTGGCTCGATGGCACGTGGGCCTCGGTTGGTCGTGCGCGTGGACGAGCGACGTGAAGAATCTCTGGGCCGTCGAGTGGCTGAGGTGGCCGGGCTACGGGCAGTTCTGGGGGCAGCTCGTCCGCGAGCACATGCGCCAAAAGAAGCGCCAAGAAGTGAAGATGCGCGCGGAGCTCGACCCCGCGACCGGAAGGGTTCACGCCTACCTCGACGCTATCGGGGGCGACGATCGCTTCCAGAACGGCCTCGATGGCAAGCTCTCGCTCCGTGCCGTCGACGCGAGTGGCGCACCGAAGCAGGAGAAGCTAGGCCCCGACGGGAAGCCCGTGAACGCCACGAACTTCCCGATGCGTCAAACAGCTCCGGGGAGGTACGAGGCAGACTTTCCGCTCGATCGATTTGGCTCCTTCACGCTGCATGCCACGCTCGAGAAGCAAGTCGAAGACGCAAAGGGCGGTGTGAAGTCGGTGCAGGTTGCAGAGAGTTTTGGACACGTCACGAATCCCTACCCGAGGGAGTACCTCGCGTTCGAGCCAGACCTTGGAACGATGGAGCGCGCCGCGCGTATCACGGGTGGCTTGATGGACCCGCCTGCGGATTTGTTCTTCGACCCGGCTGGGCAGACGATCAAGTACCACCGCGATTTGTGGTCCAAGTTCATTGCTTGGGCGGTGGGCGTATACCTGCTCGACTTGTTCCTGCGGCGTGTGCGGATATTCGACCGAAAGAAGATCGCGAAGGACACGAGCGCGCCGAAGGCGGCATGAGAGGGCGCTAGGTCATTCTGAGCGAAGCGAAGAACCCAAGCGGCCTCGCGCACCAAGGGCAAGCCTTGCCAAGTTCAGGAGTGAAGCTTCCAACCGCCCCTCCCGCGTATGGGGTGGTGTGAGTTGACGACGTCGACAGAGCGACAGGTCGACAGAGCGACAGAGCGACAGGGCGACAGAGCGACAGGGCGACAGGTCGACAGGTCGACAGGTCGACGGGGCGACAGAACGACAGAGCGACAGGTCGACAGGTCGACAGGTCGACGGGGCGACAGGGCGACAGGGCGACAGGGCGACAGGGCGACAGGGCGACAGGGCGACAGGTCGACAGGGCGACAGGGCGACAGGGCGACAGCGACCCGAGCCACGTCTTCGACACCGCTCGGGCCCGATCTTTTCTTGCCTGCCCTGGTCGCGCACCTTTCGCGCCAGCGACGGCGAGACCGGCGCGGTCTTTGGTTGTCGCTGTCACGAAAGCTGCGCGGGGGGTGGGCATGCAAGAAAAGATCGGTCTGGGGTTTGGGTTCATGCGGTTGGATGTCTATCGGGTGGCTCGGGAGTTGGTGGCGGAGGTGGTTCGGGCGGAGATTGGCGATGGCGAGCTTCGCGATCAGGCGACTCGGGCGGCGAAGTCGGCGTTTCTCAATCTGTGTGAGGGGCTTCCGAGCAACAGTGGTCCGATGCGTCGGAAGTTCTTCGCTTCGGCTCGGGGCTCTGCGGCCGAAGTGGCTTCGGCGCTCGACCTTGCTTCCGTGCTTGGTGTCGTGACGGCGGAGCGGGCCGAGCGCGTCATCTCGCTCGCTGCTCGGTTATCGATCATGCTCGCTCGGCTTTGAGCACCGCTCCTCGTCTCTCGATCTGTCGTTGT
This sequence comes from Polyangiaceae bacterium, assembly GCA_046351415.1. Classification (GTDB taxonomy): domain Bacteria; phylum Myxococcota_A; class Polyangia; order Polyangiales; family Polyangiaceae; genus JABFRG01. Next base: position 235,267 of record JAXLYO010000009.1, on the reverse strand, counting down.
CGTCTGTCGCCCTGTCGATGTGTCGTTGTCGCTCTGTCGCTGTCGATCTGATACCCACGAGCCCGTGCCCGCTACGCCTCGGCGAGCTCTTTGAACGTCAACAGTTGCTTCCTCATCATGAACAGATCTCCTGCGGCGAGCAGATGTCGCCGGAGCCTCACGAGCCAGCTCTCGTCTTTCGCGGCAAGAGCAAGCTTCGCGACGAGTCTCGTGCTGTTTCCGTCGGCTAGCGGTTCGACGACGTAGCTGACGCTCAGCTTCCCGAAGACGCGGATCGCGCCTCCGTCCGTGAGCTCGAGGGTGATGTGCTCGTCCTTCACGAACGAACGCAACGCGAAGATGCGCATCACGGGCTGTCCCACTTCGAGCGCTTCGAGACCGGGTGTGAGCGTGCGCGGGCTGCAACGGCCCCCGTTATCGATGAGGTCGTAGCTGTACGGGGCGGTGCGCATTTGGCAGAGCCAGCGGAATACGGTTGGGGGCGGCGCGGCGATGGTCACGGCGCGGAAGAGTTCGCGGCGGGGCGATGGAAGGAGCGCGTCGCAGGGGTAGAGCTTGGACCTCTCTGCGGGTGTCGAGCCCCAGGTGTCGATCCAGTGGGCGAGCATGCAGGGGGGGTAGGGTTGGAAGCAGGCGAGGGAAAGGGGGAAGACAAGCCGCTGAACTACGTTCAGATGCTGTACGGCGAAGCAAGCTATCCCTTCGTCGGAAACTACCGAACGATTCAGTCGTATGATCTTCAGAGCGGAACGATGCGCCATCCTCGCATCGCGTTTCCATCCCGCCACTTACTTCGCCAAGGTCAATCGCTCCTGCTGAACAAGTTCGACCGCGTTCAGATCTTCTACCTCGAGGGGCCTCCGGTCATGACCGAAGCTCAAACCGAGAAGCTATGGCATGCCGATCAGGGAACCTTGCTCATCCAGACCAAGACGCTGCAGTCCATGACGCTCGAGCTGAAGAACGCGCGCATGCAGTCCGAATCTCCGAGTGCGAAGGGCATCTTCGAGCTGAGCGGAACGATCACGGTCGCGCTGACGCCTCCCGGGCAGTTAGGGCACATCTCCCTACCGATGACGCGCGAGCCAACGACGTCGTGACGTGAGGTCATCGGTGGCCGTACGGTTGAAGTACCATCGAGAGTCGCTAGAGTCTCACGGCCCGCTGAGCATCACGGCCGGGAGGTTGTCGCCCATTTCGCCAGGGGCGTCACCGCGGGACTCCTTGTCTCCGATCCCGAGCTGTCCGTAGCGATTGTCGCCCCAACACTTGAGCTGATCGTTGTCGAGTACCGCGCATCCACCTCCGACGAAGGCGCCTTTCGCCGTGCGACCTGCGCCGAAATCGACGTACGGAAGCGCGTCACCCATTTCACCAGGTGCCCACCCGCGAGGAAATGTGCTGCCGTTGCCGACGGAGCCGTAGAAGTTTGCGCCCCAACACTTCACGCGACTGTTGTCGAGAACCGCGCAGGTGTCGACCCCAGAGTTGAAAATTGTCTTGGCGGTTCTGCCTGCGCCGAGATCCACGTACGGCAGTGCATCCCCCATCTCGCCTGCCGCATCGCCGCGGTCCGCTGTATCGCCGAGCCCCAATCGTCCTCCGTAGTTTGCGCCCCAACACTTGACGCGATCGTTGTCGAGTACCACGCAGGAATGAAGGCCGTTCACGACAATATGTTTCGCCGTGCGACCCGCACCGAGATCGACGTACGGGAGCGCATCCCCCATCTCGCCAGGCGCGTCGCCTCTTGTTTGGGTGTCGCCGATCCCCAGTCGACCCATGTCGTTGGATCCCCAGCACTTCACTCGATCGTTGTCGAGGATCACGCAGGTGTGATACCCGGAGCTTCCGATTCGTTTGACCGTGCGGCCCGAGCCGAGATCGACGTACGGGAGCGCGTCACCCATCTGCGCGGCAGCGAAACCGCGATTTTGCCCGTCGCCAAGCCCGAGCGCACCACTGAAGTTGACGCCCCAACACTTCACGCGATCGTTGTCGAGAACTGCACACGCATAGCCGCCGCTCGCACTGACGATCTGCTTCGCCGTACGCCCCATTCCGAGGTCGACGTACGGAAGTGAGTCGCCCATTTCCCCCGGTTCGTCGCCACGCCGCTCCGTATCGCCCAATCCGAGCTGCCCAGAACCGTTGCCTCCCCAACACTTCACGCGACCATTGTCGAGGACCGCACACGTACGCCCCTCCCCAGCCGCGATAGCCCTCGCCGTGCGACCGACGCCGAGATCCACGAACGGTAGAGCGTCACCCATCTCTCCAGGCGCGTCGCCGCGGTCTGCGGTGTCGCCGAGTCCGAGTTGACCGAGGTCATTCCGGCCCCAGCACTTGATCTTTCCACTTCCAAATCGCGCGCAGCGGTGGCTCTCCCCCTGCGCGATTTGCACCACGGCCGTTGGTGGGAACGGGACCTCCGAGCCGGCGTCTCCTGCGTCCGCCGCGTCAGACCTCGTGGCGCCAGCGTCCGCTACGATCCCGGAGTCGTTTCGGCGTGAGCCGTCGCTTCCCGCATCGAGGAGAATGCCCTGGCTGTCGGAACTGCAAGCGACGCCGCCTGCCACTGCTGCAAGCCATGTGCAAAACAACGCCGACCGAGAACAAGACCTCTTCATCGTGATCCTCCGTGATCCTAAGTCGAAGTGGCCATCGCATCGCCGTGCGTGCACTTCACAGAGTTCGACGAAGCGTGCCGACAGAGCATCCAAGGAAACCAAGGCGATCGCATTCTTCGGGTAGCAGCGTAATTTGCTGAGGTAAAAGAAGCGCGCAATGTCACTCAGTGCCATGTCCTGCTGAGGATCTCGCCGGCGACATTAGGGCGACTTGCCCGCGAGCGACGAACCAAGCGTTGCGCGCGGTCCCGCAGCGACGACGCGTCATTCACGCGGTCGTCATGGCTTGTCTGGTGTCATGCAGCATAGAGGAACTCGGTTACCGGATCCGTCGCCGAGCACCATGTCTTTCGTGAGGGGCGCTCATGAGCATCGCAGCTTGTGATGGTCGATGTCGCCTTCAGCGTAACGTTCGCCACGCTTCAATTTGTAGGGGATCGCTCATCTCTGCGCATCTGCCGAGCGGGACTTGACATGCTCCCATAAGAGTTCCTAGACCTGGTCGTTCGACGCCTGGCCTGCTAGAAGGCTCGCGTGGCGTCTCAATATCCCGAAACTCCTCTCGAAAAGCGCGAAGAGCTCTTCGTCCCGTTCCTCTCTGCGGAAAAACCTCACGACGAGTACCGAATCGGACCCGAGATGGAAAAGTTCGGCGTCCTTTCGGGGGGCCGGCCCATCGGCTACGACGGGCCCACGGGCGTCTCCCGCTTCATGGAGATGCTCGCCAAAGAGCACGGCTGGATGCCGGAGGGCGAGGGACCCGGCGGTCCCACGATCGCGCTCCTTCGCAACCACGCCTCCATCACACTCGAGCCCGGTAGCCAGTTCGAGCTCTCCGGGGCGGCCCACGAAGACGTCCATCAAGTGTTCTCCGAAGCCGTTCGGCACCACTCGGAAATCGCGCCTTTGTCGAAAGAGCTCGGCGTCCGTTGGCTCGGCGTCGGCTTTCATCCGTTTGCAAAGTGTGCGGATTACACGTTCGTTCCGAAAATGCGCTATGGCATCATGCGCGAGTACCTTCCCACACGCGGCGAGCACGCGCTCGACATGATGCTTCGCACGGCGACGGTGCAGGCCAACTTCGACTACTCGAGCGAGAAGGACGCGATGCAGAAGATGCGAGTCGCTCTTCGTCTCTCGCCGATGAACACGGCGCTCTTCGCGAATAGCCCGTTCTACGAGGGCAAGGTCCACGGCGGAAAGACGTATCGAGGCAAGGTGTGGCTCGACGTCGACCCCGACCGCAGCGGGCTCGTTCCGTCGCTGCTCGAATCCGACGCCAGTTACGAGAAGTACGTAGAGTGGGCGCTCGACGTGCCGATGTTCATGCTGAAGCGCGAGGGGAAACCCATCAAGAACACCGGGCAGACTTTCCGTTCGTTCTGGAAGGAAGGCTTCGAAGGGTACTCCGCCACACAGAACGATTGGCAAACCCATCTGAATACGCTCTTTCCAGAAGTGCGCTTGAAGAAGACCCTCGAGATTCGCGGCGCCGACTCGCAAGACACGCCTCTCATGGCAGCGCTCGCCGCATTGTGGACGGGAATCCTCTACGACGAAGAGGCGCTTCATGCGTGTGACGAACTCACCGCCGACTGGAACCATGACGAGCTCATGGCACTCCGACCCGCCGCGGCTCATGGGGGCCTCGAGGCGACGTTCCGCGGGAAGCCGCTCGCGGCCTATGCCGAGCGCGTCATCTCCATTTCCAAGTCGGGGCTCATGCGCCGCAAGCGCATCGATGCGAATGGCAAAGACGAATCGAAGTTCCTCGAGCCGCTCGAAAAGCTCGCGGCTTCCGCGAAGTCACCGGCAGATGATCTGCTCGCGCGCGCGAAGGCGAACGCAAAGGGCGGCGACCTCGACCCCGCGAGCATCATCGCAGCCGCGGAGATTACGACCTAGCGCGCGCTCTGGTGCTCGACGCTTCCGAGCGCCGCAAGCGCGTACACGAACGCCGTCTCCACGCGAAGAATACGAGGTCCAAGGGTCCTTGGCAGACAGCCTCTTGCGTTCAGGCTCTCCACCTCGCGCGGAATGAAGCCCCCTTCCGGGCCGAGGACGAGCGTGCCGTGCCCCTCTCCATCCGAACGGAGCAAAGGGGCGTCCGTCGGATGCAAGACGAATCGGGGCACTTTGAGCGATGGCAGAGCTTCGTCCAGGAAGGCGCGGAATGTCGGAACGAACGTGACGAGCGGGAGGCGCGTACTCCTTCCTTGCATGAGGCCTTGGACGAGATGCGGCAGACACGCGTCCGGCTCGAGTGCCGGCGAAGAAAGATAGGCTTGCTCTACACGCCAGGTCCGAAAGAGCACGAGACGATCGACACCGATCTCGGCGGCCGCGAACAAGATGCGACGGAGCATCTTCGGGCGCGGCACGGCCAGCGCAACGTCGAACGAAGCACGTGGTCGGACCGTCGCGTCGAACGTGCATGCGAGGGTGACGGACCCTTCCGTGATGGCCATGACGCGTCCTTTGCCGAGAGGGCCATCGAGCAAACCCACGACGAGCGAGTCACCCTCTTTCGCGCGGAGGACCTTGCTCACGTGAGCCGCGCGGTCTCCATCGATGCGAAACGTGTCGCCGTGGGCGCGCTCGCCTTCGCGGAGGAGAATGAGGTTCAAGGGAGCTGGAGCAGCTCGCGAACCTTCGCGAGGACCTGCGGAGCTTGAATCGGCTTCGTGATGTATGCGTTCGCACCGAGGTCGAGCGCTCGATTGCGGTCCTCTTCCGAGGTCTCGGTCGTGATGACGATGATTGGCACGGCCTTGTGGATCGGGTCCATTCGGACGCGCCGCACGAGCTTTAGCCCATCCATAATGGGCATGTTGATGTCCGTGAGGATGATGTCGAAGCGGGCGAGCGCGAGCTTGCGCAACGCATCGATGCCGTCTTCCGCCTCGACGATGCGCATGCCACGAATGCGCCCCAGCGCGAACACGAGCAGCTGACGCATCATCGGCGAATCTTCAACGACGAGGCAGGTTAGCTCCGTACTCATCTCTAGTATCAGTGTAGCTCGCCTACGCCCCGTGACTCAACTTAGGTATGGGCTTTTCGTCGTCGTCGTACGGCTCAACTTAAACCGAAGCCGAGAGCCACTTTTCGAGTTCGCCGACGACGAGTTTTGGGGCGCGGCGGAGGTCTCCCAGGGAGCGACAACCTGTCAGGAGGAGCACGGCGCGAAGTGCGTGTTCGATTCCGTCCAGGAATTCCGTTGCGCGTTTTTCGCCGCCCTCACGGAAGGCCATGAGTACGGGGCGCGCAATCCCTGCGGCATGGGCGCCAAGCGCAATCGCTTTCGCGACGTCGAGGCCCGTCTTGATACCTCCGGTCGCGATGACGGTCTCGAAGCCGAGCGGGGCCACGAGGCCGACGCTGGCGGCAGTGGGAATGCCCCAGTCCCAGAGGAGCTCGCCGACGCTGCGGGTCGTCTCGGTGTCTGCACGAAGAGCCTCGACTCCGACCCAAGACGTGCCGCCCGCACCGGAGACGTCCACGTGGCGAACGCCTACAGCGAAAAGACGTGTGCCGAGAGCTCGTGAAATGCCGCACCCTGTTTCCTTGGCGACGATGGGACGACCGAGTTCGGCCACCAACCGCTCGAAGGTCGCAACGCCCCCGCGAAAGTCGCGATCGCCTCCGGGTTGGACGACCTCCATGGCCGGGTTCATGTGGATGCAGAGTGCATCGACACCCGATGCATCGCACATCGCGCGCACTTCGTTCGTCGACATGGAAGACGCCTGGACGACGCCGATATTGCCGAGAACGAGCGCCGCCGGCGCCACGTCGCGTACTTCGTAGGTCGACTGCTTGGATGCGTCGCGATGCATGGCGCGCTGGCTTCCGAGGCCAAACCCATACCCACGCGCTTCGGCGATGGCTGCGAGTGCACGGTTGACCTCACGGGCCTCGGCGGTTCCTCCCGTCATCGCAGCAATGAAGATGGGGGCACGGAGCTTCTTGCCGAGGACGGTGGTTCCGAGATCGATTTCGTCGAGCGAGAGCTCAGGTAGGGAGTCGTGCACGAACTTGACGCAGTCGAAGAGCGTGCCTTGGTTGCGAAACGACACCGCATCCGTCGCACAAAGTGCGAGGTGGTCTTGCTTGCGCTTGGAGAGGTCGGCACTCATGAGCGGTGCCGTGGAGAGGAGCACGGCACGTACCGTCCGTCAAACGAACGTGCGCGCGCAGGGCTGGTCCGTGGTAGATCGGGCACTGCAAGCAGGCCTTGGATGACAGCGCCATCTCTCCAACATTTCGAGGTGTTCTTGGGTCGGCTCCGGGCGGAGCTCGAACCGGCCATCGCGCGATGGCTCGAAGCGCGAGCCGTCCCCGTTGCCGACCCTTCGCTCGGCCACATTCGGAGCGAAGTGATCAACTTGGTCACGCGAGGAGGCAAGCGCCTGAGGCCCGCGCTCGTCGCGCTCGCGTATTGGGGAATCGCGGGCGGAACCATCGAGGACGCCCTCGCACGAACCCTTGGCGCACAGATCTCGATGGAGCTTCTCCAGGCTTATCTTCTGATTCACGACGATTGGATGGATCAAGACGACGTACGCCGCGGCGCTTCGACCGCCCACGTTGCCCTGGGGAGAGCGTTCGGTGGAAAGCGCTTCGGCGATAGTGCCGCGATCGTCGCGGGGGACTACGCGAGTGCGCTCTCCCAGAGGGCGTTGCTCGAGTCGGATGTTGCCCCAGACAGGCTCGTGGCCGCCGCCCGCGTCTTCGCCGACATGCACGAGCAGGTCGTGCTGGGGCAGGGCATGGATCTCGTTGCCGTCCTTCGTAGCAGCCTCGAGGACGAGGCCGAATTCGTCGACAAGATCCACGAATACAAGACGGCGTCCTACACGGTTTCGGGGCCCCTCGCGATCGGTGCCACGCTTGCAGGGGCCTCGAGCGAGCTTCTGGCGCAGGTCACGGCATTCGGGCGCTCCGCGGGAATCGCGTTCCAATATCGCGACGACTTGCTCGGAACGTTCGGCGACCCGACGGTTACGGGGAAAGAGGCGCTCACCGACCTCCGTCAGGGCAAGCGCACGATCCTGACCGCGGAGCTACCTTCCACGGGAGTTTCACGCGACGTCTACGAAAGAGTGCTCCTCGCCCGCGCCAGCGACGAGGACCTCGCGACCGTTCGTGCGGCTTTGGAGGCCAGCGGTGCAAAGGAACGTGTCGAAGCGCGCATTCGAGTGCTAGTCGAGGAGGCGTGGAACATCGCTCGAACTCTTCCTTTCAACCCGGAAACCCGCGACCTCCTATGCGGAGCGCTGTCGTCCCTCACGGAGCGGGCACGATGAAGGGTCGGGGAGCCGGCAAGGTCATCCTTCTCGGGGAGCACGCCGTTGTCTACGGGGTGCCCGCGCTTGCCGTGGGAATCGATCGCGGCGCGACGGCTTGGCTCACGGGGGAAGGGGCAAGCTCCACCGCGCCAGCCTCGCTCTCGATTCCAACCTGGAACATCTTCCTCACCGAAGCCGACGAGGTGCCTCTCGCCCTCGCGTTTCGCGCTCTTCTCGAGGTGACCCGACGTGAAACGGGTAACGCATTCGAAGGGGTCTCGCTCGAAGCCGATGGTGACCTTCCGCCCGGCGGTGGCCTCGGGTCATCGGCCGCGGTTGGCGTCGCGGTTGCTCGAGCGCTCGATCCTGCGGCACCCTCCGACGTCATCGAAGCGCGCGTCATGGCGTGGGAGCGCGTCTTTCACGGAAATCCCTCCGGCATCGACGCTGCCGTCGCTTCTCGCGGTGGGTGCATCTACTTCACGCGCGGCGGTATCGTCGAGCCAGTGCTCACGCCGTCGGCCATTCATCTCTGCATTGGTGACTCCGGGACATCGTCTGCGACGAAGGCCATGGTCGAGTCGGTCGCGAAGCGCAAAGCGCAGAACCCCGAGCTCGTCGAAAAGGCATGGTCGGGCATTCGGTCGCTCGTCGAGAATGGTCGCCTAGCGCTCCAGGACGGCGACATGAGGGCAGTTGGCAAACTCCTCGATCTGAACCAGATGATCTTGAGTGGTTTGTTCCTCTCCACACCGGAAATCGAGACGTTGTGCAAAGAAGCCCGTGCAGCCGGAGCACTCGGATCGAAGCTGACCGGTGCGGGCGGGGGAGGGTGCGTCGTTGCCCTCGTCGAAAGCGGAGAGAGCGCTTCTCGCGTGCTCGAGGCTTGGAAGACGGCTGGATTCTCCGGGTTCCACACGTGCGTCGCGACGACGGTTTCCGTTGAACCTCCCCTGCGGCGAGCGGTGCCTTGAAGGCCTCGGCCGTTGCGCACCCGAACATCGCTCTCGCCAAGTACTGGGGCAAGCAACCCGGCGCGGACAACGTACCTGCAGTTCCGAGCTTGTCGGTCACGCTTGCAGGGATGCAGACAAAGACGACAGTGGAACTCGACCCATCGTTGCGAGAGGACGAGCTCATCATCGGGGGTTCTCTCGTCGCCGGCCCTGCGCGACGGAAGGGGGTAAAGGTGCTCGACCTTCTCCGGCGGAGGGCGACGGGCCCCGTCCCATTCGCACGCGTCGTCTCGGAGAATGACTTCCCCACCGCGAGTGGTCTTGCATCGAGTGCATCCGGCATGGCCGCATTGGCGGTCGCGGGAGCTGGCGCCTACGGGCTTTCTCTCGATGCGGCCGAGCTGTCTTCGATCGCGCGGGAAGGCTCCGCGAGTGCAGCCAGAAGTCTGTTCGGAGGCTACGTCGAACTCGTGCCAGGGCACCCGGCGGCCCCGGTGGCATCGCCCTCTCGCTTGCCTCTCCGCGTCATCGTTTGCGTTGTCTCCGAGGCAGCCAAGGAGACGTCCTCCACCGACGGAATGACGCAGACGCAAGCGGCGAGTCCTTACTATTCTGCCTGGACGGCCTTTGCACCCCAGGTGTTTGCAGACTTGAAGGCAGCTCTTCTCGCTGGCGATTTCGAGCGCGTCGGCGAGCTTGCCGAGAGCAGTGCCCTCGCCATGCACGCGAGCGCCATGGCGGCCGGGGTCATTTACTTCCGGGAACCCACCTACGAGGTGTATCGCGAGGTGAAGCGTCTTCGGCGCGAGGGTTTGGCGGCCTACGCGACCATGGACGCAGGGCCACACGTCAAGGTGCTCACGAAGCCGGAGGACGCGCCGAAGGTTTCCCGAGCTCTCGCTTCCGTGCCCGGCGTACTCCGCCTCATCGAAGCATCGCCCGGGCCAGGTGCAACGAGGCTAGCGTGAGGGCGCGGGCGCCGGGAAAGGTCGTGCTGACGGGGGCCTACGCTGTCCTCGAAGGCGCTCCGGCCATCGTCGCATCCGTGAGCCGTTTCGCGCTCGCCGACAGCGCGTTCCCGGGCGAGGGGAGCACAGCGGAGCTTCGAGCCGCGTTTCCTCGCGGTGATGCGCCGCGGGTCGATCTCGCCGCATTTCATGGTCCGCACGGAAAGCTCGGGCTCGGCGGAAGCGCCGCCGCGCTCGTCGCTGCCCTGATGGCGAGTACGCCTCGGGAAGATCGGAGCCGCATCTTCGAAACAGCCCGGCGCATTCATCGGGATGTTCAAGGTGGCGGCAGCGGCATCGACGTAGCCGCGAGTACCTTCGGTGGCATCCAGAGCTTCGCGTTCGGTCAGGGCGGCATCGCCGACTCCCCCGTGGTCGACCCGGTTCGTCTCCCGGACGGCCTCGTCGTGCGCGTGTATGCCGTGCCCCAGAGTGCGCGGACGAGCGACCTTCTTGGTCAGGTACGTGCGTTCGCGCAGGCTCACGCGTCCATGTATGATACATGCATGAATGCAGTCGTCGCGGCATCGCACGAGGCGATCGACGCCGCACACCAGAACGATGGACTCGGCTTTCGCGACGCATGCGCTCGCTTTGCTGCAGCGCTCGATCGGCTGGGTATCGAGGCCGGTGCGTCCATCTTTCTTCCGGCGGTGCGAGAGCTCGGCGAGGTGGCAGCGCGCGAGAGGAGCGTCTTTTACCCAGCCGGCGCAGGCGGAGGCGACTTGGCGGTCTACGTAGGCCTGCGCGATGCCAGCCCCGCGTTCGCGGACCTTGCGGCGAAGCACGGCATCGAGGCCCTCGATGTCGAACTCGGCGCGCCGGGCGTAGAATCCGTCTAATACGCGTTTTCCGTTCGCTTTCGAGTGTCCGGGGAGCGCGTTGCCGCGGCGAAAGGGCCGCCGAGGATGCTTTCCTTTTCGTCAATTCGCGTTAAGCTCACGCGCGCCATTGTGACTTCTCACGATCCCAACGACCCGAGCGCAACCGACCTCGCGGGAGCGCTCCACGACGTCTCCAACTCGCTCACGGTCGTGCTCGGTTGGGCGGAAGAAGCGTCGCATCCTGGGGCCAGTCTCGAGACGATCTCGGCCGCTCTTCGGGTCATTGCGGCGGAGGCTCGACGAGGAAGATCGCTTGCGCGCGCGGCCATCGGCGGCGAATCGAAGCCCACGCCGGCGCGCATCGAGGCGGTGGTTCAAGCGGTCGCGGAAGGGTGTGCCGCCCTCGCGCGTCGCCGGGGCATCTTCGTGCACACCGACATCCGGGCCGGTGGGCAGCTGTTCGATGCGCTCGAACTCGAACACGTTCTTCTGAATCTGGCTCTGAATGCAGTCGCCTTCGCACGCACGCGGATCGTCCTCAGGTTGTTCGCGCACGACCGCACGTTCGTCATCGAGGTCGCGGACGACGGAGAGGGCGTTCCCGAAGCACGGCGTGAATCGATCTTCCGCGGCGATTCCACACGCGAAGGGGGAACCGGGATCGGTCTCGCTCATGCGCGCTCGGTGCTTCGCGCACGCGGGGGCGACCTGACTCTTTCTGCGCTGGCGCAAGGCGGCGCTTGCTTCGTGGTGCGATACCCTCACGTGCCCGAGGTCCCACGCAGCAAGACGAATGTGTCTCGCGGCGGCCTCGAAGGCATTCGCGTGCTCCTCGTCGAAGACGACCTCGCAGTGCGGGCACTCCTCGAAACGGCCCTGGAGGCGCGTGGTGCGGTCTTGTCGGTGGCCGAAGACCTCCGCTCGCTGCTCTCCGTGAAGGGGGCCTTCGACGCAGTGCTCATCGACCTTTCGCCCATTGCTTCGAATGCGGACGCCGCCACGAAGCATCTCCAAGGGGTCTCGCATCCCGACACCTGGATCCTCGCGACGGGCAGTAGCGGCAACATCCCCAAGACCCTCCTCGACGCCGCGCTCGTCGAGAAGCCATTCGAAGTCTCGGAAATCGTCGCCGCCATCACCGCGGCGGTCGATCGTGGACGCGCCGCCAAGGGCTGATCCGCGCCGAAATGCAAACGGGCCGGCTTTTTCTGCCGGCCCGCGTGTCAACTGTGCGAAGGAGGGGACTTGAACCCCTACGGGTCGCCCCGCTAGCACCTCAAGCTAGTGCGTCTGCCAATTCCGCCACCTTCGCTCGCTCAGGTTCGGCGTTAGTAGGCCAGGAGCCTTCACTCCGTCAAGTGCTATCCTACGGAGGGCCCGCTGGTTCCTCCAAGTCGTCGAAACCTGCCGAAAAATGGGCGCTTTCGTGTTGGGTGCGACAGTGTGTGACGGACCACCTTTTTTCGCAACTGCCCTCACCCTCCTTCGGGAGGGCTCTTTCGTTTGCGGCGAGGGACTCGAACGCAAAGCGCCGGCGTTGGTAGTTGGTAGAGTGACGGCTCGATGCCGACCCTCCTGTCCCGCGCCGAAGCCATGGAGCGCATTCGCCAAGAGCGGGGCGAGGTGCGTTGCCTCATGTGCGGCCTCGTCGAACGGCGCATAGGTGTCGTGTACACGCTATTTGAAGACAACGATCACTCGGTTCTCTTGCCGCGCTACGTGCGACGTTGGGGCCAGATCACCGTCGTTCCCAAGAAGCACGTCACTCGATTCGCCGATATCGACCCAGCGCTCTGGGCTCGCACGAACGAACTCGCGTTTCGAGCGGCGCGCGCAATCGAGCAGGCTCGCTCTCCACTGCGGACCCTCGTAGCGTCGACCGGCTCGTGCGCAGGCGAGCTCCTGAACAGTTCCGAACATTTGCACATCCACGCGGTGCCCATGTACACGCCGGACGACCGACCAGCGGACATCTTTTCGTGGCAAGGCGGCGTATACGTAGGTGAGCCACACGAGTGGAACGAGCTGCTGGGCGCGTATCGCGCCGTTTTCTGACGAAGTGTCGTTCACGAAGATCGTTGCGCCCTTTCCTCCGTCTATGGGCGATGATGCGCTCCGGCATGCGAAACTTCGTCGTCTTCCTCCTGTCGTGTTTTTGCCTTCTCGCGGCGGTGGGATCTGCGCATGCAGCGCCACCCGCAAGTAGCGCCGACGTTCCTGCTCCGCTGAAACCATGGGTTCCGTGGGTGCTCGAGGGGACCCCGACTGCAGCATGTGCGCCGGTGAACGGTTCCGGGACGAAGCCAGACGGAACGGTGAATGTGCTTTGCGACTGGCCGTCCTCACTCTCGCTCCAGCTTGGGGACAAGGGCGGTACGTTCCACCAGACCTGGCAGGTCGATGCGAAGGAGATCGTGCCGCTTCCGGGAAGCCGCAAGCACTGGCCGCTCGACGTGCGCGTGGATGGCAAGCCGGCCGCGGTGATCGAAAGGAGCGACAAGTCGCCCGCCGTCGAGCTCACGGTCGGTGTTCACCGCATCGAAGGAGCGTTCCGTTGGGACACACTGCCCGAGGCCATTACGGCTCCTCCTCGCACGGGCATCGTCGACCTCACCGTCCGTGGCAAACACGTCGCTGTGCCCAACGTGGACGCGAGCGGGGAAGTCTTCCTGAGCAGCGAAAGGAGGGCCGCGGAAGACGACCATCTCGACGTCGTCGTACATCGCTTGATCGACGACGCGGTGCCGCTCACGGTCCAGTTGCACATCACGCTGCAGGTGTCCGGCAAGAGCCGCGAAGTTTTGCTCGGCAAGAGCCTCGGGCCAGGCCTCATCCCACTCTCGCTCTCGTCGCCGCTTCCCGCACGACTCGAGGCGGATAGCCGGCTTCGCCTCCAGTTGCGGCCTGGCACGCACGTGCTCAACTTGGTCGCCCGCGCCGTTGGGCCCGTCAAGACGTTGGAGCGCCCCAAAGCCGAAGGGCCGTGGCGCGTCGGCTCCGAAGTGTGGGTCTTTCGAGCGCACCCCGAGCTGCGGAACGTCACCGTGCAAGGCGTGAGCTCCGTCGACCCGCAGCAAACGCGTCTACCGCCAGAATGGAAGCAGCTCCCGGCGTATCTCGTCGACGAAGGAACGAAGGTCGAACTCGCGCTCCAGCCGCGTCCCGAGGACCCGAAGGCCGTCGAGAACCTCACGCTCAATCGCGAGTTGTGGCTCGACTTCGACGGGTCGGGCTTTTCGGCCAAGGACTCTATCTCGGGCACCGTACGTCGTTCCACGCGTCTCACGGCACTGCCGTCGTTCGATCTCGGACGCGTGTCCATCTCCGGGAGCGATCAGTTCATCACGACGATGGGCGATGGTCGTAGTGGTGTCGAACTACGCCAGGGCCCACTCTCGCTGTCGTCCGACGGGCGCCTCTCTCGTCACGGTGCAGTGGTCCCAGCGGTGGGCTACGACGAAGACGTTCATCGACTCGATGCGACCTTGCACTTGCCGCCGGGTTGGCGCCTTTTCCACGCCTCGGGGGTCGACGAAGTGCCTTCGACGTGGCTGCGGCACTGGACCCTCCTCGAACTCTTCCTCGTCATCATCTTGACGCTTGCCGCCTTTCGTCTCTGGGGACCTCGGGCGGGTGCACTCGCACTCGTCTGTTTCGTGCTGACGTTTCCGGAAGAGGGCGCTCCGAAGTGGCTCTGGTGCTTCGTTCTAGCGGTCGAGGGGCTCGCGCGTGCGTTCCGTCACGTTCGCCTGAAGAAGTGGCTCACGTGGACGCGGCACGCTTTGGTGGTCGTCGCAGCGATCGTCACGCTCCCCTTTGCCGTGACGCAGGTGCGTGGCGGCCTCTATCCCGCGTTGCGCCCAGCGGAGACGGGAGGCGACGTCTTCGGTTCCCAGGATCTCACACGGGGCGGCGAGCCCCCGCCCACGGACGCGCCGGTGGCCTCGGCCATGCCCTCCACCATGCCCGTCGCACCAGACCTGGCGCAGAATGGCCCTGGCAGCGCCAGTGGGCTGGCGGGCGGAGCTAAAGTAGACGACGAGGAGAGCGAGACCGCCAAGGTCGAGAAACCGAAGGCCGCGGCGCCTCAACGTCCATCCGCGGACAAGGAGGCAAACGCCGACACGAAGGAGGCAGATCTGCGTAGGCAAGCGCAGGCCAATCAGCGTTCGAGTTCCAGCCTTGGGGGTCGAAGCGGAGTGAAGAACCTGCCGAACTTTGCGCATCAGGCCATGAACGGGGAGGGCTACGACCCCACGGCGCTCGTGCAAACCGGCAAGGGCCGCCCAGACTGGACCTGGACGCGCATTCCGCTCCACTATAGCGGGCCCGTCGAGCGGACGCAGGACATGCGGCTCTACCTCGCGTCGCCCTCCATCAACCTCGTGCTTTCGCTCGTGCGCGCTGGCGGGCTTCTTCTCCTCTTGTGGCTCCTTCGCCCCAAGAAGGCAGACGAGAGTGCTCCACCTGCTTCGCCGAGTATGACGGAACCCGCGGTGGCCACGGCTGTCGTCCTGGCGTTGGGGGTTTTGTTCGCTCCAGCGAGGGCGTTCGCGGACGAGGGACCGTCGGCGCAGCTCTTGTCGGAGCTGCGAACGCGGCTCGTCAAACCACCATCGTGCTTGCCGTCGTGTGCATCGGCCGCGCGGCTCACCATCGATGCAACCCCCGAGCAGCTCGCGCTGCGCTTCGAGGTGCACGCCGCTGCGAAGGTTGCGGTTCCGATCCTCGGGAGTGGCACCGCTTTTCGACCGAGCGAAGTTCTCGTCGACGGGAAAGCGGCGACGGCCATGGCGAGGGAATCCGGAGGGGCCATCTGGGTGGCGCTCGAGCCGGGCATCCATCAGGTGGTCCTCCGGGGCGTCCTGCCGCAGGTGAACGACGTCGTCATTCCCCTCGAGCTCATGCCTCACGTAACGGAGACGCACGCGACCGGCTGGACATTGAGCGGCCTCGGCGATGACGGCGCGTCTGACGACAACCTCCACCTCGCGCGCTTGGAAAAGCCAAATGGCGCGTCTGGAGAGGCCACGCTCACGCCGAGCACCCTGCCACCGTTTTTGCGCGTGGAACGCATCCTTCGTATCGGCCTCAACTGGCGCGTGACCACCGTCGTCACGCGGGTCTCGGCCTCCGACTCCGCAGCGGCCGTCGAAGTTCCGCTCCTTCCTGGTGAGTCGATCACGACCGCCGACATTCGCGTGAGCGCGGGCAAAGCGCAGGTGAATCTCGCGCCTTCCGTGAACACGCTCACGTGGGAGAGCGTGCTCGCGGAAAAGTCGCCGCTCGTGATGACGGCCTCGACCGACCCGGCGATCGGCGAAGTGTGGAGGCTCGACCTCAGCAACATCTGGAACGCGCGACCGGAAGGCGTGCAGGCCGTCGCGACGCCTCCGGGATCGACCCTTCCCGAGTGGCGTCCATTCCCTGGGGAGCGCCTGACGTTCACTCTCGAGCGGCCGAAAGGCGTCCCGGGGCAGGTCTTCACGATCGATCGCAGCGACCTCGAGATCTCTCCGGGCCTGCGTTTGACCGAGGCAAAGCTCATCCTCCAGGTGCGTGCGAGCCGCGGCATGGAGCACACCATCGCGCTTCCGAGCGGCGCCGTTCTCGACTCGGTGACCATCGCCGGCAAGAGCCAGGTGCTGCGGACGGAAGGCGAACGGGTGGTCTTGCCGATCTCGCCTGGCTCGCAAACGATGGTGCTGAACTACCACGTGCCGCAGGGCATCTCGTTTCGCTACGCGGCAATGTGGCCAGATCTGAAAGTTCCATCGGTGAACGCGCGAACGACCGTGCGACTATCGGACGCGCGTTGGGTCCTGTTCGTGACGGGACCTCGCCTCGGTCCATCGGTGCTCTTCTGGAGTCTGCTGGTCGTGCTGCTTGCGGTCGCCGCCGCGCTCGGGCGGGTCAAGTGGGTTCGGATGAAGACCTACGAGTGGATGCTCCTCGCGCTCGGCTTGTCCCAGGTGCACGTCGTTGCGGGAGCGCTCGTCGTGGGCTGGCTCTTCTTGCTCGGGGTGCGAGCGAAGAGGCCGGACGGGGGTGGCATCATCCTCTTCAACCTGAGGCAGATCGCGATCATCTTGGCGACGCTCGTTGCCGCGGGGGTTCTCGTCGTGGCGATCCACCAGGGTCTTCTCGGACATCCCGACATGCAGGTTCGAGGCAATGGCTCGTCGAGCAGCGAGCTCCTCTTCTATGAGGACCGCATCACGGGCATCGCCGAGGCCCCCGTCGCCTACAGCGCGCCGATGCTCGCCTACAGACTCGTCATGCTCGGGTGGGCACTGTGGCTCGCGAGCGCCGTCCTCCGCTGGTTGCGATGGGGGTTCCAGTGCTTCGGGAGCGGAGGCATGTGGCGTATGGCTCCTCGCCGTCCACCTCCCGCACCGCCCGGACCGCCGCAGCAGCCGTATGCCTACGGGCATGGAACGCCGCAGCAAGCGCCGCAGGGGCCGCAGTCGCATCATGCGCAACGTGCCTCCGCGGAGAGCCCTCCAGCCGCGGCACCCACCACCGCGGGCGCTGTTCTCAGCGCGTCACTTGAACCCGGACAGATGAACGATGTACCACTCGCCCCGCCACGAAATGAGTGACTTGAGTTCGATGGTGTGTTCGCGCCCATTCTGTTCGTAGCGAAGGCGTGATCCGAAGACGCGGTAATAGCCAATCCGGTTGTACTCTTCTTCGGGTTCGACCCATCGACCGCGCTCTTCGGGTACTTCGAGACCGATGTACTTTGCACTGGTGTCGACCTTGCGATGGAGCGCATGGATGTCTCGTTCGAACGCCCGCACGAGTCTCTCCTGCCAGTCGCGGGTCGGGTTCGGCACGGCCTTGGTCTGAGCGTAGGCTTCTTTCGGGAAGAAGAACGGCATCGCGATCGCCGGCTCGTCCTTTGCGATCGCATCGAAGAGCGCGTGGGCGCGCGCGGCCAAGTCGGCGCTCGATGCCTTGGGGCGATCGCGCGTTTGCGGCTTGTCCGCGTCGGGCGACATGCGCGCCGTCGAGACACCACTCGGTGAGGGGGAAGCGGAGGGCGCGTTACCGCCGTCGGCCGGTGCGTCGCGGGTAGGGTCGCTGGTCGGTTCGGGCGCTACGGCTGTGCTCGCAGCAGGGGTCGGCATGGTCGTTCGTGAGACGCTCCCATCCGCGTCTCCCCCGTTTCCATACGAAGGGGGCTCGCGATGCGCGCAGCCCGAAGCGCCAAGGACCAAGGCCAAGACGATGCGGCTTGCGGGAATGCCGAGAGTGCCGAAAGAGTCGCTGCAAAAGGCGCGCAGAATCACGCCGTCCTTCTTGGCAGTGGTTGACCGCCGGGTCAACCTAGGGCTAAATCCTTCGCATGCGCCACGCTATCGTTCTCGTAGGGGTTCTCGCCGCCGGTTCCGTCGTCTTTGCTTGCAAGAAGGATTCGACGCCTGATCCGAACACGCAAGTCCAAGGGCAGTACCCGCCGGGCCAGTATCCCCAGGGGCAGTACCCGCAAGGTCAGTACCCGCAGGGTCAGTATCCCCAGGGGCAGTACCCGCAAGGGCAATACCCCCAAGGTCAACAGCCCTATCCGCAGGGCGGCCAGGTTCCGCAACAGCCGGCGGCCCCGGCGGGTGGACAAATGGCCGTTCCCGGCGCGCAAGCGACGCCCTGCACGAGCGACGGCTCCTGCCTCACGCACAAGTGCAACACGCAGTACGGAAAGTGTGCCTTCCCGTGCGCGACCGACTTCGACTGCACCGCAGGCAATCACTGCATGGCCGGCGCACTCGGAAACGTCTGCATCCCGAAGATGGGACAGTAGACCAAAGAGCTTCGACAACAGCGAAGACAGGAAAAGGGCGAGCCGGGCGGCTTGCCCTTCTTCGTTTGTCTCAGGCCTGCGCGGGGGCGCTGCGGGCAACGCTAGGCCTAGTTCATCGATCATGGACCACCCTCACGCCCTCGGCAGAATCCAGCGGAGGCGCGGGGCGCGGCGAAGTGAGAGCGAACGCAAAAATCCCCGGCCAGCAGCCGCCGACTCGGCCGCCTCGTCGGGAGGCGTCCAGACATGCGGCCGGGGATTTTGTGCGGAGAGGAAACGAAGCCGTGACCCCGCGACCCGCGGGTCGTCTCCCGATAGCCGCACCTCTGTAGACTTTCTGAGATCCGATCGAGCTCCGACGAAGTCGGTCTAGTAAGTCGTCGTGAACGAGTCCATTTTGGGGTGCGCCGGCCAGCTGAGTCCTCGCACGTGCCGATCGACACATCCTGCAACGGCTGGATTCGGGGGCACGGTGTAGACACTGACGCCCATGGCCCGGCCCATCTTCACCGCGACTCTCACCGTGACCTTCATGTCGCCAGGCGCTCCGCAAGCCGAGATGTAGGACCCGTTGGCCATGGGGGCCGAGAGCTGGGCATTCGAGAGGTCGGGGCCGCCGGGAGCATTGCCCATCTTGATCTCTTCGTTGTTGGCGTTCAGGGCAGCCTCGTAGCTCATGCCAAAGTGCACGCCGCCTCCGCCTCCACCCGCACCACCACCGCCGCTCGAGCCGCCAGCTTGAGGCTTCTTCTGGCCCTTGAGTCCGCCGCCGACCGACAGGTCGATCGCGGAGGGGTCATCCGCGAGGTCTTTGCCGTCGCCGCGCGAGCCCTTGTGCTGCACGAACCACACGACGCCCGCAGCCACGAGCGACGACGCGATGAGCGCACCTACGACGTACTTGACGACGCCTGCGCTCTTTTCTTTCTGCTCGAGGCGCACGACGGCCTTCGCTTCCGCGACGACTTCACGCTTCATTTTGGCGTGTTCGGCGAAGGGGGCGAACTGCGGCCAATCTTGGATCGGGCGCGTCTCTCCAGTCTTTTCGTCGCGAAGGTCGGCGTGGCCCTTGAAGGTGGAGCTCGCGATTTGTTGCAGGAGCTCGACCGCGCTGAAAGGACCGTGGTCCATCTTGTCTTTGATGACGACGTAGCGAGGGCTCGTATCTGCCTCGAGCTGCGCCTTCAATTGCGCGAGCTCAGCGGTCGCACTGACGACAGCACGGGATGAAACCGGGGCGCTGAGCGGTGCTTGCGGAATCCCCGCTGCGCGAGACGACGGGGGCGCATTGGGACCCGAGGGAGGTAGGTCGTTCCAAGCGGGGGCCGGATTTGCCGCCGCGGGAGGCAGCGAAAACGCGTTGGGCTCCGCGACTTCGGGCGGCGCGACGGAGAGCGAAATGTCGTAGCCCTCGGGCGGAATACTCGTTTGCGGTTGGCGCCCGCTCGCCGCGGCAGCGCCGCCTGCACCGATGAGGGAATGAAGCGCGGCGCGAAGCGCACTGAGGTCGTCCGGACGTTTCTGCGGAACGACGATGAGCGCGCGACCGAGGATGACCTCGGCGAGCTCCGGGGCGTCGGGGCGCGCCTCACGTGGTCGCTTCATGCCCGGCGCCACGCTCTTGCCCGTGAGTGCCTCGTAGAAGATGCAGCCCGCCGCATAGACGACGCCTTTCGCGTCCATCGCACCGACGGTCGGCTTCAACTCGGGCGCGTAACAGGCGAGGTCTTTGGCTGACTGTGCGGGGGCAGAAGAAAGAGCGAGGCTCCCACCAACCGAGCGAACGGAGGACGGATGAAGATGAATTGGGCCGCTCTTCAGGTGCGTTTCGGCCATCTCCAAGAGAGAAATGGTGAGGAGAGCGGCTTCACTGACGCTCATCGGTGCTCTCGTATCGAGAAGCGCTCGAATCGAATCCCCGGCTTGATCGGTCGGCACACGCATCGCTGACATGATCCGAAAAGCTACGCGGATTTTAAGCCGTGCTCAACCCACACCGCACCTAGGACATTCGCACACACCGGAGCCATCTGCGAAAGATGGTCGGTGCGGATGGTCAAGCGGTAGAAGCGCGCGCTTTTTCCGCTACCACTGTGCGACCACCGAGCGACTGCCCAGCGAGTGCCACGATGGCGTCGTCGACGTGCTCGGGCTTCACGCCGACGAACGAGACGCGCTCACGCATGCGGACGCGACCCACTTCGGATTCGGGGATGTTTCCGCGTGAGGTGACGATCGCAATGATGTCGGCGGGGCTCACGCCATCGCGCCTTCCGACGTTGACGAAGATCTGCGCGAAGCCATCGTTCTCCTCGGCGCTTCCGCCCGAGCCCTCGCGGAGCTCGCGGCTCGGCATCGTGCGTCGCGAGCGGCCGCGGTCCGTGCGGTCGCTGGATGCTGCGGGGGCCGCGCCTTCGGTGAAGCCCGGAGCAGGCGCGTCGGCTTCGGTGAACCCGGGCGTCGCCTCCTCCGTGTAGCCCACGACGGACCCGGATTCGAAGCCACCGTCCCCCGCGCCGCGCCGGCTTCGCCTTCGGCCTCCGCGATCGCCGCGATCGCCTCGCTCTTGCGATGCGCTGCCGGATTGGCGCAACGTGGTCGGCCCATCGCTCGTGGCGGGGCGTCCTTCGGTGCTTGCCTGCGGAGCAACCTCGGCCGTGATCGAAACGGACGAAAGCTTGCGCTCACCGCTCGCAGAGCGAACGGGAACGATCGGCACGGGCTCCGGGTTCTTCGCACGACGGCGCTCGGCCGCGCCTTGTTCCTTCTTGCCCCGATCACCAAGGTGCGCACGCAAAAGGCCCGCGAGCACCTGTGTGGCCGATTCATGCGTGAGAAGGCGCTGCGCCAGAGCGATGTCCGCTTCGTCGTGCGCCTCGTTCGCATAGGCCTCCAAGAACGTTTCGACGAGGTCCTGCTCCGCGCGCGTCTTCAGCTCGCCTTCGGTGGGCAGCTGCTTCTCGAGAGGACGAAGCTTGTACGAAAGACGGAGCAAGTAGAGGTTGCCGATGTCCTTCGGGCCCACGAGCGAAATGGCCGTGCCCGTCTTGCCCGCGCGCCCCGTGCGACCCGTGCGGTGGACGTACGTCTCCGCGTCCTGAGGGAAGTCGGCGTTGATGACGTGCGTGAGGTGGGAAATGTCGATTCCGCGCGCGGCGACGTCGGTGCACACGAGAAAGCGGATGTGCCCTTCGCGTGTGCCCGTCATGACGCGCTCGCGCTCGCGCTGCTCGAGGTCGCCATTGAGCCAATCAGCGCTATAGCCACGCTGCTGCAAAAGGGCAGCCAAGCGTTCTGTCTCGTCCTTCGTGTTGCAGAAGATGATCGCGTTCTCGGGGTTCTCGACTTCGAGGACTCGCAAGAGGGCCTCGCGCTTGTCGCCGCGTGTATGGTACACGTAGTGCGCGATTTCGAGCGCGCCGACCTGATCGGAGGACAGCGTGATGAACTCCGGGTCCTTGAGCTGAGAGGTCGCCATTCGCTCGATGGTCGAAGGAATGGTGGCGCTGAAGAAGAGCCCCTGCCGTTGCTTCGGAAGGAGTGAGACGATGGCGTGGAGCTCCTTCGCGAAACCCATCGAGAGCATCTCGTCGGCCTCGTCGAGGACGAAGATGCGAAGCTCGCTGGCGTTCATGGTGCCGCGGCGGAGGTGATCGAGCACGCGCCCCGGCGTCCCAATGACGACCTGCGCCCCAGCTGCCAGCTCCTGGATTTGCTTGTCGATGCCGACGCCGCCATACACCGCCGCGACGGAGACGTCGCGATACTGGCCGAGCTTCGAGAGCTCACGCGCGACCTGGAGTGCCAACTCGCGGGTAGGGGTGAGAACGAGTGCTTGGACCGCCCGCACCGAGCGACGCACGAGCGAGTCGACGATCGGGAGGCCGAACGCAGCCGTCTTGCCAGTACCGGTGCGCGCCTGGACGACGAGGTCTTTTCCACGGGACGCAGGATCGAAAACGGCCAGCTGGACCGGCGTGGGCGTCGTGTATCCGAGTTCGTCGATGGCTCGCCTCACTTCTTTCGAGAGAGGAAGCGAATCGAACGATGTGGGTTGCTGCATGAGGGTACCTGAGTTCTGGCGGTGGACTGTCGGGGTGGAGCGCGCCGCGGGTTAGGGCGCTTTGGTGTTCGAACCCCAAAAGGCGTAGGCGGTGATTTGCCACGTGCTCGATAGGATGAACCACGCGGCGAGCGCCAAGAAAAGACCGAGGACGAGGTTTCTACCTCGGCGTGCGGCTGCGGACTTCTTGACGGTTGTCATCCAACCGCGCCTTCTAGCACAGATTTTCGGGGCTTTGCTCCCCCTCTGGCACCCAATCGGCCAGCCCGAAGGGGGGCCGCGGGACCTTCTGCAAACGCAGTATTGCGCTTCTTTCGCACCCATATTCTAGTCGGCGGGTGCGCCCGCGCTCATGGGACCAAGAAGGCCGCGCATTCCTGCAGATCGGTGCGCGACGCGTTCGTTCGCTCGCGATCGGATGCGTCGGACTGGTTGCGCTCATGGGCCAAGAGGGGGCGGGCCTCGCGCAGGACGTCCCCATTCGAGGCAACGACTACACACTCGAAGTCTTCAACGGCCCGGTGCTCTCGAATACGCGCGTCACGGGGTTCGCGGGCGCCAATGCGGCGTTCGGCGATGGCCTCGACGGCGCTTCCGTCAACACGGCGGCACCGGCCATTCGGGCAACGAGCAGTCTGCGCTTCGTCGACTACGATGCCTCCGTCGGCATCTCGCTTCCTGGGTCGTTTGGTGCGAGCGACTACCAAAATCGCGGCGACCGCGGGTCGGCGGCGGCGCTCGACCGCACGCGACAGTTTCTCCAGTTGAGCGGCGGTTTTGGACTTCAGATCGGCCACTTCGGCACGGCGGCCAACATCGATGTCCTCCGGTACACCATCTCCGGAACGGACGAGAACCCGCTTCGCAGCGTCTTCGCGAAAACGGGCCCTGGGCTCACGCTGAACTTCGCGCGCATCGGCATCAAAGCGGCCTACTCGTTCCACGACGATCAGCTCGCCGTTGGTGTTGGCGCTCGCATCGTCGCAATGGGTTACGACCAGCTCATCGGATCGCGTGATGGCCTGTTCGGCTTCCTCGGCGCGGCACCGGAAGTCGGGCTCGTGGCGATGCCCAAGGCACAGCCCTATCGGCTGGCCGTCACGTTTCGCGCGCCGGTCGTCGCGTCTCCGCTCGCAGAAAATGCGGCACCGGGAGCGGTGCAACGCGTGGCCGGCTATGCCGTGCCCGGAAGGATCGTAGCTCCCTGGGAGCTCGAAGCCGGCGTGGCGCTTCAATTCGGTCGGCGGCCGCTCAACATTCCGTGGACCGATCCCAGAGGCGCGCGGGACTTCGCTCGTCAGCAGGTGAACCAGGCGCGTGCCGAGCGAGAAAAGTACCCGCTCCCGCCGGATGCCGAAGCCGCGCGCCGTAGCGTCGAGGAGCAGTACATCGACGCGCGCTACGAGGAGGAAATTCGAGCACGTCGTCAGGAGGCGAGGCGACTTCCTCGCGAGAAGCTATTGGTTCTCGCCAGCGTTCTCGTGTCGGGCTCGAGCGGTGACGCGACGAGCGTCATCGGTTTCGTCGATCAAGTTCGCGACCACGCGGGCATGAGTGTCACGTATTCACCGCGCGTCGGCCTCGAGGTCGAGCCCATCTACGACCTCTTGCGGGTGCGGACGGGCAGCTATCTCGAGCCGTCGCGCTTTCCCGAAGGGGTTTCTCGTCAGCACTTCACTTTCGGCGGTGACATTCACCTAGGGCGCATTCCGCCGATCCTCTTCATGCCCGAACTCGACCTGTGCTTCAACGCGGCGGTCGACGTCGCGCCTCGCTTCGCCAACATCGGCGGCTTCATCTGCATTTGGCGCTGAAGGCCTCTCGAGCGAAGGCTCGGCGGCGCGAACGTTCAGTTGAGTTGATCGCTCGGAATGGGCTGAGCTGCTTGGTCGGCCGCCGTGATCTCTCGCACGATGGCGTCGTGGAGGGCCGGCTGAAGGTCGGACAAAGAGCCCGCGGCACGCTCGAGGTTTCGCTGGTAGATGAAGAGCCGCGGCGGGCGGTCTTCTGCACCCGCGTCGTAGAGAGCGGAGGCTCTCGGGTCGACTCCATCGACGACGAGCTCCGCTCCGGGGACGTCCACGCAATAGACTTCGAGCTCGGTGGTCAAACGGAGCAGCGGCTCGGCGAGCTTCGCGATCGCCTCTTGCACCATCACACCGAACGTTTCGGGGGAGGGAGACCAAGGCGGTGGCGCAGTCAACATGTCGGCGAGGCGCGCGCGGAGCAGTACTTCCGTCGCACCTCGGCGGTCGCCGCGTTCTTCGCGCACGAGGCCGAGGTAGTAGAGCGCGTCGGCGTTGTCGGGGTCGTTCTTGACGGCATGACCGAGCTCCGTCGCCGCGCGATCCATGTCGCCGAGCTCGTAGCGGAAGCGGCCGATCAGGAAGCTGTGCTGAGGGTTTTGGTGCGGACCGTCAGGCAAGAGTCGCATCGTGTTTCGGGCCTCGGCGAGGTCGCTTTTACCGAGCAGGGCGTCGACCTTCATCAGCAACGCGTCGATACGCTCGTCGTCGGTTTCGGCCAGGTCGTACGCGTCGTCGCAAAGTGCCACGGCCTCTGCCCACTCACCCTGGGGAATGAGGAGCTCGGCTGCGTTCAGCATGGCCTCGAAGTACGTGTCGTCCAGCGCAATGGCCTGGCGATAGTGATCGAGCGCCTCGTCGGGCTCACCGAGCAGCGCAGCGGTATAGCCGAGAAGGTTGTGCACCTCCGGCGACTGCGGGTCGATTTCGAGGGCGCGTCGCGCACACGCGTTCGCACCCGTGGCGTCGCCTTTCTGCGCCAGGTCCCACCCGCGGTCGAGGTGTGCCGTGAGTTGATCCACGCCATCCTCTTTGCGGCTTTGGCGCCATCCGTCAAGCGTTTAGCGGTTCAGTCGTGGACGACGACGATCGTTCCGGGACGATCGGTCGTCGCAAACGCGCCGTGCCACCCCTCGGGAAGCTGAGGCTCGGTCCAGCCAAAGATCGCTTTCGCATCGGCCGGGGATAGATTGACGCAACCGTGGCTCTGCGTGTGACCGAAGTTCGCGTGCCAGAAAGCGCCGTGCAGCGCGTAGCTGCCCTGGAAATACATGATCCACGGAACGTCTTCGATGGAGTAGGGGCCGTCGCTCGCGACGTCGCCGTCCATGGTCGCCGCGACGTGCTTCTCGCGGATGCGGAACGTGCCCGTTGGGGTCGCGTGATCCTTGTCCTTGATCGGGCTGCGCCTGCCCGTCGACACGAGTGTAGCGTACACGGGCTTGTCGCCCTCGAACGCTACGAGCGTCTGTGCCGACAGTGAAACGTCGACCCATTTTTCGCCCTTCTTGAGGTCCTTCGGTGCTTCACCCGGCTTCGTCTTCGTGCCGTCGGACTCGCGGAAATACCAGCCTTCCTCGGTCTCCCAGTACGTCTGATTGCCGATGACGACGCTCTCGCCGGTGAGTCGCATGATGGTGTGCCGTGCGAGGTCGCCGCCGGCGCTCGCGTGCTTTCCGTTCACCGTGTACTTCTTGGCCTTCGAGAGCAGCGAGAAGCCGACCAGCGCGGGTTGCTTGTGCGCCACCGTGTCGTCGGAGGCGTTCAGCCACACGCCCTTGAACTCGGTCGGAGCTTTCCACTGCACGATGCGATCGGCAGGGGCGATGAGCATACTGTTCGTGCGCCACCAGCGCGAGCCACCCGAAACGAAGGGTTTGTCGAGGCTGAGGAAGAACCCCTTCACCATGCGCTTCGCAACCGGGCCCTCCTCGCGGAGGTCATCCATCGTCACCTGCGGCTTGCCGCCGTCGTAGTCGCGCATGTACCACGGCACGCTCGCATCCGATTCGGAGGAGGGGGTCGGTGCGCCCGCGTCGAGGTCGCCGCTGTCGTCGTCGGCAGCGCGACGCTTCTTCTTCGGAGCCGACTGCGTCAGCCAGGGTTCGTTGGCGGTGCGCTCTTCGCGGGAGGGAACGACGCGGTAGAGAGGGGTACCGTTACCGGCGTTGTATCCGTAGTCGTAGGGAAGCGCGCGATCGGTGTAGGCCGCATGCGGACCGGTGCGGAAGCGCGGATGGTTGAGGTCGAGCGTGCCGTGCTTGCCGCACACGAAGCCGCCGCCGACGAGCTCGTACCACCCCTCCGAGCAGTTGCCCTTCACGTGGGGCTCGGGGATGACCGCGGCCTTTTCGCCCTGGCGGAGATAGCCGAGGTGAACGCTGCCCTTGTCCTTCTTGCGGCCTTCTTTTTCCTTCGGAGGCCACTCCATCTCACTGAGGATGGGCGTGTAGAGCGAAAGAGCGCCGAGGTAATGCTCGGGTTCGCTCGGCTTTTGGCTGCCCGCATCGGCTTCGTTGTGGGCGGTGCCGTTCGTGGCCGAGGCGCTCGCAGCGGTGGTGGTATGCGAGCCGGACACCGAGGCGAGCGGCACAGGGCCGCCCGTACCGCTCTTGTCGGTACAAGCCACGGCCGCGTTTGCGACGGCGAGGGAGACAGCGACGAGGGATAGGGTTTTACGGGCCATGTTGCTTCGGAAAGAGAGCCGGGCAGGGCTCCACCAACCTAGGTTGCTACGTTCATAGCGCTCGCGCTGACTGTGGATCCAGTTCTTGGGGGTCATTTTTTCCGAAACCCGTCCTTGCGATCGACGTGCCGGCGGGAATCAGCGTAGAATTCAAGGGGTTGAAGGTCGTAAGGGGTGTTTTCTTGTGGTTCGTTGAGGGCACGATGTGTCCAGGAAGAAACGCGTGACGCGCTCGGATGACGAAGGCCCGGTCTCCCAGGGCGCGATGCACACGGCCCCGACGGCGCCGCACGCAACGGCACCTCCGCCGGGGTCGAAGCTCTCGCGCGCGGCGAAGTTCTGGTACGGCCGGAGCGCTCGACGCGCGCTCGTCGTAGCGCTCGTCGTGAGTGCCGGTGCGCACTTGGCAGCCTATCCATGGCGACTCGTTCCGCAGACCTCGGTCGAGTTCAAGGAAGTAGACGACGAGCTCACGATCCCCTCGGACCTCTTCGAGGAAGAGAAGCCGCAAGCACCGGAGCCCACGCCGCCTCCGCCGGTGCAACCGCCGCCTTCCCAAGCGGGCGATGGTATCGCCGACGCTGCGGCTCCGAAGGTCGATGCTGGACCCGACGCCGGCTCCGACGCAGGCCCTCGCGATGCAGGCCCAGACGCTGCGAAACCTCCGAAGGTGGACGCCGGCATACCGCTGGCGCATGGCGACGGCGGAGCCCCCGCTGAGCTTCGCGACGGCGGCACTTCGCTCTTCGGTGACGGCGGCGCGATGGCGATGGCGGATGGAGGATCGGGAGCCGCACCTGGGCCTCGCGACCCAGCCAGCATCGTCGGCATGAGTGGTCTCGTCACGGCGGGCCCCGTCAACGTGACACTCCTCGTCAACATGACGGAGATTCGCAAGAACCCCGTGGGGGCTCGCTCGGGGCCGCTGTTCACGTCGGTCCCGCAGTGGAACGACTTCTTGAAGGGCAACCAAGGCTCGTTCGACCCCGTGCGCGATGCTGACTGGCTTCTCATCTACGGTCCATCGCTCATCCACACCGACCGCGACGCCGTCATCATCCGCTACACCATCGATGACGCCGTGGTCGATCATGCGATGGACATTGCGTCCCAGAACTACGACAAGGGCGGCCCACTCGATGCGGGGGTCCGCGGCGTCAAGGGCACGCTCGGCCACGCCGACGGCGCGCCTCGTGCCTTCCTCCGTGGACAACCGCACGTGCTCGCGGTCGTGCCACCGGACAAGGCGACCGAGTTCGCGAAGGTGCTGAAGGGGCGTCCCATTGCGCCGAAGGTGAGGCCGGGCGAAGCGATGCGCCTCATCGTCCGGGAGCCACACCGTCAGGTCGCCATTCGTGGACTCAAGTTTCCGCAGGACCTGAAGGAGCTCCGCATTTGGATCAATCCGCGCACGGACGGGGGCGCCGACGTCTTCGCCGAAGGGGACTGCACGACGCCCGAGAGCGCGGTGGCTGCTGCTGCAACGATGAGCACCCTCATCACGCAGACCAACTCTGGCCTCGTTCAAATGGGAACGGCGGGCGTACTCAATGGAGCGAAGGTCGAGGCGGACGGCACGCTCATTCACACGCACGTCGTGGCATCGAAGACGCAGCTCGAACGTATCCTCGGCACCGCGGCGCTGCTCATGGGCGTCGAGCTCAAGCCCTGAATTTCGCTCGCCTTCTCTGGCACGGTTCGGCCTTGATACTTTCGCTTTCTCGCCAACTCGGCTAGACGTGCGGGACCATGAAAACCGCTCTTTCCTGGCCCCTCTTCCGGCTCCAGCATGGCGCGCGTTGCATCGCCGTGCTCTCCGCTCTCTCTGCCCTTTCCCTTGCGGCCCTGCCCGGGTGCTCGAAGAAGGTCGACGAGCCCGAGAGTGCATACAAGCCCGCCGCAGGTGAGCCCCTGCCTCCGCCTCCCACGAAGCTCGAAATTACCGACGAAAAAGTCGGCGATGGCAAAGAAGCAAAGACCGGCGACACGGTGCGTGTACATTACACGGGTACGCTCATGAACGGAAAGAAGTTCGACAGCTCTCGTGACCGAAACGAGCCGTTCGAGTTCACCCTCGGAGCGGGTGCGGTCATCAAGGGCTGGGACCAGGGTGTCGTCGGCATGAAGGTCGGCGGAAAGCGCAAGCTCGCCATTCCCCCGGACCTCGGCTACGGCGCGGCCGGAAAGCCCCCGACGATTCCGCAGTCCGCAGGCCTCAAGTTCGACGTGGAGCTCGTCGAAATCAAAGAGCCGCCGCGCGACAAGTAACGGCGCCCCCATCCGTCATTGCCCCAGACCAGCAGACCAGGAAGCACTCGATCGTCATGCCGAATCCCAACATGCTCTACGCGGTGACCGCAGTCGTCGTGGCCCTCCTGACGGTCTGGATCGTTCTCGTTTTCAAGAACGTGAAGGAACCGTGGGCGAAGCCGGGGCTCCCCGTGAAGGACTCGATTCCGTCCAAGTACTCGACGATCACGGACGAGCCCCCCGCACAAGGAGACGGCGAGAACGCCAGCGCATCCCCCTCTTCGTCTGCGCCCAAAGAACCCAAAGACGGCGAAGAGAAGTCGAGCGAAGGCTGAGCCGCACGCTTCAGAAGGGCTCGGCGATCTTCGCCACTTTCGCGACACCGCGGAGCAGATAGTCGAGGTACGGCTCGGGCCCATTCACCCACACGACGAAGGGGACCGGGGCGCGCTCTGGGGCGAAGAGCACCTCTTCGGCGCCGAATGCGGGCAACTCCAGGGCATAAGCCTCGGGCGGGGGAATGGCGCTCTCTTCCTCGAATCGTGCGCTGGCGAACGAAAGTGCGTCGTCGAAAGCATCGATGACACCACGATGTCGTTCGGGGTCGAGCTCCGAAAGACGGAAGAGCTCCCACCCGGCGTCGACGAGAACCGGGTGGATATCCTGTTCCCTGCCTTCGTCGAATAACGTGCATTCTGCATCGATAGGCAGTTCGAGCGACTCGAGTCTCGTCTTTAGCGCCGCGCGTCGCGCCTCGGCGCCTTCGGTACACCAATATGCCTCCAGAAGCGCCGCGAGCTCCTTGTGGCCAATTTCTATCCAGAGTTCGGGCGCACGGGAGGCCGGGTCGCAGGAACCATCGGCGAGCACGGTGCGCGCCTGGGCTTGCGCGTCTTCGAGTCCCGCGACTTCACCGGAACCGTCGATGACGAGGGCATGAACCCGCACGTCGGCTTTGGCGACGTACCGGTGGGCACCGAGGCTTCGGATGAGCCGCACGATGTCTTCGAGGCCCAGTTCTTCCCACTCGATGCTCTTCATGGCGCGATGCTGTTGTGGCCGCCAATGCCGAAGAACGATTGGATGCGTTCGAGGATGTCCTCTTTCTCGGATCGCTGACGGGTCTTGGCCTGTTCTGCAGAGAGGCCGTCCTTCATGGCCAAGAGCTCCACGCGGCGTTTCGCCAAGAGCTCCGACAGCTCCTCGGCGACCTCGGGTCTCTCCTGCAAGATGCGTTCGAGACCGTTCTTGTCGAGGCGGTAGCACTCGGAATCGGTGGTAGCGATGACGCTCGCGGCGCGGGGCTCGCCGGTCATGAGGCCCATCTCGCCGAAGACTGCCGGGGCCTTCAAGTGGGACAAGGTTCGAACGGTTCCGTCACTCACGGTGACGCAGATGTCGGCTTCACCACGGGTCATGAGATAGAGCCAGTGCGCGACCGCGCCTTGGCGCGTCATCGTCTCGCCAACGGAGAACGGCGCGAAACGCAGGTGCGGTACGACGGTGTGGAGTTCCTCGTTGCTGAGTGGGTCGAAGAGGTCGACCGCGCGAAGGGCTGCAAGGCGCGCCTCCTGGTCGCGCGCTTTGCGACGGCGCTCCCGTGCGTCGTCCTCGTTGGCTACGAAAACGGCGGTCGCGGGCATCGCGAGAGGGATGCCTGCGCGGCGAAGCGCAGAGTGGATGCGCGTGCGGATGACGGAGCTCGTGGGGTCGTCGACAGCCAGGTCGGTGAGGTAGTAGCGCACGGCATAGAGTGCGAAGCTCGTACGGCGCTCATGTGCGAGATCGAGACAGATGCAGTTCGGTCGCGGCTCCTCGGCCACGCGCTCGATGGGCGCAGCGTGCAAGGCTTCCGTTACCACGTCGATGACCCTCGAAGGCGAGTAGCGATGGTCGACATGGAAATGAACCCACATGCGGTGCGGCACCGATTTGCCGTCCCTGCGCCCGAGGACGATGATGTTCGACGACAAAAGGGACGCGTTGGGGACGATGATGGTGTCCCAATCTCGCGTCTCGAGCACCGTATGGCGCCAGCGGATGCGCGTGACACGGCCTTGCTTGCCGTTCTCGAGCTGGAGCCACGCACCGACTTCGATCGACCCGTCGAGCTGGAGAGCGACCCCACCCAGAATGTTGCCGAGCGTCGACTGGAGCGAAAGTGCCACGACAGCGCTGAAGACAGCGCCAGTCGCCACTGCCTCCGTCGGGTTCATGCCGGCGTTGCGAAGAACGCCGACGGTCGTAACGATGTAGGCTACACCGACCGAAAGGTCCGACACGATGGTTGCCGCGCGCATGCCGACCTTTGGCAGCACGACGTCGAACAAGAGCAATGCACCGATGTTGACATAGACGAAGGTCGCGAGAAGGTCTGCGACGACTTGCGTTCGGAGCGCCCAGGGGGAGGCATCCGGAATGAGGCGATGAATCGCGAAGAAGAGGACATGGAAGCCCAGGAGAACGAGCAGGCGCCGCAAGCGTGGTCGCCTGCGCGGTGCAAACTTGTTCACCAGGAAAGCGGTGAAGATCACCGCCCCGAGGAGAAGCAAGGGAGCCGCGAAATTCCGGACGAGCGGCACGGTGGGTCAGGCCCTCAGCGTGCGAGGGCGGCGTCGACGAGGCGCTCTTGCTCGAGTTCGTGGCTTGCCTTGCTTCCCGTAGCCGGGCTTGCGCTCGCGTCGCGCGCCACGGAGGAGAGCGGCATGCGCGTCCCGATGATGTCCCGGAGGTGCGTGTTCAAGAAGTACCAGGGCCCGCTGTTGCGGGGCTCTTCTTGAACCCACACGAGGGGCGTGCCGTCGCTGTAGGGAGCGAGAGCCTCGATGAGCTGCTCGTTGATCGGATACAGCTGCTCGAGCCGCACGATCGCGATGTCCTCGATGTTGCGCTTTCGACGCGCCTCGAGGAGGTGGTAGTAGACCTTGCCGCTGCAGAGGAGCACGCGTCGCGCGCGTGCCGGGTCGATCGTGGTGTCGCCGATGACACGCTGGAACTTGCCGTTGGTCAGGTCGTCGATCGTCGATTTCGCTTCGGGATGCCGCAGCAGGCTCTTCGGGGTGAACACGATGAGCGGTTTGCGTAGCGGACGATGCACTTGGCGGCGCAGCAAGTGGAAGAGCTGCGCCGGCGTCGTGAGATTGCATACCTGGATGTTGTCTTCGGCCGCGAGCTGCAGGAAGCGCTCGATGCGCGCGCTCGAGTGCTCGGGACCTTGCCCTTCGTAACCGTGGGGCAAGAGAAGAACGAGGCCGCTCAAGCGAGCCCACTTGTCTTCCGCCGACACGATGAATTGGTCGACGATGACCTGGGCGCCGTTCACGAAGTCGCCGAACTGGGCCTCCCAGAGCACGAGCGAGTCGGGGCAGTCGAGGCTGTAGCCATATTCGAAGCCGAGAACGCCGGTCTCGGAAAGGGGGCTATCCCAAACCTGGAACTGAGCTTGCTTCGGCCGCAGGTTGAGGAGCGGGATGTGGCGCTTGCCGGTCTCGGTGTCCATGAGCACCGCGTGGCGATGCGTGAACGTGCCGCGACGGCTGTCCTGTCCGCTCAAACGAATCGGGCAGCCCTCCGCGAGGAGAGTGGCGAACGCGAGGTGCTCGGCGGTGCCCCAATCGAAGGGCTTCCCGCCGACGACGTTGTCGCGGCGCTGCTTCAAAACTGCCGCAGCCTTCGGGTGCGCCGTGAAGCCCTCCGGGAGGGTTGCGAGCTTTTCGGCCATCTCGATGATGAACTCGCGCGATACCGCCGTTTGTCCGTCCGGCACTGCTGCGTCGGAGCCGCCGCGGTACGCAGACCAGACCCCGCCCATCGCGTCGGGCATCTTGAGGAAGCTGCCTTTGCGCGACTCTTCGAGGGCAGCTTCGAGGCGCGCACGGCTCGCCGTCGCAATCTGTTTGGCCGCGTCCTCGGTCATCTGACCGCTTCCGACGAGCTTGCGAACGTAGCTGTCACGCACGCCCGGACGGCTGTCGATGATTTTGTACATGAGCGGCTGCGTGAATCGCGGCTCGTCGGCCTCGTTGTGGCCGTACTTGCGGAAGCAGTACATGTCGATGACGACGTCGCGCTGGAAGCGTTGACGGTATTCGATCGCGAGACGCGTCACCTGGATGACGGCTTCGGGGTCTTCGCCGTTCACGTGGAAAACCGGCACGCGAAGCATGCGGGCGATGTCCGTGCAGTAGCGCGTCGAGCGCGAATCTTCCGGGTAGGTCGTGAAGCCAATTTGGTTGTTCACGACGAGGTGGATGGTGCCCTTCGTGGAGTAACCCGCGAGGCTTTCGAGGTTGAGCGTCTCGGGGACGACGCCCTGGCCCATGAAGGCGGCATCGCCGTGGATGAGGAGAGGCATCACGTCTCGGCCGCTGCGGTCTTGCTTCGCGCGCACGCGACCTTCGACGACCGGATTGACGAACTCGAGGTGACTCGGGTTGAACGTGAGTGTGAGGTGGACGCGCTTGCCCGAAGCCGTGTCCCAATCGTTCGAGTAGCCGAGGTGATACTTGACGTCGCCCTTGCCGACGAAAAGGTCGGGCTGCTTGTCGTCGAACGCCGCGAACAGATCGCGCGGGTTCTTGCCCATGATGTTGACGAGCACGTTCAGGCGGCCGCGGTGTGCCATGCCGATGACGATTTCCTCGACGCCGCGATCACCAGAGGCTTCGATGAGCAGGTCGAGCATGGCGATCATGCTCTCTGCGCCTTCGCAGGAGAAGCGCTTCGCGCCGACGAAGTTCGTTTGGATGAACTGCTCGAACATTTCTGCGTCGGTGAGACGCTTGACGATGCGAAGGGTTTCGGCAGGGTCGAGCGAGCAGCGATTGCGGCTCGTTTCCATGCTGTTTTGGAGCCACTCGCGCATCTCGGGTTCTTCGATGTGCGTGAACTCGACGCCAATGGTGCGGCAATACGTTTCGGTGAGGTGCTCGATGATCGTGCGAAGGGTCGCGCGCTCTGGCATGCCCGCGACGCCACCGGTCGGGAAGAGAGCATCCATGTCGCTCGCCGAAAGACCGAAGTTCGAGAGCTCGAGTTCCGGAGCGGCGGGAGCTTCTGCAGCGTCGCCGAGCGGGTTGATGTGGGCGAAGAGGTGTCCGCGTACGCGATAGGCGTTCACGAGCTGGAACACGCGTGCCCGGATGTCGGCCTCGGAGAGCATGGCCTCCGAGCGTGCGCTCGTGCGGGCGCCCGTCACCGCGAGAGGTTCGCCGTTCTGCGTCGGCGTGAGCGGCGTGCCGTTCGTCACCTTGGCGTAGGCCGCGTAGCCGTTTCCGTTCGGCCCGGCGTAGCCGTTTCCGTTCGAGCTGCCATTCGATGGGGCGGACGAATTTCGGGCGCCCTCGAAGAATTCACGCCATGCGGGAGATACGGCCTCGGGGCTCTGTTGCCACAGGAGGTGAAGCTCTTCGACGTAGCCCGCGTTGATTCCGAATTGTTCGAACATTGGTGGCCTCGACTCTAGCGAGTTTTGGCCATAAATGCAGCTGAATTAGCGAGGTTTTCGCGCTTCGAGCCAGGCAGATAGATCGGCGTTCGGGTCGAGCGCGACCAGCATGGCGTCGACGGTGATGGACGACACCACCGTGCCTGCGGGAGCCACGTGAACGCCACGGGCGTCGCGCCAAACGATGACGTGGACAGCTTGCGAAGGGCGTACTCCCACGTCGCCCGCGGGCGGGGGAGGTGGGCGGCTCGGCTTGACCGGGGGCGGCGGTTCCTCCGCCTCGGCCATGTCTTTCACCATCGCGCGGAGTTCGCGGGCTACGTTGAGCTCGTGGGTGGCGTCGGGATTGGGGCGCCGCTGCGGAACGTGCACGATATCCGTCGGGGTGAGCATGCGCCCGCGGGGTCTCGTCGGGCTGTCGTGATGGGGCGTGGGCTCTTGGGCCCGCGCCGTCGGCGGCATCGCTTCGGACTTTGGCGGCGGCGATGACGGGGTCGGGCTGGAAGCCGTCATCATGGGCGGTGGCGGCTTCGACGGTGTCTTCGGCGCACTAGGAGCAACGGGGCCACCGGCGCTCGCCTTCGGGGGTGTCACCGCGTTCAGCGTGCTCGACGAACTCGTGACCTTGAGCGTGCGCGGGGGTGGCCCCGGCGGTGTCCCGGTACTCGCTCCCGCGGCTTTCGAAGCCTTGGAGCCTTCGGCCGTGCCGATGATGCGCGCCGCGGGCGGAGCTGCGGCGGGGGCGGGGACGTGTGGAATGGCGCTACGGACGTCACGGAGCTCGGCGGATACCTCGCGCTCGAGCAGCGCCTCCGCATGGGCATCGACGTTGGGAGCAGACTCTTGCCGAAGCATCGTCGCAAGTTCCGCTGCTGCTTTCGCGAGCTCGACGGCCCGCCCATCATTGTCCGCTTCCGAAGCCGAGGCTGCGCCTTTGCGAATCCAGCGAATGGCATCTGCGTGCTCTCCGCGAGACCACATCGCCTCTGCCGTCGAGAGCGCCCAGGCGACGTCTTCGGGGTCGTCCAGTCGCGGCGATGGCACGGCGGGCAGACCGCCGCTTCCCGGGACCGGTTGGTCGTCATCCATCTCCCAAACTCTACGATGATTCGACATCCACTACGATTCCTAACTGACTTGTGGACATGCTGCCAGCTAGGATGGCGTCTGGCATGCGACTTCTGCTGAATGGCGAAGACCACGAACTGTCGGCTCCGGCTCCCGTCACCGTGGCCGCGCTCCTCCGTGACCTGGGGCTTTCGGGCCCCGTTGCGGTCGAGGTGAATCGCGAGATCGTCCCGCGTGCAGAGCACGGTGCGCATGTGCTCGTCGAGGGCGATGCCGTCGAGGTCGTCCATTTGGTCGGCGGGGGCTGACAGGGCGCCCGCGAGCGGTCGCTCAGCCGGGGCGCGAAGCCCCGGGACCATCGACGATTTCGCGGGCCTTCGTTACGAGTCGTGAGACCTCCTCGTGCATCGTCTTTCCGAGCTGCCCGCGCGGTCCTTGCGCCTTCACCGGATCGCCGATGACAACACCGACCTTCGTGGGAGCGCTCGACGCCGCGACGCGCGCGAGGTGCTGGACGAACGTCGTCCCGACATACGCGGCTTGTGAACCCGTGCCGTACGCGATGCCGACGGGGACGATGTCTGCGCCCGCGTCTTTGGCCGCGAGGAACGCGCCTCCATGGAAGGGACGCACTTCGTCGCCCTCGAAGGTCGTGCCTTCCGGGAAGAGGCAGATCGTGTGTCCCTGTTTCAACCGGTCGGAGATCGTACGGATCGTTTTTGCGCCACTCTTCGGGTCAGCGCGGTCGACGAAAACCGTACCGAACTCTCGTGCGCCGCGCCCAAGCAGCGGCCAGGTGGCGAGGTCGGCGCGACTGATGACGTATCCGCCGAACACGTTGAGCAAGAGAATGATGTCGATCGCGGAGCGATGATTCGCGACGACGAGGCGCCCAGGGGCCGTGGACCCATTGGAGCGAGCATAGGGCGCATCACCGACGAACGTGGGGCGAATGTCGAAGAGCGCGAACTGCGAACGGCACCAGCGCCTCAGCCATACTGCGCGCTCGTCGTCGTGCGAGGTCAATGACTCGTGATGGAGCGCGCCGACGCGTTCGCGGAGGAGCCAGCCTCCGAGCAATGCGGCGAAAGACCCTGCAAAACCCACGCTGCGAGCCGCGGTACGTATGCGAGCATTCATGGCGTTCGAATGATCGCATCGCTCTTGAAAAATTGCGACGCGAACGAGCGGAGGTGGTTCGGAGTTACGGGGGATGCCCCGGCGGCCGCGCCCCCGATGAACAGCGTTTCCAGTCGAGCTGCCGCGTTCGACTCGGCTTCGCGAATGCCGCGAGCAAGTTCACCCTCGGGGAGCGCGCTGTCACGAAGCGCATCCAGAGCTTTGCGTACCGCTTCCTCTGCGCGTTGAACGTTGGCGCTCGCGCCCTCGAGTCGCACGACGAGCAGTTTTGCGTCGTCGCGTCCTTCGGCCGTGACGGAAAGCCGACGGAGGCCCGTCTCTTCGCGGGCCTTCGCGAGCGGCCCTGCGGGTTCGGATAGAAGCTTCGCCCAAATATCTGCAACGCGCCGCTCGCCCTTCGCGGGGATGCCGAGAAGGACGGTGTCGCTGACGGCACTGGCTGGAGGCAAGGGTCGCACGGACTCTTGCGGCGCGGCTTCGCACTTGCTGGCCCCCGTACGCTTCCAGAGCGCTGCCGCTCGGGTCGCTGCCTCCTTCTGTGCGACTTCGCTCGCGAGAATGGCGATGCGAAGCGGGCCTCCTCGGGGGCCCGCGTCTGCCTGCGCGAGAATGCCGTCTGGAAGGCGCAACACCGCGTCGGCCGTGCCGTACGGGGAGACCCAGGACGGATGCGCTGGTGCTCGCAATTGTGCAAGTCGCGACAAGAGATCTGCGGAGGGAACCGCGAGGAGCGACACGAGGTCTCGCCTGGCGCGTGCGGTGGCTTTCGCATCCGGCAAGAACCAGCTCCGCAGAGCGAGGCTCGTTACGCGGAATGCGAGCTCCTCCGCCGTCTCACCCTGCGACGGTGTATCATACACATGTATGCCGATGCCCTCTGCGCGAACGAGAGGGGTTGCCGTCTGCAAGCCATTCGCGGTGGCATCGAGAGCCGATGCGTGTGCAGCCCAAGCCGCGAGCCCTGCATTGTAGCTGCCCTCGGCGAGGGTTCCGCACGGTGACCCGACGAGCACGTGAAAGGCCGTGTGCCCGCCTTCGACTTTGGATACGAGCTCGGGAGCTACTTCGGCCGGGGCCGCCTGCGGCGCTGAGTTCTCGCCATCGCGTGCCTCCGGTACCGTGATTTCGACCTCCTTGCTCGCGTTGGCACCCTTGTGCCCATCGCGAGAGAGCACCCACCAGGCCAGCTCGTCGGCCGAGTCGACGACGTCACCGCTTCGAAGGCGAGGGGCATGGACAGGGGGCGTGTAGCGGACGAGGTTTTCGAGTTCGTCCAAGAAGCGTACGGGGGAAGAGCCCAAGGCCGCTGCCGTGAGTCGCGCTCCACTCTCTGGGTCGGCCTCCGCGCGAACGACGACACATGCGCCGCCGGTGGGGAGGACCGTCGCTTGAATCATCGTGAGGCGCAGTCGCTCGGCTTCGATGCGCGTTCGGAGGGCCGTCTTGTCCGAGGCCAGAGCCTCCGCAGCGGCGATCGCTCGCTCGCGGTCCGGGGTCCACACCACGAGGCGCAGGGCGACTTCGCGCCCCGGCGTGCGCACGATGGCGGGCCCAGAGGTGGGGACCGCGGCTGGCACGACAGAGCCTTGTGCGATCGCCGCGCCCTCGGGCCAAGCGCGACTCGCGCGCCAAGCGGCTGCCGTGGTCTCGACCAGCGAACCGGGAACGATCGCGGCGAATGCGACGCGCGCCGGGACGTGGCTGCGTGCACGTGCTGCCTCGAGGGCCGCGGCTTCCACCTTGCCGGCAAAAACGGGGGTCGACGCGGCTAGCCTTCCTTCGCAGCGCGTGACCACACTTTGCGGGGGCGCATTCGCATACAGGCGCGCCGCTTCCTTGCTTGCTTCGCGCGCCTCGGCGTCCGTCACTTTCGCGAGGAGAAGGGCCTGGAGTTCCGAGAGGGCCGCGGTCGACGCGGTTCCAAGGCGAATACGATAGCCGCCATCGACGGGAACGATCGAGACAGAAGAGCCGTAGCGTGGCGAGAGCCTCGCGCGCATGAGCCCCGCTAGTGTCGCTGCGTCGCCGGGGTCGGTGGCGACGGCCGCCGAGATGCCGAGTTGTCCGCTCCCGTCGCGCGCCGCCATCGCGAGGGGCGGCAAAGAGGCCGCCTGGATGAGCGTGTAGCTTGCACTTACCGGCTTGGGCGCCTCGGCGCGTCGCTCGATGCCACCACCGCAGGCGGTGGATGCGATGACACCAAATGCGAGGAGGGATCGGACGAGTGCGCCCACCTCGTCCAACTCGCTACTTCGCTTCGACGAGATCAGCCGCGGACCTCGGTGCGATCTTCAGACTGAAGAAGAACGTCACCACGCCGGTTACCGAAGCAAACGTCTTGCCGTAGGGAACCATGCTCTGCTGGAGATCGAAGAGCTCGTTCGAAATCTGCGGAGGATTCGACTTGATGGACTCACAGGCCCCCCCGATGCAGGCCGTGGTCCGGCCGCCCTTGGAATAGGGCTCGGCTTGGATTTGCACGTTCTTGGCCGTGACGAGCATGCCGACCCACTTGCGGCCAACGTTGTAGTCGACGAGGTCGTTCACGTCGATCTCGGTCGGTTCCGGAGGAGGACCGTCGAAACGGTAGGTGCCGATGGGGCGCGCGAGCTGCACGAGAAACTGGCCTTCGTTGAAGACCGCCGCGCCGATGCTCGCATTTTGCTGGTACGGACCGAGAAAATCGAGGACGTCACCAGGGGCAACCTTGAGGTCGGCGGGGACGAAGGAAGGCGCATACAGGCCGATGCCCGAGTAGGGGGCGTGGGAGTTCGCGTCTTGGATGTAGATGGTGCCGCGGCTTTTGCCATCGCCCGTCTCGTCGAAGTTGTCGACGGTGACGATGGAGGTGCCCGTCACGAAGACGGTTTCGTCGTTCTTCGGGTGCTTCTTGCTGGCGGGGTCAACGATGTCGCGAAGGCGCAGGCCGGAACCGAGCGCGTTGGGTTTCACCTTCGCGGGTTGGTCACCCATTCCTTGATCACGGTCGTCTGCGCAGGCCGTAGCGGCGCAAACCGCCAGCGCAGCAAGGCAAACCGTAACACCGCCAATTCTCGGAGAAGTAGGGCCCATAGCTCCTCTACGGAGTACTAGACGAACGACCACCTCGCAAGGGATTGTGGTGTGATTATCGGGGTAAAGCGCGCAATCGTTCGCTTTTCAGGCGGCGTGCATCGCGGCGCCGTCGAAGCCTTCGAAAGCGGCGAGGAGGCGCCCCTGGATCTTGTGCTTCTTCGTGTAGACGGTCTTCACGCTGATGTTCATCTGCTCGGCGATCTCCTCGGGTTCGAGGCCTTCACCGAAGTAGAGCGCTGCGAATACTTGGTCCTTGTCGCTGAACGCTTCGATTGCCTTGCGGGTGCGGTCGAGGTTCTGGCGGCTGGCCGTTTGTTGGTACGGATCCGGCGTGGTGCAGGCGAGCTCGAAAGCGGCGGCGATGTCTTCCTTGTGCGGTTCCCGGCGGACGGAGCGAAGGTGGTCGTAGGCCGCGTGAATGGCGATCATGCCGAGCCAGGTAGAGAGCCGGCTGCCCATGTCGGGGCTCCACGAGCGGAGCTTGTTGCGGCCCGAGGAGAGGAGCTGGAGGTAGACATTGGCGCGAACCTCGGCGACGTCCTCTTCCGACACGATGCGGTTGAAGCGACGAAGGATCTTGGCGATGCAGCGCTCGATGAGCGAACCGTAGCGCTTCTCGAACGCGCGCCAGGCGAGCGGTTCGTCAGCGAGAAGGCCGGCGACGAGTTCCGTCTCCGTTCCGTAGTTCGCTTCCATCGCTTCCGTCGTGAAGAATCCGCTGTCTCGGGCGCTCATGTTCTTGCTCCTAAAGGCACCGCATTCAGCGC
Organism: Polyangiaceae bacterium; assembly: GCA_046351415.1. Classification (GTDB taxonomy): domain Bacteria; phylum Myxococcota_A; class Polyangia; order Polyangiales; family Polyangiaceae; genus JABFRG01. The sequence goes on along the minus strand of JAXLYO010000009.1, from coordinate 194,455 downwards.
GGTACGAAACCCCTAAGAGCACGGAGCATGCCAACTCCGTCGATGGCGCTAAGTAATGGAAAACAGGCTGCGAACTCCTGCCGTAACACCCGAAAAGCGTAACGATTCGCGTAACACTCGGGCTCTCGCTGTTACGGTCTCCGGTCCTACTGTTACGCCGCGTTACGCGTCGTGTTCCGGTTTTCCGGGCCGCGTTTCGGGCCCAGCGGCAAGCGCTTTCGCGCGTACGAAGGCCGCGATGCGTCGTGCAGGGACGCGCGCCGGGCAGATCCGTTCGACGGCGAGGGCACGCTCGTCCGAGAGGTGCGCGAACGAGAGCACGGCGGCATCGTAGTCGGGCATGCTGCGGGAGCTCGCGAGCATGAGGTCCATCGGACCGCTGTACGTTCCGTCGGATGGGCGAACGCCAGCCTCGAGCTCACAGAGGCCACACGCGATGCACCCGCTCAGCAGGGGGAGCACGTTTCGTTCTTCTTCCGTCACAGGCGCGAGACGGTCAGCCTTGTAGCTCTCGTGGAACTCGGCGAGGCCGCGGCGGCGGCCGAAGATCGACTGCAGAAAGGCAATCGCAAGAAGCCAGAGGGCATGAAGACGCTCCACGAATCGGATGCTACCACGCATGCCATCGTTCCGTCCCGTGCTAGGCTCAGGCTTCGATGGAACGCGGGCGCACAGTCTCGAACAGGCCAGAAGCAGCACGTTCGCTCCCCAAGTCCCCAGCGCTCCTTGCGCTCTCCGTTGTCTTGCTTGGCCCCGCGGTCGGGTGCGCGCCCCGGAAAGACCCGGCGTTCGCCCCTACGACGCCTCCAGAGTCGCTTCGCGCGCGCGGCGACTCTTCTGCGAGTCACGACCATGCGGGGCTCGGCGGCACCTCGAATGCGCGCCCCGAAAGCTCGCCCGCGAAAGACAGCGGCCTTGCCACGTGGTACGGCGCCCAATTCGCCGGGAAGAAGACCGCGAGCGGTGAGCGGTTCGACCCCGATGCCTTGACGGCTGCCCATCGAACGCTGCCCTTCGGTACGTGGGTCGAGGTGCGCCGGACGAGCGGCTCTCTTCGTACGATTCGTGTTCGCATCAACGACCGAGGGCCGTTTGGCGATTCGAGGCGCATCATCGACTTGTCGCGGAAAGCAGCTCAAGCGCTCGACATGATCAAAGATGGTGTCGCGACAGTTGAGTTGCGGGTCGTTTCCGGGCCAGACTGAGCCGGCCCATGAGTGCCACTCCGTTCAAGCAGCTCCCGTACGAAGACGTTCCCGACCTGCCGAATCGGCCGCACCTGTGGAACCAGGCGCGCCAGTTCGACTTGCCGATTCGTACGGAGGCTCTCGGCGATGTGCGCATTTCCGTGCGCGAATACGGAGAGGGCCCCCCGCTTCTCCTCGTGCACGGGTTGATGACTGCAGGATACAGCTTTCGCTACCAGCTCGAGACGTGGGGCAAAACGCGCCGTCTTCTCGTTCCGGACTTGCCTGGCGCCGGTCACTCGTCGCATCCCAATCGCCCGCTGACCCCCGACGCTCTTGCACGGAGCATCCTCGCGATCATCGAGGGGCTCGGTGTGCGCGGCGTCCAAACGATCGGCAATTCGATGGGCGGCTACCTTTGCATGCGCGCGGCCCTCATCGACCCCGGCGCCATGAGCTCACTCGTGAACCTGCATTCACCTGGCCTCTGGACGGGCCGCATGGTCGCACTCACCATCGCGGGCAAGATTCTCCCAGCGGCCCACATCGTCGAGAAGCTCGTCGCGCGGGACCCGCTGCGGTGGGTGCATTCGAACGTCCACTACTACGACGAGAGCGTGAAGAGTCGTGAGGAGCACCGCGAATATGCCACGCCTCTCTCGACGAAAGAGGGAAGGCGAAGCTTCTACAAGCACCTCGTGGAGGCGCTCGACGTCGTCGAGATGAAGCGCTTCGAGGCCTCCCTCAAGCGGACACCCTTCCCCATTCCGCTGTGCCTCGTCTACACCGACAAGGACCCGGTCGTCCCGCCCGCGGTCGGCGATCGCCTGCGCGCGCTCGTCCCGAAGGCCGAGTTCGTTCGCATGAATGACGCGTCGCATTTCGCGCACGTCGATTGTCCCGAGCGCTTCGCCGCCGCCGTCGAACCGTTTCTCCGCGCTCACATGCCGAAGTGAGCGAGGCGCCCACGTCGCGCGCGCCTCAGGTGCCCGGAATGAGCTTCACTTCGCCACTGGCGAAAATCTTCGCGTACTCGCGGTAGGCGAGCACGCCGCCGTCGACCTGCATGAGATCGGTCTCCGTTGTCTCGCGGAATACCTTCGCCGGGCTTCCTTTGACGAAGCTCTTGTGCGGGATTTGCATGCGCGGCGGAACGAGGCTACCGGCCGCGATGATGCATTCGTCGCCGATGTTCGCGTTGTCGAGAATGATGGACCCCATGCCGATGAGGCAGCGCTTTCCGACGTGACATCCGTGTACGAGGGCGAGGTGCCCGATGGTCACGTCGTCGCCCACCACCGTGTCGGAGATACCACCCGTGACGTGGACGACGGCCCCGTCCTGCACGTTTACGCGCGAGCCGATGCGAATCGGATACATGTCGCCGCGAATGACCGCGCTGAACCATACGCTGCTGTCGTCGCCGATCTCGACGTCACCGATGACGTGAGCACTCGGTGCGATGAAGACGTTCTTGCCGAGTTTGGGTGTCTTGCCTTGGAACGAGTAGAGGGGCATGGAGGGCCTACAGCACCGCGAGTCGTCGCGGCTCCTTCGAGAGAGAGAGTTTCGCCGGAAGAGCTTTTTCCAGGTCTCCGAACGAGGCGGGGAGGGACGCGAGCAAAGAGTGGTTGAAGGCCTCGTCGACGGTGAGCGTAAGCTCTTGGCCCACGAGGTCGAACTGCGGGTGTTCCGGCAGATGCACGATTTCGTGGCGTTCGGTGCGCCCTTGCAAGCGGTTCGCCCCGGACTTGCTCGGGCCTTCGACCAAAACGCGCACTTGCTTGCCGACGAGGGCCTGGAGGTGCGCTTTGCCTTGGGCCTCGGCAAGGGCGAACAGACGCGCCAGGCGTTCGGCTTTGACCTCTCGCGGCACGTCGTCGGGGAGTTTGAGGGCCGGCGTATAGGGCCTCGGCGAATACGAGAAGCCGAAGAGCGAGACGAAGCCGACCTCCGCGACCAAGGAAAGCGTTTGGAGGAAGTCTTCCTCCGTTTCCCCGGGGAACCCCACGATCATGTCGGTCGAGAGCGTGAGTCCTGGTCGTGCCGCTTGGAGTGCCTTCACTCGCTGAATGTATTCTGCACGTGTGTACCGCCGAATCATTCGCTTCAAGATGCGATCACTCCCAGATTGCACGGGCATGTGCACGTGGGGAGACAGCATGGGCAGCTCGGCATGGACAGCGATGAGCGAGGGCGTGAGGTGGCGCGGGTGCGGACTCGTGTAGCGAAGACGAAGAAGGTCGGGAACTTCGGCAGCGATACGGCGAAGGAGGTGCGGGAACTGGCTCTCGTCCGGGTTTCCGGGGGTCGCCGGAGGAAGGGAAGGGTCCTGGAAGCTGTCGACGGTCTGTCCGAGAAGCGTCACTTCGCGTGCCCCCGCCGAGACCCACGTGCGAATCTCCGCGACGATGTCGTCTGCCGGCCGGTAGCGCTCGCTCCCGCGCGTGTAGGGCACGATGCAGAAGGAGCATCGTTCGTCGCACCCCTTCATCGTCGTCACGTAGACGGACGTCGGGACCTTCCCGTTTCCGCGGGGTTTGGCCGCGAGAAAATGCGAAGCGTCGTGATCGAACACCGTACGCGCCATGGGCGGGCTGCCACCGCGCTGGTCCATCACGAGCTTCGGGAGCTCGACGAGGTTGTCGGGACCGAGCACGAGATCGAGGAACGGCGTCCGCGACAGGAGGCGCTCGCCTTCTTGCTGCGCGACGCAGCCGGTCACGGCCAAGACGAGGTCCGGATTCTTCTTCTTCAGCGGTGCGAGCTTGCCGAGCTCGCTGCGGAGTTTGTGCTCCGCCTTCTCGCGGACGCTGCATGTGTTCAGGACGATGAGGTCCGCCTCTTCGGCCTGCTCCACCTGCGACCAGCCATGCCCCTCCAAGAGTTCCGCCATCCGGTCGGAGTCGTGCACGTTCATCTGGCATCCGAACGTCTGGAGGTAATAGTTCTGGCTCATGGCGGGGGCTCGCCCCTACCTAGCCGCCTCTTCTCTCTTCTGCCATTGGAAAGCGAGAGTGGTAGCATGCGGCCATGAGCAAGAGTGCGGCCTCTATTCGCGTGTTCGTTGGTTTTGCCGTGCGGGGTTCGGCCACGGTTGCCGTGGTGCTCCTTGCCTCGTCCACGCTGGCTTCCGTCTCCGCGTGCAAGAAGAACGTGGAAACGAACGCGCCGGCAGAAGCGGGCGTCGTCGAAGCCGGACCGCCCCCGCTGGCGAAGGTCGTCGAGAGCTGCGACATGATCTCCGCCCATGGCACCTGCGTCGACTATACGAAAAGCGACCTCGCCATTCATCGGACCCTCTGTGAGGGCTTCAAGGGAAAGTTCGCCGAAGCGGCCTGCAATCTCGACAACACGGTGGGGGGCTGCGTGCTCGCGGACGGCGAAATCAAGCGTTACTACAACGGCGTAGCCTCGAAAGACTCGGGTTTTACGGTCGAATTCGCCAAGAAGAACTGCGAAAGCGACCTCCTTCGCGGGCGATTCATCGAGGTGAAGAAATAGAGGCGTTTTCCCGTTAGCCCCGGTGCACAAATTCGCTATCTTTGGGGCATGGCGAAGTTCGAGACCCTCGTTGATGTTTTTCACAGTGCGATCAAGACTTTCCCGGATCGGGAGCTCTTCGGCACGAAGACCCAGGGCGAGTGGCGGTGGACGACCTACCTCGAGTTCGGTCGCATGGTCGATCGCGTACGCGCCGGGTTTTCGGAGCTCGGCCTCGTGCGCGGTGACCGCGTCGCCATCATCTCGAACAACCGAGTGGAGTGGGCCGTCGCTTGTTATGCGTGTTTCGGTCTCGGTCTCACGTTCGTGCCGATGTACGAAGCGCAGCACGCGAAGGAGTGGGAGTTCATCCTGCGCGATTGCGAAGCGAAGGCCGTCATCGCCGCGACCGATGAGATTCGCCAGAAGCTCGATTCATTCCGCTCGGGCGTCGCATCACTCACCCGGGTGATCAGCCTCGACGCGAAGACGAAAGCAGACCCTAGCCAAGGGCTGACGACGTGGCAGTCGCTCCTCGACACGACCGCGAAGGTCCCGACCATCAAGCCCGAGAAGGACGACGTCGCCTGCATCATTTACACGAGCGGCACCACCGGCAATCCGAAGGGCGTCATGCTCACCCACTGGAACATCGCGTCGAACGTCAGCGCCATCCACGACGTCTTCCCCATGAGTTCGGAAGACCGCTCCCTCTCGTTCTTGCCGTGGGCGCACGTCTTCGGTCAAACAGTGGAGCTCCACGCGCTCTTCTCGATGGGCGCGAGCATGGCGCTCTGCGAGGCCATCGACAAGATCTTGGACAACCTCACCGAAGTGCAGCCTTCGCTGCTCTTCAGCGTTCCCCGCATCTTCAACAAACTCTACGCGGCGGTTCAAAAGCAGATTTCGACCAAGCCCGGTGTGGTCCAGAGCATGGTGAAGATCGCCATGGAGACCCGCAAGAAGCAGCGCAACCTCGAAGAGGTCGGTGTGGGTGAAGGCCTCGTGACGGCGCTCACCGACAAGGTGGTCTTCTCGAAGGTGCGTGCGCGCTTCGGTGGCAAACTCCGCTACGCCTTCAGCGGTGGCGCGGCCATTTCGCGCGAAGTAGCCGAGTTCATCGACGGCTTGGGGGTCACCGTCTACGAGGGGTACGGCCTCACGGAGACGAGCCCCATTGCGACGGCCAACTGGCCGCACAATCGTCGTATCGGTTCCGTCGGGCGCCCCATCCCGGGTGTTCGCATCGAACTCAGCCCCGAGAACGAGATCATCGTGCACGGTCCCTGCGTCATGAAGGGCTACTACAACCGCCCCGAGGAGAACGCCGCCGTGTTCACGAGCGACGGCGGCTTCCGCACGGGCGACATGGGCAAGATGGAGAACGGCTACCTCTTCATCACCGGTCGCATCAAGGAGCAGTACAAGCTCGAGAACGGCAAGTACGTCGTCCCGACCCCGATGGAGGAGCAACTGAAGCTCTCTCCCTACGTGTCGAACGTCATGGTCTATGGCGACAACAAGCCCTTCAACGTCGCGCTCATCGTCCCGAACTTCGACGCCCTCAAGTCCTGGGCCGGCGACAACGGTCTTGCGGACATGTCGAAGGACCAGCTCCTCGCCGAGCCCAAAGTGAAGTCGCTCCTCGAGAGCGAGATCAAGAAGTACGGCGAGCCGTTCAAGGGGTTCGAAGAAGTGAAAGACTTCGCCCTCATCGCCGAAGACTTCACGACCGAAAACGGCATGCTGACGCCCAGCCTCAAGCTGAAGCGCCGCAAGGTCATGGAGGTCCACGGCGCGATGATCGATCTTCTCTACAAGAAGAAGCCGCAAAAGCAGCCGCAGGCCGCTGGGGCAGCTTCCTGAAGCGGAGAGAAGCGTTTTGATCGTCGCCGTCGTTCAGCTCAATTCCCAGGCGAACGTCGCAGAGAACATGGCGCAGGTCGCCGAGCTGACGAAGCGTGCGAAGGCGCGTGGGGCTAGGCTCGTCGTCCTGCCGGAAAACTTCGCCTTCATGGGCGAAACGGAAGACGCAAAGCTCGATGTAGCAGAGGCGGTCGAAGGCGAGGGGGCCGGTCCGATCACGAAGGGGCTCCAAGCGCTCGCACGCGAAACAGGGGTCGCCATCGTGGCGGGCGGAATGCCGGAGCGCTCTTCCGACCCGAAGCGTCCGTTCAACACGTCGCTCTTCGTGTCTCCGCAAGGCGAGCTCGCCGGCAAGTATCGGAAGGTCCACCTCTTCGACGTCGACCTCCCCGATGGAACGAAAGCCCTCGAGAGCGGTGCGACCCACGCCGGCGATGCTCTGTCCGTCGTCGTTCCCTTCGAAGGGACCCGAGTCGGCATGTCCATATGCTACGACCTTCGCTTTCCGGAGTACTTCCGACTGCTCGGCGCGGCAGGGGCAGAGCTCGTGACCGTTCCCGCTGCGTTCACGCTCACCACCGGCAAAGACCATTGGCACGTGCTCATGCGCGCTCGGGCCATCGAGAATCAAGTCTTCGTCCTGGCTGCTGCACAGCACGGCAAGCACCCGCGCGGCCGTCAGACATACGGCAAGAGTCTCATCGTCGATCCGTGGGGCGCCGTGCTGGCGGAGGCAAGCGAGGGACCGGGGTTGGCCGTGGCCGAGCTCGACTTCGCGTACCTTCGCAAGGTTCGTCAGAGCCTACCGTGTCTATCGCATCGACGCTTCTGAGGGGGCGCGGACCCTTACGAGCCGCTACTTGAGGTGCTCTCGGGCCACGTCGGCCCATGTACCTTCGGGATCGAGTTCGAGGTAGCGCTTCCAATGGCGCTTGGCGCGTGTGCGATCGCCGAGCGCTTCGTGTGCCATCGCAAGGTTGAAGTGCGCGTCGGCAAACTTGGGGTCGGTCTCGAGGGCGCGGGTCAGGTGGTCGACGGCGCGGTCGTAGTTGCCTGTTTCGAGGGACAAATAGCCGAGGTTGTAGTGAGCCTCGGGCTGGCGTCCGTCGATGGAGAGCGCCGTCAGGTATAGGTCTTCCGCACCTCGCTCGTCGCCCCGACGGAAGCGAATGTTGCCGAGGTTGGTGTAAGCGATCGCAAGGCGAGGGTCGAATTCGATGGCGCGGCGATAGAGCGCCTCTGCCTCGTCGAAGTGAAGGGGGTTCTCGTCGAGTGCGCTTGCTCGCACGTAGAGGTCGTATGCCGTGCGGGCTTGCGCGTCGGCACTGGCAGGGCGAAGAACGTGGACGACATCGCTCTCGAGCGTGCCCACGCGGAAGTCGAGCACCATTTGGCCGGTGAGTGGCTCGAACGGCCCCTCCTCGGCGCGCACGACGACACGCGTGCCATCGCTGACGATGCGCAGCTCTTGGAGCGGCCTCGTGACACGAGGCAGGGTCTTTTTCAGGGCGGAGATCGCGCGTGCGACGTCGCGCATGCGGATTTGCTGCCGCAAGAGCTCAGCCGTGGCGCGAAGAGCGATGAGGTCGGAGAACGTATAGGCGCGCTTGCCTCCGCGGGAGCCCGAGGGACTCACGATGTTCGCCTTGTCGAGCGCCCGAAGACGATGGGTCGGAACGCCGAGGAGCTTCGCCACCTCTGGCGCCGTGTAGAGGTCGAGCGTGGGCTCGAGCGCCGTGCTTCCTGCATCGGGAGCAAGCGGAGCGGGCGGAAGATCTTCCGTACGCAGTCGACCACCGCCAGCTCCGAACGCCACGTGGATCACGTTGCTCGTGACTTCGGGCGGAGTGTCTCGTTTGCGGGGCATGCGAAAGGACATCGTGCCGTGAAGGCGCTCCTGGATCAAGGCGTGCAGAGAAGATTCTCGCTTTTGCGCGAGGGTGCGTGTTCAGGCCAAGGTCTCGTGGCAGTGGGTTTACGTTCAGCCAAGGAAGAAGCCTTCCTCACTCGTTCAGCCGTCGCTCAGCTTCCGCACGCGAGTGCGCGCACCTCTGGAATTCTTGTGGAGAACTTTGGCCGAGAGCTCCACATGGATGCGAAGTTTGGCGCTCTCTTCGGTGAATGCGATTTCGCACTGGCTCGCATCGAGGTCCGTATTGGCGCGCGTTTGCGCTTCCCTACGTGCGACGCGAAGCGCGCGGAGCTTCACGTGGACGCATGCTCGTGCCACAGCGAGATGCGCAGCGCGATCACCGAAATCGAAGTGGGCAGGGAAGGAAACGACGATGTCGGTCGTCCCGTAGTAGCTCGAGCTTTCACGCTCGACCGCGCCCTCACTGACGACGTCTGCGCTTTTGAACAGGTCACGCCAAAAGGAATCCTCGCTCCGGGCCCGCGTTCTGGTGTCGAGCGTAAACGCACGACGCAGACGAGCTTTGGCGAGACCCTTCACCGTCGGCTTGGGAGGTAGGGCAGACAAGGCAATACGAATTGTTGCGTGCCCCGCTCGCAGCGTACAACTTCCGCGCGTTCACATTCGCTGACTGCGCGCTTCAGGCGAGGGGAACGGTGATTTGCTCGACGATGATTCCCGTCGGCGTGCTCTCGATCCACGTCGCGTGCGCGACGACCGGGAGTTCGCCCGGTTCGCGATTGTCGGGTGCGTCGCCCACGCTGCCAACGTTGATGATGCGGGTATCACCGACCATCTTGTCGAAGGGAGTATGAGACATGCCGCACACGACGACGTCGGCAGGATCGTCGCCGAGCAGCGCATTCAGCTCGACCTCGTCGAGGTCGAAGCTCATGGGCTCGAAGGGGTCTGTTGGCGACCCATGCACGAGAAGGAGTTCCTTGCCGTCTTCGAGGGGAATGCGTTCGTGTGTCGGTAGGCGGCGGATGCGTTCGAGGATGACGTCGCCGAGTTCGGAGCGCACCTTTCGGAAGCGCTCGAGTTTCACCTGCTCTTCCGGTGAGAGCGCGCGCACGTTCGAAAGGTCCAAGACGGCGAGTGCACGGTCGGTCGCCCCCTGGACCATGACCGCTCCTGCGGCACTCAGTCTCCGCCACGTCTCGAGAGGGACGGGCTTCGGCGCGCCTTCTGCCTGAGCCGCTGGCGAAAATGCCCATGCGGGAGGGAACACGAGGTCACCCGCAACCAAAAGTTTGTGGAACGCACGCTTCTCGGCCGTCGCGAGCACTGCGCGGAGTGCTTCGAGGTGACCTTGAATGTCGGAGACGCAAAGGAGAATCATGAGCCAGTACCCGGCTTAGCTGAAAATGATGGCTCGCGCCGCTCGAAGTGCGCGAGGACCGCTTCCTTGTGGTCGGGCGAACACCATGAACGCACGAAGGCGTCGCGTTCGATGTCGTCGAGCGCCTGTGCACCGCTCGATGCGAAGAGGGACGCCTTCAGCTGCGCAAGTGCGCTCGGCGACCCCTTGAGAAGATCGGCGGCAAATATCCGCGCCACCTGCAGCGATTCACCGGAAGGCGCAACTGTCGAGACGAGCCCTCGCTCGTACGCTTCGGTCGCACGCACATTGGCAGCAAGGGCGAGCCACGCGAAGGCCTGCGCAGTTCCAACGGCAGCAACGAGGCGACGAAGCGAGCCCCACGCGGGGGTCACGCCGAGACGGACGTGCCGAAAGCACAGGTGTGCTTCCGCATCGATGACACGAAGGTCGCAGGCGAGGGCGAGCTCCGCGCCGCCACCCACTGCGGGGCCTTGAATCGCCGCAATGCTCACGACGCGCGATGTTTCGAGTGTAGCTGTCACGTTGCGGCCGGCAACGAGGAGCTTCTGGGCCATCTCTTCCGTCTCGTGTCCTGCGAGCTCCTTGAGGTCGCCTCCCGACGCGAAAACCTGACCGCTGCCCGTAAGCACGAGAACGCGTGTGCCATCGTGCTCTGCGGTGCGGATCGCCTCTGCGAGCTCATGAAGGAGGGCGAGCGAAAGCGCATTTCGCGCGTCGGGTCGATCGAGCGTGACTTCGAGTATCGAACCTGTGCGCGTCTTGCGGAGCATCAGGCGAGTTGGCGGAGCCGCGCAGGACGGCGCTCTTCTTCGAGGACCGGGTCGGCACGGCGAGCGCGCTTCTTCTTGGTCTTCGCGTAGCGTTCGGCGTGCTCGATGATGATGCCTGCCACATCGACGCCGCTCGTGCGTTCGATGCCTTCGAGACCGGGCGAACTGTTGATTTCGAGAATCTTCGGTCCGGAGCGACCCTCGAGCATGTCGACGCCCGCCACTTCGAGGCCCATGATCTTCGCGGCCATGATCGCCGTCTGCGTGTAGCGTTTGTCGAGCTTGATGCGGACGCCCTCACCGCCACGATGAAGGTTCGAGCGGAATTCGTCGCCGCGCGCCTGCCTTCGCATGGCGGCGACCACGCGACCTCCGACGACGATGGCACGAAGGTCGCGGCCCTTCGATTCGCCAATGTATTCCTGGAGGATGATGTCTTGGCCCATGGCCCAAAGGGTCTCGAGCAGAGACGTCACGGCCTGCGGCGTTTCGGCGATCATCGTGCCGATGCCTTGGGCGCCTTGCTGCAGCTTGATGATGGCTGGACAGCCGCCGACCGCCTTCAGTGCGGAGTCGAGAGAAGCAGGGGTTTTTGCGCACACCGTGATGGGGACGTCGATGTTCTTCTTCGTGAGGAGCTGCATCGAGCGAAGCTTGTCGCGGGAGCGTGCGATGGCGATCGCGGTGTTGAGCACGGGGACGCCCATCAAATCGAACTGCCTCACCACCGCGAGACCGTAGTTGGTGATCGATGCGCCGATGCGAGGCACGATCAAGTCGACCCGCGGAACGGGCTTGTCGCCGAGGAACATCGATGGGCGACCTCGAGAGATCACGATCTGACATTCGAACGGGTCCGCGACGGTGACTTCGTGTCCTCTCGCGCGCGCCGCGAGAACGAGGCGCGTCGTCGAATAGAGCTGAGCGTTTCGGGAGAGGACGAGAAAGTGCATGAGGGGGAGCGCGTACGAGCGTAGTACAGCTCCACCCTCGCGAAGGGGTTATTTCTGGGCTGGGCCTCGAAAGGGCACGGACGCCTATGTCAAAAACACCCGGGATTACGCGTGCTTATATAAGCATGCTCGATCGCGTGTCAGCGTGCGGCGAGGGTGGCCAAAGGGCCGTTCGGGGCCGTCTGTGTCGCTACGTGTCCGCTGCGGGTTCGCTGGACCTGCCGCGACGCCGATGGCCACATTGCAGCCACGACGAGCGCGGCAACGGCGGCGAGACGGAGCAAGGTGTGGGTGCGAGGGGCCATGGTCAGACTCTCTTTCGGAGCGATCGAGAGGAAGGAAAAGCACGGCGCATGCCAGCGGCCCCACGCATGTACGCGAGGGCAGAAACCGCGGAGTTGCGTGCGCTCGAGCTGTGAGCGCGCGTGTTACCCACATGATCTGCGTGGCAGAGTGGGGCGCTGTGTTCGCCCCCCGTGTCTTTTCCGCCACGCAGAGCGAAAGGGAGGGTTAGATTGCGATGCATGGCTGCGGACCCGCGGTTGGAGCAAGACATCGATGTCCCCGACGACCCCTCGGCTTTCGGAGTGGCACTCGACGACGGAGAGGTCGACCGCGATGACGCCGCCGTAGGCCATCTCGGGCCGGTCGAGCTTTCGGTCGAGCCAGACGATGAGCGAACGGAAGGCGACGACAAAGGGGCTCACGACCTCGGCGGAAGCGATCCCCTCGAACCCTCGATCGAGGGAGCCGAAACGGCAGCTGCGGTCCTGCTCGAGGCAGATGGCTCACCGGACCTCGAAGTGTCACTCTCTCTTTCGGAAGTGGACGAGGATCTCGATGGCGGAGAGGAAGGGCCTCAAGGCGACGAGAGTCGGACGGACATTTCGACGACACAGGTGATGGACGAAGATCCCGATGACGACGATGCCTCGTGGAAAGCGTTCTCCGATAGTCGACCGATTGCCGAACGGCCGTGGCGAGTCGTGGCGGAGCGCGAAGTACCGACCGCGACCCTGAGCGAGTCGCGGATAGCCGTCCCCGCATCCGGCGCCTTCGAGGCGGCGCACTCGAGTTCCATGCACCCCACGCTGGAGGTTGCGTCGTTCGAAGAAGCGTTCGGCGGGCTGGTCACGTTGTCGTCTTCCGGTATTCGCGTGGAAGGTAAGGTGTGGCTTCCTTTCGCCGCGACATCATTGGCAAAGCTCGATGACGACACGCTCGTCGTGGCCACGTTTCACGGCGGCACCACTCATGTGTACGCCGGCCGCGTGAGCGAGCCTCCATTCCTCGTCTTCACGCTCGACCGCGAAGACGGCGAGACCGAGGTTCGAGACATCGTGGAGACCGAGACGGGCGTGCGCCTGCGTGGTGCCTTCGGCGAAGTCGACCTCGAGCGCGTTTGAGCCTGCCCGAGTTTGGCCCGCTCCTTCTCTCCATGCTACGGCTAGGCGAGAAACCATGGCGATTCTCGTTCAAAAGTACGGTGGCTCGTCCGTCGCGGACGTCGACAAGATTGGTGCAGTCGCAGACAAAGTCGCGCTCGCAAAACGCGCAGGGAACGATGTCGTCGTCGTCGTCAGCGCCATGGGGAAGGCCACCGACGGTCTTCTCGCTCTCGCCAAGAGTGTCGCGGGGGACAAAGACCCACCGCGCCGTGAGCTCGACATGCTTCTTTCGACGGGCGAGCGCGTATCGATGGCGCTCCTGTCGATCGCGCTCCACGCGCGCGGGCTCGATGCCATCAGCTTCACGGGCAGCCAGTCAGGCATCATCACGAACGACCGCCACTTCGACGCGCGAATCATCGAAGTGAGGCCGCACCGTATCGAAGACGAGCTCGCGCGCGGGCGCATCGTCATCGTCGCGGGCTATCAGGGCATGAGTTATCGTCGGGAGATCACGACGCTGGGCCGAGGCGGGTCCGACACGACTGCAGTGGCACTCTCGGCGGCGCTCGGGGCCGAACGCTGCGAGATTTATAGTGATGTCGACGGCGTCTACACAGCCGACCCGCGCGTCGTTCCGGACGCAAAGCACCTGCCCGAACTGAGCCTCGAGGTCCTCTCCGAGATGGCAGAGGCGGGGGCCAAGGTGTTGAACGCGCAAGCGGTCGAATGGGCGCGCCGGAACAAAGTCGCGATTCACGCCCGCAAGACGGCCGACGGCGCGGACGACGGAGGTCATCGTGGGCGTGAGACCATCGCTGCGGACCCGAGCGCGCACGTTCACGGCGAGCGCGGTCAGGGCGTCCGGGCCATTGTGGGGCTCGACAAGGTCGTGTCGGTTGCTTCCGAGCACCGTGGCATTCTCGACGCGGTCGCGAAGCTTTCGCTGCCGGTCCTCGATGTAGCGGTCGGTGCATCGGGGACGGAGTTCTTCGTGCCCCTGCTGAACGTGCCGGATTGGGACGGCGCCGCCGAAGCGCTTCGTTCGGCAGACTCGAGGATCAAGATCGAGGGAGGGTTCGGTCTCGTGAGCCTCGTTGGCGATGGTCTTCTCGGTCCGACGCACTGTGCGAGTCGCTTCCAAGCCGTCCTTCTCCAACACGGCGTGACGCCCATGCGTATCGCGGCGACGCCTCTCCGCATTGCGGCGCTCGTCAAGAGCACCGAACTCGCGGAAGCGCAACGAGCGCTCCACGCCGCCTTCGTCTGAGTCGCCTCGACGCTTCCGCGGGCGCGGCTATGGCTTCACGACCTCGCATTTCCCGGCCGTGCAGGTCGCGCGCGGTGCAACCATGGATCCCGCAGCACAAGGCCCCGGCATATTCGGGCAGCGCATGTTCTTGAATCGCTCGGTACGAGCGGCGTCGAACGCGGCTTTTGCTTTGCCGTTGATGGCCGCGGAGAAGTCCGGCGCCGGGCCGGCGCAATTGCATGAGAATCGCGTCGACACGACCACGCAGTCTTCGGGCGCCGAGCAGGACTGATCGAACTCGCTGGGGTTCAGGTTCTTCTCGTGCTTGTAGGCGCAGGCGTTGCTCTCACAAAGCGCGAGGCGCGACTCGTCGGCGCAGGAGTTTGCCGCACAGTCGACAGCCATACACTTGGTCCCGAGCGGGCTCGGGGTACCGACTTTGACTGCGGTGTCGAGGCAGCCGCAGCAGGTGCTCTTTTGGAGCTCGCATTCGTTGTCCGCATTGCAGGCGGGGTCGCTCGCGCCTGAGCTTCCCGAACTACCTTCGGTTGTAGCGGTGCACGCAAATGCGAGTAGGGAAGCAAGCAGAAGCGTAGCGGCGGCGCGGAGCGAAGAGGGTGCAGTTTGCATAGTTCAAGACGTCGCAAGCTCCGTGCCGAGAGCGCATGTCGTGACTCACGGAGATTTTCGGGCCTCTCACGTGAGATCGTTGTGCCACTCGATGGCTCACGACAGCAGCGTCATGGGCCCCAGCGCCAATCGGATGGGTTCGGGGGACTCGTCAGCCTCCGCCGCGCTGCGCGATGCGGGCGATGGACCTTCGCGCCGGACCGAGAGACTTGTCCGCGAGGTCCTTCTTCGTGAGTGAAACGGGGTCAGCCGGGGAGACGACCCATTGCAGTGCTTTCAGCATCGTCGTTGCACGCTGGATGAGCGCGGCGTCGGCGGCTTCGGCAGCGACCATCCGGATACGTCGCCACACCCGCAGCTGCGCCGGAAAGCGGCCGTGTTCCGCGTACCAGTCCGCAAGCTGGGTGTAGCCGGCGCGATCGGGAACTTTCTCGAGATAGTCTTCGAGGTCGTGCTCGGCGCCTTCGCGATCACCTAGCTTCCAGCTTGCCTCTGCGCGGAACTTCCGCGCCAGTGCAAAGCCCGGAAGGTGATCGAGCGCGACGGAATAGACGCGAACCGCCTCGCGCGCGTCGCCTAGCTTCAACCGAAGGGCGCCGAGATGCAGGTAGGCTTGCTCGTGCTGACCGTCGAGCGTGATGGCTTCGGTGTAGCGACGAATGGCCGAATCCGTGTCGCCCGTTTGTTCTGCACGCTCTCCGCCACGAACGAGCTCGTCCGAAGACGACGCCCAAGCGGACAGCGGCACGAGAAAGGTGACCAGAAACGCGGGAACCGCGCGCAAGAGCCCGAGGTACATCGAGTCCCAGTCTACGGGATTCGATGTAGTCGGGTAACGAATTTTGGAATCGAGTATCCCAGACTTTTAGGGGGCTGGGACGCGACCTGCTACTCGACTTGCTGGGCGTCGTCGATCGCGTCTTGGCGCTTCGGGCGAACGTTGATGCTGAGGATTTGCTTGCGGACGCGCACTGCGTCGGGGGTCACTTCGACGAGCTCGTCGGCATCGATCCACTCCATCGCCGTTTCGATGGTGAGCGTGCGCGGGACCGCGAGGAGGACGTTTTCGTCCTTCCCGTGGTTGCGCACGTTGGTTTGCTTCTTCTCGCGAACGACGTTCAGGTCCGTGTCGTTCGGGCGGTTGTGCTCACCGACGATCATGCCTTCGTAGACGTCCGTATTGATGCCGATGAAAAAGTCGCCGCGGGCCTGCAAGTGCTGCAACGCATAGGGCGTCGACTGACCCGCACGGTCCGAGACCATCGCGCCGTTCAGACGCTTCGCCATCGTGCCCGACCACGGCTCCCAGCCATCGAGGATGGTATTCAGCAGGCCTGTGCCGCGCGTCGACGTGAGGAACTCACCGCGGAAGCCGATGAGACCGCGGGAGGGAACGCGGAACTCGAGGCGCGCACGTCCGAAACCGGGGTTCGACATCTTCACCATGCGACCACGGCGTTGGCCGAGGCGATCCGTGACGACGCCGATGTACGTGTCTGGTACGTCAGCGACGACGAGCTCGTAGGGCTCGTGCTGCACGCCATCGATGGTCTTGATGATGACTTCGGGGTTACCGAGCTGCATCTCGTAGCCTTCGCGGCGCATCGTTTCGACGAGGATGGCGAGTTGGAGCTCACCGCGGCCGAGCACGACGAACGTGTCGGGAGATTCGGTCTCTTCCACGCGAATGGCCAGGTTTCGGCGTGTCTCGCGGAAGAGGCGGTCGCGGAGGTGGCGACTCGTAAGGTACTTCGATGCCTTGCACTTGCCCGCGAGCGGTGAGGTGTTGACGCCGATGCGCATCTTCAAGGTCGGTTGCTCGACCACGATGCGGGGCAGGGCGCGTTCTTCCCAGCCTGGGTTTTGGTCGACGATCGTGTCGCCCACGAAGACTTCTTCGATGCCGGCGATCGCGATGACTTCACCCGCGGTGGCTTCTTGCGTCGGCTGGCGCTTCAGGCCTTCGAAGGTCGAGAGCACCTTGATGGCGGCTTTGCTGGGGCCGTTCTCACGAATGACACCCACCTGCTGGTTGGCGCGGACGGTCCCTTGAACGACGCGGCCGATCGCGAGACGCCCGAGGTACTCGTCGTGGTCGAGGTTGTTGATGAGGATCTGCAGCGGCTTCGAAGGGTCGCCCTTGGGCGGCGGCACGCGCTCCACGATCGTCTGGAAGAGCGGCTCGAGGTTCTTCCCTTCGTCTTCGAGGTTGTGCTTCGCGATGCCTTCGCGGCCGATGGCGTAGAGGACGGGGAAGTCCGTCTGTTCGTCGGTTGCGCCGAGGTCACAGAAAAGGTCGAAGACTTCGCTCAGTACTTCGTCCGGTCGGGCGTCGCTTCGGTCGATCTTATTGATAACGACGATGACGGGGAAGCCGAGCTCGAGGCACTTCGTGAGGACGAAGCGCGTCTGCGGCAAAGGGCCTTCGGCGGCATCGCAGAGAAGAAGGGCTCCGTCAGCCATGAGGAGCGTACGCTCGACTTCGCCGCCGAAGTCCGCGTGGCCTGGGGTGTCGATGACGTTGAGTTTGAACTCCTCGCCGTTCGGATGCTTGTAACGAAGACTCGTGTTCTTCGCGAGAATCGTGATGCCTCGCTCTTTTTCGAGGTCGTTCGAGTCCATGACGCGTTCGACGACGACTTCGTTCGTACGGAACGTGCCCGACTGCCGCAGCATATGGTCAACAAGGGTCGTTTTGCCGTGGTCGACGTGGGCGACGATGGCGATATTGCGGAGTGCAGTCATAGGGATGGGCAGCCCTTACCAGTGCTGCGGCCCCGACCGCAAGGATTACGCGGGCAAACCGAGTCGCTTGCGGGCCTCGAGGAGCGCGTCCGAGGCCGCAAAACTCAGCAAATCACGAGCATCTGCGGTCTTTGCTATCCATGCGGCCCGGCCGGCCTCGTCCGCGGGTACCCCTTCTTGGCCCATGCTCCAAGCGAGGCCTTCGAGGGCTACGCTCGGATCGCCGACCGCGAGGAGGGCGGCACGATTCGCCCAAGTCACGGCCGCATTGCCCACCTGCGCCGCCTGGTTTCCAATGGCGGCAGCGGCTTCGAGCGCGAGCACCGCGAAGTTCGGGTCGGTCGTTCGAGGAAGGCCCGGGGTGAGGCGCCTACCGGCTTCCGCGAGCAAGTTCGCATCGACGCCGGGGGCGACCCAGCTCGGATTGAGCGAGCGCAGCCAAGCGGCGATGAGAATCGCGAGGTCTTGCGCGGGCACGCGTACGAGGGCAGACGCGCGTGCAGCGACGAGCTTCAGCGCGCGGACGACCAGGAAGGCTCGGACCTTGCCGTCTTCGGCCTTCAAGAGCGATTCTCCAACGACGAGCGTCGGTGGTGTCGAAGCGCAGGGGAGGCAAACCCGTCCGACCCGCGCGGCCATGCCGATCTGGAGGCCCGTGAGTCCGAGCTCCTGCGACGTTCGCGCGATCTGACCAATGACGTCTCGGTACTGCTGCGACACTGCGGTGGCGCCCAAGCGGCGGGTGTCGAGCGGGGAGGCGATATCGAACGCGTCGCCAGCCTGCGCGAGCAGAGCCCGAAACGCGGGGGAAAGAATCTCCGGGGCGAGCAGATCGTCGAGTCGCGGATCGAGGGCCCGAACACCGGCGCCTTCGATGGCCGAGGGAGTACCGTCGAGCGCTGCGAGCGCCGCGTGAATCACGCGGGCACCTCCGGTTCGACCGCGGAGTTCGGAGACGAGTGCAAGCGTCTCGAAGGCCGCCCTCGTCGGGCGTCCTGCGGCAAGGACGCGCCGCGCGTCACCTGCGGCTCGATCGAGAAGTACGTTCATCGCGGGCCCTTGGCGTTGCCGCGCATAGAACTCCGCCATGGCGCGCAGAATGACGGGAGAACCCGGTACTTCCTTGCGGGCGGCATCGAGCAGGGCCTCTGCCTTTTTGGGGTTGCGCCCGGTCGTCTCGTGCAGCTGTGCGAGGCCTACGAGCCGCGTGAGCCTGACCGCGGGACCCTCGCTGAGCGCCATGTATTGCTCGTAGGTCTCGATGGCTTGGGCAGCATTGTCTTGTGCTCGGTAGACATCCACGAGGCGCAGGAGCGCGAGTTCGTTCTTCTCGTCGCGCTTGAGAACCTCGCGCCACGCCACTTCCGCACGAGCGTAGTTCAGAGAGTGCTTTGCGTAGAGGTCGCCGAGGCGTTCGTAGACCGCGCGCTGCTCGTCCTTCGTCGGCAGCAGGCGGGCGAGACGCACCCATGATTGCTCTGCGGCATCCCAGTCTTTGCGCTTCGCCGAAAGGTCGGCATAGAGCGAGAGGGCGTGCGTGTTGTCGGGGCGCTTGTCGAGCGCGCGGCGGAACATGTCGCGCGCGGCGTCCTCGTCGCCGAGCTCTGCGAGCGTGCGGCCGAGTTCGACTTCGAGATGGGCGCGCTCGTCGTCGTCGCTTGCGCCGGTGAGTCGACGTTCGAGAAGCTCTGCGAGGTCGCCTGCGCGACCTTCTTCGGCATAGAGCTCCGAAAGTCGAGCGAAGACGTCCTCGAAGGTCGGGTCGATGTTGGAGGCGTGTTCGAAGGCCACGATGGCGCGGTCGCGCATACCTTCGACACCGAGCCACTTCAAGCCGGCAGCGTGCCAAGCCGTGAGTGCGTGTTCGCTCACGGCGAAAGCGCGTGCCAGGTTCTCGTAGGCTTCCGCTGCTTCTTCGTGGGCGCTACGTGCGTCACGGAGTTCGGCGAGTTCGAGCCAGGCAACGAAGTCGCCGGGGTCGACTTCGGTTGCACGCACCAGGGACTGTTCGGCTTCCTCGGTCTTGCCTAAGTGGAGCGCTGCGGAAGCCGCTCGGACGTAGAGGAGCCCCTGACCTTCGCTCGAACCTGCGGCCTCGGCGAGCTTGAACGTAGCAGAAAGGACCTCTCGCTCGTCCTTCGCGACGCGCGCATGGTTGTAATGTGCACGAAGTGCCCAGGTGCCAGGGTCCCCCTCCGCATAAGCGAGGTCGGACATCTCTCGCGTTTGCGACCAAAGCGTGTCGTCGACGGCGAGCTGCAAGCGTGTGGCGACGTAGGCGTGGGCAACGACCTCGACTGCGTCCTTCTTCGCAAGACCGCGCGCGATGGCGATCGCAATCGGGAGGTACTCGTCGACGCGGCCCTCGCGCAGCAGTGAGTTTTCCACGTAACGAAGGCTACTCAGGTGGAGCGGTGTGTCCTCGAGGATCGTGCGGTGCCACATGAGGGCGCTGACGTTGTCCTTCCGGCCGAGCCCATCGAGGTCGGCGAGGCGTTCGTAGGCCTCTCGACGTTTGCCGGCGTCTTCCGTCGACCGCGCGGTTTCGATGAGCTCCTCTGCGAGCCGTGCGCCGTCACCAGTCTCGGTCTCGAGTCGTTCGAGGACGACGGAGGTCATCGGGCTGGGGCCTCGCTCGGCGAGTGCGCGCGCCGTTCGAAGGGCGACGGTCGCGTCGCTCCATAGGAGCGTTGCTTCGAGAAGGTGAACTGCCGCCGCTGGATCGGAAAGGTCCATGCTCTTTTCGCGGTAAGCGGCCTTCTCCTCGAACGAGAGCGGAACCTTGGCTTCGAGCAAGTCGCGAAGCGAAGCGTCTTTAGGCGCCGCAGCAGAGGCTGCGCGCAGGTCCTCTGGGTCCGTCGACAAAGAGAACTGACGCATGAGCTGGAACGGCCCGAGGAACGCGTCGTTCGAGCTCTGACGGCCCAACCACGTCGCACGCGCAGAGTCGTCGCCCGCGTGGCGTGCGAAGAGCTCGCCGAGGAATGGAACGACGGCAAAATCTGGCGCCTGGTCCGCTGCCGCTTCGAGGTGACGCAATACGACGTCGGTCTTCGTCTTCGGCACGAGAGCGCACTCGAGATGAAGCATCGCTCCTCGAAGATCGGAGAGCCGTTCCGCGACTTGACCGAGGTCCGCCGTCGCGGAGTCGAACGGCGTGATGGATCGCGCTGCTGCCTCCCATGGTCCATCGCTCGGGATGACGCGCTTGTACAGCTCTTGGGCCAGCTCGGGGTCTTTTGCGAACTCTGCCAGCAAAGCTGCAGCAGCGAGGAAGGAACCTTCCGGGCCTGCGTGCGCGGACAGGGCTTCGGCAAGTTCACGCCGGGGACCATCGCTCGACCAAAGAAGCCACTCGACGGCCGCCATCGTCGGACTCGCCGTGCCGTGCGCTTTCTCCGAAAGACTGCGAATCTCGGAGCGTCCAATGCTAGCCGTCGACTGCGCCAGAGCTCGGCCGAGCCTGAGTTGCGCGATGCTGCGGCCCGTGAGCGCTTCGGGGGGGAGGGCTCCCTTCAGGCCGGCCACTGCGCACGCAAGGGCGCCCGTATCGGATGCTGGGACGTCGACACTACCCACCGGCCCGAGGAGAGCCGTGAGTGCGAGTCGCTCGTCCGCGGACCACGCGCTCTCTCGAGCAAGTGCCGCTTGCAGCAGGGCCGGCGACTTTCGTTCCATCGCGAGGCTCGCCAAGAATCGCGCTTTGCGATCATCGTCCGGCAACATCTCGAGCAACGCAGGTGCCCGTGAGTCGCCTTCGACCTGGGAACCGAAGAGCGTCGCGAGCCACAGTGCGCCCTCCATCAAAGGCTCTTCGTCGACGAAACCTTCCGCTGCGTTGCTTGCCGCTTCGATATCACTCGCAGAGAGCGCCTCTCGCAGCCGTCGAACGGCGGCGGTCAGGCTGCTCTCACCGTCATGGAACCCGCGTAGCTCGAGACGAAGTCGAGCGTCGTCGAGTGCGCCGTAGAGAACGCTTGACCGAGCGATGGCCGGCGCCGGCTCGTTGGGACTTGCCTCGCGCAAGTGCGTCGCTGCGGCATGGACTTCGGCGCGCAGCGTGTCTTTGCCGAGGAGGCCCTCGCGCAGAAACTCTTCCTGGGTTGGTGTGCCAGCGGTGCGCTCGGTCGCGATGAATAGGGCGTGCTTCTTCGCTGCCTCCGTTGACGCGACCCTCGCTTCTTCACGAAGGAGCTCGAGTTCGCGGTCGTGATCCTTCTCGCGTGTCGCGTGAGCGCGGGCCAAGCGGAGCGCCGGTTCGAAGTTCGGAGCGAAACGCACAGCCTGCTCGGCAAGCGCGCGTGCGCTCTCGAAGTTGCCTTCGAGCGCCCGCACTTCGCTCGCGGAGATGAGGAGCCGCGCGCCGTCGACTGGATCTGGCCTACGTCGAGCTTCCTCTTGCATCCACGAAGCCGAGTCGAGCCGTGCAGGCGGTGCGCTCTCGGGTACCTCTTCGAAGGTCGGGCGTGGCCGAGCTGCCGGCTTCGGGCGAGCAACGGGCGGGGCGGGGGTTGCCTCCCTAGGGAGGGGCGGAGGGTTCGATCGCTTGGAGCGAGACGAAGGCGGGGAGGAAGGCGACGTGGCCGGAGCAGCGGCCGGAGGAGGAACGGCGGGGACGTATGCGAACGGTGATTGCCCGCGGTCGTGCTGGCGGGTGACGAGTTCCGAAATCGGTTCTCGCTGAGCCTTCCCCGGAGCTTGTCCGGACTCCGGTGTGCTTGGAAGGAAGCCTTCGGGAATGAGGTCATCGAGGGGACGTCCCGATACACTGCGACGTGTCGGCGCGTCGAGGTCCGCATCCGCATCGAAGCTGCTGACGGTATCGCCTTCGTCGTCGGCTTCCGACGCTCCTTCCGAGGTCGTGCGAAGTAGGTCGTCGACGGGGTCTTGGTCGAGATCGCGAAGCAGACCCTTCGTTTCGTCGACCGATCGCGTGACGGCCAAGTGCTCGAACTCGTCGTCGCCGACGACCGTCACCGGACTCGTCACCAACTCAGGTTCGGAGGCGGGGACCTTTGCGCCGAGGACGCCACCCCTGCGGCGGCCTTCCGCAACAATGATGTTTTGCGTGACGGAGTCGAGGTCCTTTGCTCCTTCGCGACCCGAGTGCGCGATCGTCGGAGAGCTCGGGGGTAGGAGCGCATCGGAGAACACGGGGCTCTCTTGGGTCTGCGCAGCAGTGGGCTTCGCCTTGGCGGCTGGTGCGCCTTCCTCGTTGATGTTCTTGTCCGAGAAGGCGTTGTCCTCCCATTCGGAAAGCGCAGAATCCCAATCTGCGTCCCAGGGGAACTCCTCCTCGGTGCCGTCTTTCTCCTTGTCACTCACGACGCACCCTCGAGTCGAAGAACCATCCGCAGGTCACTGTAGGTGCGCGAAAGGTGAAAACGCAGGAGTTCTTGCGCTCTGCGATCGTGCGCGAGCGAATCGGAGCTGCGACCCGGCAGGACACCGAAGCCTTCCTCGAGCGTCGCAGCCAGGTGTCCGCTTGCGACGACGCCAGCGCGGGCCTGCGTGAGAAGTGCACGCGCGAGCCATGTCGTCGCATCGGACGACTTCGCGGTGAGCGGCGACAAGATCTCGGCGAGGCCGGATTTGGACTTGCGCGAGATGGCCTTCGAAAGCGCCTTGTCGACCTCTGCTTGCACCGGGTAGGGCGCAGACGGAGCCGCGACCATGACCTTCGCGAGGTTTGCTGCGGAAAGCACGATCGCGGAAATAGAGGTGTTGTCTCGGTGGCGCAAAATGCTGGTGCCGCGAGCGATGCCCACGAGCTCGATGGCGAGCTTTGCCCGCTGATTCGCCGTGAAAGGCGCCCTTACGGACGACCCGAGTACGAGCACATGCGGGCTGCCGGCGATACCTTGGATGCCGTTCGGATCTTTGCCTCCGACGTAGAGCTCGAACTCTCCGATGCCGAACGCGTGCGCCCATGCATGGAGTTCGTCGCGCAAAGGCGAACCTGCTTTTGCATCGACGCGGTCGCGGCGTCCGAGTCCGAGCGAACCAAGGTTCGGTCCGAATGCCTCCGCCAAGGTCGCTGCAAGATGCACATAAAGACGGGAGATGGGGCCATCGTCACGATCCGCGACCAGCTGCGTGAGGCCCGGTTCCCCGAGTACACCGGTGGGGCGGGTAGGACAACGTTCGAACGTGCCCGTCGCGAGCTCCCGCGCCTGCGCGTCGCCAAAGGCAGACGCCGCAGAGAGCGCCGCGTGCTCGTTTGCGTCATCGTGGAGCGCGTGGGCGATTTCGGCAAAGAGCCGAAGCGTCGACTTGTCTGGAGTGCGTTGCTCGAGCCCTTCGCGGAGCGCGTCTCGTCCCTTCGAGAGGAGCGCCTGCTTTCGCGATGGCTCGACGTCGACGAGCAGGAGCAAGTCGAGCGCTTCTTCGTCGCCCGGTAGTGCCTCGAGGACTTTGAGAACGGCGTTCGTCGCGTCGTAGGCGGCCTTCCGGCGGTCTCGGTGGATCACCATCGCGAGCCTTGCGGCCTCGGTTTGGCCCTCGGTGGTCTGGCGCTCGGTCATCAGGCGCTCCAGAACTTCAGCTGCGCGATCCCAAGCGCCCACTTTTGCCGCGACCTTTGCGAGCCGCTCGCGCACAGGCAAGGTCGTGAGCCCAGCTTCGTCGAGTGCGACGAGTACCTCGAGCGCACGCGTTGCCTGACCGAGCTTGTTCTCGAAGAGGT
The DNA here is from genome assembly GCA_046351415.1 of Polyangiaceae bacterium. GTDB lineage: Bacteria > Myxococcota_A > Polyangia > Polyangiales > Polyangiaceae > JABFRG01. Next base: position 170,239 of record JAXLYO010000009.1, on the reverse strand, counting down.
CGACCGCGGTAACACCTGCGGTCACACGATTGCGTGCGGGGGCATCTTCGACCGTGGCGAGGTATGCGAGGATCTCTGCGGCTTCCTCGAACTGCCCACGGCGGATGAAGATCTCACCGCTGAGAGCGAGCGCGCCTACGTGCTCGGGATTGAGTGCGCGCACTGCATCGAGAGCCTCCATCGCAGCGTCGAATTTGGCGAGCTCGCGCAGTGCGCGGGCGCGTTCCCAGGTTAGCTTCTCGCGTTCGCTCTCGGAGACGACGATGGGAAGTCGAACGTCGATGAGTGCGAGGAGTCGCTCGTGGGCTTTGCGTTCTCGAACGCGTCGGAAAAGGCGTTCGAAGGAGAGCGTACAGGCGGGGTCGCGCTCGACGCTGGCCTCGAGTGCGCGTTCGCCGCGAGCCTCGTACGCCTCACCGAGGAGGAACCAGTTCGTGGCGGCCTCCTCCCAGAAGAGGGCAGCCTGCTCTGCGTCACCCGCGCGAGCTCCCAGTTGTTCGGCGGCGAGCGCGCGCGCCTCGACGTTGCCGAGCGCCTCCGCTGCCGCACGTTGACCTTCCCACGCGGCAAGGTGGTCGGCGTTTTCGGAGGTGACGTACGAAAAGAGTTCGAGCGCGAGTCCCGCCTGTCCGGTCGAGAGCGCAGCCCAACCCGCGAGCGCGCACGACTCGAGTTCCGAATCTTCACCGAGCGCATCGCCCACCTCGGAGAGTGCGTGCAGGCGCCGATTCGGCTCACAGCCCGGGAGACTCATTTCGAGGTTCGCGAGGCGTGAGGCCGGCCCTTCGCCTCCGAGCAGGGGCGTGTCGTTCGTCGGCTCGGGCCCTACGAGTGCCGCAACGGCGAGGAGCGCTTCTTGCTCCGCTTCCGGCAGCACGTCCGCCATCGCCCGAAGCGCGGGTTCGCGCTCATCCGGGTCGGTACCAGCGGCCGCGAGCCATTCGAGTGCAGCCGATACGGTCGGGTTCGCGTCGTACCAAGCTTTTGCCGCGCGCACCCACTCTTGGTTGCCTTCTTCACGACCTCGCCGCGCGCGCTCGGCGAACACCCATTCGTTCGAGCGCGTCTCGTTGGCGCCGAGCTCTGCGAGTGTCGTCGCTGCGCGATCGTAGGCGACGGCGTCGCCCGCTGCGCGAGGCCAGATGAGGCGCAAGAGCGCCGTGGCAGGCACGAGGTGAGCGTCTGCGTGGGTCTCGGCTTTGCCGAGGAACGCGAGCGCTTCGTCCGCGTTGCCCTCACGGAGTTCGAGTGCGAATCGCTCGAGCGACAGCGCGCCTTCGTCCGGCGCCGAGCCAGAGAGCTCGACATCGATGGCGTCGCGTCGTGCGTCGGCGTCCGTCGAACCAAGAGCGCGTTTGGCCCAAGGAATGACGGCCTGCGTCGACTCCGCGAACGTGTCCTCCGCAGCCTGAAAGGTCGAAAGGGCCGCGGTCGCGTCGCCTGCGCGGAAGCGGAGGAAGCCTGCCTCGAGGCGGAGGCTCGCGACGATGAGCGGGTCTTCCAGCGTTGCCGCGGTAGCTTCGAGGAGCGAGGCCGCGTCGAGCGGGAGGCTTGCCTGAGCGAGTGCGCTCGAGGCAGCGACACTGAGAACGAGGTCGTCCGGTTCCCCTTTGGCGAGCGTCTCCAGTTCGCGTGCAGAACGTACGCGATGTTCCTCTTGCTCGATGCTCGGCGGAGCCGTCTCGGGACCAAGCCGCCCCGTGAATGCTGCCGCGCTCGCGAAGATGCGCACGAGCTCGGTATTGGTTGCGCTGTCACGCAGCTTCTCGAAAAGCTCACGTTTGGTCTCTTCTGCGGTCTCGGGAAGATGCGCACGAACGACCATCGCGATGATGCGCCCTTCGTCGTACTGCTCCATCCGTTCGAGCGTCTCGTAGGCCGCATCGCGCTGACCCAAACGCACTCGAAGCGCAACGAGCTCGAAGAGAACCGAGACGACTTCCTCGCTTGCGGCCTTTGGAAGGGCGCGCACGAGGTCGTTCGCTGCACGCGCATACCATTCGACGTCGCCGGCAACGCGTGCGAGCGCGCGAGAAAGACGCGCTGAGGCTTCGGCGGGAAGCGCTGCCTGGGAGAGCGCCTTCTCGGCGGCCGATACGTCTTTGCCTCGCGTTACCCAAAGAATGGCCGAGAGCGTTCGAAGGCGCGATTTCGCTTCCGACGAGAGGGACTGCGCAGCGAGCGCGTCGAGGGCGACGGCGAGGCGAGGGGTGTCTGCGTCCTGCGCGAGCCAGTCGTACTGGAACGCCCTCGCGGGAATGCTGAGGGGGTCTTGGCCGAGGGCGAACCCGAGCGCCTCGAAAGCGGAGGCTTCGTCGCCCGACTGCGCTGCGTGGGCAGCGTACTCGAGCGCGAAGGTCGTCGAGAGCGGACGCGTAACGGATGCCGAGAGATGCTCTTGCGAGACTTGAAGTGCAGCCGCATCATCACCCGTCGCGCGGGCTGCGCGAAGCCGTGAACGGGAGAGAACCGTGTGAACGGGGTCTTCGGGGAGGAGCTCGCCCACCGATGCGAGAGCGTTTTCGAGCGCCGCTGCTGCCGCCGGCCACTCTTGGAGTTGTTCGCGGACGTAGGCAGCACGAAGCCATACTTCGGTGCGGTGCGCCGGCGTGCGTCGAAAACGCGGAACACCTAGTACGCGCGCGCGCTCGGCATCGTGATGCGCGTCATCGAGGAGCGCCCCTTGCGTTTCGAGTGCCCGAGCGAGGAGCTCCAAATTTTCTTTCGTGGGCTCTTGCCCTGCCTCCAGCCGTGCGAGGCGTTCGAGTGCGAGCGCAGCGCCGAAGCGAGGACCATTTTCGAGATCGAGCACCGAGAGGAGCAGCTCGGTCGCTCGTTCGGACTCGCCGGCGCTTGCGACGCGCTCGGCGACGTCGAGAAGCAGAAGTCCCTTCCAGTAGGGGTCGGCGGCGGCTTCGGCGCGACTCTCGAGGGCCGTGCGTTGGAGCTCGGGATCCGAAAGCTTCGCACCAAGCAGTTCGAGCGTGAGCCAACCAGAAGGAGAGACACGCGCTGCATCTTCGAAGACAGCGTCTTTTGCTTTGGTGACCGCGCCTGCAGTGTCCCCGGCTTGGTCGAGTAGGCTCGCCTGTAGCAAAAGAGCGCGCGCGCGCTCTTCGTTGTTCGTCGCGCACTCCAGCAGAGCCGCGGCAATCTGACTCGCATCGCCCAACGCGCGCCGTCGTTCGACGAGCCGCCAAAGGCCTTCGACTGCCTCCGAGAACGCAGAGCTCGATTCGAGAGCTGCCTCGTACTCTTTGACCGCGCCGGTGAGGTTACCGGCGGCTTCCAGTTGCTCGCCGAGTTCGTGAAGGATTCGCGCGCGCCGCGTCGTCGAAGACGCGTTCGCTTCCTCGCGAAGCACGTCTTCACGTCGCTTGGGAGCGTCTGCGTCTCCGAACAGGAGGCCGTTGCGATCGGTCATGGGCGACAAGGCTGGGCAGCGCGGTCGCGTTCAGGAGATGTCGGCGAGCTTCTCGCGAACTTTTTCTTCGATCGTTCCCTTCATCATCTTCAGCATGAAAGGCAGGTCGATGGCGACCTTGACTTCGTTTGCCGTCACGGCGACGGTGCCCTTGGTTCCCTTGGCTGCGCCACTCGACGCCTCGAATGCGATGGTGTCGCCGGTCCACTTCCAGCTGATGCCGAGTTTGGTCTCCATTCCCTTGGCGAGATCTTCCGCCTTCTTCTTTGCGTCTTCGAGGGAGAGGGTGTGGCTCTTTGCGATGTCGATGGTTGCCATGGGGGGCAAGTATCGCAGGAAAACGACGTTTTGGGACCCGTAAACGCTGCGCTTTGCGTTTCTTTGTGCTCCGGCGGAAGCGCGGGAAAAGAACTGCGGAGACGTGAGCTCGCGGCCTTGCTTGCTCCCCATTTGCGCCCGATGCGTCTGATGCGTCCGATGCGTCCGATGCGTCCGATGCGTCCGATGCCGTCGGGCCACGACCAGGCGTTCGGACGCGTCGGACGGGAGCGGTGCGCTTGCTGCTCGCTCGCCGGGATTGCGGATGAGTTCGCGCTCTGGGGGCGGTCGCTAGATGATTTTGGGACAGCCCCCAGCCTTCCGATGGTCAGACTATCCGATGGTCGGACTTAGTCGAGACGCTTGACGATCCAGTAGCCGCGCGGAACTTCGATGGGCTCGCTGATTTCGCCGGCCCCCAGGCCGAAGAGGACACGCTCGGCTTCGGCTTCGAGGACGCCTCGGTGCATTCTACCTGCATCATCGATGGACCCCGGGTCACCGTGGTTCACGGCGTCGTGGAAGCTCGTCTTGGCTTCGGCGGCGAGTTTGTCGGCGAGGGCCTTGGCGGCGGCTTTGGGGCGCGCGTTCGACGGAGCGTCTTGGGCGCCTGCGAAGGTCACGAGAACGACGCCGAAGCGGACGCTCTTGCGATCTCCCGTGGTGCTCTCGACGATACCTCCATCGCCGAGGAGCGACGGGGCCGTGAGGCTCGTGGGCGCAGGCGGAACTGCCGCCGCATCGAAGTCCAAGACGGGGACGGGAAGGGGTTTCTCGACCACGACGCTCGCATCGAAGTTGGCGAGAACCACTGCGCCCCCATCGGCAGACCCCGCGGCGGGCACGTCTTTGAAGCTTGCGACCGTGATGTAGGCCGAGAGTGCAATGGCGAGGGCTCCGCCGCCGAGAAAGAGAATGCGATTCACGAGGCGTCGTCGGGCTTCGGCGCGTCTTGATTGGCTTCTTCGCTGTGCGCTTCGTCTTGGTTGTCGCGGACTCCGAGGTCCTCGAGGAGACGAATCGTGGCGAGCGGCGCCTCGCCGTAGAGCTCGAGCTGCGTGCAGAGCCAGTTGATTTTCTCGACGAGCACGCGACGCTTGTCGACTTCGGCTCCGGCGACCGAATCCTTGGCCGCGAGCTTGTCGTAATCGGCTTGAGCCTCGCTGAGTTCCTTGTGGCAGAGGACCGGGTCGACGTTGTCCTTCTCGACGAAGGCGTCGACCAGCAGCAGGAGCTTGTCAGGGCCCGCTTCCGCCGTTCCCGAGCCCACCGCGCAGCTCTTCGTGTCGCCGCCGGCGCGGTAAGTGACGATGCCCGTGCGGAGTGCCGCGAGCAGCGGAATGTGACCCGGCATCACGCCGAACTCGCCATTCACACTGGGTGCGGTCACTTCGTCGACTTGGGCCGTGAGTGCACGGCCCTTCGGAGTGACGATCTCGAGGTCGATCTTCTCTGACATTCGGGTTCTCGGCGTTCTCGGGGTTCTCGGCGGTTACTTACTTCTTCGCGAGGTCGGCGGCTTTCGCCTTCACTTCGTCGATGTTGCCGACGAGGTAGAACGCCTGCTCCGGAAGGTCGTCGAGTTTGCCCGAGAGGATCTCTTCGAACGCTTCGAGGGTTTCCTTGAGCGGAACGTACTTGCCGCTGAGGCCCGTGAACTGCGCCGCAACGAAGAACGGCTGGCTCAAGAAGCGCTGGATCTTACGAGCGCGCGCGACGACGAGGCGGTCGTCTTCGCTGAGCTCGTCCATACCGAGAATCGCGATGATGTCCTGGAGGTCCTTGTACTTTTGCAGCGTGTTCTGGACCTTGCGGGCGACCGAGTAGTGCCGCTCACCGATGACGTTCGGGTCGAGCATGGTCGACGTCGAGTCGAGCGGGTCCACGGCCGGGTAGATACCGAGCGCCGCAATGTCACGGCTGAGGACGGTCGTTGCGTCCAAGTGGGCGAACGTGGTTGCCGGGGCGGGGTCGGTCAAGTCGTCGGCGGGAACGTAGACGGCCTGGACGGACGTAATCGAGCCCTTGTTGGTCGAGGTAATGCGCTCCTGGAGCGCACCCATTTCCGTCGCGAGGGTCGGTTGGTAACCGACGGCGCTCGGGATACGACCGAGGAGCGCGGACACTTCGGAACCGGCTTGCGTGAAGCGGAAGATGTTGTCGATGAAGAGGAGAACGTCCTGGCCCTCTTCGTCTCGGAAGTACTCGGCGACCGTGAGGGCCGAGAGTGCGACGCGAGCGCGGGCGCCCGGCGGCTCGTTCATCTGACCGTAGATGAGTGCGGTCTTCGAGAGAACGGTGTCGCCGCTCTCGAGCTTCGACTCCATCATTTCGAGGTAGAGGTCGTTTCCTTCGCGGGTTCGCTCGCCGACGCCGGCGAAGCAGGAGACACCGCCGTGCGCCTTGGCGACGTTGTTGATGAGTTCCATGATGAGAACGGTCTTGCCGACGCCGGCGCCACCGAAGAGGCCGATCTTGCCGCCCTTACGATAGGGAGCAAGCATGTCGATGACCTTGATGCCCGTCTCGAAGATTTCGATCTTCGTCGATTGCTCGGTGAACGCGGGCGGCGGACGGTGAATCGGGCTCGCCTTTTTCGCATTGACGGGGCCCTTCTCGTCGACCGGCGCGCCGATGACGTTCAAGATGCGGCCAAGGCACTCGGGGCCGACCGGCATGGCAATCGGGGCGCCCGTGTCCTTTACGGACATGCCACGAACGAGACCATCGCTCGAGTCCATGGCGATCGCGCGAACCGTGCTCTCGCCGAGGTGTTGTGCGACTTCCAGCGTGAGGTTGTCGGGCTCGCTCGAGATGCTCGGATTCGTCACCTTGAGTGCGTTCAAGATGCTCGGGAGGCCTCCCGAGAATTCGACGTCCACGACCGGACCGATCACCTGAACGATTTTGCCCTTCATACCACCCGCGACGACCGAACCCATCGACATTGCAATAGCTCCTTGTTCAGTGGCCGGATAACACGCGCGGAGAGCGACTTCAAGCAGGCTTCGCGCGCAGAATCTGCGCTCTGCCCAAGAGAGTCCTAGGGTTGCGCCTCTGCGTAGTCCACCCGCTACTTGGAGAGCGGCTTCGTGGCGGTTGCGACCGTATCGGGTGCGGGCGGCATCGCGGGGCCGTTTCCATAGGGCATCGGGCGCGCTCCCTGGGTGAAGCGAGAGCCCGTGCTTACATCGGTGCGGGTCGCGGTCCGGGTGCGACGCAAACGGAGTTGTAGCGACTTCATGTCTCCAAGACCGGGGCGTACCGGGGTCTGTCGCACTTTTTGTTCGGTCTGGTAGAAAGAAGGAACGATGACAAGGGCGGTCGCCGGCAAGCTTCGCATCGCCACGATTGGGAAAGTCCCCGTCTTCATCCATTGGAGCGCTCCCTTCGGCGCGTACTTTTTCGGAGGTCGAACCCTGCCCGGGGCACTCGCATGGTGCTTCGTCGTTCTTCTCCACGAAGCGGGACACGCCATTCTCGCGCGGAAGTACGGCAAGGGGGTGACCGCTCTCTCCCTTCATGCGTTTGGCGGCGAGTGTGAGTGGCTACCGAGCGGTAAGCCGTGGTCATCGGAGATCGTCGCGTGGGGCGGTGTCATTGCGCAGCTCGTATTGTTCGTCCTCGTCGTGCTCGTGAATGCGTTCTTCCCGCTCGATCGCTTCATCGGGGCTTCGGCGCTCGATGTGCTCGTCCGCTACAACCTGCTGCTGGTCGCGTTCAATCTCTTGCCGTTCGGTGGGCTCGACGGAAAGACCGCGTGGCGCATTTTCGGGGCCCTCGGGAAGACCGCGGGCGAAACCCCGCTCACATCGAAGAGCCGTGGGGAAGCAGAAGGGTTTCGAGAGAAGCTCGCGTCGGTCGCGAAAGGTCCCTACGGCGATGCGAACCTGCGAAATGAGGAAAGTCGGTCGGCGAAAGCCGAAAGTGGCCGTCACGAGGCGAAGACCGGCGTGGTCGTGCCGTTCCGCAAGAAGTCGGGCTAGTCGCCGACGGATCTTCCGCGCTCGAGCGCGTGTTGCCAGCGAGCGGGAACGTTTGTACAGTGAAGCGGGTGAGCTCGCTTTTCAGCAAGTTGGCCCGACTTCCATCCCAGGGCGCCGCGCCCGGTGCTTCGTCGGTCGTGGCAGAAGGCGCCGACCCGCAGGGCAAGCTCGCCGAGCTCCGCGCGAAGATGGACGCGATGCTCGGCACCACGTCGGCCCCCCCACGTCGCAAAGACGTCGCCGTGAATCCCGACACGTGGGACCTGCCGATCGTTCGTGAAGAGACGAGCCACGGCGACTGCTTCATCCGTCGGCAGGTCCTCGGGCACACGCATGCCGTCGGGCTCGCGCCCATCGCGCCCGGCTTCGATGCCCGCGCCGAGGTCCTCTCGCTCCTTGCGCTCGATCCCGAGCTCGCAGGTTGCGACCCACGTCGGGCTCTCTATTTCGATACGGAAACGACCGGCCTCTCCGGCGGCACCGGCACCGTGGCCTTTTTGCTCGGCCTCGGCTTCTACGACGAGCGCGGCGCTTTCGTCCTCGAGCAGTACTTCCTTCCCGAGCTCGGCGGCGAGACGCCCATCCTGGGACGCCTCCTCGAACGCTTGCAGAATGCAACCATGCTCGTCTCGTTCAACGGCAAGAGTTTCGACTGGCCGCTCCTTCGCACGCGTCTCACCTTGGCCCGGCTCGCTCAGCCAGCGGAAATGCCGCCTCACCTCGACCTCGTTCACGTCGCGAGGCGCATTCATCGCTCGAAAATCGGCCCTCGCAAGAGCCTTCGGTTGCAAGACCTCGAACGTGAGCTCTTGGCGCTCGAGCGCGTGGGGGACGTGCCTTCGAACGAGATCAGCGCGTGCTACTTCCACTTCTTGCGGACCGGCGACACGAGCGTGATGCGTGCGGTCATCGATCACAACGCGACCGACGTCTTGTCGATGGCAGCTCTCGTCGGCCTCTACGGAGAGCCCTTCGATCGCATGCGTCTGTCTTCCGCGGGGCTCGCCGGCGTCGCACACACGCTGGCGCGCGCCAAGAAATACGACGTGGCCGACGCGGTCGCGACGCGCGCCGTCGCAGAAGGGGGAAGTGCGGAGAGCTACTACGCGAGAGCCGAAGTCGCTCGCGCACGAGGCGCGCGGGATCAGGCGCTCCTCGACTTCGAGGAACTCGCGCGCGCGGTCGACGTTCCGAAGGTGCGCCTCGCGCTCGCGAAGCTCTACGAGCATCACGTCGGCGACTGCGAACGCGCACTGGCGCTCACGCTCGAAGGCACGGGTGAGCGGCCCGCGGCGGCCGAAAAACGGCGTCAGCGCCTCCATCAAAAGGTGCGCAAGAACGCCGTGGTATCGGGCGACGCAGATTGTCCGCGCTTGCCGGAACCAGAGTGACTCGAACGGCGAGGGAAACCGTCCCGCGGAAGCTTTGGCGCTGGGGTCTCGACTGAGGCGCAAAACGCCCGCGATTTGTGCTACTTCACGCTCATGTCCGAGCGTCCCGAGCGATACGAACCTTCCGCGATCGAGCCCAAGTGGCAGAAGTATTGGGAAGAGAACCAGACCTTCAAGGCCGTGCGGCATCCTGGCCGCGAGAAGATGTACGTGCTCGACATGTTCCCGTACCCGTCGGGCTCGGGCCTCCACGTCGGGCACCCGGAGGGCTACACCGCGACGGACATCGTCTCTCGCTACAAGCGCATGTGCGGCGTCGACGTCCTCCATCCGATGGGCTGGGACGCGTTCGGGCTTCCCGCCGAGCAGTACGCGATCCAAACGGGGACGCACCCGAGGGAGACGACGCAAAGGAACATCGACACGTTCCGACGCCAGCTGAAGTCGCTCGGATTCAGCTACGACTGGTCGCGAGAAATCGACACGACCGATCCGAACTACGTGAAGTGGACGCAGTGGATCTTCCTGCAGCTCTTCAAGAAGGGCCTCGCATTCCAAGACAAGATCCCCGTGAACTGGTGCGCGGAGCTCGGCACGGTCCTCGCCAACGAAGAAGTCATCGACGGCAAGAGCGAGCGCGGCGGCTACCCCGTCGAACGCCTTCCGCTGCGTCAGTGGCTGCTTCGCATTACGGAGTACGCCGACCGCCTCGACGCGGATCTCGAGGGGCTCGACTGGCCGGAGACGCGCGAAAAACAGCGCTACTGGATCGGTCGTAGCGAAGGCGCCGAGATTCACTTCGCGCTCGAGGGCAACGCGAAGTCCCACGTGTCCGTCTTCACGACGCGCCCCGATACGCTGCCTGGCGTGACGTACGTGGTCCTCGCGCCGGAGCATCCGCTCGCGCTCGAAGTGACGACGAAAGAGAACCTGGAATCGGTCACGGCCTACATCGCTTCGACGAAGAGCAAAAGCGACCGAGATCGCACCGATCTCTCGAAGACGAAGACCGGCGTCCCGACGGGAGCGTTCGTCACGAACCCCGTGAACGGCGATCGCGTGCCCCTGTGGATCGGGGACTACGTTATCGGCTCGTATGGCACGGGGGCAGTCATGGCCGTCCCCGCGCACGACGAACGTGATCATGCTTTCGCCAAGACCTACGGGCTCCCCGTCGTGCAGGTCGTCGCTCCCGCCGGCAGAGCTCCGGCGTGGGACTTCGACAAGGCGGCGTTCACGGACGACGGCGTCGCACACGGCTGCAAAGGCGCCGCGGGCATCGAAGAGGGCGCGCCTTCCGCCGACGTGCGAAAGCGTGTCATTGCGTTCCTCGAATCGAAGGGGGCCGGGAAGTCTCGTGTGACGTACCGCCTCCGTGATTGGGTGTTCTCGCGTCAGCGTTACTGGGGCGAGCCCATGCCGATCTACTTTCCGGTCGACACGAAGGGCGACCCACGCATCGACGGTACCGAGTTCACGATCGACTACGGGACGCCGATCGCCGTCGACGAGAGCGAACTTCCGGTTCGTTTGCCGGACCTCGCTGATTTCAAGCCGAGCGGCGACCCCGCCGGGCCTCTCGCGCGCGTCAAAGACTGGCGCTTTTTCCAGAAGGACGGCAAGTGGTTCGCTCGTGAGACGAACACGATGCCGCAATGGGCCGGCTCGTGCTGGTACTACCTCCGCTTCGCAGACCCGACGAACGCCGAGTCACTCTGCTCTGCGGAAGCGCAGAAGAGCTGGCTACCTGTCGACCTCTACATGGGCGGATCGGAACATGCGGTGCTCCACCTTCTGTATGCACGCTTCTGGCACAAGGTGCTCTACGACGCGAAGATCGTCGCAGATCGCGAGCCGTTCCTGAAGCTCGTTCATCAAGGCGTCATCCTCGGCGAAAACAACGAGAAGATGTCGAAGTCTGCGGGCAACGTGGTGAATCCCGACGACGTGGTGAAGAGCCATGGCGCCGACTCGCTCCGGGTCTACGAGATGTTCATGGGGCCGCTCGAGGCGACGAAGCCCTGGCAGATGAATGGCGTCGAGGGCGTACGTCGCTTCCTCGATCGCGTCTATCAAGTATGCGCGGGCGAAGTGACGGAGGAGGCAGTCGCGTACGACGACGCCACGAAGCGCCTCGTCCACAAGACCGTCGAGAAAGTTCGGAAGGACATCGAGGGCCTGCGCTTCAACACTGCCATCAGTGCGATGATGATCCTCTCGAAGCACCTTCTGGGCCTTCCGAAGGTGCCAAAAGAAGCCGCGAAATCGCTGACGCTCATCTTGGCTCCCTTTGCGCCGCACCTTGCCGAAGAGCTATGGAGCTACTTGGGGGGCACGAAGACGCTCGCATTCGAGCCCTGGCCGGCTGTCGATCCCGCGCTCCTCGTCGACGACACGGTCGAAATCGGCGTGCAAGTGAACGGCAAGCTTCGCGGAACCGTCCAGCTCGCAACGGATGCGACGGAGAGCGCTGCCAAAGAAGCCGCTCTCGCCGACGAAAAGGTGCGCGCGCAGGTCGAAGGCAAGACGCTCAAGAAGCTCGTCTACGTACCTGGTCGCATCCTCAACTTCATCGTGGGCTGAGATGCAGTCTCGGGCGCGAGCGATGCGACGTTCGAGCATACTCGTCGCTATGGTGTCGCTCGCTCTCTCCGGGTGCGGCTATCACGCGGTGCATGGCGGTGGGGAGACGCGTCCACCGCTCCGCGTCGTCCTCGCGCATGCAGACGTGGCCGATGGCGAGTGTGCAGAGGCCACGCTGCTCGGCGTACGAGACGCACTATCGGCGCAAGGCCTGCTTGCTCCAGGTACCGGCTATCCGCGCATCGAGGTCGACGTGCTTCGCATCGATCATGCAGCGCATGCGATTGGCTCCGGTATCCAGCCGCGCGCCACACAGCTGCGCGTATCCGTGCTCGGTCGGGCTCGCATCACGACGGGCGTAGGGCAGGTCGCGGAAGATACAGGCGACGTGCGCGCTGGCGTCGGTTACGCGCCGCAGAGCGGAGCTTCGGAAATTCTCGCGGACGCGGATGCGACGCGCGCTGCGGGACGGCGCCTCGGCAAGATGCTCGGCGAGCGCATTCTCGGAATCCCGACCGTTTCCGAAGACCCGCCCTAGCCTAGAGACCGTCCCACGATGATGGCGGCCAGCCCAGAGCCTCGCGTCGAAGCTGCGCCGGACGAGGCACGGTCCCCTGTCCTTAGGGTGCCTGGTTCTCATGTAAGTTCATGGGATGACCTGATTTTGGCCCAAAATGGCACCGAGAGAAGTAATGGTGTAAGAATGGGGATGGCCTTCCGTTTCCGGAGCATGAACATGAAACTCAGCCTCATCGCATCGCGCACTCCTGTCCTCTCGTTCTCTTCGGCGCTCTTCGTCACGCTCTCCGTCGCTATGGGGGCATGTGGCGGGACACCCCAGGCGGGGCCGAAGGTGAACGAGCCTACCGTGCAGGGCACGACCTCCGGAGCGTCCGTGAGTGCGGTGCCCCCTCAGACGACCGTCTTCGAAGTGAGCGCAGACGAAGCCGTCGCGGCGGGCCCGACGCCGCCAGGTCATGTGCCGGCGGTTGTCGTCGAGCGCTATCGCATCGAAGGGGCTGGTGGCGACAAGTTCGTGGTGGTTCCCATCATGAGCGACGGCTCGCGGCGGGGAGGCGTGCCCGTTGCGACGGCAGAGGTGACCCGACTCGTCGCGGTCGCCACCAAACACAAGGCCGCGCTCCACTGCATCGAAGGTGCGAGCCGCGCGCCCTATCTCACGAGGCAACTCAAGGCTTCGGGACCCGTATCCATCGACGTCCAATCCGATTGCCAGGGGACCTACCCGTCGACCCAAGGGGCACCTGCGGAGTACAAGCAATTTCGCGCCGGATACGAGGCACTGCGCGACGCGCTGGTTGCGGTGACCCAATCCGCCACCGCGCAGCCCTCGAAGTAGGTCCTTCGAGAGACGAAGCGTCGCCGTGTGACGCGATGCGGACCGCTCGAAGGTGCGGTACATTCGGTCGCGTGAAACCCCTTCGCTTCGGTGTTCTCCTCGCGCCATCATTGCTCGGCGCGCTCCTCGGCGGCTGCTCGCGAAAGAAAGAGGCCGACGCGCCTCCGACCGACGTGTCGGCGGCATCGACGACGCTCGTCACGACGCCCGCGCCCTCGAAGCAGGGGCCCGCTGCGACAGCCGGGAGGCTTCCAGCGTTTCCCGGTGCCGAGGGGTTCGGCGCCTTCGCGAAAGGGGGGCGCGGCGGCAAGGTGTGCTCGGTTACCTCCAACAAGAAGGAAGGACCGGGAACACTCGGTGCGTGTTTGAAGTTGGCGGGGCCACGCACCGTTGTCTTCCACGGCCTCACGTCTCCCATCATCGAGGGGCCGCTCGAGATCCCCCACGGCGAGCTCACCATCGCCGGGCAAACTGCGCCTGCCGGGGTGACGATCAAGGGCGGTCTCGTCTGCGACAACGTCTACGACCCCAATCACTGCGACGATGTGGTCATCCGGCATGTGCGGTTTCGTGCGGGCAACCCCGATGGCCTTCGCCTCGGTGGCACGCACGACGTGATCGTCGATCATTGCTCGTTCGCACAAGCCGAAGACGAGAACATCGAGATCACCCGCTCGCGCAACATCACGATCCAGTACTCCGTCGTCGCCGAGCCAGAAGGCGAACACTACAAGTGGGGCGGTGTTCTCATGAACTACGCCAAAGATACGCTCCCACTCGAAGGCGTTTCGATCCATCACACGGTATGGAACGGCGTCTCCGGACGACTGCCGGAGTTTTCCTGCGAAGAGAACGGCGACGGGCCCGGCAAGACGGCATGTTCGGGGCGCACCCTCCGTGCAGACCTCGTTTCCAATGTGCTCTTCGATGTGTCGGATCCGATTTGGTACAACCGATGTACGGGGAACAACGAGGGCAACGAGTGTAAGCCTGGCCCCAAGAACTTCTTCCTCGCGCTCAACCTCGTCGGCAACGTCATGATGCGACGCAGTGGAAGCGACGCGCCGCTCGTAGAGCCCGCGATGTGGTCGACGCCGGGCACGTCGGTGTACACGAGCGACAATCACGTGTACGCGGGGGCCAAGGAGGTTTCGTCGGGGGTAGGGACGAGCGCTCCGAAGGCGTTCGCCGGGCCTGCGGTCACCCCTTCGAAGTCGAGCGAGGTCTTGGCCCTCCTCACGAAGAGTGCGGGCGCGTTCCCGCGCGACCCGATGGACCAGCGCCTTGCGGCCTATCTCAAAGCTCCCGTCGATGCGCGCGCGCGTTCGTGGGAACGTGACCGAGGTCTCAGGCAACGCGACGCATTGGACGCACAGTCCCGTTCGGCTGCGGCTCTCGTGGATAGCGATGGTGACGGCATCGACGATGGGTGGGAGAAAAACCACGGCCTCGACCCGGCCAAAGACGATAGCCAAGTGGCGATGCCCACCACAGTCGCTTCCGTTTCGGGCTGCACCAAGGGCTACACGGCGCTCGAGTGCTACTTGAACGAGAAGGCTGACCTGCTCGTCAAATGATGCGTGCGCCCACTTCTCCCACGGCGCTCTTCTTCTTCTTCTTCGTGAAGTACGCGAAGTAAATCGAGACGAGTGCCGCCACGTACCAGAGCTTGTCGCCAATGAGCTCGTAGATCGTCGTCATGCGCATGTACTTCACTACCGCATTGGCCGTCTCTTGCTGGAAGGTATGCGTCTGCGCGATGGTGCGCCCCACGGGGTCGACGATGGCCGATACCCCGCTGTTCGTGGCACGAACCATGTAGCGATGGTGCTCGACCGTGCGAAGCTTGGCGAGGCCGAGGTGTTCCCATGGCTCCGATGAATCACCGAACCATGCGTCGTTCGTGATGTTGACGATGAGCTCGGGGTTCCCGCGACGAACGGCGTCGTTGGTGAAGCCCGGAAGAATGTCTTCGTAGCAAATGAGGGTCGTCACGGGGTGCGTCTCGCCGCGGGTCTCGATGGGAAGTGGATCGATGTCCGTGCCGGCGCTGAACTTTCCGCTGTTCGGAGACCACTTGTAGAGGATCGGGAACGTGTCGCCGAGGGGCAGGTACTCGCCGAACATGAGCAGGAAGTGCTTGTCGTAGCGGCCTTGAACCTCACCGCGCGCGTCGGTCGCGATGGCCGTGTTGAACCAGCGCTCGCGGTCTTCGTCGACCCTGTAGAGAACGCCGCCGAAGATGGCCGGGATTCCCATCGACGTTCCGATGCGGTCGCGCATGAAGGACTTCATGGAGCTCTCGGGTACCATGAACGTCACGGAGGACTCGCTCCACACGACGAACTCGACGCCCTTCTTTCGGAGGTCTGCGGTCATGCGCTTGTGGCGACGGAGTGCTTCACTCGGGTCGTCGCGTTTCTGCATGAGACCGAGGTTGCCCTGGACGAGACCCGCGTGAACAGGCGTCGATGCGGCCGCGAGTGCGTCGACTTGATGGATGCGAATCGCGCCGTAAATGGCGCCCACGACCGGAAGCCCGAGCCCGGCCAAGAGCGCGCGCCGATCGAGAGAGCGACCTTCCAGCTTGGCGAGGACGAGCTCGGCTACGGCGATGTTCGAGCCCATCATCACGAGGGTGACCATGATGGGGCCGCCAATGTCCGCCGTCTGGAGGAAGAGCGGCACCTTGTGCATCGATGCCCCGAAGTACCAGGGGAAGAGCACGGGATAGAGCAGCTCCGCACACACGAACGCGAACCCGAAGACGAGATGACCGTGCCAGCCGCGGGCGATACCGCGCGCGGTGAGCCACGCGGCCATGGCATAGCGTCCGCCTTGATATGCGCACACGATGAGCGCGAAAAGCGCGCAAAGAGCCCACGGGAAGCCCCCGAAGACCTTCAGCATCGTGAGGAGCCAATAGAACCCGAGCGCGTTCATGACCGTGCCGGCGAGCAGCCCGAGCCACGCCGCTCGCTTCGGCGTCTGCCGTCGGATGACGATGATGAGCGGCGCGAGTGCGATGAAGGTGAGCGGCCAAATATCGCAGCCAGCGAAGGCGAGCCAACAGAGCACGCCACTCAGGGCCGCTCCCGGGATCGCGTACTTCAGCGGCATTACTTTTTGACGATCTCGAGCAACTCGACGTCGAAGACGAGGGTTGCCTTCGGGGGAATGACCGGAGGCCTACCCATTTCGCCGTAGGCGAGAGGATAGGGGATGGTGAGGATGCGCTTGCCGCCGACCCTCATGCCCGGGATGCCTTGATCCCAGCCCTTGATGACGTGGCCCATGCCGAGGCGCACTTCGAAAGGCGTACGGCCTGGCTTGCGCGAGGAGTCGAACTCTTTGCCGTCCGTGAGCGTTCCCGTGTACTGCATCTTCACGGTGTCGCCGGCTTTCGCGACTTCGCCCTTTCCAACGACCACGTCCTTGATGCCGAGCGACGGGTCCGGCTTCTCCGCAACGGGCTCTTTCGGCTTCTGATCGAACATGCCCGCGTGCGGGTCACGAGCCGTGGCGGTCGCTGCTGCCGTCGATCCCTCTTTTGGCTGAGCCGCTTGCGTCGGTGCCGGATCGGGGGTCGGAGGGGCCGTGAGAGAGGTGCACGATGCGAGCGCGAAGAACGCAAACGTCGGGAACACGGCGAAGAAAAGCGGTCTCATGGTCCGCGAAAAGTAATCCGTGCCGGCACGAAAGGGAAGCGGCAAGGTTGAAGGGCGCAGCGAGGGCTGTTAAGGCTGTTAAGCAAGCTCGTGCCCAAAATCCTGCATATCGAAGACGATCCGCGGAACCGGCTCTTGGTCCGAAAGCTGCTCATGGCGGACGGTCACGAAGTCGTCGATGCGGTCGACGGCCTCGAAGGGGTTCGCCTCGCTTTGACCGAACGCCCCGACCTCGTCCTCGTCGACCTCAACCTTCCGGGTCTCGATGGCTACGAGGTGACGCTTCGTCTCCGTGCGGAGAGGGCCCTCGCGGGGTTACCCATTGTAGCGATAACGGCCGAGGGCGACCGCGACACGAGTCTCTCCGTGGGGTGCAACGGCTTCTTGCAGAAGCCGATCGACGCGCGGGTCTTTGGAAAACAGGTAGCGGCCTTCCTCGGTGGCCATCGCGAGCGCATGAACTCGACCCACGAGGAGACGCACGACCGCCTCCGTGCCCAAGGCGGCCGCATCGTGCAGCGCCTCGAGAAGAAGGTCGAAGAGCTCTCTGGAGCGAATGCGCGGCTCCGCGACATCGAACGATTGCGGACCGAGTTCTATCGAAACGTCTCGCACGAGCTCGCGACTCCGCTCACTCCGATCGTTGGGTACCTTCGCATGCTCATCGATCAGGAGCTCGGCGCCACGACGATGCAGCAGGCGAAGGCTCTCAGGGCCATGGACGACTGCGTGCGACGTCTGCGCAACACGCTAGACAACCTGGTCGACGTGACGAGCCTCGAAACGGATCGCATGAAGTTTTCGCACCGCGACTACGACTTCATGGATGTGGCGCGGCGCGCCCTCGCGCAGGCCGCGGATCGCTTCGAGGAGCGTAAGCAGACCGTACTCGAGGAGATGCCGCGCGGCCCGCTCCCCGGCTACGGCGATCCGGAGCGTCTCCTTCGCGCATTGGGTCAACTCCTGGACAACGCGAACAAGTTTTCCGGAGACGGCGCGATCGTGGGAGCGAAGCTCGTCTCCACCGCTGACGCGTACGAGTTCATCGTGGCCGACAACGGACCTGGCATCGCACAGGAACGCCGCGAGCGCGTGTTCGAGCCTTTCTACCAAGAGGATGGCTCCGTCACACGCGCCTTCGGAGGAACGGGCGTAGGCTTGGCCATCGCGCGTCGCATCGCACGTGGGCACGGTGGGGACGTCACGCTCGTTCCGAGCTGCGAAATCGAAGGCATGAAGATGGCCGGAGCCGTATTCCTTCTGCGCATCGCGAAGCGAGCGCCGCTGCTACAGCCTTCCTGAGACCTACTGTGCCCAGTCCTTCGGTGTATCTCGATTGGAACGCGACGACGTCGCCTCTTCCCTCCGTGCTGGACGCGATGCGCGAGGCGGCGGAGAGCGGGTGGGGGAACCCTGCGAGTACGCACCGGCACGGAAGCCGTGCGCGAAGTTTCGTGGAGAAGGCGCGTTCTCAGGTCGCGGACCTTGCGGGTGTCGACGTGCGCGACGTTCTCTTCACGTCTGGAGGAACCGAAGCGAACAACATGGCGCTCGTGTCTTCGGTCGCCATGGCCTCGGGAAAGGGCACGCTCCCGCGCATCGTTACGTCACGTTTGGAGCATCCTTCCGTGGCGAAGACGAGCGAGGCCCTCGCGCGCGAGGGGCGGGCGAGCGTTCGGTGGCTTTGCGTGCTCGAAACGGGGAGCATCGACCTCGGCGATCTCGAAGCCGCGCTCCGTGAAGGCCCCGCGGCCGTCGTCGCGGTGCAGGCAGTGAATCACGAGACGGGTGTCGTCCAACCAGTCGGCGAAGTCCTCCGGCTGGCGCGCGAGCATGGAGCGCCCGTGCACGTCGATACGGTGCAATGTTTCGGCAAGCTCGACGAGACGTGGCTCGAAGCGACGTCTCGCGTGCTCGCGGGGCACAAAATTCAAGGCCCCAAGGGAATCGGGGCCCTCATCACGCGGCCAGGTACGGTGCTGCGAGGTCTGCTGCAGGGCGGCTCTCAAGAGCGCGGGCTACGTCCAGGTACCATCGACCCGGTCGCGTGTGCGGGCCTCGCTGTCGCCGCGCGAGAGGCGGCGCGCTCGCACGAAACGTATGCTCTCCTCTCGACGCTTCGAGATCGGTTGGAGCGCGGCATCCTCGAACGCGCACCTTTTGCCAAGGTCGCGGGCGCGAGCGCGGTGCGGGCGCCTCACGTGACGAACGTCGTGTTCCCGGGCCTGTCGGGTCCAGAGCTCGTGGCGGCACTCGACGTGGAAGGCGTCAGCGTCTCGGCAGGTAGCGCATGCAGTGCCGGAACCGTCGACCCTTCACCGGTCCTCGATGCAATGTTCGGGTCTGGGCTTGCCGCGTCAGGGGTGCGCTTTTCGCTGGGGCCACGGACGACGGATGCCGATATCGCGGTAGCGCTCGACGTCGTCGAGACGGTCGTCCGGCGCTTCTCGGCGTGAGTGGCGGCGAGCGGGCTCAGCGCGTTGCGGCGCGCGTGGGGTCGGAGTTCGACGAAAGCGTAATGGGAATCCACAGAGCGCGGAGCTCGGAACCCTTCGCGTGGGTCGAGTAGCCGACGAGACCGAAGAGGACGTTCCAGAAGTGCCCTTCGGGCTCGTGGCCGTACGAGAAGAGCGGCAGCAGGTGGAAGTCCCAGTCGGTTCCGCCGCGAACTTTGCGTTCGCGATAGAGCGTGTTCAGGGCGACTTGGGTGACGGTTCCGGTCTCTTGGCTCCCGAAGCGCCAGTAGAACGGGAACGCGACGGTTCCGCGGCTCTTGTCTGAGCCAAAATCCCAGTAGAGCGGTGCCACCACCGTGTGATGATGCTTCTCTTCCGTACCCGTGTACACGAGCGGATGGATGTCGAACTCCCAGCCCTTCGTGTCGGTGCCCCACGTGATGTTGGGGAACAGCCAAAGATCTTTCGATTCGCCGTAGTTCTTGAAGTACGCGAAGAGGGGCGTCGCATAGCCGAAGCCCTTGGGGCTCTCGGACCGGAAGAAGAGCGGCCACAGCGCCGTCCAATGAAGGCCCGTGTCCTTCTCGTTCTTGTCCATGAAGAGCGGCAAGATGGGCCCCGCAGCGAAGAGGCGCGAAGAGCCGTAGCGCGTCTTCGCGATCGAAACGAGCGGCGTGAGCATCGTGTCCGAGGTCGGGGTCGTCCGCCGCAGATAGCCGGGGATGTAGAAGAGGTCTTGCTTCGGCGATGTTCCGTAGTGGAACAGAGGGAATACCGTCGTGTGGGACTCCTTTACCCCGCCATTGTCCGGACGTCCTTCGATGTGGAAGAAGAACGGCACGACGTCGACGATGGAACGCTTCGGCGTACGATCGAGGACGAGGGGGCCAACCATGGTGAAGCTCGTCTCTTCGAGCTCCTTCGTTCGGTTGTAATAGAGGAGCGGCGGGATGAGCGTATACGACTTGCGCGCGCCATCATTGTTGCCGTTGTTGCCGTGGAAGAAGAAGGGAGCGACGCCCCAATCGAGATCGGAGTCCGTGCGGTCGCGGAAGTAAGGGCCGACGAGCGTGAACGCACGGTGTGTGTTCCAGCTCGACGTCGTGAGGAGGAGCGGCGCGTGGAAATAGCCGCCGTCGGCACGTGCTCCTTGGAAGTAGAGAGGAGCAAGCCAGTTGTCGTTCTCCTTCGGCGCTTCGCGGTGCATCCATGGCCCGAAGCCGAACATGTGGCTCTCGCCGTCACGGACGCGATAGGCGAGCGGGAAAACGACGTCTGCGTCGATCTTCGGCGAGCGACGATTGTAGTAGAAGAAGCCGTAGAGACCCTGAGTGTCAGCCTTGTCGGTGTCCGCATTCCGTGTATGTTGCAGGAAAAGCGGCGGCAAGAAGCGGAGGCGGTAGTCGCCGCGACGCTCTTCGTAATAAGGGAAGTACGAGCGCTGGAGCTCACCCACGGCGGCAGGGGGTCGCCCGTCGTAGTCGGACCCGATGCGCTTCTGGATCGACTCGGACACGAACAGCGGGTCTGGCGGAGGCGCTGCCGTGGGTTCGGCGCGCGGAGGAGGGGACGCAGCGGCGCCGTCGTCGCCGCCTTGTGGCGCAGCGTTCGGGTCGTTTGCCGTCGCACCGGCTTTGGGGGCCGGAGAACCGCCCGCGGCGGGCGCAGAGGGCGCAGACGTCGTGGGAGGGGCGGGCTGCGGAGCGCCCATGGGGGGATCTGCGGCGAGCGCGCCCGATGTCAGCGTGAGCGCCATGGCTGCCGTGGTGAGCGCGAGCGGAAAGCGGGGCCCCATCATCATGCGCTCTCCTGTGTGGCTTTGCGCGCTGCTCGAGACGCCTTCACGTGGGCGACGAGCGCTTCCGGGGCGAGCTCGGACTGGGTATGTGCCGCTAGGTCCTTCAGGCCGTAGTGCCCCGTCTCGAGCTCCCGATCGCCGATGATGACGGCAAATGCCGCGCCGAGCGCGTTGGCGCGCCGCAGAAGGCTCTTCATCGAAGCACCCCGGAGGTCGGCCTCCGCCGCAATGCCTGCGTCACGGCACTTGCGTGCGAGCACGAGGGCCGGTGCATGGGCGGCCTCTCCCATGGGCGCGATGAACACGTCGACGACGCTCGCAGGACCGGGAACTTCGCTCGCGATGAGCAGGCGCTCGAGTCCCGCTGCAAAGCCGAACGCCGGCTGGGCATTGCCGCCGAGCTCGGCGAGCATGTTGTCGTAGCGCCCGCCGCCCGCGATCGTGTCCCCAGCACCGAGCTTTTCTTTCGCAGCTTTCACTTCGAAGAGGGTGCGCGTGTAGTAGTCGAGGCCGCGGACGAGGCGAGGCTCCACACGGTAGGGCGTCGCGAGCGCGTCGAGCATTCGCCGAAGTCCGTCGAAGTGCTTCTTGTCGTCTGCCGATAGGTGGTCCGTGAGGGTCGGGGCATCGGCGACCGCGGCAATGTCTGCGGGGTTCTTCGAATCGAGAATGCGTAGTGGATTCGTGTGCAAGCGGCGCTGGGAGTCGGCGCTGAGGCCCGATAGCTTGGGCTCCAAGAACTTCACCAGCGCTTCCTTGTAGGATGCACGCGTTTCGGGGCCCCCGATGCAATTGACGAGAACGTCGACGTCCGGGATGCCGATGCTCTGGAAGAAGCGCACGAGCAGGTCGATGACCTCGGCGTCGACGCCAGGGCCCGTGTCGCCGAAAACCTCCGCACCCAGTTGGTAGAACTGCCTGTAGCGCCCCTTTTGGGGTCGCTCGGCGCGAAACATGGGGCCCGCGTAGTACCAGCGGCTGGCGGGCTCTTTGTTGTGGATGCCGTGTTCGACGTAGGCGCGGGCGGCGCCGGCCGTCCCCTCCGGGCGAAGGGTCAGCGGCTCGTCGTGGTGGGAGAACGAATACATCTCCTTCTCGACGACGTCCGTCGCTTCGCCGATGGTGCGCACGAAGAGATTCGTCGATTCGAGGTACGGGGTCCGCACCTCGCGGAACCCGGCGCGTCCCATGGCATCGCCAAAAGCGCGCTCGACGACGTGCCACCGGCCACTTTCGTCCGGTAAAATGTCGTTCATGCCCTTGGGGGCGCGGATCGCAGACATGGTGGCCCGCTCGGTCTATCGCGCCCAAGCCTGGAAACGCAAGCTCCCTTTCCGTGTGGCGGCTTCCCAAAATGCGCCAGCCGAGGTAACGCTGTAGGGGTGAGAGCCGTGAGCCGGAGGCGCGCATGTGGACTCGATTACGGCGGCGCTCGGGTCGGCGTGGCGGTCTCCGACGAGCTGGGCCTCCTGGCGCATCCACGGCCCTTTCTCCCGGCGGAACCTCGCGGCGAGCTCCTCCGGGCCCTCAAAGAATTGGTTCGCGAGGACGATATCGAGCGGTTCGTGGTGGGCTTGCCGCTCGACATGAAGGGCGGGGAGGGCCCGAGCGCCCGCAAGGCTCGCGACTTTGCGCAAGAACTCGCGAATGCCGTGGGTTTGGACGTAGAACTCTGGGACGAGCGTTTGAGTACCGTGCAGGCCAATCGAGCGCTCCAATCCGCGGAAGTCAGCGCCAAGAAAGCCAAGAAGCGCATCGATAGTGCCTCGGCGGTGGTCATTTTACAGGCGTGGCTCGACCAAGTCGCGACGACGAGGGGGCGTCCTTGAAGCGCAAAACCTCGTCCCGTCCTCCCCGCGCATCGTCCTCCGCGCCCTCGGCCGGCTCTTCTGCGCCCGTCGAGTCTCGGAGCAGCGCGAAACGTGAGTCCAAGGGCAAAAGACCACGCCCTCGCGGGGTCTTCCTTCTGGTTCTCCTCGCACTTTTCGGTCTTTCGTTCCTCTGGTTTTCGGGCCGTCCGCTCTCGACGAGCGCCGAGCGCGTCGAGCTTTCGTTCAAAGGAGACGAAGGCGTCGCCGAGGTGCTCGACAAACTCGCCGCCAAGGGGTTCCGAGGCACGACGCTCTCCGTCTATATGCGCACGGTCGGCATTCGCCCGGCCCCAGGTCCGCACTACCTTCGCCAGAACGCGTCACCTCGGGAGCTCGGCGAGCTCCTCTCACGACGCGCCTCGAAGCTGAAGGTGACGTTCCCGGAGGGCTTCACGAGCTTCGACATGGCAAAGCGTGTCGAACAGCAAGGCATTGCGTCACGTCAAGCCTTCATCGATGCCTCACGCGACAAGGCGCTTCTGCAAGAACTCCACATCGAAGGCGACTCCGCCGAAGGATATCTCTTCCCGGCGACGTACGAGTTTCCGGAAAATGCGGACCCGAAGGAAATCGTTCGCCGGCTCAAAGTCGAATTCGACAAACGCTTTGCTTCCCTCGAAGAGCTCTACCCCGGTGGAAAGGGCGAGCTTTCGCGGACTCTTGGATGGACCATCAAGGAGATCGTCATTCTCGCGTCGATGGTGGAGAAGGAAGCGGTGGTCGACGACGAGCGACCGCAGATCGCGAGTGTCTTTCTGAATCGCCTTCGCGATCCGGACTTCAACCCGAAGCTGCTCCAGTGTGACCCAACCGGAAACTACGGGTGCATTCGCGCCAAGGAGTTGGGAGAGAATTTGCCTGCAGGATGCATTCACTTCAAAGGGAAGCCTCTGCCCGAGGTGAACAACGACCCGACGAACGAATACAGCACGTACACGCACAAGGGCCTTCCGCCCTCGCCGATCTCGAATCCGGGAATGAAATCGCTGGGGGGCGTTCTGTCGCCGACCATCAGTCGCCATTTGTACTTCGTGGCCCGAGGTGGCGGTCGCCATGCCTTTTCCGAGACGTACGAGAGCCATCAGAATGCGGTCAAAGGTTCGCCGCATTGACGCCGTCCTTCTTGGTTCACACCCTTGCCTACATCATGACGAGAGGCCGACGAAAAGCGTCGCGATGGCCTCATTTGGGGGCTTCACAGGCGCGCCGGGCCGTCTAACCTTGGGGCATGAAATTCGGTCGAAACCTGAAGTCCGCCGCAAAGGTTCTCAGCTTGTTCAGCGTCCTCGCCTTCGCGAGTCCCGCCTCCGCAATCGAGCCCGGCAAGGACGGTTTCTACCACACGGGCAGCGGCGTTCGGACCAAGTCCGTCGCGTTCGTGAGCGTGAAGGTCTATGCGATTCGGCACGACATGAAGTGTCTGCCTTCCGCGAAGGCGAAGCAGGCCATCATCGACGCCGACTGCGACAAGCGTTTCAGCTGGCGCATGCTCCGTGACGTCGACAGCGAGAAGATCCAGAACGCGCTTCGCGAAGCCTTCAAGAACAACAACTACGGCGATGCCGGCAAGATCGATGCGTTCCTCAGTGGCTTCAAAGGAGAGCTGAAGGAGGGCAACGGAGTCTCCATCTCCTACAGCGCCGACAAGAAGGCGACGACCCTGTGGGTGCAAGGCGGTGGCTCCACGACCGTCGCCGGCGCGGACTTCATGAAGGCGGTCTGGAGCATCTGGTTCGGGAACATGGACCAACGGTCCTTGACCGACGCGCTCATGTCGAACCTCTGAGGCAAGGCCGAACCCACATTGTCCTGCCAAGTGCGGCGCTGCGAACGCGCGCCAGGGCCTTCCTGCGTCTCTCACGACGTGGAGTGCCAGACGACGGCGCCGAAGTTTTTGCGCCCCGACCTGTCGACGGTTCGTGTCACTCGAGTCCAGTATTGGCGGGTTGTGCCACTAAAACCACGAGATGATGTCTTCCCGTCAACAGGTGACGCTCCGCAGCTGACTTTGTGTGCCGCGACTGCGCGCAAATTCTACGCAGGGACGAAAAGGGACCGTTCCAAGGCTTGGCCCGGGTCGTGCAGTAGCCCTTACCGAAGCCAAGAGCCAGCACGGTAGCGAGGTTCTTCCACCCCCACCCAGCAAAGGACTTACCCCATGAAGACTCTCAATCTCAATTTGCGCCGCGTTCGTACCTCGACCCGCACCGACGTGAGCACCGGCTCCCGGAAGAGCCAGTCAGGCATCCTCGTGAGCGCGTACTGCTGCCAGGCGCCTTCGCAGGCTTCCCCGCAGGCACCGACGTCGAACTGCCTCCAAGCGCCGAACAAGTAGGCTGTTCGAATCAGGAGACCCGGCTCGGCGAACTCCGCCTGGCCGGGTTTTGCTTTGTCTTCGGTGCAGCAGCCTCGCGCGCGTCACTTCGGAATAATCGGATCGCAGTTCACGAACTTGAGCGTCGTTTCCAGGCGGAAGTTCGACTCGGTCGTGTGGCGCTCCGCAAAGAAGAAGTCGAGTGCGTAGACTTGGCCTTTCGTGAGTCCGAGCTTCGCGGCGTTTGCATCGAGGTCGATGGAATCGTCGAGCGCCCCTTTGATGCCGCCTAGGTCGATTGCGAGCTTCTTGTTCAAGAAGACCCAGACGTCGTCGTCGCCGCGAAATTTGAAGACCTCACCGCCCCGGTATTCGAACTCCGTGTGGAGCTCGAATGTGAAGTGGAAGTTGTGCCCGGCGTCGCCCGTGTTGCCGAACCCCTTACCGTCGAGCGGGAAGAACGCGGTCGAGTCGAACACCTGCTTTCCGTTCTCGTCGATGACGGGTAACACGTAGAGTTCGCGAACGTTGACGTTCGGGGTATCGCGGTACCACTGGTCGAAGGCCGCACCGCCGTGCGTGGAATGCACGTTCGGCGCCCCCGGGATGCCACCGCCGGCAATCTGCCCAGCCGCCGCATTGTAGACGGGCTTGAGGTCCGAGCCGAGGGTCGGCGCGACGATGCCGAGCTCGGGACCGAAGACGTCGTACTGGAAGTCGGGGTGACCGCCGGGATCGGTCGCGGGTTTGAAGTCGCGCAGAATACCGGTCAGATTCGGGCCGCACGCGTCGGAGGCGTTTGCGTCGGGCGTGATGCCGCTATCCCCGAACAAGGGAGGTAGCTTGCCGACGTCCGAGGATGCATCTGGGCCCGGCTCCGGCGCGAACGGGGAAGTTTTCGCCTCGTCACCGCAAGCGAGCAGACCCGCGATGACCAAGAGTGTACCGGAAGTCGCGAAGACGAAGAGGCGAACACGCATGTCTCGAGTGTAACAGGATGGGGTCAGCGGTACACAGTGGCGCGCTTCTCGACCAAGACTTCGTTCAGACGCATCGCGAGGCGATCGTGAGCTCCCGGTAGCGAACACGGCAATCGTCGCTTCGTTCCGTCGGGCGCGACAAGGAAGAGCTTTCCCAGCGCCCCTTCGAAGCCTCGGATGTCGTCTAGGGGAATCGAATCCTTCGTGCCATGGCTTCCATGTATGGCGAACGTCTTCGGGGTCAGCGAAAGCGTGAACGTCTCCTGCACCGAGTTGCGCTCCCTCACTTCCTTCTGCGTATGAAAGGCCCCCGCGGCGACCTCGACGCCGATTGTCCCTGCGAAGAAGGCCCCGAAGACGAGCACGCTGCGCACAGGACTGCTTTCCACGCCAGCAAAGCTCGCGATGAGGCCGACGATGATGGCAAGCGAGCCTCCCACGGCGATTCCGACGAGCCTTCGGGGGGTAAGGGCTTTTCGTGAGCGGACGTTCGTGAACCCGCCGCGGTCCTCCTCGGCGGGCGTCTTCACGTTGGACGCGAAGGCCTTCGTTTCGAAGTCCTCTTTGACGTCGATGTTCTCCCCCTCGAACGAGAGGGAGAATCCTTCCTCGGTATTCGATTCGGACCACGGGACGAGCGCACCACCAGCCATGGCCGAAGCGCGTCTCAGGTGGATGGCTTGTCGTGGATGCCGTCGGCGTTCTTGGTGCGGCCTTCACGGACGCGGTCGTTCCAGCTCTCGTGCTTTCCGCCGGGCTCTTCGACCATCGTGATGCAGCCCGAGACGGGGCACACGAGCTGACAAAGGTTGCAGCCTACACATTCCGGCTCGTCGACCCAGGGAACGCGATTGCCCGCGATGGTGCCGATGGGGAAGGGCTTCGGGGGCTTTGCCTTGCCATGCGTGTGGGCGTGCGGCGGGCGAACTTTCTCTTCGTCGCCCGTGAATATGCACTGGTGAGCACCGTCGTTGCAGGCGGTGACACAGAGCTGGCAACCGATGCACTTCTCCTTGTCGATCTTCGCGACGATCTTGTAGCCGAGGTCGAGGTCACCCCACTCGCGATAGCCCGGGACGGCCTTGCCACGGAGCTCGTTCACGCTCTTCATGCCCTTCGAGTCGAGGTATTCGGAGAGCCCTTCGATCATGTCTTCGACGATTCGATAGCCGTAGTGCATGACGGCCGTGCACACTTGGACGCTGAGCGACCCGAGTGCGATGAACTCCGCCGCATCTTTCCAATTGGAGATGCCGCCAATCCCCGAGATGGGGATCTTGATGCCGGGGTCGCGAGCGAGCGCCGCAACCATGTGGAGTGCGATGGGCTTCACTGCGGGGCCGCAATAGCCGCCGTTCGAGGACGCATTGCCGACGCGCGGAACCGGAACGAGCAAGTCGAGGTCGACACCGACGATGCTCTTGATGGTGTTGATGAGCGAGAGGCCGTCAGCGCCGCCGGCAACCGCGGCAAGGCCGGGTTCGAGGATGTCGCCGGTGTTGGGCGTCAGCTTGACGAGCACCGGCGTCTTCGCAAACTCCTTGGTCCACGAGGTGATCTCTTGGAGGAGCTTCGGCTCTTGGCCCACGCTGGAGCCCATGCCGCGCTCGCACATGCCATGCGGGCAGCCGAAATTGAGTTCGAGGCCGTCGGCGCCAGCGTCTTCGCAGCGTTTGATGAGGACGCGCCAGTCGTCCTTCGTTTCCGTCATGAGTGAAGCGATGACCGCGTGCTTCGGGTAGCGCTTCTTGACCTCGGCGATCTCCTTGAGATTCTGCTCGAGCGAACGGTCGGTGATGAGCTCGATGTTGTTGAGGCCCATCATCTTGTAGCCGTTCAGGTCGACCGCACCGAAGCGGCTCGAGACGTTGACGATGGGGTCGCCGAGGGTCTTCCAGACCGCTCCGCCCCAGCCGGCGTCGAAGGCCCGCATGACCTGCTCTCCCGTATTTGCGGGGGGAGCGGAGGCGAGCCAGAAAGGATTGGGGGACTTGATGCCGCAGAAGTCGATGCTGAGGTCAGCCATGATGAATCAAACTTTCTTTACTGCTGATGCCAGCGTGAGATGAGAACGCGAGCCGCGTTGCGACCGTCCGCGACCGCATTGACGACTTCTTTGCCACCGTTGATGCAATCGCCGCCGGCGAACACCTTCGGATTTCCGGTTTGCGCTGTCGCTGGGTCAGCGACGATGCAGCCCCGCTTGTCGAGTTCGACACCGTCGAAGGCATTCGCAAGGTCGCGAAGCTTCGATTGGCCAATGGCGAGCGCCACCATGTCGCAGTGGATTTCGAAGTCAGTGCCCGGCACGGGACGGCCGTCCTTCGTTCGCTGGAACATGACGCCCGTGACCTTGCCGCTGGCGTCCTTGTTGACGGCGACGGGTTGCGCGTTCAGCTCGAGCTTCACGCCTTCGATGCGCGCACCTTCCATTTCGTGGACGTAGCCGCTCATGTCTTTGACGCCGCGACGATAAGCCATCGTGACCGACTCGGCGCCGAGCAGCGCGCACTCACGCGCGACGTCGATGGCCGTGTTGCCGCCGCCGATGACGAGCACGCGCCCGAGCTTCGTGCCCTTCGGTAGCTCAAGCTTCATCGTCTCGATCCACGCCGTGGCGCCATAGACGCCCGCCGCGTCTTCACCCGGGATACCGAGCTTGCTGTCGTCGCCGAGCCCTACACCGATGAAGACCGCGTCGTACTCTTCGAGGAGCTTCTTGCCCGTGTACGTCGCGTTCGAGGCGGCAGGACCAACCGTGACGCCGTTCTTGATCTCGACGCCGAGCGACTTGACCCATTCCACTTCATGGATGGCTGCGTCCGCCTGCAGCTTGTAGGGCGCGATGCCAGTCGTGTTGAGGCCGCCGGAGACCGCCCGCTTTTCGAAGATGACGGCTTCGTGACCTTCGAGCGCGAGGTACCCTGCACAGGCGAGCGAGGCGGGGCCCGCGCCGATCAATGCCACCTTCTTGCGCTGCCCATCGGGCTTGCGCGGCTTCTTCGGCAAGAGGTCGCTCGCCGACTTCTTGGCCGTGGCCGTCTCGGTTGCGAAGCGTTGCAGCCGACCGATTTGGATCGGGTCTCGATCCCAGCCGTTGTAGACGCAATCGCCGACGCAAAGGACCTCGACGGGACATACGCGTGCGCAAGAGTAGCCGAGCAGGTTTTGCTCGAAGATCGTCTTGGCGCTGCCGTTCACGTTGCCGCTCGCGATCTTCTTGATGAAGGTCGGGATGTCGATCTGCGTGGGACATGCCTTGATGCAAGGAGCATCGACGCAATAGAGGCAACGCTCGGCCTCGGCGCGTGCTTGGGCTTCGGTGTAGAGCGGTTTCTTGTCCTCGAGCTCTTGCTCGAGGCGACTTTGTTTAAGCATCAGAGCTTCACCATGGTCTCGTAGGTTTCAGGGCGGCGGTCGCGGTAGAACTGCCACGTTCGCCGGACTTCTTCGATCATGTCGAGGTCGCACGTCGCGACGACGAGCTCACTCTTCTCTTCCGAGGCAGCTGCAAGGAAGTTGCCGCGGGGGTCGACGATGTAGCTCGTGCCGTAGAACTTTCCGATGTTCCACGGGGCTTCGGTGCCGACGCGATTGGAGGCAGCGACGAAGTAGCCGTTGGCCACCGCGTGCGCAGGTTGCTCGAGCTTCCAGAGGTACTGCGAAAGACCTGCGACGGTCGCCGAGGGGTTGAAGACGATCTCTGCCCCATTCAAGCCAAGGATTCGCGCGCCTTCGGGGAAGTGCCGGTCGTAGCAGATATAGACGCCGACCTTGCCGTAGCGCGTCTCGAACACGGGGTAGCCCATGTTGCCGGGGCGGAAGAAGTACTTCTCCCAAAAGCCGTTGGTCTGCGGAATGTGGTTCTTCCTGTACTTGCCGAGGTACGTGCCGTCGGCGTCGATGACTGCGGCGGTGTTGTAATAGACGCCCGCCTGCTCGCGTTCGTAGATGGGGACGACGATCGCCATCTGGTACTTCTTCGCGTAGCCCTGCATGATGGCCGTCACGGGGCCGGGGCAGGCTTCAGCGGCTTCGTACCACTTCGGGTCTTGGCTGGGGCAGAAGTAAGGGCCGTTGAAGATTTCCTGCAGGCCCAGAATTTGGACACCTCGCTTACCCGCTTCTTCGATGAAGGGGATGTGCCGATCGAGAGCGTCTTGCTTGATCTTCTCGACGCTCCAACTTGCGTCGAAGGGCGTCGCACACTGAATCAGTCCGACGGTGACGTTACGAGCCATGAAACCTTCCTTCTCGGCGAAGGGCGCAGTTTTGCTCTGAAATCGTCGGGGGTCAAGGGCAAGTCGAGGCGGCCGCGGGGCCCATCGGAACGTTCTCCGAAACGCTCTCCGAAATGCGCTTCGATGGGCGAGGGAGGCCAAATTCGGCCTTGCCCTGTTCGGAAGGGAAGTGTCTTCTCACCGCGCGAGTAGTACACGCAGAGGAACCACACATGAAACGAAGCTTTTCCCATCTCTTCTCCGTAGCCATCGTCGCCGGGCTCGTCGTATTCGGTGCAGGCTGCAAGAAAAAGAATCTGCTCGCCGATGGCGGTGTAGCCAGTGGCGACGGCGGAAAATCGTCCGGCCTCGGAGCTGCCGACAACGATGCGAAGACCGTTACCCTCACGAAGGCGGCCCTCGCTTGCCCCAAGGGCTCGAGCGGTTATCTCTTCGATACGGATTGCGCGGCCTACAAGGCGTTTCGCGACGCGAAGCTCCTCTCCGGGCCGGTCGACGCCACGCTCATCAACATGCTCGAAGACGAAGACCCGCGCGTCCGTTACCTCGCGGCTCTCACGCTCGACGACTCGAAGGCGGTTTACCGAACGGACAAGGCCATGGCAACGCGTGTCATCGCCGCCGCCAACGCGGAGACGTCCGAGTCCGTGGCGCGCTCGATGGGGGACATCATCGGCCGCATCGATGTCGAAAAGACAGGCCTCCTCGACCCGATCGTTGCGATGGTCAAGAAGCACCCACTCGTCCCACTTCGTCGCGCGATCGTGAGCCACATCCTATTCACGAACAACCGCAATCGTCCGACGTTCGACTTCATGGTCGGTATGGCCGACGACCCGGACAAGGACATGCGCCGCGAAGCCATCTCGGCGTTCTGGATCGGAGGCGGTCTTTCGAATTCGGAGACGTGCAAAGTCTTCGAGAAGCACGTTTTCGACTCCGAACCCGACGTAGCAGCAAAGTCCTCCGAGCTACTCGGCATGTACCATCACTGCGTTGCCAGCTACGACGTCCTTCTGGCCGCGGTCGACAAGGCGAAGGATGGTGCCGCGAAGAAGGAAAGCGGCTTCGCCTACGGCATCCAGAAGATGTGCGAGGACGAGGCGGCGAAACCTGCCCACAAGTCGAAGGGCGCCGCTCTGGCGAAGGGCCTCACCGCTACCGGCAACCAGGTCTTCGTTCGGAAGTACGCGCTTCGCGGCGTCATGGCGTGTGACCCGGCCGGCGGAAAAGCCTTCGTTGCCAAGTTCACGAAAGACAAGGAGAAGTGGATTGCCGAAGAGGCGGTCGAGCTCCTGAAGCCCAAGAAGAAGTGATCTATCGCGCGTCCGTCGTCATCGCTCTGTTCTGCGCAGCCTGTAGCAAGACTGGCGGGGGCGAAGAACGCGCGAGCACCAAGGTCGATGCGAGTCTTGGCGGACGCGGGAGACTCGATTCTCCGGGCAACGATCCGGCGGTGGTCGCGCTCGCGCGGAGTGCGCTCGCCTGTCCGCCGGCGCCTCCCGCGCCGTTCAACGCCGACTGCGCTGCGTTTCGGAATTGGAACACGACGGGACTCTTCGTTGGACAACCGGGCAGGGATGCGACGCTCGTGAACATGCTCGAAGACTCGGACTCTCGCGTGCGCTTCCTCGGGGCGCGGGGCATCGCGCGTTCGGAGGGATATCGCGTGAATGGCCCACTGGCGGCACGCCTCGTGACGGCGGCAACGAACGAATCGGAGGCCGAGACGGCCCTCATGCTCGCGACCGCGGTCTCGCACATCGACGTCGAAAAGGCCCACTTGACCGAGGAGGTGATTCAGTTCGTCAAGAGCCGATCCGTCCCGGAAGTGCGTCGGGCCGCGTTCACGCATCTGTTGACGGCGAATCCCAAATCGCGACCAGTCTTCGTGTTCGCGCTCGAGGCGATGAAAGAGCCCGACGAGAAGATTCGTTTCGCTCTCGTGGACCAGCTCGTCTTCGGTGCGTCGGGTCTCGACGCAGAAGTGTGCGCCGCGTGGGAAGGGCGGCTCGAAGACCCGTCGGGCGAGGTCGGAGGAAGGGCCGCACGCAACCTCGGCGCCTCGAAGCAATGTCTCGGAAACCAGGACAAGCTCCTCGAAGTCGTCGAGCGACGCGCCACGACGATCGTCCCCACGGGGTACGTCGAAGGCGTCCATCGCATGTGTGATCTGGACAAGACTGCAGCACCCGCGAAGGTTCGTGGTGCAGCGTTCGCGCGCGCCGTTGCCGGAAACAAGCTGAATGTCTCCATCGCGAGGGTCGCTGCCCTCCGCGCCGTCGAAACGTGCGACCCGGCTGGAGCGAGGGTGTTCATTGCCGGCTTCAAGAATGACGGCGATCGCGAGGTCGCCAAAGCGGCAGGCAAGCCTTAGAGGCTGTTCCAAAGTTGCGGTCTGCCATCTCGCTTGCGCTCTCTTGGCCTTGCGTTAGCCTACGAAACCATGACGACCCAGACGATCATTCGCGGCGGAACCGTAGTCAATGCCGAGGGCGAAGCGCGCGCGGACGTGCTCATCGACGGCGAAACCATCTCGGCCGTGGGAGCAAATCTCGCGGTGCCGAGTGGCGCGAAGGTGGTCGATGCGGGCGGAGCCTACGTCATTCCCGGCGGCATCGATCCGCACACCCATATGGAGCTTCCGTTCATGGGTACGAAGGCGTCCGAGAGCTTCTTCTCTGGCACGAGTGCCGCGGCTGCCGGAGGCACGACGATGATCATCGACTTCGTCATCCCGGACCCGAAAGAAAGCCTGCTCGGCGCCTACAAGAAGTGGCGTGAGTGGGCGCAGAAGTCTGCGGCCGACTACAGCTTCCACGTCGCAGTTACCTGGTGGGACGACAGCGTGCATGCCGACATGGGCACCCTCACGAAGGACTACGGCGTCAATAGCTTCAAGCACTTCATGGCCTACAAGGGGGCCATCATGTGCGACGACGAAGTGCTCGTGAACTCGTTCACGCGCGCACGCGA
This sequence comes from Polyangiaceae bacterium, assembly GCA_046351415.1. Lineage (GTDB taxonomy): Bacteria > Myxococcota_A > Polyangia > Polyangiales > Polyangiaceae > JABFRG01. The sequence goes on along the minus strand of JAXLYO010000009.1, from coordinate 136,873 downwards.
ACTCGGTGCACTATGCACGGTGCATGCCGAGAACGGTGAGCTCGTATGGAGGCTGCAGAAGGAAATCTACGATCGCGGCTTCCGCGGTCCCGAAGGACACCCGCTCTCGCGTCCGCCGGAGGTCGAAGGAGAAGCCGCGAATCGCGCTATTCGGATCGCCGAAGTGCTCGGAGTGCCGCTTTACCTCGTCCACACGAGCTGCATCGACGCGCTCGAAGCCGTCACGCGGGCAAAGCTCGAAGGGCAACGCGTGTTCGCGGAGGTGCTCGCACAACATCTCGTCATCGACGACAGCGTGTATCGCAACCCCGATTGGAACGCTGCGGCGCACTACGTCATGAGTCCGCCCTTCCGCGCGAAGGAGCATCAGGCTGCCCTGTGGCGTGGGCTCCAATCCGGCATGTTGCAAACGACGGCGACGGACCACTGCTGCTTCTGCACGCCGCAAAAGCAGGCAGGCCTCGAAGACTTCCGCAAGATCCCGAACGGCACGGGCGGCGTCGAAGATCGCATGTCCGTGCTCTGGCATCATGGCGTCCGCACCGGCAAGCTCACGCCGGCGGAGTTCGTGGCGGTGACGTCGACGAACTGCGCGAAGATCTTCAATGTCTTCGGCAAGAAGGGCGTCATCGCCGCGGGCGCCGACGCAGACGTCGTCCTTTGGGACCCGAACAAGACGCGGACCATCTCGGCGAAGACGCATCATCAGAACATCGACTTCAATATCTTCGAAGGCATGGAAGTCACGGGCAACTGCGCGATGACATTCACGCGCGGTAAGCTCGCATGGGACGGCAAATCGCTCTCGACGGTCGAGGGCTTCGGCAAGTACGTGAACCGCCCGTGCTTCCCCGGGTTCTTCGAGAACCAGATGCTCCGCAACAAGACCGGCCTGCCGGAGCCGGTGCAGCGCACGCTTCCGAAGCGCGCGTAGTTCGGCGTCGAGCGGCGCAGGACGAGCCGCTCGGCGCCGCTACTTTCGTTCGAACGCGCCGATGTCCGGGGCAGTGCCGAGGTAGGGCAAGCCCACATCCATGCCCGTGTCGACGAGGTCTGAGCTCGGGGCGAGGCGGAGGAACGTCGTTTGTGGGAGGCTGCCGTCTGCAAGGCGAGGAAGCAGCAACTGCGACGCGTCGAGGCTTTCGAAGTCGCTGTCATTCACGACATGACCGTTCCAGCTATTGTGGTCGACGAGAGATCCTCCATTGAAGGGGCCTGGCGCTTCGCCTCCCTGGTGGTCGATGTTGTTTCGCACGACCGCCGTGCTTCCGTTGTTCCAGGCGCCGAACCAATAATTCGTGTAGCCGCTGAGGACGGACGTGTTGTTGTAGACGTAGAACTTCGTGGGAGAGTCGTTCTCGACGAAGCCTGCGAAGTAGTTTCGATACGCCAGGTTGTTCTTGATCGTCCGGGTGTACTTGCTGAGGATCGCGGGCTTGCTCGTGGTCCCGAGCTTGAAGGCTGTTCCATTCCCTGCGTGATTGAACGTGTCGGGAACGTAGCCGTTGTAGAACGCCCAAGAGCCTTCGATGACGATGCTTCCGTTGTTGTCCCAGAGGTCGAACCCGTCGTCGGCGTTCCAGTACGCGCGGCAGCCGCGAATGATGTTGGGGGCGCCTGTCGTGTCGTTGTTGAACGTGAGATCGAGACCGTCGGACCCATCGAAAGCGTCCTTGCCGTTCCCATCGGAGCCGTACGGGTCTTGGTTGTGGTGAAAGTCCGAGTTGAGAAAGAGATTGTCCGTGGAGTCACCGCGGATCTGCAGCCCGGACATGTTGTGGTGGTAGTTGATAGCCTCGAAGATGGAATGATTGGTGTAGCCTGCACGAAAAGCAGGGAAGGGGATTTCACCGGGGCGTTGGCTGAATCCCGAAATCTCGATGCCTCGCCAGTGCAAATAGTCGCCCTCGAGGTAGATGAGGTCCTGGTTCTGGCCCGGTATGATCGTGTAGCTCGGATCTCGGGTCAGAACCGGAACCTCCCCAGGGACTGCCCAAATGCGGACGAGCTTTCCGGCGGTGCCGCTCAGGCCCTGAAGGTATTGCGACTTGGTATACCGATAGGTACCGCCGTGCAGGCAGAGTGTGTCGCCGGGCTTCAGTACTGTCCAAGCCTTGCTGAGTGAGAACCACGGAGCGCCTTGCGACCCGGCCCCAGCGTCACTTCCTGTCGGGGAGAGGTGATAGGTGCACACGACTGGCGCAGCTGCATCCGGGGATGCATCCGCACGCGCGTCGGATGCCCCGCCGTCGTGGCCCAGGGCGCCTCCATCGCCTCCGCTCCCTCCGCCGGCAGACGACGTGCCGCTGTCGGTGGACAGGCCGCCTCCCGACTCCACCTCTGTTGCGCACGCGGCGATCGCAAGTGCAGGAACGAGAAGCAGTGCGAGGGAACGGACCGAACGGAATGGCATGGCGGGAGATACTATCGGCCAGCGGGTTATCCATAGACCCATACGATCCGACGTTGCGGTCGCTGCCTCGCGTCAAAGAGAGCGCGCCGCCTATATGCCTGGGCGCGACGGGGGCACTACGCGCGGAGCTTGGCGACGGCCTTCGTCACGTCGGCGCCTTGGGCGCTGATGCCCGATTGCTTCAGGTGTTTCATCGCGATGCCGGTCGCAGGACCATCGGCGGCCGCGCCACGAATGGCGTCAGCTACGGGCGCGAGGGCGGCTGCGATCTCGTCGACGCTGAGACCTTTCGGAAGGAAACTCGAAAGCAGCTCGTTCTCTCGTTCGAGCGTGGCCTTCTCTTCGGCGCCATTGGTTGCGCGCAGAGTCTCTTCGTTCGACTTGATGAGCTTGCGGAGGACGCCTGCCGCCTCGTCGTCGGTCACGGGGTTTCCGGAACGCGTTTCGACCATCTGAACTTCGGAGGCGGCGAGGCGAAGGATGCTCGACGCGACGGCGTCCTTGGCCTTCATGGCTTCCATCGCGCGCTTCTTGATGTTCTCGAGGATCGTCATGGCGGGGAACCTAGCACAACGACATCCGTCAGCCAGCGGACGAGGTCGATGCGCCCTTCAGCGGGTCCCGCGCGTGCTCGGGGTAGGCCACCATCATGCCGAGAACATACACGGCGCCGGAGACGAAGAGCCCAACGAACCATGCGTAGTCGTACATGATGTGGAGTGCGGGGACGAAGGCGCCAATCCAGGCTGCCGCGCAACCGACGACCGTAGCGACGATGGCGACCCAATTCGTCCCGAGGGTAGAGCCGTAGGCGTAGAGCCCACGACGTTCGTAGAGAGCGTCGACGTCCAGCTTGGTCTTGCGAATGAACCAGTAGTCGACGATGAGGATCCCGGCGATGGCCCCGAGCCCCCCCGAGTAGCCGACGAGCCACTTGTTGATGTACTTCGCGGGGTCTGCGAGGAGCTTCCACGGCATCATCAGGATGCCAACGACACCGGTGATGAGGCCGCCGGTCTTGAAGGAAATCTTCTTCGGAGCAAGGTTGGCAAAGTCGTTCGCAGGCGAGACGACGTTGGCCGCGATGTTGACGGCGACCGTGGCGACGATCACGGTGAACATCGAGACTGCGACGAGAAGGCGCGATTCGAAGCGGCTCCCGAGCTGGACGGGGTCCCACATCGCCTCGCCGTAGATTTCGATGGCGGCGCTCAGACGATGACGCCCATGCAGAAGACTGTCGTGGTCGGAGGGCTGCGACTTGGCCGACCATCTGCTCCGCTGGGAGCGACCGAAACGCGTGAAGTCCGGCATGTTGAGCGAGAGCGTCGCCCAGAAGCCGATCATGGCGGTGACGCTGGGGACGAAGACCCTCCAGAAGCTCGCTGCGTCTGGAACTTGCCGGGCCGCTGAAGAGCCGTCCGTGGTGGAAGCCGTGGCCCGCCAGATGGCCCATGCGACGAGCAGCTGCCGCGGCGACGAGCACGAACGGGGCGGCCCAGTTCTCCACTTTGCGGAGCAAGTCCATGCCGCGGTACACGATGAGAATGTTGAGGCCCCAGAAGAGGAGGAAACTGAGCCACACGGTCGGAAGGTAACCACCGACGGGCGATGAGCCGAGAAGCGTGGGCCAGCTCGGAAGCATGGCTTTGAAGAGCTTTTGCAGGGCTTCACCGCCGATCCAGGCGTTGATGCCGAACCAACCGCACGCGACGATGGCGCGCATGATGGCGGGAACGTTCGCACCAAAGACGCCATACGATGCACGCGCGAAGACCGGAAACGGAATGCCGTAGCGCGTGCCCGGATGTGAATTGAGCAAGATGGGGGCAAGCACGATGACATTGCCGACGAGAATGGTGATGAGCGCCTGCCACCAGTTCATGCCCATGCCGATGAGGCTTGCGGCGAGCATGTAGGTAGGAATGCAATGCGCCATGGAGACCCACAGGGCCGCGAAATTGTACGTCGACCAATTGCGCTTGCTCGCGGGCGTAGGCGCGAAGTCGGCGCTGTAGAGCGCCGGGTCTTTGCCCTCGGGAATCGGCTCGTGCTCGCTCGAAAATTCCATGAGCGGCGGATACTATCTTCGGGCGTCGCGACTCACAATGCGCGATTGTTCCGCCAAGGTCCTAGCATGAGCACCTCAGAAGAGCTGGCATTTCCTTCTTCGTTGTCGAAGCGAGCACAGACGTTTCTCCGCAAGACGAAAAGTCGGCGCGAGAAGGAGCTTGCCGGCGCCGAGATGCTTTTGGAGCGCTTTGGTCACCTCGGCGCGGACTTCGTCCAGCGGCTCGTCGCCTTCGAGCAGCGATATGGCGGCTGGTTCATCGACCCCGACAAGAGTGCGATCGGGCTCGGTGTCGGTCACTTGCTTTCGCGCGACATCGAGCCAGAAGTGAACGAACGTGATGCAGTCGTACTGGTGGGAACGAGCGACGACGCGGATGTCCTCATGTCCTATCGGCCGAAGAGTCCTCGCGAACATTCATGGCTCCATGTTTCGCGGATGGATCGGGAGGTCGGCGAGCTCGCGGTTTCGCCGGAGAAGTGGATCGAGCGGGTGGTGGGAATGAAGAGCGCGCCACTGCGGAGGGCGCGCTTCTGGGTGGACGCGACATCTGCCGTGGACCCATTCGTGGAGGGTCTAGGGTTGAAGGTCGACGATGTGGCGTCCGACGACGTATTCGTTCTTGCGATGAGCGACAGCTACGTGCTCGAACGAAATGTCCTGGGGACACCTTGGCTGCGGGGGAGGGCAAGTCTAAGGTGCGCGACGTTCGATGCTCTTGTTCGGGCGCTCCAGGTGGGCGAAACGGCCGGGCTGCGCGGCGGAGTGGGGTGCAGCCTTTCGACCATCCGGGACGAGGCACTTTCAGCGCCGATTCCGCGGCGGGAGTGGGAGCGTGCGCTTCCGCCCGACGCGAAGCTGGTGGCTCAAGACGAGGGTAGCGTTGTGCATCTCGGTCGGAACGGATCGTGCGTGGAGGTGGCTCGTTTCGACGACAAGCAGGACGTCGTTCAGCACCTCGTGTTTACCGCGAAGACCGGGAAGCGTCGCGAATACGTCATGCCCTGGGGCAGCGATGAAGAGGTGTGAACATTGCGACTTACCAACCCGGGAAGCCCAGCACGGCCTGTCGCGAGCGCAGGCCGATGCCTTTCCGTATGCGCGCTGCCCGCGCTGCGGAGGCGGTGACGAACGCGACGGTGCTGTGAAGTGCACGAGCGCGACCCAGCTTGCGTACCATTGCAGCTGCGGCGTGAGATGGTGTGTCCCGCGCTGAGCCTCGCGAGCTGTTCGGCACGTGTCCTCGCCGAAAGCGGCCAGGAGGACGCTGGGCTCGACGAGGGCTCGTAAGTGTTGAACATTGCGAAGGATAGGAGAGAGCTCTTCCGTTGTGGGACGTTCGCGTGGTTGGTGAAGCCTCCTGGAATGCCATTCGTTTTTCATTCTGGACACAAGTCGCCTGCATGAAAGGTTTGACTTGGACGATCGCGGAGCATCTCATGGCGCCATGCGATCTTTGTCATCACGTCAGCTTCTGTTCGTCACCACTTTCGGCGCCATCTTCGGCTCCTTCCTTTGGGCTTGCTCCGACTCGGGTACGGGAAGCAGCAGCGGTTCGTCACAGCAGGACTCCAGTACGGGAACGGGCGACGGAGCGACCGGAAGCGATAGCGGAAACGTCGGGAAGTGCGCAGCGCCGAAGACGACGTGTGGCACGGACTGCGTCGACACCGCGACGAGCGACGACCACTGCGGAGCGTGTGGCAAGAAGTGCGGTCAAGGTGAGATGTGCGCACAGGGCAAGTGCGTCGTCGACTGCCCGTCGGGAAGCACCAAGTGCAGCGCGGGCGGCAAAGACACGTGCGTGAACGCGGCGACCGACAACGCGAATTGCGGAGCATGCGGCAAGAAGTGCGATGCGGGATACGTGTGCTCCGCAGGGAAGTGCGAGATCACCTGCACTGCGGGCTACACCGCCTGCACCGGGGCAAAGTCGCCAAGCGACGCGGGCACGGATGCCGCGTCGGGCGATTCGGGCAAAGATGCCGCGACTGCCGACGCTGGCGTGGTCGCGCCGTACTGCGCCAATCTCCAGCAAGAGTTTTTGAACTGCGGTACGTGTGGCAACCGGTGCACGCTCGGGCAGAGCTGTTCGGGGGGACTCTGCTGCAATGGGAGTCAGATTGCGTGCGGAGGCAAGTGCACGGACGTCGCCGAGGACCCGGACAACTGCGCGTCGTGCGGAAAGAAGTGCCCCAGCAATACGCCTTACTGTTCGGCGGGTGTGTGCGTCGACCGCTACGTCTTCAGCGGCGTGAAGACGAACGTCGATGTCACCGCGGCGACCAAGGGGTGGACCGAGTGCTTCAAAGAGGGGTACGACCACGACACGTCTACGGCGACGCTGAAGGCCGCGTGTAACAAGGGGAAGATCATGATGGCGTGCCGTCCGACCGGGGCTGCGAGCTTCACGGTGGCCGCACAGGCGCCGCGCGCTGACGTCTTCTTCGACACAGGGACGGGTTCGAACTCGGTCCACGATGCCAATGGCGTTGCTTGGTACTACAACGATAACTGGTCGTTCGGATTCGCACCGCAAGGGGTGACGGTGAGTCGCAATAGCTGCGATACCGAAGACCTCAACAACGGAGACCTGAACTTCGCGACCCGCATGTGCGTTCACACCGGCGGCACCAACTGGGGCTGGCGATGCGGCGGCAACTTCGGCATCGACACCGGCTGGGAGTGCATTCTCTATCACGCCGACTGAAACTGACGCGGCGCCACAAGAACAGGCTCGACCGACATTGAGGTCTGAGGTTCGCTCGACAAGAACAGACTCGACCGCTCGACAAGAACAGACTCGACCGACATTGAGGTCTGAGGCTCGCTCGTAACTGCTGGATATTATTGCGTCAAACATGAGGGTTTCCCCATGTTTGACGCGGAATGTGAGCTGGGCCTCATGTTTTGGCGGGGAGGAGCTTGGTGGGTCCGCGACCGCCATCGACAGGCTTGCGAATGTGGATGTGCTGACCCGCGGCGTGGCCATCGTAGTAGGAGCGCGGGCGCGCGGTGCCTCCGTAGCGCACGTTGCGCACGTGCGGGTGGCGCTGGCGGAAGTAGGTCTCGACCTGACCGTCCTTGACCCATACGAGCCCCTCTTCGGAGAGGCGCCTCTTCTCGCTCTTCAATTTGGAGGCAAAGCCACTCATCACCCCAGCAAGGAACGTGCGTCGATCGCGGTTGCTGCGAATGCCGAGGTGCTCTTTGTGTTCCTCCCACAAGCGTTCGGCGGTGGTGAGCAGATAGCCGTGCACGTACTCGGCAACGGAGACGTTCGTCTCGCGTCCACAGATCTCGAGCACGCTGCCACGTAGGTCGTCTTCGGCTCGGTAAGCGGAGATCCATATGGCCTCGACGAAGAAGTGCCCCGTGAGAATGCCCGCGAGGAGGCGCTCTGCCTCACCGACGCGCCCGTTGGGTTTGCCCAGGTAGCGCACCGCGAAGTCGCTCTGGTTCTGGCGAAACGCGTCCTCCAATTGGTTCTGCGAGAGCAGGCGCTTCGCTGCGACCATCGCCGCTTCGGCTTCATGCTGGTTGGGGCTCTCGGCCAGCGCGAGGAGCTTCGTCACGCGGTCGATGAGCTTCTTCTCGCGTTCGTCGTACGTGCGCGGAAGGCCCTTGGCATTCGCGTCGATTCCCATATCGCGGCACACGCGCGCGAAGCTTTGCCCATGGGCGCTCTCGTCGAGCACGCCGAGCGCTTCGTGGACGTACTGATGTGCCATCTCGTGCTTCAACACCTCGACCACGAGAGGCCACGGCTGCTTTCGCACGAGGCTGCGAGAAATTTCGATCGTCCGCGTCTCGCGCACCCATGCACCGAGCCTCGATTCCGAGTCGGAGAGCTCGAGCGCCGGCGCCGTCAGCCGTTCACGAAAGCGCACGCGATTGATGTAACGCCATTCGATCAAGAGCTCGCGAAGAACGCGAGCCTCGAGGCCTCCCACCACACGGTTCATGGGGCAGGGTGGTCCCTCAGAACGCGCATCACGTTGTCGCGTAGGATCTTTCCGACGACGCGCTCGGACACGCCCGCTTTGAGAAGTGCGTCGGTGAGCAGGGGCAAGCCCGTCGGGTCCGCAAGGCCCTTCGTGGGTACGATGAAGCCGTCCCAATCGCTGCCTAGGGCCGGGCCGTCCTCGCCGATGACATCGAGGATATGCAGCATGTGCTTCACCACCGGTTCGATGCCATCGCCGCCGAGGAACTTGGGACAGAAGATGACTCCGACGCAACCACCTGTGTCCGCGACCGCTCGCAGCTGGTCGTCGCCGATGTTGCGCCAGTGCTCGTGAACGCCGAGCACGCCCGTGTGTGTCACCATGACGGGCTTGCGACTCACGCTGCAGGCGTCGAGAAACCCTTTGCGATTGATGTGCGCCAGGTCGACGACGACGCCGAGCTTCTCCGCGCGTTCGATGAGCTCGAAGCCCCAGCGTGTCAAGCCCTCGTCCGGGCGCATGTCGCGGCCGTAGGCGGGGTAGCCTGCTTCATTCGATGAAAAGTGGAGGAGCCCGAGATAGCGAACGCCTCGGTTCGCGTAGTGTGTCAGCTTGTCGAGACTGCCCTCCAGCGTGTGGGCGCCTTCGATACCGAGAAGCGCGCCCATGACATCGTCCTTCTTGCACTGCACTATCTCGTCTGCGTTCTTCACGAGCCGCAGGTTGCTCGGCTTGCGCAAAATGGCCTCATCGAGTGCGTCAATCTGCTCGTCGACGCTGCGAGCGAGGCCCTGCGTACGTCCGAGGAAGGGAAGCGATACGAGGCCGAAGAACTGAGCCCCCATGCCCCCCTGACGCATGCGTGGGACGTCCACATGACCACCGAGGGCCGACATGGGCAAAGGCGGCGTGTGCCTCTTGTGGAGATCGTAGCCAATCCAACGCGACCACATGAGCGTGTCGGCATGGAGGTCGATGGCTGGATACTCGCGATGGAGCGCTCGCGCATCCGAGAGCTCGTCGTTGTTTGGTTCGGGAGATGCCATGAAAGACGCGGATTATACCACAGAAGACCTCGGCCTTCGCCCGGGGTGCGACGGCAGGCGCGGAGTGGTAGGGTGGCCGGGTCATGGCCATGCCGCTTGCCCAGTCTCGGGTCCTCGTCGTTGGCGTCGGAGGCATCGGTTGTCCTCTCGCCGAAGCGATTGCGCCGCATGTCGCATCGATGACCCTCGTCGACCCGGACGTCGTCGACCCTTCGAACCTTCATCGCCAAATTCTCTATACCGAGGCAGATGTCGGTCGTCCCAAGGTCGAAGTTGCCAAAGACCGTCTCCGGGGGCGACTCGCGTCGGTGAGAGCCGTGAAGGCGCGCCTCACGAGCGACAACGCGATGGAACTGTTCGCGGGGCACGATCTCGTCCTCGAAGGCGCCGACAACTTCGGTACGAAGTTCTTGTGCGCCGATGCTGCGCTTCTGGCAGGCACGCCCATCGTGCATGCGGCCGCTGTCGCGTGGCATGGGACCGTTCTCTCGGTCGCGGCGGGCGGCGGGCCCTGCTACCGGTGCATCTTCGAAGACATGCCGAAGGGGGGCGCCCCCAATTGTGCAACGGCGGGCGTCATGGGGCCCGTTGTCGGCGTCGTTTCGGCCATCGCACTTTCCCTCGCGGCGGGGTTGTTGGAGAGCGACGCGAGCGGCGTTTTCGCGTCGTTCGACGGCAAAACCGACGCTTTTCGCATGCGCACCATGCGCGGGCGTGCGAGCTGCGTGCTTTGTGGCCCGCGTCGTCGCATTCGCTCGCTCGACGAGCCGCGCTATCGGGAGGCCGCGTGCGCCTAGCAAGGCAGGTCACCCTTCTCGGCGCAGAAGCCCAAGCGCGCATCGAAGCCGCGAGCGTATCCGTTCCGCGCGCGCTTCCGGGACGCTCCTATGCCGAGCGCTATCTCGAAGGCGCCGGAGTCCGGCGCGTATCCGTGAACGCAGACGATGCGAGCAAAGCGGCCGGGAAGGCCGAGACACCGCATGCGCTGCCTCCGTTCACGGAGCTTCTGGATGCGCGGTCGCAGGAGCTGCTTCGTGGCTCTCTCTATGCGCTTTCGGTGCTTCGTCGACTGGTGCATGCGCATGATGACGCGTCGCCATCACGGCCTTCGTGAAGGCATCGACCTCCGCCTCGCTCGCAACCCCGATGCGCGCGGTCTTCTTCACGTTGGTGAGGGCCAGGCAGAAGCGCACGCGGCCTTTCGGCGCAAAGTGCAGGAGCACGTAGTCGAGCGCGAGACCCGCGACGAGAAACAAAATGCCGAACGCGACGACCGAGAGGGATGCCGAACGCACTCCGTCCCATACGAGGCGGATACCCCAGTAGCTACCAACGAGGACTGCACCAATGCCCACGTAGAGCGCGAGCTGAGGATGCCGCTCTTGCCGTCGCAGAAGGACATCGCTGCCAGCGAACCAACGCTCTTTGCGAAGTGTCTTTCCGAGCAACTCCGTGTGCGTCTCCATGACGAACGCATGTCCGTCGTAGGTCGCGGTCGCCGACCGGCGATACTTGAGCGCGAGCCGCGCAACGAGCTCGAGGAGGGCCAGCGCCGGTAGAATGCCGCTTACCGCCAAGAACGCGGTTGCGACGGGGCCGCGTTCGTCTCGCAGGTATTCGCCAGCAAGGGTCGCTACGGGGGGGTTGGCCGGCTTGTCGTTCACTACCTCCGCGGAATACCCGAACCGCGACGTCTGCGCCACCTTTCAGCCTCACTTCCATTGTCAGAAAGTTGGCCGAGGAGCCGCGCAAGAGATACCGGTGATCGGGAGGCGAGTCCCCCATGTCATCTACGCGAACCAAGTCTGAGATGCTTTCCGAACTCCGCACCATGCTCCACGACGTCCTCGTCGCGCGAGAGCAAGGTCAAAGCGCCGCCAAGCTCGGGCGCGCCCACGGCTACGTGGACGGCTACATGAAAGCGCTCCTCGACTGCGGCATGGCGACCAAGAAAGAGCTCCTCGACGTCGTCTCCGGCGAACGCGAGCGAGTCTCCGGCCCCGCCATGCGCGCCGTGGACGAAGTGAGCGACAGCGCCATCCGCGCCGCGTGATGTGACGCGCCCGCCGTCACGGCGAGACGGACTTGCGTGCAAGAGCGATCCTTCGCGGTCGCAGTTCGCGCGCGCGGTCGCTCAAATTCGCCCTCACCAGCGCCGCCAAAGACAGCAGCGAGGTGAGGCCACGCCATCCGCGTCAGGGCTGAACGATGCTTACGCCTCCGAGCGAGCCGCCCGTCTGCTTGTTCGTCGACTGCCAGAAGTTCGAGACGCGGCTGTCGCCGGGGACGAACTGCGGGAAAAAGCCGCCGGACTTTCCGGCCTGGGTGACCTCTTTGAGAGCCCACTTGTGCTTGTTGCCGTCGATGGTACCGGTCGCGACGCGGAGCGTGCGGGCCGTTGCGTCTTGGTAGGCGATTCGGATGATGCCACCTTCGACACGGATGACCGAGTCGTCGCCGACGATGTGACGATCACCGGGGAAGGGGCGTCCGTCGATGCCCGTGCCGTTGTCCACGTCTTCGATGCCAAGCACCTTGCCGTCCTTCGCGGCGAGGTAGCGTAGCTTCTCGGTTTGCCCTTCACATAGCTCACGTGCCATGTGTCGTCGCCACCGATGAAGAGGCTCGCGCCAACACCCGTGTCACCGGTGTCCTTCGCGTCCGTGCCGCGCTTTCCAGCCTCACCGTCGAGGATGAAGTTGGACCATTTGCCGCCGGACTGACGAATGCCGACGAGGTTTCCGTGAACACGGTCGTAGACCGCGATGCCGAGGCCCGACGCGCCCTTGGCAAACGCCGTGTAGAGGCCTTGCCCGAGCGGGTAGATATCGCTGCCGTCGACCGCGAGCGCTGCGCAGGAGGGCGCAGAATTCACCGTGACGCATGCACTGCCCGCCGCGCATTCAGGCGCACAGCCCGTGACCTTCTTCTGGCAGGTGCGCGAGCTCTTCACGCAAACGTCGGCGCCGCAGCTGCTTGCCGTGCACGGTCCGTCTTCGTCGACATAGGCGTCTTCGAGGGACCAATCGCCCTGGGCGTTCGGGAGGTCGGTTTTCGCACGTGCGACGACGACCTTCGAGCGCGTCTTGCCCTGATTGCCGGGCTCGAGGCGCATGAAGGCGATGACGGGTTTGCCGCCATCCATGATCATTTTGGCGTAACGACCAGAATCTCCGCCGGACGTGATGGTGTGGTTCTTCCACTCTTTACCGTCGTTCCACGCGAACTTGAGCGTCTTGTGGGTGACGTCGTAGTAGCTGACCATCGGGTGGTCGTCTTTGCCGACCTGGATGCTCGTCCAGAGGCCTACGTTGTCGCCGGAGTCGAGCTGCCCTTTGCGCCAGCCCTTCGAATCATTCGCCGGACAGACGCCTTCCGTTTGCGCAGGGACGCCGTCGACCGGCTCCCAGGCAACGCCGTCTTTTCCGGAATCGTAACGACCCACGACGAGGTCGCCGTACACCACGTCGGCCACGTCATCGGCGACGAAGTTGCTGTAGCCGGCGACCCAAATCGTGCCGTCTTTTGCCTTTGCGAGCGAGCTGTATGCACCGGTCACGCCGACCCCGAGGCCGGGCAGACACGGTTGATTGCAGTCGGAGCCGCACATGGTGCGCGAATCTTCGGAGCCGCAGTCGCAGCCTTGCGAAGAGCTCGCCACTGCAAGCAGGCTCGCGCCGCTCACGGCGACGTAGCGAAGTTCGGCGAAGGCGCCGGAGGCCGTCGCACGCTCCGCGCGACCGCGGCGGCGAGCAACGAGGAGTGCAGCGAGGAGCACACCGCCGCCGATCAGAAGACCCGTGTTCGACGTGTTCGAAGCCGGCGTCGCGCAACCGCCGCAGCCGCTGGCCGTAGACAGCGTCGAGTCGGAACGCCCGCGAACGAGCGCGCTCTTGGCCTGACCGATGTTGCCTTCCTCGTCCATGACTTCGACGGTGAGCGTCGGGTCGGCGGGGAAGCGAACCTCTTCTTCTCCGACGGGCTTCCACGCGCTGAACGGTGCGTCACCGATCTTCGAGCGGACCTTGATGTTCTTGGTATCGGAGACGTAGTCCCACGTGTCGAGCACGAGGAACTTGGAGTCCTTCGGGTCGATGTCGAGCTTCCCGTGCGGTGCGAGCGCATCGATGACGAAGGGAATCTCCTTCATGACGCCTTCGGACTGCGCATCGCCGACGTAGCGCGCGCTTACCTTGAGCGTGTGGCGTCCTTGCAGGAAAAGGTCGCTCTTCTTGATGACGAGGTCGCGGTCCTGCGTCCAAGGCGAGGGGAGGCTCTGGTCGATGCGGTACGAGAACTCGACCGGCAAGTCGGCCGGCGCATCGGTCGTGAACTTCACGACGAGCTCGGGCATCGTGTTTTCTTTCGCCGTCGTGAGACCCATCGCGGACGCATCGACGCGCTTGCCGAGGATGTCCGCGCCGAACGTGAGCTTCAGCGGCTTCGGCTTCGCGGTTGCAAAGTTCGCGAAGATCGCGAGGAAGTCGTCTTGGTCCTTACGAATCTTTCGGATGCCGCCCTCCGGAATCGTCAGGTCGATGCCGAGGCTCGAGAGCGCGCCCGAGAGGTCGATGGCTGGAATGCCGCCGCCGAGCATTTGACCGACGAGGCCGGAAATGAGCTCTTGGAGCGCCACCGCGACGCGGTCGGGGTCTTCCGTGAGCAGCTCGTTGTTGCTGAGCTTCGGATTCCCGACCGTGAGCGCGCCGAGCGTTGGCAGGAGACCACCGTTCGGATTCTTGTCGCTCTTGCCCGTCTGCAAGTTGAGCGGAACGGTGATGTCTGACGTGAACGTAAAGGCGCGGACGAACCGGTCGTAGCTCCATACGTAGAAGTCGACGGCAAACTTCTCGAGCTTGAGCGTGATGAGCGGGTCGGTCTTCACGTCGGTGCCGCCGCCCAGCGTGAGCTTCGGCGGGGAGCCTGGACGCGTCGTGATCGCCATCGGCGCGGGTTTCTTCTCGAGCGTGAGGTTTTTGATGCTCGGCGCGAGCACCGAGACGAGCCCCGTCTGAAGCTGCGAAACTTGCTCCGTCGTGACGCCGAGACAGAAGAAGCCGCTGTTGTAGAGGTTCGTGAATGTGAAGTCGAGGTAACGGCCCGCAAGCGCGAGTCCGACGTGAGGCCCAACCGGGTCCTTCCAGTTGTCGGGCTTGTCCTTCGTCATTTCGTCCGGCATCGGAATGCCAGTCGGGGTTGCGGGCTCGACCGGGGTGACACAGTTCGACTTGGGCGAGGGGAGCGCGCCGCCGACCATGCCGAGCGTGATGCCGTTCGGCGTGTGGCCCTGATAGCCGACGTTGTCGGGGGCAGACTTGGGGAAGGGCTGCATGGCGCCGCCGGACGCGAGCACGAGGTCCATCGCCCCCTCGGTTCCGGGGGAGATGCTCTTCAGCGCCGAGCCGAGTTCGAGATGACCGTCGAGGCCGAGTAGCGAAGGTACACATTTGTCCGGCGTCGACGTGTAGACGCACTTCGCCAGCGTGAGGTTCGCGTTGTCCGGCTTCGAGCCATCTGGGCAGGGCGGGTTCGCCGTGGGATTCGCTTTCGTGCACGTGAAGCCGCCGAGCGCCGTCTTCAGCTGCTTTTCGAGTCCGCCGCGAAGCTGCCCGACGACGAAGTCCTTGAGGACGCCCCAATTGAGGATCGCGTTGCAGATGGGCGTGCCGAAGCCGCCGCAGTCAGCGCAGATGCGCACGTCGTCGCCGTTCAACCCATCGAGGTTGATGTCGGCGTTGTCGGTGTCCATCTTCGTGTAGCCCGTACGCGGGCTCGTGCCCTCGGCGATGAGCGGAATCGAGATGTCGACCGGAAGGTTGTGCGGATTGACGTTCGGGATCGCTCCGGCGCAATTGCCGTCGCCATAGCCGAGGTGGACGTTCATCGTGCCGCCGGGGCTGATCTTCACGGACGTTGGCGTGTCGGACAGGCGAAGCGGAATCACGCCTTGCAAGCGCACGGCGTTCGGCGTCACCGCGTCTATCTTGAAGGTGCTTCCGCCGATGTTGATCTCGGCGCGGCAGTTCGGCGGATTGCCGACGGGACCACCCTTGCAGATGGTCGGGGTGACATCGAAGATGCCGAGCAGGGTCGAAGTCCCCAGCACGGATTCCGGCAAGTCGAAGTTGATGATGGGCTTGCCTCCGAGCACGGAGGTCGCGAGCTTCGGAGCATTCTGCGCCAGGAAGTCGATGCCTGGGCGCGTGACGCGAATGGCTGCGGCGTTGTCCATGGCGCGGTCTCGCGGATAGCCCGCGGCGAGCGGCTGCATTCCGCACGAGGAACACCCGCCACCCGAACACGCGGCGATTCCACCAAAAGCCGCCGCACCCCAAAGAAAGCGCCAGAGAGAACGCATCGAAAGACCTCCGCAAGCGCGCACGCTCGTAGAAACGAACACGCACGATAGTAGTTCGCCCGAACCGGAGGCTTCCGGCCCAAGACGCTGTTCACCCTAGCAGCGCACCCTACTCGGTGCACCCCACATGTATGCGCCAATGGCGGAAATCTCCGTCCCTGGCGCAGTGCGTCATGTGCGAAAGGACTTCAGCCGAGGCCGCCGAAGTCGAGCATGGCGGCGATGGCCCGGACGCGCGCTTCGACATCGGCCTTCTTCAGCGAAAGAATGCGCTTCGTGCCGATTTCCTCGCAGCAGTACGAGCCGAGTGCCGACGCGTAGAGCATGCCGCGGCGGAGTGTGCGCTCGCTGGGGACTTCGCCCGTGGGGCCCATCGATGCGGCCAAGTAGCCGAGGAGGCCACCGGCGAAGCTGTCGCCTGCGCCGGTCGGGTCGAGGACCGAATCGAGGATGACGGCGGGGGTGTGGAAGAGACCGTCTTGATCGAACAAGAGGGCGCCGTGCTCGGCGCGCTTGATGATGAGCTTCTTCGGACCGCGTGCACGAATGTCTGCCGCTGCCTTCGTGAGATTCTGAATACCCGAGAGCTCTCGTGCCTCTTCATCGTTGATGGTGAGGAGGTCGACGTGCTTGAGGACTTCGGACAGGAGCTTCGGCTCACCCGAGATCCAGAAGTTCATCGTGTCGAGCGCAACGAACTTCGGCTTTTGCACTTGTTCGAGCACTTCGAGCTGCAGGGCAGGGTGGATGTTGCCGAGGAGGACGACGGGGCTCGTGCGATAGGACTCCGGAACCTTCGGACGGAAGTCGGCGAACACGTTGAGCTGCGTGTCGAGCGTCTCGCGGCTGAGAAGGTCAGCGGCATAGCGCCCCTTCCAGCGGAACGTCTTGCCGCCCTTCACATGCTCGACGCCGCCAGTATCGACCCCGCGCGTCTTCATGTGCTCGAGCATGGTCTGGTCGAAGTCTTCACCGACGACGCCGACGATGCGCACGGGGGCAAAGAGCGAAGCGGCCAGCGAACAATAAGTGGCAGCGCCTCCGACGACGTTCGGGAACGAGCCTGTCGGCATTTCGAGGTCATCGAACGCGAGGGAACCAACGATGAGAACGGGAGCGGCAGATGTCGTCATGGGGCGGGTTTTCCTGGAACTGAAGGGACGCTTACGTCGATGTTTCCGGTGCGAAGCAGGGCTTCGGCGAGTTTGGCGCGGCGACCACGCCGTGATCGTTGCGCGAGGATGATGCCTTTCACGGCGTCGAAGGCCTTTTCGATCGCATCGTTCACGATGAGATAGTCGAAGAGCGCATAGTGCTCGATTTCACGCTTTGCTACGGCAAAACGACGCTGCACCACTTCTTCCGAGTCACTCGCGCGACCACGGAGGCGTTTTTCGAGCTCTTCCATGGAGGGCGGCAAGATGAAGACCCCCACCACGTCGGGAGCCTTCGCGCGAATCTGCCGTGCCCCCTGGTAGTCGATGTCGAAGATGAGACCGCCGCAGTTCGGGTCGTTCTGCGCCTTCTCCACCTCTTCGCGCGCGGTTCCGTAGAGGTTGCCGTGGACCTCGGCCCACTCGAGAAACGCGTTTTGCTCGATCAGCTTCTCGAAGTGAGCTCGGTCCGTGAACCGATAGTCGCGGCCGTCGACCTCGCCTTTGCGCGGCGGCCGGGTGGTGTGAGAGACGCTGAACTTCAGCTCGGGAAGTCGCTCGAGCAGGAGGCGCGTCAGCGTCGTCTTCCCGGCACCGCTCGGGGAAGAGAGAATGAGGAGGATGAAGTCGTCGCGAGAAATGGCCATGCGAAATATGCCGTTCAGGCTGCTTAGGTGAGACCACGCTTTCGGCGGGTGAGTTCCATGACGCGGGCATACTCGACGTCCCACATCGGCGTTCCTTCTTTCACGTTCTTGATCTGACTGCGGACCTCGGCATCGAGCTCGCTGTCGTCCGACATGTACTTTTTGAAGATGGGGATCATGCGACGACGCAGGCCGATGTCTTCCGCGAAGATCTCGTCGACGTTGTCGGAGTCGTGGAAGGTCGCGACGACCTGGTCGAGCACGAAGTCGAGTGTCTCTTCGCCGACCTTGATGCCGTGGCTATCCGCGATTTGACCACGGACGCGATTGAAGTCTTCGTTCGAGCGTCCCGTGCGTCCCAAAAGGTCACGTGCCTTGTCGTTCACTTCGCGCTCCTTGGCGAGATAGCCCTGGAGGCAAGCCACGACATCGGCTTCTACGTCTTTCGGTGAGGTTGCTTCGATGTCGTTCGCGGCGACGAGCGCGCGGACGCATTCCTGGGCGATCGGCACAACCTTCGAGGCAAAAAGACGCATGAGGCGCAACCTACGGGACCCTGCCCGGGATTGCGAGCACTACGTGCGCGGCCGGGCGCGTTTTCTCTCGGGCTGGTCACGCATCCCTAGCTGGAGCCTGCGCATGACCGCCTTCTTCTGGCGTTCCTTGTATTGTGCATGCGAGGCTTCGCCGAGCTCGTTCATGGCTTCCGTCGCCTGGTCGATGACCTGGAACTCGCAAATCACGAAGACGACGGGGCCGAGGTGCCGGGCGCTCTCTGGGGCCTGCTCCAAAATGCGGGCCGGAACACGGACCGGCATGTCGACGACGAAGTGGATGACGCGGTAATTTTCGGCCGAAAAAACGTTGTCGCTGGGGGTGAAGTCCTCGTCCTTGCCCGCCTGCATCTCCTTCAGCATCGGCCGGAGGTGCGCGTTCGTCTGGCACGTCCGCTTGAAATTCACGAGCGAGTTGATGCTCTGCCCTGGGATGACGTAGTTGAACGGGAAGAGGTGCTCCGTCAGGTAGTGAAGGATGGGCACGATGTCGTCGGCGTTGCGCGTGACGATGCGAAACCGAAGCTTGTCGTATACTTGCGAAGCGATCGTCTCCTGCTTGGAAAGGAGCTTCGTGTACAGCGAATCCTTGTGCTTGCGGCCTCCGACGAACTCGGTGATGGGGAAGCCGTCGGCGAGCATGCCGCCGATGATGCGGTACACCTTCTCCTCGACCACATGGAACATCTCCTGGTCGGAGAGCGGGAGCATGAAGAGCAGCTCGCGTCCGTCGAGGTGATGGATGATGTGCATGCACTTCAGAATGGTGCACGCACACGTCTGCCGATGCCCTTGGCCGGACGCTACGAGGAGCAGCTCCGGTACCGTCGCCCGTTCGATGGGTTTCGGAATGGGATATTCGAAGTGCCGCCGTAGGTAGGCGACAGCCTCTTCCTTGATGGATTCGACGCGGGCGCGGTCGCGGGCATCGTCCAGGTCGAAGTCATTCGCATGGAAAAACTCACGGACCTCTTCGTCGCCCTCGAAGTTCAGGCGATGCCAGTCGATGACCGAGTCGCCTCGGAGAAGGATGCGGACCGCCTCGAGGTCCGAAAGCGTGAACTCCCGAAGCGTTTTCGGTCGTGCCGGCCTCATGGCACGCTCGCCGCGGTCACTCATGAACTACGGCCTAGCACGGTTCGACGCTTCGGCGTTCGCCGTTCGGAACCGGTTCAGGCGCGGTCGGCGGTTTTGACTTCGGCCACCACGATGGAGCCGGAAGCCGAACCGGCGGTGGTCGCCGTGCGACCGAGGGTCAGGGTGGCCACGAAGATACCGAGGGCAACCGTGACGACTGCAAAGTGACCAACGAAGGCTCCGGCGCAA
The DNA here is from genome assembly GCA_046351415.1 of Polyangiaceae bacterium. Classification (GTDB taxonomy): domain Bacteria; phylum Myxococcota_A; class Polyangia; order Polyangiales; family Polyangiaceae; genus JABFRG01. Next base: position 117,357 of record JAXLYO010000009.1, on the reverse strand, counting down.
CCAGCGATCGCTACGGGAGCAAGCGCGGCCAAATACCAGGGGAGGGTTTTTGCGCCGCTGTGCTTAGCCAACTTCATGTCGTGGGATTCTCCTGGGGGAAGGTCGGATTGCCAGACCGTGGGTCGGTGCATGCACCCACATGTAAGATAAGATACGACACTTCGCCGCAACGGCCCAATTTGTACAGACTCGAGGGCGGTTCTATCAACCCAAAATCGACGCGAGGTACGTGCAGCGTTCATGTATTTTGGGTATTGCACTCCGCGTACCGAACGGAAATGATTCAAGAAACAGGCGCCCAAAAATCGACCTTCGCCACCAAACGTGGGTTCGGTGCCGCTTTCTGTGGCCGCCGCCCCACAATGCCGACGCACTCCGTACACGCGGTACTGGAAATCGAGATGCGTTCACCCGTATCGTGGAACGCGTGAGGTCCGCGACGCCGCGACGACGGCAGCCACTGCAACGATTGCTCGGGCGTTCAGCGCTCGCGGTCGTCTGTGCAGGGTTCGGCCTCGCATCCGTGAGCGCGGGTTGCGAGACCGTGGACCCTGGGCCGAACTTCGTGATCGAAAGCGACAGCTTCGACGCGGACTTCTTCTTCTGCCACGTCGAGCCCGAATACCTCTTCGCCAAAAAATGCGGCAGCGGCGACCCTGCTGCGGGGGACAAGGCGGGCGGTTGTCACTTCACCGCGACGGCCGTCAGCGGACTCCCCCTCACGAACCATCCACGCATCGACTGCGGCGGAGGTGATCATCCCGTATCCCGCGCGGCGCTAGGAGCTGGAAGCCCGGCGCAGGCCAATTTGCAGGCCGCGTCGCTCGAAATGAGTCGTGATCCTGCGACGGCGCCGATTGTCGTGCGACCGAGCGGCGCCAATCATCCGCGGGCGGTTCTGCCTCCGAACGATCCGGTCATCGACGTCCTTCGCCGGTGGGCGCAGAAATGAGCCGCGCTCGCCCGCGCGGGTTCGCACGCTTTGCGAGGCTCCTTCTCGGCGTCGCAGTGTGGGCCGGCTCATTCACCGCGGCTCTCCTTGGAGCACCGAACCGTGCGCATGCGGAGGCCCCGGCAAAAACCGAATACCAGGCGTTCGCGCGGGTCGTCGTCGACGAAACCGAACTGCGCGCAGGGCCTTCGGTTTCCTACCGTGTCATCCACACCGCCCACCGCGACGAAACGCTGGCGCTCGATGCCCGGCAAACGACCGGCTACTGGCTGCAGGTCACGCTGCCTGATGGGCGGATCGCGTACGTGCTGGGCGACACGGTCCAGACCTACGCGGTCGACCCGGATGCGCCGAATGCTCCCGGTAGGCCGGGCCTTCTGGCGCCGCCTCCGTTGACCGGCGCACGAGGGGGGCTCGCGATCGTCGGCGGCGTCCTGCGAACGCCCGTCATCGGCGGAGGTCACGAAGCGGCGGGGTACCTCGAGTTCAAACCGTCCATCGTCGTCCACCCCACGCTTACGCTCGATGGGTTCATCGGCCTCGGCGCCTATGCCGATGGTGCGCAGCTCCTCTATGGCGGCGGTGCCACCATCCACTTCGCTCCCGACTGGGCGCTCTGTCCCTATCTCTCGCTCGGAGCTGGCGGCTTCTCCGTCGTGCCGAACTCCGACACCTTCGTGCTGAAGGGAGAGTCGCTCTACGCCGCGAGGGCAGGGGGCGGCTTCCTCTTCGCGCTCCGCAATCGCATCCTCGTTCGACTCGAGGCCACGAACCTCACGCTCTTCCGTTCCGACACGTTCCGGAATGCGCAAACCTTTACTGGCGGATTTGGTGTCTATTTCTAGATGGTTACGAGCATGATTGGAAGTGACACATGAAGTCGATTGCGCTGGCCATTTGCACGCTGCTATCCCTCGTCTTTTGCTCGAGCTGCGTCACCGTACGTCCGCAAGAACGCGCGGTTCTTGCCGACCCCATCATGCGCTTCGACGCCGAGAACGCAGCATCGGCGCAGCTCCGTCATGCCATCGAGAATCGCGAGGGCTCCTATGGCGGTGAGAACGTCACCGGAGGAGGTTGCGGTTGCAACTGAGCCGCTCCGGCGCGTCCGTTCGTTCCATCGCGTCCCGAGTTTCCCTCGGGGGCGTGGCGTGCGCGCTCGTCTCGGCGGCCACGTTCTTCCTGGGCGAAAGAGCGGCTCTCGCGCAGGCAGTCGATTTTTCTACGGCGCACACGCTGTACCACGAGGCTCCGACGGGCTCGAACATGACCGTGTACACGCCGTCGGTCGATCTGGCAGCGCGTCCGGCTTCGTGGATAGACGTGCGTGGCGGCTACGAGGCTGACATCGTCTCTGGCGCGAGTGTCGCCGTCAAGGCAGGGCCTGCCTACCAAGCTTCCAACCCCGGAGCAGACGTCGTCACCTCCGCCAGCGTCAAGGACGTGCGGCACCGCGGCCAGTGGGGGCTCTCGCTGCGCAAAGGCGACGTTCAATGGAACGGTGGCTTCAGCTACTCGACCGAGAACGACTACAAGTCGCGCACGCTCTCGACCGGCATTCGCACCGATGCCTACGAGCACAACACGCAGTTCGAACTCTCCTACGCGCGGAGCTTCGACTCGGTCTGTGATCGTGTCCAGAGTACTTCCGACAGCTTCGGTCGCTTCCGGGCCCTCGAGAATTCGAACGGCTGCTTCACGTCCGACCCCCTCCGGCGTCTCCGCGGCCTCGACGTGGACGGCCTCCAGGGGAGCTGGACCCAGGCTTGGACCCCCGTTTTTTCGACTCAGGTCGTCTACAGCGCGCAGATTCTGAACGGTTTCCAGAGCAACCCCTATCGTAGCGTCGTTCTTGGCCAGGGTATCAAAGCCGAAGAGCACCACCCGGAAGACCGCGCTCGGCATGCGGTCGCGGCCCGCGCGAATCTCTATTTGAAGCCGTTGAAGACTGCGCTTCGCTTCGGCGTCCGCGGTTACATCGACTCGTGGGACGTGAAGAGTACGACGGGCGAGCTCGAGGCCGAACGCTACTTCGGCGAGGCCTTCCGAGTGGCCCTGCGTGGCCGCTTCTACCTGCAGTCGCGGGCCCTCTTCTGGAGCGACGACTACACCGGAGGCGACCCCCCGCTCGGTCCCAAAGGCCAGTATTTCTCGGGAGACCGTGAGCTCTCGCACTTCTTGAGTTACATGGTCGGAGCGCGCATCGCCTACGGCAAGGAGCGGAAAGAAGAGCGCCTCTTGGGCTTCCTTCACGCTTTCCGCGTGGGCGGGGCCTTCGACGTCGTGCACTTCGAGTACTTCGACTACACGCTCGGAGGAAAACCCGTGAACAATGCACGGGCCTACATCGGCACGGCCTACGCCACGTTGGTGTTCTGAGCGTCACTCGAACGTCACAAAAGAAAGGCATACGGTCCTTTTCCTGCTACGAGCAGGAAAGCATGACGACCTCGGCGAAACTCCCCATCATTGGCCATTGGATCGACGGAAAAACAGTCCTCGGTGAGCACCGCTCTCAGGAAGTGTGGAACCCGGCAACCGGCGTCGCCGAAAAGACGCTCCTCCTCGCCAACAAGACCACTGTCGAGGCGGCGATCGCCTCCGCCGAGAAGGCCTATCCCGCATGGCGAGCGACTCCGCCGCTGAAACGCGCGCGCGTCATGAGCAACTTGAAGAACCTGCTCGAGAAAAACGCGGAGAAGATTTGCGCTCTCCTCACCGCCGAGCACGGCAAGGTCGCCGGCGACGCGATGGGCGAACTCCAGCGTGGCATCGAAAACGTCGAATACGCTTCCTATGCGCCCGAGCTCCTCAAGGGCGAGTACAGCCGCAACGTTGGTCCCGGTATCGACTCGTGGAGCGAGCACCAAGCGCTCGGCGTCGTGGCGGGCATCACGCCCTTCAATTTCCCAGTCATGGTTCCGCTGTGGATGTGGCCGATGGCCATCGTGTGCGGCAACACGTTCGTCCTCAAGCCGTCCGAGCGTGACCCCTCGAGCGCGCTCTTCGTCGCTCAGCTCGCCATGGAAGCCGGCCTTCCCCCCGGCGTCCTCAACGTCGTCAACGGCGACAAAGAAGCGGTCGATACACTCCTGGACGACCCGCGTGTCCATGCGCTCAGTTTCGTCGGCTCGACGTCGATTGCAGAATACATCTACAGCCGCGGTTGTTCGAAGGGCAAGCGCATCCAGGCGCTCGGTGGTGCGAAGAACCACGCCATCGTCATGCCCGACGCAGACATCCACAATGCCGTCACGGCGCTCATGGGCGCGGCCTACGGTTCGTGCGGCGAGCGTTGCATGGCCATCCCGCTCGTCGTCGCCGTAGGCGATGCGACCGCCGATGCCGTCATCGAAGGTCTCAAGACCGAAATCGCGAAGATGAAGGTCGGTCCCGGTACGGACGCGAAGAACGACATGGGACCGCTCGTCACGAAGGCCCACTACGAGAAGGTCGTCGGCTACGTCGAGCAAGGCGTGAAAGAAGGCGCAACGCTCGTTGTCGACGGCCGTGGCGTGAAGGTTCCCGGCCACGAGAAGGGTTACTTCTTGGGCGCGTGCCTCTTCGACAACGTGAAGCCCGGCATGGTGACGTACAACGAAGAGATCTTCGGTCCCGTGCTCGGCGTCGTCCGCGTGAAGACCCTCGAAGAGGGCATGAAGCTCATCAACGATCACGAGTACGGCAACGGCACGTGCATCTTCACCCGCGACGGAGAAGCCGCCCGTTACTTCTCCGATCACATCCTCGTCGGTATGGTCGGCATCAACGTGCCGCTCCCGGTCCCCGTCGCCTACCACTCGTTCGGCGGCTGGAAGCGTTCGCTTTTCGGCGACCTCCACGCCTACGGTCCCGACGCCGTTCGCTTCTACACGAAGCGAAAGACCATCACGCAGCGCTGGCCCTCGGCCGGCGTTCGCGAAGGCGCCGTCTTCAGCTTCCCCTCGGTGAAGTGACCTGTGTTTGGGCGAGCATCGCCCAAACACAGGTCATCCTGAGCGAAGCGAAGGATCTCGACTCGGAGAGATCGCGTCGACGCCCAGTGACCACTCACCCGTACCGCGCGGCTACTCCTCAGAGTCGCCGCGCAGGTTGTGCTTCTTCGCCATGTCGTAGAGGTGCTTGCGGTCCATGCGGGCTTCGCGGGCAGCCGCGGAGAGATTGCCACTGTGGCGACTCAAGAGCCACTTCAGGTAGGCGCGTTCGAATTCTTGGTCGTGCCGCGCGCGCGTGTCGCGGTACGACTCGGTGGGGTCGAACGAGTAGCCGCTGGCGCCGGGTCCACCCACGCCTGCGCCACCCGCGGAAATGCCCGGGACCATCACGAGCTCGACCTCTTTCCTCCCGTCGGCCTTGGCCATGTAGAGCGCCCGCTCGAGCACGTTTCGGAGCTCGCGTACGTTGCCGGGCCAATCGTGCGCTTCGAGTGCGGCCATCGTCTCGGGCTTCAGCTGCAAGGAACTTCCGCCATCTGCCTTCTCGATCATGTGCGTCACGAGCGCAGCGATGTCTTCGCGACGGGCGCGGAGGGGAGGGACGGTGACGGGCACGACGGCGAGACGAAAGTAGAGGTCTTCGCGAAACTTCCCGAGCTTCACTTCACGCGCGAGGTCACGCTTCGATGCTGCGATGACGCGCACGTCGGAGCGAATGGGCGCGTTGCCGCCAACGCGACGGAACTCCTTCGTTTCGAGCACGCGGAGGAGCTTCGGCTGGACATCGAGAGGTAGCTCGCCAATTTCATCGAGAAAGAGCGTGCCGTTGTGGGCGATCTCGAACGCGCCCTGACGCATCGCGACTGCACCGGTGAAGGCGCCCTTTTCGTGACCAAAAAGTTCGCTCTCGATCAGCGAGTAGTTGACCGCTCCGCAGTCCACGATGACGAAAGGCTTTCCTTTGCGCGGGCCCTCGGAGACGACGCTACGTGCAAGAACGTCTTTGCCCGTTCCCGTCTCGCCCTGGAAGAGTACGGTCGCATCCGTCTTCGCGATGCGCTCGAGCAGAGCAAAAATCTGGCGCATGGGGAGGCTCTTGCCGAGCGCTTCGCCGAACTGCTCGCGCTCGCTCGGCATGACTTCGATGCGAGAGGCCTCGAGACGTACCGCGATTTCGACCTCTCCCACCTTGATGAGCGAACCGGCCTGGATGAAGGCATCGGCAACGCGCATACCGTCGACCTTGGTGCCGTTCGTCGACCCGAGATCGCGAATGCGTATGCCTTCGCCGCTGGCGATGACTTCGCAATGGATGCGCGAGACCGTGTCATCCGGCAACACGAGGTCGTTCTCTCTCGCTTTGCCGATGGTGATGCGTTGTTCGACGCGCTTCGTTGCGCCTCGCTGTGAGCCGGAGAGAACGACGAGCGTGACGCTCGCTTGGTTCATGGGTTTGAAGGCCGCTGCTCTCGTTTCGATGGAGACGTCTTGGCCCGGCTTGAATGCTTTCATCGCGCCGTCCCCTCATCGCGCTTTGCGGGAACGAGTGCGATTTTGACCGGGTGCCCTTCGAGCTTCATCGTTCGTGTCATGCTGGCCTCCGCAGAAGCTGCCCCAAGCGCCTCGGCAGTGATGACGTAGTCGTCCTTGGGGGCGCGAAAGTCGTAGCGGGCGACCGTACCCACGACGGAAAGGCGCGCGGAGCGGTCGGGCTGGTGTGGAAGCGCGCTTCTCGCGACTTCGACCCGCACTTCCGTCGCCCCCGCTGCCGTTTCGAATCGCAACCCTTGTTCGACGGGCGTTTGCGGAGCGAGGTAGAGTGCCAAGAGGCCCGCAGGCAGGAGCAGGAGGAACATGCGTTTTCGCTTGTTCACGGCCCGCCGCCGCCAGGAACGCCGAGGAGCCTGACGCGGACGACGAGGGCCGCGACGACGTCGTCGGGGAGGTCGAACTTCGGCATCTTGCCTTTGCCGTTCTTGATCGCCGAAACGATGTCTGCATCATGCATGCGCCCCTGGAGCGCGGCGCTCGTGAGATCGGGAGCGCCGACCATCGGGCCCGTGGGACCGTCGCCCCGACCGCCTACGCCGTGGCAGCTTGCGCACTGATTGCGCCACGCAAGGTCCGCGAGCCCTGCCGCCTCGCCTTGCTTGCTCCCCCCGGCGGCACCGCCCGCGGGACCCCTTGGCCGGACCCGGTCGCCCATGCCCGCGCTCTGCGCCTGATCGTGGTCCGTTGCCTTCCATTCGCGAACGCCGTCAGATGGGGCGCGATCGCATGCAAGCAACAGGAGGAACGCAGCCACACACGAAAAGCGCCGGAAAACGTTCGGCTTGTCCGGGCCATTGGGGGTCATGGCCCCCAGGCTAGCGGACTTGTGCGAGCGAGTACACGAAGATGCGGTGTATCCGCAGCGCAGTCACGCTTTCGGTCTATCCGCAGCGCAGTCGCGCTTTCGGTCTATCCGCAGCGCTCGCGCGCTTTCGGTCCTTGCCCGAGCGGCCGTCCGAGACTAGGTTTCATACCAGGCGTGGACCCACTCTGCGGGCCGCGACCCAGGAAAACATGTACGCAAATACGAACCCGTCCGCGGCAGTTCCGCGTCGGAAGGTCACCGTCCCAGAGCTCCGTGGTCGCAAGTCCGGAGGCTCCGAAGCTGCGCGCCGGATCGTCATGGTGACTGGCTACGACTACACGATGGCACGCCTGCTGGACGAAGCGGAAGTCGACATGGTGCTCGTTGGCGACTCGCTCGGCATGGTGGTTCAAGGGCGTGAGAACACGATTCCGGTCACGCTCGACGAGATGATCTACCACTGTCGCTCCGTCGCGCGCGGCTTGTCTTACGCGCACCTCGTCGGCGACATGCCGTTCATGACGTACCAAACGTCGCCCGCGCAGGCGGTCGAAAACGCCGGCCGGCTCATGAAAGAGGGCGCGTGCGAAAGTGTGAAGCTCGAAGGCGGTGCCGACGTTGCCCCGCAGGTCGAGATGATCGTGCGCTGCGGCATTCCTGTCGTAGGGCACATCGGGCTCACCCCCCAGAGTGTGCACGCCCTCGGTGGATTCAAGATGCAAGGGCGCGGAGAGCGCGCAGCGCAACGCCTCATGGACGACGCCCGCGCCATCGAAGACGCCGGAGCATTTGCGCTCGTCCTCGAAGCCGTTCCGCCGGACGTGGCCGCGGAGATCTCCGCGGCTGTTTCGATTCCAACGATCGGCATCGGCGCAGGCGCGTCGTGTGACGGCCAGGTCCTCGTGTGCACCGACCTGCTCGGGCTGTCGCGCGGTCATCGACCTCGCTTCGTGAAGCCCTATGCTTCACTCGGCGACGCTGCCGTCGCGGCGTTTCGTGAATATGCAGACGAAGTCCGCTCCGGCGCTTTTCCGGCCGAAGCCCATACGTTCAAGCCGAACGGCCCCGCGCCGGAAGTCCCCGCTCTCCGTCTCGTGAAACCTTGAAGAAGAAATCGTTCGACCCGGGCGCCTACCTGTTCGCTGACCTCGGCGGAACGCAATTGCGAACCGCTTTTCGAGGTGAGCGCCTCGTTCAAGCCTCTGGAACGGAGGCACACGTCAAAGACGCGCTTCGGGACGTGGTAGGAGGGCGGGCCGTGAAGGGCGTCGTCATTGCGGCGGCAGGTCCCGTCGCGCGCGGCGCCTGCGAGCTCACCAACTTGGGTTGGACGCTCACGACTGCCAAGCTCGCACGCTGGTTCGCCGGCGCGCCGTGCGCCATTCTGAACGACGTCGAAGCGCAAGGGTACGGCGCGCTCTCGGTGGGGCCCGCTTCGCGTGTTCGCTGGTCGGGCCCCGCGAAAGATCCGGGGGGCGTGCGACCGACGATGCTCATCGTGCCCGGGACGGGGATTGGCGCGGCGCTCCTGCTCGACGACGCCGTTCCGCGCGTGTTTCCGACCGAGACCGGACACGCTAGCTATGGCCCCAACATCGGTGTGGGGCGCGACTACGCGAACCACGTTCGAGAGCACGACGGAATGGCCACCATCGAGACGGCGCTCGCGGGGCGCGCATTTTCGCAACTCTTCCACTTCTTCGAGCACGAGGAGCCGAAGTTCTCCACCAAGGCCGAGCGCGCGAAGGTCACTGCCGCAAGTGATCCGAATCGGGCCATCGTCGAACTCGCTCGGGAGGGCTCGAACGCTGCCCGCATCGTCGTGGGGGCCTACGCGACCTTCCTGGCGGAAGAAGTACGCAACGCCGCGCTTCGTTGCGGTGGTGACGTGTGGCTCGCAGGCGGTATCGTGAACGCGCTCGCGCCTGCGCTCCGAAGGTCCATCAAGGCCGTCTTCGCAGAACCGCATCCGATGTCGAAGTGGCTTTCGCGCGTTCGCGTCTGTCACGTCCCTGAAGTCGACCTCGGACTCGTCGGATGTTCGGCTTTCGCGAAGCTGATGCAAGGCTAGCAAGGCGAGGGGCTTTCCCAAGGTCGTCCGGGGCAGCGCGAGGGGCGGTAAACGCGCGACACTCCGTTCCGTGGCTTTCCCTTTGGGGCGCGGGGAAACATACCTGTGGACTGGTTTTTTGCGGTCCTGTAGACCCGGGGGCGATGCAAACGAACGTCTCCCCCGAAGCGCGCAACCTCGTCGTCAACACCATCAAGTGTCTTTCCATGGACGCCGTCGAGAAGGCGCAGAGCGGCCACCCTGGCACGCCCATGGGGCTCGCCGACATCGCGACGGAGATCTGGCTCTCCGAGATGAAGTACAACGCGAAGGACCCGCACTGGCCCGCGCGTGACCGCTTCGTCCTCTCTTGCGGCCACGCGTCGATGCTTCTCTACTCCCTGCTGCACCTCGCGGACTTCGGCCTCTCGCTCGACGACATCAAGGCGTTCCGTCAATGGGGTAGCAAGACCCCGGGGCACCCGGAAGTCCATCATACGGCCGGCGTCGAGACGACCACCGGGCCGCTCGGGCAGGGGATCAGCAACGCCGTGGGCATGGCCCTCGGCGCGAAAATGAAGGCTGCGCGCTTCGGTGAGCTCTTCGGCTACCGTGTCTTCGTCATCGCTTCCGACGGCGACTTGATGGAAGGCGTCAGCGCAGAGGCTTCGAGCCTCGCGGGGCACCTCGGCTTGAACAACCTCGTCGTTTTCTGGGACGACAACCGCATCACGATCGACGGCTCAACGGAGATCACGTTCACGGAAGACGTGGGCGCTCGCTACGAAGCCTACGGTTGGCGCGTCGTTCGTATCGATGGCCACGACGTCGCACAAATTCGCAAAGCCCTCGACACCGCACGCACCGAGAACGAAAAGCCCGTCTTCATCGTGGCGCGCACGCACATTGCCAACGGCGCTCCGAACGTTCACGACACCTCCGGGGCGCACGGTGCTCCGCTCGGCGCAGAGGAGATCTCGCTCACGAAGAAAGCCATGGGCTGCGCCGACACGGCCTTCGAGGTTCCCGCGGGCGCCTACGAAGCCTTCAAGGCGCGTGCGAAGGCGGGGGAGGCCGCGTATGCCGAGTGGCAAGCGAAGGTGAAGGAATGGCGCACGGCAGACAGTGCGCGTGCCGCCGCTTACGACGCGTTCGAGGCCTGCGCCGTCCCCGCGGACATCTTCGAACGCATGCTCGCGAAGCTTCCGGAGAAGGACGACGCTACGCGAAGCTTGGGCGGTGTGCTCTTGCAAGAAGTCGGCAGCGCCATCCCGGGGTTCGTGGGAGGAGCCGCCGATCTCGTGGGTTCGACGAAAACCGCCGTGAAAGGCGCCGCCTACATTTCGAAGGGAAAGTTCGAAGGCCGCAACCTCCACTTCGGTATTCGCGAACACGGCATGGGCGCCATCTGCAACGGCCTCGCGCTCTCGGGAGGCTTTCTGCCCTTCGCGTCGACGTTCCTCGTCTTCTCTGACTACATGCGCCCGAGCATTCGGTTGAGTGCGCTGATGGAGCTGCCCTGCTGGTGGATCTTCACGCACGATTCAATCTTCCTCGGCGAGGACGGTCCCACGCACCAGCCCGTGGAGCACTTGGCGAGCCTTCGCCTGATTCCGAACCTCGCCGTGTTTCGTCCTGCAGACGCGATGGAAATCGCCGCGTGCTACACGATGGCACTCGGGCGCAAGAAAGGCCCTTCGGTCTTCTCGCTCACGCGTCAGAAGGTGACGAAGCTTGCGCGCCCCGAGGGTTTCGATCCCAAGAGCATGCTCCGCGGCGGATACGTTGCGGCGGAAGCGACGGGGGGCAAGCCCGACCTCGTCCTCGTTGCCACCGGCAGCGAAGTAGAGCTCGCGATGCATGCACGCGTTTCGCTCGAGAAGAGCGGCAAGCGCGTTCGGGTCGTGAGCATGCCGTCGGTGGACGTCTTCTTGGAGCAAGACGCTGCTTATCGGGCCGACGTCTTTCCCGACGGCGCAAAGCGCGTCTCCATCGAAGCAGGCGTCACGGATGGCTGGCGCGGGCTCCTAGGTGAGAAGGCGCTTTGCCTCGGAATCGACCGCTTCGGAGCCAGCGCACCCGATAAAATCCTAGCTCAGCAGTTCGGATTCACGGCCGAAGCGATTGTGACAGCCGTTTCGAAGTGGCTCGCATCTAGCTGAAATCCATCGCAAAACAGAGCCGCGTGGCTGGTTCGGTCGAGCTAATAGCTCTGCCGTAAATCCAGCGGAACCTGAATTTTCGGGCGCGCGAGCCTATGCTAGGTCACCTTTGATGTGACCGCTTTTGCTCGTCTGCGTCCACGGAGGGGGAGGCATACGCGCAACTCTGTCTTTGCTTTGGAGATTGAAACACACCATGGAACCCACCGCCGACTCGACGCGTTACCCCCACCTCACCACCACCAAGATCCTCTCTTCCACTCCACCTGCCAAGGCTGCCACACCCTCTGAAGTTCCTGAAGCCAACGGGAAAACCGAGGCGACGGCAGAGACCACACCCAAAGTTCGCAAGCCTCGCGGCTTCGCGGCGATGGACCCGGCGCGCGTTGCCGAGATCGCTCGCAAGGGCGGCAAGGCTGCGCATCGCGCTGGCACGGCACATCGCTTCTCTGCCGATGAGGCACGCGATGCCGGAAAGAAGGGCGGTCTCGCGCCGCACCGCACCCGCGGACGCAGCGCGTAACGATTGTTCGCGGCACTTCGCTCGGCCGGCTCACCATCGGTTGTGCGACCGTTCTGCGAAATGAAGGCTCGTCGCGCGTTGCTCTACGGACTCACCATCGGTCGGGCGAGGCTTCGGCGAAATTTTGGCTACATCAGGCGGGACGGACTACCGTGCCCGGCCCGCCTATGTCACAACAAACTACGATGACCGATCGCCGCGAAAGCTCTCTTCCGTTGAAGGGGCTGGCGCGCGCCAGTGTACCGAGCCCGGCCTCGACGGCGCAGGGGGAGCAACCGCTCCTTCGCGTGCCGCATCCCCACGTCGAGTTTTGTCGCGAACTCGGTGGCAGTCCCGTCGTGCGGGGCACACGCATCGCCGTACGGCGGCTTTGGTCCTGGCATCGCCAAGGACTCACGCCAGAAGTGCTTCTCCGTCGCTACCCCCAGCTGAGTCCCGCCCAGCTGTTCGACGCCCTCTCCTTTGCCTATGACAATCAAAGGCTTATCGAGGTCGACGCCGAGCGCGAACGCGTGGCTTTGGGGCATTCTGGGGCGAAGTAGACCTTTTCGCCTTCTCACTCGTCCAGGTGTTCGGACCAAGCGCCCCTCTGCGCATGGGCCCTAGAACCAGCGAGACGAGCTCATGAACGAAAAGGCAGAGAGTGCGCAAGGCGTAGGCAGTGAATCGAGCGCTCCGGCAGCGACTGAGGCTCAGGTTGCGAGCGAAAGCGGCCTCGTACTCGGTCGGTCACTGTATCGCGTCGCGCGCGCGCTGACGGGTGCTCCGGCCGATGCGAGCGCGCTCGTCGCGGACACGCTGAGGACTTCGGGCTCGTCCGACCGAATCGCCGCGTTTCGCGCGCTTCGCAAAAACATCGCGCGTCGCGACGAGACGCCTGCGAACCCTGCGTGGGCGGTTCTGCCTCCGAGCGAACGCGACGCCCTCGCGCTTCGTGTCGCTGGCGGGCTCATGGGCAGTGAGCTCGTTTCGGTGTTGGGCGCGGAGGAGAGCGAGGTCGTTCGGCGCCTCGCCCGCGCCATTCCTGGTGGACCGACAGAAAGTCCTTGCGCAGCTGCGGCGGCCGAATGGCTCCTCTCTGGCAAAGTGTCCGAGCATGCTCTCGATTGTGATGCATGCCGCGATCACAGACACGCGACGAAGGCAAAGCTCGAGTTCTCGGAGGCCGCGATACCTAGCGCGGACGATGAGCGTGCGTGGAAAGAAGCCATCGACGAACACAACCGTGCGGCGGCGATTACCGCTCCCTCCGTAGGCGACACCTCGGCGAAGGAGCAGCCGTCTGCGGCGCCTTCGCCCACGGCCGCACCGCCCGCGAAACTCGCGTTGTCGAAGACATCGAACCGGAAGCGCACGCTCGCGGCCATCGGCTCCGTCGTGTTGCTCGGCGGGGCTCTGCTGGGCTACTCGACGTGGCGTCATCATCATCCCGTCGCCCTGAGCGCCGCGTCGTTTCACGTCGACCAGATCGGTCCGACCGCGGGACCGACAGGAGAAGGTGCAACATACACACATACAGGTGCGAAGGGCGCGGAGCCGCTCGTGGCTGGCATCGATGTGCGGGATGGAGTCGTGACGACGGGCCCTCGCGGCTTCGTTCGGTTTTCACGGGGCGAAGGGCGCTATCTTCTCGACCGCGCTTCGACACTTTCGTTCGATGGCGATGCGCTGCATCTCTCGGACGGCGCCCTCCTCGCGCGTGACGACCAACCGATTCGTATGCGGGCGGGCAAGGCGCTCGTCTCCGGCGAGGGCGAACTGCAGTTCACGGTGCTTCCCGATCGCACGCACGTTCGCGTCCTTCGCGGCTTCGCCGACGTAGAGTTCGAGGGTCGGAAGGATCGCGTCGAGGTCGGCCAGGAGGGTTTGCTGCGGGAAGGTCACTTCGAAGTTGCGTCGGCTGCCGGTCCCTCTCTTCGACTGGCCGAATCGAAAGAGATCGAAGCCGAAAGGCCGCTCGTTGGCTTGGGCGAGCTCATTGCCCGCAAGCCCGGGAGCAAAGACGAGCGGGATGGCGCCGTGGTCCTCAAGAGGCACAGCGTGAAGACGCGCATCGCTGGCGCGATGGCCCGTACGGAGATCGAAGAAGAATTCGAGAACAAAACCGACGAAGTGCTCGAGGGCGTCGTGCGCTTTCCGCTCCCGCCTGGCGCGGTCTTGGAGCGCCTCGCGCTCGAAGTGGATGGCAAGCTCGTGGAAGGGGAGTTCGTCGAACGCAAGCGCGCGGCCGCCATTTTCCGAGGCGCCATTCAGACAGCCGTCGCCAAGCCCATCCAGCAGGAGGAGATCATCTGGGTACCAGGGCCGTGGCGCGACCCGGCACTGCTCGAATGGCAGCGTGCGGGACGTTTCGAGCTGCGCATCTTCCCCATCGCGAAGCGCAGCGTGCGGCGTGTGGTGATGGCGTACACCGAGGCCGTGCCGATGGTGGCGGGCGAGCGCCAGTACAGCTACCCCATGCCTCGGGGGCGCAATCTCAAAGTCCCTTCGTTTTCGGCCGACGTGAAGGTGGTGGGCTACGACGACCGAAGGAAGCCACGCGTCCGAGGCTACGACCTCGCAGAGCGCGCGCCAGGGCAATTCGACGGGCACTTCGATTCGTTCGAGCCGGATGGTGACCTCACGGTGAGCTACGAGACGCCCGATCAGAAAGCGCAAGTCGCTGCCGTCGCCTTCGCGGGAGACCGGGAGGGAACGCGCGAGCGTTGGGCGACACTGTCCCTCCGTCCCGTCCTCCCGCGCGTGAAAGAGCCAGGTTCGCGAGACCAGGTCCTCGTCGTCGACGTGGGACGGGGTATGTTTGGCGAGCGATTCGAGCGGGCAAAGAAGCTCGTCGCAGAGGTCATCTCCAACATGGACCGACGTGACCGCGTCACCGTGCTCGCTTGCGACACGACGTGCAAGCAGCTCCGGGCCGGCTTCGTACCGCCGGGCGTTGCGGCCGCCAACGACGTCGGATCGTTTCTCGGCGACGTGCGTCCGGATGGTGCGTCGGACATGGCTGCCGCCGCAACCGCTGCGACGCGCGTCTCCGGCCGCGACGCGGGTCGTCCGCTGCGCGTGACGCTGCTCAGTGCGGGCGCGGCTACCGCGGGGTATCGCGAGCCGAATCGCCTCGCAAAACTCGTGACGGAGCAAGTGGGGGAGAAGGCGCAAGTCGTCACCGTTGCCGTCACGCCAGACGCGGACGCGACGGCACTGGAAGCCATTGCACGCGCAGGCGGAGGTGTGTTCGTGACCTATTCTCCCGGGCGCCTCGCCCCGGAAGTCGCGCGGGACATCCTCGATGCGAGCTACGGGGCGACCCTTCGCAACGTCGAGGTCGTGCTTCCCGAGGGGCTCGTCGATGTCGCACCGGCGAAGGTTGCTTCGATGCGGGGCGGTGCCGAAACGCTCGTTGCCGCGAGGATGGCGCGCGACGAAGTGAGCGGAGACGTCGTCGTTCGCGGGACGCTGGGCGGTTCGCCGTTCGAGCAGAAATATCCGCTGAAGCTCGTCGCGACAGCGAGCGACGACCGCGCGTTCGTGCCGCGCCTCTACGCGAGCCTCCGCGTGAAGGACGTGGGGGGCGACCCTCGCCACGAACAGGAAGTCGTGAAGCTCTCGAAGCAGGAACACGTGCCGGCGCCGCAGACGTCGCTGCTCGTGCTCGAAAGCGAAACCATGTTCAAGGCCTTCGGCATCGATCGCACGAAGCAGTCGTACGCGTGGGACGCCGATCACGCCGCAGATGCCGTGCTCGGAGGCACGCTCGAAGGCGCGCTCGGGGGCGACGATAAGAGCAAGGACGATGCGAAGGTCACGGGCAAATCTGCACGCGCGTCCGCCGATGCGGAGGACCCGTTCACTCCGCGCGGTGGAGGCATTCCGGGAGGCGCGTCCGGCGCAGGCAGACTTGGGTCGGGTGAGAGCCAAAACGGACCGTTTGCAGCACCTCCGGCCGCTGCTGCCCCCGCCAAGGAGCCCGATTCCGAAGCACACGTCCGGCCGCGAACGCAGCCCGACCCGGTGAACCCGTGGCTCGATCTACCGGCGCGTCCTAGTACGCCGGAGCCGCGCCGACGCTCGGGTCGTTGGATGCGTCGCACGTGGCAACGGTCTGCGACGATCCAAGAAGGCAGGATTGCGCTTCCGAGCGAAAGGGAGCTCTCCGACGCTCGCCGCGCAGTCGACCTATCCCCGGACGTGCGGTCGAACTACGTGAAGCTCGCGCGCCTTCTCTCGCGTCGAGACGAAGACGGTGAGCTCCGCGCGTTTCTCACGAAGTGGGAGCAGAAAGACCCGTTCGATCTCGGGCTTCTCGGTCAGCGCGCAGAATATCTGCTGCGCCGCGGTGACCGTGCCGAAGCGCTTCGTGTCCAAGCTGGGGCTCTCGCAGCGCCTTCGCTCGGAGCGGACGCTGGGGCGCAAAGCGCGATGACACTCGCTCGCGCCTACGAGCGACTCGGTCAAGATACGGAGGCCTGCAGCTTCTGGCGGTCTGCTCTGGAGCTCCGACCCCAGGATGACGAAGTCGCGTCGCGCGCCATGCAGTGCGATCGCCGCGGTGGTCTCCACATCGCCGAAGACTCGCTCCGAGGCGCGCCGGGTCGCGATTTCTCGAAGATCGAACGCCTTGCGACGAACGTGAACTACTCTGCGGACGATACGAACCTGAACGGCGACTTCCGCGTCGATGCTCATTGGGACGTTCCTCGCGACCTCGACATCGCGTTCGTTCTGCCGAGCGGCGAGCGCATCACGTGGGCCACGAAAGGGGCGCGCGGGCGTAGCGTCGCCAGCACGCACGAAGAGACACTCGTCTATTCGAAGTGGTTCTCGGGGGGCCTCCACGTGGAAGTCGGGCCGGGGGTAGGGGCCCCGCTTACGAGACCCGTTCGCGGCAACCTGACGATTCGTGCGCTCGGTCAGGTGCGAGAGATTCCGTTCGTGGTCGACGGCACGGCGAAGTCGGTCGCGCGCATTCAAGTAAACGTCGAAGAGGTGCTCGTGCCCACCGCTCCGCCGCCACCGTCGTTCCAGAACTGGGGTCGGCAGACGGTCTTCTAGGGCACATCTCACAACCTTCCGACCATCGCGAGGCTGTGGGCTGTCCCACGATTATCTAGGGACGGCCCCCTGTCGGTACAAATGACGGATACCCGCCGTGGCTGGTGCGCCGCGGCGGGGATTGGGAGGCTCGGGGAGAACCGGTAGAGACGCTTACTTGCGCGAGTCGTCGAGCTGACGTGCGAGCGTCTCGAGCGCGTCGATGACCTTGGAGCGGTCACCACGGGCGAGGCGATCGACGATGCCGCCATAGGCCTGCTGCGTCTTGTTGGAAGCAGACTCGGCAGCGCGCTTGCCACGCGGGGTCAAGCGAACGTCGGTCTGACGACCGTCGTCGGTGCCCTTCTTGCGGCTGACGAAGCCAGCGCGCTCGAGGCCCGAAAGGTTGCGGCTCGCCGTAGACGAATCGATACCGAGCAGGGTGGCGAGTGCGGAAGTCGAGAGTGCACCTCGCTCCGAAAGCAACTGCAACGTCTCTGCTTGTTGAGGTGTGATGTCACCGCCGCGAGCGCGCTCCCGGCTGAGACGGCCGAGGCCGCGGTAGACAACGTGAAGGGCTTTAGCGAACTTGTCCTGCTCTCCCATGATGGTTGTGATGTACTCTACAACTTCTCGCCTCCAGTCAAGCAGCGTCGTCATTCGCAGTGCTTTTTTTTGTCCTTGCACGACCCGCGCCGAGCTGTTCTCGATTGCGCGAAACGGAGCCCGAGTACGTGTGCGATGCTTTCGAACGCGCAATTGTTGCTGACGGATGCGCACTGCAAGCACATTCGGATGGCAATCGGACAATCCCCCTGAAAAAAGGTCCGAAAAGAGTTGCATGAACATCCGTCGAGGCTAGATTCCCCTCCGGAATCGCCGCGCTATGAACACAACCGCAACTGAAGTGCAGGACCCATCCAACTCGCCGAACACGCGCGCGTCGTCGCGCCCGACCACGACGCGGATGTTCAAGAGCAACTTCTTCGAGTTCTTCTCGCGCGTGCACCCTTCGATGCCGTTCATCGTTTGGCTGCCGGTGATTGGCTACATGTTCTATCGCTGGCACGCTCGAGCCGACCTCGCGGTTCCGAGCGCCGTCGGACTCTTCTTTGGCGGTCTCGCGTTCTGGACGCTCACGGAGTACGTCCTTCATCGCTATGTCTTCCACTGGGTGAACGACACGGCGTGGGGCAAGCGCATTCACTTCCTGCTCCACGGTGTCCACCACGATTACCCGCAAGACAAGGACCGCCTCGTGATGCCGATTGGCGCCAGCGCGCCGGTCGCCGTGATTGCCTACACGCTCTTCTATTTCGCCTTCGGCGGGGTCCGCATGGGGGAGATGTTCTTCGCCGGCTTCAGCGTCGGCTACCTCATCTATGACGGGTCCCACTTCGCGATCCACCATTTCAACTTCAAAAACAGCTGGTTCCGCTCTCTGAAGCGGCACCACATGCTCCACCACCACGCCGACCATGACGGGGGCTTCGGTGTTTCGTCACCCCTTTGGGATCTCGTATTTCGTTCGATGCCGAACCCGAAAAGAGCTCGCTGAACGGCGCTCTTGGTGCGAACATCGTATAGATGCGGCAATTGCTCGCTAAGACGATGACACCACAACGAACGGCGGCACCGGCATAACCGTGGGCGACAAAGGTAAAGAAGAGCCGAAGCTCGAAGCCGGCGTCATTCTGGCCGATCGCTACGAGAACATTCGCGAAGTCGGCCGCGGTGGCATGGGCGTCGTGTATCTCTGCCGCGATATGGTGACGAACGAGCGCGTCGCCTTGAAGCGCCTTCGCACGCCTGACGAATCGAAAGCACAGTCGCGCGAAGAAGAAAGCTGGTGGTTCCAACAGGAGGCGCGGGCGGTCGCTTCCATGGATCACCCGGCGATCGTGCGGGCGAGGGACTTCGGGACGCTCGCAGACGGGTCACCGTACCTCGTCATGGACGCACTGCCGGGTCGAAGTGTCCACGAGTGGATGCACACGACCACCATGCCGTGGTCCGTCATTTGGGTGATGGCCGACCAAGTCCTCGCGGGGCTCGCCCATTCGCATGCCCGCGGCATCATCCACGGCGATCTCAAACCTTCGAACGTCATGCTCGACTTGGCGTCTGCAGGGCGGGGGCCCCGCGCGTTCATCCTCGACCTCGGGCTCGCCTGGCTACGAGAATCACGTCACGATCCGCGCCTCGATGGCGCGCCAGAACCCGAGCTCGCGATTCACTCGGGCGCAGGCACCGTAGGCTGGGTCGCACCGGAGCAAATCCGGAAGACGGCGACCCTCGTAGGCCCGGCCACGGACCTCTACGCACTCGCCTGCATTCTCTACCGGGTGCTCACCGGTCGCGAGGTCTTCGAAGGGACCGCGCAGGAGGTGCTACGCGCCCACAAGCGTACGCCCGTCGCACCGCCAACGCTTCCCGAAGGGGTACCGACGGGAGTTGCAGAATACATCGTTCGCCTCCTCGAGAAGAAACCGTGGAATCGTTACGAGCTCGCGGCCGACGCACGAAAGGCGTGGCAACAGCTGCGCCCCAAGAACGCGCCCACGATGGAGGAAACGATCGCAAAGATGCCCGCGCCCCCGCCGGCAGCTCCATCATCCGCGGCACTTCCGGAACGCGGGCGTGCCGTCGCTGCTGCACGTGCCCTCGCACCGGGCCTGATGAGTCTCCGCCCGTCGCCGATGGTCGCCCGAGAAGAGGAACGCCGCGCCCTCATGTCGATCGCCGACGAAGTGTCGCGCATTGCGCATTCGAAGCAACACGTCGCCATCATCGGTGAAGCAGGAGTCGGCAAGAGTCGCCTCGCAGAGTGGGCGTGCGAAACGCTCCACGAGCAGGGCAAGATGTGGGTCCTCCGGGCCCGCTACGGCCGCATCCCCACGCCTCTCGACGGTCTGACGGGTGCGATCAACAAGTTCTACAACCTCCAAGGCGCCGACCGCGTTCTGGTCGAGCAGACGCTCATGAGCCGGTGGGAAGTCGACAAGGACGACGACGAAGCGCTCACCTGGGTCGCGGCCACGGCGGAATGGCTCCGGCCCACGCCGCCCGGGGAAGCGCAGGCACCTGGTCCGACGGGCAAGCGTTTCGTGCTCGACAACCCCGAGCTTCGTTTCTCCGTCATTCGGCGTGTGCTCGAGCGCATCGGTGCAGACCGCCCGATCTTCATTTGGTTCGACGACCTGCACTTGTCTTCGGCGAACACGTTCGAAGTGCTCCACCGTTTGCGGCGCGAAGCGCGCGTGTCTCTGTTCATCGTCACGACTGCGCGCAGCGAGACGCTCGAGACCGATCTCGATGCATCGCTGCGGATGGAGGGGCTCCGCGCAGAGTGGGGTGGGCACGTCATCGAGCTCGAGCCGCTCGGCGAAGAGGAGACACGTGTCCTTCTCCGCGCAACCTTGCCACTCCACCAGGACGCGACGGTGGCCGCGACGCGACAAAGCCGAGGCAATCCGCTCTTCGCTCTCCAGCTCGTCCACGCGTGGGCGGGCGGCGGCTACCTGACGATGGAAGCCGGCCGTTATCGCGTGCCGCGCGAGGCGCTGCAGGGAAGGGCGATCACGACCGCCGAGCTTTGGGATGAACGCTTGCGCGCGGTCCCGACCGAACTGCGCCTCGCGGCTCATGCCGTTGCGGCGGTGGGCGACGACGTCCGGGGCGTCGTGCTGAAGGCCCTCGCGCAGTCGCTCGGTCTCGACCCGCGTGAAGCGCTCGTCGCTCTGACACGCGCGCAGATTCTCCTCCCGAGCGGCAACGATCAGTTCCGTTGGGCGCACGCATTGCTGCAAGAGCACCTGCTTGCACGTCTCCACGAGCGCCCCGATCACCCCGCCATTTTCCGCTTGGCCGCCAACGCTCTCGCGCTCCATCCGACCGTGGGCTCGCGCCGCGTGATGAAGCTTCGCGTCACCAACTTGCTTCGGGCGGGCGACGACGACGTTGCCGCGCGACTCATGTTCCGCTTCATCGAAGGCAGTTGGGCACGTGGTCGCGACACTGCGGCGACCTTGAAGGACCTCGCACTCATCGATGGGCGCATCACGGGTGGCATCGCCGCCGAGTACTCGTATTGGAAGGCGGAAGCGCTTCGCCACACGGGGAAACTCGAACAGGCGAAAGAGCAGGCCGAGAACGCGCTCAAGGCGTTCTCCGAAGCGGGCGATGAGCGGCGCACGGCCCAGACACTTCGCCTGATCGGACACGTCGCCTCCGACATGGGGCACCCGCAGCAAGGTCGCGTCCAAGTCGAAGAGGCGATTCGCCTGTTCCAGAAGCTCGGCGATCGTCGCGGCGCGGCGCAGGCTCAAGTCGTCCTCGGCGAGATCGACTACCTCCTCGGCGAACATTCCCGGGCGACCGCGGTGCTCGGCGACGCGCAAGCGGGCTGCTTCGAATCGGGGGACGAGCTCGCGCGGGCTCAAAGCCTCATCTTGCTCGCCATGATTCAGAACAGCGTCGGCGCCTGCGCACGCGCGGTGAACCTCCTCATGGAAGCGAGGGTTTGCTTCGACCAGATTGGCTATCGCCTCGGTATCGCCCAGTGCGATGCGGTGCTCGGGCATTCCGACCATCGCGCGCGCCACTTCGACGCGGCTCGTTCGCGTGCCCTCACGGCGCGTACCGCGTTCCGCGAGCTCGTCAATCCGCGAGGTGAGGCTGCATGTGAGCGCTTGCTTGCGATGATCGCCATCGACGTGAGCGACGGGGCAGAAGCCCTCGTCCACGTTGAGCTCGCTACGGCGATCTTCTCGAAGCTCCAAGATCCGTGGGGCATCCTCGAGGCGCGCCTCTTGCGCACGCAAATCGCGCTCCTTTGCGACGACGAGGGGGCCGAGGCGCTCGTCCACGCGTGCGACGAAATTACCGTCGACGAAGCCGAGCCGCGCCAGCATCGTCATCTCACGCGTGCCTGGCTCCTCTGGAAGCAACAGCGTTGGGTGGAGGCCGCTCGCGAACTCGATGCAGGTCGCACGGCGTTTGGCGAGAAGGCCCGCTCGGGCGATCACACGCCCCATCTCCTCGAACGGTTCTCGAAGTTGAAGTGGGAGGCGCCCGCCCAGGCCAAGCTCGATGCCTGGCGCCGCATGCTGGAAGCCCAAGATCGCGGCGATAGCGTGCCTCCTTCGTCGCAGTGGCCCATCCGCCGCGGCTGACAGCTCGGACTGGCGAAGGCGCTCGAAGTGGGGTAAGAGGGCCCGCACTATGTCGACCCCGCAAGATTCGCCCCGTATTTTCAAGCTCAAGGCCCGCCGCACGAAGCAATTGGCTGCGTGGCGCGTGAAGCAAGCCGCCAAGGCTGCCGCCGCGGGCGCCGACACCGCCAAGAAGACCAAGTAGCCGCTTTTTTGTCCTCGTTGGAAGGGACCTCGTACCCTTCCATACATGAGGGACAAATCATCGCTGGTCGACCGCGTCATCCTATCGGGTCGTGCTCGTCGTCGCGCCGTTCGCAAACAGGTGGCCGTTTCGTGCCAAACGGTGCGCGAACACGACTTTCGCCTCGTGGGCTCGCGGATGCTCGACCTTTCCGCGGAGGGCATGCTCGTCCTCGCCGAAGACTCGGCGAAGATAGGCGACGAGCTCATCGTTTCGTTCCAGTCGCCCGAGCTCGGCTTGTGGTTCGACCTCGATGCGAAGGTCGCTCGCCTCGTGGGTGGGCGCCGCAGAGGCGATCCTGGGCCAGCGATTGGCGTCGAGTTCACGAAGTCGACCGCCCTCGTTCGTCACATGCTTCGCTCGTTGTTTCACAAGTGCAAGGCAACGATCCCCGCGCGTCCCATGTTGGAAGAGCGCGCAAGGGCGCTCGGCGGACCGCTTCCCTATGGTCAGGTCGCACGTGGAGCGTACGTCTGATGCGCCGCGCAGTTCGTTTGCTTCGTCCTTGGCCCTGCGAGGTCGTGCGCGAGTCGGACTTCAAGCGGGTTGGTACGAGCCTCGTCGACCTCTCGGCTTCTGGTATGCGCTTCTTGACGCGAGAGCCGATCATGACTGGTGAGGAATTCGTTCTCACATTCGCTTGTCCGCGGGGAAAGCGCTACGTCGACGCCGAAGCCGTAGCCGTTCGTATCGCCCACGGTCGGCGCGACGACGATCTCGTCGAGCGTGAGCACGGCTTTCGGTCCGTCGGCGTCGAGTTCGCGAAACTCGACGACATGAGCCGTCGCGCGCTCCGGGCGCTGCTCGAGCGGTGGCGCAGCTTCGCTTCTCATGGTGCGCCGGCACAACGTGGCGCTCTTCGTTCGCGGGTCTCCTATGCCTGACAAGCCGCGCGTGTTTCGACTCCTCACGTGTCGAAACATCTCCGAGCCAGACGTCGACGCGGAGCCACTGCTCGCAGCGATGCAGGCGCGGGGATGCGATACTTCTTGGGTGGCGTGGGAAGACGTGGCGGAGCCCGAACCGGACGCGACCTACGTCCTACGATCGACGTGGAACTACTTCGAGTTTTTGGATGCATTCCTCGAGAAGATGAAGCTCATTGCTGACAAGGCAAAGCTCGTGAACGCACTTCCGATCGTCGCGTGGAACGTGGACAAAGCGTATCTGGGGGAGCTCGCCAACGAAGGCTTCGTCGTCACGGAAACCAAGTACGTTGCGCGTGGCGCGACCGGTACCCTCTCGTCGCTCATGAACGAGCACGGATTCGTCGACGTCGTCGTCAAGCCCAGAGTCTCCGCAGGTTCGTTTGGAACGCAGCGCTTCCGCCTGTCGGAGGGGATCGACGAGAAGATGTTCCGCTCGATGAGCGAGGAACGCGACCTCATGGTGCAGCCGTATCTGTCGAGCGTCGACGGGTATGGTGAGCGCGCCATCGTTCTCTTCGATGGCAAAGTGAGCCACGCATGCCGCAAGTCTCCGCGGTTCGCGGGAGGCGTCGAGGTGACCGTTCCGGTTCCGGTCGCACCCGAGGAGCGTGTCTTCGCGGAGAAGCTCGTCGCGTGGGTATCTAGACGTTTCGGTACGACCCCTGCGTTCGCGCGCGTCGACGTGGCACGCAACGCGAAGGACGAACCGTGCCTCATGGAGCTCGAGCTGTCGGAACCGTCGCTCTATCTCGAGAGCGCCGAGGGCATCATGCGTCGGTTCGTGGACACGCTTCTGGCGACCTGACCCCCAAGAAAGCGAAAGCCGGCCTCCCGCAGGACGGCGCGTCGTTCATGCTTCCGGCGCTTGCGATGTCGCGCGCGCACGCGTAAAACGGGGGTGTTCCACGCCTCCGTAGCTCAGTGGATAGAGCAGTGCTTTCCTAAAGCATTGGTCGGAAGTTCGACTCTTCCCGGGGGCGCAAAGCGTGCTGCGAACCGAAGCCCATGAACTTGAAACTCTACAGCTACTGGCGTTCGTCCTCCGCGTATCGCGTGCGGGCGGCGCTGCATCACAAAGAGCTGCCCTTCGAGTACGCTCCTGTGAATCTGCTCGCGGCTGAGCACCGTACCCCCGAGTACCTCGCTCGCTCGCCGCTCGGACACGTGCCTTGCCTCGAAGTGGACGGGACGCCCTACGTCGAGTCGGTCGCCATCATCGAGCTGCTCGACGAGCTCTTCGGAGAACGCCCGCTGCTGCCCACGTCAGCGGAGGGAAGGGCCCACGTTCGTGCGCTTGTCGAAGTCGTGAACAGTGGCACGCAGCCCGTTCAAAACCTGGTCGTTCTACAGAGGCTTCCGGAGGGAGAGCGCGCCGGGTGGGCGAAGCACTTCATTGCACGCGGGCTCGAAGCGTACGAGGGCCTGCTCGAAAGCTTCACGAGGCGAGGGTTGCGAGCGGACGGGTACTCGTATGGCGAGGCGCTCTCGATGGCGGACCTCTACTTGATCCCGCAGCTCTACAATGCGGCCCGTTTCCAGGTGCCGCTGGCGCCCTTTCCGCACGTCGCGCGCGTGCTGGCGACCGCTGAGAAGCTCCCGGCCTTCGTGAAGGCGGCTCCGGAAGTCCAGCCCGACGCGCCTGCGGGCGCCGTGCCGCCCAAGAACTGCTAACCTCAGTGTCAGAGCTCAGGCTGTGACTTCTCGCGCTCTCCGTCGGTTTCGCTTGGTTGCGGTGAGCGCGTGGCTCGGCTGCGCCGCCATCGTGTCGGAGAACGTGGCGCGCGCCGAAGAGCCGAAAGCTGCAGACAAGTTCCTCCATACGTGGGGATCCGAGCCCGACCCCGCGCCCGTTTCGCCACCGCCGTCCGCTACCGCATCGGAGGCCAAACGAGGCGAAGACGAGCGCACGGCCCCCGGAGTCGCGACGAGCTCGGCGGACGGTGCACCGTCGGAGGACAGTGGACCGCGTCCGGTGTCGACGCGCGGTCTCAAGTACGTCATCGAACGCGTTGAAGTTCGAGGCAACCGCTCGACGTTGCCTCGTGTGATTCTGCGCTTTCTCAAGTTCTCGCCGGGCGACACGCTCGACGTCGACGACCCGGAGCTTTCGCGCGTTCGCTTTCGCTTGCTTTCGACGGGCTTCTTTCGAGATGTGCAGATTGCGCTCCGGCGGGGCAAAGCACGTGGCACGGTGACGTTGCTCGTGACGGTCGAAGAGCGAAATACGATCGTCGTGAACGACGTGTGGCTCGGTCTCTCTGCGGACGCCGAACCGAACGGCTCTGCGAAGCCACTGACCGCGTTCGGAGGCATCGATCTCGCAGAGACGAACCTCGCCGGAACCGGAGTGACCCTCGGCGGGGCGGTAGCCGTCGCGGAACGGCAGCTTGCACTGCGCACGCGCTTCTCCGACCCAGACTTCTTGCGGTCGGGCTGGACCGTGGAAGGCCAACTTCTCTACAACAACGCGAAAGACTTCTTCGGCCAACGAGACGCACTCGTCGACGACCCGAGCAGCCTCAGTTTGAAGGACTACGCCGTCGTTGCGTACGAGCGCGCGGGCGGGCTCGTCGGCGTGGGGCACGCACTCGGCGCACCGAACACGCAACTCTACTTCGACTATCGTCTCGAGTCGCTCAGCGCGACCCTGCCTCGTGCAGCCAGTCACCGCCGCGGCCTCGACGTGGAACCGCTCGACTTCTATCTGATTCGCGGCTCCTCGCTGCTCTCCACCGTGCGAACGACGTTCGTCTACGACACGCGTGACAAGCCCGCGCTGCCCATTCGCGGTCATCACCTGTCTCTCTCGCTCGAAGGGGCCGTCGCGCCGTTCGGTAGCGACTACAGCTACGCGAAGGTCGTTGGACGTTATTCGGTTTGGACACCGCTCCCGTGGAAGCACGTTTTTCGGTTCGACGTCTTTGGCGGAAGCGCCTTCGGAGACGCTCCGCTCTTCGAGCGATTCTACGTCGGGGACTTTTCGGACTTCCTACCTGATCGCGTGCTCGACCTTGCGGTCGATCGCCGTGCCCCTCCGAACTTCTTCGGCACGACCATCGCCGAGGTCCGCTACGGAACCTATGCGGCGCGCATGCTCGCCGAGTATCGCATCCCCATTTATCGGGGGGTGCGCGCGATACGCGGGGTCGACCTGTTTGCGTCAGCGGGCTTCTACGCGCTTGCGAATGCGCGCGAATTCTCCGACGCGCCGCGGGGGTACTCGGGTTTTCGACGCATTCCCCTCGACGCGACCTTTAACGTGGGGTTCCGCGTCGACTCCGAATTCGGTGCGCTCAACATTGGTACGTCGACCCTCATCGGCCTCGTTCCCGTTCGCGGAGGCGCGCAATGACACGCGCGAGCTTCTGCGTGTGGCGTGCGCGGTTCCTCGTGTTTGCGGGAAGCATATTGCTCGCCCTGTCGCTGCTCGGCGTACCTCGTACCGCTCACGCGCAGGAAACCATCGCGCCGCAGGGGCTTCCAGCTCGGCCCGCCGCGTTCTCGTGGGAGAAGACACTCCTTCGCGCCACGTTCAGCTATCGAGACCTCGTCGACAAGGCCGCCATCGACAAGCTGTCTTCGGGATTGCCTACGGTTCTCGCCACACGTGTGTACGTCTTTCGCGAGGGTGACAAGACGCCTGTCGCGCTCGCCGTGCGGAGCTGTCGCGTCGTCTACGACCTGTGGGACGAGGTCTATCGCATCCGTGTGAGCACATCCGGGCCCGATCGCGATGTCGCGAGTCTCAATCTAGAAGGTGTTCTTCGTCAGTGCGCGGAGGCGAAGGACTTCGCGCTCGCGGAGAAGGCGGTGCTTCCTGCGGGCGCGACTTACTTCCTCGGTGTCATCGCCGAGGTGAACCCGATCGCACCCGAGATGGCAGAACAGATGCGTCGTTGGGTCTCGCGCCCGGCGGGTGCGACGGGCATCAGCCCCGGCGACGCGCTCTTCGGTTCGTTCGTTTCGCTCTTCGTTCAGAAGCTCGGAAGCGCGGAGCGCACGCTCCGATTCCGGTCACAGGCCTTCACGCTGTAGTATCGAGAAGGTCTGTCGGCTCATGTCTTCGGTCACCGAAAAGCTGGAATCGCTTCCCGTTTCACCGGGCGTCTACCTGTTCAAGGACAAGACCGGTGTCGTCGTCTACGTCGGAAAGGCGAAGAGCCTTCGCTCGCGCGTGCGCAGCTACTTCCAAGAAGGAACGGGAGACTCCCGCTACTTCATTCCGATCTTGCGGAAGGTTCTCGGTGACCTCGACACGATCGTCACGAACACCGAGAAGGAAGCGGCGATCCTCGAGAACACGCTCATCAAGGAGCACCAGCCGAAGTTCAACGTCAAACTGCGCGACGACAAGAACTTCCTCTCGATCCGGCTGCAGCCGCGCGATGCCTGGGCGCGCCTACACCTCGTGCGCAAGATCGCTGCCGATGGCGCGCGGTACTTCGGGCCGTACCATTCGGCGACGTCTGCCCGCCGAACGCTCGCCGTCGTGAACAAGCACTTCCAGCTGCGCACCTGCACCGATGCGGAGATGCGCGCGCGAAGGCGGCCGTGCCTGCAGTACCAAATCAAGCGCTGTCCGGCGCCGTGCGTCTACGAGGTCGACCCGGGGTACTACGCGGAACAGGTGGCGAACGTCGCGATGTTCCTCGACGGCAAGCACGACGAACTCTCTGCATTGCTCGACGAGCGGATGCGAAAGGCCGCGCGCGAAATGCAGTTCGAGCTCGCGGCGGTCCATCGCGACCAGTTGCGCGCCATCGAGAAGGTTCGCGAGGCGCAGAAGGTCGTCAGTACGGACTTGTCGGACCGCGATGTCATCGGCCTCTATCGAAGCGCGGACCTTGCCGAGATTGCCGTGCTTCAAGTGCGCGGCGGTCGTTTGGGGGACGTCGCGACCTTTGCGCTCTCGGGGGTTGCCCCGCTCGATGAAGACGTTTTGTCGGCGTTTGTCGCCGAATACTATGCGCTCTACAAGGAAGACGAGGAGCGACGTCCCATCCCTCCGGAGATCCTGGTTTCGGCGGACATCGAGGCCGACATCGGTATGGCCGAGCTTCTTTCCGAGCGTGCGAAGCGCAAAGTCTCGCTGCGACTGCCACAACGAGGGCGAAAGACAGAGCTCCTTTCGTTGGCCGTCGACAATGCCAAGCACGCGTTCGAGGAGAGGCGGCGCTCCAAGCTCGACGTGGATGAACGCCTCGAGCAGATTCGCGAGCGACTCCGGCTTCCCCTGAGGCCGGTGCGTATCGAGTGCTGCGACATCTCACACCTCGGTGGGGCGGACGCCGTTGGTGCCGTCGTTGCGATGAAGAATGGTGAACTCGACAAGTCGCGGTACCGCAGTTACACGGTCCGCGGAGCCGCTGCGCAGGGCGGTCGCGGAGGAGACGACTACGCTGCCATGTACGAGGTGCTCGCCCGCCGCTTCCGAAGAGGGCGCACGAACGCGGACCCGTCGCCAAAGGAAGACGCATCGGAAGGGCCGGTCGCGAAAGACGAATCACTCGACGTCTCTCCCGAGCCCTCGCGGGAAAACGAATGGGAGCTGCCGGACCTTTTCGTTGTCGACGGGGGGCGAGGGCAACTGGCCGTCGCGCAGACGGCCGCACGGGACCTCGGTCTCTTCGACTTGTGCATCGTGGGCCTCGCGAAGGAACGAGACGTGAACGCGAAGGGCGAAGAGGTCGTCGACCGCGTGTATCTGCCGGGCCAGAAGAACCCCGTTCCCGTTCGTTCCTACGCGGGCCTCCTCCTCTTGGCGCGCCTTCGTGACGAAGCTCACCGTTTCGCCAACCGCGCGCGTGAGCGGCTCGGGAAGGGGCGCCGTTTCGAGTCGAAGCTCGACCACATCGCCGGCATTGGACCGCAGACCAAGAAGCAGCTCTTCATGCAGTTCCGCACGCTCGATGCCATCGCGGGGGCATCCGACGTGGAGCTGCTCGCGATTCGGGGTATGACGAAGCCGCGTCTCGCTGCCCTGCGCCTGGCCCTCGGTGAACCCGCAACGAAAGTGGCAGACGAGGAAACTATGTTGATGCCGGCCGCGCCCCCCGAACACGAAGAAGAACAGAAGTAGCCGCGTTCTCGGCGAGTGAGTGCCGTGGCGCACATTCTGCAGAGAGGGGGTCGCACGCGAAACGTGCGAAGCCCGGCACAGCGCCGCAACATCCGAGGTGAGACATGGGACGAGCAAGGACGCGTGCGTCGGTGCGGACGTACGTCACGGGAGCAGTTTGTTTGGCGGTCGTTTCTTGCATGAGTCGCCCTGCGACGAAAGTCGAGCCGAGTACCAAAGTCAGCCTCAGTAGCAACGTGTCGATGCGCGCGATCGACAAGGTCGACCTGGTGCTCGCCATCGACAACTCGGCGTCCATGGGTGACAAGCAGAAGTTTCTCGCGAAGGCCGTGCCTGCGCTCGTGCGTCGCTTGACGAGCCCTACGTGCGTGCCGAGAGGACAGGGGGTCGCGGACGACGAGCACGTCTGCCCTAACTCGGGCGACGACGTCGAGTTTCGTCCGATCAAAGACATTCACGTCGCTGTCATCACCTCCTCCTTGGGCGGGTTCGGATCGAGTTCTTGCGCCGATGATCCGAATGCGCCGGCAGGAAGCCGCATGCTGAACGATCACGCGCTCCCCAGCGCGCGAGGTGTAGATGCGAGCGGAACAGCGGTGGAAGTACCGATGGAAGAAGGGAACTTTCTCGCGTGGCTACCGGATGTGCCCGAGAACGCGACGAAACCGAAGGCCCAGAACCCCTACACGACGGCTGAAGCGCTCGGCACAGCCGTGGCGAACCTCGTGCGCGGAGCAGGAGAGAAGGGGTGCGGACTCGAAGCGCAGCTCGAAAGTGTGTATCGCTTCTTGATGCAGCCAGACCCGTGGGAAAGCGTTGCGCGCGTTGGCAGAAGCGCACAGTACGTAGGCGTCGACAACAAGTTGCTGGCGGCGCGAAAGAAGTTCCTACGCCCCGACTCGCTCGTGGCTGTCCTCATGCTCACGGATGAAGACGACTCTTCGGTCGACCCAGTCTCCATCGGAGGGGCCGGGTTTGCGTTCATGGAGAGCAACTTTCCCATCGACACCGAGCTCATTCCACCCGAGGTCGTGAATTCACCTGGCAGAATGCGCGAGAACAACGCTGCATTTGGAGGCGGGACGACGGCACCGCGAGCGACCTCCGTCTGCGAGAGCGAGCCGCTCTCACGGATGTGCACTTCGTGCGCGTTCAAGTATGCCTGCACGCAGAATGGTTTCGACGAGAGCGAGTGCACGAAGCTCAAGCAGGACCTTTCATGCAACGAAAACAACGGGTTTCATACCCAACAGACGGATTCGCTCAACGTCCGATTCCATCGGATGAAAGCACGGTACGGGCTCGACCCCCAGTATCCCATCGCTCGGTACATCGCAGGATTCACGCGTGCGGTCGTTCCCAACCGGCTGGGTGAGCACGATAGCAGTGGCAACTACGTCGACGACGTGAATGGTCTTCACGGTTGCACGAACCCTCTCTTCGCAAAGACGCTTCCTGACGGTGCCGTGGCGCTTGCCAGCGACGCGGACGCAAACGCCGCCAACGCAAGCGGCAAGCTCGACTTCTGTAGGCTACCGCGAGGGACGCGCGACCCGGGGCATGTCTTTTTCGCGATCGTTGGCGGCGTGCCGAACGAGCTCTTGAGGGGTGACTCGGACGAGGCGGTTGCGGAGGGCTTGAGCGAAGCCATGTGGTCGCGCATCCTCGGGAAAGACCCACTCAAATACGACTTTTCGGGCATCGATCCTCGGATGTTTCAATCCATTGAACCGCGCAGTGGGAGGCCTGGTCCGGGCAGCAAAGATTCCGAAGGCGATGACCCCCTCAACATGACGCATCGAGATTGGAATTCGGGGCACGCAGACCTCCAATATGCATGTACTTTCCCACTACCTCCGGACATGCAACGCGCCGGTGGGGACTGTTACGGCAACTCCGATGCCCCGCTTTGCGCGAAAGACAGGCCCGTCTCGGAAGTGCGTACCCAGATTCGTGCAAAGGCCTATCCGACGATTCGAGAGCTCGCCCTCGCAAAGGCCATGGGAAGCCAAGGGGTGGTCGCCTCGTTGTGCCCACAGCGGACGGCCGGTGCGGAAGGGGACCCTCTCTATGGTTACAACCCCGCGATGCTGTCGCTCGTCGATCGATTGAAGGACGCGTTCGCGCAGTGCTTGCCGCGACCACTCACGGCGGACCCGGCGAGCCATGAAGTGCAGTGTTCGATGATTGAGGAGCTGCCGCTCGACGAAAAGAGGCCGTGTGCGGCCATCCCGGGGAGGATCGAACTATCCACGGACATCGTCGTGGCCTTCCGAGAACAGCAACGACGCGAGCAGGGCGCCGGGGCAATTCCACCGGAGGAAGATCGTACGAAGCGATCGCTTTGCGGGCTTCGCCAATTGCAGGCTTCGCCGGGCGAGACCTGCAGATTCGGTGAGCCTGGCTGGTGTTACGTTTCCAGAGCCGGAGGAAAGAGCCCGGCGAACCGCTGCGCTCAGGCCATCGTATTCTCGGACGCCGGTGTCCGCGCGGTCGCAGGCAGCACGGTTCACCTACAGTGCATCGATCAAACCAAGGCGGAATGACTGCCACCAATGTTGCGCCATTCGCCAACTAAGGTGGCAGCTCCGGGCAGGGAGCCCCCAGGAGAACGACTCCGGGAGCGAGCGGACCTTTCGGAAGCATTAGGGAAAGGTCCGCGAAAGAATGGGAGACAGGTGCGGCCCAGATCATGCTAAGTACGCGGAGTGGAAGCAGACCCGGCCCGGCGCCGGTTCGGTGTTTCCAGTTCAGCGAACGCATACCCGGAGATGAGCATGAGCATCGCGAAGCGATTGGGGCGAGTGTCAACGGCGACCTGCCTGGTTGGCATCATGGGCGTAACGGCCGTGGGCTGTTTGAGCCGACCTGCCGTCAAAGGCGACCCCACGACGAAGACGAATTTCGTTTCGAAGGTCCGGCAGCAGGCCGTCGACAAGATCGACCTCGTCCTCGCCATCGACAACTCGGCCTCCATGGGCGACAAGCAGACGTTCCTCGCCCGCGCGGTTCCGCGGCTCGTTAGCCGTCTCGTGACGCCGAGCTGCGTCGCAAAAGGGAGCGGCGTGAAGAACGAAGCGGGTATCGCGTGCCCCAACGCCGACGACGACCTCGAGTTCCGTCCGATCAACGACATCCACATCGCCGTCATCACCTCGTCGATGGGCGGCTTCGGCTCCTCGACCTGCGCCGACGATCCCGCCTTCAACAACAACGACCGCGGTCTTCCGATTCCGCGCGCGAAGGACGCAACGGGCAAGGCGACGACCGTCAATGCAGAAGACGGCAACTTCCTCGCCTGGTTCCCGGCGAACGATGAGAACGCGAAGAAGCCGCAACCCGCGAAGCCCTACACCGACGTGGCCGTTCTCGGCGCTTCCGTCGCGAGCTTGGTCCGCGGCGCCGGTGAAAACGGCTGCGGTCTCGAAGCCCAGCTGGAGAGCGTCTACCGCTTCCTTGTACAGCCGGACCCGTGGAACGCCATCAAGGTCGACGGCGGCCGCGCGGTCTACGACGGCGTCGCGAACGACGTGATCAAGGCGCGCAAGCAATTCCTCCGCAACGACTCGCTCGTGGCGGTCATCATGCTTACGGACGAAGACGATTCGTCGGTCGACCCGATCTCCATCGCGGGGTCCGGTTGGGCATTCATGGCCAATGACTTCCCGACGAGCTCGTTCGTGCCACCGGAAGTTCGCGACGCTCCGGGCCGCAAGCGCGCCGAGAAGGACTTCCTCGGCGGCACGACGGCTCCGCGTGGAACGTCCGTGTGTGAGACGAACCCGATGTCGAAGGATTGCACGTCCTGCGCCTTCAAGTACGGCTGCTCGAACTTCCTCGACAAGGCCTCCTGCGACAAGCTCGCAGTCGACCCGAACTGCAGCGCCGACAACAACAACGGTTACCACACGCAGAAGACCGACTCGCTCAACGTGCGCTTCCACCGCATGAAGATGCGCTACGGCGTCGATCCGCAGTATCCGCTGAAGCGCTACGTTGCTGGCTTCACGCGCCAGGTCGTTCCGAACCGCCTCGGCGAGCATGATGCGAGCGGTGCATACATCGACGACACCAATGGCGTGCACGGCTGCACGAACCCCTTGTTTGCGAAGACCCTTCCGGACGAAGCGGGCGCGCTCGTCGACGACAAGAGCGCAAACGCTCTCGTTGCGGCGAAGAACTTCAGCTGGTGCCAGGGCGTTCGCGGTGATCGAGACGAAGGTCTCGTCTTCTTCGCGGTCGTCGGCGGCGTTCCGAACGAGCTTCTGCACTACAACCCGACCGATTCCGAAGCGAGCCAGCTCTCCGAGGAAGACTGGAAGCTCATCGTCGGTCAGGACCCGGTGAACTTCAACTACGCGGGCGTCGACAAGCGCATGTACCAATCGATCACGCCGCGCGAAGGACGTCGCACGGACGGCCTCGACGCTCCGGCGCAAGACCCGCTCAACACGGACCACCGCGATTGGGACACGCGCGACTTCGACCTCCAGTACGCCTGCACGTTCCCGCTTCCGGCCGACCTGCAGCGTGACCTCACGCCGCAGAACGCGCGTGCATTCGACTGCACCGCCGGTTCCGACGCTCCGCTCTGCTCGAGCGACAAGCCGAAGGATCAGGTCCGCAAGCAGATCCGTGCAAAGGCGTATCCGACGGTTCGCGAGCTTCAAGTGGCTCGCCTCCTCGGAGCGCAAGGCATCGCCGCCTCGCTCTGCCCGCAAAAGGCGGAAGGCAGCGAGGACGACCCGCTCTTCGGCTACAACCCGGCGGTTGCGTCCGTCGTCGACCGCTTGAAGAACGCGCTCACGGCCCAGTGCCTCCCGCGCCAGCTCACGCCGGACCCGGTCAGCCGCGAAGTGCAGTGCCTCATGATCGAGGAGCTGCCCTACGAGGACAAGCGGGCATGCAGCGCCATCCCTGGCCGTAGCGAAGTCCCGGCGGACGTTGCCGCTCGCTTCCGCGAGGCGCAGAAGGCGGAACAAGGGGCGAACGTCTCGGCCGAAGAAGACCG
Organism: Polyangiaceae bacterium; assembly: GCA_046351415.1. Lineage (GTDB taxonomy): Bacteria > Myxococcota_A > Polyangia > Polyangiales > Polyangiaceae > JABFRG01. Next base: position 82,935 of record JAXLYO010000009.1, on the reverse strand, counting down.
CACGAAGCGCACGATCTGCCAGATCAAGCAGCTCACGGTCAAAGAGGGCGAGAGCTGCCGCTTCGGCGAAGCCGGTTGGTGCTACGTCTCGAAGACGGCCACCAGCAACCCGGCGGGTCGCTGCTCGCAGGCCATCGTGTTCTCCGACACCGGCGTCAAGCAGGTTCCGGGCGGCACGGTCAACCTCCAGTGCATCAACCAAGAAGGTTCGGGTACGGCGGCGAAGTAAGCCTTCGTCCTTGCTCGAACGAACCCGGTGCAGCTCAGGCTGCATCGGGTTTTTCTTTTGCCTCCGTAGACGCCAACCGGATGAGTACGCTTCGGAACGCTACTTTGCTTGGATGCCGTCTCGTTCGAGGCCGGAGAAGGCTCTCGCGGGGACCAGTCCGAGCCACGGGTCGGACTTTGGCGTCAGGAACAGCGTCGAGTACACGCGCGTGTTCCACTCGTTGAAACTGCGCGGCGCGTCGGTCGCGAGAAACCAGCTGTGGATGACGTTGTAGAGGCCCAGGGTGTTCTTCGCGGTGTCCTCCGCAAGGGACGTTTGGAACGCCTCCACCATCTCTTGGAACTCTGCATCCGTGAGGCTCCGAGGCGCCTCGGGATTCGACCAGTTCTGGGGGTTCTTTCGGCGGAGCCCGCGCGTTCCATCGGCGCTGAGCGTCGCGTCGTCCTTGAAGAACGGAACGAACCTTTGCCACGGGATCGTCTCGAGGGTCGAAGGCGCGTCGTACTTGTCGGGCGCGTTTACCGCAGCGCGCGCGAGAGGTGCTTCCACGACTGCCTTGCTTGGCGCGACGGGAATCGCGAGGGCCGCCGAAGGGAGGTTCACCGAAGGGGTGGGGGCCGAAGAGAGGGGAAGGGCTGCGGAGACGCCTGCACGGCGGGCGAGGGTGTTGTAGGAGGCGGAACCAGTGGCGAGCGCGGCTCGATGATGGTCGACGACGATCGCGCGATCACCGTTCGAGGCAAGGAAGCGCTCGTGGAGCCGATGTGTCCCTTCGAGCCAGGTCGCGAATGTGTTCTGACTGACGAGGCCCGGCATCGCCTCGATGGGTTCGCCGTTCGCGGACAGGACGTAGTGGATGCTGTTTCCCGTGATCGTTCGCGTGACCTTGCGGCCGTCGCGGAAGTCGATGGTGATGAGCGGCGCGGGGCGTTCGCTACTCCAATGGAGAACGAAGTCTTGCTCGAGTAGGCGACGAATGCGAGCGTCGGGATAGAGGATCGCTCGGAAGAACCTGCTGTTTGCGCACGAGAACTCGTCCGTGAGCGAGCCGAGCATGCGAAGGGACAGAATGGGCTTGCGTGTGGCCGCAGAGACCTTCTTCGCCTCTTCGATATCTGTGTACCAAAAGAGGCGAGACGAGGTCGCATCGCGTTGCTGAGCGACTTCGTCGACGAGGTCGGCCGTGGCGCTCCTGCGCGGGTCGGACGGAGAAAGCTCGTCGTAGCGCTTCAGTACCTCGACGAGACCCGAAGCCCCCTTCGCGCGCAGCGACTTGGCTTCGGCCGAGAGCGGACGCACCCCACTGCCGACGTCGAATACCGTTGGGGTCGACTGCGCTGCGTCCTTCGAGACTCGATGCCCAGCACTACCGCCACATGCGACGACCAGTAAGAGCGGAACCACACTCGCCCCCCATTGGGTCAACCGAGCCGAAGCGACTGGTGATGAAGGACGGACCGGCATGCGCATCGTATGACGTAACGATACCCGTTCCGATTCAACAGCAATATGTGGGCACGGCTCGCACACGAAAATGATAGGCTGAAGTCCCGATGGCGCCAGCCGAGAAGCGCACGATTCTGGTCGTGGAAGACGAGCCTCACATCGCCCTTGGGCTGCGTGACGCGCTCGAATTCGAAGGTTTTCGTGTCGTTACCGCCGACAGGGGGGCAGATGGCATCAAGTTCGCGAAGTCCGAACGCGTCGACGCCGTGATCCTCGACCTGATGCTTCCCGACACGAACGGCTACGCCGTGTGCGAGGAGCTCCGTCGCATCCGCGCAACGGTGCCCATCGTGATGCTGACCGCGCGATCCCTCGAATCCGACAAAATTCGTGGTCTCGATGCCGGAGCAGACGACTACGTCACGAAACCGTTCAGCGTGAACGAGCTCATCGCGCGCATGCGGGCGATCTTTCGCCGCTCACAAGGACAGGCGCGGGAAGAGACCATCGTCATCGGCGACGCGCACATCAACTTCTCGACCCACATGCTCGTTCGCGGAGAGGAGTCATCCCAGCTTTCGTTCTACGAGCTCGAGCTTCTGCGCCTTCTGGTCGAGCGGGTGCGTCAACCTGTGAGTCGAGACGAGATCCTCCAAAAAATTTGGGGACTCGAAGCAAACCCGACGAACCGCACCGTCGACAACTTCATCGTGAAACTGCGCAAGAAGATCGAGAAACTTCCCGACAAGCCCGTCCACATCCTCACGGTGTACGGCTTCGGCTACAAGCTCGCGCCTTAGCCGCCGCCGCGACCTCAAAGCGCGGGGTGTATGAACACGATCTCGACCCGCTCGTTACGGGCTGCACGGTCGCGGGACACGGGGAGGGCGTCTCCGACCGAGACCACGGAGGTCGGGAGCTTCGCATTCTTCAGCGCGCCCTCGAGCGATGTCTTTCGGGCTGGCGAGGGAGCTTCACCAAACTGCGCGACTTGTACCTTGTACAGGGCATGTGCTGCAGCCACTCGGCCGAGCTCGAGAAGCGCGTCTTCGGTCGGTTTGGTGACGCTCGAGCCAGCGAAGACAGAGCGCAGCGTCACGACGACTCCTCGCTCGTCGCGCACGACGTCCCACTGCTTCGCAGATGCGAGCTCACCGAGGAGAGCATCGGGGTGACCCGGCTTGTCGCCGGCCGCACGCCTCCCTTGGGTGAGGACGGAAAGGCACGTCGCCCGTGCCTGCGTCGCGAGGTCGATGTCGCGCGGGGCGCCTTGGGCTTCGCGCAAACGATCGTCGGCGGCCTTCGTGTCTGCACCCAAGATGCCTGCCGCATGACAAAGGAGCTGCGCTTGGGCGCGGAAGGACTTCGCGGCTTCCAATCGGGCCGCTTCGCGCTCGGGCGACTTCTGGGTGGCGTCGGGTGCAGCGAGCGATTCGAGAACTTTGTTCTTTTGCTCGTAGTCTTCGGCGATGCGCTCGGCCTTCTCGCGCTCCGCGATCGCGATGGCGAGCTGCTCTTTCGTTCGCGTTTGCTCGGACGTCGCCGTGGCCAGGGCACGCTCGGCAACGCTCGCACGCGTGAGTGCGATTGCACGTTGGTAGTTGGCGATGGCGCGGTCGTCTTCGATACCGGCGGACGTGACGTCGCCGTTCGCGCGGTACGACTTTGCGCGCGCGCGAGCGGCGTCGCCGGATGCGAGGGCAAGGGGAGCTCCAGAAGCCGCACCTGCGCTGACGGCCCTTCCGCGGATGGCTTCGACGTCTTGCGTGTGCACGCCGGTGAGCGCGGCGCCGCCGCAGCCGACGATCGCGAGAAACATTCCGAAGGCGAGCGTCCGCATCGTGTGATTCTTGCTCATGGGGCTTCGCCTTTCGTCTCGGTGGGGGATTTCGGAGCGGCGCCGCGTGGTGCGCCCTTGGGAGCTTTGGGACCTTTCGCGCCGCTTGCTTTCGCGCCTTTGCTCTCGGCCTTGCTGCTCGCGGGCTCGGGTGCGCGGGGGCGGCCGACCGATTCTTTCTCCCGTGCCTCGACGCTTGCCCGAAGTCGCGCGCCCCGAACGAGTTGTTCTTCGAGCTGCGTTTCTTCGCGCGCGATCCGTTTCTTCGCTTCGTCTGTCTCTTTGGCGGCAGCTGCAGCTTTGCGTTCCATCGTGGCCGCCCGGGCCATGTCCTCCGCGGCGAGGGTCCACTCTTGCGCCAGCGCGATTGCGAGCTTCGCATGGAGCTCGTCTCCCGCGTTGCGGAACGCTCGCGCGCGGCCGAGGGCCTCTCGTGCGCGGGCAATCGGTTCGGCCGCAGTCGATTGCTGCGGCGCCGCCGCCGGTTCCCGTTCGATCGTTTGGAGCTTCTGCTCGACGGTTGCGACGTCGTCGGCGAGCGCAGCATTCGGCAGGACCGAAGCGGCGGCGAAGATCGCCGTCGCGAGGAAACGGGCTCGTGAGCGAGGGGAACGCGACATGTCTTTGCGGCTACTGGGGTCCCGAGGTTCCGTCAACAGGTTTCATTGCCGGCTCAAAGTGGGTGTTCGGCGGGCAGCTCTGGTATGCTCGCGCGAGAGTGGTCACCGCCGAAGACGTCCGGGCAGCAAGAAAACGCATGGGCGCACACGTCCTCGCGACGCCATGCTCTTTCAGCGAAGCGCTGAGTCAGCAAATCGGCGGTCGCGTCTACCTGAAGCTCGAGAATCTCCAACGGACCGGTTCGTTCAAAGAGCGCGGAGCCGCGAACAAGCTTGCGCTTCTCACGGACGAGGAGCGAAAGCGGGGCGTCATTTGTGCGAGCGCCGGAAATCATGCACAAGGCGTCGCGGCACAGGCATCGCAGCTCGGCATCGCTGCAACCATCGTGATGCCGGAGCGTAGCCCACTCAACAAGGTTCAGAGGACCAAGAGCTTCGGCGTCCGCGTGGTGCTCCACGGGCAGAACTACGACGAGGCCTACGAAGAGGCGATGCGGATTCGCGCACAGGAGGGGCAGGTCTTCGTGCACCCCTTCGACGACGATGCCATCATCGCCGGGCAGGGAACCCTCGGCCTCGAGATCCTCGAACAGGTGCCCGACGTCGAAGCGGTCGTCGTGGCCATCGGCGGAGGTGGACTCGCAGCTGGCATCGGTGTCGCCATCAAGGACGTGAGGCCAGACGTTCGCGTCTTTGGCGTCCAGACGGCCGCGCTTCCGAGCATGATCGCGGCCCGAGCGGCGGGGGCGCCCGTTCTCGTCCCGGCGGCCCATACGCTTGCAGAGGGCATCGGCGTGCGCAGAGCCGGTGCGCGCACATTCGAGCTCGTGAGCAAGTACGTCGATGACATCGTCACGGTCGACGACGAAGAAATCGCAGAGGCCATTCTGGTGCTTCTCGAGCGCGAGAAAACAGTCGCGGAAGGCGCGGGCGCGGCCCCCATCGCCGCGATCCTGAAGGACCGCCTGCCGCTCAGGGGCAAGACGGTGGTCGGTGTGCTCTGCGGCGGAAACATCGACGTGACCGTGCTCAGTCGAATCATCGAGCGCGGGCTCGTCCAGTCAGGGCGTCTCTTCCGCTTGGGCGTTCGCGTTCCGGACATCGCTGGTTCTTTGGCGCGGCTCGCTACACTCGTGGCCGGCGCGAAAGCCAACGTGGTCGAGATTCATCATGACCGTGCGTTCGAAAAGGCGAATGTGTCCCAAGTGGTCGTCGAACTGACGCTCGAAACGCGCGGATTCGAACACATCGACGAAATCGGACGTGCACTTACGGAAGCGGGCTACGAGCTCGTCCCCCGTGGGCATGGTTATCCGCGCACGTCCACACGCTGAACCAAAAAGCGCGCATTCCCCAGCTTCCTTGACCCCCTGCTTCTGGCGGGGGGATACTTCCATCGTGAGTTTCGATGGGCCCATCCGTGGAGCGGGACCTCCCGACGCGCGGGATGACCCGCACGATGCGGTCGCGCCCGTCGAGCACGGTTCGCTCGGCAAGTACCACATCTTTGCCACGCTCGGTCGTGGCGGCATGGCGGATGTGTATCTTGCGGTTGCGCGAGGACCTGTCGGCTTCAACAAGCTCGTCGTCATCAAGCGTCTCCGCCCTCAGCTGGCGGAGGAAGCGGCGTTCCGAGACATGTTCCTCGACGAGGCCCGGCTCGCTGCGCGCCTCAGTCACCCCAACATCGTGAACACGTTCGAGGTCGGCGAGGAGGCAGGGGCACACTTCATCGCGATGGAGTACCTCGAGGGGCAAGCGCTGAACAAAGTCATTCGCGAATCGATTCGCATGGAGGTGCCCATCGCTCCCACCATTGCGGCGCGCATTCTCGCAGACATGCTGCTCGGCCTGTCGTACGCGCACAACGTAACCGATTACGATGGCAGCCCGCTCGGCATCATTCATCGCGACGTGAGTCCTCACAACATCTTCGTGACCTATGACGGCTGCGTGAAAGTCGTCGACTTTGGCATTGCGAAGGCGGCCTCGACGACCACCGAAACGGAAGTGGGGGTGCTCAAAGGAAAGGTGGCTTACATGGCGCCTGAGCACGCCACGGGTGCGCGCATCGATGCGCGCGCCGACGTGTTCGCGGCGGGCATCGTCCTTTGGGAGCTTTTGACGCGGCAGCGCCTATTTCCGGGTGAGAACGCCGCGGTCACGATCCATCGGCTCATGAGCCAGCCCATCGCGCCTCCTCGTTCGCACGACCCGCGTATTCCGCGGGAGCTCGAACAGATCGTCATGCGCGCGCTCGAGAAGGACCCCGCCGCGCGCTATCAGTCGGCCGCCGACATGCGTGCGGCACTCGAGGAGTACATCGTTCACAGTGGTGCTCCCGTGCGTCAAGAAGACGTCGGCGCACTGCTCGTGCGACTCTTTTCGGCCGTGCGTGAAGACGTGCAGAGCAAGATCCGCTCGTACATGTCTCGCTTCCAACAGCCGGGTGGCTCGCGAGAGCTGCGTGCGCTGACAGCGGAGTCGGTCGAACGACTCAATCGAACGGGAAGCAGCGGCCCTACAGCGAGCTCCAGCGCGTCGCTCTTGCGTCTCGGAAGCTCGGCGCAACGAACACCGCGTGTCCCGACGTATCCGCCGCCGCCGTTCCCGTCCGGAAGCGCCGCGACGTACGCGACGGGCGCCTCGCCGGACGCGAACCGTGGACGCGGGTTGCTCGTGCCCGTGCTCATCGCTGGTTTCTTCTTCTTGGGAATCGCGCTTCTGCTCGTGTTCGGGTGGACGCATCGTACGGACGATGGTGGACCGAGGGTTGCGAAGACATCGGTTTCCGCGACCTCCGCTCCGACGACAGCGAGTTCTCCCGAGGTGCAGGTAAGCGGCACCGGCGCGCCAACCATCGCGAGCTCGGGACCGACCGCACCGGCTTCTGTCTCGACCCCACGAGTCGCGTCGACTGCCCACGCGGCCACGACTTCGTCTGCTCCGCGGATCGAGCCCTCGACGAAGCCCACGGAGGCGGTAACGACCGAGCCCGGCTTCTTGACCCTCGATACGTATCCCTGGACGAAGGTGACCGAAGGCGGGCGTGTGCTCGGCACGACGCCGCTCGTTCGCGTCCAGCTTTCAGCGGGCCCACACACGTTGACGTTCGACAACCCGGAACAGTCGATTCACCAAACGACCACCGTCGTCGTGAAGAGTGGTGAAACGCTGACGAAGCGTCTCGCATTCAAGTGAACGTCAACGACACGGGTCGGTGCCGCCGCAGATGAGCGAAGGCCTCATGAGGGAGCTCGTCGCTGGGGCTTCGGGGCGCGTTGCGATGATGAGTGCCGTAGCTCCCCCCACGGCGGCAACGGCACCAGAAATGATCCAGAAGGCCGGAGACGAGAAGACGGATTTGCTTCCGTTGGGCCCACGGGTGGCGGACAAAAACGCCGAGAGCGGGCCCGAAGGCGAACCCCGTTCCATCACGACATTGTCGTGCTCGTCGAAGCCCTGCAGGTAGTAATCGAACCGCGCCTTGTTGGGCGGAGGCGCGGAGGTTACGGCGATCGAGTCGTTGCCGCTGACGACGACGGCCCGCATGTCTCCCGTCGCGCCCCAGCGATAGTAGAGGACGACGCGCTTCGCGAGCTTGGTTGGGTCTCGGACGATGACATGGACCGAGCCCTTCTCTCCGGGACTGAGGGTGGGCTTCGCTTCGATGCCGGGGCGTGAAGGTTGGGCCCTCCAATAGCCGCGCGCCTCGAGGAAAGGGCCGCTCACGCGAGGGCCGAGGTTCGGATCGACCTGGAAGTCGGGGTCGAGCGCGAGCAATCGCGTGAAGGCGTCGCGCGCGCGATCGTCGTGGTCGAGTACGGCGTGGGTCACGGCGACGATGCGCGTCGCGCGGATGAGCAGGTCGTGCGAGAGACCTCGCTGCGTGAGCAGGCGTTCGGCGCGCGCGTTGGCATCTTCGTATTCGAGCTTGGCGTACAGTTGCTCGACGGCCTCGACTTCGTCGCTCGCGGCCTTCTGTGCGCTCGCCGAGGGGGGAACAGGAAGGGAAGGCGACGGCGCTTCCGCGAGGGCAGGCGTCGTGGTGAGGACCACGAGAAGCCCGACCCGGGCGAAGAGCGAAAGGCGCATCGGGTCAGCATACAGAAGGGGAAGGGACGCGCGCCACCATTTCCCCGAGCGCAGGGTGCGCCTCTTGCGCTAGGAAGACGGTCGACATGAGCGATTCTAGGGTGCCTTGGGACGTCTATTTCATGGACATTGCGAAGGTCGTTGCGACCCGAGCGACGTGTGATCGAAAGCACGTTGGAGCGGTCATCGTTCGTGATCGTTCGATTCTCGCGACCGGGTACAACGGCAGTATTCGCGGCCTCGGACACTGCGACGACGAAGGGCACCTCATGGAAGACGGGCACTGCGTCCGCACGGTGCATGCGGAAGCCAACGCGATCGTCCAGGCCGCTCGCAATGGCGTGAGGCTCGAGGGCGCGATGATCTATGTCACCGCTTCACCCTGTTGGGGCTGTTTCCGGCTGATTGCGAACGCAGGTATTGCTCGCGTCGTGTATGGCGAGTTCTATCGCGATGCTCGGGTGTTCGAGGTTGCCGGAAAGCTCGGCATCGAACTCGTCTCCCTCGCACCCAAAGCCGAAAGCGGAGCATCGCCGAGCCCTGCTCTGGGAGGAGCGTGATGAGCCACGCGCTATCGATCGCGGTCATCCAAGGCGGGCCATCGGTGGAGGCCGAGGTCAGCCGATCGTCGGCCAAGTCGGTCCGTCAGGCCCTTGCCGAGGGAGGGCATCGCGTTGCGACGCTCGAGCTCGATCGCTTCCTCTCCGAGTCGCTTCGGAGCGGTGGCTTCGACGTGGCGTTTCCGGTAACGCATGGTGCGGTAGGCGAAGACGGCTCGCTGCAGGGGCTTCTCGAAGTCATCGAGATTCCGTATGTGGGTTCGGGCGTCCTCGCGAGCGCCATGGCGATGGACAAGGGCGTCGCACGCATTCAGTTCGCCCACGCCGGATTGCCCGTCGCCAAGGGAAAGGTGTTCACGAAAGGCGCGCACGAAGACTTGCCCGCCGTGGTTCTCCGCGACCTAGGCCATTCCGTCGTCGTGAAGCCCGCCGCCAGCGGCTCCGCCCTCGGCGTCACGCGCCTTCCGCAGGCGAAAGCCGAGACACTGGGTGCAGCGCTCGAGAACGCGTTTCGTACTTCAGGCGCGGTGCTCGTGGAGCAGTTCGTTACGGGTTCCGAAGTCACGTGCGGCGTGTTCGAGCACGACGGAAAGGTCGTAGCGTTCTCTCCCACGGAAATCGAGGCTCCTTACGATGCATTCTACACGTACGAGGCACGGTACGCGGCGGGGCGAAGTGTGCACCATTGCCCGGCACGCTTTTCGTCGGCGGTGCTCGAGGAGGTTCAACGCATCGCCGTGGGCGCCCATCGTGCCCTCGGTTGCCGCGACCTCTGCCGGGCCGACTTCGTCGTCGATGGGGCGTCCGGAAATGTCGTGTTGCTCGAGGTGAACACTCTGCCCGGCTTCACCGCGACGAGTCTTTATCCGGAAGCGGCGCAGGTCTACGGCATGACGTTTCCCGACCTTTGTGATCGCCTTGCGCGAGGCGCCTATCGCCGTGGGATTGGTATGCGACATGTGGGCGTTCCTTTGCCGGCGCCCCATTCCTCCTAGGCGGCGGCGGATACACGAGCCCTCTCGGCGCGAGGCGAGGCGAAAAGTGCGGGGGGCGCCCTTTACACGGGTGGCCATCGAGCCAAGACTATACGTATGGCCCGTGATTCCCTCTTCTCGGAGCGAATCCTTTGGGAGGGCGGACCGAGCGACGTTCGCTCTCCGCCTTTGCTCAAATGGCTCGGGTCCATCTTCTCCGTCGCGTCGCTCTCGATGCTCGGGTTCGCGATCGTCACGGCGCTTGCGCTCGGCTCTCCTCCTTCGCGCATGCTGCTTTGGTCGGTGGCCTGGGCGACGCTCGCCATCGCATGCTTTCGAGGTCCCATTTGGTGGCGGTCGGGGCTGGTCTATGCGCTTACGGACTTCCACGTCATCGTGAAGCGCGGCCGCTTGCGGCGCACCATCGAGCGCGGGAGCATCAGCTATGCGCGCATTCGTTGGAATACCCAAGTGCCCGGCGTGGGCGATCTCGAGCTCGTGCGCGCGGTGCCCACGGGGGCGCTTCGACGAACACTCTCGATTACCCTCCATGACGTGAAGGCGCCAGACCGTCTTTGGGCGCAGATTCGCGGCGCCGAAGAGACGCTGTCGATGGGCAGCGGCACGATGCCTCTTCCGCAGCGCCTCGAAGTGGGCGAGCGAGTTCTCTGGACCGCTACACCGCGCGCGTCGACCGCCAGCTGGCGTCAGCGTTTCACGGTCGCAGGGGCGCTGTTGTCGCTCGTGCTCCTCGCGGCTTCTTCCAAGCGCGTCATTCCGGTGTTTGCGAAGGTCCACGGCATCCTGGGGCCGGCGCTGTACGTCACCATGGTGGTCGCTGTTTGCCTTTCGCTCGCCGCGCTCGCCGCATCGGCAGTCGTTCTCGTGTATCGTGCACTCGTTCGGCCGCTTCTGCTTCGCCGCCGAACGCGGTACTTCGTCACGACGTCGCGCGTTCTCATCCTTCGCGGTGCCGAAGAGCTTTCACTCGATCGCGGTCGCATCGCCTACGTGATTGCGGCGCCGAGTGCGGGCTCCAACCCGAGCACGCCGGGGGATCTCGCGCCCCCGCAGACGGGGCTTCAGGACCTCTTTTTGGTGCTAGATGGGCCTCGCGCGCGCGGCCTCGCAGTGAGTGGGGCGTTTCAGCGCACGGACGGTGAAGAGCTGGTTCCGGTGTTTTCTGCCATCGAGGACGCGGAAACAGCTCACGCTCTTCTCACCGCGGCGTAAGATGCTCTAGACTGCGTCCGCGGAGCGCTCGTGCCATTGGCGCGCGGTTCGCATCGACTTCCGCCATGGCCCTTGGATCCCTTTTCGCCGGCAAGTACAAAATCGAGCGCCAAATCGGCGACGGCGGGATGGGCACGGTTTACGAAGCCGCGCACGAGATGCTGGGGACCAAGGTCGCCATCAAGATACTGCATCGCGAACTCCTCGATCGTTCCGGGCTCGTCGACCGATTCCTCCAGGAAGCGAAGGTCGCCGCAGAGATTCGGAATCCCCACGTCGTTCACGTGAGCGACGTCGGAAAGGCCGAAGACGGGTCGATGTTCATGGTGATGGAGCTCCTCCATGGCGAGCCTCTTTCGTCGGTGCTCGATCGTGAAGGGAAACTTCCAGCTCCGCTTGCCTGCGAATACGTGCGACAGATTCTGCTCGCGCTCGAGGCAGCACATGCGCTCGGGGTCGTTCACCGAGATTTGAAGCCGGAGAACGTGTTTCTCACGATGGAAGGCGGAAAGCCTGTCCTCAAGCTCATCGATTTTGGCATCGCGAAGTTGCGACGCGAGCGCGCCCTCGGCGAGAAGAACTTGACCGTCGCAGGCGTCATGATGGGGACGGCGGAGTACATGGCGCCGGAGCAAGCGTTTTCGGCCGATCAAGCCGACGCGAGGTCCGACATCTACGCGGCGGGGGTGATGCTCTACGAGATGCTTTCGGGTACTCGGCCCGTGACAGGGGTCGACCCGCGGGTCATCGCGACGCGCGTCGTTCGCGGAGAGGCCACGCCCCTCGTACGCGTCGCACCGGATGTGAAGCCCGAGCTGGCAGGGCTCGTTCATCGTGCCATGGCACCGAATCCAGAGCTGCGCTTCTCGAGCGCTGCGGACATGCGCGCAGCGATCGAAGCGGTGATGCCCTCTCAGGGGTCGAGCATCCCAGCGGCGATGGATGGGCCGACCACGGCTCGGCTAAAGCCCCCGACGATCGCCGGAAGTGTGGCGCGGGTCGACGCCATTCCCGGAACCGGCACCGTTCTCGGGGCCCCCGTGCCGGCAGCTCTGGCCCCTTCCATGGCGCCGCCGCTTCCCCCGGCTTCCCTCGCTCCCTACGCGCCCACCCCACTTGCGATGCCGGCAGCGCATGGCGGGGGCGCTCCCGTCGAGGTTCGAAGCGCGCCTCCTCCGGCGCACGCGCCGCGTCGTTCCAAGACGCCGTTGTGGCCGTTCTTCTTGATTGCGCTGATTCTCGGCGCCTCCGCCGTGGTGGTGTACGTCGTGTGGCAGGCAAGCCTCGATGGCGTGGCCCCTTCCGCAGAAAAGGTAGCGTCCCCGACGGCGCCTCCTCCCTCCGCTCCGAGCGTGACCCAAAAAGCGAGTGCGACGGCGGAGCCCCCCGCATCGACACTGGCGCAGCTGACTTCAGCATCCGGCCTCTCGCCCACGCCGCCCCCGCCTTCGACGGCCAAACCCCCTGCAACGCAGCCGACGCAGCCTGCGCCTCCTACGCCGGGAACGCTGGCTCCGCCCGCCGCTCTCACGCTTCCGACGTCTCTTCCCACGACGCTGCCGTTTCCGGCCATCACGCTGCCCACGAGCCTGCCGTTCCCCCCGGCGCCACCGCGCTGACACTGCTTGAAGCCGCGCGGGCGAGCTACCTTCGCAGCGCGGTCTTTGCTAACGTTTCGCGCGGTGAGAGAAGAGCTGCGTGACCTCGTCGGAGCATTCCGATCGCGCGTGGAGCAGCCACAGCGGCGACTCTTCGCGATGGTGCTCGCACTCGCTTTCGTCGTCGCACTCCTCGTGGCTCGAGCGGGCACAGATCGCGCGCGCCTCTTTGCGCTTGGCATCGTGGTCGTGTTCGCCCTCATCGTGCTCGTCCTTCGTCACTTCAGACGTGCGCGCTTCCGGGACGAGGGAAGGGCGATTCGCGAGATGGCTTCCCGCGTCGCCCCGAAAGAGGCGGCTCGTGCCGTGCGTGCACTCGCCCTTTCGACGGCGGCGAATCAGGGGCAGCGACCGGGGGAGTCGGCCGAACTCGTGGCGCTGCACATCGACCGTGCGCTTCGTGCGCTTCCGCGAGTGCAGATTGAAGCAGAGGGCCTACGCCGCGGCCGTTGGTTTCGCAGGTCGGCTTGGGTGTTCGGCCTCGCCGCGCTCGGTACATGTGCCGTGCAGCCCGTTCGTGTGTTCGAAGGTGCAAACGTCGCCGTAGCGCGGAACGGAATCGCGCCGGTGCCGATCGTGTATCTGTGGGAGCCCTCACTCAAGTCGAGACCACCCGAATACCTCCACGAACCCGAGCGTTCCATCGTTCCGTTTACCTCGTTCGAGGCGCCCCAGGGTGCGCTACTCACGTTGCGTGCGGGCGCGATGCACGAGGGTCGAGCGCTGGCCCTTTCCGATGGCACGCGCGAGATCCCCTTCGTCGACGACGGGGGTGGCCGCATCGTCGCGCGATGGCCGCTCCAGAACGACGTCACGCTCAGGGTGGTCGCACGCTTCGGCGGGGTTCGCATCGAAGAGCCGCGCTCGATTCGCGTACATTCCATTCCGGATGCGGCTCCCGTCGTCGTGCTCGAAGATGCGCCGCGTCGCGTGTCGCTCGTCGATGGCCTTCCCGAGGGAGAGCTCCCCATCCGATACACGGCGACCGATGACCATGGGCTGCGAGAAGTGCACCTCGTGTTGCGTTCGGCAGGACGGGACGAGCGTCGCGTGCTCGCGCGCCTCGACGGGGAAACGCGTTCTGATCGCGGTGGCTACATGCTGCGAGCGAACGACCCGTTCCTGAAGAAGAGTCATGCGCCCATCGAGGTGCGCGTCGAAGCAAAGGACAACGATCCCATCACGGGGCCAAAGTGGGGGAGCAGCGAGGCGATCACGCTCGTTCCGCCCGCGATCGGTGAGCCCGAGGCGAAGCGGTTCGCGTCGCTTCGTGTGTTGAGAGACGTCCTCGTCGACGGACTCGCGCGACTCACGCACGACGACGGAGCGGCAACGCCTTCGCGCGCGGACCGCACACGCGAAAACGACAAGCTCCTCACGAAGGTTCAGGAAGAACTCACGCGCGCACGGCAGGAGTCGTACGCCGGTGCCAAGCTCTCGAGTCGTTTGGTCGTCCTCCTCGAAGCCCAGAACGTGAAGCTCAAGGCGGCATTTCGCGCGGACACCGGGAAAAACGACGTGAAGAACAACACTGCGGAGGCGACGGCACGTTTCGCCCTCGTGGTCGATTCGATGATGTCGGGGCTCGCGTTCCGCGATTCTCGTTCCGTCGCGAAGAAGCTTGCGGACGTGGCGGACGAACTCGTTCTCGGCATCGGTCAACTTTCCCGGGGCACACCCACGGGACCCTCGCTCCGGGTCGGCATCGCGAAGGACGTGCTTTCGAGCGGCGGTGGGTGGCTCTCTCTGCTCGGGTCGCTCGGCCGCGATCTCGGAGAGATCACCGACGCGTACTTGAAGCGCGTCGATCGGGGACTCGGTGCGAAAGACTTCGCCCATGCCGAACTCGCGGCGCGTGATCTCGCGATGCGCTTGCGTCAGCCAGACCCCTCGTTCGGGTCGAAAGGCGGGCGCGCAGGCGGCGAGGCCGGAGGCGGCAACGGCATGCCGAGCGATGGCGAGGGGCAGGGCCAAGGTCAGGGTGATGCGAGTGATGCGGAGGAGGCCTTCTCCGAGGCCGCGGCCGAACTCGATAAGCTCGTTCAAGAGCACGGAAAGCAACTGGGCGAAACCGAGCAATCGCTTGCGGCACAGCCTACGGACGAGGACGTGGCGCCCATGGCCGAAGAGCTGAAGAAGCACGCCGAGAACATCCGGAAGGCGGCGAAGGACCTGCCGAACATGGGCGCCGGTAGCGACTCGTGGGCCCAAAGGGCCGCAACGGGCAAAGAGCACGCAACGCAGATGGCGAAGGAGCTCGAAAACGGAAAGCTCGGTGAGGCCACCCAAGACGGACGGAACGCCCTCCAGCAGCTCGACGAAGCACGACAGAGGCTCGAACGCGAAAAATGGTTCGGAGGAAACCCGGCGGAAGAACGCCGCGTGAACGAAGCGCGGAAGAAGCTCGCCGAGGAGCTCGCATGGGCCGAGCAAGCCAGCAAGGAGCTCCGCAAGAAAGCCGCGCAAGCATCGAAACCTCAGCTGCGTGAGCAGGGTGACCGGGAAGAGGGCCTCGCGGAGCGCATCGGTAAGCTCCAAAAGAGCGCTGGCCAAGATGGTGTTCCGCAGCCCGCCGCCGAGGCGCTCAAGCAAGCGGAGCAGCGCGCGAGAGATGCCGCGCGCTCTCTGCGTGCAGGTGAGGGGGAGAAGGCCGCGGAAGAACAGCGGCAGGCCCAAAAGCAGCTCGAACGCGCAAGACTTGCCCTCGGCGAGAAGGAAGACGACGGCCACGGCGAGGGCAATGGCAAGAAATCGCAGGCCGACGGCGAAGACGGTAGCTCCGCGGACGGGCACGCGGACATCCCGAAGGCCGATGCCCACAAGGGACCGGAAGAGTTCCGACGTCGCGTCCTCAAAGGGCTCGGCCAAGGCGCGCAGGGCAAGAACGCGGACGCAGTGCGCCGATACGCAGAGGGGCTCGTCAAATGAAGCGAGTGTTCTCACGTTGGATGCCCTTGGCTGGACTCGTGCTCACGTCGCTCGGCATCGGCGCGCATGCGCATGCCGACGGGGTTGCACTCGGAGCTCGGGCTCGCATGGAACGGGTGCAAGAGCTCGTTTCGGCGATGGACTACGGCCCTGCGAAGGCCGAGCTCGACGCGATCGGCTCCGTACCGGACGTCGAGCGCGATGCACTCTACATGCGCAGCCAAATCGCGCTCGGGCAGGGAGACTACGACGAAGCAGCGCGGCTTCTGAGTGCACCCATTGCTCAAGGCGACGAGGGCGGAAGATACCTCTCCGAGATCGCGCGCGGGACGGCACGGGCGGCATCCGAGACGACGCTTGTGAAGGACGACGCGCTCGGAATCGAACTGCGATTCCAAGACGAGCACGACGCTGTGCTCGCGCCGCTCGTCATCGACACCGTGAAGCGTGCGCGCGAACACCTGACGACGGCTCTCGCCGTCGATTGGCCGAAGCCCACGCGTGTGTTCATGGTTCGCGACCACCTGTCGCTCGCCGCAACGACGGGCTTGCCGTACGAAGCCGCGCGAACGACGGGCACCGTTGCCGTCGCGAAGTGGGGCCGCGTCACGATGCTGACGCCGCGTGCGTCGCCGCATGGGTACTCTTGGCGCGATACGCTGGCGCACGAGCTCACCCACGTCGCCATCACACGAAAGAGCGCCGATCGCGCGCCGCTCTGGCTGCAAGAAGGCATGGCGAAGCACGAAGAGACACGTTGGCGTGCGCCGGGCCTCTTCGACGAACGCCCTTCGCCAGATGCGATCGTGACGCGTGGTATCGAGCTCAAACTCGATCTTCCGCTAGATGGACTAGGGCCCTCGCTCGCCATGCTCCCTAGTCCCCAGGCAGCTTTGGTGGCCTACTCGGAAGTCGCGAGCTTCCTCGGCTTCTTGGTCCAACATGGCGGCGACAAATTCGCTCCGCGTTTTCTCGATGCTCTCCGTTCGGAAAAAGGGAATGTCGACAAGGCTCTTTCCGTGGTCACGGGCGAAGGTATGAAGCCGTGGGAAGCTCGCTGGCGCGAATACCTCGCGAAGCGGCCGCGGGAAACGCTGCCGCGCGAGATGGGACTCGAGCGCGCGCCCGCGGCTGCACCGGCGACGCCGGAGGAGAAAGCGCAGGCTGCCAAACGTGCCGGCAGCGACGTATCGAACGCGCGCCAAATGCGTGAGCGGATTCGCTTGGCGGAGCTTCTCGGAGCGCGCGGTCACCACGCGCAGGCGCTCAAGGAGCTCGATGCCATCGATGCACTTCCCGGGGTACAGCGTGATCCGCGTTACCGGGCTCTTCGCGGTCGGACGCTCGAACTGTTGTCGCGACTCGAAGACGCAAAGCGCGCGCTCGGCGATCCGAAGGACCTCTACGTTTCGTACGGGCCTTTTTGGGCGGTGCGCGGCAGAGTCGGAACTGCGGAGCCGAGCTTCCCTTGGGGGGGCAACGCCGCCTACGAAGAGGGAATCTCCATCGATCCCCTCGACGTCGAAATTGCGTGCCGCGTCCTCGATGCACGTGCGACCGCGGCAGGCGCCAAAGACAGCCCTACAGCCTCACTGTGCGATGCCGCCCTGGCTAGAAAAGAGCCTCTGCTCGGCGCCGAATGAGGTCAGGGGATCTCCCACATGCGGCCTATCCTGGCATCGTATGACCCGCCTGTGGCCCGCTCTCGCACGAACAGCTGGCATGCGCGATGAGGCCCCAGCGCGTGAACGCGATTGACCGGGGATTCCAGGCTTGGATACCATGGTGCCAGTGTCAACGCCTCTCACTTTCGCGGCAGCCCAGGTGCTCCGGCTCCTGCCGCGTGCGCGGATCAGTCGTGCCGTCGGCAAGATCGCGGAGCGCCGTTGGTCACCGTCCCTCGGCGCGCGCGTCGTGGATGCCTATTGTCGCTCGTACGGCATCGACCTGCGCGACTATGCTCAACAATCTGGTTGGTCGAGCTTCGACGCATTCTTCACGCGAAGCTTGAGAGAGGGCGCTCGTACCGTCGCGTCCGGCGACGACCTTCTCGTGTCTCCCTCCGACGGTCGGATCGATACGATGGAGGAAGTCACGAAGGACGCGATCTTCCAAGTGAAACGTCGTCCCTATCGTGTGGCCGAATTGCTCGGCAGCGAGGAGGAAGCTCGGCGCTACGAAGGTGGCGCGGGCTGCGTGATCTATCTGAGCCCGCGCGACTACCATCGCGTTCACTCGCCAGTAAGCGGAGTCATCACGCGCGTCCGGTCGCTCCCCGGTGACTTCTATCCGGTGAACTCGATTGGGATTCGGCACGTGAAGAATCTGTTCGCGATCAACCGCCGCGTCGCTTTCGACATCCAGGCGACCAACCCAGCTTTCGGGAAGGTGGCGCTCGTCATGGTTGCGGCGATCGTCGTCGGCCGCATCACCGCCACGGGCTTTTCCGAACCTGACGTTCCGGTGGGCGACCACGCCACCAACATTCCCATTGGTTGTGGTGAAGAGCTCGGTGTGTTTCACCTCGGCTCGACCGTGGTGCTCTTCGTCGAGAAGGGCGCTTTCCGAGGTTGGCTCGCAGAGAAAGGGACGATCACGTTGGGCTCCGCACTCATTCAAGGGAGCATCCCGTGAACGATCGCCGTCCCGGCGAAATCACGGCCTCGGAGGGCACGGGCGACGAAGGCGTCCCGGCATCGACGAGTTCTTCGACCGATTTCGGTGCGGACGGCGAACGCAAGTTGAAGACGCGACGCGGAAAAATGACGCTCCGCATTCCGGACGATGAAGTGTCGCGACCTCTCGCGCCCGTCTCGGCGGTTCCCGCACCGCCGAGTGCACTCGCGCCTCCAACGGATCGCACCCTTCTCGACGTGCCGCAGGCTCCGAAGACGCTGGTCGATGCGTCCGCGGAGTCCTCCGCGATGGGCCTCATCGAGCGCCATTCGTCGTCGCCACCAACCGTGAACAATCCACCGATGGCCCCAGACGGAACGGACATTCCGCGTGGCTTCTCCCAGCCTCCCATCCAAGCAGGGCGCATCATCGGCATCGGCACGCCTCAAGGTACGACGCCGCAGGAGGAGGAGGTTGCGCGGCTCGCCTCTGAAGGAAAGTTGAAGGCAGCCTCGCCTCCGCGCGACGACAGTTGGACGCCCTATCAGCCGATGGTTGCAGACCGTCTCGGGCTTTCCCCGAATGCAGAGCCGAGCTACTTGGGCACGGGCAAGCGTGACACGAAGCAAACGCTCCTATCCCCCTTCGAGGTTCCTCCGGAGAGCGCGCAGAGCGAGGATGTCGAAGTGCCCATCAGCACGGAAGAGCCAGAGGTCGAAGCTGTGCCACCGTCCGACGTTGGCCTCGAAGACTTGGTGACAGTGGAAGTCGCTGCAGCGCCGATCAGTGTCACCGCCGTGCTCGTCACGGAGCAGGCGGCCCCCGCCGCTCGCCCGCGTCCACCTTCGGCGCCCGTACCGCCGAACGACGTGCCGCCGATGCGCCCGCGCGTGCCTTCCGCCCCTCCGCAAAGCTCGGGTGGGGTGCCGCCGATGCGCCCGCGATCACCGTCGACGTTGGGACTCGATGGTGCTGGCGCGGGGCCTCTGCCACCCGGCGCAACACCGCCGCCCATGCGTCCGAAGGCTCCTTCGGTCACGAGCGAAGCTTCGTCTCAGCCGCCGCCGAGGCCACGGCTCGCGTCGGTGCCTCCCACCGAAGCGCCTCGCGCACGCACGGCGTCCATCACGAGTGAGCTGCCTCCCCCCGTTCGGCCCAAAGCGCCGTCGGTGAACAACGAAGCGCTTCCACCGATGCGCCCGAAGGCCGCCTCCGTCACGAATGAAGCCGTTCCTCCCACCCGTCCCAAGCTTCCTTCCGTGTCGGAAGACATGCCGCCGCCGAGGCCGAAGTCGCTCACGCCGCCGCCCGTTGTCGACCTCACCGCCGCCGTCGTCGAAGTCGTCTCTGAGTCGCGCGTAGAGGTTCCACCGGCGACACCGTCGACGCCAACGAAGGAGCTCTACGAGAGTCCGCCACCATCGAATGCGGCCCCGGTCACGGGCGACCCGGTTACCAAAAAGCGCGTGCGCGGCTGGTGGGAAGATTTCTTCAACGAGGACTACCTCAAGACGCAGAAGAAAGGCGGCCCTTCCAGCGCCAAGTGGCTCGGCCGCGAGGTCGACTTCATCGAAGACAGTCTCGGCGTCGAGAAGGGCGCGATGGTGCTCGACCTCGGCTGCGGTGAGGGGTCGCACGCCATCGGACTCGCGGAACGCGGCTATCGCGTCATCGGGCTCGACGCGAGTTCGTTCATGGTGGGGCGCGCGCAAAAGGAAGCGCAGCGCCGCAATGTTGCGATCAACTTCGTGCAAGCCGACATGAGGGACATCAGCTACGAGGAGGCCTTCGATGGTGTCTTTTCGTGGGACATGAGCTTCGGCTACTTCGACGACGAGAAGAACGCGCAGCTCATCTCGAGCGTGCACCGGGCCCTTCGGAAGGGTGGCCAGTTCCTCCTCGACGTGCAGAATCGCGACTACGTCGTGCGCCAGTCTCCCTCGGTTGCGTGGTTCGAAGGTGACGGATGTATCTGCATGGACGAAATGCAGGTCGACTGGATCTCGAGCCGCATGCGCATGAAGCGGACGATGATCGCGACCGATGGGCGCAGCCGCGAAACCGAATACTCGATTCGTATCTACTCGCTGCACGAGCTCGGCCGCTTGTTGCACGACAATGGCTTCCGCGTCGCGGAAGTAAGCGGTCGCATCGAGACCCCCGGCGTGTTCTTCGGACCCGAGTCTCCTCGAACCGTGATCCTCGCCGAAAAGCGTTGAGCGGCGAAGGCAACGGGGAAGGAAAGCGAGCCACGGCACATGAAGGCTTGGATTGTCTCTCCAGCCCCGAAGGCTTCCGGTGCACCCGTCGAAGGCTCTCCGGTCGCTCCTACCGATCCCGCCCCGATGCGTTCTACCGACGACCCCGCAGAGATCGAGGCCGCGTATCTTCGAGGCGACTACTTGTGGATCGAGCTCGTCGAGCAGACCGATGCAGCCGAGCGCATGATGCGCGACGTGTTTCGTCTCCACCCCGTGACACTCGAAGACCTCTGGAACGACGTCCATCTCTCGAAGGTCGAAACGTTCGAAAACTACGTTCACATCATCGTGCACGAGGTGACCTGCTCGGAGGCGAAGAAGGCTTTCGCCATCGCCACCGACGAAATGGACATCGTCCTCGGGTCGACCTTCCTGATCTCTCGCGTGCGCACGAACGACAACTCCGCAACGCAGCTCTCGTCGAGCGACCGCGTCTGTCGTCATCTCGTTCGCGGGCCAGCCTGGCTCTGTCACGAGCTGCTCGATGGCGTCGTGGCAGCCTATTTCCCGCTGCTCGATCGCTTCGACGAGCACTTGGTCGACCTCGAAGACGACATCGTCAGCCGCCACGAAGGGCAGGGGAAACGCCTGCTCACGCAGATCTTCCACCTCAAGCGCACTCTGCAGACCTTGCGGCGACAGGGCCTTCGCCAAAGGGACGTACTCTTCCGTCTCTCGCGCGGAGAGTTTCCTCAGATCGACTCCGCAACATTGCCGTTCTTTCGTGACGTCTACGAGCACTTCGCGCGCGTTTCCGATCACGTCGACAGCAACCGCGAACTCACGACCGCCCTCCTCGAAGGCTACTTCAGCGTGCAATCGCATCGCATGAACGAGGTGATGAAGACACTAACGTTGATGTCGACGATCATGCTGCCGCTCACGTTCATTGCGGGCGTATACGGCATGAACTTCAAGCACATGCCCGAACTCGAGTGGTACTACGGCTATCCTCTCGCGCTCCTCTTGATGGCTGTCGTCGCCGTGAGCATCTTTACCTGGTTCAAACGAAAGCGCTGGCTCTGAGCCGCATCGAGGAAATCCGTTCATGGCACTTCGGAAAATCGCAACCATCGGCAATCCCGTGCTGCGTGCGCCCACGCGAGAACTCACGCGCGAGGAACTCGCGTCGCCGGCCACACAACGTCTCATCGACGACCTCATCGAGACGATGTTCGATGCCAACGGTGCCGGCATTGCCGCAAATCAAATCCACGAATCCGTTCGCATTTGCACCATCTGCGTGAAGGACAACCCCCGATACCCCTACAAACCGAACATTCCGCTCACGGTGCTCGTGAATCCGCGAATCACATTCCTCACCGAAGAGACGTTCCTCAACTACGAGGGGTGTCTCAGCGTGCCCAATCTGCGCGGCGAGGTGCGTCGCGTCGTTCACGTGCGCGTCGAAGCGTGGGACCGCGAAGGGCGCGCGCTCGACTACGAGGTCAAAGGACTGAGTGCCGGCACGTTTCAACACGAGGTCGACCACTTGGATGGCAAGTTGTTCGTCGATCGCGTGGAGGAGACACAGAGCCTCTGCACCTGGGCCGACTTCGACCGCTTTCACAAGGACGCGTTCGTCGTTCGAGCGAAGGAACTCGTCGCGCGGTTCGGCCAATAGTCGAGCGCGCGCCGCGTGTGGGTCGGCAGTCATTCGCCGAACGAGATGCCGTCCGGGTATACCCCCACGGTCCATGAATGCAGGGTGCCGAGCTTGTCGTCGAGCTCGAGCACGCTCCCCGGCGACTGATGGTCGCCCTCGCACACGAGAAAGAGGCGCCCCTTTGCGTCACGCGCGGTCACGTGCGGACTCTTGCATTCGTTCCCCGCAAATGCGCGCCGGGCGAGGAGTGTTTGCCCCGCGAGGTTCACTTTGACGATGCCGTCTGGGGCCTGCAGCGGAACGACCACCACATCATCCGTGAGGTAGACGCCAATCATCGCACGCGCCCCGAGCGGCATGCGTGAGCCTTCGACGAACTTGCGTGCTCGGAGGTCGAAGACGCGGAGGCCCTGGCCTTCCTGTTCCGCGACGAGCACGAAAATGCCGTTCGGAGAGAGCGTCGCCGAGTAAGGGCCATACTTCGGAGCACCGAGAAGCCCCGGTGAAGGACCGAGGGGGTACCGTTCGGTTGCGAACGAGCGGAGATCGATGATCGCGAGCTCGTCGGAGCCGTAGCAAGCGACCACCGCGAGGGCGTCGTCCTTCGATATCGCGATGCCGTGGGGGGCAACGCACAGGTTGCGTGCGTGCCGCAGGCCAAGCGGCTTCGCGTCCCAAATCTGGAGACTTGCCATCATCGTGGAGGGGTTTGCTCCATTCATGGCGCCTCGGAAGGCGCGACCCAAGTCGAAGTGGGTGACGACGACTTTGGTGCCATCGTGTGAAAGGACGACGTCACCGGGGTTTTCGTCTACCTCCCCGGACTCTTCGATCGTGAGGGTATCGAGCGAGAGTCGAACGAGCTTGCCGCGGTTCTCTCCTTTGCCATGTGCTCCGTGGCGGTCCTTCGTCTTGCCGGGTTCTGCCGGGAACGAAAGAGCGACGTACGCTTTGCGCGCCTTGGGGTCGACCGCCACGTGGTGCGGGGCCTCGTGCGCCTCGCTATCGATGTCGAGGTTCACTTCGGTGCGCGCGCTGCCGTTCTTGTCGAAAATGGTGAGCGAGTCGGATCCGTTGTTCGTGACGAAGACGGCACTTTCGAGGGGCATCGCCAGACTCTGCGGCTGAGGACCGCGAGCGGACGTGCTCTGCTTGTTGCAACTACGCCCGCAGCCGTACGAGACTAGGGCCATGCACAAGCAAAGTGCTCTCACGGTGGCCCTCATGGCCCTACTTTACTCCGAGGGGCACGCGTGGGGGAATGGTCGCTTTCCGAAGGCCGACATGCTCGTCAGCGTGCCGGAAAGCGATGGGCGCGATCTCTACCTCCGTTCCACGTTCGGCATTCTCGTGAGCCATGACGCCGGCAAGAGGTGGGAATGGATTTGTGAGGAGGCGCTTGGTTTTTCCGGCACCTGGGATCCACCCATCGCCCTGTCGAGGAGCGGCGTGCTCTACGTCGGCTTGCAGTCCGGCTTGCAGAAGGTGCTCCGCAACTGCGAAAGCAAAGCCGTAACAGAGCTCGAGGGAGAACGTGTCTCGGACGTGTCTGTCGACGGCTCCGGCAAACATGCACTCGTCGTCACGTCTCCCGCCGACCGCCAGGGCGCGTACTATGTCGAGAACGAACAAGGAGCGTTCGAGAAACGCGCGTCCCTTCCGGAAGGCTACACGTGGGACACGGTCGACGCCGCGCCGAGCCTTCCCGCCCGCGTGTACATGACCGGTGTCCGCTACCCGGAGAAGCCCTACGCTCACTTCCTTCGCTCGAAAGACGGAGGAAAGACGTTCGAAGAGACCCATCCGAAGCTCGCAGCAGACGGCCGCCTCTTTCTGTCGGCCGTCGATGCATCGAATCCCGAGAAGGTGTTCGTTCGCCAAATCGGCGACGATTGGACCGAGCTACTCGTGTCGACGAACGGAGGATCCTCGTTCGAAAGCGTGCTGCGGACGAAGAGCTCCATCTTGGGCTTCGCGCTCTCCGCGGATGGAAGAACGGCGTGGGCGGCGGCAGGAGACCCCAAAGAAGGTCTCTATCGCTCCGACGACGGTGGAGCGCACTTCTCGCACGTCGCGGATGCGAGCCTCGTGTGTCTGCACGCGAACAAGTCGGGGCTCTTCGGCTGCTCCAACCCCATGACCCGCGGGGGCCCGCTTCTCTACGGTTCGAACGACCGAGGAAACACGGTGGCGACGCTCTCGACCTTCGCCGACATCCAAGGTCCGCTCGCGTGTCAGAAGTCGTGCGCAGCGACCTGGGCGCAGACTCTCGATCTCGTGCGCGGCGTGCCTCCAAAGGATGCAGGGGCCATCGACGCGGCGCCCACGCTCGGGCCAAGCGCCTCCGCTCCTGCGGTGCCGGTCGCGAGCACCCCGCCGGCGCCGAAGCGCTCTTGCGGCTGCCACGCGGTAGGAAAAGAGTCATCCCGTTCGCCCGGTCGCCCAGCCGGGTGGATGGCGGTTGGCTCCTTCGTCGCCGCGATGCTCGTACGTCGGCGGCACACGAAGGTGAGGGCCACAGCCCTACGTTCGGTGGATCCCCATGGATCCACCGTCGACAATTGCAACTCAGCGGAAATGTAGGAGAATGAGTGACACTCCGGGACGTTTTGCGCCGGATTCCGCGGTCATTGCAGTTTTCATTGGTCGAAGGCGGATCCGGTAGCTCCGTTCAGCAGTCGGCCCGTCTTTTGCAGAACCAAGTCGCATGCGACAGTCGAGTTTGATGTTGGGGTTGCTGGCCCTTGCCGGTTTGACGGCGGTGGCGTGTGGCGATGCCTCGAATCCCAACCCCTCCAGGTACGGCAATTTTTCGAGTTCCGGCTCGAGCGGCGATGAGGGGCCCGGAACGTCCACTTCGTCGTCCGGCGGTTCGAGCGGCGGCAGCACTTCGTCTGGCTCGACCACGTCCTCGACGTCATCGAGCGGCACCGTATCCACCGAGAAGTTCTCCGTCGACGTAGCCGCGGATACGCAAACGGCCGAACTCTACGAGTCGAAGACGTTCTCGGTCACGCTCTCGAGCAAGAATGGGTTCGCGGGCGACGTGAATCTCACGCTCGAAGGCGCTCCAGCAGAAGCGAAGGCGTCGCTCGACAAGACGACGGTTGCCGTGACCGCGGCTGCCGGCGGTACGGCGCTCCTCACCGTTTCCTCGCGAAAGGGTGGCGCCAACGCCGTCACGATCAAGGCGTCAGCCATCGGTTCGACGGTCGCATCGAAGGTCGTGACGTTGAACACCGACAAGGTGCTCACCATTCGTTTGCGGAACGGCATGGGGGCCGACTTGAACAATCCAGGCAACTGGCAATCGCTCGATGGCTCCGTGACGAATAGTCAGTTCATCGTGACGAACTCGCTGCCCCTCACGGTCAAGTTCGTCAACCAAGACACGGTCGGTCACATCGTGCACCGAAACGACCAAGGCGGATTCACTCACGGCGATCAGGCGAATCCGCTGGCGCCGAATGCGACCGAAGCCCCGAGGACGTTGAATGCAGCCTACACCGGTGCGTTCTACGAGCACACCGCGGGTGCGGGCTCGGCGAACGGCATGATCAACGCGAAGTAGTCGCGCCCGGCGTCAGGAGTTCGGGGGCATCGCACGCACGACGCCGAGTTCGAGCTCGAGGAAGTACGAGACGAGGTCCCGTTCTTTGTGCCGCGCTTTCATATAGCGCGCAACACGGGCGAACGGCGTGATCTCTCGCCCAGGCGGAACGACCATGCGCCATTCGGCCGGGTCCGGATGCTCGAACTCGACCCACAGGCCGCCGAGTCTTCGCGATAGGAGCTCGCTCAAGAACGCGGCGTGTCTTCGCACTTCTTTCGTCTCGCCTGCGGTGCGCGCGATGCCGGAAGGAAATGCATCGAGCAGGTTTGCTTGAACCATCTCGAGCCCGATCAAATCCATGCAGAGGGAGACGCCGAAGCTTTCACGGTAGTCGCGCGCGAGTTCACGCGTGAGACGCGTGAGGTAGGTGCGGGCTTCGTTCGCGGTTTTCGGGCTTCCGTCGATTTGCTCCGGTGCTCCGGGCGGAGGCATGAGAGTTTCGGCGGGCTCGCCGGGCGCCTTGTCGGATCGACCCGGGGGACGCACCGTGGCCGACGACGAGTCTGCGCTGCCCGTATGATCAGAGATGGCTCGGGGCGCAGATGCCCCGAAGCGAGGAGGCGCGGGCGTCTCCGGGTTCACTTGCTGTTGGCCGAGTTCCGGCGGAGGCGCATCGAGCTTGGGGATCTCGATGCCGAGGGGACCCAACCCGAGGGGCGTGAGCGAGCGCGCCGGACGACCGCGCGAGGATGGCGGTGGCACGGAGCCGGGAACGGCCGTGAGAGGGCCCGAGCGCGTCAGTGGCGGTCCATCGTACCCCGAACCCGCGACCGACAAGAAGTTTGGCGGCGCAGAGGGAGGCGGCTCTTGGAGTCCGAGTGACTCTGCCACGGCCGCCGCACGCGCTCCAATCGATGGAGGAGGCGGAGCCGAGGGGCTTTCCGAAGGAGGCGGAGCCGAGGCAGGACGGAGCGCTTCCGGCGGTTCCGAGAGGCCGGGCGCGTCCGTTGCCTTCGCAGACACGGGCGGGCGCGTGGAGGGGGAGAGGGACTGTCGCGGTTCGCGCTCGATCGTGACGACGGGCGCAGCCGGTTGGGCCGTCGGCCCCGACGCGGGGGCAACGGAAGGAGACCGCGGGGTGGGGCCAATCGACGGGGTGGTCTCCGGCTCGACTTCTACGGCTGGCGCAGCGACGTTGGCCGCTTCGGGAAGGCGCGGGACCGTTGGAGGCGGAGGCACGGAAGCTCCGCGCTCGATCGCTTCTCCGAGCGCTGGATGCGCCTCCGAATCGAGTGCGCGATCCAAGATTTGTGCGGCGCGCGCGCGAAGCGCATCGTCGGACTTCGGATTCGAAAGCACGTCTTGCAGAAATGGCATCGCACGGGCGGCATCACCCGCGCGAATCCATGCTTCGGCGGCGAGGACCGCGAGCTCGCCAAAGTTGTTGAGCGAAAGGGCCATCGCGCCCGCACGAAGGGCCACGGTCGTCGGATCTTCGGCACCCGTCAGAAGGGCGAGGCGAGACCGCAAGTACGTCGACGCGGGGGTCTTCCCCATGCGAGCCTCGATGAGGTCGAGGTTCGTGGCGACGCCATCGTATTCTTTTCGATCCATCGCTTCTTCGATGGAGGCGAGCTCGGGAAGGGCGAGGTGTCCTGTGCTGCGCCTGAGCGGCTGCCGAAGACGTTTGACGAGTTCCTGGAGGCGATCGGCCTGAGGCGAAGGTTTCGTCCACGCGATTTCGTCTTCGACGCGCTGTGCGAGCTCGTGTTGTGACGGCCCCATGTCCCGTTCCATGGGACGATCGGGGAGAATGCCTTTGCTCAGGGCGAGAAGGGCGTCGGGAAGAGCGGCGATGTCTCCAAAGCGCACGCGCGCGAAGGAACGATAGCCGACGGGCCGAGTGGCGGTGAGCACTGTCGTGTCGAGACGTAGGAGCATCTCCGCGGGTAGCTCGACGGCGAGAACTGCCAGCGAAAGAGCCTGCAAGAGGAGTCCTGCGTTGGGCAGCTTCAGCTCGGCCGCGATGCTCGCGAAGTCGAGGCACCGACCGCGATACGCCTTGTTCGACGCGTCATAGCTCTCTGCCGACAGAAGCAAGTGCGTCGGGAGGTCGCCCAAGTGACGCCGTACGATGGGGCCGCGCGCAAAGTGCTCACCAAGCGTACCTCGCAGCATGTTCGCGACGCGTTCCGCGAGGCCCGCCGTCACGCCGAGCGTTTCTAGTTGCGCAAGGGCCTCGGCAGCCGTCGCCTGATACCCAGCTTCGCGGATCTGCCCGACCCCGGCGGTCTTCAGTTCGAGATCGCCCGTCGTGTAGTAGCCGTACTCGGCTTCGAGGGGGCCCACGTCGGACGAGATGACCGCGCGACCGTTTGCGATGAGGGTGCTTGCCTTCGGGCCGTGCTCACCGCTCCGGCCTCGCTCGGCAGCTGCTGCGTGTCCCGCTTCCGTACTCGCCACGCCGGGGACTATACCGCTCGATGTCTCTCCAATGAACTGAATTCATTGGAGGTCACGCAGTGCGCGATGTCACAGGTGCGCAGATTTATCGCAAAGACGGAGCCACTTGGCCTACCGTAGCGTTTCGTTAGTGAGGCGCACCATGAACATCCGCTGGTTTACCGTTGGCACCTTTGTCCTTTTGCCACTCGTCGCTTCTGTGGCCTGCGGAGGCAAGAAGCCTCCTGTCGAGCCAGTCGCGGAAGTCGATGCCGCTCCGCCGCCGGAGCCCGAGCCGCCGCCGCCGCCGAAGACGCTCTTCGAGAAGCTCGGAAAGAAGGAAGGGATTGCCGCAGTGGTCGAGGCGTTCATCAAGAACGTCCAGGCCGACAAGGTCGTGAACAAGCTCTTTGCCAAGATCACCGGCCCGAAACTCGAGCTGTTCAAACAGAACCTGGTCGAGCAGCTCTGCGAGCAAACGGGTGGTGACTGCAAGTTCATCGGCAAGGCCTTGAAGGACGGTCTCGGCAAGGGAACGAAAGTCACCGAGAAGCAATGGGAGGCCATCGTCTCCGACATGAAGCTCGCTCTCGACGAACAGAAGGTGGCCGACACGGACAAGACCGAGTTCTTTACGGTCATCCAGCCGTGGCACGACGACCTCATTCCCCCGAAGAAGTAGCCTCGTTCACCGTGCGGCCAGCGCGGGCATGGCGGGCATGAAAGAGCCCGAGGACGCTACTTTGCAGAAACGTCCAGCGAGACGTGTCGGTATTTCGAGTCCTGCAAGGGGGGACCGAGGGACTTTCCCTTGAGCCCAGCGCGTAGGCAGGGATTGAGGATCTCCGAGAGCGCGCTCCACCCCGTGGCCGAGGCGCTCAGGATCGTTCCGTCGAGGTCGTAGTCGAGCGTCACGTGAACGCCCTTCTTCCATTCGGGGTGGGCTGCCGCGAGCTTGCTTTGGTTCGCATTCGCGCACGCGATGATGGGCCCGTCGGCCTTCTGATGAATGAGCGCGTACGTGTAGCCGCCCTGATAGTTGATGGACGTGGACCAAACGACTGAGCCCGTCGACGGCGCTGGGGCTCCGGCATCGACGACAGCCACGGGCGTAGGACCGGGAGTCGGGCTCGCGCGGCCACCGTCGGGGGCGACGAGAGGAGGCAGCGTACCTGGAGCCGTGCCGGAGCCGCTCCTTGGTGCTTGGGCGCCATTCGAGAGGACCCCGCTCGAGTCCGTCGTCCCTCCCGATGCCTTCGGCTTTGCCTCGGGTGCAGAAGCGACGGCAGCGACCGGCCCGTCTTCGTGGAGAAACAGGAAATACCCGCCGACGCCGAGCCCCGCCAGTGCCACTGCGCCGACACCGAGAAGGGTGCCGATGAGAAAGAGATTCGTCCCTTTGCTGCCATGACCAACCGTCGCCGATTGTGACGTGCTGCTAAACGATGGAATGCTGACGTCTCCCGTCGCTGCGTAGACAGCGGGGTAGGCCGAGCCGGGATGTTGAATGGCTGCGTGCGGGGCAGCAGGACCCCAGCCGACGGCACCCGGAGGACCCGAATGAACCTGCGGTGGTGCCGGCAAATACGAAGCGCGGAAGGCAGGCGGCTGCGCAAACGCGGAGAGATCGCGCACGAGCTCCGCAACGTTCGCATAGCGAGCCGCTGCGGCCTTCTGCATGCATCGGTTCACAATTGCATCGAAGCCAGGCGGCACGCCGGAGGCAACTGCGGACAGGGGCGGTGGCTGCTCGTAGAGGATTCGGTGCGTCGTGTGCGGAATGGTCTCGCCGGCAAACGGCCGAATCCCGCTCACGAGCTCGTACAGAATGACGCCGAGCGACCAGATGTCGGCGCGGGCATCGACGTCGGAGCGGCCCTCCACTTGTTCGGGGGACATGTATGCCGGCGTTCCGAGGAGCTCGCCACTCGCGGTGAGGGCCGTGTTCTTGGGGAGCCTCGAAAGGCCAAAGTCGAGGACCTTGACGACATCGGCAGCCCCTGGAAGTGCGCGTGTCAGAAAAAGATTGTGTGGCTTCAGGTCACGATGAACCACGCCCAGCTGGTGAGCCTCGGCCAGGGCAGTGCATGTCTGAAGCATGTATGACGCAGCCAAATGGAACGGCACCTTGCCGCTCGTCCGCAACTCCTGTGCGAGGTCTCTTCCCTCGAGCAGCTCCATCACGAGGTAGGGCTGCCCCCGTTCGTTGACACCGAGGTCGAAGATCTTCACGCAGTTCTCCGAGCGGAGCTGCGCGCATACCCGGCCTTCTTGGATGAAACGCGGAATCGCCGACGGCGCATCGAGGTGCGCGCTGTTCAGGACTTTGATCGCGACCCGTCGATCGAGCACCGTGTCCGAACCGAGATAAACCGACCCCATGCCGCCGCGACCGATCTCACGATCGATGCGATAGCGCGCTGAGATGGTCGGAAGGCCTTGGGTCATCGCTGTCAAAGACTACCTATTTCGAGAAAGCGCAGCCATCTTCTGAGGCCCGAGGCGGCGCGCGGCCGAATAAAGGAAGGGTGCGTCCGTCATGGATTGGACGCGTGAAGTCCTCATGTATTCAACCGTGGGAGAGGTTTCGTGAGTGCAACCCATTCGGCTAGGCCGATGACTCAATGCAAGGCGCGCCAGAGTACGTAGATGGCGATGCCGCCCACGAGGAGGCCGGACACGAGTCCGATTGTCAGTGACAGCCATCGGAGGTTGCGTCGTTGCACCACGTGGAGCGACGGCCCGGTCCGTTTCATGCGACTGGACTCCGTCGACGTTGGTGCGGATGCGGGTCCGGAGGCAGTGCCCAACGCGCCACCATCAGCGCCGAAATGGGCCGGAAGCGAGGGAGCGTTGGGCTGCGCAGACGGCGAGCCGACCCCCTGGCGCATCGCCACTTGGAGGGTCACCGATTGCCCAACCGCGTCGGGCCCCGGCTGTGCGCCGTAGCCCATGCGCGTTGGAACGTCGTCGCTCGAAGAAATGGAAGGTGGCCGATTGGGGTCGGCGCTGAAGGGAAGACCTGGCCCTCGATCGCGGTCGGTCTCGTCGATGGAGAAATCTTCTGCGCGCCCGGCTCCGCTCGCACCCGGCATTTGAAGGGGAGGCATCAAATCGGTCGGAGCGCCATCACCCGCGCCGATGACGACGAGCTGTCGATCCAACATCGCTGTTCCAAGCGCATCGTTCATCGCGATCGCTGTTTGGTATCGCTTTGCGGGGTCACGGGACAGCGCTCGGCAAATAACGCCCCATAGAGATGCACTCATGCGCTTGCCAGGAAGGCGCGGTCCTAATTCCATCGCACGGAGTCGCGTCGGCAGATGGTCGCGGGGGAAGGGAGCGGACGCTTCGAGCATCACGTAGAGCAGGAGCCCAACGGAATAGATCTCGCTCCGCACGTCGAAACGGACGCCATCGAAGAGTTCTGGCGCCATGGCCGTCAGCGTGCCGGCCCACATGCCCTCGGCCGTGAGGGAAGTGCCCTGCTCGGCTGCCTTTGCAATGCCGAGATCTAGAAGCTTTGCCGAGCGCGGATCGCCATTGACCAGGAGAACGTTCGAACCCTTCACGTCGCGATGAAAGAAACCGTGTCCGTGGATGGCGCCGAGCGCCGACAGCACACTCTGCGCGATCGTGACGGCATCGTCGGGTGCGAACGCTCCGCGCGTCTTCAGATGCTGGCTGACCGTGAAGCCGGGCAAGTACTCCATCACGATGTAGAGCGTATGCTCGTCTCGCTGATCGAGCCCGAACACTCGCACGAGGGACGGGTGCTGAATAGCCATGCACACCCGAGCCTCCCGCATCAGGCGTTGCGCTTGAGGGCCGCGAATGTCGTCGTCGTGGAGAACTTTGACGGCGACCTTCTGTCCCGACGGCACGTCCGTCGCCAGGTACACGGCGCCCATGCCGCCGGCGCCGAGCTTGTCCTCGACCCGGTATCGACCGCCGAGCATTTCGCCCGCGGCGACTTCTTTGGGGGCCTTGCCGAGCGCGCTCAACTTCCCCGCGATGATGCATGGGCGGTCAAGCTCGTGCAAGCGAGCTTTTGAGTCACGCAGACTTGGCTTCGGGAACGGCGGTTTCGTCTTCTTCGACGACCGCGCGCTTGTAGCCACAGGCCTTGTCGGCGCACATGATGACGGGTTTCTGCTTTCCGCCGCCCTTCACCATGTAGGGCTTCTTGCAGTCAGGGCACTGTTCGTCGACCGGCATGTTCCACAGCTTGAAGTCACACTTGAGTCCCTCTTCGTTCCATCGGCTGCAGCCGTAGAACGTGCGCCCGCCCTTCTTGCGGGCGCGAACTTCGATGAGGTCGCCTTCGATGCACTTCGGACATTTGATACCGAGCGGAACGGGCTTTGCGTTCTTGCACGCAGGATAACCCGTGCAAGAAAGGAACTGACCGAAGCGACCCGTGCGAATGACCATCGGTTTTCCGCATTGGTCGCACAAGATGCCCGTCTCTTGTGGCACCTCGATGCTCCCGTCGGCAGCAAGGTTGCTCTTGTTCTCGCACTTCGGCTTTTTCGAATAGTTGGAGCAGCTGAGGAACCAGCCGTTCTTGCTCCAACGCTTCATCATCTCGCCGTCGGCGCAGAGGTCGCACTTGACCCCGGTGGGCTCCGGGTCTGGCGCCCAGCGCTGACCCTTCTTCGACTTCGCGAGCTGTTCGGTGAAGCGCTTGTAGAATCGTTCGAGCAGTTGGACGCGGTCGTCTTTGCCCGCTTCGACGGCGTCGAGCTCGCCTTCCATCGCGGACGTGAATGTCGGGTCCATGAAGTCGAGCTCGGCACCAATGAGGCCCGATACGACCTTGCGACCGAGGTCGGTCGGCTTGAAGCGACCGCCATCGAGCTTCTCGACGTAGTCGCGCGCCTGCACCTTGCTGATGATCTCGGCGTACGTACTGGGGCGACCGATACCGCGCTCTTCCAGCTCTTTGACGAGCGTGCCTTCGGAGTAGCGCGGCGGGGGCTGTGTGAACTTCTGATCGGCATTGACGCCCGGCGGCGTCACGAGGGCGAGCGCCTCGCCGTCGACGAGCTTCGGAAGGGAAACGTCGTCGTTGCCTTCGGTCGCGGCGAACTTGGGTTTCGCTTCGGACGCGGCGCCTTCGCCTTCGCTTTCGCCTTCACCTTCGCCCGCAAAGCCGCCTTCACCGGTCGCCTTGCCGTACGCTTCGAGCCAGCCGGAGAACTTGAGGACGCGACCGCTCGCACGGAGCCCGTATTTGTCGCCGCTCTTTGCGGTCGCTTCGATCTCGACGCTTGTCTGATCGTAGACCGCCTCCTTCATCTGGCTCGCGAGGAAGCGTTCCCAGATGAGTTTGTAGAGCTTGTATTGCTCTTCTTTGAGGTGCTTGCGGACGAGGTCCGGCGGAAGTTCGAGCGTCGTCGGGCGCACCGCTTCGTGTGCCTCTTGCGCACCTTTGCGAGCTTTGAAGGTATTGGCGACTTTCGGCGTGTACTCTTTGCCGTACGTTTGCTCGATGTACTCGAGCGCAGACTTTTGGAAGTCAGGCGAGATGCGCGTCGAGTCGGTACGCATGTACGTGATGAGACCGACCTGACCGCCGTATTCCTTGCCGAGGTCGATACCTTCGTAGAGGCCCTGCGCGATTTGCATTGTGCGCTTTGCGCCGAAGCCGAGACGATTGACAGCGTCTTGTTGGAGCTTGCTCGTGCTGTAGGGAGCAGGAGCCTTGCGCTTGCGTTCCGAGGTCGTGAGCTTCGAGATGCGGTAGCTTGCACCCTGCAAGTCTTCGCGGACGCCTTTGGCTGTCGTGCCATCGGTGACTTCGAGTTTCTTGCCGTTCTTCGTCGAGAGACGCGAAGGGAAGGTGGCTGCCTTGTCTCGCGTGGGCGCCATCATCGCGCCGATGTTCCAGTACTCGTCCGGAACGAACTTCTCGATCTCGATCTCGCGGTCGACGATGAGGCGGAGTGCGACGCTCTGGACCCGGCCAGCGGAAAGACCGAAGGCGAGCTTCGACCAAACGAGGGCCGACACGTCGTAGCCTACGATTCGGTCGAGGACGCGGCGGCAGCGTTGGGCGTCATAGAGGTGCTTGTTCAGCGGGCGCGGATTGTCGATTCCCTTTTGGACGCCCGTCTTCGTGATTTCGTGGAATTCGACCCGCTGCGTTTCGCCCTTGGGGTGGAGCTCTTCCGAGAGGTGCCAAGCGATTGCTTCACCTTCGCGATCGGGGTCGGGGGCGAGCAGGAGGCGGTCCGCACTGCGAGCTGCCTCTTTGAGCTCGGACAGTGTCTTCTCTTTGCCTTCGATGACTTCGTAGGTTTCCTGAAAACCGTTCTTGATGTCGATGCCCATGCGCTTGGGCAGGTCCTTCACGTGACCTTTCGAAGCCAGCACCTCGTAACCGGACCCCAAGTACTTCTTGATGGTCTTGGCTTTTGCTGGCGACTCGACGACGACGAGCGTCTTACCCGTACCCATGACAACACCTTTAAGCGTGTTTCGGACGACTTGCCACCTAGTTTCTCCCACATGCACCCCCAAAACGGTCGCCGAAGGCCATATAAAGACGAGTAATTTCAAAACCCTACAACTTTGTAACTTCCAGCGATTTCCTGGACCCGACCCTCGAGGCAGAGTTCGACGAGGTGAGCACGCAGTTTTGCCGGGTCTGCGGCGGAGCGCTCGACGAGCACGTCGAAGTGGAGGGGCTCCGCGCAGAGGTGCTGGAAAATGTAATGATAGCGAGGGTCTGGGGGCGTTTGCGAAGGGTCGCCGAGAAGGTCCCGGACGAGCTCGACGGTGGAGAGGATAGGGCGGGCTCCAGCGACGAGTTCGAGCATCGTACCGGAGAACTCCGGGAGCCAGGGGGGACCCGCCACCACGTAGAGACGCCTACCGAGCTTGCGAGCCCAGCCGGCGGCATTCCGTGCCCCCGACTTGATGCCTGCGGCAACCACCACGACGGCGGATGAAAGCGCGACGAGGACCCCGTTCCGGGTGAGGAAGTGCGGTCTCAGGGGGAGGGCGCCGTCCTTCATGGTCCACAGCAGCGCCCCCCGGCTTCGGCGAACTCGTTCGAAGAGCTCCACGTTCTCGGGTGGGAACACGTTCGGGTACCCGCTCGGGAGCGCGACCCAGGTGATGCCTCCTGCCGCGAGTGCTCCTTCGTGGGCGGCCGCATCGATCCCGAGCGCGCCCCCGGAGACGACGATGGCTCCGCGTGCCGCGAGGATGCTCGCCAGCTCCGCCGCGAAGTGCAGGCATTCGGCGGAAGCGACGCGTGAGCCGACGATGGCGACGCGCTTCGGACCGGCGAGGTCGAGCGGCCGGGTTGCGCGCAGAGGACCCGACGGCGCTACGCCACCGTGGACCTCGGGGGGCAAGGTGACGAAGTGCGTTGCCCCGTCATCGCTCATGGCGTTGCTCGAACGTTCCACGATGCAAAGGTGGCGAACGAAGGCGATTTCGACGCGCCATCGAGGAAGCGCGTGAGCCTCGGCGGGAGCGGCATGGCCTGCGCTCGGGCTCGACCGTGCGCGAGGGCCCCGTGACGAAGGGCGGCGGCTCGCTCTTCGACCGTCCACGATTCGTCACCCGCCTCGTGCGTCACCGTCGGGTTCGAACATGGTTGGTCCTCCCGGAGGTGTTCGAGCTCCCGCACCAAGATGGCCCGTAGCATCGACGTGTAAGCGGCTTCGTGCGCAAGAGGATCGACGTCTGCGGAGAACCCGCGAGGGAGCGGCAAGCGCGATGCAGTGCGCGTGCGCAGCAGGACTGTGGTGAAGTCCGCTGCGGTTCTCTCGTCTGCCGCGACGTACGTGAGACCCACGAGCAGCGCGTGGGAGAAAACGACGACCTCGTCGCCATCGTCATCACAAGCGCACGTCGCGTAGGCTACGCGGGGGTCGGGGTCGAATGCGACGTAGAATCCCTCGCGAACAGGCTTGCCCGACGCGATGCGAGCGGCTGCTACCTGCTCGGCCTCGGCGCGCACGAAGGCGTGCTGTGCACGCGTGCTCTCCGGAAGGGCAAGTAGTGAAGGCAACGGGGCGAGGGCGAGTGCCCAGAGAGGCAGCGGCATACGCGCCCATCGGCCACACATTCGCCTCGGTTGCGTCGTTTCTGATGAGAAAAGACGACCCGCGCCATGGACGAGCTACTGGCGGACGAACTTGAACGGAACGTTGAACTGGCTGCGGCCCCCCGTGACGGGGAAGCGCCATCCGCGAATCTGATTCTCGATGCAGCGGGCGATGGTGGGGTCGTTGCCGCTCGCGCTCACGCTTTGCACCGAGCCGTCGCCACCGACGGTAACCGATGCCATGACGTTGACGCTGGAGGTTTGCTGGGCGCTGTCCCAGCAGCGGCGCTTCACGCCGGGCTGGTAGTTGCGAACCGTGTTCTCGATGTCGCTTTGCGTGAGGCTGCTGCCGCCACCGCCGCCGCCTTGCCCCGGACCGGAAGGCCCCGAAGGGCCGCCGCCGAGAAGGCCTGCGAGATTCGCTGCACCACCAGAAGCGGATGCCGAAGCACTCGCCGTGGGCTTGGGACCGGCTGCGACGGCTCCACCCGCGCCCTTCGCGCTCGCCGAAGCACTTGCGACCGGATCGGGTGCCGCGCTGCCGCTCGCAGCCGCCGGTGCGCCGGGAACTTGGACGATGATCGTCTGCGTAGGGCCGGGGACCTGCACGACTTGCTGGTTGCGGTTCAGGAAGAACACGACGCCGCCCGTGACGCCGAAGGAGACCGCCATGGCGACCATGGCGATGGGGCCCCAGGGCGTCGGCTTCTTCGCCGGCTGGAGCGGCATCATCGATGCGCTGGATGCTCGGCCTGCCGCCACGGCTGCGGGAGCCACGGAGGGAATCTTTCCGGCGGATGCGGGTTGTGCCGCCGCTGCCATCGGCGCGGGCGGCGCTGCGAACGGGTCGGCTGCCGTAAAGGCTGGCGCGGGCGGCGCCGCGAACGGGTCGCTGCCGACGTTCAAGTCTTCGTACATCGCCGCTGCCGCACCGGCGCCTCCCATCGATGCTGCTGCGGGATTGACGGAGCTTCGATCGCCGGGACCGCCGCGAAGCGGGATGACGTTGTTGCGTGGCGGCGGTGGCTTCGACGGTCGCATCGAAGGGCCAGGATCACGCGGCGCGGGCGGCTTCACAGAGCTCTTCACCATCGCACCTGGGCGATGCGAGCCTCCGGTTTCGCGGAGGAGCGACGCGAGCTCGGGAATGGCGCGAACGACGCGCCACTCTTCGAGGCCTTCGCGCCATGCGAGCGACGTTTCCGTCACGCTGCCAGAGGCGACCTTGCGACGGAGTTCCGACATGCCGATCGGCCCGACGGGTACACCGTTGATCGCGACGTACCACTCGTCGCTCGACGACGGATCTTCTGGCGGCGGAGTGGAACCGCGGGCGGGCTCCGTCGCGACGTTCTTGTTGAAGGCGCTGGCGAGTGCGTTCGGTGCAACGGAAGTGCGCGCAGGCGGAGCGGCTCTTCGCGGAGGCGCCGCAATGCCGGACTGCTGACCGAGCGACATGGAGCGCTCTTTCGTGGCCTGGCTCGATTCAGTGACAGCTGCACGAATCTCGATGACGTGTCCGCACTTGCGACACTTCATGCGCACGGTCTTACCGGCGACTTTCGCGTCGTCGATTTGGTACTTGGCCTTGCACTGGTCGCAGAGAAACTTCACGCGCTTCTAATCTTTCGGAGCGTCCTCGAAGCGGACGCCACGCAGGAAAGCGTATCGCACATTCGTCTCACGCCTCAAGGAGTTCTATGTCAGGAGCGTGAGGAGGTGCGTGCGGATCTCGGTTTGCACTGTCAGGTCGTCCGTCGCCTGTATGCAACGCTCCCACACTTCCACTGCTTTGTTTCGGAAACCCGACTTTTCGTAGAGCAGTGCCAGGTTTTTCATCGCGGCGAATGACTTTGGATGAATCTCGACTGCCTTCTCGAGCTCCGTGATCGCGTCGTAAGGGCGGTCGAGCTTCGCGAACAAGAGGCCCAAGTGATAGTGCGGACGGAAAGCGAGCGGGTCGACTTCCGTCGCGCGCCGCAGCAGTGAACACGCGCGGTCCGGATCACCGGCGCGATAGGCGGCAGTGCTCTCTTCGAGCAATTGACGCGCGTCTTCCGCGAGGTCGTCGGGCTTGCGTACGCCAGAGTCGGGCGTCTCGACGCGCGATGCGAGCAAGCGATCGATGACGTGCGCGACTTCCGAAACACGGAAGGGCTTCTCCATGTACTCGTCGATGCGGAGGTTGCTCTTTGCGTCTTCGGCGATGCGCCACCCGCGATGAACTGCGCTCATCATCAAGATGGGGATCTTCTTGTAGCGATCGCTCGACTTGAGGCGACGCGCGATTTCGAAACCGTGGAGCTCCGGCAGCATGGCATCCAAGATGATGAGGTCCGGCACGACCTGGCGAACGCATTCGAGCGCCTGCGGGCCGCGATCGGCTTCCATTGTTCGATGACCGCGGGACTCGACGAGGCGCACGAGCAGCTTGCGAATCTCGGCTTCGTCCTCCACGATGAGCACGAGTTTGCCCGTCGCATTCGGGCTGCTGTGCGGCTCTTGGGGAAGCTGCGCTACGGTCGACCAGTCGGTCGGGCCGAGCGCCTCTGGGGGCGCGTCTTGATCGAGAGAGCGTGCCGTGGGTGCCGCGATTCCCGGTGGGGGCACGGAGGCGGTCCGCAGGAGCTCCTCGTCCGGCTCGAGCTCGCGTCGCGTGTCCGCAGGGACCCGGGGGCCGAAGTAGTACTGCGCCCCGCTCGCCTTCGCCGCGTAAGCTTGGTGCGTCGCACGGAGCAGCGAAGAAGACACGACGACGTAGGGGCGCACCTTGCGCCCCGTCACGAACTCCAGCTCGTCGATCGCCTTCTGGTCGTTGGGGTTCGACATCGCCAAGAAGAGCTGGTCGTCCTGAACGAGTACGGGGAGCATCTGGCGCTCGACCGCCACGTCTTCCGGCACGAAGTCCAAAGTCGAGAGCTCGACCACGATGCGAGAGAGGTCGAGACCGGGGAGCCCGAACTGCTCCGAGAGTGCGCGAATCGCGTCCGTTTCGTCGAGGAAGCCTTCGTCCGTCAAAACGGATGCAATGGGGCGGGCGCGGCCCATCGGCTCGCGGCGCTGAATGGAAAGCGCGGACTCGAGCTGCTCAGGCGAGATCAGCTTTCGCTTCAGGAGAATGCGGCCGAGCTGCTTCTTTTCCATGAATGTGCGGATCGTACCCTGCGGAGCTCGAACTGGGCAATCTCCTTCCCATTTTCGGCGCGTGGTCGCTTACTGAAGTGCGGCCGCGTGGGAGCCGGCTTCTGCCCATCCTTCGATGGCTGCGGCTTTGTACGCTGCGAACCTACCTTCGGCGATGGCCTTGCGCGCCCCTTGCACGAGCTCCCCGTAGTAGTGCAGGTTATGCAGGGAAAGTACACGGAGCGGCAACACTTCGCCAGCGACGAAGAGGTGGCGAAGATACGCGCGTGAGTAGCCTTCACGACACCCTTCGCACCCGCAGTCGGGGTCGAGCGGCAACATGTCTTCCTTGTAGCGCGCTTGCTTGATCACGATTCTCCCGTGTCGCGTCAAGGCTTGGCCGTTGCGTGCATTGCGGGTCGGGAGAACGCAATCGAACATGTCGATACCCGCTTCGATGCCGACGAGGAGATCGAGCGGTGTGCCGACGCCCATCAAATAACGTGGGCGCTCGGGGTCGACTTCGTGTGCCATCTCGAGCAGCGTCTCGTGCATCGAGCGAACCGGCTCGCCGACGCTGAAACCACCGAGTGCGAGGCCATCGAAGGGCAACGCGCCAAGCTCGGCGGCGTGTGCACGACGAAGGTCTGGAAAGCAGGCGCCTTGGATGATGCCGAAGAGAGCCTGGCGTTCCTTGCGCTGCGTGGCGAGCGCGCGCTTTGCCCAGCGGGTCGTCTGCGAGACGGCGCGTTCGACGATGGCGCGCTCGGACTCCCCAGGTGGGCACACATCGAGCTGCATTTGGATGTCGGCGCCGAGGAGCGACTGCACGCGTACGGCGTCTTCCGGAGACAAGAAGCGCTTCGACCCGTCGAGGTGCGAGCGAAACGAAACGCCCTCTTCAGAGAGCTTCGCCAGTGCCTTCGCGCCACTTGGCCCAGGGCGATCGCCGAGGGAAAACGCCTGAAATCCACCCGAGTCCGTGAGCATGGCGTGGGGCCAATGTACGAACGAATGGAGGCCACCGTGAGCATCGACGAGCTCCGCGCCGGGCCTGAGCCAGAGGTGATACGTGTTGCCGAGGATGATGCGCGCGCCGGTACTCGCGACCTCCGCGGCGGACAGTGTCTTCACACTGCCCTGGGTACCGACGGGCATG
This sequence comes from Polyangiaceae bacterium, assembly GCA_046351415.1. Classification (GTDB taxonomy): domain Bacteria; phylum Myxococcota_A; class Polyangia; order Polyangiales; family Polyangiaceae; genus JABFRG01. The sequence goes on along the minus strand of JAXLYO010000009.1, from coordinate 42,530 downwards.
AACGTGGGCGTCGGCACGACCGCGTGAGGAGTCGTGAGGACGCCCGCGCGCGCGTGGCCATCTTGCGCTTCGACATCGAAAGCGAACCCCGGAGTTTGCGGCTTCATCGTGCTCTCCACAAAAGCATGGCGTCCCCGTAGGAGAAGAATCGATAGCGTTCGCGCACGGCCTCTTCATACGCAGAAAGCACGCGCGCCGTACCACCAAACGCGCAGACGAGGGCCAAAAGGGTCGATTTCGGCAGATGGAAGTTCGTGAGGAGCAGGTCCGGCATGCGGAACGTGTGGCCAGGCTGAATGAGGAGCCGCGTGCGACCAGGGCCAGGAGCGAGCGCTCCTGCTTCGTTCGTCGCGCTTTCGAGCGCGCGGACGACGGTCGTGCCGATGGCGACGACAGGCGTCCCCGTCGCCTTCGCTTCGTTCACGATGCGCGCCGTTTCTTCGCTCACTTCGAAGCGCTCTTCGTGCATGGGATGCGCATCGAGGTCCTCGACCGTCACGGGCTGGAACGTGCCGAGGCCGACGTGGAGGGTCACGGAGGTGAGCGCTCTCCCCTCTGCCGTGAGCTCGCGTAGCAAGTCGGGGGTGAAATGGAGACCCGCCGTGGGGGCCGCGACGGCTTCTTCGCGTTCGCCTTTCGCGAAGACCGTCTGATAGCGATCGCGGTCTGCATCGTCGGCGGCCCGGCGAATGTACGGCGGCAACGGGACACGACCGATGCGGCGAATCGCGTCGAGGATCGAGCCATGACCGTGCGTCGTCAAACGAACGGACAGCGTGCCATCGTCGTGCACGGCGAGGATGAGACCCGAGAGTGCTGCTTCGTTGCCCTCGAAGTGTACGACCGCTCCTTCTTTGAAGCCCTTCGACGCGCGACCGAGCGCCTTCCATACTTCGGAGCTCTCCTCGTTCTTCACGAGCTCGAGGAGGAAGACTTCGACCTTGCCGCCGCTGCCCTCCTTGCGCCCGAGAAGGCGCGCGGCAAGCACGCGTGTGTCGTTCGCCACGATCACGCACTTCTTGGGGAGCAGCGACGGAAGGTCCGAGACGCGGAGATGCGAGGTCGCACCGTCGTCACGCAGGACGAGTAGGCGAGCCGAATCCCGCGGAGAAACAGGCTCGTTTGCGACGAGGCTCTCGTCGAACGGGTAGTCGAATGTGGAGATGCGCACGATTGCGCCCTGTCTTCGAAGACGGGCCTTCGATCAGAAGACGACGCCGAGATGGAGGCGGACCGTTTGGGCCGTCGAGATATCGTACGTGAGCCCAGCCTGGCGCGGCGTCGGCGGGTAGTCGAGGCCGCCGAGGGGGAAGAACACGCCGTATTGCATCATGGCGTAGAAGCCGCCTTGGCGCGTGGGGTCGTCGTTCAGGCTGCCGTCCTTCGCCTGGTAGTAGATGTTGAGGTCGAGCTCGACGCCGAGATCGCGCTTGTGCCCCGGCGTTTGCACGAATTCGGTCGCGCGAGACCAGATGATGGCCGCGCCGCCACCGAGCTTCTGCCCGTTCGGGTTGCGGATGAAGTCGTAGCTGACGCTGGGCCGGAAGAAGTAGGCGCCCTGTACGCGCGACATGATGCGTCGGAAGAAGATCAAGTCGATGTTGTAGGCTGGGTTCATCCGGAACATGCTCATGGCGTCGCGACCGTGCGCGAGCGGCTTGTCACCGGGGTTCAGCGAAGAGAGCCACGAGTCGCCGCTTGCCCAGCCAGAGCCGAAGCCAACGTGGAGCTTGTCGTCGATGGCGCGGAAGTCGGCTTCCGTGGTGAACGCGCCCATGCGGACCGGAACGGCATTCGCAGGGTTCGAGTTCTGCGGCGTCACGTCGATGGACCCGAGCGTGAAGGCCACTTCGCTTTCGAGGCGGAACTTCTTCCAGAGGAGTTGGACCCACGCGTCGGGCGTGATGAGCGTGGCGCCACGGCGCTCGAGGCCGTTGTTCGGAAGCGTCGCGTTCAACGATTGTGGCGTCTGGCCTGCGGCGACATCGAGCTCTTGGGTGCGAAGGAGGCCGAAGGCACCGGCGTTGATGACGACGTCACCGCGGGCGAGTGAGAGCCGTTGCATTTCCGGGTTCACGCGGCGTGCGACGAAAAGGAACCATTCACCGACGTTCGTACGGTTCGCGGTGTTGTAGGGCTGGCCGCCCGCGACGTCGAAGGCGGTGCTGCTCGTGGGGCCGGTCGCGGCGAAGTTCCACGATCCACCGAAGTAGAGGTCGGCCGAACGAATGCCCGACACGAACATGATGCGGTCGGTGTTGGTCTGGTAGTCCTGGTCGATGTTGTCGCCCGAGTTGAGGACCATGCCGAGACCCCAGTGGTTGGGCATGCGGCCGAAGCGAAGAAGACCAACGGGCGTCAGATACTCGGCCCAAGCGCGCTTCACGTCGATCGAGTTGCGGAAGCCATTCACGCCCGCAGTGGGGGCCGTCTGCGACGTGGAAAAGAGCGAATTGGGCGCATAGCCATTGTACCCAGCGGACGTGTAGCCGCTCGAGCTCGGCGTGAGCGCATAGCTGTCTGGGGTCGAGCCGAGGACGACGTTGTCGAGCGCGTCGATTTGCGCCATGACGCGCAAATTGTCGGAGATGTGGAGCTCCGGATTGAGGCGCAAACGCATGTTCGCGAAGGCCTGCGACTTGTCGCCGCACGCCTGGTACGTTCCGTTGGAATCGGTGCAGAGTACAACCGACCGCGGATTGCCGTCTTGATTGACGTACGTGTTGTCGAGGGGCTGCTTCCAGAGCGCCTGCGAGTCATTCGGGTCGTTGCGACGACCGAGCGAGAAGTTGTGGAAGAGTTCGCCGCGGGTTCGGAAGTAGCCGTGGAGCTCGAGCACCGGACGCGTGTGACTCCACCAATCGTCGCTGAAGATAGACGCGGGCGAAGCGCCCGTGGGGTCGAGGTTGAGTGCGCGCTGATCGGCGCGGTCGCGGGCTTGCTGGAGGAGCTTCTGCTCGTCTTTCGCTGGGTCGATGTCACCCGCAGCGCCGCCGGCGCCTGCGGCACTCGGCGTGGCTGCTCCACCGGCGGGTGGAAGGAGATTCGGACGCGCTTGTTGCGGCGCCGCGGGCCCTGCCGGCGTTGCCGGAGCGGAAGGAGACTGACCCGCGGGGGTCGGGGCCGCAGGCGCAACGACGGGCGAAGCGACCGGTGCCGTCGCATTGACGGGATGCGGAGCATTGGCAGGGCCGGGGGCTTGCGCGTGGGCCGTACCGATACAGGCCATGTGGGCGAAGCTGGCCGCGCCGAGGCCCACGGCGAGCGGCAATGTCCAAGAGCGAACGCGCCGGGCGGCGCTGCGGCTAGAAATACGGGCTCGTGTTCGGGGCCTCATGGCTGCGGGGTATCTACCACGCCTTCTTTCGAAGGCGTGAGCAAAGATATCGCATAGATAGTTATGCGCCGGACCCTGGGGAACCCGGCAAGACGAGGCGCCGGCTAAAGGGTACCGAGAAAGTCTTCGAGCTCTTTGCGAATGGAGAGCAGGGAAGCCCGCAGCGCCACGGAAGAAGGTGCGGTGGCAGCGGCCGCAGGCGTCGACGTCATTGCTCGCGGCTCGGGCGCCGCAGCTGCTCTGGTCTTCCGCGATACTGCGCGCGAGAGGTCTGTTTCCGTGTCTGGTGCATCGGGCAGTTCGTGCACCCCTTCGGCTACGGGCATCCGTACCGGCTTCGCTGCAGCACCCGCTTTGGCCACCGTCGCCAGTTGCTTTTTCGCGCCCGCGATCGTGAAGCCCTGGGCATAGAGGAGTTCACGGACCTCGAGGAGGAGATCGAGATCTCGACGCGAATACACGCGCTGCCCCCGGGAGCTCTTCTGCGGCCGAATCCCGCGGAATTCTCGCTCCCAGTAGCGAAGCACGTGGGGTTCGACGCCGACTGCACGGGCGACTTCGCCGATGCGGAAGAACGGCTTGTCGGTGAGCTGCGAGGGAGCCGCTTTCACGTTGCGCTCTGCACGTCGTTCGCGTCAGTTTTGCGAGCTGCCGGTGAGGCCGCCTTCGGGCTTCGCGGCTTCGGGGCTCGGGGCGGCACCGTTGCCGGTCGGGCTCCCAGCCCCACCATTCGTCGGAGCTGCTGCAGCCGCGCCGCCACCACCTTTGGGGTTCAATGTCTGCTTCAATATCTGGCTCGCCTTGAACGTGAGAACGCGGCGCTCGCTGATGTTGATGGGCGACCCAGTTTGCGGATTGCGACCGGGACGCTGCCGCTTGTCGCGAAGCACGAAATTGCCGAACCCGCTGATCTTGATCTTCTCGCCCTTGCCGAGCGTCTCTTTCATGAGATCGAAGACGAGGTCGACCATGTCGGCGGATTCCTTCTTCGAAAAGCCTCCCACGCGATCATAGAGGGCTTGAACGATCTCTGCCTTCGTCATGCAGGGCTCCCTAAGTGCGGCTTCGCAGGTTGTCTGGAAAGGCGCATCGATACCCAGGATGCACGAAGCCGGCGCGCAGGTAAATATATGATTTGAGGGAAGGTCCTCGAGGTGACCCGAAGTCCTTCAGAAGTCTTTCGGCCGCCGCAAGGCGCTTCGCTCGGCCTTCTTTTCGTTCGAGACGCGGAGCCGCGCGCAACCCATGCGCGGGCCGCAGCGCTTGCGTGCCCGGATGTACGCCGAAACGCCCGTTTTCGCCGGGAAATCTCGTGAGGAAGGTGGTTGTCTTTGGCACGACCGATGCTTGTGGAGGGCATGCCCGCACTCGTCCGCGAACGAATGACTTCTCCCGCGCTCACGCTCTCCAAGGACGCTCCCGTCTCGGAGGCGCTCAACCTTTTTCGCACGAGGCGCATCAGCGCGGTCCCCGTCATGGACCAAACGGCGATAGTCGGCGTTTTGTCGATGTCCGACGTGCTCGAGCTCGGACGAAAGAACGAGGCGTGGGAGGACAAGACCATCGGTTCGGTGATGACGCCCGACGTCATCGGCGTCGCTCCTCACGACACGCTCGCGTTCGCCGCGGACAAGATGGTGGAGGAAAACGTGCACCGTCTCATCGTCCAGGATGGTCTGCGCATTGCGGGCATTCTCTCGGTACGCGACGTACTGCACGAGGTGAAGCGCAGGCGGGCGATGACGCCGTTGTCTTCCATCATGTCGTCCCCGGTCGAGACCGTAGACCTCGGTGAACCACTCGATCGAGCGGTGGAGCGTCTCGCGACGTCGGGCATGCACGGACTCGTCGTCGTCGATGGCACATGGCCGGTCGGCGTATTCTCGCAGGGCGAAGCCATCGAGCTCCGTCATGTACCGCCTTCGGTGCGAGAGCACACGACCGTGGAGCAGGTCATGAGCTACGAGACCGTGTGCCTCGACGAGGGGACACCCGTGTATCGTGCAGCCGGTTACGCGATGGCCATGGACGTACGTCGCATCCTCGTCGTGAAGAATCGTGACCTCGTCGGGATCGTGAGCTGCCTCGACCTCGCCGGGACGCTGCGCGCGTGAAGCAAAAGAGGGCCTGGAAAGGCTGCTTGTGGGCCTTCGTTGCGGCCGTCACGGCGGTCGCCTCTGCGTGCACGACGGATGCTCCCGAGGGGCCGAAGAAAGACGCCAGCGCCCCGGAAACAGCGGCTCCGCGTCCGTCGCAGCCGGAGGGCTGGGACCGCGACATTGCGCTCGCATCGGCGAAAGACGAGAATGACGCGGACGACGTCGTCGAAGTCTCGCTACGTGCATCCATCACGAACGTCTCGCTCGGGGACGGGACGACGCTGCCTTTGTGGACCTACAATGGTCTCGTTCCGGGGCCCGTCGTGCGTGCGCGCCAAGGGCAAACGCTGCGCGTCCACCTCGAGAATGCATTGCCGGAGGCGACGACCATCCACCACCACGGTGTGCGCGTTCCAAATGCGATGGACGGGACAGAGATGGTGCAAACGGCGGTTCCCCCCGGCGGAACGTTCACGTACTCGTTTTCACTCCCGGACGAAGGAACGTACTGGTACCACCCACACGTTCATTCGTCCGCTCAGGTCGGCTATGGCCTCTACGGGCCGCTCGTCGTCGACGCGAAGGAGCCGGATGGGCTACCCGAGTCGCTGCCCATCGTGTTGAGCGACCTCAGCGTGGACGAACAAGGCAAGCTCGCCGACGGCGCTGCCGATGGCGCCTTCGGTGACTTCTTCGGCCGCGAAGGAAAGTACGTGCTCACGAACGGCAAGGTCATGCCGCGCGTCATCATGCGCAAAGGCTTGGCGCAGCGATGGAGAATCGTCAACGCGTCACGGGCGCGCTACTTCGCCCTCGCATTTCCGGAGCTCGTCGTTCATCGCCTCGGCGGCGACGGAGGGCGCATGAGCGCACCCGAGCCGATTCGCAGCTACCTGCTCGTTCCCGGCGAACGGCTCGATTTGTTCGTGGTCGCGACGGGAAACCCGGGCACCGAGACGAGCGTGATGCGACAGTCGTACGACCGTTTCGGTACGGAGAGTGGCAGCGGAGGGACGCCACTTTTTCGCGTCGCCGTATCCGACGATGCTCCCGTGCCCGCCGAGTCTCCACCCGCGAAGCTCGCTACCATCGAAACGCTCTCTGTCGAAGGCAAGACCCCGCGCATGATCGAACTCTCGGAGGTGCCAAAAGGGAACCCGACGGCCTTCGGCATCGACGGAAAGACGGGGGCGGATATTGGCGTGTTCCACGCGAAAGCTGGAACGCGTGAACGATGGATCGTCGAGAACGCGACGAACATGGATCACCCGTTCCACCTGCACGGCTTCTTCTTCCAGGTCCTCGCGATGAACGGCGTCCCGCGCACGACGCGCGAGTGGAAAGACACCGTGAACCTTCGACCTCACGATCGCGTCGAGTTCATTGCCGACTTCGATCGCCGTCCGGGCATGTGGATGTTCCATTGCCACATCCTCGACCACACGGACCACGGCATGATGGCGATGCTCCACGTGGAGTGACGGGCGAGGGGCTTTCGCCGGCCCAGTTGCAGGTTGCATGCAACGCCGTTGCGGCACCGTGAACTTCCTCGGAATCTCACGGCAAGTTGCTCACGAGCGAGGAGCTTCGGGTGGCACCGACCGTGCAAGCCCTGAACGTGCAATCGTCGGCACTCGAGAGTCGTTTGGGGGCCAAGAATCGTCGTCGTTGCATCATTCGAGTACGTGGAAAGGGACGGTGCCATGAGAATCAGCTGCTGGTCGTCGGTTCTGCTGGGACTTGCGGTCGCACTCGCAGGTGCGTGTTCGATCGCCACGTCGACCGACGGGGAAACAACGGGGAAGGTGCAGGGAGGCATTCTCGTCGGAAGCGCGGGCATCCTGGGCATCCCTGCGGAGGTTCGCCTGCATCGGACGCGAGAAGTTCCTACGCCCTGCGAGCCAAGCGGAAAGGGAGCCGACTGCACCAAGCTCGAGAACATTCCCGGGCGCTTCGTATCGCTCTCGTGCGCCCCCGAAGCGGCGTGTGAAGTCACGATGAAGGAGACGGAGCTCGCCACCATCCTGCCGCTCGCCGAGACGTTCACCATCCGTGTGAAGGCCGAGTTCGAGGGAAAGGTGGAGAGCGTCGACCAGCCATTCAAAGCGGGGCGCCCGCCGGGTGGGAAGCTCTCCCTTCAGCCTTTGCCGAAAACCTCGATCTACGACGAAGGTCCCGATGCGTACTTCGAGGGCAGTGACGTTTCGGCGTGCATGAGTCCCGAGGCGAACCCCCTCTACGCGCTCGTCTTCGAGCAAGATGGCCGCGAGCTCCCTTCGAAGGAGGAACGCGGTCGCGGTCCCGGCTGCCGTTTCGCAACCCTTGGGGCGGGGAAGGTGAAGGTGTCCACCGTGCTCGTGAAACCTCGCGTTGTTCTCGAGGCGCGCGAGATCGACGTGCTTCCGCACTCGGCGGTGACCGAGCTCGTCGGAGGTCTGGCGTACGAGGAAAGTGCCCCCGGCGCGACTCCCCAATTCATCGTCCGCGGCTACTTGCGCGGGCGGGCGACCGGGGGCGGCCTCGGCTTCATCGGCAACTCGGTGCTTCGCATCGAAGGGGGTGGGGTCGAACGCCTGCCTCTGCCGGAGTCCGCGACGGGCTACGCCTCGAACGAGAACCTCGTGCATCTGAGCGCACGGCCCGACGCGACCTTTCGGATGTACGTGCAAGCGGGAACGCGCCGCCTCGACGTGAAGCTCACGGGCCTTCCGTGACGACGCGCTCTATCTTTGGGGGACGCCTCAATACGCGCAGAGCTTGTCGCTGGGAAGGGAACCGAAACCCGTCGCACACGTGGTGAATCCCTTCGATACGCACTGACTGCTGCTCGTGCATGTGTAGGCGCAGAATTTCTTCGAGGCGTTGACCGCACAGAGCGTCGAGCCGCTGCAATCGCTGTTCGACGTGCACGCCTTCACGCAATACGACTTCGTATTGACGTTGAGCTCCGTGCACGAAGCCGCGCAGCTCGAACCGCTCGTCTTCTCACGAGGTCCGGAGGAACAATCGACGGTGGTGCCGCCCGAAGAGCTGCTCGATGTGCTTCCGCTGGAACTCGTAGTGCTCGACGTGCTTCCACTCGAACTCGAGGTGCTCGATGTCGACGACGAGCTCGAAGAGCCGAGACATTCCGCCTGCTTTGCTTCGTCACAGTTGGCGCTCTCGATGCATGACAGCTGCATTTCAGTGTATTTTGCACATAGACTCGTGCAGTCGGACTCGGGGCTTCCTTCGCCGGCGCACGCGGCGATCACGGATTCGCAACGCGCCTTGCAGTTCGTTGCGCCGCCTCCCGAGCTCGTCGAACTCCCGCCGGTGCTCGAAGACGACGAAGACGTGCAATCCCCGCTCGACCCACTGCTGCTTTCGCCGCCGCTCGTGCTGGACGACGCCGAAGTCGCCGTACCCGAACTCGTGCCCGAACCGCCCGAGCTCGAACTACCTCCCGACGAGGTCGTCGTCGTGGTCGTGGTCGTCGAGGTAGAGGACTTCGCCTCGACGCCGGCTTGTGTAGGCTCGTTGCAGGTGGCGCTCGAGCTCTTGCAGGCGGACACGAGGCTGAAGGCGACCGCCCCGCCGGCAACACTGAGCATGGCGCTCAGCAGCAGGGAGCGGGCCATCGACGAGCGGGAGGAAGCGGGAGAAGCGGTCATCCCGCCACCGTACGGCAAAGTGGCTCTCAGTGTCAAATTGTGTCATTTGGCATGAGGTGCCCGCCAGTGTCGGGGATTCGCGACACAAAACGACCGAGACGCCGAGGCGATGAACCGCGGCGTCTCGATGGGAAGGAGCCTGAAGAAGACTAGGCTGCGAGCTTCTCCGTCGCGAGGCCTTCGAGGGCCGGCTCCGAGTTCGACTCGGGAAGGGCGGCCTCCGCGGAGGCAGCGGCCGTGGCACGGACGCGAGCGGCTTGTTCGGCGCCCACGAGAAGCGCGACGTAGCCGTAGCCGCAGGTGAAGAGGAGCGCGAACGGAGTGGCAAACCAGTGGCCCGTGACCACCGAGGCCACCGTGCTGCCGGCCGAGAGGAGCGCAAGCATGATTTCTGCGCGGGGGAGGTCTGCACGAGCGCGGTAGCGAGCGTCCTTCTTCGAGCCAGCCTTGGGCGTGCGCACGAACTCACCCGACATCGAGCGGAGGCCTTCGAGAACCGCCTTCGAGAGGTGCGGGGCGAGGCCGGCGCCGATCGCGAGGAGGAGCGGCAGTTGCTTGAGAGCGCCCCAACGGGAGCGACCTTGGGCGGCTTCGGCGGTCGCGTAGAACGCAGCGAGCGATCCGGTCGTGCCGATGCAGAGCGGGAGGTCGACGATGACCATTGTCATGGCGTTCGTCGCCGGCATCAAGATGAGCGCGGGAAGGAGGAACACGCTGAGAAGCACCATCAGCGGGTAGGCGAAGTGCGGCGTCAGGTGGAAGAAGGCCTCGATGCGCTGCGAGAGGGTCAGCCCCTCGGCGCCGAGCACGCGACGCAAAAGCTTGCGCGAGGTCTGCACGGTGCCCTTCGCCCAGCGGTACTGCTGCGCGCGGAAAGCGGTGACGTCTTCGGGGAGCTCCGCGGGGGTGACGACGTTCTCGCGGTAAATGAAGCGCCAACCCGCGAGCTGAGCGCGGTAGCTGAGGTCGAGGTCCTCGGTGAGCGTGTCGTGCTCCCAACCACCCGCCGAAGCGATGGCTTCTTTGCGCCACATGCCGCCGGTGCCGGAGAAGTTGAAGAGCCAGCCCGCCGCCGCACGGACGCGGTTTTCGACGAGGTGGTGACCATCGAGCATGAGCGCTTGGACGCGCGTGAGAAGGGTGGCGTTGCGGTTCAAGTGACCCCAACGCGCTTGCACCATGCCGACCTTCGGGTCGTTCACGAAATGCGGAACGAGGTGCGAAAGGAAGTCGGGTTGCGGGAGGAAGTCTGCATCGAAGACGGCGATGAGTTCGCCCTTGGCAACCTTGAGACCCTCATCGAGCGCGCCGGCCTTGTAACCCACGCGATTCGTCCGGTGGATGTAGACGATGTCGAGCCCGGTTTCGCGGAGGCGTTCGACCTTCTCGCGCGTCATGCTGCGCGTCTCGTCGGTCGAGTCGTCGAGTACCTGCACTTCGAGGAGCGAGCGCGGGTAGTCGATGCGCGCGACGTGATCGAGGAGGCGCTCGACGACGGTGGCTTCGTTGAAGAGAGGGAGTTGGATGGTGACGACCGGCAAGCCATCCGGGGAAACGCCCTTCGGAAGGAGCTTTGCCTCTGCACCAAGCTCACGCATGCGCTTGCGCAAACGGAGGGTGTTGAAAACGAGGTGCGATCGATGGAGGCCATACATCGCGAGAAGAATGAGCACGACGAAGTAGGCAATACAGAGCGCTGTCCGCATGCGTCGAAACTAAGCACGTGGCCCTGACGCGGTTGTCACATACTTGTAATTCGTTGCACCCGATTGTCACGAAAAGACAGCAAATTCGGCAGCTTGCCGAGGCCGTGGTAGGGACCGCGCGCCTATTTCGACAAGGGGAGCGGCTCGTAATGCACCGCGACACCGAGCCCCCAGAAGGCCTGGAACGAAGCGCTTCCGGCGACCGAGACGCTGTCGCGAAAGACGCCGAGCGAGACGGTCGCTTTCGGAACGATGCGCCACGTGTTGTTGGCGATGGGAATGGAGACGCCGAGACCGCCACCGAGGTTGACGCCCGAATACGCGTAGGTTTGGGAATCGATGCTGTTGCCGGGCGCCGGTCCGTCGTAAGAGAGCGAGCGCCAGCCGAGGTTGAGGTCCGTCACGAGCGCGGCACCATCGAGGCGACTCAAGTAACCGAACGTACCGCCGAGATAGTGCGTGTTCGCGCTCCGGAGAACGTTGCCCGTCTTGAGGACCGCGCCTTGATACTGGAACTGGAGAATCACGCGAGAGACGCGGATGCCAATCCCCGCGCCGAACGAGGGACCGGTCGAGGCGCGCTCGGTGATGTCGAGCCCCGTGCCGGCTTTGGCGCCATTCACGGATTCGTCCGGGAGCGTGCCCGTCGGGAAGAGGGCCCCCACTTCGGCCTCGAGCATGAGCGCGATGCGCGACGGTTCTTGGGGAGCCGCGGGGACGGTCGGCGGCGGAAGCGCTGGAGGCGGGGGTTCTTTTCGTTGCGGATTTTCGTATACCGCCGGAGGCGGCAGCGGAGTGTTCGTCGTCGGCGCTGGCGTGAGTTCGAGTGTGAGCGTGATGGACTCGCGCTCTTTCAAGACCACCGAGCGCTCGCCTGTTGCGTAGCCCGGCGCGAACGCCACCACGCGGTGGGGGCCGGGGTTGAGTGGCCTCACGACCCCAATCATCGCTGGGTCGAGTGACTGACCATCGAATTGGATCTGGAGCCCCGAGGCGGCGGGCTTGATCTGCAGAGTGATGCGCGGAATCTTTGCTTCGACTTGAGGCAGTTCGGCCTCGGCCTGCACTTTCGATTGACGGAACTGAGGCGGGTCTTGGGGGGTCGTCGCCCACTTGATGACCGTGCGGTACGTCTCTGCGGCTTCGATGAGCTTTCCCATGTTGGCCTGGCATTGCGCCACGCGAAGAACGATCGTCGGCGCGTCGAACTGCTTGCGTGCAGCTTCGTATTTTTCGATCGCCTGGGCGTAATTCCCCTGCTTTTGAAGCTCATCACCCTTGTCGAAGAGGGCACGTGCGTTCGTGCGGCGTTCGACTTCGCTCTCTGTCTGCGCGTGTGCGGCGTTCGAGCAAAGAAGTACCGAGCCCGCCAAGAGCCGCAGGTGCGATGCACGAAGAAGGAGAGCGAAAGCGCGACGAGGGGGACGAAGAGGCATGGGGGAGGTCTTGCTCAAATTCCGCTGGCGTGACCCGAGTGGGGTGGCGGGACCACGACGGGAGGGGGCGGGGGACGTACCGATGCACTCGCTGTGGCGGTTGCGTGTGCGAGGGGCTGCTTGCCGCCCGCACTCGGTTTCGGAGGTGGCGTGCTCGAGAGCCGTGATGGCTTCGGAGGCGGCGCACTGTTCGTTTGCAGCGAAGGGAGCGTCGGTTCCGGAAGGGCAAGGGGCGTCGTCGCTGTCGTCGTGGGCGACGATGCCGGCTCCACGGTGGATTCAGGGCGGCTGCTCGCGAAGCCCGGCGTTTCCGGCGGCTTGCGAATGAACGCGAGATAAATAACGAGCGACCCGAGCGCGCCCACCAGTGCGAACAGTGCTCCGAGCGCGACGATGAGGCCTTTGCCGCTTCGGCGCGGACGATAATTCGCAGTGGAGGAACTGAGGCCGGCAGACGTGACAGAAGCCGCAGCCGAGGCGGCAGAAATCGATGGCAGCGGCGTGCCGCTGATGGGGCCCGGTCCCGAATAGGACGGACGGTTCTGAGGCTGCGGACCTTGAGGCGTGGCGACCAAGTTTGCCGGCAGCGTGTTGTGTTCGGAGCTGGAAATCGCAGCGCGGTGGAGTGCATGGTACGCATCCATGCCGCTCGTACGTGAACCGCGCGGAACCCCCGCCAAGTCGCAGAGGGCGCCCGCGAGTTCGTTCGCACTGCCGAAACGGCCAGCGGGATCGCGCTCGAGCGTTCGCGCGAACCAGGCGTCGAAGCTCGGCGGAAGGTCGGGGCGCGATTGCGAAGGAACCGGAAGGGGAAACGTACAGATCTTCACGAGCAGGTCGCCAACGGATTCGCCTTCGAAAGGAAGGCGGCCGATCAAGCAGCGGAACGCAATGACGCCGAGCGACCACAGGTCGGAGCGATGGTCGAGGTCGCGCAGGCCGCGCGCCTGTTCGGGCGACATATAGTACGGCGTACCGAGAATGGCACCGGTGCGCGTGTTGTTGCCGATCGAGATGCCGTCGGCTCGCATCTTCGCGATGCCGAAGTCGAGTACTTTGACGAGCTCGCCGCCTTCTTCTTCGTCCGCCACGATGAAGATGTTTTCCGGTTTCAAATCCCGGTGAATGATGCCGCGGTCGTGGGCGCGCTGGAGGCCTTTGCAGACCTGCTGGATGATGTGCGCGGTCTCCGGGAGCGAGAGCGTCCCGAGGCGTTCGAGCCGCTTGTCGAGAGCTTCGCCATTCAGGAGCTCCATCACGATGAACGGGCGCCCATCCGACGTGAGCCCGTGGTCGTGGATCTGAATCGCGTACTTCGATTGTAGGGTCGCCGCGGCCCGTGCTTCGTTGTCGAAACGGAGCCGCGCTTCAGGGCTGTTCGCGTGTTCGACGTCGATGAACTTCACCGCGACGCGCGTCCCGAGCGAGGCATGCCGTCCTTCCCATACAGAGCCCATGCCGCCGCGCCCGATGAGCCGAAGCAGCTGGTACTTGCCGTCGATGAGCGTTTGGCTCGGGGATTCTTCGGTCATGACGCGGGAACACGAAAGGCAGGCGGGCAGGGTCGGGCGACGTGTGGGGCCCCGACCCGTTGGACGGGCGACGTCTAGCAAAGGTTGCACCGAGAAGCGTACTCCGAGCGACTTTGCCGGGTAAAGTGACGTGCATGACATTGTTCGATACCTCCCTGGCATTCTCAAGGCCTTGCAATGACTGACAAAAACGTCGTTGCCGGCCAAGGCTCCTCGGGGGGCGGAAGGCCCTCCCGGGGAGGGGGACGGGCTGCGGTGGGGCGGGGTGATGGTGCCACCGTGATCCTTTGGACTGTCGCACGCGCTTCACACCCGAGGGGGCGGCGCCTGGTATAGGTGTCCGGGCATGGCCGCTCAGCTTCCCCCCAAAGGGGCAGAAAACGTTCTCTACCTCGTCGACCTCTCGGGCTACGTGTTCCGCGCCTATCACGCGATCGCCCCGCTCTCGAACTCCAAAGGTGAGCCGACCCATGCGGTCATGGGGACGGTCAACATGCTCCAAAAGGTGGTGAATGGCCGCCAGCCCCACATGTTCGCGGTCGCGATGGACTCGCGAACCCGCAGCTTCCGGAAGGACCTAGACCCCCGCTACAAGGCGAATCGCCCGGCGCCACCCGACGACCTCAAGAGCCAAATGGTGCGCTGCGAAGAGGTGGTCCGCGCATACAACATTCCCGTCTACCAACAAGACGGCATGGAGGCGGATGACGTCATCGCTTCGGTCGTAAAGCGCGCGATGCAGACGCCGAGCTGTCGCGTGGTCATCGTCAGCGCCGACAAGGACCTCATGCAGCTCGTGCGCGACGACGACGAGCGCGTGCTCCTTTGGGACTCGATGCGGGACAAGACATTTGGTCCCGCGGAGGTGAAGGAGAAGTTTGGCGTCCCTCCGAGCCGCCTTCGCGACCTGCTCGCCCTGACGGGCGACACGTCGGACAACGTTCCGGGCGTGCCAGGCGTGGGGCCGAAGACCGCCGCAGAGCTCCTCACGCAGTTCGCTTCACTGGACGAAATTTACGCGAAGGTCGCCGAAGTGAAGCGTGTGAAGCTGCGCGAAAATCTCGTGGCGCACGAGGCGGATGCGCGCATGTCGGCAGTGCTCGTCACGTTGAAGAACGATCTGGAGGTGGCGTGGGAGGAGGACACTCTGCGCTATGGAGGCTTCCACGAAGCCGAATTGCGTGCACTGCTCACGGAACTCGAATTCACGCGGTTGCTCGAGACACTCTCTCCCAAGGGAGGAGGCACGAACACTCCCTTCGGGGGTGAAAAGGCGGCCTCCACGACGCCCAAGAGTGCGACCGCTACGAAGCCTGCGTCCGCTCCACTACCCAAAAGCCGTGCTCGCATCCACGATGCCGAAGCCCTCTCGGCGTTGCTCTCCACCGTGACGAAGGGAGACCTCACCGTGCTCGGGGTCACGTCTCCGGGAGACGCGGCGGCGCGCTCGCTGCTCGGGCTCGGTATCGCGACACCGTCGGAGGTCGCCTATGTGCCGACGGCGCATCGCTACCTCGGCGCGCCCGCACAGCTGTCCTCGGACGTAGCACTCGCCCGGGTGTTCGAACACGTGCAGAAGCACGCACTCCGGGTAGTGACGCACGACGCGCGCAACCTCGCCATTTTCTGCGAGCGTCAGGGCCTTTCGTGGCCTGCGGAAGTGTTCGATGTTCGGATCGCGAGCTACTTGCTCGACCCTGACGGAGACCATGCGCTTCCCTCCATCGCGGAACGCGAGGGCTACCCAAACGTGCCCACCCTCGACGGGAGCATGGCAGCCGAAGCGCCGAAAGCGGCGAAGGCCAAAGGGGCGAAAGGTGCCAAGGGGACGCCGTTCGAAGAGTGGGATGTGGAAAGTGCCGCAAGCCGCGTGTGGGAGCAAACGGCGGCGCTCTTCGGTGTCGCCCCGTCGCTCGTTTCGCGCATCGAATCCGAGCAGCTCGGACCCCTCGCGAAGGACATCGAATTCCCCATGACGCGTGCGCTTGCAGCGGTCGAAGTGGCCGGCGTGTACGTCGACGTGGAGCGACTCGCGGTCGTCAGCAAGCGCCTCGAAGGCCGCATCCGCGAACTCGAAACCGAAGCCGTCAAGCTCGCGGGGCACGACTTTTCGCTGCGCTCACGAGACCAATTGGAGACCATCCTCTTCGACGAGCTGAAGCTCCCTTCGATCAAACGGACGCCGAAGGGGGGGCGGTCAACCGATGCGGAAGTCCTCGAAGAGCTCGCCACCATGCATGCGCTTCCCGGCGTCGTGTGCGACTACCGCGAGCTCGACAAGTTGAAAGGCACCTATCTCGATGCGCTGCCTCGCTACGTCAACCCGAAGACCGGGCGCATCCACACGTACTTCGAGCAGGCCCTCGCTGCGACCGGGCGTCTTTCGTCCGTCGAGCCGAACTTGCAGAACATCCCCGTGCGTGGCGACCTCGGAAAGGAGATTCGTGGCGCCTTCGTTGCGCCAGAGGGTCGCGCGATCCTCTCTGCCGACTACTCGCAGATCGAGCTGCGGGTACTCGCCCACCTCTCGCAAGACAAGGAGCTCATTCGTGCCTTCGAAGGCTCCGAAGACGTTCACACGCACACTGCGTCGCTCGTGTTCGAAGTCGACAAGGCGAACGTGACCGCCGAAATGCGTCGCCGCGCGAAGACCATCAACTTCGGCGTCATCTACGGCATGGGCGAATCGGCACTCTCCAAGCAGCTTCGTATTCCCCGAGAAGAAGCTGCGCGATTCATTGCTTCCTATTTCCGCAGGTACGAAGGCGTGCGGAACTTCATGGACAAGACGGTGGAATCGGCGCGCAAGGGCGAAGCCGTGCGCACGCTGTTCGGACGTCGCCGCTTCTTGCCGAATCTCCATTCGTCGAATCGCGGCTTGCGCTTCGAAGCGGAGCGCATCGCCAAGAACACGCCGATTCAGGGCACCGCCGCGGACATCTTGAAGCGAGCGATGGTATCGCTTTGGCGGCAGCCGCCCTCGAAGGGGGCGAAGATGGTCCTCACGGTGCACGACGAACTGGTGTTCGAAGTGCCGGAGGCCGAGATCGAGACCGCGAAGGTGAACGTCGTTCGGCAAATGCGTGCCGCGGCCGAGCTCTCGGTGCCGCTCGTAGTCGATGCGGGGGCGGGCGCGTCCTGGGCCGAAGCGCACTGAGTCTGCGTCAGCGCGCGACGACGACGAAGTCGACGCGCCTACCCGTGGCGAGCGATACGAAACCGGTTCCGCCGCGGCCTTGCGCCGTCGCGCCGAGCGCAAACACGTCGCCATGCCAACCGTCGTGCACTTCGTCTGTGTGTACAGTGCACGTAACGGTGATGCGCGTTCGTGCGGCATGCGCGGTGAGTAGTCTCGGCTTGAGCTGTGCCAAGGCCCGCGTCACCGCACGGTTCAGGGGGGTGGATGTGGACGCGTCGGTCACCTGTTGAAGGTGGCCACTCGCGTCGACCTCTGCCGTTACCGTGATCGTTGCCGTTGCCCCGATGGGCTCTCGGTGCCAATCCTTGTCGAAGCTCGCGACCTGAGGGAGTGCCCGCAGAAAGGCCGTTTCCAGTTCGACCGCGCCAGGTTCGCCGACGGCGCCGATGAGCCCGGGTTGTGCGCCGGGGCCGCCCGCAGATCCAGCCGCCGGGGGCTTGCTTGGCCGCGACTTGGTCGTGGCGGCGGGGGTAGGGGACCCAGGCGCATCGGCCGGTGCTGCGGGTGAGTGCTCGGCCACGGGCGCTACCGGTATCGCATCGGGAGCCGGTTCCGTATCGCCCGATGCCTCTGAGAGCGGTAGTTCGGTCTCCGTATCGGACTTGAGTGACGATGCGACGGGCAGAGGCCGCGAGACAGCCTTGCCTCGCCCGACATGAAACGTCCCGATGAAAGCGGCACCATGCGCGGCCAAAGACATGGCCACGAAGAGATAAAGCGGACGAGAGCCGAAAGGTCGCACGGTTCTTCCGAAGTATGACATCGCTGCCCGTCGAAGGTTCCATTCCCGGACCCGATTTTTCGGCGTGCGGGAGCGTGGGGAGGTGGAGTAGGTTCCCCCTCGTGAAGCGTCTTTCGGGTCTGGTTCTACCGATGTTTTCTGCACGTCGCGAAGGCGACTTCGGCATCGGTGACATTGAGAGCCTTCGGCTGTGCGGCCATTGGGCAAAAACCGCCGGGTTCGGCCTCGTCCAGATCTTGCCGGTCTCGGAGCTCTCGGGCGCAGAGACCAGTCCGTACGGCGCGCGCACCGCGTTCGCCGTCGATCCTGTGTATATTGCACTCGACAAGGTGCCGGAGCTTCCCGAGGGGCCCGAGGCGGTCCTGTCCGACGAAGAGCGCCAAGAGCTCTCGGGCGCTAGAAAGAGTCCGCGCGTTCGCTACGAAGTCGTGCGCAGGTTGAAGCGCAAGGTGCTCCGGGTGGCTTGGCAGCGCTTCCTCCAAGCGCAACCCCGCCCCGTAGCGGGCGATCGCTCTGCCGCATTTCGTGCCTTTCGAGCGGCTGAATCGGCTTGGCTGGACGACTACGCGCTCTTCGTGTCCCTTTGGCACGAGAAGAACACGGGCTGGGAGCAGTGGCCAGAGCGCGACCGGGACCCGCAGTTGCTCGACCTCGCGAGGACCCGTCTGGCAGAGAGCATCGACGAACAGTGCTACTATCAGTGGCTCGCGCTCTCGCAGTGGGACGAGGCTCGCCAAGACCTCGCGAAGGCGGATATGAAGCTCATGGGGGACGTGCCCTTCGCCCTCGGCAACGAAAGTGTCGATGTGTGGGCGGACCCTCTCGAATTCCGCCGCGAGCTCTCCCTCGGGTGCCCTCCCGACGCATTCGCCGCGGACGGTCAAGATTGGGGACTACCGGTCTATGACATCGCCAAGATGCGGGAACAGGGCTTCGTCTTCTTCAAGCGTCGCACCGAGCACATGGCGCGACTCGTCGACTGTTTCCGCCTCGACCACGTCGTTGGCTACTTTCGCACGTGGTACTGGACCCGCAGCCCCGGCAGCAAACCGGTCGGACAGTTCGATGTCCAAGGCGAGCCGGCGCAAGCCGACCGCGGTCGCGAGCTCCTGGTGGCGATGGGCTCGTCCGCACCGAAGGATGCGCTCATCGCGGAAGATCTCGGCGTGATTCCGCCCTTCGTGCGCGACACGCTGCGCGATCTCGGCATCCCGGGCTATCGCATCGTACCGTGGGAGCGAGGGGCGCACGAGATCATCTCGGATCCTCGTTCGTTTCCGGCGTGCAGTGTCGCGGCCTACAGTACGCACGACACCGCGCCCATCTCCTCTTGGTGGGATTCGTTTTCACACCAGGACAAGGAGAGACTGGCGTCGCTCGCGGGGTTCGATGTCCACGCGAACGTGGGTGAGCGTGCGCTGCCGCTGTTGCGGCTCCTCAGCGAGTCTCCGGCGGAGCTCGTTCTCGTCCAACCTCAAGAAGTCTTGGACGAGCCGCATCGCGTGAACTTGCCGGGTAGCGTGAGTGACGACAACTGGACCTATCGGTTGCCGCTCACGGCCGAGGCCCTGATGAACGACGCATTTGCGACGTCGCGCGCACGGGACGTCGCGCAGGTCTTTCAAGCGACGGGTCGTCTGTGACGCACGAGCTCGGACCGGTCGTCACCGAAGACGGCACGACCTTCACGGTCTTTTCGGAATACGCCGAAGGGATGTTCGTCTGCTTGTTCGACGAAAGCGGCCGCGAACGGCGCATTCCGCTCGAGCGAGCCCACTCGGGTCTTTGGACGGCGCACGTAGCTGGGGTCACCGCAGGCGCGGCGTATGGCTTGCGTGCCCGGGGCCCCTTCAAGCCCGAGGAAGGCCATTGGTTCAACGAACAGAAGTTCCTCGTCGACCCCTACGCCAGGGAAGTGCGAGGCGTCGTGGACCCAGAAGGCCCGATCTATCCACGCCGAAAGAATGGCGGTCCCTGTGGCACGGACAATGCCGGGTTCATGCCGCGCTCGATCGTACGCGAGCGCTTCTCTCCGATCGAGGGTGATCGCCCATCGACGCAGTTGCGCGATTCGTTCATCTACGAATGCTCGGTGCGTGGGTTCACGAAGCGCCACCCAGACGTGCCGCCCGAACTGCGAGGCACGTTCGAGGGCGTGTGCTCGGATGCGGCCATCGAGCATTTGAAACGGCTCGGCGTAACGGCCGTGGAGTTCTTGCCCGTGCACGCGGCCATGACCGAGCCGCGTCTGAGCTTTCTGGGCCTCACCAACTATTGGGGCTACTCGCCCCTCAGCTACTTCGCGCTCGACCCTCGCTTCGTTCCGTCGGGCGCTGACCCGATCGCTTCGTTTCGCCGCATGAGTCAGAAGCTCCATGCGCACGGCATCGAAGTCATCGTCGACATCGTGTTCAACCACACAGCGGAGCTCGACGAGAATGGCCCCGTTCTCGCGTTTCGCGGTCTGTGCAACAAGAGTTACTACCGCCTGGGGCATCGCGGGAGGTATGTAGATTACACGGGGTGTGGCAACACCGTTCAAACCGAGCATCCCCAAGTTCTCCAGCTGGTGATGGATTCGCTTCGCCATGGCGTCGAAGTGCTCGGCATCGATGGCTATCGATTCGACCTCGGTGTGTCCCTCGGGCGCGTGCACGGAACCTTCGAACCGTGGGCGCCCCTCCTCACGGCCATGAGCCAAGACCCCGTTCTCAAGAACCGAAAGCTCATCATGGAGCCCTGGGACCTCGGGCCGAACGGGTATCAGCTGGGCCACTTTGCGGGGCCCTTTCCTGAGTGGAACGCCCGCTTTCGGCAGGATGTGCGTCGGTTCTATGCCGCCGGCGCGCATACCGCGGCTGGGCTCGCCACGGCCCTCGGCGGGTCGAGTGACCTGCTCGCTGCCAAACAAAGCGGGCCAGAGGGCAGCATCAACTACATCGCCTCGCACGATGGCTTCACGCTCCACGACCTCGGCACCTTTGCGCAAAAGCACAACGAAGCGAATGGAGAGGACAATCGTGACGGCCTCGACGCCGAAGGTAGCGAAAATTTCGGCCACGAAGGCGAGACCACGGACCCCGACATCAACGAGAAGCGTCGCAGAAAGGTGAAGAGCTTGCTTGCCGTGCTTGCTCTCTCTCGTGGTGTTCCGATGCTTGCCGCAGGGGACGAGTTCGGGCGTACGCAGTGCGGCAACAACAATGCCTACTGTCAGGACAACGAGGTTTCTTGGCTCGACTGGGAGCGAAAGGACGACGATATCCTGTCCTTCGCGGAAGCGATACTCGGGCTCCGTCGGTCGCACGACGTCTTCCGAAAAGACGAGCACTACACGGGTCGCCGGGCGGACGGAACCCTCGACATCGAGTGGCTGAAGCGGGACGGGACCGCCATGCAGGACCAAGATTGGGTCGCCGTGCCTGCCGTCCTCGCCGTTCGCTTTCCGGGGGCCACGGAGCTGCTCGCATTGTTCAACGGAAGTGACGTCGACGAGATGTTCACGCTACCGGGGGCGCCCTGGACGGTCGTGCTTTCCACGGCCGTGACTGGAACGGAAGCGAATGCCTCCGTTCGCGAACTTCTCGTTCAATCGCGAGGCGTTGCCGTGCTTTCGCGCACCGCCTGAAGGTGCTTGCTCGCCGTGTCGAGGAAGCGTTTCCGCGCTTCGGCGTGATCGACGATGGGTCGCGGGTACGTGGTACCCAACGTGACCCCAGCGCGCGACAGGACGGCGTCCGGCGCATCGAATGGCGCATGGATGTGCTTTGCATCCAGATCGCGAAGCTCGGGCACCCAGCGTCGCACGTAGTCTCCCATGGGGTCGAACTTCTCGCCTTGCGTGATGGGGTTGAACACGCGGAAGTACGGCTGCGCGTCACACCCGCAGCCGGCAGACCACTGCCAACCCGCATTGTTTTGAGCCCAGTCACCATCGGTGAGGTAGGCGAGGTAGTGTGATTCGCCGAGTTTGTAGTCGACGAGGAGATGCTTCGTGAGGAAGCTCGCTGCGATCATGCGTGCACGATTGTGGACGAATCCCTCGGCGAGAAGCTGCCGCGAAGCCGCATCGACGATGGGGTAGCCCGTAAGGCCCTTCTGCCATGCGAGGAAGTCGGGGTTCTGCGGGTCGCTACGCCAGGGGAAGCCCTCGAAGTCACTCCGGAATGGGCGCGTCGAGACCGACGGTCGCGCGTGCAGCGTCGCGTGCGTGAACTCGCGCCAGATGAGTTCACGCGCATACTTCGTGCGTGAGCTGGTGCTCGTCTTCGTCTGCATCAATGCATTCCAAAGCGTGCGTACCGAGAGCGTGCCGAACTTCAAGTCCGCAGAGAGCCGGCTCGTCGATGCGAGGTCCATGCGGTCGCGCTCGCTGTCGTAGCGATCGACCCGTTCGCGCAAGAACGACTTCATGCGATCGCGTGCCGCGCGCTCGCCACCTCGCTGAATCAGCGGATTGCGCTCGATACCGAGCTCTTCGAGGGTAGGTAGCTGCGCACGCTGGAACCCCGCGGCTTCGAGGCGGTCCCACGTGCTCTTCGGAACGGGCGGTACGAGTTCGGGTGCTGCAAGCGCTGGGCGGATGGCCTCTGCCGCTTCGAAAGCGCGGCAAAACGGTGTGAAGACCGCGTATGGCGTGCCCGAGCCCGTGCGCAGCGCCCCGGGCGGGCGGAGCGTCTCTCCTTCGTACAGTTCGAAGGGAACCGAGAGCGCGGCCTCGATTCGATTGTCGCGCTCCCGGGCGAAGGGCTCGGTCCAGCGGTGAGCGACGACTCGCGTTACGCGGAGGGCGGTCGCGATCTTCGGGATGACCTCGATGCTCTTGCCGCGAACGACGACGAGTTCGCTCCCGAGGTGCGCGAGGTTGAGCGACAGCGACTCGATGCTCTCCAGCAGGAATTGCATGCGATGCGGGATCTTGCTCGCGCGTTCCTTTGCGAAGAAGTAGGGGTCGAGGACGAAGAGCGGAATCACGTCGCCCGCTTCGATGGCGTGGAGCAAAGGCTCGTGATCGTGCGTGCGGAGGTCCTTGCCACGGAACCAAACGAGCGTACGCGTCATTGCGCTCTCCCATAGCGCACCCATTCGTCGCCCCACGCGATCGCGGGCCACATTGGGGCTAGACAAAGGCTAGACATTTGGACACCCTGGATATCCATGGCGCTCTCCGGAAAGTCTTGGCTTTTCGTTCTGTTTGCGCTGGTCACGCCTTCTGCGGCGCGCGCCAACCCTCGAGAGGCCGACCTCGCGAAGGACGATGCGCTCGCTTCTTTCGCCGTCGAATCGCCGCTTCCGCAAAGCGCGGGGGAGACGTTCGCGCGCGAAACGTTTCGGATCACCGCGGTGAACACAGGCGAATTCGTCGATGTCGACGTGCGCGAGGGGGTGGCCACTCAGGAGTCTGTCGCTCTGCTCACGCATCTGTTTCGCTGTTTGCGCACGCAAACCGAGCACGAGCCCCACCCGCGCCTGGTCGCCGCGCTCGTGCGCATCGCCCGCGAGTCCGGACGCGATCTCGAACTCGTCTCCGGTTATCGAGCCCCCCTCTGGGCGCGCGACCATAGCTTCCACGTGCGAGGCGAGGCCGCAGACATTCGCATCGTCGGCATGTCGACGATGGACTCGAAAGCGCTTGCGAATGCACAAGGCGTCCCCGGTCTCGGGTACTACCCCGTTTCGAAAATGATCCACGTCGACGTGCGTGAGACGCACTATCGCTGGACCGATTGGACAGGCCCGGCTTCCGCGCGACGGAAGTGATGAGATGAGCCCTCGACGCGCGGGGTGGGAAGGTCACCAGTCGATGACTTGCGCGCCCCACGTGAAGCCGGAGCCGAAGGCCACGCAAGCGACCTTCATGCCCTTCTTCAGTCGGCCAGTTTCCACCGCCTCGGCGAGCAGGAGCGGGATGGTCGCCGCGGTCGTGTTGCCGTAGCGCTGGATGTTGTGGATGATCTTCTCGTCGGGGATGCCGAGTGTCTGCTGGAGCCACTGGTTGATGCGCAGGTTTGCCTGGTGGAAGCAGAAGAGATCGATGTCGGTTCCGTTGATGCCCTCGGCGAGGAGCACCTCCATGAGGACCGTGGCCATGCGCTCGACGGCGTTCTTGAAGACGACCTTGCCGTCCATCTGCGCGAACATCATGTCGGGCGTAACCTGACCGACACCGTTCTCGTCGGTCGGAATGTACTTCTGCTTTCGGAGGTCCCAAACGCGCTGAGCGAGGGTGTCGGCGAAGCGACCGTCGGCACCGAGCTTGAAGGAACGGAGGCCGCGGTCCTCGTCGGTCGCGCTGACGACCACTGCGCCGGCTCCGTCGCCGAACAGCGAAGCAATCTGGCGACCACGTGTCGATAGGTCGAGTGCGTGAGAGTGAACCTCGGCGCCGACGACGAGCGCATGCTTGGCGCCTCCGCTCTTGACGATGCCACCGGCCGCGGCGAGCGCGTAGAGGAACCCACTGCATTGGTTGCGGACGTCCATCGCCGGGACGAACTTTGCCTTGGGGCCGGTGCAGAGGCCGAGCTTCTCTTGAAGGTAGACACCGGAGCCGGGGAAGCAGTTTTCGGGGGAGAGCGTCGCGAAGACGATGAGGTCGAGGTCTTCTTTCTCGATGCCCGCATTCTTGATGGCTTGCTCTGCTGCGGGAACCGCGAGATCTGCCGTTCCCACGCCATCGGCGGCGAAGCGGCGCTCTTCGATGCCGGTTCGCTGCAAGATCCACTCGTGGGTCGTGTCGATGCCGAACTCGGTGCGAAGCTGGTCATTCGTGACGACGCGCGGGGGCACGTAGGCGCCGGTCCCGGAGATATAGGCGTAGGGCATGGGCGTTCTTCTACCGCAAGGAGGGACGGCATGCGAGGACCCTCGTGCAGAGGATCCGCTATAGCGTCCGCATTTCGAGACGTGGATTGACAGCGCGACCGTGCCGGACTATCCCGGGCCGCGTTGCAGGTGCTGGTGCGATCTCCCTCCAAAGGGGGGCTCGCCTCGGCGAACAGGGAATCCGGTTCGAATCCGGAACTGCCCCGCAGCGGTAAGTGGGAACGACCTCGCCATAGGCACTGGCCAAACTCCATACGCTCTCAGAAGGCGCGTGGACGGAGGAACGGGAAGCGGCGCTGGAAGGAACCTTCGCAAACGCGAAGAGAGCCCACGAGTCCGAAGACCTACCTGTGGCGCCCGTCCGGATACTCCGGACAGGCATCCGACACCTCCGAGGGGGGGCTGATCGGCAAGTCCAAAGCTACTCCAATTTGCCTGGCTCGCCGCTCGCGTCCGTTCGGGTTTCGTTCCGCTGCCAGGGCGGCGGGGACGAGGAGACCATCCACATGCTTCTACGCAACTGCCTCTCGACACTTCGGGGCACTCCCTTCCGAAAAGCCGCTGCGCTCTTCGTTCTTCCGGGGGTACTTCTACCCGTTGCTTCACTTGCCGCATGCCAACTCGACGAAACGACGCCTGACTCGGACGCGAGCGTCGTGATTCCGGAGACGGATGCCGCGGTGAAACCGGACACGAGCACCGCTGCCGATGGAGGTGTCGACACGGGGGTCGATGCAGCGCGTCCGCCAGCGGTGTGCTTGACGGACGCGACGCTCGCAGAGCTCGTCGACGTGAAGGCGAACTTTCCGTTCTGCGTGACACGGAAGTATGACCTCGACGAGGCCCCGGTCACTCAGCTGAATTGGGGCGGTACGGGTTTCACGAGTGTGAATGCCGCAGGCACGAAGTCGCTCGCGTATGCGGTCCCGGCAGCGGCAACGGGCAAGGTCACCCCGGTCGAATCGAATCCGCCCGCGATCACGAGCACGCCTGCGCCATGTCCGGCGAATCCTCCGAAGCCCGACCCCTGCGGCACTTACTTCAACGGGACACCGGCGCCGAGTCCCATAGGTCCTCTCTGGAGCTACACGGCCTCCGGCTTGAACTTCCCCGGCGAAGCGCTGCTCCTCAATGGCTCACTCGCCGTGGCATCGCGGGCGTTCTCGAACGGCATCTACGCGCTCGCGGTCGTGAACGGGTCGACGCCGCGCGTCGTGGCATCGGCGCTTTCTCCCTTGGCCGCCGCGCGCAATGCGAACGCGAACAAGAACGGGCTCTACGTCTCGGAGTTCTGCAACAACGCGCTCGTTCCTACCGGCGCGTGCAAGTCGTTCCAGCTCCTCGAGGTCGGCAGCGTTTCGGGCCCCATTGCGCTCGACGCCACCACCGACAATCTCGTCGCATTCGAGCCGGATTTCAGTGGCGTCGCGGCGACCGTGCAGGCGTTCTCGTTCACGAAGAAAGACGTGATGGATGCGACGGGGAAGGTGACGCGCACGCCGTTCGCAACCTTCGTAGCCAGTGGGTCCCAGTCAGTCGCGCTCGTTCCGCCGGCGGCAGGCTCGCCGGGATGGGCTCTCAACAAGAACTACGACGACTTTGGTACGGGGGCGAAGGCCGCTGTCGAGGGCGCCGACTACACGATCACGAATGGCGCGTTCGTGAACGGCACCCAGAGCGTCGTCATCGCGCATGGGACGAAGGCGGACGATCTCAATCTCGTGACCGACAACGAAGGGGACCTTTGGGTCGTCGTCACACTGAAGGACGGTAAGGGCGCCCTGGTCGAACTCCGTCGGAAGCCCTGAACAGACCTCCACCGGCATCTCACTCGCTTGCCGCTTTCTTGAGCTTTGGGACCGCGCTTCCGTAGACTTCGTCTCGATGCGGTCCCTTTGCTCAGAATTCCCCTGCGACAATCCGAGTCTTCACTTCGGTGGGACCTGGGTTCAACTCGAAACCACCGGCGAGCCAACGTTCGAGAAGAACGAAGACGCGCCGCCCGCGCCGGTCGCGGTCGTCGTTGAGGCGGCACCGAGGGAAACGGGGACCCTCGAGGTTTCCGAGATCGCCCGAGATGTCATGGAGAGCGAAGGCGAAGTCCTCGATGTCGCGGCGGAGCAGGAGCTCTCCGTAGAGGGGGTCGAGATCGAGCCCGAGACGACTCCCGAGCCGCGAACCTCGGGGATCTTCCTGTCGGCGGAAGTGGAGCCCGATACGGTGGTGACCGCGCCGGTCGTCGAAGCCGTCGTGGACGAAACGCGCGAGCCAGCGACTTCTGACGATTCCCCGAGCGACGACGATGCCGTCGAAGTGTTCTGCGCGCTCCTCGAAGAGGTTGCGATTCAGTTCGGTGGCGAGAGCGCCGCCGAAGTGGTCTCTTCCTGGCTCCGTGACGAAGATTCGCCGCTGGCCGAGGAACGAAGCCCCTGGCTCTCGCTTCTTCGCGGCGACGAATGTGACCTCTCGACTGCGAGTGCGGCCACGCTCGACGAGTGGGCCTCGAAGATGCTCTCGCGCGCGAGCGGTCGCGATGCCGGCGAGATTCGTCGGGAGCTCAGAAACCGTGGTGTCGCAGCATACGGCTTGCTCGCTGCCTGACGGATTGTGACGTCACTTACGGTCGCGGAGAACCACGCGCGCGTTGTACTCGAGCGTCGATGCTACGGGCTCGGTCTTGCCACCCGACGCAACGGAGGTCCCCGATAGCTTGAGCGTGACGTCGTGTCGGCCCGCCCCAATGAGGCCGCCGACCGGATGTGTGACGTCGCCCTTTCCGTCGCCGCTTCCCGGCAGCAGCTTGATTTTCGTACCGGCAGCGCCAGGCATGTCCAACGTCTGAGCTTCGCCCCTCTGAGTGGTCTCGAAAGTAACATGTGCGACATGGTCGTCCAGGCCCACGAGCGTGTAGGTCCTTCGCTCGACGGTTTCGTAGTCTTGAAATCGAACGAGCTCTTCGGTTTCCCAACGGGCGCCCTTTCCGACGGCATCGGTTGGAAAGTGCACCGTTAGATAAGCGAGTTCGCGCTCGATGCGATCCATGTCTCTCGCCGTTGCATCCGGCGGCGGAAGAGGCTTCGGTCTGCGCTCGCCCATGGGGCCACAAACATACGCGCCGCGGCGATGAACCGCTCTTTGGCTGTCGCGTACGACCAGTTCAGCCACCTGAGTGTTCTTGCGTCCCTCCGACTCGGGTGCCAGGGCTGCAGCCAAGACCTCGAATTCGACACGAAGGTCCGTGCTATTGGCCACGTCCACTCGAGTGGCGGTCAAGGTGTAGCGCATCGTCAAGCCTGGCTGACGCGGGAGCATGCCTATGCGGGGGTCCAAATTCTGTGCTGCGCTGCCGACGTCGAGGTCGAACGTGACCGACGCACCCTTCGAACCGCGATAGCGAATCGCCTGGCGCGGAAGCTCGCCCGGAGAAAGAAGCGTCATGCGCGGCCCCGCAAAGGCCAGATGTCCGCTATCCGGCGCGTCGCTCGGTGCAGGCTGCCTGTGTTTACACCCGCCAAAGACGAGGAACCATGCCGCACATATGACGCCTGAACGCCACCCTCATGCACCTGCCTCACAAAATCGTGCGGATCTTCTGGGTCAGGTAGGGCACGACACCGTCACCCTTGATGCCGCCTTCGACGCGTTTGCTGGACGCGCGCCCGTCTGCGCCGGGAACGACGAAGAGCGGAATGTAGGTCGAGCTGTATCCTGCCTTGGCAAGCCGCTCGCCATCATTGTCTGCGTTGAATTCGACGAACGTGACGTCGGGGAAGGTGCTGTCGAGCTCCCCCTTGGCGGCGGCCTTGTGGAAGGCCTGACAGGGTTCACACCAAGGAGCGCCGACATACACGAGGACTTTGCGCCCATTCGCCTTCGCCTTCGCGGCCTCCGCGACCATCAACGTCGCGACGTCACCGGCGCCCGCGGGCTTGAGCTCGAGCTTCTTGGTCGCCGCCGCAGAAGCAGCGGGTTCTGGATTCGCCTGGGCGGGCTCGGTCTTGCAACCCGCGGCGTAGAGTGCGAGCGAAAGCGCCCCCCAGAGGATGGCCTTCGAAGCGCGCACTAGCGACTCTCGAGGTCTTCCCAGGTGAGCGACTCTTCTTCCGTTCGCATGTGGAGCTCACGAATGCGAATGAGGAAGCGCTCGACCCTCGACGTGTGGATACGTTTCTTTCCGTCCGTGAGCATCGCTTCGGTTCCGACCAGCGGGAAGGGGTAACACACCCGCGTGCCTGCTTCCGTTTTCAGACGACCGCCGCCCAGCCGGAAGCCCTTCAGCGGTGAGTTTCTCTCGATCGACCCGCTCTTACGGTCGAGGACGACGAAGCAGCGCATGGTCATGTCGAGCCCGTAGATGCGGTTCTTCGTCCAGATCTCGAACGCGCGCCATAGCTCCGAATGTGGACGCACCTGTTCGCGGACCACGACGATTTCGACGCCGCTGCCGGAGTCGAGCTCAGCTTGAGGCATCGCCGCCGAGATGGGCGATCGGCGAATCGTCAAGTCGTCCTCATTCTCGAGCATGGAGGGCGGCGGGCTCGTCGGAATGGAGACGTTCGGTAGGTAACGCGGTGCTGTCGGAGGCGCCGACGTTCGCGCCGGTGGGCGAGCGCTCGGACGCACTGCGCCCATTTTGAGAGTGCTGTCAAAGCGCTTTTTGGTCACGGGGGAATGAGTCTAAACGAAGAAAAGGTACGACAGCAATGAGTGTTACTGCGCTGCCGCGGCCTGGCCCGACCCTTGGCCCAAACCATCAATTCTCGACCTTGAGGATGGCGAGGAAGGCCTCTTGTGGGATCTCCACCGACCCCACCTGCTTCATGCGCTTCTTGCCCTCTTTTTGCTTCTCGAGCAGCTTTCGCTTTCGGGAAATGTCGCCACCGTAGCACTTGGCGGTGACGTCCTTTCGCAGGGCACGGACTGTTTCGCGAGCGATGATTTTTCCTCCGATGGCGGCCTGGATGGCGACCTCGTACTGCTGCTGAGGAACGAATTCTTTGAGCTTCTCGGCGAGCGAGCGGCCGCGCGTGTGGGCGCGCTCTTTGTGCACGATGATGGAGAGCGCATCCAGCGGGTCGCCGTTGACCATCATGTCGACCTTCACGAGATTGCCTGGACGGTAGCCGGTGAGCTCGTAGTCCATCGAGGCGTAGCCGCGCGAAACGCTCTTCAGCTTGTCGTGGAAGTCGAAGAGCACTTCGCCGAAGGGCAAGTCGTACGTGATGATGAAGCGGTCGCCCGCAGCAGTCATCGCGGTTTGGTTGCCGCGCTTTTCTTGGCAGAGCGTGATGACGGCGCCCACGTGTTCCTGCGGAACGTGGATCGTCATCTTCACGAAGGGCTCTTCGATGCGCTGGATGTTCTGCGGGGGAGGAAGTTTCGCGGGGTTGTCGACGCGCACGACTTTGTCGTCCGTCGTGTACACCTGATAGACGACGGAGGGCGCCGTCGTGATGAGGTCGAGATTGAACTCGCGCTCGAGGCGCTCTTGGATGATCTCCATGTGGAGGAGCCCCAAGAAGCCGCAGCGGAAGCCGA
Organism: Polyangiaceae bacterium; assembly: GCA_046351415.1. Classification (GTDB taxonomy): domain Bacteria; phylum Myxococcota_A; class Polyangia; order Polyangiales; family Polyangiaceae; genus JABFRG01. The sequence goes on along the minus strand of JAXLYO010000009.1, from coordinate 12,463 downwards.
AGCCGAGTGCCTCGGACGAGTCGGGCTCGAACGAGAAGGCCGCATCGTTCATCTGCAGCTTCTCGAGGGCGTCCCGTACGGCCGGGTAGTCCGAGCTGTCGGTCGGGAAGATGCCCGCGAAGACCATGGGCTTCACGTCTTTGAAGCCGGGGAGGGGTGTCTCGGCCTGGCGGTGCAGATGCGTGACGGTGTCGCCGACCTTCGTGTCGGTGACGCTCTTGATGTTGGCAGCGATGAAACCGACTTCCCCCGGGCGAATCTCTTCGATGGCCACGGCGAAAGGTTGGAAGCTGCCGAGCTCAGTGACTTCGTAGTCACTCTTCGTCTGCATGAAGCGAACGCGGTCGCCCTTCCGCAGCGTACCGTCGACGACGCGGAGCATGACCATGGCACCGCGGTAGCTGTCGTACCAAGAGTCGAAGATGAGCGCGCGAAGGGGCGCCTCGGGATCGCCTTTCGGCGGGGGGATCTTGAGGACGATCTGTTCGAGGATGTCCTTCACGCCGACGCCGGTCTTGCCGCTGCAAGACACCGCTTCGGAGCAGTCGAGGCCGACCACGTTCTCGATCTGTTCGCGCGTCTTTTCGACGTCGGAAGACGGAAGGTCGACCTTGTTCAGAACCGGAAGAATTTCGAGCCCTTGGTCGATCGCAAGGTACACGTTCGCCAGCGTCTGGGCTTCGACGCCTTGCGTCGAGTCGACGACGAGGATGGCGCCTTCGCACGCGGACAGGCTTCGGGAGACCTCGTAGTTGAAGTCGACGTGGCCTGGCGTATCGATGAGGTTCAGCTGATAGGTCTCGCCGTCCTTCGCGACGAAGCGAAGGCGAACGTTCTGCGCCTTGATGGTGATACCGCGCTCACGCTCGATGTCCATCTTGTCCAAGAACTGATCACGCGTTTCGCGCTGCGTGATCGCCCCCGTGACGTCGAGGATGCGATCGGCCAGCGTGGACTTGCCGTGGTCGATGTGGGCGATGATCGAGAAGTTACGGATTCGGTGTTGGGGGATGGGCGGACTCTGCATCGAACGCGATTCGCTGACGGGCTGACTGGATGGCTAGTGCCTAGCTACTAGCTACCTACTACGGGCGGACGGTTGTGGCTGCTACTTCTTGCCCGAGGCGGCGCGTGCACCGAACGCTTCGTCGCCGAGCGGAAGCGCTGGCGTTTCGTCCGAGTCTGCGGTGTTCGCGGCCGGAGCGTAGGCAGGTGCCGCGCTCACGGCGCCCGGAGGAGGCGTGACGTCGAGGGGCAGCTGACCGGGAAGGAGGTGCGCGTACTGTCGCAGCACGAGATCGATCCCTTCACGGATGTACACTGCTACCGGAACCTTCGTGCGGTCGTGCAGCACCTTCAGCCGCTCGTTCTGCTCGGGCGTCACATAGATTGTCGTCGATACTTTCTTTCGAGACATCGCAGCGCTCGCCCTTCGTCAGAAGCTCCTTCGTCGATGCGTCTACCAAACACCCCGGAGAGAAGGTGAATGTTTTTGCAGACCTCGTTCGATATACACTACGTGAACATACGTGAGGGTCAAGGCGCCAGGCCCTCTCTTTTTGCAGAAGAGTGATTCCGTTCCCACTGGAAAGTGTTCTCCGGCGACGCAAGAGCTAAGTTCACGAAATTCTCTGGCGTTCCGGTCGCTTCCTTTGCGCATACCCTTGCGGTAGGCAGGGATAACCAGGTAACGTCCGGCCGTGGCACTTGGCAAAGTAGCAGCAGTTTGGGGCACGGTAGCGGTGATGGCGACGATGTCCGCCGCGGTCGGGTTCGGCTGCGCCAACAAAGGGCAGGTCGGCGACGCGAAGACGGCAGCGTCGAGGCGCGACACGACCATCGTGCACGAAAGTTGTAGCGGTGCGGACCGCACCGAAGACATCAACAACGACGGCAAACCCGACGTTCACCACTTCATGAAGGGGTCGGTCGAGGTCTGCCGCACCTCGGACCTCGACTTCGACGGGAAACCCGAGATCTATACGTATTACGACGGTGGCGGCGTGGTACGTCGGCGCGAGTTCGACTTCGACGGTCGCGGTCGCGTGACGACCATCGAGACGTACAAGGACGGAAAGCTCGCCTATCGCGAGATCGATACGGCCAACATCGGAAGGCTCGATACCTGGGACTTCTTCGACCCCGCGACCGGCCGTCGTACACGGCGCGAGCGCGACATCAACGGTGACGGCGTCATCGACCAGTGGTGGAACTGGGAGAGCGAAACCCGCATCGTCCTCATGGTCGACCGCAACAACGACGGCCAACCCGATGCGGACTCGGCTGTCGTGTGGGACGCCAACGGCATCGGCGGTGGCAAGGGCGGCGCTGGCGGCCAAGACGGCGGCGTCGGCGATGCCTCGGCAGCGGCCGTCGCAACCGCACCGCAGATTCCCACGGCTGCGCCGACCGCATCGGCTCCCAGCACTGCTTCCGACGCTGGCGCGCCGGCCGACGGTGGTGAAGCGAAACCCGTGAAGAGGCGCCGATGAAACATACCGTTCGAATCTCTCTCATGGCCATGGCGGCCGTGGTCGGCCTCGGGGTCGCTGGCGCTAGTATCGTCGCGTGTGGCGGCGGCGTGCCGAAAGGCGCCGCCGGGCAGAAGGACGCCAAGGATTGGCCTTCGGACGACAGGAGCATGTGCAAGTGGAAGGGCCGCACCGACGTGGAGGTCGCGGAGATCTCCGGCACGGGTGCGCTGAAGCCCAACATCAGGCGCGTCTACCGCCTGCTTGGCGACGTCGAGCACCAGCACAAGCAGCTCGAATGTCGCGAGATGGATACGAATCTCGATGGCATCAAGGACGTCGTCCGCTTCTACAACGAGAAGGGCGAATCGACCCGCGAAGACGCGGACACGAACTACGACGGCAAGATCGATCAGTGGGTGCTGTTCGTCGACGGACGCATGTCCGAAGTGCAGCTCGACACCAATGGCGACGGCAAGCCCGACGTATGGAAGTTCTATACCGAAGGCAATTTGACCCGCATCAAGCGCGACAAGAACCACGACGGCAACGTCGACGTCTGGGAGATGTATGCGCGCGGAAAGCTCGAGCGCATGGGTGTCGACGAGAACTTCGACGGCCACGTCGACCGGTGGGATCGCGACGACCAACTCATCCGCGACGCCGAAGAGACCGAGAAAAAAACGCGTGCGGCGATGGATGCCATCAAAGACGGTGGCGCTGCCGCTGCTCCGGGCGCCGACGCTGGCGCCGGTAAGTAGACCCGTGCAAGAACGATTGCAGAAGATCCTGGCGCGTGGCGGCGTTTCCTCACGGCGCGCCGCCGAGAAGCTCATTCTCGAAGGACGCGTGCGTGTGAATGGCAAGGTCGTCACCGAGCTCGGCACGAAGGCCGACCCGGTGCGCGACAAAGTCGAGGTGGGCGCTGTCCGCGTGCAGCGGGAAGACTTCGTCTACTACGTCCTCCACAAGCCGCGTGGCGTCGTGTCGACGTTGTCCGATCCCGAGTCGCGACCGACGATCAAAGACCTCCTTCCTCGCGGTGGCGAGCGCCTCTATCCGGTAGGACGTCTCGACTTCCACACGAGCGGCGCCTTGCTTTTGACGAACGATGGCGATTTCGCGAATGGGCTTCTTCATCCGAAGAAGGACGTGCCGAAGACCTACGTCGTCAAGGTTCAGGGCGAGATGAAAGAGCGCGACCTCGACCGTTGGCGAAACGGTGTCGTTCTCGAAGATGGAAAGACGAAGCCCGCGAAGGTTTCGCTCATCCGCTACGAGGCCGGCAAGACGTGGTTCGAGGTCACCATCACGGAAGGTCGCAACCAGCAAGTTCGCCGCATGGGCGAGGCGACAGGCTTCCCTGTCATGCGTCTCGCTCGCATGGACTTCGCGGGCATCAGCGCCGAAGGGCTCGCGCCCGGGCACTGCCGCATGCTCACGCGCGACGAGCTCAAGGCGATGAAGAAAGCCTACGACGTGCCGAAGCGCATTTCTGCGGAGCATCCTCTCCGGACTGAGGTTCTCCGCCCCAATCGCGGAAGGCCGACCAAAGAAACGCGTGAGCCGCGTGACGCCCGTGAGCCGCGCGAAGCACGCGAGCCGCGCGAAGGGCGCGCATTCGCCACGCGTGCTCGCGGAGATGGGCCGCCGCGGCATCGTGAAGAGCGCGACGTCAAGCCTGCGCGTGGTTTCAGAAAGACCCATGGCCCGAGTGCTCGCGGCGTACGGGAGGAACACGCGCCGCGGGGAAATCGCCCGGTTCGCAACGAGGGCGGCCGAGGCCGGCGGGAAGCGCCGAGCGCCGCTCATGCTGCTGAAAAGCGCGGTTCCGAAGAACGCGGTGGTCGCGGCCCTCGAAAGCCTTCCCACGAACGATCGGGGGGCAGCGCGTCTCGGCCGGCGCGGCCCGACTCGCGTCGTCGCCGCAGTCACTGAAAAAGTTCACGCGCTGGCGCGGCCCACACTTTCTCGGTATGAGGCGGCATGCGCATCGCCTCCACCTTGTTCGCGATCGGCCTCGTTGCCGCATGTAGTTCCACCGCCGCCCCGGGAGGCGGCGACGCTGGCTCGACGGACGCCGCAGCTGACGTGACGACGCCCCTCGATTCGGGCACGGCGGATGCGAAGGTCGACGGAGCTGCGCCCGTCGTGACGAAGGAAGAGATCGAATTCGTGCCGAAGGCTGCGCTTCCGTCGGGAGAGAGCATCCTCGCCAACAGTTGGGGCGACCCAGACGCGGTGTTTGCCATGCGACCCGACGGCTCGGATATCGCCGACGTGTTTCAGGCCCGCAGGGTGTGGAGCTTCGGTGCGACGCGGGATGGTAGTCAGATCGCGTTTTCGTCCGAGGACCCGAAGACCGAAGCCCACTACGGCATCACCACGACTGACTCGATTCAAAACACGTGGCTCTACGACTTGGGGACGAAGGCCATCACGTTTCTCGGTCCTGGCAACGTCAACGACGAGTGCCACGCGTTTTCACCAGACAAGAAGGTTCTCTGGGTATGTCGTCGATACGACTTCCAGACGGACAACACGTTCAGTGGCTGGCGCATTGGCAAGTTCGACCTCGCGTCGGGAGCCTTCTCGTTCGTGACGTCGGAAGACGATCGATTCGCACTGCACCCGAACCTGCTAAGCGACGGAAAGACGTTGCTCCACGGGTACATCGACGTCAGCGTCCCGACGAAGCCCGCCTACAGCATCGTAAAGCGTTCGCCGGAGACAGGTCCCATGACCGAAGTGCGCCCAAAGGCCGGCCGGCCTTCGGTGTCGCCGGACGGCTCGAAGTACGTGTTCACCGACTACGCGAATGGGGGGCGACTCGCGCTCGCCAACACCGATGGCTCAGGCAGCGTGACCGAAGTGGCGACCCAAGGCGGCGACCCGGCATGGAGCCCCGATGGAAAGAAGCTCGCCATCACGGTCGACGACAAACCGAACAACTGCCAGCACGTCGACATCGTGGGCATCGACCCCGTCGCCGCGCCCGTCCGCATCTTCGATTGTGCGCAGAAAAAGCGGTTCATCACGAACCTCGCCTGGGTCAAAGTGCCCTAAGGGCCATCGCGAGACGGAGGGCCGTCCCAGAATTATCTTGGGGACGGCCGCTCATTTGCCGCGTCGGGTCGGTCGTCCGAAAGCGCCCCGTTGGGTCCGAAGAACCCCGCAGCAACGATGGGGATGGGGCCCAGCACCGTGTGGTCGCGAGCGGGCGCGATGCGTCGATCGTAGACGATGTAGTCGGGGAGCAAGTCTGGAAGCGAGAGGGCGCGGAACGTTCCCATGGGAGTGACGCCCTCGACGACCAGCACGCGGCGCGCGGGACGAAGGGGGTGCGCCACGACGAACATGGCGCCGACCTCGGGACCTCCATAGTGTTTTCCGTTCGCCAACACGACTTCGTCGCCGACGATACGTATGGGAAAGGTCGCCTCTGAAGGACTCGTCTCGATCGTCTGCAGAACAGAGTTCTCGCTCGCGCGCCCCACGAGGACGATCGAACGGTCGGGCATGGGCGTTCGTTCGAACTCCACGTCGCTGACGACGGGGTAGTGGACAATCGTCCCCCAACGCCCTTGCGCGAGCGAGCGCGCCACCTGCTCGTTCGCGAACGCGTGGGCTGCGATACGTGTGCCATACACAAATACGAGCGGGTCGTGCCAAACGTCGCGAATGGGCCCCAGGGGCGCGGCCGGTGTCTTCGGTGCAGGACCTTTTCCGAATGCGTGTCCCTTTGCCTCAGCCACGCGGTGCACGGTCGGGGTCTCACCGGTGCCAAACTCGAACCGAGCGCCTCCGACGACGATGACAGCGGGCCACTTGGAGAAAGCCTCCTTCGCGATCGTCAATTCGTCGACGCCGGATGCCGTGCCGACAACGACTTCGCTCTCCGTGCGTCGCGTCGCATCGACCTCAGCCCACCCCTGGGCGTTCGAACGAGTGATGCGAAGCCAGTACGAAGCGTCGTAGCGGGACCGACCCGAGCGGAAGCGCACACGCTTGGGTACTGCGGGCCGTGTGTGGGAAAGCAGCCACTTGGCCCCTTTCGCGTCTTCGTAGGTTTTTTGCCAAACGTTGTGCCCGAGGTCGGGGTGCTCGTGCTTCACGGAGTAGTGCAACTTCTCGTAGCGCTCGATCAGGACACCGCTGTTCGCCTCGGGCAAGTCACGCTTCCCGTGAACGATGTACAGCGGCAGAAAGAGGCCGTTTTCGGCCCACGAAACGTTGGAGCGCTCTTCGGCCAGAAATTGCTCCCACGGTCGGAGGCGCTTGCCCATCACGTCGCCACGCAAGAAGGTGCTGTGATAGCCGCACAGAGGCGCCGCGGCAGAAAAAAGATCGGGATGGTGAAACGCAATGGCGGCCGTTCCGATGCCGCCCATGCTCGGGCCCGTAATGCTCACGCGTCGATCGTCGATGCGGTAGTTTTGCTTCACCCACTCCATCACGCGAAGCACATCGTCTTCACCGGCGCCGCGGTACATGGCATTGCCATGCGCACCGGGACTGACGACGAACGCGTCGAGGGTCGGCAGGTTTTCGAGGTGACGCTCTTCCCAGTTCTGGTCCTTGTGCTCGTCGTCTCCGCCGAAGAACCAACGGAGCATGGCGAGCGGTTTACCGTTCATGCCGTGAAGCGCCACGATGAGCGGGTATTTCCGAGTCGCGTCTTCCCGGTACGATGGCGGAACGTAGAGACCGAACTCGGAGGGCTGGCCATCGGCGGGGGAAAGGATCGCCCTCCGCTGGGCCCCGGTCTTGCCCGCGAAAGGACGTTTGCCTTGGGCATGCTCTCGACACCCCGACGAGAGCGCAGAAGCCTCGCGTTCGAGGAGCGTCTCGTCGCGTTCATCATGGGAGATGGCGGTCGCGAGCCGTTCGGCCTCCCACTGCAGCGATACGTCCGTTCCGCTCGGGAGGGTCGCTACCTTCGGGAGCCCGTCACAGGCTTTCAGTGCCTCTCGGACCTTCGGGTGCGGAGAGAGCGTGAAGGTGTGGCTCGCGTCGCCCAGGTTTGCATCGATGGACCTCGGAGCGTCGCCGCTGAAGGGCGGAAGGTATACGGTCGTGCCATCGTCGCTCAGCGGAATGGGACCGACATCGAACACGGAAGTGGTGTCTGCCTCGCGCACGAGGATGGAAAGCGGGGGACCGGCGCTTCCTACGTGGCCTTCCGAGAAGCGCACCGACAGCATGGGCTGGTAGCCCTGTGCGGAGTAATTGCGTGCGAGATGCACGTAGGTGAGACGGCGAAAAAGGTCACTTCCGTCTTTCCCACTCGTGCCTGGCAATTCGAATGACAGCCCGTTCGGTCGTGAGAGTTTGTCGGAAACGAATCGCGTCCGTACGAGCCAGTCCGACCCGGTGCGCAGAAGCTTGAGGACGACTCGGTGCTTGCCGGGGGCCAAATCGAGCGGAACCTCGTCTCCGTCGGTCGTGAAGCCCGTAGCGGAGGCCCTCGATGCTACGGGCTTGCCGTCGATGAACACCCGATAGCTACCCGTCGCACCGAGGAGCAGGTATGCGTGGAGAGCCTCGCGCACGACGAGGGTCGCTCCGAGATACGCCACCGCGGAGCCGTCAGGCGCACCGAGTTGCTCTCTGAGGTCGATGGCTCCACTCTTCGACGTGACGAAACGCCACCTCATGGGCGAAGGGTCCGGGGGACCCTTACCCTTCGGGCGCGTCATCGCGCTCGCGGGTGCACCCGTCGCGCCGAGGGCAGGCGCGAGCGTCGCTTCCGCGCCCTCGAGAGGGAATTGCGTGTCGAGCGTTGCGTCTTTCGCCGCGGCGAGCGGTCCGAGAGCGAGCCACGCGCCAAGATAGCCCGCTCGACTGGGAACGAGTTCGTTCTGGTCTTGTTCTGCGCGGGCGCTCGTCGTCATCGAAACGACGACGACACCCAGGCCCGCGATGAGCGCTCTACGCGCCAACACCCTGCGCAAGGGTCTTGGGCCCGTCTTTGAAGAGAACCTCGATCTTGGCCGCGTCGAGAACCTTCGTGATGACTCCGTCACCGAACTTGCTGTGGCGCATGAGCTCGCCCTCGTTCCAGCGCTCGTTGATGCGATAGTTGCGGAAGTCGGACATCCCCTTGCCGGCGACCGACTTTTCCCAGAGGTGGGTGCGATCGCGTTCCGCTTGAGCAGCCGCTTCTTCACGAAGAGCCTTGGGACCGACGCTGGTGCGGGCGGTTCGCGGCGCGCCCGGCTCCTTTGCGACCTTTTCTCCCGGAGCCCGGGCGCGGAAGTTGTGGTGGGAGCCGCACGTGGAGCACTCGACGCGCTTGGGGGTCGGGCCGACCATGGCGACGATGCGGTGATTGAGGACGAGGCGACACTTCGTGCACCAACTATCCACTTCACCGCCGGTTTGGAGGGGTTTCGAACTCATCTGCCCTCGGGTATATCAGAGATGATGTTCGCGAAAAGACGGAATGCGCTCTTTGACAAGATGGCTGCGCGCAGGAAGGACTCCGTTCTCCTCCTTTCGGCTACGCCGCATTATTTGCGGAACGCCGACACCGAGCACGAATACCGTCAAGATTCGGACCTTTACTACCTTTCGGGCTTCATCGAGCCTCGCACGGTGCTCCTCATGGATGCCGAAACGCGCAAGCTCGTCCTGTTCGTGCCACCGCGCGACCCTGACCGAGAAGTGTGGGACGGGCCGCGGGCGGGGGTCGACGGTGCCTTGAGTCGTTTCGGTGCGGACGAGGCCTACGATGTCGCTGACTTCGACAAGGAGCTGCCGAAGTATCTCAAGAACCGGACGGTGCTCTATTACCGCATCGCGAAGGACTCCGAGATGGACCGGCGCGTGTTCGCTGCCGTGCAAAAGACCTATGCCATGTCGCGGAGCGGTGCCTACTACCCGACGGAGATCATCGACCCTGGCACGCTCCTGCACGAGGCTCGCATCCGGAAGGAGCCCGAGGAAATCGACCTCATGCAGAAGGCCGCGAACATCTCGGCCGAGGCGCACATGAGGGCGATGGCCGCCACGAAGCCAGGCATGCACGAATACGAGATCGAGGCGATCTTGCTCGATCACTTCCGGAAGAATGGCTCCGAGCGCGTCGCCTACGGCTGCATCGTCGGTTCCGGTCCCAACGCGACGATTCTCCATTATCGCTCGAACGACCGGAAGATGAACCCTGGCGAGCTCCTGCTCATCGATGCCGGTTGCGAATACGGGTACTATGCAAGCGACATCACGCGAACCTTCCCGGTGTCGGGGAAGTTCACGAAGGCGCAGGCCGAGGTCTACGAGGTCGTCCTCGAAGCCCAGCTCGCCGGCATCGATCTCGCTAGAGTGGGAGGCAGTATCGATGCCATCCACAAGTGCTGCGTCGAGAAGCTGACCTCCGGCATGAAGCAGCTCGGCATCCTCGACGGTGACGTCGACGCGCTGATCGCCGAGGAGAAGTACAAACCGTTCTACATGCATCGCACGAGCCACTGGCTCGGCATGGACGTCCACGATGCGGGCGCGTACTACGTGGATGGACGGTCACGGCCCCTCGAGCCAGGAATGGCACTCACCATCGAGCCGGGCCTCTACTTCTCGGCCCAAGACACGCGCGTTCCAGAAGCTTACCGTGGCATCGGCGTGCGCATCGAGGACGACATCGTCGTCACGGAGGCGGGCCCGCGGAACTTGACGGCTGCGGTTCCGAAGACGGTGGCGGAAATCGAGAAGTGCTGCGCTGGCTGACTGCAGCTTCGCGTTGCGCTTCTCTCGCATCGCGTTTCTTCGCCCACGCATAAGCGAGCGCGCCGAGCATAGCGGCGAGGGGGATTCCAACGAGTAGCCAGCCGAGGACCCAATCGACGAGCAGATGCGATGCCTGGGAAAGAATGGTGTCCTTCGTTGCTGAAACGAACTGGCCCGTACGGATGCGGTGAACGAGCTGGATCTGGAGAAGCACCATCCACGGGTAGATGAAAAATACGCAGACGCGCGAGCCGACGAAGCAAAAGAGGCGATTGCGTCGCAAGAGCGTGGCGACACCGAGCGCGATCCAGCCGTGAAGGCCCAGGAAAGGCGAGCAACCAATGAATGCACCGAGGGCAACGGCTTCACCCACGTGATGCGGTGCGGCGTGTTCATTGCGGACGCGATCGTAGAGGAGGCGCACTCGCTCGCGCCACGTAGGCTTGGATGCGCGAGCCTCGGATTCGACTTCGTCGTCTAGCGTCGACATCGCTCGAACCATGGTAGCAGGTTTGGTCGCACGGATCTCGGCGTGCTACCGTTTCGACTTGGGGCCTCCGATGGACTGGGACGAAGCACAGGACAGGTTCGGGCGATACCTCTCGACCGAGAAGCGCGCATCGCCGAATACGGAACTGGCCTACATCGCCGACATCGCCGAGCTGCGCGCTTTTCTCGAATCGCGCGGGAAGGTGCCGCCCGTCGAGGGGGTGTCCATCTATGCCCTCCGGGGGTGGCTCGGTGAGCTCGCGAAGACACGCACTTCGTCGACCATCGCGCGAAAGATCGCGAGCATTCGGGCGCTCTACCGGTTTCTTCGGAAGCGCGGCTTGTGTTCGGAAAACCCTGCGGCAGAATTGAGTTTGCCGAAGCAGAAGCGCGAACTTCCCATGCACATCTCCGGGGAAGGCGCCGAGGCGCTCGTCCTCTCACCGGAGGAGTCCGAGAGTAAGCACCCGGGGGTTCCGCTGCGCGATAGGGCCATTCTGGAGCTCCTTTACAGCAGCGGTCTCCGTGTTTCGGAGCTGACCGGGGTCACGCTTGGTGCCATCACCGAGAACGGAGATGGCGGTGGCTCGCTGCGGGTCAAAGGAAAAGGCGGGAAGGAGCGCATCGTCCCCGTCGGTCGCGAGGCATGCCGCGCCATTGCAGCTTACGTCGAAGTCCGGCCGTCGTTTCGAAGCCCGAAGACCCAGTTTCTCGATGCCAAGGCGCTTTTCGTCTCCGTCCGGGGTCGTGCTCTCGGTCCACGCCAGGTTCAGCTGCTCGTCTCGAAGTACGGCGCACTTGCGTTGGGGCGGGCCGACCTGCACCCCCATGCGCTCCGCCATACGTGCGCGACCCATCTGCTCGATGGCGGCGCCGACCTCCGCGCGATCCAGGAGATCTTGGGCCACAGCTCGCTCTCGACGACGCAACGCTACACGCATGTGTCCATCGACCACTTGCTGAAGGTCTACGATGCGGCGCACCCGCTTTCCCGGCTGCCGAAGAATGCAAATTCGAGTAAGTAGGTCGGGTGCACTTGCTTGTCCGGCTTCTCCAAGCGCTCGCCGGTAGCGTCGTCGCCGCGTTCGTTCTCGCGCTCTTCGAATCGCGCGGCATTCACGCGGAGCAAGGTGTGCCTTTCGGTCCCGCCGTGACGGCATCGTTCGCGTGCATTGCGCCGCTTGCGCTTCTGCTCGCGACCCTGTTCACCGCTGCGTGGGCCATCGTGGAACCTGGTGAAGCACGTTCACCGACTGCGCACCTCGCCGTGCTCAGCGACGAGCCCACGCTGACCCGCACACGCACGGCGGCGCTCGTGCCGCTCGTGGCGCTCTCGGTTCCGCTCTACGTGGTCGTCGTGGCACATGCAGCAAAGCCCATTCTCTCTGCCGGAAAGCCCATGGACACGGGGGCTGCCCTCGGGCTCGTAGCTGGCCTTGCGCTCGTGCTCGTGGGAGCGGTCGTGCTCGCTCTCGTCGCCCCGACGCGCAGGTTGATCGCGCTCGTTGCCCCAAGTTTCACGCTGGCGACGGACCCTCGCTTCACGGGCGCGCTCGGGGCGCTCGGAGGCATCCTTCTTTTCGCGATCGGGGTCCTCGTCGGCGATACGAGCGGCGATGGCGGGTTTCTCGGCATCCTCGGCGTTCTCAAGCGAAAGGAACTCGACCTTACACCCGTGTACGGTGCACTTGTCATCGTCGTCGCGGCCTACGCGTTCGGCATCTTGCTCGCGCGCACGCGTCGCGCATTGCTCGTTCCCGTGTGCGGCCTGTTGCTGC
>JAXLYO010000008.1:0-361801 GCA_046351415.1 Polyangiaceae bacterium | reverse complement strand
GCCGTCGGCGCTTCCGCAGGTGCCTCGGGCGAGCGCGCTGCGTCTTCCGCCGATGGCAACGCCTCTTCGGGAGAGGGCGCGATGTGTTCTGCGGACGTAGACGGCCCTTTTGGCGCGGCCTCGGGTGATGCCTCCTCGGCCGCGATGGAGTCGGCGATCACCGGTTGCGCATCGACCTCGGGCTGGGCGGCGCCTGATTTTTTCTTCTTTCCCTTACTCACTTGGATCTCCGGCGGCGGGCGGTTCGGCCTCCGCTGAATCGTGTGACGTTATCATGGTATCGGCCGCGTCTACGCCTTCAACTTCGCTCGCACCAGGGCCGCTCGTAGGGGCGGGAGTGGGTTCGGGGGTGGGAGCCTGAGCGGGTTCGCGATCGGACTCGAGCGCGGGATCTTCGGGAACGGGAGCAGGGGCGGGTTCGCGATCGGATGGAGGTGCGGGCGCGGGCTCGGGGTCCGAGTCGGCAGGCGCGGGTTCTGGAGCGATCTCTTCGTTTGCTTCGGGTGCGAGTTCGCCATCGGACTCGGACGCGGGGTGTTCGGCGTCTGCTTCGGCGGCGTCTTGCGGAGCGGCGGCGTCCTTCTCTTCTTCCGCATCGATCGTGGGAAGCGGGCCGTCTCCCGAACTGAGTTCGACGTAGAGCGGGGCCAGCGGGTCCGTTTGGAAGAGCCTCGTCATGCGAAGCTTCGTCATCTCGAGCAGCGCCAAGAACGTGATGACGAGATCGAACTTGGTCTGTGCCGTTTGGAACAGTTCGACGAACTCCGCGCGCCTCTTTTCCCGAAGGACGTCGACGAGCTCGTTGATGCGGTCGGTGATGGATAGGCGATCGGTGACGACGTCGTGCGTGATGCGCACCTTGCTTCGCTCGAGCACGCGCTGGAACGCATCCATCAAAGCGAACAGCGACACTTCCGCGATGGGCGGAGGTCCCTCCGTTTCGTTCGTGACGTGCTCGATGGGAGCACCTCGGAGGAACACGTCGTTGCCCGTCGGCCGATCGTTCAGCTCTGCCGCGGCTTGCTTGTACTTCTGGTACTCGAGGAGCCTTCGTATGAGGGCTTCGCGCGGGTCTTCTTCTTCTGCGGCCTCTTCGTCCTGCTGCTCGCTCGGGACCTGTGGCAGCAGCATCTTCGACTTGATGTGCGCGAGGGTCGCCGCCATGAGGAGGTACTCGGCGGCGACGTCGAGGCTCATCATCTGCATGAGCCTCAGGTACTCGAGGTACTTCTCCGTGACGAAACCGATGGGGATATCGAGAATATCGAGCTCGTGCTTCTGGCAAAGATGGAGCAGGAGATCGAGCGGCCCCTCGAACGTAGGGAGGGACACCGAGTAGCCGCCAACGGGCGCATCGGAGACGGGGGCGTCGGTCACGGGGGAGCGTTCCGTCATCACATACGGGCGTGAGGGTGGCAAGGGCCTTGCCTGTGGAAAACCTGTTGAACAATGCGGGATTTCCAGCGGCAAACTGTGGAAAACTCCTCCGGCCGGCCACGCCGCGGCGCCATTCCGCGCTTTCGGTGTGCTACTCTCCTACCCGTGAGTCAGGCCGCGCAGTCGAACGCCGCGTCGCATCCGAAGCGGTGCCCGAAGTGCGGTGACGCCTACCGCAGCGACGCGCTTTTCTGTCCAGTCTGCGGGTCGGCGCTCGTCTTGGCGCATGACGCGGAAGATGCGCAAGGCAACGGCACCCGCGACCCCTATCTCGGCACCGAAATCTTGGGGCACATCGAGATCCAGAAGCTCGCCGGTATCGGCGCCATGGGCCGGGTCTACCGCGCCCACCAGCGGGGTGTCGACCGCGACGTGGCCGTCAAGATTCTGCGTCGCGAGATCTCGGGCAACGAACAGCTCGCGGCTCGTTTCACACGGGAGGCCAAGGTAGCCTCTCGCCTTTCGCACCCCCACGTGGTGCAGGTGTACCTCGCCGGTCAGTTGCCCGACGGATCGATGTACATCGTCATGGAGTTCTTGGACGGGCTTTCTCTCCACAGTGTGCTCGCCGCAAGCGGGGGAGAGCCCTTGCCACTCGAACGCACCCTCCACATCGCCGTACAGCTGTGCGACGCCGTGGGCGAAGCGCATCGGCTCGACGTGGTCCATCGCGACATCAAGCCCGAGAACGTCATGCTCGTGCAGCGGGGGGGCGACGCGAATTTCGTGAAGGTGCTCGACTTCGGCATCGCACGTCTTCGCGCAAGCGATCAATCGATGTCCACCGCAGCGGGCCTCATCTTCGGAACGGCGCGCTACATCTCTCCCGAAGGCGCTCAGGGCATGAGTGTGACGCCCGCGAGTGACGTGTATTCGCTGGCGACGGTCTTCTACCAGCTGCTGACCGGGCATACGCCGTTCGAGAGCGAACAACCGGTGCAGCTGCTCCTCCAGCACATTCACGAAGCGCCACCCCCGATGCACGTGTTCGTGGGTGACGCCGTTCCTCAGCCGATCTGCGACGCGATCATGAAGAACCTCGCGAAGGATCCTTCGAAGCGCGACGCCGACGGGCAGGCTTTCGGCAGCGCGCTGGTCGAAGCGGCACACGCCTGCGGCATCGTTCCGGGCATCGCCCCGCGCGATTCGTGGAGTGCGCGAGTGACGCTCCCTCGGCGTGCTTCCATTCCGCCCACCCAGCTCAGTGAAGGTGTCGAGCCTCCGCCGACAAGCACGGACGCGAGGGAGATCGAAGCGAAGCCCGCGGCGCACATCGGCGCGCGCACGACGAAATGGACACCTTCGAGCGACCTCGCGCTGCGAATGACACCCACGCCGGGTCCGTTCGAGCCCGTGGGTCCCGCTCGTTCGAGCAGCCCACTCGAGGACACCCTCGACGACGACGACCTGCAAAAAGCGCCTCTACACCCCGGTTCGGCAGCCATGGCACCCGTGCAGGCCATCGCATCGTCCGCCGCGCGGAGTCCTGTCGCTCATCGGACAGAATTCCAAGAGCCCGCCGTCGAAGACGCCCTTCGAGGACGTGAGTCGACGGACGCACTCGCGCGCCATCGTTACTCGGCAAGCGACACGGGCTCGAGCAGACGGTCGGGGCCTGCGCTCGCACTGTTCGGGGCATCGGTGATCGCGATCGCGGCAGTGTTTACGGCCATCGTTTACTTTCGAGGCCTCGGTTCGCGCACCGACACCGGGACCGATACGCCCTCTGGGGCTACGGACGTGCGACGCACCGATACGCCAGCCTCTTCGCGTCCCTCGAACGAAGCTCCCTTGCCGCTCCTCAGTCCCATGGCGTCTCCTGCGCGCTTGCCGGTCGCGACGGCAACCGCCTCCGCCCCCTCGGCAAAGGTGCGCGTCACCATCACGAGAACGCCGCAGGCGCCGGCCATCGGACAATCCGTGCAATTTGCAGCTGCTTTGTCCGGCGTCGATCCGAAGTCGGTTGCCGGGCCGCACTTTCTCGTGCAAGGGCCAGGGGTCAACACGAACCTGCCGGCCGCGCTCGAGGGCGGGCTCTTTCGCGCCTCCCTCACGTTCTTCGAGCCTGGAAGCTTCACGGTGATCTTCCGCGGCTCCGCGGACGCACGCGACATTTCGGGTAGCATCGGTCTGGCGGTCGGTGGCATCCTTCCTCCGGGTCCGAACGTGCCGCCGATCTTGCCGCCTCCCCTCCCGAGCCCCCCGGCGAGCGTGAAATGGCTCTGAAACTTCGTGCTCTCGGCCTAGCCTCTCTGTTCGCGTTCGGGCTCTTCGCGTTCTTGCGCGGCGCTCGCGCGGACGAGGCTTCGCCGTGGCCTTCGAGCGCCACTCCGACGATCGACGGCGGATCCATGGCGACCGACGCGGCGGCACCGAAGGGTGCGCTCGGCACACTCTTGGCGCCGTCCGCGACATCCGACGCGGGAGCGGACAAGCCCGCATCCATCTCGGCACTGCCTTCGACTGCCCCGCCGCCCATCAGCGATGCCGGTACCGCGAGTTTGACCCGGCCCGGCCCCACGCCGACGCCACCTCCGCCGGTGGGCGCCAGTTCGGACCTCCCTACGACCGCCATCGCCACGGAGTCGACATTGTCGCTTCAACGCGAATCGACACGTGCGCGATTCCACACGCTCGCAGAGCTCGAGTTGGGCATCCTCGCCCTCCCCTTTGCCCCCATCTCTCCCGCGCAACGAGGTGGCGATACATTCATCGGCCGCATCGGTCGCGGTGACGCCACGATCCTTGCGGGCATTCGCGTGCTCGCCAGCACGGGCAAGCGTTGGTCCGTAGGCGCCGCTGCTCGCTTCGCGCCGAAGCCAACGGCAGACTCCGAATACGGAGGCACCGGCCGTCTGCCGCGTACGCACTCGCGTTCGTACTTCGGCTTGGGCGTCGAAGGTCGCTTCATTCCGCTCCAGTTCGGCGACTTCGACCTGTGGGGCGGCGCCAACCTGGGCGCAGTCGTCGTCGCCGACCGCTTCTCGACCGACTCCGGCGATGCGGTACCGACGGTCCTCGGTGATCGCAACGTCACCATTGCGACCGAAGGTCTCACCGTCGGTGGCCAGGTCGGCCTTCACTGGAACTTCAGTGATCGCTGGGTGCTCGGGACGGCGCTTCGCTTCGACAATTGGTTCTTACCGAAGACATCGTCGTGTACGCCCATCGGTGACTGCACGACGCTGCAGGGCGGTGTCCTCGCACTCGACCTGGGGCTCACGATTGGGTATCGCGTTCCGCTCTGAGGGCAAATCAGAATTGTGATGCACCGAGCGCGCGCGTGATGCGTTCGAGCGCGAACGCAAGCACACACAAGATGCCGAGCGCTCGAAGGGGCGCGAGGCTTTGCTGAAGATGCGCTGGAGCAGCTGCCCGCGCACCGAGGGCGGAAACGACGTCGAGCACGACAGCGGCACCGAGGAGAGGCGCAGCAAAAGCCACGCTGATGTCGATGCCGGCGAGTAGGTTGGTGCTGACGCGGAGAAGCCACTGGTCGCCAAGGGTCGAAGGCTGTGCGAGTCGTGAAACGACCCGAGCAGGACCGCCCGACGCGAGAAACGCAATGGATGCCAGCATGGCAAAGAGCACCCCGAGCGGTGATGTTTTCCCTTCGACGAGTGGAGACGTCATCGACTCGGAGCCACCGCGTAGCTGCTCGGCCAGGCCCCCCGCCGATGCTGCCGCCCACAGGGGCACCGCGGCCGCGATGGCGATAGGCAGGCCCGAGACCATCTCCGACAGAAAAAGAATGGGCCACGGCACGCCATCCGTGAGCGAACTCAGGGGCGCGCTTTGTGCAGAATACATACAAAGGGCGAACAAGAGGCCGAGCGAGATGCGAACGGGCGTCGGAAGTGCTCGAAGTCCGAATGCCGGCACCAGCACGACGGTTGGAAGAACACGTGCCCAATGCGCACCCATCTCTCGGGCCGCCGGAACGAACGACGTCAGCGGAGGTGCGACCAGAAGCTGCACGGAAAGGAGTTCGGCGAAGGCCGTCATGGGCGGAAGCGGCATCGTATCGCGCTTTGTACCGTTGACGAGCCCCATCCGGTTGGCGCAAGGTTCGTCTCATGGCGCTCGATCAGACCCTCGTTGGCAAGACAACCGAACCCCTCGTGCACGCTTACGGATGGAAGGACGTCGTCCTCTATGCGCTTGGCGTCGGCGCCAAACGCGACGAACTCGATATCTTGTACGAAGGCCGCGGACCGAAGGTGCTTCCGAGCTTCGCCGTGGTCCCCATGTTTCTGCCGATGTTCGATGTCGTTCGCAATTCCGGCGGCGACCTGGCGATGGTCGTCCATGGTGGTCAAAAGGTGCGCGTGCACAAGCCCATGCCGGCCGAGGCGAAGGTATCGACGACCGCGACGCTCAAGGCCATCTACGACTTGAAGCGTTTTGCGTCGCTCGTGATCGAGACGACGACGAAGGACGAGTCTGGCGCATTGCTCGCCGAAACGTCGTCGAACATCATCTTCCGCGGCGAAGGCGGGTTCGGCGGTGCGCCGCCTCCGGCAGAGGAAGACGCGGTCAGCACCCCGAAAGATCGACCTGCCGACTTCACGGTCGAGGAGAAGACGAGCGAAGAGCAAGCACTGCTGTATCGCCTCTCGGGTGACCTCAACCCCCTCCACGCCGACCCGCAGTTCGCGGCGCAAGTGGGTTTCGCCCAAGGCCCCATTTTGCATGGACTCTGCACCTATGGATACATGGTTCGCCACGTCATCAAGGGCGCCTGCGGCGGCGACCCCGCTCGGGTGACGGCGTTCAACGCGCAGTTCCGCAAGCCGGTGTGGCCCGGCGACACGCTCGTCACCGAAGGCTGGCGTCTCGACGGCGGCAAGATCGCGCTCAAGGTCAGCGTCAAAGAGCGCAACGAAGCGGTCTTGGGCGGCGCCTACGCCGTCGTGACGGGGTAACCGCGCGGCCGGGTAGCTGCGCTACGGAGCGACGCCAGCACTGCGCTTCGTCGTGCCGGAAAGTTCGACGTCGACGAGCCGCGTGAGGACTCGCGTGCCGACGGCAATGTGCGGCGCCGTCATCGAAGAAGGCCAATGCAAGAACACGAAAGGGGTCTTCGTTTCTCGAAAGAGGCGGCAGGCGGCAAACGTCAGCTCGTTGCAGAGGTAGCGGTTGTCCGCTCGCGCGGCCACCTGAAGCAGCGCGCCTGGCAATACGTCACCCAGGTTCTCTTCGGGCCTTTCCGCGATGGCGGATAGAATTTCTTCGTCTGCGGCGGCGCGGAGCTCGTCGAACGAAGCGAAGCACGGAAGCGCCGGTGGGGCTCCCGGAACAAGGGGTTGAGCCCCTCCCCCTTCCAGCTCGACCGGGCGCAGCAGCCCCGTTCCATCGACCTTTGCTGCAGCCACGTTGGCCGCACCGCGTTCGAGCCAAAGCGGCTGCGCGGCTCCGGCAATGCCGTTCATCATCACGAATGCTGGCGACATGGAGGCGCACTGCTTGGCGAGAAGCGCAGGGCCCAGCCCCCACTGCACCGGCACGATCATGCCGCAGAGCGCAACGTGCTTCCCACTCGGCAGCACGGCCTCGTGCCAGGCTCGTGCGAACTGCGGTTCGGGAAGGTCGACCTGTGATTCGTCTCCCCGCGAAGTACGTGGGTACTTCACCGTCGGGACGAGTGCAGAAACGAGGTGACCCGACGCATTGTCTGCATGATGCAGGAATCTTCCGAAGCCCGTGACCAGCACTTGCGGAAGCTGCGCGAGATGGGGCGGCGCAGGTTCACCCCGGAAAGCTTCGGCAAATGCTTGCGTTGCCTCGTACTGCCGACGCGCGACCTCTGACGTGAAGTCGAATCTCATGGTCGCTCGAAGCGGGCGCGAATCGGCTCAGGGCGCCTTGAACGTGTCGAAGCAGGGCTTCCCGGCGACGCATCGGTCATCCCAAGTGCTCATGCACTTGTTGAACCCGTTGATCTTGTCGAGCGTGCCGTTCTTGCAAGTCTGCAGGCACTTGAGGGTCGACTCGTCGTCCAGGCACGCCAGGCCTTCCGACATGCTCATCTTGTTGCAGTTGACGACGCACGTGTCGTAGAGACGCGCGGGAGCCACGCGGGGTGCGTCGGGGATGCCGTAGTAACACTCGGTCTCGGCGCAATCGACGCCCGTCTTCGTGGCGGCGCATTCGGCGAAGGCTTTGCGTGCGTTGATCGAAGCAGCGCCGCACGTCTTGGAACAGTCGGTATAGAGGGGCAAGCAACGATCGCTGTCTATGCGCTGGCAGGCCTGCGAGCACTCCTCGAGGCACCCTCCGGAGTTGCATCCTTCGACGACCACGCCGCCGTCTTCTGTCGTTTTCGCGGAACTGCCGCATGCCTGCGTCGAAAGGGGCAGTGCGCACGCGAATGCGAGTACGCCGATGACGCGGAGGAACTCGAAGGAACGACCGGGCGTGGTAGGGCGGGACATGGCCCAAGGGATAGCTCGGACCCGGTCGAATGCAAAGCGCCTGATGACGGGGGGCCCGGCCCTCAGGGCTGCAGCACGAGCTCGCCGAAGGCCTCAGGCACATGGAAATTCGGGCTTTTCGTGCGCGGCGGACTGAACGCGAGGTACTTTCTCGGGGCTTTGCCTTCCATCCGAAAGAGCCCCAGGGGAAGCTTGGCGCCGGGCCTGAGCGCTCGCACGATGTCCGAAGCTTCGAGTACGTATTCGAGCGTCACTTCACTCCCCGAGACGTGGCTCGCGATGCGCGGCTTGCTCGACCATGCGGTGTCCGAACGTTTCGTCTCTCGATCGACGTCGAGATCGAAGAAATGCCCAAGAGGCCCCACTTCGACTTCGAAGTAGTGAAGCCTTCGAGTTGGGTCAGGCGTGAGGAAGAGCTCGGTGCAGTCTTCTTCGTAGAGCTTCTCGCGTTCGACGTGGACGTCGCGACTCCTGTCGACGTGGAGCCCTGCGCCCTCGAGCTTCCAGAGCGCATAGAGGCCTCGCTCGTTCCAGGCGAAGCGGACCTCGGTTTTCGTTCCTGTCGCACGACCCGCGTAGTCCGTTTCGAACGAGACCGGCACCGCGGTGTTCCAAAAGGGGTCGACGACACCGTCGATGGTGATGCTCTTGTCGGGCGGTACGTGGGCGGCGAGCGCCCGAGGTTTCGCCTCCTCGCTCTTTGGCTCCTTCGGGTCTTTCGGGTCGCTCTCGCGCTTACCGGACTGGTTCTTGCCGTGAATGTCGAATCCCGACATCGAAAAGTAGTCGTACGGCCTCGGCGAGCCGAGGAGCGAAGCACCGCTCCCCACGGCGTCCACGTGCGTAAGGTCGATGCCGAAACGCCTGGCAGCCACCGTCACGAGCGGAGACGTGCTTCGCCCGCCGAGCTTGGCCGCGAGTTCGGCGTTGTCCCAGACGCCGAGGAGCTCGAGGGCTACGCGATCGACGCGAAGGAAGTTCGTGCCGGCTACTGCAACGAGTTCTTCACTGGGGAACAACTTCTGGAACCCGTCCCCGCGCATCATGGGAGAGCCGTCGGCAAGAACGACGTGGGGCGCTTCGACTTCGAGAACGTCCGCGATGCGTTCCGCGAATTGATCGAGCGCTTGGAGATACTGCTTGCTGCCTTCCTCCGGGTCCGACTTGAGCAGAGGCAGCACCTTGGCGAGCTCTTTGTGGGTGCGCCACTTCTGACGGAAGGCCGGCGCTGCATCACTGTACATGATCGTGCCTTGCGCGCCTTTCGTGGCGATCGAGGCGACCGCGAAGCGATGGTTCTTGATTTTCGGTGCCGAGATGAAGAGACCGTTCTCGAGATGCTCGGCGAGTATCTTGGGAATGAGAAGCGTGGGCGCATTCGTCTTCTCCATGCCCGTGAGGCGAAGCGGTTTGCCCGGTTTGTCTTCTTCCACGTCGAACACGCCGTCGTCATCCATGGCCACGAGACGTACGCCCTCTTCCGCGGCCATCTTCTCGTACCCGGATACGCTGATGAGACGCTTCCAATCCGCATGCGTCGCGCCCCACCCTTCGGCAATGGTGATGGCCTTGTGCCCCCTCGCCTTGAGACAGCGAACGATACCGCGGACGAATTCGGGGTCGGTGATGCGCCCGCGTACCCCATCGTCGCCGGAAGATTTCTTCGGGTCTTTGAACCAATCGAAGCCGCCGAGGTTCGGCTTGATGAGCACTTTGGTCGTAGCGGGAACTTTGGGAACGACGCGTTCGCAGGACTCGGTGCCGAGTGCGAGTGCCGAGGTGCCCGTAAGGACGACGACGGGGCTCGTGTCGGCAGCGATACGCGCACGCGTCCTCGTGCGCAGTGCCGCACCGTCGACCTGCCCGTCGATCACGAGCTTCGGATTGCCGGCCCAGGGGGCGGATGCACCGGACACGACATCATTCGAGGGGACGTTCGTGGCAGACGGCGACGCGCTCGCACTCGCGACGCCTTTCGCAGTGTCTGCGGTGCGCGCGTCCACGCCACCCGAAGCCGTCGACTTGGGTTCGCACGCGGCACCTCCGCAGAGGACGATCCAAGCGATTCGGACGAAACGCGTCATGACTCGATGTAACGCCCTTCCTTCGCCCCTGATTCCATGGCCGATTTGATCATACGCCCGAGTGCCTGCACTTCCGTCAGAAACCCGTCGTGACCGTGAACGCTCTCGAGGTCGACTTCTGAGACGTCGGCTCCGAGTGAGCGAAGGAATTCGGAAAGAGCAGCTTGCGATGCGGAGTCGACGAGGGTGTCCGTGGGGATGCGCACGTTCCAGACCCGCGTCCCGTTGAGGTCGCGGTACGCATCCGGGGGTAGTCGCTCCAAATCATGATGATCCATCGCGAGCGTGAGGCAGACGTAGCTTCTCGCGTCGAAGTCGTCCGCGAATCGGTCCCCATGATGACGGAGATACGTTGCCACCCTATAAGGCATACGCGGCGAGAACGCTCCATAGCCCTCGTGCAGCGGCCCTGCACTTCGACGGCCGTGCCGGAGCTGCAAGCTGGCAGGGGCGCGGTACGTCATGCGTGCGATCTGCCGCGCGATCGAGAGCCCCGAACGCGCGGTAGGATAGGTCGTGTCACGCAAAACCGCTTCTCGGGCGACGTGGTTCCAGCCGATCATCGAGGCCGTCGAGGCTAGTGGAGCCGCAATGGTCATCACACGTGGAAACATCTTCGGTGCGAGCAAGAGCAGACACTGGGCGACCATCCCCCCGAGGGACCCGCCAGCCACGAGCTCCACTTCCGCAACGCCGAGACTCGCAAGGGCCATCAGGATGGACCGCGCCTGATCCCAAGGGGTGACCGTAGCGGGCAGCGTTGCTTCGTCGTAGCCAAGGTCCCCACGTGCCACGGCTATCGGGGCTTCAAAAGATGTGTCATGCAAGCGATTGGGAAAGGCTTCCTCGGACGGACCAATGGAACCGAAGCACGATCCGATCAGGTTGAAGCACAGGATACGCGAGGCCCAGGGCCGAAGCGCACGCCCCTTGCCGATGAGCTCGTCCCAGAAGCCGTTGGGACCGCCCGCTTCGGCGCTGCTCGTGAGCGGGTGGACGAGCAGCACCGTCTTCATCTCCGAGACCAGTGACTCTCCCGATGCGATGCGCGCGGCGTCCAGGGAGCTTCCCCAGAACCACCCCGCGACGCGATGGGGGGTGAGCGTCGCCCCCGCTTCGAGCGTGAGAGGAGCGAGCGAGCGCGAAAACGAAAGGGGCGGAGCCACCTCCACGGGCGGACGCCTCGGAGGCGTGCTCATGCAGGCTTGTAGAGGAGGGCGAGCGTCACTGCCGCGAGAACGATGCGATAGACGCCGAAGGGTGCGAGGCCGTTCTTGGAGAGGTAGCGAATGAACCCGGCGATCGCCGCCCAACCGACGAAGAACGCCGTGACGAGGCCGATGGCCAAATTGAGACCGCCGATCTGTGCGAGGGCGACCCTGTCCTTGTAGGCCTCGTAGATCGACGCTCCACCCAAGATCGGAAGACCGAGCAGGAACGTGAACTCAGCGGCGGTCTTCGCGGTGAGACCCGACAGCTGCCCGGCGACGATCGTCACCATGGAGCGCGAAGTGCCTGGGACCAGCGAAAAGCACTGTCCGAGGCCGATGATGGCCGCGCGCTTCGGAGTCACGTCCTCGAGAACGTCTTCTTTGCGGGCCCTGGAACGCATCGCGCGGTCGATGACGATCATTGCCACACCGCCCACGGCCAAGGCGATGGCGACCGGAAGCGGACCAAAAAGGTATTTCTTGATCGCTTTGCGGAACAAAACTCCGATGACCACTGTCGGAACCGACGCGATACCAAGGGAGAGCGCCATTTTGAGCGACGCTGCCTCGCGACGGAACAGCCCAGAGAGATGCTTCGCAATGACCGCGCGATAGTGAATGGCGACCGCGAGAATGGCCCCGATTTGTACGACAACGTCGTACGTGTCGGCGAGCTCTTTCGGTACACCCAAGAGATGGCACGTGAGGGTAAGGTGTCCCGTCGACGAGACGGGCAAGAACTCGGTAAGGCCTTCGACGAGTCCGAGGAGGAAAGCGATGAAGGGAGTCACGATGGTGGAGCGATGTAGCACGATTCCTGGGGTTCGATGGAGGCGAAGGTCGCTCCGTGGCCTTCTCGCTGCATCCGCATGTGTCCTCTGTCACTGTGGTGGTGGCGCGGAGACCACCTCCCCCGTGCGCGCGCCCTCCGCATCCGCACCGATTTCTACTCCTGTGCCGGCCAAGACAGCGAGCACCGAGGACCCCTTCAAGCTTCCCGCACGCCTGCGCGAAGACGTGGCGCCGCCCGAGAACCTTCGCGACGTCGACCTCGTTCGATTCGCAACCGTGCGCAAACTGCCTGGCGTGTCCGCCCCTGCATGTCCCGTGGTCGCACCGAGTGGAGGAGCAGTCAAGAAGCCCGCCTGCGAGCGGCCCGCCATGGAGGCGCTCACCAGCGCATTGCGCAGCGGTGATGCAGCGCTCGCAGAGCTGGAGTCCTGCCCGAGCCTTCCGCCGGGACTCGTGCGGGCGCTGCGTGCAGAAGTGGCCAAACCCGAATGTGCCGACCAATACGTCGATGATTTCTTGGAGCACCCGAAACAGGGGACGCCTCCGCACCTCGTTCACGTGATGGCCGGACAATCGGTCGCCGCGAAGCTTCTCCGAACCGGCACCCAAGCGCCCGCGATCCAAGGGCCGATCTCCAAAGAGAAGCTCGTCGCGCACATCAACACTACATTCGCCCCGTGGTTCAAGCAGACGTTCGCGACCATCGATCAGCTGTCGCAGTTTGCGGTGACCCTCCAAGGGTACGGAAAAGCCATCGCCGCCACCGAGGCTGGCTATGCCGAACTGCGGGTGGTCGAAACGATCCGAACCAGTCCCAAGCCGCAAGACTGGGATGCGGAGCTGAAACTCGTGTACGAAGGGGCCCTGGAAGATGCCCTTGCTCCCATGAAAGCAAAGGGCCGAGACGCAACCCTCGTCGGTTTCGGGATCATGGCCATGCTCGACTTGCCGGCGAGCCCACGCGTCAGTCGTGCGCGCAACCTTCTCGCGCGTATGTACGGCGGACGTCGCATCGACGCGCTCGACGCGCTCATGTTCGGGCAAGCTCCTCGAACGCAGCCGGAAGCCGCAAACGACGAGACGCGAACCCAGCAAAGTGCAACCTATTTCCTTCGCGTGATCTCGCCGCCGACCGCAGAGCCCGAACCCGGAAAAGGACCGCTTGCAGACCGATTGCGAGCCGCAGAACGACGCCTCCTACGCGGTTCGACCTTCTGGCGCGCAGTCGACTACGATCGCGTACTCGCACTCGTCGGCAACGATGCAAACACCGACGACACGGCGCGCCTCTACACCGCGCTCGCCCTCGCACTACGCCAAGGACCCGTGGATGCCCTTCACTTCATGAGTGCGCAGAGTCCTTCGGACCTCAACCTGCTACACACCGAAGCCCTGGATCAGCTCGCGGGTGAGAAGCGCGCGACCTCGGGCGTAGCGGCGTTCGACGCCGCGCTCCTGCACGAGATCGCGCCGCCCGCCACGAACCAGCATGAGCACTTCATCGACGTTGCGCAACGCTACGAGGCTGCAGCGTCGATGCTGGTCAATGCGCCGCAGTCTGCGGCGAAGACCCGAGCCGAAGGCGCGCGGACAATCGCCGCTGCCATCCGTGAGAAGGTTCGGTAGAAGCGTTCGTGACCGTTGGTGGGCGCTCAGCCCCCACGCATCGCCACGACCGGCGAAACGCGGGAGGCTCGGACTGCCGGAAGGAAGCCTCCGAGGAAGCCGAGGATGAGCGAGAAGACGACCCCGGTCACGATGATCCCGGGATTCGGATCGAAGGTCATGACGATCTCCGACCCGGAGGAGAAGTTCATCATCGAGAGCTTGACGGTGCTGAGAACGAGCGCCCCGGCAACCCCAAGAAGGCCTCCGAAGAAGGACAGCGTCATCGACTCCACGACGAAGGAGAACATCAGCGAGAACCTCGAGAACCCCAGCGCCCGGAGAATACCGATTTCACGCCGTCGATGCGCAACGGCCGCGTACATGGTGATCGTGGCGCCGATGATGGCCCCCGCCGCCAGGAAGACGGTGATGACGATGCCGAGTGCCGTGATGAATATTCCGGTGTTCTCCGAAAGCTTCTCGAAGTACTTCGTCTCGCGCATGACCATGAGCCCGAGACGCTTGTCTTGCTCCACGGCGAGCTGAAACGCGTCGAGGCGGTCTTTGCTGTCGAGCTTCACGCGGACGGACGAGCGCATGCCTTCACGGCCAAACGAGGTTCGGAGCGTATCGATGTCGACCCAGACTTCCGATTCATAGGATGAGCCGTTGTCCTCGAACACGCCGACCACCGTCACGGGACGATTCTTTTTGAGGTCGAACTTCTGGCCCAACTCGGTTCCCCGGAAGCGGCCTCGAATGCGAACGCCTACCATCGCCTCGTCCGAACCCGGCTTGGGCTGACGCCCCGCGACGAGTTTGACAGTGGGGCGGAACGCGAGCACGTCGTCGCCCACGCCGCGAATGGTCATGTTGGTGACACCAGGCGCGCCGATCTTCTCCATCGCCGCGACGACGATGACTTCCGCGGCGAAAAGCGGTTTGCCGTTGGCTTGTTTCACTCCCACTTGCCCGGTGATGAGCGAGACCTGCGCGTCTTCGATGGTGCTCGAGAGCTCGTTGTCGCTGCCCTTGCGAAGAACGATCGCGATGTCGTCGGAACCGCCCGAAGTGAGCGTCTTGGTGAGACCGGCCGAAAGCATCATGGAGCCCGTAAGCACCAGGACCGCAACACCGATGCCGATCGCGGTTGCGATCGTCGTGACCTTGCGAACGACGAGACTACGGAAGTTGTAGCGAATGGGGACCATGGTCAGACCACCTTCCGAAGAGCGTCGGTAACACGGAGCTGCGAGGCCGAGTATGCTGGTATGGCCGCAGCGGCGAGCCCGAGTGCGAGCGCCGCCACGACCGAGAATCCGATCGTGGACCCGGGGATGCGGAAGTAGGGGAAGAACCCGCCGACGTTCTCCTCGAGCCAACGCCCCATCCCCTTCTCGACCATGGGATACGAAATCGCGATGCCGAGCAACCCGCCGACGAGACCGGTGAACCCCGATTCGCCAAGAATGAAGAACGCGATTTGCTTCGGCAAGAAGCCCATCGCGCGAAGAACGCCGTACTCGAAGGTGCGCTCGCGAACGCCCATCGCAATCGTATTGCCGAGGACGAGGGCCATGATGATGAGGATGATGAACGAGACGATGTCGATGACCGTCAGGATCGCCGATATCCCTGCGAGGAAGGAGGCGTTGAAGGTTGCTTCGTCTTGGCTCAGCGTCTGGATGTCTTTCACGTCGAAGATCTTGTCGATGGTCACGCCCATGTCGACGGACCTCGAAGGGTCGTTGACGCGCGTGACGATCCAGCCAATTTGATCTTTGCGCGACTGCGGGAGTGCTTCGTTCAAGTAGTCCCAGTGGAAGACGAGTGTGCTCCGGTCGACGGACTTCTTGGTCGCGGTGTAGATTCCGTCGATGGTGAAGGTCCAGGGCTTGTCGGGTTCGTTCGCGTAGATGCCCGACTCGAGCGTGACCTTGTCACCTACGTTCCACCCCATCTTCTTCGCGAGCGCGTCACCGACGATCGCGCCCGACCGATCGGCCTTCCATTTGGCAAGCGCATCGGGTTCGACCAGTGCCTCGTCGTAGACCTGGAAATAGGTCGTCGCGTCGACAGCCAGCGTGGAGAAGAACTCCTTCTCGTGCTTGGGGTCCTTTCCGCCGAACCAGCTCGCGTACGTCGCTACCTTGACGCCGCTCTGACCACGGACCTCGTCGATGTAGCGCTTGGGAAGCGACATGACGAACGTGACCTTGTGGCGCGTCACGACGCGATCCTTGGCGGCAAATTCTGCCGCGCTCGTCCACGACCACACGAGCGTTCGGAGCGTGACGAAGCTGATGATCGCAATCGCCACGCCCACCATCGTGAGCACGGTGCGCATCTTGTTGCGCCACAAATTTCGAACGGCGAGCCCCGTCAGTGTCACGAGGCCGCTCCACTCTTGGCGAGGAGCCCCTTGTCGAGGTGGCGCGTGATGGTGGCACGCTCCGCGGCCGCGGGGTCGTGGGTCACCATGAGAATGGTCTTTTTCAGTTCGGACGAGAGCTTCGTCAAGAGACGAAGGACATCGTCAGCGCTCGCCCGATCGAGGTCACCAGTTGGCTCGTCGGCAACGATGAGTGCAGGGTCGTGGACGATGGCGCGCGCGATGGCGACTCGTTGCTCCTGACCACCGGACAGCTGGCGCGGGTAGTGGGTCATCCGATCTTCGAGACCCACGACACGAAGCGCTGTCTGCGCGCGGGTCTTCCGCTCGGAAGCGGAAAGCGACGTGAGAAGGAGGGGAAGCTCCACGTTCTCCAGGGCCGTCAGCACCGGAATCAAGTTGAACGACTGGAAGACGAACCCTACGGTTTTTGCGCGCCAGTTGGCGAGCGCGCCTTCGCTGAGGTTGTCGATGCGCTTGCCCTCGATCTCGATCGAACCTGCCGTTGGACGGTCGAGTCCGGCGAGCAAGTTGAGAAGCGTCGACTTGCCGGAACCGGACGGCCCCATGAGCGCTTCGAACGCGCCTTTGGCGACGTCGAGGTCGAGGCCTTTCAGGACTTCGAGCTTCTCGCCTCCGCGAGAGAATGCCTTCGTAATGCCGCGCACCCGGATGAGGGGAGCGGCTTCTTCGACGTTCTTGCGGTAGCTCTCTGGTTGCTCGCTCATTTGCCCTTCTCCTTCACTCCCTGTCCGTCCGTCAGCGTGGCTGGCGGATCGCGTACCAACTTCGTGCCAGATGTCGTGCCGTTCTTCACCACGAACCCCGTGCCGATGGCCTCGCCGAGCTCCACCACCTGTGAACGCACCTTGTCGCCTTCGACGACCCACACGACCTTGTCGGCGCCGCGCGACACGACGGCATTGCCGGGAACGACGATCTTCTCGCCTTGCTTGAGCTCACCTTCCGAAAGCTCCTTCGAAAGGAAGCTCACGCGCGCCGACATTTCGGGTCGCAGCTCTTTTGGCGGCTCTTTGAAACGGACTTTGACCGTGGCCGTCGCCTTGGCGCGATTGAGCCGGGGGCTCACTTCGACGACGATGCCGCGAAAGCGCTGACCGTCCATCGAATCGAGAACGACTTCGGTGGGCCCGCCCGCCTTCACCTTGTTGAGCCTGCCCTCGGGCACGTCGGTCTCCACGAGCAGGGAGCCAAAGTCGACGAGCTCGACGAGGGGAGTACCCGGGTTGACGACGTCACCGACTTCGGCCGGCTTGGTCGTCGCAATGCCATCGATGGGAGCCAGGATGGTCGTCTGCGTGAGGGCGACGGACAGCGCAGACACTTCCGCTTGGATCGCAAGCGCCTCTGCGTCCTGCGCCTTCACCTGCTCTTGCAGCGACGAGACCCGTGCTCCCAAGTCTTCGGCCGAAGCGGAGCCCACTGCACCGGTCGCGGCGAGGGCCTTCTGCCTCTTCCATTGGAGTTCGATTTCAGCGAGGTTCGCACGCGCAGCTTGCGCTCGTGCCTTTGCGGAGAGCACGCGTGCATTGGCCGATGCGATGGCGCTCCGCTGATCGCTCGGGTCGAGCTCGAAAAGCGGCGCTCCCGACTTGAGCGCCATGCCCTCGCGCACGTGGACCTTCGAGATGCGCCCGGTGATCTTCGAGCCCACCTTCGCGACGAGCTGCGGCACGACGTACCCCGTCGATGTCACCTCGACCGAAGCCTGTGCCGGCGAAATGGAAGAGACCTCCGTAAAGCTCACTTCCGTCTTGAAGAGCGCACCTTCTGCCTTCTTCGAAGCAAAGCGCCATACGAAAAAGCCGATGACGGGCACGAGCACGGCAATCGCCACCCATCGCAGGACTTTGCCGGAGCCCTGGCCCGCAGGCTTCTCGTCGCGAGAAATACGTAGCGACTGAAGGTCGCGAGAGAGCTGGTCGTCTGCGTACTGAGGGTCGTTCGGCGCCACGGTATCCTCTCGATCGGAGCCGCGAATGCGGCGGAGGGGGCAATGGCTATAGCAATGGTGAGCCGTCTCTGGAAGGGGCATGCTAAGGGAGAGACGTCGTGCAGGCGTACCTCGATCTCCTCAGGCGCATTCTCGAAAATGGCATCGATCGTGACGATCGCACCGGAACCGGAACGCGCAGCATTTTCGGTCATCAAATGCGATTCGACCTCGCGCAGGGCTTTCCCCTCGTCACGACGAAGAAGGTCCATACGAAGTCGATCTTCTATGAGCTTCTTTGGTTTCTCCGAGGCGAGACGAGCTCAGCCTGGCTGAAGGAGCGCGGTGTCACCATTTGGGACGAGTGGGCCACCGCCGAACAATGTGCTCGCTTCGGTCGCCGCGAAAACGACCTCGGGCCCATCTACGGTCATCAATGGCGAAACTTCGGCGCCACGAAGAACCCCGATGGCTCGTACGCATCGGACGGTGTCGATCAGATTCGCCGCGTCATCGAGCAGATTCGCACGAACCCTCACAGTCGGCGTCTCATCGTCACTGGCTGGAATCCGAAAGAAGCCGACGAGGTCGCGCTCCCACCATGCCATACGCTGTTCCAGTTCTATGTACAGAACGGCAAGCTGAGCTGCCAACTCTACCAGCGGAGCGGCGACGCGTTTCTGGGCATCCCGTTCAACATCGCAAGCTACGCCTTGCTCACGATGATGATCGCGCAGGTGTGTGACCTCGGGCCCGGCGAGTTCGTCCACACGATCGGTGACGCGCACCTCTACGCGAACCACTTCGAACAAACGCGTTTGCAGCTCTCGCGACAGCCGCGTCCGCTCCCCACGCTGAAGCTCAATCCCACCAGGAAGGACCTCTTCGCCTTCGAGTACGAAGATTTCGTTCTCGAAAACTACGACCCGCACCCGGGCATCAAAGCCCCCATCGCGGTATGAACGCCGTGCGGCGGTTGCCGCTCCATCTCATTTTCGCGATGGCGAGAAACCGCGTCATCGGGAAGGACGGCCAGCTTCCTTGGCGCGTGCCGGAGGACCTCCGCTTCTTCAAGCGGATGACAATGGGGCACGCCATCGTCATGGGCCGAAAGACCTTCGACGAGGTCGGCCGCCCTCTCCCCGGTCGCACGAACATCGTGGTGTCGAGTCGCCCGTCGCCTCTCCCGGAGACAGAGGGGCTGCACTTCGTGTCCACGGTCGAGGCGGCCCTTGCGCTCGCGCGCAGCATCGACCCCGAACCCTTCGTCATCGGGGGAAGCAAGATCTACGCGGCAACCTTGCCCCTCGCGACGCATTTGCATGCAACCTTCATCGATCGCGACGTGGAGGGCGACACGTTCTTGCCGGAGTGGGACGCCTCGCAGTGGGTCGAAACCGAGCGTCGTGCGGGCGAGGAGCCCGACGTGCAGTTCGTGACGTACGTTCACGCCGACGTCCCGGACAGCACTCCCGCCATGAAGTGAACGAGGTTCCACTGGTCGACGAGCCGGTCCTTTTTTCCGAGTTCGACATGGACGAGCGCGGGACTGACGAGAACCGATCGAACGTTCGGCAACTCTTTGGCGAGCCATTCGGCTTCCGTCGGAGGCACCACGTTGTCACCAGCACCATGAAGGAGGAAGACGGGGGCTTCGACGCGGCTCGCTTGCGTCGAGGGGCTCACTTGCCGGAGCTCTTCTCGATGCGCCTCGAAGACGCGCGAGAGCTCGTCCGCAAGTGCGAGCGAATCGTGTTCGAAGATTCGCTCGAGTTTCTTGCGACCCGCCGCCGAAGCGCTGCTGGCCTCGCGCTTGGCACCGGCCGCGTCCTCGTGGAGCCAAGCACGGAGCGCACGAGTGGCGGTCGCGCGGTCGTCCGCTGCGAAGAGGTCGTCCACGTGTTCGTAGCTGAACACCGCGACGCCGTAGTCATGCGAAGGCAGATCGAGCGTCGAGCCGTCCGGGCGAGGTGCGTGCCCCGAAAGCAAGTACCGAGACACGCGCTCGACATCGCCGTGGCCACCGACGGAAACGACGAACGCAACTTCCTTGGCGACTCGCTCCTCTGCAGCGGTCGAGATAGCAAGACCGCCGCCGAAGCTCACGCCGACGAGGGCGACCTTCTTTCCGGTGAGGTCGTGCAGGTAGTGCACTGCCCCAGAGATGTCGTCCTTCGACTTCGTTCGAAGTTGGTAGTCGGCAAGATCGGACAGCTCCGGGGTGAGCACCACACTGCCCGACGCGGTGAGCGCCTGGGCAAACTTCGTGAACCTGGGTTCGTCGATGCCCCGATAGTGAATCCCGTGAACGAGGACGATGGGAAGAGCGCTTGCGCCCGCCGCGTCCTTCGCGGGAACGAAGGCACGGGCCTTGCCCGATGGGAGACGCAGGTCATAGACGTGTGGCGGGGCAGCGGCGGCGGCTTGCTCCGGTGCACCAGCGAGCGTTCGCAGCAGCGAGAGTGCACGCAGATGATGCCTCACGGGCGAGGCGCCGAAGATGACCACGAGCGCGACGAATAGAGCAAACACGCGAAGGGTTTTGCCGGAAGACCTTACCTTGTTCATCGCTAGGACTGACGTTTTGCCGCAGCGAGAAAGTCCCAGAGCTCCGCCATTTTCACAACGAATTGCGGGGCCATGACAATCTCGCGACAATTGATACGCTAGCGATCATGCGCACCATTCTCCACGTCGACATGGACGCCTTCTACGCGTCCGTGGAAGTGCGCGAAAACCCTTCTCTCCGGGGAAAGCCCGTCATCGTTGGAGGCTCCCAGCGACGAGGAGTGGTGTGCTCGGCTACCTACGAAGCTCGTGCACGGGGTGTCAAATCGGCGATCCCCGTCGCGGAGGCCCTGCGGCGATGTCCCGACGCCATCGTGCTTCCGGTGCGCATGGAGTACTACGCAGAAGCTTCATCGCATGTATTCCGCATCTTTCGCGACTACACGCCACTCGTCGAGGGGCTCTCACTCGACGAAGCATTTCTCGACGTCACAGGCAGCCGCGGGCTCTTCGGCGACGGAGAAGCCATTGCGCGCCGCATCAAAGACCGCATCCACGGCGAACTCGGTTTGACCGCGTCCGCAGGTGTCGCGCAGTCGAAGTTCGTCGCCAAAATCGCGAGCGACTTGCGCAAACCCGACGCCCTCGTGGTCGTTCCGGAGGACGTGCGCGCTTTCCTGGCGCCACTGCCCATCGAACGCATGTGGGGCGTCGGGCCGAAAACGGCGCCGAAGCTCCGAGCTCTTTCGCTCCGCACGTTTGGCGACATCGCGAACGCCGACGAAGCCTGGCTGTCCCGCTCTCTCGGGCCATGGGGACTCGAAGTTGCTGAGCTTGCCCGCGGCATCGATGACCGTCCTGTCGTACCTGAGCACGACCGCAAGAGCGTCGGCGCGGAGCGCACGTACGAGAACGACATCACGAGCGTCGATGCGCTCTTGCCGCGCATCCTCGAGAACGCCGAGCGCGTCGCGAGCAGACTCGTGGGCTCCGGAACGATGGGGACCGTGGTCGTGCTCAAGCTGAAGTTCGCCGACTTTACGGTGCACACGCGGAGGCGCAAGCTCCCCGCCACGGCGTGGGACACGAGCACTCTCTACGAGACGTGCCGTGCGCTCTTGCGCGAGTGGACGCTACCCGTGCCCCTACGCGTGCGACTCGTCGGAGTCTCGGTGACCGACCTATCCGAAGAAGCCGGCGATGCCCCGGTCCTCTTCCCCGACCGCACCCGCGAGAAGAGAAAGGCCCTCGAAGAACTCCTCGTCCACGCCAAAGAGAAGCGCGGTCTTTCCGTGACGCGCGCTGACTTGTTGCCCAGGGAAAAGGGCTGATTTTCTTCGCCGAGGGTCGTCGTTCGCGTATGGTGGAGGCCATGAAAAAGCGCGTCCTCGTTGCTCTTGCCTTCGCCGCGGTCACCGTCTGTTTCACCGCGTGCAAACCCAAGGTCGGTGCCAATTGCTCGGTCGATGGGCGCGTCCAGTGCCAAGACAAAGCGACGGCGTTCGTGTGCCACAGTAGCAAGTGGGAAGTGATGGCCTGCCGAGGCCCGAAGGGCTGTACCGGCACCGGCACTTCCACGGAATGCGATCAAACGCTCGCGAAGATCGCAGACGTCTGCAACAACGCCAACGACTACACGTGTAGCGACGACAAGAAGCAATCGCTGCACTGCAAGAACGACAAGTGGGAGCTCGACGAGCCGTGCGGTGGCCCCAAGGGCTGCACGCAGAGTAGCCACACCGTCGATTGCGACACGACCTTCTCGAAGGAAGGCGACAAGTGCACGCGTGAGGACAACCATGCATGTACGCCCGACAAGAAGGGCCACGTCGTGTGCAAAGGTGGCAAGTTCGTGCTCACCGAGTACTGCCGCGGCCAGAATTCGTGCCGCGTCGTCGGCGACAAGATCAACTGCGACGACTCCCTTGCCAGCGTCGGCGACCCGTGCGACACCGAGGACAACTACGCCTGCAGCGTCGACTCCAAGACGATCCTGAAGTGCAAGAGCAAGAAGTTCATCTTGGACGAGACGTGCCGCAAGGGCCAGAGTTGCAAGGTCTCGGCCTCGACGGTCGGCTGCAAGTAACTAGGCTCCGGCGCGACGCGCCCTGCTCTCGGCGGGGCGTGTTTGTTGCTACACTCTCCCCTCATGAAGCTGTTCGCGGTCCAAGGCAATCATCAGCGCCTCGATGGCGGCGCGATGTTCGGCAATTGTCCCAAGCCCGTGTGGGAGAAATGGGCGCCCCCGGACGCGCGCAATCGCATCACTCTCTCCTGCCGCTGCCTGCTCGTGCGCGAAGACAGCGGCCGCAACGTCCTCCTCGAGGCAGGCATCGGAGCATTCTTCGATCCGAAGCTACGTGATCGGTTCGGTGTGGAGGAAGAGCGGCACGTGCTGCTCGACTCGCTCGCAGCGCTCGGTCTAGCGGCTTCGGACATCGACGTCATCGTTCTCTCGCACCTCCACTTCGATCACGCTGGCGGTCTCCTCACGGCGTTCGAAGCGGGTAAGCCAGCGGCGCTCGCCTTCCCGAAGGCGCACTATGTCGTTGGGAGCGAAGCGTGGGCGCGTGCCAAGGCCCCCCATGCGCGCGACAAAGCTTCGTTCATCGCGGAGTTGCAGGGCTTGATCGAGCAAACAGGCCGCCTCGAAATCGTGCGTGGGAACCATTCGGAAGTACTCGGCGATGCGTACTCCTTCACGTACTCCAATGGCCATACGCCGGGCCTCATGCTCACCCGCGTCGAAGGTCATCCGAACGGCCCCATTACGTTCATGGGAGACCTCATTCCAGGTGCGGCGTGGGTGCACTTGCCCATCACCATGGGTTACGATCGCTTTCCCGAACTCCTCATCGAAGAGAAGAAGGAGGTTCTCGACCGTGTGATCGCAGAGGGTGGGTGGGCCTTCTTCACGCACGACCACGACGCGTCGTGTGCGCGCATCGCGAAGCACGGCGAGAAGTACGCCGCAGAAGACCCCATTCCTTCGCTCGCCTGGGGGTAACGGTTGGCGGCCCACGTTCCGCCATCGCGCATCTTCGCGCTTGCTACGAAGCTTGGCGCCGGTGAAGCCGCTGCGGAAGCGGAGCGTTTGGTCGAGGCGTGGGTGAACGCTGCGACCGGCCGTGAGATCCTCGCCTTCGCAGATGCCGCACGGTCGTCCTTCACGCAATCAGTGTGGCCGTGGGCCGCCCGGGTGGCGCTCGACGAGCACATCGAAGACGACAAGCTCGACCTCGTGGCGCCTCGGGCGAAAGCAGCGGTTGCCGCCGTGCTCTCGACGCATCGTAGCGGTTACGTGCGCGAACTCGGCACGACCTATCTCGCCCTTTCTTCGAACCCGCTCGTCATTCCTTTTCTCGTCCTTCGGCTCGACGACATCGTGCCGTCCTTGCGTCGCGTCGCCGAAGACGCCGTGTTGCGCCGGTCGAACGCCGAATACGCCCCCTTCTTCGCTAATGCACTCGCCATCATCTCGGCGCTCGTGGAGCGTGAGCGAAGCAAGCAGCGCGCGGCCGGTGTGCTCGAGTTCTTGGCACGCCCCGAGTGTCGCACTGCACTCGTAGAGGCGAGCACGAATGACGACGCGATCGTTCGCCGTCATGCGATCGAACTTCTCTCGAAGCACGACGACGAGGTGACCGCACTCACTCTTGGCCTTTGCGATCGCGACACACGGGTACGGCTTTGGGCGGCCCGCACGGCGACATCCCAAAAGACGGCAGAGCCCGCTCGACGCGCTCTTCTGCCGGCGCTCCTTGGTTCTCGTTCACCTTCGGTTCGCACCCTGGCGCTCCGAGCGGCAAAGGCCCTCGGGGAACGAGACGAAGCGTTCGAGCAGGCACTCCTCGACCATCATTCGAGCGTCCGTCATTTGGCGCGAGCGATCCTGCGTGCACGCCACCCGGACCGCGCCTTCGGAGCGACGAGAACGAACGCTCTTCGCGTGCTCGCAGATGCGAATGCGACGTCCGGCGCCATCATCGGGGCCCTTGGTGCGCTGGCGGACGTAGGACTCGCATCCGATGTCGATCGTGTGTCGAGTTTTGCAAGCGACCCGAGGTCTCGCGTACGCTCCGAAGCCCGTCGAACGGTATCGCTGCTCTCGCTGTGACCTTGGCTACGCTCGTGGGTCGCCGGGAGGAATGAACTGTCCGTTGATGGTGAGCCCCTTCATCACGATCGCGACGAACAGAAGCGGAATGTCGCCCACGGCGGAGAACGAGTGCGACGAGTGCGCGCTCATCTGGATCTCGTCGCCCGGGCCATACACTTCGCCGTCATCGTCGCGAAGCGCACCTTGGAGAATGAGCACGGACTCTTCGCCCATGTGCTCGTGCGTCGGAAAGATTGCGCCAACCTTCATGCGAACGAAGCCCGTGATAGCATCACGCAACTTGGGGCCCCCGTCGAAATGGAACAACTCGACGCCAGGAGCATCGAGCTTCGACCAATGCATGGCGTCGTCGACGCGACCGAGTAGGAGACTGGCGACACTGCCGGGAAGGTCCGAGAGCTCTGCAAAACGATCTTCGAATGCGCCAAAGCGATGGGTTCCGTCGATCGAGGCCATGAGGCGGTTTCGCAAATCGACGGGCGGGGCAACGCGCTTGTCGGTAAGAGGAAGGGCGAGGTCTGCCGTGGCGACTCCGTCGTCTGCGAGCTCTCCTAGCAAGGGACCGAGCGGCAGAGCTTCCGGCACGTGACGTTTGACGCGTTTCGAATCACTCATGATGAAACCTTTTCCCGCAGCATCGCGAGCGCAGCGGCTACACGAGACTTCACGGTGCCGACGGGAACATCGAGTCGCTCCGCCATCTCCGTCGACGTGAGCCCCTCGTAGTAGCCAAGGAGGATCACCTCACGATGGTTCTTGGGCAAATCCCCCAAGAACGACTGCACGCGCTTTTGGTCTGGAGTCGTTTCGTCCATCTCCTCGCTGGCGTCGTACGCTTCCGAGAGGGCGACGTTCAACCTGCGCGGTGCGCTACCTCGGCGATCGAAGCACCGACTTCGCGTCATGAGAAGCAACCACGTTCTCACGCTCGCGGCTTCGGGCCGATAGGTAGAAGCGCGACGCCATAGCTCGAGGAAGACGTCGTGGACCACGTCTTCCGCTTCGCGTTGGTCGTGGAGAATGCGCGTCGCCAAACCGAGCGCCGTCGGTGCGTGGCGATCGTAGAGTTTGCCGAGCGCCGACTTGTCGCCCGCACACAGGGCGCGCATGAGCTCGGCATCCGCGAGCCGCTCCGGTCGGGTGGCAAGACCCGCGCGCGAAGAGGCGTCAGCTTTCACGTTCGAGTCGTCTCGCATGGAGCGGATTGCGATGGGGCCCCAGAGCCAAATCGCGGGGTTCTCCCGAATCGAGGCTAACTGAAGCTCTGCGCCCATCGCAAGACATACGGCCGGGCCCGAAAGCCGGATCGGAAGGGCCGTGGATACCCCTGGCTAAAGTTGCGAAAGGCGCTCGGAAAGCTGCTTTTCGAGCCCGACGAGGGCCTTCGTGAAGCCGTCGATCCCCTCGGCGAGCTTGTCGGTCGCCATCGGATCTTCCGCATGCATCTTTCGGAAGACTTCTTCATTCATGGTGAGCTTCGGCATGTGGAGCTTCTTCGCGCTCTCCTTCGAGAGCTTCACGGCGAGGGTGCCTTGCTGGCCATCGAGCTCCGCGAGCAGTTGAGGAGAGATAGTGAGGAGATCGCAGCCGGCGAGTTCGACGATCTCGCCAACGTTGCGGAAGCTAGCCCCCATGACCTCGGTCTTGTGATCGTGGCACTTGAAGTAGTTGTAGATGCGCGTCACGCTGACGACGCCCGGGTCGTCGGCGGGTGCATAGCTGTCCTTGCCGGTGTTCTTCTTGTACCAGTCGAGGATGCGACCGACGAACGGCGAGATGAGCGTGACGCCGGCCTCGGCGCAGGCAACGGCTTGGTGGAAGCCGAAGAGAAGCGTGAGGTTGCAGTGAATGCCCTCCTTCTCGAGGACTTCCGCTGCGCGAATGCCTTCCCAGGTGGCGGCGATCTTGATGAGGATGCGGTCACGAGAGACCCCTGCGGCCTCGTACTGCGCGATGAGCGACTTCGCCTTGGCGATGGTACCGGCCTGATCGAACGAGAGGCGCGCATCGACCTCGGTCGAAACGCGACCGGGGATGATCTTCAGAATGCGAAGACCGAACTCTACCGCGAGGCGGTCGATGGCTTTGCTGACGACTTCCTCGGGAGCTGCGCCCGGGGTGCGCGCGAATTTCAGCGCGTCATCGACGAGGCTCGCGTATGCCGGCATGCCCGCCGCCGCCGCAATGAGCGAAGGGTTCGTCGTGGCATCCTGGGGGACGAACTTTTCGATCGCGTTCACGTCACCGGTGTCGGCAACGACGACGGTCACTTTGCGGAGCTGGGCGAGAATGGAAGACGACATGGCTTCATCCCTAGCACGGCGAAAGGCGCCATGTAAGGCAGCCGCGCACACCGCCTGGCCACGATTTCGGACCCTTGTGTGTCGCGCATCGGGCGCGGTGTCACAGAGGGATCACCACGCCGCTGACATCGGCGAAAGATGGCGTGAATTTGAGAAAAGCGCTGAGGGGCGCGTGCTAGCTTTCCTACCATGCGCGCCCGTGCCTTCTGTCTGGCCTTCTTCGCTCTAGGTCTGTTCGCTTGCCCGGATGGAAACACCGTCAAGGAGCCGGAAGGGAAAGACGCTGGCGGCGACTCGAAGGTCGACGCCATGGCTCCCGTCAGTTGCACGAACGGCGTGAAGGATGGAAACGAGACCGACATCGACTGCGGTGGCAGCTGCGGCCCGTGCGACGAAGGAAAGCTGTGCGCACAAGGTGCAGAATGCAAGGAAAAGGTCTGCAAGGATGGCCGCTGCGCGACCCCAACCGCCTATGACGGTGTCCAAAACGGAACCGAAAGCGACGTCGACTGCGGTGGCGCATCCGGCAAGCTCTGCGCAGCCCCCAAACACTGCAATGTTGCGTCCGACTGTCTTTCGAACGAATGCGAGGCCGGCGCCTGCAAGGTCAGCGACGGCGATGGGATCCGTAACGGAACGGAGACCGACATCGACTGTGGCGGGGCAGCGGCTCCGAAGTGCACCGACGGAAAGCGCTGCGCCGTAGCCGGCGACTGCGAGAGCCTCGTTTGCGTCGGCAAGATTTGTCAGAAAGCCTCTCACGCCGATGAGGTGAAGAATCTCGACGAGACGGGCGTCGACTGCGGTGGTCCGGACCCGACGGCTGCGCGCTGCGCCGTGGGCCAAACGTGCGTGACCTCGTCCGATTGCGCGTTGAACTCGTGCAATCGCAACACGAAGATCTGCCAACAACCCGCCATCAACGGGGTGCAGGACGGCACCGAGACAGACATCGACTGCGGTGGTGACAGCGCACCGCCGTGCGACGATGCAAAGAAGTGCCTTGCCGGAGCCGACTGCAAAAGCTTCGTCTGCAGCGGTGCAAAGCTGTGCTCTCCGGCCAGCAAGACCGACGGCGTGAAGAACGGCGACGAGTCGGATATCGACTGCGGCGGCACGACCACGGGGGCTCCGAAGTGTGCCGTCGGCAAATCGTGCAACACGATGACCGACTGCGGAAGTGACTCGTGCAACTACAACAAGAAGTGCACCGAGTACAAATCGTGCGCGCCGCACTTCGGTGGCGACACCTGCGGAGCGGGCGAAGTCGGCAACGCGGGCGCGCAGCACGAGTCGTGCTGCAAGACGATCCCCCTCAACGGAACGACGCGGCTCGACAAGTACGCGATCACCGCGGGCCGCATTCGCGAATTCATCTCGCGAACGAACGGTGACGCGCGCAGCTGGATTCAAGCGCATCCGACAGCGCAAATTCCTCCGGCGCTGTATCCTTACTTGCCCGACGGCATGGAGGGTCAGTACGGGGCGTATCAGCAGGTAGGCAATACGGTGTTCTTCAGCGACCGTCCCTGCCCCGGCTGCGGACAAGGGTGCTGGGTTGGTCCGCAAGCCCAGAATGCCTACGGCCACAACAACTTCTGGTGGGACGATGCGACGCAGCAAGCGCGCTACGGAGCCATCCCGCGCGCCTTCACGAAGGAGCAGCTCGACGTCAAAACGATGAACTGCATCACACAGGTCATGCTCGCGGCGTTCTGCGCGTGGGACGGCGGAAGGCTCGCAACCGCAGCCGAGCTCCTCGAAGCGTGGGGCCCCGACGCCTACCCGTGGGGCAACTCGCCGGCCTACAGCGATTTCAATGCAAAATACACCAACTGGAACCCGTGGAGTACGACGCTCTTCTCGAACCCGCCCTTCCGGTATCAGTTCCCGCTCGCACAAAACCCGGCGCAGACCGACCAGTCGTTCGCCATCGCGGCGCCTGGTCGCTTCGTCAACGACAAGCATGCGATGAACGGCGATGCGTTCATGGACCTGGCGGGCAACATCATTCAGATCACGGCGACCATCTACAACAACGACGACGCAGCGCACTTGAACTTGCCGACGGCAGGTTGGGTCGGTGGTTCGTGGGAGGGTCACTGGGGCGGCCGCGGCACGTGGGGGCCATACAACGTCCTCACCAAATACGGCAAAGCCGGGGGCCGCTGCGCAAGACCGCTCTGACGCTGCGCTGGGCTTTCTTTCTTCTCGGGCCGAAGGGGCCAGAGCACGTCGCAACGCGTAGGTTCACTTCGGGGCCGCACCCTAGCCGCAGCGCCGTTCGGCGCTTGCGTTCGCTGGCCCCGCTCCCCGCTTCGGCGCTCGTGGTGCAGCTCGGGGGAAGAACGCTGCGGCGCGGGGGTCACGGCTTCGCTCTCCTCCTCGCAGTCATTCTCGCGTCGCCGGGAAACGTCGATGCCCGCGCTCACCTGCGATTCGCTACGCCGGTTGTTCTTTCGCGCTCGCGCGGCGGCGCTTCGCGTTCCTGTCCTGGTCACTCTGACGACTGGACGATAACCGCC
The DNA here is from genome assembly GCA_046351415.1 of Polyangiaceae bacterium. GTDB lineage: Bacteria > Myxococcota_A > Polyangia > Polyangiales > Polyangiaceae > JABFRG01. Next base: position 332,433 of record JAXLYO010000008.1, on the reverse strand, counting down.
GCTCTGCGTGGCTCCGAACGTGCGGCCGACGGGAGAACGATGCGAGAGTGGATATCGAAGACCGCGCCCCCGCGCCTCCGCTCTGCGAAGAGCTGCCGCGATTCTCCGTGAAGTTTTGTTTCGGGTTGTCTGGAGTCTTTACCCCGCCGCTCGACGCCGTACTTCTCAACGGCGACTCGAATCTCGCGCCCCCCAAGCGAAAGTGTACGGGGGTGCCTCTCCGAGTGACCGCGCCAGGGCGTCGTCTCAAATCCAAACGCCGACCATCATCAAACGCAAATGCGGAGCGAAGCGCTCGTGAGGGAATCTCGGACGGGGTAACCCCCGCACTTTCGCGAGAACTCTGCCGCCGCGAACCCACGCGAGCGCCGAAGCGGGGAGCGGGGCCAGCGACTGCGGCCCCGAAGTGAACCTACGCATCGCGCCGTGCTTTGGCCCCTTCGGATCGAGGCAGCGGGGAGCGGGGCCAGCGACTGCGGCCCCGACCTGAACCTGCGCGTTGCGCCGAGCTTTGGCCCCTTCGGCCTTGGAGAAGATGGAAAGCCTAGCGCAGCGCCCTTCGGCCCTATAAGTCCCCCATTCGGAGGCGTTTTTTGCTATGTTCCGCCGCCTCAAGTCATTTCGAAGGGTCTCTTCGAGAAAGAAGAATGGATGGATTCGTTCGGTAGCAAGACTTCGCTCACGGTCGGGAATAAGACGCTCTCCTTCTTTCGCCTGGCGGCGGTCGAAGACGACATCCCGGAAGCCTCGAAGCTCCCCTTCTGTCTGAAGGTCCTCATCGAGAACTTGCTCCGAACCGAAGACGGTACCGGCGTCACGAAGGGTGACATCGAGGCGCTCGCCCGTTGGGACGCAAAGGCCACGCCGAGCCGCGAAATTCAATTCACTCCAAGCCGGGTGCTCCTTCAAGACTTCACGGGCGTTCCCGCCGTCGTCGACCTCGCAGCCATGCGCGACGCGATGAAGCGAATGGGCGGTGATCCGAAGAAGATCAACCCGCTTCAACCCGTCGAGCTCGTCATCGACCACTCCGTCATGGTCGACGACTTCGGTAACCCGAAGGCAACGGAGAACAACGCCAACCTCGAGTTCGCCCGAAACCAAGAGCGCTATCGCTTCCTCAAGTGGGGCGCGAGCGCGTTCGACAACTTCCGCGCCGTTCCGCCGGACACGGGCATTGTCCACCAGGTCAACCTCGAGTACCTCGCTCGCGTCGTCATGACGAACGATGCAGGCGTCGCCTATCTCGACACGGTCGTCGGTACCGACTCGCACACCACCATGATCAACGGTCTCGGCGTTCTCGGCTGGGGCGTCGGTGGTATCGAAGCCGAAGCGGCCATGCTGGGCCAACCGGTGAGCATGCTCATCCCGCAAGTGGTGGGCTTCAAGCTCCGGGGCAAGCTTCCCGAAGGCACGACCGCTACCGACCTCGTCCTCACGGTCACACAAATGCTCCGCAAGAAGGGCGTCGTCGGCAAGTTCGTGGAGTTCTTCGGTCCCGGCCTCGCAGAGCTTCCGCTCGCCGACCGCGCCACCATCGCGAACATGGCGCCCGAGTACGGTGCGACGTGCGGCATCTTCCCCGTCGATGCGGAGACGATTCGCTTCCTCAAGTTCAGCGGTCGTAGCGACGAGCAATGCGCGCTCGTCGAGGCCTACGCCAAAGCACAAGGGATGTTCCACGACGCGAACACCCCCGAAGCGAGCTACACCGACACGCTCGAACTCGACCTCGCAACCGTGGAACCGAGCCTCGCAGGCCCCGCTCGCCCGCAAGACCGCGTGAAGCTCGGGGACGTGAAGTCCTCTTTCGGGGCCGCATACAGCGCCTACCAGGAAAAGCTCGCCAAGGACGGCCAGAAGAAGAAGATCGCACTGCAAGTGGGCGGTGACATGGGCGTGAAGGCCGAAGACGTGAAGCCGATGGAAAGCGGCGCCGTCGTCATCGCCGCGATCACGAGCTGCACGAACACGTCGAATCCCTCCGTACTCATGGCTGCGGGCTTGGTCGCCAAGAAGGCTGCAGCCAAAGGCCTCACGACGAAGCCCTGGGTCAAGACGAGCCTTGCCCCCGGCTCCAAGGTGGTCACCGAGTACTTGCAGGCTGCAGGGCTCCTCACCGAACTCGAGAAGCTGAAGTTCCACGTCGTCGGCTACGGCTGCACGACCTGCATCGGCAACTCGGGTCCTCTGCCCGGTCCGGTTTCCAAGGAAATCGACGAGCGCGACCTCATGGTCTCTGCCGTCATCTCTGGTAACCGCAACTTCGAAGGCCGCGTTCACGCGGAAGTCCGCGCGAATTATCTAGCGTCGCCTCCGCTCGTCGTCGCCTATGCGCTCGCGGGCAACGTAAACATCGACCTCACCAAAGAGCCGCTCGGCAAGGGCAGCGACGGCAAAGACGTCTTCCTCAAGGACGTGTGGCCCACGCAAAAGGAAGTCGACGATTCCATCAAGGCGGCGCTCACCTCGGAAATGTTCAAGCGCGTCTACGGCGACGTCTTCGCCGGCGACGAGCACTGGCGCGCCATCAAGGTCCCCGAAGGACAGCTCTTTGCTTGGGAAGACTCCTCCACCTACGTGAAGAACCCTCCGTACTTCGACGGCATGAAGGCCGAACCCGAGGCCGTCAAGCCGCTCACCGGTGCGCGCGTTCTCGCGGTTCTCGGCGACAGCATCACGACGGATCACATCTCGCCCGCGGGCTCGATCAAGAAGGACGGCCCTGCCGGCAAGTACCTCCTCGAGCACGGCGTGCAGCCGATCGACTTCAACTCCTACGGCTCGCGCCGAGGCAACCACGAAGTCATGGTCCGCGGTACGTTCGCCAACATCCGCCTGAAGAACATGCTCGCTCCTGGCACCGAAGGCGGCGTGACCGTGCACATCCCGAGCGGCGACGCGATGAGCATCTACGATGCGGCCATGCGTTACGAGAAGGAGAACGTGCCGGTCATCATCCTCGCGGGCAAAGAGTACGGATCTGGCTCTTCGCGCGACTGGGCGGCCAAAGGCCCGAAGCTTCTCGGTGTTCGCGCTGTCATCGCCGAGAGCTTCGAACGCATTCACCGCTCGAACCTCGTCGGCATGGGCATCCTTCCGCTCGAATTCTCGCGCGGTGAGAGTGCGGCATCCCTCGAGCTCACCGGCCACGAGACCTTCGAGGTCTTGAACGTTCCAGAAGCCATCGAAACGGCCTTCGCGACGGGCAAAGGGCTCACGGTTCGCGCGACCGCCAAGGACGGCAGCGTCAAAGAGTTCAAAGTCGTCTGCCGCATCGATACACCGGCGGAAGTGCAGTACTACCGTCACGGCGGCATCCTCCTGTATGTGCTCCGCCAGCTGTTGAAGGCCGCTTAGTTCTTCCCATGGACGTTGCCGAGTATCTCGCCGCTCTTCCAGAAGAGCGGCGCGCCGCGACCATCGCAATCCGCAAGGTCATCAAGAAGAACCTGGATGGCGACTACGAGGAGGGCATCCTCTATGGGATGCTCTCCTACTTCGTGCCGCATCGGGTGTTCCCAAAGGGGTACCACTGCGATCCGAAGAAGCCGCTCATGTTCATCGGCCTCGCGTCCAAGAAAGACCACATGTCGCTGCACCTTCCTTTGCTCTACATGAAGGAAGCAGAGGCAACTTGGTTCAAGGCCCAGTGGGCCAAGACGAAGAAGAAGCTCGATATGGGCAAGGGATGCGTGCGTTTCAAAACGCTCGACGACCTTCCACTCGAGCTCGTCGGACAAGCGGTCGCGCGCATGCCGGCCCGAGGCTTCGTCGAGGTCTACGAATCGCTGCGGAAGGACGCGAAGCCCGCGCCGCGCAAACCCAAGGCTGCGCCGCGCAAGGCCAAGCCTTCACCTCGCAAGCCCAGGTAGGCAGCGAAGGTTCACTTCACGAGATCGCGGATCTCTTTTTCGAGTTCGACTTCGTCGCCGGGGTTGTAACCCTCACGCACGTGCGCAATCTTGCCCTGCTTGTCGATGAGCACCGAGAGGGGGGCCGACTTCTTCGGATTGTAGATGGCAGCGATGTGCGAGTCCTCGTCGAGGAGCACCGGAAAATCGAGGTTGTTGCGCTTGGCGAAACTCGGCACCTGCGCGATCGTTTCGGGTCCGTCCATCGACACGGCGAGCACGACGAAACCCTTCGCCTTGTTGTCGCGGTACATCCGACGAATGTGCGGGAATTCCGCGAGGCAAGGCTCGCAGAACGTACCCCAGAAATTGATCAAGATGGCCTGCTTACCGAGGTAGTCGGAAAGACGAACCGTCTTGCCGTCCATGTCGCGCGCAGTGAAGTCCTGGGCTGCCGACTGCTGGCCGCTGCTCGCCGACGTGTTCGCGATCGAAGGCGTGCCCGTGGCGGCCCCAGGCCCTTTCGCTCCCGGTTGATTTCCGCCTTCGGCCGCACAGGCCGCCGTCATGGCGAACCCGAGCATGCAGGCCGCCGAAGCGACCCGCGAAACGCGATTTTTGATCACGCTCACTTCGCGACCGGATTCGCGTCGATGAAGCCGAGCCACTTGTCCATTTCGGTGGCGAACGAATCGTAGTTTTGGGGAGCGCCTTCTTGGTACGAGAGGATTTCCATCGTACGGGCGTCGACCCAGCCGTTCCACGGAAGGGCAGCCTGGCGGAAAAAGACGCCGAGGTTCTTGTTCGCCGAGTCGATCATGACGGTGTTCACCGTCTTGTGGCGCGAAACCCACGAATCGATGTCCGTCATCTCCGCCGGGTTTCCTGCCTTCGCGCCTTCGACGACCGCGGTCAGCCAGACAACGCCCTTCGCGTCGATCTCGCCCATCTTCGGCGTGACCATGTCTTGCTCGTTGCGGCAGTAAACGCACCACGTGCCCGCCGCCTGGATGTGAATGAGCTTGATGTTCCCGTTGCCACCATCGGGGTTGTAGTAGTCGACGAGCGCCACCGTCTTGAGGCCTTCCCCCGTGTTCGACTTCGGGTAGCCGAGGAAGCGGAAGTTCGCGATGGTGTCGCCTCGGTTGGTGCTCACCGGCGTGCCACGCTTGCCGATACCGTAAGGCCCCGCCGGATAGGGCTTGCCTTGCGGATTGACGTCGCGCTTCTCGAGGCGCGGGTCGTCCTCGCGCACTTGGCCGGGGTCCTGGGTGCCGCTCGTTCCGCTGCTACCGTTCGAAACGGTCGTCGTGCACGCCAAGGCCAAGGTAACGAAGGGGAGAATTGCGAAAGCTCTCATCGTGGATGGAGCCTAGTTCCCCCGGGAAAAAGGTCAAGGCACTTGGGGGCCACCGAGGGCCCCGGTTTGTCCCTTGCACGTGGCCGGAAGTGGGCCAAACTCTGGCTTCTTTCGGTGGCCGCCGCCCCTTATCGATAGTATGCAGAGCTTAGGAGATGTCATGAAAGGTCGTACGTTCTCGTTTTTGCTGCAGGTTTCGCCGTTCGTCGTGGCGACGCTGCTCGCCTGCTCGGCCACGGTGAACGGGAACTCCGGGGACGCCGGTGCCGCGGGTTGCGACTCCTCGAAATGCGCGAAAGACAACCAATGCATCGCCGACGCCAAGGGCGAAGTGAAGTGTCGCCTCACCTGCTCCGAGCACCTCGGGGCGAAGGGGTGCGGCTCGAGCCAGTACTGCAATCTCTCCGCAAAGACGCCCTACTGCGCCGACATCGACGGCAAGAAGGTCACGCCGAAGCCCGGGCAATGGGGCGGTCGCTGCACGCCGACCGACGGCGAGGACAACGCCGCATGCGACGGAAGCCAAGGCTTCAAATGCTTCGCCGAGAGCCCGACCGATGTGAATAGCGCACTCTGCACCACGTTCGGCTGCAAGGCCGATTCGGAGTGTCCGGGTCAGTTCTACTGCGCGACCGTCAACACGGCTCCGAGCGCCGTCGCAGCCGACCGAACCTACGGTGAAACGCGTACTGTCTGTTTGCCACGCACCCAGTGCTCGCCGTGCGTTGCCGACGCCGATTGCAAGAGCGGTCGCTGCGTCGCGGATGGCAACGGCGTGAAGTCGTGCATGGCAACGTGTGACCGCGACAGCTCGTGCCCGAAAGATGCCGCGTGCATCGGTGGAGTCGCGGACGTCAACGTTTGCTACCCCTACGCGACAGTATGCAAGGGCGACGGCAGTCTCTGCTCGCCGTGCCGCTCCGACAAAGACTGCACGAACGGCGTCTGTTACGACGCGCTCCCGAATTCGACCGAGCGTTACTGCACCCAAAAGGTCGAAAATTGCACGGCGGCAGCTTGTCCCAAGCCTGCAAGCGGCGCCAAGGTTGCGTGCTTCAAGGACACGACCCCCGGCGTCGGTGGCCACTGCACAGGCCTTGCGCCGCTCCTCACCGGGTCGAATCCCGACGTGCCTGCGTGCTGGTCGAAGCGCCGCTGAGCGCTTCGTCCCTCATGAGCTCAGGGAAGCGGCGCGAGCGGCGGACATTTCGCCGGGTCAGGCTTCTTCGAAAGTGATTGTGCGACGAGGCACCGACCTCGAGCATGTGCGGACTTGGCTTTCGCGGCGTCTTTCGTGACGCCGTGCCCGGCCTCGAACGCATTCGACAAGTGCTCGCACCCAGTCGCCCCATCGCCGGCGCATGCGCGATGATAGAAACGAGCCGCAACGGCGAGGTCCTTGGCGGCTCCCCTCCCCTCGGCGATCATCGTGCCGACGCCATTGCACGATGGGGCGTAGCCTGCGTCGCAGGCGCGTCGAAAGAGCTCGAATGCTCGGACGTCTTCGTCTTCGTTCTTGCGGTAGTAGTGGTCGAGCGCCGCCCCGTGACAGCTCGGCAAATCTTGTTCGGCACTGCACGCCTGCTCGCTCTGCTGCGTGGCCTCTCGTGAACGCGGCTCGTGCGTGACCGTTTGGTTCGATGGGCGCAGAGCCTCGGTGGGTGCGGGGGGCGACGGCGCCGCGTGCTTCGGTTCCGCGGGGTCGGCGTGCGCCGTCACGAGCGGTCGCGGAGGTCCTTCGTGCACCGGAGACGTACTCGCACAAGCAAACATGGCAGGTGCAGCGAAGACGAGGACGACTCGCGAACGGGAGCGGGAACGGGTGCGAAGTGGCTTCATGGCGCGACCGTCAATGGAGCGACTCCGCGTGCGGAGCCGTCACGACCGGCTTGCGAGGCTCTTGACGTTCACCCGCCATGAGCGCCACCCCAAAGGCGCCGAACATGCCGAAGTAGTAGAAAGCGGGGACGTCGAACATACCGCGCGACAAGCACAAGAGCGCAAGCAACGCGGCCGACGGATAACGAAAGCGCATCGTGAGGAGCGAGGCCGCAACGATGGGCGACCAGATCGCGAGAAACCGTACGGCTCCGGGAACCCCTGTCGGCAAACTGACGCTCTCGATGTCACCGAGCGCGATTTGGAAGAACGTCGCGAAAGCGCGATGACTCGACCCGAGCGAGAGGAGCGTGAGGACCGCCGCAACGAGGAGCCCCGCAGCTGCCACACCCATGTGCCGTGGAGACACGCGCGTTGTCGGTTTGCTGGTGACCGGCGCGATGACGGTTGCCGCGACGAGCGCGCCGATGACCACGACTGCGACCTCGAGTGCAAGCGCCGCCGACGCGAGTGCCGACCCCCAGCGAATGAAACGGGGATGGCTCGCAGCCTCGCTGAGCAAATCGCTCGCGCCGAAGAAGCAAACGTGCGACCCAAAGCGCAGAAACGAAGCGCCCGCTACGATGAGGAGAACGACCGCCATCGGACGAAAGCCAGGTTGCTTGCGTGCACCCAAACACCCGAGGCCTGCCACGAGGAACGCGATGGAACCCGTGAGCTGCATCGTCGCGAGCATGAACATCGAACCGTGGGCTGCGAATGCGGGAAGGCCTATCGAGAGCCCCGCCATCGCAAACCCACCGAGACCGACACGCACCGGAACCGAGAGCGCACTCGGAAACGCGAGCGCATAGGCGCCACGCACCGCGAACACCCAGGCGAACAGCGACGACGTCATCACGAGCATCGGCGCGAGCACCTCGACGATGGCGAGGGCTTTGCCCGATCCGAGCGACCGAAGCCCTGGAAGCAACAAGCTCTGGGTGACGAACGTCGCGCACGCAAGGATGCCGACGAGGCGACCTCGCCCTTGCAACACGTCCGGCTCCGAGTGCGGCATCATGGGAAGCCGCCCGACTTTACTCCAGAAGCGAGGAAGGTGTCAGGAGCCTTTGCCCGCGAGCGTCGCCCCCAGCGAGGGAAAGAGCCCCCCGGGGAAGAGCGAGCCCTGCCGCGAGTCCCGGCCAGGCACGCCTTCCGAGGGAGTCGGATGCTTCGGTGTGTCCGGATACTCGGGGCCGGGCCCAGGCGCGGGCGGAAGGTTGAGCATGTACGGACGCGCATTCGCCGTCGTGCAGGCCGACTCGTCGCGATGGAACTCCCAGTGCAAATACACTTTGCCGTCGGTCGACACGATGGCGCCGGGCGCCGGGCCGAAGGGCGAAGCACGCTGGACGGCATCGAGCGCAGCAAGGTCGAATGCGGTCACACCGCTCGGGCGCGCGACGCCCATGCGCGTGATGCTTCCATCCTTCGGACTGAGAATGATTTCGAGGCGAGTCATCAGCTTCTTGTCGGAGAGCGGATGCGTGGGCGGAAGGTTCTCGATAGAGTCGAGGAAGGTGTCGGCGAAAATCGGATGGATGCGAAGGTGAATCGCGAGGAGATACGTCGCGAAGGGTACGCGCGCTGCGTTGAGTGACGTCTGGTTGCCCGGCTTCACGGTCGCGACGTAGTTCTCGATCGCCGAACGCCACCGCTCGAGCGACGAGCCTTGCCACGATCCGCGATGTTGGCTGAGGCGGCGTTCGCCATCGTTGACGCGCTCTTTGTGGAGCTGCTGCTCGCCCACCGATGCGACGACGCCATCGTGGCTCAAGTTGAGATTGATTTGTCCGGGGCCGGGCTTACCGCCGAGACCGAGCCATTGCGTCTTCGAGGCCTTCTCGGCGCCTTTTGCCGACTGCCCGGTGGACCCCGAGTCCGTCGCGCGCGCTTCGGCGCCGCTTCCGGGTTGGAAGGCTTTGAACGACCAACCGCCGGGCCCGGACTGCACCTCTGGTGAGCTGCTCGATTCGGGATTCTGTGCGGCTCTCGGTGCTTGCGCTGCAGCGCCTGCAGGCCTTCCGTCGCCCCCGGACTTCGGCAGATCGGACCTCAGCTTGGGAAGCGAGAGCGCCGTGAGTGGACGCGCCGCGGGCTCCTTCTGGATGTCGAACTCCGTCCCGCGATCGCCCGGCGCTTTGTTCTTTTCGCCTTTGTGCTCGGTGCTGTCGGCGATGCGAGTCTTTTCACCGTTGCCAACACTGCCGGCGGCCCCTGCATGCTGCCCCGCGGGCGTCGGGTTCGGGTCGTCCTGATCGTGCGAGGTCTGCGTCGCGACCGACTCTTTTTCGACGTGGTTCGCGTCTTCCGCGATGTGCTTCGCGTTCGGGTTGTCTTCTTGGTTGGGCTTCGCGTGTTGCTTCACGGCGATGCGCTTCTCTTGCTGGAGCATCTCCGGTGGCGGTGGCGGCGGCGGCTTTGGCTGCTCCTTCGCGGGCAAGATCGGAATGGGAGGCTTCACGTTCGGCTCCGGAGGCTTCGCCTTGGGCGGCTCGGGCACGGAGACGGCGTCCTTTTGCGCGTCGTCTTTCTTCTGGACCTTCTGCGCGTCCGGCGGCAACGGCGCCTCACCGGGCGCATCCTGCGTGTCACCGTTCCCTTCGTCCCAGTCGACGGAAATGACCTGCTCCGATTGCTTCACCTTTTCGCGCACGCGACCGGAGAAGGCGAGCACGTCGTTTTGATCGTCGTGGAGGCGCGCGACGGCGTACCCACCACCGCCGAACATCGTGTGGATCCACGCGGCGGCGGCGGCCCAGAGGAGAAGGGGAATGCCCACTTCGCGCCGCATCCCCCAGAGGATAGCAAAGTTCGCGCCGCGACGTTAGGCGCGTGCGGCGGGAATCATCGCTTCGTCGCCGCTGCCGAATAGCCCTCACACCCGAGTGATTCCGAACCTTTGGCCGAATCCCAGGAGCAAATGCGGGACACCCTATCGTGTCGCGAGTCGCGCGTGTCGCGCGGTCGTGGGTCGTCTTTTGCTGACGTGCTCTTCCGCGCGTAAGCTCCTGTCCAGGTCGACGATGCCGTGCCCCTCGGCAGGTCGAGCAGCGGTTGATCGGACGAGGGAAGCTCCGCGAACGCGCTTCCTCCCTCGACAGGTTCCCAGGTGGGCGTGCTAGGGTCTTTTCATGGCGCGGTTTCAAATCCGCGGAGCAACACCGGAAGACGAAGATCAGCTCCTCGAGGTTGCGCACCACCTCGATACCGTCAATCTGCCGGCGGTTCGCGAGGAAATTCGCGGGATCCTGGACGAAGCGCATCGCAGCTTCACGGGAGCCATCAAAGACCCGAAGAGACGCCAGTACGTCTTCGTGCTGGACGACCTCGAAACCAAACGCATCATCGGCACTTCGATGATCATCGCCCAGCTCGGTCGCCGTGACGCGCCGTACATCTTCGTCGACGTCATCGACGAGGAGCGTTACTCGAGCACGCTCGACAAGCACTTCAAGCACGTACTCCTGAAGATCGGCTACTCCTACAACGGGCCTTCGGAAATCGGCGGCCTCATCTTGCTCCCCGAATATCGTCGCTTCCCCGAGCGCCTCGGCCAGTTCTTGAGCTACGTGCGCTTCCTCTACATCAAGATGCATCGCGAGCTTTTCCAGAACGAAGTCCTCGCCGAGCTCTTGCCTCCGCTCGAACCCGATGGAACGAGCCACCTCTGGGACGCCGTCGGCAAGCACTTCACCGACATGAGCTACGCAGAAGCCGACCTGCTCTCGAAGAAGAACAAAGAGTTCATCAAGGGCCTCTTCCCGGAAGGCCCCATTCACGCGGCGCTCCTCTCGAAAGCCGCGCAGGACGTCATCGGCAAAGTCGGTGCGCAAACGAAGGGCGTCGAGAAAATGCTGAGGCGCGTTGGCTTCCGCTACGCCGAGCGGGTCGACCCCTTCGACGGCGGACCGCACTTCACGGCTCCTACGGATGAAGTCACGCTCGTCCAAGAATCGCATCGCGCGACCATCTCCGAGGTCCTGACCAAGGAAGTGGCCGCCGGCATCCGCTCTCGCGCCATCATTGCCGTCGAAACGGAGCATGCGCCCTACTTCCGCAGCGTGCTCTCTACCTGGGAGGAAGGGCCCAAAGAAACCGCGCGAGTGTCAGAGGAGGCCGCAAAGCATCTTTCGGTCGAAGTCGGCGACGACGTTTGGGTGCTTCCACTCGACTGAAAACCGCCTGGATTCGCCGCGCCCCGCTTGACGAAAGGCCGAGGAAGGTGAAAGTTTCCCGCCGCAACGAGTGTTTGCAGAGGACCTGATTCACAATGCCCCTTTCCAACAGCATGCGCGCCCAAATCCAGGGCCTCATCGACCAACACAAGGTCGTCCTTTTCATGAAGGGAAACAAGCATTTCCCTCAATGTGGGTTCTCGGCCAAATGCGTACAAATGCTGAAGGAAGCCGGCACCCCGTTCGAAGCGGTGAACGTCCTGTCGAACCCCGAACTCCGCGACGGCATCAAAGACTTCTCTGACTGGCCCACCATTCCGCAGCTCTATATCGACAAGGAATTCATCGGGGGCTGCGACATCGTGACCGAGATGTTCCAGACGGGCGAGCTCCAGAAGAAGCTCGGCATCGAGATCGCCGAGGTTGCGCCGCCCACCATCACGCTCACCTCCGCCGCAGCAACCGCGTTCAAGGAAGCGCAAGAGCCTGGCGCCGTTTTGCACGTCGAGATCTCGACCGACTTTCAATACGAGCTCTACTTCGACGCGCCGAAGGCCGCTTCACTCGTCTCGAAGAGTGAAGGCATCGACATCCACGTGAGCCGCGGTAGCGCCAAGCGCGCCGAAGGCATGCACATCGACTTCGTGAAGACGGACGGCGGTGGCGCGTTCAAGATCGAAAACCCGAACGAGCCTCCGAAGGTCAAGTCGCTCAACGTCGAGGAGTTGAAGGCCATGCTCGACAAGGGGGAAACCTTCGAGCTCTACGACGTCCGCAGCGCCGACGAACGCGCGATCGCGAAGCTCGAGAAGTCGCAGATCTTCGACGCGGACACGCAAGCGAAGGTCGCTGGCCTCCCGAAGAACACCAAGATCGTCCTTCACTGTCACCACGGCGGTCGCAGCCGCGCCGCGGCCGAGAAGCTCGTCGCCCAAGGGTTCAAGGACGTCTACAACGTCGATGGCGGCATCGACGCGTGGTCTCTCCGCGTCGACAAGTCTCTCCCTCGTTACTAGGGCTGCACGCGACCCAAAGGAGTCTGGGTTCCTAGCCCGACACGATTCACGACTCTCCGTTGGGCTCCGAGCCCAACACGAACTCTCCCTCCCCTGTTTTGGTCCTGTTTTGGGTAACGAGTCCCAAACGCGCTTCCCTTCCCACTTTAGAAAGAACACATGGCAACGACGCTTTTCGAAACTTTGCGGGCTGAAATGGACGGGATCGCGGCGGAGTACGATCGCGACTTTGCAGGGCAGTCTCGGGCAACGCGCGACATCGCGCAGCTCGACGCATTGATCAAAAAGACGAAGGACGTTCTTCGTCGCATCGACGAGATCCCTGCAGTCGCTCAAGGCCCGCAGATCACGACGTTCCGTGAGCTCGTCGTCGGCAGCCACAGCACGTACGAGACCGAGAAGAAGGCCATCGAGACGGCTCGAACGATGGGACCGGAATTCGCCGATTTCTCGCTCCAAGCGACCCTCGCGAACTTCGTGTTCGCACGCTACGGACGCCACTTTGCCGGGCAAGACCGCTCGACGCGCGACATCGGCCTGCTCAGCGAGATGATCGAAGACTTGAAGCAGATTCGAAAGCAGATGGGCACCATCGCTTCGAAGCGCCGCAGCGAAAACTACGATCGCGACATGAACGTCGTCGATTCGAACCTCAAGATGTACCAGAACGAGCTGAACGAGATTCAGACGGTGCATCGCACGGCGAGCAAGGAAGACCAGGCCGGCATCATGGCCTCGCTCGCCAACGATCAGTTCGCCATCTACCGCATTCACTTCGCAGGCCAGTCGCGCAACACGCGTCGTCCGCAGCTGCTCATGCGCGTCATCGACAACTTGAAGCGCATCAAAGGCCACATGGAGTCGCTCCAGCGCGAAAACGTGGCGGCAGAGCACAACCCGAAGAACATCGAAATCGTCTCCGAGAACCTCGCGATGTACGAGACGGAGCTCACGGAAATTCGCAAGGCGCGCCAGGCCACGTCCTTCGCAGACCTCATGGGCATGCTCGGCGGAAACGCCAACGAGATCTTCGACAGCTACCGCCAGGGTTTCGCCGGCAAAAACCGAGCGGAAGTCGACCTCGCGAACCTCAGCACGATCTGTGACCGCCTCGGCGAAGTGCTTCGCCAAATGGTCGACCTGAGCCGCGCGGAGAAGAACGATTCCAACGCGCGCAACATCGAGATCGTGTGCGACCAGCTCGCGATGTACGAACAAGAGTTCGAAGCCGTTCGCAACGCCCAGCAGCCGAAGGCGGCGAGTTGAGCGGCATCGAGAACGAAATCGCGGCAGCCATCACCGCGAAGCTCGAAGATGCGAAAGTGGCCGTTACCCAGAACAAGGGCGGCCACTTCAGCATCGAGGTGGTCTCGAAGGAGTTCGAGGGCAAGAACATGCTGCAGAGCCAGCGCCTCGTACTCTCCGCCGTTTCGCACCTCATGAAAGGTGACGGCGCACCGCTGCACGCGGTTGATTCGCTGAAAACGCGCGTCCCTTGACCTCGCGCTCGCGCGTCAATCCGCGCCGGCGTAGAGCGCTTCGATCTGCTGGCTGTACTTCTCGTTGATGACGCGTCGTTTGAGCTTGAGCGTCGGCGTGAGCTCGCCACCATCGACGCTGAAGTCGACGGGAAGTATCGTGAACTTCTTCACCGTCTGAACGCGGGCGAGCTCCTTGTTCATTTCTTCGATGCGCGTGTCGAGCAAGCGCTGGAACTCGGTGGACGTTGCGAGGTCCTTCGGGCCCGTTGGCGTGATGCCCGCCCCTTCCGCGAGTTGCTTGGCGCGTTCGGCATCGAGCGTGAGGAGTGCCGCGAGGTACTTGCGGCGGTCGCCGACGACCACGGCTTGAGACACGCCGGGAATGTTGCGGAGCATGCCTTCGATGAGCTGAGGCGCGACGTTCTCGCCACCGGCGGTGATGAGAAGCTCCTTCTTTCGATCGGTGATCTGGAGAAAGCCGTCTGCGTCGATCGTTCCGATATCGCCGGAATGCAACCACCCCTCTTCGTCGATGGCATTCTTCGTCGCTTCCTTGTCTTTCAGGTAGCCCGCGAAGACGTGGTAGCCGCGCATGCACACTTCGCCATCGTCCGCGATCTTGAGTTCGGTCCCCGGAAGAGCCCGTCCAACTTTGCCGATCTTGAAGCCTGACGAAAGGGAGATGGTGGCGGGCCCCGTGCACTCGCTCATGCCGAAGATTTCGAAGATCGGGATCCCCACACTGAAGAAGAACTCGAGCGTCGCCTTCGCGATGGGCGCTGCGCTCGAAACGGCGATGCGGCTTTGATCGAGGCCGAGTCGCTTTCGGAGCGGAGCATAGACGAGCTTTTCGAAAATCTTGTACTCGAGCCCCGGCGCTTCACCGCGCTCGGCTCGTAGGGCGGCGGCAAGCCCCACGGCCCGTGCGCGCGCGAAGATTTTCTGCTTGAGGGGGCTCGACTCGGAGACCCCCTTCAGGATCTTCGCTTGCATCTTTTCCCACACGCGCGGCACACCGACGAAGTACGTGGGCCGTGACTCGAGGTTGGCGTCGAGTACCTTCTCCAAGCTTTCGGCGAAGGTGATGCATGCCCCCATCCGCATGGGCGCGTGGATCGTGAGAAGCTGCTCGGCGATGTGCGAAAGCGGCAAATAGCTGACGCCGCGGTCTTCTGCGCCAAAGCCCAGCAGAGTGACTGCCCGGTCGGCCGTGCACGTGAGGTTCGCGTGTGTGATCATGACGGCCTTCGGATCGCCGGTGGTGCCCGAGGTGTAGATGAGCGTGCACGGGTCGTCCGGCTTTTGGGCTGCCATACGAGCATCGAGCTCCGCATCCGTAACCTCCGACGCTCGCTTCAGGAAGGCCTGCCACGAAACGACACCTGCGTCACCCGCCTTGGGCTCGCCGATCATCTGCACGACGAGCTTCAGCTTCGGGAGCGTCCCCCGTACCTCCACGAACTTCTCCACCTGCTTGGCGTTCTCGGCAAACGCGACGATCGACTCCGAGTGGCCAGCGATATACCCACATTGCTCGGCGGAGCTGGTGGTGTAGATGCCCGCGGGCATGCCGCCTGCGAGGATGGCGCCCACGTCTGCGAGCACCCACTCGGGACAATTGAATCCAATGATCGAGACCGCCTCGCCCGGCTTCATACCAACAGCCATGAGCGCCTTCGCGACGGCACGCGCCTGCTCACGATAGGCGCTGAACGTTGAAATCTCCGTCACACCGTTCCGCTTCGTACGCATGGCCACGCGATGGCCATGTTGTTTCACGGTGTCGTCCAGGACCTGCGATACGAGTTTGATCGTCACCAAAAAAGCCTACGCGCCCGTGTACCGCGGGTCAACGCACGACCCACCGAGCTGCATGCGCCTCGAATCCGCTCTTTCGTGCGAGAGGGACGACCTTTCCTGCGAGTTCTTCCGGGGAAAGAGACGCGGACGTCACACAGAGGTCTGCATGAACGCGCCGGTTGACGCGGAGCGCCGAACGGACGCGCTCGTCTTTTTCGAACAATTCGCTCAGTGGAACCCTGGCGCCTCGTTCTCCGAGTAGGAATGCACGCTCCAGCGGCAAGTCGGTTTTGACGCGAGTCCCGAAGGAATCCTTGCCTTCCGTTGCCAGGGCGAACGCATCGTGAACGTCCGTCGGCTCGAGTCCGAGCTGGAGGACGCGTTGCATCTGGAGAAGGTAGCCGGCAGGCGCCGCCGGCGAGACCACCTCGGCCGCGAGGACCCCCGCTTGGGTTCGCACGGTCTCTGCGAATTGCCGCGCACTGGCCAGAACGTCGGGCCCCGACGATAGCCGAACGCGAAGTGCCGGCACATTTGCAGAATACACGCACCCGAATGCTCGAGAGAGCTCTGTTTGCATGAAGCGCTCGTATTCCTCCGGCTTCCGGCCGTCGGTCGGTGGCACGTTGAGGAGCGCCTCGACGCCCCCGTCTGTTTCCGCGAGCAGGTAGGCCAACGCCTCGTCCGAGAGCGTACGGAGCTTCTTCCCTACTTTGGGAGCCTCGTCACGCGAGAGCACCGGAAGGTGCAGCTCGATCTGGGTCGGGTGCGCCGCGCTTTGCGCTCTCGGGTTGTAGCCGAGGAGCCGGATGTGGACCCCGGCCGGCGCCTTCTTCTCGTAAGCTTCGACGCCCTCTTCGAGACGTGCGTCGGCCCCCACAGCGAGGGACACGCGAACGATCATCACGTCTTCCGATTCGCCACGGAAGGCGCGGCAGTGCGAAGGGGCCGCAGCCACCTCGACGCGCGCGAGGTCTCGAACGCGAGCCTCGGCCGTCACGGGGCGTTCGAGGAGTTTCTTGAGCGAATCGTCTGCTTCCGTCGAGGGGGCGCGGAGGACGCCGGCAGGCTCACGCCCGACGGATGAGACGAGTTGCTTCGTGGTTGCGCCCACCGCGCCAGCGCGATCCATCGAGAACGTGATGAGCGTCTCCGGTCGCGCGCCGCCGCAGAGCTCGACCGAACGCACGCCGGGGATCTTCGACAGCTCGGGGGTGAGCCCGAGCGATACCAGACTGAACCGCTCGACCGGACTGAACTGTCCGCCGGAAATCGCGATGTAGCGCGAACGCTGCTCGATACGCTGCTTCTTGATCCACGGACTCCGCGCGAGCGGGAAACCTTGCCAAAGCTCGTCTCCTCTCGCCGGGTCGACGGGAAAGAGGGAGGCGGAGACACCGCGTTCGCCTTCGATGATTTCGAACGAGCCGAGGCCACGCAGGTTCGATACGTCACTCTCGAACTCGTCAATGGCTCGATCGCGAGTGCGTGGTGAAGTGATGGCCTCGCAGCGAAACGCAGGAGGAACCACCTCTGGCAGCCTTTGGTAGCGTCGATACAGAAAGCCACCGGCCGCAAAGAGCATCGCACCCACGGAGAGCGCAACCAAGCCTCGACGAAGAGACCGCGCCCGTGCCTTCACCTTCGCGGAGACCGGCGGAGGCAGCTTGGGCGGCTCCGCGGGCTCTTGCGCCGCTGCCTTGGGCTCTTCGTTCACGTGCGCGCGCTCGAGATACCCGTGGCGGTCTGCTGCAAGAGCTCGTGGATACGCGCCGCATCATCAGGGCGATCGAGCTCCTTCGCGGCCTGCTCGAAGCGTGCGAGTTCGTCTGCACCGAGCTCGACACGCGCCGCCTCGAGGAGCTGCATGAGCGGGCCCCACTGCCCTTCCATCAGCCTGCCATAGGCGAGAAGTTTGATCGCGCTTCGACGGACGTCGTACGAGATGCTGCGCCCAAACACGGCCTCGGCGATGGCAATCGCACGTACCCCGTTGCCCTTCTCGATCTCGCGGAAGCCCTCATCGAGTTCACCTTGCAGCGGCTGTTCCGCATCCAACTTCGACAGCAGCTGGATACCACGCACGTTCTGCATGACGATGAACGCCGTGAGCAAGCAGAACCATACCCACTGCTGAAGGAGCGAAGCCACACCGAATCGAAAGGCAATGAGCCCTACCACGCTCAAAGCCACGACGATGGACGCATAGCGAGCGACCTTGGGCGCCTTCTCTTTCGAGAACCACGAGAAGAAAGCCGCCATGACGTTTCCGCCATCGAGAGGCAGCATCGGAAGGAGGTTGAAAATACCCCAACCGATGTTGACGAGGAGAACGTACTGGACGACGTCACTGGGGATGCCCGCCGGCGGCTTGCCGCGGAGGAATACGACGAGGAGCGTGATGCCACCGACGAGGAAGCCCGCGAACGGTCCGGCGAGACTCACCAAGATGCTGCGACCGGGGGTGAGGTCCTTGTCCTTCCGCTCCCACGATGTCGTTCCGCCGAGTCCGTGGAGGTCAATGGCAGGCGTGAGTCCGAAGGCCTTTCCAACGAGGGCATGACCCAGCTCGTGAACGAGGACCGAGACGAACACGACGGAGAGCCAAAGCACCATGTGGAGTGGATCGCCCACGGTGCCGCCCACGAGCAACGCTCCCAAGAGGAACGGCAAGTGGATACGGACGGGGATGGACCCGAGGCGAAAGGAGACCTTCATCGGTACACGAAGCTTACACCCGGAAGAGCCGAAGGACGAGTTCGCGGCGGGGTGGCTTACGTGCCTTTCGCCATGGCCTCGACCTGAATCGCCCGGACTTTACGGCCCAAATAGCCCATGACGATACGCGTGATGAACCAGGGCGAATAACGCCCGAGCATGAGCGCGAACTTGATGATGAGCCCGGGAATGACCATCGCACGGTTGCGTGCGAGGCCGCGCAGCCCTTTTTCGGCGCATGCCTCGGCGCTGACCTCGACGACCTTCGGAACCTTGTGCCCGGTGAAGTTGCCGGCGTTCTCCTCGAACTCCGTCGGAACGGGGCCTGGGCAGAGCTGGGTCACGTGCACGCCGGTGCCGGAAAGGTCTGCTCTCAGCGCCTCCGTGAACCCCGTGACGAAGTATTTCGTCCCGATGTATGCGGCCATCCCCGGTGCGAACGAAAGACCAAAGCCCGAGCTCACGTTGAGAATGCCCCTTTTTCGTTCGGCCCCCCTCCGCGCCACCATGGTCTTCGACACGGCGTGCGTGAGCGCAACGAGACCGGTGATGTTGAGGTCTATCATCTGCACGAGCTTGTCGAGGTTCGACATGTCGAATGTCGAAAAGTCACCCACGCCCGCATTGTTCACGAGCACGTCGATTTCGTGTGCAGCAGCGATTCGCGTCGCAAAGGCGCGGGTGGCGGCCACGTTGCCGAGGTCGCAAGGTTCGACCACGACTTCGAGTGACGCGCTCGCCTTCGTCAGCTCGGCCGCGAGCGTTCGAAGCCGCTCTTCACGGCGCGCGACCAAGATGAGCTTCTTCGCTTTCGGTGCGAGCAGGCGTGCAAAGCAAACACCGATGCCAGACGATGCGCCCGTGACGAGGACCGTGGCCCCCCCAAAAAAGTCGGACATCGAGGGCTGCTCTAGAAGTTGTATTCGACGAGGTAGTCCATGCACGCGGGCGTGTTCGCGTCGGGCCTCACCTCGGTATACACCTGGATGGAATCGTCGATTTGACCGAACCCGGTACAGTTGTAGTCGATGGCGACGTCCTTCGCGTCGCAGCACCCGGGGCGATTCGCCGCATCCGTTGCGGCCGTGCCCTTGCTGCATTTGTTGATCTTCGTCGTACCCCCGACACACGCAATGAAGAGGCAGAGCTTGCCGGAGAGCGCATTCAGCTGCGCGTTCAGGTTCGTGACATGCCCAGTCGTATCGTTCGCGAGGTATTTGTAAGCGTCGACGTCCTTGTTGCTCGACAGGATGCCTTTGATCTTGTGGGGCGGGTTCACGTCGTCGTCCGTGATGGCAGGAAGCTGCTTCGGTGATTCGGGTCCGCCGAGGTCATCCGGGTCGTTGCACGTGGACGTGTCCGGACTCGCGTCGTTGCCGCCGCTGCTGCTGCTGGTGCCGCTGTCCTTCACCGTGATGCCGCCGTCGGATTTGGGGTCGCCGTCGTACGGGTCGGGCGAATACGTGGACGAGGAATCGGGCTGATTTCCCGTCGCATCTTCACCGCCACACGCCACCCCGAGGCCAAGAACGCCAACCGACACGCAAGACACGAAAAAAGCGCGCATAGTCCCAGCCTACGAGATAGTTTGGCGACGTGCCAGCAAACACGATGTCGCAACCCAACTCCGAAGCCGGTGCCGCCACTCCCTCAGCCAACGCGAACGCCAGCGCTGCCTCCCCCGAAACGACCGCGCCGCTGCCGAGCGCGCTCTATCCCGAGGCGAGGCTGCTCCGCGAAGGAATGCTCGATGTCGGCGACGGACACCAGATCTACTACGAGGTCTCCGGCAATCCAAAGGGCAAGCCTGTCGTGTTCGTGCACGGTGGCCCAGGGGCCGGCACCGAGCCGAAACAACGACGTTTCTTCGACCCCGAGCGCTACTGCATCGTGCTCTTCGATCAGCGAGGCTGCGGCAAGAGCACGCCCCATGCCTCGCTCGAGAACAATACGACCTGGCATCTGGTGTCAGACATGGAAGTGCTCCGCGCACATCTGGGCATCGAGCGCTGGCAGGTCTTCGGAGGCTCCTGGGGAAGTACGCTCGCGCTTGCCTACGCGGAGACCCACCCTTCCCGCGTGACCGAGCTCGTGCTCCGCGGCATCTTTCTCCTCCGCAAACACGAGCTCGTCTGGTTCTACCAGGAGGGCTGCCACATTCTCTTCCCGGACGCGTGGGAGAAGTACGTTGCCCCCATCCCTCCCGCCGAGCGCGGCGACATGATGGCTGCATATTACAAGCGGTTGACGAGCAGCGACCCGACGGTCCGCAGCGAGGCGGCCAAAGCGTGGAGCATTTGGGAAGGCAGCACCAGCAACTTGCTTCCGAATCCCACCCTGCTCGAGCGCATGGCAGGCGACACCTTCGCCGACGCGTTCGCCCGCATCGAATGTCACTACTTCGTGAACGGCGGCTTCTTCGACGAGAAGAACGCGCTCTTGGCGAACGTCGATCGCATCCGTCACATTCCGACGGTGATCGTGCAAGGCCGCTACGACGTCGTTTGCCCGATGATGTCTGCGTGGGACCTGCACCGCGCTTTTCCCGAAGCCGATTTCCGCATCGTGAGAGATGCGGGGCACTCGGCGTTCGAGCCCGGGATCGCGAAGGAATTGGTCGCCGCCACGCACCGCTTTGCCTCGAACGTGCCATAGGCACCGCGCGCGCTGAACGACCGTTCATCGCTGAAGTCTTGTGCGGCTCTTCCGTGCTCGATTGCTTCGTGTTTGTACCAAACTCTCCGGCGCGGCTACGATCGCACGATGGCTGCGCGCTCCATCGGTTCTGGCAACATCTCCTTCGGACTCGTGTCGATTCCGTTCAAGCTCTACACGGCCGCTTCTGCCAAGTCGGTGAGCTTCAACATGCTCCACGCGAAGTGCGGTGGACGGATGAAGCAGCAGTATTTCTGCCCCACCGACAACGTACACGTCGAGCGCACCGACATGGTGAAGGGCTACGAGTTCGCGAAGGATCGCTATGTCGTGCTTCAAGAGGACGAACTGAAGAAGCTCGAGTCGCCTCGGACAGGGGAACTCGAACTGGTCGAGTTCGTTCCGGCAGAGACCGTCGATCTCACGTACTTCGAGAAGACGTACTACTTGGGCCCGGACAAGGGCGGCGAGCGCGCATATCGCCTTCTCTCCGAATCACTCGCTACCGCTGACCGCTTCGCCGTGGGCCGATACTTCATTCGCGGCCGTGAACAGCTCGTCGTCGTACGCGCGTTCAAGGGCGGTCTTTGTCTCCACGAGCTCTACTATGCGGACGAGGTTCGGTCGTTCGACGACGTCGAGCATGCAGGCGCGTTCCAGTTCAAACCTATCGAGCTCGAGCTCGCCAACAAGCTCATCGAGCAGCTTTCGAACGACGCGTTCGACCCGACGAAATTTTCGGACAGCTATCGCGACCGCGTCGAAGCTGCCGTGCAAGCGAAGGTCGAGGGCCAAGAGATCACGACCGCACCGGAGGCTCCGAAGGCTCAGATCGTCGACCTTCTCGAAGCACTCAAGCGCAGCCTCAAAGAGGCAGGGGCCACGGTTCCCGCGAACAGCGACGATGCACCCCCGTCGGACCGAGGCAGCGACCGTTCGCTCGCGAAAGGTCCCAAGAAGGCTTCGCCGCGCAAGTCTGATGCGAAAAAGCAGACCGGTTCGTAACCGCTCTTCCCTACTGTGACCCGGTCGGGGTAACGCCGAACGAATCGAGGATGCTCTGCATGACGGCGCGGTTCGCCGTGAGCCGCGAGGGGGCGGTCCAGGCTGTGACTTGGTAAAAGTGCGTGGGACTCTCCAGGTAGAGAATCATGTAGACCACGTTACCGGTGCCGGCGGCGCCCCGCACGGTCTCCTGCACGCCGGGGAGGCCGTCCACCGTCCGCGCGACGTGCTCCGACCGAGCTGCATTCTTGATGTTCTTCGCGCGATTTTCGGACGCAATCTCGATGTACCGATCGAGTGTCAGCTTCTCGGCGATGTCCTCTTTGGACTCCATCACGACGCCGACGCCGATGTCTTTGAAGACGTTCGACGCTTGGAGCTTGAGCAGAGAGTTGGCCTCGTCGTTCCCTTTGAGGATGGGCCCGACGCGAAAGTCCCTCGGAACGACGATGTGGGCCCCGGTGATGGGGTCACTCACGAGCTGAGGCTTCTTCTCTTTGCAGGCTACCGAAAGCGTGAGCACGAGCAGGAGAAAGAGGGTTCGAAGCGTGCGCATGTGCGCATGAGCCTAGTCCGACCGCGGAGTCGCAGCCACTTCGAAGAAAACTATCGAGTTGCCTGCGCCTGTGCCTGCGCCGGAGCGTCGTTCGCGCAGCAGCGGAAACCTTGCTGATAGTAGACGTGGCCTTCACCGTGAGCCTTCGTTGCGGGCCTGCATCGCGTTCGCACGGGACCGAAGTAGCCACCCTTCAACACCGAGGGGCGTTCGCCGGGAATGGCGGAGCGTGTCCACTCATCGACGTTACCGGTCATGTCGTAGACCCCGAACGGACTCGCGCAGCTGCGCTCGCCGCCCGACGGCTCCCCGTGCCAGAGGCGGTCCACCTCGAGCATCGCGTGCTCGCTGTCACGCGGAAGCAGCGAGCCCTCCTTCGGCATGCCCCAAGGCTCGTCGATGACGCAGTGCTTCGGATCGCGACTGTAGCCGGTGGGGTACGGCGTCGCTTCTTCGCCTTCGCAGGCGAACGTCCATTCGGTTTCCGTACAAAGGCGTTTGCCCTGCGCCTTGCACGAATCGCGCGCTTCGTACCAGGTGACCATGACGATCGGGTTCTGGCCTTTGACGTTCGGGTACTCGAAGCGATCGATGCAGAAGTCCATCGGCTTGGTCGGTAGATCTTTCACGATGGCGAGCCACTTGTCGCGATCGTACTCGGCACAACGTTCCGGGAACTCCCTCGAGATCCACTTCGTACATGCACGAAGCTGGAGGGCATCGAGGTTCGGCTCGTCCACCATGCGCCCGCGCACGGACACCATGCCAGCCGGGCAGGAGCCGCGGTTGCCTTCACGCGCATCCGTCACGGAAGTAGGTTCACTCTTGTCGCTGAGGAGCTGCCAACTGCGCCCCGAAACGAGCTGCCATTTCCGCGTCGGGGTTGCCTCCGTTGCGGCGCCGCCCAGTGCGGCTTGCGCCATGCGATCTTGGGGCTGTGTAGCCCCTGAACCGGGGCCCTGGGCTTCTTTGCCCGTCGATGCTTTTGCGGGGCTCGCTCCACCCTGCTGGGGACCGAAGACCGCAACGACAATCGCGACCGACGCCGTGAATTGAAGGGCTCTCAACCGAAGAACTGGGAGAGTCAGTACACGCAAGACTCGTCCGCCCGCTTGGCTCGTGGAATGCCAGCGTGAGCGATGACTTGGGGGTTCCGCTGAAGGACGCATGTGAAACCTCTATTCTCGTTTCGTATGCGTTAAGCGTGGCCTCCACGAAGTCGTCCGTCAACTTTTATACGACAACTTTTTCGTGAATCGGATCTCGTACGTCTGTTCAGTCTGGCGCGGATGTCGCGGGTCATTTGCTTCGGCCTTGCGTAGCCCTGGACGCACTTCCGATGAACCCGATGAGGGCATCGTGCGTAGCGCCATTCGCTCCGCTCGAACGAAGGATCGCAGTTCACGAATGCGCTCCACACACGCGATGACCCGCCGGTCGATGTTTCGTCCTTGGTTCAGGTCGCGTTCGCTCTCCTCGCGGGCAGCTTCGGCCTCGTAGGTCCGTGCAAGCTGCACGGCGTGCCACGCGAGCTCGTACGCGCGTTCGATACGGAAGTGGGCTTCCTCCCGATCTCTTTCGAGGGATGCGCCCTCCCCCAGCTCGCTCTGTTCCACCCCCGAGATGGTAGCAAGCGCGCGGGAAAAGCCACAAATTCCCTGGCCGGTCCGCACGCGCGTGCAGGTGTCCATAGAGCTGCGGGCCGCCCCATGGCAGAGTGCGATCGCATGAACTACTGGCTCGTGAAGAGTGAACCCTCCGTCTATCCGTGGTCCAAGTTGGTGAAAGACGGCGTCACGACGTGGGATGGCGTTCGCAACTTCGAAGCACGCAACAACCTTCGCGCCATGGAAAAAGGCGACCTCGCCCTCTTCTATCACTCGAACGAAGGCAAGGAGATGGTGGGGATAGCGCGCGTGAAGAAGACCGCGTACCCGGATGCCTCGGCCAAAGGCGAAGACTGGAGCGCCGTCGACCTCGAGCCGGTGACAGCGCTTTCGGAACCCGTCACGCTCGCCGCCGTGAAAGCCCATCCCACACTATCCGCCATGCTCCTCGTGAAGCGCTCGCGCATCAGCGTCGTGCCCGTCACCGCCGCCGAGTTCCGCGAGATTCTGAAGCTTTCGAAGACGAAGTGGAAGGCCTGAGGGCGCAGGACCTACATCACCCCCGTCGAATTCGTCCCGAATGGGCGAGCTCATGGTGGCGGAGTTGGCGAGGGCAGCGGATAATAGAGAGAATGGCCAACATGCGCGACGCCCACGGTGCCGCACCAACTTCCCCCAAAGGAGGGGGCGGAGGGTTCGCTGCATTCTCTAAGCGATCGCAGGCCTTGGGTGAGTTCGAAAGGGTCGTGCGCGAGAAGCGCTCTGGCGCTCTCCGTATCACGGGCGGGGCGGGCGCCTCCGTCACCACCCTTTGGCTGAGCGAAGGTGTGGTTGTCTGGGCGGAGGGCGGAAACCTCAGCGAGCGCCTCGGACGCATCATGGTCGCCCACGAACTCCTCACCTGGGACGAATACGCTGCGGCGCTCGACTCGATGGCCAGCCGACAGGAGGCGCGCCTCGGTGACCTCGTGTCGGACCTACGCATGGCAAAGCGCGAACAGGTGGTCTCTGCACTGCATCTGCAAGTGCGCCTCCGAGCGGCAGCAGCCCTTTCCGACCTCGATGCGACGGCCGCCTTCGACGAACAAGGACCCCTCCGCACCCGCCAGAGCAAAGACACCGGAGAGTTCCCGGCGGATCTCTCGCTTCTTTACGTCGACATCTCGAAGCGTCTCGACGACCGCGACGTGAAGAAAGTCCTCGAACCACTCGCGCATCAATATGCCCGCGTCATCGACCCGACCATTCTCGGAACCGCCCCCGAGGCCCTGCGCACGAAGATGCGGAGCCTGGTCGACGTACACGAAATCGTGCAGGCGCAGGACGGCGAGCGCGCACTGTTCATGGGCATGCTTCTCGCCGATGCGCTCGAACTGGCGGACGAGCCCTTCCCTGGCAAGCGCATCGAAGACGAAGTTCCCGACGAAAGCGAAGAACCGTCCGGCATGCATATCTCGCGACGCGTGGAAGCACGCGGAACGCCCGTCGAAGGCCTGAAGCCAGAGCCATCCAGCCCAGAAGCAGCGACCGCCGCTTCCGAGAGTCTCGGCAACCCCGACCCGAGCAACATCGCAAGACTCAAACTCAACCGCGTGCAGCTGAGCGTTCGCAAAGTCCCCGACCGCAATCCGTGGGACGATCGCGATGCACGGCTTCTCAGCGAAATGCACTACGTCAACGCTCGCGCACTCTGTCGCGTGGCGCAGTGGCCGCGGGCGCTCCTCGAGCTCGAGAAGGCCCACGCGAAAGCTCCAGAAGAGATGGAGTACGCCGTCTTCCTCGCGTACGTGAAGTGGAAGAACGCCATCGCATCGGCTCCGGCCGAGGTCGAAGAGACCCAAGCGAGTTTGGAATCGCTCCTTGGAGAAGCGCTCGCGACGAACCACTCGGTAGCGCTCGTGCACTTCGTCGCAGCAGAAATCGCGGCGCATGCGTCCGATTTGCCGCGGGCGCTCGCAGCCTATCGCCGAGCTCTGGCCTTCGAACCCACGTTCATCGATGCGGCGCAAAAGGCGCGGCAGGTCGAGCGACGATTGGCCACGGAAGGAAAACCCAAGCCCGGTCCGCGCCCCGCCAAGCCGGAGCTCGTCGTCGAACCGCAGTCGGTGGCCAAGAGCGAATCGGCCGAAGCCGTCGTGGTAGAGCCCCGCAAAGAGGGACCGCCGAAGCTCCTTTGGACCGTCGCGTTGCTCGTCATCGCTGCGGCGGTGGCTTGGTTCACGCTTCGTCGCTGACTTGCGAGCTCAGCTCGAGAAAAGCTCTTTCACTGCGAGCACGAGGTCGTCCCAGCGCGGCGCCATGTCGTTCTTGAATGCGATCAGCATCAAGATGACCAAGATGGCCATACCGAAGAGGCTCACGCCCTTTCGTACGCCGAGCGAAAGCCTGCGACGAAGCACGACTTCGATCGAAAAGAGGAGCAAGTGTCCGCCGTCCAGCACCGGCACCGGGAGGAGATTCACGAGGCCGAGGTTCGCGGAGATGACGGCCATCGCCCACAGGAATTCGGTCGTACCACGCGCACCCGCTTCGCCCGCGAGCTCGTACATGCGGATGGGTCCGCTCATGCTGGAGAGGCTGAGGCGCCCCTGCGCCATACGCCAGAACCCGACGACGATGTAGCGCACGACATTGGCGGTCTCCGTGACCCCACGCTTCACCGCGTAAAGGAACGGATGCGGATTCGGGACGAGCGAATCAGGCGCGTCAGGAAGCCAGTGCATCGTGCGGAACACGTAGCGTTCGTGACGCTTGCCCGCGTCGTCGACCCAGGATTCGGTGCGCATCTGGAAGCGCCCGGAGTAAAGGTCGCCTGCGCGCGTCCATGCGAGCTCGTGCATCTGCGTCGGCTCGCCCTTGAGGGAGGCCTCCATGGTGCGCCAACGACGTTGTTGCACGCCGTCGAGGCTCGTCACGCGATCACCCACGCGAAGGCCGGCCTTCCATTCACTGGAACCTTCAGGCACGAACGCCACGTACATCTCCGAGCTTTCGGCTCCAACGCGAGCAAGCACGTCTCGTTCACGGGCAGCAAAGTCGTCGAGGCGAGCATCGGCTTCGCGTGGCAGCGGCGTCAGCTGAATCATCACCGGCTCGACGAGCGAGAAGTCGCAGAGCCCGCCAAGAGCCTGGCTGACAGGCACGGGCCGAAGGACCGTCAAGACGACCGCGTCGCCGCGGTTCTGGGAAAGCAAGTTGATGAGGTCGACGTAGCGATCGACCTTGCGACCGTTGATGGAGATGACCCGGTCGAAGGTGCGAAGCCCCGCGCGATGCGCCACGGCATCCGTGCGCGGGAGGCCGACGACCGCAGCACCGAACTTCGGAGAGATGCCGACCTTGCCTTCGTGTTCGTAGAGGTCGAGCTCCGCGGGTTCGACGCGACGCACTTCGTTGGCGGGCGTCACCCACACTTCCGTGCGCTTGCCGTCGCGATCGACGAGGAACTTCAGCGGTGCACCGGGGTGGTCAGCAACGTACGCTTGGATCTGCGGAAAGCTCGTGACCTCGGTTCCGTCGATGGCGATCACCGCGTCGCCAGGCATCAGCTTGCCGTCCGCGGGTTTGCCAGGTTCGATCGAGCCGACGAGTGGTGCGTGGAACGTGCGGTCTTCCAAGAAGACCGTCGTGTAGAGTACGACCGGAAAGAGCACGTTCATCGCCGGACCTGCGAGCACGATGAGCACACGCTTCCAATACGCTTGGGCTTCGAAGGTGCGGGCGCGCTCTTCCGGGAGAATGTCCCCTCCTCCGGACGATTCTTCGAGCATGCGTACGAACCCGCCGAAGGGCAGAAGAGCGAGGCAGTACTCGGTCTCCTTGCCGCGAATGCGGAGAATCTTCGGACCGAAGCCGATCGAGAACGTGAGGACCTTCACGTTGAAGAACTTCGCCACGATGAAGTGCCCGAACTCGTGCACGAAGATGAGTGCACTCACGAGAACGACGAAGTACGCGAGATTCATCGCTTCAGTCGCACGTGAAGGAAATGCCGTACGTCGCGGACTGCGCTTCGGGCTCTTCGATCATGAGGCCAGGGAACATCGATGCGCAGCCCGCGAGCGACGGAAGAAAATCGACGCCGGAAAGCGTGGCCGTGGCCACCATCTGCTTGTCGTTCAGCTGGACGACGAGCGAGCCTTGACCGGCCGCGCAATGACCGAGCGTTTCGAGACTTCGAATGTAGCAAGCACGAAGGCCGCCCATGCGAGATTGAACCGAGTTGCGAAGATTGCCGGTTGGTCCCGACGTGATCGATGCGCGGATGGTATGCGTCGCAGAAAACGGCGCGGAGGCATCCTCCGCCGCGCTTCCACGTGCACTCGGCGATGGCTGGGGCAGGTCTCCGAGGTGAGGCACGACGGGGAGCGAGAGGGCCTTCGACGATGCCTGCGCGCTCGGAAGCGGACGAACCATCGTACCCGAGGGCGTCGGGGCGAGCGTAGGTGGAATGGGGGCGGTGACCATGGACGGCGCAGAGGACGTTTTCACCGGAGCGAGCGCTTCAGGACGCGAATCCGCGCTCGCGCTTGCCTTGGGCGCGGCACCGGGCCCCTTCATGTACGTCACGACGCCCATGACCACCGCTGCCGCGAGCCCTGCGACGACGACGAAGGGTGCTGCGCTGCGCCTGCTCGTGCGGGGCGCCTGCGATGTCGCCGCGACCGTTCCCATCGGCGTCATGCCACTGCCACTCTGCACACCGCGGACCGCTCCCGAGAGCGCCTCACGACTGCTGAGCGGCGGCGGAGGCGTATAGAGCGGAGGAAGCGATGGGAATGCTCCGGTCGCGTCCGGGATGACGCTCGATAGCGGCCTCCCGTCCTGCGCAGCTTTCAGAACCGCGCGCATCTCTCGTGCGGACTGGTAGCGCTGGGACTTCTCTTTCGACATCGCCGTGAGACAGATGACCTCCAGCGTGGGGTCGATGTCTTTCAAGCGATCGCGCGGCGGAACGGGATCGTTGTTGAGGTGCTTCACCGCGATGTCGAGCGGCGTCGGCCCTTCGAACGGAACGCGACCCACGAGCATCTGGTAGAGCACGACGCCGAGTGCATAGATGTCGCTGCGCACGTCGAGCGCGTCACCGCGGGCTTGCTCGGGCGACATGTATTCGGGGGTGCCCATCATGTGGCCCTTGATCGAGAGACGACGCTCGGAGGGGTCTTCTTGCTCCGGGTCGTTCATCTTGGCGATGCCGAAGTCGCAAACCTTCACCCACTCGATCTCTTCACCATCGTCGTTCGAGCGACGGACGATCATGATGTTTTCGGGCTTGAGGTCGCGATGGACGATGCCGTTCTCGTGGGCCTTCGCGACACCGGCGAGCGTCTGGCGCATGATCTCGATGATGCGATTGCGATCGAGCGGCCACTCTTTGTGAATGACCTCGAAGAGATCGACGCCCTGTAAGAGCTCCATCGCGATGTAGAGCAGCCCCGTTTCGTCTTCGCCGAAATCGAGGACGGCGACACAGTTCGGATGGTCGAGGCGCGAGGCAGCGCGTGCTTCGCGGTGAAAACGCGTCGCGAACGTCTCGTCGTGGCGAAGGGACGGATGCAAGATCTTCAGCGCGACTTCACGGTCGAGCTTGAGGTGCTTGGCGCGATAGACGTCGCCCATGGCGCCGCTGCCGAGAAGCTCGAGCAGCTGGAATTTGGCCGCGATCGTGCGCCCTACCAGGCTTGCCGACGCGCCACTACTCATGGGCAGGAGTCTAGTCGGCGTAAAACGCCATGGCTAGGCCGATGGCGGGTAAAGCAGCGCACTTCCCCAGTAATCCTTCGTGAATTTCTCGCCATTTGGTGAAACCTGGGAAAGATATTCGGCCACCTCGCGCGGACTGTCGCCCCGGACAATGGCCTCGCGGACATGGGGCCCTCCGCAAAGGAGGTCGAGCGCCGGAACGTCGTCGCGGAATTCGTAGCGCTCCGTGCGGAAGCGAAAATGCTCGCGGTTTTGGCTGTAGGCACACGCAATGAGGGCTGCGTATGTCGCAACGGACCGGAACCGCCCATCGGTCACGTGCACGTAGATGCCTCCGCAGTCACGTCCGCCGTGCTTTTGGAACATCGGTCGAAACGATACGGGCCGTGCCGTGAAGCCTGGCAGCCCCGTCTTCATCAGCTCTCCAGCAAGTCGTTCGCCATCGAGCCAGGGCGCACCTACGAGTTCGAACGGGCGTGTAGTCCCCCGCCCTTCGGAAAGATTGGTGCCTTCGAGCAAGCACGCTCCCGGATAGACTCGTGCGGTGAGGTAGTCGGGCATGTTGGGGGAGGGCATCACGAACGGCCTATCGCAGGAAGGCGCCTCGGCGTCGCGTTGCCACCCGAGGACCTCGACGACCTCCACCGATTCAGGAGGGAGCTTTTCCTCCCGTGCACGCCACCGCACGACCTCACCGAGCGTAAGCCCATGCCGAATGGGCATGGGCTCGAGGCCGACGAACGAGTGATAGAGCGGTGCTTCGGGAAGACGTCCTTCGATGACCGTCCCTCCCAGCGGATTCGGACGATCGAGGACGATGAGCGGCACCCCCAACTTGGAGGCAACGCGAAGGACGAGTACCGCCGTCCAGATGAACGTGTAGTAACGCGCGCCCACATCCTGCAAGTCGACCACGATCGCATCGAGCCCTCGAATGTCCTCGGGGTTCGGTGAAAGAGCCGACTCTTCGGCGCCATACAAGCTGCGAACGACGATGCCATCGCGGTCGCGCGCATCCGTGACGGAAATCATGTCTTGCGCTTCGCCGCCGTAGCCGTGCTCGGGGCCGAAGATGATTTCGGGCCGCAACCCCTCGCGCCGAAGAACGGAGGAGATGTGCGACAGGCGCGCATCGACCGAAGCGGGATGCGCCAAGAGCCCGAAACGTTTGCCCCGGAGACGCGGGACGAGGGAGGCGACGCGGTCGATTCCGAATTCCACGTCCCTCTTCTTAACTGCAAACTCTGCGCAATGCAAACCCTTGGAATAGTTCGCAGTTGAGCGCATACTGGATTCATTACGCAACGGTTGCGTAGCTGAGCTCCACCGAGGGAAACGAGAAGATGCGACGCGTACTTGTCGTCGATGACGAAGAGAACATCAGACTCGTGCTCCGCACCCTCCTCTCGAAGCACAACTACGAAGTCGATGTGGCCGAGAGCGGCGAAGACGCGCTCGCGAAACTCGATGCGTTCGACCCCGACGTCATCCTCACCGATGTACGCATGCCGAAGATGGGAGGGCTCGACCTGCTCTCGGCGCTTCGTGCAAAGAACCATCATGCGACCGTCATCGTGATGAGCGCATACGGCAACGTCGACATGGCGCTCGAAGCGATCAAGCACGGTGCCTACGACTACGTCCAAAAGCCCTTCAAGGCGGACGAGGTCGTGCTCGCGCTACGCAAAGCCGAAGAGCGCGAAACGTTGAAGCGCGAGAACAAAGCCCTCCGCGCACAGATTCAGAAAGACCACCTGTTCGAATCGATCCTCGCGAAGAGCGAACCGATGAACGTCATCTTTCGCACCATCGACAAGATCGCCGACTACAAGACGACGGTCCTCGTCACGGGCGAGAGCGGCGTCGGCAAAGAGCTCGTGGCGCGCGCCATTCACAACCGTTCATCCAGGAAAAGCCACCCGTTCGTCGCGGTCAACTGCGGCGCGATTCCGGAGAACCTGCTCGAGAGCGAGCTCTTCGGTCATCGCAAGGGTGCATTCACCGATGCGAGCTCCGACAAACGAGGGCTCTTCGAAGAAGCGAATGGCGGCACGCTCTTCCTCGACGAAATCGGCGAGCTCCCGCTCAGCCTCCAGGTGAAGCTGTTACGTGCGCTGCAAGAAGAGATCATCCGCAAGCTCGGCGACACGAAGGACACGAAAGTCGACGTGCGCATCATCGCAGCCACGCATCGCGACCTGGGCGCCGAAGCCAAGGCGGGCCGCTTTCGTGAAGATTTGTTCTACCGCATCAACGTGCTCTCGCTCGCCATTCCGCCGCTCCGCGAGCGCAAGGAAGACGTGTCGCTCCTCGTCGACCACTTCATCGCCCGCAACAACGCACGCCTCGGCACGAATCTTCGCGGGCTCTCCCACGACGCGCGCAAGCTGCTGCTCGACTACGGCTGGCCTGGAAACGTGCGTGAGCTCGAGAACACGATCGAGCGTGCCATGGTGCTCGCGGAAGGCGAGGTCATCGAAGAACGCGACATGCCGGAGCGCCTCAGGCAAGCGATGGACCCCGTTCAGCAGCGCATCGAGAGCGGGGAGCTATCGATCAAGAAGACCGTTTCCGCGATCGAGGAGATCTTGATTCGGCGGGCGCTTCAGAAGACGAAGGGCAATCGCACCCGCGCGGCGGAGATCTTGGAGATCAGCCATCGGGCGCTCTTGTACAAGCTGAAGGATTACAACATCAACGATTTGTAGCGGGTCGACGTCGAGGGGGACTTCGACTGCGACTGCGACTGCGACTGCGACTGCGACTGCGACTGCGACTGCGACTGCGACTGCGACTGCGACTGCGACTGCGACTGCGACGCTCACGCTGTCAGGACGTCCATCGCCGTACGCTTACCTTTGACTGCGACTGCGACTGCGACTTCGACAGCGACTTCGGCGGTGAACTTTGACTGCTTCGAACTCGGCTCAGCACTCTGACCGACTTTTTCTTGCAGCCCTGGACGCGCACCTTTCGCGCCAGCTGTCGGATTGGGGGCGGCGGTTTGCGATGGATCAGCTGTCACGAAAGCTGCGCTGGGGGTTGGGCATGCAAGAAAAAGTCGGTCAGGAATTTGGGTTTATGCGGTTGGATGTTTATCGGGCGGCTCGGGAGCTGGTGGTGCTCGTTCAGTTGGCGGCGATTCGGGATTCGGAGTTGCGGGAGCAGGCTTCGCGGGCGGCGAAGTCGGCGTTTCTGAATCTGGCGGAGGGGCTTCCGAGCTCGAGTCTTCCGATGCGTCGAAAGTTCTTCTCTTGTGCTCGCGGTTCGGCGGCGGAGGTTGCGGCGGCGCTCGATCTCTCGGCCGCCTTGGGTGTGGCGTCGGCCGAACACGCTCGCAGAATCATTGGGCTCGCAGCTCGGCTGTCCGCGATGCTCTCCCGGCTTTGAGGTTCTGGCGCGATAGTCACGTGGCCCCTTCGCGCCGGGGGGCCGCCCACGCTATGATTCCCTCATGGCCCAAGGCGCGTCGCGAGAAGCCACGTACGACGACTTGCTCGCGTTGCCCCCTCATGTCACCGGGCAGCTCGTGTTCGGCGTGCTGCATGCGCATCCTCGGCCCGCCCCGAAGCACGCTCAGGCGGCGACGACCCTCGGCGAAGAGCTAGGGCCGCCATTCAAGCGAGGTCGCGGTGGCCCGGGGGGGTGGCTCCTCCTGGACGAGCCCGAGCTGCATCTTGGACGGCACGTGCTCGTGCCCGACTTGGCAGGGTGGCGACGCGAGCGCATGCCGGAGATGCCGGTCGACAAGGCGTACTTCGTCCTCAGCCCAGATTGGGTGTGCGAAGTGCTCTCTCCTTCCAGCGCGGCGCTCGATCGGGGCGACAAACTGAACGTGTACGCGGCGGAAGAGGTGAAGCACGTATGGTTCGTGGACCCCGAAGCTCTAACCCTCGAAGTCCTCGAGCTCGACGGTGCTTCGTTTCGCGTACGCGACGTCTACTCAGGCACCGCAGTCGTGCGCGCGGTCCCGTTCGATGCGATCGAGCTCGATCTGAGCCTCTTGTGGGCTAGGTAGCGCTCGACACACGTCGCTGTCGAGGTCGCTCTCGCCCTCGAGATCGGATTCGACGTCGCCGTCGCTGTCGAACTCGAAGTCGCTGTCGAATTCGCTGTCGCTGTCGAACTCGACTACTTCACTTCACGCACGGCTGCCGCATTGCCCGCACGGCCTTTGGCGCCCGCAACGCCCGGGTTGCCATCGTGCGCGCCGATCTTTCCTGCGGGGCCCCGGTCACCCGGTGGACCTCCGTTGTCCGCAACCGCTGCGCCCGTATGGTAGCTCGCCGTCGGTGCGTCGGTCACCGCGGCGCCACTGATCATCGGCGCCTTACCCTTGTAGAGTACACCGAACGAGGAGCCGCCCGTTCCGCCGCCTCCCCCATTGCCGCCCGCGCCGTTCCCACCGCCGCCGCCCGTCGCGCCAGTGACGCTACCCACGCCGCCGCCGCCGCCGCCGCCTGCACCGCCCGTGCCGCCTTGTCCGCCGGCTCCAGGTACTCCGGAAACGAGCTTCGTGTCCGTGAGCTTCACCTCGCTCTGGAACGCTACGATGGCAATGCTGCTGCCGCCACCTTGGCCCCCGGCCCCGCTCCCACCGCCGCAGCCCCCGCTCCCGCCCCCACCGCCGGGACCACCGGAACCGTCGGAGCCACCAGCACCACCGCCGCCGCCGCCCTGGCCTGGGAATCCCGTTCCGCCTGCTTTCCCCGACGAAGCGATCCATCCGGCCCCGTCGAGTGTGCCATCAATGTCTGCGGGCGCGCCCAGCGTGCTCCCCGGAGCGCCGTTTTTTCCCGCGCGTCCGCTCGTCGCGGGGTTTCCGTCGTACGCGCTACCGCCAGCCCCGGTGAAGGCTCCGTTTGCTTCCATGTAGTTCGCAGGTGTCGACGTTCCGTCAGTCCCCGGCGCGAAGGTCGGCCCCGCGTTCACCGCTCCACCTGCACCCCCAACCGATTTCGTTCCGTCGTTGCACGTCCGCACGCCCGGATCGCCGCCCGCATTACCGACTGGCGCTTTCCCCACGTCGCCTGCCTCGCCCGCAGCTCCCGCCTGCCCCATAGCCCCGGCCGCCCCGGCCCCCGCCGTCAGCTCACTACGTGCAATCTGCACGCTTTGCGCAGCGTTCGCGAACACTGCCACGCTCGATTCCCCTGGCGTAGATCCGTCTGCCGCTCGAACCACGAAGTCCTGCAGCACCACCGCGGCCCCTGGCTTCACCGTCACTGCGAGCGCCTTCGGTGATGCGAGCGTGCTCTTCTTGCCTGCGTGCGCGAACGTCGCGCAGTCGAAGCCGCCATACAGCGCCACTGCGCCACTCAATTCCAGCGCCTCGGCGTACGTGCCCTCGCACACGAACACCGCGCGACCCGCGGCCTTCGCCAGACCTTCACCGATCGTACCGAACGGCTTGCCCCGTGTTCCGTCGCCGCCAGATGCCCCCGCCTTCACGAACACACCCTTGCCGTCGCTCACGCAGTTCGGGTCGTCTTTTGGGTCCTTACCCGAAGCGCAACCGGGGGGGACGAGTGCGTCGCCACCGCCATCCTTCACGCTGCCATCGGGGTCGCCCGTGCAGGCGTTGTTCACGTCGCACACGCCATCGAGACGCGTCACGCACGCACTCGCAAGGACGAACGGCAACGCCGCAGCCGTGAGCACGAGGAGGCTTCTTGCTCGGAGATTCATCGAAAGGTACCTGTAAGGTGCAAGCTTCCGAAGCCAGGTGCAACGCGCACCGAGGCCGCATTCTTCTTCGCGTCCGGCTTCGGATCCGGCCAGAGCGCGAGTGTCGCCACGCCACCGAGCCCCAGAAGGGCGCCGCTGACGTAGAACACCGTCGCCAGCGTCGCTTTGTCGTTCACACGAGACGTGAGGTCGGCGGCCTTGATGCACAGCGGGTCCGTGGGCGTCAGGTCGCATGTGGCAGGCTTCGCGAACAGCGCATCGGCATCCGCGCGCGCGCTTTGGCCCTGAACCGAGAAGACCACGCCGGTCACGAACGCGCCCACGCCGAGCGCCAGCAAGGAGCCACCGACCACGTACTTCGCAGTCGCGCTGGAAGGTTCTCGTGCGGGCTGCTGGACCCCTGGGGGAGGCGCACTCGGGGCCGGCGCGGGGCCTCCCCCCGGAGTCTGCGCGGCCAGAGCTCCCGCAGCGGACTTCGGTGCAAGATCCACGTTTTTGGTCTCGCCCGCTGCAATGCGTACGTTCTCCGCATGCGCACCCGAACGAAGCGTGTGCTCACCGGGCAGCATATCGACGGTTCCCGCGATGGGTGCGCGTCCGACCGATTCCGTGTCGACCATCACGTCTGCACCAGGCTCCGCGACGACGTGAACGTGTGCGGTCTTCTTCCAGAGGTCTTGATAGAGCGTGTCGCGTACTTCGGCGACGCGTTTCGGGTCGGACTTCGGGTGCTCCAGGAACACTTTGGCATGACGTAACGCTTCCACGTGTCTGCCGAGCGCGTCTTCTGCGATAGCGAGCGACAATGCGACGTTCGGGAGCGGGTCGAGCGCGAAGGATTGCGTGAGTTTTACACGCGCTTCTTCGAACTTTCCCTTCTTCAGGAGCTTCACTCCTTCTTCGAAACGCGCGTCGGCCTCCTTGTTCGCGCTGCCGCTGCCTTCACCCGCGAAGACGTTCGGCGCAGAAAGTGCGACCGCGAGGAACAAGGCAAGCGACCACCCCTTCGCACGAAAGCTCAATGTCGACCTCCCGGGACGAGGTGTCCGTACGTCGAAGACGGCGGCGCACCAGGTGTGACGACGCGGGTGCTCGCGACCGACGACGTCGGAGAAGCCGATGGCGCCGCAGTGGAAGACGCGGACGGAGCGGCGGGCACGGACGAAGACATTGGACTGCTCGAAGGACTCACGGACGCAGGTGAGGTCGCGACCTTCGCGGCGGCCGAGGCGGCGAGCTCTGCTGCGCGCTCTGCTCTTTTCGAGGCCTCGATCCCCCAAAACAGCCCCGCGGCACCAATGGCAATGAAGACGAGTGCGACGCCAACGAAGCCCACGAACAGGAGACTTCGACCTTTCGAAGTACGCCCGTCTTGCCCATGAGGGCCGTCCGAGACGATCGTGTCACGAGCAACCGCTTGTTCACGGAGGCTCGACGGAATGGTGGGTGCCATCCGCGCGACCTGCTCTTCCTCGGGCAAGAATGCCTTTCGCCTTCCTCCCATCGGCGGATCTTCGTCGATGATGACCGACAGACCAGGGGCCGTCTCTTGGCGCGCGCGCTTGGGAATGCGGGCCTTGGCGGCTTGAACGTCACCGCCCAGAACGCCCTCGAGAAGGGTGTCGACGGACGCCGAATCGGAGTCCGCCTGGCCCGTGGGCGCAGTGAACCCGCCGTTTTTCGTGACGCGATCCGCCATGGGCGTGCAGGATAGCCAAATCGCAGGAAAAATATGAATCTTTGGTAGCCGCCACGCCCGCTCCGGAAGATACCCTTTCCCTCATGCAGCAGATGGGCGACGAAGCCGGCGCGTCCCCCGGGCGCTTCGTCGCCGGGTTCACGTGGGGCGACTACCTCGAGGGTCTCACGCGCGACCACGGCACGCTGACGGCGGTCGCAGAGCGAGTGGCGGCAGCTCGCAGCTGGCAGGATGACGTTGCCTCCATCGAGCGCGCTCTGCGGCGCCTCAGACTTCGAGGACTGCGGCCCGGCGGCAAGTGGGGCAGTCTTCTCCTGCGCGTCTTCGGTTTGCCGGAGGCCGTCGAGGCGCGCCTTCGTTGGATGGCTTCCTACCACTCACGGTTCGCCGATCTTCCCGTCGGCGTATGCGAAGACCTCGTGCGCCTGTGGGATCATCCCCCGACGACCGAGCGTAGCGACAGCCGCGTCTGGATCACGCTCGCACGCGCATCGATCGCGCTCCGCCGCAACGATGCCGCTGCCGCCAAGGAGCTTCTTCAATCGGCCGAGCGCACCTTGCCGCAGGCGCCCCTCGCTGCGCGTATCGAGGCAGAGCTCATGGCGGCTTACATCCAAGGACCTTCCTCGCGTGACGAAGCGCTGCGGCGTTTGCACGAGGTCGAAGCGTTGGTTTTGGCACTTCCTCCAGGCGAAGATCGCACATGCTACGAAGCAAGAGTCCTCGACCAACGAGCCTTTCAGCTGAACCGCGAATCGTCGGCCGACCGCGCGACCGCCAAGACGCTGTACGAACGGATTCCGTCGAAAGATGCGCCTCCGTTCGTCCTTTGGCGACGGGCGAACGGCCTCGCGTATGCGACGTGGAAAGAAGGTGACCGCGCGGCCGCGCGGAAGCATGCGCAGGATGCACTTCGACATGCAGGCGATGGTGGGCATTTGCGGCTTCGGGTGATGTCCCTCAACATGCTCGCGCACATCGATCCCGAACACCCCGACGTACCCGACATTCTCACGCGCGCCGTCGCCATCACGAAACGCATCGAAGACGACATGTTGCTCGCCCGCCTCGAACGCCGCCGCTGAACGGCCGCACCAAGACTCTGTCCGGATTCGTGTCCGGGCGCACCCCAAGGACGCGCCATACGCTGTCCGCCATGAAGCAGGTATCTCGTCTCACCGGGCTCGTCGTCCTTGGCGTGCTCTGTGCGCTGGTAACGTGGATCGATCGCGGGATTGCCCAGAAACGGTACGCCCGTGCAGTTCTTTTCGCTCTCGTGGCGATGTGGCTCGCGTGGTCCTGCCTGAGGCCCACTTGACTCCAACTCCCCCTCCCCTTGAACTGCGGGCTCCGATGCCGTACGCCATGGCCGTGCAGCGAACGGCTTTGGAGACGGTTCGGTTCGTGCTCGCCGCAGCGTCCGCAGTGGCCCTCTCGAGCTTCATGCTCCCCGGCTGCTCGGCCTGCAAGAAGGCGAGCTGTAGCACGGGCCCCGAGTGCAAGGAGTTCGGACTCTGCGGACTTCGAACCTTTCGCGCGGGTGAAGGCTTCAAGGCATGCATCCCGGACTCCGAGAGCAACTGCCTAAAGTCCACCGCTTGCAAACGAGAAGGGCTCTGCCATCTCGACAGCGCCATCCATCCCGAGCGATGCGTCGCGAAGACAGCCGCGGATTGCTTGGCGACACAAGAATGCGCGGCCCTCGGTCGATGCACGCTCAGCGACATTGGGACGTGCGTAACGAGCGCGGCAGGTTGCTCACGCAGCAGCGCGATGCGCGCACAGCAGCGAACGCGGCCGAGCCATCCGATGGAGCTAGGCCCGCCGCGACCGATGTCGTTTCGCGACAGGAAACGCGATGACGAGATGCGGTGCGAGCCCGGCCCCGCTGGGTGTGACGCCGCTTGTCGTGAGGAAGGCGCGTGCGCAAACCAAAGCGGAGAGTGCCTCGCGATGTCTGCGGACGACTGCCGCAAGTCTGCCGTATGTGCGCGGAACGGCCGATGCTCTCTCGACGCGACGACGCATACGTGCGTGGCGCGCGAGAGCTCCGATTGCGCGAAGGCCGACGTGTGCGTCCGCGGGGGAAAGGACGAGGTTTCCTCGCTCGACACGCGCACGTGCGAGGCGCGAATGGGCGTGGACGCTTGCACGGCGGACTTCTGCAAGCGCTTCGAATACTGCGCCATCCGGGGCGATTGTCATCCGAGCTCCGGTATGTGTATGCCTACGGAACCGAAGGACTGCACCGACTCGCTACAGTGCAAGGTCCATGGACGCTGCACATACAGCGGCAACAATTGCTTTGTGACGAGTCCGGCGGAGTGCCAGGCTTCCGCCGAGTGCAAAGCGTTTGGCAGGTGCGTGTACGTTCCTCCTCCTTTTGGCAAGGGCGGTGAGTGCAGAAACCCGAGCGAAGGGGGCACGCGCGGCGGAGCTTGTGTCGACCACGACTGCTGGACGGAAGATCGATGCCTCATGCGCTCGGATGGTCCCCCACGCGCGTGCGTCACGCCCGAAAGCGTCGGCCTTCCCCGCCTCACACCGCTTCCCCCTGCCCCTCGTCTCGAAATGGAGGCACAGGTCGAGGGTCGCCACATCCCCCTTCTTCACGCGACGACCTTCCGACGCAGCGAGAGTTATGGCGTCGTCGATTTGGTGGTTCGACTTTCGGACAAGCCTCTCTCCTGTAGCGAGGCCACGAAGACGGGCGGAGCCGCTGTCTTTCAGTTGATCGCGTCGGTGGGTGAGCCGCGCGCCGGATACGCGAAGTATCGGAATCACGTCAATGCCGCGCGCTACACGTCAGGGCGCACCGACCTCCACGTCGATCAACCGTCCGCCCGTATCGAAACGAGGCCGCGCGAGGCGGACCATGCGGTCCTCTTGGACCTCGACCTCGACGCGCACGCCCCGGATGGGAGCACGATGTCCATCCACGGAGCGCTCGTCGCCACCTCCTGTCCCAAA
The DNA here is from genome assembly GCA_046351415.1 of Polyangiaceae bacterium. Classification (GTDB taxonomy): domain Bacteria; phylum Myxococcota_A; class Polyangia; order Polyangiales; family Polyangiaceae; genus JABFRG01. Next base: position 292,256 of record JAXLYO010000008.1, on the reverse strand, counting down.
TAGCTGGAACGTGTCGCTTCGGCGCCCCCTATTCGAGACCGATCGCACGCGACCAACCCCGTAGAACACGCAAAAACCCGCTCAATGCCGTGACGCGGCCGGTCGTCGGCCCGCACGCCCAGCTAGCGGCGGCCGGAGAATTGCGAGAAAATAAGGATCTCCGAGAGAAATCACCATGGCGACCGCGAAGGATTCGCGCATAATCACGCACATCACGATGCTTGCTCCTCGCTTTGTCCCCTTCGTTGCTGCGCTTGCGATTGTCGCAACCGGCTGCGGCAATGGTAAGCCCGCCGCTGATCCTTCCTCGGAAGAAGGCAAGACAGAGCAGGGCGAGAGTGAAGGCAGCGAGCACAGCGGCGGCTCAAGCTCGGGCGGCGCGAACACCGCCACCACGAAGCCCACCAAGGGTGGCCGTGTGAACGAGAAGGGCGAGCGCAGCCTCAACACGTACGACAAGGAGCAGACGGATGTCGTGCTCGCGCGTGCGGCTCGGCAAGTGAAGCAGAACTGCGGCGCGACCAAGGACGAGAACGGCGTTGCCACGGGCCCGTGGGGCAAAGTGACCGTGAAGGTCACCCTTGGTCACAATGGGCACTCGCGAGGAACGACGGTTCCCGCTCCCTATGACGGCAAGCCTGTCGGCCGCTGCATTGCGCAAGCGTTCAGCAACTTGACGATTCCCCCGTGGGCCGGAGACGACACGGATGTCGACTGGGAGGTCGAACTCGTGAAGCCCGAAGCCGCCCCGACCCCCGCGAAGGGCAAGTAGTCAAGTGTACGCCTCTCACCGGGTATGCCGAGGAATGGTGCGCCCATGAATGCGCGCCGTGGCGGGGGCACCTTTACTTCCGTGCTGCAATCGATAAGGCGATTTTTCCGTCCGCGTCGTTCCGAGCGTCCCATCATCCTGCGGGTCGAAGGGGTTCAGAACGGCAGTATCGAAGTGGAAGCCACTTGGTTTCCCTCGGGTCTCCAGTACGTTCGTAACTCGTTCATCTCCCAAGGTATGTGCATCGTTCCTTGGATGATGCACGAAGACCGCGTGCGCATTCGCTTGCGCGCCCAGAATGCTCGCGCCGAACTAGCGCTCAACGTGAAGGACACGGACGACGGGCGAGCCCTCTCCGTGCGCATGGTTCCGGAAAGCTCCGCGCCGCCCGCCTAGCCCGATTTCTCCCATCGTCGACCGCGTTCTAGCGGAGCGGAAACGAAGCCGTGACCCCGCGCACCGCGGTCTTTTCCCCTATCCGACGCGGACTCACGGCCCCCTCTCGAGCCGACCGAGACCCGCGGAAGTGTCTCGACCGGCTTCCGCGCCGCTTTCGTCAGATGATGTTTTCGTCTTGGTGGCGCATCGCCTCGAGCAGCAGGCTCTCCGTGCTGTCGGTGATGTGGCGTTCACGCGGCTGAAACGACGGGTCGAGCGAGAAGTCGCCATCTTTCCAAGTCATGAGCTTGTAGAATGCAGGGGCTTCGCGTGTGGAGCCCACGATCGCTTGCACGATGACGCCGTCCGCAAAGTGGATCTCGCCGGTCTTCCCTTGCGAGCGGATGACGAGCTTCCCCGTCTTTCGACCCTGCGAGAGAATTTGGACGATGTCCGGCAAGCTCATTTCGCGGAGCGACCCGGAGACCCCGCGCGTGCTCGTGCCCTGTTTCGTGCCGCTCGTCAGCGCCTTCAATTTGGCGACGAATACGTCGGTCGAAGCAGGCTTTGCGACGAAGTCGAGGGCGCCTAGCTCGAACGCCCGCTGTGCGTCGCTGCGGTTTTGGACGCTCGTATGGAACACCCACGCGAGGTCTTTCCCCCAACGCGCGGTGCGTGCCTCGGCGAGAAGTCCGAGACCCGAGCCATCTTCGAAGGTCGATTCGGCAATGACGATGACGATCTCTTCCTTCTCGAGAATCGCCTTCGCAGCTTCGATGGTGCGTACCGTCTGCACGTCGAACCCTTGCTCGAACATGCGAAGCTCGAGCACCGTGCTCTCTTCCGGATCGGCGTCGATGATGAGCGCACGCTTGCGGTCAGAGAGAAGGCGGTTCTTGACGTCTTCGCCCAGCACGAGATTCCGGAACAGGTCGACGAGATGCGGGTCGAAGATGCGCTCGCGATGACTGACGAGAACGGCGCAGGCTTCCGTCGGCGTGAGTTGCTTGCGGAACGGGTTGCGCGCATTCAGCGTGAGGTCGGCGTAGACGTCGCATAGCGCGAGCACGCGGGCACCGAGCGAGATTTCCTTGTTCGCGAGCCCCGCCGGGAAGCCGCCACCGTTCCAGCGTTCGTACATCTGCCGAACGGCTTCGGTTGTCCCCTTCGGAAGCTTGACCGCCTCGAGGAGACGCGTCGGGGTATCGACGACCTTCTCCGCGGCGAGTCGATGTCCGTCGTATTCGGCTACGTTGAGCGCAGTCAGGTGGAACTGCCCCATCTTCGCCAGGTCATGAATGTAGGCAGCAAGCACGAGCTCACGCTGCTCGCGCGCGCCGAGCTTGAGGCGCTCGCACAGCCTACGAACGAGACGCGCTACGTGCGCCGAGTGCCCGCGAAGGTCGGCGCGACCATTCTCGAGCAGGCTGACGAGCACGTTGACCATTTCGACCATCGTGTCGCCGAAGGGGTCCTGCACGGCCGCTGCTCGCGCAGCGTCGGCAATCTTCTGCGGCTTGATCGACTCGCCTGGCGTGTCGAGCGTGAGCGTCTTCGGAAGTGCAGCAGCGGGCGCTGAAAAGCGCGGAGACGCCGGCATCGGAGGCATTTCCAAGAAGCCGCCCTTGCCCGCCCCTTCTGCTTGGGGCCGCGCGAGGCGCGTGTCGTCACGCCCCACGGCGATCGACGCTGCGCGAACGGCTCCCGTCGAGGGCGCCAGGGATTCGGTCCGGACCATCTGCGAGAGCGCTTTTGCACGCTCGAAGAACTCGAATGCGCGTGGGTCCTTGCCGTAGTGGCGACTGATGCATGCACGCACGGCCGCGGGCCGGGCAAAGAACGCGCGGACGTCCTTCGCCCCCGAGACGAGCTGGAGCTCTTTCATCAAGCTCTGATCATCGGGGTCTGACGTGATGATGCTGAGGGTGTGGTCCTTGTTGTCGAAGAGAACGGGAAAGACCTGAAACGTCTCCGCGACCTTCTGCGGAATCATGTCGAGCGTCGCGAGCGGAATGTCGGCCTTCGCAAGCGTGTCGGACGAAGCAAACTTCGTCTTGTAGAGGCCAGCCATGGCTTTCAACAATTCGGCCTCGGTGAGCACGGAATGCTCGAGCAGCACGTCTTCGGAACGCTCGCCCGTGCTGACGACGACGTGCTTCACCGTGTCGTATTGATGCTGCGTCAGAACCTTCGCCTTGAGAAGCGCGTCTGCCGCTTTCATGGATTGCTGCTTGCTCACCGGATTCCTCGATTTGGGCGTTCAGCCCAATTCTACGGCAAACGGGAGCGAACGTGGCTAACGATGAAGTCCAAGGCGACCTGATTTTGCCCCCCCTCGGGGATGATGATGTCCGCGAAGCGCTTCGAGGGCTCCACGAACGCCATATGCATGGGGCGGACGGTCTCGTAGTACTGCTTCCGGACGTTCGCAAACGTGCGGCCCCGCTGCTCCAGGTCACGCCTGATGCGGCGCATGAGGCGGATGTCTGCATCTGTGTCGACGAAGAGCTTGACGTCGAATCGGGACCGAAGGCCTTCGTCCTGGAGGACCAGAATGCCCTCGACGACGATGACCGGGGTCACTTCGATGCGGACGCCCTCGCCCACGCGATCGTGGCGGGTAAAGTCGTAGGTGGGACGGTCGATGGCTTTCCCGTTGCACAGTGCGTCGATGTGCGTGGCCAGCAAGTCGAGTTCCAGCGAATCGGGATGGTCGAAGTTGATGCGCTCGCGCTCTTCCTGGGAGAGATGCGTCAGCGGCCGGTAGTAGTGGTCTTGCTGGAGGAGCACACCAGACCCCGGAGGCAACGCTTCGAGAATCGACTTCGCGATCGTGCTCTTCCCGGAGCCAGAGCCGCCGGCAATGCCTAGCACCAGTGGTTTTTTGGGGGCCGCGCTCATCAGCGACGAAGCCTTATCACAGAGTCTCGACCTTGACCGGGTCGATGTTACGGCCCGTGAGGACCGAAACGACGAGGGCGGGCTTTGCGCGCAAAGCTTGCAGGGCGCCGGTGAGGAGCGGGCAGAGAGACACGGCCGCACTTCCTTCCGCGGGGACGCCGAGCGTCTTGTGCGCGTAGCGTAGCGCCTCGAGGATGGCGAGCTCCGACGCGACGAATACGCCAGCCAGTGTCGCGCGAGCGCGGCGATAGGCGTTTTCTGCAATCCCGCCTTCGAGTCCCTCGGCCCACGTGTGGCTCGTGGCGGGGAGTTCGAGGACGGCCTTTCCTCGTTCGAACGAAAGAGCGAGCGCCGCCGATGCCTCCGATTGCACACCATAGACGCGGGCTTCGGGCAGCGCGCACGCGAGCCCGACGGCGAGACCGCCACCCCCGACGGGTGCGAGCACACAAAGGTCGTCAGGTACGACACCGCCGAAGCGCGCGCGCAGAAGTTCGGCGAGATCGAAGCCCAAACTCATTCCGTTTCCGGCGACGATGGCGGGGTCGTCGTACGGGGAGACGAATGGCAGGCCGTTCGATTCGGCGAAGAACTTCGCTTCGCGTTCGGCGCCATCGTAGTCGGCAGCATGACTCGAGCGAAGGGTCACGCCCGCGGCGCCGGCGATCTTCTGGCACTTCACCATGGGCGCGGTGTTGGGCACGAAAACCGTCGCACGCACGCCGAGTAGCGCGGCCGCAAAGGCAACGCCCGCCCCGTGATTGCCAGCGCTCGCAGCGACGACCTGCGTGACGCCGCTCTTTTTCAGCGCCTCCAGCTTGGCAATGGCCCCGCGGACCTTGAAGCTGCCGGTGAGCTGCCCGGTTTCGTCGAGTACGATGGCGCCGTTCGGACCGTCCAGAAGGCGCGGCACCGTAAGGTCAGGGTAGCGTTCACGAAGCGACCGGGCAGCCGAGACGAGGCTCTCGGACGGCAAGAGTGCGCCGGCGGAGATCGAAGGCTTCGGACGCCGCGCCTCCGGATTCAGCACGAGTCTGCACGCGACCACGCGCGCTATTTCCCGGCGGATAGCCACAAAAGTGGCTTCTTGTAGGTGGTCACCATCTTGTCCTGCGGGAGCTCGTGCCCCATCTGGGGGACGATGCGGACTTTGACGTTCACCTTGGCTTGGCGCAAAAGGTCGCCTGTTCGCTGCGTGTTTTCGACGACACCGTCGTTCTCACCCGTCAGCAGGTAGACGCGTCGCAACTTGCTACGCGCGTGGCTGAGTTCGGTTTTCACGTCCCCTACCCAGTAGCGGTCGCTCGCGGCGAGGATGAGCCAGCGGGACCACTTTTGCGGATCGCGGAGCCCCACTTGCTGCGCAATGAACGCGCCCTCGCTGAAGCCTACGAGGATGTGATTTCGGGCGCGCACACGTCCCTTGTACTTTGCACGCAATGCATTCAGCACGGCGTCCATGATGTGCTGGCCCGAGTCGGCGCTGTTGGCCCACGCGCGAGAACCGCCACCGCGGTCTTCTCCGCCCTGGGGGCACACGACCCAACCGAATGCCGTGCCGACCTTTGCCCATTTGCGACAGTCTTCTTGCGGGTTGGCGCCGCGACCATGAAGGTACATGATGACCGGACGCGGCCCCGACCCCTTCGGCGGGTAGTAGTAGGCTGCCGGCGCGTCCTTTACGTCGAGCATCAGAGGCTCAGCGGGTTGGCCGCCCTTGGCAAAGGCGCGCCCCGGCAACAGCCAGACCGTGAGCGCCAGCATGCTCCAAAGAGCAAAGCGCACGACACGGAAAAAGCGACGCTGCGAGGAACCGCCCATGGGGTGCCCCGCACTATAGCGAGCCCCCGAAAGCGCGCAACCGCCCCAGGAGGCTTCATTCTAGATGAACAAAATACTGTAATAACGAATGGTTATAAGATGCCCGCGCGACCTCAGGAGGTCTGCTTGAGCTTCTCTCCAAGGGAGAACCCGAACGCTGCGGCGGCTTCCCGAGACGCCGGGAAGTCGATCTTCCGTCGTTCGAACCGATAGAGGGAACCGTCCAGCTCCGATGCCCACGAGGAGATGCGGAGGCAGTCAACCTCTTTCGTGCCGTGGGCTGCGATGGGGGTCTTGCAGTCGCCGCCCAAGGCTCGGAGCACGCCGCGCTCGGCTTCGACGCAGATGGCCGTCCCGTGGTCGTGGACCCGCGCGAGCAGCGTGCGGGTCTCGAGGTCGTCCTCTCGACATTCGATTCCGAGCGCTCCCTGCCCAATGGCGGGCACGAACGAGTCGGCATCGAGCGCACCCGTGATGCGATCCGAGAGGCCCAATCGGATGAGCCCCGCCGCGGCGAGAACGATGGCGTCGTAAGCTCCCGCGTCCACCTTCGAGAGACGCGTGTCGACGTTGCCTCGAAGGGGCTGGATCACGAGGTCGGGACGCATGCGACGAAGAGCGATGCTGCGCCGAAGGCTGCTCGTTCCCACGACGGCACCTTCAGGCAGACGATCGAGGGTCCCGTACTTTGGCGACACGAGGACATCGCGAGGGTCGACACGTGCCGGAATGCACGCGAGCATGAGCCCGGGAGGGAGCTCGGAGGGCACGTCCTTGATCGAGTGCACCGCGATGGATGCCCGCCCATCCAAGAGGGCCTCTTCGATTTCTTTGACGAAGAGACCTTTTCCTCCGACTTCGCTGAGCGGGCGATCTTGAATCTTGTCGCCCGTCGTCACGACTTGGAGTTCATCGAAGGATACCGTCTGCCCGCCGAGGGCCGCCGCTCGTTCGAGCGTCGCCACGAAGGCACGACATTGGGCAAGCGCGAGAGCCGACCTTCGCGTCGCATACGTCAGCTTGCGCATGGCTACTTGCCCCCCGTGCCCGTTGGCGTTGCGCCCGGTGCGCCATTCATGGAGAGCTCGATCACGGTAATGGAGTACGGTGCGAGCGGAAGCGGCAAGTCGGTGCCCGCGCGCGTAGGCGGTGTCGCCGCTTTGAAGCCGCGAGCGCCTCCCGTGTATTCGTAGCGAAGCTCGCTCGAAATGGTGCCACAGCTACCCACGTCGACCGAAGCCGTCACGGGTTTGTCCGGGTTGAAGTTCAGCGCAACGAGGACGAGCTTCTTGCCGCTCGGGTCGCGCGAAACCCACAGCGACGTGCCTTCGGGAGCCTCCGAAGCAACGAGTTCGTCCAAGAAGTGGCCGCCCTTGCCGTCGTAGTTGCGGAAGGCGCGGAAGCCCCAATAGGCCGCGCTGTCGAGCGTCGGATACGGGTAGTAGAAGGCCGACTTGACGTCGCCTTCGGCGAAGCGACCAAGCGCCTCTGCGGTCGCGAGGCCCGACGACATATGATTCTCTGCGCCGAAATTCCACTCGCCGATCTGGATGCCGCGCCCCGGATAGTAGGTTGCGATCCAATCACGAAGGCGCGGGAGGAGCTTTACGGGCTCCTTGATCCACGACTCGTCTACATAGGTCGGGTCCCAAAGGCCCCGCGCCGAGCGAATTCGCATCGCCGCCGCCGACGCATCGGTCTGGCCCTTGATGCCCATCCCCACCCCTTCGCTCTGCGGGTAAAAGTGTACGTCCACGAGGTCGACGGTCTTCTGCCCCGTCTTCTTCTCGTGATCCGAAAGTGCCTTCAGGTAGTAGGGCATCATGTTGAGGTCGCCGTGGGATGACTTATCCGGGCGACGAAGTGGGCCTGCTTTGAGGTCACGTGCAGAATACATAAGTTCCGCGAAACCGAACGATGCGGGACCTGCGATGAGGGCCGTAGGGTCGGCGCGACGGATGGCCTCGCTGAACTTGATCGTCTTGTCGATGAGCTCGTCGTAGGTCATCGGTTCGGGGTGCACGTCGCGGTGGGTCGAGTTCCAGAGCCCCGGCTCGTTGTCGAGGATGTAGATCTTCGTGCTCCTCGCGCCGGCGCTCTTCTCCACGGCCGCAACGAGGCCGACGAGTTTCTCGGCAGACGCCGGTGTGAACGCAACCGAGGTCTGCGTGGGCGGAGGTGGGTCGACCGCGCGCCCCGAAATCATGAGCCCACTCCCCATCTTGCGCGTCTCTTCGATGTCCTTCTGCCCAGGAAACTGCGCCACGGGAAACGAAGCGGACGTCATGTCTTTCGCGACCCAGCCGAGTGCCGGCACCTGCGCCGCGCCCGTGGCCCCGTGGCTGACGTTGTCTTTGACGAAGCTCGCGTAGATGGGTTCCTTGGCGTCTTTGTCGCCGTTGTTGGCGAAGTACCAGTCGGAGGCGTGATTGAACTGACTGCCCTGCTCCCAGTTGTAGCGGGATGCGGCGTTGCCGCCGAGGCGGCGCGCAGTCGGCCGGAGCTCCCACTGCCGCGGCTCTTTCCAATTCGCGTAGCCCGTGATGTCGAACGAGATGCCGTAGATGAGAGGGCTGATGGGCTTCGTGGGGACCTTGCAGTCGACCTTGAACGCCGTGGCGACCTTGCGCACGGGCACGTCGGGTGTTTCACCCCCACCGCGAGAGCACTTGCACGACGCGGTGAGCAGCGCCGGTGGCAGCAAGAAGGTCCACGCGATCTTTCTCATCATTGCCTTAGCGCCCATTTCTCTTCTTCTGGGTTTTCTGGATTCGGCTCGTCTGCGGAGGGCGGCTCCGCAGTGCCGGCGCTCGGGGGTTCCGGTGGTTGCGTCATACCCGAGAGACCTCGAGCGGTCGGCAAATCGAACAGGTATTCGAGAGTCCGGGCCAGTTCTTTGGCGTCTTCGTCGCCGGCCTTTTCTTTCAGACGCGATGTCGGAGCGTGGAGGAGCTTGTTCGTCGCGCTGTCGAGCATGGTCACGAGCGCAGCGCGATCGGCTTCGGAGAGGTGCTTCAACTTCGTCGAAAGCGTTCGCTCGAGTTCGGCCTCGAGGACGGCCCTCGTGCGCGCGCGGAGCGAAACGAGCAGGGGCTGCGCCGTAAGCCCTTTGCGCCAGCTTCGGTACGACCGCATCTCGTCTTCGACGATTGCTTCGGCCTTCACGACTTCGGATGCGCGCCCCGTCATGGCGGCCGCCACCTGAGCTTCGAGGTCATCCACGTTGAAGACGTACACGTTGTCGATGCCGTGGACCTTCGGGTCGACGTTGCGCGGGACTGCGATGTCTACGATGAACAGCGTGCGACCGCGACGCGCCTTCATCACCTTCTTCACCATGTCATGGGTGATGACGAAGCGCGTGCTTCCGGTCGAAGCCACCACGACGTCAGCGAGGGTGAGCTCGGCCTCGAGGTCTTCCAAGGTGGCGGCGGACGCACCGAACCCGGCAGCGAGCTCGGCGGCGCGTTCGAGGCTTCGGTTGCAGACGCGAATGCTCTTCGCGTCCTTGCCGAGGGAGCGAGCGGCCGCTTCGGCCATCTCGCCGGCACCGACGAGGAGCACCGTTGCCGAGTCGAGAGCCCCGAAGATGCTGCGCGCGAGGTCGACGGCGATGCTGCTGATGCTGACGGTACCGGCGCCGATGGCTGTCTCCGTACGAATACGTTTTGCGACGGTGAATGCACGATGCACGCATCGACCGAGCTGTCCCGAGAGAGCGCCTGCGGCGACGGCGTGATCGTACGCGTCCTTCACCTGTCCCAAGATTTGCGGCTCGCCGAGAACCATCGAATCGAGACTGGATGCGACGCGAAATACGTGGCGGACCGCGTCGTCACCGCGCTTTTCGTAGAGAAACTCTGCGTCTTTGGAGGCACCACCATGGAGCGCGAGCTCCTCACGGACGGCCTCCGCCGCTCGGAGCAGCGCCGCCGCCGAGGCTGGGCTATCGTCGGGATCGCTTCCTGTACCCTCTGGGCGTGCGACGACTTCGACACGATTGCAGGTCGAAAGGAAGAGGACCTCGGAGAGCTCTGGGCGCTTCGAAAGGCGCTCGAGCATTTCCTTGATGACCTCACGATTCGCCGCGAACCGTTCGCGCACGTCGACCGGAGCCGTCTTGTGAGAGACGCCGACCACGATAATCATGCGCCGACGGGCCCCGAGCGGAACAGGTACATGAGAAGCACCGCGATCGTGAAGGCGAAACCTGCGAGCGTTCCCCACGCAGCCTTACGCCCGCGCCATCCCAAGACGGCGCGAGAAAGCAGCACCGATGCGAACATGATCCATGTCACGTACCCAAACGAATCGCGGACGAGATCGGCAAGGCCGTGTGGCCCGAGGCGTCGCGCCCACACCGTGCCGCTCACGATCCCGAACGTGAGGAGCGGGAAACCACCGAGCAGAAGGCGATGCTCGGCGCGGTCGAGTGTGTCGAGCGCCGGCAACCGCTGGAAGAGGCCGGTGAGACGCTTCTCCTTCAGGCGACGCTCTTGAATGAGATAGAGGAGCGCCGAGGCCGAGGCCAACGTGAAGAGCGCGACGCCGAGCAAGTTCATCGTGACGTGGAACGGCAAGATGGCGCTACGAACACGCGGGCCGGGAGCAAGAGCGCCCCCTCCGACGAAGCGGGAAGCGAGCAGGGTCGTCAGCGCGAAGGGCGTCACGACGGCGCCGGCTGCATCGATGCGATAGCGACGGCGAAGCGTGACATAGAGCACGCACGTGAACATCGCGGCGACGCTCAGCGGAAAATGGATGCCCTCTACCGGGCACACCTTGATGAGGAGCGAAAAGAACACGATGTGGAGCGCGTGCAGCACTGCCGCCGCGGTGACCATGAGCGGAAGCGATGGAGGCAAAGACGCCGTGCTCTTCCCGAACAAGAAGACGATGAAGCGAACGAACGCGACCGCGTAAAGCAGTGCGGTGGTGACGAATAGTGCTTCAACCCACACGGCGCCCGGCCCTTTCCCCTAGGTCTTCCCGGCCGCAACCATCGCGAGAAGCTCTTCGTCGTTCTGAGCTGGAAGTGCGTTCGGACGACTCGCGTAGTCTGCGAATCGCCCCTCCGGCGTCGCGAGAACGCCGAGCTCCACTTCGTAGGCGTTGTCGCCGAGGACCATCGACCCATCCATGATCTCGGCGCCGAGCTTCTCGAGCTCGCTGCGAAGTTTCACGCGATTGACGAGCCCGTGCGGACAAGGCGTTCCCGTCACTTCGCTCCGAATGCGTACGGCAGGAACGGTGGAATAGCGCCTTCCCATGGGCGGAAGCACGACGGCGTCCGGCAAAAGCTCGGCTCGCCCTTCCATGGCCCACGAGTCCACCGCAAGTTGCGGAAAGAACACTCGATTTTGCATCGCATTCCAAGGGTAGCACTTTTCAGGCCGCGCTATCGCAAGTATAGAGCGTAGGGCCATGACGTTTCCGGTCCAAAACTTCAAGGTGCGCCTCGCGAATGCCCGCATGCTTTCGCCGTACGTACGCGAACTCACCTTCGAAAAAGAGGATGGCGGCCCCTTCGAATTCGAGGCCGGGCAATGGGTCAACGTCCACATCGCAGGCGAGCCGGGCAAGCCCGACGACGTCACCCGCGCCTATTCCATCGCTTCCGAGCCCAATGGACGAAACACCTTCCAGCTCGCCGTGACGAAGGTCGAAGGTGGCCCCGGTTCGACGCATCTACACGCGATGCGAGAGGGCGACGTCCTTTCGTGCACGGGCCCCCAAGGGCTTTTCGTGCGACGCCACGACGTGCCGACCTTGTTCGTGGGTACGGGCACGGGCGTTACTCCCCTGCGAAGCATGCTCAAACATGCGCTCGCTCAAAAGAAAGTCGAGCCCCTCTGGTTGCTCTTCGGCGTGCGCCGCGAAGAAGACATGCTCTACCAAGACGAGCTATCGGCTCTCGCGCACGAACATCCGAACGTTCATGTATACTACACGCTTTCGCAAGGCAGCGAAGCGTGGATGGGTAGGCGGGGCTACGTTCAGACGCACGTGCGCGGCCTCTGGGAAGAGATGGCGAAGGTTGGCGAAGCGCACGGCGCGACGGACAAGCCCCACGTCTACATCTGTGGTCTGCAAAAGATGGTGACGAGCGTGCGGGAGGTGCTCCGCAAAGAGATGGAGCTCCCAAGACAACTCGTGCATTCCGAGCGCTACGACTGAGGGAACGCCGCCTCAGCGCGCGTAGCCTCGGACGCCATAGACGAGCCTTCCGAAGAGCTCGCGAAGGTTCGTGGTGTTCTGGTCGAGGGCGCGGGACCGGGGAAGCCAGCTGCCGCCGAAGCGCTCGGAGTCGTAGGCGCGAAGATCGACGGGAAGTGTGTCGACCGGGAGGTCCACGGCATCAAAACACCCCTTGGCGCGCTTCATGTGGAAGGCGCTCGTCACCATGACGAGGCTCTTCATGCCCTTTTCCGTCACGATCTCTTTCGTGAAGAGCGCGTTCTCGCGGGTGTTGAGTGAACGGCCTTCGAGGATGAGGCGGTCTTTCGTGATGCCCCAGCGCTCGAGTGCGCCCGCGAGGAGCGCCGCTTCGCTGCGGCCGGTGTCGCGCGACAGTGTAGAGCCTCCTGAAAGAATCGCGACCTTTGCGCGTCCCTCGCGAAGGAGCTCGAAGGTCACGGTGAGGCGCTCGGCGCTGTCGTTCATCGCGAGGTCAGCAGACGTGGCCGCGGAGAGACTCTGGCGGTCTTCGATGACGCCGCCGAGCAAGATGACCGCGTCGTAGACCTTCTTCTCGTCGTAAGTCTTCGTGGCGCTCTTTTCCATGTGCCGCTGCAGTACGTTGGCCACGGGGTCGACCGAGAGCAGGTACGTCGAGAAGAAGAGCGTGAGGAACATCCACCGGCGGCGTCGGAGCGGACGACGGAAGCGACGCGCGAAGGCGAAGTACAGGAATGCCACGAGCACCCACGTGAGTGGTGCGAACGCGAGATCCAGGACCTTCGAGAAGAAGAAAAACACGGGAGACTCCCAGCCTTAGCCGCGCATCGCCCAAATCGCCAAAAGTTCCGCAAACGACGCGCCCACGATGCTACGGAAGGGGGCGAAATGCACGACGCGGAGGCCATGACGTTGCGAAGAGAAGCAGCACGCGATCGGCTTCGCGCAGCGAGCATCATGGTGCTCTGTGCCATCCTATGGAGCACCGGCGGGCTCGGCGTGAAGCTGTCTGACACGAGCGCGCTTTCCATCTCTGGCTACCGGAGCTTCTTCGCCTTGCTCGTCATGGGTGCCGACACGCTTTACCGCGCCCGCAGGGCGAAAGTGTCGCCGTTTTCGACGATTCGCGAGCCCATCGTGTGGGGTGCCGCGGTGAGCTACTGCGTGATGGTCATCTCTTTCGTCGCCTCGGCGAAGATGACGACCGCGGCCAACGCGATCTTCATCCAGTACACCGGCACGGTCTACGTGGCGCTCCTGTCCTGGCCCGTGCTTCGCGAGAAGCTCTCGATCTGGGATTTTTTGGCCATCGGCTGCTGCATTCGCGGCCTTCTTTGGTTCTTCGGCGGCGAGCTCGACCCGCACGGGTTTCAGGGCAACATGATCGCCGTCGTCTCCAGCGTAGGCTTTGCCGGCCTGCCGGTTCTCCTCAAGCTCGGGGAACGAAAGCTCACGTCCAAAGGTCGTGCGGCAGAAGTTCCCGTGATGACAATCCTCGCGATGTCGCTCGGCAACGCACTCACCATCGTGGTGTGCAGCCGCACGATGATGCTCTCTCCCCCTCCGCACGAGAAAGCGTGGTTTACCATTGCCATGCTGGGCATCTTCCAAATTGGTGCACCGTACATTCTTTATGGCATCGCCGTTCAGAAGCTGCGGGCCCTCGAGAGCACCGTCATCGCCACCATCGAGCCCATCATGACGCCCATCTGGGTCCTCGCGGTGACGGGCGAGCGCCCATCGCGGGCGGCGATCTACGGCGGGAGCCTGGTCGCGCTCGCCGTTCTTCTTCAAGCCTTCGGAAGCAGTCGTGCCCGTCCCCAGAAGGCGGGCGCAGTGCCGAACAAATCCACGTAGTTTCGAACAGTTGCGAATTCCTGAAATTTCCCCGGCGCCACGGCGACTTGCCCTTCGAACATGCTGCTCGCGTGGATGTCCCCCTTCGTCATGATTGAGGCCGCCTCGAATCGGTCCACGCAGGTCGAAGCTGCCGCGCTTGCCGAGAGCGTATCGAAGACGCGTCCCTTCATTCGCGCCGTCGCAGCCGCCGTGCTGAAAGAGAGCCCCACGAGCGCGGACGTGGAGGACTGCGTGCAGGAGACACTCCGTCGCGCGCTCGAGGGGTCGTCGGAGCTGCGCTCGCCTTCCGCACTTCGTTCGTGGGTGACCGGCATTGCCCGGCACGTGGCGCTCGATCTGATCCGCGCACGCCAAGCTGTGCGTGCTCGCACGCAAGCGCCACCAGCTTCCCCTGACGACACGGGCGAACGCTTTCTCGCAGTACCTGACCCGAAGCCCGATGCGGAGCGCGCCCTCATGACGCGCATGCAGATGCTGGCGCTCGAGGAAGCACTCGATGCGCTACCGGAAGGGCAGCGTGATGCACTGTCGCTCTTCTTTCTCGAAGACAAGAGCTACCAGGAGATTTCGGCCGCCTTGGGCGTCCCCATCGGTACGGTCGCGACGTGGGTTGCGCGTGGGCGCTCTCGCGTCATCGCTCGTATCGAGCAGCGCGGAAAGGAACAGCGATGAAGAACATGCCTCATTCGAAACCCGATTTGCCGCTCCCCGAGTCGCTCGTATTCGGCTCCGATGGCCACTTGGTCGATCTGGGCATCGGCATCTTTGCTGACGCGGAGTTCTCGCTCTTGCCGGAGAGCGCGGTTCTACACGGAGAATCATGCGAAGCATGTGCGAGGCGCATCGGTGAGCTCGCTCTCCAGAGCGCGTCGCTGCGCAGCGACCTGCGTGTCGTGATGGCCGAGGCCGAGGCACGAGAGAAAGCGACGGCGAAGTTTCCGACCTGGGCTGTATGCCTCGCGTCGCTCGTCAGCGCTGCGGCCGCGCTCCCCCTCTTCGGGAAGGTCGTCTCGAGCGCGCATGCGCAAGGTTCGGAGCTCGCCAAGAGCGCCCCCCTCGCCTTTCGGAGCGTTCAGGGCTCGCTCTCCACCTCCGGCGTGCTGCTCGTTTGCGTGAGCTTCGCTGCCATCGCCATGTGCACCCTCTTGGGACGTCGCCTCCTCGCGCGCACGTCCGCCTGAAACCGAGACACCGTCATGAAGAACCTTCTCGTCAAACTCACCGCCCTCGTAGCCCTCCTCACCGTCACCGGCACTTCCTACGCCGCCTTGAAGCGCGAGGGCGAATGGCCCGAAAGCGACGTCAAAGTGTCGCTCGACTACGCCGGACCTCGCGGCGAAGCATTGCGCCTCGTGGCCGACAAGGCTGGTCTTAGCTATGTGGCCGCAGACCTTCCGCAAGGCAATGTCTCGCTCCACTTGAAGGACCTTCCGGCGGGCAAGGCTCTCGAGCTCGTCTTCGAGGACGAAAGTGGAAGCTACGTGGCGACGCGCGACGGAAGCGTCATCAGGATTCGCTCTGTTTCGCCCCCAAGCGTCGTCGCTTTGCAAGATGCCGCCGCAGACCCCAGAATCACCCCGGCAGCCCCCGCAGACCCCAGAATCACCCCGGCAGCCCCCGCAGACCCCAGAATCGCCCCGGCCGCCCCCGCAGAGGTGACGGACCACGGCGAAGAAGAAGGCAGCGATCGCGTCATCAAGGGCTCGTCTCTTCGTATCGAAAAGAACGAGGTAGTCCACGACGTCAGTGTCTTCGGCGGCTCGGTACACGTCTATGGCAAGGTGACCGGCGACCTCGTTGTCACGGGTGGCTCGGTGCACGTGCAAGAAGGCGCATGGGTCAAAGGCAACGTGACCGCCATCGGCGGGAGCCTCCACGTACGCAAGGGGGCACGCATCGACGGCAATGCTGGAGTCGTTGGTGGAATCATGCACAAGGAAGACGGCGCCATCGTCAAGGGAACCATCACGGGCAAGAGCAAGAACGCTTCGAGCACCAATGTCATCTCAGGTACCACGTCGAAGAGCTTCGTCGAGCGAAGCGCAGACGAGATCTCGAACATGGTGTCTTCCTTCGGGATGCTGTTCGTATTCGGGTCCATCGCCATCGCGCTGGCCGGGGAACGCATGCGAAAGCTCAAGCTGGAGGTCGCGACGCGCCCCATGAAGAACTTCGCGCTCGGGATCCTCGGGTTTCTCGGCTTCGTCGCCGCGCTCATCGTCCTGTGTGTAACGGTCGTTGGCATTCCGGTCGCACTCATCGGAGGTCTCGTCGGCGTGCTCGCGATGTATGCGGGCATCGTGGCCACCGTCACGCTCGGTGGCGAGCTCCTTCTCCGCAAGCGAACCGAGAACCCCTACGCACACCTCGCCCTCGGAGCCTTGCTCTTCGTCGTCCTCTCGGCCTTGCCGTTCATTGGTCCCATCGTCACGTTCGCCGTCGTCTCCATCGGTGTCGGGACCCTGGTGAGCACACGCCTTGCGGGCCTCGCAGCCAAGAAGACTGCGGCTCCCGCTCTGGGTGAGGGTCCCTACCGCACGAACGACGTGTAGACTGAGCGCATGCTGCTGGCCTGGCTCCCTGTTCTCACCGCACTTCTGGTGCTGGGCCTTTTGTATGCAGAATGCACACGAAACCGTCCCCTTCGCGCTGTCACGAAGACTCTCGCATCGGTCACGTTCGTCGCACTCTCCGCGTCGCGCGGCGCTTCCAAGACTTCGTTCGGGCTCGCCATCCTCGTTGGGCTCGTTCTGTCTTTCGTCGGCGACGTCCTGTTGCTCTCGGAGAAGGAACGGGTTTTCAAAGCCGGGATCTTCGCCTTTCTCTTGGGACACGTCGCCTTTACCGCCGCATTCTTCGTGCGTGGCGTAGCGCTTGGTCCTCTCGAGGGGCTCCTCGTCCTCGCTCTTCTCGTCGCTGGGCTCGTCTTGCGGTGGCTCCTTCCACACGCGGGCAACTTGAAGGGCGCCGTCATTCTGTATGTCGTCGTCATTTCGGTGATGGTCCCCGCTGCGGTTGCTTCGTCGGTGCAGAGCGGAGCCTACCTTCCGGCCACAGGTGCCATCGCGTTCTACTTCTCGGACCTCTCCGTGGCACGCGACCGTTTCGTGAAGGAGGGCTTCGTCAATCGCCTCTGGGGGCTCCCGCTCTACTACTTCGCGCAAGTATTGCTCGCCTCCAGTTGACCTTGGCTTTGTGACAGCCGAAGAAGGTAGACTCGCGGACATGAAGGCCAAGACCGGCACCGCGAAGAGCGACAAGAAGGCGACGAAAGCAAAGCAAGCGAAGCGTGAGAAAACGCTCTCGAAGAAGGAAGCCAAGAAGAAGAACGTCGCGAAGAGCGAAGCGATGAAGCCCTCGGAGAAGGCCCTCGAGAAGCTTCGAGTCGACCTGCTCACGGCGCAGTCGAAATTGCGCGAGGCGGCTGAGCGTCCGTTCGTGGTCATCATCTGCGGCATGGCCGCTGCAGGCAAAGGCGAGGTCGCGAACCTCCTCGGCGAGTGGATGGATACACGCTACATCCGTACCGTCGGCTACGACCCGCGCGCGCTCGTCGGGAAAATTCCGGAGGCCGTCCTCTGGCAGAACCTTCCCGCGAAAGGCCTGGGAGCCATCTTCTTCGGCGGTTGGTACGCAAGCGCTTTCTACGAAGGCTACAGTCGCGAAGTCCAAGAGCGCGGCATGGCGCGCGCCAACGAGCTCGAACGCATGCTCGTCGACGACGGCGTCATCGTCGTGAAGCTCTGGCTCGACCTCACGAAGAAGCAGCAAAAGGAACGGCTCACGACCCAATCGGCCAACAAGGATTCGCGCTGGCGCGTCTCGAAGCAGGACTGGAACGAGAACCGGCAATATACGGCCTTCAAGAAACGCCGCGACCGCGTCATCGCGCTCACGAGCACGACCACGGCGCCATGGCACATCATCCCCGCCGGCAACATCGAAGAGCGCAATCGGATGGCCGCAACGGCGGTCCTGCAAGCCCTCACCGAGCCTTCGAACCACGGAGTGCAGCCCGAGAAGCCGGTCCTGCCGATTCCAGACACGAAGGCCGTCAAGAAAGCGAGCGAACTCGCCACGATGGATCGCAACGTGCGCCTTTCCAAGGAAAAGTACGCCGAAAAGGCGGAGGTCGTCCTCGGAAGCATCAACCGTCTACTCCGCAGCCCAAAGTTCGCGAGGCGGTGCCTCGTACTCGCACTCGAGGGCATGGACGCGGCAGGCAAGGGCGGCGCCATTCGACGTCTCGTGGCTGCGATCGACGCGCGTATTCTTCGCATCTACCCCATCGCTGCCCCCTCCGAGGAAGAGCGCCGCTACCCGTATCTGTGGCGCTTCATCCGCAACATGCCGGAACACGGTCACATCGCGATCTTCGATCGCACTTGGTACGGGCGTGTTCTCGTCGAGCGCGTGGAGGGCTTTGCGAAGCCCCACGAGTGGCAGCGGGCCTACCGGGAGATCAACGAGTTCGAGAAGGCGCTCACCGACAGCGGGGCCATCGTGGTGAAATGCTGGCTCGCCATCACTCCGGATGAGCAGCTCGCGCGGTTCGAAGAGCGCAAGGCGATGCCCACCAAGCAGTACAAGATCACGAAGGAGGACATGCGCAACCGCAAGCAGTGGCACAACTACGAACTTGCCGCGAGCGACATGATCGAACACACGCACACGAAGTATGCGCCCTGGAATCTGATCTCGGCGAACGACAAAGACACGTCTCGGCTCGACATCATGAAGGCCATTGAGAAAGCGTTGAAAGACTCGCTCTAGCCGGCGGCGCGGTTCTTCGCTGTTGCCTCGTTCCGCATCGCCGAGCGGGGTGCTTTCGCGATGCGTTTGGCAATGAGGTCGTGCTTTCCGACAGAGGTCGACGTGGCCTTCGCTGCAGAGGCACCCCCGGCTCCTCTCGCGGCGCGTCCGAACGTATGCCCCCAAGAAATTCCTTCGTCGCATAAGATCAGACGCCGTGATGCGCTCCTTTCTACCCGTGATGCCATTCGTGCTCGCCGTTGCGGCCTGCGCGAGCAGTTCCAACTCTTCGCCCGACGGCGGCACGACGCAGCAAGTGCCGAAGGAAGCCGGTCAGGATGCGCAAAGCTCACAAGGCTCCCAAGACGGCGGCACCGCGGGTGACGGTTGCACGGGAACATGTCCGGATCCAGAAACGGACACGAACGCCGACTTTTACCTTTCCCCGACCGGTAGTGACGACAACGACGGCTCGCGCGCGGCGCCATTCAAGACGCTGATGAAGCTGTGGACGGTGCTGTCCCCTGGCAAGAAGGTCCTCCTACGCGGGGGCACCTACAAGTTCACGGTGCAGCAATATCTCATCGGCAAGAGCGGTACGGCAAACGCTCCAATCAAGATCTGGGCATACCCTGGGGAGCGCCCCATCTTGAGTCGAGACACGCAGTGGGAGAAGCCCGGCAACCAATGGCATCGGGGCGGCATCGTGTTCACGGGCGACTACTTCCACTTCAAAGGCTTCGAAGTCACGGGCTTCGTGCAGGTCGATCAGAACGTCGAGAGCGGGATGCTCGCCATCGACGCGAACCACAACACCTTCGAGCGCCTCGACGTGCATCACAACGGTAGCGGGTTCTACCTCGAGCGAAACTCGACGGAGAACCTCATCCTGAACTCGGACTTCCACCACAACTATGATCCGCTGACCGGCGGAGGAAACGCGGACGGCCTCGCTCTCGCGTACGTGTCTGCAGGCACCACCAACACGGTTCGTGGCTGCCGAGCGTATTGGAACTCCGATGACGGCTTCGATACCTTCGAGAACTCGGGCTACGTCCTCATCGAAGACAGCTGGGCATGGAACAATGGCTATGTTCCGGGGACCTTCACTCCGAGTGGGAACGGTGTGGGCTTCAAGCTCGGCTCCGTCTTTCTTTCGGGCAATGCATACCGCAACACGACCCTCAGGACCCTCATCCACAACGTCGCGTACAACAATCGCGACTATGGCTTTCATCAGAACGAGGGCGAGTTCCGCACGGAATTCTTCGGTAACACCTCCTACAAGAACGTCATCGGCGGCCTCAACTTCCACTACGAAAACCTCGCGAACACCTTCAAGAACAACGTGTCGTTCGGCAATGGCAACACGCAGGTCGAAGTGAGCTCGAACAGCTCGAGTTCTTTCAATTCCTGCGGCGTCGGTACGAACGATGGTGCCTGGGCGCAGACGACATCGGATGCGGACTTCCTGTCCGTGGACCCTTCTGGCATCGACGGACCGCGGCAAGCGAATGGATCACTCCCGACGATTCCGTTCCTTCACTTGGCGCCGGGCTCGGACCTCATCGACAAAGGGACGAACATCGGAAGGCCTTTCAACGGGGCCGCGCCCGATCTTGGCGCGTTCGAACGCTGAAGTGGAACGCTACGGCAGCGCGCCGTCGTAGTGCACGGCCCAGTTGTAGAGTTTGTATCCGTACCGCGACGCCGTCGCGTCCGAGTCGCGCAAGTTGCCTCGCGGTCCGGTCGTTGCGCCTCCCTTCGCCCCCGCAACGCCAGTGAAGGCATACCGCAAACGGCGACTCTGTCCCGTGGGTGCAGCACTCAGCTTGATCTGCACGGTGGAGGGTCCGATCACCGTGACTTGGGTAATCGTGGGCGCAGCGGCACCTGAGCTGTCGGCATACTCGAAGCCGTAGTTGCCAGGGTTCGACACGAGCGTCGTATCGAGAACGAGTGGCGGAACCGGCACGTGGAACGTCACGACGATGGTGTCGCCCAGGATGCTCGCGGATTTGGGCCGCACTGGCTCCCACGTCTTCCCTTCGAGCACCACGTAGCGATAGACCTTCGCGTAGTACTCGCCCATGTGACGGTAGCCTTCGTTCGTGAGATGAACACCGTCGGCAACGTACGAGAGCGCGTACTTCGGCCCCACCATCACGATGGCCCCTCCGCTCTCGGTCGATGCATCGAGCTGCGCCATGGGAATGAGGCTCGTCGCTTGTCCGTACTTCGTCCACGAGCTCACTTGCGTGTGAAACATCGGGATGGGTTCGGCCTGCCCCGTGACCGCACGCACGTCCGTGTCGTAGTCCTTTTGCCACTCGACGAGGTTTTGTTTGTAGTTTGCATTCGCCGCGACGTGATCGCTTTCGCCGTGGACGTTGGTCACGGCCCGCACGATGTAGCTCTGCGCAGCATTCGTGGTCAGCGTCTTGGCGGCCTGTACTTGCGCAATGCCTGCCGCGAACGAAGCCGTGCCCTTCTTCAGCCCCGCATAGGCCGTGCCGCCGATGCCGTGAATGCTGACGAGCAGACGGTGCGAATCCATGGGCGCAGGCTTGCCCACGAACACGACGGTCTCGGCGAGATGTGTGACGAGATTCGCGAAGGAGGAATTGTGCGTCTCGACGCTGGGCCCCTCGACGAGCGAGACGAAGCTCCCGAGATTGGCGTTGCTCGGCTTGACGCCCCCCACGAACATCTTGTTGTCGAAGGGCTGGGTCAGCGAAAGGATGGGTGTGCCCTGCGAGCCCACGGAGAGGCTCTGCCCCGTCCCGAGCACATGGTTCACATCCGCGTACTTGAAGACGAAGGAAGGCCCCGCATCGACGACGTCCGGACCCGCGTCACTCAACGCATCGAAGGGAGCATCGACCGCAGCATCTTTCCCATCGGCAGCGTCGCGTCCTCCGTCGGACGTATCGGCACGAAGCGCGGTATCGCTCTCGCTCGCCGCATCGTTCTCTGGAGGAAGCAGCGTTGCGTCTCGGAACGAGGGTGATGCGTCGTCGAGGGACTCCGGCGAGCCTCCGTCGTCGCCGCATGCCGCAAACACCGCCCCAAGAGCGAACGGCAAGAGGCCCGACGCAAGAATGCTCCGAAGACGCATCCATTCAAAGTACGGTGAGGAATCGCCTCACGCTAGTGATTCTTCGTCGCGTGACCGCTTGCCGCTCTGCGTTTTCCGAGAAATGCGCCGATTCAGCGCTTGTTGTCGTACTCGATGCCGCGCTTCACGTCGTCGATCGCAAGGTCGATCTCGGTGATCGCACGAATGCGGAAGCCGCCCTTGTCCGCCGTCGCATTCTTGAGGTTGGCCTTCGCCTCCTCGAGATTCTTGATGGCGGCGTGCATCGCGGGTTGCGGTTGCGGACCGGGCGCGTCGGCCTTAGCGTTCGAGACGACGACAACGGATGCGAGGGCGACGGTGAGAGCGAGCGTAGAAAGCTTCCAGTAGTTCATGGGCGAGTCTCCTTTATTCGTCGAGAATAGGCCCCGGAGCCCCCCAAGGGATACCCGAATATGCTTGCGACATCTGCTCATGCCGAGGCTCCATAGGGGCATGTCGCACCCCTTCGCACCCCGTCTGCTCACTTTCCTCCTGCCCTTCGCCGCTTGTGCCCTCCAGGGGTGCGGGTCGGAGGTATCCACGGTCCGCATGGGAGGCGTGTTTCCCGCGCGAGAACCCAACTGTTCATTGGAGCTCCGGAGTGGAACGATGGACCAAGCGCTCGTATCGCAGTTCGATGCCGTGGGCACCGTCATGGTCCAGGGAGAAACGGGAGAGACGCCGAACGCACCGCGCATTCTCGCACTGGTCAAGCCAGAGGCGTGCAAACTTGGTGGCGAGGTCGTCCTCGTCAACGCGTCGGCGAACTTGAGCACAGGTCTTGCGTCGAGTTCGACGCACAGCTTTCTCGTGTTTCGCCGTAAAGCAACGGGCGCCCCGGCGAGCCAGAAGTTCTGACTAGACCTAGTTCATCGATCATTGACCACCCCACGCCCTCGGCAGAATCCAGCGGCAGCGCGGGGCGCGGCGAAGAGAGAGCGAACGCAAAAATCCCCGGCCAGCAGCCGCCGACTCGGCCGCCTCGTCGGGAGGCGTCCAGACATGCGGCCGGGGATTTTGTGCGGAGAGGAAACGAAGCCGTGACCCCGCGACCTGCGGGTCCTCTGCACATAGCCACAGCTATGCAACGCCTTCTGAATTGCGATCGAGCGACGACGAAGTCGGTCTACTTCAGCGTCGCGACACCGATGCGCTTGAGACCTTCGGCGCCCTCGGAGTGGCTGTAGTAAGCGCTGGCATAGATGGGTACGGACGCGCCCGAGGTCGCGACGTAAGAGGTCCCGCTCTTCTTCGCAGGGACATAGATGCGCACCCACTCGTCATTCGAGCCCGGCACGTACAAGTCCACCGCGAGCGAGTCATTGCCCCCCTTGGTGAAGAGGCGAGCTGCGGCTTTCGAACGAACGTTCTCGTAGTGACACACGCTCTGACGCGCATCGACCCGACGGACGTTCGCCGAGAGTGACGACGTTCGCTGGAGAAGAGTGCGGACGGCGTTCACGCGATCGATTTGGTCGTCGTCGATGCCACCGTGATCGAAGCCGCCATAGATGATGACGTTCTTGAAGGAGAGGTCGTAGTTCTTCGGGCACTTCGAGACCGTGACGGCGTCTTCCGATGCACCGACTTCCTCGGTGCTTTCCTCGGACACACTCGACGCACAGCCCGCGGCGAGGGCCATCACGGTGGCGGCAGCGAACAGCATGGCGAGCTTCGAGCGACAATCCTTCATGGTGGCAATCCTTGTGGGTGGAGGGTGAGGCCGCGAACGGAGGGTGGTGCCGGAAATGCTCACTTGCACCCACATTTCCTTAGTTGGTGGGACTATAGCTCTTGCCGAGAGATGCGCTCGCGACAGGATCGGACGCGCCGGAATGGCCGAGCTTTCCAGAAACGAGCAGAGACGCGGCAAGACCTAGTCGCCCATTGCATGCATTACGCATGGATGTTGGAACACGACGTCGTGTCAAATTCTGTCTGATGTTCGCATCGCCCGACGAAGCTATCGTCTCGACATGAGGACACCACACCTGACATCGACCAGCTGCGTTGCGCTGACGCTCTTCACCGCAGCATTCGCTTGTTCCGACACCAGCGCGACGAGCAACGCGAACGATGCGAGCTCGAACGGCTCCGGCTCCTCCGGGAGCTCCGGCGCCGACGCGGCGGTGGACGGCGCCCTGCAGACAGGACCTCTCAAGGTCGATGCGGGAAAGGACCAGGTGTTGAACGGTCCCCTGGACAAGCTCACGCTGACCGCGACGGCATCTGGTGAAGGCAGCGCTTCCGCGTCATTCGAATGGACCCAAGTGACTGGCACGACGACGAGCCTCGCAGGGGCACAAACTGCTTCGCTCACCGCATCGGGTCTCGCACTCGGAACATTTGCGTTCCGGGTCACCGCGAGAAGTGCGTCTGGAGCGTCCGCGTCCGACGAAGTGACCATTACGGTCCTTTCGGATGCCACCTCATGCAAGGGAACGACTTTCTACGTAAGCCCCACCGGGAACGATCAGAACGACGGTACCCAAGGAGCCCCATGGGCCACGCTCGCCAAGGCCACGGCCGCGACAAAGTCCGCAGGTTCCACCATTCATCTTGCAGTCGGAACGTACGTCGAACACGCGGTAAGCGAGCTGGCGCCGGGCGTATGTATCGAAGGCGAAGGCGTGGGCACGGTCATCAAGTCTTCTCTCACCGCCGACTGGACGCCCATCATCCACGCCACGTCACCCGAGGGCACCGACGGACACCAGCACATCTCCAACTTGAAGCTCGACGGCCAGAACCTCTCCACGTTCTGGGCCATCGAGTTTGCCGGGCGCAAGAACGTAAGCATTCACGATGTGACCGTGGTCGACTTCAAAGACCGCGGTGTCATCATCAATGGACGAAACGACAACCAATACAAAGCCCCCTCGATCTACGCCACGGGCATATCGTTCTACAACAACACGGTCCTCAACTCTGCCGCCTACAACACCGCCAACGGCGTGTACGGGCGTGGCTGCCTGAACGTGGGCGGCACCGAGGGCATGGTCATCTTCGGCAACACGATCACGCAAGACCAACGGCCCGTAGGCTTCAACGGTTGGCCCATCAAGGGGATGAACGACGGGCACAATCGAGGCCTGAAGATCTACAACAACAAGCTCACCAAGATCCCCTTCTCTGGCGCGTATGGTGGGGACGGAGGCTGGGACTTCGCCGTCGAGATGTTCTGGGACGAGGGCACCGAGTTCTACGGCAACGAAGTCAGAGGCGCCGGCTTCGACACCAACTTCCAATACAAGGGTTCCTATCCGTACAGCGTCTGGATTCACGACAATACGTTTACTTTGCCGAGCGCAATGGCAAGCAGCAACGCCGCCATCACGCTCGAGTTCGACACCGACGGGGCGATCGTCGAGAACAATGTCATCGACAAGATGTCGAACTGCGTACTCTTCACGCCACGGCCGGGTAACAAGATATCGAACGTAGTCATCCGGAAGAACGTCTGCACGCATGTCGGCAAGACGACAGGGAACGGGAGCAACGCAAGCTTCATCATCCTGGGACCCGGTGAGGTAGTGGCCCTATGATTGTGTAGATCGAAATTCGGCCCTGCGAAGCAAAAGCGGGGAAGCTCCTTCATTGAACGAAAAACAAATCCTCCTTGCCGGGAGGAGAGGAGATTCCCCGATGAAGCAAGTTGCCTCGTTTCCTCGAGTCGCGCAAGAAGCGCGCGATTCGGACCTTCAGTCCCTTTTCCGTGGAGCCATCCGTTTGGTTCTCGAATCCGTTCTCGACCAAGAAGTCCGTGAGCTTGTGGGAGCCCGTCGCTACGAGCGAGTCGGGAGCCGCAAAGACGTGCTCAACGGGACGTACCTGCGTCGACTTCTGACCTCGATGGGGGAAGTGGAAGTGCGGGTCCCGAGGACTCGAAATTCAGGCTCTCCCATCGAGGGCGTTGTGGACCGCTACGCGCGTCGGACCGAGGAGCTCGACGACACCATCACGGCGGCGTACGTGCAGGGCGTCTCGACGCGGGACATGGGGCGTGTGGCGGAGGCGCTCACGGGCAAGAACGTGAGCCGGTCGACGGTGAGTCGCGTGACGAAGTCACTCGAAGCTCAGGTCGAAGCGCTGCGCACCGCACCGATTTCCGGCGCGTTTCGATATCTCTATCTCGACGCGACGTTCTTGGACGCACGGTGGGCCCGCGCGGTCGAGAGTGTCTCGGCTCTCGTCGCGTACGGCGTCGACGAACGCGGACATCGCCAGCTCTTGGGCGTGACCATGGGCGCAGAGGAGAGCGAAGCGAGCTGGACGGAGCTGCTCACGCAGCTCACGAGCCGAGGACTTTCAGGCGTCGAGCTTGTCATTGCGGACGGGCACAGCGGCCTCGCGAGCGCCGTGCGCAAGCTCCTACCGGAGACGAGGCTTCAACGATGCACCGTGCATCTCGAACGAAACATCCTGACGAAGGCGCCGCACCGACTCCGCGGTCGCCTCGCCGGTCTCGTGAGCAACATCTTCAACGCCGCTTCTCTCGTTGATGCGAAGAAGCAGAAAGATGCTTTCGCCTCAGGGCTCGGTCGTGAGCTGCCAGAGGCCATGGAGTGCCTCGAAAATGGCTTCGCTGCGGCAACCCAGTTTTTCGCCTTTCCCTCGGCGCACTGGAAGCGCATTCGCTCCACCAACAGCCTCGAGCGCTTGCACGGCGAAATCAAACGTCGAACCCGCGCAGTCGGCGCCTTTCCGGACCGCGCAAGTGCTCTCCGGCTCGTCACCGCCGTCGCTATCGAAGCCTCCGAAATCTGGAGCGACCGCCGATACCTCGACATGTCACTCTTCAACAAGGAGGCATCTCAGACGATTGCTGCGTGATACACGTACCCGGAGCGACCGAATTTACACACAGCAAGGGACTTGACCCCCGGTGAGAGCAACTTCAACATCGAAGGGCTCGACATTCTCAACAACACGTTCGTGGCCGACCCAAACAATCGGCCATGGTGGGGGATCGAGCTCGGCGGTCAATCAACAGGAACGGTGAAGAACATCGCCATCAAAAACAACATCCTCGCTCATACACTTGCGGGGGCCATCGTACAGGGCGGCGGGGTGACGATGAGCAGCGTGAACATCTCGAACAATGATCTCTTCGACAACACCCAGTCGAACGACCCTGTGTTCACCGGGCCGCAGCCCACTGGCTACACCTACGCCAACAACATTCATGGAGATCCGCTGTTCGTCTCGGACACTGACTACCAGTTGAAGAGCGGTTCGCCTGCTATCGACAAAGGCGTCGACGTGGGCCTCCCCTTCAAGGGAAGCGCTCCGGACATCGGGTACGCGGAGCGCTGATCTCGGCTTCCTGCTTCTGGGCCCGAGCTCTCGCGCGACACTATCGGACAAAACTACCCATCTTCTCCTCGCCGCGTAAGAACGAGGACGACATGTTCTTCGCCTCCAGCAGCATCGAGGTCGGACCGTCGCGCATGGATCTCTGGTTGGGGGTTGGCCGGAATGCGCGCGTGTATGCCGCGCAGCGGAGCGGACTCGCAGCGGATACGCACCTCTTGCCTGCGGCGCGATGTTCAGCGCGTGCGGTGTCCGTACTTTGGATCCTCCTCGAGGGAGAAGCGACCTTCGAACACGAGGGCCGAGTGACGCGGATGCAAGCACCTTCGGTCGCCATCATTCCCGAGTCATGGCGCGAGGGCGCCAACGGAGAGCGTCTCGTTCGGATTCGCATGGGTGTCGATTGCGCTTCTGTGCAGGTGCTGTTTCGCGCTGCGACCGACACCATACAACCGCTCCACATGCCTCCGCAGCAGCTGGCAGAGGTCGCTGCCTTGCATCGTGAGATCATGGGTGCCAGCGAAGAGCACGGCTTCGCGCTCCTCCGAGCATTGCTTCGCCGGCTTGTGACCTTCGGCCTCGTTCCGCCGACGGTCTTCGACGACGACCGCGACGGGATGTATACGTCCCCCACGTTTGCACGCGTATGGCGTTCCATGCGCCGGCGCATCGCTGCCTTCGACGTGAACCCGTCCATCAAGACGATCGCGGCGGAGGCTGAACTATCGAGTCGCCATGCCCATCGAATCGCCAACGTCCTCTTCGACGAGTGTTTGATGCCCCCAGGTGGTTTCCGAGGAGCGATGGTCAACTTGCGCCTCACACTCGCATCTATCCTACTCTCCAAGTCGTCGCTCCAAGTGCTCGACATCGCACGTATCGTCGGTTACCAGAACCCCGAGACGCTCACACGAGCGCTTCGGCACACGGGCCTTCCAGCGCCGCTCGAGATCCGGCGAAGCCATAGCTCTGCGCCGGCGGCATTCGCCTGACTCGTCTCGAAGCGCATGGAGGTTGACGTGGATGCGCGGTGATCCACGGCTGGCGAAAGAACCTTCCACCTGTCTGAAAATGCGGGGCATTTGCATTCGCGCACTTGGCTCCGATCATGTCCGGAAGTGGGACATGCATGTCCGAATGTGCGGCGTACGCGTCATGGCCTCGACGTTGCACTAGGGGAACGCATCGAAGGAGTTCACCCATGAATGCCACCAAGCTCGCCATCCTGTTTGCTCTCAGCCTTCCCCTCACTGCGCTTGGATGCGCAAGTGAAGACATGGGCGACGAAGACGCGCCGACGACGGAGGACGAACTTGGACGCGCAGCACCAAGCAAGGCCCTGAGCACCGCGCTCTTGGGCGGTCCGCAGTCTGGACGCAACGAGGAAGTGCGGTTCATCTCCGTGGGTCACCTCGCCGGGTCGAGCAAGACGTGTCTTACGCACGCACTCGTGTGGAGCAAAGCGCCCCCGAACGCGCACTGGAACGAGGTATCGATCACGGTGCCCGGCTCGATGGTCGATGCCGCGGTTCCGTTCCTCAACGGCAAGGAGGCCACGACAGAGCGCGACACGCTCGAGACCCGCAGCAAGACGCTGCGATACTCTCGCCGTAGCACCCGTCCGTCGAACGAGGTGCGCGCGGACCTCGAGTTCGCCACGAGCCCGAAAGGGGCCGAAAACCTCCGCAGAGTATCGATCAACGTCCATGGGACGACGACCGCGTGCGAGGACCTGAAGAGCCTCGTCGTCCTGCGTGATTCCGTCTCGCGCCCGATCGTGATGAAAGCCGTCGAAGACTACTCGCGCTCACGTCGCGAGAACATGGACGGCCTCGAGTACCAAGGCTGCGAACTATTGAACGCGAGGACCGTGCTCTGCGAGGTAGGCGATGCGGCAGGCGACCGCGGCGCCACCTTCGTGTTCTCCCCGGAGCGAGGAAAGCTCGGCAGCGTCAGGTCCGTGGAAGTGTGGCGACGCTAGGCATGAGACAACGCGCAGCCAACCATTCATCTACGTGGACTATGCATACATATAGACCGACAAGTATGCGACGAAGCGCGCCTCGTGTCCGATTATGTGGCGACGATTGACAAAGCCTTTACAGCGCGTTCACCAAACACGGTTGGTCCAAACACGATGAGCCTGCCATGGTCAGCGCGAGACCGATGAGACGCATCGTCGTCGAGCATCGGACCGCGTCTGACTTTTAGGATGGAGGCTCAAAATGAAGAACTGGATGTTGGGTTTGATGGGGGCGTTCGTGCCCGTGTGGCTCGGTTGCAGTGCGCCGGTGGAACAAGAACCCGTGGTGGAATCACAAACTTCCGCCCTCCTCGCGGACCCCAGCGTTGGTGCGAAGTACTGCTTTTTCATCGGCAACCCAACTCTGTACCTCATCTTGAACCAAGCAGCCGCGGATGAGACGAATGCCGTGCGTGGAACGAACTACAAAGTTGGCGACATCGTCCCCGGCGCGCCCGACCCGAACCCGCTCCATGCATGCCCGATTTGGATACCGGGAAGTTGAGCTCGCACACACGCTACGAGCCACGATGCTCGGCTACGGCAAACTCTCAGGCTTCTCTCGAACGAGGCATGCGTATAGGCCGGCCACGAACAGCATCGTCGCAGGAATGACCATGGCATACCTGCTGTAGTGTGTAGTGAGGGTGGCGCCAGCAATGGCGCCGAGGGTGAAGGCAACGACGATGATGCCCAAGAGAAGCGCACGGGCGATGGAGGGGCGCTCGGCGCTTCGGGATTGGATCAGCGTGGGAATTTGTACGAGCTTCGCGCGCGACCACCGGTACCAGCGGGCGGCCTCGATGCCGAGATCGGTGATGATGCCGGTGAGGTGCGTCGTGCGAACGACCGCGCCGCTGATGCGTGTGACCAAGCTGTTCTGCATGCCCATCGCGAAGCACAAGATAGCCGCCTCGGCGTCGAGCTCGCGTGCGTGGGTCGCGCGCGCGAGGCGTTCCACGAACGTGAAGGAAAGAAGAAGCGCGGCCTCCACGAGAAGCGCAACGCCGTACCCGATGGCGACGCGAGAGAAACGTGCCTCCACGATCATGCTCGCGGCGAACGCCCCCATGAAGAACATAACCACGAGAAGCACCGCGAAGAGTCCGGCGCTCCAGTTCGATGCCGCGATATCGTTGCCGAGGCGCCCAATGCTTCCCGTGACGTGCGACGTGAACGACCCAATCAGCAGAAAGCCCGTCGCGTTGACGAACCCGGCCGCCGCCGCGAGGTACCCCGCAAGAATGCCATTGTTGCGAGCACTCCGAGCGGGACCTTCATGAGAGAACACGTAGGCATGGTAGCGCGACCCGAGAGCGAAACGCGAATTCGCATCAGCTCATGGCTCTGGCGGACGGCGGCGGAAGATCGCCTCGTGGTTCATCGCCAGGCTCCGGGTCGAGCCTCACTATGTCGCGAGTTGCCCTTCGGCATCGCGAAACACTGTCGCCCGCATTATCGTTCTCCGAAATTCGCTGCATAGTGCACAATCTCTTGCAGGGTCGTTGACGTAGTCCGCCGTCCAAGTCATGGCCCCTCGGCGAGTACGGTGAGAACGGCTATGAGGGCGCTCGGCTCTTGGTCTTTCACGCCTCCACCAAACCATTCGAGTATCGCGTCCTCCAGAGAATCCCGTAACGCCCGCAAATCCTCGCAGAGCCAAGAGCCGAGAGCGGGAGGTCGGGTGGAGTGAAGCGAACGCAAAAATCCACGGCCAGCAGCCGCCGACTCGGCCGCCTCGTCGGGAGGCGTACCGGCAAGCGGCCGGGGATTTTCTGCGGAGCGAAACGAAGGCCGGACTCCCGCTCTCGGCGCTCGCCCTCCCGCGCTCCTTCCTGAACCCGCGCGCATCGAGCACATCCGCCCGCTTCTCCAAGTCCAGGCCGTCTCGGCTACTTCTTGAACCCTCGCACCTTCTTCACCAGCGCATCGAGCACGTCCGTCCGCTTCTCCAAGTCCGGACTCGCGGGCATCAGCTCACTTCCCCCAATGGCCTTGCCACCCTTCAGAATCGCGGTGCGGATCTTCTCGTCCGTCGCCGCGGTTTGCCACGACGCATCCGAAAAGTCGCGAGGCTTGACCGCAAGCGATCCAGCGAGCGTACCGTCCCCCTTCCCCGCCGACCCGTGACAACCGGAGCAGCGGTCGCCATAGAGCACGTCGGCCGGGTCTCCCACGTTGGCGGGCGTCGCCGTAGCCCCCGGAGGCAAGCGTTTGGCGGCGCTCTTTCCGTTGTCGCACGCGACGGCAGACAAAAGAAAAAGCGCCGAAGTCACGAGGACCACGGCGCTCTTCGTCGACATGCTGGGCTCAGTGGTGGGCCGAGGCGCTCGCACTCGCAGTGGGTTGAGCCACCGCCGTGCCGTGCGCAGGGGCGGTGCCCGCACCGTCAGCCTTGTGCGAGTCGTGGCCCGTCGCGGAGCCATGGGGCGCCGCTGCATGACCACCCGCGGCGCCGTGACCTTCGCCACCGTGACCTTCGGCCTTGTAGCTCTCGATCTTCGGCTCGAAGCCTCCGGGGGCCTGCTTCTCGTTTTGGTCGCCGAGCCACACCTTGTTGCCAGCAACGTCGTTCAGCTCGTTTCCGCGGCGGTCGGTGTCGTTCATCGTGTACGCGAAGAACACGCCGATGAACAGAAGACCGCAGATGAACATGACGGTGTTGAACTTGTTCTCGTACTTGAGGTGCATGAAGAAGGTGACGACGAGCGTCGCCTTCACGCTCGCGATCAGAATCGCGACCGCCAAGTTGAGAGGGCCAAGGTGAACGTACGAGACGCCCACCGTGACCAACGTGAAGAAGATGAGCGCGGCAAAGATGCCGACGTACAGCTTCAGGGAACCGACGTGCGCGTGAACCTCACCGTCGTCGGCGTGGCCGTGTGCGTCTGAATGTGCGTGCGCGTGATCGCTCATGGATGCCTCAGTCAATCAAGTAGAGGAGCGGGAAGAGGTAAATCCAGACCAAGTCGACGAGGTGCCAGTAGAGCGCCGTGATGTCGACGCCCGCGTAGTACTTCGCGGTGAAGTCGCCGCGCTCGTTGCGACGCCAGATCCAGAGGAGAACACCGATACCAACGGCAACGTGGACACCGTGGATGCCCGTTGCCATGAAGTAGATCGAGTAGAAGATGTGCGCGTTCGCCGGCAGCGTGGTGCCAGCGACCATGTGATGCGTGTCCGGGTGGAAGTACTTGCCCGGAAGCAGGCCCGCCTCGAACTTGTGGTGGTACTCGAAGTACTTCACCACGAGGAAGAAGCAGGCGCAGGCAATCGTGATGAGGATGAGGGCCGACGTCTGCTTCTTCTTGCCGAGCTGGGCAGACCGGACGGCGAGTGCCGCGGTCAAGCTGGAGAAGAGGAGAACGATCGTGTTGGCCGCGCCCATCGGACGATTGAGTTGGTGCGAGGCCTGGGAGAACATCTCCGGGTACCAGCCACGGAAGATTCCGTAGGCGACGAAGATGCCGCTGAAGAAGAGGAGCTCCTGGACCAGAAAGGCCCACATGCCGATCTTCGCTGCGTCGAACTGCTGTGCCGGGGTGTCGAAGTGGTGCGCGAGGTAGGGGCGACCTTCATGCATGCCATGGCCATCATGACTGCCGTCATGTCCATGGCCGTCGCCACTCTTCTCGTGTCCGTCGATCGCTGCCGCGTCGCTCATGTTTGATTCTTTCTTCTCTTCTGTCGAATAGGTCGAAGGCAACCGGGCTGGGCCCGATCAGTCTTCGGCGAGTTCTTCCTCGGTGGCGAGGTGGTAGTCGTAGGGACCACGCGTGACGATGGGCTCCTTCTCGAAGTTGTGGAGCGGGAGGAGCGGCGTGCCGGTCTGCCATTCGAGTGCGCACGAACCCCAAGGGTTGCGCGGAGCCTTGGCCCCGCTCATGAGCGACTGGATGAACATCACGAGCATGATGAGGAAGCCGGCGCCGAGGATCCACGAGCCCACCGTCGAGATCTGGTGGAGCGTTTGGTACTCGGGGAGGTAGTCGTAGTAACGACGCGGCATGCCGCGAGACCCGAGGATGAACTGGGTCATGAAGGTCGTGTTGAAGCCGATGAACACGAGGGCGAAGGCGGCTCGCGCCATCTTCTCGCTGTACATCTTGCCCGTGAACTTCGGCCACCAGTAGTGGAGACCACCGACGAACGCGACGACCGTTCCACCGACCATGACGTAGTGGAAGTGGGCGACGACGTAGTACGTGTCGTGGAGGTGCACGTCGACGGCGAGCATCGCGAGCGGGAGGCCCGTGAGACCACCGATCGTGAAGAGGAAGATGAACGCGAGGCCGTAGAGCATCGGCGAACGCAGGTCGATGGACCCCTTGTAGAGGGTAGCGACCCAGTTGAAGATCTTCACGCCGGAGGGGATACCAACGAGGAAGGTCAACGCCGAGAACACCATCGCGGCGTACTCGCTCATGCCGGCTACGAAGAGGTGGTGACCCCAGACGAGGAAGCCGACGAGCGCGAGGCCGAGAGAGCTCATCGCGATGAAGAAGTACCCGAAGGGAGCCCTCCGCGAGAACGTGCAGATGAGCTCCGAGACGACGCCCATGCCGGGGACGATCATGATGTACACGGCGGGGTGCGAGTAGAACCAGAAGAAGTGCTGGAACAGCACCGGGTCGCCGCCCATTGCCGGGTCGAAGATACCGAGGTTGAGCACGCGCTCGAACAAGAGGAGGAGCAGCGTGATCGCGAGGACCGGCGTCGCGAGGACTTGGATGATCGAAGTCGCGTAGAGCGCCCAGATGAAGAGCGGCAGGCGCCTCCAGGTGAGGCCCTTCGCGCGCATCTTGTGGACCGTCGCGATGAAGTTGACGCCCGTCAAGATGGACGAGAAGCCCATGATGAAGGCCGCCGTAAGCATCGGGACGACGTGCGAGTTCGAGAACTTCGACGAGTAGGGAGCATAGAACGTCCAGCCGGTGTCGACACCGCCGTGGAGCATGCTGTAGAGGCCGAAGCACGCGCCGAACGCGTAGATGTAGAACGAGGCCAAGTTGAGCCTCGGGAAGGCGACGTCCTTCGTACCGAGCTGCACCGGCAGGATGAGATTGCCGAGCGCCGCCGGAATCGACGGGATGATGAACAAGAAGACCATCACGACGCCGTGTAACGAGAACACGTGGTTGTACGTGCTCGCGTCCATGATCGTGCGCCCGGGCGTCAGGAGCTCGAGGCGAACGAGGAGCGCGAAGATGCCACCGAGCAAGAACGCGATGAGGACCGCGATGAGGTACATGACGCCGATCCGCTTGTGATCGAGCGTGAAGACCCAGCTCTTCCACCCCTTCTCTTGAAGGTAGTGGCCGTGGCCATGGTGGCCGTCGTCGTGACCGGCTTCACCAGAATGAGGAGTTGCGACCGTTGCCATGTTCACTTCACCGTCTTGAGATAAGAGATGATGGCGTCGAGCTTCGCGTCCGTGAAGACGAACGGAGGCATGTTGCCATTTTCGTAACCCTTTACGATCTTCGCGGAAGGACGAAGAATCGATTCACGAACGTAGTTCTCGTCCACGTCGACGGAGCTTCCGTCGCTGAGCGGTTCCTTACGACCGTAGAGACCTTTGTAGCTGGGGCCCGTACCGGCCGAGCCATCGAGGCTGTGGCACGTGAGGCAACCAGACTTCGCGACGAGCTCCTTGCCCCACTCTTCGGGAGTGCGGGTGCCGGGGCCCGAGATTTCCTGCATGTGTTTGTCGAACTCTTCTTGGCTGACGACCTTGATGAGCGCGTACATCGAGTAGTGACCGCCCGAGCCGGGCTTCTCGCCTGCGCCGCAGTACTCTGCGCAGTAGACTTGAGCTTCGCCCACGCGATTCGGCGTGAAGGCAATTTGCGAGTACATGCCGGGGACCGTGTCACGCTTCAGGCGGAACGCCGGAACGTAGAAGCTGTGGATGACGTCCGACGACGACATGACGAGGCGAACGGGCTTGTTCACCGGCACGTACAGCGTCGACGATTCTGATTCGCCGTTGGGATACTGGAAGGACCAGCTCCAGCGAGAGCCGCGAACGCGGACTTCCATGGCGCCCTCCGCAGCGGTCGCGTTGGCGATATAGCCGCTGAAGGACATGTGGAAGAGAGCGACGATGAAGAACAGCGGCGCGATGGTCCAGCCGAGCTCGAGGGCGGTGCTGTCGACCGTGGGAGCAGCGCTGACGCCCTTCTTCCTTCTGTACTTCACCACGAAGTAGAGCATGGCGCCGGTCACCCCGACCAAGAACACCACGCTGAACCAGTAGACGAAGTAGTAGAGCGAGTCGTAGCCAGCCGCGCCAGTGGACATCGCTGCAGGCAGCTGCATCGTGTCGGAAACTGGTTCTTTTGCGTCGATCAGGGGTTCAAGAAGCATGTAATTTACACCGTTTCAGAAGATGCAGGCTGGAGAGCAGCTGACCTTGGATTCTTGTCGTTCTTGTCGCCGCCTTCGCGAGAGCGACGGCGCTCCCGAGACCAGAGGTAGGCGAGAACGGAGAGAAGAACGGCTCCGCACGCGCCCCCGCCGATGCGCATGACGCGCCAGGCCACGAGGACATAGCGACCCCCTTTGGGGTCATAGTGGTAACAGTAGAGAATGAGTTGCTCGATGGTCGAGATGCTTCGACCCTCGGATGCCTCGAGAAGGCCCACGCGAAAGTCGTTGGGCGGGAATTCCAGCCCGTAGAGATAGCGGGCAAGCTGACCGTGGGGCTTCAGCAGCATGACCACCGCGGGGTGACCGTACTGCTTCTGCTCGGCGTCGTACTCGAACGAAACGCCTGCCGCCGCCGCGAGGCGATCGATGTTGGCGCGGTCGCCCGTGAGGAAGTGCAGGCCGCTCGTGGCCTCGGGCTTGCCGTAGTCGGCGAGCATCATCTGCCTTCGGCGGTTCGTCGCCTCGGGCGTGTCGTTCGGGTCGATGCTGACGACGATGACGTCGAACTCTTTGCCGATCGTCCACGGAATGCCCTTCAGGCCCTTGGTCGCCGCCTTGAGCACCATGCTGCAGAGCACGGGGCACGAGTGGTACGCGAACACGAGCATGTGAGGCTTCTTGCCGTTCGCGAAGTCACCGAACGTGACCGCGCGGCCCTCTTCGTCCTTGAAGTGCGTATCGAGCGGAAGGTCCGAGTCGAGATGCTCGGCGACTCCCACGTGCTCGAGTTCTTTCGGCATCACCGCAGGCTGCGCCACGGCCATGCTCGAGACGAGCAGACCGAAGACGCAGACGAGGAATGCGAAAGCGGACTTCATGGCGAAGACTCAGTGACCTCCGTGGGGAGCAGCCGTGTGCGCCGGCGCGGCGGTCGTGGGGGCGGGGGCGTGTGCACCGCCATCGGTGGTCGTGGGGGCACCCGCGTCGCCCGTCAAGGCAGCGCCAGCGTCTCCGGCTTCGACCGGGGGCGCCGGGGGCGGAACCGGAGCGGCATGCGCTTCCGGAAGGGGCTTCGGCATGCGGCTCCAACCCGTCATCGGTCCCATGTCGGTCGATTGACGCGGGCTGATGTCCGGACCGGCAAAGCCACTACCGTCGCGACCTTTGCGGCCAAGCTCGGCCATGGCCGCTTCGATGTTCGTTGCGCCACCCGAGAGAGCCTTGCGCTCGGTCTCGCGGTGGGTGACGAGCTGCTCGGGAGAAGCGAGCTTCTCGTGCGCGGCGGCCTCGGTCATCGTGATGAAGTACGAGTCGAGACCGAACTTGAGACCGATCAGCGCGACGACGATGACAAGTGCCGTTGCCGCAATCGCGCCATTCTTGGTTTGTGAACTATCGGTTGCCATCGGAGACTTTCGCGTTCTTATCAAGGTTTTGGGCTTGGGACCCAAAACTGGGGGAGAGACTCTGTCGAGCTCGGCTCGATAGAGAGGGGGCAACGCCCCCAAGGGCTAAGCGTTTTGGAAGTGGATCGAGCGGAGGAGTCGCGGGTCACCCACGGGGATGAGCGCGTGCTTGGTCATGCGCCAGAACACGACCGCGAAGAAGATGCCGCCCACGGCGAGGACGCAGGCCACGTCCATCCAGTGGAACGAGTACTCGGTCGGGTAGAGGTTCGGCATCACGAGCCAGTACCACTCGATGACGTGCATGCAGAGCGTCCACATGGCGCCGAACTTGAGGCGCTCGGGATGCGTGCGCTTCGAGTGACGGGACATGAGGAGGAAGAACGGGAAGATGAAGTGACCGACCACCATGAGGAGGCTGATCATCGCCCAGGGGGCGTGCTCGCCGTCCCAACGCGTGTGGTAGAACGTCGTCTCTTCGGGAAGCGCCGCGTACCAGATGAGCATGAACTGGGAGAAAGCGATGTATCCCCAGAAGGCCGTGAAGCCGAAGAGCAGCTTGCCGAGGTCGTGGAAGTGCTCGGTCGTGATCGTCGACTTGGTGAGGCCGGCCTTCTGCAGGGACATCGTGATGAGAACGATGGTGGAGAGGCTCGACACCTGCGTGGTCGCGAACGTGTAGACGCCGAAGATGGTCGAGAACCAGGAAGGCTCGAGCGCCATGATCCAGTCGAATGCGGCGAACGTGAGGCTGAGTGCGAAGCCGACCGTGAGGAGCGGAGCCGAGCCCTGAGCCTTGAGCGTGAGCTTCACGTCTTTGCTCTTGTCCTGCTTCACCGACATGTTGAAGAGGCGGAGACCGAGGAAAGCCCAGAAGAGGACGTACGCGATGCCGCGGCCGTAGAAGAAGTTCTTGGAGAACCAAGCGCTCTTCTTCTCGAGGGTCTCCTCGTGAATGAGGTGACCGGGGTCGTGCTCACCGTGACCACCCGCAGCGTGTCCACCACCGTGCTCGCCGGCAGCCGCGTGGTCGGCCGGAGCCGCGTGAGCAGCGGGCGCGCCGTGCGCGTCCGCGGGGGCCGCATGCGCGGGGGCCGCACCATGGCTATCGGCAGCCGGGGCCGCATGGCCAGGGGGAGCCGCTGCAGCTGCGGAGGCAGTGTGTCCGATGCCCGGATGGAGGTCCGCGGCGTAGGCGTTCGATTCGAGAATCGAAGCGTGCGCGCCCTGGCCCTGCCTCGACATCATCGGGTAGAGCTTGCCGAAGTTCAGGAAGATCGGAATCGCGAGGACTGCGAACACCGGCAGCGCCGATGCGATGAACTCCGCAGTGCGACGAACCGTGACGCTCCAACCGGCGCTCGTGAGGCGCTGCACGATGACGAAGAACGCGGCGCCGAGAGCGATGGTGAGGAACGCGAAGTACGCGAAGAGGTAGGCGAACGCGAACCGCTTTCCGTCCATCGTCGCACCGACTCCCGCGAGCACGGCTCCGACACCGCCGATACCGGCAGCGATCTTCCAGGCAGAGCTCCATGGTCCGCCTTCGCGGATCATGAAGTTCTTCTCATCTAGGTCTAGGGGGGCTTCTTTGGCCATGTTTCCTCAGTCTGCTCCGTCGGCTTTCGCGTCGGGTTGAATCGTTAGTGGCCCGGCGGCGCGACGGGAGCGCCAGGAGCGCCCTTGCCTGGGTCGGTGATCAAGAACTCGACGCGACGGTTTTGCTCACGGCCTTCCGCCGTCTTGTTGTCGCCGATGGGCTTCTCTTCGCCGTAGCCCTTCGCCACGAGCGCGTCCTTCGAGGCGCCGCGGGAGACCAAGCTGTCGACGACGGACTTGGCGCGTTCGAGAGACAACTTGTGATTCTTGGCGGAGTCGCCGTTCGAATCGGTGTAGCCCTGCACTTCGATCTTCTTGATTTGCGGATTCGCCTTGAGGACTTCCGCGATCTCGTCGAGGAGCGCATTCGAGGTGGCGAGGATGGTGGCCTTGCCGTCGTCGAACTGAACCTTCTGATCGATGACGATGTGATCGGCCTTCACCTCGACGTGGTGCGCCTTGACGGGCGCCTCCTTGGCGGGTTCGGGCTTGGTCACACCGGGGAGCGTGGGATTCGCGAGCTGGAGCGCGCGAACGTAGGCCACGATCGTCCAGCGGTCTTGCACGGGAATCGAGTGGGCGTAGGGCGGCATGTTGCCCTTTCCGTTCGAGATCGTCGCGAAGAGCTGTCCGTCGGGCATGTGACGGTACTTGTCGTCGTGGAAGTTCGGAGGGACGAACGCTGCGGCGCCGGCGGCGACTGCGCGCTGCTTGACCACACCGTTGCCGTTGCCGGTCGCATCGTGGCAAGGAGCGCAATAGATGCCGTAGCGCTCTTGGCCGCGCTTCAAGAGCGAGGTCATGCCACCGCCGCGGTCGACGACCTCGGTCGGAATCGTGAGCACGTAGCCCGTTCCATCGGTGAGCCGGCCTTCAGAGATGCGAGAGTCGACGTCGCGCTCGTGCGAGATGACGCCTTCCGGAAGGGGGCGCATGGTGCGGTGATCGTCGAAGAACTCGCTCTCCGACTGGATGTCGTAGCGCGGTTGGTCGTACATGTTGCGGATACCGAACACGGGGGATTCGCGCGAGGTCTGCCCGCGGCAGCTCATGAGAGCCGGGGAAGCAGCGAGAACCGATACGACGACGAGCGTGCGGAATTGGAGCAGCGAGCCCTTCATGATGCTTCTCCTTCTTCGGCGAGGCCCGCGACTTCGACATCGTCCATGACGAGCTCGATGTTCGTCGGGTGCGTTCCCTCGAGAAGCTTCTTCGTGCGCTCTTCGTGGAACTTCGGGTCCGTCGTCTCGATCGAGAGGAAGAACTTGTCGTCCGTGCAAGCCGCGAAGCGGTCCGAGTTGAAGATGGGGTGATGGTGCCTGGGGATCTTGTTCAGGTGGAACATGCCGAACACGGTCGCGAAGCACGAGAAGAGAACCGTGAGCTCGAACATGATCGGGACCATCGATGGCAGCGAGAACGGCGGCTTGCCTCCGATGATGATCGGGTAGTCGACGCCGTTCATCCACCACATCATGAGGAAGGCGGCGGTCGTTCCGGTGAGACCGATGGGGAGCACGATCCAGCCAAGCTTCGAGTCCGGGAGCCCCATGGCCGCGTCCATTCCGTGAATCGGAAACGGCGTGTGGGTGTCCCAGTCCTTGTAGCCAGCGTCGCGGACCTTCTCTGCGGCATGCACGACGGCCGCCGCAGAGTCGTACTCAGCGAGGAAGAGTGCGGGTTTCTTGGTTTCAGTCGCCATGTATTACTCCGCGTGCGCAGCAGCGGTTTCGACCGCGCCGTCCTCATGGTTCGAGGCGTGCTCTTCGTGGTGATCCGCGTCGTGGTGCGGGTCGGCCTCCGG
This sequence comes from Polyangiaceae bacterium, assembly GCA_046351415.1. Taxonomy (GTDB): domain Bacteria; phylum Myxococcota_A; class Polyangia; order Polyangiales; family Polyangiaceae; genus JABFRG01. Next base: position 251,960 of record JAXLYO010000008.1, on the reverse strand, counting down.
GAGGGTCGCCTTGACTTCCGCGACGGCAATCATCGGGACCCAACGGATGAAGAGGAGGAAGAGGGTGAAGAAGAGTCCGAGCGTGCCGAGGTAGATGAAGATGTCGACCAAGGTCGGACGGTAGTAGCCCCACGACGACGGGAGGAAGTCGCGGAACAGCGAGGTCGCGATGATGACGAATCGCTCGAACCACATGCCGATGTTGACGAGGATCGAAACGATGAACATGACCGGGATGCTCGTGCGGAGCTTCTTGAACCAGAACACCTGCGGCGAGATGACGTTGCAGGAGACCATGATCCAGTAGGCCCAGGCGAACGGACCAGACGCACGGTTGTAGAGGAACACGTGGCGCTCGTAGTCGTTGCCCGAGTAGTACGCGATGAAGAACTCCATCGCGTACGCGTAGCCAACGAGCATACCGGTCACGAGGATGATCTTGTTCATCAGCTCGAGGTGCTTCATGAGCACGATGCTCTTCATGCCGTACACCGCGCGGGTGATGAGCATGAGGGTCATAACCATGGCGAAGCCGGAGAAGACGGCGCCCGCGACGAAGTAGGGCGGGAAGATCGTCGTGTGCCAGCCGGGCATGAGCGAGGTCGCGAAGTCGAAGCTAACGACCGAGTGCACGGAGAGAACGAGGGGCGTCGAGAACGCTGCGAGAAGCAGGTAGGCGCGCTCGTAGTTCTGCCAGTGGCGGTTTGCGCCGCGCCAACCGAGGGCGAGTGCACCGTAGACCGTCTTGCGGAGCTTGGTGCGCGCGCGGTCGCGGAGCGTCGCGAGGTCGGGAATGAGACCGACGAACCAGAACAAGATGGAGACCGTCGCGTACGTGCTGACCGCGAAGACGTCCCAGATGAGCGGGCTCTTGAAGTTCGGCCACATGCTCATCTCGTTCGGGATCGGAAGCATGTAGTATGCATACCAAACGCGACCGACGTGAATACCGGGGAAGATGAGCGCGCAGATGACGGCGAAGATCGTCATCGCTTCGGCGAACCGGTTGATGGCCGTACGCCACTTCTGTCGGAACAGGAAGAGAACGGCGCTGATGAGCGTACCGGCGTGACCGATACCGATCCACCAAACGAAGTTCGTGATGTCCCAGGCCCAGTAGACGGGGGCGTTGTTGCCCCAGACACCGACGCCGGTCCAGAAGAGGTAGCCGATGGCGAGGCCGAGGATACCGGTGAAGTTCACCGCGATGAGGAAGCCGATCCACCAGCCCTTCGGGGCCTTCGTTTCGGTCACGCGACTGACGGTTTCCGTGATCGACTTGAAGGTCGTGCCTTCTGCGACGAGGGGCGTTTCGCCGAGCTCTTTGATGGGAAGGTTGTGACTGCTCATCACGCCATCTCCGGGTTGAGGTTGCGGATCTTGCCGGCGTAGCTCGTGCGCGGCCAGGTTCCGAGCTCCGCCAAGAGGCGGTACGAACGGTCGAGTTCACGCATCTTGGCGACCTTGCTGTTCGGGTCGTTCAAGTCGCCGAAGACGATTGCTTCCGAGGGGCAGGCTTGCGCGCATGCACTCACGATGTCGCCATCCTTGACGGCGCGGCCGTCACGCTTTGCGGCGATCTTGCCTTCCTGGATGCGCTGCACGCAGTAGTTGCACTTCTCGATGACGCCGCGCATGCGAACGGTGACGTTCGGGTTCATGCGCATCTTTTCCGTTTCCGGAAGCTCGCCATCGGAGCCGTGCCAGTTGAGGTAGTTGAAGCGACGAACCTTGTACGGGCAGTTGTTGGCGCAGTAGCGCGTGCCGATGCAGCGGTTGTACGCCATGTCGTTCAAGCCCTCGGGGCTGTGCTCCGTCGCATTGACCGGACACACGTTCTCGCAGGGCGCTTCCTCGCATTGCACGCAGGCAACGGGTTGGATCGCAAACTGCGGATCGTTTTCGTCTTGGCCAACGAAGTAGCGGTCGATGCGCATCCAGTACATCTCGCGGCCGCGCATGACCATTTCTTTGCCGACGTTCGGGATGTTGTTCTCGGCCTGGCACGCCACGGTGCAAGCTCCGCAGCCCGTGCAGGAATTCAGGTCGATGGAGAGCCCCCACTTGAAGCCACTCGGATTCGTGGGCGAGCCCTTCGAATAGTCGACCTTCTTCCAGAGCGGGAGCACCTTCGGGTCGGGGCTACCGGTACGGTTGCGCGTCGCGTCCTTCGCGTCGCGGTAGGGATACTGCGGGAACTTCGGTTGCGCCTTGTACTCCGCGAGCGATGCGTCGATCGCGATGGCGCGACCTTCCATCGACCAGTGCTCTTGCGTCTGGACGAAGCGATACTTGCCGGTCTCGGGGTCGAAAGGACCGACGGGACCGACGCGACCTGCGACGGGGCCGAGCTCGGAAGCAACACCGAGATCGCGGTGGCGATCGGCCGTTGCGTGCGCTTCGGCGTCCGAAAGCTTCTGGAGCTTCACGCCCGAGGCGAAGCCCATCGTTTCCGACGTGCGGAGCCCCATGACGTTGAAGCCGTGCTTGCTGCCGTAGCGGCCGCATTCTTGGCGTCCCCATCCGATGGTGACGGCGATGCTGTTGTCGGCCTGGCCCGGGAGAACGAACACACCGACTTCGACGGCCGATGCACCGTCACGAGACAAGCGGACGATGTCGCCGTTCTCGAGACCGAGCGCCTTGGCCGTTGCCGGCGAGACGTACGCAGGGTTGTCCCAGCATACCTTGCCGCCCGCATCGGGGAGCTCGAGCAGCCAGGAGTTGTTCGCGTAGCGACCGTCGAAGAGCTTGCCGCACGGCGCGAACGTCACCTCGATACCGTCGGCCGGTGCGGCCTTCGCCTTCGCAAAACCCGCAGCGATGTCGGCGTAGCGAGCAGGGAGCCCGCCGAACGGACGCACGACCGAGTCGGCAACGAAGCCGCGCTTCAAGCCGAGGTTCCACGCCTTCTCGAAGTCGCCGAGACCGCCGATTTCGACGCGCATCGTGGCCTTGACCACGTCGAGCGGCTTCGCGCTGGTTTCGCCGGCGAGCTTCGCGAGAACGAAGAGGTCCGAGCGGCTCGCATGGAGCGGTTGGATGAGCGGCTGCTGAATCGTGAGCGTCCCGTTCATCGCACGGACGTCACCCCAGGTCTCGAACTCGTGCGCGCGCGGGACGTGCCACGTGCAGGCCTTCGAGGTCTCGTCCATGTGGCTCGAGAGGTGAATGCTATTCGGCACCTTGGCGAGCGCTTCGGCGAACTTCGCGTCGGAGGGTGCATCATACACGGGGTTACCACCGAGGATGATGAGCGTCTCGACCTTGCCTTCGGACATCTCCTTCGTGAGCGCCTTCAGGTCTTGCGCGACGCTGAGAGCCTCGTCCTTGTCGATGACCGGGAAGAGCTGCATCGTCTGGCCTGCATTGCCGAGGGCCCAGTTGATGGCGTGACCGAGAGCGTGAACGCGAGCCGGCTGGCGGGAACCGACGACGACGATGCTCTTGCCGCGATTTTGGGCAAGGTCCTTCGCCACCGCGGAAACCCACTTTTCCGGGGCTTTGGTCGACTTCGCGAGCGAACCGAGCGTGCCGAGATCGAGACCGTGCTTCTGCACGAGTTCGACGGCGATGGCGACGAGGTACCCCTCGACGTCGGAGGCGCGCATGCGAAGGCGATGATCCGAAGAGAGCCCCGTCACCGTGAGCGCAGGCTCGACGACGTAGAGGCGGTTCATCGGGTCTTCGGGGCTACGGAGCTTGCGCCCGTTCGCGAAACCGCGTGCCGCACGGACGTTGCCAGCTTCGGTGCCGAGGAAGTCGCTGTCGATCGAGAGGATGACGCGCGCCTTGTCGTAGTCGTAGACCGTGCTGACGGACTGGTCGAATGCGAGCTTCGAGCCTTCGCGCGACTCGGACTCGTTCACCGGCGCGTACGTCACGAAGCGGATGCTGGGGAAGCGGTTCTTGATGAGACCGCGGAGGCGGAGCACGGACGGCGAGAGCGTCGGCTGCATGAGGACGCGAACCTTCGCGCCACCATCGGCCTTCGCCTTCTCACCGAGGTCGCCGAGGGATTCGTCGAACTTCGCGAGAAGCGCCGCGAACGTCGCCTTCTCGTCCTTACCCTCGATCTTGACGTTCTTGGCAACGGGGCCCGTCGAACGATCCGGATCGTAGAGGTTCCAAACGGCGGCCTGCGCGATCGCGTTCGTCGCGCCTCCGCTCATGACGTGCTCGGGGTTGCCTTCGACCTTCGTCGGACGACCTTCGTGGCTTTCGACGAGGAGACCGATCGCGTCGCCGCGCTGTTGGAGCGCGGTGGCGTAGTAGTACGAGAGGCCAGGCACCGAGTATTCGGGCTGCTTCACGTACGGCATGATCTTCTCGACCGGGCGGCGCGCGCATCCGAAGAGGGCGGCCGATGCACCGGCGAAGAGGAGGAAGTTACGACGTCCGACGCCGCGGTCCGCCATGACTTCGGCGGCGGCGAAGTTGTCGCTCTTCACCACGTCGACATCGCTGAGCCCTTCGGGGAACTCGGCCTTCGCGCGCGTGTTCGCGGACTCGGGCGATGCTTTGCTTTCGAGGCTGCGCCAGAAGATAGGCGCACCTTCTTGGGCGGGACTAAACTCGTGTTCTTTACGACGGCTCATCGGTGGCACCCCGAGCAATGCTGCGGCGGATGAACATCGGCCGGCGTCCAGTTTTTGGCCATGTCGGGACGCCATTCCATGTTCGTGATTTGATCGCGCGGCCGAAGATTGGGCTTCGGATCGCGGTGACATTCGAGACACCAGCCCATGCTGAGCGGCTGGTCTTGGCGGACGATCTCCATCTGGTCGACGCGGCCGTGGCAGGTCGCACAACCGATGGCGGTGTTCTTGTCGGCGCCGCCAGCGTTCAAGTGAACGCTGTGGTTGAAGTACGCGTGGTCAGGCAGCTTGTGGATCTTCACCCACTCGACCGGCGTGCCCGTGTCCCAGCTCTTCTTGATGTTGGCAAGACGAGGGCTGTCCGACTTCACGAGCGCGTGACAGCCGACACACGTTTGCGTCGGCGGAATCTGCGCGTGCGCAGAGCGTTCGACGTTGGCATGGCAGTAGCGGCAATCCATGCCCATTTGGCCAGCGTGGAGACGATGGCTGTAGGGTACAGGTTGTACGGGCGCGTAGCCGACCTGGAAGTTTTTCGGCGTGAGGTAGTACCACGCCCCGCCAGTGACGGCGGCCCCGACGATGCCGAGTACACCGGCAACCATCATGGGGAGTTTGTTGAGCGAACGAGGGAAGAGTTGCATTTAAGGGACCCGCAAAGAAACCCTGGAGCTTGTGCGCACGTCGCGGAATAGACGCGTATGGTTGGTGGTTTTCGGGCTGCACAGAGATGTGCAGACGAGAGAACTATCAACCCGTGCGGCGCGGGTTATAGAGCGGCAGCGCTGCAAGTTACAACCCTGCGTCTATGGAAAATGCTGAACGCCTGCCGGGAACGCGCAAATGTTGCGCCAGGCACCGAACGCGGGATCTTCCGCTTCGCAGGGCGATCCGAATCTACGGGGCCAACGCGATTTGTTGGCAATGAAAATCAATTTCATCAACGACTTGGTGGCGGTGCACTGGGCCTCGTCGCCTTGCTCGGCGAAGGGATGCGCGCCCAGTGTTGGAGCACGCGTACGCCTGCCCATAGCGTGAACGCCTCGCCGTAAATCGCCGGGTTCATCGCTCCATCGAGTTCGATCTTGTGGCCTGCGTCGAGCAGCGCCATCGCGCGCAGACCAAGTCGCGCGTCCCAATCGAGCGAGAGACCGCGGACGCGATCCCAGAGTTCGCGTTCGAAGTCCGACATCTCGATGGCGATCATCTTCTTGTGCTCCGCCGAGAGCGCATCGAGCCACGCATCGATGGGACCCGCGAAGTGCGCGCGCGCGGGATCGAGCTTCGCCGCGTGCAAGAGCGTCGCGAAGGATAGAAGGTCGAGGGCGTCCAAATCGCCTACGAAAATGACCTTTTCGCGACTCGCGGGATCGCTTGCGACGAGTTCTGCATGCCAATTCGGAATGGGCCAGCGGCTCGCATGGACGCTGAAGCCCGGCGCCAAGTCGGGCAGCATCTTCCAAAGGCAGTGCGGCTTCGTCGTCACGACGACACCGACGGGGTTTTCACGGCAGACGCGGACCTCCGACGGAATGAGCTCGCGTTCGCGCTCCCACTCGTCGTCTTCTCCCGCGTTCTCGTCGGCCCACGCAACGATGTCTTCCAAAGACGTCATGCACCCGATGGTAGCACCCGGCCGCGCCGTTCACTTACCGAGGATGCTGCGAACTTCCGCCTCGTGATCCGGGCAGTCTTTGGCGATCCAGCGCACGTTCTTCTTTCCGCCTTCGTCGTCACGCGCAAGGACGGTGCTCGATGTTTCGAGGCGCGAGGTTCCCATCGCGAACGCGTCATGCGTTCCCACGGCGTACCGCGCGCGAATGGCGACGAGCAGCCCGTTGTGGAACTCGAACACGGCTTCTTCGGGGCCGTCGCCTCCGGCGTCCCGCTTCCACGTGAGCTTGAGCGCACCGCCCCCCACGGTGCTCGTGCCGCCATCATTTTTCCAGTGACCACTCGGCAAATCGAAGCGCGCGCGCACGTCACCCGGCTGCATGCCGAGTTTGACTCCATGAAATTCGGCGGGGACGCCCTTCGCGCATGCGAGCGCGAGCGACGCGAATAGGAGTGCAGCCGCGATGCTGCGGCGCATGCGCCTCAGACGCCGATGGCGAGCGCGGCCATCATCGTGAGCAAATACACGAGGGAAAGCGCAAAAAGGCGCTTCGCCCACCGCTTGCCCGCCGTTGGACGAAGACCGAAGAGCCCCATGGCCTGGAACGCGATGCCCGCGACGACGGCGACGGCGAGGTACCCCACGCCCGCCACGTGCAGCGGCACGAGAAGCAGCGACACGAGCACGAGGGCAAACGTGTATCTTACAATCGAATGCTTCACGGCGTCTTCCGTCGTGACATTCGGCATCACGACGAGCCCTGCACGCGCGTAGTCTTCCTTGCGGAAGAGGGTGATCGCGAGGAAGTGCGGCACCTGCCAAATGAAGAGAATCGCGAAGAGCACCATCCCTGCGGCATCGACGCGACCCGTGGCGGCCGTCCAGCCGAGGAGAGGCGGAATGGCGCCGGGAACCGCTCCCACGAGGAGCGCGTGGTGCGAGCGCTGCTTGAGCGGCGTGTACGCGAGCACGTAGAGGAGGTTCGCGAGCACCGCGAGAAGGCACGTGAGGAGATTGACGCCGACGGCGAAGACCGGAATCGAGAGAACCGATAGGCCGACACCGACGACGAGCGCGACCTGCGGCGAGAGACGCCCCGCCGGAAGCGGGCGGTTCTTCGTGCGGTCCATGCGTCCATCGGATTCGCGCTCGATGTACATGTTGAGCGCGTTGGCGCCGGCGACGACCAGGGTCGTCCCCACGATGGCGCTGATGATCGTGCTCGTCGTGAGCTGGGCTGGGGCCGATGCGCCGCCGCGGTAGGCCAAAAGCACGCCGCCCATCATCGTCATGACGTTGAAGACCGTGATTCCGGGCTTTCCGAGCGCAACGAGGTCTCGCAGGCGCACGCTGGGCGCGCTCGTTTGGCTCGATTGTTCGGAGATGGCGACAGCACCCGGCATAGCGCGCCCGATATAGGTGGGGGCCCGGTCTGGCGTCAAGTACGAGGATTCTTTCGCGGAGCGACGAGATTTCGACGGTTTCGCGTTTTCCCTCGGGAAACTGTGTCGTCGCGCGAGCCACGGGGGCAGGTTGCACCTAACAATGAACGCGCGAATGTTCGCGTGTGACGCCGCGTGACGGTAGTCTTCGCCCCGTGAGCATCGGCCCCGGTACGCGCCTCGGCAAGTACGAGCTTCTTCGGCAGCTCGGCTCGGGTGCCATGGGCGTCGTCTACGAAGCCGTACACGTGACGCTCGGCAACCACGTTGCCATCAAGGTGCTGCAGCAACTCGCCACGAGTAGCGAAGCGGCTGCGCGACGTTTCGAACAAGAGGCGCGCGTCGTCGCGCGGCTCGAGTCACGGCATATCGTGCGCGTGCTCGACGCGGATCAGGCGCCTGACGGGACTCGCTACCTTGTCATGGAGCTCATGCGTGGCCGCGATCTTTCTGCCATCTTGCATGAGAGGCACGTTCTCCGATCGGAAGAAGTCGTCGACGTCGCTCTGCAAGTGTGTGCGGGGCTAAAGCACGCTCACGAAGCGGGTATTGTACATCGAGATTTGAAGCCCGCAAACCTGTTCGTCGCCGAGAGTGATGAAGGCACGACCGTCAAGATCATGGATTTCGGCATTTCGAAAGATCTTGCCTCGGTCTCCCACGATCTCACCGCTTCGTCCGTGATCATCGGTACGCCTCACTACATGTCTCCCGAGCAAATCCGCACGTCGCGAAGCGTCGACGAACGCGCGGATCTCTGGTCGGTGGGGGTCGTCATGTACAGGCTTCTCACGGGGACCTACCCATTTTCGGCGGACAACCACGCTGCTCTGATGGTTGCAATCTGCACAGAAAGCCCTCTCGACGTCCGCTCCTCTGCGCCGCAAACTCCCGAGGGGCTGGCGAAGATCGTGATGACGTTGCTCGAGAAGGCCCCTGGCCAGCGGCCCGACTCTGCCGCAACACTCGGTCGACTGCTCCTTCCGTTTGCGCCCCCGTTCAGGGAATACCCGACGTTCGAGGCTGCAGCGCCCGAGACCGTGAAGAACCCGTCCTTGGTGCCCGACGTCAAGGCGAGCGGTACGACGCAAGTGGCGGCAACCGTTCGGGCACCAGATGCCGCAGGGACGGAATCGCCCGTGACAGCGCCCGCAACGACCAAGCCCCAGGGCGCCTCACCTCAGCACACCCTGGACCGCGAAGCGCCGCCTTCGCGCTCTTCCGACGCGCCCACCGTCGAGACCGCATCGGTGAAAGCTGTACCAGCGAACACGCGCATCGCCGCGCCGCCTCGACGCAACGGGATGCGCTTGCTTGGCGTAACTTCGGCCGCAGTCTTGGTCACAATGGGTTCGATATGGTGGCGCAACGCTGCGAGACCGAACACCGAAGATGCGCTCGGCAATCGACCGACCATTGGAGCAGTGGACGCTGCGCCGGGTACCGCGGACACAGCGGGCGTCGCCCCCGTTTCGACGACCACCCCCATTCCGACGACGAGCGCGACCGTTGCTTCGACGGCAACCCCCACTGCGACGGCGACGGCCAGCGCCCCGCCTGTCCGCCCTCCCGTCCGTCCCCCCAACCTGGTTGCCGCCGGAACCACGGGACCGAGCGTCAAAGGGGGTTCGATGAGCGCCCCGACCAGCAGCGCGTCCGCTCCGACACACATTCGCTGAAGGGCGGCTGTCGAGGGTCCCGTCTCTTGAGGAAGCGCCCGTTGATGCGACAGCTCGAACCCTACCAACCTCACGGGCCGCGAAGTTCCGGGTCCAACTTGTGCACACTACACTTATGCTAGAACCGAAAACCTGACGGAAAGGCGATCACTCCGGGGGCGATGCTCCCGCTCTTGGGCGTCGGCTCCTGCGTGGCAGCGAGGACCGCAGCGGTGACGCCCCCCGCAACGAGCACACCTACGCCGGTCCAAAACCACCAGCGCTCGAGCACCGTTTTTTCGCGATCGAGGTGCAACGACATCTCCCGGCGCTCCATGGCCGAGAGCGACACCGTCGCCTCCGTCGGAGCGAACCCCGACTTCTCGAGGCGGACGCGATGGGGCCCCGGCTGAAGCCGCAGCTCGAAGGGGACCGAACCCGCATCGGCGCCGTCGACGATGGCTCGCGCACCTTCGGTGGCGGAGGTTACGCGTAGCGTCGCTCTCGCATCCTTCGTCTCCAGCTTGACGGAAATGTCGAGCGATCCTCCGCCCGGCAGCACCACGCGCTCGCTGTAGGTTTCATGCCCTTCGCGAAGGACCTCGAGGTCTGCAGCACCAGAAGAAACGCGAACCCCCGCTGCGATCGGCGTCACGCCGACCACTTGGCCCCGAAGTCGAACCTGGGCGCCCGCGACGTCGCACCGCACGACAAGGGTCGTCACGCGCCCGCGCACTTCTCGGATGACTTCCTTCAAAGCCGGCACTTTCGCCAGCAGTTGGGGTGGGGCCGTCCGTTCGAACTGCTCGAGCAAGTCGAGAGCCTCTGGGTAGTGCTCCAAGGCCTGCTGCGCACGCCCCCGATTGTAGAGCAGCGCTGGACGAGGTTCGAGCGCGTACGCTTCTTCGTACGCCGCAAGCGCATCTGCGGGGCGACCCGAGTCCATGGCCGCGTCACCGCGGCTCATCGCGGCTTCGATCGGATCGGCTTGCGCCCCCTGACGCGTCGGGGGCGTCTGTGCCGCGGACGAAGCGCTGTGGAGCACAGTACCGCTCAGTGCGAGCAGTGCGAGTGCGACGGCCGCCGTTCTTCCCACCCGGTGCATACGTGTCGAAGTCTCAACACAGAACCTCGGGTCTGTCTACCGTGTGGATTGCGAGCTGCGACGTCGACGAACAGCGCGAACTGCAAATGAGATGACGCCCTCGGCGGGAGTGCGTAAAGTGACAGAAAGTGCTGCAGCATCGATCATGAGCCTCGAACCTGAATCGACCGCGGACCGACCGAAGCAGAGAGCGGGTTCGAGTCAGCCGGAGCTGCCCTATCTCTTTTGCGCGTTTCAAGCGGGCGACGAAGGCTCCTTCATCCCGTCACGGCACGTGCTTTTCGAGATTGGCGAGGTGACCATTGGTCGAGGCACGGAGCCAAGCGTCACGCGCCAGAGTGCGGTTCGCGGTGCATCGCCAACCCCCGCGACCCTTGCCTTGCGGTTCGCTGACGCGTGGATGTCGGCGAATCATGCAACGCTCGACCAGCAGGGCGACACCTACGTGCTTCGAGACCGTGGCTCCCGAAACGGAAGCTTCGTCAACGGCACGCGGGTCGACGAGAAGGCGCTCGAGGATGGCGACGTCCTCGAACTCGGAAATCTCTTTTTCGTCTTTCGAAAGAAGGTCAGAGGGAGCCCGACGGACCGGGCGGACACGCGGCTCACCGACCTCGCGGAAACAACTCTCCTCCGTACCATCTCGCCGGACCTGGGCCGCGTGTTTGCAAGGACGCTTGCCGCAGCTCCATCGGAGCTTACGATTTGCCTCGGCGGGGAAACCGGAACGGGCAAAGAGGTCGTCGCCCGCGCCGTGCACGAACGTTCCCTGCGACGCGGTGCATTCGTCGCGGTCAACTGCAGCGCCATTGCGCCTTCGCTCGTCGAGTCGGAGCTCTTCGGTTATCGGAAGGGCGCGTTTTCTGGGGCGACAGAGCATCGGGAAGGACTCGTGAAGAGCGCCGACGGTGGCACGCTCTTCCTCGACGAGATTGGAGACATGCCGCTGCCAGCGCAGGCCGCACTCCTGCGCGTCCTCCAAGAACGTGAAGTCCTTCCCGTGGGCGGTACCCGAACGATTCCTGTCGACATACGGGTCATCGTCGCGACGCACAAGGATCTCGACGAGCTCGTCGCCCAGGGGCTCTTTCGGGCTGACCTCAAAGCAAGACTCCTCGGGCTTTCCACGCACTTGCCGCCGCTTCGAGAGCGCAAGGAAGACCTCGGCGTCCTCGGTCATGCGCTTCTCCGAAGGCACTTTCGTGACGAGGTACCCGCACTGAGTTTGGCTGCAGCCCGCGCACTTTTCGCGCACGATTGGCCGTTCAATGTCCGCGAACTCGATCGACGAATCGCGGGGGCCGCGGTGCTCCGAGAAGGCAGCGCACTCGAGCCGGACCACCTGCTGTTCGAAGACGAGACTTCGCGACCCTCGCGACCACCAACCGGCGTGAGCATGTCACCGGTTGGTGCGAGCATGGCGCCCGGACGCGCCGACACCCCGCTCGGCCCTGAAGACGAGGTGCGCAAAGCGGAGGTCCTCGCCGCCCTCGAGGCGCACGACTGGAACATCACCGCGGCCGCGAAAGCCATGGGCAAAGCACGCTCGCAAATGCAGCGCTGGATGATTCGCTTTCAGCTGCGACGCTAGCAATCGAGGGAGGGCAGTTCCGGACAGCCCCGGCTCGCCCCTGCCCTGACTACGGAAGCTTCGTGAACTGAATGGACGGCGAAGGCCGGACCCGGCAGTCGCTCAGCTTTCCCCCGTTCACTTGATTCGCATGGGCCTCGTCTGCGTTGCACTCGAACTTGTGCTTGATGCGGACGTGCAGCGACTCGCCGGGCGGGATCGTCAGAGCGTAGTCACGCGTGTAATGGCGAAGCTTGATCCCGCGCTCGCGCGTGCCCCAGGCAGTACCGAAGCCGTCGTAGAAGTCGCTGGTCGTGCGCTTTCCGTCTTTGACGGAGCCGAGGTTGTCGCACCCATATTCCTCGCCGCTTGCGCGAACGTTGCACACGCGAAGCGACGCCTTCCCTTTGCTGAAGTACCAGTTCAGATTGGCCACCGCGAGGCGCGCATTGACCTTGAGGGGCGCGCTGGTCGCATTGGGTAGCGAGAAGTGTGTGTAGTTGGATGCTCGAAACCAGTCGCCGACCTTGTTCGGGATCGCAACCAGCAATTTGACGATAGCGACCGGGAACGCAAGGTAGTCGTAGCCCACGGGAAACCAGTCCTTGCCGACACGCGCGTTTGGGTCCGAAGTGAACCAGAAGATTTGTCCCCAGGGGAACGCGGAAGGCTCGATCTCGGTGTCGGGCTCTTCGCCTTCGGCGAAGTTCAAGACCTTGTCGGCGTCCGTGAGTCGCTCGCCTTCGGCCTCTCGGGCTGCAGCGAGATCACTCTCGCTCGAGTCCTCCGAGGTGGCTCCGCACCCCAACGCGAGGGGCAGGGCAAGCGTGACGGAAGCCAACACAATCGTGGAACGGGAACTTGAGAGTTGTCGCATCATCGCGTCTCTTTCAAGTTTCGCGCCACGCGTCCGCGGGCAGCATCAGCCGAACGTCCGCGAGGTGCGGGCATCTGCGCGCCAAATGTAGCGACTCCCGTCTCGCGGCCGGTGGCGCCACACGTAGCACCGCGCGTAGCGCCCGCCGGTTCTCCCTGGAGACGATGACGCAGGCTCGGCGCTCGCCGCGTGCATGCGAGCGAGTTTGGTGACCAGCGAAAACGCTCGCAGGTTGACGGCTCTCGAGGTCGCGACTGGAACTGAGCGTTGGTCGAAAGAGCTCGATGTATTGTCGCAAAACCCACGATTGAGTGCGGATGGCGCGACCCTCGTACTCTCTTCCCTCGGCAACGACTCCGCAATTGACGTGAAGTTAGGAGCAGTTCGGCACCTTGGGTCCGGCGGTTGCGTCGACAAAGAGCGCTATGTCCAACTCGAACAAACCAGCGAGGGAGCACGCATCGTCGCAGACGGATTCAGCGACCGGAGCCACCGAGTGCTCGCAAATGTCACGCTCCCAGGGCCGTGGAAACTCGCCCGAGCTGCGGCTTGCGCCCGCGACGCTGACCGCTTCGTGTTCTTCATCTCGAGGCCCGAGGACGGGGAGTTGGGGATGCTCCGCTTCGCGGAAGCGTCATCCGATCCGCGCTTCTTTGCTTTGGGATTCAAGACCGCAGAGTTCTTCGCGGAAAACGCCATCTCCGGAACTGCACGCTCGCTAAGTGGCAGTGCACCAAGATTCACACTCCTTCGTGGCGAAGATTCTTTCGCGGAACTAAGGTGTATCTCATAACCTCGGACCGAGGATCCGCGAGCGCGGCGGGTCCGAATGCTAGGAGCGACGACGACGAATACTGCTGCTATTTGAGGAGGAGCGACGACGCAGGCGGGCCTGCCCCGCCGCAGAGCCGACGGGAGAGGTTTGTGAGATGCACCCTAGACTTGCAAGAAGGGCGCGTCGTCCGGCGTTCAGCTCCGCTCGAAATGCGTGACTCGGATCGACTCCTTTACGATGCCAAGGCAACCTATGCAGTCCATCGCGACGACAGACGTGACCTCACCATCATGCGGATCGATCGGACGGATGGTCGCGTGAGCGCGGCCGCGTGCGCCGACAAGGACGTCGAAGATCCGTTCCCTTGGCACCTTCGTAGCGACGAACTGTGGCTTCACTCGACGCGCTGGATCTCCGGCGAGCCGCAGCTATCAATCCTCAACGCGAGAACTCTTGCACCGGTCGGCGCGAACAGACTGCATGTCCGAGACTGCAGCGAGGAAATGCGCCTCCGCTTGAAGATGTAGCCGGCACCTCAAAGAGGACGGATCGTGTCCCCACTCCGAACCCAGCAGTCGCGGTGGCAGCCCGAGATTCTCGACCAGCGGCATACGCACTGCCCCCCGGCCGCCTGAGCGCAAAGATCACAGAACGCCTTGCAGCCACACTTTGCCCCCTCCGCCTCTTGGGGATCGGACGGCGGATCGGCGGACTCCAGCGAACTCTCGCCGCTCGTCGTGGCCTCTTCCTCACTCGGGGCGACTTCACTGGCGCAACCGAAGAGTGTGGCGACCGATGCAAGGGAAACGAGGACGACGATATGTTTGAGCATGGGTATGTGGCCTTTCAGGGCGCGCGTTCGTGCAGTGCGCTTCGAACCAAGGAAGAGCAAAGGCTGTGCCCACCGCATTCGAGCGAAGTCAGCAAGGTTTGCCGGCTTCGTTCCCGACGCCACCATGTAGCGCTACGTGCCTCCGTGTAGCGCTACCGCCCGCGCAACATTCGCGGAGGGCGAATGGTCCCTCGTTCCCCGCTGGTACGTATCCTGCGTTCGCTCGAGCATGACGATCGCTCCCCGTACGCACCTCACGTTCTTCGTCTTTGCACTGCTGGCCCTCCCTTCGGGTTGCGCAGCGACCTCCGAAAGCACCGAGGAGGACTTCTCGGCGAGTCGCGAGCTCGAAGGGGAGCGGCTCACGGACGCGGATCAACAGCTGACGTTCCAAGCGGAGGAGCGAGCCGACGCGGAGACGCCGCCGGACCGAATCGCCTGGGGCACGACGTTCGCGTTTGCCGAGGACAAGGTCGGACGCGACTTCGTTCCCGCCCCGTATGACTACGCCGGCGCGCCGATCGCTGCGATCAAACTCTTGGTCGCGCTTCCCGACACGGTCCGAGACTGGTTTCGCGCCTGGAACTACGCCAAGTGGACCTTGCCCAATCGGTCAGAAGCTCCGATGAAGGTCACAGCGCGTCTCGGACTCTACGGTCTCAATTGGTTCTGGAGTCGAGGCCGCGCATCGCTACGTGTGTGCGGGGTCAAGGCTTCGGGCGAAGAGTACGACTGTCGTGATCTTGGCTCTGTGAAGAAGGGCGTCAAGCGGTCCGAACGGACCCTCGCAACCTTCGAACGTCCTCGCTCGACCAAGATCAAGAGCTACTACCGTGACTACGACATCACGGTTCCACCCGGTGAGTCGGTCAACGTGTACGTGAAGCACAAGCTCGAGTGCACCATGGACGACTTCTTCACGACCATGAACCGGCCAGACGACGACAAGCTTGGGTGTCGCGTCGAGCCGGTGACGACGATTCGATTCACGAAGTAGGATACTGATGCAGGCGCTTCAGCCCGGGTGCACCTCACTGCTGCTGCATGCGAAGTGACCTAGCTCGGGCGCGTACCGGCAAGACGCACCGTTGTTGCAGTCTTCGTCGTCGATGCAGGCATCCTGGGGGCCGTGACAATAGTAGCCTACGATGCCATGGATTCGGCCCATGCTGCCGAGCGACGGGGAGCAGCTCCACCCCTTGCAGTCCACATCGAGTTGGCAGTTGCCGCCGACGCATTGGTTCGGGGAACCGGCACCGGTTCGACAGGCGCAGACGCCTCCAGCGCCTTTTGCCTTGCAGTCTGCGTCCGCGAAACAGGCGTCGTAGGTGCACCCTGCACGGAGTCCGAACTGGGTGCAGCGACCATTCTTGCCAGCCTTACATTCGGCGTCGCTCTTGCAATCACTCTGGGTCCCCCACCCAACCTTTCCTGGATCCCGGGTCTGCGAACAAGCCACCGCGGACGCGCGATGAACCTTCGCGGGTCTTTGCGCTTGTAGGGCGGGCTGCGCTGTCGGTCCTCGATCGGGTGCCTGCACGGTTGGTTCTGTCGCTACCGGTGGCTCACTCGACGGAGCGCTTCGGTCGATGGTCCGGTCGGCTCTATCGGCTTTGTCCGCACTCCCCAAACGCGAACACGCAAAAGCAGAAAGAACGAGGCAAAGCGAGGCGCGATGGAGCATAGGCTAGCTCTAGCACTCATCGTACCTGCCCCGGACGGCGACCGAACCGGATCGGTACCGTTTGCGCGGCATTCTGTCGCGCTGTCGCGCGCGGAAGCGACAGGTCACTGTTGAGCGAAGGGCAGGTGCTTGGCACGCAACTCGCAAGGCGGAGTGGCAATGCTCTGGAAGTCGTTCGAAAAACTTCAACGACGCAACGTAGCCGCCTTGCGCCGAAGAGGTAGCGCGTCAACGGCGCGGGGGCTGATGCTTTCGGACGTAACGCAGCCGCGCCTCCGTCGTCGGGTAGCGCTTCGTGAACCAGTCGATGAGTTCCCTGGTACTCTTTCGTTCCGACTCATTGGAGAGAATCTCCGCAACCCTGCGCTCGAACTCCTCGGGCGCGAGAGGTTTCTCGTAGACGTCGTAGGCGATCTTCTTCACGAAGGCGTCGTTGCTCATGGCCTCCTCCGAAGGGATTCCAGGAAGTGAATGTCGAGAACATCCTTTGGGCGAAGCGCCCAACGCTTCGTCGTGATGAGGTCGTCAACGGTGGGAATCGACACAGCCGCTCCGTACGCCGTCAGGACTTGACGACGCGCATAAGCGTCGTCGAATGTGAGAATGGAACCGTCGTGGGTGCTCTTGGCCCGAGCGATCATCACGTCAATGTGCTCGTCACCTTCCAGGACGTAGCGGCCCCTTGCTCTCGCCGGTGCTGGAGCGTGGTTCGGCACGAGGTCAAATTCACTTCCGACATCGTTCAGCTTTTCGACGTCGTCGATGGCGAGCCACAGGTCGTAGTCGCTCGTGAGAACCGGCGCCCCAAGCGCTGCAATCGCTCGACGCCCGATGAGCAGGTAGCGAATGCCCTGCTCCTCGAGCTTGCGAAAGAAAACACTCTCGTCGAACACGACGCCATCCATCACCTCCCTATCGTAGCAAAAGCCGCCGTCCGCGTCGTTCCGGAAGCCGGGGCGGCACGAAACTCCATCGTGATTCTTCGCAAATAGGATGACCTCCTATCGACGCCCCTCTAGACTCGAACGATCGATGAGAAAGCTTGTCGGCTTGCCTCTCCTGCTCGTACTTGGCGTCGTGGCTGTGATGCCCGCTTGCGGCAAGCCCACACAGGTGACGTTCGAGATTCGCACGGATGTTCCCTGTGGCTCCGTGAAGGGCGTCGCGATTTCCATCGGGCGCCCTGGCACCATCGAGCTCGCGGCGCCGGCGACCGTCACGAATGACTGCCGCGGCGGTGTGATTGGAACCATCGCGACCATCCCGTCGGGCGACAAGCGCGCATCGATCGCGCTTCGCGTCACTTTGGGCGTCGACACGTTGGTGGAGAACTGCACCGCGGCGAACAAGTACAAGGGCTGCATCGTCGCGCGCCGCGAGCTCGCGTTCGTTCCCGACACGGAGCTCGAAGTTCCCGTTGGGCTCTATCTCGGGTGCAAGGACGTTCCGTGCGACGAACGCACGACCTGCAAGGTGGGCTCGGGATGCATTCCAGCAACCGTCGACCCGGGCGTCCCGGTCTCATCGTCCGACGCAGGGCGTGATGGCTCCGTGCTCGCTGATGCCGGAAGTGACGGAACCGATGCAAGCGACGCGACGGGCCCCAATCCTGATGCCGTTGCGTCCGTCTCCGTGGGCATCGAATTCAGCTGCGCTCGGTTCGCGAACGGGAAGGTCAAATGCTGGGGAGCCAATGACGTAGCTCAATTGGGCCTCGGTGACGCTTTGGCTCGCGGGGACAACTTGGGCGAAATGGGCAACGCGCTCCCCTATGTCGACGTTGGCGCCGGACGGACCGTCAAGGCGCTGACCGCCGGAGGGTTTCACGTTTGCGCAATCGTTGATGACGATCGCGTCAAGTGTTGGGGCTATGGCGGCTTCGGTCAAATCGGACTCGGCCACAACCAGCTCCAAGGGGACAGCCCTGCGGAGATGGGCGACGGGCTTCCCGTCGTCGACCTCGGGACGGGCCGCACGGCGCTCGCGTTGAGTGCGGGTGAGCAGTTCACCTGCGCGCTCCTCGACAACGCTCGCGTCAAGTGTTGGGGCGCCAACGGTGGCGGCCAACTCGGCCTCGGAGACCTGAGCAGTCGCGGTGACGATCCAGGTGAGATGGGGGATGCACTTCCCTACGTCGATCTCGGGACAGGGCGCACCGTCAAGGCTGTCAACGCGGGCAAGTCAGATCACACGTGCGCTCTCCTCGACAACGATCGCGTCAAGTGTTGGGGCTTCAACAACAGCGGCCAGCTCGGCCTCGGCGACATGCAGGTTCGCGGTGACGGTCCCGGTGAAATGGGCGACGCGTTGCCCTATGTCGAATTCGGATCGGGGCGGACGGCCAAGGCTATCGTCCCGGGGAGCGACAGTTCCACTTGCGCACTTCTCGATAACGCGCGCGTCAAGTGCTGGGGCGCCAACAATAGCGGTCAGCTCGGCCTCGGCGACATGCAGGTTCGGGGCGACACAGCGGGGCAGATGGATGATGCGCTGCCGTACGTCGACCTCGGTACCGGGCGCTTCGTAAAGGCGCTCTCGGACGTCGGTCCTCACACCTGTCTCGTCATCGGCGACGATCGCGTCAAGTGTTGGGGAGCGAACACGAAGGGGCAGCTCGGTCTGGGTGATACGCAGACGCGCGGCAGTGCGGCAGGCCAGATGGGCGACGCCCTCCCCTATGTAAAGCTCATCGGACCATGAAACGGCGCGCGCTGGCGATGTTTCTCGCCCTGTCCACTGTCACCGCCCCGGGCTGTACCCGCAAGCTCACGTCGAACGAACCACCTCCGCCCGCCGCGTTCGCCGACCCCGACTACGATCGCACGTCCAATACGCATAGCTGTGATCGTTTCTGCGCAGGATTCTGCGCGACCTGCGCCGGCGGCTGCGACTGCGAGATGAGGCAGAAGCCCAGTCACTCGCGTGGCTACGCCGGGATGGGCGGAAAAGAGTGTATCGGCGTGTGCACCGGCGGCGGACGCGATGCCCGCTCGAACACGCGGCCCAAGTAGGCGCTAGAAGAGAGGTTCCGTGCACTTCCGAAACGCCGTTCCATGCTGGCTTGCACTCACGCTCCCCGCCATCGCGTCGTGCGGCAAGACGACGCGCGTCGAAGTGACCGTGGGTAGTGTGCGACTATGCGAGAGCCGAGACATGTGGCGCATGGTTCCTTACGCGACGTACCCTGATGGACGCCAAATCACCCTTCGCGACGAGCCCGCATCGACCCTCGGCAAGTTGCCTTGGGGCATGGATCATCGCGTCGAGCTCTCCGTCACGAAGTATCCGAACAGCGCGGGGATCGGCGGCACGTCCACGCGATTTCGGCGTGTGATCTCGAGTACCCGTCCAAGCGGGGCGTCGGTGGTACTCCCCGTCAACACCCATTGCTTCGCAGCGGGCGGCCGCTCGTTCGTGGATGGTCAGGCATTTACCTGCAGCACTCCGGACGTTTGCGCCGCGATCGACCGCGAACTCGCTCGGGCTCCGAAGGGGCCCTGGGAAATGGAGATTCGCTTGGCGGCCCAGCCGGGGGCTCCCTTCCTGGTGGAGCGAGTGCACGCGGCAGGCGAACGCGTTTGCAAATACTTCCCGTGTACCCCTGGCGGCGGAGGCAACGCCAACGAACTCAAGTGAGTCCAGGTCCACGTGAAACTCTGCGACGAGCCGAACGTATGTCGCGTCCTCAGACGCCCAAATGATTGCCCAAGGCTTTCGCGACGAGCAAAAGCATCCGAGTGTAGCGCCGCAAGTAGCGCCACGCTTCGGTCAGCCTCGACTGCCCGAGGATTGCCACAATTTTCAACGCTTTGCTCGCTGTCTCCGCCGGGCATGGCGGCTGCAATACGTTCCTTCGAGCGGCCGAGAACGCCGCCCGGAAATCGGAGAACTCAACATGAACAAGCTCGATATGTGTCTCATCCTCGTTGGTTTCGTCGGCACGCTCGGTCTCCCCGGCTGTGCGAGCAAGGACGCCACCGGTGAGGAATCTACGGCGGCCGCGGGCGGCGAGCTGTCAAGGAGCACGACCGGCGGCGGGCGAGTGATGACCGAAGAGGAGTTCCTGCGCGGTGGCGGGCAGCCGCTGCGGTCTGGTGGCGATACGCCCGGTGACGGCACGACGCTTTACGGCTGCCCAAAGCTCGTGCTCACCCCCTCCGCAACGATGACGAGGGCCTCGGAGTACATGTCGTTCAATGCCGGCCAGCCCGACTACATCATGCCCACCGTCGATGATGTGCGAGTGGGACAGAACCGAAGCCAATTCACGTACACGAAGATGGTCGGTTCGTGGTTCAGCGTAAACGAGTTCGTGTGCGGCGTAGGAATCGATGTCCAAGGCGCAGCTCTCTGGGGCACCGCGTCCGTGACGTACAAAAAGAGCTTCTCACCGGAGAAGCTGTGTCAGCCCTACGTCGCGCAAGGCGAGGTCCACTTCTCCCTGCTCTGCAAGGACGCGCCGTCGCCCATCTGAGGTGGGTTGGAAAGATGTGGTGGCAGGCAACGGGTACGGGAACACGCGTGCATGTGCGACGATTCGCGCGGAATCGAACGCCTGCGCGAATCGGACGGACATGGAACGTCATCGACGTAGGGCGGGCGATCCGATACGCTTTTGAACCCTTCCGGACTCCCGATCGAACGAAAGCGGCGGATGCCGCTGCGGAAAATGGCCAACGCCTCACAGCGCCCTCCCCCTCTCCAGAACCTCGAAGGCCCGCTCGCCAACGAGGAGGAGGTACTCCATGCGTTCCTCGACGGCCTCACCGCTGGAAGCGTGAGCGAAGACGACTGGCGGACCCTCGCGAAACTTGCCGAGCGGGACAATCGCACGGCCGAGCTCGCCTTCGCCTACGAGTCGATCGCGCAGGGAAAGCGCATCAAGACGTATGCGCCGGCGCTCGCCGCAGAGTTCTCCTATCGGGCCGCCGTCTACTTCAGCACGACCCTTTCCGACGATTTCGGTGCCCGGAACTTTCTCGAGCGCGCCGTCGCCCTCTCCCCCGGTCACGAACGCGCACTCCGCATGCTCGTCACACAACTCGAAGACGCCGGCGACCTTCGGCGCGTTGCCGACGTGCACCTTTCACTCGCCAAGCAGGGCAAGAGCGAGGCGGGAGTCGATTCGCTGCGGCGTGCCGTCGAAATCCTCCTTTCCCGCGAAGAAGACGCAGACCGCGCGATCACTGCCCTTCAGGAGCTCGTTCGATGGGAGCCGGCCGACGCCACGGCACGCAAGCAGCTCGCTGAGCTCTACGAACGCGCGGGCCGCCTCAAGGATCTCGCACGGCTTTCCGAGCAAGTCATCTCGGCACAGGGCGCGGGGGTCACCGAAGAAGACGTCCTTACCGCCCGGACCCAGCTCGTTCATTTGTATGGCACGCGCCTGCGGGAGCCGGAGAAGGCGCTTCCGCATCTCGAAGCCGTTCTCTTGGTCGACCCAGGACAGAGCGAGGCCCTAGAGGTCGCCGAACACTTGCTTACGGTTCGTGCGACCGCGGGTCGAGCTGCGGCGGCACTTCGCGCGGCGGCTGCCGTGCGCGGCGACATGGAAGGCCAACTTCGCTACCTCCACGTCGAGCTCGAATACGCACGCGGCGCCAAGCGCAAAGAGGTCCTCGGGCAAATCGGCGCCATCAAGGAAGGACACCTCTCGGATTTGCGAGGCGCGTTCGAGGCGTACGAATCCGCCTTTCTGCTCGACCCGACCGACGACGCACTACGTGCACACTACAAATATGTCGCCAATGGTCTGGGTGCCCAGGCCGACGCGGCAAAGACCATGCTTCGCGTCGCTCCTTCGGTCAAAGACCAAGACGCCCGAATCCGAATCGGCGTCGACACCGGCGAACTCCTCGTCGCCGGGGGTGACCTGCGTCGCGCGAAAGCCTCGTTCGCGTCGGCCCTTGCCGCCAGCGCAGGCGACACGGTGACACTGCTACGAGCGGCACGCGGCCTCGACACCATCGGCCAAGCCGAGAACGATCCCAAGGGCCGCGTGGCCGCACTCGAACACATCGTCACCCGCGAGACCGACCCCGACCTCGCAGAGGCCGCCACTCTCACACTCGCGGAGCTCGCGAACTACGTGGGCGACGAAAGCCGCGCCGTATTCGCGAACAAACGGCTCCTCGAGACGTCGCATCGGCCGGCGGCGCTCGCGGCCCTCGTTCCGTTGCTCGAGCATTCGGGGGCGCATGCGGAACTCGTGCCCATTCTGGAAGAGCTCTCCCTCGCCGAAGCGGACGCCGGAGCTGCGGAGCGGCTCGCAGTACGCGCGGCGGAGCTCCTCGGAGGCCCCCTCGCGG
Organism: Polyangiaceae bacterium; assembly: GCA_046351415.1. Classification (GTDB taxonomy): domain Bacteria; phylum Myxococcota_A; class Polyangia; order Polyangiales; family Polyangiaceae; genus JABFRG01. The sequence continues at coordinate 229,496 of JAXLYO010000008.1, read as the reverse complement.
CCCCCCCACGGGCGATCGCCGCTTGGGCTCAGATTCTCGCCCGATTCGGTCCTTCACCGGCGACACTCGATGCGTACGAAGCGCTGCTCGCAGCACACGGCGAGGCCTCTGACCACGCGAACATCCTGGAACTCAAAGCCGTCCACGCGACACCCGAGGAGCGCCCCGCCGTCCTCTTGAAACTCGCGCGCCTGTGCTTGCGTACGCTCGAAGACGATCTTCGCGCGGCAGACGCCTATCGGCACGCGCTCGAGGCGGACCTCACGTTCGGAACACGCGACGAGCTCGAGAGCATGCTCGAGAGCCCGATCCATCGCTACCTCGCGGCGCGCGTCCTCGAGCCCTATTACAGGGCCGCCGAAAACCCAGGTGCCCTGCTCCGCACGCTCCGTATCCGTGCAGCGGACGCCGCGTCGGACGAGCAGCGCATTCAAGCGACGGAAGAGGGCATCGCGATGCTCCACGACGACGTGTCGGGGGCGCAGGTCGAGTTTCTTCGCCTGAGGCTGCGCATCGCAACGGAGTCGGGAAGCGCCCAAGACGTCGACACTTGGCTGCGCGAACTCGAACTCTCGATCGCACGAAAGGGCGACTTCGCCGAAGCGCGCGCACGGACGCTCGCCGCTTCCATCGACCTCGATCCGCCGGAGAATTTGCGTCCCGAAGCCGCAGCGGTCGTGCTCGCAGCGGCCTCGGCATTCGAGGAAGCGGGCGCGTTCGGGGATGCCGCGCGCATGCTCCGGCATTTGTTGCCGCTCCAGTCGAGGCTCGCCCTCCAAGAAGACTTGCTGTCACGCATCGACGGGCTGCTGAAGATGCACGGCGGTGTACCCGAGCGCATCGCCGTCTATCGCGAGGCGCTCGGACGCGAGGAAGACGCCCTTGGCAAACAGAGGCTTCTTCGCGCCATCGCCAAGATCGAACAGCACGAAGGCAACGACGCTCGGCGAGCCAGCGCGACCCTCGAAGAAGCATTCGAGCTCGCACCACAAGACGACGAGACATTCTCGCTCCTTCGTGACCTCTACGTGGGTTCTCGGGCAGACCGGAGCTTGGCGAACCTTCTCGAGCGCAGGCTCGAACTCGGTACTCCTGCGCAGCAAAGGAGCGCACGACGCGAGATCGCCCTCGTCTCCCTCAAGCTGCGAAAGCACGACGAGGCCAGCGCGCATCTCGCGCACCTCCTCGAATACGAGACGCTCTCGTCCGAGGAGCTCGCGGCTACCGAGACCATCTCGTCGAGTGTCGACGACCCTCCCCTTCGCCAGCGCGTGCTCGCCCTCCGCATCCAAGCGGCTGAGCCCGGCGAACGCGCCATGCTCCGCGTTTCTCTCGGCGCATCGTACTTGCGAACGGGCGACCGCGACCTCGCGAAACACTCGCTCTCCACGGCGCTTGCCGAAGCCTTGGAGCGCGAGGCCGATTCGCTTGCCATCGCAGCTGCAGAGGCGCTGCTCCACATCGACTCGAACGACGACACGACGTCCGACACGCTGGCGGCCCTCTACAGAAAGACGGGGCAGTCCGCGCGCGCGGTTCCGCTCCTCGAAGGTATCCGCGATCGCGCGTCCGACACGGAATGCATCGCCGATCGTGAAGAGCAACTCTCCGAGGTGTTCGAGCACGAGCTCGGCCAGGACGATGCAGCCTTCGAAGCTGCTCGACGCGCCTTCTCAGCGTCGCCGGCGAGGGCTCAAGCACTCGCGCGCTTCGAACGACTCGCCCAAAGGACGAAACACGAGGTCGAGTTCGCAGAACTCGTCGAAGGGACCGCGCGCGATGGCGGCCCGTTCGACGATGACACGCGGACCCGATTCTTCCTGGCGAGGGCTCGCGCGATATCCGAGCTTCGTCCTGTCAAATCGGTCGAAGTCCTCAAGGAGCTTCTCTCGGGCAAAGAATCCGAAGACGACGAGCGCGTGCGCGAGGCCACGACCCTCTTCGAGAATCTCTCGGACACGTTCGACGAGCCGCGGCAGTCTTCGGAGAAACGATGGTTGATGCAGTGGCGCATCGACCGCAAACAGGGTGCCGAAAAGTTCGCGTGGCTCCTCGGCTGGGCGACCGACGAAGCGAACGCACACCAGCCCGCCGCAGCACTTGCAGTATACAACCAAATCATAGCCATTGACCCCGGGCACGTAGAAGCACTCTTCGGCACGGCGCGTGCTGCGTTGGCGCTTTCGGATCTCGATCGCGCACTCGAATGCTATCGAAGCTTGCGCTTGAGCGAACTAAACCTGCGCCCGCTCGAACTCGAGCTCGCAGCGAAGGTGCTCGCGACGCGAGGACCGACCGGTGATGTCCTCGACATCGCGAAGAACCTCCTTTCCGCCGACCCAACGGACGAGCGAGCCTTCGAGCTGCTGCGGACGCTGTCCGAGACACCTGCTTGGAAAGGGCGCGTCGTCGAGACCTTCGAGCAGACCCGCAGGGCGCTGTCGGAGGCGAATGACGACACGCTCCCGGGCCGGGGCGCTGCATTGCGATCGGTGTGTCGCGCGATCATCGATCTCGATCCCCACATGGATGCGCCAAGGCGAAAGGCGCTCTGGGAGGAGTTGCTCGCGCACGCGGTCAGCGAGGAGGAAGCCTTCCCCATCGCGATCGAAGCTGCACACGCAGACCCGAGCGACGAAAGGCTCTGGGATCGCATCGAGGAGCTGGCCTCGTCTCTTCGAGCGCCCGACCCCGTTGCGGAAGCGTACCAAACCGCACTCAGCAACGAGACATCGCGCGACCAACTTGCCGTGCTCGGGGAGCGCGCCATTCGATTCTACGAGGAGTGGTACGAGGAAGCTCAGCGGCGTGAGCCCATTCTCGAGCTGCTCTTCGAGCGGCTCCCCGATGAAGACTGGGTCTTCGAGAGTCTGAAGCTCCTGCTCGACGCCGAGGAGCGCTGGAGCGAGCTCTTCTCCATTTTCGACCGTGCCATTGCGCGGGCGCGCGGTGAACGGGCTTTGCTTCTTCTGGAAGATGCTGCCCACACCGCCAAAGACTTCGCGAAAGACCCGAACCGCGCGATTCACTACTTCGAGGAACTCGACCGCCGAAAGCCCGCCAGCACGAAGACCGAGAGTGCGCTCGAACGACTCTACGAGCGACATGGCCGAAGCTCCGAGCTCGTCACGCTCCTCGTGCGACAGCGTGAACGCGCAACCGACGCCGAGAAGGCGGTGCAGCTGACACTCCGGGCGACCGACGTCGCGATGGCACAGGGCGCTTTGCCGCGTGCGACGGAGGTCCTGGAGCGGTTCGCGACACTTCAGCGCGAAGAGGTTCGAAGCCGGCTCGAGGCTATCCTCGCTGCCGCCACTTCCGATGCCGTCTTCTCTGGAGAAAAGCGAGTACGCAGCGCGGTCGCCCAATGGCTCCGGGCTCACTACGAAGAGAACGCCGAAAGCACGTCGGACCTCACACGCGTCCTCGAAGCGGAACTCGAAGAATCACTCCGCGCTGGCGAATCGGAGCAAGAGCGCAGCAAACGCGAGCGCCTTGCCGATCTCTACACGACCTCGGGTCCGCTCGCATCCGCGCTTCCCCATCGCACGGCCCTCCTGCTCCTCGACCCTCGAAACGAAGGGTACCGCTCGTCCCTCGAGGACGTCGCGCGCCGTCTCGAAGAACCTGCTGCTTACGCCGATGCACTCGAGCGTGCAGCTGCGCTCGACATCGAGATCGAACTCGCAGCACACTACTTGCTCCTCGCGAGTGCAACCTACGCCGAACACGGAGGAGACCGCGCCGCTGAACTCGCGGTGCGCGTCGCTCGCAACACCGACGTCTCGGCCTCGCTGCGACATCGGGCATGTGTCATGGCCGAACCCCTCCTCGAGGTAACAGGTCCGACCGAGGTCTTGCTCGAACTTCTCGAACTCGATGCATCGCTCGAAGGAGACGTCGCACGCCGAGTGCAGGTGCTCGGGAAGGCTGCTCGCCTCGCAGAGCACCGCGAAGAGTGGGCTCGGGCCGCCACGGCGTGGGAGACCAGGCTCGCGGTAGCGAGCGACGACCACGAAGCGCTCGAGCACCTCGCGCCGATTTACGAAAAGACGTCGAGTGCGCAAGACCTCGTCCGTATCCTCGAACGGCGTCTCGCGATTCCGCTCGGCGATGCGAATGCCCAACGAAAAGACGCCGAGCTCGCTGCGCGTCTGCTCGAGGAACCGCTAGGAGAGCGCCCGCGCGCGCTTGCGATTTGGCGGTCTGTCGAAGAAAAGTTCGGCCCCACGTACGAGAGCGCTCGGTCCCTTGCCCGGCTTTACGAAGAGGCGAAGAACGCAGACGCGTTCTGCGAAGCCTTGGGAAGGGCCGCAGGGGCGAGCACCGGATCGAACGCAGAGCGTGCGGCATTGCTCACCGAACTTGCCGTCGCGGAACTGACTTGGGCCAATCGGCGCGAGGATGCACTCGTACACCTCGACCGAGCCCTGTCACTCGACCCGAGCGAAGCCGTTGCGCGAAAGTGGCTGACGGCTCTCCTCGAAGACGCCGACGTACGCGCCCGCGCGCTCGCTCTCCTTCTTCGCAGCCACCGCGAGCTCGGTGAGCATCTCGACGTGCTCGGTCTCACCGAGCATCGTCTTGCGGTCGCACAGTCGGATGACGACAAATTCGAAGTCTTCTGCGACGCCATGGTTCTTGCGGAAGCCTACGGTGACGACAAGCCCGAAGCCCTCGTCTACGCGACGCGCGCGTTGTTCCTTGCGCCCTGGCACGAGGACGTCGAAACGGAACTCCTTCGTCTCGCAGAAGCGACGAACAGCCTCGCCGAAGCCTCTCAGACCCTCGACACGATCATCAAGACGCGCGAGGGACTCACGGAGAGTGAAGAATGGCCGGTGCGCATGCGCATCAGCCTCGGCCGGGTCTTGCTCGACAAGCTCGATGCCGCGGGTCGCGCATTCGACGCGTTCGAAAAGGCGTACGAGGATGCGCCTCGACTCCGGGCCGCAGCGGAGGGTCTCGTTCGTGCGGCGGCGGCGAAGGGACGCTTTGCGGTCATGGTCGACGTACTCCTGCGCTGGCAGAGCGAAACGGGAGAGCTCGACCCGGGAATCCTTTCTTTGGTCGAAGCGGACCCCCGCGCAGCGGCCGGGCTCGCCGATGCCGCGCGAACCGTACTTCTCGAGCACATGCCCGCTTCCGGGAGAGGGGGGGCGCGCGCAACGAACGATCTCGACGACCGACGCGCGGTCGCTCTTTGTCTCGCAGCGGTCCGTTGGTTCGAACGAGCCGAAGCACCGCTCGAGGCCGAGGAGCTCCTCGAACGCATGATTGACGAGCGCCCCGCCCAAGCCGAGGTGCTGACAGCCGAGCTCGTTCGGCTGCGCCGGCCGCGGCCTTCGCGAAAGTTGGTCGAGTCCCTTTGGGCACTCTCGCGCCTTCGCGGCTCGTCGGCGGATCTCCTCCGCGAAGCGGTGCTCAGCGCCGAGGCGATGGGCGACCAGGACCTCGCGCTCGTCGCACTCGACTACGCTCTCTCGGGTGGCAACGACCTCGAGCGTCGCGGCGAACTCGGTGCTCCGCTGCTCCGCTGGACGCGCATGCGTGCCGCCACCATGCTCGAAGAACGCGCCGACTGGCAACGCCTCGGAGACATGCTCGCGATGCACGCCGAGCTGCCGTATGCGGCCGCCGAGCGGCAAGACCTCCTGCTGCAGGCGAGCCGCGTCCTCTCGGACCGGGCAAAGGACGTCGAAAAGGCAGGGAAGCTCCTGCTTCCCGAATTTCAGGCAGATCCTCGAAACGCCGCCGTTCGAGACCGGCTCACCGAGCTGTACGAAGCGCACGCGATGGATCGAGAACTACTCGACCTCATCACTCGCCAGATCGAGAGCACCTCGTCTTCCGCAGAACGCGCACAGCTTCGTCTGCGTGCCGCGCATGCCGCGGGGGCACTCGGCGATGTCGAACGCAACGTCGACATCTTGCGCGCGACGCTCTCGGAAGAGCGCAGCCATGAAGCCACGGTGACCGAGCTCGCGCGCGTGCTCCGAACGAGCGGACGTGCCACCGAACTCGAGGACCTGTTCCAGACGCAGTCCGAATTCGCGCGCGAAGACGGTCGCACCGATCGCACCGCTGCGTACCTGGAACAAGCCGCTGACGTCGCGAGCACGCTTCTGGAGGATGCTCCGCTCGCACTTCGCCGCCTCGAGCGAGCCATCCAGTTCGAGGTGACGGAGAAGCGATGCGATCGCGTCGCCGAGCTGGCGATCCAAATTGGCCAGCCGCTCGTCGCCATCCGCTACCTGCAGACACTCCTCGGCATCGTCGTCGGCAAGGCGCGGGTACCCTACCTGACGCGCCTTGCCGACGCGCATCTTGCGGTAGGCGGCGAGCAAGAAGCGATTGCTGCGCTCGAGGAGACGCTCGCGCTCGCCCCGGAGACCGGGGCAGCCCGAAACCGCCTCATCACCCTCTGTCGTGCTCGCGGCGATGCTGCGCGACTTGCACCGGTGCTCTTCGAAGGCGTGAACTACGCGACCGACGACGCCGAACGAGTGGCTCTGCTTCGAGAATCGGCGGAACTCTACACGTCGAAGCTCGAGGAACCTTCACGCGCCGCGGAACTCCTGGAACGCGCAACAGAGCTCGCTCCCGACGACCGTTCCCTTGCGATGATGTACGCAGACGCCCTCGGGCAAAGCGGCAATCGAGAGGGCGCACTCGAAATTCTATCCCAGCTCGCAGGTACGTTCGGCACGCGGCGCCCGAAGGAGCGCGCGCCAGTGCACTACTACCTTGCGCGCCTGCACCTTCACGCGGGTCGCAACGACGATGCTTTCGCAGAACTCGAGACTGCGACTCGCATCGACCCGACGCACTTGCAGGCGACGCTCATGCTCGCGACGCTCGCCAAGACGGTCGGCAAGCTGGATCGCGCCGAACGCGCCTATCGCAGCGTACTCAACCTGCTCCGTCGCTCTGCGGAAGCTGGACCGCAGGCCGTCTACCTGTCCGACGTGCTCCTCCATTTGTCGGGCATCGCGAAGGAACAGGGTGAAGCCGAGCGCGCGATTGAAATCCTCGAGACGGCCTTCGAAGCAGCCGCAGAGAATCCGTTCGAGGCCGACAATCTCGAGCGTCTCCTTCGGGCCGCGGGCGAAACGGCACTTCTCGTACGGGCCCTGCGGCAGCGGGCTGAACGCGGTGACCCCCACGGTCAAGCCGCGCACGAGCTTTCGACTCTCCTCGCGAAAGAAGCTCCGGAGGCGGCGTGGCAACACGCACTCGCGGCACTCGATCGAAGCCCGACGGTCCTCGCGTTCCACGGGGCGGCGCGAACGCTCGCGAGCGCGCAGAAGCGCCTCCCGGAACTGCGCGCCGAACTGCATCGTCTTGCCGAACGCGCAGAACGTGGCCACGACTCGGCGACGGCGGCTTTCCTGCTTTCGCGCGCGGCCGACCTCGAGCTCGAACTCGACCCGACAGCCGCGGCAGTCACCCTCGAGCGTGCGCGCGAACTCGGGCTTCCAGCAGGCGAAGTCTTGCCGGCGCTCGCGAAGGTCTACGCCCAGCTCGGTGTCGCCGACAAGCAGGCCGACATTCTCGAAGCGCAGCTTGGCGTCGCGAACGACGACGTCCAGAAGCGTGACCTCTTGCGCATGCTGGCCGAGCTCCGCGCCAAGAATCCCGAGACCCTCGATTCCGCAGCCGACCACCTTGCCGAAGTCGCGAAGCTCGGACTCGAAGAAGCCTCCCTCCGCATCCTTCGCGACGCAACCGATCGCTTCTCCGACCACGCGCGGCTCGTTTCCCAGTACGACGAGCTCGCGCGTTCTCACGGCTCCCTCGACGACCGTGTCGATGCGCTCGGGAAGCTGTGGAGCCTCGACCCGTCCACGTTTGCGCCACTCGAAGAAGGCTTCGACCTGGCAAAAGAAGAGAACCCTGCCCTCGCCGAGCAACTCCTTCGCCGATGTCTCGAGCTCGGCGCGGCCGAAGGCACGCAGGTCCGCCCCTGGGCCCTCGACAAGCTGAGCGAGCTGCGGGCGAGTGCGGGTGACATCTCCGGCTCCCTTGCATTGCTGCGCGACGCTGCACGCTCGGAAGATCCGGACAAGGCCCGTCCGCTCTACGAGCGCCTCGGCAAACGCGCCGTCCAAGCCGAAAACCTCGTCCTCGCCGTAGAGACCTACGAGACCCTGCGCGAAATGGACGCGAGCGATCCGGACATCTGGCAGCCGCTTGCCGCGCTTTATCGCACGACGCAGCAGCGCGCGAAGCTTCTCGATCTTCTCGAGAAAGTGACCCCTGACATCGTGTCGCCAGAGGCGCGCGCGGAGCTCGCTCTCGAACGGGTCCAAATTCTCCGTGCGCTCGGAGAGACGTCGGAAGACGACCTCACAGCGGCCCTCGAAGCCGTCCTCGAAGACGACCCCACCTCAGGCGAGGCCATCGAAGAACTGTCTGCACTATACATGAAGCGCGGCGGCGCCTCGGGTATGATCGAGTTCCTCGAACGTCAGATCCACTCGGCCAAGTTGCGGCGCGACGCTGCTACCGTCGGTCGCTTCGCGAAGCAACTGGCAGAGAGTCACCTCAATGCTGGCAATGCAGAACTCGCCGCACGCGTGTTGCGCGATGCAGCAGAAGTAGCCACGTCCGACAAGGGCTTGCTCCATTTGCTGCTTCGCGCGATGCCCTCAGCCGAGGCGAACGAGCGCATGGTAGTGCTCGAACGGCTCCTCAAGATCGAGGAAGGTCCGGAGGGTGCGCGCATCGCCATCGAGCTTGCAAGCCTTCGTGAAGCCGAGTGGGACGCGGTGGGTGCCGAACGCGCGCTCGAACTCGGGTTCCGCGCTGCCCCGCGTGACCCGGAAGTACGCGCGAAGCTCGAGGCCGTTTACCGCGAACGCAGCTCGTGGTTCAAGCTCGCAGAGTTCTTCGTCGCTGTCACCGACACGGAAGAGACCGACGACGCCAAAGCCGAGAGCCTGCGCCGGGCCGCAACGACCTACATGGAACTCGCGAACGAGCCCAAGCGCGCGGCGATCGTCCTCGAGAAGGCCCGATCGTATCGTCCCACGGACGTCGCATTGCTCGAAGAGCATGTCGCTGCACTCGTTGCCTCGGAGCAACCAGGGGAAGCCGCAGCGCAACTGAGCGTCGTGCTCGACTCGGAAGACCTCGCGGAGACCGATCGCGCCGTCCTTCTCGGGAAACGCGCACAGCTTCGAGCGATGGCCGGGGACGAGGAAGGCGCGATGGCGGACCTCGAAGGTGCCAGCGGCGAAGGAGGGCCTCTCGAGGCCGCGGTAGACCTTGCAGAACTGGCCGAGCGATTGGCCGCGCGCGCGATCGAACAAGGGGACGCGGCCGCTTGGCGTCGCATGCGCCTAAAGCTCGCTCACTTGGCGGAGCAGGCCGGAGAAGGCGAGCGCGCTCGCTCGGTGCTGGAGGAACTCCTTTCCCGCGACTCGATGGACGAAGGCGTGCTGTTTGCGCTCGCGGCGTTCGAAGAGCGCACGGAAGCCTGGGATGCTGCGCTCGCGACGTATGATCGCCTGGTGGCGAATCTCGAAGGCGAGCCACTCGGCGACGTCGCGTTGCGCATGGCCGACCTCGCCGATCGAACAGAGCAAGCATCGTACGCGCGCGCCGTGCTCGAACGCGCTGCGGCCTCGAACAAGGCGCGCACCGACGTTCAAGAGCGCCTTTTGCAGAGCTACGAAGCCGCGGGTGAGTGGAGCGACGCTGCACGCATCACGATGCACCTCTCGACGCTCACCGAAGACGTCCCCACGAAGGTAGCGCTGCTCCAGCGCACGGGCGCCTACCTGCTGGACGGAGGCGGTTCTCCTTCCGAAGCGCTCGTCCCGCTCGAGGAAGCACTCGCGCTGGTCCCGACCGACCTCGACATCGTTTGCCTCTTGGCCGACGCGTACACGATGGCCGAACGCGCCGAAGACGCGGGCTCCCTACTGAAGCACACGATCGCCGCGCAAAAAGGTCGACGAACCCGCGAGCTCGGAGCGCTTCATCATCGCATGGCTCGGGTCGCGCAAGCCCAAGGTGACCAGGCGCAGGAGCTCCAAGCGTTGTCTACGGCGCTCGACATGGATCCGCAGAATGGCACCGCCGCGGCGGAGCTTGCCCAACTCGCACTCGATATCGGCAACTTCGAGGTCGCATCCCGTGCCCTCCGCGCGGTCACGCTCCTCAAGCAGCCAGGGCCCATGTCACGTGCGCAGGCGTACGAGCTGTTGGGCGAGATCGCGCATCAGCAGGGCGACCCCAAGCGCGCGATGGTCATGCTGAAGCGCGCCCTCGACGAAGAGCCGCACCTCGAGCGCGCACAAGCGTTGCTCGCTTCCCTTCGCGGCAAGTGAAGCGAGGCGTCTGTCTCGACACCGATTCACGTCAGCTCAAGAGAGCGCTTCGGCTTCGTAGATCATCTGGAGGCGCTCTTTCAGCTCCTCGTTGCCGGGCTCGCAGTTACACGCGTCGACCAATGCGAGCCTTGCGCCCTCGAGGTTTCCCAAGGAAAGGTGATGATCGGCGAGAACTCCTTTTCGCCGCCCCCCTTCGGTGCGCGCAATCGACGCAATCGTCTTCAGCTTCGGCTCTGCTTTCGGGACGACTTTGTCGTCGACGGTCATTCGCATTTTGCCCGTCTTCACGAGTTCGTCGTAGCGCTTGCGCTGCGCGGGAACCGAGAGAACGCGGTATGCTTCCGCCGCGCGCTTGAAGACCCGAGACGCAGCCTTGCCGACTTCGGGCTCGTCGTCGATGTATCGGTCCGGGTGACACCGCAACGCGAGTTCGTGGAACGCGCCTCGAATTCGCTCGACGTCCGCGTCGCGCGGAACGCGGAGTACCTCGTAGTAACTCATGCGATCGAGGGAGTCCGCCCATACTTCGAACGTCGTCGGATTCGGCACACAGAAATCTTAGCAGGCAGCGCGAAAGCGTTTGTGCGAAAGTGAGGAGAATGTCGTCGCCCGCTTCCCCTCCCGCCCCTCCCTCTCGGCCCTCGACACCGGGACTCTCCGTCCCTGGCACGCGTTCGGTTTCGACCGCCCCCAGAGCGCCAGGACACAAGCCGGACCTCGTCTTTTCGACACAGGCATACACCTACATGCGGGATGCCTTGGCGCGAGAGCTCGATGCATCCGTTGGTCACGTCGAGCATCGCACCTTTCCCGACGGAGAACGGTATCAACGCATCGAAGAAGACGTGGCCGGCTGCGACATCGCCTTGGTCGGAGGAACGATCTCGGACCCCGATACGCTCGAACTCTACGACCTTGCCTGCACGATGGTGAAAGCCGGTGCGCGCTCTCTCGTCCTCATCGTTCCTTACTTCGGCTACGCGACGATGGAGCGGGCGGTGCGCTCCGGCGAGGTCGTCACGGCGAAGACGCGCGCACGTTTGCTCTCTTCGATTCCGAACGGCGACGCGCCGAATCACATGCTGCTCTTCGACGTCCACACCGAGGGGCTCGCCTACTATTTCGAAGGGACGATCGTTCCCATCCACGTCTACGGCAAACCCATCGTGCTCTCGCTCGCTCGGGAGCTCGTTGGGCCTTCCGGTGATCTGGTGCTCGCCTGCACCGACGCCGGCCGCGCCAAGTGGGTCGAATCGCTCGCGAATGACCTCGGCGTCCCTCCTTCCTTCGTGTTCAAGCGAAGGCTCGACGGAGAGCGCACGAACATCACCGCCGTGAGCGCTCAGGTGCAGAACAAGGACGTCGTGATCTACGACGACATGATCCGCACGGGAGGTTCACTCATGCAGGCCGCGGAGGCCTACCGAGCGGCAGGCGCGCGAACCATTTCGGCCATCGCAACGCACGGCCTCTTCCCCGGCGATTCACTCGAGCGTATCGCGAAGAGCGGCCTCTTCCAGACGATTGCGTGCACCGATAGCCATCCGCGCGCCCGAAGCCTGGAAGGCCCTCTTCTTCGCGTCGAATCGACGGCACATCTGTTCGCCGCAGCGTTGCGAGGCTGACAACCGCCGCGGCCTCGAGCGCCTCTGGCTCAGCCCATGACCTGGGTCTGAGCTTGGCGCCTTGCCATCGCTTCGACTTCGGCAGCCTCCGTGTTGGCACCGAAGAGCTTGAGGGTCGCTCGTGCCTCGCGATTGCTCTGGAGGTCCGTGGCGCGCACGTTGAGGAGCCCGTCGACGTCGAGTTCGAACGTCACACTGATACGCACCTCCCCACGCCGACCGGGCTCGATGCCGTCGAGCTCGACTTCTCCCAAGTAGGTGTTCTCGGAAAAGCGAGACGACTCGCCTTGTGCAACGCGAACCGATACGCGCGTTTGGTTGTCGCGTGCGGTGTAGAATACACGTGTCTGATCGCAGGGAATGGCCGTATTCGATGCAATGAGAGGCTCGGAATAACCTGCAACGGTTTCGACGCGAAGGCTGAGGGGCGTCACGTCGACGAGCAGCGCGGACGCCTCGCGAACGCGAATGCGATTGTCCGCATCGAACCCTGGGTGGGCTGCAATGTCGGGGATGTCAAGCGGCGTTGCCCCCGCTCGAACGAGATCGCGCACGCTCTCGAGTTCGTTGTCCGCGACCTGCATCGACGACGAAGAGGCAGGCTCGGGTAGCGATAGATCGAAGTCGGGAATCTCGTAGGCGTCGAGCGCTTCGGTCGCCGCAAATGCAGAAACGCTGGGAACCTTCGCGGTATCGTCGGGGGAAGACGATGTTTGGGGTTTCGGCTTCTCGGGGCGCGTCGGAACGTGGGAGATCGCGGTCGCGTCATCCCCGTCGTCGGGTGACGAGGGAACGTCGAACGTGAGCGTCGGTTGACGCCGCGGCATGTTCATCGCGGGAAGCTCTTGAACGACGCGATTCTCGTTGGGGGCGGGCGGCGAAACGGAGCCGAGCGGCGGCGTCTTCCGTGAGACGAGAGCCTCACGCGTCGGGGGTGCTTCTGGCGCCGGCGCTTGCGAACGCTTCGCGGACACGCCTTCGACTTCCTTGGCGGGCCCCGGACGATATTGAACGGCCGTTTTGCGCGAGATCGGGGAGATCGCGCCGATGGGAATAGAGGCCGGGTATTTGCCTGCCGAACCCGGCGTGGCCGCAGGAACTTTGCTCGCAGACCCTGGCGTGGCCGCAGGAACTTTGCTCGCAGACCCCGTTGCTGCGGCGAGCTTACCCGCAGAACTCGGAGCGGCCGCGGGCGTCTTGCCGAAAGAAGGCGCTTTGCGCGGGCCGTCCGGATTCACGACCGGCAGCCCCGGCGCCGTCACCTTGCGCGCGGGCGAGACGGCTCCGTCCTCGGGCATCTCCATGGCCGCCATCATTTGCGTGCGACCGCCCTCGAGCTCCATGGGCGGGAGGACCGCAGCACTCGGTGGCGGTGCCTCGACGACGGGAAGGCCCATCGCGTTCGGTGCGTTGGAATGGACGGGCGGTCGCAGCGTGCCGCGACTGCCGGGCTGATTGTCGCTCATGGCTACGCGCTCGATCATGCTGCGACCGAGGAGGGCGTGCGGGCGTTGCGATTTGCGCTGGAGCGAGTTCGCCTGAATCGAGGCTCCCAACGCAACGACTTCGTCTGGATTGATGCGACAGGTGGGCTCTTGTTGGAAGAGCGCGCCCACGGCTTGCGCGACGAGGGGCATGCGTGTCGAGCCACCGACGAGGATCACCTGATGGAGGTCTTTCGGCGAGAGGCCTGCCGAGGAAAGGACATTTCGCGTGACCTCGATGGCGCGCTCGACGATGGGCGCAGCGACTTCTTCCACTTCGGCGCGCGTGAGCTCGGCCATGAAAGAGATGCCTTCGCGCGGTCCGAGTCCTTCCACGACCCGAGATGCACGAAGCTTGGTCGAGACGTCACACTTCAATTCTTCTGCGACCAAACGGAGGCGAGCGAAATCGGGAGCGAACGTACGTGGGTCGTAGCCGTGCGCCTGCAGAAAGCGGTCCGCAAGCACGTCCGCGAGACGCGTGTCGATGTCGTCGCCACCGAGAGCCGTGTCGCCCGCCGTCGATCGAACTTCGAACACGTCGCCGTTCATGTCGAGGACGGTGATGTCGAACGTACCGCCACCCAAGTCGAACACCGCGATGGTTTCGGCCCCGGAAAGCTCCTGCCCATACGCGAGCGCCGCTGCCGTCGGTTCGTTCAAGATACGAAGAACGTCGAGCCCAGCGAGGCGCCCAGCCACTTTGGTCGACGCGCGCTGCAGCTCGTTGAAGTTCGCCGGAACGGTGATGACCGCGCGATCGACGACGTTGCCGATGGCGTCCTCGGAAATCTTCTTCGCTCGGCGAAGGACGAAGGCGCTGAGTTCTGGCAATGCGTACGTGTTGCCGCGCACTTTCAGGAGGGTCGAGTCTTTGGGGCCGGCGAGGAGCTCGAACGGAAAACGAAGGCGGGCCTCTTGGACCTCCGGGGACGCGAAGGGACGCCCAATGAGGCGTTTCACGGAATAGACCGTGTTCGAAGGGTCGACGACGCGCCGCTCTCGCGCGAGGTCACCGACGAGAACGCTGCCCGAAGGGTGAAACGACACGATGGAAGGAATGAGGCGGCGGTGATGCTCGTCCTCGAGCGTCGTCGCAAGGCCGTCTACTACAACGCCGACCACCGTATTCGTGGTCCCGAGATCGATGCCTACCGCAATCCCCATATACTTCCTGAAGTGTCTTCTGCCCGAAAAGGGCGTCGCGAAGACGGAACCCGAAGTCTATCAGTAAATGCGTTTCGTGCGCGATAAACGCGCGGTAAGGTGCCTTGCGTGGGACGGCGCCTTACCCGTATCGGAACCAGCGCAGGACTCCTTTTCGTGCTCGTGCTCGGCGTCGCCTACGCACGGTGCTCCCGCGATGCGCGTTTCGCCGAACCCCCTTCGAACGCGCACCGTTCGAGCGCGACGACGTCACCGGAATCATCCTCCCCGACGCCCATGACCGACGCGATGGCCACGAACGCAAACGAGCCTCCCGATTGGAATCTGCCCGAGGCCTTTTTCGAGGCGGGTATCGTCACGTCTTTTTCCGAGGCAGAGCTCCGCAAATACCTTTCGCCTCGCGTGCTCGCAGGATTGATCACTCCTGTTCACTGCGGGTCGCAAGCTGCGTGCGACGCAGTCCGCGCGTTCATCACGGACGCAGAGCACACGAAGCCGGAGATCATGACCGCGGAACGTTGGACGCTTCCCCCGAAAGAGCGCATGGCCGTTGCGAGCCCCGACCTCAGCGAGGAGGAGCGCGTTCGCGTTCACACGATGCAGAACGTCTTCGTGGTCCGTCTGGGTGGCTCCAAAGGGTCCGCCCCCGACCACCTCGTCGCGCGAGCAGGCTTCGCGCTGAGTGCCGCCCTCGCCGAAGTGGCGCGAGGTTTCGTGCACGACGAGGTTCGGCAGCGTATCGAATCTCCTGCCGTCGCGCGCAGTCGGTGCATCACGGCGAACCTCGGCGATCGATTCGACCCCTCGGGGCAGATTACGCTGCAGGCACTGCCACACGCAGAAAAGGCGGGGAATCCCGCGTTTCGACTCACGACGCACGGAATGAAGCGCTTCGGAGCACCGGACCTCGAGGTCGTGTGCTCGGAGGAGGAGCTGCCCGAAGCCGGTCACTTGGTGAACGCCCTCGCCAGCGCTCTCGCACACGCCAAGGCTCCGAAGCGTGCAGTGGTATTCAGCCCTTCGGACGGAAACGACCTCTCGGTCACCCTCTCGCGCGCTCCCCTCGCGGAAGCTCAGCCGCTGAACGTCGTCTTGCGAGCGGCCCTGTCACCGAAAGGTTTCGCTGCACCGCGTGGTTCGTGGACAGATGCAGCCTCCACGGACGATCGGCACAAGGCTCGGCAGATACTCGAGCAGGCGTCGAAAAAAGGGGGCGTGCGTGGCCTCATGGTGCGGGCCGACTTCGCAACGGATGCCGGCATCGAGGCCATGTGGGTCGAACTCGCGAGCCTCGAGGGGGACGTCTGCACCGGCACCCTCAAGTCGCAGCCCACGATGGCGACGCACCTGAAAGAGGGCTCGGTCGTTCGCGTTCCGCTCGATTCGATCGACAAGGTGCTCGGCGCTTCCCCACAAGAATAGCGGTTTCGGTATTTCTCCTGATATCGTGTGCGAGTGCTGCTTCGGCGTACCCTTCGCGCATCTCTCGGCCTTGCGTCACTCGCGTGCATTTCGCTGTCCGGGTGCGGCCCTGAGACGGTCGCTCCCGGCCTCATGCTCGTCTTCCAGTCGGACATGGTGGTACCCAAGGACGTGAAGGCGATCAGTCTTTATGTGCGCGTCACTTCGGGCGACGCGAAAGGGAGAATTCTCTACAACGGCAACGCGCGCGCCGACGAAGGAAAGGTGCAGTTTCCAGCAACCTTCCTGCTCGCCTCGACCGGCAAACCCGCCGTGACCCGTATTCAGTTGGTCGCGTACCGCACGCGTACGACGGACCCCGGAAAGGGGGGCCTCGAGCCGTTCGTCCTGCGCGAATCGGTCTCGACGGTGCCTACCGATCGCCTCGCAAGGTTGCGCGTTCCCCTTTCGTGGCTGGACCAAGAGAGCGTACCGCAGGCAACCCGAGACGAGTGGATGGCCTCCGGCGCGACCGAACTCGACTTCGAAGCGGGCTTTCCGTCGAGCTGCTCTCCGGACGGTTCGAAAGTGTTCCGCGGCGGGGCGTGCGTCGTCTCCGACCCCGACGTGCGTGGTCTCCCCGAGTACGACGCCGACGCGGACGATCCGCGCAAAGCGGCTTCATGCTTCGACGCCGAGGGCTGCTTCGCCAAGTCGACGGATCTTTCATGGAACGCCACCGACTGCAGCGTCGCTACCGGCACGCAAGACCCGGCCTTCCTCAACCTCGCGCTCGTCGCGGCGGACGGAGCCGGCGTGGAGATCAAAGGGAGCCCCAGCTCCTTCGTCGTCCCCCTCGACCAAGACCCGACGCAACTGGGGGGATACTACATCGATCGCAATCGTGTCCTCCTCTCCAAAGTCGCGTGCAATGCTCTGAAGGGCGGCAAAGCAACACGCATCGTGGGTACGGGTGCGTGCGCTGCCAAGACCGCAGCCGTGAACCTCTGCGGCTCGGGGAATCCTGCGACCACGAAAGCTGGAGCACTACCCGGACGCTCGCCCGCACTTTCGGGTTTGAGCGCCGAAGGAACGTCGTTGGGAACGCCATCGCGCAGCATCGATCCTTCGCAGCATGGGCGCTTCCTCCCGCACACCTACTTGTACGATGCGGCCTCCAGCCTCCCGGACATCCATGCAACAGTTGGAAATGACTACCAAAAAGGGCTCCATCACTGATGGCACGAAGGTTTTTCGAACCCTACCAAGTGGGCGCGGCGCTCTGTATACTCGATGACCTCGCTACGCTGCGGCGCGAGAGCTTGTTCGTTTCGGCCAATCTCCCATGACTGATCCTGTAACCGAAGGCGATGTCCTCGACGGCAAATACCGAATCGACAAGATTCTCGGTCAGGGGGGTATGGGAATGGTCGTCGCCGCGACGAACACGCGCCTCAATCAGAAGGTCGCCATCAAGTTCCTCCTCCCCGAGGCACTCGAGCACCCCGATATCGTCGCGCGTTTCGGTCGCGAGGGTGAGGTGGCCGCCAAGCTTCAGGGCCAGCATGTCGTCCGCATCATCGACGTCCACGAGATGCCCGACGGGCGCCCCTACATCGTCATGGAGCACCTGAGTGGCGAAGACCTCGAGCACGCGCTCGATCGCCTCGGGTGCCTGCCACCAGACGAAGCCGTTCACTATTTGCTCCAGGCATGCGAAGCGCTCGCCGAAGCGCACAGCAAGGGCATCATCCATCGTGACCTGAAGCCCGCGAACTTGTTTCTCGCAAAGCAACCAGACCGGCGCTCGATCGTGAAGATTCTCGACTTCGGCATCTCGAAAGTGACAGGCGACGCAAAGAATCTCACGCGGACGGCTACCGCGATGGGAACGCCGTTCTACATGTCGCCCGAGCAGCTCATGAACGCGAAGGACGTCGACGCACGAAGCGACATCTGGGCTCTCGGCGTCATCTTCTTCGAGCTTCTTACCGGTGTGCGCCCCTTCGAAGGCTCGAGCATGCCCGAGATCGTCGCGCACATCCTTCGCAACGAACGCCCGACGATGCGCGAACTGCGAAGTTCGCTCCCGGACATTTGCGACGATATCGCGACGAAGTGCCTCCAGAACGATCGCAACCTGCGATACGCGACCGTGGAAGAGCTCGCCAATTCTCTGGCCCTCGTCAGCGGCGACGAGGACACGTTCGCGGAGTCGACGGCACGTATCGGTCGCCTCCTCGGACGCGCGTCGCTCGCTCCCGGTGAAACGATGCTGAATGGCGGTCCACCGACCGTCGGTCGCCGCGGACACGTGAAGCAAGCAAGTGGTCCACCGACCGCCATCCAAGGCGCCGTCGATCTCGAGGAGGCCTCTTCACAGCCGCAATCAGCGCAGCTCCGCGTCCAAGAATCTGCGAAGCCCGACACGGGGACACAGCTGGCGATGGGTGGCGCCATCCCACGCGCGGCACCGTTGCCACAGATCGAGGTCGCCGGTCCCCCAGCAGAAGCGTTCACCCAGACGCCCGCGGCAAAAGCCCCGAACAAGCTGCTCCTTCCGCTCGCGATCGGCGCCGTGCTGGTCGTGGGCCTGGGCGGCGGAATCGCCTACCTGAAGGCCAATGCGGCTCCGGCGGATCCGCCGAAACTCGTCGCTTCCGCATCGGCGAGCATCACCGCGGAAAAGGACCCGCCGCCGCTCGCCCTCACGAACGGCACCGCCAGCGCGCAGGGGACCTCCAGCGCCGCCCCCACGACTCCATCGGCCCCCCCCACCGGTGTGGGCGCTCCGTCCGCCTCCGCAAAACTTCCCACCGTTCA
Organism: Polyangiaceae bacterium; assembly: GCA_046351415.1. GTDB lineage: Bacteria > Myxococcota_A > Polyangia > Polyangiales > Polyangiaceae > JABFRG01. The sequence goes on along the minus strand of JAXLYO010000008.1, from coordinate 210,656 downwards.
TGGAAGCGCCAGGCCGCTTCCAACAGGTCGCCCCACAGGAACGCCTGTCGCTACGGCGGCAGCTACGTCATCCAACCCGCTCGATATGAAGGTCAAATGAAGCAACGTCTTTCCTCACCCCAAAGAGTCGCGCGTACTCGCTTTGCACACCTCACCTGGGTGCTTGCTCCGCTGGCGCTGGCGTCGATGGAAGGTCTGGCCTTCGCACAACCCGCTCCTGCTGCGGCGCCCGCGGCCCCCGCCGCCGCACCTGGCGCGGTTCCTCCTCTCTCCGAATCGCTCACGGGTGAGGCGAAGGCCTCCTACGAAGCCGGCAAGGTTTTGTTCCGCGACCGCGACTTCGGCGGCTCGCTCGTGAAGTTCCAGGCGGCGTACGACAAGTCCAAGGACGCCCGCCTCAAATGGAACATCGCCGCGTGCGAGAAAAACCAGCGCCACTACGCGCGCGTGCAACGCCTCATTCGCGAATACATGACCGAAGGCGGCGACAAGTTGACCGCGCAGGACATGGAAGACGCGCGTGAGCTCCTGAAGACCATCGAACCCTTCGTCGTGCGACTCAAGCTCTCCGTCAACCAGCCGGGTGCATCGGTCTACGTCGACGACGACCTCATTGGGAAGTCCCCCATCGCCGAAGCCATCGTCGTCGACATCGGTCAACGCAAGGTGCGCATCGTCAAGGACGACTACGAAGAGTTCTCGCAGACCGTCGTCGTAGGCGACAGCGCCGAAAAGGTGGTCGACGTGAAGCTCGTCCCACGCATCCGCGAGGGCAAGGTCATCATCAAGGCTCCCGAGGGTGCAACCATCTACGTCGACGGGCAGCCTGTTGGCACCACCGTGTACAATGCATCGATGTCGGCAGGCGGCCACACGGTCAAGGTCACGCAAAAGGGCATGGTTCCCTACCAGTCCGAACTCGTCGTCGAGGACAAGAAGACCCGTTCCATCGACGTGCAACTGCAGGCCGAGAAGGGGGGCGTCCCCACGTGGGTTTGGGTCGTTTCCGGTGGCGTCGTTCTCGCGGCTGGCATCGGCGTCGGCACCTACTTCCTCGTGAAGCCGAACGAGGTCAAGACGACGGGCACGTTCTCGTCAGGCTTCGTCGACGTCCAACGCGCCGCTATCCGCTTCTGAGTTCGAGTGTGCGGAGGGCCCTCTCCTCCCCCGGGCTCTTTCAGTCGGCTCGCTCGTTCGTGCCTGCGTTCGTCTCGGCTTCTTTGGTCGCTTCGTCGTGCGCGTCCTTCAAGACGGCCTGCGCGGCCTCGAGCGATTCACCTCGCAGGAAGTAGGCCTGCGCGGCGCGCCCGATCGCCATGGTGCCAGCGAACGCGATGACACCAGAGATGGCCGAGCCGGCCCCTGGAAACACGAACTTGATGAGCGCGCGCGCACTTTCACGCAAGACGAAGCCCGCCCCCACATTGACCCCGAGCGCCGTCAAGAACTCGGCTGCCGCCTCCGTTGTGAGGTCGCGACCTCCGAGCCAGGCGATGACCCCTACGAGCCCCACTTGGAGCGACGTGATCGGAATGACGTCCCCCACGGGAATGGGCACGACAGCGATGGCCGCACACACCCCGGCCGTGAGGCGCGTCACGTCTACTGCGAGCTCTTCTTGCAAACCCTTCACTTGTGCGACCCGGACGAACGCGCCGCGGCCTGAATCGGGCAAGTGACGAAAGAGGGCCGACGAGAGCGTGTCGACATGCCACCGCTCGTCCGATCGAAGCGAATTGTCGGCACGGAACGAGAGGTACGACGAGATGCCGATGACAGAGTCGAGCTTCTCGGCGATGCGCGGGTATTCTCGCAGCTTCGCCTCCAAGTGCCTTTCGGCTTGGGCGATGTGCACGAGCTTTTCGTCGATGTCTTCTCGCGGTTCCTCGTCGGCTTTGTGAAGGCGCGTACCTTTGGGTTCTACGACGTCGCAATGCGTGAGTACGCCAACCGTGGCAGGCTTCACGCGGTGTACGCGTTCGATTTCCTGCAAAATGCGATCGAAAGCTTTGATGTCCTGATCGATCGCTGCGTCGACCTCGGTTGCTTTGGCGAGGAAGAGCACAACGTCGGGTGGTTCGCGCTTCACCGCGAGGAGCATGGCCTCGAGAGCATCGAGCTTCGCTTCAGCGCCTTCTGGGCGCGAGCCCTCTTGGAGACCGCGCGTGTCGAGAATGCGAAGCGCGCCGCGCTCGTTCGAGTAGTCGTACCACTTGCCCGAGGGTGTCTCGGCCTTGATGTGACCCACTTCGGCCACCTTTTCCCCGAAGAGCGCATTCACGAGGGAAGACTTCCCTGCCCCGCGTCGCCCCACGAGCAAGAAGGCAGGAGGACGCTGCTCGAACAAAAGACCCCGCAGGCGCCCCACGCGCGCCTTCATGTCCTTGGCGAGATCGCCGGGAAGCAAGCTGAGCAGCTCTTCGACCCGCTGCAGCGCTTTGGCCATCGCTTGAAGGGCCTGTGGCGTTTTCGTGGGCGAAGGTTTCGGAGGGCTGGGCGGCGTCACTCCGATGAAATGTAGCCACGGCCCTTCCCGAAGCTACCCGTAAATTCCCGTCGCCCGTTCGTTTCGAGCGTTTCCCATCGGACGAGCCGACGAGGTCGAGCGCCCTTCAGTAGTGCGGCGGGGGCTCACCGATGGGCTCGGCTTCCGGGCGTCGTTCGAGAAGCGCCTTCAATTCGGCCTTCAGTCGATCGATGACCTTTCCTTGCTCGATGACCACTTCGTTCAGGTCGGAAACGGTTCGCTCGAGGAGCATGTACCGGAGTTCCAATTCGACGACGCGCGGCGTGAGTTCCACAGCGCGCTAAGGTAGCCTTTCGTGCTACAAAACAGCGCATGTATTTTCAGGAGTTGATCCTCACGCTCCAGGATTTCTGGGTGAAACGCGGCTGCGTCCTCGTGCAGCCCTACAACTCCGAGGTCGGTGCGGGCACCTACAACCCGGCAACCTTCCTCCGCGCCATCGGACCCGAGCCTTGGAACGTGGCGTTCGTCGAACCTTCCCGTCGCCCCTCTGACGGGCGCTACGGCGACAATCCGAATCGCCTTCAGCAGTTCCACCAGTTTCAAGTGATCTTGAAGCCGTCTCCGCTCGACATCCAAGATCAGTATCTCGCTTCTCTCGTCGCCATCGGGACGGACGTCCAAAAGCACGACATTCGCTTCGTGGAAGACGACTGGGAGTCTCCGACGCTGGGGGCTTGGGGGCTTGGCTGGCAGGTGTGGCTCGACGGTCTCGAAATCAGCCAATTCACCTATTTCCAGCAGGTCGGCGGCATCGACTGCAAGCCCGTGGCGGGCGAGCTAACGTACGGCCTCGAGCGCATCATCACTTACTTGCAGGATGCAGATAGTATCTACGACGTCATGTGGGCTCCGGGGCTCACCTACGGACAAATGCTCCAGCGAGCCGAGTGGGAATGGAGCACGTACAATTTCGAGGAAGCCGACACCGCCGCGCACTTCGCTTCGTTCGACCACTTCGAGAAAGAGGCCAAGCGACTCCTCACGCGCTCTGAAGATCCCATGAAGGTGCTCGTGCTGCCGGCCTACGACTTCGTGTGTAAGGCAGCGCACCAGTTCAACGTACTCGACGCTCGCGGCGCCATCGGCGTGACGGAGCGGGCGCGCTTCATCGGCCGCGTGCGTGGGCTCGCCAAGGGCGTCGCAGAGGCCTATCTCGCCCAGCGCACGGCGATGGGCTTCCCGCTCCTCGAGAACGCGCCCGAAGCCTCCAAAGCCCCTTGAGCGACGCGGGCCCGCGTCAGTGCAGGCCCGCTTTGGCGCGACCGGCCGCTCGTAGGTCTTTGGCCCAGGGCACCGCCTTCGATTCTTCGTCCGCGTAGCTGAACCCGTAGAGTCGCTTGGGGCCCTTCGGCGCGTTCTCGAAATCGAGACAGAGGTTGAACGGAGGCTTCTCATCGCATGGCGTGATTTTGAACGGCGCTGTCGCCTTCCGACCGTCCTGGAAGAAGCGCACGTCGAGCGTCGAGCCTCGTCGCTCGAACTCGAAGACGTCGTAGCTCCCGCGGAAGCGTGACCCCGACTCGTAGAGGCCGATGCCGCCGCCCAGGAAGTACGCGTACAGGTAATCGTCCGTTGCCTTGTCAGGCAAGCGATCGAACCACACGTGATTCAGGATCTCTCTAGGATCAGATGAGGGCTTCGCCTCGCGACGAACACCGTACGAAAGCCCAATCGCCCCCAAAGAGAGGGCTGCGATGACGAGTACGCGCTTCTTCATGCGGGGATCATACGCACAAAGAGGCGCTTTGATTCCGCGAAGCGAACGCGTTTTCGGCGAAGGTCGGTCAGGCCCGCGCGCGGTTCAGCGAAGCATGGCCGCGCACTCGCCCTTGGGGCCGTGCTTGGCGAGCTTCATACACGACGAGAACGATTCGCGTGCCTTCGCGATTTGCCCCTTCTCTTGGTACGACGCACCAAGGAGAAGCCACGCTTCTGCGTCCGTCTCGTCGGCTTGAACCGAAGCGGTTGCGTGCTCGATGGCGAGCGCGACTTTGCCGCTCTCGAGTGAGCGTTGCGCGGCCCGCTTTTCGGCCTTCGCGTCGACCTTGGGCTCTTCCTTGGGCGCCACGACGACGTCGTCAGGATGCGTGATGTCTTCCGCCTTGGGTGCGGCGGGGGCTTGTGGGGCCGCGGCCGCGGGGGCTTGCGCGGGTTCTGCGACGGGCGCGGGTGCTTGTGCGAGTTGGATGGCAGGCAGGGGCGCCAGCACTTGCGTCTGCTCGCCGCCCGCAGGCTGCTTTGCCGCAGCAGCGACACTCGTCGTCGTGCCCTTGGCCTTTCCGGTCATCAGGCGCTGCGAGAAACCAAGAGCCCCCATCAGCGCGCAGAGGCCAACGACGGCCGCCACGTACTTGCGGCTGTTCGTGCGTCGAACTGCAGCGCGCCTTTCAGCCGCTTCACGCGCGAGACGTACGGCCGGATCTTCGACTTCCGCTTCATCCGGATCTTCGATGAGCCGCTGCGAGAAGAACGGCTCGTCGTCGACGTCCGTTTCGCTCTTCGCTTCGGCCGCTTCGCTCTCGATGTTGCTCGTGAGCGGCGGCAAACTTCCTTCGTCCAAGCGCGCGGGAGGAACGGAAGGCATCGGGTCTTCTTCGACGTGCGCGGCCATCGTCGTCGCACTGAAGCTCGAGGGGGGAAGCTCGCTTGCCGCGACGACCTCGCTGCTCGTCGACACCGGCGGCGGCGTCATCGTCAACTCTTCGGACGCGGCGGCATTCGCCAACTCGAGCGCGTCCTCCGAGGGTGCTTCACGAACCTCGAGCATGCCGCTTTCCGGCGCGCTCGCGGAGCCTACGAGCTCCACATGCGAGATGCGATCCAAGGCCTCGGGCGCCGTGGAAGGGACGAGGCTCTCTCGCTTGTCGCGGGCCAGAGCTTTTTGGTGGAGGGCACGGGATCGTCGTCGTCGGCTCACGGTGTATCTATTGTGCAGAGATCGGGCCATCCATCACAAGAAATAATACGGGCCAAATTTCGAATGATTTTCGCATGGAGGGAGCGCACCTACCCCGGTCCGTCGTCACTCTCCGCACAGAATGGCACAGGGTTACCGTGAATCTTTTGTCATAGCGAGGCACCCAATGTCGCAGACACACGTGCGGCCACCTCATGCGAGGTGTAGGTTGACGTCGGTATATGTCGGAGCATCAAGCGCGCCCCATCGCGCGCGGGCGACGCTCAGCATTGGCCGTGGGACGCGGTCGGGAACATCTTGCCCGGGTTGAGGAGCTCCTTCGGATCGAAGACGCGCTTCACTTCGCGTTGGAGCGCGATCAGCGGAGCAGGCTGCTCGATGCCGATGTACTCCATTTTCGTGATGCCGATGCCGTGTTCACCCGAGATGGTGCCTCCGAGCGAAACGACTTCGTGCATGAGCGCGGTGATCGCGCGATCGACAGCACCGCGTTCCGACGGGTCGTTCCAAAGGTAGTTCACGTGCAAGTTCCCGTCGCCTGCGTGTCCGTAGGTGAGGTGCTGCACGGACTCTTTCGCGCAGTGCTCGTCGACACGAAGAAGCAGTTCCGAGATGCGGCTTCGCGGAACGACGATGTCTTCGGATAGCTTGTATTTTGCAATCTTTCTCGTCACGGGCGAAAGGGCGCGACGGGCACTCCAAAGCGCAGCGCGTCGGGATTCGTCCTGCGCCACTTGCACGTCGAGCGCTCTGCTCTTGCCGAGCAAGAGGTTCCCGAGTGGTTCGAGAACGACGTCGCCATCGCGGTCGTCGAGCTCGATGAGCAGCATGGCTTCTGCGCGCGGATCGATGGCGACACCTTGGCCACGCATCGCTCGAAGCGTCGGACCATCCATGAGCTCCATGCAGCGAGGAACGAACCCCTCGTCCATGATGTGCGAGACGGCATCTGCGCACGCAGCGACGTCGGAGAAGAGCGCGAGCAAGGTAACGATGTGTGCCGGCTTTTTGACGAGCTTCAACGTGAGCTCGGAGAATACGGCGAGGGTCCCCTCGCTTCCGACGAGGAGTGCTGTCATGTCGTAGCCCACGACACCCTTCACGGTGCGTTTGCCAGCAAAGAACCGCGTACCACCGATGAGGCAGGCCTCGATGCCGAGAACGTAGTCGCGCGTGACGCCGTACTTGAACGCCCTCGGGCCGCCCGCATTTTCGGCGACGTTTCCACCGATCATGCAGCTTTCCAGCGAGTTGGGGTCTGGTGGGTAAAAGAGCCCTTCCGCTTCGCACAGCGCGTGAAGCCTTCCCGTGACGAGACCGGGTTCGACGACCGCCACGAAGTTCTTGCGATCGATGTCTTTCACTTTCGACAGCGTGCTCGTGTCGAGGACGATACCGCCCGCAACGGGAATGGCCCCGCCCGTCCGCCCCGTTCCTCCGGCGCGAGGCGTCACGGGAACACCGTGACGCTCCGCGACTTCGAGCGTCGCAACGATGTCGTTCGCGTCCATCGCGTGAACGACGGCATCGGGCATCACGCGCTCGGCTTCACTTTCGTCGCCGGCAAAGCGCGCACATGCCTCGCTCCCTTCTTCGACTTTCGACGGCCCGAGCGCACGATGGAGGTCGACGAGTGCGCGCTCGGTTTGAGCGGCAGAAGCCCGCTTCACCTTTGGAGCCGAGATGAGCATCGAAGGGAAATAGTAGCAGATGGACGATTTCCGCGTAGACTCTCGCCCGCGTCCGTTTCCTTACCCCATAGAAGAGGCCATCATGTCCCAAGACCTTACGCGTAAAGACTTCATTCGCCTGAGCGTTGCATTCGTTGCCGTGGCCAGCGGCATTGGCGCATGCAGCGATGACAAGAGCTCCGGCTCCAGCGGGACGAGCGGTACGTCCGGCACGAGTGGCACTTCGGGCACGAGCGGCACGTCGGGCACGAGCGGCACGAGCGGCACGAGCGGTACGAGTGGTACGTCGGGCACGAGCGGAAGCGACTCGGGCGCAGACACGGGCACGTCTTCGTCCGGCGGAAAAGATTCTGGCAGCGACGCGCAGGGCGCAACCTGCGGGAACCCGGTCACGCTCGGCGACAACCAAATCTCGGGCAATCACCTCCACGGCGTCACGATTCCCGCTGCCGACTTCCAGTCGAATGCCGACATCATGTACGACATCCAGGGTACGGGAAATCACTCGCACAAGATCACGCTCACGGCGGCGAACTTCGCCACGCTCCGCAGCGGCGGCACCGTGACGGTGCAAAGTACCTCCACGGGTCACTCGCACAGCGTCAGCGTCAAGTGCGCATGACGAAGTAACTTCGTCCCGGCGCGCGTTCGGCTATTCGTCGAGCCTCGCGCGCCCGGGATGGTACTCTTCGAAGGCATTCGGCCGCTGCAAGTTCAGCTGTGAAAAGCTGATGCTCACGGTGAGCGCGACGACTTCGTGCCAGTAACCGACGGGCAAAAAGAGCGTCTCCCCTGGCTCGAGAACGACCTCTTCGAAGACGGGCGGCACGAGCGGCTCGCCGTTTGCTCCCACGAGAGAGGCGCGCGGGTCCACCTTGCTGTAGAAGCCTTCTGCAGCGTCGAGAAGCTCCGCAACCGAGGGAGGCGCGAGCATGAAGCGTTTCTTCCCGAAGAACTGGTGGAAGAGAATGTTCGTCGTGTCGTGGTGGAGAGTCGTCGTGGTGCCTGCAGGGCCGAACCAGAACGACGTGCCCCCGCGAAGGTGATCGGGAAGGAAATAGTCGGCCCGAAACACGACATCGCGTAGGAGTCGGTCGAGCGCGGGCCGATCCATGTTCTTGTTGTTGGCGACCGTGTAGATGTCGTTGCTCTCTCCTGCAGCGAGGACGCGGTCCACGTAGGCGTCCATCGTGGTCTTCTCACGATGGCGGTCGAGTTGCCTGTCGGGGGTCTTGCTCTTGCTGCGGCCGCTCGCGATTTCGATCTCGACCCCCGAGAACGTCTCTCGCAGCCACGCTGGCGTCCACGCACGCGCGGCCCAACCTTCCGTGAAGTCGGTGAAGACGCATGGCGTGTTGCGCGCAAAGTACCGGGAGAAGAATTCTTCTGCCGACGGCGTCTTCCGACGCTCGATGCGCGTCGTCTTGCGGAGGCGTTCGGCAAGTGCGAGGACTTGGTCGCGGCGCGCGCGCTTTCGACGCTCGTCTGCATACGCCTCGAAGAGCGGACTCGACAGCACTCCGTCCACGAGGCGCTGCGCTTCTGCCGTCGAGAGGTTCTCTTCGGCGAGAGCGCGCACGACCTCGGTGGGCGAAGCCGAGAGGGCGAGGTTCTCCGCGACCCATCGTTCCCATGCGGGGTCCACACGCCGAGGGAATGTTTTCTCGGTCGTTCGTGCGCGCTTGCCCTTCGCCATGAACCGTTACTGCGCGGGTTGCGGCGGTGGCTGCGGAGGCGGTTGCGGCGGCTGGGGCGGCGGTTGCGGCGGCGGCTGCGGCGGCTGCGGTGCAATGACGTCTGGTCCGGCGTCTTTCGTGAGCGGCGCATCGCTCGCAGCATCCAAGCTCGCGTCTAGCGCGCCCGCATCGGGCTGGTGCGATTGTGGAGGTTGGCCGCCGTCTCCGGGGTAGGGCTGAGGCGCGATGTTGCCGCCGTCTTCCTGGGGTACTTGCGGAGCAACGATCACGCCGCTGCTGCAGGCCGCGACGAGACCGAGGCTTGCGAGCCACCCGGTCGAGCGGGCAGCCGTGGTGAAGATAGGCGTTTTCGGCTTTGGGGTAAGTCTTGCCACGACGACAGCCTAGCTCGCCCCGGGACGTGGCGCAAACGACGATTGAGTGCCACTGGCGCCCGCCCCAAAAAGGCGGGTCAGGCGGCGTTCGCGTCGTCGGAAACCGAAGCGAGCAGCTCTTCGAGGGCTGCTTCGACCTTTTGTGCGAGCGGTCTCGGGACGACCTTCGTCTCCGAGAGCAGCTCCGATAGACGCTTGGCCACGTTGCGAATGCCCGCGCGGTCCTTCTCTTTTTGCTCTGCGCGAGCAATGGGGAAGACCGTCGCGCCGAACTCCTTTTTCACTTTGGGCAAACTCACGTTCTCGTCGATCACTTTGGTGTAAAGTGCATCGACCACGTCTCTCGGGGTTTCTTCCCGATCTTCGGCGCGGCGCAAGAAGTCGATCGTCTGGTAGCTCGGAATCTCGTCCTTCAAGCCGTCGCGACAGAGAACCGCAGGAGCGCGCTTTTGGAGAAACTGATAGCTGCCCGTGAGTTTGTCGACGGTCTCCTGCTTCAGACGGAGCTCGGATTTCGCGTATTGCTCGAACGACTCGAAGCCCCAACGCTTCCACTCTGCATGCTTGCGAACCCGCGTGAGCGCTTCGGCGAGCTCGACCCAGCTCGTCTTGAAACGGCGCGCCGCACGCAAGGTGCCCGATCGCACTTCGTCATCGGCGTGGAGCTCTTCGTCCGCCTGCATTTCCGCATCGGTCTTCGTCTGTCGCATGATTCTTGGGGCCTTGGGCTGTGTTTTGGGCTTGGGACCCAGAACTGGGGGAGAGATTCTATCGAGCTCTGCTCGGTAGAGAGGGGGCAAAGCCCCCTCAGACTGCGCTCATATCGGTCATGAGCATGGGCGCAGCATGCAGCATCATCACTTCCGGTGACGATGGCGCGGTGTCCTTCGCCATCTCCATGGCCTCGGGAAACGAGCGCGCGGTCTCGTAACCGAGGAGCTTCGGGATGTACTCGTTGTCGGCCCCCACGACGATGACGCGGCCCATGTGCTGGCGACCGGGCTCGCCCCAGTACCACATGTAGAAGGGGTGGACCGGGTGGTACGCATGGCCTGTGCGGTAGGCCTGAATCATCGCCGGGTTCGCCCCGAACTTCTTCTCGTACTTCTTGTGGAGCGTGACCGCGTCACGAGTCTCCGGCAAGAGCTGGTGCACGAAATCGATGTAAGGTGCATGCTGATCGCGGTCGAACTTGTCGGTGCACGGGTGGAAGATGATCATCGTTCCGCCCTTCTTCACCATCGGCATGCCGCGATAGAGGTTGAAGAGATAGCCCTGCGCCATGACCGAGACGAGCAGCGGGTTCAAGAACGCGTGCACGTTGTAGGGGCTGATGTACGGGATGCCGCACACCAGGATGTCGGCCTGACCGCGAACGGGGACCAGGTACTGCTCGAAGCTCTTCTCGAGGATCTTTTCGTGAACGGCTTCCGTCTCACCGGCGAACACGCTCGTGAGCTCGTAGGGCGCGGGCACCTTGCTGAAGATGGCTTCGCGCGCCGGCTGCGGCGTGTTCTTCAGGGTGAACGTGAGAGCCTTCGCCGCCAATCGTTCCGCGGGTGTGTGATCGTCTTCGTTCTTTGCCAGGAACTCGAGCGGCTTGTCGAACATGCGATTGTTGACGGTCGCTTCGATCTTGAAGATGGGCACGTGCTCTTCGACGAGCTTGCCCATGCGGGTAAAGCTGTCGTTCAGCGCCGACTTCTTCGGGTCCATGTAGCTGTCGCATTTGCGCAGCGTGTAGGGGTTGTGGTTCGCCTGGAGACTTCGGTAGCCGACGAGACCGACCGCCATCGACTTGTGCCCGCCATTCATGGGCACGAAGTTCATGTTCACGTAGATGAGGAGGTCGCAATCGACGGCCTTGCGGCTGATCTCGACGACTTCGCCTTCGGAGGTGGTGCCGAGCTCGACGAGGTTCTCCTTGTCTTCCGCGTCATGGTTCGTGAGCTTCTTCGGGAAGTACGTGTCCATGATCTTGTCGCCGACCATGTGGCGAATCTCGCTCTCGCGCATGCGGCGGTGGAAGGCGGTCGCGATGACGAGCTCGATGTCTTCGACGCCGTGGTCAGCGAGCATGCCGAGGACGATCGTCAAGATGCGCTCGCGGACGTCCGGGCGCTTCATGGGCGGTAGCGGCATCGAGATGTCGTCGATGGCGATGAGTACCTTCATCCCGGGCCGGAGCCGCGCATGGAGCGGGTCGGAATTGAGCGGGTAGTTGAGGGCGTATCGGATGGCCGCGTCGGGGTCCTTGAGCCCCGCGAGCGGGGGCTTCGGGTAGATGACACGCGACCCTAAGGGCATGTCGACTTGCACGAGCTGATCGCCGGAGAAAATGGTCCGGGGAACGCTGCGCCGGTCGATGGTGACGACTTGCGGGTGACTCATCTTGGGGGGCCGTTTTCTAGCACGACCTACAAATCGGAAGGGAGAAAGGAAAGATGCGCGAGGTTGCCACGGTAGGCAGACGGCTGGAGAGAACGTTCGCGGGGTGCCATTCGAAGCGGCGGAGCTCGAGCTGGACGGCGCCGAGCGACGCCCTCCCCCCGGAGGTTTGGGGTGGAAAGAATTTTCCACCGCTACGGAAGGGAGAAAGGAAGGGGTCCCGGCGTAGTTAGAGGTGCGACACAGTTTCGGACGCGGTCCGAACGAAAACATAAACAATTCGAACACTTACGAAGGTATCCGATGAAACTCCGCTCCCTCCTCTGCACGCTCCTTCTCCCGGTCTCCATGAGCCTCGCCGCTTGCGCGGATGCCGGCACCGGCGACGACCTCTCGGAGGAGACCGCCGAGGCAGAGGCGGATCTCAGCGCCTCGGGGATTCAGGTCCTCGGGTCGATCGGCGTCGGTGAGACCCTGACGGCCCAATACAAGAACGCGCCTCGTTACCGCGCCTACTCTTTTGCTGCGAAGAAGGGCGACATCGCGGAGTTTTGGGTTCGTAGCCCCAGCGGCGGCGACGGCTATGCCTACATCCTCGGCGCGAACTTTGCGACGCTGAAGAGCAACAACAACGCGAACAGCGGCACGAAGGACGCGCGCGTGAAGATGACGATTCCCGCGGACGGCACCTACTACGTGGCCTTCCGCGACAGCGCCTACAAGCCGGCGACCCTCACGGTTCAGTTCGTCGACAACCGCCCGCCGCCGCCCCCGCCGGTCATCCAGACCTGCACCGGCACGCCGCGCTTCCCTGTGACGGGTCCGCTCAATGCGCAAGGCACGATCCAATACAACTACGAGCGAGACTGCGATGCGTTCGGCGTGTGTTCGGCTTGGACGCTCAAGAGCCAGCGTCCCGTGTCGAGCTCCACGTCGTACGGCACGACGTCGGTCGACCAAAACCGCCGCGCCAAGCTCGAGTTTCGCTTGAACAGCTACATGTCTCAGCAGGGCAGCAGCCTCTACAGCTGCACGACGACGGACCGCGACGCGAACTGGTCGACGCAGCTCGACGCGAATGGTCAGGGCCAAACCTCGCTTCGCTGGGAAGACCGCTGCAACATCTCCGGCGGCTCCGGTGGACCGTACGACATCGGCGATCCGCGCCCCGTGACCGTCTCCTTCGGCGCGACCTGCCTGTCGGTCACCGAAGTCGACCCGCCGGCGAACCGCAACTTCGGCCGCCAGACGAAGCAAGTGTACATCTCGCAGTTCTGAGTTTCGCGAACGCGAGCAGCAAAGCGAGGGGCAGCGCCGAAAGGAGCTGTCCCTCGTGTTGCCTTGGGAGAAAGAGCACGCCAGACGCAGTCGACGAGACGCTCAAGGGACGCAGCTCGGGAACGAAAGAGCGTGACCCGAGACCCTCTCTCTCCTCAGCGTAGACAGCACTCCGTCCCCGTCCAGCGCTCGTCGGCTCCGTTGCAGTCGGCGGCGGTCCCGGGCACGCACTCCTGAGCGCCGAGCACGCAGCATTGTGTCCCGGTCCAGCGTTCATCGGCACCGTTGCAGTCGGCGGCGGTGCCCGTCACGCATCGCGCCGCGCCGCGGATGCAGCAGTTCGTTCCTGTCCAACGCTCGTCGGCGCCGTTGCAATCGGCTGCCGTTCCGGACACGCACGCTTCCGCACCGAGGACACAGCAGTTCGTACCGGTCCAACGCTCGTCGGCGCCGTTACATTCGGCTGCCGTTCCAGACACGCAACGTGCATCGCCGCGGATGCAGCAGTTCGTTCCTGTCCAACGTTCGTCAGCGCCGTTGCAATCAGAGGCGGTTCCCGTGACGCACACCTTTGCGCCGAGAACGCAGCAGTTCGTCCCTGTCCAGCGTTCGTCGGCACCGTTGCAATCACTGGCCGTGCCCTTGCCGCACGTCGCCGCGCCGATGATGCAGCAGTTCGTTCCTGTCCATCGCTCGTCGGCGCCGTTGCAATCGGCGGCCGTGCCCGAGACGCATTGAGATGCCCCCTTGACGCAGCATTTGACGCCCGTCCAGCGCTCGTCGGCTCCGTTGCAATCGGCGGCGGTCCCGGTGCCGCAGACGTAGCCCCGTGCAACCAAGTCTGCCTCGCTCTCGGAGGCTTCGGATGACGCTCCGCACGCGAACGAAAGCACGGCAAGCGCCGCAAGTGTGAGCGAGAGCGTGGCAAAGCGCTTCATGACCTTCGACTATCTCAGAGGCCGCGCGGTCGGTCAATGTAGGGGCCGCCGCGGCAACGAGATACGCGGGTTTACTCAGCTCGCTTTGTCGAGCGTCAGCACGGGCCAGCCGTAGGTGTCGGCGAGTCGCTTCAGCTTTCCGTCGGGGTTCACGGCCGCGGGGTGACCGACGACCGAGAGCATGGGCACGTCGGAATAGCTGTCGGAGTACGCGTAGCACTCGTTCAGGTCGTGGTTCTTCTCGTGCGCGTGCTCGCGGATGAGCCTCGCCTTCTCGGGCCCCGCCACGATGGGTCGAAGCATGCGCCCCGTTGCGAACCCGTCTTTGATCTCGAGTCGATTGGCGATGACCGTGTGGGCCCCCAAATCGTCGCGAAGACGCGTCATCAAGAAATCGAGGGCCCCCGAGACGAGCACCACTTCGTGCCCTTCGCTCGCGCAGCGGGACACGAGATCGCGCGCTGCGGGGAAGAGCGCTTTCTTGAGAACCTTTTCGTAGACGTCGTCGGCCAGAATGAGCAACCGGTCTTCCGTCATCCCTTCGTAGGCGCGAAAGAGGGCTTCGTTGAAGAGGCGGCGGTCAGTGAGCTCCGCGAAGACCAGCTCCGGCGCGCGCACCGCAGCCTGCGCGACTTTGGCAAAGCTCCGCCACGGGCTGTGTTGATGAAGCATGTAGTAGAGCGTTGGATGCAGAAGGTTCGTTCGAACCAGCGTCCCGTCTACGTCGAAATAACTAGCCGCCACGGATGATGGAAAAGACGGTATCTGCGCCGTTGTCAATGGGGGCCGCGGAAAATCGGCGCGAAACGAAACGGCGAACTCACTACGCGCGCCACGCTTCCCGCGTCTGCCCCCACAGCATGATGGGCTCTTCGTGGAAGGGCGGCGGCAATTGCCCCGGTCCGCGGAGCTTCGAACCCACGCGCTTGGCGACGCCTTGCGATCGCTCGTTCTTCGGGCTGATGCAGTGAATGACCTCGCTCCACCCGAGCCGCTCGAACGCGAAGTCGATGCATGCGCGCGCGGCTTCGGAGGCGTAGCCCTTCCCCCAGGCTTCTCGCGCGATGCCCCAGCCGACTTCGGTGCCGGGCCAACCGTCGGGCATCCAAGGTCCGACGCGGCCGACCCACGCGCCCGAGGACTTCTCGAGGACGGAGAACATCGAAAAGCCAAGCACGATCCAAGCTCCTTCCACACTGGTCAATTGGCGATACGCCGTCACGCGATCGTGCACGCCACCGAGAAACTCACCCACGACGGGGTCCGCGACGAACGCAGCCCACGCGTCGAGGTCCGCGAGTGCGGGAGCTCGCAGGAGAAGGCGATCGGTTTCGAGCGTCGGGAGCGCCGCCATCGCGCGTTCGATCTCTGGAAGCATCGCGCCAGCCTACTTCTGGAGTCGCGCAAACGCATCGAGAATGCGCGGCAAGTCAAACGCTCTATTCGGGACCTGCGGCCCACCCATGTTTGCGCTATTCTTCCATCGTGTCTCAAGACGTTCGCAAGGAAGCTACGTACGCGGACATCCTCGCGCTGCCACCCAATCAAGTGGGGCAGATCGTATTCGGTGTACTCTACGCGCACCCACGGCCGGCGCCGAAACACGCGCGCGCCTCTTCTCGTTTGGGACGGCGGCTCGGTCCCTCCTTCGATGACGAGGACGGAACACCCGGAGGGTGGATCATCGTCGACGAGCCTGAACTGCATCTCGACCGCCACGTACTCGCACCTGACCTCGCGGGTTGGCGGCGCAGTACGATGCCAGAACTACCGGTCGACAAAGCCCACTTCGAACTCGCGCCCGATTGGGTCTGTGAGGTACTTTCGCCCAGCACCGCCTCGATCGATCGAGGAGACAAGCTGCGCGTCTATGCGAGCCACGGAATCTCCCATGTTTGGCTCGTGGACCCGGAAGCCCAGACCCTCGAAGTCCTCGAGCGAGACGATCGAGGATACCGCATCCACGAGGTCTACTCGGGCGAAGCGCACATTCGTGCCATTCCGTTCGATGCCATCGAGCTGCCGCTGGGTACACTCTGGGCTCGGTGAGGGAAGCTACTTCTGGAGTCGTGCGAAGGCATCGAGAATGCGCGGTAAGTCGACCTGTACGTGAAGCAAATCCTTCATCGGGTCCACGCCGTTCCTCTTCGCGATGCGCTCGGGGACCGTTCGCAGATTGAACGCTTTCGGATCGAGGGCGGGCGTCACCTCGCTCCAATCGAGCGGTGTCGATACGGTGGCTTCTTTGGTCGGGCGAAGTGCGTAGGGCGCGACGATGGCGCGTGATGCGCCGGTCTGTCCCGTGTCGACGTAAACCTTGTCGCCGCGCGCTGCGATGACGCGCTCCATCGTCGCATCGTTCGGATGCGCTTCCACGAGGAACGTGCCGAGCAGCTCTGCAAGCTTTCTCGCAAAGGCGTCGGGCGCGCCAGGTCCGAGCGGCACCATGACGTGGAGGCCGCTCTGACCTGAAGTTTTCGGAAACCCGGGAAGGCCGATGGCTTCGAGCACCTTCCGCAAGGTCTCGACGATGGGAAACGCCCGCGCAAGTCCGCTCAGCTTCACGTCGAAGTCGAGTACGAGATAGTCGCAGAGACTCTCGCGTCCGCGGCGAAACGGAAGAAGGTGCATCGCGATGCTGCCGAGGTTCGCGACGTAGGTGAGCGACGCCAGGTCACGGATGACGAAGACACGTCGTTCGCGGCGTTCTCGCGACGCTCGATTCTTCTCGGGGTCTCCCGGAACGACGTACGTCTCGAGATAGCTCGGGAGCCCCGGCGGCACGTTCCATTGGAAGAAGCTCTTGCCGGCAATACCATCCGGAAAGCGCGTGAGGAGCACGGGCCGGTCCCGCAAGTACGGAAGCATCACGGGCGCGACCTTCGCGTAGTAATCGAGCATGTCGCCCTTCGTGAGGCCGAGCTCTGGCCAGAACACCTTCGTGCGATTGCTCGTGCGCGCCGCCACGCTCGGTGCGGTCTTGCCTTTGGGTGCCCGAGAAGCAGCCCCACTGCGGCCGGCGTGCGAGAACGCGACCTCCGGCGCCACGAGAGGAGATGCGTCTTTCTTGGCCGGTTCGAACACGAGCTCTTCTCCGCCACTCGCCACCATCCCGGGAAGGCCTTGGGACGCACAGAACGCGCGCACCGCTTCTTCTGCACTCGCGTCGAACGAGGGAAGCACGCGGATGACACCGCGGCCGCGAACGAACCTCGCCAAGAGTTCGCTCGCAGCTTTCTGCTTCGTCTCGTCGAACACCGCGTCTCCACATCGAAGCAGCGCGCGTACGTAGAGTGTCGCCGGAAGCGTGAGGAGCGCGGCGTGCTCGTCTCCCGTGAGCAGCCACTCGGCCCGCCGGAGGAGCGGCATGAGTCCGGGCCGCTCTTCACCCGATTCGCCGGCGCCTTCGATGACGAGGAGCGCATCGAACGCAAACGAAGGGACGGCAAGCGCTCGGAGCGAAAGCACGACATCCGGGTAGAAGCCCGTCACATCCTCGTTCGCGTCCGACGTGAGCGTTACCTTGTCGCCTTGACGCATGGCCAAGACCCGCACGCCGTCGAACCACGGCCACCGAACGCCCTTCATGCCCTTGGAGCTCCGTGCCTCGAACGGCGGAAGCGAAGGCGCTGTCTTCTCGCGAACCTTCGACGCCTTCTTCGCATCCGAGACGATGGCCTCGCCGAGCTCGGTCTTGTGCTCGAGTTCGTCGGCGCGAAGGCACGAGACGATGCTCTCGGGATGTGCGCTCGTGAGAGGTTCTGCCCCCTTCTGCACGAAGCGATCGTCCTTCTTGAGGAGGAGGTAGTTCTTGTCCTCGCCTTTCAATTTGATGAGCGAGAAGCGGCCCTGCACCTTCCGACCGTGCAGAAGGAAGTCGAGCTTGTCGGTGTCGAGCTGCTCTACGAGCGGCTTTCCGAGTGGCGTGAGGCTCCCGCGGTCCCACACGATCATCGGGCCCGCTCCGTAGTTGCCACTCGGGATCACGTCTTCGAAGTCGAGGTACTCGATGGGGTGCGGTTCCGTGCGCACGGCGAGGTGCTTGTCCGCCGGGTCGAGCGACGGACCTTTCGGCACGGCGAAGCTCTGGAGCACGCCGTCACACTCAATGCGGAGATCGTAGTGCAGACGCGTCGCGAGATGCTGATGCACGACGAACGCAGCGGGAGCTTCGTGATCCGGATCGACGTGGGCCCCGGGCGTGCTGTCGCCGAACGGCTCTGGTGTCGCCTCCGCACGTCGCTTCTTGCGGTACGTCTCGAGGAGGTCTTCGCGTTTCTTCACGACGAGTGCATCTTACAACTGTATCGCAGTGCAGCAAATCTCCGATGTGACGCACCACGACGTAACGATTCCTTCATGCGCAATACTTCGCGTTCGTGTGCGTAATGTTCTTTCCCCGCGTACGAAGGTGCGCAGAAAACTGCGGTAAACTTGCCACGCCCGTCACAGCGGAGGCACGCTTCGATCTGACATTGCGGCCGTGTTCTCGCTTCGTGCGCTCTCGCGTTTGGCGGCACGGCCTTTGCACTCTTCCTCTACGTGCGGAGTCCCATCATGCAGAGCCACCCATCCGAATCCAACCACCTCAAGTCGAAGTTCCCGTCGGCTCCGCCGCAGCGCGCCACGTTGCCGTGCCGCGTCACGATGCATCCGAAGAACGATGCACCGCCGAAGGAGATGGATCCGAACAATCTTCCCTGCACCGACTGACACGTTTTGGCGCGCTCTCAGCGCTCCACGACGTACACCGTGAAGGGTCCGACGCGAGCTTGAGAGACGAGCTGCCCTAGCGAAGACACCGTGCGAGCACGCTCCTCTTCAGACTCACGGGAGCGCCCTGGGTCATAGATGTAAGCTACACGCTTGGCGGCCTCGAAGGCACGCCGATACGGCGGGTAGCGATCTTCGCCGGCGTTCTTCGGCACGACGATCGGCTTCTCCTGAAAGAGGAACGTGAGCCGGTACGAGGCCCAGTAGTCGGCCATCGCGTAGTCGACGTGCGCGTCCTTGAGGTATTGGCCGAGCGCAAAGTCGGGCGTGCCCTGTCCAATCGCATCGCGGACGGGCAGTGCGCCGCGGTAGTACGGAAAGAACGCGACCCAGCCGCACACCGCGGAGGCGACCACGTACGGCGCGAGTGATGCGAAGAGAACGGCCGCGCCGCCTCGCACGCGTTCCGCCAGCAGCCACGCGATAGGCGTCATGGCGAATGGCGCGAGCAGGAATGCCGATGCGAGGTACCGCATCGAGAAGTGGTCCATCACCATGACGGAGCAGAGGAACGCCGCAAACGTCCCGTACACGCCGAGCGCTCCGGCGAGGCCGAGCCTTCGCACCGGGAACGGAATGCGCCGCGCGAAAAATAGCGCGGCTCCGCTCGCCGTCATCGCGAGGAAGAGCAACGCTCCGAGACGCGCCACGAACGAGAGCGGCGCGGAGATGGGCCACGGCTGGTAGTCGGAGACGTTGGGCGCATAGAGCGGGCGCGTCCCGAATGCCCACGGTCCGCACGTATCCCAGAGCAGGCGCCAATTGTGGGAAAGCACCGATGTCGAGAGCCCCATGGGTCCCGCGTTGGCCGCGCTCGAATGACGAAGGAGCGTATCGGGCACGAGGCCTACGAGCGAGCCTGCGACGAGAAGCGCGCCGTGCATCATGCGCTCTTTGCGCGGCTTGTCTTCGTCCCACGCAGTGAGCAGCGCCAGCGCGAACCATACGGGATAGAGAAGGCGCGCATAGGGGTCGGCAAAGCAAGAAAGCCCCGCGAGGAGTGACGAGATCGCGAGGACGACCTTGGGCCTCTTCGCTTGCGAGATGCGGTCGGCAAGCACCATCGCAAACATGACGAGCGCCAGCGAAGCCTCGCGGGGCGGGTAGAGCGCGAAGGAGTGGATCGGCGGGGTGGTGAACACGAGCATGAGCGCGAGCGCCGATGCGCAGGCGAGCCCTACCCTTTTCAAGAGCGTGACCCACACGCCGAACGTCAGTGCGATGTGCATCGCGAGCGCAGAAGCGAGCAGTGCCCATGGCTTCGTGCCGAAGAGCGCGAACCACACGCGGGCAACCATACCGTCGACGGAAGACTGGTATCCGCTCCCCCACAAGAAGGGCGACCATTCGCCCTTGCCGAGATGTCCCGCCTGCAGGCCGACGACGGCTACGTCGCTATTGAGGCCCGGCGCGTTCAAAAGGACGGGCGAACGGAAATAGATCGACAGCGCCAGGAGGATGGCCGCGGAACCGAAGACCAGAGCGCGCCGCACTGGCTTAGAGCATGAACGCGCGTTCGACTTCACCGTAGTCGACTTCTACATCGAGCCGCGCAAGAACTGAATAGAAGCCGAACTGGAGCCGATTCATGAAGAGCATGTTGCTCGGCATGGTGAAGAATTCGTGTTCCGGAACACTTCGCACCATCTTTGCGAGCGCCTTCATGCCGGTGACCAAGTTTGCCGAGTAGCTGCGGGTGATCTTGAAAGGTGAGCCGAACAAGGGCTCGAAGCACTCACGCGTGTACCCAATGGCCGCATCTTCCAGTGCGCCCGGCTTGGACGAGAACATGGCGCGGCACCCGGCTCGGAACGCGGCGTCGTCCTTCCGCATCGCTGCCATGTGCACTTCGACCGCTCGCGCGTGATGCTCAGGCGCGATCTTCTGCACGCATCCGAAGTCGAGAAACGTGACTTCGCCATTCGGGTGGAAGATGTAGTTGCCCGGGTGCGGGTCGGCATTGAAGCGACGCCCGACGAGGTTGCCCTTGAAGACGAAGCGCCAGAGCGTTTCGGCCCACTTGCGTCGTTCTTCGAGGGGGGCGCTGCACGCTTCTTCGAAGTGCATGCCGGAGACGAACTCGCTCGTGAGCACATGCTTGCTGCTGAGCTCGGCGTGGAGGCGCGGCAAGCGAATCTGCGGGTCGCCGGCGTGGAGCTCGGCGAAGAAGGCGAGCTGCTCGGCCTCGTGCTCGTAGTCGAGCTCCTCGCGGAACCGTGCCTTCATCACCTCCATCATCTTGTCGAGCTCGACGCGGCGCCCCATCGTGAGCGAGCCGAAACTCTGGAGGAGAGAGGCGTTCGTGAGGTCGGCCTCGACCGCTTCCTTGATGTGCGCATGCTGCACTTTGACGGCGACGTGAGCGCCGCCGAGCGTCACGGCCTTGTGCACCTGCCCAATCGAGGCGCTGGCGAATGGCTCCTCGTCGAAGCTGCGAAAGAGCTCGGAGGCGGGTTTGCCGAAATCGCGTTCGATCGTCGCGCGCACTTCGGCTGCCGACGACCGAAGGGTTTGTGACTGCAGCTTGCGCAGCGTGGCTTCGTATACGTCGCGCTGCGCCTCGGGAACGATGCCGTCGACGTAGCTCGCCATTTGCCCGGCCTTCGCCGCGAGCCCGCGAAGATTGCCGAGCACCGCCGCCGCGCGATCGGCCCCCGACTGGTCGCCCTTCTTGAAGAGCATGCCCGCGCCCGTGCGTGCACCCATGGATGCGAGGCGCGCAAGGCGACCAAGCTTCGACGTAGGGACTTTGGAACTCACTGCAGCCGGAGACTCTAGGGTCGTATCTCCCGAGAAGGCAAGGCGCGCGGCTCTGTGTTCATTCCGGATCCTTGCAGCAACGAAAGCCCACTTCGTAGAACTTGAAGCCCGGCTCGTGCGCGTCGTTCGTTCCGCGGCAACCCGTCCACGGCTTCGCCCAGAAGCCGCCCATCATCGCGAGCCTGAACGGACGGTTCGCGCGCGCCGTGACCCATTCTTCGACATTCCCGACGAGATCGTAGATGCCGTCCTGGGACACGCAGGCAGGCCTCGACCCGCTCCCCTCCCCTTGCCACAATCGATCGACCTCGGCTTGTGCCTGGGCGCCCCCGGCATTCAATGCCGCGACATCGAAGGCGCGCCACCCTTTGCCGGAGTTGCACGACGTGGCGTCGGCCTTCCACCCATAGCTCCAAGGCTTGTGCGTGTCACCCTCGCACGCCGATTCCCACTCGACTTCGCGACAGAGGCGCTTGCCTTGGCTCGCACAGTAGCGCTCGGCTTCGACGCCGGACTTCATGACGAGAGGCTTTTGGCCTTTCACGTTCGGGGCTTCGTAGATGTCCATGCAAGTGCGCACGTGCACCACTTCTCCGCTCGTGCGCGTGACGTCCGGCGCGTAGGCAAAGCAGTGCTTGCCGCGAAGGTCGGTGCAATCGTGTTCCACCACGTCGGCGTGATCTCGTTCGACGAGCCGCGTTCCTTGGGGACACGTCGAGGAGCCCGTCGCGAGCCCCGCCGGGGCGCCGAGAAGAAACTTCACGAGAGCGCCCGAGAAAATCGTCTGGGAGAACCCCGGCACTCCAACAAAATTCAATAAATTCATTGACTTGAACCGCGGGCAATGCGCAACGAGACGCCTCGCGGGAAAGCATAGCGAAAAAGGCCGTGCGCGGCGAATTGCCGCGAAGAAGACGGAATCCCGAGAAGATGTTACGAACCGGTCCGTGACGTCGAAAAGCAGCGATGGTCGGTTCTTCGCTCTCGTGAAGCGTGAGCTCACGGCGGACGACGTGCGCATTCTCTCGTCAGGCGCGAGTAGCACGGACGAAGCGCCGAACATGATTCGCGCCACCCTGCCCGACGGTCGCATCGTCGTCGCGACGTTCGCCGAAGCCCCCGCGGATCGTGACGCTCTGCGACGGCGCTTCCAAATGCTGGCGAGTTCATTCTCCGAGAGCGCGCGCGAGCAAGGTGGCTCTGGGCAAGTCGTGCGGTCGCTCCGCGAAGAACTGCGGTCGCTCGCCCAACGGGCCATGGCCGAAAACGCCATCGTGCTCGATGCGCAGTCTCCTCTCGTGTGGGGCTCTGCGCGCGTCACGCCTTCCGTCAGTCGTCCCGAGCTCGAAGACCTCCGCGACGTTTCGACACATGAGCTCGCGCGTCTCTTGCCGGCGCACGACGTGGACGAGGACGAGAGTCCCCTCCCGCCGCGCAGCTCCCTTCCGCCGTCGTTCGAGAGCGAGTCTCACAACGACCGCGGTCCCGAGCCGCAAGACGCACGCACGGCGCGTGTTCTCTTCGCCGTACGCGCACTGCCCCAAGTGAACGCCCTCCGTTCCGGCAAGCCCTTCGCGCACACGCAAAAGGTCGAAGACGGCGAGACGGGCTTCGTCGTGCACTCGTTCGGCGGCATCTACATGCTCGTTCTCGTGTTCGCTGAAGCCTTCGACGAACTCCGAGCGGAGCGCGCGACGAAGGAAGCGCTTCCGCGCATCGAACGTCTCGTTCTCTCGCTGCCGCCGCACGACCCCGACGACTCGCGCGGCAATGTGGTTTCGCTGAAGCGCCCGCGAAGAGCCTGAAGCTACGTACTGTCGCGCTCACGCAACTCACTCACCAGGGAAACCAGCTCGGCGGAACGTGCTGCCAGGCGGTCGGACGCATGCGGTCCCCTTCCGGAAGGACGAGGCTCCCCACCGCATCCGCGTGTTCGTAGACACCACCGATGCTTTTCGCGATGCCGTCGAGGTCGACGTCGCTCACGACGCCATTGCTCGTCGCCTTGTAGAATTGGACCGTGATGCGGACGGGAAAGCGCGTGTCGCGAACGAGCTGGCGACCGAAGCCTTCCGCGTACCGTCCGAGGTTCGGGCCATGACCCAGCACGGCTTGCTCGACGTCACTTCGTTCGCCGCGCATGGCCCCGCCCGAAGGCGCAGCTGACTTCGCAGCAGACTGGGGTGCAGGCGCCGCATCGGCAGCGGAGGGAGCAGCCGGAGCCATGAGCCTTCGCGGGCGCTGCGGCTGCATGAGCGGAACTTGCACGAGGAAGAGCACGTCAGCGCCGCGAGCGAGCGCAGACTTGTCGTCCTCCGTGCGAGGCCCGCCTTGTGCTGCGATGCGCGCTTCGACATCGGTCTTGCGCTCCGCCGTGAAAGCCGCGCGTTGGCCCTTGTTGTCGAAGTAGAGCTCTTGTCCGAAGCCCACGGATGCGGCGCCTTCTTCCGGGCGGTTCTCGATGACGCGAAGGCTCGTTCCTTGACGTGTCACGAGGATCGAGAGCACCGCAGGCGCGCCCGGATACGACTGGTAGTTGAACAGCACCGGGTTGAACTCGGCCTTGCCCGACTTCGGAATCGGCAAGAAGACCGCTTGTGCACTCACGAGAAAATGCGAATCGCGGCTCGCGAGGAGGCTTCCGGTACCTGCGAGGCTTTCCGGAAGCGCGGAGAAGAGGCGCGGATCACGAAGCACCTCGGTGAGAGGCACCGTACGGAGCGTGCCTTGACGCTCGTTGCCAACGCGAACGAAGAACTTGTCGGCAGCGACGTCTCCGGTGCGGTCGCTGAAGTTGGGGTAACGAATCACCGGAAGCAGGTTCGACTCGTAGGCTGCCCCGTTGCCATTTCGGGGGCGGCGCACTTGAAGCGTGAGGTCGGAGAT
The DNA here is from genome assembly GCA_046351415.1 of Polyangiaceae bacterium. Classification (GTDB taxonomy): domain Bacteria; phylum Myxococcota_A; class Polyangia; order Polyangiales; family Polyangiaceae; genus JABFRG01. The sequence goes on along the minus strand of JAXLYO010000008.1, from coordinate 186,424 downwards.
GTTGGGGCCGACCGACGACCCTTCGAAACGTCCCGTGTCTTCCCACGTCACGTTGACGAGCGAGAGCTGGCGACGCGCCACACGACGTTGGAGGTCTCCATCCCCGACCATCGTCGTGACACGACGGATGGTCTCGGCGTATTCCGCGTCGGACGATCGTTCGCGAATGCCCCAGGCGCCGTCGGTCTCTCCTTGCGGTTCGTTCTCGACGGGAGGAAGCCCCGCCGCGACCGGCGTTTCCCATTGACCGCTCGTGTTCGCGCTCGTCAGCGGAGGTTGCGTTGCACTGGGGGCGGACCCGCAGGCGACGCTGAGCGCAGCGGAAGCGACGGTGGTTGCAAGAGCGGAAAGCTGGAAGATACGCATGGGACTTTTCTCCGAGTCGAAACGGCAAGCAACAGCAGCTGCGCGAGAGTGCGAGCAGCCGAATCGCGTGGTGCTGCTCGTGTGACGCTCGAAGAACGCAAACGATCTGCGGCCGCTTACAGTCGAAGAGCCGGAAACGTGTCCGTCCCGCGGAAATGCTCTTCTCACCCGTGTGTCCCTCCCGGGGCGAGGGGTGCAAGAAAGCGCACCTACATGTAGGCATTCGTACGAGAAACCGGAGCGCAGCTGGTGAGAATGGATTGACCGACCCCGGGTCCCGATTCATGGTTCCCTGCCCATGTCCAACGCCTCTTCGCTTGCTGGCAAGACGCTCTTCATCTCCGGTGCCAGTCGCGGCATTGGTAAGGCCATCGCCCTCCGGGCCGCCAAAGATGGCGCCAACATCGTCATCGCCGCGAAGACGGCGGACCCCAATCCGAAACTTCCGGGCACCATCTACAGCGCCGCCGAAGAAATCGTCGCCGCGGGTGGCAAAGCCCTTCCGCTCGTCGTCGACATCCGTTTCGAAGACCAAGTGCAAAACGCGGTCGCCGAAGCCGTGAAGAAGTTCGGCGGCATCGACATCCTGGTCAACAACGCGAGCGCCATTCACCTTTCCGGCACGGTCGAGACGCCCATGAAGCGCTTCGACTTGATGCATCAGATCAACACACGCGGCACCTTCTTGTGCTCGCAGGTCTGCATCCCCCACCTCGCGAAGGCCGAGAACCCCCACATCCTCAACATCTCGCCGCCGCTCTCGCTCGACCCGAAGTGGTTCGCTCCGCACGTCGCCTATACGATGGCGAAGTTCGGCATGAGCATGTGCGTGCTCGGCATGGCGGAAGAGCTCAAGAGCCGAAAGATCGCCGTGAACGCGCTGTGGCCCAAGACGGCCATCGCCACGGCCGCCGTCGAGAACCTCTTGGGCGGCCCTGAAGCGATGAAGGGTTGCCGCAAGCCCGACATCATGGGCGACGCAGCACATGTCATGCTCACGAAGAAGAGCACCGAATACACCGGCAAGTTCGAAGTGGACGAAGACGTGCTTCGCGCCGCCGGCCTCACGACATTCGACGATTACGCGATGGTTCCGGGAACGGAGCTCTACCCCGACTACTTCCTCTGAAAGACCTCACCACGCCGTAGCCTCTTCGTTTCTCGTTTCTCACATGGAGGCGCAAAAGTTGGCCCTCCCGCTACGGCTCTCTGAAGCTAAGGACCTCATGAACACCACCCACACGCCCCAAGAAGCGCGCACGAGCGGACAAGACCGCCGCGCGAATCCCGATCGCCGTGAAGAACGGTTCCTTTCGGACCGACGTCTCGTCGAGCGACGTGGCATGCTCGCGTCGATGGCCGACGCACTCGAAGACATCCTTCGTGCCGAAGTGCGTGCGGGCCTCTACCGTGAGCCCGGCCAAGTAGCTGCCGCCGCGGAAGACTGAGCATACATCGAACCTCCGTATCCCACCGGATGCGAGCGGGACTCGAACTTCGACTGGACGATGCGCCGAGGCGAGGTAGTGTGTCGCGAAGCATGCGCGGTTCGGCTTTTTCTCTCCGTTGGTTCGCGGTTCTTGCGCTGGGAGTGGGGTCCACGTTCGCGTGCGCCGTCGGCTCCAAGACCGGCGACAACCCCGAAGAAACGACGGACGGAGGCGGCGCGACGGACGATGCGAGCGGCCCCTCTTCTTCTTCGTCGTCGTCGTCCTCGTCGAGCAGCAGCAGTGGCAGCGGTGGTGTCGACGGTGCTCCCGACACGACGACGCTTGCCACGGGGTGCGCGACGCTCATCATCAACGAAGTGCAGACCGCGGGAGCGAACGGATCGGAAGACGAATTCGTCGAGATCTACAACCCGAACGGCAATGCATGCACGCTCGACAAATGGAAGCTCGTCTATCGCTCGGCTTCTGGAACCTCTGATGTGTCGCTCTACGTCGGCACGGCCTCGTCACCTTCGATTCCCTCGAATGGCTACGTGGTGCTCGGTGGCGCGACCTTCGCGGGAGCTTCCCAAGGCACGCTAGAGAACGCGCTCGCCGGTTCCGGCGGCGGACAGATCGGCCTGAAGGACGCGCAAGGCACGTTGGTCGATAGCCTGGGGTACGGCAATGCGAGCGGAGCCTTCGTGCGTGGAAGTGCCGCTCCCCTGCCTCCATCGGGGAAATCGATTGCGCGCACCCCAAACGGCAAAGACACGAAGAACAACCAGGCAGACTTCACGATTCAGAGCAACCCGACCCCGGGTCGCGCAAACTAGACGGAAACGAAGCGCCGCCTCGAAAGAGCGCCGAAGCGACCCCCCGTTTCGTTTGGGCGGTTGCGCCACCCGCGGTTTCCGATAAAAGCTCGCTATGGCATCGGAAGGCGAGTCGCCCACGCACAAGAAGCGTCGCATTCTTGCGGCCCTCGTCGTGGTGGCCATTCTCGTCACGTGCGCGGTACTCGCACGAAGAGCCGGCGTCGACTCAGCCTACATCAAGGGGCTCTTGGCGCGCATGGGTCCGCTCGCGGCCCCCGCGTTCGTCCTCATCTTCATCGTCGGGCAGTTCCTTTCTTTGCCCGGAGTCATCTTCCTCGCCGCAGCGCGTTTCGCATTCGGCCCCGTAGGAGGCGTATTGCTCGGCTACGGCGGCGCACTCATCGCGGTTTCGCTCTCGTTCGTCTCAGCGCGCTTCTTCATGCCGCAAGACAGCACTGGTGAAGTCACGTTCAGGCCCAAGTGGAAGCCGCTCGCCCGAGCTTTCGACCGTCTCGAGGCGCACCCCGTCCGAACGGTCGCCCTCCTCCGAACCGTGTTTTGGTTGTCTGCTCCCTTCAACTATGCGCTCGCGACGAGCCGCATCAAGACCCGCGACTACATCCTGGGTTCGGCGATCGGTCTTTTGATTCCCGTTCCTGCGATCGTTCTGTTCACCGGTTTGTTCTGAAGCGGCTTTCGCGCGAGAGACAGCAAGGAAGAAAGAGAGAAGAAGGTCGATGGCAGCGATGCGCGCAATCACGATGTCTGGCTACGGCGGCACGGAGGTCCTGCAACTTTCCGAGATAGAAGCCCCAGCGTGCGGCCACGACGACGTCCTCGTACGCGTGCGCGCAGCGTCCATCAATCCCGTCGACACCAAGATTCGCGGCGGCAGCCAGCGCGTTGCCATCCCACTCCGATTTCCCCACGTGCTCGGGATGGACCTCGCCGGCGACGTGATCGAAGTCGGCTCGAACGTCCGCGAATTTGCCGTCGGCGATCGCGTGTTCGGCTCCCCCTCCCACAAGCGCATGGGAAGTTACGCGGAGGTCGCGTGTGTCCGTGCGTCCGAGCTCGCGAAGATGCCTTCGTCCGTCGGGTACGTCGAGGCCGCATCGCTACCGCTGGCCGCCCTCACCGCCTGGGACAGCCTCGTCAGGCACGGTCACCTCGAACGAGGGCAGCGTGTACTCATTCAAGCGGGCGCGGGTGGTGTCGGCTCACTCGCCATCCAAATCGCCAAGCACTTCGGCGCCAAGGTCTACGCGACCTCGAGTGCGCGCAACATCGAGTTTTTGCGCGAGCTCGGTACCGACGTCCCCATCGACTACGCAAAAGAGAAGTACGACGAGGTCGCGAAGGACTGCGACATCGTCGTCGACTGTCTCGGCCCGGAGCACTTCGACCGCACCTTGGCGATGACGAAGAAGGGAGGCATCTTCATTGCGCTCACCGCCGGTATTCCAGAGGCCGTGCAGGAGCACGGTCCCTTCTTCGGTTTGCTCGCAGCCTTCTTCCATCTCGTAGGCTTCTGGCTCGTGGCGCGATTCTCACGAAACGTGAAGTTCAAACCGATTGCGCGGAAGCCCGACGGAGAGGTGCTTGCGAAGATCGCAGACCTCGTCGATCAGGGCGCGCTTCGCCCCATCGTCGAACGCGTGCTTCCCCTCGAAGACGCAGCCCTCGCCCATCGCATCAGCGAAGAAGGGCGAAGCCGCGGCAAGGTCGTCCTCACAATGGACGCTGCGGCCGAAACCGCGCCTGCTTGAAAGCTCTCAGTCGCTCTTCTTGGACGCGCAGAGAGGCGAAGCCGGAAACTCGGTCGACGCGGCCCACTCTTCGGGCGTGCGCGACGTAATGGCCAGCGCGTGCAACCCGGCGCGCAATTCGTCACCCAACGTTGCGTAGACGAGCTTGTGGCGAGCCACCGCAGACTTCTCTGCGAACAAAGGCGAGACCACCACGACGCGAAAGTGGGTTTCGCGCCCCGGTGGCCCCTTGTGCATGTGGCTCTCGTTGATGACTTCGAGATGCGACGGGAGAAGCTCGGCCGTGAGTTTCGCTCGCATCGACGATTCGCGTACACCCGACATGGGTGAAGCTTAGCTCGAAGAGATGTAGCTGCGAAGCTTTCGGTGTTGCGACGGGAGCCGCAGCTTGCGAAGTGCCTTCGTCTCGATTTGGCGGATGCGCTCGCGGGTGAGGCGGAAGTGCTGTCCGACTTCTTCGAGTGTCATGTCGCCGGGCGCGTCGATACCGAAACGCATGCGCAAGATGCGCTCTTCGCGTGGCGTCAGCGTCTTGAGAAGCTGCCGCGTCTGCTCGTTGAAGCGCGCTTGCGCAAACGCCTCGTCTGGGGAAACGGCGTGCTCGTCGGGAACGAACTCCCCGAGCGACGCCTCGCCATCGGCGCCCATGGGCGTCTCGAGGCTCACGGGTTCACGCGCGATGCGCATGACGGCCCGAACCTTGTCGACGGGAAGGCCCGTCTTCTCGGCGAGCTCGTCCGGCGTGGGTTCGCGCCCGAATTCCTGCAGAAGCGCGCGGCTCGTGCGAACGAGCTTCTGGAGGCTCTCGAACATGTGCACGGGTACGCGAATCGTTCGACCTTGGTCGGCGATCGCGCGAGAGATGGCCTGACGGACCCACCACGTCGCGTAGGTGCTGAACTTGTAGCCGCGGCGCCAGTCGAACTTGTCGACTGCGCGCATGAGGCCGATGTTGCCCTCTTGAACGAGGTCGAGGAGCTGGAGGCCGCGATTGGCGTGCTTCTTCGCGAGCGACACGACCAAACGAAGGTTCGACTCGACGAGCGATGCCTTCGCGCGGTCGGCTTCGCGACGACCTGCATCGATTTGCATGAGGGTGCGCGTAACGGCCGGCTTGAGAGCCGGAACCGCACGACCCGTGATGCGGAGGCGCTTCGAAAGACGCTCCACCATCGGGCGATCGATGCGCAAGGCGTCGAGGTCGGCAACGATGCGGTCACGCTCGCGAACGAGCTTTGCCTTTTCGATCTTCGTCGCCTTCGAGCCGAGCGCGAGGAGGTTGTCTTGGTACTTCTGCACCTTGAGGAAGGTCTTCGCGACGCGCGCAGCCGTCTCTGGGTTTTGCGCTTCTTCGTCGTCGACGTTCCGCACGAGGTCGCGCACGCGTGAACGACCGCTCTTCACCTCTTCGGCGATGCGGGCAAACTCTTCGGAGGCAATCGCCGAGTCGACGAGCGACTCGAGCATGGTGCGTTCGCCGAGCTCGATGCGCTGCGCGAGCTCGACCTCGCCTTCCCGCGTGAGCAGAGGAACGCGAGCCATACGCCTGAAGTAGACGTCGACCGACTCGAGCGGTTCCATGTCGTTGTGCGGGGGCGTGGAGGTGGTGGTAGCGGCTGCACTGGCAGAGCCGGCGCCGGTAGGTTGGGTCGTTTGAGCAGCAAGCTTCTTCACTGGATCACCTTAGGGGGCATAGAGGAGCCACGCGCGGAGTGGCAAAAGCTAAGTGGGACGAACGGGCGCGGACACGAAAAGGGACGGAAATGGGCAGCGTGAGTGGTGCCAGGCTGCCCGACAAACATTCGTGACCTTGTCAATAGGGTTTAATCATTCTTTCCGAAAGCGCTCGTCCATTCGACGAGAATGGAGAGAATTTTCAGTCATTTCATGAAATTCGCTGGGTTGATGGAGCCTGGGACGAGGGAAACTGGGCAAAAACGAGCGAGAAAACGTGAGGCGCCGAAGCGAAGGGACGCTGCAAACCAGCCTTCAGGGGATCGTACGTTCGAGGGGGGTGGCTGGTTCTGGAGAATCTTTGGAGAAGCGCGGCAGCCTTGGGTAGTGCGGTCATCGGCGGAGTTTCGCGAATGGCTTGTGGGCATGACCCGGCGAAAAGGGTCAAAGAGCCCGTCAGCTATGAGGCCTGGACATGGAAACCGCCAGGGGGGTCGTTTTGTTTCCGGATATTTGTGCCGCGATTTCCTACGCAAGTTCGAGGACTTGCGTACGAACCCGGAAAAGCGCATCGAGATAGTCGCGCCGGGATTGGAGCGTGCATCCGAGCGACGTGAGGTGCGGATTGGGAACCTGCACGTCGAATAAGGAAAACCCTGAGCGACGAAGCCGCATCACGAGGTGGGCGAACGCGATCTTCGACGCGTCGGTGCGCGCGTGAAACATCGATTCGCCAGCGAACGCTCCCCCCACGGCCACGCCATAGATGCCGCCGACGAGTTCGGGGCCATCCCACACCTCCACGCTATGCGCGTGTCCCAAACGATGCAGCGTCACGTAGCCCTCGATGAGCGGAGGGATGATCCACGTGTTCCCTTTGCGGGCCTCGCCACAGGCAGAAACGACCTCGCGGAACGCTTCGTTCAGCGAAACGCGGAACGTCGTCGTCCGCAGCGTGCGCCGCAGGCTCCGCGACCAATGCGGTTCGCTCGACAAAGGAAAATGGCAACGCGGATTGGGGGAGCACCACAATACGACGTGTCGTGACGAAAGGCCGCGCAGACCGGGAATCGCGGCTTCGTGGGGCCATGGAAAGATGCCGCTACGGTAAGCGTGAAGCAGCGTGCCGGGCCGAAAGTCCTGGCCCACCGCGACGACGCCGTGCTCGTCGGCGGTCTCCGGCTCGGGAAACACGACGTCGGTCTCCGGCGGCTCGATCGGGGGGAACGGCACGCGCTCGTTATAACACTCGGCTTCTCAAGGCGCCCACGAAAGGCCAACGAGATGGTGAGCGCCTTCGATCAGTCGACCTTGATGCTGTAGATGAAGCTCGGCTTCGGCTCGCGAAGGACGCGCTCGCGGATGCGCTCGAGGTGCTCCTTCGTGGCGCCACCGGCATCGACGAACTCCGCCACGAGGGCTTCGGCGCGCTTCTTGTCGCCCTTGCCTTTGATCTCTGCCGCGACCTTCATGAGCTTCTTGATGGAAGCGGGCATCTTGTCGAGCTTCACCTCGTAGCAACCCATGTCGGTGCCATTGGCGGCCGGTTCCTTCGGATTCCACACGATGGCCTTGTCCTTCACGAAGGAGCCAAACTGCATGGCCGCGAGCTGGCTGTAGTTCTTCGGATGGTGGTCCTCGTCGTACATGCCGCTGGAGATGTGCCCGAAGCCCCAGAAGACGTCACGAACGTGCGCTTGATTCACTTCGGCGCGCGTCAGCTGCTTCTTCGACACGAGCCACTCGCCGTAGAACATCGCCGCCGTTTGCGCCTTGAACTCTTCTAGGGTGCTCGCGAGAGGACCGCCGAACACTTCGCGGTCCGTCTTGTTGTCGACCTTGTATTGATGAGCAGGGCCCAAGTTGTGCGCCGCTTCGTGGAGGACCGTGCTCATGAGACCCGGCGCTGCGTCCGTCGTGAACTCCGCCATCGTCTTCTTGCAGAAGAGCGAGGAGGCGGTGCCCTTCTGTGCCGTGAGGCTGTCCGGGTCCGTGTAGAAGTTCGTCATCGTCACCGTACGGCCGCGGCCTTGATTCGCGACGGGCCCGAAGTTCGGCAGTGACTGGCCGATCGTCGCACCGAACGGCGGACGCGAATCGCCGGAGTTCAGCGAGATGTCGACGAAGTCGGGAAGCTTGAAGGTCACTTCGCGCGCGACGTAGGGCTTGCCGGCAAGCTCGGCGATGGCCTTCTCCATTTCGCCCTTGAGCGGCGAGAGCTTGGCTTGGAACGCGCGCGACCCCTGGTTGATGAGGCCGAAGCTCACGTGGAACAGCGCCTTCGTGCTGCAAGGCTCGGCATACACCTCGTCCGGGGCGATGCGGAGGTAGTACTTCGAGTTGTCGACGCCCATCTTGGCCCAGGCCTCGTCCGCAGGCCACCACTGGTTGTCACCGAACGCTTTGGCTGCAGCCTGCAAGTATTCGCGGAGCGCAGTCTCTTTCGTGTCCTTGAGGTCGTTTGCCGCCTGCGAGAGCTCCTTCGCGACGAGGTCCATGTCGGCTTTGTAGAAGTCCGTGTACGGCACCGCTCGTGGACCGTTTGGGCTACCCAAGACGACCGTGAAGGGGTCCATGAGGAGCTTGTCGCTGTTCTTGCTGAGGGCCTCGCAGAACTTTTCCTGCTTCAAGAACTCGGGCTCGTAGAGGCCACTCGGTTTGCCGACGACCGGCTTCACGCTCGCGTAGCAGCCCGGGTTGTTTTGCGTCTTCGGCGCGGCACACTTCGGGTTCTGGTTGCGGAAGAACAGTGCTTGGCTCGCCGTGTCCGTCGCCAACGGAATGTCGAACGTCCCCATCTGGCGTTGGTACAAGCGCTCGGCCACCGTAGCGGCTGCCACGAGGTGTTTCACGAACGACTTTTCTGCCGGAGTCGCTCCCGAAAGGTCCGTTTGGACGAGCGTCTGACGTCCCTGCGCGAGCTCTTGCTCGAGGAGTTCGACGCGCGCGCGATCTTCCGAGGACACGGCGAGATGGCCGCCCGCAGCGTGGGTTGCCATGAACTTCCGGAACGCGTCACGGAACGCGCGCGTGAACTGCCCGCCTTCGACGTATTCGTTCTTCTTCAGTTCGCGAAGGCCCCAGTAGGTTGCGAGCTCAGAAGGGTCGAGCTTCTTGTCGTTGTTTGTATCTTGCACCCAAAAGACGGGAATCGCGTTCAGGAGGGCAATGCGATTGAAGTCTTGTCGCGGGATGGCGGCGTAGTCGACCGGGGTGGATGATTCGGGCACTTCGGTGGGAAGCGCAGCGGTCGCCGTCGCGGGAGGCTGCACGGTGGGGGCAGGCGTGACCGGCGGCTTCGGCGGCTCTTCACCACACGCGAATACGCTGGAACCGACGACCAAGGAGGCGAGGAGGAGGGACGGATGGATGCGAGAATGAGCCTTCACGGACCCCTTGCTAACAGCGGAGGGCCCGGGCGAAAAGAGCCTAATTTTTGCTCCGCCCTCTGCACGCATGACGCACGCGTTTTCGACCAGCGTCAGGGAAAGATCACGCCACCCATTTCGCGAAATTCAGAGACGTCGTGGGCACAGAAGAGCGTGATGTCCTTCTGTGCCGCGAGTGCGCGCAGCCGAATGTGGTTCGACGCCAGCTTCTGCTTGTCGCAGGCAAGCATCCACTCGTAGAAGCGAAGCATCGCGGGCACGTCTGCCTTCGCACCGTGGATCGAGTCGTGATGAAAGTAGGCGTCCCCTGCATACACGAGAGGACCTTCTGCGAAGTCGATCGCGACGCAGGCGTGGCCCCGCGTGTGCCCTTCGAGTGGAAGCATCAGAATCTCTGGCGGAAGGCCTTCGATGTTTCGTACGCAGGAGAAGCCTCGCCATGACTCGCCTCGGGTGGGCTCATGGAGCACGAAGTCGGCGCCGTGCTCCCATTGAATCGGCCGGTAGCGCATGCGCTCGATACGCGACTCGCGTGCAACCGCAGCGCGGTGTTCGGCATTCATGACGTGGATCCGTGCGTGCGGAAAGTCGCTGATGCCCCCAGCATGGTCCACGTCCATGTGCGTGAGAATGATGTGCCGGACGTCCGTGCCTTTGAACCCGAGGCGCTCGACATGACGAATGGCGCAGTCGACCTCGCGGGGCGCGCCGAGAATCATCATCGAGTCTTTTCCGAGCCGCTCCGCGGGATTCTGCGTGTCCTTCAGACCAAAGCCCGTGTCGAGCAACACGAGACCGTGCTGGTCCGTTTCGATCAGCAAACAGTGCGCGACGAGAAGGCCGCGCTTCAGGGCAGGGCCTTCGCCCGTGAGGAGGCCGCCGGCGAGCGGACACATCGTGCCGCAATTGATGTGGTGAACACGCATCAAGATTTCTCCGCGCCGCTTTCGGCGCTCAGTTCGGCAGGGATGACTTTGCGATCCGTGACGATCCAATCGACGGGATAGTCGCGTTCGTCGCGTGGAACTTCGATGAGCAGCTGGAAGTCGAAGAGCACTGCCGCAAAGACCGCTGGTCGAAATCGCGGAAGGGTTCGATCGTAGTAACCGGCTCCGTACCCAATCCGATGACCATCGGACGAGGCTGCGAGCGCAGGGACAGCGATGAAGTCGAGGGCCGTCGCCTCCTCCGCGGCAGGGTCCGGCTCGGAAAAGCCATATCCGCGCTCGACGAGGTCGGAGGTCGCGGAGACGAATCGAAACGTCATGACGTTCGTTTCGGGATCGATGGCGGGGTACGCCACGCGCACGCCGCGCCGAACCAATTCATCGTGCATCGTCGCCACGTCGACTTCGTGACGAGCGCGAATGGGCCAGAAGAGCGCGACGCTCTTGGCAGTTTGAAAAGCCGGCATTTGCCGTAGATTCTCGCAGATTGCGAGGGAGCGCTCATCGCATGCGCTTTCAGGCATGGTATTTCGGAGCCCGCGCATGCGCTTTCGGAGCTCGGCTTTTACTTTCGCTCCCAGTTGGACGTCGCTCAGCACTCCCGCAGACTATCGCATCGCTGCGCGCTTCGGAATAGCGTGAGCCTTCGCTTCCGAGCGAGTCGTGACACGCGCTTCTTGCGCCGGATGTGTCGTGGAAACGATGACTTCGCTCACGACACCACGTTTTTTGATGTCGGAGTTGATGGACCGGCGAGCGCTCACGACCCTTACGGAAAAGTCATCGTAGAGCGCTCGTACGTCCGACACGTCCGCATTCGAGAGCAGAGCCGCGACCTTCTTGTTGCGAAGTCGTAAGAACTCCTCCCGAAGCCGCTCTTGGTCAGCGGGGCCGAAGCCGTCGACGGCGTAGGAAGTGAATTGCGCCGTTCTCGATACGGGCGCGTAGGGCGGGTCGAAGTAGACGAAGTCGCCCGCTTTGGCTGCACGCGTCACGTCGGCGAAGTCCGCGACCTTGATGTCGACGCCTTGGAGTGCTTCGGAAGCAGCGGCGAGCGCATCTTCATCCAAGAAGTTGGGGTTCTTGTACTTGCCGAAGGGCACGTTGAACTCGCCCTTCGAGTTGACGCGCCAGAGACCGTTGAAACACGTTTTGTTCAAGAACAGGAGCCTCGCACCGCGTTTGACGGGAGATGCCCGCTTCACGTCCCAAGCGCGAACCTCGTAGAAGAAGTCACGGTCGTGCTTGAACTTGCGGAGCTCCTTCAGGAGGCCGGGGAGGTCATCGCGAATCGCTCGGTAGAGCGCGACGAGTTCTTCGTTGCGATCGGCGAGGACCGCATGCTTGAAGCGTCGCGGGTCTTCGGCTGCGAGCGCGAAAAACAGCGCAGCGCCGCCGCAGAACGGCTCGAAGTACGTCCCGATGCGAGCAGGTACGCTCGGCAGGATCTCGCCGAGCAAGCGGGCCTTCCCTCCTGCCCACTTGACGACCGGCTTGGGTTTCACGGGGGAGATCGTAGCGGGACTCACCGGAAACCCGCAACAAACGGGCGCAGGGGGGCTTGCCTAGCGGAAAAGGTCGGTGATGGAGGAGAGCGAGGCCGACGTCTGGAGCTCGAACGTGGCCGGGACGCCATCGTAGCGAAGGAAATAGCCGCCGCTCGGCTTCGGAGCGAACGTAAGCGTTCGCTCCTTTGCGCCCGCATCCTTGCGAAGCGTGACTTTGACCTCGACCTTGTCGCGATCGAACTCCCCCGTCACGGGCTCTCCGAGATGAAGAGCGGTGTTCGCGCGGAGCGTCGCGATCTGGCTTCGGGGCCCTTCCGAAGTCGTCTCCGGGCCCGGCATCGCGTCAGCGCGTCCTGCATCCGGGGTGCGCACGACATCGCCGAGCTCCGCCTCGGTTCGAAGAACGACCGTGCGCGCTCCTTTCGTGACTTCGAGCGAGGCGATGTCGGTAGCGACTCTATCGCCTCCGAGGAATGCTCGCTCGACGTACCAGTTCTTGGCGAGCTGGACGAGGTCCGCAGGAAGCAGGCAAGGCGTTTTGTCGCCAGCGCGCGCCGCGAGGACGTACGTGCCCACCTTGTCGCCGAACTCCACGGTGGTCTTTGCCGAGCTTTCGCCCTCCCAGGTGACGTGAACGCGACATTTCGACTGAGCGATCGACGCCGTGACGAACGACTCGGGATGGAGCCAGGTCACCGGCTTGGCCCGACGAAGCGCATCCGCAAGCCCCACTGCTGCGGCTTGATCGACGGGAAACCCCGCACTCTTCCAGCCGCCTTCGCCATTCGTGAGCTTTTGTGGCGATCCACAATCGAGCTCGATGCTCTTCGGGTCGCGAAGCGCGCCCGTCGCGCTCGTGGCGGACGTCCCCCAGAAGGATTCGTCTCGCAGCGTGGCGGCGTGAGGACGCAGAAAGCCGAGAACGCTGTCGTCGAGGAGAAACCGCGCACCATCGCCGGTGCGACGCGCGTAGAGTTTTCCCTCCTTCGTTTCGCGACCAAGCTCGAATTCCTCCGTGCCTTCTTCCGCCGCGTTCGAGACCTGACCGGCTCCTCGGGCTCTGCGAAGCACGAACTTGAGTACGGGGACCGCGAGGGGGCCGCCTTTCGCGACGTCCATGCCGTTGATGGCAAAGAGTCGCTCGAGGTAGTTTTGGAAGAGCGCGTTCTCGCCCGGAGTGAGGTCGACTTCCTTCGGAAGACGCGATCGAAAGCCGCCGCCCTTGCGCGCAACATCGAGGACGTAGCCCGTCGGGATGTCGGTCGCGATGAGCTCTGTCACTTCGTCGATGCGCGCGACGAAGGGACCAGTATCGACGAGGGTCTTCGCGTCGATGGAGAGGCCTACGAGCACTCCCTTCGGAACACAAGCGCCCAGCTCCTCGGGTCCCAAACGCAGGAACGCAACGTCATCGGGAGCGCCAGGGCACGGGGCCCCGAGGCGGAGTTCTGCCGCGGGGCCCGATAGCGGCGTCATGCGGACGACGACGACGGGGTCTTCCGTGAGCTTTCGCGCTTCCGCGAGCGAAAGAAATGACTCTGCGCGCATTTCAGCGAACGCGCTCCACACGCTGTCGATCGTCTTGCGAGAGGCACGCACATTTTCGCCGCCAACGAGGAAGGAGAGCTCGTCTTGCCGCGTCAGCTCGACCGCCTTCGTCCTTCCTTTGATGGAGAGCCCGCGGAGCGCGATGGAGAGGTATGGCACGACTGTCTTGTCGCGATAACTGTCCACGGACCTCAGGAGTTCCACGACGAAGTCCTTCGAGACGACGAGGACGGTCTTGCCGTCGAGGCGAAGGTATGCCGAGCCTTCCGGCACGGGAGCGGGCCCGGCGAGGTCGAACGCAAACGAGACCTTCCCCATGTCGATGCGCCCGTGCGCGCGGACCGCACCGAAGTCCGACGGCTCCGCATCGAGTTTGCGGACGTAGTTGCTCTGCTCGAGCACCGAGAGGAGGCGATCGATGGCCGCCGCATCGACCTGAGAAGCCGCCGGCGAGAGCATCCGGAAGTCGAGCTCACCCGCGTCGGCGTCTCGCTCGAGCACGAGCTTTTGGGCGGGTCCTGCATCCGACGCCGCGAGCGAGAGCTCGATATGCGTGAGGTCTGCCTTGCGCCAAAGAGGAAACACTTGGGACGTGCGTTGCTTCTTCTCGGTGTCGGAGACCTTCTCTCGATCGACGAAGTAGGCGTAGCTCACGGCAAGCGCCGCGAGCACCATCAAGAGCACCGAGACGAGCGTCTTGCGATTCAAGACGCCCCCTTCTTGCGCCCCTTGTCTCGTTTGTCGCTCTTGTCGGCCTTGTCGGCCTTCTTGTTCTCGTCTGCGTCCTTCGAGCTCTCGTCGCCCTTCTCTCGAGCGGAAGACGGGAGCTTCGTGCCTTCGCTCGATCGTCTGTAGAAGAACACCACGAGGCCGAGGCACAGCACCGCGAGCGGGATGTAGAACAGGACGTAGTTCCGTATCTCGGTCTTCGAGTCGGCGGTGATGCGAATGCCGGCGCTCACGGCAGCGTGCGTCGGAACGTCGACGATTTGAGGCTTGGCCGCGAGCCACGCGATAGAGTTCTCGACGAGTACGGCCATCCCTCGGCCTTCACCGTCGAGGCGCCAATTCTTCTCGATCATCGCGCTACCCGTGCCGATCACGACGACGCGAGGTCCATGGGCGGCGGCGGGCGAAACCTTTGGTCGCTCACTGGCCATCGCGAGCACGAAGGGGCCCGTGAGATCCGTGGCCTTCTTCGCGGGTGCGTCCGGCCATTGCGCTGCGCCTACGATGTTGGTGACGGCGTAGGCGCTCGTCGTCGTGACGAGCAAGTCTTGCGGAGCGACTCCATCGGAGCCGGGAACGCGACGGAGAGGTCTGGCGAAGTGGACGATCGTCCGGGGGGCAGGCCGCGTAGGCGCCCCTTGGAGGCTCTGCGTGACAGCGTGCGGTTTCGTTTGGGCGATGAAGCGAATGCCGTGTGCGTCTTTGAAGCTGACCGTCGGCTCCGTCTCGAACACCAGCGCCTCTTCGAAGCCGATACCGAATGGCGCGAACGCTGCAGCGAGGCCCGGTGGCGACATGCCGGTCTCGCTCTTCTCGCTGTCGGCCGTGATGGGGCTAAGCGCCAGGAGCGCACTGCCACCGGACATCAAGTAGGTTCGAAGACGGTTCTCTTCTTCTTTCGCGAAGGGGCCGCGGACGCCAGGAATGACCACGACGTCACATCCCTTGAAGGGCTCCGCCGCGTTCGGCAACGTCGTATCGACGGTGCTCGTTTCGTAGTTGTCCTTCTCGAGGACGTCTTGGAGAAAGCCGAGACCGAACTCAGAGCCGTCGTTCAGCGCGAGCTCCCCGTGCCCGGTGACGAAGCAGAGCTTCGTCTTCTCGCCTCCGAGAACGTTCCGGATCGCGAGCGTGAAAGCCTTCTCTTCGCGGGGTTTCGCGCGCGGATCGTCGGCCTTCTCGATTTCGACGAGATCGGTAGGGGCAATGAACCAGTGTTTGTCGCCACGGGCGACGACCATGATGGCGTCGGTCGACCCATTGGCCCCACCGTGCTGTGCGCTGTCCATCTTGAAGCGCCGACGAGCGTCGGCATAACCCTGCGGATTGCGGTCAGGGTCGAGCCAGTGCACATCGAGTTTGGTCGTCTCGGCTTGGTAGGCGGCGAGCGTTTGTTTCACGCTCTCCCGAAGAGGGTCACCGCCAGGAACGAACACCCAAATGTCGATCGTGTCCGAGAGACCGTGCAAAGTCTCGAGCGTGGCGGCAGAGAGCGTGTATCGCTTGTCGGAGGTGGCGTCCCAACGCTTGTAGTGGCGCGCCCCCAAGACGTTGAGGACCACCGCAAGCACACAGGCGGCGATCACACCGCCTGAAGCGAGCGCGTGCGACGCGAGCGCTTGGGCGGGGCTCTTGGCGGACTTCGCGGCCACGCTCTTCTTCTTCACGGGCGCGTCGCTCATGCTTGCCCCCGTTGCCATGCGTCGACCGTCCGCACGGTCAAAAAGAGCGGAAGCACGATGAGCGCTCCATCGAAGAGAAGACGTCGTGAATCGATGACCCCATTCGAGAACTCGTTCATCTGCGCCCAAATCGACACGTGCGATGCGATGTCGTGCATGAGCGTGCCGTCCTTCGTCACGAACTCTGCGATGCCGAGGATGAAGAGCACGAGGATGACCATCGCCGTGAGTACGAGCGCGATGAACTGGCTCTTCGTGAGCGCGCTCATGAGGAGACCGATCGACAAGAACGCCGCTCCGATGAGGACAACCGCCATGTAGCTCGCTGCTGCCACATGCCAATCGATCGGCCCGGTCCGCGACAGAATGACGAGGTAGTACCCGGTTGGAAGCCACATCGCCGCGTAGGTCACGAGCGCCGCAAAGTACTTCGCAAGAACGACCGCGGTCGTACTGACGGGGACGGTCAGCAGCGTCTCCATCGTGCCCGTGCGGCGTTCTTCGGAGAAGAGGCGCATCGTGAGCGGAGGCACGAGCAAGAAGAGCACGAGATAGAGCAGCACCGTATTGCCGAAGAACGCGCTGATCGGACTCTGATCGCTCACGACTTCGGTCATGCCGGAGAAGTGATCGACGAGCAGGTAGAAGTGCATGCCCTGCACGAGCAAGAAGACGATGATGAGCACCCACGCGAGCGGCGTGACGAAAAACGAGAACAGCTCGCGCTTGAAGATGGCCATGAAGCCTTTCACGAGGCGCTCTCCTCTTCCGCAGCAAGCGCTTCGCTGCGCGTGAGCTCGGCGAAGACCTCTTCGAGGCTGCTCGCCTTCGGTTTGATGGCGCGCACGCCGATGCGTTCGGAGACGAGCGCGCGCACGCACGCTTCGGACACCTCACCGGCGGTCGTGCCCGTCTTGTTCGCCTTGTCCGTCTTCGATTGGGCGAGTGTCACCACCCAGTCGGATTCGTCGCCACGAGAGGCGCCCGCCTCGACCTTCTTCACGCCGCCTACCCCGGCCAAAGTCTTTTGAATCGCCTGAGCGTCCCCCGACAGGGTGAGTGCGAGTGCCGTAGCGGCTCCCTTCGCACGCAATCCGTCGATGGTGTCGTCGGTGACGAGCTTGCCCCGATTGATGACGATGGCGCGGGAGCAGCTGGCCTCGACCTCGCTCAAGATGTGCGTCGAAAGAAGCACCGTGTGGTCCTCCCCGAGAGCTCGAAGCACGGCGCGTACTTCACGAATCTGGTTCGGGTCGAGGCCCGCCGTCGGCTCGTCCAAAATGAGCAGCGGTGGCTGCGCGAGGAGTGCATCGGCGAGCCCCACACGCTGCTTGTATCCCTTCGAGAGCTTTCCGATGGGAACGGTGGCGTAATCCGTCACGATCGCCTTTTCCATGGCGCCGCCCACGCGCGCCGTGCGCAGGCTACGCGCAACGCCCTTCAGCTCCGCGCGGAAGCGAAGGTATTCGACGACGCGCATCTCCGGGTAAAGCGGCACCGCCTCCGGCATGAAGCCGATTTGCGCTTTCGCACCGTAGGGGTCCGTGGCGACGTCGCAGCCGCCTACCTTCACCGTGCCCGATGTCATGCTGAGCGAACCGGCGAGGATGCGCATGGTCGTGCTCTTGCCGGCGCCATTCGGGCCCAAGAAGCCCACGAGCTGCCCCTTTTCGACGGAAAAGGAGAGATCACGGACGGCCGCACGGCCACCGCCATAGCGTTTGACCAGGTTGGCGACCTCGATCATCGGACGCCCTCCACTACTACGGAGGGCACATCGGAGCAAAGGTTACGGAAACGTTGGCCTCTTCGAGCGCGAGAGGCAAAATACGGGCTCCTCCCCGTGCAGACGCCGTCACGCACCCTCGCCCTCTTCTTGCTCAGCCTGGGCGCGTGCAGCCGTGACCGCGCTCCGAGTCCTGCACCCGCTCCCGAGAAGACCGCGGCCGCACCGCCCCCTATGGCCGACCCCCTGTTGACCGCGGCAGCACTCGTTCCCCGCATCGAGGCGCCTCCGCTCCCCACCGCAACGGCGACGATAGCTGCGGCTCCTCCCCCTCCCGGCATGCTGCTCGTCCCGGGGGGCACGTTCACGATGGGACAAGACAAGGGCGGTCAGGAAGACGAGCACCCGGCACATACCGTCACCCTGTCGGGCTTCTGGCTCGACCAGACGGAGGTGACCTACGAGGCATACCAAGTATGCGTCGACAAGGGTGCCTGTAAGCCGCCGGAAAAGAACGTCATCTCGAAGTTCGGTGGTCTCTTCATCGGTCCGAAGCGCCCGGTGACCGGCGTTTCCTGGTTCGATTCCCGTGCATACTGCACCTTCATGGGCAAACGCTTGCCGCGCGAAGCGGAGTTCGAGCGCGCCGTGCGAGGCGATGACGGAAGGCGCTTCCCGTGGGGCTCCGAAACGCCCACCCACGACCACACGGTGTTCCATACGAACACGACCGACGTGGTCGGCTCGCGCCCCAAAGGTCGCGGTCCGTATGGGCACGACGACCTGGCTGGCAACGTGTGGGAGTGGATGGAGGACGACTACGATCCCATCGCGTACACACGCGAGGGTGCCTCGAAGGGCGTTCCAGGCAACTGCGACGAAATCAAGGCGACGCTGCAAAAGCTCCATCGCGAAGGCCGCCAGGGCTTCACTGGCTCGAACCCGCTTCCGACTGACTGCGAAAAGTCGATCCGCGGCGGCGCATACAACTACGACGCCGACGGACTACGCTCCACCAATCGCGTGCATCATCCAGGTAACTTCAAGCTCCTGATGACGGGCATGCGCTGCGCGAAAGATTTGTGAGCGCGCTCGCACTCACTTCGGTGTCGGAGGGACGACGACCGCATTGATGGGCGCGATGTTCCCGCCGGCGGGGTAGCCGTAGGACGCATAGCTATCCATACCCCAGACCATGACACCGAACGCGCCGTCGCTCGAGGCGACCTGGCCGCCATTCTTGCAAGTTCCCTTTCCTGCACCCGCCCACACGAGCTCGGCGGTGGTGAACTCGTACTCGGTGCTTGCACCGATAGGCTTCCACCCGGTGAGAGGACCGAGGCAGCCGATGGTCACGTCCTTGAAGCCAGCCGCTGTCTTCTTTCGAACGACCGCCACAGTGGTGAACTTGTACGAAGGGTCCGTGAAGAAGATGTACTTCTGGAGAAACTGCGCCGGCGGCACGAGGTTCACGTACTCGTCGTCGCCGAGACAACCATCGCCCTTCGTGCCGCTCGTTACTTGGCAGCCGGACATGGTCTGCGCGAGGAAGAAGGGGTGCTTGTCGTCTTGGCTCTTCACGATGAACGCCGTGTTGCGCTCGAAGTCGACGACTTGGCCAGCGTTCAGCGTCGCGGGAGCCCCAGGGGTCGCGGGTTCGTAGGTAAGCGTCGTGCCGTCGACGGCGCCGACGATACGGTACTTGATGGACTCGGCCTGACCATCGTTCCGGCGCGTCGCATAGGGTGAGATGGCGTACTCGTTCGCCATCGCCGCAATCGGCGGAACCTGCTGGTGCGCAGAGTCGCAACCTCCACCCGTGTTGCTCGAACCGGTGTAACAGATGTAGCCGTTGCCGCCCGAGAACGCGACGGGCTTGTCGGCGGCGATGACCGAGGCGGACATGTCACCCGTATCGTGGAACTGGATGAAGTCGCCAGCGTTCAGGGTGTAGCTCGTCAGGACGTTCTTCGGCGCGGGCGCAACGCCACCACCACCGGGGAGCGCCACGTTCGGAACGATGTCGACCTTCGTGCCGTCGTCCTTCGCGACGATGAGCCCCCATTGAGGACCAGCGCCGCCGCCTTCGCCGAGGCGCGGGACGATCCCGTAGTAATTCTTGCCCCACGCCGTCGTCGGGAAGATGAGACCTGCACTCGGCAAGTACGACTTGGCGCCGCCGTACGGAAGAATGTCGTAGGCCGTGAGTGGAACATCCGAGACGATGTGCCAGGCTTTACCCGTGCCCGACGTTCGAAGGGCCGTCGATTGGGGAAGCGCCGGAGCGACAGGACACTTCATCGATCCGCCAATCGGATGATTGGCAGCAGGGTCGGACGACAAGAAAAGCACTGCGACCTGACCTGCCGGGAGCCCCGTCGCAGGCACCGTAGGCCAGCTGGCTTCAGCCGCGCCGGGCTGCGGAATACGACCGAATTGGGTGACATCGTAGGTCACACCTGCGCGCGAAACCGTGAGCTTTGCGTCTTTGCCCCACGCGTTGGCGACGAACACGGCAAAGCACGGATCGAGAAGGGAGCGGTGGAACGCCGGCGTGGCGATGACGTAGTCACAACCGAGGGAGCCCTTGGCAGCCCCGGCCGCATCACAAGCAGCGATGCACTTGCCTGCAGAGCACCCCTGTTCCGGAGCACATTTCTCGACGAGCGTTCCATCATCACGAAGGACGCTTTGGAGATCGCCGCTGCAGACGCGGTTCCGGTCGTCGCTCGCGTCGCCCCCGAAGCCGCTCGACGAGAGGCCAGAGGTGCCAGAGCTGCTTCCGCCGCCGTCTTGCTCGCCGAAGCCGCTGCTCCCTCCGCTGTTGCCGCAATGGAGCGAGAGCGTGAGAACGACCGCGCCAGCGGCACCGAGCCATAGGGATTTCATTGTACCTCCGAGTCTATCGCCGAACTGCGGGGAGGCAAGCACTCCCTGGCTAGCTGCGAATGCGCCAGTGACCGAGATAGCTCCGGCCGATGTCATCGCACGTGGGGTCGGTCACGATGAGTTCGGGCCTGCCGTTCGTACAAACGATGATCGTATTCTGTCGAAACACGCGACCGAACGAGATCGCTTCTTCCCGGTCCATGCCGTAGACGAGCCACGAAGGCTCGCGCCAGAGGCTCTCCGGCGATTCCTCGAAGCCCACGCACACTTCGACGCGGTAGCAACCGAGAACGAGCAAATCGCGGAGCACCGTATGACGCGCATCGTTCACCTTGCGCGGCAAGAGCATCGATCGCGGATTGTAGGCGGTGAGCAGCGCGAACTTCTGCGTGAGCGGCTCCGGAAGCGTCGTGACGTCGATGACGTCGCCGTCGAGCGAGACGCGCAAGGGTCCGTTCGGCGTCGAGATTTCGTAGACCGTCGAGAGGTATTGGCGAAGAAGATTCTGGTCCATGATTTACGTGTATGTTCCCGATGTCGCCTAGGCGTCCAATCGATATCCGATGCCTCGCACCGTGTGCAAATAGCGCGGGGCTTGCGGGTCGTCTTCGATCTTCGCCCTCAGCTGCTGGACGAAGTTGTCGACCGTTCGGAGCGTACCGTGATGATTGGGGCCCCACACGCGACGGAGGATCTCTTCGCGCGAGAGCGCTTTGCCCTTCGTTTCGAGAAGACAAAGCAGAACGTCGTATTCCGTCTGCGTCATCTCGATGGGCTCTCCATTTCGACGGATCTCGCGCGCGTCCGCATCGACCAAGAACGCGCCGAACTCGATCTGTCTCGCTTTCGGAGGCACATGGAGATGCGCGCGGCGAAGGGCTGCTTTGACGCGCGCAAGGAGCTCCGCGAGACTGAAGGGCTTGGCGACGTAGTCTTCGGCGCCGAGCTCGAGGCCCGTGACTTTGTCCATCTCCGAGGTGCGCGCCGAGAGGACGATGACGGGCATGTGGAGGCCTCGCGCGCGTACCGTATGCAAGACTTCGAGGCCGTTTCGCTTCGGGAGCATGACGTCGAGGATGATGAGGTCGGGCCGCTCGGCGTCGATGACCGCGAGCCCGTGCTCGCCATCGGACGCCGTGAGCACCACGTAGCCTTCCTTTTCGAGGTTGAGCTGCAAGCCCATCGCGATGCTCGGGTCGTCTTCCACGACGAGCACCCGCGCCGGAACGGCGGGCGCTGCGGAATGCGACGACGGCATGGCGACCATGAGGTTTTCTCTAGCATGTCAGCCTCTCCGCTCACAGACCCGCCGGCTCGAGCGAGGCGGCGCGCAGCGAATTCCCCGAGAAATGCGGACCACAATGTGCGCCCCGGGCCGTCGGGGTAGGCCGATGGGCGAGGCATTCGCAGGCAAACTCGCGGTCTTTTTCGACTATTTCGCCAATGCAGATACGATCGTTCCATGGTTCGTCCGCCGGTGTCCCTGTCGCTTCTTTGCGGGGCCGTGATCGCGATCGCTTCAGCTGGCGGTTGCAGTGAAGATGGAACAGCCTCGACTCCGCTCGATGCGGCAGCGCGCATCGTTCGAAACGACAAGGATACGAGTCTCGCCCTCGCACCCTCGCGCACGAATGGCTTCGCGGAGGACACCGACGGTTTCGCATCGCTCGGCCTTCGTCGCGCGCGCGCCGGCATCTTCACGGATCTTGCGAGCGCGCTACCAGCACAGGCAAACGGCGACGTCGTGCTTGGCCCGGGTAACGTCTCTTCCTTCCGCATGACCGTGTCCCCCGTGGGCGCACGGGCGGTCCGCGGGGAGCTCTCGGAAGGTCGTGTCGTGTACCCTGCGGCCTTCGATGACGTCGACGAGATCGCCGTGAGCACCGAAAGCGCGAGCGAATTCTTCTATCTGCTACGGTCCGAAGGCGCCCCTCACGCGTTCGAATGGGTCTTGGACCTTCCGAAAGGCATCGCGAGCGTCGAAAGGCGTGCGGATGGTCTTTGGTTCTTGGACGAAAAGCGCGCATTCGTCCTTCGGGTGCCACTCGCGTATGCCATCGATTCGAGTGGAAAGAAGTTCCAGGCCGACCTCGCCTGGGACGGCGCAAATCACAAGCTTTCGGTGCATCTTGACAAAAGTGCACAATACACATATCCAGTGCTCCTCGACCCGACGTTCGAAACGCGGATCTGGTCCGAACTGAAGGCACCGGTCGATCTTGCGCACCCTTCGATGGCCTACGATGTTGCGCGTCGCAACTCCGTCGTCTTCGCCGTGGACCAAACATGGACCTGGGACGGCGCAACGTGGAGTGCCTACGTCGCTCCGCGCGGGGGCGTTACCCCATCGCTACGCTACGCAGGGCGGCTTGCGTACGACGAAGCGCGAAAGAACACGGTGCTCTTCGGGGGGACGTACGGCAATCGCGTGTTCGGCGAAACATGGCTTTGGAACGGAACCGAATGGGCCACGACGCGCCCCTCGGCGAGTCCGGCAGGGCGCTACTTCCCGGCGATGGTCTACGACCGAACGCGATCCGAGGTCGTCCTGTTCGGTGGCGCGACTTTGAACGGGGCGTTGCAAGACACCTGGGTCTGGGACGGTACGACCTGGATCAACAAGGCCCCTTCGGTCAAGCCATCCGCAAGATACGATGCAGGCTTCGCTTACGACACCGTTCGGGGCAAAGCCCTCCTCTTCGGCGGCGTCGGCTCTTCCGGAATACTCGGTGACACCTGGGAGTGGAACGGGCAAGTCTGGCAAAAGCTTACTCTGGCAGAGAGCCCGAGCCCTCGTTACGGAGCATTTGTCACCTTCGACGAGTCGCGAAAGCAAACGTTGCTCTACGGCGGCCAAACCGAATCGGGGATCTCCCCGGATACGTGGGCCTTCGATGGCGTGGCCTGGAAGCGTCTCACGCCGGGTCTCTCGCCACCTGCGGCGTTCGACACCACGGGCGCCTACGATCCCATTCGGCAGAACGTGCAGCTCTTCGGCGGTAGCCTCGAAGACCGGCCGCACAACGGTACATGGACTTGGGACGGACGCGTATGGCGCCAAGAACTGAACGGGGACCTGCCGGAAGTCCGAAACGACAAGACTCCGCTCTACGCCAATGAAGCGAAGCAGGAGCTTCAGCTTTTCCAGGGCGTCGACAACATCGACGATCCGAAAAGCACCGGATGGGCCTTCAACGGTCTCGCATGGGCGAGGCGTGCCTTTCGCGCAACGCCCGAGAAGCGGCGGGCCCCAGCCATCGTCTGGGACGAAGCCCGACAGAACGCCGTGATGTTTGGCGGCGCAGGTGACAGTCAGCTCCTCAGCGACACGTGGATCTTCAGTGGGGGTTGGGCTGCGACGACGCCCACGAACTCGCCGCCCGCGCGTTCGCAGCATCGGCTCGCTTACCATGCGCCGTCTCAGACGGTCGTCCTCTTCGGTGGCAGTAACGAGACCGGCCTGCTGAACGACACATGGACGTGGAACGGAACGAACTGGACCGCCCGCCTCGTCGCGAATCCTCCTCCAGCACGCGTTCGTGCGGGAATGACGATGCATCCGGGCTCTGGGAAGGTCGTTCTCTTCGGCGGCTACGATGACAACGGCGTGCGCAACGATACGTGGACGTGGGACGGCGTGAGCTGGAAGGAAGAGCGCCCGGCAAAGACGCCCGACGCAAACATCGGCAATCTTCTCGTCAGCAACGACAAGGATTGCTTTCTCATCCAGACGAAAGGCACGCTTTGGCAGTGGGATGGCAGGGATTGGGGCCTGCTGCAAGAGGTCGAGACCCCTGAATGGGATCCAAACAAGTGGGGCGCCGAAGGCATCTACGACCCGGCGACGAAGAACTTCCTCATCATCGGTCCATCCAAGAGCTATCGCGGATCGCCGAGTGAAGGCTTCAAACAAGTGGGGGCCGAAGGATACGTCTTCGGAGGCGTACTTGCGTCCGACGGGAAGACCGCCATGCGGGTTTCCCTCGACCAGTCCGATGACCTTTGGCGTGCGGACCAGACCTTCGTCATGGTCAACAAGGACGAGAAGAACGGCGACTGGGCGCCGCTCGCCATCGTCGATGCTGTCCCGGAAGTCGTGGTCGGGAGCATGTACGACCCTGGACGCAAAGTGGGCATCCTCATGGGCCGCGAGCACCAAGGCGCCTTTCGCACGTGGACTTGGGACGGCGCCGCGCTGCGCTCGAACGGCACGTACGGCGTCCTCGGGAATCGAGAAAATTTCGCGCTCGCGTTCGATCGCGCCCGAGGACAGGGCGTCCTCTTCGGTGGCTCCGTCGACGGCCAAGGTTCGAGCTCGTCTACCTTCGTCCTGAACGGCGCAGACTGGAGCGAAGTTGCGCCAAACAATGCCCCTCCCGGCCGAAGCGTGGCCACGATGGCGTTCGATAGCGCGCGAAACAACGTCGTTCTCTTCGGTGGTTCGAATGGCAGCGCGTTCTTGAACGATACGTGGACCTGGGACGGGACGGATTGGACGAAGCGACAGCCTCTCACGCTCCCGCCTGGACGAGAGGCTGCAGCCCTCGACTTCAATCCCCAGACCGGGACGGTGATCTTGTTCGGCGGATACAACGAGAGCGGCACCCTGGCGGACACGTGGTCGTGGAATGGCACCGACTGGACGCAGATCGTCACGAAGACGCCTCCGACGAGTCGCGCGAATCACGCCCTCGCGTACTTGAGCACTGCGAAGCGGACGATCTTGTTCGGGGGGGCGTCGACCCGCCCCGTTGCGGTCCGCTCCCCGTGGGCCTTCTATTCGCGCGGCGGGTCCTGCACCAGTGCCAGCGATTGCGCAACGGGATCGTGCGTCGATGGCGTGTGCTGCGAGGTAGCAGCGTGCGGAACGTGTCAAACCTGCGCCGGCACCGACCCAGGCAAGTGCACGAGCATCGTCAACGCGGAAGACCCGGACACGTGTGCCGCGGCAAACCATGTAAGCTGCAATGAAAAGGGCGTATGCGGTCCGAGTCTCGGTGGCGGCTGCGCATCCGGCGCCGACTGCGGTTCGGGGTTGTGCATTGATGGCGTCTGCTGTGACAGCGCGTGCGACAGGCCATGCGAATCGTGCCGAGCAGCCGAGAAGATCAGTGGGCGCGACGACGGCCGCTGTGGTGCTGCGATTGCCGGAACGAATCCTGGCGGAAAGTGCGCGGGCAAGGCCACATGCAGCGCGACTGGCGTTTGCAGCCAAACGACCGGAACGGCATGCCGAAACGGTCGCTACCTCGAGAACGCAGCTGGTGGATCGAAAGACTGCTCGCCTTATCGGTGTGAAGGGCAATGCCTGACGCGCTGCAGCTCCGCCAACGACTGCGTCTTCCCTTTCACTTGCAGCGTAGACGGAACGTGCGTTTCACCCGGCACACCGACATCGGACGCCGATGGTTGCAGTATGCACCCATCGACCGATTCTTCGAGTACGCCGTCAACGGTCCTCGTCGTGGGCGCAGCGCTCGCCTTCGCTAGGCGCCTTCGCCGTAAGAAAGGGGGGACCTCGCTTCGTGCGTAGCATTTTCGCCTTCGCCGTCACGGTCGCCATCGCGTCTGCCGCGTGCGCGGTCGGACAGCCCGCGCGAGAAGAGCCGTCGATCTCGTCGGCGCAGCAGGCACTGACGCGTCCCGAAGGTCAAGTCGAGCATTGGGACAACGTCTCCTCGCCGCAAGTACGCGGCTACCACGGCATGGCCTACGACGAAGGTCGAGGGGAGTCTGTCGTGTTCGGAGGCAGTAATGAGTCCGGATTGAGCTCGGGGACGTGGGTATGGAACGGCTCGTGGGTACAGCGCTTCCCTGCGCTTTCACCTTCGCCTCGTACCGCGCCAATGATGACCTACGACTCGGATCGCAAGCGCGTCATCCTCTTCGGTGGGCAAACGAGCTTCTCTCTCTCCGACGAGACGTGGTCTTGGGATGGAACCAATTGGACGCTGCTGTCTCCGGCCACGAAGCCAAGTCCGCGGCATTCCGGCGCCATGGCGTACGACCCCGTCCACAAGACGAGCGTCCTCTTCACTGGTTTGACGGGATCCGACGAGACGTGGACGTTCGATGGAACGAACTGGAAGAAGGAAGCGACGACGACCAGACCACCGCTGAACCGGTGGACGAGCATGGCATTCGACTACGCGCGACAGACGCTGGTGATGGCCGTGCAAGCCCCGGGCGTGGGTTGTCCCGTCGAACTGTGGAAATGGTCGGGCTCGAACTGGTCTCTTTGGACCGTAAGCGGTGGTGTACCGAGCCTGTGCACCTTTTCCGCGGCTTTCGACCGTACCCAGAACAGCCTGGTGCTCACGGGCTTGGCGTATCCCGGCAACGTACCTAGTTACCGAACGTGGTCCTTCGACGGCACGGCGTGGACCGAGACCGTGCCGTCGAAGCCGCTCCGTGCTCGGCAGGGGCACACCAGCGTCTTCGATTCGAAGCGTGGCGAGCTCCTCTCGTTCGGGGGCTTTCTCGCGACCTCGTACACGGCCATCCGCGAGCTCGTTCGGCGCTCCGGCACGAGCCTTTCCGTCGACCCGGGAACGGCGCCCCCCTTTCGTGCTTTTACCGCTGCCGCGCTCGGCCCGAATGGATCGATCGTGACGTTCGGTGGGATCGGCTCGAACAGTCAGTACTCGAACGAGACCTGGCTGCTCGACGCGCAAGGATGGCGTGCCGCTTCGACGGTCACCTCACCCACGGCTCGTTACTACGCGCAAATGGCGTTCGACGAGCGGCGCAACCAAACGGTCCTGTTGAACGGCCGGGACAATAGCCTCGTGTTCAACGACACGTGGACATGGGATGGCTCCGAATGGACAAAGCGCACGCCTGCGATTGCTCCGCCCTTCGGCGACGGGACCATGAGTTACGACTCGGTTCGCGAGCGCGTCTGGTATTTCGAGCTCGGCGTCGACCCGATTCGCACGTGGTCATGGGACGGACAGGACTGGCTTCGCATCGACCTTGGTCCCGCACCGCCGCGTCGATACGGAGCAAGCGTCGCTTTCGATCGCGCACGCGGGGTCACGGTGGTATTCGGAGGACAGTCGGACTCGGGCGTCACGGATGACACGTGGACCTGGGACGGTGCGACGTGGACCGCGCTCGCTCCTCAAGATCGCCCGGCAGCGCGCATGAACGCTTCACTTGCCTGGGACGACGTGCGCAAACAACTGGTGCTCTTCGGAGGTCAAACGCAGACCGCAGCGGTCAACGACGTGTGGCGATGGGATGGCCAGAATTGGTCGTCCTTGATCGACACGACCGCATCCATCCTTCCGGCAGAGCGCACGCACGCGGTCTTCTTGCCGATCGGCAAATCTGGCAATTTCTCGCTCTTTGGCGGCTTTGGCGCACCGGGCGTCATGGACGATCAATGGGTCTTCCGCACCCGCGGAGGCACCTGCAAGAGCGGAAGCGAATGCGGTTCTGGAAGCTGCGTCGATGGCGCTTGCTGCGAGCGCCAGGCGTGCGGAACCTGCGAGACCTGCGGCGGAAATGACCGTGGCATCTGCGAGTCCATCCGAAATGCGGAAGACCCCGACACGTGCGCGACGAAGAGTGGCAAGCGCTGCAATGCGGACGGTCGCTGCCTCGGCGGCGCGGGCGCGACATGCGCAGGAACGAGCGACTGTTCGACGGGTTTCTGCGTCGATGGCGTGTGCTGTAGCACGAGTTGCGAGCTCCCCTGCGAAGCATGCTCCGCGGCAGCGAAACAAATCGCTTCGGACGATGGGCGGTGCGGGCCGGCGAAAGTCGGAACGAACCCCGGGAATCGCTGTAGCGGCACAGACACCTGCAGCGCATCGGGCGTTTGTGAGGCCCGAAGAGAAGCCTCGTGCATCAGCGGCAGCGTCCTCGACCTGGGGGACGGAACATCGCAAAACTGCGCACCCTACACGTGCAAAACGGGCGGATGCACGAAGACGTGCTCGTCGTACCTCGACTGCACCTTTCCGGCTTCATGTAGCGCCGAGGGCCGCTGCGAGGTCAAACGAGACGTCGCGGACGACTCGGGTTGCGGCGTGGGAACGAAGCGCGATGCGACCGCTCCCTCGGCGGCTACGCTGCTCCTCGCCGCGATGGTCGTCGGAACGCGCAAACGCGGCCGCCGCGCATCACAAAATCGGTGAAAGCAATCGCGCCCCCGCTTCCGCGAGCTTGAGCGGAATCGGAAGTCGTGCGCGCTCTTCGAGGCTCACGGCTGGGGCATGCGCGAGGTCCTCTTGGAAGATGCGCGCCAGCTCGGCATTTTGCGCGGCCCCGTAGATGAAGACGACGACCTCGAAGCTCAAGCGAAGGCTTCGATTGTCCAGGTTGGCCGTGCCGACGATGGCGATTCCGTCGTCGATGACCGCGGTCTTCGCGTGCAGCATCGTCGGCTGGTACTCGAAGATCTTCACCCCAGCGGCCAGCATCGCGTCGAAGTAAGAGCGCGCCGCATAGGTAACGACGCGTGAGTCGCCACGTCGTGGGAGAAGCACTTGGACGTCGACGCCCCGAAGCGCCGCGGTCGTGAGCGCCGTGGCCAAACTCTCGTCGGGGATGAAGTAAGGCGTCGTGAGCCAGATGCGCTGCTTGGCCCCGGTGATGGCCGTGAAGAATGCGTCGTGGATAGGGTCGTCGAGTGAATCGGGGCCGTCCTCGATGACTTGCACGAGATGCACCTGCCTTGGCTCTGCCGGGACCGTCTCGGACGCTTGGGCCTCGGCGGCAGCTTGCGCACCGGCACTGAGAGCCGAATCGCTAGGAAGGTACACGGAGCCCTTCAAGATCTCCGAGGTGGCGTACGCCCAGTCGTCCATGAATGCAAGTTGCAGGTACCGGACCGCACTGCCTCGTAGCAGAAGGTGTGTATCGCGCCACGGGGGTCGCGCTCCCTCCTCCTTGCTCGGCAAGTAGGCGTCGCACATGTTGATGCCGCCCGTGAAGCCGAGAACACCGTCACACACGATGATCTTGCGGTGGTTCCGGAAGTTGAACGCCTTGACGAGGCTCGAGAACGCCGCTGGATTGAAGCGCGCGAACTGGCCGCCCACTTTCGTGAGCTCGCGAAAGAATCGTCGAGACAGGCCCGATGAGCCCACGGCGTCGACGAGCACGCGCACTTCGACATTGCGGGCCCGTGCTCGGATGAGGGCTGCCTTCAGACGGTCCGCCGCGGCACCGTCCTCGAGAATGTAGTAGAGGACGTGTACGTGGTGCGTCGCCGCGTCAATCGACTGTTCGACGCGATCATAGAGCGCGACCGGGTTGGTCATGATTTCGAGTTCATCGCAGGTCGTGAGCGGCGCGTCTCCTTTCGTGTTGGCGACCTGCACGAGCTGCTCTGTTTCGATGCTGAGCGGTGACACCAGCGGCGACGCACGCAGCGCCTGCACGTGGGCACGAGAGCGCTTCTTCGACCGAATTCTCCGCTGGCGTCGCCTATGCAGCCTGCGTGGACCGAACATGAAGAATACAACGAAGCCAACGACCGGGAGTGCGCCGAGCAAAAGAAGCCACGCGAGCGTCGCAACTGGCGAGCGCTTCTCGAGAAGAATCCAAACCCCGATCAAGATGAGGTAGGCGACTTCCAGAACGCTGAGCAGTGTCCAAAACACGAAGACCCGGATCATCCGGGTCTTTCGAGCGCTTGCCTAGAGGGAACTTTACTCAGGCCGTATGCGCGAGGTCTCGTTCGGCTTCTGTTCCAGAGGGAATTCCGATGGTTGCAGCACTGGGAATGGGGGTCTCCGCGACGTTTGCAACGGTCGGCATGGAGAGCGCCGCCACGTCTGCCTCGGCCTCGAGGAGGGTCCGATTTACTTCCTCGATGGACTCGCTCTTCGCGCTGAGCGCATGGAGCTGCTGATCATCCTGCGCCGTGGCATAGGCGCGAACCGTATCCGATGCGGCGAACGCCTTCCGTATCGCCGTGACGCAGAGGACGATCTTCCCGTCGACGAGCGCAGCGACCTTCTTACCGGATTCGACATCGACTTCCGTCGCGCGGCCAATTCGAACCCGCGCTTCCGCGAGACGCAGCAAAGTGTCGAAGGTTCCGTCGACATTCTTGGCAACGTCCGCGTCCATGACGACGTCCTTGCCGTGCCTGCGCATCTGTGCGGCGCCTCGAAGCTCGCCGCCGATGGCCGCGGGAACCAGCTTGGAGATACGATCGAGCTCGGCGGCGAGAGAATCGTCCGCGTCGATGAGCAACGGGAGCGCACAAAGTGCGGTACCGACAGCTATCGCGACACCGAACAGGCTCACGTCACGCGCACCGAACACGGATGCGAGATACATCGCGGCAGCGCCTCCGACGAGCGCCATAGCCGCATGAACGGCGCGACCGATGCCTCCACGAACACGAAGCGTCCTCTCCGCAAACACACAAGCGAGCACCACCGCTCCCGCAGCCGCGAAGGACGTGGTTCGAAGGGCTGCCCCCACGAATGCTCCCATGGCACCGAACGAGACTGCGGCCCAGTTGAATCGGCCCGAGATCGCGGAGGCAAGGAGAACGGTGCTCCCCACGAGAAGGACGGCAGAGGGAATGGCCGAGAGGCGATCGAAGGAAGCCGTTCCACCGAGGACGAGCGCTGTCAGAACGACGAAACTGCCGTGTTTCATCCAAGTCTTCATGGCTTCTCCACTTTCCACGCGTCGCGGTGGGCGTTGCCGAATTCGCGTTGCATCATGCGCTTCGAAGCGGCTTTCGCGCCGTCGTTCGCGAGACCTTTTCCGAACTCCTCTCGGTCCAGCTGAAACTGATTTGCTTGTGCGGTGAGCGGAGCCGCCATGGGCGCAGGAAGCGCCGAGGCCGCCGCGCGAAGGGCGCGATGGTTCTGTTCGGCGAGCTCCTCGGCGCGCGCGAGGTCCCCTTTCGAAAACGCCTCCGCGGCTTCCATCTGCCTCCGCGATGCGAGCACACTCATCGCGCGGGAGTACACCTGGGGGTCCATCGAAGCGCGCATGGCTTCCGGGTCACGCGTCACTTGCAGAACCAGCGGCGCCGGCTCTGCGTGCCCCGTCCCGCCCGACACGACGTTCCAGTCGACCATCACCGGGAGGCGGTAGGCCCCCGCGCCGGCGAACGACGACTCGCAATTCTCGCAAGCTGCTTCACCTTGAGTGGATCGAAACTCGAGGAGAACACGGCGTTCGTCACCACCGAAGAGACTACCCGCACGAATGACGAGTTCGCCGTTTTCGATCTGCGCGTCGGCGCCCGAAGCGCGTACGAACGCGAGACCCGCGGGCACCCGAATGCGTACGTTCGCATTCTGGACGACGGTATGCGCGGTTTCCGAAAGCTCCTTTTCGAGGAACGTCGCAAGGCTCGCCCCGTCCTTCACGAAGGCGAAGTTTCCATGCCCTGCATGCGCGACCGAGCTCATGTAGGCCTCGTCGAAGTCGAGACCAATGCCTAGCGATGACGTCACCGTGCCCTCTGCGGCGGCCGCGGCTGCGAGGCGATCGGATTCGCTGCGCGACGAGTCGAGACCGTCGCTCATGAGAACGATGCGGTGGACGTGATTGCCGGCGGCGTTGCGGAGCGCGTCCTTTCCGAGTCTGAGACCGCTCGGGATATTGGTGCCTCCGGAAGCGACAATGCCCTCGATGTGGCGAATGAGCCCCTCACGCACGTCTCGGACCCGAGCAAGCGGCTGGACGAGTTCGCTGCCATCGGAATAGCGAACGAATGCGACTTCGTCGTCCGGGTGCATGTCGCGAACGAGACGAATCGCGCTTCGCTTCGCTTCCTCGATCTTCTCTCCGGTCATCGAGCCGGAGGTATCGAGGACGATGGCAAGGGACACGGGGGCTCTGGTTTCGGCGCCGGCGCCCGGGTCCGCACTGAGCGTCAGGTCAGCGTACACTTGGCCACCGCGCTCCAGCACCTTGCCGTGGCTGAGCGCCAGCGAGCCGTGCATCCGCGGACCGGAGAAGGTCGTGCGTGTCGGCGAACGCTCGAAATCGACGAACCCCCGAGGCTCCGCCGTAGCCTGCGAACGCACGAGGACGATGCCTCCGGTCGCTAGCACCACCGAGCCCATGGCGAGCGCTCTCCGCAGCTTAGGTGTCCGAAACCACATCGAAAAGGGCGATAACGTCTGCATCCGGGAACCTCGTGTTTCCCGGTAGACGCACTCGCCCTGCCAAAGATCTGAAAAAAGCTCGCAAACGTGAGAGCCGCGAGCGCGAACTCAGCGCACGCCGAGGAGCTCGACTTCGAAGACGAGCGTCGCGTTCGGCGGAATGGCGCCGGGGAAGCCGCGCTCACCGTAGGCGAGGTGCGGTGGAATGGTGAGCTTGCGGATTTCGCCGACCTTCATGCCAAGGACTCCCTGGTCCCAGCCCTTGATGACCATGCCGGCGCCTAGCTTGAACGTGAACCCCTCGTTGCGGTCGCGCGAACTGTCGAACTTCTTCCCGTCGGTGAGCGTGCCGACGTAGTGCACGGTGACGGTCTGGCCGTTTTGCGCTTCGGCGCCATCGCCCGACTTCAACTGCTCGCTTTTGAGTTGTTCCATGCGCGAAGTAGGCTGCGGAATCCCGCCCATTTCAAGGGAAAAGTGCAGTAGTTTCCCGAGAACGATGCGTCGCTTCGTTCTTTCCGCGTTCTGCCTGCCGCTGGCGCTGGTGTGCGCTTCGGAAAGGCCCGCTGCCGCAGTCGATTTGCCGAAGGTCGGCGACAAGCCCCTCAAGCTCGACGTGACCGAGACCTCCATTGTCGCGCAACGCTTCGATGCGCGTGAAGGGCTGCTGCCGCGAGACCACGGTTGGGGACAGTGGCTGAACAAACTCAATCTCCAGCTCGTTTGGGACAAGGTCACGGTCGGCACGCGTCTCGACTCCGGCGTCTACTGGCTTCGTCCCGTCGATCGAGAGTTTTGCGCCGACTGCCAATTCAAGCCCGGCGATCAGCAGACCGTCCAGACAGACGGCGCGGGACGTTTCCAGAACTCGCTCTACGTCGCCAAGCTGTGGGCGACCTACAAGACGAAGGGTGTCGAGGTCACCGCGGGCGATGCATACGCCCAGTTCGGTCGAGGTCTCGCACTCTCTCTACGCAAGGTGGACGAGCTCGGCATCGACACCACGGTGCGTGGCGCAAAGGTGACCCTGCAGAGCGATCCGTTCGCCGCCACGTTGCTCGCAGGCTTCGCGAATCCCAATCGTCTGGACGAAGCCACCGGCATGGCCCTCTTTCCGACGCGACCTCTCGCGACGGACAAGCGCGGAGCTCTGCCCGTCCTCGGCTCCGATCGCATCGTCGGAGCGCAAATCAAAGCGGGACTTGGCTTGCCCATCACGCTCTCTACGCACATGGTTCGCTTCTCACGGTGCGCGCCATACGCCTACGACAAGACCGGCGCCATCGATCCGGGGTTCTTGAGTTCCCCTTTCGGTTCCTGCGACGAAACCGATCGGACGACCTGGCTGGCGACACTCCCGAATACCGGAAGCCCGCTCATGCGCGCGCGCGACGTAGACATTGCGGGACAGACCTTCGAGATCCCGAGCCTGTGGGGTCACGGTAGCCTTTACGTCGAGGCCGCCGTTCAAAGACGCCACGTCGACGACGAACCGAAGGGATCGGACCCGGACGGAAACGCACTCTACGGCTCCTTCGTCACGAATTTTGGTCCCGTGACGAACAACCTCGAGATCAAGAGCTACCGCAACTATTGGGCCGTTCCAGCGGCGGTCGACACCTCGAAGAGTCCGGCCTTTTCCAATGTACAATACAGCCAATTACCGACAACGGAGATCCTCATTCAGGACTCGATGTTCGGCAACATGAACGCCTGCGTCAACGGTGGTCGCAACCGCACAGACGTGCGGCTCACCGAGGGTCTGCTCGTCTTCGGGGCGCTCGGTTACTACCACTCGAAGAGCGAGGCCATCGGCGGCGGCTGCGACCGCTATGGCAACAGCATCAGCGCGTTCTCCGATGACCTCACCCAGACATTCGTGTGGGACGTGCTCTCCGGTATCGAGTGGCGCTTCGACAAAGATCGCTCCCAGGTGCTTCTCTCTGCAGGTGCCCGCAACGACCGCCGAAAGAACGGCGACCCATTCTACAACGAGCGATCCATCAAC
The DNA here is from genome assembly GCA_046351415.1 of Polyangiaceae bacterium. GTDB lineage: Bacteria > Myxococcota_A > Polyangia > Polyangiales > Polyangiaceae > JABFRG01. Next base: position 151,846 of record JAXLYO010000008.1, on the reverse strand, counting down.
TACTCCGTCTCGGTGTTCCTGAGCGGCCCGTTCTCGTTCGAGCTGAACGGGCGGCATCGATTGCGCTACCAAGCGGAAGAGAACATCCGCGACGGGGCTGAGCGTGGGTGGGCGCAGGGCTTCCACAACACGGCGTTCAAGATCGCCCCCAAGTGGGTCTTCTCGCAGGGCGTCGAGTACACGTCGCTCCTCGGCTTCCCGCTCCTCTACTTCAATGGATCGATGCTCTATCGCTTCACGAGCGAGTCCAACCTTCGCGTGCTCGTGGGCCAACAGCAAGGTGGTCTTCGCTGCATCAGCGGTGTGTGTCGCATCTTCCCCGCATTCGAAGGCGCACGCGCAGAACTCACGCTCCGCTTCTGACTACGTCGCTACTTGCCGACGCAGGCTGCGTCTTTGACGATTTCGATGTCGTCTATCCAGATCATCGACGTCGAAGCGGCTTCGCAGCTACCTCCGACATTGAACGAGGTGGAGAAATTGAGCTGGTACGGCATGCCCGCATAGAGACGCGGAAGGCACTGGGACCGCTGCTCCCAGGCGGACGAGACGGGCACGTCCCCGAACGACGTCGTGAGTGTCTGGCCCGAAGGGACGTTGCCTTTCTGCCAGAACGTGATCGCGTAGCCCTCGGTCTCGGGATACTCCGGAAGAGACATCAGCGTGGAGAGAGACGCGCCATGGCAGTACTTGCTCGTCGCGATGACGCCGGCCCTGCCGGTGCGTCCGCCGGCTTGAATGACAGAGCTCGCAATGCCGTCCGTGTCGGTCATCCAGGCGGGGGTGTTGGCAGGCCGAGAGTCGAAATTGGGATCTGCGATCGGCACGGAATCGGGGCAGGAGGGGTCCGGTGCGAGCGTGAGGTCGTCGAAAACGAAGTCGCGTGTCCCCGGCGCGTTCGCGCAGTCGACCCCGGTGGGAGCAGGCACGTTCGGAAGCGAAATCCGAAGCGTCCAGGCGATACCCTTCGTGACGTCCGGAAGGCAGTAGGTGGCGCGCTCGAAGGTGCCGAGTCCCTTCATCGAACCGAACGAGAACTGGGCGAGCTGAAGGTTGGCGCTATCGCCCAGCGACCCACGGTACGTGAGTGAAAGGGCAACCTTTTTGCCGGCAAATTCCGGAATGGAGACGTTGCCGGAAAGCGCGGGATTCTTGCAGTACCGCTTGCCGCCGAGGTGACCCCCGCGACTTCCGTTCGTGCCGATGCTTTCTTTCACTTCGGCGATGGAGTCTGCATCCGCCCCTGAAACGTCCCATCCTCCGGTCCCGTCGAAATCTGCATTGTACACGGTTCCGGGCAGTGCACATTCGGGAGACGGAACGATGTCCGTGTGGTCCTGCGCGAAGGTCGCGCCGGAACTGCAGCCTCCCGTGATCTCGTGCTCGAGATTGACGGTGCGCCCGTACCAACGCTCGCCGATGCAGAAGGTTCGCTGGTTGCCCGATGGCGAGAAGAAGCCGAAGTCCAGCGGAGTCAACATGCGACCTTCGTTCTTCCAGCGCGGAATGGCGAGGCACCCCAGTCCGAAGGTTCCGCAGTTCGTCCCGAACGTTTTCGTGACGAGCGCGAGCCCCTCGCCTTCAGCGGCCGTAGGCATCGTGAACGTTTGACGAAGTCGCCCGATCTTCCCAGGACATGTCGCCGTGGCCGGCGTCATGACGGCTGCGCCCGGGTCGACGAGCGTGCCTCCGCCAGAGGGCGCCGACGTGATCGTCGGCTCGAGCGCGACATTTTCGAGCTGCCATGCTCCTGCCGGAGTGTTCCCGAACGTCGGGTCCTTTACGACGCCAGCCCACGTGCAAGCGCTTGCCGCATTCGCTCGTGCATAACCCGGGGCGCATTCACAGACCGGCGCACCGGTCGTCAAGTTGCAGCGCTCGTGGGCACCGCACTTCGCGTCGCACTTCGGCAGGCAGACCCCGTCGTGATCGTCGTCTTGCAGGTTGGGTGCGCACTCGGAACAGGTCGCCCCCGTGTAGCCCTCGTCGCAGGCGCAAGTGGGCGGAGCGCCACCCGTTCCGTTCGTGCATTTGCCGTGGGCTCCGCATTTCGGCGCGCTGCTCGACGTACACGTCACGACGGCCGGAATCTCGGGGTCCTTCGGAGGGCTGTCGTATTCGGAGCAGGCGCCGAGCGACGCAAAGAAAAGGGCGAGAGCGCCGCCAGCCGCCAGAAAGGACCGACGTCGGGCAAACCACTGCATGGCCCTATTCTACGCGGCCCGAAGGCCCCCGTCGACAATGGGCATGGACCGGTAATATACGGATATCCATGGTTGAGCGCGCAGAGAGCAGCAAGGGGGCCGAGAACGCCGAAATTCCGCCGAACTTCGTGGAGGAGCTCGTTCAGGCCGACCTCGCGGCAGGGAAAAACGGAGGCCGAGTCGTCACGCGCTTTCCTCCGGAGCCGAACGGGTACCTCCACCTTGGCCACGCCAAGTCGATCTGTCTGAACTTCGGCCTCGCGGAGAAGTTCGGCGGCAAATGCAACCTCCGCTTCGACGACACCAATCCGGAAACGGAAGAGGTCGAATACGTCGAATCCATCCAGAACGATGTGCGCTGGCTCGGGTTCCAGTGGAGCGACAAGCCCTACTTCGCCTCCGATTACTTCGACAAGCTCCACGACTTCGCGGTGCAGATGATCAAGGACGGCGTAGCCTACGTCGACAGCCGCACGACCGACGAGATCCGTGACACGCGCGGCGACTTCTACAAGCCCGGCACCGACTCACCCTACCGGAACCGAACGCCCGAAGAGAACCTCGACCTGTTCACACGCATGCGCAAAGGCGAGTTCCCAGACGGCGCACACGTGCTTCGCGCAAAGGGTGACATGGCCTCGAGCGACGTGAAAATGCGTGACCCTGTCATGTACCGCATCCGCCATGCGAAACATCACCGCACGGGTGACAAGTGGGTCATCTACCCCATGTACGACTGGGCTCACGGACAGTCCGACTACATCGAAGGCATCACGCACTCCGTATGCACGCTCGAGTTCGTCAACCATCGTCCGCTCTACCACTGGTTCCTCGATCGCATCCACGCGCCAAACGATGCGCGGCCGCAGCAAATCGAGTTCGCGCGTCTCAACCTCACCTATACGGTGCTCAGCAAACGCAAGCTCCAGCAGCTCGTTTCGGGAAAGCACGTTCGCGGCTGGGACGACCCTCGCATGCCGACGCTCGCGGGCATTCGTCGTCGCGGCTACACACCGGCCGCGCTACGAAAATTCTGCGAACGCGTCGGGGTGGCGACCCGCGACTCCCTGGTCGACGTTGCCCTCCTCGAGCATGCGGTTCGTGAAGACCTGAACCTGACCACGCCGCGCGTGATGGGCGTCCTGCGTCCGCTCAAGGTGACCCTTCGCAACTTCCCGGAGGGCGAAGTGATTTGGTTCGACGCGCCCTACAACGCCGACGACCCGAACGGAAAGTCGCGCAAGGTCCCGCTTTCCCGCACCATCTACATCGAACAGGAAGACTTCGCCGAGATCCCGCCGAAGAAGTTCTTCCGTCTCGCGCCAGGGCAAGAAGTTCGCCTTCGCTTCGCGTGCGTCATCAAGTGCGTCGACCTCGTGAAAGACGCGGCAGGCAACGTGGTCGAAGTCGTATGCGAGTGGGACGAGAACTCGAAAGGCGGGACGCCCCAAGACGGTCGCAAGGTCAAAGCGACGCTTCACTGGGTCTCCGCGGCGCATGCGGTCCGCGCCGAGGTACGCCTCTACGATCGACTTTTCGCGAACGAAAATCCTCTGAAGGTCGAGGCTGGTCAGGAAGAGGACAAGGACGCGTGGCTGGCGCACCTCAATCCGCAGTCGTGCGAAGTGCTGACAGGCGCACAGCTCGAGCCCAGCCTCGCTTCCGCCAAAGTCGGTGAAGCGATGCAGTTCGAGCGACTCGGATACTTCAGGGTCGACGAAGATTCCAAGGAGGGCGCTCTCGTCTTCAACCGAACCATTACGCTCAAGGACACCTGGTCCAAGATCGCACAAACCGCGCAAGCGTAGAGAATCGACGGGGGCCGTTGCGACTCACGCCTCGCACCGGGCTCATGCAGGGGGATTACCTCCGAGAAAGACGAACGATGCGCATTCTTCCAGGACTTTTCGCCGGCATGTCGATGACGCTCGCGCTTTGCGCGTTGGAAGGGCGCTCAGCCCTCGCCGACGAAGCCACGACCCTCAACTTGAAGAATGGGTCGACCGTTCGGGGCGAGCTCGTCGAGCGCGTGCCCGGTGACAAGGTCGTCTTGAAGCTCGCGACGGGCGAAGTGCGCGTCATCCCGTGGAACGACATCGCGCATACCGAAGAGCCGGCGTCTCAAGCTCCGAAGCAGCGCGTCGAGATTCAAAGCGACCACCCGGGGACGCAACTCCAGCGCATCACCGGGCAAGGGTCGGGCACCGGCTACGCCGGCGGGCGAGCTGTTTACGTTTCTTTCGAGAATTGGGAAAACATCTGCGTTGCCCCCTGCACGGCGAACGTGGACCCCCACGGCACGTATCGCGTCGATGCGCCGGGCATGTCGCTCTCGAAGAATTTCCAATTGCCCCCATCGTCGGGCGATCCTCAGAAGCCGCTCAGGCTCAAAGTGTTCGGCGGCAATGCCGGCGTGCGCCTCGGGGGTGCGTACTCGTTCACGTTTGGCCTCACGGGGCTCATCATGGGTGCAGTCTTCCTACCCGTCGGCCTTGCCATGGAAGACAAGACCAGCACGAGCAAGCTGCCGCAGACGTTCCAGACCTTCGGCATCATCAGCCTCGGTGTGGGTGCGGGTTTGACTGCGCTCGGTATCTACTTGCTCGTGATGAGCGGAACCGACGTGAGGACCGAAAGCGGCCAGGAGCTCGCCAAGAAAGCCCCTTCGAAACTGCGCCTAAGCTACCAAGGGCTTACGTTTTAGGTCCCTCCCCTTTACAGCGGGTTCGAGTCGAGGCATTCCATGTCCGTGGAAACACCCAAACTCGAAGGCAAAGCACTCATCACTGGCGCGAGCGGTTTCATCGGCGGAAGGCTCCGCGACGCGCTCCTCGATCAGGGCGTCGACGTCTTGTCGATAAGGCGCACGGGCTCACCGCCTTCGAAAAAGGGGCGCAGCGTCGAAGCATCCTACGACAACCTCGCCGAACTCGAGGACCTCGTACTGGCCGAAAAGCCCGACTACGTCTTCCACGTCGCTGGGGTGACGAAGGGTGTGACCTACGCGGACTTCCAAGCAGGCAACGTGATGCCCACGGAGAACCTGCTTCGCGCGCTCGAGCGGAAGCACACCGGGGTCAAGCGCTTCGTGCACTTCTCGTCACTCGCGTGCTTCGGCCCTTCCACACGTACTCGCCCGCATATCGAGACGAATACGCGCAAACCCATCGAGTTCTATGGTCGAAGCAAGGCCGAGGCCGAAGAGGTCGTCGAGCGCGTCACGACGGTCCCGTGGACCATCCTTCGTCCGGGGGGAGTCTATGGCCCCGGCGACGCGGACTACTTCAACTTGTTCCGCGAGGTGCACAAGAAGCGAAACGTCTTCTTCGGCAATCGCGATCGTTTCATCTCGAACGTCTACGTCGACGACTTGGTGACGGCCACGCTCCTCGCGACCGTCAGTCCCAACACCGTCGGCAAAGGCTACTTCGTCTCCGATGGTGAGGTCGTGACGTGGGGCCAATTCCAGGACGCGATCGTCAAAGCCGCGGGGCACAAGGTGCGGACGATCGATTTCCCCGAGTTCTTCGTGACGGCGGCGGCCTATGGGGGCGAGTTTTTGACGAAGCTCGACAAGAAGCCGCGCCTCTTCAATCAGCAGAAAGCCATCATGGGCGCTCAGGAAGCGTGGACGTGCAGCATCGATGCCCTGCGAGCAGACACCGGCTTCGAGCCGACCGTCTTCGCGACCGAAGGGTGCAAGCGTGCTTTCGCCTGGTACCGTGAGAACGGCTGGCTCTAGCGGTTGTCCCGCCTGCGGAAGCCGTCGGGAATGCACCGCACGCTCATCACACCCGTGTAATGAGCCTTCGTGAGATGTAGACGAAGCGACCGGACATCGTCGTGGCAGCTGCGACGAGGCCGAGGGTGAGTCCACACCAAAGACCGAACGCGCCCATGTGGAACCCGAATGCAAACAAGAGGGCGAACGGGATGCCTACGGCCCAATGCGCAAACAACGTGCAGTAGGAGGCAAAGCGAACGTCGCCGGCACCGCGGAGCGCACCCGCCGAAACCGCCTGGACGCCATCGAACAACTGGAAGAAGGCAGCCACGTGTAGGAACGCAACCCCCGCGACGAGCACGGAAGGGTCTTGCGTGAACCGCGCGACGAGTGGCGCGGGGAAGAGCGTGAACAGAGCTGCGCCGATCGACATCACGCTCGCGCCCATGATGATGCCGACGGAACCAGGCAAACGTGCACTCTCCCCCTTTCCGATCGCACGGCCGACGCGCACCGACGTTGCACCGCTTACGCCGAGTGCCCCCATGAACGTGAGGCTGGCGAGCTGGAGGGCGATTTGGAATGCGTCGGTCTGCGTTTGACCGAAATGCACGGAGAGCACCCCGGCAAGCGCAAATGCGCCAATCTCAGCGAGCAGCTGGACGGAGACAGACGTGCCCATGCGCAAGATGGTCGTGACGGAGGGAGCTTCGTTCGGGCCCGTCACCCGATGCTTGCGCGCAGCGATGAGGACCCACGTGCACATGAACGTCGCACTGATGCTCCCGGCCAGGCCCGCACCAAGCGGCCCCCATCCGCGAAATCCGGTGAGCGGCAGATGGAGCGAAGAAAAGAACGCGTCTCCGCGGACGAGCGCGTTGCAGACAATCCAGTTGAGGACGTTGGCGGCAATGGAAGCGACGAGCGAGGGCATCGTACGGCCGTGCGCTTGAAGGAGCGTGCGACCTGCAGCAAAGCCGCTCTGTGCAAAGAGTACCGGCAAGTTTCCGAAGATGAATGCGCGCGCTCCACGGGACGCGCTCTCCGAAATGTGAAAGCCGGGAATGCTCGGCAAGGCGAGAACGATCGCGACGGCGAGGAGGCCCGAGATCGGCATGATGAGTACGTTGGCGCGCAGCACCCGCACGAAGGCTTGCCAGGCGCGATCAGGCTCACCTGCGGCGATGGCTTGCGATGCAATGGATTCGAGCGTGAGCGAAACGCCGAGTCCGAGCGAGAGACACGCGAACATGATGTTGCGCCCGAGCGAACCGGCTTCGAGCGCGCTCGGTGATTCACGACCGAGAATGGCCGTATCGACGACGTGAAGCATGATCATGCCTACCTGCGCGAGCGCAATCGGGGCGGCAAGGCGCGCAAGCTTCCGAGCTTCCGTCCATGCGGAAGCCGGCGAGTCGTGTACGATGCCATTCATGCGAGTCATGTTCGTCGTGTCCGTCGCCTGCCTCTCGGCCTGCGGTTCGGCTCCCGCCAAGTATCCGCCCAGGGCTCGGAACTGCGAGGTCGGGCTCTATCAGGGTGCGCCGAGCGCAGCCATCGATAACATCGGGACGGTGTACGCCGACTGCGACGAAGCACTCGGTCGCAAGGAATGCGAGGCTCAGCTCAAAGAGGAAACCTGCAAGCTCGGGGGCGACGTCGTTTGGGACGTTCCCGAAGAACCGAGCCGTGTGGGCGGCAAAATGCGCCTCTCTGGATATGCCGCGCACACGCGCTCACCCGACGCCGAGGAAGTGCCCAAAGGCAAGCATCGAAAGAAGTAAGCCCGAGCCTGCGCTCTATTCGAGGCAGCGGAGTACGCCTTCGGAGGTGGTCGAACGCATGGCGCACCCGAATTCGGACCGCTGCACTTCCGTCGTGCAGTTCTTGAAGCCGTCGTCGCCCTTCGCTTCGCGGCGCTCCCGCTCTTGTTCCGCCTTCACGACTTCGGGAGATGCGTCCGGATTGTTCTCGCGCACGACGAGGCTCGCATAGTGTTCGACGAGTTGGTCGCACTCGGGCTGGGAGACCTTCTTGCTGCAGCCCAGGAGGGAGACCGTCGTGAGACTGGCAGCGAGCAAAACTTTGGTCATTTTCCGCATTTACCCAATTCCTCGGATGTCTTGGCGGCTCGAATGCATGCAAGCGTACTATCGGTGATTCGCTTGCCGACGCACTGCTTGAGATCGGCTTCGAACGTCTTGCCGAGCTCCGCCTTCTTCTTGGCGAGGGTGTCGCCGTCGGACTTGTCGAGCGCCCGCATCTCGACCTCGACGCTTCGGTCGAAGATCATTCGACAATCTTCCTCGGTTGCAGGCCGACCGCAGGCGCACAGAAGGACGAACGAGAGGGCGACGAACGGGGCTTTCATGGTGAAAAAACCTGCGACCAGCGGCGAGCCGAGAGACGCGGAAAGAACGACTGGGGACCGGTAGTAGCACGGAGCGCGCCCGCGGGATAGAGGGCCCCAAATGCCACGGGCTGCCAGCTTGGCGGCCCTACCATGTGCATGCTACAAACAAAATCGTGAGCGCCCGCGTCCTGACGGTAAGTCCCGAAGACTGGCTGAAGAAGGCCATGTCGTCGAAGTCGTCCGCTTCGCGCGCTCGTTACGCGCGGTTGGGACTTGCGACGCGCGCGCCGCTCGACAAGACGACGCAGGCCATGCTGCTAAGGCAGCTCTATCTGTCGCTGTTCGAAGACGAGAAGTTCGACGACGCGCGAAAAGTGGCGGCCCAAGCCGTAGAACTCGGCGTCCTTCGTGACGTGCTGCTGCAAGACGCGGCACGTGCGGCGCTCGCCCAAGGCGACCTCGAAGCGGCGCTCTCCGATTTGCGGGCCGCAGCGCGATACTGCCCGGCTTCACGGCGCGCCTTTCATCATTGGACGCTCGGCTCGATTCTCTTTCTGGCCCAGCGCTACGAGGAGGCGGAAAGCGCCCTCACTCGTGCAGCCCGGTGGGGGACCCACGACAAGCCGCTTTACCGCGCGCACCTCCTGCTCTGCCAGATCGCCTCGGGTGGAAGCTCGCCAGACGACGTACAAGAGGCGTTCGAGCGCCTTCAAGAAGCGCCCTGTGGCCAGGGGTACGGTCGATTCGTCCTCGGGCATTTGGCCTACGCTGCCGGACAATGGCGCATCGCCCAGCGGCACCTGGAAGCCTTCGTGCGGAAGACGACAGAGGCAACGAAGCTGCAGTCGCTCGCGCTTCGCGGTGAGCTCTCGATGGCGAAAGCCACCCTGGCCAAAATGGCCGCAAACTAGAGGCTCTCGCTCGCGTCTTCTGCGAAGGCGCATCGTTCGCAAGAAGGTAGGCATGCCGGACGATCGCTGTCCCACAGTGAACGCTCATGCGGGTCTCTTGCCCACAGACGCGCATGTTTTTTCGCTGGGGATGGAACCAAGTCCGCGAGAAGGGCTAATCTAAGGGCATGCAGCGAAAGACGCTCCACGGGCTAATCGTGAGTTTGGCTCTCCTCGTTCTCCTCGTACCGAACCTCGCGTTCGCGGCCGACGGTTCTGATACGGGCGCATTCGAGAGAGCCTTGGCCGAACACGGCATGTTGTTCGCGATAGGTGCCTGTTACTTGGGCGGACTCGTGGCAAGCCTCACGCCTTGCGTGTGGCCGATGATCCCCATCACGGTGTCCATCTTCGGCGCAACAGAATCCAAGTCGCGCATGCGTGGGGCCGGTCTCTCAGCGACCTACGTTCTCGGCATCGCAACGCTGTTCACGCCGCTCGGCATCGTGGCTGCATTCACAGGCAAAGGCATGGGCGCGGCGCTCGCGAATCCGTACGTCGTCGCAGTGATCGCGCTCGTCTTCCTCGCGCTCGCCGCATCCATGTTCGGAGCGTTCGAACTCGCGCTGCCCGCAAGCCTCACGAATCGCGTCTCCAACGTCGGTGGCGTCGGCTTCGGCGGGGCCTTCGTTCTCGGCCTCGTCCTTGGTTTGATTGCTGCACCTTGCACGGGTCCGTTCTTGACCGGTCTCCTCATCTGGATTGCGAATTCCAAGAACGTGCTCATCGGCGGCGTAGCGATGTTCTCGTTTGCCCTGGGGCTCGGAACGCCGTTCTTCGCCGCGGGGACCTTCGCCCTCAATCTGCCGCGCGGTGGCGCGTGGATGATGGGCATCAAATGGGGCAGTGGCGTCGTGCTCGCCTACATGGGCTTCAAGTACCTTCGCGATCGCTGGCCAGAGATCTTCCGCGGCTTCATCAGCCCGAGCACGCTCATGCTCGTGATCTTCATCGCCATCGCTGTAGTTGGCCTCGGTCTCGGCATCGTTCATATTCTGGCGGAGCGGCGAAAGTCGCCCATCGCGCACTTGTCGAAGCCGATGAAGCTCGCCTCCATCGTCCCGGCTGTCCTGGGGCTATACCTCACACTCTCGTGGTTCGACGTCCCGCGCGCCAGCATCGTGCCCGACGCCAATGCCGCTGGCCTTCCGCCTGCACCGCAGATGACCTGGGAGAAGAGCGAAGAGAAAGGCCTTGCCCAGGCTCTCGCCGAGAAGAAGCCCGTCCTCGTCGACTTCGGCGCAAGCTGGTGCACGGCGTGCAAGGAGCTCGAACACGAGACGTGGCCCGATGCAGCAGTCCGCCGAGAAGCCACGAGGTTCGTCACGATCACCATCGATGCGACCGACGACGACGACAAGAAGATCCAAGACCTGAAGAAGAAGTACAAAGTCGTGGGCCTTCCCACCGTCGTGTTGCTCGACGCGAGCGGCAAAGAGGCCTCGCGGTTCACGGAGTTCGTGAAGCCGGACCGCATGGCCGAGGCCATGAAGAAAGTGCAATAAGGCGCTGCGCTAGGCTTTCCATCTTCTCCAAGGCCGAAGGGCGCTGCGCTGGGCTTTCCTTCTTCTCCAAGGCCGAAGGGGCCAGAGCTCGGCGCTACGCGTAGGTTCACTTCGGGGCCGCAGTCGCTGGCCCCGCTCCCCGCTGCCTCGATCCGAAGGGGCCAAAGCTCGGCGCTACGCGAGGGTTCACTTCGGGGCCGCAGTCGCTGGCCCCGCTCCCCGCTTCGGCGCTCGTGGTGCAGCTCGGGGGAAGAACGCTGCGGCGCGGGGGTCACGGCTTCGCTCTCCTCCTCGCAGTCATTCTCGCGTCGCCGGGAAACGTAGATGCCCGCGCTCACCTGCGATTCGCTACGCCGGTTGTTCTTTCGCGCTCGCGCGGCGGCGCTTCGCGTTCCTGTCCTGGTCACTCTGACGACTGGACGATAACCGCCGCTCTGCGTGGCTCCGAACGTGCGGCCGACGGGAGAACGATGCGAGAGTGGATATCGAAGACCGCGCCCCCGCGCCTCCGCTCTGCGAAGAGCTGCCGCGATTCGTCGTTAAGTTTTGTCTCGAGTCTTTCGCCTCCCGCCGCTCGACGCCGCACTTCTTAACGGCGACTCGAATCTCGCGCCCCCCAAGCGAAAGTGTACGGGGGTGCCTCTCCGAGTGACCGCGCCAGGGCGTCGTCTCAAATCCAAACGCCGACCATCATCAAACGCAAGTGCGGAGCGAAGCGCGCGTGAGGGAATCTCGGACGGGGTAACCCCCGCACTTTCGCGAGCACTCTGCCGCCGCGAACCCACGCGAGCGCCGAAGCGGGGAGCGGGGCCAGCGACTGCGGCCCCGAAGGGAACCTACGCGTTGCGACGTGCTTTGGCCCCTTCGGATCGAGGCAGCGGGGAGCGGGGCCAGCGACTGCGGCCCCGAAGTGAACCCTCGCGTTGCGACGTGCTTTGGCCCCTTCGGCCTTGGAGAAGATGGAAAAGCCCAGCGCAGCGTTTACGGGTTGTAGATGTCCGCTCCGCCCGCCTTGGGCTTCTCGCCTTTCGGCGCCTTGCCTCCCGCGGGCGGGGCGACAGCTGCCGGTGCTGGGGCGTCGCACTTGGTTGCGAGCGCGCGCTTCACCAGATTCACGAAATCGTCTGCCTCTTGCGCTTCTCTGGCTGCGAGGCGCGCTGCTTCTGCCGCGACTTTGATGGCTGCGTCGAGCTCTTCACCCACGGAGCGCTGGTTCTCTCGAAACGCGGCGTTGTCGAAGTCGCGGCCCACTGTTCCTTTGAGTTCGGTGCCCGTCTTCTCGAGGGTCGCGATGTTCGGAATGGTGCGTCGCATTTTTTCGGCGCGCTTTCTCTGTTCACGAACCGTGTTCTCGACGACGCGGAAGAAGGGGCCTTCGGCTCTCGCTCCGCTGCTCTCGACGACCTTCACTTCTTGTCCCGAGCCTTCGAGGCGCCAGGGGCCGGCGCCGGCGCCGAGCTGACTCACTGCAAGAGAGATCGCCTCGAGCACCGAGACCTCGGGGGTGTCAGGGAGAAGCGACAGCTGATTCCACAGCGGCTTCAGCGCGTCCTTTCGATCTTCCTGCCAAAGGACAGTCTGCTTCTGGAGAGCATTCACGTCTTTGAAGAAGGCGTCGTAGGCAGCTTTCCCAGGCTGGTAGAGTTCGCCTTTCGATACGTGATGCGTCTGGTTGTTGACGCACGAGACGTTCGTAAGGGCGCTCGCGCAGAGCACGAGCGTAAGGGCGACACTTCGAGGGAGGGGGTTGTTCATTCGCGCACGCAAGAAAGAGGTGCTCCGGCGACCTCGAAGCCATTTTCGGTGGCGACGAGGAACGAAGCGATGCCACGGAGCCCCTTGTCGGAGCCCCCGGGAGCAAGTGCCACCTGCGGCTGCCCCGCGTTCATGTCAGGCATCGAGACGCTGAACGCCGCTCCGATCGAGCTGCCTTTCTTGTCTACGAGCTGTCCCCGGACTTCGTGGACGATGTCGCCGCCGCGGCTCCCTTCGTCGGTCCAAACGAGGAGCGCGCGATCGTCGCCTGCGCTCGAGAGTGCGGGTGAGAGGCGAGCTCCTCCAAGCCCTCCCGTCGACTCGAACGTTCTCGGCTCAGGCGGTGCACTGCCCGGGCGGTGTTCCCCGATGCGCAAAACCCACGGATCATCTGCGCTCTTGCGGTCTGCCCAAACGACGAGAACCGAATTGCCGACCGCGGCAAGCGCCGGAGAGCCGACGCCTCCCCCCAAGCCCGCGAAGCGCTGCGGAACGTCGCCCGATTGGCTCGTCCCCACCCAGATCGCGCCATCGGACCGGTAGGCGAACGCAACGTTCCCCTCGGTGAAAGCAGTTGCGCGCAGGGCCTCGACCTTGGCCGCCGACATCGTCAGCAATTGGTCAGGCGGTGCGCTGTCGCTCTTGCCCCAAACGAAGTGGTCTTTCGCGAGGCCCACGTAAGCGCTCGAACCGCGCGCAAGGCGTCGTTTCGTCACGCCGGAGACGGGCGTGTCGATTTCACCCAGGACGGCGATCTTGTCGGCCAAAATGGGTACGACACGGCGAAGGTCGCTCGGAGCCTTACCGCGCACCATGTCGAGCGGAGCGAACGAGCTTCCGTCGAGACGAACCGCTACCGCATCTCTCGGGCTCGTGGCGTAGCCGACGGCGTAGCCATCGGGCCCGGCCGCGACGTCGATTCCGACGGACACGACCGTCTTCGGCGCGAGACTGCGCGCATTCGCGGAGAGCTTGCAGCGAAGCTCCTTCGGCGTCTCTGGCGCAGAGGCAACCGCGGAGGGCACTGCGGTCGCAACGGGTACCGTGGTGACGATGACGGCGGGCGGCGGAACCACCGGTTTCTCTCCGCCCGCTCGACCCATGTAGTATGCACCAAAACCAACGGACGCGAGAGCGATGATGACGCCCACCCAAGGAACGCCGGCAGGGATGCCCCCTGACGCCCCCTCTGCTCCGGGCGGAAGCGTCGCAGCTGCACGTTGAGCCCGCTCTTCTTCGAGCGAGATATCCGGGGGCGGCAAGCGTCCCATGCCCATTCGGTCGGCCGCTTCTTGGGCCGAAACAGGAATGGGCGGAGGAATGCTCGGCTGCCTCGGCCGCATCGAAACGGTTTTGTCGAGCCTCGGAGGCATCGAAACCGTCTTTTCGAGCGGCGGCGGCATGCTGTGCTGCCTTACCGGCGGGCTTTGATTCGACGCCGGCATGAGGTCGTCGGTGCTGAGCTCCTCGGTGGACGCAGGCTCAACCGACTCCGGCGAAGACTCTACGTCTTCGAGGAGGCTCGCAGTGCTCACGGGTTCGAAGGCTCCGCTCGAATCTGGCAACTTGGCCGAGCTATCGCTCAAGATCATCGACGTGCTGACCGCCGCAGGCACCGCATCGGCGAGAGCCGGGAGTTTCGCCGTCGAGTCTGCTGCCATTTTCGCCGCTGCAGCCGCCATGGCGGCCGCGGGATTCAGCCGTCGTTCTTGTGTCGCAGCAAGATCGCTATCGGAAGGCTTCTCTGCGGGGACTTCGCGCGTGGGAGCGCTCTCTGGGGAGTGATCGGGGGCGGCCGACTGCGCAGCAGCGAGCTTCTTCGAGCTCGACAGATCGAGCACGGGTACGCGCGGCGTCTCGGGCGACGGGGCATTGGCTGCCGCTGCCGTGCCGCTCGCGGCTTCTACTTTCGGTTCGGCTTTCGCGGGCACGGGCGCCTCCGCGACCGGCGGCGCGGCGGGCGTCGGAGCAGCTTCGATCGAGGGGGCCTTCGCCGTCTCTGGTGCAGCCGGAACGACGGCGGCCGCATCGTCCATCACCGGAGGCGGCTGCGTAATCGTGCGCGGCGCCTTGTCCGGCTCTGCGGAGGGGACCACGATGGGCGCGCCCGTCGCGGACGAAGCTTGCTCCTGTGCTGGAGGTGCGCCCGCATGGATGATGAGCGTTGCAGCGCGCTCTCGCGGCGCATCGCTACGGCCTGCACCACCTTCGGCCCCTGCTTGGCCCGAGGGGATCGGCATGGTCGGCCTTCGCACCGGCGCCTCTCCCTCTCCTTCGGAGCCTTTCAGCTCCAAAGAAGGCGCACTCGGTCGCCCGGGAAGGGGTTTCGCCGTAGGCGTATAGACCGGAGGCGAAGGCGGCTCTTCTTCGGTCGCGGCCGCACCGCCGCGTTGCGCGACGGACTTGCCAGGAAACGATGCGCCTTTCGGCATGGGAACGCGCGCCCCGGAAAGGACGCTGGCCTTCAGCTCGGTGACTTCGACCGCCGGCCGCCAGTCCGAGAACCCTTTCCTCCAGACGGGCGTATTGGTCACGAGAATGCCGCGCGAAAACGCGATGCGCAGCTCTTCCAGGGTAACCTCGCGCTGTTTTCCGTCGGGTTCTGCCCAACGCCAAAGCTCGTCGTTCGCCATGATGATTCTGGTTCTCGGCGAACCGCCCCAGGAGGTGAGCGGTCCTTCCGGCAGGTTATCCCACATCGCCAGCGCTTGGCTATATGTCCGCAAATTCGCACGCCTGTCCGCTCGTCCGACGATCGGGAGGCTGTGGGCTGTCCCCAAAATCGTCCGGGGACAGCCCCAGAGCTTGGCACAACCTGCGTCACAGAGTGCTTTCGCACGATCGAAACACCAGAGAAGGCTCTGCGAAGGGCCCGCGCGGCATCGAGAAAGCGCCGATTTGGCCCGCCTTCGCAGTGGCACGGTGACTGCAATTGCCGCGGAAAATGCGCTTCCGCCGCTTGCTTGCCCACTCATGGGCCGGAACCCCCTCGGCGGCACACCTCCTCCTTGGAGTGCCGACGCTCCTCGTCCTTCTCTTCGGACGGTACCGGCATGAACCTTGGGGGGACGAAACTCAAGCCTATCTCATCGCCCACCATCAGTCGGGTTTCGGCTTCCTTCACATGCTCGCGCTCGAGGGGGTGGCTCCCCTCTTCCACCTCTTCCTGAAGGTCGTCGACCATCTCGTGCCCGCAGCTTGGGTGCTGCCGATCGCAGGCGCCGTCGGGTATGGCCTCCTGCTCCTCGGAACGTTCCGTCTTCTCGAGGCACTTTCGGCCCGCCGAGGCCTCTCTCTCCTCGTCACGCTCCTCCTCGGCGCGACGGATACCTACGCGTACGAACTCGGCATCGTCGCACGACCGTACGGTGCAGGCCTCGGCCTCGCATTTCTTGCGGCAGCCTCGCTCGTCTCGAGGAGAAAGAAGCCTCGCAACCTTCACGCAGGCGCATGGGCTGCCTTGTGCATGCTTACGTCGGTGCACGCCGGCTGCGTTGTCGGTGGTCTCCTCGTGACCGAAACTCTTTGGACCTACCGTACGAGAACGCTTCGGAACGTGCTCGCAGGTCTCGCTCTTCCGCTCTTCGCGATGGTCGTGGACCTGTACTTCATTCGTCCAAATCCGTCTCGAACGACCTATTTGACGCAGTTCCACCTTCCGTCTCCGGCGGAGGCGTTCTTCATGGCCGCAAAGGCCATCGAAGACGGGCTCGGTGCGAGCGGCTGGTGGCCTTCACCTCATCGCGGCGAGTGGAAAGTCCACCTATGGGGGCCGACCGTGCTCGCCATTGGGGTCGCGACAGGTGGCGCTCTCGCCTCAGCATCCGAGGCCAACCGCCTTCGGATACGGTTTGGAGCACTCGCATGGACACTCGGAAGTGGGGCGCTCCTCGTCATCCTGCTCTGCTTCCACTACGGCGCATACCGCCATCACCTCCTCCTCGTATTGCCCGCGATCGTCTACGTCGTGGCGCTGCTGCTGACGAGGTCCGGCATCGGCGAAGGCTCTCGGAAGGTGGCTCTCTGTCTTCTGCTTCCTCTGATGGCGCACGAATTCCGGCAGTCGGCCTTCGACTTCGGTAGTGATTATCGTGCGGCGTTCACCGAAGCGTCCCAGCTTCGCGAGCGTCTTCCGCAAGGTGCACGTCTCGTCGTGCAGGGAGACGACATGATTGCGATCGGCGCACTCGTCGGACGAGACGACGTCACACTACGCAGTGCGGAGAACAATGCCGGCGCCGTGGTCCGGCATGCGATCGTAGACACGAATCGGTTCAAGAAAGCTCCCCTATCCACGCTTCTCGATGAAGAGTGCGCCACTGCACCGAATCGCACGTATTTGGTCGTGGACCGAAGCGAAGCTTCGCAAGTGGATACCCACTGTTTGGAGCCTGGACCTTTGCAGAAGGTGCCATCGCTTGGACTGCAGGCGATCGACGTATCACATGTAAAATGCACATGTCTCCACGGAACTGCGCACGTTAGCGATCGGGGTCGGCTACGGCTACCGTAACGGCAGCCACCACCCGGACGCCGTTTTCTGACAGGACCCTCGCACATGCATCGAGTGTGGCTCCCGTCGTCGTGACATCATCGACGAGAAGAACAGCGTTCTGCGCGCCAAGCTTTGCGCCCTTCCAGTGGAACGCTCGTTTTGCGTTGTCGATGCGTTCCTTTCGCGAAAGCCCGAGTTGATGCGGTCCCGGAATGCGCCCCAGCAGGTACTCGCGTGGAAGGCGCCACTGTTTGGACAACTCCGCTGCCACGAGCGAAGGAGGATTGAACCCGCGCTCTGCGAGTCGAGACGGACTCGAAGGTACGGGCACGAGCGCGCACGGCTGCTCGCGAAATGCGAGAACGTTGCACGAGGCTGCAACCAACGCCGCCATGGGCTCGGCGAGATCACCACGCCCTCCGAACTTGAGCCGCAAAATCGTATCGGCAACGGATCCGCCATACACGAAGGGCGACAGCACCGAGAGGCCACCCGCCGTCGTCACGGGCCCGCTCAACCGGACCACCGACGTCGTGCACGTCTTGCAGAAGGCCACCCACGTCGTCACCACGGCGTCGCATGCGAGGCACCCTCTCGGTGCAAACAAGTCGCGGAGTTTGGCGAAGGTCCAATGCACGACGGCCCATCGGCCGAAACCACCCGCGGTTGCGTCAAACGGCGATGTGGGGCGCTTCGAACGACGCCGGCTTGCCAAGCCCCGCGTCGTAGTCTTCCTTCGTCAACGCGAAGATGTGGTGGTCCTCCCAGGAGCCGGCGATCTTCAGATAGTTCTTCGCCGTTCCTTCGTGACGAAACCCAACCTTCGCCGCAACGGACAGGCTCGGCGCATTTCTCGGCATGATGGCCGCCTGGACGCGATGCAGGCCGAGGGGACCGAAGGCGAACGCGAGCATGCCTGCCACCGCCTCCGTCGCATAACCTCTACCGCACGAGTCGGCGTCCACCCAATACCCGAGAAAGGCCGACTGGAACGACGCGCGGTGAATACCACTCAGCGCGACCTTTCCGACGACGTCACGTGCACCGGCGCGCGCAAACGCGAACAAGGTGTACTTCGCATCTCTCCGCCACAGGGCACGCTCGCGCTCGACCATCGCAACCACAGCCGCAAGCTTCGAGGTGTCGGCGCCTTCGGGCTCGAAGGGACGAAGGTGGTCGACGTTTCGGCGTAGGGCTGCTCGAATGTTCGGAACGTCGGAAGGACGCGGCGGCCGCAGACAAAGGCGCGCTGTATCGACGCGAACCCGCAACGACGCGGCCCTGGGAGAAGTGGCGTCCACCACGCGCGATAGTACGGTGCAATGGCTTCGCCTGTGAATATCGATGTGGGGAATAGCCCGCGCGCTGCCAGGCGTTAGCGCGAACACGAAGAGCCCGGCCTCCCCGAAACCTTACGGCGAGGACTTCTGGCCTCTTACGTTTTCCCGTTTCCTTGGCTCCCGCACCCTAAATTCGTGTAGGAACACCGCATGCCGCTCCCGTCTCACGCCCTCGTCCGTCTCGGTTTCGCCCTTTCGTGCGCGACCTTCGCGTGCGGCGCGGCACCGGGCAGCGATCTGCCCGTTCCACACACCGAAGCGCGCGAGACCATCTCCGTGCAGCTCGACCTCCCAAAGACCGCCTCGTGCACCGAGCAGTTCGACCTCGCGGTCTACGCAAACCGCGCCATCGAGATGATCGAATGGACTACCCCCGAGGGGGCACCCCCTGGCGCGGATGGCCCTGACTGCGAGCAGCGGATCGTCCACGTGCGTTTTCTGAGTCGCAAGACCTCCAAAGCCGAGGTCATGGCTCTCCTTCGCGCCAACGCGACACGGGTCGCCGATGCTCCAAAGAGCTCCGGCGGCTCTGCCCACCCCAAAGGTACCCCATGAAGCCGTTTCGGAAGACTGCCGTAGCTCTCCTCTTTTTGGCCTGCGTCGCGCCATCGCTCGCGCTCGTGCGTACCGCGTTCGCGGACGAAGAAGGCGATGGTGACGAGCCGGAGACGAAGTCACGCCCCACCACCGTCGCGCCGATGAAGACGCCGCAGGAGCGCAAGGAAGCCGAGCGCAAGCTGCTCCTCGCGATCCCCACCGACGAAACCGCGCTCATCAATGTCTCCAGCCGAGACTTGCCTGCGAGCCCGGATCAAATGATCCTGAACCTCGGCCGTAAGAGCGAGAAGGCCCTCGCGCGCTGCGTCGCCGACAACGTCGACGACTCGATCCGGATCACCTGCGCGCGCATTCTCGGTCGTCTCGGCGACCCCGCTGCGGTGACGGCGCTCCAGGGGGCTCTCGAGGCTTGGTCCCCGGAAGTTCGTGGCGCGGCGCTCTCCGCGCTCACGAGTCTCGCTGTGGGAAGTGCGACGGAATCGCTGAAGAAGATTCTCGAACGCGAGGACGAAGAGCTCGGAAATCAGAAGCTCGCTCTCCGCGCGCTCGGCACCGCAGGAACGGGCGAGGCGGTTCGCACGCTTCGCAAAGTGCTGCGAGACACACGCGAGGAGAAGAAGGCTCTCAAGGTCTCTGCGTTCGACGGTCTGTGGCGTACACGACACATCGTCGCGCGCGGTGACTTGATTTCGGACATCGAGTTCGCGCTCAAGTCGACCGACGACGCTCTCGTCCTCCGCGCCACGCTCGCGTCGGCAGAGCTTCGTGATCCGGCCCTGGTCGGCTCGCTCATTCCGCTCATGACGAAGAGCCACGTGCGCATTCGCAATCGGGCCGTCTATGCGCTCGGAAAAATTGGCGACAAGAAGGCGTCGAGTGCCCTCGTCGCGCATGTACCGAAGGTACGCGAAGCCCGCATGCTGAACAACGTAGCCTTCGCACTCGAGCGCCTCGATGCGCAGGCGTTCTACGGGACGATCGGACAACTCGTATCGCACAAGCAAGCCGCCATCCGAATGAACGCGGCCTTCGTCATCGGAGACGTGAGGCGCCCCGAAGGCTTGCCGTTCCTGCAAAAAACGCTCGCGGACAAGAACGACCTCGTTCGTATGAGCAGCATCCACGCTCTCGGCAACATCGACAGCAAGGAAGCCGCGACACTACTCGAGCAATACACGAACGACAAAGACCCGCAGGTCCGCAATGCCGCGACATTCGCGCTCTTCCAGCAGAGCGGCAACAAGCGCACGGACGTTCTGTTCGATCGCGTATACGCGAAGACCGACGGAGAGAAGCCCTCCGACGTCGCACTGAAGCACCAAGCGCTCTTGCTCTTGGCCAACGCGCTCGACCCGCGCGTCGCAAACGATGCACTCGATTGCCTCGACAAGCGGGCATGCAGCGTGAGGGACCTCGAGACGTTCCTCCTCGCCTCGCCCGATCCGCGCATTCCCGGGCGCCTCGTGCTCGATTGGGCAACGGGAGCGTACGGCGTGAATGGACTCATCGCTGCGCGGAAGCCAGCCGGCGTGGGAATGCTCGCCGTGAGTGCGGTCGGTCGGTACCTTGCACAGGGCCGAACGCAGTCTGCCGCCGCCGCGACCGATGTCATCGGCGACTACAACGAAAAGGGCGGCACCGACCTCCTCAAGGCACTCCTTCTCAACCCCTCGGCGCGCATTCGCGTGCATGCGGCACTCGCACTCTCACGCCTTTCGGATGCATCCGCCGACGCGGTCCTCTTCCGTGAGTTCGACAATCTCGCGTCGGACCACGTCGAAGAGTTCGGCGAAGCATGCGGCCGCGTCACGGAGCCCGCCGTGCGCGCGCGGCTCTTGCCCGAATTGAAGAAGCGTTCCCTCTCTTCGGACCCGCGGGCAGCCATGGCCGTTTCGTCTTGTCTCCTTCAGTGGGATCCGGAGCAGACGATCTTCCGCTTCCTCGACGCGCTCGCGTCCAAGAACGTCATCGAACGCGACTTGGCTCGACGTTACCTCCACGAAGATCGACGACGCGTCGTTACCTCCGTCCTTCGGCGGGCGCTCGCACGCGAGGAACGCCCCTACGTACGCGACGCCCTGCGCGCGCTCGTCGACGGTCGCCCCAAGGGACATTGAGCGGGTGACGAAGGTCTGGCGCCGGACGCATCGCAGGCTGGTCGTCACGTACACGCTCTCGGTAGCCATCGCGGTTCTCCTCTTCGATCCGCTCTCGACTGCCTCGTCCGTCAAGACCTTGAGCGTCTCGGTCGTGGCACTTGCGCTGTACCTCGCGGGCCTCCTCGAGCGCCCAAAGGGTCGGCAGAACGCGCATTTTTCCTACGCGGACCTCGCGGGCATCGCGTTCTTGGGACTCTCTGCGCTCAGCTTGGCGTGGGGACGTCCGGGAGGGCTCGTCGACCTCGCCGGCTGGATGGGTGGTGCGACCCTCGTCATTGCTCTCAAGCGATTGCCCCGTACAACGAGGTTCCGCATCTTCGAAGCGTCCGCCGTGACCATCGGCGTCGTGAGCGCGCTCGTCGCTGTCGTTCAGAAGGCAACCCATCACGAAGCAACCGCCGGGCACGGCAATCCTGACTGGCTTGGTCTCGCACTCTCGCTGTCTTTTCCGGTCTGTTTGGACATGGCGCGGCGGGCTCGACGCTCGCGGGTTCTCCTCGCTACACCCGTCGTCGTCGTCGCGGCGGCACTGTATCTGTCCCATTCACGGGTGGGCTGGGTCGCTGCCGGTGTGAGTGTCGCGATGATGCTATTCATGCTCGTCCGCGTGCGCCGCGGAGGGTCGCACGCCTTCTTCGCTGCCCCCGGCATCGGCGGACACCTGGGCGCGTTCCGTGAAGCGGATGCGGCGCGCGCGTATGCAGGCAGACTTTGGATTTGGGAGCATAGTGCACGCGCGACCCTGGAGCATCCGTTCGTGGGCGCGGGACTCGGGCGCTTCGGCTTCGCCTACCAAGACGCGCAAGGGGTCTCTCTTTCCCGCATGCCTGCGCCGGACGCGGCGCGTCGTTTCATCAATGCGACGACCGCGCACGACGACTATTTGCAGATTGCATGCGAATCGGGAATCCCTGCCGCTGCGGCATTCGCCCTCTTTCTGGTCCGCTCCACGGTCGCGCTCGCAAGACAAAGGGCGCTCGGTGCCTTCGGAACATTCGTCTCCTTCGCGGTGTGCGCCCTTGGCGATAGCCCCGCGCGCCAACCGGCGTGCATCGTTCTGCTCGCTCTCGCGTATGCGTGCGTAGCCGATACCCCCGTGACCGCGAAGTGGGCGTCCGAGGCTCGGCGCCTTTCTCTGGCGTTCGCCATCCTTCCCATTGCCACGTGCCTCTTTTCCGCATCGCACTACCGTAACGATCGTCTCCGCGTTCGAGGGACGCTTTCCGTGGGGGAAGGGTCGCGCCACCTCCTCGAACGCGCGGCTCGATTCGACGTCACCGGCGAGGCAGATTTCGAGCTCGGACTCCGCGCGCTGGCCGAGGGACTTCCGTCACTGGCCGCGCATCATCTCTCCCGCTCGAGCGACGTGTTCGCGAACGTTGGCACGCACGTCGCTCTCGGGAATGCCCATGCGGCCCTCGGCGACCCCCGTGCCGCCAAAGAAGACTACGAGCGCGCGCTCAAACGCAACCCGGGCAGCCTGAAGGCGCACATGAATCTCGCGGAAATCGATAGACGGCTCGGACTCCTCGGCGATGCACGAAGCCACGCCGAGACGGCGCGACGCATCGCCCCCTATCATCCTAAAGTTCTCGACCTCGTCGATCGCTTGGACGAGGACGAACTTCACTCACAGGAGCTGGAACGGGTCGACATCGACGACGACGTTGACGGTACGTGGTAGCTCTTTCACGTACGCAAGCACACGCGCGGCGGCAGCGCGAACCGGACCGCGCGAGGGAGCTCGAAGCAAGAAACGATAGCGATGGCGATTGCGAAGCTTGGCCAAGGGCGCGACCGCGGGCCCGAGCACGTCGAGTTCCGGAAGCTTCATGTGGCGCACGAGGTCTGCGAGCTTCGCAGCGGTGCGAGCCGCTGTGTTTTCGTCTGCGGCGTCGACGCGCACGAGAGCGAGCTTCGAGAACGGCGGATAACCGAGCTCCTTGCGGGCGACGAGCTCCTCGCGCATGAAGCCATGCACGTCGTGCTTCTTCGCGAAGAGGATGGCCGCATTCGTGGGCTCGTAGGTCTGAACGAGGACCTTTCCGGCGCTCTCGCCACGGCCCGCGCGACCTGCGACCTGCACCAATAGGTGAAATGCGCGCTCCGTCGCACGGAAGTCCGGAATCGAAAGGGCGGCATCCGCATTGATGACCCCCACCAAGGTGACGTGCGGCAGGTCGTGCCCTTTGGTGACCATCTGGGTCCCTACGAGAATGTCGACTTCGCGACGGCGAACGCGATCCAAGATGGCTTCGACCTGTTTGCCACTCGCCACGTCGCGATCGAGGCGTGCAATTTTCGCCGAGGGAAACGCCGTTCCGAGCACTTCTTCGAGTCGCTCGGTGCCCAAGCCTTCGAGCTCGAGGGCCGGGGCAGAACAGGACGGACACACATTGGTGTAATCTACATAGTAATCGCAATAGTGACAGCGCAGCATTCCTCCCCCACGCTTGTGATAAGTGAGGGCGACGCTACAATGGGGGCACTGGGCGACTTTGCCGCACGCCTCGCAGCGCGCACTTGGTGAAAACCCTCGGCGATTGAGAAACAAGATGGCCTGTTCTCCCTTCGCGAGGACTTCTTCGAGCGCGCGGTGGAGCGGCAGACTGATCCGTTTGTCGCCCGTGGGCCCGGCCTTGAAGCGGCGCAGATCGATAATCGACACTTCGGGCATGGCCTGCGCCCGCGCACGCTCTGGAAGGGGCAATTCCACGAGCTTTCCGGTGTCTGCGAGGTGTGCGAGCTCGAGAGAGGGCGTCGCGCTGCCGAGCATGGCGACGGCGCCGCAGAGGTGGGCGCGAAAGAGGGCCATGTCCCTTGCGTGATAGCGGACGCCCTCTTCTTGCTTGAAGGAAGTGTCGTGCTCTTCGTCGACCACGATGAGCCCCAGATTCGACACCGGTGCGAAGAGCGCACTGCGCGCACCGATGACGACGTCGAGTTCACCCGAGCGGAGCTTTCGCCACATGCCGAGACGTTCTTTCGCTGTCAGCGCCGAGTGCCACACGGCCACGTCATCACCGAAGCGCGCGCGAAAGCGTTGTACGAGCTGCGGCGTGAGCGCGATTTCCGGGACGAGAACGATGGATGTCTTGCCGAGCTCTTTGGCGACGGCGATGGCGTGGAGATACACCTCGGTCTTGCCGGAACCCGTGACGCCACGGAGCAAGAAGGCTTCCCCCTTCCCTGCGCGAATGGCCGCGTCTGCGGCGGCAACGGCGCTCTTTTGAGGAGGCGTGAGCTCGGGGGCAACGTCTCGTTCCATGCCGATGGCGAAGAACGGGTCGTCGGGCTTCGATTCTTCGGTGACGGTCACGAGGCCAATGGATGCAAGCTTCGAAGCAATGTCGCGCGCGCTCTTCCACGTCCGCGACAACCTCGCAACGGGCTCGCCCCCGCCAGCGCGTACGTGTGCAAGTAGCGATGCCGCGTTGGGACGCAGCGCCTTCTCCTTCTCGGCGTCGTGCCCGTGGGGCCGCACCCATTGCACCCGTTTGTCGGCGACTCCGCGCAGACCTTCGTCGAACAGGGTCGGCTCCTTGAGTGCGCGCTCTGTCTCTCGATCGAGTGGCGGGAGCGCGAGCTTCACGACTTCGCCAATCGGAGCGAGGTAGTAGGCAGCGAGCTTCTGCAGAAATGCGAGGAGCTCCTCGGGAAAGCTCACATCGTCGCGAACTTCGAGAAGAGACTTCGTTCCTTGCTCTGGCTCTCCGTCGGTAACGGAAAGAACGATGCCAATCAGTTTTCGCGATCGGAAAGGAACCAAGCATCGCGCCCCAGGAACCGCCGTGTGCCCGAGATGCTCTGGAACGATGTACGTGAACCCGTGCGCCAGAGGAACAGGCAACGCAACGAGAGCGAGCCTCATCGACGAATGAGCCAGTAACCGACGAACAGCGAAACGAGGGCTGCCACGACGTAGAGAACCAGATTCTTCTTCGATGACGGGGCAGGCATCGGTGCAGCGGGCAACCGGACGGATTCGACGGGCAGCGCCGCGAGCTCCGCGGAATCGGGCGGGGGCTCGATGAGCTTTTCTTTGAACGTGCGCATCGCTCCCGGCGACGAGATGATTGTAGAATGCACAGGTGCGCCCGGAGGCGCATGTGGCACGACCACGACCGGCGGCTCTGCTTCGGATCCGAGAATGGCCGCCGCCGCCGATTCGGCCTCCGACACGTCGACCCTCGGCGCGGCGGGCGCGGGCGGTTCGGGGCGCGACTCTCGCACCGCCTTCGGAACCGGTGTGTGCGACACGAGGGAGGACAGCGGTTCGTCGAGCGGGGAAGCAGGGACGCGCAGCTCCTTGGGCTGCGCTTCTGGCGTCGTGGTCGCTGCTCCTGCTGGCGTCAGGATGAGCTCGCGCGCCTTCTTGCCATCGACCTGGTTCGTGCCGAAGCTCTGCACGAGCCAGGCGCCGAACGTGAGCGAGCTCGTGAGCAATTGGTACGTGGCTGCGTATTCCTCGAGCGCGCGAAGCATGAGCCCTGCTGTCTCGAAGCGGCTTTCTCTGTCTCTGGAAAGCGCCTTGTCGAGGATCGACCGAAGCGCAGCTTCGCCCACGATCCCGCGCTCACCGAGCTCGGGGGGCACCCCTGCACGCGCCACTTCGATGAGTGAGCGGCCTTCAGATGCACGATACATGCGTTTGCCAGCGAGGAGCTCCCACAGGAGAATGCCCACGGCGAACACGTCCGCGCGGGCGTCGACCACTTCACCATTGGCTTGCTCGGGGCTCATGTAGCCCGCCTTGCCGACGATGGCCTCGCCGAGTGCGCCCTCGAGGTTTTCGACGAGATCGTTCGCATGTGCGATGCCGAAATCGCAGACCTTCACTTCACCCTCGAACGAAAGCAGCACGTTCGAAGGCGAGACATCACGATGCACGACGCCGAGGGGGAGGCCTTCGTCGTCCGTACGCCGGTGGGCGTAGTCGAGACCGCGGAGGATTTCCTGGATGATGAAGAGCGCGAACTCCAGGGGAAGCGCGATCTTGTGCTTCGTACACTCGCGAAGGAGGCCGTTCAGGTCGAGCCCCTCTACGTATTCCATCGCGATGTAGAGGCGGTCCTGCTCTCTTCCGAGGTCGAACACCTGCACGATGTTCGCGTGCGAGAGCCTTGCGGCGAGCTTCGCTTCGAACACGAGCATGTCGGCGAACTGCGGGTTGTTCGCAAAGACGGGCAGAATCTCTTTGACGACGCAGAGCCGCGCTGCGCCGAAGTCGGCCTCGGCACGCGCGAGATAGATCTCCGCCATCCCGCCCTTGCCGATGAAGTCGAAGAGAGCGTAACGCCCAAACCGACGTGGAAGTGCCCCTGCGGCGGTGCCAGCGCTCATTTCTTGGGAGGCCACACCGTGGGCAACGTGGTGGGGAGGCCGGGTGGCACTCGAAGGTTGCTCGGGAGCGTAGTGGGAAGTCCCGGCGGTCGCGTGGTCGGCGTGGGAGTAGGCGTCGGAACCGGCGTCGGGACCGGCGCGACCGATGCGTCCGTCTTCACACCGCCAGCGTCGAGCACGACGACGCCGCCATCCTTCTTCACGACGACCACGGGCGCGTTCGGAACCGGTACCGCGGGCGGGAGGGTCGTGTCCGGCGGAGCGTTGGTATCCGCCGCCGGCGGGGGCGTCGTCGCCGCCGCGGTGGGCGCCGCGTCGGCGGTTACTGCGACCGCGCCGTCATCGCCAGCATCGACGTTCTTCTTGCCGAACGGCAGTTTGTCGCACGCAAGCAGCGACCCGAGTGTGACCGAAAGGAGCACCGGCAAGAGAAGAGCTCGAACGCCCGCAGAGGGCCCAGATCGAAGGGGTCGAAGTCGCATAGCGCGCATTGTACGATTTCCGTGGCACGACCGGGGACCTTTTGCGCTTTCGCACGGACGCCCGATATACTCGCGTCATGCGCGGCCTCGCACGAACCCTGCTCGCGCTTGCCGCGGTATCGAGCTTCTGCGCTTCATTCTCGGCTGCGTGCGCAAAGGGCCAGAGCTCCCAGCCGGCGCTCGCATCGTCGGGCAAAGGTGCTCCGGACGACGCAGGAGCGGCCCCGGATGCCAACGACGCAGCCGCCGACGGGAGCCTGGACGGCGGAAGCGGGCCCTCGATGGACCTGAGAGGAGCCGTCGTTCGGGAAGCTTGGCCTGAAGCGCAAGCCAAGCTCTCTGCGCTCCCCAAAGACGTTCAAAGCAAGCCGCTGCACCGCTACCTCGCAGCAAAGATCGCCCGCGCACTCGAGCAACCCGATGGAGTGCTGTCGGCCCTCGACCGTCTCGAGACGGATCTGCCCGAGTTGCGCGAGCGCATCTTGCGACTTCGTGCCGAAGCGGCTGAGGAGAAGGGCCTCTACGATGTCGCTGCGACGATCTGGCTCGGCCAGGGCGGTTCGCGTGCAGCCCTGCGCGCGGCGCGTGCGCGAGCCAAGGCGAAGGACCGCGACGGTCTCGAGCTCGCCGTTCGACTCGTTCTTGCGGACGCAAGGCGTACGGTCGACGAGGAAGCAGAGGCACGCGGCCTCCGCGCGGCCTCGTTCCCGAACAAGGACGACGCTCGCTGGCTTGCCGTTCACGCCCCTGGGCATGCAGAAGCGAATCTTCCCGAAACACCTGCGCTCACGGAGTCCGAGCGACGCACGCGTATCGATGCGTGGACACGAGCTGGCAGGGTGGATGAAGCGCTGCGTGACTTGGAAGGCGCGGAGAAGGCCGGCTCGATCCCACGTAAGACCTCATGCGGGATGCGTGCGCACATCTTGTACGGCGCGCGCTCGAGGTATGCCGAAGCCGCGAGTACCTATGCAGCCTGCGCTGCGATGGGAGGAAAGGAACAACCCGAGCACCTCTTCTACGAGGCTCGATCGTTCTCGCGTGCGAATCAGGACGATCAAGCCATTCGCAAATACGCTGACCTCGCAAAGCGCTTTCCACGTTCTCCGTTCGCCGCTCAAGCCCTGCAGCTGCGTGCACGCCTCCTCACGTTGAACGGACGTTTCGACGAAGCTGCCAAGGCATGGGACGCACTTCCGTCGAGCGATGATCGCAACCGCTTGCGAGGCCTCGCCCACCTCCTCGCGGGTCATGCGCGCGAGGCGCGCGACCAGTTCGACAAAGCCATGAACGAGCTCGGGACAGGCGCACGTCACCGCGGTGCGACGAGCGCTTCTGGCCAGTTGCTGCGTCTCCGAGAGCTGCAGGCACTTGCGATGGACGCGGCCGGCGACAAGACCGGCGCCATCGATCGTTGGAAGGCGATCACTCGAGAAGCGCCATTCTCGTATGCGGCCCTCGTGTCGCGCGCACGACTCGCGGAACGGAGCGTGACGGTGGACTCGCCTCCCCCTTGGCCTCCCTTCCCGAAAGCGTTGCCTGCACCCGGAAGCAGCACGAACGCAGCTTCTTTTCAGCGCTACGTTGCACTCCTCGAGCTCGGGCTCGGTGAGGAAGCAGAGGCTCATTTGCGCGCATCTCCTCGAGCTGCATCGGACAGCGGGCCATTCTGCGAATGGTTCGCGCCGACCGGTCGGGCAAAGGAGCGCTTTCGCCTTTCCAGTGGCGCTACGCCCTCGCACGAGAACGATTGTCGCTTCCCAACCCCCTTCGCCGAGCTCGTCGGCGAAGCCGCGGCCGCCGCCAATGTCCCCGTACCTTTCGTTTACGCGATCATGCGCACCGAAAGCGCTTTCGATCCGGACGTACACTCTCCCGCGGCTGCCGTCGGACTCATGCAACTTCTTCCAGACACGGCGAAGAAGGTCGGTGAGAAGGCGGGCCTTCCCGCAGCGCCCCTCGAGGACCCAAGAACGAACATCTACCTCGGGGCGCGTTACCTCGCAGACTTGCAAGAGGAACTCAAGGCACCGCTCCCGCTGGTTGCTGCAGCGTACAATGCAGGTCCCGAAGCCGTCCTGCGTTGGCTTTCCCATCTCCGAGGCCCGACGACGTCGAAAAGCCCGAACGCACTCCAGGTCGACGTCGCTCTCTTCTGCGAGCTCATTCCGTATACCGAGACGCGGGCCTACGTGTTCCAGGTGATGGAGAGTTACGCCAACTATGCGCATCGCGCCGGGACGGCAAACGCGCATAACGCAGACGGCGCGGAGACTCTGCCCCGCTTTTCCCTCTCACTGCCTGCATTGTGACAGCCGCCGCTATTGCGGCTATAATCGTCCCCCCCGTGCTTGGACTCCTCATCGCGCTCGGCTTGATCGGCCTGAACGGCTTCTTCGTCGCAGCGGAATTCGCGCTCGTGAAGGTAGGCGCGACGCAATTTGCCCTGCGTGCGAAGAAGGGCGACCTCAAAGCCAAGCGCGCCCTGGACGTCGTAACGCGGCTAGACCGCTATCTGTCCGTCACGCAGTTCGGCATCACCTTGGCGAGTCTCGGCCTCGGCTGGCTCGGCGAGCCTGGCATCGAGCACCTCGTCAACTCGGCGGGCCGCGCCATCATCGGCCACGAGCTCGGTAGGGTGGGCTCCGTCATCGCTGCGACGCTTGCCTTCACGTTGCTCACTTTCGGACACGTACTTCTCGGCGAGCTCGTCCCGAAGCTCGTCGCACTCCAGCGCTCCTACGGTACGGCGGTTGCCGTCGTGACGCCTCTCCGCGTCATCTACATCGTGTTTCGTCCGCTCCTGTTCATTCTCGAAGGGGCAACGCGCCTCATCTTGCGTGCGATGGGCCTGAAGTCGGACGCCGCGAGCGAAGGCACGCTCTCCGAAGAAGAGATTCTCGGCGTGCTCGCAGCCAACGCGTCGAAAAACCCGGCAGCGAAGAACAAGAGCGAGCTCGTCGAGCGCGTCCTTCGCTTCTCTACGCGCACGGCGCGGCATGCCATGGTTCCACGCGTCGACGTCGTGTCGATGCAAGTCGACGCTTCCGTACAAGAAGCCGAAGACCTCCTCAATTCTGTGCAGTATTCACGCATTCTGCTCACCAAGGGACGCGATCTCGACCAAATCGCTGGTTACATGTACGCAAAGGACTTCTTCCTCGAGCGACGAAAAGGGCGCGACGAAAAGGCTCCCCTGCCCGCCTCTCTTTGTCGCGAGGTCATTTTTGCTCCCGAAGGCCAGAGTCTCGTGGACGTTCTTCGTTCGATGCAGCAAGAGCAGACTCCCTTTGCGGTGGTCGTCGACGAGTACGGCGGAACGAGCGGCATCGTCACGATGGAGGACATCCTCGAAGAGATCGTTGGAGAGATTCGCGACGAAACGGACGAGGAGACTCCGCGCGTATCGAAAGTGCAAAACCGTTCCGCTGCGTGGGACGTCGACGCACGAGCCACGATGGAGGAGCTCGGCAAGCTCGGCGTCAACACGACGGAGAACGAGAGCGCCGAGACGGTAGGAACGGTGGTCCTCGAACGCCTAGGCAGGCTCCCCAAACGCGGCGACAAAGTCTCCGTGAGCGACAACGCGACTGCGGAAGTCACTGCCGTGCGGCGCCGACGCATCGTGAGTGTTCGCCTCGAAATGCAGGAACCCAAGGCTGAAGGCGAAGCCTGAGCACTTTCGGATGGCCACGCGTTCTGACAGTTCTCCGCCCTCGGGGCCCCTCGGCGCATCTTTGAGTGAGCGCGGCGTTTCGGCCCAAGCCATGGCCGACGCACAGGATCCGCTTCCGAATCTGCTCCCTCCGGAAGGAATCGTGGCAGCACGCGTGCGCGATGTGCTCGCTCATGTCGAAAAGCACGCAATCACGGTCGTGGGCGGCGCAACGGGTGGCGCGGTCCCGCTTCTCGCAGCCGAGCTCGCCGCTTCCTTGCCACTCGTCGTCGTGTGCGCCGACAGCGATTCCGCCAAACGATTCGCAGACGACGTGGCCTTCTTCCTCGGCGACGCACAATCTGTCCTGCAATTGCCTGCCCCGGAGAGCTCTCCGTATGCAGACCTGAGCCCCGACCGACGGGCCGCGATGACACGACTCGGCACACTCGCGCGACTCGTCGCTCCGCACGCGGCTCCCTTCAAGGTCCTGTGCGTACCGGCGAGTGCGCTCGTTCGAAAGTTCGTACCACGCACCGCGATCCTGTCGCACACGGTTCGCGTCACCGCTGAAGACGAACTCGACCGCGATGCACTGATCGTGACGCTCACCGAGAGCGGCTATTTGCGCGTGCCTCTCGTCGAGGACCCTGGCACCTTCGCCGTGCGAGGGAGCCTCCTCGACCTATGGCCCGTCGAACGCGCATCGCCCGTCCGCATCGAGCTCTACGGTGACTTGGTGCTCTCCATCAAGGAGTTCGACGGGACGCTACAGCGAACGACGAGCTCCGGCAAAGGGGCTGATGGCACCGAGGTCGCGCAAACGATCTCGTTCGTCGATGTCCCGCCAGCACGCGAGCAAATCCTCGGAAAAGAGAACGTCGCGCGCGCCAAACGAAACATCACCGACCTGACGGACGCGCTCGACACGCCGACGACCAAGGCCCGCGCCCTTCTCGAAGACGTTCTAGGAGGGAGGCCGTTCTTCGGGGCAGATGGCTACCTGCCGGCGTACTACGACAAGCTCGATTCCCTCTACGCGTTCCTACCGTCGCGAACTCGGTTCCTCCTCGAGGACCCCGATGCCATCGTCAAAGGCATACGCGAAGAACTCGAACGCACGCTCCGTGAAGACGTCGCTGCGGAGGGGACGCCACATTTTCCCGCGAGCGCGTTCTTCGTGTCCGAGGACGATGCCGCCAGCTCCCTCGCGCGTCATGCCGTCGTCGCGACGACGCGCACTGTCGTTGCAGGCGAAAGCGAAGGGCTCGCCACATTCGCCACGAGCAAGACGCCACTCGATCTCGCCGCACTCGATGCGGAAGAGCTGACGCGCGCGGTCAAAAGAGCGCGGCAGACGGGTGGCAAGACGAGCGCCCTCCTGCCGCTCGTTCGGCGCATCACCCACTACCGCGAGCACGGCATTCGCACGCTCCTCGTGGCGCGCGCAACCGTCCAGGCAGAGCGCATGCTCACACTCCTCCGTCACCAGGGCCTGAACGCACGCCTTGCGCACGACGACAAGCTCGAGCATCGAAGCCTGGAATGGCTCAAGGCCCTTCCCATGACGGACGCCGACACGCTGATTCTCGTCGGGAGCTTGTCTCGGGGCACAGTGCTTACGCCGGAAGGTTTGGCGCTCGTGACCGAAGAGGAGATCTTCGGCGGCCGCGCCCATCGCGCACGCGCCAAACGGTCCGGCGACCAGACGCGTCCCTTCCTCGAAGACCTTCGGTCGCTCCAGGTCGGTGATTTCGTCGTCCACGTCGAACATGGCATCGGCCGCTATCAAGGGCTCGTCCACCGCGAGATCGGCGGTACGAAAGTCGACCTCATCACGGTCGAGTACGCGGGCGGCGACAAGCTCTACCTGCCCGTTCATCGCCTCAATCAGATCCAGAAGTACTCAGGCGGCGAACACGCCGAACCGAAGACCGACCGCCTCGGCGGCCAATCGTTCGCGAAGACGAAGGCCCGCGTCCAAAAGGCTGTTCGCGAAATGGCCGACGAGCTCTTGCGACTCTATGCCGACCGCGAGGCCGCCGTGGCGGAGGCTGCATTGCCCGTGAGCGACGACTATCGTGCGTTCGAAGCGACATTCCCTTTCGACGAGACCGACGATCAGGCAAAGGCAATCGAAGATACGGGAAGGGACCTCGAAAAAACGCGCCCGATGGATCGACTGGTGTGTGGCGACGTCGGCTTCGGCAAGACGGAAGTCGCCATCCGCGCGGCGTTTCGGATGGCTCTGTCCGGCCGCCAAGTGTGCCTCCTCTGTCCGACGACGGTGCTCGCACAGCAGCACTTCCGCACGTTCGAAGCGCGCATGCGTGACTACCCGGTGAAGCTCCGCGTGATGAGCCGCTTCCAGAGCAAGAAGGAGCAAGACGAAACACTGAAGGAGCTCAAGGACGGTTCCTGCGACATCGTCATCGGCACGCATCGCATGCTGTCCAAGGACGTGCACTTCAAGAACTTGGGCCTCCTTATCGTCGACGAAGAGCAGCGGTTCGGAGTCGTCCACAAAGAGCGCATGAAGCAACTGAAGACGGAGGTCCACGTCCTCACGCTCAGCGCGACACCGATTCCCCGTACGCTCCAGATGGCTGTATCGGGTCTACGAGACTTGTCTCTCATTACCACCCCTCCGTCGGACCGCCGCGCCGTTCGCACGATTGTCACGCGGTACGACGAGCGCGTCCTTCGCGAAGCCGTCGAACGGGAACTCTCGCGCGGTGGACAGGTCTTCTACGTCTACAATCGCGTCGAAGGTCTGTACGAGAAGGCGCAGCGCCTCCAGGAGCTCGTTCCGAACGCTCGCATCGCCGTCGGCCACGGACAGATGAGCGGTCCAGGCGCGCAGGGTGAGTCCGCCCTCGAACGGACGATGCTCGACTTCGTCGATGGTCGCTACGACGTCCTCGTTGCGACCGCCATCGTCGAGAGCGGTCTCGACATTCCCCGTGCGAACACCATCATTCTGGATCGCGCCGACATGTTCGGCCTCGCACAGCTCTACCAGTTGCGCGGACGCGTAGGTCGCGCCAAAGAGCGTGCGTACTGCTACCTCGTCGTGCCGCCCCTCGACGCGCTCTCCGACGAAGCACGCGCGCGCATCGAGGCCCTCGAGCGACACACCGAGCTTGGCAGTGGCTTCAAGATCGCGTCGCTCGACCTCGAGCTCCGGGGCGCGGGTGACCTTCTCGGCCGCGAA
The DNA here is from genome assembly GCA_046351415.1 of Polyangiaceae bacterium. GTDB lineage: Bacteria > Myxococcota_A > Polyangia > Polyangiales > Polyangiaceae > JABFRG01. The sequence continues at coordinate 118,109 of JAXLYO010000008.1, read as the reverse complement.
CAGTCCGGAAACCTCGCGAGCGTCGGGTTCGACCTCTTCGTGCAGATGCTCGAAGATGCGGTGCGCGAAGCACGCGGCGAATCCGTGGTGCACGAAGTCGACACGGAACTCACGTTCGACGTGGAGGCGCTCCTCCCGGACGACTACATCTCGGACGTCGGTGTCCGTCTTTCGCTCTACAAGCGCCTCGCAGGTGCGATCGACGAGGCTGCTGTCTCGGAGTGTGCGAGCGAACTCGAAGATCGCTTCGGCCCGCCGCCCCTCGCAGTGAAGAACCTCGTTGCACTCATGCACCTCAAGACCGAGCTAAGGCGCCTACGGGTGCTCGGCTGCGAAGCGAGCGGTACGAAGGTCACGCTCCATCTCCGCGAAGATACGCCCCTCGACCCCAAGAAGATCATGGACCTCGTGAAAGGGGCGCGAAGCCCCTACAGGCTCACGCCCGACATGCGGCTTTCGCGGCGATTCGACCCACCGGAGGCGAACGGTCTCACGTCTTGCGACAAGCTCCTCGTCGAACTCGGGAAGTGTTTGAAACCCTAGGGACTGCCCTCGCACGTCATTCGCCAGGAACGCGGCCGCCCTTCGCGAGGCACTCGGCCTTGAACTTCTCGTACTGAGCCGGATTCTTTCCGCGGGCGTTTGCCGCGAGGTTGCATGCTGCAGGCGTCTGCCCGGCGGGAGGTGTGACGGGTGTGATCGGAGGCCACACGGTCGGAAGCACGAGCGGAGGCGGAGGCGGTGTCGTCGGCTTGGGGGTCGGCACCGGCGCGGGAGGTGTGCTCGGCGTCGGGACTGGCGTCGGGTTGGGTTTGACGCCCGCATCCTGGGCTTGCGGCTTCGGTCCAGGCCCCGGTCCCGGTCCGGGCCCTGGCGGAGGCGTGGGATTGACCTTGGGATCGTTCAGCACCGAGAGGCCACCACTCGACGAAGACGGGTCGCTGTTCGATGCAGGCGTCGAAGCCGGTGGAGGCGTCGGCGCTACGTTCGTATCGACGAGGACGGGCTTCGGCGTGGTCGTTCCTTCCCAGGGAGCCGCCACGACCACGGCTGCACCGATCCCCAGAAGCGCACACACGCCAAGGAGCCCCAAGATGAGCCCCATGCTTCCGCCCCGCTTTCGTGCGGGCGCGTGGTGGACCGCCGGCGCGACGTAGGCCCCGACGGGTGCATGGTGCGCTTCTGGATAGCGTGCATGTTGCACGTGTTGAGGATAGGGGGGCTCTTGAATGGGCGGAGCGTGGAACGTTCCACCGGGCGCGCCGATGGCCGCTTCGAGTGGAGCGCCCATGACCGTCCCACCGGGACGCGGAGGTGAGACCGGGGGTGGCGTAGGCTCCTGCAGGACGGGGGCCTCGACGCGCGGAGCCCTAAGCTGTCCCTCGGCGGTCGGAAGGACGCGCGGCGACGTCGTGTGGACGAGGGCCTCGGCAAAGTCACTTACGCGCGCAAAGCGTTCTTCGGGGGCCTTGCGAAGCGCACGGTAGACCGCGTCCCGAATCGTCTGCGGCACTTGGGCGCCACGCGGAAACTCGTCGAACGTCTTCGGAGGTGTCGTCATGTGGAGCGTGGCCCACTCCCATGCATGCGCGGCTTGGAAAGGCAGCTTGCCCGTAAGAAGCTCGAACGCCATGACGCCGAGAGAGTAGATGTCGCTCTGCGGCCCCAGTGCTTGCCCCGAGAACTGTTCGGGACTCATGTACGGCGGCGTTCCGAGTACGGTGCCGGCCTGCGTGAGCTTGCGACCCTGCGCCTCCTCGTCGCGGTTTTTCGCGATGCCGAAGTCGAGCACCTTCACGAAGTCTTTCTGACCCGCGCGATCGATAAGCATCACGTTCTCGGGCTTGAGGTCGCGATGGATGATGCCGTGGCTGTGCGCCTCTTCGAGCGAGCCGGCGATTTGTGTGAGGATCTTCACCGCCCGCTGGGGATCGACTGCGCCTTCCGTCTCGAGGACGTCGGCGAGAGACCGCCCCACCGCGAGTTCCATCACGATGTAGAGCATGCCGCTGTCGGTCGAACCAAAGTCGTAGACCTGAATCGTGTTCGGGTGTTCGAGCTTCGCGACGGTTGCGACCTCTCGTTCGAAGCGCGCTCGGATCGCTTCGTTTTGCGACAGCTCGAGATGCAGCGTTTTGAGGGCGACCTTGCGCGCCGTCGTGCCGAGGGCTTGCTCTGCGGCGTACACGCACCCCATGCCGCCTTCGCCGATGAGCCTGACGATGCGATACCGCCCTGCGACCACGCTTCCGATTTGCGGAAGGCCCGCAGGCGTGGGCATGCCCGCCGGAGCAGCCACCGCCCCCGCCTCGACCGGAGCGCCACACTGCTCGCAAAAGCGCTGTGAGGAGTCGCCCACGGCACCACATCTCGCACATTGGTGCTGCATGCCGGCGCCCAGCGTAGCCGAGGTTGCAACATTTTCCCACGGAGGAAGGACGGCGAGTGAAGCCATACCCGTTCAACGTGGGAAGAGGCCCCGTCGATCTGCCGCTTTACGGAAGTTTACGGAAATGAAGAAGCTAGGCAGAGCTCGGACGTGACGAAAGATTCACGCCAAGCGCGGGCTTCAGGGAGGCGTGCCACCCTTGGCGCGACACATGGACGCAAGGCGCTCATATTGCGCAGGATTATTGCCCTTGAATCGACCTGCCATCGCACATTCCGGTGGCGCGGCCGGCGGTTTCGATCCGCCGCCACCAGGCGTCGGAATGGGCGCGGTGCTCTTCGGCTTGGCCGTTCCTCCGGCGGGAGGCACGTAGGTCGGCGTCTTGGCCGTCGAGAGGCCGGAAAGGCCGCCGCTGTTGTCGTCTGCCGGGGGCGGTGCAGAGGCCGAAGCGGTCGGCTCTGCGGTCGCGGTGGGTGCGCTCGTCGTCGCCGAGAGTGTCGTCGCCGTCGTGCCGCCGCTGCTGCTTTCTTTGCTGCCGCCACCACTCATTCCGAGCGCGACCGCGAGACCGCCTCCACCGAGCACGAGCACGCCGACGCCGATGCCGATGAAGAGCCCCATGCTGCTCTTCTTCTGCGCCGGTCGCGGGCCTGCATGAGGAATGTTCGCGGGCGCTGCATGCGGCGGCGCACCCATCCCGGGCCCGGGCCCCATCGCTGGACCCGGCCCATACCCAGCTCCGGGGGGCGGACCGCCGGGTGCTCCCATGCCGGCGCCTGGAGGCGGTCCATACCCGCCGGCAGCCATGCCCGGAGGCATCTCCATTGGAGAAGCGATTTCCGTTTTCGGTCGTCCACCACCGCCGCCACCGCCGCCACCGCTACCTGGAGGCGGACCATAGCCACCCGCAGCCGCCATTCCGGCGGTCGCCGGTGGTCCGCCTGCGGTCGCCATGGCCCCGGCAGAAATGGGTGCAGCCCCCATGGCCGAAGCGCCGCTCTTGATGGCGTCGTAGAACTCGGTGACGGTCGCGAACCGAGCGTCGGGGTTCTTCTCGAGACAGCGCATGACCGCAGCTCTCAGTGCAGACGGAAGGAGCTGCGCCTGAGGATGGAAGTCGAACGACTCGGGCGCCGCGGTCATGTGTTGCGAGGCCCACTCCCATGCGGTGTTGGCCTTGAAGGGCAGTTTCCCCGTGAGCATCTCGTAGGTCATGATGCCGAGCGAGTAGATATCGCTGCGCGCCGTGACGGGCTGACCCGTGAACTGTTCGGGGCTCATGTATGGCGGCGTGCCGATGACCATGCCTGCCTGCGTAAGCTTCGCTTCGTTCGGATCGGTCTCGGAGCTACGCTTCGCGATGCCGAAGTCGAGCACTTCGACCCAGTCCTTCTTGCCGGCCTTCTCCGTGAGGACCACGTTTTCGGGCTTCAAATCGCGATGGATGATGCCGCGCCCATGGGCTTCCTCGAGAGAGCCCACGATTTGCTGGAGCACGTGGAGCGCACGCGTCGCGTCCATGGGACCGTCCTTCTCGAGGATGTCCGCAAGGCTTCGCCCTTGGACGAACTCCATGACGATGTAGAGCACGTCATCCGTCGTCGTACCGAAGTCGAAGACCTGGATCGTGTTCGGGTGCTCCAGCTCCGCGACCGTGCTCACCTCACGCATGAAGCGCGCGCGAATCTGCGGATCCATCGACAGGTGCTTGTGGAGCGTCTTGACCGCGACCTTGCGCGTGGAGGTGCCGAGCTGTTGCTCGCCCATGTAGACGCAACCCATTCCCCCTTCGCCGAGGAGCTGGATGATCTTGTACTTGCCACCGATAACGGTGCCGATGATGGGGTCTTGGCCTTCGGTCATGTGCGCTTTCGGAAGGCTCGCACAAATTGCGAGAAATCGCGATTCTTTCGAAACGAACTGCGCCCACAAAGACCATCGGCTCCACTCTCTCTGGAAGCCATCCAGAGAGGGGAGCCGAGGGATTCTGGGAATGCCGCCGGACGACGCTAGACGGCCGGGGCGGGGTTCTGGGAAAGCTGCAAGAACTCCTTCTTCGCGCCGTCGGTCATGAACGCGTAGATGAGCCAGAGCAGCGGAGCCACGAGGATGTTCACGTACGGGATGATCGAGCAGATGCACGCCGCGAGCGCAAGGCCACGGGGTGCGCGTTTGGCGGAACCGAGGCCCTGCAGCAGGTAGTTCAGCGCATCGCAGTACCCCATGCTGATGATGAAGTTCCAGTAGAACACGTTGAAGTACGGGATGAACATGAAGCCGACGGCTTGGCCCGGCGACACCATCTTGCCGGAACCCGTCACGCGATAGGCGCTCGGCAGCATTTGCCACGACTGGTAGACCCAGATCGGAATCAAGATGAAGTAGATGGGCGCGAAGCACCATCCGCCCATCATGACGAGCCCGCCCGCTGCTTGAACGTCTTCGTTGCCGTCGCCGATGGCCGAGATGACGCCGCCGATCACCGAGAAGATCACGGGGAGCACGACCGCCGCCAGCATGAACCACTTGAGGAGCGGTGCCCCCGTCCCTTCGGGCGCGGCTTGCGCCGGATTGAACGGAACTTGTCCGAACCCCGGAGCGCCGTAGCCCATCACGGGTGCGGCATAGCCGGGAGGCGCATACGGATTCGCCTGAGGAGCGCCGTAACCGCCCGCAGGCGGTGCGCCGTAGCCACCGGGCGGTGGGCCGTAGCCGTAGGGAGAGGGTTGGCCCGGGGGGCCGCCTGGATTGTAGGGGTTGTTCATGGTCCTTCCGGTAAGATACGCGCGATCATACCCGACGCTTCCCCGATCCGAGAGCCATGCGTTCGGGGGCTCGGCAAAATCATGAAAAGATTCGTTGTTTCCTCCGAAAAAACGCTCGCGGTCGTACTCGCCCAGCTGAGCATTCCGAGCACGTTCGTTCGGGACGGCCGCGTGTTCGTTGGAAGCGTTCGAGCCAGAATCGAGGCGCATCCGCTCTCTCCCGGAGACGAAATTCGAATCCAAGAGCCGGAGAGCGCGCACGACCGGAGCCCGCAGGGGAAGCTCGACATCCTCTTCGAGGACGAGGAGCTCTGCGTCGTGCACAAGCCTGCAGGCATTTCGACCATCGGTGATCAGAAGAGCGAATCGGACTCGCTCCGCGGTCTCGTGGCAGCACATCGAGGGCGCACGAGTGAACATGTGCATGCTACATCCAGACTCGATCGCCTGGTGAGTGGCGTCGTCACGTTCGCGCTGTCCAAACGGGCCCGCGACGAACTTTCCCGCGCCCGAGACGAAGGTCACTACGAGCGCAGGTATTTTGCCATCGCCCAACCGACGAAACGCTTCACGTCCATGGCGCGCATCTGGAATGCTCCGATCGGGCGTGCAAAGAATCCACGCCTGCGCATGATCGGCGGCAAGGACGCAACGCTCGCCACGACGCACACGGCCCTCGTCGAGCGAACTGCGGAGGCGATGCTTCTCGCACTCGAACCACAGACCGGTCGAACGCATCAGCTCCGCCTCCACGCGGCCCACGCGGGGCTGCCGCTTTTTGGTGACAAGGACTATGGAGGTGCAACGAGCTTCACGGGCGACGACGGCAGCGTCATGGCGATACGACGTATCGCCCTGCATGCGGCCCGCATTCGGTTTCCCCATCGCGGGCGTGTGCTCGAATGGCGAGCGCCGGTAGACAGCGAGCTGGCTCTCCTCTGGAAATCGCTTGGCGGTCCGGATGAAGCGTGGAATACCGCATGGTCGTGCGACGTCTGACGATTGCGCTAGCGCTCGGCCTCTGCCCCCTCGTCCTCGCGAGTGCGGGTCGCGGTGAAAATCGTCTCGCTCGCGACGGCGGGAGCGTGGCTGCCGACGGAGGGGACGCATCGGCGGACAGCGGTCGCACGCCCGCACGCGACAGTGGCGCAAGCGACGCGTCTCTCGGTGATGGCGGCCCCATCTTCACGTTCGTCAAAGACCAACCGGACCCGACTCCGCTCGTCACGAAGGACAAGTGGCTCTTCGACCTGCGGTACGACAAGGGCGACGTCATTCTGCTCGGCACGCATCCGCTCGAACGAACGACGAGCACCCCCACGCCACGCGCGTTTGGTCGGTTCGCGCTCGAGCTCTACGAAGGACCGGCGCTCATCGAACGTGTCCGCTTCGATTTTCCCCTGCTCGGTGCGGAAAGCCCAAAGGGCGCGCCCGACCTCACGGCGAAGCTCGTGTCCCGCATTGGCGTCGTGTTCCCCAAAACGGAGCGCGGAACGCGCCTCGAACTCCTCGATCGCGCGACGGGCAAGCGCTACCCGCTCCCCTGGCCGGTCCACTAGTCCGACCATCGAGGGAAGCTGTGGGCAGCTGATGCGAGCGGGGCGCGGGGCGCGGCGAAGTGAGAGCGAACGCAAAAATCCCCGGCCAGCAGCCGCCGACTCGGCCGCCTCGTCGGGAGGCGTCCAGGCAAGCGGCCGGGGATTTTGTGCGGAGCGGAAACGAAGCCTGGGCGCCCTCACCCCCCCCCCCCACCCCGCGCTCCGCGGTCCTTTTCCCCCATCCGGCGCGACCTCGGGACCTTCCCGAGCCAATCGAACTCCGTCGAAATCAGGTCTGGCGTTGCCATGATGCACGCACGCATCTACCGTGCGTCGTCATGGCAAATCCGACTGCACTTCTCGAAACGTCCCTCGGCAACATCAAAGTCGAGCTCTTCGTCGACCAAATGCCCATCACGGCTTCGAACTTCGTGAAGCTCGCGAAGAGCGGCTTCTACGATGGCCTCCACTTCCACCGCGTCATCGACGGCTTCATGCTTCAATTCGGCTGCCCGTACAGCAAGGACCCCAAGAGCCCCCGCGCAGGAACCGGAGACGGCCCCGACGGCACCATCAAGGACGAGCACACGGCGAAGATCTCCAACACGCCGGGCACACTCTCGATGGCGAACACGGGCGCGCCCAACAGCGGCTCCTGCCAGTTCTTCATCAACACGGCTCAGAATGGCTACCTCGACTGGTTCTCGCCCGGCGCTTCGAAGCACCCCGTGTTTGGCAAGGTCATCGAGGGTATGGACGTCGTCACGAAGATCGAAAAGTCGAAGACAGACGGCAACGACCGTCCCGTCACGCCGGTCAAGATGAACAAGGTGACCGTCACCGAGTAGAAGACGGCCTGCTCAAGAAAGGCGAACGACGCGTCCGCGATCTCCATCGACGCGGATGCGTTCGCCGGTCTTGATGATACGCGTCACGTCGGCCACGTTCACGACGCTCGGAACGCGGAATTCGCGGGCGACGATCGCCGCATGAGAGAGCGCGCCACCGAGCTGTGTAACGACGCCTGCGGCGAGGGGAAAGAGCGGCGTCCAGCCCACGTCGGTCGATTGCACGACGAGCACTTCGCCCGGCAGAAAATCGCCCATCTGCTCTGCGCCCGAGAGCACGCGCGCGATGCCTTCGACGACGCCACCACTCGCCGCCACGCCCGGAAGCTCGTGACCTTGAGCTGGCGGAAGAGGAATGGGCGGAGGAGCGCCCGTAAAGGTCGGAGGCGGGTCGGGACGCTGCACGTCGCGAAGGTACTCGCCTCGCCGCGACCTCACGACAGGTCCCAAGTCGGCGCGTGCCGTCTGCAGGGCTTGCATGACCTCGTCGATCGTGAGGAAAAACACGCTTTCGATGGCACGTGGGCCCCCCGATGTCCGGAACTCGGGCTCCGTCTCGAGGTCCGGCATGAGTCGAACGAGACGCCGGTTCGCTTCGAGCGCGGCCTCCCGGATGAGTCCGAGTACGGTGGTGACCCAGCTGCGCATGCGTTCGCGGAGACGTGCCCCCTTCTGCGTGCGCGCGACGAGATGCCGCAGGAGCGGAGCCGTCGCGAGCCCCAACTTGGGAGAGAGCTCTTCGAGGGCGACCGCCGCCCCTTCTCGTGCGCGGGAGAATGCCGTTTCCGCACCTTCGGCGGTCCGTGGCCCCTCGCGGAGGGCGACCCGAAGCATGGTAAGTACATGCGTTTGGTCTTCCTTCCATCGGGGCGTCGAGAGCTCGGCTTCGCGCACGGCGCGGTCGCCATAGAGCTCGAGGAAGTGCGCCAGAGCGCGCCGCGTTGGGCCCTCTGGAAGCTGTTCGATACGCGTGATCCCCTGCTCGATGATGGCGCGCGCCTCCGGGTCCCCCTTCGCGACCTTGGCGACACGTGCCATGCCGAGCGCAGGCCGCGCGCTCTCGAGGTCTCGGATGCCGGCCGTGAGGGCTTGCGCGAGACGTTCCGCGTCGTCAGGCAATGCGCGGGCCACGAGCATGCGCAGCGCGAGATTGGCGCCAAGCGAGCTCGAGGCACTCGTGAGCATGACCGTTCCGGTTCGCTCGAGCAATGCTTGGAGATCTCGGAGCGTCTTCGCGACACCTTCGTCTGGCAAGACGCCGAGGTCGAGCGAACGATGATGCTCCTTGGCACGCTCGGCAAATTCTTCGAAGCGATTCACCATGTCGTCGAGACGCAGCTGCTCGCGCACGAGACGCGTCGCCGTCAGCGGCAGGCGCGAATAGAACTGACGCCGCGATACCGGCGGAACCGTCAGGTCACCAGGGTCCCCTACGCCGCCCAACGAAAGAAGTGTATTCGGATCGAGCCAAGGCACCTGCGCCGAGATGCGGAGGAACTGCGACAAGTTGAGATAGAAGCGTCCTTGGACGTTGGCGACCAGCTTGGCGCTTCTCGGAACGGAGCACCCGAGCGTCGCGAATGCGCTGCGAAAGCCCGCCTCTGAAAATGCACCGGCAACGGACCACGTGAGCGGAGTTGCTACGCCTGGAAGCGCCTCGCCCACGTTGGCGTTGGTCCATATCGTGGTCGCATTGCCGCCGTCCGGAAAGCCGCGACCCGTAACGGGACGCGCCTGCACGATCCAGAGCTTCGATTCGTCGCACACGAATTCGACATCCCACGGCTCGCGTGCGGCGCCTTCGAGCTTCGACGCGTAGTCGGAGAGCTCGCGAAGATCGCTCTCGCGCAGGGCAGGTGCGTCGGTGAAGGTACCTTTTGCGGTCGGCGATTCCTTCGTCGCTAGCGTGACGGACGACACACGGCCGTCCGCTTTCATGTACCATACATCGGGTTCGACTTGACCGCCGACGACGTCGTGCCCGAGTCCCAGCGTCGCGTTGACGAGACGCTCACCCGCATGGCCCGCATTGGGCGCTTGCGTAAAAAGCACTCCGGCAGCGCGCGCTTGCACCACGCGTTGGATGACCACGGCCATCGACACGTCTCGTACGCCATGGGAGGCCAGATACGAGAGCGCCCGGGCCGACGCGAGTGACGCCCAGACGTACTTGACCGCTTCGACGAGCTCCTCTTTCGAGCGCACCCCGAGCTTCGTGTCCGCAAGGCCGGCCATCGATACGAGGGCGCCGTCTTCACATGTCGCACTCGAACGGACGGCAAGGCCCCACGGCGCCGAGGCCGAGACCTTGGCGAAGAACTCCGCGAGCTCTGCTTCGATGTCACGGGGAAGCGTAAGCCTGAGAATCTCCCGATGTGCTTCTTCGGTGCGGGCATACAGAAGACGCGGGGTCGACGCCCGGAGCAGCGACCTCGGTTCGTACCCCGGGGGGAGCGCCCGCATGGCATTTCGAAAGGCCTCCGCCGGCAGAACCCACGTCTCCGGGATAGGGAATCCACGATCTTGAAGCCAGCCAAGCCGCGCTGCTTTTCCCCCGATCGCCCGCGGATCGCGGTCGCCCTTCTTGGTCTTGAGGTCAGTGAGGGGGGTGAGCCAGCGGCCGCTCATGTGCGGACGCAGCTTAGCCGCGACGTCGGAAGAAACCGAGCGAGATTCGGCCCATCGCACCCTGCAGGCGAGGTTCCAGGGAACAAATCATTGCCAATTGGTAATGATAGTTGATTTCAACAATGGCCCCGCTAGGGTGCGGAATCCGCCGTGCCCCCTCGTGCGCGACGGGCTCCCTCCTTCCACATGACGCGCCGATTTCCCCGATTGTCCCCCCGCTTCTTCCGTTCCCGTGGGCCGTTCCGAGTCGCCGCCGTGGTCGGATTCGCTCTCGCCGCGGTCTCGTTCGGAGCGTGCACGCGGGAGCGCGCTCCCAGTAGCGGTGCGTCGGGTTCACCGACCGACACGGGTCGCTCTGCCCTCGTCGCATCGGTCGGTCAGTGCGCCCTTTCGCAATACGGCAGCCTCGAAGAGAAGCTTCGAGACTTGAAAACGTCCGTTGCCGCATTTGCCGCCGCCGCCGGCGGTGAAACGGAACGCGCGGCCGCGCGAAGCTCGTTCGTCACCGCGATGCTCGAATGGCAAAAGACGGAAGCTTTCGTGTTCGGTCCACTCGCTACGAAGGACCCGGCCGTCGACACCGGTGGCCAAGACCTTCGCGCTGGGTTCTATGCGTGGCCACTCGATGCGCGGTGTGCGGTCGAACAGGTGATCGCGACGAAAGCGTACGAGGCGACCGACTTCGGCACGACCTCCAACATGGCAGCGCGTGGACTCTCGGCACTCGAGTACCTTCTCTTCTTCGAGGGGGACACGAACGCCTGCGCGGCCGACGACCCGATCAACAAGAACGGTCTCTGGCCTTCCGCAGCCGAACAGAAAACCCGCAAAGCGGCCTACGCGAAGGTCGTCGCCGACGACCTCGAAGCGCGCGCGGTCGCGCTTCTCGCAGCCTGGGAGCCCACGAAGGGCAACTTCCTCGGCGCGTTCACTTCGGCAGGACACGGCAGCAAGATCTACGATGCCGACAATCGCGCCGTCAGCGCCGCAGCTAGCGCCGGCGCACAGCTCACGCTGTGGCTGAAAGACGACAAGCTCGGCGAGCCCGCCGGAATCGTCAAATGCACGAAGCCCACGTGCCCCGAGATGCTGGAGAGCAAGTTCGCCAAGATCTCTCGCGACCACATCGTCGCCAATCTCCAAGGTCTGAAGATGCTCTTTTTCGGATGCGCCGCAGACGGGTCGAGCGTCGGATTCGACGACGTTCTCGTGGGCCTCGGCAACGAGGAGTTCGCAAACCGATTCCGATCCGACCTCGATACGGCGATTGCCAAGGTGCGTGCGCTCCCCGACGCGTCTCTCGAGCAAAGCCTTCAAACGTCTCTCGACCAGGTGAAGGCAGCGCGTACCGCCGTGAAGGCTGTCGACACCGACATCAAGGTAGAACTGAAGGGCGTCCTCACACTCACGCTCCCCGGAAACGTCGGTAGCGACAATGATTGAATCTCTGCGAGCACGACTCGCCGCCCCCAAAGACGCCGCGGCCCTCGCGTTCTTCCGAGTGGCGTTCGGCGTGATGATGGCCATCAGCGCCTTCCGATTCCTCTACTACGGATGGATCGACGAGCTCATCGTTCGGCCAACCTTTCACTTCACGTACTGGGGGCTCTCGTTCGTCAAGCCCCTCGGGGCCTTCGGTATGAAGGGCGTGTTCGTGGCTCTGCTCGTGCTCGGCCTCACGATCGCCGCGGGCTTCTTCTATCGCGCGAGCATGGCGCTCTTCGTGCTGCTCTTCACGTACGTGAACGCGATCGACGTGACGAACTACCTCAACCATTACTACCTCATCGTCCTGCTCTCGCTTCTGATGCTCACGATGCCGCTCGGCAGCGCCTATTCGGTCGACGCGTGGCGGAACCCCGCAAAGAGCCGAACGACGTTCCCTGCATGGTGCACATATCTACTGCGCTTCCAAATCGCCACGGTCTACTTCTACGCAGGCCTGGCGAAGCTCTCTTCCGATTGGCTCCTGCACGCAGAACCTCTCAACATCTGGCTGAACGCGAACGCAGGGCTGCCCGTTTTGGGTCGATGGTTCGCCCTCCGAGAAACAGCCATTGCCTTCAGCTGGGCAGGGTTCTTGTTCGACACGACGGTGTGGGCGTTCTTGCTCGCCCGCCGCACGCGCCCCTATGCGTATGTCGTCGTGATCGCGTTCCATGCGATGACGCAGGTGCTGTTCCCGATTGGCATGTTCCCGACGATCATGGTCGTGTCGGCCCTCGCATTTTTCGATTCTTCCTGGCCCCGGAAGTTCGCCCAGCGCTTCGCGCGAAGGCCCCACACGATCGAACCCGCGCCGACAACTATCGCTCCGAAGCCGTTTTCGCGCGTGGGCACGGCCTTGCTCGTAGGCTATGCCGTTCTGCAGGTCTTGCTCCCGCTTCGCCACTACGCCTATGACGGCAACGTGCTGTGGCACGAGCAGGGCATGCGCTTTTCGTGGAAGGTGATGTGTCGCGAGAAGAGCGGCAACGTCACGTACTTCGTCACGTCGAAAGACACGCGCCGCACGTGGGAAGTTTCCCCTGACAAGTACCTGACGGCGCGTCAGCTGGACGACTTCCCGACACAACCGGATCTCGTGCTCGCCCTCGCACACCACATCCAGAAGGTGGAAGAGACGCGCCTCGGAGTCCCCGTCGAAGTTCGCGCAGAAGCACACGTCTCTCTGAACGGCCGAAAGCCCGCTCTTCTCATCGACCCCTCCGTTGACCTCACGAAGATCGACGACGGCATCGCCCAGGCATCATGGATCTCCAAAGAACCCTCCTCCCGGCCACTGCATCTCGCCTCCGCATACCGACGCTAGTCGGTGCGAGTGCGGCCGCGTGGGCCCTACTGACGCCGACGTATGCGAGCGCCGACGAGCCAGCACCATCGTCTACCGTTACGCCAGTAGCAACGGACTCCGCAGCACCGGCGACATCGAGCGCTCCCGCGACGCCGCTGGCGCCTCCGCCCGAAGAACGAAGAGAGCTTCCTCCGCCACCTCCTGAAAAGGCGGCCGAGGTCGAGAAGGCGGAGAAGGTCGAGGACGTACGCGTCGGAGGTCAGCGCCTCGCCAACGCAGGCGGATCGGCGCATGTCATCGGCGAGAAAACCCTGAAGCGCTTCAAGCACGATGACCCGCATGCGATCCTTCCGCTGGTTCCCGGAGTCTATGTGCGTGGGGAAGATGGCTACGGCCTTCGTCCGAACATCGGCATTCGAGGGGCGAGCTCCGACCGCAGCAAGAAGGTGACGCTCATGGAGGACGGCATCCTCTTCGGCCCCGCGCCGTACTCGGCGCCTGCTGCTTACTACTTCCCCCTCATGGCACGCATGCGGAGCGTTCGCGTCGTGAAGGGTCCAGGTTCGGTGGCCTACGGCCCGCAAACGGTCGGTGGTGCGGTCGACTTACTCACACACGATGTGCCGGTCGGGCACCAAGGCTTCGCCGACGCCGCGATCGGACAGTACGGCTACAACAAGCTCCACGGACGCTTCGGACTTGGCAATGACGCGGCTGGTCTTCTCGTCGAAGGAATCCATCTCGGGTCGACAGGCTTCAAGCATATCGACAACCTCGATCAAGACACGGGCTTCTCACGCAACGAGGTCATGACGAAGGGGCGCTGGGTCCTCGACCCCGACGCGCGCGAACGCCACGAGCTCGGCGTGAAGTTCACCTTCTCGAACGAGATCTCGAACGAAACTTACTTGGGTCTGAGTGACGAAGACTTCCGCAAAGATCCGTACCGAAGGTACTTCGCGAGCCGATTCGACCGAATGGAGTGGCACCGCACCTCGATCGCGGTCAGCCATCGTTACACTCCGACCTCGAAGTTCGAGCTGCGCACGACGGTCTATCGTCACGATCTCGATCGAACGTGGCGCAAGGTGAACGAATTCAAAAACACGTCGATCGAGAGCGTGCTCTCCGACCCCTCGACGAGTCGCAACAGGGTCTACTACGGGGTCCTCACGGGTGCGCAGAACAGTCTCAGCGATGCCGAGACGATCATGATCGGCCCGAACCACCGCGTGTTCGTCTCGCAAGGCCTCGATACGGTCGCGACCCTCGACGCCAGAACCGGCCCCATCTCTCACCGCATCGAGTACGGCATCCGGCTCCACAACGACGAGATCGATCGACGTCATACTCAAGATGGCTATCGCGTCGTTTCCGGCGACCTCGTGAGCGACGGCAATCGCACGCAAGACACGGCCATCAATCGCGCCTGGACCTACGCACTCGCGCTTCGTGCGAGTGACGCCATCCAGTGGAAGAACCTCTATCTGACCCCGGGCGTTCGCGTCGAGTTCATCCAGTCGCAATTGGAGGACGCCCTGCAGCGCACGAAAACGGGCGCGGCCTACCACGTGCTCCTGCCCGGAGTCGGCGCTTACTACGCATTCACGCGCGAATTCGGCTTGCTGGCGGGTGTACATCGCGGTTTCACGCCGTCTCCCGCAGGCGACACCTCGGGTAGGCCCGAATCGAGCACCAACTTCGAAGGGGGCGCGAGGTATACGAGCCGCCGTTTTCGCGCCGAGGTCATTGCATTCTACAACGACTACTCCAACTTCACCGACATCTGCAGCGAGTCGAATGGCTGCCAGGCACGCAACATCGATCGCAAGATCGACGGAGGCAGCGCGGACATCTACGGCGCCGAGGTCTTCGGGGAGGCCGACGTACCGCTCTGGAAGGGCGCCGTCATGCCAGCGCGCGTCTCGTACACGCTGACGCAGGCGTTCTTCCGCTCGACGTTCACGTCGAACGATCCGCTGTACGGCACCGTGAAGGCCGGCGACGAGCTCCCCTACATCCCGATCCACCAATGGACGGCGAACGTTGGCATCGAGACGAAGCAAGCAGGGCTGAACCTCGCGGGTACCTTCGTCGGCGACATGCGCGAAAGCCCAGGGCAGGCGCTTCCCACCGACAAGCAGCTCACCGATGCGTACTTCTTGCTGGATGCAGCCGTGAACTACAAGATGAAGCCGTTCACCTTCTATGTCATCGGCAAGAACATTCTCGGCAACGAGTATCTCACCGCGCGCAGACCGTTCGGTGCGAGGCCGGGTGCACCGCGTACGATCATGTTCGGAACGCAGGTCGCGTTTTGAGCGCTTCGCCGACTGTTCGTTGACCGAAGCTACCCCATTGAGCTTGGCACCTAGGCGCGGGATCAGACCAAGCATGTGAACCTTCGCTCTCCGCGAGCAAAGGGCACCTCTCACCGTTCTTGGTTCGCCAGGAGCCGACCGAGCAGAGACCAGAAGGTGCTGACAGTGGGACACGGCTTGGATGCCTTTGGCCTGTGACGGCGCAAAGTATTCGTTGCTGAACGTACTCGCCCTCGCCATCTTCAATACGATGAGCGGGGACACGCCGGGCAATCCGCGAACCGTCCGAAGCGCCGGATTCCATGGTATTGTTGGCAATAGTCGCGCGATCCGCGATGTTTGCGCGCGAGTCGAGAAGATCGCCCCGGTGGACTCGCCCGTCCTTATCCAAGGCGAAACGGGAACCGGGAAGGATGTGGTCGCTCGTGCCGTTCACCGGCTCTCGACCCGGGCTGCCATGCCGTTTGGAATCGTGGATTGTGCGTGCTTCACCGCGAATCTGCTGGAGTCGGAGCTCTTCGGTCACGCAAAGGGCGCGTTCACAGGTGCTCACGAAGCGCGCGCTGGTGCCATCGAATCCGCGAATGGTGGTACCCTGTTCCTTGACGAGATCGGCGAGGTCCCGTTGGAGCTACAGTCCCGTCTACTGCGGGTGCTAGAAAGCCGGACCATTCGGCGAGTCGGCGAGTCTTTCCATCGCCCCGTAGATGTGCGCTTTGTCTTCGCAACGCACCGCGACCTCCGAGCGATGGTAGCGGACGGCCGTTTCCGGCAAGACCTCTACTTTCGCATCGCCGTTCTCTCCGTAACGGTGCCGCCGCTACGAGACCGGCTTGAAGACATTCCGCTCTTGGTTGCGCATTTTCGCGGTCCGCATGCTCCGCCGCTCGACGCTTCTACTCAAACGCTTTTCGTTGGTCGTGCGTGGCCCGGGAATGTGCGCGAGCTTCGCAACCTGCTCGAGCGTGTGTCAGCGCTGGGGGCGGAGGGGGCAATGACCCAAGCTCCACCCGCAATGGCTGCGCCTGTCGCTCTCACGCCGCTACCGCTTCACGCGCCGACTCCATTGTTCGACGGCGCCTCAGGAATCTTCGACGTCGTCCAGACAACACCGAGGCCGTCCTCCCCCCTTTCGCCTATGAAGACTGCCCCCGATCAAGAGGGGATCGCCTTTGACAGTGACTTGCCGACATTCCGGCAAGCATGGATGGAAATCGGTGAACGTGCCTACCTCAGCCGTCTCCTTGTGCGCGCCAATGGCGATGTTCCGAGGGCTGCAGAGCTCGCCGGTGTGAATAAGACATACATCTATCGGCTGATGCGCAAACACCGAACCTTGGAACAACCTTCGACGCGCAACGACAAGGTGGCCGTCCCTCGAGCATCTGATAGCGGCAGTGAAGTCAGCTAGCGCGCGAAAACCTATCCTCATCGGTTCGCTGCTCAAGCAAGCGCGCACCACTGTCGACAAACCTATTACAAGTCACCGCACTTCGAGCGAACCTAGCAACCTCCGGCGCTCCGGCGAGGTGTCTGTGCACCTTCCTTTCAATTCGCGCCTGAGTGACCCGAAGTATTCGTTGTCGAAGCCGCATGCGTTTCGCATGATCCATCCATGAACACTGCGCGCGTGGATCAGCTGTTGGAGAGCGTAGTGGGCAATCGCGCCGCTCCTCCAGAGCGACCGGCGCACTCTCCGCGTCCCACAAGCGAACATCGCGGTCTTGAGCTCCCCACCCCGCATTCCTGAGTGCAACGACATGTGGTCTGCTACTGCCCGTTCACTCGCGCCCACGTCAGACGCAGCGGTCACGAAGCCGCCGGCTTCTTTGGCGGAAACGAAAATCGTGAGCGGGCCGGGTGCGTCGGATAGCTCGGAGTTGGGGGGCCACGCGCTTGCGCCTGGCTGCGTACTCAGCGATCGCTATCGCGTGGAGCGATGCCTGGGCGAAGGTGCGATGGGGGCGGTGTTCCTCGCTGAACATGTGATGATGCACAAGCGTGTCGCCGTCAAGGTGCTTCATGCAGAGATGGGGGATCGACCAGACGTGGTTGCGCGATTCGAGCGCGAGGCCGTCGCCGCCAGCCATATCGAACACCCCAACGTCGCTGCCGCCACGGACTTCGGCAAGCTCCCTGACGGTTCGTTCTTTCTCGTGCTCGAGTACATTGAGGGGATCTCCCTACGTGACGCGCTCAACCAGTACGGCGCCCTTCCGCCGCGACGCGCGCTGCATATCGCACGCCAGGTATGCGCTGCACTCTGCGGCGCTCATGTACTCGGCATCGTGCATCGAGACTTGAAGCCAGAGAACATCATGCTCGTCGATCGAGGCGACGACCCGGACTTCGTCAAGGTCCTCGACTTTGGCATAGCCCGCGTACCCATGAACGACCTCGCCTCGCAGCGGCTCCAGAACGGGTCCGTCCTCACACGGGTGGGTATGGTGTACGGGACGCCGGCGTACATGGCTCCCGAACAGGCTCTTGGTGAGGCAGTCGATGCCCGAGCCGATCTATACTCCCTCGGCATCCTGCTCTTCGAGATGCTCACCGGGTCGCGCCCGTTCGACGCGCCCAACGAGGTAATGCTACTCGCCGCGCAAGTAACGGCTCCGGTGCCGTCCATGCAGGAACGACGAAGCGGGATCACGATCGACCTTCGCCTCGAGGCGTTCGTGCGTCATCTTCTGGAGAAGAGTCCTGCCGATAGGCCCGCGGACGCGTTCGCTGTCGAGGAAACGTTGCTCGAACTTGCGCCGGCGTGCCCAAACGAAGCCGTCCGCTGGGGCTCCGTTCGCCCACCGGCTCCCACCCCCATCGCCCCGCACCCCCAACGACTGCCCCCGCCCGTCCTGCCAAGCTCGCCACCACTATGGAGTGGCTCCAGCGAGCGACCAGGCTCCGCCTTATCCGCTTCCCTCGCCCCAAGTCCGCACGCGCCTACAGTCGGCTGGCCCCCGAAACGGAAGCAGAACGCCGTGAGAATAGGCGGTGCCGCACTTGCGTTCGGCGCCCTGGTGACAGTCATCGCCCGGGCCTGCGATGCGCCAGCCGCCCCTGCAAGCGTTACCGCCGTGCCCGTCGGTAACGCAGCGATCACTCCGCAAACTCCAAATTCGCAAGCTTATTTTGGAGCGGCAGGCACGGACGTTCCCGCCGCGGAGCAATCCGCAGCGACTGCGATTCGTCACTTTCAGCACTGCGAGATTCAAGCCGGGCGGTCCATCCTGGAAAGAGCACGCGAGAACGTTGGCAGGGCCGAATTCCAGCGGGTGATCGCCAGCGGCTGCTTCGCAAATGGCAACGCAACCGTTGCGCTATCGGCGCTTGCGCACCTCTCCAACGCACAACCCGATGATGCAGTTGGCCCGGCCTATCTCGCGGACATCGAAAAGGCCGCAACGGTTCCGGCAACTATGGATGCCGCATACAGTTTGCTTGAGGCACACCCCAACGCGGCCGCGGTGGATGTCCTCTACCGGCTCACTTTTGCACCCAATAGCCAAGTTTCCATTTCCCGCGCAGAGCGGGCACTCCTGGTTCCCCATGTGCGCAAACAGGCTTCGCGACCTCTCGCAGTCGCGCTGGCACTCAAGGAAGCAGGACAGGATTGCGAGGCGGTGCAGTACTTCGGAGAGGCTGCTGACGTGGGCGACGGTCGCGCACTTGCATATCTCGATCTCCTGGGGCCCCTGCACTCCTTCACGTATCGAAAGACTCCCGGTCAAAAGAAACCCGTCGTCGTCGACGCGTATGCGTGCCTCCACAAGAACGGCGCATTGGTCAAAGCCATTACGGCCATCAAGTCGCGCCTTGCCCGTGCAAACTAGGGTGCGTCGTTCGCCTTGACGCATGCCGAACCACGCGCGTTCGCTCGAGCGGTGCACTCACGGCGAACAAATGTACTTTGCAAGCACCTGTGCGTCGGTCTCTCCGGGCTGCACTTTTCGGATCGCGCGCGCGACGCCGTCCCAAGGCTTGATGTCTTCGAGGCACCAGACCGTCGTGAACTCGCTGGAGCCTGACTCGGGGGCCACGCCGACGACCACGCGGTCACCCACGACGTACGGCGCATCGCTCATACACGTGTGCTCGCCGAAATGTACCGTCTTCGTGGGCCCGCAGCCAAGGATACGCTGGAGCATCATGTGGAGGCCACCCGCGCCAGAGCACTCCTCGACCACGGCGGTCACCTCGTAGATGCCAAGGGAGCGGGCGCGTCCGAAGGCTGAGAGAAGTTGTTCGCGATCACCCGCGAGTAGACCACACTGGGAAAGCGGCCCCGTCGGGAGCGGCCCCACGGGTGTAGCGGTCGACGTGGTGGTCGGCACGGGAATCGGGACGGGCGTCGTCGCGGTGGCGGATGGCGGCGTTGGCGTACCGGGTGAGTCCGCCTTGTTCGACCCGAGCGGAGCATCGACGACTTTCCCACCGCAGGCGGCCAACCAAAGCGCGACGAAAAGCGACGTCACCCCTCGTTTCCCATACGCCATGCTCGGTCTCTAGCAGTCGCCGATGGCGGGGCGAAGGGTTGCGCGAAGACGCCACACCCCTATTTTCCGACATGCTCTCGTCCGGCAAGACGAGGGTTACGCGCGCCGGAGCACGAGCGCCGTCGGTACGAGTGTCGCCGCGAGTCCGACTCCGAGCCCCACGACACCGCCATACCCGACGCACGAGCAGCCGAGTGACCCCACGAGTAGCGCGAGCGCACTCGAAGCTGCAATCGTACGGCCGCGTGCCGTGCTTGCGCGCGCAGCATAGGCCACCAAGAAGCCGGCAACGGCTCCGCCGAACGAACATGCAGGTACACAGAGAGACATGCAGCCACTTCCCGTACATACGTGCCCGTAGGCTTGGGCCGCGAGTGCGAGAGCAAGCGGAACGACGCCCGCCGCGACCCCGGGAAGAATGGCTCTGCCGAGCTCCCGTCCGCGCCACGCGAAGAACCAGCCGAGCGCGAGAAGGGCAGCGCCGAGCATGAGCGACGTCTGCACGCGGCCGCCGAGGAAGAGCGCGACCCCCACGAGGAACGCGAGCGGCAACGTCTGCCAGGTCGCGAGCGTCATCCGGCTTCGCTCATAGGCGTGCTCAGCTCGCGCCAAGATGCGCTCAGCGTCCATAGAGCCTCCTCATGGCAGCGCGGAGCCGTGTGAGCGCGCGTTCCTTCCGTTTGCGGAAGGTGTCGTCTTTCGGTCCTTCATGGTCTTCGAGAAAGGCACGAGAAAGGGTCTCTTGATCGGCAAGTGGGAGCGATTCGAGGGCGTCGCGAAGAGCATCGTGAACGCGCTGACCGATGAGAACCTCTTCCGGATTCGGCGCCATTGCCGGAAGGTCGCCCACGTCTGCGGCGCTCGCGCGACCTGCCGCTCGACGCGCACGGGACGCCGTCGTTTTGCACTCCCATGCCGCAATGGCGAGTGCCCAGGTGAGCGCCGGTCTCGAAGGGTCGTAGTCACTTGCGCGCGCAAAGACCTTTTCGAGAGCGAGTTGCGCGGCGTCTTCCGTGTCAGGTGCATCTCCCAGCACTTTGCGCGTGAAGCGTTCGAGTTTGGGCCAAAGCAGGGCGAATACTTCCCTGCTCGCGGTGCGGTCTCCATCGGCGAGCCGCGCCATGGCCAAATCGAGCGGAAGACGCGTGCGCAACGTCGACTAACGGGATGCTTGCGCGCCCTTCGCATGGTGGCAGCACGCCGCACCCGGCTTGCAACACGCAGCGCCGAGCTTGCAGCAATCACCCGCGAAGAAGTTCTTGGCAGCGACGGCCCCCGCCCCCAGACAGCCAACGAGCATCACGCCGGTCAGCCCCTTCACCCAATGTCGACGAAGCCAGTTGTTCATTTTTCTCTCGCCCTTTCCTGAAACGAATAGGCCCGCGGGCGGACTTTCGTGACCGGAAAAACGCACGAGCGGCACAAGTACGCGAGATTACATGCGTCGTTCGCGTTCGAGCATGCCGAACGACGCGTGATCGAGCCACCGGCCTCGGCAGTATTCGGCTTCGCGCGCGATCCCCTCGAAGCGGAAACCGAGCTTCCGAATGACGCCTAGAGAGGCGTGATTGTCCGTCGCCGCTGCCACGCGCACACGATGAGCGCCGAGGCGCGTGAAGACCCATGCGAGGAGGATCTCGCACGCTTCGGTCATGAACCCTTGGCGATGCGCTTCCTGCCGGAGCCAGTAGCCGAGGTCACAATTCAAATGCACGTGCTGCAGCATCTCGAGGCCCACCACGCCGAGAAACGCGTTCGTGGTTCGCTCACGGATCGTGAAGCGACAGGCGCGACCTTGATCCCAATCGAGAGCGCTCGCTTCGGCGTAGCGAAACGAAGAATCTTGTTCGGTGACGAAAGGAACCCAAGGGAGCCAAGGCTCCAGGAACGGACGTGACGATTCGACCGCCGCATAGAGCTCTCGCGCGTCCGTACCGTCGAGCGGAGTCAGCGATACGCGACGCCCGAGGAGCGGAGATTGGCGCAGTTCGGCACGGGGAGGAATCGAAAACACGGAAGGGGCAGTCTATCACGGGAACGCGCGAGGCGCGCTTTCGTGCGGAGCTCAGTCGTCGCCAGCGAAGGCAACCCACGAGGCGTCGTCGTCCGCAGACGGCTTCTTCCCTTCCGTCGGATAGGCGAGAACGAGCGGCTTTTCCGGGCGTTCGACCTTCTCGATGGGACTCGTGACGAGGTCACGCCCCCCGGTCGCGAAGAAGAGCGATTCGCCTTCGCGCGGGTCACCGGGGTTCGGAACGATCGCGCCATTCAGATAGAACTTCAGCCCGCCTTCGATGCGACGCTTGAGCGCAAGGTGGCCTTGCAGAAACTCGCCCGTGTTGCGGTCGCGCACCGCGACGCAATAGCCGTCACGGAAATGATACTCCGTATTGCGGGTAACATACACGCGATGCCGACGGCGCTCTTTGCCCGTGTACATCTGGTCGGGTTGCTTGTCTCGGGCCTGGACGTTCTGGGCTGCCATGGCCCCTACTGTGCACGGCGCGCGAAGGTGGGCCAAAATTTCGACCACTCGATCTCGGGCGCTTCGTTCAGAAGCGCGCGAAGAGAGCCGCTCCTTTCATTGACCGATGGCGCGCGACCCGAGTAACGGCAATGTGTGCCTTTCACCATCTCTGTCCAAAAGGCCGCGAAGGCGGCCGCACGCACCCTTGGCGCCACCGCCATCAAACAAAGATTCAGCGCGATGATGCGCCTCCTTCAATTGAATAAAGAGGAGGTTTCTATCGCATTTGTAGACGATGATGAGATGCGCATACTCAATCGCGACTATCGTCACAAAGACAAGCCGACGGACGTGCTCGCGTTTCCGCTGCGCGAGGGGGAATTCTCCGAGCATCGAGGCGCCCTCCTGGGGGACATCGTCGTCAGCCTCCAAACAGCCCAAAAGCAGGCCCAAGCTGCCGGAAAGACGACTCTCGCGGAGGTGACCATGCTGCTCGGGCACGGCCTCCTCCACTTGCTCGGCTGGGACCACGAGACGCCCGCCAAAGACCGCGCGATGCGGGCGGAAACGGCGCGTCTCTGCGCTGCCGCGGAGGCCGCAGATACGGCGACTCAGAAGCCCACACGAAAAGCCCTTCGTCCGAAGAGTGGGACGCGCACAAATCGCGATGAAACGCGGGCCAATGCGCGGAGGAAACAGAAGCCAAAGGTCAACACTGAACAAGCACGAGGCCGGGTGCCGAAGGCAGCTCCGCCCATCCGGCCCAGGAAAAAATAGGCATTTGCGGATTTATTTTCCTTGCGGGCCCTGAAATCCACGTGTAGCCATGAATGCAACGTGAGCGGAACCGCCCAAAAGCCGGTCCTTCTCAGGGAAACGGACGCCGCCCGCGGGGGTCCGAGTCGAGAACGGATCCGGCGCATGCCGGTCCTTGCTTAGTGCAAACCCGTCCAGTCCTGAACACCTGCACCATCGCTCCGGCAACGGAGAATGTTCGAGTGAACAGGCTGGGAAGTGCGAACTGATTGCAGGAGGAAATGAACATGGCCGAGAAGAAGAAGCGCCTCACGAAGGCGGAGATCATCACGACGGTTGCGGAGTCCAGCGAGCTCGACAAGAAGAGCGTCAACCGCGTGTTCGAGGGCCTCACGGACCTCATCAAGAAGGAACTGAAGAAGAAGGGCGAGTTCGTCATCCCCGGCCTCCTCAAGCTCCGCGCGAAGAAGGTTCCCGCGTCCAAGGGCGGCGAGAAGCGCCCGAACCCCTTCAAGCCCGGTGAGTTCATCGTCACCAAGCCGAAGGCCGCCAGCGTCAAGGTTCGCGCCTCGATCCTCAAGGCCCTCAAAGACGGCATCGGCTGAAAAGCCGCTTCCGTAGGCGTCTTTCGACTGCGTGAGCAAGGCTGCTAGCGTAGGCGAAAAGCGTCAGAAGACCGCGGGAAGCTCAGGCTTCTCGCGGTTTTTTCATGCGCGCGCAATGCCCTTCGCCCGAGTGCGGATCGCGAAGACGCGGAAAACGAAGAGGGCGAGAAAGGCGATGGCCATCGGCAGGTCACCCACGCGCGCAAAGATGGTCATACCGTCTCGCAGCGTGGGGCTCACGACCAGGAACGTCGGCTCGGACACGTATCGCCTCGCGCGCACGCGACCCGCCGCATCGATGTGAGAGAGGGGACCGTAGTTGACCGCGCGAACGAGATCGCGGCGAAGCTCGACGGCTCTCAAGCGCGCCATCTGTTCGTGGAGGGGTGACTCCATCGAGTCTTTGAACCACGAGTCGTTCGTGACGTTGATGAGTAGGTTGGCTTCTTTGCCCGTCTTGCCGTCAACGAGTGCGCCTCGTCCTGCGTCGCTCAGTGTGTCTTCGAAGCAGTTCAGCATGCCCGCGCGAATGTCGCCCGACGTCTGGAGGATATTCCGTGCGCCGGGGACGAGCCCTTTGCCGCCACGAAAGAAGATGCGTCGCAGCTGCGGGAAGACGGTGGTGAAGGGCACGTGCTCACCGAAGGCAAGCAAGTGGATCTTGTCCGACGGTTCCGAGAACTGCCCAACACCTTGCAGCTTGTCGTAGGTCACGAGCACCGCGGAGTTGGTGGACCCGCCGGGGTCGTCGGGACCAAGCACCTTGGGTGGGTGCCGCAAGATGATCCCCGTCAGCACGGGACCCCGGATGCCCGGCCCCAGGATGGACCGCTCACCCCACACATCCGACGTCGTGCCGCGCGGGGTCGCATAGGGGTAAGCGGCTTCGGGCCACACCGTGAGCGTCGCGCCCTCGCGTTCCGTGTTTCGTGTGAGCTCGTGAAGGCGCGAGGTGATGGTCGATGCGAAGCTCGTGATCCACCGTTCCTTCGGTTCGACGGCCTGTGAAACGAGCCCCACTTTGACCGATCCGTCCGTGACCGGGAAGGCGGCGAGACGAACGGCACCGTACCCGAAGACCACGAGCGCCGACGCGAGTGCGCCGATCGCCGCGCGCTTGTCTTTCGTATGGTGGGCGTATGCGACGAGCGCGCAAATGAACGCCCAGTTGGCCGCAACGCCGCGCTCTCCGACGAGGTCTGCGGTCTGCGTCGCCAGAGGGAATGGCGTGAGGCCCGTAACGATGGTCCAAGGAAAGACAGCCGGCGTGTACGTGCTCGCGAACATCGCCATGCCAAACGCGACGGGCGCCTTTACGCCGAGGCGAAGCAGCGCTGCAAACGCGCCTCCGAGAACACCGAATGCAAGCCCCTGCGCGAGGGAGACCAAAACGAGCGCGAGCACACCGAGCGGCAAGGAGAGCGGCGTAAACCGCACGATGACGGCTGGTACGAAACGGAGCGCCGCGATGTTGATGCCTACACCGAACACGAAGCCGAGACCGAAGCCACGCCGAATCGTGCGCTGCGGTGTCTTCGCGTTCGGAACTTCGCGAAGGAGTACCGCGGCGAGAACCGTCACGCCGACCAGCGGCGCGAGCGGAAAGCTGAACGGCGGCGTTCCGATAGCAAGCAAGAGGCCCGCGCAAAAGAGGACCAGGAGCAGCCGCACTTTCGGAAAGACGGAACGCACTCCTTCGTTCTAGCCGAGATAGCGCGTCAGAAGTAGATGGTCATACCCGCTGTGAGGAGCGCCCCGCCCGAGGTGTTCGTACCGCGACCGTCGCTCGAGACGTATTCAGGAACCCGCGTGTTGCCGTCGATGCGACCGCGCATGAAGAACCGCAGGTCGACGTTGAAGGCGATGTGGCGGCTCGTGCGGAACTCGACACCCGTACCGAGCTGCCCGCCGAAGTACGTGTACTTGTAGGTTTCGGTCGCGTAGAAGCCCGTCGCGCCGGCGACTGGCTGTTCGTAGGTGTAGTACCCCGTGCGCTGAACGCGCGCGGTTGCGAAACCGAGCCCGGCGAGGAAGTAGAGCTGCGTCGACGAGCGCGGATTGACGAAGAAGAGCGCGTTGTAGCCGAGGGCTGCCTCGCCGCGTGCGTCGCCGTTGTAATCGCGGCCGCCGTAGAAATCGAGGCTGAGCTCGCCGCCAAAGTAAGGGTTGTGCTTGTTTCGAAGCGCGACGCCAAGGCCCCCCATGCCGGCGCCCACGTCTCGACGTGCGCCGATGAATGCACCTTGCAAGTGAAGGTTCAGACCCCACTCGCGGTAGGGATATGGGTAGAGCGGCGGCACATACGCGACGACGGGAGGCGCCGAACGCTCCTTGTAACCGTAGGGCGGAGGCGCCGCGACACTGCCACCGGAGCCCTGCGGACTCGTGACCGGAGGCGGAGGGGGCAACGGTTGGAGTCCACCGCTCGCCGCGGGAGCCGGGGTGGCTGCACCGGCGCTGCCTTGGGGTCCCGTGTTGCCCGCCGCATCGGCGCAGAACCAGCTACCAGGCGGGCAATTTGCCGCACCGCCCGAAGGTGTGCCCGTGGGGGGTGCTGGGGCGGCCGGCGGTGGAGCCGCAGCCGCGGGCGCCTGCGCGAACGCCGCGCTCGCCCAAAGGAGCGGGGAGAGCACGAGCGGCAGCGATGCAAGCAAACCGAGCGAACCAAGCGAACGAGGCATGTCTCCGATCATAGCAAGGGGGGTGCCACCTTCAAAACACGTACCTTCCGATGGTTAGGCGATCGGTGTAGCCTGGCGTTCACGCATCCCCATGGCCTCGGACACGCCCGCATCCCGCTCTCTTCCCTCGGCTTCGTCGGCCGCAACGGCACGGTTGCGCCTGAAGCCAGGCCACGTTCAACCGGTCTGGGCCGGGCACCCCTGGATCTATGCACAGGCCGTCGCCGAGATGGAAGGCGGCGCCACGGCCGGCGACGAAGTGATCGTGACCGATCCCCGCGGACAATTCTTGGGCCGTGGCTTCTATTCGCCGAAGTCAGCCATCGTGACGCGCATACTCACGCGCGACCCCGCAGAGCACCTCGACGCCGCTTTTTTTCGCGATCGGTTGACCCGCGCCCTCCAAACGCGCGAGGCGCTTTCGCTGGGTCCTTCCCACGACACGACGGGGTATCGCCTCGTTCATGCCGAGGGCGACTCGCTCTCGGGCCTCGTCGTCGATCGATTCAATGATGCACTCTGCATCCAATTTCTGACCGCAGGCGTCCGGCGTCGAGAAGCGATGATTCTCGACATCTTGACCGACCTCACCAAATGCGTCGCCATCTACGATCGCACGCCCGAGCGCTTCGCCAAGACAGAAGGTTTCGAACCGCGTCGAGGTCTCATTCGCGGAAGCGAAGTCGCTGACCTCACCTTCAAAGAGCGCGGCCTCAAGTATTCCATTCCAACCTCCATCGGCCAGAAGACCGGCTTCTACTTCGACCAACGGGCCGTCCGCGCGCGTGTCGAAGCTCTCGCCAAAGGAAGGCGCGTCCTCGATACCTACGCGTTCGTAGGTGCCTTCTCCATGGCTGCAGCACGCGGCGGGGCCACCGAGGTCATCAGCGTCGACGAGAGCCCACTCGCTTCGGAAATCGGCGTTACCTGCGCGCGCATGAACGGGCTCGACCAGAAGATTCGCTTCCAACGCGACGACGCGAAGCGCGTGCTCCAAGAGAGCCACGGAAAGTTCGACCTGGTCATCGTCGACCCGCCTCGCCTGTCGCCATCGCGGCGCGATCGCGAAAACGCGCTTTTGCACTATTCTCGCCTTGCCAACTTGGGTGCGCGCGCCACGGCGCCGTCCGGCATCCTCGTGTTCTGCTCGTGCTCTGCAGCCATCGACGCGCAAACGCTCGCCAGAGCGCTTGCCACAGGGGCCGCGAAAGCCAATCGCACCGCGGTCATCTTGGAACGCCACTTCCAAGGCCAAGACCACCCCGTCCCGGCCGCCTTCGACGACGGGCTCTACCTCAAAGTCTTCATTGCCCGCATGGACGTTCGCAGCGCGAAGCACGTGGTGAATGACGATGCTCCCCCCTCGATGATTCCGCCTTCGCTCTAGACTCCCGAACGCATGCGTCCCCTCTCCTCTCTCACGCCCGAAGTCGCCCGAAGCATCGTCGGCGTCGCCTTCGACCTCGATGACACGTTCTTGAGCCATGGCTCTCTCACGCTGGAGGCCTACGAGGCACTCCACGACCTGCGCGATGCGGGTTTGAAGCTCGCGGTCGTCACCGGCCGCCCTCAGGGTTGGGGCGAGGTCGTCGCGAGGCAATGGCCCGTCGACGGCGTCGTCGTCGAAAACGGCGCCCTTTATCTGCGGCGCGAAGGACGAGCGGTCGTCACGCACGACCCGTGCAGCGAGAAGGAGCGCCACGCGCGTCGCATTCGGCTCGCAAGGCTTGCCGCAGACGTCCGCGAACGCATTCCCGAGTCGAAGGTCACTGCCGACGCGGGAGCCCGTATTTCCGACCTCACGTGGGACATCGGCGAGACGCAAATCATGCAAGAGAAGTCCGTGCGTCTCATGCGAGAGATCTGCCTCGATGGGGGCGCACGCGTGACGACCTCGAGCATCCACCTGCACGCGAGCTTCGATGGGGCGGACAAGGCAAGTGGCCTACTCCGCTTCGCACGGGATACGTTTGGGCACGACGAGACCCTCGCGAAGCACGTGTGGGCATTCTTGGGCGACAGCCCCAACGACGCACCTTGCTTCTCGGCGCTCGACACCACGTTCGGCGTGGCCAATGTGGCGAAGTACGTGAAGTTCCTCTCCGCGCCCCCGAAGTACGTGGCGACGAAAGAGATGGGCGCGGGCTTCTCGGAGATCGCGACCGTCCTGCTCCGTGCACGTAGCCGAGCGATCTTGGACGAGGCGTGATGCGATCCAGGCCTCCAGCCTAGTAGTTCAGGACCATGCTGCAGTTCGATGCCGGGCATCCGAGCGCAAGGAAGTGCGCATCCATCCGCCCGCTGCATACCAGTATTTCTTCGTCGCCGTTGTTGCCCATCTTTCCGGTGGCGTAGAAGGTCCCGCTATCCGGGTTTCCAGACTGCAGAAGCACACCGCCGTAGTCGATTCCGCTTTCCGTCACGAACTTCACTTGGTGGTCGCAGGATGTGGGGCTCGGTGAAATGACGGCAAAGAGTTTCCCGGCACTCACGAGGTTGGGAAACTCGTTCGTCACGCTGCAGTTGACGCTCGCGGGGATCTTCACGCGAGCCGAGACGCGAGCCCCGCAACGCGCGAGTGGATTGAGATCGACTTCGAAGTTGGCGGCACGTTTGGCCTTGTCACGAAATGCGATGGTGTAGGTTCCGTCCGACGGAAGCTTACCCAGGATGTGAGAGCTCTTGTCCGACGGGGAAGCATCGTCATTTTTGAAAAGGGTCTTTCCGGATCGCAGTAGGTAGGTGACCGGGTCGCCGGTAGCGGAGCGAACCCAAATATCGACCGCGTCGCCAGCGCGGCCACGAAACGTAACCCCTCGATAAGCCGGGTTGCCGCCGGGATGCTCGAAGGACTTCTGGACGCCGTAGGAAAGCTCCCCCACGACCTGCGCTGGCGTGATGCCCGTGAGATCGGAATCTTCCGTAGGTTCGTCCGCCGAATTCGAGGCACATCCCGCGATGGGCGCACAGTTCAGTGCAAGCAAAACACCAACACCCCAGATCTTCTTCATTCGTCTCCTCTCTTGCGGTGGCCCAACTGGCCTTGCTTGCTCTGTGGCGGAGCGTGACAGAAGCGAGAATCCCGCTCCTTCTACTTTCCTAGCTTCCCGTCGATGCGTTGGAACCGTCACGCCTTCGGTCGGTCACGCGTCAAGCCATGACAGAATGGAGATCGACCGGCGGAAGACTTCGCCGAGACCGTGCTCGCCGAGGGTTGCCGTTCGAAACCCGATTCTCTCTTCGGCGTTCGTCGTACGGGCTCGACTGGCCAGCTCCAGGAACGAAGAGCCTCGGACACATCATCTCAGGTCATCCAAAGCGCTCGCTCGAAGGCGGGCGACCACCGCGCGGAAGTCCGCGCGAGCCAAACGAAGACGTGAGTACGCGGTATTCAGGGGAATGCCGAGCGCGCTCGCGATCTCCGGAATCGGTTGCTCGTCCAGTTCGTGGAGCACGAGCACGGAACGTCGCTCGGGAGCCACGTGCTGGAGTGCACCGAGGACGAAGCGACGCACCTGGGCCGCCGCGAGCTGCGCTTCGGCGCACGGAGATTCGTCTATCATGAGGTCGCTGGTAAGAGCATCGTCGCGGTCTCGTCGCCTCCGCGCACGCTCCTTGTGCTTGGCCGCGATTCGAATGACGAACGCGAAGAGCCAGGGCCGAATCGGCCGAGATGGGTCGTACGCTTCGTAGTGACGATGCACCGCTGCGAACACGTCGTGCGCAGCATCGTCGATGTCCGTCGTGCGAACACCGAAGCGCTGCAAAGACCTGCGGACGTAAAGGTACTCGGCTTCGAACAAAGCTCGAAACGTGGGCCTCTCTCCTGCATCCGATCCGGGACACGACAATTCTCTTTTCGCGGCGCTCAACCTAAGGCTCCTTCTGCGGCAACAGTCGCCACAGAACGTACGGCAAGGAAGCCCGACTCGCGCCGCGTGGGGGGCAAAAGTTAGGTGTGGTTAGGACTCGGTTAGGATCCTCTCACCGTCGACGGAATCGGACATTTGCCACGGAGCGCCGTCTCTCACGGAAGAGGTTTCAGCTCCACGTCACGCGCACACGTTCGTCCAGTCGGTAGCCCGCGTCGGAAGTGCGGAGGACGGCTTCGAGTCCCTGTGCGCGAAGCCTCCGTACGGCCATATAGACGCGTGCGTTGCCGGAGTCGTGGAGCATCTTCTCGTCCGGCCATCCCGCGGCCAGGACCTCTGCCACGGAAAGTGCACGGGCGGGGTCTTCGTCATGGCTTCGCGCCAGGGCCACGAGGATTCGGCGGAGAGGTCCACGCCGAGTGAAGTCGATCGTGCGAGAAAAGAGCTCGAACGAGCGGCCGTCACGACGCAGCGCGAGTGGAATGGTCTCCGGCTGTTGGACCTTCATGCTTTCTGCACGCAGCTCCGCAACGCGCTCGGCCCAAGCCGGGTCATCACTTCTCCTGAGGAGCAAGTCCATCATGTCGATGCGTCGTGCCGCCAGGTGAGGGTCTTTGCGAACGGCGGCACGTACGAGGCCCATCGTCGACTCGAGCTCGCATTCGACGTCGTCATGGAGCTCTGCTGCGTCATGCGCACCAAGGTAGGCTTCCTCCGCCGCGTGGACCTTGTCGGATGCGAGGAGCAGATGCCCCCGCTGCACGAGGGCACGTGCGCTGAAGACTGGATCCGACACCAAACGAAATCGCGCCTCTGCGTCGGCCAAATAGGAACTCGCTTCCGACAGCCGCCCCCACTTCCTTTGGAGCACCGCGCAGCCGAGAAGCGCGATGCCCTCGAGTCGTAGAGCCTTGGCCGAGTGGGCGGCCGCAATCGCGCGACGATAGGACTCCTCCGCTGAAACGAAGTCGCCCTCGGATGCAGCGTATTCGGCGCAAGCGCGATGCGCGGTGGACTTGAGACGGTCGTCCTGCGCCCCATCTGCCAAGGTTCGCGCCGTCGTCATGAGCGCACGCGCGCGCTCCTTCTGCCCGAGCACCGAGAGGGAGATCGCCAAGTGCGCACAGAGCCAACCTGTGCGGATGTCGTCATGAATTTCTTGCGACAACTTGAGCCCGCGCTCGAACGGGCTTATCGACGCCGTGTATTGGTTGCGAAAGGCTTCCAAGCGCCCCAGTGCGTAGAGAAGGTCGATGGTCGCTCGCGCATGTTGCGTCTCCTCGGACGGAAGGTGAGCCTTTTCGCTCTCCGCGATGGACTGCTCGACAATGGCTCGATGGATCCCTGAGGGACCGTGTGCCGCGAGAGATGGCTCCACGACGACAGCCAAGCGGAGCGCACGCGCGGGGTCATGAGCGATGGCTCGTCGCCAGGCAGCGAGGATGTCGTCTCGCTCACGAGCAAGCCGCACCCAGCTCCCCGGAAGGTCTGCACGCGGCCGTACGGACTGAGCCAGGTACGCAGACAAACGTTCTCTTGCGTCGTCGAGGGGGCCCCCCCAACGCTTGCCAGCAAAGGCACGAATACCCGCGAGCAACGAGTAGAGAGCGCCCGACTCCGTGTCTTCCACCTCTAGAAGCGACGCGGATGCGAGTACCGCCAAATGCGCGGCCACATCCGGGGTATCGGCGACGGCCCCCGCGATTTCGAGGTCGAAGCTTCCTTCGAACACGGTGAGCGAGGCCAGAGTGATCCGCTCTCGTTCGTGTAGCAACGCCCACGAAGCCTCGAGTGCTTGATCGAGGGCATCCATCGCGAGACTTCCCTCGCGGAGAGCCTTGAGGGCCTCGGCAGCGCCGATCGCGGCCACCCATCCTGCTGCGATTTCGATCGCGAGAGGCAGGCCGCCCGTCAACGAAGCCAATTGCTCCGCGACTTCGGATGGCAAGGCACGCTCTGGCGCGAGTTGATGTGCACGCTTCTGCAGAAGCGACACGGACTCACCGATCTTGAGCGGCGAGAGCACGACGACCGCCTCGTCCGGAATCCCGAGAACCGTTCGACAAGCAACCACGAACGTCGTCTCCGTAGTCTCCGGCACGAGAAGATGAAGAAGCGAGCGCGTGGCTGCGAGCGCCTCCGTCTCGATATCGAGAAACAATGTTCTCGGACGCACCTCGAGCTCGCGAACGATGCGTTCGAGCAAGACTTCCTCGTTGGACGTTCGTGCCGCGATGCCCAGCGTGCGGGCAATGGTGGCGAACACCGATGCTGCCTGCGACAGCGAGACGAACACCACCGGATTTCCTTCCCGAGCTAGCGATCGAGACAATGCACGAGCGATCGTCGTTTTACCCACTCCAGGCGGCCCGCGAAACGTGATGACACGCTGCTGACTCTGAAGGAGCCGCGAAAACGCACCGACTTCGCGCTCGCGCCCGTGAATGTGCGCGAGAGGCGAACTTGAATCGGCGAGGGAGTAGCGCATCGAACGAGCGTGGGATCGAAGTCGGTCGGAACGGGACCAGCATACAACGCTTCGCGCCTCGTTCCGAGTCGGAGCGGAAGCACGGGCTCCCGGATGGATCGACCTCGGCGCAAGAGACCAGGCCCATGCGAGCCGTCCAGCGGAAGAGACGAGCTGCGAGGCACTCCATGCAAGGGAGAACGCGAACGCTTCCAGGAGGTACTCCTACTCCCACGCATCATTGGTCCCGAAAAGCGCGGCGTTGATCGATGTCTTCGTATTGTGGAAGTCCGGAGGGACGACTTGCGAGAGACAGGACGTGTCGACCGGCGTGGTGGGGTTTTCGATGAAGCTCATGAACATCTTGGTGCCGCACGAGCGCCCCTCTGTCGTGCTCGAAGAGCCGAATACCGTGTGCGTGGCCGTGGGCACGTCGACCCACGTCTGATGCGGGCGCGCGAACGAGGCACGCATGGCCAGCGTCTTGCGCCTCAGCGTGGCCGGGTCGAGACCGCCTTGCAAGAACAGCATGGGTGTATCGGCGGTCGCAAACGATCGGGAGAGCGCGTCTGGCTCGTACTTGGGCCACTTGGCGTAGAGCGTGCCCATCATTTCGGTGATGTCCCGCGAGGCGATCGCCTTGTTTCGTATGTCGGCGAGTTCCGCCACGGACGGGCTGGGCGATTCCCAAAGCTCGGAGAAGATGATGTTGTAGCTGAGACCCCAGCTCCATTGCTTCATCATCTCGCTGGAGGGCGCCTCCTGTGTCACGGCTGCCGCAAGCTTTTGCAGTGCCGTGACGTCTCTCGCTTCGCACCGGCTCATGCGATAGATGACCGCGGGAATGTAGGTTCGAAGGCTGGGGTCCATGAGAAACGATGCGAACACCCGGCGAAGCAACATGTCCGTAGGGAAGCCGGGGATGTCGATGGCCCTGCATCCACTACCCTCCCTCCACTTGACGAAGACGTCTTGAGCCTTTCCCCACGGGTCCGGGCCCATTTTTTCTCTGCAGAATGCATCTGTTTTGCAGTAATCGAGAAAGTCGTGAGCGGCCTCGTCGGAATCTGCGTCCTGACGCGCCAAGCTGCCACCCGCCGGAAACACGGAATCGAAGACGACCCCGGCAGCTTCGGATGGAAACAGCTGAACGAATCGGTGAGCCCAGTACGTTCCATAGGAAACGCCGAGAAGGAAGTGAGGCTGAACGGGTGCGGGGCCACCGGCATCGTTCGGCCGCGTCTCGGCCTTGATCGCCTTGATCGCCGACGCAAGATCGTTCGCCGCGGCGGACGTGTTGTAGAAGCGCAGTTCTTCTCCGAAGTTCGCTTTCAGTGCGGGCAAGCATTCACCCCATTCAGCCTCGGTAATGCTCTGACCTCCTTCGCTGTCGTCCGCCTCCTGAGGCGCGCATCCAAGGCGAGAGGATTGACCGGTCCCACGATGGTCGGGGATGTAGTAGTCCACGTCGGGATAGCGCGTCGCCATCTGCTCCGCGATGTTCTCGAACACGTATCCCGACGCACCCGGTCCCCCCTGGAGCATCCACAGGGCTCGTTGGCTCTTTCCTCCAGTGGGTCGATACCGTTTCACGAAGAACGGTAAGGTCTTGCCCTTGGGGTTCGCAGGATCGAGGGGGACGGGAATCTTCGCGCACTCGACCTCTGGGCCCTTCCCTTCGCTGTGGAGAGGGCAGGGCTTCCACTCGACCGGGGTGGCTTGGGCTTGCCCCGCATCCAACGAAGCCTCCGCCCCGGCGTCGCCATCAGGCCCCCGCGTCGACGGAGCTTCGACGCTCGTCGAACATGCGAACGCGACCGTGAGCAAGCCAAGGCTGCAAACCGAAAGTGCCGTGCTTCGAATCGTGGGAATCATCGATGAGACTACTTCCCTCGCCGCGCGACAATCCGCCACGGCAACAGCGCGCGAGGGCCCGTTCGGTCCAAGCCCACACGGCCTCCCCTGACGGTTTTTCGACGGACGCGGGAAGCACTTATCATGACCTTCTTCGCTTCGTCCGCGCGCCCAATGAGCTCCATCCCACCCGCGAACGGCCCTTCGGCATTGCTCCTGGAATGGTGGAACACCTGGACCAGAGGAGACTGTGACGACCTGATACGTCTGTACGCACCGGACGCGCTCTACGCCGACCCTTTCGTTCCCGGCGGGCTCGTCGGTGTGGAGCCCATCGCCCGCTACCTTCGATCTCTACGTCTGGCAGACCCATTGTGGGTCTGGGAGAGCCTCGAGAACATGCCCCTCCTGCAGGGTTCGCTCGTTCGCTGGCGTTCGATTGCCCTCGTAGCCCCCGGACAGGCCATCGAATTCTTTGGGCTCTGTATCGTGCAACTCGGCAACCAGCGCGTCGCTCGGAGTGAATTCGTGTTCGACAGGCTGCAGTTCGTGACGAACGAACCGCGCCCCTTCGAACCATCACGTGAGCTCCAACCACGTGATTGGTGAGTCCATGCGCGCCTCGTCACGATTTCCAGACGGGAAGCCACAGTCCCCGGGAAGTACATTCATGGGACTCTTTGCGAGCCGCCACCGCACCTCGAGGAGCACGTCTAATGAAGCATAGAAGCTGGGCAATGCTGGGAGCGCTTTGCGTATTGTTCAACCAGGGATGTGGCTCGGAAGATTCGTCTTCTTCCGACAGCGCCGAGGACGACATTCGCGCGTCGACGCACGGCAAAGCCATTCTGGCCTGTGAACAAGCGGAGCAAGAAACGTTGCGGAGAGACGCATCCGACGACTCCAGGTTCGCCGCAGCGAAGAAGCTGAAGACGTGCATGGCCGCCGCCAATGATCGCACGCTCCGCCAGATCGACGTCCGGAGGGGTTCGTCTGCGCCTGTTACCCACGTGCAATTCGCAGCCTATCGCTCCGACTTCACCGCCGCGTGCGACGAATACTTCTTCGTCCACCCGCAAAGCATCGTTCCGCGAAACGCCGCCACGTGCGGGGCTGAAGCCGAATACAACCTCGCACGTCTTCTCCAGAACGACGGCAATCTCGGCGGCGCGGTAGAGCCCACACTGCAGTTTGCGCCGTGGCGCTCGGCGTGCCTTGCGAGTGGTAGCGTATCGCAGATGCGGGCATGCGCGGAAAGCGAGGTTCGCTCGCTGGTTGCGCGAGATAGCTTCGCGATCCAGACGACCTACGGCGCGGCCCTCGAAGGTGGGAATCGCGTTCTCTGTGAGGCGCTCGTGAAAATGCGCGGCCAGACCATGGACGCAAACGCGGCGGACCGCTGCCGAATCGACGCAGCATTTCTCCTTCGATCCATCACGCCTAGCTGAAAAGGGGACGTCCTTCATGCATCGACTCTCAGCACCATTCATTCTCGTCGTTTGCTGCCTTACCGCGTGCAGCGGGAGCAATACGACGGGCGAAACAAACGCGAACATCGATGCCTCGAACGCGCAGGACGTCGTGGTCGGCATGGATGCGCAGGGGAAGACGCTCGACTTGCGTACGGGCGGTAGACTCGTTTTGCGCCTCCCCTATGCACCCGGGAGGGCTTGGGTTCTGCTCGAAGGGCCCGATTGGGGCCCACCGACCCGCATTCTTGGCGCGGCCTCACGAGACTACGTATGGAAGACGACGTCCAACGCGGGGTTCGCTGGAAGGCACGACTTTCACTTGGAGCGCATGATCGCGGAGGATACGTCGTCGAGCTCCGGAAACGTGGGCACCTCCGGGTCATCGGGTACAACAGATCTCGGGACGTCATCGGGTGGGTCGAGCGGCGAGTCGAGCTCCGGCGCATCCGGAACCTCGTCCGCTACCAAGGACTTTGAGCTTTCCTTCACGCTCGTCGTGCGGGACTGAATTCCGCTCGCGATGACTCCGTCATGATAGGTAGTTCCTCTCTTTTCGCTCCTTCCATCACAGCGGTGCGAACATCCAAGGCGCCGCCCCTGTTCCGTCCTTGGAGTCGAGCGACCTTGGACGGGTCGAGAGAGAGAGCGGCTTCAGAACATACCGGACAGGGTCACTTCCGTACCTCCTTCCCGGACGACGAGGTTCGGGAGAAGGCGCGGCGAACTCGTCGTTGGCCTCGAACTCGTCGTCTCGAACGATAGGAGTGCTACGTCGAGAATCGTGGTGAGTCCAATCCCCACCGTAAATCCAGTGACTCCCCCCTTGACCGCTCGGTAGAGGGCAGACTCCCCGCTCCCCTCCGCCATCAGCATGCCGAGGAACGTGCCTCCAAGGGGCACGAGTGCCCGCATGCCAAGGCTCCCGGCAGCAGCGCCGCCGCGACCGTGGATCGCGTGGATGATGGGCGCAACGGCAAGGTAGCCGACCCCACCGACGACCAACGCCTCCGTACTCTTGAGCCCTGCGCCAACGCCGTAGCCCGTGAGCACCGAACCGCTGTCGGCGGCGAGTATCTGCCACCCGTACCAAGACGTCTTCGCCTCGCTCGGCGCGGGAGCCTCCGTCGCCGCCACGGAGGCTGTCGTCGTGGGCGCACCATCCGCGACGGGTTCCGCGAACGCCCCGCGCGAGAGCAAAAGAGACGCGAGCGCGAGTCCGAACGGAATTCTCGAACGTTTCGCCACCCACATAAAAATTGGTTGAACCATTCAATGAATATACATACCCTCGGAGCCCTGTCCAGCTCCTCTAGGCCGAGCCGCGCAGAGGAGACGCGCGCCTTTCGTCCCATGGGGTGGGCGGAGGGCGCGTGGTACACTGCGTGTCATACGCAATGCCCACGAACGCAGACCTCCGCGCTCTCGCCGAACAACACCTCTACCCGAACTACCGCCCTGCACCGTTCGTCCTCGAACGCGGCAAGGGCTCTGAAGTATGGGACGTCGAAGGCCGACGCTACTTGGACCTCTGCGCCGGCGTTGCGGTGTGTTCCGTCGGGCATGCGCACCCGGCATTCGTGAAGGCGGTCTCGGACCAGGTCGGCAAGCTCGCGCACGTTTCCAACTGGTTCTACAACGCCGAGAACATCGAGCTCGCCGCGAAGCTCTGCAAGATTTCGGGCCTGGACCGTGCCCTCTTTTGCAACTCCGGCTGCGAAGCCAACGAGGCGATGCTCAAGCTCGCACGGCACCATCACTTCGTCTTGGGCGACAAGGCCCGCACCCGCATCATCGCGTTCGACAACGCCTTCCACGGTCGCACGCTCGGCGCGCTCTCGATGACGGGCACACCCAAGTACCGCGAAGGCTTCGGCGATCTCGGCCAGGTCACCCACGTTCCCTACGGCGACCTCGAGGCCGTGAAAGCCGCAATGGGCGCAGATGTGGCGGCAATCATCGCCGAGCCCGTGCAAGGCGAAGGCGGCGTCACCGCGGCATCGAAAGAGTTTTTGCTGGGCCTCCGCGACATCGCGACGAAAAGCGGCGCGCTCTTCTTGCTCGACGAAGTGCAGACCGGCGTCGGTCGCATGGGCACGTGGTTCGCTTATCAACATTACGGCTTCATGCCCGACGCCCTCGCCCTCGCCAAAGGCCTCGGCGGCGGCTTCCCCATCGGCGTCATGCTCACGAGCGAGAAGTTCGCCGGCGCGCTTCCGCCCGGGACGCACGGTTCGACCTTCGGCGGCAATCCGCTCGCGTGCGCGGCTGCGAGTGCCGTCCTTCGCATCATCGAACAAGAGAACCTCCTCGCCGAGAGCGCACGCAAAGGCGAGCTCCTCGCCCAAGGTCTCCAGAAGATCGCGGATGAGTTCCCGACCGTCTGCGAAGGCGTGCGCGGTATGGGACTTTTGCGCGGCCTCGCCCTCCATGCACCGCACACCGCCCGCGACACGGCCGCCAAGCTCTTCGCCGCGGGTTACCTCATCATCGGCGCCGGCGAACGCGTCCTCCGCTACGCGCCGCCGCTCGTCGTGACGGACGCGGAGCTCGAAGAGGGCCTTGTGGCGACGCGTGCAGTCGTGGCGAAGTTGGCGAAGGGCGCGACGCGCGCGGCGTAAGTGCGATCAAGGAGCGGTGAAACTCAAAGGGGATCATGGCATCACCTTAGAAGCGATTCTCGCGACACTATCCTGCGTTCCTGTGCGTTGCGAAGAGACTCGATTTTCGCTTTCGCGCTCCGAACGGGATCCGCACCGCCGTTTGCTGCTTCGGCACGCTCAAAAGCGCTCCTGAACCATTCGACATCAATTCTTGCAGCGACTTCTCGAAAAGTTGCCAGTTCATAGCGAAGTGCGTTGAGAACCGCGAAATATCGCTCTTCTGGAAACCATTTGGCGACCTTCAACTCAGCTCGCAATAAATCCGTTTCACCGACGTGCACCATGAGAAGCGCCAGAGAGAGTCGGGTAGTGGGCTCCCGTTCGTTGTTGAGAATGCGCGCAACAGTCTTTGCAATCGCTGGCGTCATTCGAGGACTGAGGGCCGCCGCCGCCGAGCGTCGCACAAGATAAGAACGATCCACTTCGGCAGATTTCACGAGTGCTTTGGTGAATCGCTCATCGGCTAGATTCTGCATCGCGTCCGCTGCACACGAACGAACGATCCACCGACTATCCCGCAATAGAAGCGCCACCAGCCGAGCTGGGTTATGGCAGTACCTACGCGCTTGAATTGCGTCGCAGGCGGCCTGCCGAATCGAAGGAGCGGCGTCTGACAGTCGTTCGGACACTGCGACGTCGATCCATGTGCCACGAGGCGCGGACGTTCCCTCTGCCGCCGCGAGTAGCCGGAGGCGCGCCTTCAAGCGCGCTGATCGCAATTTGGCGCGAAAGGCGGCTGCGACCTTGGAGTCTTGTGAGCGAGCACAGGTACGCAGTAGCGCAAGATCTGCCGTTTCCGCGCGCGAAATGGCGTCTAGTAGCGGCTGGGTCATTGTTGCCCGCTTCTCCGACAACCCCACGCTTTCTGTGTTGACTTGATTTTCTGAGCCCGTGCGCTGTCACCTGCGCACTTCGCCGCTTGGTAGAGTGAGCGCAAATATTCGCAGGCATCCGGGCCCCCCGGCTGCAATCCTGCGTCGACCACCTCTTGCTGGATTCCCGTATCAGCGACGTTCTTCCCTCCTCCTTTGGCGATATCAAAGTCGGGGAGCGGGGCGCTGGATGCGGACGCTGGGAGCCCGGAAGCTGGGGCTGCTGGATAGGTGGCTGACGCTTCCGCGCTCGGACCTGGTCCAAGGCCATAGTAGAGGAAACTCACCGCGAGCACTGCAGGACCAACCGCCGCCATGGCGGCCGTCCCCCAACCACCACCGACAGCTCCTGCTCTGGCTGCAAACGCGATGAACTGCACGGCAAGGCTCGCGGCTCTGCCATTGACGTCGATGAAATTGACCGGATCGCTGCCAGCGTATTCGTAAAGGTTGAGCCCCCCGCCCCACCGCGCCGGATCCTTGCTCACCCAACGTCCCGTTGCGGGGTCGTAGTCTCGCGCGCCGAAATGGACGAACCCCGTATGCGAATCGTAGACGCCGCCCGCAAAACCAAAGGGCTGCACAAAGTTGGCGGGGCTTACCGAGTGGCTGACCACCTTCCCCCATGCGTCATACGTGGTGGACTGCGCGATCGAACCGTTGGGGGCAATGACGTAGCGAACGCTGCCGAGTTGATCCGTGACGAAGCGATACGTTCCCGTGCTGTCGACCATGGTGTCAGGCACGTTACCGCGCGATGTGTAGACGAAACGCCTGACTACAACGTTGCTACCGTTGAGCTCCGCGACGATTCGATTCTGACCGTCATACAGCCAGCGATTCGTCTGCACATCAGAGACGAACTTAGTGACGCGACGCTCTTGTCCGTCATAGCCGTAGGCAACGGTGAAGTAGCTTGCAGGCAACATCATCGTCCGAAGGTTGCCGAAGCGATCCCAGGTGTAGTTGGTGACAACACCGGATACGGTCCGCTTGGTTCGGGCGCCCGCGTTGTTGTAGAGGAACGTCGTCGTCACACCCGCATTGGTCTGACGATCTTGATTGTCGTACACTCCGCTCGGAGTCGTTCGATTCCCGTTCAAGTCGTATGAGTAGATCGTCGCCGGGCCCCCGTTGACGGCTTCTGAAGCCAGCTGACCCGCGGCCGTGTACTCGTAGTGCGTCGACGTCGTGACGCCCGATGCAACTTCTACCTTGTCCGTGACGCGTCCGATCGCATCTCGTGAGTACGTCACCGAGTACAGCGGGCTTCCGTTCGTGGTGTAGGCCAGCGACGAGAGCTCTCCATACGTCGGGTCGTAGCTGCGCGTTTCTGCGATGTTTCCGACGGTCGTTCCGGTGATCCGTCCATTGCTTGCATCGCGCCCCAGGGAGATCGCCGTCCCGATTCCGGTTGCGCCGGTAAGCAGTCCGTCATTGTCGTAGGACCACGTCTCGACCGCGCCAGCGATGGTTGTCGAGCTTCGCGCAAAATGATTGTTGAACGCGTGCGTCACCGCCCAGTTGCTGGCACCGACGGTCCACTTTGTCTCTTTGAGCAGTGCGCCGTCGTATTCATAGGACAGGTTGCCGTCCGTCGATGATATCCCGGTCACTTGATTGGCGGCATTGCGCGTAATCGTTCGCGTGTAGTCGCCAACGACGCTACTCAAGAGCCCCGTCGTCGAGGCGCGGTTGTACGCGATGGTCGTCGTCGTCGTACCGGGAACAGTTTCCTGCGTAAGAAGCTTGTCGAGGTCGTACGTGTAGGTCGATGCTTTCGATCCGGTCATTCCGGCTACCGAGGGGGGGTCGTACAGCGTCATGAGGTTTCGGCTGTCAAAATCCTGACCGTGGTTTGGCTTGCCAGGTGGAGTGACGGTCTCGACATTGCCCATGACGTCGTAGCCAATGCCCAACGTGCGGCCCCCGGGCATAGCAACGCTCGTCACGCGTCCGAGTGGGTCGCGCGTATACTCGGTGGTTCGGCCAAGAGGATCCGTCACGTAGCGAAGAGCACCGCTCGTCGCGTAGTAGTCCAGCGTCGTCGTTCTCGCTCCTTGCGAAATCGTCTTGAGTCGCCCTTCCGTATCATATGTAAAATACACCGACGCAATTCCGGGAACGGAACGCTGCGTCACATACTCATGAACCGGGTCTAAGTGCGTCGTGGACGTGCGTTGCTCCGGCGTGGTCCGGGTAATCGTTCCCGTCGATCGATCGAACACGTCTTGCGTCTGGATCTTCGTGCACTGAGACCCTCCGTTACAGGTCGCTACGTTCATGGAAACGGTGCGCGTTTCGGTCTGAAGGCTTAGAGGGTCTCCTATCGTCGCAAGGACGGAAGCTCTGGACTCCGTCGTCAAGAGGCGGGCACCTGACGGAAGAACCGTGTCGGTATTCGTG
Organism: Polyangiaceae bacterium; assembly: GCA_046351415.1. Classification (GTDB taxonomy): domain Bacteria; phylum Myxococcota_A; class Polyangia; order Polyangiales; family Polyangiaceae; genus JABFRG01. The sequence continues at coordinate 76,218 of JAXLYO010000008.1, read as the reverse complement.
GTGGGCGCGAGGAAGCCGTAACGCGGATCGGGCTCGGTCGTGAGGGTCGTCGTCGTACCGTCGGGCGCGTTGCTGACCGTCATGCCCGTGTCTGGAACAATCGATTGAGAGGTCGTGACTCCGCCTGGTGCAGTGAAGAACCTGTACTCGATGTCGTCCGTTACCTTGTTGACACGGTACGACCGAACCCTCCCTTGCCCAGATGTGAGCGATACCCCGTAGCCAATCGCGTCACGTGTGCGCGAGAGCCGTTGCCAGCTTCCATCAGCGTTCTGGTCGCCTGTAAGAAGACCGTCCACGTTGTACTCGAAGTTGTGAACGCCGTTGGCGGGGTCCGTGAGCTGCGTGAGCAATCCTTCGGCCGAGGGAACGAAGTTCCAAACTCTCGTGGGCTCGGTGATCTGCGTTGCGTAGCCTCCGCCTGTCGTCGTCAGCGTCGTTGTCTGCTGGTGCGGTGCGGTTATGACGATGCTGGTGGCATTCCGGGCGATCGTGGTGACCTGGTTGTGCGAGTCCGTGATCGATGTCAAAAGGCCGTTCGCATCGTAGTCAAACTGATACACGAGCGCGCCGGTCCGAGACGTACGCGTCGTGACATGACGCCCCGCTCCGTTGAATTCGAACACCTGAGAGCCGTCCTCCGATGGAACCCGGAAGCCCGTGGGCGTGCGCAGCGCGCCGCTGACGGCCACGCGACGCAACCGTGAGCCGCCTTGGTCGAGGACGAGAATCGAGCCATCGGGGTGAAAGGCGACCCTGTTGCCCAAATCGGCATGGATTAGCTGCGCGAAGAGCGCGCTTCGCGCCGGACCGCCATCGCCCGAGTACCCTGACTTTCCGATTAGCCCCATCAAGGTCCGCCACCCTCGAGACAGAGAAAGGTGGCTCGGACACACAATCCCGGTATCGGCGAAAGGGGTTTCGAAAATTCTACCGATCGGAGCGAACCCTTCACCTTCTTCGCCGCAACGCCCTGCCCCGATGAGGGTTGTGAGGGTCGCCCCTTGTCGCGTCGGATCAATTCGATAGACCGTCTTCGAGTTCTCCTCTTGAGCCAGCACCTCACCTCGCTCGTCAAGGCTCAACCACCGATAGGGAAGGCCGCTCGTCACAGAAGTCGCGGGCGTTACGTTGCCGTCTAAGCCGATTCGTCGGACGCGATGGTCACCCGTATCGGCGACAAAGAGGTTGCCCTCGCGGTCAAACGTGATGTCCGAAAGGTCATTGAACGTCGCAAGAGTCGCGGGGTGGCCGTCACCGCACGCATTTCCCAGACCGAGGCATTGCGCTCCAGTGCCCGCGACGAGATGGATCTTCGCGTCCAAGCCTATCTTCCAAACCTGATTGTGGTTCAGCTCGACGAAATGCAGCTCGCCTGCCGGCGACATCGCCATGAAACGAGCATGCACCGGCGCGTGCAGAGCGTTTGCATTGTCGACGAGAGCTGCGTCGACGGGCTCGGCGCCCGCGATGCGCTCGATCACGCCGTCCAAGCGAATCTTTCGAATGAAGGCCGGGAACATTGGATCGAAGTACGTCGCTTCTGCCAAATAGATCGCCCCATCGGGCCCCACGGCGATTGCGTTCGCCTCGAGCCGTGCGGCGCCGGCCTGCCCGCCGTCGCCGTACCCCACGGGCTGTGACGTTGGATCGCAGCCCGCAATTGTCTCGACGGTCGATTCCCCGACGTAGCGTCGCGCTCCGTTGCCCTCGAAGACCATAGCGCGACCGCCATTGGCACCACGCTCGAACACGTGATGTACATCGAGAGACCAGCCGCCCAGGCTGGCCTTGGGCGGAACGTAGCCCCCAAGTGAAGTCGTGAAGTATGCCCAGTAAGTGAAGTTCCCGCCCGCGCGGTTTCCGGTGATGACAGGCGTAGCCCCCGCGTTCAGCCCGAAAGAGCTTGAAGCACTCGCAGTTGTTCGGACGCCCTCATAGCGATTGCCGACTCGAACGTAGACGGGAACTTCGCCCTGAACCCGACGGCCGAACACGTCGTTTCCATCCCACTGCACGTCGATGTATTGATTGGGCGCCATATTTGGCCATGTCCCCGTCATCAATTGACCGGCAACAAGGACCTGCCAGTCGATCGCCGCAGGGGCCGGACTGGGTGATACGTCACCCGTGAGCCAAACGCGGACGCGCTGTCGTCGCGCGAGCGTTCGTTCGCTCGAATGCACGAGCGTGAACGGCGTGTGCGCAACAGGAATCTCCTCGCGAAGCACCTGATTCTGGCATTCGATGATCGAGCCAGCGGCGGTGCAGCTATTCTGAATCGGCACTTCCGGCTGCGGCGCACGAGCCGTCGGCGGCGCTGCACCGTCGGGAGGTTGAACGCCCCAGTTCGCGTCGTAATCAGTGAAATGTTGGAGCGTCACCCGCCAGTAGCTCTTACCTATTGCAGCGGCCCCATACGCATCAGCAAAGGCTTTCCGCTCAAGGTCCGTCATCCCAAACGCCTGGGTCTCGGCGTCGGATGCTTCCGTGTCCTGCGGGTAGTTGACGCCAGCAATGTCGAACTTGGCGTACTGCCCGTCGATCCTAAGGCACTTCACAATTCTTCCGTTGGCCTCTGCAACCCACGCGCCGGCGCTACGATCGTACGTTCCAAATGGAACGATCGACCCCACCGGGTAACCGGGGAAGTTCTCGACGTAGAACGGAAGAGGATTGCTGAAATCGACGCGCGAGACGCCGGCAGCCAAGGCCTCGTCGATCGTTGCGGCGAAGGCGTAGTTGTAGCCGACCTGCGGCGGCAGATTGCCAGGCATGCGGCGCATTCCGTTGGCGCCGATCGTGTACTCGGTGAGACGCACGTTGAGGGTTCCCGACGGCGGATTGAACGAAGACGTAGTAAAGGGAGGGAAGAAGATGCGCGCAGTACGTTCGCCTTCGGCGTCTTGCGCGGTCGTCGTCTTGACGCCGGCAGCCGTTCGCCAAGTTCCGTCGTTGATGCCGATCGTCGTCACGACCGATGAGAGTCCTGCGAGCTCGACATCGGGAGCGCGGTCAATCGTGTTCCAATGGGTTTCGACTTGTCGCTGGAGCCCAAGCGTATTTGGCAAAGAGTAGACCAACGTGACAACTTCGCCGCCGTTGACCGCGATCTCGAAAGTCCCAGGAGCCTGCGGAGCCGAGTGCGTGTGAGCAACTCCGTACTCAGGATGGCGAAGAACCGAGACGCTCGCTCCCTCCGCCGGCACGGCGGTGCCACTCGTGTTGACGTAGACCATGCCGCGCACGACCGCTGCACGCGCAGGCACGAGAGCACCCGCCGTGCCGCCCTGCGCAGTGAAGAGGACGGCCGCATCATCACTCGGATTCGATGGGAGTGCGGTATCGCTCGGTGTCGTCGGCGGCGGCGGGACAGCGCAGCCCGGAATCCCCGGATTGTAGACGTGTGTGGCTCCGCCAGCATTGCAGGTGTCGACGGTGCACGAGTTCTCGTCATCGTAGATCTCGCCAAGGCTGGCCGTCACACTCCACGTCGTGCTGGGCGTTGGGTTGACTGGCCACGACGTTTGCAAGCGGGCCTTGTCGATGGTGAGGGCGTAGTTGGGCGGGGTGAACGTACAACTCACGAGGCTGGCGTAGTACTGACCGAGGAGGAACGTCTTTCCCTGGTAGGTGCACGTGCTCGCGATATTGAATCCTCCGCTTGGCGTTGCCGTTCCGAGCTCCAGCGTGTGTATCGGCTTGGAATACGGAAAACCCGCGGGCATGTTTGAGGAAACCGCGACCGCATTTGGAATTTGCACAAGGATTGGCGTCGCGTTCGTCCACACTTGGGGTTGGGGCCCAGAACTCGTCGTGTAGCTCGTGAAGGGAAGCTGACGACAGTAGGTCAGCGCACCTTGGCTGGTGCCGAGCTCATCGTTTCCGGGGCCCGAGGCACACGAGAGCAGCAGCACAAGCGTGCACAATACACTCATCCAACAGCGGAGGATTCGCATGGGCACGCACACTATCTCGGTTTCTCGCCCGCTCAAGTGACGAATGCGACTCTTTGTCGGAATAGGAACCGACCCAACGCCTCAGTTTCGAAGGGCGTTCGCCCACCATTCGCTAGCCAACGAAGAAAGCGGGCGCGATGAGCACGACTGGCTGGCGCCATGCGCGAAACGTATGGCAACATGTGCATGTGATTCTGACGCGATCTCGGAGAAACCTTGCCACGTCATTCGCGTGGCGCTCATGCACCGTCGCGTCGATGCTTCTGGCAAGTTGCGGAATTGTGCAAGACACACTGGTTCGCAGCGACGCTGGCGCGACTGGCGATTCCACCTTCGTTTCCGACGCAGTATCGGACGCGAGGCCCCCCTTCATTCAAGACGCGGGGAGCGCCGTTGACGCGCAGCGCGACGGTCAAAGCGTAGTCGATAGTGGAGTGGACGCGCAGCCTCCCCCTCCTCCGGCGCTGGCGCAGGCGATCACGACGAACACGTACGGTGGCTGCGTGCTCCTTGTCGACGGCCGAGTTAAGTGTTGGGGAGATGGCACGTACGGCGCAACCGGCGCCGGCAACACGAACTTCTTGGGAGACGCCCCGGGGGAAATGGGGGCAGCGCTTCCCACCGTCGATCTAGGCACAGGAAGAACCGGGGTTGCGATTTCCAGCCTGACGCGCAGACCGTGCGCCAAGCTCGACAACGGAGACGTGAAGTGTTGGGGGCCTTCCTCCAATGGTCTTCGCATCGGAACAGCGCCAAATCAGATGGGAGACAACCTGGCCCCTCTACAATTTGCGGCGGGGCGCTCGGCACAAACGGTCCTGAGTGGGGGCCCCTCGTGCGCAATTCTCGATGATGCGAGCGCCGTTTGCTGGGGCGGCAACAACTACGGACAGCTTGGGCGAGGCTCGACACAGCCCGGCGCCCCTTCCGGCCCCTCGATCGACGTCGGAACGGGTCGCAGCGTCACGAGCCTTGCGGTCTCCTCCTACTTTCACGTTTGCGCCCTGTTGGACAACGGCGGCGTCAAATGTTGGGGCGACGGGGGCGAGGGGCAGCTCGGATACGGCGACAGTCTTACCCGCGGCAAAGCGCCAGGGGAGATGGGGGACAACCTCCCTTACGTCAGCCTTGGAACCGGACGAACGGCCACAGCGATTGCCATCGGCGCACACCATTCGTGCGCCATCCTCGACGACGGCAGCATCAAGTGCTGGGGCGCCAACTCGAATGGGCAACTCGGCAGGGGAGACGGGTTCTCTCGCGGACGGTATCCAAACCAGATGGGGGACAACCTGGCTCCCGTCAACTTCGGCACCGGCCTCGTCCCGAAAGCCATTGCGTTGGCTCACGACTATTCCTGCGTCCTCATCGTCGATGGCCGTGTGAAGTGCTGGGGATTCGTACAGGGCGGTGTCAGCAGCACGGGAATACGCCCCTCAGACATCGGCGATAACCTTCCCTTCATCGACCTTGGAACAGGGCGCACCGCAAAGGCCATCGCGGCTGGAGAGTTTCTCGTTTGCGTGCTCCTCGACAACGATCGCGTGAAGTGCTGGGGGCGCAACGACTACGGCGAACTTGGCCAGGGCGACAAAGTGCCGCGCGGACCAGGTTTTCCTTCGACGATGGGCGACAACTTGCCCTACATGGATTTCGGTCCGTAGCTGCATACGACACGTGAACGGATAGCGTCTCGTCGGAGTGTCGACTTGCCGACCGACGCGCACTCGCACCTGTATCGACCCCCTGCATCGCCCAGTATCGGAGGGGTGTATCGATACATGTATGGGACAAGCGCGCTCGCGGGGCGCTGCGCGAATCGTTGCATAAAGCAGCGTTTTTCCTCCGCCGTCGGGCCGTGAGGGCGCTGGCACGCGCGCTGCAATGCTCTTTCGTAACAACCCACCCTCTACGAAGGAGCCCACACCATGTTTCCCCGATTCGCTTTCCTCGCCGTCGCCCTCGCTTTCGCCACCTCCACCTTCGCGTGCTCGGCCGCCACGACCGCATCTCCCGCCAAGAACGCTCGCGGCCTCGAAGCCAAAGACAACATTCAACCTCGTGACGGCGCGATGTTCCGCCTCCCGAAGGGCCGAGATATGTAGTTTACATGGAAAAGCTCAAGGAACGTTCGGCGCGCCGGGCGTCTTTGGCGCTGATTGAAAACCCGCCGTTGCCACGCCGCTCGGGATGCGCGAGTACGTTTGACCTCCCGAGGCCGCATCCGGCGGATAAACGACCTTCCCTGCGGTGCCGCCGTCCGGCGCGAGGAAGAAGATCGTCTCTCCGCTCTTGTTGCTGATGCCAAAGTCCGCATTGAAGCAGTGCGTCTGTCCGCCGTCCGGGCAAGCCCTGCCCGCGTCGCCCGTCCCTCCACCGCGCACGATCAAGTACGCGCCGGGAGTAAGCGTCGTTCCCTGCGGAAACTTCACGGACTCCGCGAGCTTCGGTTCGCCTGTGTCCTTGTCGCGATCGGCGATGATGTAGCCGGTGAGATCGAATGACGCATCACCCGCATTCACGAGCTCCACCCACTCGTCTCCCCCCGAGATCTCGTTGATCATGACCTGCTCGCCGGTCGCATTCGTGCCAGCATCGAACTTGGGGCCCCCCGAGTCGATGGCCGCATCGCTTTTCGGCGACCCGGCGTCGGGAAGCGGCTTCGACGCATCGACCACGATGACGCCGCCATCGCTGTTCGGCTCGATCAGGTCTTGCTGGCAGGCATAAAGGCCCGCTGCGATCATTCCCACTGCGACCCAAGCTCGTTTCGTCATGCCGCGCATCGTCATCTCTCCCTACTGGCCATGAAACTCACGCACTTGCTTTAGTACCACATGCCCATTGGCGAGCACCTTGAACTCCATGTCGAGCGACGCCGCCTTCTTGTTGTTCATGTGGATCGCCGCGCACTTCGCGCCGTTGTAGGTCGGTTCGACGGCGCAATAGGGCTGCTCGACGGCCCGGGCAATCGCGACGATCTCTGCCATCTTCGACTCGGACAGGACCGACTGCGTGAGCGGGGGAGCGCCGGCCGCCGGCGTTGCATAGCGCGTGACCGTGAACCTATCAGGACGGCTCGCATCGGCGCTGAACGTCACGAGCGTCATTTGCGCGATGCTCCCCGGCGCCGGGTTCGTGACGAGGTTGTTCCCCTGCTGCAGCGTGAGCGTGTAGCCGAGAATGTCTTCGCCATTGATGACGCGGGTAATGACGACACCATTCGCCACGACTTCGGACTCCGTATCGTACGCGGGGACGATGGCGAGCCCCATGGCGGACGTCGCATGATCGAGCCGCGCGAACGAGCGCTCTTCGATGGCGCGCGTATTCCACAGACTCGCGTACACCGCTTTGATGGCACACTGCGGAGTCTTCGGGCGGATTTTGAGCTTGGTCACGACGCCGTTTTCGATTTCGGGGTCGAGCGCGCACGAGAGGTCCGGGTTGTCGCGTGCCGAGAGCTTCACCGAGAAACTGTCGTGGAGCCCCGCTCCGTCGAAGTTGGGAATGTCCTCCGCGTTGGAGCTCGAGCGGAACTTGAGTTCGTCCATCGTCGGAAATCGCGTCGCGAGGTCGTAGACGACGGCATTCACGTCGGCGAGCTGTGCGGAAGGCACGACGCCTTTGTAGAAGAGCTGCTGGAGCTCGGTCACGAGGGTTTCGCGATCGGCCCTCGTGAGCGCGCCGCTCTTTTCCTTCGCCACGAGCTCGTCCACCTTCTGCTTCACGGCCGGGTTCGCCGCCACGAAGTCCCGGTACCGAGCAACCGGAACGCCGGAGCCATAGGGCGTGAGGTCATAGCCCCACAGGGCACTCGTACTGCCGCTATGCGAAGCGCGCCCCAGCACTTCTCGATTGGCGAGGAACCCCAGGTTCGTGGCTTTGCCTCCGAAGCGGCCGCCGTCGTGGACGCACGCCCCACTCAAGGTGGGGCACATCGCGTCGTAGGTGACGAGCGAAGGTTCCGTCACGACGGGCAGCTCTTTCCAGGGCGTGTTGTTGCGCTCGTTGTACTTCTGCTGGACGATCTCCGCAGTCGTCTCCTCGAGCGTGTAGCCGGTCTTGCCCACGACGAGATGTACGGGCTGGTCTGCGAACTTCGAAAGCTGGGGATGCGTGGGTGAAGCGTCGCGCAACACCATGTTTGGCGTGCCGCGCTCTTTCGACTTCAGGTTCACGTGCGAAGTCACGTCTTGGAACGAACGCGTGATCGTACCCGCCACCACGGCCAGATCGAGCGGCAGTTCGTCGAAGACGGGGATGTCGGTGGCTCGAAGGGTCTTCTGGTCTTGCGGGAAGATGCGCAAGTAGCCCCACGCCTCTCCTGCGTTGAGCGGCAAGTACTTCACCGAACCCAGCACCTGGTCGATCGTCATGGGCTCGATGCCGAGTTGGCGGAGCTCCGTCGTGACGCGCGCGAAGGTTTGCTGCGGGCCCGTCGCGACGAACGCGAGCTTTACCCCGGGAATGCGAATCTGCGGTCGCAAGATACGTGCAGCTTGCAATATTCCCTCTTCGTGCACGACGTCGTCCGGGTAGAACTGAATCGCGTACGTTGGCTCCGTCTCTTCGCCGAGCGTGTAGGTCTGGATGGTGCCGGAGAAGTAGCTCTTCTCGTTGCGATAGTAGGCACCGTCGTTGAACTCGACCTGCGTATCGGGAATGTGCAGCGCCTCTTTCGCGAAGTCGTAGTGGTAGATGGCGTAGTCGGGGACCTTGCCGTTCACCTTGTAGTTCGAGTTGATGAAGAACGTCGTCTTGGCGCCTTCCCGCACGTCGACGAAATACTTCATGATGCGCCCCGCTTGACCGAAGCCGCCGCCTTCCGTGGCGAAGGCGTTGTAGGTGCGCGCGCTGACGAGCGTCGGCCAGTGGAGAGTCGTTGCGAGCTTGTCCGCCGGCACGTCACCGTCGTCCACGGTGGACGCGCAACCCGGCGCGAGAGCGACGAGAGCGAGCGCGATGGCAGCAGACCCAAAGCCGAGCGGCTTCATCATGCACCTACACTGTGCAACCTATGGTCCATCCGGGGAGGAGCAGTAAACCCTCGATACTGCTCGTGTCTTCCGTTTCGTTGGCACCCAAATGGCACGAGCTGTGCCGAGAGTGTGACGCAGCGGCCTGTCGCCGCCATCGAAAAGAGAGCGAAATGGCGGCGCTTTCTCCGCGCTTCGAGAGCTACTGACCCGAGGCGAGACGCTGCGCAAAGTGCGGATGCAACTTGGCCTTGAGCACTTTGCTGCGCGCGAGCTCGATGTCGTACTCGATGCGCTTGAAGTGAAACCGCTTCTGCGCCGTGTCGTAGACCGTGTAGCTCGCGCGGTTGTCGAAGTCACGCGGTTGCCCCACCGACCCGACGGACACGATGTACTTCTTGTTCTTCTCGAGCGTGAAGTCGACCGCTGGGAGCTCTTCGACCGAATCGGGTGTGAGCGCGAATACCTTGCAGAGATGCGAGTGACCAATGAGCGTGATGTGCCCGAGCTTGTCGAAAATCGGGAGGCAATCGCGAGCCTGCTCTGGCGCGAAGATGTACTCGAACTCTTCGAGGCGCATGGGCGACCCGTGGCAGAGAAGCGTCTCTTCTGCGGTGAGCATGTGCTCGTACGGCAGCGACTTCAGCCACGCCATGTTGTCGGCGGAAAGCATGGATGCATGGACGTCGAGCGCTTGGCGAGCCGCCTCGTAGTAGTACGAGTAGTCCATACGACCCGAGACGGCCGCGTCATGGTTTCCGAGGATCGTCACTTTCGCGATTTCGCGGACGATGTCGGCACACTCGTTTGGGGAGCCACCGTAGCCGACGGTGTCGCCGAGACAGTGATACACGTCGATGCCTTCGTGCCGATAGGCTTCGAGCACCGCGCTGAGGGCTTCCAAATTCGCGTGCGTGTCGCTGAAGATTCCGAGACGCATCTTGAAGGGAGGACACTACCACATGCGAGCGCTCACGAAAGGTGCTAATCGGCGGGGCTACGCACATGGGGATCGGCGACGAAAAAAGAGACGCGAGCCACGAAGCTCATGATTCCAATGGAGAAAGTGCCGGCTCGGATAAACCGAGTGTCGAACCCGACGGCGATCTCGCGGATGCAGCGCCGGACGCGCCGCCCGCACCCGAAGATCCGTCCGCAGCCGAACCACCCCCGAAGGGCATCGCCGAGCTTTGCGCCGCTGGTGTACGTTTCGTCCAGCAGAAGTACGGCGTGCCGCTCGACTTCACGAGCGACACCCTCAGCTTGGTCGACCAATACGTGCGTGACGCGCGCGCAGAGGTCATCGCGCTCCCGACTTCGTTCGACCTCGTTTCGAGCTCCATCGGCGCATACTTCGGCGAGGTCGTACGCCGCACCTACGGGGGCTACTGGGTACGTGACGCAGAGCCTCAGATGTTCTGTCTGGGGTTCTCGAAGGTGAAGCTTTCGTTCAACCCGGTCGGGATGATGCGCGAAGCGCTCCTGCGTGATGCGGAAGAGGGCTGGAACGCGCACCTCACTCTCCCTCCGCAAGACGAGGCTTACGTGCGTGATCGCATGGCGGCGATGAGCGAAGTCGACGAGGACGAGTACTACTTGCCGAGCACCCGCTTCGACGCCATCGCCCTCGCGTTCGACGCCATCACCGGAAGGATGATGGGACGAGGCGAGGGCGACAAACGCTTCTACCCCAAGGACTACGAGAGCTGACGTTCGCCTCGACTGTGGCGCGATGGTCAATGAGAGACGATCAAAGGTTCAGCGAACACCCGCATCGGCGCTACCGAGGACAAGCTTTCCAGGAACGACGACTGGCTGCGGAGGACGGGTACGGGCGTCGAGCGGTGTCCGCACCTCCGTCATGTACCGGCCGCGAGCGAGCCCGACGATGGTAAGGCGCTCGTAGGGCGCGACCTGCGCACACGGGACACCATCGAGGAAGATGCGCTGCATTTGCAGCGTGCCGTTCTGCACGACGAGCCCGGAGAGCGGCGCATCGGGGGCGAGGGGCACATCGACGGGCGCTTGCAAGTCGGTGAGCTCCCCCGCGGGGATCAGCAAGCGACTGGCTGCGGGCGACAAGTCTTCCGGCGCAAAGTTCGCCGTCGACGGCGGCGCCGAGAGCGACGAGAAGGAAAGGTCCGTTCGACGAGCCAGCTTCTGCGCTTCGAACACGAGACCTCCGTAGGATGCCACGTTCGTCGTGGAACTGCCTGGCATGCCTTCGGAGGCCTTCAGAAAGTGAATCTCGGCGCGAAGCGGCACTTCGTCTTGCCCGCAAGGTGCGAGGAACGCGGGCGCGTCGATGATCTCGGTGAGGAATCGGCATAGGAGCACTCCACTATCGTATGCATCCTGCACTTTCCCGATTTCGAGCGTCATCCTCGCCGACTCGGTCTGCATTTCGACGCTCCGCGTCGGCACACCGAGCCGCGTCGCTGCCCCAGAAAGAGGCTTCGTGACGACATCGAGCGGGCGCATCGCATCGTAACGCCCCTCCGAGAGCCACGTACGCAGCGCTCCCGGTCCAAGGACGCGATAGCGCGTGCCGGGCGGGAGGAGTACCACGTACCCGAGCTTGTCGAGGCGAGCACGAAGCTCGGTTCCCGAGGGAAACAGAAAGGCGCCCTCGAGCAGCGCTCGCATGTGTGCGACGCCGAGGTCTACGGTCAGGTGCTCCTCGGTTTTCCTGCGCGCGGCATCGACGACGGGCGCACTCACTTCGGGAGCGCGATGCGCAGGCGGTGGCTCCGTGGACCGCACCAAGAACGATAGCGTGTATCCTGCAGCTGTATCTTTCGTTTCACGCGCGTCCCTCGTTTCGCGTGGTGTGTCGCGCTCCTTGGGGTCACGCGGAAAGCGATCGGGAGGCGCGGGCAAGTCACCGCGGAGAGCCGACGGCGGGACCCCGCCATCCGTGAGGGACCCCACGACGGCTGCAGCTCCGACAGCCCCAGGCACGCTCGTGACCGGTGCGGGCACGGCCGTCGCTTGAGGGCTCGTCGTGGCGGGCGGAGCATCGCTCGCCGCGTTGTTCTTGCACGCGACCTCGAGGAGCAGGGCGAGACACGCCCCCGGCACCCCGCCCGCTACGAACAAGCGAGCGAAGGCCGCACGTGCGCGTTTCATGGCTCCATACGGAAGTCGCCGATGACCTTCACACGGGGGTCGAGCGGCGGCGCGTTCGGGAAGTGCTGCGTATCGACGAAGATGCTGGTGCACTCGGGATGGTGCTCGAGGAGCACGTTGCAGTTGATGGGTTCGTTGTCGAAGACGGCGATCACCTCGCCGATGCGACTGAGCTTCGGCCCTTCGCTGCGCTTGTACTCTTCGTCGGGCATCTCGAAGAAGGGCTTCACGACGAGCTCCGTGCCGATCACGCCAATCGGGAAACCGAGCTCGCGGAGGCTCTTGAAACTACCGAGTGCCATCTTGGGCAGGTCTCTGCCTGTAAAATACACGATATTCACGCCCGCCGCGTAGAGCGCACGTGCAAACGCAACGGCGCCAGGGAGTGCGATGTCGTGTTCTTGATAGTCATCGGTGAAGAAGCGCTCGCGCCAGAACGATTCGCCTTCGGCGAGGAGCACTTCGTCTTGGATGCCGAAGCGCCCGAGAGAGTCACGGACGAGGTAAGCGAGCTTGGTCGGCGAAGCCTCGAGGAGGGCGCCCGATGCGGGGTGCTCGCGCTTACGCCAGACCTCGCCCAGCTCTCGCAGGATGGTCACGGTGCGCGGACGGTTGTCCATGAGTGTGCCATCGAGATCGAAGACGACAACGGCACGACGACCTGCCTGTGCGAGCGATGCCCCCCGTTCGATGATCGATCGCAGCAGCGCGTCTTGCGCCGCCGGGGACAGACGCGGGTAGACGGGAGGCGTGTACGGGGCGGCGGGCGAGGGCGGATGCGTCATGAGTGTGGAAAACCTCGACGGGAGACCGAAAAAGGCGGAAAAACAGCAGGCAAACTGCGGGTCCTAGCACGCCTTCGCGGAAGGCCGCAATCGGCGCTTTGCGGTGTTCGACAGGCGCCATTCGCTTTGGTAAGGAGGACCCGGCGCATGTCGGCGAGAGATCACTACGAGGTACTCGGGGTTTCCCGAAGTGCCACTCCGGACGAAATCAAGTCCGCGTTCAAACGCCTGGCCGCCATGCACCACCCGGACCGGAATCCCGGCGACGCATCGGCTACGGAACGATTCAAAGAAGTGGCGTCGGCCTACCAGGTGCTCGGCGACGCCCAGCGCCGCAGCATGTACGACCGCTTCGGGCATCGCGCCGAGGGAGCGGGTTCTCCTTTCGGCGCCGGCGGTCCCTTCGCGGGCGGCGTCGTCGACATGAGCGAGCTCAACGTCGATGGCATCCTCGGTGACCTTCTCGGTGTGTTCGGTGTCGGCAAAGGCGACCGCGGCGACTTGAAACGCGAGCTCGAAGTTTCCTTCGAAGAAGCCGCGTTCGGCTGCGAGAAGGAGCTGCGCTACGAGCGCATCGTCGCGTGCGGCGACTGCACGGGTACGGGCGCGGCCAAGGGTAGCCCGCCCATCCGATGCAACGCCTGTGACGGGCGCGGACGCGTCCGCTTCCAGCAAGGCTTCTTCCCCATCGCCGTCGAACGCACGTGCTCTCAGTGCCGCGGACGCGGACAAGTCGTCCAAGACCCTTGCCGCGAATGCCGTGGCAGCGGCCTCGTCTCCAGTGAAAGCACACTCAAGATCAACCTTCCCCCCGGCGTCGATGCCGGTGCCACCAAACTCGTTCCGAACGCCGGAAACAGGCCTCGCGCGGACAAGAGCCCCGGAGACCTCGAAATCACGATTCGTGTCGCCCCTCACCCCTTCTTCCGTCGATTGGGTGACGACGTCGCATGTGCCGTCCCCATCACGTTTTCGCAGGCCGCACTCGGTGGCGAGGTCGATGTGCCGACGCTCGACGGTCGCGGCAAGCTGCGCGTGCCTCCCGGAACGCAACCAGGGCATATCCTGCGCATCAAGTCGAAGGGCATCCCGAAGCGCGGCGGCGTGGGGGGCGCGCGCGGTGACCAGCTCGTCGAGGTCCACGTCGAAGTACCGACGGTGCTCACCGATCGTCAGCGTGAGCTCATCGAAACACTCGCCAAAGAGCTCGGCGAGAACCCGCAACCGCAGCAGCGTACCTTCCTCGAGAAGCTGAAGAACCTCTTCGGCTGAGTCTCCAAACGTCGCGCGCACTCGCACCATCGGTCGCGTTTCGCGCGAAGGCCGTTGCGCACCGCGCACCCCGTGACGCGGCGTTCGTGGCATTCGCATGGCGAACGGGGAACAAATTGGTTCAACCAACCGATCAACAGATATCTATCTATCGAGAAGGACTCTCAAATAGTCTATTGTCAATATTTTCGCATACTTACAAATTTTGCCCTTCGGCGACCAGGCTCGTTTCTTGCTGGTTCTCTCTCCATGAGCACCGTTTCTCGTCCACGCGTCGTCCTTCTCCACGCGCCCGTCGGGGGCGGCCATCGCGCTGCCGCCGAAGCACTCGCCATGGCCGTTCGATCAGCTGGTATCGACACCGAGGTCCTCGATGCCTTCACGTTCGCGCCCAAGTCCTTCACGGAGTGTTACCGAGCCTTCCACTTTGCCGGCCAGGGGCTCGCGCCCAAGCTTTATGGACGCGCCTACTTCCGCGCCAACCAACGTTCTCCGTTCGACAGCGTACGCGCCGACCTCGATCTCGCGATCCTGCGGCCGCTCGTCTCGCACCTTCGTGAGAGGGCACCTGACGTCGTCGTTGCGACCCACCATCTCGCACTCGTCGCGGTGGCTCGTGCCAAGGCACGCGGCGAACTCTCGTGTCGTATCGCATGCGTCGTCACGGACTATACGGCTCATGCGGTGTGGGCCGTCGAAGGCGTCGACGTGTACTTCGTTGCGAACTCCATCGTCGCGGACGAGCTCGCGTCCCACGGTGTGCCGCGCTCGCGTATCGTCTGCACGGGCATTCCAGTGAAGCAGGCCTTCTCGGAGATCCCCCCCTTGACGCTACCCGAAGCGAACGGTCCCCTTCAGGTGCTCTTGACGAGTGGCGGCTTCGGCGTTGGGCCGATCGTAGAGGTCTTGCGCGGCTTCGCAGGTCTTTCGGGCATGGAGCTCACGGTCGTGTGCGGCGCCTCGGACACCGTCCGCACGAGAGCAAGCACGTATGCGAAGAGGTACGGTTTGAAGGCGAACGTCCTCGGCTTCGTCCGAGACATGCCATCACTCATGGCAGGCAGTCATGTCGTCGTCGGCAAAGCTGGCGGGCTCACCGTCACCGAAACGCTCACGGCCGCACGCCCGCTCGTCATCGTCGGCGCAGTGCCTGGCAACGAGGCGATGAACGAAACGTGGGTCACGATGGGCGGTGCTGGCGCATCGGCGGCCCCCTCTCTCGCGGGTGCGACGATCCTTTCGCTCGCGGGTCGTCTCGGGGACATGGGAGCGCGCGGGCGCGAGATGGTCGCGCGCAATGCGGCCAGCGAAATCGCTAGAATCCTCGCAGCCTGACCCTAGAGAAAACTTGGCCCATGCGACCCGAATGCGCTTCTGTCGCTGCATGGCCAAGCGAACCGCCTCGCCGAAGACCCCTTCCCCGGATCGCGACGTCGAACGTCGAAAAACACCGGATCGTCGAGGTTCGGGAGCAGAGCGCCGGCTCTTTCCGCCGAGACCCGAAGGTCGTCGCCGCGGTCAGGGACGCCGAGCGACCGACGACGCCGCAGCCTGAAAAGCCGCCCCAAGGTACGACCAAACGCTTCGCATGGCTTCGCTTGCTCGTGCGAAAGCCCGATGTCTCCGGAGCACACGAGCTCCCTGCTTTCCGGTGGCGAACTTCTGACCGGGGACACTAGAGTGAAGGCGTGCAGCGAAAACGCCTCCTTCTGCTCGTTCCTCTTGCCGCCGGTGCTGCCGTGGCGGCCTTTTTCCTTCTGCCGCCGCGCTCGCCCATCGATGCGCTCCCGGCCGACGCGTTCGCGGTGCTCACCATCGACGGCGACGCGATGCGTGCGTCTTCACTCGCGAGCACATTCCACGAGTACTCGAGAGAGTTCGCCAAGCTTCCCGCCGGGTGCAACGTCACCCTCTCCGAACGCATCGACGAAGCAGCCCTCGCCGTAGCGGAGGGCAAGCCCGAGCTCGGCATTGCACTTTCCGGAAAGCTCTCCGAAGCCGAGCTCATCGCATGCAAAGAAGCCCTCCAGAAGCCCGAAGCCCCGAAAGGCCCTGCCCCTGCGGCCAGTGCGACGGTCACCGAGTTCGACCACGGGAGCTTTCGCGTCTCCAAGAGCGACCTGTCCGGAAGACAAATGTATGTTGCATGGAATCGCCGTGGGCCGCTCACGCTCGGCGTTGGCCCCTATACCGAGCGCATGCTCGATGCGGTCGATGGCAAAGTACCTCGCGTCGGCAGCGCCGGCGACCTGCATGGAGAGCTCCGAGCTTCCCTCACGAAATCGGCCAAGACGCGCGTCGGAGCCCTGCTCACGGTGAGGCCCACCGCAAAGCTCCGCGAAGAGTTCCTCGAGTACATCCCTTCCGGGTCCTTTCTCGAGCGCGCCAAGCCACTCACCACCATTGCCGCCTTCGGGCTCGCGCTCGTACCGGGAGTGAAGGACGGGGAGGCGGAGTTCCTCGCCGAGGCTCGCTGCGACGACGAGGCACTGTGTGAAAAAATCAAAGAGCTCGTTCTCCGCCAGCGATTCGAGTTTGGAAAGAATTTTGCCGTACGCCTAGGCGGCTTCGGTCCGGTCCTCGACAACCTGACTGTCACGCGCGACGGAAAGAGACTCACCGTGCGGACCCACGATTCGGCAGAAGCCCTCGCCCGTAACCTCGCGCAAGCGAAGAGCGCACTCTCCTTCGCCAACCTCGACTTCGGCAAACCCAAGACCACGAAACCCGAGGCTCCTGCCCCAACGATTTCGCGAGAACCGATACCGTCGCCCTCGTCCCCAGGTGCTCCCGTGGGTACGGCGACCACAGGTGCGACTGCATCCCCTCAAAAACCGTAGCTTTGCCATGCGAAAGTCAGTTGCGAATGCGGTTTTGCATCGTTACGCTAGACCAATCTGAGAGAACGACGGGCCCTCGCGCTCCCGCGCATGCGCCCCGCGTTTTTCGATTCCACATCCGAGGTAATTCAAAATGGCCGCAAACGTGATTGAGCTCACCGACGACAACTTCGAGAACGAGGTCCTCAAATCGAGCGTTCCCGTGCTCGTCGACTTCACGGCCACGTGGTGCGGCCCCTGCAAAGCCCTCGCTCCCATCGTCGAAGGCCTCGCGAACGACGCCGGCGGCAAGTACAAGGTCGCGAAGCTCGACATCGACGACGCGTCGAGCACGGCGCGCAAGTACCGCGTCATGAGCGTTCCGACCGTCCTCGTGTTCCAGGGTGGCCAGCTCAAGGGCCAGCACGTCGGGCTCACGAACAAAGAGACGTTGCTGAAGCTCCTCGGCAGCTGACGTGCGGCCTACTGGCCGCGCTTGCCGTAACCGATGAGCGCGTCAGATACGAGTCCCATCCGCGATTCCCTCCCCGGGCGTGTGCTGCAGGGGTCGGGCTCCGTCACGTATCACGTACGTGACTTGCTCGGCGAAGGCGGTCAGGGCTGGGTCTTTCGCGCCCATTGGGACGGGCCCGACGGGGCGCTCGTCATCGTCAAGGTGCTGCGCCCCGATGTGCTCACGGACGATTCGCTCGTTCGGTTCCAACGCGAAGCGCAAGTGCTTCGCTTGCTCTCGCAGCAAACGAACCCGTGTCCAAACGTGGTTCGTTTTTTCGATCATGCGACCACCGAAGTCCTTTCGTCGGATGGAAAGCGGAAGATCGGCCTCCCGTTCACGGTGCTCGAATACGTTCGCGGCACGACGCTCGAGCGGGTCCTCGGCCTCCAAGAACGGCGCGGCCTTCCCGTCGAGCGCATCCGTCGCATCTTCCGGCACGCGGTCACCGCACTCGAATCCGTGCATGCGCAAGGCGTCATCCATCGCGACTTCAAACCTTCCAACGTGCTCCTTTCGGGCGATGGGGTCGAAGAGCTCGCCAAGGTGACCGACTTCGGACTAGCCAAAGTCATCTCCTCGGACTTCGGGCGCACGAAGAAGGTCGCCGGCGCTTCCATCGGCTACGCGCCTCCCGAGCAATACGAGCGAGGCAATGCACGCATCTCGCCGCGCTCGGACGTCTTCTCGCTTGGTGCGGTCGTCTTCGAAATGCTCTCCGGCGTGCCTGCGTACCCTTTCGAAGCGCACGAAAACCCGCTCATCGTGGTGACGCGCATCTTGCAGGACAAGCGCCCGTCGCTACGTGAAGCGAAAGGAAAGCTCTCGCCCGAGCTCGCGAGAAATGCGCCCCTCGTCGCCGATATCGACCGCGTGCTCGCGAAGGCTCTCGACGCAGATCCCGATCGTCGCTGGGAGAGTCCCGCGCGGCTGCTCGCCGAGCTCGATGCGTTGCTTCGTGAAGGCGCGTCCCCGGCGCAAACCGTGAGTGAGCGCATCGGGCAAAAAGCCATCGTCGTCTCGGTTCCGCCGGCCGTCGCCAAAGCGCCGGAGCAGGATCCTGCAGGCCCTCTGTCGCGCACCGTCCCCGCCTCCGTCGAATCGATCGTGCCCTCGGTAGCGCCTTCCGTGAACGCTCCACGCAAGGCCATGCACGGCACCGTCCCTTTGAACAAGACGCCGCTCCAGGGCGGCAAAGGTGGAAGCCAACCCGGCATACAACACACCAATCGTTTCCAATGGACGCTCGTTCCCGCACCGGGTCTTGCCGAGCAGTCCTTCTTCTCGGGTGCCATCGCGCTCGACGGAAGCCGTGCGTTTGCTCTGTCCTCTGCCGGCCTGTTCTGGATCTCGCCAGGCGGGTCGGGTGCGCTGGCCCTTCCGAGTGGCATTCCGTTCGCGGCGTGGAACGGCATCGCCGTCACATCTGGGTCCATGATCGTGGTCTTCGGAAAAGGAGGCCTCGTTGCATTGGTCGACCCGAGCGGTGACCGTGCCCCCGTACTCCTCGGGTCCCACGACAGCGACGTCAGTTTCTTGGGAGCCGCCACGCGCGGAGAGCATCTCTACCTCGTCGGCGCGAGCGAGCAGGAGGGCAAAGCTCCCCTCGGCGTCATCGCACACTACTGGGAACACTCGCTCGTGCACACGCATCGAACGACGGCCCCCGCTACGCTACGTGCTTGCACGAGCGTGAACGATGCAGAGGTCTACGCGTGCGGCGATAGCGGCGCCCTGACGGTCTTGCGCGGCGACACGTTCACCCCGCTCGAATGCCCATGCGCGGCACGCCTCTTGGCCATCGAATCGACGAAAGAAGGGCTCTTCGCGGTCGGCGAGGGTGGCCACATTCTTCGCATGGGGCCGAAAGGGGCGACCCTCGAACCCGCCGGTACGCAGCAAGATCTCTACTGCATCACCGAAAGCCCCGACGGTCTCGTGTGGGTTGGCGCAGGCGAAGGCCGCCTCCTCCAATACGTGCATCATCAAGGTTTTCCGCGCGCCAATCGAGGCGTCGTTCATCGCAGCGCTGTCTTGCGGATCTGGTGCAAGAAGGACGCGGTTCGTGCGCTCACGAGCGACGGAACCATTCTGCTTGGCACGCGTGCATAGATGGCTGCCTACCGTCAAAAAATGCGTTCCAGGCTGAGCGCGCTGACCTGCATTCTCCACATCCCGATCTTCTTCATGCTCGTGGGGCTCGCCGAGAGCGCCGGGAGCGCGCTCATTCCCTACCCGTACGCCTATGCGGCGGCTGCCGTAGTGCTGCTCCTCGTTCCTGCACCAGCGGTGATCGAACGCGCGATGGACGATCGGCGACGTTCTTGGTGGTCGGCGCGTTTGCTGTCTCCGACCTACTTCGCGCACTTTTGCAGTGCGCTCGGCATGTTCTTCCCTGCCTTGATCTTCGGTCTCGGGCGCTTCATTTGGGACGCGGCGCACGGGAGGTGGGAGATCCCCACGCGCACCCTCGTCGGATGCTACCTCGCGGCGCTCGCTCTCTCGCTTTGGGGCGTGTTCATCCGTAGGCATTGGCTCCTGACCCACGAGACGCGCGTCCCCATCGAATCACTTCCGTCAGCGTTCGACGGCTATCGTATCGCGCATCTCTCGGACCTCCACATCGGCTCCCTGACGTCGCAAGCCACCATCGACGCATGGGTCGAGCGCACGAATGCCGCGGCGCCGGATCTCGTGGTTCTCACGGGTGACTACGTCACGAATGGAACAGTCTTCCACGAAGACATCGCCCGTGCCCTCGGACGCTTGAAAGCCCGTGATGGCGTATACGCGAGCATGGGAAATCACGACTACTTCGGTGAGGGGGAGCCCCTCTTGGGCCTGCTCGATGCCGTCGGCGTCTCCGTGCTTCGCAATCGCGGAGTGCTAGTCGAACGAGACACCCATTCGATGTACATTGCAGGTGTCGACGACACGTGGACCAAGCGAGACGACCTGGCGCTCGCCCTCCGCGACAGGCCCGATGGCACGACCACGGTGCTCCTCGCCCATGACCCTTCTACGTTCGTCGAAGCCAGCCGAGCCGGTGTCGACCTCACCCTTTCCGGCCATACGCACGGAGGCCAGGTGGCGGTACCTTTCCTTGCGCGCGCCCTTTCGCTTTCGCATCTCGCACACCGATTCCACCTAGGCATCTACCGTGAAGGGCGCTCGACCCTTTACGTGCACCCGGGTCTGGGTACGACCGGCATCCCGATTCGCTTGGGCGTCGCCCCCGCCATCGCCATTCACCGATTGGTGGCTGCATGAACGACGCGACGTCCCACACCGAAGCGGATGACGCGAAGCCAGAAGACGACGAGCTCCTCGGCTACCATCGTTTCGACAGCCCTGGTATCGCGCCGGCTCTCCTGCGCGCGGGTGCATGCATCGGCCTCGGCGGTCCTGTCATTCTTCTGGGGTCTCTGTCGCTCTTCTTGGGTGTGCCGCCCTGGGGCAAAGTGCTCGCGCTCGCCGTCGGCGGCGTATCGGTGGCATTCGGCTTGTTTACCGGATTCGTGACGATTCCACGGCTCCTTTCCGTGGACAGTGGTCTCTCGGTCTTTCGGAAAGGGGTTCTGATCGAGGTCGGTCACACACGCGAGTTCTATGCTTGGAGTTCCATCGCTCGCGTCATCTGCGAGAACGACCACGTGGTCCTCCAGCTCAAAGACGCTCCGCCACGCGTCGTCACGGAATCGTTCGCGCGCAAGAAGCCCTCCGAGATCGCACCTGCCATCGAGCGAACGCGCATGCGCGTCGCGCTTTCCATGTTGTAGTGCCCGCGGCCTGTCAGCGAGCGATCTCCACGAGAACGTCGTCGAAGCCTTCGACGAGCGGCCCCGCGGTGCAATAGGGACGCATCTGGCTCGAGAGCTGCCTGGAAGAGTGATCTGCTCATGGACAACCATGGCGAACTGGAGAAGATTGACGTCCATGCGCGCCATCGTCCTCAACCAAGGTTTCGGACTCGACCACGTGCGGCTCGAGGAGCGCGCAAAGCCATCGATCATCCCAGGCCACGTCATCGTACGCATGCAGGCAGCGTCCCTCAACTACCGGGACTACATGACCGCCATCGGCACGTACAATCCTCGGCAGCCTCTTCCGCTCGTCCTCGGCTCCGATGGAGCTGGCATCGTCACGGAGGTGGGTGAAGGCGTGACGCGCGTGAAGGTCGGCGACCGCGTCATGAGTGTGTTCGCGCAAGATTGGATCTCGGGACCTCCCACGATCAAAACCATGCGCTCCACGCTGGGCGGCCCCCGTGACGGCGTACTCGCGGAGAGCATGCTGGTGCCAGAGCATGCCGTCGTCCACGTGCCCGAGTACCTCTCTCTCGAAGAGGCCGCCACCTTGCCGTGCGCGGCGGTCACGGCGTTCAGCGCACTCACGCAGTGCGGGGTTGGGCCTGGACAGGTCGTCCTCGTTCAGGGCACCGGAGGGGTCGCATTGTTCGCACTCTCCTTTGCGAAACTCTTTGGTGCGACGGTCATCGTGACCTCGAAGAGCGACGAGAAACTCGCTCGCGCGAAGACGCTCGGCGCTGATCACGGCCTCAACTACCGCGACACTCCGGAGTGGGGCAAAGCTGCGCGCGGCATCGCGAATGCTGCTGGCAAAGACGGCGTCGACGTCGTGATCGAAGTGGGCGGCGCCGGCACCCTCGCCCAATCGATGCGTGCCACGCGGCCGGGCGGCGCCATCGCGCTCATCGGTGTGCTCGCGGGCGGCCAAGGTGCATCCGGTCTCGAGGGTGCTCTGACCACTGCGCTCATGAGCAACATCCGCATCCAAGGCGTTTTTGTAGGCAGCCGCGAAACGTCCGAGGAAATGTGCAGCTCACTCGAGTCGAGCCGCATTCGCCCCGTCATCGGAGCGACTTTTTCGATGGAAGATACAGCTATAGCGCTCGCTCACATGGCGGAGGGAGCGCACTTCGGCAAGATCGTGATTCAGCTGCGCTGACCGATCGGCGTGCCGAAGTACGGGCGGACGAAAGCGCCCGCCGCCATGCTCACTCGTCGGCGGTCGGTTCGTCGTCGAGCGAGATCCACTCCGCGCGAGCCATGGCCGTGCTTTCCGGCATGACGGCGAGGGGCGCCACCGCGCGTACCGCCGTCTTCAGCGCCGGGGGCAGCATCGCGATGGTTCCGTCGGCACTGAAGCCTGCGAGCTTGAGCACCGTGTCGAAGAGGGACGACTGCACCTCGGGGTATTCGACGATGGGCGCGTCGTCCGGCAGGTGACCGGCCGCGCGGGCCGCTTCGAGTGCGTGACGAATGCCGCCCATCTTGTCGACGAGCTTGTGTTGGATCGCCTGCTGGCCCATCCACACACGACCTTGGCCGACAGCGTCGACCTCCGCCTTCGTCATGTGGCGCCCTTCGGAGACGCGTCCGAGGAAGAAGTCGTAGAACTGGCCGACCTTCTTGGTGAGCTCACCGCGTTCGTCATCCGTGAAGGGACGGTAGAACGACTCCACGTCGGCGCGTGGCGTCGTGCGATGCGTCTCGACATTGACGCCGATCTTCTTCATGAGGCCACTCACGTCCGCCTTGCCGTAGAAGATGCCGATGGACCCCGTGACGGTGAGCGGGTTCGCATAGATCTGCTTGCCGGCCGTCGCGATGTAGTAACCGCCGCTCGCCGCGACCGACCCCATCGAGACGATGAGAGGCTTTTTCTCGCCAAGCTTGCGGAGCTCGCGCCACATGAGGTCCGACGCCATGGTCGAGCCGCCGGGGCTTTCGATGCGGAGAACGACCGCACGAACATCCGAGTCGTCGCGGAGTCGCTTGATCGCATCGACGATGGTGTACGAGCCGGCGAGCTTCATGCCCAGCAGCGGAATGGTCTGCGAGCGGCCGTCGACCATGTCACCTTCGACATAGAGAACGCCGACCTTGCCTCGCTTCTCGAAGGTCTTGGGAACGTTGCGATAGGGCTCGTAGGCACTGTAGGACACGCGGTGCCCGACGACGTCCTTCGCGACCTTGTCGAGTTCGTCGTCGTACGCGAACCCATCGACGAACTTCGCGTCACGCGCTTCGGTTGCAACGAACGGGCCCTTGCGGGTGTTCTCGCGGATGCTCTTCTCGTCGAGGTGGCGGTAAAGCGCCAAGTTGCGCACGAAGACCGCCTCTTGCTGTGCGAGGAGGTCTTGTTGGTCGGCGCGGGCCACGTCACTCGGACCTTCGTTCGTGAATTGCTCCGGTGCTCCCTTGTGCGCACCGATGCGGACGAACTCGGCCTTTACGCCGACATTGTCGAGCAGCTTCGCGAAGTACATGTGCTGCGACTTGAGACCCGAGTAGCGAATGCCACCTGCAGGGTTGATGACGATGCGGTCGGCACTGGCGCATGCAAAGAGCGCCTTGGGACCAGCGTCTTCGAAGCTGCAGAATGTCTTCTTGCCCCGCGCGCGCAGCACACGGAGCGCATCGGCGAGTTCTTCCGCGTGCGCGAACGAGGTCGCTGGTTCGGTGCGGACGACGAGCCCCACGGCAGCAATCGTCGGATCGTCGGCGAGTTTCCAGAGCGAGCGAAGCAGAGCGACGTGGCTGCGCGTGCCGGGCGTCTTTTCGATACGAATGTACACTGCATGCTTGATGGCCGGGATGCCCGGCTCCATGTAGCCACCCACTGCAAGCGTGCCGTATTGACCGAGTGCGTCGTTGCCGGAAAGGCCGTTGCCGAAGAGCAAGCCGCCTCCGCCGGTAACGTGACCGTACGCGATCTCGAGACCCGCCGATGCGACGAACGAGCGGCGCGCTTCGTTGCCGACGTTTGCGATTTCGATGTCGCCACGGAGGCGGCCAACCGCCGGAACGTCGAGACCGATCGTGGCTCTTGGTCGGGCGTCGTCTAGCCCTTCGTAATAGCGGAGCTCGAGACCCGCTTCGATGGCGCGTGTTCCCGTCGGACGGAATGCGATGGTCCCTTCGTAGCTGCGATCGAGGAACGAGGGGGTGTTCGAGAAGAAGCCGCGTTGACCAGGTCCGTTCATGTCGCGGAACACGAACGACATACCGAGCGCAGGTGCGGGACGGTAGGTGATACCGCTCGTGACCGAGGCGAGCCCATTCAAGTACGGGCTGGTCGAGTATGCCCACTGGACGGCGAAGCCGAGCGAAAGTGCGTCGGACAGCTTGTACCCGAGACCCCACGTTACCCAGAATAAGTCTTGGTTGTCGTAGGGGAAGCCGGGGCTCGCGCGTCCACCCGAAGGCGGCGAGACGTAGTCGAAGCGAAGACCCGTGCCGAGGCCGAAGAAGAGCGGCGTGGCGAAGCCGAGCGCGTGACCGCACCCCACCTTGCGCGTATCGGGGCAGCGAACGCCGGTCCAGCGAAGCTGCCAGCTCGGCATCGTACCGAGGTTCGCAGGGTTCACGACGAGTGCGTCAGTGCCTTCTTCGGAGACGGAGTTGCGGCCGGGCGTCGGAAGACGTTCGGCGCGCTGGGGAAACGTATCCGCGGCGGAAGCAGTAGATGCCACGGTAGCAACGAGCGTCGCAAAAACTACGTGTAAGATACCAATTTTTCGTTTCACTCGCATCTCCTCGGTCTCGGTCGCTCGGCGCGCGCTCGCTTCGTTCGAAACTAGGCCAGCGTTGCCATGTCGCGAAGGGTGTCCGCCTCCGCATCGAAATTCTTCCGCACTTCGCCGACGATCATGCGTTCGGCGACTTGGCGCACGACAGGTACGTTGAGCTCCACGTCACCGGTCACGATGCGCTTCGAGCGCCCCGAGTCGAGAGCCACGAGCGAGTAGCTACCCTTTGCACTGAGGTAGCGCTGCCAGTCTTCGCGGATGTTGGGCGTGATGCTCCACGTGCTCTCGTGCTTCCGGATGTCGTAGTTCATGCTCTGGTCCCAAGCGCACATCTCTTTCGTGATGTACGGCTTGGCGAACTTGGGGATCGGAAGGTCGGCGCGGAACGACCACACGCGAGACAGCGTATGGTTCGCGATCTCGTGCTTCTTCTGTTCACAGAACTCCACGCCTCCGAGCCGCGGGGAGAGCCGCGTGAGGAGCTCCGGCGAAAGCACTGCTAATTCCAGTGCATCGAGAGCGATGTCGAATTCGTGAGTGATTTCGAAGTGCACGTGCTGGACGCCACTCTACACTGGGATGCCGCGAGCGCGGAGCACTTCTTCGATGACCGGGAGACGTGCGGCGAGTTCCGGATGATCTTTGACCGGAAGAAAGCGACTTTCGGCCCCCGTCCTCGAAACGCGCAAACACTTCGTGTCCCAGTGGGCGGTCACTTCTTGGAGAAGTCGCTCGAACTGGATGGCCGGCATCCCGGAGACCTTCTTTTCGACCTCGAAATAGGTCCAGGGGAACGGTGACGAGAGGAGTTTGTCCGCCCGGATGAGGAAGCTGTTCGTGTTGAATACCGTCACCGTCTGCGGGTCGAAGTCCGGGGGCAAGCGGAACTCTTCCAGGATCTGGAGGCGCCCCTCGGCCCGGGCCGGAATTCCACCGCGGTCTCCCGGAGCTTTGTCACAGACCTCGACGAGGACCGGCGACTCGCGCTCGATGAAGGCTCCGAGCATGGCGGGGTCGACAGTCGCTCCGAGATTGTCGAGATTCGTGATCCACACGTATTTCGGCTTGAACGCCTCGAGCAGTTTGGCGCGCAGAAGGGCGTCGACGAGGTCGCCATGGCCAGTTGCATAGGAGCTCGGATGGCCGGCTTCGTCGCGGAAGAGCTTGCCTTCGTTCGTGAGCCGGAGGCTCGAAAACTGCGGAAACGTCCGCACGTGATCTCCTGGGGTGGCGGCGGAGAGCGCGTCTCGAATGGGCGCATCGGTTGCGGCGCTCGTCATGAGAAACAGCGGAATCGTGCCCCACTTCTGCTGCGCCATGCGATTTTCGGCGAGACGCAAATCGAGGAACGTTCGTTTCGGAAACACTTCGACGAGCGCTTTCACGACGCCGCCCATGCGCGTGGCCATGCCGCCTGCCATGACCACGAAAGCGAGCTCGCCTCGTGCGATCGATTCGGCTCCCCGACGCTCGAGCGCCTTGTAGGCATCGCTGCCGACCGGCGGGAGCGACGTGACTTCGGCTTCCGTTGGCGGCGACACGGAGCCCGCCACGCGATTGCGATGCACGCGCCTTTCAGTCACGGTTTCCGGACCTTGCAGGCTCGCAGACCATTTCTGGAGCAGCAGTGGGTCGAACCCGAACCGATCGAGCTCCGCCCGGAGGGCTTTGGGAAGCGCGTCGATTTCTGCGGCGATGGAAGACGTGACGGTTGAGTTCACGGCGCCGATGCTAACGGGATCGCGCATCAACAGGGAGCGCTACGTTGAACCGGCGTCGAGAAGTGAGCGAATGTAGGCTCATGTCGCACCAATCGACTTTCGATTCTTTCGGACGTTTGCGTGGAGGAACTTTCGGAGGTGCTACGTTTCCATTCACCGACATGGCAGGCATGAAGGGACACTTTCGGTGGTTCGGTCTGGTTTCGGCGCTTGGGTTTTTCGCCCTCGGCGGATGCGTCGCAGCGCCGCCTGCGCCCCCTCCCCGAGCGATGGTCGTCATGACGCCACCCCCGGCACCCGTCCCCGAGCAGCCCTCCCCCCCTCCGAACCCGGGCGCAAGATGGCTCGCCGGATACTGGCATTGGACGGGCATCGAATACGCATGGATTCCCGGGCACTGGGCCGTCGCGCCGCCAAACGCCATTTGGAGCGCGCCTCGGTACTTCAATCAGGGCGGCCAGACGTTCTACGAGCCGGGCCGATGGGCACCTCCGAAGTGACGCGCGCTACGCGACGGAGCATCGGTCCATGAAACGCGTCGGCAAGGGAGTTTGCTTGGCACTCTTGTGTGCCGTGTCCCTCGGAGCAGCTCCGAAAGTGGCGCGCTCGCAGAGTGCGTTCGTACTCCACGAGCGACTCGGTGAGGTTCCCGACGAGGACCTCGCCCTCGCGGGGGCGAGCAGCATGCCGTCACTCGCAGGCGGTGGTGGTGGAAGTGCGCTCGAGGCCGCAAGGCGCGAGCGAGGACGTGATGCACGTAGCCCGCATGAAGACGAGATGGCCTTTCGTCCGGACCTCGACACGCGCAGACCGGACGCGCTTCCTTACGAGGAGCCTTTCGAGCCATCCGTCGCTCCGTTCAAACGCAACTCGGCATTCGATCGCATCGATGCAGGGTACACGCTTGTCGTCCAAGATGCCCGCCTCTACCCCATGGCGCTTCAGGGGCCACCACTCGATGCGGGTCGAGAAGAACGCTTCACGGGGCGCTTCGCCACCGACACGAGGCCCGACCATCCCGTGCGCATCGACAGCGTAGCGCCCGGTGCGCGCGTCCTCAGCGCACGTTTCGTGGCGAACGGAAAGGCCGTGCGCTTTCGTCTTCTGCGCGATGGAGCAGAGAACTGGTATCTCGATACCGATCACCTCGGCAAGGGACGCCTCGAGGTCGACGTCGCAGCACCACGCGAAGCCTTCGGCCTCGATTTCGGCAATCCGAGCTACGCGTCTCTCCCGGCGGTCGCCCCCCTCCCGGCCAATGTTCGTCTGGCAGCCGCTGAGGTGACGACACACATCGGCGTATCGCGGAGTCTCTCGCCGCGCGAGAACATGGGCCGTCTCGTGCAGTACTTCCGAGGGTTCACCGACTCCGAAGAGCCCACGACACCGCGGCGAGACGTCTATCTCGATCTCGCGCTTTCGCAGCGCGGCGTCTGTAGACATCGCGCGTTCGCGTTCATGATCACGGCACAGAGCCTCGGTATCCCGACCCGCTTCGTCATGAACGAGGCCCACGCGTGGGTCGAGGTCTACAATGGTGCGTTGTGGAAGCGCATCGACTTGGGGGGCGCCGGTCGCGGACTCGTGCACAGCCCGCAAGCGGCATTCGACCCTCCTCCCGATCCATTCTCGTGGCCCCAGGGAGCGTCGCGCGGAGAAGATCTCGTCAAGCCTTCGCTCAAACAGAACGGGAAGAACCCTGACGGAACGCCAGCTTCGGGCGAAAACAAAGCCGGCAGCTCGCCCGCCACCCAGGGTTCGAACGGCCCTTCGCAGACCGGACCGAAAGCGCTCGATATGCCCGGCGGGCCGGGAGGAGGAGGTGCGGGCGACAAGGCGAACGCGAATCGCATCGACCGGCGCGCGGCTTCGACGGTCACGCTGGACGCGGCCCCCATGGCACTCGCCCGCGGTGTGAAAATTCCCGTGAATGGCCGCGTCATGAGCGAAGGCGACGCATGTGCCCATCTCTCCGTTCTTCTCGTCCTGCGAGAGCCGAAGTCCGGCGGGAAGACGACCATCTTGGGCACACTTGCGACAGACGAATCCGGGCGATTCTCAGGCACGGTCGAAGTGCCTCGAGCCGTCACCGTGGGCGACTACGATCTCGTCGCAGCCACGAGCGGGGATGGCCGCTGCGGCGAAGGCGTGAGCCCATGAGTGCGGCCTTCGTTCCCTTCTTGTACGAGCTCCGCGCACGCAAACTGAAGGTCGGCGCCCAAGAGGCATTGCTGCTGGCACAGGCACTCAAACTCGAACTGCACGATTCGTCGCTCGACGGCTTCTACTACACGGCTCGAGCGCTGCTCATACACCGCGAAGCGGATCTCGATGCGTTCGACGAAGCATTTCTGCACCATTTCAAGGGCATCGAAGTCTCACGTACGGAGCTTCTGAAAGAGCTCGAAGATTGGCTGAAAGACCCCATCGCGAAACGCGAGCTCACGCCAGAACAGCTTGCCGCTCTCGAGGCCATCGACTTCGAAGAACTGAAGCGCATGTTCGACGAGCGCATGCGTGAACAGAAGGAGCGCCACGACGGCGGCAATCGCTGGGTCGGCACCGGTGGACGAAGTCCCTTCGGCGCGGGCGGCACGCACCCGAGTGGTCTTCGCGTAGGCCCCGCAGGCGGCGGACGCAGCGCACTCGGTGTTGCCGATGCTCGGCGTTTCCGTCCGTACCGTTCGGACCTCGTTCTCGACGTACGCCAGGTCGAAGTCGCACTCCGAAAGCTGCGAGCCTTTCATCGGGAAGGAAGCGACGAGGAGCTCGACCTCGACGCAACCATCGAGGCCACTTCGAAGAATGCGGGCGAGCTCGAAATCATCACGCGTCCTCCGAAGAAGTCGAACGTCCGAGTCGTGCTTCTGATGGACGTGGGTGGATCCATGGACCCCTACGCGCACATGGTGTCGCTCCTCTTTTCTGGGTCGAAGCGAGCTTCGAACATCCGAAGCCTCAAGAGCTACTACTTCCACAACTGCGTCTACGGGCACGTCTTCGAAACAGAGAGCTTGGCCGACCCCGTCCACCTCCAAGACTTGTTCGAGCGAACGAACCCAGAGTGGAAGCTCGTCATCGTCGGAGACGCAGCGATGCACCCCGCCGAGCTCCTCGGCTCGGGCGATTGGATGTATTATGCACAAGGTGGCAAGACGCGCGAGCAGGCGACCGGCTACCGCTGGCTCGAGCGCCTTTCCGACTTCTACAAGAAGAGCGTGTGGCTCAACCCCGACCCGCCGAACTACTGGCGCGGCGGAACGGCCGAGCAGATCGGCCGTGTCTTCCCGATGTTCCAGCTAACGCTCGACGGCCTGGGCGAAGCCGTGACGCACTTGATGCGCGGCTCTTCGGCCAAGTAGCGCCTCAAACATATTGAATGCGCGGGCGAGCTTTATCGTCATACTCAAGTGAATGAGTGCCAAATTACACTTTGCGCCTTTTGTTACCGCACTTGTATTGGCTCCAATCGCTTGTAGTTCCGAAGACTTGGGAACACCAGGGGGTTCGGGCGGCCCGACGCAGACGGATGGCGGCATGGGGGACGGAGGGCGAGGACAGGGCGGCAGCGACGGCTCTGCTGGCGGATCCGACAGTGGGCCGAGCGTCTCGCGAGACGGCGGGGGCGACGCTTCGCCCGAAGCAGGCATCCCGACTTTCGGCACCATCGGCCTCCTCTCCGCTGGTGCCCTCAACACCTGCGTCGTAACCAAGGGACAGACGCTCAAGTGCTGGGGCAACAACCGCGGCGGTGGACTCGGCGACGGCACGCTCGATGACCACATCACACCGTTCGACGTGCCCGGTCTCACGGGGGTCGAATCGGTCAGCACCGGCACCACGCACAGCTGTGCGATCACGACCGGCGGCGGCGTGTCGTGTTGGGGCAAGAACGACAAAGGGCAGCTCGGTCGCGGGACGGCCACGGGAGGCGTCTTTACGCCAGCGCCCGTGCCGAATCTGTCTGGCATCACGCGCCTCGCGATCCTCGTCGACGCAACGTGCGCGTTCGCAGCTGGCACCGGCACTGTCTGGTGCTGGGGAAGCAACGCGACGGGACAGATCGGCAAAGGCTTCGACAACCGCCACACCGACTACTTCTCGCCCGCAGTCGTGACCTCACTCCAAGGTGCCATCGGTATCCACGGCGACAACTACTATGGCTGCGCGCCGTTCGCGAATGGCACGGTCAAGTGCTGGGGAAGCGGCGACCACTCGTTCAGCCGCACGCCGAGCCCTCCCGGCGTCCCCAAGAGCTGGCAAGAATGGGACCCGGTCGGGTTCCCCGAGTTCACCGGCATCACGCACTTCTGGGGCAGCGGCAACAACCACTGCGGCAACGGAACGTCTTCGGTACAAAGGTGCTGGGGCAACCAATCACTGGGCGCCCTCGGAGACGGGAAGAACGGCGGGGTGATGCCGCCCCAAGACGTGACCGTGCTGGGCGAGCGCGCGGTCCAGTTCGCGCCGTCCGATAGCTCCGGCTGCGCCTTGCTCGCGAGCGGCACGGTCAAGTGCTGGGGCTATGGACAGTTCGGCGAGCTCGGCGATGGGAGCATCAACAAGAGCCGCTATACGGCTGAGCCCGTCCTGCTTCCGTCGAAGGCCGTTGCGGTCACCTCGGGCGTTGGCCACGTCTGTGCGCTGCTCGACACCGACGCCGTGTATTGCTGGGGAAGCAACCGCTATGGGCAAGTGGGCGACGGCGGCAACTCTGCAGCCCATCGTGTCTCGCCCGTACTCGTGACCACGCGCTAACGATCGTCGTCGTTGTCGTTGGTCTGTGTCTATGCGCGCCTCGTTCGACGACGAAGAGTGGCCAGTGCGAAGAGGCTCGCGATCGCGGCCGCGTACCACGCGCTCGTCGCTTTTCCTGGCCCCTCTTGGCAGCTACAGCCAGCGCTCTCGACGGGCGCAGTGGGAAGAAGACAGACGCCCCCCGTCGAGCATGTCGCCGGGAAGACGCAGTCTTTGTAGGAGTTACAGCCTACTTTGCATGCGGAGCCTTCGCACGCGTAGGGCTGACAGTCCGTCGTCGTGCCGTCGACGTTCTCGAGCGTTCGCGAGTCACGACAGGCAGCGCCCTTCGTGACGCTCGTCTCACAAGAGCCGGTCGCGTTGCAAAAGGCTCCACTCTGGCACAGGTTGCGCGGGTTCAGCCCAACCTTGGCGGGACCGCAACGACCGTCGACTTCGTCGATCTTCTCCGAAGCCTTGCAGGAGCGGCACGCTGAATCGCATGCCGTGTCGCAACAGATTCCTTCGACGCAGAATCCCGAAACGCACTCTTCGTTCTTGGTGCATTGCACACCGATGGCGATGCTGGTCACGCACGCGGCATTGCGGTCACAGCGCTTCTGATCTTTCGTCGCGCAGCTGTCCGGGTCTTCCTCGTTCACCACGGGCGAGCAGCGACCGACTTCGCGCCCCGCACAGGTTTGACAGGTGCCGCAGCTCGAAGTCTCGCAGCAGACGTTGTCCGTACAGAACAAATTCACGCCGCAATCGGCGTTCGTCGTGCAGCTCGCGCCATACGCCGATGTGAACCACGTGCTCGAGCAAGGGTCGGAATTCCCGAAAGCCGCATTGACCGCTGCTACGGCAACGACTGCGTGCCGTGATGGATCGTAGTAGCGCGGGCCACCTGTGGCGCAGGTGGTCGGAGCCGAAGGAACGCGCGACCACTCCGTGCCGTCGAACTCCCACGTGAGCTCGCCGACGAGGACGACCTTCTTCACGTTGGGATCGTAGGCCAGCTGTCGCGCGGTCGTCGGCGAAGGGGCCGCCGTCGTCTTCTTTTCGACCCACGTCGTTCCGTCGAATTCCCACGTGTCATTCAAGTAGTCCGTGAACGACCTTCCGCCCCAGAGAACGGTGCGCTTGCGCACGCTGTCGTAGGCCATGCCGTAGCCGACACGTGGCGTCGGGTGCGCCCCCGGGTTGCGATCGGTCCAATCGACGCCATCGTAGGTCCACGTGCGTCCGTCTTCGCTGAAGAGCACGAGATACTTCGCCGTCTCGTCGTAAGCCATGCCGACCTCAGAACTCGGCGTGGGCGCATGGGCGAGCGTACGCTTCGTCCAGGCGTTGGTCGCGACGTCGAGCTCCCACGTCTCAGCGAGGCGATTGCCGGCGAAGCCGCCACCAAAAAGCACAGCGACCTTCCGGTTCGAATCGAATGCGAACGCATAAGCCGAACGCGTACTCGGCGGGTTCGTGGCGGGGAGCTGCATCCACCCGTTGGTCGAAAAAGCCCAGGTCTGACGCGTATCGGTGAACTTGAGGCCCCGACCATTGACGGTGTCGTACGCCATGGGCCACGGATCCTCGTTCGCCGAAGTCCCTTCGTACTCGCTCGCGAGAGACCAAGCCTTGGTGGTCGCGTTTCGACGCCACAACGTGCCGTACATGCCGTTGCGATCGGTCATGATCGTCACGGCTTGCTTCGCCGGGTCGAAGTAGAGCGGAAAGTTCGACCCTGGCGGCTGCGGAGGGAGAACGCCCGTCTCTTTGCTCCAGAGCTTCGCCGTCAGATCGAGCGACCACACTTCGTAGGGAACGAAGCTCGTGCGATTCATGAGTACGAGAGCGTCGCTCGCAGCGTCGTAGGCCGCACGGAAGTCACGCCGGAACGAGACGACGTTGGTCGCCGCAGCCTTCCAGGTGTTCGTGGCGGGGTCGAAGTGGAACGCTGCCACTTGATCGGGCGAGCGCTGAGAGCCGACAGCGAGGGGAAGGTTGCGCTTGGAGTCCCAGACGAGCGACGACCACACGGCATCGTCCGACGTGAAGGGAGACGCCGCCTTCTCTTGCCACACGCCCTTCTTGAGCGAGAAGAGACGCGCACTGCTGTCGTAGAACCCCTTGCCGAGCATGTAGATGTCGCCGGACTGGGGGTCTGCCGCCATCTGACAGCGAATCATGTTGCCGAGCGAACTCGGGAAGTATTCCTGGGCCCACGTTCGCGTCGCCGGCGTGTACGACCATGGTTGCGGAATCGTGGAAGTCCCGGACGAAGGCGAGAGCAGCAGAAGGTGTCGCTTGTTCACGCTGTCGTAGACGCTGCACAGCTTTTCGACCGGAGTCGGGTCGTTGGAGAAGTCTCGGAGAATGCCGCCAGCCTCGACGCGATAGGCGCCGAGCGTGCCCGAAAAGGATTCGGTGCCGAACACGAACGCTGCATTGCGAGCGGAGTCCCAGTTGATGAAGGCTTCGCTCAGCTGCAGGCGAGGAACCCACTCCGACCAGGTACGCCCGCTCGAGAGGGCGAGCGTCGTGGTGCCGATCCCGTCGTCCGATCGGGGTGAAGTCCCTGCCTCGTTGCAGCCGGCGGCGCATCCGAGAACCAGCGTCAGGGAAAGGAGGGCGAGCGCAGAAGATCGCATCGCGGGCAGGATATGGCTCTTCCCTGGGCGAAGCCATAGGGATTGCGTGACAGGATGGTCGCTCCCATGCGCTCCACCTCAGCCTTGGCTTCGACGAGCGACGCGCGCGTGCGTCGTCTCAGAAGCGCTTGTCGACATAAACGCCGCGACGCAAATCCTGAATCCACGCTTTGCGTTGGCGTTCCATCGCGTCGTTCATCGCGCGGTTCATGAGTTGGTCGTGCGCTTCTTCGTAGGTCGGCACGCGGGAGCGCGAGACGAGTTGGACGACGACGATCGCTTCGCCGCCGATGCGGATGGGGTCGGTCACTTGCCCGGGCTGCATCGTTCGGATGGCCTCTTGCAGCTGCGGGATGAGCGCGGCGAAGGGTTGCGGGCCACGGGAGCCGCAGGTGGTGCGCGATTCCATGTCGTCCGTGTAGGACTCGACGAGCTTGCAGAAGTCTTCGCCCTTGCGCGCGCGGGAGACGATTTCGGCGCCGAGCGCGAGACGCGTCATGGCTTGGGCGTCCGTCGAGCCCGGCAAGATACGTAGGGCGAGCACGCGCACGTCGACCGGCTGCTCCTTCGCGAGATCGACGAGGAAGTGTTGGTAGAGCGCTCGCGCGTCTTCCTCGGTCACGCGCACACGGCCACGAACGCGGAGCTGAATGAGCTTTCCTTCGAGGAGCTGCCTACGAATTTCGTCGCGGTACTCTTGCTCGGAGAGGCCACGCTTCTTCGCTTCTTGGACGAGCTCGCGGACGCTGACGCGCGCTTGCGTGGCAACGTTGGCCATCGCGCCGTCGATCTCTTCGGCACTGACGGAGAGCTTCGCCTTCTCCGCGGCCTGCTCTTCGAGGCGCTCGTCGATCATGCGATCGAGCAGCTCTTTGAACATCTCCGACTCAGCTGCGGCTTGTTGTGCAGGGGTGCCTGCGGAGGCTGCGATCTGAGAGAGGAACGGGCGTGCTCGGGAACGAAGCTCCGACAGCAAGATGGGCCGCTCACCGACCACTGCCACGACGCGCTCGACAATGACCGCCTCGGAGCGCGCGCTCGAGAGGACGATGCCGCATAGAGCAAGAGCGGCGACGAGGGATTTGGGAAAGCGCATCGGAACCCTTCTCCGAATAGCACAAAAGCAAACAGCGCACCGGGGTACGGTGCGCCGTTCGTTGGGTTTTGAACCCTTCGCGCTTTAGCGCTTGCTGTACTGGAAGCGCTTGCGGGCGCCCGGTTGACCGTACTTCTTGCGCTCCTTCTTGCGCGCGTCGCGGGTCAAGAACCCAGCGCGCTTCACGACGGGGCGCTTCTCGGGGTCGAGGGCGATGATGGCGCGCGAGACGCCGTGGCGGATGGCTTCGGCTTGAGCCGACTTGCCGCCACCGAGGACGGTCGCGAAGACGTCGAACTGGTCGAGTGCTTCGATGAGCTCGAGCGACTGGCGCGCGATCATTCGGGAGGTCTCGCGCTCGAAGTAGGTGTCGGCCGGCACGCCGTTGACGGTCATGTCGCCGGTGCCCTTCTTGAGCCAAACGCGCGCGATGGCGGTCTTGCGTTTGCCGGTAGCGTAGGTGCGATTGTCAGCCATGGTAGTCTCTTTGATTCCTTACTTCTTCACTTGCTACTTAACGACGAGGGGTTGGGGCTTCTGCGCCGCATGCGGGTGATCCGCCGTCGCGTAAACCTTGAGCTTGGTGAACATCTCGCGACCGAGGACGTTCTTGGGGAGCATGCCCTTCACAGCCTTCTCGACCGGGAACTCGGGCTTGTCCTTCATGAGAGAGCGGTAGGAGTCCTGCTTGAAGCCGCCCGGGATTCCGGAGTGGCGCTGCCAGAACTTGCCGTCGAGCTTGTTGCCGGTGAGCTTCACCTTGTCGGCGTTGACGACGATGACGAAGTCACCGGTGTCGACGTGCGACGTGAAGGTCGGCTTGTGCTTGCCACGAAGGACCTTTGCCACTTCGCTCGCGAGACGGCCGAGCGGCTTGTCCGTTGCGTCGACAACCCACCACGCACGATCCTCGAGCGCGGACGCGGTAGTCGCGGAAAAGCTCCGCTGGGGATCGTGGGCGGGCATGTGGGCCTTTTCAGTGGCGGCTGCGGTCGTCATGGGGAAAATACCTAGTGAGAAATAAAGGCCGTATTTCAGGCCGGGCGTGGGGTTCTATAGGTCGAGACCGCGGGTGTCAAGCAGCCGCGCCGCGAAAGCGTGAGACCTGAACACGCGGCCCCCATCCTCGCCCTCCGGTGGACCCTCGCAGCGCGAACGCCCGAACCCCCCCTGCTCCGTCACTCGGGTACGCAAAGAGTTCAATGTCAGTCGATTCTCGAATCGGCACATCCGCAAATACTCGAAAAGACGCGTGAATTCAAAAGAGGCCGATCGAGAAATTGATCGCACAGGTGCGGATGCCCGGAATGGGGCAGCTTTGGGGGTCGTAGCTCCGCGGGAACGGATTGAAGCCGAGGTCGAACGCGATGGGGAAAAGCGATGTCTGAAAGCGCACGCCGCTACCGATCGCCATGCGCATCGGAAATTCACGTGCCTTGAATGGGTAGGAAGGGTCGACCCACAAGTTTCCGATGTCCACGAACGTCACGGTTTCGACCGGTCCCGTCACCGGAATGCGGATCTCTGCGCGCGGATTGAACAGCAAGTTGCCTCCGCGAATGGGGCGCGTGTTGAGCGTGTACTTGTCGACGTCGGTGTCGGGCCTATTCGCATCTGCCGCGACTTTGTCGCCGATGTCTTGAGGGATGAATGCGCTTTGGTACCACGCGCGCATCGAGTCGGTGCCGCCCATGAAGAACTGCCGGTCGGGGTACGTGCTCGAATTCGGTGTAAGTTGCACGTTGACGCCGGTACGGAGCAGGAGCGCAATGCGCAAACGCTTGTAGAGCGGGATGTAGCCCGCGAGCGTCTGCGACAACTTGATGAGATGACTTTCGGCCTGCTCGGCTTTCAACTGCTCTTCGGTCGTCGTGCGCGGCAGGGAAATGGTG
Source organism: Polyangiaceae bacterium (assembly GCA_046351415.1). Lineage (GTDB taxonomy): Bacteria > Myxococcota_A > Polyangia > Polyangiales > Polyangiaceae > JABFRG01. Next base: position 39,112 of record JAXLYO010000008.1, on the reverse strand, counting down.
GGAAAGGCGTCGACGTGTTCGACCGTGAAGGCCACGAGCGTTCCGTTCGTCGCGTCGAGAGAGTTGTCTCGGCGGTCCCACGTCGCCGTGAGCTTCTGGCCGAACGCGACCGTCGGGTAGTCGGGAACGAGAAGCGCATTGCCGACGTCGGTCGAGTACGTTCCCTCGGCGATACGCCGCTGAATGTACTCGTTCACGTTGCCGTCCTTGAAGAGACGCGGCGTCGCGTACTCGACGCTCGGCCCCAGACTGAAACGGAACTCGCGAGCCGGCGTGAAGGTCAAACTCGGAACCGCCGCAAACTTGCGCACGTAGTAGTCGCGCTGGAGATCGTGGACGAACAGCAAGTCGAGCACGCCGCGAAAGAGCGGACCCAAGCCGGTTTCGGGAAACGCGAGCGAGCCGTTCACTCGTACACCGGTTCGCTTGTCGAACCCGGGATCGCCGAGAACGGTCGTGAAAGTATTCCGGACCTCCGAGTCGAGAATGAGCGGCGTGGGCAGATAGGAGACCTGTCCCGACACGCTGAACGAGATCGCGCGATGGAAGAGGTTTCTGTGCCCGTATTCGCCGAGAACGCGGAAACCTTCACCCGTCGAGAAACCGCCGCCGAGCTCGGCGACCTGAGGCGCGCGCTCGGCGACCGTCACGATCACGCTTTTGAACTTCTCGGGAACGAATGGTTCGTCGAGACGAATGCTGACGCTCGAGAACGTGCCTAGCGTCGCGATGCGCTCTTGGCTCTTCCGCACGAGCGACGCGCGATAGGGCTCGCCGACCTCGAGCGCGATGCGTCTCCGTATGACGCTCTCGTCGGTGCGCGTGTTGCCGCGAATGACGATCGAACGCACGAAGACCTTCTCGCCCTCGGCCACCTCGAAACGAACTCGTGCCCGAGAGTGATCGAGAGAAGGCTCGAGCGAGGGCCTGATACTTGCGAACGCGTACCCCTCTTCTTCGTACCGCGCGAGAATCGCTCGGCGCGCTGAATCGAGCTTCGTGTTGTTCGCGGGCGTTCCCATCACGAGTCCGGACTCGCGTAGGAGGTCGCTGGGTGAAAGAGCGCGCACCCCATAGAAATATGCATCATACATATACGTGCGCGGCCCGAGCTTCACGGGAATGCGCACGGTGAGCTCCTTTTCGCACGTGATGCCCCTCTGGTTGTCGGGTACGCACGAATAGGCAGGGTCCAAGTCCGGCGGAGGCAGCGGGAGCCCCTTCGGGTCCATGCTGCATGCGTCTTCTTTGAGCGGCGGCAGGGCGACGGGAACGCACGTTCCGAGCGGCGACTTGGGACTGCAACGACGTCGGATGACCTGCACGGGCCCGACGATCGCGTTCAAGAAGCCGTCGGCCCTATAGAGGTCTTGGATGTGCTCCGCGGCGCGTGCGTAGGCCGCTGGAGCGAAGGTCGTCCGCGGATTGATGTCGATGGGCTCGGGCCTACTGCCGCCTCGCGCATTGGACAGTTCGGCGCCACCAACGCGCGGCGCACGAAACAGGCCAGACCCCGGGAGGTCTTCCTCGAGGAAGCTGTCGATCTCGTTCCCGATGCCGTCGCCCGTACGCGGCGCGACGTCGAGATGCTCGCGTTCGGAGAGCTGGAAGCACGCGTAGGATCGCTTCGCCACCTTGACGCGCTCGTGTTCGTCGATACGGAAGGCGAGCGCACGCACTTGATTGCTCGGCGGGCCACTCGTCGTCGAGGCGCGTTCGTCGACGACCACCTCCGCGTCGAGGAATCCTCGGACGACGTAGAACGTCTTCAGCTTCTCCGCGAGGTGCGACGCCGTTCGATCGGTTTCCTGCTCCAGACCGAGCGCACCTTGCAGCGCGTCGTTGTCGTAGTGTTCGTTTCCCTCGAACCGTGTGACGTAGCGGGCGCCGAGGTCGATGGACACGCGGAGAAGGAGCCCTTTGTTGGCCTCGCCGGTGAGCGTGTGCGCCACGAGAGCGTCGAACCAACCGTGTGAGCGCAGCTTGTTTTGAAGTTCGACGTCGGCCGCTTCGATCGGCAGTTCGTCGACGTAGCTGCCGCGCTCGATGGAGTAGCTATCGACATCGCGCTTGCTGCGCACAGCGTCCCCGCGAACGACGTCGAGTACGCGGCGGGTGATCCTGCTGCGTTCTCCCATGTCGACCTGGACCGTCGCGTCGACGCGAAGTGCGTCGCCGAAGTCAGAGAGCACCACGGTGACGTTGCCTTGCAGGTATCCAACACGGCGAATGAACGCGCGCGCTTTGACGACCGCGGCATCGATCGTCCCAGGCACGATTTCGGCATCTCGCACGAGCCCGGTGTCGCGAAGGAGTTCGTCTTTGTCGACGATGGATTGCTCCGCACTGAAGACGACCTGAACGTCACGAAGGATGAGGCGAGGTACGAGCCGAATGCGGAGCCGAACACCGCCGTTTTCGGCCAGCGCTTCGACGCTGCCGTCGCTGAAGCGCCCCGAGGAGAGAGCCGACGATAGGGCTCCGCGCGCGAACTCCGCGCGGAATGGGTCGCCAATTTTGAATCCCGTGCCCGCGAGCGCTGGAGCCTGAGCACGCTTCAGCGTGTTTGCGTCGACGACGACGTCGACGGCTCTGAGCGGCAGCCCCTCGAGCGCTTGGACGGATGCAATGGGCGCAGTGCGTTCGGAAAACTCGACACTGGCATCGCTCGCCACGGCGATCTGCGGTCCTGCGTCCGCGTCCGCAAGGGTACCTGCGTCGACGGGCAGCGACGTCGACACCCCGCCATCTTCGGCGCGAGCGACCGACACGCCGAGTAGGAGGGCAAACGCGAGCATCGTCGCAAGCCACACCCAGATCTGGCGATAGCCGAAAAGAAGCGCGCGCACGGGCACAGGTCTACTCGAACTCCAGGCGCCAACGGAAATCCAAACCGATGTTTCCGAAACCGGCGGAGGAGATCGTATTGATGTTGTCGTAGGACCCTTGCACGCTCGTTTGTTGGCTGAGACGCCACTGGATGTTGGTACGCAGCTGTCGCTCTTCGGACATACCCGAGGTCACGCCGACTTGGAGGTCGTTCGTGAGGCGCTTGCCGATGGTGAAGGTCGGTTCGCTCCTGCCTGTGCGCGGTGAGTACGAGCTTCCGAATCGGAAGTCGTCGATCGGAAGAACCTTTTTGACGACCCTGTCCGCGCCGCTAGCGGTACCTGCGAATTCGAGCGCGGCCACCGAAAGGGCGTTGCTGCCCAGCTGATCGGTTTCGGCTTTGGTGAGACCGACCGTGAGGAGGAGTGAAATGTCCTCCTGCGAGAGCATCGGCTCACTCGACATCTCGAGTTTGAGGCTTTCCGGCGGACCGTACGCATGAAGCGAGATGCGCCAGTTTCCGCCCGCGCGCGTCGAACTGCTCGCGCCCGCATTCGCTGCCGACGTGTAGCGACGGTATTCGGTGATCGCGAGCGCATCGATGATGGGTGCAACCTTCGTAGGGTCTTCGAAACGAATCGTCGCTTGGCGGAGGTCGAACTCGTTCGCGAGGAAGCGGATGTGGCCTCCGGTAAGCGCTTTCAATTCGCCGCGGAGTCCGATGCGTTGGTTGGTTCCGGTGACGTTGAGCGTGCCATCGCCCAGTGCGAGCTGGAAGTCGGCGAGGTTGTTGCGCACGCGGAGCGGCGCGCGGGCACGGACCGTTACGTCGAGGGCGAGCACGTCGGAAAGCGGATCGTAGGCTTCGACCTCGGTCCGCTTGGCAGAGCCCGCGAAGTTGTCGGCGATGTCGATATTGATGGGGCGGGTGTAGTCGAACGACGAGAGCATCACTTGCCCGGTCAAGAGCGGCAGCCGACGCACGCGCGAGGTATCGAAGAAGTTGCCGACGAGTGCGAGTTCGCAGTCGAGTGCGGCCTTGGCGCCCGCCACGGGCTCGAAGCGCAAGTCTTTTCCGATGAGGGAGGCCTCGATGTTTCCGGACGAGGCTCCCTTGAGCGGCATGCGACCCGTGATCGAAACCTCGCCGCCCGCAAACCGAGCTTTGGCGCGCGTCACGCGCAGTTCGTTGTCGTTCGCAGCAAGGTCGATGTTGACCTCCGACAGGGGCGGAACGCCGGAAACGACGAATTCACCGTCCCGAAGTTGCAGGGCACCGTCGACGTCGGGAAGCGTGGGCGGGCCTGTCACGCGCACCGAGGCAGTCAACTTGCCGCGCGATCGCGTGATCTTCGGGAACAGGGTGGGCAACATCGCGAGATCGAGTGGCGCGAGCTCCGCCGAGATGGCGAGTGTCGGCTTCGTCATGACGTCGTGCACACTCCCAGCGACGGTGAACGCGCTCTTGAGCGAGCTTGCAGTTCCCACTTCGAAGACGAGCGGCGGTACGAGCACTTCGTTGTTCTGGAGTTCGATGGAGCGCCCCTTTGCGCCAAGCGACAGTTCCTGTCCGGATGAGCGCACGAGCAGCGAGGTCGGCACGAACGTCATACGCGCCGACGGAAGGTCCGCGAGATCGAGCGACTTCATGTCGAGGTCTCCATCGAGGTCACCGGCGACGAGATCCTTCGCTTCCGTGTCCCACTCGACGTCGTCGGGCGGTGAGATGATGCGTGAGAGAGCACCGAGATCGAACTTTCGGAAGCCCACCTTGCCGTGGAACGCGGGTTGCGTCTTTCGCGTCATGGTGAACTCGTCGAGGACGATCTGACCGCCGAGCAGCGAACCATTGACGATGAGCTCGCCCTGGACCTTCGCCTGGTTCTTCGCGTAGGTGGCCGGATTGAAGGCACCGCGAACGGGACCTTTGCAGGCAGTATACGAGAGGATGGGGTCTGCCTCGCTCGTTTGGGTCATCGCGAACTTGGCCGTAGAAGCCCCGTATCGCACGCCATTGATGCGGATAGGTGTAAGGTCCACGCTTCCGGTGACGAGGTAGTCGCTCAGTGTGCCGGAGACGGTCACGAACCCCGAGGCAAAGCCGCTGAGCAACTCTTGCCCTGCGCCGAGAGAATCGAGCTTGGAGAGCGGCAACGAGTCGAACACCCCGTTTGCGCGGAGCGCGCCGCCCCGCGCAATAGTCGCGGACCCGAGAACGGTGCCGACGGTCTGACCCGCTCGTTTGCGCTTGTTCAGCGTGAAAGACCGAATGCGAATGTCTGCGCCGTCGAGGCCTGCCTGCCGATCGCCCCAGTTGAAGTCGAGGTCGAACGTCGCCTCGTCGAAGCGCTCTCCAAGCAGATTGGCATCGTGAACGACGACGCGACCGCCCACCTGGATGAGACCACCTCCGCAGTGATCCTCCGGACCACCGAGCACGACGCGAATCGTCGAGCGTGTCTCGATGTGACCATCGAAGCCCAGAAAGCGCGGGTCGGTATCGAGATGCCAGAGGTTGAAGAAGTCGCGTACGCCGAAGTTTCCGCTCACGACGTCCCCTTCGAAAATCATCGAAGCTTGGCCGCCGAAGTCGACCCTTGCCGCGGGGATCTCGTAGGTGCTCGTCTTCTTCGTGGCCTTGAACCCCGTGAGGTCGAGCGTCTTGCCGCGCAGCGAGACCTTCCCCTCCGTGACGTTTCCGAACGGGATGTCGCCGAGAACGAAGTTGTCGATTGACGCGCGCGTCTCGAGGCGAGGATCGTCGAACGTTCCGCCGACACCACCGCTCACGTGCGCCGTACCGCCGAGGTTGAGCCCCGCAAGGCCACCGAGGTCTGCGAGCTCGACCCGTGTCTGCGGAAAGTCGACGCGAAGGTCGTTGTGAAAACCAATGGAAACGTAGGCTCCGTCGATGGCACTGGCGGTCCCGCCTTGGAGTCGAATATTTGCAAATTGCAGAGATTCGTCGCGCACGAGGACTTTGGCCGTAAAATTGGCGCTCTTCAGGCCAGTGATACGAACGTGGCTCTTGTCGTCCGCGGCCTTGTCGAACACGGCGAAGTTGGTGGTGGACGCCGAAAGGTCACCATCGAGTTTCAATGGAGCGAGCGTCCCCTTGAAGTTCGTGGCCACGACGTCATCGAGATCCCACTCGACGTGTGGATGCTTGCTCACCCCGAGGTCGCGCATGAGCGCGAGGAAGTTGCTCTTCTTCACGTGCACGTTGGCGAAGAGCGGAATGCCCTCGGTAAAGGGCTCGACGCGAACGTTCTCGATGTGCGCCTCGCCCTCCGCGATTTTCACGATCGTCTCCGGACTCGTCACGACGTCGTCGTGAATCGAGAACTTCGACGAGATGTCCTCTGCAAACGCGAACTGCTCGACACGTATGCCGTGGACTTGCAGCGTCCCGTCCCCGTCCGGAAGGCGCCTTGCCGGAGAGTAGCGGAGGTTTGCATCGAGCTTCACCCACCCGGCGAGGTCGGGCATGCCCGGAAGGCGATTGAGCACCGTGAGCGGCACGCGTCCTGCGACGTGCCCATGGGCTTTCGGGAGCTTCTCCTCCCCCTCGGGAAGCGTCACGCGAAGATGGCCGATGTCGAGCTCGACTTTGCGCGGATCGTCCTCGGGCACGTCGCAGCCCGCAGGTGTCCCGGGATTGGCATCGGTATCCACCGAGCCACGGAGTTGGGCACGACGCACTTGGATCTTCCCCGGCGGGTCGAAGCGGAAGCGCACATCCAGGCTGCAAAACTCGTCTTCGTCGAAGAACGGTTGGAGCGACTTGGTCCCTCCCTCGCCCTTCGTCATGCGAGACCCTCGGCGGGTGACGTCGACGTGACTGCTCCGAAGCGCGACGTCGAATGAAGAGCCTCGCGTCGCATTGTCTTCGGTCGTGAGGTCGGCATCGATACCCGCAAGACGCAGGCGCGCGCCGTCGTACGCAACGTCGAATTGCCCGTCGCTGATCGAAACGAGCGCGATCGGCAGATGAAACGGCTCGCTCGGCTTCTTCTCTTCGCTGCTCGCGGGAAGGTCGAGGTTGAGGTTCGTGATGCGAAAGTGCTTCTTCGGCGGCGCCCCTTGCACGGCAGGCTCCGACACTTCGACGAACTCGAGCCTCACCTTCGGCGAGATGACTTCCACCGACTCGACCAAGAATTTCCCAGCGAGGAGCGGAAAGAACTTCGGGCGCACGACCGCGCGGCGGGCCTCGAGTGCCGGCGCGCCACCATCGACGGAAGGAACTCGCACGTCGAACAGCTCGACGCCCAGAGGCCAAAGCGATGCACGCACGTCGTAGGTCGCCACGATTCCCTGCTGCGCAAGCTTCGCTTTGCTGAAATCGATCGCGAGGTTTCGCACGGGAGAAAAGCGAAGCATCGCGCCCAAAAGAAGCGGAAGCACGCCGATGACTGCAAAGAGCGCGCAGATCACGCGCGAAACGAGCACGCCCCATGCGACCCGCCGAGGGGGCGGCACGCCGAGGACGATGCTGGCTCGATCCGCAGTCATGGGGAGAAGCCGCGAATTCTACCCCCGAAGGGGCTCTTTCCCGAAACAATCTGCGAGAAAAGCCCAACAATATTCCGCGGTTTTGCCCTTCTTCGATACGTACTTCGATAGGCATGCTACCGAAGGCGCTCGAATGCGCCGAAACAGCAAGGGAACGAGCAGCGCCGACGAGTTTCTTCTCGAGAAGATCGCGAAGGTCGAATCGCACGATTCCGAACGCGTCATTGCGGCCCTCGAGCCGTTCGTGACCGACAAGAGGCGCGAAAAACTGTTGGAAATCATCGGTCAGCGCATCGGGTCCGTCGCGGTCCTCTTCGACTCACCGTATGACCCGCACAACGGCGCGGCCATCATCCGAAGCTGTGATGCCTTTGGCGTGCAGGCGCTCCATGTGGTCGAGCGCAAGACCACCCCTTTCTTGGCAGCCATGTCCGTGGCTCGGGGTTCGGAAAAGTGGATCGACATCCATCGATACAAAGCCCCCGAAGACGCGGTCTCGCATTTCGCCTCGGAGGGCTTCACCCTCGTCAGCGCCGATGCGAACGGCGAACTCGAGCCGAAAGATCTCGGCGCCATCCCCAAGCTGACGCTCGTCTTGGGGAACGAACACGATGGCGTGAGTGCCGCACTACGAAGTGCGTCGGGAGCGCGCGTGCGCATCCCCATGCGTGGATTCGCGGAGAGCCTCAACGTGAGCGTGTCGGCGGCCATTCTCCTTGCCTATGCCACCCAGGGCAGAGCAGCAGACTTGGCCGAGAAAAACAGACGAAAACTCTATGCGCGCGGACTCTACTTGTCCCTGCAGCACGCGGACGAAATCATCGCTGCCCACGCCGATTCCGAACGCGTCTAGGCTGCACCCTAGCGCCTGCCCTTTGGTGCTTTAGGTTTGCCGCGACACCTGCTACAAATCCGTCGCCAATGGCAAAGCTTGAACGAGCTCGTTCTTCGAGACAATCGAACGAAGAGTCGCGTATCGACGCTACCGCAACGGTGCGCGGACGCGTCCGCGGCGAAGGCGACTTGATCGTCTTGGGGACGGTCGAGGGCGACATCTCGGTCGGCGGCAGTCTGACGGTCGGCGAAGGTGCCCGCATCGTTACGAAGGGCCCCGTCGAGGCCGAAGAAATCCACATCGCGGGAGCCCTCGAGGCCGAGGTCAGCGCGAAGGGAATGGTTCGTATTCTTCGCGGAGGAAAGCTTCGCGGCAACGTGACCGGCCAGGGCTTCGTACTCGAAGAAGGCGCGGAATTCGCTGGGCATCTCGCCGCTGATTTCGACCTTCCCGACGAACTGAAAGCACCGAGTGGCGCATCAAGAGTGAGCGATAGCGAGAAACGGCGGAGATAAGACAATGGCTGGAACGATCATCGGCGAAGGCATCACCATCGAAGGCGAGCTCTCGAGTGACGAGGACGTCGTCGTCCGCGGGCACGTGCGAGGCAAGCTGAACGCGAAAGAAGGCGTCGTCGTGGAAGCAGGCGCAACCGTCGAAGCCGATGTGAGCGGCGGAACCATGACGGTCGCAGGCAGCGTCATCGGAAACGTCAATTCTTCCGACCGCGTCGATCTCCAGAGCGGCGCCAAGCTCGTCGGAAACGTGAAGGCTGCACGTATCACCATCGCCGACGGAGCCCAGTTCAAGGGCAGCGTCGACATGGACGTTTGAGGTAAGCGCCCATGACCACGTCGATCGACAAGTCTACGTTCCTTCGAGGCCGCCTCCGCGGGAGCGGCGACGTCGTTTTCGCTGGCCGAATCGAAGGCGACATCGCCATCGAGGGCGAGCTCACCATCGAGGCCTCGGGCTTGGTCGGAGCGAGCGTCCAGGCAGCGAGCGTCATCGCCCGTGGGGCCGTGCGCGGAGACATCACCGCGGCCGAGAGCATCGTGCTCGAAAGCGGCGCCCGCGTGGTCGGAAACGTCCGCGCCCCGAGAATCACCATCGACGAAGGCGCCCTCGTGCGCGGCTACGTCGAGACCGGCGCCAGCGGCGGCAGCAAGCCCGTTGCAAAGGCATCGAGCGCCCGCGAGGCCGTGCCCGCACGCGCCCCGGCCCCCGCCCCCGTCCCCGCACGTGCTCCGGCCAAGGCCGCACCCGTTCCGGTGATGGTCCCCGCCAAGAGCGCCAAACCCGCCGCCAAGCAAGTCGGCCGAGCTCCGGCCCCCGTGGTCCCCGTCCTGAAAAAAGGCGTCAAGGCAAAGCGCCGATAGCGACAACGCTGTACTCGGCGTCACCGGTTCGTACGGAAGAGCACCGCTAGGACCGGGGGTCACAGGTTCGCGCGGAAGAGCACCGCCGCTAGGACCGGGGGTCACCGGTTCGCGCGGAAGAGCACCGCCGCTAGGACCGGGGGTCACCGGTTCGCGCGGAAGAGCACCGCTAGGACCGGGGGTCACCTCTTCCGCTTCGCCGAGCGGGGTGCTTTCGCGATGCGTCTGGCAATTGGGTTTGTCAGCCCGACAGAGGTTGACGTGGCCTTCGCTGCAGAGGCGCCCCCGGCTCCTGCCGCTCTTTGAATCTGGGCTCATTTTCGATGGGTTCAGGGAGTGTACTCGTGGGCGATCTCGTGGACGCTCGGTGGGCGCTGCGGGGCGTGACGGCTTGCTCAAAGAAATATCGGCGCACTTCAACCCTTCGTGACTCGCTTCCGCTCTAGTGGCACACGGCAGACTCGAAGCCCCTTCGCGCTTCGCCTCGGCGGCACCGCGATGCGCAAGAAATCCCTCGGGGGACGACTAGCGAAAGGAGCCGGGGGCGCCTCTGCAGCGAAGGCCACGTCGAGGCCGCCGCTACTCCAAACGAAAGGCGGGCAAACGCCCCGCGCCAGCAGGACGTTAAGCGAAGCGGAACGAGGCAACCCCCGGTCCTCGCGGTGGTCTTCCGTGGCGACTCGCGAACCGACGTCGATGACCACCGTTCCGGCAACCCCCGGTCCTCGCGGTCGTCTTCCTTGACGACTCGCGAACCGACGTCGATGACCGCCATTCCGGCAACCTTCTTCGCTACTTGCCCTTGAACTGCGGCTTTCGCTTTTCTGCGAACGCCAAGAGCGCTTCGCGGCGGTCTTCGCTGACGAGCACTTTGTCGTAGCTTACTTTTTCGAGCTCGAGTCCGACTTCGAGGGTGTTTTCCTGCGCGCGGTCGATGGCTTCGAGGGCGGCGGCCTGCGCGATGGGTGCGCCTTGAGCGATGGGCTCGATGTAGCCGAGGACGTCGTCGAGCAAGTTGATGCCGGGGGCGGCGACGCGATTGACGAGGCCCCAGGCGAGAGATTCTTGCGCGGTGAGGCGGCGACCGAGGAGAATCATCTCTTTGGCGCGGGCGTCGCCGACGACGCGGGGCAGGCGTTGGGTTCCGCCGGCACCGGGGATGATGCCGAGGGTGGTCTCGGGCAGTGCCAGTGTGGCATGCGATGCGGCGACCCGGAGGTCACACACGAGCGCGAGTTCGAGGCCGCCACCGAACGCGACGCCGTTGATGGCTGCGATGACGGGCTTCGGCGAGCGGTCGAGGACGCCGAGCTCGGAACGATAGAGTGCAACCTGCACGCGAATATCGTTCTCACTCATGCCTTGGCGTTCTTTGAGGTCGGCGCCAGCGCAGAAGGCTTTGTCGCCGGCGCCGGTAATGACGATGGCACGCACGGAATCGTTCGCAACGGCCTCCCGCGCGAGTTTGCCGAATGCGAAGAGTGTGGCACGCGACAAGCTGTTCATGCGATCGGGACGGTTGATCGTCCAAATCGAAACCGTGCCTCGCTGCTCGACCTGAATGGGGAACTCTTCTGTCATGCGCGCACCTTACGATATTTTTCGCTTGGAGGAGCGTGAGACCTTCTTACCGCCCTCATCGAAAGCGGAAACACGAGCGCGCAGCGAAAGAACCTCCGCTCGTAGTGTTTCGACGATGTCCTTGAGTTCGGCGATACCTTTGCGACCGGCTTCGGCACCTCGGAGGCCTTCCCGAAGGGCACGCTGAGCTCGGGGGTCGGTCTCCCGCGAGAGCGCTTCTCCGAGAACGCTACGGGACGCGCCATCGTCGAGGTCCGCAAGCGCATGGGCAACATTCGTGCGGAACATCGGGTCGCGATCACGCATGCAGTCTGCAAGTATCTCACGGGTACGCTTGTCTGGTCGCGAGGCCGCAAGAGCAGCGACGGCGCGCGCGCGCACACGAGGGGGCGTCCCGTACTTCGTCAGAGCCTCGATGCGCCTCGAGGCTGCCTCGTCGCGAAGGGAGCCGAGGCCGTCGGTTGCAGCCGCTGCCACCACATCGGCCCATGAGGAAGACGCGAGCGCCTTCTCCAGGGTCTTCGACGCGATCTCGACCTGCTTCGTGCGACCGAGCGCGCGGAGTGCTTCCGCCGTTACGAGATAGCTCTCGTCCGCAGACGCCACCTTCGCGAGGGCACGCGCTACATCCGCGTCGCGATAGCCCCCGAGGCCATTCATGACGGCGCGGCGCACTTTCGGGTGCTTCACCGAGACGGAAGCGAGCAGCACCTCGCGGGCTTCGAGGGAAGCGAAGTGTGCAAGCGTTCGCGCACACTCTGCGCGCACGCTCCAGAACTCCTTCTCGTTTCCGAGCGAACGAGACAGCGCGGCAATCGTCGTCGCATCACCCGACTTCGAGAGCGCACGTGCAGCCAAGAAGCGTGCACGTGACGACTTCCCCTCTGAGAGCTGCTTGTGGAGCCAGCGCTCCGGCGCGATCGTCGAAACGCTACCGACAATCGCGAGCTCGGGGTCGACGACGACGAAACGAGGCGGCGAGGTAAGCGGGACCTGGAAGGTCTCGCTTCGCTGCGAGAGCGTCACCACGTGGCGAAGCACGGCGTTCCCGGTGTGGATGTCCAGCGCAAGGTCGAGTTGAAACGCGTCATGCGTCGGGTTCGTCGCGGAAGCATTCCCCACAGTCGTCTGCGTTTGGCGGCAATCGACGCGAAGCACGCCATCCGAGAACGCCAACGACACCTCCACTTCGGGGTGCCCCGCCTGGAAGATGGCCTGTGCGAAAGCACGGTCGAGGCTGCGACCCGATGCTCGCTCGAGTGCGCGCTGCAGATCGACGGTCTCGACAACGCCCTTCTTGTGCGTCTCGAGGTATGCGTGAATGCCCTTCCAGAACGGCCCTTCTCCCAGCGCCACGGAAAGCGAGTGGAGAAACAAGCCGCCTTTTTCGTACAAGTGCCGATCGAACAAGTCGACCGGTGCATCATACACCTTATGAACGACAGGCCGTTTGTAGCGACCGCGTGACTCGTCGAGATAGGCATCGACGTCGACTTGAAGCCCATGCTCGTACTCGTCCTTGCCGAGATGATGCAAACGCCAAAGGTGCTCCGAGAAGGTCGCAAAGCCCTCGTTGAGCCACCCTTCCGACCAATCGCGACAGGTCACGAGGTCGCCGAACCACTGGTGCGCGAGCTCGTGGGCGATGAGGTCATCGGACGTCAAATCGATGCGCGCCCGGGCGTCGAGGATCACGTGCTCGTAGAGCGTCGTCGCGGTCGTATTTTCCATACCACCGAACGTGAAGTCCGAGACGACGACCTGCGCATACTTGTTCCACGGGTATGCGATGCCGAATCGCTTCGAGAAGAACGCGAGCATCTTCCCCGTGTTCGCGAACGTCGCTTTCGCGTCCTTCTCTCGACCCTTGGGCACGTAGTACGAGAGTGGGACGCCGGATTCCTCTTCCGTGAGGACGGCAAATTCACCGGCGACGAGGGTGAGCAGGTAGGCAGGGTGCGGCTCACGCATCTCCCACGTAAACTCCGTCTTCGCGCCCATCGTGCGACTCTTCGTCAGCTCTCCATTCGAGAGTACGACGAAGCCCGTCGGCACCTTGACGCGGAGGGAGGTCGTCATCTTCGTATGCGGTTCGTCCATGCAAGGAAGGACGTAGCGCGCATCTTCGTCTTGGAACTGCGTCCAGACTTGGAGCGGGCGTTTCGGATAGCCAGTGTCGGGTGCGAGGAAATACATGCCCCGCTGCGGCGTGGCTTCGTATTCGATGCGGAGCGTCTGCGGGGCGCGTCCCTTCGCGCGGACCGCAACCGATAGGACGCGCCCGTCGTAGTCGAACGGCGCAGGTTTACCACCAATCGTCACCGTCTTGATGTCGAAGGCGATCGCATCGAGGTCGATGCGCTTTGCCGTTTCGTCGATGCGAACGATCGTGAGCTCCGCGACGCCCACGATGCGCCTGCGCTTCATGTCGAGGTCCCACACGAGAGCAAGGTGCTTCACCGCAAACGGGCGAGAGCGTTCGTAGTGGACACGACTCGAGGTGGTCGCAAAATTCTGATCGCTGCCAGTGGGCCCGTGCCGGTGGCTCATTCCTGAGCATCGGTCGTGATTGCGCATGTGCGCTTTATAGTTCACGCACGCCCACCGCAGGGCCCAAATGTGCCCTCCTTTGCGCAAAAATGAACGAAGGCGCCTGGAGGGCCAGACGCCTTCTCTTCTCGCTCGTCTCGTCGCTCAGCGACCGATCGCTTCTGCCCGGTTCACGATTCTCGGCGTCAAGAAGATGACGAGTTCGTTGCGGGTATCGGTCGCACGACGCCTCTGAAAGAGAACGCCGATGACCGGGATGTCTCCGAAGAACGGAACTTGGTCGACGTTGCGGCCGGTGTTTCGCGTGTAGATTCCACCGATTACGGCCGTGTGACCGTCGAGAACGAGCAAGTCGGTCTCGGCTTCGCGCTTGAGAATGGTCGGATCACCACGCGCCGACGTCTGATTGAAGTCTGGCTCGTCACGGTTGATCTTCACGTGCATGGCGACGGCGCCGTCGGCCGTCACGTGCGGCTTGACGAGCAGCTGGAGCTTGGCTTCTTGGAACGTGGTCTGGACGCCCTGTGCGCTCACCTGCGAGAACGGAATGAGCGTTCCCTGATTGATGCGCGCTTCCATGTTGTCGAGCGTCAAGATGCGCGGACTCGATACGATGCGGAGCATACCGCTCGCCTCTGCAGCCGAAAGACGGACGCCGAGGTTGAAGTTGTTGTCGATCGAGCCGAGCGAGAAGCCGAGGGCACCACCTTGGCCGGTACCGACCGCTGCGGGTAGATTCACCGCGAAGTTCGGCTGGGGTACCTGGCGCTGGAACGGCGAGAGACCGGCCGTCGGCGTCTGCGGGTCGTAGTTACCGCCGGAGAGTGAGACCTTCGACGGGAACGCTACGCCCGTCGGGTTACCGGTGGCTTCGGCGAATGTCGCGTCACCACCCCACTGGATACCGATGTCTCGGAGATAGCGGCTCGTGGCTTCGACGATGCGTGCTTCGACGAGCACCTGGGGCGTCTGCGTGTCGAGGGAGCGTACGAGCTCCTCGATGAAGTTGAGGTTCGAAGAGATGTCTCGCGCGATGAGCGTATTCGTGCGTTCGTCGACGGACACCGAGCCCCTCGGAGACAGCAGATCCTTTGCCTTGGTTTGGATGTGGTCTGCCTGTGCGTAGCTCACGGGGATGAGACGCGTCTCGAGTGGTGTGAGTTCGAATTCTTGCTTCGCGGCGGCGAGACGGAGCTCGCGCTCCTTCTGCAGCTTGTCGAGCGGCGCAACGCGAATGAGATTGCCGGCCCGCACCATCCCGAGGCCCTTTGCCTGGAGGACGACGTCGAGCGCCTGGTCCCAAGGGACGTTTCGCATGCGGATCGTGATCGTGCCGGTCACGTCGTCGGCCGTCACGATGTTGACCTTGCCTACGTCTGCGAGAAAACGGAGAACGTTGTGGATGTCAGCGTCTTTGAGGTCGAGGTCGATGCGACGCCCCGAATACCGTCCCCCGGTCCCTACGGCTTGACCGGCGACTGTCGACGTGAAACCCGCTGTTCCGCTCTGTGTCGATTCCGTTTGGACCGGCACGTCGGTACGAAGGTCTGCAAGTTCGAGGATGGAGGTAGCGACATGCCCGTCGGGCGCAGCTTGATCGCGCGCGACGGTGTGTCCCTTCTGCTTCGCGGCTTCGGCGCCGGGAGTCGCAGCGCCGGGGCGCTTGTCACCACCGGGAGCTTCGAAGGTCCAGACGACGCGACCATCCTCCACGGAAAGTGCACCCGCCGCCTCTCCCTCACGATCGAGCTCGATGATCGATGTCTCACTCTTCTCGTCGTAGAAGGCCGAGATCGTCTTCATGACGCCGCGGAACGAGGTGACATCGAGGGTGCGGGTTTGCGCCGCCGTCAGCTTCGTCTTTCGGAGCTCGAGGCGGAGACGACCGGAAGGAAGGGTGGTGAGCGCGTAGGCCGGAATCTGCGAAAGCTCGACGATGATACGGTCTTTGCCGATGTCCTTCCGTCGCTCGAAGCGCACGTCGCGCACGCTGAAGTCCGTGGGGTCCGTCGGTTTGCGCGGCACCGCAACCTGGCTCTCGGCGCGAGTCTCCTTGGCTGCCGTGAGCGAGAGCTTGAGAGTCGATCCTTCGGAGCGCACGCGATAAGAAGCGGGGCGGACGAGATTCACCGTGATGCGCGTGAGTGAGCCTTGGGCCGTTTGGAAGGCTTGCGTCATCATGCCGCCGACGAGCCCGATCGTCTTGCCGAGCGGATTCGGAACCTTGCTCAGATCTGCATTGGCGATGTCGACGATGATACGGAAGCCGCCGTTTTCGACGCGCACCGAGTAGACGGGCTCACTCGTGCCGGGGACTTCGACCTCCGTCGTCCCTTCGCTCTCCGCCTCGCGGACGAGAACTTCGCGAATGTGATTACCAGCTGCGGCTTGCGCCGAAAGCTTCGCATTCGCTCCCGTTAGAACGGTTTGCTTGGGGGCCGGCATTCCCTGCGCCCAGACGCTCTCGCTGACGAGCAAGAGCAGTGGCAGAGTCGCGACGCTAAGAAGACGGCTGGCAACACGTTTCGACATTCAAGGGCTCCGCGAAAGAGCCTATGCGTAGTCACCCGAATCGGACCAATTTCCTGCTGCTTTTTCCTGTGCACTCCGTGAAGAATGCACGAAAAACATTCACAGTTTCTCTTGGCGTGCTTCTTCCGGGTGCAGCGGAATCACCTTCGTGGCCGGCGGAACGCCAGGCTGCGCGGGGTCTTCGCGCACGAGGACGAGGTCCGTAGGGCGTACGCGGTCGACACGCCAATTGAGTTGGTAGTCCGTCCCCGACGAACCGCCGACGTGAACGACGTCGGGCTTGCCGACGTAGTCGCCACGCTTCAAGGTCCAACCCTTGCCGTTGGGGTCCACGAGCATGGCACGCGGGTAGTCGCCACTCATGATGATGCCGACCAACTTGAGTTCGTCGATCGCGTATTCGCCGACGGTGACCTTGCGTTGATTGGCGGAGGGCTTCTTCGCATCGGCCACGAAACCGGCCGCGAACGAGCGGAAAGGGTCACGACTGCGATCGTTTTCGACGAAGTCGTTTTCGGTGAATTCGATCTTCACAACCTTCGGCGGAGGTCCGAGCGTCGTCGCCGTGCCGGCCGGCGCAGCCCCGTTCGCCGCGTTGGGGTCACCAGGCAAGACCGCGTTCAGGACACCTTTCACGCCGTCCTTTTTCGGGTCTTTGGAGTCGCCGCACGCGATGGAGAGCGCCATGGGCACGAGGGACACTGCGAGAAGTGCGCTTCTCTTGATACTTGGGCTGAGGCGCTTCATCTCACTTGCCTCCCGGCGGCGGCGTCGCAATTCCGCCACCCGCAGCGGTGACCGCGGGATCTTGCTTGATGAGGTGGAACGTCGTGGCGAGGCACTTGGCCTTCACGTTGACGTCTTCACCGTTCATGGTCGGCTCTTCCAGCTCGATATTTTCGAGATTGATGATGCGATCCGTGCGCCCCATTTCGTACATGAACTTCGCGAGTTGGTGGAACTTGCCCGAAATCTCGAGCTTCATCGGAACGCGCGCGTAGAACGACTCGGGCTTCTCGGGCTGCGGTTGCCATGCCTTCAGGTCGACACCGGCGACATTCGAAATTTGCTGCAGAGTCGAAAGGAACGAAGCGACCTGCGCCTCTTCGGGCAGGACCTTGTTGAACTCCCGTTCCTTCGTCTCGCGCACGGAAAGCTCGTCTTTGTCACGGAGGTAGTCCGCCTGGTCTTGCTTCTTCATCGTCTCGTTGTTGCGAAGCTCGGAGGTGTTCGCTTCCTCGCGCTTCACGCTCGAAACGAGGTCGGAGTACGCGAGGAAGTAGAACACCGCGTAGACGAGCACACCGACGATGGCGCCGAAGGCGATCTTGCCGCCGAGTGGAAGTTTTTCCAGATTGAGGGAGGCCATCTGACTAGTACCTTGTCTTCGCGTTGATCTGGAATTTGATGACGTCGAGCTTGGTGAGCGGGTCCGTCGTCTTGCCGCCGGGCAAGAGCGAGAGGTCGTAGAAGTATTCGCTCACCGTGAGGCGGCGCAAAAACTCGGAGACGTCTTCCCCATCGCGTGCGAGACCGGTGATGGTGACGTCACGATCCTTCTCTTGGTACTGGAGGACCCAGAGGCGGTGAGGGTCCCAGCTCGATTGGGGCAGTGCAGCAGGATTCTCGCGACGAAGCTTTTCGATCTTCTTCGGATCGGTCGTCGGACCGCGGTCCACGGAGAGGATGTGGCTCAATTCCATCACCGCTTCCGTCGGACCCGTGCGCGCAGCTTGAAGCTTGTCGATGGCGCTCTCGCGGTCCTTCAGCTGCCGCAGGCGCGCCTTGATTTCGGGGTGATCTTTGATCTGCGTGTCGATGAGATCGATGTTCGCCTGGATGCCCTGATTGGTACCGCGTACCTTCGAGAGCTCGCGAGACTTCACGGTCCAAGCGAACACGAGGGCGAGGACTTCGAGCAAGAGTCCGCCGAGCACGAAGAGCAGCCACGATTGTCCGGCCGTGCCAGCGCCAGCCGCTGCACGTCCAAGCTCCTTCTTGGACCCCGGAAGTAGATTGACGCGAATCATGCTGCTGCCCGCTCCTTGTCGCGACGAAGGCCGAGACCCAACGCGACGACGAACTGCGCTGCGCGGCCGCGAAGCTCCTGCTCGTTCACGAATTTCGGATCACACTGCAGATGCTGAGCGGGGTCGAACATGACCACCGGAACGCGTGCGCGGCGTTCGATCGCCGTGAGGAGCGGCGCGAGGTAGGCACTCCCGCCGCACACGAAGACGCGAGAGATTTCCTTCTCGCCGCTCGTCGCCAAGTAGAAGTCGAGCGACCTCTGGATTTCTCCAGCGAGACCGTCGCATGCGCTCGCAATGACTTGGTGAACATCCTGCGGAACGATGTCCGAGGTTCCCCCACCGCATTTGTATGCCTCGGCCTGCTCGTAGGGGACGTTCACCTGACGCTGGATTTCTTCGGTGATGGAGTTGCCCGCGTTCGTGATTTCGCGCGTGAACGCGCTGATGCCGCCGGAGATGATGTTGAGAGACGTGACCGTCGCGCCGATGTTGATGAGCGCGATGCTCTGGTCCGGCGAAAGCATGCCGTTTTGTTGCTCGAAGATGTTCTGGACCGTGAAGGCATTGATGTCGACGACGATGGGCTTGAGCTTCGCGTCCTTGACGATCGTGGAAAAATCGTTGATTTCGTCGCGCTTCGCCGCCACGAGAAGGAGGTCCATCTGACCGCTCTCTGGCCGTTGCCGAAGCACTTCGTAGTCGACGCTCATCACCTTGATGTCGAACGGAATGTGCTGCTCTGCTTCCCAGCCAATCTGCTTTTCGAGCTCTGCCGGCGTCATGATCGGAATCGTGATCTTGCGAATGATGACCGACTGCCCGTAGACGCCCACCGCGACTTCCTTTTGCGGGATCTTCTTGTCGTGAAAGAGCTTCATCAACGTCTCGGTCACGGCACTCGGATTCATGACGTGGCCGTCGATGATCGTTTGCGGCGGCAGCGGGGCGAACGCAGCGCGAACGATTTGAAGGCGCTTTCGCGACTCCTTGAGCTGCACCACCTTGATGGAACTCGAGCCGATGTCGACCCCCACGAGGTTTTTGCCTTCTGCCATAGGCATAGTGTCGCACCCGCGTTCGCTCCCGGTCAAAAAACGGGCCGCACGCCTCTTACCTGCTCTTACGTTCAGTCCTTTGCAATGCGGCTAAGTATTCGAATTCTCTAGCTCACGACCGGGCAACGGGCGGTTCCCTGCAGATCAGGGTGGCGAATGGGAAAGAGCAGCGGTAAGCCCGTGTGCTCATGCGTTTCGGCCTTCCCCCCGTTTTGGCGCTTACCGGTGTCGTCGCTGCGGCCCTCGCCGCACTCGCCCCCGAGCCCATCGCCGAGGCGAAAGACAAGAAACGCTCGTCGTACGTCGGAAAGCCGGCGCATCCCGGCGTCGTCCACGTGAAGCGCCTGGCCACGAGCGAGGACATCACGGTCCGCGCGACCTCTCACGGTCGGGTCACGCCCGAGGCAATGCGCAAGTTCGCAACGCTCATGCGCTCGCCCACCGGAGCGAACCATTCGATCGACCCCCGCCTCATCGCACTCGTGGGCGTCGTCTCGGACCACTTTGCGGGGCGGACGATCGAAGTGATCAGCGGCTATAGGCCGTTCACGACGAAGCAATACACGCCGCACTCGAACCACAACCACGGCAAGGCCATCGACTTCCGAGTCGTCGGCGTCCCGAACGAGGTGGTGCGCGATTTCTGCCGCACGCTGCACAACACGGGCTGCGGCTACTACCCGAACAGTGTGTTCGTTCACATGGACGTGCGATCGAGCTCCGCGTTCTGGATCGACTACTCTCGCCCCGGCGAGCCGCCGCGCTACCACAAGCCCGGCGCGGAGGCCGACGAGGGCACGAGCGACGTCCCCGGCGAAGCCGACTCTGCAGCTCCCGCGGCACCGCCCCCCGCGAGCCCCGCTGCCAATCCCGCACCTGCGCCCGCTGCGCCGGTAGCCCCTGCGGCCCCTGCAGCGGCCGCACAGTAACGCGGCAACCTCGCTACTTCTTCTTCTTCGGCTGTTCGTAGGGTACGAGCGCGTCGAAGCGGAAGCCTGACCCCGTGAGAGGCACGCCGAGCACGCTCAACGTCGTATAGGTGTATTTTGCACGCGGTGGAGAGTCGGTGCCGGCGCGGTAGATGTCGCCCGAGCGACCGCCGCCTCGATCGAGCACGACGGCCGATGTCGCACCCGCGCGAACGAGCGCCTCACCGACCCCCTTGCCGTCACGGGAGTGCGCAACGGCGCTTCGACCGTTTGGCAAGATTCCGAGCGCAACGTACACGCCTTGGTCGCCCTCGGGCCGCAACTTCGAGGCCGAGACGAGAACCGGAAGCACGGCGAGATCACCCTTCGCCGGCGCTTCCGCGGTCGGAGCTTCGAGGCGGAGCTCGCCGTTTTCCGCGAGCGTGAGCGCGGCAAAGCCCTCCGTCGTGCTGCCATTCGTGACCCGTTCTCCGCCGACAACGAGCGTCCGTGAGCGCTTGTCGGAAGGCTCGCCAAGCGACACCGACAGCAGCACGCGTTTCTCGTCCGTCGCGCTGAGGCTCTGCGCTGCGGTCTTCGAAGGTTCTTTGGCACCGGCGCGGAGTCGGAACCGGACGCGACCGGGCTCGAACAGCGTCAGGTCGACACCCGCGCTCGCCGGGTCTTCTGCTCGGTACAAAGCGGGCAACCACTTCGGAGCAGGCTGCGTCCCCGGTGCGGGCGAGTACTTGATGCCGTTCTCGCTCGGAGGTCCCGGCTCCTTCATGAGGATGTAGAAGAAATCTTTGGGCGCGTATTCGATGTAACGATCGGGGCTGATCTCCATCTTCGTCGTGAGGAGCTCGCTCTTCCAGTTTCGGCCTTTGATTTCCTGGATGTTCGTGAACGAGAAGCCCGTGTGGTGCGGGTTCATGTCGAGGTGCATGCCATATGCGCAGCCAGCCATTTTCATGGCCTTGCCGAGCGTCGTTGCACTGACGTCGTCACCCCACGCGTAGATGAGGTGCCCCGTCTGCGTCACGCAGATGCCCGAACGCTCCGTCTGCATGGAAGTGCCCGGCAGCGTGAAGCCCCACAGATTGCGGCCGCTCGGATTGACGACCCCTCCGTCGAGCAAGGGGTCGAGATTCTGGCGCATGGAGATGATGTCGCCGTCGGCCACGTCCTTGATGCCGCCGATGACGCCCGTCAGGGCGCCCTTGGGATTCGCGCCCCATGAGCCCATGCCGATGCGACCATCGGCAAGGACAGCCACCGTCGCAGCGCCGGCCACGGGCGGAAGCAGCACGCGCTTCTTCACCATCATGCCGTAGCTGCCATGCTCGGTCTTGAAGCCGCCGTTGAAGGTTGCCGCAATGCGCTTGTAGATTTGCGGGTCACGAGGGATGCGGCCCGTACCAGGTGCGCCCGTGAGCGGCTTCGGGTCTTCGACGCCTGCTTCCATGTCGAGATCCACTTGACGCGTGTCCATCGCAACCATGAGGACCTTCGCATACGCGCGCTCTTCGTCCGGACGGACGAACGTCCTCGCAAACGCGGGCGGTGCTTCTTCTCCGCCGGGTAGCGTGAGCTTCTTCAGGAACGTGGTCGACGGCGTCGTCCATTCCCCTTCCCCGGGCTCGGCATTCTTCCAAATCGAGGGAATGTTCGCCGGCGGGAAGGTCTCTTTTCCTTCTTCGACTGCTGAGAGCACGGAAGCGGGTGCGGGTGCGACGTCGGTGCGCACGACTTCGTCGCCCCTGGAGCTCGCTTTGAAGGCCGCGCGTCGGAAAGCATCGCGGACGGCGAACGTTTTTTCCTCGAGCCAAGCGATGGGCGCGGGACCGATCCATGGGACCGCGCGTGTCGTATCGACAGCCCAGAAGACGACGGGCTTCGGCAAGTGTTTTACAGCGTCGACTTGCCCACGACCGCCCTTCAGCTCTTGGCTCTGGGTATCGAAGACGATCGAGTCCTTCTCGCTCGCGGCCTTTCCGTAAAAAGGTGTAATATGCAACTTGTCACCCTTGAACGAAAGCTGCGCGCCATCGATGGGCTGCTCGAAGGTGATGTTGTAGCGCCCGAGGCCGCTCGCATCTCCGGTTTGCTGGATGTTCGTGAGCGCCGCCATCGTGCGGTCGTGGACTTTTTCGGTGAGGTTCTGGGCGTGCTCGCCCGTCAGATCGAGCACGGTCACGCTCTGAACTTGACCGAAGGCAGTGCTGACGAACGCTGCATGCCCGCCTTCGACGGTGAGCTCGTGTTCGTCGCTGTCCGTGCTCGTCAGGTTGTAGATCCCACCTATTTCGAGCGGTTTTCCTTCATTGGAAACGCGCACGAACGCGCGATAAACGTCTCGCGGCCCATCCTTCTTCGGGCGGCCGAGGAATACGACAGGGCGACCGACGAGCGTGTCGGTCGAAAGGCCCCTCGATGCTTCCCACCTGACGTCCCTCGGGTCGACGGTGACGAGCGCCTCTTCGCCGAGAGCCTTGGCCAGCGCATCGACGTCGAACGGTAGGGGCCCACGGCGAACGAAGGACACTGCCGTTGCGAGTACGAATCCGACCCCCAGGAGCGGAAGCTTCGGCCGCAGGGCACGAGCGAGGGTTCCAGGGAGGCGCGTCTCGGTCACGATATCGACCGAATAGCAAAGGACGCCCGTGCGCCCAAGTCTTTGACGGTCATGGAATCAGGCGAGTGTCAGCAGGCGTGCGAGCTCTTCGGGGAGCTCCGACGTGGCGCTGAACGTGAACTCGGGCTCGGCCTTCGACGTGAGCGACAGGGTCGCCGCGTGAAGCGCGTGACGCGTGAGCCCTTCGATTGCCGGGCCGCCATACAGAGCGTCGCCAGCGAGCGGAGCACCGAACGCCGAGAAGTGGGCACGAATTTGATGGCGGAGCGCCTTGGCCGCATGCGCGCGCACGAGCGCGAAGCGCGGACCGCGTTGTTCGACGGTGAATCGAGTGAGCGCAGGGCGCGGCGCGTTGCGCATGACGTCTCGGGGGTGAATGCAAGCGAGGACCCGCTTTTGGTCCTTCGGGTGATTCGCGAGGGGAAACTGGATGTCCCCTTCGTCGGGAATGTTCGCGGACTCGCACACCAGCAGGTAGCTCTTCACGAGCTTCTCGGACTGGAGCGCATCCCGGAGCGCCTCGAACGCGTTCGCCGTGCGGGCGGCGAGAACGAGCCCACTCGTATCGGTGTCGAGCCGATGGACCAGGCCGGGCTCGCGCGCGTTGTAGCCTACGCCAGCAAGCTCCGGGTACTTCGCGACGAGCGCATTCGCCAGCGTGCCCTT
Organism: Polyangiaceae bacterium; assembly: GCA_046351415.1. Classification (GTDB taxonomy): domain Bacteria; phylum Myxococcota_A; class Polyangia; order Polyangiales; family Polyangiaceae; genus JABFRG01. The sequence goes on along the minus strand of JAXLYO010000008.1, from coordinate 15,594 downwards.
CTCACCGACCTTGATGGGTGCACATGGCTGACCGGCGGGCTTGTCGAGAACGATGAGCTGCTTCGTCTCGAGAACGACCTTGAGGAACGCGTCCGGATCGGGGGTCGCCGGTGTGTCACTCGAAAGGAGGTCGGACTCGTCGTAGGAGAGGACTTCGCCTGCGGCGACCACGGCCCCCTTCGCGCGTGGACGGCCATTGACCCAAATGCGGCCGTCTTCGATCGCGCGTTTGACGCTCGCCCGTGAAGACCCGGAAACGAGCTGCACGACGACCTTGTCGACGCGCGCGCCATCGAGCTCCGGGGGAATGACGACGTCCTTCATACCCGCGCTGTTAGCATGTGTAGGCGCCGCTAGGCCATGCGAAGGCGCGCAAGATCGGACTCGAAGAGAAAAGGCTCGATTTCTTCGACGGATCCGACCCTGGAGACGGAAACGCCGAGCCGCAGAGCGGCATACCTCGCCACCGCTGCGATGATGGGATGCGGACACTGCGTCAGCGCTTCGAGCTCAGGCGCGAGCTCTTTGGCACCCAGCTCGGCGACGACGAGGGCTGCAAAGGCACGCGGGTCGCACTCTTTCGCTTCTCGGTCACTCAAGATGCGACGGAGCTCGTTCACGCCCTCTTCTTGGAGACCGCCTCCGTGGCGATAGCTGTTCGGAGAAAGGTCGAGCCTTCGAAGCGCTTCACCGCTGGTCGTGAACGCTCGAGCCGCCATGAGAAGCTGCTCGACCTGTGGCTCGTCCGCCAGTACTGCCTTCTGACCGTCGAGATCGCGAGCGAGAACGTGGTGCTGCTCTTTCCCGTAGGCTTCCCAGTTGTGGAGCAAACGCTCGAGCGGCACTGCCCCGAGCGTTACACCGCAAATCTCGTCGCGCTCCGTCTTGACGCGAATGATCGTGTAGAGCGTCGTCGGCACACCGTCGTGCTTCTCGTGCACCGACTCGAGATCGACGCCGCGCGCCGACGACCACCGTAGCGCTCGGTCTTCCTCGGGCGTCGAGATGACGATACCCCAAGGCAAGAGACTGATCGGCGCATCGGCACCGGTATTTCGCCGGAGCGCCGACGTACTTCGTTTGAAGATGCTCGACACCATGGCAACGATGGCACCGGTCGCAGCGGCGGCAACAGGACTGTGTGTAAAGGTATAAGCTGCGCCAAGGGCGAGCGCCGAAGCGACGAACGCGCGCCCCTTGGCAGCCCGCGGCAGACGAAACGGCACCATGGGGACGCAGCGAAAGTCTGGTGCGGGGGCCAGCGATCCGCTCGGGCGCACGCTTTCTGGCGCGGATGCCTCGAACGTGCCGAAGGGCGCTGCACCAGAGACGAGCGACGGCATACCCTTAAGCGTGCCGCGTTTTCGAACAAAGCGCCAGCGCAGCGGAAACGCGCTACCATAGCGGTCAAGGTGGTCTCATGTGTTCGCTGCAACACCGACGTGACGGACGGGAGCGCGGTCTGCTCCTTTTGTCGCGCGCCACTGCCTAGCTCGGGGCCCGCGCTTCCGACCGTCGGCGAGCAACTCGACCGCGGCTACGCCAGGTTCATCCTCGACAAGTCACTCGGCAGTGGCGCGATGGGCATCGTGCATCGCGCATGGATGTACATGGACCCCGAGGGCCCCCGAGGACGAGAGGCGCCGCGGCTCGTTGCACTCAAGATGCTCCGCGGTGTGAGTGCGTCGCTGGACGTTCGCACGCTCTTCACGAACGAAGCGGAGCTCATGCGCCGCATCGATCACCCAAACATCGTTCGCTTCATCGACTTCTTCGAGGCGCGCGGAACGCTGTGGCTTGCGATGGAATACATCGAAGGGGACACGCTCTCACGGGTCGTTTCGCGCTCGGTCGCTCGCGCACAGCTCGCCGGAGGAAGGACGCTGCCGGGCCTACCGTTTCAGCGCGCTTGGTACTATTTTCAGCAGCTTCTCGGAGCTCTCGCCGTGACGCATGCGCTGGGTATCGTCCACCGAGACGTGAAGCCTTCGAACGTCCTCGTGCGACGGGACGGCGTCGTGAAGCTGACGGACTACGGCATCGCGAACTCCGTGCGGCGCACCGTCATCACGAGCCCCCAGGCCGATCCCCAGCAAAATGTCGCGGGCACCGGGCCCTACATGTCGCCCGAGCACGTCATGGGCCACCCGCTCGATGGTCGAAGCGATTTGTACTCTTCTGCGGTCCTTCTGTTCGAGCTTTTGACCGGTCGGATGCCGTTCGATGCGGAAGACAAGTCCGAGTGGATCGTGCGCATGCAGCACCTCACGACGGCCCCCACACCGCTCCGCACCTACCTACCCCAGGCGCCGCCGGTGCTCGAAGCATTGCTGCTGAAGGCTCTGGCGAAGAATCCCGCGGATCGTTTCCAGTCCGCGATGGAGTTCGGGGAAGCGGTGCGTACCGCGCTCCAATTGCCGGAGACGCCGGAGTGGCGCGCGCAAAGCGAGCTCGCCCGCGAGGTTGCCCGCTACCGCGGCGGTACAGTCAAACTGGAAGAGGCCCCCATCGGGCAGCTGCGCGAAGTGATTCGAACGCGCTATCAGACGGCCCCGCTCAGCAAGAGCTGAGGGTACGAGCTGAAGGGCGCAACACGGAGTGCCAGGCGCTCCGCGCGCGAAGCGCTCCCAAAGTGTGGACTATTCGTCTGCATGCGTTTTGCCGATGAGACACGTGTCTGCATTTGATCGACGCCGAGGGCACCCGAGGGAATGGAATCGGACATGATTGCTTCAAAGTGGACCAACATGCGACGGCACGAGTGGTGCAATTGACCCATCCAACGACTCGGAGAGAACCGGCACGGTAGCTCGGACGCTCTCATACCCCACCCCACCCTCTACACACACCAAGGACTCCCACCATGAAGACCCTCAACCTCAGCCTCCGCCGCGTTCGTTCCTCTCTCCGCACCGACATCAACACCGGATCGCGCACCACGCAGAGCGGCTCGAAGAGCTACGCCGCCGGAACCACCGTCGCACGAGGCGAGTGCGTCCAAGAGTCGCGCTATGTCTGCGCGGACGACGTGGGCAGCGCAGCGCTCGCCCCCGCAAGCCGCTAAGGCACGCCCCCCGAGCCTCACCGCTCACCGACGGCTCGTCGCTCCCCCGCGACGGGCCGTTTCCCCTTTTGTCTTCCCTCGCGCCGTCTCGGCACAACCATGCACTATGCACACATCGTGCGTTTGAGCGCGTACGACGAAAGCGCGCACGACAGTCGTGTCACTCCGCTGTAGACGATGCCACGTCATTTGTTTCTCGTATGCAACACGTGTCTCCGAACGATGGACGTCGGGGGCACGTAAGGGAACGGAATCAGACATGTTTGTTTCAACGTGGACCAACATGCGACGGCACGAGTGGTGCAATTGACCCATCCAACGACTCGGAGAGAACCGGCACGGTAGCTCGGACGCTCTCACCCCCACCCCCACTCTACACACACCAAGGATTCCCACCATGAAGACCCTCAACCTCAGCCTCCGCCGCGTTCGTTCCTCTCTCCGCACCGATCTCAACACCGGGTCGCGCAGCACGCAGAGCGGCTCCAAGAGCTACGGCGTCGGAACCGGCGTCGCCCGCGGAGCTTGCGTCCAAGAGTCGCGTTACGTCTGTGCGGACGACGTGGGCAGCGCGGCGCTCGAGCCGGCCCTCGGAGGCCGCTAAACCGACTCGAGCTTCACGGCTCACTGACGGCTCGTCGCTCCACGCGACGGGCCGTTGTGCTTCGAGGGACGAAGCCCTACGTGCCTTACAGGGCGCGACGCTCTTCCGCCGCGGCGACGTTCGCGGGAAAGAGACGCAGCAAATCGTCGTAGATGCGGCGCGCTTCTCCGTGCCGGCCGGCATCTCGGCAAATACGTGCGTAATACAACAAACCGAACTCGCTGTGCGGCTCCCTCTCGAGCAGCTCGAGCGCCAAGCGTTCGGCATCGCGCAACAGGTCGGGGTCTTGCTGAGCTGCTAGCCAAGCCATGAGCAGCTTGTTCTCCCGCTCGTCCGGATCGAGTCGTGCCGCTTCGGAGGCGTGCGCTTCGGCTCGATCGAGGTCCCCCTCACGCACCGCCTCCTCCGCCTGGCGCTTGAGAGCGAGTGCTCCGTGGCTACGAGCGACTTGCCCCTCTGCGCTCGTGTCGAAAACGGGCGCCCTCGTCTCACCGGGAACGACGAGTTGCCGTGTCATGTAAAGAACGCTCACGACGGTTTCGACCGCTTCGATCGATACGCCCATCTGGAGGAGGGTTACGAGCCGCGCACCGCCTGCCTCGATGCGACGATAGACGCTCATCTCTTCAGCCTCGAAGTCGAAGGCTGCGGCAAGTCCAAGCGCAGACCCCTGTCCTTTCGTCGCGAGGTCCAACGCCTCGGCTTCGACGCGGCGAAGCGCTCGTTCGATACGCTCCCGATCACGCCACACGCGTACGACGGCGGTGAGAATGGCCAGTGGACGACTGCTGAGAGGCTCCTCGCCGCCAGGCGCATCCGAAAGTAGGTTTTCGTCGGCGACGTATTCGTAACGCGCCGTCGGCGCGAGGTTCGCGAGTGCCACGACGCGCTCCGTCAGCTGGAGTTGGAGCGCCTCGTCCAAGCCTTCGCGCGAAACGAGCCCCTCGCCGACGAGAAACTCGCCGAGTCGAACGCCGACGGCGGCCGCATCGATCGCCGAGCGCTCCACGTCCGCGACGGAAACGAAGCCCTGAGCGGCCAAAATCGCACCGATGCGCCCAGGCGGACTCGCCGTGGGACTCCCAGCGAGCCCCGACGTCGGCTCGCTGGTGGCCAGACTCGGAGCCCCTTCACGGAAGTAGATCTGGTGCACCGTCGCATCCGGCTCGCGAAAAACGATGGTGCCCGTCAGACGGTAGTCGAGCATGAACACGAGCACGTGCGGCAGCGGCGTTCGACCGATTTCACCTTCGTGTACCGCCCCCACGTCCGACCTACTGGCGGTGTCCGCTCCAGCCCCGTGCGAGAGGCTCGGAAGGCGTCGACGCTGCTCGCGCGTGGGCAGCTCGGCGTGCACGGCTGCGGCAAGCAGGCGAAGAACCGGAAGATAGAGGCCACCCGCTTTCGTGTCGTGAATGTGCTGCACGATCGTCTGTGGTGACGGCGATGACGAAGCGGATGCTTCTACAGCGTCCACGAACTTTCTTGCAAAATACACAATTTGTGCGAACAGCGACGGAGGTGCGTCCAACGTCGTCCCCGGCGTGTCGAGTGCGAGCGACTCGAACGCGAGCGCGATACGTGCCTGTGCTTCCGTGCCGACGGCGTTCGCAGCGGCAAAGAGTGCCGCCGCTTCTTCCGGAGCTCTGCCCGCCCCAATGCCGTCGGGTCTCCGCGCGGACCTTACGACGGCAATGTCTCGCGCGAGGGTGCACAACGCTACCCGTGCGAGCTCTATCCGTGTGGCGCCGACCGCACGCGCCATGGAGAGTGCGAGGACAGTGGCGCGAACGGCTCGCGACGGCAGCGTCCCCGACGTCCCCCACTTGGAGGCACACGTGCGGACCCACGCATCGAGCGTGCCGGACACGTCGACGAGCTCCTGCGCGACACGCTTCAATGCTGACAGAGAACGTGAAGCCGCAGACGCCTTCTCCTCGTCTTGCTCCACGGCGATGCATCGCTCCAGGACGGCCGCAGCGACGCCGCAGGCGCGATGAAAGCTCTCCGCCGCCTCATCGCACTCGAACGCTCGGCTTCGAGCTAGTTCTCTTTCGGGCAGGGCGCGCAGAGAGAAGGCGCGCGTTTCCGGAAGAAGGGCCTCTCCCCGAAGGATGTTGGCGAGGCGCGGTTCCAACGCGAGAAGGTCGTCCTTCGATACGTCGGTCGCCATGGACAGTTCTGCTGCGCCCGCCGCACCGCACAAACGTCCGAGCTCCTCTGCGGCCTCGTGTGAGCTTCGGGGTGCACGGAGCAATGTCCCATTCACGTACGTCGTCACGCCATCGAAGAGAAGTGTGAACGAGCCGATTCCGAGTGCGCCATAGTCGTGGATCGCCTTGCAGAGCGCCTCGCGCGTGTTCTCGAGGGTGGCCGCGTCGCCAGCCTGCTCCTTCGCAAATAGCCTGATGTAACGGAGCGTCTCCAGCATCGCGACTTCCGCCCGGTAGAACGTATCGCCGGGCGAGCGCGGGGTTTCCCGCCAGTCGACAGATGCCGTGACGCGTTCGGGAACGAGCGATAGTTTCACGATGCCTCCCCTTCGAGCGGTTCGTCGCTTTCGTCGGCGCGCTCACGAATGATGCGGGCCGCCTTCATGGCTGCTTTCCTCACCGTTTCGGAGACGCCGAGTCGAGCTTTGGCCACGTCGTCCAGGATGCTTGCCGTCGAGCGGCTGGACGAGTGTTCTGCCAGCGCGTGACAGGCAGCTTCGCGGGCCGACTCGCGGGACTGGGAGACGAAGAAACCTCCTTTACGCGCAACCTCGATGGCCTGCGCTTCTCCGCCTTCGCCCCCCAATACGAGGAGGGTCCGCATGCGTTCGAGAAGCTCTTCCGCCGAAGCGGGCGCTGCCTCGCTGACCAAACGCGAAACCCGTTCGAACAGGGCGTCTGCCTGGATATGCTGGGCCAGCCGGAGCACCTGTATACGCGTCGCGGGACTGGGGTCTGAAAGCAGGAGGGCGAGCTCGTCGTCCCGTGCACTTCCATCCTGAACGACGACGCTCGCAGAAACGCGAACGGCGGGGTCCGAGTGCTTCGAAAGCTCTTCAACGAGCGAGTGTGCGCGTTCGGTCCCCACATCGCGGAGTGCTTCGAGAAATGCAAAGGCTCGCTCCGCGTCGAGCCCCTCTGCGGCGTCGGCAATTTGTTCTTCGCGTCCACGGCCCACACGCGAGACGTATCCGAGGAAGAGATCGCGCAAGTCGCTCGACGCGTCTCGAGCGGCGCCGAGCGCGCGCGGCAACTCGGCGGGGCCAAGGAGCTCGAGGATGGGCTTGGCGAGGACGATATCGCCCGGCACGGCGGTCAAATAGCGACCGAGCAGGACGAATGCGTCACTTCCAAAGAGGGCGTCCGCGAGTGTCACCAAGAGAGCCTCGCGAAATGTGGCGTTCGGGAGCAATCCGCGCAGTTCGCTGCAGAAATTTTCGAAAAACGTGCAGAGCTCATCGAAGTGACCTTGGAGAAGTTCGGCTTCTGATGCCCTTTGGAGCGTCCGCAGCAGCGGCGCGCTACGCTCGATGGTTGCCGCATGCGTAAGCGCCCGCGCGAGCGCCGTCACATGGCGGGCGCGAACTTCGCGTCCCTCCGCGGCAAGACCACGTTCGAGTGCCTCGCGTTCGAGCGAAGGAAGCACCGATTCCTGGCTTGGGATCGACGACGTGGCAGCGAGCTGGTCCGCGAGTGTTCGCTCCAAAGCCTGTGCCGTTTGCCAAAATTGCGCAATCGAAGCGGCGCTCGTCGACTGCATGGGCGGCGCCGTTCGGAACGTGAGGCCCTGCTCCCAGAGGATCGTCGCGAGATCGTCGTCGGAAGCAATGTCATCGCGGTCGCGAGCGAGGACGCGCAAGAGACGTTCGAGCTCGCGCATCGAGATCGTCGGCTCGAGCTCCAGCACACGAACCCCAGCTTCGTAGAGATGGTGCGGGACGAAGTCGAAGGGCATGGCGGGCTCCCACACCGTGGTCCCACGCGCGCTGAACGCATATGGCTTGACGGAAAGCTTCCCCCACTCGGGGTTGCGTTCAAGGACGTGAACGAGCGCGTCGTGCGCGGAAGCGAGAGCACGATCGCAAGCAGGGTGACCCCAGTCGAATTCGCGCGCGGCGGTGAGCACTTCGCCGAGCGAAGCGTAGGCTCGCTTCACGGAGGAAGTGTCCTCTCCTGGTACCAGCGATGCGAGACGTGGCGGTGCGTATTCCGACCGCGTAACGAGCGGGCGCGGCGCCAAGCTTTCGGGCGGTGGTGCCAACGCTTGGTCGAGGGCGTCGTCGTTCCATGCCTGTGCGAGGGTTGCCGCGGTCAGGATCGCATCGTGCATTTCGCGGGCGTCGGCAAAGCGTTGCCGTCGGTCCCAGGAGAGTCCCTTGTCGATCAATCGAACGACGGCCGGAGGCAGGTTCGGGGCGATGGTGGTGATCGACGGGACGGGCCGTGTCGCGGCGAGGATGAGTGACTCTTGCGTCGTGCGAGCCACGTGGAGGCGGTGCCCCGTGATGAGGGCATGCAAGAGCGCGGCGACCGAGAAGAGGTCCGAGCGACCATCGAGTTGTGCGGCGAGCCCCATCGCCTGCTCGGGGGCGATGTACGCCGGCGTCCCGAGCGCCGTCCCGGCCGCGTCCAAATCGACCGAAGAACCTGCCACCTGCGCCACACCGAAGTCGAGCAACTTGATGAGTCCTTCGCGTGTGCGGAAGACGTTCGCCGGCTTGAGATCGCGATGAATGACGCCGGCATCGTGACAGGCGATGAGACAATCGACGACGCGCTCGGCGATGTGAAGAGCCTCTTGGAGGGGTAGTGTGCGGCCTGCGCGGCGCCAGATGTCGCGGATGCTCTCTCCCTCGAGGAGATCCATGACGAGGAAAGGCTCTCCTTCTGCCGTCCGGACGAGCTCCGAGTGCAGAGCCCCAGACCGCGTCGTAGTCGGGCTCGTGTCCTCGCTTTCGTCGGGAGGTGGCTCGGGCTCGCTCGCGTGCACAAAAGATGCATCGTGCACGCGTACGAGGGCCGGGTGATCGACGAGCAGTGCCACGTCGGCCTCTCGGCGAAAACGTACGAGGATCTTGGGGTCGTCTCGATACTCCCGGTGGAGAATCTTGAGCGCTACCTTTTCCCCGTGAGGCCCTGTCGCGGCATACACGGCCGCCATACCACCGACGCCGAGCAGGGCATCGAGATGCCACTGGGCTTGCACGGTCGTGCCTACCCTGGCTGCAAAGGGCGCCTCGTCCACGGTGCCATCCTAACCCCATCGAGAGACGCCCTAACGAGGTTTCTCGGGTTGCGGGGAGGGAGAGGCTCCCCTTTCCGCAGACGAAACGAGCGTCGAAACCTCAGCCAAACCAATCTTGCAGGAGGAGTTCAGGCTGCCGCATCCATGACTAGATGCGAGGATTCATGATCCGAGGTCTCGACGCTCGTTTTCGCCGTGCGAAAACTTTCTGGCGGTCGTTCGTCAGTTCGCGGGCTTGCCTGCGATGACGGTGGCCTTCTTGCCTTCGGCCGAGCCGTTGGCTTCGGTCTTGGAGGCCGTCTTCTCGGCCTTCTTGGCGCCTGCAGCTTCGACAGGTACGGGAGCCGCTTCGACGTTCCGGTGGATGTTGTACTTCTGCAGCACCATTTGCTCGAGCTTCTCCATCAAGGCTGGGTTTTGCTCGAGATACGCCTTCGCATTCTCGCGACCTTGGCCAATGCGCTCGCCCTGGTACGAGAACCAGGCGCCGCTCTTGTCGACGATGCCGAGATCGCTCGCCATGTCGATGACATCACCGGGTCGGCTGATGCCCTGGCCGTAGAGGATATCGAACTCCACCTCGCGGAACGGGGGTGCCATCTTGTTCTTCACGACCTTCACGCGAGTGCGATTGCCGACGACCATCGGCTCACCCTTCGCGTTCGTCTGCGAGGCTTCCTTGATGGCGCCAATGCGACGGATGTCGAGACGAACACTCGCGTAGAACTTGAGCGCGTTGCCGCCCGTCGTCGTTTCCGGAGAGCCGAACATGACGCCGATCTTCATGCGGATTTGGTTGATGAAGATGAGGAGGCAGTTCGAGCGTGCGACCGTCGCCGTGAGCTTGCGGAGCGCTTGGGACATGAGACGAGCCTGGAGACCAACGTGGCTGTCGCCCATGTCGCCTTCGATTTCGGCCTTCGGGACGAGGGCCGCGACCGAGTCGACGACGACGATATCGACCGCGTTGGAGCGAACGAGCATGTCGGCGATTTCGAGAGCCTGCTCGCCGAAGTCGGGCTGCGAAACGAGAAGCTCGTCGGTCTTCACGCCGAGCTTGCGGGCATAGGCCGCGTCGAGGGCGTGTTCGGCGTCGACGAAGGCTGCGACGCCACCGGCCTTCTGAACCTGCGCAATCGCATGAAGCGTGAGGGTCGTCTTGCCGCTCGACTCCGGACCGTAGATTTCGATGATGCGGCCCTTGGGGTAACCGCCGATGCCGAGGGCCACGTCGAGACCGAGGCTGCCGGAAGAAATGACGCCGGCTTCGGCGTTGAACGTCGCGCCGTCCTTCAAGCGCATGATGGAGCCCTTGCCGTATTCCTTCTCGATGGAGGCAACGGCGAGCTCAACGGCTTTCTGGCGGGTGTTCTTGTCTTCCATGTTTGGCTTCCTCTTTCTTTGGGGGCTTTTACCCGCAGTCTGCGGGGGCTCTGCCCCCTCTCTACAGAGCAAAGCTCCGTAGAGTCTCTCCCCCGGTTTTGGGTCCCGAACCCAAAACGTTAGGGCGTTGCGGTTGTTGGCGTATCGCTGGTGGGGAGTAAGAATTCTACTGCTTCTATGTTCAGGTGTCAAGGCAGCTGAAATGATCAGCGATTTCCATAAATTGTGAATGATTACGGTACGTGGAGGGTACACGGGCCTTTGTTTGGTAAGAGCGAAGCATGATGCGCGCGACGCGGCTCGAGCTCGCTTTCTTCGTGTCGCTCGCGCTCCTCGCTGCGTGCGACGGAAAGCCGAAGGAGCGCCGCGTGCCGGTGCCGATGCCCATGGCGCCCACGGCCATCGCCGAGAAGCTCAAACTCGATGCGGGCATGCTCGAGCTCCCTACCGATCCGCTGCCGCCCGCGGGTGACTTGCAGGGCGAAGCTGCACGCTTTTCGTCCATCGACGCTTGTGTCCAAGAGCACGCGCGCGTCGACCCCCTCGTCGGCGATTCGATTCGCGCGCTCGGCTACGACACGTTCTTGCGGGACACGTGTCGCGTCCTCGAGGCGATCAAGCAGCGCGACCTCAAGCGATGCGACGCCATCGAGGTGAGCTCGCTCCGCGCCTACTGCCAAAACACCTATGCGACGGCGCTCGGCGTTCCCGATGCGTGTGCTTTCCAAAACACGCTCTCGAAAGACCGCGGGCGAAACCCGACCTGCATCGCGGTGGCATCACGAACCCTCGCCTTGTGCGCGAGCACCGAGACGTATGTAGAGCGTGCCAGCTGTGAAGCGCTCGTCCTCCAAGAGTCGTTCCGATGCAAGCCGCTGCCAACGATGGATCGGCTGCGCTGCGAACACGACATCGAACGCATGCGTGGCTTTCTGGCGGGCGAAAAGGTCGAGAAGACGCCCGCCAAGGCCGCCGTCGCAACCATCGACCTCGAAGCCATTCACGGAAGCGAAGCCGTCACGACTCCGCACGGGGACTTCTCGAAGGAACTGTCGCGCGGCATCGTCCTCACGAACGAAGGAGGACTGCTCGGCATGGCGTTCGGGACGAAGCTCCACACCGAGGGCACGTTCCTCGTCGCGTCACGCGCGTCCCAGGCGAGGATGAACGTCTCGATCGCCGCTGGCAAGGGCGGCACCGGCGCCAAAGTGAAGCACATCGAGGTCGACGTACCGGGCCGCGCGCTCATCTCTGCCGAGGGCGATCGCTGTGATTGCCTCGTGCGGAACTTGCTCGTGTCCGAGTCCCGCGGCGGCGAAGTGTCGTTCGACCTCGATGCGACCCTCGGATCTGCGCCAAACGCGTTCAAGGTGCGCGCGAAAGTCCGCACGTTCGTGCGCGACATGGTGGTGCTGGGCAACTAAGTGCCGACTTTCGTCGGAGTCGGTCGGCTTTGGCGGCAGTTGGGAATACGTGCATTACACATACACTCTTCACCCCAAACACCGTCATTCTGACCCGAAGACGAAGAACCCAAGCCCTTCGAGCACCACAGTGCGGCATGTCCATCTCGCGATCGTGAGTCACGTCTTGTGGCGCGAACTACATGACAGAGCGGCCGGGGCGTGGAGAGCGCGGCGTGACGCGAGGAGAAGAACCGCGGGGGCGCGGGGTCACGGCTTCGTTTCCGCTCCGCACAAAATCCCCGGCCGCTTGCCTGGACGCCTCCCGACGAGGCGGCCGAGTCGGCGGCTGCTGGCCGGGGATTTTTGCGTTCGCTCTCACTTCGCCGCACCCCCGACGCCCCCGCTCTGTTCGGCGAGCGCGATCTTGGGCGGTGGGTGGCTCGAGATCCGACTCACGTTCGACCTAGGCGCTTTCGGATGTCTTCGAGGTGTCTCACGATGTCGTCGTGCTGCCCTTGGTCGAAGTCAACCTCGAGCAGCACCTCGAAAGCCTTCTCCGCTTCCTCCAAGCGCCCCGCCTCGTAGAGGCTGTACGCGCGCAGCGAGTGGTCAAGGAGGTCATCGTATTCGTCCCCAAGCGCTCGCCGTTCATCGCATGCTGCAAGTGCTTCTTCGGGGCGCCCCGCGGAGGTCAACGTCACGGCGAGTCCGAGAAGGGAGTCAGCTAGATAGGGTGAATCTCGTGGACACAGTTCAACCGCCCGCCGCGAGTAGAAGTCGGCTTCTTCCAAACGGTCGAGGACGGCGCACCTGGACGAAACGCGATTGCAGACGCGGACCAGTGAGAGTCGATCGTCCTCGGAATCGAGCAACGCTAGTGCCTTGCGCTGGAGTTCCGTGGCCTCCGCTTGCCGCCCGGGCATTTGTCGAACGGTGAACGCCAAGAGTTCGTAGAGGTGCGACCTCTCAGTCCCTTCGACGCCTTTGATTGCGAGATTCAGCTCGTCCTCCACGTCCGCAAGAGCGCTCGGCTCGAAAAGGCGGTCGAAGATACTGTCCTCCATGTTCACGGCGTCCCGCTCGCGGGGTTATTGTAGCACTTGTCGAGACAAGCCCTTGCGGGCGTTCCCTTCGGGGGAAGCGGCGTGCACGAACGGCTCGCTCCTCCGGAAGAGAAACAACAAAACGGGGCAACATTGTAACCCGAATTGGCCCCACGTTCCGGGCAGGTCACTGGAACCTACTCGGAGCCGCCATCATCGTTGATCGCCCGCGCACGTTGTAGATGGCCTTGGAGTTCTTTAGCCCACTTGCCACGCTCTTCCGGATCACGCTCCCTCGCCTGCTCTAGGAGGGCCAGGATGAGCGCTTCGGCATCCTTCTTTCTTCGAAGCCCAATCAACGATGTGATCACGAGCGAGTTCGCCAACAGACGGTCCTTGGGATTGGCGTCATCAAGCTTGGCAAGCTCCTCTAACCTCAGGCTTTGTTTCAAGGCGTGATCAAACGCTGAACGCGCTATCGCAATCTCAACGGAACCCTGCAGGGCCAGCCGAAGCGAAAACGCGTCCCCATCCGCTCGTAACTGAAGTCCGTGATCGGCACACTCCTGCGCCGTGTCGAGATCGCCCCCATCTTTCAGTACTTCGCCCGCCAGCTCCCAAAGGTCTACGTACCGTGCCTCCTGGTCGAGTCCCGCATCCGTGACGAGCTTCATCGCGCGAAGCAAGTGGCCCTTGGCGCGAGCGATAGCCTCTGGCTTGCTTGGAGTTCCGCGTCTCCACTCACAATAGCCAAGGACCATAAGAGAATCGACGACCCTACTGAGCCGCGGCTCATCTGTAGTCTCGGCTTCCTCTAGGGCGCGCGTGAAGTGGTCGCACGCTGCGTCCCACTCGAGACGCCTCCGAGCCGCGAATCCCTCTGAACGATGCTGGGTGTAGCGCTCTGTCAAAACGGGGACCACTGATCTGTGCAAGCATCGTAACACTGTCTCTTATAATCGGACGAAGGCCCTGCTGGACACATCCCGTCGCCTCCCTCAGGATCGATGTCGTCGAAAAACTTGCACGCAAGTCGACAGCATGCCGATATCTCCCTGTACGTCGGGATATTGCGGCAAGCGTGGATTTCAGGAAATGGATCCGGGAGTTCTTGCGGGGTTCTATATGGCCCCCAAATTGCTCCGGCAGAGAACGGGCCGTCGCCGCCTGTTAGCCAGTCCCCTACCGCTGCGCCGGCATCACCTCCGAAATCACCGCCTATCGACGAGGCGGCCGAGTCGGCGGCTGCTGGCCGGGGATTTTTGCGTTCGCTCTCACTTCGCCGCACCCCCCGACGCCCCCGCTCTCTTTGGCGAGTTTCGGGCGATGTGTACGGCGTGACTCAGGGCCCCGCGCCCTAGCCCGCGCCCCACACCCAAGCCCCTCACCCGCTCGCTACCCCAACCCCCTACCCCACACTCCTTGGACTGTGCGGATACGCGCGGACCTGTAAGTTGATCCCAGCATATACATGTATAACACAGATATATCCGTTTCGAATCGTCGTTCCGAGCGGGTCGAGCGGCTGTGTCCGGTACGTCTTTCGCGCCGGCTCGCCCTCATCTTCGGGACGAGGCCTTGGGTTTTTGGGGCAAGGGGGGTAAGGGGCTGGGGAGCGGGTTCAGGGCCTTTGGGGGCTTGGGCTTGGGAAGCGAACGCTGGCGCGACGTCGGCATGGCTAGATTCGCCATGAGACTCTCCACTTGCTCGAATGCGGTCCGCGGCTGGCGGCTTTCGGAGCTTGCGAGCAGAAGAGTCGTTGAGCACTGAGCCTTGAACTTCAGCTTCTCTGCGCGGCGAGAAAATTCGGCTCTCACCGATTCGCTAAACGGGGTGGCCTCCCCGCGTCGCGGTGCGCGTGAAAGTGAAACAGTCAGGATGTACCGCCGACGCCCCCCACGTTCCCACAAGAAAAGAACGTTCGCCATCAGCAGAAGGCCGCGGCCCTCGAGGATCGTTCGCCTGATTTTGGCTGACGTGAAACTCAAAGAAGCCTCGTTCCATGGCAAGTCGACCCTTCGAAGAGCAATCAGCACCTCACGCGACATCTTGATGCCTACTCGAGCCACACGGCTCGGATTGAGCTGGACTGGTCGACGAGCATTGGACCACCCTCGCGTTTGCGCGCGCAGAAGATGGAGCTCTTCGATGATTTCCTTCTCGCCGTGAAGCCAACGCCTCAGGTCCGTCGGTTCACCGGTGAGCCACTCCTCGTACCCTGCGCGGCGGAGCATTCGGCGCGCAGCCGCTACCCCTGTGCTGCGGGGAGAGCCATACAGGGTAAGATGTGTGTGAGCAGCGGGCGCTTGCAACCGGAAACTCCTCACAATCGTCCCTCGGCGAATACGGGATGGAACGATCCAAACGGCGAAAGATTGCGGCTTCAAGTTAGAAACGTCCGCGAAGCGATCGATCGCACCCTCGATTGCACTCAGAAGATTTACATGCATTGACCACCGAACGGCGCGCAGTACTTCAGGCATTTGGCCAAACTGGAGGCTTTGTAGCGGGTACCGTTCGCGCACATGCAGTTGCACCCCTGCGGCTCGTTGTCCGGTGGGGGCGGCGGATCTGGCGGACCGCCGCCACATATTCCACCGTCGAAGCCAGGGTCAGGTTTCGGATCACGTCCCGTAAAGAAGTCCCCGAGCGCCGCGCCAATCGCACCGCCTATGCCCCCACCAAAGCCAAAGCCAATCGCAGCGCCGATTGCCGCTCCTCTCGCAGTCCGTCCATCCGGATCAATCAAGTTCACGGGGTCGTCGCCCGCATACACATAGAAATTCAACCCGCCGCCCCAACGTGCCGCATCTCTGCTGAGCCACCTGCCCAGCGTCGGATCGTACTCTCTTGCTC
>JAXLYO010000007.1:0-367556 GCA_046351415.1 Polyangiaceae bacterium | reverse complement strand
CGTTGCCAAGCGCGAGCTCTCGACCTACCTCCGCACCGTTCGGAGAAACGAAGTCGAGCACCCGCACGACAAGGACGACCCCTCCGATTCGAACGAAGACTTCGAGCCCGTACGGGCCGCTCTCACTTCCGGTGCCGAGGTCGACTATTTCAGGCACGTCAACGACGATGCCGTTCGGAACGCTCTCGCCAAAGCCTACGCGGGCCTCGCCTCCGACGAGCGTGCGCTCCTCAAGTGGCTCGTGAAGGAAGGGGCGACGGTCGACGTGCTCGGGCCTCGGCTCGGCGTGCATCGCGCCACGGCGGCGCGCATGATTGCACGGACCAAAGCGCGCATTTTGGCCGCCGTCCGCGAAGAACTTCGTGCACGACTCGGCGCGAGTGAATCATCTCTCGACAGCATTTGTGCGAGCACGGCGGGCCGGCTCGACGTTACCCTGAACGGCATCATCGACCGCAATGATCGCTAGCCGAATACCTCGTTTCGCCCGCCATCTACTCGCCGCGTTCGTCGCGTTCGCAGTCGTGTCGGGCGCGCAGTCCAAGAAGGCCTTCGCCGATCCCGCGCAAGCGTCCTCGCCAGAGGTCGAGGCCCAAGCGGCCATGGAACGAGGCATCGCCGCGTTCGGAAAGGGTGACTCTGCCACGGCCCTCTACGAGTACGAACGCGCCATGCAGCTCGTTCCAAAAGCGAACTTGCCTTACCGGTATGCCGCAGAGGCGCTGCTCCAACTCGACCGTCCCCGAGCCGCCATCGACTATCTCGAAAAGTATCTAGCGCTCAACCCCAACGTTTCGGACGCCGCCGCGGTTCGTGCGCGCATCGAGGGCTTGCGCCGCGAGCGATTGCCGGGAAAGGTCCTGGTGCAGGCGAGCATGCCTGGGGCGAGTGTCCGCGTCGATCACGGACCTTTGCAGAAAGTACCCTGCGAGGTCGAACTCGCGCCCGGTGAACACGTGCTTTCGCTCGAACGCGACGGTCACATGACGACGGAAGAACACGTGCGCGTCGTGGGCGGTACCAAGGTCGAGGCGCAGCTGAAGGTCGGTCCACGCATCGAGAACACGCCACCCGGCCCCGGCCCGATTCGGGAGACCCTCAAGTCTGGCAGTTCGCCGGTCGTGGTGGCTACGGCTCTCTCGCTCGGCGGCGTGGGCGTTCTTACGCTCGCGGCGAGCGGCGTGCTCGATGCGACGCTACTCCGCGGAAAGCTCTCGGATCTCGATGCTGCTTCTCGTCGCGGAGACGTGAACCTCGCGGAAGTAAAGAGCGATGCTGCCAGCGCTCGGACGGGGGTGATCACGGGCTACGTGGTCGGCGCTGTGTTTGCCGCAGTTTCTGGTGCGCTGCTCGTGTGGCAATGGACGCGCCCGTCGCAGAGCCATTCCAAAACATCGCGCCGGCACGAGTTGTTTCCGTTCTCCGGCACGTTCTGAGGTGTCACGGTCGTTCGCGTTCTGCGACCCATACACGAAAGAGGTGGGGGGCGCCGCTGTCGGGGGTTACCCCTTCGTCGAGCCGTGTCGAAGCGATGTAGATGCGGCAATGATCGGGGGAAACCCAGCTCGGATAGTCGTCTGCGTCGTCGCCGGAATTGAGCGCATCGACACGTGTGCCGGCGCCGAAGGCATTGCTCGTGGAAGCTCGATGGGAAACGAAGATCTTCACGCGCGTCACCTCACCTTGGTAGCGCCCGAAATAGAGCGAGCGTTCGTCCATGGTGACGACGGGGGCGTTCTCCGCTGTCGTCGTGTTCACGCCCTCGATGTTGCTGATGCTCGTAACGGTGCCGAGGCTCCCAATGGATGCAACGTAGAGGTCGAGCAGACCATGGGTGTCTCTTCCTGACGAAGCAAAGTAGAGCGAGCGACCGGACGGATGCACGTAGGGAGCCGTTTCCGAAACCGTGTCCGATACGGCCACGTCGAACAGGGATTGGAGTCGGGGCTCCGAGAAGTCACCGAGCTTGCTCACGCGGCTCGCGGTCCAGATGCGGATGCCTCCGGTGTCGTGGCCGCCGGCGTCGTTCAGGTCTTTCGAACGATTCGATTCGAAGAATAGCAAGAGGCCGTCGGCGCTCATCGTGGGCCAGAATGCGGAGGTGCCCTTGGCGTTGACGACGGGAATGGGGCCATCGACGTGGAAGGGGTCGGTGAGAGACGAGCGCGAGGCCGTGCTGAGCGTAGAGTTCGTTCCAATGGCGTCACTCAGCGTGAGCACCATACTGAGCTCGTCCGGGCTCAATCGGCCGCCGACGATCTGGGTTGTTTCGAGGCCTCGCACGAGCTTGGGTTTGCCCCAGGGCAATGTGTCGCACGCAGGACCGCTGTCGGCGGCATCCGAGGAAGGTGCGTCAGTGGCTACATCCGGCGCCGCAGCGTCCGTTGGGGTGGCTCGTGGGACACATCGATTGACGGAAAGGTCGCAACGAAACGAACTGGTGCAATCTGCATCGATATCGCAGTTGGAAAGCGACGTCCACACGTTGCAATGGACGGTGAGAGCCGCGAAGGCCGTGACACCTAGCACTACCGCGACGAGGCTCCCTGCACGACGGAAGCGCACGCTCAATTTCCGAAAAGGAGGTTGGGGGTGGACGTCGGCTTCGGCGGTGCGGCCACGGCGGCGGTGGGACCAGGCGCCGGTTTGGCGCTTGGCGCCGCGTGCGATTTTCGATGGCTCGCCAGAGGGGCCGCGGACGAGAGCGACGCCGCCGAGAGAGCGGTCGTGGGGAGGACTGCAGCGGTAGAACTCGGCAGCGCGGTTGCAGCGGGGACGAGGTTCGGCGGAGGGGAGGCTGCGCTGGCGGCGGCTAGAGCGGTGGCGGGCATCGTCGACACGGGTACGACGTCCTGAGATGCGCCGTTCGACCGAGCCATTCGAACGCCCACGCCGACCGCCGCGAGCACGAGCAGTGCCGTCGCACCGAGGATGACCGCGCGTTCGCCCGTGCGCGTTCGGAGGGCCGCCTTGACTTCGGAGGCGTCTTTGAATCGCTCGCTGGGGATCGGCGAGAGGCAGCGCTTGATGACCGCTCGGTAACGGCGAGGAACGGCATCGAGTGCGGACGGATTGCTGAGCGAGAAGCTCTTGCCGGTGAACAGGCGATACGCGATGACGCCCAGCGAATAGACGTCGGACGCGCAGGTGGCGGGTTCTCCGCGGGCTTGTTCCGGGGACCAGTACGCCGGTGTTCCCACGAGCTGGGCCCGGCTTTCTTCCGAATCGACGAGACGCGCGAGGCCGAAGTCCGTGATGACCACGCGTTCGCCGTGCTCGATGAGGATGTTCTGAGGTTTGAGATCGCGATGGACGACGCCCGCTTGATGCGCGGCCTCGAGGCCATCGAGGATTTGGTCCAAGATCTTGGCGGCCTCGGTCGTGGGACCTGGCTTGAGCTCGAAGCGGTCGGCGAGCGTGCCACCGCTGACGAGCTCCATGGAGAGGTAGAGTGCGCCGGGCACCTCGCCGAAGTCGTACATGCGGCAGACGTTCGGGTGATTGATTTTGCGGGCGACGACGAGCTCTTGGAGAACCCGCTTCGTGTTGCCCCCCATGAAGAGCTTCAAGGCTACGTCGATGCCGAGCTTTTCGTCTCTGGCGGCGCGCACGATGGCGCTCGCGCCGCGGCCGAGGGACTCGCCGAGTTTGTAGCGATCGTCGATGATGGTGGCGCCCTGCCCGAACGCTTCGGGGGTCGCGAGGCTCGCGCAGGCCGAGCAATGCGCAATGTGATCGGCGACCCTTCGCCCGCGGCTTCCGGAAAGCGAGCCGGCGAAGTGGAGCCAGAGCTCCTCTTCGTTGGGGCATTCGCTGGAGCGGCTCAGACTCGTCATGGAAGGGGCGAGGGCAGGGGAAAAGCGAGGACACGTTCATGATAGCTCAACCAAGCTCAAGAAAATCGAAGCCTTGTCGATGCCTTGGGAGAGGTGTCGATTCGAACTGGACGAACCTGAAAACTGATCTTATGTTCAGGTAATGGCTGCAGCGATTTCCCGCTCTTTTCTCTCCGATCTCGACCCGCTCGCTCCGTTTCGGTCCGCCGCTGCAAAGTGGGCCTTTCAATCGGAAGCGCAGGCCGAAGGGGGCGAAGCACGGCCCGTTCTCGCCACCCGCTGGGCCGAGCTCGACGCGGTCCTTCCGGATCACGGCTTCGTGCACGGCGCCACCGAGCTCGCGGCGCCCTTTGCCCATGGTGGCGGTTCGAGCATCGCCATGGCGAGCATCGCTTCCCTTCATGCGGCGTCCAGCGCAAGTGGGCGAGCTTGGGCAGCATGGGTCGATCCCGAGGGAAGCCTCTATGCACCAGCTCTTGCCGAGGCCGGGGTCGACCTTTCCCATTTGCTCGTCGTTCGACCACCACCGAACGAAGCAAGGCAAGTGGCCGTCAAGCTCGCGGCCTCCGCAGCCTTTGCCGTCGTCGTGGTCGATCACTTTGCAGCAGCTTCGGTCGGCCGAGGCGTTCACAAAGCCGACGAGCTCTTCGTTCGAAAGTTGAGTCTTCAGCCGTGTGTCTCGCTGCTCCTCACGGACCAACACGCACCTCGAACGGGCTCGCTGCCTACGGTTCTCAGGCTCGAGCTCTCTCGTCGTCCCGACGCCATCACCGTGCGTGTCGCGAAAGACCGCATGGGACGTGCGGGTGCCGTGAAGACCGTCCCTCTTAGGACGAGGCCCTCGCTGACTGCTTCGTCATCCTCGCCATCGGCTTCTTTGATCGTCGCGGCCTAACGCCGCACATGTTGGGCCGTGTATGCGCATTCTCGCGATCACTCTTCCGTGGTTCAAACTCGAACTCGGGCCGCGTACGCGTCGCCCGCTCGTCATCGTTCGTGCAGGCGACGAAGAAGTCACCGAGCGCTCTCTCGTTTCGGGTACACGCATCTCCGAGGTCTCTGACGAAGCGGCGGCCTATCGCATCGCCCCGGGCGACACCCTTGCGAGGGCTCGCGCCAAACACAGCGACATCGAGGTGCGCATCGTCTCCGACAAGAGCGTGCGCTCCGCGCTCGAACACCTCGCAGAAATGCTCCTGCAATACGGCGCCACGGTGTCGATCGGAACCGAGCCGCTATGTACCCTGTGGGTCGACGTCACGGGGTGTACGCATCTGCATGGCAAAGGGGCTGCCGGTGAAAAGCGGGTCGCCACACTCGCACTCGAGCTCTTGGCCTCGCTCGGGCATCGCGCGTCGGCGGCCATTGCGGAGGGACCCTTTCTCGCGCAGCTCTTTGCGCGCAGCTTGGTCCCTGTGCTCGGCTCGGGCAAACAGGTCACGCCCGTCGTCGCGGTAGCCAAGGCATCGACCAAAGAAGCGCTCGCCGGGCTCCCCATCGATCTTTTGCCCATCACGGAGGAAGAATGCGCGTTCTTCCATCACATGGGGCTTCACGCGCTTGCCGACCTCCAGCGTTTGCCGAAGGCTTCGCTCGCTGCACGGCTTTCTGCCAAAACGGCTCCCCGGTTGATGGGGCTTCTCGAAGGCTACGACCCTTCACCGCTCGTCCCCTACGTTCCGCCGCTCGTTCCCGAAGAGCGGCTCGCGTTCGACGACGACGTCCATGACATCTCGGCGCTCGGCTTCGTCCTTCGCCCCATGATCGAAAAGCTGTGTTTGCGCATCGAATGGCGCGGCCTTGCCGTGGGCAAAACGCGGCTCGAACTCGGCTTCGGTCGTCGCGAGTTCCAGGAAGAGAAGCTCGCGTTTCCCATGCCGCTCTCGAACCCGAACGACCTGTTTTCGGCGCTCCGCACGAAGCTCGAGCGCGTGACCCTGAAAGCTCCGGTGCGCGAGGTGAGTCTCTCGTTCACCGAGCTCGTTCCCCATGCGCCCAAGACATTGTCGCTTTTGTCGAAGGAAGAACACCGAGAAGGAGCGCTCGCGAAAATCGTATCAGAGCTGTCGCTTTCGCTCGGAGAAGACCGCGTCGGTTGTTTGGCCCCGTGCGAATCGTGGCTGCTCGAAGAGCGTTCCCGGCTCGTCAAAGTCGGTACGCGGATACCTGCGCTTTCTCGCTTTTGGCCCGTGGAGCCTACACGCATTGCCGAGCGCGTTCCCTTTTCCATGAAGCTTTCTGGGGCTCAGTCGAATGGCACGACGAGGCTTCTTCTTCGCGTGAGCGAAGCGACATGGTGGCTTCCGAAGAAGGCGGAAGGTCCCTCCCGTGAACACGACCTTCTGCTCACGTGGGTCGACGACAAGGCCTGCGTGGTCGAGCGCGTGCATGCGCCGCAGGGCTCCCATGGTGTGCGCTACTACCTGCGCGCCTATGCCGACTGAACGGCAGCGAACCAGCCAACCAGCGAGAGGAGGAAAACGATGTCGAATGAACACAAGCCGCGCATGCGAATCGATGCCTCGTCTCGTATGCCGCTCGAAGCGCCCCCGGTCCCAGACGAGCTCGCAGACATTCTGCAGAGCGAGCTCTCGCGTCCCTCGCGTTACGTCGAACTGTGCGTACGCTCGAATTTCAGCTTTCTTCGCGGCGGTTCCAGCCCGGAAGCGCTCGTTCGAAAAGCGAGGGCGTTGGGCTACGACGCACTCGCTCTCACGGACGTCGATGGGCTCTACGGCATGGTCAGGGCCTGGGAAGAGGCCAAGCGCGTGGGCTTGCGCCTCATCGTCGGTTGCGAGCTCAGTGTTGCCCTGCCCGGGGCGCCTCCCGAAGGTGCGCCGGTCGTCTTGCTCGTGCGCAATCACGAGGGCTACGTCAATTTGTGCAAGCTCCTCACGTTCGGGCACGGCCGCAAACCCAAGGGCGAATGCTTGGTGCTCTTGCACGAACTCTGTACGCATGCAGGCGGGCTCGAGCTCTTGCTTCTCGACCCATACACGTGTCCAAAACCCCTCAAAGAGGCCTATCTCGGCCACATTCATCTGGCGCTTTGGTTCCACAAGGACGGCCAAGACCGCGCCCGTCTCGAGCGCGCTTTCGACGTCGAGCGCACCGAGCAAGTGCCCATCGTTGCGACGAATCGCGTTCTCTTCGCCGAAGAAGCTCACAAGCAGCTTCTCGATATCGTGACCTGTATTCGTGAAAAGAAGACCCTCGACGAAGCGGGGCTCCTCCTCGTTCCCAATACCGAGGCCACGCTGAAGAGCGAGGCTGCCATCGAGAAGCTCTTCGCGAATCATCCCGAATGGACCGCGCGCTCTCGTCGCATTGCCGATCGGTGCACGTTTTCTCTCTCCGAGCTCCGCTACGACTTTCCGTCCGACGACGAACACGAGACACCCGACGCGAAGCTCCGTCGCCTCACCTACGAAGGAGTCGCTCAGCGCTATCCCAAGGGGCTTCCTCCCGAAGTCGAAGCGCAGATCGAGAAAGAGCTCGCGGTCATCCAAAGGCTGGCAGTCGCGCCCTATTTCTTGAGCATCCAAGAGATCATCGGCATGGCCCGCGCCCGCGATATTCTTTGCCAGGGCCGCGGAAGCGCAGCCAACAGTGCCGTGTGTTTTTGTCTTGGCATCACCGCCGTCGACCCCGCGCGCTCCAATCTTTTGTTCGAACGCTTTCTCTCGGAAGAGCGAAAGGAGCCACCGGACATCGATGTCGACTTCGAACACGAGCGACGAGAAGAAGTCATTCAAGACATCTACAATCGCTACGGGCGCGAGTCGGCCGCCATGGTGAGCGAGGTCATCTGCTATCGTGGCAAGTCGGCCTTGCGCGAGGTCGGCAAGGTCTTCGGCTTTTCACTCGAACAGATCGACCGGCTGACGTCTCTCGTATCCTTCTGGGACGGCGCGAGCACGCTTCGCGCCAAAGACCTCGTCGAATGCGGCTTCGATCCCGGTGACGGCCGTGTCCAACAAGTATGCCGTTGTGCGCAGGCGCTCGAAGGCTTTCCCCGGCATCTTTCCATTCACGTGGGTGGCTTCGTTCTTTCGGCAAAGCCTCTCGTCAACGTTGCGCCCATCGAACCCGCGACGATGAAAGACCGTACCGTCATCCCCTGGGACAAGGACGACATCGATGCACTCGGTTTCTTCAAAGTCGACGTGCTGGGGCTCGGCATGCTGACGGCTCTTCGGAAAGCGCTCGACCTGATTGCCAGCCCGAGAGATGGCGCAGTGTCCGCGATCGATCGTCTTGCAGCCATTCCCGCAGAAGACCCGAAGGTCTACGAGGCGCTCGGTCGAGCCGATACGGTGGGGGTGTTCCAGATCGAGAGTCGCGCGCAAATGGCGATGCTTCCGAGGCTCAAGCCCACGAAGTTCTACGACCTCGTCGTCGAAGTGGCCATCGTCCGGCCGGGGCCCATTCAAGGCGGTATGGTGCATCCTTACTTGCGGAGAAGAACCGGGGAAGAACCCGTCGACTATCCGCACCCGTGTTTGAAAGGCATCTTGGAGCGCACCCTTGGTGTACCGCTCTTCCAAGAGCAGGTCATGCAGATCGCCATCGTCGGTGCAGGCTACAGCGGCGGCGAAGCCGACCAGTTGCGTCGCGACATGGCGGCATGGCGACGCAATGGTCGCCTGGAGTCGCATCGAGGTCGTCTCGCCGACGGCTTTCGGAAGCGAGGCATCAGTCAGATGTTTTCCGATCGCCTCTTCTCGCAAATCCAAGGTTTCGGCGAGTACGGTTTCCCCGAGAGTCATGCATCGAGCTTTGCGCTCCTCGTGTATGCGAGTGCGTGGATCAAGGTTCATCATCCGGCAGCTTTCGCGGCGGCGCTCATCAATAGTCAGCCCATGGGGTTCTATTCACCCTCGACCATTCTGGAAGACGCGGGGCGCCATGGTGTGACAGTGCTCCCCATCTGCATCGTGAAGAGCCATTGGGACGTGTCGCTCGAAGAGACGCCGGAGCGGAAGGACGAACTTCGCAATCATGTTCGTCTCGGTTTTCGCCTGATCAAAGGGTTCTCCGAGCAGGCGGCAGAACGCATCGTCCGCGCGCGGGAGGTGCGTCCCTTCGACACCATCGAAGACCTGACACATCGAGCCGAATTGAATCGCGGTGAGCTGCACATGCTCGCGGAAGCCGGAGCCCTCGCTCCGCTCGTCGGTGGAACCCGTCGCGACGCGCTCTGGCAAGCGCGCGCGCCTCGTGAGGGAGGGCTCTTTGCAGGTCACGCCATCGAACCGCTCTCTCCGCTCCGCGAGTCTCCGCTTCGCGAGCAGGACGAACAGGTCTCGCAGGGGAAACCTCGTGAAGGGGCAGGCTTTGCGCCCATGTCGGTGACCGAACAGCTTTCTCTCGATTACGCCCGCACGGGGGTGAGCGTGGGCATGCACCCCATGCGCATCGCCCGAAAGAGCCTCGGCAGGAATATTTTGAGCTCGTCGCAGCTTCTGAACGTAAAGAAAGGAAAGAAGGTGCAAGTTGCAGGGATGGTCATTTGTCGTCAACGACCCATGACCGCCAGTGGCGTCGTTTTCATGACATTGGAAGATGAATTCGGGTTCATCAACTTGGTACTTTGGCAGCGGACGTTCCAAAAGCTGCGCCGTGTCGCCACGACAGAATCCATGCTCATCGTCTCCGGCAAAGTCGATCGCGTAGAGCGCGTAGACACCGCAGAAAGCCAGGCGAATCAGGCGGGTGTGTTGGCGCTGGCTTCTCGGGCGCCTTCTGGCGATTCCCGCGCAGAAGGGGAGGCCGCCTCTTCGACCATTCACGTCATCGTGTCCGACCTTGCGCCGCTGCGCGTGCGCTCAGAGCCGCAGAATCCACGCACCTTGTCCCACGTCCCGGCGACAGTCATTCCGGCCATGAGTCGAGATTTTCACTGAATGGCTCGAGGAAAAGCCGCATCTGAAACCAAGCCCACCCACGTTTTTTCCGATCTCCCGCCGTCCGACCCATCGTTTCTGCCTGTTCGCAGCCCCCTCATCATGACCAAAGCCGCACGAATACTTCCGTTGCACGAATCACTGCGAGGGCGCATGTTTCACAGCACGCGTATGGCGAGCTTGGTCAAAGGGTCTTCCCGTCCGCCTCGGACGTCCGACGAGGTACTCGACGCGCTCTTGCATCTGACGGCGCGCCTCACCGAGCCCTTGGCGCTGGAGGCCTACCTGCAACACGTGACCGACACCGCGCTCTACATGCTCGATGGCGACCACGCTTCTCTTCGGTTGCTCGACGCAGACGCGCTCCGGCTCCTTTCGAGTGCGCGCAGCGGTGTGGGCAAGGACGGCCCGCCGGTCGAGTTCCGGGTACGCCAGGGGCTCCTTGGTTGGGTCATCGAACACGGTGAGAGCGTCCGCATCGACGACGTCGAACTCGATGCTCGCTTTCAACCCAACATGGCGCAGCCTTATTCCATTCGATCCATCATTCTCGAACCGGTGTGGAGTGGCGGTCAGGTCACGGGCGTCCTCTCGGTGAGCTCGCCGAAGGTGGCAGCGTTCGACGAACTCGACCAGCTTCGCCTTCGTTTGCTCGCGAACTGCAGCTCGCCGGCGATCGAGAAAGCACGCCTCGAACGCCTTGCGCTGTTCGACCAGCAGACGCTCGCTTTCGCACATCACTATCTGCGGCCGCGCCTCGATGAGGAGCTCGAACGCTCCCGTCGTTCCCGTACGCCGCTCTCCGTCCTCTTGATGGACCTCGACCACTTCAAGTCGGTGAACGACACGTTCGGTCACGCCGCAGGCGACGACGCACTCAAACAATTTGGTGATCTCGTCCGCGCCCAAGTACGGCGAGTCGACGTGTTCGTGCGCAGAGGCGGAGAAGAGTTCGTGCTCATCATGCCGAGTACCGACGAAACGGAGGCTGACGCAACGGCCGCACGTATTCGCAAGCTCCTCGAAGCCACTCCCATGGAATTCTCGACGGGCAGAAAACACGTGCAGACGGTGTCGATTGGTGTCGCCACGTGGGACGGGCACGAATCGGCCGAATCCCTCGAGGCGCGCGCTGACGCCGCCATGTACGAGGCCAAACGCGCGGGTCGAAACCGCGTCGTCACCTCGTCCATGCCACCGAAGTGACGCTGCTGCTCCGAGCGCCTCCGAGGCTAAGCTGACTTTGTAGGCGCTCGATCGGATTTGAGAAGGCTTTACATAGGAGTGGATGTCGGGAGAGGGACCGCGGATCGCGGGGTCACGGCTTCGTTTCCGCTCCGCACAAAATCCCCGGCCGCATGTCTGGACGCCTCCCGACGAGGCGGCCGAGTCGGCGGCTGCTGGCCGGGGATTTTTGCGTTCGCTCTCCCTTCGCCGCGCCCCGCGCCTCCGCTGTGATCAGCGCGAAGGAGGGGCCGCTGAGCGAGAAGCCCTCGTCGGCGGTCGATCGATTGGATGGACGCGCGATTCGGTGCAAAGATCGAGCAGCCGTGGACGTGGGCCAAAAGGTCTCGACCCGTTGGCGGAGCTCGACCTCGTCCGTGCCTGCAGAGGCCCTGGTTCCATGACCAGAATGCTGCGCCCAGGCTACGCGACTGCAGTCGCCGCGGCGGGGAGCTTTTGGGTCCGCACGGCAGCGTCGCTGATCTTGACGCTGACGAGCCTGGAGACGCCCGCCTCCTGCATCGTGACGCCGTAGAGGACGTCGACGAGCTGCATCGTCTTCTTGATGTGCGTGATGATGATGAACTGCGAGCGGTCCGTCATCTCGCGAATCATCTCGTTGTACCGGGCGACGTTCGCCTCATCGAGCGGAGCATCGACTTCGTCGAGAATACAGAACGGCGACGGCTTGATTTGGAAGATCGCGAAGATGAGCGACACGGCCGTGAGGGCCTTCTCGCCACCGCTCATGAGCTCGATGCTCGCGAGCTTCTTGCCGGGCGGCTGGGCGAGAATGTCGATGCCCGTCTCGAGCATGTCTTCCGGATCGGTGAGGCGCAGCGAAGCGCGACCGCCGCGGAACATCTTCGGGAAGATCTCCTGGAACTTCTGGTTGATGGCGTCGAAGGCCTCGCGGAAGAGGCGCTTCGATTCCTTGTTCATCTCGAGAATGGCCTGGTGGAGGTCCGAGAGAGCCTTGTCGAGGTCGGCCTTCTGCGTCGAGTAGAACGTATAGCGTTCCTCGGCGTCCGTGTGCTCCTTCATGGCGTCGAGATTGACGCTGCCCATGCGCTCGAGCAGGTGCCCGAGCTCCGTCACGCGTGCGTGTGTATCGGCGTCCGGCGGGGGACGCATATGATAGTCGCCGATGATGCGGGGAAGCGAGAGGCCGCGGAAGCGCTCGCGGATGGATCCCACGAGATGCTCGAGGCTCATCTGGTGCTCACGAAGCACCATCTCGTGCTTCGTGAGGTTCTCGCGGGTCTCTTCCGCGGCGCCGCGGAGCTCTTTCAGCTCCGCCTCGCGCTCCATGAGCCCGGCGCGCACGCCTTCGTAGGCTTCTTTGGCCTGCGTGAGCGTCGTCTCGGCGATGCTCGCTGCGTCGAGAGCCTTCTCGAGCGCTTCCTTGTGACGGAACGCACTCGCAAACGTCTGACCGAGCTGTTCGGCGACATCGTTGCGCTCCTTCTCGAGGCGGCGCTCACGCTCTTCGAGCTCGACGATGCTCCGCTCGAGGCGCTCTTTTGCGCCCGTAGCAGCCAGCACCTTCTCGCGGAGGCCTGCCGCGATGACGCGAACCTCGGTGACCTTGTGCCGCTGCTCTTCGACGCGCGCCCGGGCGCTGCCCACATGGGTCTCGCGCTCGAGGACCGCGTCACCCGCGGTTGCTTGGACGGCCTTCGCTTCGGAGAGAACGCGCTCCGCTTCGGCGCGCTCCGCTTCGGCTTGGGTGAGCGCCTCTTTGAGATTGTGGAGCTCTTCGGCCAGCGCGGCACGGCGCTTCGTCGCCTTTTCGAGCTCGAGCGAAACGGCTTTGAGGTCGTTCTCCCCACGAACGAAGGCAATCTCCCCCAGATGTGCTTCTTGTCGTGCGCGCTCGAGCGCGGTTTGGATGCCGGCGATTTCCGCTCGAAGCTCTTGGTGATGTGTGAGACGCGATTCGGCGAGATTCGCGGCGGTCGTGACCTCTTCCGTGAGGCCCTTGACTTCGCGCATGAGGTCGATCATGCCGGCTGCAAGCGTGTCGCCTGCGCCGCCGGATACGCGCCCGTCGGGATGGAAGAACGTGCCTTCCGGCGTCACCACCGGCACATGGAGTTCGCGACAGAGCTGCGACGCGAGTGCTTCGTCGTCGGCGAGGATGGCGTCACCAACGAGCGCGGTGACGAGGCTCTCGCTCGCCTTGGGCCAAGAAAGGAGCGAAAGCATACGCACCGCGCGGCCCTCGGCATGCGCGGGGAGGGGAAGCCCGCCCGCAGAGTGCCTCGGATGAAGCGGGATGACGGTCGCGCGGCCGCGGCTCTTCTGGGCGAGCTCGCGCAGGAGCTCGACGCCGCGCTCTTCACTCGAAACGACGACCTCTTGCAACCGCGATCCGAGAAGGCCCGCGAGCGCCTGTGTGTATTCTGCAGGCAAGTGGATGTGGTCTGCAACGAGACCGAGTACGCCTTCGGCCTTGCCCTCGAGTAGCGATTTCGTGCCGGCTCCGACGCCATCGAGACGGGCTTGGAGCTCGAGCAGTGCCTGCAAACGCGAGCGCTTGCGCTGGTGCTCGTTTTTCGCGTGCTCGAGATTCTGCTCGCTCTCGACGATGACGACACGGAGCTCCGAAAGGCGCTCTTCGAGGCGCGCGCGCTCTTCGGCCGTGGTGACCTTGCCCTCGCGGAGGTCTTTGAGGTCCTGCTCGAGGCGCACCTTGCGGGCCTCGTTCTCCTTGCAGGTGCCGACGAGGTCGCGATCTTCGTATTCGAGACGGCCGTGGCGGTCTTCGAGGTCTTCTTTGCGGCGATCGAAACCGCCGAGTTTGGCTTCGGCGGAGGCGATGTCGCGGTCGGCATTCGCGAGCGCTTGCTTCACCTCGGAAAGGCGTGCCTCCGCTTCGGCGAGGTTCTTCGCCAAGTCCGAGAGGACGCCCTCTTCCAAGGCGAGCGTTGCCGCATGCGCGCCGTCGTCGTCCTTCAGGGCTTCGAGCGTTGCGACGTAGCTTGCGGCTTCGGCGGTCAGCGACTCACGTTGGGCGCGGAGCTGTTCGATGTCGCGCTCCGCCTGCGTGTCGCGCTCCTCCAGCGAGAGGCGGCGGTCGCGTGCGCGCTCGAGCGCGACCTGCTCGGTGCGAACGGCATTCTCGGCGGCGAAGTGCGTCGAGGTCGCTTCTTCCAAGCCCGACTCGGCCGAATGGGCCTCGAGGCGTGCGGTCTCCAGCTCAGTTTCGCGCGTGATGAGACGTGTGCGCGCCTCTTCCGCGGCGAGCGTGTGCTCGTCGACGGCCTGCGCTTCGATGCGAACCCACGCGGAGTGCTCCAGGTAGCGGTGCGACGCTTCGTAGAGCTGCAGGTCTTCGAGCTCGGAACGGTAGCCGAGGTAGCGCTCTGCTTTGGCGGCCTGACGCTTGAGCGAGCCCAAGTTGCGCTCGATTTCTGCGATGATGTCGCCGACGCGGAGCAAGTTCTGCTGCGTGAGCTCCATCTTGCGCTCGGCTTGCTTCTTCCGAGACTTGAACTTCGTGATGCCAGCGGCCTCCTCGATGAGCAGACGACGGTCTTCCGGCTTCGCGCTGACGATGAGGCCGATCTTGCCCTGCTCGACGATGGAGTAGGCCTTCGTACCGACGCCCGTGCCGAGGAACAGATCCGTGACGTCCTTGAGACGCACCTGGGTCTTGTTGATGAGATACTCGCTCTCACCGGTGCGATAGAGACGGCGCGTGACCGCGAGCTCCGCATAGCTCTGGAGCTCGAGCGGCAACTCGGAGGGGTCGTCGTTTTCGAACGTGAGCGTCACTTCCGCAAACTCGTTCGGACCGCGCGACTCGGAGCCGTTGAAGATGACGTCTTCCATGCTCCGGCCGCGGAGGTGCTTCGCCGACTGTTCGCCCATACACCAGCGAATGGCGTCGACGATGTTCGACTTCCCGCACCCATTCGGGCCCACGATGCCGATGACATCGTGATCAAAGTGGACGACGGTGCGGTCCACGAAGGACTTGAACCCGAGGAGCTCCAGCTTCTTAATCTTCATCTGTTGCTTGGCTTTGCCTGGTCATGGGTTCCGCTAGAACATCAGCGGAGCGGTCTGGAGGAAGGACACAGAGGGAAGCGAACGGCTACTTCCGTAAGTGATTCGATAGCTTGAGCGACCATATGCACCACGTGATGTAACTTCACATAGGGTCACTTCTTCTCCATGGAGTACGCTGAACTGCGCACCCGTGCAAGCCTGAAGTGTTCAGTGAACGTCGTAGAACGCCGGGTCTTGACGCGGCGGCGCGCTCGACATACGTGGGTCGCGACGCCCATGCCGACCTACGAATATGCCTGCAGCGCTTGCGGAAACCGTTGGGAGGAGATCCAGAAGATCTCCGAGAATGCCCTCGACACGTGCCCGAAATGCCAAGGCAAAACCGCTCAGCGCCTCATCAGCGGCGGTAACTTCATCTTGAAGGGCGGCGGCTGGTACGCGGACCTCTACTCGTCGTCCAAGGGCGGCTCGGAGAGCTCCAGTTCGAGCAGTTCGAGCAGCTCGAGCAGCTCGAGCACGTCGACGTCTACAGAGACGAAGACCGAGAGCAAACCCGCGGCGGCACCTTCCACGAGTACGTCGGGCGGCTCGTCCGGCGGTTCGACGACCTAGGCAGAAACGCGG
The DNA here is from genome assembly GCA_046351415.1 of Polyangiaceae bacterium. Classification (GTDB taxonomy): domain Bacteria; phylum Myxococcota_A; class Polyangia; order Polyangiales; family Polyangiaceae; genus JABFRG01. The sequence goes on along the minus strand of JAXLYO010000007.1, from coordinate 351,949 downwards.
GCGGAGCGCGGCCGTGGCGCAAGCCCGAGGGCTGTCCGAAGCGCGCCCTCTTCCACGTTCGCTTCTGCGGAAACCCGGGTGAGAACCTCGGCCGACAGACGCCGCCCCGTCGAACGCCCCGCAGGCGGCTCTTCGACCTGACGAACCGTGCGAACGTCGCGGAGTGCTTCGCGCATGCGCCGGTGGTAGAGGGCGATGGTCTCGAGCATCTTGTCCGGCTGCGCTCCGCGCAACGTGGCGATGCGCCTTTCGATTTCGCGGATCGGCAGTCGGTCTAGCTCTCGCAGGGACCCCGGAAATTCGGCGCTCAAAGCCCGCAATTCGGCACGAGGCGATTCGCCGTTGCCGTGCGTTGCAGCACGCCTCAGCCGAAGGAGCTCTTCGTATTTGAAGATCATGCGGTCCATCGATACGCCGTTGATATGGTGGTATGCTCGAAGGCATGACGCAAGGCAACTCGGGCAAGCCGGACGAGCTTTCGCAGGAGCTCGACAAGATCGACGCGCAGCTCGTTGCGCTGCTCGAGCGCCGTGCGCTCACGCAGAAGAAGGCCGGGCAGAAGCAAGCCGTCTCCCGCGTCGCACAGGGCGGAGGTCCCGGTGAAGGTGCTCCGCTCGATGCGGTCGTTGCGCGTGGCACTGGAGTCATCGCCCCGTCCTCGATGCGAGAGGTCTTTCGGGCCGTGTTTTCGGCCACGAATCCCTTCGCCGAGCCCACGCCCGTCGTCTACGTGGGGCCCGAAGAGGGCCCGAGTCATGCCGCCGCTCGACAGCGTTTCGCCGCGCATGCGGTGTATCAATCCGTCGCTGCACTCGACGTCGCATTCGAGTCTGTCGTTCGCGGCCAGCATGCCGTCGCCGTCGTGCCGTACGAAACGAGGCCCTACGGACCCGTCGACGCGACCATTCGTGCGCTCATCCTCCAAGACCTGCGCATCGTGGCTTGCTTCGACGTCCAGGAGCGCCTCTGCATCGCCAGCAAGAACGGCAATCAGAAGGACATCGACCACGTGTTCGCGACGACGTCCGACCATGCCGCCTGCCGCGAGTTCGTTGCTCGCGAGTTTCCGAATGCGAAAGTCGTGGACGTCCGGTCTCTCGTACACGCGGCCGAGATGGCCGAATCCGATCACGGTGGCGCCGCGGTCCTTCTCGAGACGTTCGCGGCCGGACGGGGCCTCACGGTGCTCTTTCCGAATGCCCGTGACACCGGTGTCGAGCACGTGCGCTACGCCGTCGTGGGCCCTCGTGGTGCACCGCGCACCGGCCGCGACCTCACGGCGCTCGTCTTCAGCGTGAGCGACACACCGGGGGCTCTGCAAGGCATCTTGTCCAAGTTCGCCGAACGCGACATCAACCTCACGAAGATCGAGTCGCGGCCGAGCCCCGGCGAAACGTGGGTCTATCTGTTTTTCATGGAGATCGAGGGCCACGCCACCGACAGGAACGTCGTGCTCGCGCTCGAAGAGGTGAAGCGCCTCACGAAGTACTACAAGTTGCTCGGCAGCTACCCCCGCGAAGCCTGATGCGATAGACTGGTCCGCCATGACGTGGACCTTGCCCTCTCGCGTGCTCGGCGCCTCCCTACGCCGCGCTTCATTGCTTTCCATCTGTGTCGCGCTCCTTGCCTCCGCATGTGGTGGCAACAAGGCCGGTGACGCCAAGACGGCGGCCGACGCACCGCGCACGCTCGAGAGTGATCCCATCGCCCTGTTCCCGTCCGGCCCCATCGCCATGGGGCGCGTCGACGTGAGGGCGATGTTTGCGGCCGGGGCCTCCGGTGCCGAAGCCATCAACCTCGCCGACCGCTATTTCCCGATGGGACCCGAGGCAGGTTTCTCGCTCTCGAAGGACGTCGATACGGTCTATGTAGGCTCCTACGCGCTTCAAGGCGTCGACGTGGAAGTCGTCGCGATCGGTCGCTTCGACGAAGCCAAGGTGAAGCGCGCCATCGATCAACACACGACGCTTCGCGGTGGTGCACAGCTCACGGCGACACCGTATGCGAGCCGCACGATCTACAGCGCGTCGAAGGTCTCGTTCTGCATTCTCTCCGAGAAGGTCGCCGTCGTGGGCACCGACGGGGCCGTCCGCCGCGCACTCGATCGCGTTCGTGACGGTGTGCCCGCGCGCACGCTCACGGGGTTCATGGTCGACACGCTTGCCTCCGAAGGTGCTTCCTTCGCCGTCGCTGCGGACCTCGCCGGTCAGTCTGGAACCATTCGCATCGCCGACATGAAGTTCCTCGACTTCAAGGGCCTCAAGGTCGTGCGCGTGCTCGGCGACTTCAAAGCGCCCGGCTTCAACATCGCCGGAACACTGACGTACGACAACGACGACAACGCGAAAGCCGGCGCACAAAACCTCGGCCGCGCTGCGAAATTTGCAAGTGGCCTCGCTGCACTCGGAACACCCGTGCCCACGCTCCAAGGACTCGACATCAAGGCCGAGAAGACGGACGTACAAGTCAAATTCGGTGTAGACGACAAGCAATTGAAAGACCTGCTCGTCGCGCTCCCGGGCGTGCTCGGAGGCTGAGCCATGCGCGCACGTAACGGTCTCGACAAGGCGCTCGGAGCGCTGGCGGCGGCGGGGGGGGTGGCACACCTTGCCTTTCTCTCCATTTTCGCCGTGCGCACGTTCTCGGGCAGCGGTTTCGGCCGCGTCGCGAATCTCGTCTTTGCGGGGCTCGCGTGCCTCGGCTTCGCGTGCAACTTCGTCGGTTGGTCCCTCGTGCGACACGGGGGCCGCTGGGGTGCGCGGAAGATCGGAATCTGGGCCGTGGCTGCGTCGACGTTCATCGCTGCCATCCTGCTCGCAGCGGCATCATTTTCTGGCAGCTGAACCGGAGTGACTTCACTCGTCGTCCATCCCCAGGCAAAGCCCCTCGTGGGCCGCGTGCCGGTACCCGCCGATCGGGCCATCACGCAACGCGCACTCGTTCTCGCCGCGCTCACCGATGGGTTTTCTACGTTGCGTGGTCATACGTTCACGGAAGAGACCGAGTGCACGCGCACGTGCCTCTCGAAGCTGGGGGTCGTCATCGAGGCTTCGAAGGAGGAGAAGTCGCTCCGGGTACGCGGAGTGGGTATCTACGGCCTCGTGCCGCCCAAGGGCCCGCTCGATTGCGGTCGCTCGATGACGACGCTCGCACTCTTGGCGGGCGTTCTCTCTGCGCAAGATTTCGAATCCGAACTCACGGTTTCGGGCGAGCTCGCGCGCGAGCCACTCCAGCACCTCATCCTGCCCCTACGTGAACGGGGCGCCCGGGTCTCCGCACGCGGTCGAGGCCCCTTGCGCGGTGATGCGACCGCACCTCTCCTCGTTGGCGCACTTCCGGAAGATGCCTATCTCACCGGCATCGAGTGGCAGAGCGAGCCGAGTGACGCCGACCTCAAGGGGGCGCTACTCCTCTCGGGGCTCTTTGCGCATGGTGACACGACGCTTCGCGAAGGAAGCTTGTCTCTCGATCACCTCGAGCGCATGTTCTTCGCTCTCGGCCTGCCCGTACGCGCAAGCGGGCCGCTCGTCCATCTATCGCCTGCGGGCTGGAACGGAATCATCCCCGCATTCGACGTCATGCTTCCTGGCGACTATTCGTCGGCGGCAATGCTGGTGGCAGCAGGGTGTTTGGTCGCAGGCTCGAACGTCGAAGTGCGCGGCGTTGGGGTCAATGTGACGCGAGCTGGGTTCGCGGAAGTTCTCCGAGACATGCGCGCGAACTTCACGTCCGTCGTTCGCTCCGAGGAGCTTGGAGAAATGGTCGCCGATCTCTCGGCTTCGGCTTCACCGTTGAGCGCCATCGCGCTGGGGGGAGAACGAGCGTCGCGAAGCCGGAGCGAGCTCGTCCCGATGGCGGCGCTCCTAGCCTTCGCGAATGGCGAGTCGCAGTTGCGTGATCTCGGAGTCAGTGCCGTAGAACTCGAAGCCACGGCGGACGTGCTTCGCCGCTTCGGGAAAGGCGCTCGCGTGGAGGGCACGGCGCTCGTCATTCGTGGAAACGCGGAGCCGGTGAGTGCGGCGCGCGTCGCATCCGAAGGCAACCCGACGATCGCGCTGCTCTCGGCGCTCCTCGCGCTCCGAGGCGATGGTCCTACACGTATCGACGGTGCCGACTGCGTGACGCGCATCTTTCCGCGTTTCGTGGGTACACTGCGCGCCCTCGGAGCTTCGATAGACGTCCTCGAAGGCTGAAGGACCATTCTCATTTTCACAGCGTTGCGCTAGAAGAGCCGCGTGTCGTCTCGTGGTCACATCATTGCCATCGACGGTCCTGCCGGGGCCGGAAAAAGCACGGTCGCGCGTCTGGTCGCCGATGCACTGTCCTATACGTTGGTCGACACGGGGGCGATGTACCGAACCGCAGCTCTCGTCGCGGGAAGGCTTGGCGTTTCTCTCGACGACGGTCCGTCCGTTGCGCGGACGCTTACCGACCTGCTCGCTTCCGGCAAGTTGTCGTTCGAACAGAAGCGCGAAGGTGTTCGCGTCGTATTCGATTCGGAGGACGTGTCCGACGCGATCCGCAGTCCGGAAATCGCACGGGGAGCGAGCCAAGTCTCTCAGCACCCCGCCGTCCGGGACGTCCTCGTGGCGCTGCAACGCGAAGTGGGCAAGGCGGGGGCCGTCGTTCTCGAAGGTCGGGACATCGGTACGGTCGTCTTCCCGGACGCTCCCGCCAAGTTCTTCGTGACGGCGCGCGACGAGGTTCGGGCCCATCGCCGCCACGCAGAACTGGCCCTCAAGGGTGACCCCGCAACCTTCGAGTCGACGCTGAAAGAGGTTCGAGAGCGGGACGAGCGAGATCAGCGACGGTCGATTGCGCCGCTCCGACAGGCAAGCGACGCGGTCTTGATCGACACGTCGGACATCACGGCGGAAGAAGCGGCCCTTCGCGTCGTCGTCTTCGTACGTGAGCTTCCTCCGCCGGCCTGAGGCCCGGACTCGGGCGATTTCATCCGCATGAGGGGTAGGGAGCCCGGTCTGCTATAGATGATGCATGCGCGTCGCGCTGCTCTATCCGCCGCCGTGGAAAATCGCTCTTCCCGAAGAGCCTCCCTATGCCGTGGGAGGCCCCCCCGCCGAGTACGTGCAAGGCGATCTCGACGCTGACTTCTATCAAGTGCCCTACGGACTCTTGGCGCTCGGGGCGATCTCGAAGCGGGCGGGGCACGAAGTCAAAGTGCTCAACCTGTCGAACTTCGCCTGGTCCAAAGTCGTCGACGTCGTGCGCGACCTTTCGGCCGACGTCTATGGCCTCTCTTGCTGGACCGCGAACCGCCGCGGCGTGTGCGAGGTGGCGCGAGCGATCAAGGCTCTCTCTCCGAATGCGCTCGTCGTCGTTGGCGGGCCTCACGCAACACCGCTTGCGAAGGAACTCATGGTGCACTGCAGCGCCATCGACCTCGTGTGCGTTGGGGAAGCGGACGAAACGTTCGTCGAGATCCTCTCGAAGCGCGGGCGTGGCGAGCCTCTACGCGACATCGCAGGGACGGCTTTTCGTGCGGAGAACGGCACCGTGCAACTCGCACCGGAGCGCTCGCAGGTGAAAGACCTCGACCTTCTGCCTTCGCCTCAATCGTACTTCGACACGCATATCCTCATGACTTCACGAGGCTGTCCTTGGGCCTGCACGTTCTGCGGCGCAGAGACGAGCTGGGGCAGGGGCTTTCGTGCCAATTCGGTCGAGTACGTCGTCGACGCGATCGAATCCGTGCTGGCGCGGCTCCCCGTGAAGATGATTCAAGTGAAGGACGATACCTTTACGACGAACAAGAAGCGCGTCGTCGAGCTGTGTCGCGAAATTCGTCGACGCGAGCTCCGGTTCTTTTGGAGCTGTGATACCCGCGTCGACCTCCTCACCGACGAATTGCTTCGCGAAATGCGACTGGCGGGGTGCGAACGCTTGAGCCTCGGGGTCGAGTCGGGCTCGCAGCGCATTCTCGATGCCATCGACAAGAAGATCACGCCTGCGGAGATCATCGAGTCGACGAACCTCGCCAAGCGCTACGGCATCAAAGTGCGCTACTACATGATGCTCGGCAATCGAGGCGAGACGATCGAGAGCTTCGACGAGACGCTGGCGTTCCTCGAGAAGGCACGGCCCCACGAATACGTATTCTCGTGTCTCTCGATCTATCCGGGTACGCGCGACTTCGATGACGCGGAGCGAAAGTGGCTCGATCGCTCGGTTTACTTCAGGGAAGACTTCCAGGAGCTGAAGACGCCGTTCGACGCGGACGAGAAGACGACGGAGTACCTGAACGACTGGTTCGTCCGAAACAAGGGCCTGCGTTCCCTTCATCGCGACGACGTCGCGCAGGCAAGGGCGCGGCTCGAGCTTCTGCCCGGCTACCATGCGGCCTACATGGATTTGGGCGCCGCGCTGTATCGCGAGGGCGCGTTCGACGAGGCCGAATCCCAGGTGCGCAAAGCACTCGCGCTCGGCTATCCGTTACCGGGCCTGGCCTACAATCACCTCGCGTGCATCGCGTACGCGAGAGGCGAGCTCGACTCCATGATGGACCTCTTCACGGAGGCCGCGCGCGTCGATCCGCAGCATCACGCGCTCATTCGCAACGTCGAGCGCGCTCGCGCCTGGTTCAAGAGCGGAGGCTACGCGCGTCGCGAGCCGCTCTCGCTCGAAGTGCGGCACGACTTCCAGCTTCTCGAGCGAACGGTGCAGCCGACGTTGCCGGGCCCACTGCCGGACGACTTCGCGGACTGGACCAAGGAGTTCGTGGTGCGCGAAGTGCCCTCCGCCTACGTGAAGGTGCCGGAGCAAGAAGGCAGCGGCAAGAAGCTGAAACTTCGCACGGTCTCCTGAACTGCCAAGAACGAAGACGGGCACCCCCGAACGTGTCGGAAGTGCCCGCTCGTGTCACCGGGAGTACGCGGCTACTTCAAGACGATCGGAAGGAGATTGGCTCCCATCTCGTTCGGATTGTCGCCGCGCTGAACTTGATCGCCGTACCCGAGCTGTCCGTCGTTGTTGTAGCCCCAGCACTTCAGCGCGAAGTTGTCGAGGATCGCGCATTGGGCGAGGGTACCCGTCATGAGCGAGACGGCGTTGCGCCCGGCGCCGAGGTCGATGGCAAGAAGATTGTCTCCCATCTCGTTCGGGTTGTCGCCGCGCTGATTCGTATCACCGGTCCCGAGCTGGCCTTGGCCTGCGAGCCCCCAACACTTGGTGGCCTTGTTGTCGAGGATGGCGCATGCTCCTTGCCAGGTCGAGTAGAGGGCCGTCGCCGTACGACCCGCGCCAAGCGGGACGATCGGCATGTTGTCGCCCATCTGATTGGGCGCATTCCCTCGGTTGGTCGTGTTTCCCTGACCTAGCACTCCCGTGGAAGCGTCACCCCAGCATTTGACGGTGTTGTCGTCGAGCAGAGCGCAGTTGTGACGGTACGCTCCGACAATGGCTTTTGCCGTGCGGTTCGTGCCGAGGTCGACGTAGGGAAGGTTGTCTCCCATCTCGTTCGCTTGGTCACCGCGGTTGTTCGTGTCGCCGAGTCCAAGTTGACCCACGTCATTGAGACCCCAGCATTTGACCTTGTCGTTGTCGAGAATGGCGCACGTCGTAAGGTAACCCGCGGCGATGGCTTTCGCTGTACGACCCGCTCCTAGGTTGACGATAGGCAGATTGTCTCCCATCTCGTTGGGCTGGTCGCCGCGGCTGTTCGTGTCGCCGTAGCCGAGCTGGCCAGCATTGCTCGAGCCCCAGCACTTGACGGTGTTGTTGTCGAGAATGGCGCAAGTCGATGCCTCGCCGGAGGTCACCGCCTTGGCGGTGCGGCCAGCGCCAAGGTCGACGAAAGGAAGATTGTCTCCCATCTCGTTGGGCCCGTCGCCGCGATCGTTGATGTCGCCGTAGCCGAGCTGCCCAACGTAGTTTCCGCCCCAGCACTTGATCTTGTCGTTATCGAAGATGGCGCAGAAGAGCCCTTCGCCGCGCATGTTCGAACCCAACATTTTGACGGTGCGATCGGTGCCGAAGTTCACGAAGGGAAGGGCCGCTCCCATTTGCCCAGCCGCCAAGCCGCGCGGATTCAGGTCGCCGTAGCCGAGGCAGCCGCGGTTGTTGCGTCCCCAGCACTTGACGTTGCCATCGACGAAGCGCACGCACGTAGAGCCCCAGTTGCCGACGACCTGCACAGGCTTGTCGTCGTCGATGTTCGTGAGGTCGACCTTCGCCTCGAGGTCTTTGTAGGCGGCGTCGGCGCTCGTCGTCTTGCCGAGCTTGACGCTGTAGTTTTGGTCGATGTCGGCTACGTTCTCGTCGACGCCAGTCACCGTGACGGTTTGGTCCGTCTTGTAGTTGGCGGCGGTGAAGGTGAGGGTTGCCTTGTCGGCGGTGCCTTCGGTGACCATGTCGCTGAGAACGGGGATCGTGACGTCGGCCGAGGGCTTCGTGCGGAGGCGCACGGTGAACGTGACCTTGCCGCCCTTCTCGGTCGTGTTCTTGTTCGGCATCGGCATGCCGACCATGAGGCCCGCCGTATCGTTGTCCATGTTCTTCATGGCGATCGCGGTGGGCTTGAGAGCGCTGTAGCCCGTGTCCGTCGACGTGACCGCAAACTCGACCTTGTAGTCCTGGTCACCGTCGTCGACCTCGTCGTCCACGCCCGTGATGGTGACCGTTTGCGGCGTATCGAAGTTCGCTGCGGTGAAAGTGAGAGTTGCCTTGTCGACGGTTCCCTCGGCGATCTTGTCGGACGTGATGGCGATGTTGACGTCGGCCGTGGGCTTGCTCTTCAGCACGACCGTGAACGTGACCTTGTCGCCGTCCTCGGTCGTTTGTGCCTTGCTCGGAGCACTGACTTGAATCTCGGGCGTCGCAGTCGTCGCGTCGGTGCCGCCGTCCTTGCCGCCCGACGAAGAAGAGCCCGTATCCGGCGAGCCGCTGTCTGCGACGCCGCCGGAGCTGGACGAGCTCGTGGATGCGTCGTCACCGCACGCGATGAGACTGCCGAGGACCGAAGCGCCTAGAAGAGCGAGAAGGTTGCGATTGGGACGAAGCATGGTGGAGTCCTTTCGAGGATGAAGATGGCGCGAAGCGAGAAGGGACACCAAGGGTCACCGACACCAAGCTCTTCCGTCAAGCACAGTTCACTCGCTTCACGAAGAAATGAAGGGGCGAGTGCGCCGGCCACCGCGATGTTGTTAGGACTGCCCACAGTGTCGCCTCGTCGCTGCGGCGGACTAGAACGCGGTGTGAGAGATGAAGGTCCCCGTTCGGGGGACGGTGTAGGCGACGCGCTTCGAAGGTCCCGGCAAGACGATTCCGGACGAAGGCTGAACCGAATCCGCCACGAAGAGCCCGGTGAACTCGCCCGGCACGCTCCACGTGCGCGGCTCTTCAGGGTCGAGCGTGTAGTAGAGGAGCGTCGTGTGCACGTGCGGCTCCAGAGTGACGCCGGAGTTTCCTGCGCGACCCAGGTAGGCACCTTCCGGGAGGTAGGCCCCGACTTCGACGCACGGAACTCCCGGGACGACGGGCTCGCAAGTGCCGTCAGCCATCGACGGAATGGTGTTCTGGCGAAAATGGAGAATGTACACGTAATAGTGCCCGCCGAGGTAAACGCCGACGAAGTTGTTGCTGGCGCCTTCCGGGTAGGCCCCCGGCGCATTGTCCGGGGCCGAGCGGACGACCTCGATGACGATGCCGGCAGAAGGCAGAACGACGGGCTCGTTCCACGTCGCGTAGTCGGAGTTTGCGGCGCCGCTGCCCTTGAAGCGTGAGCCATCTGGAAACGTACGCACGAGGTCCCATGCGAAGTTGCCGTAGCCATCTTCCTCGAGGTGATACCCGTCGTTCCCGCGGATGACGTACGAAACGCCCTCGAGGGGAGGGCGGTGGAGGACGATGCCCTCTCTCCGCTGGAACTCGACGAATGACGAGGCGGGTGGGGTGCCGACACCTTCGACCGACACGATATCCTGCGATGGGAAGAACTGCAGGGTCCCGTCAGACGGGTATGCCGCGAACTTCGTCGGGTCGAACATCGCGTAGGTTTTTCGTGCTGACGCATCCCAGAAGAGGGAGTGGTCATAAACCGCGGCGAGTGGCCCGCGTACGACTTTGCCTGATGCGAGGTGGAGCGTCGTCTCGGGTGAAACGCCGGCTCCGTCCTCACGTGCGTCGGGGCGCGCGGAACCGCCGCCATCGGCGAGCGACGCATCGCGGTGCAAGGCACGATCGGGCGTTCCGCAGCTCGCACCGGACAGCGCGAGTGTCGCGAACGCGAAGGTCAGGCCGGCCCATGCGAATGTCCGGTGCACGACGCGATTCTATCGCAGGGAGTTGCCTCGCGCGCGAGTTCTTCGAACTTAATGTTTGCGTTCTTCGCAGATTGTCCTGTGTGGGATCGCTTGCAGGCTCGTGAAGCTGTTGCATAAATAGGGTTCGACCCGGAACGATGTAGGTTGCAATGAAGTCGATACGCACGAATGCCGAGCCCAGCGTCCTCGCGAACATGCTCCGCCCGATGAGCGAAGCGGCATTCATGAAGCAGAAGTGGGCACGCGAAGCCTGTGTGGCGCATGGCCCGCTATCGCGACTCGACACTCTCGCTGGTCTTCCGGAGCTTGCCTCGGTGGAGGCACTGCTCGATCACGTCGCAGCTGCAAACAAGCACACCTCCGTACGCGCTTGGTTTCAAGACGCGACCGGTCGCCACGAAAGCATCGGCATCGAGCCGCAGGATGCGAAGCGCCTCTACCGTGGCGGCGGCGTGACGATCGTCGTCGACGGATTGAATCTCGTCTCGCCTAGGATCGACACCTTCCTCGACTCGATGGGCGCTGCGCTCGGTACGCCGGCGATTGCCTGCTGCAACGTGTACGCTTCTCCACCGGGAGCTCGCACCGTGATGCACTTCGACCCACAGGAGTCGTTCTTGCTGCAAGTGCAGGGAAGGAAGCGATGGCGCTACGCTGCGAACACGACGTTCAGGTTTCCGACCGAGGCGTCGAACTTCTACGCGCATGTTCCTGGCCACGAAGTCATTGCACGTACGTTCCCCAAAGAGATGCCGAAGACGGCAAGGAAGGTCACCCTCTCGCCCGGTTCCGTCCTGTACTTGCCCCGAGGCACGTGGCACGAAGCCCAAGCGGTGACTCACTCCCTCGGCGTCACTCTCACATTCGCGTCGAAGACCTGGGGCGATGTGCTGCTAGACGAACTGCGCGAGCGCATCATGAAGGAAGAAGCCTGGAGAATGCCGGCCACCGGGGTTCTGGGGTCGGAGTACCAGCGAGCTCTGGCAGACGAAGTGCTCGACGAGAGGCTGCGGGCGCTCCGTTCCGAAGTGCTCGCGATGTGTGGGGAGGGAGAATGAGTTCCGCTGCATCGATCGCACGGTCGTCCTACCACCACGGAAATCTTCGCCGTGCACTCCTCGACAAGGCGTACGAGCTTTACGCCGAGCACGGCGATCTTCGTTTCAGTTTTCGGGAGCTCGCTCGCCATGCGGGTGTCACGCACACGGCGCCCTATCGACATTTCGCGAACAAGGCGGAACTGCTCGAAGCGCTCGTCGTCGATGCGCTGGAGCGCTTGGCGACTGCCGAGCGAGATGCTGTCGAGGCAGCAGGCGCCGATCACCGCGAGCGAATCCGCGGGATTGGTGTGGCCTACATTCGGTTTGCTTTGAACTACCCGAGCCCATTCCGCCTCGCCCTTGCGGGGCCGATGTCGTCCGTGGACGCGGAGAACACGCGCGCCTCTGCGAGCTATCGGGTGCTCGAGCGCGCCATGCGGGATGGCCAGAACGCAGGCGTCATTCGGACCGACATGAAGTCGCGCGACCTCGCATTCGCTGCGTGGTCTGCCGTACATGGTACGGCCTGTCTTCTCGCCGTGGGTCGCCTGCCCGCCACGGAGGAGGCCGTCCGACGCTACGAGTGGGTCCTGTCGACGATGTTTCTGGATGGCGCCGACGTGCGAGCAAGCGCGAAAAAGTAGGGTCTTCTCGGCCCGCGAAGGCGGTTCTGCCTGAGCTCCCGCGGAAAGTGCGGCGTGCGTCCTTCCCGATGGCGAGCTATAGTCGGGCAAGATGCTTCGCCTTTCTTCGATTCTCGCCGCGGCGTGTTTCGTCTCTGCGCTCGCGGTTGGCTGCGAAACCCGCAACATCATCAACTCTCCGAGTACCTCGTCCGGCGGCTCGGAGGACGAAGACGCAGGCGAGGGGGCAGACGGCGAAGTACCGTTTAGCGATGCGGGACCTGACACGGGGCCTCCGCCTGCCGGTGCCGTTCGCATCGCTACCTACAACGTTCGCAACTTCTTCGACACGGCTTGCGACACCGGGCAGTGCACGGCGAGCGACTACGAGCAGCAGCTCTCCGCGAGTGCCTATGACGCCAAGGCAAACGCAGTCGCCGCCGGTGTGCGGAAGATCGGCGCGGACGTCGTGCTGCTCCAAGAAATCGAAAAGGACGCCTGTCTCCAGACGCTTTCGACGAAGCTGTCGAATACCTACCCCCACAAGCACATCGGCGAAACGAACTTCAACGGCTCGGTCGACGTCGCGATCCTCTCGAAGGATCCCATTGCCGCGGTACGCACGCACCGCCAAGACAAGTTCAAGCTCTCCGACAATCGCACCGTGTCGTTCACGCGCGAGTTCCTCGAGGTCGACCTCGATCGGAAGGGTACGCTCTACACCGTCTTCGTCGCGCACTTCAAAGCGAAGACCGACGACGACCCCGTGCTCCGCCTCGGCGAAGCGACCGAAGCTCGAAAGATCGTGCTCGCGCGGGCCGCAGCCAGTCCAGGCCGTCTCATCGTGTTCGGCGGAGACTTGAACGACTTTCCGGGCTCCCCGCCCATCAACGCCATCGTCGCCGGAAATGCGCTCGTGCTCGCGGAGCTGAGAGATCTCTCCATTGCCGAGGCCAATACGGAATTTTCTGGTGGCAATGGATATGCCATCGACCACCTCGTCGTCCTGGGCTCCGATGCGGAACGCCACATCAAGGGCTCGACGCGCGTGGTCCAGGATGCGGTGAAAAAGGGCCTCGGGGGCTCGGATCACGCGGGGCTCGTCGCGGACTTCATGGCGACGGCGCCCTGACGGGTCGCGCGCGATTCGTGCGTTCTCGGACGGCTCGTGCTGGGGGACTTCTCGGTCCCTCCAACGTCCGTGCGAACATCGAAAATCCGCGCGTTTTTTGCGGAAATGCGGCTTGCGCTGTGGGAGTAGGTGCGCTACGCAGACGGTCCCCGTGCACGCTCGTGCATTTTGGGGAGAAAGGCGCCCTTTTAGCAATGTAGCGAGGGGCGAAAACTCAGGCATTCACACTCAACATGACTCAAACTGAAATCAGCTCTTCCGGCGGCATGAGCAGCATGGGAGACGATAGCTTCGCGTCGATGCTCGAATCGAGCCTCGCGAACTTTGCAAAAGAAGGCGAAATCGTCATTGGACGCGTAGTTGCGATTCGGCGCGACAACGTGGTCATCGACATCGGCGGCAAGAGCGAGGGCGTCATCCCGGTGAGCGAGTTCACCGACGCGCAAGGCGTGCTCTCCGTCAAACCCGGCGACGAAACGGAAGTGTTCGTCGAGAGCCGCGAGAACGACGATGGACTCGTCATCCTCTCGAAGGAAAAGGCCGACAAGGCCAAGGTCTGGCAAGAGCTCGTGACGGCTCACCAGCAGGACGAACTCGTCGAAGGCACCATCACGCAGCGCGTGAAGGGCGGCCTCTCCGTCACCATCCGCGGTGGCGTCAAAGCATTCCTCCCCGGTTCGCAGGTCGATCTTCGCCCGATCCGCAACCTCGACAAGCTGATTGGTCAGACGTACCAGTTCAAGTTCATCAAGTTCAACGAGCGCCGAGGCAACATCGTTCTCTCGCGCCGCGCACTCCTCGAGAAGGAGCGCGATCAGATGAAGAGCCAAACGCTCTTGAACCTCGAAGAGGGCAAGGTCGTGAAGGGCATCATCAAGAACATCACCGAGTACGGCGCGTTCGTCGACCTCGGTGGCATCGACGGCCTCCTCCACATCACCGACATGAGCTGGGGTCGCGTCAACCACCCGAGCGAAGTGTTCCAGGTGGGCGACGAAGTGACCGTGAAGGTCCTCAAGTACAATGCGGAGACGGAGCGCGTCAGCCTCGGCCTCAAGCAGACCCAGGAAGACCCGTGGAGCCACGCCGAAGAGGCATACCCGCCGGGCAAGAAGGTCAAGGGCAAGGTCATGTCGATCACCGACTACGGCGCGTTCATCGAGCTGGAGCCGGGCGTCGAAGGCCTTATCCACGTGAGCGAGATGAGCTGGACCAAGAAGGTCAAGCACCCGTCGAAGCTCCTCGAGAGCGCCCAAGAAGTCGAGTGCCAGGTCCTCGAAGTCGACGCGAAGAGCAAGCGTATCTCGCTCGGTATCAAGCAGCTCGAGCCCGATCCCTGGACCATCTTCACCGAGAAGTACAACCCCGGTGACAAGGTCTCCGGCAAGATCCGCAGCATTACCGACTACGGTGTGTTCGTCGGCATCGAAGACGGCGTCGACGGCATGGTCCACAAGAGCGACCTCAGCTGGACGGCCAAGGTCAACAACCCCGCCGACATGTTCCACAAGAACGACGACGTGGAAGCGATCATCCTCAGCATCAACCACGACGAGAAGAAGGTCTCGCTCGGCATCAAGCAGCAGTTCGATGATCCGTGGCCGACCATCTTCACCGACTTGCCCCCGGGCAAGCAGGTGAAGTGCACCGTCATGTCGGTGGCCGACTACGGTCTCTTCGTTCGCGTGCAGGACGGCATCGAAGGCCTCATCCCGCAAAACGAGATCGTCGAAGCGAAGGACGAGGCCGGTGAGCCGAAGCCCTTCAAGATCGGCGACGAGCTCCAGGCCGAAATCGCCAACATCGACTCGCAGGAGCGCCGCCTGACGCTCTCGATGCGCATCGGTGAGGGCGCGGTCGAAGCGCAGGCCCAGGCTCGCACCGAGAAGCGCGAGACGAAGGCCCCGAAGAAGACGGGCGACGCGACGGGAGGCACCATCGGTGACCTCATCAAGCAGAAGCTCGGCAATCTTCAGCTGAACAAAGAAGAGAGCGACGACGAGGGCTGAAACGAGGCGCAAGCGCCCGTGACCCAGCCTCTTCCGAAGGAAGAGGGGAAGAAGGGGACTCCAACCGGAGTTCCCTTTTTTCATTTTGTTTTTGCTATGAACGAACCATGGATGCGGCCGATTCCTTTCGAAAGCGGCGGCGGCGCTTCTTCTTCCTCTGGGCAGTCATCGCCGCGGTCATCATCGTCGCCGCCCGCGAGGTCATGCTTCCGTTCGTGCTCGCGATCGTCGTGGCGTATGTCCTCACGCCGCTCGTCGCATGGTTCGAGAAAAAGCGGTTCCCGCGCGCAGTGGCGATCATTACGGTTTATGCACTCGTCCTCGGTACGCTTGGCGGCGGCATTCGGCTGATCGCGCCCCGCCTCGGCCACGAAGTGCTCAACCTTCGTTCGGAGCTCCCCAAACTCCAGAAAGAAATCGAAACGAAAGCCACGCCTTGGCTCGACGAAAAGCTGCAGATGCTCGGCGTCTCGGAGGCTTCGCCGAACGGGACGGCGCAAGGGGCCCCACCACTGTCTTCGGTCGAAGAAAAGGACGAGCCTTCACTGGTCGTGAGGCCGCGCGACGACGGAAGCTTCGCAGTCGACGTCCAAGGGGGCTTCACGATCAAGCCTCAAGACGAGGGGTTCGTGGTGGAGGGGGAAGCGCCGCT
Source organism: Polyangiaceae bacterium (assembly GCA_046351415.1). GTDB lineage: Bacteria > Myxococcota_A > Polyangia > Polyangiales > Polyangiaceae > JABFRG01. The sequence goes on along the minus strand of JAXLYO010000007.1, from coordinate 336,216 downwards.
GCACGGGCGCCACGGGCGTCACAACATGGTGGGCGACCTCGTCAGGAAAACGATCAGCTACGCGCGCAAGAACGTGCTCGAGGTCGCGCGTCTTGGGCAGCAAATCATCGGAGGGGTGAGCCGCGCGATCTTCGTGTTCTCGATCACGCTGATGCTGGCGGCGTATCTCATCTTGACCCGCGACAAGGTCGCCGCATTCTTCCGTTCACTCCTCCGGCCGAGTGAACGCCCTTCCTACGAGCGCCTTTTCGTGCGCATCGACAAGGGCCTTTCGGGCGTCGTCCGCGGCCAGCTCGTCATCTGCCTCGTCAACGGTGCGCTCTCGGCCGTGGGGTTCGCCATTGCCGGCCTCAAGTATTGGCCCGTCATCGCGCTTCTCGCAACGGTGTTCTCGCTCATCCCGATCTTCGGTGCGATCTTGAGTTCCATTCCGGCGGTGGCCCTCGGGCTAACGCAGGGTCCGGGTACCGCGCTCTTCGTGCTCGCATGGATCATCGGCATCCACCAGGTAGAGGCGAACTTCCTCAACCCGAAGATCATCGGCGACGCCGCCAAGATTCACCCTGTGCTCGTGGTGTTCTCGCTGCTCGTTGGGGAGCATCTCTTCCACCTGCCTGGTGCGCTGCTCGCGGTTCCATGCATGTCGATCGCGCAGTCTCTCTTCCAGCACTTCCGCGCGGAGATTCAGGCGGGGGACCCGGAGTTTGCGACCGATCCGCCAGTGCTATCCGTGCCGCCGCCGGAACCCAAGGCTTAGCCACGCGCGCGCCGCCGTAGAGCGTAGCGACCCTCCTCTCGCCACCGGCAGTAGGGCGCACCGCAAGGAAGGGTGACGCGCGCATGGACCTCGGATACCGTAGAGGGGTGCGTTACTCCTCGGTCCTCCTCGCTGCATTCGCCGTGTCGGTACCGGCATGTTTCCCGAGTCTCGAGGGGCTGTCGTCGGGAGGTAGTTTACCGGATGCGTCGACCGCTTCGGATGGCAACGTGACCGACGCGAGTCTCGATCAGCTCGTGACGACGGACTCGGGGCCCATCGGCGCGGACGGACCCACGAGCGCGTTTTGTGTTCCGGGGGCGCATGCGTTTTGCGACGACTTCGAAGGGGGTCCGCTCCTCAGCAACTGGGACGCCGTTACCATCGACCTCGGCGGCAAGGTGGAGCTTTCGACGACGCGAGCGTTTGCGGGCAAGCGTTCGCTTTTCACCACGCTGCCGCGTCGGGGCAACGTCGACACGTACTATGCGGCAACGGTGCGACGCTCGCGGTCCGGGAAGTGGTCACGCGCCATCATCAATATGGAAGTGTGGGTCGAGCCCGTCGTCTGGCAAGCGGGGGACGTCAACTCTGGTGTGCTCGCCGTCGCCTTCGAATCAAACGGGCCGTCGAAAGGCATCGCTCTTTCGCTGGACAGAACAGGCACCACGCTCGGAGTGGACGACGAGACCTTGCCCCAGGGCCCCGTCTTTCCGGAAGGTCGTTGGGTGCACGTGATGCTCGACATCGACCCCAGTTCGTCTGTGGAGCTGAAGGTCGACGGGACGACCCATGCGAAGAAGAACCTCGCCGCGCCGTGGATGGCTGGTGGTTCACCGTCGCTGAGGCTCGAGCTCGGGGTGAACGGCTACAACGACCCCGCACCGGAGTACGCATTCTACTACGACAATGTGACAGTGGACCTTCCATAGACGTGACGGGGCGCGACGTTGCTCAGGGGCGCGGCTCTCTCCGGCGGCGCCCAAACCCGACGAGCGCAAGGCCAAAAAGTGCGCTCAACGCGCCGCTCGTGGTAGCGCCCGTCGCGCCGACACTGCAACCGGTTCCGACCGCGTTGCCGTTCGCCACCGTGTTTGGCGCCGTGCCGGTGCCCTTACCGAGTTCTTGATCCGTCGCTTTGCCGCAGTCGACGTGGATGGATCCCGTGACGGCTGCGGGCTGAGCCGTTGCGCCGGGGATGTGCGCCTGCGCCGAAAGCGGTACTTCGACGACACCAGAGTCGCGGCCTTCCTTGCAGACATCGTTCGCGCCCAGACGAAGGGGCTGTGCGCCAGCGAGCGGCGCGCCCGGGCGCGGATCGCACGCACCACCCACGCAGGCGATGACGCCGTATCGATCACCTGCGCTAGCCGTTTGGCCTGGGGCATACTCGCCGAGACTAGCCCCGTTACGCGTGAACGTGATCGTCGCGACCTGTCGATACGGATGGAAAGACGGGTCGAGCGTCAGCAGGGTCGTCCCTTGGGGATTCTCGGCCATCGTTCCGAGCACCGTCGGCGCAGGAGCGCTCGCCACCAGCTCGATGGTCATGGAGAAGGTCTCCATCTGCATCCACGAGGGGGCGTTCGCACATGTTCCGCCCAGCGTTACGTTGAAGACGTCGCCGACGCTCAAGTTGTCACCCGTGAGCGTGAGTGTTCGGTAGTAATCCGGGCGGGGGGTGCCGGAGTCGGCCAGGAGCGTGTATTCTGCATTTGGAGACAGCGTCACGGACGGAGTGAGTTTGCCGCCGGAGTTCTCGGCGACGAAGACAGGGACGCGTGGGGCATTGACGGGGACTTTCCACGTGCTCGACGGGCTCCTGATGGAGCAGCTCGGAGCGATGGGCGCAGCGGCCCCCGCTGGGTCTGCTGCTGGCCGCTTTGCGTTGTCGGCGTGCGCAACGCCTGAAAGGCCTGCGGTGATAGCGAGGACGGCGAGCACGGAGGCGGAGAGAGGCGCTTTCATACCGACGTGTTGTGCATCCGACATGCCAGGATAGACGCCAAATGATTTCAATGGTTTACGGGAAACCTCGTCCCCTCTGGCACATTGTGTGTCGGCTGGGACGTCTTCCTCAGACGGCGTTGTCAGGACGCGAGCGTCGCCGTCGGCGGGCAAGGAGGCCAGCGAAGGCGACACTGGCGAGGGTCGCGCATGTCGTGCGCGCGTCTCGCTCGCTGGGAGAAATGCTGCACCCGGTCGCGGGCATCGTCGTCGCGAGTTCGCCCTCCGTTGCTTTGGTGCAATCTACATGTAGAACGCCTTTGGCTTCCAGTGGGCTCGTGTCGACGCCCACGATGGACGCCTTCGCGACGACATCGAGTGTGACCATACCGGTCGAGCGTCCACGCGAGCAGACGTTTGCGGCGAGAACGACGAGGGGAGACGAGGCGGGCGGCACGTTCGGCACGGCCGCGCCGCTTTCTCCGCATGCACCGCCAACACACGCGAGTACCCCGTACGTATCGCCGTCGTGCACCGTGCGCCCGGCGGCGTAACTTCCGAACGTGCCGAAAGAGAGCGTAGTTTGCGGGATGAATGGGGCAAACGCAGGGTCCAGCGTGAGCAAGGTTCTTCCAAGAGGGGCCTCGGTCAGCGTCCCGAGCGTCGTCGGCAACGGCGCTGCTGCTACGAACTCGACATGGAGGGCGACCGCGTTCGGAGTGGTTCCCCCGATGCAATTGCCGGCAATGCTGACATCGAAAACATCACCTGCCTTCGCCTCGCCGAAGACGAGCCGGCGACTGCTGGCCGGCGATCCGGAAGTCGTGTCGGCCACGATGTCCACCTTGGTCTGCGGCGTCACGGTCACGGCCAAGGTCGTACGCGCCCCGCCTGTCTCCCAAACGGCGAATGGAACACTCGGCACGTTGACGGGAATGCGCCATGACGCGCTCGGACTGCTCACGACGCATTCGGGTCTCGCCGCGGGCTCCATCGCCACGTCTCGCGCGACGGCCCGTGGGGCGAGTGAGCCCTCTTCGGCTTCGGCGAGCGTCGGAGTCGAGAGCAGAAGTGCGAAAGAGGCAAGGGAGAGAAGCGAGCGGTTCATGGTGAGGACCCTACGCAAAGTCCACGCCTGAGGAAATGTACAGCAAAACCAGGTGCTTAAGTGGGCCGTTGCGGCGCGATAGTGGCCCAGAACGTGCCAAGTCACGACTGCGCGTTCACGGTTGCAGCTACCCGGCTGTGAGACTACACGGAGTTCCGTGGCGAAGAAGAAGCAACAGAGCATCGAAGAAGTACGCAAAGACCTCCGGGAGCTCTCGAAGCCTGATCCGAACGCTGCGGCCAAGCCCCCGTTCGACTGGAAGAAGACGCTCGTTCGTGTGGGCGGACTCTTTCTCGTCCTCTGGATTCTCTGCGGCGCGATTGGCTCCTTCCTCCACTCCTCGATCCCGCTCATCGTGGCGGCGGTGCTGACGATCGTCGTCTCTGGCATCCTCCTGTGGATCGCCCGGCTCGTGAAGAAGCAGCAGGCCATCGGCAACATCCTTCAGGGAGCCGAAACCGAAGAAGGCCGCAAAGAAGCCATCGAGAAGCTCGAGTCCCAATTCAAGAAGGGCGATGCGCACGCCGTCCTCGCCCGCGCACAGCTCGAGATGCAAGACGACCCACGCAAGGCCCTCGCCACGCTCGAAGCGGTCGACCTCGAGAAGCAGATGGCTCCCATCGCCGCGCAAATTCGCGCGATGCGCGCCATGCTGCACCTCACGCTCGGCGAGGTCCCCGAGGCCCGCAAGCTCGTCGACGCGCTCGATCTCGGTAAGCAACAAGAAGCCAAGACGCGCGCCATGTTCGCCACGGTTGCCGGCGAAGCATGGGCTCGATCAGGGCAGGCGCAAAAGGCGATCGATGCCCTCGAGCTCTTCAACCCGGAAGATCCGGAGAACGCAGAGCTCAAGGTGCAAATGTGGCGCGCGCGTGCGTTTGCGTACGCCTCGCTCAGCGACCTGAAGGGTGTCGGGCGTACTCTGCGCAAGCTCGCGGACTTGAATCCGCAACTCCTCGCGATGTTCGTGGGACAGAAGAAGATTCATCCGCTGCTCGAGAAGGAAGCGAAGCAGCTCGTGATGAAGCTCGGGATCGCCCCGCGCCAAGTCGTTCGTCAACGAATGTAGCTGTCCCACTGCGGGCCGTGAGTTCGGAAAGACTGCCAGCTACCCGATCCCCTGCAGCGTCGCTCGATTCGTTTCTCGGATCGCTACCTCGGGAAGGAGCTCGGCAAACGAGATGACCGTGACCGCCGGGTGGTCCGTTTCGATGAGCTTGCGCACGAAGCGACGAATGTCGGGTTGCGTCAGGATCGTCTTTGCTCCGCCCGGGGCTTCCGCGAGGGCTCTGCGAATCGCTTCCAAAAGGTCGCGGCCTACCGCGGGCGGGAGCGATAGAAACGAGCCCGCGGTCGTTCGCGTGACGGCGCGCCGTATTGAATCCTCGATCATGTTGTCGAGCGTGACGACTTCGACGGCACCGCCATCGTGGGTCACGTTGTGTGTGATGAGTCGTTTCTGCGCCGCACGCACGTATTCTGCGAGTTGCAATGCGTCCTTCTCGTGCGGACCAATCGTCGAGAGGGCTTCCAAGATCGAGCGAAGGTCGCGAATCGAGATGCGTTCCTCGAGGAGGCGCCGCAGGACGTCCGCAAAGGTCTGGAGCGAGACAGGTTTCGGAACGACATTGCGGACGGTGGCCGGAAGAAACTGTTCGACGGTGTCGAGAAGCTTCTGGGCTTCGTGCAGGCCAACGAAGTCGGCGATGCGCGCACGGAGTACCGTGCTGAACTCTCTCACGAGTGCTTCGACGTCCGTTGCGCGATGCGGGCTCCCGAAGTCGAGGGCCAGGGTCTTCGCAGGAACACCGTGAATGAGAAGCGTTGCACCAGCGGGGGAAGGCGCTGGGTCGACGTATCGTAGCGCCGGTGCGGGGAGGGGAACGCCGAGGTTTTCGAAGATGGCCGCGCGCTCTCGCTCGAATCGTTCGAGGATTTCTCCTTCGCGCGTTTGCCAGTCGGCACCGAGCTCGAGGGCGAAGGGGCTCATGATGGACGAGAACGGATCGTCCGGAGTCCCATTCGTCGAGGCGCGGTGCTTCGTCTCGAGAGCGCGCACGCGTCCGGCTGCACGCGATGCGAAGAACAGGGTCACGCCAAGCACGGCAAACGGGACGAACGGAAGGCCCGGCACGAGGCCGAGCGCCACCACGAACACGGAGGCAACGCGCATCGCCTTGGGGGTGGAGAAGAGTTGACGCGCGAGGTCCTGTCCGAGCGAACTCCCCGCTTCTTCACTTGCCGTCCTCGTCACGAGGATTCCGGCGGCGGTCGAAAGGATGAGGGCGGGGATCTGGGAGACGAGCCCATCGCCGATGGTGAGGAGGCCGTACTTTTTGAGCGCCACCCCGACGGAGAGGTCCTTCTGGGCAACGCCGATGGCGAGCCCGCCAACGATATTGATGATCGTGATGATGAGTGAAGCGATGACATCGCCCTTCACGAACTTCATCGCTCCGTCCATGGCGCCGTAGAACTGGCTCTCTCGGTTCAAGGCGCTCCGGCGACGTTTGGCTTCGTTCCCGTCGATCGCGCCACTTCGGAGTTCGGCGTCGATGGCCATCTGCTTGCCAGGCATGGCGTCGAGGACGAAGCGCGCCGACACCTCCGCGACGCGCTCGGCGCCTTTGGTGATGACGACGAACTGGATGATCGTGAGCATCAAGAAGACGACTGCGCCGACCACGTAGTTGCCCCGGACGACGAATTCTCCGAAGGCACGGATGACCTCACCCGCATTCGCCTGGAGCAGAATCAGACGCGCAGACGAGACGTTGAGCCCCAATCGGAAGAGCGTGGTGAGCAGCAGGAGCGTCGGAAAGGCGCCGATCGAAAGTGCATCCGGTACGTAAAGAACGACCAGCAAGATCGTGACCGATAGGGACAAATTGGCGGCGAGCAGGAGGTCGAGCAGCCACGTCGGCAGCGGCACGATCAGCATCGCCACGATCGAGATGACGAGAAGCGCGAGCGTGAGGTCGGCGCTCCGACGCGCCAGCAGTGAGCGTGTGGTCACGCCGAAATACCTACACGACTTCCGGGCGACCGAGACGTCCAAACAACCCCCGAACGCTAGGTTCTGTACCTCCGGTCGAGAGATCGGCTACGATCTTCACGGTGCTATCGATCGCTCCCCAAACCAAACGCGCAGGCTATGCCCTCACCGATGTGGGGCGTCGTCGCGCCGGCAACGAGGACGCGTTCTTTTTCGAGGACGCACTAGGCCTCTACGTCGTCGGCGACGGCATGGGAGGTCACGCGGCCGGCGAAATCGCGAGCCAGGAAGCCGTCGAGGCCGTCTACGGGATGGTCAAGAGCGGTCTGAAGAAGCTGAACCCGCTCATTCACCCGCCCAAAGAGGAGGACGTGTGGCGCGCATGCCGCTTGATGGAGAGCTCCATTCAAGCTGCAACATACATGGTATTTTCTCTCGCCGAGATGGACCGCACGATGAGCGGGATGGGCACGACCGTCACCGCGCTGCTCACGTTCGGCGATTACGCCGTCACCGCGCAGGTGGGCGACAGCCGCATCTACCGCGTGCAGAAGAACGGCAACGTCGAACAACTGACGGAAGATCACACACTTATCGCGTGGCAATTGAAGCAAGGTCTCATCACCCCGCAGGAGGCGAAGACCTCACCGCATCGCAACGTGATCACCCGCGCCGTCGGCAATCGCGACTACGTGCAGGTCGACACGGGGCTCGTTCGGATCGATCCCGGTGATCGCTTCCTCCTCTGCAGCGACGGCCTCCACGGCTATCTTCGTGACGAGGACGTTGCTCCCATCGTCGCAAAAGGTGGAGACGTGGCCGTCAAAGCTTTCATCGACCTTGCCAATTCGCGAGGCGGGAAAGACAACATCACCGCCATCCTCGTCGAGATCGACTAGCTGCGAGGGCGTTGCCCTCGCCTTACTTGGCAGAGCCAAGTAGGGGCCCACTCCCAGTTTTGGGGCCCGAGCCCAAAACGGTGACGGCTCGCTCTTGCACGAAAGTTGACGGATCCCGGTCAGATTGTTTAGGTGAGACCATGGGCCACGGGCTTGTGGCTCCCTAGACACCATGCAGTCACCAGAGTTCGCGAAAGTACCCAGGTTTTCGTCTGGAACGGTCGCTGCAAGGTGGATGGCATGCGGAAAGGTGACCACACGATGAAGAGCCAGAATTCGACGATGCGCGTTGGCGTTTTGATGGGCGGCGTGAGCCGGGAGCGCGAAGTATCCATCAAGACAGGCCGAGGCGTTTGCGAGGCCCTCGAGGCTCGCGGCTACGACGTCGTTCCGGTGATGGTCTCTTCGAACGCTGCGCAAGAAGTCGCTGCTGCGAACATCGATGTCGCGTTCATCGCACTCCACGGACGCGGCGGAGAAGACGGTTGCATCCAGGGCATGCTCGAACTCATGGGCATTCCGTACACGGGGTCGGGCGTTCTGTCGTCTGCACTCTGCATGGATAAGCTGAAGGCCAAAGAGCTCTTCCGCCTTCACAACGTCTCGACGCCTCCATACTACGTCGTCTCCGAGGACGACGACACGCCCCTTGCCGAACTGCATGGAAGCTTCGGATTCCCTGCGATCGTCAAGCCGCGCGGCGAAGGCTCGAGCGTCGGCCTTGCCCGTGTCGAGAATCTCGCGGAGCTCGAAGCTGCCGTCGAGAGCGCCCTCGAACTCGACCACGCCGTGCTCGTCGAGCGCTGCATCAAAGCCAAGGAAGTTCACGTCGGCATCCTCAATGGTCGCGTGCTCGGCGCCGTGGAAGTCGCCCCGAAGAGCGGTCTTTACGACTACGCGGCAAAGTACACGGCCGGCGCCACCGACTACCATCTGCCTCCTCGGGTCGAAGGCTCGCGCATGCGCGGGGTGCTCAACCTGGCGGAGCGCGCGGCGAACGCGCTCGGCTGCTCAGGGGCTTGCCGCGTCGACGTGCTCGTGACGGAAGGCGAGAACGAGTACGTCCTCGAAGTGAACACGCTCCCCGGCATGACCCCGACCTCGCTCTTGCCAAAGATCGCGGGGGCCGCGGGCATCGACTACGGGGCTCTCTGCGAAGCGATTCTCGAGAGCGCGACGCTCCACGCGCGCCTCGGAGGTTCCTCTCGAAAGCGCCAGCATTCGATGGTCGTGCCTGCCGCAGCGGTCTCCACCGACACCCTTGGAGACGGTGCGGACGAGACCGGCGACCTTCAGCGGGCTGTCGGTGAATGAAGGTATGCTCTAGAAATAGGTAAGGGGTATGCAGTTTTTGCGTCCCTCTGGACGTTGCATGACAACCTCCTACCTCGCGATTTTCCGAGGAATTCGTGGCTGAATCTGGCCGCCACGTGGGCCCGACTCTTGCTACCCTAAAGGTGGGTCGTGGAGTGCGCGTGCCCGTGGAGGTCTCTCGGTTGTACCGGCGTTTCGAGCGTTTACTGAGTGTCTTCGTGACCGCGGCAGTGCTGTGGGGCTGTGCAGACAGTACCCCGAGCAATGGCGCGAGCACGAGTGGCAACGTCAGCCCGCAGCCCGGTTACTGTGACACCCGCAATCAAGGCTGCCCGTGCGCTGACGAAGGGGCTGTCGTCGACTGCGGAAAAGTCGTCAAACAGATGGGGGACTACCTCACGTGCTCGCTCGGCACCATGGCGTGCAAAGGGGGACGCTGGGGAACTTGCGAGGGCGACCAAGTCGTCAGCAAGAACGTCCCGGGGTCCGGGGGGGGCGGGGCAGGGCTGAAGGCGCTCGGTCTCGGAACGCCAGGAAGCTGCGCGAACCCGTGTTCGCCCGAGTGCGCCACGACGACGGACAACCCCGTAGGCCTCGACGCCGGTGCAGAGAGCGGACTCACGGTCACGGAAGCGGGCCTCCAACTCGCGCCGAGCGAGTCGCTCGAGGTCGCGTGTACGGGCGTTGGTATCACGCCGACGGCGGCACCCGCCAAGGACATCAACATCACCGGGCCTGGTCCTTGGCAGGTTCAATTTCAGGCGACGCTGCTTCCGGCTGGTTGTTACACCGGTTACTTCACGCCGCTTTGGTCCATCGACAAGTTCGACATCGCGGACATCTCGCCGACCGGCTTGCTCACCGTCGTCTCACCGGTCGCGACGGACATTCAGGTGCGCGCGTACGTTGGCGCCTTCGCGTCGAACATCGTCACGACCCAAGTACGTGTGCAGAAGACAACGGTGAGTGCCACGGACCCGCCGGCAGTGGGCGTAACGGCCGCTTCGTTTCCCACGTTGACGGGAGCAGAGCCTGCCGAAACAGCGACCATTATCTATCCGTACAACGGTACGATGTTTCCTCTCGGCCTGCCGTCTCCGCTGCTCCAGTGGAGCACGGCGGATCTCGCATCGGGCGTGAAGGTATCGATTCGCTACCCCAGCACGGGCACGCCCATCTTCGAGAGCTCCGAAATACGGACCGAAGCGATTTCGTTTCCGACGCCGCTCTTGACGCCCAAACCGCGCGCCACCATTCCGCAAACGGATTGGGCGGCGTTCGAGCAGTCGGTGAACCGAAACCGCGCCACGCTCGGAGATACGGGGGCCATCGTCTTGCGTCGCTACGTCGGAGGCGTCGCACGCCAAGAGGTGAAGGTGGACGTGCGGTTTGCACCCACGCAGCTCAAGGGGCGTATCTACTACAACACCTATGGTACCGCGCTCGTCACGAACTACTCTGGGGCTCAACAGAGCCCGGGCGGAGCGTTTCCAGGAGGCGCTTTCGGTGCCGCCACGCTCCAAGTCATCATCGGCCAGAGCGCTCCGACGGTCGTTGCCGGGTCGAACTCTGCATGCCGCGTGTGTCACTCGGCGTCCTCCGATGGCCAAATGATCATCACCGCCCACAGCAACTACAACACGTTCCGCTATGACATGCCGGGGGCGGGACCGCTGGGGACAGCCTATGGTGGAAGTCGTTTCATCTTCCCCGGCATTCATCCGAACCGAACGCGCGTGCTCACGAGCGCCGGTGGCCACTCCGGTGACAGTGCGTCGTTCCTATTCGACCAAACGGGCGCAGCAGTCACCGGCGGTACGCAGCCGACGAATCTGAAGGCGGCCTATCCGACGTTCTCGCACGAAACGACGGGCCCGACTCAGGTCGCCTTCACATTTACCGGCGGCAGCCCGTTGCCGCTGGCGAATCCTCCCACTGCACCCGTGACGGGCGATGGCAAGACGCTGTCGATGATGGACTTCGACGGCAACCGAACATTCTCGAACTTCCGCAATATCTATACCCCCCCCTCCGGGAAGGCTTGGTGGCCTGCCTTCCTCCCTCCAGGCGAGAACGGTGTCGTGTGGCACCAGGAGTTCCGCTCCAACGGTCGCGACCCGGGCGGTACGCGTTCCGATTGCGAAGGTGGCTGCCTCGGCGGTGCGACCGCCGAAATCTGGTGGGCGAAGACGACCGGCGCTCCGACCGCGACGCGGCTCCACAATTTGAACGGCTACGTGGGTAACACAGCGACGGGCTATCTTCCGACCGGTCCGAATCGCCATGGTGGCCCTGGCAGCGACCCCGACTTCTACGAGCAGCGTTACAACTACGAGCCCACGGTACTGCCCGTCGTCCGCGGCGGCTACAGCTGGGTCACGTTTACGTCGCGCCGCCTCTACGGAAACGTTGCGACAGTCAACCCGTACGCCTCGGACCCGCGCTTCTACAACATCAGCATCGAGCCCACGACGAAGAAGCTCTGGATCTCTGCACTCAACACGGGCGCGGCGGCGGGTACCGACCCCAGCTTTCCCGCCTTCTACCTTCCTGGCCAAGAGCTCATCTCCGGAAACATGCGCGGGTACTTCGTTCTCGACGCGTGCCGCAGTCCTGGCGCGAAGATCCCCGCGAACGAATGTGAAACGGATCTCGACTGCTGCGCCGGCTCCGTGTGTGCACTCGACCGACCCATCTCCGCGCCGCCCAAGCGCTACTGCGTGAATGCTAGCCCCGCGGCGTGCCGTGCGGACGGCGAGTCCTGCGTGGCGGACGGTGAATGTTGTAACTTCGCGACGGGCACGCGCTGCGCGAGCGGTGTCTGTGCGCTTCCTCCCCCGGTCTACTCGAATGCCTCGTTCGACCGCGAGTACACGGGCAGCTGTCCGACCGGATACAAGATTCGCTGGGCGCTCTTCCAGTGGAAGACGCAAATCCCGGCCGGCACCTCTATCGCCTTCGAAGCGCAGACGCGCGCCACTCCGGTCGGGGCGTGGGGCGCGCTCGTTGGGGTCGGCACCTCGACGTCCTCGGCCGTGAACTGGACTTCGGGGCCCCAGACCGTTGCCCAAGCGCTCGCTGCTTCTGGTCAGTCTACGGAGTTGCCGTACCTGCGCATTCGCGCGAACTTCATCGTCGGAAGCCCGCCGACGTCGACGCCGACCCTTACGGATTGGCGTATGAGCTACGACTGCATCGCCAACGAGTAGCCCTGTCCTACAGCCTTACGTTCGAAGCCAGAGCCCTCCGGCGCGAGGTCTTGTGCTAGGCTCGGGACATGACTTCGACGTTTTCCCGAACGCTTGATCTACGCTTTTTCGCGGTCCTCGGTGCAATGGGGGCCGTGCTTTGGGCGTGCAATGCGGAGGGCACGAAACCGCTCGTGGTCCCGACCGACGGAAGCTCGCCCATCATTGGCGAAGACGCGGGGTTCTTCACGCCGACGGACGCTTCCTCCTCGAAGGATGGGGCGAAGGACGGAGCCGCAGATGTCGTCATCCCGCCGCTCTGCGGAACCACCTTCCAAACGTCGACGAGCACCGTCGTCACCGGCGTCAAGTCACCCTTCAGCTTGTCCGACGACGAACTCGTGGTGGCGTGGGCCGAAGGCACTGTGCCGAACGTAACCATTCACATCGCAGAACGCGCCAAACGAAGCGATGCGTTTGCGGAGGTTGACGTGCTCGACTCGTCCGACGGCGCGTTCGCGCTCGATCGTCCCGTGCTCGAGGCACGCGGTTTCGATATCGCGATGATCGACAAGGATCGTCAGGCTTGGCACCTGTTTTCGCGGCAGACCCGTGGCAGCCAGTTCGCACGCTCCGCGAAGAATATCTTCCAAGAGCTCGTCGTCTTCGCGAACGCACTCGGTCCGAACGAGCTACTGCACGACCCCGTATGGACCGCTGCGGGCCGTTCGCTCATGTTCGGCGTCGCAACGAAGGGCATTTATATCTCCGATGCCATCTTGGGAGGCGACGACTTCCAGGCGCCCGTCGCTCTCTCCGCGCGTGCAGAGCTGAAGCCCGTGGGCGCGAACCGGAAGCGGCCATCGGGGCTTTCGAGCGATCGGCTTTCGCTTTTCTTCTTCGACGAAGTGACGAACAAGTCGGTCTTTGCGACCCGCACGGACGCGTCCGGCGACTTCACGACGTTCACCGCGATCGGCGACATCAGCGACGCGAAGGTGGGCCTTGGTTGCAAGACGCTCTACTATTACGACGGAGCGGCCGTCCGTTTCGCGACACAGCAATGAGCCGAAGGGCGCTGGTCAGGCGTCGTCGCGGTCGAGTTCACGCTTCACGTTTTCGAGTACCGAGTGGACCGTCGCGAGGACATCGTCCGGCACGCGCCGGAGGGCTCGTCTGACCGCGGCTTCGACCGTGTGTGACTTCGTTTCGTCGAGCTGCTCCCCCAGCTCGGTCAGGCGAAACAGGGCCCGGCGCTTGTCGGCGGGATCGAGCGCACGTGTGATGAAGCCACGCTTCTCGAGGCGCTGTAGCACACCGGTGAGGGTGCTCGGATGCACGTGCAGAGTCTTGGCAATTTCCCCCGCGGCAGAGCTCGGCATGCGACCGATGACACGAATGACCAGTCTTTGCGGCCCTGTCACACCAAGGGTGGACTCCATTCGTTTCGAACGCGTCTGCAGGGCGTGATCCATGGCCCATAGCGACCGCATGAACGAAAGGACGCTCCCGAAAGGTTCTTCAGTGGCGGCAGTTCGCATGGCCGCTCCATGCTATGCGGGGCAGGCGAAAGACGCCACTTTGCCGCGAATAGTGGCCCCTTTGGGTCCCCAATCGCGGTAAGCTCACGCGGTTTCCCCTCCGCCATGACGCCCGTCACCGATCCGCTCCCCCGTATGCTCGCCGGTCGCTACCGGCTCGAGCGTCGCCTCGGCCAAGGAGGCATGGGCGTCGTCTACGGGGCGACCGACATGACGATACGGCGGCCGGTCGCCATCAAGCTCATCCTGCCCGACCCCGGCGTCGACGATGAGGTCGTCGAGCGATTCCTGCGTGAAGCCCGCAACACTGCGCGCCTCCAGCATCCAGGTATCATCGAGGTGTTCGATCTCGGACGCGGCGAGGCCGGCGAGCTCTTCTTCGTGATGGAACTTCTCGAGGGTGAGTCGCTGTCGACGATCTTGAAGCGCGTGAAGCGCATGACACCCGAAGAGAGCGTGTATATTGCATCTCAGGTGTGCAGCGCGCTGGGGCACGCCCACGACCAGGGGGTTGTCCATCGAGACCTCAAGCCCGCCAACGTCATGATCATTCCCCAGGCCGACGCGAAGCCCATCGTCAAGGTGCTCGACTTCGGTGTTGCGAAGGCCCAGGAAGAGGGCACACAGCTCACGCGCACGGGCGCGCTCGTCGGTACGATCGAGTACATGGCTCCGGAGCAAATCCTAGGAAAGCCGGTCGACGCGCGCACCGACGTGTATGCGCTCGGCGTCATCCTCTATCGCATGCTTGCCGGCGTCCCGGTGTTCTCGGAGACGGCCGTTCCGCAGATCATCCAGAATCACATCAGCAAATCGCCGGAGCCGATTCGTCGTCGCGCTCCGGACGTGCAAATCCCGGGTGCGCTCGAACGCGTAATCGTTCGGTGCCTGGCGAAGGCGCCGGAGAGCCGCTACGACACCATGGGCGACCTCGAAGAGGCGCTTACGCTTTCCCTCGAAGACACACAGGGCGCCGACATGTTCCCGAGTTGGGAGGCGACGCACGTTGCCCAGCCGGTGAACGGCCATTCGGTGGCAACGGGCGAATCCGTCGCAGCCGGTGAAGAGAGCGACGGTCTCACGCGGGCGGAGGGGAAAGCTGCCAAAGTGCCGGCGCCCATTCCCGCGGCCGGACGCAAGCCTCAGTCCTCGAGTTGGGACGATGGTCCCGGAACGCTCGTCATCTCCACGCAAGCCCCGGCGGCTCCTGCGGGGGCCGGTCTCGGTTTCGCCGATGGCTTCGGCGGCACCGCTCTCCAACCGAATCCGTGGGACCAGGTCGGCGGAGGGCCCTCGCGCAATGGTGGTCCCAGTGCATATCCCGGTCAAGGCTTGCCGGGGCAAGCGGCGCCGACATTCACAGGGCAACCTGCGTACGGCCACATGAATCCTCTGACCGCCTCCTCCGCGACCCAGGCAGGCCAGGGCGCTCTTGGTTTTTCCAAGGTCCATGCCGTGCTCGCTGCGCTCGTATTCGTCGTTGCCATGGCGTTCACGCTCTTCGTCGGCTTCTCGATCGAGGGACTCATCGTACTCGGCGTCGGGATGACGATGGCCATCGTCGTGTTCTTCCTCGGCTTGCGACGCGGGACTTGAAGCGCATGAAGGCGGAAGCGCGGGGAGTCACGAAGTTCTGTGGCGAGAACCACGTGCGCGCCGTCGACCGCGTCTCCCTCACGTTGGAGAGCGGTCGCCTGCATGCCGTGTGCGGTGAAAATGGCGCAGGAAAATCGACGATTCTGCGTATCTTTGCCGGGCTCCTCACGCCAGACGAAGGGACAGTGACCTACGATGGCGTAGAAGCGAAGCCGCATTCGACGACTCGTGTGCGCGAGCATGGGCTCGCGATGGTGGAGCAGCACTTTGCCCTGATCTCGTCGCTCAGCGCCGTCGAGAACGCCGCCCTCGCGCTCGGCGGCCCGTTCGTTCTCGATCTCGCGAACGTGCGCTCGAAACTCGAGGCCCGCCTCTCCCAATTGGGAATGCGCGTGCCACTCCACGTTCCTTGTTCCGCGCTCAGCGTGGGGGAACAGCAGCGCCTCGAGCTCGCAAGAGCTCTTCTGTTCGACGCGAAGATCCTCGTTCTCGACGAACCTACGGCGGTCCTCTCACCCATCGAGTCCGAGAAGCTCTACGAGCGCCTCCGAGGCCTCGTGCAGGAAGGGCTGGGGGTCGTCGTGGTGACGCACAAGCTCTCCGAAGTCGAGCGGCACGCGGACTTCATCTCGGTCCTCCGCAAAGGCAAGATGGTGTTCGAGCGCCCGCACGTGCACGGAGAGCCCGTCGAAGACGTGCTCCGGTCGATGATGGGCGATACACCTCACACCTTGCCTGAACTCACGGAAAGCCCGAGTCGCGAGGTCGTCTTGCGGGCGAAGGGAGTGACCGTGGGAACCGCCTTGGAAGGGTTCGACCTCGATCTCCATGCAGGCGAAGTCGTGGGGGTTGCGGGAGTCGACGGAAACGGGCAGCGCGAGCTCATTCACGCGCTCTCGGGGTACGTGCCACTCACGTCGGGCACCCTCGAGACCGAGGGCGGGGCGCCCGTCACGGTCTTTGGTGACCGTCATCGAGAGGAAATCCTCCTGGAGGCCTCCATCTTGGATAACGCTGTGCTCGGGGAGCACGCGAAGTTCTCGAAGGCGGGTGTGCTCGACGAACGCGCTCTCCGGAGCGAGGCCGAGAGGCGCGTCGCTCCCGCGGGCCTCGAAAAGCTCCTCGACGAGAAAGCGGGGGCGCTCTCCGGCGGCAACCAACAGAAGCTCGTCATGGCGCGCGGAATGGCTCGGCTTGGTCACAACGGCAAGGTGCTCGTCCTTGCCCATCCTACGCGTGGGGTCGACGTGGGCGCGGCGGCGCACATACGTTCGGCCATCCTGGCCGCACGAAGTGAAGGTGCGGGCGTGGTCGTCGTCAGCTCCGATCTCGACGAGCTTCGCGAGCTCGCGACGCGCATCTTCGTGCTCCGCGAAGGACGCGTCGTAGGGACGTTTCCTCGAGACGCCTCCGACGAGGACCTGGGGCGCGCGATGGTCCGTTCCGAGGCCGAAGGAACGCACGCATGAACCAGGGCGCGATTCGTAGGCTACTAACGCTCTTTCTCGCGATCTATCTTTGCTTCGCGGTCCTCGTACGCATTTCTGGCGCGTCTCCGTGGTTCGTCTCGACCCTGCTTCTGAATGGCACCTGGGGAACCGGCTACGGCATCGGGCAAGTGCTCTTCAAAGCGACGCCCTTGCTCTTCGCTGCGGTCTCTTTCGATGTCGCGAAACGCGCCGGGTTGTTCAACATCGGTGCCGAAGGACAACTTGCCGTGGGGTCGATCGTGGCGGCCGTCGTCGCAACCAAGCTTTCGTGGGCGCCGTGGCCTTTGGCGGTGCCAATCGCGCTTCTTGCCTCTGCGGGTGCTGGGAGTGCCTTTGCAGCGCTCCCAGCGGTGCTCCGCGTTCGCTTCGGCGCGCATGAAGTCATCACGACTCTGCTCTCGAACAGGCTGGCGGACGTCCTGGTCGGGTTCTTGCTCGCCTCCGGGGTCGCACTCACAGGCACGGTTCGCACGCCCGACGTGGCGGCATCGACGCTCCTGCCGAGACTTTCGAAGGTCCTTTCGTTCTTTCACGGAAGTGCGGCGAGCGTGGCCTTCGTCCTCGCGCTTGCCGCGGCGGTGTGCGCGCCCCTCTATTTTCGCCGAACCCTCGCGGGACGCGAAATGGCTCTCGTTGGGCATGGTGCAGAAGTGTGTAAGGTGCAGAAGATTGCCGTCGGGAAGAGAACGCTGCAGGCCATGCTGCTTTCCGGCGCCGTCGCGGGGCTCGCGGCATCTGCGACGGTCTTCGGTTACAAGGGGTACTTCGAACAAGGCCTTGGCGCAGGCGCGGGTTTCACGGGGATTGCTGTCGCGATGCTCGGAGCGGGGCGGCCTTCTCTCATGATTCTCTCGGCCCTCCTGTTCGGTACGCTCGACCAGGGCGGCCTCGCCATCAACGGGTACGTGCCTCGCGAAATCATGCAGATTCTTACGGCCCTTACCATCGGTGGCGTCGCGCTTGCCGACGCGAAACCGGACGTCTTCGGTGGGGCGCCGACGGGACCCGTGTCCTCCGCAGGTGCCGAGAAAGCCGGAGGCGCGACATGAGTTCGGCCCTGTCCGCGCTGTTTTCCGAGACGATGCTCGCCCAGACGATTCGAGCGAGCCTTCCATACACGTACGCGGCGCTCGGGGGCATTTTGAGCGAGCGGAGCGGCATCGCGCATGTAGGGCTAGAGGGTATTCTGCTCGGCGGCGCGTTCGCGGCGGTCGCTACGCACGTCGCGACGGGTAGCCCTTGGCTTGGGCTTCTGTGCGGAGGCATCATTGGCGCGAGCATGGGATTCGTGCACGGGTACGTGTCCGCGGTTCGCGGTGTTCACGCCATCTTGAGCGGACTCGTCCTCAACCTGCTCGCGCTCGGTGTGACGCGATTTCTGCTTCGGGCCTGGTACGCATCGAGCGCCAATTCTCCCGCCGTTCCTGCCTTTCGATACGGTGAACGCGCATCGGCACTCGTCCGCACGATCGCTGAGCCACCGCTGCTTCTCGTGCTCGCGCTCGGGGCGTTCGCAGCGTGGCTCATCGCCAAGACGCGCTTCGGCCTTCGCATTCGAGCGAGCGGAGAGAACCCCACCGCTGCAAAGGGCGTCGGCGTGCCCGTCGCGCGTACGCAGGTCATGGCCGTAACCTTGGGGTCGGCCATTGCGGGGCTCGGCGGGGTCGCGCTCGCCTTCGACCAACACCAATTCCAAGCGCAAATGAGCGGGGGACGCGGTTTCATTGCACTCGCCGCGATCATTCTCGCGCGCCATCGCGTCGTGCCGGCAGTCATCGCGTGCACGGTGTTCGCCGTGCTCGAGTCGATGCAGGTCGTGCTCCAAGGGACGGTTCATCTTCCGTCCGAGGTATTCACGGCCCTTCCGTACGTCGCCACGCTCGTGGCGCTCGGCCTTGCAGGCACGCGCTTTCAGCGGGGAGCAGCGGCTTCGTAGATCGTCATCCCGTCACGAACGACGAGGCTCGTCTTGCTCGTACCCCAGGGTTGGATGATGGCGAATTCGTGCGGCAAGTCCCATACGACGAAGTCTGCTGGGGCGCCCCTTCGGAGCACGCCTCGCGGGGAACGGAGCGAACGTGCTGCATGCTTGGTCGCACCGAGCAGGACTTCGGTGGGCGTCATTCCGTAGCTTCGCACGGCGAAAGCCATGGCCAGTGGGAGGCTTTCCGTGGGAGCGGTGCCGGGGTTTGCGTCGCTCGCGACGACGAGGGATGCTCCCGCCTCGCGCAACAGTGCGACTGGCGGCGGGGCCTGGCCGAGCGTGAAGGAGGCGAGGGGAAGGAGCACCGCGGCAACCTTCGCTTGCGCAAGCGCCTCCGCTCCTCGCTTGGGGAGGTGTTCGAGGTGGTCGACGGACGCCGCGCCATACTCTGCTGCGAGCTCCGCTGCGCCAATGTCCGCAAATTGGCCTGCGTGCAGGCGGAGCTCGAGGCCTGCTGTCTTCGAGGCTTCCGCGAGTGTGCGGGCCTCTGCGCTCGAAAACGCGTTTGCATCTACGTAGGCATCGACGAAGGTCGCCAGCTTGCTTTCGGCGATCTCGGGCAAGAGCTCGGAAACGACACCTGCGACGTAGGCCTCCCTTGCGGCATCGTTCTGGCGCGCCTCTTGGGGCAGCGCGTGGAGCGCGAGAAAGGTAGGAACCACGTGCGGCAGGTCGGCGCGCGCCCCTGCCGAGGCGATTGCGCGAAGTTGTTTTCGCTCCTCGTTTGCGGTGAGGCCATATCCGCTCTTTACCTCGACAGTCGTGACGCCGAGCGATGCCATGCGTGCGAGTCGCGCGCAGAGCACGTTCGCGAGCTCATCATCTGCAGAGGTAGCGATGGCACGATGGCTCGATAGAATGCCGCCACCTGCCGCGGCGATCTCTACGTAAGAGGCCCCCGCCATGCGCATGGCATATTCTTCGTGTCGGTTGCCTGTCCATGCTGCATGCGTGTGGGCATCGACGAGACCTGGTGTGACGACGCCGTTGCCGATGGCTTTTCGCGGCAAGGACCGGAGCTCCGCCGGCGCGGTGTCGAGCGGGCCGACGAAATCGATAAGCCCGTTTTCGACGACCAGGAGCGCATTCTCGACGACGCCCAGCTCGCCCGGGTTGCCGTCGCACGTAACGAGCCGAGTGGCAACGTAGGCGGTCTTCACAGTGCCTCGAGTTCGCTCGCCAACGATGCATGCGCTTCCACGAGCAAGTGAAACCCTTGGAGCGAAGGACAAGGTTGGATGCTACGACGCATGCGCTCGGCACGCGAGAGAGCCTCCTTCACTCGCGCGCGGAAGGCCTCGCTTCGTTCGACTTCTTTCGCGAGCGCCTCGTAGGCCGCCTCTTGACGTGATTCGGTCGCGCAAACGAGGAGGAGATCACAGCCCGCAGCGATGGCCGCGATCGCATTCGCGCCGGTGTCGTCGGACAGCGCCTTCATCTCGAGGTCATCACTGAAGAGGACGCCTTCGAAGCCGAGTTCCGTTCGCAAAATACGTGTCGCAATTTCAGGCGAGAGCGTCGCGGGCGTGTCTTCATGAAGACTCGGATACACGACGTGCGCGCTCATGAACGAATCGACGCCAGCGCGAACGGCCGCGCGGAAGGGTTCCACCTCCCGGGCCATGAGGAGCTCGCGTGACGCTTGTTGCACTGGAAGTACGAGGTGAGAGTCTTGTGACGTGTCTCCGTGCCCAGGAAAGTGCTTCCCACACGTGAGCATCCCGCCGGTGTGGGCTCCGCGAATGAAAGCCTCCGTATGGGACGCGACTTCTTCAGCCGTCGTGCCGTACGCGCGATCCCCGATGATGGGGTTTTCATCGTTCGTGTGGATGTCGAGGACGGGGGCGAAGTTCAGGTTGAAGCCGAGCGCACGCAACTCTCTGGCTTGGGCTTCGGCGACGCGCGCCACGAACGATGGGCCTCGGCTACCCACCTTTCGGGCTGGCGGAACCGCGAGGCACGGTGCGCGCAGGCGAACGACGCGACCTCCCTCTTGATCGACCGATACGATGGGCGTTAGGCCCGTGTGGCAAGCGAGTGTCGCGCTGCAAAGCGCTTCCACCTGGGCGACGTCGACGCAGTTGCGGCGGAACAGAATGACCCCACCACGCTTTCCACTGCGGAGCGCCTTTTCGAGCGGGGTTGGGAGCGAGTTGCCTTCGAATCCAACGACGAGGAGTGCGCCAACATCCATCCGCTCTCTCGTAGCATGCGGCTATCGCAAAAGTCGACGTCGCAGACGGGCGTCCGGGAAGGTGGTGGCGCACTCGGGTTTCGATCGCCCCTCGATGCCGACGCAGCGCGCAGGCTCGGGGTATGGGCCGATCGCGAGAAAGCTCGTCGTGCCCATGTAGGGCGCATGCTTCTTGCGATCGCGCTCGAAAGCTTTTCGCTCGTCTTCCTGGTCGCTCGTCGCCTGGAGCATGGAAAGTTCGGCCATGACGCGCGCCTGCAGAAGAGGGTCATCGGTGAGGGCATAGGTTTTCTGGAGGTGTTTGATGCGGGCGTCTCGTGCACCGTATCGCGAAAGAACACCTGCCACGGAGAGGGCGCGGTCAGCGTCGCCGCCGAGCTCTACAGCACGCGCAATGGCCTCGGCACCGTCTCGGCGCCACGCGTTGGCCTCTTCGGGCGACGAGAGGAACGAAGGCGCGAGAAACGCGACGAACTGACCGTAGTGCATCCACACTTCGTGGTCGAAGGGGCGCTCCTTGATGCCGCGTTCGTAATAGGCACGCGCGAGCCGCGCATCGTTTTCTGTACCCCGCGGCGGTCGAA
The DNA here is from genome assembly GCA_046351415.1 of Polyangiaceae bacterium. Classification (GTDB taxonomy): domain Bacteria; phylum Myxococcota_A; class Polyangia; order Polyangiales; family Polyangiaceae; genus JABFRG01. Next base: position 314,619 of record JAXLYO010000007.1, on the reverse strand, counting down.
ATACGAGCAGCGTGTCGACGTACATGTAGAGCGGGCGATACGTGGGTTCGAGGGCCATGATGGCGTCGATGTACCGAACGATATCGATCGGGCGTTGCTCGAGGCTGTGAATGCCGTACTCCACGAGCGTCTTTCCCCAGAGGTAGTCGACCGTCGCGGACGTGTAGCCGAGAGAAAGTAGCTTCAGCTCCGTCGGCGGGGGAATCAAGATCACGTCCTCGCGCTGCTTCACGTTGTGCTCCGCCAGCGCGAGCGCCGGGCGGAACTTCACGACGCCAAACTCGGCCGCCAGCAGTAGACCGGCAATGGGAGCGAGGCGACGGAGAGGCAAGCCTTCGCGCAAACCGAAAATGAAGACGCATGCCGGCAGAACGACGAAGAAGACGAAGACGAGGACGATCGTGCTCGTGTTCATTCGAGCTCCGAATCGACGAACATGCCGGGGAGAACGCGAGGAGGGTTGCTCGTGCCGCGGAGTTCGAAGGTCGAGAGAATGCCGTCTCCATCGAGGTCGCCTTGCGCCCGCGCCCGGAACCCATTCTCGTCGCTGTCGAACTGGAAACAGTAGGCGTGGGGAACGCCCTCGCGTGTGGCCCGAAAGTCGAGCGCCTTCCATGTTGGGTGATCCCAAGTCCCTGGCGGATCTTCGCGGAGCATGCCTCGAGGAGGGACGGTAGGAGTGAGCGGTGCGCTCTTCGGAAACTGTCCGTGCGCTTCCTTGTAAGCGACCGCTGCGTTCGCCATGCGCGTAATGCCATTGGTGGCCTCGGCAAGGTGGGATGCTTGAAGATCTCGAAGGCACGAGGGGACGGCAACGGCCAGAACCGTTCCCAAGAGGGAAAGTCCGATGCTCCATTCGAGAAGGCTGAAACGGCCTTCCCGCATGCTACTCCTCGCCGTCCTTGATCTCGACGTTCGGCGCCACCTGCGCGTCGAGATTTGCGTCGGGGGTCACCTTCAGCGAATAGAGCGAGGTCTCTCCGTCACCATCGAGATCGCCCGCTGCCGTGACCGTTGCTACGCCGGTCGCTCCGACACCGCTGCTCTGGAAGTCGTAGCGATAGTACTGCGGTTGTGGCATCGAGAAATTGAGCTCGCGCCATGGGGTTTTGGCCCAGTCGCCAGAGCTGCTGCGATAGCGCTTTCCTCGGAGGAAGCTCGCGTCCTCCGGGACGGGAGTGAGGGCGCTCTGTGGAAAGTGACGCATTGCGCGCGCGGCAGCCGGGATGGAGGTTTGAGGCTGCGTCGAATCGGACGCATTGTAGAAAGCCGCGGCGCTCTTACCAATCGTAGTCAGCGTGCCTACCGCCTCGGCCGTCTTGGAGTGACGCAAATACTTGGCGACCCCGACCATCGCCAGCGTTCCGAGGACGGCCGCGAGCGTGAGGAAATTCATAACCTCGACGAGGGACATGCCACGCGTCGACGAACGAATGTTGGGGAGCACGATGACAGCATAGTCGGATCGAGCGAGGAAATCGACCCTCGTCATACGCGCGAAAGAGCGCTTCGACGGCGCTCGCCCACGCAATTCACTCGTCCGGCGTTTCGGAATCGCGGGTATCGAGGTGGACGTCGTTCGGGGTGAGACGCGTGCTCGTGAACGGACTGCTGGGCGTGTACTTCCGAAGGCGCTCCACGTTCTCCTGGAGGGACTCGGCATAGGGGCGCACATTGCCCTTGGGCGTGCTGTACTCGAGGAGCAGGTTGTCGTCCGTAGAGACGAGGTTCCGGCCCTCCGCGGTATCCTTTACAAACGCATCGATCGCCTTCGTGTCGAGGATGCGCTGCGTGAGAATGTTGTCGGCACGCCCTTGGAAGAAGGTGAGGGCGTCTTTCAGGTCGCTGGTGGCATTCAGCTTCGCCAAGGCTTCGCGGTGCGCATCGCAGTCGTGGTTGCATGCGATGATGATGCCTTGGTTTCCGACGAAGTAGAGCCACGCCCTCGAGAACACAGCGCGCACCGTGGTCAAGATGCTCGCGATGTCCTTGTCGCTGAGTCGATGGAGCTGCATCCACTGCTGGAGGACGCCGCCTTCGCCGAGTCGCGCATTGACCAGCTCGTAGAACTCTCGGTTGTAGAGGGAGGCGGCCCCCGCGAACCAGATGCTCGAGAGCTCGATGGCGATGAGGTCGTACTTGTTCTCGGTGAGGAGCAAGTGATTGCGCCCGTCGGTGACGAGCAAGCGAACGTTGGGGGCCTCGAGAACTTTGTGGTTCGTATGCGAGAAGTGCGTCTTCGTGAGGTTGGCGACGTCTGCGGAGAGTTCGGCGACGTCGAGGCTCTCGAAGCCTGCCTCGCGAATGGTGCGACTCGAAACCCCCGTCCCGAGGCCGATGACGAGTGCCTTGCCGCGCTTCGTCGTGTGCGCGAGGGGAACCATGCCGAAGCCGAGCTGCGCGCGCATCTCTCCGCTCGGGTCGTCGTCTCCTTGGAACTTGCCGTTCGTGAGAAGCGTCTTCACGCGATGGTCGCCTCGCATGGATTCCGCGACCGTCGTGAGTCCGCCGTCTGCGCTCTCGGCGTGGTCGAACACCCGCCCCCACGCCTGCGCGTGGAAGTAGACGTTTGCTCCGGTCGAGAGTTCCGTGAAGTCGAGTGAACGGGGCTGCACGGCGAGGAGAGCAATGGCGGGCGCGAAGACGGCCACGCTCAGGCCCTTCGGGGCCTTCTGGGGGTTCGCCCCTCCCTTGGCGAACACCAGCGCCGCCGCTGCGAGGAGAAGCGTCAGAAGAGCGAGCGCGTGGAGGGCTCGAAGCGACCCCAGCATCGGCATGAGGACGAACGTTCCCGCGAGCGCTCCCAGAATGTTGCCCAGCGTGTTCAAGGCCATGCCGCGACCCATCCAACGAATCTTGTTCGGGCGATCGGCGGTCGTGAGCCACTCCATCACGAGCGGGTAGTTGGCACCGATGGCGAGGGCTACGGGCAACATCGCACCAGCGCAGACACAGAAGCGCACGAACTCTCGTTGTGCGAACTCTTGCGTGTAGGCGAAGCCAGCGAAACCACCGAAGTAGCTCGGGATGCCGCCCCAAAGGAACACCCCTCCCAGAATCGCCGCAGCGAGGGCTGCCTGCGTCGCGATCACGCCATGGCGAACGGACCATCCCGCGGAAAGCCATGCGCGACCTATGGACGCACCAATCCCGAGACCCAGCAAGAACGCAAAGAGCATCAGAGAGAACGCATAGACGCTGTTGCCCGCGACGATGGCGAGCAGGTGAATGTAGATGGTCTCCAAGGCGAGTGTGACGAAGCCGCCGACGGTGAGCACCGCGAGCGATACCCGCAGCACGGCGCGGTCGGGTTCGCGTTGGGCTTGCTCGGTTTCTTCACGCGAATCTTCTTCGACGGTCTCTTTCTTCGTGAGACGTGCGAGCGCGAGGCCGATGAGCGCAGCAGCGAAATTCAGGCCCATCGCGAGCCAGGTCGCGTTGCGAATGCCGAGCGTGGGCATCAAATAGTAGCCCGTCACGATGGCGCCGAGCGCTGCGCCGAGTGTATTGGCGCCGTACAAGACGGCGATAGAGCGCCCGAGCGATTCGCGCTTGGCTTCGAGGTGCGCCGCGAGGGCGGGCATCGTCATGCCCATCAGCACGGTCGGAGGCAAGAGAACGAGTGCACCGAGGCCCAGCTGCAAACCTGTCAGACTCGGACTCGACGAGTCGGTTCCGTGCGCGATCGAGACGTAGAGGTTTCGAACGAACTTGAATCCGTAGGGGGAGACCGCACACAAGACGCCGACGCCTGCCTCCGCATAGGCGTAGAGGTGCAGGGCTCGGTGTCGATATCGCTCGACCAACTTCGCACCGAGGAACGAGCCGAGTGCGAGGCCTCCCATGTAGGTTGCAAGTACCGTCGTCGATGCCTTGGCTGTGCTGCCGAACGTGTGGGCGAGCTCTTTCGCGAACACGACCTCGTAGACGAGACCGGCAAAGCCCGAGAACGCAAACGCGGCGAGGAGGCCACGCACACCCGCGAGACTACCTTTGGCGGGTCCGATCGCACCGGGGTACTCGGACGCGGACCGAGGGAGGCCGGACGGGTCCGCGGCGAGACGTTCTTCTTCACGGTAGAGACCGAGCTCGAACCACCAACCACCCGCCACCGAAAGAAGCGTGAGCACGCGGACGAGCCAAGGTGCTGCGAGCAGAAGGTTTGGAGCTGCGCGCACCAAGATCAGCCAGGTAAGCGCAACAGAAACGCCGAACGCGAAGCCATAGCGCTTGGGATCCGCGCTCCAGGGGATTTTGCGTGCGAAGGCCGAACGAACGGCCACCGAGAAGGGCACGGCGATGACGAGGTCGAAGATGTAGTGCTGTCCCAGGCCCAGCGTGGCAAGGAGCGTGAAGACGAGAAACAGCGCACCGAAGATACGCGTTGCGAGGTGCGTGCCACGCGTATGCCAGTAGAGCAAGAGCGCCCACGAGGTGTGGAGGGAAGGGATGCAGTTTCGGAGGTCGTTCGACGCGCCGTAGACCGTCGAAAACACGAGGCTCGACGTGCTCGGCCACTGCCAAGGCCAACCTTGGATGTAGGGGCGCGGCCCGATGACGGGGCACGCGTGATAGACGAGGAAACCGAAGAACCCGATGAAGATGAACGACGAGAGGGCGTCTCTTCCCAGAGATACTTTTCGCGACTTCTCAGCGAGGTAGACGATGGCGAGCGCGAGCGGAAGCTCGAGGTACACGATCCCGAGCAGCATGTTGAACTTCGGATAGAGCGCGCACCATTGGCCTACGCGAAAGCCCGTCGGAATGCCGTAAGCGGCTTCTGCTGCAAGGATGTTCGGATCGATGACGCCCGGATGGAGCATCACGGTCATGTGGAGGAAGAAGCCGGAGAAACCGATGAACATCGGAATGACGGCCATCGAGGCGAGGGAGCTGCCGAGGCCGCGCGCCTCGTCGACCCTTCCCGAAAGGAGCAGGCGAAGGGCGTTGCCGCCGGTGCTGAGCGCTGCAGCGGAGGCGAGGCCAACGCCGGCGCCGTAGGCTACGGTCCAAAAGTCGAGTTTGGCGTTGCGAAGGGGCAGGCGTCCCGTTTGGAGTGCGAGACCCCACAGGTCGAGGCGCCACAGCAAGAGCGCGACTTCCAGCGACACGCCGAGCACGAGAACGGGAACGAGCTCGGAAAGCCGAGGTTTCCGCCACAAGTAGATGAGGAACGAGCCGAGGCAGGCAGACGAGAAGAACGGGTTTCCCGGTTTGACGAAATACCGGAACGTCGTGTGGACGTAGTCGGTCACGCCAGCCCAGCCGAGGACTTCGCCGAGCACGAAGACCAAAAGCCCGGCCAGGAGGGCGATCCGGTGCGCGCTCATCTTGGTGCCCCCACGTAGGGCCGCTTTCGTCGACGCGTCTATGCTCACCGCCGCGCACAATAAGCAGAATGTGTCCGAAAGTGCACTGGATTTGGGGATGCCCGCGTGTAATCCCCTTTGAATTCTTTTGTACGACACCCCGTCCAAGGGGTTCGTCCTGTTCGGTCACTCTCTCCATCGAGCACCTCCACCACACGCCCCCATGCGCCAAGACGGTTCGAAGTTCTATCTCCTCTGGTATCTCCTTCCGTTCATCAGCTCGTGGGCGCTCCATCGGCCGGCGTTGGTGACGGTTCTGATCGTTCTTTGGTTTTTTCGCGACAAGCTGCCGGACCCGTGGGCACGCTTTCGCGCGTGGCGTCGGAGCGTCACCTTGCGTCGAGAAATCGAGGCCAACCCAGCGAATCTCTCGGCGGCCGAAGGCTTGATGGAGGCCTATCTCGCGTCCGGACGACGTGCAGAAGCCGAGCGAACGGCGCTCTCTCTCATCGATCGCATGCGAAACGAAGTGCCCCGTCGCGGTACGCCCGAAGGGGAGGCGCACGCGTTCTACGTCGTCGCGCTCGCACGTGCGGACTCGAATCCCGAAGGCGCGCTCGAAGCTATCATCCAGTGCGTGGACGTGAGCCCGGGCTTTCGACAGGGGGAACCCTACGCCCTCGCGGGTCGGGCTCTCGAATCGCTCGGTCGCTACGAACAGGCGGAAGAAGCCTACGAGCGCTGGACGGAATGCAATCGATCGAGTCTCGCAGGACATCGGGGCCTCTCCCGCGTGCGGGCGAAACTCGGTCGTGCGCAAGATGCGAGAAAGGCCGTCCAAGAGGGGCTTTCCGTATACCGGACGTTGCCGCGCTTCCGGCGTGTCCAGGAACGTCGCGACTGGCTCGCGCTCCTGTGGACGCGCGTTTTCGCCTGAGGGGCCGCCCGCAAGGGCTCGCGACGCTCCGCCCTTTCCCCGTGGTCCGACGGTTCTGGCCGATGATTTCGGAATAGCCCCTCGAGCATCTGGCGCGTTTTTGCGCGGCTTTTGTGCGCGATTCGCGCACGGCTTTCGCTTAGAGTGGCGGCGTGAATCCTCTTCTTTGGCGCGCCACCATCGCGGCATTTTTCTCCGGCTTTGCGGCATTGGTTTACCAAGTCGTTTGGTCGCGCGAATTCCGGCATCTCTTCGGAGCATCCACCGCAGCATCGGGCGCGGTCCTCGCCGCATTCGCGCTCGGGCTGGGCGCGGGAAGTCTCAAGCTCGGCAAGCGCGCTGATGAGCACCTGCGCCCCTTTGAACTCTACGGCCGTCTCGAAATGGCCATCGCCCTCTGCGCCGCGTTTTCGCCGGTCAGCCTTTATCTCGTACGCAAGATCTACCTCGCGACGGGCGGCTCGCTTTTGCTCGGAACGGGGCTCGCAACGGCGCTCCGCATCGTCCTCAGCGTCGTCGTGATCGGTGTTCCCACGTTCCTCATGGGCGGAACGCTTCCTGCGCTCGCTCGGGCCGCCATCGACGCGAACGATACGAATCGCAAAGGTCTCGGCATACTCTACGGCGTCAATACCCTCGGCGCCGTCGTGGGGGCGTTCACGACGACCTTCGTCACACTCGAGACGATTGGCACCCGCCTCACGCTCTGGTCCGCCTGCGTCATCAACCTGATGGTGGCGCTTTTCGCGATCCGCGTGGGGAAGGTGCTCGCGAACAAGACGCGCGTCTCGTTCGAAGGGGCATCCACTTCCGGCGGCTCCAAGGTCATCTATGCAGCCGCCGGCGTCACGGGCTTCGCGTTTTTCTTGATGGAGCTCGTCTGGTACCGCCTGCTCGCACCCATCCTCGGCGGAACCATCTTCAGTTTCGGGCTCATTCTCTCCGTTGCGCTGCTCGGCATCGGCATTGGCGGTTCGCTCTACTCGCCCATCCTCGGTAAGCGCGAGCCTCGTTACGAAGTGTTCGCGTTCACGTGCATCCTCGAGGCATTCCTCATCGCGCTGCCGTTCGGGATTGGCGATCACATTGCCGTTCTCGCAGTGCTCTTGCGACCATTCGGCACGTACGGCTTCTGGGGCATGGTCGTTGGATGGTCCATCGTGACCTCCGTCGTGGTGCTGCCGGCGGCCATCATCGCGGGCATCCAGTTTCCCCTCATCATCGCGTTGCTTGGCTCCGGCGACAAGAACGTCGGGCGCCAAACCAGCGTTGCCTACGTGTTCAATACCGTCGGTGCAACGCTCGGCTCCATCGCAGGTGGCTTCGGCATGCTGCCACTTCTGGGGGCATCGGGCTGTGTTCGCGTGGCCGCAGGCACGCTCGTCGCCATGGGCATCGCGGTCTTCATTCGCGCCAAGACGCGGTCGATTCCATTCATCGTGAACACGTCTCTCACGACCGGTCTCACGGTCTACCTCCTCGGCACGAGCGGTCCGACGGCCTTTTGGCGTCATAGTCCGATTGGTGCCGGCCGCATCGACCCCGCGGACATGCAGAATGCGACCGATCGCAAGGCCTACATGCGTCGCCAGCGCTCCGAGGTCCTTGCAGAACGCGAGGGGGTTGAAAGTGCCGTCGCGATGGTGAGCAGCACCGGTCTTGCGTTCGTCGTCAATGGCAAGATCGACGGCAACATCCAAGACGACAAGGGAACGCAGGTTGGCTCCGGCATCCTGGGGGCCATGCTTCATCCCGAGCCGAAGAAAGCGCTCGTCATCGGGCTCGGAACGGGAAGCACCGCGGGGTGGCTCGGCAAGGTGCCAACCATGGAGAAGGTCGACGTGTTCGAGCTCGAACCCGCCATTCTCGACGTCGCAAAGGCCTGCGCGCCCGCGAATGAAGCGGTACTCGACAACCCCAAGGTGAAGGTCCACATGGGCGACGCACGCGAACTTCTCGCGCTCGTTCCCGACAAATACGACGTCGTCTTCTCGGAGCCCTCGAACCCCTACCGCGCCGGCATTGCCAGCCTCTACACCCAGGAATACTACCGTCAGGTGCAGGAGCGAATGGCCGACGACGGCGTTTTCCTGCAGTGGGTGCAGGGGTACGAAACCGACGCGCGTACCATCCGCATCATCGCTTCGACGCTCCAGAGCGTGTTTCCCGAGATCGAGATTTGGGAGCTCGAAGTGAACGACCTCCTCTTCGTGGCGAGCAAGTCGGCGCGCAAATACGATGCCGCGAAGATGCGCGCGCGCCTTGCGACCGAGCCCTTCAAGAAGGGCTTTCTCGCGGCGTGGGGTGTGACAGAACTCGAAGGATTCTTCAGCCACTATGTCGCGCAACCATCGTTCGTGAAGGGGCTCGCGAAGCTCGGCATCGAACCGCTCAACACGGACGACGCGTGCGTCGTGGAGTTCGGTTTCGCGAAGAACGTCGGCCAGCACGGGTGGTTCGCCGGCACGGAGATCCTGGAACTCACGCGCGAGCGCAAAGAGAGCTTGCCGGTCATCGAAGGCCCGTTCGACATGCAGCGCATGCGTTACCTCCGTTCGGTCGCGCCCGCCGTCGCTCGGCGTGTGGCTCCGCGCCAAGGAAACACGACGACGCTTCCATATCCAAAGCGAGGCGAGGCCTTCCGCGCATGGGCTCAGGACGACCCGGTGAATGCTTGGAATGCCTGGCAGGCCGGTGCGCTCGAGAAGCCGGAGGGGGCAGCTGCTGCTCCTGTCACGCCACTCGCGCCGCAAGAGCTGCTCTTGCTCGCCGACACCGCGGTGCGACTCGGGCGCCCGGAGGCTGCTGCACATATCCGGGCCCTTGCCGAGGTGAGTCCGACGAATGCAAGCGCCCTCACGACGCTCGCGTTCTTTCGCGCGAAAGACTACCCCATGGCGCTCGAGAGCTTCATGGCGACCCTGCGTTTCGTGCGCGCCGACCCTTGGAGCGAGGCGACGCTCATTCGGCAGTTCTTGCGAACGGGGCCTATGCTTGCGGCGGCTTATCCCGAGTCGGCTTCGCAGCTGGCCAAAGGACTCTCGGAGCCGTTCGTCGTACGCTTGCTCGAGGCCGAACGCCGGCAGGCACGCGTGGCCATTCAACAGCGCATGGGCGCGACGCGCGAGTGTGCTGATGCATTTGCGCCCTACGAGCCCCACGCGCCTTGGGACGAGCAGCTGCTTGCACTTCGGTCGGCGTGCTACCAGACCGTGAATCATCCGCTCGCCAAGATCGCGGCGAAGGAGCTCGAGGAGTACCAGAGCTACCTGCCGCTTCCACTCTCGGCGGGTATGCGAGATCCGAAGAAGCCCAAGGTCGACCCAGATGCGGTGCCGACGGCACACGGTCCCGACGCGTTGCCGGCGCCCTCTGCGACGCCGACCGGCGCGCCTACCGCGAGTCCTACAGCGACCGGCACGGCTCCGGCGGCACCTAGCGGAACAGCGTCCGTCAAGCCTTTGGCGACTGCGCGGCACTAGGTCTTTTTCAGGCGCGTTTGCGGAGCACCGCGGAGCGCGGGGTCGCGGCTTCGTTTCCGCTCCGCAGAAAATCCCCGGTCGCTTTTCTGGACGCCTCCCGACGAGGCGGCCGAGTCGGCGGCTGCTGACCGGGGATTTTTGCGTTCGCTCTCACTTCGCCACGCCCCGCGCCTCCGCTCTGTTCGGTATGAGCGAGGGAACGCGGCTCTCTCCGGCGCGTTTGCGAAGCACCGCGGAGCGCGGGGTCACGGCTTCGTTTCCTCTCCGCACAAAATCCCCGGCCGCATGTCTGGACGCCTCCCGACGAGGCGGCCGAGTCGGCGGCTGCTGGCCGGGGATTTTTGCGTTCGCTCTCACTTCGCCGCGCCCCGCGCCTCCGCTCTGTTCGGAAGCGCGTCGCTCTGCGGCTCGGGCAGTTGGGTGGAGCGATCGCACAAAACGAAAACGGGGCGGGCATTTCACCCACCCCGTTCTGCGGGAGTCGCTTCGTCTTACGACGAAGGCGATCTCACTCGTCCGGGCTGACTTCGCCGATGTTCGGGCTGAGCGTGAGCTCACCGACCTGCACCTTGCCAGCGATGGCGAACGTCGAAAGGACGCCGTCACCGTTGAGGTCGCCTTGCGCCATCGCGCCGAACGCACCGGTCGTCGCGCTGGTCGACTGCACGAAGGCCGTCGCGGGGACCGTGCCGGCAGCCGTCGAGGTGCCGTACGTGTACATGTAGTACTGCGGATCCGTCATGTTGAACTTGAGGCAGGCGAAGCCCTGGTTGGCCTTCGCTGCGTCAGCTTGCCAGTCCTTACCCGCGGTGGGGTCCGACTGGTACTTCTTGCCTTGGATGGAGGCTTTCGCTGCCGGAACCGTGGCGCTCGCTGCAGCACAGAGCTGGCGCGAGAGACCGGCGGTCGTGCCGACCGTGAGAACCGCGCCGGACATACCTTCCTTCGAGTATGCCGCGACGGCGTTCTTGCCGATTTGACCGAGCGAGTTCTTCGCTTCGGCCGTCTTGGCGTTCGTGAGGTACTTGTTGACGCCGTACACCGCGAGCACCGCAAGGATACCGACGATGGCGACGACGATCATGAGCTCGATGAGGGTGAAGCCGCTCTGGCCCTTCTTCAAAACATACTTACGCATTTTCTCTCTCTCTTTCTCCGGCGAAGCACTGGAGGCGCCTCGTGGTGGTTCTTGTGCTGTCCGCGTACCGCGTGCAGCGAAACTCGGTAATGGGGTGGGGGATGGTTGAGTGGTGGGGTTGGGGGAGGGGTGAATCGTTGGGTGTTTGGGAACGCCCGAGTATTCGAGCGGGGAGCTTGCGTCACTGTCCGTCGTATTCGATCCGAAGGTCGTTCGTGAATGAGGAGCCGATCACTGTCGTGTTGTTGCCGCCAAGGCCGTCGACGTCGGCGATGGCGCCCGCGACGAACCAATCGCCCGTGAGCACGGCGGGCTTCGGTACGACGATACCGGCGAAGTTCGAAACGGTGTCATTGCGTGTGCCGGCGTACGTCGCGTAGCCGAACTCGACGGGACCGTCGGTGTGGACCGGAAGGCGCGACCAGTTGGTGCCTGCCGCGGGGCACGCGGTATTCCAGGGCGTCTTGATCTTGCTGGGCGGCGACGTCGCAGGCGTGTTTTGCGGGCACAGCGTCGTCGCGGAAATGTTCGCGTAGCGTCCTGTCTCTGCGCGATACGACTCTTGCGCGACGCGGATGCCCTGCACCATGTGCGAGGCCTCGGTCACGTGTGACGAGTCGATGAGGCGGTTGTAGCCGACGACTGCCAACGTCGCGAGGATGCCGACGATCGCCACGACCACCATGAGCTCCACGAGCGTGAAGCCGCCATTGACCGCGCGCGCACGACGCAGCAGCGCGATAGATGGCGAACGGTGGGCGCGTGACATCACCCCCCGATCAACGCAAGTCCTGTGCCGGCCGTGCATCTATTCAGGATACGTGGACTTTCCACGAATCAGCAAGGAATTCACGAAAGTGGGGGAAGGACCGACAGCTACCTACGTGACGAGAATCGTCACCCGCACCAGAGGTGCGCTGACAATTTTGGGCAGAGCGTGTTTGCGGGCTATCTCGGCCGTTCGGAGGTGGGAGCGTCGTCCGCCGGCGGCATGGCCTCGATGGCGCTCGAGCTTGCGGTGAGCGGTTCATCGTCTTCCGAGGCGAGCCCGAGCTTCTGGAGTCGATAGCGAAAGCTTCGGAACGTGATGCCGAGGAGCTTGGCAGCGGCCGTTCGGACGCCACCCGTGCGCTCGAGCGCTTGGAGAATGAGGCGTCGTTCGACCTCCGCCACGACCTCGTCGAGCTTGCAGCCATCTTCGCCGAGCGTCGTGAGCGCAGGCGTCGCATTCGCGGTCGTACCCGCGAGTTCGCGAGGCAAGTCACCGAGGCCGACTTGATGTCCTACCGCGAGCGCGACCGCGCGTTCGACGAGATTCTCGAGCTCGCGCACGTTGCCGTGAAAGGGGTGATCCGCGAGCGCTCGAAGAGCATCACTCGAAAAGCTGCGGACGTCTTTGCCGAGCTCCTTCGAGCTCCGCTTCAAGAAATGCAACAAGAGCTCGGGGATGTCTTCACGACGCTCCCTGAGCGGGGGCACTTCGAGACGAATGACGTTGAGTCGGTAGTAGAGGTCCTTGCGGAAGCGCCCCGCCTGGACCTCGCTCTCGACATCCTTGTTGGTCGCCGCGAGCACGCGCACGTCGATCGGCGTTTCGTGGGATTCGCCGATGCCGCGAACCTTGCGCTCTTGGAGGACACGGAGGAGCTTGACCTGCATCGGCAGGGGGAGCTCGCCGATTTCGTCGAGCAGAACCGTGCCGCCCTCCGCTTCCCTGAAAATGCCTGCGTGTCTGTGCGTCGCTCCCGTAAAGGACCCCTTTTCGTATCCGAAGAGCTCCGCCTCGATGAGCGATTCCGGAAACGCGCCGCAGTTGACGACCAGAAAAGGCGCATCGCGACGATCAGATGCATCATGCACAGACCGAGCGACGCGCTCCTTGCCCGTACCGCTCTCACCCGTAATGAGTACCGTCGACTTGGAGGGGGCAACGCGCTGAATCATGTCGACCAGGGCCTTCATGGGAGGCGAGTGGCCGAGAAGCCCTTGTACGGGCTGCTCGCGATCGATGCGTGCTTTGAGCTGCTCGTTCTCTCTGGAGAGCGCGCGCTTCTCGAGGGCCTTGTCGAGCAGTGCCTTCAGCTCTGCATTCGTGAACGGCTTCTGGATGAAGTCGTAGGCGCCACGACGCATGGCCTCGAGCGCCGTTTCGATGCTCGAGTGCGCCGTCATGACGATGATCTCGGTGCTCTCTCCGCGGCTCCGGATTTCGGTGAGCAAGTCGAGCCCCGAACCGTCCGGCATCATCAAGTCCGTGAGGACGACCGCGTAGGGCTCGGGTGAATTCCGGATAGCGTCGAGCGCGGCGCCGTAGCCGGGAACGAGCTGCACGTCGTAGCCCTTTCGGCGCAGGAAGATCGACAAAACCTCGCGCATGCTCGGCTCGTCGTCGACGACGAGAATCCGGGCATGCGCAGTGGTGATCGATTCGGTCATCCCCAGCGCAAACTATACGCTGCCCGCGCCGTTCAGTCGCGAAGCTTCGCGGCGACGGCCTTCGTTTCGCCAGCCTTCACCGTGACGCTCACCGTCTTCTTCAAATTCTGATCGGAATTGATGAAGGTAACGGTGTGGGCGCCTGCCGAGACGGAGATGCCCATCTTCGGTGTGGGCCCGAGGGGCTTGCCGTCGAGCACCGCGTTCGAAGGCGGAATCGAGTTGATGTTGAGCGTCGCTTGGCCAGCAGCAGCGGGCTCCGCGGTCTTCGCGGGTGTGGGCGGCGTAGCCGGCTCTGCCGTCTTCGGGGTCGGCGGAGGCGTCGGATTCGCGGGCGTGGGGTTGACCGGCGTCGGGTTCACCGGCGCAGCCGTCGCCGCGGGCGCGGTTCCCTTCGGGTCGAGCGTGATCGTGAAGTTCTTTTCGGCTTGCCCGTCTTCGAAGACGATGGGCATGCGGAAGTCGTTCATGCCAGCCTTCGTGGCTTCGAGCGTCCAGCTCTTCGCGGGGTCGAGCTCGACGGATAGAGGAAGCCGCGGCAGTTCGCGGCGATCGGTTCCCGAGACGATGAACACCTTGGCGCCCGGCGTCGCGAGGTCGACGGTCGCTTTGCCCTTGAGCACCTTGAGCGCGATGTTGCCGAGGTCGGTGACTTCGCCCTTGTTCACGGTGATCGTCTTCTCGAGCGTCGCGTAGCGTTCGCCGCCCGTGATCTTGATCTTGTGCTCGCCGGGCGTGAGATTCGTCGCGTCGGCCGGAAGCGGACCCACGAGATCACCATCGACGTAGAGTTGGAGACCGCTCGTGCGGCTCGTCGCCGTGACGCCCGTGCCGGACTTGGCGCCGCCGCCTTTGCCGCCGACGAGCGAAAAGTCGACCTTCTGCTCTTGACCAGCCTTGAGGTCGATCGTCTTCGGCTCCGGGGTATCGAAGCCTGCCGCGACGACCTTGACGACGTGGGAGCCGTTGTCGCGTTTCAGCGTGCAAGGCGTGGTCTCGCACTCTTTCTTGCCATCGACGAACACGTCGACGCGATCGACGCTTCCGCCCTTGGAGTCAGCGGCGTTGACGATGAGCGTGCCCGTGCGCGGGAGGAGGAAGAGGAACACGGCGGCTCCCGTCGCAATGACGACGGCCGCGAGGAAGAGTCCGATGCCGACGAGCCCACGACCCTGAGACGGCTGCGGACGAACGAGCGCCGTCGCTTCCATGGACCGCATGGGAGGAACCGACGCAGAAGGTCCGGGCGGCGGGGCCGACGAACGCGGCATCGCGATAGGTGCAGTGTGCACTTGAGCGGGCGCGGGCGTCATCGAAGCGAGCGTGCTGTTGAGCGGGCCCGTTGCATTCGGCGACACGGAGGGGCCGGGGCCTGGCTGTGCGGCCGCGGCAAGCGCTTGCGCCACCGGAGGAACCGAAGGCCCCGCAGCAGGCGGCGGCGGAGGAGGAGCCGCGGACTGGAGCGTGGGCATCGCGCCTTGGCTCGTCGGGGGTGCACTTGCACGCATTTGCGCCGACGGGGGCGGAGGCGGCGGCGCGCTCGCGGCGCGCACTTGGCCAGAGGCCGGCGGGGGCGGGGGCGGCGGAGCGCTGCGCGAGGGTTGCGGCGGCGGCGGCGGAGCAGCGCTGCGCATCTGGCCCGATGCGGGCGGCGGGGGCGGCGGCGCACTCGCGGCGGGCGGGGGCGGAGGAGGCGCTGCACTTGCCGGTGGGGGCGGCGGCGGGGGCGGAGCGCTCGCGATCGTAGGCGGTGCAGGCGGAACGCTCGCGGGTGGCGGGGGCGGCGGCTGCGGAAGCTGCGCCGATGAGTCGGATGCGCCCGTGAACGTCGCAGACTGCGGATAGGGCGCGGGCGGACCCGATTTCGGGAGCGGCGGCGGTACGGACTTCGGCGGCGGCGGCACGGACTTCGACGGCGGTTGACCCGCCGCGGGCGTCGGAGAGGTTGCTCCGACGAACGAAGCAACGGCGACTTGGCTCTGCGAGTCCTTGTCGAAGACGTGCGTGGCCTCGTCTTCGTCGTCCCAATCCATTTGGAGACCGGGGCCGCCACCGTTTGCAGCTGGCGTCGCTTGTGGCGTCGTCGCTGGCGCGGCGGGGACGGGAGCAGCCGCAGCAGGAACCGGAGGCCGCGAGATGGAGACTTGTGTGCCCTCGGCGCCGGGAGGCGGCGGCGGTGGCGGTGAAGAGCCGCTCACGGGGAAAGGTTGCGGCGCACTCGAAAGCGGAGCTGCCGCGCGGATTTGCGCGGAGCCTGGGGAAACACTGGCCGGCGGAAGCGAGCCGCGACCGGGGGGCGGCGGCGGCACCGCGGAGGGCGAGGCAGCCGTGGCCGCAGGCGTGCGAACGGATGGCGGCGGCGGAGGCGGCGGTGCGCTCGCGGGCGGCGGGGGAGGCGGAGGAGCGGCAGCGGCCGCAGGTTGCGCGGGAACGCTTGCGGGCGGTGGGGGCGGAGGCGGCGGCGCACTCTGCGGAATGCCGAGGAGCGTGCGCTTCGGATCGACCGGAGGAACGCTCGCGGGCGGCGGCGGCGGAGGCGCAGCACTCGCCGGGCTGCCGCCTTTTTTGCCAAGACCCTCGAAAATGTCGAGGTCGTTTCCGCTCTTCTCGTCCGCCATTGATTCTCTCCTCTTGCGCAAATTGCGCGCGACTCACGCGCGGTGAGCCTTGCCTCGGCGCGGGTTCGGTTCCCCGTTAGCCTGGGCGCGCGCAGGTTAGCGCCCCTTTCCCCACTTCGCCAGGTAGTTCGACGCTGTCCGTTGGTGATTAATTTTAGTCTTACGGTAATTGCCGCTCTTCGAGGACGAAGAAGTCTCGTGTGCTCCGCCCGCCGCACAATGGAAACGTCGCGAGGCTCATGCGCGCATGCAGTCGCTGCGACGAAAAGAGCGAACCGGTCTCGTCCTTCGCGCGGCAAAATTCGAAGCCGGTCAGGCCTGCATTCATGTCGAGGTGCATTCCGTAGATGCATTGTGCATCTATCATGGCCTTCGCGAGTGTCGCCGCAGACAAATCTGCTCCCCAGAAGTACATCATGAGCCCATCGTCGCGGACGCAGAGTCCGCTCCGCACGCCGTGCACGGGGTCACGGCTGTCGGGCGATAGCGCTCCCCATTGCTCCGGGGCGCGCGCAGAGGCATTGCTTCGTCCCGCGACGACGAGGGGCGGTAGGTTCTGCCTTGCGCTGCGAACGCGCGAGAAGTCGACGTCGAAGGGCCATGTCGCGAGAACGTTCGTGCCATCGATTCGTTCGATGAACGTAGCGAGGCCATCTTTCATGGGCAAAAGCGCCTCTCCGAACGCGAAGGCACCATACCCACCGTGCACCCCGCGGAAGCCTCCGTTGAAGGCAGCGCGTACGTGCGCAGCCTTTGCCCCTTCGGAAGGTACGACGCCGGCCTTGGCTTTGTGTGCAGGAGGAGGTGGCGCAGGTTCCATCGTCCCCGTCACCCAGCGTGTCGTCAGGCGACGGGCATCCCACACAACGACGTCTACGACTGCATTCGGTCGCGCGGCATCCGGCAGTATCGATTTCACGGCAAACCAAGGCGACGGCGCGTCACCGAAGGGAGCGGCGCGTTCGAAGGTGGCCGGGGGAAAGACCGGAACGACACTCGTCGGCTGCGCGAGACGCCTCACGTGGTCGTCCGCGGCGCGAAGTGGCCGCTTCTCCGGGGCCGTCGCACGCGCCGAAGGCAGGGGCAGGACCAGCATCAACCCGAAGGCCGCGAGCGCCAACAAAGGTGGCGACAGAGACAAGGCAGTTGGCGCTTTGCGTCTGCGTTCCATGTTACAATCCGAGAGATTGCGCGGCGTTTGCTCGGCCCCTGGCGCGCATGGTTTCTGCATAGCCGAATTCCGAAGGTCCCGCTCGCGATGCATCGTCTCTCGTTCGTTTCGTGGCAAGGTCTCCGCCGCTCGGTGGCGGGGGTCGTACTATCCATCGCCCTCGAAGCGTGCGTCTCGCCGACCATTCCACTCCCGCCGCCGGAGCTGCCGACTGTCAGCGCGAGCGCGGCCTCGGGGTATATCCACCTGAAGGGCGCGAAAGGCGGCGCCCGAGCGGACGCGATCATCGTCGTCTACAATCGCAACCCTTCCGTGCCGCGCGACAAGCGCGTCGGAGGAGCTCAGGCCAACGCGGAGGGCGCGTGGGAGTGCGACATACTCGCCTCGAATGGCGACGTCCTCGACATCTCGCAAGACGTCCTCGGCGAACGCTCCGATTCGGTGGTCGTAGAGGTCAAGGTTCCCTGAAGGTCGCGCGGCATGCGCTGTGTCTGGCGCGATCGGGATGGCGCTCGACCGCCTTCATCGAACGCCGATCTCTAGCGGCTCAGCCGAGCGCCGGGTAACGCGAGCTCAGTACCTGCAGGCGCACTTTCTTCTTCCCGGCCGGCTTTGGCGCCTCGTCGATGAGGTTGCCGACGAGGTCGTAGTCGCTTGCCTGCGCGATGCGCACCCGACGGAGCTGGCCCGCGGTCGCTTCGCCTTCCGAGAGGAAGACGTGTCCATCGACGTCCGGCGCCTGACCGCCGTGTCGCGCCTGCATCACGAACTCGTGCTCTTCGCTTTGCCCTTCGACGAGCACCTCGAGCTCCTTGCCGATGAGGGCCTTGTTCTTCTCGCGTGCAATCTTCCGCTGCACGCTCATGAGCTTTCGATAGCGATTCGCCGCTGTGACCGCTCGCACCTTTCCTTCGATGCCGTGGCTCGCCGCCGACTCTTCGTCCGAATAGCGGAAGACACCCATGCGTTCGAACTTCGCCCAGGAGACGAAGTCGAGGAGCTCTTGGAACTCGGCGTCCGTCTCGCCCGGGTGCCCCACGATGAAGGCGGTGCGAAACGTGAGGTTCGGAATGGCCTTCCGTAGGCGCTCGACGACCCTCTTCTGGCGATCGATGCCATGGCCACGCTTCATGCGCTTCAGCATCGCATCGGATGCGTGTTGGAGCGGCATGTCGACGTAGGGCAAGACCTTGGGGTGATTGGCAAGGAGGTCGATGAGCTCCTCTGAAATCGTCTCGGGGTAGAGGTAAAAGAGCCTGACCCAGTGTGCGCCGGGGAGATCCGCCACGCGCCGCACCATGGTCGCGAGCTCGGTGCGTGACGCCTTCGGCAAGTCGCGACCGTACGAGACGGTGTCTTGCGAAATGAGGTTCAGTTCGAGGACACCCTCGTCGATGAGCGAGCGCGCTTCTCGTACGATGTCGTCCGCCGTACGCGAACGCTGTTTGCCCCGAAACTGGGGAATGGTGCAGAACGCGCAGGCGCGGTTGCAGCCTTCCGCGATCTTCACGTAGGCACTCGCGCGCGGGCCCGTGATGACGCGCGGGTCCGATGCCTTGATGACCCAATCAGCCGGGTTGCCGACGAGCATGCGGTCGGCCTTGCCCTTGAGGACGTCTTTCAGTTTGAGCATGTCGCTCGTGCCGAGGAAGTGGTCCACTTCGGGCATGTCGCTCGCGAGCTCCGTGGGGTAGCGTTGCGCGAGGCATCCTGTGACGACGAGCTTCTTGCAGCTCCCAAGACGACGGAGCTCCGAGAACTCCATGATCGTGTCGATGGACTCCCGCTTCGCTTCTCCGATGAAGCCGCAGGTGTTCACGACGATGACGTCGGCTTCGCTTGCCTCGTCGACGAGCTTGTAGCCGCCGTCCGTCGCGACACCGAGCATGACCTCGGAATCGACTCGGTTCTTGGGGCAGCCGAGGCTTACAAAGTGGATGCGCTTCTTCATGCGACCCGCGCGACCCTAGCGCAAAGTCCGGAAAGGCCCAAGCGAGCGACGGGAAGGGATGAATCGGCGCCGCTCTTCAGAAGCACGCGACGTCGTCGTTCGGCGCGTTGGGCGACCCCTTCATTCCGGCGGGCGCGCTATTCCACGTGCTGAACGAAAGGCTCCAGCGGTCCCATGTCGGATGGTGGACAGGGTCGCAGTCGGAAGGGAAGGCGAGGCTCCTTCCGGGCGTGAGGTTCGTGAAGCGCGGGAAGGTGACCGAGTCGATGACCGTCGTTCCTTTGAGCACGCGCACGATATCGCCATCGTTCTTCAGGACGTCGGTCGTGTTCCAGCCGAAGACCTTGCCGGGAAGGTTGTTGTTCTTCGTTGGGTCCGAAGAGGATGCGACGACGAAGGTTTCGCCGGGAAGAATCTTGTCCCCTGAGTTGATCGACACGGTGTCATTCACCGCCCCGCGTGGCGATTCGACGGTGATGTTGGTGAGCGAAATGGTGCAATTTCGCATGTTGCGCACCTCGATCCATTCCGCCTCGTCGCCCGCGCCGCTGCGCGAACTCACCATCAGCTCGACGATGAGGAGGTCACCGGGCATGAGCGTGCCGCATGGCCCAGCGTCTGCGCCGCCCGAGGAGCTGTCTTTGATTCCCCCGTCCGCTCCCGTGCCCCCTTCGGGTTTCGGGCGATCCTGGGCAACGGTGCCCGCCTCGTCGTCGGTATAGGTCGGTTCGATGGGGGTGGGGTCCTCTTCGACGAAATCATCGAAGGGGTCGACCTCGCCAGCGTCCTTCTTGGGCGTCACTGCGGCGGTCGGCGAGCAAGCGGACGACGCCGCGACGGCCGTCGCGATCGGCAGTACGGGAACCCAGAGGGCCCAAAAAGCTCGGAATGAAAGAAGGCGCCAGCGCATGGCGGTATGCGTCAAGGATAGCAAGACTTTCCACATCGCGCTGGTTTCTTCCTTGAGCCCGCCCCCGAGACCCGCTATCTGAAGCTAGTTCACGCAGTCCACGCGAAGGTGGCGGAATTGGCAGACGCACTAGATTCAGGTTCTAGCGCCAGCAATGGTGTAGGGGTTCAAGTCCCCTCCTTCGCACGAATCACCTGCTCGAAGTAAAGCTTGGCCAGGCGCCAGCTTTGGCGAACGGCGCGAAAGCGCTCGAATGTACGCGCGATGCGCGAGGGCTCGATGCCCTGCATGCATGACGCCCGGCCTCCACGCGCGGCTCTTCGCACCTTACAGGCGCGAAGAGCCCCAAGCTCATGCGTATCGCGATGCTTCGTTGGCTCGTGCTCGAGCTCGACCGCGTGCAGCATTCACGCGTCTCGCAGCCACTCCGAAACATGCATGAAGTCTTCGTAATGAACCTGTCGAGGTCGTTATGTTCATTGCGACCGCGTAATATGGATGGGATACGAATTACCGTGTCTGGTGCGCAGTCCCATCCTTCGAAACATGCTCCACACCCGGCCGCGCACGGCTCGAAGCATGCGCATGTCGAAGACGACATCTCCCTCGGCATCCTGCCGTCGCTCGTCGCGGCGAAGAACACGTGGCTGGCGAGCTGGGGTGACGTTTTCAAAGGCGGCACATTCGTCTCCGATGTTCTCGCGGGCCTGACGGTCGCTGCGGTCGCGCTGCCGCTCAACGTCGGCCTCGCCGTGGTGAGCGGGCTTCCGGCGAGTGCGGGAATCATCGCGGGAGCCGTGGGCGGCATCTTGGCGGGCATCTTCGGCGGCTCGCCCTTGCAGGTCACAGGTCCCGCGGCAGCTCTCACCGGCATGGTGCTCGTCATCGCGCACGACTTCGGCCCCGTCGGCGTCGCTGCAGCGTGCGTCATGGTCGGAGTGCTCCAGATAACGCTCGGCCTGCTTTCCGCTGGCCGCATCGGCAAGTACGTACCCGAGTCGGTACTTGCGGGGTTCACGACGGGCGTGGGCATCAAGCTCTTCGACCAGCAAATTCCCGAGCTGCTCGGCTTCGAGCTCTCGACGAAGAGCTACAAGCTCATCGACATGGCGAAGATGATGCACCAGCCACAGTGGCTGCATCATGTGTCGTGGCACTCGGTCGTGTGCGGGGTGATCGTCGCCTTCATGGTGACGAAGCTCAAACCCTTCAAGAGGTTTCCGGCAGCCATTGCAGGCATCGGGCTCACCACGTTCATTTCCGTCTACCTCGGCTGGGACGTGGCTCGTGTCGGCGAGGTGCCTTCGACCTTGCCGAGTCCTTCGCTCCCGAGCATCCCCGACGACAAGTGGCTCGACCTTGCGGCACTGGCCGTCCCGCTCGGCCTTCTCGCGAGCGTCGAATCGCTCCTCTCGGCAAGTGCGATCGAGCGCATGGCGCCGAATCTCCGCAAGCCTGACCCGAACGCGGAACTCCTCGGTCAAGGTATCGCGAATTTCGCGGTGGGACTGTTCGCTGGGCAGCCTGTCACGGGCGTGCCTGCGCGATCGGGCGTCAACGTGCAGAGTGGTGGAAAGACGCGCGTCGCCGCCATCCTTCACGGCGTGCTCTTGCTCGTGTCCGTTCTCTACTTGAGCAAGTTCATCGCGCTCGTTCCGCAGGCGTCGCTCGCCGGCCTTTTGCTGGTCGTGGGCGCGCGCTTGATGGAGTTCAAAGAACTCGTCCATCTCGTGAAGACGCATCGTATCGAAGCTGCGGCGTTCATCGTGTGCGTCATCGGGACCGTGTCTGGCAGGCTCGTGACGGGACTCGTGCTCGGCTTGTTGCTGCACGCCGTGCACCGCTACCTCCATCGTCGTGACGAAGCCGAACTTCGCGCGCTGGAAGAGAATCGCGCGAAAGGTGTTCGGGCGGTACTTGGCAAGACGGAAGCGGGAGCGCGGAAGCCAGATCACTGGCAGCCCCGTCCCGAGCACCACAAATGGTTACGCAACATTTCCGAGGGAAGCCATCGCGCCAAGACCTCGTTCGTGCACGAGCAGGCCGCGGTCATCGGCCGGGTCGTGATGGGTGAGCACGTGCATATTGCAGCGGGTAGCTCCGTTCGCGCCGACGAGGGGACCCCCTTCTTCCTCGGTTCGAACACGAACTTGCAGGATGGTGTCGTCGTCCACGCCCTGAAAGACAAGCACGTCCTCGTCGGTGGCGAGCCTTGGGCGGTCTACGTCGGTCAAAACGTGAGCATCGCGCACGACGCGCTCGTTCATGGTCCCTGCTACATCGGCGACAACACCTTCGTCGGCTTCAAGGCTGTCGTGCACGACTCGGTCATTGGCTCCAACTGTTTCGTCGGTATCGGCGCGGTGGTCGTCGGTGTGGAGATCCCCGATGGGCGGCACGTGCCTCACGGTCGCATCGTGAGCACCGCTGACGATGTCGAGAACCTACCGATGGCCACCGAGGTCCACCACGAGTTCAACGAGGACGTGGTCGAGGTGAATCGTGGTCTGGCGGCGGCCTACTCGAGGTCTCCTGATTTTCCGGATGCCGAATCCGAGGGAGGCCCCTTCGCCCTCACGAGGTCGCCGAAAGGTTCGCTGCATGCGCACGGCGGAGCGCACGGCGAAGGACCTCCCTTGCTCGCAGCGCGTGAAGTAGTGCATCTCTGGAAGGAGCGTTTCTGATGTTGGCGACAGGCTTCCTGCTCGGGCTTTTGCTCTGTCTTCTCTATGTCGTCGTGGCCAAGTGTTCTTTTCGCGTCGAAGAAGGGCACGTAGGGGTCCTCGTGAGCTTCGGTGCGGCGCGCTTTCGGGATGCGTCGAAGAAGCTCCTCGAGGTTCATCGCCCTGGGTTGCACGTCAAGAGACCGTGGGAGCACGTGATCTCCGTCTCGATGAAGGAGCAGCAGCTCGAGCTGTCCGGCGAGAAAGGGGGGCAGCAGGCGATGGCCGAAGACGGCACCGTGCTGCGTTTCGACTCGATTCTTCGCTACGCCCCGGTCGAAGAGAACCTTGCTCACTTCTTGTTCGCCGTGAAGAAGCCCATGAGTCACATCACGGGGCTCTTCAGCTGCCTTCTGCGAAACGAGATCGCAAACTTCCGGGGAGTGCCGCCCATGAAGAAGAGCGGCGCGTCTCTTGCGACGGTTGAATCCGACCTCGCGCCTCCGAGCCGCCTCGACTTCGAGACGGAGGCTGGATCGTATGCGCTCATCCGCCGCGAGCGAAAGCTGCTCAATCAACGCATTGAAGACTTTTGCAAGGGCAAGATCGGCGATCGCTATGGAGTAAAATTCAACGCGGTCGACCTCACGGACATCTTGCCGCCCGACGAGCTCGCCGAGGCGCTGAACGCGGTGATTCAGGCGCGGTCGGAGGCGGAAGCGGCGTTCTACCGCGCTGAAGGGGAGTGTCAGCAGCGCATTCTCGCTGCGAGTGAAGGCGTTGCCATCGCAAAGACCCGCGGAGAAGCCGTCGAAACGGAGATCGTGCGGCTCGCCGAGTTCTTGAAGGTGCTCGACGACGGCGGGACCCTCGACGCCTACGTCGCAAGGCGAAAGGCCGAGGTACTCTCCGAGTCGCGAGCGATGTTCCTCAACGATTCGTCTCGGTCGGTCCTTTCGGCTTCCGGAGGTCAATCGTGAGCGACAAGCTACAACTCGTGCTCGGACTTCTCGTCGGAGCGTCCGTTGTCCCCGTGCTTTGGTACTTGTTTCGAGCCGTGACGATCTCGGTCGAGGACGAGGAAGCCGTGCTGGTCACCTCGTTCGGAAAGCTGACCCACAAGTTCACGACTCCCGGGCTCAAGTTGCTGCCAGGCAAGCTTTTCCCGTGGACGCGCGTTCGTGCGGTGCCCCTCAAGCTTCGTCATCGAGAGTACAAGAACATCTACGTGAACGATGCACGCGGCACGACGGTTCTCGTCGACCTGTGGTGTGAGTTCCACGTCGTCGACCCTGAAAAAGCCACGTTCCACGTCGATGACTGGGACGGCGCCCTTCGGCACCTCGTGATGCACTCGGCGAGCTCCATCCTCGGCAATCGCGAGTTCCGAGAAATTCTCTGCGATCGACAAGAGCTCGCGAGCTTGCTCACGCGCGACATCGATAGCGAGACGGAGCGGTGGGGTATCAAGGTCGAGTTCGTTTTCGTGCACAACGTGAGTCTCCTGCCGGAGGTGTCGCGGCAGATCTTCGAATCGATCGCTGCGCGATTGAACCGCGCGAAGGCGGACATCGAAGAGTACGGGCGCATTCGTGTCGCACGCCTCGAGGCAGAAACGCATGCACGCGTCGCCACGCTCGTCGCGGAAACGAAGGGGCAATACCCCGCGGCTGTCGGGCGTGCATTCGAGAAGCTCCAGCGGGCGCCCAAGGTCTACGCGGCCTATCAGGAGCTCTATTCTCTGTCGCTCGTCAGACCCCACCGCACGATCGCATTCCACGGCTTCGAGGGGGGGAGAACTACGCGCGGCCGACGCAGCGATGCTCGCACCCCCCATCGTCGACGGAAGACAGGCTGTCGTCGCGGGACTCTCCGGCATCGATTCGAAACGCATCGGCTGACGCGGATCAAGAGCCGCGGCGGGCTACGGCCGCGCAGCTGTCAAGAGCCGCGGCGGGCTACGGCCGCGCAGCTGTCAAGAGCCGCGGCGGGCTACGGCCGCGCAGCGATCGAGCGCCGCTTCGAGCTTGAGGCCGATCGCTTGAATCGACTCTGCGGGGAAATCGCCGAGCATGAGCGTCGCGTACCCGACGCGATAGAGGCGCTTCAAGCTGACGGGGTACGTGCTCTGCGCGGCAACCTTCTTTCCTTCCGGACCATCCGACATCCGCGGCTCCGGCTTGTAAGGGCAGAAAGGTCCGAGTCCCTTCACGGGGTGCGTCCACTCGACGGAGTAGATCGCCGAGGCTCGCCCCGCGCTCGCTCCGTGAGCTGTGTCTTTCGCGAGCGAGAAGATGACGGCCCCCGCCACCCGCTGCTCCTTGCTCTTGGGGTCGTCGTCGGCCACGTCGATGGTCGCATGCGCAAAAGCCGGGTACTCCGATGCGAGTGCGGCGCGTGTGCTTTCGAGGATCGCCTTGCAGCGCCCGGTCCAACCGGAAAACACTCGCGCGCGAATCGTGTCTTCGGCGTTCACGTCGCCGAGGACGTATCCGTTGCATGCAGGTGAAACGGGGAAAGGCATGGCGGTATTCGCCAGAATCGGTGCGAGCACGCCTTGCGGCAATGCGGGGGCGGTTGCAACGCTGGCGTCGCCCATGCTGTTCGTTCCGCCGCTGCTGCCTGCAGCCGCGCCCGACCCTGCGTCGTTCTCGATCGCCCTCACGGACGTCGCGGTGCCGATCGTCTTGGCTGCCGTGGCTGTGCCTGCCGCGCCCGCCGCCGCTTCGTTTGGCTTTTCAGGCTTGCTGCACGACAGGGCGAAGAGGGCGCACGTCGCCACGAACATCGTTCCCAACCGAACCAGTGGTGCCGAACGTCGCGGAGTCACTTCTTTGGCAATTGAGCCTGCAGGTAGTCGACCACGCGCTCGAAGGGGTCGAATCCGAATGATTGAGCGATAGCTGGTCGCAAGTTGGAGTTGGCATTGATGTCGTAAAAGACGAAGCGACCGTCACTCGACTCCAGGTACTCGATGCCGCCCACGTCGATGCGTGCAGCCTGCATGATTCGCGCACCGGCTTCGACGGCGGCCTTGGGGACCTCGGGGTACGGATAGAACTCGACGGGCGCCGCGGGTTTGGTTTCGGGGATCGCGCAGGCGCCGCCTTCTCCGTCGTCCGGGTTGCAAAGGGGCGAAGGGCACAGATTGAAGGCGCCGTGTGATACGACCCGCATGGCGTAGAGGAGCTCGCCGCCGAGGAACTCCATACGGATGATGCCGCGATTTTCCGGGACCGGGAAGTACTCTTGGACGAGGAGAAGGTTGTCAGGCTCCCAAAGATCGTTTCGCTCCTGGAGGAGCCGCCTCAGGTCGTCTGCGCTTTCGAGGAGGAACATGCGCGCGCCGCTGCCACCTTGCTCGGGCTTGAGCAGCGCGGGCCATTCGTTCCATTGGGTGAGCACGGCCTCGACGTCGTTGAACGCGATCGCCCGCGGGTGCGCGACGCCGAGCTTCTGAAGGAGTGCTCCCTGCGCCGTCTTCGACAGCTCCAAAGCAAATGCCTCGGAGCCGTTCAAGACACGCGCGCCGCCCAGTTCGAGGGCACGCATGTACGAAAGGGCAAGCGGCACCGCCCGAGTGTTGCCGCGCACGTAGGCGCTTGGACTCGCCTGATTGAAGTACAGACGTGCAGCCGGTAACCCGTCGACGTCGAATGCCGCGCGTTTAAGGTCGAACGGCGCAAATTCGATGCCCCGCTTGGTGAGCGCCGAGAAGAGCGGCTTCTGCCACTCGGGGTGTTCATGGAGGACGACGAGGTCGAGCAAGGTTCTCCTGGATCTATTTCTTGGGGTCGATCCGCAGCACGCGGTTGCCGTTCATGTCGATGAAATAGAGCTTGTTGTCGGGGCCGAACGTCATGCCGCCGAGCGTACCGGCGAGTCCCGTGTCGAGGTAGTTCACGCGCTCGCCCTTTGCGTTGAACGCGGAGATGCGACCGTTCTCGTAGTCAGCCACGTAAAGGTAGTCACCTTTGAGGAGGAGGCCTGAGGGCTGCTTCACGAGGCCGCTATCGGCAGCGATGAAGTCCGTGATGACGGCGTCCGCCATGACCTTGTTGACGACGAGGTTGTCGGGATTCCGTCCGCTGGAAGCCTCCTTGCCGGTCTTCGTGTCGAGAAGGGCGATGCGGGCGTGCCCGGTATCGGCGATGAAAAGCATCTTGTCCGATGCGCGGAAGGCGAGGTGACTCGGCACGTTCTCGACGCGCGCGAAAAGGCCCTTGCCGTACCAGCGAATCTCTCCGTCGGAGTGGTCGTCGTTGCCGACGTCGTGGTCCTGCCTGAAGTCGTAGCGATGAATCGTGCTGTCGAAGCCGCCGAACGCCCAGTAGACGTTCGAAGCCTCGTGGACGATGCCCATGCACAAGGGGCTCGAATGGAGCATGTCGATGTGCGAGCCGAGCCCCTTCGGATCCTTCTTCGTGAAGATCGCGAGGTCGCTCGTCCAGAGCACCGGACCCATGAAGTTGTTGCCCTTGCCGTCCCCGGTCCCCATCTCGTTGCGCGACTCGCCGCATGTAGCGAAGGTGCCGACCGAACCGAACGTGGTTTCGGGCGCGCCGAACGAGATGCCCATGGGCTTGTCCATGAAGTGCGCCATGGCGCCTTCGTGCCTGCGTTCCGCGCGACGCGACTCGGTGGGTGCGTCGAAGACGAGAACCATGCTGTTGTCTTCGCGGTTCGTGATCCAAAGTTCGCTTGGACGCTCCGGATTGAAGGCGAGGCTCGTCGGGTACTTCAATGCCTCGTCAGGACCGGCAATTTGGGTGAGCGTTACCGAACCGGGCGTCTTATCGCCAGTTCCGAGCTCGGGGGCGAGGGTCTGTACGGGCGCGGTCGCGCCTCCGTCGGCGTTCGAGCCGCCCCCGGTCGTCGTCACCTCCGCGGTGCAGGCGAACACGAGAAGAGCTGGGACCGTAAGGGCAAAAAGAGCAAATGTCTTCATATGGGGTCTCGGCAGAAGCAAAAGTCGGGCCAAAGAAATCGCGCGCTTACCCACCTTAGCAGGGCCCCGAGAAACGCCAAGGCGGGCGTGCCGTCAGGGAAGTGACGGGATGCAATCGCGCACGAGCGGAAACGCGATTGTTCTAACGCCGATCGCCGGGCGCGCAAGGTCGCACGATCAAGGGACGAGCGTGGTCGACGTGCCGCATTTCAGCGGCTCCTTCATGAAGTTCGCCGGTACGGAAGGCTCCCTCGCGCAGACACTCGTTTCGAGGTTCTTGGTGAGCGCGCCTTTGCTCACGAGGTACGCCATCGAGCGATAGAGCGGTCCGAGGCCATCGTCGAGCGCTCCCGTCACGAAGCCGGGCTTCTGCGGATTCCCGGAACCATAGCCGTGCTCGCACATGTCTTCGTCGAACGCCTTGCGAGCGTCGAGGTCCTCGAAGATGACGCGGTAGAGGGCAGCAAGGTAGCCGGTGCGGTCTTCACCGACCGTGCAGTGGAAGAAGACCTTCTCACGCGCTTTGGTCTTTGCCTTGATGAAGGCAAGGGCTTCGAGCGTCTGCTCACAGGGCTCTTTGAAGCCGTCCAAGTCCTTCCACTTGAAGGGAACGTGAAGGACGTCTTCCTCAGGAAGACCCCAGGCTTCGATCTCGTTTCCGACATCGTCGTCGCCCGTCGGGTTCTTGAAGATGACGACGTTCTTGATTCCCGCTGCCTTGAGCTCGGAAAACTGCGCGGGCGTCCTCGGCTCCATGCCTCGAAGTACGCTTTTTCCTTCGCCCACCCAATGCGCATTCGGAATACTGATACCGGTGACGCTCGAATCGAACGGTGACGACAAGCCACCCGTGCCTCGTTTGCGAAGGGTTGTCTCCGTGCACTTCAAGTCTTTCGGCAAACTGCCAGCGCGTCCCGTGGTCGTGCATGTGTAATATGCACGTTTGCGGCTCACATCGCGAACGACCACGGGCTTGCCGGTCTTCTTCAAGATGACCTGCACCTTTTCGCCGGTCGTACTGCACGTGACGCGATCGCCGGCAATGCCCGAGAAGCGTTCGGTGCACGTGAGCAACTTCGTGCCGCTCTTCAGGGAGAGAGCCTCTCCGGCCCCCTGTTGGAATTGGAGGGTCGCTTTCGTGAGGTCGTCCTCCGCCTCCCCGACCTCCTCGCCATCGGCGGAGGCGCAGCCAGTCATGGTCGTCGCGGCGAGGGGAAGGGAGAGAAGGATCGCGGTGGCGAGGGATCTCATGCCCCGCTTCAAGCACGAACGATGCCACCTTATCCTACATTGTGCGACCAATGATTGCGAGGAGTTAGGCCTCGTTTCCACGAGGCTTCGCTGCACGCACCTTCGAAACGGGTGGCACGGATGATCCAGGGCTTCACGCTCCAGGGGGCCGCTCGTCCTTGCTAGTTTAGTGGCACAGCGACCTGGTTCGTGCCATTTATGTCGCCAAGCGCGCGCACCCCGAAAATGGGGCATCTGCGCGCTCCAACGAATGAGCGTGCAGCGAACACAACGCGGGGGCAAACGAAGAGAACGGACGGATGCGCCGCGCCTGCAGAGTTCTCCGACGCGCGTCGCCGACATGGTCGACGAGGCGAGCGCCGTATCGGAGAGCCGCGTCTCGCTCGTGGGTCAGGTGCTCGCAGACCGATACCGCATCGAGCGCCGCCTCGGCGAAGGCGCCATGGGACAGGTTTACCTCGCTGAGCACGTGCTCATGCGCAAGCACGTCGCGCTGAAGATTCTCCACGGCCGATCGAACGACAAGCCCGATGCGGTCGCTCGCTTCGAACGAGAGGCCGTGGCCGCGAGTCATGTCGAACACCCGAACGTGGCGACCGCGAAGGACTTCGGTCAACTCGCGGACGGTTCGTTCTTTCTGGTGCTCGAGTATCTCGACGGCATCGTTCTTCGCAGCGCTCTCGGACAATACGGCGCGCTGGCCCCGAAACGAGCGCTCCACATTGCGACACAGATCTGTAGCGGACTCGTTCGCGCGCACGAACTCGGCATCGTGCATCGTGACCTCAAGCCCGAGAACATCATGCTCGTCGCGCGGGGTGACGACCCCGATTTCGTGAAGATCCTGGATTTCGGGATCGCCCGCGTCCCCATGAGCGTTCTCGGCTCGCGCAAGGACGATGAGCCGCTCACGCGCATCGGAATGGTGCACGGTACGCCCGCCTACATGGCGCCGGAGCAGGCGATGGGTCACGAAGTCGACGCCCGCGCCGACCTCTATGCGCTCGGCGTCCTTCTGTACGAAATGTTGACGGGAGCGCGCCCCTTCGTGGCTCCCACGGAGTTTCTCGTCCTCACCATGCACGTATCGGCGCCCATACCGCCCATGCGGGAGCGCGCCCCTGACGTCGAGGTCGACCCGCGCATCGAGGCGTTCGTTCGAACGCTGCTGGCGAAAGAGCCGAGTGATCGTCCAGCGGATGCCTACGAGGTCGAGGCGGCGCTTCTCTCGTTGGCCGAGGAATGTGGCTTCGGACCGCAACGCTCCCCATCCGTGCGTCCGAGCGCGCGCGCGTCCGTTCGCGGGGAGACACTCGCCCCCACCACGCTGCAAACGGGCGAGATCCAGGCACACGCGGCTTCGATCGGTCTCGACAGCGAACCCGTATTTGCCCCGCGGCGAAAGGCGGTTCGAATCGCCATCGCGGCTGCAGCTCCGCTCCTCTTGATCGCCATCGTGTCGGTGGTGAGCCTTCTGCGGCCGGAGCCGCCCGCTGTTTCACGCACCACGGAAGCGATGGTTCTCACGCCACCGAGCGGCGCGCCGATCGGTTCGCTTCCTCCGGCGGCAAGCACGGCGAGTGCCATGGTGTTTCTCGAACGATGCGAAGTTGCCGAAGGCCGCGTGCTTCTCGAACGATCGCAGGCGAGCTTCGAAGCGCCGAGCATCCAACAAACGATCGCGACGCACTGCTTCGCGAAAGGAAGGGCGAAAGAAGCCATCGCGGCGCTCACGTTGCTCGCGAAGCAAAATGCCGACCTCGCACTGACGCCGACGTTCTTGACTGGGGTCGAAAGCGCAGCCGCAGCTCCTGTGACGATGGATGTGGCCTACACGTTCTTGGAGCAAAACCCGCATCCGGCCGTCGCAGACCTGCTTTATCGCCTCTCGCTCACGCCGGGGTCGAAACCGTCGATGGCCCGGGCAGAACGCGCACTCCGGGTGCCGGCCATGCGCGAACGAGCCTCGCGCTCTCTGGCCGTCGCGCTCGCCCTCAAAGAAGCCGGGCAAGGGTGCGAAGCCGTCCCGTACTTCGCCGAGGCCGAGAAGTTCGGCGACGGGCGTGCGCTCGCGTATCTCGAGCTCCTCGAGCCGCTTCATGCAATCACCTATCGCAAAGTGCCCGGCAAGAAGGCGCCGGTTCCCACGGATGCCTACGCATGTCTCGACAAAGGCGGTCAGCTGAAGAAGGCCATCGCGGCCATCAAATCGCGCCTTGCTCGATGAGCGCCTCGTCGGCTGCCGTCAGAGGTTTTCTACGGTCTTGAGCAGCTCCGTGACGAATTGCGTCCGTGGGCGAATGAGGTTCGCGCGGAAGGCTCGGCCGGGGTGCCCCGTAGCGGCGATGATCGGTGCGCCGTCGTCGGCGAGCAAAGGGTCGTCACAAAACGTGACGGCTTGGTCGCTGCCGATCTTCTGCTCCTGGTAGGAGGCCTTGCACGTCGACGAGCCGCGTGAGGTCTCGGTCGCGCCGGCGAGGGAAGAAGAGAAGAGGCAGGAAAGGCAGGCCATGACGGCAAGGGTCGTTCGCATGCCCCTCTGACGCGCGAGGTGCCTTTGTCCTTGGGTCTTTTCGATCCCTTTGAGACACTGCGGGCGTGGAATCCCTCCGGAATCGTGTCGAGGCTGCATCGCGAGATTTTGCACGTCGCATCTCGCAAGGGGAGGGGGGCCTCACCGTTGCCCGTGCACGCGCCGCATGGTTCGACGCCGAAGTGCGCGCTCTCTGGGAGCCGCGCGGAGGCACGACCGAGTCCATCGCGTTGGTCGCTGTCGGTAGCTGGGGTCGCGG
Source organism: Polyangiaceae bacterium (assembly GCA_046351415.1). Taxonomy (GTDB): domain Bacteria; phylum Myxococcota_A; class Polyangia; order Polyangiales; family Polyangiaceae; genus JABFRG01. The sequence continues at coordinate 283,013 of JAXLYO010000007.1, read as the reverse complement.
GATGCTTTCGCTCGGGTCCGACCTCGACCTTCGCATCGTGACGCCTTCGAACCTGGATCGCGATCGCGCTTCGACCGCGGTAGACGCGCTCCTCTACCCGTTGTGGGACTCGGGCGCATCGATTGGTCACCAAGTGTTTTCCGTCGACGAAGGGCTCACGGCCCTCGCCGAAGACTTCGTTCTCCGCACGGCCATGCTCGACGCTCGGCTCGTCAGCGGCAGCGAAGCACCGCTTGCGGCACTCCGAGCGCGCGAGCTGCCCCTCGATCGCCTCGTTGCCGACCTCGAGAACGAGGCTGCCGCGCGGCATGAGCGCTTCGGGGGCACGGTCTACTTGCTCGAGCCCGACCTGAAGAGCAGCCCTGGGGGCCTACGTGACCTCGACGCCATGCGATGGCTTGCGACCGCGCGCTTTGCCCTTCGCAGCGACGTTTGGCGTTCTCTCGTGCAGATTGGCGCCCTCTTGCCACGAGAAGCGGACGAGCTCGTCGAGGCCGAGACGTTCCTCTGGGAGCTCCGGCAACGGCTCCACGTTCATGCTGGTCGACGCTCGGAACGCCTCACGTTCGAAGCCCAGGAAGCGATCGCTGGCGCGCTCTCGTACGGCGAAGGAGCTCTCGGTGCGGAGCTCCTCATGCAAGACTACTACGGGCACGCGCGCTCGATTCGCAGCGCCACCACGAGCCTCATGCATCGGCTTGCGCCGCAAGCTCCCAGGCGCGGCAAGCCGGTCGAGGTCGATCTCGGCCGAGGCCTACGGCTTTTCGACGGGCAGGTCACGCTATCCGATCGCTCGGTGCTCCAGGCCGACCCCGCCATTGCTCTTCGTGTGTATCTTACAGCGGCCGAGCGACAGGCGCCGGTTCTCGGCTATGCCCGCGACGCAATCGTCCAGGCGCTCTCCGACGATACGTTCGCGGAAAAACTCCGTGCGAGCGAGGAAGCTGGGCCGCTTTTCATTCGCCTCGTCACGTGGGTTGCCGAGGTGCAGGCGCGCGCGCAACAAGGGCCGAGGACCGGCATCGTGCTTTCGGAGCTTCATGACATGGGGCTCCTGCTCGCGATGATCCCGGAGTTTCGTCCGGTCACGGGGCGCGCGCATCACGACGTGTACCACGTCTATACGGTAGACGTTCACAGCGTGCGCGCCGTTTCGATGCTCGCCGCGCTGTGTCGCGGTGACCTCGCAGCGACCTTTCCGCTGGCAACCAGGCTCGCAGCGGAGATGTCGCGTCCGAGGGTAACCTTCATGGCTGCGCTGCTGCACGACGTGGGCAAGGGGTATCCCGATGCCGAAGGGTCGCGAAAGAACCACTCTGCGAGCGGTGCCGACCTCTGCCAGGTGATTCTTCCTCGCCTCGGGATGGTCGCTGAAGAAGTGCGCGCGGTGGCTGGGCTCACAGCTTCGCACCTTTCGATGTACCATACAGCCACGCGGCGTGACCTCGACGACGAGCAAACGCTCTCCGACTTCGCCACGGCGTTTCGTTTCAAAGACGCGAAGGAACCCCCTTCGGCGGACCTTCAGCGGGAGAGCCTCCGGGAGCTGTACCTTTTGACCGTGGTCGACATCGCATCTACGTCCCCCACGGCCATGACGTCGTGGAAGGCCAAAATGCTCGACGAGCTCTACTATCGAACGGATGCTTTCCTCGCCGGTGCTCGCAGTGAACGCGCACCCACGGGAAGGGAGGACCTCGTTCGAGCGGTCCAAGAGCTCCTGTCCGACCAGACCTCGAAGGAAGACGCGGCGCGGTTCGTGGAAGGAATGCCGGCGCGCTATTTTGCTGCGAACGACGCGAAGAACACCGCTTGGCACGCCGGCGTATCTGCGCGTCGGGGGGCCGAGGTCGCGCATGCGGAGTGGCGCGCCGCCGACAGCGAAGAGTACTTCGAAGTGTGCGTCGTAGCAGACGACATGCCGGGTCTGCTGGCGCGCATCGCCGCGGCGTTCACGGGTGCGCGGCTCGACGTTCTCTCGGCGCAGGTCTACTCGCGGACGAACGGCGGCCAAGGCAAATCGCGTGGCAGCTCTGAAGCCGTCGACACGTTCTGGGTACGTTCGCGTGCGCAGGGAGCGCAAGGCAGAACTCACGCGGCACCGGAGCCCCTCCAAGCCTTCTTGCCGCTGCTCAAGAAGCTGTGTTCCGGAGAAGCGGACGCGAGTCAGGTGGTCACGGGCCGCATGCAGAGTCATTCGCCATGGCGAGAGCGTCCTGCGCCGACGGTCGCCACCGAAGTGGTCATCGATGACCTCGCGTCATCACGGTTCACCGTCATCGAAGTGTTCGCGCAGGACCGCCCCGGCTTGCTCTATGCGATCGCGAGCGCTCTCACGGACCTCGGCCTCCGAATTTCTTCGTCGAAGGTCAACACAGAGGGAAACAAGGTCGCTGACATTTTCTACGTGACGGGCGAGGACGGACAGCGCATTCCGCCGGCCGACTTCAGTCGCGTCCGCGAACGACTTCTTCTCGCCATTGCGGAACCACCCAAGTTCGTTCAAAGTCGCGCGTCCATATGAACATGTCGCAAAAAGCCCTCCTTTCGTCCTTGCTGGTTGCCACGTCGTTCGCCTGCGGAGGGCCGGAAAAGCCTGCAGAAGTGCCTGACCCCGTGATCTCGGCCCCCACTGCGGCACCGCATGCGACGGGCGGCCCGGCCAAGGCGTCGCCGGCACAGGCGACCATCACGAAGGGGACGAAGGCGCTCGAAGCGAACGACCTTCCCGGCGCCAAGACCGCGTTCGAGGCGGCGCTGAAGCAGGATCCAGAAAGCGGCGAGGCGCTCTACTACCTCGGTGTCGTCGCCGAAAAGCAGAACGACAAGGCGGGTGCAGAGCGCAACTATCGCGCAGCCCTCGGGAAGCGGCCTGACCTCGTCGAAGCAGCCACGAACCTCGGCGCGCTCCTCATCGATTCTGGTCAAATCGACGATGCCATCGCCGTGCTTCGCAAGGCAGCGACGCTTCGGAAAGATCAAGCGACTCTGCATGCAAACCTCGCACTCGCCCTCGCGATGAAGGGCGGGGCGGAAGCCGAAGCCGCGCGGTCCTTCGACGAAGCGGTGAAGCTCGCTCCCAAAGACGCCATGGTGCTGCTCACGTACGGACAGTGGCTCGGGAAGTGGAAGCAGAACGAACAGGCGGTCGCCAAGCTCAAGGCTGCGCGTGATGCGGCCAGTGGCGACCTCGGCGTTCTCGCTTCGGTAGGGTTCGAGCTCAAGAACGTCGGCGCGTTCAAGGACTGCATTGCGACGCTCGATCAGGCCATCGGGCAGAAAGATGCGGCGGAGCTCCGCACGTACCGTGCGCTCTGCAAGCTCGGCGCAGAAGACAAGGCGGGCGCGACGACAGACCTCAAGGCGGCTACGACGTCGGACGCCAAGTACGGCCCCGCTCACTTCTATCTCGGCGGCCGCTATGCCGAAGAGGGCAAACGTGACCTCGCGACGAAGGAGTACGAAGCGTACCTGAAGCTCGAACCGAAGGGACCGCTCGCCTCGAAGGCGGAAGAGCGCATCAAGATTCTGGCGAAGAAGAAGTAGGCCGAAACCCGCGTAGGACGCGGTCACCTTCGCCGATTGCGACGAGTTCGCCCTCCGCCGAAAACCAGGCGGCCGGTTCGCTCACGTGCGGAAAACGGTCTGTCTCGGCTATCGCGCGACCCATACGCGCGTCGATGGTGCCTTTCTCGGTCAAGGTGACCGCGGGGAGGATGCGCCGTGCGACTTCTGCCATCTCGAGGACACGCGCCGATGCGAGCGGTTCGGCCTCTTCGACCGTGAAGGGGACGGCTGCCGTCCTGCGGAGCATCGTGAGATGTCCCACGGTTCCCAGCGCGGCTGCGAGGTCTCGGGCGAGCGCACGAACATAGTATCCTTTCGAGACGACGACCGAGAAAGTGAGGGAAGCCGTGCCGTCATGTGTATGTATACCGCATGTATCGAGCGAAAGCGCTTTGACGCTCACGGGACGTTCGGGAAGGTCCACGTGAGTGCCTTGACGCGCGAGGGCATAGGCGCGCGTCCCCCCAACGTGAATGGCAGAATGCATGGGAGGCACCTGGTGCGTGCGCGATCGTTCGAGCGCGAAGGCTGCTTCGAGGAGCGGGCCGCGTCCTTCGTGTAGCTCCGTGACGAGGGAGGGGGCGAGGGCAGCGCGTTCGGAGACGGGCTCGGTGGGGTCGAAGGTGGGCGTCGTCGCACCGAGTACGAGAGTGGCCGAGTAAGCTTTTTCCGCTTGAGTGAGATAGGGTACGAGTTTGGTCCCTTCGCCCAGCGCGACGACCAAGACACCGGATGCAAACGGGTCGAGTGTCCCGGCGTGTCCGACGCTTCGTTGACCAAAGTGCTTTCGCACCCGCGCGACGACGTCGTGACTCGTCGGCCCTACCGGCTTGTCGAGGATGACGACGCCACTTGCCTCCGCCTTGTTCACGGTTCAACCGAAGGGGTTCGGGGGGAGCGAGGGAGGAAAGGTGTCGTCACGAGGGTGATGGACGACGCTACCGCACCTCGTCGCACCAATACAGCTACGCTGAATAATTCTTGGATTTTGCTGGAGTTTTGCGGACACCGCGCCGAAATGCGCTATCATGAGAGAGTGATGTCATCTCGTCTCTCGCCCCCGAGGGTGGGGCCCTATGTCGTCGAGTCGCTGCTCGCGACCGGAGGCATGGCTGAGGTGTACTTGGCGAGCCGAGAGGGCCCGCACGGGTTTCGAAAACAAGTCGCTCTGAAGCGCATCTTGCCGAATCTCGCGTGCGACGTCGACTTCGTCCACATGTTCGTCGACGAGGCGCGCGTCGTTGCGCAGCTCTCCCACCCCAATGTGGTTTCGGTCTTCGACTTCGGTGAAGAAGACGGCGAGCTCTACATGGCCATGGAGTACATCCAAGGCACGAGTGCAGCGCGCTTGCTTCGAGCGATGGCCGGCGACCCCAGCGTGGTCAGTCTGGAGGTCACCCTCTACATCGTTGGTAGTGTGCTTCGCGCGCTCGACTACGCACACAATGCGCGCGGCCACGACGGCCTCCCGCTTTGCGTGGTGCATCGCGACGTGTCCCCGAGCAACGTGCTGTTGTCGGAAGGCGGCGCGGTCAAGCTCACCGACTTCGGTATCGCGCGCGCCGCCGGTACCGATCGCCGCACCGACGTCGGCCAGCTGAAGGGCAAGCTCGGGTACATGTCGCCCGAGCAGGTCATCGGGCGCGAGCTCGATCCTCGCAACGACGTGTTCACCGTCGGCATTCTGCTGGGCGAGCTGCTCGCGGGCGAGCCGCTCTTCCGCGCCGAGAACGAACTCGATGTCCTCCGTCAAATTCGCGACAGCGACCTCACCGTGCTCGAGCGCCATCGCCATCGAATTCCCGACGACGTCGCGACCATCGTGTATCGCGCGCTGGCGAGGAACCCCGACGATCGCTACGCATCGGCGGCGCACATGAACGAGGCGGTCGAGACGCTGCTCCGTCGCCGTCGTCTCGCGCCCACCGCCGCGGCACTTGCGTCCACGCTGCAAGCCCTCGAGCTCGTCGGCTCGCGTCCCCCGGTCCGGAAGCTCTCTTCATTGCCGCCGACAGAGCGTGAGCGCCGCGGTGGTTCAGTTGCGTCGGTTCTCGAGCTCGGTCCGGCCGCACCACCGATGCCCAACCTTCCGTCGCTGTCGACACCGACGAACAGCATTTCTCCGATCCTTTCGAAGGCAGCGCCGCAATCGCTCCCGCGTGTGTGGACCATTCGCGAGGCAGGTCGCATCCGTGGTCCCTTCACGTATCCGGAAGTCGTCGAGATATTCGCGACCGGTGGTCTCGCGCCCGACGCGCAGATTGCCCGCGGTTCTTCTCCCTTCGCGACGGCTGTCAGCTACTCCGAACTCGTGCCGATCGCGCTGCGTCCATCCGCGAGGTGGGTCGAAGAGGTCAAGAAGAGCCAAGCGCCGCGGAGTCAGATCGATCGCGCGACCTTGCCCGCACGTCTCTTCCGCATTGCGATGCGCCGCGAGACGGGCGCGCTCACGCTCATGCAGGGGGCACGCAAGAAGCGAATCTACTTCGTCGACGGCGTGCCGGAGTACGTCGTATCGACCGACAAGAGCGAACTCCTCGGCGAGAGTCTCGTCCGTCGGGGGCAGCTTTTGCGCATGGAGGTCGAGATGGCCCTCGCGATGCTGCCGGACTACGACGGTCACCTCGGTGATGCGCTCGTTGGGCTCGGCATCATGCGGCCGACCGACCTTTTCCGCGCAGCCTTTGCGCAGCTCGAAGAGCGTGTCATGGAAGTGCTTCGTTGGGAGTCAGGCGAGATCTTCTTCGAGTCAGGTCTCGTGGCCAACGAAGACACGCTGCCGCTCGGCGTTCGCCCGTTCGAGCTCATCGCACGCGGGCTGAAGGAACACTATTCGAGCGAGGAAATCGCAGGACTCGTCGCGAAGCTCGGTGACGCGCCGGTGCTTCGTGTTCGCAAGGAGCCCGTGCGCCTCGGCACATTCCGCCTCCCTGAACGCGAAGAGCGCGTGCTCTCGACGGTGCCGCCGCGCTTCTCGGTCCCCGAGCTGCGGAGCGAAGCCATTGCAAGCCGCACGGCTACGTCCGAAGAAGTCGATCGCGCAATCTTCCTTGGACTCTGCTGCGACATCCTCTCATGTGACGCGTGGGTCGACCCGGAGGTACCCTCGATCGACTTCTTGCCGAGTCCGCTGCCCCGCATCATGACCTAGTGCTGGTCATCCACGTCGAGGTCGTCACACGAAACGTTGCCTCTGGCCCGGACGCCGGGGTGCTCAGCGAATGCCGAACTGACGAAGCACGAGGTACGAGATTGCGCTGATGGCTGCGGCGCCGGGGACCGTGAGGACCCAGGCCCACACGATACGGCCTGCAACGCCCCAGCGCACCGCGCTCAACTTGCGCACGCTGCCCACGCCGACGATCGCTCCGGTGATGGTGTGCGTCGTGGATACCGGGATGCCGAGGCGCGTCGCCAAGAAAAGGGTGATGGCGCCGGAGGTCTCGGCGCAGAAGCCGCCCACGGGTTGGAGCTTCGTGATCTTCATGCCCATCGTCTTCACGATGCGCCAGCCGCCGGTGAGGGTGCCGAGACCCATCGCGAGGTGGCACGCGAGAACGACCCAGAGAGGAACGTCGGCCTTGGCCTTCAAGTGACCGGCCGCCACGAGTGCGGCGACGATGATTCCCATGGTCTTCTGCGCGTCGTTGCCGCCGTGACCGAGCGAATAGAGCGCCGCGGAAGCGAACTGGAGATGTCGGAACGTCTTGTCGACTTTACGCTGGGGGCTCCTGGCGAAGAGGAGCATCACCACGCGCATGAGGACGTATCCGAGGAGCATGCCGAGCATTGGCGACACGACGATGAAGATGGCGGTCTTCTTGAAGAACGGACCGTCCAAACAGCCGAATCCGGCTTTGGCCACCGCTGCACCGGCCACCCCTCCCATGAGGGCGTGGGACGAGGACGTGGGAAGCCCCCACCACCACGTGAGCAGGTCCCAGACGATGGCGCCGACGAGCCCGGACCCGACGAGCGCGAGCGTCACGACGTGGGAGTCGACGCCTTTCGCGATGTTCCCCGCCACGTGCGTGCTGAAGAAGATGAATGCGATGAAGTTGAAGATGGCGGCCCAAACGACCGCCGCGCGAGGCGAAAGAACGCGGGTCGAGACGATGGTCGCGATCGAGTTGGCGGCGTCGTGGAAACCGTTGATGTAGTCGAACACCAACGCGAGCACGATGATGGATACGAGCGCGATCATGCGTACTCGAGAAGAATTCCTTCGAGGATGTTCGCGACGTCGTTGGCGCAGTCCGTGGCCTTCTCGAGGTAGTCGAAAACGTCTCGCCACTTGAGGATGTCGACGGCATCGAGAGCCGGAGGTCCCTTCTTGTAGATATTGCCGAGGGCGCGGCGGAAGATGCCGTCCGCTTCGCTTTCGAGCTTGTCGATCTTGCGGCAGCTCTCGAGAAGAGCCTCGGGGTTCTTGAACCCTTCGAGGAGCGATACCGCATTCTGGAGCTCTTCGGCGCAAGCCACGACGACGTGACCGAGGTCGGTGGCTTCCTTGCGAACATCGGAAATCTCGAAGATGACGAGGCGCTCGGCGACGGCGAGGATCGAGTCGACCACGTCGTCGAGGGTCTTGATGAGGGTATAGATGTCGTTTCGGTCGAGCGGCGTGAGCCAGGTCTCACGGAGCTGCTTGATGACGCCATGCGTGATGTCGTCGGCCTTGTGCTCGGCCTCCTTGATGTTCGCAGCCAGCGCGGGGCGCTTCGCAACGTCGTTCAAGGCCATCTCGAGGTCCTGCGCGGCGCTCACGATTTGAGCCGCATGATCGCGAAATGAGCGAAAGAAGAACTCGTCCTTGTTGCCGATACCGAACATGTTGGCGCACCTTCTCTTCTTTTCGTGACGGTTGTGTGGCGCGCACGTAACAGATCGGGGCCGGGAAGGCGCTGCGCTAGGCTTTTCCTTCTTCTCGGGCCGAAGGGGCCATAGCTCGGCGCTACGCGAGGGTTCAGATCGGGGCCGCACCCTAGCCGCAGCGCCGTTCGGCGCTTGCGTTCGCTGGCCCCGCTCCCCGCTTCGGCGCTCGTGGTGCAGCTCGGGGGAAGAACGCTGCGGCGCGGGGGTCACGGCTTCGCTCTCCTCCTCGCAGTCATTCTCGCGTCGCCGGGAAACGTAGATGCCCGCGCTCACCTGCGATTCGCTACGCCGCATGTTCTTTCGCGCTCGCGCGGCGGCGCTTCGCGTTCCTGTCCTGGTCACTCTGACGACTGGACGATAACCGCCGCTCTGCGTGGCTCCGAACGTGCGGCCGACGGGAGAACGATGCGAGAGTGGATATCGAAGACCGCGCCCCCGCGCCTCCGCTCTGCGAAGAGCTGCCGCGATTCTCCGTTAAGTTTTGTCTCGAGTCTTTCGCCTCCCGCCGCTCGACGCCGCACTTCTTAACGGCGACTCGAATCTCGCGCCCCCCAAGCGAAAGTGTACGGGGGTGCCTCTCCGAGTGACCGCGCCAGGGCGTCGTCTCAAATCCAAACGCCGACCATCATCAAACGCAAAATGCGGAGCGAAGCGCTCGTGAGGGAATCTCGGACGGGGTAACCCCCGCACTTTCGCGAGAACTCTGCCGCCGCGAACCCACGCGAGCGCCGAAGCGGGGAGCGGGGCCAGCGACTGCGGCCCCGACATGAACCTACGCGTAGCGCCTAGCTTTGGCCCCTTCGGCTCGAGGCAGCGGGGAGCGGGGCCAGCGAACGCAAGCGCCGAACGGCGCTGCGGCTAGGGTGCGGCCCCGACTTGAACCTACGCGTAGCGCCGTGCTTTGGCCCCTTCGGCCTTGGAGAAGATGGAAAGCCCAGCGCAGCGTTTATAGGGGGTGAACGAGGACAGGATAGGGGTCTTCGCCGGACGCTTGGATGAACCCCTCCGCCACGTAGATGGCATACGGGCCCATCCAGGCTTCCTCGTCGTGTAGGCGGGCTTCCGCTCGGCGCGGAAACGCGTAGAGCCGCGTCACTTCCGGCAAAGCGCGGGCGCGAGCGATGGCTCCTCGAACGAGCGCGCGCGCCACTCCTTGCGCGCGATGGTCGGGGAGGACCAGCAGGCATCCGATAACTAGGGCAGACGCGTCGAGGTCGAGTCTTCGATAGACGCTGAGGTTCCGGAGTTTGGGAACGTCAGAGAGCGTCGAGAGCTTGAGCCAGCCCACGACGAGCCCATCGCCGTTGCGGGCGCACAGGCCCAGCGCGGAGGGGTCCGCGTTCTTCAGACCCGTTCGGAGATCCGCTTCGTTCGCTTTCGGGTCGAACGCCGAGCGTTCGAGCCATGCATTCTTGTCTCCCGTGAAGTGCCAATAGCGGCAAAAGCACGTGGACCCGGCGCGGTCGAAGAAGGCCGCGAGCGCGTCGGCGTCGTCGCTTCTGACCGGAGAAACGTCATAATGGGTCACGACGGTTCCGCGATTCCGGGGGGGAGGCTCGGAGGAAAGCCACGTTCTACCTCGCTTCCAACTTCGAAGAGTGTACGCTCGTCGAACGGCTTTCCGATGATCTGAAGACCAATCGGTAAGTGCGTTTCTGCGCAGGGGGCCGATGGGACGGTGAGGGCTGGAAGGCCGCCGAGACTCGCCGGTAGCGTGTAGATGTCTGCAAGATACATCGACAACGGATCTTGCATCTCGCCGAAGCGGAACGCGGGCGTCGGCGTGGTCGGCGTGCACAGAACGTCGACGCCCTCGAGCGCAGCGTAGAGTTCCCGCCGAATGAGCGCTCGCGCCGCGTTCGCCTTCTCGTAGTAGGCGTCGTAGTAGCCGCTCGAGAGCACGAAGGTGCCGAGGAGAATGCGGCGCTTCACTTCGACGCCAAAACCCGCCCCACGTGTGTGCCGATAGAGTTCGCCGAGGTCCTTGCCGGCGACGCGCGCGCCATAGCGGACACCGTCGTAACGCGTGAGGTTGCTGGAGGCCTCCGCTGTCGCAAGAACGTAGTAGGAAGCAATCGCGAGCTCCGTGCTCGGAAGCGAACACTCGCGCAGCACTGCTCCCTCGCCCTCGAGGTGCGCGAGCGCTTTTTCGATCGATGCACGAACAGAACCTTGAAGCCCCTCACCGAAGTATTCCTTCGGGATACCGATGCGAAGCCCGCGAATGCCTTGGTGCTGGCGAACCGGCTCGGCAGGAGCCCTCCGAGACGTGGCATCGAGTTCGTCCGGCCCTTCGATGATGTCGAAGAGCGCCGCAGCGTCGCTCACCGTGCGCGCGAACGGGCCGACGCGATCGAGGCTCGACGCGAAGGCGATGAGGCCGTATCGAGACACCCTCCCATACGTGGGACAAAGGCCGACCGTGCCCGTGAACGATGCAGGCTGACGTATCGAGCCGCCGGTGTCCGAGCCGAGCGCAAGCGGTGTGAGGCCCGCGGCTACGGCAGCGGCGCTGCCGCCGGAAGAGCCCCCGGGCGTGCGATCGAGCGCCCATGGATTCTTGGTGGGCCCCCACGCGCTGTTTTCCGTCGAGGAGCCCATCGAGAATTCGTCGAGGTTCGTCTTGCCGACGATGACTGCGTCTGCCGAGCGAAGCTTCCGCACCACGGTCGCGTCGTACGGCGGGACGTAGCCTCGAAGCACATTCGACGCGGCAGTCGTCGCGAGTTCACGAGTGCAGAGTGCATCTTTTACCGCGATCGGAACGCCTGCGAGGGGCCCCAGGGACTCTCCACGGGAACGCTTCGCATCGACTTCCTTGGCTGCCCGGAGCGCACCGTCGTCGTCGATCGCAAGAAAGGCATTGAGCTGTCCATTCTCGGCATGGATGCGGGCGAGCGCACGCGCGGTCTCCGCCTCAGCGGACGTTTCGCCGCGTCGCACGCGTTCTGCGGTGAGGAGGGCGGTCGTCACGGCGTGTCCAATACAGGGGGCACGGAGAATGTCTCGCCATCGGAACCCGTAGCCTGGGCGAGCGCTTCATTCCGTTCGAGGCCCGGGCGAGGCTCGTCCGCACGGAGCGCCGGGAAGACCATGTCGGGCGCTTCGACCGCCTCGGCCGGTACGGTTCGAAGGCGCTCCACGTAGTCGAGGATCGCCCCCAGGTCTTTTCGCAGCGTGCGCTTTTCGTCCGCCGTCAAATCCAGTGCGGCGAGCCGTGCGGTCGTGTCGAGAATGGAGTCGGTGAGGTCCATGTCGTTTCGCTGGCCCTTTCGATCAACCCGCGGGTCGAACGAGTGGCGTCGTGGGAACGGGGGCGGGCGTTGCGCTCGAAGCGGACGACGGGGCTGCAGCTGGCGCAGGCGCCGAGGCCGAAACCGTGGCGCGGGGAGCGGCAGACGCGGGCGCGTAGGGCTCCTCGTATTCGGGACCGGGCCCCGTGACCGTACGACCTTTTCCTCCACCACAATGCAGAGCGAAAAGCGCGGAGCCTGCGGTCAACACGAGAGCCATCGGAAGGAGTCTAGTCGTCGTCATGGTTGCTGCGTCCAATCGCTCGAAAAGCTGAAGGGGTAAGTAAGACGAACCGGCTCCGAGCCCGGCCTCGGTTTCAAGGTGACCTTGCCTACGGCGGTCAACAGGCAATCGACGAACTCCTTCGAGAGCGCGCCGGTCTGTTCCGCGACCTCGAGCTTCTGCAGGTCACCCTCGGGCATGATGTCGAAGCGCAAGGAAATGCGACCTTGAGCGTTGCGGTTTCGGCGCAAGTCGTCGTGGTAGCAGGAAATGAAGTACTGCCGAGCCGCAAACCCCTGACGTAGCTCTTGCTCACGGACAGGGATGACGATGGCCGTCGCCGTGGGGGGAGGGGTGGCCGGTGCCGGTGCAAGTTCCCCCTTCACAGCGGTCTTCGCAACGGGGAGGGACGTCTGCGGCTTCCCGGCCGTCGCCGTCGTGGGGGGAGCATTGCCGCTGCCGCCACATTGAAGGGTACCCATGGCCGCGCCGGCAAAAGAGAGCGCGAGAAGGGGCATCCGCCAGTGCATGGTCGCCGTTATCGATGAAATAACGGCGGAAAACAAGGAGCAAGGGACGGCGGGAGGTCCCCATGGCCCCTCCGCTGGGCGGCTGTCGGAGTCCGTTTGACTTCCGCACAAAGACGAGTACTTTGCGGGTCCCTTCTGCATAGGCAGAGGGAAAATCCCCACGTTTTTCGCGCAAACCTTGGTCCGGTGCAGGTTCCGCCCCCGCGGCGCTTGCGAACCAAGGTGAAAAACGGAGGCCCAACCGAAAAGGAAGCGCATCATCATGACGGAAGTTAACGCACAAGGTATCCCGCAGATTCAGGGCGATTTCGCCCTCCCCATCAAGACGCTCCTCGACGCAGGCGTCCACTTCGGCCACCAGACCAAGCGCTGGAACCCGAAGATGCGTCAATACATCTACGGCGCTCGCAACGGCGTCCACATCATCGACCTCGACCAAACGGCGCGCCTCTTCACGAAGGCCTTCCGTTTCGTCGAAGAGACGGCGGCCTCGGGCGGACACGTGCTCTTCATCGGCACGAAGCGCCAAGCTCAGGAAATCGTCCAGGAGGAGGCCACGCGCTGCGGCTCCTTCTACGTCGTGAATCGCTGGCTCGGCGGTACGCTCACGAATTTCCGCACCATCAAGCAGGGCCTCGAGCGCATGAAGCAGCTCGAGCGCATGAAGGAAGACGGCACCTACCTCCAGCTTCCGAAGAAGGAAGTCTCGCGCCTCGAGAAGGAGCGTGAGCGCTTCGAGAAGTACGTCGGCGGCCTCAAGAACATGGGCTCGCTCCCGCACGCAGTCTTCATCATCGATCCTTCGATGGAGACGATTGCCGTTCAGGAAGCCAAGAAGCTCGGCATCCCGATCGTGGCCATCACGGACACGAACTGCGATCCGGACCAAGTCGACTACGTGATCCCCGGCAACGACGACGCGATCCGTTCGATCAAACTCATCACCGCGCGCGTGGCCGACGCCATCGCGCTCGGCATGCAGCGCCGCAAGGACGCACCGGGTCGTGAGGAAGCTCACGGTGGCGGTGGCGGTGGCGGTGGCGGCGGCGGACCCCGCGGTCCCCAGGCCGACGTCTACCGTCGACCCAGCCGTGGCGAAGGCGATGCGCCCGCAGCCAACTGAACGGCGACAACCCAAACTCTAGAGAACCAGGAAAAAGGATTTTCATCATGGGTGACATCACACCGGTAATGATCAAAGAGCTCCGCGAGCGTACCCAGGCTGGCATGAGCGACTGCAAAATGGCGCTCGCCGAGGCCTCTGGCGACATGGAAGCCGCCGTCGAGATCATCTTGAAGAAGGGTCTCGTCAAGGCTGCCAAGACGGCAGGCAAGGTTGCGTCCGAGGGCGAAGTTCGCACCATGGTCGCCGCCGACGGCAAGAGCGGCACGATCGTCGAAGTGAATTGCCAAACGGACTTCGTGTCCCGTGGCGATCAGTTCCGCGAGTTCGTGGGTAAGGTCCTCGAGGCCGCGAGCACGGCCAAGGCCGGCTCCGACCTCGGCACCGCGAAGTACCCGGGCACCGACCGCACGATCGAAGACGTGCGCCTCGAGCTCGCTGGCAAGATCGGCGAGAACATCGTGATCCGTCGCTGGGACTCGCTCTCGGTTTCGGGCAACGGTTTCGTTCACGCCTACATCCACATGGGTGGCAAGAACGCAGCGCTCGTGGGCATCACCACGGGGAACGCCGATGCAGCGAAGAACGCCGACGTGAAGGCCTTCGCGGACAACATCTCGATGCAAATCGTCGCGATGCGCCCGCTGGTCGTCGACAAGGCGCAAGTCGTTGCGAGCACCGTCGACAAGCAGAAGGAGATCTTCCAAGCTCAGCTCAAGGAAGAGGGCAAGCCCGAAGCTGCCTGGCCGAAGATCATCGAAGGCAAGGTTGCCAAGTGGTTCACCGAAGTGACGCTCCTCGGCCAAGACAACGTGTGGGAGCCTGGCGCTGGCACCATCGAGAAGCTTCGCGCCGAACTCGCGAAGAAGGTCGGCACCGACGTGACAATCGCGTCGTTCGTCCGTTTCGAACTCGGCGAAGGCATCGAGAAGAAGACGGAAGACCTCGCAGCCGAAGTCGCGAAGACCATCGGCAACTGATTGCAACGAGGGGAGCGGGTCTACCAAGACTCCGCTCCCCGCAACTGCTTCGAAAAATCCAAGCGCCTGCGCTCTCACGAGCCGGGCGTTTTTTCTATTTTGTCCGAGCTATGGTAGCGTTTCGAACGTGCGGCTCGCGGCGGTAAGCGTCGACCTCGACGAACTACCCAATTACTTCCAGATTCACGGCCTTCCGGAGCCCGATGGACCCGTGCGTACGCTCGTCTACGACGTGGCCGTGGCACGGCTCGAGCACTTCGCGAAGGACGCAGGTATCCCGCTGACACTCTTCGCGATTGGCTCCGACTTGACGCGACCAGAGGCTGCAAGTGCTCTTTCGCGCGCGCATCGTGCGGGACACGAGATTGCGAATCATTCGCTCGATCACATGTACGACCTCACGCGCCTTGAACGCGGAGGCGTGAAGACGCAAGTCGAGGGCGGCGTTCGCGCGATCCTGCGCGCGGTGGGGGAGGCGCCCGTAGGCTTTCGTGCGCCGGGCTACACCATCAACGACGAGGTCTTCTCGGTCCTCGCGGAGCTTGGCGTCGAGTACGACTCGTCCGTCTTCCCGTGTCCGACGTACTTCGCCGCGAAATCCGCGGCCATCATGCGGATCGCGGTGGCGGGTCGCATGAGTCGCTCGGTCATCGACGACCCGAGGGTGCTCACGGCCCCGACGACGCCCTATCGTGTGGGGAAGCCCTATTGGAAGCGAGGTACGGGCTTGCTCGAGCTACCCATCCAGGTGACGCGAGGCTTGCGTCTGCCCTTCATCGGCACCGCCCTCACGCTTGCTGGGCCTCTTGCCGCTGCAGGTCTCACCAAGATGTGCATCGGTGATGCGCTCGTGAACCTCGAGCTGCATGGAATCGACGTGCTCGAACGAAGCGACGGTCTCACGCCGCTTCTCGCTCACCAGCCCGACGTGCGTATCTCGCTCGCCCGCAAGCTCGAGACGTTGCACGAGGTCGTGGCCGTTCTGAAGCGTGCGAACTACACGTTCGTGACCTTGCGCGAAGCGGCCAAAGCCTTCGCGAAATAGTTCGAAGAACCTACAGCTCCGAGCGCGTGGGCGAAGGTTCGCGACGTTTGAACGGCTTTCCGTGAATGAACGCGTCGAGCACGGGTGCCATGTTGGCCGGGATGTTGTCGTCCCACTCGCCAGCACTGATGGCGTCGACTGGCTTGAGCTGGTCGTTCAGCTTGTAGAACCACGGCAGGGAATCCGTCTTGATGCGGAGCTCTTCGAGGTCTTCACGGAAGCTATCGAGATCGACCTTCACGAGCGTCACGCTGCCAAGCGCGCGCTGCATTCGCGGATCGGACAGCGCCGTTTCGATCTCCTGGCAGGGCTTGCACCACGAAGCGCTCGTCTGGAGAACCATTGGGCGTCCGCCGGAGTTCGCGCGGGCTTCGGCGATCTGTGCGGGAAGATCGCGGTCGTCGTCGGGGTCGAGCACGACGACTTGAACCGAGCCCACCATCGTCGTGCCTGGCGTGACGTGATGTTTGGCCGGAGCTTTCCCACTCGGCGGAGCGGTGGCGCCAGGCTTCGTACTGGGGTGTGGCCGCCTCGCTTGGGGCTGTTCCGCCTCCGTATCCGGGGGCGTAGTCGGTCGTTCGCCCTGACTCGTGGCGCCAGCGATTGCGCCCATGAGAAAGAGCGCCGTGAAGGCCAGGCTTGCCAGCGTGCCGAACATTCCCGTCACGATGCCTCCGACAGCAAGCCCCGCGCCGCCAACTTTGCCGTCCGAGCGTTCGATGTCGCGCTTCGAAAGGAGGCCGAGGATGACCGCGGGAATCCCGGCAAAGAAGCCGAGGCAAAAGACGCTGCAAATGCCAAGCGTCAGCGACAAGGTCGCACGGCTGTCGTTCTTCGGCGTGGGCTCTGCTGTCGGGAAAATGTGCTGCGGCGCCGGGAAGGGCGACGCTCCCATGGGCGGCGGGGGACCGAAAGGGCCCGTCGGAGGCGGCGTCGGCGTTCCGTAGCTTCGCGGATCCTGCATGACCTACTTCTGATGATACGTTCGGATGAACGATTGCGCGAGTGTTACGAGCCTTTCGGCGCTGCTGGAGGCACCCGGCTCACGCCTTGGATGTCGACCCCTGATTTTTGAATGAAATCGCGGGCGACTTCGCTTTCGCCGCGCGCGAGCTCGTCGGGCGTGCCGTGGGCGACCACACGGCCTTCGATGATGAGAACGGCCTGGTGAGCGATGCGAAAGCAGCTCGCGATATCGTGTGAAATCACGATGCTGGTTACGCCGAAGCGCGACCGCATCTCGTCGATCATGTCGTCGACCATGCGGCTCGTCAGCGGATCGAGGCCGCTGGTCGGCTCGTCGTAGACCAAAATCTTCGGCTCGAGCATGAGGGCGCGGGCAAGGCCGACGCGTTTTCGCATGCCGCCGGAGAGCTCCGAGGGAAACTTGTTCTCCACTTCATCCGGCTTGAGCCCCAGCACCTGGAGTTTGTCGCGAACTTTCTCCCGGATCTCCGACTCTTTCAGCTTCGTGTGCTCGACGAGGGGGAACGCGACGTTTTCGTACACCGTGGAGGAATCGAGGAGCGCCGCATACTGGTAGACCATGCCGATCTTCCGACGGACGCGGTTGAGCTCGCGTTCGGGCATGTGCGCGATGTCTTCCCCATCGATGTAGATTGCACCCGAGGTGGGGCGTTCGAGCGCGACGATCATCCGCAAGAGCGTCGTCTTTCCGGCGCCCGACCCACCGATAATGACAACCGTTTCACCGCGTTTGGCGCGGATGTTGATCCCCTTGATGACCTCTTGGGTACCGAACGACTTTCGGACGTCCACGAGGGCGACCGCATCGTCTTTGTCCGGAACGTAGGGAGGGGGGGCCACGCTTCCGAGGAGGGTAACCGCGTTGGCGCTCGGTGTGAACAACGGGTGACGCTCTGCGTGACCAAATATTCCACGTGCTCTTCTCGGCTTGGGATAGGGTCGCGGGAGTTGGGCGTTTTACCGAGCTTTTGACCACGGGGCGGTGTGCATCGGAGCAAGCTCTTCTGGAACGTTCTTTGCTAAGGCCACACCAATGCTCTTTCGCTCGAATCGCGTGTCCCATCTCGTTGCCCTCTCCGTGCTTCTCGTTGCCTCGTCGACGGCCTCGTCCGCCTTGGCCGATGAAGAGATCCCGACGGCTCGTCCCGCGCCGCCGCCCGTCGAAGAGCCGCCGCCCAATACTGCTCCGCCGACTCCGGTGGCCCGCGAGGGGGTGGGCGCCTATACGGACAACGCACTCTTCCTCGAACTCGGGGGGCCCGCCGTCCTCTACTCGGTGAACTACGACCGCCGTCTCGGCGACTTCTTTTCGCTCCGCGTCGGCGCCTCGTACCTGGGGATCAACGCGGGTTCGACGCGGGCGACGGCCGTGCTCGTCCCCATCACCTTCCATGTGCTCGTGGGTGGGCGTTCGTGGTCACACTTCGAGATCGGCGCTGGCGCGATGCCCGCCTTCGGTTCCGTCACGACGTCGAGCAAGAGTGGCGCCTCGGCAGCCGGCGTCGCAGGCGTCGGTGTAGTGGGCTATCGGCTTCAGCCACCCGATGGAGGTTTTTTCTTTCGGGCGAACCTCAACGTGCTCGTTGCCGACGGTATGGCTCTGCCGTGGCCCGGACTCAGCTTCGGTGCGACTTTCTGACGAGCCGCCAGCGAATCTGCGGTGTACAATTGACGGTACATGACGAAACAACTCGGCACTTCGCTCGGTCGCTTCTCTCGCTTTTCTCCTCTCACCGTCTTCATGAGCCTCGCCGCCGGCGCAGGCTTGTTCGTCGCTTGTGCGACGGAAGACCCGGGTAGCGGCGGAGACGCCGGCAAGACGGACAGCGGCCAGACGAGCAAAGACGGGTCCACGTCGAACGACGACGGATCGACGCCGGTGGGCGATGCCGCTTCCGACGCGCCCGCGAAGGCCTGCACGAAGAACGAAGACTGCCCTTCGAAGGTGTGCGACATCAACAAGGGGACGTGCAATGCGCCCACGTGCACCGACGGCACGATGAACGGCGACGAAGTCGACCTCGACTGCGGTGGCAGTGCCTGTCCGAAGTGCGACGTTCAGAAGAACTGCAAAGTGTCTGCAGACTGCACGAGTGGTGTCTGCACCAACGCGGGCGCAGGGCTGAAGTGTCAGCCGCCGAGCTGCACCGACGGCGTCAAAAACGGTACGGAGACGGATACCGATTGCGGTGGGGCTTCGTGCGGCAAGTGCGACGACGGAAAGAATTGTGCTGCCAAGGGTGATTGCGTGAGCGACGTATGCACCGGTGGCAAGTGCCAGACGCCCGTCTGCAACGACGGCGTGAAGAACAACAAAGAGACGGGCCTCGACTGTGGTGGCCCCGACTGTCCGCGCTGCGCGGACCTCGAAGGTTGCGCCGTAGCCAGTGACTGCTTGAGCGGCGTCTGCGCGGACGTCGGTGCCGGGATGCAGTGCCAGCCTCCGAGCTGCACCGACGGCGTGAAGAACGGCACGGAGTCCGACACGGACTGCGGCGGTGGCGCGTGTCCGGGTTGCTCCGCGGGGCTCAATTGTGCCACGGGCGGCGACTGCGCGAGCTTGGGGTGCAACTACGCGGGCAAGTGTGCGGCAGGACGCAGCTGTACTGGCCACTACGGTGGCGACACGTGCGGTCAGGGCGGCGAGGGTGGCCAAGGTGCAGAGGCGTGGGAAGACTGCTGTGCGACGGCGCCGGTCGTCGTCGGCGGCAAGACCGTGAACGTCGACAAGTACCAAGTGACGGCGGGACGTATGCGCACGTTCCTCGAGTCGGTCAACTACGACGTTCGTGGTTTCGTGCAAGGTGCACGGGCCGCGGGTCAAATCCCACAGGTGCCCGGTGGCGCTGCGGGCAATACGGTGCTCAGTGCGAACTGGGACATGTACCTGCCCACGAGCTTCGCCGGCAACAACGACGCTGGTGAGCTCGCAGGTTGCGCGCAGAAGGACTACAGCGGCGGCGCGTGCGCGCCCGGTACCGCCTTCAACGGTATCTTCACGGCCGTTTCGCGTCACCTCGGTGGCTTCATCTTCCAGCAGAACTCGCAAACGAGTACCGGCTGTTTCGTCGGGTCGCCGGGAACGCACGCCTTCCGCTTCCCGGATGGCCAACAAGACGGTTCGCCGCCCGAAGCTTCGCAGGAGATCTACGACACGAAGTCGATGAACTGCGTCGACTACATGGTCGCCCAGGCCTTCTGCGTGTGGGACGGCGGACGTCTCGAGTCGCTCCCCGAGTGGCAGGCCATCTACGGCGCTGCCGCTCTTCCGTGGGGGGCAACGCCCACGCCGAAGCCGATCACGACGGGGTCCTATTGGGCATGCCGCTTCCCGTGGGCTTCCGACCTGAACCATCCAGGCTGCGGTCTCACTTGGAGCGGCACGGAGTCGATCGAGTACGCGGACTACCAATACAGCTACGAGTATCCGAAGCTCGTGAACGTCGACTACATCACGTTCATCTCGGCCCCCGGGCGCACGAAGGGCCGCGGACCCGCGGGGCACGCGGACGTCATCGGCAACAACTTCGAACTCACCTCGACGTTGCCCTCCTACGGCACCACGGTCTTCAACTCGTCCCACCGTTGGAGCGGAAACGGATCCTGGGAGGTCCACGGCTACAACAAGAATGGCGGCGGAACCACGATGCTCCTCAACAAGTACGGCAAGCTTGGGATGCGTTGCGCGCACCCGGCACCCTGAGCTCGACCTCGTCGCCTAGGGGGCGAGCGCTGTCGGCACGCTGAACGGCGCGCCGTAGAGGCGATAGCCCTTCGTGGCAATGTCGTCCCAGTAGCGCATGCCGAGCTTGAGGCGGGTCTCGTCGAACGCGCCAATAGAACGGCTCCATTCGGCTGCCCGGATGGCGCGACGGAGGAGGGGGACCGCCCGCTGCAGGGGGGTGGGGGCAATGCCGAGCGCCCGAGCGGCGTCCTCGCCGAGGAGCTCGAACGCTGCTCCGCGGAGAAGATGGGCAGAGCGGAGCGCCGCGCGTTTCTCCGCGCTGCTCGGGCCAGCTTCTTGGAGCGACGAGGCGAAAAGTGCGGCCGTGAGCGCACGGCTGTCGTCGTCCGGTGGAGCCTGGGTCGCTTCGATGATGTCGAGCCAGCGCCTGCCCTCGGCGATGTTCGATACGAGCAGTTCGTCGTCGACGCCCATGAGCTTGGCCGCAAAGCGCCAAAGGTGCATGTAGGATGCAACTTCGTCCGCGCTGGCGCGCAGTCCGAGCGCCTCGAGTCCATCGACGAGAACCGTGGAAAAGAGATTGCCGGTGGCCATCATGTCGTGCTGGTTGATCGGAAGGCCCCAGGCCTTCGTGTCCCAGCGAGGGTCGGTGAGCAGGAGCGCTCGCACCTGCGCGTGCATGATGCGAACCTTGCAGCTCGCAACGTACCCGTCGCCCGCCGGCTTGCCGTCCGCCGGAGGGCGAAGGCCATCGTGGCTAACGACGCCGCGCACGTACCGTGCGGTTTCGTTGAGACGCCGCGGTGCTCGAGCCGTGAGGCCACCCGCGAGGATGAGAGGCTTGTTGCCGCCGGGTGACGCATAGCCGAGGACGATCGACTTGGCGCCAAGCACCAAACCACCAATCAGACCGGCGCGAAGAAGGAGCTTCCCCCCGCGGTTCATGATCTCCCAGTCGGCCCACGCGGGGACCCGTTCCTGAGCCTCGAAGAAGGCCCGAACCTCGGCCGGCGCCTCCGGAATGCTCTCGGCTCCGGTGCGCGCACCCGCGTCCAGCCAAGCGTAGGCCTCTTTCGCCGTCTTTCCGTGCGAGCGCTCCTTCATGGCCGAGAGCGCCGCGTCCGCCAACGGGTCGCCCCGGAGGAGGAACGGCGCGAGGCGGTCGACGCGGTCGCCGTAGGCCGCCCGTGCGGCCGGAAGGTTCACAAAGCGCGTGGGAATCTGACCAAAAGAGGTGTAAGTCATGGGCCCATGAAGCGTGAAGAGTTCGAGCAGGCGATGAAAGCGTTTCCGACGAAGACCGAGAAGGATGGTTATCTTACGCTCTCGGACGGTGCACACCTAACGATCCATCTCGCTTCGGGTGGAGCAGGCATCTCCGTTGCGCGCATCGTTTCGCTCAAGCTCGATGGTCCGCTCCTCTTGGCACGCACGGCCAAGCAAGAACAGTTCGTGACCGAGCTTGCCAGCCTCTACGCTCTCGGAACCGACACCTCATCGACCGCGTCTCGCAAACCCGCAGGTTTCTAGCGTCGTTTCGGCGCATGACGTATCGGCTTCTCGCACTGTTCGGAACGATACTCGGGGGGCTCCCTGTCCGTGGCGTCGCCGCTCTCGGACGTGCCTTCGGCCTGTGGGTGGGGTTCGTGCTTCGTATTCGCCTGGGTGAAGTACGTCGCGCCCTCGAAGAAACCCGTGTGGGAGCGTCTGCGCGCGTCGTATACGGTCGGCTCGGTGCGCGCTTGTTCCTGCTGCTGCGCGCCTGGTCCAAGCCTTCTGCGCCCTATGTCCGTATCAGCCACGAAGCGGAATCGCGCTTTCCCGAAGGCCCCTTCGTCCTTGCGGGTACCCACACAGGAGCGTGGGAACTCGCCGCGTTCGCCCTCCGTCGCACGAATCGCCAGGTGGCGTGCATCGTACATCCACCTTCGGTCAGGCCGGTGCGCGACTTTCTGACGGCCCTGCGCCTTCGGGGCGGCATCGTAGAAATCGAGCCCGAAGGGGCTCTCTCGCGCGCGACCGATGAGCTCACTTCGGGGAAGGTCGTCGTGTGCGTGGCCGATCAGGTTCCGCGCTCGAAGAAGCATGGGATTCACAGTTCCTTCCTCGGGAAGCCCGCTTGGGTCGACAAGGCGGCGGCAGTGCTCGCTACGCGTGCTCGGGTCCCGCTCGTCGTCTGTGGCGCTCATGGAGAGCCGGGGTCCGAGGCCGCGGTTGTCCTCGATGTCCTTCATCCGGATGGTTCCGGAGGCGTCGAACGCTTGGCCTTGCGGGCGCACGAGGTCGTCGAAGCCTTCGTTCGGGCGCACCCGGAAGATTGGCTATGGCTCCATCGTCGCTGGCGCGAGCCGAAAGAACTGCGGGCATCGGCGGTAGCGCTCCCCCTTGAGCTTTCTGCCGGGGAAGGCTAATCGATGGACCCCATGGGTGATCCGCTCATCATCGCCGGAACGAGCTTCGCCAGTCGTCTCATCGTCGGTACCGGCAAGTATCGCGATGCGGCGGAAACCGAGGCGGCCATCGACGCATCGGGGGCCGAAATCATCACGGTTGCACTCCGTCGCGTGAACCTCAAGGAACGCGGCGAGGGGTCGCTCATGGAGCTCCTCCAAAGACGCGCCGACTTCGGCGAAGTCGACACAGAACTGCGTCGTTGGACCCTCTTGCCGAACACAGCTGGCTGCTACACCGCCGACGAAGCCATTCGCACCCTTCATCTCGCTCGGGAGCTTGGCATCGGCCACCTCCCGGACCCCACGAATCCGTCCGCGAAACGCACCGTCGTGAAGCTCGAAGTCATCGGCTGCAAGGAGACGCTCTACCCCGACAACGAAGAGACGGTGAAAGCTGCCAAGCAGCTCGTCTCCGAAGGGTTCGTCGTACTCCCGTACTGCATCGACGACCCGATCGTTTGCCGGAAGCTCGAAGACGTCGGGTGCGCCGCCGTCATGCCTCTCGCAGCCCCTATCGGCAGCGGGCTCGGCATTCGCAATCCCCACAACCTCAGCATCATCATCGAGCGCGCGAAGATTCCGGTCCTGGTCGATGCCGGCGTCGGTACCGCCAGTGACGCGGCTGTGGCGATGGAGCTCGGCTGTGACGGCGTCCTCATGAATACGGCCATCGCAGAAGCGAAGAATCCGGTGCTGATGGCCGACGCCATGCGCGGTGCCGTGAAAGCTGGACGCAGCGCGTTCCTTGCAGGCCGCATGCCTCGTCGGCGCTACGCGAACGCCTCGAGCCCGACCGCGGGGCTCATCGAATGATGCGCGCCGCTGTCGTTGCCGTGCTGTTGTTCATCGCACCCTTCCAGTGCGGTAGCACGCGCGACCCAAACTTGCGTCGAGAAGACACCGCGGGAGACGCCCTTTGGGGGCTCGCGGAGCGTTTTCGTGCTGAGCACGACGAAGCGGGACGCCGAGCGACGCTGAAGTATCTCATCGAGAAGTATCCATCGAACAGGTACGCGCAAGTCGCGAAAGAAGAGTTCGATGCCGACGCGAGCGCACCGTAGTCACGTTGACGACTTCTTCGCACCCGTTCGACTCTGGCTCGTGACCGACCCAGCGCTGAACGACGAGGTCGTCCTCGATACCGCAAGGCGTCTCGATGCCGCGTTCGGAAGTGCGATCGGCCTGTGGTTTCGCGACAAGAGACCCGCACCGAACGTTGCCCTCGGCAAAGCACTCCAGCTGACTTTACAGGATGCCCGGTTCGTCGACTCCAGCTCCGCGTTACGCGCGTCGGCGCACTCGTGGAGCGAAGTCGAAAACGCCCTTCGGCGCGGCGCCGCGGGGATCATGCTGAGTCCCATCTTCAAACAAAAATTCGCGAACCCACCGACCGGCGTGGGCTTCATCGAAGACATGCGCGCGGCATTCCCCGAGGCGTACTTCTACGCGCTTGGCGGCGTGACCGTGCACAACGCCCCCGCGTGCGTGCATGCGGGAGCAAGCGGCGTTGCCGTGCAGGGCGCCATTTGGAACGCGACCGCACCGGCGGCTGCGGCAGAGGAAATCCTACGTGCGGTTCAGGGCGCTGCGGCAGCGGTCGTCGCGGACTCTTCGTAAGGCCCGATCTCTTCACCGGAGAGGACGAAGAATGCTTCGCCGTAGACCTTGAGGAGCTCGAGGGCGTTCTCCATGTCCTCTTGCGTATGTCCGCGGGTGATGTTCACGCGGAGGCGCTCCTCGCCAATCTTCACGCCAGGGTAGGTGATGGGCACCATGAGCACGCCACACTCGAGGAGGGCTGTGTGCATGAAGAGAACCTTACGCTCTTCGCGGCACATGACCGGCATGATGTGCGTGTTGCTCGCGCCGAGGTCGAAGCCGGCGGCCACGAGGTTGTCGCGCATCCACTTCGCCTTCTGGTGAAGCTCGGTCACGTACTTCGGACCGTCCTTTTCGAGCATGTCGAGAATCTTCGCGGCGGCGGCCACGATGGGGACGGGGAGTGATGCGCTGAAGAGGAAGCTCCGAGCGCTGTTCTTCACGAGGTCGATGATCTGCTGGTCGGCGAGCAAGATGCCGCCGATGCCGCCGAACGTCTTGGAGAACGTCGATACGACGATCGGGACGCGCCCTTGGAGGCCCATCTGTTCGATGATACCCGTGCCCCGGTTACCGAGCGTGCCCGTACCGTGCGCGTCGTCGACCACGAGGACGGCACCTTCGCGATCGCAGATGTCGACGAACTCTTGGATCTTCCCGGTATCTCCGTCGAGCGAGTAGATGCCCTCGACGAGCACGAGCGCGTTCTTGCGCTCACGCGTCTTCAGGATCCGTTCGAGGCTCTTCGGTGAGTTGTGGTTGAAGAAGCGGACCTCGGGCGCCTTGCCCGGCGTGCCAGCCGCGAGGAACGTACCGTCCAAGATGCATGCGTGCGCATAGCTATCGAGAATGAGGGTCGTGTCTTTGTCTGCAAGCGCCATGATGACGCCGACCATGGCTTGGTACCCCGTCGTGAACACGAGGCAGTCCGGGAAGCCGAACCAATTGGCGAGGCGACGTTCGAGTTCGACGTGCTCCGTCGTCGTGGCTTGGACGCGCGAGCTCGAGAGTCCGCAAGCGTATTTGTCGAGTGCGGCATGGGCCGCCTTCTTCACGTCGGGATGATTCGTGAGACCGAGGTAGTCGTTCGAGCTGAAGTTGACGATGGGCTTTCCGCCGATGCTCGTGTGGAGACCACCCGATTCGAACTCGCGAAAGTACGGATAGACTTGGTTCTCACGTGCTTTGTAGACGCGTTCGAGTTCGACGCGGGCCTTGTCATGAATCCAGCTCAATTCGCTTCTCCTTTGGCGTGTCGACGAAGGACGAGAGCCGACGCGTTGCCGTAATAGCCGAGCGACGTGACGACGATGATGTTGGGAGCGCGATCGCGGGCGCCCTCGCGGGTCATGGTGTGGGGGCGGTGGCCCGCGAGCCAAAGGACGCCGGTAGCGACGCCCATGGACCCGCCTGCACCGAGTGATTCACCGAGGACGGACTTCGGGGAGGCGATGGCCACGTCCTCGGCAAACACGTTGCGAAGGGCGCCCATTTCCTTCGTATCGAAAACGCGGAGGCCCGAGAGGGAGCTGACGACGCCGTCGACTGCCGAAGCGTCGCAATTGGCATCGACGAGTGCTGCGCGAATGGCGGCCTCCATCGCCTCTGCAGACGCATGGATGAGTAGAGATTCGTCTTCCGGAGGAATGAAGGCGGTGCCGTAGCCGATGACCTCCGCCATGATGTTCGCGTCTCGTTCTCTCGCGAACGGCATCGACTCGAGTGAGAAGAATGCTGCGCCCTCGCTCAAGATCGTTTGCTTGCCGAGTGCCCCCAGCTTCTGGAATGCGAGGAAGAGAGCCTCGCTCATCGACTCGCCTCCGCCCACGAGCAACGCGTCGGCGCGGCTCGCTTCGAGGAACACGTCTGCGCAGGCGAAAGTGTCGATGCCTCCGCAGTTTCCATCGGAGACCGCGACGTTGAGAGCCCGCAGGTCTTCCCAGATGCTCACGTAGCCGCTCGCGCTGTTGGAGACGGTGTTCGGGAACTTCGCGGGATTGATGTACCTTGCATCTTCCAAGGTTGCGACGCGGTCGAGTTCGGTGATGGCTTCGAGGCTGCCGTAGGCGTTCGAGCTCACGATGCCGATGCGATTGCCGGTCGTCTTGACGAACTGCCCGTCTTGCTTGAGCCGTGCGTCGGAGAGCGCGAGCCTCGCCGCTACGACCATGAGCTTCGTAAGGCGGTCGAGCGTGCGAAGCCCCTTGTCACCCAGGTACTTCGCTGCGTCGAACTCCGGCACTTCCGCGATGGGCGGATTCTCGAAGCGGGTCGCATCGAACGACTCCATCTTGTTGCGGTCACGATTGGCGAGCGGCGTTCCGTCGAGCAGTCCTTCGAGGAATGCTTCACGGCCAATGCCGATGGCAGAGACGATGCCGAGACCCGTGATTGCGCGAGGAGTCACCGCCGTTACCCAGCGAGCCGATGTTCCATCGGAGGAAGTTTGCCTTCCTTCGCAAAGAGAGCGACGGCGTTGTAGCCACCGAAGGCGAGGGAGTTGTTGAGAACGATGTCGGCCTTGCCCTTGCGCGCCTTGTTGGCAACGACGGCGACATTGCAGTCGGGGTCCGGCGTCTCGAAGCCGATGGTGGGAGGATAGATGCCCGTTTCCAGCGTCATGACGCAGCCGATGGCTTCGATGGCGCTGGCGGCACCCATACAGTGGCCGATGAGGCTCTTCATGCTCGAGATCGGGATGCGACGTGCACCGAAGACGTCGTCCATGAGCTTGGCCTCGGCCTGGTCGTTGGCCTTGGTGCCCGTACCGTGTGCGTTCACGAAGTCGACATCGTCGGCAGTGACGCCGGAACGCGCGATGGCTTGCTTCATGGCCTCGATGCTACCGGCAGCATCGGGATGTGGGCGCGTGATGTGATAGCCGTCGCAGGTGAGCCCGTAGCCGCCAACTTCCGCGTAGACGCGCGCGTTTCGTCGAGCCGCGGATGCTTCGGACTCGAGGACGAGGACGCCGGCGCCTTCGCCGACGATGAGTCCTTGGCGATTGAGGTCGAACGGTTGGCAGCGCTGAGGAGCCACGGCGCCGAGGCGCACGAAGCCACTGAATTGGAGCTGCTGGACGATCTCCGTGGCGCCTGCGATGACGATGTCCGCGCGGCCCGTGCGAATCAGGTCTGCCGCGAAACCGATGGCGTAGTTGCCAGCAGCGCAGGCGCCGGGGAGTGTGAGCACCATGCCTTCGGCGCCGATCGCTCGTGCGACGTGGATGGGAAGGAGGGTGGAGCCGTACTTGGGTAGAAGGCTGCGGTGAACTGCGCGCTCGCCCTTGGCTATCCACGTGCGATCGATGCCCTCGAGAACGTCTGCTTCGCCCATGGTCGTCCCGATGACGACCGCGGTGCGCGGACCCTTGAGGTGCACGGGCTGGACACCCGAGTCTTCGACGGCCATGCGCGCGGAGGCGAGGGCCATGGCCGAGCAACGGCCCATGCGGCGGGCTTCGAGGTGCGTCAGGTGATCGCGGGCGCGGAAGTTTTTGACTTCACCCGCATAGTTTCTTCCAAGGCTCGATGCGTCGAACGACTCGACCGGCGAAATTCCGGAGCGACCTTCGGCAAGTCCTTCGAAGAATTCTTTTCGACCGAGTCCAATGGAGCTGACGACTCCGAGACCGGTGATGAAAACGCGGGAGCTCACGGGAGGCGTTATACGAGCAAAGGTCGATTCGCGCAATCCTTCGGCATGTCTAACCTATGGAAACAAGCTGCGAAAAGTCCTACGCGTCAGAAGCCGCTTACGCAGTGCGTAACATCGGAAGTGACCTTGCGCGGCCTCGCCTGTGGCACTAAGCGTGTGGCCCCAAAGCCGATGTCGAATCCTTCCGCATTGTTCAGCCCTTCCCCTAGGCCCAAACATGTCGCTCCCACCCTCGTGGAGGCCATGAAAGAACTCTCGATTCACCGCGATCGAGGCTTCTGGTTCGTGCGTTCCGATGGCTCCGAGCGGTTCGTCAGCTACGCGGAAATGTGGGAACGCGCTCACCAGAGGGCTGCATTCTTGCGCGGCAAGGGGCTCGAAAAGGGCGACCGCGTGGCCCTCGTGGTTCCTGATGGCGACGAGTTCGTGCTCTCGTTCCTCGGAGCCATCGTGGGCGGGCTCGTTCCGGTGCCGATGTATCCGCAGCTCTCTTTCAAGAACGTCGCGACCTATCACGACACGGTTTCGCACATCGTCGATGCGTCTGGCGCGAAGCTTTTGGTCACGACGAAGTCCACGGTCGACTTCGTGGCCCCGGTGCAGAGCCGCACGCCGTCGCTGAAAGACATCGTTCTCACGGACTCGTTCGCGGAACTGAAAGACGAGCGCGTGGACGTGGCCGTGGCGCCCGAAGACATGTGTTTCCTGCAGTTCACCTCTGGCAGCACCTCGAAGCCGAAGGGAGTCATGGTGTCGCACTTGAACCTCGCCTGGAATAGCGAGTGCTTCATGATCCACGGGCTCGGCAAGGACTCGTACAGCGACAAGGGCGTGAGCTGGCTTCCGCTCTTCCATGACATGGGGCTCATCGGCTTCGTCATCGGACCGCTCTTCACGAACATCCAGGTTGCGTTCCTGCCCACGGCCAATTTCGTGCGTTCGCCTCGCATTTGGCTCGATACGCTTTCGCGTCATCGCGGAACGATCACCTATGCGCCGAACTTCGCCTACTCGCTCGTCTCAAAGCGCGTGAAGGAGAAGGACCTCGCCGGGCTCGACCTCTCGTGCGTGCGTCATGCGGGCTGCGGCGCCGAGCCCATTCAGTCGCGCACGCTCCGCGAATTCGCGGAAAAACTGGCTCCTGCGGGTTTCAATCCGAAGGCGTTCTTGCCTTCGTATGGCATGGCCGAAGCGACGCTCGCCATTTCATTCTCCGAGCAGCGCGGCAATCCGGACGAAAATCGCGTCGGGATGCGCACCGACGACGTGGATCCCAAGGCGCTGGAACTCGGCACCGCGAAGAAGGCGGAGGGGGGGGCGGAGAGCAGCGAGCTCGTCAACTGTGGCCGAGCCTTCCCTGAGCACGAGATCGCCATCGTCGACGAGAACGGCAAACGTCTCGAAGATCGCCAAGTGGGTCAAATCATCACGCGCGGTCCGAGCATTTGCGCGGGCTACTACCAAAACCCCGAAGCGACGGCCGAAGGCATGCGCGACGGGTGGCTTTATACGGGCGACCTTGGCTACATGGTGAAGGGCGAGGTCTTCGTGTGCGGTCGCCTGAAGGACATGATCATCGTGCGGGGTCGCAACTTTTATCCGAACGACCTCGAATGGTCCGTCGGCGAGCTCGAGCGCGTTCGCCGCGGAAATGTGGTCGCATTTGGAATCAACGTCGATGGTGCGGAAGAGCTCGTCATTTGTGCGGAGGCCTTCTCGAGCGGCTCCGAGGGGCTCGTCGACGAAATCGCACAGCTCATCGTCGACCGATTCAGCCTGACTGCACACAAGGTGGAGCTCGTCCCGCAAGGTTCGATTCCGCGCACTTCGAGCGGGAAACCGCAGCGTCGCAAGGCCAAGCAAATGTTCCTCGATGGTGAGTTCGCCAAGCTGAGGACGAAGGGCACGGACGTCGCTTCTGCGTAGCGCAGAGCGCGATTGGGCCGTGGGCGGCCACATGCACGCACCGGACGCGCAGATCGGCGGATGAAACCGCTTGCGTGCGCGCCCAATCCAGGTAGAAAGGCGGAGTTTCACAGCCAGGACGCCGGCTTTCGTCGCGCTTTCCGGTTGTCGACTACCGAGAAGGAAACAGAATCCAAAATGGCGGCACCGACCCGAACCGAACTCCTCAGCATCTTTCAAAAAACGGCCACGGAGGTCGTCGAGAAGGAGTTTCCGAATCTGCAAGAGACGACGAAGCTCGGTGAGCTCGGCATCGACTCGCTCGGCATGCTCGAGATCATCGGTTCGCTCGAACGTCAGCTCAAGATTCAGATCCCCGACGAATCGCTCGCCGGCCTTCAGACTGTGAAGGATCTGGTCGACGCGGTCGAGAAGCGCTTTCAGGTGGTATGATGGCGAACGAGAATCTCAAAGAGGAGCTCCGCGCGCTCATCGCCGAGATCGCCGAGATCGACAAGGTGCCGGACGAGACTCCGTTCAAGGACCTCGGCATCGATTCGATGATGGGCGTCGAGATCGTGACCGCGATCGAGCGCCAATACAAAGTGAAGTTCGAAGAGGCCGAGCTCCAAGAAGTGACGACGCTCGACCGCTCGTATGCCCTCGTGAAGGCGAAGCTCGACAAGGCCGCCACCGCAGCCTGAGCGAACTCCCGCGCGTTGCCAAGAAGGCCAGGCCCGAACATGAGCCTGGCCTCATCTTTGTTCTCAAATGTGAGGGGATCCTCATGTTTGTGCCAAGGGTTCCGCATACTTGGCGACCTTTTCCAGACTTCAATGTCAGTCGGGTCTGTGCGGGTTGGGTCTGTACGGGTCTGCGTGACGGGGCTGCAAGGACGGTGGCGTCCGGTAGGCGGGCGCAGCCGTTCGTAGAGGATTCGCGACCGTCCGACGCGTAGCCTCGCTTGGAGGCGTGAGGCGGACGGTAGCCTCCGTCGCATGCGATCCCTACGCCGCGACTTCGGGTGGTTCTGTCTTTGGTGCGCGATGATCCTCACGCTGCCTCTGCTCCTCGACGGTGTGCTTTTCGTGCACCATGTTGCGACGTATCGAGGGATCTGCGGTCCGCACCCCACCGACATCCCGGCGCACTCCTGCGGCTTTGCGACCTACAGCCGAGAGTTCTTCACTGGCTGGGAGGCAATAGGCTTCGTCATCTTGGACGCCTGCCTTCTCGTCCTCCTCGTGTTCGGCCCATCCGTGTTGGCGGTGCCCTTGCTGTCGTCCCGCTGAGCCAAGCGACGCGGCCATTCGAACGACCACACGCGGTCGCGGGGCGATGCCTCCTCGCATGATTCGCGGTCTCTGTGCCCTCACTCTTTGCTAAGAGTCGAAGAATGTCTGGTTCGCCTGGAGCCCCCGGTTCGTTCGACAAGGTCAGTTCGTCTCTCGATTTCCCTCGAGACGAGGCGAAGATTCTCGCCTTCTGGCGCGAGAACGACATCTTCAAAAAGTCGCTCGAGAAGACCAAGAATGGGCCGTCGTTCGTCTTCTACGAAGGCCCGCCGACGGCGAACGGCATGCCCCACAACGGGCACGTGCTCACGCGCGTCTTGAAAGACCTCTTTCCTCGCTACAAGACGATGCGCGGCTACTACGCACCTCGTAAAGCCGGCTGGGACACCCACGGGTTGCCCGTCGAGGTCGAAGTCGAAAAAGAGCTCCGCATCCACGGCAAGGCCGCCATCGAATCCTACGGCGTCGAGCCCTTCGTCCGGCGCTGCATCGACTCCGTGTTTCGCTACACCGACGAGTGGGAGAAACTCACCGAGCGAGTTGGCTTCTGGGTCGACCTCCCGACCGCATACGTCACATTCCACCGGAGCTACGTCGAAAGCGTATGGTGGGCTCTCTCGGAGCTCTTTTCCCGCGGCCTCCTCTACCAGGGCCACAAGGTCGTCTGGTGGTGGGCTCAAGGCGGAACCGCACTCTCCAGCGCGGAAGTCGGCCAGGGCTACAAGCAGGTCGACGACCCGAGCGCCTATGTTCTCTTTCCGCTGAAAGGCGCCACCGGCAACCTCGAAGGCGCGAGTCTCGTCGTGTGGACGACCACGCCATGGACCCTCTCGTCCAACATGTACGCGGTAGTGGGTGCAAAATACAACTATGTCGTCGCCGAGTTGCGCGGCAAGAAGGTCGTCCTCGCCGAACGCCTCTACGAGGCGCTTTCCAAAAAGCTGGGCGAGGAGCCCAAGGTGCTCGCGACGCTTCCCGGCCAAGACCTCGTCGGTCTCTCGTATGAGCCCCCTTTCTCCATCTACGCCTCCGAGCGCAAAGGGCCCATCCACACCGTGGTCTCTGGTGACTTCGTCACACTCGACACCGGTACGGGCATCGTCCACGCCGCGCCCGCCTTCGGCGAAGACGACCACGCGCTTCACCGCAAGATGCTCGCGAAGGATGCCGATCTCCCGCTCTTCTGTGCCGTGAAAAGTGATGGGACGTTCGAAGCGAACATGGGCGCCTACGCCGGTCGCTGGGTCAAGGACTGCGACAAGGACATCCTCGCAGAGCTCAAGACGCACAGCGTACTTCTTCACTCCGAAGTCTACCGCCACGACTATCCGTTTTGCTGGCGCGCTGACAACGACCCGCTCATCCAGTTTGCACGGCCCGCTTGGTACATCAAGACGACGGCGCTCATTGACAAGGCCATCGAGAACAACAAGACCATCAACTGGCTTCCCGATCACATCAAGGACGGCCGTTTTGGCGACTTCCTTGCGAACAATGTCGACTGGGCACTATCGCGCGAACGGTTCTGGGGCACCCCACTCAACATCTGGGTGAACGACGTGAGCGGCAAGATGGAAGCCCCCGCTT
Organism: Polyangiaceae bacterium; assembly: GCA_046351415.1. GTDB lineage: Bacteria > Myxococcota_A > Polyangia > Polyangiales > Polyangiaceae > JABFRG01. Next base: position 250,209 of record JAXLYO010000007.1, on the reverse strand, counting down.
CCGTCGATGCGATTCTCGCGAAGAACCCGAAGGCCTTCGATCACTTCGTCGCCGCCAAGGAGAAGGACCCGTCTCTATCGAGCGACCTCATGGTTCACAAGCCTTGGGTCGACGCGGTGACCTGGGAAAACCCCGGCGAGCCCGGCGTCTATCGCCGCGTGCCGGAAGTCATCGACTGTTGGTTCGATTCCGGCTGCATGCCTTTCGCCCAATGGGGCTTTCCGCAGGGGGGCAAGGCCGCTCACGACGTGTTCAAGGCCTCGTTCCCCGCGGACTACATCTCCGAGGCGATCGATCAGACGCGCGGTTGGTTCTATTCGCTCCTCATGGTCGCAACCTTGCTCTTCGACGAGAAGACCGCCAAGGACTTCGACCTGCCCACGCCTTCGTTCCCGCGTCCTTTCAAGAACTGCATCGTTCTCGGTCATGTGAGTGACAAGGAAGGCAAGAAAGAGAGCAAGTCGAAGGGCAACTACACGCCTCCGGACGTCATCCTCGACGCCGTGCGCATGGACTTCGCGGTGCTCGCCGAGTACGGCGGCATCAAGGCCGAACCCGGCGTCGCTCTCATCGCGCGAGAAGACCTCGAAGGTCTCGACATCGTCGAAGGCGCCAAGGTTTCGCTCTACCGGTCGGAAAACGCCGGGGCGTCGCTCGACGTCTCCGTCAAGGTCGGAAAGAAGCTTCCGCGACGTATCGTCCTCCTCGCGGAATCGGATCGCAAAGCGCTCGGCGTTTCCATCACGAACAAGCCGGACGTGAAGCCCGTCGAGGTTCCATCTCTTCCAGCGACGGAGCGCATCGTGCTCCACGACAAAGCCGCTTCCGCACCGGGAGCCGATGCATTCCGCTGGTTCTTTTACGCGTCGAATCCGCCTTGGAGCAACACGCGTCACTCGCTCTCCAACGTGCGCGCCACACAGAAGGAGACGCTCATCAAGCTTCGGAACGTGTACTCGTTCTTCACGATCTACGCGAACATCGATGGCTTCACCCCGAAGAAGACGCCCTTCGAAAAGCGCAGCGAACTCGACCGATGGATCTTGGGCGAGCTTTCCTCGCTCACGACGAACGTGACGACCGCGCTCGACGCCTACGACGTGTACGGTCCCACTCAGCGCATCACCGACTTCGTCGAGTCCCTTTCGAACTGGTACGTGCGCCGTAGCCGGCCGCGCTTCTGGAAGAGCGATTCCGACATCGACAAGCAGTCTGCGTACGACACGCTGTACGAATGCCTCGTCACACTCGCGAAGTTGCTCGCTCCCTTCGTGCCCTTCATGGCCGAAGAAGTACACCAGAATCTCGTTCGCAAAGCTGGGGCCGGTGAGGTTTCGGTTCACATGGAGTCGTGGCCGACGGCCGACCCATCCCACGTCGATGCAAAGCTGAGCGAGCGCATGGGAACCATGCGCGATCTCGTGAGTCTCGGCTTGCAGGCCCGCACGCAGGCGAAGATGCGCGTTCGCCAGCCTCTCCGCCGCGCTCACGTGATCCTTTCGAAGCCCGAGCTCGCTGCGGATCTTGCGAAGTACGCAGACCTCATCAAAGAAGAACTCAACGTGCTCGACGTCGAGTTCGTTCCGTCCGACAAGGTTGCCGACTACGTAGCCTACAAGCCGAAGCCGAACTTCCGAACGCTCGGCCAGCGAGGCCTCGGCAAGGAAGCGCAGGCCCTCAAGAAGCACATGGCCGAACTCGATAGCGCAGCGGCCGCGACGCTCGTGACGGAAGTCCTCTCACGAGGCAAAGCTTCGCTCCTCGGTGTGGAGCTCGTGCGAGACGATCTCGAGCTCACGTACGAGACGAAGCCCGACTTCTTCGCTGCGGGCGATCGCACCGGCGTCGTCGTGCTCGATACGCGCCTGGACGACGAGCTTCGAGACGAGGGGCTCTACCGCGAGGTGCTGAGCAAAGTGCAGGGGATGCGTAAGGACGCCGGGCTCGACTTTGCGGACCGCATTCACCTCACGATCCACGGCTCCGAGCGAACGCTTCGCGTCGTGAAAGCGCACGAGAAGAACTTGGCGGCCGAAGTTCTGGCAACGGAGGTCCGCTACGAAGCGGGCGGCACGCCCGTGAAGATCGACGACGAACAACTCGAGGTCGGCATCGCGAAGTCCTAGGCGCGGCTCTGACCTGCCATGATTGCCAGGCTAGAGCCGGTACGTCGTGTGCTCGCTCCAGTCTCCATCGGGAAACGAGTACCAGTGCAGCACGCCCCCTGAGAGCGCATCGAAGAAGCTCTTCGGGAGGCCTTGGTCGACCGCTGGGCAGCCAAACGTGGGGGCGGCCTTGTGATTCTGCTCGACGTACTTCGGGGTACTTCCGAACCAAGGATGCACGACGATGTCGCGAGGCCTTACGAGATCGTTGTATCCGGGTTCGAGACCGTCGAGGCGAAACGAGTAGCCGAAGTCGCCCGTATACGTCTCTGCAGAGCGCATCATGCCGAGACTCGACTGGTGGCTCCCCTCGATGTTCGAGAAAGTAGCCGAGAGATTGGGGTCGGACTTCTTCGACGTGTTCTCGCCATGTGCGACATAGAGATGCCAGAGCACTTCCGACGTCCTTAGGTCGACGACCCACTCGCGCTTTTTGTCGGAAGGAAGCGCGTAGTCGGTGACTGCGTAGATGAGCTTCTCGGTGTCGTGCTTTGCGAAGGCAACGCTGAAGGCTTGGAGCCCTGCTCGGGCCACGTCTTGGTGCATCGCGTTTTCGCCTGCGCCGACCGACGTGGTGAAACCGAAGCTCACCTCGACGGGGGCTTCGGATGCGGCGGGCGAAGTGACCGTCACGTAGTAGCGCCCCGCCGTGAGCCACGCAGCAGCAGCATGCACGCCTTTGCCCAGGCACGAGGTCACGCCCTTGCTCTTCGACAAGCAAACTTCGCTGCCCACCGAGGCTTCGCCGGCAAAGAGGCCGGCTTCGGCTACCTCGAGCCGATAGGTACGCGCCTTCGCCCGTTCGCTCGTGGTTTCTTGAAAGGGGAAGGTGAGCGCGCAAACGTCCGCATCACACGTGTCGCGCGCGTCGGCCTGCGTGCCACTGTTGCGCTCTAGGCCGGCCGCACCCGAAGGCGAATCACTGCAGGCTCCGATGAAGGCCAGGAGGAGAAACGAAAGGAAACTGTCTCGCGCGTAGGTATGGCGACATTCGCGCTTCATGGCGATCACGCGCGCACTATACGATCGGGGCTTCGAGCAGCAAGATGATAGAACGTCGGCGATGACGATCGATCTCGCTTGTCTCGTGGCCAACGCTCTCTGGGGGTTCCTGCTCGTGATCATCGAGATCGCGGGGAAGACCAAGGTGGCTGGCGTGGATTGGAATGCCGGCAATCGAGAGGCGGCGCCGGTGTTTCCCCCCCTGGATCGATCGAACGGGAAGAGCACTCGGAAACCACAAGGAAAACTTTCCGTTGTTCCTCACCGCGGTCGTTGTCGTCCACCTTGCGGGGCGGAATGACAAAGTCACGGCGGTGGCTTGCATCGCCTATGTCCTCCTCCGTGCTGCACACGCTTTGCTCTACATCGCTGGCGTCGAGCGTTGGCGAAGCCGCGTGTTCACACTGGGCGTGGTTGCAGTGTTCGTCGTGTTCTCGCGCCTCGCACGCTTCTGAGCGTACTCAAGGGCACGCTGGGTCTGCGCTCGCGACATGCGAGATGATCGTGTCGAAGGTCGCTCGTTCGCTCGCATCGTACTCGAAGGTCGCCTTTACGAAGCATCCGGGGTCGTTCTTGGCGGTCCACATCTTCCCGTAGAAGATGCGGTCGCCCTTCGACCATGAGAGCGCATAACTCGAACCTCGCAGTGTGCTCACGGTAATGGCTTCCTTGGGTACCTCGCTTGCGATCTGTTTGCGGTCGTCTTCGTAAAGTTGGGCGAGAGAGCGCGGCCCGCACACCCCTTGTAGATCCATGCGAGAAGCGGGCGTTCCCTTCTTCGTCGACTTGCGTGTGAAGACTTTGCGACCGTGCTCCCAGCGTTCACTCGTGTCGGCGGAGAGATATGTGGACGGGTAGGGAAGACAGTAGGGCACCATCTCGATGTTCTGGACGGTTCGAAACCCGAGTGCAGAGACGGCTTTCGGATCGGTGGCGCTCGGATTCGGCGCAGGAACGTCCGCCGAGCTCGATGCCGCCGTGGGCGCGGTCACGAGCGCCGGCGCCGTCGCTGCCTCCGATGGCGTGGTAAGCGGCGCACTCGTCCGAGGCATCGCCGTGGTCGTGCTTGGAATTTCCGAAGGTCCTTTCGCTCGTTCGGGTGCGGTTGGCGGCGTACACGCGCAAAACGAGAACAAGGCGGACGCGAGTGCGAAGGAAGCGTTTTTCATGCGATGCCCCAGCGTACCCTCGAGTGGCATAACTTTCGAGGTGTGCTTATCGTGCTCTCCATGGCGGGCATCGAGAAGGAGCAGAACGCGGCGGTTCGGGTCGAGAAAGATACGTTCGGGCCCATCGAGGTTCCAGCGCACCGGCTGTGGGGGGCACAAACGCAGCGCTCGCTCCATCACTTCCGCATCTCGAACGAGCGGATGCCAGACGTCCTCATTCGGGCACTCGTACTCGCGAAGAAGGCGGCAAGCCGGGTAAATGCCGCCGCAGGGGAACTGCCAGAGGAGCGCGCCCGCGCCATCGAAGCGGCCTGCGATGAGGTGCTGGGAGGGGAGCATCCGAACGAGTTCCCCCTTTCCGTGTGGCAAACGGGCAGCGGGACCCAGACCAACATGAACGTGAACGAAGTCCTTGCGAACCGCGCGAGCGAACTCTTGGGAGGTCTTCGAGGGGAGGGCAGGCTCGTTCACCCAAACGACGACGTGAACCGCGGTCAAAGTTCCAATGACGTCTTTCCGACTGCGATGAGCATGGCGGCCGCTGAGGCCCTCGTTCGCGGACTTCTCCCGTCGCTCAAGGCGCTACGCGACGCGATATCCGAGAAGGCGCGTGCATTCATGAGGGTCGTCAAGGTGGGTCGCACGCACCTCCAGGACGCGACGCCTATCACACTGGGACAGGAGTTCTCCGGGTGGGTCGCGCAGCTGGACCACGCAACGAAGCACCTCGAACAGGCGCTGCCGCACTTGTACGAGCTCGCTCTCGGAGGCACCGCCGTCGGGACAGGTCTGAACGCACCCCCCGGCTACGCGGAGGAGGTGGCCCGAGAGATTGCCTCGCTCACGGGCATTCCGTTCGTCTCTGCGCCGAACAAATTCGAAGCGCTCGCAGCGAACGATGCGCTCGTGCATGCGCACGGCGCCCTCAAAGGGCTCGCGGCGAGTCTGTTCAAGATCGCGAATGACGTTCGCTGGCTTTCATCGGGCCCTCGGTCGGGCCTCGGCGAGATCACCATTCCCGAAAACGAACCCGGCAGTTCGATCATGCCTGGCAAGGTCAACCCGACCCAATGCGAGGCGCTCACGATGACGTGCGCACAAGTGATGGGCAACGATGTGGCCATCTCGGTGGGGGGGGCATCGGGCAACTTCGAGCTCAATGTCTACAAACCCCTCATCGCCCATGCGTTCTTGCAGTCGTGCCGCTTGCTCACCGACGGCATGGCGAGCTTTCGAGAGCACTGCGTCGTCGGCATCGAACCGAACCTGCCGCGCATCCGCCAGAATCTGGAGCGATCGCTCATGCTCGTCACGGCACTCGCTCCGCGCATCGGCTACGAAAAGGCTGCGGAGATCGCGAAAACGGCGCACGAGCAAGGGTCGACGCTCAAAGCAGCGGCGAAGTCGCTCGGCTACGTGAGCGCGAGCGACTTCGACGCATGGGTGCGCCCCGAACAGATGGTTTGACCTTCACTCTTCGCGAATGTTCAGCGACATCTTCTGGGACGAAATCACGTTCGGTCCGGTCTTGCCAACGACGTGAAGCTCGACTTCGCCCGAAAGGGCGGGGAACGCGCACGCGAGCTCGATTTCACAGTCGGCATCGTGGGTGCCCATGATGTTGCTGTGGCTGCCGCAGATGCTCGTGCCCGCGCGCTCGTTCGTGGAGCAGCTGACTTTGTTCACGACCTTGCCGCCTTGCTTGATCTCGATCTCGTAGGACACGTCCGGTTTCGATGTCTTCGGGCCCTTCCACTTCATGTCGGTGTCGGCCCAGACCACGAGCTTCTTGCCGGGCGGGCGAAACTTGATGTCGACCGCACCCGCATTGCGGAGGGAGGCCGTCGCCACGAGCTTTCCGCGGCAACCACCAAGAAGAGTTACGAGCGCGACGAGGCTCAGCACCGCGACAGACTTGGAGCGAGGCTTCATGAATCGGGATCCTACGATGCCAAAATGCGATTCAGCAATGTCACGACGTTTTCCTTCAAGCCGTGCCCCGCGCCACCCTCGGTGGGGCCCACACAGGCAGGGCAGCCGGACGTGCATGCGCACCCCTTCACGAGCTCGAAAGCGCGCTCGAGCAAGAACGCGTTGTTCTCGAAGATGCGATTCACGAGCCCGATGCCAGACGGAGTGTGTTCGTAGAGAAAGAGGGTGGGATTGTATCGGGGCTCACCGTGGACTTTTCGTGGCACGTCTTCGCCCTCGGGCGTGTTGCCGAGCGTCGCACCGATGTCGCGCGGGTCGCACATGAGCGCAAACGTCGAGACGGTCTCGAGGGCGCGACCTAGACCGCGAAGCGCGTCGACGGCCGATGCTTTGCCCCCGGGCACATCGGCGCACCAACCTTCGGGAACAGTGAGCCAGAAGGCGGTCGTGTGCATCTGCATTTCGGGCAAGTGCACCTCGCCGTAGCCTGCGTTTTCGTGGGTGAAGAATTTGACCTTCTTGTACCCGACGACCTTCTCTACGACCGCGACTTCGCCCCAGCCCATGCGCGGTTTGTCGCCATCGTCCGGGCGAACCCCATTGCTTTCGCTTTCGTCGAGGACCGAGATTTGGACGTAGGTCATCGCGTCGGTGAAGTAGTCGGGCTCGACCTTGCGGACGAAAGCCTTGTGGTTCTCGTAGTCGAACTTCTCGACCTGCCATGTTTCACCGTCGTGCTGGTAGATGGCTTGCTCGTGCACCATCGTGTGGGCACCGCGCCAGTCGATCTCGGCCAACGTTTTGTCGTGCTCGACGTCGACGATGACGACGTTGTCCCAGCCCACGCTGCGGAGCGAGACATTGTTCGCGGGATAAGAATCCGTGGCCCAATGGAAGCGTCCGTTCTGCTCGTGGAGTACGCCGTTGTGCGCGAGGTAGGCGAGCGCCTCCGTCGTTTCTTTCGCGGGCAGTGTTCCGAATGGTGCGTCTTTCTCGAACGAAAGCTCGAAGGCCGCGCACTTCAGATGCTGCACGAGAATCTCCACGTTCGAGGGGTCGATGCGCGCCTCCTCCACGGGAGCGCCGAGCACGAACTTCGGCTCGCGGGCAAGGTATTGATCGAGCGGTGCGCTCGACGTTACGAGGACGGCGATGCTCTCTTCGCTCCTTCGGCCGGCGCGGCCGAAGCGTTGCCATAGCGCCGCGACGGAGCCGGGGTAGCCCGCGCAGATCACGGCGTCGAGTTCTCCGATGTCGATGCCGAGCTCGAGCGCATTCGTTGCGACCACGCATAGGATTTCACCCGAGCGAAGTTTCTCTTCGATTTCCCGCCGCTGACCTGGCAAGTAGCCGCCGCGGTAGCCTTGAATGCGGTCTTTCGGGACCTCGCTGGAAACGGCCTCTCGCAGGTAGCGAAGCATCATTTCGACGTTGTTGCGCGATTGGCCGAAGATGATGGTCGGGACTCGCGCTTTGACGAGGTCTTTCGCGAGGTGGACGGCCTGCTTCACATAGCTTGCACGCACGCCGAGCTCCGCATTCACGACCGGCGGATTGAAGGAGAAGAAGCGCCGCGGACCGGCGGGAGCGCCGCTCTCTCCGATGAGCTCGACGTCGTCTTCCGCAAGCCCGAAGAGCGCGGCCGCGTGCGCGAGCGGGTTTCCGATGGTTGCCGTGGCGCCGATCAACGTGGGCGCACTTCCGTGGAAGGCCGCGACCCGCAGCAGCCGGCGAAGCACGTTCGCGACGTGAGAGCCGAAGACGCCGCGATAGACGTGCATTTCGTCGACGACGATGTACTTGAGGTTTTGGAAGGTGCGCGCCCAGCTGGTGTGATGCGGAAGGATGCCCGCATGCAGCATGTCCGGGTTCGTGAGGACGATGCCCGATTTTTCACGCGCAGCCCTGCGTGCGTCGCCCGGCGTATCGCCGTCGTACACGATGGCGCCCTGCGGAACGCCTGCGTCTTGCATCAGCTTGCGAAGATTGGCTTCTTGGTCTCGCGAAAGGGCCTTCGTCGGAAACAAATACATGGCGCGCGCGTTCTCGTCTTCGAGGAGCGCCTTCAAGACCGGCAAGTGGAAGCAGTAGCTTTTGCCGCTCGCGGTAGGGGTCGAGATGACGACCGCGCGACGCTTCTTCTCCGTTGCTTCGAATGCTCGCGCTTGATGCGTGTAGAGTTCACGAATTTGGCGTTCTTCGAGGGCTTTGGCGAGTGGACGCGGAAGTCCGGCGGGGAAGGCGACCGTGCGAGAGGGCCGTGGCGCGATGTGCTCGTCGGCGGTGAAGCATGGCTTCACGTAGTTGCTCGCGAGCCAGCTTTCGACGACCGCCTGAATACCGCGTGGTTCTTGCCAAGGAGACGTCGCCGGTTTCATGGGTAATAGCTAAACAAATGTATACCCCTCTGGCAAGCGAGGCGGTATCTCAGGAAGGATTTGCCAGGGATAGCGCTTGGAAACGCACCAGTGTTCAGGGTACGAAGGAGCTTCGCGATGACGACGGAAGAAGAAAGCAAGTCCGGAACGGAAGCCGCACCCGAGACGGAGGCTGCCCCGCCGGCACCCGAAGCGACTGCGGCCCCCGCGGCGCCCTCGGTTCCCGAAGGAGTCGACCCGTCGGGCGGGACGCAGGCGGCGTCGGTAGCCGACGGCGAAGAGCGCCTCGCTCCGCATCTGGAGCGCATGCTTCCGCCCGAATTCGCGGCGAAGCGAATCGTGAATCCCGTTTCCCCGGGGCCTTCGGGCGCCTTCCTCGCCATCGTGTCCGTCGTGTCTCTCGTGGCCGATGTGACGAGCAAGCTGTGGGCCGAGAAGCGCCTCGAGCAGCCGCCGGGCTATGTCGATCTCGTCGAAGGTCACTTGTCGTTCGTACTCGCCAAGAACAAGGGCGGCGCTTGGGGCCTTCTCCAGGGGACGAGCGAGAGCCTGCGTCGGCCGTTCTTCCTGCTCGTGTCCGTGCTGGCGATCATGTTCATCGTCACGCTCTATAGGCGCCTCACGCCGAAGCAACATGCGCTGAAGTGGGGCCTCCCGCTCGTTCTCGGCGGCGCACTCGGCAACGTGTTCGACCGCTTGCGTTACGGTCACGTCATCGACTTCATCGACTATCGCTCGAACTGGGTTCTCAAGTTGAACGAGCGCGTTGCCAAGCACGTCGCGAAGCACGTCGTCACCGATCACTGGCCCACGTTCAACGTGGCCGACATCGCCATTTGCGTGGGCGTCATTCTGATGGCCGTCGACATGTTCACGTCGCGTCGTGGCAAGAAGCCCGAGGCGCCCGTCGACTCGTCTATTCCCAGCATCGCCCTCGAGACAAAGTCTTCTAGCGACGCGGCTGAATCCGCGGCTCCGCCCACGGGCGACGAAGCCTCGGCGTCTGCCGACGCGCAGGCCCGCTCCTAAGGCCTCGCGGCAAGAGGAACATGCGCCCGGAGCTGTTCCGCTTCTTCGACGTCGGTGCGCCGGCGTATTTCGTTCTCCTGCTGTCCGGTTTTCTGTTCGCCATTGCAGCGCAGGCCATGACGGCTCGTCGCATTGGCGAAAACCCCGACGTCATGGTGGACCTCGGCATCGCGATGCTTCTCGCCGGAATCATCGGCGCGCGCATCCACCACGTCCTCGCCGACGGCTACCTCATGGACTACGTGCACCTGTGCACCGACTACAAACAGGTCGGGTGGCACGTCGACCAGCGCGAGTGCATGAGCACCGCCTATGATGGTGATTGGGACCCCGTCCTCCACGTGTGTCACCCGAAGGCGCGCGACTGCTTTGCGTGGGCTCGGTTCTGGGCAGGCGGGCTCGCCTTCTACGGAGGCTTCATCGCCGCGAGCTTGGTGGGCCTCTACACCCTGAAGCGCGATCGATTCCCCGTGTGGAAAGCCGTCGACATGGCAGGCTTCACCATTCCGCTCGGTCTCGCTTTCGGGCGCCTCGGTTGTTACCTCGCCGGCTGCTGTTTCGGTGCAGAATGCAGTCTTCCATGGGCTGTTTCGTTTCCCGCTTGGAGCGACGCGAGCCGAGCGCAGTGGAAGGCGGGCGCGCTTACGTCCGCCGCAATGCCCAGCCATCTCGTGCACCCGACGCAGCTTTACGAATCGCTCGCGAGCCTCGGTATCTCCGCCTTTTGTGCGCTCTGGCTGTGGCCGCGAAAGCGCTACGACGGAAGCGTCATGGTCGGCTTCCTCGTCCTCTATGCGGCGGCACGCTTCGCCATCGAGTTCTTGCGTCGAGACGATCGTGGTGCGGCCATGACGCTATCCACGTCTCAGTGGATCGCATTCGCGATGATCGTCCTCGGCGGAGTCATTCACGTCGTGCGCGGCAAGAGGCCGCCAGAAAGGAAGGCTGCTACATGAGTGCCACGGTCATCGACGGAAAGAAGGTCGCGGAAGACCTGCGAAACTCCCTGCGCGAACGCGTCTCTGCCTTCACGAAGACCGCAGGGCGCCCGCCCGGGCTCGAGGTCGTGCTCGTGGGTGAAGACCCGGCGAGTGTCGTCTACACGCGTAACAAAGAAAAGGCCGCTGCCGAGCTCGGTATGCGTAGCGTCCTTCATCGCTTACCCGCAGAGACCACGAAAGAAGCGCTACTCGCGAAGCTTGAGGCGCTGAACGCCGATGACGGCGTCGATGGCATTCTCGTGCAGCTGCCCTTGCCGAAGCACATTCCGGAGGTCACGGTGCTGGACGCCGTGCGTGCCGACAAGGATGTCGACGGCTTCCACCCGGTCAACGTCGGGCTCCTCGCGAGCGGAAGACCCGCACTCGTTCCATGTACGCCTCGCGGCTGCATGCATCTTCTTCGGAGCGCCGGCGCGAAGTTCGCGGGGGCTCGGGCCGTCGTCATCGGGCGGAGCAACATCGTCGGAAAGCCGATGGCGCAGCTTCTCCTTGCGGAGAGTGCGACGGTGACCATCGCTCACTCGAAGACGCAGGACCTTCCTGCGTTGTGCCGCGAAGCAGACATTCTCGTTGCAGCCGTCGGGCGTCCGGAGTTCGTTCGAGGCGACTGGGTGAAACCCGGCGCGATCGTCATCGACGTGGGTATCAATCGTGTTCCTGCGCCCAACCTCGGTGAGGGCAGGACCCGCCTCGTCGGTGACGTCGCCTATGAAGAAGCCCGCGACAACGCCTCCGCCATCACGCCGGTTCCGGGTGGTGTGGGGCCCATGACGATCGCATGTTTGCTGGAAAATACATTGATTGCCGCCGAGCTCCGCCAACGTGCGTAAGTCGTCCTCGTCGTGCGGAAGCCTCGCCGATTGTCCTACCTTCCGCGGGGTCGGTGCTCACGCAGGGTGAATAGAAGAGCTTTTTTTCTCGTCTCTCGTTTACGCTGATACCGTTGTCAGCACGGAGCGACCCTACCGCCCCGGTCCGAACGAGGGCGCAACTCCTATACTCACCGCGCCTCACCACATCACTACGAGGGTACTTACCAACATGAAGCAAATCGGCGCACTCGGCTTTTCGGCTCTCGTCCTCACCATTGGCGTTGCTGCTTTCGCTGGCGGACCCGGACCGCAGGCCCCGAAGGCGAACGTCCCGGGTGCAGGTGCGGCTCCTACGGTTGCGCCTTCTAGCGCCCCGATCGCAACCGTTGCCCCCGCCGCGGCCGTCTACTTCAAGCCCAGCGTCGGCGGAAAGGACACGACGCAATATTCGGCGCCCGGTCCGGCGACGGCACGTTGCAGCGAGAACGACTACCAACTCAACATCGCCAAGATGGCGAACGGCATGTTCGACGGCTATTGCGCAAAAAGCGGTGTTCCCATGCCGGATACCATCACGCCCAATTGCCCCGGCGGCTGGGGGTACATGGTGACCGACGACAAGTTCCTCCCGAACATCAAACAGCATTTCGGCAACGTCGATCAGTGCTTCAAGAACAACGACTCGAGGAACAAGAAGGAAGACATCGCGAACTACAAGCCGGCCAACTGCGTGATCGGGGCGAACGGAATGACGGGCGGCTTCGAGATCAAGGTCAAGAACGGCCCCGACATCTGCGAACGCGAAGTCCAAGGGTGGGCATTTCAAAGCCCGGGCAATCCTGCCTCGACGAAGAAGATCTGGCGCGTTCCGGAGGGGTACGTCAATGACCTCAAGGTGTCGTGCCCTCCGCTCTCCTATATGTGGGTCGACGACGTCGCCACGAACCGGAAGTTCCGCGTGACCACGAACGCAGGCATCGTTCGCGGCGGCGGCATCTACTGCCAAAAGGGCTGAAGGCGAATACGAAGTCGTCGAGGCAGCGCGACTTTACCGGTAGGCGAGGTCGCGTTCTTCGTTCAGAGTATCTTGCGCAGGATCCGGTCGAGCATGTCGAGGTCTGCGTAGGGAATAGCGATTTCGCCCTTGTTCCCCTTGTCACGGACCTCGACCTTCGTTCCGAGCGCGCGCATGAGACGCGTCTCGAGATCGCGCACAGCGGACGACTTCGTCTTCGCTTTGTCGGGCTTGCCTCCACCATTCGCCGCTTTCGCTTTCGCGCCCCGCACGAGTGCTTCGGTCGCGCGCACGCTGAGCCTCCCGCGGATGACACGCTCCGCGAGTTGCTCGAGCGCCGCGCCCGTTTGCGGAACGCCGAGCAGGGCGCGGGCGTGTCCCTCGGTGAGTTCGCCCGAGACGATTTTCTCTCGCACCCGTGCTGGAAGTTTCAGAAGGCGAAGCGAGTTGGCGATGGTCGAACGATCTTTGCTGAGCTGCGTAGCGAGATCATCCTGGCTGAAGCCGTGTTCCCGAAGGAGGCGGTCGTAGGCCTCTGCGAGCTCGACGGCGTTCAGGTCTTCGCGCTGCACGTTCTCCAGGATCGCGAGCACGAACGCCTTGTCCGGCGACACGTCTTTGACGACGACGAGGACGTCCTTGAGACCGGCTTTTTGCGCCGCACGCCAGCGGCGTTCACCCGCAATGAGCTCGTATTTGTCGGCTCCGATGCGCCGAACGACGAGGGGCTCGAGCAGGCCGTTTTGCTTGAGCGATGCGGCGAGCTCGTCGAGCTTGGCGAAGTGGCGACGGGGTTGGCCCTTCTGCGGAACGATGCGTTCGATGGGGCACGAGAAGACGCTCTTGTCCGAATACCCCGACGGCGCCTTCGTGGTCGGTAGAAGGGCATCGAGTCCACGGCCAAGCGCACGCTTTTCGCCGGGCACCTTGCTCATCGCAAGAACTCCAGTTGAAGAGCCGTCGTCTTGCTCATCGCAAGAACTCCTTGGCGAGAGCAAGGTAGGCCTGGGCGCCTTTGGAGGAGGCGTCGTAGAGGATGACGGGTTTCCCGTGAGAGGGGGCTTCGGATAGGCGGATGTTGCGCGGGATGATGGCGTCGAAGACGCGGAAGTGTTCGCGCACTTCTTCGGCGACCTGGTGCGTCAGGTTGTTTCTGCCATCGAACATCGTGAGGACCACGCCTTCGATCTCGAGCTTCGGGTTGACGCTCGCCCTCACGCGATCGATGGTTGCCATGAGATGCGTGAGACCCTCGAGGGCAAAGTACTCACACTGCAGCGGCACGAGCACGCGGTCGGAAGCGGCGAGCGCGTTCAGAGTCAGTAGACCGAGGGAAGGGGGCGAGTCGACGAATACGTAGTCGTACTTCGTACGAAGGGGAGCAAGCGCGTCTCGCAAGCGAAAGGCGCGATCCTTCTCGTCGACGAGCTCGAGCTCCGCGGCCACCAAGTCCTGCGTCGCCGGTGCTACATGCAAGTACGGTAGCTCGGTCTCTGCGATCACTTCTTGGAGCGTCGCGCGTCCGATCAAGCAGTCGTACACGGTTCGTTCGCGCGTGCTCGGTCGAACGCCGACGGCGGAACTCGCGTTGCCCTGCGGGTCCATGTCGAGAAGCAGCGTGCGCTTCTCGGCGGCCGCGACGCTCGCAGCGAGATTGACGGCGGTCGTGGTTTTGCCGACGCCGCCCTTTTGATTCACGACGCAGACGACGCGGCATCCGGATCGCTTTGCACCCGTGGCCGTCTGCGCTTTCGCTCCCACGCCTGCGCCAGATCGTTTCGGTTGCTTGTCGGCCATGAGCTCGCACTCGGATGTATCGCGGTCTCGTGAAAAAAGGACCCGTTTTTTTGGGCACGTGCACACACGGTAGTATGGTGTCGGCAGGTGTAGGACAATGTATACAACGAATCAAACCACCTCGGCGCAGCGCTCCCCGGTGCTGTCGATCCGACAGGCGATGCGAAGCTTGCTCTCCGTGGAGGAAGCGGCCCCGTCCGTTTCCTCGGCATCTGCCGACCTAGCCAAGACCATCTTTCGCGACACACGTGCTGCGAACGACGGATGCCGCGTGCTCCCGTTCACGGTTCGTAAGTCGCAATAGTCCTCCACCGTAGCCGCCAGGGATCTGCGCAGGCAGCTCCGTATTCATCCCCCGATCCCCTGACTCCCTTCTGGAGGGAAACAACCCTATGGCCGTTCCCAAGAGCTATCGCACGATCGAAGAGTTCGAGCGCGAAGAACTCCGACCTTCCTTCAAAGTCGGCTTCACCCTCGACGACCTGATGCAAGAGACCCATTTCGAAGGCAGTGACCTGCTCTTCGACGACACCGTCGACGAGTACGATCCGGACCAAGAAGAAAAGTCCTCTTCCAAGAAGTACTGACCCTCCTCGAGGAGACGTGGGGAGGCCCACGTTTTCGGGGACGAAGATTCTCCGCGAGCCGCCGAAGAGCGCCTCGCCCGGCGCGACGAATGTCGCAGTCCGACCGCTTATCGCACTTATCGCAATCTCCCTTGGCTTCTCGCGAACGCGCCTCCAGTGCGTTCGGCCCACACCCCGGCCTCGGCGTTCGGAAAGAATGCCGGGGCTTCATTTTTTGGTGTGGTTTTCCGCGGGTACCCGGCTGGGAACGCTTGCGAGCATCGCGCCCTGGCAGTAGGGTGCGCTCCTCCCATGCAAGTCTCAGTTTCCCGCATTTCAACCGTGCTTATGGAAGTCTCCGTCGAAGTCCCGAAAGAGACTGTCGCCACCGAAGTGGAGCGTGCGTACAACTCGCTTGGCAAGCGCGCGCACATCAAGGGTTACCGCCCCGGCAAGGTTCCGCGGAACGTGCTGAAGCAGCTCTTCGCTCCGCAGGTCGCGAACGACGTCGCGAACCAAATCGTCCAAACGACGCTTCCGAAGGCGCTCTCCGATCAGAACATGGTTCCGATCAACCAGCCGGCAGTCGAAGCGCAGAACTTCGCGGTGGACGCGCCGTTCTCCTACAAAGCGCGCTTCGAAGTGCAGCCGGAGCTCACGGACGTCAAGTACGAAGGGCTCGAGCTCGAGCGCCCGAACGCCGACGTGGACGACAAGCTCGTCGACGAGGAGCTCGAAGGCCTCCGCAAGATGAAGGCGCGCCTCGAGTCGCCTGCGACTCCGCGTCCCGCGAAGGAAGGCGACGTCGTCACCATCGACTTCACGCTGTCCGTCGACGGCAAAGACCTGAAGGACGGCGGCGGCCAGGGCATCTCGCTCGAGCTCGGCGCAGGCCAAGCGCTGCCGGAGCTCGACAAGGGCCTCCTGGGTGCGACCGCTGGGGCTTCGCTCAAGATCGACGCGAAGTTTGCCGACAACCACCCGAGCGCCGACCTCAAGGGCAAGACGGGCACCTTCAACGTGACCGTCTCGGACGTGAAGGAGAAGGTCCTTCCGGCTCTCGACGACGAGTTCGCGAAGGACGTGGGCAGTTTCCAGACGCTGGTCGAGCTCCGCGCCGACATCCACAGCAAGCTGCAAAAGGCCATGAAGGACCGCGCCGAAACGGCTCTCGCCGAGCAAGTGGTCATCCGCTTGAACGAGCTGAACCCCGGCGACGTGCCCTCGTCTCTCATCGATGCGCAAGCACGCATGATGGAGCAGGAGTTCGCCATGCAGGTCCGTCGCTTCGGTCAGCGCTTCACGGAAGAGCAAGCGAAGGGTGTTCTCGGTCAGATCCGCATCGACGCGGAGAAGAAGGTCCGCGCCGGCCTCGTCATGGCTGCCATCGCCAAGGCCAACGAGTTCAAGGTTACGGAAGAGGATATCGAAAAGGGACTCGTCGAGCTCGCAGAAGAAACCGGGAAGAACGTGGCCAAGCTGCGCGTCGAATATCGCGAGAAGCAGAAGCGCGACGTCCTCGTCGGCATGATCCTCGAAGACAAAATCTTGGACTTCATCGAAGGCAAGGCGAAGATCACCGACCTCAAGAAGGGCGAGGAGCCGAAACTCCTTGCGAAAGCCAAGGCCGATGCGCAGGCTGCTTCAGGAGAAGGCGCCGAAAAATGAACTACATCCGAAAAGCACCCGCGACGCGTGACCAGGCTTACGCAACCCTCGAGCGCGAGCAGACGCGAGGCGTCTACGTCCCTTACGTCGTCGAGAGCACGCACCGTGGTGAGCGCAGCTGGGACCCGTTCAGCCGCCTCTTGAAGGACCGCATCGTCTTCATCCCCTCGGAAATCAACGACGACCTCGCGAACGTGGTCATCGCCCAGTTCCTCATCCTCGAGAGCGAAGACCCGGATCGCGATATCACGCTCTATATCAACTCGCCGGGTGGCGTGGTCTACAGCGGCCTCGCCATCTACGACACGATGCAGGTGCTTCGTTGCCCGGTCGCCACCACCTGCGTGGGTATGGCCGCATCGATGGCAGCCGTTCTCCTCGCAGCGGGGCAGAAGGGCCATCGTTCGGCGCTTCCGCACGCACGCATCATGATCCACCAGCCGCATGGTGGTGCGCGTGGTCAAGCATCCGACATCGAGATTCAAGCGAAGGAAGTTCGCTACCTCAAGGACGTGCTCACGAAGATCGTGTCCGAAGCGACCGGTAAGCCCTCTGAGACGGTCGTGAAGGACATGGACCGCGACAACTACATGAGCCCGGCGCAAGCGAAGGAATACGGACTCATCGACGAAGTGCTGCCGCATCGCGACAAGAGCGGCAAGGGCGACAAAGACGCCAAGCCTGCCAAGGCCGAGAAGGACAAGTCGGACAAGAACGACAAGTAAATCGCTCGCGCCGTGTGGCGAAAATGTAGAGCGAGCCGAGGGCCTATCCACGAAAGCGGATGGGCCCGACGCCTTTTGTCTTGGGTCTGGGGACCAAAGCAGGAGTGGGACTCGCCATAGGGCCCGATAGGGCGAGGACGGCGGTCCTCGCAGACTGCTTGAAAGCTTGCGACCTGTGCGCGAGAGGCATACTCTTAGAAAAGCCAGGAGGGCATCGTGGAGCGCCGCCGAGACGACCATCAAAATGGAAATTTGAACTGTTCCTTCTGCGGCAAGTCCCAAAAGGAGGTCAAGAAGCTCATCGCCGGACCGACGGTCTACATCTGCGACGAGTGCATTGGCCTGTGCAACGACATCATCGCCGAGGAGGTCGAGAAGGACGAGCCCTACGCTGGCTCCGTTCCGATTCCGAAGCCCTCCGAGATCAAAGCGGTCCTCGACGACTACGTGATCGGACAAGACCGGGCGAAGAAGACGCTCGCCGTTGCCGTGCACAATCACTACAAGCGCATCGAGTCGCGCGTTGCCTCCGACGACGTCGAGATCGGCAAGAGCAACATCATGCTCATCGGTCCGACGGGTAGCGGCAAGACGCTCCTCGCTCAAACGCTCGCGAAGATCCTGAACGTCCCGTTCGCCATCGCAGACGCAACCACGCTCACTGAAGCGGGCTACGTCGGCGAAGACGTCGAGAACATCATCGTTCAGCTCCTGCAGAACGCCGACCACGACGTCGAGCGCGCGCAACGCGGCATCGTCTACATCGACGAAATCGACAAGATCTCCCGCAAGAGCGACAACCCCTCCATCACCCGTGACGTGTCGGGTGAAGGCGTTCAGCAAGCGCTCCTCAAGATCATCGAAGGCACGATCGCCAACGTCCCTCCGAAGGGCGGCCGCAAGCATCCGCAGCAGGAGTTCTTGCAGGTCGATACCTCGAACATTCTCTTCATCTGCGGCGGCGCATTCGTCGGGCTCGACCAAATCGTTCAACGTCGCATCGGTCAGCAAACGCTCGGCTTTGGCGCCGACATCAAGAGCAAGAAGGACTACAACCTGGGCGACCTCTTCGCTCAGGCGCAGCCGGAAGACTTGCTGAAGTTCGGTCTCATCCCCGAATTCATCGGTCGTTTGCCCGTCGTCGCGACGCTCCACGAGCTCAACGACGAAGCGCTCATCGACATCCTCACGAAACCGAAGAATGCGCTCGTGAAGCAGTTCCAGCGCCTCTTCGAGATGGATGGCGTGAAGCTCAAGTTCAGCAAGGGAGCGCTCAACGCGGTGGCCAAAGAAGCCCTCGCGCGCAAGGCGGGTGCTCGTGGTCTCCGCGCCATCCTCGAGAGCGCGATGCTCGACATCATGTACGACATTCCTTCCCGCAGCGGCGTGAAGGAAGTCGTCATCAACGAGGAAGTCATCATGAAGGGCGAGTCACCGCTGGTCGTGTATCAGAAGGAAGCAGATTCGGCTTAGAAGCGGGCCATTCGTGCAAAACCCTTCGACCATTCGAAACCGCAGGCGCACGTGGCCTGCGGTTTTCGTGCTTCTGGGCTGCTTTGCGCTCCCGCGGGGCGCGTCGGCTGACGACGAGTGGCTTGGCAAAGACAAGGCGCTCCACTTCAGCGCGTCTGCGCTCATCGCCGGTGGCACGTATGCGGCCACCGCACCGTTCTTCAAGGCGCGCTATCCACCGCTGCTCATCGGAGCTGGTGTGACGCTCGCCGTCGGAGGCATCAAGGAAGGCATCGACGCGACCGGGGCAGGGGACCCTTCGTGGAGGGACTTCACGTGGGACGTGATCGGTGCGGCCGCGGGGCTTCTCGTCGCGTGGCTCGTCGACGTAGCCATTCGCGGCGTGAACGATTCGCATCCTGCTTTCGGGGAGCCCGCTCGATGAGGCGAGCACTCGCGCTCTCGTTCGCCATCGCGCTGGGCTGTGCGAAGGCGTCCGTCACGCCGCCGGCGATTCCATCTGCTGCTCCGATGGCGGTTGCGCCTCCTCCTTCGATCGCGAAGCCTTCTACGACTCCATCGAGTGCTGGCTCTCTCCCTCGCGTCGACGTCTCGAAGTCCCTCGAATTGAAGGTGACCATCACGCTCGATGGCTATCTCGTCGACACGAAGCTCGGGCACGTCGCGCCCGGCTGCCGTGCCTTCGGCGCAGGAGTCTCCGTACCCGGACGTGCAGGCGTGCCGCACGACTTCGAGGGACTCACGCGTTGTGCGCAGTGGCTGAAGGGGGAAACGGGCACGACGGACACGACCGTGACGATTGCGGCCGACCCCAACCTCGCGTACTCGGTCATCGTCTCCACCATCGATGCCCTTCGCGCATCGAAAGCGACCGCTGGAGAGCCCGCGCAAGAGCTCTTCTCCGAATTCAGGATCCTGTCCATGAAGTGAGCGAGGGGCTCGCTGGCGACGTAAGCCCTGGAAACTACTACCGGATGGCTTTTCGCGGCCGACTCCGCTAGGACTACTTCCGCATGTTTTTCAAAGGTGAATCCGACAAGGGCGCTGGAAAGCGCAAGAACGTTCCGCTGTTGCCACTGCGCGACATCATCGTGTTCCCGCACATGGTGAGCCAGCTCTTCGTGGGGCGCGAACGATCGATCAGCGCCCTCGATGCTGCCATGGCAGAGGGCAAGGAGATCTTCCTCGCCGCCCAGAAGAACGCGAAGACGAACGAGCCAGCCCCCGAGGACATCTTCGCCGTCGGCACCATCGGTACGGTGATGCAGCTCCTTCGCCTTCCGGATGGCACCGTGAAGGTCCTCGTCGAGGGGCGCCGCCGCGCACGCACGAAGCGCTTCGTGCAAACCGACGACTTCTTCATCGTCGAGGTCGAGGAGATCCCGGAGCCGCCGCAGACGGGGGTCGAGATCGAAGCTCTCATGCGAAGCGTGCAGTCTGCATTCGAAATGTACGTGAAGCTGAACAAGAAGGTTCAGCCGGAAGTCCTCATGAGCGTCCAGATGCTCGACGAGGCGGGCAAGCTCTCCGACACGATTCTGGCGAATCTGCCGACCGCGAAGCTCTCCGACCGTCAGAGCCTCCTCGAGACGGAAGACCCGAAGGTTCGCCTCGAGCGCTTGCTCGAGATCATGCAGGCCGAGATCGAGATTCTCCAGGTCGAGAAGAAGATCCGCTCGCGTGTGAAGAAGCAAATGGAGCGTACTCAGAAGGAGTACTACCTGAACGAGCAAATGCAGGCGATCCAGAAGGAACTGGGTGGCGGCGACCGCGACGAGTTCAAGAACGAGCTCGCGGAGATCGAAGAGCAAGTCAAGAAGAAGGCCCTCAGCGAAGAGGCGAGCGGCAAGATCAAAAAGGAGCTGAAGAAGCTCAAGATGATGCATCCGACGAGCGCAGAGGCGACCGTCGTTCGCAATTACATCGACTGGATCTTGAGCTTGCCTTGGGGCGACAAGACGGAAGAGAACATCGACCTCAAGGTGGCCGAAGAGATCTTGGACGAGGATCACTACGGTCTTCGGAAGATCAAAGAGCGCATCCTCGAGTATCTCGCGGTGCAAGCACTGACGAAGCGCCTCAAGGGGCCGGTCCTCTGTTTCGTGGGCCCGCCCGGCGTAGGCAAGACGAGCCTCGCGAAATCCATCGCCCGCGCCACGGGGCGAAAGTTCGGCCGCATTGCGCTCGGTGGCGTGCGCGACGAAGCGGAGATTCGCGGTCATCGCCGCACGTACATCGGCGCGATGCCCGGCAAGCTCATTCAGTCGCTGAAGAAGATCGGTTCCAACAATCCGGTCGTGCTTCTCGACGAAATCGACAAGATGGCGACCGACTTCCGGGGTGACCCCGCGGCTGCATTGCTCGAAGTGCTCGATCGCGAACAGAACCATGCGTTCGGCGATCATTACCTCGACCTCGACTACGACTTGTCGGACGTGATGTTCCTCACGACGGCGAACTCGCTCTCCGGCATTCCGGTGCCTCTGCAGGACCGCATGGAGATCATCGAGCTCACCGGGTACACCGAGTTCGAGAAGATCAACATCGCCGTGAAATACTTGCTCCCGCGGCAACGCAAGGAGTGCGGTCTCGAAGAAGTCCCGCTCACGGTCAGCGACAGCGCGCTCCGTGCGGTCATTCACCACTACACCTACGAGGCCGGCGTTCGCTCACTCGAACGCGAAATCGGGGGCATCTGCCGCAAGGTCGCGCGCAAGGTGCTCGAGCAAGGGAAAGAGCAACCCATCGAGATTACCGCGAAAGACGTGCCGACGCTTCTCGGCGTTCCGCCGCACCTCGGTCCGCGGCGCATCGAGAAGGACGAAGTGGGGTCGACGAACGGTCTCGCCGTGACGTACGCCGGAGGCAGTGTCCTCGTCTGCGAAGTGTCCGTGGTCGCCGGGAAGGGCAGCCTCAACATCACCGGCAACTTGAAGGAGATGATCAAAGAGAGCGGCTCTGCGGCGATGAGCTACGTACGCTCGCGCGCGCATGCGCTCGGGCTCGACCCCGATTTCTATCAGAAGGTCGACGTGCACGTGCACTTCCCCGCGCCGTACCCGAAAGACGGAAACAGCGCTGGCGTCACGATCACGACGAGCCTCGCGAGCGCGCTCACGCGCATTCCTGTTCGAGCCGATGTGGCCATGACGGGCGAGGTGACGCTTCGAGGTCGCGTCATGCCCATTGGGGGCGTGAAGGAAAAGCTTCTTGGCGCGCACCGCGCAGGCATCAAGACGGTGCTCGTCCCGATGGACAACCGCAAAGACCTCCGCGAGGTCCCGCGTCGCGTCCTCAAAGCCGTGCGTGTCGTCCTGGTCGAGCACATGGACCAGGTTCTGCGCGAGGCATTGTGCTTCGAGGACCCGAGCAAGGTCCTCGGCCCGCGTCGCGAAACGATGGAGTACGTCGGTGGCGAACTCGTCGTTCATCCGGCGGAGGTCGCACCCGTGGATCCGGGCGCGGCTCCTGGGGAATCCGCGCCCGTGGACGGTTGGGTACCGGGAGCTCCCGGTAGCGGAACCGACCCGGCGCAACCGGCCTCGCCTGCGCCTCACGCGACCGGCAACGCCTGATTCCGCTCGCGGCTGGGGTTCGACGTCACCATGGCTGAATGGGAAGTCGAGCTCCAGTGGGCGACTGAAGTGGAAGTGGTCGTGGGGTCGAGCAAGGACGTCGTCCGCGTCGTTCCCTGAATTCCAGCACGCCCGCCCGAGCAGCCATGTTCCAGCGGGAAAATAGCGATTTCGCGACGCGCCTTGACAAAATGTAAATGACGTTTACTAAATGGTCATGGTTCGCGAATTGGGAGAAAGACCCCGTATCAAGCGGCGGGACAAGAACCTGCAGCGGATCCTCGATGCGGCCCTCGAGCTCGTCGAAGAGGGGGGCCTCGAGGGGCTCTCCATCCAGCGTCTCGCAGCCAAAGTCGACTACACGGCTGGGGCGCTCTATCGCTACTTCGAGTCGAAGGACGCGATCCTCGCGCAGCTCGTCATGCGTATCCTGCGCGACCTCCGTGCGTACTTGGACGCGGCCGTTGCTCTGCTTCCGAGCGATGCGCCGGTGCTCGCGCGGGTTTGGACCCTGGCGCTCGGCTACCGCGCATTCGCACTGCGTGAACCGAGGCGCTTCGGCCTGCTCGCGATGACATTGGCAAGTCCGCGTGTGCTCCTCACGGAAGCCGGTGACGCTGACCCGGTAGCACTCGAGATGATCTCGGGCCTCCAGGGATTGGCCGAGGCCATCACGGTCGCGACGGAGGCAGAGGCACTATCCGCGGACCAGGATGTCGAGACCTCGAGTGTGGACCGCACGCTCTGCCTCTTCGCGTTTCTCCAGGGGCTTTCGCTGATGCAAAAGCAGGCCCGCTACGCGCCAGAGCGACTCGATACGCAGCGCCTCAGCGAAAGCGGGACGCGGGCGCTCCTGCTTGGTTGGGGCGCAAAAGGCTCCAGCATCGACGCAGCGTTGGTCTGCGTGAAGAAGAGTGTCGCTCTCCGAACCCACTTTGGAGGAATCAGCTGATGGTAAAGGTATGCCTATTCACACTCGCCGGCGCGCTCACGTGGTCCTTCCTCGAGTACCTCATCCATCGTTTCTTGGGGCACTACCACCGCCGAAACCCATTCGCGCACGAGCACATTCGTCACCATGCGGAAGGCGACTATTTCGCGCCTACGTGGAAGAAGTTGATCGCAGCGCTTGGGGCCACTGCCATCATGCTTCCCCCGGCCATGCTCTGCCTCGGCCCGGGAAACGGGGGCGCCTATGTGGCCGGCTTCGTGGGCTTCTATGGGGTTTACGAACTGCTCCATCGGCGGGAGCACACCCACGCTGGCATCGGCGCGTACGGGCGCTGGGCGCGGCGTCATCACTTCACGCATCACTTCACCGATGCGCGGTTCAATCACGGTGTGACGAGCCCGATTTGGGACTTCGTCTTCGGCACCTACAAGAAACCGAGCGTCATCGTCGTTCCACGCAAGCTGTGCATGACCTGGCTCAAGGACGAGCTCACGGGTGACATCAAGGCTACGTTCGCGGCGAACTATCGTTTTCCAGCTGCGCGCGCTTCGGCGAAGTAGGTTGCTCCTCCTCGGTGCTTTCCGATAGCGCCGACGTTGCGCGCAAGGGCAGCGGCTCCTAAGCTGCCCCGGATGGCCAGGCGGCGCGTAGCCTCAGGGGTCGCCCTTCTCGGGCTCGCTCTCTCGTGCGCAGGCAGCGACGGGTCGAACGAGTTTTCGCCCGTTGCCGTCGGGCTCCAGCCGGACGAGACCATCATCGAGCTGCAGCTGCGCGGCGCGGACATGAAGGGAAAGACGCTTCATCTCACGTTCGACGACGGCCCCGGGCTCCGCACCGAGGAGCTCGCGGCCTACTTGAAGGGGCTCGGCGTCCCTGCGACCTTCTTCATCAACGGCCTCAACGTTCCGGGGCGGGAGACGACGCTCTCGGCCATCGTTCGTGACGGTTTCCACACACTCGGAAACCACGGGCAAAACCATACGCTTCTCACGCGAGCGCTCTCGCCGGACGATTCAACGAACGAGGTAAGGCTCACGAACGACATCATTCGGAAGTACCAGCCCCGAGGCCCGTTCTATTTTCGACCGCCCTTTAGCGCGATGACGAGTGCGCTCTACACGCACTTGTTCAGCGATGCGTCCTTGTCACTCGTCGGGCCCATCCATTGGGACATCGGAACGACGCTCTCTGCTGAATCCGGATCCGACTGGTTGTGCTGGAGCTCGGGTCTGTCACCGGACGAGTGTGCTTCGCGATACCTGGCGGAGATCACGAAGAAGAAAAGCGGTATCGTGCTTCTCCACGACAGTCGGAGCAAGACGGTCGACCTCGTCAAAGTACTCGTACCGAAGCTCCTCGCAGGCGGCTATCGGTTCGTCCCTTTGGCTGAAGTGCCCGTCGTGAAGCGTGCCCTCACGGAAGGAATGCCGATTCCCGTGAAGGGGCAGTGCTTCAGTGGCACGACGTTCTCGGTCGTGGCGACGACTGGGTGCGTTCAATCGAGTGCTGACCAGAAGTGGTACGAATGCCGCAAAAACGAGTGGACCGCCTTCACGGGGAAGCTCGACGATTGTGCGACGACCGCGCCGCTTCCGAGCGGGTTTGGCCAGTAGGGCTGCCGGAGCCGCTCAGGAGCCGAGCGCCGCCTCGACGCGGAAGAGCATGTCGGTGTCGAAGTCGACCATCCCTGCGGCGCGCTCCTCGCCGTAACCATTGATCTCGTAGAGCGGGACGTTGACGCGTCCCCGGGCCCCCGCACACAGATACAAGCTGGCGATGCGGTTGCCTCCTCGCTCGAAGAGAAACCCCAGCTCTCGTGTGCAGGACGAGGTGCGCCGTGCGGGCGAGAGTACGTTGCCGATGGGACGAAGTACCTCTCGAACCTTGCCCGTGTCGCTCACGTAGCGCGATGACGCGGGCCGCATCACGGTGACGCTGGATATTCCAAAGAGGACGTCGCGCGGTGTTCGGGCTTGGAGCGAGGCAGCGACGACTTCGGTGGGAATCGATCGAATCGCATAGGTTGCCGTGCCAGCGACGAGAAGGCCGACCGCTTTGCTGCCTTCATTGGGGCCGCAACTGAGCTCCGCCGTGCCCACGAGCTTTCCGGTGAGTCCGAAGAATCTCACGCGGGTCGAATACGAGCGGCAGTTGCCTCCCGCATGGACGCGTTGGGGACGTGCGTCGTTTGCGCCGAGTCCCATCGCCGTGAGTGCACGTTTCACCTTCGCAGGCTCGCCGATGTACACGCCGTCGATTTGAAGGCCGCTCACGAGCCCGACGGTGTTCGAGACAGATGTGTAGGTCGAGAGATCGTCTTCGGCGGGCTGATCTTCGGACCCTTGGGTCTCGCCGCCGCAACCGGTGACGAGTCCTGCGATGACGAGTGTGATGGCTGCGAGTACGCGCGCGGGATTCGTTTTCATGAATAGCTCTCTCGATGCCGAGAAGAGCAACGGGCATGCCGAGCGCGCGTAGGCGCAAAATCGGGGAGTTTTCGACGCCGGAGCCCAAGGGCGACGCCGAGCTGCAACCGTTGCAGGTTGCAGGGAGCCTTGGTCCGAAGGAGGCAGGAAGGCCTTTCGAAAGGGGCAAACGAGGCGAGAAACGGCGAGAAATGAATTCGACGTCGTTTGCCGTTGATTTCGCGCGCGGTTACGGGCATAACGCAAAGCCTCTCCTTGGGCGGGTAGCTCAGCGGTAGAGCGCTGGCTTTACACGCCGGATGTCGCAGGTTCAAGCCCTGTCCCGCCTACGAAACGAGCGTGCTCGAAACATCGGTGAGACGAAGCAAGAGCCCGCAGTCTGAGTCTGATTGAAAACTTGGGGTGGTAGTTAAGTTGGTTATAACGCCGGCCTGTCACGCCGGAGGCCGCGGGTTCGAGTCCCGTCCACCCCGCTATTCGACATGAGAGCCACCTTTGGGTGGCTCTTTCGCTTTGTCCGGGACTCTGTCTCGCCTGTACTTCGGCGGCCGCCTCGTACAGTCGAGTTCGAGTCCCGTCCACCCCGCTATTCGACATGAGAGCCACCTTTGGGTGGCTCTTTCGCTTTGTCCGGGACTCTGTCTCGCCTGTACTTCGGCGGCTGCCTCGTACAGTCGAGTTCGAGTCCCGTCCACCCGCTGTTCACTATGAAGGCGACCTCTTCGGGTCGCCCCAGTGCTTTGTCCGGGTCTCTGTCTCGCCTGTACTTCGGCAGTCGCCTCGTGCAGTCGAGGTCGAGTCCCGATCCCACCCGCCGCTGTTCACTATGAAAGGCGACCTCTTCGGGTCGCCTTTAGTGCTTTGTCAGGTCTCTGTCTCGCCTGTACTTCGGCAGTCGCCTCGTACAGTCGAGGTCGAGTCCCGTCCACCCCGCTGTTCACTATGAAAGGCGACCTCTTCGGGTCGCCTTTGATGCTGACCGGGTCTCTGTCTCGCCTGTACTTCGGCAGTCGCCTCGTACAGTCGAGTTCGAGTCGTCCGCCGCGAGGGAAAACATTGAGGGGGTTGGAGGATCGAAAGGTTCGCGACTTCGAGTTGTAGAACAGGACTGTCGCTTCAAGTTGTGCGACAAGCGGCAGCGAGGGGGCTCTTCGCTCTTGGAGGCAGGGTTTGCGCGATGAAGCAAATGTTCAAGCCCGGAAGCGATACGCGTGGTACCCCAACACGCATTACCACGAAGCCACTTCGTGTCCGTTTTGAGAGGTAGGTTGCCGTGGGTCTCCTAGATTTTCTGAAAAAGAGCACTCAGAAGCCTCAAGCTCCTCAGGGGCCAGCTCTGCCTGCGCCTGGATGGGACGCCATCGAAAGTGCCTTCGCTGAACTCTACCCCGGACAGAAAGCGCGGCACTGGGCCCACAACGGCGTCATGCGAATGCATGACCTACGCAACCCTCCCGAGAATCCATTCGACGGCGTGAGCATCTATGATGGCGGCACGTTCTGGCACTACGTCAGTTTCGGACTCTCCGATCTCTACGCGAAGGAGTCGGAAGATGATTGGAGCGGGTTCGGATTCGAGTTCACCTTTCGACTGGCAAAGTCGAATGATGCGGAACCTCCCCTCTGGCCTATCAACGTGATGGGCACCCTTGGCCGCGCCGTGTTCACTGGTTCTGCCTTCGGACCGGGGCATTCGGTGAACATGGTGAACCCCCTCGACGGACCAGACAGTGAATCAGCGGTCACCGCCGTTCTACTGACGAAGGACCCCGGTCTGGAACAGCTGCGCGAGACGCCTCATGGCAAAGTCGCGTTCCTCCTCATCGTCGGCGTCGAAGGCTCGGTCCGTGAACGTGCACTTGCTGACGGGATGGAGAACGTCCTTACCGCGCTACGAAAGCAGAATCCTGACCTTACCACGCGCGTCTAACGGCGTTCATGCAGCCCACTTCTCAACCGCCTCGAACACGGTCGCGATCTCTGCGACTGCGCCAAACGAAGAGTTCGATCCTCGTCCACTCCACCCCGCCACGAGGAAAGGCGACCTCTTCGGTTCGCCATTCGTGCTTCGTCTGTCTCGCCTGTACTTCGGCAGCCGCTACGGATGCGCCGTGAAGAACCCCAGGGTTGCTTCGTTCCGATCGCCGAAGAACGCGTGGCCGGCCGCGACGACCTGAAGCTGTTCGTCGATGTCATCCGAGAACGCCGAGTAGGCAGCTGGAATGCCGGGGGGCGCAGCGCCTTCGAGATCGCTCCCATGGATGAGAACGGTCCCGGCGTCGTCGATCACACGAGCGCCGCGTAGGCCATCGAAGATCGCGCGGGACGCCGTGTCATCCAGCCCTGGAATGCGACGAAAACGCCCCGCGCAGAGTTTGGTAGTGGCCCTATGATTGTGTAGATCGAAATTCGGCCCTGCGAAGCAAAAGCGGGGAAGCTCCTTCATTGAACGAAAAACAAATCCTCCTTGCCGGGAGGAGAGGAGATTCCCCGATGAAGCAAGTTGCCTCGTTTCCTCGAGTCGCGCAAGAAGCGCGCGATTCGGACCTTCAGTCCCTTTTCCGTGGAGCCATCCGTTTGGTTCTCGAATCCGTTCTCGACCAAGAAGTCCGTGAGCTTGTGGGAGCCCGTCGCTACGAGCGGAGTCGGGAGCCGCAAAGACGTGCTCAACGGGACGTACCTGCGTCGACTTCTGACCTCGATGGGGGAAGTGGAAGTGCGGGTCGAGGACTCAAGGTAGACTCTCCCATCGAGGGCGTTGTGGACCGCTACGCGCGTCGGACCGAGGAGCTCGACGACACCATCACGGCGGCGTACGTGCAGGGCGTCTCGACGCGGGACATGGGGCGTGTGGCGGAGGCGCTCACGGGCAAGAACGTGAGCCGGTCGACGGTGAGTCGCGTGACGAAGTCACTCGAAGCTCAGGTCGAAGCGCTGCGCACCGCACCGATTTCCGGCGCGTTTCGATATCTCTATCTCGGCGCGACGTTCTTGGACTGCAGTGGGCCCGCGCGGTCGAGAATGTCTCGGCTCTCGTCGCGTACGGCGTCGACGAACGCGGACCTCGCCAGCTCTTGGGCGTGACCATGGGCGCAGAGGAGAGCGAAGCGAGCTGGACGGGCTGCTCACGCAGCTCACGGGCGGAACTTTCAGGCGTCGAGCTTGTCATTGCGGACGGGCACAGCGGCCTCGCGAGCGCCGTGCGCAAGCTCCTACCGGAGACGAGGCTTCAACGATGCACCGTGCATCTCGAACGAAACATCTGACGAAGGCGCCCGCACCGACTCCGCGGTCGCCTCGCCGGTCTCGTGAGCAACATCTTCAACGCCGCTTCTCTCGTTGATGCGAAGAAGCAGAAAGATGCTTTCGCCTCAGGGCTCGGTCGTGAGCTGCCCGAGGCCATGGAGTGCCTCGAAAAATGGCTTCCTTGCGCTTGGCCAGTTTTTCGCCTTTCCCTCCGGCGCACTGGAAGCGCATTCGCTCCACCAACAGCCTCGAGCGCTTGCACGGCGAAATCAAACGTCGAACCCGCGCAGTCGGCGCCTTTCCGGACCGCGCAAGTGCTCTCCGGCTCGTCACCGCCGTCGCTATCGAAGCCTCCGAAATCTGGAGCGACCGCCGATACCTCGACATGTCACTCTTCAACAAGGAGGCATCTCAGACGATTGCTGCGTGATACACGTACCCGGAGCGACCGAATTTACACACAGCAAGGGACTTGACCCAGAGTTTCTCCGACGGCTTCACATAGGACGAGGTTTCAACGCCCCGCGCTTTCAACGCCGAAACGTTTGCTTCGACCGCGGCGGAAGCGTCGGTGATGACGTCGTCACTGGCCATCGCAGCGAAGATGGTCGGCAGCGTGTATTCGGGGCGCGAGAAGATGGGGCTCGAGCCGCCGCAATAGGCTGCCACGGCTCGTACCGGGTAGCCGCGTGCGGCCAACAGTTGCCCGAAGATGGGCGCGACCCCAGCGCCTTGCGACATGCCCACGAGGTAGATCGGTGAGGTGGGCGAGAGTCCGCCAACCCGAGACGCTTCGTCGATCAAGGACGCGAGTCGCACGAGGTCAGGGTTGTTGGCGGATGGTGAGTTGTCCCAGCGGCGCGGCTTGTCTCGCTGCTCCGACTCCGGCACGAGGAGAGAGTAGCCGCGTGCGCGAGCAGCGGCGTGAAAGCTCTGCCATTCCTTCTTCTTGGTGGCCACGCTGGCGGACGAACCGTTGGTGCCGTGCAGAGCGATCACGAGTCCTTTGGGCGTCGGATGATCGAACCGATGATAGGTCGTGGGTCCGCTCGTACCCACGGTCCATTTGCCGTCGAAGAGAGCAGGCTCCGAACTGCACGCTACGGCGCCGCCGTCCGTCGCTGCGCCGCCCGCATCCGTTGACAGGACAGAGCCATCTGTCAGCGAAGCTGGAGGTACCACGACACCTGACCCGGAACAGGCCACGACCAGCAGCACCCCGAGAACACCGACTGCACGCACCAGACGACGCGATCGAACGGAGAATTTCGTCATGGACGGCACCGAGCATCATGCGTGCCAGGGCGACGAACATCAGCGCTCCCGGCAAATCGCGGCCAACCGACTGGACAGGTCGCCGCGAGGTCCGGACACTCGTTCGTCCAGGAGGCGAGAACCGCAAGCCGATGGACAGCCAACTTCCAATGGTCGCGCTTGGCCGAACGTGGAAGGGGAACGTCACGAAAGAGCGAGTGATTTCGGCTTTCGTAGGAAGGATCGCTCGCCCACGTCCGTAGGTGCTCCCGATGTCGCAGAGCCCCACCACCATCATGTTTCTGTCGTGTGCCAAGCCGGAGTCCGTCGCGCACGTGTTCGGCAAGCCGATCCCGACTGCGTTCAAACTGCTCGCGGACCTGGCGGGCAACTCCTTTCGCCAACTTCGTACCTCGGCGACGAAGAGCAAAGGCGTGCTTCCCAAGTGCACGGTCGAAGTCGAGCCGTACGCGAAGGACGCAAAGAAGGTCGACTCGGTGGGGTTTCACTTCCGCTTGGAGACGAAGCTCGGCGCGAGCGGCGAGGTAGACTCCAAGACGATTCAGGAACTCGCTCGTCTATGGGAAGAAGTCGTTGCTGCCCATAGTCACCTGCCAGGGTTCGCGGAAACCGCCTCCGTCCATCCATTGAAGCGTGAGGTCGTCGCGGCCGCGAAGCTCCTTCAACCCGCTTTTCGAAAAGCGTATCGATTCGATTGCGGCGCTCTCACGCACCACGGTTCGATCCAGCGCGAAAAGTTCTTCGAGTACAGCCTCACGCTATCGGCCCTGCGTCCCTGAAGAGCTTCAGAACCGATATGCCGCCGTCACGCCGATGATCGGAGCCTTCACGTAGGTCGAGTAGTAGCCATCGAGGTAGCTGCTGAGTTCCGAGTTGACCTTGTTGATGATCGTTTGGCCGAGGGCGCTCCTCGGCGTCACATCGATGCCCGAGTTCGAGCCGAGGCACTGGAGGTAACCGAGGCTCGCTCGAAGAACCAAGTGGTCATCGAGGAGCAGAAAGCGCCAGCCCACGCTCGCATGGAAGGAGTGCATGGTCGTGTGGAGAGGAATCTGTTTGCCTGCGTCGTCGGGAATCTTCGAACCGGAACCCTTCTGCTGAAGGTAGGCGCCAAGGACCTCGCGGGCACTAAGCGAGCCGCCAGCGGTGACGAGCGAGTAGCCGACGAGAAGTTCGAGGCCGAGCTTCGGGAAGGGACGCCATCCCGCAGAAAGACGGCCCACGAAGGAGCTCTTCAGCGCGGTCTTCACGAGTTCTTCTTCGATGGGATCGAACACACCAAACGCGCCGAGCAGATTGACGATCGTGTTCGAGTAGGGGGAAGGCATCCACCCGACGTCGCCTTGGACGAGGATGCGGTAGGGAAGTTCCACGGTGCCTTCTGCGGTAAAAGAAATCGGGAAGAACGTTCCGGCGCCCAGGTCGACCTTGATGGGCTTTTCGGCCGGTGGCTCGGCTCCGTGACTCTCCGTGGACGGCGTTGTTGGCGGCGGCGGAGGCGTGAGGGGGGCGCTCGGCGGCTGTGCGTTTTGCGTCGCGGGGGCGTCACTCGCGGGCGTCGTCGTCGATGTCGCCGGAGGAGGGGCTTGGGGGGTAGGCTCATCTGCGTGGGCTACGCGTTCGGCGGAGCCTATGAAGAGCGTCGCGAGAAGGGGAAATATCTTCGAAATCCGCATGCGCCACGAGGAAAACACAATTTGAGCGCCTTGTCTTAGGCTGCGGTATGGTACGGCGCATCATGCGTACCTTCGTGCTTTCCGCCGCGAGCGCCGCTCTTCTTCTGGCCTCTGCCTGTTTGAGTGACTCCGGCAGCGTCACCACTGGGAGGGACGCTGCCACCGAAACACCTACGACGGATGCGTCCACGCCAGACACGTCCGTGGCCGACAGCTCGACGCCGACGCCCGACGCGGGGCTCGCGAAGATCAAGCTCACGCCGCCTCCGCCCCTCCAGTTGAAGCAAGGTGCGACGCTCGACGTGACCATCGATTTCGAGCGCAACGGGGTGACCGGGCCGATCACGCTGACTGCGAGCGGGCAGGGCAATGGTACGTCGATCACGATCGCGCCTATCGGCGACGGCTCTCTGACGACGCAAATGAAGATCACCACGGTCGCCAATGCGCAGGTTGGGAGCTTCCCCGTGACATTGAAGGCGCCGAATGTCGCCGAGCTTACATTCCAGCTCATCGTCGCCGGCCCGTCGGGCTCCCTCGACACGTCTTTCGATTCTGACGGCATCTTGCTCGAAACCACCGAGCCCACCGCCGCATTCAACGGCGTCGCAACGCAAGCGGACGGCAAGATCATCGTGGTCGGCACGACGAACACGGGAGCGAACAAGTGGCTCGTTCGGCGCTACAACCCCGATGGAACGCCGGACGCGGCTTTCAACCAGGCTGTGACGAGTCTTCCGGGCAACGGGGCAGCCAACACCGTCGCGATCGATCCGAAGAACGGGCGCATCGTCGTCGCGGGAGACAATGGTGGCCAGACCACCATCATGCGTTTCTTGCCGAGCGGCGCTCCGGACCAGAGCTTCGATGGCGACGGTTCAGTTGCGACGAATCCGGTCATGAACCGGTTCGGAAGCATCAACGCAGCGCGAGGTATCGCGATACTCGCCGACTCGAGTATCGTTGTTACGGGCAGCGTGGGTGGCGACGGGTACGTGATCCATTTCCTCGAAGCGGGAACACTCGACCCCAACTTTACGAACTTCTTCCTCACCGATCTCTCGTCTCCTCTCACTGGCAGCCTGAGCGGCGTGTTCGCCCTTCAGAATGGGCTCTTCGTGGCAGGAAACAGGACAGGGGGAGGTCCTCCCGCTCCGATCGCCGTTCGCTTGCAAATGAACGGAAAGGTGGACCTCAACTTTGGAACGAGCGGCGTGACGACCTATCTCGCAGACTGCTCGGTCACCGGCGCGGGCATCGCCACGAATGACGACGTGATGATGGTCGGAAAGAATCCGAACTCTGGCCTCTGTGCAGTTCGAGCGACGCCGAGCGGCTCGGGATCGGTCTACGGAGTTGGCGGAGGGAACTCCGGCCAGATGGGCGGAGCGACGTCCGGTCCAAACGAGTCCTTCTACGCGAATGGTTGGTATGGAGGCTCGCAAGATCGCAAGGGCTTCGTCCAACGTCGGTTGAAGAATGGTTCGCTCGACACGACCTTCGGCGATGGCGGTGAGGTGGTGTTCGAAGACACGACCCAGGGGCTCCCGGATGCGTTCACGATTGCATTCCGGGCGATCACCACGATGCGGGAAGGACGCATCGTCGCGGTCGGGCAGCGTACCGGCAACTCGAACCCGGGTCCGATCATCTACCGCATCTGGCCGTGAAACGAAGAAGGGCCACCTCTTCTCGAGGTGGCCCTTGCGTTTGACACACGCGCATGAAGGCGCGGTCGGCGCTTCGACTTATTGCGGAACGGGAAGGTTGCGACGCTTCAACTCGGCCGTCGCGTAGGCGACGAACTTCGGGAGCGTGGGCTGTTGGCAATTGCCCGCCTTGTCGATGACGGTCACCCACTTCACGAGGTGATCTTCGAACGACGAGATGGCTTTGTAGCCCGTCGCACCGTTTCGGAGGTCCGTCTGGAACTGGAAGAAGCGGTACTGGAAGCCGGCATCCTTCAAAGCAAGCCACTCCTTCGGGGGCGTCTGAAGGTACTTGCGGAGGCGGTAGTAGCCCTTCGCCCAGCACTTGAGGTTCTCGTCGTTGACCTCATCCGAACCGCCATCGTAGGTGAGCACGCGGGGGTTGGTCTCGGGCGCAGAGAGGGAGCCATAAACGTAGGTCTTGCCCGTGGCGGTGGTACCGAGTTCCCAAGCGCCAAGGCTCACGCCCTTGCCGTTCACCTTCACTTCCGCCGGGGACTTCGGGATGGGCGGGCAGAGGCTGATGTCGACGTCGTCGGCGTCCATGTCTTGGCCGTTCAAGCAGCCGTCGGGGGTAGGCTCGCCGGGGACTTTGCCGGAGTCGACCTCCGCATCGCTGGTGCTCGTCGCGCCATCGGTCCCGCCATCGGCGGTCCCCGGACCACCGCTCGTTCCCGGCGCCGGTTCGATCACCGTGGTACAAGCGATTCCAAGACCCAACACTGCAATAAGCGCGATACGATTCATCGACAATCCTCCGAAGCTCGGGGAGGTGTAAGTGATCCCATGCGCTCTGTCCACCCACATCGGGCGATTTCCCGAAACGTGGCACCGCCATGGATGCTGCGCCGAGAAGCGGATTCGGAAGCGGATTCGAGCCTCGAAAGCGCAGGAATTGGTCGGGGATTTTAATAGTAAAATCAAAGATGTGGGCGTGTGGCGAGGAGGCACCTGTGGCGCCGTTGCCTCACCGAGCCGCCGCCCCGGTGTGCGCATGCGAGCCGAGCGAATGTGGACCCGCGGCATCAGAACTTGTGACGTCGGAGCAACCGATGGAGGTACGTGCGATCGACGCCGGCCTCCTTCGAGAATGCGGTGACGTTGTGCCCATGTCGTTCGAGGCCTGCACGCAAGAACTCACGTTCGCCGTAGTCGTTCCAGAGATTGCGAAATGCCTTGAGGTCGCCCGAGAAGGGCGGCAAGGCCGGCGAAGGCTCTGCGGTCAGACCGAGGGGGGCGCTCACGTCGTTGATAGGTCCAGGATCCCGCGTATGCTCCGAACGCTGACCCGGCGGCTGCGCGTGGTCGCCGGGCGAACAGGTCGCGCCGAGCGCAGCGAAACGCTCGACGTAGTTGCGTAGCTCGCGAACGTTCCCGGGCCACTGCTGCGTGCGTAGCCCTGCGTGGAAGTCCGACGGTACCGGCGCCCCATCGAGGAATCGTTCAACGAGCATATCGATGTCTTCCATGCGACTTCGCAAGGGCGGAATCCTCACCGGAATGACCGCAAGGCGGAAGTAGAGGTCTTCGCGGAACTCGCCGCGTGCCACCATACTGAGAAGATCGCGGTGGGTCGCACTGATGAAGCGAACGTCGACGCGCCGGTACTCCGCTTCCCAGAGGCGGCGAACGGCTCGTTGCTCGAGGACGCGGAGGAGCTTCGGCTGCATCGACAGCGGCATTTCTCCGATTTCGTCGAGGAACACCGTGCCGCCGGCAGCGGCCTCGAGCGCGCCGGGTCGTGCAAGCAACGCACCGGTGAATGCACCTTTCGCGTGACCGAAGAGCTCCGCGTCGAGCAGGGTGTCGGAAACCGCTGCGCAGTCGACGACGACGTACGGCCCCTCAGCCCGCGGCGACGCGTCGTGAATGGAGCGCGCCACTGCCTCTTTGCCGGTGCCGGTTTCTCCGCGAATGAGGACCGACGTGTTGGTCTTCGAGACGCGAGCGAGTAGGGCGAACAACTCCCGCATACAGGCGCTTCCACCGACGAGGTGGTGAAAGTTCGGCGTGCACCACTGTTCGACAGGAGCTTGCGGGGCGACCTCGTAGTCGACCTCGAACCGCGTGCGGCCGAGATCGAAGCACTGTTTTTGCCCAAACGGAATACAATGCTCCCACGTTCGATCGCCATCGACGAATGTGCCGTTCTTGCTCGATAGGTCGCGAATCCACAACCCTTGGTCAGTGGGTTCGAGCTCCGCGTGCATGCGTGAAACCGTCGAGTCCTGAACCTGTACGTCCGAGGGGGGCGCGCTGCCAATCACCATCGCTTTTGCGACGACGACGGAGCAGTTCTTCCCGGCCCGGTTCCACCGCAGCACCGGGAAGCTACGCGTGACGAATTCGGCTCCGGTTGTCGCTCGATGTTCCGGCATGGCTCATCTTGGTATCGCGCATAAGGTTCTATGGCGATCCCGCGTGTCGAACGGTCGACGCTTCGTCCAGCGCGCTGCCTGCAGCAAGCATCGGCAACGAGCTTACTGCGCATGCCGAGCCTTGGCTAGGGGCTGTCCGATGCTGACGCTGGGCGAGCGCAGGCAGCCCCCACTCGCCAGCGCGAAATTGAATTCGCCCTTGCGAATCCCGCGCACTCGCAGAGCTCTGCTATTGCTGCGGGGCTTCCACCGGCATCTGTTGCGCAACGATGTTGCTCGGAGGCTTGAGCTGAGATGCGGGAATGACTTGTTCGCGCTGTGACGAAGAGCTCCACATGAGCTTCGTGGAGGTCCCGTTTCCGGCTGCGTTGTAGTGTTCCACCTTCAAGCTGTACGAGGTGCCCGCAGTGAGGGCGATGGTGCCTGTCTTCGTGGCAACACCATGCGTCGTCCAGTCGTTGATGACTTGCACGCCGTTCACCCAGACGCGGATGCCGTCGCCCGAGACGGACTTGAACGTGTAGGTCTGCGTGTACCGCGGAACCAACGTGCTGGTCCAACGAACGGAGTAAGCCGTATTCGTGGTCGTCGCCGCGGGGTTCTTGAAGGTGGTGGAGTTGAAGGCGATGTACGGGTCGATACGGACGCCTTTGCTGTTGGCTGGGGCGAGCGCCGTTCCGGTGAAATACTCGGCGCGGAAGCCCATCGGAAAAGACGCGGGGGCCGGTGCACCCGCGTCGTAGGCGCAGCGCCCGCCCATGGCGATGTAGCGATTGGTCGCGATGAACGTATAGGCCGCGCCCACGGTGTGGCCTTGCCAAGAACCACCCCTGTGCCACTTGGCGAGCGGAGCGTTCGTGACGCTTACCGTGGTGCCGCTGTTGAGATCGTTCTGGTTGGCGGTGCCCTGCGTCATGTCGCCCGTCATCGCAATGACGTTGCCAACGACGTCGGCGTGACCGTAGGGGCCCGCGCCGTTCGGAAACGAACCGGGAATGGAGATGCGGTTCGACATGTCGTTGCCGACCGTCGCAGGGCTCGTGTAGACCGCGCCGGCGGAGTTGCCGTAGTTCGCGAGATCCTTCGGGCCATTCGTGACGACCGTGCCATTGAAGTTGGCGTAGTAGGGCACCGTCTCACCCCAGGGGTAGGTCTCGGCGCCCCAGCTCGCGTCGAGTTCGGCCGTGGTCGGAAGGCGGCCTCCGTCCCATGCGCAAAACGCCTGGAGCATGTAGTAGCTCACGCAGTTGAGCGCCTTCTTGTCGAGGTCGGCTTGGCTGTAGCGGTTGTTCTCGCCGAAGGTGCCGTTCGGTTGCCAGTACGTACGTGCACCGAAGCTATCGACACCGCAGCCTTCGTTACCGGGACCATACATGTTCCAGTCCGTGGCCGGCTTCGCGCCGCCGTAACGACCCGAGTAGCCAGACGCGCCGGTCTGCGCCATGTTGCCGGCCCGGATTCCCCAGTTGTACGGGCCGAGAGCGTAGCTCGTGTCGCTTGCGGACGTGGGAAGCCAGACCGACCAGTTGTAAGCGTAGCCGTTCACGTCGGACCAGTTGTTGCCGACACCCGTGCCGCTCGCGAGGGCCGCGGCCCACTGGCCGTTCCACCAAGAAGGCTTGTTCGCGTCGATGTATCCGCGGATGTTGCCTCCGGTCGCTTGCACGAACGTTCGGAAGCGCCCCGCCGTGATGTCGTACTTCCCGAGAAGGATCGTCTTCGTGTCGCTCACCTTTACGGGGATCTTCTTGTCGCAACGTTCGTTCTTCTGAGGACCGCAGGTGTCGATGCCATTGCCGGTCGTCACGAGTGCGTCGGTCGCTTGCTCGACCTCGTCGCCTTCCTCTTCGAACTCGGCGGGGTTCGCGGTGCATGCCGTCGAGGCCATCGCGAGTACGGCTACGAGGGAGAGCTTTGCAACGTTCGACTGCGACGAGACGAAGAGACGCAACATGTGCATGGTACATTTCTGACACCAGCTTCTGCGGGATGCCACCCTCAGTCGCGCTCGGGCGCAAACGAGTGTGATCCGGATCTCATGGGATCCAAGATCGGCGCCCCCAAGAGCAATATCGGGGTTTTCCAAGTGCACGTGATCGCTCGTGTGTCCTCGGAATCCAATCTCTGTGACGGGTGGCGCCACCCGCACTTCGGAAGGACTTTCGACGTCTCCCCCATGGTCGAACCCCGGTGTTATGCTCTCGCTCACCGCCATGAAGCCGCTTCGACTGCGTGAACTCATTCACCCTCTCAGCGTCAACGAGTTTATCCGTGACTATTGGCTCCCACGCGTTCCGTACGTTTCGGAGCCCAACCCGACGCTCCTCGAGAAAGTGGCGCAGGTCTCTTCTCTGAGAAGCGGCGCGAGCCTCATCGGTTCGTATCCGAACGAAGTGCATCTCTTCGGGAAGAAATTCCGAGCCTCGGTTCCGTCAGCCCAAGCGCTTGGCTTCGTGCAGCAAGGCTACACTGCGTACATGCCGGACATCGAACTGGCGAATCCATCGATCTTCGAACTGTGCGAGGTGCTCAGTCTCGAGCTCGGCGTCCCGGAAGCAAGCGTCAGCATGGAAGCCTTCTATGCTGAATCGGGAGCGCTCTCGAGCGGACACTACGACCACGACGTGAACTTCCAGATACTCTTGAGCGGAGAGAAGATCTGGCGTCTCGCGCCGAACAACTACATTCGCAATCCGCTGCGCCCGTACCATCCCCGGAAGAGCGTCGACGGATTCATGTCTGGATTCAGCGAAGAGGCCTACGCGCTCGATCCCAGCGTACCCATTCCCTTGGAAGTCCCGAAGGAAGGCCTCATCGAGAAGGTCGTGAAGCCTGGTTCCGTCGTATTCCTCCCGCGCGGCTACTGGCACGAGGTGGAGATGCTGAGTGCGAGTTTCGCCGTCAACGTCGTTTTCCAAGGCCTCACGTGGGCGAGCGCGATTTCGGCCGCCCTCGGTCGGCGCATGGTCGTGAGCGAACTCGGTCGTGAGTACTTGACTGGAGGCCTCTCGACCATTCGCTCGCTCAGCAAAGATGTCGAGGGCAAGTTTGCTGCAGCGATGGCGCTCGCTCGTGCAGAGCTCGATCGACTCTCGATGGGAGAAGCTTTCCTTGCAACCACAGACGCACTCTTCACGTGGACGAGTCCACCAGACGCGCGTGAGCTTCGCGAATTCGACGACCACTTCGAACTCCACGTCCGGGGCATTGCGCCGATTCGCTTTACCAATGACGCGCTGCTGCTCATGAAGCACATTGCGGCCTTCAAGCACCCCTTCAATTTCAGCCACCTCGTCACGGTCATGCGAGACGAGCTGCATGAAGGACTCACGCCGCAAGCCGTTTGGAACATGCTCATCGCATTGACGAAGGAAAAGCTCCTGTCGCGCAGCAAAGCGAACTGAAGTCGCACCGTGCCGTCAGCGGCCGAGCGCCTCCGCGGAGCGGGCCTGGGGAAGCCTGGGCAAACAGCTTGGGCGAAGGGGCAGCGTCCCCGGCGAAGGTGGTAGCTGTTTTGCCTACACCGTGCGCTTCGCAATCCGGAAATATGGCACCGGACAATTGAAAATTTGTCTAACTCCCATATGGTTGAACGATGCGCGTAAAGTCTTCGCTCGTCGCCCTTTGGTCCGTTGCCGTGCTGACTCCTGGTGTCCTCCTAGGAGCCTGTGCCTCCGAGAATCCCGTCGGGGGAGACGCCGGGACCGACGGAGGTACGGTGGTGAAGGACGGCTCGACGACCGGTATCATCGTCGACGAGGCAGGCGCGCCGGGCGGTGGTTGCATCAGCGACGACACCTGCCAGAGCAAGCTCTGCAAGGACAACAAGTGTACCGCGGCGAATGCGACCGATGGACGCAAGAACGGCAA
Source organism: Polyangiaceae bacterium (assembly GCA_046351415.1). Lineage (GTDB taxonomy): Bacteria > Myxococcota_A > Polyangia > Polyangiales > Polyangiaceae > JABFRG01. The sequence goes on along the minus strand of JAXLYO010000007.1, from coordinate 210,370 downwards.
GGAAACGGACGTCGATTGCGGCGGCGCTGACGCGACCACTCCGCGCTGCGCGACGAGCAAGACCTGCCTTGCGGACAGCGATTGCACGACGAAGACCTGCATCAAGGGCGTCTGCTCGGACCCGAGCCCCACAGATGGCAAGCGCAACGCGACGGAGACCGACGTCGATTGCGGCGGCCCCGGTGCTACGACGCCGCGTTGCCATGCCGGGGCAAAATGCGCCGCGTCCACCGACTGCGAGAGCGGGGTCTGCGTCGGCAAGGTGTGTATGGTCGGCAACCAGTTCGACGAGGTGAAGAACGACGACGAGACCGACGTCGACTGCGGTGGAACGAGGGCCCCCGGCTGCGCTGAGAACAAGTCGTGCCTCGTGGCAGGCGACTGCTTCAGCAACATTTGCATCGCCGCCACGAAGAAGTGTGCAGCGGTCCATCCGAACGATGGCATCAAAAACGGCACGGAGACGGACGTCGACTGCGGCGGTCCGGCGGCGCCTCCGTGTGCGGCGAACCTCTCGTGCAATATCGGCACCGACTGCGACAGCGGCTACTGCACGGCGACGAAGTGCGAGCCGCGCAAACAAGGCCGCAAAGACGGCGACGAAACCGACATCGACTGCGGTGGAAAGGTCGCACCGAAGTGCGCAGCCGACTTGGACTGCCTCGCGGACGCGGACTGCCAGTCCGGCGCATGCAGCGCGACGAAGAAGAAGTGCCTCGAAGGCCCCAGCTGTCGTCGGCTCATGGGCGGCGAAACGTGCGGTTCGGGTGAAATCGGTGCGGGCGCCAACCACGAGAGCTGCTGCCGCACGCTCAAGGTGACCGGCTACTCCGACCCACTCCAAGCCGGCAAGACCGTATACCTCGACAAGTACGAGATCACCGCAGGCCGCGTTCGTGCGTTCGTCGAGGCGATCTCCGCGGCGAATGGTGGCACACCCAACATCAAGGCGCACATGGCTGCGAATCGGCCGAGCCGCTGGGTCAACGGGTGGGAGAAGGCACTGCCCGCGGGCTTCGCGGCCGGTGTCGAGAACTTCACGGTGACGACGCCGACGACCGACATGCTTTACCCAGGGCAGGACATCTACAACACGAACCGCACCCAGACGACGTGGGGGGTCAACAATGGTACGTTCTCGATCAACGCCGGGATCTACACTGCCTTCGCAGCGGGACATCTCTTCCCCGAGTACTGGACGGGCCCCGGTTGGCCGGCCCCGGACTACGCTGTCACGCACGGTTACAACTGCGGCAATGGCGCAGGGTCGTACGGGTCGGGCACCTACTACCTCGAAGACCAAGTCATTCAGCAGTACAATGGCGGCATCGGCAAGTACTTCAGCCAGAACGAACTCGACGTAAAGACGGCAACTTGCATCCCATTCGCCATGTTTGCGGCACTGTGTGCTTGGGACGGAGGTCAGCTCGCGACCGCGGCAGTTGTGGACTACGTAACGGCCAACGGTTCGCGCTTGCTGCAGAATGGCTCCACTCCTGCGTGCAGCAACGGCATCAACTCTGCGCCGGATGGCAGCCAGCGTTGCGACGGGATCTCGGGGCAGTACGTGTATTATTATCCGGCAGACAACGGAGTTACCTACACCGGCGCCTCTCGCGTTGCCCCGCCGGGCCGTGTCGCCAACGATGTGGTCCGCATCAACCCGAACGACGAACCTTGGCGTGATCTCAAAGGCAACGTCCTTGAAGCCGTCCTCAAGGCAGACAACACCTTCGACTACCGTGGCTACGGCCTCGGGTACGGTACCATCCAGCACCACCGTAACCAGATCTTGACGCCGCGCATGAAGGGCGCGTCATTCGGCGCGCGTTGCATGCGCTTCAAGTGAGCGAAGGTTCGGGCCATCGCGCCCTCTTCCTTCCGGGAAGCGGGGCGCGAAAGTTCAGGCGTGGTGGCGCTTGAAGATGAAGAACACTTCCTTCGAGTTTCCGCCGCGCTCACGATCGAACGCCGAGACGAGTTCCCAGCCCTGCTTGCCGAGGGCGTTGAGGTTCTCCTCGAACGTGGCCTTTTCGACCTCGACGATGTCGACGGTGACGCGTTTGTACTCGAATTTGTGCATCGTTACGCCAGTGTAAGGCGACTCCACGCCGGCTGACCAGCAAGTTCGCGCACGCGCTACCCGAAGAACATCAGGTCACGGGGTTCGTCCGCGTCTGTCTGGACCCGCGCTTCTTTCTCGAGCAGCCTGCGCAGCGCGAGAAAGTCGTGCCGACGCAAGGCTTTGCGGATCTCACGCCGCTTCGCTTGGCTGACCGCATCGAACGCGTAGCGCACGACGTATTGCTCGCAGAGCGCCTTTCGCTGCGACACGCTATCCGGGCAAGACGCCGCGAGGAGCTCCGCTTCGGAAAGCGCATTCAGGTTGGTGAGGTGGAAGTCCGGCGTCGAATCCGGTGCAGCGCGCCATGCCTCCGTTCGAGAGAGAATGTTCTTCAGCGGTGGCGACACGTCATTCTTGACGAGCGTCCAGGTGCGGTGAGCGACATGTACGACGAGATCGCGCTGCCATGCCGCATCGTAACGCACGGGTTCGTCTCGCAACACGGTGGGCAAGGGGAGGCCGCTCATGTGCGCGAGCCATCGGCGAATATAGCGACGCTGATGCCTCGCGTAGCTGAGCTCACCGCGTATCCATCGAGCGAGGAGCGCGCTTCGATCCATCGAGCGCTCGGAGATGCTCATGCGAGCGCCCCCGGTCACGTAACAGGAGACGAGCCAGTGCAGGAATGCCGGATCCTGGACCTCCACGAGGTCGGGCCAAACCCGTGCGTACTCGTCTCGGTGCCACTCGCGATAACTCGTCGTCGCGCCTTCGAGGGTCGTCCCCATCGGGCAAACGTCGCCAAGGCGTTCAGTCGCAAGACACCAATAGTCGAGACCGACCGTTGCCACTGCCTCCGTGAGCAAGTGAGCAAACGCGAAGTCTTCGAGGGTGGCGCTCGTGATGCGGCCGCTGCCGAGCTCGAGCGTAGGGACGAGCTCTCGAATGAGAGCGTAGCTCCATGCGTGCAGGTAGTCGTGCACGATGAAGAGAAGCTCACGCATCATCCAGTCGCCGGCGTTGTAGCGGCGAGCGCTCTTCTCGGGGTGCGCGAGCCACGGAGCTACGGCGCTGTTCGAGGCGTAGAAGACGCACCCGTAGAATGGGTTGAATCCCGTGTAGGGACGCGAGACGTATTGTCGGTAGAACCAGGTGTTGTCGATACCGCGCGGTGCGAGCCTGATCTCCGAAGAGCGAAGTGCGCGCGCAACGAGCGGGATCCGAAGAGGTGATTCGGGATGCACGAAGCTTCGTCGGCCTAGGCGCGCTTGCGGCGGCGCGTGACCCATGCGAATGCACCGGCAAGGCCGAGGAGCCAAAGGCTTCCGCTCGCGCCGTCTCCTCGGACGGCGCAGCTGACGCCGCCGGAAACCTCTCCTGTACCGTCGGCGGCCCCAGAAGAAGTGCCGGACGTACCGGAGGTTCCAGAGGTCCCCGAGGTACCGGACGTACCCGACGTACCCGACGTACCGGAGGAGGAAGAGGCGGGGCCGCATCGTCCCGAAGAGCATGAGCTCGTACGACACTCCGTAGGACCCGTGCACGGCTCGCCATCCGGCTTTCCGCATTTCCCGTCGGAGGCACAGATGGTGGCCCGGCACTGCGCGTCGGACCCCGCTGCACAGGGGCTGCCGTTGGCGAGACCGCACTTGTCGTCCGCCTTGTCGCAGATGCCGGTCGCACAGAACTTGAGCCCACCTGCATCGGTGCACTTGCCGCTGTCGGCTCCGTCTTCCGTGCGCGTCGGGATGGCTTCGCCATTTGGCAATTTGCCCGTACAGGCGCCGAAGGGTTCGCCGGGTTTGCACCAGGGCTTCGTCGGATCCGTGCAGTCTGCAGGTTCTGTTGCGACAGTGCAACCCGTTACGCATGCGCCTGACGCGACTTCACACTTCTTTCCGCCGTGGGCCTTCGTTGCCTCCGCGCAGGAGGCGTCGTTCGTGCACTTCCCGCACGTGCCGTCGGCCTTGCAGAAGGGGGTCTTGGCGTCACACGCGGCGGCCGTGCCCGCGACTCCGTTGTCACCGGTGCAGGGTAGACAGCTGCCCGCTTGCGCACCCGCAGTGACGCAGGCGGGACTTGCCGCCGACGGACAGGAAGCTGCTTTGCCTGCACCGAAGTTACTGTCGCAGCCAGCACACTTGAAGACGGTTTGCTGACCGACCGCGGAAGACACGCAGGTGGGCGTCGTCCCGGCGCAGACTTCGTGCGGGGTTTCGTCTGCGCCGATGTCCGGACAGACATCCGCACCGGTCAGCTTGTAGATGCGTACGTCGTCGAAGTCTGCGGGGGGCTTGTTGGCTTCACCTGCTGCAGGCGTGCAGATGCCGCTGCCCACGAAGTTTTCGAACTTCAGGACCATCTTGTCGAAGCCGCCCGCGATATCGGCAGCGGTGACCGTGAAGGTCTTCTTGTAGCGATGCCACTGTCCGTCGGACAGCGTGCTCGTAACGGCGCCATATGCCGGGTCCACAAAGCCAGACGCGCCGATCAGCCAGCGCTCCTGCGTGCGCGTATCGTTCGTGTTGACGATGCTTCCGGGATTGCCCGCCGCGTTGTTCGTGTAGTTGATGCCGACGAAGCCATTGCCTGGAGGAGTCGCTCCTACGGCAGCCTTGTTGCGTACGTGCGCAGTCACGCAGTATTTGTCGCCGGCTGCGACCGTGATGGGCATCGGGCCGTTCTGCTTGGTGAATACGCGGCCACCGGAGTAGCCGATGGTCTCGCTGATGATGTTTCCGGAGCAGGCGAGCGTGTCAGGGGTGGGCGTTGGGGCGGTGCCGCCGGGCGGTACGAGGAAGTTGCATACGGTCGCAGTGCGCCATGCGTTCGTGACGTTGGCGGGCGTCTGCCAATCTTCAGAGAAGACGAGCGTGGGGGCAGCGCTCGCGGTGGACGGGAGCGACGTGCCAGCAAGGATCGAAAGAGCGCAGACCAGACGAGTACGCATACGCACGATCGTACGCGATGCGGCGGAAACGCGCGCAGGTATTCCGCCCTTCGGTATTGCCCAGAAGCACAACGGCTCAACCGTAGTCGGTCAGCCTATGGCGCGTGCAAGATGGCCTGAACTTCAGGTCCAAACGTAGCGACGAAGGAACCGTAGTTTCCGCATGAGCTTTCGGACAACTTGAGGGAGCCAGAGGCCACGGCCCAAACAACGAGCAACCCGTTCGCCTCGAACACGACTGGCGCACCAGAATCATTGCGGCAGGGCTGAGCATCGTTCGTGCCGAGCCCCACGAACGCCTCGTAGTTGGGCAACAGTTTGTAGTCGAAGGCGCGCCTTGCCATCGCCTCTCGATCGTCTTCGCCGCTCGCGATCCCGGGGTCGTTCTCGACGTCCACGATGAACTTCATGAAGTCGCCCCATGCGGGGAATGCGCGGCCTAGAGCAGCGTCCCTGTTCGAGACGAGCGTGACTGCGCCCACACGTCGCACACCATCGATTTCCTCCTGGTCGAAGCCGTAGCCAATCATGGCCAAGCGCTTGCCAACCATCGAGGTGGGGAAGTGCTCCGTCGCGGTCAGGGCGTAAGGTACTCCCTTGATGGCTTCCTCCAGCTCGAGGACGGCGACGTCCGAGCCATAGTTGATGTAGCCGCCCGCCATGGCCTTCGGGACCTTCGCCGACACGACCTTGGACCTTTTCTCGATGTCGGTTTCCCGGAGGCCTACGAAGAAGTAGAGGCCTTCTTCGATTCGGTTGTCGGGGCCCTCGGCATCGTCGCGGATGCAGTGCTTCGCGGTGATGACTTTCTTCGGTCCGATCAGCGTCCCGGTACACGCGGTGACGGCGTCTTGCTTGTTGGCTGCTTCGCGACCGAGGATTCCGATTCCACTGTAGATTCTGGCGGTGGCGAGCGCGCCGCCGCGGAGGTCGTCATGCGTCGTGGGGGGCGTCGCTGGTTCGGCATTCGCACAGCCAACGATGGACGAAGAAAAGGTTGCGCCGAGAATCAGCGCAACCATTCCAATGCCCCGAACGTGACGCCACGCGGGAGTCACGTTCTTCGTGGGACCGTGCGACGAATCGATCAATCGAACGAGCCTTCGTCCTTGTGGGCGGCTTCTCCGTCGAGGTCACCGCATTCCGCGGCCGTGCAAACCTCGCCAGAGTCACGACCATTGCCAGCCTGGAGCTCTGCGCGACGCGTTGCGGGGAGGGCTTCCATGAACTCGGCGAACTCGCGGTAGGTGACGCACTTCACGTTCGCCTTGGTGCAAGCGTAGGCCGCGAAGTCTTTCATCGCGTTCCAGTAGGCAGCGCCATTCCACTTCGAGAAGTGGTGGCCGATGTGCACGGGTGCGCGGCTGCCCGCATAGTTCTTGTCGAAGTAGGCCTTGTAAGTGGCGACGACGTCGGCGCGGTACTTCTCGGAGTTCGCCGAATCGGAGACGCCCTTCGAGTGAGCGATGTAGTGGTTGTAGTCCATCGAAAGCGTGCGCTTGCCGCTGTTCTTGAGCACGAGGCTCGCCAGCGGGAAGTTCCAAACGCCGTTCGTCTTCACCGGCCAGTAGCCCGTCGACGCGACCTTGCTCGTGTCGTACGAGAAGCCGAAGTTCTTCAGGGTCGGATAGAGGCCAGGCCCTTGACCGAGCTGTGGAGCGCGGAAGCCGACGACCTTCGCGGCCTTGATGCCGTCGAACTCCGGGCGTGGTTCGGTCTCGACGCCGTTCTTGTAGAAGAAGAAACGATCGAACGCCTTGAACTCGATGTTCCAGTCGTCGGTCGTCCACTTGCTTCCGTCGAAGTGACCGACCGCGTGCGACGCGATCTCGTGGCCATCGTTGAACGCCGTCTGCGTGAGGGTGACGCGCGTCGCGATCTCTGCGTCCGTTCCGCCGAACCCGATGGCCGACGAACCGGCCGCCGTCTTCGGGCCCTTGTAGGCGGTCTTCTTGGCGTTCGCGAGGTAGTACGAAGGGTTGACGAAGTACGTGAACTTGATGTGCGAACCGTCGGTATGTTTGACGGTTTTTGCGAAGTTGACGGACTCTTCCCAGAACGCGTTGTTGTAGGAACCGTCGAAGGCGAGAAGAACGTACTGCGGGATGTCGCTGTTGACGTTGTCGTCAGAGCCGCCCGTCGTTTCGTCGCTTGCGCAGCCAGCGCCGAGAACCGACCAGACGACCGCCGCACCGATACAAAGAGTTCGTCCAAACTTCATCCATTCTCTCCTTCGACAAAACAAGATCAGGTTCCCAAAGAATACTCCCCTCGTACGTAGCTCAGCCACAAAAATTCCCCAATTTTACACTCATGTCGAAAATTTCACGATCCATCCCGTTTTTTGCCCGTCACCGCGAGCGTGGTAAGTCGCGGACATGAGCGCTCCCGCTGCGGTCGTATGGCCACGCCCGCTTTCGCCGGGAGACGAGGTCGCGGTCGTGGCTCCCGCAGGGCCCTTTCCGAGAAGCGAGTTTTTCGCGGGGCTCGCTTGGTTGAGGCAGCGTTATCGCGTTCATGTTCGCTCGGACATCCTTTCGGCGACGGGCTATCTCGCAGGAGATGACGTGCGCCGAGCGGCAGAGCTCGCTTCCGCGCTGAACGACCCTCGCTTTCGGGCCGTTATCGCGGCGCGCGGAGGCTATGGAGCCACGAGACTTCTCGAACGCGTTTCGTTTGCAGACTTCGCAGCACGGCCCCGTTGGGTGTGCGGCTTCTCGGATATCACGACGCTGCACATCGAGGCCGCGACGGCGGGCGTCGCATCGATCCATTCGGCGAACGTGACGGGGCTCGCGGCGGCCTCCGCCGGAGACCGTTGCGATCTCCTCCGGGCACTCGAGGGGGACCCGCGCCCACGGACGTGGAGCAATATCGCGCGCATCGGGCTCGGGGAACGCGGCAAGGCGGAGGTGCCTAGGGTCGAGGGACCGCTCTTCGGGGGCAACCTCACGCTCTTGTTCACACAAGCGGCTGCGGGCCGTCTCGCTCCTCCGAAGGGGGCGATTTGGCTTCTCGAGGACGTCGGCGAACGCCCGTATCGCATCGACCGCATGCTGACAGCGCTTGCGAAGTATTTCTCGGACGCGGCAGCGATCGTGCTCGGAGAATTCACCAACTGCGACGTTGCGACGGACCCCGTTCGCGTTGCAGACGTCTTCGAGCATTTCGCGCGCGGCGTGCGCGTTCCGGTCTTCGGGGGAGCGCCATTCGGGCATGGAACGACGAACGCCCCCTGGATTCAGGGAGCGCGCGCGCGACTCGAAGGGACGAGCCTCGTCATGTTCGCCGAACCGTGGAGACCGTAGAGCGGCGTTGAATGCCGTCGAGCGGCGACCGAACGGCCCACGAAACGCGGGCCGTCCAAACGGTCAGGCGTCGTGCAAGTCGTCCTCGCCTTCGACGAACTCGGCGAGCTCGTCCGCGTCGATGACTTCCTCTTCGTGCTTCTTCGTCGAGATTTGCGAATCGAGGGCGGCTAGACCGGCATCGATCGCGGCGTCGTCGGAGGTGTCCGCGAGATCCGCGGGCGGCGGGGCGGAGGCAGCTCCGGGCAGCGGAGGCGGTCGCGACGACGGGCCCGCCGGCGGGGCGGAGGGTGTGCCCAGTCGCTCGAGCGACATCGCGATCTCCTCGTCGAGGATGTTCGAGATGGGGCTCGCTTTCTTCGTTGCGGCGGGGCGCACGCTCTTCGGTGGGGCGGGAGCCGCGGCAGCCGCGGGAGGCGACGGACGCACACTCTTCGGCGCTTCTTCCTCTTGCTTCGGCGGCGCGGGTGCCTTGGCGGGGGAGACGCGATCGGCGGCGATGTCCGCGGGGGTAAGCGCACCGAGCCCGTCGATCGTCGCGCCGGAGCTCGTGATCTCGCCCGCGGGTGGAATGCTCGGCGGTCGCGGCTTGATGGGGGCTTTCGGCGGTTCGCTCGTTGCCTTGCGAACGGGCTTGGCCTCTGACTTCGGCGCGGTCTTCTCACCGGTTTGCTCGGTGCGCGCTTCGGTCGCGGCGGGACGCGCTGCGGTTGCCGCCGTTTGACCTGCGGTAGCGTTCGGCGGAGGTGGAGGAAGGTATGCGTCCACACCGCCCGCGCTCTTCTGGAGCTGTTGCGCCTTGGCGCGATCGAGGCCGGCTTGGGCCTCGGTGTCGCCTGCCTTCATGCGAAGGACGCGGCGCCATGCGTCGGCAGCTTCCCGTGCATCTTGCAATTGTTCTTCCCAAAGACGTGCGACCTTGCGAGCGAGCTCCGCGCGGTAGGCCGTGTCTCTTCCGCGGAGGATCTGGTCCTCGTAGAATTGCACGAGGCCGCGGTAGTCCGCGAGGTCGAGGAGCATCGCTGCGAGCTCGTGGAACACCGCATGGTCTGCAGGGGAGAGGTCGTGCAGACGCTTCAAGTCTTGCGCGGCCCCGGCTTTGTCGACGAGCTGGTCGCGGCGAAGACGCGCGCGGCGTTCCAGGAGCTGCCGCACGAGCGGTCCGTCGAACACTTCGTTGAGTGCGTGAGAGAGGGCAGCCTCGGTTCGGCGCGGATCGGAGATTTCGATACCGAGCTTCTCGAGTTCGTCGAGCGTGCTTTGGTCGACGAAGGCTACGAGTGACTCGCCGAGCCAACGGAAGGCCTGGTCGTTGTCGTTCAGTTCCTTGTGTGCGACGGATGCGGCACGACGCAAGAGCGATGCACGCGTGCGCCCGCCGTCGCGAGCGCCGTGTCCACCGGCAGCCATGGCCGAAACAAGTGCCCTTCGCAGACGGTCGCCGCCGGCATGTTGATCGCCTTCGCGTGCCGCAGTTTCGAGGCTCGCGATGATCGCATCGGTCGGAGCGCCGGCGAGCGCGAGTTCGAAGAATCCGCGCGCACGGTCGGGTTGACCCCGCGAACCGGCAACTTGCGCGGCGCGGGCGAGTGCGCGCACGCGATCGGCCGGAGCCTTCGCGCGACCGATTTGACGCTCGTAGAGGTCTGCAACCTCCGAGGGCTTCGTGGTAAGGCGCGAGAGGCGATCGAGCAAGGGCTCGGCATCGCTCGCCGCGATGCTCGCGAGACCTTCCTCGCCGTGCTGCATGGCCTCGTCCGGTGCGACACCGGCACGTGCCTTGACTTCCGCCTGACGCACGAGCTCGTGGGCGCGGTCCGCCCCGTGGAGATCGCGCACGAGGAGGTCATGTGCCACTGCAAGCGCTTCTTGGTCGGTCGTCTTGACGGCGAGCTCTTCGAGGCCCTTCGCGAGCTCTTTGTCGGCGCCCTTCGTGCGAACGAGTTCGATGCCAACGCGGACAGCGTCTTGCTCGCGACCTACTTGTGCAAAGCGATCGAAGGCGCTGCGGAGAGCTTGCGTGCGCTCCGGCGTGTGGCGAGCGTCGAACCACCAGTCGACGAGCTTCTGGGCAACGACGCCCTTCCACCCGAGGCGATCGCCGAGCTCGACGTAGGCCTGGCGCACGAGCGGGTGCCCTTGGTCGGCAAACTCGGTGAGAGCGGCGAGGGCTTCGTCACCCTTGTCGCGCTTGTCGGCCAGGATGTTGGCGAGCTTCATCGTCATGCGAGCCGCTTCGTCTTCGTCCGCCTCGACTTCGATGCGTTCGGCCAAAAGCTCGGTGACGCGGTCCCACTGCTCCGTCTTTTCGCAGAGCTCGCAGAGGCGCGTGAGAGCGTTGTAGTCCTCGAGGTCGGCCTTGCGGACGATGTCGAACGCGCGGATGGCGTTCTTCGCGTCGTTCATCTCTTCGTAGAGACGCGCGAGGCGACCGGCGATTTGTCCGCGTTCGAGCGGGTCCGCGAGGAGCTTGAGCTCGCGCTCGAGTGCGTCGGTTGCGGCCTGGAATTCGCCACGCTTTTCCTGGAGATCGGCGATGGCCTGAAGGGCCGGACGACACGTGGGGTCGAGCTCGGCGAGGATCTCTTCGTAGCGGGCGAGGGCCGTATCTGCGTCCCCGACGCCTTCGGCGAGGAGCTCCGCTTCACGCAGGCTCACACGAGCCTTCTCGGCTTTGTCGACGATGTTCTGGCCGAGACGGCGCAAGAGCGTCGTCGCTTCCGTGTGATCTTCGCGCTCGACGGCGTCGTCAATGAGGCGCTCGAGTGCCTCGCGATCGTCGCCGTCGTCCAATACCTTCAGCCAGAGGTCACGCGCGAGTTCGCGATCGCGCAGCTTGCCCGCCGCGATGGTCGCCGCTTGCCGACGCATCGAAACGCGCTTCAGTCGATCGACGAGGCGCTCGCCACGGCGGGTCAAGAACTGCACGAGGCGGTCGTGTTGGTCGGAGCGCGAGAAGCGTTCCGAGAGCTGGTCGGCATACGAGTCGTTCAGCGGGTCGAGGTCGGTCGCAATCTCGAGCTCGCGGAGGGCTCCAGCCTCGTCGCCCGCGCGGACGAGGTATTCGGACCCTCGCGCACGGAAGCTGGCTTGCACTTTCAGGTCGCTCGTCAGTTCACCGCGCTGTGCGGCGGCATTGGCGGCCTTTTCCCACTCCTCCGATGCGGCAAACAAGCGCTCGGCTTCTTCCCAGAGGCGCCCGTTGCGGAGAGCCTCCGCTGCCTCTGCGTAGGACTCGCCGGCGGAGACGAGTTCGCCCATCGTCTCGCGCAATTGAGCGAGGCGCTCGAAGAGGTTGCCGCGCGCCATCGGGTCTTCGACGAGCGGAGCGGTTTCGGCGATGACTTGCGCTGCGAGGTCGAGCTTGTCGGCGCGCTCGTAGAGCTTCGACGCGGTGGCGATCGGAATTTCTGCCTCAGGCTGGAGGCGTGCGATACGGCCCCACGCCTCTGCTGCGCCTACAAGGTCTTTTCGCTTGTCCTCTTGGAGGCGTGCCAGCTTCTTTTCGAGCGAGATCTTCGTCTCGATGTCCGTCTCGATGGTCGCTTCTTGCTCGAGGAGCTTGGCGATGTCGTCGAATCGATTCGATCGCTCGAGCAAACGGAGCAGCGCGTTGCGTGCGCTCTCGTCGGAGCGATCGAGGGCGATGAGTTGACGCCACGCGCTCACGGCGCCATCGACGTCACGCAGCTGACCCTCGCAGAGGCCAGCGACCTCCCGGAGACGCTCTTTCTTGGACTCCACGCTCTCGCGCGTGCCCATGGCTCGCACGCTAGCCAGGAGGACGTCCTTGAGTTGCGGGTAGTCGCGACGACCACGGAGGTAGTCTTCGATCCAAGCGAGCGCCTCGGGATGGGACGGGTCGTTTTCGAGAACTTCGCGATACTTGACGTAGGCCTCGGTGCGCTTGCCTTTCCCCGCGAGCATCTGCGCTGCGTCGAGGATGCCCTGGAGACGGTCGGCGGGGATGTTCGATGGCCGCTTCATGCTGCTCGCGGCGTTCTGGGCCGCCTCGTTCGCGAACATGGCGAGCGGGTCTTCTCGCGGGGGCTGCTTCTCCTTGACGCCAGAGCCCGTGGAGGTGCCACCGGTGCCGGTGATGGTGCCTCCGCGTGCGGCGGCCTTGGCGCGCTCACGTGCGAGGTCTTCGGCCACCTTGATGTCGGTCGCCGCGGTTGCATCTCCGCCGCCGGGTTCTCCCACGCTTCTTCGTGCGGCGTCGGCGTGAGCTCCGTTCGGATTCACTTTGAGATAGGCCGCGTAACGCGTGGCGATGTCTTCGTCGCGACCGAGGTTGCCCGCTTGATTCGCGTAGGCCCCGAGCGCGACGTCGTCGCCGGGATCGAGCTCGAGGGCAGCCGCCGCGTACGCAAGGCCGTGTTCACCTTCTGCTTCGCTAGCGAGCGCACCCAAGAAGTGCACGGCCCGTGCGCGTTCGTCGGCGCCAACGTCGGCGCCCGATTGTGCGCGAGAGAGCACGAGCTCCGCGTATTCTTGCTTGAGGGCAGGGTCCTCGTCGCCAAGGTCGAGGGCCTGAGCCAGTGCGCGACCGGCTGCAGCGAGGTCCCCGGCGAGCTTGCAGGTCTCGGCCTCGTCGCGCAGGAGGGCGAGCTTTCGTCCCTCGTCGGCTTCGATGGCGAGCTCCGCTGCGTAGAGCGGAATGGCTTCTTGATACATGCCAGCGCTTTTCATGAGCTCGCGTGCGCTGAAGATCGCGTAGGCGCTCTGCGGGTCGTACTCCGCAGCTTTCTTGAAGTGCTCGATGGCTTTGCGCGGCTGCGAAAGCGGTGCTTCGGAGAAGAGACGGCCCAGTTCCTCGTGCATCCCGGCGAGGTCGTTGCGAAGCTCTGCGTCGGACGTTGCCATGGGGGCGAGCGCCCGCGCGCGGCGGTCGAGGAGAGCCGCGAGGGCTTTGGCTTCGCCGCGATTGCGATAGAGCTCGGCGAGCCGGTCGGCCGACACGCGGTGCGTCGGATCGCGATCGACGGCTGTCATCAAAAGGCGTGCAGCGCGAGGTGCATCGCCGATGACGCTCATCCACACGTGCGCGGATTCACTCAGCCAGTGCGCCGCATAGGCTGGGTCACGCGAGTCGGTGCCCACGCGTTCGAGCAGCGTGGCGTACCCTTTGGGGTCTTCCTCGCCCTCTTGGTGAGCAAAAGCCAAGGCATCTTCGTCGTGGGGATTATCAACGAGGCGCCGAACGAGCTGATCAAGCTGCGTCGCATCCATAGGGCCGCGAGGCTACACCGAACGGCGCTTCATTACTATGGGACTATTCCAGTGGACCGTACGTTGCCGCGGTACTCGGTGCCGTCGTTCGGGGCTTGGCCGTAAACGGCGTGAGCGGCCCTGTTGGCGGCTTCAAAGGGCCTTTCGGAGTGGTTCCGCGTCCCGCCGGCGTGGTGGTCGCCGGCACTCTGGGGAGTTCGTCGGGCACGAACGTGTCTGGCGGCGGGGCAGTGCGTGCAGGGGTCGCCGATGGCGGGGGCGGAGTGACGCGCGCCGTCGGCGAAGCCGTCGCCGAAGGAACGGAGTTCTCTGCGTTTTTGGCGCGCACCCACACTGCTGCGAGGCTTCCGACCACACCTGCCGCCACGATCAGCAACGCCGCGACGATCCAGAACGCCGCCCGATTCGGTCGAGGCGCGGCCGCCAAGTCTCCGCGCGTACCGTCAGGGATGGACGCATAGGAGGCATGGGGCGGGGGCATCGGTGGAGGCGCGTTCGAGACGCGAAGCCCGCTGCCGCTGTAGTGACCATCGACCGTGCGCGACAGTTCGAGGGCCATCATTTCGGCGTTCGCCGGTCGCGATGCGGGGTCTTTCGACAGCGCGCGCATGATGACGAGGTCGAGTTCTTCGGGAATACCGGCGTCGGGGCACATCCGTGTCGGCGGCTCCGGGACCGTCTTGATGTGCCGCGCCATCACGAGAATGGCATCGTCGTCCGTGAACGGGGGGGCCCCGGTCACCATGTGGTAGAGGATGACGCCGAGCGAGTAGAGGTCGCTGCGCGCATCGAGTGGCTTGCCCTGCGCTTGCTCGGGCGACATGTAACGCGGCGTTCCGAATACGGTCCCGGCCTGCGTCTCGATGGCATTGAGCTCGCGGTCTTCGTCGCGAAGCATCTTGGCGATGCCGAAGTCGAGGATCTTCACGATCTCCTCGTGCTCGTCTCCGCTCACCACACGCGCGAAAAACAGGTTGTCCGGCTTCAAGTCACGATGGACGATGCCCTTGCCGTGCGCTTCTGCGAGCGAGCGAAGAGCTTGTCGCGCCACCTCGACGGCCTCGGGGAAGGGAAGGCGACCGATGCGTGCGAGCCTTTGCCCGAGGCTCTCGCCCTCGAGCAGCTCCATCGCGAGAAACAATTCGCCGGAGTCGCTCTCGCCGAAGTCGAAGACCGTCACCGTGTGCGGTGAGGTGAGGACGCTGTTCGTCCTCGCTTCTCTCAAGAACCGCGCTTTGGCATTCTCGTCGATGGTCTTGTCGTTACGGAGAATCTTGATGGCCACATCGCGACCCATCGCGTTCTGGCTTGCGCGATAGACAGCGCCCATGGAGCCGGCGCCGAGGCGAGACGAAATCGTGAACCTTCCTGCGAGCGTTCGCCCAATGAGCGGGTCCGCTCCGTGCGTCGAGCGGATGAGCGGCGTGCCGTCATCGACGCACGTGAGACCTCCCGACGCGCCACGGCCGCACTTCGGACAGACGTAGGTCTGTCCGCCGCCACTCATGTTTTGCGGTTGGGAGGAGGTGGTCACGAGGTTGGAAAAGGAGGTTGTTCCAGGTCTAGCAGGCGGAGGTGGCGGGGGACAGCTTGCAACGCCTTTCTCGTGTCATGGGAGCGTGGCCAGGGGCAAGACGTTTCGAGGGTCGCAAACGACGCTTACCCAGTCCGCGACCAGGAGTCCAGGACCGCCATCATGCAGCATCTTTGCCAAGTCGACGCCTTCCCTCGCGCGCCGCACTTCCAGGTGGAGGTGGACGAGCTCCGGTGAGCCCGAGTCTCCCACGGCGCCGAGCGGTGCACCCTCGGGCAAGTGCGCTCCCATCGTGAGACCGGGCGCCGCGTGGTCGAGGTGTCCGTAGAGTACGAGATAGTCGCGGTCACGCTCGCCTTCGCGAACCACGTGCTTGGTCACCACCGAGTGGCCGAACAGATCGCCCACGAAGAGGACCTCCGCGTCCGCCGTTTGGTGCTCCAGATTGACCAATTGTACCGGAGTTCCGCGTGTTTGGGGGAGATCGAGGCCGCCGTGACCTACGTGTTTCAGGCGCCTTCCGCGGCGCTGGAGGTCGTCCGGGCGGTCGAGGTCGTAGCCGCTGATGACGTAGGTGCCGCCTGGCAGACCCGGCGGAATGGGGTAGCGGTAGGCTTCATAGGATGCCGGCCGCTCCGGACGCCGAGGGATTTGGTCGTAGTGCTTCCAAGCCCCGGACTTGTCGCGGTGCTGGTTTGCCACCGCCTGGAGCTCGGGCCCTTCGTCATTTTCGGCCATGCCGGGAAAGCGCACGCACACCCCGCGGTCGTTCCATTGCCCGCTCGCGCAGGGGCTGCTGGACGCCGGAGGGCCGCCGGAGGCTGCGCCCGCCGAGCCCACGGGGGTGCGACCTGGTCCTGAGGGCGCTCCGGCTGCGGAAACGTCCCCAAGGAGTATCCCGAGAGCGCCCAAGCCCGTGAGCCAACCTGCGAGTCGCATCCCGCCCTGCATCCCTTGCATAACAGCACAACCCGTAAAGCAACCCAAGTCTGCCCCACGGACGGCGCGATTCGGGAAACTGGCGACAGTCTCGGGGGGGACTGATATGAGATCGGCCCATGTCCATGTCCGACAAGTTTGCGAGGTTGTTCGAGGCCGAGCGCACCGCGAGGCAGATCCATCGCGAGCTCGTTTCTGCGAATGCGCAGGCGGTGCTCACCGCGATCCGCCAAGAGATGATCGCACTCGGAGCCCTTGCGGCAGAAGAGCGCGCGCTTCGGCTCGTTCGCATCTGTGCGATCCTCGGGAATCTTTCCGGTGACGAACCGGTCGACATCTTGATCGACATCCTCAACGTCGACGCCCCCGAAGCGCGCCTCGCCGCCGGGGAGGCGCTCGAGGGCATCGCGTTCGAGCGCTTCAAGGAAGTGGCCCTCGGGTGTGAACGCGCTCTGAAGAGGCTCCCGCAGGACGCCCCTGCGCTCGTCGAATTGCCCTACATCATCGGCGAAGTGGCTGAAGGCGGTGTGGTGAAGCTGCTCGGGCACTTCTTGAAGGCGAAAGAGGCAGATGTCGTCGCCGCAGCGATCGAAGCGCTGGTCGAGGTCGAAGACCCGGCGGCGATTCCGCTGCTGAAGCCCCTCCAGGGCGACGCTCGTATGGTGGAACTCGAAGAAGAGGCGGACGCCGTCTCGATTGGTTCGTTGGCCTCGGAAGCCTGCGAGATTCTCGAGGGCACCGAGGAGTGAACGTGGCGGGTGTCGCAGGCGGACAGAGCCAAGCGCCCGCGGCTTGGTCGGAAAGCGAAGCGGCGACCTTCGACGCCTTCGTCGTCCCCCACTATCTCGTCCACTACAGCGCGCTCGCGCTCGAGCGCATCGCGGTATCCCCCGACGCCCAGGTCATCCACGCCCGGTGCCGCACGGGACATTTCGACGCGGAAATCGCCGCCAAATTGCCGAACTCGCACGTGTACGGCTGCGATCCGTCGGAGGCGGCACTTTCGCTCGCAAAGGCACGGCGCGCGCGATCGACGGCGGTCGGTGGAGACTACCTCCTGCTGTCGAATGCGAAGATTCCCCTCCGAGATGGCGCGTTCTCCCACGCGCTCTCCTTGCACCCCGATGGGCCCGCGCAGTTCAAGTGGGTGCTCCAGGAATCGGCCCGACTCCTCGGTCCCGCGGGCCAGCTCGTCGTGGCCGCGCCGCTCGACGATTCTTTTCCGGAGCTCCTCGATTTGCTCCGCGAGTTTGCGCTGAAGTTCGATTCTCACGACATGCAGCGCACCATCGAGCGAGCGGCATTGGGGTTGCCCACGGTCGATTCGATGGTCGCCAGCGCGCGAAGCGAAGGCTTTGCCTACCTCGACGTCGTGAAGCGCACTGCGACCGTCTCTTTCCGGAGCGGTCGCGACTTCGTCGAGAGCCCCATCTTGCGGCTCGGCATTGCGCCGTGTCTCATCGATGCGCTCGCGAACGCAGACGCACTCGCGTACGTGCGGGACGCAATCGACAAGTACTACAGTACGTTTCCGTTCGAGCTCACGTTCACCGTCGGTTGTCTGACGGCGAGCCGAAGCTGACGAGCAGCGCGCTTTTGCAGATCAGCGGCAGAAGCCGTCGATGCAGATCTTGGTGCCGTCGGTGCATGCCTTGCCCGACGCCGGGTCACACTCGGAGCCGAGGTTCGTCGACGACCCGCAGACATTGTGCGGCCCCGACGAGGTCGTGACCTCTTTGCATTGATCGAACTGATCGGCGTTCTTGCAAGCGTCGGGATCGCTCGGCGTGCACGCGATGTAACAGCTGCGGCGCAAGCAGATGCTTCCGATGGCGCATTTGCCCGCGCCCCCAGTGCCCACTTCTCCATCCACCGTGCACGAGAAGATGGGGCGCTGTTCCGGGAAGCAGCCGCCATCGACGCAGACGAGTCCGTTTTGGCAAGCGCCCGCGACACACGGCGCGACGCAGTGTTCTTGCACGCACGTCGTTCCGGCGCTGCATGCTGGCCCGTTTCCGCAAGGGGACGGATTGCCCGTGCAAACGCCCTTCGTGAGGTCACAGGCAAAGCCGGTGGGACAGGGTTTCGAGGCATTGCAGGAGGGCGTGCAAACGCCGTCGACACACTGCTCGGCGGAGCGACATTGCGTCGCGTCGGAGCATTGGTCGGGCCGGGCCGTGCACGTGCCGGTGAGACACTTTGCCCCTGCGCCGAGCGCGGTGCACTCGCTGTCCTTGCGGCACCCGCTGAAGCCCGAATCGGCGTCGGCCTTCGCATCGGTTTTCACGCCTGCGTCCGTGACCGTAGGAATCTTGCACGATGCGACGCCCTGCTCGACGACGCAGCTGTAGGGCGAGACGCAACCCAACGTGTCGCAGCTGCCGCTCATGCACACGCCGTTCGACGCGCAGACCTCGCCGGTGCCGCATTGGCTGGGGGCAGTGCAGCGCCTCGTATTGCCGGACGAGGAACCGCCGCTCGAGTTGTCGTCGTAGTAGCGGTCGTTCCCGAAGATGGGGCAGCCCGCCAGGAACAGGCCTGCCACCGAAAGCGTCGCGATCGAAAGTACAGCACGGCGACCCGCGGAGATGGAGCGCACGGAAGACGGGGAACGGAGGTTCGGTTGAAGGCCCATTTCACCGAAGAGCGTAGCAAACCGCGTGCCCTGAACAACCGATGCGTTTTTTGCGGCTTTTCAACAGTCGCTCACGCGGGTGTGAACCCTCGGTCACGCGCTCCGTGACCCAGCGACGATACGGGTAGGAGGACTCCCTACATGGACGGTAGCGCACCGTTTTTTCGCGCCCCATGCTAGCGTTCCGCCGGGGCCGCAGCCCACTCTGCCGTCTCGCGCTATCGAAAATGGACGTTACCTGCGAGCACTGCAGCACCGAGTACGAGTTCGACGACGCGCTCGTCAGCGCTCGGGGCACGACGGTCCAGTGCACGCACTGCGGATATCGCTTCCGGGTTCGCGCGGGGGATCCTTCGGAAGACGTATGGCGCGTGCGCACGAAGCACGGCGCCGTGCTGGAGTTCACGTCGCTGCAGAAGTTGCAGGAGGCGCTCGTCCGACGCGAAGTCGGGCCCTCCGACGAGCTCACGCGTGGGAGAAGCGATCGCGGACGGCCGCTCTCGTCGATCACGGAGCTCGAGGGCTTCTTCGGCGGAGATCCGTTCCTGAGTGCTACGACCGCGAAACGCACGCCAGCGCCGGCCTCGGTCGGCCTGGGCATTTCTGTCGCGCCGATGGGGGCAGAAGACTCCCATGCAGCAGGTCCGCCTTCCGTTCCGCGGAGGACGATCACCTTGAGGCCGGACGCTTCGATGCCGCCGCCGAGTTCCGCGTCGGGGCGCGCGCTCACGGCGAACCCACCGACGGGCTCCGTCGTCGACGCACCCGAGGCCACTCGCTTACCGCCGGTGACGCTTCGCGAAGCTGCCCTCGATGCCCCGCCGCCTTCTTCTTCAGGGGGCATGCCACCTAGCCAGCGGCAGACGAAACCCACGTTTCCGCGGGAGCCTACGCCGGACGTGGACATCGATTTGACGCCACACGTCCCGATGCTTTCTTCGCCTTTGCCACCGGTCGCGCGCACGCAGTCGGTCACGAATGAATTCGACGTCGACGGAGAGGGAGACTCGGGGAGCATCTCTCCGCCCGCAGCGAAGCGAAAGCGCGTGAGCACACCGGTCATCGGGGTCGTCCTCACGGCGAGCATTGCGGCGGCGAGTGTTGCGTGGTTTCGCTTCCACGACACCTCGCAGCAACGCGTTCCGGTCGCCTCGACGGCGCTTACCGCAGACCCAGCCCAGGAAGCGTCGCTCGCGCCTATTCGTGCGCTCCTCGCGGCTGATGACGCACACGGGGCACTCCTCGCGATCCAAAAGCTCCCAGCCGAAGAACGGGAGTCCGCGCGGGGCAAGATCCTCACTGCGAAAGCGCATCTTCGGAAGGCTGACGTTCGCTGGTTCTCCGTCGAACTCGCATCCGACATGAGTGCCCGAGCCGCCGCGCGTGCGCAACTCGACGAAGCGCTCACGGCAGCGTCGCAGAGTGTCGAGAAGGTGCCAGAGAACCCGGACATCGCAGCGGAGCTCGCGTTGCTCCGTACGGACCTTCTTCGCTTGCGCGGTGAACGCGACGCGGCTCGTCGACAGCTGAAGGGGGTCCAAGGTGAGCCCGAGGATCTCGACTACGTTCGCGGTGCACTCGAAGCGACTGACCCGCAACCCGACCTCGCCACGACGCTGAAGCTGCTCCGGCAGGCCGCGGCCCGAGAACCGAAACCCGGGCGTGCGACGGCGGTCATGGCCTACGCACTTGCACGTTCGGGCGATGCCCTTGCAGCGCGCTCGGAGCTCGATCGCATCGCGAATCGAACGGAAGAGGCTGAACGTGTCGCCGCTCTTCGCGTATTTCTCACGCGCTTCGACAACGCCGACGCAAGTGTCGTCGCGGACGACGCGGGTCACAACGCAGGTCCGCTCCCCGACGACCCGCGTCGGATGCTCGCCGACGCATCATCCGCACTCCAGCGCGGCGATGCCGCACGTGCGCGCGTGCTCTATCAAGGCGCTCTCGACAAGAATCCTTCCGACTCCGAAGCGCTCGCAGGTCTTGGCGACGTTGCGCGCAGCGTGGGCGACCTCACCCACGCGAAAGAGTACTATCAGCGTGCCATCACGGCAAATGCGAGCTTCTTGCCGGCGCTGATTGCGCTTGCCGACATCCAATGGGACTCGGGGGATCGCGGCGCCGCGGCACGCACGTACCAAGACATCTACGATCGCATTCCCGAGGGCGCCTACCCACCACGCGTTCGTGAGCGGCGAGGAGCTGCCGCCGCCCCATCGAGCGCGACCGCTGCGCCTCCAGGGCCTGGCTCGCCGAGTCCCAGCAGCGCGCCTAGTACGGACCCGCCGACGGTGCTGCCGCCGACGACATCGCCCCCTTCGTCACCCGTCTTTCCAATGCCCACCGCGCCCTCCGCGCCGGGGGCCGCAGCCGAGTCGCCATGAAAATGCTTCCGCGACAACGTAGAGCTCTCGGACTCCTCGCGCTTGCGGTGCTCGCGTCGACGGCGAGTGGCTGCGAGGGCCGCGCGAAGGTCGCGCCGCCGGAGACCGAGAAGAAGTTCACGGGGCCGTACGTCGCGGTGATCGATCTCACCCGCGGCTTGCCGGAGAAAGACTCCGGTGGGCTGTTCGACTTCGGCCCACAAGATCGCACGTTCGATGCGCTCTTGCGGACGCTCGAGAAGATCCCCATGGACAAGGAAGCGAAGGGCGTGTTCGTACGCTTCGGTGGCGAGCTCGGGATGGCGCGCGCTTTCGAACTCGGAACGGCTCTTGGCGAACTGAGGGCGAAGGGAATTCCCGTTCGCTGTCACGGATCGAGCTTCGGCAACACGGGTATTCTCGCGGCATCTTTGGCGTGCAACCACATCGGTGTCGATCCTGCAGGCGAGGTCGATACGGTCGGCCTCGCGGGCCAGGTGCTCTACTTTCGGAAGCTCCTATCCGACGAGCTCAAACTCTCCATCGACATTCTCCAGGTCGGAAAGTTCAAGGGCGCAGAAGAACCACTGACCCGCGATGGGCCGAGCGACGAGGCTCGCGCGTCGCTGGAGGGCGTTCTCGCCGACCTTCGAACGTCCTGGCTCGACGGCATCAAACGAGGACGGAGCAGCGCCGCTGCGGACGCGGCCGAGGACGGACCCCATACTCCGCCGCTCGCCGTCAAACGCGGCATCGTCGACTCCGTCGGCTACGCAGACGACTCTCTGAAGGCGCTTCGCGAATCCGTGAAGGCAGTGCGCGAAAAGGTCGTGTTCGGTAAGGGGCAGGAAGCAGTCGGCGACGGTCAAGAGCTCAGAGAGCTGCTTCGTGGCATCGCCGGGACGCAAGGGAAGGGGCCCGTTGCTCTCGTTCGCGCAACCGGCAGTATCTCCTCCGGCGGCGGCTCTGCCTTCGGCGGCGGTGACGGCATCCGCGAGGCCGAGCTCAGCCCCGTTTTGTCACGTCTCGAGCGAGACGATTCCATCAAGGCGGTCGTCCTTCGCATCGATTCGCCTGGCGGAAGCGCGCTCGCGAGCGACATTCTCTGGCATCGCCTGATGGCGATTCGCAAGAAGAAGCCCCTCGTCGTCAGCGTGGGCGAAATGGCTGCGAGTGGTGGTTACTATCTTGCGTCCACCGCTGAAGTCATCTTCGCGGATCCCGTCAGCATCGTCGGGTCGATCGGTGTCGTCGGTGGAAAGATCGGGTTCGGCCCCGCCCTCGAACGATTCGGCGTTCACTCAGAAATCTTCCCCGCGAAGCCGGGCGACAAGAAGGTCGCCGCGCGTGCAGGTTACATGTCTCCGTTCGTTCCTTGGGATGCAGACACGAGAGCGCGCGTGCTCGAAAGCATGCAGGGCATCTACGATCTTTTCCTCGAGCGTGTTGCGGAAGGTCGTCATCTCCCGAAGAACGTCATCGCCGACTCCGCGGAAGGACGTATTTTCTCAGGTGCAGAGGGCAAGCGGCGAAAATTGGTCGACGAACTCGGCGGGCTCAGCGAAGCCGTCGCCAAGGCCCGGGCGCTCGCCAAACTGCCGAACGACGCTGAAGTGTACGTGGTCGAACGGCCCCCGGCGCTGCTCACCACGCTGAGTGGCGACGCCGAGGCGCATGCCCCTGGCGTCGAGGGGGCGCCGGTGGCGTCCGTACCGCCGCTCGGGGCGGCCGCCGAGGCTGCCCTCGAAGACTTGCTTCGCCGCTTGACCCCAGCGATGATTCCCTATGTCCGCTCCTACGAGCTTCTGCTGCGTGGCGAGAGGACCCTCTGCGTGTTGCCGTACGCACTCGACATTCGATGAGCAAGAAGACTCTACCCCCGCCGGACTTTCTGGCCGTCCTACCGACGTCCGGGGTGGTGTTGCCGTCGCAGGCGACGACGCGAATGCGCGAAGCACCGGAAACGCGCCTTCGCCTCGAGCTCGATCGATGCACGGGAACCGAGGAACGTAGGCAACTCCTCATACGCCTCTCGGGCGTGCTTGCCGATCGCGCGCGAGACTATCCCGCGGCCATCGCGACCCTCGAAGAAGCGCTGACACTCCAAGCGACACCAGACGTACTCGCGAGGCTCGGCGACGTGTGCCGCCTTGCGGGGCGTTTCGCTGCTGCAGCGCGTTGGTACGTGAAGGCCGCGCACTATGCGGCTCCCGCGGGGTCGACCCTTCCGCCCATGTCGGGCGATCTGCGCCTTTCCTGGTTGCGAGATGGCATCGAACTCGCGATTCGCTGCGGTGAGCTCGAGCTGGCTGCATCGGCTTTGGTCGAACTCGACGAGAACGAGTCCAGTCTTCGTCGATCGCGCGCGGCTCTGCACAAGCTCGCTCCGGACTACGTCGACCAAATCACGGCTTCCTCCGACTGGATCTACCTTGCGGAGCGCGCGCATCTCGAAGGCGACACCGATCAGACGCGCGAGCACCTGCTGCGTGCGCTCACGCTCGACGGAACCGACGAGCGTGCGACATCGAAGTTGGCCGAGCTGGAGCGCAGTCTCGGTCGCGCGCGCATTGCAGACGAAGTGGAAGCCCGATGCGCACACCTCCGTCAGGAAGCGCGCCTCGGTGCGCTCGCTCAAATCCAGCGTGTGCGGCACCTTCGTGCACAGGGCGAAACGGCTCTCGCCCTCGCGTCCGCCCTGCAGGCAAATCTCGATCAAGTGGAAGGCGAGGCCGCGACGCTGCTCGATGAGCTCTTCCGAGCTGTCGACCTTCACGAAGTCTACGTCGCGCGACTCGAGCTTCGCGCGTCGAAGGAGGTCGGCAGCGAGCGCGCGAGACGGTTCGCGATCATCGCCCGAGTGTGCGCCCAAGATCTCGCCTCCGAGGCGCGAGCCGCCAGGGCGTGGGGCCAAGCCCTTCTTGCGGACCCTTCGTTCGAGGCGGCGCATGCCGCGCTCGCTGAGTCGAGCGACGTCGGCTTGCGGGTGTATCGCGACGTCCTCGTGACCTTGCTGTATCGCGACACGGACGAAGACCTCGGCCCGATCGTGCGAGCCCGCTGTGTCGTCGCTTTGACGGAGCTTCTGCAAGATGGTGCCGATGCGCCGCTGCTCGCTTGGGCAACCGAAGGCCCCGAGGCGGCAGGGGTGCGGCGTGTCACGCTCGAAGTCGAGTCGCTCATGAGCGCCGTCGCGCACGACCCTGCAGAGCGCGTGCGGCTTCTCGATGCTGCGGCAAAACGCCTGCGGCTCCTCCCGCAAGAGTCCGACAAGCTGCAACACGTGCTCGAGGAGCTGGCGCCACTCGCCGGCGACGAAGCGTCGCAGATTTACGAAGAAGTGGCGCAGGTGGCTCTTCGTCGTGGGCAAGTCTCCGCGGCAGTGCACCGGCTTCGCGACGCCGCCGAATACGCGGATACGTCCGAACGGCGCGCGGACCTCCTGTGTCGCTCGCTGCTGCTCGAGTGCACGTTTGGTGATCGACACAGCATCGCCGAATCTGCCCGAGCCGTACTCGCCGAACCGAACAAACAAGCCCTCGCCGTCGCATGGGTTCTCGGTGTCTCGCTCGCGGATGCGCGTTTGCGCGCCGAGGCCATGGCGGACATGGTTCCGTTTGCGACCGAATCCGCACGAGGTGAACTTCGTCGCGCTTCGGCCCTCGCGCTTCTGGCCCAGGGAAGTCCACGCGCTTATGACACGGCCCGCGTCGCGCTCGACGAACTGACCGACCCGATCTCCGCTGCGCTCCTTCGAGCTTCCGTCGCTCGAGCGGCAGGCGGTCGAGCGGCCGTCGAGGCCCTCTCCCGCATGGTCCGAGACGTCGTGCCGTGGCCAGACCTCTGTCGGGAGCTGGTTCGGCAGGCCGTCGCGGTCGAAGATTGGGGAAGAGCGCTCGCGGCGCAAGAGCGGCTCGTCATGTTCTCACCGGGCGACGTGAGTTTGGTGGACGAGTGGATCCGGTTGGCGCTGCACGCTCGTGACCCGCGAGGCTTGCGGTTCGTGCTTGCGCGCATGGTGAGCGAACCCGCGCCCACGACAGCGTTGGGCGCTCGTCTTGCCGAGGCGACGACGGCCCTTGCGGCTTGGGATTCGACCCTCGGCCTCGAGTGGGCACGAACGGCGCTCGATGCGTTTGGCCTCCAGTCAACGGAGCTGCGCATCGCACTCCTCCGCGTCGCGGAAATCGCGCGCGACGACGCCTTCGCCGCAACGATCCTCGAGCGATGGACAGGGAGCGGGCAAGCGACCTCGGAGACCGCAGACCTGTACATGGCGCTTGCACAGCGTCGCAGTGCTTCCGGAGATGTCGAGGGCGAGGCGCGTGCTCTCACGCGTGCGGTAACCTTCGGAGCGGACCCCCAAGCGACGCAAGTGTGGCTGGAGCAGTTCGCGCGGGGCTCGCACCCTCTCTCGGGCGACGCCCGCATGATGGTGACGAACGCGCAGATCACGCTCGCGGAGCGGACGGGTGATCGCGAGAAGTTGTCCCGTGCACTTCGTGAACAGGGCGTTGCCTATTGGGAGCTGCTCGGTGAACGCGACGAGTCGTTTCGCGTTTGGGAGCTCGCGGCGCGCGCATCGCCTGAATCCGGCGTGCGCAAGTACGGCGCGGACCTCGTTCGGTACGCGGGGCCGCACGTTGCGCTTCGCGTGCTTCGCAATTTGATCGATCGCGAGGAGGACGCGGAACTCGCCGGGGCGTTTTCTGCAGAGGCAGCGCGCGCGTCGATGCTGGCGGACGATCTTGCATCTGCGCTTCGCTTCGCACAGCGAGCGATCACACAGAATCCGCAGCGGGCCGACGCACTCGAGGCAGCGGAGCGCGGCGCGCTTTTCACGCGCCAAACCGAGGAAATTTCTCCCCTCTACGATCTCGTCTCAGAGCGCGCCCGCGGCAAGTACGGACGCCGGGCCGCCCACTATCGAGCAGCGCGCTTCTTCGAAGCGAACGGGCATCACGACTTGGCGGTGACCCATGCCGCCAAGGCCTTCACGGCGGTCACGTCGGAGGCCTGTTACTCGCTGCTCATGCGCGCGGCGGCCAAAGGAGCCTACGAGCCAGCCATCGAAGCGCTCGAAGAAGTCGCGCGTCGCTCTCCGGGGCCCGCGCAGAAGGGTATGTGGCTCGTACGGGCCGCCGAGCTCCAGACGAAGCGCGGCACCGAACCCGAACGCGCAGTCGACATTCTGCTTCGGGCGCTCGCTGCCTATCCACTCACGACTACCGTGAAGCTACTCTCGAGTGCAGCGAAAGCTTGTCTCGCGCTTCCGGAGGTCGATCGCGACTTCCTCGAAGCGCGGCTGGAGAGCGCGTGCTCGGGGCTCAAACGTCGGCTCGAGGGACCTGACGGCGCCCGTGTGTGCCTTGCATTTGCGGAGCTCCTTCTCCAGTTCTCCGGAAGTGCAGCTGGCGTCGAATCTTGGCTCGATGCGCTCTCGATGGCGGGCGACCTCGAGGAGTTTTCCACTTTCGAGGGCAGCGTCGCATCGTTCGTTGCGACGAACCATGGTCCCGAACTCGTTCGTCGAGGCCTCGTCGAGGCCGAGAAAGCCTTTTCGAACGTCGGACCGCCGGCGCTTGCCACACTCGCGTCGGTCGCGCGCGAACTCGGTCTCCACGAGGAGTTGAAGCGCCTCTTGCTTCTGCTCGTCGAACGCGACGAGGTGCTCACCTACGTGCTCGAGGCCGAAACGGCCATCATGAACCACGGCACGCCAGCGGAGCGTGCGCGCTTCGGACGAGCGTGCGATTCGGGGCGCATCTGCGCTGCGCTCATCGAGAAGGCGAAGGCAGGGACCATGCACTCCGAATCGGAGCAGCTCTGCGCACGCGCGTTGTCGCTTGCTCCTGATGGAGAGCTTCGCGCCGTGGCCGAAGGCGTATACGCCGAAATTCGCGAGAAGCTCGGGATGCGTGGGTTCGAGAGCGGCGCCCCTGCCAGCTCCGCTACCATCGTGGTCGCGCCGGACATCGTCACCCCCGGGGGGGAGGCGGCGAGGCTCGGAAAGCTCGCGACGGCGCGCGAAATCGAGGGCGATGCAACGGCGGCTCTCTCCCTTTGGCTGCGCGCGGCCGAACACGAACCCGCGCACATCGAATCCTGGCTCGCGGTAGAGCGCGTCGCTTGGCTCGTTGGCGATGACGCTGCGCGCGCCCTCGCACTCCAGCAACTCGACGCCCGTCTCGAAGGACCCGCGCGTCGAGAGGTGAGAAAGCGTCGAGCTGCCATGTTGGCCCAGCGCGGTCAGAGCTCCGCGGCGGAAGACCTGTGGCGTGCATTGCTCCGCGAAGACCCGAACGACTCGGACGCTGACCTCGCAGTCGAAGAGTTCATCTTGGGCCGCTCCGATGGACAAGAGCTCGTGCGTCATTTGCGCGAGCGGGCCGCGCGCCTCGCAGGCAATCCCGAGAAGGCCGACGCCTATCGGGCTGTTCGGCTCCGCATCGCTGCCGTGCTCGAGCAACGACTTGGCGACCCGAACGCAGCGTTGATCGAGCTTCAGGAACTCGTGCAGCTTGCTCCCGGAAACGTGAGCGTCCTCCGCTTTCTGGCGGATATGTACGAGCAAACGGGTCGCATGATCGAAGCCGCGAACCTCTGGAAGGAAATCGCGGACGCTGCACCCGAAGGCGACGTGGTTGGGCTCCGCGTTCGATACTTGCAGGCGCTCTCGGCTGCAGGGCGCTCCGAGGAGGCTGCGGACAAGGCTGACGAGCTTTACCAGCAGTTCCCCGACGAACTCTCGATCCTTCTCGTTCGAGTGGACGCGCTTCGGTTGACGACGCGGTATCGAGAGCTCGGAGACGCGCTCGAACTCTACGCCATGGCATCCGCGGTTTCCGCCGACATGCAGACCGAATTGCTGGTCGAGGCTTCCGAGGCCGCAGCGAAGAGTGGCGACATGTATCTCGCGCTTGCACGCGCGCAGCGCGGGGCCGCAAGTGCGCCGCGCACGTCGAAGGTTCATCTCCTCGCACGCGGGCTCGAATATCGGCTGCGCGGTGCCGGCACTCCCGACGAGGCGCGCCGTTGCCTCGAGCAGCTATCGCTCATCTCCGAATTCGCCGACAACGAAGACCTGGCGCTTCATGCCTTCTTGATGGCAGAGGCGACAGACGTTGTGCACGGCCACGGGGCAGGGGCGCGCATCCTCGAAGATGCCATTACACAGGTCGGCGCACGCCCGATTCTCTGCGTCGGTCTTGCCGAGCGAGCATTTGCGCTCGGAGAATACGAGAAGGCCGTCACGCACTTCCGTGTGGCCGTGTCGGGTGACTTGCTTCTTTTTCGCAAGCGTCCCGCTGTTGCCACCGCCGGCGCCATTGCCGCCGAGAAGTGCGGTGATTTTGGCGCGCAGGTGTTCTTCTGGGAGCACGTGGCCGACGACCCGACGCAGCGAACGCGAGCGGAGCGCAAGCTGTTGACGCTTGCCGCCGCAGTAGACGATGGCGAACGGATACGGACCCTCCTTTCTTCGCTCGTCGACATGGAGCCGTGGGAGACGCGTCTTCCGCTAACGCTCGAGTTGGCGCGTGAGCTTTGTTCCGGCAGCAGCGTTGCGAAGCAGGAGGGCATCCGTCTTCTTCGCGATGCCGCTCGCATCGCGCCCTCGGGCGGTGCGCACGCCGCAGAGATCGCAGAGCTACTCGCCCTGAATGGCGAGCGTGTTCAACACACGGCTCCGGAGTTCCGAAGGCCCTCCTCGAAGGACCCGATTCTCGCGGCGAAGCCCGTGGCTTCGCGGCCACCCATGGTGACCGCGCCGGCAGAGGTCGTGCGCACACTTCGCGCAAACATCGACCGCGCAGCACCGGAAAGCGAAGCCATTCGAGGCCTCGAAGCGCTCATGAACAGCGGGTATGTCGACGCAGCCGACTTGTTGGGCGACTACGCGGACCGCTGGAGCGAGCTGCGCGTCGATCGGCTTCGCTATCGGCGCATCGCAGCAGAGCTTGCGCCGGGTGACCTGACGCGCCTCGCTGCGTTGCGAACAGCGGCGCATGCCGAGAACCTCGTTCGGTACGTGCGCGCGCTCGATCATATCCGCGGACCTTACGTGCGGGCGCGTGTCGACGCACCACCGCTCGCCGAGCAGCGCGAGCAGCCTGGCATGCTGACGCTCCTCACTCGCCACTCGAACGAAGGTGCCGGTCAAGCCCTCGGCGCCTTGTGGGACACGTGCCAAGACGCGCTTCTCCGGTTGTTGCCCGTACCGCCGCTAGGGCGTCTCGAGAGAGTCGTTCCTGGTCCGCTTTCTCCGCTCGGGCGCGTGCTCGATGCGTCGATGCGCATTCTCGATGTACCGCGGAGCGTGATCTTCCGACAGACGGGAGGCGTGCACACACGCCGCGCCATCGCCGCGCTTGGCAAACCACCGTCCGGCATCATCCACGTGGCGTCGCTCGATGACTCTACTCAGTCGGCCTTTATCCTGGGCGAAGCCATTTCGGCGACACTCTCGTCGAACGTGCTGCTTTTGGGGGCGCTCAAACCCGAAGAACTTTGGGACGCGGTGCTTCTCGCTTTCGGGCAATCGAACGGTGCACGCCACTCTCTCGACGGAGACGCGCTCGTGACCGATCTTTGGCAGGTCGTGCCCGCAGGAACGCAACGCCACATGCAGGATCTGCTTTCGAAAGAGGCCTCCTCGTTCCCACTCGTCCTCGAGCGCGCGGCGCAGACGGGCCGTCGCCTCGGCATGTTCGTGAGCGGCGACTTCCATCTCGCGGCACGCATGGTCCTCGAAGATTTCTCTGAACCGACGGACCTCGGAGAGGAAAGTGCGCTCGCGATGCTCTGTGCGAAGCTCCCCTCACTCGCAGATCTCTATCGACTCGCCATTCGCCCCGAGTACGCCGACGCGCGCTGGGAGGGGGATTCCATCGCCAACCGCACGACGGGACGGCCCTCTGGAGGGCCCGGTCCGTGAAGCAGCTCGTCTTACCGTCCTTCATCGCCGCGCTCGTGGTCGTGAGTTGTGTCATCGCCGAACCGCCTGCGGAGATTCCGAAGCTTCCCGAGTATCGTCCGATCATCGTGAAGAGCTCGGTCATTCCCACCGCTGGGCGAGTCCTCACCGAATTCCCTCCCGTCTTCGTCGTGCCCGTCGAACTCGTAGACCCGACGGTTCGCTTCAGTTGGCGCGCTTACGTCGACTACGACTTCGCGGGTCGCTCGGCGGAACGTCTCGGCCTCGTGGCTTCCGGGACGAGCACTCCCGACGCTGCGCGCAGTCGCATTCGCAATCTGGAGATTCGTTTCCCACCGCCTTCGGACCTACAGGCGTGTCACGTGATCCAGGTGATCGTCGCCAACCGTTTCCAGGGCGCGATCGAAGGACGTCCCGCACACACACCGGAAGCTCCGGGCGGCGATACCATCGAGTGGTTCTACAATCCTTCGGGTGATTTTTCGGGCTGTCCAACGCAAGACCCCGTCATCAATCCGATCCCGGAAGGAGGCCTCGACGCGGCCGATGGGGGCAAAGGATAGTGCGGTTCCGGCGGTGGATCGCTGCGTGCGGGGCGGCCGTTGCGTGCTCGCCGGTGGTTGGAACCGAGGCGACCAGTGCACCGACAAACGCGTGCACGACGAATGCCGAATGCGACGCGAGAGCCGGAGCAACATGCGTACAAGGCAAGTGCGAGAGTCGCAGGGTGCCGGGGTACGTGCTCGCGGTGACGTTGCCCTCTACGGCGCTCTACGCACCCAACATGACCTTCCTCTTCGACAGCAGTGACCTGGGGCGTTACCAACAGTCGACGAGCAAGTGTCCGAACAAGACGTGCTTCATCGTGCCGCGCGTCACCGTGTACGAGGGCGGCATGGCGTTGGCGACCGACGCGCAAACGACGCTCGGGTTCTCGCTCGCGAAGAACAACGCGCGCATTCCTGTTCGACTTCTCGCGATTCCGCAATGGCCAGTGGCTGGGGTGCCCTTTGATGCGAGTGCGCTCGGATTGCCGGTTGCTCCTGAATACGCAGCCCCCGCCGTGCCCGACGACAGTGATCCCGCGACGGGCTTTCGTATCCCGCTTGCACCGCTCACGTATCGGTACGTCGTGTCACCGGTGTCGGAGCTCGCGTACAGCGTGCCCCCTTACTTCGGGCAGCTCACAGTCGAGCCAAAGTCAGACACGGAGGAGCGCACCGAAACCCTGACCGTGGGCGTTTCCGGCATTCCCCTAGACCCGCTCCAAACTCCGGACCCGAGTCTCTCCACTCAGCTGCGCGACTTTCGCGGCTTTACGGCATACATCACGTCACCCGCACGCGAACGCATCACGCCCATCGTTCGGCTCTCGGGGACGAATCCCACCGTTCGGTTCCCCTCGCTCCAGCGCCTCAACGCCGCGACGAATCAGTTCGTGCCGACGAATCTCACGAAGGGCGATTACAACCTCGTGATCGCCCCGCCTGAGGGCTCGATCGCCATCCCTTCGCTGATTACGCCCATCCCGTTCAGCGGGACCGTGCTCGATCCGCGCTATCCGCCATTGCCGCCGCCGGTCCCCATCAAGGGGACCATCGTCACCTCCAACGGCACCGCGGTGCAGGCTCGCTTGTTCTTCCGAAGCACCGCCATCGTCCACGGGCTCGACTTCGGCCAAAACTTCATGCACTACGAAACGCCGCTTACGACCGACGCGGAAGGGCGCTTCATCACCGTGCTGCCCCCTGGGTCGTACACGGTGTGGGTCGAGCCGCTCGGCAATTGCGATGCCGACGACCCTAGTGGGTGTTTCGGAAAGACGCGGCAAACCATCACGTTCGACAGCTCGCGCGACCTCACGTTCACGGTGACCGAGCGCACGCGCGTGCAAGGGACCGCCGTCACGTTCGACAAGCGAAGCTTGGGCGATGCAGAGGTTATCTTCGCTGCGACGCGGCCGCCCATCGACACGAGCGTCGACCCCCTACCACCCATCGCGGAACCCCGTGCATTCCACACCCATGCGAATCGCTCTGGAACGTTCGTCGGGTATCTCGACCCAGGTACCTACGACGTCATCGTCAAGCCGACGGACGGAAGTCATTTCCCGCGAGCCTTCTCTCGTATCGTGGTCAAGCCCGGTGCCACCGCTCCAACGCTCGCCCCCATCGTCGCGCCTGCACCGGTGCGTATTTCCTTCAACATTCGCGACGCTGGCGACAATCCGCTCGAACGTGCTTACTTAAGGGCATATGTATTCGACACTGGGGTCTTTCGCGAGGTCGCAGCTGCTGCGACCGACGATGCAGCGGACACCGCCGGGAATGTCACGCTTCTCCTTCCGCCATCTGCGCCGAGTCTCTGAGGCATCATGAATCAAGACCCACGCACGCTACTTGGTGTCATCTCCGAACTCGCTTCCGTCGCGGGCGACAAGCGAAGCGTCTTCGCGCTTGCGGCACTCCATTTCGGCAGTATGCCCGAGCCCGAAGCAACACTACCGACAGGCTTCGACGAGCGCGCCGCACGCCTTTTCGAAGCGATTCTCGAAAGCGCGTACCTCGTAGCCGTAGCCGACGGCACGTTCGATGCCGAGGAGGAGGCCGTCTTCGCCCACATCGTCGCGCTGGCTTCGTCTGGTTGCGTGCCGAAAGAGGCCCTCTCGATGTTGCTCGACGAGTTTCGCACCGAATTGGCGCGGCAGGGCATCGACGCACGCATTGCATCGATTGCACGCGCTTTGGGCAATCCGGAGCAAGCCGAAGAGGTCCTTCGAGTCGCGACCCTGCTCGGTATCGCCAGTGAAGGGCTCGCTCCTGAAGAGTCCGTGGTACTCCACAAGCTCGCGACGGCATGCAATCTCCCCAAGTCTGCGGTAGAGACGGCGATCTCGCGTGCTCAGGCCGTGCTCGCACGGGCCCACGAACCCATTCCTAGCTGACGAGCCCAGCTGACGCGTGAAGCGCTCAGGTGGGCAGCGCTTCGCGGGCCATTCGGTAGAGTTCCGCCTCCGACGCGTGCCCCTTCTCCGTCGCCTCTCGTTCGAGCCGCTCGAGAACGGCCCGCTGCTTAGGCAACAGCTCCTTGCGGCGCTCCGGTGCGGCGTCTTCGAGGCGAGCCGAGAGAACGGCCAAGAGTTCCATGCCTCGGCCGAGCTTCGTCAGGAGATCGGAAAGTTCATCGACGATGGCGTCGTCGTCCGGAGAGCCCTCGAGCTGTCGTTTCAACACCTCTACGCGTTGTTCCGCCGCGTCCGGGTTCCAGGGTTCCTCTACTTTGGCTGGCGTCGCAGGGACATGCGCAACTGGCTCGGAGACCGGGACGGCAGGTGCCTGCTCGGGGGTGGCCTTTGCGAGCAGTGCTGCGAGTTCCGCTCGAAGCACGCTGTCGCGAGGCGCAATGCGAAGCGCGAGTTCGAGGTGCGTTCGCGACAAGTCGACGTCGCCTCTACGCGAATGCTCGAAGCGAGCGGCCTCCATGAGCCAGGGGAAGAACTCTTCGCGAAGAATGCCCCGCGCCATGTGCTCACGCATGCGAGAAAAGGCGAGAGAGGCGCCAGCCAGATCGTGCAGCTGCGAGCGATAGCGTCCTTCGAGCAGCTGAGCGCGGGGGAACTCCGGACCATCTGCCACCCCCACGAGGCGTGCGATGGCGCCGGAAGGATCGAGAAGGTGCTCGCCGAGGAGCTCTGCGAGAAATAGCTCGGCGCGTGAGGCGCTTTCACCACGCTTCTCGCAAGCGGAGATGGCTCGTTGTGCGAGAACGCCCGCCTGATCGTGCTTTCCCATCGAAGCATAGGTGCGGGCGAGTCCCAGGAGCGTGTCAGGCGTCGAAGGCGCGAGCCTCAGCGCGCGTTCGTAGCAGCGCGCAGCTTCCTTCAACTTCTGGTTTCCGAGGAATGCGGAGCCGAGTCGAAGCAAGATCGCGAACCGGGTTTGGCGGTTCGTCGCGAGCGCTTCGAGATGTTCGGCGTCCGCCGCGTACCCGGCGTGCCCCAACCGGAGCCTCGCCCGAAGACGCTGCCAACGAAGGTGAGGGGAGCCTGGCGAGAGCGCGATGGCACGATCGAGAAGCGCGAGCGCCGTTGACCCATCTCGCGTGTGCGCTGCAGCAAACGCGAGCATGTCCGCGGCGAGTGGGCCATGTGTCTCGGACTCCGCGTCTGCCTCGGCGGCGGCCACAGCCTGCGACTCTTGCCCGAGAGACAGCAGGACTTCTGCACGGAGAGACCCCAGGAACACATCCGTGCGGAGGTCCGCCAATGTCGCCACTACGGCATGTGCGCGTTCTTCACCGGCGTGCGCATCGATGGCGGCGAGGCGCTCGAGTGCAGGGAAGCTTCGAGGCGACTTGTCGAGCGCCGCGAGCAAGTGGGCGCGCGCGGTGTCGTTGTTCCCGTCGAAGAGCGCGTCGTCAGCGTGGCGGAGCAAGGCCGCGTGCTCCTTGGCGAGAACGACCTCCGCAGTAGCGTCTTGCGCGGGTGTGCGGTCCCGACCAGAGCCGGTTGCGGCCACCTCTCGGGAGAACACGACGGTCCAAAGGTCGTCGTGCCCAAGGCAGCGCGTCGCCATCACGCCGTCGCAGTCGGGAGCGCGTGCGCCAGCCTGCGGGAATATCGCTCGGACGATCGAGCCGACGGCACCCGATACCGTGAAGACCGACCCGGCGCGCGAGGCGCTCGCACCGAAGACCGCGCCCATGGCGCGAAGAGCGAGGGCCATCGCGGGGCTCACCAGTCCGGTACCGCGAGCACTTTGGATGGCCACGCAAAGGGAACTGTCGTCGGTCCACGTGAGACCGCGAAACGCCAGACGCGCAGAGGGCTGTTCGGATTCCACGGACACCGGCGCGGAGACGAGGACCCGGAACTCACCGCCCGAAAAGGCGAGTGATACATGGGGAGCCTGTGTCGAGAGGACTCCCGCCAGCCGCCGCGATGCAAAGGCCTCGAGGTCTTCGCGCACGAGGTGGAGCTGCAACCGGTCGAGCAAACCCCGCCGGTGACGAAATCGCTCGACCCCGCCGGAGACGTCGAGGGGAAACTGCAAACCTGGGAGGGCGGCGTAGGCATCGGCCACGTGAACCGGTCCCAAGGAAACCCCGCGAGCCAAGGCAAGCCCGAGCCCTTGTCGATGTATACTCAGTGCAAGAAGCGGCGACTCGCCCGCACCTTCGCCGCGCGCACCCGCCGGCTCCGGGGCCGAGGGCACATCCGTGCGCGCATGCGGGTGCTGAGAGAGGTCCTTCGCCATGGATGGCCGTGGAAGCATAGCGTGGGCATCCTTCTGGCGGCGACTTTCGTGCTAAAAGCAGCTCGTGCTCGTTCGAGATGTGTTCCGCGGTCGGGAAGCCTGGGCTGATGCCCTTTCCGACTTCGAAGAGCGCGCGGGCCAGCTGCAGATGGCTGAAGCCGTCGAAAGTGCGTTGCAAACCGAGCGTGCGCTGCTCGTCGAGGCGGGCACCGGCACCGGCAAGACGCTTGCGTACCTGATTCCGGCGATTCTTTCGGGGAAGAAGGTCGTCATATCGACGGCCACGCGTGCGCTCCAGGAGCAGCTCGCGCTGAAGGACGTGCCCCTCGCGCGCAAGCTGCTCGAGCCTCTCGGAGTGCGCTTCACCGCCACCATGATGAAGGGCCTTTCGAACTACGTTTGCCTTCGTCGCCTGCAGGAGGCCCTTTCGTCGGACAATGGAGCCTCCGAGAGCCTCACGCGCGTCCTCGAGTGGGTTGCACGTACGGGGACGGGCGATCGCGCCGAGCTCGAGGGCGGGGCCGAAGACGAAGAACTGTGGCGCCGCATCACCTCGGGCACGGACACGCGCATCGGCGTCGGCTGCAGGCACTACGAGGCTTGTTTCGTCACGCGCATGCGCCTTCGCGCGGAGGAAGCCCAAGTCGTCATCGTCAACCATCACCTGTTTTTTGCCGACCTGGCGCTCCGGTCCGGTCCACGGGGCGCGTTCGCGAGCGCGATCTGCAACTACGACCACGTCATCTTCGACGAGGCGCATCAACTCGAGGACATCGTCACCGACTTCTTCGGTACGGAGGTTTCGAGCGGGCGCATCGACGCGCTCGCGGCAGACCTCCCTCGGGCGCGCATCGAACGTAGCTTTGGCGACACGCTCTCCGAAGCCTCGCGGGTCGCATTTTCCGCACTTGCTGGCCCGTCGTCGGAGCGCCGTACGCTCGTCCCCAACGATTGGAATCGGGCCGAGGGCGCGGTCGCAAAACTCGAGAATGTCCTCGAGGTCGTTTCACTCCGCGCGCTCGAGGCCGGTGGTGACGAGGCGCAAAGCGAGAGCTCTATCCAAGTCGCACGTCGTGCCAGTGAAGTGCTCAGCGACCTTCGAAGTATGCGCCGCGTGACCCACGAAGCGAAAGGCGAATCCATTGCGTGGATCGAGAAACGCGCCAAGAGTTTCGTCGTCGGCGCGAGCCCGATCGATGTTGCCTCCATTCTGAAGGAGCGGCTCTTCGATCGCGTGCCCGGCGTGGTGATGACGAGTGCAACGCTCACATCCGGCCCTGACCGGCGCGGGAACTTCGCGTACGTGCGTGAACGGTTGGGGGTTCCTCCCGAGGCCGACGAGCTGCACCTGCCGTCGCCCTTCGACTACCAGAGGCAAGTGCTTTTGTACGCCCCCTCCAACCTCCCAGAACCGGGCGGTGCCGACTTCGAGAAAGAAGCCGCCGTCCGAGCGGGCGACCTCATTCGCTTGTGCGGGGGAGGGGCCTTCGTTCTCTGCACGTCGACGAAACACATGCATGCGCTCGCGGCCCGGCTCCGAAAGGAGCTTACCTACCTCGTGCTGGTACAGGGTGAGGCAGGGAAACAAGAGCTACTCGCTCGCTTTCGTGCCGACGGCAACGCGGTCCTCGTTGCAACCTTGAGCTTCTGGGAAGGTGTGGACGTCCCAGGGTACGCGCTCCGCCTCGTCGTGATGGACAAGATTCCGTTTCCGGTTCCTTCTGACCCCCTGTTTGCCCTGCGCTCACAGCGTGCGGAGGCAGAAGGAAAGAGTGCTTTCACGAAGCTGGCTCTGCCCGCGGCGGCCATCGTCCTGAAGCAGGGATTCGGCCGCCTCATCCGTTCCGCGCGGGACGAGGGCGTCGTGGCGATCCTCGATTCGAGGCTTCGCACGCGGGGCTACGGGCGCGCCCTCCTTTCGGCGCTTCCCTCCGCGCGCCGCACCGCCGAACTCGACGACGTTGCGTCATTCTGGGCCGCTCGGGGCTCGCAAGCGGGAGGGGTCTCGTGCTAGTTTGCCGGCCTCATGAGCGAGATCACGGCAGTATTCGGGCGCGAAGTTCTAGACTCCCGGGGTAACCCC
This sequence comes from Polyangiaceae bacterium, assembly GCA_046351415.1. Lineage (GTDB taxonomy): Bacteria > Myxococcota_A > Polyangia > Polyangiales > Polyangiaceae > JABFRG01. The sequence goes on along the minus strand of JAXLYO010000007.1, from coordinate 173,068 downwards.
ACCGTCGAAGTGGAAGTCCGCACCGAAGACGGCGGCACGGGCCGCGCTGCGGTCCCGAGCGGCGCTTCGACGGGCGAACACGAAGCCATCGAACTCCGCGACGGCGACAAGAAGCGGTACTTCGGCAAAGGCGTGCAGAAGGCCGTTGCAAACGTGAACCAAACGCTCGGGCCGAGCATTCTCGGCGTCGACGCGCTCGACCAAGCCGAGGTCGATGGCATCCTCCTCGAGGCCGACGGCACGCCGAACAAGTCGAAGCTCGGTGCGAACGCCATCCTCGGCGTTTCGATGGCGGTGGCCCGCGCAGGCGCCGACGCGATGGGGCTTCCGCTTTGGCGCTACCTGGGTGGAGCGCAAGCGCGCGTTTTGCCGACGCCGCTCATGAACATTTTGAACGGCGGAACCCACGCGGACAACGGGCTCGAAATTCAAGAGTTCATGATCGTTCCGTCTGGCGCAAAGACCTTCCGCGACGCGCTGCGCTGCGGTGCCGAGGTATTCGCCGCACTGAAGACGAGCCTCAAGGGCAAGGGCCTCACGATCGCCGTTGGCGACGAAGGTGGCTTTGCACCGCGCCTTTCTTCCAACGAAGAAGCCATCAAAGAAATCATGGGCGCGATCGAGGCCGCTGGGTACACGCCAGGCGAAGACGTGCACCTCGCACTCGACTGTGCAGCGAGCGAGTTCTTCGACAAGAAGACGAAGACCTACACTTTCGACAAGAAGAAGTGCAGCGTGGACGAGCTGCTCGCGACCTACGAAGCGTTCTCCGAGAAGTATCCGCTCGTGTCGATCGAGGACGGGTTCGCCGAAGACGATTGGGATGGCTGGAAGAAACTCACGGACCGTCTCGGCAAACGTGTCCAACTCGTCGGCGACGACCTTTTCGTGACGAATACCGAGCGCCTCGCGAAGGGGATCGCTGCGGGCGTCGGAAATGCCATTCTCGTGAAGGTGAACCAGATCGGTACGCTCACCGAGACGCTCGATGCGATCCGCATGGCGACGAACGCTGGCTATCGCTCCGTCATCAGCCATCGATCGGGCGAGACGGAAGACACCTTCATTGCCGACCTCGCCGTGGCGACCAATGCGGGCCAAATCAAGACAGGCAGCCTCTCGCGGTCCGATCGCGTAGCGAAGTACAACCAGCTCCTTCGCATCGAGTGGGAACTGGCACGCGGCGCCGTGTACGCCGGCGGCAAGTCTCTGCGCTAGTCTGACCATCGGGAAGGCGCGGTCTGTCCATCATCGTCTAGGACAGCTCTGGTGCTGAGGTTATCCCACATCGGCATCGGTGTGGGGGCGTCACGCTTTGCGCGCGTGCATCGCGAGTGTCAGACTTCGTGTGGGGCGCTGCCGAGAAGGCGAGCGCCGCGAGAGCCCTTTCCATGCTTCATCGCAGATCCTTCCTCGCAGGCATGTTCGCTGTGGCATCGCTGCTGAGGTTGCCGCGTGCGTGGGGTGCCAAGAGCGCGCCTGTCGTCACGAAGGAGCCTGGGTACACGCGCTATTTCACACCAAAGATGGTCGTCAGCGTACCCGACGCGCTCAACACGCATCTCGCGTCCGCACAGGTCGATTGGGTCCTCCACTTCCACGGAGCCATCGACAATCTCGAGAAGAACCTCCTTGCGAGCGGCGTGTCTGCGGTGATCAGCGTCGTCAATCGGGGAGCCTCCGCGGAGGTCTACGGTCGCCTGACGGACCCGCTGTCGAAGTACGAGGACGATACGCGCGCCATTCTTGGCGGCACGCTTTCCGTGAAACGCACGGGGCTCATTGGCTGGAGCGCCGGTGGTTCAGCCGTCCATCGCTTGATCATGGACGAGCCGACGTTCAACCGCGTCGACTCCATCATCCTGGCCGATGGCCTCTACTCCAGTTATCGAAGCGCGACCGACCACGGCGTCAACCGCGCGCCTCTCGAGGAATACGCGCGCTTCGCGAAGCTCGCCAAGGCAAAGACGAAGTTCTTCGGACTCACGCACGGAACCATCGTGGAAGTAGGCCATCCGACGGTGCGTGAGAGCATCGATGAACTTCTCGCGATGGTAGGAGACACAACGAAACCCTGGGGCGCCGCGCCCCCCTCGTACGCGTTAAGGCCCTACCGTGAGCTCCACGCGGGGGAGTTCCACGTGCTCGGCTACAAAGGCGACACCCGCGACGCGCACATCAGTCAGCTCAGGCACATGGCGCGCACCATTTTGCCGGCCTGGGCTGCCCGCTGGCGACCGTGAGCCGGCAAAACGAGAGACCAACTACTTCCGCATGTAGTCGCTGCCGCTCCGCTCGAGGTGCTCCTCGTAGGTACCATTGAAGTCGATGACTTCGGCGCCTGCGTCGGGCTTGTCGGAAGGGCGGAGTTCGATGACGCGCGTCGCCAAGTGCGAAACGAAGTGACGGTCGTGACTGACGAACACGACCGTGCCCTTGAACAAGTCGAGACCATCGAGAAGGCCCTCGATCGATTCGATGTCGAGGTGGTTCGTCGGCTCGTCGAGGATGAGCACGTTGTGCTTCAAGAGGACGAGCTTGGCGAGGAGAAGACGGGCGCATTCGCCTCCCGAGAGCGACTCGGTCTGCTTGAGCGCCGCTTCGCCGGAGAAGAGGAGGCGGCCCAAAATGCCGCGCACTTCTTCCTGGGGAGCGAGCTTGTCGAAGGCATAAAGCCACTGGAAAGCATTCATGCCGGCCGCGGTGCGGCCGAGCGCTTCGTGGTGATCTTGCGCGAAGTAGCCGACGTTGGTGTCGTGGCCCCAGTTCACCTCACCCGAGTCGGGGACGAGGACGTCGGCCTTGGCTTCCGGTGAGAGGCCGCTGACCCCGCCCACCATGAGCTTGAGGAGCGTCGACTTACCGATACCGTTGGGACCGATGACGGCCACGCGATCGCCGCGGTTCAGGTTGAGAGAGAGGTTCTTGTAGATGACCTTCTTCGTGCCGTCGTCCTGCGGGAACGACTTGCTGACGTTGGTCATGCGGAGCACGTCGCGGCCGCTCGGCTTCTCGAACTCGAAGCGAACGAACGGGCGAACGAGGCTGCTGCGCTTCAGCTCCTTGACCTCGAGCTTCTCGATCATCTTCACGCGCGACTGCGCTTGCTTCGACTTCGAAGCGTGCGAACCGAAGCGGTCGATGAATTGCTGAAGCTCGGCCTTCTTCTTCTTCGCGGAGGCGTTTTGCGCCTCTGCGCGCTGACGCGTCTCGTACTTTTCTTCGACGAAGTCGTTGTAGTTGCCCGTGTAGACCGTGATGGTCTGGTAGTCGACGTCCGAGATGTGCGTGGCGATCTCGTTCAAGAAGTGACGGTCGTGGCTGACCGTGACGAGCGTGCCCTTGTAGTTGCAGAGGAAGGCCTCGAGCCAGCGGATGGATTCGAGATCGAGATGGTTCGTCGGCTCGTCGAGCAAAAGGACGTCGGGCTTGCCGAAGAGGACCTGCGCGAGAAGTACCCGGAGCTTGTAGCCCGCCGGGAGGATGTTCATCTTCTCTTCGTGCTTCTCGGAAGGGATGCCGAGACCGGACAAGAGCTCGGCCGCATCGCTTTCGGCCGTGTAGCCGTCTTCCTCCGCGATGATTCCCTCGAGCTCACCGAGGCGCATGCCGACCTCGTCCGTGATCTCGCCCGCGAGAAGGCGCTCTTTTTCCTGCATCGCGTCCCAGAGCGCCTTGTTGCCCATGAGAACGGCATCGATGATGCGCTGCTCGTCGTATTCGAAGTGGTTCTGGCGGAGGACCCCGAGCCGCATGCTTGCGGGAATGCTGATGGCCCCCTGGTCGGTGTCCTCGTCTTTCGCGAGCATCTTGAGGAGGGTCGACTTGCCCGCGCCGTTGGCACCGGTGAGGCCGTAACGCTTCCCAGGATCGAATTGCATCGAGACGTTCTCGAAGAGGATCTTGGGGCCGAATCGCTTGGTGACGTTGTCGAGGAGAATCATGGGGGAGCGGGGAGCTAGGGTAGACGTGCGGCGAAGGAGGGCCGCTCGGCAGGGCAGGGTGTGTGTGCCGTAAGTCGATCTCTGGCGCAACCCATACGCCTGTTCAGGGGTTGCCGCAACCGCAATACCCAGCTGGCTCTTCCGTGGGGGCCGGGAAGTTCGCGCCTGGTCCTTCGCACGCTTAACGAAGCGACTTCGTATGTGCGGGTACATGACTTTTGCTGGAAGGATCCGCTATGCTCGTTCAGGCGTGCGTGACCCGTACTTCTACGTAAGCGGTCTCTTGAGCCTGCCGGATACCCAAGACGCGGCCGAGCGCCGCTCCGCCTGGCGTCAATCGCTCACGGCTATCTCGCGGGCCGCGCAGGAAGAGGGGCCGAGCCCGCTCGACGGTCTCGATCCGAACGCGCTTGCTCGCGGCGTTCAGGTTGCGCTCCAAGCGGGGCTTGCGGACGACCTCGATTGGCTTTCGCCTGCTGCCTCGGGCGTCGCTCTCTACGTTCTCGCGAATGCGCTTCCGCCCGGCCAGGAACAACGTGAGCTCGGTCGAAGGATGCTCGCGCGTCTCCTCGCAGGCAACGCAGAGACCTTCACGGCGCTGGCCACGAAAATGGCGCAATCGCACGCGAAGGGCATTTCGACTTCGGGAGCTCGCGCCCGCATCGCGCTCGTAGCGGAAGCGCCTATCAATACCGATGTATCCGACGGTCCACTTGCGCTCGTCCTCGTTTCGCGTCGTGACCTCGCTCGCGAATGGATCGAGCGACCCTCGACGGGGTCACTTCCTGCCCGTCGCTTGGCCGCGCGTCTCATCGAACGCGCCGCGAGAGAGGCCGTCCGTCGCGCCGATGGGGGCGACGAACACGCGCTTCGCGTCTTCAAGTCGGAGCTCGTCGAGGCCGCGTGGGCACGCTTACTCAAAGACCGCGAGTCGCTCGTGTGGCGCCATGTCGCGGCGGCGCGTGGACTCATCCAGCGCTATCTACCCGGAGGCACCGACGCGCTCGTTTCCGAACTGCAGCCAGAGCTCGGCCCGACGGAGTGGCGCCGCGCGGCCACCGCACTTGCCGCGCACGCTGCCATCGATCCCGACTTCACGCTGAAGCATCTCGATCTCGTGTTCGCGCGTGCCGAGAAGGATCCGGGCCTCGTGCAGGCGCTCCTCTGGGGCACCTCCCGTGCGGCGGAATCCGAGCCGGAAGTGGCGCTCGCGATGGGCAAGCGCGCCATCGATCGCAGCGCACAGCTCACGTCCGAGGCCGTACTCGAAGTCCGACGCGACTTCGGTGTCAATACGCTGACTGATGCACTCTGCATGCACTGTCTGGGTCGCCTTCGGGAAGCCGCGGGCCCCACCGGCGCGAGGCCTGACGAGAACGCAGAGGTCATCGCGCGCGAGATCGCCCTCGACCTCGACATCAGCAACCCCATGGATCCGCGGCCCCTCCGTGCCGAGCTCGATACCGCACTCATGGTCTTCGTCGAACAGGGGGCTCCTGCGGCCTATGCCGAAGCGAAGCGCATCCTCGAGCGCTCCCAGCAGACCGTTCGAGGTCTATCGACGGGGCGCTCGGGCATCGATGCCGACCGTCGTCCGCATATCGGTGTCCTCCGCGACCTCGACCTCGCGCTGCTCGAGCGAAATGTCTTTGCCGACCTCCTGCATCTTGGGACGAGCTCGGTTGAAACCCGCGCGACGGACGAGGCCATCGACGGTCTCCGCGAGCAGCTCGCATCGTTCATCATCGCCGAGGAGAAGGTCGGGCAGAGCAATGTCACGCTTTCGCTGAGGCGCCTGCGCGCACTTCTCCACTTGGCCGACGGTGACACCGGCGACGCGGAAGATACCGCGCGAACACAGCGTCAACGTGGTCGCTGGATTCGCATCGCGCGTGCCTTGCTCGAACGCGCCACCGGTACGGTTCCGCAGGCGACGCGCCGCGCACTTCTCGCAACGGCTGCGCGCGCGCTCGACGCGCTCGTACGCCTCGAGGCCATCGCTGGCACGGACGTGTTCTTGCTCCTTGCTGCGGGGCTTCGCGACAGTGCCGACTTTGAGACGCTCGCCGAAGCCTCCATGGACTCCGAAGTCGCGCACATGCTGTCGACGTACGGAAAGTTCCTCCGCATCAGCGCAGCGCAAGCGGCAGCAAAGCCCGACTCGCTTCTTCCGCCGGCACAAGGCGGAGCCGCACAGCAAGAGGGGTGGCTCGGAGCCCTCGCCAAGTTCGCCGACGACATCGTCTACGACGCGTCCGCCCGCGCAGAAACACTGCGCACCGTTCTCGTTCGCCTCGAGACGGCACTCCGTCAGCTCCTCAAAGCCACGTCGCTTCGCAGCCTTTCGACAGGCGGCGCCGATCAGGACGTCCTCGGCAAGCTCGAGAGCGCCCTGAGCGCCCTCGGGCAGGTCACACAAGCGGCTCGCGCCCGTCTCGAGCCGAGCGTGATGGAACATGGTCCCCACAGCGGCATGATGGCCACGCCGCTGTCACTGACCGTCGCGCGCGTCCTTTCCGGTGCAGACCCGACCCTTCGCGACGACACACTTCAGGCGACGGCCGACGAGCTCGTGAAGCGCATTCCGCTCGGCCTCCGTGGTCTCGTTTCGGGCGCCATCCTGCGCTTGCTCGACCTGCCGGTCGAGGCGACGAAGGCGGAGGGGCCTGCGCAAGCGCCCGTGCAGCTTCCGCCGTGGCTTCCCGCGCGCCGTACGCTGGGTGGCTTCTACGTGCTTCGGTCGCTCGGCGCAGGTGCGGCAGGCTCCGTGTTCCTCGTGAATCGTCTCGAAGATCGCCACGAGCCGAATGCAGAGCGCTTCGCTCTCAAGGTGCCCGACTTCTCCGAGACGGCTGCCCGTAGCCTCTCCGAGGCGGAATTCTTCCAGCTCTTCCGCGAAGAAGCGACGGCGCTCATTGGCCTTCCGAGCCACAAGAACCTCGCGAAGTTCGTGACGTTCGACTTGTCGGCGCGTCCGAAGCCCATCTTGGTCATGGAGTTCGTCGAAGGCACGACGCTCGAACGCATCCTGACGACCCGTTCGATCGACATGCAGCGCTGCATCTCCCTCCTGGACGACCTCCTGAAGGGTCTCGAGGCGATGCACAAGGTGGGCATCGGCCACTTCGACGTGAAGCCGGCGAATGTCATTCTCCGGGGCGGGGAAGAGGCGGTGCTCGTGGACTTCGGTCTGTCCGGGCGCAACATCCGTCCGGGTTGTGCGACGGGGCCCTATGGTGCGCCGGAAGTGTGGGGCTCGCTCGACGACGACATGCCGTCCGTGCCCCTCGCTGCTGACGTCTATGCGTTCGGTTGCCTCGCCTACGAGGCGTTCACCACCAAGACGCTCTTCGACGCCCCCAATGAAGTCGCGCTCATCGCGATGCACGTCATGCACGACGGCGACCCGGCGGGCGTGGCGGAGCTCGCGAAGAATCCGAAGCTCCAGGCCGTGGCCGAGTTCCTGAAGCCGACGCTCCGTCGCAATCCGGCCGAGCGCGCGACAGTGCCGATGCTCCGTGAGAATCTGAAGGCGCTCGCAGCCAAGCTCGCCGCCAACTCCACGGCATGGCCGATCGAAGCGGCTTCTTGAGCGGGCAGGGCGCTTCTCCTCCGCATCCGCCGCCCATCTCCGGAGATCCGAATCCCGACGGCTCCGACTGCGTTTCCTGCGGCCGGTGCTGCCACCACGGCCCCCAAACCGTGCACTTTCTCGAGAGCGACGAGGACCGCCTCGGGAAGGTCCGGCTCGCGATCTTTACCGAGCTCCATCCACCGTACTTTCGGTTCATGAAGAACGATGGTGTGGCCTGCGCCGGGCTCGATCGGTCGGTCGAAGGGCATTATCCGTGCAAGATCTACGATGGTCGCCCCGAGGACTGCCGCATCGTCGACGCGGGGTCGCCGGCGTGTTTGGAAGCGCGCCGCTTGGGGCACCTCGGCAGCAGCCTCTCGTTCAAGCGCGGCGACGCAGGCTGAGTTCCGCAAGTTCCCTGACGACGGGTTCGAGGTCGGGGGCGGCCTCCAGAAACGCTGCTGCGTCGCTGCCCTCGAGTTTGAGCACCCAGGGGCGCGTATCGGAGCCTCGGGGCGGATCCATGCTCACGAGCGCCCGCGGTGTACGCGGGTGAATGTAGAGTGCACGTAGCGACGCATCCGCGTCTCGTTCGCGGAGCCAACTCACGAGTGGCTTGGATGCGGCGAAAATGGGCGCTGCAGCTTCACCCACGATGTCCACACCGGCGGTCGCGTCGTCCATCGCGATGCGAACTCTTCGACGCACGAAGTGGAGCTTGTAGCTGCGAATCATCAGGCACGGTGCCTTTCGGCGAGCTGAACTCAGCCGGAACGAAACAGCGCCTTCTGGAGGCCGCCCGCGACGTCGAGTGCGACGAGCTCTCGGTAGCCGCCCACCGCATCGTCCGCGATGAATACGAGCGGGAAGTCTGTCGTCTTCGCCTTCGTGGTCGCGAAGGAACGCGTCGTCTCGTCGTCTTGAACGTCGAGCGCCTTGAACGTGAAGCCCTTGGCCGCGAGGAACTCTTCGATGCGTCGGCGCTCCGAGGCATATTGGTCGCGTTCGTAGTACACGGTGATCGGCGCTTGTAGCTGCGTTGCCCGAGTCTCGGCGTTCCTCGACTCCGATGCCTTCAGAGAAGCGAGCCTCTCCTCGGCCGCCGCCCGGGCGTCCAGCTCCTCGGCGCTGGCAAGGGGCCTTCCGAGCGTCTCGTTCATGCGGCGGAGCATGTCTTTCGATAGGGCCACCGGTTTCACGCGTTCGAGGACGCTGCCCGGTCGCGCTTCGATCGACTTGTAGAGGAAAGAACGCAGGGAACGGAGGCGAAGGGCGCTAGGCATCGTCGTATCCTTTAGCGAATGGCGTGGCCGCGGTATACTCCTACCGTGCGCCGGGTCCTTGCTGCCGTTTTGTTCTGCGTGCCGCTTGCGGCCGCGTCCGCCTCGGCATGCCAGGTCTACGGGGAAGATCTTCTCGTTCCCGAGGTGCCCTTCGGCGGTGGCATCGGGTTCTGGTCGGGCCGCGGTGATCAAGGGTGCTACTCGGCGGGGGTCCCAAGAGAGGCGGAGCGGCCGAATGACAACGACGCTTCCGAGCTCCCGCCGTTCTATCTCGTGCTTCGCACCATCCGCTTGGGAGAGCGCGACATCAACGGCATTCCCGACCCGGAAGCTTGGAAGGACCTCGGCTTCGATCTCGACGGCGTCTGTACCAACTCTGCGACCTGCCAAACGGGGGTCGTGAAACCCTCTTGCAAGCCCGTGGGCGCGACGGTTCCCTACGACGGGAACCACTGCCGCGACAACACGTTCGGAAGGCTCGCCTACGAGGCCGCGCGCGTGCCGGAGGTGAGTGGGCGATACCTCGACCCCAATGCGCTCGATTGCGCGTTTTGTACGGGGCGTTACGGGTTTCTGGTCCGCATCGCGCACTACAACGGAAAGCTCAACGACGCGCACGTACGCGTCGACTACATTCCGTCGCCGGGGCTCGAAGCACCGCTCCCTTGGAGCTGCAAAGACACGAGCTGGAAGCAGCGACCATGCGCATCGGCCGACCTGCCTTGGGCCCTCCAGGAAGACGCGCTCGAATCGCGAGGCGCATCCCCCACGGGCAAGCTCCACGTCGACGATGCCTACGTGGCTCGGGGCTACCTCGTGAGCCGCCTTCCCGGGGGAACGGTGTTCCAGTTTCCCCGAAGAACGGGCTCCGATGTGGCGACGCCGTTTCCGCTCAAGCTCGACGACGGCATCTTTGCCGGCAAGCTCGCGCGCGAACGCGACGGAAGCTGGGCGCTCACCGACGGGATGCTGGCAGGCCGTGCGAGCGCAGAAGGTATTTTTCGCGGCTTCCGCATCACGGGCTTGTGCGAAGGAAACCCGAACTACAAGCTCGTGCAAGCCTTCGTGAACAACAACGTCGACGTTCGCGCCGACGGCGTCGTCGACCCGCAGAGGCCGTGCGACGCCATCAGTGTGGGCGTTGGCTTCACCGCTGCCCAAGCCCGCGTCGGAAGAGTGGAACCGGTCGTCGCGCCGGTCGAGTGTCAACCGGCGCCGTGAGGTGCGCGACTCCGTCGCTCCCTAGAAAGTCGCGCGCGATTTTGCGTGCGTGACTGTGGTGCCGAAGGCGTCTTACACGATGATTGGCGGGTTCGTTCCGCAGAGGGAAAGCAGCGTGCGCCAGTTTGTTTCATCTAGTCGCTTCCATCTTGCACTGATACGTTGTCGACCAAGTCTCGCGCCCATGTGTGCTGCGAGCGAACAAGGGGGTTGGGTCACATGAAGCGAATTCGTATCGTTGGAATTTCAGCGCTCGCTCTTTGCGCTTGTCTCGTACGCCTCAACCTCGCCTTCGCGCAGGTTGAGGCGATGAGCGCGGCAGATGCGCGTTCCCAAGAGAACGCTTCCCACATCGATTCCATCAAGCCGACCTGTCCTGCGGGATGGGGCTTCATCATCACCGATGACAAGTTCTTGCCGGAAGTTCGGGCGCGATTCGGCAAAGTCGACATGTGTTTCCGTAGTGATGACCCACGTCGCGACAAGCGAGATGCCGCGAACTACACTGCACCAAGCTGTGTGGCTGGTGCGACCGGGGGGGCAGCCGGATTCGTTTTGAAAGTCTACGCGGGTGAAGATAGATGCGAGCGCGAGTCGTCCACCATGACAGCCTTCAAGGGACAGGAGCGCAACCAATGAAGAGTTGTGTGCGGACCGAACTGGTTTCGTCCTTCGTCCGAATCGTTGGGCTCGCAAGCATCGCAGGCGCGCTTGTTCTCACCGGAGGGTGCAGCACGAAAGAGGCGCAAGATGTTAGTTCTGCAAAGCAGGCGATCATTGGATCAACGTTGATCGACTCGTCCCATCCCTATGTCGTACGGGTTCGGCGCGGGGTTAGCCCTTGTACTGGCACCCTGCTTCCGGGAGGCTTCGTTCTCACCGCGGCCCACTGCTTTCAAGGGGACGAAACTATCTCGTCGCCTGAAGTCTTGGGCAACTACAACCCACGAAACTACGTTGTCTATGTAGATCTCGATGGGGACCTGCAGACGTATGCGGACCAGTTTACGTATACACCTACTCACGTGAAGATCGCTCACAACCGGCGCGGTGCGAACGGCGAAACGTACTATCTGGATATGGCGCTCCTTTATTTCGCCCCCAGTGTTGCCAAGCCACACGATCTCTTCAAGCCGATAGCACTAGGCGGCACGCATCCGTTGGACCTCCCGAAGGTTGTCACATCGTTCCAAGACAACGCCACGCCGAGCGATTTGGATACGATTGTCGTACACGTCCAGTTCGACCCAGAAGCGTTCTTTTCACCTCCGGCATCGGGTCCTGCCCCCTATCGTTTTGACTTTTTCGGCTTCGGTGAAAGCTCGTACGCAAGTCCGGATGATTTTCGCTATCGACTCGCGACTCGCCAAACGCCCGTGCTCTATGGCTATAGCACGAATGTCGCCCCAGCTCAGGGTAGTGGCCCTATGATTGTGTAGATCGAAATTCGGCCCTGCGAAGCAAAAGCGGGGAAGCTCCTTCATTGAACGAAAAACAAATCCTCCTTGCCGGGAGGAGAGGAGATTCCCCGATGAAGCAAGTTGCCTCGTTTCCTCGAGTCGCGCAAGAAGCGCGCGATTCGGACCTTCAGTCCCTTTTCCGTGGAGCCATCCGTTTGGTTCTCGAATCCGTTCTCGACCAAGAAGTCCGTGAGCTTGTGGGAGCCCGTCGCTACGAGCGAGTCGGGAGCCGCAAAGACGTGCTCAACGGGACGTACCTGCGTCGACTTCTGACCTCGATGGGGAAGTGGAAGTGCAGGTCCCGAGGACTCGAAATTCAGGCTCTCCCATCGAGGGCGTTGTGGACCGCTACGCGCGTCGGACCGAGGAGCTCGACGACACCATCACGGCGGCGTACGTGCAGGGCGTCTCGACGCGGGACATGGGGCGTGTGGCGGAGGCGCTCACGGGCAAGAACGTGAGCCGGTCGACGGTGAGTCGCGTGACGAAGTCACTCGAAGCTCAGGTCGAAGCGCTGCGCACCGCCGATTTCCGGCGCGTTTCGATATCTCTATCTCGACGCGACGTTCTTGGACGCACGGTGGGCCCGCGCGGTCGAGAGTGTCTCGGCTCTCGTCGCGTACGGCGTCGACGAACGCGGACATCGCCAGCTCTTGGGCGTGACCATGGGCGCAGAGGAGAGCGAAGCGAGCTGGACGGAGCTGCTCACGCAGCTCACGAGCCGAGGACTTTCAGGCGTCGAGCTTGTCATTGCGGACGGGCACAGCGGCCTCGCGAGCGCCGTGCGCAAGCTCCTACCGGAGACGAGGCTTCAACGATGCACCGTGCATCTCGAACGAAACATCCTGACGAAGGCGCCGCACCGACTCCGCGGTCGCCTCGCCGGTCTCGTGAGCAACATCTTCAACGCCGCTTCTCTCGTTGATGCGAAGAAGCAGAAAGATGCTTTCGCCTCAGGGCTCGGTCGTGAGCTGCCAGAGGCCATGGAGTGCCTCGAAAATGGCTTCGCTGCGGCAACCCAGTTTTTCGCCTTTCCTCGGCGCACTGGAAGCGCATTCGCTCCACCAACAGCCTCGAGCGCTTGCACGGCGAAATCAAACGTCGAACCCGCGCAGTCGGCGCCTTTCCGGACCGCCCAAGTGCTCTCCGGCTCGTCACCGCCGTCGCTATCGAAGCCTCCGAAATCTGGAGCGACCGCCGATACCTCGACATGTCACTCTTCAACAAGGAGGCATCTCAGACGATTGCTGCGTGATACACGTACCCGGAGCGACCGAATTTACACACAGCAAGGGACTTGACCCAGCTCAGGCCGGCGGCGCTCCAAGATATGTCGTGACGGTCCCAGTGAGTCCGACGGATGGGGCACTCAGGCAGGGCGACTCAGGCGGCGCTCTCTTTACTACGTCAGCTTTGAGCGGAATTTCGTTTCCAACGAACAACGCCAACGAACCTTTTGCGCTCAGCGTAGTTAGCAGTGGGGATCCCGCTCTCAATACAGCCAATAGCCCTCTCATGGTAGACGCCGCACGGGGACCTATGCTCGAACAGTGGATGCGCGAGCTTCTCGAGGACGCCGATCAAGATGGAGTCCCGAACTTTCGCGACAACTGTGTGACGAACGCAAATTACTTTCAGGACAACTCGAATCTGGATTCAGAACGTAAGCTCTACGACCCGTCGAATCCGACGGCAGGCCGCGTCCCGCAGCCTGGCGAAACGAGCTATTCGCTTGATTTCCGGCAGCACTATCCCGGCAACAATTGCGAAGACAACCCTGTTGCCCACCTTACCCAAAGCGCCGAGACGGTGCGTCTTGGGACTGCCGTAACCTGTCCCCTGTATCGAGACGACTACGGCACGCCAACGTGGGTCTCAAGCACGGGCGGTCAGTGCAAGGTGCAAGTTCGCGGCGCTAACATTGCCTTCGACGGATATCGCGCGCCGCAGTTCGGCGGAGGAGCGCATCAGGGGCATGTGTATCCGAGCGTGTGCCTCTGCCAAGCACCATCTGATCTGTCGCTGCTTGAGAAGAAGCGTTGGTGCGATATCAACGCGGGTTGTACGATTGCTGCAGACTCGACATTCGCTGGTGTCAGCGACTACACGTTCCATTCGGGAGGTTGGACGCGCATTCACGAAACCGACGTCGAGGGCGAATCTGTCTCTGACCCCGCCCTTCTTTCTTTCGATACAACCTTCTCTACGGTTGAGTACCGGGCCCAACCCAGAACGTCAGCCCGACGAACCTCGCGGTGGGACACTCAGCAGGATCTGGCCACGTTTGGCAAGAACCCGGAGGCAGCGCTATTCAGCGCCGCATTTTGGTCCTTTGCGAAGGGGCCATTCGTCCAGCCACCATCGACGTTTCCGCTCTCCACAGCGGCCAACCGAACGAGTAGCTACCTATACGGCATAGTCTCGAGCTTTCGTGAGCCTTACGAGATCGAATACTCCTCCATCGACCTAGGGTTTCTACCCGCGGACCTCGTGCCGTATCGCCGCGCTCCTTGGTACGACGACGGCTATCGGCTCGTCTCCGACATTCGTACGTGGGTGCTTTCCGTGCCACAGAGTGGCGGTGGGGTTCGAGTATTCGCGCTGGACAAGACTCAGCACACGGACGTCACCGACCACTACTCCGGTAGCTTGAGGGCGCGCCTAGGCGCTGGGACCGCGACGAGCGTTTTGGTCTCTGGTTTCGGCGCTCAGTACGACCTTCCCGCGCTCGAGGTCGCAAAGGAAGATGGCGATGTCCTCTCAGAGATGAAGTGGGACGACGACGAAGGCTTCTGGAAGCTCGAAAGTGTACCTTCCGGCGGAGCGATGCCTGGTGCGCTCGGAGCTGTCGCGCTCGACGATGTTCACAAGCGTCTCTGGAGCATCAACGATATGGGGACGTACAAGTACATCTCCACCCGCGAGCGTCAATGGTACGGGCCTTGGCAGGTGAACTGGTACCGGGATATCAGCGCTGAAATCATGCCGAGTGTGCTGTTTCCGCTCGTGGCGGAGCGAGCTGCGGTGGGAATGGTCATCGCGGACAACAAGCTGCGCTTTACCCGCTATGAGGCTGATCAGGACACCACCGTCCTTTGGGAAGTGCCTGTCGCCGCCGGCACCTACCGACTGACGGTCGAGCCAGACGGCGTCCAGGGGGGCATCATGACCATTCGCCGCCAAAGCAATGGTCATGCCCTGGTCTTTCTCCTCAATCACTTGGGCTTGCCTGAGAATGGCTTCGTAATCGGAAACCATACCGTGGTCTCTAGCGTGATGGTGAACGGGGAAGGCTTCGCCTACGTCGCAACACAAACGCCAGCCGTCGGAAAACCACCACTAAAGACGGTGACTCGGTCTTGGGACAATCTCGACGATATCCCGACGCTGATGCAGAGTTTGGCTGGAGGCTTCTAGGTGAAGAAGCGGCGGTGGGCGGCTGGGCTCGTTGGGCTCGGACTCTCGGGGTCGGCAGCATGCCTGCATTGCGGTACGACTCCGAATCCGGCTGGCCTCCCTGACGCTCAAATGGGCCTTGACGCGTCGGGTGGTGATACTTCTGTGACTCCCGCAGACGCGGGCACAGATGGTGTCGTTGCCGAATCCGACTCTGGAAAAATCGGAGCATGCAACCCGGAATTCGGCTGGAAGGTCGTTCCGACCGAGGGGCCGGGATGCACCGTTCTGGCGCCCGACGACGTGCATGCACGCATCCCAAACCCGAAGTGGATCCCGTGCACCAATGGACGGGCGGGATGTCAGGAACTCGAGCGAATGGGGCCGGCTATTCCTAGGCCCAATCCGTTCCGCTCTTCGTTTCTGGGGCGGGCGCTCGGGAAGAGGCAACTCATTCTCGAATGGGAGCGGGAGACCAGCACGAAGTACGGCCCCTGTCTCCGAAGTGTGATACTCGACCTAGATCCTCCCGCGAACGCCGACATCGTTGCTGCGTGGGATGGAACGAGCATCGCACCCGATGGGTTGTGCTTAGGACAGCTCGTTCCCAGCACGGGTCAAACAGGACTAATCTTTTCTCGCAACAGTACGACAGCGATCGCGATGGGCGTCGACCTGTCGATGCAGAAAATTAGCGCTAAGCCGCACGCTGAAGATGGCAACCACGGTCGGGCGACCCCTAGCCTTCTCGCGACGCGCAATTCTTCGGCTGGCAAAGTGTTTCGGATGCCCTTCGGCTCGAACCAGGCCGTTACAGTATCCACCCCGCCTGGCGTGAGTCCATTGATTCTGGGGATGGTCGAAGGCAACGACGTATTTGCGATGAGCGAGTATGGAACCGCAAACTGGATGCAATGGTATCGCGCCGACGCTGACGGTCAGGCGCGTCTCGCGCTATCGCGACCAGACGCGCACGTTACCCACCTGCGCAGCGATGGCACGTCACTCTTCTGGCTTGAAGCATCCGGGAATTCAAGCGACTTCTGGCCGCAGCCGAAGGTGGAAGCGTGGACGGCTCCCTACTCTTCGGATCTTGAAGCGATTCGGACATCGGCTCGCCGCATCAAGGACGTATCCGGTACCCTAGCCCGCGTCGTCGAGGCAATCGCGTTTGACGGTCTTTACGCATTCGCCGGTCTTCTCGAGTTCATTGTGATCGTTCGCGGCGCCGACGGTGCAATGCAGATCGTCGACGTCGGACCAAATCGCAAAGTGATCGCGCCTCTCCATGTTTCTAATAGCGAGATCTTAGTGCACTACCTCGTCGACGCCAACACGGCCGGCATCGAACGCATCCAACTCGCTCCATGGCCCTAGCCGCTCGTCTAGCGTATTGATCTAGTGATCTAACCCGAAAAGCTGGGCATCCTGGATCGCTACTTGCGGACCGTGATCGGGTAGGCGGTCGGCGTGTACTTGTTGTCGAGCTCGCCGTCGACGACGCGGAGCGAGTCGGTCGCCGAGGCTGCGCCGAGTAGCTCGAGGTAGCTGGCTTGCTTGCCGTTGATGAGCTTCGCGACGAACTTGCCGAGAGCTTCGCCGCTTCGGTATGCGGGAGCTTCAATGCCGTTCGTGATGAGATCGAGGTTCAGCGTGCCGCCCTCCTTGAGGGGGACGTAGTCCTTCTCGTAGTAGTTGTACGAGACGCAGCTGTCGACGAACATGATCTGGTAGGTCTTCGGGAAGTCGCTTGCCGAGAAGCGGCTCGGGTCGAGGGGACCGTAGCCGATGCTCGAGTGGCCGTTGTAGACGAACACGTCGCTGTTCTTGATCGCCGTCTTGTGCGGCGCGCTGTCGCTCTCGGCGCCGTAATAACCGAGGATCTTGATGGTGACGGCCTTCTCCGAATCATTGCCGATGCGCACCTTGACCGGCATTTCGTAGGTCAAAAAGCGCTTGTAGACGAGCTGCCCGAGGAGCTTCTTGGCTTCGGCCGCGTCGGCGCCGGAGACCCCACCCGGCATGATGCCGTTGCCGCTGGCCACGAGGTCCTTCATCGTGATCGGAATCGAGCGACCACTCGCCAAGGTGATCTTCGTGACGTCGGTGGCTGGGGAGGCCCCCGTCAGCTTGAAGTTCGGGTTCTCTTTGAGAATCTCCGACAAGTTTTGCATGTACTGCGAGTACGCGTAGTCGTCCTCCGGGCCGCCGGTGTGACTGTGATCGATCATGCCATAGACGAGGCTGATGACGAGCTTGCCTGGCTCGACGCCACCCGCATAGAGCCGGTGATAGTCGGGGTAGCTGTTGCCCTTGTTCGTCTTGTCAGGGCCGAGCGCGGCAGTGATGGGGACGTAGAGACGATTGACGTCTGACTTCGTGACCTGCGTTTGTGTGTCCGTCAGCTTGAGACGGTCTGCGGCGATGGCCTTGGTTTCCGTCGCCATGGCGGTCTTGCACGTAGAGAGGTTCGGCTGGAAGATGTACCAGGCGCTGCTCAAGAACTCGCGGGCTTCCTCGTCGTTGGTCGTGCACTCCTTGAGGATGCGTTGAAGCTGCGAGCGGTAGCTCGGGTTGAGCACGGCGAGAGCGACCTTCGACTTGCGCGCGTACGACTTTGCGACCACGGCGTTGTCCGTGTACGTGTAGATGACCTCGGTCATCTCCGTTCCGGGGTCCGCCGGAAGCGCGGTGTCGATGACCTTGACGACGCGCTTCTGGAACGTGGCCTTGAACGACTCGAGCGCCGCACCGAGTGGCTTCAGCTCACGGTTGTTCACGGCGATGTCGGAGGTGCGCAGCGGCCCAAACGCGCTCTGCGTCTGCGTGAGCACCGCGCTTTGAATCTCGCTGTCGGTTGCGTCCTTGCGAACGTAGACCTTGCCTTGGAACTTGAGCGACCGAGAAAGAGCGCTCTGGCTTGTGAGGTCTTCGTCGTCGCCTTCGCCGCTGTCGGAGGCACAGCCGACGGCTCCCGTGGCTGCGGATGTAGCGAGAAGGAGGGCGAGGGCACGGAACAGCTTGGTCGAGTTCATGGAGGTTGCCTGACAGTGTGCAACGGTCGTGCCCATGAATGCCACGATTTCGACGTACGCTTTTGTCGAAAAATTCCCCGATTGGCGTCGCCCACCACAAGCTGTGTGCGGCAACATGGATACTGCGACTGGTCCCCCCGTGATCCAGGGAGCTCAGGGGGCGAGGAGCGCTGGGCCGCGCAAGGGCCTGCGAGTGAGGCCAGGGCCAACCACCTCGATGTCGAGCGAAGCTCCTCCTTTGGCTTGGAAGTAGCCGAGGAGAAGCGTGTGAGCTCCCTTCGCGAGTGCAACCTGTCCGCGCCGTTCCCGGGGAGCGTGTCTTCCATCGTTGTCCACCACGCGCTCTCCATCGACGGAAAAGATTGCGCCGTCGTCACTTTTGACGAAAAACGTGTATACGCCATCCATCGGCGCTACGAAGGTGGAGGTTGCCGAAAGGGCATAGTCGTTCGAGCGAGGCGCCTGGGAGAGGTCGAACCCAAGGCTCGCAGCGCGACGGGTTGGTTCCAGACGGGTGAAATCGGGAACCCGCTCGAAGGCCCCTTCGTAAAACGAAAGCGCGACGGGGGCCTCACTTCGCGCCGAGGGCGGGAGCGAGCGGGCAGGGCGCAACGCTTCGCGGACGAACGTGCCCATACTCGGACGGCTCCTTCTGCCGCTGCGGAGGACGGTGACCGCGCTGATGCGCGTCGTGCGCTCCATGACGATGGGGTGCGTGTACGTGAACGGAGCGCCGTCGTCGAGGCGCACCTCGATACTCGCGTCGTACACCGGCGCCAACGTGATAACGGCCTCTGCGCGGCTCAAAAATACCGTGCGCTCTTCGAGACCGCGGGGAGGCTCCACGTAGAAGCCCATTCCGAGGCGCGCAAGCGAAGGAAGCTGAGCGCGAAGGCGCGCAATGAATTCCGCATCGCTAGACGCCTGCGAAGAGGTCTTTCGTTCGGACCAAAACCGCTCTGCGAGCGCAGGCAAACGCGGGAAAAGTTGCTCGTCGATCTCCGGCAGGTCGCGCGCGTGCTCGGTCCAGAGCGCAGCCTCGCCACCGAGGACGAGGCGCGCACTCGCACCGTTCGCCAGGCTGCTAGGGTCGAAGCGGAGGACCTTCTCGAGTGCCAGGGGTTCGTCGAAGTCTCGCAAGGGTTGCCCCGGCTGCGGCGCATTCAGATATGCAAACTGATGCGGCGCGAGCACGACCGAGTGTCCCATCGCGACCGCCGCTGCTGCCTTGTCGAGGCCTCGCCAGGCCATGATGGTCGTGTGCGGGTCGAGGCTCGACTCGGCCATCTCGTCCCACCCGATGGGCTTCTTTCCCTGCGCGCGCACCATCTTCGTGACTTCCCGAGAGAACCACGGCTGAAGTTCGTGTACGTTCGCGAGCCCCTCCTTGGCCATGCGCGCGCGGCACTTCGGACATTCGGACCATCGCGTCACGGGGACTTCGTCGCCGCCCACATGGAGATAGGGCCCCGGGAAGAGGGAGGCGACTTCGGCGATGACATCGCTCACGAGTGCCAGCGTCGCGTCGTTCCCTGCGCAGAGGACATCGTCGAAGATGCCGAAGGTGGAAGGGACCTCCTGCTTCTTCATCGTGCACGAAAGCTCCGGATGCGCCGCCAGGATGGCGCGCGTGTGACCGGGCAAGTCGATCTCGGGAAGGATGGTGACGAACTTGTCGCGCGCGTAGCCGACGATGCGCTGGATGTCGGCCTTCGTGTAGAAGCCGCCGTACGTCTTGCCGCCCTCGTTTCGAAAAGCCCCCACCTGAGTGAGCTCGGGATGCTTCGTGAGCTCGACGCGAAAACCTTGATCGTCCGAGAGGTGCAGGTGCAGCACGTTCAGCTTGTAGAGGGCCATGCGATCGATGACCGCTTCGATCACGCTCGCCGGAAGGAAGTGTCGCGCGACGTCGAGCATCAATCCGCGCCATGCAAATCGAGGTGAGTCGTTGATCGTCACCTCGGGCGCTTCTTGGTTCCCGAAGGGCATGGCCAGCTGGCGAAGGGTCGCCTCGGCTCGAAATGCGCCTTCCGCCGAGCCCGCGCTGATGGTGACCCCGTCGCGGCCGAGTACGAGCTCGTACCGTTCGCGCTCCCACGAAGGCATGTGTGCCCACGGATAGTTCGTGCGAGGCGTGAACTTTATCGGGAGGCTGCCAAAAGCTTGGCATTCGCGCGGTGCAGGGATGACCCCGCACGACCTATGCGATGGCGCCAAATAGGTGACGGGGGCGCTCGGCGGTGGTGGCGGGGCAACTTGCCCTTTGCGCAGGCCGAAAGGATCATGACATGCCGCGAGCGCGGCGAACGCAGCGACCACGAGTGGCCCCGTGGCGTAGCTGCGTGCGCGCGTGAACACGCGGGCCATCTTGCGTCAGTTGACGTCCGTGGGGGGCGTACCTTCGGGGGGCTCGCTTGCCGTCGCGCCTTCGGGCGGGAGGGAGTTCGGCGTGCCCTCGAAGGCCGATGTCTCGGCGAGTCGTTCGAGCGCCACGATGCGTTCGTCGCCGACGACGCTCATGACCTTGACGCCCTGCGCATTGCGACCCGTCTCGCGGATCTCTTGCGTTCCCGTGCGAATCGTCTGTCCGCGATCGGTGATGAGCATGAGCTCGTCGCCGTCCTTCACGAGGCGAATGTCGACGACCGGACCGTTGCGGTCACTCGCGTCGATGAGGATGATACCCTTGCCACCGCGATTCTGCAGACGGAACTCGTCCAAGTGCGTGCGCTTGCCGTAGCCCTTCTCGCAGACCGCGAGCACGTAATGCCGCGTTTCTTCGGTCGAGGCGACACCCACGACCTGATCGTCGCCGTCGAGCTCGATGGCTTTGACGCCCATCGTTGCTCGCCCTGTCGGACGAACTTGCTCTTCGGGGAAGCGAATGGACTGGCCCTGCTTCGTCGCAATGAGGAACTCACGCGTGCCGTCGGTGAGAACAGCCGAGAGGAGCTGGTCGTCGCCTTCGATTTTCACGCCGATGATGCCCTTCTCGCGGAAGTTCTCGTACTCGGTGAGGTCCGTCTTCTTGATTTGCCCGCCCTTCGTGACGGTGACCAAGAACTTGCCCTCTTCGATCTTCGGGACCTCGACGATGGCGGCGACGCGCTCGCCCTCTTCCATGCCGACGAAGTTGACGATGGCGCGCCCCTTGGCATTCCGAGCGGCCAGAGGGATCTGGTAGACCTTCTTGACGTAGACCTTGCCCTTGTTCGAGAAGAAGAACACGTACGCATGCGTCGAAGCGGCGAAGAGCTGCGTGACCCAGTCTTCCTCGCGGGCTTCCATGCCCACGGTGCCCTTTCCGCCGCGGCGCTGAGCGCGATACTCGGTCGGGCTCGTTCGCTTGATGTAGCCAGCGTGCGAGATGGTGACGACCATGTCCTCTTCTTTGATGAGGTCTTCGTCGTTGATCTCGGCTTCGTTGGCGACGATTTCCGTGCGGCGCGCGTCACCGTACTTGGAGCGAATCTCTTCGAGCTCCATGACGATGACGTCGAGGAGCACCTTTTCGCTCGCGAGGATGGAGCGAAGGCGCGCGATCTCGTCGCAGAGGCTTCCGTACTCTGCGGCGAGCTTCTCTTGTTCGAGGCCCGTGAGACGCGACAGACGCATCTCGAGGATGGCTTTCGCCTGGCGCTCGGAGAGGAAGTAGTCGCCGCGAGCCTTGGCGGCCGCGATCTCTTCGGCAGGTCGGCCTGCGCGCGTCACGAACGCTTCGAGGCCCTTCAGCGGGAGCTTCATCAACGCTTCGCGCGCGGATTCGGTGTCGCGCGACTCGCGAATCGTCTTCACGACGAGGTCGACCTCGGTCGTGGCCATGCCCAAGCCCTCGACGATTTCGCGCTGGGCTTCTGCTTGGCGCAAGTCGTAGCGGGTGCGGCGCGTCACGACGTCGCGACGGTGCTCCACGAAGGCGGCGAGCGTCTCTTTGAGGTTGAGAATCGCCGGGCGACCACGGTGGATGGCGAGGTTGATGTAGCCGAACGAAGTCTGCAGCTCGGTCAATCGGAAGAGCTGATTGATGACGACCTGCGGGTTCGCGTCCTTCTTCAGCTCGATGACGAGGCGAATGCCTTCCTTGTCGCTCTCGTCGCGAACGCCATCGCGACCTTCCACGATACCGTCGATCTTCTTGTCGCGGCGAAGCTCGTCGATCTTCGCCTGAACGCGGGACTTGTTGACCTGATAGGGGATCTCCGTGACGACGAGCTGCTCGCGGTCGCCCTTGCCGGGCAGCGGCTCCACGAGGATGCGCGAACGCATGAGAATGGAACCGCGCCCCGTGCGCT
The DNA here is from genome assembly GCA_046351415.1 of Polyangiaceae bacterium. GTDB lineage: Bacteria > Myxococcota_A > Polyangia > Polyangiales > Polyangiaceae > JABFRG01. The sequence continues at coordinate 150,863 of JAXLYO010000007.1, read as the reverse complement.
GCGCTTGCTCGATGCCTTGGCGACCGTAGATGAGACCGCCCGTCGGGAAGTCGGGGCCTTGGACGATGCGCATCAAGTCGTCGACGGGGCACTCCTTGTTGCGAATGAGGTAGATGGTCGCGTCGACGACTTCGCCGAGATTGTGCGGCGGGATGTTCGTCGCCATGCCGACGGCGATACCGCCGGAGCCATTGACCAGCAGATTCGGAATGCGCGCCGGAAGCACGCGAGGTTCGTCTTTCGAGTCGTCGAAGTTGGGTGCGAAGTCGACGCATTCCTTCTCGATGTCGACGAGAAGCTCCATGGCGACCTTCGAGAGCCGCGCTTCCGTGTAGCGGTACGCTGCAGCGGGGTCGCCATCGACGCTGCCGAAGTTGCCCTGGCCGTCGATGAGCGGGTAGCGCATCGAGAAGGTCTGCGCTAGGCGAACCATCGCGTCGTAGACCGAGCTGTCACCGTGCGGGTGGTATTGCGCGAGCACGTCGCCGACGATCTTCGCACTCTTGCGATGCGCCGCCGTCGGCGTCATGCCTTGCTCGTAAGCAGAGTAGAGGATGCGGCGGTGCACCGGCTTCAGGCCGTCGCGCACGTCGGGAATCGCGCGTCCGATGATGACGCTCATCGCGTAGTCGAGGTACGACGTACGCATCTCGTCTTGAATCGAGATGGGCACTTTGGCGCTGGGGGAACCGGGGGGCGTAGGCGGCTGAACGGGAGTCGTCATGCAGGCTTCTTTCTAGCGAACATCGGTCGGAAACCCCACCACTTTTTGCCCATTTGTTCAGTGAAAGAAGGCTTTCATTTCAAAGTGTTGGGCGGCTCGGAGGGGGCCCGTCCGCGCCCCGTGGCGAGTGATGAAGACGCGTATGATAGTTGTGGATTATCATGATAAACCATAGGATAGATGGGTGTATCGACGCCGTCTCGACCTCGTGAAACAGCTCGAAAAGAAGAGTCTCTTCCTCCTCGGGCCGCGCACGACCGGGAAGTCGACGCTCCTCGAACACCAGCTTCCGGACGCGCGCGTCTACGACCTTCTCGATGCCGACGTCTTCAGCCGCCTCGTTCGCGAGCCGAAGCTCCTGGGAGAGGAAAGTCCACCAAACGTGATCGTGGCTATCGACGAGGTGCAGAAGTTGCCGCAGCTCCTCGACGAAGTGCATCGGCTCATCCAGAAACAGAACCGCCGCTTCTTGCTCACCGGCTCTTCGGCGCGCAAGCTGAAACGTGGCGCCGCCAATCTACTTGCCGGTCGGGCGTGGGAAGCGCGCCTCTTTCCACTGGCATCGTCCGAGATTCCGAAGTTCGACCTGGTGCGCTACCTGAATCGAGGCGGCCTCCCACAAGCCTACGACAGCGAAGACTTCGCCGAAGAGCTCAAGAGCTATGCGAATCTCTATCTGCGAGAGGAGATTCAAGCGGAAGCGCTCACTCGGAACCTCCCGGCGTTCGCCCGATTTCTCGATGCGATCGCGCTCTCGAACGGCGAAGAGTTGAACTACGAGGGCCTCGCCAGCGATTGCGGCTTGCCCGCGAGTACTGTCACCAACTACGTCCGCATCCTCGAAGATACTCTGATCGGTTTTTCGCTCCCGGCCTTCATACGGACAAGGAAGCGCAAGGCGATCACCCGAGCGAAGCACTTCCTCTTCGACGTCGGAGTCACGAACACTCTTTGTCGGCGTGGCGAAATCGTGCCGAAGTCCGAACTCTTCGGACGGGCCTTCGAACACTTCATCGTGCTCGAGTGTCGTGCCTACCTGTCCTACGAGCGCAAAGACCTCGAGCTCGCGTATTGGCGCTCTACGTCGCAATTCGAAGTCGACCTCGTCATCGGCGACGAGCTCGCGATCGAGATCAAGTCGACCGACCTCGTGACCGATCGTCACCTGAAGGGGCTTCGCGCGCTCAAGGAGGAAAAGAACCTCGTGCGCCGATTCATGGTCGTCTCGCTCGACAAGCACCCACGAAGAACCGAGGACGATATCGAAATCGTGCCGTGGCAGACCTTCACGCAACGCCTATGGAGCGGTGAACTGCTCGGGTGACGCTCGTCGCCGTCAGAAGAAGTTGCCGATGGTGAACTCGAAGACGCTCGATTCTTCGTAGCCAAGCGGCTTGAACGGGAAGCCCCATTCGAAGCGGAGCGGGCCGAGCGGCGAGAACCAGCGAACACCGAAGCCAGCGGCGGTGCGCAGGTTGGCGAGGCTCCCGAGGCCGTTCCAGCACGGGCTCACGACGGATGCGAACTGTGGAGCCGGCGCCGTGCGGCAGAACTGCGACTCGAGGTTCCACGTGTTGCCGATGTCGAAGAACGTGACGCCACGGATACCGACCTTGTCGATGACGGGGAACTCGAACTCGAAGTTGGAGTACGCCTGGAGGTTACCGCCAATGGGCGAGCCGTTCGGGGCGGGGGCGGAGTTGACGTCGATGGCCGTGTTGAGCGGCAGGCGCGGACCGAGCGTGCGCAAGCGATAGCCGCGCATGTCGAGAATGCCGCCCAAGAAGTAGCGAATGTAGATGGGCAAGCCTTCGGGGTTCGGGCTCGTGATGAGACCGATGTTCGTGTTCGCCTTGAGCACGAAACCGGACCCGGGTTGCCCCGTCTGGCCGCCGAGCGGAATGTAGAAGCGGAAGTTGAAGGTGTGCCGCAGAAACTCGATTTGGCTGCCCAAAATCTCGTCAGCGAACTCCGTCGAGAACGACGCCAAGAGACCCGAGGTGGGGAAGAGGCGGTTGTCGCGTGTGTCGTACGTGATGGCAGGGCGGAGGGAGAAGGTTCGTCCGTTGTTGAAGAGATTCGCGAGCGGCAGACGAGAGAATTGCGCAAAGGCCGTCGGGCTCGAACCGAAGATGGAGGTGGTCGTGCCGGTCTCCGCGGCGTCGTACTGGGCCGTTGCGGTCAAGCTCACGCGAAGCCAAGGCTGAATGAGGGCGTAGCCGAGCGTCAGCGAGCCGCCGATGGTGCGGCGCGAGAAGTCCGTGAATTGGTAGAGCTGGTTGAAGACCTCGGCGCTGCCCGACCAATCGGAATCGAAAAGATATGGCTCGAAAACGCGGAGGTTGATGAGCTGACGAAGGCTCGACACCTGGGCCTGGAGGGCGATGGACTGGCCGTGACCGAAGAGATTGGCCTGCTGAATCTGCGCCGTCGCGATGAAGTTTTCGACCGAGCTGAAGCCCGCGCCGACTTGGAACGTGCCGGTCGGTTTCTCCTGTACTTCGAAGTGGATGACGATGCGCTCGGGCGTCGAGCCTTGTTCGGTCGAGATGTCGACACGCTCGAAGTAACCAAGGGCTTGGATGCGGCGCTTGCTGTCCTCGAGGCGCGTCTCGCTGAAGAGCTGGCCTTCCTCGATTTCCATCTCGCGACGAATGACCTTGTCCTTCGTCTTCGTGTTGCCCTTGATGCCGATGCGTTCGACGTGGACGAGCGGGCCTCGCCGAATCGGGATGACGATGTCGACTTCCTGCTTGAGCGGGTCGATCTCGGGCTCGGGTTCGGCCTCGACGTTGGCGTAGCCGGCATCGCGATAGAGCGTACGGATCGCCGTGAGGTCTTTCAGGAGCTCGGCGCGATTGAAGTAGTCGCCGGAGTGCGCACGGAGCATCTGCCTGAGGGCACGTCGACCGCCGAGAGGTTCGATCTCTTTGCCGTCCTGGTCCTTCTCGAGGATCTGAAGGCGCCGAATTTTGAAGCGCGGACCTTCATGGATGACGAGCGTGACTTCGATGCCCGTGCGGTCCGGCGTGAGCATGACGCGCGGCGTACCAACCTGCACCGATAGGTAGCCCTTGTCGTAGTAGAGCGCTGACACCATGAGCACGTCGCGCTCGAGGATGTCCTGCTTGTAGGCGCCACCCGAGCCGAACGAGAAGAAGAAGCTCGATTGCCCCGTCGCCATGACTTCGCGGAGGTCGGCTTCGGGGACCTCCGTGTTGCCGACGAAGTTGATGCGGCGCACCGTGACGGGTTGGTGCTCGACGATCTTGAACTTGACGGTGACCTCGTTGTCGCGCTCGTTTTGCAGCGTGAAGTCGACCTCTGCGAGGTAGTAGCCCTTCTCGGCGTACGCATCCTTGATCTTCTGGACGCTCCGCCGGATGGCCGGAACGCTGAGGCTCGTGTTGCCTTTGACCTCGATGACCTCTTGGAGCTTGTCGTTCTCGATCTCGTCGTTGCCAGAGAATTCGACGGCATGAATGTTCGGGCGTTCTCGCACGATGAAGCGAAGGACGACACCCGCGTCGACCCGCACGAGGTCGACTTCGATGTCGTCGAAGAAGCCCGAATCCCAGAGTGCGCGCACATCGGACGTGAGTGCGGGAGGCTTGAAGAGCTGACCGGGGCGAATATGGAGATAGCTGAGAACGTCTTCGGAGCTGACGCGACGATTGCCAGCGACCTCGATGCGGGTGATGACCTGACCCGAAGCGCGTTCGGCTTCCGATTGGGGAACTTTGACTTGCGGTTCGGCAGGCTGCTCGGGAATGGCAACGGGCGCTGCGGGAGCGCCACCATCACCCGCACCCGCCGGGGCTGCGGCTGCCGACGTCGGCGGCGCGCCACCGTCGAGCACCGGCTGCGCGGAGACACGTGGGGCGTAGGCCCACGCGAAAAGCGCGAAAAGTGCCGACAAAAGGCGAGTAATCGGGGACCGCATTCAGGGAAGGGGCATCATGCGCAAGGCATGGGCCGGCGCCTGGATTAGCCCGCCAGGAGGCCTCGGGTCAACGACGCTCTAGTTAGAATTTCACAAAGGGTTCGCGCATGTAGGCAGCAGTTGACATTTCCCGTTCCTGCGTCACGTACCGTCCTAGCGAGCACGCGAACGTGCGCCGCCAAAGTTGAACCACACGAAGCCGGCAAGCCCGAACGCGAATGCGAGTGGCATCATCGCGATATGCATCTTCCCGGTGCCCGCGAAGTCGGCGAGCTTGCCGATGAGCGGAGGTGACCACAGGTCACCGAGCAGGTGAATGGTCGTGATGCAGACGGCCATGGCGCTCGCGCGGAGATGGCTGGGCACGGCTCGCAGGATTGCCGTATTGACGGGCGCGTTCGAGAGGAAAATGCCCATTTCGCAGAAGAACGCTGCGGCGAAGAAGATGGTCGCGCTCGGGGCAAGGAAACACACGAACGCGAGAGGTGCGGCCACGAGCGCCCCGCCGCCACAGATGCGGAGAAGACCGCGTACGCGTCGGTCGTCTTCGTGCTCCTGGGCTTCGATGGTACGTGCTGCATCACGGTACCCTGCGCTCGGGTCTTCGTGCGATTCGGCCCGTTCCTTCGTGCGCATGACGCGATCGCCGAGGCGACCTCCGAGGAGCGTCGCGACCGCGCCTGCCACGACGGTGATGATGCCGAACGTGAAGTTCGCTTTTGCGAGAGCCATGTTGTAGCGCCGAAACAGAAAGGTGGGCGCCCAGAACGCGAAGCCGCCGGTCGCGAAGGTGAGCGCCGTGTAGCCGAACACCGCACGCCAGTACGAACGGAGGGGGCCGAAGGCGCGCAATGTCGCACCGATGCCGGGCGAGGCGGGGGCCTTCTCGTTGCTCTCTTTCGTTGCTTTCGGCTCCTCGATGAGAAGCACGAGCATGCCGAGAAGGATGCCCGGTCCGCCACCGACGAAGAATGCCATGTGCCAGCCCGCGGCTTTTTCGACCGCACCACCGACCAGATAGCCGAGTGCTGCACCCACGGGGGCCGCGATGTGGAAGATCGAAAGTGCGCGCGCCTTGCGGTCGAGCGGAGCGACGTCGTCGATGACGGTGGGAGCGAGCGTCGTGAAGCTCGCTTCACCGACGCCGACACACGCGCGAGCAATGATGATGCCCGTCGCGCCTTGCGAGAGCCCGGTGGCGATCGTCGCGGCGCTCCAGGCAAACGCGCCCGCCGCGAGGAGGTACTTTCGTGGGACCCTGTCACCCAGGTACCCAAAGAGCGGGCACGTGACGAGGAAGCTCACCAAGAAGACCGTGGAGAGCAGGCCTCCCATGAAGTCCGAGAGGTGCAAGTCGGCGCTCACTCGTGGAAGTACCGCCGCCAGCTCGAAGCGGTCGAGGTAGTTCATGAAGTTCAGCGCCGTCAGCAGAGTGAGGATGGCGCCATAGCGACGAATCATGGTGCGGCAATGTACACCGAATTCGACGGAAACTTGACACCTGTTCACCCACAGCGTAACTGCTCGAATCCATGGGGAAACAGGCAGCAAACACCCAGAACGGCAAAAGCGGCGTCAAAACGAAAGCGACGCCTCCCACCGCGGTAGAGCCCGAGGAAGTCGCCACGAAGGGCGCGAAGACGCCGAATCGTCGGGCCTCTGCCGAGACGATGGCTTCGCGGCAGCGCGAGATTTCGGTGAGCGAGTTCTTCACGAAGAATCGTCACCTTCTCGGCTTCGACAACCCGCACAAGGCGCTGCTCACGACCGTGAAAGAAGCGGTCGACAACTCCCTCGACGCGTGTGAAGAGGCGGGCATTCTCCCCGAGCTCATGGTCGAGATCACGGAGCTCGCCGAGCGCCGTTTCCGCGTGGTCATCGAAGACAACGGTCCTGGCATCGTGAAGCCGCAGATTCCGAAGATCTTCGCGAAGCTCCTCTACGGCTCGAAGTTCCATCGCCTGAAGCAGTCGCGCGGCCAGCAAGGTATCGGTATCAGCGCTGCGGGGCTCTATGCCCAGCTCACGACGGGCAAGCCCGTGCTCATCACGTCGAAGACGGGGAAGGGGAAGCCCGCGTTCAAGATTGCGCTTCGCATCGACACGAAGCGCAACCAACCCGATGTCATCTCCGACGAAGCCGTCGTGTGGGACAAAGATCACGGCACGCGCGTCGAACTCGAGCTCGATGCTGCCTATCGTGGTGGCCGGACGGGGGTCGACGCCTACCTCGAACAAACGGTGGTCGCCAACCCGCACCTCGGCCTCACCTACAAGCCGCCGAAGGGCGAGCCCGTCGTGTACCCCCGCGCGTCCGACGAGCTTCCTCGCGAAGCCGAAGAAATCAAGCCGCACCCGCATGGGGTCGAGCTCGGCATGCTCCTCATCATGCTCCAGGATTCCCCTGCGAAGACCGTGCGCCAGGCGCTCTGCGACGACTTCTCTCGCGTGAGTCCGGCGTTGGCCGAGCAGGCCTGCAAGCTCGCTGACATCTCGCCCAAGAAGGCGCCCGGCGACCTCAATGGCGAAGAGGTCGAGCGGTTGCACAAGGCTCTCTCGCAGGTGAAGGTCATGGCCCCTTCGGCCTCGTGCGTCGTGCCGATCGGCGAATCACTGCTCGTGACGGGCCTGAAACGCCGCTTCCCGAACGCCGACTTCTTCTCGTCGACGACGCGTCCGCCATCCGTCTATCGAGGCAATCCCTTCGTCGTCGAAGTCGGCCTCGCCTACGGAGGCGACATGCCACAGGACGAGACCGCGGAGATCATGCGCTTCGCGAATCGCGTGCCGCTGCAGTACCAGCCGAAGGCCTGCGCCATCAGCGAGTCCATCTACGACACCAACTGGCGCGCCTACGAGCTCCTTCAGCCCAAGGGCGGCCTGCCCGTTGGCCCCCTCGCGGTCGTCGTGCACCTCGCGAGCGTGTGGGTTCCGTTCACCAGCGAAGCAAAAGAAGCGGTGGCGCACTACGACGAGCTCCTCCGCGAAATGAAGCTTGCCGTCCAAGAGTGCGGCCGCAAACTCGCGGCATACCTCCGTGCGCGTCTGAAGGCGCAGAGCGAGCAGAAGCGTCTCGGCATCTTCCAGCGTTACATCCCGGAGGTCTCTGCCGCGATGGCCGAGATCTTGAACTTGCAGAAGAAGGACATCGAGAAGCTGTTCAACGAGGCGCTACCGAACTTCGTGAAGGTCGCCTCGGGCGACGACGGCCCGGAAGAGCCGCCTGCCGCCGCGGGCAAGCCGAGCATGCCTCCGCCCGCATCGGAGCCTCCGCCTGCACTCGGACCCGCACCGAAGGGGAAGGGAGCCAAGGGCAAGGCGAAGGCCGAAGCGAAAACGACCGACTCCGCTCCAGCGAAGGGCAAGAAGGCTCCTCCTGCGAAACCCTCCAAGAAGACGCCCCCGGCAAAATCCGGAAAGCGCGGCGAACAACTTTCACTCGTGGAGTAAGCCATGGCCGCCAAGAAAACCGCCAAAAAGACAGCAGCAGCACCGGCAGCGGCAAAGCCCGCACCCACCAAGCGCGCCGGCTCCGAAGCGGCCGCCAAGATCGACGAACGCACGCTCGGCAAGCTCGAGAAGCTCGCTGCGCAGACGCTCGCGATCGTGAAGAAGAAGCAGAACCCGGTCGTGGAGATCCGCACGCGCTCTTTGTCGAACGTCGCGTTCAACGAGAAGAAGCGCATCATCGAGCTCGGCGACAAGACGCAGTCTCGTGAGTTCTTCAATACGGCGATGGCGCGGAAGTTCATGCAGACCTTCCTCGTTGCGAATGGCTGCAAGACGCTCATCGGCGAGAACAAGACGGTCAGTATCCGTCAGATGTTCTACATGACGAAGCACACGCTCAAGGGTACGAACGAGAACACGTTCGAAGACCAGAACGAGAGCGACCCGATCATCGAGGACCTCGAAGTCGCCATCAATGCGCTTCGCGAAGAGCTGCACTTGTTCGCCAACCGCCGCGGTCTCGTCGTGGGCAAGCTCGTCGTCAACGACGCGGGCGACACCATCGACCTCTCGCGCATGGGGCGCGGTGGCTGGGGCATTCCGTCCATTTGCGAAGAGAACGATCTCAAGTTCGTCAAGTGCGACGCGCAGTACATTCTCCACGTCGAGAAACAAGCCGTGTTCCATCGTCTGAACGAGGACAAGTTCTGGGAGAAGAACAAGTGCATCCTCCTCACGACGGAAGGCCAAGCGGCACGCGGCGCCCGTCGTCTACTCCAGCGCATGGCAACGGAACTCAAGCTCCCCATCTACGTCCTCGTCGATAACGACCCGTGGGGGCTCTACATCTACTCCGTTCTCAAGCAGGGCAGCATCAACCTCGCGTACGAGTCGATGCGTATGGCGGTACCGCAGGTTCGCTTCCTCGGCATGAGCTCGACCGACTATCAGAAGTTCACGCTTCCGCCGGCCGTCGAAATCAAGCTCTCCAAGGAAGACATCGCTCGAGCGAACCAGATGAAGGCCTACCCCTGGTTCAAAGACAAGAAGTGGCAGAAGGAGATCGACGCCATGCTGAAGAACGGCTTCAAGATGGAAGTCGACGGTCTCCTCACGAAGAGCATCTCGTTCATCACCGACGAGTACATCCCGAAGAAGCTGCGCGACAAAGACTACCTGGATTGATCGCCGTCCCCGGGTGACGTGGGACAGCCCACGGCCTCGCGATGGTCGGACCCGTTGGGGCCATCGGAAGGCTACGCTGCCCTAGGATGACCTGAGCACTGCCCTAGTGCAGCGCGGTCCCAGCTATTTCATGTCCGGCGGTGGCGTCGGCGTCTGGAAGTCCATTTCGGCCTGCGCTCCCTCTTTGGTTACGCGAAGGCCGATACGGAAGGTTCCTGGCGCCACGGGCGACCAGTCGAAGTTCTTACCGTCGAGACTCGTCTTGAGTCCTCGTTTGTCGAGGCGGACGAAGCAGTGCCGTTTGACGCGGATGGGAACCGTAGGGTTTTCCGCCGGCGTCTCCAGGAATGCTCCGTGAATGGCGAGCTTGAGCGGAATAACGTCACCCTCGTCGAGCTCCACGATGAGCGCTTGACCTTCCGCGAGAGGCTGACCGCTGCCGAGATCACGTAACCGCACGATGCGCGGAGGAGGCAAGGTGCTCGCACAGGCGACCGAAGTGAGCGCAATAAAGACCAGAATCGAACGAGCATTCATGGGGACCTTTCTACGTTGGTGCTCTTCGCCGTCTTCAGTGATTCCCGAAGATGACGAGCCGGAAGACGACGAGGGCGAGCCATCCCGTAAGGACGAGCGCATGCACGGGATACTGGAAGCCGAAGCGCGGTGCTCGCGTGGCATCGAGCAGATGGTCGATGCGCGACGAAAGGCTGCTGCCCGTCGCGGCAAGGGTCGCGACGGGGGATGGCTGCGCTCCTTGGCTGACCTCTCGTGCGCGGAGGAGGGCAGAAGCAAGGACAGGAGGCGAAGTACCCTCGCGTACCGCATGCGCGTCGGCGGCGAGCTCGCACGCTTCACGGAATGAGCGCTGGCAATGACCGACCCGAGGGAGGAACCAGAACACGTCGCTCAACATTCCGAGGAGCGTGACGAAAGCAAGGTGACGCTCGCGCGCGTGGGCCAACTCGTGGCCGAGGGCGGCCCTTCTTTCGGCGGCGCTCATCGTGCCCCATAGCTCCGCGGGAAAGCCCACGTAGGGAGCTGCGACACCTCCGAGAAATGGGGAGCCCGCCACAGCAGGCGAAACGAAGATGGGGACGACCTGGCGTCCAACGTGTCTTCGACCCACGAGCAGGGCACTGCCGACGATGGCTTGCTTCGCTTGCGATGCGCTTCGCCACGCCATGAACCTGCGCACGAGTCGCGCCGTGGAGACCGAGGCGAGCGCCACGACGATGATGAGCGGAGCCCACGGCGATACTCGCTTCACGAGTAGCCCCGCCAGGAGATCGGACGCGCTCTGGGAATATGTGTGGTCCGCGGAACGAGCGCCAAGTGCGAACTGTACGTGTGGCACGAACCACGAAGTCCCAATACCAATTTGAAACACGCCGATGTCCTGCGAGACACCGAGCGCGCGAAGCCAGAGAAACGACTGAGCCGGAATTCCACGCACCACGTCGAAGACGAGCTTCGCGAAGGGAAGCGCGTGCAGGAGCAGGCGAACTTTGCCTGGGCGAGGGCGAAATGCGCGGAGCGCGAGGTCGGTCAGGAGAGAAGCGACGAAGAACGACAGTGCGCCGCTCAGCAGAACATTGAATGCGACGAGGCTGAACGTAATCATCGTTTCGCCTTGAGGCGCTCGTCGATGCGCTTGCGCAAGAGTCGAAGTTCGTCATCGGAAAGCGCTTCGTCGTCGAGGAGCGCGAGAATCGGGCGAGCACGGTTCTGCGGGAAGAGCGCCTGTTGAATGCGGGAAATCATTCCTCGGGTGAGGGAGGGAGCATTCTTCGCCAGACCATAGATGTGCCTCCGACCATCTTTGGAGCGCGTGACGACGCCCTTCTCATGAAGGCGACTGAGGACGGTCATGACCGTGGTGTAGGCGACCTCGTGGCCCTCCGCGCGGAGCGCCTCCTGGATCGCCTGGACCGAAGCGGCGCCGGCGCTATCGAGCAAACCGAGGACTCGCATTTCCAAAGGGCCGAGGGCGTGTTCTTCGGGCACGGAGAGGTATTACTACGTGTGTAGTAGTTGCGCAACCGGGATCTATGGCCGCGCGGTTTTGGGTTCAATTGAGCGCCGCAGCCCGCTAGAACGAACCTCATGTTCAAGAAGGTCCTCGTTGCGAATCGTGGTGAAATCGCTCGCCGGGTGATGCGTACGTGCAAGCGCCTCGGCATCCAAACCGTCGCTGTCTATTCGGAAGCCGATGCTGATCTCCCGCACGTGAAAGACGCCGACGAAGCGATCCTCCTGGGGCCCGCAGCTGCGAAGGATTCGTACCTCAACGTCGAGGCGCTCCTCGGAGCCATCAAGAAGACCGGCGCAGAGGCCGTTCATCCCGGCTACGGGTTCGTGAGCGAGCGCTCCGAGTTCGCGCGCGAAGTCGCGAAGGTTGGCTGCGTTTTCGTCGGTCCGCCACCGGACGTGCTCGACGCCTTCGGCGACAAGATGAAGGCCCGCCACGTGGCGCTCTCCGCAGGCACGAGTCCCGTGCCCGGTACCGACGAGCCGATCGCCCTCGACACGGAAGAAGGCGTTTTGCAGGCGAAGGCCGTTGCCAGCAAAGTCGGCTACCCCATCGTCGTGAAGGCGGTCGGTGGTGGCGGTGGCATCGGCATGCAGGTCGTCTCCGACGAGAGCGGCATGGAGAAGGCGCTTCGCACGTGCTCCGATCGCGGCAAAGCTTCGTTTTCCGACGCGCGCGTGTACCTCGAGCGCTACGTTTCGACGCCGAGACACATCGAGGTCCAGGTCTTCTGCGACAACCACGGTCAGGCATTCGCTCTCGGCGAGCGCGAATGCAGCCTCCAACGCCGCCATCAGAAGATCGTGGAAGAGTCGCCCTCACCGGCTGCATTTTTTCAGGGTGAGGCAGGAGAGGCACGCCGCAAAGCTCTCTACGAGGCGGCGCTTCGCGTCGTTACGAAGGTGGGGTATCGCGGCGCCGGAACCTGTGAGTTCATCGCCGATGCGGATGGCAACCTGTTCTTTCTAGAGGTGAACGCGCGTCTCCAGGTCGAGCACCCCGTGACCGAAATGGTGACCGGGCTCGACCTCGTCGAGTGGCAGCTTCGCGTCGCGAATGGCGAGAAGCTTCCCGATTGGTCGAACCTGCCGAAGAAGGGCCATTCCATCGAAGCTCGACTCTACGCGGAAGATCCCTGGAAAGGCTTCATTCCGAAGCCCGGCCCCATCGACGAGCTCACGTGGGCCGACGGTGAATGTCTCTCCGACGAAGTGCGCATCGAGACAGGCTTCAGGGCCGGCAACAAGGTGACGCCGTTCTACGATCCGATGGTGGCGAAGGTCGTCACCTGGGGCGACACACGCGAAGTGGCCATGCTTCGCTTGGGGGACCAGCTCGCGCGCATGAAAGTGTCGCCACTGGTCACGAACGCCGCGTTCGTCCAGAAGGTTTTGAAGGACGAGCAGTTCAAGAACGGGGTCTACGACACCAAGTTCGCCGAGGTTTTCGCCAAAAAGGGGCCCTAGTCGTGCACGGGCGCCCTGCTTTGCGCCCCGTTCTCCGCATGGGTCGGAGCCTTCTTGGCGTCGGCGCGTGCATCTTGCTGAACGCATGCGGTGCCACACCGGGTGGAGGTGATGGCAGGGGTGCGCCGGGCTATCAAGGTGCACGGTGGCCCGACTACGTGGTTTCGCCGGGCACGCAGTACAGGGGCCCGCGAGGCCGCAAGAAGGTGGCGTTCTATGGACTCGCGGCGGGCGCAGATGTCTTTTCGGACGGTGTCCGGGTGGCCAAGGTGCACGCTGCAGGATTCGCGCGCCTTCTTTCGAAGGAGGTCCGCAACGACCAAGCCTACGTGCTGGCGGCGGTAAACAACGACGCGTGGGTCGAAGGATGGGTGTTTGCGTCGACGTTGACGGTGCTGCCTAGGGATTCCAAAGAGGATCCAGCGGCGCGAGACCGGAAATGACCCGGATCGCGTTGTCGATGGACCGCGTGGCCATGCGAGCGCGTGTTCGATCGTCCGCGCTTCCGATGTGAGGGCACAGCACGACGTTCGGCATGCTCATGAGTGCTTCGGGTACGGATGGCTCGTTCGCGAATACGTCGAGTCCTGCACCCCCCAAGTGCCCCGCTGCGAGGGCCTCGACGAGAGCGTCTTCGTCGACGAGGCCGACGCGCGACGTATTGATGAAGAAGGCGCCTTTCTGCATCTGAGCAAACTCGGGTGCGCCGAAGAGACCTCGCGTCTCCGGACCGAGAGGTGCGTGGACCGTCACGCACTCGGCCTCGCGGAGCAGGAGGTCGAAGGGCCGGAACTCGACGCCTAGCCGAACCTCCTCCTCGCGTGAAAGGCGTGTGCGCTGCGTATAGAGAACGCGCATGCCGAAGCCGCGCGCGCGAGCCGCGACTGCGCGCCCAATTCGACCGAACCCAACGATACCGAGCACGAGCTCGTGGACGCACTTTCCCATCATCAGCGTTGGAGTCCACTCGGACCACTTTCCGGCCCGCACGAACCGGTCGGCCTCCACCATCCGCCTCGCGACGGCAAGAATGAGACCAAGCGTGATGTCCGCCGTCGCCAGAGCGGGTGCGTCTGATGTGTTCGTCGCCATGACGCCGCGCGCCTTGCAAGCAGCGACGTCGATGTTGTCGTAGCCGACGGCGATGTTGGCGACCACGCGAAGTCGCGGAAGCTGCTCGAGCAAGGCGGCATCGATGCGGTCGCCCATGACCGTCATGAGCGCGATGATGTTGGGCGCATGCTCGGCAAAAGAAGGTGAGTAGATGCCCTTGGTTCCAACGACGACGTGACCGTGAGGCTCAAGGCGTTCGAGCGGCGCCCCAGGGAAGGGCTGGGAGAAGTAGAGAACCCCGGGTACCTGGCTCATGGCTCGCGCGCCGTCGGTCATCCGTCTGCGTCGAACGGCACGACCGTCGTCGAGGCGAGGTTCGGGATCGCCTTTTCGAGGGCTGCCAGGTGCTCGTCTTTTGTGCCCGTCGCTGCGATGACGAGGTCCGCCGGGTCTAGGCGATTCCGCACGGCGCGAGCCGCGCCTTCTGCGGTCACGCTTCGAACGGATTCGAGATACTTGCCGTAGTAGTTCGAGGGAAGGCCCAGTAGGTGCACTTCCATCGCATGGTTCATTCGTTTTTGCGGAGTGTCGACTTCGAATGCGAACGAACGGGCCATGAAGTTACGGACGAAAGCGATGTCTTTGTCTTTGTAGCCGTTCTCCACGAGCTTCTCGAGAAGCGCGATGTTGAGGGCGGCGCAGTCGGGCCCCACCTTGGCCTCCGGCGCGGTCCACATGGTGAAACCATGTCGCATCTTGGCAAGCGCGATACGTGCGCTCGCTCCGTAGGACCAGCCGCGTTTGACACGAACCTCCCGCATGAGAGGCGCAGTGAACGTTCCGCCGAAGGCGACGACGCCCACGGTCAAATCGAAATGGTCCTCGTCGTGGCTCCAAGAACCGAGCCGGCCCACACAGAGTTGATGCTGTGTGCGCTCCGGCTTGTCGACGAAGTAGAGGTGGCGGCCCGGCTTCTGCACGGGCTGCGCGATGTCGAGGGTGGGAGGCTTCGCGGACGGAAGAGCGCTCAAGAGAGACTTCGCGGCCGCCTCTGCGCGCGCTTCGTCGATGTCGCCTGCAAAGCCGAGTACGACGTTTTCGCGAACGAAGTGCTCGCGGTGCACGGCGCGAATGTCTTTGAGCTCGATCGCGTTCAGCGACTTGATCCATCCGACGATACGACGACCGTAGACGTGCTCACCGAACAGCCCTTGGCGGAACGCGATTTGGGCGAGGTTTCGGTCGTCGTCGCGGGTGTCGATGAGCTCGGCAATCATCTCGCGGCGAAGGAGTTCGAGTTCATTCTCGGGGAAAGTTGGTCGCGCCAAGATCCGCGTCAACAGGTCCATCAGCCCATCGAGGTTGCGCGAGAGAACCTGAGCACTGAGGAGTGTATGAGAAGCGTAGACCTCGACTTCGAGCTCAGCGCCGAGCAAGTCCAAGCGGTTGTCGATGTCTTCGGCGGAATAGCCGTCTGCGCCGCGGCGCATCGCCTTCAACATGAAACGAAAGCGTCCCTCTTGGTCTCGTGCGTCGGCGGCGGCTCCGGAACGGAGAGCAACCGTGACATGTACGAGGGGAAGGGCACTGGAGGAAGCGAGGATGGTCGTCGCCCCGTCGATGGTCAGTTCTCGCGTCACGAAGCGTCTCCCGTCTGTTTCAGCGTACTCGGCGTATCGTCTTCATCATCGTCGTCCGGAGAGATGACGTGCACGACGTTGCACGCGTCGGTGGTCAGGTAGCGTCTTGCGGCGGCTCGCAGGTCGCTTGGTGTCGTCTTGCGGTAAGCCGCGAGACGACGGAACGGCGCCGCAGGGTCACCGAGAACGGTCTCGTAGAAACCGATCTGTTCCGCACGCCCGTTCGCGGTGTCCAGGGTCTGCAGGAGTCCGAGCTCGAGTCGAGCCTTTGCCCGTTCGAGCTCGGCTGCGGTCACGAGGTCGCTCTTCGTCCGTTCGAGCTCGGCATTGACGAGCGCATGCACTTCTTCGAGCGTGTGCCCTTCGCGCACGGAAAACATCATGTCGAAGAGGCCGGGGTCACGGAAGATGGAGACCCAGCCGCGAAGCTCGGAAACACATTCCTTTTCGGTCACGAGGAGCTTGTGGAGTCGAGAAGCGCGGCCGCCGAACAGAACTTCGCTCAGAAGCGTGAGTGCAGTGTGCTCCGGGTCACCCAACGCTGGGCCCTTGAAGCCGAGCAGAAGCTTCGGGCTCGAGGTAGGCTTTCGCAAGACTTCGAATCGTCCTTCGGTTTGGGGCGGTTCGGGTTGGTAGTCCTCCGCGGGAATGTCTGCTCGTGGAATGTCGCCGTAGTGGGAGGCGAGCTTCGAGAGAACGTCTTGCGCCCTGAGATCACCACAGATGACGACCGTGGCGTTGTTGGGAGAGTAGTAGGTGCGATAGAAGACTTCGCAGTCCGAGGGCTCGAAGCCTTGAATGTCCTCCATCCATCCGATCGTGGGCCAACCGTACGGGTGCTTCTTGAAAGCAAGCTTGTAGAGAACTTCGCTCGCGGCTCCTTCGATATCGTCGTCGACACGTTGTCGCCGCTCATTGGCGACGACATCTTTTTCGCTCGCCACCTGCGGCTCGCGCAGAACGAGGCGGGCCATGCGCTCGGACTCGAGCTTGGCGACGAGCCCTAGGCGCTCACGCGGGAGGGAAGCGTGGTAGAAGGTCCAGTCGACCCACGTGGCGGCGTTGGACTCGGCGCCGTTCTCTTCGAGCTTTCGGTCGAACTCGCCCGCCTTCAAGTTCTCCGTCTCGTTGAACATGAGGTGCTCGAAGAGGTGGGCGAGCCCCGTCTTGCCGGGCTTTTCGTGGCGCGACCCGACGCGAAACCACGTGTGGTAGCTGAACACGGGCGCTTGCGTGTCGCGATGGAACAGCACCGTGAGGCCGTTGCGCTCGAGCTCGTAACGCTCGACGGTTCCTCCCGCGAAGGGGATGGTTTCGAGGTGCTTCCAACCTTCCGGTGTGGCTGCGCGCTCCGTCTTCACACGCGACGGTTTCTTCGTTTCGCTGCTGGAGAGGTCAGACGCCATGGAGGCACTCTACCACCTACCAAGCGCGTAGATCGATGGCGGAGAATGCGTCACGGTGCCAAGACCACGCGCACGGGCCGCACGTGCCGACGACCCCCGTGGGTTCGTCTTCGTTGATGAACTTGGACGGACGAAGCGATACCGCCGAAGAGGCACCGACGCGATCGAGGCGCGCGTCGAGAGCACTGCCCGGCTTTTCGCCGGAACGGAGGTCGAACGCGGTGTGGAACAGTGGCTCGGTGTTGGGGACGAGGGTGAGGAAGCCTCCGTTCGACGCGAAAAGGAGCACGCCTTCGAGGGCCACCATGCCACGGAACTTTCGCTCGGCGCCGCTCGCATCGCGGAGGGCAGGAGCGGTGATCTCGGCGGGTCTGCGGGAGGGGGCGCCCGCGCCCTGGTAGGTGTATGTTGCACCCTTCGAGTCGAGAACCGTTGCGGCGCCGCCCACGATGTCGAGGTCGACGAGTTCGCCGGAGAGGACCTGCTGCTCGCTGACGCCCGCCCAGCCGTCGCCATCGAATCGCGCAACTGCCCCCATGCCGTCGCGAACGATGAGGGCTGCGATTTCTTCACCGGCCGTGCGCACGGAGAGCACCGTTTCCTGGGGGTCGAGCCCCATATCGACGGCGAAGGGCAAGAAGCCAGACCCGTCGAATTGCAGGAGCGCGCCGGCCCCCCACACGAACACGCGTTCGCCACTGCCGCCGATGCCTCGCCAGAAAATGGGGCCCTCGGTTGGTCGAGACAGCGGGAAGCGTTCGCTCGACGGACCGTCGAACCGGAACGCATGCGTCGTCGAAAGACCCCACAGGTGACCTCCGCCCGTGACGTGGAGCCGCTGAAGCTCGTCGGGAACGACGCGGGCGGTCGTCACGACGCCGTCTTCGACGCGGAGAACCAGGCTCTCGCGTTTGCTGGTGGAGCGGCCGAGCAAGTAGAAATCGTCGGGCTTTCGTCCGGTCGCGGCAACGAACACGTGGTTCTTCGCAGGCAAGCGAGCGAGCTCGACGGAGCCCTTGACGATGAGGGGGATTTCACGGGGCGCCTTGCGGAGGTCGCGCACCGAATCGGGATGCGAGGGAGCCTTCGGAATGTCACCGAAGAAGTTTTCATCGCGGAAGCTGCGAAGCCATCGGAAGACGTCCTCTGCGGCGAGCTCCACGACAGTCGTGCGAAGGCGGGCGGAGGCCGAAAAGTCTTCGAGGTTGAGGAGGACGTGCGCTCGGCCCGTGGAATCGAACAACTTACCGGTGTTGCCACGGATCTCGCGCGCGCGTTCGACGCCGATGAGCGTTTCGATACCGAGTGTGTCTGCGGTCTCGAGGCGGCCGAGGACCGGAAAGCGGAACTCGAAGCCGAGGTCGAGGAGCAGACGCTTCAGCCGCGGGGGAATGTCGGCCGCGTGGTTCATGCGCTCCTCGCGCTCGTCTGCGACGATGTCGAGCCACTCGCCGAAGTTGCGCGCGACGGGGGTGGCATAGCCTCGACCCCAGACGCAGACGGGTAGTTCGCCGTCGGCGAGCTGCACCTTTCGGTCGAAGCATACGGGACGCTCGTCCGCGAGGCAGAAGGGGATGTAGCGCGTGGCATGAAGCCCGGCGGCGTGAATCTCGGCGCCGACCGCCTGCATGCGCGCCGCGTCGAGGAAGTCTTCCGGGTCACCGATGGTCGCCGCAACGCGCAGCATCGCGACGTAGCTCGCTGGGAGCTGCTGCCCGAGCACGTCGGCGCGGGCTGCAAGCTCGCGCGCAGAGATGGCCTCGCCGATGCGATCGGAATGACCTGCGCGGATGAGTGCGCTCTTGATGCGGTCGAGAGCAGCGAGCGCGGCCCGTGATGGGTCGACGCTCATTCTGCCTCTCCGTTGGACGGGGACAGAACGCCTTTGCGAAAGAAGACGTTTCGTGGCCATGCGCGCTTAGATGCGCGAGCCTATCAGGCAAGCTGACCTCGAAGAAAGGATCTTCAGTGGCCGGTGGCCGAGCAACGGATGACGCACGCAAGGACGCCCTTGCAATGGCACGGATCCGCAGCCTTCGCGACGACCGGCTTCTTCGGAGTCACCGGAGCCGGGGAGGAAGCCGCGCTCGAAGAAACACCGCGCCCGCTCGACGCGAAGCCCATGCCCGCTGCAGACTTCCCGCTGCGGCCGACCGCCGCGACCGCCGTTGCGGGGGCCGGAGCTTCCTCACGGGTCACCGTCGTGCGTACGCTCTCGACGATACCGCCACGCGCGGCTGCTTGATGTGCCGGAGCAGTCGGCTCGTCCGCACCGCCCGCGAACGTGGCGACGCCGACGATGCCGAGCACGAGCATGGCAGCAGCGCCAGCACCAATGAACAGGCCGACCCGCTTCGGGGTGACGCTCGGGGCCGCGACCGGCACGTCGTGCACGAACGCGCCCATGGGAGGCTCGCTGAGCGTGAGCGGCTTGTACTCGAGAGACGACCCGTTCGCCTTTGCCAGGGCGCAGAGGTCGATGGTTCCCGTGCTCGAGTCCATCCGTGCGCGCGCCGGAGGAGGCGGCTCGGGGCTCCTGAAGACCGAGGCACTGAAGAGCACCGAATTCTCGTTGCGCTCTCCGGTCCGGGTGCTCTCTTCGCCACCCTGTTGACCGTCGATCACGACGGCGCGAAGGGCGTGCGTATCGTCCACACCGGCGAAGAGATCTTGCTGCTCCCTCGCGCGCCCCTTGCGGACGACCGCTGCCGCAGGAAGGTTTGCGGAGGGCGAAACGGTGGCGGCGGGGGGTGGGCGGTACGAGCGGCGAGTCTCCATGTTCAGGTAACAAGCAAGAACGGGGCCTGAACGGGCTCACGCGAATTTTCCGCTACTTGGAGATCCGCCCATGCCCCCAACTGCGGGTTACCGCAATCAGTCGGGTGAGGGGGCTGGGTCCATTGGGATCCATCAGCAACATTGTCGTTGAATGTAGGTACATTGCACTCATCTGGCATGGGACCTCTTGCGCGTCCGTTCGAGTCATGACGGAACGAGGGGCGCCCGAGAGGGGCATTGGCTCACAAAAGTTACGGCGACGGACTACGAGTGTGTGCCCGCCGTGAAGGGTTCGCGATGTGCTCCGTCCAACACCCACCGTGAAAGCCCTTCTCCTCTCTCCGCTGGTCGCCGCTTCGGTGGTTGCGGTCGCATGTAGCGCTTCGACGACGACGACCGGCGGTTCCGCCGATGCCCAGAGCGACGCGCTCGTGCATTCGGCAAACTGCCCCTCCCAACCACCCATCACGGGCTACTCCTGTGCCTCGTTTCAGACCGACGGCGTGTGCGATGGAACGGTCTTCTGTTCCGCCTGCGGCAAGGAAGTCATGACGACGTGCTCGTGCGTGCCCAAGGACGGCGCCTACGCCTATCAATGTGAAGACAATTGCTCGAGTTGTGCCGGCGATGCCAGCGCGGGCGATTCCGCGCAGGGCAAGGGCGTGTGCTATGTCGTCGACCCCGACGCGACGTTCGCTAAGACGAGGTGCACGGAATCCGCGTCCGAAGATCGCGAGAAGCACCGAACGCAATGTGCATCGACGAAAGGGGGTACGTGGCAACCTTCGTGTCCACCGGGGTACCTCGGCAAGTGCACGCAGAAGGAGGGCACCACGTACTTCTACGACTCCGCCATAGCGGACCTCGAGAAGGTGTGCGCAACGCTCGGTGGGACGTGGGAGGGCGCGTAAACTCCGCCGCGCGACCACGAAACGCAAAGAGCCCGCGGCACGAGGCCACGGGCTCTTCGAGTCAGTCGACGGGTCCGCTCAGAACTGGTGCTTCTCGGTCGAGTCGTTGAGGGCGAGCGTGGAGGCGCGGCCGCCGGAGATGACCTCGGCCACTTGGTCGAAGTAGCCGGTACCGACTTCGCGCTGGTGGCGCGTGGCGGTGTAGCCCTTGCCCTCGGAGGCGAACTCGGCCTGCTGGAACTCGGAGTACGCCGCCATGCCGCGGGTGCGGTAGGCGTGCGCGAGCTCGAACATCGAGTGGTTGAGCGTGTGGAAGCCCGCGAGCGTCACGAACTGGAACTTGTAGCCCATGGCCGAAAGCTCCGTCTGGAACTTGGCGATGGTTGCATCATCCAGGTTCTTCTTCCAGTTGAACGAGGGCGAGCAGTTGTACGCGAGGAGCTTGTTCGGGAACTTCGAACGGATGCCCTCGGCGAACTGCTTCGCTTGCGGCAGGCTGGGCGTCGACGTCTCGCACCAGACGACGTCCGCGTAGGGTGCGTAGGCGAGGCCGCGGGCGATGGCGGCTTCGACGCCGTCCTTCACCTTGTAGAAACCTTCGGAGGTGCGTTCGCCCTTGATGATGAACGCGTGGTCGCGCTCGTCGATGTCGCTCGTGAGGAGCTTGGCGCTGTCGGCGTCGGTGCGGGCCACGAGGACCGTCGGGACGTCCATGACGTCGGCGGCCAAGCGGGCGGCGACGAGCGTGCGGATGAAGTGGGCCGTGGGGATGAGCACCTTGCCGCCCATGTGGCCGCACTTCTTTTCCGAAGCGAGTTGGTCTTCGAAGTGGACGCCCGCAGCGCCGGCTTCGATCATGCCCTTCATGAGCTCGTACGCGTTGAGCGGCCCGCCGAAGCCAGCCTCGGCGTCGGCCATGATGGGGATGAAGTAGTCTTTGCCGGTCTTGCCTTCGGCGTGGTCGATCTGATCGGCGCGTTGAAGGGCGCTGTTGATCTTGCGGACGACCGCCGGAACGCTGTTCGCGGGATAAAGGCTCTGGTCGGGGTACATCTCACCCGCGAGGTTCGCGTCGGCGGCAACTTGCCAGCCGGAGACGTAGACGGCCTTCAGGCCGGCGCGGGCCTGTTGCACGGCTTGGTTGCCCGTGAGCGCGCCGAGAGCAGCGACGTGCTCGCCCGACTGCATGGCCTCCCAGAGCTTCTTCGCGCCGCGGGTGGCGAGCGTGTACTCGATCTTGAGGGTGCCGCGGAGCTTCAGCACCTCTTCCTTGCTGTAGGGGCGCGTGATTCCTGCGAAACGGTCTGCTGTGGTCATCGATGTTCTCCTAGTTTCCTTCGTGGAGGAGCTTGTCGTAGGCGGGTAGGGTCAAGAATTCTTCGAACTTCTCTGCGGTCACGAGTTCGAGAAAGAGTTTGGCGGCTTCGGCGAAACGACCGCGGGCAAAGGCCTCGCTGCCGAGCTCGCCCTCGATGTTCTTCAGCTCTTCGGCGGTGAGCTCGTTCACGCGCGCGACCGTGAGGGGAGGGCCGTCCTCGAAGGGGGTGCCGTGCTTCAGCTGCTGCCACACTTGCGAGCGACAAATTTCGGCGGTGGCCGCGTCTTCCATCAAGTTGTAGATCGGCACGCAACCCGAGCACCGCAGCCAAGCTTCGATGTACTGGATGCCGACGCGGATGTTGTGCCTCACGCCGCCCATCGTGCGCGTACCTTCGGGAATGGCGAGGAGGTCCTTTGCCGTCGTAACCCCGTCGCCGATGGGACGATTCAATTGATTCGGGCCCGGCATTTCACGGTCGAAGACTTCCTTGGCAACGGCCACGAGCGCGGGATGAGCAACCCACGTCCCGTCGTGACCCGCTCGCACTTCGCGTTCCTTGTCGGCACGCACTTTGGCGAGTGCCGCGGCATTCGCGGCTTCGTCTCCCTTGATCGGAATCTGCGCGGCCATGCCGCCCATTGCATGTGCCCCGCGCCGGTGACACGTGCGGACGAGGAGCTCTGCGTAGGCACGCAGGAACCCCTTGTCCATCGTCACTTGGCTCCGATCGGGCACGACGGCTTTCGGGTCGTTTGCCTGCTTCTTGATGAACGAGAAGATGTAGTCCCAGCGGCCGCAGTTGAGACCGACCGAGTGCTCGCGAAGCTCGTAGAGAATCTCGTCCATCTGGAACGCCGCCGGCAGCGTCTCGATGAGCACGGTGGCGCGTGCGGTGCCGACGGGCACGCGCATCGCCTTTTCGGCGTGCGTCAGAACTTCGTTCCACCAGCGAGCTTCGAGGTAGCTCTCGAGCTTGGGAAGGTAGAAGAAGGGGCGCGTGCCCTTCTCGAGCAGCGTCTTCACGTTGTGGAAGAAGTAGAGGCCGAAGTCGAACAACGGGCCAGGTACCGGTTCGCCATCCAACGTCACGTGGGCTTCGCGGAGGTGGAGGCCCCGCGGACGAACGAAAAGCACGGCGTGTTTCTCGTTCAGCGCATAGACCTTTCCGCCCTGCTCGAGCCGGATGGTGCCCAGGTTCGCGTCCTTGAGGTTGCGCTGACCCGCGATCAGGTTGTGCCACGTGGGGCACGTGGCGTCTTCGAAGTCGGCCATGAAGACGTTCGCGCCGGAGTTCAGCGCGTTGATGACCATCTTGCGGTCGACGGGCCCCGTGATTTCGACGCGGCGATCGAGGATCTCCGCCGGCGTCTCCGCGACGCGCCAATCGCCTTCACGCACGCTCTTCGTCTCGGGAAGGAAGTCGAACGGCACGTTCGCCTTGGCCCGCTCCTTTCGCGCTTCGAGCAGCTCTTGCAGAGGCTTGCCGAAACGGAGCGTCAGCATCTCGACGAACTCGAGCGCTGCGGGAGTGAGTACGTCTTCGGCGCCGGCGGGCTTGTCGTCCTCGAGGGTGATTCCGTACAGGTGAATCATGCGTGTATTTACTAATGGCTCACCGCGTCATGATTTTCAAGGCGCAGAGTTTCCCTTTTGAAAACGCCTGTATACGGTTGTAAACTTGGCAATGTCACATTGTAAATGTTGCAACTTCGCGACCACTGAACGAAGGCCGAATCGATGAAACTCGGGACAAAACAAGATCTTCTGGTCGGTGCAAAGCTGCGGGCGCTTCGCCGTCGCGAGGGGCTCAGTCAAGCATCGCTCGCCGAGCGTCTCGACATCTCCCCGAGCTACCTCAATCTGATCGAGAACAATCGGCGCTCTCTGCCGGCTGCGCTTTTGCTTCGCCTGGCCCAGCTCTTCGACCTCGACCTCAAGAGCTTCGCGGGAGACGAGGACGCGCGCACCATCTCTGAACTGCTCGAGGTCTTTTCGGATCCGCTCTTCGAAGGAGGCGACCTCACGTCGGTGGACGTACGGGAGATCGCGACGGGAAACCCGAACATCGCGCGCGCCGTGCTCAGCCTGTACCGAGCCTATCAAACAGCGCGCTCGCGGAGTGACGAGCTCGTGTCACAGCTGAGCGAAGGTCAAGACAAGGGGGTGAGCGCCGGCGCGCATCTGCCGAACGAAGAGGTGAGTGACTTCATCCAGCGGAAGCGAAACTACTTTCCTGCGTTCGAAGACGCGGCCAAGGACCTCCTCACGCGCGTGAAGGGAGAGCTCGCGCCCGGCCTTACGCACCATCTCGAGAAGGACCTGGGCGTCGAAGTGCGTCTTGCTCGTTGGGGCGACGCAGCCGGTATTTTGCGCCGCTTCGACCCCGAAGCGCGGGTGCTTCATCTCTCGGAGCTGCTACCGACGCGGAGCCGGTCCTTCCAGCTCGCGCACCAAATTGCACTTCTCTCGCAGCGTGACTTGCTCGACGAAGTGGCGCGCGACCCTTGCTTCACCAGCGAAGATTCGCGCGCTCTCGTGCGGGTCGCGCTCGCCAACTACTTCGCCGCAGCCGTCCTGATGCCGTACGAGCGCTTTCTCCAAGCGGCACGAGAAGAACGGTTCGATATCGACGTGCTCGGACGCCGTTTTCGCGTCGGCTTCGAACAGGTGTGCCATCGTTTGACAACGCTTCGTCGGCCTGGTCACGAGGGCATTCCGTTTCACATGATCCGGATCGACGTCGCAGGCAACATCTCGAAGCGCTTCAGCGCCTCCGGGATTCGTTTCGCTCGTTTCAGTGGGGCCTGTTCGCGTTGGAACATCTTCGCCGCGTTCCAAACGCCCGGCATGATCCGCGTGCAAGTATCTCGCATGCCGGAGGGGGCCAGTTACGTGTGTATTGCACGTACCATCCAGAAGGATGCCGGCGGTTACCATGCGCAGCAGCCGGTCATGGCCATCGGCCTCGGTTGCGAGCTCTCCCACGCGAAGGACCTCGTATATGCCGACGCCGTCAACCTGGAAGACCCGCGTCTCTACGTGCCCGTCGGGGTCACGTGCCGTACGTGCGAGCGCACGGATTGTGGGGAACGCGCGCTCCCGTCGTTGAAGGTGCCGCTCCGCGTCGACGAGAACCGTCGAGGGATGACGCTCTACATGAGCACGAAGCAGTCGTAATCACAGCGATTGCGGGGTCTTGCGCATCTTGCCCTTGCCTAGTGGCGCCCCTTTGACCGATGATGCACAGCTCTCATGGCCCTGACAGAAACGCGCGCCACAGCTCTCAAGGTCGCCCGACTTCTCGTGGGGAAGGGCCGCCCGGAAGAAGCGGTAGAAATGCTGTGCGCGTGGGCCGTGCAAGGGCCGAACGACGCAGGCGGTCAAGAGCTCATGGCCGAGGCGCTCCGCATCAATCCTGCGGCGCCGGTCGCCCGCTGCGCCTTCGAACGCATGGAAGGTGTACCGGGGGACCACCAGTCGCTCGATGCCGCCATCCAGAAGTTTACCGAAGCGGAGGTCGAGGCGCTTTCGCGCACGCTCGCGCCGAAGAACTTCATCCGCGCCCAGGTTGGCTTCAATAACAATGTAAAATACAAGGAACAGGTCTTCCACATCCAAACGGAGGACTCCGGCCTCGACCGCCCGCACGTGATCACGCACGTGTTCGCCGATGGCGGGCGCGTCATCAAGAGTCACAAGCGCGACTACGCCGAACACGTCCAGAAGCCCGAAGTGGCCAACATCGTGCGCACGCTCATGAAGAGCCAGCACATGGAAATGGCCATCATGCTGAAGGAGGGCCGTTTCGATGACATCATCGCAGGTAAGGCCCGCGGTGGCCTCGAGGTCATGACGGGCCCGCCCCAGACGGAAGTCAAGAAGCGGGGCCGCAGCATGGACGAGGAAGTCTCGACCGACGCAAAGCCGAAAGTCGTGTTCAAAGTGCAGGGCGACGTGCCCGCGTCTGGACCGACTGCCGAAGCTGCGCCCGTTCAGGCTGCGCCCGCTGCAGAACCCGCGCCGGAAGCCGCTCCTCCAGTCGCACCGCCCACTGCCGGGGGTGTTCTCGCCGCTGGCTTTGCGGCCAAAACACAGGCGATGCCTTCGCCGCTGCACCGCGAAGACCCGACCGACATTCCGACGGAGGTGCAGCCGGTCGTCGAGGCGTGGCCTGCGCCGTATCGCTTGTCCGTCGAGCGCACCGCGGGAGGCGACCCGCCGCACTACGTTCCCACCGGTCCCGAGACGATCATCGGTCGCTCCGGTACCGTCACGATCGCAAAAGAGCGCTTCGCGCATCCAGAGGAGGCGAAGCTCGTCTGGAAGGACGACCGACTCTGGCTCATCGACATTCCCGGGGGCAACGGCGCGTTCTTGCGCGTGCAGCACTTGGTCGAGCTCGAAGCGGGCGACGAGTTCCTCGTGGGCGACCAACTCCTCCGCGTCGACCGAAACCCCGACCCGTACGACGACGGGCCCACGACCGAACCGACGTATTTCTATTCCTCTCCGAAGCCAGTGGGGTCGCCGTTCCGCGTGACCCAATTCTTCGAGGGCGCTCAGCCGGGCGCGTGCGTCCTCGCGCGCACGAACAGCATCCAGATCGGCTCCGAACGGTGCGACCTCAACTTCTCGGGTGACCCCCTCATCTCGAAGCAACACTGCATCCTCGAAGAGCAAGCCGGGGTCATCATCCTGACCGACCTCGACAGCCGAACCGGCGTGTTCGTTCGCGTCAAGACCGAGCAAGAACTCATGCACGGAGACGAGATCATCGTGGGCCGCACCCGACTCAAGGTCGAGTTTTTGCAGCGCCGTCCGAAGGCCTGACATGACGCGAGCGCGCGTCGCGGCAAAAACGGTCGCGTCGTTCGCGCTTCTCGCTTGTGGCGTCACGATGGCGTGCGCGCGGCCAACCTACTACCTGCAAGCGCCGCTCGAACGACCGACGGCCGATGCCGGAGTGGCGACCGCTCGAACACGCGATGCTGGTGCGCGGAGCGGTGAGGGGGCGTCCACGGCTCGAGGGCTCGCAGCGCTCACTGGCAGGTGGGGCGGTACGGGAACGCAGAGCGACGGCCAGAAGTGGCAAATCTTCGTGACGTTCCGACCGACCCTCCAAGGTCTTTGCGCGACGGCCGAGTACCCCGGCGTCGGCTGCACGGCCGACTGGACCTGTCGCGGCATGGAAGAGGGCCATCTCGTCGCATCGGAGCGCATTACTCGAGGCAAAGACAAGTGCATCGATGGTGGCGAAATGCGCATGGAGTGGGTCGAGGGCGATCTGCTCGAGTGGAGTTGGCGCAAGGACGGCGAAACCGCCGAAGCGCTTTTGCGCCGAGCTCCATGAGAGCGAGGTGCTAGGCTGCGGCGCATGGCTGGCAGATACGGGATGTCGTTCGCACGGGAGCTCATCGAACGGGGCGACTACGAAGAAGCGGTCACTGCAGCAACAGAGGCCATCGACGCAGGAAAGGGCGGGCCCGAGCCGTGGTTCGATCGAGGCACTGCGCACGAGCTGCTCGAAAACTACGTCGAAGCCGCCGCCGACCTGGAACGTGCGATCACCGAGAACGTGGCTTCCAAGGAAATGGACCCATTCCAAATCGACGACGCGTACTTCACTGTGCTCGTTCAGGCAGCGACCCATGCAAAAGAAGCAGGGCGTATCAGCGATGCGGTCGCCTTCCTTGCGCGGTACGACGCGCGCCTTCCGAACGGACACCACAAAGAGGACGCGGCGCTCTGGACGAGTCGCATGCGCGGGGAGACCACGACGCTGCTCGACAAGACGACCGCGATGTAACGAGGCGTTGGCGGCCCAAAGCGATTGCAACGAGCCCGCGTCGCGTGGTTTGGTGACGGCCATGCGGGTTCATCTCGTAGACGGCACCTTCGAACTCTATCGCGCGCACTTCTCGAAGCGGCCCGACCTGCGCGCCGCGGATGGCCGCGACGTAAAGGCTACCCTGGGAGTGGTCGACTCGCTCCTCACGCTGACGACGGATGCTCGGGAAGGCGTGACGCACGTGGCTGTCGCGTTCGACAACCCCATCCGCTCGTTCCGAAACGACCTGTTCGATGCTTACAAGTCGGACGAGGGCGTCCCGGACGAGCTCCGAAGTCAGTTCGACGTCGTAGAAGCGGCCGTGCGAGCGCTCGGTATCGCGGTCTGGTCGATGAACGAGTTCGAGGCCGACGATGCCCTCGCAACGGGTGCAGCGAAGTACCGTGATGCAGTGGAGCAGGTGCGGATTCTCACGCCGGACAAAGACCTCGGACAGTGCCTGGTCGAAGGGAAGGTCGTACAAATCGACCGCATCCGAGAGAAGGAAATCACCGCCGCCTCGTTCGAACAGTCACGAGGAATTCCGCCGCACCTGATGCCCGATTTTCTAGGGCTTGTCGGCGACACGGCCGACGGCATCCCCGGTCTCAAAGGATTCGGCGAGAAGGGCGCGGCGGCCTTGCTGCGCCACTATGGGCCGCTCGAACGTATCCCCACCGACGCGTGGTCGGACCTCGCGCTTCGCGGGAAGGATGCGCTCCTCGCGACGTTTCGAACCGAGCGCGAGCTTGCTCTCCTCTACAAGCGTTTGGCGACGCTACGAACCGATGTTCCTCTCGGGGAGCTCGCGAGCATTGCGTACGTGCCGCAGGCGCCGGATGCCATTCGAAGTGCATTCGAGAAGCTTGGCCTCCCGATTCCGCGTCGTCTGCGGCCCGCAGAGTAAGGAAGAGCGTCAGCGATCGAGGACGCTCTCGACTTCGCGATAGATCTTCTTTCGCCACGCTGCGATGAGAGTTTCACCTCGATGTAGCTTCTCGGTCTCGGTGAGCACCATGGGAATGGGCGCGAGCACCACGTAGGGGTCGAAGGCGCACGACGGCAAGGCCATGCCGGGCCCGAGCCAACCTGCCATGAAGTCCGACTCGCCCGCAAACAGCGCGCGAACGACCACGTTGGCAAGCCGCGCGCCGAGAAGGCGATCGAACGCGCTCGGCGTTCCCCCGCGAACGACGTGTCCGAGGACCGTCACGCGCGAATCGATGTCAGGGGACGTCTTGCTCACATGCGCATCGATGGCGTCCTTCAACGTTTGCGTGGAGATCTTCACGCCCTCGGCCTTGAGGACGAGTACACGGCGCCTTCCGCTCGCGTACGAGCGCTCGACGATGCCCTTGATCTGCGCGATGACCTCTTCGTCGGTCCGGTCGAGTTCGGGGACGAGCACGGCATCGGCTCCTGCCGCGATACCCGCCGTCATGGCGAGGTAGCCGCAATCGCGTCCCATGACTTCTACGACGAAGGTGCGGCGGTGTGCGGTGGCTGTGTCGCAGAGACGGTCGCATGCTTCGACGATGGTGTTCATGGCCGTATCGACGCCGATCGACATGGACGTGCACCCGAGGTCGTTGTCGATCGACGCAGGGATCCCCCCGATACGAAGCGTGCCCCGCGTGCCCTCGGTACCGAGGAGCGAGCGGGCGCCTGCGAGAGAACCATTGCCGCCGACGACGATGAGGCCCGCCAGGCCGCGTTTCTGGATGATGGCGCGCGCCTTCGCCTGTCCTTCTGGGGTCGGAAACACTCTGCTGCGGGCCGTGCCCAAGAACGTTCCGCCTCGGCGTGCGGCCTCGTCGATTTCGCGGACGTTGAGCGGCACGAATTGGTCGGCGAGGAGGCCAACATAGCCGTCTTCGACCCCCACGAGATCGATCCCGAGTTCGGCCGCGACCCGCGCGGCGCCGCGAAGAGCCGCGTTCATGCCGGGGGCGTCACCGCCGGAGGTGAGAATTGCGATGCGGTCTCCCCGAGTGAGCGGCAAAGGCGTCATGCGGAGGATCCTAACCTAGGGCGCCGCGTCCTTGCAGCACCGAAAACCCGTCGAATAGTCATGGTAGGTGCGCGCGTGCGCGTCGGTGCGGTAGTTGCAGCCTTCACCGTTCTGCTGCACGTCGAGGAAGTAGCCACCGACGAAGATTCCATTTCCGGACGACGTTCGGTCCGAGACCCACTCGTGGCGATTGCCAACCATGTCGTAGACGCCTTCGTCGGTCATGCACGCATCGCGTTCGCCGGAGGTTGTCCACGACCCGGACACCTGTCCGAGAGCAGGGTCGTTC
This sequence comes from Polyangiaceae bacterium, assembly GCA_046351415.1. Lineage (GTDB taxonomy): Bacteria > Myxococcota_A > Polyangia > Polyangiales > Polyangiaceae > JABFRG01. Next base: position 120,828 of record JAXLYO010000007.1, on the reverse strand, counting down.
AGCTTCGTCCACACCGACATGTCGACACCCGGCGGCGCACCACGGGGCTTCTTGGGAGTCTTTTTGGGCGGCGGCTTCGACGCGGCGGCGCCAGGTTTGCCGGCCTTGCCGCGGGGCTTTTTGGGGGTCTTGGCGGTCTTCGCCTTGGACTTGGATCCTTTCTTGGATCCTTTGGCATTGGCCTTTGTGCTCGCATTGGCTTTGCCTCCTGCGGCGACGGCCCCCGTAGGAGGAGGCTGAGGGTGGAAGACGACGCCCACCGGGGAGCGGCCATTGTCGTTGCACTTTCCGACCTCGCGGGTGCGGCCATAGGGGTAGACCGTGTCCGCCGTGCCTCTGCAGGCCTTCTGCCACTCGCTTTGCGTGCAGAGGCGTTTTCCTGCGGCGCCGCAGGCCTCCTCCGCGTCGGCCGCACTCACGTAGCTCTGGGGGATTTCGCCCTTGCGACTGACCGCGCGAACGTCGTGCCCATCGATGGGCAGGTAGTGCGGGAAGACTTGCTCGTTGCCATCGGCATCGACTTCGACGACCGCGGCTTCGTAGCGGTCGATGCAATATACAAGTTTGCCCTGGGGCGAAGTTCGCGCGATCGCCACCATGTCATCGGGGCAGGGGGATGCGAGCGCGGTCGCGCTGTCACCGGCATCACCGGCATCACCGGCGTCGGCGTCGTTGCCATCGCCGCCGTCCGCACCATCGCTTGCGTCGAATGCCCCGGCATCGCTCCCGCCATCCATGGAGCCACTGGGAGGGCCGAGCGGAGCCGTGGCCGCACCGGCACAGCCGACGAGGCACAACGCGAAAAATGTCCGCTTCAGTGACACGCGGCGAGTCTTAGCGCACGCCCCGCGCCGGAGCAAAGCGCCTCTCGGGGGCGCTCTTCGATTGCATAACGAGGACCTGGTACTAAAGAGACGCGGGATGCCTTCCTTCTCGTTGCCCTCGCGCTTCGTCCTCGTCTTCGCGCCTCTTGCGCTCGTTTCGACCCTGCACTGCAGCGACAGCGGGACGCAACCAGGGAGTGTCGATGCGGGAGACACGAACCCTGGCGCAGATGCCGGGAAGGCCGACACAGGTGCGAAGGACGCGGGCGTCGGAGATGCCGGCGGCGATACGGGAACGGAGCAGGAAACCACTATCGTCGTGCACATCACTCCGGGTGGCGCCGACCCGGTGTCTATTCGGGGCGACAAGGCTCCGCTCAACTGGGACGCCGACGCACCAATGGTAAACTCGGGCAACGGCACCTTCACGTACGTCGTGCCGAAGAACATCGCGAAGCTCGAGTTCAAGCCTCGCTACAAGTCGACATGGGCGCGGGGCCCCAACTACACGGTCGAACACGGCAAGCGCATCGACGTGTATCCCCACTTCTTCACGACCTCGGGGACGGTGACGCGTGGTCCGGAATTCCAGTCCGCATACCTCGCGAAGCCGCGCCGCATCTGGACGTACTTGCCGCCCACGTACATCGAGAACGAGGCCGCTCGGTTTCCGGTCATCTACATGCACGACGGCGCGAACCTCTTCGACCCCAATACCGCGTTCGGTGGCGTCGAGTGGAAGGTCGACGAGACGATGAACGCAGGGGCTGAATCTGGCGCGATTCGCGAGGCCATCATCATTGGTGTCGAAAGTACGGCCGATCGCATCGATGAGCTCACGCCCTCGAAGGACTCCAGTGTCGGTACCGGCGGTCATGCCGACGAATACATCAAGATGATCAGTCTCGAGCTCAAGCCGAAGTACGACCAAACGCTGCGCACGCTCACCACTGCAGATCAAACGGGCATCATGGGCTCGTCGCTCGGAGGCCTCGTTTCCGTTTACGCGGGGGCCAAGTATGCTGGCACGTTCGGACTCGTCGGCGCGATGAGCCCTTCCACCTGGTGGGATGGTCGCATGATCATCGGAGTGGTGATGCAGATGCCGCTCCAGCCGCGCCCACTCAAGTTCTACGTCGACAGTGGCGATTCGGGGGCAAGCAACGACGACGTCGTCAACACGGCGGACCTCGCGAAGGCGATCAAAGGCATGGGCTACTTCGACGGCAAGTCACTGCAGTACGTGGTGCAACAGGGAGCCTCGCACAGCGAAACCTATTGGGCGCAGCGTTTGCCCGGAGCACTCGCGTTCTTGCTTGGCCCCGGTCGCTGAAAAGGACGAGCTCCTTCGACGGTGAGGCTGCGGGCCTAGGAAATGGGCCCTAGGGTGTATCTGATAACCTCTCCCGTCGGCTCTGCGGCGGGGCAGGCTCGCCTGCGTCGTCGCCCCTCCTCAACACCCTAGTAGTCGCTGCTGGAGCCGCCGCCGCCCCAATCGCCGCCGCCGCTGTCTCCACCGCCACCCCAGTCGCTGCCGCCGCCCCCAGAATCGGATGAGCCGCCACCCCAGTCGCTGCTGCTGTTATCGCTCCCTCCCGAATAGAAGATGCCGGGAGTGCCATAGTCGTTCTGGTTGTGCACGTAGGGGTCGTGGTGGTGCGAGTAGTAGCTCGGGTCGCGCCTGCCCCCCGAGAAGATCTTCTTCAGCAGCACCACCAGCAGCACGACGAAGATCAGACCGCCGCCGCCGATGACGATGATGAGAAACAATGCGCCGCCCGCGAGCGCTCGCCCTGCGGAAGGAGCCGCGCCTGGCGTCGTCTTCGGTGTGGTCGGGTTGGCCCCCGTACGCGTACCGGACTTCGGTCCGATGGCCTTGGCGATGGCGTCTACGCCGTCTTCGATGGCTTGACGATTCTGACCCGCCTTCAGCTTCGGGTTGATGATGTCACGCTGGATATGGAACGTTTCGACGTCGGTCAGGCGGTCGCCGATGCCTTTTGCCGTTTCGATTCGGGTTTTGCGCTCGTTCGGAGCCCACACGAAGAGGACGCCTTCATCCGTCCCCCCGGTGCCGAGCTTCCATGCACGGGCGGTATCGTAGGCGACGTCTTCGATCGACTGGCCTTCGAGCGACTTCGGAATGAACACGTTGATGCCGACCCCCGTCGACTCCTTGTGCCGTCGCAACTTGGCGTTGATGGCCGCGCGGTCGCTCTCCGACAGCACGCGGCCAGGGTCGGTGACAGGGCCCTCGAGGGCCGGCGGCACGTACGCCGCGAGAGCTCGTGAAGATACCAGCAAGAGCCCGAGCGCAAGGAACAGCGCTTGCACTGCTCGCAAGAGCGGTGCAGCGAAAAGGCCCCGACCCGAGCGATGCGGTTTCAGAACGTCACCTTCGGGGCTGCCTTCGACTCTTCAGAGGCCTTGAAGTACTGGCGCTCTTTGAAGGGCTTACCGGTCGCCTTGTTGACAGCCGTTCCGCGAATCTTGCGAAGCTCCGTGTTGTAGTTGCCGACGGCCTTGTTGTACTCCTCGCGCGCACGAAGCAGGCGGTTCTCCGAACCTTCGATTTGCTTCGACAGGTCTTGGAATTGGGCGCTTGCCTTCAGTTGCGGGTAGTTCTCGCTCACCATCATGAGACGGCTGAGGGAGCCCTTTAGCTGGTCTTGCGCCTTGTTGAACGCTTCGACCTTTGCCGGATCCGTGAGGTCGTCGGCGGTGAGCTTGATTTGGGTAGCGCTCGAGCGGGCCTCTTGGACCTTCGTGAGGGTCTCCTCCTCGAACTTGGCGGACCCTTTGACCGTCGCAACGAGGTTGGGGATCAGGTCTGCACGCCGTTGCAAGGCAGCTTCGTAGTCACCCCACTTCTGGTTGCACGCCTCGTCGAGCGTGACCAACTGGTCGTAGTTCTGGCAGCCGGGAAGCACGACGATGAGCGCCATGAGAGCCGTCATGAGCCAAGTTACCCAAGATCCGGAAGATCGCGGCATTGCAGCGGTGGTCATGCACGCAGGCTAAGGAGGAACCGTAGGCTCCGCAAGCCCTTGCGCATCGGTTTCGCATGCATGTCACCGTTGGCCGTGCTGCGCCTCCTGTCGTCGTGCTCGAACGGGGGGCGAATGCTAAGCTCGCGCTCGTGGGCTTCAGGCGTGACAAGCGCGAGCGTGTGGCGTGGCTTGCTTCGAGGAGTTCCGAGCTCGATCTCGGCCTTTCCATCCTCGGGGCGATCCTCGTCACGATGGTGCTCGTCCTTCGTGGCGAGCCCTTCGGCATTCCCAATCAGTTCGCGCGCTTCACGATAGCGATGCTCATCGCGCTGTGGGCACCGCCCATCGCTGCGGTGGTCGAACGCGCCATCCTGGAGCTCTTCGCACGGGCACCCCTGCGGCGCCCGTTTGCGTTCTCTCGCGCCGTCATCCTCGGCGAGCACGATGGCGTCACGAGTGTGCTCGCCGGAACCAAGTCTCGACCAAGGGACTGGGTGCTCATTCGCTTCGGTGAACGCGGGCTCGCGAGTCGCTTTCTGAAGGAGACACCTCATCGCCTCGACATGGCGACGGCGATCCCGAGCGGAGAAAGCCGAAACTTGGGCTACCTCCGCGAGCTCGCGCGTGTCGGTGCGACGCTCGCGATCACGAGCTACTACTGGAACGTCACCTACCAAGGCGCGACGCTGAAGCCGGTGTTCGGAATCTCGGCATTGTTTCTCGGTGGGCTCGTGTTCGTGATCACGCTCTATCGCTTCGCGCAAAAGAGTGTTCCAGCCCCGTTCTATCGGGCCATCGTCGAGGCAATGGCCGAGGAGCAAGCGAAGCCGCACGGAGAGGAGCGCCTGCCGCCGCGTGGGGAGGGTGAGAGTTATCGCGCTTGGCTGACGCGCCTCTCCGAAGCGCGTGCCCGCGGAAGGCAAGACGCATACCGAAGTGAGGCCGCTCTGCAAGCCTCCGCGCTCGAGTCCACCATCGAGCTCGGGACCGAGGACGAGCGTCTCGCCGCAGCATGGCTCCTCGGCAAATCCCGCGTCGCGGCAGATGCGAAGGACGTCGACCCTGCGCTCCATCGTGTGGCCACGGCAGAAACCAGCGAGGAGGCGGAAGCGATCATGCTCGACATCGAGCCCGGAACGCTGCACAAGCGGGCCCTTCGCGCCCGCAGCTGACGCGGTCGTTGCATGTGACAATGAAGCGCTCCGGCCGCGCGTTTTGTGGCACGCTTCGGCCATGTGCTGCTTTGCCGGAAACGTCGTGCCCCACGTGTCGAAGACCCGCATCTTCGGTCGCACCTCCGGTGAGACCGAGCATCTCGTCTACTCCATGGACCTCGCCGCGGAGGGCGACATCGCCATGATTCTACCGCTGCCCGTCGAGCCTGGGCGCGGGGAGGAGGCGCTCGCGTTCGTGAACCTCGAAGGCTATCCAGGGCTCTTCGACGACATCGAGAAGGGCTTTCCGCAATTGCGACCGCAAGCCCTCCGGTCCGGGTTCGCCCCTCGTGCGGCGGCATTGACGCTGAAGGTGCATACCGTCGGCGCGTTCGAAGCCTCGTTCGTGCCGCATCCTTCGGAGTTCGGGCGCCTCGATCCCCGCTTCCGCCTTTCGCCGGAGGTATGGGGGGCGCTACCGCAATACGATGACTACGGATTCGCGGTCTTTCGATTCACGCCCGGCAGCAAGAAGACCATCCACCCCATGGCGATGTCGTTCCACACGCGCTTTGCCGACCACATCTTCTTTCCGACGGTGCACGTTCACGACGGCCGCGTGCATCCGAAGGCGGAGTTCGACCACAGCCTCTACTACCAACGCGGGGGGGCATCGACGACGGAAGGCAACGAAGAGGTGAGCTTCGATACGGCGGCGACCTTCGTTCGTTGTGCGGACACGAAGGGGCTCGTCGAGCCGGCGGTGCGCGTATGGAAGCGGACCCTGCGAGGCCAAATGCAGAACAGCGACTTCTTCGTGAAGGCGTGAGCCGCGGCACGGCACGGCACGCTTCACGGTGTGTGGTCCCTACACACATTTGGGCTCTTGTGTGAGGTGCTCTCCTTGCGAATTTGCCTGCGCCCAGGCAACACGCTTTTGGCAGTACCGTCCATCGACGTGGGTCGCGAGTGCGAGAAAACCGAGAGAATTCGCGCGAACCAGTCCGCGTTCAAGCCTGGCACGAGCCCTGCAATTCCTTTGGGCAAGGCATCCGCCGAAAGGGACTCCATCATGAAACTCGAACTCAATGTCCGCCGCACTCGCTCCTCTATCCGCTCCGACGTCAACACGGGATCGGTGCGCACGCGACAGAGCGGCAGCACGAGCTATGGTGGGAGCGCGGGCCTTCCGCCGGAGCCGCCGAAGCCGACCTCGGTGCTGGCCGTCGCGAATGCTTCGCCGTCCGCCGCATACTGATCGAAACGAACGCCTCCTGCGGCGAGCGCTGAACGCGCCGCCCAGTCCCTGCAAATACGAAGGCTCGGATCTCACGGATCCGAGCCTTTTGCACTTCGAGTCCGTGGCAAGCTACGCCACTGCGCGGTTGCATGAACGAGGGACAGGTCTGCGTACTCAGGCGCCGCACGCTCTCTCCGGTCTGTAGGCCAGAGAGGTGCAAAAATGTGTACGATACACATAATCCGGGAAGCGGCAGCTCGGCATCTTCGTGGCCTTCGATCGAGCATGAATTCATAGGAAATTCCGATACCGTCTCGCGATCTTTTGTGAGCACGGCGTCGGAATGAGAACTCGAAACGCGATGCTCTCACGTAAGCTCGGCCGATGTGGGACTGGCTGGAGCGCTTTTTCGGCGCGGGCTTCATGCCGCACGGACACTGCTATCTCTGGACGCCCGGCATGGTGTGGGCGCAGGTCGTGTCGAATGCCCTCATCGGGACTGCATACTTAAGGTCGGGGCACCATCGGACGTTTGAACCTCGAGGAGCGCGATGCCGTCGGCGCTGCGATAGAGCTCGTCTCGATGACTTCGCCGGCCTGTGTCGCGATGTCCCAGAAGTGCGCCACTTTTGTAAGTGTCCGTTGACACTGGAACGAACACGGTCTCGTCCAGTCACTCAGAATGCGAGAAATGTCTCGGAAAAGTGAGGCTCGAAAAGAACGCGCGGATCACCATGGCGAAACGTGTTGACTCTGAATGTCGGCCAGGTATGTTTCGCCTCCCTTTTGGGGGATCGTCTAAAGGCAGGACGACGGATTCTGATTCCGTCTATCTAGGTTCGAATCCTAGTCCCCCAGCTCACGGACTCACCCCATTGCGGGTAGCGTGTTTTGAAAATTGGCCCCATCGTCTAGTGGTTAGGACATCAGCCTCTCACGTTGGTAACCCGGGTTCGACTCCCGGTGGGGTCGCAGCTGACTGACAAGAAAAGCCTCCTTCGGGAGGCTTTTTTGCGTCCATGGCACCGGTCGTCGTTTCGCCTGTACTCGCTCGCGCTGCTTCGCGGGGGGGCTTGGGTGTTCGCGTGCTCCGTACAGTCGAAATCGACTCCCGGTCATTTCGGGGGGTGCAAGCTGACTGACGAGAAAAGCCTCGCAGCGAACTGGTGAGACCGCGATCCTCGAGCTCGGCTCGCTCGATTGGGAAAGAGGCGCGAAAAGCTCGGGCGCGTCCTGGCACTCTTCCAAACAGGTGCTACATCATCCCACATCCACGGACATAGTGTCCTCGACCGAAGGAGATCCTCAATGATTTCAAGCATGCGGGTTTGGGCGTTTTGCGGTTTGGCCTTGCTTGCGGGCACCGGTTGCGCGGGGGCGGTGGACAGTCCGAATGGGGACGAGAGTACGGGCAGCTCGGAAGACGAGCTCAAGGCCCGCTTCACGTCGCTGAAAAAGCCGACGGACCCTGCGCTTGCGAGCGTGTACGCGGCGGCGAACAAGTTCGAGAGTCCGTATCTCGGCGTCTTCCGCTTCAACAAGGCAACGAACGAGAAGACGGACCCGGCCCTGCGCGAGAAGCGCATCAAAGAAGTCATGCACCGTTACATGTGCCGCTTCTTCGACGAGTCGATCGACATCGGGCGCAACACGGGCAGCAACGCGGCACGCGCGAAGACCGTCATCAAAGACCTCGAGCCGGACTACTACATGATCGACGAGGAGTCGAAGATCCCGGCGCTCGAGTCTGCGTTCGCGAAGGCCTACAAGAATCCTCAGCTCGATATCCTGAGTGGCAGCGCGTCGGGCAACAACACCGCCGGCGCGGTGGTTGGTGTCTACGACATCGCACACAACGAGATTCTGTTCTTCGGCTTTACGAACTGCGGAAGCGATAGCTGAGCCTTTGCATCGCTACATTCCACTGCCATTCAAGGCCCACGGCTTCAGTGCGACAAGCGCGAACGCGGTTACGGTTTCGCTTCTCGCGGTCGCCGCCGAAGTCGACCTCACGACGGGTACGGTCGCGTCCACCGTCCCCCCACACGAGTATCGTCGCGGCCAGCCCAGAGAGGCATCCCTTGCGCTCGGCGACTTGATCGAGCGACGGGAAGAGACCTCCGAGGGCCCCGTAACGACGCTTCAGAACGACGTGTTCGTTGCTCGCATTCGCGGCGAGGTGACACAGGCCTGGCGAAGCGATCGCTGCGTCGTCACCATCAGTGCTTCTCCAGGGGAGGCTCCATTGTGCACGGCGTTCGTGCTGGGCGTGGTCTCTCGACTGCAGCTGCCCGTGGCGTGGCGGGTGTCCCTTGCGGGTGAGGGGAACTACGCGGCCTCGGCGAGCGACGAGGTTCTCCATGTTTTTCGCTTCGAAGGGGAAAGCGTAAAGTGCGTCTCCGTTGCTCTGCCGCCTGCGCTTACCGAGGACGGGCCTGAGGTATTCGTCACGGGGGCGCGCGTGTGCGTCGTTTGCGGAGACGAGCTCATCGTCGTGGATGCCTCCGCGCTCGAGTTCGACGACGTCCCCCGAGGGCGGCCGATCTCGTACGAACCGCTCGTTGGTTCCGCGAGCGGAGACGACGCGCCGGCGACCGTTGCCTTTGCTTTGCCCGAGAGCATTCTCTTGGACCATCCGAAGTTCAAGCGTCTTCGCGTACCGAGGGCGGCGGGCGATGCGGACCTTGCGAAGGGTGACCACGTCATCTTGGACGACGTGCGCGAGGAACTGCCAGGAATCTTCAAAGTGTACGCGTGGCACAAAGCGGGGGCGAGCAAGAGCGCGAGGCCGCTGCCACCTGCGCTCACGTTTGCGGCACCAAGACTGGAATTCGAAGCGCCGGCGCGACCCGCGGTGACAGCCTCGGCGAGGCCCCGCGACTCGCAAACGTTGAAGGGGCTTGCCGCTCACTACGGGTTTCGAGCGCCGGAATTGCTCGTGCGACTTCTAGAAACCCGCGAGGGGGAACCCGCGTTTTCTCGCTGGCTCGACAAACTCGGCCTCGACTGCATCGAAGTGCGCACGCTTACTGACTGGGACGCCGACCCTCATTTGCTTGCGTTCGCCGGTCTTGGCAACGGCGACGAGTTCTCGCTCTACGTGTACCCGCCCTGGTGCGACGGAGGACACGAGCCTATCGTCGTCGAATTTTTCCACGAGACGAACTCCGTAGAGTTTCGCGCGCTCACGTTCGACGCCTTCCTCGACGCCTTCCTCGACGCGGGGGCCGAGAACGCCGAAGATGTGGGCGAGGCGACTGAGCTCGTGCGCAGGGTGAGGGAGCGCCTCGCGTTCCCAAAGGGAAGCCGCGACTTCGGGAATCCCCCAGGATGGCTTCTGCCAGCGGCGGTCGCGTCGGAACCTCCTTCCGGTGCTCCCGAGACGTCGAGCACAGGCTTCTTCGGTTCGCTCCGAAAACTTTTCTCCAAGCCGCCAGCAAAGCCTTTAGTAGCATCCGTGGAGCGCGCGCTTCGGGTGGAGCGGAGCGGCGACTTGCTCTCGGCAGAGCGGGAGCTCCTCGCGCTTTTTCTCGGAGGTGGTGACGAGGCCCCCCGCGCCGGGACAGAGCTTCGGCGTCTGTATGAAAAGCTCGGCTGGTCGTTCGCGAAGGAGAACATCTCGACCTCGTCGAACCTCGCGACGTAGAACCCAACCCTGCGACACGTCAGCCCAAAGAGGCTCAGTACTTCATGAAAATGTTCGACTGCTCTGACGAAGGCTCTTTTGCGGAGAATCGGCCGCCGAGCGAACGCCTCGCGTCCTTCACGAAGGCTCTGTGGGACGGGCTCGTGCCCGCCTCGGGCGCATGCGAGGCCGTACAGGGAGAGCTCGTTCGCGCGCGCGAGCGTTTGGCGAGCGAGTATCTCCGGAACGGGATGGCGAACTACTTCGCGCGAGGGGGGCCAGAAGAGACGCTCGCGCACAACATGTACGGCGGACTGCTTCTCTTCGTTCTCGATACGATGAACGCCAATCACGGCGGTGCGCTCTCGGAGGAGGACGTCGCGTACTTCTCGGAAGTGCGGCGCGACATCGAGCCTCAGTGGCTCCGGGGCCTGCGCAGCGACGAGCTGTACTACAAAGGTGAGGAAGCGGAGCTCACGGAGGCTGAGCAAAAGGAACTGGCGCTCTTGGACGAGCAACCCCGTGGTCCCCACTGGGACCAGCTATTCGAACGTGCTGAACGCTGCATCGCGAACTGGTGTTTGGCCAACACCGCGCTCATCGACAGGCAAGGACGCGCCGTTTCCATCCCCGGGGCGTCTCGGACATCCTGCACATCTTCGAGCCGCCACCCCTGGCCGCTCCAGCCGCCCTCTGCCAAGGGGAAAGGGTGGCTCGCGCCGGGAACGCCCAGCGATTTTCCGAGCCGCTGTCCATGCAACGTGCGTAGCTACTCGGGCAGGGCAGGGACCGCGAAAAAGATCACGCCGCTTGCGGTTGATCTGAACGGAGTCGCACAGGAGGGGTCGACCGGGCAACCGCGTCTTCGGATCGTGTCCGCCGAACGCGCATCGCCGTGAGCTCGGCGAGGATTCCCCGGGCAGGGCGACCGAGAGATGATTGGCAGCTTCGACAACCATGCCCCTCACGATTTCATCAAGCGCTCGAACCAGCCGGTGATCGCGGCCCATTCGTCGTCGAAGGGTTCGATCTTCTGGGCAGTCCGCGTCGAATACGAGCTCGAATGGCGTCACGTCCGCAAAGTGATGCCGCATTTGACGGTCGAATGCGCAACGCGCATCATCACGCTCGACCCGGAGGACGTGCAGCAGGGCCAACGCACCCAGCGTAGACGCGCTCTGCCTCGGAGCTCGGAGATCCGTTGGAGTTTTACGCTCGATGCGTACGCAGTCCTGGTACCAGCGCGCTCATCCCCTAAGGCTTAGCGCAAGAGGCGGAGTCGGCCCTAGGCCAAGGTCGAGGCAGTCGGCCAGAACAGGCCCATGTCATGAATAGGCGCTTCCGGAGGCTTACGACTAATGGCCAGGCTGGCTTGGTTCCGGGGCGTTAGCACTCGCCCCTGTCAGTGCCAATCAAGCATCTCTCGCCCTCGGCGAAGGCGTTAAAACCGGAGCTAAGTATATGAAGTCGTCCCCTCGGTGACCGCGTGGTCATCAAGCGCCATGCCGATGAAGAGAAGACCAGGGCGGATCGCATCAGCCACGGCAGCGCAAAGCTTACCGAGGAGCTTGCGTTAATGGCGATGAACGGCAAAAATCCCCAGGGCAGCGAAAGTGCAACCATTGGACAGCGAAGACCGGCGGCAGGATCTCTTTTCCGAGAATACCAGCGCAAAGATAAACCAGCGGCGAAGGCATCTCCTCGCGAGAGGGCATCCCGCCATCATGGACGAGCGGCGAGACGTCCTAGCGCGCCATTACCGCAAGGACTCGGCGTCATCTGACGAAGCGGCGTCAACCAACTTCCCCCACAGATTTCGGGGAACAGAGCACATGTCAGCAAAGCCGATCGTCTACAGCCGCGGCGCGCGGCCGCATCTGAACGGTGTCAATCGTCTCGCCGACGCCGTCAAAGTCACCGCTCGGCCCCAAGGGTCGCAACGTCGTCATCGAGAAGAACTACGGTTCGCCGGTGATCACGAAGGACGATGTCGCCATCGCGAAGAGAATCGAGCTCGCCGACAAGTTCGAGAACATGGGCGCCCAGATGGTGCGCGAAGTCGCCAGCAAGACAGGCGACAAGGCCGGTGACGGCACCACGACGGCGACCGTCCTCGCGCAAACCATCTACACGACGGGCCTCAAGCTCGTCGAAGCGAAACCACAACCGATGGACGTGAAGCGCGGCATCGACGCAGCCGTCGAAACCATGGTCGCCGAGATCGAAGCTCACCCAGTTCCCACCAAGACAAGGCGCACATCGCGCAAGTCGGCACCATCTCCGCAAACGGCGACGACACCGTCGGCAACATGCTCGCCGAAGCGATGGAGAAGGTCGGCAAAGAAGGCGTCATCACCGTCGAAGAGGCGAAGGGCATGGATTCGGCGCTCGAAGTCGTCGAAGGGATGCAGTTCGACCGCGGCTACTTGAGCCCGTACTTCGTCACGAACGCTGAGAAGATGACCGTCGAACTCGACAACCCCGTCATCCTCATCACCGAGAAGAAGATCAGCGCGATGAACGACATCATCCCGATCTTGGAGACGGTTGCGCGCGAAGGCCGCCCGCTTCTCCTCATCGCGGAAGACGTCGAAGCCGAAGCGCTCGCGACGCTCGTCGTGAACAAGCTCCGTGGCCTTTTGAAGGTCGCTGCCGTCAAGGCGCCGGGCTTCGGTGATCGCCGCAAGGAAATGCTGAAGGACCTCGCGATTCTGACCGGTGGTCAGGTGATCGCCGAGGAGCTCGGTCTCAAGCTCGACCAGGTCACGATGAGCGACCTCGGTAAGGCCAAGCGCGTCAGCATCGACAAGGACAACTGCACCATCGTCGACGGTGCGGGTGACCAGAAGGACCTCAAGGCCCGCTGTGAGTCCATCAAGAAGCAGATGGAGAACACCACGAGCGACTACGACAAAGAGAAGCTCCAAGAGCGTCTCGCGAAACTCGCGGGCGGCGTGGCGGTCATCAAGGTCGGTGCACACACCGAGACCGAGATGAAGGAGAAGAAGGCCCGCGTGGAAGACGCGCTGCACGCGACCCGCGCAGCCGTGGAAGAGGGCATCGTTCCCGGCGGCGGTGTTGCGCTGCTCCGTGCGAGCGCCGTCCTCGACGGTCTCAAGCTCTCCGGCGAGCAGATGCACGGCGTTCAACTGATCCGCCGCGCGGTTCAAGAGCCGATGCGTCAAATCGCCAAGAACGCCGGCACCGACGGCAGCGTCGTGGTCGACAAGGTTCTGAACGGCAAGGGCAACTTCGGCTTCAATGCCGCGACGGAGAAGTACGAAGACCTGCTCGCCGCCGGTGTCATCGACCCTGCGAAGGTCGTTCGCTCCGCGCTCGAGTTCGCCGCATCCGTCTCCGGTATGATGCTCACGACCGAAGCCGTGATCGCCGATAAGCCCAAGAAGGCTGCTCCCGCCGGTGGCGGCGGTGGCATGGGCGGCATGGGCGGTATGGGCGGCATGGGCGGCATGGGCGGCATGGGCGGCGACTTCGACATGGATTGATCGCACTGCGCTCCCCGCGTCCACCACGCGAGGAATGGAAAGGGCCGGACGGGAAAACCGTCTGGCCCTTCGTTTTTGGCCTGATTTGTCCGGGTGCCTTAGAGTTCGGAACGTGGAGCTTCGAATCGCCGGCTGCAACGGGGGAGAAACACCGAAAGAAGGGTTGCCGGCGTTCATCATCGACGGAGTCGTCGCGGTCGATGCGGGGGCACTCGGTCGCGCGCTCGCCGTGAAAGAGCAGGCGAAGCTGACGCACGTGCTCGTCACCCACGCGCATCTCGATCATGTACGCGACATCGCTATGATCCTCGATACGCGCGCGCAGCTCGGCGCTCCGCCGCTCGTCGTGTGCGGTACCGCGGCGACGTTGCGCGTCTTGAAGTCCGACCTCTTCTCGGGAAGGCTTTGGCCTGACTTCGCCAAGATACCGAGCCGCGCGAAGCCTTCGCTCGAGTACCTCGTCATTCCCGAGAACAAGGCCGTCATGATCGGCAAGTACGCCGTGCGAGCCGTCCCCGTGAATCACTGCGAAGGCGCCGTCGGTTACGCGATCACTCGCGGAAAAGCTGGCTTTGCGTGCACGGGCGATACAGGTCCCACCGAGGCCTTCTGGAAGGTCGTCGACGCGGACCCGGCGATCAAGCTCGTGCTCGCGGAGGTGAGCTTCCCGAACGAACAAGCGCGCTTCGCGAAGGTCAGCCAACACTACACGCCCGAGCTCCTCGCGAAGGACGCGCAGAAAGCCAAGCGCATGCGCGACGTACCCCTCGGCCTCTATCACATCAAGCCGGGCTTCCGCTCGCGTACGGAGCGCGACTGCGCACGAGCCTTCAAGACCGAAACGTTCCTCGTCAAAGACGGGGACTTGTTTCGCCTGTGATGGTTTGACGCCGGCCCTCTACGTCAGCGCTGCATCACGAACTTGAAGGGCACCTGCACGGTGGAGGCCTTCTTGCTCGCGGGAAAGCGCCACGTGCGCACTTGCCGCGTCACGCACTCGACCATCGCATCGCTGTCTCCCGATGCTTCGACGGTTTCCACACGTCCATCGGGCGTCACCTTGATGGCCGTGCGCACACTGGTCGTTCCCACGGATGCTTTCCGCGGTTCCCAGCAGCGCTGACGCACGACGGGTTGATTGATACGGACTGTCGTCAAGATGTCCGTATCCGAGAGACTTTCGTTCGCGTCCTCGGCGAAGGCGACGTTTGGGATCACCGCGAACGCGAGGAAAGCGATCGTTTTTCTGAGCATGGACGGGAAAGGAAGGAAGCTATTCATGCTGAACTCCTGGTGACTGCTCCCTAGTTGTCGGCGCCGCCGCGAACATTCGACCGCGCCCGAAACTTTCGGGCCAAGTTCGGTCGATTTTCGTCCTTGCAGGACGCACGGCGGGCGGGTAGGCACGTACCCTCTCCATGGAAGCCTCGCACCGCATCCCGGGCCTCGAAAACGACGCTGAAGGTAGCCGCATCGTCGCGGAAGAATTGAAGCTTTTGGCGACCGTTACGGGAGCGCTGGCCGCAGCGGAGGCATCCGCGGAAGGGCCCTTCAACGATGACCACCGCTTGATGGAGGTTCGGGAAGAACTCGCGACGGCCAAGCCCGAAGACCTGCCGGCGCTCCTCGAACAGATGCATCATCTCGGCGCGCTCAAGGCACAACGCGGCCGCAGCGTGACGGGAATCGTCGACAGGAAAAGTCCGTACTTCGGACACCTGCGACTCGAAGAGACGGTGCCTGGGAGAAAAGAGCTTCGCAAGCGCGACGTTCTCGTCGGCGCACGCTCGTACGTCGATTCGAGCGCAGGCATTCGCATCGTCGACTGGCGCAACGCTCCCGTGAGCCGCATCTTCTATCGCTATCGCGAAGAGGACGACTACGAAGAGACGCTCGGCGACGTTGCAGTCGAAGGCAGCGTCATCATCCGTCGCAGCGTGGCCATCACGAACGGTCAGCTGCTTCGCGTCTCTTCGCCGCAGGGAACCTTCGTTCGCAAGACCGACGGAACGTGGACACGCAGCGAGGGCTACAGCGCTCGTCTCAAGTCGTCCTCCGAAGGTCGGAAGGACCCGGACCAGACCAAAGAGGAGCGCGTGCTCTCTGCCATCGCTTCGCTGCTCGATGGCCCTCAATACGAGCTCATCACGAAGGAGGCAGCCGGCCTCGTCGTCATCCAAGGCAGCGCGGGTAGCGGAAAGACGACCGTCGGGTTGCACCGCATCGCGTATCTCCATTCCATCAACCCCCAACGCTTTCGCGACGAGAAGATGCTCGTCGTCGTTCCGAACGAGGCGCTCATCCACTACACCGGCCGCGTCCTTCCGGACCTCGGGGTCGAGGGCGTTCCCATACTGACGTTCCACCGCTTCGCGACCCGCATGGTCATGCACTTGCTTCCGAGCTTGCCGACGCGCATCTCGGAAGAGACGCCTCCGGCCGTCACGCGCATCAAGATGTCCGCAGCCATCCTCCACGCAGTCGAAGAGGTCGTCTCGCAGGTGACGGCGCAAGCCACCGCGAGGCTCGAAAGCACGATGGCCAAGTGGGATGGGGGAGACGAGATCCTCGCCGCCTGGCGCTCGACGAAGGATCATCCGCCCGGCGTTCGAGCCGGTCTTCTCCAGAACTGGGTGGCCGGAAAACGCGACTTGCCTGGCATCAAAGCCGCGAAGCTTACCGACATCACGAAGGCCGCTGCGGACCGCGTCATCGCAGAGATCGCGACGAAGTGTCGCAATGTGCTCGCGGTATGGGACGAAGTTACCACGAACAGGCCACTGCTCGAGAAGGTCGCGCCGACCATTGGGGAGGGGCAACTGACGCAGTTCAACGAATGGTGCGTGAGGCAAGCACGCATTCGCGCGGAAGGCGATCGCGATGGCGAGACGCCCTCTCTCGACGCGGAGGACCTCGGGCTCCTGCTGCGAATTTGGCAGAGACTCCGGGGCCCCGTTCTCCAAGTCACGGGCGAGCCCATTCGGCTCACGCACTTGTTCGTCGACGAGGTTCAAGACTCGGGTCCGGTGGAACTCCGCGTTCTTCTCGACCTCGTCGCGCCGGGGCAGCCGGTTACCCTCGCGGGTGACGTTGCCCAGCGTATGCTCGACGACGACGATTCACGTGGTGAGTTCGACTGGCGCAGTTTGCTCTCGGAGCTTGGCATGGAGGCGCAATCGGTGGAACCCCTGCAAGTCAGCTACCGTTCCACGGCCGAGATCACGTCGTTTGCTCGCGGCGTGCTCGGACCCTACGCGCACGAGGCGGAGCCCATCGCAACCCGCAACGGTCCGCCGGTGGAGCAGTTCTCCTTCGCATCGGTCGGCGAGGCGGTCTCGTTCGTCGCCGACGCGTTGAAAGAGCTTGCGCTCTCCGATCGAGACGCGAATGTGGCCGTGGTCGCCCGCTTCCCGCAACAGGCGCAGGCCTACTACGAAGGCCTCGAACGCGCCGAGGTGCCGAACCTCCGTCGCGTTTCGAAGCAAGACTTCACCTGGGACGCCGGCGTCGACGTGACCGACGTCCGTCAGACGAAGGGCCTCGAGTTCGACGAGGTCATCCTCGTCGACGCGAATGCCGCGAGTTATCCAGACACGTCACAAGCGCGTCACGCGCTCTACGTCGGAGCCACGCGCGCGGCGCACCAACTCTGGTGTGTTGCGAGCGACAAGCCGAGCATCCTCGTCGAACAGGGCCTCGCCGCTCAGGCCGCTTCCTGCCCCAAGACTTGAAGGGCAAGGGCGTGTCGAACATCTCCACCGCGCTTGCTCGCACCCTCGTCCTCGGCCTCGCAGTGCTCGCTACCCAGTGCGGGCCTGCAAGGTCACCTCGAGGGGAAGGGGGGCCCGCCCAAAGCAACACCTGCCCGAGCAATCGACTCCTCCATGGCGGAACGACCCTGCGGATGCCCGATGGTGTTTCCGTCTGGTACAAGCTGCAAGGACGCGAGAACGCCCCTGTGCTCGCCTACCTCCACGGCGGCCCTGGCTACAACTCCTACGCGTTCGAACAGAGCGCAGGCAAGTTGCTCGAGCAGAGTTTTCGTGTGCTCTACATCGATCAGCGCGGCTGCGGGCGCTCGGTCTTCGAAGGGGCCGACAGCGCATACGGGATGCGCCACACGGTGGACGACATCGATCGCATCCGAACGGCCATTGGTGTCCAGAAAGTGGCCATCATCGGTCACTCGTTCGGTGGCATCGTCGCGGCGGAATATGCGCATCGTTTCCCGGACCACGTGACGAGGGTGGTGTTCGTCGACACCACGCCGTACGTCGAACGCGCCCTCACGCAACAAATCGCCTTTGTAGATCAGATCGCGGCCAAGGCATTCGCGGGAAACGCGGACGAAATTCATTCGCTCGCCACTCGGAGCGGCTCCGCGGTGGCACGGCTACGGCAGATTTATGCTCTCGCCGGACGCAAAGCGCTCCAGCAACGTATGCATTATGCATCGAGCGACAAGCAGGCCGAGATGGAGGCGCTCGACGACGCATCGCAGATGATGGGGTGCAATCCCAGTCATGCCGTCGCTGTTCTCGAAAGTGAAGGCTACCTGTCGGACACACCGCCCGGGATCGCCATGCCGCTCGACATACCGGCCCTTCTCATCGCAGGCAAAGAGAGTCACGTGATTGGTCGCGAGAACCTCGAGGCCGCAGCCAAAGTGTGGCGAGCCGAGCTCGTGTCCGTCGGGGCAGCTGGGCACTTCGTGTATTTCGAACAGCCGCTCGCATTCGCCGAAATCGTCACCGCGTGGCTCCACGGAATGCCCGTGAAACCACGCGATTGAGGGGTTCGTGCCGCGGTTCCGTCAGTTGAAGCCGTAGTTGTACGTGGCTTCCTGGCCCTTGCGGTCGACGATGGCCCAGTGGCCGTGGTCGGAGAGCTGCGGAAGGCTCATCGTGAAGATCCAATTCTCCTTCACCGTTTCGCCTTGTTCGGCGCTCTGACCGATCTTGAGAATGCCGATCTCCGTGTCCGGACTGTTGACTAAGCACACGAGGCGCTGCTTCTTCGAGCTGAGGTTGCCGCATCCCTCCGGCAAGTCGTCTGCATCGAGGTCATTGATGAGACCGAGCGGGCTCTCGCCGCCGTCGTCGTCGTTCAAGAAGCTCTGAAGGGCCGCGCGGAAGGCCGGCTCGAACTTCACACGATTTCCACTGAGCGCCTCCTGCGCTTTCACGTCCGCGTCGGGGATGTCGACTTGGGCTTTCGAGATGCCGAAGTCCTTGAGCGCCTTCGCGATCGGGTTGTTGGAAGGGAGTTGCTTCTTCAGACGGGCAAGCTCGTTGCCTTCCTTGTCGCGGAGCGAGAGGTCGTTTGCCGTCAGCTTGTAGCGGTATTCGAGGCGTGAAGGCCCTGTTACATCGAGCGAGAGCACGGTCTTGTTGGCGAACCACTTGCCCTTGATGCTGAGCGCGGGGCATGGGGCGCGTACGCACATGACACGCTGCTTCGCCGTGAAGTCGTAGCTGTAGCGCCCGTTCACCTTCTTGCGTTCGAGCGTGAGTTCGGTGAGCGCACCTTCGCCGTTCGCGTACACGCCGGCGAGCTTCTCGCCGACCGACTGCTGAATCTCGTCCTCAGAGGTGGGGAAGGGGTCATCCTCCTCGGCGGCGCCTGCGCAGCCAGTGCCTGCGCCAAGAATACCGGCGAGTGAGAGGGCAAGGAGAGGGGTCCGGAGTTTATCCCACATTGTGCTCATGTGTGCGTTCATAAGCTACAACTGTGCCAGCTT
The DNA here is from genome assembly GCA_046351415.1 of Polyangiaceae bacterium. Classification (GTDB taxonomy): domain Bacteria; phylum Myxococcota_A; class Polyangia; order Polyangiales; family Polyangiaceae; genus JABFRG01. The sequence continues at coordinate 101,749 of JAXLYO010000007.1, read as the reverse complement.
CGATCCCTTAGAATCATTGATGTTTCTCGCGCCAGCTGCACCCGGTGACTTGCTTTTGATCCAGGACCGGGATCCAGGTAGGCAATTCGGAGTAGGCGCGGAGCCGATCGCAAAAACCATTCGGTCGGCATTGACAGACCGAATGGTCGGTATCATATCTACCGCATGCCGAGCCTCATCGCTTCTGCCAAGGTCCTGTACGCCCTCGCACGCATCACCAAAGACCCGTCGCAGCTGGAAGTCGTCTTCTCGCTCGTCGACACGCTTCGGACGGATCCGGAGAGCGTGGCGCAGTTTACGAAGGTCTTCGAACGACCCGAGCTCGATGCGCCCCGCAAGGTGATGCTCCGGACGCCGACCCTCGTGCTCTCCGACCTCGACAAGCTACCCGAAGGTTCCTTTGGTCGCGCAGCGGCCGCCTTTTTCCGCGCAGCCAACCTCGACCCGGGCGCTCTCCCGCGCACGGACCCTACGAATGACGTCGAGTGGCTCTCGGCGCACCTCTACGAGACCCACGACCTCTGGCATGTTTTGACGGGCTTCGGCCCCGACGTGGCGAGCGAACTTGGCCTGCAGGCCTTCTATGCGGCGCAGTTCGACGCTCCGCTTCCGGTCGCCATCCTGAGCGCGGGCCTCCTCAATTCCGTGCTATTTACACCGAGCGAAGGGAGAGGGCGCATTGCTGCCATCGCGCGAGGTTGGGCCATGGGTGAAAAGGCAAAGCTGCTCGTAGGGCAAGACTGGACGAAGTACCTGGCCATGCCGCTCGAGTCGGTGCGCGCCGAGCTCGGTGTCGTCGTCGACCCCGCCGAAGACGCGACGAAGCAAGCCCTCGCCAAGGTGCACGCGGGCGCAGTCGGGACCCCCGAGGAGCTTCGCGCCGCCGCCTGATGTCCCGAGCGCCTTCCGACCTTCGTCAGCGGGCCCTCGCAGCGGCTCTCCTCATCGCGACGCGCGACGGGGCAGGGGCACTCTCGCTCGACGCCGTGGCGAAGGAGGCAGAGATCTCGAAGGGCGGCCTCACCCATCACTTTCCCTCGAAAGATGCGCTCGTCCTCGCCCTCGTCGAAAAGCTCGTGTTCGAGTTCGAAGGTATGGTGCTCGCACGAGCAGCAGCCGACAAAGAGCCCGTGGGGCGCTTCACGCGGGCGTTCGTCGAGGCCATGGAATCGCCGGAAATCGCAGGCCTCGGGCGGGCACTCATCGCCGTCGTGGCGCTCAAATCGTCGCTCGTCGAGCCGCTCCGGCAGTCACAGCAGCGCTGCCAGAAGCACATGGAAAATGACGGCATCGACCCGGTGACCATCGTGCACTGCGGCCTCTACGCCGATGCAGTGTGGTTCCGGGCGATCTTCGACTTCCCACCGCTACCCAAAGCTGCCGTCGCCGCCGTACGCAAGTCGCTGATGGAAGCGACGCGCGTGCACGCAAAGCCGTAAGAAGCACGCGCGACGTTCGTGACACTCGATGTCGCGAGAATCTTTTCGAAAATCGGTGCGACGGGTCCGCACCCGTCCGGTCTTTCCCTTCGAAGCGACGACTCGGATGCACGCGCATGTTGCGTGAGCGCCGGAACGGTCGCGACGACGACGGAACGAGGAACGCTCATGAAGAAGTTGGGTGGCGTGGCGACGGTGCTGGGATTGGCGTGGGGTGCAGCTCTGTTGACGAGCGGCTGCGCCGCTGCTTCGGCGGACGGAGGAGATGAGGCAACGGCACAGAGCAACGACTCGCTCGCGCAAGCCCCGCGAAAGGGTAGCGTTCGGGTCGCTTGTTCTGCCTGGAACAGCAGCTGCCGCACAGCGCTGAACCAAAAGCTCGTTGCAGCGAGGGCGAAGGACCCTGCGTCGGTTCTCCGCGCCATGGACACGTTTGCTCAGTCGCCGCAGTTCATCTCGGAGATGGCGGACGAGGGGCCGGAGCCCGTGCACTTCTGCGGAGGCATCGGCATCGTCGGAATCTGCTGCGATGCGGTGAATGGAAGCGGCACGTTCACGTGCGACTTTTCCTTCTATCTCGGGATCGACTTCAGCGTGAACAACCCGAACGGAAGCGGCTCGAACACCGGCAACGTCGACAGCAAGAAGTGAAAGGGAAGCAAAGATGAAGACGAAGGCGATCAAAGGTCTCGGGTGCGTGGTGGGAATGTCGGTTCTCGTGGGGCTCTTGACGGGGTGCTCCGCGGCGCTCGACGAGGCAACGTCGAGCAGTGAAGGCGAAATCGTGTCGGCGAAGCGCGGATCCATCACGTTCAAGTGCAAGGATTGGGACGCGAGCTGTCGGGAACAAGTGTCGTCGAAGCTCGCGGCCTCGAAGGCGAAAGCACCGCGCAGCGTGCTTCGGGCTATCGACCAGGCAACCCGGGACCCAGGCTACAGTGCGGCCCACGACAATCCGGACGAGCCCGAGCCTTGGCACCGTTGCGGGAGCTTCGAGGACAACGGAGCGCTCGTGTCGTGGTGCTGCGACGGAGGGTGGTTCTACATCTCGTGCACCGCGCACATGGACGTCATCTGAACGAGGGGGGCTGCGATGAGCCTGAGAAACGCGCGGATGAAATGGCTGCTTGGTGTGCTCGGAATGGGCCTCATGGGGGCGACTGCGGCCGGCTGTACCGCGGAGACCCCGCGGGACGAAATCGAGCAGAGCGCAGCGGCGGAGCGTCCGCTCGTGAGCGGGAAGGCCACGGTCTCGTTTTCCTGTCCCGAGTGGAATGCGACCTGCAGACGATCGCTGGAGAGGAAGCTCGTCGCGGCGAGAGCGCGCTCGCCCCAGGATGCTCTCGCGAGCGTCGATACACTCGCGAGGTCGCCGGGCTTCGTGGATGCGCAGGCGGTCGAGACTCCAGACACGGGCGAAGTCTGGTGCGGCACGGCCTTCGACGTCACGGTGTGTTGTTGGTTCACGTCGAGCAGCATCGGCTGCAACGTCGTCACGCCGCTTCGCTAGGTCGGAGACGCCAAATCGAGCAGACCGTGCCCGCGAACGGCGGAGGCCGCCACGCGCGACCAACGTCGCGATTGGGCTCGGGCGGTCGAAGGGGTCGGCGCCGCCTTATCTGGGGCCATGGCTCCGAACGAACCGATGGCGAAGCGAAGCGCTCGCTTCAGCGAACGAACTTCGATCACACCAAAGTCGCTCCGGAGCGTCGTCACGGTCAGGCCCGCGTAGCGACCCGCGAGTCCGAGCAACCACGTTTTGAACCTGCGTCGGCGCGTACGGATTTCCGTCGCGGAAGCCGGTCTCTAGGTTCGGGATACCGAGAAACGTGCTGTGGAATGAGGTCTACGAGTATGGCTTCGAACCACGCCAAATCGCCGCGATTCTCCCCCAGCAGAGCCGTGTTCAAAATTCGTATAAGATGCATTATGTAAACTAATGAGGAGGGTCGATGCGGGGGCACTGACCGAACCGGAACTTCCTGTGGCCGCAAACGCGGCGCCCTTTTCCGGCTTGGCGGAGACGATTTTTTGCGTGACCCGGGTTGCCGGTCCGTCTCTCTATGTCGTGGAGCCAATCCGCAGTCGAGCCGTGGGTAGCGACGTTGGTCGTGTGTGGCGTGGGATGCTTGGGCGCGTTGGCGTCGTGTCGTTCCTGGCGGTCGCCTGGCTTCTCGTGAGCTCGAGCGGCTGCATCGTGGCGAACTCGGTGTGTGCTTCGAACTGCTCGCGGAAGTTCGACGAGTGCGCGACCCGCTGTGAGATGGATCCTCGGACGCAGAAGAGCTGCCGGGAGCGCTGCGATAGCGAGGAAAATGCCTGCTCGAGCGCGTGCCCGTCCGTCACGGATGGTTGCTGATTGCCTCGCCCTCCCAGCCGCTGCTATGAGCTCTACCATGGCCAAGCGTGCGTACGGACTTGTGATTTTGGGGGTCTTCTTGGGCTGCGGAAACCTTTACGGTCAGAACGGCGATCCCGCAGTTCCAAGTGAGCCGACACCCCTCAGAAGCCTGCGGACTGGGACGGATTGTTTTGGCAATCGTAATGGTGTCGGCAGCTGGCATTCGTCGTTTTGCGAAAGCCTGAAGTGCGAAAAGCGCAAGTGCGTCTCGATGTGCGCCGGACCCCAGGCTCAGAGCGTCGCCGAAGGCTGCCAGGTTTCGTACTGATCTGCCGCTCGCGTTCTTTTGGGGCGTGGCCGGCCGGCGCTTACGGTACGGCCGCGACGCCGAACGGCGGATACGGTGATTGCTCGGGCGGCGGCTTCGGGTGTTCGACGCGAAGGCCGAGGAGCGTACCAGCGTTCGTGAGCGCGAAGAGCCTGCCACCGAAGACGGCCGGCGTTTGTGTGAAGCCGGTGCCTAGGTCGATGCCGTCAATCACCTTGCCGTTCCGTGGGGAGAGCAAGAAGAGTCCGTAGCGCGACGTGCCGATGGCGATGGCACCTCCACATGGAACCGGCGACGTAATGCCGCCTTCCGGGATGCGGTTTCGCCAGAGCACCTTTCCTTGGTTGTGGAGGTCGAGCGCCCAAAGGCCCGTCGCGCCGCTCGAGGCGATTAGAATCTTGCGTGCCGGAACCGGCGGTTCGCCGGGCCGGTCGACGTGTGCGGGCTCGCTGTACATCATGATGTCGGTGACGCCCGTCACTTTGTCGTTCCACCAGAGGCGCGACCCGCTGCGGGCATCGAGCGCATAGACGCCGGTGGCATAGGCCGCGACGTAAACCGCACCGCCACTGCCGGCCGTTCGGTCGACGATGGGCGTCGTATCGACGTCGAGGTACTTGGCCGCTTCCCCGCCTGGTTGCTCTGCATCGGCCAAGAGGTCGACCGGCGACCAGCGTTCGGTTCCGTCTTTCGCGTCGAATGCGCTGACGTGGCCGTCCGAGAAGCCCATGTACACGAGGCCATTGTCATAAGCGGGGCCGGAGTAGCCGGACACTTCCATCCCGAGCGCCGAGTTCCGATGCGTCGACCACTTGCGTTTTCCGGTGCGCCGGTCGAGCGCGTAGAGGTAGTCAGCGGCATTGCCTACGAAGATGGTCTCGCCGTCACGGACCGGCTTCCGTGTCACTTCGGCCCCGGTATCGAAGCGGAACACGAGCGAGCCGTCGAAGGCCCTCACCGCGTAGAGGGCGCCATCGTGGGCACCGAAGTACACGATGTCGAGCTCGCGATCGTAGTACGGCTCTGACTGGACCGCGCCGAGCGTTTCGAATCGCCAGATGGTGCTGCCGTCGGTTGCTCGAAGGGCGTAGAGCCCGTGGTCTGCAGAGCCCATGAACATGCGCGCGTTCGCGGCGTCGATCTCGCCGCGACCGTGTTCCCATTCTTCGCCGGTGGTGCGCCCCTTGACCGTGAGTTCTCGCTTGAAGGCCACCTCGAGCGCGCCCGACGGACGCGCGTTCCAGAGCGGAACTTCCGGGTTCACGCGATCGTTGACGCGTTCGCTCGTGCTGAGGTCGAACGCGCCGCAGCCCAGCCCAGCTCCCAAGGCGCCGAACGCGAGCACGAGGCCCGCGCCCGCGGCCAGACGATGGAGAGCTCGGAGAGGACGCGACGATTTCGCGCGGAAGGCGCGCATGTCAGTGTCCGCCACCGCCGCCGCCTGGAGGGGGCGGTGCGCCGCCGGGACGCTTGTTCTTCATTTGCTGTTGGAGGCGCTTCATGAGCTCGGGGGTCATGCCCCCTCCCCCCATAAGACCTTTCAGCGGGTCTTCTTGGGGGACGGCCTTTGGGTCGAGCGCGCGTAGACGCTCGTCGACCACTTCCTTCAGGTAGTCGAGCGGCGGCTGATCGGGCTTGTTGATGCGTTCGTGGAGCGAGAGCAAAAGCTCCTTCGCTTTGTCCTTCTCGCCAAGCGCCTCGTGGAGGCGTGCTTGGTGATAGATGGCGACTTCCTTGAAGCCCGCGATTTCTACCGTGGTCTCCAGCTCTTTGAAGGTCGCGAGCGCCTCTTTGTTCTGGCCCTTCTGCTCCTGGGCGAAGCCGAGTCCTTCGATCGCCCGGCCCTTCACTTCCTTGTCTGCGAGCGCGAGCGCCGAGTTCTTCACGTCCGTGAAGGCCTGGAACGCCGCATCCGACTCGTGCTTGTCGAGGTGGACGGAGCCTTCGGCGAGACGCGCCAGAATGGCTGCGCCCGTGCCGGGGAACTTGCTCTGGACTTCTTTGTACTTCTTGAGGGCGTCGTCGGAGCGTTCGGCGGCGGTCTTGTAGGTTGGCCCCGTGATGCTCTCGTCGTCTTCGCCCTTCGCGTTCTTGGGGAGCTCGCCGACGCGGCCGCGCTGGGCCGCGATCGCCGACACGAGTTCGGCCGAGGCTTCGCCCTCCTTTTGCTGCTTGAAGTGCATGTAGGCGAACGAGCCCACGAGCCCGACCACGGCGGCCGCAATGAGGTAGCCGACTACGTTCTTGTTCTTCGACGCCCACGCGGTAAGGCGCGTCGTTCGCTCGAGGAGCGGATCGGCGTAGACCTTGGCGGTTGCGGAAGCTTCCTCCTCCTCTGCCGCCTCTTCCTCGGCCTTCTTCTTCTTGCGCTCGATGGACTTCGTGCCGATGTCGGAGAGCTTCTTCGAGGCTGCTGCTTCGAGCGAGCCCTTCTTTTTCGCCTTCTTGGCTTCGGCGCGACGCTCCGCGAGCTTGGCTTCTTGTTCGCGCTCGAACTTCTCTTCGGCCGTTTCTTCGGCGAGGGCGAATGCACGGCGCGCGATGTCGTCGACGCCGGCTTTCTTCGCCTCGGCTTTTTCGTCGTCGTCCGTCTTGTCCGCCGGCTCGGCCTTTTCGTCAGCCTTCTTCTCGGTCTTCTTCTCGGTGCTTTCGGACTTCGCGGCCTCCGTGGATTCGGCCTTCGTGGAGCCTTCCGCGGCCGCTTCGGCCTTCACGGACGGCTTCGCGCTGTCCTTGGCCGCGTCCGCTGCGTCCGTTTTCTCGCCGTCGCCGGTCTCGGCGGAAGCTGAATTCTTCTCGTCTGCCATCTCTCCTCCCGTATAGCCCGGTCGTGAGTAGACCGGAAGCTGCATTTTCGCGGGTTTACGGGCGGACTTGGAGTGGAACGACCCGCAGACCCACCACCTTGCCCGCGGAGGCCGGCAACACGGCCACTTCGAACCGTTTTCCGCGCACGGCCGCTGGAAACGCGAGCACGTCGAAGTACCAAAGGCGCACGGGAGAGCCCTCGGGCGCCCCTCCGTCGGCACCACGGCGCGCGAGTCTCTTGCCGCGCTCTTCGCGAGTCTCCGACGCGAATTCGGCGCGATCGAGGTCTTCTTGGTTCGTCGCGAGCATGGGAATCGGCTGAGGCGCGAGCCCCTCGAAGCCGGAGAGTCGGACCGAAGGCTCTTCCGTGTCGGATTTCCCCTCGGCCCGGTCCACGGCCACGACGAGTCGCACGGGCAGAGGCCCCTCCGCACGGAGAGACTCGCCGCGAGGGCGCGCGAGAATGCCGTCGAGCGGGCCACCATGCAGTCGCCCGGAAACGACGAACCGGCCGATGCCTGGAAAGAGCTCGTGATCGCCCAACCAATGGAGGAGACCTGGCTCGAGTTCCTTGGTCGCTCCGAGCTTTTCGAGCGCGGCCGCCTCGAAGAGCCGTGTTCCGACGTAAGGCTCCTTCGCGAAGAGCTCGAGCAGCGGTGCTTTGGCGCGCGCGTCGCCCATCGCGCCGAGCGCCACGGCCACATAGGGCCGGAGCCGGACGTCGCCCAGCGCTTCGATGAGCACCGGAACCGCTCGCTGCGACTTGATGCGCGCAAGGGCGCCCACGAGCTCCCGTTGCTCCTCGAGGTCGAGCGTTCGGCGATTCTTGAAGAGTGCGAGCGCCATCTCCTCGCCGCGCGCATCTTCGAGTTCGGCGAGAAGCCAGCCTGCGCGCTGCCTATGGAGCTCGTTCGCGCTCGCCAGGATAGGGCCAATCTCCGGCAGCGTGGCCTCTTTGGTGCGGGCGAGCGCAAGCGTGATTGCGTGTAAATTCTCCGATTTGTCCTCGGTTTTTCGTGCTCTCTCGAGATACGAGATGGCTGCCGGTGCCCGCAGGTGGAAGAGTACGTCTGCGGCCGCGAGCCGAATGTCAGGGCGAGCGTCATCGAGGAGCGCAGCGACGTCGACCGCAGCTTCTCGATCGCCTGCAAGGGCTCGTCTGAGCGCCTCGGGCATGCGTGCGCCGCGGTCGCCTTCGAAGAGGCCATGGGCGCGCTCCGTCTTCACTTGGAGAGCTTTGAGCGTGTCGATCGTCTGCGCCGTCCGTGGGTCGTTGGGATCGCCGGCGCGCTGCGTCTCGCGGGGGTCTTTCGCGACGTCGTAGAGAGTGCAGGCGCCGATTTGGCGCTCGCACACGAGTCGGTTCGGACCTTCGGCGACCATCGTGTAGTGTTCTGCCTCTGCGAAGGCGAAGCCGGCTCGATCCCCGGCTTCCCTGCCCTGCCCCGCAAGCAAGCTGCCGAGGTTTCTCCCGCGGAGACGCGGCGGCACGGGCACACCGAGGGCCCCGAGAACGGTGGGCAAAAGGTCGATGGTTTGGACCGGAACCTTCACCTCGCCTACTGGAACGCCAGCCCCGTGCACGAGCAGTGGAACGCGCACCTGCTCTTCGTAGACCGTCGTGCCGTGGTAGCGGCCACCGTGATCGCCGAACTCTTCACCGTGATCTGCGGTGACGATGATGGCGGGGTCCTTCTTGAGCTCGCGGATGCGATCGATGACGGAACCTGCAAACGCATCGGTGGCCGCAATTTCGCTGTCGTAGCGATCGATGTCGCTGTCCCCGAAATTCCGTAGCCCGCATGCTTTTCGTAGGGTTCGTGGGGCTCGAACAGATGAAGCCACAGAAACAGTGGGCGATCCTTGGCTGCGGTCGCAGGCTCTTTCGTTGATTTGCGCCATGCGGAGGTCCGGCTTCCGTGAACTCGACTTTGGCGTATTCGAAGTCGAGGTGGCGGTCCCGGATGCCTTGAAAGCGCTCCTCGTCGATGAAGAACACGGCAGGCGGATAGAAAGCAGCGGTGCGATAGTCGTACTTCCGGAGGTACGAGGCAAAGGTGTCCGAGTCTTCGCCCAGACCGAGTGCGAGGAGCGGGCGCATGTACTTCCCGTCATCAGCGACGTGACGGAGTACGAGGTGTGCGGCGTGGGGCAGTAGGCGTGGGTGAATCGTGCAGATTCTCGAGCGAGTGCGTCGAGCCGTGGCGTCGTCTTTCGGCCATAGCCATACGAGCCCACGTGATCGGCACGGAGCGCATCGATCGTGATGAGGACGATGTCGCGCCCCGACCAGTCGAGCTTCGGTACGTTGCCGCCGGGAAGTGTCGTGGAGGTCACACCGCCTGGGGCTTCCCCGACGGCGATACCGCCGGAGGAGCCGCGTGCCCCAGCTTCGACGCCACGCGAACGCCGCGCCCGAGGAGTGGTGCGTGATCGGCGAGCAAGAGGCGTACGTTGTCGAACCGAAGGAGCTCGCGCGCGCCGCGCTGCACCCAGACGAGGCACGTCAGAAGGACCCGAGGAGCGCAAACCCGGCGATGCGCGCGCCTCGGTCTTGTCCCGCTGCTCATCGGCGCATCGTCAAGTGGTTCTCCTTTCGCCTTGGAGCCCGCGAAGAGCGCCCTACAACGAGGACGACGCCGATGGCCCAGCCAGGCAGCCACAATGCGTGGAGCCCTTCGTAAAGTCTCGGAAGGACGTACCGATCGAGCGCCCACGAAGAGGCTGCGAGCGCGCCACCGAGGGCACCTTGCGTGCGAGCCAGGGACTCGTCCGCGAAGCGTCCGCTCTGCATGCGTGAGTGCCGCAAAGGACACGACGAAGGATGCGGGCGTGAATGCCAGCCGATACGCGACGACGCGCCTTCCTCCCATCGTGAAGTACGTGCAGACGGAAACGAGCGCCGAGATGGCGCTTGCCATGCCGTAAAGGGCGCGCGCTCTTCAGCGGCAGTACGGCGCCGAAGAAGGCCACAGGAGCCGCCATCGCCGCGGCGATCGGAAGCGCGTAGAGCAAAACGGCGCGAATTCCCACGGGCCGGCGATGAACTTCCGCTCGTACAGGCCGAATGCGCATGCCTCGAAAGCAAAGAAAGACGACGAACGACAGAAACGTGAGGCCAGCCTGGCCGCAAAGCTGCCGAGCGTTTCGCTACGCTTCATAGGCGCAAGTCGCCAGATTCTACGGAAACTACTTCGTACGTGCGCTCGCCGCCGGGCGTGAAACCTTGACCTCGTCGCCGCTTCCTTGCGGATGGGACAGCGCGGGCGAGCGGGCTCGTGATGGAGATGTGGCCCTTGTCGGTGTCTGTTTCGTCGGCGCCCACGATCTTGTAGGTCGTTTCGTCGCCGTTCTCGTTGGAAAGCACGACCGTGCAGCCGAACGCTACGCGGTCACCCTTCAGCTTCGAGGATCGATGATGTCCGCGCGCGCGAGTTTGTCTTCGATTTCCTTGATGCGGCCTTCGTTGAACGCATGCCGTTCACGGGCTGCGTGGTATTCGGCATTCTCCGAAAGGTCACCGTGTTCGCGGGCGGTCGCGACCATTTGGACGATCGTCGGTCGTTCCACAGACTTACGGTGGTTGAGTTCGTCGCGCAGGCGGGCACCGCTTCGGGGGTGATCGGGTTTTTCTCGACCATGACAGTGAGCGGTGTACTAGCACCATCCGCATCCCATGGGAATTGTCGGGAATCGCCCTGAGACCGGGCTGCGCATCACGCTTCGACGCCAGCGCGTCGTGCCCACGGACCCACCGGTTCGGGCACGCTACGAGGGTGAAATCGTTGCGCCCGACGGTGCAAGCGAGCGCTTTGTTGCGGTCATTCAGGAAGGTGGCACGGTCCTATGCGAGGGAGCGATTTCCGACGCACATGCGAAACGCGTCGCACTCCTCGTTCGCACGATTCTGCGAGAATGCGAACGTGACGGCCGCACCGAGCTCCCGACGAAAATCGTGCGATGGTGGGGCGAAAAGTAGGCTATGCGTCTAGCCGTCGTGCGATCGCGAACGCTCCTCGCCCTCTTTCTCTGCGCTGCGCCTCTCGGCCTGGCGTCGACCGGTTGCGGCCAGGCGAAGGTCGACTCGCCGCTGAACTACACCGAAGACGCGAAACGCGCCTACGACGAGGCAATGGTCGAGTTCAAGGAACACAACTGGTTGGAAGCCCAGGCGCTGTTCCGCGAAGTGAAGCGCAAGTTCGTCTATTCACGCTACGCGCGCCTTGCCGAGCTTCGCATTGCCGATGCCGACTTCGAGCAAGAGAAGTTCACCGAGGCCGTTCGCGCCTATCGCGCCTTCATCCACGACCACCGCTCCGACCAGGAGGAGGTTTCCTACGCGCGCTCCCGCATCGCGGAGGCGCAGTACAGCCAAATCGGCGACTCGTTCCTCCTCCCGAGCGCCGACGATCGCGATCAAGCGACCATCCTCGATGCGTACCGCGAGCTTCGGCAATACCTGCTCGATTATCCAGAGGCGAAGGAGTCGAAGAAGATTCAGCGCCTTCTCGCCGAGGTGACGGGGCGTCTCGTTCGTCACGAGATCCACGTCGCCCGCTTCTATTTGAAGCGCGACAACTACGAAGCCGCAGTCCTCCGTATCCAGTACGCGCTCCGAACGTACTCTCCCATCCACTTCGCGGGAGAGCGCGCACGAAGCCAATCGAAGAATCCGGAGTCGGACGTCGCAATCATTTCGTCCGGGCTCGAGGCTGAAGCGCTTTTGCTACTCGGCGAGGTCTACCTGCAGATGCACAAGTGGGAGGACGCCCGTGACACCTTCACGACCATTCTCCGCTCGTATGGTGACAGTCCTCTCTCGGTCCAAGCCAAGAGCTACCTCGCCTTCCTCGAACGTCGCGGATAGCCCGCCATGAGTGACGTCGCGCAAGAGACGAAACCCACGATCCTCGTCGTCGATGACGAGAAGAACATCCGGCGAACGCTACAACTGGTGCTCCAGGGCGAAGGCTACGACGTGAAACTCGTCGAGTCGGCGGAGGAAGCGCTCGTCGCGATCGCCGAAGCACCGGTCGACCTCGTGCTCCTCGACGTGAAGCTGCCGAAGATGTCGGGCCTCGAAGCCCTCGAGAGGCTCCGGCGCGACGAAAATGACGTGCCCGTGATCGTCATCAGCGGACATGCGAGCGTCGACGACGCGGTCCTCGCCATCAAGCTCGGAGCACGAGACTTCTTCGAAAAGCCCCTCGTTCGTGAACGCGTGCTCGTGAGCGTCAAGAACGTGCTCGAGGCGACCCGATCGCGTCAGGCGCTCGAACGCGTCATTCGTGAAACCGACAGTCGGCACGAGATGATCGGAGAAAGCGCGGCAATCAAGCGCGTTTTTCACGAGATCGAACGCGTTGCCCCCACGCGCGCGAGCGTGCTCATCCTCGGCGAGAGCGGGACCGGCAAAGAGCTCATTGCACGGGCCATTCACCGCTTGAGCACACGAAAAGACGGCAACTACGTGCGCGTCAACTGCGCGGCCATCCCTCGCGAGCTCATCGAAAGCGAGCTCTTCGGCCACGAGCGTGGTGCCTTCACCGGCGCGCAGAGCAGGAAGCGCGGATTCTTCGAACAGGCCCACGGAGGGACGATCTTGCTCGACGAAATCGGCGACATGGATCTGACGGCCCAGGCGAAGGTCCTCCGCGCGTTGCAGTCCGGTGAAATCAGCCGCGTAGGCAGCGAGACGACGATGCATGTGGACGTACGCGTGCTCGCGGCGACCAACAAGGACCTCGCGAAAGAAGTCGAGCGCGGGAACTTCCGCGAGGACCTCTACTTCAGGCTCAACGTGTTTCCTCTGAGAAGCCCCGCCCTACGAGAGCGCACCGAAGACATTCCGCTGCTCGTGCATGCGTTTCTTCGCTCGTTCGCCAAGGAAAACGGCTTCAAGAACAAGCCCATCGACGACGCCGTGATGACGGCCCTTTCCTCACGCGCGTGGCCCGGGAACATCCGTGAGCTCCGAAACGTCGTCGAGCGCATGGCGATTCTCTCCGGCGACAGAGTCACCATCGCCGAGCTCCCGGAGGACCCTCACGAAAGCCCGTTCGCGGATGGCGACGAAGACGAGAGTCCGGACGCTTCCGGGGCGCGGTCTACACTCGGTCCGTCGAGCATTGGCGCGGAAGGCTTCGTGACGCTGCGTGAGCATCGAGAACGGTCGGAGCGCGCCTACATTCTCGAGACGCTCCGTGCGACCTCGTGGAACATCACGAAGACCGCTGTGCTCCTCGGCGTCGAGCGCACGAATCTCCACAAGAAGATCCGCGCCCACGGCATCTCCCGGGGCGAGTGAATCGGTTCGGCTGCTAAGTGCCGGTCGAGCCGAAGCCGCCAGCGCCTCGGTCCGTCGGAGGAAGTTCGCTGCACTCTTCCCACGTCGCGCGGGTCACGGGCGCGACGACGAGCTGGGCGATACGCATGCCGTGTTCGACCCGGAAAGGCTCGCTCGAGAGATTGATGAGGAGCACTTGCAGCTCTCCGCGATAATCGGCATCGATGGTTCCCGGTGCGTTCGGCACGGTGATCCCTTTCGACGCGAGTCCGGAGCGCGGCCGGACCTGCGCCTCGTAGCCTTCCGGAATCGCTATCGCGAGGCCCGTCGGAACGCGAGCGATCGCCCCGGGCTGAAGAACGATGGCTTCTGAAAGAGCGGCACGCAGGTCTGCACCGGCAGCGAGCGCCGTCTCGTAAGCCGGAAGAGGGACGTCCGGGCGAAGCCTTTGGATCGCGACCTTGACCGCAGCTGACATGCGGACGCTCGTATCCGACGCTTGCGGCTGCGCGCAACGTGATAATGTGAAGGCGTGCGAAGCAAGAAGGTTCTCTCGCTCCCGTCGCTCGTGCCTGCGCTTGCGTGTGCGTTCCTCGCGGCATGCGGCCCGGCCAAAGCACCGGAGAGGGCCCTCGGTATCCTCTATGTCGAGCACGCCCCCGAAGGCGCGTACTTGCTGGTCGACGAATCGCGGCTCGATCTCGTCGCGCGCAAGGCGGGAGGCCCCATTGGCTTCTCGCTCGCGGAGGGGCCCCGTCACGTGTCGATCCTGGCGGAGGGGTACTTTCCGAGGGATGAGGTCGTCCAGATCAAAGCCGGAAAGCCGGTTCATTTGGACGCCGCCCTGCTCAAACTGCCCGAATGAGCTTGACGGGGGATCGCGGTGCCGCTAATGCCGCGAGACCATGTCGAACCGTGCAATCTGGAACGTCCGCAAGCGACACGAATGGCTTGCAACCCCGCTGAAGGCCAAGCGAATCAAGCGAGCCTGCCGTATGCGTTGCGGCCTGCAAGAAGCGCTCGACCGCAAGGCGGGCAGCGCAGCTACGTCCGAAAAGTAAGCCCCCGGAGGCCCATTCGCACGGCAACTTCGCTCGCCACGAGCGCGGCTGCGGGCACGATGGTCCACCATGGCCCAACCCGACCGGAAGCAGCGAGCTGAAACGCCGTGACGGTCGAGGCGGCAATGATCAGGGCAAAGAGCACCGACAGCGTGCCTTTGCCCTCTTTGCGTTCTGTGCGCGCCGCAAAGAGAACGAGGCCCGCCGCGAGCAGCGCGACCACCACCGCCGCTGGCTCCCGGGCTACCGATGCGAGCCGCTGGGCTGTTTCAGGAATGCTCTCGAGACCGCTCGCGTGCGTCCAGCGCAGACCGATCCGCTCGCTCTGATAACCCTCTCCGTTCGGCAATGCACGGAACTCCACCGTGGCCGGCGAGGGCGGAAAGAAACCCTCGATAGGCCCGCCGCGGAGGAGCCACACGGCGGCCGCGAGCGAGGGAACGACGGCCCCCACACCGAACGCTGTGTCCTTGACCCAAGGATGCACCCCGAGAAGGGAGAGGACGCGAAGCTCACCGCGAGCTTTCGCGCGCCGAATGGCGAGGTATACGCCCAAGCACGAAGCCAGCGGCAGCGTCGGAAGCACGCGACCCATGCGATCGCGGAACGCGACGGCACCCTCGTCGCTGACTGCGCTCGCCAAAAATACGAGCAGCACGATGAGAGCCGTGCCCCAGAACGCGCTCGATGCTTGCCGGAGGAGCCAACGCACGACGCCGCGAATTTGCCCGAAGGAGAGCGCTGTGCCTATAGCCAATCGATGCGACGCTTCCACGATCGAGCTTGGCAGCGGTTTTTCGCTCCCTTTTCGGGCGCGGTGATCGCGTTGGTGGTCTCCGCCCCCCTCCTCGGCTGCATGGGGAAGAATCTGCGAGAGCCCGGAGAGACCCTCGGCTTCTATGCGGTCTCCGGGACGCTCCACAACAACTCGTGCGGTGATGCTCCCACGCCTTGGAACTTCCGCGTCGAACTCCGCAAAGAGTCAACTCCCACGAACCGGCTCTATTGGTCCCAGGGCGACATGCCCGTAGGTGCCGAACTCGGCCCCGATGGAAAAGCATCGTTTTCGACTACGACCCAGCACATCGTCCGCGCCGCGACGTCGAAGGATCCCGGCTGCGCGATCTCTCGAAAAGACGCCGTCACCATGACCCTCGACACCGCGCAAACGAAGTTCACTGGAACGCTGACCTACAGCTACGCGATCGAAGAGGGCAGCACCTGCGGAGACCTCACCGCCGCCGGCATCACCCAAGCCCCCTGCGCCGTCAGCTACGACATCCAGGGAACTGCGACGGGCGAGAGGAAGTAGCGGGAGAGCGGCGCAAGGGAGGCGTAGTGGAGAGCGACCGCTACCTCCCGTTCCTCATCCCATGCGGCGAACGGAGAAAGTGGCACATAGTAACCGACGCGTGTCTTTGCGCAATCATTACAAATAGTTCTGTGCTTGAGCTGAGGGAGGATCGTTTCCGGTACGCGTAGGAGACGACATGAAGCTCTCTCGCCTTTTCGTGTTTTGCGTGTCTGGGGTCCTTTCTCTCGCGGGCATGGCTGCGTGTGCAGCTCCGAGTGCCGATGAAGACACGGAGGTCGCCGAATCGGAGATCATCAACTTCCCTTCGGCGGTGTTCGCCAATGCCAAGTCGATCGCGTACGGGCAAACGCTGCCGAACGAAACCTTCCTCAAGGCAAACCAGTTCAACGCTCTGAAGTTCAATGCAAGCGCGGGCGAACGCCTTACCGGAACAGTGGTGGCCGCAGGAAAGAAGTCGATCGTCTACGTCGTCCGCAAGGAGGGCACGAAGTACTTAAACGTGAAGGCTGGTGGCGTGAACACCGGCGCCCCCAACGTCGTCGTTCACACGGTCGAGCAGACTGGTGAGTACTTTCTCGTGTACCGGACCGTTCCGCGGGCGGACGCCACGTTCTCCGTGAAGCTCGAGAAAGCGTCTGGGCTCCAAGGGTGCGCAGATGCCGGTCAGACTCCGAGCTTGCAGAGTCTCGCGGGCGCCGTGAGTTCTGGAGAAGTCCCCCAATACGATTCCGTGCGTCATGTCACGGTGGAGCGACGTTCCTGCACGTATGCAACCGGCTGCGTCGTGACGAAGCAATTCCCGGTGCGCGTTCCCTCGTTCAGCTACGTCGCGGTAAAGAACGGTGCAACCTTCGCCGTCGAGTCGAAGATCGTTGGAACCTCCGCCACATTGAGCTCGTCCGGCACACTCTCCGGATCGATCGCTGTGCTGCGTGACGACCGAAGCAGCCAGCTCGTGTTCGTGCCCATCCGCGGCACCGTCGGCCCAACGTGTATGAGCATCGAAGAGAGCTCCTTGAAGATTCCCGTCGACAACGAGACATACATCGAGTTCCTGATCCGCGCGCAGTCGCCCAGTAGCGGGGGGCTTCCGTCCAACGCACACGCGCCGGCTGGGCCGCTAGCCGTGAATCCCGAACTCGAGACGATTCCAGATGAGGACGTGCTGAGTCGATTTCCCCGCGGAGCTACGACAATCACGTTTCCGAGAGCCCAAGCTCTGAATCAAGGGGTCTCCGTCGGTGAGCAACGGTACTGTCATCCGCTCACATCGTGCTCGGCGGCAGAGCCGGTAACGGAACGAGGCCAGGAACACTCCGCGTGCATGCGATACGCGACCGAGTCGGGCGGTCTTCTCAACAATGCACTCGTCATTCAAGGCGCGAAGGTCTCCGGACGCGATGGCTACGCGCTCGTGACGAACCGTGGACTCATTCCGATCGAGGACGGCATCGGCAAGGTTGGAACCGCGACCCTTCGCGTCGGCGAGACATCCATCCAGCTCACCTACCCCGCCAGAAACGTGAGCCTCGGAAACGAGCGGCGCCAAGAGGTATCCAACACGACCTGCACCTTCAAATTCACGTGGCCCGAGATGCAGTGAAGGTACAGCGAAGCCTACCGAAGAGCTCGAGACCGAAGGTCTTCAGGCCAGCTGTGCAAGCGGGCGAAGTGCGCCCATAGACATAAGGACGTAGACAGAACCGGGCCCGCGTGCCCGAATTCACGGGGTCACAATACGCGTTTGAGGTAAGCAGCGATCTGAGCTGCGACGTCGAGTCCGGCATAGGGCAAGAGCCAAAAGCAAGCGCCTGGTCGGTTTGCTTCTAGGAAATAGTGTTTCTCGTCGCGATCGACGGCGAAGTCGATCGAGGCCCAGGTTAGATCGAGCGCTCGCAATAGCCTAAATGCGCCGCGTTTGGTCGCTGGCGGCAAGTTCGTGCGCTCCCACTTTACGCGAGCATCGTCGTAAACGCGCCAGTCGAGGCGCGCCGATGGCGATGCCTGGGAATCGATACGCGCGGCGAGAACCGTGTCTCCGACAAACACAGCGCGAATATCATACGCCTTGTCGATTGATTGCTGCAGCACCGTGGGCGATTGCTGAAGCCCGCGGAACTTCTCGCCCGATCGAATGCGGGTGACTGAAAAAGCCCGTCCCGCGAGACTTGCGTCTTTCAACAACACACTAGCGCGGTACCGCTTCATGAATGCGCGAGCGACTTCTGGGTCATTCGTGCAAATTGTTTCCGGAACACATAGCCCACACCGACGCGCGACGCGAAGCTCTGAGAACTTGTTCTGCCACTCCGGGTGTCCGTTGAGGGGGTGGGACGGAAGCCAAATCACCTCGGGGGCAAGCACACCCCGTAGATCGAGAAGAAGTTGCGTCCAACGATCCCAAAAAATTGCTCGCTCATGATCTCTGTGTCGCTGCGCCATCCGAATAGGGAGTGGCCCTCGTCCAATGACGGCCGCGACGTCGCGCAATCGCAAGCGCGCTCCACCCAACGCGATCTCACTTGAATCGCCTGTCTCTAGGTGAACCCGCCCCTGTTCAACCAGCTGAAGGTAGTCGAGGTAAAAGAACTTGAGACCTTGCCTGTGAAATGCGTCGAGTACATTCCGTGTCATCGGTCCGTCGTCGAGGACAAGCACAACCTTCTGCCGAGCCGACGACGGCACGTAGTTCGTCTCCGCCGCAAACGGCCAGCGTTCTATTCGGGGTGGACTGCGAAAATACTCGATGTCATGCGGCGTCCAAGACCACCGTTCGACGGGCACCGTTTTCGCCAGTTTCCGGGGAGCTCGAGCACGAAGATACCGCGTACCCCAAATTGGCATGCGCTCGCCAATAATCTAGTTGGTTCGTCGCTCGGTGCCGGGTTGGTCAAGGCTGCCGACGAAACCGTAGGTGTCGCAGTTGCCGTCTTTCCACATCAAGGTCTTCCTACCCTGAGCCACGTCACCGTACGTGTTCACGCCCGCTTTGAAATCTTTGGCATTCTTCAACGTCAACTTGCCTACGCGGACGGTTTTCGGCGCGTCTGTTCCCACTTTTTTCTGTGACATACAAGAACGATGACCGGGATCAAGGTTCAGTGCAATGAGTTCCGACTCGCTGTTGCTCCGGCAACTAGGGCGAGACACGGATTCGTACGGCGAAGCCGTCTAAATCCCGGGTCGCCTCTGAGCCTGCAAAGCAGGCTCAGAGCGGGACACGGGATTCGAACCCGCGACATCAAGCATGGGAAGCTTGCACTCTACCAACTGAGTTAGTCCCGCGAACGCCCGTACCCGTAAGTCGAAACGCGGGCGGTGTCAATCTCGGGGCTCTCGAAGGTCTCGGCAGAGGAAACCCCGTGCCCCCAAGCGACCTTTCACTCGTTCGAGAAACCCGGTCGCGGCTTCGTCCTCGCTGCCGAGCGCGATGTCGCGAGCACCTCGCGTCTCGATATGAATCATGCGGCCGTTCGGGAGCTCGAGCAGCGCTTTGGCGAACTCTGGGCCGCCTGCGGATTCGATCGTGACTGGCAGGTCCAGCAGGTGGGGGGTGCTTCGCAAACTCCCCGAAATCGTTCGAGCGCCCCCTTCTGCCGCGTCTGGCTGGCGCTCCACCTCGGGCTGCACGAAGGCTGACCAGGTCCCAGACCGGCTCTCTTCGGCGGGGTTCTGCTCCGAGAGCCCAGCCCCCTTCCGTTCACGGACCGACTGCTCCTCCCGCAGCCATGTGCGAAAGGAACGCGGTTCGCCTTCGGCCCTCGGACGCTCGGGGGCCCGCCAAGGCTGGGCGTGGGCTTCTCTGGACGCGGCCGCGGAGGTGGCGTGTGTGGCCGGAAGGCGGGAGCTCGGCGCGCGCTGGACGGGGATTCTGGGGGTCATAACCTCCCTTTCGGGCAGTTTCCTCAAAGGTTGCGTGGAATTGCGAGAATTCTCGGACCTTCGCTCTTGAAGGACCCCCTCTCCATGGTTATGCTTGTGCGTGCATGTGTGCTTCGGCCGCTGAAGCGATAGCTTCCCACCCACCCCGCAGATGAGTGCTCCTTGGCTCCTCGACGGGGCAGCCTCGGCAAGTTCCGCATTCCTCGGGGCGGTGTTCGCTTCTGGCGTCTCTGCGCTCGCCTTCGGCGGTGACGTTGCCACGAACCTCCTTTCCGGTGGTCGTCTCTCGGCGCTCGCGCAGTTGACCGATGCCGATGGCGCCCGGTTCCTCCGCCTCCAGACGCACGTCCAGCGCATCATCTCTCGTTGGCTCAGCTTGATGGTGCTCGGGACGACGATGACCGCCATCCTGCTGCACGACACGCTCGCGAAGACCGGTCTCTCCCCCGTCGCCTGCACCGTTGCGGCGCTCTTCGCGACCGTGGTCCTCTTTGGCGCCCTCGCCGAAGCGTTGGGGGCCCTCGCGCACAAGCGCCCCGAAGCCGTGGCTCTCGCTGCGCTACGGCTCTTGCGCCCGCTCGAATGGCTCATCGCTCCCCTTGCGGACCCGCTCGCCTACTTGGGGCGCACGGTGAGTCGCCGCGTCAAAGAGCGCCGGCCGCAGCACGCCCGTATCACCGAGACGGAGGTGGAGTTCCTCGTCGACGCGAGCCAGAAATCCGGGACGCTCGCTCCGGAGCCCGCCGAGATCATCCGAAACGTACTCGATTTCAAGAACCTGACGGTGCGCGACGTCATGGTCCCGAGGTTCAAGGTCTCGGCCATCGAGATCGCGACCCCCCTCGCGGAAGTGCTCGCACTCATCGCCTCCGATGGTCACTCACGCTACCCCGTCTACCGCGACAAACTCGACGACATCGTCGGTCTCCTCTACGTGAAGGACCTCTTCGCCTGCGTCCAGAGCGGCAAGCTGGACGAAACGACGCTCTCGGCGCTGACGCGCAAAGAGGCGCTGATTGCCGTCGAGACGCAGTCCGCAGCAAGCGTTCTTCGCGAAATGCGTCAGCGTCGTCAGCACATGGCCATCGTGGCCGACGAGTTCGGCGGCACCGAAGGCGTCGTCACCCTCGAAGACATCCTCGAGGAGATCGTCGGTGAAATTCGCGACGAATACGATACCGACGCGATGCTCCACGCCTTGGACGGCGGCCGCTGGCTCGCCGATGCGGCGATTCCGATCTCCGATCTCGAGCCGCACCTCGGACGCGCCCTCCCCGAAAGCGAGGGGGCTTACGAGTCGCTCGGCGGCCTGCTGGTCCATACGGCCGGCAAAGTCCCGGACGTGGGCGCCTCCATCATGCTGGGGGGCTTCCGGTTCGTCGTGCGTGATGCCGACGAGAAGCGCGTGACCAAGGTCGAGATTATCCCGACCGCGCCCGTTCGCATCGAAGCGCCCGGTGTCTTCAAGGTTCCAGACGAAACGGTCTGAGCATCGCGAGGCGCGCCATGCGTGACCTCCTCAACCTTTGTCGACGAAGGCCTTCTCGAGCACGTACGTGCCCCGTTCCCCAGTAGAGCCCTCCGTGAAGCCGCGCCACTCGAGCATGGCTCGACAGTCGGCGTTCATCGCTTCGCTCCCGCAAAGCATGACCCGATCACGCGAGGGGTGAAGCTCGGGTAGCTTCAGCTCCTCGAAGATTCGCCCCGTTTCCACGAGCTTCGTGATGCGATCTTGCACCGGAAAAGGCTCACGTGTGACGGCTGGATAATACGTGAACTTTTCAGCGATAAGTTCGCCCAACCACTCGTGTTTCGGCAGGGCCTCGAGGACCTCTCGATAGGCGAGGTCTGCGACCCTCCGCACCGTGTGACTGAGGACGACGCGGTCGTATCGTTCGTAGGTCTCGGGGCTCTGCAGGATGCTCAGAAACGGCGCGAGGCCCGTTCCCGTACCGAGCAACCACAGGGTGCCTCCGGGTTCGAGATTCGTGATGGTGAGCGTCCCCGTCAGCTTCTTCGCGACGACGAGCGTGTCACCCGGCACGACGTGCTGAAGGCGGCTCGTGAGCGGTCCATGCTGAATCTTGATCGAAAAGAACTCGAGCTCCTCGTCCCACGGCGCGCTCGCGATGGAATACGCGCGAACGAGCGGACGCCCGTCGACCATCAGGCCCATCATCGCGAACTGCCCCGCCTCGAAGCGTAGGGCAGCGCTGCGCGTGCAGCGAAGGCTCATGAGCGAATCGGTCCAATGATGGACGTGCGTCACGCGCTCGGCGGTGAACGTGGCTGGGATCGGGATGATGGCGGGCGCTTCCGAAGGCACCCAAGGTACGTAGGCTCGCCACGGGGCGAGGTCAACGTAGCTACTTGGAGACTTCTTCGAGCGCCTTGATGAGTTGGTCGGAGCGCTCGAGCAGACCCGGCTTCGTGTCTTGGACCTGGTCGCCGCCCGCTGCGGCTTCGCCCTTGATGTCCTTGATGAAGCCCGCGATCTGGACGATGAGCTGCGCTTTCGCGCTGGTGAGCTCGCTCGGGAACGTGTTCTCGATCGACTTCGGCAGGATGTAGATGGCGGCCGGCTTGTCGAGGTTGCCCGACTTGAAGCGGTCGATCTTCGCATTGCCCTTCGAGATCGGATCGGTAAACGTGAACTCTGCCGGCACGTCGAACTTCGGCGGCGTTACCTGGAACGGTGCTTGGAGCGGCGCAATCAGGCCGATGGGGTTGCCCGATTCATCCTTCTTACCGAGAAGGACGATGTGACCGATGGTCACCTTCCCGTTCGCGGCAATCTGCTCCTTGATGGGCTTCTGCAGCTTCGTGAGCAGCCGCGCGATGAGGTCCTTCTTGTCGTTGAGGTCTTGGACCGCCGTCACGTACGAGATGAGCTGCTGCGTGGTTTGGATCTTGAAGCCGCTGAAGCGGCGACCACCGAGCTTGAGCCCGTCGAAGTCGACACGAAGACCACCCAGGTCGCCAGCGAGCGAGTCGGGGAACGTGCCCTTCATGAGAGCGTCGCGGCCTTCTTCGGCCTTCTTCTGGAGCGACTCGAGGCTCTTCTTCGCGGTACTGACGTCACCGGCAAGGGACTTCGCGTCCTCCTGGGCGATCTTGCGGCCGTTGGACTTCTCGGACGCTCCACCCGCGATGTAACCGACCCCGCCGAACGCGAGTGCCAGCACGACACCGACGACGGCGCCCGTGCGGAACCCGCCCTTGCGCGCGTCTTGGACGGTGGTTTCGTCCATCTCGATGCGCTGCGGTTGTGGCGGCGCGGGGGGCGGCGGGGTTTGCGCACGGAACGGGCTCTGACCCACCGTGTTCAAGCCCGACAGCGCATCGAGCGCCCCAGGACCGCCCGAAGAGCGAGCCGCGGCCGGCATGGAGGCCGGAGCCGGAATGCCGGCGGGAGCGGGAATGCCAGCCGGAGCCGGAATGCCGGAAGGCGGAGGAAGTGGACGCGAGGAGTTCGGCGCAGGGATGCCGCTGCTGCTTCCCGCCGCTGGCGCCTGACTCATGCCCGTTTTGCCCAAGCGGGCTTTGAGATCGATCTTCGGCTTTTTGTCGTCCGCCATGATTGAGGGCTCGAACGTTAGTTCTCGGAGCGTGGGAATGTCAACGTTCTCACACGCTCGCGTGCTGCGAAAACCGGGCAACTTGCTCGGCTTCCATGAGACACGGCTAGAATGCCGTACCTTTGATGGAGCTCGGCGGCTTTATCGACGCATACCTCGACCACCTGCGGGTGGAGCGGGGCCTCTCTGCGAACACGCTCGAGAGCTACGCCCGTGACCTCGCCGCGTTTGCGACGGTCCTCGAAGCGGGGTCGGAGCGGACCGTCGATGTCGGCGCCCTCTCGGAGGAAGACGTCCTCCAGTACTTGAAAGAGGGCAACGAACGAGGGCTCTCGGCTCGATCGAGCGCGAGGCAGCTCTCGGCGCTGCGGGGCTTTCTGAAGTTCCTGCTCAAGGAACGCGCCCTCAAGAAGGACCCGGCCGAGCTCGTCGACAGGCCGAAGCTGGGGCGCCGCCTACCCCGCGTCCTCTCCCTCGATGAAGTCGAACGTCTGCTCGCGATGCCCGACCTTCGCACGGCGCGAGGACTCCGCGACTCTGCGATGATCCACTTGATGTACGCCTCGGGTCTTCGCGTGAGTGAGCTTTGTACGTTGGCTCTCGGCGACCTGGATCTCCAGCGAGGCGTCGTGAGTCCGAAGGGCAAAGGGAACAAGCGCCGCATGGTCCCGGTCGGAGACGTTGCGCTCGTGCTCATCCAGACGTACCTGAGATCCGTCCGCGACGCGCATCCAGCGGCGGAAAAGTCGTCCGTCGTGTTTCTTTCGCCACGCGGGAAGGCCATGACCCGTCAGGGCTTCTGGAAGCTTCTCGGCCGCTATGCGCGGGCCGCCGGCATTCGGAGCGAGATCTCCCCCCACAAGCTTCGCCATTCGTTCGCCACGCACCTGCTCCAGCGAGGTGCAGACCTGCGCGCCGTACAGACGATGCTGGGGCACGCCGACCTCGGAACGACGGAGATCTACACGAGGGTCGCACAAGACCACATCCAAACGAGCTTCCGAAAAGCGCACCCGCGCGCGTAGGGCCAAAGGATGGCGCTGCGGCCAAACCCCGCATAGACTGCCGACTTCTCCTTGCTCTCGTCGCGACATCCCACCACCCCCACCACCCTCTTCACGCTGGCGCGGCCCGAAGGCGTTGCCCAAACGCCGGTCATCGTCGAAGTTCCCCATGCGGGTACGCTCGTGCCTCCGTCCGTGCTCGCCCGCATGGTGGCCCCTGCCCGCTGTGTCGTTCGCGATGCAGACCTTTGGGTCGACGAGATCTACGGCAGCGTGCCCACCGTCGGCGCGACCCTTCTCGCGGCGCACTACTCGCGTTACGTCGTCGACCTCAATCGTGCGGACGACGCCATCGACAGCGAATCGGTCGAAGGGGCGGACGACAAGTTGCAAGCACCGCGAGGCGTCATTTGGCGGCTCTCGAGCGATCGTGACCGCGTTCTCACCTCGCCGCTTCCCCGTGTCGAGTTCGAAGCGCGTTTGCGCACGTACTACGCGCCCTACCATCTCGCCCTCCACGACCTCATTCGAGAGGTTCGCAAACGATTCGGCTACGCCATCGTTCTCGCAGCGCACTCCATGCCGAGCGTGAACGGACCGCGCACCGGAGTCGTCAGCGACGTGGGCTCCGTTCGCGCCCGCGCAGATTTCGTGCCGGGAACCCGCGGTCGCACGAGCGCAAGCGGCCGCCTCATCGATTGGCTCGATGCGTTCTTGAAGAGGCGCAACTACGACGTGCGCCACGACGTGCCGTATGCCGGCGGGTTCACGACGCAACACTATGGCCGACCTGCGGACGGCGTTCACGTCATCCAGCTCGAAATGGCTCGGCGACTCTACATGGACGAGCAGGCCTGCACTCGGAGGCCCGTCGCCTTCGAGACCCTACAAAACACGTGTCGCGACCTCGTTGCCGAGATCGCGACGGTGGTTCCTTAGAACCTTGCTTAGCGCTTGATGGCTGCGTGGAAAGAGCCAGACGGTCCGAACGGATTCGTGGCGACTCCCGCCATGGTGGCGAAGTGCGACCACTGGGCCTGGAACGCGGGCGTTCCAACCGGGAGCTGAACGTTGTTGTTCGTCGTACCCGTGCTTGCGACCTTGATGCTGGGGCCGAAGACCGCAGTGGACAGATTGCCTTGGTGGTCTGAACCCGGAAGACTGCGCGAGAAGTCGCCCGTGATGATGACGGTCACGTCGTAGCCCGTTTCGTCGACCATCATGCGCTGGATGAACGTCGAGAGAGCGGGAACGATGTCCGCGGTCATCATGTTGCGCACGGCGGTACCCTGCGTGTCGCCATGGCTGTCCCAGCCGCCGCCGTTGTCCGTATAGATGACGTTTGCACCCGCACGGACCATCAACTCGACACCCGCCATGCGGCTCATGAGGCCACCGTTGATCGCGGTGCCATTCATGCCATAGGCGGGAGCGATCGTGGAGAAGTTGAACGGGTTGGGCGCCTTGTTGAGCGTCGTGATGAGGGTCTGATGGCCGTCCTTCATCGAGACGAGTGCCTTCGGGTTCGCGCCGATGAGCGGTTGCGAGTACTTCTGCGACGCGACTTGCGCCGTGCCGGCAACCTTGCGGACCGGCTCGCCAACGGCGCCACCCTGGAGCGCTGCGATCGTCGCCGCCATGTCGTTGATGCGCTGGACGGACACGCCGTTGATGGCGGTGTGATTTCCGTCGAACGTACCGCCGATAGCTGCGCACTTGATGCTGGCCTCGCCGCCCATCGCAGAAGCAAGTGCGAGCGGGTAGCTGGCACCAGCGTTGTCGAGGTAGGAAAGGTTGCGGGCGTTGCCGTGGTCGGTACTGCCGTGCGCGATGCCCATCGCGGCGAAGTGCGTCTTGATGAAGTTGAGGGCGTTGGCGCTCTTCGAGCCGAGGCCGTTGATGAAGCCCATGTCGGGCATGACGCCGTTGCCGAGGTCGATGACGTTGCCCGTCGCGACGCCGAACCTCGCCGGCGTGAGGAACGAGCCCGCGCTGGGGAACAGCGCGTTGAAGCCGCCGCGGAGCGAGACGAATACGAAAGCCTTCTTCGCACCAGGGGCCGCCTGAGCGAACGATTCTTTCATCATCCCAGGCATGATGCCCGACGCTGCAGCCGCTGCAGCGCCGATGCCCAGGCTCTTGAGGAAGTTACGACGTGAAAATCCGTTTTTCATGATGCGCATCTCCTCGGGTCAGTAGGCGAGAAATTCGGCAGACGACAGGACGCTCGCACAAGCGTACGCCCATTTCTGCGGGTTGGTGAACGTAATGGCGTTGCCCTGGGCATCCGTCAGTCCGGTGAAGTTCGCCGGCGTTGCAGCAATGGCCGCACAGCTATCGATCTCGTCCGTGGTCGGAGTGCGTCGCCAGGCCTTCGCTTGGAGCGTTGCACATTCGGTCTTGGCCGCTTCGAGGGAGACCGCAGCCGTCTGGTTGTTGAGGTCGAGGCAGCCCTTGAAGGCAGCGCGATAGGCCGTGAAGAGCGGAACGGCGCCCGATTGCGGCTCGAGGAACCAACGGGCCGGCGGGGCCGCGAAATCACCACCGGAGTTGTTGATGAGCTGCGTCATGTTGTTGCTCGTGCCAAGGACGCGTTGGAACTCGGCCACCATCGACGAGTGCGGAAGGACGCGGTGCCGATCCTGCGGAACCGGGACGTTCTTCACTTCGAGCCCATCGACGCGACCGGCGGCGAGGTTCGCCCCCGCGAGGCCGACGAACTTGTTGCCCGCCTGGACTTCGCGGCAGATCTTCGCCGGGTCGTTTCCATTCGGGTCGAGGTTCGGCTTGTTGGGGTCGTTCGGGTTTCCGCCGTTGTCCTCACCGTTCGGGTCGTCGAGCAGGTCGTCGTTCGCACCACCGCAAGCCACCATGAGGCCAACCAAACATGCAATCGTGAAG
Organism: Polyangiaceae bacterium; assembly: GCA_046351415.1. GTDB lineage: Bacteria > Myxococcota_A > Polyangia > Polyangiales > Polyangiaceae > JABFRG01. The sequence continues at coordinate 74,806 of JAXLYO010000007.1, read as the reverse complement.
GTCTTCATGTTCATCATCCTCATTGGCAGAAGTTGGTGTCCTTGGCGATCGAGGCGACGGCCGCTTGGATCTTGCCGCTAGCCTTGAAGTCCGCGACGCACTTGTCGAAGACCGCAGCTTCGCAGGTGTTCTCGGCGCGACCATTCAAGTACTTGAACGCGAGGCGGCAGACGTTGAAGTTGAAGTCCTCGGAGGACGTGAGGAGCTGGACAAGCTCGATGTCGTTGTGAATCTTCTGACCGGCGATGTCGATTTCCGCCGTCGTCTGAGGGTCGAAGGTCATGTTGTTGCCCATGCCCTTGCGGACCGTGAGAATGCTCGCGATCTTGTCGAGGCCCCACCACTTGGTCGTCTCGACCGCCGTATCGGGCAAGTGACATTGCGAGCAGTTCACGTTCGTGATGCGCGCGTTCTTGCTCACGTCCGTCGTCGGCGCGTTCGACACCGCCGTCAGCTTGAGGCCGACCACGTTCTGCATGATGCGGTACGCCGTGACGATCTTGATGCCCGCAGGTTCGTTGCCCGCGTAGCGGACGAGCCATGCGCGGCTGTGGAAGTAGCCGAGGCCCGCGGGGTCGGCATCGACCGTCACGGTGTTCGGCATGCCGTTCGGCGAGTTCACGTTGTACTTGCCGAGGAACATGTCCTTGTAGGGCAGGTTGTTCGTGAGGACGTACTTCATCATGTGGTACGAGGCATCCTCGACCGGGGTCATGCCGGTGCCCGGATTCATCTCCGAGTTGATGTAGCCGGAGAAGCGCTCGATGAAGTCGGTGCTCGCGACGAGCTGGTCGACCTGCCCTTGCGGGTTCGGCGATGCCAGCAGCTCGGCCGACGGGGCCTTGCCCGTGATGCTGATGGCCACGCGGCGAGCGCAACGCTGCAGGGCCTCTGGACCGGTCGGTGCAGCGGAAGCCTTGTGGGTGAGCGCAGCGGCTCCTGCAACGGTCAGTGCCAGTGCGGGTACGATCCAGTTGCGTTTGGGCGTGGGCAATCTCATCGGCAGCTCCTTCGGCCAAACGTATAAGCACGAGGCATGCCACGGTGTTCAGTGCCACAAACGCTCTCGTTTCGAACCAAAAATACATGCACACTGGAAATTGTGTCGCTTCGGAGCGGACTTGGCCCCTCAAAGCGAGTGAGTGCCGCGGGCGTCCACCCTCAGCGCACACGAACCCAGATGGATTAAACAGTATCCATCCGAGCAAGTTTCGTAGCAATGTCCGACATGTAGGCGGATGGCGGAGTACTGCAGGTCGAGATTCCCCGAGAAATCGAGGGGTGGAGCCTGCTTCTGGGCGCCAGGGAGCTACGTTCTCGTGAGCAGATGAGGTTTCCGGACCGCTACACAGTCCTTCTCGAGGACGCGAACGGCGCTCGCGGGCCCCATGAGCTGCGGGGCGAAGCCCTCAATCCGTCCGACCACTCGAGTGACCACAGCGACGTTCGCCAAGAGTGGCGGGTAAGCGCACGCAGCGATGGACAGCCGCGAAGGGACCGAAGGAAGAAAGGCAGGCGCGACTTTCAGGCATGCTTGACTCTGAAAGAAAAGACAGTAGGGTGCGCTTCCCCCGTCCTCCCCTGCTCTTCCGTTAGCCGGTAGAGCGTGACCCGGACCGGGCACCTAAAGTCATGGCGAAGAGCGATATCACCGGTAAGCGTCGCATGTCGGCGCAGAACGTTTCCCACTCCAACATCAAGACCAAGCGCTGGCAGCACGTGAACGTGCAGACGCGTCGCTTGTGGGTTCCGGAGCTTGGCCGTTTCGTCACGTTGAACGTGACGACCCGCGACCTCCGCACGATCGACAAGATCGGCATCACGGCGTACGCCAAGCGCTACAACGTTTCGCTCGGCAAGTAAGCCACGCACGCGCGGTGAGCAACGACGAGGCGGACCATCGTTCGCCTCGTTTCCGCATTTTGTATACTTGGGGTGCGCCCGCTTCGCGCGAGCGCGACTCAGAGCAGACGCGGCGAGGTACTGCTGAGGACGCCGAACGCGCCGGCAATGGGCGCGATGATGTCCGAGGCGCCGCGAACGCGCTCCGCCAATGCCTCGAGGGAGCCCTCGGCGGTGAGGCCGTGTGTGAAAGCGCCGTCGGCGGCATCCGCCGCCCCGAGGACCGCGGCAGGAAACGACGCCGGGACCGGAGAGCCCACGGGCTCACGAGTGACGCCGCGGCGAACGGGCGTTGCGAGCGGCGGCGCACGAAGTCCGAGATCGTCCACCATCTTCCCGCCTTCAGGGTGATGCAGCACGGCGATGGCGATGTAGCCACGCGCGTCCGCACAGCAGATGACGTCACATGGCTGAACGAGGTCGCGCGTATCGGCGGACCAGGCGGGGGTGCCGAAGCGATAGGGACCTTCGCGGTCGATGACGACCGCTGAGACCTCCGGCGTCTTCGGAGAGAGGTCCTTCGCGGTGAGCGCACCGCCGTGAAGCGGACCTAACGCAAATACGAGCGCCTCCACGAAGGACGCTTGCGCTCCGGGGCCCTGTTCCGAGAACCGGTCGATGACGCGTGCGCGCGCGCGATTCACTTCCTTGGCAATGGAACGCGCGGGCGCCGTCACCTGACGCAACGTGAGCGTACCGAAGGCGGCGCTCGCAGCGATGGTCGCAGTCGGCATCATCGGCGCACCGGCAAACGCAGCATCGGGCGGAGCCCCCGTATGCCCGCGCGGTCGATCGGCGCCTTGGCCGGGCTGACGCACACGACCGTCGATGCACTTGGACCCAAGCCCCGGGCCGGTCATCATGAGCTGCACGGAACCGAGGATGATGCCCGGATGCAGCGCGGCAGCGACCCACAAACCGCCGAGCACGCGGTCGACAGCCGTGCCGCCGAGCCCTTCGAGCGGGCCGTGAATGCCCTCGAGTGTCGAATAAAGCGCGAACTTCATTCGTCCTCGTCGCCGCCGGCAATGACGCGAGCCGGCCGCAAGACGCTGGTCGGTCGTGGCTTGGCCTTGTCGAGGTCACGCGCCGCTGCGCGCAGACTCTTGGCCTCGTCTTTCGCGCGGTCCGATTCGATGACCACGTAGGCATCGCGCCGACTTCCGATGGCGTTCGCGATTCGGGCGAGCGTTTCCGGACTGAAGCCACGCGTCTCGCCGAACGCTTTCAACCGAACGTAGGCGACGGGACCGGCTGGGACGGCCTCGCGTGCCGCATCGACGGCAAGCACGATGTTCCATTTCTTGGCTTGGCGCGCCGCCTCCTCGGCTTCCCATACGCCCCCGGGTTCCCACACGATGGTGAGCGCGTCTTGCGGAAAACGATCGAGGAGGGCCTTCAGGCGATCGCGCGACAGCTTGCTCGGCGTGACCGAAAACGGCGTCCGCAAGACGACGCATCGCGCCTCGAGTACCCGCTGGGCCTCGAGGACGTCTTCGAGCGCTGCTTCGAATTTCGGCCCCGGCTTGAGCGCACAGACGGCTTCCGGCGCCACGACAGCGAAGCTGAAGGCCGGTGGAGCGACCTTACGGAATCGCTTCATCGCTGTGAGATTCGGTGAACTGGGCTCGCCGCGCTTCACTTCCAAGAGTCCGAAGTGCTTCGTGTAGGCTTCCAGTTTGCCGCGGAGCTCTCGGGCGCCGATATGGTAGCGCGTCGTCATACGCCGATGGTCTCCGGGTGTTTGCGCACGATTCTCTCGAGCCACAGGGACGAGAGCTTCTCTTGCATCGAGTTCGCGCGCAGCCGCGAGGCCAAATGCGGGAAATCGACGCGGTCGAGTTCCTGGTCCTGGTTGTAGCAGGAAAACACGACGCTCTCCTTGCCCGTTTCGGGATCGACGTGCTTCTGCAGGCACTGCGCGCAAATCTCTTTCATCATGCACTGCATCGGCGAGTTGATGCTGCCGAGTGCGATGTGCTTCGGATTGAGGTGTCGCGCGAGAACGCCATGCCTTGCAGCACGAACGGCGTCCATCATGCGATCCGAGCCAATCGCGATGATGCGGTTGATGCTCGAGAACGGGATGGTCTCCTTCGTGATTTCGCCCTGCGCATAAGCGACCATGGCCTGCACGATGTTGCCGCGGAAATGGGCGTCCTGCGGGCGACGCGGAGCGATCTCCGCTCCCGTGTCGGTCGTCCAGATGACCTGATCGGTATGCGCTTCGATGTCGGATTGCTTGAAGAGGTCTTCGCCCTTCTTGTATCCCGCGAAGTACAGCACATGGGCTCCGAGCGCTTTCATCGCGCGCGCGATGGAGAAAAGGACCGCGTTGCCGAGACCGCCTCCGCAAAGCAGTACCGTCTCCTTCGGGTGCACCTCGGTCGGCGCGCCGGTGGGCCCCATGACCACCACGTGTTCACCTGGCTTCAGGCCTGCGCAGAGGTTCGAGCTACCTCCCATCTCGAGCACGATCATGCCGAGTAGGCCCTTTGCCGGGTCGGTCCAAGCACCCGTGAGGGCAAGGCCCTCCATGGAGAGGCGTGTCCCTTCCAGACGAAGCGCGCTCCGCTCGAAGTTCTGGAGCCGATAGAACTGGCCAGGCATGAACTTTCGGGCAGCCATGGGCGCACGCACGACGACCTCGACGATCGTCTTCGTGAGGCGGTTCACCTCGACGACCTTCGCCGTGAGGTCTTGCGTGAGCACGTCGAAGAGGCCCTTGGGGGTCGCGTTCTCCGTGAGTTCCTTCTTCTTCGAGGTGTGGAGCAGGAGCTCGGTCACCTTGAGGTAGCCGTGCTTCGCTGATGCCATTGCGCGAACCACACTGCCCGCATAGACGGGATGATTGTCGCCGTAGAAGGATACGGTGCGCCCAGCGTTCTCGTAGCTCGTGAAGAAGCCCTCTTTCGAGGGAGAAAGCGTGACCTTTCCTTCGGGAGACACGAACGACTCGAAGGTCTTGAAGTACTGCTTCCGGTCGTCGAGTTCGAACGTCCCAGCGTGCTCACGCTCGTAGGTGATGTTGGGGCTCGTGCCAGCCGCGACGCAGACGGACCGCGCCGGGAGGAGAACCACGGAGCCGTCCTTGCGCGCGAAATTCACGCCGTTCACGTGACCGTGGGCATCGAGCACCGCCTCGACTGGCGAGAGGTTTTCGACGTAGCGCACGCCTTCTTCGAGGCTCTTTTCGACTTCCTCGTGATTGAGACGATAGGCCGGCGAGTCGGCAAGGCTCTTTCGGTATACGAGCGTCACCCCTCCCCACTTGTCGAGCAAGGCCTGCACCGCGGGCTTGCGCTGCTCTGCGACCGCGCGCGCCTTTTCTTCCGCGAGTTCACGGGCATGCGTTAGGCTCTTTTCGAGGACGGCCCACTCTTCATCGTCGAAGCGGGCACGTACCGCTGCTGCACCGAGCTCGGCGCAGAGCGCGTCGTAGCGGGCTGCCGCCTTTTCGATTTGTACGGGGTAGTACGCAAGCAGCTCCGTCGCCGTGTCGATGGCTGTGAGGCCACCTCCGATGACGATTGCAGGAAGCTCGATCTGCAAGTTCGAGAGCGCGTCTTTCTTGAAGGCGCCCGTCAGCTGCAGTGCCATGAGGAAGTCGCTCGCCTTGCGGATGCCGCGTGCGAGGTTGTTCTTCATCTCGATGATCGTCGGACGGCCTGCGCCAGCCGCGATGGCGATGTGATCGAAGCCGTAGTTCCACGCGTCGTCGACGGTGAGCGTGCCGCCGAAACGAACACCCCCGAAAATCCGTAGGTTGCGGTTTCGTGCAAGCGTGAGGTACGCGAGCGTGAGGAAGTTCTTGTCCCAGCGGACCGTGATGCCGTACTCGCTGACACCACCGAAGCCGAGCAAGATGCGGTCGTCGAGCGCCTCGTGGAGGTCTGTGTAGTTGCGAATCGGCGTGGGCGCGCTTGTTTCGGTGCCGACCCACTCGCTCGGCAAGGGCTCGATCTTGAGGCCATCGACCGCCGCTACGGCGAAACCTTCACGCGAAAGATAGTGGGCGAGCGTGTACCCGGCCGGGCCGAGGCCAACGACGAGCACGTTCTTGCCGTTGTAGGGCATCGCGTGCGGCCGACGCACGTCGAGAGGATTCCAGCGCGTGAGGAGCCCGTAGATTTCGACGCCCCAAGGAAGCGAGAGGACTTCGGTCAGAACCCGTGTTTCGACCTGCGGAATGTTGACGGGCTCCTGCTTCTGGAAGACGCAACCCTTCATGCAATCGTTGCAGATGCGATGGCCAGTGCCGGGGCACATGGGGTTGTCGAGCGTGACGACGGAGAGCGCCGCAAGAGGGTCGCCATCGCGCCGAAGGACGTGCATTTCGCTGATCTTCTCGTCGAGAGGACAGCCCGTGAGTGTGACGCCGAGGGGGTTCTTCTTCAGGGCGAGCGTCTTGTTGTCGCGTAGTCCCTTCGAGCACGAATCCTTGTCGCGGTCGTGACAGAGCAGGCAGTAGTCGATCTCCTGTTCGACCATCTTCGCGTCTCCGCGGAGGTCGGTCAGTGCAAACCCTTCGCGTTCGCGACGCTCGTTTTCAGGGCCCACGAAGAGCTCGGGAAGAGCCTCGCTCGGCCTGCGCAAGTGGACGAGGTGCGAGAAATCGAGTGTGCGGGGTGCGCGCAGTGAAGGCCACCGGGCCGCTTCGTCGCTTGCGTCTCGTTTGCGCGCTGCGAGCCATGCTTCGAACGCGTCGAGCGTGGCAGCGACGAGCGCAGCCCGGGCTCCGTCCCCCGCTTCGCCGACGGCCGGCTCGGTGCCAAGCGCGTCGCCGAGACTCTTCGCTTCGGGCGTTTCCGAAAGCACGCGACGCAGCTGCGCGACACGTGCACGATACGCGTCCGTCCATGTGGCCCCTCCAGCCTTGGCTGCCTTGCGCGCCGTGTCGTCGATGCGGCACAGCTCGCTCACGGCGCGGGCCACGTCGAGCTCTTCGTCGCCATGCGAATCCGTCACCATGAACGCGACGACGCGCTTGCAGATCGCCCCGGCGACGTCCACTCCGTAGGTGACGCTCTTTCCTGCGTCTGCCTTGAGCACCCGTTTTTTTGCGAAGTCCTTCTTGAAGTCCCAGAGCGGCTTCCGATCGACGACCTCACCCGCGACCTGCGCGAGCTCTTTCGTGACGCCGAAGAGCTTCCCAACGAACGCACTCACTTGCGGCGCGGCTGCGAGGAGCGCGTCGCTGACGTCTTCGGGCTTCATGCCCTGGCCGAGGCATGCGCGGTAGGCAGAGAACTTGGCGTAGCCTTCCGGGTCGCGGGCTTCGAAAGACTCGTTCCATCGGACCAGGAGATCGGCAAGGCGCTCGGGGCGATGGAGGTCTGCGTATTCGAATCCCTCGATGCCGAGCTTCAGCGTTGCGGAAGCAGCTTCGGTCACTTCGGCTCCTCTTTCGTGGCTCCTGCGTCAGAGGTCGCCGGGACGAATGCGGTTTGCGCGAGCTCACCTTCTTCGAAGCCGAAGTAGATGGCGCATTGCTTGAACATGAACTTCTGTCCTTCCGGCGATGCGAGGTCGACCCGGTAGGTGTTGATGAACTTGACGGATTCCTTCAGCCAGAGGTCCCAGGCCTCTTTCGAAACTTCCTCGTAGACCCGCCTTCCGAGTTCGTTGCGGTAGGGGGCACGGGTGAGACCGGGCAAATCTTTGCCGAGCTTGCGGCAGTGGACGAGGCGGACGCCGCCTTCTGTTTTGGAATCGCTCATTTTCAGGGCCCTTCTAGCGTGCTCCTAGCCTGGTTGCCTAACTACACGCAATCGAAAGGGGTAAAACGAAAGCCACGGGCGCCGCTGCGGGTAGACCGCGGTATTGCGCTTCCAGAGCGGGCGCGACCCACGTATGGTGGAAGGCGTATGGCTGCCTGTGGCACTTGCGGCGCTCAAAATTCGGAAAACGCGCGGTTTTGTAGCCGTTGCGGGACCGCGATCGTTGCCGCGCGAACCGTCACGAAGCTCCACGATCCCACCCGCACCGTGATCGACCCCACACCGCCCGTTCATCACGGACCGGCATCAGGGGTTCCCAGCACCGAAGACTCGCCTGCGCCCGGCGTGAAGACGCCCGTCCCGCCTTCCTACATCCCGTCACTCATTCCCGAGACGGCCGACGAGGAGGATGGTGACGGCGGCGGCGACATGACCCGCAAAGCGACGCGCGAGGAGCTGTTCGCCAAGGCCGGAATGACCCCCGAGCAGATTGCTGCGAACATCGCCGGTCCGCCGCGTCCGAAAACGCAGCTCGGCGTCGGGCCCAAGGTGCCGAGCGCGGTCGTCCCGACGAACGAGCCGATGGAATCGACGGCGCGCGCCAAGGTGGCAGACCTCGCCAAGGGCCTCAAAGAGCAAATCGAGAAGCCGAAGAGTCCGTTGGCCTTCACGGTGTCGAGCCCGGAAATCGCGGCCGTTGCGCATTCGATCGCGTCTGCGGACGCAGCGAACAAGGGGGCCCCAGCTCCGGCGGCACAAGCGCCGCAAACGCCACCAAAGCGTCCCGTGCACACGGTGATGGGCATGGGGGCGGTCCTCCCCTCGACACCACCGCCTGCAAATCCCGCGACGCCTCCGCCTGCGGGAGCGCCTTCGCCGGGGCCTTCCGTGCCAGCCGGTGTTCCGGTTTCGGCTCGATCGGACTCGAAGCAGGCGACCATGCTCGGCGTGGCCATGCCTGGCATTGCGCCCACGGGGACCGGCGCCAGTGCGTTGCCCGAGGCACAAGCACCGGCGCCCGCATTTCCTCCGCCCGCGGGAGCGCCCCCTGCGCAAGGCACGCCGCCCGTCCAACCTGTCCAACCTGCCCCTCCCGGTGGTGCGAGTGGCGCGCCTGCACGACTCCCGAGCGTGCAGCCAACGATGATGGGCGTTGCGTCACCACTTTCGGGTCATCCGGGCATCCTCAGCGTTCCCGCGGGCCCAGTGCCGAGTCAGGGGCCCGGCGCATTTGGTACGACCTCGATGCCGGTCCCTTCGCTCGTGCCCGCGCCGGCTCCGTACATCGACGAATCTCTGCCTGCGCCGCCTCCGCCCGTGCAAAAGAGCGGCGTTCCCCTCGCGATCTTGATTCCTGCTGCGCTCGGCGTCGTCCTCGTCGTGGGCATCGTCGCCTTCTTTGCATTCCGCGGAGGCGCGCCGCTCATTGCGACCGCAAGCATCGACGAGTCGGGCAGCGATGTTCTGGCCGTGAAGTGCGCCTCTTGCCCCGATGGTACGAAGCTATCGATCGGTCCGAGCGAAGCGGTCGTGAAGGCCGGCGCTGCGACGTTGCCCACGCGGCTCGAAGTGGGCCCCAACGAAGTCAAAGTACACATCGATCGCCCCGCCGGTGGTCGCGACGAAGATGCGAAGCTCGTCGTTCCCGTGGCCTATCGCTTGCGCACCGATCCGGACGCGCTCGGTCAGTATCCTGCGCGTTTCCTGGTGAAGGTCGAAGCCGCACCCAAGGTGGAGGTCACGCTCGAAGGCAAGTCGGTGGCGCTCACCGACGGCAAGGGTAGCTACGAGATTCCATTCGGCGAGACGGCGCACGGTCCGAACGAGACGGTCGGTACGTTCGAGCGCGACCTCACCTACAAAGTGAAGCTTCCCGATGGCCGCAGCGAAGAAGGCAAGCTGCCGCTGAAAGCCAAGATCGTTCCCCTCCGCATCGACACACCTCGGAACGGCAGTTTGCAGGTCGGAAACACCGTTTGGGTTTCGGGTCAGAGCTCACCGGGCGCGAAGCTGACGATCAACGGCGCGCCAGCGACCCTGGACCAACGAGGGTTCTTCGAGCTCGAGGTTCCGCGCGGACAGACTTCTCCGTGGAAGATCGAGGTTCGCAGTTCTCGCAAAGACGCGGCGACGCGCGGTGCCGAGGTGACCGTCGACGTCGGTTCGGAAGCATCTCGTGCCGATTGGCTGAAAGCCTTCGAAGGCCAAGCGAAACTCAGCTACGGCGACCTCGCCTCGGACCCTGCCTCACGCGCAGGTCAGCGCATCGTTCTCACGGGCGAACTCGTGGACACCCGCCTCGTGGGGCGCCAGACCGTGTCCCTCATCGAACCGAAGGAGTGCGCAGGCAAAGGCACGTGTCTCGTCCGTGTTCTCTCTGATCGCGCGGCGCCGCCGAAGGGCAAGAAGACGCGCGTTTGGGGTATCGTCGGCCCGAAGCCCCTCACCGACAACGGCAAGGTGATTCCCGAAGTCGATGCGGCATACATCGACAAGGCTCCGTGAGCAGATACACCGCGAAACGGACAACGCTCGCAGCGCTGTCTGTCGTCGCCAGCATCGCGAGCGCCTCGCGGCTGCTTTCGGCTTCCCCCGTCGATCCGCGCAGGCCGACGGTCTTGTCGGCCCGCGAAACGCCGCTCCCGTCCGAGGCGGCCCAAGACGCGCCGTTTCGTACGCTCCGGGTGAAATGGGAGCAACGATTGCCGCTCGGCGGGCCCATGGTTTCGATCGGAGACGGCATCGTCGTGGGGAGCCGCACGGGCGTTCATGTCATCGATGCTGCCGGTCACGAATCTACACGCGTCAGCATCGATCCAGCTCCCGTCGCACTCACGCTTCTCGGCGACGGGCGCGTCCTCTCGCAGAATGGGTCGCAGTTTCAAGGCATCTGTCTTCCGATCAGCGCTTGCAAGACGTCGTACGTCGCACAGACCCCGACAGCCATCGGACCGGCGCTGCCGGCCGTTCCTTTCCCGGGAGGCGGCGCCATCGTCGCGACGGGGAGAGAGCTCCTCGCGCTCGATGGTGATGGACGCACGTGGGGGACCGCGGACATGGGCGGTGTGGTTACCCATCTCTTTCCAGGTTCGAAGGCTGGCTATCCTGGGACTGCCCTCGCGATCGTCGACACAAGCACGGGGTCGCGCGTTCGCTCCTTCCACCCTTCGCGAGGGACGCAGACCATTGCCGACGTCGATGGACTCGTGACAACGGCTGCCCTCAGCGGTCGCAACCTGTATGTCGCCATTGGCGGTAGCACGCTCGCGCAAGTCGATGGCGACCTCAAGACGGCAACGCCGCTCCAACAGTTGCCGCTCGGCATCCACGCGCTCGGTGCGCTGCCGGACGGCGGGGTCGCGGCTTTGGTTGGCTCCCTTTCAGGCTACGCGCTCCTTCTCACGACGCCTCGGGGGTCGCGCCTTCTGCCGCTCGAAGCCGTTCCCAATCTCGATGGAGGCGTGCCTCCCGTGGGCTTGGGGTACGCCGCAATTGCGAGTGATTCCAGGGGGTTCGTGGCGGTTCTCACTCCGAGTGGAGCGCTCTCGATGCTCACCCCCGAAGGCACCATCCTTCGTTTCCCGGAGCGTCCCTGCGGGACCGATCGCCTCGCACACCCGCCGGTGCTCGCAGCGATGCCCGGCATTGGCCTTGTCCTCGGGTGCCCGTCCGGTCGAACCATCGCTTTCGTATCGGAATAGGCGCCGCAGCGCCCGCTCGTGCATGACGACTGGAATTTCCCTCGAAGAGTGCTTATGAGTAAGGGCATGGAGCAGCCCCTCATCACGATTACGGAACGCGCAGCCAGCAAGGTCAAAGAGATCGCCTCGTCAGAGAGCCTCGAGGGCCAGGGGCTTCGCCTTCGGGTCATCGGAGGTGGTTGCGCAGGCTTCACCTACGACCTCTACTTCGAAGACAAGCTCGGCGAAGCAGACGAAGAGTTCGAATCGAACGGCGTGAAACTCTACGTCGACCCCCTCAGCTTCCAATACCTCGAGAACACCGAGATCGACTACGTCGAGGAAGAGCACGCAGCGGGCTTCAAGTTCAACAATCCGAACATCAAGGGTAGCTGCGGTTGCGGCTCGTCGGTCAGCTTCTAAGAGCGAGCACTCCTCCCCTCATCTGGGCGCTCTCCGCGCTCGCATGCAAGACGACGAGCCTCGGCAATGGTGTCGAAGGCAAGGCCCCCCTTGCTTCCGGTAGCGCCGATGTGCCCGAGGCACTGCCGGCCCCAAGAACGTCCCCCGCCGAGGGCGAGGTTCGATTCGTCGCACTCGGTGATGCAGGCAAAGGCAACCAAGGGCAGCGCGATGTGGGGCGCGCACTCGCTGCACATTGCAAACGCTTCGGTTGTGACTTCGTGCTCCTCCTCGGGGACAATGTCTACGAGAGCGGTGTCTCGTCGGCGAACGATCCGCTCTTCCACACCCTTTTCGAGGAGCCCTACGCGGAAGTCGCCGCACCGTTCTACGTCGTGCTCGGGAATCACGACTACGGGACGAGCGGTGCCGGCATGGACCTCTGGCGAGGCGCCTACGAAGTCGAATACACGGCACGCAGCAAAAAGTGGCGCATGCCCTCCGAGTACTATCACTTCGAGCGAGCTCTCGGCCGCGGCGGGGCCTTGGAGGCTGGGTTCTTCGCGCTCGATACGCAGATGATCTTGCTCGGCAGAGCGGCACGTCAGCGAAAAGAGATAGCCGAGTGGCTCGACAAGAGCACGGCCAAATGGAAGGTCGCGTTCGGCCACCACCCGTATCTTTCGAATGGACCCCACGGCAATGCCGGGCACTACAATGGCGTTCCCTTCTTCGGGAATCCGGTGAAGCACTTCCTCGAAGACGAAGTGTGCGGCAAGGTCGACTTCTACTTCGCGGGCCACGACCACTCGCTGCAGTTGCTCGAGGGGGGCTGCAAGACGACGAAGCTCTTCGTGTCCGGGACGGGCGCTTCGCCGACGAGCATCACGAACAAGAACCCGACGTTCTACCAGTCGGCAGAACTCGGGTTTCTCTACGGTGTGCTCCGGGAAGACGAGCTCAACGTGAGCGTCATCGACGTGGCTGGAAGCATCCAGTACGCGCGGGTCTATCGCAAGTGAGCGAGCCCCGGAGCCCGGCGCGACGAGCGCATGGGCTCGCGTGCCTCATTTGAATCCGACGCCGAGAAATCCGCCCAGCGTCGTGTTCATCGATTCCTTGGTCGCGCCGGTCGCCTTCGTGTCGCCCTCGCCAACCGACTCGAGCTGTGCGCGGAAGCCCATGATGAAGCGCTTGAACGAGAACGAGCCTTCGATGCGGTGCTCGAGAATGCTGAAGGCCGAAGCCGACGTGAAGGGCGCGATCATGTATTGGCCGTGGAGCGCAATCTTTCCTCCGAAGAGGAGCGACAAGCGGCCGCCGCCCATCAGGTAGAAGTACGACTCGTAGAAGCGCCCGCTATCGAGGTAGCCGCCCACGCCAGGAATGAGCGTGATGCGGCCGGCGATCGGACCACTCCAATTGAGTGGCGCGATCGTCGCGACCAAGTCGCTTCTCCCGAAGAAGCCGAGCTTCTTGTCGTCTCCGTCCGAATCCTTGAGAAACGTCCCGTCCTTGTACTTCGAGCCGCCTGCAACGCCCGCCTGGAGCCAAAGTTCGAGACCGAGAAGGAGCGCGTCGTCGAAAATTTTCGCGTTCTCGACACCGAACTCGAGGCCGATGTAACCCCCAGCGCGCGTGTACTTTCGTTCGACGGTCGGCGTCGTGCCTGCAGGCAAAGGGGTCGCGGGCGGCGGAGCCACGCGTGCAATGTCTTCTCCCGTTGCATAGAAGCCGCCAGCGAGTGCGCGAGAGCCGAATGCTCCCCAGGGGTGCTTTTCGTCGAGCTTCGGGCCTTCCTCTTCCTCGTCGTCTCGCTTCGGCGGGCGAGGCCTCTCGTAGCCCGTGTTCGCGTTGTTGTTCGAGCCAGAGGAAGAGGGCGAGTACGGACGGTTCGGCGTCGGAGGGCTCGAGCTCGGAGGCTTCGGGGCCGGAAGATTGGGCTGGATGCGGTCAACGAGCCTGGGGATCTCGGGATCGACCGGGCCGTCCTTGTCGGCAGCGAATGAAGGCGCGGAAAGCAAGAGCACGAAAGGAACAGCGCGTAGGCCGCGCGCGAGACTCGTCATGGTTTCATCGTGCAGGTTTCACGGCGACCTCGTCAAGAAGATCGCTCCAAGAGACGAGAGTGATTCACTTGCATGTGTATGGGTGAACGAGCGTCGCGGAAGCACCTACCTCTGCTAAGACATGGCGTCTCATGCGGCTTTTCATCGGCGATAAGGAGCACGACGTTGCGCCGGACGAGGAAACGACACTCCTCGAAGCGTTGCGCGCATGCGGAATGAAATCGGTCGTCAGAGGCTGCAAGAACGGCACCTGCGGGAGCTGTCGCGTGCTCGTCGATGGATCACTCGTCGCGAGTTGTGGCGTGCCTGTGACTTCCCTCCCCGATGGCGCTCGGGTTCTCACGTACGAGCAGCTCGAACACGAGCCGGAGGCGCGCATCGCGGTGGCTCACTTCGAGGACGAGCGCAATTCGCGATGTCGCTTGTGCGTCGCGGGTCTCGGCGTTGCCGCAGTCCATCTTGCGCGGGAGAACGCCCTCTCGGACGATGGTGCCATCGACCGGGTAGCCCAGGGCGCCCATTGTCAATGCACGGGCCGCGGTTCGCTGAGGCGCTCTCTCGCTTTCATTCGTCAAAAGCCGCCCTTTTCTGGTACATCGAGCGCATGAAGTTCACGACCTTCGTGCCCTCCGGAAGCAACTCACCGAGCTACGGCTTTCTGTCGGAAAAGAGCGGTATCGTCGATCTCGCGAGTGCCTTCGGCGCGCTACAGAAAGAGCGCGGCACGACGTCCGCGACGGCAATCCCCACGACGCTGCTTGCGCTCATCGAGAACTACGACACGTTTGCTGCGGACGTCCAAGCCCTCGCGAAGCGCGCACGTGAAGGGAATTTGCCGGCAGGGACGACGACCCACGCCGAAGGCTCCGTGAAGCTTCTTTCGCCCATCCCGCGGCCCCCTTCGATGCGCGATGGTTACGCGTTTCGGCAGCATGTCCTCACTGCGCGCCGCAATCGTGGTCTCGAGATGATTCCGGAGTTCGACGAATTTCCCGTCTTCTATTTCACGAATCACGGCGCGGTAACCGGCCCCGGTGACGTCCAGGTTCGCGAGGCCCACACGGAGCGCCTCGACTTCGAACTCGAAGCGGCCATCGTGGTCGGCAAGAAGGCGCGCGACCTCACACCGAAGCAAGCGGACGACGTCATCTTCGGTCTCACGATCATGAACGATTGGTCTGCCCGTGCCCTCCAGATGAAGGAGATGACGCTCTCGCTCGGACCTGCGAAAGGCAAAGATTTCGCAACGAGCCTCGGCCCGTACCTCGTCACGCTCGACGAACTCGAAGGCTGCATCACGAAGAGTGATCGCGGCATGGCGTTCGACCTCGGCATGAAGGCGACCGTGAACGGCAAGCAACTCTCCACCGGCAACGTCAAAGACATGAACTGGACGTTCTCGGAAATCCTCGCGCGAGCGAGCTACGGCGTCGACCTCTACCCCGGCGACGTCCTCGGCTCGGGCACGTGCGGAACGGGCTGCCTTCTCGAGCTGAATGGCTCCAAGATCACCGACAACCTCTGGCTCAAGCCTGGAGACGAAGTGGTTCTCGAAATCGATCGCCTAGGGAAGCTCGAGAACAGAATCGTCCTGACGAAGTAAGAACATGCGTCCCGAGGGCCAACTGCGGAGGCCCGAACCCTCGCGAGGCCCGCCCAAGCGCACAGACCCCTTCCGCCGCCATTCCATCCGCGCCGCATGTCATTCTGAGCGAAGCGAAGAACCCAAGCGGAGGCACGAACCCTCGAGGGGCACGCCCAAGCTGCGCAGGTTCGGGTTCACGCTTCGGATAAGTGCGAGCTTCTTCGCCCGCGTCCACCCCTTCAGCTGCGTCTCTCGACCTATGGCGGTCGCCGGGTCCGAATGCAACTCGACATAGACGAGCGAATCGATCCGATACTTCGAGGTGTGGCCGTGGCTCCCAAGCCGGTGCTGAAGGAGTCTGCGTTCTAGATTCGTCGTGATCCCAATGTAGAGCGGGGGACGCCAGCTGCGTAGGTTCGCGAGGATGTACACGTAGGCTGAGCGCATGTAGTCCATTCGCTTCGACGGGGCGACAGTTGCGAGAAAAGAGAACGCGCGATGCGCTTTGAGGTCGCATGGTGCAACGGTGCGCGGCTTGGGTTCTTCGCTTCGCTCAGAATGACGGCGGGGTGCGGGGGCCTTCGTGTTCGCTCGAAAGAAGGGCGTCGCAGCGGTGCGCGGCTTGGGTTTTTCGCTTCGCTCAGAATGACGGCGGGGTGCGGGGGCCTTCGTGTTCGCTCGGAACGCGGACTACGCTTTCTTTTCGAAGAAGCGGAGGGCTCGGCCGACCGCCCAGGTTCTCGTCCAGGCCGATTCGCCCATGCCGCCGACCCAGCCGAGGTGTCCGCCGTGGTCGGTGTACTCTACATGCACATGACTCGACGCGCTGGAGAGTGCGTCGCGCACGGTGGAGCCTGGAACCATGGGGTCGTCTTCGGCGTGGATGGCGAGCGTCGGCACGGCGATTTTCGAGAGCCAAGGGCCCGCGCTCGCGGAGGCGTAGTAGGCCTCCACCGAATCGAAGCCGTGCATCGGCACCGTCACTTTTCGATCGAACCTGGTGAGCGAACGGATAGAGAGGAGATCGCGCCAGGCGTAGGGTGCACGCTCGGGGGCTCGGCGCTTCAAGTTGACCGCGCCGCGGAGGAGCCCTCGCAGGACGTGCGCGTGATAGGGGAGCGCGTCCTTTCGGACGATATTGGCTGCCGCGCGTGCAAGGTCGACCGGTGCCGACAGGCTGACGATGCCCTTCAGGTGGCGGGGAGCCGCACTTCCCCACTCGCCGGCGAGCTTCAGCGCCACATTTCCTCCGCCAGAGAAGCCGACGACGTGGACGGAGGTGATGCGCTCGTCGTGGCCGAGCTCGCGGATCATCGCATCGAGGTCTTCGGTGAGCCCCGCGTGATAGAGGCCCGCCGCCTTCTCCACGCCGTCTCCCGCCCCCCGTTGATTCAGGCGGAAGACATGGTAGCCGGCCTCGAAAAACGCCGAGGCTGCTCGAATCACGTAGAGCGAGCTGTCGGAGCCGCCCACCCCGTGGATGAGAATGACCGCAGGGGCCTTCTTTTCCTGCATCCACACGCGCGCGAGGACCCCCGTCTTCGCCGCAGCGTTACCCGAATGAAACCACCGAGATTCCGGCGAGAGGGCTCGATGCTTCTTCGCTGGCGCGAACCAGGGCATCGCACACGTGAGCGTCTGCAAGTGCCCGCCCTGAAGCCAGCGCGGGGGCAAAAAGAGGGCCTGCTCCATCGCCTCGCCCCTCTAGCAGACTCTCTTGCAAAAAGTAGGGGTTCGTAGCGAATGCGCGGACCTTCACTCGGGCTTTGCGGGTATGCTGCGCGCCATCATGCCGCCGACCTTTCGCCGCTACACGGTAAGCCCGAGTCTACCCAAGGCCCTCGAGAAACTCCGAGAGATTGCCTACAACATGTGGTGGTCTTGGAGCCCCGAAGCCCACGAGCTCTTCGTTCGCCTCGACCATGACCTGTGGGAAGAGGTCTACGGCAATCCCATCGAACTCATCACGCGGGTCGGCCAAAAGCGCCTCGAGGCGCTCGCACACGACGATGCTTTCATGAACTACGTCGAGCGCGCCCACAAGAGCCTCGGCGACTACATGGCCGACAAGGGCTGGTTCAACCGCACGTTCCCGAAAGCGAAAGACCGCGTCATCGCCTACTTCTCCATGGAGTACGGCATTCACGAATCGCTGCCCATCTACTCGGGCGGTCTCGGTGTTCTCGCCGGCGATCACCTGAAAACCGCCAGCGATCTCGGCCTTCCGCTCGTGGGCATCGGCCTCGCCTATGCCCAAGGGTACTTCCGCCAGGCGCTGAGCGACGACGGGTGGCAGCAGGAGCTCTACCCCGCGAACGACTGGCATCGTTTGCCCGTGCAGCCGGTGTTCCAGCAAGACGGGAAGACGCGCCTCATCATCCACGTGCAGTACCCGCACGGCATGGTCCACGCCCAGCTCTGGCGCGTGCAGGTCGGTCGCGTACCGCTCTACATGCTCGACACGAACCTCGAGGCAAACTCCGTCGAGGACCGCAACATCACGGGGCCGCTCTACGGTGGCGACCAAGACTTCCGCGTCCGACAAGAGATCATGCTCGGTATCGGTGGGTTCCATGCCCTCGAAGCCCTCGGTCTCACTCCGACCGTGTGCCACATGAACGAGGGGCACTCTGCGTTCCTTTCTCTCGAGCGCATCCGCCGCGTCATGGACCAAAACAACGTACCCTTCAAGGTCGCGCGAGAAGCCTGCGCGGCGGGCAACGTGTTCACGACCCACACGCCCGTTCCTGCCGGCAACGACCGCTTCAAGATCGACCTCGTGCAGAAGTACTTGGAACCCTACCGGGAACCACTCGGTATCTCGAAGGAAGAGTTCTTTGCGCTCGGCCAAGAGCCGCACGACGTGGGCGCTCAGTTCTCGATGCCCGTGCTCGCGCTCCACACGTGCGATCGGCAAAACGGCGTGAGTGCGCTCCACGGCGAGGTCTCGCGCTCGATGTATGCCGATTTGTGGCCCGACCTTCCCGTGCACGAGGTTCCCATCGAGTCCGTCACGAACGGCGTCCACATCGCCTCGTGGATCTCGGACGACATGAACGCCCTCTTCACGCGCTATCTCGGGCCTCGTTGGCGCGAGCAAACCGACGACAAGAACCTCTGGGCCCGCGTATTCGAAATCCCCGACGCGGAGCTTTGGTCGATCCACACGCACCGCCGTCATCGCCTCGTTGCCCTCTGCCGAAAGCGCCTGAAGATGGCTGCCGAGCGCCGCGGCGAATCGAAGAGCGAGATCCACTTCGCCGAAGAAGTCCTCGATCCGAACGCCCTCACCATCGGCTTCGCACGCCGCTTCGCGACGTACAAACGCGCAGCGATGCTCTTCTCCGACATGGATCGCGTCCGGAAGCTCCTCGGCAACGCGGAGCGGCCCGTGCAGCTCGTGTTCGCGGGCAAGGCGCACCCGCAAGACCGCGGTGGCAAAGAACTCATTCGCACCATCGTGCGCGCGAGTCGCGACGCGGGGCTTCGTGGCCGCGTCGTCTTCATCGAGAACTACGACATGCGCGTAGCGCGTGCGCTCGTCTCTGGCGTCGACGTGTGGCTCAACAACCCCCGCAGGCCCCACGAGGCGAGCGGCACGAGCGGCATGAAGGCCGCGGCCAATGGGGCGCCCAACTTGAGCATCCTCGACGGTTGGTGGGCCGAGGCATGGCGTGACTACGGTCGCGATGTCGGCTGGGCCATCGGCAACGGCGAGGAATTCGCTGACACCGACGAGGCCGGTGATCGTCTCGAGGCCGAATCGCTCTACGACGTCATCGAGCGCGAAGTCGTTCCGCTCTTTTACGATCGCGGTGGCGATCGCTTCCCGCGCGCCTGGGTCCACAAGATGAAGTCGACCATCGCCAAATGCGTTCCGGACTTCAACACGGCGCGCATGGTCAAGGAGTACACAACCCGATTCTATGTCCCCAGCATCGAGAAGGTGACCGACCTCTTCGACTCTTCTCTCGCTGCCGCGAAAGACCTCACGGAGTGGAAGTCTCGCGTTCGCGCTGCATGGCCAGCCGTAAAGATCTCCGACGCCGCCGTCCGATCGACCGGGGAAGTGCAAGTGGGCGACGACATTCTCGTCGAGGCGAAGGTAGAACTCGGAACCCTCACGCCCAAGGACGTGACGGTCGAAGCCTACTTCGGTCTCACCGGCGGAAGCCTCGAGCTCGCTCGTGGCGCGACGGTCAGGCTCGAGTCCATCGAGGGCCCCGCCGGAACAGCTGCATCTTACACGTTCCGCGGGAAGATCCCCACGCACGACAGCGGCACTCACGCTTTTGCCGTACGCGTCTTGCCCGCCCACGAAAAACTCGGAAATCGCTTCCAGACAGGGCTCATTCGCTGGGCGTGATGCGCGGCTACATCGACCTCCACTCCCACTGGATCCCGGGCATCGACGACGGGGTCCAGTCCGCCGAAGACGGCCTCGACCTACTTGAGCGTCTCGCAGGGGTCGGCTTTTCGGTCGTCGTGGCGACACCGCACATGCGCCCGGGCATGTTCGACAACGAACGGCGAGAGCTCATCGATGCGTTCGAACGCATGGTACCGCTGGTCGCCGAGCGAGCACGAACACGGCCCATGCCCAGGGTGCTCTTGTCGAGTGAGCATCACTTCGAAGAGACGGTCTATGGCCGCCTCATGCACGGACAGGGCATTCCCTACCCGCCCCTTTCCGGGGCTCTCCGAGGGAAGCCCTCCGTGCTCATCGAGTTCGCACAGGCTACATTCCCCAGCAAAGCCCAGGCACGCATGTTCGACCTCGCTCGGGCAGGTCTTCGTCCAGTCCTCGCCCATCCGGAACGCTATCGACCGGTATGGAGCGACGATGCATGCCTCGACCCACTCATCGACGCGGGCGTCTGTCTGCTGCTCGACATATGCTCCGTGGTCGGCAAATACGGTCGGGCCTCCCAGGAAGCGGCGGAAAAGCTGGTGCTAGAGGGAGCCTACGAGGCGGCCTGCAGTGACGCGCATCGTCCGGACGACGTAGCGGACGTCGCCCTCGCCATGAAACGCCTCGAAGAGCTCGTGGGGCGCGAGGAAACGGACCGCCTTCTCCGCGAAGGGCCGACGGGAATTTTGGGATAAATCTGAATGTCCGCATGGGCTTGCGCCCCTCACTGGCGAAGGTTATGGGAGAGACCGTGAATCATTCCGCGCAAGAACGCATCGCCATCATCGGCCTCGGCTACGTAGGCCTTCCCGTCGCTCTTGCCTTCGCCCGAAAGTTTCCGAATTCCGTCGGCTTCGATATTCACCAGGAGAAGGTCGATGAGCTCCGTCGTGGCTTCGACCGAAACCGCGAAGTTCCCGAAGAAGAGCTGAAGTCGTCTTCGCTCAAGTTCACATCCAACGTCGCTGACCTCGAAGGCTGCAACTTCTTCGTTGTCGCGGTCCCTACCCCCGTCGACAAGAACAACGTTCCCGACCTCTCGCCCGTCCTTCGCGCCTCCGAAACGGTCGGCTCCGTTCTCACGAAGGGCGCGGTCGTTGTCTACGAATCGACCGTATATCCGGGTGTGACGGAAGACCTGTGCGGTCCGGTCCTCGCCAAGCGCAGTGGCCTCCGCCAGGGCGTCGACTTCAAGCTCGGCTATTCCCCGGAGCGCATCAACCCCGGCGACCGTGAGCACACCTTGGAGCGCATCACCAAGGTCGTTTCCGGGGAAGACGCGGAGACGCTCGAGCGCGTTGCGAATGCCTACGGCGCCATCGTCGAAGCCGGCATTTTTCGTGCAACTTGCATCAAAGTCGCAGAAGCGGCGAAGGTCATCGAGAACACCCAGCGCGACATCAACATCGCCCTCATGAACGAGCTCTCGCTCATCTTCGACCGCCTAGGCATCCGCACCGCCGACGTGCTCGAAGCCGCCGGCACGAAGTGGAACTTCCTGCGCTTCAAGCCGGGGCTCGTCGGCGGGCACTGTATTGGTGTCGACCCGTACTACCTCACCACGAAGGCCCAAGAGCTCGGCTATCAGCCGGAAGTGATTTTGGCCGGGCGTCGCATCAACAACAGCGTGTCGTCCTACATCGCGCAGAAGACGGTCAAGATGCTGGTGAACGCCGATCGGCCCGTCAAAGGCGCGCGCGTCGGCGTTCTGGGCCTCACGTTCAAAGAGGACGTGAACGACCTCCGCAATAGCAAGGTGCCGGACATCCTCCACGAGCTACGCGACTTTGGAATCGAGGCCTTGCTCCACGACCCGCACGCAAGCGACGCGGAAACGCACCACGAATACGGTTTGCGACTCGCTCCGCTCACCGCCTTCCAGGAGCTCGACGCCCTCATTTTCGCGGTGAATCACAAGGAATACCTCGCCGAGGGCCAGGCAGCGATTCAGGCACGTCTGCGGCCGGGAGGCGTCCTCATCGACGTGAAGAGCGCGCTTTCGCCGGCTTTGGTAGATCGACAAATCCGTTACTGGAGTCTGTAGTCCACATCCTGCTATATCCCTCGTATAGCTTATGACGCAGACGGATTCGCTTTCGCCGGGCCCCGGTTTTTGGCGTAAAAACGGGAAGAAGCTGGCCGCCTCGGCGGTGATGACGGCGTGCATGCTCTACGGGCTCGCGCGGGAAGACTTCTCGCTTTTGCCGCCAAAGGAAGCCTTCGCGCAGGTGAAGTGGTGGGTCGTGCCCATCTACATCGTCACGCTTTTCAGCTTTTTTTACGTGCGCGCGACGCGGTGGCGCTTCTTGCTCCGCTCGTTCGCCGAGCTGCCCCTACGGCGTCTCATCGCCGTCTCGTGGATCAGCTTTGCCGCGATTCTCATCCTGCCGTTCCGGATCGGCGAGTTCGTTCGGCCGGTCATGATCCGCGAAAAGGGCAAGATCAGCCTTGCGGCGGCCACGGGCACCATCGTCGCCGAGCGCATCGTCGACGGCCTCTTCGTGAGTGGCATTCTGGCCGCTGCGCTTTTGTGGGTGAAACCCATCGATCCGCTTCCGGAGACGGTCGTCGGCCTCCCGAGTCTCAAGGTCGCGGTCGTACGCGGCAGTGGCTTCGCGGTGCTCGGCGTGTTCGCCATCGCCTTCACTGTGATCGCGGTCTACTACTTCGCGCGAAACTTCGCGCGGCTCGCCACGCTGAAGGTATTCGGCCTCGTATCGAAGCCACTCGCGGAGAAGCTTGCGGCGGTCGCCGAAAACCTCGCCAATGGGCTCAACTTTCTCGGACGCCCGAAGGATGCGCTTCCGTTCCTCTTCGAGACGGCCCTCTACTGGGGCATCAACATTGCGGGTATGTGGCTGCTCGCGTGGGGTTGCGGCGTCAAACACGGCGACGGCTCGTCGATTCAGTTCGTCGAAGCGGCCGCCATCATGGGCATGCTCGGCGCGACCATCCTCATTCCAGGTCCGCCCGGACTCCTCGGTCTGTTCCACGTCGGCGTCGTCTGCGGGATGACGCTCTACTTCCCGGCAAACATCGTCCAAGGACCTGGCGCCGCTTTCAGCTTCATCCTGTACGTCGTCCAGCTCGTCTGCACCGTTGGCGCGGGTCTCTACTGGCTCCGCGACCCGAAGGAGCGCGCGGCCCTGAGGACTGCCTCCGAAGCCGCCTGAACCGAGCGCACGAGGCTCTTCCGAAGCCGCCCTTGCCAGAAATTTGGCCCGCCGCCTCGGCGCATGCGCATAGTGGCCCATCATGGCCCGGTGGAATGTCGCTGCGTGTTTCGCCTTCACCCTCGCGCTTACGGCCCCCGTCCTCCTCGTGACGCACGAAGCGGGCGCCAAGACGAGCTACGAGTCGCCCTACACGTTCGAGCGCACCTGGAACAGCGCGAACCGGCTCGTCCGCGTCGACCTCGGCTACAAGATCACCGAGAAGGACGAGGCCGGCGGCTACTTCCTCTTCGAGTACAAGTCGGCCGAAGGCGGCGGCAAGAGCTCGGGGTCGATGGAGTTCGTCAAGGGCATCGACGGCACCCGCGTCGTGGTTCAGCTTCCGCAGATGCCGAACTACCACGAGCAGGTGTTGATCGATCAGCTCTCCAAGAAACTGCGTCTCGAGTACGGCGATCCCGTGAAGCTGCCCCGAGGTGACGGTGGAGCGCCCGTCTCGCCGGAGGCGGGTTCCAACTAGGGGCGTCCCTGGATGATGGGGGACATGCCACAGCCTCGGGAGACACGCTCCTAGCTGAGCGCGTTGCGCGCCGCGTCCGCAATCTCCGGATTCGGATGTTGGCCGAGCTCGCTGAGGAGTCGCTTCCCCTCGAAGTGCTGATTGTGGTCCCGAAGGCCCCAAATCACCGCCCGGAGCGTGTCTTCGGAAGAGTCGTAGGACAGCTTGTGACGATAGTACGCGACCGCATGCGGGGCGGGCGCGAGCGAGCCCACGGAGCCAATCGCGTCCTTGCGAACCGATGGCGACGGGTCGTTGTCGGCGACGTGCTGCGCGATGCTGAGGAGCTGGGGCATGTCGCGCATGTTGCAGAACTGGAAGGCCATTGCGCGACGGACGTTCTCGCTGGGGTCTTGCACGAGCCGCTGCACGATGCCCCAAAGCTGCTGCAGGCTCTTCGCCGACTGGCACGAGATGGCTTCGGCGATGTCTTTACGAACCTCTTCGTTCGGATTCGCAAGATGCTTCTCGTAGACCGCGAGGGAGAGAGCGCCCATACCGTGATGATGCGCGAACTTGAGCGCATTGATGCAGGCGCGTTGCACGTTCGGATCGGTCTCGCGGTCGCACTGGCCCGCCACGCCGTACATGATTTGCTGGTCGTCGTTGAAGTCGTAGAAGGCATTGACGGCGGCGGCGCGGACTTCGGGGTCCGCGTCTTGCGCGAGTTGCATCAAGAGCTCCCGCTTGCCGTTGAACTTCTTGGCAGCATCGAAGCGAAGTCGCTCCGCAACGGCTTTGCGGACGCTCGCACTTCCGCTCTGCGCGAACTGTTGAACGAGACCGTAAGCCCCTTCCTCGGCAAACATGGCTGCGGCGCGAATGACTTCGTTGAAGGTCTCTTCGTCGAGCCCCGGCGTATTGGCCATGTCGTAGAGGGCCTGAAGGTGGTGCGCCTGCACCCGGTTGTCGACGAGGTTTGCCCACGCGGAGAGGGCCTCGCGCTTGATGCGCGTCGTGCCCCCATGACGCATGTAGTGTGCAACGGTCGGCTCGACCTCCATCAAGAGGCGTGCCTCGCTGTAGCAAGCGATCTTGAGGTCATAGAGCGCCGAGCAGAGTTTCTCTTCGTCCAGGTGCGCTTGGAGCCCCGGAAAGCGGGCCATGACTTCGTGGAGCGGAATGACGCGCTGATCGTCGCTCGCCGCATCGATGATGGTCAGTTCCACGTCGGCGGTGGGGTCCATGACCCCTGGAATGTCGGCGACAGCGAGGACCTTGTACGAGACCCCGTAGCCCGTCGGGCGGGTTTCGTGGGGGACCTGGAGGCGGAACGTGAACGGCATCGCGGCACCCGGCGGAATCTGCGCTGCAGCGGCAAGAGTCTGCTCCGTGAGCACCTGGACGTCGACCGACGGGAACGCCGAGTCACCGTCCGACTGCACCGACACGAGCCCCAGGCGAACCTTGAGACTCGTCAATCGAAGTGGGCCCGTGCCCCCATGCAGCATCAATCGCCCCGCGACGACGCCGCCCGGCGACCCTTGAGAGACGTCGAGGCCGAGCTCCAGTCTCGCGCCACCACCAAACATCGATCCAAACAAGCCCATGGATGGTCCTCCAATTCGGGAAGAACATACGCGCAGGCGCGCTCGTTTCTTCCCAGAGGGCTTCCCCTAGCGTGCCGCGGTCTTGTTTTCCGCTTCAGGCGGCGGTGCTGCAGGCTCCGGCGGCTTCGGTTGTGCATCGGAACAGCAGCGGAAGCCGAGTTGGTAGAACGAGAACATTTCGTAGTGCGCCACCGTCATGGGGCGGCAGCGCGTGCGGACCGGCCCCCAATAGCCCCCCTTCGAGCCGCTCTGGTAGGGCGTGTGGCTTTCGTTGATGACCCACTCGTCGACGTTGCCCGCCATGTCGTGGACGCCGTACGGGCTCACGCAGGCTTCGTACGACCCCGACGGGGCTCGCTGGTCTAGGCGCGCGGCCTCTGCATCTCGCGTCGCCGGATTCGAGAGTGCACGCTCGTCCACCGCGGGGTGCGGCTTGTCGATGTTGCATGCCTCGGCGTTGCGTTCGTATCCATAGGGATACGGCAAGCGCTCCTGTCCTTCGCATGCGAGCGTCCACTCGCTGTCACGGCAGAGACGCTTTCCTTCGGACTTGCAGGACTGCACGGCCTCGTGCCAGGTCTTCATGACGACGGGCTTTTCACCGACCTTGTTCGGGTACTCGTACTTGTCCATGCAGAACCGCTTCTTGATGGTGGCGGTTTGACACTTGCCGGTAGGTGCAAACTCTCCGCACCGAAGTTTGAGCTCCCCATCGAGCCACTTGAGACACTTTTGCTCGAGCGCGGGACAGTAGTCGCCTTCGACTTCGACCATGCCTTCGCGACAACCGGAAGGGCGCTCTTCCACCGCCGGGGTCACGGACCCTTTGATCGACGCAGTGACCGTGACGGGCATGCTCGAAGGCGAGACGCCGGAACTTCCGCCCGCCCCGCCCGTGCCCCCTTCGGCGCGAGCAGCTTGCTCCTCGGTCATGGCGACAGAGCCGATGAACGCCAGCGTGGCGGCGACGCCAACGGGCTTGTGCATCTTGCGGACCGCATAGGCCGCTCTCGCGCTTACGGCACTCACGCCGGCCGCGCCCGAGCAGCGAACCCTTCTCTCGACCTTCGATACGAATGCAACGCACGCACGAATACGCTGAGCCATGAAGAGCCCCTCCCGCGGCCATGGGATGCCCCGGAGCATCTCGAAAGTCCGGAGATGTCCGTGACTTACGAGAGCCCTCGCAGGCGGTATTGGACCGCACTTGAAATGGTAGGTGGATGTAGGTGCATTCGTCACCTTTTTTGCAAACTGCATCTAGTTGGCTCATCGAGGCAATGGCAGGACTGGCCATTCCGTACGAGGATGCGCTCTTGCGAATCGGGAACCCTCGGCGTTCGCTCCTCCGGTGGCTCGCAGCGCTCGCCGCGGGTTCGCTCCGCCTATGGTCCTCGACCGCGTCAGCGCAGCCCACTCAGGCAGCGCCTCCTTCGGCGCCCGTGGTACCGCCGGTACTGAGGACCGTGCCTGAGGTGCCTTACCCTACGAGCCCAGCGGGCGCGAAGGGCGACGCCGATGTCGTCGTCACGCTCGTCGTGGGAGCGGATGGCCGCGTCCGCGAGGTAAAGCACGTCGACGGCCCGGCGCCGTTTGCCGACACCGCGAAGGCTGCGGTCATGACGTGGAGCTACGAGCCTGCAACGCGCGGGGGCACCCCCATCGCAGCGACGATTCGCGTACTCGTGCACTTCACGCAGCCCCGTGCCCCCGCGAAGACACGAGACGCGCCCGCGGAAGAGCTCGAACCGGGCCTCCACGGCAATCCGGAGGCTCGCGACACGAAGGCGACCGAAACAAAGGCCTCCGCGAACGAACCAGAGACCGTGCGTGTACGCGGTGATCGCGCTCCGGCACCGCAGTCCGTCACGATGAGCATGGCCGAGGTGAGGCAGCTCCCCGGTGCGTTCGGTGACCCGTTTCGGGCGCTCGAGATCCTACCGGGCGTCGTGCCAACGATCTCGGGCTTGCCCTTCTATTACATTCGTGGGGCTCCCCCGAGCAACGTCGGCTACTACTTCGATGGGGTACGTGTACCTTACCTCTTTCATTTCGTATTCGGGCCGAGCGTCATTCATCCGATGATGGTGGACCGCGTCGACCTGTATTCCGGCGCGTTTCCTGCGTCTTTCGGTCGATATGCGGGTGGCATCGTTTCCGCAGAAACCGCGGCGCCGCGCGACAAGTACGTTCACGCGAACATCCGACTCATCGATGCCGGGGCACTCGTCGAGACGGGCCTCTTCGACGACAAGCTCCACGTCCTCTTGGGCGGCCGGTACTCCTGGATTGCGGCGCTTGCCTCCGCGATTGCCCAGAATGGCAGCGGCGACTACCGAGACTATCAAGCACGGGTCACGTACGACCTCTCACCGAAGGTTCGCTTGACGACGTTTGCCTTTGGCGGCTCCGACTACGTCGAGCAGACCGAGCGCAATGCCAAGACCGGCAAGGAGGAGAAGAACGTCCTCGCTGCGGGCGAATTCCATCGCATCGACATGCGCATCGACTACGTCGACGGCGATCGTACGAAGGCCCGTGCAGGCATCACGTTGGGGCTCGACCGCTCACGCCTCGAAGGCAATCGTTTTGCGCTCGATTACTTGCTCCAAGGTCGAGGGCACGTCGAGCATCGGCTCTCCCCGGAGGTGGCCTTGCGTACGGGCATCGACATCACGACCGATACGTTCGATGCAGAGTTTCCGAATCGCTACTCCATCTCGCCCTCCGAAGAGCGGGAGACGAAAGCCTACTTCCAAGGACGATTCGACTACGTGCTCAGCGCCTTTGGAGACCTGAAATTCAAGGTCGGTCCGCGCCTCGAGCTGACGACGGGCATCCGCACGGACTTCTGGGGGGCAAGCGGCGCCACCGCTGCGACGTTCGACCCACGCCTGGCCGGGCTCGTCCACGTCACGAAGAACGTGCGTATCGTTTTCGCGCATGGGGTGTCGCACCAGCGTCCTGCGTTTCCCATACCTGCGCCCGCGATCACCATCCCGGGCATTCCCGGTGGCATGCAGAGCGTGCATCAAACGAGCGGCGGCATGGAGTTCGACTTGCCGTGGGATGTCACACTCCAGGCAAACGTGTGGAAGAACAGCTTCCAAAACCTCACGGACTTCGTGGCGGTGAAGAACGCGAGCCCCTTCGACTTCTTCGCGAATCGCCCTCACGGATACGCGTATGGCTTCGAGTTCATGGCCCGAAGGCGACTCACGAAGCGCGTCGGCGGGATCGTTTCGTACACGCTCTCTCGCAACGTGCGCCAGCTCGAGGGACCCGCCGAGGCATCCATCTTCGACCGCACGCACGTCCTCAACGCGGCCGTTTCGGTAGACTTGGGGCGCAACTGGCGCGCAGGAACGCGGTTCCTGCTGTACACCGGATGGCCCTCCGTCGCTTCCTCCTCTGCAACGAGCGGATCGCTTCGCGAATCCGCGGTGCCCGAGACATCTGGGCGCCTCCCCACGTTCTTCCGGTTCGACGCTCGCCTCGAGAAGAAGTGGACTTGGAAAAGCGGCTTGTGGCTCTCGCTCGTGTTCGAGGGGCTCAACGTTACGGGTTCGACGGAAACCATCAGCCAGACGTGCACGAAGAGCACGGGAGAGTGTCGTCAGGAAAACCTGGGGCCTATCATCATTCCGGCCATCGGGCTCGAGGGAGGCATTTAGGGATGCGGAGGCAATGGGCTCAAAGCGTGATTGTCCTCGGCGCATATGCAAGTGCTGCATCGTGCATCCCGGCGGACACGACCACGGCGCGAGGCGGTATTGCCGTGACGCTGGTGCCCTCGGAGGCGACGCGCGTGGGGCGGTTCATGACGAGAGATGGGTGGGACGTGACCGTCGTGAACGCGTGGATTTCGGTGTTCGCAAACGCCTCGGATTGCACAGGGTCGATCAGCGCGGACGAATACGGGTGGGGCGGCACCGGCGGGGCCATCGTCGGCATGCAGAAAGGCGGTCTCATCGAGATACGGGCTGCTTCCCCGTCGACGCGTTGTGTTCTGCGGCTGATGCCCCAGAGTGTGTATGTCTCGGGTGACCCGGATGGCGACTTTGCGCAGGTGGGAGGCGGGGCTCTGGTGATTGAGACGGGAAAGGCCTTTCGCATGCGCGGGTCGGCGGTGAAGACGACGGGGAGTGACCGAGGACGAACGCTGCGCTTCGACTTCCAGCTGGACGGATTCTCTTCGTCCGAAGAGGCTCCGGCGCGAGACATTTCGATTCCAAGCGGCGACAAGAGCGATGCGCGGGCAGAACTCGCGCTCGAAGCGCTCTTCGTTCCGGACGAGCGGAGCCCCATCGGGTTCGGTGCGCAGGCACAAGCCGACGCCAACGGCGATGGCGAACTCACTGCCGCAGAGCTCGAAGCGGACCGCCCCGACGATGGTAGCGAAAGCGCTACGAGCTGGCCTTACTTCGCCCTCTCCGCGCGCCTGAACCGCACGCTCCGCTTTCTGCCCTGAAAGGAAGAAAGCCGAGGCAGCTTCGGGCTGCTCGGCTTGTGGGCGTCGAAGGGCCCTTTGTTCGGCCCTTCCCTTCGTCAGCGCCTTTGTCGAAACCTTTAGGTTTCGACAAAGCTCCAGCTGCTCGAATCCTTCAGGTTTCGATAAAAGGCTTCAGCTGCTTCGAGCGCGACGGGTGGCGAAGCTTGCGGAGTGCCTTGGCTTCGATTTGGCGGATACGCTCGCGGGTGACTTCGAAGTCTTGACCGACCTCTTCCAAGGTGTGGTCGCTCTTCTCGCCGATGCCGAAGCGCATGCGGAGGACCTTCTCCTCGCGCGGCGTCAGCGTCTTGAGCACGCGGCGGGTTTGCTCCGCCAGGTTCATGTTGATGACGGCCTCGGCCGGCGAGACGACACTCTTGTCTTCGATGAAGTCGCCAAGATGCGAATCTTCCTCTTCACCGATGGGGGTTTCGAGGGAGATCGGCTCCTTCGCGATCTTGAGGACCTTGCGGACCTTGTCGAGCGGGAGTTCCATCTTCTCGGCGATCTCTTCCGGTGTCGGCTCTCGGCCGAACTCCTGGACGAGGTAGCGGCTCGTGCGAATGAGCTTGTTGATCGTCTCGATCATGTGGACCGGGATACGGATCGTACGAGCTTGGTCGGCGATGGCGCGCGTGATGGCCTGACGAATCCACCACGTGGCGTACGTCGAGAACTTGTAGCCGCGCTTGTACTCGAACTTGTCGACCGCCTTCATGAGGCCGATGTTGCCTTCCTGGATGAGGTCCAGGAACTGCAGGCCGCGGTTCGTGTACTTCTTCGCGATGGAGACGACGAGACGGAGGTTCGCTTCGACGAGCTCGGCCTTCGCCTTCTCTGCGCTGCGCTCGCCCTCACGGATTTCGCCGTAGGTCTCACGGAGCTGCTTCAGGTCGAGGTTGTTCTCCTCTTCCATCTTCTTCAGGTTCTTTTGGGCCACCGTGTGGCTCGCGAGAACGTCTTCCGAAGAGACGCCGAACTTTTTCTTGAAGCGCTTTTCGGCGAGCGGATCGCCCTTTGCGCTCTTCGCCTCCTTGCGGAGCTGGTCCTTGTCGACGCCGGTGAGGCGCTCGAGCTCGGTAGACCCGCTCTCTGCACGCTCGACCTTCTGGATGAGACCGCGGAGCTTGGCGACGACGCGGTCGATCGTCTTCTTGCTGAGGCGCATGTCCTGCAGCGTCTCGACCATCTTGTGGCGAGTCGTGGCGAGGTCGACGTCGATTTGCTTTCGCTTCGTGGCGGCCGCCGTCTCGTATTGTTCGGCGAGGGCCTGGCAGGTCGCGTCGAGCGTGCGGACCTTGTCCATCAGCTTGAGGAGGTCCTTCGTGGCCTTCTCTTCGTCGAACTCGCGCTCTTCGTCTTCGGCGTCGCGAATGAGCTCGCGAACGCGGACCTTCTGCTTGCGGAGCTTGTCGCCGAGGTCGATGATCTCACGGACGGCAATCGGGCTCGAAAGGATCGCGCCGAGGACGCGGTGCTCGCCGCTCTCGATGCGCTTCGCGATCTCGACTTCGCCTTCGCGCGTGAGCAGCGAAACACTGCCCATCTTGCGGAGGTACATGCGAACGGGGTCGTTCGACTTGGAGTAGTAGCTCGAGTCTTCCTCGGACTCCTTGCCGCCGGAGGCGCCTGCGCCATTGCGCGCGACCTTGTTCTTGGTCTCGGCGGCTTCTTCCTCGACGATGCGCTTCGGAGCGATTTTGACTTGGGTGGTGCCGTCGACGAGCTCGATTTCCTCGTCGCCGAGCATGCCCATCACGTCGTCCATCTGGTCGCCCACGACGTCGGCAGGCAGAGAATCACTGACTTCGTCGTAAGACATGAAGCCGTTCTTCTCTTTGTCCTTGCCGTGGCTGCTGCCGTTGCCATTGCTGCCGGCATCGGTTCGCGCTTTGTCTCGGTTCTTCGTCGCCATCCAAGTCCCTTTGTGTTGCTGCTACGTCACTTTGCGAGCTGTGATGCGCCCGAAAGCGGTGATCTGCGTTCGATCCGAAGTGGACCCCGCTCCTTAGCGGAGCGAGTGCCCTCATGCGAGGGTATTTTGCGGTTTATTTCGCGGGGTTGTTCAGAGGTCTTCGCCCTCGTCGCCAGGCAAGCTGTCCGCGTCGTCGCCCGGGTAGTATTCGGGATAGTCCGCGCCTGCATCTTCGGGCATATAGGCCGTTTCCGGTCGTTCTTCCGGTGTTTGGCCCACTTCTTGATTCGCCGCCTTCGTGGCTGGCTCTTCCGGCTGCTTTTTCGCTGTCGGCAGCCCCCGCGCTTCTGCGAGGCGCTCCTGGACGACCTTGGCAAGCCTGAGTTGTTCTTCCCAATTGCCGGCTGCGCGGCTCGTTTCCCGTGAGCTTTCCGCCCCCTCCGCGGTGAGAATGACGCTCTTTAGCTTGTTTGCGCACTTGAGCAAGTTTTCGCGGGCGAGCGCCAAGGTCTCGTGTGCCGGAGCCGACATGCGACGATGAACGAAGTCCACGACTTCCCTCGGCATTTCGTTCCTGCACGACTGCAGGAACTGTTCGGACCATGCATCGGGATGTCCCTTTCGGAGTCGCCCCAGCAGCGCGAGGAGCCGCGCCCCGTGACCTTCCAAGAGGCCGAGCGCCTCGCGGACCTCGTCCTCGTCGAGAAGTTCCGGAAAATCGAGGACCGCGCCGACCATCTCCGTGCGCTCGAGCGCGCCTGGCTTCTGAATGACTGCCCGCTGCTTTTTAGGCGGAGCCACCTCCGGCGCCGGGACCATGAGCTTGAACGAGCGCTCGAGCGTCCGAAACGCGTCCGGCGAGCGAACGAGGTCGAGCCTTCCCGCGCACCGGTCGGCATAGCTCTTCAGCATGCCGCGGACGAGGGGGTCGTTCTCTTCGGCGAGGAGCTTCCCGACTCGGGTCACCCGGGCAGAGCGCTCGTTCGCATCGGCTTGGTGGAAGCTCTCGTTCAGCGCGTCCTCGATGAGGTACTCCATGATGCCGGGAGCGCCCGCCACCATCGCGCGCACCCGTTCGATGCCGCCCGGGCCTCGCGCGATTTCGTCCGGGTCCTTCCCGCCCTCGACTGTGACGACGCGGGCCGCGATTTTTTCCTGCTTCAGGGGTTCGCGCGATGCGAGGACGGCCTTGCGCCCGGCACTGTCGCCATCGAAGAACAGTGTTGCGTTGGCCGTATAGCGCCGAAGGAGCTGAGCCTGTTCGCGGGTAAATGCCGTACCGAGCGGTGCCACGACGTTCAGCATGCCGCGCGCATGGAGCGAAACGACGTCGAAATTCCCCTCGACGACGACCGCGCAGTCTTCCTTGCGAATCGCGAGTCGCCCCTGAAAGAGGCCGAACAGCGTGCTGCCCTTGATGTAGATCGGGCTCTCCGGCGAATTGATGTACTTTGCAGGCGACTCGCCGGAAGTGTCCGAGCCTGGAGGCGGAGCGAGGGCGCGGCCCGAAAACGCGACGACGCGTCCTTGGGGGTCGAGCACGGCGAACATCAAACGGTTGCGGAACCGGTCGTAGTGTCCCGTGCCGGAGTTCCTCGGAACGAGGAGCCCGACGGTCTCCGCCGCAACTGGCGAAACGCCCTGCGACCGCAAGAAACGCGCGAGCCCATCCCATCCGTCCGGGGCGTAGCCCACCCGAAAGGCCTGCAGGGCGCTGTCGATTTCGGCTCTCTGGCCCGGCAAGAGACCGCGCTTCGCGAGCTCCTCGAGGGCGAGGTCGCGATGCTCGTGTTCGCGTAGCTGCGTTTCGAAGTAGGTCGCTGCGAGCGCGCTTACCGCAAAGAGATCTTCACGCGCCTTCTTGGCATGGTCGAAGCCGTCGCGAGGTTTGGTGTCCTCTTCGACCGGAATGCCGAAGCGTTCGGCGAGAGAGCGAACGGTGTCCGGGAACGAATGGCCGTCGACCCGCATGACGAAGTCGATGACGCTGCCGGATTCTTTGCACCCGAAACAGTGGAAGAAACCGCGCTCGCGATTGACGTGGAAGCTCGGTGTCTTCTCGCTGTGGAAGGGGCACAGCCCGACGAACGAGCGCCCTCGTTGCTTGAGCGTGGGCACCACCTCGCTGACGACGGCGACGATGTCCGCTCTTTCTCGTACCTGAGTGATGGTGTCGTTCGAGATCACGCGTCAGTGGAATGCTTTAGCAGGAAATCAGCGGGCGTTCATGATGCTTTGGCGAATCCCCGCGAGCGGGGCGCCGTCGTCCTGAGAGCCGTCCGGACGTACCCCGAGCTCGGCAAAAAGCTTCGTCATCCGAAAGGGTTCGCCGCGAAAGGCGTGCCGGCCAAAGAGCTCCGTCAAGACCCCGGCCCCGCCGTTCGGACCATCGAGTTCCTCCAAGATCGTCGCGACCGGAAGCTCGTCCGACGAGGTGCGCCCACGAAGGAGGCTCTGACGAAGGAGCCCCTCGAGGGACCGTCCCGTGCGACGCCGAAGGGCGACATCGCACGATAGCAAGAGCGCCGCGCCGCCCCAGTAGGTCGCATCGATTCCGCGACGCTCGGAAAGCGGCGGAGTGTCGTCGACATCGGCCATACCGCGATACAGCTCGCGCCAGGCTGCCTCCGCCGTGTGCCAACCGAGTCGTGCCCGAACGATCGGCTCGAAGTAGGTGGAAAGCCCCTCCATGAGGTAGCGCCCGCCGACCACCGTGGGGAAGCCGAGATGAAGGAGCTCGTGGACGAGGGTCCAGTCGGCACGAAGCGCCTTTGGCGGGGTCTCGGTGCCCATGAGCAACGTAACCGCCGGCCCACTCAGCGTGAGCGCTTGACCGAAGAGAGGCTCGTCACGCCCGGGGACCGGCTTCAAGAACACGCGCGCGGTGGAGACGGGCCTTTGACCGTAGAACGCCGTGACGCCGCCGTATGCTTCCTTCACCCAGGCGTCGAAGCTCTCGGGGGCCACGAACGCGTTCGGTTCGAGTACGACGAGCTCGAGGCCTCGCTCGAGAGAAGCCGCGCGCATCGGGCCGAATGCGAACGGGGCGCCCTCACGGCGCTTGTCGAAAAGCAGCTTTCTCGTTTCGCCTTCCCCGAAGAGCGCCGCGATCGTGTTTCCTCGCACGCGCACGCTCGCCTCTTGGGGTCGACGACCTTCGGGCATGAGGAGGAGCTTCGAAGACTGGACGAGCGATGGGGGCTCCGCGATCGCATAGCGAAACGCGCAGCGGATGGCGCAAGCCCTCGCGCGCAGCTGCGTCGCCGACCTACGCTCGAAGCCGCCTTCGACGAACACGTTCGAAGCACTCCCGAGCAGCTCGAGCGAAAGCGTTTCGGAAGTCCGAACGAAGGTTCCTGAGACCTCCACGCCCCCGAGCGACGTCCCCACAACCGTGTATTCTGCATGGGATGGCTCCGACGCCCCAGGCATCGGTCGCCCACTACCCGTCCCACCGCATGCGACGAGCGCCATCCATGGCCAAAGCGCCTTCTGCACAGAAGAACCTCAGCGACTACGGAGGAGCAAGTAAACCACCCCAACGATCGCGCAAAGGGCGATGGGAATCAGCCCCAGCAGCCATAGGGGCCTTTTCTTCTCGATGATGGGGGCACTCGGGGCAGGCGGTCGATGCAGCTCCGGCACGAAAAGCGTCGAGGGGGCCCCAGGTGGAACCGGCTGGCGAAGGAGTGTGCTCGGACGCCCCTCGCCGAGCGCAGGGCTATTGAGCGGCAGCGTCATCCCTGCTCCCGGCGGCGGTGCGGAGGGGCGCTTCATGGCCGAAGTCGCGTGGTGAATCGCAAGCGTCGACTTGAGCGGGTTCTCTTGGCTGAGGGGCGCCGTTTGGGCGAGCGATGCGGTGTGGTTCGCGCGCGACGGCGAAGCGGTACCATGGTGCGGCCCTGAGCCCGTGGCTTCGAACGCCGCCCTCAGCCCGTGGAGCATGGCGTCGGCACTCGGATACCTGGCACTCGTCTCGAGCGCGAGGGCCTTCGCGAGCACGGGCTCGAGAAACAAGAGGTCCGGGCGCGCCGACCGGAACGAGGGCCGATCGACCGCCAGCACGGACCGAATGATGGTCGGGAGGTCGTCGCCTTTGGCTGCGGTGTGCAATGTGCCCATCTCGTAGAGAATGAGTCCGAGCGCATACACGTCGGTCCATGGTCCGCGCGTGCCTCGTGCCGGATCCCATTGTTCGGGGGCAGCATATCGCGGGGTGAAGTGTGCCGTGAGCCGCGTCGCTTGATCGGAGAGGCGCGCGGTGCCGAAGTCGAGCATCTTCACCGTGCCGTCCCGCGAGAGCATGACGTTCGAAGGCTTGAGATCGCGGTGGGTGATCTTCTTGGCGTGCGCGAACGAAGCCGCCTCGAGAACCGCTGAGAAGATGCGCTGAATGTCCGCAGAGCTGAAAGAGCCGTGGGCGGCTGCTCTGCGACGAATCTCGGCGTCGAGGCTGACGCCGTCGATGTACTCGAGGACGAGATAGGTCACGAGCCCCTTCGGGGTTTGATGCTCACCCAAGTCGTACATGCGCACGATGTTCGGGTGGGCGAGCGAGAAGAGCATCTTCGCTTCCTTGAAGAAGCTATGCTCCTGCAGGGGCACCGAGTTTTCGCCAGGCTTCACGAACTTGATCGCAACCGGTTCGCCGAGGAGCAAGTTCTGTCCGCGATAGACGACCCCTGCGCCGCCCTCTCCGAGCATCGCGTCCACGCGGTACTTACCCGCGATGGTGGTGCCAACGATTGCGAGGGGATCCGGCGGCTGCAAGACTCACTCAGGGTATCACCCTTCGGTCACTCGAGAATGGGATCTTGGTCGGACAGCGCCGCGAGGGCCATGTCGCCCATTCCGTGGGAAAATTCTGCGTTTTCGGGGTCCATGGCGAGCGCGCGCAGCTCGTCCTCGGAGAAGAACCGCGCCTCTCGGATCTCGAGCGGGTTCTGGGGTGCGGCCACATCCGGGTCGACCTGGCAACGCAGCACGATGGTCGCGGCGTGAAAGCGGGGGTCTCTCGCCGGGTCCGTGTAGACTCCAACGATTCGCTCGACATGGAGCAGACGCGCTCCCGCCTCTTCTGAGAGCTCGCGTTCCGCGCACGCGAGGAGGCGCTCCCCCCACTCCATGGTCCCCCCCACGAGCGCCCACTTGCCCGAATCGGCGCGACGAATGAGCAGCCATCGACCGGCGCCATCATGCGCAGCGGTTGCGACGCCGACGACGGGTCGTCGCAAGAGATGACGCGCGGCTTCCTTGGTGATGGTGAGCGCGTGCTTGAGGAACTTTGCAGGGAGCATGAGAGGTCGACGAACCCGTGCTTTCGTCATGCGCTGCAAAGGGCTGCCTGCGCAACCATAAAAAAAGCCCGAGTACGTGCTTCTTGCGTTGCGCGTGCTCGGGCTGTCGATGCCGTCCGTAAGCCGAGTTCTGTGCTCCATCACCGTCGCCGATGGTGGAGAAGCGATCATTTCTCTACGACTTTCGTTACCGAAAGCCTCCAGCAGCCTACCCGCAGACTCGGGCGAGCAACCCTTTACCGGTGAACCGAAGAGTCGGCACACCGACACGCCTGCCTACATGGCCTTGCTCCCGATGGGGTCTACCTATGCCGTTCTCGTTGCCGAGAACGCGGTGGGCTCTTACCCCGCCATTTCACCCTCACTCACCAGCCACGCCTTGCGGCGCAGCGTGCGAGCAGTTTCATTTCTGTGGCACTCTCCTCGACTTTACGTCACCGGGCGTTACCCGGCATCGTGCTCTGTGGAGCTCGGACTTTCCTCCCGTCAATTACGACCGGCGATCGCCTGGACGGCACCGGCGCAGACGCTCATGACAGAGACCGGGGCGCGGCGCAAGCTGCGCCTTCATCGCCATCCGTGGGTTGGCTTCCCAGTCTTCGGAACGCGAAGGCCACGACGAAGGGCACGAGAACGAGTCCATAGCGACCAGCGCCGAAAAAGACCGCATGAATCAGCGCGGTTGCAAAGACCACGGACGCAAAGAGCACGGCGCGACGGTTACATCCGCCATGGAGGCAAACGGCGATGGCCGCAGCGGCGTGGGCCGCGAAGCCCTGATGGGGGACGAACACGGCGACGATGCCAGCGACGGCGACGAAAGCAGTCAAGATACCCCGCCACCGAGGTACCTGCCCTCTCGGTTCGATCCGACGTCTGCGCTCCATGAAGAGGATGCACACGAAGCCAGCCACGAGCGTCCCTCGATGGAACAGCGTCTCCGTCGCTCCGAGCCGCACCTTCGCCTCGAAGGGAAAGGCGCCCGCGTTCGACGCGTGAAGGTAGTACGGGGCGGCGCCGAAGTAGTCGAACGTTTGTTCGAGCTTCTTGGGCATGCGGCGCACGAAACCTCCGACGTCTGCGGCGATCTTCGCGCGAGCGAGCTTTCCGTAGCAGACGTCTTTGGCGACCTCGCCAAACACGCCAGGGCAAGCCTCCTTCGGAACCTCGTGCCAACCCCCCGTCGTCGACTCGACGCCAATGAGGAGGTTCGTTCCACCGTTCGCGCTCACGAACGTGCACTGATCCATGACCCGGCAGTTGCGAAAGGTCCACGGAAGACAGAACGAGACGGCGATGGTCGCGGCGACGAGCGCGCCCTTCCACTTCTTCGTTGGAGTGGCCATGGCGCCGAACACCGGCGCAAACAAGAGCATTTGAGGGCGCATGAGGGTCATCGCGCCGAAGAGTGCGGACGCGACGTAGAGCGCAGCGCGTTCCTTTCGCAAGACGAGTGCACCCGCACCCGCGAGAAGCGTCGTAACCACGCCCTCGGTCATGAGGGCCGCCGTATACGGGACGAGCGCGGGGTGAAGAGCCGCAACGACACCTGCGAGAGCAGCTCGCCGTGACGCGCCTCCCGCGAGCTCGTATACCGCCGGTGCGATCGCCGCCGTGACGAGCGCATTCATCCACATGCCGGAGCCGGGAGACTCTCCGAGAAGCTTGTAGGCGACGGCCAAGAGCGCCGGATAGCCGATCGGATAGTGCGTCGCATACGTCACGACGCCATCGGGCCACAACCACGTGTATCCTGCACCGTGTGCGATGCGACGTGCAACGATGTCGTAGTACGTGCCATCGGCCGTCGCGGGAAAGCGCCCCTGCGCCCAGGTCACGAACGCAGCGCGTACCAAGAACGCAAAAACAAAGAGCGCGACTCTGGGAGACCCTCGAACGAGCGAGAACGCTTTTCCGGTCACAAGGGCAGAACCCCGAGGAGCTCGAGGGCCTCGGCGACCTCACATGCCGGCAGCCCTACCACGTTGCTGTAGGAGCCTTCGATGCGCCGAACGAAGCAGGCGGCCTTGCCCTGGATGCCGTACGCGCCGGCTTTGTCCATCGGCTCGCCGGTCGCGATATACGCTTCGATTTGATTCGGCGTCAGGGACCGAAACGTCACGACCGTCGCGACCGTGTCGGCGATGATGCGTTCGAGTCTTCTCGAGGCGCCGTGGTGCCCGCCCCCCGCAAGCTCAGCGACCGCGAAGCGAGTGAGCACGTGGTGCGTCCGTGCGGCGAGGCCTTCGAGCATGCGCGCAGCGTGTTCTCGTGAGGTGGGTTTGCCGAGGATGTCGCCGTCGAGCACGACGGCGGTGTCGGCGACGAGCACGAAGCGTTTCGTCTCGTCTGCTGCGTCCGCGGCTGCCAAGAGCTTGCTCTCCACGACGCGGAGCAGGTACTCGTCGACGGATTCGCCTTCGTACACGGCTTCGTCGACCTGTGGTGCCCAAACGTCGAACGTGAGGCCGAGACCGCGAAGAATATCGGCGCGGCGCGGCGACGCGCTCGCAAGGAGGAAGGTCTGGCTCATCTGTTCCCCGATGTTCGTCAGTCCACCAAGAAAGTCAACGTCGTGATAAGGTGCCCTCGTTTTCATGATGAAACGTGCCTTCCGCAAGCCGTCACGGTGCGCCCAGAATCCGCGCAATGCCCGAGAGCGAGCCCGAGTGAGCATCGCCTCCCTCTTCCTTCCGGTGGTGGCAGTCGCGGCGGTGGTCGTCTCCACATTTCCCGGCACGGCTCACGCGCAATCGTGCACGAGTCCCATCCTCAGCCCCTGCGTGAACAGCGACGCATTCTGGCCGCACCCGGGTATTTCGCGCCTTCCGAACACTGGCGGCACGGAGACCATCGGCAGCGGCGAAGTGAGCGCCGCGCTCGTGATGAGCTATCAGTCTCGCCCCGTCGTCCTGCGCGTGCCCTCGCCGAATCCGGTCGGGAGCGATCAATCCGCCATCGAGAATCAGCTGAACGCAAACTTCTTGTGGGCCGTCGGACTCACGGATCGGCTCCAGTTCAATCTCGCGCTCCCTGTCACCATCAGCCAAAACGGCGGAGGCCTGTCGCCCATCACCGGAGGCTCTTCGGCCCTCCAAACGACGGCCCTTCGCGACGCGCGCCTCGGTATTCTGTACGCGATTACGCCGCGGCCGCGCGTCGACGACGAGACGCTCGAACAGGCAAAGGACGCCCCGCTGTGGGGACACAATGTCGCGATCGCGGCTCGCTTCGGTGTATCTGCGCCCACGGGCGCGAGTGAGCACTTTGCGGGTGAACAAGGGGTCGTGTGGATGCCGAGCATTTCGGCTGACCTCCGATTCGGCCGCTTCTTCGCAGCTACCGAGCTCGGTATGCGCATTCGGCGCCCGTCCGAGTTCTTGGGGGCACGCATCGGTACGCAGATCGTCCAGTCGATCGGCGCGGGCGTGAAGATCCTGCGCGAAGACAAGCTCTCTGTCGGTGTCGAGGCACGTGCACTCCACACACTCACGGAGCAGGCCGACGTCGCGCAAACGCCGAGCGGTCCCAAGAGCACGCCGAATGGAACGTTCATCTCGCCTGCCGAGTGGAACGTCTTCGTTCGCAGCGCCCCCGTTTTCGCCGGTGACGTAGCCTTCGAAGCGTCCGGTGGCGGAGCCCTTCCGCTGGGAGACGAGGTTCCCGTCACGACGCCGCGCATGCGCTTCGTCTTCGGCATTCGTTACGCGCCCCTCGATCGTGACTCGGACCACGACGGCATTCTCGACAAATACGACCTTTGCCCGCACGTCTCCGACTTGCCGGCGGACAAGACCCGCCCGCGCGATGGTTGCCCGCAGCCTGCCGTTCCCGCTCAACCCGATGCCCCCGCGGATTTCACCGCGCCCACTCCAAAGGCGGCGCCGAAGCCATGAACCGCGTCGACCTGCCGTCCGGGGAGCGCATCGAACAAGCCCTCGTGCGCGCCGCGGGAGCAGGCAGTTGGGTGCGCGCCATGGGAACCGTTTCGCACGTGGCCATGCGCGTCGCCCCGTCGGAGAGTCCTCGCGGACTCGACGGCACGTGGACACTCGTTTCGTTCGACGCCGTCGTAGCCGAACATTCATGCACGATGCACGCGGTGGTGTCTCGCCAAGGTGCGTGGGGCCCCGAGCTGTGCGCAGGTGAACTCGTGACCGCGGAGGTTGTTCGGGTGACGTGTGCCGTGTTCACCGGAAAGGGTGACACTGCCCCCCTTCACGACGACGATGCAGCCGAGGATAACCCTTGGGCAAGCGCAATCTCCGCGTCCGCCAGCGGCGATGCGAGCGAGCGAAGGCGCCCCGCCTCCGAGGAGAAGAAGGCCGCAATCCCTGAGCGCGCGCGACCTCAGGCGAACTTCGATCAGGATTTTCCAGAGGCGCGCGACCTCGTCGAACACTTTCACTTCGGCCGAGCCGAGGTACTGAAGAGCGATGGCGATCGCCTACACGTGAAAGTAGCCCGCGACGGCCGGATCAAAGAGATCGCGCTTCAGATGCTGAAGGTCACGCGCAAAGACGACGAAGGCGGCGTACGCGTCTTCAAACTCGACCGCAAAGTGTGAGCACGCGCGCGGGTGTGCGCGGCGCTCCCTCCAACCCGACTTCGAGCACCCTGTTGGGCTCCGCGAACGCCACTTTGACGAGAGCGATCGCGCGGTTCCCGTCGGGCGTGACGGCATGGGAGCGAATGTCGCCGATATCGACCCCCTCTTGCGAGTAGACACGCGCCCCTTCCTGGGTGGGCGCATCGAGGTCGAGAAGCGCGAGCTTGCGCTTCACCTGTCCGCGGAGCTCGACCATGCACACGACTTCTTGGCCGAGGTAGCAACCTTTGTCGAAGGATACAGCCACCTTTTCGAGCGATGCCTCGTGCGGGTAGAGAGTGGTATCGAAGTCGACGCCCCACTTGGCGATTCCGTGTCGCAAACGCAAGGCGAGCGCACCTTCGCCTTCTTCGCCATCGACCACTTGGTCACGCGTCGCGATCGCGGCTTCGTCGACGATGGCCAGAACGCCCCCTTGCCCCGTACGGTCGAACGACGCCTTCGCCTCGACGTGCGCGATACGTTCCAAGGCCTGGGGGCCGGAACCAAGGACGACCTTCTTGGCAAGCGGCGCGAGCTCTACATCCTCCATGATCAGATGGCGGTCGAACGTCGCGAGGAGTTCGTCGCGCGTACTCGCGGGCACCACGAGCAGCAATCTTTCGGGCTCGCGCACGATGCGCACGTCCGCCTGCATCTTGCCGGTTCGTCCAACGACGAGTCCGTAGCTGACCTTTCCAGCCTGCGACTTGAGCACGTCGCAGGTCACGAGGCCGTTGAGCCACTTCTCGCGGTCTGCGCCCCGAACCTCGACGACCCCGAGATCACGCGCCACCTCGAAGGCCGCGCTCTCGCTTGCGGCCTGTAGAAACCTCACGACAAGGGGAGACATGGCTCCGTTGTAACCATTCTTGGTGACAGCGGGAAGGCCGCAGACAGCACAGTTGCCCGCTCCCCTGTCGATAGGGGCAAATTTCGTTGACGTGTCCTTGTGCTGGGGGTCTTGTACGCACGTGCGTCTTTCCGTCATCGTCAGTCCCAGGAGCGGCAGAAAACGCGCCCGCAAGCTTGCTCTGGCGAAGCGCTTCTCGGCCTACGCCGACGTCTACGTGACGAGCTCGCTCGATGAGCTTCACGACGCCCTCGAACGTTCGAGAGAAGCCGGGGTCGACACGATCGCCATCCTCGGCGGCGACGGAACGAACCACCTCGTCCTCAGCGAGTGCCTTCGCATTTTCGGAGAAAGCGCGCTTCCTCGTTTCGTGTTTCTCCGGGGCGGAACGATGAACACTGTCGCGAATGGCGTTGGAGTCGCGAGGCTACCCAGCGAAAAGCTATTCGAACGCCTTCTGCGCGCCCGTGATCGAGGGGAAACGGGGCCGGAGTCCTGGCGCCGTGTCATGCACGTCGGGGAGGAAGTCGGCTTTCTGTTCGGCGTCGGTGCCGTCCACGGCTTTCTTGCCGAGTACTACGGTACGGGGAACCCTTCCCCGGTCACCGCCGCTTCCACGCTTCTCCGGGGCGCTGCGAGCGCGCTCGTGGGCGGAGAAACGGTGAAACGCATGGCGAAGCCCTTCACGGGCCGCGTGGTCTTCGACGACCACCGATGGGAGCCCCGCGCCTACACCGCCGTGACGGCGGGCACGGTCGACCAAATTGGTCTCGGCTTTCGACCGTTCTACAGAATGCAGGACTGCCCTGGGGCGTTTCAGGTGCTCGGCATCTTCGCAGAGCCCCTCGACTTCGTGAAAGGACTCGTGAACGTGCGCATGGCGAGGCCCATGGGACTCGACCGTTCGCATGAACGCTTGGCAACCCGCATGACCCTGCAACCCTCGGACGCTGGTCCCATCGACTACATGCTCGACGGCGATCTTCGGAGCGCTCCCTCACCCGTTACGGTGCGTCTCGGCCCCATGGTGAGGATACTCACGTGCTAGGGGCGCGCTTCCGCGCCTTTCGCTTGGCAACCGCGGCACTCGCGTTCTTCGTGCTCGCGCCCCGGCCTTCCCATGCCATCTCCGACGAAGAGTTCGCGAGACTTCGAGCTGGAGAGGTCGTCGTCCGCCCGCGAATGGTCGACGTCGGACCGGCCCGCTACATCGGCGGCGTGGCCTACGCCC
Source organism: Polyangiaceae bacterium (assembly GCA_046351415.1). GTDB lineage: Bacteria > Myxococcota_A > Polyangia > Polyangiales > Polyangiaceae > JABFRG01. The sequence goes on along the minus strand of JAXLYO010000007.1, from coordinate 31,379 downwards.
TCGTGGGCGCCGGTCCAGCGGCGCTTCGCTCGATTCTCCGGGAGACGAAAAGCTACGAACGGCTCGTTCCTCGGGTGAAGCAAGTCTCGCTCGTGGGGGAAAACGAGGGTGACCGGTACCTGCGGGTCGTTCACTCCATCTTCGATGCGTCGTACACCGTGCGGGTCCACGAAGAGCCCAAGGAGTTCCAATTCTGGGTCGACCAGCAAAAGGCGCATGATGTCGACGACGCTTGGGGTTTTCTCCACTACGAGGCGTTCGACTTTCCCGCACCGGCACCCCCGGCTCCCTGCGGAGAGCGAGTTCTCGTCACCTACGCCATCATGATTCGCTTGAGCCCGGGCATCGTTCGGGAGCTCTTCTCCGACCGCCTCCGAGCCGCAGCCCTTTCATTGCCCCGGCGCCTCCAAAGGTTCGCTGGAGAGCAGGTTTGTCAACCCGCCCCTCGCTAGGATAATAGAAGGCTGTGTTCGCGCGGATTTTCACGGTTTCGTTCAATGCCTACCGGGAGGCCGTGCGCGCGCGTGTTCTTCACGGCCTCCTCGGTCTCGCCCTCGCGACGACGGCGTACTCGGTCATTCTCGGGGCCCTTTCGCTCAACAACGACATGCGCGTCGTGGCGGACATCGGCGCCGCGAGCACCTCGCTCTATGCGATTTTGGTCTCGGTCGTTCTCGGTGCGACGTCTCTCCACCGCGAAGTGGAGCTCAAGACGATATTCCCGGTCCTCACGCGAAAGCTTCGTCGCCACGAGTACGTCATCGGCAAGTTCTTCGGCATGGTCATCACGCTCGCCGTCTTCATCGCGCTCGACGGGGCAGCCGTGCTCGGTGTGCTCGCTCGATTGGGTGGGCAATCGCTCACGCTCCTGATCGGCGTGCTCGTCGCATTCGCGGCCGCTCTCGCGGCGCTTCTCATTCGCGCCAAGTATGCGCGCACCTTCGTCATCATCCCCTGGTCGTTCGCGCTGCTTCTTGCCATGGCTCTTCTCGCCGCGCCCGCAGCGGGAGAGCGGCGTCTCGTGCTCGCGTCCCTCGCGCTCACATTGGGTGAGGTCGCCATCGTGAGCGCCGTTGGGCTTCTGTTTTCGTCGTTCTCCAGTCCTTTCCTCACGGCGACATTCACGCTCGCCGTGTTCATCATGGGGCGCTCCGCCGACACACTGGCGCACCTGCCGCAGCGCTTGCTGAGCGCAACCATCCGTGACGCGGGAGCCATCATCGCGCAGGTAGTGCCGAACTTGCAGCTCTACGTACCGCCGCGTCCGCTCTTGCTCGGCGAAATCGCTTCGACGCCCGTGTGGGCATACGTCGCGCGCACCGACATGCTCGGCCTCTTCTATGTCGTCGTCCTTCTTGCGATCTCGTGCTTCGTATTTCGCAAGCGAGACTTTACGTGACGAGCATCCCGTCGGCGCTAGGCTCTCGGCGAATTCCGCCGTTCGTGCGAGTCGTGTTCGGGGTCGTCGCGATCGGTCTCGCGATCACGATCGGTGGAAGCCTGCGACAGCTCGAGCTTGGCCGAACGGCCCTCGAGCGCTCACGCGTCGCGCTCGGCATCGGTGATTACCGTACCGCCATCGAAGAGGCCGAGCTCGCGGCTGCTAGCTACGTTCCCATGGGACGCTACCATCGGGAAGGCTTCGACCGCCTCATGCTCATCGCAGACGACGCGCTCGGGCGAGCCGACGACGAAACCGCGAATCTCGCGCTGACGTCGGCCAAGAGCGCCCTGCGAACGAGCCCCATGGCGGGGGCGGCGAGGTCTGGCGTGCCAGGGTCCGACTGGTCCGCTGCCATCGAGCAGCGCACGAGCAAGCTTCGCAGCAAGACGCCCGAGCTTCCGAAGAGTCGAACACCCATCGTCGTTGCAGAGGAACCTCCGCCACTTCGCGCCTATGCATGGCTCGGACTCGCGGCGCTTGCCTATCTCGGCGGCGTTGGCGTTGCGCTCCGACGTGGCGGCGAAAGGCCCCTTTCCATGGCGGGCCTGGCGATGGGCATCGCTGCGCTCTTCTTCGGGGTCGCGCTCTATTCGCTCTGAGCGCTCGCCACGCGGAGCAAGCGCCGCGCATTCGTGAAGGCCGCGAAACCATGCTACTTTTGTGCCTTCTTCGAGGCCTTGTGGCAAGTTAGGAAACGATGGCGACGGTACCTATGAATCGAGAGCGCGTGGCGATGTGCCGCACGCTCGCTGGCAAGATCGCAGACGACGTGCAGGGCTACATCGACGGGCATACCAGCGTTGGCGCGGAACGTACGTTCCTGCGCGCTTATGGGGCCGAGGGCCAAGACGACCGCGGTGCACCGCTCGTGAACGTCGCGGTCGATCGCTATCGAGAGGCGGGGCTCCTCGGCAAAGGCATCGCATACTTCCTCGGTCGCGCACTCGCGAGCGGCGCCTCGGACGTCCAGGACGCAGCAGAGCGACTCGCGTTCGGCGGTTCGATGGACACCGGCGAAGGCGGCCCGACCCGTGAGGCTACCGAGAAAGCGCTCCTCACCGTCACGAAGCAGGCGCTCGCGCGTATCGATGACGCCCGCACCGCACGCGAGGCCAATCGCGCGAAGTACCAGGCCGGCAGCGGAGAGCCCCTCAAGTACGTCATCGTTGCGACGGGCAACATCTACGACGATGCGCTTCAGGCAAAAGCGGCTGCGCACGCTGGCGCCGACGTCGTTGCCGTCATTCGCGCCACAGCACAATCGCTCCTCGACTACGTGCCGCATGGTGCGACCACCGAGGGCTATGGCGGTACGTTCGCGACACAGGAGAACTTCCGCATCATTCGGACGGCCACCGATGAAGCCGCCGCCACGCAGAACCGCTACGTCATGCAGACGAACTATTCATCGGGGCTCTGCATGAGCGAAATCGCGTGGATGGCTGCCGTCGAGCGTCTCGACATGCTCCTGAACGACGCGATGTACGGCATCTTGTTTCGCGACATCAACCCGTGCCGAAACTTCGTCGACCAGTACGTCTCACGTCGCTTCATTGCGCGGAGCGGCATCATCATCAATACCGGCGAAGACAACTATCTCACCACTGCGGACGCCGTCGAAAAGGCGCATACGGTCCTTGCGAGCCAGTTCATCAACGAAGCGTTCACGCCAAGCGCGCGGGCGTCCGCGAGCAAAATGGGACTGGGGCACGCCTTCGAGATCGCCCCTGGATCGAAGACGGCTTTTGCTCGAACTCGCCCAGAAGCGCAGCTCATACGGCAGATATTCGATCGTCACCCCATCAAGTGGATGCCGCCCACCAAGCACAAGACAGGCGACATCTTCCAGAGCCGGCGTCCACGACGCGATGTTCAACATGGTCGGCATCTGCTTGAGCAAAGCTTATCGGAAGCTTCTGGGCATGTTCAGCGAGGCCGTACCTGGCTTACATGCTGATGGACCGCTATCTTTCAGCGCAGAAGGCGACTCGTTACGTGTCCGCCGCTTGCGGCTGCAAGCACCTCAGCGAGGATCAATTCGTTCCGGGCGGGCGCATCGCCCGGCGCGCCGAATTCGTCTTGAAGGAGGCCGAAGACCTCCTTGCCGAGGTCGAAGCGGAGACGATTTGGTCCGCCATTGCTCGCGGAGCATTCGCCGACGTCAAGCGTCCACGCGATGGAGGTAAGGGCTACTCGGGTGTCGTCGCCCGCGACGCGGACTATCTGAATCCCCTGCTCGCTGCCATGGAGGCATCATGACCGAAGGGCCCAAACACCTCCGCGCCTACGGCGACCGCCAGGGCGACGGCATGGTCCAAATGAGCTTCGTGCTCCAACTTGCGCCCGGCACGCTCGCCAAGGAGGCCGCTAAGCGCTTCGCAGAAGAGCACGGTCTATCCGAGCCCCTCGTGACGACGATGGAGGAGTGCGCCGTCGGCTATTCGTTCTTCGTCGTCTACGGGCATTCGAAGCACGCTGTCGACGTCACGCAGATCGAAGTCACCGAGATTCAGTCGACCACCAAGAGCCGAGAAGAGATCGAAGCGTTCGGCAAGAAGTTCGGCCGCAAGATTGTCGTCGTGGGCGCCTGCACGGGCTCTGACGCGCATACGGTCGGCATCGATGCCATCCTCAACTACAAGGGATTCGCTGGCGACAAGGGGCTCGAGAGCTTCAAGGCGTTCGAGGCGTACAATCTCGGCGCGCAAGTGGAGAACGAGCAGCTCGCAGCGCGGGCCATTGCGCTCGGAGCCGACGCTGTGCTCGTGAGCCAGGTCATCACCCAGCGCAATTGTCACAAGGAGAACGCTGCGGCCTTCATCGAACTCGCGAAGCGCCAGGGCTTTCGCGATCGCATGCTCATGCTCCTCGGGGGCCCGCGCATCGATCACAAGCTCGCCCTCGAGCTCGGGTTCGACGCGGGCTTTGGTCCCGGCACGAAGCCCGGCGACGTTGCATCGTTCATCGTCGATGCTGTAGCGGCTCGTAAATAGCAGATATGACAGGCGTTTTGCGCCCGTCATCCTTTTGGGTTGCGTTGATAACGGTTTTCATTATCCTGTTCGGACGATGTACGTGTGCGTTTGCCTCGCCGTAACCGACGTTGAAGTGAAAGCTGCCATCGAAGAAGGCGCAGACCACGTGGATGCCGTGACCTCGGCCTGCAAAGCGGGCGGCGACTGCGGTTCCTGCCACAACATGATCGAAGACATGATCGACGAGCATGCCCGTACGAGCGGCTGCGAACGTCGCCTGCCGATGCTCCCGAACCGTCCGCCGCGCGAAGCAGCCTAGGGTGTAGACCGGCTTCAGCGACCGGCGCTCAACCGCAGGCCCGCGCGTTGCCTCTCACGAGAGCGCTTCAGCCGCCGAGTTGCTGCGCGAGATAATTCTGCTCGCCCAACTGGCGAATGAGCTCGTGCTGCGCCTCGAGCCAATCGACGTGCTCTTCTTCTGCCTTCAGGATGTGCAGAAGGAGGTCCTGACTACCGTTGTCGGAGAGGTCGCGGAGGAGCTTGATGCCCTTCTTCAGCAGCGGGATGGCTTGCATCTCCACGGCGAGATCGTTCTTCAAGATCTCGGGCACCGTCATGCCGACGTTCACCTTCGCGAGACGCTGGACGTTGGGCAAACCCTCCAAGAAGAGAATGCGCTCGATGAGAGCATCCGCATGCTTCATCTCGTCGATGCTTTCCTTGTAGATGTGATCTGCAAGCTTCTTGTACCCCCAGTTTTTGCAGATACGCGAATGGAGGAAGTACTGGTTCACCGCGGTGAGTTCGCCGGTGAGCACTTCGTTGAGCACATCGATAACTTGGGAGTCGCCCTTCATAACGGACTCTAGTGTGCGCATCATGTCCGAGCTTGGCAAGATCCAATGTCCGCGAATCTAAAGAGAATTTTGAATACGATTATCAGTTGCGACGCTCGTTCGGAGTGCCCGCACGATGCATCGGGTTCTCCGTCTTTCGCGTGACAAAAGGGCACGCTGACCTGCCCGTCAGTGACTGCTTTCAGTGATTCAACGTGGGCAAATCGATCGTCAGCCACACGTCGACGCCCGGCCGACCGATGCGACCCGACCCGTGCAGTCCGATGACGAGGCAACGGCACTTGTCCTGAACCTCTACATGCCCCGCCGCACCGAGGAGTCGCTGCACACTCAGGTCGGCCGTGGCTTCCGAACGCAGTGCCACACGCTCACCGATCAACGTGCCCACCCCGCCCGTCGCTGACCAGAGGGACCGCGCGTAGTAAGGCGCCATGAGGTCGCCTTGCACCACGCGTGCGAGCGTCGGGTCATCGTCCGTGCGCCCTTGGATTCCAGCCGAGAGGTACGTGGTGCCGCCTACCCTCGTGCCTGCGTCGATGGCGTGCGCCCCGGTGTCCACGTGGGCGCCCTCGACGCGCAAGCGGAGGACCGAGTAGGCAGCCTTCGCGCGGTACCGGAGCACCATATTCGAGCGCTCGGGAGCGGCAGCACGCACACGCCTCACGTGGCCAGCGCCGACATCGATGCTGAGACCACTCGCCTCCGTGCCGAGCCGATTCTCGATTCCTGCCGTGAAGAGCCCAGCGGCTGCGTTTTCGAACGACGTCGCAAGCATCCCGGGCTGCAACGACGAAAGTCCGAATGCCGGGCTGTCTCCAAGCGCTGCGAGGCCCGTCGCCGAGACGTAAGGCTCCACCCAGTGCCTGAGATCGGACTGAGGAGCGGAGCTGTGGGCCGTCTCGTCGCGGAGGGCAAATGCACGCGCGAAGGGTGCGCCGATACGCAAGGTGCTCGAGCCGGCGCCGCGCCCGTAGGAAGTGTTGCCCACACCAAGCACATCGGCGGCCCCCGTCGTCTGGAGCGACACGCCGATCGGCCCCACGGGGCGCCTCACGGCTACCTCTCCGTCGAGCCGCGCGAAAGAGAGCGCAGTGCCGACGCCAGAGACGAGCGGCGCGGCGGGCGCGTTGTGTGCGCTTCCGAGCGTGCCCCCGACGATGCCGGCCTGGAACACGCCGAAGCGATCGAGCGCACCACTCGTGCGGGCGCCGACCGAGGGCCCCCAAGCCGACACTTCACTCGTACCGCGAGGGCCGAGCGCGCGCACATTCGAGTAGAGCGACCCTGCGCTTCCGGAGGCACGCGTTTCGACACGCGCACGATCGAAGGGGGCGGAGGCCGGTGCCAGCGCCGTCGTCATTCGCTGGGCGCGATCGCCGCGAAGCGCATCGAGGTCCCAGCCGAGCACGTTTCCGTTCGCACTCGACGCAGCGCCGTACGATTCGGCGACGAGGCCATCTTCGACCAGCAGATCGTAGCGGAGGCGTGTGAACGTGCTTTTCCGCTCGATGGTGAGTTCGGAGGCGAGCCCACCACGCGTGTAGCCACCGAAACGAAAATTGATTCCGTCTTTGATGTCGTCACGAGACCAAGGCACGTGGACTCCGAGCGAACCGAAGAGCCCGTCTGTGCCGCGGTACGCGATCTCGGGGGGCAATGCCCCGGTGCGGTTCGAAGCACGAAGCCAAACGACCGGAAGCCAAAGCACTGGCAAACCGAAGAGTTCGAGTCGAGGATGGTAGAGGATGAGGTCTGCGGGGGGGCCAATGAGGCCTCCGTCGAAACGAAGGAGGAGTGGCGGTCCTCCCGAACACTCGCAAAAGGTCACACTACCGGAACCGTCGATGTCGAGGCCGCGCGTCGTTCGGGTGACGCGGAGGTCGTCACTGCGCAGATGGAAGGGGGCCGCATCCACACGGACGTTGCCCACGAGGTCGATGGCCTTGCCGTTCGGCTCGATGCGAACGTCGTCCGCGTGGAGCTCTGCAGGCCCCGCGGCGGCTCGCTTTTCGCCCGTGAGAACCGTCCCGAGTGCACACGCGATGACGAGAGCCGCGCGGCTCGTTTTGCGCGTTCTTTCGGACCTCAATGTGCCCGCAGGCTACTTCAACAGGGTCTCTGTTTCGAGGTAATTTCCTGCGGGAAAATGGATCACGAGCTGTGATGTTGCCACCGGCTCGGTGCGTTTGGCGACCCGCCCACGCGCGCCCTTGTGCTTGCCCTCGGGCTGGCTCGGCTGGGGTGTCGCGGGTTCTGCCGAAGGGAGCGCTTCGACATGGGCCGAGGGCGCCACCTGCGCGCGAAGCTCGACCCGCAGCTCGACGTCTTTGCCGACGTTACGAAGCTTGGCGGTCGCAAGAGGCGTGTTGAAGTGCACTGCGACGAGCGGATTCGTATCGTTCGAGCGGAGGACACGCGCCCCCTTCAGCCGATATACGATGAAGCCTGCGCCAACCTGCTGCTCGAACGGAACCGCGGCGCTCAACTGCACCGTGAGATGACTGTCGCCATTTTCCCCTTCTGCGAAGGCGGGGAACGACACGACGGGCCCCTGCGGCCGCGCGCGATGAGCCGTGTGCGCCGGAGTGGACGCTTTTCCGTTCCCGAAGCTGTACCCCGCCATCGGTCGCGAGGGTTGGCTCGGCGGACTGGACGGACTCGGCTGTCCGGAAGGTTGCGACGACGAACCTTCCCGCCCTTGTGAGGACGCCGGCGCTACTTGATTCGCATTGCCGCCTTGCGCAGGCGCAGGCGCTGACTCTGCGCGCGGCGCGTTGCCTTGGGACGGTGGCGGCGCTCCGGGCTGCGCGAGGGCACTCGTCGCCACGAGGAGAGTGAGTGCGGTTGCAGGAACGAGCACGAGAGACCGATTCGCCATGACTCCCATTAGACGGCCTCCCGTTTCGCCTCGCCTACTGAACGGCGCTGCTCGAAGCGCTTTTGGTAAGAGTGTAGCCTACACTGTCCCTGTCTGCTAAGGCAGGGACGCATGGATGCTGGTTACGAAATCACGGCGCTCCTCGGCCCCGGTACGCGATTCGAAGGAAAGCTCGACTTCGAAGGTCGCGTTCGCGTCGACGGTTGGTTTCGCGGTGAGATCCGCAGCGACGACACCTTGATCGTCGGAGAGGGCGCCGAGATCTACGCAGAGATTTCGGTCGCCACGGTCATCGTCAAAGGCGGTCGCATCGAAGGAAACATTCGAGCAACGCATGCCATCGAGATTCATGCCCCTGCTCGCGTCGTGGGAAATTTGCACTCACCTTCCCTCTCCATCGGCAAAGGCGTCGAGTTCCAGGGCACCTGTCGCATGGATCCCGTCGGTGATCCCGAAGAGGCGCCCGTTGCCGTCCGTGCACCGGACCCGCTGCCCTCCTTCTCGGACGATGATGGCTAGGAGGGGCGCGCTCTGCGCGTTGACGGCTGGCGCGTTCTTCTACGGTTGCCATGCAGAGTCGCCGCGTCCGACCGGTCTCCGTCCGACGTCGCCGTCTCCGCCCGTCGAAGATGCTTCCGCGCGTTCCGGCGAGCCCGCTCTCGCAGACCTCGCGCTCGCAGCTTCTCCCACGCGCATCGTCGTCGCGTCGGATCGGGGCAAGGTGCCCGTTGCGTGGTCCTGGGTGACCCCGCGCGATGGGTGTTATCGCCTCTTCGTTCGTGCGCACGACCTAACGAGCCCCACAGCCACGAGCGCCCTCACATTCGGTGCCTTTACGGTCGAAGGCGTCGAACGGGATGTGCTGACGCCGCTTCCGAAGGATGGCCCGTTCTGCGCCCAAAAGGGCACACCGTGGGCCCTCGGCTTCAACGCGTCCGCGGGCAGCCTCGAGTGGGTGATCGTGGGAAATCCCGAGAAAACGCCCTAATTTCAACGGACATCAATTTAGAATAATTATTGATTAGTTGGTGCGCTTCCATTAAGAATCCCTTTAGGAGTCACCATGAAGAATCCCTCGAAGCTCGTCTTCCACGCCATCCTCGCGCTCGGCGCTGTCGCTGCCGGCTGCGAACAGAAGAAAACGCCGCCTCAAGCCGAGCCAGCGAGCTCGTCCAGCGCCGCTGCAACGGCGGCTACCAGCGCAGCTCCCGAGGCCGAAGCGAAGATCGATCGCAGCCTTCTCGTTCAGTTCGGCAAGCTCCCCTCCACGTACCTCTCGCCCGCTGCTGCCGCGGCGCCAGCGACGAAGGAACAGATCGAGCTCGGCCGCATGCTGTTCTGGGAGAAGCGCCTCTCCAAGAACCAGGATCGCTCGTGCAACACCTGTCACAACCTCGAGACGTTCGGAGTCGACAACGAGAAGACCAGCGAAGGTCACAAGAAGCAGCGCGGCTCTCGTAACTCGCCGACGGTCTACAACGCGGCAGGTCACTTCGTGCAGTTCTGGGACGGACGCGCAAAGGACGTCGAAGAGCAAGCGAAGGGCCCCATCTTGAACCCCGTCGAGATGGCGATGAAGGACGACGCCGCGGTCGTGAAAGTACTCCAGTCGATTCCGCAATATGCGGAGACCTTCAAGAAGGCGTTCCCTGGCGACAAACCCGTGTCGTACGACAATCTCGCCAAGGCGATTGGAGCGTTCGAGCGCACGCTTGTGACGCCGTCCCGCTTCGACAAGTACGTCGCGGGTGACGAAAGCGCTCTCAGCGCGGCGGAAAAGAAAGGGCTCGCGAAGTTCCTCGACCTCAACTGCCCGAGCTGCCACACGGGCGCCCTACTCGGTGGAAACGAGTTCAAAAAGCTCGGCCAGGCAAAGCCCTGGGAGGACATGAAGGACCTCGGCCGCTTCGAAGTGACGAAGGCGGAGGCGGACAAGCAGATGTTCAAGACGCCCTCGCTGCGCAACGTCGCCAAGACCGCGCCCTACTTCCACGATGGTTCGGTGGCGACGCTCGAGAGTGCCGTAAAACTGATGGCGAAGCATCAGCTCGGAAAGACCGTGTCGGACGACGAAGCCAAGTCCGTCGCTACGTTCCTCGGAAGCCTGACGGGTGAACCGACCGCAGAGATGACGCGAAAGCCAGACCTCCCGCCGAATGGCCCCACGACGCCGAAGCCCGATCCGAACTAGCCATCCGGTTCGTGTTCACGCTCACGAAACAAAGAGCCGGCTCCGCGCGGGAGACCGGCTCTTTTTGCGCCATGACCGTTTACTTGCGGACGTTGTTCCGACGGCGGCGGATGGCGGCCGCACCTAGTGCGAGCGCGACACCGACGAGGGGCATCGTGTTCGACATGGAGTTACCCGTGGTCGAACAGCCACCGCTGTCGCCCTCGGCGTTGTTGCCGCTCGTGCCCGAGGTGCCGCTCGTGCCCGAGGTGCCGCTCGTGCCCGAGGTGCCGCTCGTACCGGACGAACCGCTCGAGCCTGCGTCCACTTCTGCGTCCGAGCCAGCGTCGATGTCGGTCGCGATGGAGCAGATGTTGTTGTTGCAGGAACCTTCGCGGCACTCCGTCGGGTCCGTACAGGAGCCACCGAGCGGAACGCCGCACTTGCCGTCGACGTCGCAGACCGACGCGCGGCATTTCGCGCCTTCGCCGGCATTGCATGCGGAGCCGTTGGCGAGACCGCACTTGTTGTCGATCGTATCGCACGCCGCGCTGGCGCAGAACTTCGCACCGTTGGCTTGCGTGCACTTGCCCTTGTCCGGCGAGGGGTCCGTCGCGCGATTGGGAATCGCCATGCCGTTTTCGAGCTTGTCGGCACAGGTTCCGAGGTTGCCCGCGGTCGGATTACACCAGGGCTTGTTCGGGTTCTTGCAGTCGTTTGCTTCGGCATCGACGCCGCAGGAGTTCGTGCAAGACCCCGATACCGTGTCGCACTTCATTCCTTCGTGCTTCTTCGTTGCGTCTTGGCACTGCGCGTCGGCCGTGCACTTTCCGCAGGAGCCGTCGTTCTTGCAGAAGGGATTGCCCGCGATGCATTGCGACGTCGCCGCGGCCACACCGAGGTCGCCGTCACATGCGCTGCAGCTACCCTTGTTCGCACCAGCGAGAGCACAAACCGGCGCGGTGGCGACGGGGCACGCCTTCGTCTTTCCGGCCTCGCCGAAGCTACCGTCGCACTGTTCGCACTTGAACACCGGCTTGTTGTTCACCATCGTCGAAGCGCACACGGGCGTCGTCGTTCCACAGATGGCGTGGGTCGTCTCGTCGGCGCCCGCTGCGGGACACGTGTCGCCCGCGGCAAGCTTGTAGATGCGGATGTCGTCGAACTCTGCCGGCGACTGATTGGCAAGCGGCGTTTGGCAGTTGCCATTGATGATGCCCGCCGCGTTCACGACCTTTGGAATCATGAAGGTGTAGCCACCCGCTGCGAGGTCTTGCGCACGGATGGTGAACTCCTTCGTGTAGCGCTTCCAGGTCCCGTCGACGGCCACCGTGGTCGCCGTGCCGCCGAAGTTGTCGGGGAAGCCGTTGCTGCCGATGAGCCAGTGCTCACCCTGACCGAACTCCGTTGCGTTCACTTGGCGAATGTCGCCGTTCGTGTTCGACACGTGGATGCCGATGTACGGGTCCGACCCGACAGCGCCGCGAATCCAGCCGGTGATGCAATACTTCTCGGTTGCAGCGATGGCAATGGGGAGCGGACCGCCCTTCTTACCCCAGTAGCGTCCACCGGATGCACCCGAGGTCTCCTTGAGGACCTTGCCGGAGCACGCCGTCGGATCGGCGACCGCCGTTGGGCCAGGTCCACCGTTCAGGAAGTTGCAGGTGCTGCTCGTCTGCCAAACCATGTTCGCAGCATTCTGGTCTTCCCAGTTTTCGGCGAAGACCAATGTTGGCGCCGCGTAGGCAGATGCACTGATGAAGAGGGCCGGTACCATGCCGCCAAGGGCCACGAGCTGTTTTCGCATGCGCTTTCTCCTAAGGAATGGCGGGTCACGCGGAACACGCGTCACGCCAATCTTCAGCGTACCTGAAAGCTTCCAGCCTCCAAAGCGCTCGTTTCGGCTGAGCCAAAGAAGACGAGGAAGGAAACAGTCCACGACTACGTAGTCGCAGCGCGCCTACGAAGCCGTTCGTCCACGGTCGATTTGCGGCAGTGGCGCCATTGAAATATCCGAGTGGCGGGTTACAGTCTCCACCACCATGGACGCCAGTGTATTCATTGAACCTACGCTCGACCTCAAACGCCTCGCAAAGGTCCTGGACGAGCTCGGGCACGAAGGGCGTCTGCAGGTCGTCCGTCGTTGGAACAAGCACACCCAGGAGCGCATTTTTGCGGCACTTTCGGGGTTTCGTCCGCTCTCGATGGAAGACTTCGTTCCCTCGAGCAAGGGGGTTCTCGAGGAGGTCATCCACGACGGGCACAACTCGCTTCCGCTCTTCAATGCGTTCCAGAAGCGGTTCGCCCGCACGGAAGACGGGACCATCGTGGGCTACAACGAAGGCAGCATGCGGGGCGTTGCCGGCGCCGGGTACTTCACCGTGAAGGCATCGGAATCTCCTGGGGAGGTCGCCATCGACTATCGCGAGCTGCCGAAGGAGCGCGTTGCGACTTGGCCCGCCATTCTCCCGAACAGCTCTCGATTGGGTTTCCTCGTCTTCGAAGGCATGGTCGACAACATGCGCGGCCTGAGTGAACACGTGAGCGTTGGGCGCGCATGGAAGAAGGGCAAAGACATGGACGCCTACTTCGTGCTGGTGCGCGACGATCGCCCAGCTTCCAGCAGCAAGAACTAGCGCTAGAGGGCCCGACAGAGTGCCCGACTTCGAGCTACGGCTCCTTTCCAGCATTCGGGACGTTCCAAAGGCGTCTTGGGATGCGCTCCTCGGGCGCGATGCGTCTCCCTTCGTCTGTTGGGAGTGGCTCGCGTGTCTCGAAGAGGCCGGGTGCGTTGGTGAAAAATCCGGATGGGTGCCACACCACATCGGCGTCTACGAGGGCGATGTGCTCGTAGCCGCTGCGCCGCTGTATTTGAAGTACAACAGTGAGGGCGAGTTCGTCTTCGACTGGAGCTGGGCCGACGCCGCACACCAGCTCGGCGAGGACTACTACCCCAAGCTCGTGAACGCGGTCCCCTTCACACCGGCGGGAGGGGCTCGGGTCCTGTTTGGCGCGCGCACGGACGGCGACGCGATCACGGCCGCCATCGCGTCGTTTCTGCGAGATCTGACCATTCGCGAGAAGATTTCGTCGACCCATAGCCTTTTCCTGCGAAAGGAAGCACTAGAACCTTGGGTCGCCTCCAACTTCCTCGAACGCCATGGTGTGCAGTTCCAGTTCGAGAACCCGGGCTTCGAGGACTTCGAAGCATTCTTGGCCACCCTGCCCTCGAAGCGCCGCACGCAAATCCGGCGCGAACGCTCCCAACCGGCGCGCGACGGAATGCGCATCGAGACCGTACGCGAGCTTTCTCCTGCTCTCGTCGATGCGATGTATGCATTCTACCTGGATACCGTCGACAAGTTCACGTACGGCCGTCGCTACTTGAATCGAGCTTTCTTCGAGCTCGTCGCGACACGCTTTTCGGACAAGCTCGCTTGGGTGTTCGCCTTCTCGGGAAACGAACCGATCGCGGGGGCATTCAACGTGCAACACGAAGGCGTTCTGTACGGGCGTTACTGGGGAGCGAAGGCAGAAGTTCCATTTTTGCACTTCAACGTTTGCTACTACCACGGCGTCTCCGAGTGCATCTCACAAGGCCTTCATCGCTTCGAACCGGGCGCAGGAGGTGAACACAAGCGCCCTCGAGGGTTCGCGCCCAAGACGACCTACTCGGCGCACTACGTTCGGAGCGCGCGTTTGCGCGGTTTGGTCAAAGCCTTCCTCGACCGGGAGCGCGCGCACATCGCGCGGTTCGTCGCAGAAAATACGTAGTTCTGCCAGCCCGGCGGACTACCCCTTGAACGCGTTCTTTGCGGCCCGAACGACGGCGAGAGCCTTCGCATCGTCCGCGCCCGCGGGAATACGCAGCTTCGCGCGCAGCGACGCCGAGCGAAGACGCAAGAACGGATTCGTTCGGACCTCGTCGTCGATGGTGGTGCCTATCGTGGGTCTTCCTTCGGCGAGGAGCCCTGTCACGCGCTCGATGGCGTGTGAGACGTCTTCGTTGTCGGGCTCGGCGTAGGCCGCAAACTTCAAGTTCGAGAGCGTGTACTCATGACCGCAGTACACCCAAGCAGAGCCCGGCAGCGCTCCGAGCGTCGCAAGGGAACGCGCCATGAGCTCTGGAGTTCCTTCGAAGATACGGCCCGCGCCCGCGCAGAACAGCGTGTCTCCGGTGAAGAGCGCGACCGTGTCGTCCGCACTGGAGACGACGTAGGTCACGGCACCGGTCGTGTGTCCGGGCACGTGGAGCGCGCGCACGTGGAGACTACCGATCGAGAACGTGTCTTCGTCCTTCAAGAAAACGGTCTGCGCGGGGATGCGTCCGCGGTCGGATTCGTGTCCATAGACCGGAATCCCCGGAAACTTGGCGCAAACCGCTTCGTTGCCCCCTACGTGATCTGGATGGTGGTGGGTCGAGAGGATGGCATCGAGACGGCCCCCTTCCCGCGCGATCGCATCCAGAACGGGTCCCGCTTCGGAGACGTCGACCACGGCCGTCGCTCCCGTCTCCTCGCAGCGAAGGAGGTAGGCGTAGTTGTCCGTTAGACAGGGAATCGGCTGAATCACTTGGTGCCTTCGAGGCAGCCCTTCGTACAGACAGTGCTCGGAAGCGGCTTCAATGTCGATTCGTAAGCCTTCAGGCGTCCCTTCATCTCGTCGAGCGCTTCCCCTTTGGTGATGGGTTTGAGTTCACCGGGGTCTTCCTTGAGGTCGAAGAGCTGGTAGGCCGGCGGCTCGTCGATGGCGACGATCTTCTGCGTACCGTGAATGAGTGCCCGCCGCTTTCGGTTGGTGCTCGTCGCGGGCAGATCGAGAACGATGTCGCGGTCTTGGTGGGTCGTTTCGCTCCACTCTGAAACGAGGCTTTGGCCGGAGAACGATTCGTTCTTGGGCAACCCGAACAGGTCGATGATCGTAGGGCCCAGGTCGATTGCACTGCGGGCCGCGTCGATGTGCTTTGGCGCAAGGCCAGGCACGCAGAAGAACAACGGGACCTGCACGAGGTTCTGCCAAAGCTCGAAGCCATGACGGTATTGGCCGTGCTCGCCAAGTGCCTCGCCGTGGTCGCTCGTCACGATGATGGCGGTACGGCTCGCCCACGGCTTCGATCGCACGAACTCGAGGAACTTCTTCACCTGGAGGTCGGTGAAGGTCACC
The DNA here is from genome assembly GCA_046351415.1 of Polyangiaceae bacterium. Classification (GTDB taxonomy): domain Bacteria; phylum Myxococcota_A; class Polyangia; order Polyangiales; family Polyangiaceae; genus JABFRG01. The sequence continues at coordinate 15,892 of JAXLYO010000007.1, read as the reverse complement.
TCGCCGTCGTAGAGATCCCGAAGCTTCCGGCCCCAGTTGATGTCCTCCTTCGGATGCGGGAGGTACTGGTCGTGTGGGTCCATGAAGTGGAACCAGGCGAAAAAGCGCCCGTCCGTGACGCTCGCATCGGAGAGAAGCTTTTCCGCGAGTGCTTCGTGCTCTTTACCCGTGATGTTCTCGTCGGTCTGGGCGTTCCACTTGAGGCCAGGAACGAGCTTCCAGGTCTCGAACCCCTGCTCGAAGCCGGCGTTCTGGAAGTAGCCGTGGGCCATCGCCCCGATGGTGCGGACCTTTGCGTCCTTCAGGAGCTCGGGAAAGAAGAGGTTCTTCGAACCGTACGTACCGAAGAAGTAGCCGTCGCGGATGAGTTCGCTCGGAATGCGCCCACCGAGGAGGCCCCCAACGCTCATCGAGGTGTACGAAGAGATCGAGTAGGACTTGGTGTAGCTTACACAGGTCTTCTCGAGTTCGGTCAGCGTCGGTGCGATGGGGCGTTCGTAGCCGGCCCACGGCATGTCCGCGCGGAGGCTATCGATGGATAGAAGAATGACATTCAGGTCCTTGGGGGGAACGAACGCCTTCGGAGCGGGAGGGCCTGCATCGATGGGCGGTACGGCGACGGGTGTACCCGGTCCACCGTCGAGAGCCTTGAGGACCACGGCCGACGACACCGCCTCTCCAGACGGGGGCGTTGCCGATGCACCGGATGAAGCGGGCTCGGTGCTCTTTCGACAGCCAACGGTGGCCAACGAAGCGAGCACGAAGCCTACTCGGGCAGCCGCGAGAACCGAACGCCTCACGAGTCGATGGCGATCGAGAGCTTGCGGCGCGTCTCGAAATACGATTCGGAAACGCCGTAGAGGACGATCTCCTTCATGCGGTCCTTCACGGCCACCGTGGAGTCGGCCTCGAATGCGCGGATGCACTCGGTTGCCGACTGAAGGTCGTGCGAGAGCAAGAACCCGGCGCGATCCGCCGTCATGTCGACGGCAGCCATCCACTTCTTGAGGTCGATGGCGCCCCCCGACTGGAGGAGCCGCGAGACCGCGCTGGCGAGCATGTCGCGCTGCTGACCTTGCACGAGCTGAGACATCGGGTTCAGCGCTTCCTGAACGGCGCCCTGGAGGTCGGGCGTCACCGGGAAGTTCGGGACGCACAACTTGATGGCCGCGAACAGCCATGCCTTGAGCCCCGTGGCCGTCGGAATGAGCTGACGGACGTAGAGACCGGGACGGAAGAACGCGAGATGCCGTGCGACGATGAACGCGAGCATCTGTGTGGAGACCTGCGTTTCCAAAGCCGCGCGGCCGAGAACGATAGCCGGCTCGTGGGCGTGGACGAAGCCGAGCGCGCCAGGGTCGTTCGGGTTCTGGAACAACTTGATGCCGCCCATGCCGAGCACGCCACCCGCGTAGTAGAGCGTCTGTGACATCGGGTACGGGTGCACCGACGGGTCGATCGCGTACCGAGGGTCGTACCCGAGCGCTTCGAGGGGCTGCGTCCGGACGCGTGCGATGACAGGCTGAAGGATCGAGAAGATCCGGGTCAAAATGGGGTCTGCATCACCGTGCGTGAGGTCCGACCAATCGTCGTCGGTGAGCACGGCCTGCGCCGCCGCTGCGTTCTCCGAGCGATGCTTGCGGTAGAACTTCTCTTCGTCGGGGCCCGCGAGATTGAGCACCGTGAGCGCCTGGCACAGGCACCACGCCGGGTCGGCCTTCTTCGCATCCGTGTAGAGCTTGCGGAGCTGCTTGTAGCTCTCGACTCGATACGGGTTGACGGAGAGCAAACCTGCGTGCGCCTTCACCGCCTGATCGAAGTGGCGGGCGGGGTCGCTCGAATAGAGCTCCGCAAGCACTTCGGGCTTCGCGAACCCTTCGGGGTCGAAAGCCTGAGCGGCCTCGTAGGCGTCGATGGCGAGCTCCGAGTCCTTGAGACCCACGCGATAGACTTCCCCGAGCTCGAGGAGCAACTTCACCATGAGGTCGCGGTCGCCGGCGTCCTTCGCCGCGTCGATGCGGCCGTTGAGGAGGCGCTCGACGGCAGTGTGATTGCCACGCTTTCGATAGAGCTCGATCGCTTCGTCTGCGGCCTTGGCGAGGCTCGGGTCGTAGGAAAGCGCCTTCTCGAGGAAATCGAGCGCCTTTTGCTCCTGGCTCAGGTGACGAGCCGAGATCGTTGCTGCAGTGTGCATGTACTTCGCGCGCTGCTTCGGTTCGTCGACGAACTCCGCGAGACGCGTAACGACCGAGACGAGCTTGGCCCAGTCTTTCTCCTCGGAATAGAGCTGCATGAGCTTCGTGAGGAGCTTGCGGTCGTCGGGGCGCTCCTGGAGAGCCTTGGCGTAGGTCTTCTCCGCCCTCGTGCGGTCGGAGAGCTTTTGGAACTCGATGTCGCCGATCTCGAGGTAGATGTCGAAACGGTCGGCGGCATCGACCACCTCCATACGCTTGCGGCGCATGGTGATGGCCTCCTCCCAGTCACCCGTCTCGTCGTAAATGCGGGCGAGTGAGCGGAGAGCGCGGGGGTCGCGGGGGTCGAACTTCATGACCTCGCGGAGGGGCGCCACGGCCGCGGCGAGCTCACCGCTGCGGCGCGCACTTTCACCGAGGTGATAGAGCGCTTCTGCACGGTCCTTGCCGCGGAGAGCGGCGTCGTGTTTCTTGAAGAGGTCTTCGTAGATACGGTAGACCGAGCCAGCGTCGCCGTGATCGAAGAGCACGTTCGCGGCCTGCGCGAGCGATGCCACGTCGGTCGGCGCAAAGGCTTGCAGTTGCTCCATCGCGGCGATGAGCTTCGGGTCGGCAGCCGGCGGACGGATGCTCGCGAGCTCGGTCGTCGAAGCCTGGCTCGGACGCGGACGCGACTTGCCGTAGGCCTCGATGAAGCGCACCAAGATGCGCGTGCCGTCTTCCTTCGGGAGCGCTTGGATGCGACCCACGAGGGATTCGTAGTGCTTGGCAGCTTCGACGAAGCGACTCGATTCGAATGCGAGGTCGCCCAAGATCATGAGCGCTTCGGCATTCGATGCGTCGAGTTCGACGGCCTTCTTCGCTGCGAACTCGGCCTTCGCGGTGTCGCCAAGGTACTTCTTGTGCACCCGCGCGAGCTCGGCGTGGAGCCTTCCCTTCGCGAGATCACCCTCGGCGAACTCGAGCTCACGCTCGATGAGGCCGACGACGGAGCCCGCATCGCCGCGGTCGGTGTAGGCCTTGCGGAGCGCACCGGCTGCGGTGATGTCTTGCGGGTGCGCTTCGAGCGCGAGCTTGTAGCGCTCGATGGCTCCATCGCGATCGCCACGCGCTTCGAGCAAGCGACCCGCGCGAACCCATTGCTCGGCCTTGGCAGCCTTCGTTTCGGCTTTCTGTGCGAGTGCTTCGATGGCGGAGAGGGCTGCGTGCGAGTCGCCCGTGAGCTCCTTCAAGTGCGCGAGCGCCTCGAGCGCGCCGGCTTGACCCGGGCGGAGCTTGAGCACCTCTTCGTAGACCTTCATCGCACGTTCGGGCGAGCCCACTTGCTCTGCGAGCGTGCGCGCTTTTTGCGAGAGGATCTCGACCTTGCGGGCTTCGTCGGTCACGACGTTCGCGTGACGGTCGTACACGGATACGACGCGCTCCCACAGGTCGAGGGCGCGGAAGTGACGGGCGAGGCCAGAGAGCGCCCCGTCGTTCGTGGGGTCGATGGCGAGGATCTTCTCGAGCGTGTCGGCGGCGGCCTGATGATCGAGGAACTCCTCGTCGTGGAGGGCCGCAATGCGCTCGTAGAGGTTCACTTTCTGGCGTGGCGTCGCTGCAACGGTCACCTGGCGTTCGAGCGTGTCGAGGAGCTCGCGGTAGCGACCGGTGCGATTGTAGATGCGGTCGAGGCCCTTCAGGGCGTTCATGTTCTTCGGATCGATGGCCAGCGCTGCCTCGTAACGGCGGGTCGCCTCGGCAAGATCGTTCAAGTGGTCTTCGTAGACTTCAGCCACCTTGAGCAAGGCTTCGGCCTTCTCGACGCCGCGGCGAGCTTCCGAACGTCGGTCGAGGATCTCGACGAGCGTCGCAAAATCGCCCTGTTTTTCGGCGATTCGCGCCATCGCATCGCCTGCCTTCACGTGGCCCGGGTCGTCGGCGAGCACACGCTCGTAGAGCTCCCGAGCGCGAGCAGCATCGTTTAGGCGTTGCTCGAGCACCTCCGCGGCTTCGACCCGGAGGTCGCGAGCCTTCGGCGAATTCGGCACGGCTTCGAAGCGCTGCGTGAGGACCGCGAGGAGTTCGGGCCACTGCTGGGCGCGGCGGTAGATCGCACTGATGCCTTCGAGGGCGACTTCGTTGGAAGGTTCGGCAGCGACGACCTGCTGGAATGCGAGGAGCGCCATGTCTGCACGGCCGAGCTTCTCTTCGTACCACTTGGCCGCGAGCGACAAGAGCACGGCGCGGTCGGCGGGGCTCAGCGTGCCGCCTTGGAGCGCCGACGTGACGGAATTGAGAGCCTCCGTCCAGCGCTCGGGGTGACCTTCGGCGAGGCGCTCGATTTCGTGCACGTATTGCGTGCGTGTCGGCACTTCGCAGAGAGCTTGCGTGTAGGCAACGAGGGCCTGGTCCGAGTCGTCGAGCTCGGTCGAGTAGAGGCGTCCGATCTCGGCCATGGCGCGAGCGCGAGACTCGCCTTCCGGTGCAGCCTGGCTGCGCTCGAGGAGCATTTCGATGAGCTCCTCGTACTTGCCGAGCTGCTTGCGCACTTCTTCGAGAGACATGGCCGCGACTTCGTCCGTCGGGTCGAGCTCGAAGATGGCGGCATAGGCCTGTTCTGCCTTTTCCTTGTTCTTGGCCGCGCCATCGAACGTGCGCGCCGCACGGAAGAGCATGCTCTTCTTCGCCTCACGATCGTCGTCACTGTCGCCCGTGATGCTTTCTGCAGCCTCGCTGAACGCCGTGGCAACCGCTTCGGCGTTTGCGCCCTCGGCGACGGCTTGCTCGAGCGCCATCGCAGCTTCTGCGTCGCCCGGGGCCGCCTTCACGGCAGAGATGAGGCCGGCGAGCTTCTCGTCGCTCATGGGCGCGGCGATCACGGCGGGCTTCTCGAGTTGCTTCAGCGCCTCGATGACGGCCGCCGCATCCTTCGGGCGCCGAGCGCTGTCCTTCTCGAGCAGGGACAAGATGAAGTCGTCGACTTCCTTGGAGACCCAGCCCTTCGGAGCGCGCGTGCTCGGCGGAGGAACTTCCTTCGTGACGTGGGCAAACGCCGTTTCCGCTGGGCTCGCCACATCGAAGAGCGGCTTGCCCGACACGAGTTCGTAGAGCATGGCTCCGAACGCATACACGTCGGCGCGAGCGTCGCCTTGCTTGCCGCGAACGATTTCGGGCGCGAGGGTCCGCGCCGAACCGAGAATCGAAAGGAAGCCACCCGAGGTGCCGTTGCTGCCGCTTCCGACGGTGCGATGGCGGAGCTTGTCGCCGCCGAAATCGACGAGCGTGACTTGGCCGGTGCGCGAGAGGAGCGCGTGTTCGAGCTTGAGGTCGCCGTGCACGAGCCCCGCCGAGTGGAGGGCGGAGAGGGCCTCGAGAACGCCGCCAATGATGTTCTTGAGGACGGGGAAGTGTTGCGGCCCCGTGCGCTGGAAGCGGACGCTCAGCGGCTCGCCGTCGATCTGCTGGTACGCGACGTACGCGACATCGGAGATTTCCCCCGCCTCGAGGCCCTTCGGCAAACCAGGGTGCTCGACCGCAGCGACGAGGCGGTTGGCGGTGAGAAAGCGCTGAACGGCGCGGCGGTCCGCCATCGCCGTGCGCTTCAAGAGCTTCACGACGTACTTCACGCCATCGCGTTCGCAGAGAGCAACGAATGCGAGCTCACTCTCTTCGACGACCTGCTTCACGACGAAGGGACCGAACTCACGACCGGGCTCGAGGCGCTCCTTGCCGAGCTTCGAGACCGCATCGAAGACGCGCGGGTCGACGCTACGCTTCGAGAACATCATGACGTCGACGAGAGCCTCGACGCGATCGCCTTCGAGGCAGCGCTCGGCGAGTGCGCGGGCGAACGTCGCCTTCGCGCTATCGCCGCCGACTTCCTTCGGATCGAGCCCGAGCAAGCTCTGGCTCATGCGGGTCATGTCCTCGAGTGAGTAGAGGCGTTCGAGTTCTCCGCGGAGGATGTCGATGGTCGAATTCATGAGGCGCGTAGCCTACCTAAATCCGAACCGAAGTGCCACCGGACCCGGCAGTCTGTGGGGGTTTTACCCCCTCTCTATCGAGCAGAGCTCGATAGAGTCTCTCCCCCAGTTTTGGGTCCCAAGCCCAAAACCGTCTGCGGAGCTCGCCTCGCGCTAGTGATGGCTCGTGAGGCGGTCGATGCCGGGGTGCGTCGGGTCGCCCGGCTCGTGGCGCGGGTTCTCGGACTTCTGGTCGCCGGAGCGGCCAGTGAAGCTGAGGAGCGTCTCTTTGCCGTAGATGAACTGCTCGCGCGAATCGTACGGAACCGCGTGGACGCCCGTGTCCATGCGGATGGCGTCGCACGGACAGGCCTCGACGCAGTAGCCGCAAAACACGCAGCGAAGCTCGTCGATGACGAACCGTACCGGGTAGCGCTCGTAGCCGTGGCGCTTGTCGCCCTCGGGATACTCGCCGGCTTCGATGAAGATGCACTGCGCCGGACAGGCGGTCGAGCAACAGAGGCAGGCGACGCAACGGGGACTGCCGTCGTCACGAACGGTGAGACGGTGGAGTCCGCGGAAGCGCTCCGGATAGGGGCGCTTCTGCTCCGGGTAGTTGATGGTGCTGACGCCACTGTCGTAGCGCTCGAGCACGGGGTCGGGCATCTCGCCCTTCACCCAGTCACGCGTGTTGCGGAAGAAGTGCGACATCGACACGCCGAGACCTTTGATGACCTCGGGAATGTACGACTGCGTCGTGAAGGTCTTCTCCGTGTACTGCACGGTCTTGACGTTGCCTTTGCTGGCGGGCTTCTTCGGAAAAGCTCTGGTTTCCATGCGAATCTTTCTGTGCGTGCGCGAGTGAAATCAGGCCTGGGTGGGCGCCGCTTTGGCCGTACCGCCGCGGGTCCGGGCAAACTTGGCGGCCGTTCCGAGAAGCGTCGTTTGCTTGTCTCGGGACGAGAACCACCAGACGATTCCGCGGAGGAACAAGAACGTGACGACGAGGGCCACGAAGCCCTGCGTGATGTCGGCGAGCACCTTGAGGGCCTCGGCCGTCTTGGGACCGAGCGAGTCGAGGGAAAGCATGACCGCGCCGGTGACGAGGATATTCGCGAGGGCCGCCGGGAGCAGCACCGTCCAGCCGAGGCGCATGAGCTGGTCGTAGCGGAAGCGCGGGAGACTCCAGCGGACGAATGCTTGGATGAAGCAGAGCGCCAGGACCTTTCCGAAGAAAGCGAGGACGCCGATGACGATGACCCAGATGTGCGGGAGCTTCACCGTCTCGAGGAAAACCGTGCTGCCGATACTGATCGTAAGGCCGTCGCGGTGGAGGAACGGAAGCTGCCAGCCACCGAGGAAGCACACCACGAGGAGCATGCTGCTCGTGACGATTTCCATGTATTCCGCGAAGTAGAACATGCCGAACTTCATGCCCGAGTACTCGGTGAAGTAACCGGACACGAGCTCGCTTTCCGCTTCGGGAAGGTCGAACGGAATACGCTTCGTCTCGGCGACGACCGACGCGAAGAAGAGGAAGAATGCGACGGGCTGAACGAAGATGCCCCAGGCGTTGTCGCCCTGCCACTGGATCATGCTCTCGAGTCGAACCGACCCGTAGACCATCATGCAGCCGACGAGCGAGAGGCCGATCGCCACCTCGTAGGAGACCATTTGGCTGGCCGCGCGGAGGGCGCCCATGAGCGAAAACTTGTTGTCGCTGCTGAGCCCGGCCATGGCCGCACTGACGATGCCTTGCCCGGCGATCGCGAACACATAGAGGATGCCGACGTTGAGCGGTGCGATGGCCCCCGAGACCGGAACCTGCGCTTCTGTGCAAACACCCGCGCGCTCGACATAAGGCCAGAGGCGATGGGCCTCGGCGGTCCCCTCGCCCACCGTACGAACGACGGATTGGAGACAGAGCGTGTCGGTCATGGGAATGACCGCAAGGAGCGCGAGGACTGGAACGAGCGCAAGAATGGGCGCCAAGCTGAAGAGCAACCGGTCGGCGTTCGGGGGCATGAAGTCTTCCTTGAAGAAGAACTTCACGCCGTCCGCCGCGGGGTGCAGAAGACCCCACAAGCGGAACTCGATGCCGAAGATCTTGAAGACGGCGCGGTTCGGACCGACGCGGTCTTGGATCATCGCGCTCTGGCGACGGTCGACCCACGTGAGGACGCCGCCAACGTTGAACACGAAGCCGACCATCACGAGAACCTTGATGATCGCGGCGATCAATTGCGTGCTGTTCATCATGACGAAGCGCTCACAGTCTCAGGCGTCGCGGCCTTGGCAGAACGCGCCGCAGGTACGAGCTTGGCGCGAATCTCTTTGAGTTTGGTCCAGCTGGCGTCGAGGCCCAGAGCCTGCCCGAGCTCGGCGAACCATTGCCACGCGGGCTTGCTGGCACCTTCGAGGTGAAGGGCCTTCTCGGCGGTTTGTGCGAGACCCTTGGAGTTGACGTAGGTTCCAGGCCCTTCGGCCCAAGAGGCCGCCGGAAGAACGACCTTGGCCGCGGTGGTGATGGGCCCGTCGTGGGCAGCCACCGTGATGATCGGGATCGAGGGGTCGAGCTCGACCTGGCTTGCGCCGCCGAGTGCGAGCACCGCCTTCACCTGCCCTTGCGCGATGGCCGTCATGAGCGCGGAGATGGGTTGCGCCTTCGGTGCGAGCGTCGTCACGCCGAGCGTGTTCGAGTTCTTGTCCTTGTGGATGAGGATGTCGTCGGAGAAGCCTTCCGGTGCGCCCGCCCAGTAGAGCTGCGTTGCGCCACCGAGCGTCGTCCCGAGCTCGAGCAAAGCCCAGTTGTCCTCGAGCGAGTGTTGCGCCGAGAGGACGATGGCCACGTTGGCGAAGCTCGCCTCCGTGAGGATCGCTTTGGCTGCGCCGATGGCCTTGTCGACGGACGTCATCTTGCCGGAGAGGCGTGCCTCGACGATGCGGCCCTCGTTGGCGGCCTTGTACGAAAGCATGCCAGGGTCACACATCCAGAACTTGTTCACCGCGTCGTTGTCGCGCGGACGATAGCGGTAGGCTTTGTTGTTGCGCGGATCGTAGTCGAGATGCGCGTTGCACCCGGTTGCGCAACCTTGGCAGACCGACTTCGCACTGCGGAGGAACCACACGCGGGCCTTGAAACGGAAGTCCTTCGTCGTGAGCGCGCCGACCGGACACACGTGCTCGACCATGAAGGTGTAATTGCCTTCGAGTTTGCGGCCCGGCGCCACGAACACTTCGTTCAAGTTTCCGCGCTCGCGCATCTCGAGGACCGGGTCTTTGGCGACCTCGTCCATGAAGCGGATGCAGCGCGTGCACATGACGCAGCGCTCGCCATCGTACACGATGGTGTCGCCGAACGAGACGCCCTTCACCTTGTGAATGGGCTCGTCGCGCATGCGCTTCTTCGTCTGCTGATGCTCGAGCCAGTAATCTTGTAGTTTACACTCACCTGCCTGGTCGCAGATCGGGCAGTCGACCGGGTGATTGAGCAGAAGCGCTTCCTGCACGTATTTCCGGGCTTCGCGGACGTGCGGGCTCGAATCAGAGAGGACCTCCTGGTTTTCGACGGCCTGCATTTGGCAGGACGGAAGGAGCTTCGGCTTCTGGACGTTCTTGTACGATTTCGTGGCCGCGTCCCATTCGACGATGTCGAGACGCACACCGCGCTGGCCTTCCGGCGGCTTGATCTCGACGAGGCACATGCGGCAGTTTGCCGGCGAAGAAAGCCCCGGATGCCAGCAATAGTGCGGAATCTCTACGCCTTCGCGCCAAGCGGCGTGAATGATGCTCTCTCCGGGCGTAAACGGGATCTCTTTACCGTCGAGTTTAAATGTCGGCACGACGGCGGTTTTAGGAGACATCCGTTCGGATTTCCACGTTTATTTTGGGAGCACGGCCGTCGATCTTCTTTGACCGCCGCTGAGCCTTCCGAACCCCGTTGCCCCCCCTCCCTCAAAGCCGACGCATCACGATCCCTGCAGCCAGCATCAGCACGGGAGCCGAAACGGTCCAGAACGGTGCGGCCTCCGGTTCTTCGGGCCTCTGGCCCTCAGAATGACAGGGAAGGAATGGAACCCGAGCCGCCCGACCACGTTTTGGGCTCGGGATGTTTTGGGCTCGGGACCCAAAACTGGGGGAGAGACTCTACTGAGGTGTGCTCAGTAGAGAGGGGGCAATGCCCCCAAGGGCTAGTGGTCGCACTCTCCGCCGATCATGTTCATGGAACCGAAGGTGGGGACGATGTCGCTCAGCATGGACTTGTCGAGGACCTTCGAGAGACCCGAAACGATCGCGAAGCACGGGGGACGAATACGCACGCGGTACGGCGTGCCGGAGCCATCGGAGATGAGATAGAAGCCGAGCTCTCCGTTGCCACCTTCCGTGTACGAGTAGACCTCGCCGGCAGGGACTTTGGCGCCTTCCATGATCAGCTTGAAGTGCTGGATGGTGCCTTCGATGGTCGTGTAGACCTCGTTCTTGTTCGGGAGCATGACGCGGGGGTCTTCGACGCTGACGGGGCCGGCATTCGGCATCTTGTCGAGGCACTGCATCACGATGCGGATCGATTGACGGATCTCTTCGAGGCGCACCAGGAAGCGGTCCATGTTGTCGCCGCGCGTTCCGATCGCGAGGTCGAAATCGACTTCGTCGTATTTGAGGTACGGGTGCGCCTTGCGAACGTCATAGGCGACTCCGCTCGCGCGAAGGCAGGGGCCCGTCCAACCGAGCGCGACGGCGTCGTCGCCGCTGATGGTTCCGATGTTCTCGAGGCGATCGATGAAAATGCGGTTCTTGAGCAGCATCTTCTCGCCTTCTTCGACCGTTGCCAGAATGTGCGGCAGCGTCTCTCGGACGAGGTCTTTGAAGTTCGCCGACGGGGGCTTGGCCATTCCGCCGATGCGACCGAACGAGTGCGTGAGTCGCGCGCCCGTCTCCTCCTCCATGATGTCCCACAGCATCTCGCGGGCCTTGATGAACCAGAGGAACGGCGTGAACGCACCGAGCTCCATCGCCATGGCGCCGTTGCACGTGAGGTGGTCGGAGATGCGCGCGAGCTCACCGAGCGCCATGCGGTACCACTGCGCTCGCTCGGGCACCTGGATGCCGCAGAGCTTTTCGACCGCGAGCGCGTAGCCCACGTTGTTGAGCATCGGCGAGACGTAGTTCAAGCGGTCGGCGTAGGGGAAGACCTGAGCCCACGTACCGCGTTCGCACATCTTTTCGAAGCCGCGGTGCAGGTAGCCGATCTGCACGTCGCTCTTCGTGATGGTCTCTCCCACGAGCTCGAGCACGATACGCACGGTGCCGTGCATCGCGGGGTGCGACGGGCCCATGTTGAGGTGCATCGGCTCCGAGGGAAGCTCGAGTTCGCCTTCTTCTAGTTCGAGATCTACAGGCTCCATGTGCGTGCCTTTCTAGGAATGCTCAGCCGAGTTCGTCGGGGGTTGGCGGAACCTTGCGACCGAAACTCATGCCCTCGTCTTCGCGGAACGGAGCGAGCTTGTTGAGTGGAAGCCCCGCTTCTTCTTCCGTTCGGAACTCGATGAGCGGTTGCGTCTTGTTGGCCGGATAGTCCTTCCGGAGCGGGTGCCCGGTGAACTCTGGGTACATGAGAATGCGGCGAAGGTCGGGGTGCCCGACGAACTGCACGCCGAACATGTCGAACACCTCGCGCTCGAGCCAGTTGGCGCCCGGCCAAACACTCGTGACGGAAGCGAGTTCCGGGTTCTCGTCCAGCTCTTGGTCGCCGATGCGCGTCTTCAAGCGAATGCGATGACGCTTGTTCAGCGAATAGAGGTGCATCACGACTTCCAGCCGCCCGGTTTCGCGGGTCGGATAGTCGACGGCCGTGAGGTCCGTCAGCATGTTGAAGTCCATGGCGCTGTCGGTGCGGCAGAAGGCGGCGATGTCGCGCCACTTCTTCGCATCGACGACGGCGGTGTCGTCGCCGTGCTGGCTGTGCGTTTCGAGGACGGCTGCCCCGAAGGTGGACTGGAGGCGCTCGAGTGCGCGGACGCTCATGGATTCGCGCCTTTCTTCGACTTGCCCGTCTGCAGTTGGACGAGGCCGTTCACGTTGGAAATTTGCGCCGGGTCTTCGCGAGGCTTCACGATCGCAGGCGTGCGATCGCCGCGGGCAATCTTGTCTTGCAGGAGCAAGAGACCGTCGATGACGGCTTCGGGCCGTGGCGGGCAGCCGGGCACGTACACGTCCGTGGGGACGATTTTGTCGATGCCGGCGACCGTCGTGTAGTTGTCGTAGAAGCCACCGCAGCTCGCGCAGGTACCGAACGCGAGGACGTACTTCGGTTCCATCATCTGTTCGTAGATGCGGCGGAGCACCGGAGCTTGCCGCTGCGAGATGGTGCCCACCACCCACAGAAGGTCGGACTGGCGCGGCGAGAAGCGCGGGGCCTCGGCGCCGAATCGCGCCATGTCGAAGCGCGGGCTCGCGAGTGCCATGAACTCCATTCCGCAGCAGGCCGTGACGAACGGGTACTGGAACAGCGAGTACTTGCGCGACCAATTGAGCAGAGCGTCGAGCTTCGTCGTCGCGAAGCCTGTCTCACTGCCCTCTAGCGTGACTTGTTTCACTTCTCCCATTCGAGCGCTCCCTTCTTCCAGCAGTAGACGAGCGCGATGATGATCGTCGTGAGGAAGCTGAACATCGTAAGCAGGCCCGTCCACCCGAGCGTCTTGAAGTGAATCGCCCACGGGTAGATGAAGACGGCTTCGATGTCGAAGACCACGAACAGAATCGCGGTCATGTAGAACTTCACCGAAAGCTTGAGGTGCCTGCCGCCGGTGCTTTCGCTACCGCACTCGAACGGCATCATCTTTTCGGCTGTGGGCTTCTTCTTGCCGAGGAACGTGGCTCCCGCGAAGAACAAGCTCGCGAGCACGAAGGCTACGAGAATGAGAATGAATACCGGCGCGTAGGTTGCGAACATGCTTTACCAGTTCCGATGTCTAGTGCGCGCCCCATGCGAAAGTCAACGAACCATTCGCCCGGCCCCGCGAGTTTCTGTTTATTTTCAGCTACTTTGCCGCACACGTTCGTGCACGGGGTCAGGTCCCGGTGAGACGGGCCTGCCAGGCGGTTAGCCGCGCGCCCAAGTGCTTTTCTAACTCGGCCAGTTCGACCGCGAGGGTTCGGGCATCGGCGCCCCCGTTTAGGGCTTCCCGGAAGCACGCATAGGCCGCGACGTACCGCTTTCGCTGGAAAAACGCTCTTCCCAAGATGGGACACACGTCGGCGGCGCGCCCGCCACATGCGAGCGCGCGCCGAAGCGGAGCGATGGATTCGCCTGGGCGATCACAGAGGAGCAGCGCCTCACCGAGCCGCCGGTAGAGATCCGCCGCCGCAATGCCCTCTTGGGCGTACTGCAAGCCGATGCGGAAGACCTCCTCTGCCTGCTCGATTTCGCCGAGATGGACGCAAGCTGTGCCGAGAAGACCGAGACCCTTGGCGATGAGACCGCGGGCGTCCGCCGGAAGCATCTGCCCTTCGGGCGTGCGGAGAAAGATGGCGAGCGGCGACGGCCACGCGCCCAAGAACTGGACGACTTTCGCCCAATCCTCCGCCTCTGCGGCGGCTTCGGCTTCCGCAACGCGAGAGAGATCGATGGCGCTGCGTGCCCCCTGGGCAACCCGATCGAGCTCCTCGTGGACGTGCGCGCGCATGCGACGTCGGAAGGCCCGCAGCTCGAAGCTCTCGCGCTCGCCATCCTGCAGGAGGTCGACGTAGGTGTCCTCGTCGTCGAAGCGCAGCGCGAGCAGCGAATAACCGTAGAGTGGTGCGAGGAGCAGGTAACGAACGCCGATGAAGAGCTGGATCGCCTCGACGTCGGTTTCCCGCTCGGGCCGGGGGTGCGACGGCTCGTCGTCGACGATGAGTGCACCCACGAGGCGCTTTCGGAAGTCTGCGAGCGACATGCGCTGCGGCTCGAGTTCGACGTCCCCTTCTTGGCTTCCGATAACGAAATCGACCACCGTCTGCTGGGGACTGCGGCGGTCGACCGTGAGCGCCGTGATGCGTGCGCCTACGATGATCGAGAACGCGAAGAATCGCTCGCCGACGATCTCGCACAGCGCTTGGAAGCTGCCGATACCCTCACCTATGCGCTCGAACCAACCATCGGTGCGAATCGCGTCGAGTACGATCTGGGAGGGTTCTGTCATACGGTTCGTCGTGCGCCTCCGGAATGTCGGGGCGAGTCGCTTTCAAAAACGATTCTGCCCGAGAACGGCCCTCCGCGTCTACACGGCCTGGGCTATTTTCTCAAACGCACGCCAGGCATTTGTCGACCTGCTGGCCAATGCCCGCAGATCGGCTTCACCCCGCACCCTTCGCACAGCTTGGTGTCTCTCCTGGATGGACACTGCTGGAGCATTCCCAGGTGACAGAGGGCAAAATCGTATCCGACAGGGTCGCTCGCATCGAGCTTGGCGAGGGCCTCCGTGATCTCGACAGCCGTGTTCCAATTCACTGCGCGGCTGCGCGTGAACCCCAAGTTTCGCGATAATTTATGGATGTGCGTGTCGACGGGAATGACGAGCCAATGCAGCGGGATGTTCCAAAGACCGAGGTCGACGCCGTCGTCCGGGCGGACCATCCAACGGGCGAAGAGCAAAAGGCGCTTCGCTCCCCCACCCTTTCCGAGGTCCGGCAAGATGTGGCTTGGGCCGCGACGAATTTTTTGGGGCAGGAGGCCCCCTTCGGCGCGAATCGCTTCCACGAGCGCGCCAAGCCCCGCCCGGAGAGCCTCCTTTTCGGAGGTCTCGGCCCGCGCCACACGAACGACGAGGTTGCCGAGGGACCCCTCACGACGTTGCACGCGTCTCGCGCCATAAAGAAGCCGCGCCACGTCCTCACCGACGAAGACACGATGCCGAAAGTCCGAAAGTGTCTCCACCAGGCGATCGAGGCCGAGCGAATCGATGCGCTTCGCGAGCGAGCCCGGGAGACGCCGAGCGACTTCGCGCAGCTTCGCGAGGATCGTCGTGACGTTGCCGAAAGCGAACGATGAAGCCATCAGTCCCGCGAGCTCGAGGTCGTGCTCCCCCTCGTAGCTGCGGACGAATCCAATGGGATCTCGCTCGACGCGCGCGCGCCGGTCTTGCTGGCTCCGCACGGAATCGAGGGTGGCCTTCACCGCCTCTTCCCTACGCACCTTCGGTGAAGGAGCGGCTCCACGGCTCATGGCGCTTCGGGGTCGAGCGGGCCCCCGCCGGACGCACCGCGTTTCACAGCACCGCGCGCATCGACCTTTCGAGCCGCCTTCGTTTCCGCAAGGTGACGGGTAGCCTGAGGAAGCCAGCGGTCGCCCGGTACGGCAGAGCGAACATAGTCACTCCACGCGCGCTCGGCGGCGGCGAGTGCAGCGGAGCGGTCTTCCGGCGCCACGGCCCTCCGCGCTTCCGCGAGCCAACCGAGCCCGATGTAGTAGCTGCGCTCGTAGCTCGGCACGAAATACACGTTCTCACCGTGCGCGATGACCATGAGCCCGGGATCGAGCGCCACCGCAAGTGACGCCTCTCGCATGGCGCCCTTCGTATCGCCAGAGCGGTCGAGCGCCACAGCGAGCCCCCACACGGAAAGCAGCTGTGTCTCTCGGTCGATGGGCCCGAGCTCGTTCGACGACTCGAGCGCCACGCGATATCCGGCGATCGCCTCGCGAAGATTTCCAAGGCGCATCTCGCTCTCCGCGAGATTCATGAGTGCCACCGTGCGCGAGTGTCCTGGCGGTGCGGT
>JAXLYO010000006.1:0-412188 GCA_046351415.1 Polyangiaceae bacterium | reverse complement strand
TCAGTGCAGTTCGGAGGAGGTACGCTTGTTCGCCTGCCTTGACGCTCGAGCGCAAGTCACCGAGGTACGCTGCGCCCCCTACGTCGACGCCCACCTGATTCGATCGAGGCATGATGTTGGCGACCGGTATCGGCTCGGACTTGCCCTTCGCGACGCACAATCGAAGCGCGGGAAGATCAGGAGAAGCGTGGACAAGAATGGCCTGGGGCACAAGCTCTTGGGCTGGCACCGTCACGGGACTTCCGCTCGAGGCTCCGAGGTCTCCCCGGCCGGCTCCGCCGTCCGCCGTAGTACCAGGCTCGAACAGAGGTCCGAGCTTGTCCGCCGATGAGACGACCCCGCATCCACTGAGGATACCGCCGACGACGAGCAAGCCTGTACCAAGAGCGGCCCAGAGGGGGGAGAAGGTGCGATCCATGTTCTTGCCTCAAGGATGCAGCCTTCGTGCCGGTTTGAACATGATTCGATGAGGAATGCACAAATGGAGACGTTTTCGCTCTCGCCTTTGCAGCCAGGCAGTCGGACCCTCGCGTTCAGCGTGTCGTGTGGATCAGGACGGCTCAAGATGGCACAAGTTGCGTCGTCGTGCCTGGGGAGCACACGAGGCGCTGCCCCGAACACAATCGCGCGCGATTCCGACCTCCGGCGACGAGGCTGAGTTCGAAGCGAGGACGGCACGAACCATGCTATGATCGTCGGTTAACGTCTCGAACGGAGCCTCGTGACAGCGCTAGAGCCGGGTATGATGGTTACCTCCAATGTACGACTCGAGCAGCCGCTCGGGGCCGGCGGCATGGGGCGCGTTTGGATCGCCGAGCACCTCGGACTGAAGACGAAGGTCGTCGTGAAGTTCATGACCGAGGAGCTCACGAAGAGTGGAGAAGGCCGCATTCGTTTCGAGCGAGAAGCAGCGGCGGCAGCCCAGGTGCGTAGTCCGCACGTCGTGCAGACCTTTGACCACGGGGTGATGGCGGACGGCGTGCCGTACATCGTGATGGAACTCCTCGAGGGTCGCGATCTGGAAGACCTTCTTGCGAGCGAAGGGCCTCAGCCACCTGCATTCGTTCGTGACATGGTGCAGCAGCTTTGCCGCGCGCTCGAGAAGGCGCATCAGGCAGGCATCGTTCATCGTGACGTGAAGCCGAGCAACGTGTTCTTGTGCGACGCGGGCAGCGGAGAACTGTTCGTCAAGCTGCTCGATTTCGGAATTGCAAAGGGCACGCGCGGTGATGCCGTGAGCGAGGTGACGAAGACCGGTTTCCTCATGGGCTCGCCGCTGTACATGAGCCCAGAACAGATCGTCGGCGCGAAGAATATCGACCATCGCAGCGACCTGTGGGCTGTCGGCATTCTCACGTATCAAGCGCTGACTGGCCACCGCCCCTTCGAGGCGGAGACGATGGGGGGCCTTGCGCTCAAGATCGTGAACGATCCGTTGCCGCTTCCCACACGAGTGATCCCAGACCTCCCCGCGGATGTCGATATTTGGTTCGCTCGGGCCTGTGCCCGCAACGTCCACGAACGGTTCGCAAGCGCCAAGGAACTTTCCGACGCACTCGTCCACGCGCTTCAGGGAAACCTCTCCGCGCGCATCGAATTGCCCCGCTCCCAGCCGTCGGCTCAGGAAGGGCGCATTTCGTCGCCCTCGCCGGTCAGCCGAACGCTCTCCAACTCCGATACGGTGGCCGCCGATACGGGCAGTCAATCGTCGCCACGCAAGCCGGTCGCCACGATCGCTGCGATTGGTGCGCTTCTCGTCGCGCTCGGGGGCGCCGGGCTTTGGTTCGGAGCGAAGGGATCGGGGACAGCCGCCTCGCACTCCTCTTCCTCCGTAAGAGAAGATCCCGTACTTCGCCCTCCGACGACGACGGCAACGCTTCCTTCGCTCGCCCTCCCGCCGAGCACCGCTCCGACATCAGCGACAGTTCCGCCGAGCGCTCTCTCTTCTACGGCGGTTCCTCCAGTGAATCCCGCGGTGAGCGCCTCGCACCACGCTGCGAAAGTTGCAGCGCCTCCGGTTGTCACGGTACCGTCTGCGAAGGGCACGAGCGCTCCGCCGACTCCTAGCGCGACTGCAAAGGCGAATGATCAAGTTATTCTCCAGTAAGTTTCTGAGCGGGGCTGTGCTCCTCTCCTTTCTTGCCTTCGCGGTCGAT
Organism: Polyangiaceae bacterium; assembly: GCA_046351415.1. GTDB lineage: Bacteria > Myxococcota_A > Polyangia > Polyangiales > Polyangiaceae > JABFRG01. The sequence goes on along the minus strand of JAXLYO010000006.1, from coordinate 410,032 downwards.
GCGCGCGCAGATGCTCCATCCGCTGCTCGCACGCCCACGCCGAGCGCCAGTGATATGGAGTCGGCGCGTGAACTCGTGGCCGATGCCCGCGCGCTTCGAGCAAAGGGCAACCTTGCGGCGGCGCTCGAGAAGTACAAGGCCGCGCACGCACTCGTGCACACCGCCATCACGGGCGTCGAACTCGCGCGCACCTATGCGGACCTCAAGATGCCCGTCGAGGCACGAGACGTGTGTCTCGAGGTGCAGCGTATGCCGGTGAGCCCCGCGGAGACCGAACGTTCGACTGTCGCGCGGACAGAAGCAGCCACGCTCGGCGAGGAAATGCGAAGCAAGGTGGCATCCCTCTCCATCCGGATTGCGCTTGCTCCGCCCAATGCGGACGTACGTGTGACCGTGACCCTCGATGGTCGCGTCGTCCCGACCGAGGCCCTCGGGCAACCGCGCCGCATCAACCCTGGAAGTCACGACGTCACGGCGCAGGTGGAAGGTGGCGAGAAAACGTCGCGGAAGGTCGAAGCAGCGGAAGGCTCGAGCCAAGAGCTCGTTCTGCATCTGGCGCCACCCACGATGGCCTCCACACCGTCGAAGCCGGGCCAGCCGGAAAAGACAGCGGTGACGCACATGTCACCCTTCGTTCCGGTCGGCCTCACCATTGGAGGGGTAGGGCTCGTGGTCGGAGTGGTCGGAGGGGTCTCGGCGCTCGCAACCCAAGGCGAACTTCGCACCGCTTGCCAGGACAAGCGTTGCCCCGATTCCGTTGATTTCGAGGCAACCGCGTCACGCGCAAAAACGTGGGCAACCGTCAGCACCATCGGTTTCGGCGTCGCGATCGTCGGAGCGGCGATGACGGTCGTCGGTCTCTTGAACCCCGTGACCGAGCGCTCGCTGCCTGCGGTCTCGCGCACGCGAGCCCCCACCGGCGCCACCTTGCGCTTGACGCCAACCATCGGAGGGCTTCACGTCGATGGCCAGTTCTAGGTTCTCCAGCATCGCGCGGCTGACATTCCCCACGTTGCTCGCCGTTGGAATGCTCGGTATCGGGTGCAACTTGCTCCTAGACGTCGATGGCTACGCGAAGGACGACGCAGGGGTCGATGCCGGGCCGCTTCCGGACGGAGGGCCCGACGCGAGACGCGACGCTGCCGAGGATGCAACCACACCTCCGCCCCCGGGCGCCCTCGCCGGAAGTTGGGCGCGTTGGATCATGCCGAATGGAGTCGAAGCGGGTGTTTCACCCTCGTCCTATTCGATTCTCGACACCAACAATGTCCTCGACGATCGAACGAAGCTGACCTGGTGGCGCACGGCGACGATCGCCAGCTCTTTCGAGAAGGCGAGAGATGCGTGCACGAAGCTGGGATCGTATCGCTTGCCGACGCGCATCGAACTCGTATCGCTCCTCGAGTTCGGCATGCGCCAAGAGCCCACTTATTTCGCGAAGGCTCTCGGTCTCGACGGCGCCGCAGCGCTTCGCTATTGGACCCGCTCGTACGTCCTTCCGGCGGGGCCCGACGGTTATCTGTTCTGGATGGTCGACTTCGGCACGGGTGCGACCGTGCAGGAGAAGCCGAGCGGCACCGGCTATGGTGTCGTGTGCGTAAAGGATGCCACATGAGAGCACGAGGAGTCTTCCTTTCCGTCGTCGCACTCGCGGCCTTCTCTTCCAAGGGTATGGCGACTGCGCCTGCGGATCAATACGAGCGCTTCGGTCCGACGAGCGATGTGATCGTCGATACGAAGACGCAACTAAGGTGGCAGCGCTTCGTCAAGGACGAGGGTGTGACGGCCGCGAACGCCGTGTGCGTCCCGCCGGACGGAGGCGGCGTTTTCCGGCTACCCACCGTCAAGGAGCTCCAGACGCTGGTCGACGAAGTGCCGACGGTCGATGGTTCCACCTATCGATATCTCGACCCGAACGCATTCCCCGCTTCGATGTCGAAGGTGACGCTTCCGTATTGGACGTCCACGAACGTCGGCCAAACGACACAGCGCTTCGTTGTCGATTTTGCCACCGGCGCGACGCGAGCCGCGGCACCGGAAACATCGGCTTTCGTGCGCTGCGTTTCCGGTCCCTGAGCAACGAGAGCTTCTATCTCACGTTGGCCCGCCTCTTGCGGTGGACGAGGCGCGTCTTATGTTGGTGGCATGCGAGTTGATCGCCTAACCACCAAGAGTCAAGAAGCCCTACGCGAAGCTGTCTCGCTTGCGAGTCGTCGTGGGAACCCTGAACTGCAACCCGAACACCTCCTTCTCGCGATGCTCTCGCAGGAAGGCGCCGTCGCAGGTCCGCTCTTTCAAAAGGCGGGCGCGGACGTAGGCACACTGAAGCGTCTCGCAGAGCAGCGCATCGACGGTTTGCCACGAGTGACGGGCGGCGCCGAGCCTTCGGTTTCGCGACGAAGCCAAGAGGTGTTTCGGCGGGCCGAAGACGAGATGAAGGCGCTTCACGACAGCTACATCTCGGCAGAGCACTTCCTCCTCGCGATGGCGAAGGGCGACAAGGAGCTCGCAGAGATGTTCCGCGCGAACGGTGGCATCACGCCCGACGCGCTCTTGTCCGCGCTCTCGGCCATTCGCGGCAGTCAGCGTGTCACGGACCAAGATCCGGAAGGAAAGTTCCAAGCACTCGACAAGTACTGCCAAGACCTGACCGCAAAAGCGCAGCAGGGAAAGATGGACCCTGTCATCGGTCGTGACGAAGAGATCCGTCGCGTGATGCAGGTTCTGTCGCGCCGCACGAAGAACAATCCCGTGCTCATCGGTGAACCGGGCGTCGGCAAGACGGCCATCGTCGAAGGGATTGCCCAACGCATCCTGCGCGGCGATGTCCCCGAGTCGCTGAAGAACAAGCGCGTGGTCGCACTCGATATGGGTGCCCTCGTTGCGGGCGCGAAGTTCCGCGGCGAATTCGAAGATCGTTTGAAAGCCGTTCTCAAGGAGGTCGAGGCCGCCTCGGGCAGCATCATCCTCTTCATCGACGAGCTACACACCATCGTCGGCGCTGGCGCTGCCGAAGGCACGATGGATGCGGCCAACTTGCTGAAGCCCGCGCTCGCTCGCGGTGAGCTCCGATGCATCGGCGCGACCACGCTCGACGAGTATCGAAAGCGCATCGAGAAGGATGCGGCGCTCGAGCGGCGTTTCCAGCCGGTGTTCGTCTCGCAGCCGACCGTCGAAGATGCGATTGCGATCTTGCGCGGCCTCAAAGAACGCTACGAGGTCCACCATGGTATTCGCATCCAAGATGCGGCCCTCGTGGCCGCAGCGACGCTCTCCGATCGGTATGTGACGGAGCGCTTCCTTCCGGACAAGGCCATCGACCTCATCGACGAGGCTGCGGCCAAGATCAAAATGGAGATCGACAGCTTGCCGGCGGACATCGACGTCGTCGAGCGCAAGAAGATGCAGCTCCAGATCGAGCAGGCCGCACTCAAGAAGGAGCGCGACGAAGCCTCGAAGGCACGCCTCACCACCCTCCAGAAGGAACTCGCGGAGCTCTCCGAGAAGTCGCTCGTGATGCGCGCGCAGTGGCAGAAGGAAAAGACGCTCATCGACAAGATTCGCGAGGGCCAAAAGGCCGTCGAAACCCTGCGTGTCGAAATCGAGTCGGCCCAGCGCCAAGGTAACCTCGAACGTGCCGCCGAAATGCAGTACGCGAAGCTTCCCGCGCAAGAGCAGGAGCTCGAGCGACTCCGCAAAGAGCTCGCAGGCGTCCAGGAGACACAGAGCTACCTTCGCGAAGAGGTCACCGACCACGACGTGGCGGCCATCGTCTCGAAGTGGACGGGTGTCCCCATCGCCAAGATGCTCCAAAGCGAGATGGAAAAGCTTCTGCACATCGAAGATGCGCTCGCGAAGCGCGTCGTCGGTCAGAGGCCGGCCATCGAAGCCGTGGCGAACGCCATCCGCCGCTCTCGCGCGGGCCTTGGAGACGAACGCCGCCCGATCGGCAGCTTCCTCTTCCTCGGTCCGACCGGTGTCGGCAAGACCGAGCTCGCTCGCGCCCTCGCTGAGTACCTGTTCGACGACGAGCGCGCCATGGTGCGTCTCGACATGAGCGAGTACATGGAAAAGCACGCGGTCTCTCGCTTGGTCGGCGCGCCTCCGGGCTACGTCGGCTACGATGAAGGCGGTCAACTCACCGAGCCCGTTCGTCGTCGGCCCTACACGGTGCTCTTGTTCGACGAGGTCGAGAAGGCGCACCCAGACGTTTGGAACGTCCTTCTCCAGGTGCTCGACGATGGTCGGCTCACGGACGCGCAGGGTCGCACGGTCAACTTCAAGAACACGGTCATCATCCTGACGTCGAACCTCGGCAGTGAGCATATCCATGCGATTGCCGAACGCCCCAACCTCGAACCCGAAGACCGCGAGGCGCTCACCGAGCGCGCCGTGCTCGATGAAGTGAAGAAGGCGTTCCGACCCGAGTTCATCAACCGCCTGGACGAAATCGTCGTCTTCCACCGTCTCGCCCAAGACCAGATTCGGAACATCGTCGACATCCAGCTCGCCCAGTTCCGGAGCCGCCTTGCTCGGAAAGATCTCGACCTCGAGCTATCCGACCGCGCACGCGACTACTTGTGCGAAGTCGGCTGGGACCCGAACTACGGAGCACGTCCGCTTCGTCGCGCCATCCGGAAGCACCTCGAAGACGCCTTTGCCAAGCAGGTCCTCTCCGGAGCCTTTGCTCCGAAGACGACGGTCAAGGTCGACGTCGCTCCGAGCGGCACGGCTCTCACGTTCGCCCAGGCATTGCAAAACTGAGAGAGCTCAGGGCGCCTGGGCCGCGGTTGAACGCGGAGGTGCCTTGTAAGCGCGAATCTGCCGAATGGCGGTCTCGAACGCGCGCCTGCCTTCGGCGCCGAGTTCGTGACCGCCAAAGCGCACGTGCATGTACGCTTGCGTGAGGTCGACGACCTTCTCTGCGAGCGGATGCCCTTCGCGCTCCAGTGCCTCGGCATACTTGAGGGGCGTCTGGGCCGGTGAGCGACTGAGTCCCTTGCTCGACAAAGCTTCTTCGAGCTCGCGGTACAACGCTTGAACGGCCGCCTTTTGCAGCTCGGAGGCGCTCTTCGACCCCGTCGGCGCCGATTCCGTGCCGTCGCGCTTTCGTTTGCGCCAAATGCGCACCGCGAAGAGCGCTACCACGACGCTCCCGAGCAAGAGAACCCGCGGTCTCGTGAGTCGCTCGGCGAGACCACTCGTCAACCCGGCATCGGCGCGTGCGCGGTCGTAGCCGGCGGACATCCGGTCGAAGAGGTGCATCTGCTGGTAGAGGTCGTAGCCGACGACGTGCCTATTCCATCGTTGAGACACGGCTTCGATGAGGTCGCGGACGTAGGCAAAGGCCCCGCCGGTTTCGGAGAGAGATTCCGTACCGAGCGCAGGTGTCGCATCGAGCGTCTCCCAGTGACCGCTGATGGGTGTCGAAGGAGACGGCGGAAGAACGCTGTCCGAGATGTAAGCTTCGACCCAGGAATGCGCGTCACCCTCGCGGATGGCGTAGTACTTTCCGAAGCGATTGTAGGTGCCGCCCACGAAGCCGGTGACGTTGCGACTCGGAATCTGTTCCGCGCGCAACATGAGCGCGAGCGTCGTGGAGAAGAATTCGCAATGGCCGCGATGCGAGTGGGTCAAGAAGTGGTCGACCGGGTTCGGCTGACCACTCGAGGGCGAATTGATGTCGTAGGTGAAGTCGCTCTGGAGGTGCTTTCGGATCGCTTCCGCCTTCTGTCGCGGCGTAACGAGACCGGCGGTCCAGAGATGTGCGAGCCGAGCGACCTCGGGTGAGACGCCTTTGGGCTGTTGAAGATAGCGAGCCCGTTCGATGTCCGGGAGTGGTTGGTTGACGACGATGGCATCGGAAGGAGCGAGATAGGTTTCGTACCGAAGGCCCCTCGCCTCGCCGGTCGTGTAGCGATGCTCCCCTTCCGGGCCTCGGGTGACGGCGATCGTATCCGTGAGGACTGCTTGGCTGCTCCTTCGCAGCATGAATCCCACGGCGCGCTCGGGAAGGAAGATGACCGGCGGATCAATGGGCTCGAGGTCGATGACGAGCCGCTCTTTCGTTTCGGTGGCGTCTCGGAAGAGCGGATAGAGGCCACCCATCGTGTCGACGGCGCGTCGTTCGGTTTGCGTGCGCTGCCAAGCGCGTCCGTCGTAGTAGTCGAAGGCGGTCCCGCGGAAGCGTAGCGTCTTTCTCGGCGGAGCGGGCTCCACCTGGTCGGGCACTTCGAAACGCAGCGCGATGGTCGGGTCGCTGCGAAGAACGCCGACTTCACCGAGGTCGACGTGATCCGAGAAGCCAACCATGCGCCCTGGCCGCCCGTGATTGATGAGCAAGAGTGAAAGTCCGACTCGCGGGAAGAGCAAGAAGAGGACGGCCGTGAACAGGAAGATCGGGACGCTGAGCAGGCTCGTCGCGAACAAGAAGCCGCGCCCGACGACGCGTCGGCTCCGCAAAATGCGCGGAACGTCGACCGGGAGACCCGTGCGATCGCGAGCGCCCTGCCGATAGTTGCCTTCGACTTCACGACGGAGATGGCTGAGCACCAGAGCGCCCGGCGCCACGACGAGGAAACCGAAGAAACAAATGCCGAACGTCAGACCACCACCCAGGACGGTTCCGACGACGAAGTGCAGTAGGGCGAGCAGAATGATCTGCTGGTCGTGGGCGGCGCCTCTCCTCGTCGCCAAACGAACCACTTGGAGGAGCGCCGCGAACTCCACCGCAATGTCGAGCGCCGAACGACCGCTCGCGAGGCGAGCCCCTTCGAGGACGAGGAGTCCGAGTGGGCCGAGGGTCGCAAAATGCCGGAGCCAGGCCTTCTGCTGCCAGCTCTCGGGAACGAGGATCGCGAGCAAGAGGAGCGTCAGCGTGAAAATGCTGAGGACCGGAGGCATGGCTGCGCTGCTGAGGACAGCCAAAATGCCGAGCACGGCGAGCGCGCTCGTCATGACGCGGTGAACGGCGCCGAACCTCATTCGGCCGCCTCCACGTGTTCTCGAGGACTCGGATTCGCCCTCGGGCGATGTCGCGCTGCGACGAGAGCGAGGAACCGAAGCATGCGATCGACGCCCGTCTGTCGGTTTGCGACGATCACTTCACCGGCGGTCGTGCGCACGGTCACGTGCGCACCGTGCTTCACCTGTGCCACTCCCCGTGAGGCGATTTCCCGAATGCGGCGCTCGAAGCTCGCGATCCATTCGCTCGTCTCTTTGCTTTCGACTTTGCGTTCGCGTGGCTTGCGCCGGTCCGCTGCTACCAGCTTTCCTGCGTCGCCGGCGGGTTCCAGTTCCGCGAGAACCACGTCGTCCGGTGCGAAGACTTCGAGCTGGAGAACGAGCTCGGGACGTGCATCACGTGCTCGTTCGCGAAGGACCTGCTGGCCGAGCGCGGACTTCTTCCAGTAGATGTCGCGCGGGTCTTCTCCGTCTCGCATGGCGCGAAGGCCCAGATATTCTTCGCCGTGGCCGCGTCCGAGCGAGGTTTCGCCACCGGCAAGGCGCCCACCGCTTTGCAGCTGTACCGACACCGGATCGACCGCGGGGTAGATGATCAGCTCTCCAGAGGCGGAGATTTCTCGGGATTTTTCGAAGAGCCCGAACGGAAAACGGGTCGCTACGCGGAAGCCCGTGTGTGTGTCGCGCCCTCGCCTGCTCGGCGTGCGACGATACGCCGCCACTTGAGCCGAGCGCGGACTGACCTTCAGGAAGAAGCAACGCTTGTCTGCAGGAAGCCCCGCGCGAAGGTCTTCCACTTCGATCGCATAGGAAGGCACTCGCTGCTTGTGGTTGAAGACCTCGATTTCGACGACGTGGGCCCTTCCGACTTGGGCGCGCGTCGGAAGGCGGCGTACGACCGTGAGGTTCCGAAGCGAAAGCTCGCTCATGATGCTGCTGACGACGATGAGCGCCAATAGCAGGCCGAGGAGCAGATAGAGCAGATTGTTCCCCGTGTTGATGGCCGCGAAACCGACGCCGAGGGTAATCCCGACGAAGAACTTACCCTCGCGCGTGAACTTGAGGCGTCTCGGAAGCCGCATGCGGCGAACGAAGCGTTGCCAAGCGGTCCCGCTCGTTTCGATCGCTTCGTCCCGTTCGGCGAGTTTTCGCGCCTCGAGGTGTCGCGCTTCCTTCTCCGAAAGCTTGTCCTTTGGCGTCGACGCACGCTGCGTTTGCGGCGGAGGTCCTACACCGGTTTCGTCCGCGCTATCGGACGCGTCCGCGAGGCGAGAGTTCGGCGAATCGTCCATGGGCATCGGTGAAGCAAGTGCAGAACGAACCCTCAGAGCGGGACGGGAATGCGGGTCACGATGTCGCGAAGCGCGGCTTCGGACTCGTCCCGCGACGGAGCGAAGCCCTCGGCGTGGGATGCGAGTCGGATGCGGTGTGCGAGCACCGGGACGACGAGGTCTTGAATGTCGTCGGCGATGCAATAGCGGCGTCCTCGAAGGAGAGCTCGAGCGCGGGCGGCGTTGCCGAGCGCAATCGCGCCGCGTGTAGAAGCGCCGAGGTTGAGGAGCGGCGAGCTACGCGTGGCATGGACGATCGCATGCAGGTAGTTCGCGAGCGCCGAGTCGATGGTGACGCGCGAAACCTCCCGCTGCAGTGCGACCAGCTTGGCGGGCTCGAGTACGGTTTCCACGTTGCGTGCGGTGTCGATTTCACCGCCAAGCAGGAGGCGCATCTCGACCTGCGGCGGTGGATAGCCGATGCGCAAGCGCACGAGAAAGCGGTCGAGCTGAGATTCGGGCAGGGGGAACGTACCCGCGAAGTCCTGTGGATTCTGCGTCGCGATGACGAAGAACGGGTCAGGCAGGGGAATCGTTTGGCCGTCGAGAGAGACTTGGCCTTCGCTCATCGCTTCGAGGAGCGCTGACTGTGTGCGAGGACTCGCCCGGTTGATTTCGTCGGCCAGCAGAATGTTGCTGAAGACCGGGCCGTGGCGCAGCACGAACTCGCTTTGGCGTTGATCGTATACAGAGACGCCCAGCACGTCGCTCGGCAGGAGATCGCTCGTGAATTGAACGCGGCGGAGCTCACCACCGACGGCCTTCGCCAGCGCGCGTGCGAGCGTCGTCTTGCCGACGCCTGGAACGTCCTCGACCAGCAAATGGCCACGCGCAAGCAGTGCCACAAGAGCGAGTTCGACGACCTCGTCCTTGCCTTCCAGAGCGCGTTGAACGCTCTTCTGCAGTTCGGCAAGCGCCGGTTGTTCTGCGGACACGCTGGACGGGGCGGCCGTCATGGACTCAGGATAGCACGAGGACAAGGCATCCGGGCTAGTCCATCTCCAGGGCGGTCCGGCCGCCTGTCAGGCTGCCGGGCAGACGCGCGTTCAGGTAAGGAAAGCGCCCGTTTGCGCTGCTTTCTTGGGGTATAAGCTTCGAAAGGCGCCGGCAGCTCGCCCCAAGTACCTGATGTCAACGATTGCCCTACATGCGGTCACCAAAGTTTATGGACCCGTTCGGGCTCTCCGAGGCGTCACGATGGACGTTTCCGCAGGCGAGGTCTTGGCCGTGCTCGGGCACAATGGTGCGGGCAAGTCGACCCTGCTGTCGATCCTCGGAACCCTGACGACCCCCACGAGCGGTCGCGTGGACTTCAAGGCGCTCGGGCGCGATCGCCAGGAGATACGAGCTCGGCTCGGTTGGCTCGGTCACGAGAGCCTTTGCTATGCCGACCTCTCGGGGCGCGAGAATCTCGCCTTCGCGGGGAAGCTCTACGGAGTTTCCGACGAAGGCGTCGCGGCCGTCCTTCGGCGCTTCGACCTCGGTGCCTATGCCGACCGACCGCTTCGGACGTGCTCGCGTGGCCAACGTCAGCGTGTTGCGCTCGCGCGCGCACTCGTCCACGATCCGAAGCTCTTGCTGCTCGACGAACCCACGACGGGGCTCGATACCGAGGGGCTCGGCAAGCTGGTCGAGATCGTTCGCGATGCCGCTAGCCGCGGTGCTTTCGTGGTCGTCGTGACGCACGACGTGTCTTTCGCCGAAGCGTGCGGGGCGCGCACGGTGACGCTCGAGCGGGGCGCACTCAAGAACTGACGATACGAGCGACCATCGGATGCGCTGCGAGTGCTTCCGGTGTATCGCGCGGAATGGGACCCACGATCAGCGGCCTGCGCGGCGTAGCCCTCTCGTCGTCGTTCGCTCTCCCGATCAGTCGTTCGAGTTCGCGGGCATTCGTTCCGACGCTCGCATCCGAGGAGTCCGTGCGGATGAGGACGACTGTGTCGATGGCGAGAGAGCGAGCTTCCGCGGCGAGAAGCGCGGCTCGCACGTCGTGGAGGACACCGAGGCGATCTGGGGCGCAGAGGACGACCGTTGGCGCGAGCCCGACCTCCGTTCGAAGCCAACGGATGAAGGATGCATTGTCGTCCGTGAGGCTCAGCGGAGAATAGAGCCCACCCGCCAACTCGATGACCAGCGCCTCGTCCGTCCGCGCAAAACTGCGTGCAAATTGCATCCATTGCGCCCACGGGAGCGAGGCCCCCTCACGTTCCGCGGCGAGGTGTGGAGAGATGCCTTCGCGAAGGGCGAGGTGTGCCCCACCCGGCGTACGGGAGCCCTCGGTGCTCGCCGTGGTGAGTCGAGTTTGATCGGGACCGATGGTGCCGCCGGGCACGCCCGATTCGACGGGCTTCCATCCGATGACGGCGCGCGTTTGACGAAGGGCGCGCACCATGGACTCGGCAAGATGCGTCTTGCCGATGCCCGTGCCGGTGCCGGTCACGACGAGGACGCGGGAGACGCTCATCGGTTCAGAACCCTTTCGAGCGCTGCAAGGAATGCATCGACGTCGCTGGGGTCGTGCGCCGCACTCGTCGTGATGCGCAGCCTCGCACCTCCGGCAGGAACGGTGGGAGGACGAATCGCCTGTGCGTGAAAGCCTGCTTCGAGGAGTGCACGCGCGCGATCGAGCGCGGCGCTTTCTTCGCCGATGACCCAGGGAACGATGTGACCGTGTCCGTGTATGGTACACCCAAGACGCTGCATGCCCTCACGGAGTCGCGCCGTGTTGCGGTGGAGGCGCTCCCGGAGCGCATCGCCAGCACGAACGCGTCGAACGTTGTCGGCCGCATGCAGTGCGAGTGCCGGAGACATTCCGGTCGAGAACACGAAGGACCTGGCTGTGTTCCAGAGATGCGCGATGAGTTCCGGCGCACCCGCAACGAATGCACCTTGCGCACCGATGGCTTTGCCGAGCGTACCGAGGAACACGTCGGGCGCGATGCCTTTCGCGTCGGCGAGTCCGCGGCCCTCTGCTCCGAAGACGCCGATCGCGTGCGCCTCATCGAGTACGAGGAGCGATGACGTTTCGTCGCAGAGCGCGCGGAGCGGAGGAAGGTCCGGTCCGTCGCCGTCCATGCTGAAGTAGCTCTCCGTCACGACCCAACGGCGCCCGTTCGGGCCTGGGGCATGCTTGGTCATGGCGGACTCGAGCGCGGCGAGATCGTTGTGCGCGTACGGAACGACCTGCGCCTTCGCGAGGCGCATTCCGTCGATGAGCGACGCATGATTGGCGCGGTCGCTGAACACCACGTCGTTCGGTTGCAGGAGCGTCGCGAGCGTGCCGACGTTGGCGGCATAGCCGCTCGCGAACACGAGGGCCTTGGGCAGCCCGATCCAGGTCGCAAGTGCTCCCTCGAGCACGCCGTGCGCGTCCGTGTCTCCGCATACGAGGCGCGATGCTCCCGCTCCCCCAGGCGCGGTTGCCGCCGTTTCCGACAACGGGCGCTCCGCGAGTCCGAGGTAGTCGTTCGCACAGAAGGTGCGGGAGGACGCAAGGCGCGGGGGCGGCACGCGAAGCAGGTTCTGCTCGGCGCGGCGCTCCAGAGCTTCGGCGAGATGGGGGAGCGGTCGATGTTTCACGTGAAACAAACCTAGCGTTCGGGAAGCTGCTCGAGCGCGGCGTCGATGCGACTCATGGATCGGCGCAGGAGGTCTCGTGTCTTCCGCTCCAGGGCTTCGTACTTCTCCCGGAGCTCCACGACTTCGTTTTCGAGCTCGAGAGCCACGAGCGCCATCGCGTTCTGCGGAATGGGGGCCGCCCCGCGCCGATGCTTCGCAAGTCGAGCCTCGACGCCCGCGACGAGGGTATCGATTTTGTGGCGGTCGTCTCCCACGACGACACGGAGGACCTGGCCTCCGAGTTTGATTTCGACGGGGGCGGCTTTCTTCGACGGTGTGTCCCGCATGGAGCGAGTCATAGCACTACGCGACCCGTCGGGGCAGCACCGCTACCTGTATGGGTGATGTGGCGACTTGCCTTGGAGAGGCGGAGTCCCCGGCCAGCTTTGTTGGACACCTTTCCCGACCGCGTTGCAGGTTGGGGGTGCGCGGTTCGCGAGGAAGGCCACCGCGAGTCGCGGGGTCGCGGCTTCGTTTCGGCTCCGCAGAAAGTCCCCGGCCGCTTGCTGGACGGCTCCCGACGAGGCGGCCGAGTCGGCGGCTGCTGGCCGGGGACTTTTGCGTTCGCCTTCACTTCGCCGCGCCCCGCGCCTCCCTCTGTGCGTGAGTCGAACGGGCTGCTCCGGCGGTGCGAGGTTGTTTCACGTGAAACGCAGGTGGCGCGTTGGTGCGGGAGAAACCTGATTGGCGCCTCGGTCCATTCCGCTTCGCCGCAGAAGGCCCGGCCGTTCGCCCCGGCATCGGTCAGCGACGGTCCCGCGGGCCTCGGATGGCCTCGACCGCGAACAGCACCGGGAGGGACAGCACGAGGAAATCGATTTGGGCTCCCAAGACCAGGTCCATCTGCGCCTTGCCGGGTGTGGCGTGGACGCGGCTCTCGAGGAAGCCGCCCACGGCGAAGCCATAGACGGAGTGGAAGTTGTAGCTCCGGGAGCCGAAGAAGATCTTTCCGAGCGCTCCGAAGTAGGGGCCGCCGGGGGCGAGACGCAAGTTGGGGCCCGCCGAGAACTGGAAGACGGGACCTCCCACGGGCACGAGGACGGATGGACCTGCGCCGAGTTCGAGCGACGAGAAGGCGGTGGTGGCCACCTGGACGTAGGGGCCCACGCCAACGGCGCGCTCGCTGTCCCGAACGAAGAGGACGTCCGCCCAGCCGCCGCCATGGAAAACGGCGCTCCGCGAAGCGCTATCGGTGAGGTTGCCGACGCCGCCGCCGACCGTGAGCGCCGTCGTCAGCTGAGGAACCGCCGGGCTGTCCGCCGCCAAGACCCTCCCGGAGTGCGTGAGCGTCCCCAGGGCGACGCCGACGGCAAGCGCACGTGCAAGCATGCGGCGTAGTTCATGGGAGCCCGGCACGTGTTTCACGTGAAACACCATCGCCCGGGATGCGTGTCTCTTCAAGGATTCTTGCAGGCGGGGTCGCTGCTGTACGTGCACGGATCGCAGCTCGAGAGGCCTCGACAGAAGCGGCAGTCGACGGGGTCGTCCGCGCCGATGGAGCAGGGGGCCTCGTTGTCCGGGTTCTCGCTCGACCGACAATTGGGCTTCGCGATGGAGGCGTCGACGGAGGCCGGCGGGAAGGTGACGAGGCAGCCGTTGCAGACCTGCATGAGGAACTGGAATTCGTCCGTCTCGATGGCCTTGTTGCCGGAGGTCCGACCATGAAGCTTCACGTACGTGACGAAATCGCGGGTCTCCCGGAGCTTCAGCTGCGACGCCAGTCGGTTGAGCAGGTTCGGGTCGATCATGTCCGAGAAGACGACGCCGCGTTGGACGCCCGGCGGAACGGGCGTTTGCGTGACCGGCGTCGTGAAGTTGCCGACAACCGCTCCGGCACCATCGATGGTGCGCACATCCGCGCTCGTGAACACGCCGAAGTTCGACTCGGCGCGAGCGTTGAGCTCGTCGCGGCGCACGATCAGCTGGTTTTCGACGGCGAGCGGGGCGCGATACGAGCGCCGGAGGGACACGTCGACGATACCGGAGGCGCGGACGAGAACGTCCGAGTCGACTTGGAAGTTACAGCCGCCCGTCTGCTGGGGCACGCCGATGACGGAACCCAGGATGATGAAGGATTGATTGGAGTCTTCACAGCCAGCGGAGAACGCGGCGAGAAGCGCACCACCAACCAGCAAACGCAAACCGTGACGAACGAACATAAGGCCTCCACCTGGAAGGGTAGCTGCGGCCGCCTCGAAGAGCCAAGAAAGCGGACGCGATCGTGCGCAGGCCCTGCGTGCACCGGTGCCGCTCTCCCCCAACATGCCACGCGTTCGGTCTGCCGCTCGCAACCTGCTAAGCTCCCCTACGTGCGAACGACCCCTCTCACGTTCACCAAGTACGAAGGTGCGGGCAACGACTTCATCGTCGTGGTCGCCACGGACGCAGCGGTGGTGTCGCCCGAAGAAGCGCGCACGCTCTGCGATCGTCACTTCGGGATCGGGGCGGACGGGGTGCTCCTCGTGCTCCCCCCGACCTCGCCCGGCGCCATCGCAACCATGCGCGTGCTCAATGCCGATGGCAGCATTCCAGAGATGTGCGGCAACGGACTTCGCTGTGTCGCGGCGCACGTGGGCAACCCGCAGACGCTTCCCGAGCTCGTCATCGATACGGGGGCCGGACCAAAAACGTGTATTATACACGAACACAGTGTAACCATCGACATGGGTACCCCGCGCATTCTCGGAGAGCGAACGTTGCTCGGGCAGCACCTCGTCCTCGTCGAAACGGGCAATCCGCACGCCATTCTGTTCGGGGCCTTCACTCCGGCGGAGGTCGAGCGTCTCGGTCCTCAGCTCTCGCGTCACGAGGCGTTTCCCGAAGGTACGAACGTCGAGTTCGCACGCGTGACCGATCATGGCATCGACCTCGTCGTGTGGGAGCGCGGGGTAGGGCTCACCCTCGCATGCGGGACGGGTGCCGTCGCGACGGTCGCCGCCGCTCTCGACAAGGAGCTCGTGCCCTCGGGCGTTCCCGTGAGTGTGCGCTTACCCGGCGGCACGCTACGCATCGAGCGCCTCCCGTCGGGCGCCATGCGTATGACCGGGCCTGCGCGAAAGGTCTTCGAAGGAACCCTCGCGTCGGCCCCGCCGAGCTGACGGTTCGAAGCGTCGGCTGGTCGGGGGTGGCGGCTACTTCTCGACGATGGTGCCGATGGGCTCGCCCAGCACGGCGCGCTTGATGTTGCCGCGCGTCGTCAGCTTGAACACGCGAATTTGCATGTTGTTGTCGCGGCAGAGTGTGGCTGCGGTCGAATCCATGACGCCGATGCGATCGGAGATGAACTTGTCGAAGGTCATCTTCGAGTACATCTTCGCGCCCTCGTTTTTCACGGGGTCGGAGTCGTACACGCCTTCGACCTTCGTGGCCTTGAAGAGGGCATCTGCGTGAATCTCCATGGCGCGGAGGGCTGCCGCTGTGTCCGTCGAGAAGTAGGGGTTCCCGGTGCCGCCAGCGAAGATGACCGCACGACCCTTCTCGAGGTGCCGCATCGCCTTCCGACGAATGTAGGGTTCGGCACACTGGCGAATCTCGATCGCCGTTTGGACGCGGGTCGCAACGTTCGCCTTCTCCAGGGCGTCTTGGAGCGCGAGTGCGTTCATGACGGTAGCGAGCATGCCCATGTAATCGCTTTGCGAGCGATCCATGCCGGCACTCGCACCTTTGAGGCCGCGGAAGATGTTGCCACCGCCTACGACGATTCCGATTTCCACCCCGAGAGCGTGCACTTCGGCGAGCTCCGCGGCGGTCTCCCGCAAGATTTCCGGCTGGATGCCGAAACCCGTAGAACCGCACAGCGCTTCGCCGCTCAGTTTGAGGAGAATGCGCCGATACTTGAGGTCTGGGTTTCTGGGGGGCCTTACGCTGGCATCGGGAGCAACCGGGTTCATGGTGCAATCTGCGTTACCGGGAACCTCGAAAACCCGCAAGGGAAGGCGCGGCTTTCGTGCGTCTTTCCCGGCCGCTTGCCCTGTAGTAAGCGGAAAGCGTGGTTCGGTTTCACCCATGGCTCGCGGTCCTGTGCCTTTCCGGTAGCCTCGCTGCATGCGATAGCTGCAAGGAAACGAAGGGCGTCGATGCATCTCCCGACGCGGGGGCGAAGGTGGTGGGGCTCGCGTCCTTGACGCCCGAAGAGACGCAGAAGGTCCTCGCGAAAGTCGGAGACAAGACGATCACCCTGGGCGACTTCGTGGCGGTGCTCGAGCGCATGGATCAGTTCGACCGCCTGCGCTACCAGTCCGCCGAGCGCCGGAAAGAACTTCTCGACGAGCTCATCAACATCGAACTCCTCGCCCAAGAAGCCACCGACAAGGGCTACGACAAAGACCCGCAAGCGCAGGAAGAGATGCGCATCGTCCTTCGCGACGCGTTCTTGGCCGAAGCGCACAAGGACGCGATCAAGCCGGCCGACATCCCGGAGGCGGAAGTGCGCGCCTACTACGACGCGCATCTTGCAGAATACACGGATCCGGAACGCCGTCGGGTGAGCGCCCTCGTCACGCGCGACGAGGCATCGGCGACAGCCGCCATCGCCGCGGCGAAGTCAGCGAAGACGGCCGCCGAGTGGGGTGAACTCGTGCGCGCGCGCTCCATCGACCCCACGGCCAAGGCAGACGTGCCGGTCGACTTGCTTGGCGACCTCGGCATCGCGAGCCCCCCGGGAGATCCGCGAGGCGACAACCCGCGCGTTCCGGAAGCACTGCGCGAAGCGCTCTTCCAGATGAAGAACGTCGGCGACGTCTCCGACAAACCCGTGCGCGTCCAGGACCGCCTCTATGTTCTCCGATTCACCGGGAAGACCGAGCCGCGGAAGCGCGCGTTCGAGGAAGCAGAGCGCGTCATTCGCGTGAAGCTGACGCAGGACAAGCTGAGGGCGCGCGAAAAGGCGATGCTTTCGGATCTTCGCAAACAGTTCCCGGTGGAAGTCGACCAGAAGGTCCTCGCGACCGTGCACGTGAGCGCTCCCGACGCTGGCGCCGCGGGCTCGAAGGGAGAAAAACCCGATGGCGCAGCTCGCTAGCGCGGAGTCGCTCGTTCGCGCAAAGCGGCCCGAACAGGCCGTAGATTCCCCAAAGGCTCCACCAAGGACGCGGAAGAAGCCCGCATTCCGAGCCTCCGACTGGCAGGCGCAGGTCCGTCATGCGCTCACTTCCTACGATGACTTGGCCGGCGCGCTGCCCTTGACGGACGAAGAACGCAAGGGGTCGGAGCGCGCGACCCGCGAGGGATTGCCGATTTCGATTACGCCTTACTACTTGTCCCTCGTCGATCGAAACGACCCATCGTGCCCCATTCGCAGGCAGGTGGTCCCGCTCGGGGCGGAAAGCACGACCTCGGAAGGCGACCTCCAAGACCCACTCGGCGAAGAGGCGCACGAAGTCGCGCCTCACCTGGTGCAGCGTTACCCGGATCGCGTGCTCCTTCTCGTGACCGACCGTTGCGCGGTCTATTGCCGGTTTTGCACGCGTTCGCGCATCGTGGGCGATGGCGGAGGTGCGGTGCCCCTCGAGCAGCTCGGGCCTGCACTTGCTTACATCGCGAAGCACGAGGAAGTGCGTGACGTCATCGTGAGTGGGGGCGATCCGCTGACGATGTCGACACCGCGCATCGTGCGGGTCCTCGAGGCCCTTCGGCGAATTCCCCACCTCGACACGATTCGGCTGGCGACGCGCGTCCCCGTCACGCTGCCGATGCGCATCACGAGCGAGCTCGTTCGGGCGCTTCGTCCTTACCACCCGCTGTGGGTGATGACGCACTTCAACCATCCGAAAGAGCTGACGAAGGAAGCGAAGGCGGCATGCCGGAAGCTCGCCGATGCGGGGTTTCCGGTGATGAATCAAACCGTGCTTCTTCGCGGGGTGAACGACGACGCAGCGACGTTGGAAGCGCTTTTTCGCGGCCTCGTTCGCGAGCGGGTACGGCCGTACTACCTTCTCCAGGCCGACCCAGTTCGAGGGACGGCCCACCTTCGGACACCCCTTTCGCGCGGCGAAGAGCTGATCGCAGCACTCCAAGGCCGCCTCACCGGTATCGCGATGCCCAAATTCATCTGCGATACCCCGGGGGGGAAGGGCAAAGTACCCCTCTTCCCCGAGGCGATCGTCGAGCGAAACGGCAAGAACACCATCTTGCGCACATTTCGCGGAGAACATGTAACCTACGTGGACCCCTGACCTTTCGGGCCAAATGAACATGCGCCGTCTCTTTCCTCACGCAGCGCCTCGTGGCGCTTTCGCTCTCTCTCCCACTGTCGCGGTCGTTCTTTTGTCGCTGCTCACGCCCACCTTCGCCTTCGCGGGCCCGGCGGAAGATGCGGTCGCGAAAGGCCAGGCGGCGGCGAAGGCCAAAGACTGGGCTGCAGCGACGCATGCCTACGAAGAGGCCAATACCCTTAAGGAAGGGAAAGACCCGAAGGTCCTCGAGAGCCTCGCGAGCGCAGAATTCGAGCTCGGCCGCTTCGGGGAATCCCTCGATCACTACGAAGCTCTCCTTTCGCTCCTCCCTGGGCCTGCGTCCAATGCGAAACGCGCAATGCTCGCCGCTCGCTTGAAGACGCTCGCAAGCAAGACCGGCACGCTCGAACTCACGGTCAGCGTCCCGGGGGCGAAGGTCATCGTCAACGACCACGTGCTCGGCGTCTCGCCGCTCCGGCCCTTCCACGTCACCGCCGGACCCACGAAGGTCCGCGTCGAAAAGGAAGGGTTTGCCCCTTGGGAGCGCGCTCCGAGCGTTCCTGCGACGGAAACGGCGAAAGTCACCGCGACGCTCGAGGCGGAATCGATGACGACCCGCATCACCGTCAAAGAGCAGAGCGGCAAGAAGATTCGCGTATTCCTCGACGGCACGGACGTCGGCGAGACGCCTTGGACAGGTGCCGTGACGCCTGGGGTCCACGAGGTCTTTTTGCGCGGCGCGGGTCTTCTTTCAGAGCCGCAAAAAGTCGAGATCACGGCGGGCAGCTCTCGCACCTTCGAGCTCACGGCCCAAACGGCGGCGACCACTCTGCGCGTGACGACGTCGGATGGCAAAGGAACGGTCTACGTCGACGAAGCGCTCGCCGGGGAAGGCACGGCCTCGGTCGTCGTCCCGTTCGGCGTCCACAAAGTGCGCGTCGTTCGAGAGGGCTACGAGACCTACGAGCGTTCCGTTTCGCTCCAAGCGCGTGAAATGTACACGGAAAACGTCACCATGAAGCTCCAGGGCGCCGTGGTCACGGAGAAAGTCGCCGATACGGTTCGTCCACTCGACGGCTTTTACGGCGGCATCATGGCGTTCGGAGCGCTCTCGCCCACGAAGCTCGGCTCGACGCTCGAAACCCGCTGTGGTTCTGACAAGAGCCAAGACCGCGATGGCCTCGGCGCCATTTGCGACACGGGGCTTCCGCTCGGCGGAGGCATCGCTGGCTACTTCGGTCACCACTGGGATCCGATTGGCCTCGAGGTGTTCCTCCTCGCGCAATACGACCACACGACCTCGACTGCGAAGTTCGACGGCATCGGCGCGACCGCAGCGAACAAGCTCGCGGTCGGTGTAGCCCGTACGGAGAAGTTCGACATTCACCGTGCCGGCGGTATCGGCGCACTTCGCGCGCGCATGACCACGCAAGGGAAGGCGCTTCGCTTCAGCATCGCGGGAGGCGTGGGCATCGCAGCACGCGAGATGATCCTCGTGCGCGACGCCAAGGCCGACGATGGTTCCAACCGAGCGAACCTGTTCTCGCCGGCGGGCATCCTCTACGCGTCCGGCGCGGTCGTGGGTGATGCGTCGCTCGGCTGGCGCATGTCGCCGTCGACCGCCCTGAACTTCGGCATCCTGTTCACTGCCGAGAACCCCGGCATGTTCAACAAGGACGTCACGCAGCTGGAGTCTGCGAACAACGAGAACCTTGCGGGCGGAACGGGAGTGCCCGTGCCCATCGCGACGCCCAACTACCGAGTCGCATCGGGTGGTCAGGCGTTCCTTGGGGTGTTCATCGGCCTGCAGTTCGGCCCGTAGCAGGCTGCCAAGAAAGGCAGCCTACCGCAGGACTAGATGGGTCAAGCCGGGTTCTTCTGAGCCCTGCGCGCGACTACTGCTGCTTTGCGAGGCGGAGGTAGACCGGAACGCCGAGCGGAGCCGCACCCGACGCTGCCGATACCAAGATGTTGTTCTTGTATGCGGTGCGGAGCTCGTCGCAGGACTCCTTGCAGAGTTCGATGACGTCGCCATTGCGCGTCCAGCCTTTGCCGGCGTCCGCAGTGCATGCACCGTGGGAAACCGAAATCGTCTTCAGCTCGGTTGGGCTGAAGTACTCGATGAGACCTTCACCCTTGGTGCTCTTGCCCTTGTCCGGGTCGATGTAGCGGCACGTCGTGAGTGCGGCAGAGATGTCGGCGAAAGCCGTGAGCGCGTTCAGCGCATTGTTCGAGCTCGCGTCGGTCGACTTGACCGTCCCGCCTGCGGCCGCGAGCGCATCCGCGCCGTCCGTGCCCGAGACGAAGTTGTTGTCGGTTCGAACGACGTACGTCTTGATCGACGCAGCGACGCTGCTGGCGATCGTATTGGCAGAGCCCGCACAGCTCGAGGTGAAGGGGCCGCTGCCGATGAAGACGATCGCGTTGCGGTCGGTGGCCTTGTCGGGCGTCGCACTCTTCAGGATGTTGAGTTGCGTGATCGCGTTCGAGAGGGCCGAGCTGACGCCGAGCTTCACGCCTGCGTCGGCGTTTCGGAGGTTCGTCTGGTTCACACCCACGAAGCCGCTGATGGAGGTCGAGATCTTCGTCAAGCTATCCGTGGCGTCGACGTTCGGGACCACGTCGAGTGTGCTCGGACACACTGCCGGATTGGCTGCGGGGAGCGTCATGAGACCCATCGCGATCGTCTTGAGCGACGGGTCCTTCAGTGCAACGTCGACGATCTTTTGTGCGAGACCGCCCTCGCCGAAAGAGCTCTCGTTCCCCTTCGAGACGTCCATCAAGAAGACGAGACCGCTCTTCGTGGGTTGGAGCATCGCTCCCGTCCCCGCGCCGCCGAGGGGCCCGACCGGGTTGACCTTCACGAGATCGTCTTTGCAGATAGGCTGCAGGATGGTCTTCGAGAGGCACGTGGGCGTCACGCGGAGGCTGTTGATGACGTGCTGCACGGACGGGTCGCTGTGGTAGGCCTTGCAGAGGCCTGGTGAGAGGCGAAAACGCCGGGGGTTCTTCGGGTCGGGAATGTAGAAGCCGTCCTCCTCGTCCAAGTCGAGCACTTCTTTGACGACACCGCCGTCGAATGTGGCGCTGACGTTCACGCCGACGAAGGGAACGTTGGGGATGGCCTGCGGCTCGAACGTACAGGTCGCAGCGTCGATGACCTTTGGCGGGACGCTGATGTCTTGGCCGCCGATGTTGAAGCAACCGAGTGCCGACTTGTTGCCTTTACTGTCGACCTGATCCGCAACGGGGAAGCACGTATTCGACGTGCCGAAGAGGAGGTCTTCTCGGAAGTCTACGAGTGCGCGGGCAGCGTCTTCGGGCTTCGGTAGCGGCTTGCATTCACCGCCTTTGCACGTCTCGTCTTCGTTGCAGTTGGTGTCGTAGCACGCATAGCGCAGCGGCATCGGGACGTAGAGCTTGCGGCCTTCGATGTACGTTTGCTTCGTGCGGCGGAGCACGCGCACATCGCCCTTCCCGACGATCTGCCCGTATGCCGCCGTGCAGTCCGCCACGTCTTCGGCGGTCTTCGCGGAGATGCCGATGACGGCAATCTCGATGGGCAGCGTCGTCGACGCTTCCTTGTCGATGGTTCCCAAGCTCTGGGGCAAGCGAACGGTGTTGTCGACGACGTTGTACGCCTGACAGAACTGTTCGGTACCGCCGATCTTCACGCGGAGGAGGACCGTCTTCAGATCACGAGGCACCTGCACCTGGGATTGGACGCCCGCAACGAACTGGGGTGGGTCGAACTCGACGTGCAGGCCGGAGAAAGGCCAGCCAGCGATGACAACGACGGACGAGCAGTTGGATTTTGCGACGCAGTGACATGATGGGTAAGCTCCTCGCTTGAAGACGTGCGTGGGTTTCGTTTCCGTTCAGCGGAACCGTAGAGTCGGGACGGCGATCTGTTCGACGCTTCGGAGGCTGCCGGGAATTTCGCGGTCGCCCGATTTGAAGACGAAGAACGAAATGGCGGCGCTGCCGATGAGGCCATGTGCCGAGCGACCAGACGACCCAGCTCGTTCCGCGGTTTTCGTCGATGACGCTGTGACGCCGGTGGCTTGCCCTGTGCGCCGACTTCGACGTCGAGGCCTTCGCGTGTAGTATCCATCCTTCGACGACGACCTGCGCGGCCCAACAGGCGGGGCAGCGGGTGCGCGGGTGCGTGCAGGGGCGTGCGCGTGCGGTGCAGGCAACAGGTCTTCTCGACGGAAATGCGCCTGACGACCTTGCCGTCGATGTTGATGGTCGTTCCGGTCGGCTGTGTTTCGATGAGGAGCCGGCTCCATGTTCGGCCTGGCGCATACGGTGTTCATGCGGAGGTTGATGTCGCCTTCCTTCGCGACGCCGTTTGTTTCTGCGGCTCACGTAGCTGGGCGCCTTCGCTTCGAAGGTGTGCGTTCATCGCGATCGCGACCTTGCCCTTGTAAGGTGCAGGCCCGGCATGTTCGGTGCCATCGATGACGACGGCGGCGCCGGGCGTACCCTCGACGGCGATCTCGACGTCCGTTCGACGCACGAGGCCTCGAGCTTCACGCTCTTCTTGACCGCAGCGCCACCGGAGATGGCGTTCAATCGCACCGTGACGGGTCTGTGGCCGGCCTTGCGCACGATGATGGTGGCGTACCCGTGGGGGAGGTGATGGCCTGCGGAAGCGGCGTCTTGCCGATTTCTTCTTCGGCTTCGTCGTATTTCACGCAGACCGTCGCACCTGGCTCGTTCACGTCGAGCTCGAGAGAACTGACGAAACGACGGAGACCCGTGATCGAGGTTGATCACGCTTCGTCTCCCGGAAGAGAGCCCTTGCCCTCTTCGAGTTCGCGCTGGAAGTAGGCGACCGCCTGGGGATAGCGACCAAGGTTCTTCTCACAGATGGCGACGTTGAAGAGGACGCGCGGATTTTTCGAGAGCTCGTAGGCGCGAAGGAACTCGGAGCGAGCACCTTTCCAGTTTGCCGGAGACGCTTGGGTTAGCGCGACCGCCGCGTCGAAGCTCTTTTTGGCTTCTCCCGTGAGCTCGTCTCGCAGTGAACGGCTCGCCTTCTTCGCGGGTTGTGCGAAGGCCTGCGTCGGAAGCGTCATGCCCGCCGAGAGCACGGTCGTGAGCACCAAGCACTGGGAAAGGCGGCGCCCGGCGCGCCCAGCTGGAATCGAGAAGTCAATCATGTGTAGAGTGCACCTTAGTGGATGATTCCCTGGTTGAGGGGGTTTCCGCTGCTCGTGTTTTGCGGGGGTCTGCTCGGAGGAACGCGGGTCGTCGCAGAGGCGGTCGCGGTAGCCGTTGCCGTCGCCGTGGGAAGGGCCGTCGCGGAAGGGGCTGCTGCGAGCGTCGTTGCGGTTGCACTTGGAACGACGGGGGCGCTCGTGGTCGCCGAAGGAACGGCGAGCGTTGCGGCCGTAGCGGTCGCGACATCGTTACTCGCGGCGGTCTTGTTGGTTGCGCCGGGACGCGCGGCCACGAAGCCCACCCCGGCCACGACGAGAACGCCGAGGAGCGCAGAGGCGATGAGTACGAGCGGACGCGTGCCTTCGCGCGGCTTGTGCTCGGCCACTTGCGACTCGGACCCCGCCAGCGCGATCGGCGTCGTGTGCTTCAGCGCTTGCCGGGATTCCGAACCGCGCGAGTTGTCGTAGGGGAGCGTGAACTTCCCTGGCGCCTTGGCGGATTTCGGGATCTCGTCGTAGAGCGGCGGAGGAGCGCCACTGCCACTCGGACGACCGCTGCCACTCGGACGATTGCTCCCCGTGCCTTGTTGAGGCCCGAGAATGGCGCGCGTGCCGCCGGCATTCGGGTTGTACGGGGCGGGCACGCCATGGGCGCCGATGGGAATCGTGCCGGAGCGAACTTGCTCTTGGCGAAACGCTTCCATGGCCGTGACTTCCGTGACGTCGCCCGCCTCCGGTGCGACGTATTCGCGCATGCTCTCGACGATGCGCTGCACGCGTGCGTCGCCGTACGGAACGAGCGCCTCTGCGAACTCTAGCGCCGTGGAATAGCGGTCCGCGGGGGAGCGCGAGAGTACCTTCTGTACGACCGCGGCGAGGCCTTCCGGAGCATCTGCACGACGAATGCGCAGGTTCGGAACCTCCGCCGTGAAGATCTTGTAGAGGATTTCCGCGAGCTCGCCCGTCTCGGACGTGAACGGCGTTGCGCCGGTCAGCATCTCGTAGAGAAGCGTCCCGACGGCATAGAGGTCGGCGCGCTGATCGACGTCTTTCGGAGACGAAGCTTGCTCGGGCGCCATGTAGAGAGGCGTTCCGAGGGCGCTGTTCGTTGCGGTGAGGTTCTTCTTGCCGGGTTCGACGATCTTGCTGATGCCGAAGTCGAGCAGCTTCACGAACTCTTCGCCGCTTCGCTTGATGATGAAGCAGTTCGAAGGCTTCATGTCGCGGTGCACGACGCCGTTTCCGTGCGCGGCTTGCAGGCCCGCCAAGATCTGCACGACGAGGAACACGGATCGCTCGATGGCAAGCCCGCCCAAGCCCTCGCTCTCGATGAGCTGCTGGAGGTCCTTGCCTTCGAGGTACTCCATCGCGATGTAGGGGGCGCCATTCGGGAGCTCACCTACGTCATAGATGGTGACGACGTGCTCGCTGCGAATGCGGCCTGCGGCGCGGCTCTCGTTCAAGAAGCGCTGCACCGCGCCTTCGATCTTGAGAAAGGCTGGGCTCATGAACTTGAGCGCCGCCGGAGCCAGCGTAATCTTGTGCTTGCCGCGCGCGACCGCGCCCATACCACCCTCACCGAGCATACGCTCGACGATGTACTTTCCGACGGTTTCGCCGGGGTTCGGATAGGCGATGGGAATGTAGGAATTCAAAGTGTTTAGGGCGCGCCTTCTCGGAAGAGCGGCACTCCAGAAGGATACGAGGCCCGCGTCCAGAAGGCCAGAGGTCCAAACAGACTACGACAGCCTGGCCATGGACAGGCGTTTCTCCATTCGCGAATGGGAGGCGCTCCGGATATAGAGAAAGGCCTCATGGCGACGACCCCCACCGACAAAGGCCCCTCCGCGGGCCGCCCCGGCACCGGCAC
Source organism: Polyangiaceae bacterium (assembly GCA_046351415.1). Taxonomy (GTDB): domain Bacteria; phylum Myxococcota_A; class Polyangia; order Polyangiales; family Polyangiaceae; genus JABFRG01. The sequence continues at coordinate 384,906 of JAXLYO010000006.1, read as the reverse complement.
TTCCACGGCCACTCCGTCGGCCACCCAGCGCCTCGACGAGCTGAACGCGAAAGCCCTCGAGGGCGGCGGCGCCGCGAGGGTCCAAAAGCAGCACGAACAAGGCAAATTGAGCGCCCGCGAGCGCATCGACCACCTGCTCGACCCCGGCTCGTTCGTCGAAATCGGTCGCCTCGTCACCCACCGCTGCACCGATTTCGGGATGGCGGAACAGAAGTTCCTCGGCGACGGTGTCGTCACCGGCTACGGCCTCCTCGACGGGCGCAAAGTCTTCGTTTTTGCTCAGGATTTTACGGTTTTTGGGGGCTCGCTCAGCGGTGCCTATGCACAAAAGATCTGTAAAATCATGGACATGGCCCTGAAAGTAGGGGCGCCTGTCATCGGGCTCAACGACTCGGGCGGTGCACGCATTCAAGAAGGGGTCGAGTCCCTCGCCGGGTACGCGGACATCTTTCTCCGCAATACGCTCGCGTCCGGCGTCATCCCGCAAATCAGCTGCATCATGGGCCCGTGTGCGGGTGGGGCGGTCTACTCGCCGGCCATCACCGACTTCATCTTCATGGTGGAGAGCACGAGCTACATGTTCATCACCGGGCCGGACGTCATTCGGGCGGTCACGCACGAAGAAGTGACGAAGGAGGCGCTGGGTGGCGCGCAGACCCATGCAAGCAAGAGCGGCGTCGCGCACTTCACCGCCCCGGACGACCGCGCGTGCATTGCGATGACGCGCGAGCTCGTGTCGTTCCTTCCGCTGAACAATCGCGAAGACCCGCCCGTCAAGCCGACCGCCGACCCGCCGCTCCGCGAGGTCCCCGAACTCGACAAGATGATCCCGGTCGAAGCGAACCGCCCTTACGACGTGAAAGACGTCATTCGCGCCGTCGTCGACGACGGCCACGTGTTCGAGGTCGCCGAGCAATACGCGCAGAACATCGTGTGCGCCTTCGCACGCATCGGCGGGCGCAGTGTGGGTATCGTGGCGAACCAGCCGCAAGTCCTCGCGGGCGTTCTCGACATCGATGCCTCGATGAAGGCAGCGCGCTTCGTTCGTTTCTGCGATTGCTTCAACATTCCGCTCGTTACGCTCGTCGACGTTCCCGGCTTCCTTCCGGGCACCGATCAAGAATACGGCGGCATCATCAAGCACGGCGCCAAGCTCCTCTTCGCGTTCGCCGAAGCCACCGTTCCGAAGGTCACCGTCATCCTCCGCAAGGCTTACGGCGGCGCCTACGACGTCATGGCGTCCAAGCACATCCGCGCGGACATCAACCTCGCGTTCCCCACGGCCGAGATCGCGGTCATGGGCCCCGAAGGTGCGGTCAACATCATCCGTCGCAACGAGATCGCGAAGTCGGAAAACCCCGACCAAACGCGGGCAGAATTCGTTGCAGAGTACAAGGAACGCTTCGCGAACCCGTACAAGGCGGCAGAGCTTGGCTACGTCGACGAGGTTATCTATCCGCGTCTGTTGCGCGCACGGTTGCATCACGCGCTCGAGCTCCTCAAGGACAAGCGTGACGTCAATCCGCCGAAGAAGCACACGAACATTCCGCTCTAGTTCATTCTAGTCCATGCTTCCTCGCTCCCTCGACCGCGGCACCGTCAAACTGATGGCCGTCAAGCGCCTCATCACGGGTTCGCTGAGCGTCGTGCTCGGCGTGGGGGCGATCGTGTTCGCGGTGCAGCGTCAGGCAGCGGGAGGCGTGAGCGACACGCAGACGAAACTCATGTTCGTCCTGCTGCTTCTCATCTGCTTCGGCGGCGGCGGCTGGTCGCTGCGGGATGGCATTCGCACGCTCCGCATGATCCGCAAAGCCTGAGCGCCGCCCCCGGCCCCCGGCGCGTATTCCTGCGTCCCTACTTGCAGAGATTGAGGTCCTGCCAGCCCTTCGGGAGGCACGTGTCGCCCTTCGACGAGCCGCCCGCGTTCTTCACGGACGTGCAGAGGACGTCCGCAACGCCGCCGCACGCTTGCCCCACTTTGACCGGCGGGTTGAAATCGTCACAGTCGACACGGCAGTAGCAAGAGCCCTCGCGGTCTGTGTCGTCGAACCAAATGTACGAGCCCGTCTTGCAGTTGCGCGGCGGGAACGTGTCGCACTTGTCGAAGAGCGCATCACCCTTGATCGCAGAAGAGCCGAACCCGAAGTTCTGGCAGGTCTTGCCCGCGTCCCCTCCCGAGGACGACGAACTCGACGAGGATGAGGACGAGGACGAGCTCGAGCTTGCACCGCCGTCTCCACCGCTCGACGTCTGACCAGAAGTGCCGCTCGAGGAGCCAGGGTCATCGCTGCCGCCGCAGGCGACGAGGCCGAGGACCAAGAGTGAGGCAGCGAACGAACCGGAAACGCGAAGGGGAAGCGACATGACGAAAACTCCTCGAAAGAATGGAAGTGCGCGAAAAAGCGCGGGAAAGGGGACACTCTCGGACCAACAGTTCCGGTCCGTGTGCCCACTGACGCCGAGGGGGCCAGGTTGTCGCAGCGATTTCGAAACTATTTTCGGAGGGCCAGCTCGACCTCGACCATCGGCGGCCGCATCGCCGGCTCGCGCACGAGAAGACCGTCGACGAGGGTGGCTGCCGCCTCCGGTACGTGCGGCGCGACTTCGCGTAGCGAGCGGAGCTTGCCCGTCGTCACCGCTTGGAACACTTGGCCGAAGGACTTTCCTGGCGCGGCGCGTTCCCCGCTGAGAGCTTCGAAGAGAACGACGCCGAAAGCCCAAACGTCTGCGGCCGGACCGACGTCAGGCTCACCATAGAGCTGCTCTGGCGCCATGTAGTGCGGCGTTCCGAGCACGGCGTTTTCCGCAGTGAGCTGCCCTCCTGTCGACGAGAGCGAGAGGTCTCGCAACACTTTCGCCATGCCAAAGTCGAGGAGCCAAGACTTTCGTGGGGAAGCAGCTTCGAGAAAGATGTTCTGTGGCTTCACGTCGCGATGGACGAGTCCTGCGGCGTGCACTGCCATCAGCGCCGACGCGATCGGGAGAAGCACCACGCGGGCGTCGTTCCACGAAAGCGGGCCTTCCCGGGTCAGTCGGTCGGCGAGCGTTTCGCCGAACAGGCGCGCCATGACGAGTGCGATATCGCCGCGCAGGGTTTCGAACTGATCGTGGGCGACGAGCAAGTGCGGATGTGTGACGCGCTTTCGGATCTTTCCTTCCCGAATCGCCCTTCGTCTGAGCACGGGGTCGTGGGTCTCGATCACCTTGATGGCCACGGCCTCGCCGGTGGAAAGATCGGTCGCTTCCCAGACCGCCCCCATGCCCCCTTGCCCGATGAGGTTACCGAACTGAAAGCGCGATTCGAAGGGCGATACGGCGGGCTCACCGGACGGCTCGACCGCGGACGCGATGCCTCGACCCTCGGTGGTCGTCGCAATCGTCGCCATCGCGACGAGCCAATCGCGACAGCGCTCGCACTCGCCCACGTGCGCGAGTACCGCACGGTCGTGCTCGATCGCCGCTGCGTCCGCGGAGAGAAAGGCGAGCATCGCGTTTTCGTCGAGGCAAGAAGACACCAAGAAGAACGATGGTACAATCCGGCGCGAGATGCATCCGGAAACAGCGGCCGAGCTCGAACGCGCCCTTGGCGAGCTGTCGCGCGTCCATCCCGCGATACACGTCACGCCTTCTTTCGTCGCGTTCGCAGAGCGCATCATGGCCTCGAGCGCGCCGGCCAAGGTGCCGCCGTACCTTTCGGACGTGCTCGTAGCGCACGCGGCCGTACATGGGAATGCGCGGGCGCTTTCGCTCGTCGAGGCGGCGCTGAAAGAACTTCCGCCGATGCTCGCGCGGTTTCATCTGTCGGAATCCGACGAACGCGAGCTCCTCCAAGAGCTGCGTCTCCGTGTGCTCGTGGGGTCCGACGCAGAGACGATGGCGAGCCCGAACGGGGCCGCGCCTTCGCCACGCTTGCTCGACTATCACGGCAGCGGTCCTCTCGGAGCGTGGCTGCGCGCTTCGGCTGTGCGTCTCGTCCTCACGAAATTCCGCAAGCAAGCGCGGCTGCGGGAAAGCGAAGCATCCGAAGACGCAGGCGATCCAGCAGCAGCAGGCGATGTGGAACTCGCGCATGCCAAACGGCTCTACCAGGAGCCCTTCCAAAAGGCGTTTCGCGCGGCGATGGAAGAACTCACGCCGCGCGATAGAGCGGTCCTCCGCATGCATCTCTTGGACGGTCGATCCATCGACGAAATCGGCGCCGTTTTTCGCGTGCATCGTGCAACGATCGCGCGCTGGATCTCGGATGCTCGCGCGACCGTCGGCAAACGCACGCAGGCGCTCTTGACCGCGAATTTGCATACCGATTCGGCCGAGTTTCGGAGCATTACCCGCCTCTGCTACAGCCAGCTCGACGTGAGCCTGCACTCGCTCTTCGAAGCGCAGACCGGTAGCGCCTGAGAGCTAGCCTAGGGCGTTTTCACGACCCATCCGAGCGAGCCTCCATCGGGCGGCGTCGTCTCTTGGCTTCGGACGATGAGATACGTGGTCGTGGCGAGTGCCGCTGCTGCTCCTGTAAGGATCGCATAGAACCACCAGCGCTTCGTCACAGGGATACTCTCGCGGGTGAGCGTCGTCACGAGGTCTGTTTGCCTTCCGGCCGCGAGATACACGTTGCTCGAAAACGGCAAGTAGCCCTCTCGTCGCAAGCTGACCGCGTAGTCGCCCTTGGGACGCGAGAGCGTGAGGGGGGAGAGGCCGACGCTTTCTCCACCGACGAACACCGTCGCAGGCGGCGTTGCGGAGACGCGGAGCGTGCCGGGCAATTCGATGAGCTTCACGTGCATGCTGCGATGGCTGCCGCGCGCCTCGTCCGCCGTGGATCGCTGCTCGCTGTGGCCTTGGGCCATCACCTGAATCGTGTGGACACCCGGGTCGATGGCAAAGGTCGAACGAGCCTTCCCTCCGCTGCGGTGCTCGAGGTCGAGCGGCGCCCCAGGGCCTTCCTGCGCGATGCCCGCAAGATAGCCGCTCCCCGCGCGGACGAGAGGCCTCCCATCGACGCTAACCTGTGCCTGTTCCGGTTCGACGGTGAGATCGACGTGCACGATGGCGCTCTCCACTTCGCCGAGGAGACCCCGCGTTTCTGCCGTGAGTTCGCCCGTGAGAAGAGCGCTCCCTCCTGCTGCGTTCTGCGCGAGTGCCTCTTCGAATGCGCGACGCGCGAGCACGTAGTGACCGACTGTGCGATGACAGAGCCCGATGTTGTACGAGGTCACGGGGTGCTTTCGCTTCGCTTGGGATCGCTCGAAGTGCGAAAGCGCCTTGGCCCATTCGGCCTCTTTGACCGCCGCGACGCCCAGCAAGAACGCCTCGCGAGCTTCTGTTACCGTGGGGTCGTTGTCGTCCGCGTGCGCACGGGGCGTTCCGAGCGCGAGCACGCAGAAGAAGGAAGTGGCCATGAGGAGATGCGCGCTTCTCATCGACGCCTGCAGCGAAAGCCCACGGAGGTGCCTACACGATTCTGCGGATCGTCGACGAACTCCCGCAAGGCCGCGCTCGCATAGACCGGAAGGTCGGCGAATGCGCCACCTCGAACGACGCGCGCGTTGGGGAAGCGTGCGTCTTGCTGCTTGCATACAGGGTTGTGGAAGGCCCCGATGCCCCAGCACGGGCCGTTTTCGGGGTTCCACGTGTCCTGCATGAATTCGTGCACGTTCCCGACGATATCAAAAACGGCCCGGCCCGGTGCGAGCGTGAGCGCGTCCTTCGGGGCAGAGCCGACGGGGCGAGGCGCATCGAGGGGACACGCCGCAAACCCCACCACCGCGTCACCGCAGGAGATTCGCGCGTCTCCCCATACGAATGACTCGGAGCGCAGCGCACCAGCAACGTACTCGAATTCGGCCTCGGTCGGCAGTTCCGCTCCTCGCGCTTTGCAGAATGCCTCCGCGAGCGAAACGGTCATGCAGTTCACGGGCAGCGCGTCCGCAGTCGCGTCGTTCGCGGTCGGCGGGAACGTACACCCCGCTTTTTTCGACGTGACGGGGTCGCTCGCCGTCGCGAGACCTGTCTTTCGAAGGGCGCCCACGGTCACCTCCGTGCGGTCGATGTGGAACGCATCGATGGTGACGATGCGCTCGAGGGTTCCGTCGACGGCATCGCCGAGACCCGTGATGTCCATCAGTGGGTCGCCCATCCAGAAATGCCCGCCGGGAATGCATACCTCTCCCTCCCGACTTGCGTCCGCGCACGCGCTCTTCGGGCTCGGCAGAGAAAGGGGAAGGGGAGAGGGCGTGCCCTCCAACGCATCTGCGCGTAGGTCGAAGGGGTGACCCGTCTTCGCCATCGGCAAGTATGCAACGTGGGCCGCTCCGTCCAAGTCGAGCGTAGCCCGAGCCTCCACCGTCGCAGCGGGCCGCTTTTGCGCACTCCCCCGTATGCGTACGAGCTCGAGGCGGACGAGCGCATGGCCATCTCCTTCGATGTCGAACGAGCCGATGCCACCGGGCCACGTCGCGTCGTCGACAGGAAACTCACGCGTGCAATCGCCGCAGGGTGCACCGTTTCTGAGAACCTCGACGCGCAGCGAGTGAAACAAACGAGGCGTCACCCGCGTCGCATCCGTTGCGACGTAGAGGCGTGTGACCTTCGAAGGGGCGCAGCCCGGACCTGCACCGCTGCCGATCGCGAGCGTGACAAGGCCGCTCAAGGCTGCGTGGCGTACGCGCACCGGGCACCATAGAAGGGAGAAGCGAGGGCAGCGCGGATTCGCGTGGAGCCCCGGACGAACGGGCCTGGTGCAATCCAAGACCCTCCGCGTGCGACACGTCGGAGGGCGGGGTCGGTTGCAGTGCGGGGGTCCGGATAGGGCCCCGTACAGGTAAGACCATCCCAGGAAGCGTTCGCCCAGCACTCGTCCGTGTATTCTGCAACGGAGTCGAGCACGAATTCACTGAGACTTCCTGCGAGACCGAGAACGCCGAGCGAGGTCGTGTCTGTCGGGAAGGTCGGAGCGTGCGACGCATCCTCGACGGCGAGCTCGCTTGGCCAAGGTGCCGTGGGGCAACCCGTGCCCGAGGTGCGTCCGAAGAGCGCGAGGTCGCAGGTGGGCTCGTTGTCTCCCCAAGGGTAGCGGCGCTCTCGAACGTTGCCCGCACTGCGCGCGACGTACTCCCACTGTGCTTCGGTCGGCAAATCACCGCCTTCGAACTGGCAGAGGGCTCGGAACGTGACCCAGGAGGTGCACGAAAGCGCGAACGACTCGCGGCCCTGCGGAGCCGCGCTGAACGTACAGGCCTTGGGCGACGTAGGGAGGGGTTTGAAAGGTCCATCGTTCTCTGCCGGCGCAACCTCCTTCGGCTTGAAGCCCCGCGCCAAGGCGGCACGGTACCGGGCGACCGTGAACTCGGTGCGATCGATCCAGAACTTGCGGACGCGCGCGAGGCGCTCCGTGCGCGGGCTCAAGAACTCCTCCGGTGGGTAGTCGATGTCGTCGCGATGGTCGCCCAGCACGAACACACCGCCAGGGATGCACACGTGGGCGGCTGCGGACTCGGCTTGTGTGCAGGGTTCACGCAATTCGGAAGGCGAGGGAGGAGTTGCGATGGGCGCAGAGAGCGCTTCCCGCGTTTTCTCCTTCGCGATGCAACTTTCCCACGACGTGAGGTTGGCGGGTGTTCCCGCGCAAGCCCCGACGAGATACACGCCGACGTGATCTTCTGCGATCGCTTGCGTGTCGATGCGAACCAGCCGATCGATCGCGAGCGAAGGCTCCGGCTCCGTCGCCGGCGTTCGATCGACGCCCTCCCGAACGAGACGCCGATTCGAGACGGTCGCGAAGGGAACCGTGTGCGCACCGGGGTAGATGCGAATGCGCGCGCGAACGATGCTTCCGCGCGCAACGCCAAAGCTGACGGGAAAGGCCTTGGGGTCACTCGTGTCGACATCACGAGTGTCGAACCAGCTGCCCGCATCGGTGAACAAATCGATGCGCGTCCGCGTGGAGAGCTCAAGCGCCGGAAGGTCCGTCGTGATCGAAACCACGAGCGATCGAACTTCGTCTTCCGAGCACGCGGGAGCAAGAGCCAAAACGAGACTCAGTGCAGCTGCCGCGCGAAACGAGGAAGAACGAGACATCAGTAGGGAGGTTGCTCGACGATACCAGGAACGCTCCGGATGGGCGCGCTCGCCGGCGTCGCAGAAGAGCTCGGCAGTCTGCTCACCGTTGAGCTTCCCGGCGCGTTTGGTGCGCGAGGTGGGCCGCTCGCGGTCGAACGCGCCGTCAAGAGTGTGGTCGCCACCGGTGAAGGAGGCGCAGGAGGCGAAGCACCGAGTCCCGAGCCCATTGCTGTGCCGGTCCCCGCACTCGCGCCCACGCCGGAAGCCACTCCGGAACCTGCGCCCGTGCCCGCGTTCACCCTCGAGTCCGTGCCGGCCCGCATCGTCCAAGCAACGCCGCCTGCCCCGAGCAAAATCACGATCCCGACTGGCGTGACCCACCGCGCCATTCGCCGCTGCGATCGCGCCGTCAGCGGAGGGGCCGCGCGCTCACTCGGTGCGTGCCACGCGGCCTGGATTTCCGAAAGCGACGGCCGCGCATCGTGCGCACGAGACAGCATGCGATCGATGATGTGTGCAATGTGCAGAGGAACGCCATCTACGCTCGCATCGGTCAACTTCGGGAGGCGCCCTTCGCTCATGAGACGAAGCACCTGCCCGAGGTTCGCTGCCTGCGTGGGGCGTGTGCCCGCGAGACATTCGAAGAGAACGACGCCGAGCGACCAAATGTCCGAGGGCGGGCCTTTCGTTCCTTCCCCGAACGCTTGCTCGGGCGCCATGTAATAGGGCGTGCCGAGCATGGCCCCGGTGCTCGTCAAAAGAGGGGCTTCATCCATCGTCGACTGTGCAATGCCGAAATCGAGGATGCGCACCGGACGAGAAGGGTCACTCGAGACCAAGAAGATGTTGTCCGGCTTCAAGTCGCGGTGGACGATGCCTGCTTCGTGCGCGGCTGCGAGACCGCTCAGTACGGGCTCGAACGTCTCGCGTACCGTCGCCCAAGGCAAACGCCCTTCGCGGTCGAGGCACGCGCGAAGAGACTCTCCTTCGAGGAGCTCCATGACGAGCGCGTAACCGCCTTGGTCGAGCTCCACCACGTCATCGACCGGCAAGATCGCTGGGTGCGTCGCCAGACAAGCTGCGCGCGCTTCGCGCCGGAGCCGCTCCTTCGCCGTCGGGTCGTCGGCGCGCCGCTCGTTCAGGAGCTTGAGCGCGAAATCACGCTTCGTGACGACGTGTGTCGCTGCCCAAACGGTGCCCATGCCTCCGCGACCGAGCTCTCGCTTCAGTTCGAAGCGACCATCGAGCACGTCACCGGGCTGAAAGGGGGACACCGAGACGCAATGTACCACGGCCACTAGGGTAGGATGCGCGCATGACGTATCGAGAAAGTGCGACGGCGGAAGCCATCATCGTGAGCATGGGGAAAGCACTCGTCGCGTTCGAAGCCGATTCCGGAAGGATTCGGTGGACGGCAGCCTCGGAGTACGGCGTCGAGCGGTTCTTTCGCGTGGGTGACAACATCCTCGCGGTAGGCGGCAAGTCCGTCTTGTGCGTGAATGCCGAGACGGGACGAGTCCTCGGGAGCGTGCCCATTCCCTTCGAACCGCAAGCCGCACTCGTCTGCGGCGCAGATCTCGTACTCGTCGCGCCGAGTGACGCTGCAACGGATGCGTCCATGCGCGTGCTCGTGATCGGACCCGAGGGAGGCGTTCGATGGCGAGTCATGGCGCGGATGGAGTCGACAGGGTTTCTGACGGCAAACACACACCTTCAGACACTCGATGCGCACGGTGGCGTGTCCTCGGAAGCACGTATCCCGATGTCGGACTATCGCGCTGGCATCGCCTTCGGAGAAAACGTCGCGCAGCCTGATCTCATCGGACGTTGATGAACCTACGTGGTGTCACGACGCCCGCGGGCCGTGCGCAAATGCGTGTATGATGCATATGTAACGTTCGGCGTGCAGCGCCGTAGCACTTCGAGGTCCGCGTTCCTCCTCGGCGAGCTCACCACTTTTTCTCGACCGGGCTCCGAATCGGCTCGCGCGGCAGCGAAGGTCGATGGCGCAAAAACACAACGATTTCGAGTGTTTACGGCGAATTTTTGATGCCTTGGATCCGGTGCGCAGCGAAAACTTGGCCACATTATCCCACCTCCCGTAAGGCTTGGTCATCGCAGCATCGCGCTGTGTCGCAGTCGTCACGAGACGGCCGCCCTGTGGAGGAGAACCATGGATTCTACAACTGAACGTCGCGCTCCCGGTGCGACACGCATTCCGTTCGACGCACTGGTTGAGGTTGGAGACGCGGGCGGGCAGCCCTTCGAAGCGCAGGCCTTGGACCTTTCGCATCACGGCATGCACCTTCGGACCGCCTACTTGCCCGAGATGGGACAAGCGCTTTCGTGCCGCTTCGAAGCAGGCACCGCGAGCGTCATCTGCGAAGGCGAAGTCGCGTGGCTCAAAGATGGTGAGCCCGGTGGCGAGTTCGGTCTTCGTTTCACGAATCTCGATGCGGAAAGCGCAGCGGGTCTCAAGCAGATCCTGAGCGGCGCGCAGAACAGCGGCTGCAAAGTGCGCCTCCACATCGAGGGCCTCGCCTCCCCGATGCGCGCGCGTATCAAGGACACGCACGGCGCGAAGATCACCGCGACGAGCGAGCTCGGCTTCCTCCAGCTCGGCAAGGGCGTGGAGCTCGAGAATGCAAACGACGGCACGAAGCGCGCAGCGCACATCGACCGCGTCGAAGTTGAAATCGACCCGAACTCGCACGTTCCGCAACTCGTCGTCGCCATGCGTTACGACGACGTCGAGGATACGAGCGCGCCCATGACCGCTAAAGATGGCGCTCCGGAAACGAAGAAAGCCGGCGCGAAGGACATGATGGACGTGGCCGAGAAGGAAACGGAAGAGAGCCCCGCCAAGAAGGCCACGAACGCGATCCTCGCCAAGGGCGCCATGGTTGGTCCCGTCATGATGGATTGGATGAACAAGGCGAAGGGGTCCGCCACCACCTGGTGGAAGAACCGCACGAACAAGGATTCGGCGAAGAACCCGCAACGTCGCACGACGGCCGCAGCGCCTTCCGGTGGCATGCCCTCGCAAGTCCGCAAGATGCGCTCGCAGTCTCCGTCGATCGCGAATGCGACGGATGTCGAAGAGACGAGTTCCTCGCCCGCGATGGCATTCGCCACCAAGAACAAGCGTCGCATCGCCATCGGCGCGGTCGCCATCACCGCCGGCATTCTCGGCTACGCCGCGCTCCACAAGAGCACTCCGGCACAGACGACGGCCACGGCGGAAACCACCACGGCCATGGCCCTCGAGCCCTCACCCGCGCCCAGCGCTTCTTCGCCGGTGCTTCCCGCCCGCGGCACAGGCGTGAATGCCCCCATCGCGATGTCGCAGCCCCTCCAAGGGTTGCCCGCGCTCGGCAATCCCGCGGCGGCCGCACCTGCAGCACCGGCTGGTGGCGCGATGGCGATGAACGGTCCTGCCGAAGAACCGGCTCCGCTCACGCCCACGGGCAAGCCCATGCCCTTCGGCCACGGCAACGTGACGGGCGGTAAAGTGCTCAAGTTCAAGATGGACGGAAACATCGGCCGCATCCAGGGGGCCTCACAGCCGACGGGCTTCACCGTCGTCATCCCGCAGCGGAAATCGCTCACGTCCGGACCTTCGGCCATGAAGCAAGACAAGCGCATCGCCCTCATGAAGGTCTCGAACGATCCCGGCGGTGCCGAGATGAACGTCACCTTCAAGGACGGCGTCCCGCCCTACCTCGTTCGCGCCAACAAAGACGTCCTCGAAGTCGTCTTGGGGGCGCCCTCGGGCGAAGACAAGAAGAACGGCGCCACCGCGGAGGCCGGCAGCGGCAAGAAGCACGGCGGCAAGAAGGCCTCGCACGGCAAGAAGCACTGAGCCTCGAGCTCCCCCACCTGTGGAAGCCGCGGCGCCGAAAGGGCTGCGGCTTCTCTGTATTTTGCACGCATCAATTTCACGACCGAGACAGCCAAGTCGCTGATGGTTGGTGTCGTTCAATAGCTTAGGGACGTTTGTGGCGTGGCACGACGCTTGCTTGCGCGGATACCATGAAGAAGATCGTCGGTATTGCGTCACTGTTCATGGGGGCAACCATCATTGTGGCCGTCGGCTGTGGGGCCACCGAAGGAGCAGGCGCGGACTTCAACCCCGGAGTCATCGGCGGACCGTGCACAACGACTGCGGATTGCGAAGGCGGCCAAACCTGCGCGTACGCCGAGGCGGAAGGATGCTCGGCTTCCGGTCGATGCGTCAGCGAACCCACCGGGGCATGTGCCGGCGTCGTCATCGAAGGTTGTGCGTGCGACGGAACGACCATCGACACCGCGTCCTGCTCGTTTCCGAGCAAGTATTCGGCAAAGCCATTGCGACACCTAGGTTCGTGCGCGTCAGCGGATGGAGGTAGCGATGCCAGCACGGATGCGAAGGGGGATTGACCCAACAAACAGAGGCGGCCGCGGCCGCCCTGACAAATCGAGGCCGTTCCGTTAGGAATCTCGGCTACCATTACATGGATGTGCCCGCGCCCCGTTGACGCATGGCAGACTCGACACGAGAGCGCGTGCGCCACGTGCGCGCGGAGGATCCCTTTGTTGCTTATCCTGTGCCTCGGCACAGCTCTCGTGTCTCTTGGCGCCGCATGTCTGTCCGTCCCGAGCTATTCGCTCGGACCTGAGGGTGGCGGTCAGCCCGACGATAGTAGCTTCCCCGATGCCGGAGCCCCGCCGGACGGTGGTACGCGCGATGCGCAAAACCCCGATGGCAAAACAGTGGACGCGACGGTCCCCTACCGCATGTTCGTGACCTCGGAGCCTCTACCCGCCAACTTTCGCGTTTTGCCCAATACGCCGCGCGTGCGAGCCGACGAGCACTGCAACAACGCGGTCAGGAAAGCGAAGTTGACCCTACCGGGACGCACGTGGAGGGCCTATCTTTGGGACGACAGCCTAACGACGCCCTCTGCCTACATCGTTCCGGTCGCAGACGGGTGGCACAAGGTGCTCGGAGGCGGCGACCCGGGAGCGCTCCTTGTCGACAAGCTCCCGACCGACACGCTCCTCGCGGTGGTGAGCGACGAAAACGGCATCCCAGGCAGTGCAAGCATGAGGGTATGGACGGGGGGTAGCGACCAGTCGCGACAGAATACCTGCGAGAATTGGACCTCGGCGAGCAACACAAAACAAGGTAACGCAGGGCAGCCCGACAATCTCGCTGGGGTTGGTTGGCTCAATCACTACACCCTGAGCTGCGACTCGGAAGGGCACTTCTACTGCTTCGAGCAACCTGCCCCCTAGCGATCACTTCGAGACGTTCTCGCAGCGTCGAGCGTTCGAATCCTAATCCGTCGATCGAAACGTTCCCATGAGCGAGTGCGTGCGGTCACTACGCTCGCCGTCCGCCGCCCTTTCGCGTCTTTCGCGGCAGGGCGGTCTTGCTCTCGGCGCGGATGTCGAGGCCGTCGCGCTCTCCCGCGAGGAGCCTCTGCGCGCCGGCGTAGGCAATCATCGCGGCATTGTCCGTGCAGTTTGCAAGTTCCGGTAGGTGCGCCGTGATGCTGCGGTTCTCGGCCATCTCGAGAGTACGCTTCCGCAACGCGCTGTTCGCTGCGACACCGCCCCCGAGCACCACGTGCGAGACGCGCTCTGCGTCCACCGCCGCGAATAGCTTCTCGGTGAGGGCTTTCACGACGGAGGCCTGGAAACCGGCACAAGCGTCGCGGAGCACCTCGGGCTGGAGCTCTTCGCCTTGCTCTTCTCGCCAGCGCGCGACGTTGGACTTCAGACCCGAGAAGCTGAACTCGTAACCCGCGAGCTTTGCGCCGTGGAAGGGGCAGCGCTTCGGGTCGCCCTCTTGCGCGAGCTTGTCGAGGAGCGGGCCGCCGGGGTAGCCGAGCCCCAACAGTTTTGCGACCTTGTCGTACGCTTCTCCCGCAGCGTCGTCGCGCGTGGCACCGAGCTCGCGTACATTCGCGACGAGGGGACCATCGACGCGATAAATCGCCGTGTGCCCGCCTGACGCGAGGAGCGCCACGAAGGGAAAGTCCGGGCGCACCGCCTGCTTCCCCCTCGAGAGAAACGCGGCCATCAAATGGCCGACGAGATGATCGACCCCGACGAAAGGGAGGCCCGATCCGTACGCCATTCCCTTTGCGACTTGCAGGCCGACCAAGAGCCCCCCGACGAGACCCGGGCAGCGGGTGGCCGCGACGCCGTCGATGTCGGAGAGCTTCACGTTGGCGCGTTCGAGAGCTGCGCGGACGACGTGCTCGACGTTGTTCATGTGATCGCGCGAGGCGAGCTCTGGAACGACGCCGCCGTAGGGGGCATGCGTCGCGACTTGACCTTGCACGACGTCGGAGAGGACGGCGCCGTCACTGTGCACGACCGCCGCACCGGTCTCGTCGCAGGAAGATTCGATGCCTAGAACGAGCACGCGCCAGGCTCACGTTTCAGAGGAAAGACACCGAACAACTGCGGCGCTCCCGAGTTGCCTCCGGGCGCACCTCGAAGGACCCGTACCTCGACGTCATTGCCTCCTTTCATGAGCGAAACCACCGCAAGGGCGTCGGTGCCGTCTGCCAATTGTGCAAAGTACATGAAGTTCTTCTCGCGCCCTTGGCCGAATTGGAATGTCGAGAGCGGGTCATGGAAGGTCTGCGGTACCGCGCGGAGCGTGCCCTTCTTGAAGGCGCCGTCGGATGTGCGGAGGTCGCCGGGTTCCTGCTGGAGCTTCTCGGTGTCGAGCGTGAGGCACATGCGCACGCCATTGTCGAAGCCTGTCCGCACGAAAGAGCCTTGCGTCACGGTACCCTCGAAGTGGTCGCCACGGCTGTTGAAGCTCGAGAGCTCTTGGCAGGCACTCGTTCCGAAGAGGGCGACGAAACCGAGAAGGGCCGTTCGGGACCCACGCATCACGGCGATGAACCTCCGGCGATGCGGGCCGCAAGGGCGCGAACGCGGGGCTCCGCGTCGGATTTGGCGATGGCGCTTGCCACGCTACGCGCTGCCTCTGCATCGACGCGCTGGAGCTGTCCGAGCGCCGTCTCTCGGACGAGTGCGAACGGGTCGGACGTTGCGGCCTTCGAAAGCGTGCTCTTGATCGACTCGCGGGCCGCTCCATTCGACGGGCCAGCTTGGGCTAGCGCAGCCTCCGTGCCGAGTGCCTCGAGCGCAAGCACGCGGAGAGCCCAGTTTTTGTGCGCGTGCGCTGCGGCGGAGACCGGCGTGACGACATCGGCAGAAATGCCCGTGAGGGGTCGTGCCCGTTTGGCGAGCAACGAGAGCGCGAGACGCGCGATGGCCTCGTCCGAGTCTTCGGTTGCCTTCGCGACGCTCTTCCGGGCTTCATCGCGGTCCGAAAGGGCGAGGGCCGTCAGCGCACTCGAACGAATGTCGCGGTCGGCGTGCTTGGCGAGCGGAAGGAGCATGGGGGTCATCTTCTCGCGGAGCACCGCGGCTTCTGCGCGACTGGTCCCGATCGCCTTCGTCCCGAAGATGGGCAAGTCATCCGTGCCCAGCGTTGCGAGAGCGGACGAGATGCGATCGCTCGAGGTGGCGAGGACCGCACCCATGCCTTGCTCGAGGTCGGCTCGGAACTTCGTGAACGCGAGAGCCGCAGACTCGGGTGCGACCGCCAACGGACGAGTGAGCAGCGCTTCGGCGTCGATGACATCGTCGGGGATGGGGAGCGTACGCGCCTCCGAGGAGCCACCATGACCCGGCTGCGACGCGAGGGTCCATTGCGTAAGCGTAAAGAGTGCAGCATCGTGCAGAAGCTTGGCTTGCTTCCGTGTTCGCGGCGACCCTTCCGTCTTGACGAAGAGCGCGTCGATCACGACGGGAAGCGCGCTCTTGTGCTCTTTGCCGCTCGGAGCCACGCTCGGGATACGTGAAAGGGCCTCGATGGCCGCACGCCTCAGCTCGAGGTCACCCTGCGTCGCCGCGGCGAGAAGCTCCGGGACCGCTGCGTCGGCGTGCATGTCACCGAGCGCGAGCGCTGCACCGGAGCGAGCGAGGCTGCCCGACTCGATGGCGCCGAGTGTCGCGATGAGACGAGGCTCGGCGGAGCGATCCTTCTCTTGCGCGAGCCCGAGCGCGGCGATGGCACGCACGTCGGGTGTTCCGTCCCAGAGCAGCCTGCGCAGAATGGGAAGCGCGCGTGGTGAACCGGTGCGCGCGATGGCCCACGCGGTGGCGAGGGTCACTTGATCGACGCCGAGGGCGGCGACGGTGCCCTCCTTCGGAAAGAGAAGGGCTTCGAAGCGCGGAAGCAGTGAGACATCGCGAAGGTTGCCGCAGGCGATCATCGCACGGGCGCGAAGCGACGTGTCGGCACCACCGGTCGCGAACGAGAGGAGGGACGGAGACACACCTTTGTTTTCGACGAAGGTGAGAATGTCGATGGCCACGCGCTGGCCTGTCGTATCGGGGTCGACGAGCGCATCGAGAAGAGGTTTGACGGCCCGCGCGCCGAGCTTCTGCAAAGCTGCGCGCGCCGCGTTCGCCTCCTCGGGTGTGCCTTCTCGCACGCGCTGGAGAAGGGGCCGAGAGAGGTGTCCATAGGCCTCGACGAGAACGCGACGAAAGAGCGGTCGCTGTGGATTCGCGATGGCGAGCGGCAAGAGCTCCTGCTCGAGGGATTCCAGCGTGCCGCGCGTCGTGTGGAGCTGCAGTGCGAGCCTTGCGGCGCGTCCGACGAGTTCGTCGTCGGGAGCGCTCTTGAAGACCTTTCGAAAGAGGCGATCTGCTTCGTCGGCTTGTCCGCGAGCAAGGAGCAAATCGGCGAGCTGGAAGTAGACGAGGAACAGGCGATCGTTCTTGGCGATGGCCTCTCGGTATTCCTTGATGGCGCGCTCGGTGTCCTGCCTGGACCGATAGAGATCGCCAAGGCGCCGATGGCCTTCTGCATCGTCGGGGTTCAGCTCGACCGCGCGCGCTGCGTACTTGATGGCGTCGTCGTCGCGGTAGCTCTGCGACGCGTAGGTGGCCATGCGTTGATAGAGCTCGCGCGCGCGCTTTGGGTCGACCGCGACGAGCTTTTCCAGCACGGCGATGGCTTCGACCAATTTGTTCTGCTGGACCAGCACGCGCTCGAGCGCGAGGTAGCTGTCGGCGTCGCCGGGGGCGAGCTCCGTGACCTTGCGCAGCGTGGCCTCCGCGTCCCCGAGTTTGCGCAGGTGCACTTCCGATTCGGCGATGAGACGGCCCGACTCGATGTCGGGGGGCGGCCCGAGGAAGCGTTTTCGCAAGGCAGGCAGACGTGATTCGAGGGAACGCTCGAGGGCCCACAGCGTCACGAGACGCGAACGAGCTTCGCGGGCGAGCGTGCGATCTTGTGTGTCGCGCGCCCTTTCGAAGACCTCCTCCCAGAGCTTGCGCGCTTCGGGAAACGCCTTGGTGCGCTCGAGGGCGGCCGCGAGCTGCTTCTTCACCGCGAGGTTCTGCGGCTCGAGCTGGAGCGCCTCACGGTACGACGCGAGACCGTCCTGCACCATGTCGTGTTCCATGTAGACGTCGCCGAGCATCGTGAGCGCCTTGGCGCGCGGGGTCACGACCCCCAAGATGCGCTTCCACGTCTGCACGGCGAGCGCTTGGTTGCCCTCCTGGAAGTAGCGATCGCCCAGGTCGACGATGTGCGACGGGTCGGCGCCATTCATCTGCGCGAGGCGCGTCAAGATCCGGACGCTGCGGTCGCTCTCGCCGATACGGCCGTAGAAGTCCGCGAGGCGCGAGAGGATCTCGTCGTCGGTACTTCCGCGGGCCTCCACCTCGGTCAGCACGCGAAGTGCACGCGCACGGTCGCCTCGCTGAATGAGCGCTTCGGCGAGCTCGAACACGAACGTCGGATTGTTTGGTGCCGCGCGCACGAGAAGCTCGTACTCGCTGATGGCCTTGTCGATTTCTCCTTGGGCTTGGAGGAGGCGGACGAGCTTCAAGCGAAGGTCGAGCTGCTTCGGATTGACTCCGAGGGCTCGCTTGTAGGTCGCAATGGCCTTGGTCACGTCGCCCGTTTCTTCATAGAGCGAACCGAGCATGGCGAGACGGTGGAAGTCGGAAGGGTGCTGGGCCTCGAGCTCCTGGACGAGCAGCGGGAGCTTCTGATCTTTGCGGTAGATCTCGGCGATGATGTCGTAGATCTCCGTCCGAACGGCGGCCTCTTGCCCGGCGATCGACAGCGAGCGGCGGAGCGTCGCGAGGGCGACGTCGTTCTGCCCGGCCTTCGCCTGGGCTTTGCCGAGGTCCTTCAAAGCAGGCGCGAGCGCGCGGTTGTCGCCCGCCGCCGCTTTCACCACCTCCTGGAACTCGACAGCGGCGCGCTCGTATTCGGCTCGGGTGTAGAGCTCGCGGGCGAGTTCGGCCTTGACGAAAAGGCTACCCTTGCCGCTCGCGAGGAGCTTGTCGTGGTAGCCCTTCGCGCCGCCGAAATCTTTCGCGTCGAGGGCGAGTGTCATCAGGGTGCGGAGTGTTTGCTCGCGATCGGCCGGAAGCGTCTGCAAGGCAAGCGCTTGCTCGTAACGCGCGCGGGCGCCCTTGGCGTCGGCGCGATCTTGCAGGAGCCGCGCAAGAGCGACGAGCGCCACGGCGTCGTTTTGCTTCATCGCGATGGCGCGCTCGTAGGTCTTGAGGGCCTCGTCGCCGCGTCCATCGATCTTGTACACGCCGGCCAACGTCACGATGGAGGCGTACTGTTCGGGACCCGTCTGCGCGGCGCGCGTTTCGAAGTCCTTCACGAGCCCCGTGATGTTTCCGTCTTTTTCGCGATAGAGCTGAGCGAGCCGCTGGAGGGGAAAGGGCGAGCCTGGCTGCGCGAGGACGATGCTCGTGTAACGCTGGATGAGCACGTCGCCCGAGGCACCCTTGGGGCCTTTGGGATCACCTCCGGAAGGACCCGGGGTTCCGCCGCCACCCGGTGGCTTGCCCCCCGGAACGACGTGACCGGGTACGGGTTTTCCGCCGGGCTTGCCTCCGCCCGGTTTTTTGCGGCCTTTGGGGTCGAAGTCTTGCGCGGACGCGCCCTCGGCGGTGACGAGCGCCGCGAGGCCGACGAGGAAGAGGAACGTGCGCAAACGCGCGCGCAAAGGCCGCATGACTTCGTTCAGTGTAGCAGCACACGGCGCGAAAAAGCGCGTATTTGGCCCCCATTCGGATGGG
Source organism: Polyangiaceae bacterium (assembly GCA_046351415.1). GTDB lineage: Bacteria > Myxococcota_A > Polyangia > Polyangiales > Polyangiaceae > JABFRG01. Next base: position 365,715 of record JAXLYO010000006.1, on the reverse strand, counting down.
CAAAACAGCGTTCGTTCGTGTATTTCTGATGAATGACGACGTCTTCGCCGGTCGCGTTTTTCCAGCGCTTTCTCCTCACCGCGACGCTCGTGGTGCTTGCGCCCTCCCTCGTCACCGCGTGTGGCAAACGCGGCGAGGGCAGCAACCGTGGAGCGAGCGGATCCCATAGCGCGTCCGTCGCGAAGGTGAGCGATGGCCTCCTGCAGTTCGAGGCGCACATCTCGTGGGCAGCGGTCTCCAGCAGCTGGGTCGGGAAGCGCAGTGGCTGGGTAAGCTCCGTGAAGTCCGCGAGCACACCGGCCGAGGTCGCGAAGCAACTCCTCGCCCTCGAGACGGCGATGGGGTGGCCGGGCGTGGAAGATGGATGGAAGGTTCGCCGCGCCGGTTGGCTCGCAGAAGTGTCGAGCGCCAAGACGGCGGGTGAAGTGGCGCGCTTGCTCGTCGAACTCGAGACCTCGACGAAGTGGAGCGCGGTCACGGCCGAGTGGAAAGGCGTGCGTCCGACATGGCTCGCCACGCTGAACGCGATTCCCTGACGAGCAAGGCTCGCTGTCGTGTGACCTGCGCTATGCTTCGGCCACCACGAGGCAGCCATGGACTTCATTCAAACCGCGCCCAAACTACCGGGGCCGTTCTCTTCCGATGCGACGCTCCAGCGCTACCTCGCGCGGGTTCTTCCAGGCGACGTCCTTCGCGCAGCGACGCCCGAGCTCGAGGCGGTTGCCGAGCTCGCAAAGGGGGAGCTCTACGATCTCTATCTGGCGGACCCGAGGGCCGAACCCCGGCTCGTTTCGTGGAGTCCTTGGGGAGAACGCCAAGACCACATCGAGCTCCCAGCTCTCTGGCGACGTTCGTCCGAGATCGCGGCGACGCACGGCATCGTAGGTACGGCCTACGAGCGCGCCTACGGATCGGCGTCTCGCATCGTGCAGATGGCGCTCGCATATCTCTATGCGCCTTCCGCGGGCACATTCGCGTGCCCCCTCGCCATGACGGATGGGGCCGCAGCCACCTTGCTCCGTTCCGGTAACCAGCGGCTCGTCGAGCGTGCCGTCTCGCGCCTCACCTCTCGCTCTCCGCTCGCCGCGTGGACCAGCGGGCAGTGGATGACCGAGCGTACCGGCGGCTCCGACGTGGCCATCTCGGAGAGCATCGCGAGGCCGAACGACGACGGGACCTTTGGGCTCTATGGAACCAAGTGGTTCACCTCCGCCACGACCTCGGAGATGGCGCTGACGCTCGCACGCCCTGTCGGCAACCCACCGGGGGGCTCGGGCCTCGCGCTCTTCTACGTCGAAACACGTCGTGCCGACGGGTCGATGAATGGCATTCGCATCCACCGCCTGAAGGACAAGCTCGGAACCCGGATGCTGCCTACCGCCGAACTCGCACTGGAAGGCACTGTCGCTATTCCGGTGTATGGTACACGCGATGGCATCAAGAACATCGCCCCGATGCTGAACGTGACGCGCACGTGGAACTCCGTCGTCGCGGCGGCAGGCATGCGCCGCGCCGTTTCGCTGTCGTGCGCTTACGCCCGCGAACGTGTGGCATTTGGGGCACCCCTCTCGGAAAAGCCCCTCCACCGCGATACGCTCGCCGGCCTCGAGGCCGAAACCATGGGAGCCTTTCATCTCGCGTTCCGCGTGGTCGCCCTCATCGGCAAGGAAGAATGCGGCGAGGCCACGGACGAGGAAGTGGCTCTTCTCCGTCTCCTCACGCCGATCGTAAAACTCACGACTGGCAAACAAGCGGTCGCGGTCGCGAGCGAAGCCCTCGAGGCATTCGGTGGCGCGGGTTACGTCGAAGATACCGGGTTGCCCGCGCTCCTTCGCGACGCACAGGTCTTGCCGATCTGGGAAGGCACGACCAACGTGCTTTCGCTCGACCTCGCGCGCGCGCTCGCGAAAACCGGAACGATGGATCTTTTGATGAACGAGACCCTGCGCGCGACCGAAGGGGCGCCGCCCGCTTGTCACGCCGCTGCCGAGACAGCGAAGCGAACCGTGAAGCGTGCGCTCGATCGCTTCGTGCAGGGACTCGCGGAAAAGAATCCCGCAGCGCTCGAGGGGGACGCGCGTCGGTTTGCGATGACCCTCGGTCGTGCACTCGAGGTCGCCCTTCTCGTCGAGCAAGAAGCGTTCGATGCCACAAGCGGTTTTCCCGGAAGGGCAGCGGCAGCCGCGAACCGCCTTTGCCACCACGGTATCGATCTCTTGGATACGGCCGGAAGCGATCCGGAAGCTTCTGCCGCCGCATTGCTCGACGGCGCGTTCGTTACTTCGTGACCTTCACCCAAAGCAAGGTCGCGAGGAGCGAGAATACGAGCGCCGAGAACAGGATGCCCGCGATCACCGAGCGCTTCTGCGACTGGAGGAGTGATGCACCCTCGATGTCGACGAGCTTGCTCGACCGTACGGACGTCAAAACGAGGATCTCGATCGCGAGACCGAGCGCGAGGCCGAACATGGCGATGAACAATCCGAGCCGGTGTTTGGCCGCCGCATCCCGCGGCAAGCCTTCGTAGATGCCGTCGGTCTTCGCGACGTCCATCGAGCCGGCGCGGTTCATCAGATCGATGGCCGCTTCGCACTCCGTCATCGTCGACACCATGAAGGGCTTCGTCGAAACTTGCGGACGTTCCGCCGCCTGGAGGGGTTCGCTTGCAATGTGCAACCAATAGAGCCCCGGGTTCAGTGTCGGGAGTGTGGCCGGTTCGGAAGGAGCTTGGCGCGTCTCCCAGTGCCGCCCATCGGGGCCATCGATGGCTACATAGGCGCTGTCGCGAGGGCCCGGAAAACGAAACGGCACGCGTAGCCCGGTGGCAGACTTGATGCTGCTCGGGAGCGTGATGGCGGCGGTACCTTTCGCGACGGGAATCGCGCCAAACCAACTCGCCGTCCCTTGCGACGCGTCTTTGAAGGTGGCGGTGACCTTCATGCCGGTGACGTGGAACAGTGGCGTCGCGCGGACCTCCCACACGGATTCGTCGCATCCCGAAGCCGAAACCTTGCCGATGTCGAGGCCGCCTTCGGGCTCGACGACGAGGTTGGCGATGGCCCCTTTGCGCGAGCGCACCCAAAGTGACGAAGCCTCTTGTGCCGGGAGCGCGGGGGTGAGCGCGGTGACGGTGAGGGGACCGTCGGCTGTTTCTCGACCGATGGGAGCCATCGGTGTTGGCGGCGCTCCTGGCGTCTCGGGGAGACGGATTGTTTCTTGGAAGACGTGCGCGCTCTCTGCATTTGGTTCCGCGGGGTTGCGTACGCGAATGCGGAGCAGCAGCGTTCGATCGTGACAGCCTGGTTCGAGGGGAATGGCGAGCACGCCGTCACCGTGCACGCCCGTATCTGCTTCGAGGACGTGCTCTTTGCCACAAAGGCTTGCAGAGGCCGACACATGGGCATTCGGTTTGCTCTCGCGCACGGTGCGGTCGTCTTCGAACACGTTCACTTCGATGGGCACGACGGTGGCCGTCGCCGACACGTGTGGGACGTGGAGGATGACGCCGAGAAGCGCGTCGTGTGCGCCGACGCGTACGCCGAGAACGAAGATGCCGGCCGCGAGGAAGGGCGTGATCCCGGCGAGAATGCGAGCGGTCAGGGGGCCCATATGAGAGGCACCGCCGAGCCTTTGTAGTCGACCGAAGAAGGACGCTGCTCGTCACGCGTCGCGCCGAGCGCGCCCTTCGAGAGCGAGAGGCGTGCGACGTTCGCAGCGGCATGGAGGACGACCTTGTTTCCGACCCGCTCGAGGTCGAGGACGCAGTCGTCGTTCGGCTTCGTTCGTTCGACGACGACGCCGTAGGCGCCGCGGTCTTCGGGGCGTACGAGCTTCAGTGTGACACGTGGGGGAAATGCCGGAGCAACCGCGTGGGCAGCCAGGTCGACGAGCTCCGTGAGGTACTTGGCGACGAGCGCCCCGTCGTGGCCCGCCTGCTTGTCGCGATCGAAACGAACGCGATAGTTGCGCTCGGTGAGCGCCGCATAGAGAAGCTCGCTCTGGCGAATGGGCGATGTCTTGTCGTTCTCGCCGTGGATGAGCCACACTGGTACGTGACGCGCATTTTCGATGGCGTCGAGCGGATTCACTCGATGTGCAGCGGCTTCGTTCGGCAAAATGCCACGAACGTAGCCTCCGAGGTCGTACTTCGCATCGCCGAAGAAGCTCGTGATGGTCGCGAATCGATCCGGATGGTGAAAGCCGATCGTCGTCGCTCCTGCGCCGCCCATGGAGGCTCCCCAAAGCGAGACGCGCAAAGGGTCGATGGGCATCGTCTGCGCGAGCGCATCCATCGCCGCCAACACTTCAGACTCCGCTTCTGCGGTGTAGAGCGAATTGCCGAGGCCGCTCGGAAAGAGGAGCACGACGTCGCGTGCTTGCGCCGCGGCGAGGAGTTCCTGGTAGGCCGCGTACGTCCAGATGCTTCCGTTCCAGGGATGCACGCCGACGAGAAGGGTTGCGGGCTTGCCCTCATCGTGACCCCGCGGCACGAACACGAGGGCCTTGCCGGGGGTGCAGGAGCCGCGGCACTTTCCGGCGCCGTGGCTGTCGAACGTGAGCTCGCGGAGGCCGTCCCTCGTCTCCTCGGCGGCGCCGCTCCGTGGTGCGTATCCGCATGCGATGCGTCGCTCGTAGGCACTCACGGCCACGCGCAAGGAGACCGAGATGTTTTCGTTCGCCGAGCTTGCGGCGCGAACGACGCGCGTCACGACGGGGCCCGGTCCCGGGAGCGTCACGGGCTTGCCCGCCACGCTGGCAGAGACGCGACTCGTTCCGCTGCAAGGCGGAAGCTCGACCGCATCGCCGGCCGGGAGGCTCATACGAATCTCGTACGGACCAGGAGCGAGTTCCGTGCGGGCGAGGCTCGCAAAGGGCATCGTCTTCACGAGAGCACCCTTGGCGTTGTGGAGAGACACGTCGCTCACGATGGGCCCATATACGTGCGTCTCTCGTGCGAGCGAAGGCGGACGCGCCCACGCGATGGCGCTCGTGCCGGCGACACAGATGCCGATTGCGAGGGAAGCGAAGCGTGCGAGCACGATGGGAGTGTAGCTCGAATTCAGTTGGAGCTTCAGTTCGTGCGAACTCGCGACGATTCCCGCGAAAACCGCGACCAGAAGCCTGCCCATGGCCCTGCTCGGATGCCAAAACGGGCCCTTCGGGGCCGCGGGATGGTTAGGACGAGGGACCCGTCACCGGGCCCTTCTAGCTCGAAACACGGCCGTTCTCGCTTGCCGCTTGTAAGTGACGGAAACTCGCCCTAAAAACCCGTGGCGATGAGCTCGACCGCAACGAATGCAGAAAACCCGGCTGGAACGAACAGCGCGCAGGCTGCTGGCTTTCTGCGCTCCCGTCTCGGGTCGCTGCTCGCGTTCATGCCCCTCGCGGTGTGGACCGTGCTGCACCTCTGGAACAATCTCTCGGCCTTTCAGGGGGCATCCGCCTGGCAGACGGCGGTCACGGAACATGCGCATCCACTCGCGCAGCTCTTCACCTCCGTGATCGTGCTCCTTCCCCTCGTGCTGCACACGATTTGGGGCATCAATCGCCTACGCACCGCGCGCGTCAACGTGCAGAAGTACTCGTTCTTCGCGAACCTGCGGTACATCCTGCAGCGACTCAGCGCCGTGGGGCTCATGGCCTTCTTGGGCGCGCACATTTGGCTCGCGATGCTGCATCCCCGCTTGCAGGAGGGCCATGCAGAGCCCTTCGGCGAGATCGCGAAGGAGATGCACCATCACACGCCCACGCTGGTCGTGTACCTCCTCGGCACGCTCGCGGTGGCCTATCACCTCGCCAATGGCATCTCGACGTTCGCGATGGGCTGGGGGCTCGTCGTTTCGCGCCGCGCGTTGAAGAAGCTCGAAGCCGTCACGTACGCCGTGTTCGTTCTCCTGCTCGCGATGTCTTGGGCGAGCATCTACGCGCTCTACGCCGCAGGCCGATGAGGTAAGCTGGCTCCTCGTTGGAGCCGTTCTACCCCACGCTAGTTGGCGCAAGCTGGACATCGCTGCCACGGCGTGTCCAAGAATTGCACGCGACCCATGCTTCTGCGCGCGGAACCTTTCGCGTGCGACGTGGCCAGGGGTTCCTCGCGCGCCTCATCGCGTTCTTCGCGGGCATGCCCGATGCGGGCGAGCGTGTTCCCGTCGAATTGGCCGTCGTGCGCGCAGAGGGATGTGAACGGTGGCAGCGTTCGTTCGGCGGGCGTCCGCTTCTCACCGTGCAGTGGCCGAGCGAAGGTTTGCTCGTCGAGGCGCTGGGGCTCGTGCTGTGTCTCTTTCGCCTGCGCGTGGTCGAGGGAGCGCTCGTCTTCGACCAAGTTCGGGCGCGGGTCGGTGGAAGGCGCTTCTCGCTCCCGCTACCGCGCATGCTCTCTCCGCGCATCGAAGGCCGCGCCCACGAAGAGAACGGCAGAGTCCAGGTCTTCGTGAGCATCGGCGCGCCCATCGCCGGATTCCTCGTCTCGTACGAGGGGCCCGTCGATCTCGGCGTGGATGATCGAGAACACCGATGAAGACGGCACTTTGGCTCTTCGTCGTGCAGGGTGCACTCGGCGCCTTCGACACGCTCTACTACCACGAGTGGCGTGCCCGCTTGCCAGGGGGCACGCCGGGCACGCGACCGGAGCTACGCCTCCACGCGTATCGCGACTTCATCTACGCATGGCTCTTCGGGACGCTGCCCTTCTTTCGCTACGAAGGCGCCGGCGCGTGGCTGCTCCTGGCCCTTCTCGCGACCGAAATCGTCATCACGCTCCGGGACTTCGTCGTCGAGCAGACCGTTCGCAAGCCTTTGGGGGGAGTTGACTCCGGTGAACGTGTCACCCATGCCGTCATGGGGATCCTCTTCGGAGCGGTTCTCGCGTACTTGGTCCCTGAACTTCTACGAGCCTCGACGCTGCCGACGGCGATTTCGCGTTATCCGAAAAGCGACGCGACGTCGGTACAGGCGTGGGTACTCGCAGCCATGGCAGTAGGCGTACTCGTCTCGGGGGTGCGCGACCTCGGAGCGAGCTTCGGCATCAAGTGGATGCAATACCCGTGGAGAAACTGGTACAACGGAACCACTTCGTAGACGGTGTAGGTGGAAGATGCACGAAATCCGCTGCTGCAGGAAGCTCGAGAAGTTGGACGATGGCGGACGTAGCGCCACGCCCTGACGGAACCATCCGCGCGCGCATCCGAAGCTGGGTCGGTGGGCCACTCGCCCCCGAGCTCCGGGAGGACTTCTCGCGAGACGTGGCGGAAGGTAACCACCGGCGTTTGGCAGTTCTCTTGCCGCTCATGACGGTCGTGCACGTCATTCACGTGGCGCTCTTCTGGACCTTCGCGCCGGTGCGATCGGCCCTGCCCGCAGCGACTCTCGCTTGGCGTGATGGTCTCGTGCTCACGCACGCGGGCACGGCCGCAATCGCGCTCGTCCTCTCGCTCGTGGCTCGCTTCAAACTGTCCCGTCGTGGCGCTCAAGTCCTTTCGTTCGCGTCGGTGACGCTTTATTTGGTGCATGGTGCAGTTATTTCGGGGGTTGATCAGCTCAAGGTCCCCAACGTCAACGCATTCGTGTCTTATTGTCTCGGCTGCGTTGTCATCGTCTGCTTCACTTGGCGCGTCGCGCTAGCGCTCTATGCCATAGGCCTCGCGTCGTTCGTTCTGGCGATGCAGACGCTCCAACCCGACCCGGCCATCCGCCTGGCGATGCTTCCGAACGGTGGATCCATCAGCGTCGTGTGCATTGCGCTTTCCACGCTGATCTACGCCGCGCGTCGCCGCGACTTCGTGCAACGGTCGACCATCGTCGAGCAGCGAGAGGCTTTGCGCGCGCTCAATGTGGGCCTCGAAGAACGCGTCCAAGAGCAGGTCTCGAAAATCATGGCGCACACCGAAGAAGTGGAGCGACTCAACGCCCAGCTCCAAGCACAGGTGCGCGAGCGATCTGCGGAGCTGTCCATCGCGCTCGAAAAGCTCGCTCGAGCACGACCTTTCGATGCGACGCTTCCGCGCGGACTCGTCCTTGGTGAACGCTTCGAGCTCGAGGAGCTCTTGGCGGAAGGCGGGATGGGAGCGGTATATGCGGGTCTCGATCGCCAAACGAAGTCACGCGTCGCGATCAAAGTCATCCAAGCCCACTCCTCGCGGCAGCTCGATGCACTGCGACGCTTTCTCCGGGAAGCGCGTGCGACGGCTCGTGTGACGCATCCGGCTGTCGTGCGCATGTTCCACGTCGACGTTTCCGACGACGGCATGCTGTTTCATGCGCTCGAACTCGTACAAGGCGTGACGCTCCACGAGCTTCTCAAAGACGGCAAGCCATGGGAGGCGAGAGTCGTGGCGCGTCTCGGTTCGGTCTTGTGCGAGGCCCTGGCGGCAGCCCATGCCGAAGGCATCGTTCATCGTGACGTGAAGCCTGGCAACATCATGCTCACCCATGCTTCGCCAGGGCTCAAGTTGCTCGACTTCGGCATCTCCAAGCTCTTCGACGACCCTGCGATGGCTTCTGACCACACGGAAACAGGGGTCGTCCTCGGGACGCCGGCATACATGGGCCCCGAGCAATCCGACCGGAGTCAGGTGACGGCGCGCGTCGATGTGTATGCGACGGGCGTCATTCTGTTCTTGATGCTGACGGGGCATCACCCGTTCGATCGCACGCCGAGCGGTAGCATGCGTGTGCCGAGTTCGCAGCCGAACCTCCGGGTCTCGTCCGTTACGATTCCCGAGGACCTCGCAGCGATCATCAACCCGTGCCTCGAGCGTGACCCGACCAAGCGCCCGGAGGCGAAGGACCTCGCCGCGTCGCTGGCGGCGTTCGCCGATGCGCAAGGGGCCCCGGCACTGGCCGATCTCGCCCTTGCGACGCGTGCGAAAGCGCCGCCCGCACCCGCCGTGAATGCAGACCTCGTCGCGACGCTCGCGGAACGAAAGCGCGCCTCGCGTCCCGGGTGAGCCCGGCTCCCTATTCGCTACGACGACCTCGAACCACTCCTATCGATGAAGCCGTTTCCTCCCCGAAAAGAAACACTCCACTACGAGGACTACGATCTCGAGGTCATCGGTGGTGCACGCCCTTCGTTTGCGGACCTGTATCACGTGCTTCTCACGGTTCGTTGGTGGGCCGCGTTCGCCTTCATCGTGGGGGCCTATCTGCTGCTCAACGCGATATTTGCTGCGCTGTACCGACTCGTCGGAGGCGTCGCGAACGTCGATTCGTTCCTCGATGCATTCTTCTTCAGTGTTCAAACGATGGGCACGATCGGCTACGGCGCGATGGCCCCCGTGACGCGCGCTGCGAACGCGCTGGTCGTCCTCGAGTCCATCACGGGGCTCGTCGTGACGGCGTTGGCGACAGGCCTCGTCTTCGTCCGCTTCTCGCGCGTCCGAAGCAAGATTCGGTTCTCGAAACACGCCACCATCTCACCCCATGAAGGCGTACCGACGCTCTCGCTTCGCATCGGCAACGAACGCCGCGCCCCCATCGTCGAAGCGAACGTTCGCCTGCACATGACGCGCACGATCCGGACGCGCGAAGGCACGACGCACTACAAGCCCTTCGCCCTCGCGCTCGTGAACGATCGCCTTCCGACGTTGACGAGCGCCATGACGCTCCGTCATGTCATCGACGCGACGAGTCCTCTGGCGAAGGATACGCCGGACACACTTGCGGAAGGAGAAGTGGAGTTCGTGCTCTCGCTCCATGGCACAGACGAAACGTCGCTACAGATGGTCCACACGCGCAACGTCTGGAGCTACAAGCGCATCCTCTGGGGGATGCGTCTTGCAGATGTCATGGAGGATGTTTCGTCGACGCGGCTCGTTCTCGATCTCCGCAAGTTCGACGACATCATAGAGACCGAGCCCACGGAGGGGTTTCCCTACCCCGTATCCGCCCCAGAATCTGACGTTTCGAGCTCGTCCTAGCGACCGGACTTTCGTTGACTTCGGGCGAAAGCCCCCGCATCGTGATGCAGTGCTGGGTCTCGTGCTCCTGCTCCAGGTGGCGCCCCCGTCCGACGCAGGACGTTACAACGCTCCACCTGAGTGTCCGCGTGGAGCCGATGTGGAGCTGCGTTTTCCATCCGGCTTCAGCTCTGTGCGCGTGACCATCGAGAAAGATGCCTCGAAGGGAAACCTGTTCGTGGGGTCCGCGCACGCATCGCATCCGCAGCGAGCGCCCTTCTCCCGCACGATGCGCTCGCAAAACTGCGAAGAGCTCACGAATGCCCTCATTTTGACGCTCGAAATCGAAGCGGATGCGATTCGCAAGTCGCTCGTGACCGCACCAGAAGAGGTGATTCCACCGCCACCGCCGCCGAAGGTCGTCGATCGCGATCCACTCACCGCACACGGTTCCCTTGCACTCGGAATCGGCCTTTCGAGCGGATACTTGCCAGCGGTCACGCCAGAGCTTGCGTTCATCGGACAGTTCGGCTGGGAGGCGCAAGAGCGCGTCGTTCGTCCTCGCCTTCGGATTGGAGGCATCGTCTCGCTCGGTATGACCCGCTCGGTCGATCCCTACACGACGAGCTTCTCCGCCATCCGCGGGGTGCTCGACCTGTGTCCCATCGCGTTCGGACGGCCGCAAGCCGTCGAATTTTCTCCCTGCCTCCGGCAGGAGGTGGGGGCGATTCAAGCGGCGGGCGAAGGGTTCGAGGGAGCTCAAAAGTCCACCGAGCCGCTCCTGTCGACTGGCGGCGCGGTCATCGTTCGCGTGCATACCAGCACGGAAGCATTGTGGTTTTTGGGCGCAGACGTGTCCATGGTGGCGCCGTGGTTCCGGCACCGCTATGCGGTCGGCTCCCCGCCCGTCGAGGCCCACAGGCTGGCCGGGCTGCTTCCTTCGATTATGTTATCATTCGGGATTTCGACGAAGTAGCGCATTTCGGCCCGGCGGACGTTCCCGTGATCGAATCGAGGTTCCCGGGTACATTGCAGAGGGACAGTATGCTTTCCGCCGCTCCCGCATTTGCCGTTCTCGAAGGCGACGACTCACTCGAGCCGCTGTCTTCGGACGACGTGGCGCCGATTTCGACTATCGCTCTCCATACCGAGATGCAGACCCCGGAAGAAGCACCCCAGTGGACGCTTCGCGAGGTCGTCGACGAATACCACGCGTTCGTCTGGCGCTCGCTGCGTCGCCTCGGCGTGCACGAGCGCAATGTCGACGACGCCACGCAAGCGGTCTTCCTGGCGGTCTCGAAGCACTTGCCGAACGTCACGTTCTCGAAAATGCGTTCGTTCGTGTTCGGCGTAGCGATGCGTGTCGCGGCCAACGAGCGTCGCTCCCAGGTTCGTCACAGTCGGTCGTCGTTCGAAATCCCGAGCGACGCCAGGTCTGACGAGGCTACACCGGACGTGCAACTCGAACAGAAGCGAGCACGCGCGATCCTCGACGAACTCTTGAATGCCCTTCCCGACGACCTCCGCACCATCTTCTTGTTGTGCGAGCTCGAGTCGATGAGTGGCCCCGAGGCGGCCGAGCTTCTCGGCATCCCCGTCGGCACAGCCACTTCCCGTCTTCGCCGTGCGCGAGAACTCGTGGAAGCCGAAGTGAAACGACTTCGTGCGCGCGAAGATTTTCAAGGTAACCAAGGAATGCGACGATGAACCCGAAGAACCTCATGCCGACCATGGCCGATACGTCGGATTCATTCCTGAAGGACGTCCTTGCCTCCGCGTCTCTCGATCAACCTCCGCCGGATGCGAAGAATGCGACGCTTGCGGCTCTCGGTTTGGCCGTGCCTGCCGCTGTCGCAGCGACGACTGCAGTCGCTGCCGCCGCGTCGAGTACGAGTTCGATCGGGTCGATGGCGACGGCAACCGCGACGAGCACGACCGCTGCGGTCGTTTCGAGCAGCACGACCACGGTCACGAAGGTGGCAACCGTTTCGGCGCTCGGCATGACGAAGTGGGTCGCGGGCGGTCTGGCGATGCTCGCCGTGGCATCGGGCGTTGCGTATGGCGTGCGCAACACGTCGTCGTCATTGGAAGGTGCGGGCGCGGCGCCGTCGTCCGGCGTCGAAAATCGCCGCGCTGCTTCCACGGCCGTCCCCGGTGACGGCCTTTCCGTCACGACCGCGACGACGCCCGTCGTGAGCTCACCCATGCGTGATGAAGCGCCGGCACCTGCGGTCGGTTCGAATGCAAACGCTGCCTCCGCATCGCGTGTCGCGGCGCCCACCCCTCCGCCCAAGCCGACCGCAGAGGCCAAGGTTGCCCCAAACCCTGCGCCGGCTCCCGTCTACACGAGTACGCTCGCACGCGAGACGGCTCTTCTCTCGGAGGTCCGTGAGGCGCTCGCGGCTGGTGACGCTTCTACCGCGCGCTCGCGGCTCCACGCCTACGACGCCGAGTTCCCCGATGGAATGCTAAAGCGCGAGGCGACGGTCTTGCGTGGCCGTCTCCCCGCGCCTTGAGCGCCGCTTTCGTGAGTGACTACTTCGGAAGCGCCATGCTGGCGACGACGGTGCCGTCCGGCATCATCGCGTAGAGACGCACGGACTTGCCGGGTTTGATGGCGGTCACGTTGGCGACGTAGATGGTCACCGTGTGTTCACCCGCGCCGAACTTGCCGCGGAGAGAGCCATCGGCGGCGTTCGCGAGCTTGTCGCCTTCGAACACGCCGAGCCCGAGGGTCTTTGCGCCCTTCATGTGCTTGGCGAGCTCGTTCGGCATCGTCTCGCTTCCAACGAGCGTGTCCGCTTGGAAATCGCCGACGGGTTCGCCGGCCTTGTCGACCGTTGTCAGGAAAAACGCGTCGACAGGTCCCGTGAACTTCACGGTGAACGAAGCGTCTTTCTGTCCGTCGGCCTTCAGAGCGCCGTCGCCCATGCCGACCTTGTCGACCTTGCCGGTGTCGGCGCCGCGCGCGAACGAGAGGATCTTGGCTTCCTCGATGTGTTCCTGGGCGCGGATCGCCGGCGTGGGTTCTGCAACGGTTGCGACGGGAGCCACCGTTGCGACGGGAGCCGGCGGGGCGGTCACGGTCGGTGCGGCTGGCGGCGCCATCTTCGGTTCCGGAGGCGGGTCACCCCCACACGCGATGAACGCAAGGGCCGCGAGAACCGGCGCCGCGAGGACCGGAAGGGTGAAGAAGGTACGGGTGCGCATGGGGGAACCTTTCACTTCGCGTAAAGCTGAGCGACCGCGAGACCGCCGCCCTTCGAAGCGGTGATCGTGAACTTCGCCTGAACGGCCATCGGGATGAGCGCGAGCTTGAGGCAGTTCGCCTTGCTACCGAGGACCGCTTGCGAGCCCGTCATGCCAGGCTTGCCCGTCGCTTGGCCGAACTGCGCCGCCATGCCCGGGATGGGCGTGATGAGCGATGCGGTGATGTCGAGCTGTTGGATGCCGATGCTCGAGGCGACGACCGTGTAGCACTTGCCGGGCTGCATCGTGAACGTCTGCTCGATCGTTTGACCTTGTTGGAAGTTTCCGGCGACCGGGTTGCCTTCCTTGGCCGCACCCGCTGCTTCGGTGTTCGCGAGGCCTTGAAGGGCCATCGACGCACCGGCCGCGATGCTCGGGTCGACCGCTTGCGCCGTGCCGCCTTGGCCACCTGCTGCCGGGGGCGTCGTGGGGGTCGTACCGCCGCTCGTGCCCGCGGGAACGCCGCCGGAGGCCGTGCCACCGCTCGTGTTGTCGGCGCCCGGAATGCCGCCGCTCGACATACCGCCGGAAGCCATGCCGCCCGAGGCCATGCCGCCCGAAGCCATACCACCGCTGGTGTTCACGCCGTTCGGGGGCGGATCGCTCTTGCCTCCGCATGCGAATGCGGCGGGGAGAAGGACGAGTGCAAGGGTAGAGCGAATGTTCACGGTGAGTCTCCTTGTGGATGAAGTGCGGCAGTTTCGCCTGCCAAAAAGCGTAACGACGAAGTGCGGCCGAACCTTACACTGGCTGTATCGTGCGCGGAAGGGTGAGGAAAAAAAGCGAGTGAAGTTCGGCTACTTCGCGCCTTCGGTCTTCGCGAGGCGGCTCTTGATGGCTGCGATTGCGCGCGCAAGCGAACCGTCTTTGCGAAGACAGGCGTAGGCATCGACGGCAACCGGCTTGTAGTGGCCCGGCACCTTTCGGTACGTGATCGACTTGAGTGGCTCCAAGAGCTCGAGGTACGCAAGCGCCCTCGCGTCGCCGAACTTCGCGGCGTCGTCGAAGTACTTCACGGCTTCGCAGTCTTGGCCGGCTTCCTTCAAGGAAAGGGCGACTTCGAGGCTGCGCGAGGCTTTGCCACGCATGGGCTGCGTGCGGAGCATGCGGTCGGCGTGCTCGATGGTGCTGCGCGGATGCGGAGGAAGCGTGAGCTCGTAGAGCAAGTCAGCGGCCTTGGCGCTGGGGTTCGCCTCGAGGAACACGAATGCCGCGGCGCGCGTCGCGTCGGCAGAGGCTGCTGCGAGGATAGGCTCGCGGAAGGGGTCACTGAGCGCTTGGTCTTGGCGGGTCTTCGCGAAGATCGTGAGGGCCTTGAGTGCATCATGCACGCGACCTTTTCCGAAGGAACCGATCGCGACGGCCCGCTGGACGTCCGGCGCTTCGTAGGGGGTCTTCGTCTTTGCGAGGAGCGTGCGCCCGGCCTCGAGCTCACCGCCTTCGAAAAGCTTGATGGCGTCCGCCGTCGTGCGCTCGATTTTCGGGAGCTCCACCGTTGGCTCCGGCGCTCCGGAAGTGCTGGTAGGCCCCGCCGGGACCGCCGTGGCTCGACCCGAGGTTTCTTCCACGATGGGCGCCGGGCTACTCCGCAAAGCGAAATACAAAGAAGGCGCAACGAGGAAGACGAGAAGGGCGAGGCCTCCGGCAGCCATCGCCACGTGTTTTTGCTCGAACGTCCCGAAGGGCGTCGAGATCCTGGTTTTGGCGAGCGGAATCGCGACGTGCGTCGTGTGCTCGGTCGTCAGTGATGGAGAGCTCGCGGGATGCGTGGGCGCGAGTTGCCGCGCCGATGGCGGAACCCAGTTGGCGCAGATCGTCTCGAGGGTAGCGAGCTCGCTTTCGACCACACGGGCATCCGCAGGGCGCTCGCCCGCGTCTTTCGCGAGCAGCCGCCGCACCAGCGCTTCCACATCCGGGTGAACCATGACCTTCGGCGCGATGTCCGCCATGGGCGGTACGGGCGCGGTCACGTGCATGCCGAGGAGGAGGACTTTGCTCTCCGCAGTGAAGGGCCGGTGACCCGTCAGCATTTCGTAGAGCATGATGCCGAGCGCGTAGAGGTCGGCGCGTGCGTCGATCTCCTGGCCGAGCGCCTGCTCGGGAGCCATGTATTCCGGTGTGCCATACACCATTCCAGCTCGCGTGAGCGCTGCAGAAGTTCCCTTCTTCTGGACGGCGAGGTCGCCGATGGGCACGCGAGCGATGCCGAAGTCGAGGACCTTCACGAAGTCCGGGTCTGCGCCACGGTCGACCAGCATGACGTTCTCGGGCTTCAAGTCTCGGTGGACGATTCCGAGCTCATGCGCGCGAACGAGTGCGCTGCACACCTGTGTGGCAATGTGCAGTGCCCGTCGCGCAGGCAGGTGGCCATACTGTTCGAGCGCGTCACGAAGGCCGATTCCCTCGATGTATTCGAGGACGAGGAAGAACGAGCCGTCCTCGAGCTTGCCGAAGTCGGAGGCGCTCGCGACGTTGGGATGCTCGATGTGTGCGGCGGCAACCGCTTCGCGCTCGAACCGGGCGACGACCTCCGCCGAGCGGCTCATTTCGGCGTGGAGGACCTTGATGGCCACTCGCTTGTGCATGAGCGTGTGTTCGGCCAGATAGACCGCTCCCATCGCTCCCTGGCCAAGGTGTCGTTCGATGCGATAGCGATCGCTCAGCACCTGGCCGACGAGCGAAGGACCATCGAAATCGTCGTCGTCGCTCGAGCCGTGCTCGTGGATGTCCTTCTGTTTCGTCGCGGCATTCGCGATGGCAGATAGGTCTTCACGATCGCTGGAGGTCATTGCAGGTACTCTCGTCAAAACTCGAGGGAAGCCATGACCCCGAATGATAGACCAAACCGGTCCTGTCCGGCTGCGGTGCTGCTCGTCGCGCCCGTGATACTCGTCGCGGTATAGAGCGGGCCTCCGCAGGCAAAGCCGATGCGGGATCCGAGAATCGCACCGACGTCGAAGGGTTTCCGCACCCGGTACGACGCGCCGATCCCCAAAGGCGTCTCGAGGCAGCCCCCGCTGGTTCCGTAGGCGAAGGTGCGTTGGTAGCCGAAACCAACGAGGACGAAGGGACGGAAGTTCGGAATGCCGAAGGGGGGAAAGATACGCGCTTCGGTTCCCCCGCTCAGCATGTGCCGGAGTTCGGCGTCCTGAGGCGAGAGTGCATAGCCGGCGTAGAGTCCTACCCGGATGAGGGGCAGGAGCGCGAGGTGTCCCGTCAGTCGAAGGGCCGGTCCGAAGCTCGCGTCGCCCCGCCCCGGCCCGCGGCTCGTGAGAAAGCGCTTGTCGAGAGCGGCTTCCGCGCCGAAGTCCATGTGGAGCTGCGCGTTCGCCGTCCGCTCGCCCATGGCGAGATATGTGCACAGTACAAGTGCACAAAACACAAATACGCCGCGAAGGTCGCGACGTATTTGTATTTGGAACGAGGGGGTCACCCCCTATTCCTTAGCATGCGTCGGCCAGCCGAGCGCTACTTGGTGTCGGCCGAAAGGGCGCGGTTGGCTTCGGTCTCGTCCTTGCACACCATGGTGTTGTCGGCAGAGACGTTGCAGCGCTTGATTTTCGAGTCGCCACGCTCACAGCCACCGCCGAAGAGACCCTTCGAGCAGGAGCCTTCCCAGTACGCGACGTAGAGCACGTACGCTTGCGCGCCGCCGCCCGCCGGGGCCGCCGCCGGAGCTGCGCCCGGTGCTGCCGGAGCCGCACCACCCGCCGGGATTTCCGCGGCCGGAGCACCCGTGGGGGCGCTGCTGCCCGTCGTGATCCACTGCGATGCAGTCACCATGCGCACCGTGTTGCTGCAGCCGGTGAGCGCGAGCATTGCGCCGCCGATGAGGAGAAGTGATTGAAGTTTCATTTTCTAATGTCCTTCTCAGTAAACCGAGCCCGGGTCGACGTTCTCGAGGATGACGGTGTCCTTGCAGTTGCTCTCCGTGCCATCGGCACCGAGGTCGCAGTTGCGGACGAAGAGGTGGAAGAGGCGCTTCTTCGTCGACGGGTCGTCTTTGCCCGAGTCGAGAATGAGCACCTTCGCCGACTTGGTCGGACCCACGTAGTTGTTTTGGATGAGAATCTTTTGGGGCGAAGCGCAGCCCACGCCGAGCGTGAGGAATGCGAGAGCGCCGAGAGAATAGAGGGTTCGCATGGTCATTCTTTCTGCGCGCATCAGCGCACGTTCGTGCTGCCACCACCGCTACCCGGGGTGTAGGCGGGGCATTGAAGGTCCGTCTTGCTGCCGCAGAGAGGTTTGCAGACGAGCGTGTCGCCCTTCTCTTGGCAGTTGAAGAACTCGTGGGTGTACGTCTTCGAGAAGAGGTACGTGTTCGTGCGGACGGCCTCCATCGCGGTGACGGGATGACGCTGGTGATCTTCGAACGAAGTAACCGAGCGGCTCATGCAGCCGACGCTGCTCAAACCGGCGAGACCAAGAAGGCTCAGAGCTAGGATATTCTTCATCGCTTAAACCTTATTCCTGGAAGATGACGGTCATGCGTTTGCAGTTGCTGAGCGCGCCATCGGCGGCTGCCGCGGTGCACTTGATGACGCCCTGATCGTTGCCCTGGTTGTAGAGCATCTTCACTTGGTTCGTTCGCTCAGCGCCTGTCGTGATCTGGCGGACCATTTTGGCTTGGCTGCCGCAACCGCCCAAGAGAGCGGCGAGGACGACCAGCGCCACCGGGGCCGCGCGTCGCGTAATCGATTGAGGACAAATTTGCATGTATCGCGTGATATATTGCCTCGTTCGCATTTGCAAGATTCAGGATGAGCTTGTCTCGATACTCGCCTCGCGTCGAGGTGCGCTGAGGTCCCTCGCGCAGCCCTTGCCGAACACCTCGCCGGGCGCGCAGCGGACAGGCGGATTTTTTTGCGCGTTTCATGTCGCGTCCTCACGAGAGGACTTCAGCTTGACGGGTCGCTCTCCGCTCTGTCATGGAGTCTCGGATGGCAGCCAAAAAGACGTCTCGGAGCCCGAAGCCCAAGGCCGAAGCTCGCACTCCGCGCCTCCGCAAACACTTCGAGCGTGCACGAAACGTTCACCCCGTAGGCATTTCCGGCAAAGAAAAGCCGCACGACGTCATCACGCAGATGTTCCCAGCGTACGTGGGCCGGCAAGAGCGCACCGCGTACGAACTGATGCGCAGGAGCGTGACCGATGGTCATTGCATCTTCCTCACGTTCTCCGGTGCGATGACGCCCGCGGGGTTGCATCAGTCGAGCATCATCCCGCTCATCGAGCGAGGCCTCATCGACTGCATCACGACGACGGGCGCGAACCTCTATCACGATGCCCATCGCGTCATCGGCCACCGTGTGCGCGAAATCGAGCCGAACGCCGGTGACCTCCAGTATCGCCTCGCGCGCATCATTCGCATCTACGATCTCGGCTTCTGGGAAGAGACGCTCCTCGAGACCGACAAACTCTTCTCCGCCATTCTGCGCAAACCTGAATTCCAGCGTAAAATGACGACGACCGAGCTCCACTACCTGCTCGGCAAGAACATCTACGAAATCGAGAAAGCTCTCGGTGTCACCACACCCTGCTTGCTCTCGGTGGCCTACAAGTACGGCATTCCGATCTTCGTCGGCGCCGTGCAGGACGGGTCGATCTTCCTCAACATCGTCAAGTTGAAGCGCATGTATGGTGCAGACTTCAAGCTCGAGATCGACGTGAACGACGACGTCTTCGAGATGGGCGCGATGCAGTACCACTGCTTCGGGCGCCTGAAGAAGCCGATGGCGATTTGGATCTTGGGCGGCGGTGTCCCGAAGAACTACACCCTCCAAGGCGAGCCGCTCCTCGACCAAATTCTCGGGGTTCCAACCCACGGCTTCGACATCGACGTGCAATTCTGCGTCGACCCCGTCGACAACGGCGCCCTTAGCTCGTGCCCGGCTGGTGAAGGGCACACGTGGGGCAAAGTCTCGGCGGAAAGCGTCGAATACGGGTCGGTATACTGCCACGCAGACGTCACCGCCGTGTTCCCCTGGCTCACGTACGCACTGCTTTCCGATCCGAAGATCCATCGAAAGCCGCGACGTTTGTATGATGCACGCGAAGCCGCGGTGGCTGCACTGACGGGCGAAGTGAAGCGCCGCCACAAGTCGCTCTCGAAGACGGTCGACTTCGCCTTCCCGAAGAAGAAGGCTCGCAACAAGCCTTGAGCCATAGCCTCCCCCGGGACCCCGCATCGTGTTTCGCGCGCCTTCGCGCACGAAATGCGGAGCTCAAGGCCGTCTCGTACGTCGTTCCCGAACTTCGCCCTTCGACCAACCCCGATGGACCGCTCGGCAACGTGCCCTTCGTGTTCAAGGACACGTGGGACGTCGAGGGGGTGCCGTCGACGGGCGGTTCTTCGCGACACGCGGGCCGAAAGCCAAAACGTTCGAGCGCGGCGTACGATCTCTTCCTCGAACAAGGCGCTGTGTTTCTCGGCAAGTCGAACGTCGGAGACATGGCGTTTTCTTCGGAGGCGACGAACTACGTGTTCGGGGCAACGGCGAACCCCTTGGACACGGCGCGCACTGCGGGCGGAAGTACGGGCGGAGGCGCAGCAGCCGTCGCGGCCGGGCTCGCCGCCTTCGATTGGGGCGGCGACTTCGGTGGATCGATTCGAATCCCGGCGGCGTTTTGCGGCGTGGTGGGCCTGCGCCTCTCGAGCCGTGATTGGCCGCTCGGCGGCGAGCACTTTCCTCCGATGCCCGGTGCACTCCTGCACATGCTCGGGTGGGGGCCGATCACACGCACGGTTCGAGAAGCCCGTGACCTCGTCGACGCGGCACGGTCTCTGCGCCGCCCCGAGGCGCCGCATCGCGATTTCGATCTCGGCGACGTCGTGCTCCTCCCTCCCGATGCACCGACGAAAGGCGAGTGGCCGACGTTCGCGATGGATGCCGCCATGGCTCTCGATCGCGCGGGGATTCACTTTTCGGTCGGTGTGGCAGGCATGACGCCGAAGGGCGCAGAGCGCATCTTCGATCGTTACCTCTGCGCGCGTTTCGACGCGTTCGTGAACAGCGGATTCATGTCGACGCGCGAAGCCGCGGCCCGCATCGCACGAGGGATGCTCGGTCGGGGAAGCACGTCCGATCGCATCCATCCGACGACCGGTCGGCTGCTCGCCATCACGGCGCTGGGACACGGTCTTTTCTTCTGGGACAAGCGCGGCACACAGGAGAAGGTAGACGAACTTTCGCGGGCGCTTTCGCGCGTGTGGAACACGGGTAGGCTCGTGCTCTCTCCGACGACGACGTTTCGAGCGCCGCTTCATGGAAAGTCCCACATGGCCTCCGGCCTTCTCGCGTTCGCGAAACTCGGAAACGTGCTCGACGCAACGGCTCTTTCGGTCCCTTTCGGACATTTTCCGGGCGGGATGCCTCGGGGTCTCCAAATTTTGGGGCCTCCGGGTTCGGAGCGCGCCGTGCTCGACTTGGCGGCGCGCCTCGAAGCTGCCGAATCCCGAACCTCCTAGCTCCGCTGGCCCTCTGGGGTAGGTGGAAAAACCACGGGGAAGTGCGGTGAGGAAATCTTTCCGCCGGGGCTCTGCACAGGGTACGATACCCGGGCGGAAGAAGACGGCCCTCCCTCCCGCGGGCAGCACGCCACACCCCCCGTAACGCACCCAGCGGCCGAGCAGCCTCCACGCTCCACGCTCCACGCACCGAAACAGCACCCATGAGCCAAGACACCCGGAAAGACAAACGGGCGCGCGACATCAACGTCGTCGTTCGTTACAAGAGTGCGACGGTCGACGAGTTCATCGAGAATCACTCGTTCGACATCAGCCGGGGTGGTGCGTTCATCAAGACGAACAACCCCTTTCCGCCCGGCACGCTTCTCAAATTCGAGCTGCGCCTCGCAGCGAACGAGAAGGTCGTATCTGGCGTGGGTCGCGTCGTGTGGAAGCGCGAGCAATCCCACAGCACGGCAGAAAACCCTGCCGGGATGGGTGTAAAGTTCATCAAAATCGACGACGCCTCGAAGACTGTCATCGACACGCTGGTCGCCCAGAACCCGACCGCTGGCGGCGCCTTCGAAGCCGTGGCTCCGATGCCTTCGACGCCCCCTCCCTCCGCGGAGAAGCCAGCGGCGCTTCCCCGCCCCGCGCCTCCCGCTCCTCCGCAGCGCGGCTCTCGCACCATCGCAGGCATGCCGACGCCCGTTCCGGAAATGGGCGCCCGCGCGGGGCTCAGCCCCAAGCCGGGTAAGGCGAGCGATGACGCGAGCGCCGAAAACGATCTCCTCGCAGCGCTCGAAGAGGGCCCGCGCAAAACCGAGCCGCAGCGTTCCACGTTCGCTTCGCGCAGAGCGACGATGATGGGTATCGGCGTAGGCTCTTCTCCGCCGCCCGCGCCCACGCCGGAACCGCCTCCGCAGGCCCCTGCTGCGACCGACGCGGCGGGCGCTCGCCCCGAGCCGACGATGATGAAGCAGGCGGCAGAGCTTCTCGCCGAAGCGCTGAAAGAAGCGGGCGGCTCGATGGACGAGATCGAGGGCAACCCGCTCTTCGAGAACCTCGCAAAACACGGCGACGGCAGCGCGGCTCCCTCCACGAACGAAGACCGCGCCACACCTCCTTCGCTCCGCATCCCGAACGAAGGTGGCGAAGAAGACCTTCCGACGCGCGTCGTTGCCAGCTCGAACTTGGGCGAAGCGGCTCTCGTCGATCCGAGCGGTGCCACGGAACCGATGCCGAAGCAACCGGACAATCAGCAGAGCGGCGACACGGTCGCGTTCCAGCGCTCCGCGAAGACCGGTCCGCCCGCGGGGCTTCCTCCGCTCGAGGGCGCGCCCGCCAAACCGGTGCAAGTTACACCCAAAGCGGCACCCGCAGAAAAGAAGGGCGGTGGTGGTGCGTTCCTCGCCATCGGCCTTTTGCTCCTGCTCGGTGGTGGCGGTTTCTACGCCTGGAAGACGGGCATGTTCGGAGGGAAGCCCGCGATCTCGCCGAACACTCCTTCCGTGACGATTCCGGCGGAGACGGCGAAGGCCGTGCCGAGTGCGACCGCGCCCTCGCTCCCCACGGCAGAACCGAGCGCTTCGGCCCCCATGGCCACGACGAGTGCGAGCGGAGCGGCTACGGCGGCTCCGTCTGCTGCCACCACCGCTTCGGCCGCGGCTCCGGGCGCCACGGCTGCCGTTTCCGCGACGGCCGGGGCAACGGCGAAGCCTCTCGTTCCGGTGACTCCGGCTCCCGCCGCGCCGCCGAAGACCCCCATGCCGAAGCCCTCGGCCGAAGGCGACCCTGCGGCACCCGCACCCACGGCCGCCGCGCCGAAGCCCACTGCGACGGCTGCTGCAGCGCCTTCCGCTGCACCCACGGCGGCACCGGCTCCGGCTCCCGTGGCGCCGCCTCCGGACGAACTCAAGTAATCAAGCTGCCAACGAGAGACGCGAGGTTTCGGGCGATGACGAAGGTCGCCCCCCACACGAGCTCGCCGCCGATCTCGTGTCCGATGCGCGGAAACGTTCCGCTCGCGGGTGTCGAGAAGACGCGGAGGGGCGCACGGAACGCACGAACGACCTCCGTGGCCTCGGGCACGGGTTCGAACGAGGCGCCCACCCATGCGACATAAGGCGTGATCACGTAGCCTGTGCCCGTGATGAGATCGTCGAGCGCGCCGAGCACGTCGACCTCCCGATGATGAAGCCCGATCTCTTCGTGGGCTTCGCGAAGAGCCGTCGTCTTCAGCGAGTCGTCGCTCGCTTCCGCTTTTCCACCAGGAAATGCGACTTGACCGCTGTGACGTCGCATCGTGTCGGGTCTACGTACGAGCCACATGTGCACGTCGTCATCCCATTCGACGAGCGGAATCAGCACGGCACTCGGCGTCGCGTCGGAGCGCTCGATGACGTGACGCGATCGTTTCGCGAGAGCTTCGCGCAACGCTTCGCGCAAACGCGCTTCGCTGAGGGACGAAACGATGGGTTGCAACCTCAGGGCCTCGCAAGTCGCACGAGGTAGGGGTTCTTCGCCCGCTCTTCGCCAATGAGGCTGTTCGGGCCATGCCCTGGGACGACCGTCGTTTCGTCGTCGAGCGCGAGCAGCCTGTTCTTCAGGCTTTTCTCGATGAGGGCCGTGTCGCCGCCCCACAGATCCGTGCGGCCGATGCCGCGACGAAAGAGCGTATCGCCGGTGAATACGACCCGATCCGAACCGCTGTTCACACAGAAGCAGACACTGCCCGGCGTGTGACCAGGCGTGTGCAAGACCGAGACCTCGATGTCGCCCGCGCGAAGGACCGTACCGTCGTGGAGGTCACCTTCGAGCGTCGCGCGCTCCGGTTCGGGGATGCCGATGAGCTGCGCCTGGACCGGCAAGAGGTCGTAGAGAAACCGATCGGCTTCGTGAATGGACGCAGCCGCGCCCGTGCGTTGCTGGAGAGGAGCGGTTGCACCAACGTGGTCGATATGCGTATGCGTATGTATGATGCACGAAACGGTGAGGTCACGCGCTGCAAGGCGGCGCTCGATTTCCTCGAAGTCGCCGCCGGGGTCGATGACGATGGCGCGCTTCTGCGAGAGGTCCGCGAGGATGCTACAGTTGCATCCGAGCGCGCCGACGGCGAAGGTCTCGATGTGCATGGAGGGCGTTCTTTACGCCGAAACCTCAGGTCCGTCCACGGTAGGGATCGGCCGCGCGCGCCTCGAGCGCCTTGCGAAATGACACGAGCCCCCGTTCGAAGGATCTCCGGAGACCCTCTTCGCGCTGGCTTCCCAAGAGGCCGAACGGACGGTCGAACATCTCTCGGATCGCATGCCCTTGTGCGATCTCGAGGCTGAGCGAGAGGTTCGTTCCGGACGACTTCGCGGTGACGCGTACGCTTCCGAGCACGAGGCCTTCTGGAACGAGTCGACCCTCGAAGGCGAGGAGTCCAGGCCGTTCCTTGGGGGTCACGAAGGCTGTCACGTCGAAGCTCATCTTCCGCAGCCTCCGGGCCGCTCGGGCCCCGAGCTCCAGAGACAGGGTGACCTCGCTCCCCGGCGCGATGGGCGCCATCGGCTCCACCTCGCGAAGGCCGTCAAACCAGAGTTCGTACGTCTCCGGGTTCGTCAATTGCGCCCAGACGACCTCCGGGCGAAAGGGAAGGTCGGCATCGACATCGAGGTACAGCACGCCCGTGATGATACGGCCCTTGCACGAGGCGATTCCATGCTTAACTCGGCCGCATGACCGCCAGCGAGTCCCAAACGAGCGCCACTTCGTCCTCCCAAGCGCAGTCCTCCACCTCCCACGCCTTCGTGGCGGAGGTTTCGGAGGTGCTGAAGCTCGTCATTCATTCGCTCTACAGCCACAAAGAGATCGCGATACGAGAGCTCGTGTCGAACGCCTCCGACGCGCTCGACAAACTCCGGTTCCGCGCGATCACCGAGCCGAACCTCTATGGCGACGACAACACGCTCGAGATTCGCATTCGTCCGAACAAGGACGCTTCGACGCTCACGATCGAGGACACGGGCATCGGCATGACCGAAGCCGAAATGATCAAGAACCTCGGTACCGTCGCGCACTCGGGGACACGTGAGCTCTTGAAGAAGCTCGAAGACTCGAAGAAGGCCGATCTCAATCTCATTGGTCAGTTCGGTGTCGGCTTCTACAGCGCCTATCTCGTGGCCGATCGCGTGGACGTGTACTCCCGCGCCGCAGGCCACCCCGACACGTACCTTTGGTCGAGTGACGCGAAGTCTTCGTTCACCGTCGAGCGCGTCCCTGCCGAAGTCGGTGAACTCGTGCACGGAACGCGCATCGTCCTTCACTTGAAGGAAGACGCGAAAGAGTTCCTCGAGCCGTGGAAGCTCACCGAGCTCGTGAAGAAGTACTCCGACTACGTGAGCCACCCCATCCGTGTCGAACGCAAGAACGAAAAGGGCGAGGCGACGCTCGAGCAAGCCAATCGGGCGAGTGCGCTTTGGAGAAGGCCCAAGTCCGAAATCACCGACGAGCAGTACACCGAGCTCTACAAGCACATCGCCCACGACTACGAAGCACCGCTCGCGAAGACGCACATCCACATGGAAGGAACGCTCGAGCTGTCGGGCGTGCTTTTTGTGCCGAAGAAGCCGACCTTCGACCTGTTCGACCAGGGCAAGCGGCGCGGCGTCCAGCTCTTCGTGAAGCGCGTCTTCATCATGGACGATTGCGAGGAGCTCTTGCCGCCGTGGCTCCGGTTCATGAAGGGGGTCGTCGATTCGGACGACTTGCCGCTCAACGTGTCACGAGAAATCCTCCAGGACTCGAGCATCGTTCGAACGATTCGCAAGCACGTCGTCAAGAAGAGTATCGAGCTGCTCGAAAGCGTTGCCGAGAGCCAACCTGAAGACTACGCGAAGTTCTTCCGTGGCTTCGGTGTCGTCCTCAAAGAGGGCGTTGCGGGCGATACGGAGTACAAGGACAAGCTTGCGAAGCTCCTTCGCTTCGAATCGACGAACACGGAAGGGGCGGTCGATGGTCTCGTCTCGCTCGATACGTACAAGAGCCGCGTCAAGGAGGGGCAGAAAGAGATCTACTACCTCTACGGTAGCGGTCGCACGGCGGTCGCGAAGTCGCCTTATCTCGAAGCGCTCGAGTCGAAAGGCTACGAGGTGCTGCTCATGACCGACCCCGTCGACGAGTGGGTCACGGAAGCACTCGGTACGTACGAAGGGCTGAAATTCGTCTCCGCCATGGGCGCCGATCTCTCCGCGAGCGAAAGCACCGAAGAGAAGAGCGCACGCGAAGCCGACTCGGAGAAGGTGAAGCCGCTTCTCGACCGCATCAAGACCGTGCTCGGAGACCGCGTGAAGGAAGTGAAGACGAGTTCTCGCCTGCTTCATTCACCCGCATGCCTCGCGCTCGGCGATGGACAAATCCCCGCGTACATGGAGGCCGTTCTTCGAGCGAACGGGCGCGACGTGCCCAAGGCGCCTCGGGTCTTCGAGGTAAACACGAAACACCCGCTCATCGAAAAGCTGCTGACGCGTGTCGATGACCCGGTCACGGGCGACGCGATCGAGCTCCTGTTCGACCAAGCGAAGCTCCTCGAAGGCAGCGTCATCGACGATCCGCAGAAGTTCGCGGAGCGTCTGGCCAACGTGCTCGCCGCATCCCTCACCTGAGCGCGTTTCGCACACGCGCAGAAGGCCTCTTGGGGTAAGAGGAAAAGATGTCTGCCGTCCTTCAAGAGCTCATCGAACTCCTCGCACTCGAACGCCTGGAAGAAAACCTCTTCCGAGGACAGAGCCAAGACTTGGGCTGGGGTGCGGTGTACGGCGGTCAGGTTCTCGGCCAGGCGCTCTCTGCCGCTTCGCGAACCGTCGCGTCGGACCGACCCGTGCATTCGCTGAACGCCTACTTTCTCAGGCCTGGGGACGTGAACAAGCCCATCGTGTACGACGTCGATCGGATTCGCGACGGCGGTTCTTTCACGACGCGTCGCGTGGTCGCGATTCAGAAGGGAGAGGCCATCTTCAATCTCGCCGCGTCCTTCCAGAAGCGAGAAGTGGGGCTTTCACATCAGGACGCGATGCCGAACGCGCCGCCTCCCGAATCGCTTCCTACCGACCAAGAGCGCATGGCGAAGCTCGCCGACAAGCTCCCGAAGCAACTCCGTACGCTTGCCGAAGCAGAGCGCCCGTTCGAGATTCGTTCGACGACGGCGAAAGTGGAAGGTCCCGGGCAAGCGACGCCTGAACGCTTCGTGTGGTTCAAGACGCAGAGCAAGTTGCCGGACGATCTGGCGCTCCACGCGTACCTCCTCGCTTACGCCTCGGACTACTCGTTCTTGACCACGTCCCTCGTTCCGCACGGCATTCACTGGCCTTCACCAGGCCTGCAAATCGCGAGTGTCGATCACGTCATGTGGTTCCACGAACCTTTCCGTGTCGACGAATGGTTGCTCCATGCCATGGACAGCCCGAAAGCAACCGGGTCGCGTGGGCTCGTGCGCGGAAAGGTGTTTTCGCAAGACGGCCGGCTCGTCGCGTCGACGGCCCAAGAAGGCCTCATCCGCCAGCGGCCGATTTCGATCGACCAAGGTGTGTGAAGCGAAGGTTCAGCGACCCTTTGCGGCGAGCGCTTCGCTCTCTTCGCGCGTGAACGATTTGCCGCACCCTTTGCACGAAAGCGGGATCGTGGGCGCCTCGCGCGCGTAGGCGTGCGTTTGGTTGCAATGCGGACACTCGAGCTTCAAGATGGCAGCACGGCCGGCAGCTCCAAAGATCCACATGCGGCAACCTTTGCACACGCGTCGCTTGCTTTCAATGCGGGCGCCCGCTGCGCCGCCTTGCGCTCCGCGATGAGGGCACGTAGGTTCGCTTCGGTTACGCCGAGGCGCGCCGCCGTCCTATGTGCAAGCGACGATGTGGCGACGCCTTCGCCGAAGGTATAGGTCGGACGTTCGCGCGCATCGAGGAGCACCCGCAAAAACTCGAGTTCCGGATGCTCACGAGAGGCGGAGGCCCGAAGCCGCTCGGCGAACTCGAGGAAGTGCGTGGTGATGAACGCGCTCGGAGAGAGATCGCCCAAGAGTCGAACGACGAGGCGGAAGATATCTTCGCCTTCCGAAGGGTTCGTGCCCGAGCAAAGCTCGTCCAAGATGACGAGGTACCCTGCATCGAGAGATTCGAAAAGGCGTCGAATGCGAAGAAGCTCCGTACCGAGTCGCCCTTCCTCTTGGTCGGGGCTCGCGTGCTCGAGCAGGGAGACGAACAAGCCGGTCGCCCACGGCAGCCGGGCTTCCTTCGCGGGAACGAAGCAACCTGCTTGCGCGAGCATTTGCGTGAGAGCGAGCGACTGCAAAAGGCGCGTTTTTCCTCCGGAGTTCGGACCGGTGACGATGACTCTGGCGTCGGGGCGTTCGGTGCGTATATCGCAGGGAACGGGTTTCTTTCCTTCGGAGGCGAGGAGCGGATTGAACAAGTGAAGGAGCACGCGTCCCTCGTTCTCGCCCGCGAAGGATGGCAGACACACTTCTCCTCCAGCGCGGATCGCTCCGTCCCGGAACGCCATGCACGCGAGGTAGAACTCGACGTCGCCGACGAGCGGAAAGAGCGGCGGAAGCATGGGGAGGACGTCTTCGAAGACGTCGCACAAGAGCTGCGAGAGGAGTTCCTGGTCCGTGAAGCGTTCGCCGCGGAGAAAGAGTCCTAGCTTCCGCAGCACACGACGCCCTTGGCTCTCGTAGAACGGGTTCTCCTTTTGCGGGCGTCGATCGAGCACACGGAAATGTCGAATGTGGCCGTCGAAGCCAAGTTGAAGACGAACATCGAGTTCTTTGCTGTGCTCTTCGTATTCGAGAAGCGCGCAGAGACGTTCGTAGCCACGTTCACCCTTGCAGTCATTGGCCCACCTGGATAGCTGCGAGAGCGCACTCTTGGCGTGGGTGAAGGCCTCCGCCGCGTCCGAAATGATTTCTCTGGTCGTTCGCAGGATGGCGAGCTGCCTCTCGACCGTGTCGATGCGAATGACGCCGGTCTTCGAGAGCAGGCTGCGAAGGTGTAATGTGCACCTATAGAAACGCTCGAGCTTCGAGCGCAGCGCGCTGTCCGTAGCGAGCTCTCGGACAACTTCATGACGATGGCGTGTGATGGCGACATCCGCGGGCGGGGCGACGAGCAGGCGCTCCAAGAACCGCGCGCTTCGCGGCATGGACCTTCCCTCTGCCATGACGGGCATGCAGCGATCGATGAACGCGGAGAGGAAGACGTCGCGCGCGAAGCTCTCGCCATCCCAGGTCGTATGCGCGAGGGGCATGACGTCGAGCACGTGTTCGAGGACATCGCCGATCTCGCCACCGGTGAACGAAAAGGCGAGCGCCTGTTCGAGCGATGACGCGTCGAAGCGCGGAGACGAGTGAAGCTCGAGCAGGTTGGGTGCGAAGGGGGTTTTCGTGGTCATGCGAGAACGGTTCGACAGGCAGGTCGCGGCAAAGTTCCCGAAAAAGCTCGGTATTCCCCCGCCCGCAGGCGACCCTCAAAAACCGCGTCCGCTCTTCCTTCCGAGGAGATACCCCGTGATCATGCGTGTCAGCTCGCCGAAGATTTGCGCCCGTTCGGTCTTCGAAAGCCCGCTGAAATGGACGCGCTGCAAAAGCGGCTGAATGGTATGCGAGAGCACGAAAGCCGCCGCTCGGGGGTTATCGACATCGATGTCGTCTTTGCGCGCCTCGAGGAATGCTTGAATGGGGCCGGTCACGGTCTCTTGGAAGTAGGCGACGACCTCGCCGATCTCACCCACCCGGGGGATCTGGTTCATGAGGACCATCGACAATTCAGGGTCGGCTTCCGACATCTCCATCAGCGTTCTCACGACGGTTTCGATGACCCTTGCGATGGGCTCGTTACCCACGCTCGCCATGGCAGCAAAAAGATACTTCTGCTGACGCTCGCTGAAGGAGAGCATGGTTGCTGCGACGAGTGCGTCCTTGCCAGGGAAGTACTGGTACAAGGACCCCACACTCACGCCGGCCGCATCGGCGACCTTGTTCGTCGTGAGTCCTTCGTAGCCCTGTTCGCGGAGAATGCGGGCACAAGCCGTGAGGATGGCATCGACCGTTGCCTGCGCGCGTTCTTGGCGCGGCGCTTTTCGAGGCACGAATGCAGCCTTGTCTTTGGGGGCTCGCTTCGGTGCCTTCTTCACGAGCGCCGAAACTAGCAGGGCCCCAAAATGTGAGCAATCCCTCACATCTTATTTCCCGAGGGTGAAAGGGCCCTGAAATGGCCCGTGGCCCGGCGCATTTTCGAAAGCGAGTACCGAAGCGAGCGCAGCGTCCGCATGTTCTTTGCCACGACACCCCGTCGACAAGGAGAGATGTCCCATGTTTGCACCGAAGACCTTGAAGCCTCTCTACTTCTACTTGCGCCTTGCGAAGAATCCGGACGAGCTCGACCGCGTCTTCCAGATGCGCGAGTCGGTCGTGAGTCCCGCCGTCATGAAGATCATGGAGTCCAAGCTGAAAGAAGACCCGCAAGGTCGCCGTGCCATCGAGACGAATCGTCGCCTGGGCCACTTCACCATGCGCGAGCTTCGGGCCCTCCCGGAGGGCAGCCTGGGACGAGCCTATGCGGAATTCATGACCGAGAACGACCTGTCGCCCGACGCGATTCCACGCCTGCCCGAGACGGCGCCATTCGCTGAAGGACATCTGCTCGAGACGCACGACCTCTGGCACGTCATCACCGGTTTTGGGCCGGACGTTGCGGGAGAAGCAGGACTTCAAGCCGTCTATGCCGCACAGCTTCCCGGCATGCTTCCCGCCGCCCTCGCCTCTGCGCTCTTGCTGAATGCTGCCCTCGAACGCTCGAGCGTCGGCATGAAAAGGCGCTTCGACGCCATTGCACGTGGATGGCTCATGGGACAGCGCGCAAAGCGCTTCTTCGGGTACGACTTCCAAGCGAACTTTCCCCGCCCCCTCTCCGAGGTTCGTGCGGAGCTCGGCATCGACATGGCCCTTTCGGTCCCTGGTCCCATGGGGTCGATCCTCACCCCGGACGAAGAGCGCGTCCTCCTCGCTGCGTAGCTCTGAAAGATCGCGTCGCGCTGCACTTCGCCCGCGCGTACCCCGCGTACGACGAACAGCGTTTGCCTCAGGTGCCCGCGTTGTTGTTCGCGGCGACCCGCATGCGGCGAGAGCGCGGATGAGTCGCCATGAGTTCCACCGCGAGCTCGAGGAGTTCCATCGCCGTCATCGGTTTGCTCGCATGCATGTCGAAGCCTGCTTCGAGGGCGCGGGCACGATCGGCGTCTTCCACGCACGCCGTGAGCGCGAGGGCGGGAACGGTAGCGCCGACCTCCTCGCGCTCTCGCAGTTCCCGGATGAAGGAATAACCGTCGCGCCCTGGCATTCGAATGTCGCTCACCACCAGGTCGACCGTCACGATGCGAAAACACTCGAGCGCCTCATCGACCGAAGATGCTTCGATGACATTGGCGCCCGCACGCGCAAGCATCCCGCCCAAGAGTTCTCGGGTGTCCTCCTCGTCGTCCACGATGAGGACGCATCGACCGAGGACGCGCGTGCGGTCGCTGTGCTTCATGCCAAAAAGTCCAGCAACTCACGTGCCATGGGAATGCCGTGACAGCCAATGTCATCTGCTCAGGAATTCCCGAACGGTTTCGCGAACCCCATGATTTCCTTGCGCGACGCGACTTAGAATCGAATTGAGGCGAAATGCCCCAGGCTGAGGGGCTCCGCCACGTCCCTGGCGCGCAGTTTGGGGCAACTTGGGCGGTGGCGTTCATGCGTAGCGAGCGATCTCGCCACCTTGGCGAAGGCACGAAGGTTGCTGTGACGGCGGCCATGCAGCAGTCCGACCAAGACCAAGTGCGCGTCATCATCGCCGACTCCGGAGCGCGGTGGTTTGCTCAACTTGCACCGAGCCAGACGAGCTCCGAAGCGGTCGTCCTTGCTCGCGTTCCGGACGAGCCATTGCACGTCTTCATCGAACGCGTGGTGCGGCGTATCGTTTCCCTGACACTGAAGGCCGTCGTGGATGTGGCCTACGTCGATGAAGGCGGCGACGTGTCTTGTCGGGACGCCATCCTCCGGACCCTGCGCGAGCGTCATGGGATCGAACCAGGTTTGAGCGGTGCAGCCGTTGCAGCATGAAGCGCCCAAGTGTGGCTAAATGCCACAGTTGGGGCGATACTGCTCGAATGAGCGATCGCTGCCACCCCTAAACCATTGAATTCTCGTGCACGAGGGGCGGTCCAGGAAATGCACTACGGCGGGGCGGCACGCTCCGGTCCTTCCACCGGATGCGGGCCAAGGAGTGAACCCACGATGAGCAAAGCAGAGGGGCGAATCGTCGTCGTCGATGACGACGAGAGCATGTGCGATCTCTTGGGCGCTGCGCTTCGGCGCCAAGGGATGGATGTCCTCACGTTCACCCATCCGCAGGAAGCGCTCGACGCCTTCGGGGATGCGGACGTCGACGCTGTCATCACGGACGTCGGAATGACCGAGATGAGCGGGTTCGCCTTGTGCGAACGCATCGTCGGCATGCGTCCCGGCCTGCCGGTCATCGTCCTCACGGGTCAAGGGACGATGGAAGCCGCCGTGACCGCGATGCGCGTCGGTGCCTACGACTTCCTCACGAAGCCCGTTGACACGAAGGTGCTCGCACTGTCTGTCGGTCGCGCGGTGCAGCACCATCGCCTCCAAGACGAACTCACGCGCCTTCGGAGTGTCGTCGCCGAAGGGAAGAAGCCTCGCAGCATCGTCGGCAGCGGTCTTCAAATGCGGCGTGTCTATGATCTCATCGAGCGCGTTGCGCCCGGCGACGCCTCGGTCCTCATTTACGGGGAAACCGGTACCGGCAAAGAGCTCATCGCCCGCGCCATTCACGAAGCATCTCCGCGAAGCGAGCGGCCCTTCGTGGCGATCAACTGCGCAGCGGTCCCTGCGAACCTCATCGAGAGCGAACTCTTCGGTCACGCGCGCGGCGCCTTCACCGACGCCAAAACGCAGCGCACGGGTCTCTTCGTCCAAGCGAACGGCGGAACGCTCTTCCTCGACGAAATCGGCGAACTACCGCTCGACATGCAGCCGAAGCTGCTTCGTGCGCTCCAAGAGCGAAAAGTCCGGCCCGTCGGCTCGAACGCGGAGATTCCATTCGACGCGCGCATCGTGGCAGCGACGAATCGAGATCTCGAATCGGAAGTCTTCCACAAGCGCTTCCGCGAGGACCTCTATTATCGTGTCAACGTCGTTCAAGTCGACCTTCCGCCGCTTCGAAGCCGCGCGCAAGACGTCCTCGAACTCGCCGCGCACTTTCTCGCCGAATTTTCACGCAAGGCAGGTCGCGAAAAGCCGCTCGTGCTCTCGAGTGGAGCCGCCGAGAAGATCATGCAGTACGAATGGCCAGGCAACGTTCGCGAACTCGAAAACTCCATGGAACGCGCGGTTGCGCTCGCCCGTTTCGAAGAGCTCACGGTAGAAGACCTCCCTGACCGCATTCGCGCCTACAAGCCCAATCACTTCGTCATCGAAGCAGACGACGCAAGCGAAGTCGTCAGCCTTCACGAACTCGAGCGCCGCTACATCGAGCGCGTTCTCAAGCTCGTCGGGGACAACAAGTCACGGGCAGCGCAGATCCTGGGTGTCGACCGTCGCACGCTCTATCGAAAGCTCGAACGCTTCGAAGAAGAGAAGGGGCATCAAGCCCAAGGAACGACCGCGCAGAGCGGAGTTGCGCAGAGCGCCCCTCCTCCGCCGGCTGTGGGCGGTAGCATGCCTCCACGTGAGGCGGCTCCCGAGGTCCCAGACGCCTCTGCTCCGTACGCCGAGGGCGCCTAATCGTGGCCACGAGAGTTCCATACTCTCCCGAGGTGTTCGCATTCGTTACGACACAGTTACTGCGCCAGGTTGCGCACGACATCCGCTCGCCCGCGGGGGTCGTGCACAACGCGCTCGAAGAGTTGACGCACGAGGGTACGCCCGAGCAGCAGGCACAGATGAAGTCCATGGCGCAGCGGGGCATTCGGCGCTTGCTCCGTCTGGCGGACCGCCTTTCGATGGTGGCGGAGCTACAGAAAGAAGTTTCATTCGCGCGGGAGCGCCTCGACGTGCGCGACATTGCCGAGACGGCCTGCGATCAAGCGGGCGCACTCCAGTCGCGCCGAACCGTGGCCGTGACGCGTGAGTTCGGGGAGCGCCCCTCGTATGCCATGCTCGATGTGCGCTGGGTCGTCGCCGCTCTATCCGAGGTGGTTGCCAATGCGCTTCGCTTTGCGCGCAGCCAAGTGCGCATTCGCGTGATTGAAAACGACGCACAAGTAAGCGTCGTCGTCGAAGACGACGGTCCTGGATTTCCCGAAGGCTTCGACATCGATCGCCCCTTCGCGGAGCGCCCCGGCGTGCAAGGTCTTGGGCTCTCGCTCGCGATCGCCGCGGACGTGATGTGTGCGCTCGGTGGGGCGCTCTCGATCGAAACGAGTACGCTTCCGCCGTACCGTCAAGGCAATGCGGGCGCGAAGGTCACGCTCGTCCTCCCACGTTGAGCGATTGATTCGCCGCGATTTTCGTTCGTCGCGTGCACACGCACCACGCGCCGCGCATCGGCATTTCCAAATGTAGTGCACGTGCTTCAGCCTAGGAATCTCCCTGTCGCAACAGGAAATACCTATGGCGATTTGCCCCAGTGGGGCGAAATGGTACGCCTACCCTGCCGCGACGCGGCGGCAAATAAGCGGAACCATTCGTCGAGCCTGGGTTCGGAAATTGGCATAGCGGGTGCACTAACACCCGGGTCCCAAGCTCTACGAAAGGCCCCCACATTGAACTATAATCACGTCTATTACTTCCACGTCGTCGCTGCGGAAGGCTCGATCGTTCGCGGCGCCGAGCGCCTCGGGGTCACGCAACCCACCGTGAGCGAACAGCTCCGCCAGCTCGAGCGAACGCTAGGGGTCACGCTCTTCGAGCGCACCTCTGCAGGACTCAAGCTCACGGACGTCGGTCGTCGCGCGTACGCGGAGACTGCCGTGATGTTCCGTTCGGGTGAGCGCCTCCTCGACATCGTTGGCAAGCGCGAGCAAGTTGCCTCGCAAACGCTTCGCGTCGGCATCACGTCGGCGGTCTCGCGCACCGTCGCGACCGACGTGCTCATGCCGGTGCTCGAATTCGACGAATGCGTTCCGAGCATCCGCGGCGGTGAGTACGTCGAGCTCGTGCACCAATTGCAGGGTCTCGAACTCGACTTGCTCTTGTGCGATGCGAGCACCAGCGCGGCGCACATGCCGGGCCTCAAGGTGGTCAAGGTGCACCAACCGAATCTCATCGGCGTAGCAACCGACCGTTGGCTGACGGAAGGCCGTGTGCTCCCGCACACCGAAGTGCCGCTCATGACGTATCGTCCGGGCTCGCCCTATCGCTTCGAGATCGACAAGTTCCTCGAAGAGAAGCAAGTCAAGCCGCGTATCGTCGCCGACACCGACGACGCGTGGCTCATGCTCGAAGCCGCACAGCGTGGCGTGTGCATGGCATTCGTTCCTCGCAGCGTTGCGCGTGACGCGATCGCAGCGGGTCGCGTTCGCAACGTGACCTCTCTTCCGCCGGGCGACGTCGCGATCTACGCGATGTACCACGAGCGCGAGAAGGCTGCGCAGGCTGCCAAGGTCGTCGAGCGTCTCGTTGCCTATGCGCGCGAGAACCTCGACCCCGACATGACGCCGGTCCAAAACTGACACACACGTCGAAGCGTTCGCGCAAAGCTCTCCACAGACGTGGGACAACGCGTGGACAAACGACGAAGCGGAGAGCGCGCCGGTCGCGCTCTTTTGCTTTTGTGCGTGTGCGTTCATGCCTCGGTCGAGGTTGTACGCGTGGGGCGGAACGCCACGCGCGCAAGCGTTTCGTGCTCGAGAATCGTTCACGAATTCGAGTCGCAGGCGTCCGAGGCACCTTGGCACGAAGCCTGCTCCTATCCAAGGAATGAGCGACCGATCGAAGTCCGAGCAAGACAAGGCAACGTGGCAACGTCGTATCGACGATGCCCTCTCGCGTATGAAGGACGATGCGCGAAGGGCAGTCGAGCAATCTGCTGCGAATGCCCCTGCCGAGCCCATGATTTGATCACGTCGCGGCGCGAAGCCGAAGGATCTGAGGTGCGGCGAAAGAAAGCACACACAACGACCCCCCCCTCGAAGTGTGAAAAGCCATCTCGAATAAACCGAGACTCAGATCCTTCGCCTTCGCGCCGTGACGAACGGTCGCGCGGCGAAACAGCTCGAAAAGAAGAGCGCGATTCGCCGAAAGAAACGCCAAGGGCACAACGCTCTTGGCGTTTCGCTTTGGTGGCCGAGACCGACGGCCCTTCGCCGGGCGTTAGGTTGCGTTCTTCGCGATCTCTGCTTCGAGCGCTTCCCACTCTTGGAGTCCGCGCTCGATCTTCTGCGTGAGTGCCTCGAACTCTTTGGCGAGGCGCTCGATCTCCTCGTTTGGAGTCTGCATGTAGAAATGGGGGTCGTCGTACCGCGCTGCGATGACGGCCTTCTCGGCCTCTGCTGCTTCGATCTCGGCGAGCACCTTGTCGCGCTTCGCGGGGAGCTGATTGAGGCGGTTCTTCTCCTTCTTCTGGTCGGCCCACGACAGCGCCTTGTCGACCGGCGCGTTCGCTTCGGGTCTTTGGGAGGTTCCGACCTTGGCCGTGCTCGGGCCCATGCTCTTTTGCTTCGCGGCGACAGCATCACCATCGAGGTGGTCGTCGCCGCTTCGATCGAGGTACTCGGCGTACGTTCCAGGAAAGTCGCGCGGGCCGCTGTCTGTCAGTTCGATGATGCGCGTGGCGAGTTCGGAGACGAACCAGCGATCGTGCGACACGAAGACGACGGTGCCGTCGAACTCCCGGAGCCCATCTGCCAGCGCCTGAATGGCCTCGAGATCGAGGTGATTGGTCGGCTCGTCCAAGACGAGCACGTTCGGCTTTTCGACGATGATGCGACCAAAAATGAGGCGTGCGGCCTCTCCGCCCGAAAGAGAACCCACGGGCTTGTTCACGTCTTCGCCGGAGAAGAGGACGCGACCGAGCTGTCCGCGAACGTACGAAGTGCCCTCTTGCGGGCACGCTTCCCACACGTAATCGATGGGGAGCATCTTCGCGTTTTTCAGAAGCTCGTGGTGATCTTGCGCGAAGTAACCGACCCGGACCTCGTGACCGAGTTTCACGGAGCCTTCGTCTGCCTTCACGTTGTCCGTGATGATCTTGAGTAGCGTCGACTTGCCGAGCCCGTTCGGGCCGATGATGGCCACCTTCTCACCGCGTCGAATGGTGAAGGACATGTTCCGAAGAACGTGTTTGTCGCCATAGCTCTTCGAGAGGTGCGCGACTTCGAGTACGTCTTTGCCGCTCGGGCGTGCGGGCGTGAAGCGAAACAGCGGCGTCTGGCGCGAGCTCGACTTCAGCTCTTCGACCTCGATGCGTTCGATTTGCTTGAGACGGCTCTGCGCCTGTTTGGCTTTCGTCGCCTTGGCACCGAACCGTTCCACGAAGGCGCGCTTCTCTGCGATGATCTTTTCTGCGCGGGCGATTTCCCCTTCCTTTTGCGCGCGGGTCGCTTCCTTCTGCTGCAAGAACGACGTGTAGTTGCCCGTGTACGGGAGAATCGTCTCGTAGTCGACGTCGAGGATGTGCGTCGCTACGTTGTCGAGGAAGCGTTGGTCGTGCGAGATGACGAGCGCCACGCCGCGATAGCCCGCGAGAAACTTCTCGAGCCAGCGGATGGACAGGATGTCGAGGTGGTTCGTCGGCTCGTCGAGGAAGAGCGCGTCGGGCCCTCCCACGAGCACCTGCGCGAGCAGCACACGTAGCTTGAAACCACCGGACAGGGACGAAAGCGGACCACGATGCAGGGCGATGGGGATGCCGAGACCTTCGAGCACCGCCGTCGCACGGGCTTCGAGCGTGTAGCCATCGAAGTGTGCAAGCGTGTCCTCGAGGTCCGCAAGGCGGTTCGGGTCGCCTTCGCCCTGGATGATACGAGAGCGCTCCTGAAGCGCCTCCCACACCTTTGCTTCGCCCATCATGGCGAGGTCGAGGATGATCTTCGCGTCGTCCAAGAAGCGATCTTGGCGAAGGACGCCGATGCGCGCGTTCTTCGGGATCGCGATGGTGCCATCCGTTGCGGTCTCGTCGCCCGAGAGGATTTTGAGGAATGTCGTCTTGCCGGATCCGTTGGCGCCGACGAGGCCGTAGCGCGCGCCGGCGTTGAACTGGAGAGAGACGTTTTCGAAGAGAACGCGTCCGCCGTAGGCCTTGCCGAGATTCGTGATGCCGATCATGAGAGAAGGCCGCGCAACCTAGCACGACCCCGAACGACCCCAGAAGCCCGAGTGCCCCGTTCTCGAAACGAGCCACGCGAAAGGAGGACTACACGACGCCGGGCCAGTCTTCGCGCTCGTAGTGCGCGCGAAGGCAGGTGAGCAGTGGCCGCGGCAGCGGGCCGCGCGCGAGGCATTGCAGGGCGCGCTCCACGTGGTGCGGATGACGCGTACCGAGCACGGCGCAGTCGACGCCTTCGGCATAGGCTGCGAACCGAACGGCAAGCTCGTCCATCATCAGCTCGCTCGTCCCGGAGGGGAAGAACGTCTTCATGCGATCCCAGTAGGTGGCGACGTCTTCGCGGGTGGGACGTTCGAGGTACGTCCAAGGCGCGTTCGCGAGGGGGCGTTTCGCGATGACACCCATACCGCGCCTCACCGCATTGGGGATGGAACGCGTCAACGCTGCTTGATCGATGAAGCTCACCGAGCACTCGATGACATCGAACTCGTCATGCGTGGCTGCCCACGCGAGTGCGGCGCCATCGCCGGAGTACCCGATCGCTCGCACCTTCCCCGCGCTCTTCGCACGATAGAGCGGCTCGAGGAGGTCTCCCCGCGAGAGTCGCTCGCGATCACACGAGTGGAGCAGGAAGACGTCGAGGTAGTCCGTGGCGAGTACCTGGAGCGCCCGATCAATCCCGCCCTCGATGGCTTCCGGCGTCCAATCGGGCACGCCGGGTACGCCGTAGCCCCCCTTCGTGACGACCACGGCTCCGCTTCGCCGCCCTTTGAGGGCTCGTCCGAGTCGCTTCTCCGACGCGCCGTAGCTCGGTGCGGTATCGAACACTTTGAGTCCGAACGCGAGCGAGGCATGCACGAGGCGCGTCGCGGCTGCGTCCGTCAACGCCGGGTCGCCGAGCGGGGCTGCACCCAAGCCGAGCGGGGAGACGGCAATGTTCGTCTTGCCGAGAACGCGGCGTGGAAGTTCGGGGGTGGGGAGAGAGAGGACGGAAGAAAGGGCGAGCGTCATCGGTCGATGCACTATGCGCTCCGATGACGTTTCTGGCTTACGCGTAGCCGTCAAAGACTTCGTCGGAACCGTCGCCCATTCCGCCGAGGGCCTGTCCGCTCGGCCGCGGCCGCGGGGGCGCCTTGTGGCGGAAGACGGGTGGCTTTTGCCGGTGATCGACGCAGGCGCGAAGGGGCAAAGCCGAATCGTTTCTGGAATGCGACGGTGAACGCGGGCAGGTTCGTATAGCCGACGCGCATGGCGACCTCGCTGACGTTGTAGCGCCCCGACTCCAAGAGCAGGACGGATTCATCGAGTCGGCGGTGGCGAAGGTAGGAGATGGGCGTCGTCCCGAGCTCGCGTTGGAATGCCCGAAGGAGCGTCGATTCACTCGTATGGCAGCTTCGCGCGAGCTCACGCACGCTCACATCGTCGAACAAACGAGCCTCGAGCAAGGCGCGCGCTCGTTCGATGAGAGGTGCTTCGCGATGCAGCGTCGATGCGCGGGTTGCGCGGGCAATCGATTCGCGACCGAGGAAATAAAGCTCCTTCATGAGTTCTGTCTCGAGAAAGCGCGCGGCCTCACTGTCATGGCGCCCGCTGTCGTTCCGCTCGAAAAGGTATCGGTGAGAGAGCTCGTCGACCCAGCGCGTCCGCGGGAACACACGCCGTTCCGAAATGATGGTGCGAAATACGTGGGAATCCCAATGTTCCGCGTACTCCCTCGCAACCCCCTCCGAGGCTCGCTTTCCCAGCGAAAGGACGAGTGTCGGAGCGACGGCAGAAAGCGCGATGAGTCGATAGCTCGCGCGATCCGGGACGAGCGCGAACGTGGCCCGATCGAGTCGCACCTTCTCTCCGCCCTCTCGGAGCTCGACAC
Source organism: Polyangiaceae bacterium (assembly GCA_046351415.1). Lineage (GTDB taxonomy): Bacteria > Myxococcota_A > Polyangia > Polyangiales > Polyangiaceae > JABFRG01. The sequence goes on along the minus strand of JAXLYO010000006.1, from coordinate 325,947 downwards.
TCGCGCTCTCGAGCGGAAAGAGAAGATGCGTGCCGCGGGCGACGCGTTGCCTGCCGAGCACCGCCGGATCGCGCTCGAACGTGAGGCCAATGCGCTCTTCGTAGGGGTCCGCTTTTGACCGTTTGGGCGCAAAAGGGGTCGCGCCCGCCGGGCGATCTCGCCTCTGCATCGTGCCCCCTCCCTTAGCAGAACCGAAGAAATCGACCGGGTGCGGCCGCATCCGACCTTGACCCGGACCGAATACTGACTAAAACACCAAAGTAGTCAGTCGATGTCCTCCCTCGCCCTCTCCAAACGTGAATGCATCCTCGTCGAAGCGGCGAAGATGTTCGCTCGTTTCGGGTTTCGGAAGACTTCCATCGACGAAATCGCCAAGGAAGCAGGTGTCGGCAAGGGCACGGTCTATCTCGCGGCAGAGTCGAAAGAAGAGCTGTTCTACCAGGTCGTGCATCGTGAGGTTCGCGCATGGCAAGCTGCCTGCGCCAAGGTGGTCGACCCGCGGATTCCGGCCGACGAGCTCCTCCTCCTCCTGTATTCCGAGGCCCAAAAACACCTCACCGCCAATGGTCTCGTCCGTGACCTTTTCAGCGGTGAAACGAGCAAAATTCTGCCGAATTGGGCCACTCGCTACCGGGAGCTGCAGGCGCTCGGGCGCGCCAACGTGGCGGAGGTTCTCCGTATCGGTATCCGGCAAGGCCTCTTTCGCGAGGAGCTCGAAGTCGACGAAGTCGCCGGCGTTCTCCAGGATTTGCACATCGCGAGCCTCATTCTGACCCCTGCTGACGCAAGCGAAGCTTCCCTCGCGCACCGCGCGCGCGTCGCCTTCGACCTCGTCCTCCAGGGCTTGCGTACGCGTCCGTTGGCAGAGACCTCCTCGGCACCGCGCCGCCCCTGACGTTCCGGTTTCCCAGCGACGACCGCGCGCGGCGTCGCCATCATCACGCAGATTGCTGACCAAAAAACCAAAATAGTCATTCATCAAGGAGCCCATCATGCCGACTGCCGAAAATCTCCAGCTTCGAACCTTCATGGCCCGCCAATTCCTGGGTTCGCTCCTCGCCACGCCTCGGGGGCGGTCGTTCGTGCTCACGCAGGCGGGCATCGCCGAGAGCACGGATGAGGGAGAGGTCTTCGAACAGCTGCGAACGCGTGTGGGGGACGAAGAGCTGGCGCGTCTCGTTTCCTGGCACGCGAAGGACGAAGAGCGGCACGCAAAGGTCTTCCTCGCCGCCGCCGATCGACAAGGGGTCGGTAGGCCGCAGATTCCGGAGGACACACAGGTGCTCGCGCTCCTGAATGCGCGAATCGGCGTGTTCGGTCGACCGCTCGCCGAACGTCGCGACATCATGGATGCGTATCTCGTGCTCCAAGTCATCGAAGAGCGCGCGATCGAGCAGTTCTCGATCCTGGAGCCCGTGATGCGTCGCTTCGATCCGGTCACTGCCGACGAGATGCGCGAGATCGAAAAGGACGAGCAACGTCACCTTCGCTATTGCCATGCGATCACGCGGCGCTATGCGCCGAGCGAAGCCGTGCGCACCCAGCGGCTGCATGCCTTCCGTGTGGCGGAGGCCAAGGCGTTCCGCGAGCATCAACAGAACGGTCTCGCGTTCATTCTTTCCCAAAAGTACCTGCCGGCCGGTGTTGCGTTCTTCTGGAAGAACGCCGCAGGACTCTTCGGGACCGGAAGCGCCCTGCCTTTCACGCGTCACTATCTCGCGGACCAAAACGTATCGCAGGGCTTCGAGCAGGCCGCCTGACGACCCGTCTGTTCCCCACGCGTCACTCACACATCCACTTTCCAACGAGCGAAACGAGACAAAACATGCACATCGTCATCACTGGGGCTTCTTCGGGAATCGGCGCGTCGTATGCCCGGGCATTCGCGCGCCAAGGTCATCACCTGACTTTGGTGGCACGTCGGGCTGACTTGCTTCAGGCCCTGGCGAGCGAGCTCGGAACGAAAACGCACGTCGTCGTGAAGGACCTCGGAGACTTGCCGACGTGTGCGGACTTTCTCGAAGGCGCGGAGCAGGCTCTCGGCCCCGTGGACGTGCTCGTCAACAATGCCGGGGTCCAGATCGTTGCGCCTGCGGACCGCGTCGATGTCGCGCAGGGAGAGAACCTTCTCGACGTGGACTTGAAGGCCCCCCTTCGACTTACGCGAGCGGTGCTGCCTGGCATGATCGCGCGCAAAAGCGGCACCATCGTCGATGTCGCTTCCATGGCGGCGCTCGCACCCACGCCCGGCATGCTCTACTACAATGCAGCGAAGGCGGGCCTCGCTGCGGCCTCGGAAGCTTTGCGCGGAGAGCTTCGTGGGACGGGTGTACACGTCGTGACGGTCTATCCCGGCATCATCGCATCGACCGCCATGGCCAAGTCTGCGCTCGAGACGTACGGCGCGTCCAAGTGGACGGGGCGCATGCCGACCGGTACCGAAGAGGAGCTCGCTCGCCGCACGCTCTTCGCCATCGAGAAGCGTGCAGCAAGAGTCATCTATCCCTCGTCGGGCAAGCTCGCTCGGTGGTTTCCAGGAACGACACGTTGGTTCATGGATCGCATGACGCCGAAACTCGCGGCGGCGTGAGAAGCGCCGCGCCAGACCTCGTCAGTCGGCGACTTTCCAGACGCGCACCGTCCCGTCGTTCGCGCCCGAAGCAAGCCAGCCGTCCCACAAGTCGTCGGGGTATTGCATCGGAGAGAACGCGAGCGTCGAGACCGTGCCGCGATGTCCTCGAAGGCGCTCGCGCTCCGTCCAATTGCGTCCGTCACGGATCACGATGTCGTTGTGGTCACCGTGCGCGAGAAATCGACCATCGGGGCTGAACGCCACGACGTGTGCACGCGCGGTGACCTGCGTCAGCTTCAAGTTCTTGTCCCATATGCACACGCTGTGCTCGCTGGGGCACGCGCTCGCGAGGATGTGTCTGTGTTGGAAGCGATGGTTCTGGATCGAAAGGCTGCGAACTTCGCTCGCATGGAGCTGCGCCGTGTAGACGATGGTGCGGTCATCGGCCTCGAGCACGGTCACGGTGCCGAGGGACGTTCCGACCGCAAGACGCGCGCCGGATTCGGCTTCGTATGCCGCAGTTGGCGAACAAGCGATCGCCAAGATGGCGCCTTCCACGTGGCCCACCGCACTCGGTTTGCGTCGGGCTTCTTCCCAGAAAACGACGTTGCCTTCTGCGCCACCCGAAATGGGTCCGCGTGCTGTCGCGATCACACGGGTCACACCGGACGGGTGCGCGCCAGACAACGCGACGGACTTGAACGCGTGAGAGTTTTCCAAAAAGTCTGGCGACAGGGTCCAGTGTTCGACGAACGAACCGCGCGCCAAGTACACGCATTCTCCCAGCGTTGTCGCGATGTCCATCGTGGCGCTCTTCGGGTCGTGGGATAGCCCGAGATGAGGCTCGAACGAGGGGCTCGTCCAGGCGGCGAAGTTGCCTTCGGTGTCTGCCGAAAAGAGCACGCGACCCCCGAGGGCGAAACCAACCGCACTCACGCCCGGGGCGTGCCCGCGCAAAATGCGAAGAGCGCCACCTAGTTCGCCAGCGGAGCTCGAGGGCACGAAGCCCTGACGCCCCTTGCGAAAGAGCTTGTTCATCAGCCCCATCGTTCGTGGAGACGCATGGTACTCCGATACGAACGCCTCAGTGTGACATTGTGCTACGGGCTGCGGTGCCGCGTCGTGGGAAGTGACGTGAGTGTACGTGGATCACCGTTTGCAGGCTCTCTCGCATGCAGAGGTCGCCGCGATGCCGATGAAGGAAACGAACCCCCCTTCCGCCGTTCGCATCGGGCTCTCGGGCTGGAACTACCCGCCCTGGCGGAAGGTCTTCTACCCCGAGGACCTCACCCACAAGCGCGAACTTTGGTTCGCAAGTCGCGCGGTCGACACGATCGAGATCAACGGCTCCTTCTATTCGCTGGTCCGCCCAGAATCCGTGAAGCGATGGTATTCGGACGCGCCAGAGGGCTTCGCCTTCTCGGTGAAAGGAAGCAGGTACATCACCCACATGTTGCGTCTGCGCGACGCGGAAACCGCGCTCGCCAACTTCTTCGCGTCGGGGATTCTCGCATTGGAAGAAAAGCTCGGCCCGATTCTCTGGCAGTTGCCTCCGAACTTCTCTTTCGATGCGGACCGTTTGGCGAGGTTCTTCGATCTCTTGCCTCGTACGATGAAGGCCGCGTCGAGGCGCGCACGGAAGCACGACGGGAGGGTCGAGGGGCGTGCGTACGTGGAGCCGAAAGGGGATCGCGTCATTCGACACACGATCGAGGTGCGTCACCCGAGCTTCTGCGATGCTCGTTTCGTCGACCTTCTTCGTGAACACGACATCGCCTTCTGTGTCGCGGATACTGCCAAGCACTTCCTCGAATACGAAGACGTCACATCCGACTTCGTATACGTCCGCCTTCACGGAGATCTCAAACTCTACGAGAGTGGTTACACGCGCGCCGCGCTCAAGAAATGGGCAGCGCGCATCGAGGCTTGGTCGCAGGGAAACGAGGTCGCGGGAGCGCGGCGAATTTCTTCGGCGCCCGCGCGGCGAACGAACGTCCGTGGCGGACGTGACGTGTATGTCTACTTCGACAACGATGCCAAAGTGCGGGCTCCTTTCGATGCCCGTACCCTCCGTGCTCTCCTCGATGGCGAACGCGTACCCCGTGCGCCCAAAGGGATCCGAAGCGCAGGGGAGCCTGCTCGGACGGTGTGGCCAGCGTGGAAGTCTCTCGCTTCAAGGTGAGCGAGCATCCTCGCCGCGCAGTGGCTGCATCGCATCTTGGGACTTCGCGTCGAGTCCGCCGTCGTCCGCGTCGTCCTCGACCGCCCGTTCGGGGTCCACCATCTCGTCGTTCTCGAACACCGACCTCCAGGCGAGTCGGGCCTTCGCTGCTTGCTCGCGCTCATGGACGATTCGCTGACGCACGAGGATCGCGAGGGCGATGAGGGTGACGGCGGCGAGCAGCAACGACAAGCGCCTCTTCATGGAAGGCGCTTGCGTGCAACGCGCAGCGCGATGCGTGTGAGCTCGCGGAGGTCGACGGGCTTCGCTGCGTGATCTTGGAAGCCTGCCGAAAGAGTGCGCTCTCGATCCTCCGGCCTTGCGTACGCCGTCAGTGCGATGGCAGGCGTCTTTCCGCCGCGGCTGGTTTCGCGGGAGCGCAAATTGCGCATGAACGTATAGCCATCCTCACCAGGCATGCCGATGTCGCTCACGATGACGTCGAAAGCTTCTTCGTCGAGCATCTCCATCGCCTCGAAGGCGCCTTCCGCGGCTCGAACGATGGCGCCCGCCTCCTCGAACACCGTACGCAGCAGGTCTCGTGCATCTTCCTCGTCGTCGACGACGAGTACCCGAAGACCCTCGCAACCGTTGGTCTTGAGGGGTTGAGTCCCGTCATCCTGATCACGCGGGGATTCACGGGTCATGAATTCGACCGCACCGCCTGCGGGAAGGGCCATGGGCAAGCGAACAATCAGGGTCGCGCCAAGCCCAACGCCGGGGCTGTGCGCCTCGACCGTGCCACCATGCATCTCGGCGATGCTCTTCACGATGGCGAGACCGAGTCCGAGGCCGCCAAACGACCGCACGATGGAGCTATCTTGTTGGCGAAACCGGTCGAACACGAACGGCAAGAACTCCGGCGCGATGCCATTGCCGTCGTCGGCGACAGAGAGCTCGATTTCCTCGCCCACGGCACGAGTCTTGAGCTGCACGTGACCGCCTCTGGGCGTGAACTTCACGGCGTTCGACACGAGGTTCCACACGAGCAGTTGGATCCGCCCTCCGTCGCCTGAGAAGTATCGCGCATCCGGGGCCAGCGAGCGTTCGAGCGAGATGCCCTTCGCGTCTGCCGCCACGTGAACGACGTCGAGGGCGCTCTCGACGATGGGAACGAAGTCGAGCACCTCGACGTCGATGCGAAGCATGCCCGACACGATTCGACTGAGATCGAGCAGATCGTCGACGAGTTGATTCTGGACGAGGGCATTGCGCACGATGGTTGCGATGGCGTGCTCTTGTCGTTCAGGTGCGACGCGCCCCGATTGGAGCATGCGCCCCCAGCCAAGAATGGAATGGAGAGGCGTGCGCAGTTCGTGGCTGAGCGTGGCGAGAAACTCGTCTTTGAGGCGCGTTGCTTCTTCTGCTTTGCGTCGTGCGTCGGCCTCTGCCGTGGCGAGTGCAGTGGCCTCCTCGAGCAGAAGGGCGTTCTCGAGTGCAATGGACGCGCGCTTGCCGAGTTCCTCCGCGACCATCACGTCAGCTGCGACGTAGTGGGCTCCTGGTTTGTTGCGGACGAAGAAGAAGGCACCGATCGTCGTTGCCTTTCGCGTGAGTGGAACTCCGATGTAGGACTGAACGCCGAGGGCCGCGATCGACTGGGCATGCGCTTCACTCGAAGCCATCGCGCGCACGTGCGCATCGGTCATGTGCTCGACCCACTCGACCTGGCCGGTGCGAATGATCTTGGGATATCCGAACGGCGCATCCGGTGTGAGCGCAGCTGCGCGATAAGCAGCGCGCTGACCTTCGGTTCGGTTGCCTGCAGTGATCACCTGGCTCACGGAGCCGTCGGCCTCCTTCAAATACACGCTGCAAGCGTCGGCAAAGGTCGTGAGGGCGAGCTGAGCCACTTGGAGCAGGCTCTCTTCGATGGTGTGCGACGCCGTGAACGTGCTGCTCGCCTCCGCGAGGAGGTGGAGCGCTTCGCGGGTTCGCTTTCGTTCCGTGATGTCTTCGATGGTGGTGAGGACGTGTTCTGCCTCGCCGACGCGCACGCGAACGATCGTGAGCGAGAGGGTGCGTTCTTCACCCGTCTTGGTGCGACGCGTCGTTTCGAGTCCGTGCACTTCACCATGGGCGCGGAGCTCTTCGGCAACGCGGTTGCGTGAGGCTTCATCGGAGATACCGAGCTCGACGCTCGACTTGCCGATCACTTCTTCGCGCGAAAAAGAAAAGAGGCGCAAGAACGCATCATTCACCGCCACGATCGCACCATCCGTGATTCGCGTCAGTGCGAGTGCAAACGGAGACTTCTCGAATACCGCGAGATATCGCGCGTGGCTCGAACGCTCCGCTTCGCGCAGTTGCGCTAGCTCCTCCGAGGATGAATGAGGAGAAGCTGGCGAGTCTACGGCCACTCGACCACCGTCATGGTCTCGCCGGCGACGATGCGCGGGCAAAGGACGATGCTTCCGACGGGGTGGGCGCGAAAGGGAGCGATGAGACGGCCCACGGTGGGCAGCACGAGGCCGTCCGCTGCGCCGGCTGCTTCGGCGAGCCGCTTGGCGTCGGCAACACGGCCTTCTTCGACCTGTGCAAAGAAGTCGACCCACACGTGCACGTCGACGGGGACGAGTTCCTCGGTGACGCTCGGCTCGAGCTCCGCGGGACTGCATTTCACGAACTCACTCTTTGGATATGGATTGTCGAATGTCGTGAAGACTTCGTAGAAGGCAGGCCGCTGCGATTCGCAGGTGCTCGTCGCATAGCGGTAGAGGTGGAGGACTTCGTCTGCGCTCACCGGGCCGAATGCCAACTGACCATCGCGTCCGACGAGAAACAGTCCGCCTGTCCGTGAGTGCAGCCAAACTTCGACCAGATCCATAACCCCGCGAAAAGGGTCTCACAGGTCGTTTCGTCTGAAAAGCACGCGTCGAAAGACGGCATGGCAGAGCTTGGAAATCGACCTCCGGGGAGTACCTGTCCAGCGCTTGCCCAACCTCGGTCGGCCCGGCGACGCGAACATCGCGCGCACGGCAGTCGCCACGTGCCCGTGCTCGTGTCTGGTTCCGTCGTGATGCGCCCGATGGCCTGATGACAATTCTGGGTATGCAAGACACCAAGAAGACAACCAAAGATTCCGAGAACCTCGTCCTTTCCGTGCGGAGAACCCGCAAGGCTACCCGAACAGGCGTGAAGACGGGCCCCGAAGGGCAAACGACAACGTGCATCGGGAGCTGCGACTTCACGTCGAGCTGATACGAAAGGCGAAATCCCGAAGGGAATGTCGAAAGCCCGCCCGACTAGACGAGCGCGCTTGCGGAGGAGAAGGGATTCGTAACATTCCCGGAGGGAATGTCTAAAGCCCGCCCGACTAGACGAGTGCGCTTGCGGAGGAGAAGGGATTCGTAACATTCCCGGAGGGAATGTCTAAAGCCCGCCCGACCAGACGAGTGCGCGAGCGACGGGCTGGAATTGGGCCTCACATACCTGCTGAGGCCCAATTCCAGTCTGTCGCGCTTGCGGAGGAGAAGGGATTCGAACCCCCGGACAGCTTGCACCGTCGCCGGTTTTCAAAACCGGTTCCTTAGACCACTCGGACACTCCTCCACGCGCGAGCATACATCAGACGGGCTCCTTCCGCGGAGCTCAAAATGGCCGCTGACCAGGGTATAAGCGGGAGCTTCCATGGTGACGGACGGCAACCCTCGCGTGACCGAGCCTGCGGCGTTTGCGCCGTATGCGCGCTTTCGGGAGACCGCGACCTTCGGCTCCCTCGATGGCCTCCGCGCGCTCTCCATCCTTCCCGTGGTGTGGCATCACGCGACCCCGCGACCGCTCGAGGGAATCCTCGGAAAAGGGCCGCTCGGAGTCGACCTCTTCTTCACGATCAGCGGCTTTCTGATCACGACGTTGCTCCTTCGTGAACGCGATCGCACTCCGGCGGCTCGCATCTCCGTTCGGGACTTCTATCGTCGACGCGTTCTTCGCATCTTTCCCTTGTATTATACAATATTGGCGCTCTACGTCGTGCGGGCGATCGCTTGGCCGCCCGCGCCCGCGCTTCGTGCGCACTTCTTCGCGAGCCTGCCATTTTTCGCAACCTTCACGACGAATTGGTTCGTCGACTTCACGGTGCCGCACCCCGTCGTGTTCGCGTTTTCTTGGTCGCTCGCCACCGAGGAGCAGTTTTATGCGCTCTGGCCATGGCTCTTCCGGGGCCGGTGGCTTCCCCTCATTGCCGCAATCTCGCTCCTCCTCGTCGATCAGCTCGCCGAACGCGGCGCACTGGCCTTTCTGTTCGCCGAAGGGTCGACCACCCTTCGCATGCTCAAGAGCATCGCGTCGCCAATCTGCTTGGGCGCGATCGCCGCATGTCTCGCGCACGAGAAACGCGCATTTCGCTTGCTCCACGTGGTCGCGGGGCATCGCGCGAGCGCTCCCTTTTCCTTTGCGCTCCTCGTGGCAGCCATTGCGCTTCCGCACGTCTCGCTCTTCACCACCCACGTGGTGCTCGCGCTGCTCGTTCTTGCGTGCACGGTGCGCGAAGACAACGGTCTTGCGCCCTTCCTACGCGCGCGCCCGATGGTGTCGCTCGGCGCCGTGAGCTACGGCGTGTACATGGTCCACGTGGCCGTCATCGCAGGCCTCCGTCCGCTGCTCCCTGGTACCGAGCGCATGCTCCCTCTTTTCGCCGCCGCGCTCGCGCTTTCCTACGCTGCTGCGCGCATCAGCTACCGTTTCCTCGAGACTCCGTTCCTGCGCATGCGCTCACGGCATCATTCCGCAGCGTCGCCCGCGAAACGGTGAACGCGGAGGAGGCTCTCCTCTGCCGGCACGCCGAGCCTCAGGGGAAAGCCGTAATGGCCCGTCCCTCGGTGCACGTAGAGCCGATCTTTGCCGCGTGCCCAGTAGCCGTGGTCGGGCATCTTCTTTCCGAAGAGCCGGATGAAGGTCCACTCGAGACCGAGACTCACGAGGCCGATTTGGCCGCCGTGGGTATGACCAGAGAGCACGAGGTCCGCCTCACCCTCCGGCAAATGCTTGAACGCGCCAGGGTCGTGGAGGAGCACGATGCGTGTGGTTCCTGGACGCCTCGGATACTTCTCGCAGATCGCGCGGAGGTGCACGTCGCGATTGCGCCAGACGAATTCCGCGCCCAAGATCTGGACCGGTCCCGCGCCCGTTTCGACGACGGCCTCCTCGTCCATGAGGAGCGTGATGCCGTTTTCGCGCAAGGCGCCCTTCACGTGCTCGGGCGCTTCGTAGTCGTGGTTGCCGAAGCACGCGAACACTCGACCTCGAAGGGCTTTGAGCGGCTCGAGCGAACGAAGCAAGAGTGTCTCGTCGTGGTGCGATTCCATCGTGAGGAAGTCGCCCGTCAAAAACACGAGGTCGGGGTTTGAGGCGACGGCGCGCTCGGCGATCTTCCGGAACCTCCGCACGGACATGAAGGGGCCTAGGTGCGGATCGCTGACCTGCACGATGCGAAGCGGGCGCTCTTCGCGAAGCGACCCGCGAGGATGCGGTACGACGTTTTGCACGGGAGCCTCACCGGGCTGAGCGAGGACCAGATCGACCGTGTCCTTTCGGCTCGTCAGTGATTGGACGAGGCCGACCGCTGCGAGTGCGTAGGGAATCCAAACGCCCCAGGGATGAAAGCCGAGGGCGATGGCGACGGCCCACGGAAGCGCGAACAGCGTTCCGCCGGAGAAGAAGGCGGCCGGCCAGCTTACGAGCAACCGAAACACGAGCGGACGCATGCGTGGTCTCGCGAGCGAGAAGAAGTTCACGAAGACCGTGACGTGGAATGCCGCAAAGACCGTGAGTAGATACGGAGGCGTGGCGGGCACCTGACTCGCGATGGCGCAGGCGACGAGTGAGTAGATGCCGATGAAGACGCCGACGAAGACCGCAAAGGCGCGCGTTCGGCGAACGAGCAAAGCGGTGACGACCGTAGCGAGCCATCCTGCGAGCGAGAGAAGAGCGAACGAAGACATGTCGAATCGTGCGCGACCGCGGAGACCTCAGCCCATGAGCGCGGCGTACCACTCGTAGGGCAAGAGTGATTGAGGGATTTGGAGCACGTTCACGATCTCGTTCAGTCGCGCGCGTTCGTGAGGCGTGATCTTGCCGTCGGCAAGCGTGATACGGAGGGTCGTTTTCGCGAAGTCGACCACGACTTCGGTCACGTCTTCGGGGCTCAGCTCACCGGATGAGAGGAAAAGCTCGAGCTCCGTGCGCTCCTGAGGGTCGGCGGTTCCGTCGGAGAACACGCGGGCGAGCATACCTTTGAAGCGCTTCTTGGAAACGGCGGGATCTAACATGCGTTCACCTGTTCGGCCTTACCTGGGCGAGCTAGAAACGCTAGCAGTCGATCGTCGTGCTGTCGCGTTCTTGGTTCATGCCGTGGGAGAGGCCGCTCATCGAGGGCGTTCTTTTGCGAAGGCGCGAGCGTTTTCTCGCGGACGTACGACTCTCGGACGGCACCGAAGTCGTTGCCCACTGTGTCAACACGGGTCGCATGGAGGGGTTGACCTTGCCGGGTCGTCGCGCATGGATCATGGAGCGACCCGCAGGTGCCGGAAAGCTGCGCTATACATGGATGGTTGCGGAGCGGCCACGGGGGGGAACGGTAGACGATCGCGGCGGCCTCATCGGGGCCGATACTTCCTTTCCGAACAGGCTCGTGTGGAAGATGCTGAACGAAGGCGTCCTCCCGGGGCACACGAGAGAGAAGTTCTTTCGACGAGAGGTTCCTTGGCACGATGGGCGCGTCGACTTCTGGCTCGGACCCGACCCGATGGCCACGCGCACGTCTGAACCATCCACGAAGCGAAGAGCGACGCTCATCGAGGTGAAAAACTGTCATCTCGTGTACCCGGATGGGCATGCGTACTTCCCGGACAGCGTGAGCGAGCGCGCGACGAAACACCTTCACTCCTTGCTGCATGCGGTGCGCATGGGGCATCGCGCCGAAGTGCTGTTCGTCGTTCAATGCGGCTACGCCAAAGCACTGCGCCCCAGCGACGCGCACGACCCCGTCTTCGCGGCGGCGTTGCGAGAGGTTGCCAAAGAAGGCGTGCGTGTTCGCGCGATCCTGGCGCGTCCCACGCTTGCAGGATCGGAAGTCACTGGCCTGCTGCGCGTCGACCTCGCGCCGTACGACGTGGCGCCCGCGCTACGCTACCGAGAGATGCTTCGCGCGGAAGCCCCCGCCTGGGAGCGCAACCCGCGGATTCCGCGCCCTCCTCAGGGCACGCTTTTGCAGCAGCGGAAGCCGAGGTGATAGTTGACGTGCCACGCGTTGTCGATCGGCTCGACGTGCCATCGCGGGTCGAAGTTGCAATGATCCGGGTAGGTCTCGACGTTCTTCGGCGCCGTTTGCGGTTTGCCGGGTTCGCGCGCGACGTTGATGTAGAACCACGCGCTCCCCTTGAGCTGTGTCACGACTTTGCCCTCTTCGTTTCTACGCATCATGATCTCGGCGACGTTGCCGTGCTGATCGTAGACACCGAAACGCGATCGACACTTCGGAAAGCTGCCGCTCGGTTCCGAGTCGGTCGTGCAGCTGTTCCACGCATTGCGGGCAGACGTGGGGTCGCAGCTCGTTCGCGGGGGCTTGTTCGTGTGACAGATCGAGAGGTCTAGCTCGTCGCCGTACGCGTACTTCGTGTCCGGACCTCCCGCGGGGTCACCACGACACGCTTGGTTCCATTCGACCTGCGAACACAACCGCTTCCCTTGGAGCTCGCAGACCTTCTTTGCATACGTCGGAGGGATCCAAACCACTGGGAGCTCGCACGCCTTGTTCGGAAATTCGAAGATGTCCATGCACAGGTAGGGCGGCTTGCCGGCGAAGTTGATCGGCACCATGTTCTCGGCGCCGCCGCAAGCAGCCTTCTGCTCTGGCGTTTGCAAAACGACGTCCTTCAACCCCGCGAGACACTTCGCCTTCGAGATGAGGTGTTCGGCGCGGTCTTTGTTTCCTTGGTTCGCATGCTGCGGCCCGTCGACACCGAAGACCGAAGTGAGAAACTGCTCGGGCAAGATGACTCGCTTCTCCTTGTCGGAGAGCGGCTTGATCGCGAAGAGCTGCAAGAGGTCTTCGCGAGAGTTTCGATGGTTCGCCATGGGATCGTCGATCGGCTCACCTGCGGCGTCCCCGCCCATACCGCCATCGACGTTGGTTCCTGGGGCTACGGCGTTGCTGGCATCGGCGCCATGGTCCGTGCTGGCGGAACCTCCAGGCCACGGCTTGAGCGGCGTTGCACCGTCTCGGCTCGCGACGCGATCGGCGGAAGGCGCGTCGGTGGATGGCTGGAGCGGGGAGCCATGACACGCGGACGCGGTGAGACCTCCCACGACGAGCGCGATACTCGAAATCATCGAGAAAAGAGAGGCCACCCTACGACGCATGGAATTGTGCGTCCGTTCTCCCAAACCGCTCCCGGGTGGGCCAACAAACGGGGGCTTCCGTCCAGTTGCTTGCGCAGGCGCTCACCGAGGCAAAATGGCGCACCGTCGCAAGGCCCTCTGGTGACCGGTTCGGAAAAGTGCTCGTGTGTTCGTGTGACTTCCGAAACCTCTTCACCCCGAACGTCGAATCGTCTCCTGATGGAGGCATCGCCCTATCTGGTGCAACACGGTCACAATCCAGTCGATTGGTACCCGTGGGGAGACGAAGCGCTCACGATGGCGAAGCGCGAGGACAAGCCCATCTTGCTCAGCATCGGCTACTCGGCGTGTCACTGGTGTCACGTGATGGAGCGCGAGAGCTTCGAGAACGAAGCGATCGCCGCACAGATGAATCGTGACTTCGTCTGCATCAAAGTCGACCGTGAGGAACGACCAGACCTCGATCAAGTCTACCAACTCGTCGTGCAGCTCATGGGTCGGAGTGGGGGTTGGCCGCTCACTGTCTTTTTGACGCCTGCGCAAAAGCCATTCTTCGGTGGAACGTATTTTCCTCCCGTTCCCAAGTTCGGGATGCCGAGCTTTCCCGAGGTTCTCACGGCGCTCGCAGACGCGTATCGAGAGAAGCGCGATGAGGTCGTCGATCAGGCCGAGCGCCTCACCCGAGAGATCGCGGAGATCTCGTCACCTTCGCATCGAGGCGCTGTCACTGTCGGCAAAGGGTTTCTGGCAACGGTGTCGACCGAACTCGGTCGCCGCATGGACGACGTCTACGGCGGATTCGGAAAGAAACCGAAGTTCCCGAACCCCATGCTCCTCCGAATCCTGCTGCGTGTTTCTCAAGGATCGCCAGACACCTCGGCGCGTGAGCGTGCGGCGGCCGAACGCCGTGTGATGCTCGCGCTCGACAAGATGCAAGATGGCGGCATCTACGATCACTTGGGCGGAGGGTTCCACCGGTACTCGACGGACGAGAAGTGGCTCGTGCCCCACTTCGAAAAGATGCTCTACGACAACGCGCTCCTCTTGAGTCTGTACGCAGACGCCTACCGAGCGTTCGGAGACGCTTCGTACGGCCAAACCGTTCGGGAAGTTGCAGACTACATTCTTCGAGAGATGACCGCCCCCGATGGAGCATTCTACTCGACCCAAGATGCGGACAGCGAAGGCGAGGAAGGTCGCTTCTTCGTATGGGACCGCACCGACCTCGAAGCCGCGCTCTCCGGAGACACGCACGCGATCGACGTTGCGCGTGCATTCTACGGCATTACGGACGAAGGCAATTTCGAAGAGACCGGAAAAACGGTGCTGTCTCGCGTCGCACCCATCGAACGGCTCGCGCATGCGAGGGGCGAATCCGTAGCGGAAACGGAAGCCCACCTCGCGCGCGCGAAATCGGCCATGCTGTCGTTTCGCGATCGAAGGCCCAAGCCGTTCCGCGACGAGAAGGTCCTCTCGTGTTGGAACGGCCTGATGATCAAGGGTCTCGCCGAAGCCGGCATGGCGCTCGGAGATGCGCGCTACGTGGAGGCCGCTGCGCGAGCGATGAACGCGATCCAAAAGCGCCACATGACCCGCGAAGACGGCCGCGTTCGTCTCGCGCGGTTTTCCATCGCGAAGGACGGTGGGGCCGAGCAAGCGCGAGGCGAGGGATACCTCGAGGATCACGCATGCCTCGGCGAGGCTGCGCTCGCGCTGTTCGATGCGACGATGGACGCGACGCACTTGCAGTTCGCACGAGCACTCGCCGACGAGATCCTTCGGTCGTTCCGCGATGGGGATGGAACGAACGCGGGCGCCAGTTACTTCACGACCGCGCGATCGTCAGAAGGTCTCATCGTGCGACCCAAGGACACGCACGACAGTGCAGTGCCGAGCGGAAGTGCCGTGGCCCTCGGGCTATTGCGAGCACTCGGCGCACTCGTCGGAGAGCCATACGCGAGCATCGCCGCCCGCGACCTCATGGCGGCCGCAGCCGTGGCGCTCGGAAACGCGCAAGGGTTCGGTCAAACACTGCTCGCTCTCGACGATCTCGTCTCTGGTGGAACCGAGGTCGTGGTCGTCGGAGATCCGGCAGACGCGCGCACGCGCGACCTCGTCCGGACAGCGCAGAAGGCCTACGTGCACGCCCGCACGCTCCTTTCGTTCGCGAGCGAAGAAGAAGGGTTGAAAATGGCGCCCGCCCTCGCCGAGGGAAAGAAAGCCGCCGACGAGCCGGTCGCCTACGTGTGCACGGGCCGCACGTGCAGTGCACCCATCTCGGATCGCGCGCTCCTTTCGAAGGCCCTTCTCCTGTCGCGGTAGCCTCGTGTATGCATATCGAAAGCGCGAGACGACGCGCTGCGACGAAGGAACACCATGATTACGCGAACGATCGCCGTCCTCGGGACCGGCACGATGGGCCAAGGAATCGCGCAGGTCTGCGCATCGCGCGGACATCAAACGCGCCTCTTCGACGAAGATCCGTCGAAAGCTTCGAGTGCCCTTCTCGCGATCCGCGACGTGCTCGATCGGCTCGTGAAGAAAGAGAAGATCACCGAGGAAGCGCGCGTCGGCACGCTTCGCAACTTGTCCGTCGCAACCGACCTCGTCGAATGCGCGAGGGGCGCGGACATCGTCATCGAAGCCGTCCCGGAGAACATGGACCTCAAAGTGGCGCTCTTCCGCGAAGTGGCACCCGTTGCGGCGCGCATGGCGATTCTCGCGACGAACACATCGTCGCTTTCCGTGACCGAGCTCGGTCGAAGGGTCGGCGTCGCCGACCGCGTCGTAGGCTGGCACTTCTTCAACCCGCCACCCGTGATGGAACTTCTCGAGGTCGTGCGCGGTATGCTCACGAGCGAAGACACCGTGCAGCGCTCGCTCGCCTTCGCTGCCGAAATCGGCAAGACGCCCATCTTGGTGAACGACGTGCCCGGCTTCGCGACGAGCCGCCTCGGCGTCATTCTCGGGGCCGAAGCGATGCGCATGGTCGAGAGCGGTGTCGCGAGTGCCGCTGACATCGATCGCGGCATGGAGCTCGGCTACCGCCACCCCATGGGACCCCTCAAGCTGACGGATCTCGTCGGCCTCGACGTGCGGCTCGCGATCTTGGAGCACCTCCAGCGCGAGCTCGGCGAACAGTTTCGGCCGCCGGCTCTCCTGCGGCAGATGGTGCGCGCAGGAAAGCTCGGAAAGAAATCAGGGGAAGGCTTCTACGTCTGGAAAGACGGAGTCGCCCAGGCGAAACCCTGATCGCGCAAGGCGCTCGCGGAACGCGGGCGCGCAGGCGCGCATGATGCGCTCTCCATCAAGCCCGGAAGATTTCGACCTTTTGGAGCACGACGTCTTGCAATGGCTTGTCGCCGGGGCCCTTGGCCACGCGCGTGATCTTCGGAATGAGGTCTGCGCCCTCGATCACCTTGCCGAAGACAGCATGCTTGCGGTCGAGCCAGGGCGTGTCTTTCTCGCAGATGAAGAACTGTGAGCCGTTGGTGTTCGGGCCCGAATTCGCCATCGAGAGGATGCCGACGCCGACATGCTTCAGCTCCGGATGGAATTCATCGGCGAAGCGATAGCCCGGGCCGCCCGTGCCTTTGCCCATCGGATCACCGCCTTGGATCATGAAGTCCTGAATGACACGGTGGAAAATGGTGCCGTCGTAGTACGGCACGCCCTTCTTGATCTCGCCCGTCGCCGGGTGCTTCCACTCTTGCGTGCCGGTGGCGAGGCCGACGAAGTTTTTGACCGTGTTCGGAGCCCTATTTTCCTCCAGAACCGCGACCATCACGCCCATCGAGGTCGTGAAGCGCGCGCGGAGCTCGCCGGTGCCGGGGATCTGAATGTCGGGAAAAGTTGCTTGGACCATGGGTAGTTGCCTCCAAAAACGCACCCTACCCGCTTTGCAGCGGCCGAACGCCAACTAAATGGTTCTCCCGGACGGGAAGTTCACGTAGCCTGTCCATCCCGCCCGCCATCCCTGCCATCCCGCCATTCCCCCTACGAGGAGCCGTCGAAGGTGATCATCTGTTCGAAGTGCACCAAAGAGAATCAGGACCACTACAAGTTTTGCTTGGGGTGTGGCGCCGAGCTTCCGCGTGATGGCGGTGCGAAGGCGGCCGCGCCGCGCAATACGCCGGGTCAAGGGGTCAAGCAAGCATCGGTCGCGCCGCAAGCTGCGCCTGCACCTGCTGCGCCTGCACCTGCACCCGTCGTTGCCCCTGCTGCACCGGCCGCTGCGGCGTCCGCGGCATGTCCTCAGTGCGGGCACGTGAATACCGGTGGCAACCTCTTCTGCGCTGCCTGTGGTTTCCGTCTCATGGCCGCGCCTGCCGCCGCGCCTGCAGCTGCTCCCGCCGCGCCTCCGGCCGCGAGTGCGGCGCCGGTGGCAAAGCCCGCGGTCCTCACCGCGCTTCGCGCCGATGGCACCGAGGCTGGAACCTATACGCTCGCCTCCGCAGACCTCGCGGTGGGTCGCGAAACGGGCGGCATCTTTGCTGCCGACAGCTACCTCTCCCCCGTGCACGCGCGCTTCAAGCAGAGCGGCGGCAAGCTCACCGTGAAGGATGAAGGCTCGCTGAACGGCGTCTACAAGAAGCTCGCACGTGACGTTCCCGTCGAGATCAAGGCGAACGACGTTTTCCGCATCGGCCAAGAGATCATGAAGTTCGAGGCCCTCGAAGTTCCGGCCAAGTCACCGGACGGCGTCGAGCGTCTCGGCTCGCCGGCCAAGGGATACATTGGTCGCATCGCGCTCGTCGTGGGTCGCGAGACTTCGGGCAATGCGTTTCCGGTTCCCGAGTCTGGCCTCCACATGGGACGCGAGCGCGGAGACGTCCTCTTCCCGGAGGATGGCTACGTTTCGGGTCTCCATTGCCGCATCAACAAGGAGGGCGGAAAGCTCTTCTTGACCGATCTCGGAAGCTCGAACGGAACCTTCCTCCGTATCGGCGGCGAAGTCGAAGTGAAGACCGGCGACGTTCTTCTCATGGGCCAACAACTCTTCCGCGTGGCGCTCTAAGGGCGCTTTCGGCGGCGCGCCTCATGTCTACGGTCCGAGTCGTTGCCGCCGTCATCGAGCGCGATGGGAAGTATCTCATCACGCAACGAAGGGCCACGGCCGTGCTTCCTCTCCTGTGGGAGTTTCCCGGCGGCAAGGTCGAGCCCGGTGAAGCCGATGCGGCTGCGCTCGAGCGCGAAGTGATGCACCGGCTCGGCGCACGTGTTCGACCTGGAAAACTCATCAGCTCCGTCATGCATCCCTACGAGCGCTACACCGTGGAGTTGTTTCTCTACGCGTGTACGCTCGAGCCGGGTGACGAACCAGAAGCTCGCATGGTCGCAAGCTTCCGTTGGGTGGCGAGCACCGACTTCGATCAGTACCCGTTCACGCCGGCCGACGAAGCATCGATGACGAAGCTCCTCGGTCTCTGATCAGGGGTCGGCGAGCGTTCCCTTGGACGCGCAGGTCGAGCTCTCGTTCGGCATGAGCTTCCCCTTGAAGTTCTGCGTGCGTGCGTTCAGCCGAATGCGACCCGCACCACCCCCACCGCCGGAATAGGCCTGCGCTGCGTCCTTGCCCGCTGCGGTGCCGTCCTGCCCGCCGCCTGCACCGCCTCCACTTCCCGCATTGGCGTCGTCGGCGCCTCGACCGCCGATGGCGACAAGGACGCCGGTGCCTTCGATGCTCGGTGCTTCGACGAGCAATGCGCCGCCGCTGCCGCCGCCGCCATCGTCTCCGTCTTGGCCGTTCGCGAGAAGAACGCCGTTCACGGTGACCGTCTTTCCCGCAACGATCTGCAGTGCGCCTCCGCCGGCCCCTCTGCTGCTGTCGCCGCCATGCGATCCGCCGACCAGCGGAACGAGCGACGCATTGCCATACGTCGTGCCCTGCTTGCCTGCACCTTTGTAGCCGAGACCACCGACGCCGCAGTAGCCGCCGCCGCCATAGTAACCGCTACCGACCCCAGGGCCCGTCACAAGGGATCCGGGCCGTTGGCCGCTCGGATCCAAGATGTCTCCGACGTAGCCAACACTGAGCGTGCCCTGGACATCGATGCTCTCCGTTACCACGAGGATCGCGGGGCGCTGACCGGTCAACTTGAACTGCACCTTCGGGGGAATGGAGATCGACTTCGCGAAGAGGACGTCGTAGTCGGCCATTCTCTTGGCGATGAGCTTGGCGCCTCCCGTGATGCAGCTGCTCGTGCCCGTGGCGGTATCGATCGTGCACTCGCGGTAGTCATTGGGCAGCGTGATGTCGACGACGCCATCGGGAGCCGAAAGAGCTCCCACGTTCGACGCGCGGAATGACGTGAGACCGGTCGGAACGCCCCCTCCGGGGCCACCGCATTGCTCCGGCAAGACCTTCTTCAAGTCCTCGGAGCAGCTCTCCACGGAAAGCTCGGGGCAGTAGGCCGCGACGGCAGCGTTGTTCGACAGGAGTGCACGACAGCCATCGCCGTTCGCCTCGACGGGCCCCGTGCAGCTGCGTCGCACGTCTGCGGGCCACCTGTCGCAGCAAGTGGCGAGGAGCGAGCAGGCAGGATTCAGCGTCGCATTCGTGCCGCCATCACTCGCATTCGTCCCGGCGACCTCCGTCGTGCAGGCAACGACCGCGGAAAGAAGGACTCCCAACACCCCAAATACGCTTGCTGTCTTCATGGATGCTCCGAAAAAGCCATGGATTCTGAAGCGATAGCCGCATTCACAAAACTGGCACTCAGTACCCACTTAGACGCAGCGGGGCTCTGATTATTCGGCACCGATCATAAAAAAAATGACGCAGGTCGACCGGGGATTCGCCTCCTCTCAGAATCGACCGCGAACCGTTTGCCCGTCGAACCAGACGCCTGCCGCGGTCGCGGACTTCTCTTCGGAGCTCTTGCTGACGATGTGCGCTGCGGTGAACACGAGGGAGAGGAACCCCGATCCGATGGTTGCGACGCCGGCCACGACCGAGGCGGAATACAAACCGTCGGCCGCGTAGTTCTGCCCCTGGAGTTCTCGTTCGCGGGCCAAGTCTCGCGACGTGTAGATCTCTGGCCCCGGAGGCACCGGCGTCCGGAGCGCTTGCGCCCACAAGGATAGGCCGAGCGTCGTCAATGCTCCCGCCCCGGTCACTCCCCACGAGATCCACATGGGCAAAGGGTTCGCTCCGAGTTTCCTTGTCTCCGCACTTCGCTCGAGTCGAACCTTGACGACTTGCTCGCCTCCTCCCGCGAACGAAAGCGAGCGCATCTCGGGCTCGAAGCCATGCTTCATGACTCGAAGTTGGTGAACACCCGAAAGCACCCGGACTTCCGCCATCGGTGTGACCCCGATCTTCTTGCCATCGAGGAAGACATCGGCGGAAGGCTCGTCGACGGTCAGAACGAGCGACGCCGTTCGCCCATGTAGCATCGCGAGGTGCGCGACCACTTCGTCGAAGCGGTCCTTCGAAATGCGGTTTCCCCCCTCGCGCAAGTACGCTTCGTACGCGCGTGCTGCATCGACGTCGTGTCCGAGTCTTCGGGCGCACTCTGCAATATTGTAAAGTACATGAAAGTCCTGATCGAGTTCGTAGGAGCTTCGAAAGTCGGTGATGGCGAGCATCATGTTGCCGCGCTCGAATGACAGGAGCCCGCTCTCGTAGAGATCGGCAGCACGCTTGTGCTTCGCGACGATCTCGAGCTCAGAGGCCATGATGGGTCCGTCGCTCGCCGGAGGTTCTGCCTTCGCGACACTCGTGACGAGTGCCATCGCAATGGTTCCGAAGCCGGCGAGGAAGAAGCTCGATGTTCGTTTCATGGAAGCGAGTCTAACGACGGATTTTTGGTCACTTCCATCAAATGTCGTGTCGCGGAACGAGCCACAAAGTGGTCTCACACGCCAATGTAGAGTACCTATTAAGTGTACACTGCACATAAACGTGCGTTTCGATTGACGAATACGAATTGGCAAGATTCGCCACAAGAGCGATCCAAGGTCAGAAAAAATCGACCGGCCTTTCGGGGTATCGCTACATAGAATCCGACATCCTCGTCTCGCCGAAGGAGAATACGGTTCGTGCCCGAGCTTCCCGACATCCTCGTCTATCAAGAACGCATCGAAGAGCGCGTGCGCGGTCACGTGTGTATCGGCGTGCGTCTTGCCTCGCCCTTCGTGCTTCGTACGGTGACTCCGTCTCCCGCATCGCTCGCAGGCGCGAAGGTCGAGCGCGTTTCACGCATCGGCAAGCGCATCGTGCTCGAGTTTCCCGGCGACGTATTCATCGTCATTCATCTCATGATCGCGGGGCGCTTCCGCTGGGCCGAGAAGAAGACGTCGAGCTCGCCCCTGCCGAACATCCCCGGAAAGATCGGCCTCGCTTCTTTCGACTTCGATTCCGGCTCGCTCTTGCTTACCGAAGCCAGCACGAAGAAGCGGGCCTCGATCCACGTGGTCTCGGGGCGAGAGGCCCTCGCGTCGTTCGACCGCGGTGGCGTCGACGTTCGCGAGGTCTCGAAGACGGCTTTTGCCAACGCTCTCCGCACAAGAAGACATACGCTGAAGCGTGCACTCACCGATCCGACGCTCGTCGACGGGATCGGCAATGCCTACTCCGACGAAATCCTGCATGCAGCGAAGCTGTCACCCTTCCGCATGACCGATGCGCTGACGGACGACGAATGGAAGCGCCTCCACGAAAGTGCGCGTCGGGTGCTAACGCGTTTCACGGAGATCTTCAGGAAGCAGCCGGGCTTTCCCGAGAAGGTGACGGCCTTCCGCGAGGAAATGGCCGTGCACGGGAAGTACGGCAAGCCTTGCCCTGTCTGTGGGTGTAAAGTGCAGAGAATCGTCTACGCACAGAACGAAGCCAACTATTGCGCAGAGTGCCAGACAGCGGGAAAGCTCCTCGCGGATCGCGCATTGTCGCGACTCCTTCGGGACGACTGGCCGAAGACACTCGAGGAGCTCGAGGAACGTCGCGCAAAAGTTGCGCAGAAAACGTGAGCGCCCCGTCGGGTGCAGTTCGCAGACGTTTCGAACGGTGCTAACGAATCGAGCATGAAGAATTCGCGACGCGCATGGCACACCGCCTTCGTAGCAACCCTCGGACTTCTGGCCTTCTCGGGCGTATCCACGTTCGGAGCAGGCTGCGGATCGTCGATCGTGAAGCGACCTGACGGCGGCGAAGGCCTGCTCGGTGTCGGGGCCCAAGCGCCGGACTTCAGCCTTCGCGATGCAAAGGGCACGACGCTGAAGCTGAGCGAGCTTCGGGGCTCCCAGGTCGTCGTCTATTTCTATCCAAAGGACGACACCCCGGGCTGCACGAAGGAAGCCTGCGCATTCCGCGATTCATTCTCGAAATACGATGCAGCAGGCGTGAAAGTCGTCGGGGTCTCGCAAGATACGGAAGAGAGCCATGCGCAATTCCGTACGAAGTTCAAATTGCCCTTTCCGCTCGCCGCCGACGCCGACGGGGCGATCTCGAAGAGCTTCGGTGTGAAGAGCCATCTCGGCATGTCCTCACGCGTCACGTTCTTGCTCGACAAGAACGGAAAGGTCGCCCACGTCTGGCCAGACGTCAGCCCAGCAGGACACGCGGAAGACGTTCTTGCGCACGCGCAGTCCCAGTCGGCGGCCGTCGCACCGACTGCTAGCGCGACGGCGCACCCCTGAACCTCGAGTGAAAGAAGTGCGCAATCTGCATGCGTTCGTTCCGCATGCTGGACGAATGTCAGCCTGTTGGGACGTTCCTCGGCACTGAAAAGGAGGAGCTTCGAATGCGGAACGATATTTATGATGCGCGAATGAAGTTTTCTTGGTGACGAACGTCCAACGACAGGTTTTACTCCGGCCTTAAGATTGCCTTTACATGAGGTGTATGATGCTCAATTCGAGGAAAGTGATCGTGTCCGCTCTCGGCCTCGCCCTTCTGGCGACGACCGCCTGCGGTGGCGTCACTCAGTTTGCCGGTAACGGCGCCATTGCGGGAACCCCGCCGGCTCCGCCGCCCCCGCCGCCGCCGCCCCCGCCGCCGCCGAAGCCCGCTTCGCGCGTCGAGGTCACGAAGGAAAAGTTCGTGATCGGCGAGAAGATTCAATTCGATCTCGGCAAAGCCACGATCAAGAAAGAGTCCGACGGTCTCTTGGATGACATCGCGAAGGCGATGAAGGACAACCCGCAGGTCAAGCACATCGAAGTGCAGGGCCATGCGAGCGCCGACGGCGACGACAAGGCCAACATGAAGCTCTCCGATGACCGCGCAAAGTCGGTCGTGGAAGCGCTCGTGAAGCGCGGCGTCAAGGCCGAAACCCTCGTAGGCAAAGGCTACGGTGAGACCAAGCCCATCGCCGACAACAAGACGGAAGAGGGCAAGGAAAAGAACCGCCGCGTCGAGTTCATCATCACTGACGCAGGTACAGCCGCGGCTCCCCCGCCGGCGCCGACCCCTCCTCCCGCGAACGGCGGTAGTGGTGTTGGTGCAGGCATCAAGAAGAGCTCCGGCAAGAAGAAGTGAGGCGAAAGACCATGAAGAAATCAGCACTCATTGCATTCGCCGCTCTGGCAACCAGCGCGGTCGTTGGTTGCAGCTTCGCCGCACGTAGCCCGGACATGTTCCGCGACGACACGAAGAAGCTCTTCGAGACCAAGCACAACGACATGAAGGCCTGCTACGACGGCGTGCTCAAGGGCACCCCCGGCGCCGCTGGCAAGGTGACGATCAAGTTCACCTGGGAAAAGAGCACCGGTGCGCTCCAGAATCCGACGGTTGACCCCGCCGCGACGACGGCGCCGGCGCCCGTGCAGGAATGCGTCACGAAGAACCTCGGTGGCCTCGTGATGAATCCGGCCGACGCCCGCGAAGGTCAAGGCACCTGGGCCTTCGACTTCGCACCCGGCCACTGAAATAAGCAGCTTCACGCTGCGAGTTTCGACGACGAGAGCGCTTCCGAAAGGAGGCGCTCTTTTCATTTTGTCCGTGTCATCATGGGTGAGGTCATGATGTCGCGAACGGGAAGTCGCCTGGTAGCTGCTGTCACTTCGTCGATAGCGCTCGTAGCGTGTGCGGCCGAACCGCCACGTCCCGCCTTTGCGCCCGGCGTCTCTTCAGCGCGCCCCTATGGTCTCTTCGTTCCGAAACTCGAAAAGCGCGCTGGAGCACGCGTCCCGCTCGTTCTCGTCCTCCATGGCTACTCGATCGACGGTCAGAAGGAAGTGAACATGCTGAAGCTCGAAGCCTTCGCGGCAGAGAAGGGCATCGCGCTCGCGTGGCCCGACGGCACGAAGGACAAGAATGGCTACCGTTTCTGGAACGCGAGCGATGCATGCTGCAACTGGCACGGTTCAGGCGTGGACGATGTGCGGTATTTGTCCGGAGTCATCGACGAGCTCATCGCGACCGCACCGATCGATCCGAAGCGCGTCTACGTGATTGGGCATTCGAATGGAGCATTCATGGCGCACAGGCTCGCGTGCGAACGTGCTGAAAAAGTGGCCGCCATCGCGTCCATTGCAGGCCTCCCCTGGAAAGACGCGGGCCGTTGTCAGCCGAGCGAGCCGGTCTCCGTCGTGCAGCTGCACGGTACCGCGGACACGGCGATCGCCCTCGGAGGTGGCCGCATCGAACAAAATCCTCCTTACCCGTCTGCTCGTGAAGCCGCGACGCAGTGGGCGCAACGAAACCGTTGCGCCGGCGAAGGAACGGAAAGCGCCGATCGCTTCGACCACGATCGCGCGGCGCCTGGCCCTGAAACCGCAAAGCTGCGCTTCGAGCGCTGCGCCCGCGGGGTCGCCGTAGAGCTCTGGACGATGCAGGGGAGTACGCACGAGCCCGACCTCGCTGGTGCAGGCATCGAAGCGATCCATGCATTCTTCATGGCGCATCCGAAACCATGAACGCGCCACGCGTGGAGAAGCGCGCGTGCACGGCATGCGGCGCATGCTGCGTCGCTCCGGACATCGCGGCGCTCGGCAAAGCGCTCGGTGTTCCGTGCATTCACTTGGGGCCAGACAATCTCTGCGCCATCTACGACCAAAGGCCGGAAGTGTGTCGTAGCTACGAAGCCGATGCCTTCTGCGACGCGATCGATGCGCCCACGCTCGAAGAGCGCGTCCAGAAGTACCTTGCGTTCTTCGAGCTCGAACCGGGCAAAGACGATCACGTGCGTCTCCCGCTCCTGAAGAAGTAGCACTCCTCAGGGAGACGCCACTCGTGCTACCTGAGGGAACATGAACGCGCCCCTCGCGCCCGAGCTCACCGCAGACGAACTGTGGAACCAGCATTTCCGGGCGCTCTATCCTGCAGACGCGCGTGCTGATCTCGAAAGGGCGCGTCAGGAAGACGCGAACCCGAGTGGCAATGCGAACATTCTCTCGCACCTCGATGACGCTGCCGCGCGTTTCGTAGCCATGTCCAAAGTGCTCTTCGCGCGCGACTTGGGGCTCGATTACTCGGACGCGAGCGTTCATCGACTGAGCGCTGCCATCACGAAGGAAGTGCGCGACGCTTGGGCTTCCGAGGTCGTCCCCTCCGGCGCAGCACCCGAAGCAGGCGTACCCAACCCGTCGACACTCTTTCAAGCGGTTGTCCACGGCTCGGCGTATGTCGGGGCGTGCATCGTCCGGAACCATGGCGGCGCGTGGCGCGTACGACGTCCACTTTGGGAAAGCCTCGTTGCGCTTTCTTCTCCACGAGGGGATGGGCTCCTTCCCGTATTCCACTGGTGGCTTCGTTCCCTCTCCGACGCGGAGCTAGGGACGTATTCGCTCGCGGATCGTTATCGCGCGTACGTCGAATCGCCGCACCGAAAGCGGGAGGACATGCCCGTAGTGTTCGAAGGAGCGGACGCGCGAACGCTGCCGCGTGTCCAAAAGGTGCGCTACGACATCTTCTACAAGTACTTGAAGGCCCACCTGCCCGAGCTGAAGGACGTCGGCAAAGACTTCCCCACACCGGAACGCTTCGAGGCGTACGGATTCTCTTGGCTCCAGCCGATGTTTCTGGGCGGCGGCCGCATGCTCCTCCTCTATGGACGAGGTGACAAGGGTCTCCATCTCTTCTGGCTCGGCAAGGACGGCTTCGAAGCGAGCCTCTACGTGGCGTGCGACAAGTTTCCCGACCCGCGAGTGATCGTCTCTGGCGACAAGCTCCAAATCCACTTCGCCCACGGTGAAAAGCCGCAGTGCCACGAAGTCCTGTGGTGGGGCCCGTAGCAACCCGCGGGATAGGCAGCACGTCGCCGCTCCGCGCTGTATATTCCCCGGGTGAGTCCGCCTTCACAGAAACGAAACAAACCGAGCCTTCGCACGCGGCTTTCTCGGCTCTCCGGGAAAACAGAGCTTCGTCTCGCGCTCGTCGTTCTCCTGGTTGCGACATTGCCGCTCGTCGTCGCGGTAACCCTCGGCAACTCGCTCTTCAGTCGTGCCGCAAGGCTTTGGTTCAACGCAGAAGTCGGTGAGCAACTCGACCGCGGCGTCGACGTCTACAAGGACTACGTGAAGGTCGTGAAAGACGACTTGCGGCATCAGTCCCAGTCGTTCGCACGAGATCCTCTGCTCGTCACCGCAGTGGCCCACAAGGACACGACGCGATCGACGGCACGTCTGGCACAGCTTTTCGAAACGTCCGTCAACTTGGTCGACTTGCGCGTGGAAGACGAGAATGGAGCGCCGCTCGGCACACACTCACGAGGGCAAGGGGTCGACGAGAAGACCGAACGAAGCCTCGAAGTTCGAACGCCGGTCGAGAGCACGAGCGCCACCCTCGTCGCCTCGTTTGCGGTTCCGCGAAAGCGCCTCGACGAGCTCGAGAAGGCAGGTGCGGTCGTCCAAAAGTACCATCAGCTCGAGGCATCTCGATCGAACCTCTATGGGGCTTACACACAGGCATTCGCAGCGCTGCTCGGCATCACGATGCTGGTCACGGTCGTTCTCGGTGCGCTACTCGCGCGAGGCGTCACGCGTCGTATCAATCGACTCAGCGTGGCCATCCGTCGAGCCGGTGCTGGCGACCTCTCCGTTCGCGTCCCTGTGACCGGCTCCGACGAGCTCACGGAGCTTGCACGCTCCTTCAACCAGATGGTCGGCGAGATGGGCTCGGCACGCGCTCGCATCGAGTTTCTCCAGCGCATGGGCGCCTGGCAAGAGATGGCGCAGCGCCTCGCGCACGAAATCAAGAACCCGCTCACGCCCATCCTGCTTGCCGTTCAAGAGTGCCACCGAAAGTATTCGGGCTCCGAACCCACGTACAAACAGCTCCTCGAAACGACACGTGAAGTCGTCGAAGAGGAAGTCGGCACATTGCGGCGTCTCGTCGGAAACTTTTCGCGGTTCGCGAGGCTGCCCCACGCCGAGCCGGAGGCCTCTGATTTGCGCGAGTTCATCGCAGATTGTGCCGACCAACTGGGGCACATGGATGACGCGGCCGTTGCCGGCGACGGCCCCGATGGCGAACCGCTCCTGCTCGGAAACGTGGTCGTCGAGTGGGAGACGCCCGACAGTGCGGTGCCTTGTGCGATGGACAAGCAGATGATGCGACGCGTGGTGGTGAACCTCGTACGGAATGCCGTGCAGGCTTGTCGTGGCATGGAGAGCGGGGCGCGTGTTCGCGTTCGTGGCTCGGTCCGTGGGAGCGACGCATGCATCGAGGTCGAAGACAGCGGTCCGGGTATTCCGAAAGAAGCGCTGTCACGCATCTTCGAGCCGTACTTCACGACGAAGACGGACGGTACGGGCCTCGGCC
Source organism: Polyangiaceae bacterium (assembly GCA_046351415.1). Classification (GTDB taxonomy): domain Bacteria; phylum Myxococcota_A; class Polyangia; order Polyangiales; family Polyangiaceae; genus JABFRG01. The sequence continues at coordinate 298,110 of JAXLYO010000006.1, read as the reverse complement.
TCGCGATCGTGAAGAAGATCGTCGTCGAGCACAACGGCACGATAGAGGCGGGGTCGTCCGACTTGGGCGGCGCCAAATTCACGCTCTGCTTGCCGGGCGCGGCGACCGAGGAGGCGCATGCGGCGTTCTCTCGTGTTTCGCTGACTCCGGGGCGCGTCGGCACGTGAACATCCGAACGCGGTTTGCGCCGTCGCCGACCGGAGATCTGCACGTAGGAGGTGCGTGGACGGCGATCGCTTCTCATGCGCTCGGAGGCGTGCGTATCCTACGTGTCGAAGACATCGACACTCCGCGGACGGTGCCTGGTTCCGCCGACCGCATCGCCGCAGATTTGGCCTGGCTCGGTCTCCGCTTCGACGAGGGGCCTTCCGAGGGTGGCCCATTCGGACCGTACGTGCAATCGGAGCGCTTCGATCGCTACGACGCAGCGCTCCGCAAACTGGACGCCCTCGGTCTCGTGTACCCTTGCGATTGCTCGCGGACGGAAATCGCGCGCGTGGCGAGCGCGCCCCACGCTGGTGAAGAGCTCGTCTATCCTGGAACGTGTCGAGACAAGTCACCGAAGCGAGACATGCGGAGAAAGCCTGCGCTCCGCTTGCGTGTCCCAGAGGGCACGGTCGTCCGCTTCATCGATGAGGTGCGCGGAGGCGGTACCGTCGCGCAGCATGTCGACCGCGACGTTGGCGACTTCGTGCTGCGAAGAGGCGACGGCATCTACGCCTATCAGCTTGCCGTGTCCGTGGACGATGCAGAGATGGGCATCACGCACGTCGTGAGGGGCCGAGACCTTCTCGGCTCGACCGCGCGGCAACGCCTTCTCATGACGCTGCTCGGAGGCCATGTCACCGAGCACTACACGCACGTCCCGATGGTGCTCGACGCAGACGGCGCGCGGCTCGAAAAGCGAACGAAAGGCGCGACCATTGCAAGCCTCCGTGAAGCGGGACTGTCGCCCGACGAGGTGGTCCGTGTCCTCGCCGAAGGACTCGGGTTCACGTGGGGAACAGCAACCTCTGGCACCGCGTTTCGCACGACGCCCTTCACGCTGCCGCCGGCGTGGTCGAACGTGCGTACGCGTTAATTGTCACCGGGTGCCAAGTTGCGCGTGATGGTCCGACCCTCGCTCGGCTGTGAGGCAGGCCCCTCGTTCGCCAACAGTTTCAGACACGATGACAGCTTCTCGCAGGCGTATGCGTACCACCGGAGAACATCATGTTCTTCGCCACAAGCAGCATCGAAGTGGGGCCGTCGCGCATGGAACTCTGGTTGGGCGTGAGTCGCCACGCTCGTGTCTATGCGGCGGAGCGCAAAGGGCTCTGTGCAGATACGCTGCTTCTGCCAGCAGCTCGGTGTGCGGCTCGGGATGTTTCGATTCTCTGGTTCTTTCTGGACGGGGAGACGACATTCGAACATGAAAGCGGAGCGACATGCATGAAGGCTCCAAGCGTCGCCATCATTCCCGAACATTGGCGCGAAGGGGCAAATGGGAAACGCGACGTTCGCATTCGGATGGGGATGAACTCTGCGTCCGTGCAGGTCTTGTTTCGAGCACGCTGCGATACGATTCAGCATCTCGACGCCGGCGCCGAAGTCTTGGCCGAGGTTGCTTCCATGCACAGGGAAGTCATCGGTGCCGACGAAGGACGAGGCTTCTTGCTTCTCCGAGGGATACTGCGAAGGCTGGTCGCACACGGTCTCGTGCCGCCTTCCGTTTTGGCAGACGAGGACTCGACGCTCTACACGTCCGCCGCCTACGTACGCCTTTGGAATGCCATGCGTCAGCGCATTGCGTCGTTCGATGTCAATCCGTCTCTCAAGTCGATCGCAGCAGACGCGAACATGTCCGGTCGCCACGCCCAACGCCTCGCCCATGCACTGTTCGAAGAGTGCTTGATGCCGCCAGGGGGATTTCGAGAGGCGACCATCAATTTACGGCTCTCCCTCGCATCGATCCTGCTCTCGAAGTCATCGCTGAGCGTGGTGGATGTAGCTCGACTCGTCGGGTATCTGAATCCCGAGACCCTGACGAGCGCCTTTCGCCACACGGGTCTCCCTTCTCCCGTGGAGATCCGGCGAACCCATCGCGATGACTTGTCCTTCGCTCTCGCGTAGCAACTGTCCGAGCTTACGGGAACGAGATCTCTTCGACGTGCTTCACGACGCCGCTCGGCCCCGTCGCGGTTGTGGTGATTCGATAAGTTCCATCTGGAAGGTCGAGGCCTGTCTTCGTACTCACGGTGCCGGCACACGATATACTCTTCCACGCGCCGGCCACCTTCGCCTCGATGGTGGCCGTGCCGCGAACGCGCTGTGTTCCGCCGCCGGCCGCATTCACTTCCACATCGTCCAGCTCGAGGCGATTCAGATTGAACGTTCGAGCGTTGCCCGTGACGACGGACGGAACGACCAGACCGAAGGACTCGACGCGCACATCGGCCGATTCCGGAAGGATAGCGGTTCGGAACTTGCTCAGCGCGCGCACAGGTTCGACGACGCCTCCAAATGACATCTTCGTGCAGGAACCCGCGGCATCGGGAAACGCGGGGTCGATCTCGTCCAGCGCAACGCTCATGCTGAGCGCTTTGAGCGGCACCGTCGTCAGTTTTCCGGGCTCCAGCGCAACGGTCTTCGAGCCACCTGGCCCAAGCGCGATCTTGTACGTCTCTGCGGGGAGCAAGAGATTCGTAGAGCGTCGGCCTTGTGCGATGTGGTCCGCGTAGAAGGTCAGACTCGCCATCGCGGCGTCTGCCATGCCCAGATCCGTGTGACGAGACATTCCGCCGTAGTTTCGGTCACGACAGAGCACAGCCGCTGGACTGGGGGCCATGAGCGACGCCGCTTCCACATCCCCTGTCCAGACGAGCGCTCGATCGACCTCGATGCGGAGGCCTGCTGGCACCACTTCCCACACCACACCGACGGCGAGCTCACTCCCGTTGGTTCGAGTCGCCGGCGTTCGCCATTGAAAGCCCAACACGTCCGTCGACGCAAGGGCTCGCAAGCCTCGTTTCGGGCGGAAGAAGACGTTGTAGACCGCCGGAGAGAAGTCGCGCTGTGCGTCGAGCGCGAGGCTGGTCATCGAGTCGTCGATTCTCGCCGAATTGAAGATCTTTACGTCACCATCGAACAGTACCGGATCGTACCAGTTGGGCTTTTGCACGAGTACCGCACCCATTCCAGCCTTCGGTTTGGTTCGCTTCTTGATGTCCGAGTCGGCTTCCGATGAAACATCAGCGCAATGCACGAGCGCAGTGAAGCAAACGAAAAGGGACGCGAGGGCGGCAACGCGACGCATGGAGTACCTCCTAGGGCTTACAAAAGGACGCGACCTTCGAATGCGCGAACATTCGAGGCACGAGGTGGCTCCGCCATGCGCGTGGCGCCGACGGGTTCATAGAAGCTGCCACGCGCTCTCAGGTCCATCAACTGAGAACAATGGACAGCGCGTTCCGCGCGGTGCAGCGAGTACCGTACGAGACTCGGCAGAAGTCCGCTGTCGCTACGCGTAACGAAACGCGAGGTACGACCCCGCGGCCATCGCGATCAGCGCGAGCAGGATCCAAATCCAGGTGTCGCTCCGAGGCGGTTTGGCCTTCTCTACTTTGGGGTCCATACGTCGAACCGACTCACGTTCGCGTGGCGTGGGCTTCGAGGGCGGTGGAGTGACGACGGGGACGGACCCTTCCAGCACCGGCGCCGGCTTGCTCGAGAGCGCGGGCATTTGCGGCATGGTTTTCGCGATGGCGTCGACCTGGGTTGCTGCGTTGCTGAACAGGTCGGGCGTGAATTTGGAGGGCGTGTTCGGGAAGAGCGGAACGCGTGCGATCGCCTGGCCGAGCGCGTTGGCGGACGCGTAGCGCGACTCGGGGTACGTGGAGAGTGCATGTAAAATGACCGCTTCGAGTGCCTCGCTGACGGCGGGATTGCGCTCACGCGGTGGTACGAGTGGGTCGACGAGGACGGCCTGGAGCGTGCCGAGCAACGTGGCGGCATGAAAGGGCGGTGCACCCGTAGCCATGCGATACATGAGCGCTCCAGCTGCGTAGACGTCGGTGCGACCGTCGAGTTCGTCTCCACGCGCTTGCTCGGGAGCCATGTACTCGGGAGTCCCGAAAATCATGCCGCTCGCCGTTACTTCCGACACAGCGCTCGACGTCTCCTCGTACACGATCTTGGCAAGGCCGAAGTCGAGGACGTGCACGGAGTCGCCTTCGCCGACGAGGACGTTGTCCGGATTCAAGTCACGGTGAAGAATGCCTGCGGCATGCGCGGCCGCGACGCCCTCGCAAATGCCGGCGGCGATGTGGAGTACGCGCGACTCCTCGAGGGTTGGCGACTTTTCAAGCAGCTCTGCGAGCGTGCACCCCTCGATGAACGGAAGGGCCATGAACATGATCGGCGTGCCGGTCTTGTCGATGGTCGATACGCCCCATTCGATGAGTGGACAGATGCGTGGGCTTTCGAGCAGCGAGAGCGCCTTGGCTTCACGCTCGAAACGAGCCCGTACGCTCTTGTCCGATGCGAGACGCGAATGCAGGATCTTGAGAGCAATGCGCGCCGAAGTCTTCTCGTCGTTCGCCTCGTAGACGGAGCCGAACGACCCATCGCCAATGAGCTTTCCGACGCGGAAGCGCTCACCGATGATGGTTCCTTCCGCCAGGGTCGCCGCACTCATCGCGTGCACACCATGATGATCTTCGGGGACACGAGCTTCGGGTCGAGCGCGAACCTGTCGACGTTGCTCCGCCAGGCGCGGCATGCAGCGGTTGCGGCGCCTTTGGCGTCGAGTGCGACGTACGCTTCGACGAGGGATCGGTAGATGACGAGCAGCTGAGCGCGGGAGAGTTCGCCGCTCGATGCAAGCGCACTGCCCCGCGTTGCGACTTCGATGTACCTGCCGGCTCGCAAGTCGCCGAGTAGATGCGTCAGTTGTTCGTCCACACGCTTTTGCAGGGCGAAGTTCGACGAGGCCCCTTCACCCGCAAGCGCCGCCCCTGCCTGCCTCGCTTCCTCTCGGCCGCGTTCGGTCAAGGTCAGATCTGGAACGGGGACGAGCAACACCTCTCCGAGCTTGAGCGCCTCGTCTTTGCGCAAGTTGTACGAGTTGATCTCCCACGCGCGCTTGACGTCCCCCCAGTAGCGTTTGGCAAGGTCGCCGATGCCCTCTCCCTCGGTCGCAATGTGCACGACGACGGCAGGGAGCACGATTTCCCGTCCTTCAGCGGGAGGCAGCCATGGCAACGTGCCGTTCATTTGCGAGAGCAAAGCCGAACGATCGCGATGGCCGAGCCACTTCTGAGCGAGGTCGGGCCAGGTGTCGCCTCGCGCTGCTCGCACGTAGCCGGGGGCAGGCACCTCGAGGCGTTGGCCCGGAACGATCTTCGCTCCGCCACGGCCATCGAGGCCATTGGCACCGGAGAGCAGGGACTCTTTCTTCGGGTCACCGTAGGCTGCCTGCGCGATGTCCGCGAGCGACTCGCCCGCCTGGACGATGTGAACGTACGCGTGCGCCTCTCGCACGTAGCCGAACAGGCCGCCGAGCAGCAAGAGAGAGGGAAGGAAGAGGCGGAGCACTTTCATCGAACGACCTTCGTGCGCGGCTTTCCTTCTTCGGGCGGTGCCTCGCTGTCGACACCGGCATCGACGACGATCTCGAAACCGCCATCGGTGGGCACGTCGAAGCTCACGTCCAGCGTTACGGTCTCGTTCTTCTTGGGCTCGATCTTCCGCTCGATGCTGTCCGCAGCAGGGTGCTTCAGCGTCACGTAGTGGACCCCCGCTGCGATGGGGATGGGTTTTGCGAACGGAGTCACTTCGACCATCTGACCATCGACCCAAACTTCGGCCCATGGCGTCGCGAGGACGCGCAAGAAGGCGGCGTTGTCGGGGACCAAAGGTAGAGGTGCACCGCTCATGGGATTCGTCCCTCCGCCGGTTATCGCACGCAGCAAGAGCGAAAGGAAAAGGAACGACGCGCCCGTCACCATGAAGGGAAGGACCTCTCGGAGAGGTCTTTTGTTCGCCTTGATCGGTTGCGCGATCCGCTTCTTCTCGGAGAATACCAAGGCGAGCACGTCTTCTTCGTCCCCCTCGTCGAGGTCGCGAAAAAGGGGCGAGAGTGCATCGATGGCTTCTTTGGCACTTCGAAAGCGATCCTCCGCTCTTCGCTGGAGGAGCCGTGTCACGAAAGCCTCGATCGCATGCGGCACGTCCGGCGCGCGCTTCCGGAGAGGAAGTGCATCTTCCGTTCGCGTGCGCGCGTCTGTCCAAGGTTTGCGCCCACAGGCGAGCTCGTAGAGAACGACGCCGACGGAGAAGAGATCACTCGCGGGGAGCGACGCTTCGCCGAGGCTCTGCTCTGGCGCCATGTACGCTGGCGTTCCGAAGATGGCCGGCCTCGCGCTTGCGGAGCCCGCCGCCGCCGCGATCTCCATGGCCGCGCCGAAGTCGATGAGTTTCACGGCACCCTCGCGCGTCAAAAGGACGTTGTCGGGCTGAACGTCACGGTGAACGAAGCCGCGCTTGTGGACGTGCGCAAGCGCGCGCAGCAGGCCGAGGCCGATCGCGCATACGACGTCGATGCGGAGCTTCGTCTTGCGATCGCGCAAGGTGCGCAGTGTTTCGCCGTCGCAGTACTCGATCACGAGGCACGGACGCCCACTTTCATCCTTCTGCTCGTCGATGAGCATGGCGATGTTGGGATGCGAGAACGTCGCGAGGACCGTTCCCTCGCGCGTGAGCTGTCCGAAGGTCGGCGCAGAGGGGAGAATCTCTTGGCGTGGCGTCTTGATGGCAACACGCCGTCCTGTCACGGTGCTCTCCGCCTCGTAGACGAGGCACGCACCACCGCTCGCCAAGAGACCGAGACTGCGGTAACCGGCGAGTTCCAAGCAAACTCCTAGAGGAGACTCACGCCCGTCATGGCCGCCGGTTTGGGCAGACCCATGAGTCCGAGCATGGTGGGAGCTACGTCGCAGAGGCGCCCGCCCGATCGGAGAACGCGGCCTTTGTCAGCGGGGTTCACGTAGAGGAGGGGAACGGGATTCATCGTGTGCGCAGTGTGGGGCCTTCCGGTTGCCGGGTCTCGCATGAGCTCGCAGTTGCCGTGGTCGGCCGTGATGATGAGGACGCCGCCCTTGGCTTCCACGGCGCTCGCGATCTGACCGAGAGCCGCATCGATGACTTCGACGGCGGTGACGGCTGCGGGGAGGTTGCCCGTGTGGCCAACCATGTCTGGGTTCGCGTAGTTCACGAGGATGAAATCGTAGGTTTCGGTCGCGATGGCCGTCATGACCGCCGCCGTGACGGCGTTGGCGCACATCTCGGGCTTCTGATCATAGGTCGTCACGTCTTTGGGCGAAGGGATCATCGTGCGGTCTTCGCCGGGGAAGGGCTCTTCGCGCCCACCGTTGAAGAAGTACGTGACGTGGGCGTACTTCTCGGTTTCGGCGCATCGATACTGCTTCTTTCCGGCTCTCGCGATGACTTCACCGAAGACGTCGGCGAACACTTCTTTGGGGTAAGCAACCGGCAAAGGGAGTTCGCGATCGTAGGTCGTCATGCATGCGAAGGACACGAATGGAGGGCCCGCCTCTCGGGGAAACGCGGCGAACGAAGGTGCGCCGAGCGCGGCACTCAGCTGGCGTGCACGATCGGGACGAAAGTTGAAGTGAAGGGCGCTGTCCCTTGCCGGGTCGACCCCTCGGTAGTCACCGACGACGAACGGCACGACGAACTCGTCCGTGACGCCGGTCGCCTCGCTCGCCGCGAAGCCCGTGAGTGCTTCCTGGAAGTGCGCGGCGCTCGTGCGGCCGTGACCATACACGATGGCATCGTAGGCGAGCTTCGTGCGTTCCCAGCGCGTGTCGCGATCCATCGCGTAGAAGCGGCCTGCCACCGTACCGATGATGCCTCGGGGACGCTTTCCGGGGATGTCGCTCTGCGGTGCGAGGTGGTTTTCGAGCTTCTGGAGAAACGTGCTCGCCGTTCCTGGTTGTACGTCTCGCCCGTCGAGGAAGGCGTGTACGACGACTTCGACGCCGGCTTCGGCCGCCATCTCGATGAGCGCGAAGAGGTGTTCGATGCTGCTGTGGACGCCGCCATCGGAGAGGAGTCCCATCAAGTGCAATCGGCCACCGCGGCTCTTGGCGTTCGCGAGGGCGGCCGCAAGAACCGGGTTCGTACCCAACGTGTGGTCGGCGATGGCATTGTCGATGCGCGCGATGTCCATCATCGCAATGCGACCGGCTCCGAAGTTGAGATGGCCGACTTCACTGTTGCCCATCTGTCCGACCGGGAGGCCGACGTCCGGCCCGCTCGTTCCGATGAGCGTGTGGCCGTACTCGGCGTACAGCCTCCGCATGTTGGGCATACGCGCGAGCTTCACGGCATTGTCCGCTTCGGCTTCACGCTCACCGAATCCATCGAGAATGACGAGAACGAGGGGCTTTGCCATGACGGGCCCGAAGATAGCGCCCTCTCCGCGCGAAGGCTCGAAAATCACGCCATTTACGGGGCGGATTCGAGCGGCGCACCCATATCGTGCTGGAGGCGAGCGAGGTCTTCGACGACTTCGCGCATGCCGTAGCGCCCTTTGGGCTTTCCGCGGAGGAAGTGGGCTGCCCGAAGTGCGCCCTTCGCGAACAGGTCGCGGCTGGTCGCGCGGTGGGTGAGCTCGAGGCGTTCGCCTATCCCGAGGAGGTGCACGGTGTGGTCACCGATGACGTCGCCCCCACGGACCGCATGCATGCCTACTTCGCCGCGAAGCCGGGCGCCGGGTCTGCCCTCGCGGCCGTGCACGACCGAGCCCCCGCTCGAGGTTGAGCTCGCGTGGCGAACCACCTCGAGCAACTTGTTGGCCGTACCGCTCGGCGCGTCCGCCTTGAATTTGTGGTGCACTTCGACGATCTCGCAGTCGAAGTCGTCGCCGAGCAGACGCAGGGTCTGCTCGAGAACGATGGCCATGACGTGCACGCCCACGCTCATGTTGGGTTCCCAAAGGACAGCGACGTCCTGCGCGAGGCGTTCGACGGCCATTGCGCCGGCTTCGGACACGCCCGTGGTGCCGGAGACCAGGGGAATCCCGGCGGCTCTTGCCGCTTCGCATACGGAGGGAAGAGCGTTGGCCGTGGAAAAATCGATGACCACTTCGGCGTGACTGCGGGCGATGGCGCCGAGGTCCGTCTCGAGCAGCACGCCGCTGCGCTCGGTGCCAGCGAGGACGCCCATGTCACTTCCGGCCATGTCGGCGGCGACGGCGGCGACGACGACGTCACCTTCTCCATGCGCGAGTCGAGCGATGGCGCGGCCCATGCGCCCCGAGGCCCCGACGACGGCGATCCGCAACGTCATGAAAAAGCCTCGAGCGCCTTCGCAACGTGTGCGTGCGTTGCAGCGGTCGGCGCAGAGAGTGGACCGCGAACGACATCCGTCATCTTTCCGCGTTGCGACAGTGCTGCCTTGAGCGGACTCGGGTTTGCCTCGACGAACATCGCCTCGTGGACCGGTAGGAGCTTTTGGTGCCGTGCGAGCGCATCGGCAAAACGGCCTTCGAGAGCGGCGCGCGTCGTCTCGGTCACTTCTTTCGGAAGGACATTGCTGGTGACGCTGATGACGCCACGTGCACCCACCGCAATCATGGGAAGCGTGAGGGCGTCGTCGCCCGACAGGACCGTCATCTTACCGTTCGAGCGCGCGACGATTTCCTGGGCGCGGAGAACGTTGCCCGTGGCCTCTTTGGTCGCGATGACGTTGGGACACTCTTTCTGAATCCGAAGCAGCGTATCGGAGAGGAGATCGATGCCGGTGCGACCGGGGATGTTGTAGACGATGACCGGGCAGCGAACGGCCTTCGCGACGGCGACGAAGTGGCCGAACAGGCCGTCTTGCGTGGGCTTGTTGTAGTAGGGGACCACCACCATGACGGCGTCGACGCCCAGCTTCTCGGCAGAGGCGGAGAGGTGCACCGCGTGGGCCGTCGCGTTCGAGCCGGTGCCGGCGATGACTTGAGCCTTGCCGCGCACACGCGCAACGGTGCGCGAGAAGAGTTCCATCATTTCGGCCTCGCTCAGCGCCGGACTCTCGCCGGTCGTTCCGCAGGGGACGACGCCAGTGATGCCACCCGCTACTTGATCGTCCAAGAGCGTGTCGAACGCCTTCCAATCGATGGGGGCGCCGGCATCTTTGGAGAAGGGGGTTGCAAGCGCAGTATAGGTTCCTCGGAGCTCCAGCATGATGGAGCCCACACTTGCCGCGAAGCGCGCGAAGCGCAAGTTTTTACGTCACGAAAGGGCCCCAGCGTGCCCCCCAGCGTGCGCCTCGCCCTCCCTGTTCGGACCTTGTGCGGCGGAAGCGCGCATCAGTCGATGGAGAGCAGCGGCTCACGAAGCTGGCGCGAGCTCAGATTGGCGGCAAACGTGTCGCGCTTGCGGACGTTCGAGATGAACGCGAGTTCGTCTTTCGTGAGGGTTTCGCGCGTCGCGAGGTGACCAAGGTGGCGAAGACGATGCGTGTGCGCTCGGATCCTCGCTTCCGCGTACCCCACGGTCGTTTGCGTGTGGATGATGAACGGCCAGTCGCTCGATTGGAGGAGCAAGAGCTCTCGGATCATCTGATCGAGCGCGAGGCCCGCATGCCCTCCTAGTCGTGGATGCGCCCTTACGAGATCTGTGACGTATTTGGTTGCATGATGCACGTGCCGCCACAGATGGCCCGTCCGCGCGCCCACCCACACCTCGCCGAAGCCACCTTCGCCCCACGACGAAGCGAGCGGCGTGCATTGGGCGAGTAGCGGTGCTTCCGCCAAGTGGTCGCCGAGGGTCGTTGGCACGATGCGGTCCGCATGCCATGCGAGTTCCCGAAAGACAGCCTCGATGAAGTTTGGACCCTCGAACCACCAATGGCCGAACAGCTCGGCATCGTACGGCGCCACGATGACCGGGAGGGGGCCCGCAGCGGCCTCCACTTGATCGAGCCTCCCGCGCACGAAGTGAGCCGCATGCACGCGTGTTCTCTCGAGCGCCACGACGGGCTCGTAGGGGGCCTTCCGGTTGCCGGGTACTTCACGCCCGGTGATGCGGTAGTACTTGAGACCGGTCATCACGCGTCCGTCGGGACCGAGCTCGCCGCGGAGGTGCTCTTCGCCGAGGTCGTAGCCGATGTCACGGTAGAAATCTCGGTAGTAGGGGTCGCCCGGATAGCCAATCTCTCGTGACCAGACTTGTTCGCTGCTTCGCGCATCGCGAGGGAAGAACGCGACACCGGCAGGAGAGACAATCGGTGCGAAAGGACCGAAGGGGGCCGGAGGTGTCGCGCGCGCAACGGCGTGGGTGTCGACCACGGTGAACTCCACGCCAGCGCGTGCGAGCTCGTGATCGAAGGCTGGATCGTAAGCGCACTCCGGCAACCACATGCCACGTGCCGTTCGGCCGACATAGGACGAGAAGAGCTGCATCCCGAGTGCGAGCTGACTTTGGATGCCGCGGCGCGTGGGCAAGAGGCCCGGCAGGTAGGCGTGCGTCGCACTGCACGCGATGAGCTCGAGGTGACCTTCGTCCCAAAGCTTGCGGTATGCGCCCACGATGTCGCGCCCCACGGCGTCGAAGAGTTTCTGCATCCGAACGAGGCGCTCGCGATAGAACGCGACCACGGGCTCGAAGGCAGGGTCTTCGCCGACGCGGTCTGCTTCCTGGTCTGCAAGCGCGATGAGGCGCGCGAGGTGGTCGGCTGCGCGCTCTTGCAGCAGCGCGTCTTTGAGCATGGCTGCGAGAGGCGGCGTGATGCTCATGGTCACGCGGAACGGAACACGCTCGCGCTTCAGCCGATGGAAGACGTCGAGCAGAGGCAGGTAACACTCGATGATCGCTTCGTAGAGCCAGCGTTCCTCGAGGCTGCGCGCGTATTCCGGATGCCGGACGAAAGGCAGGTGCGCGTGGAGGACGAGTGCGAAGTGGGCGGGCAAGGAGGGTCGAAGCTCGGCTCTGGCGCTGGTCGTTCGAGGCTACTGGACGTAGACGCCAGGGGTCGCTTGGCCGTGGCACATCGAGCTGTTGCAGTCGCCGGTGTTGACGCTGTTCATCACCTTCGTGACGCCCTTGTCGTCGCGCACGCCCATCTTGAACGGTGGGGCCACGGTGGTGGTCGTCGCGTCGAACCAGAAGGCTCCGTTGGCGTCGGAGTTCACCTTGGCCGATTGATTGGTCGACGCATTCCAAAGCCACACTTCGACGTTGGGAGCGCCCTCGCTGGCGGAGCTCGTCTTGTACACCATGCCGCCCGCGAGAAAGGCGGGTGCCCCGGAGCCACTCTTGTGACACGAGAGGCATGCGGCATTGCGGTTGACGAGGGTCGATACGTTGCGCGCAGTGTGGCTCGTCTGCGCTGCAGGCGTGAGCGCGGTGCCGGCAAAAGTGGGATTGCGGAAGGGGTTGTCGTTCGGATTGCCGCCGTCACCGCCGCTCGAGGACGACGACGACGACGAACTGCTCGACGACGAGCCGCCTGACGATGATGAGCTCACCGCGCGTCCGGCGTCGCTGCAACGGCGCTCTTCTCCCGTAAGGCGATCTTTGCAAACGATGGCCGAAGGGTCGGGACCCGTACAGGAGGTCGTCCCTGCAGAGGCTCCGAGAAGGAGCACACCGGAGGGCACTCCCAAGACCAGCATGCGTCGTAGAAGGAGGTTCATGGGCGCCTTTCCGCATTATGCCGGGACGAGGCGCTGGATGCAGCCGATTTTACGGCGTATTTGTGACGGGACCTTCCGGAGCCGTACGGCGGCCCCGGTGGGAGGTCCTTTCTTTGCGCACACTGTAGGATAAATCGGCACAAGGCCCTTTACTCGCGGGCCGCGGTCCGTATAATCCGCCGTCCCGAAGCAAGGCAGTTTGTCGCGCAAGCGAGGCACTGTTCGGCTTTCGGGATCCCCGCCGACTCGCAGCGTGAGCTTGCGCTTCGGCTCATCCAAGGCTCTCCGGCCAAAGGCTAACCAAAGAGGGTACGACAGCTATGTATGCGGTTTTCAAGACAGGCGGTAAACAATACCGCGTCGCGCAAGGCGACAAGGTTCGAGTCGAGAAGCTTTCCGGTAACGTCGGCGACACCGTGTCGTTCGACCAGGTGCTCCTCCTCGGTGGCGACGCGTTGAAGGTCGGCATGCCGACGATCGCGGGCGCCAAGGTCCAGGCGAAGATCGTCGCGCAAGATCGCGCCAAGAAGATCATCGTCTTCAAGTTCCGTCGTCGGAAGAACTACCGCCGCAAGAACGGCCATCGTCAGCCCTTCACCGCTCTCGAAATTACTGGCATCTCGGGCTGAGCGCCCGGCCGATAGCCCCAAAGAATAGGATTCAGCCATGGCACATAAAAAGGGTGCAGGAAGCACACGAAACGGACGCGATTCGACCTCCCAACGTCGCAGCGTCAAAGTCTACGGCGGCGAAGAAGTCCGCGCCGGAAACATCTTGGTTCGCCAAGTGGGCGGCACCATCGCAGCTGGCAAGAACGTCGGCCTCGGCAAAGACTTCACGCTCTTCTCGCTCGTCGACGGCGTCGTGAAGTACGAGTGGCGCACGAAGGACCAGAAGAAGGTCTCCGTCTACCCCGTCGGTTCGCCGGCCCTCGCAACGAACTGAGCGCTGCGATGACGAAAGCCCCGCACGGAAGTCTCGCCACCAAGCGAACCTCCGGCGGGGTTTTTCACGTCTATGGCGCACCGCGTGATAATCGCGAAGTGCGGGCTGCCTCGGCGCCGCCGTCGTCGCGCGGAAGCAGCCGCTCTGCAGCTGGGTTTGGCGACGACGTCGAGACGGGCGTTCGCCTGAAAGAGCGCCCGCGAAGCGGCGGAGCCTACAAGCTTCTCGCCGTCGACCTCGACGGAACACTCCTCGACAAGCGCGGCGTTCCGCACGACATCGACCTCGCCGCGATGCGCGCCCTGCATCGCAAAGGCATCGCCGTGACCATCGTCACCGGCCGCCTCTACTCCGGTACCCTGCCTTCCGCGCGCGCCATCGGGCTCGAAGGGGCGATCGCATGCGCCGACGGAAGCCACGTTGCACTGGCAGCCTGCGGAAGCACGCTGGTGCACCACGGCATCGAAGACGACAGCCTCTCGGTGGTTCGCCAAGCGTGTGCGCGACCGCACCTCACCACGTTCGTGTTCCTGAGGGACGCGATCCTCCACGACGACGACGCGGCTTCCTTCTTGCCTTTCGTTAGTCTTTGGTCGAACGACATCCGTCATACGCCCTCTGCGCTCTCGTCCGAACTCACCGAAGCGCCGACGGCCATCGTCGCGCTCGGGCCCGAAGCATCGATCCGCATGGCGATGGAAGACATCCAGCGCAAGTGCGGCGGGAAGCTGCAATGTGCAGCTTTCGGCGTCAAGAGTCTCGGTGACCTTTGGGGTCTCATCATTCGCCGCGAAGTCGCGAGCAAGGGCACGGCACTCGCGTGGCTTGCTTCGCATCATGGCTGTACGCTCGCCGAAACGGTGTGCGTCGGTGATTGGCTGAACGACGTCCCGATGATGAAAGTGGCTGGTCGCTCGTTCGCGATGGGCCAAGCTCCGGAAGAAGTCAAAGCGATCGCCACGGACGTCCTCCAAGAGACGAGCTCCATCGGGGGCGGTATTGCTCGCGTCGTGCGCGAGCTTTTTGGTGTGCACGCGTACTGAGCGGCACGAAAAGCGGGGCGTCTTCGAGCATGGGTGCGGACGTCGACCTTCGACTTGCGGATGTCCCCAACGGGAAGGCTGTTCGCATCGTTGCGCTCTCGTTCGATGCACCCACGGCAGCGTGGCTGTCGGCCATCGGCATTGGCTGCGGCGAGTGTGTAACGGTACTGCGGCGTGCACTCTTTTCGGGTCCGCTCCACGTGCGGACAGAGACGGGAGCGGAGCTCGCGATTGGTCACGCGCTGAGTCGCGACATCCAAGTGGAACGCGTCGATGACTGAAATGGCTCGTCCCTCGGCAGAAGCGGCGCCGCGCGTGTTGCTTTTCGGTCGCCCCAACAGCGGCAAGTCGTCGCTCTACAACGCCCTCACGGGTGGCCATGCGCGCGTCGGCAACTATCCGGGCATCACCGTCGACATCCTCGAGAGTCGCGTCCGCCTCGGAAATGGAAAGGAAGCTTCCATCGTCGACCTTCCAGGCACCTACTCTTTGACGGCGCCCGTCGACGGTGAGACGGACGAAGGGGTCGCGCGCCGCTGCCTCGATGACACGAAGAGCGCGTTTCGCGGAAACTACCGCGTGGTTCAAGTCCTCGACGCCACGCAGCTCGAATTGGGGCTGAGGCTCACCCACGAACTCGCGAAGGCAGGGGTGCCTCTGCTGCTTTTCGTGTCGCAATACGATCGCCTGAAGGCGCGCAATCAGGAGATCGACGCCTCGGCTCTTTCACGTGCCATCGGCGTCCCCGTCGCATGCGTCAACGGACGATCGAAAGCTGCCGGAAACGAACTGCGGCAGGCGATCCAACGTTCTGTCATGGGCCCCAGCGAAGAGGCACCCGCGCCCACGTGGTCCCCCAAGGAAGTGGCGAGGTCTGTGCTCGTACGAAAGGGAGACGCCACGTCGAGTCACGTGACCGCGTCTTTCGATCGCGTGCTGCTCCATCCGTTGATGGGCCCGCTTGTCTTCTTCGGCTTGATGGCTCTCATCTTCGCGGGTGTCTTCCTGCTCGCCGATCCGGCGTCGCGTTTTGCAGACCTTCTGCGAGAAGCCCTCGGCACGCGCATCAAGGCTGCCTTCGGCAAGAATCTCGTTACGTCGTTCTTCGTCGACGGCCTCTTGGGCGGGGCGGGTACGGTGCTCGCCTTCATGCCCCAAATCGTCCTCCTGTCGGTAGCGATGGAGGTCCTCGAGGGAAGTGGGTACCTCGCCCGTGGAGCCTTCCTCATCGACCGCATCTTGCGTCTCATGGGGCTTTCAGGCCGGAGCTTTCTGCCACTACTCATGGGACACGCGTGTGCGGTACCAGCGATCGGTGCAACGCGTGTCATTCGTGATCCGCGTGAGCGCCTGACGACCATTCTCGTACTCCCGCTGACGCAGTGCTCCGCCCGGCTGCCGACGTACGCCTTGATTCTCTCGGCCTTCTTTTCACATCGCAGTGTCCTGTTTCGCGCGGGTGTATTCATCGCGCTCTATGTTTTCGGCATCGCCTCGGCGGCCGTGGCCTCCTTCTTCTTGCGAAGGAGCTCGACGAAGGGAAAGTCCCTTCCGCTCGTCCTCGAGATCCCCGAGTATCGTCGTCCCGAGCCGTCTGTCGTGTTCAGCAAGGCGAAGCGCACCGCAGCGCGCTTCCTCAAAGACGTGGGAACCACCATCGTCGCATCGGCCGCGGTGCTGTGGGTGCTCCTTTCGGTGCCGGTGTCACGGGGCTCCGAGCCTCCGATCGAGCGCTCGGCGGCCGCTGCCGTGGGACACACCCTCGAACCCGTGACGAAAGCCGCGGGGTTCGACTGGCGTCTCGACGTGGCCCTCCTTGGATCGTTCGGCGCCCGCGAGCTGATGGTCGGAACGATGGGCGTCATCGTCGGGATCGAAGGCGCAGAAGACGACCCTGCGCCGCTCGCGCAGAAGCTACGGGAAATGAAGAAGGACGACGGGTCGCCGCTCTATGGAACGCGTACGGCAGCCTCGCTCCTCGTGTTCTTCGTGCTCGCCTGTCAGTGCATGAGCACCGTGGCCGCGATTCGCCGCGAGACGAAGAGCCTCAAGTGGCCCCTCTTCGTGCTCGGATACACGTATTCAGCCGGGTACGTAGCCGCGGTGATCGTCTATCAATTGGGCGGATGGTTCGGCTTGGCGTAGCATCGAATCCATCGACTCCGTACCGCTTTCCTCGGCTCCTCCATCGCTCGGCGCGCGTCGTTTCTCGACGATGCCCGGACTTCGCGCGCAGATCTTGATGGCGCTCGCGGGGCTACTCTTGCTCGCGTTCTTGCCTCTCTTCTTTGCCGTCGCGAGGCTCACCGAGCGGTCCATCAGCGAAACGCAAGCGGAAGGGGCGCGTTCGCTCGGTCGCCTCATGGCAGCGCAGATCGCTGAGCGCAAGCATGTAGCGGCTCCCGAGGACGAGTCGCGCGAACTTTCATCAACGCTCGCGCGAAATGTCGACCTCGCGGGTGCGCTCGCGGCAGTGGTGTGGAGCGAGGATGGACACGTTCTGGCCCGCGCTGGGGTCGAGGCAAACTTGCTTGCCGAACGAACGCCCGCGAGGCCCTTCCGAGAAGCCATCCGGACGACGCGTCACGGCACCCTCGATGTCGTCGTTCCCGGGAAAGACTACGTCATCGTCGTTCGCATGCCCCTCGACGAGAGCGTGGGGCCGCAGCTATCGCGTCTCTTTGCCCTCTACACCGCGGTGTTCGCCGTCGCTCTCCTCGTGTTCGCCTATTTCGCACTCACACGTCTCATCGTGAAGCCCGTCGAATCGCTCGCGCGCGCGGCAGACCGCGTGGCGACTGGCGCACCGAAGCTCGAGATCCCTCAAGTGGGTGCACGCGAACTTGCGGAGCTCGGCGCGAGCCTGCGCGCAATGACCGAGAAGCTTCGCACGAACGAGGAAGACCTGAAGGAGCAAGTCAGCGCCCTCGAACGGGCAGGGCGAAACCTGCTCGACACGCGTACACAACTCGAGGGCAGCGAACGTCTCGCGAGCGTGGGAAGGCTCGCGGCCGGTGTTGCCCACGAGATAGGCAACCCCATCACCGCGATCATCGGACTTCAAGACCTGATGCTCGACGGGGGGCTTCCCGAAGAGACGAACCACGACTTCCTCGCGCGCATGCGAAAAGAGACCGAGCGCGTCAACGAGATCGTGAAGGACTTGCTATCGTACGCACGCAGCTCGTCGACCGACGAAGCTTCCGAGCCTGGTGACGTGGCGGCGGCCATCGAACAAGTCGTCGCTCTCGTGAAGCCACAAAAGGGCATGAAGGAACTCGCGCTCGAAGTAGACGTCGACGGCGACCTGCCCAAGGTGAAGATGCCCACACGCAAGCTTTCGCAGGTGCTCCTCAACGTGCTCCTGAATGCGAAAGACGCGCTCGTTCCGGCAGTGGGGGAAAAGAAGGGGACGCGCATCACTGTTCGCGCGAGGCACGAGTCGGGTGCGGTATGCATTTATGTGGAAGACGATGGCCCGGGTATTCCGACCCCACTCGCCGAGAAGATATTCGAGCCCTTCTTCACCACGAAGGACGTCGGAGAAGGAACAGGACTCGGCCTCGCTGTTTGCAGAGGTTTGGTCGAAGGTTCCGGAGGCCGCATCGAAGTGGATGCCTCGCATGCGGATGGCGCACGACTCGTCGTGACCATCCCACGTGCGTGAGCGGACGCGTCAGGTCAGAACGATAGTGAGCACGTCCCTCCGCCCAACGTGGGGCTGCAGGACGGACCCTTCGACGTCGCGCTTTGGCTCGAGCGACTCGTCGTAAAATAAAGCACGACGGCCGATACCGCGAAGACGCCACCAGCCGCCATCGCGATCGACGGAGGAACCAAACTCGAGACTTTTCCCTCCAGGCGCCTGCACTCGTTGAACTGCGCGAGAGGTATGTTGGGGACGCAGGGAACGTCGTTCATTTTGGAGACCTGACCACTGCGAACACCGAGCAAAACGCCTCCTACCGCGAATGCGCCAACGCTGGCACCCGCGAGTACCCACGTCCAAGGCGAGGGACCGTGTCCTTCGCCCGCCTTGTCGCTTCCGTCGGGCCTTGGCGGAACTGGCTTGGAGGGGGGGGCATTTGGCTCCGCGACTGCCGGGACAGGACGGAGAGGAGGCGGTGGATCGATCGTGAGGGTGCTCGTCGCGCCGTCGACCGCGTTGAAGCTCGTCGAAAACGTCTCGCGCGATCCCTCGATCACGACGAGGCGATGAGGACCTCGATCGACGGGAATCCCCGTCTCGCCTTCACCCCGCTCGAGAGGCAATCCATCGAGCTCGAGCTTCGCGCTCGGTGGCAGCGTGCCCACGATGCGAACTCTCGCCAGCTTGGGTGCGAGGAACGCGATGCGCTCTGTTGCGAGCTGTACCCAGTCGGCGCGTTTTCGGTGCGATGCCGCCTCTTTTGCCTGCACATACATCGCAGTCGCGCTGGCGAACTTGTTCATTTTCTCCAAGCACTCGGCGATGTTCAGCTGCGTCCCCGCGGCTGGGTCGAGTCGCTGGGAGGCTTCGAACTTGCTGCGCGCCTCCTCGAACTTGTTTTGCTGCAGCGCGGTGCGCCCTTCTTGAAAAAGCTGATCGGCCATGGCGGCATTCTGCGATGTGGGGGCAGCCGGCGCAGGGGTGGGAGCCGCCGGTTCGGCCGCGTCCGCTCGTGTTGGGAGAAGAAGGGTCGCGACGAGGAGAGCGCACGCGGCGCTCTGCGCATGCGGCGCGAATGCAGAAGAAAGCAGGAATGGAACACGCTTCATCGACGAGCCTCCTCGGCCAAGCCACCGTGTCTGCCACGGTTTCGCCGCGCCGAGGATAGCATGTTACGCTGGCGCAATCGTGCTTGGGGAATTGACCCGTGGGACCGTCGTGGGCGGGAAGTTTCGCGTCGTGGCGAAGCTTGGCCAAGGCGGCATGGGGACGGTGTACGAGGCAGAACACCTCGAGCTCAAGCAACGCGTCGCCCTGAAGGTCATCCTCGCGAGCGAGCGGAGTCCCGAAATCTCGAAGCGTTTCCAGCGCGAAGCGATCGTGCTCGGACAGCTGGAGAGCGACCACGTGGTCCGCGTCCTCGACTTCGGAGCCCTGGCGGACGAGACCCCCTACCTCGTCATGGAGTTCCTGAAGGGAATGGACTTCGAGGAATACGTACGCCACAACGGCCCACTTTCGGTGGCCGAGGCGGCGGAAGTCGGGATCGCCGTGTGTGATGCGCTCGTCGATGCCCACGGCAAAGGGATCGTGCACCGTGACATCAAGCCGTCCAACATCTTTCTGGTCGACCGGCCCGGCCGCCGCATGGTCAAAGTGCTCGACTTCGGGATCTCCCTCCTCAGGCGCCCGGGAGACGAATCCATCACGCATACCCATGCGGTTCTCGGGACGCCTCACTACACGGCGCCCGAGCAACTGACCGCGTCGAAGAAGGCGGATAGTCGCGCCGACGTCTGGTCCCTGGGCGCATCGCTCTTCCAGCTCGTGACCGGCGAGGTACCCTTTCCGGCGGCGACGCTTGCCGAGCTCGCCATTCTCTTACAGAAACCGCCTCGCCTCGCCTCGTCGCTCAATGCGAACGTCTCGGAAGCGTTTGCCAAAGTCATCCACGGTTGCCTTCAACGAAAGCTGCAGGATCGATGCCCTTCGGCGCGAGACCTTCGACGCCAATTGAAGGCGTTTCGGGTCTTCGGGCGGACGACATCGGTGTTCGGTGAATCCCTGAGTGAGGCCGATCGCGAAGCGCTTCTTCGCGCGGAAGAGCACTTTCTGCCGAGCGCGGCCCACGAAGACTCGGTGCCTGCGGAAGTGACCGACGTCTCGGGCGCTCCGGCCTTCGCCGAGCCAGAGCAGAAGCAGATCACGCCCAAGGTCGCGCTCGTCGCTCCGAGAACCCAGCCGAATCTTGCACCGACGAAGCGTGTTGCATGGCTAGTCGGCGGGCTCCTCGGTATGCTGATCTTCGTTGCGGGGGTCGTGTTCGCGGCGCAGAAGGTCCGAGAATCGAAGCCTGACCCTTGGAAAGCTCTCGCGACCGCGCCGCCGATCGTCGCGCCGAGTGCGCTCACCTTGCCTACGGTGCCCGATGGCCTGACGAATGTGCCTGTGCCGACCGGGAGCGCGCCAAGCTTGCCCGTCGCTTCGACATCGCAAGCATCCGGCGCGACGCGGCCCATTGCATCACTGCCGTCGCTCCCAACCGCGAAAGTGCCGAAAGCGAAACCCTCGAGTGGGGCGCCTCCGCATTCGCCTCACAGCACGCTCCTCGCTCCCGGCGAACGTTGAGCTAGCGAACGGTCGCGGTTGAATTTTTTCCAGACATTCGGTGCCCGCCCTTGAACATTCGGACCTCACCGCGCGTCCTAAGAGACGCGACGACCGGCAAGCGAAGGGAACATGCACTATGTCCATACCGGTAACACGGTAACGTCACAGGCAATCGGAGAGCTTTGGTTTCCCACGTGGATAGGATCGGACGTAGACGCTCTCGTTCAGCACTACGCGCTCAGCGCATCCTATGAAGACCCCGCCAATCCCACGGGACTCGTTGGGCGAGGCGCCCTGCGCGCCTACTTCGAGCGGCTTCTTCTCTGGCGAAAGCACTGGGTGTGGACTCAGACCAAGCTTGCACCGGTCCTTCACGGGTTCGTGTTCTATTGGGGCGCTTCCGTCGGAACGGTGAGCGGCAAAGCGGTCGGCGTCCATGGCTCCTGTCTCGTGCGCGTCCGAAACGATCTCATCGTTCGTCAGGAGGTCTTCATGCGGAAGCCCAAGCCCTTCGAAGCGCGCATCGCGAGCTATCGCCAGGTGGAACGCCCGTAGGGGCTCCTGTCTCGGTGGCGTCGAGGGCGTTACATGCCCGTGCCGCGGAGAACGACGCCGATCGTTCGCGCGAGGATGTAGATGTCGATCCAGGGGGACCAGTTGCGCACGTAGTGGACGTCCATCTTCACGCGTCCCGCGAAGCTGATGGCATTGCGATCGCTCACCTGCCAGAGGCCCGTCATCCCGGGCGGGGCGCGCAAGATGAAGCCTTCCTGCGCGTCCATGTCCTTGATCTCGCGCTCGAGGTACGGACGAGGTCCGACGAGGCTCATGTCGCCGACGAGCACGCTCCAAATCTGCGGGAGCTCGTCCAAGCTGAACTTGCGGAGCACGCGCCCGACACGCGTGACGCGGGGGTCGTTGCGGAGCTTGTGGAAGCGCTCGTACTCTTTCCGCATCTCGGGATTGTTCTCGAGCACCTGCGCGAGGCGGGCCTCTCCGTCGCCGTGCATCGTACGGAACTTGTAGGCGTAGAACGTCCCGCCGTCCTGACCGAGGCGCTTTTGTTTGTAGAACGGGCCGCCACGCGAGTCGCAGACGATGAGCAGCGCGAGGAGCAAAAGTATCGGTAGAATACAGATACCGCCGATGATGGTGAGAACGAGGTCGATGGACCGCTTGACGAAGCGCGGCCACGGCAGCAGCAGCTGCTGCCGCACTTCGATGCCGAGGACGCCGCCCAAGTCTTTCGCGGGAACACCGATGCTGCCGAGACCGAAGAGGTCCGGGATGATGAGCATGTGCGAGAAAGCGCCACCGACGCGCTCCGTGATGCGGAGGAGCTTGCGCGACTCGAGGCCGGGCATCGCGAGGACCGCGTACTTGATCTTGAGCTTCTTGGCGAGCACGGGCGCGACCGCCAGGTTGCCCAAGATGGGAACGCCCTCGATCTCGGCGTACATCGCCGGCGCCAACGGAGCCGATACCGCGGGCATCCCCGCGCTCGAGGGGCGTACGGCGGGGATGTTCTGACTCGAGCCCCGTACGGCGGGCATGCCTGGGCTCGTGATTTTGCCCTGAGAGAGCGTGGGGGGCGGCGGTTCGGAGTCGCCGAGAAGTTCGTTCGCGCTTTGGAGCATCGAGCCGCGAATGAGCTCGCTCGCGGGCATGCGCACCGAGTGGACGGCGACTTCATCTGCTTCGACACTCGCGCGGAGCGTTCCGTGTTTCGCGCTGTCGTCGTCCAAGAGGAGCACGGGCTTCAAGCCGCGTCCCGGTTGCGACTTCAGTGTTCGGACGATGAGGCGCCCCGTCTTGGCGGCGCCGAGCACGGCCACGGGATGCCCGAACCATGGACGATTCGCATAGCGATAGCGAAGCCACGCCCGCATCACGGGGACGAGCACGACGGTGAGGCCCCACCACACGAACAGCGACAGGAAGGTCCACAGGCGCGTGGCCTTCTCGCCGAAGAGGGCGACGGCGCAAACACCGAGCAGGCTGACGGAAGTCGCGAACGTCGAGTTGCGCAGTTCGTCCGGCGGGCTTTGCGCCATGGCCGCATACATGCCGACACCCGGGAATGCTGCTGCGCACAGGATGACCGCGGCGAAAAGCAGGTACATCGCTTCGCGATACGGCGTCCAGTCGCTGAGGAACTGCACCGAGAGGCCGCAAAGGAAGGCGGTGAGGAGCGCGAACGCGTCGGCAGACACCAGCACGAGCGTCGTGCGGACGGGGCTGCACGGAATGGAGACGCCGGCGAGTGCAGGGTTGTCGCGGGCCGACTGAGAGAGCGACTTGACGAGCTCTCCGCGGATACGTACCTGCTCGAGGAGCGCACGAGAAATGGCGCGCTCGCTGCACGCGCGCATGGCGACCAAGATGCGGCCGATCTGTCCGCCGTGCTCTTCCTGGATCTTGAGGGCTTTGCGAACGTTCGCTGCCGTCACGTCGCCGTTCTGGAGCAAGATTTGGCAAAGCTGATTGCGGATGCGCGCTCGCGGCGGCGACGGCATCGGAAGTGCCGCTACCCCCGATAGGCTGGGCTCTAGCGTCGGCCGACTCTCCCCGGGCAAGGGAACGGCTCCGCCCGAGGAAGCGGGCGTCGTCCCTTTCGGGGGTTCGGACGGAGTCTGGCTCATGACGATAGGGCTGCGACGAAGGCGAAACGTCGTGGGAACTCCGGGCAGAAAGCCCGCAGCCGGCGAAACGCATTCGGAAGCGCTCTATGGTAGGCCGCCCTATCCCTTGCTCGCAACCTTTGAGTTGCCTGGTTCTTCCGACTTACCCGTCCTTTCGGGCCTGTCGGCGGCGACTCCTCCAAGCGAGGCCCAGTCCGAAGGCGACCGCGAGGGCTGCACCTACGGAACCGGTTCCGTTCTTGGGGCCCTGGGCCATGGAACAGCCGGTGACGATGTTGTCCTCGGCAAGGTACGACTCGGGTTCGTCCAAACCGAAGCCGTCCGGCCCGCCGCCGCCATTGTCGCCGCCTCCGCCCGGGGCACCTGGGTCGATGCCCCCACTCGCACCGCCGCCACCTGCCGGGGGGCTGCCGCCCGCTCCACCACTGCTCGACGAAGAGGAAGACTGCGGCGCAAGGGTGTTGCAGCTGCCGGTGACGACGCCGACGGCCTTCCATGCGCAATCGACGATGCTGATTTCGTCGGCGGTGAACGCGAGGTCCTTCGCAGCTTGGGCACTCGCGTCGGCTGCAGCTTTGAAGTCCGAGGAGGCCATCAAGTACTGCTCGTTCATGCGGTACCAGAGCTTCGTCGCCTTCTCGAGCCCGATGCCTCGTTCGACGACGACCTTCGAGCGATCGTTCGTCCCGCCGACGGTCATGAGGTAGGCCGCATTGTTGACGATGCCCGAGTTGATGTGAACGCCGCCATTGTCTTGGCTCGTCGTGATGAACTCCTGCATGTGCGTGGGCTGCTTCTGACTGACCATGCCGGGGTGGGCCATGTCACGGAGCGGCCCCTTCACACCAATCACTTCACCGACCAGCCAGTTCTTCTTCGCATCGGGCTGGAAGCTCGCTTCCACGAAGGCCGCCATGATGTCGCTCATCGCTTCGTTGATCGCGCCCGATTGATTCCGGTAGGTGAGGTTCGACTCGAACTGCGTCACGCCGTGGGTGAGCTCATGCGCGATGACGTCGAGGCCACCCGCAAGACTCTTCAAGTTGACGTCGTCGCCATCGCCATACGTCATCTGGTTTCCGTCCCAGAATGCATTGGCGTAGTTCTGTCCGAAGTGTGCGGTCGAGATGATGGCCGCGTCGGAGCCGTTGATGCCGTTTCGTGCGAGTTTCGTTTTGTAGAAGTCGTAGACGAAGCCTGCAAAGAAGTGTGCATCGACCGCGGCGCCAGGGGCTTTCGGCGCTTGAGCGTCCCATACCGCGTTGGGTTGGGCCGCCGTCAGCATCGTACCCGGACGCGACTGGGATCCGTTCGCGGAGTAGGTCTTGATGCCGTTCGGCGTCCGCGAGAGGTCGATCATCTGGAACTGGTTGCCCGACTGCGTGACCTCGAAGTTGCGCATGTCTCCGAACGCACCTTTGCTCGAAGCTTGCACCGTCTGCAGATTGTCGAACGAATCGAGCACGTCGCCCGTACGTGCATCGACGGTGTAGTCGATGCGCGCAGCATGCGACTCGTCCGTGGCCCGCACGACGAGATGATAAGCGAGTCGCTCGTGCGTCGGGTCGATCACGAGCAACGCGTCTTCCGCCGTCACGCGTTCGATGGGGCGACCCGCGCGCAGGCCTCCCGCATCGTCGTTTGCGCGATAGTGCTGCATCGCGAGACCTTTTGCTTGCTCGACGGACAACGTCGCGGTCGTATCGAAGTCCTCTTTCGTGAACACCGCGAGGTTCGCGTCGATCGAGCGAAGCGTCCCTTCGCGGTCGTAGTGCGCCATGAGCTCTTTGCCGAGCACGGGTACGCCGCGGACCATCTGCTGCGTGCGCACGTGCCGCATGCCCAATGCATCGGTTCGTTCACGCACGAGCGAGAGCGACAGCGATGCCGCGAGACCATACGAGGGGCCGTGCTCGCGCACGAAGCGCTGCGTCGCAAGGAGGCCGCTCTCGCCGGGCCTGAGCGCATGGCGAAACGCGCCTTCGAGATGGGCGAGAGGCCGCACGCGTGCTCCGGAGATGCGATCATCACGGCGGACGATCGAAAAGGCGCTCTCGCCGCTCGTTTCGCCCACTTCATCGGTCTTGTTCGCGGGCCGCTCCGGGCGATCATCGGTCCCGGGCGCGCTGCTGCACGCGGCGAGGAGCAAGGCGAGAAAGGGCGTCGGAAGAAGAGCTTTAACTGTCACAGATTGGCACCTTGTGACGTAATTAGCAATTGCCGTTCCATTGAAACTGGCATTGCCACCATCTCTTGGGACACTCTAACTATTCGGAATAATTGAGTCTGAGCGCATGTCGCACCTCCACCTTCACCTGATTCCGCTGAGGGCAGAAGCGAGCAACGTGGATCCTCCTCGATCCAGCCAGCCGCGCCTCGTCCGAAGACTACTGCTCTTGGAAACCGCGGGGTGGGAGTGCACGAAGGTACGTGACGAGACCGTCGAGCTCGGTCTGCGTCGCGGTCCACGTGTGCTTCAAGGAAACGATCGGAACGCCGCCCGGTTTCACGCCGCTCGTGATGATGGCCGAGATCTCTTCGTCGCCGACCGACGCGAGCGCGGCAGGGGAGTGGTCGGCGCCGTCGGCCTTCTGATGGCACGATGCGCAGCCCGGGTTGTTTCCGTCGGGCCCTTGCTTGTACCTCGCCTCGCCAGCCGCGAATCGTGCGGGCGCGTAAGACTGCACGGTCAGCTTGGCCTGCGTCGTTTTGCCATTCGACTTGGCAATGACGTCCACGGTGCCGACCTTCTTCATCGTCAGAACGAAGTAGCGACCGGTGTCTTCCGCGCCGAGCGACTTGGCGGGCCTTATGTCGGCGACGCTCGGATCGGACACGGTGACCGTGAGGTCGTCGCCCGCGCGATACACGGCGATGGGCGCCTTGAAGGTGTGCGTGCCGTCGACGCCGGAAAAGCTGTTCGCTGGTTGGATGTCGAGGTCGAAGCCTGCTTCGGCTCCTCCATCGACGGGCGCCGATCCGATCGGCGCGATGGTGGCGTTGCACGCGACGGCGGAGGCAAGCGCCAGAGCGCCAAGGAACAAAGCTGTCACGAACCGCATCTTCGTGCCAAGCATGGACCGAGAGGGGCCGTGCGTCAACTCGGCCGCGTAGCCCTTAGTCGTGGAACTTCTCTTTCAGCTTCAGAAACGGTGTTTCGACGAAGCGGAAGCTCAGCACTGCGATCACGTATGTGACGAGCATGCCGACGAGAATCACCGCGGCACCCACGCCGAAAGCAACCGCGGGTGGCTTGTCGGCGGTGAACTTCTCTTGCCAGTCCGCCACGAGAATGACGAGCACCCAGTGGAAGATGTACATGCCGTAGCTCACTTTGCCGCACGCCGGAAAAATGCCGCGCGTAAGCACGTTCTGGAATGCGGCGGGAAATTCTCCCTCGGCTGCCAGGGAAACGGCGGCCGTGAACACGACGGCCATGAGCGGATAGCCAATGAGCATCGCGCGCCGGTCGTAGGTGCCGAAGCCCTTCGTCCACACAACGACGCCGAGCAGCATGAGGAGGCCCACGTAGAACGCGGGCTTTCGGATCTTGCGCCAGGAGACCATCCACGGGTGATCCTTCGCTTCGCTGATCATCGCGAGAAGGGCGCCCATGAGGAGACCGTCCATGTGCGTCGGCGTCGCGCGATACACGAACTTCGCGATTTGCTCTTGGTCCCAACCGAGGGAGTGAACCTTGGGGAGGCCCAAGATGAGGCCCGTGCGGAGCGTCACGCAAAAGAAGAACAACCCGAGCGCGACTTTGGGCCTTCGATTCGCGGCCGCGAGCAGAACGACGAGCGGCCACACGAAGTAGAACTGTTCTTCGATCGCGAGTGACCAGAAGTGCGCCGTCCAGCGGAGGTGCATGGGGTCGAACGCGAGCGTGTAGTTCTGGAAGTAGAGCCAGTAGCCAGCGCCAGGCACGTGCTCACGGAACCCGAGTGCAAGGCATGCGATCGTGCCGACGATGAGCACGATGTAGTAGAGCGGGAAGATGCGGAACGCGCGGCGCGCCCAGAAAAGCTTGAGGCGTTTGCCGGTCGAATAGGCCGAATCCTTCACGAGTCCGCGGGTGATGAGATAGCCCGAAAGGACGAAGAAGAGGTCGACGCCGATCCAGCCCGACCAGAAGTAGCGCTTGAGGATGACTTGAACGTGCGACTGCTCTGGGAATGACCAACTGAAGTGGAAGAGCAGCACGAGCAACACCGCGATGCCGCGGAGCCCGTCGAGCGACGCGATATGACTCTTGGGCTTTGTTTGGGGGCTCTGCCCCCTCTCTACTGAGCCGAGCTCAGTAGAGTCTCTCCCCCGGTCTTGGGTCCCGAGCCCAAGACTTCGCGTGTCGTCTTGAGCGCTCATTTCACGCCTTTCGCGGCGGCGAGGGCCTCCGTGGCCTCGTCGTTCGTGTCGAACTTCTTCTGCAGCGCGGGGTCGAAGGGGCGACCGCCTTTGCGGTACTGTAGACCGTTCTCCCACGTCTCGAAGCCGAGGCTCTTGATGTAGGCATCGTCTTCCGGTGTCACGTCCGAGAGCTCGACGATGAGGTCCGGTTTCTGTTTGCCGAGGCTGTGCGCGTAGTCCCACTTGTCGTGGCCCGGGGAGAACACGCCTCGCGGCGGCTCTTTCGCGATGACCGAGTCGTTCTTTCCGAGCATGTCTTCCGTGGGTCTATCTGCGAAATAAGGCGTTGCACCCGCCGCCACGACCGCGATGCGGAAGTCCTTCGGCGTCGTCTTCGCGAGCAAGAGTCCGAGGCGCGCATAGCGTGCTTCGTCTTGGTATTGCGCCGCGTTGCTCTTGGCCCAGAGCCCATACGGTTCGAGCTGTCCCGGGAGCCACACGAGCATCGCGACGCCGAGTGCACCACCGCCCGCGGAGAGTCGCAGCGAACCCATGCTCCGCTTCACGGTGTTCTTCATGACGAACAGGACGACACCGATCAGAATCCACCCACCGGCGGCCGCGGCGGCCTTCTTGCTGAAGACGATGGTGCGCGCGATGCCTTGCTCCGGATGGGTCTTGGCGTAACCCTCGAGGCCCACCAAAAGGACGCCGATACCCATCATCGCAATGGCGAGCGTCGTCGCAAAGCGACCGCGGGCAACCTCGTCTTCTTGGGCGCGCGCTGCAGCGAGCGATACGAGAGCCGTCGTGAGGACGATGAGTGCCGGCATGGCCGCGCTGAGGTAGCGGTTGGCGTAGAGCATCCACTCCCACGCGTCGCCACCGACGTACACCGCGTAGGCCACTTGCACCGCGACGAGCCCGCCGACGAAGAGCAAACGACGGGACTGCCTTTCGCGCCAAAGCGTCGCGAGAACACCGGTACGAAGGGATGCCGCGATCATCGAGAGCGGAACAGCGAGGTGATAGGCGAGCACTTGGAGCGCGACGAACGCGCCGCGCTTCAGGCGAGCACTCAGCGGAATGCTTCCGAGTTTCAGGTACGCCGTGTTGGGCACCTTCTCGTGGTAGTACGACATGCGAAAGCCGGTGTGCGCGACCACGGTGCCCGCGACCATGCCGCCCACGAGGCCCAGCGTGAGAATGCGCTTTCCCTTGGGAGAAGCGTATGCCGCGTAGCATCCCATCATGCCCACGGAGACGGCGGCGTCCGAGCGCAGGAGCACGGCTGCGCTTCCGAGTACGCCCATGACCAAGGCTTTGCCGATGGAAAACTCGTCCTCGATGTCGAGCGCGAGGAGCAGAATCGAACTGAGGAGGAGCGAGGCCGCCCCGACCTCCATGCCCCGAAGCGTCCAGAAGAGGAGCGGATAGCAAAAGAGTGTTGCGGCCGTGGCTGCGAGCGGCGCCCCTTCGGCGTCGGTGACTTTGCGCGTCAGTTTACCGGCGACGCTTCCGAGCCCAAACATGATGCCTACGCCCGTCAGCATGATGCAGAGCGAGATGACGTTCTCCGGCACGCCGAGCTTGTGAAAAAGGCTCATCCACAAGGTCCACAGAAGGTTCGTGTAGCCTTCCACGGGCGCTTCTCCAGCGTTCCAGTTGAGGCCATTTCCGGTCGCGAAGTTCCGCGCGTAACGCATGGAGATCATCGCGTCCTCGAAAAGAACGAAGTACCGGGTGCCCCCCACGACGAAGCTCGTTCGCCAAATGAAGAGGGCATAGAACACGCCTGCGGCGGCGTAGAGAGGAGCGGTGAGGCGATTGCGCATGAGTAGGTTCGGTTTGCCGAGTCGATGCGAACGGCAAACTCCGGATCCTAACACGCGAATCTTTGCCGAGGCTATTTCGGCGACCGAGAGGATTCCGAACACGGGAGCCTGCTGCAGTCTGTTCTCGTGACTTGCTCGCGCGCGGGCGGTCTTCCTAGCGGTCTTCCCGTTCGCCCTGCTAGTGTGGATTCCGCACATGAGGGCATCGGCAAAGCCTGCGGCACTTCTCTTCCTCGGCGACTACTACGGCACATTGGCTGCTGCGCGCTGCCTCGGAGAGCGCGGCATCGACGTTGCCCTCGCGGATTCATCACGTTTTGCGCGGACGGCCGCTTCGAAGCACGTGAAGCGATTCATCAAGGCGCCGCCGCTTGCCGACGCGACGGCGTTCATGGCCTGGCTCCTCCGTATGGGACCGGAACTCGAGGGGCACGTGCTCTTTCCGGCCTCCGACGAGCTCGTCTTCCTTTTCGCGCAGCATCGGAACGATCTCGCGAAACACTACAAGATGTATCTTCCACCTATCGAGACCATCTTCCGCATTCTGAACAAGCAACGCTTGTCGGAAGCCTGTGCGAAGACGGGCGTCGATTCGCCTCGGACGTGGTTTCCGCGTGGCGAAGAAGAGCTGAAGGCGATCGTCAAAGAACTCGACGTCGAAGTCATCCTCAAGCCCAAGACGCAGATTCAGCTACGTACGGGCGTCAAAGCGGCCGAAGTTCCCGAAGGCGCGGACCTCACCCAGTCGTTTCGTGCGTTCGTGAAGCAAAACCCTTATGGTCCCGAGCTCCTCGCACACGATCCGGATGTCGTGTGGCCGATGGTGCAGGCCTACCATCGGCAAGGAGCGTACGGCATCTACAGCCTTTCGGGTTTCGCCGATGGAACGAAGCGCCTGCCTCTCGTACGCGCGTCCCGAAAGGTGTTGCAGCGGCCGCGAAAGCTCGGCATCGGTCTCTGCTTCGAGGGCATCGAGGTCCTTCCCGAACTGCGTGAACGCGTTGGAGCGCTCTGCCACGAGCTGGGTTACGAAGGCATGTTCGAGATCGAGTTCATCGAGCACGAGGGCAAGCACCTGCTCATCGACTTCAACCCGCGCGGCTATAGTCAGATGGCCTTCGAGGTATCGCGTGCAATGCCGCTGCCGTATCTCAACTACTTGCGCGCCGTGGGCGACGAACAGACGTACGAGAAGGAACGCGCCATCTCCGATGCATGGGCCCCACGTGCGACTCACGTCTATTGCCACGAGACCTTGCTGGGCATCGTGATCTCGGGCCAGACCCTTGCTTCGGTGCTGAAGGGCATTCCTTCGGAGCATTGGGACCGCTGGGTCCGCGACCATCGCGACGAACTCACCGATGCCGTCCGCGCGAAAGGCGATCTTGGACCCGTCGTCATCGACACGCTGAAACACCTGCGAGAGGCACTTCGCCACCCTCGGTATTTCCTCCGGAGCTTTGCGCGCTGACATGGCCAAACGAGATCTCGAATCCGGCATTATCGTCGACCTCCCCGAGGATGCGACCTACGGCTCGTACTTGAAGCTCGATCAGCTGCTTTCGGCGCAGAGCCCGCGCTCGACGGGCGGCGGCCATCACGACGAGATGCTGTTCATCATCCAGCACCAGACCTCGGAGCTGTGGATGAAGCTGCTCGTCCACGAGCTGGATGCCGCGGTCGCTCTCGTCCGAGCCGGTAAGCTGTCGGCCTGTTTCAAGATCTTCGCGCGCATCGGACAGATCCAGCGCATCCTCTTCGAGCAGTGGAGCGTGCTCGAAACGATGACGCCCGCGGAGTACCTGGGGTTCCGCAGTGCACTCGGCAGCTCGAGCGGGTTCCAGTCTTATCAATATCGCGCCATCGAGTTTGCTCTCGGCAACAAGGACGCGGCGCACATTCTTCCCCACCGCGGCACGCCCAAAGTGGAAGCGCAGCTCCGGGAGCGTCTGGTCACACCCTCGCTCTACGACGAGTTTCTCCGTCATCTGGCGCGCCGTGGGCTTCCCGTTCCCGCCGACCGCGTCGAGCGAGACTTCTCCCTCCCGTACGAGCGGAGCCAAGGCGTCGTCGATGTGTTCCGCACCATTTACGAAAACCCCGGGCAGTACTGGGACGAGTACGACATGTGCGAAAAGCTCGTCGACATCGAAGAGCGTTTCCAACTCTGGCGCTTCCGTCACATGACCACGGTGAAGCGCATCATCGGCTTCAAGCCGGGTACCGGCGGAAGTTCCGGTGTGGCATTCTTGAAGCGCGCCCTCGACGTGACGTTCTTTCCCGAGCTTTGGGACGTTCGCACGTCGCTCGAACTCAGCACCAACATCGTGGAGCCCAACTCGTCGAGATGACCGTCCGAATCGTCTACGCCTTCGATCCCATGTGTGGCTGGTGCTTCGCGTTTCGCACGAGTATCCGAGCGCTCCGAAGCGAATTGGGTTCGCGCGTCGAATGGACGATCGCTTCCTCTGGGCTCATCGCTCCAGAGCAAGCCGCACCGATCGGCAAGATGCGCGAGGCTCTTTTGCGCGGCATGCCGGCGGTCGAGAAGCGCACGCAAGTACGCTTCGGAGCTGCGTTCAAAGAAGGGCTCCTCGCGAAAGGCACTTGGGTCGCGAGCTCCGAGCCCGGCTGTCGCGCCATCTTCTGCGCGTCTGAGCTCGATCCGGATCGTGCGTTCGATTTCGCCGAAGCGCTGAGTGCGGCGCTGTACGAAGAGGGCGAGCCGCAAGACAGCGAGGATACGCTCCGTCTCTGCGCGGAAGATGCCGGCATCGATCCGGAGGCGCTGCTGGCGGCCTATCGGAGCGAGGATGCGAAGCGAGCGACGCTGGCAGCGTTTGCAATGTGGCGGCAGCGGGGCATCACGACGTACCCGGGCATTTTCATCGAGCGAAACGACAAGCTCGAGCGCATCTTCGAAGGGTACCTTGACGCAGACGTCGCCATCGCGCGCACGCTCGCCGCGTTGCATTGAAGATACACGGGTTCTGCGGGGCGGGGGAAGACGGAGCGCGGGGTCGCGGCTTCGCTTCCGCTCCGCACAAAATCCCCGGCCGCATTCTGGACGCCTCCCGACGAGGCGGCCGAGTCGGCGGCTGCTGGCCGGGGATTTTCGCGTTCGCTCTCGCTTCGCCGCGCCCCGCACCCCGCTCGATTCGGTGAGCTCTCTTTTGCACTAGCGGCGCCTGGGATGCACTAGCGGCGCCTGGGACGGTTCACGGGGGCCCTGCGAGCACGACACTCATCGGGCAGCACATGAGGAAGCGTCCGGTTTTGTACTCCGTGTACACGCAACCGAGATCGGTTGCGTACGCTTGATCATCGGAGCCACCACCGCAGTCGACCGGTCGTTCGAGCGGCTTGCCCTCGGTTTTGGTGAGGTCTGCACAGATGGTTTGCGATCCCGCCACGGTCGCTGTGATGTCCTTGCACCCGAGGGCGCCTTTGACGTCCGCGGGACAGCACAAGTTCTCTCCGGGGGTGGTGTCGGTGTCGACGTGGGCGCAGCCAGCGGCGAGCGCTGCTGTCGCAGGGAGCAGACATACCGTTCCGTTCGGAAGTTGCCTCCCCTCGCGCTCCGAGACTTTCGCGCAGTTTCTGACGTTGACGGGGTTCTTGCTTTCGTCCTTGCAGCTGGTGAGTAGCGTGGCTGGCTTTCCCGCCTCGGGTGTCGACGAAGCCTCGGCGCTTCCGCTTGTCGATGCATCCTCGACCGGTAGAACGACGAGGCGTGGCGGTCGATCCTCCGTACACGCCCCGGCGGCGACGAGCACCCACACGACGAAGGGCATGGAAGCAACACGAACAAGGAAGGAAGAGTGCATCGCGCGAGCGTACGAACGGCTGCGGCTCCGGCAAGTGCTCTGTTGGGACACCGCAGGGGTGGGGGTGTCGGGGTGGGGAGCGGGTTCGGGGCCAGAGGTGGGGATTCGAGGCTATAGGTATGGGGTCGTTCGTCCGAGCGGAGTCAGCGATCTCCCGTCCTTGATCCCGTACCAGGCTCCTCCGGCTCTCGGCCCCCTAGCCTCCAGCCCCGCACCCGCTCCCCAGCCCCCAGCCCCAACACCTGATTCGAGCGGGATAAAATGTGCAGCATACATGCAATGGCAACAATCGACATGCAGGTGGGTGCGTATCCACACTAGCTCCGAAGGGGTTCGTGCGGGAGGTCGGGGGCTGGGAGCGGGTGCGGGGCTTGGGAGCGGGTTCGGGGCTTGGGTTTTGGGTTTTGGGTTTTGGGGGTTGGGGGTTGGGGGTTGGGGCTTGGGGGTTGGGGTTTGGGGCTTGGGGCTTGGGGTGTAGCAGGTGCGGCCTGAGACATCTGTGAGCATGGCGAGACGCCAATCATGTCAGGGATGTCTCAGGCCGTACCTCAGACTCCTCCCGCTTTCGGCCCCCTAGCCTCCAGCCCCGCACCCGCTCCCCAGCCCCCAACCCCCGAGCCCCACCCCCAGCCCCATCGTCCCGAAGATGAGGGCAAGCCGGCGCGAAAGACCTGCCGGGCACACGCCGCTCGACCGGCTTCGAATGATGATCCGAGCAGGTTAATGAATGTACAATACATGCAATTGCAGCGGCCGACGTGTGGGTGCGTATCCACACTAGCTCCGAAGGGGTTCGTGCGGGAGGTCGGGGGCTGGGAGCGGGTGCGGGGCTTGGGAGCGGGTTCGGGGCTGGAGGCTAGGGGCTTGGGAGCGGGTTCGGGGCTTGGGTTTTGGGTTTTTGGGGCTTGGCGTGTGTGAGGTGCGGCCTGAGACATGGTACGGCCTGAGACATCTCTGATACCTAGGGTCTACCTGCTCGGGTCGCCCGTCGGTTCATCGGTTCACGGTTCAACCGACACGCGTGACGGACCTGGGCCACCGGTGTGAATGCATTCAGCCCTTGGACGCGCACGAATGCGTGCCAGCTTGTTCTCGTTGCGCGATTCACGCTTTTTGCTGTCACGATTCCTGCGCGGACTGGGGGGCGGGCGGGCATGAATGCATTCACACCTCGTCTTCTTCCCCATCATCGGCTTGTTGCGTATCGGGTTTCGTTGGAGTTACTGACCGTCGTGCGGGAGGCGGCCATTCGGGATCCGAAGCTTCGTGATCAGGCATTGCGCGCGGCGAAGAGCGTGTGCCTCAACGTGGCCGAGGCCGCGGGGAGGCGGAGTCCCGCGGACAAGGCTCGGGTGTTTGCGATTGCTCGCGGTGAAGTGCTCGAGGTCGCAGCGGCGATCGAGATTGCGGTGCTTGCGGGCGACGCGGAGGTTTCGGCTCTTGATGCGGCAGGCCCGCTGAGCGATCGGCTCTACGCGTTGCTCACGGGGCTGGCGCGATGAGCGCGCGTGCAGTCGCGCTCGCGTCCGATACGCGCGATGGTACGGGTGTCGGGGGTGGGGTGCGGGTTCGTGGCTTGGGATGTGGGGGGACGGCTATGGAGATCGGGCGCTTCGTCTGCGTGCAGGATGCACGTGTGGGAGGTCAGCCGCCCCAGTCGGTATAGGGCATCGCGTCGCCGGACCACATAGGGCCATTCAGGCGGGGGATATCGTCGCCTACGCCCAAACTACCTTTTCCATTTCCGCCCCAACACTTCACCCTATCGTTGTCGAGGAGGACGCAAACGCCTGTCCCGCCCACGGAGAAGCTCTTCGCGCTGCGGCCCGTTCCCAAGTCCATGAAGGGGAGTGCGTCGCCCATGTGCGACGGGTCCGTTCCGTGAATGTCAGAGCTGTCTGGCGTAGCGACGCCGAGCAGACGCCGTCCCCAACACTTCACTTGGTCGTTCGAGAGGATGGCGCACGTATGCATCAGGTCTCCCGTTCCGATGGCCTTCGCAGTCAGCCCCGTTCCCAAATTCACTTCCGGTAGTGCGTCCCCCATCTCGTTTGGCCCGTCTCCGATGTACTGGTCGGTACGACCAATGCCCAACTCTCCCACCAGATTGCTGCCCCAGCACTTCACGCCGTCGTCGTCGAGAATGGCGCACGCAAACGTGTCGTTGACGCGAATGGCCTTCGCTGTTCTGCCGGTACCAAGATCTACATAGGGAAGCGCGTCCCCCATTTCTCCCGGAGTTCCCCCTCGCGATACCTTGTCTCCCAGGCCGAGTTGACCATCTCCGTTGAACCCCCAACACTTCAGTCGATCGTTGTCGAGGATCGCGCACGCGTGACTATCCGCCACGTCGAAGGCTTTCACCGTGCGTCCCGTACCCAGCGCAATGGGAGGATCGCTCACCGCGCCGATGCGGTAGGGACCCCCAACACCATCGAACGCCGTTTCCTCGCCCCAGCACTTGAGTTGCCCCGTGACCAGGAGAGCACAGGTCGAGTTGCCTCCGACCCTTACGTCCACCGCTGCTGCGCCCAGAGGCAAATCGGGAAGTGCGTCTCCCATCTGACTGGGGTTGTCTCCGCGCCGCGTCGGACTTCCCCCCAAGCCGATCGCCCCGATCAGATCGTTTCCCCAGCACTTGACCTTGCCGTCCACGAAGCGCGCGCACGTGTGTGTGAACCGAGTCGCCACTGCAACCGCTATGCGCCCTGCGCCGAGGTCGATCCACGGTACCAAGTTGCCAACCTCACTGGGGTTGTCTCCGAGGTGGTTGGGATTTCCTTGTCCCATCGCGCCAAACTCGCCGTAGCCAAAGCACTTCACGCGCCCGTTCGAGAACACCCCGCAGTTGGCCGCTAGTCCGGATGCGACATACGTGATCTTCGCGGGCGGCTGAGCGGCGTCGTGCGCGTCATCGATCTTCGCGTCGAAGGACGTATCGGCTTTCGAGGCGTCCTGAGTCAAAGACGCATCTTGTCTGCCGTCTTCCTTTGGCGCAGCGTCGCGTTGCTGTGCCGGGTCGGTCTCTTGCACGAGTCCGCACTGCACCAGAGCGAGGGGCAACGTTGCGCTCGCCAACAAAGGAGCGATCGCCCGGAGGTATCGTGTCGAGGTCGTTGGTCGCAGTCGCATGCGCGCATGCTGGCACACGTGCGAGAAGAGCGCTACCCGCGAGCCTCTGTGTCTCTTGCGGAGATACATTTCAATCGCACGCGAGACGCAAAACCAAATGCGACTCGGCACAACGATTTCATTTGATCCATGTCGACGACTGAAGCATCGTCGCGTCGCGTCGCGTCGGGGAGCAACTCTCGTCAGGAGCTGAGGTGCGGCGATGAAGAAGGCGTGGCTTGGGTTCGCAGTAGCGGTACTCGCGGTTTCGTGTGGCGGCGGACCTGAGGATCTTCAGGTCGGCTCGCGCAGCGACGCGATCAGCTATTGCCGCACGGCCTCGCTGTACGCGAGCGTGACGAGCTCGGGTTCGACGCCCGGCGTTTGGACGGGATCCATGCTCGGCCAACCTCCTGGATACGTGACCGTCTCCAGCAACATGCCGGTCTATGACTCAGGGCCGCCGACCACGCACTACCTGACCTTTGGCGCGACGCGGGCAGATGGGTCGTTTCGCGTCGACGTGACGTGTCGCTACCAAGGCAAGCAGCTCGTGAGCGGCAGCTACCGCTCCTGGCTGAAAGACTGCACGCCAGAGAACCCGAAGCGCATGTACTCGTTCACGCAGGCGCGCCTCGAGACTTGGACCCAGACGATTCCGGCCACAGGGACGTGGTCCGCGATGGCGGACGTCAACGAGGTGTTCGACGACGAGAACCCTTGCACGCAAGACGTCTGCAACCTGCCCTTCGGCGGCGCAACACACACGTACACGCCCACGAACCCAGGGTGCGGCAACCCGAACCCACTCACCGGTGCTCCACCAGGCGACAAGTCTCTTGCGTCGAACGTCGCGGATGATGCGGCAGCGCTATTTGCGCTCCAAGGCGGAACGCCGGGTGCCCTCGATGCTCGGCGTGCCTCGATCGTGCGCGGTTTCGTGTATCAAACAGACCCGACGACCGGCCAAGCGCAGGTGGCTCCTGGCGTTGCGGTCTCCGTACTCGAACACCCGGAGCTCGGTGCCGCGACGAGTGACAACAGCGGTGCGTATGCGCTTGCGGTGAACGGCGGCGGGTCCTCACGCTCAATTATCAGAAGGCAACCACGCTTGGTGCGCAGCGACAGGTCGAGCTCCGCTGGCACGAGTTCCGCAAAGTGCAGGACGTGCAGCTGGTCTCTCACAACACGGGAGCCGCAACGTCGATCGACATGAGTGTTCCCGGCCTTCACGTGGCGCGAGGCATCGTTCAAAGCGATACGCGAGGAACCCGTCAAGCGACGATCTTGATTCCCTCGGGAACGACTTCGAACGACATCCCCGGAAGCACGTGGACCTTCAACATCACCGAGTTCACGGTGGGGCCGGACGGTCAAAGGCGCATGCCGGGCTCGCTCCCCGATGCGAGTGGTTACACCTACGCGTTCGCGGCGGACATCTCTCAGGCAAGCGGTGCGCACGTGACGTTCAACCAGCCCCTCGTGTTCTACGTGCAGGACTTTCCCAACTTCAAGGTGGGGAAGATGGCGCCGCTGGTGGTACGACGATTCGGCGGGGCTCTGGCGCGCGGAATCGAGTGGGGTGGTGCTCCACTTCTTGAGCACGGACCCTAGCACGGGGAAGGCGAACATCGATACGGACGGCGATGGCTTCGCCGACTCGGCTGGCGTATTGGCGGCCTTCGGCATCACAGACGAGGAACGGCTGGCGCTTCCGAACCAGTTCGCGTCTAACACCAAACTCATTCGCGTCCAGCTTCCTCACCTTTCCAAGTGGGACATCAACTGGAACATCGCGCCTCCAGCTGGCGCAGGAGGTCCGAACGCGCCCGGTCCGAGCGGTGGGCCTCCGGACTGCACGAGCCCCGTCGTGGGTTCGATCATCGAGTGTGAGAGCCGTGCGCTCGCGGAAGAACTTCCGATTACCGGGACGCCCTTCACCCTTCGCTACCAGAGCGATCGCACGCCGGGGTACCACATCCCCATCAAGATCCCGCTCTCGGGCTCTCGTGGGGCGCCGTCACTCCGCCGAAGCGCGTCGACTGGAAGGTCAACATCGCGGGTCGCGAGTTCTCTGGCCAGGGCTCCAACGCGCTCAATCAGTACGTCACATTGAACTGGGATGGGCTCGACGGATTCGGGCGTACCGTACAGGGGCGGACGCCGATGGAGGTGCAGATCGGCAACGTCTACGACGGCAAGTACGCCGACACGTCCGAGTTTGGCTACAGCGGCATGGGAGAAGCCATCGCCGGCAACCCTGACACCGGCGAACTGACGTTCTGGAAGGCTGACCAAATCATGGTGGGCGCGTACGACGCCGCAGGCTTCGGCTTTGGCGGTTGGTCGCTCAGTCACCTTCACGCGCTGGAACTCGAGGCGGGAGACATCTACCTCGGGAGCGGTCGGACTCGTACGTTCGACAAGTCGTATCGCATGGCTTGGGTAGGCGGCGATCCTGCGCTTTCCGAGACGGATGGCGTCCACATCAAGCAAACGACCCTTGGAACCGGCTCGAGAGCTCCGACCGCGATCGCGGCGGACCCGGATGGAAGTATCTGGATAGGCCAAGGCGGTCTCAACTCGACGGACGATGACACGGGGATTCGTCGCGTGCGCCCCGATGGGATCGTCGAACGCATCGCAGGCGACACCGGAGCGGTATCTGCCACGGACAACGCGATCGCGTTGAGCTCCCTCGTCCGCCCTGCGTTCCTGAAGGTCGGGCCGTCGGGAGATCTCTACGTGGTCGATCATCACGGGCACCGGGTGTGGCGCATCACGAATGAATCGCCGCGGCGCATTCGCTTGGTCGCGGGCACGGGCAACGTTTGCTACACCGGAACCTGCGGGAACGGCGGCTTGGCGACAGCCGCAGATCTCAACACGCCCACGGCGATCACCTTCGACCCGAACGGCAACACCTACATTGCGGAAGCGGACTCGGTGACCAGCGGGCGCGTCCGTCGCATCGATCCGAAGGGCGTGATTTCGACTCTGCTCGGAAGTGGCTTTGTCATCGGCAATATCGAATACGACGGCACGGGAAGACTCCTGCTCCACAATACTGCGCTCAATGCGCACGTGTACGAGTGGCCGCTTAGCGCGGCGCCCGCAGTCGGCGTGACGCCGACCATCGCCTACGCGAATCCGGGCTGCTCGAATCCGCAGTTCTTCTTGGACCGCATGAAGCGCGTGGCGTTCAACTGCCACGACCAACTCCTCTTTGCGACGGACAACGTGAACGCGAAGCGGTTCGCAGGGATGCCAAGCGACTTGTCCTATATCTTCGGCAACGAGTCGTACGGAGACGGACGGAACGCTCTTCAATCGGCGTTCACCTACGCCAGTTTGGGGCTCGTTGCTCCGATGCCGGACGGATCCATCGTCATCGTCGATGGTGGAAACAAACTTCGTCGTGTTCAGCAGCAGCCTTTGACGAGTGCTGGAACGTTCCTGTTCCCATCCGAGAACGGATCAGAGCTCTACGAGTTCGGCGACCACGGAAAGCACATCCGCACGCGGAGCGCCCTCACGGGAGCGGTGCGCTTTCAGTTCAACTACAACGCCACGAGCGGGTTGCTCGAGCGCATCGCGGACGCCGACGGAAACACGACGACCATCCAGCGTCCGAACGCGAATACGGTGCAGTTCGTCGCGCCGCACGGTCAAGTGACCACACTGAACCTGAACGCGAGCACCCACCTGCTCACCTCGTACCAAAACCCGCTCTCGCAGACCTATTCGTTCACGATGAGCGGAACCGGGCTTCTCACGCAGATGACGGATCTTCGGGGAGGGACTCACACCTTCGAGTACGACGCGAACGGAATGCTGGATAGAGACACGGATCCGCTTGGCGCGACCGGGAGGCAAACGCTCTCTTCGACACTGATCGACAAAGGCTACAAGGTCGACGCGAAGTCGGGCATGGGCCTCACCACGACCTACACGTTGACCGACGAGAAGGACGCGACTCGGGGCGTGGCAACACGTCGCCGCGTCATCACGACGCCGCGCAACGCGAGCTACACCGATGACGTCGGCTCCGATCAAGTCACGGTGCGTACTGATGCGGACGGGACCGTAACAACGACCGTTCAGACGGCAGACCCTCGCTATGGCGTGCATGCTCCCGCGATTCGCCGCGAAGTGAAGACACCGCTCAACGTGTCGCACTTTACAGCGGAGACCGTGGAAGCGACGCTCGCGACGCCGAACGATCCGCTGTCGGTCACGTCCGAGACGCGAACGAAGCTCGAGAACCCCGCGTACTGCAACAGCGGAAGCTCCTGCGCAACGTTCAACTCGAGCCAGAGCGTGTTCGACTTGGCCACGCGCACGCGAACCTATACGTCGCGGGCAGGTCGCGTCCGCACGGAGACGCTCGACGTGAAGGACCGCGTGGTGAGCGTCCAGGAGCCCGGTGTCGCGAGTATCGACTACGTCTATGACGCGGCAGGGAACGTTTCGAGTGTCACGCAAGGCTCTCGACAGACTCTCTTCACCTACAGCGGGGGAGAGCTCTCGACAGTGACGGATCCTATGGGGCGCGTGACGTCCTACACCTCACGCGATGCGCTTTCTCGTCCCCTGTCCATCACGATGCCGGGCAGCCGGGTGGTCGGCTTCACGTACGATCCGCAAGGGGCGGACGAGGCGAGCATCACGC
This sequence comes from Polyangiaceae bacterium, assembly GCA_046351415.1. Lineage (GTDB taxonomy): Bacteria > Myxococcota_A > Polyangia > Polyangiales > Polyangiaceae > JABFRG01. The sequence continues at coordinate 256,744 of JAXLYO010000006.1, read as the reverse complement.
CACCGGGCAAGGCAGCCCACACTCAGGGCTACAATTCACGAGACCTCTTCGCGTCCTTCACGCCGCCGGGCGGAGCGCAGGTGTCGATGACGTACAATCCCGACCGACAGCTGACCTCAGTGGACTTCGCCACAGGAGCGGACAAGGCGCTGTTCTACACACAAGGGCTCTTCTCCGGTGTCACCGCAGACGCCAACGTGTCTCGGACGTTTGGCCGCGACGCAGCGGAGCGCGTCACGAGCATCACGACCGGTTCGCTGGACAATGTCGCACTTGGGTTCACATACGACGGCCGGCTCGTCAAGTCGGTCCAGTGGACCAGCAACGTGCAAGGTACACTGAACTACGACTACGACAATCACTTCAAGACCAAGAAGCTGACTATCGCGACGACCGACTTCTACCTCGCCTACGATGCCGACGACCTTCTCGTCGGAATCTCTGGAGGTGCGTCAGAAACCATCGGCCGAAATGCGCAAAGCGGTCGCATCGAGACGGTGACGACGGGGGCATTGCTCGAAACGCGCTCCTACGATCCGACCTATGGCGAGCTATCGAGCCTTGCGTACACGGTATCGGGGAACAATCGGTACACCGTGACCTACGTGCGAGACACCCTTGGACGCGTCACGACGAAGACCGAGACTGTCGACACGCTACCCGCGGTCGTCTCGACCTGCACCTACGACGCGGCGGGCCGCCTTGACTCCGAAACGCGCGCCGGCGTGACCACGACCTGGGGCTACGACGGCAACGGCAACCGGAACTACCTCAACGGCGTCTTCATCGGCAATGCCGACAACCAAGACCGGCTTCCTGCAACCTACAACGGCACGAACCCGTTTGCGTACGACAGCGCCACCGGCAACACGCTCAACAAGGGGAACATCTCGTACAGCTGGGACCGGCTCGGCAACCTGCGCGGCGTGAGCCAGCCATACCCCGGTCCGAGCCCGACCTATCTCTACGACGGGCAAGAGCGCAGGGTCGCGCGGAAGACGGGGAGCACGTTCACCCACAAGTGGCTCTACGACGGACAGCTGCGCATCGTCGCAGAGCTCAATGCCTCGAACGTGGTGCAAAAGCGCTTCGTGTACGGCTCCCGCGACAACGTGCCGGACTTGATGATCACGAGCGCGGGGACGTTCCGTCTCGTGACGGACCAACTCGGCAGCGTACGCCGCGTCATCAACGTCTCCAGCGGTGCGTCTGTGCAGGAAATGTCCTACGATGCATGGGGTAAGGCTCTCGTGAACTCTCCAGCTGGCTACCAACCGTTCGGCTTCGCCGGCGGCCTCTACGACGCAGGCACCGGCATGCTTCACTTCGGAGCAAGAGAGTACGATCCGACGCTGGGCAGGTGGCTCAGCCGCGACGCAGCGCGCTGGGGCGGCGGGTTGAACTTCTATGTGTATGCGGGCGACGATCCGGTGAATTTGATTGATCCCACGGGGCGATATGCCGTCGGAGGAGGATTGATTGTAGTGGCCGGTGGGAGCGCATCGGCAGGTGCGGGGCCGACTGGGCTTGCACTTGCAGCCGGGGGCGGCGCGATCGTTTGGGCCGCTTGGAAAATCCTCAAGGCGATCGACGAATACAAGCATCCGACGGTGGGCGGGTACTCTCCGCCGGCGCCAGATCCCGGAGGCAATGGAACTGGTGGTAACGGGGGGCCGTATCGTACGCCCGGTCAGCCACCCGGGCCGCAATACCCGGAATGTGGAGGGATGGCGCAGAGGGCGACGGAGAAGTGCTGTCGCGACAAGACTGGACATCGAGACGACGACGAAGGAACTTGTCCAAGTTCACCTCAGACCCTGCAAAACTTCAACGATTGCATGGACGAAAATGGCTGGTAGCTCTTTGCGAGACCGCCTCAATGAGGGAGTCGCACTCCGATGGCAGGGACGGTTTGCGGAAGCCAGGCATATTTTTGATGAGACTGTCCGCAACGCCGAAGCGGTAGGCGACGACTCCGTCGCTGCGGATGCTATCCACTGGGCCGCGATAGTGCGATCGCTCGTCGCATCGGGCACGGACGAGTTGGAAGAGGTTCTCGCGATGCAGGAACGCGCGACGTCTCTTGACATCGCAACCTATGGCGAAATTCACAATCGGGTTGCCGAAGGTCTCCGAGTGGTCGGCGGAACTCTCCATTCGCTCGGAAGGTTTGATGCCGCCATCGTTGCTCTGAGTCGTGCCGCGGAGATTTGTCGCATCCTTGGAGAATACACGGCAGGTTTCGAAGACATTCTCTTCAAGCTGAAGGAGAGCTTGTTGGGTCAGGATCCTTCAGCGAACGTCATCGATGTGGCTCGAGAACGAGTCGTTGTGTGCGAAGGGCTGGGTGACTCGATGCGGCTCTGCTACGCGCACCTCGAGCTGGGGCGGCTGCTCGTCGAGCGAGGGAACAATGACGAAGCGCTTATTCACTTGGAGAGGGCCCGCAAGATCGCTGAGCCTCGGATCAGTCAGGGCAGAGCCTGGCGGCTTGCGGAGGACCTCGAACACTGGTTTTCGCGTGCACGAGCGGAGGAGTAAACTCTATATCGCACCGCCTAGGGATCTGAGGAATACGCGCCCGTGTCCGCAATCCCCCGCTTCCGCCACGAAGCGCTGTAGTTCCTGCTCGTTCAACAATTTTGGCTGCACTCTGCAATCGCATTTCGTCCAGGTGCGCCGTCCTCGACCGTTTGGAAGAAGGCGAGTTCTACTCGCGGCGGGCGGTCGAACTGTGTCCGCGAGATTCACCCTATCTGGCAGACTTCCTTCTCGGACTCGCCGTGACGTTGACCTCCGCGGGGCGTCCCGAAGAAGCACTTGCAGCATGCGATGAACGGCGAGCGCTTGGAGACGAATACGATGACCTCCTTGACCACTCGCTGCGCGCGTACAGCCTCTACGAGGCGGGGCGCTTGGAGGAAGCGGAGAAGGCTTTCGAGGCGCTGCTTGAGGTTGACTTCGACCAAGGGCAGCACGACGACATCGTGAGACACCTCGAAGACATCCGAAAGCGCCTAGGTCGAACGTGAGTCGGATCTCGAGCCACCCACCGCCCAAGATCGCGCCCCCGCGTTTGCTTCCCCTCACGCCACGCCCTCACACGCCGCGAACGGTTCGCCACTAGCTACGCGAGACGTCACCTGCGATTGCGAGAGGAACATGCCGCACTGTGGTGCTCGAACGGCTTGGGTTCTTCGCCTTCGGCTCAGAATGACGAGGTGGGGCGGCTCAGAATGACGAGGTGGGGCGGCTCAGAATGACGAGGTGGGGCGGCTCAGAATGACGAGGTGGGGCGGCTCAGAATGACGAAGTGGGGCGGTTCCGAATGACGAAGTGGGGCGGCTCAGAATGACGAAGTGGGGCGGCTCAGAATGACGAAGTGGGGCGGTTCAGAATGACGAACAGGGGCGAAGTTGGTGTGCATAATGCACGCAAAACACCATCACCTACAGCTCGATGCATTCCACTCTGGGCCGGGCAGGAGCCAGCGACGCCGTACACATCGCCACGAAACTCGCCAAACAGAGCGGGGGCGTCGGGGGGTGCGGCGAAGTGAGAGCGAACGCAAAAATCCCCGGCCAGCAGCCGCCGACTCGGCCGCCTCGTCGGGAGGCGTCCAGACAAGCGGCCGGGGATTTTGTGCGGAGCGGAAACGAAGCCGTGCCCCCCGCGCCCCCGCGGTTCTTTCCCCTCGCGTCATGTCGCGCGCTCCACGCCTCTAACGGTGCGTCACTTGGCGCCCCACGAGACTTGCCGACGTGACCTGTGATCGCGCGATGAACATGCCGCACTGTGGCACTCGGAACGGCTTGGGTTCTTCGCCTTCGGCTCAGAATGACGAGTTGGGGCGGCTCATCGTGACGAGATGGGTCGGCTCAGAATGACGAGGTGGGGCGAAGAGTGCATGTACGAGCTGGGGATCCGCGCTTAGCGAGGAAGCTGCATCGGCTGCGCGGGCATTTCCGTCAAGTCGCCGCTCATGAAGATGATGAAGGGGGCACCATAGCGAAGCGTCGTCACGTGACCCGGGTAGATGTTTACGTTGCGAACCGCCGTGCCTTGGGGACCGAACATGTAGTTGAACGCGATGCGGATCTGGTGTGTGCCGGCGGGCAGCGGAAAGCTACTCCAACCCCAAGGTCGATTGATGGCGTGACCGTTGATCTCGATGCGCGTCGTGCAGAAGAACAAGATCCAGAGCAGCGGAAAGAAGCTCGTGTTGATGCGGAGCTCTCCCATCTGCGAAGGGTCGCCAGCGCCCTGCATGCCGTAGCCTCCCGGCGCCTGCATCGCCATACCCGGATAACCTTGATTCATGCCTGCGAAGGTACCACGAGAAGCGCGCGTCGCTCAGGCCCGAAAGTGCCTGCAGTGGCGCATCGTGCAGTGATCACGGGGTGTCTCGGGCAGCCCCTCATGTTGTTGCGCGCCTTGGTGCGCTGGGCTCGCGCACGGCAAGTTGCGCGGAGCTGCGCATGCACCCACGACACCAGCCGCGGCGAGTGCCCCCGTGACGAGAGGCAGGGAGAGAACTGCGCGTCGGCTGAGAGCCGAACCCTGGGACTCGCTGGGCAATTCTGGGTCCCAACGCGCATCGAACGGATCGTCGCTCATGGTCTTGCCTCTTTCGGAATTCCCGCATTTTCGAGCACGGCATCGGCCGCGTTCTCCCCTGCCCGGATGGCGCCCTCCATGCAGACGAGGTCCACCTCGTTTCTCACCCAGTCGCCCGCGAGGAACAGGTTCGTGAACGGCGTGCGATGAAGTGGCCTGAACTTCTGCACGCCGGGCTCGCACAAGAAGATGCGTTCATGGTCGCTGCGGTTGCGGTGAAACTCGTACCATCGCAGGTGGTCGGGCGTGAGCGAAATGCCGAGCGCCTCGCCGAGACTGCGGAGCGTGAAGTCGACGATCTGCTCATCGCTCCAGCGTTCGAAGCCGGGTTCTTGGCCGACGAAATCGATGACATCACCGCCCGCGGAAACCTCCGGCGTGAGCGTCAGATGGCGCGTCATGCGGAACGCATTGCCAAGTGGCGCGGGGATCCCGAAGAGCGGACCTTCGGGCATGGCGACCTTCTCTTTCGTCACGATGCGCATGGCGACCGTCGACGCACTGCGGAGTTGTTTGATGCGCGAGAAGAACGACGAATTCCACCACGCAGCATCTGCCTTGTTCATCGTCTGGAAGACCGCGGCGGGCACCGTGCTGATGACGTCGTCGAAGGCGTCGTAGAGATGCACCTCGCCGTCCCGCGGAAGCTCGCTCGTGGTCCACGCGGTCGCCCCATCGTGGTGCCCAGCGCCGTCGGGCTTTGCGATCACGAGCCCCGTGATGCGCCGACCCGTGTAGCGAAAGTCCGTGACCATCGCGTAGTTCTCGACCTTGGCTCCGAGCTTCTGCACGTACGTCGCGATCGGGTCCCAGACGACGTCGCTCATGCGACCCCTACAAACGAAGATCTCCGCTTGCTCGGACGTGTGCATCAAGCTCAGCGTCTTCAGCATGTGATACGCGCTGATCTGTTCCGGAAAGTTGAAGTAGATCTCACGGAACATACGAAAGAACGAGTACTTCGTGACGTGAGGTCGAAGGCCTTCTTCGCAGGCGTATGCGTCCCAGCAGATATCGTCGTGTCGTTCGAGCCCCGTGCCGCGTAACGCTGTTGCATACGCACTCGCCATGAACCGATTGAAGTTCGCGCGATCATCCGCGGGCAGCCCATCGTACCCCATGAAGCGCGCGGCCACCTTGAGGCCGCCGCCGCTTCCGTCGATGCGGTGAAGCCGCTTGCTCCAGCGCTCGTAGCAATGGCTCTCGTGCTGCATGGACGAAAAAGCGCGCTCGAACGACACACCCGCCCGCGCCATCAAGGCTTTCATGTGTTCGTAGAAGCCGAGCACCATGTGCCAGCCGTGCTCGATGTGCTCGCCCTTGGCGTTGCGGTAGGTCGCTGCTTTGCCACCGAAGTGGTGCCCCATGTGGAGAATCGTGACGTCGAGCTTCGCGCCCCCACGTTCGAGCAAACGTGCGGCCGCCGCGAGTCCGGCGGGCCCCGCACCGATAACGGCCACGCGCCTCTTCGCCGAGGAACTCCCGGCCTCGGCGCCCATCAGAACATCACCACGATGCCGAGGGTTGCGCTTCCAACGAGAAGCACGCGGGCCGCGCCTTGGTCTGCGATACCCACTTGTCCGGAAAACTCGCCGTGGAGTGAGAGCATGTTCGAGATTGCATAGTCGACCGTGAGGCCGGAGCCCACGACGGGAAGGAGCGTGCGATTCGCGCGGAACAGGTCGAGCGTCGCAAAGCCGCCATCGAAGAAGAGACCGAGGTCGAATCTTCGATACGGCAAGAAATGGAGACTCGGTCCGAGACGCGCCGAAAACACCTGCGGTCCTTCGAATGGGATACTCGCGAACCCCGTGGCACGGAGGCCCACGACGGACGTGAGCATGCCCTCGGTGACACCCGTGAGCGCAACGGCACTGCCATGCCGATCGCCGAGCGTGGCTACGTACGCGCCGCCCAGCAGTCCGTGAAGACGAAGCTGTCCCGAAGCGGTACCGACTTCGTCCGACTTCGGTACGACGTATTCCTCGGGGAACGGATAGTCCGGGAACGGTTCCTCCGCCTTGGCCATGTTCGGCAGCACCGAAAGGACCAGCGCCGCGACAAAGCGGGCAACGGAAGCGATCCGACTAGCCGCCATCTCGCTTCGCTTCGAGTTCTTCCCAGCGCTTCATCAGGCGCTCGAGGTCCTTCTTGGCGACGAAAGCCTTTGCCTGGACTGCGGCCAAGGAGCCATCGTTCGGTTTCGTGTAGAGTGCAGGGTCTGCGAGTTCGACCTCGACTGCTGCGACCGCCTTCTCGGCCGCGTCGATCTTGGCGAGCATGCCTTCGAGTTCCTTCTTCTCGTTCGTGCTGAGGGAAGGCTTCGCGGGTTTGGGAGCAGCCTTCGGTGCCGGCGCTGCGGCTTTGGGCGGTTGGCTCGCCGCCTTGGCCTGCTCTGCGCGGGCCCGCTTCTGTTCGGCGTAGGCTTGGTATGCACCCGCGTAGCGCGTCACGCGTCCGTCGCCCTCGTACGCCAAGATGCCGGTACACACGCGGTCGAGGAAGTAGCGGTCGTGAGTGACCACCAAGACAGAGCCAGCGTACGTGGAGATCACGTCTTCCAGCGCCGAGAGCGTCTCGGTGTCGAGGTCGTTCGTCGGCTCGTCCAAAAGCAGCAGATTCGCGGCGGTCGAGAACAGGCGTGCGAGGCAAAGGCGGGCTCGCTCGCCGCCAGAAAGCGCTGCGACCTTCTTCATCTGTGCGCGCGGGTCGAAAGCAAAACGCTCGAGGTACGATCGCGGATCGATCTTCTGGTCTTGCTGCGACGGGATCGCCTCTGCGATGGTCTCGAGCACCGAGAGGTCGTCCTTCAAGCTCGCCCGAGATTGATCGAGATAGGCGATGCGGGTGCCCTTACCGACCACGATTTCGCCCTGGTGCGGCGGAAGCTCACCCAAGATGGCGCGGAGGAGCGTCGACTTGCCGATGCCGTTCGGCCCCACGATGCCGAGGCGATCACTCGCGACCATGGCGAGCGTGAAGTCACGAAGAAGCATCTTGTCGCCGAGTTTCAGCGAGAGGTTCCTGAGCTCGAGGACCGTCTTGCCTCCGCGCACGACGTCCGCAGAGAACTCCGCCGTCTTTTCTTTCGCTTGAGGCTTGGCGCCCTTGGCTTCTTCGGCCCGTTCGATGCGGGCCTTCTGCTTCGTCGTGCGCGCCTTCGGTTGACGCGCGAGCCATTCGAGCTCGGTGCGCAGGAAGTTCTGCCTATTGCGCTCGGTGCGTTCGGCGAGCGCCGCACGTTCGGCCTTCGCCGCGAGGTAGTCTGCGTAGCCCCCGTCGTACGAGTAAATTTGCCCGCTCGCGACTTCGATCGTGCGTTGTGCCACCTGGTCGAGAAGCCAGCGATCGTGCGTCACCATGAGAAGCGCGCCGCGGAATTGATCGACGAGAAAGCGCTCGAGCCAGTCGATGGTGTCCGCGTCCAAGTGATTGGTCGGCTCGTCCAAGAGGAGCAAGTCGGGATTGCTGACGAGCACCTGGGCGAGCGCGACGCGACGCCTTTGACCACCGCTCAAGCGTCCGACGGGCGCATCGAGCTCGGTGATGCGAAGGTGGCCGAGGACGCGCTCGATTTCGTGTGAGCGGTCCCAGCCCCCGAGGCGCTCGACTTCGGCGCCTGCTTGATTCTGCAGCTCGAGAAGCGCATCGAGGTCTTTCGCGCTCCCCGAGATCTGCGCGGTGAGATCGTCGTACCGTTTCTTCGCTTCCGACCAGGGACCGAGGCCCTGCTCAACGCATGCGCGAACGAGGAGGTCCGGAGGAAGTTTGGGTTCCTGCGGGAGGTAAGCGATGTGAGCGCCCCTTCGAATGGCGACCGTCCCGGCGTCGGCGACCTCGTCACCGGCGAGGATCTTGGCAAAGGTGCTCTTGCCTGCGCCGTTGCGTCCGACCACACCGACGCGCTCGTTTTCGTCGATGCTGAGCGATGCCCGCGACAGCAGCACCCGCTCTGCGTAGGACTTCGCGATATCTGTGGCGCCAAGAATCGTCATGAAAGAAAAAGACCCGCCTTTCGGCAGGTCTATAGCACACGTCTCTTTCGAGGAGTTTCTCAGCGAAATCGCTGCGCCGCCCTCGGGCGCTCTGCGCGGAAAGTTCAGCGCGGAAAGTTCAGCGCGGGAACTTGGTGCGGGGGAGCTTGTGGATCTCTCCCTTCTTCTGGTTCGGGTGGCCGGGGGAGACGCCGACGTAGAGGTCTTTGTCGGAGAGGGCGAAGGAGCTCACGTTCTTTGCAGAATACACGCGCTTCGAGGTCGTCGTGCCGCTGCCGAGCTTGTCCTTCGGAACCATGAAGACGCCCTTGGCGGTCACGGAGTAGAAGAGGCCCGTGCTGTCCATGGCGAGTTCGTCCGGCGCGTAGTCCTCGACGACGCGCGAGGTCCGCGCAGAGCCGGAGAGCGGGAGGCGGAGAATGTAGCCACTATCGCGTCCGGCGATGCCCGCGAAGGCATTCGTGCCGTCGGACACGAGGGACGTTGCGGAGACATCGTCGATTTCTCCGAGGCTCGTGGCGGTGCGACGCGAGCCCGTGAGGGGCGCGCGGTAGAGGCGTGTCACGTGACCGCCAGAATTCTTCGATTGAATCGTGGACCACACGAGCTGGTCGCCGGCGACGGTGACCTTCGAGATGCTCTCCTGCCAGTCGCCGTGGCGTGGCGTCGTGATGAAGGCTTGCTCGTCGCCGCCCTCGCCCGTGACCGAGAGAATCGTTCCATCCTCTTGCCCGACATAGACGCGGCCGTTGCCGTAGGCGATGGCGCTGATGGGACCGTACGGCTCCTCCGACATGTCCCTCACGTGGAAGATGTTCTTCGAGCTCCCGCTCGGGAGCGAAACGCGATCCACGTTGAAGCCGCCGAGCTGCACCGAGATGACCGACTTGCCGGTGTTTGCGCTGGCCTGCACGCCGAGCTCGTCGATGCGCTTCTTCGTGCCCCCCGCCAGCGGCTTCATCCAGCTCTCGCCGGTCCAGTAGGCCATCTGCTGATCGAGCTCGGGGTCGCCGCTCGCGACGAAGAAGGAGGTCGAGTAGAAGAGGTTCGTGCCGACGACTTGAAAGTTCGAAGGGCCGCCGAGGCCCTTCGCGATCCGAGTTGCACCCGATTCGAGGTTCTCCTCGACCTCGGCGCTGCCGTCGGCTGCAGGATCATCGGCGCCAGCACAGGCGGGAAGAGCTGCAGTAGCGAGAGTGAGCATGAGGGCGATTCGAGTGCGAAACATGGTGGACCTCCAGATTGGTGCCTCCCATAGAGCAGGATGTGGGCCAAAGGGGGTTGGCACCATAAGTGTGCGAAAAGACTATTGCGATGCGCCCTGGCAAGCTTCGGGACTGGATCAAACGCTATCCGATGGACACCTACATGGACCACCAGGCACCCGGTGCCGCGAGCGGCGCACATTTCGTATCTCCGGCCGTTGCGGGCGGCGTGCACCACGCGCTGCGTCAAAAAATGCGGCCGCTAAGCCGTCGACATCACGGGGCAAAGTTAAGAAGTCGAAAAGTAGTCCTTGCACCTACATGTGGGGGTGCTAGTTCCACGTCTGCGTCGCAGAGCTGTCTCTGCGCGAACGGTGGTTGAGACATCTCAACGGCCCCGTCGGGGATCTCCCAAAGCGGAAGTGAGCATCGACTCGCCGCCCAAGACCTCCCCGGTGCTTCTCGCTTGAAAGGAAAAGAAACGAAAAGAGATACACCATGAAACTCAACATCCGAATGCTCGCCGTTGCCGCTTGCCTCTCTCTCTCCGCCGTTGCTTGTGGCGGAAGCCCCGAAGACATGCTCGAGGGGTCGGAGGAAGTGACCGAAGGCGAGATCGTGTCGCGTAGCGCACAGTTCGAGACGTTTCAGGGACTCGATGGTCAGTATTACTTCAACCTCGTCGCAGCGAATGGCCAGACCACGCTTCGTTCCGAAGGTTACAAGACGCTTGCCGGCGCCAAGAAGGGCGTCAGCGCAGTCGTCGAAGCAGCGAAGAGCAGCAAGAACTTCGAAGTGAAGCTCGCAAACAACGGCGACTACTACTTCACGCTGAAGGCTGGCAACGGCGAGATCGTCGGGCTTGGCCAACTCTACAGCACCAAGTCGAGCGCGCTCCGCGGCGCCAGCACGACCCGCTCGCTCGTCAAGATCACGAAGGAAGGCGTCGCCGCCGCTCCGAAGCGTGAGCGCTTCGAGATCTTCACCGGTGAGAATCGCCAAAGCTACTTCCACCTCCGCGCCGGCAACGGCGAGATCATGCTCTCCTCCGAGGGCTACTCGTCGAAGCAAGCTGCACAAAACGGCCTCGAGTCGGTGCAGGCGAACGGCAAGAACGCTTCGCAGTTCGAAGTCTTCGAGGCTGCTGACGGCCAGTACGGCGTCCGCCTCGTCGCAACGAACGGCCAAATCATCGCTCGCGGCGAGCTCTACTCGAGCAAGTCGAACGCCAACCGCGCCGTTGCGCACCTCGTCGAGCTCCTCTCGGACGACGTCGCCATCGCTCACTGATCCTCGTCGCCCACAAGGCGACCAAACGGGTGAACGCGATACTCTTCGCGAAACCTGGGCTCACACAAGACAGAGCCTGCAATCGCAATTCCCTTCGGAAACGCCGATTGCGGGCTCTCTCGCATTTTGTGCTCGTACGTGAAAGGATCTCGGTCGTGCGCAGTCGTGCAGCCGTCTTGCCGCTCTTGGTTCTCGCCGCATGCGCGAGCCTCTTCGGGTCACGGTCTTCCGCTTGGGCCGACGAGCCCGCTCTGCCCGCGAAGATGCCGGGCAAGCGTACATCCGCTCTCAGTTGGTTGAGGCTCGAGGGCGCCGACGCTTGCGTTTCGACACAAGACCTCGCTCGCGCGGTCGAAGAACGCCTCGCACGAAAGGTGTTCGTTCCTCCTTCCGAAGCGGACCTGTCCATCGAAGCGCACGTTCGGTTCGCGCAAGGGCGCTATCGATCCGTCGTGACCGTCCGCGATGCGAAGGGCGTTCAACTCGGACGTCGCGAGCTCGATGATTCGCGTTGCGAGAACCTCACCGATCCGCTGTCGCTCGTTATCGCACTCATGATCGATCCCGACGCAGCTGCGGCCAAGCCTCTTCCGACCCCGGAGCCCGATCCGGAGAAGACACCGCCCCCTGCAGCGCCAGCGCCAGCCTCTGCCTCTACGTCAGCCAAAACGCCGCCACCCCTGCCGCCCCCGCCCGAGCTCCGGCCCGACCCGCCGAGCGACACGGTGCCCCTTCGCGCGGCCGTCCATCTCAGCAGTGGGTTTTCGCTCGGTCGTCTCCCGGGTGCGGGGCCGATGGTCAAACTCTCGGGTTGGCTGAAGCCTCTCCACGCTCCCGGTGTTGCCGCAGGCATCACGTATGGCCCGGGCAATGCGGAACCCGTTTCTGGCGGGGCGGAAGGCAAGGTCGGGCTCCTGACCGGCTTCGCTTCGATTTGCCCGATTGGCGCTGGCTTCTGGACTCCGGAGAAGCGTGGCTACGTGCTCGCGTGTCTCGGTATGGAGCTCGGTGCTCTCCGCGCCGAAGGCACCGGGTTCGCTCGAAACTCCGATGCCACGCGATTCATGATCGACGTTCAGTTGTCGCTCGAGTGGAGCCTTCGAGTGGTGGGGCCGCTTGCCTTTCATTTCGCGCCAACGGTCTTCGCGCCGCTCATTCGCGACGACATCAATTACCGCGCCCCGGACGGCACGAGTCGTCTCCTGTTCCGGATGAGCCGCGTCGGTGCCTCGTTCGAAGGCGGCCTTGGCTTGCGCTTCCAGTAGCGTCTTGCTTGACAAGGTCCGTTCAGAGCATTGGAATGTGCCCATGCGAAAGCGATCCTCGCGCGTGACCCCAGCGTTCTTGGTCCCGCTCACGCTCATCGCGGCGATGGTCGTCACGGCAGCGCTCGGAGCTTGCTCTGGCGGTGGAAGCACCCAGACAGGCGACTCGTACGAGTACTACGGTTCCTACTAGCGCAGGCAGCGTGACACGCCCAAACGCGTCTCGCTCTCGATGACTGCTCGTCTGGCGCTACACGCTTGGGCGCTTCTCTTCGTCTTCGGCGTCATCACGATCCTTCCGATCGTGAGCGCGCGGCAGCTTCCTTTCGCGGACCTCCCAGAGCACGCTGCGGTGAGCGCGGCGCTCGCACACTGGAACGACCCGGCGTGGAAAAGCAGAGAGTTTTTCTCCTTCGATCCGACGACGACTCCCTATTGGCTGTACGATCTAGTTGGCGCCCTCTTGGCGCGCGTCGTCGGTAGCGCGCGAGTAGCACACGTGCTTCTGCTGTCCCTGGTTGGCGTAGCCATCCCTCTCGCTGCTGCGCATTGGCTTCGTTCCCTCGGGCGCGACCCACGATTGGGCGTCTTCGCTTGTGTGCTCTTTTGGTCCAAGGCGTTGCACTATGGCCTCCTGCCGTTCGTCGCCGCCATCCCCGTCTTCTTTTTGGCAATTGCAGAATACACGTACATGCTTCGATCGCGAAGGTCGCGTGTTCGGCGAGCATTCGTGACAGCACTGTTAGGACTCACGCTCGTGCTGCTCCACGCAACGGTCTTTTTTGCCTTCGTGCTTACATCGTTATGTTCGGGACTTTCGTATCGCGCCCGACGTGGGCCCCCTTTGGCGCTTCGTTTTGCACCGCTCGTGTCGGGCTGTCTTCTGGTCGCCTTCTATTGGGCTCGTGCCAAAGAGCACATGACGGAGGCAACGGTGGGCTTCCTTCCACTCGGTCGTATGCTCGCGTCGATTCCCGAGTGGAGCTTCGGGGTATGGCATCGCCGAGACGAGAAGGTCATGGCGATGCTCTATTGGGGCGGTTATCTGGGGGTTTTTCTGACCGGCTTTCGCAGGCTGCGCAGCGGGCTCTTGCCGTGGTGGCCCTTCATCGGCGTTGCAACGATCTTCTTTACCTTTCCCTTCGAGATCGGGACGGGACTCATGCTCAACATCCGAATGGGGCCGCTCCTCGCGGTACTCCTCCTTCCGACGTTGCGACTTCGTGCCACGCGATCGTCCATCGTCGCCCAGCTCCTGGTTCTCGTGGGCGTCGTCGGCCAAAGTGTGGTTGCCTTGGCCGGAATCGAAAATGCTCAGGCGTCACTCGGGGACTTCGACAGGATCATCGAGTCGGTGCCGATGGGCAGTCGCGTGATCCACCTGCCCTTCGAAAGCGGCACCCCGTCGCCGTGGCGCCATATCGCGGCTGCCATTCGAGTCGAGCGGGGCGGGCTCAGTCAGTACTCCTTCACGCATCTGGCGCATTGGCCTCTCCAGGATCGCGTGAGTCCTCGAAAGCCCTATCTCTTTTGGGACCGCAGGCCATGCGTCTTCGATCCCGATTCCGATGCGCAGCACTACGATGCGATTCTCGTCACGGGCCCCTATGATCCGTTTCGCGGCGTAGAAGAAAGAGAACGCCATGCTGCGGCCGCATCCTTCGAGCTCACCGTGTCGGCCCCACCGTTCTACCTGTGGCAGCGAAAGGGAACCGGAATCGCCGAGAGACGCGCTTCACCGCCGGATGTCGACTTGCGCGATGCCCCCTGTCCCAAATGGGGGACGCCCTGACCTTCAAGTGCTCGAAATCATGGATAATGAAGGCCCTCCCGCCTAGGCCGATGGAAAGTTTCGTAATTCCGGGCACGATCGCGCACTCACCGTCCAGGTCCCTTCCGTGGAGAACACAACGAAAGCATCCGTCGCAGAGCCATCCCGGCTGCAGCCCAAGCTGCAGTCGGCGAACGTCGGTGACCTCTTTCGCGAGTACGGGACGTTCGTGTGGCGCACGCTAAGGCGCCTCGGTGTGAGAGACGCAGACGTCGACGATGCGTGCCAGGAAGTATTCATGGTCGTGCATCGCAAGCTCGCCGAGTTCGAAGGCCGTTCGTCCATCCGCACTTGGATCTACGGCATTGCCGTCCGCGTGGCCGCGGCAGAGCGGCGCGCTGCCAAGAGCAGGCCTCCGCCCGCCACCGCTTCGGCGCCAGAGCTCATCGACGCCCGCACACCATACGAAGCTTCCGTGAATGCCGAAGCGCTCACGCAACTCGATCGGGCGCTCGATTCGCTCGACGACGACAAGCGCGCAACCTTTGTCCTCTACGAAGTGGAGGACCTAACGATGAGCGAAGTAGCGGAGGCGCTATCGTGTCCCCTCCAGACGGCATACTCGCGGCATGCGGCTGCCCGCGCAGAGGTCGAACGATTCTTCCGCCAGCAGGGCCGGATATCCCAGGGAGCGAGCGCATGAGCCTACCGAACGATCCTCCGCGACTTTCCGCGGGGTCACCCGACTTCTTGCGAGAAGCCCTCGCTGCGGCGAAGGTCGATCAGCCGTCGCCCGAACGCCTTCTCCTCCTTCAATCGAAGGTCTCCGCGATGGCGGCTGGGGGGGCCGCGACGGGCAGTGCCGGCGCTGGCGTCGCCGCCCAAGCCAAGACAGCCGCATGGGTGAAAATTGCCGTCGCAGTTGGTTCTGCATCGGTGCTTGCCGTGACGGGCGCTTCGATGATTGGCCGAAGTGCGCCGGATCGCGGTCCTGACCCTGCGCGCGCGTCGTCGTCGCTTGCTCAACCCGTCGTAACGCCCTCCGCATCACCGTCTTCGATCGCGATCGAAGACGCATCCGTCGAAAGCCCGAGCGCATGGCCTTCAGCACACGCGGTGTCGAGTGCGTCACCGACCTCGGCCTCGCAGAAGCCCCAAAGCAATGATCTGAGCGAAGAGACGCGCCTGCTTGGCCGAGCGCAGCAGGCGCTCCACTCGAATCCCTCCGAGGCTCTTCGCGTGTGCGAACGTCATCGAAAGGAATTTCCGCGCGGCGTTCTTTCGCAGGAGCGCGATGCCGTCGTCGTAGAAGCGCTGGTCCTGTCTGGCCGCAAGGCCGAGGCCAAACGTGCCGCCGCGGCATTCGCGCAGAACTACCCTGGGTCGAGCCATTTGCGTCGCATCACGGACCTCGTCTCCGATTGAACGAAGCCGCGAAGCGAAAAAGCTCCTCCTCGAAAAACTTTCAGAAAAACCAATAGCGCCGCGCACTCACCGACAGAACGCCCCAAGGCGTCATTCTTCTTCTACCGTGAGGCTTCCATCATGAACGTACCCTTTCGCTTCGTTTGTTTCGTCGCGTTGCTCGCTCTTCCCACGACCGCCGCATGTGGTGGCAGTGGCGTCACCATCGGCGAGTTCGATGCGAGTAGCCCTTCGGACGGTGGCACGCCCCAGTCGACCGACGGGGCGACCAATCCCGATGGTGCCGCTTCCGGACCCAAGGTCTCCATCTACGTGCGGGCAACGGCCGCGACGTTCCCGCATCAAGACGGTCTTGCGTCCCTTCAGCCGAAAGACGAGCGACTCTGGATCAAGAGTCTTGCCTTCGACTACGCGAATGGCCCCTCGAATCTGAAAGTGTTCGAGCTGACCGATGCCAAAGAAACGCCCATCAACGACAAGGACGAGACGCTCGTGGCCGAAGTGCCCATCTCGACCTTGACCAATGGTACAGCCATCAAGGCGCATGTGGCCGTCACGACGGTTGCCTATCGTGTGCCGACGAAGCTCCACTGGAACAACATGACGGTCGATGGAGAAATCCTCGGCCATCAGGCCATGTCGAACGGCGCCGTGTTGGGAGGCTCTCCGCGCAACTCCGGCTACTACACCGTCGACTTTCTCTTTGGTGGCAACAAGGTTGCGGGAACTTCTGGTGAGAGTGCGCCGCTCCCCACGGGGCCGGTCGGAGGTGGTTTCGAACTCTCGCTCGACCAAGGCGTCGCCTACTACTCGTTCCCTCTCTCCTTGCCGATATCGAACTCCGTCAAGAGCGACCTCAAGATGTACATGACGCTCAACGTCGACCACAACTTCCGCTGGGTCGACTCGAAGAAGGCCGACTACGTCGCAGGAGCGTGGGATACCGAGCCGCCCACGTTCGAAGAAGTGGTCCGGTTCGGCGCGAACTCCTTTGCGCTCTCGCTCGAATAGCCCTTTCTCGCTTCAGCGGGGTGCAGCTATACGGAGGCGCGCTTGCCTCGCCCACTCCGCCGGAATGCCGATGCGCAAGAACACCGGCGCATCGAGCTTCGGGAAGCGTTTTTCGACGGCGGCGATTGCCCGCGAAACGCCCGCATCGTCTTCCTCGTTCGTGGGGTTCTCGGCTGCCACGAGCGAGATGACGGTGCGGAGGTAGTCTTCCTCCTTCGCGAGCAGAGATGCGTCGCCGCTGGGCCCTCGACCCGGGTGAACGCGCGTCGCACCGAGCGCACGGATCTCCGAGAGGCGTTTCAGCCATTCGTCGGTCTTGCCGATTTCGAGCCAGCTATGGAAGCCGTTCGCGACGAGGTCGCCCACGAATACGTGGTGTTTCCATGTGATCACCACGTGTGACTCACTGCAGCCGGCGCCCAGGATGTGAATGCCGAGAGAGACTCCCGCGACCTCGAGCGTCATGTCCCGGTCACCGAACGACTCGAGCTTCGGCATGGTGTTCGGATAGTCGGGCTTGTAGCGCTCGTAGAAGGCCGTGTGCCGAATCTCGTGGATGTGAGGAATGAGCTCAAGCACTTGGCTCGAGGTGAGCGCTTTGCCACCATGACCGCGCACCTGCGTCGCGCCGTTGAACTTGTCGGGGTTCGCATGGAGCGCGATACCCGCGACGACGTTCTTGTGGGTTGCGTTCTGTGCAAGGTGGATGGCTTCGTCCGCTGCGCTCGGCAAGAACTGCATGTCGATCATGACGAGACCGGAAGGCCCCTCGATGAAGTAGCTGGACGTCGAGAAGCCCCACTTCTTGGAGACATACACGCTCACGGCTCGGTCCTGGGGGTCCCTCGCAAAGGTGCCCTCGGGGCCTTTGAGCGGGCTCCCCATCGAATCGGGCGTGCGCGGCGGTCCTAGGCCGCAACCCCCCGCGCCAAGAAGCGAGAGAGCGCACAGACTCGACAAAACCGAGGCCGCAAAAGCAACCTTGGGACGGACCTTGAGTCGAAACATGACTCCACCGCTTAGCACTCGCGACTTGTGCCGCGGAAGATCGGCGTGCATAGACTTTTCGTCATCTTGATTCGTCTTCGCGTCACATCCGATTTGCACCTCGACAGCTATCGTCGTGCCGAGGCCACGCTCCTCGTGTCGAGGCTCTTCGGCGAAGGAGACTATGACGTCGCCGTTCTCGCCGGAGACGTCGCCAATTTCCCGTCACTCGATCGGTCTCTCCCGATGGTGCTGCGAGCGATCCCCGCGCACATCCCCATCGTGTACGTGCCCGGCAATCACGAGCACTATCAGGCAGAAGAAGAGGCGCAGCTCGATGCGCTGGTGACCTCCCTCGGGCGCGAGAACCTGCACTTTCTGCGCGAACGCAGCATCACGTTGAAGGGCCTTCGATTCCTGGGTACCACCATGTGGTACCGCCACGGGGAAGCCGTCAAGGCCATCGTGCGTGAGCGAAACTGGCCCGATTTTCGCTGGATTCCTTACATCGATGAAAGCCTCGATCGCTGGAATGCGCGCGACGAGGAGGCGCTCGATCGAGGTCTCGGTAGTGCCGACATCGTCGTGAGCCACATGCTGCCGCATCCGGCGTGCGTTTCGCCGCGCTACGAGGGAAGTGACACCAATGTCTTTTTCGTGAACGATCAGAGCGCGCGCTTGGAAGCTCTTCGAAGCTCCGGCGGGAAACTTCCTCGCGTCTGGCTCTTCGGGCACACCCACGAATGGATCGACACCGAGCGAGAAGGCGTGCGCTTCTTCGCGCGTCCGATGGGCTACCGCAAGGAATACCCCGAGCGAAATGCCGCTGTCGACCTCGCGGACCAGTGCACGGTCACGCTGCGGACATAGCGTCCGTGCCAGTGTCCTGAGCGACGCGAAGCATCGAATTGCGAAGCAATTTCTGACTCAGGACACTAGAGTCGCGGCATGCGTTGGGTCATCACAGGAGCGAATCGCGGCATCGGTCTGGAACTCGTGAGGCAGCTCGTCTCGCGAGGTGAAGAAGTCGTTGCGGGTGCGCGAGACCCCTCGGCGTCTGCGCTCGAGCAGCTCGTCCTTGCTTCGGGTGGAAGAGCGAAGGCTTTCGCGTGCGACGTATCGAACGACGAGAGCGTCGCCACGTTTGCCCAAAGCATCGGATCGGCGCCCATCGACGTGCTCGTCAACAACGCCGGTGTGTACGGAAAGATGCAGAGCCTAACCGGCCTCGATCTCGAGGACGTCAAGCACTCGTTCGACGTGAATGCCCTGGGCCCCATCCGCGTGACGCGTGCCCTTCTGCGCAACGTTCTTTCGAGCCAAACGAAACGCGTCGTCCACATCACGAGCGGCATGGGGTCGATCGCCGACAACACGTCCGGGGGCGCCTACGGCTATCGCATGTCGAAGGCCGCCCTCAACATGGCGAACAAGTCGATGAGCATCGACTATGGTCGCGAGGGTCTCGTCGCCATCGTGATGAACCCAGGTTGGGTGCGAACGGACATGGGCGGTCAAGGGGCACCGCTGGCAGTCGACGTCGCCGTGAAGCACATGCTCGAGACAATCGACGCGCTACGGCCCAGCGACAACGGGAAGTTCCTCAACTACAAGCGAGGCGAAACGTATCCGTTCTGACGCATCGCGCGCGTCCGTCAGTCTGCGTGGTAGAGAATGCGCTCCCAGCCTGCGCCGAGGCCATTGTCTCGGCCGCAGCGCCATCCGTTTTGGGTCGCAGCGCCTCCCGTATGTGTACACATGCGCTTGTCACCTTGGCCGGTGCCGACCTGCGGGGACCCGGCATACGAGTCGATGTAGTCGCAGCTACTTCGATCGACAGCGAGGCCAGCGGGCGCGAATCCGAATGAACGATTGTCGCTCCAGTACCATGCGACGCCGTTGGCTTCGTGTTTCGACGTCTGTCCATCGCCCGTATTGAAGAAGACGTCGGCGCGAGGCCCCTGAGCCATGACCTGCAGGTTCGGCTGCCCCGCGAGACGGCACGCCATCATGATGTGAGGCTTCGTGCAGGCGGCTTGGATCGAGGCGAGCGGCGCACTCACGTTGTATTGCTGCTTGAAGCACTCGGTCCATCCCACGGTGGCCGTCGTCTGCGGGACGTTCAGCTGCACGCCGACGGTCGTAAAGTGCGTGCAGGTTCCATTCAAACAGAGTGGACTCCCGACGGGACATACCTTGCCGCAGGTTCCGCAGTTGAAGACGTCGGTATCGAGGTTGGTGCACGCGCTGCCGCACACGGTTTGGCCGTTGTCGCAACAGAGCCCGCTCGAGCACGTCTTGCCGATCGCACAGGTGTTGCCGCACGCTCCGCAATTGCGGGAGTCGTCGGTGAGCTTTGCACAGTACGCTGTCTTGGTGGTGCCGGCATCGCTGGGGCTGGCATCGGAAGCAGCATCGGCCGCGTCGGTCGCGGAAGAGGCGTCATTCACACCGGCATCGGCCGGGGTCGCCCCGCTGCACGGCGAGTACCCAGACGTGCACGTGAGTCCGCATTTTCCCGCCGAACACACGTAGCCGCTCTCGCACTTTCGGCCGCATGTACCGCAGTTCAGGTTGTCGCTGAGAAGGCTGACGCACGCGGTTTGGTTTCCGAGTGGACACTTCTGGCTGCCCACGCCGCAATCGGAGGCACATACACCTTGCGCGCAGACTTCGCCCGCAGCGCATTTCTTGTCGCACGCGCCGCAATGGTTCGCATCGCTCGTCAGATCGGCGCAGTCCGCGCCGCAGCTCACCTTCGGACCTGCGCATGCCGCGAATGCGTCGAGTCTCCCACTGTCCTCCTCGAAGCCGCCTCCCGATGTGCCCGATGCAGCACAGGCCCATACGAGAAAACCGAAGGCCGCCACGGCACCGGCGGAGAACGCGAAACGAGAAGGACGAATGCGCGCGGGGTACTGCATCGCTGCATACGAACGCCGTTTCACGCGCAGGTCAAACAAATGTGGTGTTCGGTCGGCGAGGGAGAAGATGCAGTTTCCCAACTGCCTCTAGGGCCATTCGATCGTCCACAACGGAATCCGTTTCGTGTCGAACTGTTTGGATGTGCGTGCACGCGAGCGTGTCGCCATTACGCGACCGTCTTGCGAACGAGTTCGCGAAACCACGTATGCCCGGGGTCACTCGCGTTCCGCTCGTGCCACACGGAGACGACCTTCACCGTTGGAAGCGACAGGGGCGCATCCAGCAAGCGGAGCGGAAGTCGTTTCGCGAGCATCGTGAGGACCCTACGCGGCGCCGTGAGAATGCAGTCGGAGTCAACCGTGAGAAATCCAGCGCCGAGGAAACCGCTCGTTCCAGCGACGACCCTGCGGCTGCGTTTGCGCGATGCGAGGGCGCGGTCCACTGCACCCGTAAGCTCACCGCTCGGAGCCACGAGAACGTGCCGTTCTTCGCAGAAGAGGTCGATCGAGAGCTTGGTGCGCGACGAAATGCGCGGATGATCTTTCCGGACTGCGCACGCGAACGAGTCTTCGAAGAGAGGTGCATGATGGAAGCTGGGGCCAAGATCGCCGAAGAAGCCAGCGATTGCGAGGTCGCAGGTGCCCTCTTCGAGTTCGTCTTTGGGGAGTGCAAAGCCGAGCGCCGACGAAGCGAATCGAACGAGGGGCGCTGCGCCCTCGAGGGCGGAGAGGAGAGGTGCAGCAAAGAGTCCTTCGACGAAGTCCGTCGTGCGGATGCGGAACGTGCGGGCAAATGTCTTCGGATCGAAGGCGCCGCGATCGAACACGTTCCGCTCGATGGCCGCGAGTGAGGCCCGAATGGGCTCCGAAAGAGCTTCCGCCAGAGGCGTTGGCGCCATGCCTTTGGGGGTGCGAACGAAGAGCGGATCACCAAACGTATCTCGCAGGCGGCGGAGTGCGTGGCTGAGCGCCGGTTGACTGAGCCCCAGAGTGTGTGCGGCCTGCGTGACGTGCCGAGACTCATCGATGGCCCGAAAGACGGTCAAGAGATTCAGGTCGACCCCCGCGAGCGGCGAAGCTTTCATTCGTGACGTGCATGATAGTCATAGAATCAATGCATTGGAAGAATGATGGGCCAGGCTTCATAAGAAGGGTGTGACGACGAGGCGATGGCCGAGCGGCACGAAGAACGAACTTCGACTCTGGTCGAGCAAACGCAGCGAAAACAAGGAGCATACCCATGAACACGAACACCAAGAACGGCTCGAAGCGCATCCTCATCGTCGTCACGAGCAACGATGCTTTTGGCGATACCGGCAAGAAGACCGGCTACTACCTTCCGGAAGTGAGCCATCCGCTTGCACGGTTCAAGGAAGCGGGTTTCGCAGTCGACTTCATGAGCCCGAAAGGCGGCAAGGCGCCGGTCGACCCGAGCAGTGTGGATCGCAAAGACGCCGACAACGTGGCTCTGCTCGACGACCCGGAGGTGATGGCGCGCCTCGAACGAACACTCTCACCGAGTGACGTGAATCTCGAAACCTACGACGCCGTCTTGTTCGCCGGAGGCATGGGAACCATGTGGGACTTCGCCCAAGACCCGCGCCTAGGCGCCCTCGCCGCCGCGCTCTACGAACGAGGCAAGGTCGTTTCCGCGGTCTGCCATGGTCCCGCAGCGCTTCTCTCTGCGCGCCTCTCGAGCGGCGCATGGCTCGTCGAAGGTCACAAGGTCGCGGGCTTCAGCAATGCGGAGGAGACCGCCGCAGGCCACGACGGACAAATCCCCTATCACCTCGAGAGCGTCCTCAAAGAACGAGGAGCCCACTACGAAAGCGCCCCTCTCTGGCAAGAGAAGGTCGTTGTCAGCGGCCGCCTCGTCACGGGCCAAAACCCTGCCTCCGCCAAAGGAGTCGCCAAAGCCATCGTCACCCTCCTCCATGACTGAAGCCCGAATCGCGGAGAACCTCACCAAGCGGCGCCTCTATGGAGCTTTGCTCCATAGAGAGGGGGCGGAGCCGCGAGTGCTGACGGAGTGTTTTGGGCTCGGGACCCAAAACCAGGAGTGGGACCCTACTGAGCTTCGCCCAGAGTCGTCGCGAATCGAGCCTCTCTCGAGCTTTGCTCCATAGAGAGGGGGCGGAGCCGTGAGTGCTGACGGAGTGTTTTGGGCTCGGGACCCAAAACCAGGAGTGGGACCCTACTGAGCTTCGCTCAGTAGGGCGAGGACAGGGTCCTCGCAGGCTGTTCCCGCGCATGGATTCGAACCACGATAAGGAGAATCAAAATCTCCTGTCCTGCCATTAGACGACGCGGGATCTTAGGGGCACTCACCCTACTCGGCTCTCCAAAGAACGCAAGCCCGAAGGGGAGAGCTACCACGGCGCCGCGGAAACTCGCTATGACGGGGAGAAGCGATGCCGCCCTCGAACGATGTGTCTCTTCTGCTCGCCGCGAGCCGCAAGCTCTCTCGCTCTCTCGCGCACGTCGAGCCGGTAGGCGTGGTCGCTTACGTGTACAATCCACTCGATTACGCGGATGCCCTCGTCAAGGCGTACCTCACGCGGTTTGGCACAGGTCCGAAGGAAGTACTCTTCCTAGGCATGAATCCAGGGCCGTTCGGGATGGGACAAACCGGTGTTCCGTTCGGAGAGGTGTCGTTCGTTCGAGATTGGATGAAACTCGAAGGCAAAGTGTCCCATCCTCGTCACGAGCATCCGAAGCGACCCGTCGAGGGCCTTGCTTGCAAGCGCAGCGAAGTCTCTGGCGCGCGATTGTGGGGTGCGATTCGCGCGAAGCACGAACACCCCGAGACCTTCTTTGCGCGCGCACTCGTCGTGAACTACTGCCCCCTGCTCTTTCTCGGCGAAACCGGGGCCAACGTCACACCCGACAAGCTGCCGAAGCAGGTGCGCGCGGACATCGAGGCTGCCTGTGACGAACATCTTCGTTCCGTCGTCACGATCTTGCGTCCTCGGGCCATCGTAGGAGTGGGGGCCTACGCGCACGAGAAGGCGAAGCAAGCATGCGGCGACGTCGCACGGCAGCTCTCCATTTTGCATCCGAGTCCGGCGAGCCCCGCCGCCAACAAAGGTTGGCCGCTCCTCGCTCAGCAAGCGCTCGAAGCGGCGGACCTTCCGGGCCTGCTCTAAGTGTCGTACGCCTGCGGGGCTTAGCTGCGTTTCGTCTTCGCGCTCGCCTTCGCCTTCGCGCTCGTCCTCGGCTTCGCGGGCTTGGCCGGATGCGCCGCCTTGGTCGTCTTGCTGGGCGGAGGCGCCTTTGGTTCGGCGTCTTCTGCGAGTCCCTCGTACCAGACCTTCTCGATCGTGACCTCGGTCGGGCCCTTGGGACGTTGTACCGTCACGGTGGCGCCCTCTTCTTTGCCGAGGAGTGCTTTTGCGAGGGGTGAGTCGGCGCTGATCTTCCGCGCTCCGAGATCGATCTCGTCGCTTCCGACGATGCGATAGGTCGCTTCCTTGTCATCCTCGTCCGTGACCGTCACCCATGCTCCGAAGAACACCTTGCCGCGTTGCTCGGGCGAAGGGTGAACGACGATGATCGTGTCGAGGCGCTTCGTCAGGTAGCGGATCCGGCGGTCGATTTCGCGGAGCTTTTTCTTGCCGTAGATGTACTCGGCGTTTTCGCTTCGATCGCCCTGCGCAGCGGCGGCCGCAACTTCCTCCGTGATACGCGGTCGTTCGACGCGCCAAAGACGCGTCGCCTCGTCACTCAAGCGGCGAAAGCCCTCGGGCGTGATGTGGCGGGATCGGGGCTGCGGCACTTCCGAGTCGCCAGTGTCAGAAGTCTCCTCCGAATCCTCTTTCGTGAATGCTTTCGACACGGTTTCTCTCTTAGCCGAATGGCTGAGATCACGCGAATTCAGGGAAGGAAGCGCCCATCGCACCTTGCGTGCTCCTACACTGTGCGCTAAGCCCCGCAAGCCCCTGTGATAAACGGGGCCTGTTTCACCTGGAGTTCCTTCCCATGATCCGACGTCACATCTTCAGCATCGCGACCTTCTCGGTGGCAACCGTCTTTGCGCTGGTCCCTGGTTGCACGACCCTTACGGTGGAAGGTGACGATGCAGGCTCGGGGGAAGTCATCGACGCGACGGTGACGAAGCCGGATACCGGCTCGACGCCCGCCCAAGACGCTGCACCCGACGTGAAGGACGCGGGCAAGATCACCGACGCGAAGCCCGACAACGCCGTGACCGATTCCGGCAAACCGGATACGGGCACCCCCGCGCCGAATCCCGGTGACGCGTGTATGACCCCTGGCGCAATCTTCAAGCGCGGTTGCGGCCTCTGCGGCACACAAGAGGCGATCTGCGAAGCCAACAAGGTCGTGAGTGCGTACGGGTTCTGCACGGGCGAAGTTGCGAATGGCTGTACGCCGGGGGCGACGCGCCAAGCGGCTTGCGGTCTCTGCGGTTCGCGCCAGGAAATTTGTCAGAACAACTGCGTGTGGGCGGCCGGTGGCTGCCAAAACGAAGTCGCGAATGGCTGCACGCCCGGCACGACCAAGACCACGACGGCCGGCTGCGTCGTCCAAGGCGAAGTGAAGGTACTCACCTGCCAGAACACCTGCATGTACGACGTGGGTGGCGCTTGCGGTCCTATCCCCACCGCGACGCTCGGAATCAACGGCACCGTCGGACAGTCGTCGTCGCTCGTCGTGTCACTCTCCCCGACGTCCGACACGATGAAGCGCTACGACTTCGGCGGGCTCGACTTCACCGACACCTGTCCCGCGACCCTCGACGCGGCCCTTACGACTTACGTCTGGGTGAAGCTCACGAATCCCACCGCCATGACCGCGAAGGTCTCCGTCTGGCTTTCAGGGGCTGGCGGGGCCAACATCGACACGATGCTCGGTTGGTACAACCGAGCGAACCCCCCGACCGATGACGCCGGTCGCCTCGCGTGCTCGGGCTACATCAACGACGACTGCGGCTCCGAGGGGCCGTGCGACCAGGGCTCGGGTCTTTGGAGCGGTCTCATCGACTTCACATCGGCAGGCGACGTCGATGCCCGACCGACCATCCCCCCCAACGGCGCGATCATCCTCTACGTAGGCGCCTACTCGACGGCCACGACGGGCAACCTGACCGTCAACACCCGCACCGACATTCTGCAATAACGAGCAGATAGCGCGCATCCAGGACCCCACGGCCCCTTGGGTGCATGTGGGATGAGTGCGATAAAAAGCGACATGTCTGCTTGCCGCCCGCCGGAAGGTGCGCTAGCAGAACGGAGCTTTGCCGCGTCGCGTCGTTCCGTAAGACGCTTGCTGCATCTTGCATCTTGAAGGAGTGTCATGGGTAAGCTCAATCTGAAGTATGGCCTCGTAACGCTTGGACTCGTGGCCACCGCAACTGCGGCGACGATGCCGGGCTGCAGCGCTGAAGGCGTGACGGGCGGCGACGAAGATTCGGGCTCCGCCTTCGACGCGACCACGATCTTCGACGTGGGCGCCCCCGACACGAGCACTCCCGACGCCGCGAAAGACTCGGGCACCGACGCGAAGAAGGATACGGGCACCGACGCAGCGAAAGATGCCAAGGACTCCTCGACCGTCGACAGCGGCTTGGTAGGCCCCGCTCCCGGCTCGGCGTGCCCCACGCCTGGCGTCATCTTCAAACAAACGTGTGGCTTCTGCGGACAGCAAGAAGCGGTCTGCGAACAGAACAACACCGTCAGCCAGTATGGCCCCTGTTCTGGCGAGGTGGCGAACGGCTGCACGCCGGGCTCGTCGCGTCAGACCACGTGCGGTCTCTGCGGAACGAAGAACGAGATCTGCCAGAACAACTGCCAATGGGCTTCGGGTCAGTGCGGTGGCGAGCCCGCCAATGCGTGCACCCCGGGCGCCATCAAGTACACGACGGCAGGTTGCTCACTCCCGAACACCTTCCGAAAGCAGGTGTGCGAGAACACGTGCCAGTACGGTCTTCCTGCGCCGCTTCCGTGCATCCCGAAGGACAACGATCTCACCATCGCTTCGGCGGTAGGCTCCCAAGTGTCGAACGAGTTCGACTTCAGCCCCCTGAACGATCAGCTTCCGCGCCTCAACAGCATCACCACCTGTCCTTCGACGACGTCTGCGTCGAACACGTCGTACAAGTACGTCGAGGTCAAGAACCCGACGGCACAAACGGCGAAGGTCGAAATCTGGTTCGACAACGCGGTGGGCGGCGTCGACATCGACACGATCGTCACCTACTACCCCGGCAACGTCATTCCGACGGGAGCGGCCCGTCTCGCGTGCAGCGGTACGGTGAACGACTTCTGCTCCACGGCCCCCTGCACGAGCTCCTGGTCAGGCCTCGTTGGCAACAACGCCGCGACGATCCCTCCGAACAGCTCGATCATGCTCTACCACGCCGTCTACTCGACGACGATCACGGGCTCGTTCACGATGTTCGCGAAGACGATCTCGCTCCAGTGAGCGCCGCTACGGAGTAAGCTCTCGCTCGGATGAGCGGCCCTCTTTTCAACCGGATCGCGACCCTCAAGGTCGGCGAGGAAGTCTCGGTCGAAGGAGAGGTCGCGCGCGTCACCTACGAAAACAACGAGAACGGATTCCGCGTCCTCAAGCTCGCGGTGGAGGGGCGAAAAGATCGCCTTACCGTCGTGGGTCAAATGGCGGCCGTACACCCCGGCGCGCGCGTGCGCGTTCGAGGTCTCGTTCAACTCGATCCGCGTCATGGCGAGCAACTCAAGGTACTCGGCATCACGGAACTCGCGCCAGACACACTCGTCGGACTCGAGCGCTACCTCTCGTCTGGCCTCATCGCGGGAATCGGACCCGCGTACGCCGCACGCATCGTCGAGACGTTCGGACTCGAAACGCTGAAGATTTTGGACGAGACGCCCGAGCGACTTCGGGAAGTTGCCGGACTCGGGCACCGTCGCGTGCAGGCGCTCGCCGAGAGCTGGACCGAACAGCGGAGGACGAGAGAAGTGATGCTCTTTCTCCAGAGCCACGGTGCGTCTCCCGGTCTCGCCGTCCGCATCGTGAAGCGCTATGGCGCACAATCGACGCGTATCGTCCAAGAAGACCCGTATCGCCTCTCGCTCGACATTTGGGGCGTCGGCTTCCGAACGGCCGACCGCATCGCCGAGAGTCTCGGCATCGCGAAGGATTCACCCAGGCGCGTAGCGGCCGCGCTCCTGCACGTGCTTCGGACCGGCACGGAGCACGGGCACGCCTACCTCGAAGAAGCAGAACTCTCGGAGAAGACCTCCGCGCTCTTGGAACATGCCCTTCCGGAGAGCGCGCTCACGGCGGCCCTCGAGAGCCTGACACGCGAGGCGCTCGTGGTTCGTTGCGAAGAGGGGCCGCTTCCGGCGTTCTACTTACCGGAGCTCCATGCCGCAGAAGTGTATATTGCAGATAAATTGGTGACGCTCGCCAAGAGCCGCGGGAAGAGCGTCGAAAACGTGGAGCATGCGCTCGTGCGCTTCGAACAGGATGCCCGCGTGAAGCTCGAGACGGAGCAGCGAAGAGCAGTCGTTACGGCCTCGGAGCACGCCATGACGATCATCACCGGCGGCCCGGGCGTCGGCAAGACGACGATCATCAAGGCGCTCCTTTCCGTCTACGCGCTCTCGAATCTCCACGTGCGGCTCGCGGCGCCGACGGGTCGCGCCGCAAAGCGTATGACCGAAGCGACGGGGCGGGAGGCGTCCACGCTCCACCGCCTTCTCGAATTCGACCCTCGAAAGCGCGTCTTCAATCGAAACGAAGAAAACCCTCTGGACGGCGACGTTCTCGTCGTGGACGAGGTCTCGATGGTCGACTTGCCCATGGCGCAAGCGCTCCTGGCCGCCGTCCCGGTGGGTATGCAGGTCGTGTGGGTTGGCGACGTCGATCAGCTTGCGAGCGTCGGTCCCGGCGCGGTTCTGCGCGAGGCCATCGCATCCGATGTCGTGCCTTATGTCCGACTGACGCGCATCTTCCGGCAAGCGGCAGAGAGCCTCATCATCACGAACGCCCACCGCATCAATGCCGGTGAGATGCCCGAAGTGTCCGAAGAGAATCCAGATCGAACGGACTTTTTCATCGTCGAACGGAAAGACGCAGACGCCGCAGCGAGTACGATCGTGGAGCTGGTCAAGAATCGCATTCCGCGTCGCTTTGGTTTCGACCCCATTCGCGACGTGCAGGTGCTGACCCCCATGCACAAAGGTCCCTCTGGCTCGATTGCGCTGAACGCGGCTCTCCAGCAGGCCTTGAATCCCGACCCGCAAGTCGTCACCCAAGACGCTTCGCCCTATCCACGCTTTCGCGTCGGGGACAAGGTGATGCAACTTCGGAACGACTACGACAAGGGGGTGTGGAATGGAGACGTGGGGGTGGTGGTTTCACCCAAGGGAAGCCCCGAAGCCGCCACCACGTCCCTGTCCGCTTCGCAAACGACACTCCACGTTCGTTTCGACGACGGTCGTGAGGTCACCTACGAAAACAACGACAAGGACGAGCTAAGTCTGGCTTATGCGTGTAGTATACACAAGTCGCAAGGGAGCGAATATCCCGTTGCCGTGGTCGTTCTACTCAATGCCCACTTCGTCATGCTTTCGCGCAACCTGCTCTATACGGCCGTCACTCGCGGCAAAAAGCTCGTCGTCCTCGTCTGCGACCCTCGGGCCGTCAGGACCGCCATCGACAGGGCTGTGGGCGATGATCGGCGCACGAGGCTCGCTACACGCATGCGCAGCGCAGCAGCTCTCGCCTCGAGCGGTGGACAAAAGACCGATGGAGGGGGATGATTGCCCCTCGTCGCTCTAGGGTGTATCTCATAACCTCTCCCGTCAGCTCCGCGGCGGGGCAGGGCCGTCTGCGTCGTCGCTCCTCCTCAAATACAGCAGTATTCGTCGTCGTCGCTCCTAGCATTCGGACCTGCCGCGCACGCAGATCCTCGGTCCGAGGTTATGAGATACACCCTAATTCCATGACTTGGGCCCCCTCATGCTGAAGCGTTTGTTCGTTGGCCTCCTGCTCGGACTTTTTCTCGGCTCCGCCATGGCGGCCGTCGCGACGCAGGTCCTCCATGTCGACTTCACGGGAGGCGGAGCGGTTCTTGCGTACCTCTTCGCCGCGGCGACCGGTGCGCTGCTTGGTCTCGTCGCTGGAAAGCCCATTTGGTCGCAGACCGGCAAGATCGAAGCTGGCCTCAAGTCTTTCTTCGGTGCACTGATTAGCCTGGGCCTCATGTTCGCCCTCCGTCGCTGGGTCCATTTCGACATCGACCTTGCGAGCATCAAGGCTGGCGCGGGCTCCGTCGGTGACCTTCCGGCGACCACCCTGCCCCCTATCGCGGCTCTCCTCGGCGCGTTCTTCGAGATCGACAACACGCCGGAGACCGAAGAGAAAGACGCCAAGGGCGGCAAAGGGGGCGACAAGGCTGACGCCAAAGTCCGCGTTGCCACATCCAAGAAGAAGACCGCGGAACTCGACGAGTTCGAGGACGACGAGCCGGTCGCGGCCAAGAAGAAGCGCTGAGGCGGCTCGCTCGCTCGCTCGTTAAAGCTCGATCTGTGTGCCGAGCTCGACGACGCGATTCGGCGGGATGCGGAAGAATGCATTCGCCGGGCGCGCGTTTCGGAGCAGGAAGATGAAGATCGATTTTCGCCAGTTCGCCATGCTTCGACGGGCGGTTACGATGAGGGTCTCGCGACCGAGGTAGAAGCTCGTGTCGTCGCGGTTCGTGACGAGCCCGCGCGCCGCGCAGTCCTCGAGGACCTCTTGCACGTTTGGCGTCTGCATGAAGCCGTATACCGCCGTGACTTGATAGAAGCCGCAACCGAGTTCGCGAATGGTTTCGATGCGCTCGGGACGACGGATTTCAGGCGCGTGGCGCGTCGCGATGGAGAGCATGACCACTTGTTCGTGGAGCACCTTGTTGTGTTTGAAGTGGTGCAAGAGGACCGGCGGTGCGCCCTCCGGGTTGGACGTCATGAAGACCGCCGTGCCTTTGACACGGGCGACGCCGCTTTCTTTCACGTCCGCGAGAAAGAGATCGAGCGGCAACGTCGCGTCTTTGATCGACGCGTAGAGGATCTCGCGTCCGCGCTTCCACGTCGTCATGACCATCAAGATGAGCGCGCCGATCGCGAGCGGAAACCACCCGCCATCGGCGATCTTCACGGCGTTTGCCCCGAAGAACGCGAGGTCGATGAGGAGGAACACACCGGTGATAGCGCCAGCCGTGAGCGCGCCCCACTTCCAGAGGTTTCGAGCGACCGCGTAAAAGAGAATGCTCGTCACGGCCATGGTGCCGGTGACGGCAATGCCGTAAGCGGCCGCCATCTTTCCGGAGCTCCCGAAACCAATGACGA
The DNA here is from genome assembly GCA_046351415.1 of Polyangiaceae bacterium. Taxonomy (GTDB): domain Bacteria; phylum Myxococcota_A; class Polyangia; order Polyangiales; family Polyangiaceae; genus JABFRG01. The sequence goes on along the minus strand of JAXLYO010000006.1, from coordinate 225,920 downwards.
GTGCGATACAAGCGGCCATGAGGAAGTTGTTCACTTCTGGGATGTAGATTTGACCTTCCGCTTCGCCGGACGTGTGCACGATGGTGACGCGGGGGCAGTAGCCCAACTGAACGGCCTGCTGCGTGAGCGAGAAGGCGCCCGAGATGAGGGCCTGTGAGGCAACGACGGTCGCGCACGTGGCGATGACGATGAGAGGGTAGACCCACGCGCCGGACACGAGATTGTAGAAGGGGTTCGAGATCGCCGCGGGATTCTGCAGAACGAGTGCCCCTTGCCCCAGGTAGTTGAGGACGAGCGCGGGGTACACCACCGCGTACCAAGCGATGCGGATGGGACGCTTTCCGAAGTGCCCCATGTCGGCGTAGAGCGCTTCGCCGCCCGTGATGCAAAGGACGACGGACCCCAGCACGAGAAATCCGTGCACTTTGTGGGTCACGAAGAATGCCACCGCGTGCATGGGGTTCAGCGCCGAGAGGACGGAGGTCTCGCGAAGGATCCATGGGATGCCAATCCCGGCAATCGTCACGAACCACACCAGCATGAGGGGCCCGAAGATGGCACCGACCTTGGCCGTTCCTCGCTTCTGCGCGGCGAAGAGTCCGATCAGAATGCCGAGGGCGATGAGCGGAACGAGCTTCGGAAAGGAGATCGAGAAATGCGCCCCGAGAACATGGAGCGAGATGTCATGGAGCCCTGCGACCTCGATGCCTTCGACCGCCGACAGCACGGACAGAGAGGGCGTGATCATGCCGTCGCCGTAGAGAAGCGCAGCACCACCCAGCGCGAGGATCGTGAGCGCGCGGAACCCTTTGAGGGGGGCTTCTCCCTTCTTCGGTTTGATGAGTGCGAGCAGCGCCAGAATTCCGCCTTCGCCGCCGTTGTCGGCTCGCATCACGAAGCTCAGGTACTTCACGACGATGACGATCGTGAGCGACCAGAAGAAAAGCGAAAGCACTCCGAGGATCGCCGCCTTCTCGACGGCCACCCCGTGGGACTCGTGAAAACATTCTTTCAGCGCGTACAGGGGCGAAGTGCCGATGTCGCCATAGACGACACCCAAGGCGCCGAGCGCCAACTTCGCCACGCTGTTCGGACGACCGCTAGATGGACCCGATGACATTGGCTTTCCGGGTTCTATACGTCCAACGCCGGCCGGCCGGAAGACCCTTCTTCGACTCGAGCCTTCGTCGTGCTGGCGCGCTCTATGCTAGGCTTCCGTTCACCCTCCATGGCCGAAAGTGAAAAGAACAAAGACTTCGCGGCTCTAAGGCTCGTCGTGGTCGTCTTTGCGATGATCATCGCGATCGCGTACGTCCCGCGCCTCTTCGGTAACGGTTGTGGTCGCATGACCGGGAAAGATGCGCCGGCGTTCACCGCGAACCTCGTCTTGAACGGCGAGCCCGGAAAGGAGAAGCTCGCGCTCACGGAGCTTCGCGGCAAGGTCGTGGTGCTCGACTTCTGGGCTACCTGGTGCGGTCCCTGTCGCGCCGAAGCGCCGATCATGAATGCCCTCTATCAGCGTCACAAGTCGGAAGGGGTCGTCGTGGTGGGCGTCAACACGGACGACGAGGATGGCAACGCGGCCCGCTACGCAAAGGAGCGTGGGCTCACCTTCCCCATTGCGTACGACGCCGACCGGTCCGCAGCGCGCGCCTACAACGTCACGAGTTTGCCCACGCTGGTCGTGATTTCCAAGACCGGGAAGGTCGTCGCCTTCCGCTCGGGCGTCACGAGCGATAGCGAGCTCGAAGAACTCATCAAGCAAGCAGAAGGCTCGTAACCGTCGCTCCTTCTCGTGTAAGCTCGCGCTCGCAAAAAGCGGGGGCCCGGTGAAGAAGTTCTTTCGCGACGAAACCAAGAAGCTGTTCAAAGAAACGATCCAGCAAGTCGAAGCAGGGTCGTCTGCGGAGCTCGTGATCGCTGTACGTGATCGCAGCGCGAACTATCGCGATGTCGATTGGCTGGGAGGCGCAATCGTCGCTTTCCTGGTGCTGATTGTCGTCATTTTCCACCCTGCCGAGTTGAACGAAAACTTCTTCCCGATCCACGTTCTCGTGGGCTTCACGGTGGGCGCGTTCGCATTCGCGCAAACCTGGCCCGTCAAACGACTGCTCGTGTCAGGCGAGCGCAAGAAGAAGGCAGTTCGCGAAGCTGCCCGTGACTACTTCGTCGAGGCGCGCATCGACCGCACACAGGACCGCACGGGCATTCTCGCATTCATCTCGGGGTTCGAGCAAAAGGTCGAGTGGGTCATTGATGCGGGAGTCGACACCGAAGGTCTACGAAACACGCTCGCACAGCTGACACCGCGACTCGATGCTGCAGTTGCGAGTGGTGACCCCGAACGATTTGCGCGCGAGGTTCAAAGTCTCGCACCCCTCCTTTCCGCGTCGCACCCGCGCAAAGAGGGCGACATCAACGAACTTCCCGACGAGGTGAGCACCCAATGAATCTGAAACGTTTTCGCAATCTGAGGTTCATTCTCGGTCTCGTCTTCGTCCTTTCGCTTGGTCTTTCGGCCTTCGCGGCCCGACCCGGCGGTGGCTCGAGTTTCCGCGGCGGTAGCTCTTCTTCGACGAGCGGCTCTCGCAGCGGCTCCTCGTCGAGCTCGTCGAGCGGCTTCCGCAGTGGCTCGTCGACCTCATCGAGCTCTGGGGGCGTGTACGTGGGCAGTGGTGACTCGTCCCCGGCCGGCGTCATCATTGGCTTCTTCTTCGTGATCGTCATCGTCGTCGTCGTGGCGATCATCCAGAAGGCAGCACGCGGTTCTCAACGCGGTTGGTCGGCCGGTGCGCCGAACTTCAACTATCCTGTCTCCAACTTCGGGGCGCCGCCTCCGCCTCCGCAACCGTCGGTCTCGGCGCGAAAGATGCTCGAGGGCGTGCAAAGGTTCGACGAGAACTTCTCCCTCGTCGTGTTCGACGACTTCTTGACGGGCCTCTACACCGAGGTCATCAAAGCCCAAGGCGAAGGACGCCTTCAGCAGATGACCGCCTACCTCGGGCCAAACGCGTTCGGGGTGATGCAGCAAAGACCGCTCCAAGGTATCAGCACGATCTTGGTCGGTAGCTGCACCATCGACCAGGTGCATGGCGTAAACGACAATAGCCCCGAGGTGCATGTGCACGTCTTGCTCGAGACGAACATGAGCCGTCGCGACCCGCAGACGGGCTACGAGCAGGCGATCTATACGAACGAGCGGTGGGTGCTCGCCCGCGGAAAGAATGCGAAGAGCCGCACGCCCGACAAGGCTCGCGTCTTTGCGTGCCCGAACTGCACGGCGCCACTCGACAAGATCTTTGGTGGAAAGTGCACGCACTGCGGTCAGAATGTGGCTTCGGGAGCCTTCGACTGGATCGTACGCGAGGTGACGGTGCTGAATACCGAGAATCGCGGCCCCATGCTCACAGGAACCACGGAAGAGCAAGGTACCGATTTCCCGACGATCGTCGATCCGGGAGCGCAGCAAGCGATGGCCGCGCTGAACGCTCGCGATCCGCAGTTCGAGTGGAACAACTTCCTTGGTCGCGTCACGCTGACGTTCAGCACGTTCCAGAAGGCGTGGTCTGAGCGGAGCATCGAAGGCATGCGACCGTTCATGAGCGACGCCATCTTCGCGACGCAAAGCTATTGGGTCGACGAATACAAGCGTCAGCGCCTCCGCAACATCACCGAGAACGCGCGCATCCTGAAAGTGGAGCTCGCGCGCGCCTCTACCGACGCCTTCTTCGACGCGATTACGGTGCGTCTTTATGCATCGAGCTTCGACTTCACGGTCTCCGACGACACGAATCAGATCGTGGCAGGCAATCGTCAGCGGGAGCGCATGTACTCGGAGTACTGGACCTTCATCCGCGGACGAAACGCCAAGGGTCCAGCGAAAACGGAGCCGAATTGTCCGCGTTGCGGCGCTCCTCTCAATGTGAACATGGGTGGCAGCTGTCAGTACTGCCAGGCCAAGGTCACGAGTGGCGACTTCGACTGGGTCCTCTCACGCATCGAGCAGGACGAAGTCTACGCCGGCTGAGCATCAGGCCCCTTCGGGTCGTCGAAGTAGCCCGCGAGTCGCTCCTCGCGTAGCAATTCGCTCGCGGGCCCATCGTCCACGATGCGCCCGTGCGCGAGCACGATTGCGCGCGTCGCAAATGCACGGGCCTGAGGGAGGTCGTGCGTCGAAAAAAGACAGGAGGCGCCCGTGCCCTTGACGTGGGCGAGGAGGCGCTCGTGCGCGAACGCGCTCTGACGAAGATCGAGGGCCGTCACCGGTTCATCGAGAAGAATGAGCGAGGTCTCTTGCGCAAAAATGGATGCAAGTTCCACGCGTCTCGTCTCGCCAGCGCTGAGTTCGCTCGCAGGTCGGTCGGCGAAAGCCTCGAGGCCCCATTCGCGTAGTGCGCGATCGACGACGCGCAGGTCTTCAGGGCGAGCCGTAAGGCGGGCGTCTTGGTGAGGGGCCCTCGCAAACGAGACAACTTGGCGAACCGTATAGGCAAAGGCGAGCTCTTCGCTTTGGCCCAGGAAGGCGACGCATTCGGCGCGCTCTCGGTGCGAGAGAGAAGCCAGTTCACGAGCCGGGCCGCTTCCGTGCGTGACCGTAGCGCTTCCGGTGTACGGGAGAAGCCCAGCCAGCGCGAGGAGAAGGGTACTCTTGCCTGCGCCGTTCCGCCCCACGAGTGCGCAGAGCTCTCCCTCGGCGATGACGAGCCTCGGAATCGCTACGGACGCAGTCGCCGACGGACCGCGTACGGCGCGGAAGTTTTCGAGTCGCGTGCTGGATTGTCGCTGGCTTGACACTGTGCGTTATCGTATCGTGAAAGCGTGGAGACGAACGAAAAGCGCGTCATCAAACGGTACTCGAACCGCAAGCTCTACGATACCAAGGGCAGCCGGTACGTCACGCTTCTTCAGATCGCCGACATCGTTCGAGGCGGCGAAGAGGTGCAGATCATCGACAACAACTCGAAAGACGATCTGACCGAAGTGACTCTCGCGCAGATCATCTTCGAGGAGCAAAAGGCGAATCAGAAAACGCTACCGCTCCAGACGCTTCGCGAACTGATTCATACGCGCACGGAAGGCGTTCTCAGCCAACTTCGCGAAGGCCCGATTGGCCGCCTGATTCCAGGGGCGCCGTCGAAAGAAGGCGACAAAAGCGCAAAGGAATCGTCTTCCCCGCCGCCCGCGTCAGAGAAGGGTGAGAAGCGTGAGAAGGGTGAGAAGAGCGAAAAGGTCGCCGAAGCTTCTGCTTCGAAGCCCCCGGGCAAGAGCCTCGTCGATCAAGCGAAGGGCACCATCGAGGGAAGTCTCGATGCGGGGCGCTCGTGGGTCGAAGAGTTCCAGCATCGCATCGACGAGCGCGTCAAAGCCCTCATGCCGACGGCGCCGTGGGCTCAAGTGCAGCAAGACGTGAAGCGACTCCAGGCTCAGGTAGACGCCCTCGAGGCCGAGGTGCGCGACCTCAAGGCCGCCGCAGCTGCGGCAGCGGCCATCAACAAGTCCTGAACGGCCGGGTTCGGAGAAAACCTGAACCGAAACGCAGTATCGCAGGGCTTTTCGAAGCCTTATTTTGGGTTTGGCCGTCCAATTGCTGGAATGATCCCCCGAGGGTCTCGGTTGACATACCAAGATGCGTTCTTCTCTTCCTGAATCCAACGCGGTGGGTGCTCTCCCAAACACGAGCGATATCGCGACGTTCGAAGAGCTTGCGGCCTCTCATATCGACGCTTTGTACGCACTTGCCTGGCGGCTCACGAAAAACGCGAGTGAAGCCGAGGACTTGGTTCAAGACGCGTTCGTCAAAGCCATTCGCGCGAAGGACCAATTCCAACCGGGCACGAACATGAAGGCCTGGCTCTGCCGCATTCTCACGAATGCCTTCATCAACCACTACCGCCGCGGCGGTCTCGAGCGAACCGTGCTCGATGGCCCCGATGCGGATCCCCTCGCCGACGGCTGGATCAGCGCCTCGTCGATGCGGCAGCTTCGCGACCCGGAGAGCACGGCGCTTCTCCCGCTGGTCGAAAGCGAAATCCGAAACGCGGTCGATGCCCTGCCGACGGACTTCCGTCTGGCGGTCATCCTGTGTGACCTCGAAGAGTTCAGCTACGAAGAGATCGCGAGCATCATGGGTTGCCCCATCGGCACCGTCATGAGTCGCCTTCATCGCGGTCGCAAGATTCTCCAAAAAACGTTGTATGCTCATGCAGTAGAGATGGGCATCATCGACACCACGGCCGAGCAGAGCAAATCTGCGGAACCGACCAGCCTGGCGGATTATCGCGCCAAGAAACGGACGGCCGTATGAGTGATTCTTCTGGTCCGATGAGTGTGCCGAGCGGTTGCCGAAAAGTCGCGCCTCTCCTTCCGATCCATCTCGATGGTGAGCTCGACAACGCGACCACGGTCGAAGTCGAAGAACACACCGCGGCGTGCGCGAACTGCCGAGAGCAGCTTCTCTTCCAGCAAGCCGTGAAGCGTTCGCTGAAGCGCGCGGTTCCAGCGGAGGCGCCTTCCGACGCCTTCCGCGCCAAGCTCCTCGCGAAGCTCGCGCAGGCGAATGTATCGCCCGCGCAAGACGAAATCGCGAAGGCAAGCGAAGCCGAAAAGGCCGCGCAAGTGGCCGAAGCCGCGCCGGTCGCGGTGGAAGCTTCGTCGAAGGTCGTGAACCTCGCAGCACGCCGTCCGTTCTCGTGGGGCACTGTCGTTCCTTTCGCAGCCGCGGCAGCAGCGCTCTTCGCGTGGAAGTTCCACGTCGGAGGCATTCGCACCGCCAATGCTGCGGACGCGCCGCTCGACGACATCGTCGCTGAGCATGCCCGCCCGCTCCCGCCCGACAGCCATAGCCCCGACGAGGTTCGTCAACTCGAGCGCTACGTGGGGGTACCCGTCAGGCCTCAGGTGCTCGGAGGAAGCGCGAAGCTCGTTGGGGGTCGCGTGATGCCGCTCCACCGTGAGCGCGCAGCCATGCTCCAATACGAAGTGCAACGCGGCGGCGGGCAGGCCCCGCAACGCGTCAGCGTCTTCATCTACGACCCCCGCCGCATCCAAGTCGACGGCTCCGAGTTCCGCCCGCGTGCGGTCGGCACCGCCGAGGTTCGAGTCGGGCACTCCAATGGCTACACGGTGGCCGTCGCCGAGCATCACGGCGTGGGCTACGTGCTCGCGAGCGATCTGGATCCCGATCTCAGCGCCCAGCTGCTCGATATGCAGTGAGGCAAAACCGCGACGCGGAAGCCCCGCGACGCGCGCCGCCTAGCCGACTCGACGCGGTCCTTCTCCGCTGCTCCGCCGAGGGGGGCTGTCCCGTGATGATTTTGGGGACAGCCCACAGCCTCGCGATGGTCGGACTAGTGAAGCGTGTGCCAGCGCCCTTCGTGCTCGACGCGAGGCGGAAGGGATGCGGCGGCTTGCTCCACGGGCGTGGGCGGGAAGGGCATGGGCTCTTCTTCGAGCATGAGCGCGGCGGCGCGTGCTTTCGCGAGCTCGAGTTCTTCGCCTTCCCAACGCGTGAGCGTCTTCTTGTTCTTCATGCGGCGACGAATGTAGGCGGCGAACAGTGCGACAGCGCCGAGAAACCAGAGAACGGAGCCCGTAGCGACGACCGGCACATAGGAGGAGCGGTCGTCGAGCTCCTGCTTCCATTGGAACTCGAGGACGCGGATGTCCGCCCCATAGGCGTCGATGAGCGCACGTTCGAAGGCCTGGCCCTCTTTCACGCGACTGATGACCGACGAGAAGCGTGACTTGTCCTGATCGCGCAGGAGGAATCGCACGAAGTCGGCCGCTTCCGCGTAGGCGACGCTGATCTTGTACGAATCATCGTCGGGAAAGCGAACGTCGAGCTCCGAGAGCGGGATCAAGTTGCGCGCGTAGGCGGCCTTCATGAGCGTTTCGTTACGCGCGAGGGAGTTCTCGTGGGCCTCGTGGACCGCGAGACCTTCGTTGAACCAGCGGGGCACGTGGTGCCCGCCCGTTGCGTCTTCGAGGGCGACGTGTGCGAGCTCGTGAACGAGTGTCGATTCGACGTCGGTGCCTTGGAACGAAATGGGCTCTTGGAGGGTGATCAAAATCAGATGCAGCGAGCTGTAGGCTACACCGGTTGCATAGCTCGGTGGCGGGGCGCCGATGGGCGCGAGCTTCGCCATGTCTTCCCACGTGCGAGCGATACGAACCTCGACCTGCGCGATGGGCGGGGCTCCCAAGTCTTTCGCGAGCCTCGCGCGCATGCCGTCGACTTCGGCGAGGACCGGGTCGATGCGCGATTCGGTGCCTTTCGGGAAGCTCACCTTCATGAAGCCCGAAACGATGCGCGACGCGTAGTTTTCCTCTGGCACCGCGGGGATGCGAATCGTGCTTGGTGTCAGGATGTAAGGTGCATCCTGCGGTGCGAGCGACTTCGGCGCACTCACGCTTCCTTGTGCCCAACCGGTGGTGGAGAAGAGCGCGATGCACACGAACGACAGCATCTGCGCGAACTTCCGCAGCGCGGCGGCAAACACGCTCGAGCGCTTCATCGCAAGACCTCACCGCGGAGCGAGAGCGTGTCGGTTGTTTTCGCGCTGGCGATCACGATGGCCGTCGTGCCGAGCGCGGCTGCCGCCCCCAGCGCACCCCAAAACCATGGTGAAGCATAGAAGGGCTTCGCATCGGTCTTTTCGCTGAGGGAGAGCTCCGCGGTCTTCGCGGCGTCGGCCCACGGGTCCGCATCGGCCTTTCCGAAAATGCTCGTCGGTGTCTTCCAATCGCCCACGAAGCTTCGCGACGACACACTGAACAAGCGTGCGCGCGCCTTGGCCTTGACGCCAGCGACCTTGGAGGGGACGGAGACGACCAAATAGAGGGCGGAGACGTGGAGGGAAGAGCCGAGGCTGACGAGCGCCGTCGTCGATGGGTCGCCACCCAAGTTGGCCCGGTCCGCGGCGAGCTGCTGGAGGGGTGGGCTCGCGTCCTTCTCGACGGGATCTCCTGCGAGAATGCGGACTTCCGCTTCGCTGAGGTGAGCGGGCCTGAGTTTGGGACGTCCATAGACCGCGCGCGCGAGCGGCCATGCTTCCTCGGAACTATTGCCGAGGGATACGACCGCGACCCCGGTTGGCGTCGAAGGGACCGGTGCGGGGGCTACGGGTGCGGCGACAGGTGCAGCGGCGGGAGTTACGGGAGCCAGAGGGGGGGCTACCGGGGCGGGGGTGGTCGGTCCGTTGGCAGGTGCAACGGGGGCCGCGGTCGCAGCCGCCGGAGGCGGAGTTTCCCCTTCCGCTTGCGGCATCGCGAGTGCTGAAAGAGGCGCAAAGAACACGAGAAGCGGAACCGCGAGGCGCATGAGAGAGACTTTCAACTTAAGGACGACGGCGAATCCGTCAACCGCGACTTCCTTGCTCCGCTGCGTCTCAGCGGGTGCGCACGCCGGGGACGGACGCGAGCAAGGCTCCGAACGCGGGAGCCTTCTGTTTGGCGTCGTACAAGCGATCTCCGTTGGCGAACCGAAGACCCACGAGCGCGATGACGACACAGAGTGGAGGAGCGACGTAGCTCATGGGCCGCACTTGCCGAAGGACGGGCGTCGAACCAAGGAGAGCTCCCAATACCCATGCGGTCACGTCGAGAATGACTGCCGCCGTGTCGCGCTGGCCATGACCGATGCGCAGCGAAAGGACAATGAGTGTGACGATGAAGGCCACCCCGCTCACGCCGAGGTAGAGGCGCAAACGGAGCGCGCTGGCACTCGCCAAGGTGGCGAGGCGTCGCACGAACAGTGCGATGGCAGGTGCCGCCATGAGCATCGTGAGCGCGAACGTAACGGCGGAGAGCGCCCAGTGATGGGTCGTGGCTCGAAGCACCATGCCGACGACTGCCCCCGCTCCGGCCATCGCGCTTCCCCACAAAAGGAGCGAGGCGACGAGTGACTCGGATTCGGTGGCGAACGAGCGAAGGCTCTGGCGTGCGAAGATGAAGAGCGACGTCAGGATCGCAGAGGGGACCACGAGCACGGCGACGAGCATGAGGATCGTGCGAACATCACCTCCCATGCGCATGATCGCTGGCAAGGCCCCGAAGATGGCCGCAATCAGGCTCCCGAATGCGACGCTGCCGAATCGAACGACGAGGCTCTCGGAGAAGTCGCCTTCGTCGGGCGCGATCGGCTTCTGCGGTGCCGGATGGTTCACGGCGTCACTGCCTCGGGCGCAGGGGTTCCAGTAGCGGGCGTCGCCATGGCCCAGCGTCGCGCGAGCATGAGGCCGATCGGGCTCAGCATCGCAATGGCGCCGTAGATGAGCCAAAGTACTTCCGTGTGTTTTACACCGGTCTCGGGGCAGAACTTGTTCAGCATGAAGCCGGAGTAGAGACCAGTGGTCACCTTCGCGATGAACCACGGGATGTTGGCGATGCCCATGTACTGCATCGTTCGACCTGGCGGAGCGAGCTCCGAGGCGTACTCGAGGAACCGCGAAGACCAAAGCGCCTCGCCGATCGAGAAGATAACGAGGTAGGAAATGAGGAGCGCGAGGGAAGGGCCTGCACAGAGCATGAAGGTCGGAACGGCACTCACGAGGGTGCCGATGATCATCATCTTGTAGACGTGCTGCTTCTTCGTGAGCGCCGTCAGGATGGGCGCTCCGAAAAAGATGATGCCTGGATTGATCCAGTTGACGATCCATTCCATCTTGTCGGCGACCGCTTGATCGTAGGCGCGGAGCACGTACCCGGGCAGCGTGAGCCACTGATGCGCGAACAGCGTGCGCACGGGAAGCAGCATGAAGATGAAGAACATGAACCTGGGATCGCGGAATGGGCTCTTCCCGCTCGTCGGCTTGCCTTGCGCGGCCGCTTTCGCTGCGGCGGCGTTCTCTTGATCGAGGTCGCGGACCTTCTTTGCTTCGACCCGCTTGGTCATGAGCGAGAGAAACACACCCATCGTGAGGACGGTGATACCGAGGCACACCCAGCCGACCATGCCGCTGCCACTGAAGCGCGATGCGCCCGCCTTGTGGAGGCCGTCGTAGTGCACGCGAACCGGCGGCGAAATCGCGCCGATCAGCACGATCGTGAAGTTCATGACCGCGTAGAGCATGGCGTAGCCCATGCTGCTGGTTTTCTCGTCGGTGTACTGCTTGATACCCGAGTAGGCGACCGGCTGGAGAAGTCCTTCGCCGAGCGCGCAAATGAGCAATCCCACGATGGCGACCAGGGTTTTGCCGACGAGCGGCGAGCTCACGTACAGGCCACGACCGATGATGGCGAGCGCGAGAGAAATGATGATCCCCTTGCGGATGCCTCGTTTCTCGACGAGGGGCCCCGCGAAGAGCATGAAGACCGTGACGGCGCCCGTGAACAGCGAGACGACGAGACCTGCGTGGTAGTCGCTGAGCTGGAGGTCCTCGTGGAGAAAGGTCGTCATGAGGACGAGCACGCCGAAGTAGGCCATCGCGTCGACGCAGAAAGCCCAGATGACAAGCCACAGCCCGAGCGGGGCATGTCGTAGCGCTCGGAACGCTTCGAGGAACTCTTTCACGGCCTGGCAGCCTACCCCGAAATCGCTCGGTCGAACCAGCTTACGCAGGGCGACTGGTGCGATTCAGCGCGAGCATCTCGACGTTGCGGCCCGTGTTCAGCACGGCGCGTCCCTCGATGGAAAAGCGCGAATCGCGGCGCCACGTCGCATGATAGAGCTGTGGCAGAGGATGAACGAGGACGAGACGCCCGCCCGGTCGTAGAGCTCGCGCAAGGGCATTTCGGATGAGGCGGTCCTTGCGCCCGAAAGGAACCGGCCCGAGATAGTAGAAGACTTCACTCACGACGATGCCGTCGTAGGCGCCCTCCTCGAGTGTCGGAAGAATCGTGAGAAGGTCGCCAGGAAGGTCGAACCCCGGACGATCCACGCGGGCCCGAGCGCGTTCGACGGCAGCGCCAGAGGCATCGAGGAGGTCGATGCTATCGAACTTGTCGCGGAGGTGGGCCGCCAGATAGCCCTCACCGGAGCCCACGTCGAGAAGGCGCTGGCGGTATTCATCACCGAAGCCGAATCGTACGAGCTGTCGTTTCAGTTCGTCGTAGGGGCTATTTTCGTAGTTGAAAGGGTCTTCCTTCGCGTAGCGCTCTTCGAAATGCTTCGTGTCGAACGGCTCACCGAGGCCGAGCCAAAGCTTCACGTAGTGCTTCGTATCGGAGAGGTCGCCCAAATAGAGGCCCAGCACTTTTCCGCGCATCTTCGCCATGGGTGTCTGGGGCGGCAGGCTAACGCGGCGACACGTGGGCCGCCAGGTCCATCGCTATCTGGCGAAGCTGCCCGTCGCTAGAAGGCTAGGGCGGTCGTGAAGGGGGAGTGCGTTCGCGCTCGAGCGGCGGTCCGTCACGTGAATGCTGGTCCCGGAAACGGCGTAGAGAACGAGGCTGGCAACGAGGGTGAGGGCGCCGCCCACCATGAGGGGAACACCGAGGCTCCCCGCGGTGGTCGCAGCAGCCGGATTGTTGTCGTCGTTCGCAATCGCGTGGACCAAGAAAAAGCCGAGCCCTGCGGTGAGCGTGACGGCACCCACACCCGCGCCCAAGAGACTTCCTGTTCTGAGCGCGTTCGAGCCATTGCGTACGACGACGGTGTCCGTGAAGGGCGATACGCGGAAGGAAGGGCTCTTCTGCCCATCTGACCCCAAGGTGAAGTAGGACTGCTCGAAGGAGAGCTTCGGGGTGCAAGGCAGCCGGCAAATTGCGGTTTCCGCTTCGCTCGGAGGGTTCGCGTCCGAGACATTGGGCTTCGCAAGTACGAGCACCGATTGCTCGCCCACGACGCGCACGCTCTTGCCCTTGAACGCTTCTTCTTCGGCCAGCGCCAACGCCGGCATCGTGCACAGCGCAGCGCATGTGACGAACGAGAAGGCACTGCGCATGGGCCGAAGCATACCCCGAGGTTGCTCAGAACCGAAAGCCACCTTCGATGTTCGCGCTCGCTGCCCAAAACGGAGCAATGGAACCTTCGAGCTTCACGCCGAGCAGTTCCCCGATTGCATGGATGCCGAGAAACACCTTCGGCGTGCCGAGGGGGATCCGAATGCCGACGAGCGCTTGGCCGCCACCTGCCAACGCAGAAAACGATCGCTCGCCGGGATAGGGAGTCGTCGTGAGGCGGTTCGCGTCGCTCCGCGTCAGCGTCTGCGAGTAGTAGCGGCCGACGGGGCCCACCCCGAGACGAATCGAGGGGTCGCCGACCTTGAAGCGGAATTCGAACAGCGCTTCCAAGCCGAGCCACCGGAGCTGTGCGCTCTGTAAGTCTGCTGTAGCTTCGGCTCTTCCGATGCCACCTTCGGCGCCAGCCGAAATCGAGAACTCTTCGAAATTGCGTGTATAACGCAAGTGAAGGGCCTGGCCGAAATCGACCATGCGCGACGTGGACGCCCCGAACCCTACCGAAAGTTCGTTCGGTTCGAGGTCGACCTCCCCTCCCTTGCGTGCGAGCAGCTCTTCTTTCACGGCGCGAAAGTCTGTCGGTTCGAGAGCGCGTTCTTCGCGAGAACCCAGCGAAATTTCCGCTGCCCCAGACGTGCTCCCGGCCCTCCGGTGCACGATGTATCTTCCTTGCGGCAACGCGAGTGCCACCGTGCGGTCCGCGCTTCCATACAGATCCCCGACGACGGTGCGAGACCCCTGCCCGTAAACGATGTAGTGCGCATCCGCAGACTTCGGAAAGCGCAACAAGCTCGTCTGCAAGAGCTCGGTCAGAACGACCGGGGCTCCTTCGTGGACGTTGAAGTCGGCAGAGGGGCGCTGCACGACGCCCGATGCACGTGCCGTACGAAGGAGCGTTTGGCTGTAGGCATAGCTATAAGATTCGCTCAGCGTCACGCGACCGTCGCCGTTCGTATCGGCCGCACCGGCCATGCCGGACACGAGGTAGTACGTGAAGACTGCACCTCCGAGTTCATCGGACTCCTGAGCGACTTCGCCGTCGGCTGAAGCATGGAGCCACACTGCACCCGACGCGCCGGCTGCGTCGAGGCGGATGGGAAAAGGTTCTTCGGACGAGAAGCCCTTGGCGCGTACCTGCGAGTCGTTGCGACATGCGTCGGAAATGAACAAGCGGAAGCGCGCAGGCACGCGTGCGAGGGCTGTATCGATGTCTTTCAACGGAACGACGCGAGACCCCAGATGAATCGCGTCGTGGTCCCCGTGACCGCTGAAGTAGAAGAAGAGAGTCACTTGCGCCGCGGGCTGGGACTTCGCGAGCAATGCGGCCCGATCGACGGCGACCGCAAGTGCTTCGGGGGTTGCCTCTTGAACCAAGATGGCGTGTTCCGGTTTCACACCGCCGAGGCGGGTCATGACATCGCGTACGCGAGCAGCATCGTTCTGCGAGTGCTTGAGAGGTCGTTCGTTCGGCAGCCCAGCCTTGTTGCCCACTGCGATGAGGATTCGCATGGGGTCGGCAGACGCGACGCGAGGCAAGAGCATCGTCAGCACGAACGCGAGCGCCGTCACTACGCCAAGGACGTAGCGAAAGCGACTCGCGTAGAGAGAAGCGACGAGCATCACTGCACTCGGATCGGTATCACGGAAACCTTCGTGAGATCGCGCGTTTCCCGCGCGTGCTTGATCGCATCGGGGTGTCCCGCCAAGAGCCAGCCGGGTGCGGGGTGATCGTCGACCTTGGCGGCGCGATCGGAGAAGTGGGCACCAAGCGGCAGTGCCGTCGGCGCGAGGAGGGGCAAGTACGCTCCGTCGTTCTGCAAGATGCCGATCTCGAGCGGACCTTCGTGGTCCGTGGCGACTTCCGCCCGCAGACGGTCGCCAGTGCGAATGAGCGCGACGTCCGTGAAGCGCTCTTGGACCCCATCGCGCTCGCGCACGACCGCGAGCTGCATGCCTCCTTTGAAGCGCACTTGATCGGTCGCGATGGGCTCCGCCACGTCGGGTCGAGGCGACGGCGCTTCACGAATGTAGAGGAAGACGGCGGCCGCCGCGAGAAGCGCCGTGGCGTAGGGGACGAGTCGTACGACGGCCGGGCGCGGCATCGGACGCTGGTCCTTCTTCTCGGCGGCCGCGAGCTTTGCCATGAAGGCGTCTTCGCTCACCGCGGCGTTCGCATCCGCGAGCATCGCAGCTCGGAGGGTGTTCACATAGAGCGTGCAAGCTTCGCACGCGGCAACGTGAGAGAGGTCTTCTTCGCGGTGCGCGTGCGTGCCCGGAAGAGCCATGGCGTCGAGGCGGTAACTGGGCGGATGCTCGTTCATGAAGCCCTCGACTGTTCTTCTCGGCAACGTACAGCGTGCTCGCGGATTTTCGCGATTCGTTTGTTGACCGAGACGCGCGAAAGACCGACCTCGTGTGCGATTTCGTCTTGCGTCATGCCGTCGACGAACGCGTAGATCGCGATGCGAGCCGATTCGTCATCGAGCTCCGCAAGTACCTCGAGTGCTTCCTTGCGGAGAGTCGGGTCGGTGTTTGGATGGGTGAGCATGACGTCGTCGATGGGGTCGGCATGTCGCAAGCGTTTGCCCCGTCGCAGTTGGTCGAGACAAGCGTGATCGATGAGTCTGTAGAGCCATCGAAGCGGCTCCTTCGCCTCGGTGAACGAGCCGCCGAGACGAAGGAGTTTGAGGAAAGCTTCTTGCAAGGCATCTTCCGCGAGCTCGGGGTTGCGCAAGAACGTGAGGCAGCGGCGCCTCAGCAAGAAGCCGTACTGCTGGTGAATCTGACGAACCGCGTCGTGCGAGAGCGGAGTTCCCGCGCCCGTTCGATCGGTTGGCGTCACGTCGAGACTCATCCGCGGTCAGGGGACCGTGCAGGGCCAGCCGTCGGGTGTGGTCGCGGTGGGCATGCTCCAGGACGTTGACGAGCACGTCATGATGTCTCCTTTGCAAAGCCCTTCGGAGTACGTCTTGCACTCACTGTAGTAGTACGTCTTGCCGTCGCTTGCGCAGTGCAGGTTCGGGTCGCCGACCTTCGGGTAGACGCCGTTCGGGCCAGGACCCGGCGTCGGCGTCCTGGCGATTGCGGTCTCGCTTCCCGTTCCGGACGCGTTTCCGCTTCTGCACATGATCTTCGCGAACTTCGGGTCTGCGGTGAGCGGCAAGTCGTAGAGCGTGTTCATGCCGAGCCATTCCGGGGTGCTGCACGGTTTCGCAGTGCTTTCGCTCTGCGTTCGTGGCGTACCGTTCGTGGCGTCGGCTTCGAGTTCACATGAGCGACCGAGGCCTCGATAGATGTTGTAGCCAGCCGATGGCATCTTGCCGTTCTTGTCCTTCGCGTCGGCCGGGGCGGTGCCCTCGATGTAGAGGAGTGCGAGGTCTTCGTTCGCGCCGAGAATGCGATCGATATAGGAGCTCGCGCCATCGTCTACGAGATCGAGCTTTCCGTTCCCATTCTTGTCCTCGTAGGCGACGACCGCACCGTACGCGAGGCTGAAGCTCGCGGGCCACTTGTCCGTCTCGCTGCGTGTGCCTACCCTGTCTGTGTCGGGGGTCGGCGTTGTGCCTCCGCTCGGGGGAGAGCCGGGGGTCGCGGGGGTGCTGGGGCTTGTTTCCGGCGGTTCCGCCTTCTTCGAGTCGCGGGTCATCATCGCCTCTTGCGGCGGCGGGTCGGTGAGCTCCAATCGGAACGACGAGGGAAACACGGGAGTTGCCTGCACGTCTTGTGTCACGCGGTATCCGTCGCCGACCACGTTCATCCACACGACCGCGATGCGGACGTTGCTCGGAGCAGCCGTTGCCGCAGCGGACGTTTGCGTGAGTTGACCCTGAAGAACCGCCAGGGGTTCGCGGTGGTCGACGTCACCGAGCGAGCCGCAGCCAGCGGCGAGGGGAGCGGCGCAAAGGAGCGCGGCAAAGCAAGAGAAAGCGAAGCGTTTCATGAGAGACTCCTTGGGATAGCAGAATGACCAGGGTGCGCCGCTTTCAGAACTCAGCGCCCATCGTGCGGGGAAGACGCAAGGAGGGGACCTTTGTGTAAAGGCCCCCTCTCTTTTTGTCGTTTTCTCGCTTTTTGGCTTTTGCGGAATCCCCGGTCCCTCTGGGCCCCTCGGGTCATGGTCTTCTGGGCTGATTGCTGGCTCTTTGGTTCTCCCTGGGAGTTCTGGTAGAAGATTCCCCCATGAAATTCGCTACGACCTTGCTTCTGTCCGCTGTCTCGCTTTTCGCTGTAACCTCCGTGGCTTGCGGATCGAGCAGTTCGTCGAGCGGTGGCGGTGGCACCACCAATCGCGTGCAAACCATTTCCGGTTTGAAGGGCGACTCGACGGCGGGAAAGCCGCTCTACACCCAGAATTGTGTCTCGTGCCATGGCACCGACGCCAAGAGCGGTTCGGCCGCCAAGAACCTTCCGGGGGAATCAGTCTCGGAAGCCTTCGATCAGATCTTGAATGGCGGTGGCGGTATGCAGTCGTTCGCCAACCTCACCGATCAAGAGATTGCGAACATCTGGGCGCACGTCGTGACGCTCAAGTAGGCGAGTCCGCGCCCACTCCGTGTCCCGGCGCTCCCTCCGATCTCAGCGCGGCGCGTCGAGCATCGCGAGGTCGTTGCACTTCACTTTGGCCACCTGACCATCTTCGAGCTTGAACGTACCCGTGTAGGTGATTCCTGCGCGGTACGTGAGGTCGATCTTGTTCTTGCCCCACGCGCCGGTGATCTTCTTGCTCGTTCGGTTGAACGACGTGGACGCGGAGATCGACTCCTTGCGCTCGGTCGCGCGAACGCCGAAGTGATCGAGATAGGTGAAGGTGATTTTCGATGTTTCCGTGTCGTGCTGGTAGAGGAAGACATCGAAGAGCGCAGTTTCACCAGGCGGCGGACCATCGACACGGATCGCGCCCTCGAGGCTGCACGCGATGCGGCCCATCTGGTTCGGGTTGACCGTCAACTTCTTGGGCTTGGACTTGCACCAGAAGGCTTGCGTTCCACCGCCGTCGGAGGCTTGCGTGCGCATGTAGAGCTTCGCTGATGCCGCCTTGGCCTTGAGCTCCTTCGAGAGAATGAAGTCGACGTTCTGATCCATCTCGTCTTGGAGCTTTCGGAAGCCGCTGTACATGGCGCCGCCTTGATACTGTGGGCTCGTCGGGCGGTAGTTCGCGACGAGCGTTCCCGTATCGGCGACGAGGGCGTCTTTGCTGAGGTCCGTTACGGAGATCTTGGAAGCGGAGATCCCGAGCTCGAGCTGCGTGATGGTCGCGTCTCGGTATGAGCTCGTGCACATGTAGTACTTCATCGACGCGAGCTCGTCCTCCGTCGACTCCGTTTGGTCTTCGGTCTCGACGGCGCATGCGGGGACAGCTGCGGCGGAGAGAAGCAAGCAAGCGAAGGCGGTGAGGTGGCGAGCGGATGTCATGAATGAGGCTCCTTGGTAGGGCGATGTAGGTGTGGGTATGTCACGCCGCTCCTGAACTGCAAGGCGGAAACGAGGAAAGTCCGAATCTGTTCCAGCGGGGGGGGCCATCGCGAAGCCGCCAAACCGGAATTTGATCAATCGTATCGATTGGTTAAAGGCGGAGCGCGGTCATTCGGTGTGCGCTAGGGTGAAGGCGACGCGCGTCACCGCCGTCGCAGCGTTCTGCGTCGATGTACCCTGACCCGACACTCTATGCGGTCCCGTTGTTCCTCGCGCTCTTGCTCGGCGAGCGAGCTTTGCTTTCGCGATGGAAGAAGCGGGGCCGAGACGTCATCGGCTACGAGAAACGCGATACCTGGGCGAGCCTCGGGCTCGGTATTGGATCCGTGTTCGTGGTTACCGTCATCAATCTAGGTGTGTTCTGGCTCGCCACGTGGCTCTACGGGCACCGCTTGATCGATCTCGGCGACGGAGGGCTCGCGTGGACGGTTGCCCTCCTCGGCTGGGACTTCTCCTTCTATTGGCATCACCGCCTCGAGCACGAACATCGAATCTTGTGGGCGTGTCATGTGAGCCATCACTCGAGTGAACACTACAACTTATCGACGGCGCTCAGGCAGCCGTGGACTCCGTTCACGATGCTGCTCTTGTTTCCGCCTTGGGCGCTCTTGGGCGTGCAACCGTGGATGATCATGGTCTCGGGCGGACTCAACCTCATCTACCAATTCTGGATCCACACGGAGGCCGTTCGTACCTTGCCTTCGCTCATCGAGGCCGTTTTCAATACGCCCTCGCACCATCGCGTTCATCACGGCGCCAATCCCGAGTATCTGGACAAGAACTACGGAGGCATCCTGATCGTGTGGGATCGGCTCTTCGGTACGTTCGCGAAAGAGGAGGCAAGAGTGCGGTTTGGCCTCACGAAGAACATCGCGCGCTTCGATGTCCTTTACATCGCCTTCCACGGGTACGGCGAGGTTCTGAGGGCCGCAGCTCGTGAGCCCACCCTTCGCGGAAAGTGGCGTGTTCTCTGGCAAAACCCGGCCGAAGCGAATTCTTGAAGAAAGTCGTGCGACAGGTACGCGGAGCGCCGGTCTTCTGAGCATGAGCCAGGAAACCTCGAACGCTGCCGAAACACTTTCCCTCGTCGTCAAACGCGTCCGAAAAGGCGCCCGCACCTCGGTTGGAACGGGAGCCAACATTTGTGTCCTTGGAACGCGCGCACGCATCACGGAGAGCAAACAATGCGCGCTCCCGAGCTGTTGTTTCTCGGTCCTCTAGATCGCGTGCGATCACACGCGTGTTGCGAGTGTCCTCGGGTCACGGTGTCCGCTTCTTGCCGTGCGAACTTCCGACTCAAGGCGTGTGGCACACGGCTTCGACGTTGTGACCGTCGGGGTCGAGAACGAACGCGCCGTAGTAGTGCGCATGATAGTGCGGTCGCGGACCAGGCGGTCCGTTGTCCTTTCCGCCTGCAGCGATCGCTGCCTTGTAGAATGCATCTACTTGCGCGTGACTTGCGGCCCGAAAAGCGATGTGGACGCGTGGTTCGTTGGGAGGGCCCTCGGCGACCCAAAAGTCCGGCTTCGGGGGTTCGCCGTAACCGAGGACGACGCGGCCACCGGTATGCTCCGTCGGAATCTCCATGAGAACGCGGTAGCCGAGTGGAGCAAGCGCAGCATCGTAGAACGCACGGCTCTTCTTGGGATCGCTGACGAGGAAACCGGTGTGATCGATCATGCGCGGAAGGCTAGCCCCGAGAGGGTTCACGTGTCACGCGGCGCGATCGAGGAGCTTTTCGTCTTCGAGCGTGAGCGCACCCCGAAGAGGTCCCGGTACGGAGAGCGACGCGTCGATGTCCAACTCCGTTCGGACGTCTTCGAGGGGACGCGCGAAATTTTTCCGGAAGTCGTAGCCAAAGATCGACCGCGCTCGACTTCCCATCGTCCATCCGCGCGCAATGGCGTCGAAGCGTTCCTTCGTTTTGACCCCTGAGCGCGCAATGGCGGCATTCAAGAGGATGGCGGAGACGAGCGCTGCGGGCAAGGCCCCGGGAAGCTGTGCGGCATAGACCGCTTGGAGCCCCGCTTCACCGGCGACATCGACCCCGAAGCCGGTGAGGACGTGCCAAAGGTCGTGCGTTTCATAGAGGTGCGACTGCACGTAGTTGCCATTCTCGGGCCGAGGGATCGCGTCCGGCGAAAGTCCGTTTCGCTTCATGAACCGCGCATAGGCGTGACCGAGCGAGTTCTCCGGGAACGCGAAGAGCTCGTCCATCGTGAACGTTCCGAGCCGAATGTTCTCGTCCATCGCTTTTCGACCCTGGGGCTCTTCGCGGAGCCGGGCGCGGATGAGGCGCGTCATCACCGGGCTCACCGAGGCATTGCGCATTTGGAAAACACGACCCAGCTCGTCTGGGTTCTTCGCGAGACGCAGAAAGAAGTAGAGTGGCTTGAATGCTTTGGGTGCAAACATGAGAAGTCCCTCCGTACTGGCGCCTTCCATTTTGCGCATGGGCGTGTCCTTTTCCTACTCGCATTCGAAATGTCCATTTCTTCGCAGAAAGGGGCCAATTTTGCCGCTGGCTCAGGACGCGCGCTCACGTTCGTGAGAACGCGCGATGCCGGACAGTTTCGGTCATCTCACCGCGCCGGGGGAATGGACCCGGGGTAGGTGCCGTACCTCTGTGTCATGAAGACTCGAACGATGCTGGTGCTCTCGATGTGCGCCGTGCTTGGTGCTGTGGCCTGCAAGGACAAGAACGAAGGCGCCGCGACAGCCGCGAGCGCAAGCGCAGCGCCTTCCTCTTCCCAGGGCGCGACAGCCGCGGCAACGGCGACTGCTGCGCCTACGGCGACGGCTGTACCCAGCGCCACCCCGACGGCCGCATCACCTGCGTTTCCTCCGAAGGAGCTGTGCGGCAAGTACAACGTGAGCGCTCCGCCGGACGCCAAACTCGAGGCGGGCTGCTTCATCACGGCCGATGCCTACCGTCTCGTCGTGAAACCGGGCAAACCCGATTCGGTGAAGAAGCTGAAGGAACTGTTCGGTAAGGCCAAAGACTTCAAGGGCTTCGTCGTCGACGACGAGCACGGCTTCGTTGCGCCGACGAAGGACAAGGGCGGCGTCGCTTACCTCGTCATGTACAGCGCCGACATCGGAGGCAAGCCGACTTCGTGCGAGTCGACGCTCACGAAGTCTCCCAGCACGGAAGAAAAGGCCAAAGAAGCCTTCGCCGTGTGCAAGAGCCTCGCCGCCAAGTGACGCGGCGATTTCCGACCTGACGGACGCTCAGCGACCCTTGGCAGGAGCCTGGGCGCGGTCGAGCATGGCGTGGAGCAGCACGTTGGCGCCGGCTTCGATGTGCTCGGGCGTCGCGCTTTCGATCTCGTTGTGACTGATGCCGTCCTTGCAAGGGATGAACACCATCCCCGCTGGTGCAAGGCGAGCCATGTAGACGGAGTCGTGGCCCGCGCCCGAAACGACTTCCATCGACGAGTAGCCGAGCGTCTTGGCAGCGCTCGCCACGGCTTCTACGCAGCCTTTCTCGAAGGGGCAGGGCGGGAAGTACGAGACTTGCTCGATCGTGATCTTCAGGCCGGATTCCGCGGCAGTCTTTTCGACGAATGCGCGGATTTCCTTGTCCATCGTGTCGAGGCGTTCGCTGTCCACGTTTCGGAGGTCGATGGAGAACTTCACCCGGCCAGGGATGACGTTGCGGCTGTTCGGGAAATTCTGCACGAAGCCGACGGTGCCGCGTCCGTACGGCGGGTAACGATGGGCGATAGCGACCGTCTCTTGCATGATGCGGGTCGCGACTTGGAGTGCGTCTTTCCGAAGCGCCATGGGCGTCGGACCGGCGTGTGCTTCCATGCCCGTGACTTCGCAGTCGTACCAGCGCAAACCGAGAACACCGCTCACGACGCCGATGGTGATGCCCGCGTCTTCGAGGACGGGGCCCTGCTCGATGTGCGCTTCGAAGAACGCAGTGAACGCGCGCTTGCCCGGCTCGGCGTCTCCCAAGTAGCCAATGCGCGCGAGTTCGTCCTTCACGGTCTTTCCGTCGACGTCTTTTGCCGCGTGAGCGTGCTCCAGCGTGAAGGCACCCGCGAAGACCCCAGAGCCCATCATGACGGGGACGAAGCGTGAGCCTTCTTCGTTCGTCCACACGCTCAGCTCGATGGGGGTCTCGGTTTCGATCTTGTGATCGTTCAGTGTGCGCACGACTTCGAGCCCTGCAAGCACGCCGAAGTTGCCGTCGAACTTGCCGCCCGTGGGCTGCGTGTCGATGTGGCTTCCGGTGCCGACCGGGGGCAGATCGTTGTTCTTGCCGGCACGACGCATGAAAATGTTGCCGATCTTGTCGACGGTCACCGTCATGCCCGCCTCCTTCGCCCACTTGACGACGAGGTCGCGGCCTTGCTTGTCGAGGTCCGAGAGCGCGAGTCGGCAGACGCCGCCTTTAGGGGTTGCGCCGATCTTCGCGAGCTCCATCAGGGAGCCCCACAAGCGGTCGCCGTTGATGGTGAGGGGCTTGCTTTGCAACGTTTCCGTCATGCTCCGGGTGTAGCAGATTTCTTGGTGGCCCGGAGGGAGTAGACCATCGGCAAAAGGCCCTCTTTGCCCCGAATCCGATAACGATGCGATTCCGTGGGCATAGCGCTCCCACCACGCCTCGCACCGTCAGAGCGTGTCGCGAAGGGCGCGGTAGATTTCCTTGCCACTCACCGTGGTGCCGATTGTCCAGTACGTGAGGACCGCATCGGGATTGCTCGAGCGCTCGACGGCCCACGAGACGTAGCCCGCGGGGGTCTTCTTCGAGCTCGTGTAGTAGACAGCGTAGCTCTTCGCCTTCGAACGCGTGGGTACGCCCGCGCGTGCAATGTCCGCGTCGATGCTCTTCCTTGCTTCTTCGAGCTTGGTGCGTACGGCTTCCGGCGCGGTTCGTGGGTCGATAGCGATGCCGTGCGCGGTTTCGCTGGGACTCGTGGTCGTGTGGACCGTGTCCTCGAACCACGCCTTCTGTGAAATGGCGCGGCAGGTGGTGGGGTAGGTTTTCGTGCCTTCCGTGAGAGTGCCTTTGAGCGCAGCGCCTCCGTAGTACGGGCTCGTCGTCTTGGCACCGGTGTCGATGGTGAGCGCGTAACCCGAGGCGCTGATGGTGACGACCTTGCCGGCCTTCTTCAGCGTCGACGATTCGTCGAGTTCGTTCGCGGTGCTCGTTCCCGTCCAGCCCGAGTCGCCGAGTGAGCGGCCGAGGACACGCGTCAGTTCGACGACCGCCTTCTTGCCTTGTGGAACGACCAGCGCATGCTGAGGAAGGGTTGGCCCAGGAAGCGCCGTGCGATCGCTCACATCGCAATCGTAGAGGGGCTGGGGCAGTGCAGCCGTGAGCGCATCCTCGCTGGTGTCGTCATCGCTTTCATCGTCGGCCTGTGCAGCGCACCCCGTTCCGAAAGCGAGCAGCGAGAGCAGAGACAGAGCGATGAGGTTGTGGCGTTTGAGCATGGTGGAACTCCTTCGTGGTGCGGCCCCGTTCTGCAACCTGTGAGCCATCACAAAGGGACGACGGAATCAGACAAAGTGTCGTCAAATACGCGAAATCACGTTCCAACAGTTTCAGACATCCGATCCACTTCGGATCGGCGATGCCCCAGCTTCCACGCGATACGAGTCGTCTATGCACGGTAGCCGGGAACACACGCTTCGGAATCGCGATCCGCCGAGAGCGCATCATGCGACGTACTTGCCGGCCACCTTCTTGCGTCATCCATTCATCGAGCTCCATTGCGCTCAAATGATGAAGTGAAGTGACCCGCTTGCTCGCGAAGCCGGACGCAGCCTTCAGGGAAAGAAGATGGTGTGGTGCACGGTATCGTCGATCCACTTGTTGTACGTCACCTGGGCGGCGACGCCGTAGCGCGCACTTGCCACTTGAATGGCGTCCACACTGTGCAAAGAGTTCAATGTCAGTCGCCCTGTTCATGCAAAACGCGCAAAGAGTTGCGCGCAAACAGTTCAATGTCAGTCGATTCTTTGACGGTCTTTTGGCACCGAGTGGCGATATCGGTCCGCACAGAGTTCCGCACAGAAGAGTTCAACGCAAAGAGTTCAATGTCAGTCGCCTCTACGCCTCACCTCAATGTCAGTCGCCTCTACGCCTCTATGGACGTAGCGCCGTCAAGGTTCGTCGCCTCGCCCTTCAGACGAGCGGCTTCGTGTGGGGGTTGGTGTCGTCGATGTCCATGTTGAACGTCGCGCGCTTCGCGACGCCGAAGCGGGCGCTCTTCACCTCGATGTAGTCGAGGTTCCAGCCGGGGGCATTACCGGAGTTGTCGCGCTGCACGGTGATCGACTGGAGGGTCCCAACATCCGGCGACTGTATCGTCACGTAGTTCGTGTCGTCGCGCTCCATGCGTTTGATGTACTTCGTATCGACGGTCTTCGAGGCCGAGCCGAGCGACCCCTTGAGAGTGAACGTCACGTTGGCATCCGTGCCGGCGCTCGCCACATCGCCCGTCTTCACGGTGAGCGCGTAGGCGAAGTTCGCCGGCGTGAAAGGGTTGTCCGCGCGCACCGCCAAACGGACCACGTTCTTGAACTCCGGCTCTGCCATCACGCTCCGCACCTCGGCTGGGTCATCGGTAATGACGCCATCCACTCCGATTCGCACGTACTCCTGCTCGAGATCGACACAGTCGATCGTCCACACGTAGATGAACCGAGGACGACGCCCGCTCGCACGAATCGCGCAAGCCTTCTCCATCGAAGGACGCACGTTTGGGCCAAGGATGCCGCACGACAAGACGGAGATGCCATTGCCGTATCCATGGTTCGTGACGCCAAGTCCGTCGAAGTGATCCGAGACTGCGACGACGTCGTTCTCTTCGTCGACCATCACGCCTTCACGGGGCCCCAGAGAGCCCTGGATCAAATCGAACATATTCGCTGACGAAAGTGCACTCACGGAAATGATGACGTTCAGGTTCGTGTCGTACGTCAGATGCTGCCGCACCGCGCTCAAGATCTTCATTCCGTTTTGCGGCGACACCGTGCCTGGCTTGCAGTCGAAAACGATGAGTGACAGTTCCGGATGTGCAACTGCCACCGCATGCAGGTCCTTCAAGTACTGCACGAGGCTCGGCGCATTCGCATCGCCCTCACCGTGGCTGATGCACAGCTCGTTGGCGTTGTTCTTGTAGACGTTGATGTCGGGCTCGATGGCGTTCGCACCCGCAGCGAGTGCGGCATTGACTTCGGCGATCGTGTTCGGGTTGTGTCCGACGACATAGAAAGGGCGCGGACCGAAGACTTCGACGACGCCGCCGTCTTTCGCATCGGCGCCGGCATCCATCGCCTGCGAAGCATCGGTATCGACGATGCCGCCGTCCTTTCCCGGCGCGACCTTCCCACCATCGCCGCCATCCGCCGCATCCTCAGCCTCTCCGTCGCCGCAACCAGGGATGTTGGCGATGGCCATGGCTGCACTCATCCTCAGACCCGCACGCAAAATGTCTCTCCGGCTGAGTCGCGTCGTCATGTCAGTACCCTCCCGCGGTATCGGATTCTTCGGCAAACCAGGCGACCGCGAAGCCTCCATAAATGGCAGCACCGAGGGAGCGCCACGGTCGACTTGCCCACGTCCCTTGATTGAGGATCACGGCGTTGTGTCCCGAGCTGCTCTGCCAGATCTGCACCGCGCTGTCCGGATCGATCGTGCCGCTCGAGAAGGCCGAGACCTCGTACCCTTTGGCGGGAAACCCGGTGAGCTCCTTGGGCTTGTTCCACATGCAGGTCGCCCGAGCGTGATCGGACGTGTAGCAACACCCCTGCCAGCTCGTGCCTGGACCCCAACTGTGCAAATTGCACCCATCTCCACCACCGCGATAGTTCTTTGCGAGGTCCTTGGCATGCGTCATGGCCACGATTCCAAGCGCACGGGATCGCGGCACCGGCGGAAGACCCCGGCTCGCGCGATATGCATTGATCCGATCCGCGAGTTTCGCGCTCGCGGCGTCGGGAAGTGAGGCTCCTCCCTGGGGTGGTGTCTGAGCCTGCGGTTGGGGCTGCGGCTGCCATCCCTGCTGCGCTTGGGGTTGCGGCTGCCATCCCTGCTGCGGCTGCCATCCGTGCTGCGGTTGGGGCTGCGGCTGCCATCCCTGCTGCGGCTGCCATCCCCCTTGCGGCGGAGGTGCGGCATGCGGATCCCGACACGCGCCGAGCGCGAAGAAGCAGAGGGAAACCACCCCTCGCCTCCAGAATCGGCGCGCTTCTTCGAGGGTTCGCATCACTCCGTTCCAATGCTACGCGAGAAGCCTCGGGCGAGGCATGTATCTCTTGCACCTACACTGTCGACGGGGGCGAGACGGAATGGACCCTAGGTCGAAGTGCGCCCCACGACATTCCGATGACTTACGCGACTGTGGGGTCGGCCCGAAACGTGCTCTACTGGACCCCCATGCAACGACTCACCACGCTTGGCGTTCTCTTTGGCCTCTCTCTCGTGACAACGTTTGTCGGCACCGGATGCGCAGCGGATGCGACTGAAGGAGAAGAACCGACGGTCGAAGACAACCTCACGGCGTCCGACAAGAAGCGAGTCGCGGCTATCCGCGCGATCGCTGCCAAAGACGTGGAAGTTTCTCGCGTCACCTTTACCGCGGACGTCCTCGCGCCCAAGGCAAGCGCGGGTCCGGGCTATTCGAGCCCGCGCGGTCCGTCACTCTACGGAGTGGACTGGTTCCAGAAATGGGAAGGCGGCGTGAGCGCCAATCATGATTGGGAGAAGGGCACGGAGATTGGAAAGCGCTGCATGTGGGCCGCCACCCTTCGCTTCGAAGCCATCATGAAGAACCCCCCCGCTGAGCTCAAAGCATTCATGGATTCGTACACGCGCTGGGGTGGTCGCTTCTACAATTGGGTCGACGACTACTCGAAGGACGGTTCGTACGGTACCTCGGGCGAGGCGAACCTTTGGGCATGGGCCACCGGCCTGTCGAAGTGGATTAGCTCGGCCAACAAGGATGGGAGCTGCAACCTTCCGACGCGCAAGATGGTCGTCGACTACGCCGCCGCATGCAAAGCGCACGTGGCCCGTCCGTCGAACAACAACGAAATGAAGGGCTGCAGCCTGTAGCCACGCGCTTCCAGCGCAAAGGGAGGTGTGCGCGCGCCACGTCGTGAGTGTGTGTCGTGACGTTCACGCTTCGATCGCTTTGCCTCGAAAATACGCCGATCCATCGCGGGAGTGGTCGCGGTCCGCGATGGCATGGAGCATGCTCTTTGGGGATGGATGCTTCCTTGCAAACCCGTCTCTGCGCTTCTTCTTACCACCCTTCTTCTCGCGTGTACCGGGCAGCGATCGAACGCATTCGAGTCCGACACGACCCCCTTTGACCTTCCGTCCTCTGAGGGGGCACACGCCGAGAGCGAACCGTTTGAACCTCCCGATGCTCCGTGCGGCGCGGGCTACGATGCAAAATGCCGCGGAGGCAAGGCCTGTGCTGCAGGGAACGACTGCGAGAGCGGCACGTGCACGCAAGCGGGCGTCTGTCTCTATGCGGCAACCTGCAACCGCGACCATGGTGGCCACACGTGCGGCGACGGCGAAGACTGCTGTACCTCACTCTCCGTGAAAGTCGGCAGGCAGACGGTGCGACTCGACAAGTTCAGCATCACGGCGGGTCGCATGCGCTCGTTCATCGAGGCTACGGGCGGAAACGTGCGCGCCTTCATCGAGGAGAGTCGACCGAAGGATTGGGACGCGAGTTGGACGCCCTTTTTGCCGACCGGCTTCGAGGGAGACTACAACGTCTACGATCAACTCGGGCCCGCGCCGCTCTACGAACAGGTGAGCGAAGCTTCACGAACCTTCGGCTGCTACCTCAAAAACTATGGCGCTCGCACGTACTGGCTTCCCGACGATGTCAACGAAGCCTATGGCGACATTCCGCAGGTCTATCCGCAGGAAGTCTTGGACGAGAAACCTCTCAACTGCGCGAGCGCAGTCATGATGGCGGCACTCTGCGCATTCGATGGCGGACGACTACCCACGCCGGAGGAACTCGACGCGGCATGGGGACCGTCCAAGTTTCCTTGGGGCAACGCGCCGGCCCCGTTCAATCCCGAATACGCCCCGAACGGCTCGCGCGCATACGCGAATCACGGCAACACGTACGAAAGCCCTCCGACGGTCGGGACCGACCTCACCTCGCACATCGCGCCTCCCGGTCGCTATCCGAAGGGCAACGGGCCATTCGGTCACGCGGACTTGGTCGGCAACGTCTGGAACATCACGCGTGCTACGTTCCGCCATGGTCCCTACACGCCGGACCCTCTTCACCAGTGGCTCGAATGGAGTCGCGGCGGAGCGTGGGAAGCTGGGCAGCCCGTCCCATTCACGAACGTGCAGCTCGAGGGAGAGCCAGGCTTCTATCCGCGCTTTCGTGCGCCGGCGCTCCGCAAGTACTGGGCCGGTGGCGCACGTTGCGCACATGACTGAAAGAATCTTCGCGCAGCCATGATCGATTTCGCGCTTCCTTGCCACGAAGGAAGTATGAGCGAACACAACTGCGACGAAAGTGAGCGTCCCACCCTGCCGTTTCCTGTCACGGAGACGCGGATGTTCGATCCTCAGACCGAGTCTTTTCTGTCCGACTTTCCAACGTGGCCGGAGTTCTCGCCCGTCGATCTCCAAACGCTCCTCGTGCGCGACGAGGCCGCGGAGGCGCGGGCATGGTGGGCCGAAGAGCGTCGTAGGGGCATGCGCCGGTACGTCACGGCGATGATGGCCGTATGCGCGGGCCTACTGGCTGTCGCCGTGTCCGTTCCGCTCATCGGAGGCTGAGCGCATCCAAGCGCCGCGCTCCGCCCTGGTCAGGATCGCAGCGCGCCCAAGACCGTATCGAACGTCGTTTTGCCGCGTACGACGCGACCCACGCCCTCCATGCGAACGGTGCCGTTGCCGAACGCCTCGGTCATCTCTCGGAAGAGACCGGCCACGTTGGCAGAGAAGCCGAACTGCTGCAGCGTGGGAACCATGGCGTCAATCGGAAGGGCGGTGGCCTTGACGTCGCGCCCGAGAACCTTGCTAGCGATCTTTGCGGCGTCTTCGAAGCTGTAGGCGCTCGGCCCGTCGAGCTCGAGAATTTCATTCTCTTTCGGCGGATTCGCGAGCGCCTCGGCAGCTGCGAGTGCGATGTCGTGCGTCGCGATCATTGGAAACGCGTGCCCTTCACCGCCGCCGAACACAGGAAGAACTCCGTCGGACTTCATGGGGTGCGCGTAGCCAAGCACGTTCTCCATGAAGTACGGAGCGCGGACGAACGTGAACACGGTGGGTTTGACTTCGCGGAGGGCTCGTTCGGCGCGATGCGCCGTCACGATAGGACCGGTTCCCGAAGGTAGGTGAGCGCCCACGGACGAAAGCAGCGCCGCATGCTTCACCCCGTGTTTCGTCAGCCCCGCGACGTAGTTCTGGGTGATACGGTCGTTCCGCGCGACGAGGTCGTTCGACTGGAGATCCGGCGGAAGGAGGAGATAGGCGCCCTCTGCACCCTCGAGAGCCGCCGAAACACTTGCCGCGTCGAGGACGTCACCCTCGAAGAAGCTCGCTCCGGCCGCCACGAGGCCTTCGACTTTGGCCTTGTTTCGCGCAACGACGCGTACGGTCTTTCCGCGGCGGAGGAGCTCTTTGGCAACGATAGAACCGGTATTTCCAGTGGATCCGAAGACGGTGATCATGACTCGATGTTCTCCTGCCGACGCGAAGGGCGCCGGAACGAGGAAGAAGATGCGCCGCGACCGGCATATCCACAATGGATGTTGTTGGATATAAAATATCCAATTAATGGATAATGGTCCGACGCTCGAGCTTCTACAGGATTTCGACGCTCTCTTCCGTGAACGCCAGCTGACGCGCGCAGCCCTCCGAACGGGTCGGAGTCAGCCCGCGATGAGTCGCTCCCTCCAACGTCTTCGAGAACTCTTCGCGGATGCTCTCTTCGTGAGGACGAGTCAGGGCATGCTGCCTACGCCCAGAGCAGAGGCGCTCGCCCCGCGCGTCGAGAGCGTCCTCGAAGGTGCGCGCGCACTCGTCACGAAGGCGACGTTCGACCCTCGTACCCTGGTGCGCACGTTCACGATCGGCGCATCCGACCTCGTCGATGCAGACCTCTTGGCGAGTCTCGCCGCGGCCGTGTCGCGCGAAGCTCCCCTGGTCGACATCGTCTCCATGTCGGCGCGCGACGTTGGCACCACTGCACTCGCCGACGGACGAGTGGACCTGTGGGTGGGGACCGACGAATCCGTGCCCGTCGGCTCCAAACGTCAGCATCTCTTCGACGACGCATTCCAGTGTGCAGTCCGTGCGAACCATCCTGTTCTCGACTCGGATGGGGCGCGCAAGCGTCCCCGCGCCCGTCAGAGTCCACCCAGGCCCCTGAGCGTCGAAGCGTACGTCTCGCTCGCGCACATCCAAATCGCACCGCGCGGCACCTCGGGTGGTCCTGTGGACACGGCCCTCGAAAAGCTCGGGCTCTCCCGTCGCGTGGCGGTTCGGACGACGTCGTTTCTGTCGGCGCCATGGATCGCATCACGGTCCGACATGATTCTCACCGGCCCATCGCGTCTTCTTCGCGCGCTCGCCGAGCCCTTCGATCTCGTGACGTTCGCGCCGCCCATCGCGATCCCGGGGTTTCGGATCTTCCAAGCTTGGCATCCGCGCGTTCACGACGACGCCGCGCATCGGTGGTTTCGGGGGCTCCTCCGTGCCGAGGCAGCGAAGTAGAGTAGGAGCCCTGGCTCGGGGACTTCGAGCAGCGCGTCCCGTGTCAGGGCGCAGCGTCGTCGACTTTGGGGAGCGCTTCGATGTAGCCGCCGATCATGCGAACGAGCACGTCGATGTCTTCAGCGCCGTCGATCGCGAACACCCATGCCAGCTGATTGCCCACCGCGGCGCCGACGAGGTGAAGCTTGTCGGACGCCGTCATCGGCCTCACGAGGTGACGCCGAAACACCTCTTCGAGCGGTTTTGCCAAGGTGCCGACGGAGGAGCGAAAGATGCTCTCGACCCACGCGTGGCCCTTCATGAAGCGCACCGGAAGACGCGAGACCCAGCCACGCTCGTTTCTCCACGCAACGAGGTCTCGGAGAATGGCCTCGATGTCGGCCGTCGGGGTGGAGACCGGCGTACGGGCGAGCACATCCAGCGCGCGCTCCGCGATGCGGCGTTCCTCGCGCATGACGAGGAGCGAGACGAGGTCTTCGCGTTCACGAATGTAGTAGTAGATGGAACCGATCGCGACACCAGCGCGGGTCGCGAGGGTTCGCACCGTGGGAAGGGCGTCCTCGTTTTGGATGACGCGCTCGAGGGCGGTGAGGAGCGCGTCGACCACGGCCGAACCCTCGGCGCGGGCGCTGCCTTTCGAACTCGTCTTTTCGCAACCCCACCCGTCGAGACGGTGAGCGAAATGGCCGTCCCGGAGAGCGTTCCGCTGAGCAACCCCGAACCACCCGTGGTTTCCGTGTAGCTTCCAGACAACTTGTTGTCGGCGCCTTGCACGAGATTCCACGTACCACTGCCCTTTCCCTGCGGCTCGCTCATGTAGGTGCCGCAGTACACGTTTACAGCCCCCGCAACTTCCGCCTGGAGTGCAAACGAGCCAGCGCCGTTCGGCCCCGTGTACGTGCCGCTCAACGTCGACCCGTTCAGCGTGCCCGTGAGTGTGTATCCGCCGCCCGAGATGGTGATCGCTTTGGTGGCCGGATCGTAGGTGCCCGTCAGGGAAATCGTCTTGCCGCCGCCGAGGTTGACGGTCGCGACAACGGTGTTGCCAGGCGCCGGTTCGTCGGCGAGCGGGTTTACCGATGCCGTCTTGATACCGGAAGGAAGCGTGGCCTCGATGACGCCGCTCTCGCCTTTACCCGTCAGTGTGCCGCGGAACTTGGTGCCCGTCGTTGTCGTGGTTCCGCCGGCATCGCTCGCAACGGTTCCGCTCGTGCTGCCCGTCGTTTCACTACTGCAACCGAAACCGCAAAGGACGAGGGACGTGGCGAGGACCAGGCGAGAAAGGGCGTTTTGCATGCCGCCATAGGAACAGCTCGACCCCGGCAGGGCAAGCGTCAGGCGAGCCTCTCAGCGTTTCGGGTGCATATCGAAAAAGGCGAGGACCTCTGCTCCCCAATCGACGTCATTGGGCTTCTTGCACGCGATGTTGTAGAGCGGCGCACTTTTCGCAACGTCGCTCCCGGGAATGCAGTGTCCTTTTGCGCCTTTGCCGTAGGGATCGGAATTCGTGGGGTCTACTTCATAGGCATGGTCGAACCACTCGATGGTCGCTTTTCCGACATGACTCGCTCGCTGGTGGGTCAGAGAGGTCACGGCTCCCACCACGTCGACCGTGTCCTGATCGACGAGTCCATAGCGAGCGCGTGCGCTCGTTCGGAGCGCTGTCATCTTGGCGTATTGCTGGGTGTCGGTCCGTCCCATGAGCATGAGGATGTCAAAGGGACGTGTGGGGTAGTGGTTGCCATCGAAGCACGTGGGTTCCGTCGAGAAGGGCGAGCCGAGCGGAACCGCGCTGTTGCCTGCGCCGCCTACGGCGACCGATGCGAAGAGCTCGGAGTTGTCGCAGGCCAGGCGCCAGCTCGTGAAGCCGCCTCGAGAGAAGCCTGTAAGGTGCAATCGTTTCGGATCTGCCTTGAACACATTCGTGAACGTCTGCGTGATGGCGAGAAGCTTCGCGTCGGTCCCCACGTTCCACGAGCTTCCGGGGTAGACGACGGGCGGGATGCCGAGCGCACCGATCGCGGGGCCAGTAGGGGCGAGCACGATATAGCCTCGTGACGGGCCGCGCGTCAGGAGGCGCGTGTGAGCGTCCACGAGCGGCCCCGTCCCCGTGTCGCCGTGCAGCTCGACGATGAGGCCGCAACCCGCCGGCGGACACTTCGCTTGCATGTCGGGGATCCCCACATCGACCGTGAGCCCTTCGCACGTGAACGTATGGACTCCCGGCGAAACGTCAGTGACGCAACCTGTCGGTACGGGCTTGTAGTCGAAACCGGAAGTGCCTCCATCTCCGCCATCGTTCGCAGGCGTTCCCGCGTCGGGATTCGAAGATGGCGTCGTGCCCGTGCCACCGTCGGACACGCCAGTCCTGCTCGGAAACAGATCGGGATCCACCTCGGATCGACCAGCACCATCATCGGCGCACCCGATGAGAGAGAAGAGGGTTGGCACGGCGAGAGCAGCTACGAGCTTGGGAGCGTGAGAGAGCTTCATGGGACGGAGGCACGATTGCAGGAGCAGTGCCATCGCGCCGTCGCTCCGTGAATCGCAGCTCTGCGGCAACATTCCGCTCGGAGAGATTTTCTACCTGTCGGCCCGTGCAGAACTTACACGCCCCCCGAGCATGCCTCGATCCGAACAGCGAGGTCTGGGCGATCCATCCAGGAAAAAGAAGTAGCGAAAACCTCGGCATTGTCTTCAGTCAGCCGCTACAAAAGTGTGTTCTGCCTTCGCGTCGCACATGCTATCGGCTCTCGCGTGGGTCACCTTCGGTTGAATAGCCCGGCGCTCGGCCGGAACGTGCATCTCTGGAAGTTCGGTGAGGTGGGGAAGCCGCTCGTCGTATTCCCCTCGAATGCGGGCGTCGCCCATGAATGGCAAAAGGGCGGCATGATCGACGCACTCGCTCCGCTGCTCGCGGAGGGACGCATCAAGATCTACTGTCCCGAGACGAACGTATCGAAGAGCTTCTCCGGCGAGGGAGGTCTCGAACAACGCCTGGCCCACCATGCGGCGTACGAACGGTTCGTCTTGGAGACGCTCGTACCCTTCATTCGCGAGGACTGCCGAATGCCGCACGCGACGATGACGGCAGCGGGATGTAGTGTCGGGGCGCTCTACTCGTCTCTCTTCGTGCTGAAGCACCCGGAGGTATTCAATCGCGCGCTCTGTCTCTCCGGTACGTATCGCGCGAGCAAGTTCTTCGGAGGGGTCTCGAACGAAGATCTCTACTTCAACGACCCGCTCGCGTTCGTTCCGAATTTGAATGGGCCGGCCCTCGACCGCGTACGCCGTCAGGTACACCTCACCGTCGTCGTGGGGCGCGGCGCCCACGAGCTCGGCTGCATTCCAGAGACCCGAGCCTTCCAGCGCGCGCTGCGTACGAAGGGCATTCCGCATCATGCGGCGCTGTGGGGCAAAGACAGCAGCCACACGTACGAATGGTGGCGGAAGCAAGCGCGTCACTACCTCAGCCAAATGTTCTGAAGCAGCTTGGCGACACGATGATACCGTGTTCGCCCAGCGGTACGTTCCAGCATGAGTGACTCGATAGAACCCCCGCAGAGTCGGAGAGACTACTTCGATTGCGACGTGCTCATCGTCGGCGCTGGCATCATGAGTGCGACGGTGGCTTTGATGCTGAAGGAGCTCGACCCGAGTCTTTCGGTAGAAATCTTCGAGCGTCTCGATCACCCCGCGGGAGAAAGCACGCATGCGCGCAACAACGCCGGCACGGGCCACGCAGCGCTGTGCGAGCTCAACTACACTCCCGAACGCGAAGACGGGACCATCGACGTCACGAAAGCTCACAAGGTGATGGAGTGCTTCGAAGTGTCCAAGCAGTTCTGGGCTTGGGTGGTCGACCACGGTGCGGTTTCTCATCCGCGCTCGTTCATTCGCAGCATCCCTCACATGAGCTTCGTCACGGGAGCGAAGGACGTTTCATTCCTGAAGCGAAGGCACGAGGCGCTCGTGGCCTCCCACCTCTTCGAAGACCTGGAGTATTCGGAGGACGTCGAGGTACTGCGGAAGTGGATGCCTCTCGTGATGGAATCCCGAGAGGTCACCGAGCCCATGGCTGCGACGCGTTCCCTTTCGGGAACGGACGTAAACTTCGGCGAGCTCACGTGCGCGATGCTAGGGCACCTTGCCCGCTGCCATCGCGTGGAGCCATGGTTCAGGCACGAGGTGAGGGAGCTCGAGCAAAGAGCCGACAAGCGCTGGAACGTCGTCATCCATGATGCGTCGCTCGACATCGAACGCAAAGTGCACGCGAAGTTCGTCTTCATCGGAGCCGGCGGCGGCGCCATCGAACTCCTCGAACGATCAGACATCGTCGAGGGCGACGGCTACGGAGGGTTTCCTGTGAGCGGACAGTGGCTCGTGTGTACGAACGACGACGTTGCGGCGCGTCATGCCGTCAAGGTGTATGGCAAAGCCAAAGTGGGGACGCCACCGATGTCCGTACCGCACCTCGACGCGCGATTCATAGACGGCAAGCATGTTCTTCTCTTCGGTCCGTTTGCTGGGTTTTCGACGAAGTTCCTGAAGGAAGGATCGTACTTCGACCTCGCGCGCTCCGTGACGCCCGAGAACCTCTTGCCGATGCTTCACGCCGGCATCCACAACGTCCCGCTCACACGATACCTCCTGCAAGAAGTGTCGAAGAGCTTCGAAGAGCGCATCGAAGCGCTCCGTGAATTCATGCCGGATGCGCGTCTCGAAGATTGGGAGCTTTCGATCGCCGGTCAGCGCGTCCAAATCATCAAGCGTGACGAGAGCGCTGGCGGAAAGCTGGAGTTCGGGACGGAGATCGTGTCTGCCAAAGACAACACACTCGCGGCACTGCTCGGAGCGTCGCCAGGGGCCTCTACTTCCGTATCGATTGCACTCGACCTCTTGGAGGACTGCTTCCCCGAGCAGATGGCCACGCCCGCGTGGAAGGCGAAGCTTCGGGAGATGATCCCCTCGTTCGGCAATAAGCTCGGGGACGACGCATCGCTCACGCGTGAAGTTCGGACGCGCTCGCACACCCTGCTCGGGCTTGGCGCGAGGTAGCGTTTCTTCCCCTAAAACCTCCAACTTTTTGCCCGTTTTTGCGAGCGGGCGAGTCGGTAACAAATTCTGAACTGGTCAGTACAAAAGGAGATACAGTCTCCGGCCTCTCATCAGCAAGGAGACCCTCATGTACGCAGCAATTCAACAAATGGCGAAGATGCTTCGAAACCTCGACAACTGGATGACGAAGGCCGAAGCACACGCCAAGACGAAGAACTTCGACTGGAACAACTTCGCCAACCTGCGCCTTGCTCCGGACATGTTCCCCTTCACGAAGCAAGTTCAGTCTGCATGTGACTCGGCGAAGTTCGCGGCAGCCTACCTCACGGGTAAAGAGGCCCCCAAGCACCCGGACACGGAGACGACGATGCAGGAGCTTCGTGCGCGCATTCAGACGTGCTTGAACTGGCTCGAGACCGTGAACGAGAAAGACTTCGACGGCTGGCAGGACCGCAAAGTCGCGCCGGCGTGGGCCCAAGGAAAGTGGTTCAAGGGCGACGTCTACCTCTTCCAGGCAGGCATGCCCAACTTCTACTTCCACGTCACGACGGCCTACGACATTCTGCGGCATGCTGGCGTCGACATCGGCAAGATGGACTACATGGGCAACGTGCCGATGAACAATCCCTGAACCTTCGCGACCTCTCAAGAGGCACGACCCCGAGGCGCGTTATGGCGCTTCGGGGTCTTTCGTTTCAGAGGAGCGGTTCTTCATGAAGTGAGCGAGGTCGGTGAGTCGCATGTCGAGGAAGGCCCGCATCTCGGGCTGCAGCTCGACCTGATCGAGTGCGTGCATCATGCAAGCGATCCATGCTCGAATCATCTCGTCGTCGACGGGGAAGCGCGCGTGACGCATGCGAAGGCGAGGGTGCCCATGCGCGGCGGAATAGTTCTTCGGTCCACCCAGCCACTCGACGAGGAAGATTTCGAACTTTCGACGAGGCTCTTCTGCGACGCGACCGCTCGCATCGCACACGTGCATGTCGGCGAGCTTGGGCTCGGCCTCGCGCATGCGGTCGTAGAAGGCTTCTGTGATGGTGTGGACTACCTTGGCGCCACCGATGAGATCGAAGGGAGTTTGCGTCACGTGTTCGTCTTAGCGTGACGTAGTGGCATTGGTGAGAAAATGGCTGGCTCCTGGCGTTGGGAGCCCCCCCTTGTCTGCAACATGCAACAGGGGGCGGGGCTTCCGTGAGGGCGCCCCTGCGCCGCGAAGTCATGGAAACGACTGCCGTTGGCCGCCTTTGCGCTCGGGGCACCGTTCTTGCTCTGTTTTGAATCAACACGATGACTTTGCGTGTGTGTGTGGTGTGCACACAAAAACGAGAGAAAGAGCCATGAAGTATTCCGTCCCTTACGTGCTTGTCTCCATGGTCTTTGCTTCACTCGGCTGTTCGTCTTCGGAGACGAGTTCGGGGACCAGTGGAACCTCGAGTTCTTCGGTCGATGGGGGCGTGCCCATGGCGCCGGACGGCGCCGTGCTTCCAGGGGCGGATGCCGCCGCAGAAGCGGATGGAGGCGATGCAGGGAGGAAGACGCTCTTGGGACCTGCGACGTCGGTTTCGCCTGCCTGTAGCACGGCGGAGCGTTACTCGGCCTACGGCGACGGCGGATTCGAGGATGGCTTCTATGCGATCACGTTGGCTCCCCCATCGTACCCTTTCCAGGCGGAAAGCATTTCCTACACGCTGAAGTCCGGCATGGTCGTGAACCCCGCAGACGGTTCGAGCGTAAGCTGCATGGCGAGCACGCCGCACAAGCTCGGCTTCTTCAAAGCGGTGGGGGGTAAACCTACGGCGAGTCCGAGTGATCTTCAGGTTTGGACCTCCTCGGGGATGGGGGACGTGCGCACGGAGAAACTGCCGACCTCTGTCATCCTCGAGAATGGTGAGGTCGCAGTCCTACTCATCCAACTGGTGCGAAGTTTCTCCGCGTCGTGCGTGCGCTCTTGCACGACGGATGTCACGCCCGGCGCGAATTTCAGGGCGCCCTCGATCTCGGTGCCTTTCGCGTGGTCCGCGTACTCTCCGAAAGGCAACTTGATGCTTACCCTGAATGGGCGCCCCATCCTGGAATGAGGCAGCATGCGCAGGGCCGTTGACGGCAGCTTGCTTCGTGGCAACCTGCCTGTCGTGGCCAAGAACGTCGTCAACCTGAACAAGTTCCGAAAGCAAAAGCAGCGAGACGATCGCGCAAAGCAGGCGGAGGTGAATCGCGT
The DNA here is from genome assembly GCA_046351415.1 of Polyangiaceae bacterium. Classification (GTDB taxonomy): domain Bacteria; phylum Myxococcota_A; class Polyangia; order Polyangiales; family Polyangiaceae; genus JABFRG01. The sequence goes on along the minus strand of JAXLYO010000006.1, from coordinate 187,548 downwards.
CAAACACGGTCGCACGAAAGAAGAGAAGGAGCGTGCGCTCGCAGAGCAGAATCGCTTTGCGCGCGCGCTCGAAGGAAAACGTCTCGTGTTACCGCTCCGCATGCTCTTCAACCCGGCGTGTTCGAAGTGCCGCGCTGCAAAAGATCTGCTCGAGGAACGCGGTGAGAGTGTGGAGCTCGTCCACTACCTCGATGCGACGCCTAGCCGCAAAGAGCTCGAGGCGCTCGTTGCGATGCTCGGGCTCTCGTCGCCTCGTGGGATGATGCGAACGAGCGAAAAGGTGTATGCGGAGCTCGCTCTCGAACACGCGAGCGACGAGCGGCTCCTGGATGCCATGGTGGCGTACCCGATTCTCATCGAGCGTCCCATCGTCGTGCGAGGGACGCGCGCCGTGATTGCGCGGCCGCCGGAGCGCGCAACGGACATCTGAGCTTCGATGCCGAATCTCAGAGACCGAGTGCAGGCCACACGATGCTCTTCGCAGCGTTACGGTGTTCGTCCACGGCGCAGAGGAGCGCGAGCGCCGTGCCCGTAGCCCCTTCGGTGAACCCAGGTCTCGCTGCCCACACGCCCCCTCCTTGGTCCGTCGACCGTGACGCATCGAGGTAACGAAAGCCTGCGTCGAGCTTCGTCGCCTTGCGTGATCGCGATGAGAGTGAGCGCCGAAACCAGTGTTCGGCAGCGAGCTTGAAGAGGTTTTGACCGGTTGCCTCGGCATATGCATGTAGGACGCATGCAATGCCGCTCGAGCCCGAGGCGAGGCTTGCATCGCGTGCGTGGGAAGCCAGTGGGTCGAGATTGGCGACATCACGACCGAACGCGATGCACGCCTCACGCACCTGCGTCGAAGCAAGGGCGCTCGTTGCGGAGAGGAGGGCTGCGGCTGCTCCGGCACTCCCCTCGGCCCAGGTTGCCGAGCCGTGGAGCGTGCCGGGCACGGGGTGGAACGTCGGGACGCCGATGAGGTCGCTCGACTGGGCACGCACGTCGTTGGCAAGGGTCAAGGCGCCTCGCTCGAGCAGAACCTTTGCATCGCCGACGCCGCCCTTCAACGCGAGCGCGAGCGATGCAACGATCGCCGCACTCGCTTCCATGTTGAGCAGCTTGATGCTCGTTTCTTGTTTGCGACGTCTCTTCGTGGACGCACCGAGCACCATGTCACTCTCGATGAACCAACGAACTTCTTCGTTGCTTCGCGTCGCGAGACCCGCCATGTGCTGCACGCACATGCGAAGTATCGCGGTCCCTGCCTTCGTGTGGCGCCGCGCGTAGCCATACAGGGCATAGCTCGCGAGTCCCCCCGACAGGGTCCCGAGCCCGCCGTCCCACGGTATTTCCGTGAGCAAGTCGAGCACGGCGGCATCGATGGATTGAAGAGCGCTCGGGTGACGATCCAAAACGGCAAGCGCCCACGATGCGCCGGGCGAACCTCCATCGAAGCTGGGATCTGTTTCGGTCACGCAGGAGATGACGGACTCCTCCCAGCTTTTTCGAAGAGCACCTGACACCGACGGCGCATCCTTGCCGAGTGCGTGGTGCAACAGGAGCGCGCCCGCTGCGCCTCGAAGAGACCCATCTTCGTGATGGACGCGCACGCTGGCGGCGATCTCGAGGGCCGCTTGCGCGCAATCACGCTGGAGGTCGGGGCCATGACGGAACTTCGACATACGCGACCGAGTCACGCTTCTGAGGCTTTCAGGATGGACATGAAGAAGCAACGGTCGAGAAGGGCCTTTTCAAGGCAGAGGTAGACCCGACTTCGATGTTTCAACATATGTGACTTCTTCAACCACGCCACAGCTATTTGTGATTGAATTTCCATTGGTTGCGAGATTGATGAGGATGGAACGAGAGCTGTAAATAGCTCATCCGTTTGACGCAGTCAGAAGATTTTCTCCCCCACCCGGAGCCCGCCGCCGACAGACCCTGAGCCTCAACCTCCGCCGCGTTCGTGCGACCGTCCGCACGCAAGTGAACACGGGCGGGTCGCCAGACTCCGCAGGCAACCAACGGCGGGATGCGGCTACTCCTGTAACAACCCGAGCGCCTCGTTCGGAACCCGCCTTGCGCGTGGCCCCGGCCTTCTCGAGGTCCGGGGGTTGCGCTTTTGTGACATGGGAAGGTAGGTTCGAACCATGCGATCGCAGCGAGGGCAACACCGCCAGCGAGCCCTTCTGTGTCCTTTCGCAGGCACGACGAGGGGGCACGTCGTTCGATGCTTTGCGGTCGGAGAAGCCCTCTCCGCACTAGGGTTCCACGTCGGTGTCGCTGGGCCTCGTTCCCTGCGACGCGAGGTTCAGTCCGCAGGCTTCGAATTCGTCGATGAAGCGTTTGCGGACCAGATGCGAGACGTCGCACCCCTTCGCCCCGCTCGACGCGCGAAAGCCGTCCTCGAGATGCTCGAGGGCGCGCGCAGGGCGCTGCGCGCGTTTCGCCCGGCTGTCGTCGTGGGTGATTTGGCTCCCGCCGTTCATGTGCAAGCGGCATTCGAAGGACTACCGTCTGTCTCCCTCGCCAATCTGGAGCTGTTCCGGTTTCCTCTGCGCCAGTGGATCGAAGTACTGGAGGCCGCTTATCGAGAACTCGAGTTACCCTGGTGGGCGGCTTCCCGCTCGTTCGGTGATGCCTTCGTCGTCGGCGACATCTCCGATTGGGTCGGCTTGCGAGACCTTGGGCCGACAGGGAACAACATCATTCGGTCCGTTCGTGAAATCCACTTCGTTGGACCCATTCTGCGCGGCAAGTTGATTCCGTGGGAACTCCGACCCGCGCGCCGGAGACAACGGGTCGTCATGTCCCTTGGTGGAGGGCCATCCCCCGGGGCCCATCTCTTCGACGGCTGCGCAGGTATCGACGCGGACTACGATGTGATCGTCGCCGGCAAGGTCTCCGCAGAGTCACGCAAGGCAGCGCTTCGCCTCGAAAAGAGCATACGGGGGCGCGTCGCCTTTCACCCATTCGACGACGCTTTCCCACGTCGCATCGCAGAGGCCGACGTACTCGTCGCGCACGGGGGGCACGGGACGCTCGTACAAGCGCTGACCGTCGGCGTCCCGACCCTGGCCGTGCCGCTGACGCGCGAACAAACGCTCAACGCAAACCGCCTTTTGGGCCTCGGCGAGTTCACTCCAGAAGCCGCTGACGCGGTTCGCTCCACGATCGGACCGAAGCTCGCCGCGTTGCTCGCCGATCGAAAAAGGGACGAGGGGCGCAAGCTGTATGCTGAATCCCTTCGCGCGTACGGCGGTGCAGCACACGCCGCACGCATCATCCGCGTCATCGCGCATGGCAGAGGAAAGCCGCAGTAACTAGACTCCTGCGCACGTCACGCGCAGCTGAACGCACACCGCGAAGGTACGAACATTGCCGCGGGGCCTCGGTCGCATTCGTCGAATGCATTCTCGTTCAAGTCAGCGAGAGGAGTTGTCTGGGCGGACGACTTCTCCTCGTGAGAGAAGTTGCGCGACACGTTCGAAGACCGCTACGTCCACCGCGCGCTCTTCGGGCGAGCGCTTGCGCCACGAAGCAACGGGGCCGCTGGTTCGCGGGTTGCGCGCAAACCTTTCCGCGTGTCGACCGAGAAACGCCCAGTACAACCGCGTGAGAGGACAGTTCCCCTTCGGGTCGAACGCGCAGGTCTCGCAGTAGTCGCTCATCTTGTGAAGGTAGGCGGCGCCGGAGACGTATGGCTTCGTCGTCATCATCTCTCCGACGCCGAAGGTTCCCATCGCCAGCACGTTTGGTTCGACGACCCAATCGAACGCATCGATGTAGGCGACCCAAAACCAATCCGCGAGGTCTCGCGGTCGAATGGCGAGAAGGGTGGCGATGTTCGAGAGCACCATGAGACGTGTGATGTGATGACTGAATCCGTCTCGCCACACCGTGCCGACCACATGATCCAGGCATTGAAGGCCGCTCTGTTTGCCCCAGAACGCTGGGAAGATGGGCAAACGCGCCTTCAGCTCGGAAGGATCTGCTCCTGCGAACGGAGACACCTGCGAGCTTTCTTCCTGCCAAGGCTCCCCCTTCCACGTGCCGTAGCCTCCGTCGCCGACCTGCCTTTCGGCGAAGCCTCCGTGGTTCGAACGCCGAAAACCGTCGGTTTCTTCATGGACGTGTCGAACGAACTCGCGCCATCCGAGGACCTGTCGCACGAACCCTTCTCTGCTTGCGAGAGGGAGCGATTCGTTCTGGGCAACGTCACGAACGACACGTGCAGGTAGGAGTCGATGCAGGTTGAGCAGGGGTGAGACGCATGAATGGAACAGCGTTGCCGATTCCATGGACATGGCGTCCTCGTAGGGCCCAAACGCTGGCAAGCAATGCTCCAGCGCCCAAGCCCAGTGTCGTTCTACGTCTTCGAGGCGCGCAGGAATGCGATCGAGCCGAAGCTCTCCAGGATGACGCACGAACGCACGCTCGATGAGTGCGCCCACCTCTGTCGTGATGTCGTCTACCGCGAAAGTAGGCAGCTCTGGCGCAGGAGGGGCTCCCTTCCACCGTTTCCGGTTTTCGGTATCGAAGCTGTAGCGGCCTCCCTCGGGCTCATCGCCTTCCATGAGGATGCCGGTTCTGCGGCGCATGTATTTGTAAAATGCATCCATGCGCCACGGGGGCGTGGTGCCCACCGCACTTCGAAAATCGTCCCGCGTGCTCAAGAACCCTTCGTGGGGCTGGAACGCGAGAATCTCCGAGCGCACGAGCGGCTCGAGCTCGATGCGAAGCTCTCGCTCCGCGGGTCGCATGACATCGAGCCGCCCTACCACCGTTGCCACTCGCGAGAGCACCTCGGCGTACGAACCCACTTCGTAACGGACCTGTACTCCTCTCGCGGCTTGCTCGATCGCGAAATGCCGCTGGCTGGCGAGAATCCAGGCGAGCTTCTGCTTGTGGTAGGGCCTTCGAGCGGCCTTCTCCTTCGACTCGATGAGGACGATGCCGAGCTCGGAAGGAGGTGTTTTCGCAAGGGGGCCCGTCGAATCCGTCAGCTGGTCGTAGGGAACGTAGACCCAGCGTCGCGTCCTCCGGCCCGCTTTTTCACCGGAAACCTCGCGAAGTCTCTTTCGAAAGGCCAGCATGGGCGACGTAGCTAGGCGGACACCTGCTTCGCGGGGAGACTGCACGCATCCGTGCAGCGGCCCGTCCACTTGAGACGGTTCTTCGCGAATACGCGATAGCCAGCTTCGAGCGCGTGGGAAACCAGAGGCCACCTCGTCATGGAGACCACCCAGCCGAACCCCACAGCACCGTAGAGCTTTCGGAACACTTCTACACCGGTGACGAGCGTGCCGTCGGTCATGCGGCCATGGATGCGTTCCATGAGATCGTTCCACGTCACACCAACCTCACTCGGGTCGAATGCGGGGTCGGCGATGTCGGTGAAGCGGATGCGTCGCTGTCGGTCGAGACGCATGAGCATGTGGATCTCGCGCGTGCAGAGGGGGCAAGCGCCGTCGTAGAACACCTCGAAGACGAAAGGTGCGCGCGGACTCATGCGCATACCCCGAACTGCGCATCTCCGTCGACGTCGATGAAGTGACCCGAGCGAAGTGCCTTGGTCTTCAAGTAGCGGTGATTGTGGATGTTGGCGGGAATTTGCACCGGAAGACGCGCACTCACCGTGATGCCCTCTTGCTCGAGCTTTCGTACCTTGTCTGGATTGTTGGTGAGGAGCTGGATGGAAGATACGTCGAGTGCGCGCAGCATGGCCGCGGCCACGCCGTAATCCCGGTGGTCGTCCCGGAAGCCGAGTGCGAGGTTTGCCTCCACGGTGTCGAGCCCTCGCTCTTGGAGGCCGTATGCGCGGATTTTGTTCGTGAGGCCGATGCCGCGGCCCTCTTGTCGCATGTAGAGCACGATTCCGCGCGGCAGACTTCCCACGTGACGCATCGAACGCTCGAGCTGTGAACGGCAGTCGCAGCGGAGGGACGCCATGACGTCTCCCGTGAGGCACTCGGAGTGCACACGCGTGACGACGTCGGCAGCCTCGCGCACGTCTCCATGCACCATCGCGAGGTGTTCCTTTCCGTCTCGGTTGTTGGAGAAGATCACGATGCGGAAATGTCCGAACTCCGAGGGCAACAGCGCCTCGCTCTCGATGACGACGCGAGCGGGTTCAATGGGGCTTTGGGTGGAAGTGCTCATGAGATTTCCCGGGGCAAGGGGGTACAGTCACGTGTTCTGTATTGCTTATGTATAACTTTCGTATAGATTAAGTCAAATGGTGGCCCGCCCTGTCGACCCGACTTCTCGCAAGTCCGTGGAAGGTCCGCCCGAATCCCTGGCGGGTCTTCCGAAGGTTTCAGGCAGCACCATTCGCGCCGTCGAACTGGAGACCGGCATTGGAGCTCTGGTGTTGCGTGCGTGGGAACGTCGCTTCGGCTTTCCCTCACCAGAGCGCAGGCCAGGGAGCGACCGGCGCGTATACTCCGCGGCGGACATCGAACGTCTCAAGTGGATCAAACGCGCACTCGCGCGCGGCTATCGCATCGGCGACGTCATTCACAAGTCGTTCGAAGAATTGCGACACGTCGCTGGGGCGGGAAGCGAAGCCGGTCCGCCGCCGCCGTCCGAAGCCTCGACAGACCTCGTCTCCATCCGATCGATGCTCGCGCTCCTTGCGAGTGAACGCATGGACGAGTTCGACAGCGCGCTGCGGCGAAAGAAGGCGACGACGGACGTGCGTCGGTTTCTGGTCGAATTCGCGCACCCATTGATGGTGGAAGTCGGACGGGCGTGGGAGAGCGCGCGGATCTCCGTTCGCCACGAGCACCTCGCCACGGATTCGATGACCACCATCCTCCGGCAAATGTTCGCCGAGGTGCAACCCACGGGCGTGTCTCCGACCATCGTGCTCGGTGCGCTACCGGGCGAGATTTACTCGTTGCCACTTCTCTTCGTGTCGCTCTACCTCTCGGCAAGCGGTGCGAGAGTGCGTCTCCTCGGGGGCCAAACTCCCGTCGATGAGCTCGCCGACGCAGGCAAAGCCCTGCGTGCGGACATCGTGGGGGTCGCCGTGAGCAACGAATTCGATCCGGCAGTCGCCAAGCGATCGATCCGCGCGCTTCGTTCGAAGCTTCCCAACTCTACGGCGCTGTGGGTCGGTGGTACGGGAGCAAGAAGCGTGAAAGTGCCACGCGTCGACATCGTGGACACGTGGGTTTCCCTAGAGGAAGCACTCGAGCGAGCGCGATCCTCGACCTAGACCGAACGTGTCACTCCGCGCAGAGCGCATAGAGCGCGGATGTCACGTCCGTGCGGCACGCGGCGCTTGCATCCTCGTTGCCCGCTCGATCCCGACCCACCTTGAAGGTGACGAAGTCGCAGAATTCGTTGCCGGCGTTCACGGCTGCGCTGAGCGTGCCGGGAGGAATCGAGAGGTCTACGCTCGAGATGCGAGCAGCGAGGGCGTCTTCCTCGCAGCGGCTGAGGGTCTCGAGCGTGCCGCGCGTTTGCGTGCGCTTCGTGGAGCACGCTTTGATTTCGGCAGCGAGTGGATGGCAGGTGAACTGGGAACAGGGGGCGGTGCTCGTTCCGCCGAGTTGCGCGTGCAGCTCGAGGAAGATCGCCAAGTCGTACTCCGCATCGCGTCTGCACCCCACCTGCACAGAATACCCGGAAGTGCCTTGAGACTGACCCTGGGTCGGGGCGTCACAGAACTCGAAGCGGCTCGTGCGGAACGCCTCGAAACGCTGCTTGGCAATCGTTGTGCGTCGGCGTTTGTCGAGCTGGGCAATCGACTTGTCGTTCGCCTTTTGGAAGCAGGCCTGAGACTTCTCCATGGCGGCGATGATTCCGTACATCGAACCATCGCGGCCGATGGCTTGCTTTTCGGTCTTCTCGCAGGCGGCGATTGCTTGCGCATGCTGTGCCGCCGTGATGTCCGCATCGGTCTCGGCCCCTGCGGTGTCGTCCGCGGAAGCGCAGCCGAAAAGAGCGGTGAGAGCAAGAGCAGCAAGAGCAGGAAGAGTCGTCGCGATATGCTTGGTCATGGAGCTTCTCCGTCGGTAAGAGCGGGGAATACATGTTTGAGCGAAACGAGTGCAATCTGCACCTGTGAGCGGTGGCCATGTCCGATTTGGTCTCTGTGGGCCTGCGAGGAGTGGCCATGCTGGCGCTTGCATCGCAAGGGGTAAGCGATCGCCGCGTGCACGTTCGTTCACACTGGGTGTGCCGAGCTCGCGCCACTCCCTTGGGTCGCATCCCTGGACTCACGGCCGTCGCTGGGCGAATCACGCGGAGTTTCGCGTGCCTGAAGGGTGGCACGGCGACTGCAAAACATCGTTCCCGACGCCATGGTTGCACGACGGCTGCCGGTTCTCCTTCTTTCTGCGACGTTCTTCACGATGGCTGCTTGCTCGCGAGAGACGACGATGCAGCGGGCCGTACCGTGCCTCTCGTCCGATGACTCGCGTTATGCGGTCTTCTCGCTGGCTTCGGACGTGGAGGGAGCCGTGTTCTACGAGGCGCATCCGAGCTTGCTCTCGACAGAACCCCTGTTCGTTCGGCAGCGCGTGGTACTTGGAGTCCCTTGCGCTGACGCGTCGAACAAGAACGCATGCCTCACGAAGTTGGTGAGCATGTCGCGGGAAAAGACAGACAACCCGGGCTGGTCGCTTCCTGGAGACATGCCCAAGTACACGGGAGGGGCCGACTTTGCGATCGTGACCCGAGGCGACGAGGTGATCCGCATCCGCAATGGGTCGGAGCTCGGGCCCATGGTGGCACCGATCGAGCGGGACGCCGAGGCTGTTGCACTACTTCAGATCGCCCTCGCGGAGCCTGCGGTCGTTTGCGGAGCAAGAAACGTGACGCCTACGGCCGAAGGCTACTGGGTGAAGACGCTCTGGGGCGAAGGCTGCGAGCGCACCGAGACGCTGTACACGGTTCGCCGGGACGGAGCCATCGAGGAGAGCCGCACCCAGAGTTTGGAAACGTGTAGCGAGTCGAACGACATGACCGTGAGCGGCGGTTCGACCTCGTGGTGGGATGACGGCGAAGACGTCGGGAACGACCCCGTCACGGACAGTGACGATGACGAAGACTCTGACGTGGGTGAAGACTCTGACGAAACCTACGACGAGAGCGACGAAGAGGAGGAGTAGCGCAGAGGGCCGGCTGCAAGCTCAACCTTGCATGGCGCTTTCGTGGCTGCGTGCGGCGCTGGTAGACTCTCGGTGTTCTCCTTCAACCGAGCGCCATGAACGTCTTCCGTCGAGTCCTTTGCCCTTGCGTCGCTGTCCTCGTCTCCCTGTCATCGATGGCGTACGCCGATGCGCCTGGCAACGAGGACGCTCTCGCCGCCGAGCTCAAGGAGCAAGGCAACGCGGAAATGAACGCCCTCAACTACGAGCGCGCGCTCGAGAAGTTCGACGAAGGTCTGACGCACGCAAAGAGCGTGATTCTCCGCGCGAGCCTCATTTACAACAAGGGGCGCACGTTCCAAGCCATGGGGAACTTTCCCGCGGCGCTCGAAGCACTGGAGGCCTTCGACAAAGTGGCGCCGCAGGACCTGCGAGCCAAGGTGGGCGACTTCGATGCGCTCCTCGAGGACCTGCGAGGTCGGGTGGCCACGCTCTCGCTCGAGTGTTCGGTTGTCGGGGCCGAGATCTTCGTAGACGACCGAAGACTCGACACCTGTCGCGCGGGCTCCACGCTTCTTCGTGTGCGAGCGGGCAAGACGCGCGTCGAGGTCCGCAAGGAAGGTTACCTCCCGTTCTCGGTGGAGGTCGACCTGCGCGCAAGGCAGTCGAACGTCGTGCGCGCAGTGCTCACGGCTCGGGCGAGCCAAGGCGTGCTGCGCATCGAATCTGCTCCCGGCGTCCTCGCGCGTCTCGATGGCAAAGTGGTTGGCGTCGTTCCGTGGGAAGGTTCGGTCCTCTCGGGAGAGCATGACATCCAGCTGTCGAAAGATGGCTTCGAACCCACGCGAAGGTCGGTGCTCGTGCTCGAAGGCCAGCGGCATTTGATCAAAGTCGATACCTTGGCCACGCCGCCGTTTACGAAGACAGGTGCCTTTTGGGGGCTCGTCGGAGGCGGCGTTGCCATCGTTGGAGGGGCGATCCTGGGGATCGTCGTCGCGAGCAATACAGAGAAGACCCCGGGCTCAGGCACGCTCGCGCCGGGCAGGATCTACACGGGCGGAGTACGTTTCTAAGTCGCGGCCGCGACGCACTCGCCCGATACAACTCTTCCGCTCTCAGAGCTTCCGGTCTCAGGGCGGCAGGAGCGGCGCGACTACCTGCGTGGGGACGAGCACTTCGGCTTGCGTGCTTGCGACGCCGAGTTGGCCGAAGCGCGGAATCGTCGTGCCCACACGATCGCCGTTGTTGCCCCAGCACCACATGGAGTGATCCTCGAGAAGTGCGCAGGAGTGTCCTTTTCCGGAGACATTGTCGCCACCTGCAGCGAGGCGTACGACGCGGGAGGGAAAAGTGAGGGGCGGCGCGCTTGCAACCGAGTTTAGGCTGCTGTTGCCGCGCACGAGAGCGTCGCCTGCCGCACCGTCGCCGAGCTGTCCTGCGTTGTTGCGACCCCAGCAGACCACCTTCTTGTGATCCGACTGCATGCGTGCGCAGTTGTGGAAGGGGCCGACGGCGATGAGATCGGCGGTCGCGCCCTGAGGGAAGACCACTTGGGGCAAGAGTTTCATCTTTTCGACGGAGTAGCTTCCGTAGTTGCCAGGGACGCCACCGTAGTAGACCGTAGAGTTGGTTCCGAGTTGTCCGTAGTCGTTCGTGCCCCAGCACCGCACGGCGAATGTATTGGCTTGGGTCTTCAGGAGCGCGCAAGTATGATATTGGCCGGCGCCGATCTGGACGGCCTGCGCGCCATCGTGCGTGACCTTGGAGTCGAAGGGCGTGGTGGCAAAGGGGGTGTTACTCTCGGCCCCAAGAAGGCCCAGGAATGGGCTGGCGTTTGCGCCCCAGCAGCGTACGGTCCCGCTCGGAGGCACGATGGCGCAGCTGTGTCGGTTCCCCACGGCGAACTGTGCTGAAAGGTTCATGGCGCCAGCGTCGCCAGCGCCGATCGCCACGGCGACGAGGTTGGTCAAGCCGGCGGGACCGCCGACGCGTTCCTGCTTGTCTCCGGTGCCAAGCTGTCCGTGATCGTTCTGGCCCCAGCACCAAACTTGGTTCATGTCGTTCCATGCGCACGTGTGCGCTCCCAGCGATACCGACACGCGCTTCACGGCCTTGTTCGCCGCCAGCACACCTCCGGTCGGAAGCGAGGCGATCTCCCCTGGAGCGTCGCCACGCGCGTTCGGAACCGCTCCCGTGTACCCGAGTACTCCAGCGGGGACGCCGAATTCGCCTCCGTCCCAGCCCCAGCACAGCAGGCGACCCGACTGCAAAGCGGCGCAGGTTCGGAAGCCCCCCGCGGAGATCGCCACAGCGGGATCGTTCGCTGGCAGGTCGATGCGTGGCAGGTTCTCCATGCCTGCCCTGGCAATTCCTACGTTCGCGGTGTTTCCTTGGCCGAGCTGTCCGTAGAGGCCGAGTCCCCAACATCGGACGTCCCCGCGCTTGTAGAGCGCGCAGGTGTGGAAATCTCCGAGGGACATCTCGACGGGATAGTCCGCTGTATCGGCGTCGACACTTGCTTCAGGCATCGTCACGTCCGCAACGGAGGACTCCGCGGACCCGCCGTCTGTTCGCGGCTTGGGTGCGATCGGCGGTACCTCCGAGCTCAATGGAACGTCATCCGACTGACAGGTTCCGCTGATGCACGTCTTTCCGGCGGGGCATTGCCACCATTGCGGCACGCAGCTTTCTTCGAGTGTGATCGGCAGGTATTGCGTCGTGTGACGCGTGTACTGAAAGCGGCGTGAAGAAACCAAGCATCGCGCGGAAGCCTTTTCGTTCCCGCCTTCACTCGGGCAATCCGCGACGTTGCGGCTCGGCGCCGCAGAGCCGCTGGCGAGACGCTGATCGAGACTCGTGATGACCTTGACGTAAACGCTGTCAGAGTTCTCTCGCACGAGTGCAATCGTGCCGAGCTCGCCCGGCCCCTTGCAGCTCGACAGCGTCGCACTGGCGAGGCCGCTCTCGACGCGGTTTCGCAACGTCGCTTCGTCGGGCGCAACGAAGATGCGCACTTCGCGCACGCCGTACCCTTCGCTCGGGGGAAGTCCGCAAGGCATGTCGGAGCGGAGCAGAAGGTAGACCTGCGTGGGCTCCTGGCAGGAAGCTAGAGCGACGAGGGTAGATGCCGTCGCGAAGAGAGCCAACCCTGCACGGCGTCGCGCCCGTCGAGGTTGTTGGATGGAAAGCATGTGCCTGAGAAACTAGCTCGCGACGAGCATCGGTCCATACACAAAATGCTTGGCGTCTAGGCAGAGCTTGACCTGAGGTCTGCGCGCTACACCTCGGCAATCACGACTGTGCGCGCGGCGTGGCCGGGCAGGCAGATACGAGGCGTGCGATGCGCCCCTCGGGGACCACTTCGTCCCAGCTCGAGTCGTACCCGACGTAGTGAATACGCAAGCCTTGTGGCGTTTGCCGGAGGACGTTCGCGCGGTAGTAGGCCCCGCGCCACTCGACGGTGACCATTCCTTCCGTCGCTCGCGAGAAGAACAGGCGATCGCAGGCCACCGTCTCATCCCAACTTTCGTCCCATCCCGTGTAGTGGATGCGGAAGACACCCCCGCGTGCAGGTGCCACCTGAACACGCCAATACGTGTCCTTCCACCTGGCAAACGTCGGCAAGGCCGATTGCGCGCGATCTTCCGAGCGGCTTTCGGGCGAAAACAAGAGGGCCGCGACGAAGGCGGCCGCTGCGAGGATTCGTGTACGTCGCATACCCAAGAAGACGTTCGACCACTCGAAACGATCCATCGTCATGGAAAAGTAGCCTCCTTTCTCGAAGGTAGTCCGGTAGGCGCCTTCGAGCGCAATTTCCCGACATCCCTGCGGAACGAGGCGTCCTATCTCGCCGCGAAAAGCGGGCTCCGGTCGAAGTACACTTCGTTGCGAGAAATGCGGCCTTCCCGGAGGGTGACGAGGCAGACTCCGTCGACCTCGTGCGTCGCGCCCTTCCCAGGAATGCTCGCATGCCAGAGATTCACGAATCCGTCTTTCATGGGAATGGCTTCGCGTTGTGTCCATACCCAGGCAGGATTTCGTGAAAGGAGCTTGGCGAAGTAGGTTCGGATTGCCGCCTGGCCGCGGATGCCAGCAGGAACGGCCGGGTCCAGATACAGCGCGTCATCAGTGTAGAATGCACATAAGCGGTCAGGGTCGTTTCCAGTCCAGGCGGGCAGCCACTCCTGCGCGAACGCGCGCGCAGCCTCCGGCGTGACGCACTCGTAACATTGCGTCCACTTCCCGGCCGCATGGCTCGCCTCCGTGAGCCGGTCATTGCCCCAAAAGAGCTCGCCCTTCACGAAGAAGGTGGGAGCACCGAAAATGCCGCGCTCTTTTGCCGCTTTCGTGCGCTCGAAGAGACGTGCTTTCGTTGCGGGTTCCTTGGCCCGCGTGAGGAAAGCTTCAGCCTCTTTGGTCTGCGCCCGAAGCAGTTCGACGACGACGCCTTCGTCGCTGATGTCTCGGTCGTCCACGAAGTTCGCTTCGAACACACTGCGAACGAACGGTCCTATCCAAGGCTCGGCTTCGGCAAGCAGGGCGACACGCGTTGCGAGAAGCGAGCCGCGCGGGAAGACGCTGGGAACATGAAATGCGACACCGAGGGCGTTGGCTTCGCGGGCGACGTCTCGCCACATGTACGCTCGTCGCGGCTCATTGCGATTGAAGGGCGAGTCTGCCGTGCCGTGAATGTCATGGAAAACCGGACCAAGCAAAAAGGGACGCCAAGCGACGTCCTTTCGATGCGCGAGGCGCACCGAGGAAAGATATGAATAGGTGCTCGCGAAATCGAACCAAAACTCGAGAGCCTCGCTCATGCACGAGACCGTAGGGGCGATCAGGCGCGCGCCGCAACCCGGGGAACGAAAATGGCGAACGTAGGGGAGCTCGTCGCGATCGCGGAAGGTGAGAATGTGCCAGTTTCGGCGCTCTGCCGTGGCACACCATCGAGAAATGAGCGAGTTGCGGTGACCTGGGAATGGCACGGAACTTGAAGAAGGCGGCCGCATGCAACCCCGGTCAGTCCTCCCCGTCGCGCTCGTTCTTCTCCTCGGTCTCTCGGCGATTGCCTGCGGAGGGAGCGTTCGGGACACAGGATCGAGTGGCTCCTCGGATTCCATCGGGGCTCCGGGGTCGAGCAGTTCGTCTGGCTCGAGTGGCACCTCTGGCACGAGTAGCTCTTCGGGGTCGAGCGGTGCATCGGGTTCGAGTGGCTCGAGCGGTGGAGAAGTGCTGCCCACGTTCACGGAGAACGTCTGCAAGAAGGGAACGTATGCGCCCCTTGCGGATGTGACGTTCCAAGGTGTTCTCGGACAGGCGGACTACATCGAACTCCGAGACGAAGTGAATCCAGAAGACGTGCAGGGCGGCACGAGCGGGGCGAACTTGGTGCATACGACTGCCGTGGATTCGCGCGGCTCACTCTGCAAGGGGGCAGACGATCCCGAGGCGTGCAAGGCCAGGTTCGAGGCGCTTCGATCGCACGCAGGTTTCATTCGCAGGCATCCAGGCGGGGCCTATAGGCCGAACTCACATATGTATATTGCATACACGCGTGGCAGCGACGTGGGGATCGTCGACACCGCGGTCGGGGTCATGTCGGCCGTTCAGCCCGTGGTCTCGATTGAGAATGCAGCGCTGATCGTGACGCTCGTTCAAGATCACTACTTTTCGTGCACGAGTCCCCAGGTGGCATTGCAGAAGGACGAGTTCCTGTTCGACGCGCGAAAGGGAGCCGTATGCGGGGGAGGCGTTTACGCGCTCGTCGATCATGTGACGAGCGTGACCGGCGCTTTTCGATCGGACCATGAGCGACTCGTAACCAAGGCCGAGGCTTGTCCTTGAGCTGGGCAAAGAACTTGCCCTCGTTCGAGCATTGGGAGGCTGCGGGCCGTCCCAAAATCATCTGGGGGCTCGGCCCTAGTCGATGATCATGTGGCTGACTTTGCCTTCTTCGTCGAGCCTGCACATCCACGTACCCCGGTAGTTCGCGCTCGCGCAGCGTCCTACGAGTCCGGTCGTTCCGTCAGGGATGTTGTCGCGTGCACCCGCACTCGGAGGCGCCGTGTCGGACGATGGGCACGAGCAGGCGATGTCGCAGTCACTCTTCCTGGTGCAGGGAGCCCCGATGCGCGGGCCGCGGCACGTCAAGGTCTGCTGACCCGGAAAGCGCATGCGACGCCCCGAACCCAGATCCGGCGAGGAGCAGCATGCCATCCCGAATCGCCGCTCGTGGGGGGCACATGACGGCGCTGCCGCGGGTGTCTGAGAGGAGGGAGCCGGAGCGTCATGTTGGACCGCCGCGGGTCGACTGGAGAACGCCGAAGCGCTTGCCACAGCAGGGGGAGCCAGCGCGCTTGCACCTGCGGGCGGCGCGGGCGGCGTAGAGGGTGTGTGGGTGGTTGCCAGGGGATGGTCTCGCGCCGGCGGCTGCGCACAGCTGAGCGAACCCCATAGGAGGCCCACGAATGTGTATGATACATATTTGTGTCGAAGCTTGCGCGGAGCCATCGGTGCAAACGATAGAGGCACCAACACGGCATGTACAATCGGACGATCGAAGATCGTTCGTACGAGAGTCGTGCAGCCGCGTACTACGTGAGCTTTACCGCGAAGGCGATTCCGAGGCTCACGAAGAATACGGTGAGCACGATGATGGGCCACAGCGGACGCTTCGGCGGCTCGGGCGGTGCGCTTTCGTGCCGCGTGGCCGAGATCGGGAGACCCGCCGTTGCGGACGAAGACGGATGGCCCGGCGCCGAAAGAACGGCTTCGAGCGCGGCGTACGCCTCCCGAGCGTCTGAGAAGCGGGCAGATGGGTCCCGCACGACCGAGCGGCCGAACCAGCCATCGAAGCCCGGAGGAAGGAGCCCTTCGCATCGAAGCTCTCGGGCGCGATCCGATGGGGCTGCGATGGCACCCCCCATGAGTTCCAGCGCCAGGTCCGCGATCGAGGCACGATGAAGGGTTGCGCCGCGCCAGAATATCTTTCCCGTGAGGAGCCAGAAGGTCACGAGACCGAGTGCCCAAACATCGGCAGAGGGTCGAATGGTCTTGCCGGGTTCGCCCTGCTCGGGCGCGGTCCAGAGCGGAGCGCCGAGGCCCTCCGCTGTTCCGCTCACACTGAGATCGCGTACGACCTTGGCGACGCCGAAGTCGAGCACCTTGATGCTCGCGTTGCCGCGCGCGTTCTTGAGGACGAGAAAGTTCTCGGGCTTCAAATCTCGGTGGACCACGTTCACCGCGTGCGCGGCAGACATGGCCTCGAAGATCTGTCGCAGGATTTCATGCTTCGTTTCGCGATCGAGAGACCCCGACTCTACGGCGCGATCGAGCGTCTCGCCCTCCACGTACTCCATCGAGAGCCAAGGCAGGCCGGAGTGCGGGTCGACACCGTGCTCGAAGACGCGAATCACGTGCTCACTCGCGATGCGCGCACCTACGCCTGCTTCCTGAACGAATCGCTCCACGAAGCGCGGAACGTGCCGGAGGTCGGGATTCATCAACTTGAGCGCGCGGGTTTGGTTCGCGACTCGGTCCGACGCGAGGTACACGCTGCCCATCGAGCCACGCGCGAGGAGACGCTGCACCTCGAACTTCTCTGCAAATACGTCTCCCGGTGCGAAGCGAAGCGGGGAGCTCATGTCGCCAGTGTAAACGGAAAAGGAGTTCCCTCGATGCGTCGATCGGTCGAAATCGGTCGTGGGGGGGGCGACGCGACGGAACTACGGACGCTGCTTCGTCATTTGAAGCGACATCTTGCACATCTCACGGACGGGATACGATCGCACGATCCGACTGCCGGACGGCGACTCCCCCCATTCTCGATACTCATCATTGGACGCTACAGATTCAGCTCGACGTTTTAGCTCGGCCGAGTGGAGGTCGGCGACCGCACGACAGGCGACGAGCCGCGTCTTCCAATCGGGGGACGAAAGAAGAGTCGCCGCAATCGTGGGAGCTTTCGGGTGGCGCTTTCCGACGAGATAGAGGAAGACCGCGTTCGTTGGAAACACATCGTAGGCGTCCGCAAGCTCTGGGGAGAAGTCGGGCCCGCGATCATCTCGCAGCAGGCCTTCGATCCATTTGCTCACTGCCGCGAGCTCGTCGCGATCCTTTCTTGCGAGCAGAGCACGGAGCGCCTTTTCACCGCGAGGCGTTCGTGCCGCATCGATGCAGACCTTCGGTTCGAAGGGCCAGGGTCTTGCGGCAAAGAGTTCGGCGTACTTTTCACAGCTGACGAGTTTCGCTTGTACGGCGTCTCCCACGGCGGGATTCTCGGGCCCTCCCCCGTGCGCTTGGAATGCGTAGGTGGCGCTCGGTAGTTCGGCGCATGAGAGCTGTGCCACTCGCTGCTCTGCGGTTTCACCGGGGCGTTGGTTTCTGAGGACTTCAGCCACACTTTGAGGCGCGCTTTCCCGACTTGGGTTCTCGGAACCGTTTCGCTCAGGCGAGCTGGGGAAGGAGGCGCAGGCAGTTACAAGTAGCGTGAGGGAAACAAGGACCGAGAACTTCACGAGAGGAAGTACTCGTGGCGAGATGAAATCTGCCGCGCCGCACCGAGTTTTCACGAAGTATCAGTCTCTGTCCGCTTGCCCGCGGCTGAAAGGACGCAGAAATTCCAGTGACTCCGTGAGCATCAAGGGCGCTTTGGAGTAGGCAGGGGCACTCGCACTTTTGCGCTTCCAGATGCGGAGGGCTTCGGCGGCACGTCGTCCGCGTCGTCCGCGTCGTCGGATGCGGTGGGCGTGTCGTGAGTCTTCGCCGATCCCATGCGCGCAACTACGTCGAAGAACGCGCAGTCCTTGATACGGACGGACGTGCGTGTGGGCATCTGATAGCGTGACGCCGTGACCGTCTTGGGCGTGTCGGTGAACCAGGCATCGACGTGCTCCACACTCCATAGGTCCGTAAGCGTGGGGGAGACCCTTCGGATCGGAGGACCTCCGAGAAAGGCATCCATTCCCATGGGCGAGTTTCCGTAGCGCGTCGTGAAGATGCCGACGCATTTGTGCCGAGCCGAAGCACCCGCGACGATGAGCCACGTGGGCTTCGATTCGTAGGCGTTGCGTTTCGGGGGGTCACTGGGAAGCGAGAAACTCTGTTCGTCGTCTTCGCCCTCGCGGACGCTGAAGCGACCGTTTTCGCTCGAATAGACCCGCGCATGAACGAGATAGGCGTCCGACCCGGCACGATTGCCAACCGTGAAGACTTGATCGTCTCTGCCTGGTTGCGCGACAACGAGCTTCGTCCCCGGTTCGGCAAGCGATGCGATGCTCACTTCGCGTGCGCGTGCCTCGGCGCAAGGGAGAAGTCGATACGCCGACGAGTAGCGCGAACTCGAAGGTGGAGTGAGCCACGTGTACGAGTAAGACTCCGCGAAGACGAGGTCGGGGTGAATGTGTTCGGATGCGCGCTGAGGCGCTAGGCCCTCTTCCGGCTTCTCGAGTGCGAGGCACTTGCCGGCGGCCGCGGCGCGAAGGGTCAATACGACCGTCCCCGATTGCCGCCTCAACGCAGGCAGGGTGAGGGACACGGTGTAAGGAGTGAGTCCTTCCTCCGTCACCGTGAGCGGGTGCGGTGAGGAGAGACTGAGGACCCTCGCTACGGCGTGGAATGCGTCGCCCGAAGTCGAACGCACTTCGATGACTTGGTCGCTGAGCCCGGGCTGTGAAACGCGAATCTTCGTACCGGGCGGCGCCATGGAGACGATGTGAAGCGACTCGAAGTGCGTCCTGCCCGCCTTGAGTCCGAAGAGCGCGACGCCGAGAAGTGCCGTGGCAAAGGCGAGCGCAGTTGCTCCGCGTGCGAGCGAGCCGAACCCTTCGCGCTTCTCGGCGGAGGGCCAAGGCACGAAGGGTTCTTCGGGACCTTCGCCGCGATACGCAGACTCTGCCGGCATCGGACGATAGAAGAGGTGAGCTGCCGTCGCGCGGAGAGGATGCTTCCGCGGCCAAAGAAGGACGGCAAGCACGAGCGCGAACACTCCACCGCCCATCGCGAGAGCGCTGCCGAGCGGCCACGCCGAATAGGCGAGTGCGCGGAAGGAGGGAAGACCGAGTGGAAGAAACGCAACCGCTCCGCACACGAGCGGGACGAATGTGGCGAGCCGCAGGCGGCGTCCGTATGCACGCTGCGCCTCGTCGACTTCCTGCTGAAGCGAGCTCGGCACCCGTCCGCATGCCGGGCACGTGGTTGTGCGAAGAGCCTGATCCGCAAGCGCGTTTGCGTTTCGGCTCGCTGCTTCGAACGCGGCCTCTTGGTTCTTCAGTCTCCCGCCGGAAAAGTCGTACACCGCCACCGACGTCCCCTCGCCCCAGGCGTGAACGAGGACTTCGTGGCGCTTGTGACAATGCTCACAGGTCTCGGTCTTCGACTTGGCGACCGGCCCGACCCGGGCCTTGTAGGTTCGCGTTTGGACGTAGAACATGGGTCCCTCACTAATACGCAGCGGGAGGCGGAATATTCACGGCTTACCGCCATTTCCTGGCCCTCCCCCACATCGAGGAGAGGATCCCGGGCGGATTCCGTCGCACGACGTCCGAATCTAACGCGTATCGAAGGGGGGTCCGGTGGATCGACCGCCCCCCGAGCAGCGGACGAAGGTTGGCCTCTCTTGGTCAAAGGTTTGGAAATCGCCGCAAAACTGCTCGAGTGCTTCGGGTACGAACGCTGCATACGCATTCTTCGGAAAGAGACAACTACCCTTCATGACGACGTCGTATTCCGTTCGTGGTTCCGGCCAGACGATGATTTTCTTCCACAACGCGGGAAGCAATCGTGACCTCTGGTCGCGACAGATCGACGAGTTTGCGAAGACCTACCGTACGGTTGCGGTAGATCTCCCTGGGTACGGTGCGGGTGAGGACCTCCGCGGTGACGCGACGCTGGATCGATACGCGGATTTCGTGGAGGCGCTCGTTTCTTCCGTCACCGACGCGCCACCGATTCTGGTCGGACACTGTATCGGTGCGGCGATGGTGCTTCGCGCAACGCTTCGAAATCCGAAGCGGGCCAAGGCTCTCGTTCTCTTCAACGTGGCCACGCGCGCAGGTATTCGCGAAGGCGGCTACGGCGCTCTGCTTCGAACGCTGCGGCGTGCTCCGTGGCTCGTTCCAATCGCAGCCCGCGTGACCGAGCTCAGCCCGCCTGCCGTTCGACGAGCTTCGCTCAAGTCGCAATATCTTCGCACCGAGGATGATCCCTATCTCGACGAGCTCGTACGCCTGAACGGCGACCGAAAGCACATCGACTCGCTTTCTGCGCTCGCGCCTGCGATGGACACCTACGGCGCACTCGAGCACTTCGAGAAGCCAACGGGCTTCCCCTCATCGCTTCTCCTGTGGGGCACGAAGAACCGCGTGCTTCCGCTCGCTTCTTCGGGCGCCGTGCGCGCCTCCCTACGCCCGGATGCGTGGCACGAGATCGTCGCGGGTCATCTCACGATGCGCGAGGCCCACGAAGAGTCGAACGCTCGCATGCGAGCGTTCCTCGAGGCGCACGCGGCTTAGCCGTCATCCGTCCGAGAGGAAAGCGCACGAATGTCCAGGTATGTGCGAGTAGGTGCGATCGCCTCCACAAGCCAAGACACGCGTGACGGTTGCGCTTGACGCTTTGTCGAAGCTCGGAGAGCCTTTTCGCCTCACCTCCATGAGTTCGCATACTTGGGTACGCGACCTCGGAAAACCCTCACAGGACTCCCCATGATTCACTTGTCTCACAAACGTACTCTTCTCGCGTGTCTCGGTGCTGGCGTCGTAGGTCTTGCGGCTTGCGGTGACGACGCGGCGTCTTCTTCTTCTTCGGGCTCCACCACGTCGTCCGCGTCTTCATCCGGTGGCGACGGAGGGGGGAGCAGTACGAGCTCCACGAGCTCCTCGTCCTCTGGCGGGGACGGAGGCAGCGATGCTCAAGTGAGCGTTCCGGGCATCACCGTCAGCGCGCCCAGCAAGACGCAAACGACCGAAGACGGCGACAAAGTCACCTTTACGGTTGCCCTGAAGAGCAAGCCCACCGGCGACGTGACCATCGCGCTCACCTCCGACAAGGTCGCCGAGGGAACCGTCGACAAGGCTACGCTCACCTTCACGGCAGCCAACTTCGACACGCCGCAGACGGTCACCGTGACGGGGGTCGACGACGAAATCGACGACGGCGACCAAGACTACAAGATCAGCATGGCCGTCACTTCCACCGACACCGGCTATGCGGCCATCACGCCGACGCCCGTTGCGCTCAAGAACATGGACAACGATACGGCTGGCATCATCGTGGGCGCCGCGACACCCAACAAGAACACGACGGAGAAGGGGGGCAAAGTCACGTTTACGGTGCGCCTCCGCTCGAAGCCCAGCGCCGACGTGACGGTTCCGGTCCTCAGCGACACCGTGACCGAGGGCACCGCAGACAAAGCTTCGCTCACGTTCACCGCGGCCAACTACAAAGTCGAGCAGACCGTCACGGTCACGGGGGCCGATGAAGTCGCGCCCGACGGAGACAAGAACTACAAGGTCAAGCTGGGCAAGACGACGAGTTCGGATGCACTCTACAAAGATCTCGAAGCGTCCGTCGATCTGACCAATGTCGATGACGACATGCCGATGCAGGTCGTCGGCAACTGGGGCACGCATTGCGTTCGCTTCGTGGACGGAAACGCGAAGTGCTGGGGTCGCAACGACCATGGACCGCTTGGGCAAGGCGATACGACAAGGCGCGGCGACAACCCGAACGAGATGGGGCCAAACCTTCCGATGATGAACTTCGGGACGGGTCGCACGGTCAAGCTCCTCGCCTCCAATATGCGCGGCGAAGGCAACATGTGCGCGATCTTGGACAACGACAAGGTCAAGTGCTGGGGTGCCAACTACGTGGGGCAACTCGGCCTCGGTGACGTCAACAATCGCGGCGACAACGCAAACGAGATGGGTGACAACTTGCCCTACGTCGACCTCGGGACGAACCGCACGGCGAAGTTGGTCGTCGTCAACGAGACTGCCGCATGCGCGCTCCTCGACGACAATACCGTCAAGTGCTGGGGGAACGGCTTCAACGGCCAACAAGGTCGAGCGAACGGAAGCACGGCCAACGTCGGTTCCGGGGCGAACCAGATGGGGGACAACAATCCCATCGTGAGTCTCGGGGCGGGACGCACGGCGAAGTCCATTACCGCGGGGCAGAACTTCTTCTGTGCGATTCTCGACAACAACACGGTGAAATGCTGGGGCCAGAACAACTACGGTCAGCTGGGCCTCGGCGACACGAACTATCGCGGCGACCAGGCGAACGAGATGGGTGACAACCTACCCGTGGTCAATCTTGGTACGAACCGCACTGCCAAGTACATCTCTGGTGGTCTCGACTTCGCGTGCGCGATTCTCGACAACGACACCCTCAAGTGCTGGGGAAGAAATGACTGGGGCAACCTCGGCCAAGGGAACACGACGGTCCTCGGGAACGCGCCGAACCAAATGGGCGACAACCTTCCCGTGATCAATCTCGGAGCTGGAAGAACGGCCAAGACCGTCTCTGCCGGCTGGGCGAGCGTCTGCGCGAATCTCGACAACGGTACGCTCAAGTGCTGGGGCAACAACAGCCAAGGCGAACTCGGTCTAGGCGACACCAACAATCGTGGCGACCAAGCGAACGAGATGGGCGACAATTTGCCCGTCGTGAACCTCGGCGCCGGTCGGACCGTCGCGCGAACGGTCGAACAGGGCACGCACGCCCGCTGCGCCATTTTGGACAACGGCGTCGTGAAGTGCTGGGGCTACAACGACTGGGGCTGGCTCGGCCAAGGTGACCAACTGGTCCGTGGCGACCAGGCGAACGAGATGGGCGATAACTTGCTCCCCATCGTCCTGAAATAGCCGTCAGCCAGACAGCGAACTGGGCCGCTTGCTTCGAACGAGGCAGGCGGCCTTCGTTTTGCTCCTTGCGCCGTTCTCCCATCGGGTGGTCCCGAGCGTTGGGGCAACAACGCGACTGGACAGCTGGGGAACGGGACGACCACGAGGAGTACGACCGCCATCGACGTCGTCGGGTTTTCATCCGGCACGCTCGGCGTGGCGTACGGCAGCGGAGCGACGTGTGCGATCGACGCAGACCGCTACGCAAAGTGCTGGGGAGCCAACCGTCGGGTCAGCTCGGAAATGGAAAAACATGAGCTTCGACGCCGCCGGCGGCTGTCATCGCCTGTGAAGAAGGCACGCCACCGTCCAGGCGTGCAAGGAAGGTCGCGATCGATTGAAGCCTGCCCATCGTCATCAAGGAGACGTCGGGAGGAACGCCGTGGGCAGCTCATTCCTTTGCTTCCGTCACCTTCTTGCGGGAGGAGCGTTCGCCTCCTGAGCTAACGCTTCGCGTCGAACTTCAAGTGCGGCAATCGGCGCATGTAGTCGAGCTCCTCGGCTTTGAGCGGCCCCTCCGCGAGTGCATCGACGATACCGCGCACTTCTCGCGGTTTCATGGGGCTGCACAGAATTCCATCGATGCGTTTCTGTGTCAGCGCAAACCGATAGTGATCGACGCGGCGAGGCTGCCACGGCAAGGGTTTGCCCTTGACGTTGCCAAAACGCGAAGCGTCCAGGAACGACTTCGTGGTACTGAAGGTGAAAAGGCGAGGACGCGGATTTCCACGGAGCGCACTCATCGAAGGGAGGACTTCTTTTTCGAGCCCCAGATGAGCGGTGTTGTACCGAACGAACGCGATGTCGATCTCACGATCACTCAGAGCTTCCGCCGCGACCTCTCGATCGTGAAAGCTGCAGCCGAACGCGCGGGTCGTACGGTGTTCTCCTTTTTTTGCCAATGGCAAGCCAATGCCGTACTCGGCACGTCGTCGGTTGAAGTCAGTGTAGGTTGCACCAATAACGGGTACGTCAATGTATGAGAGGCGTGGTACGGAGATGATGAGCTCGGGGTACGCGTTCCGCCAGAAACCGACTTGCGTGATGTATGATGCCCCGGCAATCACGACCTGTTCGCGGATGCTCGGGCTGCGAGCAAGAAGCATCTTCAGGCCTTTGCGTGTGGGCTCGTAGAGCGGCCAATGAAGGTCGGTGCTCACGAAGAAGAAGTTGATGCCGGCATCGAAGGCGTAAGGAATCGTACGGGGGTCGCTCACCATGCCGATGCAGAGTGGGCTTACGCGAAGCCCCCGCTTTCCGAGGGCGATTCGCTCGCTCGGCGCTGGAAGCTCACGGTGTCTCAGTAGGGAACTCATTCGCGTGCCCCCCCGTGGTCGATCGATGAGGCGGCTTGGATGGGTAGATGCGGCATGCGCGGCACGAAGTCGAGCGTAGCATCGGTAACGTGCCCGGAACATTCGCAATTGCGTGCGTGAGAACGCGCCTCCGATCCATGGCCCTCATTCGTAGGAAAGGCAAGGTCACGCCCTTCGTAACATGACGCATGCGAATCCTTCCCTGGTCCATCGTCTGCGTCCTCTCCCTTGCTTCCGCGCACTGTTCGAGTGGCAGCAGTCAGACCGGTACGACGACGTCCAACGCCGACGGCGGTAGCGGACGAGACGCGAGTGACGTCCTCGCCATACCCTCGACGTGTGTGTCACAGGGCCCCCAGGTCACGGCGCTCTACTGCAGCAAGGACGAGTTCTTGATTCTCTGTGACGCCGCGGGCGCTGTACCTCCGGCGCCGTGCAAGCGAGCCGTTCCGGAAGGGGGCTACTGCTGCCCGGTTCCGTCCGTCCAGATCCTCGCATCACTGCTCGTCTGCGCGAATCCCGACGGGGGTACGATGAAGGACACGCTCCGCTTTTCCATGAGCCACGTCATGGATGATGGGAAGCTCGACCTTGCGCTCTTTCCCCTCGAGAGCACGGAGCGGACCGTGACGGGAAAGACTGCAGGGCGCGCCCTCCTCCTCGATGCCGCGCCTACGTCCACTTCGTTTCTTGCTCGCGGGGACAAGCTCGAGGTGCCTGCTTCGGTGAATCCCAAGGGTGTGGCGCTTTCCTTCAAAGACATCACCTTGAGCGGGGCGCTTCCGCTTCATCACATGATCGCGAAGGCATTGATCACGCAGCCAGAGGCGGGGAGCTACCGTGCGGGCTGCGTACTGCTCGAAGGCTCCCAGGACGCTGCGATTACCGTCACGGACGAAGCCGTCACTTTCGGAAGCCAGTCTGCCGTTCTCGCCCAGATGACGCCCCCTGCCGGTCCGTGACGGTTGTCGACCCCCGTCACGGCATGGACGCCTGGGACGCGAGGTAAAGACCTCGAACTTGCTCCGGGGTGGGAAGTCCCGCCCTTCGATGCGCGTTCGCGAGTCCTTCGGGGTGCGCGTACCCGACGAGCCTTGCAACCTCCGCGATGGACAGTTCGGGGTCGGAGAGAAGAAGCGAAGCGAACGTCAAACGGAGCAAGAGTACCATCTCCTGGAACGCACCTGGGGGAACGAGGAAGTCGCGACTGATCTCGGCGACCAGGCGCGTCGTGTGCCGTCTCGAAAGGTTGGCTGCCGCGGCCATCAGCTTGATGGATGGGCTTGCGTCCGATTTGGTGTAGGATGCACGTAGTGCGCTCCATACGCGAAGAACGGACGCGTCTTGAGGTCGAGGAAGCGCATCTTCGGACAAGCCGCGAGGAACGAGCCCCTCAGCCTCGAGTACGTCAACGAACGCCGCCTGGGCCCCGCTACTTTCGCTCGAGTCTCCAGTGTCGATCACGGAGGCGTGGTATTGCGCGGCACGATCGAGGACGCGTGGCGAGAGCGGGACGATCTCGAAGCCGCTTGCCGGCGCCCGGTGATAGAACTGCACGGAGCGAAAGCGTGCGCCGCCCGTTACCAGTCGAACGCTGCGTTCTCCGTCCGCGCCTTTGCTGAAGTGCTCCGGCAGCCGAAACAAGCAGGGCTTGTCGAGCTTGGTCGTGCGTGAGCCCACCGAGATGTGAACGGTGCCCTCAAGAAGGAACCAAAGTTGCGTGACTTCTCGCGCCTCCGTGGGCGTGGCAGGCAGAAGCGACGTGTCCAGCCGCATGCACTGCCGGGCGGAAGCATAGATGCGCATCATCCGGCCAATGGCGAGATGCGTGCTCATGAAACGCTCACCGAACGTCGCTCGACTCGACGCAAAAAGCATGCGTCCCTTTTACCGCACCTTCGGGAAGAGTCTTCCGTGTAGATGACAACTATGCCGAAGAGGCGTGATGGCGCACTTTAGCTGTTGTGACGCACTGTAGTAGAAACCGGAGTTTGCCTTCGCGCGACGAGTGGCGAAAGGATCGGAGGTACTCAACCTCTCCACCTTTCGAGGCATGCATGAAGTGGCGCGCGCTCTTTCTCTCGGCAATCTTGGCTCTTCCCCTCTCGTCGCTTGGATGCGCGGATAGTGACTCCGATGCGGACGACTCGGACCTGAGCTCTGCTTCCGTCAAGGTCCTCGGAGGCTTCACGCAAAGTGGTCCCTTCACGCTCCCTGCCTCCTATACGAGCACCCCGCGCTACCGAGGATATTCGTTCACTGCGGCGAAGGGGGACGTCGTTCACTTCCGGGTCAAGCAGACGGACGGAGGAGACGCGATCGCGTATCTGCTGAATGCGCAGTTCGGTACGGTCGCCCGAAACGACAACGAAAACGCTTCCACCAAAGACTCGTATCTCAAGGCGACTATCGCCACGCCTGGGACGTACTACGTCGCGTTCCGCGAGAAGCGGTACCGCGCGAGCAAGTTCAGTGTGACGTTCTCTGTGGACGAGGCCCTGCCCACGTGCGAGGGCACGCCGAAGTTTCCGACGAGCGGCGCTCTTACGACCGGCATCTCCGGCACCCAGTACAACTACGTCCGCACCTGCGCGCCGGGCGAAACTCCGCCTCCGGGGGGGTGTCCGTGGAAGCTCGAACAACGCGTGTCCGCGAGAGCCTTCGACATCAACGGTGTCGCGCGAGTCTCTTCGATGCGAGAAGTGCAGTTCGACTTCGGCTTGAAGCGTTACACCGTCTTCGATGCGAGCAGTCGCTACAACTGCGAGATCACCGATAGCGGCCGCGTCACGTTGGACGCGAACGGTCAGGGTAAGACGACCGCGACGTACGAAGATGCCTGCAACGGAGGTCCTGCGAACCGCAAATCGCGGGAGGTTCGAGTCTCACTCGGAAGCACGTGTCTCGCCGTGACCGACGCGGAAGGCCTCGAGGACGGCCGGATGCAGATCTACATCGCGCAACTCAACTGAGCCGCGTCATCTCCGAGCACATGACGAAGAGCCGAGCGGTCTCGACCTTCGGCCCCGCAACTCCAACCAAGGTCATTGTCTATATGTTTACGAAGCACGCATCCGTCTTCATCCGCCTTTGTTTCGCAGGGACCATCCTTGGTGGCTGTGCCTCGGAGGGAAGCGTCGAAGAAGACATCACGGCACGACGTATCGCCGCAGAGTGTCGAGGCCTCTTCGACGGTACGACTTTCGGTGCGTACAACCCCTCGACTCGCAAGCACGAATGGCGCACGCAGAGTCGGGGGGCGGTGGTGGGCATTTACAATCCGTCGACGAAAAAGGTCGAGTGGAAGACAGAAGAAGGCGGCAGCGTCGCTGGTGTGTACTCGCCGGACACGAAGCGCGTCGAATGGCGGGTGCAAGATGGTGGCGGTGTGGTTGGGGTGTACAATCCGACGCGCAAGCTCATCGAGTGGCGTTTCGAACCGGGTGGCGGAGTGGCAGGGGTGTACAACCCAACGACGAAGGAAGTCGAGTGGCGCACGGAGCCTCATGGGAACGTTGCGGGGGTCTACAACGTCGCGAAGAAGAAGGTCGAGTGGCGCTCTGCGCGCTCGATGCTCGTGGCGGGTGCCTACAACCCCAAGACGGGGGAGGTCGAATGGAAGGAAAAGGACTTCCATGGGTCCGCCATCGTGTACGACCCGACCACGCAAAAGATGGTGTCGCTCTCCGCAAGCGATGGGGGGGCAAGTTGCGTTGCTTCAGCGAATGAGGAGGACGTTCCAACGGAGGCGCACTCTCTCTATTCGGGCCGCGAATTCGACTTTCTCTACTGAACGGGGTCTTCGGATGTAGTGCGTCGCGTGCGACGAAACGTGCTTGAGCCATCGATAGTGGTACGTTCGCGGTATGCGGCCAACACGATTCGCGGCTTCATACCAGAACGCGACCATCGATCGAGTTGGGACGCGGCAGGAAGTCGCGGAGGCGTGGCACGATGGGTGTCGGCTCGTCACGTTGGTTGGACCTCGCGGAATAGGCAAGACTCGCCTCGCGGTCGATATACTCGAGCGGCATCCTGACCCGCCATCGAGAGTCCATCTTCTCGATGAGGTGGAGGACGTTGCAGGAGCAAACGACGATCTCTGGCCATCGTGCAGCTCCGTGCGGGCAATCACGACAGCACTGCAGAACGCAGGTCACTCGATGGCATATCCCGCAGACGCGGGCATCTGCTACGAAGACGCTGGGCACTCGCTGACATTCGCAGGTTCTCCGACGACGGCAGCGAACTTCGCCCGGACGCCGCAGGGCTGGCTTGCACTCGGAGGAGCGCCCAAAGGAATTGCCGCCGCCCAGCGCGATGCCTTCAATCGACGTCGCACCTTCCTGCGGACCGTCTCGAGAGCCCAATAGCGAAACCCTGTACGGGGGGAGACGCCCGTCGGACGGAGTGCCCCCGAGCTCCTCGACGTCGGCCGGTCGTGCAAGTGCGCGGGCAAAATGACATGTGGTTCAACCATGAATGGGGTGGCCGAAAGTCGCGCCGCACGAAAGCGGCCCTTAGACCCGGCAAGTCGACGTACGCTGGGGGAATTGCGCGTCCAAAACCGCAATGACGAAAATGCCTCCAAACCGACTCGCGGCGATTCTTCTGGTGGGTGCACTCACTCCCGCGAGCGCGCGGGCTGCGGAGCCGAGCACGATACCCGCGGCTAGCGATGGCGCCTACGAGGACGCGCGACGCCACCATGCTCGCTTCCTGTTCGATGACGCGGCAGCCGCATACGAGAAGGCCGCGGAGGATCCGACGTCAGCGCATGCAAAACAAGCGCTCTTCCATGCAGCCCTGTTGCGCCTCGGGCTGGGGACCGATCTAGACGTGACGAAGGCGAAGGAGGACGTCGCTCGCTTCCATCACATCGCCGGCCCCACGACCGCCTCGCAATCCCTCGAATTGGCTCTCGCCCTTGGAGCACACTACGCAGCCAAAGAGTCTTGGGCGGAGGTAGCGCGGGTGATTCATGAATCTCGTGGCCTCACGGACCCTTTGGCAGGCATAGACCTTCGAGTTCGAGCCCATGCGTTGCTCGGACGCGCCGAGGCTCGTCAGAAGAGAGAGTTGCAATCGAGTGTAGAGTACAAACGAGTTCTCGGCCTGTGGGGTGAGGGGCCCGCTGCGATGAAAGGCATCGCAGATGCCTACCCGGACGAAAACGATGCGCAGAAAAGCATTCGGTTGGAGAAAGCCCTCGACGCCGTAGGCGAGGCACTTTTCGCTCGCGCGACGGAATACGAGAGAGCAACCCTGCAGGGGCTTTCCTTTCCAAACTACCTCGGCACCTCCGATCAGCCGGTCGAAGTGCGAAAACACATCGCAACGAAGGTAATCGCTTGGACACACCGCAAGTGGACTGCTCTCGAGAAGGTAGAACGCGAATATCGGCAGATCGTCGGAACACCATCGCTATCGCCTCGATGGGTCCTTGCTGCGCGGGCTCGCATCGCTGTGCTCTGGGGTACCTTCGCGACCGAGCCGCGAAAGGCTCCGTATCCGTCCAGATGGAAGAAGCAGGGTTGCGCAGTTCACTGCAATACGCCGGCGGAAATCGAATGGAGCGAGGTGCGCGGACTCTACTTCGCATTGGTCGACGAGGTTGGCGAACGCATCAAGACCGAGCGCGCAAAGCCGGCCTTCGTGGCGTGTTTCGGGCAGGCAAGAAAGCTCGAGTACGTGGATGCGTCCTCTCGCGCATGTGAGGTCTGGCTCGAGAGGCACGCTCCTGACACGTATCATCCTGTCGATGAGCTGCGTCTCTCTCCGACGCTCTCGGTCGAGCCACGTGTCGGAGGAGCCCCATTGTTGTGAGGCGTTCCGTTTAGAAAGCGGAAGTCGTTCGAGGTCGCCTTGCTCGCAGCTAGCTCGATCGATAGCTTTGTCTTGCGGAGGACGCGAGGAACAAACCGGGCTGTCGGGCGGTTATCACGGGAAGCACCGATGAACGCTCCCATCGCCTTGTTGTCGCTCGCCCCCTTCGTTGGCGTCTTCGAAGGGACGCTCACCTACGGCTCCGATTCGCACGCAGCCGTCATTCAGATCGAGAGCGACGGTGGGAAGCTCAAAGCGCAGTACTGCAAGCGCGGCGGGCGCAATTGTCGCGCGCTCGATGACATCGTTGTCGATCGAAATCACATCCTCGCAACACTGACGTATGAGAATCCGGCGCAGGCTCCCAGCAATGGTACGGCGATGTACAGGACGCTCGTGTCCCTCGACCTTTCCGCGGACGGACGGACGCTTACCGGTATCGCCTTCTCGACCAAGTGCAACTGTGCGCCTTCACTCTCGCTCACGAGAAGGACCTCGCCCTAACCTCAAGCGGTTGGTCGAGTTGGTGCAACGTTGCAGCTGAGAGCTGAGGTCTTCGCGTGCGTCGGAAAACGCAGTCTTATTGCGATGAACATCCCAGTCTCGACGTGGCATGCACTCTGCAATGGTACTGAGAAATGGTACGCAACATCACGCGACGGGCCTTTCGCATCGCCGCTCTCTGGGGGACGTGCATCGCACTTTTGTCAGGGTGTGCAGCCGACGCCAACGGTGAAACGGAAGATGACCTAGTGACGCCCGCACTCGTCAGCGGCCGAGGACCTGCGCCGGTGAAAACCCAACGGGCCGCGTGTGAGGCACAAGATTTTCGCAAGGTGAACATCGGTCCGTTCGGCACGTGCCGAGAGATCCTGCTCGATCGAGATCAGCCGACGGCCGGTGGCATCGAGAGCTGGTCGGCGTACGACGTGCGCATTGCGTTGCCGCCCGGGTGGGCCATGAGAGACGTGAAGGAGATCGTCATCACCAATCAGGAGACTGGACTCAGTCGACGACTACGCCCCGTTCTCTATGCGCCTCTCACGGTCTATCTCCACAAACAGCTCGTCTTTGGCTTGCAGGTCAGGGAGGGACTCAATCGGCTCACGTATTCGTTCTCGCGCAAGAGCGCGCCTCCCGACGAAGCGCCTCTCGTCTACGTCGCTCCAACGACGTTTCGGAAGCGGCCGAGCCCCCGTTAGCGAGTGAAATCTGAGGGTGCCTACCTCCTGCGCTAGCTCGATCGATAGCTTCGTGTTGCGGAGGACGCGAACCTAACCCGCCGACTGCGGGCCCTCCTGTAGCCAAGGACCATCGAAACGAGCATCCCCAGCACGAACGCCGAGGTACCCCACAGGGTGGGGTCTTCGCCTTTGCGGAGCGCGTACATGATCGGGCCGACGCTCGAGATCAGACCAAAAGCGGTGGCTCGGACGGCCTGACCGCGAATGAATCGTCCCAAAGAGCCGGGGTTCAGTTCCTGGCATCGCGGACATCTCAAGAGGTGGATCGTTTGCTGGGACGCCCGCGTCGCAATCCTTCTCGCGCGCTCCGTAGCGGCTTCGAGCGCTTCTTGTGAAGTCGCACCAACTGGGGCATGACCCTTCATGTCGAGCGAGATCGAAAACTCGTCGCGCTGACCACATCGGTTGCAAGCGAAGTCACCGCTCACCTCACAGGAGCGTTCGGCAACAGCTACTTCGACTTCAACCATGGTCCATTGCCTTGGGGTGGTCGTCACGACCGCTTGCCCCTCGAATCATCTGTATGCTGCATCAAAAACCAAGGCACCTACTTTTCACGTTCGAGACGTCGCGACCGGAGCCGAACGGCGTTGACCCAAACCATCACACATTTCGCTACAGTCTCGAGCGATTCGTACCGCGACACCAAAATCATTAAACATTTCGAATACTAGCGCTTGCTCGAGACACGAAGTCCGTCATGGTGACATCTATGGTTCGACACATCGTTCTCCTCGCTGCTCTGCTCGTGACTGCTTGCGCTGGCGCTGAAGAAGACTC
Source organism: Polyangiaceae bacterium (assembly GCA_046351415.1). GTDB lineage: Bacteria > Myxococcota_A > Polyangia > Polyangiales > Polyangiaceae > JABFRG01. Next base: position 155,392 of record JAXLYO010000006.1, on the reverse strand, counting down.
CGAAGACGGGGCTGAGGACGAGCTGCGTGCAGCCAAAGTGGGCGTGAATGACGTCTCCATCCTCTTTCCTCTGCCGAAGCGAGGCGCCACCAATCGTCTCCTTGGCGCGAGCGCAGAGGGCCGGGGTGGCGAGCTCTTGCCACAGAGTGTGTTCGCGAAGATTCCACCGCTCGTCTTCGGACAAAGCCCCTACGAACGTCTCTACGTGACGTCGGTGCGCATCGACCCTTGTTTTGCTGCCCTCACCGATCAGGGGGCCGCATGCAAGAACCAGATCCGTATGGTGCTGCAGCCCATTGCCGACGGAGACGCGACCTCCGCGCCCCGCGCAGAGGACGCTGCATTGCATGTGTTCTACAGCATTACCCGTGACGACCTCGCCGCGTTCACGAAGCGATACCTTTCCTTGAAGAAGGCGGCCGGAAGTTTCGTGTCGGCTCCTTTGGGGGTCCATCCTCTGCTGAAGAAGGACCCAAACTCCGCATTCGCTCAAGGACTGAAGAAGCTGCTGCTGGAGTTCGCCGGAAGGGGCAACCTATCGCGTGTCACGTTCCTTACGCGCGAACCACCTCGGGAAGGCACGTGGACGATGGGCGGTTTCGACATTCGCAATGGCGACATGACCCGCATGAAGGTCGCTACCCTTGGTCAGGTTGAGACGCAGACCCTCAGAAACTCGGGGTTCGCGAGCTTCGGCTTCGACATCGCTCCGCCGCCGGTCGCGACCGACGACATCAAGCTCCTGTTGAATAGCGTGGCTGCGGTCCAAGCCCCGCGGGCGACTGCGCAGAAGGCGCAGCTCGCGGCCCTTCGCATCGAGAACCCGCTTCGTCACACCCCGGACACGATCGACTGTGCGAGCTGCCATCTCACGCACGGCCGGCAGGCCGTCGAGGCCAAGTTCGGATTCTCGCCCGTCGCACCAGATGCCTTTTCACAAACGCGACTCTCTCTCAAAGGGGCGAACAACACGAGCGGGGACAACCTACATGCATTTAGCTACCTGGACATCACGCCGACCGTCTCTCAACGCGTCGTGAACGAATCCGCAAGCGTCGCCGATTACATCAACAACAAAGTGCTCAAGTAGGCAGATCGCAGATGTCTCGACGCTTTCTCGTTCCGCTGCTGTTCGCCGTCGTCGTCGCGCTTGTGCCGCTGGCTGGATGCGCGCCAGCGTCGCCATCCGTTGCCGAGGAGGACCTCACGACGGCACCGCTCGCCGCATGTGCGAGTCCGCTCATGAAGTCCATCTACGCCCGCGCTGCAATCCACGCGAAGAAAGGAAACGTTCCGCCGAAATTCTTCGCCTCGGCGCGGAATACGGCGAGCACGAAGCCTCTTCTTCGAGGGCCGGAAATTTTCCCTTCCATCGCAAGCCTCATCGAGGGCGCGTCGAAGGAAGTGGACATGCAGTTTTACGTCTTTCGAGCGGACAATGATCCAGCACGCGACATTCTTGGTGCGCTGAAACGCCTCGAACGGCGCAGGAAGACAGCCAACGCGCGGGAGCCCGTCACCGTGCGGCTGCTCTTCAGCGCACTGTCGGTGCTCGGGATGAAGACAAAGCCCGTGCGAGAGATCATGGCCCAGGTCGAGCAGCTCGAACTAGACCCGCGGTACGTGAGGTTCGAACTTGCCTTGTACGTACACGGCGGTATGGGGAACTTGCATTCGAAGACCGTGGTCGTCGACGGACGCGCCGCCATCATCACGGGCGCCAACGTGCAGGAGCAGCATAACGACGAAGCTCCGTGGCACGATACTGGCTACATTCTCTCTGGTGAGGTGGCAGAGGGACTGCTCGCTGAGTTCGACGATGCTTGGCGCCAGGCGGCCAAGTGGACGTGTGACTCCAAAGGTTCGGACCTTGCCACATGCTCTTCCGCGACGCAGCTTCCGACGAGGCTCCCCTCGTCGAACGGGCTGCCGAACACGTGCGTTCCCATGCTCATCACGGGACGTCCCGGAGATGGGTGGCCTTTTGCGAACGGCAACGACAACACTCAAGACCAGGCGTTCCTCGCCGGGATCGAGAGCGCCAGAGAACGCATTCGCATCCATACTCCGAACCTGAATGACGACAGCCTGAAAGAGGCTCTCGTTCTCGCCCTCGACCGCAATCGGTCCTTGCGGATAGACATCGTTCTGTCCAAAGGGTTCAACGATAGCGCCGAGAATCTCCCCACCCTGGGAGGGACGAACGAACAGACCGTCGAATGGCTGTACGGTGCGATCGCGGAGCGGCTGCCCGGCGAAGGGCCCTGCGCACGCCTCCGCGTGCATTGGTACTCCGACGACGGAACGAACGCGCTCGTAGGCAACGGCGCGAAGGCGAGTCACGCGAAGTACTTTTCGATCGACGGTCAAGTTGCCATTGTCGGTTCCGCGAACATGGACAATCTCGCGTGGAATCACTCGCGAGAGGTCAATGTCGTGGTCGACAGTCGATCCGTGACGGAGTCTTGGGACGAGAAAGTATTCGCTTCGTCCTTCGACCGAGGAATCGACGCCTGTACGCGTTGAGTCCGAGACGTCGGACCTCGTTCGAGGCAGCACGTCTCTGACGTAGGTCAGTGCCCGAGACACTTCGTTCCTGGCGTAGACGTCGGCCGTCGCCACCATCGAGGGACGACGCGCGGGTCTACTTCTTGACGACGATCTTGAGTAGCATCGACACCTCGCGATGACGCTCGAGCGGATGCCGGAAGGGCATGTTGCCGTTTACCCGGTAAACGTTTCGCCGCCCTGTTCGCTCCGTGGAAAGGTATCCAGCCTCCGAGAGGTCAGCCAAGATTCGCTGGACGGCGCGTTCCGTGATGCCCACAGCGTCGGCCATGTCACGAATGCGCGCATCGGGGTCTTGCGTCACGCAAAGAAGAACGTGTGCGTGGTTCGTGAGAAAGGTCCAGTTTGGACTTGCCGGAACCTTCGGCGCGGCGGCCGACGAGCGAGTTGTCCGTGCAGCACCGCGTTTCGACGTGGATGCGCGAGAGGTCAACTGGGAGAGGGGCATGAGGAAAATATAGCACTCCAATTCGGTATTCTCAATTGACGAATACCCATACATGAATTATTTGTCATGTATCGCATATGGAGCCCGATGTCGCCGGAAATCGCCCGACGCCCCCGTTTCACACGCTCGAAGGCGCATCCCGCCTCCTCGCACAGCACGGTCTGCTCCGTCTGAGGGAGGCTGGCGACTCACCCCGAACACCGGTATCGCGGCTCCGGAAGCTTGCAGCCGTCGAACGCTCGGACTTGCTCACCATCGTCGTCTACGGCGTAGCGATTGGGGTTGCGTCCTTGCTCGTCCCCGTCGCCGTTCAGTCGTTGGTCAATACGGTGGCGTTCACCCCGCTCGTCCAACCTCTGGTGGTCCTGTCGCTCGTCGTTTTCATCGGGATGTTGTCGGCCTCCGCGCTCAAGGTCCTGCAGTACCGCGTCGTCGAAACGCTTCAGCAGCGGTTCTTCGTGCGCGTCGTCTATTCGGCTGCTCAGGCGCTCCGCCGTGCCGATCTCGAGCGAGCGTTCCGAGAGCACGGGCCGCGCGATCTGATGAATCGCTTCTTCGACACGTTCATCGTCCAGAAAGCCGCGGCGACGCTGCTCATGGACGGGCTCTCTGTCCTGCTACAAGGGGGTGTTTCGCTCGTCCTTCTTGCGTTCTATCACCCTGCGCTCCTCGCCTTCGACGTCGTTCTCATCGGCCTCATTCTGTTCATCGTCTTCGGACTGGGACGCCGGGCGGTGGAGACGGCCATCAAGGAAAGTAAAGCGAAGCACGCGACTGCCGAATGGCTCGAGGAGATGGCGGGGGCATTGCGAACATTCAAGAGCCCGGACGGATTCTTGTTCGGCCTCCGTCGCAGTGACGCTCTTGCCAAGAGTTACGTTGCGTACCGCAAGAAGCACTTCTCGATTCTCTTGCGCCAAGTCGTCGCCGCCTACGTCCTGCAAGGCCTCGCCACGGCCTCTCTACTTGGGCTCGGTGGGTATCTGGTCATTCGGGGACAGCTTTCACTCGGTCAGCTCGTGGCGGCCGAACTCATCGTGACAGCAGTGCTCTCCAACGTTGCAAAGATGGGGAAGTACTTCGAGAGTTACTACGATCTCGTTGCGAGTCTCGACAAACTCGGAAGCATCTTCGATGTACCTCTCGAACCCGAGAGCGAGTCGACACTCCTTCCGCGCGCAGTGCGATCGGAGCTCAACACCGACGGCTTGTCGTTCGAGTTCGACCGAAAGCCGGTTCTACGAGGCGTATCATTCCAGGTCTCGGCGGGCAGCTGCGTGGCTGTGCTCGGTGCAGAAGCATCCGGAAAAAGCACACTCGTCGACCTCCTGTATGGCCTTCGCAGGCCAAGTTCTGGAAAGGTCGTCCTCGATGGCGTAGACCTCCGGGGAATCTCCGTCGACGAGGTGCGGGAACGCATTTCGGTCGTCGGTCGTGCCGAGGTCTTCGAGGGCACGATCGAGGACAACCTCCATCTCGGCCACCCCGCCATCGACGCGAGAAGAGTCGAAGAGCTCCTCACCGTGGTCGGTCTGTCGGAGGAAGTCGCCTCGATGCGAGACGGTATTCGTTCGAGTGTCGGTCCAAGCGGCTCTCGCCTCACGTCGAGCCAGCGCGCACGGCTCAGCATTGCGCGCGCGCTCGCTCGCGATACGGGAATCCTGATCATCGACGAAGCTCTCGATGCCGTGGGACCGCATCTGTTCGCGTCGATTCTGAGGAACATTCGGAGCGCCTTTCCCGATCTCGGCGTCCTTCTCACGACGAGTCGTTCCGAGATTGCGGCGTACGCCGACCGAGTCGTGCGCCTCGAGGACGAGCAGCCAAGAACGGACTTTTCGAACGAGGAGATGGTGGGAGCATGAGCGCGGCGGGCGAGAGCAGTATGGGTACGGCAATGGACCTCGTTCCGCCGTCGCCGGGGACGAGCGTGCTTTCGAGGCTGCTCCTCTGGGCGTTCGCGCTCCTCACGATTCTACTCGTGTTCACGCCGTGGCAGCAGTCAGCGTCGGGTCAGGGAAGGGTCGTTGCCTTTGCTCCTGACGAGCGTCGACAGAACATCGAGGCGCCAATCGAAGGTCGCGTCCTACGGTGGTACGTGCGCGAGGGGTCGGTCGTGAAGAAGGGTGATCCGATCGTCGAATTGACCGACAACGATCCGGACATTCTGGCCCGACTCCGCGCGGAGCGGGACGCCATCGCTTCGCGCCTCGACGCCGCAAGGGCGCGCGCTCGATCGATCGAGGTAAGAATCGATTCACTCGAAGACTCTCGAACGAGCGGAATCTCCGCCGCGGAGTCACGAATTCGCATGGCGACTCAACGTGTTTCGGCAGCGCAGCAGGCCCTCGCTCTAGCCGAAGCCACGCTCCATACGGCGAAGCTCAACACCGAACGTCAGCGAACGTTGACCGACCAAGGACTTACTTCGAAAAGACAGCTCGAACTCGCCGAGCTCGAGCAGACGCGCGCCGAGACAGAGGTCGAGCGAGCCAAAGTCGCCCTCAGCGCGGCGAAAAGCGAGGAAGTCGCGCTCACGTCGGACCGGCAAAAAGTGTCGAACGACGGCAACGCTTCGATCAACGATGCTCGCGCTTCTCGCGCGGCAGCGGAGGCTGACGTTGCGTCGGCAAGTGCTGAGCTTGCGCGTATCGAAGTTCGACTCGCTCGCCAATCCGCTCAGTCGGTGGCTGCGCCGAGCGACGGAACGATCTTTCGGATCGTGGCCAACGGTAGCGCTGGTGAGATCATGAAAGCCGGGGACGCTCTCGCTGTCTTGATTCCGGCGACCGCCGATCGAGCGGTCGAACTTTGGGTCAACGGGAACGACATGCCTCTCATTCAGGAAGGCGACTCTGCGCGCATCCAGTTCGAGGGTTGGCCAGCCGTACAGTTCAGCGGCTGGCCTTCCGTTGCCGTCGGGACGTTCGCCGGTCGCGTTGCGTTCGTGGACGCCGCTGACAACGGAGCAGGACAGTTCCGCATCCTCGTCGTTCCGGACAAGGGCGCAACATGGCCATCCCCCACCTACTTGCGCCAAGGCGTGCGCGCGCAGGGATGGGTACAGCTCGGTCGCGTGCGGCTCGGCTACGAGCTCTGGCGTCAGTTCAACGGATTCCCGCCTTCGCTCCCGAAGGAGCCTGAAGCCGCCAAGGGCGACGGCAAACAGACGAAGGGAGCAAAGTAGATGGGCAGGAGCGGAGCCATGAAACGCGCCGTTCGCATGGGTATGGCACTCCTCTGCGTCGGAGCGAGCGCATACGCGGAAACGGTTCGTGCTGAGGAGCCAACGTCGACGTGGGCTTCTGCGCAACTTTCTCTCGACGATGTGGTCATGTCAGCGGAGCAAGCCTATCCGCTCCTTCGGGCTGCAGAGCTCGAGAACAAGATTGCTGTCGCCGACATGAAGAGCGCCGAGGGCAGCTTCGACTTGTCGTGGCGCACGCGCGGTACCATCACGCCGGTTGGCTACTACGAGTCGGTCCGGGTCGAGAGCGTCGTCGAGAAGCCCACGGCCATCTGGGGCTCATCGGTCTTTGCGGGCTACAAGCTAGGGACAGGAAAGTTCGCAGTCTACGACGGAGGCCGGCAAACGCTCGAGTACGGTGAAGTCCGTGCGGGTGTGAATGTTCCGCTCGTCAGGAATGGTCCAACCGATCGCCGCCGCGCCTCTCTCGAACGGGCCGAACTCGGTCTCGACATCGCGAAACTCTCGGTCACCGAGCAGCGCATCCAGGTCCGTCGCAGCGCCGCACACCGATACTGGAACTGGGTTGCCGCGGGGCAACGGCTCCGGCTCGCCGAAGAGCTGCTGCGCATCGTGGAGGGCCGAGACGCTGGTCTCGCTACGCGTGTCGAACGTGGCGACCTTCCGCGCTTCGAGCGCACCGACAACGCGCGAGCCGTCGAACAGCGAAAGGCGCAGATTGCGCTTTCGCGGAGAGGAATCGAGCAAGCTGCGATCGAACTAGGTCTCTTCCTCCGCGACGAGAAGGGCGACCCGGCACCGCCGGCACTCGACCGCATGCCACGCAACTTTCCGCAGGTGACGCAAGACGAACCGGACGACGCTGCGGCTATCGGAACGGCCCTCGCGGAAAGACCAGAGAACCGGCGTCTCCAGCTCCAATGGTCTCAACAGCACGTCGAGAGACGATACGCGAGGAACCAATTGTGGCCGGCGCTCGACCTCCAACTCGCCGGCTCGCAGGACATCGGACGCGAAATGGTGGGACGCCCCGACCTCTCGAAGCCCGTGTTCGAAGCATCATTGCTCCTCGACGTACCTCTGCAAACGCGCGTGATGGACGGACGCGCCGAAGCCGCCGAAGTGTCGATGCGAAGGCTCGTCGAACAGCAGCGCTTCATGACGGATCGTATCCGCGCGGACGTGCGGGATGCGCTCTCCGGTGTTCGGCGTGCGCGTGAGCGAATCGATGCGACACGCAAAGAGGTGGCCCTCGCGGAAGAGCTCGAAGCCGCAGAACGAACGCGTTTCGAGCAAGGCGATAGCCACCTGCTCATCGTCAATCTTCGCGAGCAGCAGACGGCGGAGGCGCGCCTCCGAGAGGTCGATGCGCTCCTCGACTACTTCCGTTCGAAAGCAGACCTTCGCGCGGCTCAGGGCAAATGAGCGTGATGGGGAAGAGCTCGTCCTCTCGTCCGACGCTCGATCCATCGGCGAGCCGAACGTCTCAGGCGATCACACGCGCGAGCAATCGCTGCATACCCATCTGCGTCGCGCGCCTCCACTGTCGTCCGAAGAGGGCCGGTTGTCCGAATCTTGCAGACCTTGTCGAGTCCGCCCTTTGGTCCGTTCACATCGCTCAAGCGAACGTGCACGCGAAGCGCACCTGAGGCGTTTTCCGTAGCTCGTTCGACGCTACGGATCACGTACGCGTCGAGATACTCGGTTCGTCCAAAACCCACGCAGCGAAACAGGATCTCCATGAAAACCTCCACCATGGCGTGCTGCAAGACGCGTTCCTCCCGGTTCCTCTCTGCGAATGCGTCGATCGACGGTGAGGGTCACGAAAGCTCGTTGCAAATTGCAACGGAGTCTCGAACTGCATCGGAACGAAGCCACTTCGCAGATGAGGGAGCGATGTCATGAAGCTCATCATCCGATTCGCACTCATCTACCTTCTTCTCTCGGCGTTCATCTTCGTCCTCGTTGCGTTCTCGTCGGCTGGACGAGAGCAAGCGCGACTCGAGCGTGAAGCTGTCGCAGACGTACGCGACTTGGGTTACGGGCTTGCGCGCGCGCTGGCGATTACATACGAGGCGGGGGGGCCCTCTGCGACACGCCGTGCCGTGGAGTCCATCACCCGCCATCGAAGCGAGGTTTCGATCTCCCTCGCCGAGGATCAAGCTCACGCTGAACAACTGGGAGGCAGTGCGCGCGTCGTGCGCACGAGCGATGCGCTCGTGGTCGAAGTTCCCGTGCTCGCGAACGGTCGAGCCGCTGGGCTCCTCGAGCTGAAAAGGACGCTACCCAACGAGCAGGCGCTCTTCCGGATGGCGATTCGATCGGAAATACCGGGCGCTTTCGCGCTCAGTATCGCGGTTTCGCTCGTCGCGATCCTTCTCGGCGGGGCCATGATTGGAAGGCCGCTTCAACGCATGGTCGCGCACGCGCGACGCGTCGGCGGAGGGGACTACTCTGCACGTCTGCGGGCCGATCGAAACGACGAGATCGGCGATCTCAAGCGAGAACTCAACCACATGTGCGAGAGGCTCGAGGCTTCTCGTGTCGAGTTGGCCCAAGAGAGCGCAGCACGCCTCGCGACCCTGGAGCAGCTGAGGCACCTCGATCGCCTCCGGACGGTCGGGACGATAGCGTCTAGCATTGCGCACGAACTGGGCACGCCCCTCAACGTACTGCTCATTCGAGGCCAGTCGCTTGCCGCCGGGAAGGCTTCACAAGCGGAAGCCGCGCGTTCCGGCGAAGTCATGGTCCAACAAGTCGAGAAGATGTCCCGCATCGTCCGACGCATTCTCGACTACGCACGCAAGGACCCGAGTCCACAAGCACGTCAGCCCCTCGTTGGTATCACGAGGCGATCCATGCAATTGCTCGAAGGTGTGGCTTCGAAGGCCGGTGTCGTGTTCGAGGGGCCCGAGGAATTTTCAGGTCACGTCACCGTCAACCTGGAGCTCTTCGAGCAGGCTCTCACGAACGTTCTCATGAATGCCATTCATGCCATGCCCGAGGGTGGCAAACTGCGCGTAACTCTGAGGCGAGAGCAGCAAGCGCGTGCGATCGACGCGCTCCAGTCATTCGATGCGTGCGTCGTGGAAGTGGCGGATACGGGGATAGGCATCGATCCTCGGGACCTCTCGAAGCTTTTCGAACCCTTCTACACGACGAAAGACGCGGGAAAGGGTACCGGGCTCGGCCTTCCAGTCGCCAAGGGAATCGTCGAGGAGCATGGCGGCTTCATTCGGGTGGCTAGCCGCTTGCAGACCGGGACGACCGTATCGATCTACTTGCCGGAGGCAAAATGAGCAGGCGTATTCTACTGGTCGAGGACGACGCAGCCTTCCGTGCCGAGGTGCGCGAGCTGCTCACTTCCCTCGGCTACGGCGTATTGGAGCGATCGAGCGCAGAAGAGGCGCTTCGCGAGTTCGAGATCGAGGCGCAAGAAGTCGTCCTCACGGACATTCGAATGGGGAGTCTCTCCGGCACCTCTCTTTGCGACCTCTTGCGCGAGAAGGACCCACATTTGCCGGTCATCGTGATGACGGGGTTTGGAACCATCGCGCTGGCCGTCGAGACCCTTCGAGCGGGAGCGTTCGACTTCTTGTCCAAGCCGTTCGCATCGGAACAGCTGCGTGCCTCCATCGAACGAGCGGTTCACCATCGGGACCTCACGATAGAGCTCCATCGCACGCGCGAAGCTGCGAGAGAATCGACTGTGGCGGCAGCCATCGTTGGCGAAAGCGCACCCATCCGCGAACTGCGCGAGCTCATCGCCCGAATCGCACCGACGGACGTCTCCGTGCTCGTCGATGGGGAGAGCGGAACGGGCAAGGAGCTGGTGGCGCGCTCACTTCACCAACTGAGCGCAAGAAGGGCGGGGCCCTTCATCGCGATCAACTGTGCGGCCATTCCGGAGGCTCTCCTCGAGAGCGAGCTCTTCGGACATGCAAAGGGCGCATTCACCGACGCGAAGGCCGCCCGCCCTGGGCTCTTGTGCCGCGCGTCGGGCGGCACGCTCTTTCTCGACGAGATCGGCGAGATGTCCGGTGCGATGCAGGCGAAGCTTCTTCGTGCTCTCGAATCGAGGACCGTTCGTCCAGTCGGGTCCTACGACGAGATAGAGTTCGACGCGCGCCTGATCTGCGCAACGCATCGAGACTTGGATGAAGCAGCGCGTGAAGGTCGATTCCGAGAAGACCTGCTCTACCGTATTCAAGTGTTGCGTCTCCACGTGCCGGCCTTGCGCTTGCGAGGTCACGACGTACTGCGGCTTGCGCAGCTATTCTTGGCGCGAAAGCGCGAGTCCGGCGTGGGCGACTTCCGTCTCGGTCCCGAAGCGGGGGAACGCCTTCTTCGCTACCCCTGGCCAGGCAACGTTCGTGAACTCCAGAACGCCATCGATCACGCGACAGCACTCGCGACGACCTCTGTTCTCGCAGTCTCGGATCTGCCGCCCAAGATTCGCGACTTCCAGCGGCATACCGTGACGCTCGAAAACAGCGCCGAAGCCGAGCTCCTCACGCTCGAGGAGGTCGAGAAGCGACACATCGTGAGAGTGCTCGCAGCGGTCGATCAGAGCCGCGCAGAAGCTACGAAGATTCTAGGGATTGATCGCTCGACGCTTTACCGCAAGCTCGAGAAACTCGGGCTGAGGCTTGGATCGAAAGACGGGAGCTGAAGTACTCCTTCTGCGAGGTGTTTCCGACGGCATCATGTTCCAAAGAACGACATCGGAAGCGGTCGCTTCGGTTCACTTTCGGGCGATGAACGATACGCCTCGATGGCCTCCTTGACCTTGCTCACGAGCAGGTCCGGGTGTAGCGGCTTGTCGAGAATGGCGAAGCATCCGTAGTGGAGGGCCCTCTCGTGCGTTTCTCGGTTTCCGAAGCCCGTGACGAGGATGACGGGGATTTTCCATTCGGCGAGCTGCAGGGCGAGCAAGAGCTCGAGACCAGAATACTCCGGCATTCGAATGTCGAGGACGATGCAGCTCGGCGGCGGAAGAGCACCAATCGAAGACGAGGAGAATGCGGCGAGCGCTTCCCGGCCGTTGGCAGCACACAGGACCGAATAGCCCTCTTCCTCCAAAGCGCGCTCGAAGAGCTCGCGAAGATCGACGTCGTCCTCGGCGAGCAGAATGCGTCGATGTTCTTCGCTTTGGCGGTACGCATTCGACGCGAGGGGAACACGGGAGAGGCCTTTGCTTCGCATGGAGGTTTGGTTCATGAAACCCGTGTCAGCAAGCTCTGGGCCACGCAGCGACGCTCTCTCTCGGGCCGCGTATCCACCGCGACGACGAGATTCTCTCGCTCGGTGCGTGTTGCGTTTTGCAACGCGCGCGAGACCGAGGGTGCATTTTGCAACGCGATCCGAGTTTCGTTGCGGATGGGGGCCGTTTTTTTCGCTCTCTTCCCTGCGGAACGGAACCTGCACCTGGACCTCCGCCGTGAATCACTACTCGTTCGTTCGACCCCGATGGGCATCCGTTCTTGCCGTATGTGCGAGCGCCTCTTTCAGCGCAATCACGGCGTACCTCGATGTGGTGTCAGGGCCGGCCGTACGGGTCTTCCCGATCTATTTTCTGCCGGTCGCTCTCGTGGCGTGGCGCCTTGGCGTGCGCGCGGCCTGTTGGAGCGCAGTCTTCGCAACGACCGCATGGGAGCTTGCTCATCGTTTCGAGTCGGGGTCGGAGCACCATGCAGGACTCACGTCGATTTGGAACGTGAGCATGCTGTGGATGACCTTCTTCGGATTCGCTTGCATCACGGGGCGCCTCTCCGCAGTGCTCGACCAACGGAGCACGGAGTCGCGGCAAGATGCGCTAACGGAACTGCTCAACCTTCGTGGCTTCGAAGAGCGCGTGCAAGTCGAATGCGAACGAGCTGAACGCTACCGCACAAGGCTCGTCGTAGCCTTCCTCGATCTCGACGGATTCAAGTTCGTGAACGACTCCGCGGGGCATGCTGCTGGCGATCGACTCCTGAGAGAGGTGGCGGAGCACCTTCGACGCGCGACGCGCGCGTGCGATCTCGTCGCGCGGGTGGGGGGCGACGAGTTCTGCATCGCCTTCCCAGAGACCGATCGTGCCTCGGCGTATGTCGCACTCGAGCGCATACGAGGAACCATCGAGCAGCTCCGTCTCGCCCGCGCATTCGGCGTTACCGTGAGTATCGGCGTGGCGGAGACGAGCGTGTCCACGCGATCACTCGCCGAGCTCCTTCGCCAAGCAGACCGAGCCATGTACACCGCAAAACGCTCAGGAAAGAATCTTGTCCGGTATGCCGACACGGAAGCTTCCGATGACACCCGAGACGAGGTCCATCCGGCGTGTCAGCGCGCGTGACTGCACACGAGCGTCTGCGGGACGAGCGCTTCAGAAGTAATACGAAGCGCCGATGGAGCTCGTGAACAGGCTCTCGAATGACCAGTTTTGGACCGAGCCACCGAAGTCGATGCCCGTCGACTCCAACGACAAGATGTCGATGGTAGCCAGTGAGGTCTTCTGGGCCGGCGCGCCGAACTTTGCATCGAGGGACGCCTGTGAAATACGCAGGAACCCCAGGTGGATATCATCCGCGAGTGCTTTGCAGGCAACTCGCTGTTCGGCAAAGTGCGCGATGACGACCGAACCGTCGGGTGGAGTCGGTGAAATGGGAATCTTCACGTCAGCCCCTTGCTTCAACTCGATGACGCCGCCGTCCGTGCCGAGTCCGTAGCGAAGACCCATGGCGAGCGGAATCTGCCCCGACGTCTTGTAGGTCGTTGGGACTGAAAGTGCGCCCTTGAACCCGAAGAGATCGAGGCTGCCTGAGTAGGAGTAGAAAGCCTTGTCGCTCCCGTCGGGGACGGACAGCTTGAAGAGAGTGTTGCCGGATCCGTCTTTCGCGGCAAGATCCCCACCGAGGTCGAGAGGGTTCGGAAGACCGGGCGGATCCTTCACGGGCTCCGGCTCCTTCTCACAGGTCCCAGGGGCGACGTTCGGCAGGAGCAGGCTCGCCAAAAAGTCCGTAACGCGCTGATGGATGGCTGCCTGCTCTGCGTCGTTCGCAGCCTTGTAGAACTCGCCGCTTGCGTACGTGAAGGGCATGGGCGCTCCGTTCACGGAGGTCCGGAGAAGCATCACGCCGGCTGAGTTCTTCTTCGCGGTTCCCGCATCCGTCGGAGTAACCCCGCCCTCGTTCTCCGCCGCCGTGCCGCTGTCAGGTGAACTGCCGGCCGTGCTGGGACAGCCGGTGACGAATAGGCTCGTGGTGGTGAGGGCGAGCAGAAAGGCGGAAGGTACGACGCGCATGCACTCAGAATCGCGTACGCGAAACGCCCTGGCAAGTTCATGTGAGGAACCAAGGGGTTCCCGAAGCGGGTCGCCAAAACACGAACGCCCCGCAGAGCCGTGGCTCTCGGGGCGAGTCGCTGTTGGTGACGCTCGAACTAGTTTTGGTCGGGTGTGTACGAGTCGCCGTTCGTGTAAGACAAACACATCGTGCCACCACACTGCGTGCGGCTACCACCTGCGCCGCCGGTGTTGACGTCCGTCCGGAGGCTCTTGCGCACGCGACGAAGGTTGAGGCTGAGGTCGTTCTTCTTGTTGTTGTTCATGGTGGCGTCTCCGAAATCTTGTGGGTGGTGTGTGGTGTGAGAGTGGGTGCCAGAGGCGCTGAGCGCATACGTTTGCAGCGTCGCTCTGTCGTAGGACAGTCATTGCATTCTCCGTTCCAGCTCCAACGGCGGTTCCGAGTACGTAGAATCAGACATTACGTATCCAGCGCGGAAACGCATGTTGAAGTTCGTGCAACAGCCGTAGTTGGAGCGTCAACGATCGACGAGCGTGTGCTCCAAAATGGACCGTTCTCGCGCCATTCAGTGATCTCACTTGTGATGCCATCGCGTGGGGAAAAGAGTGCATTGTCTCCGCATCGCGTCAGCGATGGTCTCGCAGCGCGAAACGCCCCCGGCGCGGGAAGGGCGGGCGCCGAGCGGAAGTCGCGTACACGGAGAAACTCCCGAAGGGTGGATGAGGACAAAAACACGAACGCCCCGCAGAGCCATGGCTCTCGGGGCGAGTCGCTGTTGGTGACGCTCGAACTAGTTTTGGTCAGGCGTGTACGAGTCGCCGTTCGTGTAGGACAAACACATCGTGCCACCACACTGCGTGCGGCTACCACCTGCGCCGCCGGTGTTGACGTCCGTTCGGAGGCTCTTGCGCACGCGACGAAGGTTGAGGCTGAGGTCGTTCTTCTTGTTGTTGTTCATGGTGGCGTCTCCGAAATCTTGTGGGTGGTGTGTGCTGTGAGGGAGTGCCAGAGGCGCTGAGCGCATACGTTTGCAGCGTCGCTCTGTCGTAAGACAGTCATTGCATTCTCCGTTCCACCTCCAACGGCGGCTCCGGGCACGTAGTATCGGACATTACGTATCCAGCGCGGAAACGCATGTTGAAGCTCGTGCAACAGCCGTAGTTGGAGCGTCAACGATCGACGAGCGCGTGCTCCAAAATGGATCATTCTCGCGCCATCCCGTGATCTCACTTGTGATGCCATCGCGGAAGGAAAGTGTGCAGCCTACCCGTATCTCTCTCCCATGCGTCTCTCTTCGACCGCGCTACTCGGACTCTTCCTCGGATTGTCGCTGCACTGCTCGTCCGGGAGCAGTCAGACGGGGCTGACTACGGCTGACTTGGACGGAGGTGTGTCACTCGACGGCAGTGTGACCTCTCCCATTCCCAGCACCTGCGCTGAACAGGCGCCGCAGGTGGCCTCCGGCTACTGCACGCCCGACGAAACACTCTACGTCTGCGACATGGATGCAGGAACACCTCCCTCGGCATGCAAGCGCTCCGTACTCGCGGACGGCTACTGCTGTCCAAGGCCGAAGAAGCTGGCCCCCGCCTATCTTCTCGTCTGTGGCGGTCTCGAATCGACGCGCATGTCGGAGGGGCTTCGCTTCTACGCGACGGAAAGCAAGGTAGACGGAAAGCTGACGGTGACGATCAGCGCACTCAAGTTCGACTCTCGCAAGCTCACGAAAGACGACGTCACGGGGAGGTCGACCGAGTTCGTCGATGCTGCTCCGAAGCAGGGGTCATTCACCTCCTCGAACGAAGGCTTCGTCGTTCCGGGTGAGGCATCGACCGCGAATCGGACCGACCTAGAGTTCCGAAACGTGACTCTCTTCGGCACGCTTCCCCTCGGAAAGGCGACGCTAAAGGGGTTCATCGAGAGGCCCAGCACCATGAACTACGAATCCGGCTGCAAGTTTCTCGAAGGCAACGATGGTGACGAGTTCACTGTAAGCGATTCGGAAGTGAAGCTCGGAACCCACAGTGCCGTGCCCGCAGAAGTCCCGACCAGGCAGGGCGGAAGCTGAGCGGGCACGAACTCGAACGAAACGTCTTCTTGCTGGCCTTGCTCAGGAGCCATCCCCTTCCACGAAGACGCTGAAGGCTCCGAGTTGGACGTCGGATTCGATGAAACGCCTCCGGGGGTCTCCTTCGAGGCCACGAATATTGTTGTATCCTGCATCGAGCACGAGGGAAGTGATGCCAGGCGTCAAGTCCACCGTGTTCTCGGAGACCTTCCAGTTGGTCGCTCGCACTTGCCTCGCCAGGTCCTCGCGTTTGGCGTAGGTCGTCGTACCATCCATCGGCTGGTAGAGCCTGTAGACGAAGTTTGCGTCCTTCGTGCACCCGGTGCTCGGGATGACGTGGCTCGCAAAGGTATCCTTGCTGCCGAAGAGCACCGTACCTCCGAAGGAGATCATCGAAGTGACAGAAGTGCGTTGCTCGTCGCCTTGGAGGCTGCAATCGTTTCTCCAGGCACTGTTGGGACTCGACGGGTTGTATTGAAGGTTCATGGCGACGCTTCCGCGGCTCACGGTCCAGAGCTTGGCGCCGCGCACGCTGTTGTTCACCTTCACATTCAAGCGAACCCACTGATCTGCCCCTGCACTCGCATCGCCACCAGCGAGAGAGGCAGCCGTTGCGCTGATGGCTCCGTTTCGCAGGACGCTGTCGCCGAAGGTGGACCACGTCGTCCGGAACATGTTGGATGATGCCTGAGCATCGAGGGTGGCGTTCGCGGCTCGACCCGCAAAGCGAAGGTCGAGGAATCCGTAGCCACTTTGTGTCGTCGCGTCCGACGTGTCGGCGGAGGTTACGGACACGTCGACGGGAACCTTCATGCCGTTGACGCTGAGTACAACGGTGGCTTTGCTTGCGCCGCTCGGAAGGGGAGCGCTTACCTCTGTCAAACGCCAAGCATTCGAGAGCTCCAAGCGCACCTCTCCTTTGGCATCGCCGTCCGTCCGCATGAGCGCACCCGACAGACACGTGCCGCCGCTGCTGCCGATGATAGAGGTGGCGACCGAGCCGACGAGGGCAACGTCGGCTCCGTTGGCGCGCGCTGTGCCGGACACGAACGTGATCGCCGATTGCTTCTTGTCGTTGGCGAGCGTTGCATCGTTACCGCGGCTCAGAACGACGACGCGAGCCATCGATTGTCCCGAGGTGGCGGCTTGAAGGCTTGCGGCCGACTCGCCGGCCACGCCGCGCGCGCTCGCGACGGCGAGTGCCAGCGCTTGGCCGATCTCCGGCGCGAGGACCACGTTGCCGGTGTCGCTCGTTGCGTTGTTCACGCTGTCTCCGCTCAGCATGCCTGCCAGTGCCACAGACGCGCTGACGTACGAATCAGCGACGTCGCGCATGTACTGGAGGTAGTCCACCTGAACGCCGCCGCCCATGCCGTCGTCGAAGACGCGATGCTCCGCTTCCCAGCCATCCTCCTTGAGGTACACGATGAACTGGTCTCGCTGCGCCATGAGCTTGAGCGCGGTAATCTGACGCATCGCGATGTTGAGGTAGGCCGTCTGGAGCAGCTGCATCGACTCGAAGTTCGAGCGTTTGTTGCGCGTAAGGGCGGCGTACCGCGCAATCGCAGGGAAATACTCGGAAGACTTCCCGACGCCTGCGATCGAGCTCATGGCCTTGCTCATTTCGACCTGAGAATTCTTGTCGATGAATGTTTGCATGTCGCTCTCGAGCTGCGCTTGTGACGACTTCGCGGGTTTGCCGGAGAGGTAGTAGGAGAGGCCTGCGGTAGAAGTCGTTTCGGCGGCCGCGGTAATCGGGGCCATGTAGCCGATGAGGTTCGATTGGTTGCTTTGCGCGGTCAGAAAGGCCGTACTCGCGCCGAGTGCAGTCTTCAGGCCATCGATGGAGTCTTTCATGTCCTTCTGCGCGGCGAGGAGCGCATCCATCTTGAGGCTCAGTACTTCGAGACGCCGATCCGTTGCATCGGCGAAAGGCACGAGCTCCATGATCTGTGCTTCCCCTTTGCCCTTCACGTAGCCCATGAGCGGGTCCACGACGAACATCGAGAGCGCTTCCCAGGCTACGTCGTATGGATTGAGCGAGGACCCGGTGATGTGCGTCTTCGCTTCGAGCGTCGCTCGCTTGTCGCGGCCCGCTTCGAGAAGCGTATCCGTGTTGCTGCGCATTGGGTCGGCAGAGGCGACGGGGGCCACGGGAGCTTCGACATCCGTGGCGGCAGGGGCGGCGCAGGCGGCGCCCATCGAAGCAAGAACGAGAAGACAGAGAGCAGAAGTACGTTGGAACATGAAGGTCTCCTAGATGTGGTTTCAGATGGAGACATTGCAGAGGGCGTTCCATTGCAGACACCTCGAAATCACCGATGATTTCGGACTGTCTCACCCTGTATCGGGGTGTATCGGTGCGTGTATCCGTACGTTCTAGCGGCGGCCTTGCCCATGGAACGCGAAAGCCTCGCGCACCTGAACGTGCTGCGAGGCTCCTTGGGCTTCCGCGTGTATCAAGCGGCTCACGGGGCGCGATGACTCCATCGAAGGGCCGGCCGTCACCGAACAGTCCTCACCGAGCCACGTTCGGTCGAGGTACTCGTTCACCCATAGCTCCGCGAAGGCATCGCACTGACCGGGAGACCCTCATACCCTCACTCTGCAAAGTGGATTTGCGGCGCTCGCCCGTACACGTTCTCCCAGTCCGACACGATGCCAGGCAGCGTCTTCCACGCAAGCCAGCCCGCAGCGGTCTCGGTCTTGTACTTGTCGATCTCCGCGAGCACTGCAGAGACAGACGCTTCGCTGAGTTCGCATTGATTGAGCATGAGCGTCACTGTGTACATCTTGCCCGTCTCGAGCTGACCTGCCTTGTACATGGACACGAGCTCGGCCAGGCCGCTGTAGTCGACGTTGCCACGGAAGTTTGCGACGTTGGGCAGGTTGGAAGACGCGTCATCTGTGTAGAAGGCAGCGTTGCTCTTGGGTCGCCATACGCCGGATGCCTCTGCGTCGGCGGTATGACCAGCCGTGCCGCCGCCCCAGAGAATCTTCGGATACCAAGTCTTCGAGGACCCGTTCCAGGTCTTCAGCGAAACGACTCCCGACTGCGCATACCCACGCATGAGGTCGATCTCGGCGTTGGCTTCGGGGCTCGAAATGAAGCCTCCCACGACGCCGTTGTCCGGAGCGCCGAGTGCGTTCAAGTGTGCGGCCACGTCAGCCCAGTTCTCGTCGTTGCCCAGTCCGCCGAGGTGGTGGTGCACGTCGACGGCCACGTGTTCCGGAGAAACGGTGGCTGCATACCCAATGATGCTCTTGCCGCCCGTCTCGCTTCGTTGCGTTTCGGTCTCGTACTGGTCGATGGCGCGGAGATAGGCAAAGTCGTTCTGGAAGTCGTATGCTGCGCCGCGCTGCACCACTCCGTCGATGACCTTCTTGAGGAGCACGCGATTCGCAGCGAACTTCGCGGCATCATGGTTGGGGCCCTGTTTGCAGGCGGCATTCGAGTCCTGCTCGTTGTGCGAGACCACGGTTGCGTAAATGCGGGTCGTCGCGGAGAGGGGCGCGCTTCCACCGTCCGCGTTCGAGGAGGACGACGCATCAGAGGTCTCGGACGAACCACCTTTGGAAACCGTTGTGCTACTGCACGCCAAAACGGACGAAGCGAAGAGGGCAGCGAAAGCGACGATTCCGGACTTGGGGGACATCATGTTGGCTCTCCTTCGAAGGACCCTCGAGTGACTTCTCGGGGGCGGCAGGTCGTTGAATACTTCGAAGATGGCCTCGAGAACGAACGCTCTCAAGATATGCAAACGCGTGACACCTTTGCCGTTCGGGCTGACACACGGCGTGTTCGGGGCGCATGTGGGACACGCTTTCGCCCGCCGGCCTTCACTTCTTGAGACTGGACCCGATTTCGGTTCCGAAGACCATTCCCAAGTAGGGACTTCCCATGATCTCGCGGCGCTCGAAGCCGAAGTAGGTGCCCGAGCTCAGAATGAAATCGTCCTCCACGTGGAGCTTTCCGATGCGCGCGTACGCGCCGAAGCGCGTTTCGTCGAAGAGGAGTCGACCTTGTCGACGACGGGGTTCGCCTGCGACGAAGATGCCGGCTGCGACCAGGGAGATGCGCGCTCGCCGGCCCACGTCGAATTCGAGGCGCACCTCCTGCGGGAGGTCGAGACCTGCGGGCACGGTGCTGGAAACGCCGGACGTGCCGATGCCGGAGAAGAAGCCCACGTAGCCGGTTGGACTGAGCGCATACCCGATGCCCACCGGATACAAATGCGCGTGACCAGCGAAGCCGAAAGGGGCCCCAACGCCCAGGCCGAAATCGAGCCCCATGCCGTACCCCACGCGTCCGCCGTAGATGGCACGTGCCGTGAGTCCTACCGTTCCTTGCCCGACGAACCCGCCAGCGCGGGAAGGCTTTTGCGTTCCGCCTCCCGCTCCGAAGATCGCAACGTTGCCAACGCCACGGTCCGGCGTCCACGGGGGCGTCCTATCGGCGTGGCACTTGCACTGGCGGGTCACGTGGGCGTCGTCTGCAAAGCCGACTCGACCGGGGTTCACGGGTACGGTGAGACCGAGAGGATAGGTGTGGACACCGACGGGTAGCCCAAAGAGCTGAACTTCGACACCTTCTCGAAGTCCCATGCGAAGGCCGAGCGGGATCGATCCGACTTGCACGCCCGTTCCCGACTCGGTCACCTGTGCACCGACGGGGCCGGCGTAGTCGCGACCAATCGCGGTGGCAGGTAGCTCCACATGGAGGTCACACTCTCGCAGGAGAAAGGCGACGAGCGTATTGCTGTTGGGGCCAGGGATCGGGAAGTAGTGCGGGTGCTTCTTGTGGTATGCCTCTTTGGCGGTACTCAGGCAGGCCTCGGTGCGGGTCAGTTCTTCGTCCGTCATCTCGAGCTTGCCGTGAAGCATCACGTCGCCGGCTGCAAAGTCTTCGAACGGGTCGCGCTCGCTCCCGCCCCCCATCTCGAAGCGTCGAAAGTGTGTCGACCCACTGTGGTGAGTGACGATCCATGCGTGGCGCGCGACGGTATCGATGGGAGAGGGCATCTGCCCACTCAGCACCGCGACGAACGCGCCTTCCTCAGGTTCGAGCTTGGCGTCGGGTCGCGGAAGCACGCAGCCCTCCGCACCGAGCGCGAACACAATGGCGAGGGCAGACCGCGAAACTCGCATGAGCGAGTTCGACGGTCACGCCGTGACGATATTCAATCGCAGATTGGTTGCAACGAAGCGCCGATCGGCGGCATAACTTCATACGCCGATGTCCGACGCCCAACGCATACGAAAGCGTCTCGCGGAGCTTCCTTTTCGCCTTCCACTCCTCGACGCGCTTCTTGCAGACGATGCGGTGCATTTTCGCTTCCGCGCGATCGATTGGAGCTGGGATGGCTACAAAGGCCTGAGCGTCGCAACAGGGTTCAACCCGCTCCTTCGCGAGATCTACGTCCCCGTGGGGTCACCTGTCGGTGCGTGGTGTCTTCGGGACATGCCGGCCTCTCGTATTCGTGACCTCAACGTGGGCGACCTCTTCGTGTCGCAGCTTCTCTTCATCCTCCACGACTATCTGCACATTTGGGCTTACGGCACGGCCTACGAGCTCCTGCCGAGCCACAGGGGCTTCTTGCGGGCACCGATTTCGGCCGGAAATTTCGAGACGTATTTGTTCTGCCACATCTTGTCCGAGGCCGTTGCGACCGTTGGTGTCGACTATTGGTGGCTCTCCCGGGTGAAGCTCGACGAGATCATCAAGCTCGGTACGTGCTGCGATCTCCTCACGACGTCTTATCGCGCTGAACACGACGCGGAGTATCGAAGGCTCTTTCGCGCGCGCGGCCGTGAGACGTTCGACACGAACAGCCTCGCGTTCTTCTGCGACTTGGTCACGTTCTACTGTACGGGTGAGCTCATTGGCTTCGGAGAGCGCGACATGCTGCGCAGTCCGAAACTCCGCGACTGGCTGACGCAGGAGCTCAAGTACGGCGAGCTGCAACGTGCATATGCGCGTAGGTGGTTTCGCTTTCTTCGTGATGCAAAAGTCCACGACGACGACATTGCGGCTCTCATGGGAGAGATTCCGCTCCGTGAGCGCTGGAAGCAGCGACTCATGAAAGAAGTGGGGGAAAGGCTCTGGAGAAAAGCCCAAGCGAGCGAACCCATGCCCACACCCAAGTACCCAGCCTACGAGTTCGGTTCGCGTTACCCGCTCGACCTTCGGTTCATGAGTTTGCGAACGGACGCGGACTTCGAACGCGCGTGGAAAGATCCATTCATCCGAACGACGCAACGAAAGCGTCTCGTGGGTCAGCTCGTGTCGCGCCGTTGGCGTACGAAGATCTCCGATGCGCACCACCTCGAATTGCAGGAGCTGCTCACCGTCGATGTCGTCCAAGCCATCGCGTCTTTGCTCGCAGAGGCGCCACGCGTTTCGCCGAGCAGTGCGCGAGAGCCCCGGCACGTCTTTCTGCTGGCGTGAGTGCGGGGTCGTTCGCGCACGTGTGGGTCCGAGCGAAGCCGCCAGCGTCGAGCATACATCCACAACGTGTGGACCCGTGCACGTCAGTCGTGTTCGATTCATCTGCGTGTCTCGTCCATGGACGTCACGAAAAGACGAGCTATTTTGACTGACTATGGCGTGGTACGGACGTTGCTAAACTCCTTGTCTGAAAGTTGAATAGCCAAGGAGTCCTCCCCCCCATGAGTTCGAAATCACGCCCCGCGAAGGCAAGGTCCAAAAAGCTGACGGTCAAGAGCCTCAAGATCTTTGCCGGGGTCAAGGCCGGCACGTTGGGAGACGAGGCGGTGAGTGAACTTACCGGCAAGAAGAAGATGATCATGCCCAAGGACACCGGCTGAATTCCGAGCGGCTGATCGCGACGACCTCGATCAAGGAACCCCGAGTGGCCATGCGCTCGGGGTTTTGTCGTGCTCGCGATCCGTGTCGATGGGGAGCGAGTCGGAAAGCGCGGCTCACCTTATCTGTAGAAAGCACCCATCCGAGGTGACATGCAGGTGAGCTCGTACTCCGCTCGCGGGTCGCCATGCCGTACCTCACACCCACTCGCTCCACCAAGGCGTTCTTCACGACGACTCTCCTCGTCGGTCATGCCGCATGTGTCCAAGGGCCGAGTGCCCCTCAGCCGTCACGACGGGATGCCGATACGACTCGGGGCGATGCGGCCCTGGACGAAGGATCCTCTCTCGCGAACGCCGACAGCGCCGCAGATGCAGGGCGGACGGATGCTCGGGTCCGAGACGGCGCTCTCGTCGATGCAGGGAAGAACCCTGGTTGTGAAGCGGCCTCCGCGCTTCTCTTCTGGGACGACCCGGCGAAACGAAGCACGATGCTCATCGATTTGACTGGGGACATGGTCCCGGACAGTGTTGCAATCGTGAAGGTCGGGCAAAGCGAGCATCGCCTCGACGTTGGAGCGCCGGCGGTCGCGAGCATCACGGGAATCGATGGACCATCCTGGTGGCTGGCGGTAGGCACGATCGATGTCAATGGCGACGGCCAAATGGATCTCGGCGTCGGCGTTCCTTGGGATAATAGAGTGCACGTCTTCTATGGGCCGCTCGTGGGCGACCACTCGTGGCAGTCCGCAGACCTCGTCATCAGCGGGCCTCCGAACGCCGGGCTCGCACCCCTCATGGGCATCTCCTTCGCCTCCACAGACGTCAATGGCGACGGCTATCGAGATCTCGTCGTGACGTCCCCGGGCGAAGGAGAGGAAGGATGCTTGGGGTTTCAGCCCGGTCGCATCTATTACGGTCCCTTCGCCTCCAAGGAAACGCGCGATGAGCAGAATGTATCGGCGCGCCTCGCGCGCCATCCCAATTCCGCAAAGGGCTGCATCGGAGAGAAGACCGAGTGCTCCGTCAACGGACTCAAGGTCGCCTCTACGATAGATGCTGTCTGCTATCCGCTTCCACTCACCGGGCAAGCTCCGATGGCTTGCCCGTAGTGATGCAGAAGACGGCCGGCTATTCGCAAGTGGCCTGGATGTACAATCGCTTGAACGTTCCGACGCAGGGATCACCGAAGACGCCGTTCGTCGCGTTCACGGTGCAGCTCGCCTTGCCGAGGCACGCAGCCTCGACGACCGCTTGTGACGTAGCTGCATTGCAAGCGCTCGCCGCGAAGGCCCCGCAGTTGCCCGTCGGCGTTCCGTAGCTCGCGAAATCGATGCTCTTCACGAACGTTCCATCTGGGCAGGTGATGCTTGCCGTTCCACCTTCGTTCGGCGTGCTGCACGATTGCGAAGCACACTTCACGATGACGGAGGTTACGTCGGCGTTCGCGACGGTTCCGCTTCCGTCGACGACAGTGCACATCTGATCCGGCACGGAAGGTTGCGTCTTGATGGCGACGACATAGTTCGAGCCGCTCGCGATCTTCGTGGGGAACACGAAGGCGCCACTCACATCGCGCGTGATGTCGTCTCCACCGTTGTTCGTGAGGACGAGCCCAGTTCCGACGAGCCCAGTCACGGTGCCGCCGACGTCGTAGGTCGTCTTGCAGGTGACGCCCACGTTCGACACATTTGCCCCCGCGAGCTTTCCTGAGCCGTTTGCTACGCTGCAGATTTGTCCTGCAGGCTGGGTCTTCACGGTGACGGCGTAGTTCGAGCCGTCGGGGAGTGACGTGCCGAACGCAAAGGCGCCATCCGCGGCGATGGTCGCATCGTCTCCGCTGTTGTTCTGCAGTACCAAGCCGGCACCCGTCAGGCCCGACACGTTTCCGCTCACCGTGAACTTGTTCGTCGAGCAGTTGACGACGACGGTCGTGATATCACCGCTCACCACGGTACCTGTGCCACCGCTCACGGTGCACGCTTGGGAGGGGTCGGACGGCTGCGTCTTCACGGTGACGGCAAAACTCTGGCCTTTGGCGACCTTGGTCGGGAATGCGAACGAACCGTTTGCGCTCACGTTGAGCGTCTCTGCGCCGTTCGCGAGAACGAGACCCTTTCCTGAAAGACCGGTGACTTGTCCGCCGACGGCAAACTTGGCTTCGGTGGCACCGTCGCCGGACGAACTTCCGCCGTCATTTCCGCCGGAGCTCGAAGACGAAGAAGACGAAGAAGACGAAGAAGACGAAGACGTGCTTCCGCCGTCGGCGCCGCCGGAGCTCGAGGACGACGACGAGGAGGAGGAAGAAGGAGTGGCGCTATCACCGCATGCGATCAGAGTGAGAACGACGCCAGAGGATGCAACGAGAGCAAGAGTACGAGTGCGAGAGAGAGACGACATGAGGACCTTTCGTGCGCGGTGAAGGGTGGATGATGAGGATCGAGGGAGGGCACCGCGGCTTCTCGAAAGTATTGCGTTGCGCGCGCATTCGCACAAATTCGCAAGTACATCCTGCGTGTAGGTAGACGGTTGTCATCGTGCGCCGGAAACATGCGACCTTTCATGCCCACGCTGCACTCTTGGGAGCGCCAACGGTAAAGGCTTCACGCGCCAAAAAGCGCGGCGTACGCTCCCGGGGGGCACGGCCCACGAACGCTCATGGCTTCCTGGCTCACGATGATTCGAGGTTTTGCGACGCTGCCGATTCATCTGGGCAAGCTTCGCTCTTGGCGCTCGCTACCCGACCAGTCCATCGTTTCTGAGGCCACGTTGCCCTTCGATGCGCCGCATGCGCGTCGGTATGCCGACTGCGTCGCATGGCCTCACGAGAGCGTCCATCCGCTCTATCCATATGCACTGCTGACGCCGGTTCACTTTGCGCTCGTCTCGCAGCGCGCCTTCCCGATGTTTCCGCTCGGGCTCTTGCACAAGGCCGAAGCGATCGGCGTCCACCGCGTACTCAAGGCCGGACTTTGGACTTTCCGGAGCACACTCGGGCGCTTCGCGCGACACGCGGCCGGCGTCGACTTCACGATCGAGACGGACCTCTTCATCGATGGAGAGCGCGCTTGGTCGAGCTCGACTACCGCATGCAAGAAGACGACGTCCTCTCGGAGACACCGCGAGGACGAGCGACTTGCCGAGAAGGTGCCACCTCGGGATCGCGAACACGTACACATCGGTCCGGAGAAGGGACTCCAGTACGGTACGATCAGCAAGAACATCGATCCCATCCACCTGCACACGCTCACGGCGCGTCCCTTCGGACATCCACGCCCACTCATCCATGGCATGTGGACGGCAGCGCGAGCGGTCAGTGCGTGGCGTGGGTCACCGGACGTGCGGCGGGTGGGCGTGCGCTTCCATGCGCCCATCCACTTCCCGACGGATGTCAGTATCGTGCACCTCGAAGGCGAAGTGATCGTAGCGCCAGTCGACCTGTCGAAGCGCTATGTCACGGTGACCCCAACGCCAAGCCACGGTGAAGCGACGTCGTGACGACTTGTTGCCAGCGGCCCCACCAGCGTCGGCATCGGCGGCTATGGTTTGGGAGCCTCGGGCGCTTTCTAGGGAGGCGCGTAGACGGGCTCGCTCGTCGACCACAAAATGCCGAAAGGTCCCCCGGACTGGCCGGAAGACCCTTCGCTTTGGAGCAACGACTCAGAGGTGGACTGCGCGGCCCGTACCCGCGGGACCGGTGCCGTCGCCTGGCTTGCAGACGCACTTGCTGCTGTTGTCGTTCACGCAGCCCGAAGCTGTTTTCTGGCAGCCCTTCACGCCGCCCTTGAGTTCGCCGAGGTTCTCCTCGGAGACGGTAAGCTTCTTCGATGCGCCCTTCTTGATGTCGTTGCTCATGTGAATCACCCTCTGCCTGTCTGTTGAAAGTAGAAGTCTTTCCGCGAAAGAGTCGGGCCGCTGCGGCGTCCTCTGCTCTCTCGCGACTTCGGAGAAACACAATTGCACTACGCGTGCCGACGCTCGCGCCGACGACATTCTCGGGATTTGCGCGAAGTGAGCGCGTTCGAGCGGGCAGGCCTTTGCACAACTCAGGTATGAGCTCGATCCATCAGAGTGGATGGAGGCAGCTTCCACACATCGCAACTCTCGCGGCAGACCCCGGGTGGACGCAGAAGACGTTCATCAGGGGGACTACGCATCGCTTCGGCGCTGCGGCCACGCGCGGTGGATGAGAACGAGTGCATGTCGCATGTATCGAGGCTTCCTGCGTGTACGTCACGACATGCGTTCGTGGGGCCGAGCGTGGCACCAGTGTTCTGCCTCGAGCCGGTGGACGCGAGCAAGAAGCAAGCACGCAGGCTCGAGAGCAGCGTCGCTGCAATTCTCCAATCATGCAGCGATTTCACGAAGATCCCGGGGGTCTGGGGGTGATCCAAGGGTGATGCGCCTCATCCTCGGAGGAAAGGTAGGCAATCGTCCGCTTGCGGCCGGTTTCGCAGGCGATCTTCGTGATGGGCGCTCGGGCACGCCCTGGCATGCAGTTTGGATAGACGGACTTCACCCGGAACGATGCGCTCTTGGCGAGCGACACGATCCGTCTTGATTGGCTGCTCGTCATTCGACGCAGGAGCCGAACCATTTGTTTGTCGGAGAGGTGAGTGTCCCATGAAAAAGTTCGCGCAAATTTCGCTCTCGTCGTTGGTGGTCGGTGGGTTGTTGTCGATCGTTGGCTGCGCCGCACAGACGGAAGAGGAAACGGCCACGAGTGAGGACGCACTCTCGAAACTTTCTTGCACCACGAGCAGCCAGCGTGTTGCTTCGTTGGCTGCCTGCCAGCAACTCGTTGCGTCGACGGCGTCAGTGCCTGCGGGCGCTACCGGACAGAGCTGCGCAGATGGGGCACCGACGACGACCAAGTACAGCGACTGCGAAGACCTCGGATTCAAGGGGCTCATCACGGTCGAAAAGACGGTTTGCAAGTGCAACGCCGTACCGAACGGGGTTTGGTCGATCGTCACCTCGGAACAGCAAGGATTTGCCTCGCAAGCCGAATGTCAAACAGGATGCACGGCTTCTTCGCTTCCGACCGTAGGAACCGCGTGCGCGCCAATCGGTTCCACGGGTACTCCCAGCTGTTCTTGCACGCCGTCAGGTTTCGGTTCAGGCGGTCCGACGGGGTGGAAACGTTTCTTCGCCAAGCCGGTCTGTTCGGCTCCTCCGCCTCCCGCCGCAACGTATGCGTGGGTTGCGTCGAGCTACGAGAACTACGGCTATGCGAGCGAGGCGGAATGCAAGACGGGATGTGTCCAGACGACCCTCCCGCAAGCGAACGCATCTTGCAGCGCCGCGGAAGCGAACAGCCAAAAGAAGAGCTGCTCCTGCACGCCTTCGGGTTTCGGCCCAGGAGGCCCGACAGGCTGGAAGCAGTATTACTCCGTTCGCACCTGCCGCGCTCAGTAGCGGCGCGTAGGGCCAGCGGGGAGAAGGGCGTCGCACCCCTTCTCGGTCACTGAATGGTCGGCAGCTTCGGGGTGAGAGCACACGTCGTTCCCGCCTTGCAGAGATTCGTGTTGGAAATACACGGATTGCAGCAGGATGTGAGCTGCCCCGAAGGAAAGACCTTGAGCTCGGACGAGACGCCGAGCGGCGCCATGTCACTTCCGAACTGCCCGTTGGAGGTGACGGCGGCAAAGCCAATGAGGTTCGGATCGGTCGGTGCGCAATCGATGGTGTAGGAATTCGCGGTCCGGCAGAGAGGAAGGCGGTCGGGGTTCACGCTCCCCGTCGGGCATCGATAGAGGTTCGCGCAGAGCTTGCCCACGTCTACAGCGGGGATGGGGGTAAGCTCGTCGGCATCCACTACGCCGTTGCAGTCGTTGTCGAGGAGGTTGCTGCAATCGAAGGGTTTCGCACTTGGGCTCACGCACGGGCCAACCTTGCGATAATCCGCCGGGTTGCATGTCTGGCTCCCGGGGCCACAGCCCGGGGTGGGGTTCGTGCACGGGTGCGCGATCTTGCTGCTGATCGTTGGGTCCTTGTCGTCGCAGTCGTTCCCCGTAGACACGGCGATGGTCTTGACCTGTGAGACGCAGTTGGCTGCACGGTCGTTGTCGCCGTCCTCGTCCCTGGCGCTGTAGGCGCACTCTCCCAGACTGCAGCGTCCAACGGAGCATTTCGGAGGAACCGTGTCCAACACGGGACAGTCCTTGTCTGTCGCGCAGACGTACGAACCACCGTCTCCAATCGGCGGCGTGCCTGCGTCCCCATCCACGTTCGAAAGGAGAGAAGATACGCATTCGCCGCGACCTTTGCAGGTCGAATTGCTGTCGCATGCGACGTTGCGACACGCTGCGTAGAATCCAATCGGAACGAGGAGGTTGCTCCGGGGAACGAAGGAAAGTTCCCGACGAACGACGATGCAACCGCGATACTTCGATTGCACATTGCACTGATCGGACGGGACATCGACGCCGAGGACAGCGCGAACGGCGAGGCGCCCATCTTTGGCGCCGGACGGGACCACCGCGAGCGTTCCAATGTATCCGTCATTGCACGCGTAGACCGTCGTGCCAGGACTCGCGGACTCCACGGTGCCAGGGGACCCGACGGTGATGGAGACGCCCCGGACCGACGAACAAGGCACATCGGTCCGCAGCTCGAGGGTGACCTGCGTTGGCGTCTGGCAGGCACCTGCCACCAGCGCGCCGAACACTCCAAAGAGAGCGACGTGAGTGCGGACAATTCGAGCGAGAGGGCGCATCGGTTTCCCTTTTTACCATCAACGAACCGGAGAGTCCGTTCGTCGATGCAGTTCCGATCCAGGCCCGGATCCACGCGCATTCGAGGAAATGTGCGCACGGAAGAATTTGCGACCGAGGATTACAATGACGTTGCCGTGCTCGCAACGAGAGTGTTCGGATGCCTTGATCGCGCGCATGGCATGCTTGGTGCTCTCTTTCAGTTTGCGCGGCGCAGAGCGCGTCACGTCGCAACTTGAAAGGTACAAATGAATATTCTCCGCAGTCACGTCAAACACGTTTCGATCGTCGTCGGCAAGCTCGCTTCAACTCTCGTGCTCGTCACGATTGGCCTCGGAGCAGGAGGCTGCGCGTCCGAGGCGGAGCCTGGAGCGAACGAGAGTGACGTTACTGCAGAGAAGCCGCTTCATAGTTTCGGCGCAGAAGGCATCAACGGAGTCGCAACGTCGAAGTACAATACCTGCTCCATCAAGCAAGGCGGCATGATGAACAACGTGCTGACCGTCAAGTGCACGCAGCCATCGGTGGGAAGCGGCATCTGCAACGGCACGATGACGATTGGACTCAAGCAAGGGTTGTCCCAGAAGGGCCTTCAGACGCAAACGTATACGCCCGACATCGACATCTCCAAGAACACGGGTTGGGTTGCGAAAGACGGCGTCAAGTGCATCGACGGCGAATCCGTTACTCTCGTCGTGAAGATGTCCGGCGAGACCGTGTCCAGCATCACGCTGAACGGCAGCTCGTACAGCTTCCGATAAGCCTGGCGGGACGGCCGAAGCGACCCAAGGGTGACTTGGCACTGCGCAAGAGGCATGGCGGTTGCGAAGGTTGCATCGCGTTCTTCGGAAAAAGCGTCGCAGGGCCCTGGCGCAGTGATGCGCTGGTGCTTAACGTGCCGCCCATGACCGAAAGCCTCCTCTTTTCCCCGACCACCCTTGGTTCGCTCACGCTCAAGAATCGCGTGGTCATGGGCCCGATGACCCGCAGCCGCAGCATCGACAACATTCCGGGGCCAATTGTCGCTACGTATTACGCGCAGCGCGCCGAGGCCGGGCTCATCGTGACGGAGGGAACGTCGCCGTCGCCGAACGGCTTGGGATACGCGCGTATCCCGGGCCTTTTCAATGCAGCCCAGGTGGCCGGTTGGAAAGCCGTGACGGACGCCGTGCACAAGGCGGGCGGAAAGATCTTCGTGCAGCTCATGCACACAGGACGCATTGGCGCTCCACAAAACCTTCCCCCTGGCGCCAAGGTGGTAGGCCCATCGGCGGTCGCGGCTCCCGGGAAGATGTACACGGACGCAGCCGGCATGCAGGACCATCCCACGCCGCACGCGCTGACGGACGCGGAGGTGGAAGCGACCCTCGACGAGTACACCACGAGCGCAAAGCTCGCGATGGAAGCAGGCTTCGATGGCATCGAGCTCCACGGCGCCAACGGCTACTTGATCGAGCAGTTCCTGAATACCGCATCGAACAAGCGTGACGACAAGTGGGGCGGCTCCGTGGCCAACCGTGCGCGCTTCGCCGTAGAAGCAGCGCGTCGTTGTGCCGCAGCCATCGGTGCAGACAAGGTTGGCATCCGTCTCTCTCCGTACGGCGTGTTCAACTCGATGGAAACCGACGCAGAGACCGATGCGCTCTACATGGAACTCGCGAAGCAGCTGTCAGCGCTGAAGATCGTCTACATTCACATGGTGGATCACAGCGCCCAAGGAGCGCCGAAACCGAGCGAGGAGCTCGTTCGAGGCATGCGCGCCGCTTTCTCGGGCACGTTCATCCTGTCCGGAGGCTACGATGCGAAGCGCGCCGAAGCGGACCTTCAGGAGAAGCGCGGCGACCTCATCGGGTTCGCATCCAAGTTCATTTCGAACCCGAAGCTCGTCTCGAAGCTGAAATCGGGCGAGGCGCTCACGCCGCCAGATCCGTCGACGTTCTACACGCCCGGTGAAAAGGGTTACACCGACTACGTCTGACGGGCGGCGTCGACAAATCGGTGGGGTCTTCGAGGAGGCCTTACGACTTCGGCGTGTTCTCCGAGAACACTTTCATCTGGTCGCCGAGTGCTTTCACGAACGAAGGGCGCTCTTCGCACCTTTTCCGGTAAGCGTGGAGCTGGGGGAACTCCTTTTCGAGCAGGTCGACGTGCCGCAGTATCCTGAGCACGGTCGTCATCATGAGATCGCCGACGGTGAACGTTTCGTCTTCGAGGTAGTTTCGCCCGTCCATCCAGTCCGTCAGCTTTTGCAAGCGATCGCGCAGCATGTCCACGACCACGGGGCGTCGCTCGACCGCCCACGGCTTGTCGGCATTGAATAGATCGATCTGCGTGAGATTCTGGATGAAGGGCTCGATCGAATTGATGGCCGCAAAGACCCACGTGCGGGCGCGCTCTCTCGCTGCGTGCTCCCTCGGAAGCAACCCTGCCGACCTTTCGGCAACGTGAAGCACGATGGCGCCGCTCTCGAAGAGATGAAGCTCACCGTCCTCTAGAACGGGTACTTGGCCGAAGGGCTGCAATTTTCGGTAGGCCTTCGACTTCTGATCGTCCGGTCCGATCAAACGAACCTCGTAAGGAAGCCCCGCCTCTTCCAAGGCCCAACGGACCCGAAGGTCGCGGACCAAACCCTGCGCGAAAGGCGGAACCCACCGAAACGCTGTAACCTGCATCATTTTGATTCCCCCTCGAAGCAGGCGACCATGTGCCTGAGTGCGCTCTCCCAACCTGCCACGTGACCTGGCACCAGATCGTCCGGGAGCTTCGAATGCGTGAGGGTGAGCAGTGTGCCGCCATCTTGATCCTGCAGCATGACCGTCACGACAGACTCGGGGGGCGTCACACCTTCCTTGCCCCAGGTAAAAACGAGCTTCTCGTTTTCGATGATCTCGAGATAGCTCCCGACGGTCGTGATGTGCGGCCCCTCGGGACCCGTCATCACGTGCGTGTAGGTCCCGCCAACTTTCGCATCGCTGCGGAACGAGAGGGGCGTCAAACTTTCCGGACTGAACCACCGCACGGCGAGCTCCGGATCGAGCCATGCTCGGAACACGCGAGCGCGCCGAGCGCGAATGAACTTGGTCACGGTTACCTGCGGGCTCGCTGTCATGATTCCTCCGTATCTTCGTTCTCGAGAAAGTGTTTGAGCTTGTCGAGACTCTCGTCCCAGAACTCCTTGTAGAACTGCATCCACTTGTCGGCCGCGCTCATCCCCCGAGGGTTCAGGCGAAGGTAGAAGAAGTTCCCTTCGCGTCGCCGCGTCACGAGTCCTGCTCGCTCCAAGCTTTGAATGTGCTTGGACACCGCAGCGAGCGACATCGAATAGGTCCGGGCGATCTCCCCCACGGCCCGCTCCCGTCGCGCAATGCGCCTGAGGATGGACCGCCGCGTGGAATCGGAAAGCGCGTGGAAGATGTGGTCCAACTGAGCCGCCGACGCTTCAGCCATGAAAGGCAGCCTAGCGCCACGAGGGCATCTATTCAACTTAATAGTTAAATAGATCTGCTCAAGGAATCTCCGTCCGACGACGTGGTAAGACACTCTCGTGAAGATCGGTTCGGCGAAGCCAGTTGCGTTGCTTACGCTCATCGCGTGCGTCTCGAACTCGCCGCGAGAGCCGTCGCCTTCGGCTTCCGTGCCCCCTTCGATCCCGGAGAAGATCGCGCAAGAAGGTCCCATCGTTGACCCGGCGCTGGCGCCGCTCGTGCGTCAGGTTGCCGAGGGTCATCTTTGGCTCGGTCGTTCGGATGCACTGTTTTGGGCACCGCTCGATTGCTTGGCACCCCCGCCGGATCCGACGTTCCTATCGGCGGCCAAGAGCGGCGAACACGCGCGAAAAGTCTACCATCTGTTTTTGCAAGACCCGGCCGCCTACGCAGCGGAAACGCACACGACGCTCCCCGCTCACGCAGATGTGGGCACCCATGCGCGTGATCCTGTCTTCACGAGACCCCCTTCCTCGGGGATCCAGCCAGGCCCGTGGGACGTCTTTCGTTCGACGGCGCAGGTGCTGGTCAAAGAGTCATGGGCACCCAAGGAATGCTCGCGAGGTGACGAACGCATCGCTGCGACGTCCGGCGGCAAGCGCTTTTGCGCCGGGGAGAAGGGACCGCTTTTCATCATGGTACGTCCGCGTTCTCCCGCGTCCGGGACCGACGATGGTTGGGTGTATGGTACATACGTAGACGGAGTGGTTACCGCCGCAGGTCGCGTTGCCGCCTGCATGAATTGCCACCTTCATGCACCCCACGGCCGGCTGTTTGGCCTGCCCTCGTCGCCCTGACGCGGGGATATGGGGTGCCCCGCGGGCATCGGGGCGGTTCCTTCGAAACCCGCAGCGCGGTGGCGCATCACAAAGTGTTCTCCGTGGGCAACGTAGGCACTCTGTGGTCGTCGCTGACCGCGCGTTGTGACCTCAAGGTGTGACGGTGATGTCGTAGATATCGTGGCGCGTTGCGCTGACGCTTCCCTTCTTGAAGGCGGGGTCGACATTGCCTTCCACGATCTTCCGTTTGAGCTCGAGTTTGAGACACATGGGGGACGCAGGAGGCGTCTTCCCGGCGAGATCTGCTCCGGTGAATTCGCGCTCGCCTTCATCCGACATCTCATCGCTGTCGAATTCAGTCGTTCCCACGCCGCCGCAGGGAAAGGTGCGGTACGTCATCTTCGCGCCGGCGAGCTTGTTGGTCCATGCCACTTTCAAGGAAGCGCTGTAGGTCATCGTGTTCGGAAGCGGGGTCGTAAGTGAGAGGGCCGCCGGGAGCATCACTGTGGACGACGGAGCGGAAGTGCCATTCGCACGTTTGAAGGATACAGAAACCGTCTTGCTGTCGAGGCCAGGGAAGCGAGCGACATAGCTATGCGTGCCGAGGAACTCTTCCGGTTTGAACGAGAGATCTGCGCCCTTGTCGCTCTTTCCACTCAACGTGTCACCCGCTGCCAGCGTCACGTTTCCCTCATCGCTGTTCAGCTTCACTTCTACCTTCGTCCCAGCGCCTTCTCCTGTGGTGAGTCCCGGCACCTGTGTGTAGACGTCGACGTCGACGCTGGCGCTGATTTGATTGGTTGCGACCCTGTCGCTGCTGACCGTGGAACACGCAATGACGAAGCCAAGAAGCAAGTAGGAAAGTTTTCGCATGCAGGATGGACGACACCACATCGCGAACATTCACCGCGCGCGCAATGTTCGTCGCGGCTGGATCGACGGTGGACCAGGTCACCTCACATCGCGGTCCAGGAAAACGGGAAAGTACACGTACTGTTCGAAAACTCCTGGAAGAGGCCGTTCGCATCGGCCGGAGTGCTCGAGGCAGGGAACTCGAACTGGAGCGTGTCTTCGTTGACGCGCAGGGTCACAGGCTTGCGGTCGATGACGACGGTTCCTGCGCCATCGACGATGTCGACGAATCCCAAGCTCGTGGAAAGGCGATAGGCATCGCGACCGGTAACCTCCGCCTTCGTCACTCGTACGTCGAAGCCCAGCTTCCGGCACGCACTGCCGCCGCGCTGCGGAGGCGAGCATGACGTGAGAGGTGCGCAGTTTCGCTGAAATCCGTCGAGACGACCATCTTCGAAGCGGTTCTTTGCAAAGATCAATCGATTCGAACCTCGGGGAAATTGGCGCAGCGCCTCTTCGTCGGAAAGCGTGTCGATCACGGGAACCTTCGGGAGTGGCTGTGCGGCCCCATGCGAGAAGCTCTCCAGCGGGTCCGTGACCGACTTCGCAACGACGCGGTAGTCGATGTAAGATACACCGTTATCTCGGTCCTTCGAATGGGATTCTTCGAGCGAAAAGCAGGTAGGGCCGGCCGTCCCGCGCACCGAAATGGCGGGGGCCCCACTCGCGAGACCTGCGACGGTTCGGCGGGTAGGCGGGCGAGCCTCCCTGCGTACGCGAGCCGGTATTCACATCGGTGCGGACAGAAAGAGCGAACGCGGCGGAGTGTGAGGTTCAAAGAGGGAGACGACATGGTGGGATCCTTTCAGGAGAGAGCTTGAGCATCGGGTGGCAGATGCATGCACATCGACGAAGATGTAGTGTGTCGACGAAAGCGATACTTGCAGCGCACGTTGCCATGCTCGATGCTCGAGTCCGCGCTCGAAACACGACGAATCCTCGTCCTCTCCTATCAGCTGTCGCCACGACGAAGACGACGCGTTGCCGTTGAAACTGCATGTGTCGCCCCGCCGTCACGAATGCAGACTCTGAATGATGGTGTACCGTCGACAGTGCTCCGGCCGACAGGTAGCGGCGAGTCCTGCAACGAGAGGTCCGTTGCGTCAGCACATAGCGGTGCGAAGTTTCGCCAGCCGATGCGATGAGCCTCGCGCGACCTGGAAAGTTGTACGCGACCGAAGCGCGAGCGAAACGGTTATTCCAAATTGTTGGGGGCAAACCCAATACTCGCGGCAAGCATAGCGCCGGAGGATCGCATGCGGCACACCCGATGGGCGTCGCGTTCGCACAAAAGACACGATAAGCGTGCCGTGATGAATACAACCAATCTCCCCTGTCTCTTCTGCGCCCACCGATTCTCCGGAAGCAGCTTTCTCTCACCCTTCGCCGGTCGCGGCTGAGCGTGCGCACGTCCATTCAGACGGGATCGACGGGCACGTCGTCGCTGCCCTGTCCGTACGGGACGTACAAGACCTCCTCCATCAAGACCTGAGCTGAAGTGGCCTGGGCCCGTTTCGTCCGGATGCGATGGTTGCAACTTAGAGCCGTACCAATGTGCTTTACACGTATCGTCGCGCTAGGGCTCACGGCACTGTTTGCGTGCGGGCAGATTCAAGATCCGCCAGCACGGATTTGCGCGAACTGCAACGACGCGGGCCCTTCGCCTTCCGGGGCCGTTTGCCAATCCACTGAACAGTGCGCGCTCGATCACCCAGGCGAGAAGTGGGCTTGCTTCGACCCGAGAAAAGCTCCCTGCGTCAAACTCACGAGCACGAATTGCGAGATCTCCGAAGGTTGGAGTCGTCTACCACCGCATGCGGCTCATCTCGTTGTGGGCTCGATCACTCCGTTCGACGCGAGAAGACCCGAAGACAACCACGTCCCATCTTTGGACGAAACTGCAGAAGCCCACTCTCTCGACCTCGCCAGAGATGAATGGCTGCTCACTGTTCCAAAGAATGGATTCGTTGGCTCTACGAGGGACGCGAGAGCCCGCGTCGTGTCCTCCTGCACGAGCAAGAACGACCCCGCGCTCGTGTCCGCAGCGATCGAACATTTGAATGCGATTGGCGCTGCATCGGTCATGTTCACGAATGCATCGGACGTCAAGGCGGCGCTCCCCCAACTCCTCAAGTACAGAATGCTTGCGGTCTGCACGGGGTGCGACCCCGCCTTGTTTGCTTCCACCGAAACTGGGGGTCTCCTTTTCAACATGGTTCCTGACTACGGCCCTACCGTGAATCCCCTCGTGTCCCGATGGGTGAGGGACATGGAAGCGCGCATTCGCGCTGGTTCGGGGCCGGTCAATGGGACGAAGCTTCGCCTTCTCTACCTCTCGCCGAAGACCCCGAGCGCCGCCGCGCTCGAGAAGACCATTGCCGGCACTCTCACGGTGAACGGCATGTCCGTTGCGCAACAGGCGGACGACTTCAGGTACCTCGACGTTCCTGTGAATGCGCCCGACTTCGCCGAAGTCGCGGGGGGTATCGCATCCTTTCGACCCGATATCGTACTGCTCGCTGCCGATGGCGCTTCGTTGACCGAGTACCTACCCAGAATCGAAGGGGCGTGGCCGGCTGACGTCGCGAAGCCGCAGTACATGCTTCTCTCGAACTCGACCAAAGACGAAGACATCATCCACACTGTGGGGGGCAACGAAGACCTTCGAAAGCGCGTCACCGGCTTTCGTGTGTCCTCATCGTACGGAACCCAGAGTAACTACGAAGGCTTCGTCACTCGCTATCGTTCGAAGTACGGACTAGGTGCACCCTCTTCGGGCGCAAGCTACGAGGCATTTTACTTCATTGGGCACGCTATCGCAGCGGCTTCCGTCCGGGCGACCGAGGTTGCGGGAAGGGTCTCCGGCCGAGACGCCGCGCTCCAGATACCCTTCATCACCGACCCTTCGAATACGCGGATCATCGATGTGTCCCCGAGCGGCTTCTTCGATGGACTGTTGCTCTTGTATTCGCGCGAATACTTTCGCCTACGCGGTACACATTGGGACTTCGCCTTCGACTACGCAACCGGTGCACAAACGTCGGATGCGTTCGTGTATTGCCCCGTGCGCGACGACCAAGGTGGCTTGGTCATGAAAGCCGCCATCGTGTACCGCCGTGCAACGAAGAGCCTTGTCGCTGCGTTCGACCCGGGCATCTGCGCGTGGTGAAAGGGGGTCGTGCGATCATTGAGCTCGGATCTTCGCAACGTGGTGGGCTCGATGTGGTGGGCTCGAACGCGTGTTCCAACAAACCAAACTCGAAACCATTTAGCTCATCCATAAGGTAATCTCGATGGCGATGCCAAGCGACGACCCCCGTTCCACACCGGATTTTCAGAAGCTTTTCGAGTCTGGACCGGGCCTCTACCTCGTCCTGTCCACCGACTTCGTGATCGTCGCCGTGAGTGACGCGTACTTGCAGGCCACGATGACGCAGCGCGATCAAATTGTCGGCCGCGGTCTCTTCGACGTCTTTCCGGACAATCCGGATGACCTCTCCGCAACCGGTGTCTCCAACTTGCGCGCGTCGCTCGAGCGCGTGTTGAAGCATGGCCGTTCGGACGCCATGGCCGTACAGAAGTACGACATTCGCCGGCCAGAGTCCGAAGGTGGCGGATTCGAAGAGCGCTACTGGAGCCCTGTCAACTTGCCGATCAAGCACGATGACGGCCGCATCGCGTACATCCTCCATCGCGCAGAGGACGTGACGGAGTTCGTTCGTTTGAAGCAAGAGGGCAGCGCCCAACACAAAGCCACCGAAGAGCTTCGAACGCGTGCCGGACAAATGGAGGCCGAAATCTATCGCCGCGCGCAAGAGCTCCAAGAGACCAACAGGCAACTTCGCAGGCTCCAAGAGGAGCTCGAGTCGCGCGTCGAAGCGCGCACGGCCGACTTGCGACGCGCCAATGACGCTCTTCGGAAGAGCGAAGAGCAGCTCCGGCAAGCCCAGAAGCTCGAGGCTGTGGGGCGTCTCGCGGGCGGCATCGCTCACGACTTCAACAACCTCCTGTCCGTGATCCTGAGTTACAGCGAAATTCTCAGCTCCGATTTGCAGCCCAATGACGCCGCTCGCGCCGACCTGGACGAGATCAAGAAGGCGGGGCAGCGCGCAGCAGAGCTCACGCGGCAGATGCTCGCCTTCAGCCGTCAGCAGATTCTCGACCTCAGAATTCTCGACTTGAACGACATCATCGGCAACGTGAACAAGATGCTCGCGCGCGTCATCGGCGAAGACATCGAGTTCAAGCTGCCCATGGCGCCGAAGCTCGCCAAGGTCAAAGCCGACCCAGGCCAGATCGAGCAAGTGCTGATGAACCTCGTCGTCAACGCGCGCGATGCGATGCCGACCGGCGGCAAGCTGACGATCGAGACATCCAACGTCGAACTCGACGCATCTTACGCTCAGGAGCAAGAGGGCGTAACGCCAGGCCCCTACGTGATGATGGCGGTGAGCGACACGGGTACGGGGATAGACAAAGCGACGCAGGCCCACGTGTTCGAGCCCTTCTTCACGACCAAGGAAGTAGGCAAGGGCACTGGGCTTGGCCTCTCGACGGTATTCGGTATCGTGAAGCAGAGCGGAGGCAACATCCGGCTCTACAGCGAGCCCGGAGTCGGTACGTCGTTCAAGATCTACTTGCCGCGAGCAGAGGGAAAGACCGACTGGAAGCTCGCGAACAGCGAGTCGACGCAAGAAGCGCGCGGGACCGAGACGATTCTTCTGGTCGAAGACGAAGATCAGGTCCGTGGCGTTGCGGTGGGGATCCTCAAGAGGGCCGGCTACCACGTGCTCGAAGCGAGAAGCCCCGCCGAAGCTCTTCTGATTGACGAGCAACATCCGACCAAGATCCATCTGCTCTTGACCGATGTCGTCATGCCCAAGATGAACGGCCGTCTGCTCGCAGAACGCATTGGCTCGACGCGTGCGGGCATCAAGACGATCTTCATGTCTGGCTACACGGACAACGTGGTCGTGCAACACGGCGTCCTGGACTCTGGCGCGTCGTTCCTCCAAAAGCCATTCACGCCGGATTCGCTCACGCGGAAGGTGCGACAGGT
This sequence comes from Polyangiaceae bacterium, assembly GCA_046351415.1. Taxonomy (GTDB): domain Bacteria; phylum Myxococcota_A; class Polyangia; order Polyangiales; family Polyangiaceae; genus JABFRG01. The sequence goes on along the minus strand of JAXLYO010000006.1, from coordinate 116,038 downwards.
CCTCGACCTTTGACGGGACCCTAGGGCGGAGGTCAACCTCCGACGCGGTGGCGCAGAGGAGTCGTCGGGACTACCCCGTAAATGCGTGGAACATACACGTGCGCACCAAGGGAATTCCGATGTGTCGTCCGTGTATTTCATACGTGTGACTCAATACATGATGAGTGCATGGAGTTCGCTGTGATTGTCCGCGCGAGCTCATGCAACTGAGGTACGGTGTGACATCTTGCGCGTAACTGCGCTTCCACTCACGACGCACACGCGTCCTCCTCATCTGGAGTCTCTCATGCGAAATCGAACCATTCTCTTTGTTGGCCTTCCTCCCGTCCTTGCGCTCTTGGTCCTCGCTTGCGGATCGAGCACCTCCACCGGTGAGGACGCGGGCAGCTCGTCGTCGAGCAGCTCGAGCGGCGGTACAGATGCCAGCACCAGCAGCAGCAGCAGCAGTAGCAGCGGTGGCAACGATGCTGGAACCGACACGGGCATCAAGGACGCCGCGCCGGACGTGCCGCTCGGATCGTTCACCGTGGGTGGCGCCGTCACTGGCCTCTTGGGCACGAATGTCGTCATCACCCTGAACGGTGCCGGAGACATCACGATTCCGAAGGCGGGCCCGTTCACGTTCACCTTTACGAACAAGGTGACGACCGGCCAGAACTACACGGTTGCAGTGAAGACGCAGCCCACGGACCCGACCCAAGACTGCGTGGTCACCAAGGGCACGGGAACGATGGGGATTGCGAACGTTACGGACGTGGCCATCGCGTGCACGACGAAGACCTTCAAGGTCGGCGGAACCGTGGCGGGTCTCACGGGCACGGTCGTCTTGCAGAACAACGGCGCGGACGACCTCACGCTCACCCAGAACGCCGCCTTCAGCTTCGCGACCAACGTTGCGAGCGGCGCGAACTATGCCGCGACCGTGAAGACGCACCCTGCGAATCAAGTTTGCACGATCGCAAACGGCAGCGGAATGGTCACGACCGCCGCCATCACGAACATCGACGTCACCTGCAAGACGCCTCAGACCTGCAAAGAGATCAAGCTGGCCAACCCGGCGGCAGTCGACGGCGACTACATGGTCGATCCGGATGGCAACGGCGCTCTCCCTGCGATCACGGTGTTCTGCGACATGACGACGGACGGTGGTGGCTACACCTACTATCCGATCAACGGCAACGGCATCAGTACGACGCGCTTCGACCAGGCCAACTCGTGCCAAGCGGTCGGCCTGAACCTCGCGGTCCCGCGCACGCTCGCGCATCTCACTGCGATGTTCAACAAGTACACCATCAGCCACTTCAAGATCGTTCCTGGTGTGTACGGCCTCGCCGCAGGCAACTACACCGGCTGCGCCATGAACTCCGGTGACCAAACCTGCTCTGCAAACTGGAAGGCCATCGACAACGGTGCCTGGTTCGCCAAGCCCGCAGCGTACAGCGAGCCGAACGGCGATTACACGCCCGGTTGCTGGCTCGGCCTCGACGGAAACGGCATCGACGCGAACGGTTTCGTTCGCTTCAACGATGCGGGTTGCGGCTACGCGACCGGTACGAGCTACGTCTGCTCGGACAACGCGAAGTAGAGCAAGCGAACTTCGTCGAACGGACGGCATCCCGAACGGGGAGCCGTCCGTTTTCATTTCGCGCGTGTGCGTAGCCTTCGCCGGCCTTGCTCTAAGGCTTCGCGTTGGCAAGCATCCAGGCGTAGACATCGCCTCGACCTGCTGAGAGATCGTACGTCGTGGTCCATGCGTCATGCCCGCCGCCCGTGACGGGGTTCCAGCGCACGTCTGTACGAGGCTGTGGACAGGCGAGAAGCTTTTGCATGGTGTCGTTGTCGCCTTGGAAGCCGACAGTAGGATCTTGATCGCCGTGGACGGACCAAAGCGCGAGCTTCGATACGAGACTGCAGCCGGCGGCCTGCCACGCGCCGCCCGGGTCGCCGGAGATCAGAAGCGTGGCAGCGACCGCCTTGTCCTTGTACTTGGCGATGTATTGCCACGAGCCGATGGCGCCGCAACTGAGTCCAGTTAGATAGATGCGTTTTGCATCGATCGCGTAGTGGCTCGTTGCGAACGTGATGAACAGATCGATCTCGTCAGCTCCAGGACAACCACCGCCACTGTGTTGCGGACTCAGCACGATGAAGGGACGATCGTCGGCCCACTTGTTTGCGGCAATGAGCTTCGGCGGTCCGTTCGCGAGAACCTTCCCGAGTTCGTTCGCTTCGCCACTGCCGTTCTCACCGAGGCCGTGCCAAAAGACCATCAACGGGACAGGCTTCTGCGCGCTGTAGCAGCGCGGCAGATACTCGACGTAGCCATTCGGCGGTGCCGTCGCCGAGCTCTTCGGGACCTGACGTTGACGACTCGATGCTGTCGACGTGTCGAGACAGGGTTGCGGGAGGGGTGACGGTGCGCCATCCATTGCACCATCCTTCGCGGAAGCGTCCGCGAGAGGCGTGGCGGAGCCGCCCCCGTCTCTGCGTGCGCTGCCTCCGTCCGCGCCCGCCGATGCCGTGGGATCGGTCGATGAAGGTTGAAACCCTTCACTCGCGTCGTCTGAACACGCCGCAGAAGCCATGAGGGAAAGGACTCCACACGTGAGTCCAAACACGCCCCGGCGAAACCCACTCATGCCTCGCCTCACAGCAGGAACCGTACCACCGGGCCGTATTGCCTACTTTGCGAGTCTTTCGTGCAAGATCCTTCTGATCGCGCTCCTCTTGCGAGAACCACTCGTCTCTCGTCGAATACACTGAAGGCCATAGCCCGCAGGGAGCAGCCCACAATTCGTGACGAGATGCGCCTGAGCCCTCTGGAACATCATCTCGTGGCCTGGCGGACCCTCGATCCATGAGGGCGCATGTAGGCGAGCCCTCAGAAAGACTCCAACACCTCACTGAATTTCACCCGGGCTGCCAATGTTCGAATCGGCTGCAAGGTGCGCCCTCGGCACGAACGTTGCGATGAGGTTCCCACTGATGAGCACACGATTTCTATTCGCCATTCTTCCCCTCACCCTGTCGATTCTCACGGCTGGCTGTGCCGCTGACGCCGACGCATCTGGGGAAGACGACTCCGACATCACGCAGCAGAAGCCTTGCAGCCGAGCGGTCAACTGGGATGGCTTTACCAACGGAGAGGCCAAGCTCACGAAGGACGATGCCTCGGTGCTCAACGCCTTGAAGAACGTGAACTCGCTTGTGGACGGACGACTCGTGAAGTCCGTCAACACCGAAAAGAAGACCGTCGGCCTCAAAAAGGGCGCAAGTGGTCACTACGAGCTCACCCCTACGAAACGAGGCGTCCGCTTGCGGGTCGTCCAGAATCTCGGCGACGAGAACGGAGTCGATATCGAGTTCAAGATCCAGGACTTCGGCGTTAAGGGTCGCTATCTCGCAGCGCGAATTACCTCGAGTCTCGATTCGTGGGCTGTGGGTGACTGCGACATTGCCGGTGAAGTCTTCAGTGTCGTGACGGCAGTCTCGGCGAAAGTGAACAAGTAGCGCCAGAACGCGATGGGCTCCCGTCGCGCCACCCTGTGAAAACTTCGTGCGATCTGTCTTCGAGCGAGCACCTCGCAGAAGCTCTCGCGACCACGCGGGGCGCAGAACCATCTCGTGTCGTTCACGGCCTGAAGCGTGCTAACGAGAGTGACGTGCGCGTGCTTGGCGTTCTTACGCTCGCGGTTGGTCTTGCGATGGATGCAACCGCAGTCGCAGCGGCAAAAAGCCTCGTGCAAGACGCCCAGAAGCGCTCCTATGGCCTGCGCATGGCGCTGGTTTTCGGAGCCTTTCAAGGCGGAATGCCAGTCATTGGTTGGGGCATTGGTTCGCGCTTCGCGAGTGCCATTGGCGCTTGGGCCCACTGGGTAGCATTCTTGCTCCTCGCCGGGATCGGGCTGAAGATGATCTACGAAGTCGCTCGAAACAAGCGCACCGACGAAGAAGACAGGGCGGCGGCATCGCCCTTCGGGTGGGGTACGCTGATCGCGCTCGCCGTCGCCACCAGCATCGATGCGCTCGCCGCGGGACTCACGCTCCCCATGCTCGGCGCGCCCATCGTGGTTGCGGCAGCGATCATCGGCACCACGACCGCACTCTTGTCGGGCCTCGGCTTCTACGTCGGGCGCAGGTTTGGCGCGCACTTTGGCGCGAAGCTCGAGGTTTTTGGCGGAATTTTGCTCGTTGGTCTCGGCTTGAAGCTGCTGTTCGAGCACTACCCACGCTAGACGGCGCTCGCGCGATGGAACCGCGTGCGTGGTTTGCCTGGTACACTACGACCGTGCGTCGCCTGATCCTTGGAGCAGGGTTTGCGGGAGCTCATGTGGCGGAAGCCGCGAGGCGCCTCGGCGACGAAGTGGTTACATCCGTACGCTCTTCCACGCGCGCGGAAGCTCTCCGTGCACGGGGCTTCCTCGTGACACAAGAGCATGTCGTCGACGTAGCAGAGCGGTACGTCTCGAAGGACACGCATGTGCTCGTCTGCTTCCCTCCTGACGGGAAGACGGATGTCGCATTGGGCCCCCGGTTGAACGGGGCTTCCGCTGTTTCCTATCTCTCTTCCACGGGCGTATATGGGGACGCGCAGGGCATCATCAATGATGAAACGCCGTTGCCGCGGAGCCCAACGGATGCGCAGGCCCGGATTCTGGATGCCGAAGCGATCTACCGTGCCGTGGGAGGCGTCGTTCTTCGGGCTCCTGGGATCTACGGCACCGACCGCGGCCTCCACATCCGTGTGACGTCCGGCATGCATCGACTACCGGGGGATGGCGCCGGCTACTCGTCGCGGATCCACGCGGAGGACCTTGCGAGCCTTCTTCTCGCGAGCACTCGCGAGTCCCTCCGCGGCGAGACGTTCGTGGTGGGCGATCTCGAGCCAGCGCGACAGTGTGATGTCGTTCGATGGATCTGCAGCGCCTACGGGTGCCAGTATCCGCCATCGGTTCCCGAGCAGGAGGTTCCTGAAACGCTTCGGCGAAACCGGCGCGTGGACGGGACGCGCGCGCTCGCGAAACTCGACGTCGTACTGCGCTACCCCAGCTACAGAGACGGTATGAAGAGGCCCTGACCAACATGGAAAATCGATGGAACGCAACTCAGGGTGAAAACCTTCGATACGGGAAAGCGGATGAAATGGTTGAAGCTGAAAACGGCATCACGGAGACTCAATCGTCGACCAAGACCTCGAGCGCCACGAACCTTCTCTCGTCTTCGTCATGGAGTGCGCTATACGCGACCCATGAAGCAGGGGAGTTCGCGGGCAAAGAGAATCGTTGGCATCGCGCTCATGGCGCCCTTTCCCATCGCCGTTGCTTGCCACGCTCCAGAAGCGAGCACGCCGAGCGGGCCTGATACGTCCGCGAGTGCATCTCCCGCAGCCACGGCGCTCGTCATCGCCACGGCGAAAACCGCAGCGACGAATGGTCCGTCGCCGCATCGCACGAGTGGCACGAAGGCAACCTGCAGCGCGTCGAGTGTTCGCCAGAATACGAAGTGTCCAATACGCCCCGTCCCCGCGAGCACGGCATCATCGCCAGAAGGCTGTAAGTCCGACGCTGAATGCACCCAGGGCAAAGACGGACGATGCGTCCGGATGTGGGGTGAGGGCCCTACGGGCTCCCTGTCGACCGATGGGCGCAACGCCAATCTGATGGCGGGCCCTCCTCTTCCTCCGCCGCGGACGCAGTGCGTCTACGACACGTGCCAGGCGGATGGAGACTGCGCACCCAACGAACGCTGCTCGTGCGGTTCGGGAAAGGGCAAAGAACGCAACACCTGCATCCGTGTGGACCAATGTCTCAGCGACAATGACTGCCCGCAAGACTACCTCTGTGCTTGTGCCGGTGCGGGTCGACCGAACATGTGCGTGCCGGGGAACTGCCGCAGCGACGCTGACTGCGCTGGCAATTTCAAATGCGAGACCTACTGCCACTCCGCCGCTGACAAGTGCGTGGCCCACAGCGACTGCACCGCCGCCCCTCACATGATTGCAATATGCAAGTATGTAGCGCAAGAGCACGCTTGGGGCTGCACCAACATGGTGCCTCGCCCGCCCGGCTGAGAGGGCGGCTGGTGAGCGCGGAGGGCATACTTTCGGACAAGGGGTCGCGACCGAAGCGCGTCAGGTCGTCGTCGCTGGAGGATTTCGACGGCCGACGTATGAGTGTTACTCAGGGGCGTCATCATGGGAACCGTCCGCGGCGGTGTCGAATTTACGAACGACGGAAACGACTGTGGGCGATGAAAGAAGCGTACGTACGCATCGACCGTGCCTTGCCCTGGGTAAACGAACAGCTGAAGGCCTGGGGCGCGCTCTAGCTTCCGCTCCACACTCGCCGGCGCAAGAACGAGAGCTCGCTCGCTGTTCGTCGCCGCATCGCGCGAGATCACCAATGGCCCGAATGCTGGCACCTACGTCTCGTCCCCGGAACTTCGAGGCCGGTAGTCGACGCCAGTGTCGCCGAATCCTCTGTGCGAACTGCAGTAGGCATTCGCGCTACCTCGCGCGCCTCGCGCGACCGTTGTCGGCCTTGGCAACTTGCGGATAGGTTCGGCACCCGGGCTCCGGAAGCGCGCGCACGACTACGCCGGCGACCGCCACGCCGAGGACAATGCCTTCGAGCACGTCGTCGTCCGCTTTCTCGCTGGCCGCTCTGCGCTCGGCTTCGATATCGCGTTCGGCATTCAACCGCTCTGTTTCGACGTTGAAGTTGTGAGACTCGAGGAGGCGTAGCTCATATCCGTAGGGCCCTTCACAACGCCTCGGGTTGTCGTCGCAAAGGCGTTTCACACCGCCAAAGTTCGCGCGGTAGTACCGCTGCGAAAGGACTCCATCGATCAGCCGCTCGAAGCGCTCCTGACATTCTTCCTCCGTCTTCCCCTTGCAGACGCGATCGCGGAAGAGTGCGCGATAGGTGTCCGAAGAAGCCTTCTCGAGGAAGAGTCCGCAGCCTTCTCCTTCGGGCCGGTTCGGACGAGTCTGGCATTCCCGAAAGACTTCGCCGGCAGCTTTGGCTCTCACTTCAGCGAGTTGCGCACTCGCATGACGGTTGTAGCTCGTGCCACATGCCGTGGCCATGACCGTAGCCGTGAGGCCAAGAGACAGGAGGATGAAGCGTGTCGCATTTTCCATGCGTGGCCTCCTTGCCTGCATGCAGTGCTGATAGCGGAAGGCCCGTCGGTACCTTTCCTGAAAGCGGCGGACGGAGGTCATACGCTTTCGAGAGCAATCCACGTGCCGCCGCCCACGTGCGCGTTTGCCGAGAAAAGCGAAGGGAGCGGCGGCACTGTGTACCGCCGTTCACGTGGTCAAAGGCCCACGCGGTCGCGAGGGAGAAAATACGACATTTTGCTAAAGAACTATTGCGCGAAAACACGCTTTTCGATGGCCACCGTGGGGACGCCGATGACCATCCGATCGACGAAAGTCGGCGATGCCTGACGCCAGCCGACCATGGTGAGCGCGCCGCCGAGCGGAAGGGTGTACGCCGCGAGGAGCTCTATCTTCTGCCCCGTATCGACGTTGCGGACTTGCGCAACGAAGCGGGTCCCGCGCGCGAAGAGGAGAACGTCGAGCGTCGAGGCGCCCTTGGGAAGCGAAAACGGCTTCGTGTCATGTGTGGTCCAAGTATCCGCTCCCGTTCGTGTGTGAAGGAGCGCCTTCGTGTCGTTGGGCCTCAGCTGCAGAGTCACCCCCGAGGCTTCGTAGGGTGCGCCGTCCGGAACGCGGATACCGAATTCCATGGTGTTTACATCAATGTCTGCGACCGTCTCGCGGACCAAACGAATGCGCGCGCAAAACGAGCACGTCGCCAGGTTTCGCAATCGAGGACATGGAGCTGTAGTTCTCCCACCAAGTGCTCGTGAGTGGATGCGGTCCGAGCTGAAGCGAGCCGCCGGCCGCGGCCTTCGGCGCGACCCATTGCGTGGTCCACGATTGCTTGAGGGTGGCATCGCTCGAAAAGTCCTCCGGCTTCGCGGTGGCTTCGAAGAGTGAAACGGGACAGTTCGGAAACGCTTCCACGACGAGCGCCTCCGATGGCGTGACGCTGCTTTCCGCAACGTCGGCCGACGCGTCGTCCAAAGGGGGCAAGGGAAGTTCCGCGCCGTTGGCCGCGGTCGATGCATCGGCGTCGAGTCGTATCGAGGTCCCCTTTGCGCATCCCGTTGAGGCGACGAGGCCCGCACCGACGAAGATGCCAAATGAGAAAAAGGCAACCAAAGAGCGCGATCGAAGGTTCATGCGGACAAGAGGGACGAATCGAACCGGTGTCGCATGTTTTCTGCGCCGCTCGCGCGACTTCGAAACGGAGGGGGTCCTCATCGATGCCCCCCTCGCGCGAAAGTTTGAATCCGCTACGATGCATTTCATGAAGCACTCCGAGAAGGGCCGGCTCGCTCCGCCGCCTCGTCTAGATGAATCGGTATCAGAGCGCACCCTGCCAGCGCGGGGAATCTCACGAAGCACGGATCGTTCTGCGTCCGACGCGGAGCAGGTATAGAGCACTCGGTGAGTTCGCTCTTGCCGGTGCCGGTGACCGTGGTGACAGGCTTCCTCGGAGCGGGGAAGACGACGCTCGTGAACGCATGGCTCCGCGGCTACCCGCCGGACGCCGTGGCGGTCATCGTGAATGAACACGGAGAAGCCGGCATCGATGGCGAACTGCTCGCCGCGCGCGTTCGCAAAATCATCGAGATCACCGGGGGGTGCGTTTGTTGTTCGACGCAGGCCGACCTCGTGCGTGCGCTCGAAAGGCTCGCCCATGCGCCATCCCGACCGAAGCGCATTCTCGTCGAGACGTCCGGCGCGGCCTCGCCCGCCGGGGTCATTCACGCCATCATGGGTGGCGTGAAGCGAGGGACGCACACGCTCGATGGAGTGGTGACCGTTGTCGATCCGACGCGCATCGGCACGCTTGTGGAGCACGACCTCGCGCGCGAGCAAGTCGGCTATGCCGACATCGTCGTTCTATCTCGCGGCGATCTTTGCGACGCCGCCTCCTCTTTGCAAGCAAGAGACATGGTCGCCCGCTACAATGGCGCGGCATGCGTCGTCACGGCGGCCGAGGGCGTGCCGGATGCGATGCTTGCTGGACTCGAGACCCTGCTTGATTGCCGGCGCGCGGACTTCGTCCTGCCGCGAGCTCCCGTCGCCCCTAGCGAACACGCATACGAATCGATCTCACTTTTCGTGAACGGTGAACTCGATGAAGAGCGTTTCGCTGACTTCATGGAGGTTGAACTGGCGCAATTTTCTGGGCGCATCTTCCGCATGAAGGGCATTCTCGCGATCCATGGACTCGACGAGCGCATGATCGTCCAAGGCGTGACGGATCTCGTGGACGTGACGTTCGGCCTGGCGTGGGGCGATGCGCCTCGCACGAGCCGCCTCGTCGTCGTGGGCTATGGTCTCGACCGACCAAGCCTCGAACGTGCGTTTGGAGCGTGTTCCCTTGCCTCGAAGATCATGGGACCACGCGTACCTTGACGCACCCCTGCCTTTCGCGAGGACGTGTGCGCGAGAATACTGCAACATAATGCACTCGTGTTATTTTGAGGCCAATGACGCCCCCTGACACGCTTGCGTCTGCCGCTCCTTCGGGAATCGATCCGCGGCTGCGCCAAATCGAGATCCTCGGCATCTTTCCCCAATCATTTGCTCGAGCATGCATCAATCTGAGCCTTCTCGGCGACGTGGATCTGGCGCCGCAGCTTGAAAGTCGCCCTGATGCGTGGTCCTCCGGCGCGGACTTCGCAGAGCTCCTTCAACGCTTGGGGGAGCGATATCGCGACTTCGACCCCATCAAGGAGCGTATTGGCGAAGAGATGATGCGCCTCTGGTACGAGTTCGGTGGCGGGAGGAGTGTGGTCTCGAGTGGCATCGACTACCTCAAGTTCCAGGTTGGGTCTCAAGGATACCGAAGCGTCGTGCGAGGGCCCGAAGCGGCCATCGGAAGCTTCGACCTCGTGAACCTCGACGTCGATCAAGGCCGTGCGACCGTGCGCAGTTCGACGCCCTTCGACAAAGTCATGGAGCGCGGCATTCTCGTGGGGGGCATGCGCCTTGCGGGCGATCTTGTCTTCGTGGACGTCGACGATTCGAGGGAGCCGGGGACCTATCACTTGAGTTTCAGGTGATGGGTACCGCGCTGACCGCGGCCGAATTCTTCGAAGCGAAAGCGCTGCCTCCTGATGCCGAGCTTTCGGGCGATGAACTCGTACGCGCGTTCTGGACCGTGCGCGGACAGGCGAAGGAGCTCGCCCGCAAGGAACGGTTTTGGGCGGCCACCAACGATGCGCTCGCCGATGCCTATCGAGAGCTGGCCGAGCGCACGGCGGAGCTGCAAGCCGCGCGCAACCAAGTCGAAGAGCTGAACCGAGCACTCGAGGCGCGCGTCTCGAAGCAAGTCGAGGAGCTCGTCCGTCGTTCGAAGGAGATTCGTTCGCTCGACGTTCGCCTTCGTGAACGCATGGTTTCACGCTCCGACGAACTCGCAAAAGCGGTCCAGCGCTTCGCACAAGAGAACGTTGTGCACGTCGGCCCTGGGCACGTCCTCGGCGAGCGTGTTCGTGTGGAGTGCCTTCTCGCCACCGGTGGAATGGGAGCCGTCTTCGCGGCGACAGACCTCGAAACGCACGAGCGCGTGGCGGTCAAAGTTCTTCTTCCTGGCCACGAAGCGAACGCGGAAATCGTCCGTCGATTTCTCCAGGAGGCGGGGGCCGCCTCGCGCATCCATCACCCCGCCATCGTTCGTACGCTGCTCGTGGACGTGACGACGGATGGGCGAGCGTTCCACGTCATGGAGCTCGTAGAAGGCATCGATCTCTCCCGTTATGCGCAAGGGCGATCGCTTGCCACCGCGGAGATCGCGCACGTGGGTCTGCTCGTCGCGGAAGCACTCGCTGCGGCGCACGCTGCCGGCGTCGTTCACCGCGACATCAAGCCGAGCAACGTAATGTTGTGTGCTGGGGACGTTCCCCTCCGCATTCTCGATTTCGGAGTTTCGAAGGTCGAGGACCAAGAGTCTGCGGCGGGCTCGCAACCATTCGTGGGCACACCGGCCTACGCTTCGCCGGAGCAGCTCGCGGGTCATCGCGTGGGTTCCGCGAGTGACATCTACAGCTTGGGCATCACGCTCTACGAGCTTCTGACGGGCGCCCGTCCAACGCAACGTTGGCTCAGTGCCTTTGCGACGCAGGAGCGACCCAGTAAAGGTGGGGGGGGGAGGGGAGTCACCTTCCGACGAGTCTCTTCGCGGTGGTGTGCTGGTGCCTCTCGACAGACCCTACCGTACGGCCCGCCGCCACCGAGGTGTCCCTCGCGCTCGCGCGCTTCGTGAGCGCAACAGATGCACCCCCATGGCGGGACGAGCTCGCGCGTCACGCACTGCCTACGGCCTAAGTCGCGCCTAGCCTCGCAGCCTGCTCGAGTTCTGCCGAACGTTCGAGCCACGCTCGTTCGATGTCTGGTGTCCACTCCGCAGTCAGCACTTCCGCAAGGGTGCCGCGCGCGACCGACATGAAACAAGCGACTTGGTCCCCGAGGTCGCCTGGCGACTCACGGAGAATGGATGCGAGCTCGTGCACGAGACAGGTGAGCGCGCCCGGCAGCTCTTCGACATCGACGATCTGGGCGAGCGCTTGAGCGATCCGCTTCTCGAGGGCCCCGCGAGAATAGCCATCGAGGAAGCGGCGCCACGACGGACACCTGCCGAGAAGGCCGTCGCAGAGGCGCCGCGCAAACGAAGGATCGTTTACCGCCAGTTCGAACGACGCCTGCAGGTCGAACGCCATTCCTTCTGGCCTTCGTTTCACGTGCACGCACGCTGCGCACAGGCGTCCGGTCGTGTTAGGATTGCCGCTCGGCGATGAGTGAGCACACAGCGTCCGAATTCGACCTGCCGTGGGAGCGGCGCTCCAAACGCCAAGCCGTTGCGCTCTGGCATCTCGCACTCGCGTGGTCGCTCGACGAACCGGAGCGCGTCGGTGAAGTTTTTCCGGTCGCAGGCCCCATCTCGCTCGGGAGAGGCACTCCGCTCGCGGACGACCCCGCGCCGCGCGGAACGTTCTTTCGGGTGCGCCCGGGCATGAGCGCGCCCTGCCCACCCGTTGCAAACGCTCGCATCTCCCGTCTCCAACTCCTCTTGCAACCCGAAGGCAGCGATGGCATTCGCGTGCGCTCCGTCGGGCGGGCGCCGATGCGCATCAATGGCGCCACGATGTCCGAGGCACTCGTCTCCGAGGGGGACGTCGTCGAGATCCAGAACGCCGCGGTCTTTCTCGTCACCCGGCGCAAGAGGGAGCTGCCAGCGTCCCCCTCGGAATCGGGTTTCGCGTTCGGTGCCGCAGACAGTTTTGGTCTCGTAGGCGAGAGCGAAGTCGCCTGGAGCCTCCGCGAAGCGTACGCGTTTGCGGCTTCTACTGATCGACACGTGCTCATTCTGGGGGAGAGTGGCGTGGGGAAGGAACTCGCCGCGCGCAGCGTGCACGGTCTCTCTTCGCGACGTACGCAGCCCTTCGTCGCGCGCAACGCGGCCACGATGCCAGAGGCGCTCATCGATGCGGAGCTCTTCGGCAACGCGAAGAACTATCCGAACCCCGGCATGCCCGAACGCGCTGGTCTCATCGGAGAGGCAGACGGCTCCACGCTGTTTCTCGATGAGATCGGCGACCTGCCCGAGAAATCGCAAGTGCATCTTCTCCGCGTGCTCGACAGGTCGGGTGAATATCAGCGTCTCGGAGAAGCCAAGACGCGGCAGTCCGGATTCCGGCTCGTGGCCGCGACGAACCGTGCAGCGTCGACGCTCAAGCACGATTTCCTCGCGCGTTTCGTGCACCACATCGAGATTCCTGGCCTGCCGGAACGGCGTGCCGACATACCATTGATTGTCGCGTGGCTCTTGCACGGCATTGCCGAGAAGAACGCACCCATCGCCGCGCGCTTTTTCGAACGACGTCAGGGGGCCCTTGCGGAGGCGCGCATCGCGCCCGAGCTCATCGTTCGCCTCCTGCGACATCCGTTTACCCACCACGTGCGGGAGCTCGAGCGCATTCTCTGGATCGCGATTGGTGAGGCCTCCGAGGACTATCTGACGGTGACCGAGGGCGTCGAACGCGAGCTCGTCGACTCGGCAGACTCCAGCACGGAAAGCGCGGAGAGCGCGGAGGTCGATCGAGAAGCGCTCGTAAGGGCACTGGCGGACAGTGGCCGCAGTCCGACCAAGGCTGCCAAAGCCCTTGGACTCAAGAATCGCTACGTACTCATCCGTCTTCTGAAGAAGTACGGGCTTTCGTCCAAGGAGGAAGAATGATCGACGCTCACCTCTTGCGGGAGACGTTCGAGATCGTGGCGACGCGTCCGCGATTTGGCGCCGAGTTTTACAAGCGACTCTTTTCGTCATGCCCCGACCTCGCACCCATGTTTCACCGCAACTCGAGCGGTGCTCAAGAGAAGATGTTCATGCAGAAGCTCGCCTCGATCGTCGACGCCGTCGAAGACGGTGCAGCGCTTCGCCAGGCGCTCGCCTCTGTCGCGACGTCTCACGTGGGCTACGGCGTCACGCCCGAGATGTACGCCCGCGTGGGCGAGGTATTGCTCGGGACACTCGCCGACGCGCTCGATACTGAATGGACGCCGGAAGTCGAGACATCGTGGCGCGAAGCCTACGCCCACGTTACCGAACTCGTTCTTTCCGCTTCGCAAAAGTAGGGTTTCTCACTGGAGCAGGAAGGCGAGCTGGCACGCGCGCGTCGTCTGGACGAAAAGCCCGCCGTTCGCCGTCTTGCCCTTCAGACTCTTGGTCCAGTCGACGATGGCGATATTCATCTTCGCCGGGACGTCACTGGTCGACCCATGGGTAGGCGTCAGAAGAACGTCCTTTTGCTCTTTGGGCGCGAACGGAAACGCGGCTTCGGTCGTCGCTCGCACCTTGCCGGGAGCCGCTGCATCTTTCGCTTGTACGATGAGCGACGGCGAGCTGAGCATCGAATTGCTCACGAGGCGAGCCCGCACCATGGCGCCTTTGCTGCAGGTCGGAGCTTGAACGAGCGTGGCTGAAGCGAGGTAGACGCTGCCGGACTTTTCGGCCTCGACGTGGTCTGGCGTCATTTGATTCCACGTGCTCTCGACCGTGCTCGAAAACGTGCAGGTCGGCGTCACCTTGCCGCTCCGCTTCACCGCCGCGAGTCCGCTTCCCGTGACTTCGATGCCGTAGCTTTTCGGGGCGCATACCGAATCGAGGCCCTCCGCATCGCTCAGGCTCGCGATGGCCACCGAGTGGGCCTTCACGGTAATGGGCGCTTCGATCACGTCGCCGCCGGACGTGAGCTTGACCATGCCCGAGAAGGGCACGTCTCCCTTGTTCTGGACCGCGACTTCCATCGCAATGCCGCCGCCGCTGTATGTCTGGCCTTGCGTGGGCGTCGAGCGATGAAAGCCGACGATCGCGATCGGTGGCGCGACGGACAGCGTTCCCGCCACAGCAGGACCCACGTCGCGTGCGTCGCCCGCACTGCCGTTCGCTGCCATCGTGACCACCAAACCTGCAAAACCAAACATCGCCATCTTACGCATCGTGTTGTGACCTCCGGGCCGAGCCCATCGCAAGGCGCGTGCCACGAGGCTTCGCACGCTCTCTCGCGAGTCTTTCTCGACGATTGCCCGCGAGAGCCCCGCGAACGGCCGGCGGGCGCGGCGGGCTCGGGAGCGTGCGCGCACGCTGGCGCACGCTCGCCGCACGCTTCCGTGCGGTCCCCCGTGCGGACGCAAGCCATTGAATGGATTGGGGTATACAGGTTGGCCCAGCGCTTGCTGAAGGGAGCTTCACGACGCGCATTCGCGCATCGAACAGGAGAAATGCACATGCTGGTTCGTTCAATGTTTCGTGGTTCGCTCTCTTCCCTTATGCGCGGGTATCTGGTCCTCGCGTGCGCTTCTGCGGCGCTCGCCGTGGGCGCTTGCGGCGGGGACGCGGATGCGAATCAAGCAGAGGGCGATGCCAGTCCGGCTCCGCGTCGAGACGCGGCGACTGGAACGGACGCAGGTGGCAGCGATGCCAAGGTGGCGGCGCTCTCGCTCGCTCCTCTCTCGCCTGCTCGCATCGTTCGCGCAACGAGCTTCGACGTGCCCGTCGTTCTCGCGGCGCCGGCCAGCGGGTCCGACGTCGTGATCACGGTTGTCGGTTTGCCGCCAGAAGTCACGGCAGCGCCTCTCACGATGGCCGCCGGCAGCACGAAGGCGAACTTGAAGCTCTCGGCAACGGCCAGCGCCAAGCTTGCGTCGCGGACATCCGTCACGGTGCGCGCCACGGCGGGAGGAAGCGTCGCGGAAACGTCGCTATCCGTCGTCATCGTCGACCCGCCGGGCACGTTGGATACGACCTTCGACGCCGACGGAAAGGTGTTTGCTGACTTCGCTGGCAACGGAAGCGACATCGGTATGACGATGGTCCGTCAAGCCAACGGTAGTGTCATCGTCGGCATCAACGACATCCCGAACAATCGCGTCTACCTGGCGCGCTACGGTGAAAACGGAGAGCCCGATCCTACCTTCGGCACCGCGTACGTTGGAGAAGGTGGCATCACGAGCCCGGCGGGTCTCAAGCAAAGAGCCGATGGTTCGCTGGTCCTCACGTATCGCACGGGCACCGTGGGAAATCCGACGGGAGCGAAGGTCGTTGCGTTCGACGCCAATGGCAAACCCAACACCCAGTTCGGCTCTTTGGGTGAGCTCAAGCTCGATGCGAGTCTCTTGGGGGCGAACCCCTCGCGAACGATGCTCGCTACGGCACCCAACGGCGACATCTACGGACTTGCAGTCTACACGGGGAACAATCACATCTTCCGGCTTACGCAAGACGGCAAGCTCGACCCGACCTTTGGAGACAACGGCAAGGTGAGCCTGGGCAACTACTTCGAGGCGTACGGCTGGAACATCGACGCCAAGGGAGGATTCATTCTCGCCGGCTCCACGGGCTTTCCTGCCTACGATCGCATCGCCGTGCGCCTCCTGCCGGATGGTCAGTACGACACGTCGTTCTCGGGCGACGGACGCCTCACGCTCTCCGGCGCGAGCTCAGAATCGTTCGACTCACCTCTCGTGCTTTCGAACGGACGTGTCGCGCTCGGGGGCACCATTACGGAATACGGGCAAGTTTCCGCGTTCCTTCCGAATGGCGACGCGGATACGGCGTTCGGAGCGGCAGGTATTGCCAGTACCAAGGGAACCACGCCCATGCGTCTCGGAGTGTATGGCGAAGAGATCATCGCCGTTGGTTCGAGCAGTATGTTCTACGAAGAGATGCGCATCACGCGCATTTCGACGACCACCGGCGCGCCAAATGCCAAGTTCGGCGAGAACGGCGTGCTCTCGATCACGTCGGCCGCGAAGAACGTAGGTAACACCTTCGTCATCGACGACATCGGTCGCATCACGATTCTGGGAGCACGCTCGGACGCGAGCGACTTCGACACCACGCTCATGCGCATCTGGCTCTGAAGGGTGCGAGACGCTCAGTGGCTGCGCGACCTGATCGCAATCTACGGTCTCGACCGACCAAGCTCGAACGCGCGTTGGAGCATGTAGGGTGCATGTAAAGGAGGAGAACGAGCGTTGCCAAACAGGTGGATCTCCCGCGCGTTACACCCAGAGCGGCATGTTGTAGCTTGAGCGTTCAAAGCGTGGATCTCACAGGTGTTTTTTTCGATCGCGCGAGATCCACTCGTGCGTCTGTGAGGGTGAGTTCTCCACGGCAAATCGCGACTTCCAGCGTGGCGTGCTCCTTGCTGAGTCCCATCTACTGAGGTGGGTGAAATGAAAAAGACGGTAGCAGGATTCATGGTGGGTTTGTCGTTGGCCGTGGGCGCGCTCGCATGTGGAGCTGCGGAGGAACCGGAGGCGACTTCGGACGATGATCTCAAAGGCACCGTCTGCGTCAGAGCGTGGGTGTGTCAGAAGGAAGGGGGCTGCGGAGCTCGAAAAATCCAGGGCGGCACCAATGGTCACAACCCCGAGCCGGACTTTTCGTTTAGCTATAAGCGCATCCCGAAGGGCGGCAAACTCACGCCCACCAGCTGCGGATCGTGCGCTGGCACCCCGGGAGTCGCGGAGTATCTCGTTGTTTCGAACGGTCCCAGCCTTCAGTACAACTACAAGGCGTTCGAGTTCGACCATCCGTACATCAGCTGCACTGGCGGGCTGAAGCCTCGAAGTATGGAATAGTGCGGCGGGACGGAGATCGACCTGGGGCAACGCGAGTGGTCTCGTGAACATCGCGCCGCGATGGCTGGGACTCCGCGTTCAACGTGCCGCAGAGGGGCGGGCGAATTCCGAGAAATCGAGGACCCGAATCCGCCCACGCGGCCCGAGTGTGCTAGGGTTCGACATGCACGGGGCGCAACTGCCAACTCCCTGCAAAAGGAGTCAGCGCATGCCCCTCATCGGTACCAGGTCGACAGCGCTCGCCCTCGATACGAATCTCTTCTTCGACCTGATGTCGCCCAAAGACCTGAATCAGGTCTCGCCGAAGGAGTTCGAGCCGCGGCGTCTTCGTTCGAAAGACGCGCTCCTCATGGGCGTGTATCTCCATCGCCATGGTCTCCGCACGCTCTCGCTCGCGCGTGACATCGCGCGTGTACTGCCTGGTGCCCGTCGTGTAGCGGGGCACGAACAGCCTGGTGACGAACTCTGTTCGATGCTTTTTGGTCACTATGTCATCGCTGGGCTTCTCGCGGGGTGGAAGCAGGATTTGCTTCCCGAACCCGATGGGCTTCGAGGAAGCCGCAACGATGACCTTTTGCTTGCCGAGGCACAGGCCCGAGACGTCGCGGTGATCACCAACGAGGGGTATCTGCCCACAGGCACCATCGACCCACGCAATCGCATGCACAAGGAAGCAGCCAAGCGCGGCGTCGTTCTCGCACCCGCCTCTGCGGTCGTTTCCGAACTCCAAGGGTTCGACGTCGATGAGGAAGCGAAGGAACTCCTCGCGCGCTACGACGCAAACGCAGACGAGTTCTCCACGGCATTCAGCGTGGAGTATGGCGTGGCGCGAAGCCCTGTTGCGCGGGGCGTTGACGCGCTGCGGTTCCATATGTCCCGCATTCTCGCCAAGCCAGCGGCACCACCTCCACCGAAGCGGTCCTACTACGGGTAGGCCGTGCCGCTATCGCGGATACCCGCGGATGTGGCAGAGGCCTGACGCAGCCGTTTCCGCCGAGTTCGAGAGCGCTCGAACCGTAGAAGTCGTCGCAGGATGAGTGGCGTCAGAGGACGCGCTGCATCACGATATCGCAACGTGGAGGGATCGACGCGGCGCCCTCTTCGCGAACGAAGCCGAACTTCTCATAGAGCTTGATCGCCTCCCGCATGCGACTGTTCGTTTCGAGGCGCAAGCGACGACCGCCCTTTCGCCTCGCGACGTCGAGGAGAACACTCAAGAGCTTTCGTCCCAGCCCGCGACCCCGAATCGCTTCGTCGAAGTACATTTTGCGAAGCTCGAAGACGCCGTGTCCTTCGTCGTGGATGCCCCCACACCCCAGGATGCGAGGCGCCTTCCCTGCGTCGCTTGCTTCGACCACGAGGAAACAACCGCCACGGTAGGCTGAAGGGATGTCCGCGAGATCCGCATCGACGCCGTCCGGGGCCAAAGGCAGTTTCATGGTCGCGAGGGCTTGGGTCACGATCGCGCGAACCCGCGTAGCGTCCGCCGGCGCGAACGCGCGGATGCGATAGATGGTCATGCGTCCAACGTATCAGCGATGGCCTTCATGTGCGAAGCGCGTCGGAGGAGCGGATTTTGAGCGCGCGGGAGCGCATCTTCTAGAGCATGGTTCGCGGCCGCTGGAGAACGCAGTGGGTCATTGGAGGACGGTGATACCGAGCGCCCTACGGGCCACACATGGCGAGCGCGAGTGTGGTGTATGCGGCTTTGAACTTCGCGTTGTCCGCGTAGTCGACGGGGGAAGGGCCGCAAACAGCGTCCGCGGCAGCCGCGCCGTCGCTGAGGGCTGTATCGCAAGACGCGTCTGGAACATACGCCGCACAACCGGTGGTCGCCGCTTTGGTCAGGCAGGCTGCGCGAGTTGCGGTATCGCATGCCTCACATGCGCTGCCGATGCAGATAGCCGAATCGGCATACTTCTGTGCGCAGCCTGCAGGAGCGCCGACCGCAAGGGCGCGACACGTGTCGACGTTGAGAGCGATGCCGCTTTCCCCGATCAGAAGGAGAGCCGAAGGAGGAAGCGACTCGAGGACTGCTTGGGTAAGCGCCGGGTTGTAAAACGGGAAGACGCAGTTGACCACGTCGGT
This sequence comes from Polyangiaceae bacterium, assembly GCA_046351415.1. Lineage (GTDB taxonomy): Bacteria > Myxococcota_A > Polyangia > Polyangiales > Polyangiaceae > JABFRG01. The sequence continues at coordinate 96,723 of JAXLYO010000006.1, read as the reverse complement.
ATGGAGAGGGGACTGCTTGACACCAATGTATGCATCGCAGGTCTGTTGGTTCGCAGTGGTGTCGAAGCACGCCGCGAAGAAGTCGGCGAGGTCCGCCGCGGTGGCCTTGTTCTGATGGAGTGCGGGCGCACCTGATGTGTACGTGCCGGCACTCTCCGGTTCGTAGCAGGAGTAGGGCGGGGCATCCGCGTCTGGCGCCGGATCGCGTTTCGCATCCGACCCTGCATCTCCATTGGGTTCAGGAGCGGACCAATCACCAGGAGGAGCGCTCCCCCCGTAAACAGGCATGGTACATCCACCGCCAGTGCCCAGCGCGACCGCGGCCGCGCCGAACACGATGAGCGTCCGAGTGCTCCATGCTGCGGGCAGCACCGGCTCCACCACGCTGAGGCTCGTCTGACAAAAGGGGCAGCTACTCTCTGTCGTGCGCACGTGTCGGTCACATCCATCGCAAAGACGAAGACTCATGCGACGCCATGTGCAATCGCGGTGCCAATGCGGATTGTGGGGGGATTCTCGTGTTCTACGAGAGGGACCGTGACAGGGATGACATGGCGACGGAGCCAACGGCCTAAGGCGTCGGACGTTCGCGACCCAGTCGTCACCCCTGCGCCAACGTTGCAAACGACTCGAACAGCGCTGCGGGCATGGGGTCTTCGAGTTCCCACGTGATCGCGATCGGCCGATCGCCCGCGTGCGATACGTAGCGGGCGGGTCCCAAAAAGGCGTACGCGCTATCGCGATTCATTCTGACGAACAGGTAGAAGGTCCATCCGTTCGAAACGCTCTCGAGGTACCGGCGTCCTGAAGGACGGGACACGCTGGCAATCGATTGGGTTTCCCAGTGAAAAAGCGTAGGACTGATCGCGTAGTCGCGATATCGCGTGGTGGGGGAAAAGGAAGCGGAAGACTTGTCGAGCGTGATGAGCAGAATCTCGCGCTTCTCATCGTCCAGTTTAAGAATCCCTCCCTGAGGGATCTTTCCCTTCTGACCCGCTTTCGCGAATCCAATCGCCGCCATGATTTCACGACGTACGTAGTGTCGATGGAGGGCAAGCGGCCATTCTTCGACCGGATAGCGCGTGGACGCGAGGCCGATGCGGTCCGCCAAGACCTCCGCGAGCTGCGTCATCTCGTCGACCACATCAGGATGAGATGCGAGGTATGCGCGCGTTGCCGCAGGTTCACGAATGACACCACGGTCGTGCAGCTGGAAGTCGAGCATCGTCATCCGTGTGTCATACGAAGCGGGGCTCGCTGCATCCCATGCTCTCAGGCGTTCTGGCTCATCCGTATGCAGGAGCCGTTCGAGCCGCCGACAAAATTCCTCTGTTTCCTCCGGCAAGGGTGCGCGCAGACCAGCCCTCGCCATGAGCACGTTCCATCCACCGGCGTTGTAGACATCCTCGAGCTCCCTGCCGGTGCTCTCGAGGTAGGCTCTCAAACGCAAAGGTTGGCCGTCGTCCGCGTGATCTCGAAGTTCGCGTGCCAATCGTTCCGTCGTGGGGCTGGTGCCGCGCAGGGAAGCAAGCACGCGCTCCTTCGCCACCGAGTCGAGTTCGAAGACGCATCCGCTCGGCAGAAAAGGAAACGATGCGTCGACCGCTCGTCCCAACTTTGCGCGCGGCACTCCGGTCAATGCAGAGATCGTCGCATCAAACCGGAAGCTCTTGTGGTGCTGCCCAATGAAGTCGAGCACGAGGCAGCTCGACTTGTCCTTCGCAAGGCGAAGGCCGCGACCAATCTGCTGAATGAACAACGTGGCACTGGTCGTGGGCCGCAAGAGAAGCAGAGTGTCGACGAACGGGAGGTCCACGCCTTCGTTGTACAAGTCACACGTGCAAAGGATGTTCAGCTCACGTGCTTGCAGGCGCTTCGGTGCTTGCTCGCGTTCCTCGGGAGTCGAACCTCCGTGAACGGCAACTGCCGGAATGCCACGCGCGCAAAAACTCCGAGCCATGAACTCGGCATGCTCTACCGAGACGCAGAACGCGAGCGCTCGAATCGAGCGCAAATCCACCACGCGTCGTCGAAGCTGTTCGACGATGAGGGAGACGCGAGCGTCGTTACCCGAGTAGACCTCTGTCAGTTCATTCGCCGAGTACCCCGACCGGCTCCAGGCAAGACGACTCAGGTCCGTTCCGTCAGACACGCCGTAGTATTCGAACGGAACAAGCAGCTGGCGATCGAGAGCGTGCCACAGACGCAAGTCCGCTGCGATTCGATCGCCGAAGTCTGGTAGCAGAGACTTCCCGTCGGTTCGATCGGGAGTCGCCGTGAGACCCAAGAGGACTTCCGGGTTCAGGTATTGAATCACGTGTCGATAGCTGTTTGCAGGCGCGTGGTGGCATTCATCGAGGACTACGAACCGAAAGTGATCCGCTGCCACGCGCTCGCGGAGCGTGGATGACGCGGTTTGAATCATCGCGAAGACGTGCTCCCAGCGCGTCGGAACCTCGCCATCGCCCAGCAACTCGCCGAAAGCTGCGTCACGCAACACGTGTCGGAACGTCGTCCTCGCCTGCTCGAGGAGCTCCCGGCGGTGCGCGAGAAAGAGCAGCCGCGGCTGTGTGTGTGCCGCAGCCGCATAACGAGCATAGTCAAACGCAGCAACGACTGTCTTGCCCGTACCGGTGGCCGCGACGAGCAAGTTCCGACGGCGACCGTGGAGTGTTCGTTCGGCGTCGAGGCGATCGAGAATCTCCCGTTGATAGGGAAAAGGACGAAGATCGAAGAGATGAACGACACTCTGAGTCGAGTTCGACCTTTCAGCCTTGAGTGCACGACGTAGTCGCTCTCGGTCTACCTCGGATTCGGGATCGTACGGTTCGAACTCGCGGTCATTCCAAAGTCCGTCGAACGTGCCTTTGAACTTCTCGACGACATGCGGGAGGTCCGCTGCGCACGCCTTTACCATCCACTCGTGGCCAGAGCCGAGAGCCGTCTTCGTGAAGTTCGCGGAGCCAACGTAGGCAGTATGCAGACCTGAATCGCGTTCGAAGAGCCACGCCTTCGCGTGCAGCCGCGTGCGAAGGACATCGTAGGAGACGCGCACTTCCGCACCTTCGAGTCGCGCGAGCGCGTCGAGCGCCTCGACTTCGGTTGTACCCGTGAAGACCGTCGTGAGTACGCGCAGCTTGCCGCCTTCACGCGCGAACGTCTCGAGCGCGTCGCGAATCGCACGCACGCCGCTGAGAGTGATGAACGCGGAGAGGATGTGGATCGCGTTGGCGGAAGAGACTTCAGCGCTGAGCTCGTGACCAAGTGCCGGCTCGGCTTTGTTGCGGGTGAGCAACGTGCTTGAAGAGAGCGGTGTCGCGGGACGCCGCGGGACCGCGGTTTGATAGATCGCTTCGAGGTGCCGCGGAGGCGGCGATACGTGGCTACCTTCGAGACCAGCGTCCGGGACGAGCTTCGCGAGCTGGGTCAGCAAGCTTTCTATCACTGCGAGTTGAGCCTCGGGGGCGAGAGTGCGAAGCGCGCGTTCGAGTTCTTCACCGAAGTGACGCGCCAGAATGGTCGGGTGATCTGCTTCGGAGAGGGGCGATGTTGTGGACCTTAATGGTTCGAGGTTCGCGATCGCCGCAGCGACATCCGTAGTGATGAGCCGCTCGTAGATTCCCTTGGGCAGGTTGCCGGGCACGTGGTGAGGATACGTGAGTTCGGGGTGGCGGGGCAGCGCACACATCCAAGTTCTGAAACGCCAGAGCATCCTTCGTTGGATAACGTCCCCATTCCCCGAAAGGCCGGAGGCCGGTGGAGGCGTTCTTCCAATGAAGGTGTAGTGAAGGCAGCTACTTGCCGCGCGTGGCGACGAAGCGCGCGCGCCTGCCGCCGGCAATGCAGTCGAGGCGATAGGGCTTAGACGATCTGCGGAGGGCGTTGGGGGCGCGAGTTGCCACTCGTTTGGAGCACGGTGGTCCCGAACGTGGTACAGAAACCTCCCCCATGCCTACAGGAAGCAGTGGTGTCGCCAAGGGCTTCGTTTCGATTTGGATTGGGAACTTCAAGGACGAGCTCGACCTCGACGGGTACTTGGGCCCCGAATTCGAAGCGGACCATGGCCTCACAAAGGCCGAGGGTGAATACGCGATTCATAAGGTAGATGTCCCTTTGCGCGAACTCCTCGAGGCGTTCTTTTTCTCCGAACGCTGGATTGCTGCGGCGCTCGACATCGCGACGTCGAAGGGCGAAACGACAGCGAGCTGCGCGGTCGTGCGAACTCACTACCGTCATGAGCCCTCGGCGCCCTCCGCCGGACCCCTTCGATTCTTGGGGTGCGTCGCGCTCGGGTAGTCAGAGCGCTGGCGTCGCTCCAGTCCTTGTCGAACGTCGGTGGCATCGTTTTGTGGCAGGCGGCATGCGCTCTTGGGGTTGCTTCTACTTGGTCCTTCTCTACGTGGATGCACACGTCATGCAGTGCTCCGGCTCGTTGTGGCTCCCGATCTAAGGATGCTATCTCCTCACCGGCTCACGGAGTCGCCGCTTCGCAGCCACAGCTGTACGCGTCGAGCAAGAAGTCCTTCGACTGCACCCGCTTGGACGCCGGCGGAGCCTCTTCGCACCCGAGCGTGGCATAGGTCGTCGATCCCGTGCTGCTCGTGAAGGTCGCGAGGCCTCCCGCTGCTTCGAGGTGGCCAGCGTTGTTGAACGGCGCTTTGCCCGTACAGCGTAGCCCTTGGGCCGAGCATACGTCTGCGCAGCTGGCCTTGTTCTGTCCCTTCACGAATGTATAGGGCGAGCTGCAACAGCACCTCACGGAGAGGACCTCGGTACCCGCTGCGGGTAGATCCTTGCACGCGCTCAATTCTTCCTTGATGTTGCCCTTGCGAGAAACTTGGCCGACACCCGTTCCCAGATCACCAGTACATTTGTGCGCGTCGACGCAGCTGATTCGGAAGTCCTTGTATCCTCCACATATCGTTTCGCACGACTCTCCATCGAATCCGCTGGCAATATAGGTAGATGCCGGGGTCTTCGGCGTCTCCGCATCCGTCGTCGTGCCCGGGTCGCCTGTGTCGGGAGCCGAGCCTGCGTCGCTCGTGGCGGAAGGACTTTGCGGCGCTGCAGCCGGGGGATCCGAAGAGCAAGCGACGAAAGTGAGAATGGCGAACACGAGCGAAGGGCGGCGAAGAACGGGAAGCACGGAATGGGTCATGGCGGGTAGACGCGCCCTGTACCGACGACATTCAGGAAGTGCTCGGTTCCGGGAAATCTATTGAGTCGGGCGATGATCTTCGGCCGTCCGGCGTTGCAGTCGCGGGAGGGATCGTCCATGTTGTCACGCCCGTCCGTCCGAGAAGGGCGGTGGGACCCGCGGCCGACGCTCCTGCCTCCTCCTCCAGCACCTTTCCGGGATCGCCGATGCGCTCAACAATACTCTCGATCGTGGAATCGATCACCCCCGGCGACCGGCGCGAAGCGGAGCATCGCGCCAGGGCGATCGAGTGGATCGGCTCCGGTGCGGGCCTCTTCCGCACCGCGAAGCCCGCCACGCCCGATCCGCACCTGGTGTCCTACGTTGTCGTGCTCGATCCCGACGCCGGGAAGATCCTTCTGGTCGACCACCGGAACGCGTGTCTCTGGCTGCCGAGCGGCGCGTTGTCCATTGCGCCGTCGCTTTCCGTACGAATCGAAACGCTACCGCACCCTCCGCCGCGCCTAGTGCTTCTCTCGCTTCGCCTGCGGTCTTGGGACCTGGACGCCCGCAACCTCTGCTGTCAGGGGGCCACAGGAAGCGGTTTCGCCACTGCAGCACTCGGCTTGGTTCACCCCGAACATCGGACAACGATTGTCGAGACACGCGGCGTGCCCGTGCACGTACCCCATTGGATTCTTGCAGAATGCGCAGTGCACGTTACGGGAAATTGTACGCCACTTTGCGAAAACGAGCCCATGGTTTCGCGCCGGCTACTTGCCGCGCGTGGCGACGAAGAGCGCGCGGTTGCCGCCGGCGATCCAGTCGAAGCGATAGAGCCTACACGTATCTGCGGAAAGCATTTGGGGGCGCGAGTTGCCACTCGTTTGGAGCACGATGGTCCCGAACTCCGTGATCTCGACCCCTGGTCCAAATGGGTCGGCCATGCTGGCTCGCTTGGACGCGTAGTATTTCGAGTCGCCGGAGGACGCGAGTTGCTTCGTGTAGATGAGCGTGCGTCCGTCGAGACTGAGTGTGAAGCCCATGACTTCGTTCGGTCCGTAGGCTGCGCCTGCACTCAGGTTGGTCTCTTTAACGCCGATGCTTCCAGGCGGGTTCGCAGCAAAGCGGTAGAGATTCTCGTTTCCGGGAAGGCTGTATTGTCCATAGAGCTGACTTCCGTCGCCGCTCACGAAGGTGCCGTAGGTGTTCGAGATCGTTTGACTGCCCAGTTCGTAGAGGACTTCGGAGCCGAAGGCCGAGGCTACGTTGGGGCGCGTCACCTTCCACAGCCCATAGCGGCCGTAGTCCTTGAAGTACATCGTGAGGCCGTCGCTGGTCACCGTCGGGTCGACGAACTCCTTCCCTTTGGCCCCCTGGAACAGGGCCCGAGCGGGACCAAACGGATCGCTTCGTCTCGCCCGCTCGGCGATCATGATGCGTGCGTCGGTCGTCGTTCCGGGTGTGCGCATGCCGAAGAAGATCGTGCGCTCGTCGGGCGAGAGCGCAACGCGACCACCGAGAATGGTGCCGCCGACCGGCGAAAGCTGCGCAGCGGGCAGCCCCTCGACGAGCACCGGTGCGCCAAAGGGCTTGGCGGGGTCGCAGTCGGGCGCTTCCTTCGGGATCGTCCAGACGGGGCTCTCGGAGTTCTTGTCGCCAGCGTCCGCGGCAACCTGCGCATCGGCGTTTTCGGTGCCCCCGTCGACCACTGGAGAAGGTGCGATCGCATCGCCCGCGTCGATGGCACTGGCCGCAGGTTCAGAGGTCCCAGCCACATCGCTGCAGGCCGCAAGAAGGGCGAGAACCGCACCGGGTGAGAACAAGCGAAGCATGGCCCTTGGACGCGGAAGATCGAGGGGGAATTCAAACCGAAGGAAGCTTGCGACGAAATATCAATGCAGCTGGGGGTGAGCCAGGCCGTATTCGCGCTCGGGTTGCAGGGTGGGGCGATCGCATGACGCGACGAAGAAGAGGTCGAGGTGTATCGGTGTATTATACATTATTATCCGAGGTGCGACCCTGCAATGAATGCGTCGAATTGATCGTGCGTCCAGGCGCGTGCGCGCGTGAGCCATGCCCGATCCACGCAGACATCCCTTGTCATTCGAGGCCCTGCCTGTGCCATTCTCTGGCACAGTGTCCTATCTTATCACTCCGTAATCATTCATCTTATCGGCGATGATGTTGGTACGTCGCGTGCACCGGAACCTCGTATGACTATCAAGCCGTATTCCTCGGTGCTCGTCTTCTTCTCACTCGTTTCGCTCGCCAGCGTAGGCTGCTCCAGTGGGGGCGCGGGACTTCCTGGAGATGGCTTGTCGTCGCCAGACGCGCGAGGACTCCCGCAGTCCGACAAACCGACGGACCCGCAGTTCGCTGCGCTCGATGGCACCTTGTGTTTGAGCGATCTCGAGAAGCGCTACGGGATCCCCAGCGAGGCTTCGCTCGCAGGGGCCGACTACCTCGGCGCGTACGATCTGCTCGGTCGAGGCTACAACCAGACGTCTGCGGTGCGCGAGAGCCTCGCACTGGGCACGGCGTGTAGCGGCGCAACGGACGTAGCGGCATGCAAGTCCAAGCTCGCGAGTCTCGAGGGCGCGGGCTGGCGATGGAGCGGCGGCGACGGCGCGGGAGAGTACGCGCAACTCCGTGCGACGCAGGGAGACACCGTGCGCACCTTCGATACTCCCGAAGAGGCGATTGCTCTCTATCTGCCCATCGATACGCCCCGAAAGGCCCTTGCGCGCATTTCTGCAGCGCGGGTCGGTCAGGCAGGCTGTGCGTACAAGAAGGAGAGCGACGGCTCCCACCTGGTCATCGCGACCCTCCGGCAATGCAAGAGCCAGGGGCACTACGAGTACCTCCACAAGCTCTACAGCATTCGTCCGGATGGAGCTTACGCTGTCGTGCTCGAACAACGAACGGAGAAGAAGGATCCGCAGTTGGGCAGCTGTCCGTCTTGACCAGGGCGCGGCATGGCGTCACGAGTGCCACATACGAACCGGCGCACATTCGGTGAGCGGCGCATCGTTGGCATCGTACGTCTCGTAGTGACGGTACTCCGCGGCAAGAACATCGTGCGTCGCATCGTCTATGTCTATCGTTCGGGCACCGAAGCGCTGAAGCGCTGCGACACTCGACAAACGTAGGAGTGTGTGCGGGCCGCAAGATCCTCCGCCACGTCCCAGCCAGTCGTCTCGACCAGGCGCACGGCCTAAGCCTTGAACTCCGGCATGAACGAACGACGGGGACGTTTCTTTTTTTCTGAGATCCCCGGCGGACAGCGGACGTAGTCCGAGCAAACGCGTATCGCGAAGCAAGACGAAGGATACGTAACGTCCGTACTGCGAATTTTGCCACCGAGGTGGGTTACGGGCGCGTGGGCACCACATGCGGACCGCGCTGAGAAGGCGGGGGCGCCGCGTGGCAGATCGTCTCGTTGGCGACAAATGTGGCGCAGCCGGTTGCGTGTGCTTGGCACTATCGAATGCACCCAGGCCCCCAGAGTGGCTACGGGGACTCGCGACGAATACCGCTGAAGAACGCTCGGCCCTCGAGCTCACCCCGTTCCATCGCAAGGGGGGCGACGAATCGTCTCTGCGGATACCTTAACGAAGTATCCAATAAAGGGCATGTGAATGCTGCCTTTGAAGGACTCGTTTTCCGCCTCTTTGCTCTTGACGGATTCGATGCTGTCGCCGAGGCGAATCGTTCGGAACTGGCCCGCATCGAGGCTTTTCATGATTTGACTGAAGTGTTTCGAATACGTATGCATCTGCGGCTACCGGTACTACGCAACTTCGTCGCCGGAAATGCCACGACCTTTGTCGACTACATCGAAGCAGTGCAGTGATCGGCGGCCAGAGGGGGGGCCTCGGGAACAGTTCTTCGCGTCCTCACCGCATCAATCGCGTCACCATCGTGCGGAGCCGCACGCACAGCGCGAGAGCTTCACGCCCCGTAGCGGCGTCGATTCGCTTCGATGGCAACGGCGAGATCCATTGCGGCAGCTACTTCGCACACGCTGTTGTGTGAACAGATGAAGTATTTTCGCCGCATCGCGAAGCCATTGTTCGGTAGTCCTTCCGAGAGTTGCAGGAACGCCGACTTCGCCGCACGGTTCACCTGGTCGCGAAGTTCTGCGTCGGAGATCTTCGCGCGAGGTAGTGGCCCTATGATTGTGTAGATCGAAATTCGGCCCTGCGAAGCAAAAGCGGGGAAGCTCCTTCATTGAACGAAAAACAAATCCTCCTTGCCGGGAGGAGAGGAGATTCCCCGATGAAGCAAGTTGCCTCGTTTCCTCGAGTCGCGCAAGAAGCGCGCGATTCGGACCTTCAGTCCCTTTTCCGTGGAGCCATCCGTTTGGTTCTCGAATCCGTTCTCGACCAAGAAGTCCGTGAGCTTGTGGGAGCCCGTCGCTACGAGCGAGTCGGGAGCCGCAAAGACGTGCTCAACGGGACGTACCTGCGTCGACTTCTGACCTCGATGGGGGAAGTGGAAGTGCGGGTCCCGAGGACTCGAAATTCAGGCTCTCCCATCGAGGGCGTTGTGGACCGCTACGCGCGTCGGACCGAGGAGCTCGACGACACCATCACGGCGGCGTACGTGCAGGGCGTCTCGACGCGGGACATGGGGCGTGTGGCGGAGGCGCTCACGGGCAAGAACGTGAGCCGGTCGACGGTGAGTCGCGTGACGAAGTCACTCGAAGCTCAGGTCGAAGCGCTGCGCACCGCACCGATTTCCGGCGCGTTTCGATATCTCTATCTCGACGCGACGTTCTTGGACGCACGGTGGGCCCGCGCGGTCGAGAGTGTCTCGGCTCTCGTCGCGTACGGCGTCGACGAACGCGGACATCGCCAGCTCTTGGGCGTGACCATGGGCGCAGAGGAGAGCGAAGCGAGCTGGACGGAGCTGCTCACGCAGCTCACGAGCCGAGGACTTTCAGGCGTCGAGCTTGTCATTGCGGACGGGCACAGCGGCCTCGCGAGCGCCGTGCGCAAGCTCCTACCGGAGACGAGGCTTCAACGATGCACCGTGCATCTCGAACGAAACATCCTGACGAAGGCGCCGCACCGACTCCGCGGTCGCCTCGCCGGTCTCGTGAGCAACATCTTCAACGCCGCTTCTCTCGTTGATGCGAAGAAGCAGAAAGATGCTTTCGCCTCAGGGCTCGGTCGTGAGCTGCCAGAGGCCATGGAGTGCCTCGAAAATGGCTTCGCTGCGGCAACCCAGTTTTTCGCCTTTCCCTCGGCGCACTGGAAGCGCATTCGCTCCACCAACAGCCTCGAGCGCTTGCACGGCGAAATCAAACGTCGAACCCGCGCAGTCGGCGCCTTTCCGGACCGCGCAAGTGCTCTCCGGCTCGTCACCGCCGTCGCTATCGAAGCCTCCGAAATCTGGAGCGACCGCCGATACCTCGACATGTCACTCTTCAACAAGGAGGCATCTCAGACGATTGCTGCGTGATACACGTACCCGGAGCGACCGAATTTACACACAGCAAGGGACTTGACCAACATGAGTGAGGTGCGCGTGAAGCGCACGGGAAGCTGCCCCGTCGGCGGGTGCTTCCAAGCCTACGCTTACTCGTGGGACGAGGAAGGAAGACTCGCGCGCGCGCGGCGGTGGGACTCTACAACTCTTGCGGGCCTTAGCACGGCGGGTGCGCCCGAGTGGGACGTCACTTACGCTTACGATTCTGGCAGTCAGAGAATTCTCAAGTCGTCGATGGACGATGCGGGCAACGTGTCACACACGTTGGAAGTGCTCGAAACGCTACGACTGAATCGGACGACATACGATGTCGGAGCGAACGACTACGTCCGAAGCGCTGCATCGGAGACGGTGTACGCGGGAGGCGTTGCTCGAGTGTTTAGCGCCCCCGGGCTTCCGAGCACGACGAGCAGCGACCTTCACGTGTATCTCATGCTCGGAGACCATCTCGGGTCGACGAGCATGATCATCGACAAGGCCACCTCTGAAGTCGTCGAGGCGTCACTACATGACCCGTACGGCAGATTGGAGTCTGACTATCGCCCAACGCGGTGGCAGACATTCCGTGAAGACTACAAGTTCACGGGCAAAGAGGAAGACGCTGAAGTTGGTCTCGTTTACTTCGGGGCGAGGTACTACAGCCCGAATCTAAGTAGATTTATCAGTCCTGATCCGCTGACGATCATGGCGGGCATGGCGGGACCGAACCCGTATGCATACGTTAGTGGCCATGTTACGATGTCGACGGACCCTTGGGGACTTCAGGAGACGTCCTCTGGGATACAGCATGACGCCGGTTCATTCAATGCACCGGCAGGTTGGTCAGGAAATTCATCGTCGTACATTGCGGTGCAAGGTCCCGATGCGCCTAGTATGTCGGCCGCTGGTGAGAATGCCGCAGCTACGGATGTGACCGCCTTCCTCAGCTACATTGCAATAGGCTACGAGCGAGCGCATCCACGCGGCGCGACGAACATGTTCACCGCGGCGAACGGCGCGGCGGTCTTCACGGTTGCTGGACACAGCATACAAGTGGACCGTGTGCAGTACTTCGTTTTCCGCGACACGTTGAATGGCATGTTCGGAGGTGTTGCGGGTGGAGACTTGCACAAGGCTCTGATGACGAACGGCACGTACGCCGGAATGTTCGGTGAGCCACCGAGTTCTGACCCGCAGCGCGACATAAGTGAGCAGGTCGCTCGTTGGGGACCGGCGCTAATCACTATTGCTGGGGAAGCGGCGCCTCTGTTGCGGGGGCTCATATCGACCACGCGGACTGCTCTTATTGCTCAGTTCTCGAGGTGGAGTGCTGCGCGCGCTGCGGCGAATGCGCTCCCTCGTTCAGGACCAATTGCGCGCAGCATGGGGGCGATGTCCAGGGCCGAACAACTTGCACGAAAGTTAGGCATGAACACGAACAGCCCGACCACTAGGCAGGCCTTGAATAGCCTAGACATGACGGTAAAGACATTCGTGGGGCTCTTTCGCAAGGGAAGCGTCTTACGTGAACTACCCGGGGAGGTATTGGAAATGACTGTGGAAGATGCTCTTCAGCACAGCTCGAAAGTCAAAAAGCTTCTAATAGACGGAAGATGGGCGAAATGAGTTGGTTCAGCGCAACAGTTCGACTGGCTTGTCTTTTTGAGACAAGTGGCCTGAGTCGGTACATGGACTCTGTCCACGTCTTTCAAGCTGATGGATTCGAGGCGGCTTTTCAACGTGCGCTCGACATTGGGCGCCATCACGAAGAGTCCTACATCAACGGTGAAGGGGTGCGTGTTGCGTGGAAACTGGTGTCGATTCTAACGTTGGATTCCCTCGGAGCGGAGATCGCCGACGGCGCAGAAGTTTGCTCTGGACCGGTAGTCGCAACGGAAAGCGAACGAGTTTCGTTCGATCACGTATTTGCACCTGAAGATTCAACTCCAACGCAAAGCATATGAAATGAACTGTTGTTCGGGGCACCAGGGGGCCTGAATCGGCTTCCTGCTGAGGTCGATCAATTGGCCAGATTCTTGATGCGCCTGATCTCTGGCCCGTACGTTCTAGGACTAGCTGTGTCAGGGCCGATTGAGTTGGGAAGGTCCAGATGATACAGCCTCGCGTGTGAATGCGACGAACCGAGTCGTGGCCGGCCACAGGAAGTCCATCAGTGACGCGAGGTATTGGGCGGAAACGGCTGCGCAAACGGGAGCTCAGTGGTCAGTGCAATGCGGTGACGCTCATCAAGTTCTTCGGTACCCGTACGGCCAGCGACGTCGTGACGCGCTCGTTCAGCGCGCGGCGGCCCACGCCGCGGGCAAGAGCTCGTCGATGGCCTTCATCGGATGATCTTGGACGCGCGTGAGGACGTCAGCGAGGTAGTCGAACGGATTGATCCCGCGAGACTCGCACGTGGCAACGAGCGAGTAGAGGCCGGCGAGGCTCTTGCCCGATTCGACGTCGCCGACGAAGAGGTAGTTCTTTCGACCGAGCGCGATCCTGCGAAGCGAGCGCTCGGATGCGTTGTTGTCGAGGGGCACGCGTGCGTCATCGAGGAAGACGCCGAGCTCCTGCCATTGGCCGAGCGTGTAACGAATCGCGCCGCCGAGCGGACTCTTTGGAGGATGGCGTGGCTGCTGCTCGTCGAGCCATACCTTGAACTTCTCTCGAATCGGCCCAGCCCGGAGCTTTCGAAATTCCAAGTGTGAATCTGTTGAAAGTCGCTGTGCCTTCGCGTCGTGCTCGACGCGATAGAGCTCGGTGATGATATCGAGGGCCTCCTGCGCGATCGGCGCGGTCTTCAGCGCGTCGAAGAAGTAGCGGCGCGCATGCGCGAGACATGCGGCGCGGCGCCTGCTTGAGACGTTTTCGACGTCGTTGTAGCCGCTGTATCCGTCGACGAGGAGAACACCTTTCGTGCCTTCGAGTACCGCTTTGGGCGTCGCACCGGAGCGGCTATCGGCAAAGTGATACGCGACGTCGAATCCTCCCTGCGCGTCCGCAGCGCCGAAGGTCCACACGAAGCCCGTCTTGGGCTTCCCGCTCGCGTCTTTCAGAATACGAAGTCGCGTTTCATCCGCGAGCACGATGTCGCGCGTACGAATGACGTCGAGAAGACGTGTCCACACGGGCGCGAGGAGTGCAGAGGTGCGATGAAGCAGCTCATTCATCGTCGAGCGTGCGACGGGCGCGCCTTTGCGTGCGAGCTCCTTCTCGAGCCGATAGATCGGAAGATGGTCGGCGCACTTTGCGACCGCGATGTGCGCGAGGAAGCTCGCGCCGTACTTTCCTTTTTCGACGACCTTCGGCGTGCCGGGCGCGGTGACGACGCAACCACCGCACGGGCAGCGCAGGACTTCTTGCACGTGCTCGAGGCGCACGAACTTCGCCGGCACGAATTCCCACACGAAAGTGCTTTTGCCCGCGCCCATCGGCGCAAGATCGGTGCGTCCACACGCCGTGCACTTCCGAAGCGCGTCGGGCACCTTGTGCTCGACCCTCACAGTTGGAGTTTGGGCTTTTGCTTCGGCGCGCTCCTTGCGCGTCGCTTGCACTTCTTCCGGTGTCGGGGGCTCACCGGTCTTTACGCGCGGCATCTTGCCGCGCTCGCTGCGCCTTCCGTACAGCGTCTTCTTGAGCAGCTCGTTTTCCTGCTCGAGCTTCGACATCCGCTCCATCAAGTGGAGAAGGAACGGTTGCAAACTGCACTCGTGGTCTGCCGGCGGCATAATCACCGACGAGTTTTTGATCACACTCGGAGATCGGTGTCGATCCCCTTTCTGCTGTCTGGATTCCATCTTGCGAGGCGGCGCGCGTTGAGATCGATTCCGTCGAGGAGCATCGCGAGTTGGGCGGGCTCCATTTCGACGTGCTGCCGCTTCGCGTCGACGAGAGGGAGCTGGAAGCGGCCCTTTTCGAGGCGTTTCAGGTAGAGCACGAACCCCGAACGATCCCAGAAGAGGATCTTCACCTTGTCCTTCGACTTTCCGACAAACACGAACAAGTGACCGTCGTAAGGGTCGTGCCGAAGCGCACCTTCGACGATGGCACGAAGGCCATCGATGCCGTTGCGCATGTCGGTGAGCTCGGTTGCGAAGTAGATCCGAACACTCGGAGGAAGGCCGAGCATCAGCCCCTCTCGAGGAGCGAGACGACGCGAACGAACGCTTCCTCGTCGAACCCGTGGGAGACTTTGAGCAGGTGACCCGTGCGAAGCAAGACGGTCACCGGCTCACCACGACGAGCTTCCGTGCGCATCTGCACGGGAAGAAGCGCCGGAGACGCCGACGTATTCTCTGTCGCCTCACTCTTTGTTGAAATTCCGAGTTTGCGCTTCCACCAATAGAGTCGTTGCGGCGTGAATCCACGCTGCCGAGCGAAACGCTCGATCGACATCCCGCTCTTCTGCCACGCGCCGAGCACGCCACGTGCTTCTACCTCCGACCACTGACCGTGTGCCATGGGGACACGATCGCTCGCGACGCTCACGCTGTCAGGACGTCCATCGCCGTACGCTTACAAGTGACGAGAGCTCGCGACACGAATTCGGGTTCGTTGTCGGCGCGGAGGAAGTTCTGCTCTCTGCTTCGCGCGCGCTGACGAGCGCCGCCAGCACTTCGACGACGCGACGTGAGCGCGGGGCATCAGAGTGGAGCTGATATCTTCCGGCAAGGTCCGATCACAGCGTCCGTGTCGAAGGACTACGGAAGCTTTTTCGTGACCACACTCTCGCCGTCCCACTCCTTGTAAATAAGTCCGGGGCGCCGAATTGAATCAGCCGCGTCATCACGCCAGAACTCGATAATCTCGAACTCTCGTTTCTTGCGTGATGCGGTGTATTGGCTCACGTCAAGCATGAACGCTTCAAATGTTTTGCCTGGGCGGTCAGCGACGGTCACTCGACTCTTCACTCGATGAATCAGGCGAAGGTCAACGAGCTCCTCCACGGATTTGAGTGCTTCGTCGGGAAGATTCTTATCTACCAAGAACACATTCGCCTTCGAGTGAGTAACGAATCTTCCGACTTGGGCAAACTCATTCTCGAGCTCCTGTCGCTCATCGAGCGTATCTCGAGTGAGCTCCTCCCTTTTCGAAGAGTCGTACTCTCCTGCTGCACCGTTGACATCCTCAACTCCAACCTTGCCACCGCGTGCCGTGTCACCCCGTTCTCGCGCTATCAAAATGGAGCGCCGCAGCAGACCTAGAAAGTCTCTCGCCACGCCTCCGCTCGCAAGAACCAACCTGTCTAATGCCGCCGGAACAAGGAAGGCATTGCGTTGAACTTCTGCCTCTTTGAGGAACGACTCAAGAATCTTCTCCAGGAAAGCGCTCGTAACCTTGTACTTTTCGAGCGTGAGATCGAGGTCGATCTCTTGAATGTCGTCGCCGATCTTGACTCCTATCGCCGGGTCCCCGTTTACATACCACTGGGTGCGATGACGAATAGTCCCAACCTTCAACCACAGGCTGTTGCCTTTTGCGACACGATGGAAATAGTCGAGCACCTGCGCTTGGTGTCGTCGGGGAATATGGTAGAGGTCATCAAGGAAGAGGTAGGAATCTCCGCCAGAGAGATGCGCCATCCGCCGAAAGAGATCCTGGTAATCGAGAATATGTCGATGAAGGTGCTGCAGTTTGTCTTGGGTGTACTGCTTGGTAGCTGTTTGGGTCGCTTCCATTGACACGCTTTTGCTCGCGTGAACTTTCGTCCCCGTTCCCTGGAACGACGCGCCAGCATCCGCCGAAACATTGCTTGAACCAGCGGACTTGGTGGACGTCGAATCTTCAACCTTGGTTTCGTCCTCAGAGAAGAGAAGTTCGCGCAACACCACAAGCGCCGCCCTCATATCTTGGCTGAGAACCCGTGCGGTTTCCTTGTCAAAAGGTGGGCGCGTTGGTTTGCGTCCGAAGATACGGTCCCAAAAGGAGGATTTGTTGGCTGGCGCGATCGCAGCTGTTTCGAGCCACTCTGCGAAACGGTTGAACGTCTCTGTAAGTACACTTAGCAGGACATCCGGGTACTCGTGCCCTTTGAACGACTCCAAGTCGACGAACGCGATAGGACGACGGTCGACGGTCAAGTCCTGCGCCGCTTTCTGAAGCAGGCTCGACTTCCCTGAACCTCGACGGCCAAACACTAGGTGGTGCGTCCGAGATGTAGCGCGAACTAGCGTTCCATTCGCGGGCTCAATGAAGCGTTTAACTCCGGCCTTCGAGGCTCGAGTCGCTTCCTCTAGAAGAACTTCAAGCGTCGTAACTTCTTCGGAATCAAGAATTGAGGTGGTCACAGGTTTCATCTTGCTGCTCGCGAGTGCAGGTCGCCGTCGAGAGTACCCTACTTAGGAAGTCTCTGCGTTGACGCATTTGCGATCGAGTGAACTATCGAGGCGAGAGCGAGTGCCAGCCATCGGGTGCTCGAAAGGAATGCAAAGCTACAGGTATCGTTCGACCTGGTTCGCGGAGCAATGAGTACGACCAATCGACCAAGGAGATCGGAAGAAGTTCTCTCCCTGCGGAGTGCTCGCAAACAGTGGCAGCCGGGTGGGCGGCTCAGGCGATTCCGAAGGTTGCGAGCGGGTTGACGAGGATTTGAGCTGAACGCTGCCTTCACCAGCTGCGTCGAAGGGCAGCGAGCCATGCGTGCGAGCGATCGACAGTCGGTTACACGCTTCACCGCATCAATCGCGTCACCATCGTGCGGAGCCGCACGCACAGCGCGAGAGCTTCACGCCCCGTCGCGGCGTCGATCGCTTCGATGGCAACGGCGAGATCCATTGCAGCGGCTACTTCGCACACGCTGTTGCGCGAGCAGGTGAAGTACTTTCGCCGCATTGCGATGCCATCGTTCGGTAGTCCTTCCGAGAGTTGCAGGAACGCCGACTTCGCCGCACGGTTCGCCTGGTCGCGAAGTTCTGCGTCGGAAATCTTCGCGCGATGCACGACCGCCGCGAGCTCTTTTGCCACCACGTACACATCCAAGTTCTGAAACGCCAGAGCATCCTTCATTGGGAAAACGCCTCCATTCCCAGAAAGGCCGAAGGCCGGTGGAGGCGTTTTCCCAATGAAGGATGCGGTTTGCTACGCGGAGAGCGATGGGGGCGACCGCGACCAATCGACCGCTCGACCGCTCGACCGATCGAGCAGAGTCGACCTCGACCAGTCGACCGATCGACCGATCGAGCAGAGTCGACCTCGACCAGTCGACCGATCGACCGATCGATGAGCGAGCCGACGGGCTATCGGTGGTCGACAGAGCGCGGTCGTTTTGATGAAGGGCGCTTCGCTTGTGGGGTTCTTCGGCCTTTGCCCTCAGAATGAAAGCTCGGGTCGCTCGGTCGCTCGGTCGAGGTCGATCGGTCGTTTGGTCGCTCGGTCGAGGTCGACAGGTCGCTTGGTCGCGGTCGCTCGGTCGATAGGTCGCTTGGCCGATAGGTCGCTTGGCCGATAGGTCGCTTGGTCGATAGGTCGCTTGGTCGATAGGTCGCTTGGTCGATAGGTCGCTTGGCCGATAGGTCGCTTGGCTGATAGGTCGCTTGGTCGATAGGTCGCTTGGTCGATAGGTCGCTTGGCCGATAGGTCGCTTGGTCGAGGCGGTCGACAGGTCGATCGGTCGACTGGTCGCCCCGTCGCTTGATCGACAAAATCGAAAAACCCCGAAGTGCATCTCTGCACCTCGGGGATCTCTCGCTTCCATCGTGAGCGGCCGCTGACGCGACCCCTCACTCTTTACTAGAAGCCGCCGTGGCCGTGGCCGGCGTGGTCATGACCGCCTGCTGCCGCCTTCTCGTCCTTCGGGCGCTCCGCGATGAGGCACTCGGTCGTGAGCATCAAGCTCGCAACGCTCGCCGCGTTCTGGAGCGCGGTGCGGACCACCTTGGCCGGGTCGATGACGCCCATGCCGAGGAGGTTGCCGTAGGTGTCGTTCGCGGCGTTGTAGCCGAAGTCGTCCTTACCTTCGCGGACCTTCTGCACGACGATCGAGCCTTCGAGGCCAGCGTTCGTCACGATCTGGCGGAGGGGCTCCTCCATCGCGCGGCGGATGATGCTGACGCCGAACTTCCACTCGTCGTTCACCTTCGGGTTGTCGAGGGTGTGCTGCGCGCGGATGAGGGCGACGCCACCACCGGCGACGATGCCTTCTTCGACAGCGGCGCGCGTTGCGTGGAGTGCGTCCTCGACGCGTGCCTTCTTCTCCTTCATCTCGGTCTCGGTGGCAGCGCCAACCTTGACGACCGCGACGCCGCCGACGAGCTTCGCGAGGCGCTCTTGGAGCTTCTCACGGTCGTAGTCGGAGGTGGTCGTCTCGACCTGAGCGCGGATCTCGCCGATGCGGGCTTGGATCTTCGCCTTGTCGCCGTTGCCGTCGACGATGGTCGTGTTGTCCTTGTCCATCGAGACGCGCTTGGCGCGGCCGAGGTCGGAGATCGTGACGTTCTCGAGCTTGAGGCCGAGCTCCTCGGCGATCACTTGGCCGCCGGTGAGGGTCGCGATGTCCTTGAGCATCTCCTTGCGGCGGTCGCCGAAGCCCGGGGCCTTGCAGGCCGCACAGGTGAGCGTGCCACGGAGCTTGTTCACGACGAGGGTCGCGAGGGCTTCGCCTTCGATGTCCTCGGCGATGATGACGAGGGGCTTCTGCTGGCGGGCAATCGCCTCGAGCACGGGGAGGAGGTCCTTCATGTTCGAGATCTTCTTCTCGCTGATGAGGATGTACGCGTCCTCGAGGACGGCTTCCATGCGCTCCGGGTCCGTGACGAAGTAGGGGCTGAGGTAGCCGCGGTCGAACTGCATACCCTCGACGACGTCGAGCGTGGTGTCAGCGGTCTTCGACTCTTCGACGGTGATGACGCCTTCCTTGCCGACCTTCTCCATGGCCTGAGCAAGCTTGTCGCCGATCTCCTTGTCGCCGTTGGCGCTGATGGTGCCGACCTGTGCGATCTCCTTCGGATCCTTGGTCTGCTTCGCCATCTTCTTGAGCTCCGCGACGACTTGCGTCACGGCCCAGTCGATGCCGCGCTTGATGTCCATCGGGTTGTGGCCCGCGGCAACGAGCTTGCTGCCTTCGCGGTAGATCGCTTGCGCGAGAACCGTGGCGGTCGTCGTGCCGTCGCCGGCGACGTCCGAGGTCTTCGAAGCAACTTCGCGGACCATTTGGGCGCCCATGTTCTCGAAGCGGTTCTCGAGCTCGATCTCCTTGGCGACGGTGACGCCGTCCTTGGTGACCGTGGGCGAACCGAAGCTCTTCTCGATGACGACGTTACGACCCTTGGGGCCGAGCGTGACCTTCACTGCGTCCGCGAGGGCGTTGACGCCGGCGAGGATGAGGTTGCGAGCGCTCTCGGTGTAAACGATTTCTTTTGCTGCCATGTTGGTAATCCTTGTATTTTACAGATGAATCTTTGGACCGAAGAAGAGGGGTCGAGAATTACTTCTCGAGCACTCCCAAGATGTCTTCCTCGCGAACGATGAGGTGCTCCTCGCCGTCGATCTTGACTTCCGTGCCGCTGTACTTGCCGAAGAGGACCTTGTCGCCCACCTTGACGTCGAGCTTGCGCACGGTGCCGTCGTCCATCACCTTGCCGTTGCCGATCGCGATCACTTCGCCTTCGATGGGCTTCTCTTTCGCGGTGTCGGGGATGATGATGCCACCCTTCGACTTCTCTTCTTCCTTCACGCGCTTGAGAATGATGCGGTCCTGCAGGGGACGAATCTTGGCCATGTTGCTGTGCTCCTTTATCTGCGTTGACTGAGTGTGTAGCTCGGCTTGACGACCGAGAGGGCGGGAGCCCGATGTAGGATACCGGGCGTAGCACTCGTACTCGGAGAGTGCTAACCGCGCTTGCACTGTAAGCTCGAATTCCGATGCGTCAAGGTCCATTGCGTCGAAGTCGTGCTCCGTAACTTCTTGAAATAATTGTGGTGATGGAACTCCATCGCGTTTGGCGCTGTCCGACGCCCGGTGCTAGGAGGGCCGCCGACCGAGTGCTGGTTCGTCACGCTGCGAGCCGTTTTTGCCCCCAGTGCTTGCCGCACCCTCCCGTTCAAAGGCTGAGCTCTCATCCCATACGTTCGGAAGAACGGGGAGCGCCGCTGGCGCGTCATAGGGGTGCCCTTCAGCGTTGAGTCACTCCGATGAAAGCCTCTTTCGCACTCGCTACCTTGATGCCCCTCGCCGTTGCTGCATGCAGCGCGGCCACGGATGGAGTTCCGCCGCGCGCGAGCGCCGACGCCGGAGCGGAAGCCTCGACGGAAGCCGCGGCGCCACCCACGGAGCCACCTGGCGTTCAATGGGGCACGTGCGCGGTCCCTTCCGACGGAGAGGTGTACGACGCCGAGTGTGCATCGATCGACATGCCCGCGCGCAGGAGTGTTCCGGGCAGCGGCACCGTTCCCGTCGCGCTCTATCGCGTGAGGTCGCCCAAACAGCCCGCGACCAAACAACTGTGGATGTTGAACGGTGGTCCCGGTGGGTCCGGCGCGCAGATCGTGCCGTACGGTGACATGCTCGCGCGATCGTTCGCGGAAGGCGTCGATGTGTACCTCGTCGATCACCGTGGCACGGGCGAATCGTCTTTCATGGAGTGTCCGAAGGCGGAGCTCACGGCAGCGTCCACGTTGGAGTTTGGCAAGCGCTGCTCCGATGAAGTGCGCGCAGCGCTGGGCGACAAAGCGGATGGCTTCTCGACCACCGAGTCTGCGAGCGACGTGCGCGATCTCATCAAGATGATGCGCGCGCCGAATCAGAAGGTCATCGTCTATGGCGTCTCGTACGGTTCGTATTGGGCGCATCGGCTCATGCAGCTTCCAGACGTGGCGGTCGATGGCGTCGTCACCGAAGGCAATTGCCTCGGCGAGACCTGCGGCTTCGACACGCCTCAGCAGTTTCGCACGGACGAAGTGATGAAGAGCGTCCTCGACGCGTGCAAGGAAGACGCGGATTGCACGGCGCACTTGGGTGCGGACCCATGGGAGTTTGCCAAGGACACGATCGCTCTTCTTGCGGGAGGGCATTGCAGTACAGCGAAGTTCGCATCGCGTCCGCTCGGTGATGTCGTGTTCGAGATTGGCCCGATGTGGCCGCAAGGCACGCTCCCGCTCCTCTATCGATTGAAGCGTTGCAACGCAGCCGATGTCGTTGCGCTCGACAAGTTCCAAAAAAAGCTCGCCGAGATGACCGGGGAGGGCTTCAGCATGAAGCGAAGACGCCGCATTGGTGCGCCGCCGAAGGTCGACGAAAGTCATGCGGAGTCCGGCGTGCTTGGTGCGCACGTGATCGCATCCGAGCTCATTTCGCGTCCGGCGCCGAGCAAAGCAGACCTCGCGCTGAGGGTAGGGGCGCTCACGTTCAAGGCAGACGCGGACGTGGGCAACGAAATGTACGATGGGTGGAAGCCGTACCCGCGCGATGGCTATGTCGGCAAGTGGGCAACCACCTCTGTACCTTGGCTCGTCTTGCAGGGCGATTTCGACTTCCAAACCGTCTACTCGCTCTCGCAAGAAGCGCTGAAGCACATCACGGCCGACAAGCTCCAATTCGTACGCGTGCCCGGAGGCAACCATAGCGTCGTCTTCGACGATCAAACGTGCGCACGCCAGATGATGGAAGCGTTCGTCGCCAACCCAGCAGCGAAGGTCGACGCGAGCTGTACGGCGACGTTTGCCGCAAAGCGTGCTGCGCTAGACCCCGACTACGTGACTTACTTCATGGGCACGAACGACCCGTGGGGTACGCCGTGAATCTTCGAACACGGTCGCCTCTCGCCGGGTATATCTCCGCGAAATAGCGAAGCAAAGCTCGGCCGAACAGGCCCCCATTTGTGCGAACATGGCGGAAACGGTCGCCTGCGTTTGTGAGGCTCGTTCGTCAAACCGAGCCCATGCACACCGCATCCCTCATCCGCCCGCGTTCGTTTCTTCGTGTTGCCCTCTTCGCAGGCGCCGCCATCGTCGTCGTGAACGGATGCGGTGCCTCGGGTACGTCGAGCGGAGAAACGAGCTCCGGTTCGTCGAGTGGGGGAAGCTCGGGGACGAGTTCTGGAACACTGCCTGGCGATGGTGGACAGAACTCGAATGTCAACGTGACCGCGGAAGAAGCATGCACTCGTTACGTGGATGCTACACGAATTCGCTACGAGACGTGCTTCCCCAAGACCTACGTCGATGTCCTCAACGAGGGAGACCGCGCGGTGCAACTCGCCTTCCTGAAAGCAAAGTGCCTTGCGTCGATCTCCGCGGACGGGTCGAACACCAAGCCCGCGGACGTCGCGACCTGTGCCAACACGCTGAACGCGGCATCTTGTGTCGACCTCTACACTGGCAACGCCGCACAGCTCGAACTCGATCGCCCTTGGCGATGCGCGATCCCGCGCGGAACGAAGCCGAGCGGGTCACCGTGTTCCGTGAGTGCACAGTGCAAGGGCTTCTGCAAGCGCAGCGAATACTACATGGAAGAAGCAGTCGGTAAGTGCGGCACATGTGTCGACTACGTGGAGGACGGCGCTGCTTGCGAGCGCAAAGATGGAGCGCCCCCATGCGTTGCGAGTTCGTACTGCAGCGACGCAGGCAAGTGCGAGAAGCTTCCGCATCGAAGTGTTGGTGAGTCCTGCGTCGGCTTTGGGCTGTGCGCGCCGGATCTGTTCTGCAGCACCGTCTCCAAGAAATGTGAGCCGCGCGTCAAGGCAGGTGGCAGCTGCATGGATACCGTCGATTGCGAGCCCGATTACGTTTGCGACCACTACACTGGCGACAAGTGCGTCCCCAAAGCGACGGACGGTCAACCGTGCCAAGCCATGGGAACCTCCGGTGGTTTCTGCGCATCGGGCCACGTATGTGTCGGCGCCGGCCAGAACTCCGTGGGCACCTGCAAGGCGTACGTCAATATCGAGCCCGGCGGCGCGTGCAGTCCGGCGAGTGGCAAGAGATGTCGCCAGAGCTTCTGCAGCGGCGGCAACAGCGGCCCTGGTGAGTGCCCCAAACTCGCCGACAAGGGGCAAGCGTGCTCCGGTTTCAGCGGTGCGCAGTGCAAAGCGCCGTACACGTGCTTGAACGAGCAGTGCGTGGAGGCGGCGCCTCCGACGTGCAACTGACGGCGAATCGTGAGAAAATGCGGCCATGCGTCGCCGCTTCCTTGCATGCTTCTTCGTGCCCTTCGGGGTCGCATGCGCGGTCGTCCCGGACATCTATCGCGCGGCCGTCGACGCGAGCGCGGGAGCAGGAGACGGAGGAGGCGGTGGATTCGATGCGAGCTCCGATACGGGGGCGCCGTCTGCCGACGCATCCGCCGATGCACCTCGCGACGTCGACGCCAGCGTCCCTACGTACTTGTTCTTCGCGACGAAGACTCGCGTCAAAGGGGACTTCGCGAAAGGTCTCAACGCAAGGACGAAAGCTGACAGCCTTTGCAACGAAGCCCGAACGGCTGCGGGGCTCGGTGGTACGTGGGTAGCGTTCATGTGGACCGATCCTGGTCTACCCCCGCTCAACGTCACACCGTTCGCGAACAAGCGCGTAAACTTCGCCCAGGTCACTCCTGGCGGCGCCGCCGGTCCGGTTCTTCTCGCGCTCTCCTCGAGTGGATCGTTCACGCGCTCCGCAGCGCCCATCTTGGATGAGTTCGGTGCGCCGCTCTCCGACGCCTCCGTATGGACCGGAGGGAGCACGACTGCGACGTTCTACTGCGCGTTCTGGTCGCAAGACGTAGGGAACGGCGTATTCGGATCTGCGAGCAGCTTGAATTGGCTCGAGGAGAGCGCGAGCGGCGACTGTGGTGCGGCCAAGTCGATTTATTGTATGCAGACTGCACCCTAGGCAACATGCGAGCTTCGACCTTCTTCCCACTGCTCCTGTTCGCCGCACTTCTCTCGGTCACTGCCCTGGCGCAGTCAGCACCGTCGGCCGACGACCTATTTCGCGAAGGACGTGCTGCGATGGTCCGCGGCGACTACGCGACGGCGCGAGACAAGCTCGTCGCTTCCCAAAAAATCGCACCCGCGGCAGGCACACTTCTCAACCTCGGTGATTGCCTCGAGCATCTCGGGCTCACGGCGAGCGCCTGGGAAACGTACATCGAAGCGCGTGAGAGCGCCGAGAAGCGTCAGCGACAAGATTGGGTGCATATTGCAAGTGAACGCATTCGCTTGCTCGAGCCCAAACTCGCCAAGATACGTGTGGCAGACCCCGCGCTCGGGGAAGGGCTCCACATCGAAGTCGATGGTCGAGAAGCGGACCCGCTGACCGCGCGCAAAGGCATGGCCGTGGACCCTGGGGTGCACTCTGTGGTCGTCGTCGATGCCCAAAGCTGGGAACGGTCGGGGAAGGTCGAAGCCAAGGGTGGCCAAATCGTGGACGTGGTCTTCGGTGCGCCGACGGCTAGGCCTCCGAAGGCGCTCGCCTCGCCGCCCCCATCAACCCCATCTGCGATCACGATACCTCCAACGCCGCCCCCAGAGCCGCACGTGAAGGAATCCAGCGCTAAGCCCGTTCTCCCGTGGATCTTTGCAGGTGCAGCACTCGCGTCGGCGACCTTTGGAGGCGTGCTCTTCGCGATTCGACACGGCGAGCGCGTCCATGCGCGTGACGAGCTGACCGAGCTGGGTTGCGTGGGCGCGGTGAGTTCTGGGCAATACGTGAAGTGCGATGATATCGCGACGGCACCCATGAGCATCGCGCCGCCCGCCATCGCCTTCGCCCTTGGTGGCGGATTCGCGATTGCGGCGATCGCGACCTACATCGCCACGACACCCTCGAAGGCGACACCTGGTTCAGCGGCCACGTGTGTGCCGGGGGTGATGGGGGGATCATGCACGCTTCGATTCTGAAGCGCACACTACCGTGGATTGCTGTCTTCGCGCTTGCGACGATAGCCTGCGTTTCGCTGCCCGAATTCTTCTTGGGCCCATCGGACGCCGCCGTGGTGGGTGACGGGGGGGGGGTCAACGACAAAGATGGTGCTGCGCTGCGCGATGGAAGCGGCCTCGAGAATGATGCGAGCGTGCCGAAGCCGCTTCTCTTTTTCGCTACGACGACTCTATTCAGCGGAACGTTTGCGGCCGAAAAGGATGCTGCCGCGATCGAAGTAGCGAACGCCCATTGTCAAAGTGCCGGGACGGAGTCTGCCAAGTTGGGAGGTACCTGGTTCGCGTACCTTTGGCTGGACGGAGCACACCCACTCACGCGCGTTCCCCTCGAGCTGCGAGGTGGCGCGGGTACAGCGTTTCATCAAGTCCTACCCGATGGTGGCGCCGGTGAGATCGTACTCATCCTGCGGACGAATGAAGAGGGGCGCCCTGGGAACGTCCCTATTCGCACCGAGCACGGTTCTGCGGTGGATGCTTCGGTTTGGATTGGAAATGAAACCCAGAGTTGCAATGGGTGGAAAGGCGGGGTCGCTGACGCGAGCGCCCCCGTGAGCTCTCCTAACGATTCCTTTTTTTCTTTCGTAGGGGCGGACACGTGTGACCACGCCCACCCCCTCTACTGCATCCAAGTCGCTCACTAGCGTTCGTCGGGTAGCGCGGGCGGCGCTGAGGCTTTCGTCGTCGGCGTGGGCGGAGCAGCCTTCGCGCTGTTTGCGGCGCGTATCGACGGAAGGCCGCCTGCAGACTTCACGCCGGCCTGCGTGGACGCGGAAGCAGAAGGGCTCGCCGACGCAACCATCGACACGCTCGGGGCAGGTGGCGGCGAAGCAGTGCTCGCGCCCTGTCGCGATAGGCCGCTCGAGAGCGTCGGCGCCTGAGGCGCTCCCGGGTCTGCGACGGTCGCGGAGGTCATCGGCAAGGGCGCGGGCTTCTCGCGGTTCGATAGCCTAAGCACGCCGAGTGCACCGGCGCCGAGGAGTGCGACGACGGCGAATGCGATGGCGATCGGGACGAGTGTACTCTTCTTCTTTTCGTTTCCGGCCACTACGCCCGCGCGCAGAGGAACTTCGGTTTGTGCGAGCGCCGCCGCTTTGCGATCGACTTCCGTCGGCGTCACGGCGCCTTCCGGCGCAGCAGATGCTTCGTCCGTCACGGCGAACGCGGCTCGGTCCTCCGCAGAGAACGCTTCCCCGAAGAGCGCACTGCTCTTGCCGAGTGCACGAAACGGTTTGAGCGCCTTTTTGAGCTCGACGACGTCGAGGTATCGTTCCTCGAGCCTTCGCTTCAAACATCGAAGCAGAACGTCGGAGAACGCTTCGGGGACCTTCGCGTTGAGCGTCGACGCGGGAGGCGCACCCTCGCGAAGCATCTTGGCGAGCTCCGCGAGAGTAGACGCGGGAAACGGCACGCGGCCCGTCACGAGTTCGTAGAGAGACGCGCCGAGCGACCAGATGTCGGCCCGTCCGTCGGCGTCCTTCGAGGCGTTGAATTGCTCCGGAGCTGCGTAAAGAGGCGTACCGAGCACTGCGTGTGTGTGCGTGATCGTCTCCTCTCCCGAGCGCCTTCGGAGCGAGAGGCCGAAGTCGAGTACTTTGACGACGCGTCGTCCGTTCGGACGATCGACCAGAAACAAGTTCGAAGGCTTGAGATCGCGATGGATGATGCCCTTCGCATGGGCGTCGGCGAGCGCATCGCATACGGAAACGCCGATCTCGGCTGCCTCCTCCACGGACACGGGACCGTGCGTGCGCACGTACTTGTCGAGGTCCATCCCCTTCAAGAACTCCATGACGAGGTAGGGTGACCCGTCGGTCAGCGTTCCGTAGTCGATGACGCGCACTGCATGCTCGCTCTCGAGTTGCGCGAGGACGAGCGCTTCCCGCCTGAACCGCTTCAACATCTCGTCACCGAGCTCGGCTGCCAAGATCACCTTGATGGCGACCTTCTGATGGAGATCGACGTGCTCACCGACGTAGACGGCGCCCATACCACCTTCACCGAGCTTCGAAAGGATTCGAAACTTGCCGGCGATGAGCGATCCGGTTGTGAGGCCTTCGGACACGAGAGCGGGCAGGATACCACGGCGGCTCGCCGTGGCGAAAACCGGCAAGCGAAGCTTCTGGGAATCCTTTATGCTTCGTGGCGATGGCCTTTTCGCGCATCCGGAGCGGCGCCCATGCGGCAGTACTCTCGCTTGCCGTCCTTTCGGCCACGACCTTTGCCTCCGCAGAAGCGCCGCCGAGCGCTGCGGATCAGCTGTTTCGTGAGGGGCGTGAAGCGATGGCCAAGCGCGACTACGCGAAGGCCATCACCAAGCTCGAAGCGTCTCAGAAGCTCGAACCCGCTGCCGGCACTCTTCTCAACTTGGCTGACTGCTACGAACAATCGGGGCGCCTCGCCTCCGCGTGGGAGACGTACATTCAAGCCCGGCAGGCAGCTCAGAAGCGCGGCCGCAACGACTGGGTCGAACTCGCGACCGAACGCATCACGAATCTCGGCCCGAAGCTCTCGAAGTTGCGGCTCGTCGGCACGCTTTCGCCTCGCGAGCGCGCGGAGCTCGACGGAAAGCCGCTCGATGTCGCGGGCTATGGTCCCTCCTTGCCGGTCGATACCGGAAAACACCGCATCGTCGTCTTCGAAGGGGACATGGCCCGACGCGCGATCGACTTCGACGTCGGGCCGGGTCGCGTCGAGGAGGTGAGGCTCGACGGAGGGAAACCCGTGCCCGCGGTGGACCACCAAACCCCGACGGCGCAGCCTCTCTCTCGCGCACCGGAAGAGCGTAAGCCTGCCTCGGCACCCTCACCCTTCGTATGGGTCTTGGGCGGAGCCGCCGTCGCGAGCGCCGCTGTTGGAGGCACGTTGCTCGTCGTGCGCAGCGGACAAGTCTCCGACGTGACGAAGGAGCTCGAAGTAAAGAACTGCCTCGGTCGCGGGCTCGACAATCCATTGTATGATACATGTAATACCATTCGCGAGAAGCCCACCATGAGCTTCGCACCGCCCGTCGTGGCCTTCGTCGCGAGTGGCATCTTCGCTGCTTCGGCGCTCGGCTTGTACTTCGCAACGAAGAGCACGCAAGACGATCGCAAAACCGGACAGGTGCTCTGCGCGCCTGGCTTCGCGAGCGCCGCGTGCACCGTCCGGTTCTGAAGGGAATCTCAGAATAAGTCGACCCTCTAACGAACGAACTCCGACATGACCGCTCTACGCAATACGGCGGGCGACACCAGCCCCTGATCGAGCACGAACGTGTGGAAAGCAAGAAGGTCGAACTTCGACCCCATAGCGCGCTTCGCCTCGTCGCGCAGCTCGACGAGGCGTGAATAGCCGTAGAAGTACGAAGGGGCCTGTGCCGGCCATTTGAACGTGTAGCGCTCGATGGATTGGTCGGTCCATGCATCGGAGAACACCGCCTCGTCGTGCATGATGCGTCGTGCCTCGTCGATCGAAATCTTTCCGAGGTTGAGCTCGATATCGAGGAACGCGTGAGCCGTGCGCATCAGCCGAGCCTGGAGGCAGACGAGCTGCGCGTCGATCGGCATGAAGGGGCGGAGCAGGTCTTCGGCGTACAGGCCCCATCCTTCGGCATTCACGCTGTTGAATGCGAAGATGGCGCGCGCAACCGAGAGCTGGCGTTCAATCATGGTTGCGAACTGAAGTTCGTGCCCAGGTCGTCCTTCGTGCGCGGAGAGCCACCACGACGCCGCCTCGTACGAGAAATCGTCGAGGCGCTTCTCCGGCGTATCGGCAAGCCGAGAGGGAAGGACGAAGACGCCGATCTCTCCACGATTGTTGATCATCCGTGGCGGGCTGAAGAAGGGCGCCGGAATCTGAGCGCTCTCCGCGTCCGTCGCCATGCGCACCTGCATCGGGCGCGTGGGCAGCGCGACGAGTCGTTCACGACGTAAGATGTCGTCGATCTCCGCGCTTCGCTTGCGATACAGCTCGAGCAGCGGCGCTCCCGTGACTTGCGTCTTCTTGAGTTCTCGGATCACGCCGTCGTAGGTCGAGACGGAATACCCCTTCTCTTGCGCGACGCGAGGTGCGAGCTCTTGCATGCGCGCTTTGGTCTCCTGAAAGGCCGCGCGTGCCTGCGCTGCGAAGTCGAGCGGGGGCACGTCGATACCCGCTTCGCGCAGCGCAAGTTGGTACATCTCTTGCGGCTGCCGGAAGTCGGAGCGAGCTCGTGGCAGGATGGTATCGCGAACGAACGCTTCGTAGGCCGCGAGCTGCGTCCTGAGCTGTGCGAGAAGTGCGCCCGTTTCGCCCTCTGCGTGTGGAAACAAATCGGCGATCCCGGTCGTCAAGACGGGAGCGCGCCGCAAGAGCTTCTCCGTCGCGGCTTTGCTCGGGAAGACGAGTCCTGGCTTCGCGATCCGCGCATTCGTCCTCGCCATCGCGAGCGTCGTGAGGGGGGGCGTTCCTGGAACGCTCCCCGTGTAGAGGCGAAGACGTACGAAGGCGGCCTTGCGACGCGATTCGGGCACACGCTCGTCGAGCAAGCTTGCGAGGCCGCCGTGGACCATCGATGCGACATCGAACAAGGGCACCTCGTACTTGTCCTCAAGGCGCATGCGTTCGAGGCGGAGCGAGGTCGCGTGGAGCAAGATTTCGAGGTCGGAACGAACGCGAGGTTCTCGCTCGCGCAACAAGCGTTGGGAAAGCTCCGTGCGCACGCCTTCGAGCGCTCGAGAGAGTCGAACGTCTCGGTCGAGCGTCCAATCGACGATGCGCTCGTCGTATCCTTCGAGCCCGCTCTCCGCGGCAGACTCCGGTTCGAACTCCGCAAAGGCACGCTGGAGTAGCTTCGCGTTTTCATCGCTGCGTGCGCGCACTTCTTCACGCGTCTCGAGCCTCTTCACGGGGCGTTCCACGACGCCTCGTGGAACGTTACTGCCCGGGCAAGCGCAGAGAAGCAAAGTGAGGAAGCCGGCTCTTTGTATCTTGCTCGTCCGCATCGGGTGCGAGCTTAGCTGGGCTCTCCCCCGTTTGGCACTCGCACGAGCCGAGTGCTCGCGCAGAGTGAAGAGCGGCGACGCGTGTCCTGCGCTCACGGGTGCCCATGACACTTCGTGCCTCATACGACGCGGCGATTGCGCGGGTTTCGTATCGTGCGACGTCGCACGGGTCCTTTGTCACTCACGCGCCCACTCTGCTAGCGCAGGCTCACGCATTCAGGTGAGTAACTGTATGAGATTGCGAAAGATTTGCGTCTTTGCGGGAGCGTCGTACGCTTGAAGGTAAGTCGCCTTCATCGGCGATCCCATGATGTGGAAAGGCAGGAGAGAGTACGTATGAGTCGCATCGTCACGACGAGCAGCATCGACGGGTTCTTTCACGAAGCAGTCGAGCAAGCCATCAAAGCGAGACAGGTCGAGATCACGGGAGGCGCGCGCGAGTACGTCGTTTCGCTCCTCGGCGAATATGCAAAGCCTGACAGCCGCGCCGAAGAGACACTCGACAAGTCCGTCACGCTCCTCTTGAACGACGCACTCCACACGATGGACCTCGGCGAGCGCTTCGAACGCCTGCGTGCCGTCGGCGATGGAGTGCTCTACGGCATGGGCTTCTTCGGGCAGCACTTCGAAGCGCGGGGCGTCGCGCCTTCGTACCTCATCGGTGTGGGGTCGCGTGCCTACGGCACTGCGCGCAGTTTGATCAGCGGCGGCTCGAGTGCGACACTCGACGAGACGAACCCCTCTGATGTCTTTCTCGAGCTCGCACGTAAGTTCAGCGCCTTCGTCGAGATACTCACCGAGGTTGCCGACTCGTGGCTCGCGCACGGCGCTTCGACGCACAAAGGCTTGCTGAAGGTCTACGAGCGCTGGTGCAAGACGGGGTCCGGAAGTCTCGAAAGCGCCCTTCGCACGCACGGCTTCGTTCCAGGCAACGTCGGGGGTGGAGGAACGCCTAGCGGCAGTCTTTCATGACCCGTATGACCCGCGATCTTCTCGCCGGAAACGGCGCGCCGCTCGTTCGTGAACTCGACATCGCGAAGCGAGTGCAAGGCGCACTTGAGCGACTCTACGAGCTCGAACGCGTGTTGGAGCTCGACCCGTACGTTGTCGTCGGCGGAGCGGGTGAACGCGAGGCGCTCTTCGTGCGCGAGGCAGAGGGCGCCCTCGAGCTGTCGCTACGTCTACCTTCGCTCGACGCGCAATGCCTCGACGGCACGTGCCAGATCATCGAGGGCGTCAGCCACTTCGTCTACCTCACGCATCGCGCGCACCGAGATCAGGAAACGACGCAACTAGAACTCGAGCTGCAGGCGGAAGTCGACAAGTACGTCGTTCTTGCCGCTGCCATCGAGTCGTTCGACGCACGAAGAAGCGAGCAGCTTCGCGCACGTCTGTTCGACGGCGTGCACTATTCGCACGCCCGCGAAAGCGTGGAAGGCG
This sequence comes from Polyangiaceae bacterium, assembly GCA_046351415.1. Lineage (GTDB taxonomy): Bacteria > Myxococcota_A > Polyangia > Polyangiales > Polyangiaceae > JABFRG01. Next base: position 64,855 of record JAXLYO010000006.1, on the reverse strand, counting down.
AGCGCTATCGCACCGCCAACGACTTGGCCCGGCAGTTCACCGGAAGGCTCGAGCGAAAGTTCGTCTCCGCGCGTCGATTCGGAGACATGCGTCGCGAACTACGTCGCTTCTTTCACGCGACGCAGACCGACAAACTGACGGTCGCCCGGGCAGCCTAGGTCGAACCGTGTCAATCCACGACGTTCTCACGTTCGTTCCCGCGATACTCGTCCTCGCCGGGCTCTTCATCATGGTCGCGCGCCAAAGGAAGAACGAGGCAGCGCTCGGCGCGCGCATTCGCAGAGAACTCGGCAACGTCGAAAGCCTTACTCTCCCCGAGTTGATCGAGCGGGTGGGGCTTCCGGACACGGTGTTCAACCGGGGCAAAGTCATCAGCGCGCTCAATCCACTCGTCGCTTCGGGAGCCGTGCATCAAGACGAGCCGGAGGCGATCGCCATGAAGAACCGCTTGGATGACATGCGCTTCCGGCTAGGCGAAACGAAGTCCGCGTGAGCGTCGTCAGCGGGCGTTCGAGAGAGGCCGACCTGCTTCTGATTCGGCACGGCGCCCCTCGATGAACGCCCGGTTTCCGACGAGGTCGGCGGAGACGCGGGTACCCCCGTTCGTGGTTTCACCGCTCACGAGAGCGAAGACCGAATGGGTGAACGACGCGCCGTCCCCGACGAAGTAAGGTCCGCCGGAGTCACCCTTGCACGTGGGAGATGTGTTCGAGGAGAGCGCAACGATGACTTTGTATTTTTGGTGCGGATTCGTTTCAGTGCAGGATGCACCCACACGACCGTAACCGAACAGAGTGGCTTTGCCTGTCGGCACCGCACTTGCGATCGAGGCGAAGGTAGAAAGCTCGGTGACTCTGCGGTCAAGGGCGAGGACGGCGATGTCTTGTGCGCGAGCGCTCGTGCTTCCAACGTTCACGAGAGGCGTTGCACACGCCCGAACGCCGACTTTGAGGCGCGTCGCGAGGGCGCTGCCAGTTCCGGTCGTGTCGAGATACACGGAGCCCGACGTACATGGCCCCGGACCGGACGAAGGCAATACACAATGCGCTGCGGTGATGGCCGTCCGTGGGCCGATGAGCGTGGCTGTGCAGCGCCCTTCTCCCCCGTCGCGCAGGGGAAAGAGAAAGAGACCCACTTCTCGCGCATCTCCGTTCGCGACGACGCCACTTCGAATGTCCGCCTCGGAGACGTCCTCCGCCTCGTTCCCTTCACTGGCGCAGCCACTGGGGCCGAGGAATGCGAGCACGAGCGTAAGGCCGCTGAGTACCGCAGCGTGGGCTGTGGAGCGCGAGGCCATGACTCCGAGCGTACGCGATTTACAGGCGTTGGCACACGCTGCGCCGAAAATGTCCGCAAGTAGGCGTGAGATATGGCCCTCCGTGTCGGCATGTTTCCTGCTAACGGGCGGGAATGCGTTCCCTTCACTTCCTTCGTGCCTCTGCCAGCGCCAACGCTCACGTGCTCGTCTTCCTTGGCTGCGGCCTGCTCGCCTGCGGCGGAACCGTCGCGCCTGGGAGCGCGACGAGCAGCAGTGGGAGCAGCAGCGGGAGCTCGAGTGGGGGAAGCGGCTCGACGTCGTCCGGCTCGACCACGTCGTCAGGGTCTACGTCGGGCAACGTGCCGGACAGCGGGAACGTGCGCATTCCGAAGAAGCATCGTGCGACGTCGAAGGCGTGCCCCGTCGATCGCGCGAGTCCTCCGGTTATCGACCCACCGCAAGGAAGCACGTGCGCGAGCCACGCCGACTGCGACAAGGGGACGAATGGTCGATGCCTGTCGAACGGCCGCACGGGAATGTATTCATGCAGCTACGACAACTGTGGCAGCGATGCCGAATGCACGCTCGACGGAGGAGGCAAGCGAGCGTGCGCATGTCGCGAGGAAGGCGGCCAGGGCGCGAACGTGTGCCTCGGCGGTTCGTGCGCGATCGACATGGATTGCCCCGGAAACTACTGCTCGCCTTCTCAAGGCACCTGCGGTCAGTACGGCGGAACCATCGGCTACTTCTGCCACTCGGCGGCCGACGAGTGCGTCGACGATACGGACTGCAAATTCCCCGTCGTCGAAGGAACGTGCCGCTTCAACCCGCAGGTCGGTCACTTCCGCTGCGAGGATTCCCAGTGCGCGGGCTGAGGGACTGATCGCGTTTTCCCTCCAGCGTCGCGAGGCGCTTTCGTTTACGATGGCGCCATGCGTGCGGCATCGACTCGGATCGTCACGTTCATCGTCGTCGTGAGTGGGCTCGCTACGATCTTCGCGTGCAGAGGAAAGGTCCGCGTTCCCAAAGAGCATCGCGCGACCGGCGAGACATGCCCCGGTACGCGCGGCACGCCTCCCGAGCCGAGCAAGCCTGGCGACAAGGTCTACGCCGGCGACAAATGCACGAAGCATGCAGACTGCACGGCTGGGCGAAACGGTCGCTGTTTCCAAGGCCGAAAGGGCAACGATTGCTCGTACGACGAATGCACGTCGGACGCTGACTGCAAGGGCGGCAAGGGTGCGTGCAAGTGTCGCGAAAATGCGAGCCTCAGCGCAGCGAACGTGTGTCACACCGGGGGCAACTGCCGCGTCGATGCGGATTGCGATGGCAACTACTGCTCTCCGAGCCTCGGCTCGTGCGGCCACTACGGCGGCTATGCCGGTTTCTTCTGCCACTCGAGAAAGGACGAGTGCATCGACGACTCCGATTGCAAGAAGGGCGATCGCCCCGGCTCCTGTCGCTACGTCGAGGAAGTAGGCCACTTCAAGTGCGACTCGAGTGAGTGCGCCGGATGAAGCGCTGCACCGCGCACGGGCCGTTGAGTGCGTGAGCGTCGTTGCAGTTGCGTGACGAGAAACGAGCGACGGATGTGGCCTCGTTTTGCCACGAAGCGACGTCAGTCGTCGCGGCGTTTCAACGTGATGCGAATGCCAGTCACGCCGTAGCGGAAGAGATACTTCCCGTCGCCCCCTTTGATGAATTCGGAGGGTAAGTTGTCGACGCCTGCGTCGAGAGGACCCGCGTCGCCAGAGTAGTAACAGGTGTACGTGAAAACACCTGTGGCTCCGTTCATGGTGAGTGTCCCGGAGCGATGGGACACGTTGCCGGGGCCAGACCCCGTATCGATTTGACGTGTGCGCGTGAACTTCCCGTCGCACCCGAGAACGAATGTCTCGCGCCATGAACCGCTGAGGCCACTGGCGCGTTCCGCGAGCGTCGCATCGTAGATGCCAGGTACGAGCGGGCCGCCTTGGTAGCCACCACCGTCTCCGGGATCCACGGCAGAGAAGGGGACGGTGAGCGCGCCGAATGGCATCGCACCGCACTTCTCGGCGCCTTGCAGCGAGTAATCACTGCAAGATGCATCTTTCTTCAGAGGACCGCTGTCTTGCGGAATCTCGATGCTGCCGTCTCCGCGGGGGCCCGCGTCCAAGTCGTCGTAGGGCTCCGAAGCGTCATAGGTGGGAACGACGCTGGTCACTTCCCCTTGCGAACAGGCCCACCCGAAAAGAGCGAGGGAGACCGCGCCGCCGCCGAGGAGCACGAGGTGAAGGCGTTTCATGGAACCTCAATATATCGCACGCCGGCGGTGGCGAGCGCGACGAGGGGGCGCCGCCCGACAAATTGGGAAAAACTGGCGACAAAATGGGTATTGCCTAATCAATTCAAACGTTTGCCGCCCTCCCTCCATGCGTGCAGAGGCTCGACAGGCGTTGGGCCTTTGCCATTCCGTGGCTCGGAGACCTCGGCAGGTCCGATTGTGTCTTCTTGGGGCATACGATGCGTCACTACTAGTCCACAGTGATGATTCGTGTGCGACGGATTAGGCGTACTCGCGATTCGCGGCGCGGGGGCAATTGACGTGTCCGCCATGAAATGAATCGATAATTCTTCAAAGTGGAAGGTTGGCACGAGGACTGCATTGCCATTGTGCACAAGCTAACAGCGTCGGTGCTTTGAAAAGCACGGCGCCCTCCACCCCCAACCAAAGGCCACCTCCAATGAAGAATCTCTCTCTCAATCTCCGCCGCGTTCGTTCCACGGTCCGTACCGACGTCAACACGGGTGTGTCGATCCGCAAGCAACAAGGCGGTTGCGCGCTTCCCACGTGCGTGTACGGCTCGCAAAACACGGGCATCGTCCAAGCGCCGGCCGGTGATCTCCGCATCGGCTGAGCCCGCGGCGTTCCCCGCCGAATGCGCGAGAAGGCTCGACCCAAGGTCGGGCCTTTCGCCATTTTGTTCTGCCGGCAAATCCTTCAGAGGCCCATCAACTTCGCGATGTAGTAGCGCATGGTCTCGGAGGTGCCCCCGCCGATGCGGAAGAGCCGTGAATCGCGCCACTGCCGCGCGATGCGATACTCCTCCATGTAGCCCGCGCCTCCGTGAAACTGCATGCACTGATCCGGGATCTCGTTCGTGAGATCACCCACGAAGATCTTCGCCATGCTGATGAGGCGCACCGTCTCCATGCTCACTTGCCCTCGCTGCTGGTGGTGCTCCTCGTCGTACATCTCGGCGGCGCGATAGCAGAGGGACTTGCCCGCCTCGAGCTTCGTGTAGAGCTCGACGAACTTGTGCTGCCAATACTCGCGCTTCATGATCGGCTTGCCAAATGCGTGTCGCTCTTTGCCGAATGCGATCGCATCTGCGAGCATCAGTTCGAGTCCACCGATGCTGCTCGTCGAGCCAATGAGGCGCTCGGACTGGAAATTCTGCATGAGATACATGAAGCCCATGTTCTCCTCCCCAAGCAGGTAGCGCTTGGGAATGCGCATGTCCTCGAAGGCCAGCTCCGCAGTGTCGCTCGACCAGTTGCCGACTTTCTTCAGCTTCTTCGAGACGCTGAAGCCCTTCGTGTTCGTCGGGACGAGGAAGAAGCTGCAGCCATGAGCGCCGCGGTCGGGCGTCGTCTTCGCGAGGAGCGTGACGAAGTCCGCTCGCGTCCCATTCGTGATGTATGTCTTCGAGCCATTGATGACGTAGTCGTCCCCGTCGGCTTTCGCGACCGTACGAATACCCGCGACGTCACTGCCAGCGCCCGGCTCGCTCACGCCGAGCGCCGCGATCTTGTCGCCCTTGAGCGCGGGAGTCAGAAACTCAGCGATTTGCTCCTTCGTGCCGAGATCCGAAATGACGGGCGTCGCCATGTCGCTCTGCACGAGGAGGCCCATGCTGACGCCGGCCATACCGCAACGGGGTAGTTCCTCGCTCTTCGCCACGGTGAACCAGAAGTCGCCTCCGGAGCCGCCTTGTTCTTCCGGGTAGTGTGCACCCAAAATACCGAGCTCCCCCGCGCGCTTGAACACGTGATTGGGGAAAAGTTCGTCGCGCTCCCACTCCTCGGCGAACGGAGCGAGCTCCTTCTCCGCGAACTGACGGACGGTCTTGCGGAACTGCTGATGCTCTTCGGTAAAATGCGTAGCCATGGCCCGAAGGACGATACACGTGCGCTTGTCGGACGCCACTTCTTTCGTACGCGAAATATGTTTACGCTTAGGACCGGCTGACGTGCGTCTGTTGTGACAAATAATGTCATTTGGCACTTGATGCCATTTTGGTTCCTGCTAGCCCAACCGCATGCGCCGTCCTGTGCTCTACGCCCCTTCTGCCTTCCTCCGGGTTCTGCCGCTTCTTTTCGTGAGTCCTTTCGCGCTCCTCGGATGCAGCGACGGGTCCTCGGAGAAGCCGCCGGAGGGCCAACCGCTCGATGAAGGGCCGTCCGGTGGCCTATGCGCTGCGGACCAAGGTGGCTTTTCGAGTCGCCCGCGCTGGAGCGAGATCGGGCCTGTTCCGAACTACGAGAAGATCTCGACGAACTTCAACGCCTCGAAGAGCGTCCTGCTCGTTTCGTCGGCCATGAACAAGGCGGTCACGAAGATCGGAAAGGTTCGTAGCGAGCTCGAAGAAATCAAGGCAACGGGGTCATGCGACTGCAAAGGCAACGAAGACCTCTGCGACGATAGCGGTGCGATTTGCGCGGAAGTGCTCCACCCGAAGGTCGCGCGCGAAGACTGCCAAGCGGCATGTGACGCGCTCGTGAGCGCGGGGGTGTGTGAAGCAACAGGGGTCGCCGAAGGCTGGCAGATGGACGACCTTTACTACGGCGCTCGCAACGAAGCGCGCAAAGCCATCGAGCACGTGAAGTTCCTGGATGGCATCGTAGACTTCATCACGGGCTCGGGCTTCGGCAATGCGCTGAGCGCTGCGGGAGGCGTTGCGACTGGCGTGCAAAACGTCGGCGAGTTCATCGACAGCGTCGGCAAGGTGGCCGACAAGTTCACAGAGGGGTTTCACGTAGGGGCGTACTCGCAAGACAGGCCTGACCTCTGGTACTGCGTGCCGCGCGCCGGGAGCGGGGTGTACGCGCCGATGGCCAACCTCGGTAACGGCAAGTTTTCGATTGGTGCAAGCTACACCTCTGGCCTCGCCGCGAAGAAGGTGCACGGCGTCTTCTCCATGGGCGCAGCGACCGTCGAGGCCAACGGCAAGAGCTACCCGTTCTTGCCGGGCGTTGCGTACAACCTCGAGATCGACGGCTTCAAGATGTTCGACAAGAACACGCTGTTCGGCATCCCGGGCATCTCCGAGAGCGGCGGAGGTATCAATGTCGCTGCTGCAAACAAAGCGGACATCTTCAATCTCGTCGACGATGCAGGTATCTCGTCACTCGCGGGAGCGGATGGGAAGGTCTCGTGGCACGAGATGCTCGTGAAAGGGTACTTCCCCATCGACTACACCTCGCATGTCGATCAGCAAGCGCGCGTCTGGCCGCGCTCCAATGTCGACGATGTGGATCTCGAACGAACGAGCAAGGCCGTCTTCGGGGCCGGACTCGACATGAAGCTCGAGATGAAGAAGAAGGAGTTCGACCTTCCGTCGATTCCGATTGGTGGCTTCGCGACCGTCACGCCCTTTTTCACCGTCGAAGCAGGTATGGCGTGGCACAACCAGCATGACAAGTTGAAGTCGCGCATCGAGCAGGCGCTTTCGGTGAATCCGACGGTGTGGGGACGTGATCGCCATGCGATGCAGGCTCCCGATTCGTCGCGCGACGTCGGTGTATCGGGGCACGTTTCTCCTTCGGTGGGGGCAGAACTCAACCTCGGACTCAAGCTCGCGAAGTTCATCGAGATGGGCGTCTTCGCGCGTATTGCGCTCAAGCTGGGGATCGAGCCGGGGACCTACGGGGACACAATCGATACGAGCCGCGCGCTCGCACAGTACCTCGGGACCATCAATCCGCCCGTGAACCAGCCGTGCGACCCGATCATCAGCACGACTTCGAGTCTCACGTGCACGAACCCCAAGCACGCATGCAAGTCGCCGCCCTCGCCCTCGGAGTGCGAGACGTTTGGTCGATGCAAGATGGCGAACGGCCAGACCGACGAGGACGTGAAGGAAGCGGACTGCGATGCACGACGTGGAACGTGGACGCCATACATGTGCGCCCCAGTGACGTCTTCGAACATCACGGGTTGGCAGGGGCCAGGATGCAATCCACTTTCCCCGTCTGGAACCGGATACATCGGTCTTTCGCAGCAGGAAATCGAAGCGCTGAATACGCTCCTCGCAGCGCAAGCGGCACCGAACCACTCCATCTTCACCTACGCGCTTTCCGACCTCACGTTCAAGGCGCTCCTCGATGCATCCGCGATGGTGCAGCTCCGTCTCAAGATCTTCAAATGGAAGAAGACCTTCACGCTCTTCAAGTGGCAGGACAACTGGAACCTGGGCTCTACCAACAAGACCTGGTTCCAAGAGGGACTCGAAGCGCAATACGAAGACGACTGCGCGGCACCGGGTGGGGTCTTCAATCACCAGCCTTCGAAAGTGACGAGGTACCCCTCTATCACGAGCCCAAAGTGGGGACAGTTCGATACCTCGGACGAACTCGTGAACAACTGGTGCTACCCGAGCATCGAGTCGGACAGTTCGTATGCGAACTACACGGTTCCGACGAATCAAGGTGTTGTCGACAGCATCAAGAACCTGACCGACATGGGGCACGAGGTAGGCGAGCAGATGTGGAACTCGAACCAGCTCTGCATCGGTGGCGAACACTGGATGTCGTGGTTGGCCTCACGTGACAAAGGCATCGCCGACCAAACGTGCAAGTTCAAGCTGCCGAACGGCAGTACCGTGACGGGGCCCTGCGACGAGGCCTATCAGGTGATCGGGCAGTCGCTCGGATGCTTGAACAAGGCGAGTGCGCCGGCGGGTGCTCCGCTGACGACGAACGGCCTATACGTGAATCTTGCGGCGCTTCTCCAACCGAACGCGCAAGAGATCGACGAAGCCTCGCTGCTCGCAACCTACCACACACCCGCCTGGGTCGCATGGACCGGCCAAGTTCAGCAGTGTCTCGATACGGCTCATGCCGAGCAGGTGGATGTTTCGCTCACGTGCGTCGATGCCAACGGCAAGCAGGTGGCTTGCGAGCCCAAACCATGTTGCGGTGACGGTACGCTTTCGGAGTTCGAAAAGTGTGATCTCAGCGCTCCAAACTCTCCTCAGAACTGCACAGCGGAATGCACGCTGATCGTGTGCGGCGACGGAAAACGTCAAGGCGGCGAGCAGTGCGACGACGGGAACACCACCTCGGGCGACGGTTGCAGTGCAACGTGCAAGAAAGAACGGCGAGACTTCCCGACGCTACCCGGGGAACCGAGCGATGGACCAGGGATCCAGCGCGAGAACGCGATCGACGGCTCTCCACTGATGACGCCGCGGAACCAAGTTTCGCTGCGACCGCAGAACGGTCCGGACGATCTTCTCACAGGGGGCGCATGCGAAGCGGCTCCGCAGCTCTTCTCGGACGTGGAGATCGCCAGCATGCGCCTCCTCATCCAGCAGGCGTGCGGAGCCAACATCAACTCGCAGCAGTGCAAGAACGCGGCTCAAGCTGCGGCCACGTCGGCGGTGACGAAGGCCCAAGCACAAGGGGCGAGCGATTGCTGGCTGCCCACGAACCCGCTTGCGAGCACGTCATTCAACGTGGGCGGTGGGCTTCTCGTCGCGCAGGCCAACCTAGGGCTCGACCTCGTCTATCGATTCAAGGAGAAGCAGTTCGCCGCGTTCTATTACAAGGGGGCTTCGATCGGGATTACACCGAACCTCGGTGTATCGGGTGCCTTGAACTTCAACTTCGCGAAAGAGACAACGCCGAAGCAAGACATCATCGACTCGTGGAGTGGGACCTTCGTGAGCGTCGACCTTGGCCAGATGGCGGGCGAGGAGTGGGTGAAGAACTTCTGGGCCGCCAGCAAGAAGTGGGGCTTTGGGGTCAATGGAGGCTACTTCGAGGGTGGCGGGGTGAAAGGCATCTATGCGGGCATCACTGCTTCATACAGCACGCAGGGCATGCTCGACTTCCTCGGAGAGTCGAAGCTTTCCACCAATGCCGGTGTCAGCGCCAATCATTGGCAGCCGCTCAAGGTGGTGACCGAAGCCCTGCACGAGGGCATCTTCACGCCTTGGGGAACGCTCAAGTACCGCAATGGCGATACGGACATGCCTTACATCGAATTCACGAGTTCGACCGAATACACGGCCCACATGATGCGCAACGTCATCACGATTCCCGCTGCACTCGCTTACGTCGCGTGGGGCGTGTGCAACGGGTTCTGAGCCCCGCTCGGAGGAAGCGAGCGATCGCGCCGCGGTTTGCTCAGGGGCAGGGGGTCGCGCCTTTGGCGAACCTTGCCCCGACGCCTTCGGCACATCGCTTCTTCAGCGCATCGCAGGCAGCGATGGCCTCGTCGTCGTCGGCATCCGCACAGCGTGCGATCGAGGAATCGCACTCGGCCTGGAACGCAGCGCGGAACGCTTCGTCGACGCACTTGTTGTGATTGACGAAGCAGGGAGTCTGGTCGCCCTTCTGCGCAGCGAGGCAGGCGTCGAGCGCCGTTCTGCAGGCCGCGACGACGCTCTGGTCGGGCGTCGGATGTGGAGATCGGTCACCGTGACCACCACCATGATCGCCGTCACGATCGTGGTCACCCCCTCGTCCTCTGCCGTTGTCCGAGGAAGAGGTCGCTTGTGCAGGAGGCTTCGGCAAGCACGCCTGGAGGGCCGTACGGCAGGCGGCGGGGTCCGCGTTCGCAGCGGCGGTGCAGCTTGTGTACGTGGCGAAGCACGTGTCCTCCGTACCTCGGGAACGTTTGAACGTGCACTGCGCGGACTCGAGCGCCGTCGTGGTGGTGGTCGCCGGATCGGCGTCCGAATCGCCGCTGCACGCTGCAAGCGCGAACGGCGCCGTGATCAGAAGAAAAGAAAAACTACGAACCAAACGGATGTGCGTCATGTCGATCTCCAAACGGGGGGGGGCCCCTCCGTCTGGCTATCGTGGGTCCGCGCTTCACAAAACGATCACGGCTCGTTCGCTTTTTGTGAACAAAGGTGGGCTGAGTAGTGCATTTTTCTATGCTCGCGCTTCGGCGAAGGCCCCTGACGTCGGGCGTACGTTCAGCATCGAGGGCTCGTAACCCGCCATTTCGAGGTCATGAATGTCTTCCGCGATCGCCTGGTCGGTGAGCTTGACGACCATGCGGCGGATGACGGGCGCGAGCAGCTTGTTGAGTCCACGAAGGGGCGCTTTGATCTCTGCGCGCAAAGCCGTCAGGGCCGGCTCGACCACTTCGAAGTCGACGCGGAGGACGCCGCCCGCGAAGTCACCTTTGACGAAGTCTTGAATGACGGAGCCGCCCTCTTCGTAGACGAGGAGCTCGTCGACCTTGGGCATGCCGAGCACTTTGAACTCGGAACGCACCCGCTGCTTGTTCCCTTCGGTTCCGAGCACGGTGTAGCGAATCCCTTTGTGTACATCGCGCGCGATGTGATGGTGGAAGTCGAGGAAGTGCGCCCGCACGATGTCGATGGGGCGCGCAATGCGGCATTCTGCGGAAACTTCGAGGTCGTACTTGCTCATGCAAGCTTTTACGACGTGCTCCGGCCGTCGGATCGCGCGCTCCGTGAAAAAGTCAGGTTCCGAACTTCAGATAGCGACGCAGCGTGTTGCGGCCGATGCCGAGGCGCTTCGCAGTCTCGCTCTGATTGCCATTGCACGCTTTCAACGTGCGCGAAGCATAGAGCGCCATCGCCTGATCGAGCGAAAGGTGGAGCGGGATTTCATCGCGTGCGACCGGTTCCTCTGGGCGAGGAAAGCTACTGGCACGAAGGACGCCGTCGCTCGAAAGGACGACGGCGCTCTCGACCCAATGTTCGAGTTCACGCACGTTGCCCGGGAACGAGTAGCGTGTGAGCAGCGAGACGGCGGCCTCGTCGAAGGTCGGCTTGGGTCGACCGTACCGGCGTGCGAACTCGTCTGCGAAGTGAGTGGCGAGTGCGAGGAGGTCTTCTGTCCCGCGGTCTCGGAGCGGAGGAATCGCGATCTCCACCACGCGCAGACGATAGTAGAGGTCCGCACGGAATGTCCCTTCGGCGACGAGCTTGGCGAGATTGCGGTGCGTGGCTGCAATGATGCGAACGTCCGCATGGAGGGTTTCTCGTCCGCCCACGCGTTCGAACATGCGGTCTTGTAGAAATCGAAGAAGCTTTCCTTGAAGTGGGAGAGGCAGCTCACCGATCTCGTCGAGGAAGAGCGTTCCGCCGTTCGCGACTTCCACTTTGCCCGGCACGCGCCTGTCAGCTCCCGTGAAAGCGCCGCGCTCGTGTCCGAAGAGTTCGCTCTCGACGAGGTCTGCGGGGAGCGTCGTTGCGTCGACCGTGACGAAGGGGCCGGCCTGGCGCTTCGAGTTCACGTGAATCGCGCGCGCGAACAGGCCCTTGCCTGTTCCTGTTTCGCCCAAGAGGAGCACGGATGCATCGGTCCCAGCCGTCCGAGAAACGCGCTCGTATACGGGCGAGAGAGTTTTGCTCGAACCGACGATCCGATTGAAGGGGCCGGCGATCGAAACGCCAGAGGAGCCACGCGTGGGCCTGAGGGTGGTGAGTTCCAGCGCAGCCGAGAGTTGGCCGGCGAGTGCGACGAGGTACCGTTCGTCTTCTTCGGAGAACGAGCCTTCGTTCGCATTCAAGACTTGGACCACGCCGCGAATGGGCTTGCCCGGAGCGACGCGGATGGGGGCACAAAGCATGCTCTTCGTCACATAGCCCGTCTGCGAATCGACGAAGCTGTGGAAGCGAGGCTCTTTGCGAGCGTCGTTCACGCGAACCACTTCACCCGTCGTTGCAACGCTGCCCGCGATGCCCTTGCCGAGTGGAAGCCTGACGCGCGGAAGTTCCTGTGCGTCGGCCACGCGGCTCACGAGTTCGTTCGTCTCTGCGTCGAGGAGCCAAACGGTTGCGCGATCTGCGCCCATCGCGCTCGCGAGACGTTCGCATGCTGTCGTGATGACTCGATCGAGTTCGACTTCTCGAGCGAGAAGGGCAGCCAAGTCGACGAGGAGCAACAAGCGTGACGACACGGCGAGGAGACTAACCGCATCAAGCCGCTCGCTCGATAGAAACATGTAGAATGTCCGATTCCCGCGCCGCTCGAGATTGTCCGAAAATGTCGCGTGCTCGGCGCTCGATGCCGAGGACGTCGTCATCACTGCGATTCGGGTCGTGATGAAAGAGCACGAGTTCCCGAACCCCCGCGCTCTTCGCGAGCTCCGCGGCCGAGACATACGTGGAGTGTCCCCAGCCGACGCGCGAAGGTCCGTGCGCGCCCGCGTACTCTTCGGGCGTGTACTGCGCGTCATAAATCAAGACATCGGCCCCCTCCGTGAACTTGCGGAGGGCAGGATCGACACACGCGTAGTGTTCGGTGTCGGTCGCGTAGACGACCGTCTTGCCTTCATGACGAAGACGGTAGCCGTACGAGCCGCCAGGATGATTGAGCTTGAGGACCGAGACCTCGACGTCTTCATCGATGATCGTTTGACCGGTGCGTACGGAGACGAGATCGATGCGTGCGGCGAGATCGTGGAACGCGACAGGGAACCCGGGCGTCTGCATCTGCGACTCGAGCGCAGCGCGCAACACGCTCCCGTCATGGGTGCCGCCGATGATGCGCAGACCGAAGTCTGGAACGTAGGCTGGTACGAAGAAGGGGAGACCCTGGATGTGATCCCAGTGGAAGTGCGAGAGCAAAAGGGTGGCTTTGGATTGCTGTCGCGTGAGGAGGTCTTGGCCGAGCGCGCGCAGACCGGTGCCGGCATCGAAAACGAACGTGCGCTTTCCGAGGGTCACTTCGACGCAGCTCGTGTTGCCCCCAACCTTGGCCGTGTGGGCTCCGGGGGAGGCGATGCTCCCGCGAACGCCCCAGAAACGAATGTTCATGATGCTTCTTTCTCCTGTGTTCGCGGAGAACCTCTTCACGCCATGTGCCAGGACGACTTCCTCCGCCCTTCCAATGAAATGATTGATCTTTGCTTGCACGAAACATCAGCAAAGCTTCGTCGGGTGCTCTATTTTGGAGCAATGTGATCCAAAATGGACCAGCGGTGCGCCTCAGAGATGCTCGATCGAGCGAGCTTGGGTCTGCGGGGGTGGAGGGCATTGGCGAGGACCGAGCGGGGGCACTCAGATGGCCTCGCAACAAAGCAGGGCCGCGTCTTTTCGGAGGCAGGATCCACTGCTGAGTCCATCGATCCTCGGAGGAAATGTAGGCACGACGCGTCTCTCCGTTGAAATCACGTAGGAAACTGCGAACTCGTTCTCGGCACAGAAGTTGAAAAGAGTGTCAGTCATGAAGCCAACCTCTTCGACCTTCCTGACCCTCTTCGCCTTCCTTTCGCTCGGTGCGGTTGCCTGCTCCGCTCCCGCTGGAGAAGAAGGGGAAGAAGAGGCAACGGAAGCGGCCGAGCAAAACCTCGACTCCCGCCGTGCGCAGATTCTCTACACGACGGTCTTCCCCTCGAATCCGGATGGTTCGCCGGCGGCAGAGACGGTGGTCGATTCCGTGAAGCTCAATGGGTGCAAGTACTCGAGCGTGATTCATGTGCAGACGTTCGCGCGCGCAGTGGGCATCAAGGTGGAACCGCTCGCACTTGGCTCGTGCTCCGTCACGACGACGCTCGGAGGCAACGGTTACCTCCACGTGCAGACATACCAAGGACCGAACGCATACGCGCGCCTCGCGAAGTTCGGTCCTCTCGGTCGACTCGCGTTCGTTTCGAATGGATCGTCGGGACCGTTCGGTTCCGGAGCGAGCACGATGCCGACGTTGGGGGTCAAGCTCTTCACCGCCAACACCGGCGCACTCGTTCGATCGACGACGCAAAGCATCTGCGCATCGGGGCCTGGGGGTCAGATCGTTCCGACCGGCGCGGTGACCGTCGACGGATCGGGGCAACTCTCGATCAGCGGAACGAAGAACGCATCGACGGGACTCCCGGGTGACGGAACGTGTCCTGGTCCGGGACTTCTTCCGAACTACACACTTCTCTACGCAGGCTTTGCAAGCGGGTCGGGTCCCGTGCCGACGCCGACGATTCAGTAGCGGACGCGATCGAGCAAGAACGGACGTGTGAGGCAGGCGGGAGCCAACGAATCTACTCCGCCGAAGCGTCTTCGGTCGCTTTGCCGTGGCACTTGCTGAACGCGAGGCCACTTCCGCAGATGCAAGGTTCGTCCGAAGAGATGCGAGCAACGCGCGTTTCGTCGGCGTTGTATTCCTCGGGGGCTGCCGCGGCGGTCTCGACGGGCGTGGTCACACCGCCGCTGCCGTTCTCTTCTTCTTCGAGCGCAGCACCGTGGCATTCGCGGAACTTCTGGCCACTGCCGCACGGACAGAGGTCGTTACGCTGCACGGCAGGGGCGGGCGGCGGCGCGCTGAGCTGCGGACGAGGCCTTCGTGACGGGAGACCGGTGCTCTCGTCGATGGATTCGCGGTGAGATAGCTGCATCGCGGCTTCGCGTTGATGCGCGCGCTCGAGGTCCGCTTCCTCCATGCGCGCGATGTCCTCGTCGCGCGACACCTTGACCGTGAAGAGCTGCGACATGGTGTTGCTGCTCGTGGTCGCCATCATGGTGAGGAAGATGTCGAAGCCTTCCTTCTTGTACTCCTGCTTCGGGTCGCGTTGGCCGTAGCCGCGGAGACCGATGCCGTCACGGAGGTGCTCCATGTTGGTGAGGTGCTCGACCCACTGACGATCGATTTCCGTCAGATAGTAGTGACGGAAGACGCGAAGGAGCAGCTCGGTGCCCATCTCGGCTTCTCGCTTTTCGACCTGGGCCTGCGCTTGCTTGTAGAGTACATGCGCCAGCTCCTCCTTGTCGTGAATCTGCTCGATGTCTTTCGGGCGGACCTTGAAGTGCTCTTGGAAGGCGTTCTTCATGCCCTTCCAATCCCAGTCTTCCGGCACTTTGCCCTTCGGACACGATTCTTCGACGATCGCGCCGATGATGCTGTCGGCGAGGTCGAGCAGGCGGTCGCGTTGCTCGGCGAGGCTCTGCGGGAGCTCCTTCATGAGCCGCGCGTGGATCTCCTTCGGCGTGTTCTTCTCGGGCTCGGCCTCGTTGTCGGCGAAGTCGAACTTGTAGCCCCAGCGACCGTAGATGTCCTGCTGGAGTGAGTCGAGGTTCGGGATGGCCTTCGCCTCTTCGAGCTTCGTCGGTGTGCCGCCGCCTTCGTTCGTGCTGGTGGCGTGTTGCAACACGACTTGCAGGACTTCGTCCTTCACGTCTTCGACGATGCGCTCGGGCACTTTGATTTCGCGCTGCTTGCCGGTGGGCTTGCCTTCGTCGTCGAGGCGCTCGGGCTTGTAGATGCCGAGGAGCAGCTGCTGGCGGATCGTGTAGACCGTCTTGCGCTGCTGATTCATGACGTCGTCGTATTCGAGGACGTTCTTGCGGATGTCGAAGTTGCGAGCTTCGACCTTGCCTTGTGCGTCGCTGATGGACTTCGTGACCCAGGGGTGCTCGATGGGCTCGCCGTCGGGCATGCCCATGCGCTCCATGAGGGTCTTCACGCGGTCGCCGCCGAAGATGCGCATGAGATCGTCTTCGAGCGAAAGATAGAAGCGCGAGGAGCCGGGGTCACCTTGGCGACCGGCACGACCGCGGAGCTGATTGTCGATACGACGAGATTCGTGGCGCTCCGTACCGAGGATGTGGAGGCCGCCCGCTTCGACGACCGCGGCTTTCTCGGCTTTGCACTCGGCCTCGTAGCGTTCGACGACTTTGGCGAACTCCTCGGGCTCGGAGAGTTCGTCCTTGCCCTGCTCCTTGAACTCGAGGCGCGCGAGCATTTCGGGATTGCCGCCGAGGATGATGTCGGTGCCGCGGCCTGCCATGTTGGTGGAGACCGTGATGGCGCCGCTGCGGCCGGCCTGCGCGATGACGTAGGCTTCCTTCTCGTGCTGCTTCGCGTTCAAGACCGCGTGCGGGATCTTCTTCTTCTGGAGGATCTTCGCGATGGCTTGGCTCTTCTCGACGCTCGTCGTACCAACGAGGACGGGGCGGCCCGCTTCATGGGCCTCGATGAGCTCCTTCGTGACGGCGGCGAACTTCTCTTTCTCCGTCTTGTAGACGACGTCTTGGTAGTCGACGCGCTGGATGGGTTTGTTCGTCGGGATGACCGTGACAGGAAGCTTGTAGGTTGCATGGAACTCGGTGGCCTCCGTGTCGGCGGTACCGGTCATGCCCGAGAGCTTCTTGTAGAGGCGGAAGAGATTCTGGAACGTGATGGTCGCGATCGTCCGCGTCTCTTCTTGGATGCGGACGTGCTCTTTGGCTTCGACGGCTTGATGCAGACCGTCGGACCAGCGGCGGCCCGCAAGGACGCGACCCGTGAACTCGTCGACGATGAGGACTTTGCCGTCTTCCGTGACGAGATAGTTCACGTCGAGCTTGAAGAGCGTGTGGGCCTTCAAGCACTGGTTCAAGATGTGGAGCGACTCGAGATTGACCGGGTCGAACAGGTTGCGCAGGCCCATGAGCTTCTGCGCCATGTCGATGCCGTCGTCGGTGAGTGAAACGGAGTGGCCCTTCTCGTCGACGACGTAGTGCTCGTCTTTCTTGAGGCGAGGAATGACGTCATTGATGGTGCGGTACTTCTCGCTGGAGGCTTCGGCCTGACCGCTGATGATGAGCGGCGTTCGGGCTTCGTCGACGAGGATCGAGTCGGCCTCGTCGATGATGGCGTAGTTCAAGGGGCGCTGTGCATATTCGAGCGCCGAGAACTTCAGATTGTCGCGGAGGTAGTCGAAGCCGAACTCGTTGTTCTGGCCGTAGGTGATGTCGCAGGCGTAGGCGGCCTTCTTGTCGTCTTCCGATGCGATGGCGCAGCCGGTGCTGAGACCGAGGAAGCCATAGAGACGACCCATGTGCTCGGAGTCGCGCTTGGCCAGGTAGTCGTTGACCGTGACGACGTGGACGCCCTTGCCTTCGAGCGCGTTCAAATAACAGGCGAGCGTGGCGACGAGGGTCTTGCCTTCGCCGGTTTTCATTTCGGCGATGCGGCCCTTGTGGAGCACCATGCCGCCGATGAGCTGCACGTCGAAGTGACGCATGCGAAGGGTGCGCTTGCTTGCTTCACGGCAGACTGCGAAGGCCTCGACGAGGATGTCGTCCAAGGTGGCGCCGTTCGCGAGCTTCTCTTTGAAGGCGGGGGTCTTGGCTTTCAGTTCGGCGTCGGAAAGCTTCTGGATGGTCGATTCGAGTTTGTTGATCTCGTCGACGAGCGGCCGGAGGCGCTTCAGCTCGCGTTCATGAGAAGTGCCGAGGATTTTCTTGAGGGCCCAGGCCAGCATGGTGTGTGTCGCTTCCGAAAGGTTGGTTCGGGTCGTCGCTCGCGCGGCTTCCCGGTGCCCCACACTTTAGTCCTCGGATTCGAGGGCCGAAACGGGGGAGTTTCTCCTTAGCCGATGGGGCCCCAAACGGAAAGCACGTGCGGCCGGAATGCGCCCTTCCGGGGTGGTAGAGGCGACTGACATTGCGGAATGCGCCCTTCCGGGGTGGTAGAGGCGACTGACATTGGGTGGTAGAGGCGACTGACATTGCGGAATGCGCCCTTCCGGGGTGGTAGAGGCGACTGACATTGAGCCGGAGTCGACTGACATTGACGGAAATGGACTCTGCCGGACGCGGTAGAAGCGACAAATGCGCCACCCGGGCGTTAGGGGGGCGCCTTCCGGGGTGGTAGAGGCGACTGACATTGAGCCGGAGTTCGACCGACATTGACGGAAATGGACTCTGCCGGACGCGGTAGAAGCGACAAGAGACATTGACGGAAAGCGGGCCGAACCCGGGACCTATCGATCAGTTCGCAAGCGACCGAGATTCTCCTGCGGCCTTTCACCTGAACACGTAGGCAGGTCTAGGGGTAGGTAGGTAAAATAACGACACGGAGGTGGGCACCGGGGTTTGCCAAGGCGCCTGATCCGTGCAAAAGCACAGCACATGTTCGCTAGGTACTCGCTTCCTCTTCTCGTCGCCTCTTTCGGATTGGCTGGTGCATTCCTCGCACAGGGCTGCTCTTCCACGACCAATAACGGTTTCGGTCAGGAATCCGATTCGGGCAAAGACGTAGCCGTTGGCCCCGGACTCAGTGGCGATGGCGGTGGCGCGGAGACCGGCATTATCGGCAAGGGCTGTGGCGGTGGCAAAGCGAAGACCGCGAAGTCCCCGGTATTCTTCGAGTTCGTTGTCGACGGTTCCGGCAGCATGTTCGGCACCAAGAAAGATGCCCAGGAAGCGGCACTCAAGGCGGTGTTCGAGCAGATTCGCAACGACTCGTGCAACCAAGTGTTCCCGAACCTCTGCGACGGCAACAAGCCCGCAGACGTCAAGGACAACACCCAGGGCGTCGGCATGCTCTTCTTTGGTCCGTCGGGCACCTACCCCGGACCTGACGACGTCAACATCGGCTTCGTGGACAATGCACAACTCGCGGCCCTTTTCGCACGCGTCAGCAAGTTCCCCGACGGCAGCACGCCTACGTTTGAAGCGCTGACGGGTGGCTACAAGGTCCTCGACAACCTGGTGCCATTCCCGCCGCTGCCGACCAAAGCGAAGAAGGTCGTCATCCTCATGAGCGACGGTGCGCCCAACTCGGCGACGGGCATCACGCAGCTCGTACAGCAAAAGGCGCAGCAGGCCGATCCCATCACGACGTTCTCCGTCTACGTCGGAGAACTCTCGGGAAGCACGACCGCGCTCAAGTTCATGACGGATGTCGCCCTCGCCGGTGGAACGGCGCCACAAGGTTGCGACCCGACGGCGACCAACGTGAACAACTTCTGTCACTTCCAGATCACCCCGGGCGCGAAGACAACTCAGCAGGTTGCCCAGGAATTCGTGGCGGCCCTCAACACGATTCGTGGACTCGCCAGCGCTTGCGAACTCGACATTACGCTCGTCGACAAGGACGGCCGTCCGGCTGACCCCACGAAGGTGAACGTTAGCTTCGTCGCCAAGGACGATGAGGACAAGATCATCAAAGACATCCCGAAGGACGGAACGAACGGTTGGACGTACGACGATGACGAGAACCCGACGAAGATCATCCTCCATGGAAGCTATTGTGAGGAAGCTCGCGCGAATTCCTCTGTGACCATCGGGGTCCAGATGGGCTGCATCGGCGGCGGCTGAGCTCCCAATTCGCGGAAAACGCCCTGCCTGACGCTCGCTCGTCGGCGGGGCGTTCGCTTTTGAGCGTTCGGAACGCAAGGAAGTAGCCAAGCCTGGCCAGCGTTCTACGATGCGTACGGTTCGAATGCTTCGTCAGACCTGGCTGCGTAGGAGTCTTGCGGTCCTCGGGGCGCTCATCGTGCTCTTAGGGCTGATTGAGGTCGTGGGCGGCAGCTACGCGAAGCGCCGGGCCGTAGAGGCGGCTGCGAGGCAAGGATTCGCGATCGACGTGGGGTCCGCGAGGATTGGCCTCCTCTCCGTGGTGCTCAAGAACATCGAAGGTGGACTGCAGGGGGATGACGCCGTCCATCTCCATTTCGATTCTGTGCATGTGTCCCTTACGACGGGAATGAAGGTGGAGGCCGTGAAGGTCGTGGGCGGCAGCCTGACCGCAACTGGAAGCGCCTCACATCTTCGGGATGCGCTTAGAGCGCGGCATGGATCGGGCGGCGGAGACGAACCTCCGGGGTCGGGCGCGACTCTCCATGCAGAGGAGCTTCGTGCGGAGTGGCGCGATGGTCAGGAGAGCGTGGTCCTTTCTGGGATGAAGGCATCTCGAGAGCGCGGCGTCTTCACGATTCAGGTGCTCGAGACCACCATGGCGAGCCCCTTGGCGAGCGCGCGTGTCGTGGGCGCCCGCGCAACGACGGAGCGCGGTGCCGGCGCGTCGACGCTCGTGACAGCTGAAAAGGTGGAGCTCATCGTCCGAACGGAGGCGGTCAAAGCACGCAGAGACGGCGAAGGTCACGACGCTCAGGGACGCGGCGTTTCCGGTGACTCTTCCGCTCCACTGTTTCCTTTTGCGAGGATCAAAAGTTTGCGCACCACGTTCGATGCAGGGGCGGCGATGATGGTTGCAAAAATTCCCGCACCGTTCGAGGCGAAGATCGATGCGGCCGAACTGACGCTCCAAGGGGGAGGGGATAAAGACGACCGGGCCATCTTCGGACCAGGGCCTTTAGGGCTAACCCGCACCGAGGCTCAACTGACCGCGACGTATACGAGTCTTCCAACTGCGGGGTCGACCCCACTGTCATTGGCGCTCGCAATTCCGGTGAACAGGCAGGGCGTCGTTGGCGACGTTCGGGTGCACCTCGATGGGGGTCCCGTTTCCGGCAAGCTTTTCGGGCTTCGTGAAGGCGTGTTCGGACTGACGGACCTCGACCGGACGAAACTAGAGGGCAGAGCAGATCTCGTTTGGACCGAGGGGGGAAGTTCACTGTCGTTCGACGGACATCTCAACGCGAAAGGCCTTGGTATCGTTCAGCCGAGATTGTCGAGAGAGCCGATTTCAGGACTAGATGTCGGCATCAGGGGACGGGGACTCGCGACTGCTGTCGGTGAGTTGAGACTCGACGAACTGGAGGCCTCACTTGGCATGCTGCGTGTCCAGCTGCGTGGGAGCGTACAAGAGGACAGTCGAGGGCTTCGGGCGAACCTCGGTTTCAATGCGCCTTTGGCTGGTTGCGGTGCATTGCTCGACAGCGTACCGCTCGCTCTTCGCCCCACTCTTCGAGGCGCAACCTTGAGCGGCACCTTGGGGGCAAGCGGGCGACTGACATTCGACTCCACGCAGCTGGACACATTCGTCTTGGAGTACGACGTTCGGGATAGCTGTCGTTTCACGGCGGTACCGGAAGGGCTTTCGCGAGAGAAGTACATGCGCGCGTTTTCTCACCGTATCTACCGTGCAGACGGGACCCTCGGCGAGGAGCTGACAGGCCCCGGGACCGAACACTGGACGCCTCTCGACAAGATCAGTCCATTCATGCAGGTCGCAGTGCTGACCACGGAAGACGGATCGTTTCGCCGTCACCGCGGGTTCAATCATCGCGCAATTCGAGATGCTCTCGTAGCGAACTTGAAAGCGAGACGCTTCTTGCGCGGCGCGAGCACCATCACGATGCAGCTTGCCAAGAACCTCTTCTTGTCGCGCGAAAAGACGCTCGCGCGGAAGCTGGAGGAAATCATTCTAACCGACTATCTCGAGCAGACGTGGGACAAAGACGAGATGCTCGAGCTCTATCTCAATGTGATCGAGTTTGGTCCCGACGTGTACGGGATTACCAAGGCCGCCGAATACTATTTCGGACGCAAACCCGAAGAGCTCAATCTTGCGGAATGCATGTTTCTTGCGAGTGTCTTGCCGTCGCCTCTTCGGTTGGGCAAGTCACGCGAAAAAGGCGAACTAACGGCGCATCAACGTGGTTTGATCGATACGCTCATGCGTATTGCATTCAAGACCGGCAAGGTCTCTCACAGTGAGCTTGCCGAGGGTATCTCATCACCCATCACGTTCGTCAAAGCGGGTGCCCCGAGACCAACCCCCCGTCCACCCGCGCACGGCTCGCGGTTCGAAGAGCCCGACTCGGACCCGGCTTGGGAGCCCATTCAAGGTCCTGCTCGACCTGACTGACAGTCGTATTCTGCTCATTGTGCTCGACCTGACTGACAGTCGAGTCCTGCTCAGTCGAGTCCTGTTCAAGGTCCTGTTCAGGTTTACTGACTGTCGAATCGATCTTGTCAACTCTGGTATGCTCAGCTTCATCGTCGCATGTGAGAGTCCACTGAGGGGCGAGCGGAAGTAGTTCGTGCTGCCATCGCCAACTCCCGACGGGAAACTGAGACCCTAGATCTCCGCGCTTGAGAGCATCGCGCGCACGTTTGTATGCGTGCAAAAAGATCTTTCGTTCTTCGATGGCTTCGCGAGCTCGTGCAGGGGTTCCGCCGGTCGCAAATATTGGCTCGCGTGCACCGAAAACTTCTGGCGAACGTGAACGTTTCATCGGGTTGGTGCAAAGAACCTTCGCGATCGACAACAAGGCTTGTCTCGCTGTTCGAATGACCTTTCGAGCGCTATCCACTGCGAGGTGGACTGCCTTGCGTATCCGAGAGCGAGCCGCCCGAAATCCGAGGAGTTCGGTCAGGGGGGCTGGCATTCGAATCGGAAGCTCCGCCACTGCGGGCCACACTTCATTCGTGGGATCGAAGTAGATGTTTGGACGAGCGACTCGCACAGTGCGCATTCCGATCTCTTCCGCAAGAACCGTGACTCCCGGCCAATCGGCAGGTGCGTTCACCAGACCGGCTTCGACGCAGTTCGCCAGGACGTAGCCAATCTGCTTCAAGATCGCGTCTGGTCCGAGGAGCTCGACATAGTTTGCTGCTGCTCGCTGGAAGACTTCCTCTGGCCATCCGCGATGCGCTTTCAACGCGTTTGCGAAGGAGCGATTCCTCTCACGAAGAAATGCGGGCAGGTTGCCTCGAACATCCGTGAGAACCTCGTGGATGTGGGTCGACATCATTTGCACCGCGTGGATCTCGATTCCGAACTTACGCGCGAGCACCGCTGTCGTGTACCAATACAACCTCTGCGTTGTGCCATCGCTATCGGGACGCAGGAGAAAGTGGCGTCGCGTCGTGCGTCGCGTGATCATCCACACCTTGCCGGGGCGTATGCATCGTGGCTGGGACATGTCCGAGCACACCGCACGTCTTGTGCCGAAGCCGCGTCGCGAGATCTGCAGAGGAAAGAGTTGATTCGCGCTGTCCCGAACCGTTTCGCCCTGTCTTTGGTCACCGAGAACGTTCAAAGACTTCAATGTCCCAAGACGTCCACGAAGACTTCAACACAAAGACTTGAATGTCAGTCGACTAGGGCCGCCAAAGACTTCAAGGCCGCCAAAGACTTCAATGTCAGTCGCGACTAGGGGGGCAGTGACTGTCGACTAGGGCCGCAGTTGACTATCGCGCACGGTCTCAACGTACAGTCTCAATGTCAGTCTATTAGCCACCGGTCGACGATTGCGGAGAAGAGGCCGGCGGGGCGAGAAAGTAGAAACTGCAGGCGCACGTGGCGCTTCTCAGCACGAAAGCTACGAGGTCGCATGGTCATGCCCGACGCCAGCCCGCTCAGCTAGGGGGCGTCCGGTCGCGGGCGCCTCGCAGCGCGTAGAGAGGCGAAGAATGTCTGAAGTTGGGCGCGACATTCGTCTTCGAGGATGCCCGAGCAGAGCTCGAATCGGTGATTGAGCTTCTCGCTGAGTCCGATGCCAAAATGCGTGTCGACCGCCCCCGCCTTTGGGTCTTTGCATCCGTAGACGACGCGCTTCACGCGTGCGAGCACGAGAGCGCCTGCACACATCGCGCAGGGCTCGAGCGTCACATAGAGTGTCAAGTCGCTCAGCCTGAATCTTTCGAGGACACGAGATGCTTCACGAAGCGCGATGACCTCGGCGTGCGCCGTCGGATCGTGCGTCGTTTCGCGGAGGTTGTGGCCTCGCGCCACGATCTGTCCGTCCGCAGCCGCAACAATCGCGCCCACAGGCACTTCGCCTTTGGCAGCGGCGACTTCGCCTTCGCGGAGCGCCTCCCGCATCAGCAACACATCCAGGTCCGGGCTCCACGATGTGTCCATGACCAACCCGAACCTGAATGAAGTTTGCGCGCTCGGAAAGATTCGAACTTTCGACCCTTGGCTTCGTAGGCCAATGCTCTATCCAGCTGAGCTACGAGCGCAGGACAGCGCAAACAGGAGCGGTACAGTGCTTGATCGCGCCGAGTATGTCAATCCCTCACGATCGAACTCGTACGCCAACGTTCGCCCCGGCTTCACATACCGACCAAGTGGGCTATGCAAAAAAGTCAGAGCTGAGGTCCGTGTATGACCACAAAGTCATCCTGGAGAATCGACGGGCTCCCGGGAACTAGGGTACCCAGCTGTAAATACTCATCTTTCCTCATTGGCATTGCATGTGCTTAGGGAGGGCTGCTCGCTTCCACTATCTTTCTTACGCTCGCTTCTTCTTCCTTTCACCCTGTCTTCCTTTTCGTGTGATTTCTGGCCTCCTTGACCTGGTTGACTTGGGTTTCTTCGCATAACGCTTGTCCGCTTGCTTGTTAGCTTCCCTTTTTGCAGTCACTTGACTGTCCGCTGACCAGAACTTTCTAACTGCCGTGCACGTGTAACCTTCGGTGCGTGGCGAGTGTTCCCGGTGTTGAATCGGCACGGAGCATGACGGCATGCCGTGAGCTCCAGCGCAGTGAACGATGGATGTGGCGCGTGCTCGGCGCAGAGTGCGCGCCGCTTCGTTTTGTGCGCTACCTTGATGTCATGAGGCTTCGCCTTCCGGAGACTTTCACGACTGCGGCAACGTCCGGGATGCGCACGCAGAGGTCAATGTCAGTCGCGTCTATCGTCTCCGCGGCGGCTCAGAGGTCAATGTCAGTCGCGTCTATCGTCTCCGCGGCGGCTGCTTGTTCGATACTAGGAGTCGTACTCGGTGAAACGCGCGCGGCGCAGGCTGCCCCCGACGTTGCAGCGACCACGCGCGCGGCAGCTCCTGGCTGGCTCGGGGTCGCGCTCGACAAGAACACGAGTGGCGCCACTGGCGTGCGTGTGACGCACGTTGTCCGCACATCGCCAGCAGATGACGCGGGGTTGCGGGAGGGCGACCTCATCATCGACGTGGAGGGAGTGGTGTGCGCGGAGCCGAGCGCCGTGACCCGCCTCGTCTCTTCACACATGCCGGGAAGCATCGTTCCGCTGCGTATTCGGCGCGGAGGGGCCCTTATGATCCTTTCACCGAAACTGCAGGTGCGCCCAGCGCCGGACGAACTCCTACGTCGAGAACATCAGGGACGTTTCGCCCCTGAGTTCACATCGGATTCGCCGGAGAATTCGGGCACTAGCGCCCCAGTGCGGCTCGGCAATGCGCCGGCTTCGCTCAAGGACTTGCGTGGCAACGTCGTCCTCGTCGACTTCTGGGCTACGTGGTGTGGGCCTTGCCGTACGACAATTCCCATGCTGAACGCATTCAGTGCTCGTTACGTCTCGACTGGGTTTCGGGTTCTCGGAGTGTCTACAGAGAGCGCGGAGCGTATCGCGACGTTTGCTGCCATGGAACGCATCACCTATGGCCTTTTCGTCGATCGCGCAGGCGACATCACACGCCGCTACGGCGTGACGTCTTTCCCGAGCATGTTCCTGCTCGATCGGCGGGGAGTGGTGCGGCACGTCTGGGTGGGTATTCCTGAGTCCGCGGATCTCGAACTGCGCATCAAGGCGCTTCTCGATGAAAAGGTGGACCCCTAGTGGATGCACGTGCGTCTTTGCGCACCGTCGACGAGTTTCTGTGGGTCCTTCGTCGCAACGGTATCGTGGTCTCTACTGCGGAAGCCATTGCGACGGCTCGTGCGTTGGCCGCCGTTCCGTGGCGCCATGAAACGGTGAAAGAGGTATTCGTAGCCACACTCGCCAGGACGTCACGCGACGCGGATCGCATTCGCAGGCACTTCGGAGAGTTCTTCGGGGCTGCCAGCCCCGCGCGCGATATCTTCGAGCGCCTCTCACGCAAAGGAGCCACGCCAGAGGAAATCGACCTTCTGCGGAACCTGGTAACCGAGGCGACACGAACTTGGGCAGAGGGGGGCGCGCATTTCGACCACGCCGTTCATCAAGGTGTTCACGCCTCGGGACTCTTCACCCTGGCAAGTCCCCTTCAGCTTGGGTTCTACGCAAAAACGTTGAGCCACAAGCTTGGGGCAACG
This sequence comes from Polyangiaceae bacterium, assembly GCA_046351415.1. Taxonomy (GTDB): domain Bacteria; phylum Myxococcota_A; class Polyangia; order Polyangiales; family Polyangiaceae; genus JABFRG01. Next base: position 38,746 of record JAXLYO010000006.1, on the reverse strand, counting down.
CAGGCTCGCGACGATCTGGCCTTGCTCGCGCCCGCATTGCGGGATGCCTTCGGTGCTGAAAGAGCGGCGCTCCTCCTCACGATGATGGACGAAGAGATCCGTTCTCAGGAAACATTCGTCCGCAGCGCGCTCGCCGAACTCTCCGCGTTGCAGGATTCAACACCCTCGCAGAAAGATGCCGTCCCCTTTGCATCGCTCGATCCTGCCGAGTACGACAGAGCGCGACTCGCGGTCCGGTCGTTTGCGAAGCGTCTCGGTGGAGGGGCGCGCACGCGGGCACGCCGTCGCAGCAAAGGAACGATTGATCTGAGGCGTACCCTTCGCGCGTCTTTCCGTACGGGGGGAGTGCCCATGGCGCTCTGTCATCGCCGGAGGGCACGTCAGCGTCCAAAACTCTGGATCCTGTGCGACATAAGTGACTCGGTTCGAGCTGCTTCGACGTTCATCCTCGAGTTCGCGTGCGCGGCGCAGGAGCTCTTCGCGAAAACTCGGAGTTTCGTTTTCGTGAGCGAGCTTGCCGAGGCCACGAGTCTTTTCGACCGTCATCGCTCGCAGCCGGCTCTCGCCATCGCTGAGGCGGGCAGACTCGTTGCCGGCACGCACAACTCCAACTACGGGCATGTTCTGCGCTCTCTGCTCGAACGCCATGGGCGTGAGCTCGATGACCGAACGACGGTCGTCATTCTTGGTGATGGTCGCACGAACTACCTGTCGCCCGAAGTGTCCGCTCTCGCCGAGATTCAAAAGAGTGCCCGCGCCATCTACTGGCTCGCGCCGGAATCGATGGCGCGATGGGCATCTGGCGACAGTGCGCTCGGAGCATACCGACCCCATGTGACGCGGATGCTTTCCGTGACGAGTGTCACCGACCTCGAGCGCGCCGCGCGTCTACTCCTTGCGAAAACGTAGGTCCGCGGAGCCCAGCTCCCTTCGCATTCGAGTCGACTGACATTGACCTCTCGCGGGGCGGAGCGCTCGCGGGCGGCCCCCTGTCCCCCCTGTCTCGAGAGTCGACTGACATTGACCTCTCTCGGGGCGTTGACCTCTCGCGGGGCGCGGCGGTGAGCGCCGATGCTGATTTCCTTGCGGAATCGCAAGGGAGCCCGACTGACATTGAACTCTTTGCGACGGATTCGGACATTGGCGGGGGAAGAAAACGGGGAGCGCCGCGTAGGAGAAACGGACATGTGGCATGAACAGCCACTTGTCGTCTTCTTGGCACGAAAAATGAGCTGCGCAGGTCCCGTTCGAGGACCGCGCAGCGTTCGGAGGTCTCCATGCGTCGGTTCTCGAGTGTGCTTTTGCTATTGTCGATCACCCCCGTGGCTGCAGTGCTTGGCGCCTGCGGTTCTTCCGAATCCGCCGAAGAGGCCGTCGCCAGCGACGACGCCCTGCGAGCCCTCACGGCATCGGAGATCCTCGGAACTCTGACGTACGGGGGTGAAGCGCAAACGACCTACAAGCGCACGCCCTACTACCGCGCCTACAAGTTCACGGGCACGAAAGGCGATCAAGTCGTCGCGCGCGTATCGTCTCCCTCGGGCCACGACCCCATCGGCTGGATCGTCAAAGACAACTTCGCGAACCTTCTCTACAACGACAACGCTTCGACCCAAACGAAGGAATCGGAGCTCAAGGTGACCTTGCCGAGCGACGGTACGTACTACGTCGTCTTCCGCGAAAAGAACTTCAAGGTCTCGACGCTCAAAGTGAGCCTTGCAGGAACGCCCGCTGTCCCCGTTGACCCCGGCGTGCCAACCAACATCGCGGACGCGGACATCTCGCTTTACGGAAGCTTCAAGTACGGCGACACGAAGGGGCCCTTCAACTATACCGATCGCGACACCGACTACGGTGGCATCTCCTTCAAAGCGCTTGCCGGAGACCGTCTCGATCTCGACGTGAATGGCGAAGACGCAACCGCGTATCTCGTGGGACCCGGCGGCAAAGTCCTGAAGAACGGCGTCGGCGGCGGCCAAGTGAAGTTCCGCACGACGGCTCCCTCGAGCGGCGACTACCGTCTCGTCTTCCACAACACGTACTTCGAGAATCAGCGCTACTCCGCGTCGCTCAATGCAGAACCGCAACGTGACGGTGTCGACCCGTTCGACCCGGCAAGCTGCACCGGCCCCGCCATGACGAACCAAGACCTCGTCCAGCGCTTGCCCTCTCCTGCTGCCGCACCTGGCGAAACCTTCCAACTCGGCGTGCACAAGGTGATGATGCGCACGCGCAGCTGCTCGGGCGCGAACTGCGGCGCGTACTCCGCACCGGTGATCGCCACTGCGCGCACGACCGGTCCGACACTTCTCGAGCGCGAGCAAGACGGAAGCGTGTCACTCAAGTTCCGCGCGGCTGGTTGCTATTCCTCACCAGAAGGCGCGAAGTGCGCCATCGCGACGGACGGCACCGTCAACTGCGCCGACTATCGCTACACCTACGACCGCCAGAGCTGGAACGGCAACTACTGCGAGACGAAGGCCCTCGATGGCAACGGCCGCCAGGTCTCCTTCAGCGGCGTCCTCAAGCAACACTGCGCGCGCGCGACGGCTGTCGTCCGCGACAACAACAACGTCGAATACGAATACGTGATGCTGACTCAGTTCTGAGGCTTCGAGCTCCGTATCCGAACACAACAAGAAAAACTCCTCACTTCAAGGCATCCCCATGAACGCATCCAGCATCCTCAGCAAGAAGACTCTCGCTCTCACGTTCGCGCTCTTCGGCATCCTTTCGACCGGTGTCGGCTGCGCGGCCAACGCAGACTCCGAAGAAGAGACCGCATCGGACGACGCAGAGCTCGCACGAATCCCTTCTGCATACATTCTCGGTGACCTCACCTACGGTAAGACCTCGGCACCCGTCGCCTACAAAGCAGGGTCGACCACCAATCGCTATCGTGCCTTCCGCTTCCAAGGTGAAGCTGGTGATACCGTGAAGGTCCGCATGCAGAGCGCTACGCCCGATCGCAAGATCACGGGCTTCCTCCTCGACTCTCGCTTCAAGACGATCGTTCAGCAAGAAGGCGATGCATCTCGCGCCTCGAGCGACACGTACTTCGAGCAAACGCTCGAGAAGAACGGCACGTACTACCTCGCATTCCGCGAAAGCCAACTTCGCGAAGGTACATTCACCGTGAGCCTCCGTGGCGTGAAGGACGCATCGCGCTGGGGTGATCCCTTCGACAGCGGCGTATGCGGCAATGCCTCCGTTCTCAACTCACTCGACATGCGCGCCGCCCTCGGAACGCTACAAGAGCGCACCCTGGGCAGCTACAAGATGGCCCACCGCGAGCGCTCCTGCACGACCTCGGGCTGCGGCGCATGGACCGCCCTCGACGAAACGAAGCGCGCGGGTGGCTGCGGAGCAGCTCCGGCAGGGTCGAGCAACTACCTCTTCCGCACATGCAACGCACCGGGCGACGCCAAGCTCGTCTACGACCAGAACGCGGGCTTCCAGGTCACCCTCGGCTACAAGCAGCACCTCTACTCGAGCTCGGCAGTCGACGACCACGTGGGCTCCCTCTGCACCTTCGGAGCCGATGGCAAGCTCTCGTGCAATCCCTACGGCTACGTCTACACCTACGACAACACCTGGTACTGCAACCAGCACGCGTGCAGCTACCAGTACGCCGACACGCACACCATGCTCGAAATCGGCGAGCGTCCGTCCACAGGTGACCGCTACGTCCGCATGAGCGGCTCGCTCAAGGACGGCTGTTTGCAGATGGTGAGCAAGACTGGAGGACGTCTCGGTCAGCAAGCGTGGTACGAGACCGAGAGCGCCATCCTCGTGAAGTACTGAACTTGGCAAAGGGCTGGCGAACGATCAGAAGGCGAGGACTCTCCACCATCATCGAGAGCGTCCTCGTCTTCGTGTCGTTCCACCGCTCAGATACCGTCCGTAGGAGCGCCCGTCACGACGAGCTTTCCTTGGAGCCGCTTCGACACCCATAGGTTGTTCTTCGCATCGACGATCACCGCGCCCACGTCTTCGAGTGATTCGACGAGGTCCATGCCTTTGCGCGGCCCGAGGATGAACACGGCGTCGTCGATCGCGTCGGCCAAGAGAGCGCTCTTCGCCCAGATGGTCACACTCCGACATGCCGTCGCGGGGTAACCCGTTCGCGGGTCGATGATGTGGTGATAGCGCTTGTTGCCGACGACGTACGAGCGCTCATAGTCGCCGGCAGTACTGAATGCATGGTCCGAAATGGGAAGGACGGCGAAGTACTTGTTCGCGGGTCCGCGTGGATCGCGAATGCCGGAACTCCATTCGGCGCCGTCGGGCTTCTTTCCTCGGGCAAAGAGATCGCCGCCCGCTTGTACGAAAAACGATGTGACGCCTGCTTTCTCGATGACGCGCGCAGCTTGATCGACGGCGTAGCCCTTTGCGATACCACCCAAACTGATGCGCGTCTGCGGGTCGTCTAGAAACACGGTGCGCTTGGCGGCATCGACCTTCACGTGCGCGTAGCCGACGTGCTTCAAGCGCTTCGTGATGTCCGCAGGTTTTGGTGGATGCGGGTCCAAATCTTCGTCGAACTTCCAGAGGCCGTGGAGCGTCTCGAACGTGATGTCGAAGGTTCCTTCGGACTTCTGGCTTGCACGGAGCGATTCTTCGATGACGAAACGGGTTTCGTCGGAGACGGGAACCGGTGCCTTTCCGGCGGATGCATTGACCTGCGAAAGCTCGCTGTCGGTGCGCCAGGTGGTCATCATGAGTTCTATGCGCTCGAACTCGTGGATGGCCGCTTCGAAGGCTGCTTGCACGGCGGCCTCGTCTGCCTGCGGATTCGTGTAGCCTGCGAAGGCGAGGTGCGTACCCATCGCTTTCCCTTCGCGCCATACCCGAGTGGGTACGAAGGGGGGGGGCAGCGGCACGGTCGTCGATGCCGCCGCTTGCGCAATCGAAGGTGCCGAAGCGGGCGTGCTCGGAGGTGGGCCAGCAGCGGGCCCGGACTCCTTGGAGCCACACGCAATCGAGAGTCCCAGAATCAGGAGCTGCGGAAGAGCACGCGGGCGCATTTACGGCGCACCTTACCTCAACTTCGCCGAAGCTCGGTCACGGTCTTGAAGCGTTTTGCTGCCACGTGCGCAAGGCAGGCCTGGAGCGCTTTCACGTCGAGCACTTGGGCAAGCTTCACGTAGCGATTGTTCCAGAGCTCCACCATGACACCGCGTTCGTCGAACACGAAGCGATCGATCTGCGACCAAGACCAGCGTTCGACCTTGGGGATCCCGAAGGGCAGCAAGTCGCGCGACTCGAGCCAATCGGGACTGACGAGCACACCGCGCATTTGCGCTCGGATGATCGTGCCGATCGCGGAGATCGCGATGATTGCCGCGAGCATCCACGAAGGAAGCGGTCGCCCAGCATCGCCTTCGACGACCCAGATGTAGAGCCGGCTATTGCTGCCACTCGAGTAGCCTACGACGACGACGCTGGTGAGGATCGCCGCGAAGAGCGCGAAGACGTAGGAGGCCCACAACTGCTTCTTCGGGGGGCCGAAGAAGCTCGATTTACCCCCCTCGCTCTGGCTGTAGGCCATCGTGAATCGCGCGACCGTTCCGTTCACTTCGGTGATGCTCGGCTCGTCACTCTCGTCGCCGATGAGAGGATGGAGCTCGCGATCTTCGGATGCAGCGTTCGAATCGGACATGCAGGGAAGGTCTCCTCGGGTAGGCGGTGACGGACGCCAATGCTCTCACGAGCGTAGCTTCGTGTATGGACCCGCGCTACGGCTGCGGCTTGGGGAAAAAAACGGCACGGGTCTCCCGATGTTGCGCTTCCTCGAGGTTGCCCCCCCCAGGAATTACGAGACGACGGTTTCTTTCCGCGCCCGGCGCAAACTGGCGACCTCGCTCTTCGACGGGTTGATGACGAAAAGGCCGTGATCGCCATCGACGAGCGCGATGTCCCCATCGGAGGTCCAGCGATAGAGGCCTTCGACGCCGACGATGGCGGGGACACCGAGCAGTCGAAGCAGGGCTTCGGTACGCTTTTGGTCGCCGGTGCCCGTCAATGCGACGCCCACGGGGTGTGCCTTCGACGAAACGAGGAGATCGAAGACGGAGATGTCGTCGCCCACGAGAACGGCCTTCGTGGGGAGCTCTGCCCGCTTGTCCGTGGCCGCGAGCATGATGAGAGCGTCGCACAGATCTTCGACATCCCTCGCGCGCTCTTCCAAGAAAGAATCGCGCGTGATCGTGGCAGCGTTCTTCGTGACCTCACGCGCAACGCGACTCAGTGCGGTCGGAATTCCATGACCTTCGCCCGCGAGCTCGAGGGCGCGCTCACGAAAACGCATGTCGCCCAGGATTTCGCTGTACGTCCACAGGAACGAAGCGCGCCTGCCGAGGTCGAGGATGCGCGCGCGATCGAGCAGCGCCGTAAGCGCCTTGTCGGCCACGTCGAAGGCGCTCTTCAGGAGGCTCATGTCCTCCTTCTGCTCGTCGAGCGTGACGCGCTGGGAGGGACGTTGTCCCGGCCTTCGAAGTGCAGCGATCGCACCCATTTCGCGGCCGGTGACACAGGGCCTGCCCGTAAGGGTCACTTTGCGTGTGCCTCCGCCGGCTTTTCGCGTGGGGCGGTCGCGTCGAGCATCGAGGACATCCGCCGTACGAATGCCGGCGGCGATGAGCGAAGCGAGGAGGACTGCGAGCTCGATTTCGTGCGGCTGAAAGCGTTTCGAACGTCGTTGGACCACGACGGCGCCCAAGGTCACTTGCTTGCCCAGGATGGGCGCTGCAAGGAAGACCGGGAACTCCTCTTCACCGAGGTCGGCAAAGTGCTTGTATTTTGCATGTTCTCGGGCGGTCGCGACCGCGATCGGTGCGCGCTCGGCGACGCAGGCCCCGGTGATGCCGTCGCCCACGGCTAGCTCGACCGCACCGATCGCCCCTTTGCCGAATCCAACGTTGCCTCGGAGCACGAGCGTCTCGCCATTGCCTTCGCGGAGGTAGATCGAACAAACGTCCGCCCCCAAGATGGTGGCGATACGCGCGGGGGATTCGTCGAGAAGCGCCACCAAAGAGTGGGTACGGGCCGCCATTGCGACGAAGTCGAGAATGTATTCGGTGCGATCCATGGCGGCCTCAGAACGGCTCGGAAACCGCGATGTTAAGAGTGAGAAAGCGATTCTTCAAGTCCTGGGGGTTCGGTTCCGCTTCGAGCAAGGGTCGTCATGCCGGCGAAGACAGAGCCCGGGAACGGTGGTAGATGCGCGGGGCATGGCCATCGAATTCCCCTCTCAAGCGTGGGCTGACGCCTACAAAGACGCGATCAACGCGAACGAAAACTACAAGAAGGCCGGCAAGGACTGGACGCACGGCGTTGTTGCCTACGTCGTGAAGGCAGAGCCCAGCATCGGCATCGCGGAGGACACGGCGATGCTACTCGACCTACATGAGGGTACATGTCGCACCATCAAGGTCGTCCCTGCGACGGAAGCAGAGTCGGCGCCGTTCATCGTCATCGCGAGCCATGCGCAGTGGAAGCAGGTCATGAAGCGCGAGATTGACCCCACGAAGGCACTCATGCAGGGCAAGTTGAAGCTCCAGAAGGGTCATATGCCCACGATGGTCAAGTATGTGCTCGCATCGAAGGAGCTCGTGGAATCGACCGCCAAGGTTTCGACGAAGTTCCGAGACGAAGCTTGACCTTAGGCCTACGTTCGTCGGAAAGTTCGGGTCATGGCTTCCGCGAAACCCCTCGTGCTCGTAGCTGACGACGAACCGGCGATGAATGAGCTCGTTTCGAGGCACCTCCAGAGCATGGACGCCCCGAAGGTCGACATCATCCAGGCGCACGACGGAGGGCAAGCGTGGCGCATGGCCCGCCAGCATCTTCCGGACCTCGTCGTCCTCGACGTCATGATGCCCGAGATGAGTGGGTGGGAAGTGCTTCGCAAAATCCGCGAAGACGTGGCGCTCGCGCATACCGCAGTCGTCATGCTCACGGGGATCGGCGAGACGCTGAACTCGCTGACGAGCCCGCTCTTCGGTGCCGACGCCTACATCGACAAGCCCTTCCAATCGCAGGAGCTCATCGAGAAGGTGCGGTCGGCGCTCAAGGCCAAAGCCGCGCAGCGCGACGCGGTCGATCGCCCGTCCGCCCCGTCGCTCGACGAGCTCATCGCAGACGACGAGCCCTCACCGCGGAGGGCCGACAAGAAGGCGAAGAAGGCTGCAGCGAAGAAAGCCGCACCGAAGAAGGCCGCCCCCGCAAAGAAGAAAGCCGCACCGAAGAAGGTAGCGGCGAAGAAGGCCGCCCCCGCGAAGAAGAAAGCCGCGCCGAAGAAGAGCGCGCCCAAGAAGGCCGCTTCCGCGAAGAAGAAAGCCGCGCCGAAGAAGAGCGCGCCCAAGAAGGCTCCGGCGAAGAAAGCTGCGAAGAAGGCGCCGGCGAAGAAAGTTGCGAAGAAGAAGCGCTGAGCTTCGCTACTCGCACTTGTTCGTTTGAACGATCCACTTCGTTTCGCCAACGTCGCTCTCGTTCGGTAGTCCGGTGAACACGAGGTCCGGGCGCTTGTCGCCGTGGATGTCCGTGAGCGCGTAGCGCGTGTCGCCCGTGTACCAGGCAACCGACGCCGCGGGCCTGGCGAGCGGCCAGGTCTCCGAGTTCTTTTCGAAGGCCGTGCCGCTGTTCACGTACACGTCCCAATGATCTTGGCCGAGCGTTTCGTCGCCGGTTTTTCCCGTGATGACGAGGTCGGGCTTTCCGTCGCCGTGGATGTCGACGAGCGCATAGCGATCGGATCCCATGAGCCAGCTCGTTCCGGGCGCCTTTGCGGGAAGCGCCCACGTTTCTGCAGACGTCTCGAACGACGAGCCGTTGTTTTTGAATACGAGCCACTTGGTATCGCCGAGGGTCTTGTCTTTCTCGGTGCCCGTGATGACGAGGTCGGGCTTTCCGTCACCGTGGATGTCGATGAGCGTGTATCGCTCGTAGCCTTGCTGCCAGCTCGTGCCCGCCGCGGGCATGGGAAGCGTCCAGGTTTCAGGTGTGCTCTCGAACGAGGTACCGTTGTTCTTGAAGACGAGCCACTTGGTCTTGCCAACTGTCGTGTCTTTTTCGGTGCCCGTGATGACGAGGTCGGGCTTTCCGTCGCCGTGGATGTCGATGAGCGTGTATCGCTCGTAGCCCTGTTGCCAGCTCGTGCCCGCCGCGGGCATCGGAAGTGTCCAGGTTTCAGGTGTGTTCTCGAACGAGGTACCGTTGTTCTTGAAGACGAGCCACTTGGTCTTGCCAAGGGTCGTGTCCTTTTCGGTGCCCGTGACGACGAGGTCGGGCTTCCCGTCGCCGTGGATGTCGATGAGCGTGTATCGCTCGTAGCCCTGTTGCCAGCTCGTGCCCGCCGCGGGCATCGGGATGCTCCAATCGCTCGGCGCATCGAAAGATCTGCCTCGGCATGCGGAAATTTTCGGATCTCCCGCGTCCGTATCGCTCCCCGGACCCGTGCCTCCATCTTCGCCTGCAGCGCTACCCGAGCTGGTCCCACCCGTCGTCGTCGAGCATGCCAAGGCGAGGCTGGCTGAAGCGAAGCCGAGGAGCCAAAGCGCGGACGCGCGTCCCGATTCTTTACGCATGCCGGTACTACGGGGAAGCGCGTCGAAAACTCCCCAGATTCCCCCAAGTGGCGACGCCTGGTCGCCCGTTATCAGATCTCGTCGCCGAACACGCAACCCTCTACGTCTTCCGGCCGGAAAGGAAGAGAGAGCCGAGGGGTGCGTTCATGACGCGCGCCATAGGGGTTGCGCACCACGGGAAAGCGCGTCGGGTAATAGTTCATCTCGAACACGAGATAGTTTCCCCGACCTTCGAGGGAAGACACGTTCTCGAGCCATCGCGAAACCTTCTCGCTCTTGCAGGCAGAAACGATGCGCGTCACGGCATCTTCGTCGAAGGTGGAAGGCGCGTAGCCTTCCATGTCCGTGCCTTCCTTTTCGGGGGTCGGCATGCCGCCCCGCCACAGGCTGGCTTCACCCGAAGAAACGCGTGCGAAGGGATCGACGGGAGTTCCGTCGAGCCACGTGTTGAAGTGCACGTGTGGAACGCCCCAAGGAAACGTCGTGAACCCATCGAGACCGCTGTAGCCGGAGAGCGCGATGGTTTCTCCGCGCTTGACGAGATCTCCCTCCTTCACGAAGGCGCGCGCGAGGTGCGCGGAGCTCGTGATGAGACCATCGCCATGATCGATGGCCACCTTGAGTCCTCCACGGTTGAACTCGGAGACGACCCGAACGACCCGACCCGGGGCCGCGGCCGTGACGCGCGTGCCGACTGGAATGGAAAAGTCGGTCCCGTTGTGGCTGTCGTACGTGAGGCCCTTCCCTCGGAAGTCTTCGACTTGCGTACGTTTGACGGACCAGCCCCGTGCGATGTCCGTTTGCTTGTGGTTGAAGAGAAGCGACAGAATGGCTTTTCGAGGGATTGCAAAGCGGCCAGCCCAGAGGGGGAGCGAGATCCTCGGGCGTAGCATGCGTAGACTCGACAGGTCGTACTGCGCAGGTGGCACGTGCTCGGCGCCGCGAAAAACCACCGCCGCTTGGCGCGCCCGTTCTCGAAGCGGCGACAGGCCGAACATCTCGAGGACGGATGGGCGGGAATAGCGATTCTGGAGGTCGTGCGTGTCGGCCATGCTGGGTGCCATGAACGTAGCGCCCGGGCGGCCACTCGCAACTCGCGTTCTCGAAAACCCGCTTGATGCTAGGCTGGGCCGCGCAATGAAGGGTTCTGGGCGCGCTCGCCTCTACGGTGCACTCGCATTTGGGGTGGTGGGACTTTTCATCGGCTACCGCCTCTATCAGCGCGGTTTCTTTCGTCGCCACGAGCCCAAGAACGTGGTGCAACTCGCAGAGGAGAGCCGCGTTTTGCCGAAGCGAACCTACGAACGTCCTTCCGGGGCGGAACCCGGGATGGTGGAGCACGAGACGTCGATCACCGTGTCGGGAGCGCGCCGCTCGTATCTGTTCGTTGCCCCAAGGGAGCTCCGGGCGGGAAAGGCCTATCCGCTCGTTTACGTCATGCACGGCGACGGGGGCGATGGTCCTTCCTTCCACGAGGCAACGAAGTTCGAAGCTGCGAGCGGTGAGAACGCCATCCTCGTGTATCCGACAGGCCTTCGAACGACATGGGACATCGAGACCGCGAGAGGCAATGTGGACCACGCGTTCCTGCTCGCGATCGCTGACGATATGGCTGCAAAGTACACCATCGATCGGAAGAAAATCTTCGGCACGGGCTACAGCAGCGGGGCCTACGTGCTGAACTTCATGGCGTGTGAACACCCAGGGTTCTTCAGGGCGATCGGTTCGAACGCCGGTAGCGCTCCCTACGGAAGGTCCGACACGTTTCCGAACGGATACACGCGCTGCAAAGACCAAAAGCCACTACCGATGATTGCCCTCCACGGCGACCAAGACTTCACGGTGACGCTGCAGAGCGGTCGGTTCTCCGCAGACTACTGGGCCTACGTGAACGGCTGCGATGCACGAAATGTCGAAACGACGGGCTACAAAGAGTGCGTCGGCTACCGCGAATGCAAAGGCGGCAACGACGTCGCGTATTGCGAAATCGCGGGCCTCGGTCATTGGGTCTGGGACCGGCACGCGGAGGCCACCTGGACCTTCTTCCGTCTTCACGGTGCGGAATAGGCCCTGTAGATTGTTCCGCATGCGACGACACTTGCCTCTCTACGCACTGCTCCTCGTCACCGGCTGCACCTCCTTCCACGTGCGCGTGACGAGTCCATACGGCGTCGCGCCCAAGCCATCGAACTGCGACTTCCAGCTTCTGAAGGATGCGCCGAAGAGCGGCTACGAAGAGATCGCCATGATCACCCATGACGGAATCCGCACGTCTGACATGAACTCCTTCAAGTCGCACATCCACAGCGACGTCTGTTCGGTCGGAGGCGAGATCGTCGTCGCGCGCATCGACGACCACGGAGACATCGTGGGCGGCAGCGTGTACCGCCGCGATGCGAATGCGTCGAACACTGCGAACCCAGTAGCGGGTTCTGCGTCACCCGCGAATGACTCGCGCTTGGCGCCTACGAACTAGCAGCGTCGCGCCCGCCATGGCGACCCCGCGCATGGCACAACCTGGCGCAGCCTCAGCAAACATCAGTCAAAGATACCCGACTGAGGGGCGGCTCCAAACGAAGGAGACCCCGATGCTTGTCTCCAGGCCTCCTTCTCAACAGCCGCCGCTCAGGGGCACTTCTTCGTCTTGAAGTAGTTCGCCTCGGAGCACTGCACGCCGCCTTTCGTGCAGATCGCTTCGCGCGTCGTGAAGGTTCCTTGAACTTTCTCGACGCTCGCCACGGTTCCACCGTTCTTTTGACAGTATGAATAGCGCTGGCCGCATTCGGCACGGAAAAATGCCCATTCTGTGCACGAGCTTCCGTCGGGGAAGATGCAGTCGGCACTCTCGCCGCCCGTCGGACTGGTGATGGGTCTCAGCGTGTAGCCGAGCCCTGTGCAGTACTCCGCGGCAGGATTCGCTGGACCGACATTGCCGCGCTCGTCTTCCGCGGATGCGCAAGCAAGCGACGCACAGACCGTGCAGCCGAGAACCGAAAGCCGGAAGCGAGAGCGACGAACGGGCACCTTCATGGTTCGCCTCGCCACTATTGGCAAACCTTGTCCTTGGCAAACGCCTGCTCCGAGCACTGCTTGCCGTCCGCGAGCGTGCAGATGGCTTGGCTCGTCGTGAAGGTACCCTGGTTGCGAACGACGTTCGCTACCGTGCCACCGTGCCGATTACAGTACGAGAACGCTTGCCCGCACTCACCTCGGAAGAACGCCCACTCGTCACAGGAGGTATTGTCTGGAAAGAAACACGCTCCAGATTGGCTTCCATCCGCTGCGGTGACGACGCTACTCACGTAACCCAAGTCGACGCAGTAGATGGCGGCAGGATTTCCGACCCCTGCGCCATTCCCCGCCCCGCACCGAGTTTCCGACCCAGGCTGTCCGCAACCGCATCGAGACTCCGCTCCGGCCGTGCCACAGCCGGATAGGTTCCCCTGTTGCGACTGCGGAGTCGGCTCTTCAACCGAACTAGCGCAGGCGATGGCATTGTTGGCGAGCACTGAAACGAGAACGACTGAGAAAAGTGTGCGCATGACGTATCTCCTGAAGCACGAGAAGAAGGAGCCCATCGGCCCTTCCCCTCGTTGACGCGTGCTCCCTTCGTTCATCCCAGAAGAAAGGCGAAAAACTACGGTTCGAACAATTTGCTCAAGGTTACGTTGAGTTGGCTGTCTGCACGGCGGACCAGGCTGGCCACCTCGGTCGGCGACAAGCCACGCCTTTCGATGAGGAAGCGCTCGGTCTCAGCCAGAATCGAAGCACGAACAGTCGCAACTCGCCGTGCGATCGACGAGCGAGACGTGTGAAACATCGCAGCGAGTTGATCCATGGTCAGCCCCTGCATGTAGTGGAGGCGAAGAATCGAGCGAGCCTCCGCATCCATGCTCGCGAGCGAATTCCGAAAGGCCTCGCGGAACAGGCCGTCGGAGGCAGCGTGAACGTACGAGAGCTCCGGATCGAACGTCAGGCCGGCCAGCTGTTCATCGGCGGAGACGCACTTGCCTCTATCGCGAAGGACGGTGAGTGCGGTTCGTACTGCCGCCACCCGCACCCAGCCTCCGAGCGCACCGCGACCCGAGTACTCGAAAATCTTGGCACGTGCCGTGGTAGGTCCGCCGTCCCCGCCGAGGGTACCGGCCGGCTGCACGAGCATGCTCGCGCGAAGTCGCTGCTTCACCTCGTCGACGACGTCTCGGTCTATTGTGGTCTTGACGATGTACTCGCCAACTCGCGCGATGAACTCGGCCTCGAATGCACGGATCGCCGCCATGTCCCCCAGTCCCGCCGCAAGCGCGAGGTAGAACCCTGCAGCAAGTTTCGACGCTTCTGCGAACGAGGCTGCAAGTCCGGCGGACGTCGCCGTCTCGACGCAAGACGATGCTTCCTATCATGATGTCTACGACGGCACCGTCGGCGCATGCCCGGTGGAGCCCGGATGGCACGTTGTCCCGATCGAGGGACCGGCGTGCACGCTCCTTGCCCCGGACGACATTGCGAAGAGCATTCCCCAGCCCAAATGGGTTCCGTGTGCGAACGGTCTCGAAAACTGCGTAGAGCTGGAGCGCATGCTGCCCGACAAGACGGGCGAACCCAATCCACGGCGCGTTTATGTCTTGGGACGCGCAACCGGGAAACTCCGCCTGGCGTTGGAGTGGGATCGCGCAGTTAGCAAGACCTACGGGCCTTGCCAGCGTTCTGTGATTTTCGACCTGGCCGATGTCGAGGGACCCGTGCCCACCGAAGTGTGGGACAGCACGAGCATCGGCCCAGGAGGTGGTTGTCTGGGGCGCCTTGTCGCGAGCTCAGGGGATACGGGTCTCATTTTCAAGACTGACAGCACGACGTCACTCTCGATGGGAGCGGACTTGTCCATGGGTAAGGTGGTGGCAGTGCCGCACCCACAGGATGGGGGAAATGCATTGGCCTCACCTTCCGTCTTGGCGACGAACAACATGGGCGGAGGATTCGTATATCGAATGCCGTTCGGCTCGAATCAAGCCGTCACCGTCCCCACTCCACAGGGCGTCAGTCCCTTGTTCCTTGGGCTCGTCGAAGGGAATGACGTGTTTGCCCGAAGCAACTACGGCACCAACAACTGGATGCAATGGTACCGCACCGATCCAGACGGTCAGGCTCGCCTGGTCCTGTCGCGCCCGGCGATTCAAGGCCTTCAGAGCGATGGCGCGCACCTGTTTTGGCTGGAAGCCTCCGGTAAGCCAGGCGGTATGTTCTGGCCCCAGCCCAAGATGGAGGTGTGGTCATCGCCCTACTCGCAGGATCTCGACGCCGTGCGAGCAAACGCTCGGATGCTTGCCGATGTATCGGGGCTTCTCGAGCTGATGGAGAATCCCGTCGCCTTCAATGGTTTCTACGCCTATGCAGCACGAAACGAAAAACTCGTGGTCGTTCGCGAAACGGACGGGGCGCTTCAGACGGTGAGCGTCGGTCCCGGTCGTATCGGTTTCGTACCCGTGTATATTACAGGCACCGAACTTTGGGTGCACGTAGGAAAAATCAACAGTACCGAGGGCGCTCTCGTACGCATCAAGCTAGCGCCTTGGCCCTCGTAGGGGCTTGGCCCTTGGCAGGTATGGAGCCCGCCTTAGGTCACGCCCCGCCGGCGTCAATGGTTGTGGCCGATGCCTTGCGCGAAGCCTTCGAGCGCTTGGATCATCTCGGGGGTCGGCTTCAGCTGTTGGCGCACGCCTTCCTTGTCCGGCGGCAGCAAGAAGGCAAAGCCACCGTCGTCGGTCGGGACGCGCTCGACTTCGCCTCGCTCTTCGGCGTGGTAGAGCGCGTGCGCCAATTGATGGGGCGTCATCTTGGGCATGCCGATCGATTGGAGTTTGCGGGACGCGGCAGCGGCAAGGGCGCTTTTCTTCTTGGTAGCCATGATTTCGGGTCCCGGACATAGCAGTCGCGCACGTGCTTCGCAAAGGGCAGATCGTTTGATAGGCTTCGCCGCCATGAGATCCACCCGTTCTCCGTTTCGCCTGCGGGCCGCAGCGGTCCTTACCTGCTCCGTCCTCGCTGTGTCCGCGCTGCCTGCCTGTGGGGGAAAGCCCGCGCCCCAAACCGCCAAAGTCACCGCCGGCGAAATGCCGGAAGGCGAAAGCTGGAACGGCGTCTACTTCCACCCCGTCTTCGGCTACCTCCACATGGTCGAAGAAGGCGACAGCATCATCGGTCGCTGGAAGCGTACCGACCAGAGCGCTTGGGGCGAACTCAGCGGCAAGAAGCAGGGCAATCTGGTGCGCTACGGCTGGAAAGAGCACAAGATCGGCCTCATCGGCCCCGCGTCGTCGGTCAGCGGCCGCGGCTACTTCAAGTACAAGGAAGGTAAAGAGAAAGGGATCGCCGAGCTCGACGGCCAATTCGGCCTCGACCAGGACGAGACCGGCAGCGACTGGCATTGCGTGAAGCAGCAGCGCCTCCAGCCGGACCTCAAGTCCATCAACGGCGACACGGGCGGCCTCGCTCCGCCGGCCGGCAACACCTGGCAGTGATGCAAGGGTCGAGCGGCGCTGAGCGGGGAGGGCTTCGCTTTTGCCCCGAATGACCGCGTAAGTCGCCGACAACACACCACATCGGAAAAAAGTGCGCTCCCCGCGAGTGCGCTTTTTTTTTTGGCTGTTCCCCACTACTTACATCCTCGAGATGTCCGTTTCGCTCAAGCACCCCGATAGCTTCCCCCGCCGCCACATTGGTCCCAGCGCAGAAGAGCGCGAGAAGATGTGCGCCACCATGAACGTTCCGAACGTCGACGCGCTCGTCGCCGAGACGATCCCTGCGAACATCCGCATGAAGGGGAGCCTCGATCTTCCCGCGGCCAAATCCGAGCATGCTCTCCTCGCGCTCGCCGCCGCCTACGGCAAAGAGAACCGCGTTCTCCGCTCGTTCATCGGCATGGGGTATTCCGACTGCATCACGCCGCCGGTCATCCTCCGCAACGTGCTGCAGAACCCTGGATGGTACACGCAATACACGCCCTACCAGGCGGAGATTTCCCAAGGTCGGCTCGAAGCGCTCCTCAACTTCCAGACGATGGTCTGCGATCTCACGGGTCTTCCCGTCGCGAACGCGTCGCTCCTCGACGAAGGCACGGCGGCGGCCGAGGCCATGGCGCTTGCCCAAGCGTTCCGCGGTACGGACGAGAAGAACGCCTTCTTCGTCTCCGATGCATGCCATCCCCAGACGATTGACGTCGTGAAGACGCGCGCCGAGGCCCTCGGTTGGAAGGTCGTCGTCGGCGACCACCGTGCACTCGGAAAGAGCATTCCATGGACGAACCTCTTCGGCGTGCTCGTGCAGTACCCGGATACGAACGGATCCGTCGAAGACTTCCGTGCCCTCTCGACGCTCGCGAACGACGAGAAGGCGCTCTTCGTCGTCGCGGCCGACATTCTCTCGCTCACGCTGCTCACGCCTCCGGGCGAGTTCGGCGCCGACGTCGCGCTCGGCAGCAGCCAGCGCTTCGGCGTTCCCCTCGGCTACGGCGGTCCCCACGCGGCCTATTTCGCGACGAAGAGCGACTTCGTGCGACGGCTGCCGGGTCGCATCATCGGTCTCTCGGAAGACGTGCACGGTCGCCCGGCGATTCGCATGGCTCTGCAAACGCGCGAGCAACACATCCGCCGAGAAAAAGCGACGAGCAACATCTGCACAGCGCAAGCGCTCCTCGCGGTCGTTGCGAGCATGTACGCGGTCTACCACGGCCCTGAAGGCCTCAAGGCCATCGCGGAGCGCGTCCACGGCTGCGCGGCGACGTTTGCCGAAGGCACGAAGGTGCTCGGTCTCGAAACGACGAAAGCGTTCTTCGACACGGTCACCGTGACGGCGAAGTCGAAGAGCGACGCCGACACCTGGATGAAGAAGGCGCTCGACAGCGGCATGAACTTGCGACGCACGAGCGATACGCAAGTCGGCATCGCATTCGACGAGACGACCTCCGAAGAAGAAATTGGCAAGCTCCTCGCCTGCTTTGGCGACGTGAAGAAGAGCGTCGCCGATCTCGCGAAGGCTGCGGAAAACCGCATTCCCGCCGAGCTCCATCGCAAGAGCGCTTACCTCGAGCACCCCGTGTGGCACAGCTACCGCTCCGAGACGGAGATGCTCCGTTACCTCCGCAAACTCGAGGGTCGTGACCTTTCGCTGGCGCATTCGATGATCCCGCTCGGCTCGTGCACGATGAAGCTGAA
The DNA here is from genome assembly GCA_046351415.1 of Polyangiaceae bacterium. GTDB lineage: Bacteria > Myxococcota_A > Polyangia > Polyangiales > Polyangiaceae > JABFRG01. The sequence continues at coordinate 20,952 of JAXLYO010000006.1, read as the reverse complement.
CGCGACGGCCGAGATGATGCCCATCACCGATGCGCACTGGAATGGCATTCATCCCTTCGTGCCGCGCGACCAAGCGCAAGGCTACGCGAAGGTCTTCAAGGAACTCGAGCACGCACTCTCGCAGGTGACGGGGTTTGCGGGCATCTCGCTCCAGCCGAATGCGGGATCGCAGGGCGAGTTCGCAGGGCTCCTCGTCATCCGCCGCTACCACGAGGCCAAGGGACAGAAGCAACGCACGGTGTGCCTCATCCCGAGCTCCGCGCACGGCACGAACCCGGCTTCCGCGGTCATGGCGGGTATGCATGTGGTTGTCGTCGCCTGTGACGAGAGCGGCAACGTCGACGTCGCGGATCTCGAGGCCAAGGCAAAAGCAAACAGCGACAAGCTCGGCGCGCTCATGATCACCTATCCGTCGACACACGGCGTCTTCGAAGAAGAGGTTCGTCGCGTGTGCGAGATCGTCCACGCACACGGCGGTCTCGTCTATATGGACGGCGCGAACATGAACGCCCAAGTGGGTCTCACGCGCCCCGCCGACATCGGCGCAGACGTGTGCCACTTGAACCTCCACAAGACCTTCTGCATCCCCCACGGCGGTGGCGGTCCTGGCATGGGTCCCATCGGCGTCACGAAGGCCCTGCAGCCCTACTTGCCGAAGCTCCCCTACTTCGAGAGCAACACGAACATGGAAGCGGTCGGCGCCGTCTCGGCGGCTCCGTGGGGCAGCGCGAGCATCCTGCTCATCAGCTGGGCGTATGTCCACATGATGGGCGCGGAAGGTCTCACCGAAGCCACGAAGATGGCCATCGCGAATGCGAACTACATCGCGTCGCGCCTGTCGCCGCACTACGCGGTCGTGTATCGCGGCAAGCAGGGGCGTTGCGCACACGAATGCATCCTCGACATGCGCCCCTTCAAGAAGACGGCGGGCGTCGAAGTGGATGACATCGCCAAGCGTCTCATGGACTACGGGTTCCATGCGCCGACCATGTCGTTCCCCATTCCGGGGACCCTGATGATCGAGCCGACCGAGAGCGAGTCGCTCGCCGAACTCGATCGCTTCTGCGATGCGATGATCGCGATCCGCGAGGAAATTCGCGCCATCGAGGACGGGCGCCTTCCCAAGGAAGACAACCCACTCAAGAACGCGCCGCATACGCTGCTTTCGGTGACGACGGCCGAATGGGCGCACCCCTATTCGCGTGAACTCGCGGCGTTCCCGACGGCTTTCACGAAGGACCGCAAGTTCTTCCCGTTCGTCGGTCGCATCAACAATGCGCTCGGCGACCGAAAACTCATTTGTACCTGCCCCCCGATCGAGGCGTACGCTTGACACGAGTCTAGCGTGCCGATTCCGCAAACCTCTCTTTCCGACGCCGCGGTGACGGGCCCCCTCGGGGGCCTCGTGTTCTCGACCGTGCGTGCACTCGCACCCATGATGATGGTGCGCGCGGTGCGATGGTATCGTGACCTCGCCCGTCTCGGCATCCACCTTCCGTTCTTCATGGTGCACGACGTGGGCATGCTTTACGCCGCCCCGCGCGAGCAGATGGAAGTCGCACCTCGTGCAGGCGTCGACGCACTTCTCGGCCGTATGCCACGCGCGGCAGAGTTGACGCTCGGCTATCGGAGCATCATCGCAGAGCTCGCCCAGAGCGAGGCGAGTGCCCGTGCGCGTACGCTCAAGTTGAACGACGACCTCATCGTCGTCATCCTCGCGCGGGTGCTCGGCTCTTTCATCAAGCGAATGACTGCGAAGCCTGGATATCAGGCCACACTGGCGATGGATCCGGAGCTCGTTCGTGACATCGATGCCCAGCTGCCTCAGGTGTTCCCGCTCGTGTCGCGAGCGTTCGAACTTTCGGCCCTCGACGCGCTCATGCGTGCGCGTCTCCACGTGCTGACGATCGCCGACGCGCTCGATCTCGATACGCTTCGCCTGCTCGGAATGCTCGGGCCCGAATCTTCGGCGGCGAGTGCGCTTTCTCACGTCGACTTGCTTGCGGCGACGTCTTCACCCGCGGCCAACGACATCGTCAACTTTTCACTCGAGCTCTTGCCGAGTGTCCTCGAAACGCATCGCACGAAGGCAACCGGCACCCAAGCCATCCACGGCTATGCCGGCCTCGGCACGAAAGGGTCCATCGACTCGATGGTCCTCACCGAGCTTACGTGGGACGACCTCGAGTTCGCGCGCCGCATGGTCGAAAATGAAGTGCTCTTCTACACGCGCGAGCAGGCGCCCGAAGAAGCGAAGCGCCTCCACTACCTGCTCATCGATGCTTCGGCTTCGATGCGCGGCGATCGGCAGGTCTTCGCCCGCGGTCTCGCGATTGCGCTTGCGAAGAAGCTGCAGCTGCAAGGCGAGGAAGTGTGGCTTCGATTCTTCGATTCGAGACTCTACGACGTGCAGCGACCGCGGCAGGGTCAATTGCCTGCTGCCTACCTCCTCGGCTTCAAGGGCGAGCGCGGTCGGAACCCCGCACGGGTATTTGCCCAGCTCGCGACAGAGCTCGAGTTGCTCCGGATTCGCGAAGCGCGTGACCCCGTCGTGCATCTCATCACGCACGCAGCGCTCCACGTGCCGCGTCCGCTGGTGCAGGAAGTGAAGCGGCTCGCTCACCTATTCGGTGTGTTCATTCTGCCGAGCGGAGGCAAGCTCGACCTCGAGTATCTCGACTTGCTCGAAGGGCACGCGGTCGTCGACAACGACACGCTTTCCCAGACCAAGGCGCGCGCGGCCGCAGCCACGAAGATCGTGCGAGACGCATCGCACATGGCGGAGCGCGCGGGCGCCAAAGGAGGCGCAAATACGAAGCAAAAGAGCGGCGAAGAAGGCGTGCCGCCCTCGCTTCGCAGCGGACGCACGGTTCCGCCCGCGTCGATTCGCTGAGTCGTTCAGAACAAGCTGGCCGTTCCGCATTGCCGTGATAGCCTCGGACCATGCGTCATCAACGGAAGAAGCTTCTCGTCGCCGCCCTCGGTGTGGCAGCGATGAACTACGCTTGCCAAGAAAAGCCGCCCATCCAGACGGGCAACCTCATGGCGCCCGAAGCGCGGCCAGACGCGGGCGCGGTGACGCCGCCGGACAACAAGCCCGACGCGGAGCCGATGATCATGAGCGGCAACCTGATGGCCCCGCCTCCGCCGCCCCCGACGTCGACGACGCTCGGCCCTGATCACAAGCTTCGCACGGGTAATTTGATGCCCCCTCCGCCCCCTCCGCCTCCGACGCAGGGAACTGCCAAGCCCGTTCCCGTGCCGAAGAAGTAGCCCGAGTGCCTGTGGGCGTTGTGATACGCTGAAGAGATGCGGCCGCAACGAAAGAAGCTCCTCGTGGCGACCGTTGGTGTAGCGGCGATCAACTACCTCGCTTGCCAAACGAGTGACTTGTTCACCTCGGGCAACCTCGTGTCGCCCCGAAGGGATGCGACGCCAGACGCCTTCATCTCTTCCGGCAATCTCGTTGCCCCTATCGACGCGGGAGTGGATGCGCCCACCGAAGCAGACCTCGACGCAAACCCCGAAGCGGGCGATGCCGACTTGGACGGTGCGCCCGAGGCGGGCGACGCAGAGAGCGATGCAGACGCTGAAGCAGGACCCTGACGATGGCTGACCCTACGTTGTTCGAACTCGAGTTGTTTGGTGCCGGCGTCGAGCGCCGCTACCGGAAGATGCGTCCTGAAGTCGAGAAGATGCCCTGGGGCACGCTCTCCACGACGGACATCGCGCCGCACGATTTGATCGCCGCGCGCAAGGCTTGGACCGGCGCTGCCTTTCAAGAGTACCGAACGGGCATCGCCTGCGCTGCCACGCTGCGCGCCCTCATCGAGTGCGCAGCTCCCATCGATCTCATCGCGATGGCTTCCCGTTTCCCGCTCGACGAGCTCGTCCACGTCGAACTGTGTGCGCGCATGGCCATGGAGCTCGGTGGCGGCACGGAGATCACGCACGACCCGCACCAATTGACGGTCGACCCTCCGGACGACCTTTCACCCCTGATGCGCGCAGCAGAGCTCGTCGTGCGGAACTTCTGCGTCGGCGAGGCGCTCAGCATTCCGCTCCTGCGTGGTACGTGGAAGGCGGCGAAGCATCCGCTGCCGCGCGAGGTGCTCGGTCGCATCGTGAAGGACGAAGCTGCCCACGGAACGTTCGGATTCGCATTTCTCGATTGGGCCGACGACCGATTGACGCCCGGCGACAAAGAGTACCTGGGGGGACAGGCCGATCGCGTCATTCGGGCCGTCAAGAGCCAATGGAAAGACCTCGAGGGAAGGCCCTCACGTCCCGTCCGGGACGGCGATGCGCTCGCCTGGATGGAGTCTTCCGCGTATCTCGCCCTGGCCGACGTGTCGATGAAGGAGAAGGTCGTGCGTCCGCTCCTCGAGCGAGGCATCGTCACCCGAGAGCATCCGCTCTGATCGAGAAAAGGCGAACCATCCGGTCAAACGTTCGTGCGCGCAACGGCTTCGCTCATGTTCGCCTCGAGCTGGCCTTCTCGCACACGCCACTCGGTGGGCGTCTCACCCGTCGCGCGACGAAACATCGTGACGAAGTGCTGGAGAGACGAAAAACCTAGCTCGACGGCGACCCAGGTCACTTGCTTCGATGGATCACGAAGTAGCTGCATGGCTCGATGGAGTCTCATGCTGCGAATCTCTTCGCGATAGCTCGTTCCACTCTCCTTGAGAGCCCTTTGCATGGCGCGTGTGGAGAGTCCCAGCTGCTTCGACGCATGCTCGAGAGAGCAATTTCCGTCACGCTCCAAGAGGGCCCGAAGACGAGCAACGGGTTCGTGTTTCGTCACGGCGCCCTGACGGATTTCACTCAATTCCGCGAGGAGGGCCCGACCTTCCTCCGGCGCTACCCCGAGGTGGGCGATGGCCTCGTCGACGGTCGAGCAAACCTGATCAGGGAACGGTGCCCGTACAATGGTGGAGAAGCCCGAAACGATGGCACCCGTGATGCCATCCGGTCTTATCTGCACGAGCTTCTCTACATTGCGCTTGAGGCGCGCAGCGTTCGTGCGCACGTAGTCGAACACGAGACCGAACGTGCTCGGATCGATGAATTCGAGACCGCGTAAGTCGGCGAGGTAGACATGAGGAACGACAACCTCCGAGATGCCAACCTTGGAGAGGTCGAGCATGGCACGAACATCCGCGGCGTCCGGTCTGCCCCACGAAGCATGCCCCATGAGGCGTGGAGAGTGGCAAAAGACGATGTGTCGCGCTCCGAGGAAGTAGCTTCCCACGGGGGCCTCGCGAAATGCCGCGGCGGTCGTGGCCGGTTTCACTCCGCGCGATCTACCCGATGCCCGGAGCGGGGTGCAATTCGGTTAAGTGGTCGTCATGGAGCCAAAAGACGGGTGAACGTAAGCCCCGTATCTCCGGCACCCGCGCGAATGGCCCCCGCGAAAATTCCGGCTTTCGACTCGAAAAAGACACCATTTCGGTGCGTCCCAGTAATGGGGAGGAGAAGTGCGCCGCTCAACGTCTTGCCTTGATCGCAGCTCTTGTCGACTTGAACACCTTCGCGACCGACCGTTCGCGCAAACCAAATGACGCCGGCCCCGTCGATCACGACTTCGCCGTCTTCGAGCTTCTTGGGGTTGCCGTTGGTGTCGTTCACCGCGGGGTGCGTGAACGGTGCACCGAACGTCACTCCACCATCGGAGCTGACGACGTACTTCGTCTGTGGTCCAGTCTCGAGGGCACCATTCGTCCACGTGTTGAAGGCCACGACGACGAGCGAACCATCGGGCCCGATGGCGACGCGTGGTCTCGCGGCATCCGCAGGTTTCGCGGTCGTCGCTGTGGTAACCGGCGCACCGAAGGAAGCACCTCCGTCGGTCGAGCACATGAGGACGTGCGACTCACCGTTGCCGTTGATGTCGTAGTCTGCGTACGAGAGGCACAACTTCCCCTTGCCGTTGGTTCCGAGGTGCGGGCCGCCTCGGAGATCGTTGGCTTCGACGAGGTGTTTGTCTGCGAGTTGCTTCTTGAACCCTGGAAACCACTTGGCGCTGTAGCCGTTGTTGAGATCGGTGAGTGCGCCGAAGCCTTCCCCCTTGTTGCCGTCACTCCACACGAGGAGCATGCTCCCTTGGTGGCCTGCGCCGTCTTGCCACGAGGTGGGCGCGGCGACCGTTACGCTTCCGGGCGCGCTCGAGACGATGTCCGCGTCGATGACGTCGCCATTGCCGCCCGTATAGATGCGGCGGCCCGTAAACGTCTTGGCGCCATCCGTCGACGTGTAGATGGTGAGGATGGCCCCGATTTCGTTGGTGTCTTCGTGGACCGCGACATGCACGACCTTGTCGTCCGACGCGTCGACTGCGATCGACATCGCGAACGCGTTCTGTCCGGTGGCGACGGGCAGGGGGGCGGCGAATGTCAGGCCGCCGTCCGAGCTCGCGGCAACCCGGACACTTCCCTTTTCCCCTTGCGCGATCGCGTACACCTGCGACCCTCGTGCGGCGACACCGTGGACGAAGTCCGTGAAGGTCTGCGTCGCATTTCTGCCGGCATCGACGCTGGCTTCGGGAAAGGCCGTCGCGAGCGTGATCTTCGCGGTGGCGGATGCCGTTTCTCGGGTGGCTTTGACGGTTGCGTTGGGACTCGCCGGGACGCGGATGGGGGCCGTGTAGAGACCTTCGACGATGCTACCTTCCCCTTCGACGGCCCACGTCACCTTGTCCGACGGCGTTGCTTCGAACTTGGCGGTCCGACAAGTCGCGACTTTCGCGTCAGTCGGCGCAATCGCCAGGGTGACCGGCGAACCGCTCGAACTCGATGTCGTGGATGAAGAGGGGGACGTCGACGTACACGCTCCGAGAAGAACGAGCGTCGACGAGGCAAGGACGGGGCGAAAGTTCATGGCAGCAGGGTGCCACGATCTGGCCCGTAGGACGTTCGCGGCGCCGCCAACGTCGTGCAAGATTGCGACGGAGAGAGGCCCGTCAGAACGCGAGTTCCGCGACGAGCCTTCGCGCCATCGGTGGACTGCCCCAGTGTGCGGGGTTCGTCGAAAAGGTCCCGACTTCGATGCGGACCTTCCTGCCGGAGAGATCTTGGCCGCCGAGTTCTCGAAGGAGATAGGCGCGGAGTCGAGCTTCGTCGAGTGGCGCTCCGTAGATGCCGAGCACGCTCCATACCTCGCCCCAGGCGGCCTGAGAGCGATGTCCGCTCGCATCGCGCGCAACCGAGACCTCCTTGATGCTTCCTTGTCCGCCGTCGATGCTCACGAGCATGTCGGGCAGCGTTCCGTCGATGCGCGCTGCAAACGTCGGATAGCAGGCGAACGGATAACTTTGCGTCGCCCCGCGAAACCCCCTCTCTACCAAGAGGGCCGCGATGACCATCCCCACGAGTGAAGCGGGTGCTCGCAACTTTGGCTTGGCCACCTCCGCACCGAGGAGCACGACGTAGCAGCACCACAGGCTCGAAAATGGAATGAACATGAGGTGCTCGATCGACAGGTGGAACGCGACACCGAGCACCCCGAGCACAATGCGCACTCGCTTGCTGCGATGCACGCCGAAGACGAACCCGAGCTCGAACACGAGCGTGCCCACTCCGAGCGCATGCAAGAGCCCCGGATGCAGGTCGACGCGCACGGAGGGAACCTTTCCGTACTCGTACCACTTTGCCCAAAGCTGGTTCTGGAGGTTGTCCGAGAGCGCCCAATCGAGTCCACTCTCGCGAAGCTTCCAGAAGCCCGGGAAGAAGTAGATGAGCCCGAGGAGTGTGCGCGCCCAGAACAAGAATGCATCGGCGTCGTGCGCTCGACTCGCGAAAGGCTTGAATGTGTGGCCACGAAACCACGTGTCGACGGACCACGCAGCGCTGCTCGGTGAAAGCGCGAGAAGGCCGGTGAGCCAAAGGAGGTGCATGTCGTGAAGAACGACGCCGCCGAGCTGCCGCACGGAAAAGAGGTAGAACGCCGATGCGAACAATCCACTGAGAGCGAAGCGCGTATAGAAGCCAAATATTGCGAACCAGGCGCATGTAAAGTACACGCGAGAAATGATGCCCGCGACCGTCGCGGAGATGGGGACGACGGCCACGAACCAACCGAGCCCCTCAGGCGGGTGCCAGAGAGCTGCATGATGGTTCGCGATTTGGAGCGCCTCCGAGGGCTCCGAGCTCAGGAGCAAAATGGCGCAGACGACGACGCGCGTCAGGCCGACAATACGAGCATTCGACCTAGCGCTTCTTGCCGCGACCACGCGTCTTCCCGACGAAGGTGGTGGGGTCACGTCTCACGGGGGCCGATGCCTCGAGTGCGGCACGCACGCCTCGGATTTCGTCACGGAAGCGTCCCTCGAGCCGAGAGCCCACGAGGTTCTTTTCGATGGCTTCTCGAAGCATGGGCTCCTTCACGGTGCACCACGTCTTCATCACTTCGAACACAGGGGTTCCGAAACGAATAGCCACGAGCCCTGGCGTCTTTCCGAGTGCATCGATGAGCGCCTTCATGCCGGGGTACCGCTCGGCAGAGCGAGGCGCTTCGCGCGCGAGCACGAAACATTCGTCGAGCCGCGCGCACACGGCTTCAGCATCGTGAATCTCGTTCAGGAAGCGATCTTCCGCGAGCGCCTTGAGCGCTGCGACTGCATACACGTAGCCGTCGGTGAACGACGCGAGCTCGCGCACCCAAGCGTCACCATCGAGTGCGCCAATGCTCGCGAGGGCTTGCGGAACCGCATCACGGACGCGAAAGCGCAGGTCGTCGGCGGCTTCGTGGAGCAAAGGCAGTACCTTGCGGCGAAACTTCACGTCTTTGCGTGCTCGCGCCGCAAACCCGTACACGGCGCAGGTAGGCACGAATTCCCAATCCGTGTCGCCCGGGGCAAAATCCGGGCTGAGGTGCAGCATCTGCTCGAGCAGGTGGTCGATGCTCGGTCCGATGGTGGCGCACTCTTCGCCGAAAGCCTCTGCGAGCTTCAAGTTGGCGCGAATACCGGGTAGCCCGGAACGCTTGCGGAGTTCGAGGCAGAGCGCATCGATGTTCTTTGCGCGAAGGTAGGTGAGGTAAGGCTGCTCTTGGTCCGAATCGCGCATGTCGAGCGCTCTCTCTACCAGCCCAAGTCGGCTTTGAGGAAGCTAACGAGTTCGGCGCCCATCTGATTGTGCAGCGCCTCGTTCGGATGGTAGTCGCAACCCGAGAGCTGTCCGTTCACATACTCGGTCATCGCGTGATTCGAGACATTTTGGTCCCCTGCGGCCTTGCGCTTCGCAACGACGCTGGCGGCCATTGCCTTCAGCTTGGTGCGCGTCATGAGTCCGACGGGGTAGTCATCGGTCGCAGCCGCCGACACGACCAGCGAAATGAAGGCGTTTGGATACGCTGCGCGGATCTTGATGGCAAAGGCCTCGTAAGCGTTGGTGAGGGTTGGCTCGGCCGTTTCTGCATCGATGTTCGTAATCACCATCACGAACGCGTCGGGTACGTACTTCGCATAGGACCAGTTGAAGGCGCCCGTCTCGGGAAGCGTACGCTCGAACAAGATGGGCAGGGTGATGTTGTCACCGGCCGTGATGTTCTTCGTGACGCCCTTGCCACCGTAGCCAAGAAGCACGAGGTCGGCGCTCAGCGCGTCGGCGGCCACCTGCGCGCCGCTCTTGCGTGCATTGTACGTGGCGGGGGTCGCGCCGCCCGCACAATTGGGGCCGGCGCCATCCACGCCGTAGCCCGAGATCGCCGAGTTGCCCATGACTTCGATGCGCCTCGTGCGAGCAGCCGGAGGAGCCAAGAGCTGGCCACCGTTTGGAAACGTGAAACTCTTGAACTGCACGACGCCATGCTGGGCCTCGGTGCGTTTCACGAACTCGACGGTGTGCGTACCTGCGGCGAGTCCGCTCACGACCGTGAACGTGCTCGTTCCGACGGGAACGGCGAGTGGCGTATTTTGCACGACTCCGTCGACGATGACGTCGAGGTAGGTGGGGCCGCCGTTGAACCCATTGACGTGCGCGAGCGTCGCCGAGAGCTCGGTTCCGTCGAACCGAACGACGGTTCGGGAAGCCGGCCAACCTGCGCGCTGCCCATTCACGTCCGTGTCTTCGAAGCGCCCGATGTATCGCACGGCAGGGGTGGGAGGTACGAAGTTGTCCGGCGCAGCGTCTGCCGCATCGGGGCCCGCGTCGCTCGCGTCGAGGGTCCCGTCGAGTGCACCATCCTTGGCGGCGTCCTTCTCGCCACTGTCGCTGGAGGTCGAACTGTCGGAAGCGGCGTCGTCGCGGGACTCGTTTGCGTCGGCCACCCGTGCATCGACCACGTCACCTGCGTCGTTGTTCGGGACGGGCGAGGTCGCCGCAGTACCGCATGCCCACACGAGAAGAAGGGAGCCGAGTGCCAGGGGCGAAAGGTTATGTCGTGCTCTCATGGTCTTTTCAGGTATTGCTCTCGGGTGATGGGCGCGCAACCACCGATTGCGCCATTGGCCACAGTTATACGCGCAAAGGCTCTGCTCGGTGATTCGTTGTCGATCCAGTCACTCTCGTCTTCGAGATCGACTCGGTAGTCTCCGTTCGGCAGCGTGATCCCTCGAAAACCGCGGCCCGCCTTGACGTGGCCGAACTCCACCCATTCGGCTTCACCACTTGGCTCGCCGGAATCCCGAACGAGCGCCCAGAGCGGCGTATCGCGCTGGCATGCTCTGTACGAGAGCTCTTCGGGTGGCGCATGCCCTCCACGAAGATCGATACGCTTGGCGCCGAGCGTCATGTCGAGTGAACGCGTCGCTACCCAGCCCACGACATGCGTGACGGCTCCGATGCGCACGTCCACTTCGCTGTCCGTCGCGGTCTTGCCGCTGAGAAGAAGAACGTCCGTGTCGGGTTCCGCCATGCTCGGAGTGGGCGGTGGCGAGAAGCGAAGGAGCGGTGCTTCCCCCGGCTTTGCGCGGAAAGCGATTGCGCCGCGACGCACGAAAGACACGTTCTCCCTGAAGCGCGAAAGATGCTTTGGGTCGCGAAGGCTACGAAGGGACAGTTCATTGCAAGCTACACGAATGTCGCTCGGGCCAGGAGCTTTGAAGGGAGACCCGCTCGGAATCGCGACCCATCCGTAGGGGCGTTCGGCGGCGAGTGCAACACGACCATCGGCACCCACGCTACCCGGCTCGACGCGAGACGACCGCCTGTACGAAACGCCCACGCGCGCGAATGCATCTGAGGTTTTGGGGTAGACGACCAAGCGTTCGACCTTGCTCTCGCCGTGGAGCACGAGCGAAGACGTCTCCAAGCTTACCCGGGCTGCCTTCTTGTTTTCGTCGAGCGAAACTTCGACGCGCTCGACGCCTTCGATGTCTTCGAGTCGAGCAAAAACGCGTCCTTGGCTGTCCTCGATGACGAGGCCTGAAGTGCCTTCAGTATCTTCGAGATGACACAGATCGTCTTTCGAGGGGCGTGGAAGCACACGGGCCCCCGGGGTTGGATGGCTCACCCGGCGGGCGGATGACGGCGCAGGGCCTACTGGAACCTGAAAGGAATGGATTGCATGATCGGTTGTGCTTGCTGCAGGTGGCCGCGAGGCGCACGAGACGAGGAACGCGATGCACACAACGCTCATTCGTACATTGGGCATGCGCGCGCCGGCTGCGTTCAGGGACGCTTCACTTCTTCGCAGCCGACCGTGACGAGGCTTTCCTTCGAGACGAAGGGATCGAGTGCGTCGGAAGAAGGCACCTTGTCGGACCATTTGTCACTGTCGCCAAGGTCGACACGGAAGTCGCCATTCGGTGCGAGCGCGCCACGAAAGACCTTTCCCATTTTGATGCGCCCGAACTCGACGAACTTGCCTCCGCCGGGAGCCGTCGAGGTGGGCGGAACGGCCTCACCGCTCATCACGGGAGCAACGACCCAGAGCGGCACATCCATGTTGCACTTGCGGTAGGCCCACGAGGGCATTGCAGCGATCGCGGCTTTGGCCTGTGCGTCCGTACCGGGCCCGACGACGTTCGGCGTATTCGGGATGGGCGTGAGGACGTTGGAGGGCAGCCAACCGACTGCGTTCAAGTCGTCGCCGACACGGAAGTCGACTTGCGTGAGTTTGCCGTTCGCGGTCTTTCCGAGCAGCAGGACGTCGACCGGAAGGCCACCCTTGTTTGCATTCACGAGACGCGCCGTTGCGGGACCCGTTGCGAGCTCGCGGAAGTCGATCTGTGCGTCGGCTTTCACGTAGGCGCCACCTTGAGAGCGTGACCAGTGCGCTGGTTTCGAGACTGAACTGAGCGAGAGATCCGAGCACGCCGCGAGCACGGGAATCGTAGCCGTGGGCGAGGGCTTCTTCGGTTGAAACCAAGGGTACATCGTAGCCGCCGTCAGCGACACCTTCCCATCGGCTCGCGCCGAACCAGGCTCGAAGTGCGACCAAGGTCGGTAGAAGATCCCGGATTGGCTGACCGTGCCTGACTTTGGATACACGGTGACCTTGTCGACGACTGCCTCTCCGTGGAATGCGAACGCATCTGTCTCTGCGGAGACGATGCCGAGTTGGGCTCCGGGTGAAAGCTGGAGCGTCGCCTTGTTGATCTCGAAGATGCGCTGGAGGTTCACGACCTGCTTGCCGCCAGCGACGATCGCGACGTCTCCGAGCCGCGTGCCGGAGAGAACGCAAGGCCCGTTCGGAGTTGGCGAAGGAAGACTCTGCGCGGTCCGTGGCGGTCCGTTCGGGGTCGCCGGCACCTGTTGTGTAGCCGGCTTGGGTGACGAACCATTCGTCTGCACGGCGACACCGTTCGAACCGATGGAGGCGTTCATGGATGAACCGCCGCCGCACGCGACGAGGACGAGAGCGATCGAGATCGAAGAAGTCTTCAAGGGTGATCCTTTCGGTGGACGAGGCTAGACGGCTTCGGCAGGAGGAGCGACCGGAGGAAGCGTTTTGTGTGCATGGTCTTTCCAGCGTCCGCGAGCATACGCAATGACGTACACGATGGCGCCGCAAAGTGCGGTTGCGGAGACGCATGCGAAGAGTCCTCGCAAAGGAACGTGGACGGCGAGGACACATATCAGCGACACGGGCAGCTGGAACCCGAGGAGTACACCCGCGTCGAGCTTGAGCGTCGTCTTCGTCGCGCCTGCGCCGGCCATGGCGTTGCCGAGCACGATGGCGGGGCCGATGAGGAAGTAGCTCGGAGCCACGATGGCTACGTATTCGAGGGCGATGCGGATGGCGTGGTCGTCTTTGCCGAAATAGCGCAGGAACCGTTCTCCGAACGAGAGCACCCCCGCGTAGATGCCGACGTTGGTGATGCCATCGTAGAGCACCGTGATCCAACCCGATGACGTGGCGCGCTTCTCCGCTTTCGCGCCCAGGTTTTGGCCGACGAAGGTCTGTGCCGCGCTGCCCCAGCCCATCGCCACGAACATCGCGATCGTATCGAGGCGGAAGACGAGACCCATCGCGGTCGTCGCTGCCTGATCTTGGTCGGTGGAATAGTAGCGCGCTACGAGTGAACTCGTCAGGAGGACAGCGCAAATCCGGAGGACGAACTGCGCACTCGAAGGCCACGCGATGTGGAGGATGCGCTTCATTTCGCCAAAGTCCGGACCGCGGTGGTCCTTTGGCAAGATCGAGAATCGCTTCACGAGGATGACGATGTTCGGCAGGAGGGCGAGCGTGCGCGCAAGCACGGTGGCCCACGCGGCGCCCTCCATGCCTTTCTTCGGAACGCCTATCGCCGCAGCGATCTTCGCCCCCCAGGCGAGCGTCGCGTTCGGTGCTTCCGGACCATAGAGCCAGATGACTGCAAAGAAGACGTTGAGGACGTTGCCGAGCACGAGCAGCGCCACCGGCGTCTTCGCGGACCCGAGCGCCCGCTGAATCGAGCCTAGGTGTAGCAGGAAGAACATCGAGAAGCCGCCGGGGAGAATGATACGGAGGTATCGAATGGCGACATCGAGCACGGCGCCTTTCAAGCCGATCACGTTCTCCGCGAGCACTGGCGCAAACACGCCGAGGATGGCGAAGAAGAGGGAGAGAAACCCGACGAGCCAAATGGACTGCCACGCGGTGCGCCGCACGCCCTCTTCGTCTCCGGCTCCCTTCTGCTGAGAGATGAGGGTGGCCGTCGCCGTCGAGATGCCATAGCTCACGATGCTACCGATGGCGGCGAGCTGATCGCACACGCCGATTGCACCTACGGCCGCATTGGCTTCGGCGAACGGGAGTTGGTTGATCAGGTATGCGTCGACGAGGTTGAACGCGTTCTGCAGCGCCATGCCGAGGGCAAGCGGAAACCCAAACCGGAGCACCTCCCAAGGGAGGGGGCCCTTCAAGATGCGATCATTCGAATCGGCCATCGTCGTCGGCCCGTTATAGCGCGCAGACCGTCAGAGACGCGCAAATCACGGAAAAAACGCCGCTTCCCCCTCGGAGGTGCGAAAGGGTTGACGCACCTTCTGGGTAGAACGATGCGCATCATCGGGGCACCTGATGGCTAAGTGGTTGAATCATTTTCTGCGTCCTCGCGCGACTTCTGGATCGCGCTTGGCACGGGCTCTGCTAGACCGGCCCTTCACCATGTCAGCAGCACCCAAGAAAACCACGCTCCTCCGCAACATGATCCGTCGGCCCGAGATGGCGTTCATCATGGAGGCGCACAACGGCCTCTCCGCGAAGATCGCTGAAGAGGCGGGCTTCGAAGGCATTTGGGGCAGCGGCCTCTCGATTTCTGCCGCGCTCGGTTGCCGCGACAACAACGAAGCGAGCTGGACGCAGGTCCTCGAAGTCGTCGAGTTCATGTCCGACGCCACGAAGATTCCGATCTTGCTCGATGGCGACACGGGCTACGGCAACTTCAACTCGATGCGTCGCCTCGTGAAGAAGCTCGAGCAGCGCGGCTGCGCCGGCGTGTGTATCGAAGACAAGATCTTCCCGAAGACGAACAGCTTCATCCGTGGTGCGGCGCAACCGCTCGCCGACATGGATGAGTTCGCAGGCAAAATCAAAGCAGGCAAAGACGCACAGACCGACGACGACTTCGTGATCGTCGCGCGCGTCGAGGCGTTCATTGCCGGCTGGGGTCTCGACGAGGCTCTTCGTCGCGCCGAGGCGTATCGCAAGGCCGGCGCCGACGCGATCCTCATCCACAGTGCGCTTCGAAACCCAACCGAGATTCTCGAGTTCAAGAAGGAGTGGGGCAATCGCCTCCCGGTCGTCATCGTCCCGACGAAGTACTACACGACGCCGACGGAAGTGTTCGTCGAGGCGGGCTTCAATCTCATCATCTGGGCGAACCACTTGATGCGCGCTTCCGTCGCAGCGATGCAAAAGACGGCCGCGCAGATCAAGAAGGACCAACACTTGATGGACGTCGAGGACAAGGTCGTCTCGGTGGCCGAAGTGTTCCGCATCCAAGGCGAGGCAGAGCTCGAGCAAGCCGAGAAGCTCTACTTGCCCAAGCACGGCAAGCAGACGAAGGCGATCGTGCTCGCGGCTTCCCGTGGAAACGAGCTCGGCGACCTCACGAAGGACAAGCCGAAGGCGATGGTAGCGCTCGCCGGTGAGCCCATTCTTTCGCACATCTCGCAGACGTATCGCACGTGCAACATCAAGGACATCACCGTGGTGCGTGGCTACAAGAAGGAAGCCATGACCCTCACGAGCCTCACGTACGTCGACAACGACGCGTACGAATCGACCCAAGAGGTCGCTTCGCTCGCGAAGGCGAAGGCGGCGCTCAACGGACAAACGATCATCTCGTACGGTGACGTGCTCTTCAAGCGCTACATCGCGCAGGAGCTCATGGAGACGGAAGACGACTTCGTGATCTGTGTCGACGCGAACTGGCGGGAGAGCCGCAACAAGGGCCGCACGGCCGACTTCGTCGTTTGCTCGGAGCCCAACAGCAAGCGAGCATTCATGAGCCGCACGACCCTGAAAGAGTTCGTCACCGATGGCGAGCGCAAGGACGTCACCGGCGAGTGGATGGGCTTCCTCAAGGTGTCCGAGAAGGGCGCTCTGGCTTTGAAGACCTTGCTCGAGGAGCTCGAAGCGAAGGACGCCGCGAAATTCAACTCCATGAAGATGCCCGACCTCATTCGCGCAGCCATTGCTGCAGGTCACGAGGTGCGCGTGCTCTACACGACCGGCCACTGGCTCGATGTCGACAGTGTCGATGACGTCATCGTGGGCGCGAACTTCTAATCGTAGAAGGGTGGGCGTCTGCCGAGCTTCGGTGAAACGGGCTTCTCCAGGTTGACGCTCCTCCTCAAACTCCTCCACCCGTAGACAGAAACCCGTTCGGCCTGCTCGAACGAGTACAGTAGCCAGGAATCAACGAGTCATGATCAGTGCAGCGAGTTTCGTAGAAGCGGCGAAAGCCCGTGGGTTCTCTCTTTGGACGGGCGTTCCATGCTCGTATCTGAAGCCGTTCATCAACTACGTCATCGATGCGCCTGACATCGAATACGTGGGTGCGACGAACGAAGGCGACGCCGTCGGCATCGCCAGTGGTGCAGACCTCGGCGGTCGACGTTCTGTCGTCATGTTCCAGAACTCGGGCTTCGGCAACACCGTGAACCCGCTCACCTCGCTCAACATGATCTTCGACATCCCGGTGCTCGTCATCACCACCCTCCGCGGTGAACCGGGCGGACCCTCGGACGAACCGCAGCACAAGCTGATGGGACAGATCACGACCGGGCTGTTCGACCTCATGCGCATTCCGTGGGAGTACTTCCCCACCGAAGAGTCGGAAGTCGCGGGCGTCCTCGACCGCGTCATCCATCACATGACGACGAAGAAGCAGCCCTACGGGCTCGTCATGAAGAAGGACTCGGTCGCATCCCAAAAGCTGAAGTCGAAGCCCGTTCCGAAGGAAATCAAGGCCGCCAGCGTCCCCACTTCGTTCACCTGGCCGGCGGAGCGTCCGACGCGCACAGCGGTCCTGACCGCGGTGCAAAAGTCTGCCAATGTGGATCACGATCTCATCGTCGCGACGACCGGGTACACCGGCCGAGAGCTCTACGCACTCGGCGACTTCAAGAACCAGCTCTACATGGTCGGTTCGATGGGCTGCGCTTCCACGTTCGGGCTCGGCCTCGCGCTCGCCCAACCGAACAAGCGCGTCATCGTACTCGATGGCGATGGTGCCATGCTCATGCGTATGGGCGCGCTCGCGACGCTCGGCTTCGAGCGCCCGAAGAACTTGCTGCACATCCTCCTCGACAACGAACTACACGAATCGACGGGAGGCCAATCGACGGTCTCGCACTCGGTTGATGGTGCACTCGCGGCCGCTGCTTGCGGCTACCCGAAGGTCCTCCGCATCACGACGCCGGAAGAGCTCGCCGCGCTCGTGAAGTCGGAAACGACCGAGCTCACGTTCGCGCACGTCAAGATGCGCCCCGGAGCTCCCGAAGACCTCCCGCGCCCGACGATCACGCCGGTCCAAGTGGCAGAGCGCATGAAGGCACAACTCACGAGCGGGCACTGAGGAGCGCGGGCGATGAAACTTCTCAATCCCGGCCCCGTCACGCTCACGGCACGCGTTCGCGCTTCGCTGCAGAAGGACGACCTCTGTCACCGTGAGATCGAGTTTGCCGAGCTCACGAAGAACGTGATGAAGAAGCTTGCACACGTCTACCCCGCATCGGCGAAGGACTACGTACCGGTACTTCTCACGGGTTCCGGCACTGCGGCTGTCGAAGCCATGCTCGGGTCACTCGTGCCGAAAGGCCCGAGCAGAAGACACTCGTCGTCGCCAACGGCGTCTACGGCGATCGCGCTGCAGCCATGCTCATGGCGCAAGGCAAGGCGTACGAGATCGTCTCGTCCGCTTGGACGGAGCCCATGGACCTCGCGGCTGTCGAGAAGGCCTTCGCGACCGGCCACTTCGGTCATGTGTTCGCCGTGCACCACGAGACAACGACGGGCCGCCTCAACGACATCGACGCGCTCGGCAAGCTTTGTGTGAAGTACAACGTGCCGATGCTCCTCGACGCCGTGAGCAGTTTCGCAGGCGAACACATCCGCTTCGAAGAATGGAACCTCGAGGCATGCGCCGCAACTGCCAACAAATGCATTCACGGCGTGCCGGGCATCGCATTCGTCTTGGCAAAGAAGGAAGTCTTCACGCTTCGAGAGACGGGCGCGACGAGCGTCTACCTCGACCTCTTCCGCTACCAGAAAGAGCAAGAGAAGGGCTTCTCGCCCTTCACGCAGTCGGTGCAGGCGATGTACGCACTCGACGAGGCCCTCTCCGAACTTGCCGACCAGGGCGGCGCAGAGGCACGGCACAAGCTCTACACCGCGCGCTCCAAGGCTGTCCGCGAAGGATTGTTCGCGCTCGGCATCACCACCTTCTTGGGTGACACGGAAGTGTATGGCTCGACGCTCACGTCCTTTCGCTTGCCGGCCAACCTCGCGTACGAAAAGCTCCACAAGGCCATGAAAGACAACGGCTTTATCATCTACGCCGGACAGGGACCGTTCCAGGGACAGCTCTTCCGCATCGCAGTGATGGGCGACCTCGCACCGCAAGATCTCGAGAACGTGGTCGGAATCGTACGATCCTCGCTTTCGTGATCGAGCGCCGCGAGCTAAAAATGCGTGTTACGAAAGCAGCGGACGCCGCTGCGGCACAAACGAAAGCGGCGGACGCCGCTGCGGCACAAACGAAAGCGGCGCATGCCGCTGCGGCACGACGGAGCGGTTCGGAACGTGGCGATCGCAAAGGCACAGACAGCAGGAGAACACGTGCGTGAGGCGCCTCGGCTCGCGCAGCCGACATCCTCTGTGTCCGACATCGCCGTCGAAGGTGCAGACGCGCTCCTCGACGAGCTCTCCGATCCGCCGAATCGATTCTACCGCTACCGGGTCGCGCGGTTCATTTTGCCGCTCGCCATGAAGACGCCGGTGACGCCGAACCAGATCACGGCGCTCCACGGCCTGACCGGCATCATCGCGGGGCTCTTCATTGCTCGCGGCACCAAGTCCGACTTCATCATCGCGTTCATCCTCGCTGAGCTGCGCATGATTCTCGATTGTTTGGATGGGGTGGTCGCGCGCGCGAAGAACATTCGGTCACCGATGGGGCGCACCATCGACGAGTTCGGCGATGCCGTTGGCTACATCGGCATGCAAGTCGGTGCGTTCGTCTACATCCATCGAGAGCACCCGCAGACGAACCTTTGGTGGGTGGTCGTCGGGTCCATCCTCGCGCCCGCCTACATGGCGGTGGTCTACGACTTCTACAAGCGCAAGTTCACCTCCGCCCTGAAGGAGAACCAAGACGGCATCGTGGATGATGTCGTGAAGAAAGGCGTACACCACGCGCGGACGGGCGGCAGCTTCGTCTATCGCTTCGGGCAGTTCTTCGACTGGTGGCAGATCATGGTGCTCTCACCTCGGAGTCGACCCATCATCTTGTCGAGGCTCGCGCGCGAACTCGGCAAAGAGCGGAAGGCCAGAAGCGGCGACGACGGCTCCGAGGAAATCTCCGCCATCCGCGCCTCGGCGAATACCTCGCGCTTCCGTTGGTCGCTTCGCGTTCTCTCGTGGGTCACGGGCGACAACGCCATCACCGTGTTCAACATCGGCATCCTGAGCGGCATGGTGCTCGCGACGGAGAAGGCCGTCATCCTTTCGGGGTTTTCGATGATGTTTTTGGGGGCAATCGTGGGTCGACTCTTCATGCGTAGCGCCATCCGAGATCTCAAGGCGTCCAAGCAGGTGGCATCGTGAGCGCGCCGCTCAAGGCCGTCATCCTCGCCGCGGGTGCAGGCAATCGCATCTCCACTGTGAGCAAGGACACGCCGAAGCCGCTCCTCACGCTCGACGGAACGGGCAATGCCGCATCGCCGACCTTCCTCGATTGGCACCTTTGGTCGCTTGCGAAAGCGGGCGCGAAAGAGATCTACATCGTTGGCAACAAGCGGACCTATCAGACGAAACTCCTCGCCGAGCGCGACGTCACCGTCACCTGGATCCTGAACCCTACCGATGACCTCTCGACATCGGGCAGCGGTCACTCCACGCAGTATGCTTGGCACTCCGACCATGACATTCTGGACGGAAAGTCTCGCGTCATCTTGATGGATGCGGACATCCTCTACGACCCGTCCATCTACGACCTCCTCACGGCCGCTCACAGCCCACGCTCGAAGACGCTCGTCTGTAGCGACTACCGCGAGACCAACGAAGAAGTGATGGTGTTCGCGAAGAAAGAATCGCCGAAGGTGCCGACCATGCATGGCAAGGGCCTACTCGGTACTGCCCTCACGGAGGGAAGCGTATGCCTCGGCGAGGCCACGGGCATCCTCTTGTGGGAGCCAGGCGACCACGAAGCACTTCGCAGCGTCACCGATTGGGTGATTCGCTATTCGACCGCGAAAGCGCGAAGCGAGCACGAAGACCTCACCCAGCGAATGATGCAGCTTGGGAAGGTCGAGTGCGTCAGCTTCGGTCGCGATGTCCCGTTCATGGAATGCGACACACCCGAAGAATACGCCGTGCTCGCATCCGAGATGTATCCGCGTCTTCGCGGCACGCTCGGCCTGTAGCGCGTATCGCGCCGGTCAGGGAGGCGGCGGGAGGTTGCACACGCCGTTGCAGAATTGCTTCACGACGCCGGTCTCGAAGAAGTCCCACATCTGGTTTTGTTGGCCTTCGCCCGCACGCGGGTAGTTGTGCGGGTCATCGGCGGTGACGGTCTGGTACTTCGCACATGCCGGAACCTCGTTCGGCTTGTCGCGGTCACCCGGACACACCGGTGTGTTCGTTGCCCTGCGCGGAGCGAGATTGTAGTCGTACTCGATGTAGACGTCGCCATCGGTCACAGGCGAGTCGATGCCCGTGATGCCGAAGTTGTCACGCGTTACCGGGTTCAGGTGCTTCGCGCCGATGGTGCGAACGAGAACGCGGGTTACGTCGTTGTTCACCTGCGCATCTTCGAGCGCCGCGTGAATGAGCACGTGGTGCTTCGGCGTGTTGGGAAGA
>JAXLYO010000005.1:0-534432 GCA_046351415.1 Polyangiaceae bacterium | reverse complement strand
GGCCGGGGATTCTTGCGTTCGCTCTCACTTCGCCGCGCCCCGCGCCTCCGCTGAATTCTGCCGAGGGCTTGAGGGTGCTCAATGATCGATGAACTAGGTCTAGGCGCCTACCACGCGTTTCTCGCGTTCACCGAAAAGCGCCGTCCCGATTCGGATCATGGTTGCGCCGTGGGTGATGGCGGCCTCGAGGTCCTGACTCATGCCCATCGAGAGTTCTCGGAGGTCGTGCTTTTTGGCGAGAGCAGCGAGGTCCGAGAAGGCCCGCTCCGTTCGCACGTCGTCATCCGGTGGAACCGTCATGAGGCCGAGGAGTTCGAGCGGCGTATGCGTACGAACCTCGTTTGCCAGGGCTTCTACGGAGGAAGGATCACAGCCATGCTTCTGGGGCTCACCGCTCACGTTCACTTCGAGGAGGACGCCCATTGTCCGGTTGTATGTGGAAAGTCTCTTCGCGAGCTCGCGGGCCAGCTCCACACGGTCGACCGTGTGTATGTAGTGTGCATATTTCGCGACGACTTTGGCCTTGTTGGTCTGCAGGTTTCCGATGAAGTGCCAGACGATGTCGGGAAGGTCTGCGAGGACTTCGGCCTTCTCCTCGAGCTCTTGCGCGTAGTTTTCCCCGAAGTGCCGTTGGCCCGCGGCGTGGGCCTCGCGAATGCGTTCGGCGCCGTGCATCTTGCTGACGGCGACGAGCCGCACGTCGTTTCGACTTCTGCCAGCAAGGTCACACGCACGGATGATCCGTGATTCGACGATGGAGAGATTGCTCGCGAAATCCATCAGCGTACCTTCGCGTGGAAGATCATGGTCTCGGACTGACGGTTCATTGGACCGCCAGAAAAGTCGCCGTGGCAGCGCGCGACGCGAAAGCCGTTGTAGTGCAGCAGTGCTTCGAATTCTTGCGGGAAGTACTGCCGGTGCGCGAGGGGGGTGACGAGGTCGCCCTTCTTCGACGAGAACTCCATCGAGACGAAGAGGATCTGTCGCGTGACGTCGTACTCGAAGCGCTCCTGGTATTTCACTCGGCCGAGCGAGGGGTGCGCGAAGCTCGGCGTCTTCATCGGCCGCTCGAACGTGCGTGTCAGATCTTCGGGCATGGGCATCGACAGGTCGCACACGAAGGTGCCGCCGGGAGCAAGGTGCGCTTTCACGTGGTCGAAGAATCGTTCGATGTCTCGCCTGGTGTAGAGATGGAGGATGGTGTTGAACGTGCAGAGCACGAGCGGAAAGGTCTGCGAGAGGCGGACTCTTCGCATGTCGCCGCGGATGAGGTGCACGCGGTCTCGAACGGCTCCGGGCTCCTTGGCGAGCGTGCTCCGGAAGTCCGCGAGCATGGGCCCGCTGAGGTCGACGCCGGTCACGCCGATGCCATGGCGCGCGATCGGAAGGGCAATGCGCCCGTTCCCCACGCCGTACTCGAGCACGCGGGCTCCACGACGCTTCAGACGAAGCGCGAGCGCGAGGTAGTACGCGACGTCTTCGTCACGCTCGCGATAGGTATCGCGGTAATATGCCGGGTCCGCATAGTGCGCTTGCGAACAGGCTTCGAGTTCTCGGTCACGCTTCACCGGCGCGGACCGCGAGGGCTCAGGTGTTGTTCAGTTTGATCTGGAGATCGATCCACTCGTTCACGACGTCGTTGCTCGGGCGGTGGAATTGCACCTTGCCGGCGGCAATCTCGCGAAGGGCGGTGACGGCAGCTTTGTTCTTCGAAGGAACGAGCGGCGTCGCGTTGCTCTTCATGAGCTGACGCGTCCGGTGTGCGGCGAGCACCACCAGGGCAAAGCGGTTCTCTTCTCGTTCAAGACAGTCTTCGACGGTTACGCGTGCCATAGGGCGACTTGTCTTAGTGAAGGTGCGGCCGATCAGCAAGGAACTCGTGTGTACTGCACGGGTAGTCAGTACCGCCCAAGCCGCTCGCTGCGAATGCAGAATCGACTGACATTGAGTCAGTACCGCCCACGCCGCTCGCTCGAATGCAGAATGAATGCAGAATCGACTGACATTGAGCTCTTCGCGATGTCTGTAACCCTTGGATAGTATTGGGGCGAAAAATGAGGAAAGGCTCACGTTTCTTTCGAAACATGAGCCTTGGCTCACTTCTCTGGCGAGGTCGCTCTCAGTTCGCTTCTTCGAACTCGGCGTCGATCACGCCGCCGTCCTTCTTGCCCGGCGGAGGTGCGCCTGCGCCGTCGGCTCCCGGAGCTGCGCCCGGACCACCGGCGCCGTCCTGCGGACCCGAGGCTCCGTAGGCTGCGCTGGCCATCTTGTGGGCTTCCTTCTCGAGGGCTTCGAGAGTGGAGGCGATTTTCGCGTCGTCTTGCTTCTCGACGGCTTCGCGACCTTCCTTGATGAGGCGCTCCATGCTCTCGATGTCGCTCGCTTGGAGCTTCTCCTTGTTCTCGGAGATCATCTTCTCGAGCGAGTAACACATGTTGTCGAGCTTGTTGCGACGCTCGATCTGCTCGCGGCGCGCCTTGTCTTCGGCTTCGTTGTCGGCCGCTTCCTTCACCATCTTCTGGATGTCGGCTTCGCTGATGCCGCTGTTGGCGGTGATGGTGATCTTCTGATCCTTTCCAGTCGCCATGTCCTTCGCGTGGACGGAGAGGATGCCGTTTGCGTCGATGTCGAACGTGACTTCGACCTTCGGCACGCCGCGCGGAGCGGGCATGATGCCTTCGAGGTGGAACTTGCCGAGCGTGCGGTTGTACCGCGCTTCGGTGCGCTCACCCTGCAGGACGTGGACTTCCACGCTCGGCTGGTTGTCGCCGGCCGTCGAGAAGATCTCCTTCTTCTGCGTCGGGATCGTCGTGTTGCGCGGAATCATGGTCGTCATGACGCCACCCAGCGTTTCGATACCGAGCGAGAGCGGCGTGACGTCGAGAAGGACCATGTCCTTCACGTCGCCGGACAGAACACCGGCCTGGACCGCCGCGCCGACCGCGACCACTTCGTCGGGGTTGACGCTCTGGTCGGGTTCCTTGCCGAAGAACTTCTTCACGGTCTCCTTGACGAGCGGGATGCGCGTCGAGCCACCGACGAGGAGGACGGCGTCGATTTGCGCAGCCGTCTTCTTCGAGTCGGCAAGAGCCTTCTTCACCGGATCCATCGAGCGCTCGACGAGCGGCGCGATCATCTGTTCGAGCTTGGCGCGCGAGAGACGTTGATCGAGGTGCACCGGGCCGCCGGGGCCGACGGTGATGAACGGAAGGTTGATGGTCGTCTCTTGAACGCTCGAGAGTTCGATCTTCGCCTTCTCGGCGCCTTCCTTGAGGCGCTGGAGCGCCATCTTGTCTTTCGAGATGTCGAGACCGGAGCTCTTTTTGAACTCGGCGATCATCCAATCCATGATGAGGTTGTCGACGTCGTCACCACCGAGGTGCGTGTCGCCGTTGGTCGAGATGACCTGCACGACGTTGTCGCCGACTTCGAGAATCGAGATGTCGAAGGTACCGCCGCCGAAGTCGTAGACGGCGATGATTTGGTCCTTCTTCTTGTCGAGACCGTAGGCGAGCGCCGCTGCCGTCGGCTCGTTGACGATGCGCTTCACGTCTAGACCAGCGATGCGGCCCGCGTCTTTCGTTGCCTGGCGCTGCGCGTCGTTGAAGTAGGCGGGGACCGTGATGACCGCTTCGGTGACTTTCTCACCCAGGTAGTTTTCGGCGGCCGTCTTCAGCTTGCCGAGGACCTTCGCGCTCACTTCCGGCGGGGCCATGGCCTTGCCGCGGATCTCGATGGCGCTGTCGCCGTTCGCCGCGCGGACAACCTTGTAGGGTACACGCTTCGACTCGGCTTCGACCTCTTCGAAGCGACGTCCGACGAAACGCTTCGAGCTGAAGATGGTGTTTTCGGGGTTCGTGACAGCTTGGCGCTTGGCGATTTGACCGACGAGGATTTCGCCCTTGTCGTCCCAAGCGACGACGCTCGGGGTCGTGCGCGCGCCTTCTTCATTGACGATGACCTTCGGCTCGCGGCCTTCCATGATGGCGACGACGCTGTTTGTCGTTCCGAGGTCGATACCGATGATCTTGCCCATGACTGAATCCTCCGAAAGGTTGCTTAGAAAAACTTGAGACGGGTTGGAGAGAAGAAACTCGAAAACTCGAATGGCGAGCGCCGGCGAGAAATGCGTGGCGGATGCCCGGACAGTCAGAGAGCCGAAGCGCTAACGTTCGCGGTTTCTGACCCCACCCGTGATGGCTCCTGATGGCCTTCCGTGGATGGTGCTGGTTTGGCCCTAGAGACCATAGGCCAGCTTGGTCGCGCTCGGTTGTCTTATGTCCACTCCCAAGCTAATCACGCGCGAAGTCGCGTCAACGCTGAAAGGGGACTGAACGGCATCCTTCTTGCGAGCTGGACTCGGTGCTTGCGCCCAGGCGAGCCCCGGCCTTCCGCTTCCGGAGACAAAAAGCAGAAAGGCAGAACCCGGAGGTTCTGCCTTCTACTCAGCCCTGAGGCTTCAGAAGAATCACTTCTTCTTCGGCGGAGCCTTCGGCGGGGCCTTCGCGGTGGCGGTCGGCGCTGCGGGCGTCGTCGCCGTGGGGGCCGCCGGGGCCGTGGGGGCCGCGGGGGTCGTCACTGCGGGGGCCGCCGGGGCCGTGGGGGCCGCGGGAGCGCTCGGCACAGCGGCCATGTCAGCCGTGGGGGCTGCGGGCATCGCGGTGTCGGCCGAGGGGACGACGGGGTCGGGCATCTTGTCACCGCCGCCACAAGCAGCTGCGAGGGCGAACGGGGCGAAAACAAAGTACTTGAGCATGCGCATGTTGATAGTCTCCGAGGCCGGGCTTCCTACTGAGGAAGGCTGGAAAGCGCAACCAAAAAAAAGCAGTCCTTCCCGTGGAAATGGCCGATATGCCACAAATGGTCAATAATATCAGCTGTGTACACGGTTCCAGGTCGCTCGCTTGCGATGCTTTTATTTGAGGGTTCCGGCGCGTTCTTGCTTCGTGCGATCGCGGCGCGGTAAGGCTCATTCATCATGATTGCGCGGCTCCTCGGACATGTGCAGGAAGAAGCCGACGGCGGTCTCGTCGTCGATGTGGGAGGGGTCGGCTACGAAGTCACGGCCCCCCTCGGGAGCGTTGGACGCGCGCGCCGCGAACCCGATGGGCGCGCTCACTTCTACGTGCACACGCACGTGCGTGAGGACGCCTTCACCCTTTTTGGTTTCGCCGATGAAGTCGACCGGCACGCCTTCCGAGCCCTCATCTCCGTGAGCAGCATCGGGCCGAAGACCGCGATTGGCATCTTGAGCGCTCTCCCCACGGCAGAACTCGCCAACGCCATCGCCAACAAGGAGCTCTCCAAACTCACCTCTATCAGCGGCGTCGGAAAGAAGACTGCCGAACGACTCGTGCTCGAGCTTCGCGACAAGCTATCGGCGACGACGGGCGTCGTGGTTGCTGGAGCGGCTGCCCCGGTTTCTGCGCCGGGCAAAGGTACGAAGGGCGGCACGGGCGGCGTCCTTTCGGGCGCGCTCGTCAAGATGGGCTATCGCGTCGTCGAAGCCGACCGCGCCGTCGAGCAGCTGGGAGACCGCGTGCAGACCGAACCGCTGGATGTTCTCCTGCGGGAAGCGCTCAAGCTTTTGGCGAAGTAGCTTTTTCGACGAAGTAACGTCCGAGTACGAGTACGTCGAGTGCGCACGAGAGAAAGAACTCGACAGCCTGCTGGGGGGTCTCGACGATGGGCATGCCCTTTCGGTTGAACGACGTATTGAGCAAAATGCCGACGCCGCTGCGTTCACGGAACGCCGCAAGAAGTGCGTAGTACATGGGGTCGGAGGCCGCAGTGACCGTCTGGATGCGCGCGGAGCCATCGCGATGCACGACGCTTGGGATACGCTCCTTCCACTCCTCGCGTGTCGGCGCCACGAGAATCATGTAGGGGCTCTCGTCGTCGCATTCGAAGTACGTGTCGACGTCCTCACGGCGGACTGAGGGTGCAAAGGGTCTGAAGTCTTCACGAAACTTGATGTTGGCGTTGATGTGATCACGCATTTCGGGAACGCGAGGGTCGGCCAGGATGCTTCGATGGCCGAGTGCCCGCGGGCCGAACTCGGAGCCGCCTTGGAACCATGCCACGGTCTTCCCGGCTGCGAGCGCGTCTGCGGTGCGCGCCAGGATGTCTTCGCTCGCCACGGCTTCGTAGGCGTCAACTCCGCCGGTCTTCGCGGCTCCTTCGATGGCCGTCCTCATCTCGATGTCCGGATAGCTTCGACCAAAGCAGCTCGATCCGGAGCTCTTCACTCGCTTCTCTCGTAGAATCTCTCTATGCCCGTAGTAGGCGCAGCCTAGCGCCAATCCATTGTCGCCCGCGGCCGGCTGAAAGAAGATGTTTCGATACCTGGTCTCTCGAACGATGCGCCGATTGGCGACGGCGTTCAGTGCAACCCCGCCAGCGTAGGCGAGGTTGTCTGCGGGGAAACGTTCGAATCGCGCGTTCAGCACGTATAGGAGTGCGCGCTCCACTTCTCGCTGGGTGTGCCACGCGAGATTCGCGAAAAACTTGAAGTTGTCTACGAACGCCCGAGGTCCGCGTGTTGGCCAGTCGAAGTCTTTCATCCAGTCGTAGCGAACGAAGACGCGACCTTCGCGAAGTTCGAACATTTCGAAAGAGAACACGTCTGGGCGACCATACGGGGCAAGCCCCATGAGTTTGCCGGGATCTTCCATCCCGCCGAACACGTAGGAGCTCACCGCAGAGTAGAGACCGCCAATCGAGTGCATCGTGGTCGACGGATGGATCACCACGCCGCGCGCGCGGTGGCCCCAAACGGAGTAGTCCTTGTAAAGGGCGCTGCAGGAGCTCTTGTTCGCAGCGGGTCCGTTCCCGTCATCTTTGAACACGTAGTAGCTGTCCTTCTCGTTGTAGAGATGGGCAAGGTCGGGCGGGACGGCAGCGATATCGGGCGGCAACTCGGGAGATCCCGGATCCATCGTGTCGGCCAAGCTATTGCCGCAGCCATCGATGACCATCACGGCCGCTTCGTCGAAAGGTGAGGCATAGAACGCGCTGTAGGCGTGAGCCAAATGGTGAGACACGGACACGACCCGGGGGTGATCCGCGATGATGCGGGGAGCCTCGCCGTACCAAGTGTTTCCTCCGTGGAACATGCCGAAGTTTTCGTTTTGCACGACGAGCGCGACGTCCGAAAGTTCGATGCCCTCTGCGTCCAAGCAGTATTGGATGGCAGCGTTGTCGTTTCCCCCGTCATGCTTTCTCCGGGTGATGCGCTCTTTTTCGACGGCTACGGCGATGGAGCCGTCTCGAAGCAGACAAGCCGATCCATCGTGGGACAAACCGGTCCCGAGCACGTAGACATGACTTTTCATGCGGCGCACGCTAGCACGCGAGGTAGGCTGCTGAACGTCATGCGCGTGCTCGGAATCAACGGCTACCACGAACCCGTCACGAGCTACTTCTCGGAGTGGGGGACGAAGTGGTTTCACGACGCGGCAGCCGTGCTCGTCGAGGACGGCGTTGTCCTTGCCGCCGTGGAAGAGGAGCGGCTCACGCGGAAGAAGCACACTGGGAGCTTTCCCGCGCGGGCGATCGACTTCTGTCTCTCGGCGCGCGGCATTTCCTTGGACGACGTGGATCACATTGCCGTCGGTGAGGAGGGCGGTCATGGGGCGTACCGCGACGCTGAGTTATCCGCAGAGAAGATCGCGCACACGCTTCGGGTCGTCGGGCTGACCAAGACCGATCTCACGGCCAAGATTCGACTCGTCGAGCACCACGTCGCACACGCGATGAGCGCGTTCCTCCCGGCGTGCATGGACGCTTCGCTCGTGGTCACGCTCGACGGATTCGGCGACGGCATTGCGGGGAGCGTTTCGCTCGGACAGGGCGGCAAGCTGGAGACGCTTCGCCGTATCGAGGTGGAGCAGTCACTCGGGAACTTCTACGGCGCCGTCCTGCCTTACCTGGGGTACAGCGCCTTCGATGAGTACAAAGTGATGGGCCTCGCCTCGTATGGCGATCCGACGCGGGCACGCCACCTCGTCTCCCAAATCTACGAACTCCTTCCCGAGGGAGCCTATCGATTTCGAATCGCGAGCACGAACGAGCTCATACGCCTTCTCGGCCCGTTCGGTCCTCCGCGCTTCGAGGGAACACCGTTTTTGCAACACCACATGGATCTCGCGGCTGGGTTCCAAGAGGCTTTCGAGCGCATCGTGATTCACCTACTCACACACTTCCGAGAAACGACGGGCGTGCGCTCGCTCTGTTTCGCAGGTGGTTGTGCGCAGAACTCCGTCTTCAATGGGCGCCTTGCCGCGAGTGGTCTCTTCGATGCAATTTATGTGCATCCCGCATCGAATGACGCGGGGACCGCGCTGGGGGCAGCGCTTTCGGTTGCTCAGGTCGCCAGCGGTAGGGACACTCGCGCTTCGAGCGCGGTGGGCGCGCCCCCGCTCGCGACGATGTACCTCGGCCCGGCCGTCGAGCCGGACAGAGAACTTCTTGCCACATTTGCTGCGTTCGGAGCGTTCGTCGACGTGCGCACCCCTGGCGATGAGGGCGCCCTGTGTGAAGAGGTCGCGGACCTTCTCGCCGATGGGCATGTCGTGGGGTGGGTGCAAGGACGCGCCGAGTTTGGCCCGCGGGCGCTCGGGAATCGGAGCATTCTCGCAGACCCGCGAAAGAAGAGCAGCCAAGAGCGCATCAATGCCGTGGTGAAGGAGCGCGAGGCGTACCGACCCTTCGCACCCGCCGTGATCGAAGAAGCAGCGTCGCTCTACTTCGAGTTGACGGGGCGCGAACGCTCGGCCTCGTGCATGACCTTCACGGTGCCCGTTCGAGAAGCCAAGCGAGCGCACCTTCCCGCGATCACGCACGTCGATGGAACAGGGCGCGTTCAAACCGTTTCGCAGGCGCACAATCCTCGATTTTGGGCACTCCTTCGGGCCTTCGAGCGGAAGACGGGCGTCCCGATTCTTTTGAATACGTCGTTCAACAGCAGTCGAGAACCCATCGTTACGACGGCGCACGATGCGCTCACGTGTCTCCTCACGTCGCAGATGGAATACCTCGTCGTTGGCGGCCACATCATGAAGAAGCGCGACTTCGACGAAGTCGCATTGCTTGACCTTCGGGTCGAGGTGCCCTCGCACGTGCTGCTTTCGGTTGGCCGAGATCCGAAGGGCAACGAACAGGCTTGGCTCGTCACGCGCGGCACAGGAGCTAGAATGAGTGTGTCCATGGACCTTGCGCGCCATCTCCTTCGCGATCAAACGGAACTTCCTGCGGAAAAGCGTCGCGCGCTCGCAGGGGAACTCGCCGTGCTTTGGCGCGAACGCCTCGTCGCACTCGTGCCGCCACCCAAGGAACAAGGAGCTTCCAATGGCTGACGATCGAGAACCGAGCCCGAACGAAGACCCGTTTGCAGGTGCAGACCTGTCTCGTGTGATGGAATTCGTGGAATCGGTGCGTCGGGGACAAGGAACGTCCGTCGACCCGCGTCAGAAGACGAAGGGCGGCTTCTTTCCTGGACTCACCGCGAAGCCTTGGCACGAAGCGAACAGCTTCCCTTCTACGAAAGAGGTCACGGAAATTCTCGAAGCTTCCGCGGCGGTCATCATCGCGGAGTTTCATGAAGCTTCCCGGGACCCATCGTTCCTCGTCGATCATCCTGCGAGCAACTTGCACCCCTCTCTGAAACCCATGGATTGGGGCTACTTCCAAGTTTGGCGGGGCGGACAGTTCGGAGAACGCGCACGAGCCCTTCTTCCGAAGACGTGCGAGATCATGGATCGGCTCATGCCGCACTTGGCTCCTGCCGGTGAGGTCGCGTTCCACAACATGGCTCCGGGTGCGCGATTGCGACCTCACGCAGACGGCCCCAACACGACGCTCACATGTCATCTCGGCATCAAAGTCCCGCCGCGTTGTGCTTTGCGCGTCGCGGGTGAGGAGCGCACGTGGCAGGAGGGGCGCTGCCTGTGGTTCGATCATAGCTACGAGCACGACGCGTGGAACGAGAGCACGGAGAATCGCGTCATCTTGCTGCACGACATCATTCACCCCGACATCACGCCCGACGAGCTTCGCTTTTGGCGCGCCATGTATCGTCGTTGAGCTCGCGCTCTACTCGAAGCGACCGACCACGCCACTTCGACGCTGACGGATAGCCTCGACGCCGATGCCGGCGAGCGTTCGCACGGTCGACAGCCCGATGGGCCACTCGGCAATCGTGGGGCGCCACCAGTACGTGACAGATACGTTCCACCCTTCTCCTTCGGGAACGTGCAGCCAGTGGAGGGGGATGAACAGGGCATCGCCGGGTTCGAGTTCGTAGAGCGTACCCTTCGCCTCGGCTGCTCGCGGAAACCGTTTGCGATCGCCGTACCAGTTCACCTCACTCCGAAAAAAGCCTTCGGACCAGAACGGAAAGAGGTGCACCTTGGGCAATTCCGAAGGCGGGTACATCCAGATGCGCTTCTTGCCTTGCACCTGGCAGAGCATCGCTTGGGTCTTCGGATGATAGTGGCCGATGCACTTCGTATTGCGCCCGAGAAAAATCGAGGTGCCGAACACGTCTGCTTCCTCGAGCACGGCAGGTTTGCCCATCTCTCGACCGAGGGGCGTCCCCGGAGGGATATTGAGGCCAGGCACGTACAGCTCTGGCCCCGTGGGGTCTTCGGCGCAGGCTTCGAGGAGGGCGCGGAGCGACATCGTTCCTCGCTTCAGTCGATCGAGATCGACTCGGTCCATGTCGCTCGGCGTGGAGCGATACGTCGCTTCGACATCGCCCATCGCAGCGGCAACGCGCGCAAGGTAATGCGCCGACCACGTCTGCACCGCCGGCCAGTGGGAGACGGCCCTTCGAAAGAGAAACGGCTCGTTCCGACGTAGGGCCCAAGGTAGCGGAGGCATCCTTCAGAGACTAGCAAGGCCCTTGCCAGTGGGCGTTCCGACGCGCAGGCCGGAAATGGCATGAACTATGGTACGCGACGCCACAGATTCGACAATTTGATGCGTCGGGCGCCACATTTGCAGTGGTATAGCTCGTCCTTAGTAGTGCCACATGCGGCGAAAACAATGGTTTGGGCGGCGGGCACACTCCTTGCTTTGGGTGACACTCGCCTCTCCCAACGATCCATCGTTGCGGACCTTCGAGGCCAACCAACAGAAGACACGGAGTCAGCATGAGCCACAATTTCAAAGACGACGACCTCAAGAACATCTGGGAGTCGATCCAGAAGAACGACGTCGCCGGTCTCCAGACGGGCCTCAACAAGTCGGGCTTCCACGGAGAGCGCGCCGAACGTGCACGCGACACGATGAAGACGCTCGCGAGCCAAGCTTCCGACTACCAAAACTTCGTCGGCCTCGTCCAAGGCGAGCTCCAAGTCCGCACGAAGCTCTCGGTTCAAGAAGTCGGTTCGCTCGCCCCCGCCGGCGCCGCAGCTCGCTGGGAAGGCAACGGCGGTCGCACTTGGGAAGGCAGCGCTTCGGTTGCGAACCCGGCGCCCGCGACGGTCGCGGCCAGCCCCACGAAGAAGTAATCTTCTCCGCGTCCGCTCATCGCGTTCGCATCGATTTTCCCGGCCTTCGGGCTCGGGTATCCTTCGAAGCGAACGCGATTTTCTTTTTGTGGACGCGCGATACCGAAAGGCCTCACCCGAGACATGCCGAGCATTCTATCGACCGCCATGGGCGAGCAAATCGCCGCAACGGGTCTCCTTTCGAGCGCGCAGGCCGATGCACTCGTCGCGCATGCCGAGGTGTTTCCCGCGTATCCGCGCAACCGGCTTTTTCTGGAGTACCAACTTCGAAAGCCCCTCGCGGAACGACCGAGCGGGCTCGCAGATTTGCAGCTCGAAGGATACGGACACGGATACTCGCTCGAACAGTACGCTGAGTTTCTCGGCGTATCGCCGTCTCCGCTTCCGGCGGTCTACGCGGATGCCCTTCGTGCCGCCCTCGAGCGCGACCCGTTCCTCCAGGAGCGCGGCATGTACGTCGAGTGGCGCACGGCCGGCGATCCGGACTGGGTGGAGTACGACTGGGCGGGCACGCAATTCGTGAACCATCCCGCCGTCTTCTTCAACGTGCCGTCCCGTTACCAAGTGATCTCGACGGAAGAGCGCTTGAAAAAGCTCGAAACGGCGCTCAGTGAAGTCGTTCCTACGGTCGCGACCGAAGACGTGCGAGTCGTGGGCGCAAAGGCCGTTCGTCTTTTCGATTTTCTCGAGTCGCTCCGGTCGCGTACGGACCCGAACGGCTTGCCCCTCTCGATTTACCGGCTCGGACTCTCGGACGCACGCGCACCGGGCTGGATGAAGCTCATCTTGAGTGACGTGCAAGTAGAGGCCCTTCGCGGGACGTTCACGGCACACGCCCTCTCGTTCGCCGATGTGTTCGACATGGTGAAGCGCATCTACCGACAGTTTGGTGCTGCTGACCAGGTCCCCATCATGGCCGCGTCCATCGACGCGTTTCATGGTGACATCGGTTCGGTCGACGTCGAGTGTCCTTACTTCAACGGCATCGATGCCCTCGACGTGAGACACGAGGCTGTGCGCGCGTTCGCTGCGATGCTCGAGGAAGAAGGATTCATTCTGCCCGACTTGGGCGTGCTGCTCGGCACCCTTGCCTACCGAGAGTTTCAGGTGGGAACGGAAGACGCCGTGCTCTGGCTCAATCATTTCAAGTTTGGATTAGCCGGACGAACGAAGGGGCGCCTCAAGCTCTACTTCGAACTCTTCACGCGGACTCGTGGTGATTAAGGCGCTCGACACCCTGCTCGCCACGCTTCGCGGCATTCCGTTGGGTGCGCCCCTTTCGGTCTATCGCGACGCGGTCTTCCGTGTGAACCTGACGAAGGCCGACGTAGAGCCATATGTCGAGGAACGCGTGGAAACGTACGCGCGCCGCCGGGTGGCTCGCGCCGCGAACTACGAAGTCTTCGTGATGACTTGGCGTAAAGGTCAGGGCAGCATCGTTCATGATCACGCGGGTGCTCATTGTGT
The DNA here is from genome assembly GCA_046351415.1 of Polyangiaceae bacterium. Taxonomy (GTDB): domain Bacteria; phylum Myxococcota_A; class Polyangia; order Polyangiales; family Polyangiaceae; genus JABFRG01. The sequence goes on along the minus strand of JAXLYO010000005.1, from coordinate 521,452 downwards.
CGTGCGCGTTATCGCGGGAGTGGCCGAAGAGACGTTCCACTCGGTCGGGCCAGACGGTCTCACCGAACCTGTTCGGACATGGCAAACTCCCACGGGTTCCCTTCTTCAGGAGCTCGGTGCCGCGGCGCACTCGGTTCGAAACGCCGAAGACGCGAGCGAGACGCTCGTCACGCTGCACGTGTATGCCCCCGCGCTGCCCGAATTGCGTCGCTATTCGCCGCGCGCCGGAGCGGCGCCGCTCCCCGTGTTTCTTCGCACGCCGGCCAGCGAGTCGAAATGCATCGCGATCGTCGGCGGCGGATTTTCCGGAACGTTGACCGCAGCGCACCTCATTGCGAAGGCGACCAAAGCGAAGGCGAAGGTGCACATCGTCCTCACCGACCGCCAAGCTTCGTTTGGCTCGGGTCCCGCCTATGGAACCCTCGATGCACGGCATTTACTCAACGTGCCAGCGGGGCGCATGAGCGCATGGCCCGACAAGCCAAACCATTTCTTCGAGTGGGCGAAGGCCAGGGACGAGAGCGTCCAACCCTCGTCCTTCGTGTCGCGTTCGCTCTTCGGCACTTACCTTCGCGAAGTCTTGTTCGAGATCGCTCGGGATGCGGGCGAGTCCGTGAGCATGGAGATCCGCCAGGGCGAGATCGAGCAAATTGCGCGGACGACCCCCGGTGCATGGACCCTGTCGACCAAGGAAGGGCCTTCCGTCACTGCAGACGCGGTCGTGCTCGCGCTCGGGCATCGTCCACCGTCCGATCCGCTCGAGCACAAATGGCATGGGTCACGCGCGAGGTTCGTCGCAGACCCGTGGGCGTCCTTGACGCTGAGTACCGTATTGCCCGACGAGCCCGTACTGGTGCTCGGCAGCGGGCTCACCGCTGTCGACGTGCTTCTCACGTTGACGAAAGTGGAGCGCACCGCACCGATTTTGTTTCTGTCGCGTCGCGGCTTCTTGCCAGCATCGCACGCAGAAGCGCCCCTTGCCCCGATCGACTTGGGACCGTTCGTCGCCTCGCTATTGGGGAGCGGCGAACGCCTCACGACGCTCAAGTTGCTGCGCGGTTTTCGAGCCGAGATTCGCAGAACAATGGAAACCGGAGGCGATTGGCGCGCAGTCGTCGACGCGATTCGTCCACACACGGCGTCCTTGTGGAGTGCACTTCCGCCGGTGGAGGCGGCGCGCTTTCTGCGCCATGTACGCGCGCACTGGGAAGTGAGGCGACACCGCATGTCGCCACAGATCGGCAAGGTGCTCTCGGGGCACCTCGCGACCGGCCTTCTTCGTGTCGCTCGGGGAACGATTGTTTCGGCGAGGGGAGACGACGACGGCGTATCTGCAGAACTGCGACTCCGCGGTGACCGTGGGACGCAATCGTTGCGCACGAGCTGGGTCGTCAACTGCACCGGGCCTGCGGACATGCGAGGGGGATTGCCGACGCCGCTTTCATCGCTGCTCGCGGCGGGCCACGTGAAAGCAGACCCGCTTGCTCTCGGGCTTCGCACGGGGCCCTCGGGGGAAGCGGAGGGCGAAGAGGGGCTCCAGACAGACTTGTTCGTGCTTGGTACACTCTGCAAGCCACGCTTTTGGGAGTCGACCGCGGTTCCGGACCTTCGCGTCCAAGCGGCGAATGTCGCGACGTCCCTCTTCACGCACGTCGTCGCACGCTAACGGGGGTTATGTTCGTCGTTCCGTTGCTCACGCCAGAGAGGACAGAAGTCCCGCACCGCGTCCGTCGGGATTCTCTGTGCCTCCATCCACATGAACGTCAGAAAGGCGCCGAGCTCGCGCCGAATGCCACCACGAAGCAATTGGGCGCCAACGTTCATGAATTCGGCGAGCTCGGGCGAATGCCAGAAATGGTTGATGGAGATCGAAAACTCCAGCGTGAGGATGTAGTGAAACCAGGCGAGCGGGATGAAGAGCATGTCGCCCGGAGCGAGGTCGCACGAAAGGGACTCCGCCTTCGCGAAGTGTGGGTAGCGTTCGACGTCGACCGCGTGCATATCGCCCATCATGCTTTGACGTTCCCCTTTCGTTCCAGTGGGGTTCACAGACAGCAGCGGATAATGACTCGGATCCCAAAGGAGGACCTTTTTTCGCCCTCGCACTTGGACGAGGAGATTGTCCGCCACGTCGAAGTGCGCGGGGGTTACGTTGCCCGCACCCCCCATCCATACCTGCGTGTAGGAATGCGCGCCGGCTGGAATGAGCGCGGAAGGGGGCGAGTATTCAACGAGGAGTGGTGCGAAGGGCTCGGTACGCGATCCGTAGACGTATGCCCTTTCCTTGGTCGTGCCGAGGTCGCCCTCCGTGCGTCGAATGCGATCGATGCATTCTGCAAGCGACAGCTCTTCCTGCCTCCTGGTCGTCCCGTCGACGACGTTCTTGCCGCCCGCGAACGTCCCGTCGCGAGAAATATCGAGGATGGCAGTTCGGCTTCCCGCGACCGCTTTGATATGTGCGTCGGTCCACTGCTCGCCGAGGGCTTTGAGGTGAGGGCAGTCACGAATGAGTAGCGGTGTGCCGCGCTCCCTGCTGCAGTGGTGATTCCACGTATCTCCGCTGAGCGCCTCTGCGTAGGAAATCGATTCGACGGTGCCGATGACGCGCGGGGTCATCGACCCCGCCCGCTTCGATCAGGGCTGTTTTGCCGATGAAGGGGGAGTGCCTCTTCGAGCGGCTTGGAGAAAGGAAGATGAAGGCGCTCCGCAATGAGGCAGGTGAGCAGGGCGAGCAGCTCGGGGCGCATCTCTTTGACGAGCATGCTGTGGCTCGCGTCGAGGAACGGGCCGAGCGAAGGCGGATGCCAGAAGTGGTTGATCGAGATCGCGAACTCGGTCGTCTCGACGTAGTGGAACCAGCCCGTCGGAATGAATATCGTGTCCCCGGGCGCGAGTTCGCAGCTCTGCGCGCGAGCGTGTGCGAAGTTCGGAAAGCGCGCGATGTTCTCGGGCGTGAGTTCGCCGATGCGACTCTGACGATCGTTCTTCGTCCCGATGGGGTTCACGTACATGTGCGGGTAGTGACTCGGGTCCCAAAGGAGCACCTTCTTCAAACCGCGCACCTGCATCAGGAAATTGTCCGCGACGTCGAAGTGCGCGGGCGTCACGTTGCCTCGTCCTCCGAGCCAGAACTGCGTGTTCATGATGCGCGAGCCGTCCGGAACGAGGAAGGTCTGGGGCCGATAGTCCTCGAAGAGCGCGCCGAACGGGGCGGCGTTCACCCCGTAGACGTAGCAGCGCTCTTTGGGGTTTTCCTTGTTCTCGGGGGGGGCCGTCAACCGATCGATGCACTCGCTCACACTCATGTCGACCCAACGTCGATGGGTACCATCGGCCTGGTCTTTTCCTCCCGCGAACGTTCCGTCATCGGAGATATCGACGGAGATCGTCGCCGTTCCGATGCGTTCCTTGATGTAGCCCGGCGTCCACTTCGCGTGAAGCTCGAGCAGGTGCGGATTCGACTTGATGTGAAGGGGGCGGCCTACGCCTTCGTTCGCATGGTGCTCGTGAAAGTGCGCTTCCGTGAGGGCGTCGAACTCGATGCTTTCGACAGGCCGTTCGACGCGAGGAAGCGACCGTTCGATGTTCGATGGCTCGCGCGACGGTTGGTTCGCGGTCATCGTTCCAAGATACCAGCCAGCCTTCAGAAAGCACGTAGCTTGTCCCTCAAGGAGGCAGGTTGTACTGGGAAAAAACGGTTCCAGGCGGTACGCTGGTCTGCTCCGCGTCGAAAGACCTCGGCCCGCTTTTCCAACCTCGGAATCGCTCGCCACAGCAGGACTTCGAACACGAACTGGCTCTATGAAATTCCATCAGCTGACGGCGCGCGAACGCCAGAAACGCCTAGAAGAAGAATCCCCTCTCTCTCGCGAGGATTGCGCCGCGCTCGCGAATGAGCCGCCGATTCCGGTGGAAGTCGCCGAGCAGCTCATCGAGAACGCCGTCGGCTATATGCAGCTCCCGCTCGGCATTGCGGATCACCTCGTCATCGACGGCCGAAGGGTGCTCGTTCCCATGGCGGTCGAGGAGACATCGATCCTGGCCGCGGTGAGCTCGACCGCCAAGTGGTTGAACGAATGTGGGGGCACGGTCACGACTGCGATGAAGGGAAACCTCATCATCGGGCAAATCCAGATTGCGAAGCTCACGAAGCCCGAAGAGTCGCTGGCGCTCCTTCGCGCGAATCACCAGAAATTGATCGTTCGAGCCAATGATTTCGTCTCCGGGCTCGTCGCTCGAGGTGGCGGCGTTCGAGACATCCAATTGCGCGTCATTCCGCGTGAGGACTGCGATGCGCAGATGCTCGTCATTCACATCCTCTGCGATCCCAAAGACGCGATGGGGGCGAACGTCATCAACCAGGTTTGCGAAGGGCTGAAGCCGGAGGTGGAGGCGCTCACGGGCGAGAAGGTCGCCATCTGCATTCTTTCGAACCTCGTCGACGACAAGCTCGCGACGGCAGAAGTACGCGTTCCTGGCATCTCAGCCGAACTCGGAGAGGGCATCCAAGAGGCCTCGTTTTTTGCCGAGCACGACCCGTATCGTGCAGCAACCCACAACAAGGGTGTCATGAACGGCATCGACCCGATCCTGATCGCCACCGGGAACGACTGGCGTGCGGTCGAAGCGGGCGCACACGCATACAGTGCTCGATCTGGGCGCTACAAGCCGCTGACGCGCTGGCGGTTCGAGTCCGGCGTTCTCCGGGGAACGATCGAACTTCCGATGGCCGTCGGTATCGTGGGCGGCATGACAGCCATTCATCCGCAGGCTCGGGCTTCGCTCAAGCTCCTCGGCATCGAACACGCGGAGGACCTCGGGCGTATTTGCGCCGCCGTTGGTCTCGTACAGAATCTCGGCGCCCTCAAGGCTCTGACGACAGTGGGCATCGTGCGGGGGCACATGCAACTCCACGCGAAGAACCTCGCTCTCGCCGCGGGCGCAACGCTCGAAGAGAGCGACGAGGTGGCGGCGGAACTCAAAGAGGTGCTGCGCGTGCAGAAGCGCATCAATGCCACTCACGCGAAGGAAGCGGTCGAACGCGTCCGCGGCAGAAAGGCGAAATGAGGAGGGCCGAATCATGAAGATGCAACGACCGTCCGGACCGCCGACGCCGGACGCAGCGAAATCGCTGCTCGAAGACTTCAGCAACTACCACCGAGGCTCGCCCGCGCATCGTGTCGTCGCGCCGTCGAACGCGGAAGAGGCTCGCGCAGCCATCGCCGACGCCTTTCGTCACGGAACCCCCATTCGTTTTCGCGGTGCGGGACACTCGATGAACGGTTCCTCTCTCCCGGCGGAAGGAGACCTACTTTTCACCACCGAAAACCTTCGTCGCTACGTGTTCGACGAAGAGAACAGCGTGCGGGTCGGGGCAGGCGTACTCATGTGGGATCTCCACACGATGTTGAAGACGCACGGGTTCGATCTCCTCGTCTGCAACGACGGGGGCGCGCCGGCTCCCACCGTCGGGGGCTACATCGCGGCGGGTGGCATAGGCGAAAATACGAGCCTTTTTGGCGGCTTTTGGGAAAGCGTCCTCGAGATTACGTTCGTAACCGGTACCGGCGAAATCGTGACGTGCCACCCTTCCGACGAAATCTTCCAGTGGCTTTTCGGCGCGATGGGACAGCTCGGATTCGTCGTCGAGGCGAAGCTCCAAATCTTCGCGCCCGAGCTCTTGCAAGGTCTTCCACAGAAGGCCGTCTACCCCATGGGCGTCTCGGGCGTCGTCCACGGGTCGGTCGCAGCCTGGGATCGATATTCCTGGTTCACGCTGTTCGTACCCTACAAAGACTCCGACCGCGCGATGAACCAGCTGGGCGAACTCTGTGTAAAGTACCAGCATTGCTGGCGGCCCCTATCCAATTACGTGTATCCCGTCCGTTTCGGAGCATTCAACCCGCCCCTCATCTATCCCATTCAGAAAGGCTTCGTCGCCGAGGGTATTTGGGGCTCGCCGCTCGACGGTCTCCATTTCGATTTCGACGCTATGCGAGCACTCGAAGCCGACTTCATGCAGCTTTCGATGACCGAACCAGGCTATCGCCGCTACATCCAGACGGAATTGCTGCTCGATAAGACCGACTACCGTCGATACTTCGGTGAGGAGGTCTTCTCGAAGTTTGCCGAGCTCAAACGCAAATACGACCCCGCCATGCTCATGGGGCGGGGCCAGGTGTTCTGAATTCCATGTTCGATGATCGGAAGTACTTTCTCCACATCGGCGTCATCAAAAGCGGCACGACCGCTCTGCAGATGAGCGTGTTTCCGCGCTGTGACGAGCTCTCCTATTTCGGAAAGCCGTTCCCGCGCCTCGCCTCGTTCATTCGCGCCGTGAATGCGCACGACGAAGCTGCTTGGGCGCGCGACTTGCCGGCATTTGCTGAAGAAATGCGCCTCTATTTCGACCTCGCTCGAGACAAGGTCCTTCTGTCGGAGGAAGAGTTCTCTGCGGGAGGGGGGCGCACCGACTTTGCCGATCGCGACACGATTGCACGACGGCTCCATCAAGTGTTCCCGAAGGCGACGATCTTCGTCGTCGTCCGCAACCAGCTCGCGGCGCTGCAGTCACTCTATTGCTACGCGATGGTAGTGCCAGACGATCACTACGTTCCGTTCAACACGTGGCTCGAACGGCTACCCGCGATCTCCAAGAACGGTCGTGGCCTCGAGCTCTTCAAGTACGCACAGCTCGTCGACGTATACGCAAACCTCTTCGGCAAAGAGCGGGTCAAGGTGCTCTTCTACGAAGACATGGCGAAACGGTACGACTGGTTCGCGCGCGAACTCGCGTCCGTCCTCGAAGTCGACGCGGATGCGTTTGCCGCGATTCCCGTCGAACGCCACAACGTGCGTCCATCGGCGCGCAAGTTGCGTGCGCTCGATATCTCTCGGCGTTTTTCCGTCGTGGCACGACTCGTCGATCGACTTCCTCGGAAGGTGGCAGAGCAACTCTACACGTGGATCGAGGGGGGCGCGGCTCCGGACGTCACGTACACTGTCGAGAACGAACGATTCGTGCGCGACTACTACGCGGCTGACAACCGAGCACTCGAAGCGTGGCTCGGAAAACCCCTTCCGAGGGCATACTCGTGAGCGAAGTTCTTTCGAGCGGCGTGGTCATCTGGTTCACGGGGCTCTCCGGCGCAGGAAAGACGACGATTGCGACCGAACTCACGCGTATGATTGCCGAGCGCGGGTTCCCGGTCGAACACCTCGACGGCGATGCCATTCGCAAGGTCTTTCCCGACACTGGATTCACACGAGAGGCACGTGACGCACACATTCGCCGTGTCGGTCTCGTGGCGAGCTACCTCGAGAAGCACAGAGTGTGTGTCGTCGCTTCTCTCATTTCACCTTACGAGGACTCTCGCACCTTCGTCCGTGGCATCTGCAAATCGTTCTTCGAGGTGTACATCTCGACCGGTCTTGCGGTCTGTGAGAGTCGCGACCCCAAGGGCCTCTACGCGCGGGCGCGACGTCGTGAAGTTGCAAACTTCACGGGAATCTCGGAGCCTTACGAGGTGCCCCGCCAACCCGAGATCACCATCGACGCGGGCAGCGGTTCACCGACCGAGGGAGCCGCCACCATCCTTCGGCACGTCGAGCGTGCTGGGTAGCTCGAACGCCGCAGTTTTGTGTGGGTATTTTTAGCGAATCGAGGTTTATTCGCACCCTCGTTCGCGTCTTTTTTTCGGCGCCCCAACCCCGTCTTCTTTCGTGGCCAACCCCAAGAATCGTCGATCGTTCTTCGTTCCCGAAGTCATCCAGACTTCGGCGATGGATTGCGGCCCCGCCACGATCAAAAGCGTCCTTCAGGGGCACGGCATCCGCGTCAACTTCGACCGCCTCCGCGAGCGATGCCAGACGGACGTCGACGGCACGTCGATAGCCGCGCTCGAGACGATCGCGAACGACCTGGGGCTCTCCGCGGAAACCATCCTCGTTCCGAAGGATTCGCTCACGCTACGTGAGTCGAGCTGCCTTCCCGCTATCGTCTTCACGGAGACTCCCGGCGGGCTCCATTTCATCGTCGTCTGGTCTGTCCTCGGTTCGAAGGTCCAAATCATGGACCCTTCAGCCGGGCGCGCGTGGGTCGATCGTGACCGCTTGCTCGAACGAGTCGCTCCGCTCACGACTCGAATGACCGCAGATCACTGGCGCACTTGGGCAGGAACGCCCGATGGTCAAGAGCCCTTGCTCTACAAGATGCGTGCTCTCGGCATGAGTGCAGCGATGGCTCGTGCGGAGATCGCTCGTGCCGATCAAGACACGTCGTGGAAAACCTATGCGCTGCTCGATGCGGGGGCACGCATGGTTCGAACACTCATCGATGCGCGCGCCGTCAAGAAAGGCACCATCGCGGCAAACCTGTTTTCGAGCCTCGTACAAGAGACGCTTGCGTTCTTGGCGCGTCCCGATCACTCGGGGCCACCGCCTATTCCGACGAACTTCTGGAGCGTCGTGCCCGCGGGCACGGAGCACCTGCAAGTGAGCGGTGCCATCCTGCTGTACGTGTCCGGCCGCAGCGAACGGAAACAACGCGCTTCCGTCCTCATGACACGCGAGAGTTTGCGAAGCCTCTCCAAGATCATGGCCGCGCGGGCCCCGCTCGGAAGACCCTCCGTCGCCATGCCCCTCGGCGTGCCTGCTTTGCAGGTCGCCGGCGACGACGATGAACCCACCATCGTTCGGAATCCGGCAGCGTTCGACCCCTCGCAGATGACCGAACTCGGCCAGCTTTCTCAGATTGGACGCATGTCCGTGATGGGCCGCATGTCGCAGATGGGCAATTTGGTCCAGCTAGGACGCGCGTCGACCCGATTCGATGCGAGGCTCGACAGTCCCGGAAACCGCCCGAGCATGTGGGGAGGCGCGGTTCTTCCCACCGACCTTCCTGCACAATTGCAAAGCGAAGAAGTGAAGCCGCTTCGGGTGCTTTTCGAGACGATGCGGCTCGATTCGAAGGCGACCATCATCTTCGCCACGTTGCTCGTGGTACTCGGGGTCGCGACGACGTCACTCGATGCGTTGCTCATGCGCGGGCTTTCCGACATCATGACGCACCTTACGCTCGCGCCGCAGCGCGCCGCGTTCGTCTTCGTGGTCGTGGTGTTCTTTTTCGTCGCGCTCGCATTCGAATCGGTACGGCTCCTTCTGACCCAAAGGCTCGGTCGGGGGCTCGAAGCGCGGCTGCGGGTCGCGTTCATGGAGAAGCTTCCTCGTCTCGAAGACCGCTACCTGCGCTCGCGCGCCGCATCGGATATGATTTCTCGCGCGCACTTGCTGCAGACGCTGCGGCAAGTCCCGGGCTTCTTTGCTGGGACACTCTCCACGGTACTCGGCATGGTGGCGACGCTCGGCCTGCTTCTCTGGGTTCATCCCGCCTCGCTCTTGACGGCGCTCGTGATTCTCTTCGTCGCTGCGGTGGTCCCTGTCATCGCGTACAAGCCGCTCAACGAGTACGCCGCAAAACTCGCGACGCAAGACGGCGGTCTCTTCCGCTTCTATCTCGACGCGTTGGTGGGCATCGTCCCCGTGCGGGTACACGGTGCTGAACGCGTCGTGCGTCGTGAACACGAGGGCCTACTCACCGAGTGGACTCGCTCGACCATCGCATACCAGAAGCGCCTCGTCGGGGTGAACGGTGTCACGTCCGCGCTCGGTATCGGTATGACGGCGCTGCTCGTCTACAACTTCTTCCGCACGGGAGGCGACCCGCGCGCGCTCCTACTCATTGTGTACTTTGCACAAAAACTGCCGAGCTACGCTTCGAGTTTGGTCGGCGTCGTGTCGCAGTATACGGCGATTCGGCAGAACGCCATGCGCCTGTTCGAACCGCTTGCAGCAGCGGAAACGAACGTGCCGGACGTGCTCCCCTCGGTACGCCCGACGACGCGAGGAGTGACCCTCTCGCTCGATCGTGTGGAAGTCGTGGCTGCCGGACGTACGCTCTTGTCGGACGTGAACTTGCGGATCGGAAGTGGCGATCACATTGCGATAGTCGGTGCTTCTGGAGCCGGGAAGTCGACGTTGCTGAGCGTGCTCTTGGGGTGGCTCTCGGTGACGAACGGAAGGATCCTCGTCGACGGGCAACCATTCGATGCAACTCGTCTCGCGCTGTTGCGGCAGCAAACGGCATGGGTCGACCCGGGCATCCAGCTATGGAATACGCACCTCATCGGCAACATTCTCTACGGAAGCCAAGAAGGCATCGATCATCTCGGCGACGCGGCGGAGCTGTCCGACGTGCTCGAGCTTCTCGAGCGTCTACCAGATGGCTTCAAGACGCAGCTAGGGGAAGGTGGGGCAAAGGTCTCTGGCGGGCAGGGACAACGTGTACGTTTGGCCCGTGCAATGATGCGGCACGACGCGCGACTCGTCCTCCTCGACGAGCCATTCCGAGGTCTAGAACGTGATCGGCGGCGGGTGCTCCTCCAGCGGGCGCGCGAGCTTTGGAGAGACGCAACTATCCTCTTCGTTTCCCACGACGTGAGCGACACGACCGACTTTGGACGCGTGCTGGTCATCGACCAAGGAAGAATCGCGGAAGACGGAACGCCAGAAGCATTGCTCACCCGAGACGGCATTTATCGAAAGCTCGTGGAAGCCGATCGCGCCGTGCGAAACGACGTGTGGAACCCCGAACGGTGGCGCCGCGTGCGCGTGGAAGGCGGAACCTTGACGGAGACCCCGTCATGAGCGGACCCGAGACCATTCGTACAAATGGGCAGCCCGCTCCGCCGTCGGAACTTCACCGCCTGACGCTCCGCATGGATGCGGCGGGTCGCGCGATGCACTTGCTTGCGAAAGCCGCGAACCTCGCGCCGCGCCTACTCGACCTTCCTGTCGTTCCGGAAGACCTCGAGCGAGACGACGTTGCACTCGATCGATGGATGGAAGCGACGGCGGACTATTATGGGATCGAGGCGGAAGGGGTGGAGACCTCGTTTGCAGATCTCACGACGTTTCTCGAGAATGTCGGTCCTGCCATCCTTCGTGTGCCCGTCGGCACCGAACACCGCCTTTTGCCGGTGCTTCGCGCCGGTCCGAAGCACTTGTCCGTCGTGAATGGCGGTGGCCGCGTCGAACTGATCGAAACGGCGATTGTCGCGACCGCGATCTTCGAGCCCGTCGTCGCCGTCGCGGGACCTCTCATCGAAGCGTGGCTCGAGCGCGCCAAGGTGCCTCCGAACAAGAGGGAAACCGTCCGCCGCGCACTCATCTTGAGTCGCCTCGGGTCGACGCCCGCGTGCCGAGCGTGGGTCGTTCGACTCTCTCCTGCGGCCGCCACATGGAAGCAATTCCGAACGACGGGCGTGACCCGTCGCTTGGGCATGTTCATGCTGCTCACCACGTTCAACCTCGCCATCGGTCTTACGGAGTGGTTCATCCTAGGTCACGGTGCGACGAACGGCACCTTGCCGCAAAGCTCCGCAATTGGGTGGGTCCTGCTGTCATTTACGACCATTCCGATACAAGTAGTCTGCTCCTGGCTCATGGCGCGCATCGGTGTCGACGTGGCGGCCATCATGAAACGCCGCTTGCTGCTCGGCGCCCTCAGCATGGATCCGAACGATATTCGCGAGCGCGGGTCGGGCCAGCTCCTCGCCATGGTCGGCGAATCTCAAACGATCGAAGCGACGGGGCTCGGGAGCGTTCTGGCGGTCGTTGCCTCCGTCGTTTCTCTCTTCACGGCGGGTGCCATCCTGGCGATTGGTATCGGTGGCCTCCTCCACGTGATTCTGATGTTGGTGTGGGCAGTGCTCATCGGTGTGGGCACGCTCTGGGCCGCGCGCTTGAGCGGTGAGTGGACGGGCATTCGTCTATCGATGACCAACAACTTGGTAGAGCGCATGCTCGGCCATCGCACGCGCGCCGTTCAAGATTCACCGAAAAACAGACACGCTGCCGAGGACGACGAACTCGAGAACTACGTCGACACGTCGCAGGGGCTCGACAGAATCGACGCGCTTCTCTCTGGGCTGCCTTCCCGCGGATGGCTTGCCATCGGATTCGTCGCGATGGTGCCAACACTGCTCCAGACGCGCGTCGATGCGACTTCGATTCTCATCACGGTGGGTGGCCTCATGTCGGCCCAGTCGGCCTTCGGTGCCCTTGCCGGCGCGATCCACGGCCTCATTGCGTTTAGTGTCGCTTGGAAGAGTGTGGGGCCCCTTTTCCACGCCGCCAAGTTGCCCACCGGTGGCTTGCCGGTGACCGTGAGTGCTCGCGATCGGAATCGGGGCGGCTCTCAGGTGCCCATCCTCGAGGCCAAGAACGTTTCGTTTCGCTATCGACAAGGAGGCGACCCCGTTCTTCACCACACGTCGCTCGCGATTCGGAAGGGCGATCGTATTCTGGTCGAAGGAAAGTCGGGGGGCGGAAAGTCGACGCTTGCCAGCCTACTCGGAGGGCTGCGCTCGCCGGAGTCGGGTCTCCTGCTCCTTCGTGGGCTCGATCGCGCGACTCTCGGACCTTCGGAATGGCGACGTCGGGTCGCCAGTGTTCCGCAGTTCCACGAAAACCACATCCTCACGGGTACACTCGCATTCAACGTTCTGCTCGGCAGAAATTGGCCACCGACGCGAGACGATCTCGACATCGCGAAGCTCGTGCTTGGAACTCTCGGCTTGGGACCGCTCCTCGAGCGCATGCCTTCCGGACTCGATCAGCTGCTAGGCGAGACTGGCTGGCAGCTCTCACACGGGGAACGTAGCCGCGTGTTCTTGGCGCGCGCGCTGATTCAGGAAGCAGACGTGATTATGCTCGACGAGACGTTTGGCGCCCTAGACCCGGTGACCATGAAGGTGTGTGTCGAGGCCGCCATCGCTCGAGCGAAGTCTTTGGTCGTCATCGCTCACCCGTAAGGCCTCGCCTGTATGACAATGTTGTATATAGCACACATACAGGCAAAGACACTCTCTCGGACGGCCGTCGTCGAAGAGGCGTTCGTCGTGAGTGCCGAGGCTCGCTCGAAGGTATGGGTGCCCATCGACGTGCTTGGGCGCCGTGAGTTGCCTCTTCGCATCGTTCCCTGCCAGGGTGGCCACGCAATTCTCGCAGACGGCGTCGTTCACGAGCATGGCTACGTCACGCCCCTGGGCCTACGCATCTACGTGGAAGCGCTCATTCCCGAGCTCTACCCCGTCGATACGCACGGACTGATGCGGGGCGACTCTTTGCCGATGCGACATCTTTTTCGAGAGATTCGCTTGGCGGCATCGACCGATGCATCGACGCTCATCAGTGGCGAGACCGGCACGGGCAAAGAGCTCATTGCGCGATCGCTCCATGCTCTTTCGGCTCGGCGCGCGCGCCCTTTCAACGTGATCGATTGTGCAGCGCTGACCGAGTCTCTGCTCGAGAGCGAACTCTTCGGCCACGTGAAGGGTGCGTTTTCCAGTGCCCACGCGAATCGCATCGGAACGTTCGAGGAAGCGGATGGTGGAACCATCTTCATCGACGAAATCGGCGAAGTACCGATGTCGATGCAGCCGCGTCTGCTTCGAGTTCTCGAGTCCGGCACCATTCGCCGCGTCGGCGAGAACACGCACCGAAAGGTCGACGTTCGCATCGTCGCGGCCACGCACCGCGACCTCAAGAAGATGGTGAGTGCCGGACAATTTCGCGAGGATCTCTTCTACCGTCTCGCGGTACTCGAACTGCACGTACCTCCACTTCGCGAGCGCCATGGAGACCTCGTCGATCTGATGCGGGTGTTCGTCCCCGAGAATCTCGTCGAGACGCTCGACCTGATTCAGTGGGAAGCCATCGAAACCCACGCGTGGCCAGGCAACATCCGCGAGCTTCGCAACTTTGGTCAGCGCGCAGCCATTCGCGGTTGGGAGCGCCTGTTTGCGGAAAGCCACGACGCCCCGAGTTCGACGCGCATCAAGCAAGCGCCGGTAAGTGGACAGGAGCCGAGCGCGCTAATGCCGAGGGAGAGCACGGGGCAGATGCCGGCGATGACGGCGCTCGCGGAAGATGTTTCCCCCGGCTCGACCTCGACGCGTCCCTCGCACCCTGTCCCGCCGCGAGAAGACGTTCCGAGTTTCACGTTTGGCGAAACGCTCGCGGATTTTCGGATGCGCTGGAGCAGGGTTGGAGAAGCGTTCTTCTTGAAGGCGTTGCTGCGCGCCGTGCACGGTCGGGTCGGGCTCGCATCCGAAGTGGCCGGCATTGATCGTTCGCATCTCCATCGACTCCTTCGGCGCCACGGCCTATCGAAGTCCGTCGAACGCGAATCTCTAGTCGACCCTGACGAGGTAGAGTAATCTCGGATCATGGCCTCCGCATTCTCTCGCACCCTCCGCTCGATCGACGCCGATCGCATGCGCGCGCCGAAGAGCCTCGTCGTGTTTGCACTGGTCATCGCGGCGCTATGGACGGGATGGGCCACGATGTCCAAAGCACCCGTATACGTGGTGTCGAAAGAAGCACGCGTCGAATCACAGCAAGCCGTCGCGCCCGTCGAGGTGACCGAACCGGGGCGTGTCGTGAAGACCTATCTCTCGCTCGGTCTTAGGGTGAAGGAGGGCGACGTTCTCGTCGAGCTCGACCCTAGTCTCGAAATCCAACGCATGATCGAGCAGCAAACGAAGATCGACACGATTCAAGCGCGTATCGAAGTGCTGAAAGAGCAGTCCGGGGTGCGCGAAGAGATCTCGAAGTGGCAAGAGAAGGTCGCGCAGGCTCAAGCAGCAGTCGCGGCGGCCCGCTCGAAGGCTGCGGCGGCATCACTCGAACGCGAAAAGAAGATGCTCTCGATGTCGGATCGCCTCTCGAAAGAGCAGCTGCAGTCCGCCATGGAACACCTCGCGGCCCAGAACCAGGCCGGCGCGCGCAACGACACGCTCGAGGCCGCGAGAGCGGAGGCGAGCCAATCCGCGATCGCGACGGGGCTCGAATCGCGCCGCACGGTGCTCCAAATCTCGGAAGTCAAACGGTCCATCGTCGAACTTGAGGGAGAGCGGCGCTTGGCCGAATCGACTCTTGCCCTCTTGAAGGCGCAACTCGAGCGCCGGACCGTTCGCGCACCGGCGTCTGGCATTCTCGGGAACGTCAGCACGTTGCAGGTGGGCGCCGTCGTTGGCCCCGGCAAGCCTTTGGCAACCGTCGTTCCGACGACCGACCTCAGGGTCATCGGTTACTATCCCGCGGGCGATTCCGTCGGACGTGTTCGCGAGAATCAACCCGTGTCGTACCGTTTCACGGGCTTCGTTTGGACGCAGTTCGGCATCGGCAAGGGGCGTGTGACACGGGTCGCGAACGAACCATCCAACGGCCTCGTGCGCGTCGAGATGTCGATCGACCCGAGTTCGGTTCCGTCCATCCCGCTCCAGCACGGTCTGGCGTTGAGCGCCGAAGTGGAAATCGAGAACATCACCCCGTCGACCTATCTGGTGCGCACCCTCGCAGGCGGCGTGCAGGGGCCTCCGGGGGGCAAGCCCAGCGCAGCAGCCCCCGAGGGCTCGGCGGCCGCATCGCCCCCTCCCTCACCATAGGCGATGAGGTCGAAGCCGCGTCAGCGCCGTCCGGGCGGTCCCCGCGTTCTTCTCTACGCGCACAACGGAAGAAGCGCGGGGCACGTGGCGATCATCGCGAACATCGCCGGTCACGTGAAACGGCTGCTTCCGGAGGCGAGCGTAGCCTGCATCTCGGGATGTCGAGGTGGAAGCGCGCTCATGCCAGAAGGCGTCGAGTATTTGAAGTTGCCGGCGTTCGTTTCGGAGGAGACCGAACACGGCATTTTGATGCGACCGTATCTCGACATCAGTTGGGAAACGCTCCTCCGGATTCGTGAGGCGTGGCTGCGTTCGCTCATCGCGGAGTTCGATCCCGACGTCGTCTTCGTGGACGATACTCCGTCGGGTTCGTTCGGCGAACTGTTGGAGGTTCTCCAAGAAGCGCGTGGCTACAAGATATTCGGCATGCGCGGTGTCGAAGATCTGCCCGAGCGCTACATGCGCCGTCTCCAGATCGAAGGTGGAGTCCGGTTCATCTGTCACACGTACGACGAAGTTTTCTGCTTCACGGACAAGCGCGTCATCGACGTCGTCGAGTCCTACCAATTGCAGGACCTCGAAGATCGGTTTCGATATTGTGGGTACTTGATGCGTCCGTTGCTGGGCAAGCAAGGGGCCCGGAACAAAGCGCGCATGCGCCCCGACCGTGAGACGCGCATTCTCTCTAGTGTGGGAGGTGACGACAACTTTCCTTTGCTGAAAATTATCGTCGAATCGAAACGCCATCTGAAGGCGAAAGCGGCCATGAAGGTCTACGCCGGTATGAGCTTGAGCGATGCGAAGTTCAAGACACTGCAACGAATGGCGACGCCCGGCGTGGAGGTACATCGGTTCACATCGCGTCACTTCCAGGAGATGTGCGAGAGCGACATCTACGTGGGCATGGGCGGTTACAACACGCTCGCCGAAATCCTGCGCTCGGGCGTCTCGAGCATCGTCATTCCTTGGCAGCTCGGCGAAGACGAGCAACTCATTCATGCACGGCGACTCGTAGAGCTCGGGGGCGTGACCAGGTGCATCCCGCCGGAGGAGCTCACGGTGAAAGCCCTGGCCGCCGCGTTGGATCGCATCATTGAGGGTAACGTTCGTCCCCGTAACACCAGGCTCAACCTGAACGGAGGCCCCGCTGCCGCGCAGCGCATCGTCGAAGTGCTGCCGTCGACCAAGTCGGCCAAACGAGGCAAGCGATGAGCAGGGATCGCCTCGGGCTCGGCCCCAACCCTTCCATTCATGCGGTCATCGTCAACTGGAATGGCTGGAAGCACACTCAGCACTGCGTCGAGTCGCTCACGAACTTGGGTCACCCCGGCCTCCGAGAAATCATCGTCGTCGACAACGGATCCTCGGATGGCTCCGTCGAGAAACTTCGCCGTTTCGCCGCAGGTCACTCTCTTCGCGTTCGAATCGTCGCGAACAAGAAGAACCTCGGATATGCGCGCGGTTCGAACCGAGGCATGCGGGTCGCCACGAAGAATGGCGCAGACTTGGTTCTGTTGCTGAACAACGACATGGCCTTCGAGCAGCCTGACTTCCTCGATCGCATGGTGCGCGCATTTCGCGTTCATCCGAGGCTCGGGCTCGCGGGACCGCTTCTCCTCGAGAACGGCGGATATCAGGGCCCCTTCGAAGAACGTCCCAGGTACACAAGCTTGATCTCGAAACTCGTGGCGCGACTCTACTTCCGTGAGTTTCCACCAACGGCTCCGAAAGGGAAGCAGCGCACACAGGAAAAACCCGCATCTCGCTTCGCTTACGGCGTCCGCGGTTGTTGCATGATGTTCCGAGCGAAGGCTCTCACCGAAGTCGACTACTTCGACGAGGCGACGTTTCTCTATTATGAGGAGTACCTCATGGCCGAGCGTCTGCGCGCGCGACGCTGGAAGACACGGTTCGTCGCAGATGCAGAAGCTTTTCACGTTGGTGAGGCGAGCACGCGGAGAGTCGACGAAGAAGCAATCCTTGCGATGAAAATCGAGAGCGCCATGCACTACTACGGTGGAGTGCGAGGCTTTACCGCGCAGCAGCTTCGTCAGATCGTCATGCTCATGCGCCTGGGTCGTGACGCAGCATGATCGTGTCGGTGCACCAACCGCAGTATCTTCCGTGGCTCGGCTATTTCGACAAGATCGACAAGGCAGACGCGTTCGTATTGCTCGACGACGTTCAGTACAAGAAGAACGAGTGGCAAAACCGTAACCGCATCAAGACAGCGCAAGGTTGGCAATGGCTCACCGTCCCTGTGAACTACAGGTTCCCCCAGACGCTCAACCAGGTGTCGGTCAATCGTCGCGATCGTTGGCAAGCGCGGCATCGTCAGAGCATCATCTCCAACTATCGTCGCGCCCCGCACTGGACGAAGCTCGAGAGCTTCTTCGAGGAGCTCTTCTCGACGGACTGGGCAAACTTGGCTGCCCTGAATATATGGGTCGTCCGGCGCCTTGCAAAGGTACTCGGTATCACCACGCCGATATCCGTTTCGTCAGAACTTGCGACGTTCCCTTCGGACCCAGATGAACGACTTATCGCCATCACCAAGCACATGGGAGGCGACACGTATCTGGCGGGTGCGGGGGGACAGGCATACATGCAGATCGAGACGTACGCACGTAGCGGAGTGCGCCTCGAGATTCAGTCCTATCCACCCCCGAAGTACAATCAGCTCTTCGGCGCATTCCAGCCCTTCATGTCCGTTATCGACCTCGTCTTCAATCATGGAGACGAAAGCCTCTCGATCCTTCGAGGAAATAGATGAAAATCCTGGCCATCGGCGCACATCCTGACGACATCGAGTTCGGCTGCGCTGGCGCAATACTCAATTGGGTCGACGAAGGTCACGACGTTTCCGTGCTCGTCATGACACCCGGCGATCGGGGAGGCGACCCGGCTGTTCGCAAGAGGGAGCAAAAGAAGGCTGCGGCGCTCATGGGAGTGAAGAAGGTGTATTGGGGGACATTTTCCGACACCCAACTGACCCAGAACATCAACGCCATGATCGTGGAGATCGAGAAGGTCGTCGCTAAGGTCAAGCCCGACTACGCGCTCTTCAACTCCGCTGAGGACGGCCATCAGGATCACCGTGCTCTCAACAAGGCGGCAGTGACGGCGACGCGATGGGTGAAGAACGTCGCTTTCTTCGAGGTGCCGTCGTCACAGAACTTCTTTCCCACGTTGTTTGCCGACATCACGAAGAATTTTGACCAGAAGATGAAGGCGCTTCTCGCGCATCGCTCCCAGCACCTCAAGACTCACATCCAAGGGCTATCCATTACCGACGCGGCGCGCGCAACCGCTGTTTTCCGCGGCGTCCAGTCACGCGTGCGGTTCGCCGAAGGCTTCATTCCGCTTCGCCTCTTCATTGGGGCATAATTGAGCCAGTGATCGCGCACTCCAAGCCCACGCTCGACTCCGCGGATGCGGCAGCCGTGAGTGCCGTCGTGGCATCCGGACAGCTTGCATGTGGCCCGCGCACCGCGGAGTTCGAAGACAACGTTGCCGCATACATCGGTGCGACGGCCGGGGTTGCTTTCAGTTCCGGAAGTGCAGCGCTGCATGCGAGTCTCGTCGCACTGCGGATTGGACCCGGCGACGAGGTCCTTTTGCCGAGCTACGTCTGCACCGCCCCATACACGGCGATTCAACTGGCGGGCGCAACCCCCGTTCTCGTCGACATCGATGGAAGGACGTTCAATATCGACGTGGAAGACGCCCGCAGCAAGGTGAGTCCGCGCACTCGCGCCGTCATCGCGCCCCACATGTTCGGGTTACCAGCGGACGTCGAGGGCCTGACTTCCATCGGCCGCAGAGTGGCCATCATCGAAGATTGCGCCATGTCCCTTGGGACGCGCATCGGAGACCAACGCGCGGGGAGTCGAGGCGTGTGCGCAGTCTTTTCGTTCTACGCCACGAAGATGATCTCGACCGGAGAGGGGGGCATGGTGCTTTCATCCGACGCCACCCTTCTCGATGCTCTGAGAGACCTGCGCGCATATGACGGGCGTGAAGCCTATGCCATGCGCCCGAACTACAAGATGACCGACATGCAAGGGGCGCTCGGCACGACCCAGCTCCACAAGCTGCCCTCGTTCATCGAACGGAGGCGGGAAATCGCGCGCACCTACGATGCAGCGCTTCGAGCACTTGGTCATGAGCCTCCCCTGGCCCCTCTAGGCGTGGATCAAGTGTACTACCGCTACGTCGTACGCGTTCCGTCTGCTGACGACTTCATCGCGGCCATGCACGTGCACGGCGTCGATTGTCGGAAGCCCGTGTACAAACCGATCCATCGTTACCTAGGCAGCGACGCGTGTCCAGTGGCCGACGATGTGTGGCGCACGGCGGTCTCGATTCCCATTTATCCTTCTCTCTCCAATGCCGAGATGGCGCACGTCGTCCGAAGTATGACGGACGTGGTGAGGGCGCTGAAAAGCGGCGCCCAGTTTTGAGAGGACGTTCGCTACTTGTAGAGGAAGATGGTGAAGTCGTGAGGCATGTAGTCGTGGCGCAGTGCGACGCGCGGCGTCAATGAAAAAGCTTCGGTGAGCACGGCCTCTGGCGGTGCGTAGTAGGTCGTGGGATTCTTGCGGTCGGCGTACGTCGACACCATGCCAAACGCCACGCCGATGCGCGCGATTTCGAGCATGCATCGCATGGCGGTCTTGAGGTCCTCGAAATTTCGTCCGGTGTCAACGCAATTGAAGCCGGTGCACACCACGTAGTCGAAGACCTCGTCGGGCAGGCCGCTTCGGCCGTCCAAGATATTCCCGACCTCGAAACCGATCTTGGTCGCTTGCATGGAACTTCGGTCGCGTGCGCGCGCCGCCTCGACGATTTCCGGTACCAAGTCGACGCCGACGTAACGTGCGGGTTCTCGGTCAGGGGAGAGGAAATCGAGGAGGTCTCCGAAGCCGCAGCCGACGTCCAGTACCGATGCGTTCTTCAAGTCGCCCACGGACGCGAGGACCTGGAACTTCTTTCGTTGCGTCTCGACGCTGCCGTAGTCTAGCGCTTTGAAGCTGTCTCCGTGTGTTCGGTAAAGACCTCCGAAGAAGTCTCGAACCTTGTTCGTGGCGAATGTAGATTCGGGAGGGCTCATGCGGTCGAGTGTAAGCGAAGGGCGCGTCGTTTGGCTGTCGTTCTTACGCCGCCACGCGTGTGCGAGGCGAGGGCGCTCGGCATGTCGTCATGCATCGAGGAGCCTCATGGTCTTCATGAATGCGCGGAGCTGCGGTGAATTGGGCGCTCCTTGGTCGCGGACGCTCTGGAGGCAGCGGTAGAGGAGGCGCGCGCTTCTCTCCAGATTGAAGCGGCGTTTCGCGGAAGCGCACCCGACTTTCGCTACTCGTGCGGCTAGCGTGGGTTGCCGCGCGAGTCGTGCGATCTGCCTAGCGAGTCCGGCGGCGTCGCCAGGGCGATAGAGCAGCCCTTCGCCTGGCCTCACGATCTCCGTCAAGCCTCCCGAGCGCGCCGCGATGACGGGCTTGCCGAGGAGCATCGCTTCGACCGGGACACGACCAAACGGTTCGTTGCGTGCTGGGACGACTACGACGTCTGCCGATGCGAGCGAGGCAAGGGGCGAGGGCGTGGCTTCGAAGATCCCCAGTCGATCACCGAGCTTCGAAGCCTCGATCGTTCGGAGCAAGTCATCGAGATACGCTTGAGAAATGCCGCCGACCAGTGCGAGCTCTACGTTGTGTCCGGCCCGGACGAGCTCGGCGACGGCGCGGATCGCCTCGATTTGCCCCTTCTGCTTGGCGATCCGTCCGAGCACCATCACACGCAGGGCCCCGGGAATCGAAAAGTGCCCTTGGGCCGCCTCGACCCAAGGGGGCACGCGGGGGCTTGGATAGAGGACGCCGACGCCCCTTCCGCGCCGACCGAACCAAGCTCTCTTTACCGCCTCCGAGTTCGTAAGAACCTTACTCGATGCGGTGCGCAGGAACGACGTCGTAAGCGCAAGCGGCTCTCCGAACGTGAACGTGTCGTTCCACTCGCGAATGCACCAGATGTGAGGGCGATTGGCGAGGTTCGCAGCCGCCGCTCCCCAGGGAATCGTCACAGTGTTCGTGAAGAACACATCCGCCCGGAGCGCCGGGAGGTCCTGACGAAACGCCTTTTTCAACGCGGCCGCGCTCGCGCGCAGGCGCTCGTTGCGCGCGTCGAGCGACTCTTCGCCCGTGGTGCACCACCAATCCATGCGGACCGGGTGGGTGGAGATGCCAGCGTCGCGCAGCCGTGTCACCAGCGCTCCCGTTCGTTCGGGAACGATGAACGAACATGAAACGCCGAAATGTTCTGTCAGGTGCTCTGCGAGCTCCACCAAGCTACGTTCTGCGCCGCCCCCAAGGTCGCTGGCGTGGGAGAAGAAGCAAGCATGGAGCGCACCATGTGCAGGTCGCTTCATGGATGGGCCTTGGGCAGCTCGCAGCGAGGAATCATGAGTCGGTGCGTGCCCGGGAGCACGGAGCGAGGCACGGTCGTGAAGGCAAGCCGGTACCCTGCGGACGCCACGAGCCTTCCGGACGTCGCCGTGTGGTCGCCGTTGGGATAGGCGAAGGTGTCGCACTTCTTCCGCAAGCGCTTCGACAACACGGTCGCTGACTCTGCGAGCTCGTAGAGACGCGTGCTTCGTGGCTGCCCGTCATGATGAATGTCGTGTCGTACGCCATGACTGCCGACCGTTACGCCATCGTCCGAAAGCTGTCGCAGTTCGACCCACGAGAGGGAACGCATCGACGGGAACCGCTTGAGAAGTCGGTTCGTTTCGCCGTCCGGAAATGCAGAACGAAGCTTCGTCATCGCAGCGTGGCATCGCTCCGAGGGAAGCGATTTCATGAAGTGTCGGATGGCCTCGAACGAAATAAAGCGGTCCTGCGCCGAGTCCAGCCTCCACCGCTTGCCAAATAGCGAGAAGGTCTTGGCGCGCCCGTGTAGAAGGAGGAGCGAGAGCTCCACGGTCCAGATCGTGTTTCGTCTTCCGATGGCGCCCGACGTAGCGAACAACACCCATGGGATGCCGAGACGTCGGAGGATGCGCGCGGCGTCGAGATTGTTCGCATACCCGTCGTCGAAGGTGATCAATGCAGCGTCACGCTTGCCGCCCTGCGGGCGCTCGAGCTCTCGCTCGAACTCGTCCACGTCCAGGAAGCGCGTGTGCTTCATCGCTTCGAGCTGCGCGCGAAACTCGGACGCGAGGTGGAAGTTGCGTTCGAGATACGAGTCGATCTTTCGATCGACGATGCCGTGGTAGACGTAAACTCGCAGGTCGCCCATGGTTTCTTCGGTCATCCTTGCGCGGCGATGGTCGCGCGGAGGAGTCTTTCGACGGGGCTACGCTCGAGGTCGTAGCGCTTCTCGATCGTTATCCGCGCCGCTGCGCCCAAACGCGCAGCCCGCTCATGGTCGGCCCCGAGCTTGGCAATGGCTTGGGCGAGCTTTGCGGGGTGGTTGGGAGGGACGAGCACGCCGTTGAGATCATCTTCGATCGCCTCCGCGATGGCCCCAACGCGGCTCGCAATGACCGGCCGCGCGAGCGCCATCGCTTCCAGAACCACGTTCGGGAGGTTGTCGAATTGACCTTCGGGGGTGACGATCGAAGGTTGCACGACGATATCGGCCTCGAGATAGAGGCCGCGCACTCGTTCATGCGGAAGAGCACCGTGGAAGTGAACGAGTCGACCGAGCCCGAGCGCCTTTGCTTCGCGCTCGAGGTCCAATCGCGCGGGGCCATCGCCCGCTATATCCGCGCGAAAAGAGACTCCCTTGCGGACGAGCAGAGCACAGGCGCGAAGGAATGGGGAGACCCCCTTCACGGGCTCGAGGCGCGACACGACGACGAGGCGCAGCGGCTTGCTCCGCACACGGACGCGGGGCTTGGTCGGGAGGGCGTACACGCGCAGGTCGATGCCGTGATACGCGTAGCGGATACGAGAGCGTAGGGCCGGAAAGCGACGGGCGAGGTGGGCACGATTGCGGCGGTTGCACGTGACCACGAGTGAAGCCTTTTCGATGTTCCAGCCCAAGTTCGGGTTGGCCATGTAGATGTCGGTCGCGTGCGCGCTGACGCTGTACGGAATGCCCGACACATGGGAAGCCAGGCGAGCGAGAGTTGCTGGGAAGTTCGAAAAATGAGCGTGGATGAGCTGTGCGTCGTGAGCCATCGCTTGCTCCGCAAGCCACGTGACCAACGCAGCCTCCAGATGTTCGCTCGATGGACTCGCGCGTCTCATCGAAACCGGAAACGATACGACGTTCCATCCGAGTCGCCTTATCTCTTTGCGGGCATCTTCGTCCGGACGGTGAAGGCAGCAGATGCGAATGTCGAAGCCGCGCCGGACCAGTGTCTCGATCTCGCGCCGAATGAACGTTTCGACGTATGCAGAGATTCCGTAGAGGACGTAAACGAGACGAGGCGGTGCGTCGCTGCCCTTTGCAGCCTTGCGAGGCATGGTCAAACGAGCTCGAGTTTGCGCTTTGGAGCGGGCTGCGGCGTTGCCTCCGCTGTCTCTGTCGTCGTCGCCGCGCTCCCCGCATCGGCTGCGGACCGAGTTGAGCGTGCACGCTCGACGGCCATGTAGTTGTTGATGAGTTCGTCTCGCGGTCTCAGCGCGAGCGACAAGTACGAATCGTCTGTTCGCAAGATGAGCTTTCTCTCGACGAGGTCTGCGACGTGCTGACGTACGACATCGGGACCGAGTTTCGTTTCGCGCTCTATCCGTTGGAGCGTGAGACCCCCGTGGCAGACGCCGTAAATCTTCGCAACGTCTCCAGCGAGAATGTGCCGAGCAACTCGACCGAATCGCGTGTCGTCGATGCGGAGGGTGTCTGCGTCCAAACGCGTCTGCGTGAGCGTCGCCTCCGTGGTGGTCGCCTCCCAGCGGTGCACGTTGTACCAAGTTACGAATTCGTCCCAGGCAGCGCGGACTTCGTCGCTGATGCGAAGGCTGGGTGGCGCCTCGAAGCAGAAGTCCACGATGTACGGCTTGACCCAATCGAGGTGCGCCGGCAACGAAACGACGCGCGCAACTTCGAGCTCGCGCTTCTCTTCGATACTCAACTTGTTGTAGAGCGGCGAGCCCATGCTCAAGTAGAAGGGGTTCGGTTCGAACGCTTGAAAGTGTGGAATGAGCTCGACGATGCGAGCGGTTTCCTTCGCGTCTTCTACGTTCGAGCGCGGGTGGTGGGTGATCAAGTTGGAGGCCGATTGAATGCCCAGCTCTCGAAGATATTTCTGCGTCTTCAGGTTCTGAATGACTTTCGTCCCCTTCGCCATGTTGCCGAGGAGATGAGGCGAAATAGCTTCGACGCCGATCTGCATGCGGATGACGCCAGCGAGCGCAAGCATCGTCCAGAATGTTTCTGGGTGGTGAGCGCGCATCTCCATGAATGCGTCGCACAAGACGCGCGAGTCGATGAGAACGCGAGCGTAGTCCTCTGCCCACGTATCACAGACGTTGTCCGCGAAGACGATGCGCGGCTGATCGTACTCCTTCACGATGCGTAGCGACTGGTGGGCAACGATGCTCGGAGCCTTCTTTCGGAAGCCGTCCCAAGTGAAGTTCAGGCCGCAGAAGTCGCACTTCGCGAAACACCCTCGCGTTCCTTCGAGCAAGAGCTCCACGTGAGACTTCGTTTCTCTGTAAACGAAGTCGTCTTCGCATCCTTCCCGCAGCTCTGCGAAGTAGTCGCTGTAGTCGGGGAAGGGGAGGCTGTCGATCGACTTGAACTGGGTTTCGAAGTTCTCTTTGCGTCGATCATAGAGGTCCGCACCGTCTCGGAGTTTGTAGATGCCACTCACGCTCGCGATCGCGTCCTCGAGACCATCCATGCCCGCGCTCTCGAGGCACTTGCGCATGATCCACTCGAGCTTCTTTTCACCTTCGCCGATGATGCCTAGGCCACCGACGTCGAGCTCTTTCACGATACGAGCGGTCTGCGGCAGCGTGATACTCATGCCGCCATACACGAAAAGATAGCGGTAGTTCGGGTGGTGCTGCTGCAAGTAGCGCGCACAATACAACGAACTGTAGACCTGGTTGTAGTTCAGCGTGAATCCGATGACGTTGACTGCCTCGGCGTCGAGGTTCGGAACGATAGACTCTTCAATGTATTCTACAGTTGCTCGTTTCAGCCCAGCGAGAAGAGGTACGCTGAGCGCCCCAACCTGCCGGGTGAGCGCTTTGACGTCGCGAAGCGATCCACCGAACACGCTACGTGATGGCGCACCCGGAAACCCGAACGATTGAGCGTACAGTAGGAGATAGGGAATCTCCGCGTAGCTACCCATCTGCCGATAAAAGTCGATGAACGCGCCCCCCCGGTAGCGAAGCGGAATGCTCAGGAACGGGGCGTACGTTCGGACAGGAACGTTCTTTTCGAACACTTCGTCGACATAAGCTTTCAAACATCCGAGCTGCACGGGCGTCATCAAAGGAGCAGCCCACGGCATCGAGATGAGGTGGACGCTCGTCTTCAAGTGCTCTCTCGCTTGCTTGCGGAAGTGCGCTTCTCTTGCGTGCGCACGACCAAGCCGTACTTGATCGCCAGGATCAGAGATTCTCGTGCTGCTTTCGGCGTCATGGCCAACTCCTGAGCTTCCAGGATACATCGTTTGATGGATGTTTCACGGCGCCCGATGACTTCGAGCAGGGCTTTCAGGTTCGCGCGCCCCCGCTTGTCGAGGAACGGTAGCAGCGGGTTCTTCGAAGAACGAGTGCGTGCATCGGAGTGCAAGGCGATGCGATCGCGATCGTGGATCAGCTCGGTGGGGTAGTGCCCAAAAATGGTTGCGTGGGCGTGGGTCGCCGGTATGCGTTCAAGTGGGAGTCGTCGCACACCGCGTTCGGGCACACGAGCCCGCAAATCGGCCCACAGCGCGACGTGTTGCTTCGCCACGGACGACCATGCGAAGCGACCGCGAACATGTTCGCGCGCACGCGCGCTCATCTCTTGCCTCAGGGGAAGGTTCCGCGTGAGTGTGAGGAGCGCCGATTCGGTCTGCTCGACATCCACGGCTGTCTGCCGCGCGATTCGATGTGAAATGTCGTGTTGATGCACGGCGCGCAGTCCGGAGAGGACATCGAGGTCCGCGAAGTCGGAAGACCATGCCGTTGGCACCAGAATCCCGTTCTCTCCGTCACGCACGAGATCACGGTAGCCGCCCCAATCAGACGCAATCACGGGAAGACCGTGCGCCATGGCTTCGAGAATGGTGAGACCGAACGTCTCCTGGATATTGTCGGCCAAGGAGATGAACACGTCGCTGGCGGCGTAGAGACGCTCACGCATCTCGTGCGGTGGATCGGAAACGACAGAGAGGACACGCTCGTCCAGCCCCAACCCCGCGCCCAACTTGCGAAGGATGTTCGAAAGGCCTAGCGAATCGTTCCCTGCAATGACGACCTTGACCGACAGCGGTTTCGCTCGCTTTGCGACGCGCGCGAGGGGCACGAGCATCGCCATCAAGTCGGCTTTGTTCACGTGCGAGAGGCGACCGAACGACAAGATGACCACATCGTCCTTCGAGAATCCGAGCGCCTTCCGAGCGCGTTCGCGGACGGGCGGGCCTTTCGGTAGGTCGACTCCGAATGGAATCAATTCGAGGCGCGGAAGCTGGAAGCGCCGACGGAGCCCCGCGCGTTGCAACTTGTCTTTCAGATGCGCGAACATCGCCGACACCGTCGTACGCGCCGTCTCGGAGCTGCACACGATGGCATCGAACGGGCGGTAGAGGTTCCACGTGAGGCACGTTCCGATACGAACGAGGCTCTCTTGCATGCTCATCGCGTGCGTGTTCGCAACGATGGACGCCTCTGGAAGATAGTGGCTCCGGAAAGACCATACGTCCGCTTCGGAGTATTCGGTGAGGACCACATCGTAGGGTCTCTCACGGCCCTCACGCGCAAGCGCAAATGGCGACACACGGGAGCACTCCTTGCCAGCGTACGGAAAGCGCTCTTCCTCGTCGACTTGGCCGTCTACGAACGCCAGCGACCGGAGCACTGAATGTTCAAGGAGCGCTCTGTAGTAGTCACGCTCCGCTATCTTGGCTCCGAAGACCCATGCGCGCTCGCCTCCTTTGGAGGGGGGCACGGGAGCTCCAAGCAAACCGAGATTGCAGAAGGCAAGGCCCCGCCAGCTCATCGTTCAGAGTCGCTGAAACGCCGCCTCGCCTGCTGCAATCGAAGCAGACTAGCCGCGCAACGAGGCCTTGGTGGCGCCCTTCGCCGAGGCCGCCGAGACAGAGCCGCTGTTGCACGTGTCCACAGCTGCTGCGGTCCTCATACCAGCCTTGAGGTCCTTGAGGTCCTTGACCGAGAGCTTCGGGGACTTCTTGGC
The DNA here is from genome assembly GCA_046351415.1 of Polyangiaceae bacterium. Taxonomy (GTDB): domain Bacteria; phylum Myxococcota_A; class Polyangia; order Polyangiales; family Polyangiaceae; genus JABFRG01. The sequence continues at coordinate 493,589 of JAXLYO010000005.1, read as the reverse complement.
GGGCTTGGCGGCGGGCTTCTTCGCGGTCTTCTTGGTCGTCATAGTCGTTCTCCTTGATGCTGGTCGCGATACCTCCGCAACCGAGTTGCCGAGTCAGTGCCGGCACCCAAGAGCACTGCACTTCGTGTGCCAGGGGTGTCCGCAATCGCGAGAACAGCAAAACGTGCGAGGAAATGCGCGTGTTCAGGCCATCGCGACTCGTGCAGTGGCGCGCCAGCTCATACAGAACCGTTGCGCTGAACGCCACACAGTGACTCGACCTGCCACTCGGTGCGAGTACGCAATCCGCCTACAAGTCGTTCAATGCGAGTCCTTCGACGTAAGGAGCGCGAAGACTCTCCCACGCGTAGACGACCCGCGCGGGAAGTTCGGTCTCGATGAGGTCCCGCACGCGCGCCCAAACGGCTTCGTAGCTTTTCGGTCGTCGCTTGGGATCGGTCGCCACACATTCCTCGAGGAGGCGCGCCAAGCGGGGCATGCCCGCCCTGACCAGACGCTTCGTCAGTTTCACGAGGAACCCGTTTGGGCCGAACGCATTCGCAGAGGTACCCATCTCGTAGGCCAGATTGATGAACAAAATGCCGACGGGGAAAACCAAGGTTCTCTCTTGCAAGCGAGGCAGTTGGGCATGTTCGGGCGCTGCGTACCCGGGCGTCATCGCCACCTGGGAAGTAACGTAGCTGTCCCGCGGCGATACCAGCATGACGCGATCGAAATCCACGATGGTCATGCGGAGCGGCTTCGCCGTTCCGACGAGGTTTTTCGACTTCACGTCGACATAGAGGATTTGCCGACGTCGAAATGCGACGAGCTGTTCGACAACGAACATCCATGCGGCCACGGATTGAGTCAGAGAGAGGCCGAGTTCGTGCGGCGGTTGACCTTCGACGTATCGCTGGGTGACGAAGTGGAGGGGCGGCGCGTCGATCATCCATCGTAGCGTCGGCGCCGGAACGTGAACGGGCTCGGGGACGGCAAGGCCTTGCAGGACCTTCAGCGCAATCTTCTCCATCCGCAATCGACCTTTTAGGTCGGGATTGTCCTTCGGGAGCGGGAAATTCGTGAACTTCACGAACACCTTGTCTCGTCCGAAGCGGGCGACGAAGATCGCCTTGTGGTCGATGGGGGCGTAGCCATCCGGCTTGTTGAAAAATCGCGAAGGACGCCTCATGCGGCTTTCTTTCCCTTTTTCCGAGAGGTCTTTTTGCTCGAAGCGTTTGGCGTGCGCAATTCGACGGGAAAGATCATGCGCCAGTAGCGACGAACATACGCTCGGTTGTCACGAGTAGGAGAAAGTGTGCGTGGTCCCTCGTGCGCGAGGGACACGTTCATGCGCTCGCACCATCGCTCGAGCCCGCCCGGCAGCCCTTCGAGATAGTCGCTGAACTTCATGATGAACGCCTGAATCATGCATCGGTACTCACGCCAGCTCGTGGGACGCAGAAAGTGCGGGTCCGCACCGACATAGAGCCCCTTCGCGGAGGCGGGTTCGAACCCCATCGCGGCAGTAGAGGCGGCGTGGTGCATCGTGCGAAACGAACGACCCGCGAGCGCGCGTCGAATGCGGGGAAGATACGCGCGCAGTTCGCGCTCCGAACGGAAGTAGAAGACAATCTTGTCCGGCCGATCCAAACCGAGCTTGTGACGGTGGAACTTCCACTGGACGGGGTGCTTTCGCGTCACCCGAGCGAGCGCGAGAATGCCGGGCCAATAGTCTTTTGCACCGAGGCAAACGTAGAGCTTCGGCTTCCATGCCCGTACCATGTTTGCCCGGTAGGCCTTGAAGAGGGGCGGGCCCGCGATCCATGGACCCTTGGGATACCGATAGACGTCTGGGTCATCGCCGATCAGCGCGTCGATGGCGGGGGCTGCTTTTCGCGTCGCCCGTTTGAAGCGCGCTGTTTTGAACTCGGGGAAAAGGGGCCAGAAGTAGGGAATCAACTTCATCGGTTGGAAACTCGAGTGTAGGGCAGTTGGAAAGCTCGCGGAACGGCGTGCGTACGTCTCACCGGAGTGCCGTTCGGTAGCCACACTTGCGGGCCAGCGAGCGCAGTTCGGGATACTGGGAGAAGACGTGTCTGAGATATTCCTTGTAAGGAGCGTTTGCTTTCCATCGGTGCAAGCTGTCGGCATCGATAGGGCGAATGGAGTGCATGGCGCGGACGTTTTCGCGAAAGCGTGGGAAGTGTTCGTAGCCCTTCGTGAAGAGACGCAGCTTCTTTAGTCCGAGCAGCGCGCCAATGCGCTTCTGGACGGAATTCGGCTCGAGGACGAGATCTTCGTATCGGACGGTCACGACTTGCGGTTCGTTGCGGCACCGAAGGTATAGTTCGAGGCTCTGGATGAGGCGCTCCGGCTTGACGTAGAACGTGCCTGGCTTGTCCGGATGCACGGAGGTCAGCACGTCTCTCGGTTCCCGGAGCATCCACAAAACTTTCACCTGCGGGTGGGAACGCAGGTGATCGAGATCCATCTCGTGGCTCGAGGGTCGGTCGCGACTCGCGACGAGAACGACCGGCGTTTCGGATTTCTGACGCCGGAGCGCCCTGACCAAGTATTCGAGCGAACACTCCGCGGCACCCTTCGAAATCTTCAGGAGCTTGGCGTCGCGAAAACCCGCGACGCAGAGCTCGCGCATCAAAGTGTTTCCCGAACGCGCGCAGCCTTGGACGTAGATCGCGGAGGTGCTGGTGCTCTTCACAATCCCTCCAAGGTATCACAGGGAATTCAAACCAAACGTTCGTTCGTTCGTTTCGCTGGGTGGTGTGCGCGCAGCTCGTCGTCCACGCGTCTCGCGAAACGTCCTTTCCGTCGCGTATTGTAATGGTTGCGTGGCTCCCTTACGGTAAGTGCGTGCGCGGCCCGCCCTTGGAACCTGCATTCTGCACCATTTTTCCGCGCGGGGAAGCCGCAGCCGCCCATGCGCTCTTCCTCTCCGTGAAACGCCACCGTCCTCACGCCCGTTTCTACGCTTGCGCTACGGACATGAACGATCGCGACGTGGACCCATCGCCCTGGAAGACCGTGCCCGCGACGGCGCTTGCGTCGCGCCGCCTGCCCGTACTGCGTCGCAAATGCTCCGAGAGTGAGTTGTCGCAGGTCCTCCTACCCATGTTGCTCTCTCATGTTCTCGAACACGAACGAGCGGTCGTCTACTTCGAGCCCACGACGATGGTATTCGATGCGATGCGCGATCTCGACGCGCAGCTCGAAGAAGCGCCCATTCTGATGGTGCCCTACGCTCAGAGGCCACGGGTCGCGCGAGAAGCGGTGGACGAGATCGGTCTCATTGCGGAAGGCGCATACAACGATGGCTTCTTGGGTTTGCGACGCAGCCCAGCGGCAAGCGCGTTCCTCGAGTGGTGGGGGAGCCGCGTTTTGGGGGCAGCCACCCGCTTGCCGCAGCCGAGTCCCCGGCCCATTCGCGGCCGGTCATGGTGGGACCTCGCCCCGTGCTACTTCGAGACGCTCCGGGTCCTGCGGGACCCTCGCTACGGTGCGACTGCGCTCGATGGCACTCGCGGGCTCGAGATGAAAGACGGGCGTCTTTACGCAGGGAAGGTGCGTAGCCATTTCTTTCAATTCACCCCGAACGTCGACGCGCCTTCGGCTCTACGTTCTCTCTATCGCTCCTACCGCGCGGCCTTGCGTGGTCGAGGTCCCGAATGAGCCATAACCTCGAATTTTGCGCGGTCGCCACTGGGCATAGGTTGCCTCACGTTCGTACGCTCGCGGATTCGATCCGTCGCCACCACCGGTCGTCTCCGATGCGCGTACTCGTGGTCAATCCGCCGCCGGATTTCGACCCAGAACGCGAGCCGTTCGAGGTGGTGAACGTCGATGAGCTCGAGGTACCGCATCTCCAGAACCGTAGGTTTCGTTACAACGCTCAACAGTTCTGCGGCATGCTCAAGTCGTGGCTGATCCGCAAGCTCATGGGGTCTTCGCGTCGTAGGGACCAACGACTCGTCTATATCGACGCGCTCTCGCTGCTCGCGTGGAACCTCGACAACGTTTCTGCCCTCCTCGATCAGCATCGCATTCTCATCGCGCCCCACGTTTCGTTCCCGGTACCCGACGACGGCCGACACAAGAACGAGCAAGACTTTCTCCGATCGGGGACCTACATCAGCGGATTTCTGGCGCTTCGTTCGAGTCCGGCTGCGCGCGCGCTCATCGACTTTTGGAGTGATCGGGTCCTCGAGCATTGCATGCCCGAACGAGGAATCGCCGCCAACGATCAGAAGTGGTTCGCGCTCATCCCCTCGATGTTTCCGCACGTGGGTATCCTTCGCACGCCCGGCCACAACCTCGCCTACTGGAACGTGCAGGACCGCACGCTGTCGAAGCGACGAGGTCGCTGGTTTCTCGGTGAGCACCTCGTTCGTATCGTCCACTTCAGCGGTTACGAACCGGAGCGGCCCACGGAAATCACACGATACCCGAACGATCGTTCCCCGCTCGCCGATCGACCCGACCTCGTGCCCTTGTACGAGAGCTACCGAAAGGAGCTCGTGCGGCACGGCTACGAGACCTTGGGCACGTTCCCCTACGGATACGACACCTTCGACAACGGCGTCGCCATCTCACCTCTCGTTCGTCGATTCTACGGTGAGCTCACGAAACCCGAGCGCTTCGGAGACCCGTTCGAGACCGCACCATCTCGGTCGTTCTATCGATGGATGCTGGCGAGTCCAAAGGGACGTTCAGCGAGAAGTGACTCCCTCCCCCCTCTTTGGAAGTGGATCTACGAACAGTCGAGCGAGCTGCAGCGTTTCTTTCCGGACGTCGGCGGGCGGAATCGGCAGCGTTTTCTCCTCTGGGCAAGAGAGCAGGGGACGGACGCGCTCGACCTTCCCGCGGAGCTGGCGCCGCGCTGACATCAGAGGAAACGTAGTCATGCCCATCACGCTCGAGAGAATCAAGATCAAGGAGCTCGAAAGCTTCGCGTGCAGCTTGAAGGTCGGCGATCGGGCGCGAGGCGTCGTTCCCATTTCGAAGCACCGAGCGCGCGCACAATCTCACAACCCCTATGCAGATCCCGACGATGTCGCGCTCGTGCTCGCCAACGACGGGAAGCGCTGCGTCGGTTACATGGGGATCTTGCCGGGACGCTTGCGACGAGGGTCGAGTATCCAAAAGGTCTACTGGGGCTCGACGATGCTCGTGGAGCCGGCGTATCGAGGGCGCGACATCAGCGGTCGATTCCTCCGGGACGGACTCTTGCGTCACGGCATCTATTCGACGGGGACGAGCGCCGGCATGGAGGGGGCGATGATGAGCGTTGGCTTCGATCGGTTCGGGAGCGTTCGAACGCTGGCGGCCGGCATCCCGGGCATCGACCTCGAGCGCATCCCCGTGCCCGCGCGCGCGGAAGCACGGCATCGTCGAGCCGTGGAGGCATTCTCTTGGGAGGAAGTCCCCGAAGTGGGCCCCGCAGACTTTCCGCATCCCCGCACGGCAAATGCGTTTCATCGCGGCTATGAATTCGTGAACTGGATGGTGCACGAACCCTGGGTGCGCGAAGGTCGCACGACTCCGGGGAAGGGAAGTGGATACTTCTTCTCCGATACGTACCTCGTCTTCCGATACGTCATCTTGCGCATCCGCGATCGCGCATCCGGAAAGCCGAAAGGGTTCATCGTCCTCTCGCTCTCGAGACCGAGCGCAGAAACGCAAACATGGCTCAAGGTGCTCGACCATCGGTTTCGGAACCCGCCGGACCGAGCATGCGTCCTGCCGATTGCGTGGGAATATGCGCACGCGCACGGTGCCACACAGGTTAGGTTTTCCGGAGCCCTCTCTCGCTACCTGCCTGAAAGCCGCTTGGCCAACGCTCCCGTTCTCGAATCGAGGCGCCCCTTCTTTTGTTGTCCGCGAAATGCGCGCGGAAAACTGTCCCCAGACCCAAGCACGATGCGACTGGAGTACACCGATGGCGACACAGCATTCACTTGAGCGGACGCCCGCCGCGGCAGGGGCCGCCGGCCGCCTTTCGACCTTCTCGATCTGCTACCACACGGTGTCCGACAAGCCCTTGCCTCACGTCCTCCCGCTCTATCCTTACAAGACCGAAGAGGCCTTCACGCGCGACATGCGTGCACTGCAGCGGCGGTGCGACTTTCTTTCCTACGACGCCTTCGTAGAGCGGCGCACTTCGAAGCGTACGACGGGGCGTCCGGGGGTTCTGCTCACGTTCGATGACGGCCTCTCCGAGTGCTATACGATCGTTCGTCCGATTCTGAAGAAGCTCGGCATCCCGTGCGTCTTCTTCGTGACGACCGGCTTTCTCGACAATCGGGCCATGTTCTATCGAGGCAAGGCTGCCCTTTGCGTCGATCGACTGCAGGGCCTCAGCGAGGCGAAAGCTCGCGATTGCGTGAGAGCGTGCTCGGAGACCTTCGGCTGGGAATTCCCCGACCGATTTGCGCTCATGCGCTGGCTGCTTTCCCTCCACGGCCGTCACGAGTTCCGACTCGACGCAGCATGTGAGGTGGTTGGGGTCGATGTGGAGGCCTACCTGCGCACTCGGCGTCCGTTCATGACAACGGAGCAAGTTTGCACGCTGCATGGGGAGGGCTTCACGATTGGGGCGCACACGGTGTTCCATCCGAAGCTCGCACTCCAGACGCGAGCCCGCGCGAAGCGGGAGATCGTCGACTCCTGTCGCACGGTGTCTGCGCTAACCGGGGCGTCCGACGTTCCCTTCGCGTTTCCGTTCTCGGGTGACGGAATCGAGCGTACGTTCTTGGCGGAAATTCGCGCGCGCCATCGGTTCGTCGGCCTTCTCTTCGACATCTTCGGGCACGCGGAGCCAGAGGCGGGCCGACGCAAAGATCGGGCCTTCATCGTCCAACGCCTCGCTTGCGACACGAATGCGTTCGCTCGCAAGGGAAGATCCAACATGGGCGCGCTCCTCGTTGCGGGGTACGGTTCCGGTGTCACCGGAATGTGAGATGACGGAGCGGTCGCTTGCGACGCCAAGAGCTTGGTTTCCGCTGCCCGAGCAACCCGCAACAGGCGTAACAGGCGGCGCAACTGGCGCCCGGCGCGACTGGCAATTCGAGGAGGGACGCGACGGCGCACCACGTACGGCGAACGTGGCACCCTGCGGTATTTCTCTACAAGGGCTAGGAGAGCCGTTATCATGGTGGGTTCACTCTCATCACGAGCAGCGCTCCGTTGGTCTCTCACAAGCATTCGATTCCCAGCTATCTGCTCCACCTGTCATGGCCAGACGGGGTGCGGACGCTTGTCGTCGAGTCGCGTTTCGAAATATCGTCTTCCCCCGAAGCAGACGTTTGGGCTCCGGCTGACTATCTCGAAGGTCCGGTGCAAGTCGAGGTCCACGGGGCCGATCGACCCGTCCTTCAAGTCAAAGGAATGCCGAGCGGGGTGCGCATTCAAGTGGGTGGCCTGAGCCTCGCCGTACTGCCGCTGCCGCTCGACGCGCACATGGAGTCGCACTACGCGCGTCTCCTCGGCGCGTCCCTCCCGATGCGTCGTCTCTTCCGGCATGTCGACGACGCCCGAGGGTCGGACCTACCGCTTCTGGTGCGTGGGGAGACGGGCACAGGCAAAGAACTCATCGCGAGGACAGTGCACGATGGTTCCGCCCGGAGCGATCAGCCTTACGTCGTCATCGACTGCGCTTCGATCACCGAATCCCTTCTCGAAAGCGAGCTCTTCGGTCACGTGAAGGGCGCCTTCTCCGGAGCGACGTCGACGCGTATCGGTGCCTTCGAGTCCGCGAGCGGCGGCACGGTGTTCATCGACGAGGTCGGCGAATTGCCGCCTTCCATGCAGCCCAAGCTGTTGCGTGTGCTCGAGTCCGGTACCTTCCGGCGCGTCGGCGAGAACAGGCATCGCGAGGCCAACGTGCGGGTCATTGCCGCAACCCACCGCGACTTGCGGCAGATGGTCGCGCACGGAACGTTTCGAGAAGACCTGTATTACCGTCTCGCCGTGCTGGAAGCGACAGCACCGCCCCTGCGCGAGCGACATGGTGACCTTCCGATGCTGGTTCGTTCGTTCGTGCCTTCGCGCGTCTTCGCTTCGCTCACGGACAGTCAGTGGGAGGCGATTGAGACGCATCCTTGGCGCGGCAATGTTCGTGAGCTTCGAAACTTCGCCCAACGTGCGACGCTGCGTGGGTGGGATGTTTTGTTCGACACGGTCGACGACAATCCGCCATCGTCGACGTCGCTCCCTGTCCTCGATGAGCTCCGTTCGCAACCGCGCCTTCCTGCCGCCACCTCCCCATCGCACGCCCGCAAAGCCCCTCCCCCGGAACCCTCGACCCGTCGAGGATTCGTGCTGCCCCCCGACCAGCCCTCGCCTTCCAGCGCCATCGACGAGGGAGTGCGAGACGGTGAAAGCTTGGCGGACTTCCGAGCGCGGTGGGCGCTCTTGGGAGAGGCCGCCTATCTTTCGGCAGTGCTTCGTGCGGAGCAAGGCAGTGTCGTTCGCGCGGCAGGGCGCGCTCAAGTCGACCGTACCCACTTCCATCGACTCCTTCGGCGACATGGGTTGGCCACTGCTGCTGCCCGTGATCCGATCTTCGACCGAGGCTCCCCCGGCAGCAGAACCGGCGGCGATTTCGACGATTGATGCCGTCGCGCTATTCCTTGCAGTATCCGGCAATCGAGCCACATAATGGCGCCGATTTCGTGCCCTCGTCTCCTTCTTTCATCCATCGGCTCCGTGTGCGCCTGCCAGCTGCGAGGCGCGCATGACCAAGGAATTGAAGCGGACGTTCTTTGCGCCCGAGGTCATTCAAACCTCGGCGATGGATTGCGGCCCTGCTTCGGTGAAGTCGGTCCTTCAAGGGTTCGGTATCAAGGTCAACTTCGACCGGTTGCGTGAACGTTGCCAAACAGAGGTCGACGGCACATCTCTCGGCGCACTCGAAACGATCGCCAACGAGTTGGGCCTCAGCGCCGAATCGATTCTCGTCCCCAAAGACTCGCTGACACTCGCGGAGGCAGATTGCTTACCAGCGATCGTCTTCACGCAAACGCCTGGCGGCCTCCACTACATCGTTGTCTGGTCCGTCTTGGGGTCGCGCGTGCAGATCATGGACCCCGGCGTGGGCCGATCATGGATTCATCGAGACCGCCTCTTGGAGCGCGTCGCACCCCTTCACTCCGACATGCCCGAAGAGGCATGGCGTGAATGGGCTGGTTCCGAAGACGGTCAGAAGCCTCTCGTGGCCAAGCTGCGCGACCTCGGCATGAGCAAGAGCGAGGCCGCGGATGAACTGAAGCGTGCCGACCTCGACCCATCGTGGAAGACCTACGGCATGTTGGATGCTGGCGTGCGCATGGTTCGCGCCCTCATGCATGCGGGTGCGCTCTCGCGAGGGAGCTCTGCTGTCAGTCTCTTTCGTAGTTTGGTGCAAGATACACTTGTGTTTCTTTCCATGTCCGCAGACCCCGAGGCCGTACCGCCTATTCCGCGCGAGTTTTGGAGCGTGCTCCCGGCGGAGGATGGCGAGGTGCGCGTCAGCGGAGCGATTCTTCTCTACATCTCGGGGCGCAGTGAATCGGACAAGCCCGCGACGGAACGAAAATCTCTCTTCTTGGACGTTCAATCACTGTCGGACGGATCTGCGCCAGCGCCCCCTCTCAGCCCGACCGGGCGGCCGTCCGCAGCGTTTCAACTCGGCGTACCTGCGTTGCGCGTTCTGAACGAGAGCCTCGAAGACGACGACCTTCCCACGATGGTTGCGCCGTCGGCGGTCTTCGCAACGCCGAAGATCGTGCAACAAGGCCCGGTCCCACCGATCGAAGAGCTTCGCTCGGTGCAGATGAGCCGCATGTCCCAGATGGGCCGCATGTCCCAGATGGGCCGCATGTCCCAGCTCGGTCGCATGTCTCAGCTCGGTCGCATGTCCCAGCTCGGTCGGATGCCGCGCATGTCTCAGCTTGGCCAGCTACCGGAGGCGCCTCAGCTCGAGAACAATGCGTCCCAGAATCGCGCGAGCACGTGGATGGGGGCTGTTGTCACGAGTGACATGATGAACCAGCTGCAGAGCGATGAAGTGAAGCCGCTTCGCATCTTGTTCGACATGATGCGGCTCGATTCGAGGGCAACCATCGCGGTGACGCTTGCTCTCGTCGTGCTCGGCGTGGCAACGACCTCGCTCGATGCGCTTCTCATGCGCGGCCTATCCGACATCATGGGAAGGCTCACACTCGGTACGCAACGGACGGGCTTCTTGATCGTGATGGTCGTGTTCCTCGTCGTCGCCCTCGTATTCGAGTCGGTGCGGCTCCTCGCAATCCAACGGCTCGGTCGAGGTCTCGAGGCGCGACTTCGGGTTGCCTTCATGGAGAAGCTGCCGCGTCTCGAGGATCGCTATCTTCGTTCGCGAGCCGCGTCCGATATGGTGTCGCGCGCGCACGTGCTGTCATCTTTGAGGGCCGTGCCCGGGTTCCTCGCAGGCATCTTGCAGACGGTGCTGGGGCTTCTGGCGACGCTCGCGCTCTTGCTTTGGGTTCACCCTCAGTCCATTTGGACGGCGCTCGGTATCTTGGTCGTTTCGATCATCGTGCCCACCGTTGCCTACCGCCCTCTCAACGAATACGCAGCAAAATTGGCCACGCAAGAGGGCGGCTTGTTCCGCTTCTATCTCGACGCGCTCGTCGGCATCGTGCCAGTACGCGTTCACGGGGCGGAGCGCGTGGTGCGGCGGGAGCACGAAGGGTTGCTCACGGAGTGGACGAACTCGAACATCGCCTACGAAAAGCGGCTCGTTGGCGTGAACGCGACGACGACTGCGCTCGGCATCGCCATGACGGCGGCGCTCGTTTACAACTTCATCCACACGGGTGGGGACCCGCGTTCCTTGCTGCTCATCGTCTATTTCGCCCAGAAGCTGCCGGGCTACGGCGCTTCGCTCGTCGGGGCGCTCTCCTCGTATGCGAGCATCCGCCAAAACGCGATGCGCCTTTTCGAGCCGCTCGCTGCTGCAGAGACGAACGTTACCGTCGAACTCGCACCCCGAACCGGGCCCTCGAGAGGCGTCAACATCTCCCTGAAGGGCGTGGACGTCATTGCATCTGGGCGCACGTTGCTCGAAGACGTGAATCTCGAGATCCCGAGTGGAAGCCACATTGCCATCGTCGGGCAATCGGGTGCCGGAAAGTCCACGCTTCTCAGCGTCCTACTCGGTTGGCTTTCCACTTCGACGGGTCGAATCACCATCGACGGACAGGTTCTCGATGCCAACGTCCTTGCACGTTTGCGCCAAGAGACCGCCTGGGTCGACCCAGGTATCCAGCTGTGGAACACCCACCTCGTGGGCAACGTCCTGTACGGAAACCACGACCGCATCGGAAAGCTCGGAGTGGCGGTCGCTCAATCCGACGTACTCGAGCTGCTCGAACGCTTGCCCGATGGCTTCACGACAGAGCTCGGCGAGAGCGGCGCGAAGGTTTCCGGAGGCCAAGGACAGCGCGTTCGATTGGCCCGAGCCATGATGCGTGACGACGCGCGTCTCGTCCTGCTCGACGAACCCTTCCGCGGGCTCGAGCGTGATCGCCGCCGCGTCCTTCTGGAACGCGCACGCAAGATGTGGAGGAACGCGACCATCTTGTTTGTGTCGCACGACGTTTCGGACACAACCGAGTTCGAACGCGTGCTCGTCATCGACGAAGGCAAGGTTGCCGAAGACGGAAGCCCCGCGGAGCTCCTTGCGAGTTCCACGCGATATCGTGGGCTCGTCGAGGCCGATCGCGGCGTTCGGAAAGAGATTTGGGATCCGAAACGGTGGCGACGGATTCGAGTCGAAGGCGGAACCGTCATAGAGGAGCGATCATGACGCGAGACGCGGCCGCCGATACTGTGCTCTTGAGCCGCCTGACGCTGAAGCGCTCGGACGCTGGCCGGGCCATCCACATTCTTGCGAAGGCTGCGGATCTGGAGCCGCGCCTTCTCGACACCCCGCTGCTACCGTCTATCGAAGAGGGCGAGGAGACCGCCTTCGATCGTTGGATGGAGAGCACCGCGGATTACTTCGGTGTCGAAGCCGAGTCCGTAGAGTCTTCCTTCGCACAGGTCCCTGACCTCTTGGCTTCCCTTGGTCCGGGCATTCTTGCGTTGAAGGTGAACGGAGAAACGCGTCTCCTTCTCGTGCTTCGTGGGGGCAGCAGCCACCTCTCCGTCGTGAATGGTGGCGGGCGCCCGGAGCGCATTCCGACCTCGGTCGTCGAAGAGGCCATCTACGGACCCACCATTCGCGAGTCTCAGAGGGTCACCGACAAGTGGCTCGACCGTGCCAACGTTCCGAAGCGGAAACGCCCGAAAGTGAGCCGAGCCCTCCTGCTCAGTCGATTCGGTGGGACCATCGCGTGTCGCGCGTGGATCTTGCGCTTGTCGCCAGCAGCTCCCACGTGGCGTCAGTTCCGGTCCACGGGGGTCACTCGCCGTCTAGGCATGTTCTTGCTTCTAACCGGCGCAAATCTCGGCATCGGCTTGCTTGAGTGGTTCATTCTCGGACACGGCGCGACGAATGGAACGCTCCCGCAGAGCTCCGCCCTTGGCTGGGTGTTGCTCTCCCTCACAACCATTCCCATTCAAGTAACCACGAACTGGCTGGTATCTCGCATCGGCATCGACGTCGCAGCGATCGTCAAACGCCGCTTGCTCGTGGGGGCTCTGAGTCTCGACCCCAACGACATTCGTGAGCGCGGGTCGGGGCAGTTGCTCGCGATGGTTGGCGAGTCGCACACGCTCGAAGCGGCAGGCCTCGGCAGCGTGCTCAGTGTCGTTTCCTCCATCGTCTCCCTTTTCACGTCGGCGGCCATTCTCGCCATTGGTATCGGCGGAATGCTGCATGTTGCACTCATGTTTGCTTGGGCCATGCTGATGGTCGCTGTCACCGCGATGGCGGGCAAACGCAACGAGAAGTGGACCAAGGTCCGCATCTCGATGACCAACAACATCGTAGAGCGGATGCTTGGTCATCGAACGCGGGCCGTCCAAGAATCACCGAGAAACCGCCATTCTGCGGAAGACGACGAGCTTGAGAACTACGTTGCCAATTCACGAGGCCTCGATCGCTTGAATGCGCTTCTCTCGGGACTTCCGTCTCGCGGCTGGCTGGCGATCGGCTTCGTCAGCATGATTCCGGCGCTGCTCGTGCGCCAAGCCGATGCTCCGATGATCTTGCTCACGGTGGGTGGCCTCATGTCCGCTCAAGCGACGTTCAGTGCGCTCGCGGGGGCGGTATCGGGCCTCCTTTCGTTTGGCGTCGCGTGGAAGAGCGTCGGCCCTCTGTTCAGTGCGGCGAAGCTGCCGAAAGGTGGGCTCCCTGTCACCGTCAACGCGAATGAAGGCAGCGGAGAGCGCGAAGTCGTGCTCGACGCCAAGAACATGTCCTTCCGGTACAGGTCCGGAGGTGATCCGGTGTTGCATCATGCCTCCCTGACCATCTACGCGAAAGATCGCATCCTTCTCGAAGGCAAGTCGGGCGGAGGCAAGTCGACCTTCGTCGGGTTGCTCGCCGGCCTGCGCACGCCAGAATCAGGTCTCCTTCTTTTTCGAGGCCTCGATCGCGTCACGCTCGGCGAAGGAGAATGGCGTAAGCGCATCGCCAGCGTTCCCCAGTTCCACGAGAACCACATTCTCACGGGGTCTCTCGCGTTCAACGTACTGCTCGGTCGCAACTGGCCGCCGACGGCTGCGGATCTGGCCCTCGCCCGTCACGTTCTCGAGCTTCTTGGCCTGGGTCCGCTACTCGAGCGCATGCCCTCGGGACTCGATCAGCAACTCGGCGAGACCGGATGGCAGCTTTCGCACGGAGAGAAGAGCCGGGTCTTCTTGGCAAGGGCGCTCGTCCAAAACTCCGATATCGTGCTCCTCGACGAGACGTTTGGCGCCCTCGACCCGCTTACGATGAAGATCTGCGTCGAAACGGCGATGGCGCAGGCGAACGCTCTACTCGTCATCGCACATCCGTAAGGAGCGCTTCGAGCCCGCGCACGTTTCTGGCACTCTCTTCGGCGTTCTTGCCGCGAATGCCCAGGGCGGGGTATGTTTGGAGGAACGATGATAGTCCAAGTCGGTGCGAAAACCGTCGAGCTCGTCGAAAAGATCGGCGACGGTGGTACCGGCGAGGTCTTCAAAGGACGGGACAAGGCCACCGGCGAACCGATCGCACTCAAGGTGCTGCACAAGAAATTCGCTGAAAACCCCGAGTTTCGGCGTCGTTACAGCCGAGAGGCACGCGCCCTTGGACAGCTGACCCACCCCTCGTTCGTGAAGATCTTGGGCGAGGGAGAGCTTCAAGACGGCCGCGTCTACCTCGCGATGGAGCTCGTCACGGGCCCGCAAGCGGGCGTTCTCCAGTCGCGTGTGAAGAAGGAGCCGTACGTCGTTCTTCAAATGTTCATCGACGTGGCTCACGCGCTCCACGAGGCTCACGAAGTCGGCATCGTGCATCGTGATATCAAGCCCGAGAACCTCGTGTACGAGGAAAAGAAGGGCGTTCCGCGGCTTCGAATCCTCGACTTCGGGTTCGTTCGTTTCGACGAAAGACACGACGCGACGGATCTCACGCAGCAGGGCATCGTTCTTGGCACCGTGGGGTTCATGTCCGTCGAACAACTGAGCGGTCTTCCCGTCGATGGCCGCGCCGACGTGTACGCCCTCGCGGTGTGCATCTACGAGACCTGGTGCGGCAAACTTCCGTTCAACGCCAAAAATCCGATGGAGCTCTTCAAGGCGCAGAGCCAGGGCAACGTGGTACCGCTCGAGAAGCGTTTGCCTGGCGATCCGATCGCTGCGGCGCTCTCACCCATCCTCACCCACGCCCTCGCGCGCGACCGCGAAAACCGAACGCCCACGATGGCGGCATTCGCGTCCGAGCTCGCTTCCATCCTTCCGAAGAAGCATAAAGGAGCCGGCGGAGCCCAGAAATTCACGGGCGCTCTCGTCGCATTCACGGCCGGCGTGGGGATCGCGATCCTGCTCGGCGTGGTCTACTACTTCTTCGTCGTCGCGCGACATCGCTGACGCGCGATGACCCAGCAAAGCAAAGAGGCGGCCAGCTTTCGCTGAACCGCCTCGCGGGGAAAAACGTGGAGCCGAGCTCGCTCAGTTCGTCGCCGTCTTGCAGTCGTGCTCGCCGTGGATGCCGGTGAGCGCGTTCCAAAGGGCCTCGGACATACGCGCACAGCTTGCTTGCGCGAGGGCCTTCTGGTCCGCCGGGAGCTTTTCGATGAGCGTCTGGAGCATGTCGCGCTCCTCGATGTCGTTCTCGTGCGCCTTGAAGTAGGGACGAACGTCCGAGGGCAGCGTCCTGTAATGGGTGTCGAGGCCCTCGAGTTTGGAGGCCGAGGTCTTCGGTTGCTGCACTTCGAACGCGTAGAGTGCGCCGAGGGTGGTGGCTTCGCTCTTGAAGGCTTCGCGGGCGACGTCCACGAGCGCGCGGACCTCCGGAACCTCGGGCGATTGGCCGACCGTCGTGCCGAGCGCGGCGGCGAACCTGTCCCACAGGGTCGCGTGGGCTTCTTCGATCTTCGCGTAGTTCTCGTGTCCGAGCGTGCGCCAGCCGGCGGGAAGGCTGCAGATGAAGGCGCCGTATTCGCGGGCGTAGTGGGCCAGCGTCTCCGCCGGCAGGGTTCCTTCGCTCCACGCGCGGTAGAACGGATGCTCAAGCAGGTCGAAGGACAGGATGCTGCTGTTCATGGCGTCAATCGTGGATGAGGACATAGCCCCGAAGTCTAGCCCGAAACCTTTCTCCTACGGCATCCAAAAAAGCGCCAAGCATGCTAAGACCAGCGCGTTATGTCGGAAAAAGACAGCTTTGCGGCCATGTTCGAAGAAAACGCCCGTACCGCCAACCAGAAAGGCGGCGGGGGGGCAGGTGCGGGCACGGCGTCCCGGGTGAGCGTCCGGATCGGCTCGACCGTTGAGGGCGTCGTCGTTCACGTAGGTCGTGACGACGTGTTCGTCGAACTCGAGGGCAAGCGCCAGGCGTTCATCGATACCGACGCGCTCCGAAACGATCAGGGAGAAGTCGAAGTGGCCGTGGGCGACAAGGTCCGCGCGCGCGTCATCGAGGTCGACGACCGCGCCGGGACCATTCGTCTCGCCAAAGCAGGCGGCAAGACCGTCGATGTTGGCGGCGTGATGCAGGCCCGCGAAGCGGGCGTTCCGGTCGAAGGAAAGATCACGGGTGTCAACAAGGGCGGCTACGAAGTCGACCTCGGCAAAGGGGTTCGAGGCTTCTGCCCGGCCTCCCAGATGCCTCGCGGCGCACGGCCGACCGCTCCCGCTGGCAAGAAGGACGAAAAGGGCGCCGGTGGAAAGGAGGCGCTTCCGAGCGACGAGTACATCGGGCAGTCGATGCAATTCCACGTGCTCGAGATCAAAGAAGGCGGTCGCAGCATCGTTCTCTCTCGCCGCAGCGTCCTCGAAGCGGGCGCACGTGAGCAACGTGAGCAGACGCTTGCGGCGCTCAGCCCCGGGAAGGTCGTCCACGGCATCGTGACGGCCGTTCGTGACTTCGGCGCCTTCGTCGACATCGGTGGCCTCGAGGCGCTCTTGCCCGGCTCCGAGCTCTCGCACGAGCGCGGCGCCTCGGTACAAGATCGCATCGAAGCTGGTCAGAACATCGAAGCCCAGGTGCTCGAGATCAAGCAAGACTCCGCGGGCAAACAGCGCGTGACCCTTTCGCTGAAAGCCATGCTGCCGGCACCGGAAAAGCCTGCTGCAACGGGGCCCGGCGTTCGCGTCGGCGCGATCGTGACGGGCGAAGTCGTCCGCATCGAGACGTACGGCGTATTCGTGCAGCTCGAAGGCACCGACGGTCGCGGTGGTCGCGGTCTCATCCCGCAAGCCGAGCTCGGAGTCGCACGCGGCGTTGACCTCCGCAAGGCCTTCCCCGAGGGAACGAAGCTCACGGCCAAGGTCCTCGAGACGGGCGACGGTCGCCTGAAGCTTTCGGTTCGCGGCGCGAAGGATGATGCCGAACGCAAGGACTACGAGGCCCACAAGACTTCGCTCGGCTCGGGCGGGTTCGGTACCTTCGGTGATCTCCTCGCCAAGGCCGCTGCCAAGAACAAGAAGAAGTAGGAAGGTAGGAGCGACATGACGACGAAGGAAGCGGCTCCCGCCAGCAAGACGAAGAAGAAGAAGGGCGAAAAGAAAGCGCGCCCCGCCGAACGAATCGATCGGCGCTTCTTGCCCGAAAGCACCACGTCTTCGACCATCGTCTACGTGCTCGCGTTCGTCGGCGCACTTGCGCTCGGCGCAGGGACCTATGCTCAGTTCGGCCGCGATGGCGAGAGCATCCTTCACGACAAGGCCTTCTGGTTCTTCGCGAGTGGCGCGGTCGCGGTCGCGCTCGCGCTTTGGTTTTCGTCGAGCGGCGAAGCTGCTCTCCGCGTCGGTGCACCCGGGGTGGCATTCGAGCGCGGCAGCGTGCGTCGCATTCCGTGGTTCAACCTCGAGTCTGTCGCGTGGGCGGAAGGGCCCGAAGCGCTTTCCCTCACGGGCAAAGACGAAGAAGGCAAGACGTTCTCCTTCCAGGTCCGTGCCAAGGCACACCCTCAAGCTGCTGCTTGGATCTTGAAAGAAGCGTTCGAGCGGGTTCCCGAACGTGTCGAAGTGCCCGACACGGTAAAGGCGCGCCTTCCGGAAGCCGACGAGTACGCGGGCCAGAAGATCTTGGAGCCGCTCCAGCTCGTTGGAAAGAAGTGCGCCGAAAGCGGCAAAGGCATCTCGTACGAGCACGACGCGCGCGTCTGCCCGAAGTGCGAGCGCATTTATCACAAGCATCGCGTTCCGAAGATGTGCGCTTGCGGAGCAGACTTGAAGGCTCTTCGCGATCAGGTCGAAGACGATAGTTGAGGCATCGCCTAGCCGACTTCGTCGGCGTTCGATCGGACTTGAGAAGGCGTTGGATAGGATCGGATGTCGGGAGAAGGACCGCGGGTCACGGGGGCACGGCTTCGTTTCCGCTCCGCACAAGATCCCCGGCCGCTTGTCTGGGCCGCTGAGCGAGAAGCCCTCGTCGGAGCTCGCTCAATGGATGGACGCGCGGTCGAGTTCGTGATCAAAGCTGTGCATGCCGCTCCTGTCACTCGATCTTCACTCCGGCTACCAAGGTCAATCGAATTGCTGAGTGCTGTAGCTACCGCGAAGGTCGGCGCTGCCTGGGCGCGTTCGCGATGGCCTCGGCACGCTGACGGCGCAGGTGCGCAATCGAAGCCGCGTCACGCCCCTTCGACATGAGGTCTACTTCGAGCACGTCGAGTGCCGCGGCGCCCAAGTCGGTGAGCATGAAGCGACCGAACTGGCCTTTGCGGAGACGCGGAAGCTGTTTCGTGATTCGGCCCACTCCGTCGGCCACGCGCCTGGGCATGTTGAGCCGTCGAATGAGGTCTTCCAAGAAGGCATCCACGTCGTCGGCGCTTTCGCCCCCGCTCGCGAGTTCCTTCATGGGCTCATAAAGAAGCGTCGTCCAGAGAGCGATGTCGTCGATGGCGCCGCGGGACTTCGTGAGCTTGTCGACCGCTCGCAGCCGCCGATAGATGCGCGCCGAGCCACCGCCGGTGCCCTCGTCGTCGTCGAGATAAGCCGATAGCTCGGGCAGGAGCACGGCCATCGCGCCGATTTCCCAGAGGAGGTAGATCGAGCGCGACGA
This sequence comes from Polyangiaceae bacterium, assembly GCA_046351415.1. Lineage (GTDB taxonomy): Bacteria > Myxococcota_A > Polyangia > Polyangiales > Polyangiaceae > JABFRG01. The sequence continues at coordinate 474,934 of JAXLYO010000005.1, read as the reverse complement.
GGCTCCACCGCGGAGGAGACGAAGGATTTCCTCGAAGACACGCGCTTTCGCTGCCTTCGCGAGCTCCTCGCGATGAAACACGGCGGACTCGTACAACGTTGGGTCGAGACCGAGGTCGAGCCGCGATGCGAACTTGATCGCTCGCAGGATCCGGATGGGGTCTTCGCGGAACCGAACCGAAGGCTCGCCAATGGTACGGATGACACGTTGCTTGATGTCCTCCATACCGCCGCACCAATCGAGCACCTGGCGGCGATCGAGATCGTAGAAGAGCGCGTTGATGGTGAAGTCGCGCCGCAAGGCGTCTTCGTGTGCCTCGCCGAATACATTGTCGTTTCGGATGATGAGGTCTTCGTCACCGGAAGCGTCGGAGGCGCTTGCACCGAGTGCGGTGAGCTCGTGCGGCATTCGGCGGAAGGTTGCGACTTCGACAATCTTCACGCCGCCGTTCACGCCGCCCCCGCCACCACTGCCGCGCCCATAGCTGCGTCCGCCGAACATGACGTGGGCGAGACGGAACCTCCGGCCGATGATGCGGCAGTTTCGGAAGAGGCCTCGCACGTCCTCGGGACGCGCGCTGGTGGCGACGTCGTAGTCTTTGGGCTTGCCTCCGAGGAGGAGGTCACGCACGCAGCCGCCGACGAGATACGCTTGGAAGCCGCTCCGTTCGAGTCGCCGCACGACTTTGGCGGCGTCCGGATCGATGCGATCCTCGTCGAGCGCAACGTCGTGCCGGACGAGCCCCGTCCCCGTGTGCCGCTCTTCGACCGGCAGTGGTGCATCTTCTTCGACCCGAAAAGAGGGGAGCTCGGGCGGCTCCGGAAATGAATCTGACGAATTTCGCATGCTCATGAAAAGGCCCATTCGAAGGGCAGGGGCGGTGAGGCCCTCGTGCAAGGAGCAAGTCGGGTGCGGAAGCAGAGCCGACTCGCAAAGACGTCGGGGCACGTGCCGCGACGGGGGTCCACTTCGAAAGTGGACATCACGCTTCAGTTTACCAAATTCCGAACCTTCCGTTCGACAATCGGCGCTGGCTCCCGAAACGCGGGGTTTTCAGGGAAATGCGAGGCCCTTTGGGGCCCCTTTGGGGGCTTGGCGGGCGCTCGCCATGACTTTTGGAGCCCGTTCGGTTCCTCCTTTGGCTTTGGCGTGTCGCACGGTGAGGGCCCCTATTCGAGCGGAGCCGAGCGAGTTTTTGCGGTGCCGTGGCCTTGAAACCCGAAATGGGTGTAAGCTCGTGTATCTATGGCGCTCGAGCCATCTCGGTTGTCCGAATACCGGCTGTTCGGTTCTCTTGGCGCGGGCGCAACGTCGCGTGTCGTGGAAGCGGTCCATATTGCGAGCAACCGCCGCGTCGCGATCAAGATGCTCGAGGTTCCCGAAGACGATCTCGCCGACGAGCTCCGAGAACGATTCGCGCGCGAAGCTCTGGTGCTCTCCAGCCTCGAGAGCCGCCACGTCGGCAAGATCCTCGGCTTCGGCTACGAGAAAGGTCAGCCGTTCCTGGTGCTCGAGCACTTGCAGGGGGAATCGCTCGATGCTCGGCTGAAGCGGGAAGGCCCCATTCCGCTCGATGTCTTCACGGACTGGGTTCCACAGATGATCATGGGGGTCCGCGACTTCCACGCGATCGGCGTGATTCATCGCGACCTCAAGCCCGGCAACATCTTCCTCCAAGAGGGCGGTGGCCGGGCCGGCGAGCCGGTCGTGAAACTCATCGATTTTGGCCTCGCGCGCTCCGGCAGCGTACAAGGGTCGCTCACTTCCAAAGAGCACGTGCTCGGAAGTATGGGCTACATGTCGCCGGAGCAACTGCAAAACCCCAAGGACGTCGCGCCTCAGACGGACATCTATTCGCTCGGGTGCGTCATCTTCCGATGCCTCTCGGGTCAGCTTCCCTTTTCGAGCAAGTCGATGGAGGCCGTCATGAAAATGAAGGCCGAGGAAGACCCGCCGTTCTTGTCTCTCGTGGAGAATGCACCGGACATTCCGGAGCTCGACCACTTCGTCTCACGCGCGATTGCGCGGCGCACCGAACAGCGGTTCTCTTCGGCGAAAGAGATGCTCGACGCTTGGTGGCAGCTCGTTCCCGCGCTCACGTCTGCGCCCTCGCGCGATGGTGATTCCATTCCGATCACCATCGACGAAGTGAAGGATCTCGACGACGAAGAGGTCGATTCGGGGTGGATGGACGACAAGGCCGCATCGATCACCCATCCGCCCGCATCGCCCGTCCCCCGGCGGCGCATGGGAGACGAGCCCCCCACGACGATTCGCGGTCAGACGCTGGCCGACCTCGTCGAGCAAGAGCGCGCAATCGCGAAACGTCGTCGCGATTCGGGCGAAGACATTTAACGAGGGCTCTGCCCTCGCCCTATGGAGCAAAGCTCCATAGGGTCCCACTCCCGGTTTTGGGTCCCAAGCCCAAAACGCGCATCACGAGGGCTCCGCTCGCTCTGCGGGTCCCAAGCCCCAAACGCGCATCACGAGGGTTCCGCTCGCTCTGCGGGTCCCAAGCCCAAAACGCGCATCACGAGGGCTCCGCTCGCTCTGCGGGTCCCAAGCCCAAAACGCGCATCACGAGGGCTCCGCTCGCTCTGCGGGTCCCAGGACCAAAACGCGCATCACGAGGGCTCCGCTCGCTCTGCGGGTCCCGAGCCCAAAACGCGCATCACGAGGGCTCCGCTCGCTCTGCGGGTCCCGAGCCCAAAACGCGACCTACGCACCTTCACGCGGCCGCTCGCGCGTCGTTCTGGCGGAGCGCTCCTGCGGCCAGGATGCACAGCACGGGCGTGAGAACGACGTGATAGCGATCTTCGCCGAAGAAGATGCCGTGGGTTACCACGATGCTTGCCGCGAACACGAGGCCGAGAGTCATCGCGAGGCTCTCGCGTGATCGAAAGGGAAGGGGCAAAGCGAGCAGGGCGAGCGTGAGCAACAAGAGCGGCCAGAGGACCGGCGGATTTCCCTGCATCGTGAAGTACGTGGCGAGAGCGAGGACCACGAGCACGACTCCGCTGTAGACATCGCTTGCAGCCGGCTTCCGCTTCAGGCGAGGGAGCCTTGCGGCTGCGAATGCAGCTGCGACGACGAGTGCCGAATGACAAGCCGTAAGCACCTTGCGACCGAAGGTGCGGCGCTCCTCAGGCCATCGTTCGGGGCGGGCCTGATGCAGGTATTCGACCTGGAAGGATTCGTGATCGAAGGTGTAGGACCACTTCTTGGGAAGCAGGGAGAGCCAACGCCCGGGCTCCGTTTTAATGTAGTGCACACCATATTGGAACCAGCAACGGTCTTGCTGTACCTGGCCCGTCACGTCACGGCATCCGTCGGCGCTCTTCAAGGTTTCGAAGCGTCCGGTGGCACGCGGAAACGCGCCGATCGCCAGGTTCCACCCGCCATTCGTGCTGACGAGCGCGCACCCGTCCATGCGTGCGCAGTTGCGAGCACTCCAAGGCAGAATCGGCAGCAGCGTGAAGCCGAGGACAAGCGCGAGAGACGCGAGGACGCGCGGGGCCTTGGACCATCGTGACGCTGCCGAGGTCCGCACCGCCTTCGGAAGTGCGACGAGAAAAGGGGCACAGAGCAGGACGGGCGGACGGACGAGCGCTGCAACGCCGAGCACGAGCGCCGAGCCAATCATCGCGCGCGTTTCGTGTTTCGTGCGGACGCGAACCCAAAACGACACGAGCGTCAGCAACGACGACAGGGGTTCACTCATCGTGAGCGCGCCGTAGAGGACGAGACCTGGATGCAGCGCGACGAGGATACCTGCGATGGCAGCGCGGGTCTCGGAGAGTGCATAACGCGAGAACCGCCACGTCACGAGGGCGAGCGCCGTTCCCACCGAGGTGTCGAACAACCGGGCCACCAAGAGGTTGTGGCCAAAGACTTTGTAGAATACAGCCAAAAAGGCGCTGTAGCCGACGGGGTAGTGGCACGACGCGTGACCGATGTCGACGCCGCCTACGACGAGCTTGTCCGAGTACCCGAACCCTTCTGCGATGCGGCCAGCGTAGTACTCGTAATAGTGTCCGTCCCAAACGGATTCACCGCCGAATGCGCGCCCCGCGGCAAACCGCATCGCGAACGCCACGGTGGCGAGGATGACCCCGAAGAGCGCTGGTTTGCGCAAGAAGGGCGGCACGGGTCTGGGCGGCTCCTTCTCGCGGTTCTCGCTGTTCGTCACTATTCGCTCTTCACCTGCGCACTCGCTCGAATGCGCCTCAAGTACGAACGCTGCACCTGTGCCGGGTCGAGCTTCAAGAACTTCGCGAGCTCGGCGACGAACCCACGCACGTACACCATGGCGGGTAGGGCAGCGACGTTCTCTTCCTCGATGGCTTGAAGGTATGCCTTCGAAATTTTCGTTCGTGCGCTGATATCGCCCAGGTCGGTACCAAGGGCTGTGCGGATGTCCCTCAGGAGCTCGCCCGTGAACTCCGTATCGGGACCGACGTCTCGCAGCAGTCGAGCCTGCATTTCGAGCTGCTCCATGGACAGCTCTTTGGGGCCTTCGCGGGGGGACTCTTCGCGCGCGCTCTCTTCGGGGAAAGTCGAGAGATCGTAGGCGCGTCGCCGAATGGGGTCGAGGAGCGTGTCGTACGCTTCGTCGAGGAGGCGCACCTCTTCGCGCAGCCCCTTGTCGTCGAGGAGCGAGGCCGTGGGCAGCGCTTCCTGCGTGTACATCTCGCGCCTTCGTTTGTAGGCGCGGCGCACTTCTTCGTCGCCCGCACCGCGCGCCACGCCGAGAAGGGCGTAGAAGTGCGGCACCGGCGTCGGCACCTTGGGGAGGGCCTCTTGGCTTCGATCACGGGAGAGCGTGAGTGCCACGACGCGCCTCGCAATGCGCTCCAGGTTGCGCGCGGCCTTCGACGTCGGGCTATCGAGGAGAAGAGGCTTTCGACGGCGTACGGAGAGCCACACGGTGTCGTCGTGTTCGATGTGTCCGAGCTCGTCGACTTGGACGCCGTAGTGGCGCTTTGCGAGGTCACTCATCCAGCCGCCGAGTTCGGCGTCTTGGCGAATGCGCGTCTGATTGACGACGAGATAGTGCTTCGTTCGGAAGCATTCCGCCCAGGCGAGCTCGCCGAGACGTACGTCTGCTTTCGCGCAGGTGCGAACGAGGTCGATGGGGGCAGGCAGGCGGCCAAGCTCCGCGAGCGCACGCTCCAAGAACGTGCCGCGCAGGCGATCGTGCATCATCGCGCGACGGAGGCGGCGCAGATAGGAGGCCCGGATGAAACGATACGTAGCCTCGATGGCAGGGGGCTCGGGCTCCGTCACCAATATCGGAACGTCTGCACTCTGCATGATATCGAGCGCGAGCTCGCCATGGCCGGGGCCTACGTCGACGATGAGTTGATCGGCCGAGAGCGTGCGGAGCGCCCGAAGAAAACGCGCACGACGGCTGCCGCGGAGCGAAGGGGGCGGCCGGAGTGCGTCGTGGGGGTAGGGAAGCAGGCGAAGGCCTGGGACGGACGTGGGCGAAGACGCCTCTTCGAACCAACCCGCTTCGTCGCCGAGGGACGTGACCGAGCCGGGCAGCACGCCGAGTTGGTTGTGCATGTTGGACCCCGTTGGATCGAGATCGACGAGGACGACGGCCTTTCCGAGTTGCGCGTAGTAGACGGCGAGGTTTTGCGCGAGCAGGCTCTTGCCTACGCCGCCGCGTCCGCCGCCGACCACGATGAGCTCACGTGCGAAAGTGCGACCGCGTCTCGTCGCTGCGCTCTCGTCATCGTCGCCAAAGGCCTCTTCATCGTCGTAGATGGGAATGTCGTCCGGCATGGGATTCAGCAGCGTTCAGGCAGCGCCGGGATTACCGTGCGGGTCGTCTTTTTGCGCGCGCTTTTTGAGCACGAGCGCGGCAAGCCTCGCTGCGAGTTCACTCGGCGAGACCTCACGGCTGAGACATTCGTCGGCGCCGGCTTGGAATGCGCGAACGAGGTCGATGGATTCTGCACCCGTGCCGAGGCAGACGATCACCGGTCGACCTTCCGCGGGCAACGTCGAAAGGAGCGCGAGCTCGGGGGCGCCCTTCGTCATCGTGAGGACGAGGACGTGAAATCGGCTCGTGCGGAGGCGATCTTCGCAGCGCTCCAATGTGCGCGCGGCTTCGACGACCATGCCGTGGGACGAGAGCGTTGCGTCGAGCCCGCTGCCTTCCTCTTCATCGATTTCGTCGCTGCGATAGTGCAGCACCTGCAGGAAGGGCGCGCCGAGCCCTTCGGCCGTCGTGGGAAACGCGGAGGGCATGTGGACGTCGCGAATGCGTGGCTCGTAGCGTGGTGCGCGGCTCGAAGGAGGCGACTGACTACGGAGCGTGAACGCTTGGATGCGTTCCCAATCGCGTGCGTCGAACTGAGCGAGCAAGTGGCCACCTTCGTCGATCACGGCGGCCATCGCCGCGGTGGAGCGGGAGCCGATGCTGAGCGTGACGAGAACCCATTCACCGACGCCCCCCGCGCCACGGATTTGTGCGCGCGCTTCATCGCCGAGCGTCACCGCGCGCAGGGCTTCGTTCATCGCGGAGGTCGCGTCCGAGGCATCTTCGAATTGGATGTGAAGTCCCCGCAAAGCGGGACGCACGCTAGCTTCTTCGGCCCCGGTCCGCGAGCGCTTTTGCCGCAGTTCGGCGTTCCGCTACGCGCCGATAGGCGTTCCGCTACGCGCCGATAGGCGTTCCGCTACGCTTCATTTGCGCTCATTTGCGCCTACTCATACGCGGGCCCAGGACATTTGCGCAGGCCCCTCTGGATTTGCGCCCAATTGCCGGGTCTTCCGTTCTTCCTTCTTCTCCCGCCGCGGTTTTTTGCCTACGATGCGCGACCGATGGGCAGCAAATTCGCAGTACTTTCATCGCTTCTGGTCGCGTTTCTGGGGGGCGGGCAGGGGTCCTGCCAGAACAATGCCGGCGCCGGGGCCGGTGCAGGGCAGGCCAGCGCCGACACGACGAAGGCGGACATCACCCTTCCCGGGGTCGATACGAGCGTGCTGACCCCTCGTGAACGCAAAGAATGGAGCGGCTACGTCACGAAGTTCGCCCCGCCGTGCCAAGGTGCTGGTGCGTCGATCGCGGCGTGCCTGAACGAGAAGAAGACCTGCGACGGGTGCATGCCGGCCGCGAAATACTTGGTGAAGGCCGTGCGCGACGGCATGACCGACGAACAGGTCGAACGCGCGTACCGCAATCGCTTCGAGGCAAGTCGACTGAAGGACGTGAAGATCGACGACTCTCCGTCGAAGGGCTCGCTGAATGCGCCCATCACCATCGTCGAGTTCGCCGACTTCGAGTGTCCTCACTGCGCGGGCATGGCGCCGCTCCTGAAGAAGATCTTCACGGAACGAGGCTACGTGCGCTCGGTCTACAAGTTCATGCCGCTCCCGGGCCATCCGAATGGTGAGATCGCCGCACGCGCGGGCATTGCCGCTGCCAAGCAGGGCAAATTCTGGGAGATGCACGACAAGATGTTCCAGAACTCGGGGCGCAACAGTCTGCTCGACCTCGAAGGCTATGCAAAGGAAGTCGGTCTCGACATGACGCGCTTCAAGGCCGACTTGAACAGCGCCGAGACGACCGATCGCATCACGCGCGACAAGAAGCTCGCAGAGGCGCTCGACGTCAAGGGAACGCCGACCATCTACATCAACGGACGTTTGTTCGAAGGTGGCGCCAACGGGGAGCAGTCGCTGTACGACTGGATCGACCTCGAAATGCGCATGAAGGGCCTAGATCCGAAGGCACAAGGGGCTGCCCCGGTTGCGAGCGGAAGTGCAAGCGCAGCCCCGACGGCAGCTCCTACGGCCTCCTCCACTGCCGGCGTGGCACCGAAGCAAAAGTGACGCGCGCGACCTCCGATGGCTGCGGGTGCTTTCCGACGGGAAGGCACTATCCCGGAATCGCGCATCTGCTCAAGGTCGCCATTCGTGGCGTCGTCGAGTGGATCTCCGCAGAGGAGCCATGGCACGACATCCCCATTGCGGTGCTCGACGTCGAAACGACGGGGCGCAACCCGGAGACCGATCGCGTCATCGAAATCGGCATCGTGGTCGGGCAGCGCGGGTCTGTCGTTCGTAAGCACAGCTGGCTCGTAAACCCGGGAATTCCCATCGCCGAAGATGCACGCGCCGTTCACGGCATTTCCGACGACGACGTCAAGGACGCGCCACGCTTCGAGGCGATCGCACACGAGGTCATCGACGCGCTCGCGGGTTGCGTGCCAGCGGCGTACAACGCGAGCTTCGACAAGGCCTTCATGTGGATGGAGTTCACGCGCGCGGGCACACCGCTCGACGGCCACCCGCACATGAAGCGCATCATCGAGTGGCTCGATCCGCTCGTTTGGGCGCGCGCCGTATTCGCCGACGAAAAGTCCCGCACGCTCGGCGACATGGCAGCGCGCCTCGGCGTAAGCCTCGAGAACGCGCACCGAGCGACCGATGACGCAGAAGCTGCGCTCATGGTGCTCTACAAGATGGCGGAGGACGCCCGCATCCCGCGCGCGTACGGCGCCTTCGTTCAAGAGCAGCGCCGCTACGCCTTGCAGCAGGCGGACGCACGCCGCCTCTGGCGAAACAGCTAAACCCCTCGGGGTACATAGGTTTTTGCCAGTTTTGGTAGGTTTTACCTCTTCCATAACGTGCGAAAGAATTGCGCCGCCTGTGGTGAAGCCGTCCCCAAACAGATGTTTCGTGGTGGGTGAAGGTGCGAAAAAACGTCCTTAATTCGAGCACTAAGGCCCGATGAGGGGCTACACACCCATCCTGTTCGACGCTAGGGTGCAGGGGTCGCAGCGAGTCTCGCCCCTCCCCCAACCCCGCGAGGCTCGTTGCGGCGCTTTCTGTCTGTGGGGGCTTTGCCCCCTCTCTACTGAGCAAAGCTCAGTAGAGTCTCTCCCCCAGTTTTGGGTCCCAAGCCCAAAACAGCCTGTGGGGGCTTTGCCCCCTCTCTACTGAGCAAAGCTCAGTAGAGTCTCTCCCCCAGTTTTGGGTCCCAAGCCCAAAACACGCGTGGTCGTCCGCTTCGCCGTTCTTGGGCGGCAGCTGGCGGCGAGCGGGTGCCGCACCTGGCTACGTCAAGGGGGGTGGTTGCTGTAGGTAACCGTCCCTATCTGTTCCATATCGTTCGTTTTTTGGAACCATTTCGGCGTCGTCGCGTGTATCTGGCTAAGGTGCGTTTCGTCTTTCGCAGCGCACCGGAACGCGAGCGGCGAATGCCGCTGCGGGTAGGACGTTCAAACATCAGGAAGTCATCATGACCGACAAGGCAGCAGAAAAAGTCTCCATCGGATCCCTCGAAGTTCCCGTCGTCGTCGGAACTGAGAACGAGCGTGCGCTCGATATCGCACAGCTTCGCGCCAAGACTGGCCTCGTGACTCTCGACCCGGCGTTCATGAACACCGCGTCGACCAAGAGCGCCATCACGTTCCTCGACGGTGAGCAGGGCATCCTTCGCTATCGCGGCATTCCGATCGAGCAGCTCGCCGAGAAATCGACGTTCGTCGAAACGGCGTACCTCCTCATCTACGGAACCCTTCCGACCGAAGCCGAATTGAAGCGCTTCTCGGGCCTTCTCACGCGTCACTCGCTCATCCACGAAGACATGAAGCACTTCTTCGATGGCTTCCCGTCAACGGCGCATCCGATGGCGGTTCTCTCGTCGATGGTGTGCTCGCTCTCGACGTACTATCCCGAAGACGTCGATTTTTCGAACAAGGACCAGCTCGACACGACCGTCGCTCGTCTCATCTCGAAGATCCGAACGATCGCGGCTTATGCTTACAAGCGCTCGATCGGTCAACCGTTCGTCTATCCGCAGAACAACCTGAAATACTGCGGGAACTTCCTCAACATGATGTTCAGCGTTCCCGCGGAGCCCTACGAGGTCGACCCCGAGGTCGAAGCGGCGATGAACCTCCTCTTCATCCTTCACGCCGACCACGAGCAAAACTGCTCTACGTCGACGGTGCGCCTCGTCGGTAGCTCGCGCGCGAACCTTTTCGCATCCATCGCTGCGGGTATCCTCGCGCTCTGGGGCCCGCTCCACGGCGGCGCGAACCAAGAAGTCATCGAGATGCTCGAAGGCATCAAGCGCGAAGGCGGCGGCGTGAAGAAGTACGTCGAGCTCGCGAAGGACAAGAACTCGAACTTCCGCCTCATGGGCTTCGGTCACCGCGTCTACAAGAACTTCGACCCGCGCGCGAAGATCATCAAGACGACGTGCGACAAGATCTTGACGAAGCTCGGCATCCAGGACCCGCTCCTCGACATCGCGAAGGAGCTGGAAGAGGCAGCGCTCAAGGACAGCTACTTCGTCGAGCGCAAGCTGTATCCGAACGTCGACTTCTACTCCGGGATCATCTATCGCGCACTCGGCTTCCCGACGAACATGTTTACCGTGCTCTTCGCCATCGGTCGTCTCCCCGGTTGGATCGCCCACTGGAAGGAGATGATGGAAGATCAGTCGACGAAGATCGGCCGTCCGCGCCAGATCTACACGGGCGCCACCGCTCGCGACTACGTGAAGATCGAAGACCGCAAGGGCGTCTAAGTACACTCGTTTCGACGCTCGAAAAGCCGCCTTCTCGGGCGGCTTTTCTGTTTTTGTCGCGACGCAGGTTCAGAACGAGCCGTATTGCGATTCGATGACGCCGCCACCAGGCAGCGTGGCGTAAGTGGTGAAGCCGACGCGCCCAGCGGAAAAGCCCATGGAGTATTTCGTTCCGACCGCCACACCGAGAGCGGTGCCGCACGTGACCGTGAATTCGAGCGAGGCTTCGTTGGTCGTGTAGTCGACGCTCGCCGTCTGGGCGTTCGCGGCGTCACCGATGATGAAGTCGATCTTCGAGTCGGTTACCTCGACGGTCTCGGGTCTGTCGAGTCCAGTGAGGGGCACGTTGCCATAGACGGTTCGGGAAAGCAGCGCATAGACGGAGGGCACGATCGATCCGCCAAAGCCCGGAGGCGCAGGGAGCGCGCCCGTCTGGACGGTGACCTTGGGGCCAGCCTGGCCGAGCATGTGACACTTCTTGGGTGCCGCGTCGCTTTGGGCATCCTGAGTAGAGCCATCGGTCACGCTCGCATCTTTCGTGGTCGACGCGTCGGGGGAAAGGTCGGCCTCTGGGGCGGCGTCGCCGATCACCCCGGCATCGAGCGCAACCTGCGGCGACGTTTGCACGCACGCGAACCCGAGCGCTGCCGCGAGGCACGGAAACAGAAGGGCGGAAATCGAGCGCATGCCGGACATGAACAGCATGTGCCACGCATGCCGCACGATGGGCAACAATACATTCGGACGTTCGGGCAGGAGGCGCGTGCGAGGCCTCGTGCGCCTCAGGCTTTGCGGGCAACGCCTCGGATGGTCGGCCGATAGATCGGCAGCGACTTTCGCATGCTCTCGTAGGTCTCGGATTCGACGACGAAGCCGGCGCGGTTGAGCGCCAAGTCCGTGCGTCGCGCCGTGTGACAGTTGCCGGCGAGCACCTTCCAGAAGGGTTCAGCTCGCTTCTGCCAGGCGAGGCGCGCCGGATTGTCTCGTGCGGCGATGTGCTCGAGGTAGATGAGCTTTCCGCCGGGCTTGAGCACGCGAAGCGCTTCAGCGAGCGTCTTGTCCTGGCTCTCCACGGAGCAGAGCACGAGGGTCGAGACGACACAGTCGAAGCTCGAGTCGTCGAACGGCAGGTCTCCGCTCGAGGCGGGCGAAACGTCGAGCCCCTGCAGGCTTGCGTTCGAGACGGCGCGCTCGAGGCGCTTTCGCATGTGTGGGTCGGGCTCGCTCAATACCAGCCGTGAAAGGCTGCCTGTATAGAAGGGCAGGTTCGCACCCGTTCCCGCGCCGAGCTCCAGCACTTCGCCATTCGCTTCGGAGAGCAGTTCTCGCCGCCAACCCTGCAGACACGCCTCCTCGGCACTCCGCATGAAGCGGTCATAGATGGTGGCCATGAAAAGGGACACGGGTCAGCTCGCTCCTGGACCGGGAATTCTACCGGTAATCAGTCGGGCGCCACGTTTGTAGAATACATACGACCACGCCCAGTTGAAGAGTACCACGATGCGGTTTCGGTACCCGATGAGGAAGAGCAGGTGGACGAAGAGCCACGCGAGCCAAGCGGTCATCCCCGTCAGATGCATCTTCCCAGTCTGCGCGATGGCACGACTTCGGCCGATGGTGGCCATCGTGCCCTTGTCTTTGTAGCGAAACGGCGACCTGTTCTTCTTTGCTTCCTGGTCGCGAATCACGCGCGCGACGTAGCGTCCCTGCTGCATCGCGACGGGCGAAAGCCCTGGGAGGGGGGTGCCGCCGACATCGAAGTGCGCCATGTCTCCGATGGCGAACGCCTCGGGATGCCCGGGAATCGAGCAATCGTTTTCGACGATGACCCGGCCTTGTCGGTCTAGAGAAACGCCGAGCTTCTCTCCGAGCCTCGTGCCGCGTACACCCGCGCCCCAGAGAACGGTATCGGACGAAATGCGCGTCTCGACTTTCTGGTCACCCGCGCCGCGGCTGAGATCGACGCCGCGTTCGTCGAGCGCTGTAACGCGTTCTCCGAGGCGCACCTCGACCCCGAGTTCTTCCAATTGTTCCTTCGCGGCATGAGAGAGCGAGGCGTCGAAGCTCGTGAGCAAACGGTCACCTGCTTCCACGAGAATGACCTTGGCCTTCTCCGGACGAATGGCTCGAAAATCGTCCTGCAAAATCGAGTGGGCCAGCTCTGCGATCGCGCCGGCGAGCTCGACACCCGTTGCGCCACCACCGATGACGACGAAGGTCATGAGGTGGAGGCGTTCTTCTACGCTCTCGGTGAGTTCGGCGCGCTCGAACGCGGTGAGCACCCTTCGCCTGATGTCGATGGCGTCTTCGAGAGACTTCAGACCCGGTGCGGCCTGACTCCACTCATCGTGACCGAAGTAGCTCGTCTTCGCTCCGACGGCGAGAACGAGATGGTCATACGTGAGCGTACGGCTCGAGTGCGCTGCTGGACCTGCAATCGAAAGCTCATGCCTTTCGAGCGAGATGTCCGTCACTTCACCCAGGAGCACTTGCACGTTCTCTTGCTTCGAGAGGACCGAGCGGATGGGAACGGCGATTTCGGCGGGCGAGAGCCCTGCGATTGCCACCTGATAGAGGAGCGGCTGGAAGAGATGGTGGTTCGTCCGGTCGACGAGCGTCACGTCGACGTGCGCACCATGCAGGGCGCGGGCACACGCCAGCCCTCCGAAACCTCCTCCCACGATGACGACGTGCGGTCTCATGAAGCCCGGTCTTCGTGTAGTGCCAACGGCCTTCCGGAACAAGGGACCCTCAGAACATCGGGAGCGAAAGACCGATATAGCCGATGAGCACCTTGTTCATGCCGAAGATGTAGGCGAGAAACCCGAGGATCAGGAAGGGACCGAGCGGGAGCGAACGCTGCATGACCGGTTCTTCGTCGCGGTCCGGAATTTCCGAGGTGGCTTTTTCCTCCTCGGTTTGCCCTTCCGATGAAGACTCGGCTTCGTCGAGCGGGCGCAGCGGCTTTTTGAGCACCTTGCCGATGCCAACGAATACGAGGGTGAGGACGAAGAGTCCGGCGACGATCCGGAACGAGGGCGTTCGCCACTTCGTGAGGAGGCCGAGCAGCACGACGAACACGGCGCCGAAAGCGAGCGGCTGGCGAAACGCCCCATCGGCACTGTCGCCAGCGAGCGGGTCTTCGGACAGAATCTGTGCGGCCTCCTTGTCGCCTGCTTCGGCTGCGGCGCGGAGCTGGTCGAGCTCTTCGCGGACGGCTGCTGGTAGCTTCAGCGTGCGGCCGCTCAATTCGAGCGCGACGGTGAAGAGCACGGCCATGAAGGCCGCAGCGAAAAGCGAGAATATCGCGCCCTGCCACCCGGCGAACGTGCCGAACAACACGAGGAGCTTGCCGTCACCCCAGCCCATGCCAGTGCGGCCGCGAAGAACGCGATAGACCGAGTTGAGCGGAAGCCAGAGGACGTTCACCGCGATCGCACCGCCGAGAACCGATGTCGTGAGGGAGTCGCCTCGGATGGTTGCAGTGACGACCCCTAGGAGCGCGCCGCCGATCGAGATGGTATCTGGAATATACATGTGTTCCAGATCGATGAAGGCCGCAGCGACGAGACCCAGACTCACCATGAAGTAGGCGAGGTAGACGGCGACGGCATGCTCGATGGGCGTCGTGGGAGAAAGCGGGCGAATCATCGCCTCGAGAATGGCGAGGGAGATGGCGCCCCCGATGAGCTCGACGAAAACGTATCGCGGACTCATCCGCGCACCGCAACACCGCGCCCTGCCTCTCAGGATGAGGTAGGAGAGGACGGGAATGTTGTCGTAGGGCTGCACCGGTGCCTTGCAGGCTGGACAGTGCGAAGCCGGTCTCGCGACACTCATCTCACGCGGCACGCGGTAGACGACCACGTTCAGAAAGCTTCCCCAAATGAGGCCGAACCCGACCGCGAACAAGCGGAGAAACCAGAGCGGGAATTCGTTGAGGACCATGGAAGGGAAGCGCGCGAGCCGAAACGCGCGATTGCGCGCCTAGAAGCCGTTCAATCCTGCGTTCTAGCAGAACCGGTGAACGTCCGGGCAACTTGCCCGACAGCTACACGTTGCTCCGAGCGTGCGGCGATGCCTCTCCGGAAGGGCCCAAATCGATGACACGCAGGTCAGATGCGAGCCGGTACCCCTCTTTGTCATGAAGGAGGAACCCCTTCAGGGCATTCCCGCCGAGCGCGCGCAAAGCGCTCAAAGCCACGCGCAGGCGATTCTCCGCGGCCCCCCGCTTCAGATTTTCATCGGGCCAACCGGCCGACACGAGCTCCGGCACCCCGAGCGAGCGCCCTTCCGCATGCCCTTTCGCGAGTGCGATGAGGAGTCGCTCCAAGGTGGGTTTCTTCGAAAGATCGATCCACGCTCCAGCTTCGGTCCCGGGCAGATGGACGCGCCTTCCGGCGATGGCGAGCGCATCGCTCGGTGTTTCGCGACGCAGGGCCGACCGAGTCGCGAGTGTGATCGCCCACCGGATGTGTTCGGTATCGCTCGGCAAAGAGCGACCATCGGGGTGCAGGGCTCGCTCGAGGTCGTCTCGCGTGGCTGCGCCTTCGAGGTATTCGATATGTGCGCGGTGGATTTCCGTGGAGCGCGCGGTGGTTCGTGTGATGGCTTTCGTTTGGCTCTCGAGGACGTGACGTGCGTTCTCGAGGTCACCGCTCAGGGCAATGCCGACGGCGAGGTAGCCGGAGATGAGCTCCTGCAGGTGCAGGTCCTTGACCTCCTCGGCGAGCGCCAGGGCGGCTTCGAAGAAGGCCATCGCTCGCTCATGCTCGTGAAGAGCGAGCTCCGTGATGCCGGCGTCCATGAGAGCCGTGCTCTCCCAGCGCAGCGCTCCAATCTGGCGAAAGAGCGAAATTGCCGTCGTGTGGGACGCGCGGGCCTCCGCCATGTCACCGAGTCGCCGCAGGGTGTTGCCTCGGTACGTCGAAGCGAGCGCTCGCTGCCAAAGCGGGGTGCGTGGGCCCGTGAGGTGGGCGAGGGTCGCGAGAGCCTCCCGAGGTTTGCCCGCGTCGAGCAGGCCAAAAGCAAGGCGCAGCGTCGACCGATGTTCGGCGCGTTCGTCCTTTGCTTCGCGGCTCGCACGGACGGCCTCGTGCCACTCATGCAGCGCGGCTTCGAGATGTCCTTCGACGTAGTTGATTCCTCCCAGCATCGATAGCACGCGACCGCGAATGCGAGGACCAAAGTCGTTTCCGACGTAGGGCGCCGCGGCTTTTCGCGCGCCCTGCGTGTCGGAGAGACCGTAGGCAACGACGGAGCGTGCGATCGCGACGTAGGGGTCGAGCACAGCCCCTTGGGCGGAGGTGACGCGTTCCGCGAGGTCGAGGTCCGCTCCCGCCGTGACGAGATCGCCCATCGCTTCGCTTGCGAGTGCCCGCGCTGCAAGAAGACGCGGAAGAAAAGGCGATTGTGGATGTGCGTCTTTCACGTCGTCGAGAAGCGAACGAACCTGACCCATGTCGAATGCCAGCTTGTCCACGAGCGCGTCGAGCGCGTCGACTGCGTGTGGCAAGAGAGAAGCGTCGGCGACCGCTCGCTGCACGACGACGAGTAGCTCTTCTACGAGCCCGCGATCTTTGTTGGCCGTTCGTGCGATCTCCGCGAAGTAGGCCGCATGTGCTGCGAGGGCTCGCTGCCAAGCGAGGGGGGCCGCTTGCTGTCGCGCGAAGGTACGAACGCTCGTCAAGAGTCGGAAGCGCGTCTCACCCTCGTCTTCGCCCACGAGTACGAGGGATTGACGACGGAGGGCGGAGAGACGCGTCACCTGTGCGTGCCCGAGAATGGACTCTGCTGCGGGAGCCGAGAAACTTCCGGAGAAAGTCGCGAGGGCAATGAGCGCCTCCCTATCCTCCGGCTCCAGACGATCCCACGATCGAGCGATCGTTTTCTCGAGGGACGAGGGCATGTGGTTGACGATCGCGTCTTCGGGGAGCGTGGCGCAGTCTGCCGCCATGAGCTCGATGGAGAGAGGGATTCCCTCGGTGCTCTCGAGGACGAGCGCTAGCGTACGCGGCGAGACATGAAAGCCCGGAACGAGGGTTCGCGCCCTCGAGAGAAAGAGCTTTCCCGCCGGCGTGTCTGCAAGCTCTGCGCCCCCGTCAACCGTGCTTCGCGCGAGGGGCGAGAGCTCGAAGGGATGCTCTTCGGCGAGCCCCAAGAGCGCCCGAGAAGTGAGAAGGACACGCACGTGGGCGGTGCGCGCGAGGAGATCCGAAAGAACACGGGCGAGGGGTTCGAGTGCCGACTCACCCTCATCGACCAGGATCAAGGGTCGATGCCGCGCCTCGAGCGCCCGCCCGATGGCCGAAATGGCCGGCCGCGCGCTTTCGAGTTCCAGTTCCCTCGCGAGCGCCGCGACGAGGCCATCGACGGTCGTTTCGACGTCGCGCAAGCCGAGTGACAGCACTTCGGCGCCTTCCGCCCTCATGGAAGCAGCTACCTCGCGCGCGAGGGAACTCTTCCCGACGCCCCCGGGACCCCAGATGGTCACGATGCGTTTTTTCGCGAGCGCATCGGGCAGCAGCGCAAGTTCGCGTTCCCGGCCGATCAGCATGTCGTTCCCACTCTACTATACTCGCCGGCACGGATCTTTCTTGCCACGTGACAGGAACGAAGAAGTAAGATGCGCGCCTCCCCATGCGCGCATTCCCCTCCGCTTCGCGTTCGCCTTCCCCTCGGTTTCCGCAGTTTGCATCCGTCGCGACGCTCGTCACGCTCGGCGCTCTCGTCATGGGCTGCCCGCCGCCGCCGAGTGGAACGGTGCAGACGAACGCGAAGCCGCCGGCACCGCCCCGTCCTCGACTCGCGGTAGCGTCTGGCGCCGAAGGCCTCTCGCGCATCACGAACGACCCCATCGACGAGGTTTCGCCCGTCGTTTCTCCGGATGGAAATACGCTCCTCTTGACGGCCATCTCCTACGACGCCTCGCAGAATGTGTCGTCTCAGGTGCTCGTGGGCGTGAACCCAAGCGGCGCATCGAGCCGCACGTTCTTCACGAGCTCGAAGTACATCGCCCGCGGCGCATCGTGGCTGCCGGATGGTAGCGGACTCGCGTTCGTTTCGAACGCCATGGGTGCATTCCACATCGTTCGCACGCTCTCGAGGACGCCGAATGCTGCGATCAGCATCGTCGTGCGCGCCGACATGGCGCCGGACGCAGACCGCGCGGCCGTATCGCCCGACGGGAAGCAAGTCGCGTTCGAAATGGGGCGTGGCGGTGTGAAATACGTGGGTGTCTCCGGTATCGACGGCACGAACTTCACGCAGCTCGCGGAAGGCCGCGGACCTTCTTTCAGCGGTGACGGACGCAAGATCGCCTTCGTGCGCCGCGTGAACGACCGCGATCAGATCTTCACCGTCAATGCGCAGAACGGCGGCGACCTCACCCAGGTGACCAACGACGAGGCGGACAACCGAGCACCCCGTTGGTCTGCAAACGGGCGCTACCTCGTGTTTGCTTCGAATCGCGGCTGGCAGCGCTTCCAGGAGTTCGGTGCGAGCGCGCAGGCCACGTGGAATATCTACGCGATTCGCGTCGATGGCACGCAGCTCACGCAGTTGACCGACGGCCCGAGTGCGCAGGTACAGCCCTTCTGGTCCCGCGACAACTTCGTCTATTTCGCATCGAACGAAGCGGCGAACTACGACATTTGGCGCGTAAAGCCCATCGGCGACCTCTCCGCGCCCTGACCTCCGAGGGGTGAGCGAACCCTGTGTGCGCACGGGACCGGGGCTCGACGCCGTGCGGGTCATTCGCATTCGCGCCGCGACGCGAAAGTCACAAACTTGGCCCTTTGGCGCCGCGGCCGATAGGACCGGGGAGGCTGATGGTGACCTCTTCCCTGTTCCGCGTAGGATCGACGCTGCGACGTATTTCGGGTGCGTCGTTCGTGGCGCTCCTGACGCTCGTTCCGTCGGTCGCCTTCGCAGATCCGTCCTCCGTCACGCCTGAACAGGGCTACGACCTCGGTGACATGGAGCACCCGCGTCCGCTCGGGATGGGGGGCGCCCAATACGCGACCGGTACGTCGACCTCGGCGCTGATGTCGAACCCCGCCAACCTGACGATGGCACGCGTTTACCATTTGGAAGCGCTCGCAGCGTTCAGCCCGCAGGCGCGGAGGCAGAGCTACGGTGCTGCCATCGTGGATTCTGCAACGAATCGACTCGCGGCAGGGCTCGCGGGAAAGTGGTCCATGGTCGACCCCGATGGAGTTCGTCGAACATGGTTCGATCTCCGCATGGCACTCGCGTATCCGCTTGCCGAGAAGCTGTCGGTAGGTCTCGGTCTAAGGTACCTGCGGCTCGAGCAGCCGATCTCGACGGGACCGCTCGGAGCCAGTCTCGTATCAGGCGGTACTCCCGATTCTCCAGTGGTCAGCGCGTTCACGTTCGACGCAGGCATGACCATTCAACCGACGGAAGGTTTGAAGATCGGTATCACCGGTCGCAACCTCACGAATCCCGAAAACGGATATCTTCCGACGCAAGTCGTCGGCGCGATTGGCTATGCGACGCCGAAATTCGCTGTCGAAGGCGACGTGCTCACCGACTTCACGACGTTCGGGACGCCGAAGCCTCGCGCCATGCTTGGCGGAGAGTATCTCATCGCCGAACGCTTCCCCGTTCGTGGTGGCTATCGCTACGATGTCGGCACGAACGTGCACTCGCTCAGTCTCGGCTTCGGTTTCGTCGACAAACGCTTCAGTGTCGAAGGCGGCTTGAGGCAAGACGTCGCAGGTCAGCATCTCGCGACGTTCTTTGGTTTCGGTCTCCGCTACTTCATCGATTCGGGTGCGCAGAACACGGCAGAGACGGGCGACACGAGCCAATAAGCGGCGCTACTTCTTTTTGATGTAACGCACACACAAATCGTCGGAGGCGTGCCGAACGGACATGACCGGGGCGGCGGCGAGCGGGTCTCGTTGCTTCGTGACCGCACCCTTCTTCAGGCGGGCGACGGAGAGCGCCCGGTGTTCGGCGTCCTTGCCGCAAAACTCGGCGGAGAGCGTACCGATGGCGACGCGTTCTTCAGTCTCGATGCGTCCAAGGGTAAGAGGCTGTCCTTGCACCGACCCAAGGCGCACGACCACCTCGCGGACCCCGCTGCCATCCTCCTCCGGCTCGGGAACGAGCGTGCGGATGCGCAAGACGGCCATGCCGCTCTTTGCCGTGTGGCGAAGGAAGATGGCCTCCGGTACGTGAATGGCCACGCCCGCCATCGCGCCGTTTCCGATGAGGACGTTCATACTCACGAGTGCGCGATTGGCGAGCTCGACGTCCAGCTTGTCGCTCGGCGCATCGGGCGCGGCCTCGAGCGCCCCCTCCTCCAACGTGAGCAGCTTCGCATCGACCGCCGTCGGTAGCCCGGGCGCACCGAAGGCCGCATAGAGGGAGAGCGGACCCGAACGATAGTCGCCTCGCGGGAGGTTCACGTCTTCGGTGACGACGACGCCATCGGCGCGAATGTCGAGGCTCACCCGTCCGACGCTCGGTAACATGGGCAGAGGCGGCGCGGGTTTCGGTGGGGGCGGAGGTTTCACCTTCGGCGGGCGAGGTGGTTGTCCACTGCGCGGTGTGGGTGGCGCGAACGCGAGAACCGACGTTGCAACGAGGGCGCGGAGGGGAAGGCTCATGAAACGAGATCCTCCAGAGAGCGAGTGAGCGACGAGGCCATGTCTCGAAGTTCTTCTGGCGTCGTCACGATCGGCTCGGCTGCGAGAAAGAAGTCGGCCGTGCGAGGGTTACGGAACCAATCCTCGTCGAAGGTGTTTCGCAGGAACGTGCCGAGGGCGCTGCTTCGAAGGACGGCGAGGAAGTCTCTCCGTGCCTCGTCCGTGGGGCCCAGGAGAGCCATGCGTGCGCCAGTGGGGAGGTCGCCGCCGAACACGTCCTGGGCGAGGTCCCCGAGCGACTCGGTATCCGCAAGCACCCGTGCGGCGCGAAGCCTCGCCACGACGAGCGCTGTTCGCGCGACTTCTCGTGTGAGGACACGGGCGTCGCTCGCCGTGAGGCCCAGGGCTTTTCGACAGAACGTCGCATCGACGAGAAGAGCGGAAAACGCGCACCCCACCGTTGCTTCGTGGAGGTACATGGCGTCGCCGCGCGAGATGGTTGCGAGTACGGGCTCTTCGACCGATGCACCGAGCGCGTGGCCAAGGCCGTAGAGTGCCCGCCCGAAGCTGGTGGCGAAGATGGCGGGGGAGAGGGCACGCAACCAAAGGCGAGCATTCGGATGTCCAGACTTCGGATCGATCCTCGCCGTGGCCAGCGTCGGAAACGTATCGTGCAGCCATGCGTGGTTGAGGCGAGCAGGAAAGAACCCCCGCGTCGCCTCTGGATTGGCGGCAAGCGTTCGGAAGGTGGCGACGACCGTTCCACGTGCTTCTCCCTGCGATGGGTCGATCGCAAGACGCGAAGCGCGGGCGAGCTCGCGCGTCCTGTCCAAGAAGAGTCGCGCGCACTCTCGGTTAGTCGTTACCGAGCACGGTAGGCTCGCGTCGTGTGCTTCGAGGTCGAGCTTCTGTGCTACCTCGAAGCGAACTTCGTTTCGAGCGCGCGTTTGCGCATCGACCTCCGCAGAGGCGCTCGCGAGCGCATCGACGTATGCCTGGATGCGAAATGGATGTGCCTCCGTGAGGAGTCCACGCTTGGCTCCCTCGTACGAAATGGGTTCGGTGCGATCGAGTCGCAACGTGCCTCTGGGCTCTTTTGCGAGCGAAGCGACCTTGACGTCGTGTGCAAAGAGGATGCGTCGCTGGATGAGCCAAGCGACATGCGCGCGTATTCCGCGATCGCGCGGGGTGTCGCCCTCGAAAGCAGAGAGAGACAGCCGACTCGACGTGTCGCGGTAGTGCTCGAAGGGCGAAAGGACGTTCGAAGCCGATTCGGAGGACGGAGCGGCTCTCAGTTCACGAAGTGCCTCGGCGAGCCACGCACGCGTTTCGTGGATGCGCTTGGCGAACGTACTCGCCTCGTGTGGGATAGCCCCGAGGTCAGCCATGGATCGAAGGACGAGGTCCGAAGACGTAGAGGTCGCGCACGATGCGTGCTTCGTGTTCCGCGAGAAGGGTGAGCCGTTCGTCGACGAGATGTGCGTGCTCCCGTGCGGCCAGCTTGGCGAGGTCCACGTAGGTGCGGAAGTGCTTCGCTTCTGCCGCGAAAAGCTCTTCGTAGAACGTCCGGAGCGTCGCTTCGCTTTCGCCGAGTGCGCTCAAGAGCAGACGGAAGCGCTCACACGAGCGAGCCTCGATGAGCGCGCCGACGAGCAGTCGATCGACGAGAATGAGTCGCTCGATGTGTCGTTGCGGGAGGGCGTGTGCAGCCTTGCGAAGCGCAGCGGCATAGTCGTCTACCGGAGGCGTCCCCAACTGGAGGCCTCGGTCCTTCAGGTGTTCGACGACGATCCGAAAGTGTTCGAGCTCCTCCGCGGCGAGCGCGGAAAGGGCGAGCACGAGATCGAGCTCGTCCGGATATCGGGCGACCAAAGACATCGCATTCGTGGCCGCTTTGAGCTCGCAGTGCGCGTGGTCGATGAGTGTCGCATCGAGATTCGCGCAAGCCACGGGGGCCCAGTTCGGGTCGGTGGGGGCGAGCAGTCCCAACATCGTCCTACGCTCCTACCACAGGCCTGCGCTTTTTCAGACCCAACCGCGCACCCGCAGCCGCGAACGCGGTCGTCAGCAACAGAACTACGAGAAGTGCAGGTGAAAACCCGCTCGCCGAAATGGAAAGCACCACTGCAACGAGACCTGCGCCAAGCCCCGCAGAAGCCCCGCCTCGCACGCCGATGTCCTTTGGTGCGTAGCGACCCACCACGTAGCCGCCTGCCACCGATGCAAGCGCGAGCGCAGCGGCGTGCGGAACGATGGTCCAGAGAATCACCGTTGTGCGCTCGGACTGCGAGAGACTCGCGAGCCATGCTGCGACCTCGTCAGGGGCAGCCGCGCGGCCCATGCGGCGCGTCAAGAAACCCGACACGATCCACTGCGATAGATAGGCGAGCGGGAGCCAAGCACCAAACACTGCCACCGCACCGAAGCCGACCCAATGCCAACCTGGCCGCACTTCGGGCGCGTCATCTGCGTCCTCGGGCGCCGCTTTGGGCGGAGCCTTGGTCGCATTCAGCACGGGGAGGCGACGTTTCTCGGCCATGAGGTGGACCGAGCCTACCACGGGAAGAAGAAGGTCGCCCTTCGGACGGCGTTGCGTGCCGGCACTCCCTATGACAAACGGGAAAGCCTGATGATGAAGCCTTCCGAATATCCCGCGGAGCGGACGTCCTCCCTGGAGTTTCGAGCGCGCTTTTGCGAGACGGACCTCATGGGCATCGTTCACCATTCGAACTACTTCCAGTACTTCGAAATGGGACGCGTGGATTGGCTGCGCAAACGTGGTGTCACGTATGCAGCTTGGGCCGAGCGCGGCACACACTTGCCCGTCGTCGAGTCGAGCGCACGGTATCGGGCGCCTGCACGCTTCGACGACCTACTCATCGTCACGACCACACTTACTGAGCTGCGCTCCCATTCGCTTCGATTTGCGTATCGTCTGACCCGCGACGAAACACTGCTGGCAGAGGGCGAAACGCGCCTTGCATGCGTCGATGGGGCGCAGAAGCTCGTGCCATTTACGGGCGAGCTCCGGAGCGTGCTCACTTCGGGGGAAATCGCCTAAGAGCGTCGTTCCCTTCCGGTGCGCGTTTGGCGTAAGCTACCTGGCTATTCGTCTCGGCGCGGGGCGATTCTCGAAGTTCATGAGTTTGGGTTCCCGAAAGTTCGTCTCTGTCTTCGCCACTAGCTTGGCCATGCTCGGCCTTTCCTGCGGCGGCAAAGGCGCGAGGCTCGAAGGTAGCTGGACCGGTGTGAAGGCCGAAGGCGTCAGCACCGAAGCCCAAGCTGCCGCAGACGACTTTGCGAAGGACATGAAGCTCACCTTCAAGGGCGACGAAGTCACGGTGCGGTCACCGCGAGAGACCTCGTCGACGAAGTTCAAGATTCAGTCTGCAGAGCCCACGAAGATCGTCGTCGTCACCACCAAGGACGGCCCTACCGAGCCCCAGACGTTCACCTTCAAGGACGCCAAGGACACGACGCTGCGATGGCGAATCCTTCCCGAAACGACCATCGTGTTTCAGCGCGACGCGAAGAAGTAGGCCGACGTCGTCGTCGCTCGATCGGGAATCAGAAGGCGTTGCATAGCTGTGGCTATGTGCAGAAGACCCGCGGGTCGCGGGGGCACGGCTTCGTTTCCTCTCCGCGCAAAATCCCCGGCCGCATGTCTGGGCGCCTCCCGACGAGGCGGCCGAGTCGACAGCTGCTGGCCGGGGATTTTTGGGGCCGAGGTTCAGCGACGCAGCGCTTCCCGACTCACACGCAGTGGAAGCTCCGACTCTCCGCCGCGCTTCAGGCGAAGGACGACATCGTCGTGCGTGGGCCCCGTCATTCGCTTTCTCGCCTCTTCGATCGTGTGCACGGGCACGCCATCCACCGCGACGAGTGTGTCGTCTTGCCGGACGCCCGCGCGTTCTGCATTGCTTCCGGGCAAGACGCCCACAATCACGACCTCGCTGCCGGACTGACCGAGCGTGACTGCTACGGAGCCCGCGCCCAAGAGCTCCGTCACTGGGCCGTCCTTCGTGTCTTGCAACACGATGCGTGCACCCGTTGTCGGTTTTCCTCGGGTGAGTCCTTGGATCGTCGTGCGGCCGCGTCCGGCTTCAGGGGCATATGCTTCGATGGTGATGTTTCCTTCCGGTAAAGCGCCGAGCCGGAAGTGCCCCTTCGCGTCGGAGATCGCCATGCCCTGGACCGAGCGACTCGCGACCGTGAACGTCGGCGCGTGACCTTCCGCGACCCTCGCGCCGGCGACTGGTTTACCATGTGCGTCGAAGACGTCCCCTTCGACGACAGCCTCGGGAGACAGGTCGATCCGACCGAGCGCGGTCTTTCGCTTGCCGCGTTCTTCGCGCACCATGACGGCGCGCGTGAGAGGCGCGAAGCCCTCCGCGTTCACACGGAGGGTCGCAGGGCCCGAGGCGAGGCCTTCGATTTCGAACGTGCCGTCTGGTCCCGTAACGGCGCGGTAAACTTCGGCGGCCGTCGAAAGGGAAAGCTCGGCCTTTGCGAGTGGATCGCCTCGGTAGCTTCGGACTTCGCCGGTCACGGCCTCGGCGACGGCGAGCGTGACTCGAAGAGAAGCGGATGAACCCGAAAGGGTTGCCACATGCGGCGCAAAGTGTGGTGCACGCACTTCAACGCGTAGGTCGAGACCACGCACGCCACGAAGTTTGGCCCGTCCAACCTTGTCGGAGAAGGACGTTGCACGGAGTGGCTCTTGAGGATCGTTCGACGTTGCGGTGATCTGTGCGGTCGCGACCGGACTTCCGCGATCGTCGACGATGTCGATGTCGACGTCGTCACGCGCGGCCGGAAGAACGAGCTCGACCTTCGTGCGGCTTCCATCGTCGACGTGAACCGTGGTCTTCGTCGCTATCCGGAGGGGGTCGTCCGGAGGCGCTGCGGAAAGCGAGATTTCGCTCGGGACCGACGCGAATGCGAACGACCCGTCGGTCGCGGTACGCGTGCTTCGTTCGCGTCCGAGCTTTCCTTCACCGAGCGTGACGTAAGCACCCTCGACGGCGTGTCCACGCGCGTCTCGAACGCGTCCTTCGACACTGCCGCCTTTCAACATCGTGACGAGCGCAGTGGCTTTGCCATCGGGACCGAGTACGACCATGTCGCTTGCGGCTTCGACGAATTCCGGATGGCGTGCGAAAACGTAGACGCGACCCGGCGTAACCGGACTCAGGCGAAAACTTCCGTCGCGGGCCGTCACCCACGCCGAAGACGTATCGGACGACGGACCAGGACGTTTCGGCGCTGCCGGTCGGAACGCGCTCGCTCCGAGGCTGCCTGGAATGGCGGGAAGGGGACCGGGCATCACACCGAGCTCTCCCGCGGGGACGAACGACGCCGGACCGGGAAGCAGGCGCTCGGCTTGCGCTCCGCGAAAGGCCATCGACGCGGGCTCGTCTTCGATGGGACCCCCCTCGAGATCACTGCCAATCACGCGCAACGTTGCGCCATCGATTCCGATTCCGCGTCCATCGACGACGCGTCCCGTGACCTCGCCACCGCGAACGAGGGCGACGACGACCTCGGAGCCATCGTCCGGGACGCCGAGTGCGCCCTTCGGCATGAACTCGGGCGCGACGACCGTCACCGTGGCCGAACCCTTCGCGATGGGTCCGAGTGCGGTGCGACCATCCTTGCCGGTTGCGCCCTCGAGCGGGAAGGGGGAGATCCCGCTTTCGGCGAGCGTCACGATGGCCCCCCTCACGGGTGCGCCCTTGTCGGCGGGCGCTTCGACGACACGAACGCGCACGAACACCCCTTGTTCGAGCTTGAGTCCGATCGTGACGTCTGCACCGCGGCCTATGACGACCCCGAGCTCCGTCGGCGAAACGAGCGCACCTTTGCTCGCGCGTACGGCATAAGAACCGAGGGGTAGGCCGGAGATGAGCGCGTGTCCGGTCTCGTCGGTAGGCGTCTTACGCGGAGGCCAGAGGGACGCAGAGCTCACCGCGACTTCTGCATCGGCTGCGGGCTTCCCATCGGCGGTCGCCACCGCGACGTGCAGGCGCGCGAGCCTGTAGAGCTGGATGCGCAGGACGCTCTTGCCGCTGTGTCGCACGCTGACGGCATCGTAGCCAGGCGCGCGTGCGATGACGTTCCAGGGGCCAGCGCCGAGGCCATGCACTTCGATGTGCCCCTCCCGATCGCTGCGCACGCCGATCGGGGACGGGTCTGCGCCATGCACTTCGACTTCTCCCGCAAGGGCATGCCCCGCTTCGTCCCGTAGCTCGACGGTGAGGACCTCCTCGGGCGTGAGCTCGAAGTCGAGCTCCGAAGGAGCCGCGATGATGCGCATTTTCGACGCCCGCGCGTACCCTGGCGCTTCCGCCATGATCCACGTGGCGCCCGGCGGGAGCGACAGGAGCGCCATGCCGTTTGCACCCACGTCAGCCTCCTTCGGCCAGGGCCCGTTCGGTGCCGGCTGTCCCCCGTCTTCGCTCGGGAGCACGACGACCTTGGCGCCGGAGACGGCAGCACCGTTTGCGGTCACCCGCACCTTCGTGGGGACGAGGAGCGACAGTGGAGCCGTCAGCTCGCTTGGTACGAACGGTCGATAGTGCGCCCCTGGGAGCGAGCCCACCGCAAGTAGGACCAAGACATGTAATATACACACGACCAGCGTGCGCAATGGCGATCGCACCTGCGTGGAGGGCATCAGGCGCTGCAGAAACGCGCGAAGGGGGGAGCGGGTCGGGTCGGACTTCACCGAGGAGCCATGGATGCTGTCGAGAACGGACGATATTCGCAAGGAATTCCGCCTGTTTCTGCAGGGTGCAGGGTGCCCTTCTCGGGCGTGGTACGATGGATCGGATGACGAGGGTCGTGCGAACGCTCGCGAAAACGGCGGTGCTCGTTGCGCTTTTCGTTGCCTGCAACGCCACCGAGCGCCCGCCGCCGCTCACGTTCACGTCACCTCCCGAGGAGGGCGGCACGCCGTTTTTCGGCTCCGAGGCCGGCGAGGGGGGTGTGCCCCGCTGCGGTTTGCCGACGCCCGAGGTGTGCGATTGTGTCGAGATGCCCCTCGCGGCCGAGCCCCCGAACATCTACTTCGTGCTCGATCATTCCGGGAGCATGGCCGCAGACGACTTGTGGAAGAGCACCTCCGTCGTCGTGCTCAACATCGTTCGGAGCATCGGGAATCGCGCGAAGTTCGGAGCGGCGATGTTTCCCTCGACGTCGACGGGCAACTCCTGCGCAACGGGCGGCGAAATCATGTCGACGCGCCTTGGCGATGCGCCCGGCACCTACGGTACGACGTGGACCTTCCTCCACGATCGCACCATCGCCATACCTCCGAGTGGAGGGACACCCCTTGCGTCGACGCTCTCTTCCCTCACGAAGACGATCACCGGCCTTCCCGGCAAGACGTTCGTCGTGCTCGCGACGGACGGTGGACCGAACTGTGGCGTGACGGCTTGCAGCACGGCCGAGTGCATACCGAACATCGAGAGCGTCCAAGGTTGCACTCCGAACGGTCCGAATTGCTGCGCGAACTTCCCGGAGAACTGCCTCGATGCGACGGCGACGCGTGTGGCCGTGAGCGGTATCGCCGACAAGGGCGTGCCCGTGTACATCGTCGGCGTTCCAGGAAGCGCTCCCTACGCGACGCTGCTCGACGATCTCGCGGTTCGCGGTGGGACCGCTCAAATGGGAGCTCCCCAAAAGTACTACCGCGTCGACACGGCCTCGGAAGCCGCGCTCTCGCTCGCTCTACGAAAGGTCGCCGCCAAGATCGTTGCGACCTGCGATATCGATCTGACGAAGGAACCTTCGGACCCGAACAAGGTGAACGTCTATCTCGACGAAGTCGTCTTGCCGAAGGCGGACGAGAACGGTTGGAAACGCGATGGCAAACACATCACGCTCACCGGCACGGCGTGCGATCGAGTGAAGAGCGGCGAGGTGCTCGACGTTCGCGTCATCGCCGGTTGCCCGACGGTGAACCCGAACTGAGCTTCAACGTGCCGCCGCGAAGCCACCCTTGCGCGGGTCGGCTCCCGCGAGGATGCGCGTTTGCCCACCATCGCGCTCGAATGCGACCATGTGAATGGCGCAGCCGCCGTTCTCGGGCACCGGTCGCTCGCCGCGCGCTTCGAGGCCTTTGCGTACCTCGTCGGGAATGTCACGCTCGACGAGAATGCCGGAGCCTTGCCCGACGTGGAAACGGGGCATGGAGATCGCTGTCATCGGATCGACATTCCACAGGAAGCGTGCAAGCACGGCCTGCGTGACGCCGGTTGCGATACGTGTGCCGCCCGATCCACCCACCGCGAGGATGGGACCGCTTCCGTCGGTGATGATCGTGGGCGTCATGCTCGAGACTGGACGCGCTTTTGGTTGCGGGCGATTCGGGCCGAGGCCGATCACGCCGAAGCCGCGGACGTCGTCGGCGCTCGAAAAGTCGTCGAGCTCGTCGTTCAGCAAGATGCCGGTTCCGCGCACCGTGAGACCCGACCCGAATGCGGCATTCACGGTGGTCGTGAGGGCAACGACGTTGCCTTCTTTGTCCGCAACGATGAGGTGGCTCGTTCCTTGTTCGCGCGTTTGGAAGTCTGTGGGGGCCAAGGTCTTGTTCGCGTCGATTCGCGCCTTCCGGGCCGCAAGCTGAGCGGGCTCGAGGGCACGGGCGAAGGCCGTATCGACGTCCGGAACGACGAGAGGATCGCCGGCGAGACGCGCGCGATCGGCGATGGCGCCGCGCATCGTCTCGGCCAGGAGATGGTAGTAGCCCGAAGAGCCCATCCCCGCAGTCGCGAGAGCACTCGTGGGGCCCGTGCCGTGCATGAGCATGGCCTCGAGCAGCATGAGACCGCCAGCGGAGGGCGCGGGCATCGTGTACACGGTTTTTCCTTCGACGAGACGCATGAGCGGTGCGCGCTCGACCACCTTGTAGTTCGCGAGGTCTTCCGCCGTCATGGTGCCGCCCGCGTCCTTCACCGTCTTCGCGATGAGCTCGGCCGACTTACCCGTGTAGATGACCTTCGAACCTTCACGACCGTATGCCTTCAGCGTTGCAGCGAGGTCGGGTCTGCGGATCTTCGAGGCAAAGGGAACGGGACGCCCGAGCGGAAGCAGGGCGAGCCCGAGTTCGGTGCCCGGCGCCATGCGCGCGCCGCTCTTTTGCGTCATGTCGGCGAGGTGCCGACTCACGTAGACGCCGTCTTCGGCGAGGGTGACGGCGCGTTTGGCGTCGTCGGCGAGCGACCGCTTGGCGAAGCGCTTCTGGAGCCATTCGAGGCCTGCAGGTTCCCCGGGAACACCGACGGCCGCGCCGCGCCCGGGGCCCTTCGTGGAGGTGAGCTTTTCGGCGTCGAGCGCAGCCGGGGCCGTCTCGCGGAAGTCGACGGCGGTCACCTTCTTGTCGCGTGCAGAATACACGAGCGCGAACCCGCCTCCACCGAGTCCGCTCCCCGAAGGACTCGCCACTCCGAGCACCAGTGCAGCGGCGATGGCACCGTCGATGGCGTTCCCACCCTGGCCCATGGCCTCGAGCGCGGCCATGGTGGCCTCCTGGTGGTCCGTCGCTGCCGCCACCGTCGCCCCTTCGGCGCTCGGCGAAAATGCCCCCTGTGCGGGTGTTTGTCGGAGGATGAGACCGAGAGGCAGAACGAGTGCTAGGCTGCGAACGAACGCCGCACCGAGCCGGCCGAATTGCACTCTAGATTGTAGGTGGGAGTTTTCGCGCATGCGTTTTCTGTTTGTGATGGATCCGATGGACCGCGTTCTGCCCGACAAGGATACGACGTTCGCGTTCCAACGTGCCGCCCTTTCTCGCGGTCACGTGTCGCTTCATGCAGAGCCGGGCGATATCTACATCCAAGAGGGTGACGTTTTCGCTCGGGCCCGCGAGGTCGAAGTTTCCGATACGGCGCCACACTTTCGCCTGAGCCCGCCCATCGACGTGCGTCTCGCCGAGCTCGAAGCGGTGTTCATTCGCAAAGATCCACCGTTCGACCAGTCCTACCTCTACCTCACGCAGATGCTCGAGCGCGCGCGTGGCCGCACCGTCATCGTGAACGACCCGCGGGGCGTGCGCGATGCGAACGAGAAGCTCTACGCGCTGCATTTTCCGTCTCTCATGCCGCGGACCCTCGTCTCGTCCTCTCCCGAGCGCATTCACAACTACCTCCGAACGATCGGCGGCAAAGGCGTCATCAAGCCGCTCCACGGTGCGGGCGGTGCGGGGGTTCTCATGCTGTCCGAGGGCGACAAAAACGCGCGCTCCATCGTCGACATGCTCACGAACGAAGGCAAGACGCTCGCAATGGTGCAAGAGTTCCTGCCCGCGGTCGTCAAAGGCGACAAGCGTGTGCTCCTTCTCGACGGCGAAGTGCTCGGCGCCATCAACCGCGTGCCTCGTGCCGACGACCTTCGTTCGAACATCCATGTGGGCGGCACCGTTGAAGCCTGTGAAGTCACCAAAGAAGAGCGCGCGCTCGTGGCGACCATCGCCCCCCGCCTTCGTGCCGATGGGCTCATTTTCGTGGGGCTCGACCTCATTGGTGGCAAGCTGACGGAGGTGAACGTCACATCCCCGACGGGCATTCAGGAGCTCAGCCGTCACGTGGGCCGCGAAGTCTCCGAAGACGTCATCGCGTGGGTCGAGCGGCGCGCCGAAGATTTGCGTCCGCGTCTTCTCAGCCATCCGGGTGTTTGAGCGCGCAGCGCCGCCATGCCCGTAACGCTCCGCGTACTCAGCGACGATACCGAGGTGACACGCATCACCAGTGATTCGTCGCGCGTCGTCATCGGGAGAAGC
The DNA here is from genome assembly GCA_046351415.1 of Polyangiaceae bacterium. GTDB lineage: Bacteria > Myxococcota_A > Polyangia > Polyangiales > Polyangiaceae > JABFRG01. Next base: position 443,985 of record JAXLYO010000005.1, on the reverse strand, counting down.
GGAAGCAGCGATCTTCGTCTTCCAGACCCGAGCGTCAGTCAACGGCACGCCGTGCTGGAGCGGAAGGGCAGCGACTACGTACTCATCGACGAGGGCAGCACGAATGGCACGTGGGTGAACGGAGCTCGCCTCGCTTCGCACACCCCGAAGATCGTGAAGTCAGGGGAAACGGTTCGCTTCGGACGTGTCTGGGTTGCGCTCGAGATGGGGGGCGGCGCTGTTCCGAACGATCTCAAGGCCGCCACGAAGGACCTCGCGCTCGCACTCGTCGCGCACGCCATGGACGCGATGGGCGACGACATCGTTCCCGTCGTTCGCGTCATGGAAGGGCCCGACATGGGGGGTGAGCTACGCCTCACGATCGACAATCGCGCCTACGTAATCGGGCGTGGCGAACACGTCGATTTGCCCCTCGCAGACCCAGATACGTCTCGTGAACACGTGCACGTCGTCCGTCGCGGCTTTTCGGTGCTCGTGCGCGACCTCGGTTCGAAGAACGGATCGCGATGTGGTGACCAGGCCGTACCGCAAGGCAAGGACCTTCCATGGAAGCCGCAGGCCTTGCTCCAGATTGGCCGCACCGTTCTATCGGTGCACGAGCCCGTCGCGGCTGCCCTCGCAGACCTATCGGAGCTCCCCGACGAGCGCGTGCAAGAAGCAGAACTCGTCGACGCCGCTCCACCGCCCGCGGAGGTGCTCGACGCACCGCCGCCCGAGCCGGTCGCTGCGGCTCTCGCGGACGTCGGACCTGCGCCGACCGCAGCCATCGAACCCGAGCGCGCTCCACCCAAGCAACCGAGCGGATGGACGCCTGCCGACTTCGCGATCATCGCGGTCGCCGTCGTGACGATCGCGCTGTCCGCGCTCGGCTTCTTCTGGCTCATGAAGTCCTGAGAAAAAGCGCGAGCTACTTCTTGTCTGCGCGCTTCTTCGTCTCGGGCATGGGGCTCTCGACCAGGCTGCGCTCCGGAACGTCGCGGATGACCACGCAGTGCGCCATGATCTTCGTCTCTTTGCCGACGACGATCGGGCCGACGATGGTGGACCCGACGCCCACGTGCACGTCGCGCTCGAGGTGGGGAGCGCCGGCCTGTCGTGTCTCCGGGTGAAGGCTGGTTCCAAGCGTCACGTGCTGGAAGAGGATGCACCCGCGCTCGACCTTGACGCCGCCGGCGACCGCGAGTCCGAACCCGTGCACGATCACGATGCCAGGATCGAAATCGGCGTCCCAATGGATGTCGGAGCCGTAGAGATGGCGAAGGAGGCGCGAGCAGAACTTTGCGGCAAGGGGCTGCCCCGAGCGAACGAAGTAGCGCATGAGGCGGTAGCCAATGAGCAGTTGGAACCCGATGTTGTTCACCGCGTCCTTCGTGATGGAGCGCGAGGAAGCGTCGGTCGTGCCCATGCGTGAAGCATGCGTTCCGTACTTGTCTTGGGTCGCGGTGAGCGCAGCGTGGTCGGCTTTGACTTCGTCCCAGAAGGGCAGCTCGTTCATGCGCTGTGCGCGCGCAAGCCCCTTGCGGAAGGCACGGTACTCACGGAAGACGTCACCGATGCTGCCCGTCTCGGTGCGCACGCCGTGGAAGTACTGGATACCGTAGACGAGCGTCGTTGCTCCGACCGCGAGCCGCCCGAGTCCGAGCTTGTCTGCGGCCGTCGCTGCGCCAAAAGCCGTGCGCGCGAGCGGTTTGGCCAGTGCGGGCAGAGCGACGACGAGCCCGAGCACGGGCCTGGACAGCGGATTGACGCCCGTCAGGAAGCGCCAAGGGTTGGCGTGGACCGCCTCCGGGTGCTTGCGTGCAAGGCGCGTCCAAAAGAGGCCATCCTTGATGGAACGGGCGAGCCACTTGTCGCGCGAGGTGTGATCTGATGCGTGTATTGTAAACGCTTCTTCGGAGAGGTGGAACGTAGCCCCGCACTTCTCGAGACGCACACCGAGCTCCGCATCTTCGATTTGCCCGAAGGTCGTGTCGAAGCCTCCTGCGCGAAAGAAAAGGTCACGGCTCAGCGACAAGTTGCCCGTGTAGAGGTCCGGTCCGCGAAGCGTCTTTCGAGCGGCGCGCACCTGGTCGGCCGTGCGATCGAGCATTTGCGCGTAGAAACGCTCGAAGAGGGGCATCTCGGCGAGCTTGCCGTCGGCTTTCAGTCGCCCCATGACAACTCGAAGGTCGTCGCCTACGTGGGCTGCCAAATGGCTTTCGAGGAACGCGCGTGGCACCAGCATGTCGTCGTCGAGGATGACGAGGATGTTTCCTTCTGCGAGTTCTGCACCTCGTTGCCGCGCAGCCGCGGCGCCAGCGTTTTTCTGGCGCTCGACGCGTACGCGCAAGTGCTTGCCTTCGTCCGTGGCGCGGAACGCCTCGACCCGAGAAAGCACGGGCTCTTTGGAGCCATCGTCGACCACGACGACTTCGTATCTTTCCTTTGCGATCGTCTGTGCAGCGAGCTCACCGAGAATACGAACGAGCGACGCCGGCCGATTGAATGTCGCGATGACGACGGACAGCTCAGGCATCGCTTCCACCGTCCTTGCGCGTGTTTTTCGCGGGCTCGCCGCTCGGCGCACGAAACGCCCGCTCGACCGCTGGAACCCCGGTCACGACCGCGCCCGGCGGAACATCACGGATGACGACGGCGTTTGCGCCGATGACCGCGCCTTTGCCGATGCGAATGGGACCGAGAATGCGGGCACCGGCCCCCACGGTGACGTCGTCTTCGATGATGGGGTATCCGTTTTCCTTGGCAGTGCCGACGGTGTTGTTGCCCATGAAGCGGACGCGGTTTCCGATTTTCGCGTCACCGCCGATGACGATGCCGATCGGGTGCACGAAGGAGACGCCATCGCCGAGCTCGACGTCGTTGCCGACTTCGAGACCGTAGATGGCTGTCATCATGCGGCGAAGCACGTGGTTCATGCCGACGACTCGGTACTTTCGGGCCCTTTCACGCAGCCGTGTGAGCACGAGGAGCTGGTAGCTGTCGGTCGTCGCCTCCTTCGCGATGTGCTTCTGCGTGGGCTCGTCGTTCGCGTGCGCCGGCTTGGCGCGCACGTTGGCGCGCGCGAGTTCGAGAACGTCAGCCTTGAGTTGTCCGAAAAGTCCGCGCTTGGGCATGGACCGCCCATTCTACTTCTTCGGCTTGCGAAGGGCGAAGAACAGCACGACACCCGCGCCCGTCAGCAAAAACAAGGCAATCACGCCAATCACGAGCAATTCGGCAAGTCCAATGGCAAGCATGGGTGGGGGCTGGGTGGGCTGGGTGGGCTGGGTGCGGGCTGTGGCTGGGTGGCGGGTGGGGGTACGTCGGAGGCTAGCATGATGCTGGCCGCCGGGGAGCCGGCACTGATATAGTGGTTCGCTGCCTTTTCATTGCGGCGCGCCAAGGCGCTCCCCGCACTTCTCGCAGCGCCATGCCCGCGCTCTCGAACGCACATGCTCCCGCTTCTCTTCAACGTCCTCCAGACCATCGCCGTCGAAGATCGCACCGAGGTTCGTGCGCGCGCGGTCGATTCGGAACTCGTCGCCGACGTGGAGACGGACCCCCGCGCCCAGTACAAAGCTGAGTGGAAGAATGGTCTCGACGCGTTCAGCCTCTACTACGGGCCGCGCATCGTTTTCACGAACTTCACGGGTACCGAGCCGGCGGCGGGAGTCGACAACGATGTGCGTCAACTCGACTACCTCCACCGCGGCGGCGGCGCGCTCCAGCTGCGCCTCGCGCCTCTCACCAGCGTTGCGCTCACCGGCAACGTGACCTACGGCAAGGCGAGCCTCGGCACCATTCTCATTCAGCCGCGCTGGAACGGTGAAGACCGACCTGCGGCTCCGCTCCCCTTTCCCCAAATTGGTCCAAGGCGACTCGAGGTTCTTTCTTCGTTCTCGAGCGCAAACGTGTTCCACCAAGTTTCGCCGCGCCTCTGGATCCAGCCCGGCTTTGTCTTCGTTACGTACGGAGCCCCGACCTTCGAAGGTCAGAAGGTCCAGCCCTACCTTGAGAACCCCGCACTCAGGTTCGAGCTCAACTACTCGATGTCGCCGCGCGACGACTTCAACTTCGAGATCCAACCGCAGGTGAACCTTTTCACCTCGACCCAGGAAATTCCCGAGTTCGACGCGAGCGGAAAGGCCAAAGACCCCGAAGTCGACGCGCAGGGCAATCGCGTGAAACCCGCGACCTTCGAATCACGCACGGCACCGCCGCTCTATCAGACGTACGCGGAAGCGCGCTTCAAACATCACTTCTCCGAGCTCGTCTCCGCCGAGCTTTCGGGCGGTACGAGCTTCACCGTTCAAGACCGAAGCATCCTCAAAGAAGACCTCTACAACGTCAAAAGGAACCCGACCCAGATCGAGACGCAGGTCTATCCAATCGCGGAAGTTGCGTTCATCGCCGGCTTCCGACCCAGTACGGGGACGCGCGGGCGCTTCTATGGCTATTCGCGCCTCAACCCTTGGCTGAGCTCGCTCACCGGCGAAGTGCTCCGCAGGGTCGACAACGTACTCGCGCTGTCGATCACGGCCGGTCGAAACACGTTTCGCGCACAGGGGGCCGTTGCCATTACCCTGCCGAACGAACTGCAGCCGTATCGCCAAGTCACCGGTGAACTCGGCTACGAGCGCCGTGTCTCGCCGGAGTTCTCGCTCGATGTCGGTGCGCGTATCGGCTACCAGGTGGCCGACCTCCCGAACTTCGCCAAGGGCGGCGTGCTCGAGGAAGTGAGCACCGTGCAGCCGGGCGGCTACGTCGGTATCGCCTATCGCCCGCTGCCGCTCAAGCTCTGAGGTTCTACGATGGCCGTCCGCTCCGCTTACGACGACAGCTTCTTCAAGGAGACCTGGCTGATCATGCTGGGGACCTTCTTGCTGTCGATCATCGGCGGGCTGCTCGGGGGCGCGGCGCCCGCGCTGGTGCTCTTGTGGGCACCGCTCGCCTACCACTACCTGTTCCGCGCACCCGTTCACATCGGCGCGCGCGTACTCCTCGTGCTCGGGCTGTTCATCGAGCCGCCAGAAATGATGCCCGGCGCGCGCTATTGGACCTCGCCACTCGACTCGGCGAATCACGCGCTCTACGCGCGTTTGAAGGAGCTGACGGGCATTCCAGGGCTCTCGTTCCCGCTCTTTCTCGTGGCGATCATCGTGCTGCTCTATCGTGCGCGCAAACAAGAGGGGCCCACGCTCCGCACGCCAAGTGCGCGCATCGCGAGAAACGTCCTCTCCACCGTCATCTTCGCCATTCTTGCAGTCGAGGCTTACGGCATCGTGCGCGGTGGTCGGGTCGAGCCCTCCTTCAACCAGATCCTCGAGATCTTCATGATGCCGCTCGCGGGGCTTCTCTTCTTCTACGCGCTCCGCGGAAAGCAAGACCTCTACGCGATCGGAAACATCATCGTGTCGGTAGCGATCGCTCGGTCCCTGCTCGTTGCATGGGTCTATTGGGTCGTGTGTCGACCGATGGGCATCGTGCCGGAATACGCCACGACGCACGGCGATTCCACGACCTTTGCCGCCGCATTCCTCATCCTACTCGCCAACATCATCGAGCAGAGAAACGCGCGCACGCTCGGGCGTTTCGCTTTCGCATCCTTCGTGCTCCTCGCAGCCATGGCGATGAACAACAGGCGCCTCGTCTTCATGGCGATTGGTGCCGGGGCAGTCGCCATGTACGTGTCGCTTCCTCCCAGTCAAATTCGCCGTCGCGTGAACAAGTATTTGTGGATCATGGGACCACTGCTCGCGCTCTATCTCTTCATCGGAGAAGGCTCGAAGCATCCCTTCTTCAGTCCCGCGAAGCTCGTTTGGTCGGCACTCGAACAGAAGGACTCGTCGTCGGGTTCCCGCGTCATCGAGAACACGAATCTCATCGCCACGTACAGCGACTCGCCCGTGCTCGGTCAGGGCTTCGGTTTTCCCTACAAAGAGGTGGTTCGTTCCGTCGACCTCACGGAGTTCATGCCCCTCTACAAGTTCATCCCGCACAACAGCGTGCTCTGGCTGTGGAGCGCGGGTGGCATCATCGGCTTCGTGTTCCTCTGGCTCGGCTATGTGGGGGCGACCTTCTTTGCGGCGCGTGCCCATCGCCTCGCGGAAGGTCCCATCGAGCGCGCCGGCACGCTCGCCGCCGTCGGCATGGTCGCCGTATGTATGATGACCGACTGGGGCGACGTCGGCGCCAAGAGCGACATGAAAGTGCTCGTCTTCGGCGTTGCGTTCGGCGTGGGGGCACGTCTCTGTGCCGAGTGGGAAAACCGAGAACGCGGCCTCGCCTGACGGCCTACTTCAGGGCCGGATACACCCACAGCAACGCCACGCCGTAGAGCACGCAAAACACCACGTAACCGATCATCGCTTCCTGCCAGCCCTTGCGCGCGCGCGAAAGCTTCGACGCGTGGATGGGGATCGCGAGCGAAACGAAGAGGACGGAAAGGAGGAGAATCTTCTGCATGAAGGGTCAGCGGGGGTAGCTGCGTAGGGGAGAGCTATGACATCATCATGGGTCTATGACGAGGCCCCGACCGAGCTCGAACCTCTCGATTCTGTACCTTACGACAGAGTCGCCCTATCCCGCTACATCTGGAGGTCGCGTCCGCAGCCTAGCGCAGCTCGGCCTTCTCTCGTCGCTTCGCGAGGTCTCTCGTATCACGGTGGTCTCACTGCGCGAAGAGCCCCTCCAGGAAAATCAGGTTCGTGAGCTCGAAAAGCTCTTTCCCAAGGTGGTTGCTCTCCCGCCGGTCTTCCACCCGATCCATTTGAAGCAGCATCCGCGATACGTCCCACGCGTGCTCTGGGAGCGCGCACTTGGTCGCCCGTACCTCGCTGGAAAGTGGGCGAGTCCGCGCATCGAACGGGTCGTCCGCAGTGCGGCGCGGTCGCGGCAGTTCGACATCGTCTACGTCGATCACCTCGGCATGATGCGCTACGCGCCTCTCCTGCAGGAGCTTCTGCCGCATGCCAGGGTGGTTCTCGAGCAGCACAACGTCGAGAGTGACTTCTTCGGCCAATTCGCTTCGCGCAAACGCGGCGTCGTCGGGCGTATCGCCAAGCTCGAACACGCGCTTGCCGAAAAATACGAGCGAGCGGAGCTTTCGCGCGCCGATCACGTGGTGGCGATCTCCCAAGAGGACGCCGATCGCTTCGAAGCCATGTCAGGCAAGAAGAGCACCCTCGTTCCGCAGCGCGTCGAACGCCGAGGCGCTGCGACGTTTTCACCGACCCTCGGTACGGTGCTGTACGTCGGCAACCTGGGCTGGCACCCGAACGTCGCGGGCCTCGATTGGTTCTTCGAGAAGGTATGGCCTTCGCTCCGTGCGGAATATCCGAATGTGACGATGCGCGTATGTGGCTCCGGGCTCAAAGTCGGAAGCGACGGGCGTCCGGTCGTTCCGCCGCTGTGGCAAGCCCAAGAAAAGCATGGTGTCACCGTCGTTGGGTTCGTCGACGATCTTTCGCCCGAGTACGCGCGCGCCGCTGCGCTCGCCGCGCCCGTGGTCGGGGGGTCGGGTGTGCGCATCAAGTTGCTCGAAGGCATGGCGTTCGGCGTGCCCATCGTGACGACCGCCGACGGCGCGAAAGGCCTGCCGCTCCGCGACGGCATCGAAATGCGCGTTGCAGAGACACCAAAGGCATTCGCCGAAGCCCTCGGAGGCCTCGCACTGGACCCTGCGCTCGGGGCCAAGCTCCGCGAGGGTGCATTTGCGTATCTCGAGGCGTTTCATGGGACGGCGGTGGCACAAGCGCGCATGCGAACGGCGCTGGGGCTTTCACCCGCAGCTACCGCGCAGACCGACGGAGGCGCACCGTGAACGATCTCGTGACGCTCGATTGCCTCGGGGTGAATGTCGCGCAGACGACGTGGGATTACGTTGCGTCCTTCGTGTTCGGAGCCATCGCGAAGCGTGAGGCCAAAACCGTGTATTTTGCAAATGCCCACACGCTGAACCTCGCGGTGACCGACCCCGAGTTCCGCGGCGTCCTGTCCCGAGCCGACCTCGTGCTGAACGACGGCGTTGGGCTCGCGATCTATGCGAGGCTCGCGCGCACGACCTTCCAGGAGAACTTCAACGGTACCGACCTGCTCCCGCGCATTTTCGCGGAAGCGAGCGCCCGCAAACAGCCGCTCAAGGTCTTCCTTTTCGGTGCGAAGAAAGGCCGCGCGGAAAAGGCCGCGGAAAACATTCTTGCCCGCTACGACACGATCGAAATCGTCGGCACGCTCGATGGCTATCAGCGCGAAGGGGTGGCGGAGGCCATTTCGAAGGCGAGCCCGGACCTTCTTTTGGTCGGCATGGGAAATCCCCTGCAGGAAAAGTGGATCGATGCGCAGGTGCGCGAGAAGAAGCTCGAGGTCGGCGTGGTCTTCGGGATTGGCGCGCTGATCGACTTCCTGAGTGGGGAGATCTACCGCGCACCGAAGGTCGTTCGGGCGATGCGTATCGAATGGCTCTTTCGCCTCGCACAAGAGCCCACCCGTCTCGCGAGCCGTTACCTCAAGGGAAATCCGTTGTTTCTCGCACGCTCGGTGGCCCACATCGCGCGTCGCAAACGCCCGAAGGGCTGAAAAGCCAGAAAACAGGCTGAAAACAGGCCTGACAAAGGGTGTTCCCGTGTGCGTGCGCAGCCGGGCCGGAGGGCGAGCGGTGGTCTGCTTCTCTCCTTCTTCCCGGAATTTCCACTATCTACCCCGTTCGGGTTACCGTATTCTTTTGGGTCCGCGAGCTAGAGACACGTGAAGCAACCTTCCCGTCCCGATTTGAGATTCGAACAAGGCACAGGCCTCGAGGCTGCGGCTGCCCGCGTGGCGGGCGTGTCCTCTCCCCCCGGTGCGCCTCCCATGGCACGTCGCCTCAACCCCACGCTCCAGCGTATTTGGGTTCGAAGCCAAATGAACGCCTGGACGACCCTCGCGATCGTCGGCTCGAGCGAAGGCATGCCCGACGGCACGATGAGTGTCGCCCGGGGCCTTGCGCAAGTCGCCGCGGAATCCGGTGGAGCCTTGGGCCTCATCGATGGCCGCAGCTTGGAGCTGAAACACCTCGCCCAAGTGCAGGCCCGCCTTCGTTCGACGGTTGCCCGTCAGACCGTCGTCGTGCTTCCCCTCCCGCGAGACAATCCGGTGACGGTCTCCGTCGCACAAGCGTGCGACTCGGCGATCTTGTGCGTCTTTCTCGGAGAAACCAGCCGCGTGGTGTCGAGTCAGACGATCGAGCAAATTGGTCGTGAGCGTTTCATCGGCACGGTCATCTTGCGACCTCGCGGTTGAACTCGATGATGAACGTTCGTTCGACAAAACGGATGCCTGTTGGAGGTTTTGAAATGAGGCAGTGGATCGCAGGGCTTGCACTTTCGAGCTTGGCTGGCCTGTCGGGGCTCTCCGGCGGCCTCGGGTGTGGGTCGACTGGCGCCTACGTTTGGGTGCAGGACGTTCCCGCAGCCAGCCAGGGCGAAAAGGACTTTCTCATCCGCGACACCGACACGGTGAACGTGCGCGTCTACCAACAAGACGCCATCACGACGCAGCAACGCGTGCGCCCGGACGGCAAGATCGTCGTCCCGCTCGCTGGTGAGTTCGTGGCGCGTGGCAAGAAGCCGAAGGAACTCGGCAAAGAGATCGAAGAGAAGCTGAAGGGCGTTCTCGTGACGCCGGTCGTCACGGTCAGCGTCGAGCAATCGGCCCAGGTCGCGATCTCCGTCGTCGGCCAAGTGCGCAACGCAGGTGCTTACAACATGGAGCCCGGCGCCAGCGTGCTGCACGCGCTCGCGAGCGCGGGTGGTCTGAACGACTACGCGAGCGAAGAGAAGATCTTCGTCCTTCGGCGCTCGCTTCCGCAGCGCGTTCGGTTCAGGTTCTCCGACTTGCGCAATGGCGACAAGGCGGCCATCGGTTTCGGCCTGCAATCCGGCGACGTCGTCGTCGTCGAATAGTCAGCTCAGCAGCGAGGTCCCACCATGGGCATGTTCAAAGAAGAAGAGCACACGCTATTCAAGCCAGCCGCAGGTCGGCCCACGAGCGACAATCCTCCCCCCAACACGGGCGGCGGAGGGGGCGGCTACCGCGGTGGCGGCGGCGGGGGCGGTGGCCACGATGACGACGAGCGTGCGTCTCTCGGCGAAATCCTCATGTCGGCGCTCGCTTCGGCACGAAGGCGCAAAGGCCTCTCGGCGGTCGTTGCTTTCATCTGTCTCGCGCTGACGGTCGCGGCGGTCAACCTCGCTCCGCGCTCCTACGTGTCCGAGGGCGAAGTCCTCATCGTCGACAATAGCCACGCCAACCAGGGCGGCTGGAACCCCGACGGCAACAAACGCGAACAGCTCGAGTGGGAAAAGCAAATCCGCGCTCGCTCCAACGTCGAGAACATCGTCAACGATGCGAAGCTCGTCGAGCGCTGGGACGCCATGCGACAGCCGCATCGCCGTCTGCTCGACTCCATGAGCCGCATGCTGGGCAGCAAGCCGCCGACCGACGACCAAAAGCGCGGCGCTCTCTACGGCATGCTCGATGGCCGCCTCAAGCTCACGATCGATCAGACGACGGTCACCATCTCGTGCGAGTGGTCCGACCCGGAGGCCGCGCGCGACATCGTCCAATCGGCGGTTACGCGCTTCATCGACCAGCGCTACGCGACGGAAATCGGAAGCATCCCGGCGCGCATCAAGGTCCTCGAGGAACGCCTCGAAACGGCACGCCTCGAGCTCGAAAAGCTCTCCCCGTCGACGGCCCCTCCGAAGCAAAAGGCAACGGACGTCATTCCGCCTTCGCAGCTCATGGCAAGGCCCGATCGCCCCGTCGATCCGGACCTCGGCAACAAGCTCCAACGCGCGAAAGACAAGCAGACGCAGGCGACCAACAAGCTGCAGGAGCTCGAAGGTGCCAAGGCCCAGCGCGTTGGGCAAATTCAGACGCAGCTCGCGGAAAAGTCCGCGTCGCTCGGTCCGCAGCACCCGGACATCGTGCAGCTCAAGGTGCAGCTCGACCAAGCGCAGAAAGACCCGCCTGACCTCACGGCGGCGCGCCAAGCGAAGCAAGCCGCGGACACAGAAGTCGCGGACCTTGCCGCACAAGCGGGTGTTGCGATCCCGAAGGTGATTCCGTCGCGCCTCTTGCCCCCGCCGGTCGAAGAGAAGAAGCTCGACCCGCAAGTGCAAGCGAAGATCGACGACGCTCGCGTGGTCTACAACAAGGCGCGCGACGAACTGAACGACGCGAACAAGGACCTCAAGCTCGCGGAAGTGAACTTCAAGATCAAGTACACGATCTCGCACCCGCCAGACGTCCCGTTCACGCCGAAGAAGCCCGTGGGCCTCATGGTGGGCCTCGGTGGGTTCATCACGACCATCTTCCTCGTGCTGCTCATTGCGGCGCTCAAAGACCGCTCGACGGGGCTCTTCTTCGAGTCTCAGCACGTGCGAGACGTTCTCCGTCTTCCGGTGCTCGGCGAGATCCGAGACCCGAACTTCACGGCCTGAGCGTCACCCATTCCCGCCGGTAAGCGGTTCGCGACGGATCAAGCGTCGCCGCCGCCGCGCCGGCGGTTTCGTATCGTGTGGAGGACCCATTTGACGTCCGAGGGCCTTACCGCGCCGATGGCGAGTGCGACGGCCGCGTAGACGCCGGCATCTGCCACGAGGCGAATGGGCCCCGCGTTCGCGAGCGCACGGTGGACGCCGTAGGATGCGCCGAGCGCCACCATCGACTTGGCGAGCGCCGCCGCGGAGCGCTTGTCGAAGGCCTTTTTGCCGAGCGCGATGAGGAACGCCACCGAGACGTAGACCTCGAGAATCGTGAACACGAGCGCGTCGCCCATGCCCGCCGCTCCCGGTCGATTCAGGAGCTTGGCCATGAGAGGCACGAGCACGTACATCAGCACCGGTTGGAGCGCGAGTCGTGACAGCGAAATGACCGTGACGGTCCACGCGCGCTTCTGGATGATGAGGGCAGTCGCCAGGAGCACCGCCGCGTACGTGAAGACGAACGAAGGAGCCAGTTGTTCGAGGCTGGACGACCCCGGAAGGAACTTCGGACCGCACGCGAGCCTCATCCAAAACTCGGCGCCGAAGCTGATCATCATGGTCGCCGGCAGTGCCACGACGAGAATACCTTCGATGGCTCGGCGCAAGATGAGGAAGAACTCGTCCTGATCTCGCTTGATGGCGCGTGTCAGCAGCGGCGTGATGACCCATGCCTCCAGAGGCGCGAGGAGCATGGCGAGAGAGGCGATGTTCTGCGCCGCGGCGTAGTACCCGACCTCGCTCGGGTCCGCGAGCTCCTTCAGGAGCATGATGTCGAGCTTGTTGCCCATCGTGTAGGAGATGGTGTTCACGAAGAACGGCAAGCACGTGATGAGGACGACCTTCGTGACCGTCGGGTTCCACACGAGCTTGAGGCCCACTTCGCGGCGCACCGTGGGCCACAACATGAGCGACTTCAGCGCTTCGCCGACGAGGAGTGGGAGCGCGAGCAGGTAGTAGTGGTTCGTCACGGTCACGACGCCGATGACGCCGACGCCCCAGACGAGCTTCGTGACGACGTTTGCGATGGCAAGGCCGCCCACTTTCGTCGAGGCCTGCAAGAGGGCCGCGAGCGAGGCGTTCATGATGACGAGAGCCTGCGTCACGGCAAAGACGATGCCGGCAAGTCGCAGGTCGGTGGAGGGCTCTTTGTGTGCAATATACACATAAACGCCCGCGAGAAGCACGGTCGAGATGGCCGCGCGAACGGCGACGATGCCGCCAAAGAAGTCACTGGCGTGATCCGGTCGTACCGAAACTTCGCGCTGGATGTAGGTATCGAGGCCGAGCCCCGCGAGCAGGAACGCGAGTGCCGCCGAGCTCTCTGCCCAGTTGTACTGCCCGAAGCGTTCGGGCCCTAGAAAACGCGGAAGGATGAACCGAACGCCCAGCGCGACTGCCCACGTCGCCAAGAGCGAAAGGCCGAGCTTGAGGGCATTGCGGAAGGCGACGGACAAATCCGCATGTGCGGTGTCATCTCCTTTCGGGCCGCCTGTGGTTTCCGTCGCTTTGTCTGCTTCTTCGGTGCTTCCCATGCTTGGATTTTCGTCTCTACCGTATCACGCACTCGCGCGGCTTTGGCTCGCCACACTGCGCCAATCTGTGTAAGGTAAAGTACGCTTTATGCCCCTTGAAGTAGGCGCCCGCGTTGGAGAGTACGTCATCGAGCGTGAGCTCGGTGCGGGCGCGTTCGGCACTGTCTTTGCGGCGCATCACGTCAAAGACGGCGGCATCGTCGCCATCAAGGCTCTCAAGAGCAAAAGCTCGGAGCAAGTCTCGCGCTTCAAACGTGAAGCTGCGAGCCTTCGTCGTATCCAGAGCGACTACGTCGGAAAAATCATCGACTTCGTCGTCGACCCTAACGAGGGCATGCTCATCGTCATGGAGTTCATCGACGGTGAGCTTCTCGCGGAAATCCTGCAGGACACGAATCTCAGCATCGACGAGGCCATCGAGCTCGGAGTCCACCTCGCCCAGGGCGTCGCCGACATGCATGCCGTCGGCGTCATTCATCGCGACATCAAGCCCTCGAACATCATGATTCGTCCGCTCGACAGCGGAATGCAGCGCGCGGTGATCTTCGACCTTGGCCTCAGTCGCTTCAATCCAGCGATCGCTTCTCCTGAAGACCCCTCGACCGGTGATGTCACGCAAACGGCCTCTCGCGTCGCCATTGGAACGCCGGGCTACATGGCGCCGGAACAGATCTTGGACGCGCGGCAAGCCACCGAGCAATCGGACATCTATGCCCTCGGCGTCGTTCTCTATCGCGCGGTGTCGGGCCAGTTGCCATTCACGGGCACCGATGGCGAGATCGCGCGAAAGAAGCTCCTCGAAGAAGCTCCCCCGCTGAAGCTCGGACGCAACGATCCGGTGGCCAAGAGGCTCGAAGGCCTCATCAATCGTTGCATTCGGCGTCGCCCAGAAGAGCGCTTCTCTGCAGCTCACGATTTCGTGGGTGAGCTGCTCTCGCTTCGTGCGTTTGCGACGCAACAAGAGCCGATCCGCACCATGCCTTCGCCATACCCCATGGCCTACCGCGGACCCGACGACGCACCCATGAGCAGCAGCGAGCCGGGGATCCCGATCCTCGGCGGTGGCGCGGCGCCCCTCTCACGCAGCAACATTCCGGTCGCAAGCGTTCGCCCCAAGAGCTCCGGTAGCGCGCTGATGACGCTCGGTATCGCCGTCGTCATCATCGGACTGCTCATCGCATTCTTCGCGTACGCTCTCTCGTAAAGGTCCTGTCCGCGGCCAGCGCTCCTTCGGGGAGGCCACGGGCCGCTGCATGAATCTTCGTCGAGTTCGCGTGGAACGGCTCTTGCGGAGCTTCTTCCCATGCGGCTCGAAGGTCTCGCGCTCGCCTCACTGGCGCTCCTCTTTGGCGCGGTCCTTCCGGCCTATCCGGCGCTCGTCGGCCTCACCGCGCTGCTGCTCGTCGACACATGCTTGGGCCTCTCCCGGACACTGAAGGCACAGAAGGTCGAGCTCGCGTTCGCCGTAGTCGCCTTGCTCCTGCAAGCGGGGCGTGGGGCCGCCGTCATGGAGGCGCATGCAGAGGCGCGCGCAAAGCAGGTGGAACGACACCGTCACCCCGCGCTGTGCGACGGGGAAGGCGAAGTCGCGAGGTCACCGAGCTTCGCGGGCTCCCTACGTCTCGAGCTCCGTGCGATCGCGATTCGGTGCGATGGGTCCGAAGAGCGATTCGCGAGCGACGTGCGGCTCTATGTCGAGTCGCCGGACGAGGAGTTCGCGCGCGGAGATGGCGTGGCCTTCATCTCACTCTTGGCCGTACCAGAGGTGTATGCGAATGACGCCGTCGAACACCCGCGTCTTTCGCTCGCGGCTCGCGAGATCGTGCTCACCGGTGGCGCACCGTACGTTCATCGTACTCGCCGCGGCACGGGCATTCGAGCGTGGGTCGACCGCGCACGAAACCATGTGCGGCGTCGGATACGTGCGACGTTCTCTCGCGATACGGAAGCATTGGCCCGCGCACTCATGCTGGGGGAAACCGATCTCGACCCGGCAGAAAGCGAGCGCTTTCGCTCGAGCGGCCTCGCGCATCTGCTCGCCGTTTCGGGTGTCCATCTTGCCATCGCGGTGGGGGCTTCCGTCCGCCTCTTACGTCGAGGGCTCTCGTGCGTCACATGGCTGAGCGAGCGCGTCGACGTGGCTCGACTAGCGTCCGCGCTCGGCGTGCCCCTCGCTTGGCTCTACGCGGACTTCGCCGGAGGGAGCGGCTCGGCAACGCGGGCTGCGATCATGCTCAGCGTTTCGTACGCGGCCATCGCTTGGGGGAGAAGGACGTCGGCCGCTCGTGCGCTTTCGTGGTCAGCAGCATTTGCAGCGCTGTTCGACCCCTTCGTCATGCTCGATGCGTCGTTCAGCCTGTCGCTCGTGGCCACTGCGGGCCTCGCGACGCTCGCGGCACCGATCACGAACGCGATCGAGCGCATCCTTCGGTGGAAAGCGGCGGCAACGTCCCTTGGAGCCACCCTTGCAGCAACGGTGTCGTGCGTTCCCGTGCTCTCCGCCCTCGGCAGCTCGGTACCCCTCGCCGGCGTCCCCCTCAACATCGTGGCCGTTCCAGTCGGCGAAGTGGCTGCGCTGCCGCTCTGCTTGCTCCATGGGGTCCTTTCGCCCTTTCCCGCATTCGAAGGATGGGCGGCCCAAGCTGCGGGCGGCGCTCTGAGACTTGTCGATGCGCTTGCTGCGATCGGCAGTCGCGTCCGCGGGTTCGAGCTACCGCCGCCCACGCCCATCGAGACATGTGCGCTGTTGGGCGCGTTCGCAGCATTCGTCGTGCTGGGAGAAGAGCCCAAAAGGCGCGCAGCGGTCGTGCTGCTGACAGCCCTCCTCCTCGTTCTGGCCGAGGTTCACGCGTGCAAGCCCCCGGGAGCCCTTCGGGTGACGTTTCTCGACGTAGGCCAAGGTGATTCCGCCGTCATCGAAACGCCGAATGGTGCAGCCATCGTCGTCGACGGAGGAGGACTCGTCGGAAGTCCCACCGATATCGGGCGTCGGGTTCTTCGACCCTACTTGCGTGCGCGTCGCATCCGCGAAGTGACGCTCGTCGTCTTGAGCCATCCCCACCCAGACCATTTCGGGGGGCTCGCCAGCGGAACGAAGAGCGCGCACGTGCGCGCCGTGTGGGATTCGGCGCTCGGACGAAAGGATGGCGTGCAAGGAGCTTACGCTGCGTGGCGCAGGCAGATGGAGGATGACCATGCGGCCATGCCACCCGAGCAACGTTTCTGCGGGGAACACCGGGTGGACGGAGTCGTACTCCACGTCCTTGCGCCATGTCCCTCCTTCTCGGAAGGACGCGGCACGAACGACAACTCCATCGTCTTTCGTGTCACGTATGGTTCGCGCCGCATCCTTTTCGTGGGCGACGCCGAACACGAGGAAGAAGAGGATCTCCTCCGAACGCACGCGTACGACCTTCCGGCGGACGTACTCAAAGTCGGGCACCACGGCAGCCGCACGTCGAGCAGCGAAGCTTTTCTCGCCGCGGTCACGCCTCGGGTCGCAGTCATCTCCTGCGGTGTGCGCAACCGCTTCGGTCACCCCCACGAGACGACGCTGGACAAACTCGCGCGGAGCGCCGCTTCCATCTACCGAACGGATCGCGGCGGCGCGGTCACCGTCGAAACCGATGGGCACTCACTCGCCGTCCGTACGGCGTATTGAGGCGTGACCCTTCGCCGACAGGAGCCACGCGAATGCGGCCACCGCACTCATACTCGCGAATAGGCAGAGGGCCTTCGCGGGCGAGGTGTAGTTTGCAAGCAGCGCGAGCAGGAGGGATCCGAGGAAGGGCAAGCCCACGACCGTCACGACGTGTAGGGACACGACGCGCCCGCGGAGCTCTGCCGGTACACGCGCTTGGATGAGCGTTCCCATGGACGTGGTCGCGATCACGGCGGACGCTGCGGCGAGAAAGATGGCCACGACGGCCCACGCGAATTGCGGCGCCCAAGAGAACGCCACGAGCGAGGCGCTGGTGCAAACGACCCCGGAGGCAACGATGCGTTCTCGATGTTCTGTTCGCGAGAACGCCGAGAGTACGAGCGCACCCGCGATGGCTCCGAAACCTCCGGCACTCAAGAAGGTCGCATAGCCCTCGGCGCCTCGATGAAAATGGAGCTCCGAAAACACCGGCAGCATTTGTTGGTAAGAACGACCAAAGAGCGCCGTCGTCACCCCGAGCGCGAGCACGTTTCGCAGTGGAACGTCGCGCAAGGCGTGCGCCATGCCATCGAACGCGCCGCCTCGGTTTCGCGGAGCGTTCGCCTGTGCCAGCTTTCGGTGAAGCACGGGAAGCGACGCGAGCGGAAAGACGAAGCTCACCGCATTCATCGCGAATAGACCTTCGGGTCCGACTTTGCCAAGAAGCAAGCCTCCGAGCATCGGACCGAGCAGCGCAGCACCCGTGAAGATCGATGCGTTCAGCGCGAGCGCGCTCGCGAGGTCGGATTTGGGTACGAGCTCAGCCACCATGCTCTGACGCGTCGGATTGTCGACGGAGAGAAGCAACGCCAGGATGAACTGCCCCACCAGAAGATGCGCGCGTGTAATCCTCCCCGTTGCGACGAGAGCCATGATGACGAGCGCCACGATGGCCGAAAGCGTCTGCGTGGCTGCGAGGAGCTTCGCGCGCGGAAACCGATCTGCGAGTGCGCCCCCCAATGGTGTCATGAGGGTCATCGGTAAGGCGAATACGAGGCCCAAGTAGCCCAAGTCGATCGCTCGGTGGGTGAGACGATACATGAGCCACGTCTGCGCGAAGTTGTGCATCCAGGTGCCGACGTTCGAAAGGAAGAACGCGGCAAAATAGGTGCGGAACGCGCCGTGACGTAAGGCGCTCATCCTTTGGAGACGCCACGATGATGGCGAAGCACGATCGGTGCCGGAGACGCAGCCATGTGCGGCCGCTTGCTCGCGACCAGTTCTGAAATGAGGGCGTGCGCAGGGGAGAGCGTGCACGCCGGGTCTGTCGCATCTGCGTCCCCCGTCAGCGCAAAGGCTTGGCAACGACAGCCGCCGAAGTCTTGCGTCTTTCGATCGCAGGTCGCGCAGGGCTCCTTCATCCACGCGTCGCCGCGGAAGGCCGCGAATGCCGCGGAACGGTTCCATGCGTCGTCGAGCGAGCTCGTCTTCGCATTCGGAAATGCGAGACCCTCGATGCTCATGGCCGCGTGACACGGGAGAATCATGCCGTCCGGGGACACATGCAAGAAGCGGCGTGCCCACCCATCCATGCACGCGCGCGGATAGGTACCGAAGTGGTCCGGTTTCACGAACAGCACCTCCGCTTTGCCGAGCAGTTCCTTCTTGGCTTGGGTGGAGAGCGCGAAGGCAGTGTCGACCTGTTCGCGCGTAGGTAGCAGCTGTTCTTTGTTGAGGAGCGCCCAGCCAAGATACTGCGTGTTCGCGAGTTCGATGCGGTCGGCCGCAAGCTTCTTGCCGAGCTCCAAGAACGCAGGCGTGCGATCGATGTTGTGGCGATGGAGAACGACGTTGAGTGTGAGCGGAAGGCCCGCGTTCTTCACGATGCGTGCCGCGGCGATCTTGTCGGCGAGGGCGGCCTTTCCGGAGATGGTGAGCGCTCCCGCGTCGTCCGTGTCTTGAATGGACACTTGGACGTTGTCGAGGCCGAGCGCACAAAGGCGTTCGAGCCTTGCGTCGTCGCGGGGAAGGCCACTCGTCACGAGATTCGTGAAAAAGCCGAGCGAGCGACAGTGGGCCACGAGGGTCTCGAGGTCGTCGCGAACGAGCGGCTCTCCACCCGTGAGATGCACCTGCAAGGCTCCGAGCTCCTTCGCCTGCGTCAAGATCCGGAGCCAGTCCTCGGTCGAGAGCTCTTCTTTGTGACGCCGAAGGTCGAGCGGATTCGAGCAGTACGCGCAACGCAGAGGGCAGCGGTACGAAAGCTCGCAAATGAGCGTGAAGGGTCGCGGAGCCGTGAACCCTTCCTTCGAGAAGGCATCGTCCCTCACTGCGGTGACGCCGAGCACGAGACCGCGGGCGGCGAACTCGCCGAGGAGTTTCATGACGACGTCTGGAGTGTCGTCAGGCGCGCCTTCGAACTCCTCTGAAAGGGCGCGAGCGATGTCGTTCGCCGTGCTCGTGCCGTCGCACCGGGAGACGATGAAGGCCGCGACTTCATTGAGAACGAGTGCGCGCTCCGGGTACACGAGCACGTATTTCCGGCTCTTCTCGTCCCACCACAGTCTTACCTTCGGTGCGAGGCGAGGTCGCGCGCTTTGTTCGACGGAGGTCACGCTTTTCCGTAGGCGAGCGTGACGGCATCGAGGAGCGCCCACAAGATCTCGCACTTGCGAATGAGCGCAGCGACGCATTTTTCTTGATCGGCTCGCGTATGGGCATTCGCTACGACGTAGGCGATGGCTTCTTGGCTATCGACCTTCGCACGCACGACCCTTCCGCGGAAGTACTCGAGCGTCGCTTTGTCTACCCACGGGTAGTGCGTTTCCCACGCCACGATACGCCGCGCCATGATGTCGGGTGAGAAGAACTCGGTGAGGGAGCTCGCGACCGCCTCGAGGAGCGAGCGCTCGCGGACGAGCGTCACGTAGGCGTCGCAGGCGAAACGTACGCCCGGAAGCACGTGCGTGTGGCGACGAAGATCACGTACGTCGAGACCAACGCCCTCCGCCAGGCGTTCCCACTGCGCGAGACCGCCTTGCCCTTCTTCGGTGCCGTCGTGATCGTGAATGCGACGGATCCACGATCGCCTGAAGGCTGCGTCTTCCGACTTCGAGAGCAGGATCGCGTCTTTGATGGGAATGCGCGTTTGGTAGTAGTAGCGATTCTCGACCCAAGCCTGGATCTCGCGCTTGGAGAGCTCGCCCGCATGCATGCGTCGATGAAAGGGGTGGAGGTCGTGGTACCGTTTCTCACCTTCCGCGCGGAGCTTCGCGATGAAGGCTTCGGCGGGTTCAGCGGGTTCGGTAGGGTGCGGGCTGTCGCTCATCGTGTTCCGGGCAAGCCTATCAGAGCGTCATGCGCATGCCATCGTAGGCAATGTGAATGCCGCAGCCTTCGACTTCGGCGCGCTGCGGGGAGCTTCGCCGAAGGACGGGGTTCGTGTTGTTCAAATGTGTGTAGATGACACGCTTTGCACCCATTCGTTGCAAGGCCGGAAGACTTCCAGCGGTGCCCGAGATAGGCTGGTGCGCCATACTTTTGGCGCGCGCATTCGAAAGTCCGAGGTCCACGAGCTCGTCTTCGGTGAAGAATGTGCCATCGACGAGGACCGTGGTGTTGCGATCGACGAGCGAAGCGAGTTCGTCGACGTCGGGACAGGCCGTTGCGTAGACGAGGCGCTCGCCTGCTTGCTCGACGACGAGGGCAACGTTGTCCTCGGGAGATGCGGGCATCGTGCCTTCCAAATGGACTGGAAGCTTTCCGGAGAGGGGCATCGCACGAATCGTCATCCCGCTGCCCAGGTCTTGTGGCTCCCCGAGCACGAAAGGGCGCATCGTGAGCTGCCCTGGAAAACGCTGGACCGTCTTCGTCATGGCGTTTCGCTCGAAGAGACCCTCGATCACCCGCGGGGTGGCGAAGAACTCCAGCGGCTGCCGCTCTCTCAGCGAGAACAAGCCGAGGATGTGATCCATGTCACCGTTCGAAAGCGCGAGGCCAGCGATGGGCGTGTGCCGAGGCGCTTTTGGCGCGAGCTCCGGGGTTGCTTGGATCTGCCTGTGCACGTCCGGAGACGCGTTGAGGACGTAGTAGCGTAGCCCATCTGCACTGACGGCGACGGAGTCTTGTGTTGCCGGCGTGACGTCGGATGAGCCTTCACGCACGAGGACGCAGTTTGGGCACCCACAGTTCCACTGCGGAAAGCCACCGCCCGCGGCGGCTCCGAGAATGATGACGTGCACGTGGAGCGAGGGGGCGCGAGTTAGGTGGCAGCCGAGACGCGCGCGCTTTCGTCTTGCGACGCGAAGGGCGGGTACGACGGGTCGCGCTCGTCGTCGTTCTCTTCTTGGTAGGAGCCCACTTCGGCGTCCATCTTGATTTCGACGAATTCGGGGGTCTCAAAGCGCTTCATGGTTTCTTCTTTCGGGTCGTTGTCGAGAGTCTGTGTCGTTGCGTGATGGCGTCGGGAGAGCCACTCAGGGCTGCGGGGCCCCTGCGTTGATCCACGATTCGATTTCGTGGACGCCTTCGGGGCTCACTCCGCCCGCGGGCATTTGCGGGTAGCCATTGCCCTTGATGCGTTGGAGGAACTCACTTCCGTTCGGGTTGCGCGGAATGACGTAGGCTGGCGCACCGTTCCTGCGCGGAGCAAGTAGGCGCTTGTAGTTGCCTACGTCGTCGCACTTGAGCAGCGCGAGACCACCCGCGTAGCCGGGGCCGGCGCCGTGGCAGCTCACGCAATACGGGTCGATGACGTTCTTTTGCACGTCGGCAAACGCGCTGTTGCGGCCGTTCAGCGCTTGGCAGCGCGATGCTTCGGCAGGATCGACGACCGGGTGGACGGGAGGAAGCGTCTTCAACGGGAGGCCGTTGCCTGCGGTCTTGTCGTAGAAGATGCGAAGGACCGTTCCGTTCTTGTCTTCGGTCACCCAGATGGATCCGTCCTGGGCAACCATGACGTCGACGGGTGCACCGAGCGGGTTCGTCGCGGTCTTTTCCCAGCCGCGGATGATGTCCATTGGCTCACCAGAAGGAACGCCGCGCGCGTCGGCAGGGACCATCACGACGCGGTGACCGTTTTCGCGATAGCCGTGGAGCGCGACGATGATGCTGCCCTTGTAGACGCTCGGGAAGAGTGCGCCGTCGTAATATCGGGCACCGAGCGGCGAGGAGTGGCCAGGCAAGAGAAGTGCGGGTGTCTTGTAGCCGCTGCAGTCCCACGTTCGGTATTCGGGCGAAGGAACGTTGTTGCCGTAGCAGAAGGGCCAGCCGTAGTGCGTGCCTTCGGTGACGACGTTGAGTTCTTCTTGCGGAAGCTCGCCTTCGCGGCTCGACAGCTCCGGAGCCCTCTTGTTGATCGAGTCGCGGGAGTTCTCACCCTGTAGCAGGGTGCCGGACGGGTGCATCACGAGCGCCATCGAGTTGCGGAGTCCACGGGCGAACACCGTGTATTCCGACGGGCACTTCTGACCGGCCGCGGGTGCGGGGTTCTTGCAGTGCGGAGACGTGGGGTCGGCGGTCTTCGCGAGGCGCTCGGGACCTTCGAGGACATACTTGCGGATCGCGCCGCGATCTTGTTGCTCGTCGAGCGGATTGCGCTCGTAGACGCCGTTCGTTTCGCCATTGTCGGAGGCGCTTCCGATGTTGACGTAGAGGATGTCGGGGTTGTTCGCGTCGAAGACGAACTGCTTGAGCGGATGACGCGCGCCGTTCGGGTTCGCCGTGCGGAGAACTTGCTGCAACTTCGGTCGCGGCGTGAGATTCGGATCCATGCGGAAGATGTCGCTCGGCGTACCGACGTAGACGAGACCGTCCTTCTTGTTGAATTGCACGCCGCTCGGCTTATCGATGAGCGTCTGGACCTGGGTCTTCGTGTACTTGCCATCGGCACCCTTGCGGATGCGCCAGATGGACCCCTTGTTGAGCGCCCAGCCGCCCATCGATGCAACGATGACGTCACCGTTCGGAAGCTGCGTCATGCCGCGCGCGAAGGTGATGCCTTCGGCCACGATGCCGACGCACATGCCGGCCGGCGTCTTCAGATTGAGCTTCGGAAGACCGTTGCACAAACCGCTCGACGTGTAGTCCGCTTCCGCCGTCGGGTCGGAAGTGTCGCTCGGCTCTTCGGTCGAACAACCTGGGCTTGCAGCGGCGAAAAGGGCGGCCGGGACGGCCAGCGCCACGAGGGAGCGAATGCGCATGATGACCGCAGTATTACCTGCAAATTCCGGACTGTCGACCAAACGCCGGCTTGTACGTTTGCAGCGTCAGATGATTTCTTACGGGGCCGGTTTCAGCGGCAGTGACCCCAACAAATCGGCCACGGTGGCGCCGCCCGCTGCGGCACCCGGCCACACGAAATTCGGCGCGATTTCCGCGAGCGGCCCGAGGACGAATCTCCGTTCGTGCGCGCGCGGATGGGGGAGTGCCAGTTTTCCTGTGCGGCACTCAGAGCCGAATGCGATGAGGTCCAGGTCGAGCGTGCGCGATTCGTTCTTCACGATTCGGGAAACTCGGCCGTGCTCGCGCTCGAGGGCGTGAAGGCGTTCGAGGAAGCCCTCGGGCGTCCATTCGGGCTTTCGAAGGAGCGCGACCGCCGCATTCACGAACATCGGTGAACCCTCGGGACACTGCTCGGGTTCGGTTTCCCAAAGGCTCGAACGCAACCCCTCAGACCATGTGCAGAGTGCATTCATTGCCTGCACGACGGTGCGCTTCGCATCGCCCAGATTGGCCCCGAGCGCGACGAGCACGAGCTCCTGAGGTGACGCCGCGCTCACGTGTGTTCGATGACGCCTACGTACGGGAGGTTGCGATACTTCTCGCCGAAGTCGAGGCCATACCCGATGACGAACTTGTCTTCGATGGTGAAGCCCAAGTAGTCGACCTTCACGTGGACGCGAGCGCGCGCCGGTTTGTGGAGGAGCGAGCAGACCTTCACGCTTCGCGGCTTGCGCGTGCGGAAGAGATCCATCAAGTGCGCGATCGTGAGACCCGTGTCGACGATGTCTTCCACGATGATGACGTCTTCGTTCTCGATGGGCTTCGAGAGATCGTGGGTGATCTGCACGACGCCGGACGTTTCCGTTCCCTCGCCGTAGGACCGAACGCCAAGAAAGTCGATGCGCAAGTTCGAACTATCGATGGCCCGGGCGAGGTCGGCGGAGAAGATGTAGCTGCCCTTCAATACCGTGACAAGGACGAGAGACTTGTCCTTGTAGTCTCGTGCGATCTCGGCCCCGAGCTCCTTCACGCGGGCGGCGATGGTGTCTGCCGACAGCATGGTGACGATTCGTTCGCTCATGGACGTGCTCGTAGTCCGAAGCGATGGCTCATGTAAACGGAATCTGTGCTATCTCGGCCGTATGTCGAAGCGTCTCGCCTTTCTCGAGAACCTGACGAAGGGGGGCTCCAAAGACCCGATGGCCTGGTACGGGCTCGCCATGGAATATCGCACGCAGGGGCGGCTGGAGGACTCGCTCGCTGCCTTCGAAACCCTCCGCAAAGAGACCCCCGACTACGTCGCGATGTACCTCATGTGCGGCGATGTCCTCTCGAAGCTCGGCCGGAAGGACGAGGCGCGTTCGTGGTACGAGGCAGGCATCGAGGTGGCCCGGAAGAAGGGGGATTCCCACGCCGCGGGCGAACTCGAGAGCGCGCTCGCCGGCCTTTCTTGAGGGCGCTCTGCGACCAGGTGAAGCTCAGGGATACCCGGTACCGCCGGGCGAACCGGCCTTGCCGGACGAAGACGAAGGCGCACCCTCTATCTGCAAGAGCTCGACCTCGAAGATGAGCGTTGCTTTACGAGGGATCTTCGGCGGACGGCCTTCGACCCCGTAGGCGAGCTGGTACGGAATGACGAGTTTGCGGATCTCACCCTCGGTCATGCCGCGCACGCCTTGTTCCCAACCGGGGATGACCATGCGCTTGCCGAGCTGGAACGTGAAGGGCATCGCCCGGTCGCGGGACGAATCGAACTTGGTACCGTCTTCGAGCGTCCCCACGTAGTGAACGGCGATGCGGTCGCCGTCTCGAGCCGCGCGTCCGCCGGCGCCGGCGCGGAGAACGTCGATCTGTACACCCGAGGGGGTTTGCGTCTTCACGCCGGCCGTCGGTGACGTGAGCGCTTGCGCAGAAGGGTCACCTGGCGCGAGGTCGAATTCTTGCGCTTTCAGTTCGCGCTGTTCTGGAACGACCTTCGGAACACCAGGGCTGGGGCATGCCGCGAGAGAAAGTGCCGTCGGTAGGATGTAAAATGCACGCTTCACGGATGGTTCCTCACTCGCCTTCGGGCTTCTGATTGCGCACGGACCGGATCTGCGAAAGCCGTGCCTTGATACGCGCTTCTTCACCACGTTCCGTCGGTTCGTACAAGGAAACGTCGTGGAGCTCGTCCGGCAAGTAGTGTTCGCCGGGCACGACACCCCCCTCGTAGTCGTGCGCGTACTTGTAGTCTTTGCCGTAACCCATGCTGCGGTTCAGCCCCGTGGACCCCGGTCGAAGCTTCTTTGGAACGGGAAGGGCCCCGTATTTTTCGATGAGCTCCTTGGCGCGGTGGAAGGCGAGGTTGCTCGCATTCGACTTGGGTGTTGCGGCAAGGTAGGTGCAGGCCTGTGCGATGGGATACAGCCCCTCCGGCATTCCCACCCTGCGAAAAGCTGCGTCTGCCGCCGTCACGACCATGAGTGCGCGCGGGTCTGCGTTGCCCACGTCTTCGCTGGCGAAGATGATCATGCGCCGAAGGACGAAGAGCGGGTCATCGCCGGCTTCGATCATGCGCATCATCCAATACACCGCAGCGTCGGGGTCCGAGCCGCGCATCGACTTGATGAAAGCACTCGTCACTGCATGGTGCTCGTCGCCCGTCTTGTCGTAGAGGAGCGGGCGGTGCTCTTCGGCGATACCGATCGCTTCGGTCGTGAGAACCGTACCACCTTGGTCCTTCACGAAGCGCGTGGCCACTTCCAGCGACGTGAGTGCGCGCCTCGCGTCTCCAGCGGACAGCGATGCGATGGCTTCGAGTGCGCCTTCTCCCGCGGTGACGCCACTCTTTCCTAGACCGCGCGTGTCATCAGAGAGCGCATGGCCAAGCAAGCGAACGAGGTCGGCGGGCCCGAGAGCCTCGAGCCGGAACACCTTGCATCGCGAGAGAAGTGCCGCGTTGATCGAGAACGAAGGGTTTTCGGTCGTGGCGCCAATGAGCAAGATGGACCCGTCTTCCACGTGCGGCAAGAAGGCATCCTGCTGGCCTTTGTTGAAGCGGTGAATCTCGTCTACGAAGAGGATGGTGCGCTTCCCGTGGTAGGAGCGGCGCTCTTTCGCTTCCGAGACGAGGGTCCGCAACTCGGCGATGGACCCGAGGACGGCGCTGAACGAGACGAATTCGGCCTTGGTGGATGCAGCGACGAGGCGTGCGAGCGACGTCTTTCCGACCCCCGGAGGACCCCACAGGATCATGGAGGGGACGCGGTCTTCGTGGATGGCGCGATAGAGAAGCTTGGTCGGCCCAACGAGGTGGCTCTGCCCGACGAACTCTTGGAGCGTGCGTGGACGCATGCGCTCGGCGAGCGGGGCCTCGCCATCGAGCGCGCCCGAGGCTTTGGCGCGATGCTCGAAGAGCGTGTCTCCCGTCGGCTTGCCTCTCGCCATCGCTACGACCTTTTGGGCGTTCCGCCGCCGCTCTGCGGGGCCTCTGCAGTGTTCGCGCGTTGCATCGTGAAGTTCTCCAGCCGCTCGAAGCGTTGCAGGACGTCGGCGTTCAGTTGGTCGAACTTCTCGTGGAGGTGCTGAATTTGGAGCTCGGCCTTCAAGTTGACGTCGTACTCGATCTCGGAGCTCACGCGCTCGCGCTCGATCTGCCGGTTCTGGCTGAGAAGCACGAACACACTGAGGATGATGGCCTCGAGGGAGACCACCATGGTGAGTAGGCCGAAGGGGAAGGGGTCGAAGTTGCCGAACGGCAGGATGTGCACGTTCAGGATGATCCACACGGCGAAGATGCCGACGTGCAGGAACAGGAAAGGCATGCTGCCGCTGAAGTCGGCGATCCAGTCGGCGATCTTCATCGTGCGAGACCGCGTGTCTTCGACGATGTCGTTTACGTTGCGCGTCGCCGTGTTGCGAAGCAGCATGGCCGATTGACGGAGGCGCTTTCCGGTGGCGGCGAGGAGGTCGAAAGCCGCTTGGGGCTTCAGACGAAAGAGCTCGTCGAGGTCGCCTTGGTCGACGACCAAAGCTTCGATGTCTTCGAGGACCGTCGCGGTCGCCGTCCGTGCGCCGCGATCGAGCAGGGAGATCTCGCCGAAAAAGTCGCCGGCTTCCACCGTCTGCAAGACGACCTTGTCCCCGGTCTTGTTCTTGAACGAGAGCTCGACCTTCCCACTGACGAGAACGAACATCGTGTCGCCGGGGTCGCCATAGCGAAAGACGACCTCGTCTTTCGTGGCCTTCATGAGTTCGACGCGCTCGGCCAGGATGGCTCGTTCTTGTTCGTCGAGAAGAGAGAAGAGACTGACGCCGGAAAGGAGTTCGCCGTGATCGAGCATGGGCCCTTTCCCCCGTGCTATCCTGAGCTGCGCCCGATGTCACGCTCCCCGGACTCGATCGCAGCCCGCCGTTCTTTCCTTCGCGGCCTGGTGTCGATCGCGCTCGCTGCCGCAGACCCCGAGAGCGCTGTCGCGCGATCGGTGACGGCGCTCCGAAGCCGTGATCCCGACCCTTTCCCCTGGGTGCTTGCAGTGGGCAAGGCAGCGAGAGCCATGGCGCGCGGGGCCAAGCAGGGCGATCCTCGAGCCGTCGGTTTGATCGTGGGGCCTCGGGAGGCGGACCCGACGGAGGCGCTCGAAGGATTCGACGTGGTAGAGGGCGATCATCCCATACCGGGGACCGGGAGTGCGGCCTCGGGGCAGGCAGTACTCTCGGGCCTCTTGTCGCTGCCGCCTGGCGCTCGCGTTCTCTGTTTGTTCTCTGGAGGGGCTTCCTCGTTGTGTGAAATGCCGGTCGGGGGCGTGCCCTTCGCGGACCTCCAAGCGATGACGAGCATACTCCTCGGGTCCGGGCTTCCCATCGAGGTCATCAATGCCGCTCGCGGCGCCGTGTCGGCGCTCAAGGCGGGGCGCATGCGTCTACTGCTCGAAGCGGATGGACGCAAACACGACACACTTGTCGTCTCGGACGTACCGTCCGACGACCCCACGGTCATCGCGAGTGGTCCCATGGATGCGCCAGGAAACGCCGCTCGAACGCGTCTCTCGGAACTCCAGGCTTCTCCGGCGTTCGCGGCTCTTCCGGCATCCGTGAAGAAGGCGATGGCGTCGTATGAGCCGCTCCCATCGGGAGGCCGCCCGTCTCGGGTCATCCTCTCGGGTCGAACCGTGGCGAACGTCCTTTCGAAGGTGGCTGCAGCTGAAGGCCTCAGCGTCGACGTCCGCGGTCCACTTCGCGGCGAGGCCAGCCGCGTCGGAAGGGAACTCGCGACCATCGAGTTGAATGCAGATTGCACCGTATGGTTCGGAGAGACGACCGTCACTCTCGGCAGCGGAGAGGAGCGTGGCAGAGGAGGACGCAATCAAGAACTCGCACTATCGTTTGCGAGCGCCTCGCCCGAGGGCTCGCAGCGCGTGCTCCTCGCGCTCGCGACCGATGGCGTCGACGGCGACAGCGACCACGCGGGTGCGATCGTGGACGCGCACACCGTTTTGCGTGGCGAAGCCCTTGGGTCGTCCGCTCGGGAGGCCCTTCGAAGGCACGACGCGGGATCGTTCCTCCATCGGGCCGGCGACGCCCTTCAGACGGGGCGGACCGGCGTGAACGTCTCGGACATCACGATTGTGCTGCGCTAGGCCGACTTGGTCAGCGTGCACACGGCTTTGGGGAACGGGTTCGAACACTGCGCTTCCCGTCGGACGAGAGGCTTGCCCTTGTGTTCCGGGGGGCCTATGACCTTCGCGAAGTGTCCGAGGCCTCTCTTCCCCTTACCGAAAACGAGCGTACGGTCTCCAAGCTACCGCTCCTTGCCTGGCTGACGCTCGCCTACAACGTGCTCGTCATCGTGTGGGGTGCCGTCGTCCGCGCGACGGGCTCGGGTGCGGGGTGCGGAAGTCACTGGCCCAAGTGCGATGGCGCCGTCGTTCCGGCCTTCCAGAGCCTCGCTCAGAAGATCGAATACTCGCATCGTTTGACGAGTGGCCTTTCGCTCGTGTTCGTCGGCGCGCTGGTCTTCGTCTGCTTCCGTGAGAGTCGGGATTGGGAACCCGCGCCGCGACGGTTTCTTCGTCGGGCGAGCCTCTGGTCGCTGGGCTTCGTGCTGATGGAAGCGCTCATCGGGGCGGCGATCGTGCTCCTCGACCTCGTGGCGCACAACGCGTCCCTGCGCCGCGCCGTGTCGGGAGGCCTCCATCTCGTCAACACCTTCCTGCTCGTAGGAGCGCTCACCCTCGTGGCGTTCGGATCTCGCCGAGGCACGGTGACCGGCAAGGTCGAACGGAAGATCTCCGTGGTCGCGCTCGTCTCGATCGGGGCCCTCTTCCTGTGGCCCATCGGAGCGAGCGGTGCCATTGCAGCGCTGGGCGACACTCTGTTTCCGTCGAGCACGCTCGCTGCGGGCTTCGCCGCCGACCTATCGCCGACCGCGAGCGTGCTCCTCAAGCTACGCGCGCTGCATCCGTTCTTCGCGATCCTTTGCGGTTTCGGCATCTTTGTCCTCGCGCGAAAGGTCAAAGCCTCGAACCTGCCCTCTGTCGCGCGTTCCGGATGGGTGGTCCAAGGGCTCGTGCTCGCACAGTGGGCCGTCGGCATCCTGAACATGGTGCTTCTTGCACCGCTGCTCATGCAGCTCTCGCACCTCGTTCTCGCTGACGCGCTCGTCGTCGCCCTCACGTGGATGGGCGCTTCATGGGCCTACGCGCGCGCCCGTTGAGCGCTCTCTTTTGTCGCTCCTTCTGGATGTTCGGCGAGCCATGACGCGAGTAGCGTGGGGAACGTGGGATGGCGCGGAACCCAGTGGTCACAAGGGAGTGCGACGACAGACCCGCCCGTAGCCCGAACGTGCGCGAGCCAACGCTCGCTGTGGAAGGCGAACGGCTTCTGCTCGCCGTACACGAAGAGGAGGGGACAATCCGGAAAGTAGCCTTTCGTCAGCGTACGAATGCGGCCGGAGGCGATGTCGCTCCATGCGTTTCGATAGGGGTAGTTCATGGTCGCCTCGACCGTGGCTGCTTGGGGGGCCTTCGCGAGCTTGGCAAAGCCCCGCGTCAGAGCGTCACCGACGGGACCGCCGATGTAGAAGGCCGAAAGCAAGAGGCCCTGGTAGGCCACGAGCCCGGCCCACTCTCGTGGCTTCGGCGTGAAGTGCGGCGCGACGTCGAGGGTCGCGACGCGCGCTACCACCTCGGGGGCGCGATGGTGCGCCGCATGACCCCAATACGATCCCCAATCGTGGAGCACGAGCGTCACTTTGCCGTCGCCCGCGACTTTCCGAAGAAGGGCGACGAGCGCGTCCACGATCTCTTCGGTGGAGTAGCCCCAGCGTACGCGCTTTCGCTCAGGACCGAAGTTCGGCATGTTGACGCGCACACATCGATACGCTTCTCGGAGCTCGGCCACCGTCGCGTCCCAAAGCGAAGCGTCGTCGGGCCACCCTTGGACGAACACGATGGTCTCGCCGTCGGGGTTTCCCTCGATGATGGGTTCGAGTGTGAGCGGAGCAGGCATGGGCGAAACGCGTTAGCTCGCAGGTCCTTGGAGCATCTCCATGAAAGCGCCCCCGCCGAGGAGGGACGTGCCTCCATCCGCGAGCAACGTCGACCCAGTGATGAAACTCGCCGAGGGTGAGCACAGAAAAAGAGTGCATTCTGCAATTTCGTCGAGCGTGCCCCAGCGACCCAGCGGTACGCGCTTCTGCATGGTTGCCTCGGCTCCGGGGGGCGCGAGGCGCGCCATCCCTTCCGTGCCAGCGATGGGGCCCGGTGCGATGCTGTTCACGCGAATGCCGAACGGAGCCCATTCGAGCGCAAGGTCGCGTGTCAGCTTCTCGATGCCCGCCTTTGCTGCACCTGCGTGGCACTGGAGGGGGGTCGGAACGCTCGCCTGCGTCGCGGTCACATTGACGATGACGCCGCCTTTTGCAGAGAGCGATGAGAATGCGGCCCTGCAGGTATTGAAGGTTCCGCAGAGGTCGATGTCGATGACCGCCCGAAAGCCATTGGCGCTGAGCGTCGAAGCCGGAGAGAGGAAGTTGCCCGCAGCGCTGTTGATGACGATGTCGAGCTTGCCGTACTCGGTGACGACACGCTGCACTTGCGCCTCGAGCTCGACGTATTGTCGTACGTCACACGGGCAGACCATGGCGACGCCTCCCGCGGCTTCGATCTCCTTCTTCTGAGCCTCGAGCTTGCTTTCGGTACGTCCGAGGAGCGCCACGGTCGCGCCTTGATGAGCGAGCTTGTGCGCGATGGCGGCCCCGATACCGCTACCACCGCCGGTGACCAAGCAAACCTTGCCGCGCAGGAGATGTTCCGAAAAGACACTCATGCCCGTCAATCTAGCGCCGTCGCCCTCTTCTCGCTCTGAAAGATTCGCTTCCAGAGAGGATAGCTCCATAGGAAAAACACGAGGCTGCCCGTGACGAGTCGCACGACTGGGTACAGGTTCTGTGCAAAGTGCACATGCTGGAGTGCGGCGTCGAAGAGGAGAGCCGATAGAACGAGCGCCACCACCTCGACGAGGCTGTAGAGCACCACCTGCCTCGGCAAAGAGCCGGACCTTCCGTCTTTGGTGCGAAACGCGAAGCTGCGGTTACCGATGAAGTTGACGACGCCGCCGACGAGAAGGGCCGGAAGGCTCGCCATTCGGGCTGGAACATGGAGGAGCGAAACCAAGATCGAAAGCACCCCCAAGTCCGCCAGTGTCGCCAGGGCCCCTGCCACCGTCGACTTCAGAAAGACGAATACCCGGGTGCGCAGCGGAGTCGAGGGGGCGTCCATGGACGACCCAGGTGCAAAGGGGGTGCCGAACTTGGCCCGAGGCCCCCGTGCCAACGAACCCCAGGAAGAACAAGTGGTTGAACCACTGAGTCACATGTTCGTTACATTAATTGTGAAGGGCCGTTCGCACCTTCGGCGCGTAAGGGCGTAGCGCCTGTCGCAATGGAAAGGCGCGCTCAGCTGTCCGAGGGTTCGGCGAGGGTGGCCAGAACCGCCATGGAGAGAGGGTGATACGGGGGGCGTGGCGTGATCGGGAGCTCTGCACTTCCGCCGCGCTCGGTGAGGAGCTGCGCGCAGAGCGCGACGCAGCTCTTGCCCTGGCAAAAGCCCGTGCCGAACCCCGTGTAGCGCTTGAGTGATTCGAGGTCGCGCTGACCTTTCGCGATCGCCTCTTCGAGTTCTTCGAGGGTTACGTCTTCGCAGCGGCAGACGAGCGTCTTCGGCTTGCGCATGCGTGAGGCCTATTCGCCGCGGTATTCGCAGCGCGCATCGCACGTCTCGAAAAGCGTCACTTGGTCGAGCGACGGAAGCTTCGGCTTCAGCTTGTCCCAGATCCACTTGGCGAGGACTTCGCTCGTCGGGTTCTCGAGGCCAGGCACTTCGTTCAAGTAGTGATGGTCGAGGACCTCGTGGAGGGGCTGCCAAGCATCGTGCAGCTCGCTGAAGTCGATGAACCAACCCGTCTCGGGGTTCGTCTCACCAGAGACGGTGAGTTCGACTTTGAACGAGTGTCCGTGGAGCCGAGAACACTTGTGTCCCTTCGGCACCTTCGGCAAAAGGTGCGCAGATTCGAATTTGAACTCGTGGACAAGCCTGACGTGATGCATCGCGCGTGTCTCCACTTACCGTCCGCGGCAGCGTTCGTCGAGCAATTCCGGCCGATATTCGAAGTGCATGGTGTCGTAGTGGTACCAGCGCCCACCCCAAATGAAGCCTTCGGCTTCGAAAGCCAAGACGAGGCTCTCGGGAATGCTGTTTTTCCACTGCGGCGTCACTTCGGGGGCGTTTCGCCAGTAGTGCGAAAAGTACGTCGACAGGTCGATGGCGATCCCGAACGCGTGGGTCGAGAGCTGTTCGGTGCCCGCGATGTTACGGTAGTTGTAGGTTCCACCCATGTGGTCGAAGTACTTGCGCAGCTGTCCGTCGGTCTTGAAGAGCTCTTGCACGCGGGCATCGACACGTCGCATGGGTTCCCGAATGCGCTCGTGTACCCGGACGAGGTGGCCACCGAGTGATACGGAGACGAGCTTGGACTCCACTTCGTTGCGTCCGCCACCGTAGGTTGCACGAAACAGACTCTCGAGCCGGACGCGGCCTGGATCGAAGTTCTCGGTCGTGACGGGTGCGATGGGCCCCCGCGGATAAGGAGGGTCGAAGAAGTCCTTCACGACGAAATCGCGGAGCGGATTCCGAGCGCGATACGGTGGCCGCACTTCATAGGCAACGCGCTCACCCCACGCCCTGACGACGAGCGCAAGCGCGCCTGGTGCGCCTTCCGCGGCGGCGGCGGGATAGTGCTCGGTCATGCACAACATCTCGGGCGGGAGACCTGGGCCGGTTTTGGCCGTCGGCAGCGGGCTCACGGTCGGTGTCGTGGCCACGGGCGGCGGCACGTTCTCGGAAGGGGGGCTCAGCGTCTCGCGGGCACTCGCGGCGGGGGCTGCGGGCGGCTCCGGGCTCGGCCGCTCCTGTGCCTTGCACGCGCAAAAGGCGAAGGCGAGCGAGATGCTTCGAAGATGGCGGCCGCGGTACATCGGGGGACTCAGCGCCAATACTGTACCGAAAAGCAGTGCGCAGACTGAAGTTCTCTGCGTAGGGAGTTGCGCCTCCCCGCGACTTCGACTATCTCCGTTCGTCCCCCAGGCGTTCCGCGTTCGCATCCTCGCGCCGATTCGGCGCTCGCGTTCGCTTCCTTTGCAAGAGGGGCCGGAATCACCATGTACCTCGTCATCTCCAAAGTTCCCCGCAAGACCAACCGCACGAAGAGCAAGCGCTTCCGCGCCAAGCTGAAGGCGAAGGACAAGAATCGCCGCGGCCGCGTCTACCAAGTCGGCAAGAAGTAGTCGTCCCGCGTGTTCGCGCGCCTCGTTTGAGCGCGCGTAGCGATGGGTATGCAAACGGACGCCGCTCCCTTCAAGGGAGTCGGCGTATTCGTGTTTCCGTGGGGCGCTGCTACGTGCTGCTCCCTACGGATGCCGTCCGCCGTTTGCTAGTCGGCGATGGAATTGTCGCCGCGAGTAGGTGCGTCCCCGTCTTTGGTGGCCTTCAGCTGCGCATCGATGACCGCCGCGAGTACTTCTGCTGCTGCGCCGATTTGTGCGCCCTCCAGCGTACTCGGCCAATGGAGGAAATCGCGAGGGGCGTTCTCGAAGCCCGAGGGGAGCGCGAGTGTGAGCGAGTTGGTCTTTCCTCGGAGGGGCACGCTCGCCTCCATCAGCTTCGTCGGCTGCGGATGGTCCATCAAGTAACCCACGACGTACGTCGTGTTGTTGCAGACGAAGTCGTTGGTAGGGTCGGGAAACCTATTGAACGAAGCGCCGAGCAGCACGGTATCGAACGCGCCATTTTGCCCCGGGACGGCTTTGTTCTTTGCGATGGTCTCGAGCGCGCTGCGCCTTACGGCGTTCCATGACATGAGATTGGGGCGACCGAATTCCGAAGCAGGCGCTGTTGCAATGAGCGGAGCATCGGTCGATCCCACGGCCGGCGCTGGCGAGAGGCCATCTGCGGCAGGTGCGATGCCCGCACGATTGCGTGCGCCGAGTTCGAACTGCAACGTCTGACGAGGGTAGGCCATGCCGTTCATGAGGACGAGCGACGGTTTGAACGACGCGATCTCCTTGGCGATGAGAAACGCCGCCAAGTCCCAGTGCGTCGGAACGACCATCGCACACACTTCGACCGATCCGGACTTCGGCAGGAAGAACGTCTTCTTGCCGACCGAGAGCTGTGGCCCAGGGGGATCGACTTGATGGGCCGGAGGCGGCGCTGTCACGGGATACTTCGCAGCTGGGACGAGCGCAGAAACCAAGAGGCCGGACGGATTGCGAGCACTCGATTGCCAACGGCCGAACCCCGTCACCAGCACGCGTTGTGTCATTCCGCTGCCCGACGTGCACTTCGGAGCGTAGGAAGTCGCGAACGCTACGTTGGCGTCGTACTGGGCGCGCGCTTCTCGCTGCGCCGTGTCGATGATGATCTCGTCGTTCGTCGGATCGTCATTGCCACAGCCAAAGGTCACCGCCGTGGCGGTGAGCGCTAGCGTGAGGGTTCGCAAAGGAGACACGTCATGAGTGTGCCCTTACCTCGTCGGCCGCGCCAATGACGAGATCGGACGTCGCCGAGCTCGTCCGTGTGTTCAGCCCGTGCCGCCCTTTTTGAGCTCGGTGAGTACGAGCTTCGCAACCGACTTCAGCGTGTCGAACACACCGACGCCCGTCCGCGCAACGGCTTCGAAATCAGGCACGTTGGTGGTGTTCACCATCTGCCTCAGCTCTTCGACGGAGGCAACGTTCGGCAAGTCGCGCTTGTTGTACTGGACGACGTACGGGAGCTTGTCGAGGTTGTAGCCTTGCTCTGCCAGGTTGTGGCGAAGGTTCTCGACGGACTCGAGGTTTGCTTCGGTGCGCTCGATTTGCGAGTCGGCCACGAAGATGACGCCGTCGACGCCCTTCAGAATGAGCTTACGGGAAGCGTCGTAGAACACCTGGCCGGGAACGGTATAGAGGTGGAAGCGCGTCTTGAAGCCGCGGATTTCGCCGAGCGAGAGCGGCAAGAAGTCGAAGAAGAGCGTTCGCTCGGTCTCCGTCGCGAGGCTGATCATCTTGCCCTTCGCTTCCGGATTCGTGCGCTCGTAGATGTACTGCAGGTTCGTCGTTTTGCCGCAGAGACCCGGCCCGTAATACACGAGCTTGCAGTTGATCTCCCGCGCCATGTAGTTGATGAAACTCATCGACCCATCTCTCCCATTCTCGAGGGCGTGCGCGCGTCAGTCATTGAACAGGTTGTCGATATCTTCATCGGTGATTTCGCCAAACGGGGAGTCTGCGCCGGCTCGCTCCGGGCCCTTCTTGGACATCGTCTCGAAAACCGTCGTGAGCTCGTCACTGGCTTTCTTCACGCGGAGTCGAACGAGACCGAGGCTGGAGCGCGCGTCGTAGATGACGACGACGATGACCCGCTTGTCGGCCACGAGCTGGTAGTAAATGTTGGTCTTTTCGCCTTCTTGGAATTGTGTCGCAAACTCCTGCTCTTTGAGAAGTTTTGCGATCCCTCCGGTGGCAGCCACGTTGCCGGCGGTGAGCGAGGCCAAGCTCGTCGTGTCGATTTGCTCGACGTCACCACCGGCGGCGATGAGCTGGCCGTCCTTGTTGATGACGAAGACGCCCTTCGAGTTTGCGTCGCGCACCAGCCGGTCCACCACAGTTTGCACCTGCGTGAACTCCGACTCGTACATCACCATCTGGGGACTAGCCATCCGTACGCCTCCAACGAGAAACCCGAGACGATGGTCTCGAGGCAGCGGACCGGGCACGTGTTGCCAGCCCCGCTTGCATCGGACGATGTTAGTCCTTTCCATCCCCCGTAGGAAGCCCATGTTTTGTGGGGGCATGGAAGTTTTCCGGGTAGCATTTTCTCATGCTTCTCGCGCCTCTCATGCGCACCATGGGTTCACCGTGACGGACTCCGCAGGCAAGAGCGTGGCACTCCTCCTTCCGGGCTCCCTCGGTGCCGCCCAAGTGGCGCGGTATTCCATGGAAAGCCTCACTTCGCGCCTCGAGGGGGCGGCGGCGCTGCTCGTCTGCCCCTTGGAGGGGACAGAGGCGCGAATCCTTGGAAGGTTCGAGCGAAATTCCGCTCCAGAGGGTGACCTGGTCCCGCTTTCGCCACGCTATCGGCGCGGGACCGGGGGGGCGACCCTCCAGGTTGGACCGGGGCGCGTGTACGTCAACCTGAGACTTCGGGATCCATCGGCGCTCACGGCCGCGGACGAGACGAAGCTCCTGAACCGCTACGTCCGCCCCCTCCTCCGAGCCATCGGGAAGGTCGCCGCCCCGACGCACTATTTTGGCCGCGATTGGCTGTCCTGTGCCAGCGCGCCCGTCGCTTCCGTGGCCTTTGCTCACGACGCCCGTTCGAAGCGAAGCGTCATCGAGGCCGTGGTGTCCGTGTCGGCGCCTTTCGCTCCCTCCATGACGAGCGCATCTTTTCTCGGCAAGACGCCAACGACCATCGACGCCGTGGTCGGTACGAAGCGTGATCCAGATGCGTTCTGCGAGCAGGTCTCACGCGCCTACGCAGAGGCCTATGGACTCACGTTCGCGCCGCACAGAGAGCCGTTCGCGTTTCCCCCCGCCGAGCCTCTCGCCGCCGAAGGTCCTTGGCACGCGACCGTCGAGGAAGCGATCGGCACGGTGGGGGCGAGCTTTTCGGACAGCCACGTTCGCATCGGTGGCGCGTTCATGGCGTCGGAAGACGCGCTCGCGGAGCTCGAAGGGCGTTTGAGCGCTCTCTCGCCCGCCGCGCATGTCGACGACTTCGTTGCGGACGCGAGTGCAGTCTTCGGCGCTCCGGGCGTGACGCTCTTCGGCGTGCGTTCGCTCACGAGTCTCGCCGACGTGGCCTTCGAGGCTAGAGCTCGAAGTTTGCGTGAAGGTACGTCGTGATGACCTGGATCTGACGACCCGCCGGGCGACCGCCCGGTGCATGGGTGTCATCGCGAATGAACGAGTATTCGGCAGACCAACGTAGCTGTTCGATGAGGAAGATGCCGAACATGGGCGTGAAGCCATGGTACGTGTTCGTGCCGCCGGAGAGCTCCGGCGTGTACATGTCGTAGCGAAATCCACCGATGAAGCGAGGCGAAAGGCGCTGCTCGAATCGCGCCATCGCGGCGATCCCTGTCTTCTGGAACGAAGCATCGTCGTTGATCGAAGCGGGAATGCTCGGCGGGCCGTACGTGAAGATGGTGCCGCGATCCATGTTGCGGGCCAGGGTTCCATCGAAATAGAGGTACGTGGGGCCGAGTGCCTTCACGAACGTGTGGTGGATGGCGACCTCTGCATGACCCGCGTAGCGCGCGTAGCTTTTGGTGCGCAGGCCCTTCCCGTCGACGAGCTGCCCTGCGCCGCCGTAGAAGCTCGCACCGATGTCGACCGGGCCGAAGTTGTAATTTACATACATCGAGAAGTCTTTGGCGCGATTCAGGTCCGGCATGAGGGTGTACGCCGCTTCTCCCTGCGTCACCCCGTTCACGACCGCGAGGTCGATGTTGAGCTTCTTAAAAATACGCGTGTGCATCCAGATGCCGATGTCCCGATCACCGGGGAAAAATACGCGGGTTCCGATGCTTCGCTCGATGAACGGGCGCGTCCTGGACGACTCGATTTCTTCGCCATTGAACGGCACCTTGAAACTTCCGACGTTGAATTCGCTGATGACGTTCGGTGACCACTTCGCGCGACCGGTGACGAAGGCGTCGCGCCAGAACACTCCTGGCGTCAGGAAAGGCAGGAGCTCGACGTCGACTTTCGCTGACGCCTCGGGCACCGGATTGACTTTGAAGATGAGCCGCGTGCGACGCATGCGGAAGCCCATCGCATTCGTCGTCGAGCCGTCGGATTTCGCGATGACGTCGTTAGCGGCAATCCCGTTCGGCAGGACGCCGCTGACGGGGTCGTTGTTCGGAGAAGCTTGGCTGTTGTAGAGCGTGTCGACGAACTGCGGCTGAAGCAGGGTTCCGAACTCGAACTTCGGCGTCTCGTCGGTCTTCTTCGGCGGGTCTTCATGGCGCTCCGCCGGAACGGCGGCCGAAGGGGCGACCGGTGCAGGTGCGGTAGCGGGCGCGAGGCCGGTGCCGACAGTCGACAGCGGGGGTTCTTCGGCGGGGCGAGCTCCCGGCTGCGCCGTGGGGGCGGGGGCCGGTGCGCCGGCGGGCGTCGCAGCTTTCGGCGCCTCGGGCGCAGGAGGCTCCCCCGCGGCGAGCGCCTCGGGGAGCGAGATGGAGAGCGTGAAGAGCGTCGAGAGCGAGAGGACGCGGAGGCGCATGCGCATGGCGCGACCATCTTGTCACAAACGGTTTGCTGCCTGTCGGGGATTTTAGGGGCGAAGCGACGTACTGCTCTTGCGCTCGGTGCGTTCCATCGCGCGCTCCCAGATGCGCCCATCACGGAAAATCCGAACGAGCTCACCGTCGACGTGACCGTCTTTCACGCTGAACTCCAGGATGTCGAGCGCACGTTCGACGGGCACGGCCTTCTTGTACGGACGATCGCTCGCCGTGAGTGCGTCGTAGATGTCTGCGATCGACATGATCTTCGATTGAACTGGGATCTCTTCGGCGCGCAAGCGGTTCGGGTACCCCGTTCCGTTCAAGCGCTCGTGGTGCGCACCGGCGATGAGGGGAACGCGACGAAGGTGCTTGCCCCAGGGGATCTGCGAGAGGAAGCGGAACGTGTGCGTTACGTGAGAGGTGATCTCTTCGTATTCTTGCGGTGTGAGGGAGCCGCGTTTCACGCTGAGAGCCGTCACGTCGCCACTGTCGAGGAGCGGCACCATTTCGCCGCGTGCATCGAAGAAAGTCTCCTTGGCAAGCTCTTCGATGCGGGCGAAGTCACCCGCAGCGAGCACCGTGGGCTCGTTCGCGGCGAGGATGGCTTTGAAGCTACCTTGGAGGCTTCCGCGACGGTCATCGAGCTCCTTGTCGATGAGCGCGAGTTCGGCCGGGTCCGTGCCACGTTCCATCGCGCGAATGCGCCTTCGCAAAAGGTCGACTTCCATCGCCTTCTCGGCGTAGTCGAAACGACCGCGCAAGTAGTCGAGGCGCTCGTCGTAGAGCTTCTTCGCCTTGACGAGCACCTTTTCGCGAACTCCGATTTTGCCGAAGTCGTGGAGCAGGCTCGCGTACTCGAGTTCGCGAATGTCGTCGGTGCTGAAGTGCACCTCTTTGTAGGTGCCAGACGTCTCGCTGCCGAGAGCGAGGGCGAGCTCGGTGGTGAGGTCGGCCACGCGGCGCGAGTGACCGCTCGTCGTTGGGTCGCGAGATTCGATCGCCTCGACACTCGCCCTCACGAAGCCGTCGAAGAGGCGTTTGATTTCCTCGTAAAGTAGCGTGTTTTCGAGTGAAACGGCCGCCTGAGCCGCGACCATGCGAACCAGTTCTTCGCTCCGGGCGTCGAAGGCGATGACGCTCCGTGCGACGTCTTCTTTGCTTCGGACCTTGAGCTCTGGGCTCTTCTTCCGGTTGATGAGCTGGATGACGCCGATGACTTCGTCGCGTTGGGAGATCAGGGGAACCGTGAGGACGGAGCGCGAAGTGTACCCCACGCGCTGATCGAAGCTCTGGTCGAACCCGAACGGCGAGGTCGGAGGCAAGTCGTAGACGTCTTCGATGTTGATGGCCTGCTTGCCCGCCGCAACCGCCCCCGCGATCGAACGCGTCGAGATGGGCATCGTGAACTCGCGCCAGTCGAACTGGACCGAGTCGTTCTGCGTCAGCTTGAAACGAAGGCGGTTTTGGCCCTTGTCGTCGGTTTCGACGACGTAGACGCTGCCTGCATCGGCACCCGTGACCATGCGGCTCTTCTGGAGGATGACGCCGAGGAGGCGATCGACGTTGCGCTCCGTCGTCATGGCGCGGGCGATGTCGACGAGCTCGCCCATCTCGCTCTTGTACTGCTCGACGGAGCGCGCGCGGAGTTCGGACCGTTGCCGCGCGTCGACGAGGTCGAGTGCGCGGGCGATGGCGACGTTCAGTTGCTCTGCGCTCGGATCCTCGTCGAGGAGCGACGCGAGTGCGGGGCCCAACGCGGAGCCCGCTCGGGCGTCGTCGAATCGGCCGAGAAGGACGAGGACGGCGCGAGACTCGGCGCATTCGCGGAGGATGGGGGTCGAGACGGCCGGCACCCGTTCCCACACCGAGGTCGGCAAAAGGAAGACCGAGGACTTTCCCCGCACGCAACGGAGCACCAGTGGATGGACGGCGTGGACCTCGGCCTCGAAGCCAGGGCCACCCGCCGTCGGCAGCGTTTCCGCGTATTTTTCGAGGCGCGCATGCCAGGCAGCAGCGTGGGAAGCCATCGGCAAACAGCGTATCTGTGCGCTAGGCGCGGAGCAAGCTGCTAAGAGGGAAGGCGTCATGTCCGTCTTGTTCCATGGTCGCACCGACTACGTGAAGGGTTCGCTTTCCGAAGAGAGCGTACACGCATCTCCGCTCATGCAACTCGAAGCCTGGCTCGAAGAAGCGCGGGAAAAAGGCGTTCCCGAACCCAACGCGATGACGCTCGCCACGGCCGATGAAGGTGGGAAGCCGTCGGCGCGCATCGTGCTCCTCCGCGGAATCGACGCGCGCGGCCTTCGGTTTTTCACGAACTACGGAAGTCGCAAGGCGAAGGAACTCGCGAAGCGCTCCGAGGGGCCTTCGTTCGCGTCGCTCCTGTTTTTCTGGCCGGAGGTCGAACGCCAGGTGCGCGTGGAAGGAACCGTCACGAAGCTTCCGAAAGACGAGTCCGCAGCCTACTTCGCCTCGCGACCCCGCGAGAGCCAGCTCGGGGCCTGGGCGTCGCGCCAGAGCGCAGTCGTCGCCTCCCGCGAAGAGCTCGATCGAGCCCTTGCGGAAATGGAAGCGCGCTTTTCTGGAAAGGAAGTGCCCTTGCCCGAGTTCTGGGGTGGCTACGTTCTCGCCCCGGAGCGCTTCGAATTTTGGCAGGGAGGCAAGAGCCGCCTTCACGACCGTATCGCCTACGAGAAAGAAGGCGGAGGCACGGAGTTCGGGCGCCTTCGCTTGTTCCCGTAGGTCGTTTCAGGGCTCGCAGCGAGAGAGCGCCAGTGTCGCGAGTGCTTGCGCTCGGACGAGTTCGAACTCGCGGAGCGCCAAGTTGATCTCGGCCTGGCGTCGCGCCGTTGCCGCGGTGACGAGTTCGAGACTCGTGCCGCGACCGTTTGCGAACGCTTCGCGAATCAGGTGGTCGCTACGGATGGCCGCCTCGTTGCCGTCGACCGCGAGCTTGCGGGCATCGGTGGCGACCTGAATCGCGCGCTTCGTCTCTAGCAGCTCGATGGATTCGCGGCGGCGCAATGCTTCGTAGCGTTGTGCCGCCTGATCGCTCTGCGCGGCGGTGTCTTTCAAGTCTGCGTAGCGCGAACCACCATCCCAAATCGAGAACGTGACGAGCCCCTGCATGTTCCAGCTCGGTGAAAGAGCGCGGTCGTTCGTACTTCCGCCGAACGAACTGCGAACCGATAGCGTCGGAAGAAAGGCCTGTGCCGCTTGCCGACGCGTGCGTTCGGCAACCTCGATGCGCGTCTGCGCAGAAGCAAAGTCCGCGCGGTCTTCCAATTTGCTGACTGGGTGGCACTGGTTCTTCGCGAAGGCAAGCGCGTCGTCCAAGGTGAACGACGGCAGGACGCTCCAGGGTTCGCTGTCGCCCAGCGCAAGGCCGAGTCCGTCTCGCGCCCGCCGTACGGATTCGTTGTTGGCAACGACCGTCGCTTTGGCATTCACGACGTCTTGCTCCGTGCGAAGGACGTCGAGCTCCGTACCGGCTCCGAGGGCCTGGCGCTTCTTGGCGAGGTCTCTGCGATCGATGGCGTCCTGCAAACTCGTGCGCCCGATCTCGGCGACCCGTTCGGTCGT
The DNA here is from genome assembly GCA_046351415.1 of Polyangiaceae bacterium. Taxonomy (GTDB): domain Bacteria; phylum Myxococcota_A; class Polyangia; order Polyangiales; family Polyangiaceae; genus JABFRG01. The sequence goes on along the minus strand of JAXLYO010000005.1, from coordinate 401,692 downwards.
GTAGATGGCAACGAGCGCACTCACGAAGCCGACGAGGAGCACGCGCCTTTGTTCGGTCACCGTGAGGGCGCTCGCCGTGATCGCGCGTTCGGCCGTTCCGACCGCGTACCACGCGCGAACGTCGACGACCGGCATCGAAGCGGCGACTTCGCCCGTGAGATAGTTCCGCTCGTCCGAAAGCTTCGCTCTGTCACGCCACAAGATCACGTTGAAGGTGTCGGTACCCGTCGCAGACACCTGCGGGAGGACTTGCGCGAGTGCGCCTCGCCAGCGTGCTTCGGCGCGCTTCAAGTCGTCGTGCACGATGCGCAAGTCGGTGGAACGCGCAAAAAGCTTGTGCACTGCCTCGCGTCCGGTCGCGACCGATTTGGCTGCGGGCGCGGGTGGTTCGAGGAGTGGTTCCGGCGCCGAAGGTACTTCCACGCGAGGCGCGCCTTCGTCGGCGGCCGCCCCCGCCGACCCACAGAGTCCCGCGACGAGAATCGAGCAGCCCAGTGTCCGAGAGCAAAAAGCGCGCATCCCGTCATGCTACGGGCCCGCGCGGCCTCCGAGCAAAGGTCTATTTCGGACAACGAGCCACGCGCACATGTGGGTCCGACCACCGGGAGGCTGAGGGCTGCCTCAAAGTCAACGAAGGGCAGCCCCGAGTGCACCGCTCGAAAACGTGAGCCGGACTTTCCAATCGTTGCGACCGTCCGGCGTGAGAAAGCGCGCGCCGAAGGTTGCGTGAGCGTTTGCGCTCACGAGAGCCGAGCCCACCGCTGCTCCCACGTAGTCGTCGCCCTCGCAGCTCTTGCCCACGTCGAGGCCGCCTACGAGGACATGCGCCGGCGCGAGCGAGGGTCCTTCGTCGCGTCCTTTCGCCTCCGCAAAAAGACTCGGAAGCTCGCGGACGTTGGGGATCGCGGAGTCGGCCTCCCAGAACGTGAGGGCATCAGGGGCTTCGAGAGCTGCATGGAGAAGAGCCAAGCCCGTTCCGGCGTCTTCTTCGATCGCGAGCACGACGATCGCCACGACATGGCCCTCCGTGAGGCGATGGACGTACTTCTCGCGACTCCCCGGTTCACGTCGAGGCACGAACGAGCCAGGAATCTTCTCGTCGACGGAGAAGCGGAGCACACGCCGTCCGAGCACGCAGATTTCGAGGTTGGGACGAACCTCGTAGAGGCCTACGAGCAGAACGGGTTCTGGTGCACCACGAAGAAGACCATCGAAGCCACGCGAGATCTCGAGGGCTTCGATGGTCAGGGAAACGGCTCGCGTAGCGGAGCGGGCAGGGCGAGGGGCGCGGGAGGCTGCTTCTTTCTTCCTTCGTCTCCGGCTCACCCCTCACGCTTTTACCCTACTTGGGCGCCACCGTGCAGAGGTCCACGGCTTGGTCGACCTTCCAGCCGTTCGTGCCGTTCGAGCCCCAAACTTGGTTCGGGAGGAAGCCGGGGGCGCAGCTTGCGCCGTTCGTCGCAGGGTTCGTGTAGCCACCGATGCGCGAGAAGACACCACCGAACGTGTAGGCGGGCTTCGTGCCGGCGACGTGGGCCTTGCCGCAGAAGTAGAGGTCGCTGTCTCCGCCGAAGTTGCCGAGCACCTTGTACGCGGTGAAGCCTGCGGGGCACGAGCTCGCGCCGGTGAGCGGGTTCTTTCCGGTAAAGCGTGCCTCGCGGTAGTCGAAGTTGCCGTACATGCCACCGAAGTCTGCGACCGGCTCGGCAACGCCGTTGCTCGGGCGCGTGCACTGGAAGAGGTTGTAGTCGACGTTGTACTTGCCGGTGACCTGCGTCTGGTCGTAGCCGGGCGGGCAAGAGGGGGCGCCGGTGAAGGGGTTGTTCGTGGGGTGCACCGGGGTCGACGCACTGTCTTGCACGTAGCCCCACATGCCGCCGAAATCGAGGCCGCTATAGAGCGTGCTCTGCGCTTCGGTCTTCTTCTCGAGCGCGTCGGCCGTCTTGGCCCACTCGTCGGCCATGCGCAGTTCGAACGTGTAGTCGCCATTCAGTTGTTGCGTGCGTACCGTGGCCACGCGCTGCATGTGCCCGTCGCGGTCGGCTTCGCAGCGGCCGAGTGCCGTCGCGCGGTCATACGAAGCTTGGTAGCCCCAGTACTTGCTCTCGGCGTCCTCGCGGAAGCGTGTGCTGTACAGCGTTTCCATGTGGATGTAGTCGGGGCGTACGTCGTAGACCTCGCAGTCGCGCACGAGCTCGAGTCGGTTCTTCAATTCCTCGGTGCGATACTCGTTCACCACCTTGAGAACGTGGGCGCGCGCATCGCGGAGCGTCGAGACGAGCACGGCGCGGTCGGTGGTCGCTGTCGAGGGTTGGAGCTGCATCTGGAGCATGAGGCGGTTCGCATTCATCTGTTGCGCGAGCGCGTAGAGGCGGAGGCCGCCGCGCTGGAACTTCACGCTCGCCGAGTCGCCGCCCGTGGAGGCCACGACGTCGTTCACGTTGTTGAGCGTCGAGCTGTTGACCACCTCTTGGTAGATTTGTGCACCTGTCTTCGCATCGGGCTGCCCGATGGTGGCCTTGGCGATCTCGGCATTCTTGAAGACGATGAGGGCCGAATCGAGAAACGTTTTGTCGTGGCGCATCGCTTCGTCGAAGAGCGCCTGGCGCGTCTGCGCATCGATGTTTCCGAGCAGCTTGTCGACGTCGATGCTCGCGTTCGGGAAGAGCTGCGTCAGGGTCTGCTTGACTGCGAACTGCGTGAGCGCTTGCGCCATCGCGGTGAGGATATCTTCGGGCCCGAGACCGACTTGTGCATTCACTGCGTTCGGTTCTTCGGAGGCCGCGAGGCAGGCCTTTGCCGTCGTCTCGTTTTCAGGACCTTGCACGGCGCAGCCTCCGAGAGCGCATGCACCGGTGATCGCGGTGAAGAGGGAGAAGGTCTTGAGCGTCTTGTTGAAGTTCATGGTCTACGTCCTTTTTGGCGACTGGCTCGTTGGCGGTCGCGTGAAGAGGACGTTTGCAGACGCCATGCCAGACGGCCGGACCGGGAAACTCCTAGAAATTGCCGTAAAACGGGCGGTGTATCGCCGAGGCGGAAGGGTGTATCGGCCCTCCGCAACGGTGTATCGATACGCCTTGGGTCAAGGGCCCGAGCGGACGCCGAGCTTTTCGGCAACGAGCGCCCACTGTTTCGCATGGACGCTTACGAGGGTCGGCATGCCGCCCGAGAGACCAACCAAGTCGAGGAAGTTGATGCCGCTGTCGAACGCAGCGGCGAGCGTCAGAGTGTCCTTGTCGATGAGCGCGGCGATGTCGGCGCGCTCTTGGCCGAGCAGAAGGAGGCGCGTCTTGTCGTAGCGATCGTGCTCCGAACCGAGCTTCAAGAAGGCAACCGTGGGGGCGCGATTGCCCCTCGCGGTGGCGATGGGATGTTTGGCCGACAGCACTTCGTAGTTCTTGGCGAGCTCACGCGCGACGACTTCGAGCTTCTCGGACCGTGCGGCGGCCGCATCGATGGGCTCCCAGAGCGAACGGTCGGCTAGTCCCGTGGCGAGGTGACGTACGATGAGCCCGAGAAGGCCGTCATCTCGACCAGCGCCGCGGATCGCGTGGTCCATGCGCGTCGCGATGGGGCCAGGTGTTCCGATGCGCGTATCGATCGCGCGCGCGTCGTCGTCGGCACCGGGATAGGGTTCCGCACCTTTCCGAATCCACTTGGCAGCGCTCGCGAGGCCGTCGAAGTCGGTGTGACATACGATGGTGTCGATGGCGCCTGCGCGCGCGACGACTTCGGGCGTGATCATCTCCGGGCAAGCACCGTGCTCGGCTTTGGTGCGAAGCAAGAATCGGGGGTCGTTCGCGTAAGCGGCGTGCTGGGCGTGGTCATGATGATCGACCCACGCGGCGAGGCGTGCCCCGAGGCTGTCGATGAAAGGGCGCGTGACTTTCTCGAAGCCGCCGCCGGAGGCCTCCGAGGCGAAAGCGACGTCGACCACGACGACGCGTCCTTTGAGGGAACTCGCGCGCGGCAGTTTTCGTGGCGTCGCGAAGTCGAGCGTCGGAAAGGGGGCTTGAAGCGTCGTCACGTACCTTCTCCTTAGTACGCTTCGGAGGGCGCGTACCTCACAAGCGCAACGCGTGGGGCGGGTTTTCGTTTTCGCGCCTTCACACCTACACGCATCGTCTGTGCAGGTTTGACACCGCCAAAGCGAAGCTCGTATCTTGGAAATGCACTGTAGTTGCGGGAATTTCCTCTTCCCGAAGACAAGTGCAGGAGATCACGTTCATGTCCCATACGGTTCTCGTTTTCGAGAGCGACGCAGCTTACGCAAACGAGCTCAAGACGACACTCGCGAGCTACGATTGTTCGGTCGAGGTCGTCGAAGACGGCGCAGAAGGTATCAAGCGCGCCCTTGCGATTTCGCCGGAGTTGATTCTCCTCACCATCGAGCTTGGCCGTGGGACGAACGGGTTCTCGGTCTGCAACAAGCTGAAGAAGGAAGCATCACTCAAGGACGTTCCGCTCATCATTCTGTCGAGCGAGTCGACGCCGGAGACGTTCGAGCAACACAAGAAGCTCCGCACGCGCGCCGAAGAGTATCTCCACAAGCCGGTCCCGATGGATGCGCTCATCGAGCGCATCTCGGCGTACATTTCGCTGGGCGGCGGTGCTGGATACGCAGAGCCAGTGCACTCGGAAGAAGTGTTCATCGTCGAAGACGAAGCGCCTCTCGAGTCTCTGCCTTCCGTGCCGGCAGCGCCGGCGGCTCGCTCGATTGCGCCCGAAGCCGAGCAAGACGTCGACGATGCCTTCGAGCGCGTCCAATCCTTCAAGCCGACGGCGCCACCGCCGCTGAAAGACGACGCGACGGAGAAGCCGCCTTCCGTTGCACCGGTCCGCGGCTCGGTCGACCTCGATGCGCTTCGAGAGCGCGTATCGCTCCTTGAAAACACGCTCGAACGCGAGAAGACGAACGCAGCGCGAATGCTGTCTTCGGCGCAAGAGAAGCTTCTCTCTGCGGAAGAAGACACAAAGCAACTCTCGCGCGAAGTCGAAGAGCTTCGCGAGAAGCTCGCCCACGCGAGTGCGGCGAAGAGCACCGCGCCGGTGAACAGCCGCGAGTTCTTGGACCTCCGAGAGGGCCTCAACAAGAAGGACAAGGAGATCCTCGCGATTCGCGAGCAGCTCTCGAAGAAGGATCGCGAGATCATCGACTTCCAAGAGAAGGCGCTCCAATTCGAACGCGGTCAGTCGGACCTCGAGGACAAGATCCTCTCGAAGGACCGCCAGATTTCCGAGCTCGAGGAGCAGAATCAGAAGACGGGCGACGAACGCGACGCGGCCTTGCGCAAGGTGCGCGATGGTGAACAGGCGCTCGAGAAAGAAAAAGCGGCTCGCGCAGCCGACCTCGCGAAGTACGAGACCGAGAAGAAGGAAGCGGCCGATGCCGCGGACTCAAAATTCAATGCAGCAGCCGAGGCCCACGAGGCGCGTGTTCGCGAACTCGGATCGGAGAGGGAAAAGGCCCTCGCGGCGGCCGCCGAGGCACATGCGTCGGAGCTCTCCACGAAGCTTGCGGAAGCGCATGAGGAAAAACAAGCGGCGCTCGCGGAACTCACGAAGAAGCTCTCGGACGAGCACACGAGCAAGCTTGCGCTCCTCCATCGCGCACACGAAGGCGAAAGCACGCGCGCGAAAGAGGCCCACGCAGCCGAGATTGCCGCCAAGAACGAAGCGCACGAAGCTGAGCTCGAAGCGCAGCGCACCGCGCACGAGAGCGAGCTTTCGTCACTGCAAGACGCGCACACGAGTGAGGTCACACGTCTCCGCGCAGCGCACACCGAGGAGACCTCTGCCAATCGTGCAGCGCACGAGAGCGAGCTCGAACGGCTCCGCACGGCTCACGCGGCCCAAATTGCAGAGATGACGGAGGCGCACGCAGCCGCGACGAAGGCGGCGGAAGAGGCGCACGCGGCCGCGACGACGGCGGCAGCGGAGGCCCATGCTGCGGAATCGAAGGCTGCGGCGGAAGCGCATACGGAAGCGCTCGCGACGGCTCGTGCAGAGCACGCCGCCGAACTCGCGGCGGCCCAAGAGGCGCATGCGGCAGAATTGGCGAACACCAGGGAAGCGCACGCGCAAGCGATGGCGTCCGCGAATGACGAACATGCTCGGGCGCTCGCTGCCGCGCAAGAAGCGCACGCTGCGGAGAAAGCCGCCCTCGAAGCTCAGCACGAGAAGGCCATGGCCGACGCGCGCGCGGCAGCGCAAGAGGCCCTCGAGGGTGCACTCGCCGAAGCAAACCAAGCGCATGCGCAGGCGCTCGCCTCGCAGGCCGAAGGTCACGCTGCAGAGGTCGGGTCCTTGCGAGCACACGCTGCAGCCGAGCTCGCGGCGGAACAGGAGCGTGCGAAGAATGCGCACGAGAGTGCGATTGCGGCGCTCGAAGAGAAGCACGCGGCGGAGCGAAGCCGTCTCGTCTCCGAACAAGAAGCCGCTATGGCGGAAGCCCTCGCAACGGCGGCCGCGACCCTCGCCGATCGCGAGAAGGAGCTCGAAGCGAAGCGCAGTGGCGAAGTGCTCGCCCTCGAACGCGATCGGGACGACAAGCTCACGCGCGCTGCAGCCGAACGAGCAGAGCGTGAACGTGAGCTCGAGGCAGATGCGCGCAGCGCAAAGGAGCAAGCCGACGCGCGCATTGCCGAGCTTTCGGAGGCTCTTGCAGAGACAAAGAGCGTCCTTGCTGGAACCGAAACCCGACTCCGCGCAGCGGAGGAGGCCGGCGTTTTGCTCGATGGGAAGCTTGCATCGACCTCCGCAGATCTCGCGGCAACACGCCAAGACCTCGTCGACACGCGTTCGAAGCTTGCCGTCGAAACGGAGCGCGCAGATCGCGCTTCGAAGAAGTGGGAACACGACAAGGCGTCGCTAGAACGCGCAAAAGACGCGCTCTCCGTGGCCCTCCTCCAAATCGAAGACGCCGAACAGCGGCAGGCCTGAGCCGTCTCCCCGCGGCAGAATCCAGCGGGGCGCGGGGCGCGGCGAAGTGAGAGCGAACGCAAAAATCCCCGGCCAGCAGCCGCCGACTCGGCCGCCTCGTCGGGAGGCGTCCAGCCAGGCGGCCGGGGATTTTGTGCGGAGCGGAAACGAAGCCGTGACCCCGCGCTCCGCGGTCGTTCCCCTTGTCTAACGCTACCCCATAGGCACGCAGAGCGGATCGAACTTCGCTGAAATCGGTCTAGAGGTTTGCGCGCGCGCGGACCTTCGCTGCTTCTTTGCGGGCGCTTCGCACGATGTCCTCTTCGGAGAAGTGTGTGTGCTCGCCGAAGCGCACGAGATGCTGCCCGCGGGCGAACACGTGGGCGACGTCGGCGGAGGTGCAAGCATAGACGAGGCGCGAGACGAGGTCGTGTCCGGGCTCTACGTGCGCGCCGTCGACGCGCACGACGACGAGGTCTGCGTACTTTCCTGGCTCGAGTGTTCCGTGGGTCTCGCCGAGGCCAAGTGCTTCAGCGCCGTCACGCGTGGCGAGCCGGAGCGCGCGAAGGGCGGGGAGCGACGTTTCGCCGGTCCGGACCTTCGCGAGGAGAGCTGCATGACGAAGTTCGACGAACGGGTCCATGTTGTTGTTGCAGGGCGCGCCGTCTGCACCGAGCGCGAGCGGTACGCCGAGGGCATCGAGGGCTGCGACACGCGCGATCCCCGAGCCGAGCTTCAAGTTGGCGCTCGGGCAGTGGACGATCCGCGTCCTGTCGCGCGCGAGCATGCGGGCTTGCTTGTCGGTGAGCTGCACGCCGTGCGCCAAAATGGCCTTTTCTCCCCAAAAGCCCCAGCTACGCAGGACGTCGACATCGTCCGCGCCAAGAACCTTTCGTACGGCATCACGCTCGCCAGGGTGTTCGGCGACGTGGCTGTGCATGAGCGGCCCTTCGGGGCCTCCGTCGTGGACGCGTGATGTGACCGCGCGAAACAGTTTCTCGGTGCACGAGAGGATGAAGCGCGGAGCATAGGCATATCGGAGGCGGCCGTCGTCTTTGCCGTTCCAGCGGGCTGCGAGGTCGTCGCTCTCTCGGATGCTGTCATCGGTCCTTTCGCGAAGCTTCGCCGGGACCCCTTCGCCCATGTCCATCATCGCCTTGCCCGAGAAGACGCCGATGCCGCTTTCACGGGCAGCTTCGAACACCGCGTCTTCACCGTGCACGGTGCCCATGTCGAGGATCGTCGTGGTACCGGCACGCGTCATTTCGAATAGGCCCAGCCTCGCGCTTGCGTAGAGGGATGCCTCGTCGTGGGCCGCTTCCAAGGGCCAAATGCGCTGCTTGAGCCATTCGAGGAGGGGCAGGTCGTCGGCCATACCGCGCATGAGCGTCTGGCAGAGGTGTACGTGTCCTTGCACGAAGCCCGGGATGACGACACAACCGGTCGCGTCGATGATGCGGAGCGGTCCCTCGAGAGTGGCTCCGCCCGGCAAGATCGCGGAAATGCGCTCACCCTCCACGAGGAGGTCGGCGCGCTCGGCGCCGCCTTCGGTCTTTCCCGGACGACGGTCGGCGAGGGTGACGACGTGGCCCCCTCGAATGAGTGTCTTCACGGGCTCAGCATGCTCGAAAAACCGCCAAAATGCCAAGAATGCCAAGAGGGTTGACCTTCTTCCGGCCAGAAAGCACTCTTCACGTATGGGCATCGCCCCGGCATCGCACCCTGAAGCGCGCTCCTCCGCGAATGCCTCTCGGCATGGCGTCTCGCATGAGGTCCGCCCATGAACGCGCGCATCCTCGTCGTCGACGATAGTCCTACCATTCGAAAGATCGCGACGCGCATTTTGGCCCAACGTGGCTACGAGACGCGCGAGGCTTCCGACGGCAAGGAGGCGATCGACGTGCTCCGGAGCGGCCCGATCGATCTCGTCCTCCTCGACTTCGTCATGCCGAACATGAACGGATTCCAGTTCTGCCGCGTGCTTCGCGCGGACGAGAACTTGAAGTTCATGCCCGTCGTCCTCATGAGCGCGAAGTCCGACCGCATCCGCGAGCGATTCGTGGCCCAGACGGGTGCGCTCGACGCCATTGCCAAGCCTTTCGATGCCCAAGCGCTCGATGCAGTCGTCGAACACTCGCTTCGCCGTGTTCGGGAAGGTCGCGGGAGTGAGGTCGACGTCTCTACGGGGGCGAACGATATTTTCGAGGATGCGGACGACGACGATCCGACGATCGGTCCCGGAAGCGTGGCCGGCGAATCGATGATCGAGAGCCAGCGTGCGACGACCCGGGTTCGGGTGGCGGGCTTTTTCGCGCAGAAGCTCGCGGAACAGCTCGAAGGGGCCTTCGGACTCAGCAAAGACGAACTGCTCTCGACGCTTGCCGAGCGCTTTCCGCCGCAGGTGGCTCGTGAGTTTCTAGCATCGGCGGCCTTCATCGATGGTGGCGTCACGCTGAGTGGCAACCTCTCGACCATCCCGCTCTCCGCAGTGCTCCAAATCCTCGGCAGCGAAGGGCAAAACGGCGAGCTCTCTCTCGTGCGCGGCCAGACGGAAATCGTGGCTCTCTTTCGCGACGGTCTCGTCGACTTGGTCGAGACGCGGGGCGGCGCCGCCGAGTATCGACTCGGTCGTTATTTGGTCGAAGCAGGAGCCATCTCGCCAGACGAGCTCGACGAGTGGCTCGCATCGCTTGGCTCGCACGACTCTTCGACGATTCATCGCAAGGTGCGCATCGGTCAGCAGCTGATCCAAAGTGGTCGCGTTTCGTCGGAGAACCTTCGCAACGCCCTTCGAAGGCAATCGAGCGAGCTCGTATATGAAGTGCTCCGTTGGAAGGACGGCTTCTTCGAATTTCGACGTGATGCCACCATGCCGCGTGTAGACGATACGGCGCTCGGGCTTCACGTCTCGCAGCTCATTCTCGAGGGTTACCGTCGCATGGAAGACTGGCGCCACATCGAGGCGACGCTTGGTGTGTTCGACGACGTGCTCGTGCGCGACAACACAGAGGCCGATCGTAGCGGCATGTCGGCGGCCCTTACGCGAAACGAACACCTCGTGCTTGCTGCCATCGACGGCGTTCGCAGCGTGCGTGAAGTGCTCGCGGCGGTCCAGCTGCCTGCGTTCGATGGGTGTCGCATCCTCGCTCAATTCATCGGTGCGGGGCTCGTCCGTCGGAGAGCCTCATGACCGAAGTCGGTACGCGAAGCTACGCAATCGGCGTCGTTTTGCGGTTCACCGCGTTACCGCCTGTCTTCGTGAGCATCTCGGCGCAGCCGAAGTTGTGCCGACTTCCGCCCATCACCCGTATTCCCGCCTCTCCCCCCGATTGCCTCGGCGTCGCGATGACGGAGCAAGGGGTCGTTCCCGTCATCGCGCTCGGGCCTTCGCGCGAAAAGGCACTGCTCTGTCGTGAAGACGAGCAGTCCGTTTTGCTTGTCGGCTTCGACGACGCGGTTACGGGCAAATTCGAACCCACCGAAGGGGGCGTTACCTTCGGCGCAGAAGACGTACCGCGCCTGGGGCTTCAAACCCATCTCGCCACGATCCTACGCAATCATCGAGGAGGCAGCGCATGACACGCGACGAAAAACCGAAGCGAAGCATCTTTCAAGATGGTCGAAGCGTCGGGCGCTCTCTCGCGCACTTGCTTCGCGGCGACAAGCGTAAGAAAGACGACGAATCCCTTCGCTACCAAGGCGAAGTGTGGAGCTCGCACGAGAAGGCGCTCTCCCTTCTTCGTGAGTCCACCGAGGCGGCGCAAAAGGTCTCTTCGCTCGTCGCGCGTGAACGAGAACTCGTCGAAAGCACGATCTCTCGCGCCGACGCCCTCCCTGCGAAGTGCTCCGAAGCGCGGGAGAAGATCCGGCGAACCGTCGAAACTCTCGATCGCCTGGCGCTCGTAGGTCTCAATGCGGGGCTCGAAGGCGCACGACTCTCGGAATCTCCCGCGGGCAAGGCGCTCACGCTCGTCGCCGAAGAAGTGCGCGGCCTTGCCACGCGGGGCATCGAGGCGGGCGGGCACGCAATCGCTGGCATCGAAGAGCTGGAGCGCGACGCAGCCGAAGTCGCCACGCAGGCGTCACGGGCGCACGGCGTCTCGCGGGACATCTCGGTTGACTGCGCACGCTTCGGTGTTTCCGTGAGCGGCGTCCAGCGCGCCATCAGCGATGCGCGAGTCAGCTTGCGCGAGCTGACCGGCACCGACCCCGAAACGATGAAAACGGTGGCGGAGGCCGCAGAGCATGCGAAGGCGCTCGTTGCCGCGCTTGGAGCGTTGAGTGGTCGTGTGCCGTCGCATCTTCTCGCCCACACGCTTCGTCCTGTCATCGAGCCCTTGCTCAGGCTCGTGGCACAAGACAGCGACGAGGAAGACTCCCTTTGAACCGAGCGGAGCTCCTCCGCCTGCTTGCCCAAGAACTCCGCAAGCACCTCGTGGCCTTGGCGCCCCTCCCCAGCGGCGAGCGACCTTTGGCGGACTTGAAGCGCTGCCTGCATGCGGTTCGCGGCTCCGCGGCATTGGCGGGCGAAGAGACCCTCGCGCGGACGATGGCGCTGCTCGAGAAGAGACTGAGAGCGGACGATGAACGCGTTCCCGCCGAAGCTCGCGACGCGATCGAACGGGCACTCGTCTCGATCGATCGCGCGCTCGCATCCGAGGCTGCTGGGTCGCCCATCCCCGCGCAAGTCATCGTCGAAAACGCCTGGCCGATTCCGCCACGCGAGCTCGTGCCATCGGAAATCGACGCAGAACTTCGAGGCGAGTACGAAGCGGAGTTGCTCGACCGCTTGGCGGGCATCGAACAGGCGGTGCTGCGCGAGGGAGACGAGGAGGGGAGGTTCTCCGACCTCTATCGCCACGTGCACACCATCAAAGGAGCTGCGAGCGCAGTGGGCGATGAACCCACGGCCTGGTTTTGCCACGGCCTCGAGGCCGAATTGCGTGCGGCGTACGACGACCCGCTCAAGAAGAAGACGGCGCTTTCGCACGCACTCTCACATCGCACGACGATTCATGGCCTCTTCACCGATCCGGCCGGAACCCTTCGTGCCCTACGCTCTCGCGTGGAGTGGCAGGGCGACAGACGCGACAGCGAAGACGTGAATGCTACGGTCTCGCCGGCGACGTCCATTCGCGTCCAATCGGGTGCGCTCGACGCGATCCTCGAACGCACGTCGGCGTGGGTGCACCTCAGCGACTCCCTGCAGGCCCACGTCGCGGAGGTAGGGGATAGTGTGCGCACGCTGCGCAGCTTGTCCGAAGACGCAGCAGTCGCGCTGCGGCTGATAGGTCCACCGCGCCCATGGGGCACGCCGGAAGTGGCGATTCACAAACTTGCGAACGTGCGAGGGTCTCTCGCGATGGCCGCGCAGGTTCTCGACGCGTCCGTCGTACGCGTCGCGCGGGAAGAACACGCGATTGGCGAAATCGCAGAGCAGGTCACACGCGAGCTCTCGCTCATGAGGCAAACGCCCCTGCGCAACGTGTTTTCTCGCATGACGCAGACCGTCATGCACGAAGCCCAAAATGAAGGAAAGCAGGTGCGCGTCCTCACGCACGGTGCCGACGAACTCGTGGACAGGCACCTCTCGGAGCGTCTCGTCGAACCTCTGTTGCATATTGCACGCAACGCAGTGGCTCATGGTGTCGAACCCCCGCTCGACCGCGAGCGTGTCGGCAAGCCGCGTACGGCGACCATCACGTTCCGCGCGCGCAGGCTGGTAGGCCGCCTTCTGATCGACATCGAAGACGATGGCCCTGGTCTCGATGTGCAGCGTGTTCTCGATCGCGCCGTCAGCGATGGAGTCGTCAAAGAAGACGAAGCGCCGCTCATGGACGAGCGCGGCATCCTCTCTCTTTTGCTCTTGCCCGGCTTTTCGACGCGCCCCGGGGCCGACACCCTTGCAGGACGCGGCTTCGGGCTCGATATCGTCGCGAGTGCAGTCCGGCGCCTCGGCGGAAGCGTTCGCCTCGAGACCTCCGAAGGTCGCGGGTTTCGAACGAGTCTGACCCTGCCCTTCGAAGGCGGTCTCGCGGGACTCCTTTGGGTGAGCAGTGGGAAGACGGAATACGGTATCCCGAGTGAGCTCGTGCGCCGAGCGCGCTTTACCGACGAGGAAGCGCCTCAGGTATCCCTTCGGAAATGCCTCGGCATACGAGATCGAGATCCCACGGTGGGAGAGGGGCGCGCGCTCGACCTCGACCTCGGCGATGGTAGAAATTTTTCGCTCGGCGTCGATACCATCGGCGAAATGGAGCGCGTCATCATTCGACGAGTCGATGCCTTCGTATCGGCACTGGGGCCATTTCTCGGCGCGGTGCTGCGCCCGAGCGGGCAGCTTTGCTTCGTCCTCGATGTGAACGAGATCGCCTCTCGTACAGAGCGCTGAACATGCTCGTTCGACGCATGACGGCCGAAGACATCGACCATGTAGTCACGCTCTCGATCGATGCGTTTCCGCATGAGCATGAGGCCGCTCTTAGGTTCGATAGGCCCTCGCTCGAGGCGGAGCTCAAGCGTCCCATCGCTCGCCTTTTCGTGACCGAGCACGAAGCGCAAGTGCAGGCGTTCTTCACGGGTTGGCTCGTTGCGGGCGAGCTCCAAGTGCTCGCGATTGGCGTTACGCCAGGTGCGCGTCAAAAGGGCATCGGGTCGCTGCTGCTCGGAGAAGTCCTTCGCGCGACTGCGCTCGAGGGCATGACGTGTGCCACGCTCGAACTTCGTTCGGACAACGCTGCCGCACGCGCTCTCTACGCACGCCATGGGTTCGTTCGGGTGGGAGAGCGCGAGGGGTATTATGCCGACGGGTGCGATGCGATCCTCATGCAGCTCGACACCCACGCGGACGCTTCTCGACGAATGTGAGCCAACGCAGCGTGAAGTAGCCGAGTGTGCGCACGCAATCAGATGAGCCCTCCGTGTGCCCAAAGTGCCAAGATTCGACGCGCGGCTGCTGAAAGCAAGGGCCTCCCCAATTGCTGAAGAGGGAGCGAACACGTATGCTGCTCCGACGTGATGCTCGCAGGCATGTTCACCTGTCCTTCCTGCAAGGGTACCCATCGGGCCGGCACGCTCGTGTGCCCGACGACGCGAAAGACGATTCCACTCGAAGCCGCGGGCACACCGCGTCCGCCGGAAGCGTCGAAAGCGCGGAGCCCTGTCGCGAAGGAAGCGCCGGCGCCCGCGGCAGGAGCTGCAGCGGGAGCGCGCAGCGACAAGAAGGCCTACGAGGACTGGATCGGTCGCGTCATCGACGATCGCTATGTGCTCCGTGGTGTCATCGGTCGCGGTGGCATGGGAACGGTGTTCCAGGCCGAGCACGTGTCGCTCCAACGTCCGGTCGCTATCAAAGTATTGAACCCGACGCAGGCGCTCAAGAAGGTGGCCGTGCAGCGGTTCCAGAACGAAGCGCGCGCATCGGGCGCGATTGGTCACCCCAATATTTGCGGCGTCTATGATCTCGGTACCCTCCCCGACGGCCTACCGTATCTCGTCATGGAGTTTCTCCATGGCGAGTCGCTGCAAGCGCGCATTCAGCGAGAGCGGCAGTTGCCCATTCCGATCGTGATCGGAATCATGTCGGACATCCTTGCCGGCCTCGAAGCAGCCCACAAGAAGAACATCCTTCACCGCGACATCAAGCCCGAGAACATCTTCCTCGTCAGCAAGCCTAGGCCTCTGGCGAAGGTCGTCGACTTCGGTGTTTCGAAGATGTCGTTTTACGACAACGAGGGAGGGGAGGGTGAGCAGCTCACCAAGACGGGTATGGTCATGGGCACGCCCTATTACATGTCCGCAGAGCAAGCGCGCGGCCTTCGCGATCTCGATGCTCGCGTCGACGTCTATGCCTGCGGCGTGATTCTCTACGAAATGCTCACCGGCATTCGCCCTTTCGTTGCAAAGAACCACCACGATTTGCTCCTCCAAATCATCAAGCAAGATGCGAAGCCAGCCACGGACATCCGCCCAGACGTTCCGAAAGAGCTGGGTGACGTGCTGATTGCGTCGATGATGCGTGATCGGGCGAAACGCTATCCAACGGCCGCCTACTTCCGAAAGGAGCTCCTCGCCGTCGCTCAAAAGCTCGGTATCACGCCGGTTCCGCACATGGCGCCAGAGCCGCGGCCGCGCATGCCATCTCGTGACGACGCGGCGACGCGTGTGGCAAGGCTCGAGGGAGCTCCCGGCAAAGGCGCCCGCTTCGAGCCCACGATGCCGCCTGCAAAGCAGGGCGAGAGCGCGGAAGATTGGCCCACGCAGGTGTACCAGCAGCGCAAAGAGCCAGCCGTGAAGGTGTCTCAAGCGAAAGCGGATCCGGTCGCGAGTGGCAGCGGTTCGATGCTGGAGCTCGGGACGGGCGACATCGTGGGCGACGAGGACGACATCTGGGAGATGTCGACCGAGAAGGCGGTGCCGGGGAAGAGCAAGAAGAAGAACGGCCCGCCGAGCACGAGACGTCGCGGCGGCCCGTGAGGTGGGGTCGGCGAGGAGGCGCGCGAGCGGCTTTACATCGCTTCGACGATCATGCCAATCAAGCCGACGACGCCGCCCACGCCTCCGAGACCGAGCATCACGAGACCGACGATGAAACCGGTCATGAGCTTGCTGACGAGCTGCTCTTCCGTTTTGCTCGTGAGAATGAGTTCATTCGCCTCGCCGGCCCCCGCGAACATGATGAGCTGGCTGCTCGGGACCATGCGGTAGCCGTCGTTCACCGGCGGCCCGGCTTCGCGTCGAGAAGGACCGAGCGCGTAGACGTTGTCGTTCGGCACCATGATCTCTTCTTGGTACTGCATCGACTTGTTGAAGCCGAGGAAGTTGGTGCTCTTCAGACCGCGCGAGGCGAGAAAGCCTTCGAAGTGGGGTTGTGCGTCGTTGAACGTGCCCGACTTGCCGATCGTCTGCGTGTCCAGAATGACCTCGGCCCCTTGGGGCAGCACGCGCGCCATTTGACCCGAGCCGTCGTCGATGAAGAACGAGCGCGAGTCGATCTCGTTCAAGATGGTGTGCCACGAGCCGCTGCGGCCGTGCTGCCTCCACTCTTGGACGATGACGCGTACCCAAACACCCTGACGGCCGCTGAACGGCGCTGCGAGCACGCCTTGCTCGCTCGGAACGATGCGCCCCTTCAACTCGACGGGGCCCGTGCCGGGAGCCTGCGCGATCGGACTCGTGGGCGTGCCCAGGATACGCTTTCGCCTTCGCATGCTCTTCAGGCTCATCAGAAGCACGATGCCGCCGATGAAGAACACAATGCCGCCCATGATGAGAACGCCGATCATGCGCGGTATTCTAACCCGATTCGGGGCAACGCATAGTGCGACTGTCAGGGCGCGAAGGGGAGATTCCATCGAGGCGAAGCGGTGGCTTCGGGTTCCGGATCGATGGTTTTCGGGGGAGGTGACGGGTTCGGGGCGGGGGGCTGAGTCGCGCCGCACACATCGCCACAAGACGCGCCGAGCAGAGCGGGGGCGTCGGGGGTGTGGCGAAGTGAGAGCGAACGCAAAAATCCCCGGCCAGCAGCCGCCGACTCGGCCGCCTCGTCGGGAGGCGTCCAGGCAAGCGGCCGGGGATTTGTGCGGAGCGGAAACGAAGCCGCGCCCCCGCGTCCCCGCGGTGCTTCCCCTCGCGTCCCGTCGCGCCCTCACACCACGCCGCCGCCCCGCACGGCATCCGCGCCGCCACTCCTCATCAACACCCATCAACCTGCCGCGGTCACGAGCGCCCCGAGCTCCTGCTCGTTCAACACCTTCGTGCCGTACTTCTTCGCTTGATCGAGCTTGTTCTTCCCCGTCTTGTCGCCAGCGACGAGGTAGGTGGTGTCCTTCTTCACGGAGTCATGGATGGTCGCACCGAGGGCGCGGAGCTCGTCTTGGACGACCTCGCGCTTTTTCGAAAGAACACCCGTGATGCAGAACGACTGACCTTCGAGCGGCCCCGTCGGCTTCTCTTCGAGCGGCATGGGCGTACCGACACCGAGGGCTGCGAGACGTGCCATGATCTCTCGCTCGTCTTCGTCCGCGAAGAACTGCACGACTGCGTCTGCCATCTTGGGGCCGAAACCGTGAATGCCGGCGACGTGTTCGTGAAACTCACTGGGCTTCCACGCGAGCGCCGTCTCGAGTGAGCCCATCACCTGCGCGAGTTGCTTTGCGGCGACCTGCCCCACTTGGGGAATACCGAGACCGCACAGGAGCCTGTCGAGACGTTGAGATTTCGACGCGGCAATCGAGCTCACGACGTTCTGCGCACTCTTCTCCGCCATGCGCTCCAGGTTTGCGATGGTCGCAGTGTCGAGTTTGTAGAGGTCTGCAACATTTTCGAGGAGGCCGAGGTCGACCAAGCGATCGACCAGGGACGCGCCGAGGTTCTCGATGTCCATCGCGAACCTTCGGGAGAAGTAGAAGATGCGTGCCTTCACTTGGGCCGGGCACTTGCGATTCGTGCAGCGAAGCGCCGCCTCGAATCCGAGCTCGGGCTTCTCTGGGTCTCGAAGGCGCGCGCTCACGGGGCCGCCGCACGCCGGGCACGCCTCCGGCATCCGAAACGGCCTGGTGCCTTTGGGGCGCAGCGCGACATCGACCGACATGACCTGCGGAATGATCTCGCCTGCCTTCTGGATGATAACGGTGTCGCCGATGCGGACGTCGAGAGACTCGATCTGATCGCCATTGTGCAGAGACGCCCGCGATACAGTCGTGCCGCCAAGGGGCGTGGGCTCGAGCTCGGCCACGGGCGTAAGGGTACCCGTGCGACCGACTTGAACGACGATCGCGAGGACCTTCGTTCGCGCTTGCTCGGCTTGGAATTTGTACGCGATGGCCCACTTCGGGAACTTCGAGGTGAAGCCGAGCTGATCTTGCTGCGCGTATGAGTTGACCTTGAGGACAGCGCCGTCTGTCTCGTAAGGGTACGTCGAGCGTGCTTCGTCGAGTCGCTTGATGGCGGCGAAAAGCGCTGGCTCGTTCGCGGGGACGACCGTTTCTTTGCGGTGCGTCGGAAGGCCGAGGGAGCCGAGCCACACGAGCGTTTCGCTGTGCGTCTTGTGGAGCTGCGAACCTTCGACCAATTGATAGAAGAATACGCGGAGGGGGCGCTTCCGCACTTCTTTCGGGTCGAGCATGCGGACGGCGCCGGCTGCGGCATTGCGTGGGTTTGCGAAGGGCTCGAGGCCTTCCTTTGCGCGCTCTTCGTTCAGCTTGTCGTGGTCGTCTTTGCGGATGAACACCTCGCCGCGAAGAGTGAGTTTGCCATCGAACGGAATGTGGGCAGGGATGCCGCGAATGGTTCGAACGTTGATCGTGATGTCTTCGCCGATTTCGCCGTCGCCGCGCGTGCTCGCCTGCGTGATGATGCCGCCTTCGTAGATGACCTCGATGCTCGCGCCGTCGAGCTTGGGCTCCGCTACGAACTCCGGGGTCTCACCCTCCTTCAGGCCGCCATTCACGCGTGCGAGAAACTCAGCGAGGTCGTCTTCGGAGTACGCATTGTCGAGCGAGTACATGCGTTCTTTGCGAGTGACCTTGGTCGCTTGCGTGCGCGCGGCGCCGCCCACGCGCGCCGTGGGGGAGTTCTCTGTGTGGAGCTCGGGATGCGCGCTTTCGAGAGCCTTCAGCTCTCGCATCAGCGCGTCGAACGTAGCGTCCGGGACGGAAGGGTCGTCGAGTACGTAGTAGCGGTAGTTGTGGGCGTCGACTTCCCGGACGAGCTCTGCGTGCCTTCGCTTTGCCTCGGTCGCTTTCATGGTGGGGCCGTCTTTTTATCACAGCTCCGTTCGTCGAGAGCGGCCTCCGGCGCTTTCGTTTGCCTTGTCCGTCTGCGAGGTGGCATAAAAGGGATCATGATCTCCGGCGGTTTCGTCATGCTCGGCGCTGAAAACTTGGGTCGTGCCGTTCGGTTTTACGTCGAGACGATGGGTATGAAGCTCGCGCGCGAAAATGCGCTCTTCGCGCGTATCGATGCGGGCGAAGGCTTCTCGTTCGACGTCGTCAAAGGCGCGCCCGTGCTGAATGCGCCGCTTTCCCTCTTTGCCCGAGGCGACTTGGACGAGACAGTGGCAATTTACGAGAACCGCGGCGTCGTGTTCACCCGCGAAGACGCGCAGACCGCCCGGTATCGGTTCGTCGATACCGAGGGCAACCACCTGTGCTTGACGAAGGCGTAGGGGAGCCTCCCCGGCTTCGCCTACGTTCCTTTCACTTTCGGAAGCGGCAGCGAAAGCGTCTGGGTCGCCGCGGCGTCCGCGCCAATCACGAAGTTCACTTCGAGCGTTCGCCGCACCGGCAGGCAAATCGAGTGGTCGACGGCGTCGCACACGACGACGCCTACTTCGCCGACGAGCTTGGCCTCCGTGGCATGGCTCTCGGGTCTGATCTGCACATCAAAGCCTTGCTGCACGGTGGCGCCCGTCGTCTTCTGATCGGGGGGGATTTCGGCGAGGCCTTCACTCGTCTTGAAGCGAATCTTCACCGGAGCCTCTGCGTTGACGGCCGTGCCTTCCGCAAGCGACCACTGGACGTGCACGGTCGACGTCTGCTTGGGGATACGAACGTCTTTGAGCGCCAACGGAGGCAAGTGTTCCGGGTGTGCGCTGGCGGAAGCACTCGGCGACGCAGTGGTTGGGGGTTGCGAAGCCTTCTCAGGGTCCTTCTTCGGAGTTTCTTTCGAACAAGCGAAGAGGGCGATCATCAAGAATAGGTAAAATGCACGCATCGGAGAGCGCCTTAGCTGCCGATGTTCGGCATCGGGGGAATGGATCGACCGTCCCAGACCCCTGTTTCTTCGACGTCGAGCTCGGTGACGGCTTCGTCCTTCCGTTCGAAGAACTCCATCAGGTCGTGGCGGCGCGCGTGCGCGTCGGAACGACCGAGTTCGATGAGCTGACGTGCGAACGTGCCATCGAAAAGGAGATAGCTCGCGAGGTCGGCTTCGTCGCCGACGCCGAAGTCGAGGAGGTTCAAGAGGCGCCGCGTGATGAGCGGATTGGCTCCGCGGAACTTGCCCTTGCGAACGTGCTCGCTCGCCATGCGACCCACGTCTTCGCTCGGACGAATGGCAAGGCAGTTGACGAATTGGTAGCTCGGAAGGCCGCGCTTCGTGGCCTGGCTGTTGATGGCCTCCGTGAAGCTGTCACCGTATTGCGCGGTGCCGTCGATGAGCATGTTGTTGAGACGAGAAAGCAGCTCGATGTCGACGTCGATGTGGTCGAGCAAGAAGGCGTTCAAGACCTTGCCAAGCAAGAACGTCGCGCCAGGCGGCCGGGCGGCCACTGAGCTGCCTTCGCGCGACACGAGCCCGCGCACTTCGCGTGAACTGCCGATGGCGAATACGTGCGTTGCACCGAGACGGAGTGCCGGCGCGATGGGCGTGTTCTGGCGTAGGCCGCCATCGAGATAGAGCTCGTCGTCGATGCGTACGGGCGGGAACAAGAGCGGAATCGCAGCGCTTGCGAGTGCGTGCTGCGGTCCGATCATGTCGGAGCGGAAGAGGGTACGAGGCGGGGCCGACGTCGGAATCGAAGCGTCTGGCGAGGTCTGCATGAAGACGACCGTGCGTCCAGTTGCGACCTCTGTCGTCGAGACGGTGAGCGCACGAAGGCGGCCCTTGCGGAGCGATCGTGAGACCGCGCGCCAGCCAATTTCACGCGAGACGAGGTCGGCCATGGGCCGAAGATCGAAGATGCCCGTGCCGTCGGTGCCGCCGCCCACGAGGAGCTTGGGCAGGCCCACGACCTGCTTCATGCCGAAGCCGAGAACGCGCGTCAGCTCGAGCTCGCTCCAGAGGTGCACGAGCCTTCGCAAACCGATGACGGGGTCCGAGAGGTGTGCCGCGAGGTAGCAGCCGTTGATGGCACCCACGCTCGTCCCGCTGATGATGTCGATGCGCGGTGGACCCTTGCGGATGCGCGAAAGCTCGTCGAACACGTACCAGAGGACACCGACTTCGTAAGCGCCGCGCGCTCCACCGCCAGAGAGAATGAGCGCCGTTCGGCGGGGTCGCGTGTCGTTCATGAGGTTTCGGGCACTATAACCGGAACAGGGGTCGTATCGAAGAGACCTGCCACGATCGGTCGTTTGCAGAACGCTTTTCGGAGCCTCTGGTCACGAACGGTCCCGAGCATGGCGGACGTATGATCCATAGCACGTTGGCGTGCGGCCGCGGCTTGCGGCGAGCCGGTCCGTTTCAGGGCGTCGGCGCAAAGGACGCGAATTTCGAGGCCGTACTCGCAGCCTTGGATGGTTTCGACGGACCCGAGTGCCGTGGTCGCGAGTAGCGTTCCGGTGTGCACTTCTCCCGCATCGACCCGCGCCGCGGCTTCCAGCGCGAGCCCGTAAAAGGAATAGGCGACGAGGGCCTGCGATTCTGCCGTACGGCGCGCATTGAGCGCGGCCGCGATGGCGCGTTTGAAGTCACGTGTGCTTCGTGCGAGGACCGCCTCGACGAGGAGTGCGTGTGTGCGATCGTACGCGTTGCCCGTGACGTCGTTGAGGACGACGGCGGTCTCGAGGAAGCCTTGCGCCGCGTCGATGTTGCCCGCCTCGGCATTCACCTCGGCGCACACGAGTAGCGTGTCGGCACGGCCATCTTCGTCGCCGTAGCGCTCGTGTGCTTCTCTCGCTCGGTCGAGGTAAGCGATGGCGCGTTGCTGGTCACCGAGCCGTGAATACGAATGACCGATGTTTGTGAGGGTCTTCGCGAGTTGGAAGCGGCCACCCATGGCGAGGTCGATCTGGATGGATTCGAGCGCGAGGGTAATCGCGTCTTCGTAGCGACCCTGCACGAACATGGCGTAGGCAAGGGCATTCTTCGTGCGAGCTTCGAGCCGCTTTGCACCGCTTCGTTTGGCATAGGCGATTGCATCGGCATAGCAGTCGACCGCTTCTCGTACGCGGCCCACGCGACGCAAAAGGACGCCTCGGCCCCGAAGAACATCGGCAAATGTGCGGCCGCTGACGCTTCGGTTCACCTTGGGATCGGAAGCCGCCAGGGCACGGTCACACGCCGCGAGCGCGCCTTGTACGTCTCCGAGCTCGCGAAGGAACTCGCTGTAGAGGCTTTCGGTTTCGATCGCGAGCTGGGCCGAGTTGGCGCTGCGAGCGATTTCGACCGCGCCGCGTACGACGACGAGTCCACGAGCGAGCTTGCCCTCGTCCAAATGAAAGCGTGCGGTTCGAACGAGCGCCAGTGCGACACGACGCGGATTCTCGGACCTACGTGCATACGTGCGCAGCCGCTCGAGCGCGCGCCTGCGCTCTTTGCGACGGCCGAGGGCGCGATAGATGCCCTCGAGACCGTCGAGTGCCTGCTCGCAGCGAGGGTCGCGAGGTTCCATCGACGAGAGAGCACGCTGGAAGTACCGCGCGGAGAGTTGGAGTTGATTGCTGGAGCGCGCGGCATACGCTGCCTCGAGATAGAAGTCGGCGGCGCGCTCGGGCAGGTTGCCCCGGGCGAAGTGCTTTGCGATCATGGCCGCCGCGAGGCCGGTTGAATTGCCCGCCTTCGAGAGGTGCTCGCCCAACTCACCGTGCATGAAGACGCGGTTTTGTGGGTCGAGCGCGGCATAGAGGACTTCGCGCGTGAGCGGGTGGCGAAAATCGAGCACTTCGCCGCGACGTTCGCAAACGCCTCGCGCACACAAGCGGCCCATCGGCTCGTCGCCGAGGACGCTCGAGAGCTCGAGGAGGTCGTCGACACGCAGTGGACCACCGGCTACCGCGATCCAATCGGCGAGCTCACGTTCGTCGCTCGGGAGCTCGCGCATGCGATCGAGGAGAAGCTGCTCGAGGGTCGAAGGAAGACCATCGCCGAGTTCTTCGCCACGTTCGGTACGAACCAGCGTGGGAACGTTCTCGCCCCCTTCACCGTATTCGTGGATCTCGAGGACGCCGCGCTCGAGGAGCGCATCGACCATTTCGAGCAGGAAGAATGGATTGCCACCCACGCGAGGCATGAGTTCCGCGCAGACTTCACGGACGCCCTTCTTCACGCCGAGCCGTGACTCCAAGAGGCGTACTTGTTCGTCGTGCGTGAGCGGGTCGAGCTCGATGCGCACCTTGCCTTCGAGCAAGTGCGAGAGCCGGTCCTCTGGTCGCGTGACGACCAGCACCAGAATCGGGAGTGGGTCCGACGTGCGCAAGATCTCGACGAAGAGGTCGAGGGACTGCCTGTCGGCCCATTGGAAGCTCTCCAGCACGAGCACGAGCGGCTCGGCGAGGGAGATGGCCGCGAGCAAGTTGCGGAGGCCGCTCAACACGAGGCGCTTCGCGTCGCCTCCGTCGTCGTCGGACTGCTGCTTCTTGCGTTGCTTGCTCGCGATCTCTGCGAGGCGCGCAACGACGGGGTGGAGCGAGTCGCCCTCGGCGGCTTCTCCGCCGACGCTGGCGATGCGCTTCGAAATCTCTTCGAAGGATTCCTCGCCCGTCGCCCCGATGGCTTCTCGAAGCAGCTCGGCGATGACGCCAAACGGAAGCTCCATCGTGACGGGCGTACATTCGACGCGAAGGACTCGAGGAGTAATTTCACCTTGAACCTGTCGGTGGAGGTCATCGATGAAGCTTGAGACGAGCGCGCTCTTGCCGATGCCGAGCTCACCCATGACGACGCGTGCCACGACGTTTCCACCGGCTGCAGCGTGGACCGCGGCGTGGTAGCCCGAGAACAAGTCGGCGCGCTCGGCGTCGCGGCCCACGAGCTCGCCGGCGAATTCGCGCGCGCGTTCCTCCCGAGAGAGCGCTCGGGAGAGTCCGTAGATCTTGACGCGCGCAGGCATCGAGGAGCTGTTCACCTTGCCTTCGAGGGACATCTCCGAGATTTGGCCCCACGCGAAGTCGCGCCAGATGAGGCGATAGAGGCCGCCCGCGACCCAGGTGCACGACGTCGGTGTGGCGAGGTTGAGTACGTCCGCGAATTCCTCGACGGCGTCGTGGAGGACATAGCGAACGAGGTTGCCTTCCATGTCGCGACTGCCCGAGGCGATGCCGCGGACGAGCGAAACAGCGGCCGTCACTCCGAACGGAAATTCATCCTTGTAGCCTGCAAGCGCTTCGTGGGTTTCGAGGGCGAGCTGCCCCGCTTCGAACGGCGCCCGCGCGTGCTTGAGTGCGAGGCCAGCAACGGCGCGTGCCTCCCAGTCGTTCCGCCAGACCCACCGCATGCCGCGCTTGTAGGCCATTTCCCCCATCATCTTGCGCAGGCGGTCCATCGAGCGAAGGAGGCCTGCATCGTTCCGCGATATGTCTGCGCCGACGTCGATACGCAGGGTGACGAGGACGACATGTCGAACCTCGCGCGCGTCGACGACCTTCGCCAGTTGGATGGCCGGCGCCTGGGAGTCTTGCTCGTGGCGGAGTCTTCCGTCGGAGTTGTTTTGGCTGCGTGCGCCGGGCACGGCGGCATTGGTCAACAGGTCTTCGGTGCGAGGCTCGAGCGGAACGGCGATCTCGCGCTGAGACACAGGAACGAGCTCGTTGATGCGGGCCTCGAGGACCGTCGCATCCATGAGCTGCTGCTTTTGGAGCAGGCAGCGGCTGATGGCGCTGGCGACTTCGCGCGCGTTCTCGAAGCGCTTGTCTCGCTCTTTCGCGAGGAGCTTCATGACGATGCTCTCGAGCTCCTCGGGAATGTCGCGGTTGTAGGTACTGGGTGCTTCGACTTCGCCCGAACGAACGATGTCGAGTAGTGCCTCTCCGCCGAGCCCGCCGTGCAGGGGACGACCCGTGAGGGACTCCCACATGATGACGCCGAGTGAATACAAATCACTTCGGCGATCGACGCGTTCGCCGCGGGCTTGCTCCGGCGACATGTAGCCGAACTTGCCCTTGAGAACGCCGCTCTCTTCCTCGACGAGGCGTGCGCTGGCGATGCCGAAGTCGGTGATCTTCACCGTTCCTTCGAACGACAAGAGGATGTTCTGCGGGGATACGTCTCGGTGGACGATCTCGAGGGCCTGGCCCTGCTCGTCCTTCCGCTCGTGTGCATAGTGCAAGCCTTTGGCGGCTTCGGCCACGATCCACGCGGAGAGCCAATGACCGATGCGTGCTTGGGAGCTCGACGTGTGTCCCGTCTGAACGGCCTGCTGCTGCGCGTGCGTCTTCGCCGCATGCATCAACTGCCCGAGGTGAATGCCGTCGACGTACTCCATCGCGAGGATGTGCCCCTCCTCGCCCGCGTCGAAGAACTCGTACACCTGAACGACGTTGGGGTGATTGAGACGCGTTGCGAGCTGCGCCTCCTCGATGAACATCGACTTGAAGCGCCTCGACTGGCCATGGCTCGGCAAGATGCGCTTCACGACGAGCGTCTTGAACGTCTCTTCGGCGCCCCGCTTCTTCGCAAGGAACACTTCCGCCATGCCGCCCGCGCCAAGGCGACGGATCACCTCGAAGTTGGCGATCTGAGAGGGGACGGGAATGGCGGTCAAGGTGGGATACGGCGTGCACGGGCGCGAAACGCGCGCCTCGAGGGGTGGGGGTGAAGGGGGCCGGGTGTGGGTGACCCGCCTCCCAGTTTACCAAAAAGAACAGCGATTCGCGGCTTCCCTTTTCGCTGCATGCGTTACTCTATCCGGCACCAGATGGAGGCACGTCCGACAGGCGCAGCAACGGCGCAGGGTACTTTCGCCAAGACTCCGGCGGTCCACCTCCTCGTCTACATGCAGGAGCGCAACCTCACGGGCTCGCTCTTGCTCGACGCAGCGGGCAGCACTGCGACGATTGCTTTCCGGGACGGCGCGCCTTCGCGCGCCCGCATCGACCCAGCAGAACACTTGATTGGCCGCATCTTCGAGGACCTCGGCTACCTCGGCCAGGAGGACGTGCGAAAGGCGCTCGCCATTGCGGAGAAGTCCAAGCGCCTCCTCGGTGCGGTGCTCCTCGAGCGTTCCCTCGTATCGAGCGAGCAACTGCGCATGGGCCTCGCCGTGCAGTTGCACCGCCGCATGGGCCGCATCTTTTCCTACGAAGATGCCACGAAGTTTTCGTACTACGATCGCGTCGACCTTCTCGCGGGTTATGGCGATCCGAATCAGCCGGTAGCAGATCCACTTACATTGGTCTGGATGGGCCTGCGAAAGCGACCGCTTCGTGAGCACCTCGAAGCTTCGCTGGGCCGCCTCGCCACGTCTCCCATGCGGCTCGCAGAAGAGGCGACCATCGAACGTTTCGGTTTCGGTCCGAGTGAGCTCGAGGTGATTGAACGGATTCGCAACAAGACCTTCAGCGTCTCGGACTTCAAAACGGCCGATCAGCGTCTTCTTCTCTACGGACTCATCATCACGAAGCAGGTGGCGGTCGAAGGACCCTTCCGCACGGTGTCGAGTGCGAGTGTCGCGAACCAAAAGGCAGTGCGCCCCGTCTCGCATCACTCGTCCGGTTCCCACCAAGCGGTGAAGCGTCATTCGTCGGGTTCGATGGCTGCGCAGCAGTCGCCCACGCCCGGGCCTATCATTCGGAGTTCGAAGCCCAACATGGCGGCCGTCATGGCTTCTCAACATCCGTCGCGTCCACCACTCAGCGCAGAGCACGAGCAGCTTCGCAAAGAAATCGTCGGGCGCGCCGCTGCCATCGACAAGCTCGACTACTTCGAAATGCTCGGGGTGGAGCGCAACGTCGACCCAGAAACGTTACAGTCTGCGTTCGTCTTGCTGGCCAAGCGCTGGCATCCCGATCGCCTCCCGAAGGAGCTCGCGCACGTCAAAGCCGAGTGTTCGAAGGTGTTCACGCAGCTCACACACGCCCAAGCCACGTTGAGCGACGCCAAGAAGCGCGAGGAATACCTGGCGCTTCTCGTCGAGGGGACAGCGACGCCAGAAGCCCAACGTCAGCTCCAGGTCGTCGTCGACGCGGTGAAACACTTCCAAAAGGCAGAAGTGTTCCTCAAGCTGCGCGACTACGCCCAGGCGGAAGAGTACGGGCTGAAAGCCATGGAACTCGACCCTCAACAAGCCGACTACATCACGCTCGTGGGTTGGGTGCAGAGCCTCAAGTCTGAGAACCAGAGTCCCGAAGGAACCCGGAAGTCCATCGAGCTGCTCTCCCAGGCCATCAAGATCCAGCCGCAGCACGAGAAGGCGTTCTACTACCGCGGCATGCTTTACAAACGTCTGGACGACCCGAATGCGGCTTTCCGCGACTTCAAGCGCGCGGCTTCGATCAATCCGAACAACGTCGACGCCGTTCGCGAAGTGCGCCTCTACTACATGCGGGGCGGTCGCTCGAGCCCGCCCTCGAATGCCCCGCACTTGCGCCCCGGAACAGCGCCTCCGCCTGCAGAGAAAGGCGGCTTTTTCGGGCGTCTCTTCAAGAAGTAGGCGCGCGAGTCTTCTTCCGCAGAGCAAAGGCGACCACGGCGGCGATGCCGATCGCTGCGGCGATTCCGTACTGGATGCGAGCGGCCTTTCGGTCGTCTGGCTCCCATTCGGTGATGAGGGACACTTCGGGCTCACTCGACGTGAGGACGCGCGATTGTGTTCGCGAAGGCGTCGCGAGCGACGAAACGAGACGGTGGCCGGGAGCCATGGCTGGGGCAAGGTGCGAACGGAAGACGACGTCCCGCGGCCTGGGCGCGCAAGTGTACGCGACGATGACATCGATGCCGTCTGCAGGTTCGGCGAGCTTGATGAGGTCGACTTTCGCCGGGCACGGCTTGCCATCCGCGCGGAGTTCGAATGTACCAGGCAAGATCTTGACGAGGCTGCCATGCACGCGGGCCAGCTCCGACCCAGAAACACGTCCGTCGTGATCGCTGTCGATGGGCACGAGTCTCGAGATCTCGGCCGTCGCAAAGCCGAGCTCGAGCGTAGCCTTGCCGTTCTCGGTCAGACTCACGTTCGCAAGGGAAACTCCTTGGGTGTGTGCGAGCGTGGCGGTGCTCGTGGTGACGACTACGCCCAGGGCGAGCAACGCTGCGATCCTCTTCGAAGGAGAGTGGTATAGACCGAAGAGGCGACCGAGATGCAGCACGACGCTCCTTCGTTATCATGTCTCCGCGAGCACGCACGACCCCTCGCGGACATCTACGCGGATTTTCGTGCGCACGGCTTCGCACGCGTCGGTAGGCTCGCGAGCGAAGAGACACTGGCCCTCCTCCGCGCGCGCATCGACGACATCATGCTCGGCAAGGTCCGCTACGAGGGCATGTTCTTCCAGCGCGACACCGATACGGGGCGTTACGAGGACCTGCGCTTCGGCCACGGATACGAAGGGCCGAGCCTGAACTACCGCAAGGTCGAGAAACTCGAGATGGACCCGCTGTTCCTCGCGTGGATCCAGCAGCCCTTCTTTCGCCAGCTCTGCACGGACTTGGTGGGGCCCGATATTTCGCTCTATCGGGCACTCATTTTCAACAAGAGTGCCGAGACGGGCGGAAGCCATCTTCCGTGGCATCAAGATGGTGGCAGGTTCTGGGGCTTGTCGCTCGACCCGACGCTCCAGATTTGGACGGCGCTCGACGATGCGCCGGCCTCCGGCGGGTGTCTCGAGATCGTTCGCGGAAGCCATGTGCATGGGCTCGCCACTCCCCTTGGCGGCGTCGTGCCTGCGGAGAAGGTGCTCGACGCACGCGCCGAAGAACGCAAGGAGCTCGTCCCTGCTGTCGCGGGCGAGGTCATCTTGGTTCACAACCACGTGTGGCATCGTTCGTCGCGCAGTACGACGGGGCTCCCGAGGCGCGCATTAACTGTATGTTACATGGATGCGCGCACGCGCTGTTTGCGGACGAAACGAGCACCACGGAGCTTCTTTCGCGTGTGGTCGTAGCTTCCCAGGTCGGCGGTTCTCGGGTACCTTGAATCGCACCACCATGTCCAAGTTTGCGAACCTGTTCGACGCCATCGGAAAGACGAATGCCGACGAGATGCGCCTCGTCATCGGCGAGAAGATCCACATCATTCGACGGGGACATCGCCAGGACGTCGGGAAGGAACCGCTTCGCGTCGCGAACATGGAGCCGCTCGCGCTCGAGCTTCTCTTGCCCGAAGAACTGAGAACGCTCCGCGACCAACCCCGCACCGTTCGACGTGAGCACGGCGGAAACGGCTTCCTGCTCGAAGTGTCCCGCGGCGTCGAAGGCATCGCCATTACGATTCGACCCGAAGGAGGCGGGGCGGTCTCCGAATTGCCGCCCGCTGGCGCAGAGCCCACGATGGCCGCAGGCGCTCGCCCCGCAGGGCGCTTTGGAGGTCCGCCCCCGCCCGTGCTCGGCGACAAGCCTCCGCCGCTCGCGGGTGCAGGTCGGCAAGGTCCGCCGCCCATCGCCAGCCCGCCGGATTCGGCACGCATCGAAATCGACGGCCCGCGTGTGCGCCCACCGGCGGCGAGTGAAACGCGTCTTCCCGAATCGGGTCGCATCGAGATCGCAGAAGAAGCCGAACCGAAGCCCGCGGCACCCGCATTCGAAGCCAAAGCATCCTTCGTCGTCACGCACCCCATCGACGAACTGCTCGGCGAGATGATTGGAAAGAAGGCCTCCGACTTGCACGTCTCCTCGGAAGAACATCCCGTTCTCCGCATCCACGGTGAAGTGCACTTTCTGCGTGAACGACCCGCGATGTCATCAGATGAGATCATGGCGCTCCTTCGCCCGATCTTCTCGGAGAAGGCCAAGAAAGACTTCCAAGAGAAGAACGATGCCGACTTCGCCTACGAGGTGAAGGGGCTCGCGCGCTTCCGCGTGAACGTCTTCCGCGATCGCAAGGGCGTCGGCTTCGTCATGCGCCAGATTCCCATCGAGATCATCCCGGCCGACAAGCTCGGTTTGCCGAAGGCCGTCCTCGACCTTTGCTACCTCTCGAAGGGACTCGTCGTCGTCACGGGCCCCACGGGGTCCGGCAAGTCGACGACCCTCGCGTCGATGATCGACTTCATCAACAAGAATCGAAGCGACCACATCATCACGATCGAAGACCCGGTCGAGTTCGTCCACCCCAACATCAAGTGCCTCGTCAACCAGCGAGAAGTCGGACAGCACACGGGCTCCTTCAAGAACGCGCTCCGTGCAGCCCTTCGCGAAGACCCCGACATCGTTCTCGTCGGTGAAATGCGTGACCTCGAGACGATCTCGATCGCCATCGAAACGGCCGAAACGGGGCACTTGGTCTTCGGAACGCTCCACACGACGACGGCCATGTCGACGGTCGACCGCATCATCGATCAGTTTCCCCCCGATCAGCAGCAGCAGATTCGCGTCATGCTGAGCGAGTCGCTGCGTGGGGTCGTGGCGCAGGTCCTCTGCAAGAAGGCGAGCGGCGGTCGAGCGGCCGCGCTCGAAGTGCTCATCGTCAATCATGCGGTGTCGTCGCTCATCCGCGATGCCAAGACGTTCCAGATTCCGAGCGTCATGCAGACGTCGAAGCGCCTTGGCATGCGGACCATGAACGACTCGCTGCTCGAGCTCGTCTCGACCAAGCAGGTCACCGCCGAAGATGCGTACGTGAAGGCCGTCGACAAAGCGGGCCTCGCGAACATGTTCCGCAACGCCAACATTCCGTGCAAGCTCGTGACACAGCCCGAAGGGGGCACCTGAGCGGCGTCAGGGGCTCATGGGTCGTTGGCATGGGCGCTCAGCGCCCCTTGCACCAGGGCAGAGCGAGACTCAGGAATTTTTCGCCATCGCGCATGGTTAGTCCTTGCGCGCAAAATTCCTCCAACCACTCGCCGATGTCTTGCTCGGACGCGGTGGAGCCCATGTACGCGGCAATTTGGTGCATGGTCCGAGGCTCGTTGCTGCATGCGAGGTAGATCGCTGCCGCATCGCCTTCGAGGTGGTAGGAGAGGGCGTCTCCGTGACAGCGGGTATCCAGGATCTGCACGAGGCCTGGAGAGCTACGAAACGTGAGTTGTGGCTCCTCCGAAGCCGCGGAGCGTACGTGCCACGCATCGACGGCTTTTCGAACACCGTCATACCAGACGTCCTCGGGAGTGTTCTCCAACGCGTAGTCGAAGAAGTAGGCGAGCTTGGACAGGTCGACACCTTCGGGGTACGCGTACGCGTAGCTGGCTTCAGGGCGCACGAAGTGTGCGGGGAAGGTGTCTCGATCGGAAAAGAGTGGACTGAAGCGCTCGAGGCAAATTCGGTTTACGCCTTTCGGAGGCTCCAGGTGGGTGAGATTTGCAAAGAGTGCAGCCTGAAAGGCCGCGTCTTCTTCTCGCTCGCCCGGGAAGCCCCAGATCACAGCCCAGAACACGCTGATGTCATAGTAGCGACACCAGCGCAGCAGATTGACGTTCTGGATACCCGTCACGCCCTTTCGCATGAGGGCGAGAACATGGCTGCTCATGGACTCGATTCCTGGCTGAATCGTCCGCACCCCCGCATCTGCGAGAAGTTTCAACTGCCCCCGCGTGAGGTTCGACTTCACTTCGTAAAATAGCTCGTAGTCGGTCCCCTCCGTCACGAGTCTTGGGAAGAGTGTCTTCAGGTAAGAGAAGTCGACGATGTTGTCGACGGCGAAGAGTCGATAGTTGCGATAGCGGCGCACGAGTTCACCGAGCTCGTTTCGAACGCGTTCTGCCGACTTTGCGCGAAAACGCATGGTCGAACCGTTGAGCCCGCAAAACGTACAATGGTGCTTCGCACCCCACCAACAGCCACGCGCCGTTTCGAAAGGAATGCCTCGGTCGAGTCGCGCGCACCGTGGAACGACGCCGAGCGCCTCGCCGCGTTCGAAGAACTCGTCGTAGTTTGGCGTTGGGAGCTCGTCCATGTTCTCGATCGGCGCCTGAGCGCTCGATGGGACGAGCTCGCCGCCACGCCGCCAGAGAACCCCTTGAACCTCGCCGGGCGGACGACCTTCATCGAGCGCGATGAGCAACTCCGGAAACGCGCGGTCTGCCTCACCGGTCACTGCCAGGTCGAATGCGGGCATGGAGCGCATGACTTCGATGCCCATTTCTCCATCGAGGTTCGCGCCGCCCACGAGGGTCGTAACCTTGGGGAAGTGCTGCTTGATTCTCCGAGCAAGCGCATAGGAGGCTACTGTTTGCTCGAACGTCGACGTGAAACCCACGACCCGGTACTGATCCCACGGCGTATCGGCAAGAAGCCGATCGACGAGCGCTGGTAGCGTTTTCCACCGGAGTTCGAGGAAGCGCTCGGCCGTTCCTCCGACGTTCTCGAAGCGACGGAGCTTGGCTGCGAATTCGTCGAGGAACCGGTTTCCCGGGTCGGGTGCGGCCTCGCCAAACGCAGCTACCGAGAACAACCAGTCCCCCAGTCGTACGCCTGCGAACTCTGCAATGCTTTCGTAAAGGTCTGCGCCGATGGCCGCCTTCGCGTCGAGGGCGAGGTGAAACGTGCGCGAAGAGAACCCGCACTTCTGCGCGACGGCGTCGAGAAGCCCCAGCTGGATCGAAGGACGCGCCGCCGTGTGAAACGGCATGGCAACGAGGGCGACGCATCCGTTTGCCCTTCCGGCGCGAATGCTTTCCGATTGTGGGTAGAGGTCTTCGAGGCCCACTGCAACCGGACGGAAAACAGCGGCTTTCGTGCCAAGCTTGAGGAGGGTCATCGAAGTCCGAGCGCGTGCCCTGCCTCAGTGTCCGTCACGCCGCGTTTCGTTGCGTGTGCACGCGTCAAGAAAGGAAGGCGTGTAGCGCTTCCTGTACGCGCCGTACCATCGTTCGGCGACGTCGCGTCCTAGTTCGTCGTACACAGCCGAAATGCTCTTGCGCAAATGGGTGACGGCAAGCTTTGCGACGACGGGACGTCGTCTCGCACGCGGCCGAGAAGGTGTCGGCAAATGATGAATCATGGAGCCAAAGAAACGGTGGCAGAACCGTTCGTACGCCTGCGTGTGGAGGATGAACGTGTGCCACATCTCGTCGATGAGAATCTGGGGTGGGAAAATGTGGATTCTCTTGCGACTCCCGAGCCAGAGAAGCATGAGCATGTCGCGAAAGAGCACGTCGGCTTCGCGACGCCGCAGACGGTAGCGTTCGAGAAACTTGTCGATGACGAGATGGTTCCGATATCGGAGCACGCGAGCCAGTGACGGCTGAGGGCTAGCCGTTCGCAGAGATCTATCGCCTTTCGCTTTCACGGACTTTTCCTTCCGATTGGTGAGTACGTGTCGTTGCGCGGGAACTCTGTGAGAGCACTCCCGCGCAACGTGTTCACTCGCAACTTGCGTTGGGAGCCTCTTCGGTCCTTCTACGGTTTCGGATCCGAGCTCGGCGGCTTCTTCACGCAGCAAATGACGCAGTTGGCGATGATGACGCCGCCGGGGGCTTCGCCGGCGCGAACACCCGTCATGAGGCGCTCGACCGTGAGCCTCTTGCGCTTCTTCTCTGTCGCGTCTGCGGACGCATTCTTCTTGCTGTTGTTCGACATTCTATGTCTCCGGTCTGAAAGGGTTGGTATTCGTGCTACCATGTAGAGTGCATGCACTTGAGTGGTAGCATCGGCGATCGTTCTAAGCATGCGCTGCGCACCTCAGCCACCTCGTGACGTGTCACGACTCACATTCATAGAGGTGCACGCGCGTGTCGCACTCCCAAGGTGACGCCGGCATCTACGATGATGAGCCGTCGTCTCGTTCGCCGTTTGCCATCCGCTCTCGCTCTGCGAGACTCGCCGACCGTCGCAGTCGAGCGCGCAAGGGTTCGAAGTGAGGTCGCTACACCTTCTCGGCGCGCGTAGAACCGAGAAGGCCCGCAGGCTTCACCAAAAGCACGACCACGAGCACCACGAACACGAGAACGTCCACGCCGCCCGAGTAGCTGGTCAGCTTGGTGAGCTCGCCAAGAAGTCCGATGAGCAAGCCGCCGAGCATGGCGCCGGTGATGCTGCCAATCCCTCCGAGCACCGCTGCGACGAAGGCGCGCGTGCCGATGACCATGCCCATCGTCGGGTAAACTTGCGATTGGTCGAGGCAGAAGAGAATGGCGCCGAGGGCGGCGAGCGACGAGCCGAGGGCGAAGGTCATCGAGATGACGCGTGACGTCTTGATGCCCATGAGACGCGCTGCTTCTTCGTTGGCCGATAGCGCACGCATCGATTTGCCGAACCACGTGCGCTTCACGATGACTTCGAGTGCGATCATGACCGCCACGGCTGTCAGCAAGATGGCGATGCGGGACGTGCCCATGCGCAGGCCGAGCGGAAGGGACACGGAGCCCGAGAAGAGCTGCGGATACGAGCGATAGCGCGCCGTAAAGAGAAGTTGAGCAAGGTTCTGCAAAAGAACGCTCATGCCGAGCGCCGTCACGAGCGGCGTGATGCGCGCGAGAGGGCTCTTGCCCTTTCGACGAAGGGGCCGGTAAGCGATGCGCTCCACCAAAACGCCCATCATCGATGCGAGGCCCATCGAGACGAGGACACCGCATACACCGGCGACCATGGGGTGGTTCGTGCCACCGAACAGCCCGATGAGGAACAGACCGAAGAAGGCACTCATCATGAAGACTTCGCTGTGGGCGAAATTGATGAGCTTGAGCACGCCGTAGACCATCGTGTACCCCAGCGCGACGAGGGCGATCATCGACCCCTGCGCAACGCCCGTGATGAGCGCCTCGAGGACGGTGCTCATCGAGAGACCGCCATCGGAGGTCGCGTGTGCGGCCGCCGAAGGAGCCGCAGCTACAGCGGTTGCGACGGCACTCGCGACGGGCGCGAGCTGCCCTTCACTCGGCGCCTTGTCGAACGCTGCAAGGAGCGGGAGAAGCAGGACGTCGAAAAGGGCAGCCATGGAGCGTTACTGTGACATGAGTTGCGAAGAGTACGTGAACTTCTTCGCCTTGATTTGGACGACGACGATCGGCTTGTTCGCGTTGTGGTCCTTGTCGATCGTGAGCATACCCGTCGCGCCGGCGAAGTCCTTCGTCTGCGTGAGCGCCGTCTTGATGGCTTCGGGGGTGAGCTCCGTCGCGCGACCCATCGCGTCGAAGAGCAGGCGGGCCGAGTCGTAACCCTGCGCGCTCAAGCTCGATGGGTCACGGTTGTACTTGGCCTTGTAGCTCTTCAAGAACGTCTGCGAGTTCTGCCAAGGAACGTCGGGAGCGTAGTGGTTCGTGAAGTAAGCGCCTTCGAGCTTGTCGCCAGCGCCCTCGATGAGGTCGGAAGAGTCCCAGCCGTCACCACCGACGAACATGCTTCCGGGAATGCCCGATTCTGCTGCCTGACGGGCGATCTGCACCATGTCGTTGTAGTAGACGGGGACGAAGATCACCTCGGGGTTCGCTTCTTTGATGGCGCTGAGCAGTGTCTTGAACTGGGTTTCCTTCTGCTGATAGCCCTTCTCGACGACCACGGTGCCGCCGAGCTTTTGGAGGCTTTCCTTGAAGCTCTTCGCGAGCCCAGCGGAGTAGTTGTCCTGCGAAACGTACATGAGGCCGACGTTCTTCTTCTTGAGCGTCTGCACGACGAAGCGAGCGGCGACATCGCCCTGCTGGGCGTCGGTGAAGCACGTGCGGAACACGTACTCGCGGTCCTTCGTCACCTCGACGGCGGTCGAAGACGGCGTGATCATAGGAACTCTCTTCGTGTTCGCAATGAGGCCACCAGCGAGCGAACGACTCGACGCCACTTCACCGAGGATGGCGACGGCATGATCGCGATCGATCAGCTGCCGTACTTTGTTCGAGGCCTCTTGCGAGGTCGACTTGTCGTCCTCGTAGATGACCTTGACCTTCTTGCCTTTGACGCCGCCCGCCGTATTGACCTCGGTCACTGCGAGCTCGATGCCGTCGCGGGTGTCGGTGCCGAACGTGGAGTCCGACCCGGAGAGCGAAAGGTAGGCCCCCACGACGACTTCGTTGGAGTTCTTCGAACAGCTCTGAGAACCCAAGGACAAGAGGGCCGTGGCCGTGACGAATCCGAGCCCGAACAATCTGCGAGATATCGTTGCCATGGGGTCGGCATACCACAGATCAGCGGCTACCAAGCTCAACAGGTGTTCAGTTATCCACGAGGCCGAAGACCGTGTGGTATGAGTTACAGAGATGCGAGGTTGGCTGAAGCGCGCAGCGGTCGGAGGGGGCGCAGGCGCGCTGTTCGCGCTTCTTTCGTGTGCGACGATTCCGACGTACTCGTTGGGGCCTGCCGACAGTGGCGGTGGCGTGGACGCCAGCGCGGCCGATGCTTCGACCTCTCCCGACGGCGCTGTCTCGGACGATGGAGCGACGCTGGATCGTACATCGCCGAAGCTGCGGCTTTTCGTTTCCTCGTCAGGGATTCGAGGTGACTTTGCCGCGAATGGTGATGCGCGCGTCCGCGCGGATAGGTTCTGCGCGGACGTGGCACAAGAAGTGCCGCTGCCTGGCGTATGGCGGGCCCTTCTTTGGGCGGATCTCACGGAGTCCCCGTTCACGGGACCGGTCAAGGCGGAGGGGGCGGTTTGGTACCAGGTCAGGCGAGAGGGCGGAACCGGCGACGTGGTGTTCTCGTCTCGGACGGGCCGAAGTGACAAGCCGATCCTGACGCAACGAGGCGACAGCGTCGCAACCTACGTGTGGACTGGCGGCACCTCCATTTCCGCTACGCAGAATTGTTCGAATTGGACCTCTGACGCAGCGACGGCCACCGTGGGGGATCCTCAGGCTTTCGCAAATTGGTTTGCTGCGGCGAACAACCACCCGTGCGGCACCTTGCTTCCTCTGTTCTGTATCGAGATCCCGTAGGGTGCTCAGCGAAGAGAGGAATGAGAATCGGGTGGAAGCGAGTCGCGGTGGGGTTGAGCGCTGGAGCGGCCGTCGCTTTCCTCGCGTGCAGCGCGATCCCCGCCTTCTCTCTCGCGGATGACGCAGGTTCCGTGGTGGATTCCGGAGGGTCTGGTCCCGATGGCGGACCAGGGCCAGACGCGCAGACGACGGACGTTTGGGCCAGCGACGCGGGTATGCGACTCATGATGTTCGTGACCGGCGAGGGAAGCCCAGGCGACTTCGCCGGCGATGCGGAGCCGCAGACGGCTGCAGACGTCGTCTGCGCGCGCGCGGCGCTAGAGATACCGCAGCTCAAGGGTACCAAATGGCGCGCCATCTTCTGGTCCAATCCATCGACTGCTCCGTTCGGGTTCATCAGCGGATTGCCGGCGGACGGATGGTATCAGGTACGCATTCGAGGCGAGGTGGGCAAGCTCGTCTTCGCGCTCGACGGTGGTCGGACGGAGGAGCCCATCCTCACGCAATCGGGGGACTCTCTTTACGGTTACGTGTGGACCGGAGGTTCCAATGTCCCCAAGAACGATTGTGAGCACTGGACGTCCCGAGATGCAGCTTCACTCGGAAGCGTCGGAACGCCGCTTGGCGACGCGGCCACATGGCTCTATGCGGGGGAAACTCCGTGCAGCGCGGACGGCCACTTCTACTGCGCCCAACTTCCCTGACGCGGGAAGTCGGCAGCACCGTCAGAACACGAAGTCGGCGGCGTTTCTCGGCCAAAGTTTGCGATTGAAGAAGCTGAAGCCGGCGATACCGGTCAGCTTCGTCAAGTGCGTGCCCGGCGCGAACGCGTGCGCCGCGTGGGGCGCGTCGAAGTTCGTCGGCGGGTAGGGGCATGGCTGGCCGCCTTGCGTGAGGCACGTGCCGTAGCGAACGTAGATATAGTCGTCGACACGCATGTTGCCCGTGACCGTGAACTCGAAGCTCTTGATGGCGGGGTTGTCCGGGTTCACGTCCACCATGTCGACGTTCGACACGGAGACGAGTACGCCGTAGTAGCTCTCGTCGGTTTTTACCTGCGTCGGCGTCAACTCGACGGGGGTTGGAGCATTCAGGTTCGCCGTCGAGACCGTGAGACGCGCAGCCACGATTTGAGGTTCACCGTACTTTTGTGTGTAGACGCCACGCACCTGGACATCGCTGCCCACGGGGTACGCCGTTCCCGTGAGAAGGCCTGTCGCGTTGATGTAGACGCCCTGGAACGGACCGCCCGCCGCCGTTTGCTGCACGAACATTCCCGTGCGCGTGCCCGTCCCGGGCTTCGACGTGGAGAGAACCGCGTTCGCGACTTCGACGATCGTGCCGAAGGCGGGGTGCGCGGGCTTCTTCCCGTCGCGCAATTCCTCGATGGAGAGCGGGCAAGGTGTCGCTCCCGGGTTGGGCGATGCGCACGTGTCGCAGGCGTCACCGTGACCGTCCTTGTCTTTGTCGGCTTGGTCCGCATTGGCGACCAGCGGGCAGTTGTCATTGCCGTCCGGAACGCCATCGTCGTCCAGGTCCCGCGCGCTCGGGGGCTTGCACGCTTGAGTCTTGTCCTCTGGGCACACGTCGCACGCATCGCCGATGCCATCTCCGTCTGCATCGGCCTGGCGGCCGTCATCCATCGGGCGCGCAGGGTTGAAGATCGTCGGGCAGTTGTCGACGTCGTTCGGGACCCCGTCGCCATCGGCGTCGGTTGCGCTGGGCACGCCCGTATACGTCCCGGGTCGCGTGGGGCCGCAGCTCGGTTCGTTCGTGGGCGTCTCTCCCTTGCAGAAGAAGAGCGGATAGTAGGCCTCGCCGGCGGTGCGAAGCTCGGCGAGCGTTGGCGCTGCCCCGCTCGTCACGCGGACGTCGATACATACTTTCTTCGGCTTCCCACACACGCCGCCCGCGAACGATTCACAGTTGCTCGCCCCTCCGCCCCAGATGGGACTCGATATGAGTGACTCGTCTCCGTAGGAGGGTTTTCCACCACGAAGGACAAGCGCGACGTCTTCGACCGAGGCGTCGAGGACGGCCCGGTGATCTTTGGACGAGGCCGACGAGTAGATGGCGATGTCCGCGATGTACCCAGCCTGGAGTTTGCCGAGCACGTCTCTCGCGCCAACGGCTGCGGCTGCGTTGTCGGTGACCATGTGCCACAGGTCGGCATCCGTGAAGTAGCCACCAAGCTGCGTCTTGTTGAACGAATCGGCGCAGGCGAGCTCACGAAGGAGATGCATGGACCCACTGACGACCCAATCGGTGCCGAGTGCGAGCGGCACGCCGGCAAGATCGAGCAACGTGACCGGCGCCGTATTGCCGTAGAGATCGATGTTCGAACGCGGAGACCACACCACGCGGGCCTTCGCCGCGCGAATCTTGCTGGCGTCCTCTGCTTTGACCGCGACCGCGTGAATGATGGCCGTCTGCGGCTTGACGATGTTGAAGTCGCCCGGCACGAGTGCGCACGCAAGTTCGTTTCGCGACTCCAGGCTGATGCCCTCGGCGATGTGCGGAAGGTAGCCATTCACGTTGTCGACGGCCGCTGCGCCCGTGCGCGCGTCGTAGTCGCAGCCCGTCGTGAGGGAGAGACGCCCTTGCGGAAACACGTCCGAGTCGGCAAGGTTCGTCGGCGCGCCTTCGAGAACGTCGACGTCATCATCGATGTTTCGCATGAGCCCCTTCGCAGAGCCGCCGCCCGCCATCGTCGTCGTACCGGACATGAGCTGTCGGAGCTCACCGAACGCGCGCACGTTCGCATTCGCTCCGCTCTTGTAGTCAATGCGGCCGGTGCCACTCTGCCAATCGGCTCGCTTCTCGTAGCGAGTTGCCCCGTGCGGAATGGGCGGGTTGTTCATGTAGGTTACATGTTCATGGGCATTGATGAGGCCCGGCGAGATGGCGCCATCGGCGCATTCGACGACCGACGCTTGTGCGTAGCCTGCAGTGCTCGCGCAGTCACACGCAACGCACGCAATCATGCCTTCCGCGTCGACGACGACCTCACCGCCGTGAAAGGTTTCCTCTGCGCCGAGAACGCTCCCTCGGTAGATGACGGCGCCCGTTCCCTGTTTCGACACCGTACAGGTTGCGGTACCGCTTTTTGCGAGTGTGCGACCGCACTCGGTGACTTTCGGTTGGGGGTTCTTGCTCGAGAGACCGCTCAGATTGCCGCCGTCTCCCTTTCCCCCCTCGGTCTGGCCAGCATCCGAGTCGTTCGTCGGGATTTCCTGGTCCGTGCACGCAGAAGCGACGCAAAGGCCCCCTGCGACGATCGAAAGGATCGCGAAACCACTAGCGAATTTGGACACGCAGGACCTCCACTCGCTCGAAGCGTAGCACGCAGCCCCACTTTGGCCGGTCATTTGCGGTTTCCGCGCCCGTTCGCTATGCCGGGATCCTTCCGACATGTTCCGCTCATGAAACCTATGCACTCTGCTCGCGGCGTCACGACGCCTCAGCTCTCGCGCGCCGCACGACATACGATCGCGCGAACGCGCCTCGACGAGGAGACGGGGCGCATCGAGAAGGAAGCAGAGTTCACGATCGCGCTTTGCTATCCGTCGCCTTACGCAGCGGCGATGAGCTCGCTTGGCTTTCAGCGAATCTACCGCGCCATCATGGAGTCACCGGGGCTCGGCTGCCATCGCTCGTTTCTCGACGACGATGCCGAGAGCGACTTGCTCTTGCAGACGGTGCCGTTCACGTACGAGGCCGATCGGGAGATTTCGGACTATCCAGTCGTGGCTTTCAGCATTGCCTACGAGCTCGAAATCGCGGGCTTCTTGCGCATGCTCGACGCGGCGGGGATTCCGGCGCTGAGGGAAGAACGAGATGCCCGCCATCCGCTCGTCGTGTGTGGCGGTCCGCTCACGTTCTCAAATCCGCTGCCGCTCGCTCCGTTCGTCGACGCCATCATCATCGGCGAAGCGGAAGAAATCACGCCACGTGTCTTGCAAGTGCTCTCGGAAGGGCTCTCCGCGAATGAGGCACGGGCGCGCCTCGCGGAGATCCCGCACGTGTTCGTCCCCGAACATCACGGCTCGATGCTCCCGACGGTGGCGAAAGTCGACGACGCCCTCCTGCCTGCCTGGGGGCCCATTCGCACGCCCAATGCCGTGCTTCGCGATATGTTCTTGCTCGAGACGGAACGTGGTTGCTCGCGCATGTGCACCTATTGCGTGATGCGCCGCTCGACCAACGGCGGCATGCGTCTCGCGTCGATGGAGCGCATCTTCGAGCTCATCCCGAAGGACGCGCGGAAGGTCGGCCTCGTCGGCGCTGCGGTAAGCGATCACCCGCGCATCGTGCAAATCGTGAATCGGCTCGCCGACGAAGGTCGTGAAGTGGGGCTCTCGTCGCTGCGCCCTGACCGCCTTTCCGACGAGTTCGTGGCCGCGCTCAAGCGTGCTGGTTATCGGACGCTCACGACGGCCATGGATGGCCCGAGCGAGCGTCTTCGAGAATCGCTCGAGAGAAAAGCGAAAGTGAAGCATCTCGAGCGCTGTGCAGAACGCGCCCGCGCTCACGGTATGAAGGGCCTCAAGCTTTACCTCATGATCGGTCTGCCGAACGAGACGGACGAAGACATCGACGAGTGCGTGGCATTCACGACAGAATTGTCGAAGCGCATTCCCATCTCGCTCGGCATTGCGCCCTTCTGCTCGAAGCGCAACACACCGATGGATGGCCTTCCGTTCGCGGGCATCAAAGTCGTGCAGGACCGCCTCGAGCGTTTGAAACGCGGTCTTCGCGGTCGCGTTGACGTGCGCTCCACGAGCGCTCGTTGGGCGTGGGTCGAGTACGTGCTCGCGCAGGGGGGGGAAGCGGAAGGTCTTGCGACGCTCGCCGCCATGCGCGAAGGCGCGAAGTTCTCCGACTACAAGAAGGCCTTCGCGGAGGTCGACCTCACGCGAAAGGGCATGCCGCGTCGAAAGCTGCAGCTCGCGCCGGTGTAGTTGCGCGCGGGGGTGCGCTCAGATCTCGTCGCAAATCTTCGCGGCAGGGCCGGTGCGCTGGCCGCCGTGAATGTCGATGGGGCAGTAGCCGCCCGTGCGGAGCTGGTCGAGGAGCTCCTTCACCATGCCGCTCGTCCACTCGCGCGACCCGTCGAAACGCGACCGGATGATCCCGTTCTTGTCGATGAGATAGGTCTCTGGGTAGAGCGTCGTGCCGTACTTGTCCTTCACGACTTTGAAATCGGGGTCGAAAAGAATGGGGAACGGCGGGTCTTCGCGGAGCACACTTTTCAGTGCAGCTCGCACGTCGTCGGGGCCTTCGTCGGTGGACACGGTGAGGACGGCGACGTCCTTGCGACCCGAGACGATGTGGGCGAGCTCTGCGATGTCGGGCATCTCTTCCATGCAGGGGCCGCACGTCTTCGTCCAAAAGTTCAGAAACACGACTTTGCCGCGGTAATCGGAGAGGCGCACCTCTTTGCCGTTCATGTCCTTGAGCGCGAAGTCGGGCGCGGAGCGATTGGCCCCCGCGTATTCAGGGTGCAGAAGGCACGTGGGAGCACAACGTCGACGGAGTTCGCCCTCTTTGGCGACCGTCACGAAGCTGTAGACGAGGAGCGCTGCAAGCAGCACGAAGAACCCCTGCGCAAAGAGGGGGCCCGCTTGCTTGTCGGGCACCGGCGCTTTGGAGGGCGCAGGCGCATCTGCCTTCGAGGTCTTGTCCACGGGGAGCAGCCTACCAGATAAACCTATTTCGCGCGCACACGGCGGATGCCCGGAGGTTTGGGGGCGTGGTGCCTTGGTCCGCCACCGTGCTTCGCGCGCGGCTGCGCGAGGTCGAGCGAGGCGTGATCCGGGCGATCGAGGTCATCCTCCGTGTAGGGCATTTGTCCTTTGGCCTTCTGCCACGACTCGGCGCGCGCATGCATCAGCGCTTCGCGGGTGGGATAGGGCTGAGGCGACTCCAGGGTCACCTTGTAGTACGTGGGGAGGTCGACGATCTCGTAGCCGATCTGTTCCGGGTGTGCCGGGTCCCAGGGGTTCTTTCGGAGCCACTTCAAGAGGCCCTCGAGCGCGCGCACCGTGGCCCACTTCACGTCGTGGAGAAGCACGATGCCGCCGCCCGTGTAGTCCATGGCGCCTCGGAGCTGTGCTTCCATCTGCTTCGCGTCCTCTTTGAGCATGTCCTGAGCTTCGAGGTTCCATGCGACGAGTTGCAGGTTCCGCTGCCGCACGATGCCAGCCGCGAAATCGTCGAGCTCTCCATAGGGAGGGCGAAACAACGTCGGCCGGACGCCCGTGACGCGTGCGATCGAATCGCTACTCTCGTCGATTTCGGACACCGTGAATTCCGGCGCGAGGCCCTTCAAATGACGATGTGTGTACGTGTGGTTTCCGATCAGGTGACCGTCTTGGACGATGTGCTTCGCCGCGGAACGCATGAGTTCCGCGCGCTTGTTGTCGCCGTCCATGTACGTGCCGATGAGGAAGAACGCCGCGCGGACGTCGTATTTCTTGAGGACCTTCAAGACCGCGTCGGTCGTGTGAGGACCGGGGCCGTCGTCGAAGGTGAACGTCACGTAGCGGTGGGCACCGGTCTGGAGTGTGCGGTGCGGACCCTCCGCGTAGAGCCAGGCCTTGCCCATGTCTCCGTCGGCGGCCACGGGAAGAATGGGTTCTCGCGGGGTTTTCGGAGCCGCAAGCGCAAGGGCCGCACTCGGGGGGCCCCCGAAGCCGCTCGGGCGCCCCGGTACACGCATCGGGCGTTCCGCCATTTTTGGCACGCGCGTAAGACTTCCCCATGCACATCCGAGCAGGAGAAAACCTGCGATGACGAGAGAGAGTCGTTTGTTTCGCGAGAGCATCCGAGGGGTATTCGGATCGTACGAAGCCGGCCAACTCGGGGCCAAGTTCACGCGTCACGAGGGGACTCCCGGCGCGGGCGAAAAGCTCCCGAACAGCGCCGAATCGTTCAGCGAAACGGCCCGACCCAGGGGTAGACGCCCACCCGGGCCCCTGCGGGATGCCACCTTCGAACGAGGGCGCGGTCGCTGGCGAACGATCCGCCCATGGCCGCTCGCACCTCGAGTTCCGCCCGCTTTCCTCGAGGAGAAAAGCCCCATTCGGCTTCCTGGGAAACGTCTTCGGGGTCTGCGTAGACGCGCCACACGAAGAAGCCCGCAAATGAAGGCTCGTCCAGAAGGGGCGCGAGGAGCGCGCGGTAGGCCTCCGCTTGCGCAGCCTGGTCGACGACCACGCCTTTCATGCCGTCGGGCCACTCCCAGGGCTTGATGGCGGGGTTCGGCCGAGCCGTGTATCCAATTTCCGTGAAGAGTACAGGTTTCTGCCAAGCTTCTCCCAATGCTCGGACCTTGTCTCGTACGCCCTTTGCACCTTCGTACAGTTTCGTGAAGGGTGAACCGTCTTGGTCTGCGAGCGGGTAGAACGCATTGATGCCGATGAGGTCGACCTCACCGAGAATGATCGTGTCGCTCACGTCGTCCCAATTGGCGGAGTACGTAAGGGGACCCTTGTAGATGGCACGCACCTCTCGAATGAGTGCAGAAAAGCTGGGCGCGCGCGACGTCGTGACCCACGATCGCAGCTCGACCCCGACCGAGAGAAGATCGACGTGCTCGCCCTCGGCCACCTTGGCCCAGCGCTTCAAGAAGGCACCGTAGCTCCGGGCCCACTTCTCCCAACCCGCATCGGTCTTCGGGTCGATGAGTGCGCGCCACTCGCCGGACTCGACCCAGAGGTGCGGAACGAGCATCACCTTCAGCCCAGAGGCGTGCGCCATGCGAATGGCCGACCGAACGGCCTTTTCGTTCTCGGGTGCTGGCATCTCGAAAGTAGGGTCGACGCCGTGGCCTTCGAGGCTTCCGACGCGGCCGAAGGGCGTCAGTGCGATGAAGTTCGCGCCCCAGCGCGTCGATT
Source organism: Polyangiaceae bacterium (assembly GCA_046351415.1). Taxonomy (GTDB): domain Bacteria; phylum Myxococcota_A; class Polyangia; order Polyangiales; family Polyangiaceae; genus JABFRG01. The sequence continues at coordinate 357,261 of JAXLYO010000005.1, read as the reverse complement.
CACCGAGCGTGCGGCCGTAGGGCTCGCTGCCGTACCCGGTGCCGGGATGGTAGGCGTTCTCGATGGGGCCGATCGTCACCCCTCGAATGGCCTGATCGAAGACGGGCGCGGGCTGGCCTTCTGCCGCGACAGAGAGCGTCAGCGATGTCGCGAAGGCGATTCGGGCCGCCACCGCTCGTGCTCGACGCTGATACTCCGTCGCCATATCCCGCGTTGTAATCGGAATCAGGCACTCACGAGAATCACTTTCGTGATCTCGGGCGGTGCATTGAGCCGCGCTGGCGGTCCGACGACGCCGAAGCCGCGATTGACATAGAGCGTCGTCTTGCCCACTTGGTAACGCCCCGCCACGTACGGTGAGACGAGGGCCACTGCATTGAAGCCAGGGTTGATCTGGCCGCCGTGCGTGTGCCCGCTCAGCTGAAGCGCGGCAAAACCTCGAGACCACTCGATGTACGTAGGCTGGTGCGCCAGGAGAATGCGCGGTATGTCCTGCGGCTGTCCCGTGTAAGATGCACGCAAGCGCGGGCCTTCACCGCCGAAGTGAGAGCCGACGAGGTCGTCGACGCCGACGAGGAGAATGCCGCCTTCGTTCGCTCGGAGCACGGTGCTTTCGTTGACGAGCATGTGCACGCCCGCGCGGTTCAATTCTGCGGAAACCTTTGCGCCCGTGGCGTAGTGGTCGTGATTACCCAAGATGCCGTAGACGCCATCGCGCGCCTTTAGGTCTGCGAGCATGCGCGCGACCATTGGTGCATGTCGTGCATCGTGATCGACCAAGTCACCGGTGGCCACGACGAGGTCGGGCTTCAGCGCCGCGATGCGCCCGAAGCCATCGCGGAGTTCTCGCTCGCCGACGAAGTCACCGGCGTGGATGTCCGATACCTGCACGATGGTGTAACCGTCGAGCTTCTTCGAGAGCCCCTCGACGCGTACCACGAGCTCTTCGATGCGGTAGTCGTGGCGCGCGCGAAGGTAGCCCCAACCGAGAGCGCTTGCGGCGGTCCCATACGTGAAAGCACCGATCGTGCGGACGACCACTTCACGCCGCGAGAGGGGTGGCCTCGCGTGGGCCGAGGGAGGCGCTTGCATCGTATCTCTCGAATCGACGGAGCTCGGCGCGTCTTCCGGGTAGGTCGAGTCCTGGGCCGCTTCGTCTTCAGCGTCTTCCTCGTGGGCGAGTTCGTCGTTGCGGGCCTTTTCCCGGGCGAAGACGGCGAGCAGCGGAATCGCAAGGAAGCCCCCGATGAACACGACGAGACTTTCGACCACGAACAGTGAGGCGATGGCGTTCGTGGGAAGACCCACGAAAAGGCTGGCGCGAAAGAGCGGCGTCGCTACGCCGAGCGCAATGCAGGCCCACTTCTGCCGGCTGCGCGAGGCGTGCGGGAACGCACGACAAAGATAGCGGTACAGGAAAGCGTGCCCGAGCAGCGACAGCAGCGCATACAAGGGAAGGGTCCGCACGATGCGCTACCCTAGCCGACTCGTGGGCGCGTAGGCCAGCACCTGGTCGTGGGTAGCCTCGGCGGTCGCGTAGTGTGCCTGTGGTTACACGCGGCCCGCCAACGAATGGGGGCGTCATTCCGCGGTACGGGACGAAGAAGGGGACACTTCGTCCACTCGTCCCGCAGCTCGCGCGGATGTTGGCCGCACAACGGCCTGCAACCGCCGGATATCGCGACGGGGCGCCCGTGGCATGCGTCCTGCAATGAGGGATCATCACAGAGCGGCCCACACGGTAGTGGGGCGCACGCCACTCACCTCATTCACTCATCCAACGAAGGACGACCCCATGAACTCTCTCGATCTCACGGTTCGCCGTGTCCGCGCCACCGTTCGAACCAGCGTCAACACCGGCTCGCGCCGAACCCAGCCCAACCCGGACTCGAACTACGGCAACAACAATAGCTACGTGCAGAACGTGCAACCCGTCGCGCCTGCGCAGGGCAGCCCCATTGCGCCGCTCGTTCCGGCCTCTTCGCCCTGAAAGCTCGAACGAACGGCGAACGAACCGAAAGGGCCCGATGCGCAAGATCGCGTCGGGCCTTTCGTTGTTACCGGCCGAGTCGCTTCGCCTTCACGGTGCCCGTGATTTTGCAGAGGCCGCTTCCCTGGACGGCCTGGAGCACGACGTTCGTGACCGTGACATCGAGTTTACCGTTCTTGGGATCGTATTCGCCGATGGTGGCCGAGCCCGAGATGGGATCGTTTTTCCAGCTCTGGTTTTGCGCATCGTAGGTGCACCCGCCGACCACCGAAGAGTTGCAGAGGTTCGTGTACACGATGCCGCCCGCATTGACGTTGATGACGTCCTTGTCCTTGGAGCGATTCGTCGAGTTGATGGTGAGCTGCTTCTTTCCCGAGACCAGCTGCAGCGTGAAGGATCCATTGAGGGGCGCCGTGGCATTCACGACGGCAAGCGAGTCGTACGAGACCACGTTCGTGGCCACCATGAGGTCGGAAAAGTCCGGATTGCAGTCACCCGTGACCGTGAGCTTGACCTCACCCGGCGGATCGCTCGAAGCGCCGTCTCCTTTGACGGCCCCGTCACCGCCGTTGCCGCTGCTGCCGCCATCCGGGTCGAGAAGCCCACCGTCCTCACCATAAAGCCCGCCTCCGTCCTCTGTTCCCTCGCCGCCACTCGACGAGCTCGAACCTTGCCCTGCGGAGCAGGCGATGGCGGCGGAGAACGTGGCGAAGAGAGCGACGAGGCGAAGAGAGCGGTCCATGGCGAAAGTGCTACGCTGGAACTACTTCGAATCTTCCCTCGCTAGACCGACGCAAACCAGGTTCGAATCTCCGCCCGCGTTCTAAGGCCGTACGCTGGCGGGCCTTCGGCCGGACACGACTCTCTCGATTCGGGCGAGGTCTTTGGTGACTTCGACGTCTTCGAAGCCTCGTTCGAGGAATAGGTCTCGGACGGCGGGCGCTTCGCCGGCGCCGAGTTCGACCGCGAGGATGCCGCCGGGAGCTAGGTACTTGGGTGCCTCTTGGACGATGCGCCGGAGGAAGTCGAGCCCATCGCTTCCTCCATCGAGGGCGAGGCGTGGCTCGAAATCGCGGACGTCGGGCATGAGGCCCTCGATGTCGCCCGAAGGAATGTAAGGTGGGTTCGAGACGACGAGATCGAAGGTCGCGCCCGCTGGAACGGCCGCCCACAGGTCTCCCGCTGCGAATGCCACACGGTAGGCGCCGAGGCGCTCTCGATTGGCGCGCGCGACAGTGAGGGCTTCCTCGCTGATGTCCGTCGCGAGCACCGGTGTCGTCGGACGCTCCTTCGAAAGCGTGATCGCGATGCAGCCGCTACCCGTGCAGAGATCGAGCGTGCGACACGAGAGGGCGCGATCGTGCGTTCGTCGCAGCGCAACGTCGAGCAGGACTTCCGTATCGGGTCTCGGCACGAGCACACGCTTGTCGACCGCGAACCACCTGCCGAAGAACTCGCGCTGGCCCTTCAGGTAGGCCATCGGTTCGCGTGCGCGTCGCCTTTTCACGAGTTCGCGGAGCAACGAGAGCTCTGCCGGCTCGAGCGGACGATCGAGGTGCATGATCACCTCGGTGCGGGAAAGGCCGAGCGCATGACCGACGATGAGCTCGGCGTCGAGCCTCGGACTTTCGATGCCGCGTGCGCGGAAGTCGTCGGTCGCCCACTTGACGAGAGTGCCGATGGTCCACGATTGCGGGACGTCGCTCGGTCGGGCCCCTTCACCCACCGCAATGCTTTCGCGCGATAGCGACGCGCTCTTCGACTTCCTTTCGAATCGTCGAGAGCTCGGCTTCCGTGGGCGCCTCGAATCGCAGAACGAGGACAGGGCCCGTGTTCGACGCACGAACGAGGCCCCAGGCAGGCGCACCGGGCTTTCCGAAGTTCACGCGGACGCCATCCGTCTCGGTCACGGCGTACGGACTTTGCTTGTAGAATGCAGTAACTTCGCGAACGACGTCGAACTTCACTTGGTCCGGACAATCGACGCGAATTTCAGGCGTGCTGAAGGTCTTCGGAACGTCGGCCAGCATCTGCGAAAGCGTACGGTCGTCGTTCGCGAGAATCTCGGCGAGGCGAAGCCCAGCGTAGAGTGCGTCGTCGTAGCCGAAGTAGCGATCGGCGAAGAACAGGTGGCCGCTCATCTCGCCTGCGAGGAGTGCGCCGGTCTCTTTCATCTTCGCCTTGATGAGGGAGTGGCCCGTCTTCCACATGAGCGGATTACCGCCGTGCGCTGCGATGTCGTCGTAGAGCGTTTGCGAACACTTCACTTCGCCGATGACGGTCGAACCCGGGCGACTGGCGAGCAGGCCGCGCGAGAAGAGGATGAGGAGCTTGTCACCCCAGATGATCTCGCCGTTCTCGTCGACGGCGCCCAAGCGGTCCGCATCGCCATCGTAGGCAAGGCCTGCCCGTGCTCCGGTTTCTTTCACCTTGGCGATGAGACTTGCCAAGTTCTTCGGAACCGTCGGATCGGGGTGATGATTGGGGAAGGTTCCGTCCATGTCACAGAAGAGCGGATGGACGTGAAGGCCTGCTTGCTTGCAGGCGGCGAGACCAAGAGGGCCGCCAGAACCATTGCCTGCGTCGAGGACGACCGTGAGCTCCTTGCCTTTGAGGTCGATGCCCTTCGTGAGCGCTTCGAGGTAGGCCGTCTCGACGGATTCGGTGCTGACGCTCCCGAGCCCCTTTTCGCCGAGGTCACCGCGCTCGATGCGATCACGCAGCTCGATGATGTCTTTGCCGAAGAAGCTCGCCTTGCCCTTCATGATCTTGAAGCCGTTTTCGTCGCCAGGGTTGTGGCTGCCGGTGATCATGATGCCGCCATCGGCACTCCGCGCGTGGACGGCGAAGTAGAGCATGGGCGTAGGCCCGACGCCGACGTCTACGACGTTCGCGCCCGCATCCATCAAGCCACGAACGAGTGCAGCATAGAGGCGGGGCCCGGAGATGCGGCAGTCACGTGCGACCACGACGGTCGCCTTCGGAAGATGCAGCATCGAGACGTACGTACGTCCAATGGCGTACGCGACGTCGTCGGTCAGGTCGCGGTCCGCGACTCCGCGGATGTCGTACTCACGAAAAATAAGGCGATTCATTCCCCTTCATGGATACCACACGCGGCCTTCATTCTTACCGTGGCGTCGCTTAGGATCTTCGTTTTTGCTGGAATCTCGGGGCTCCCCGACTACTGTGGGGGCCCACATCGTGGAACCCGTCGACCCGCCCGACCGTTACGTCTACGCAGCGACGGACCATCGCCCGCGTACGGCGGAGGAGCGCGAGCTCTGTGAGTCGGCGGATCACCCGGACTGGCTCTACATGGGGGCGCTCGGCCTCCTCACCGTGGGGTCCGTGGTGCTCGACAAGATGGTGGCCTCCGAGCCGGCGGTTCCCGGTGCAAAGGCGTTGCAGCCCGAGCGCGACGCCTACACCGACGCGATGCGCCGATACAGCAGCGACGGTTCTGCGGCATTGCGCCTCACCACTGCCGGCACGGTTGGGCTCACGTGGGGTGCCCTCGTCACGGGCACCTACCTTTCGCTACCGAAGTGCAATCGCAATTGGGTGCCCTCCGCTTCCCCGGAGGGAACGGTGCGCTCACACCTTCCGCTGGGCATCACGCTCTCCGCGCTTGCGGCGGCCACCGCGCCGTTGTTCGTGGCCATCGAAACGGGACCGTTCTCTGCGGCGTGGGGCGTTCCCGAGCGAGGTCTTCGCGTGGTCATTCCCATGGCCACCGGGCTCATCGGCTCGCTCTTGCCCTACATCCACTTCCTTGCTCCGAAGACATGGCGCGCTTCGCTCAAGCTGAACGAGCTTCGGCTCCAAGGTTCACCCATCCCTCCCGGTGACGGCGGCCTGCCGAAAGACCGCGGCGCCTGGTTCGGAATCAGCGGTCGATTCTGACGCGCCCGCTTCCGCCGCTCCCCGTTCGATCACACGGCGCTATCGCGGTTTCGACGTGATGGGTGGACGGCTGCGTGGTGGTGTGCGGTTCGTCAGGGTGGGGTTGGAGCTCCCCCCTTCGCCGAAGTTCCTCGCATTGGGGACGATGAGCGTCATCGCGATCGCCAAAACGCAGACGGCCCCCAGCAGCCCGGCGACGATGCCATAACGCCGTGCCGCGAGGTCGGCTTCGTACACCTCGTGATGGGCGGCTTCGTCACGCGACTCGAGCTCCCGAACGGCCTTCGCGACGCGACGGGCCCGGATCGTGAGGATGAGTGTGACCACGAACGGCACCACCGCGAACAGCGACATGCCGTAATGCAGAAAGAGATCCGTGATCCGTTCGCCCATGTTCAAAGGTGGTTTTGGTCTCGAGGGGCCTTCTGTCCGTTGTATGCGGTCAAAGTCCCATTCACGCAATTTTCAGCGCACAAGCCTCTACAGTGGAGTCAGAAAACGTGCGAGCACCTTCATCTCGCCCCAGCCGGGGAAGAAGGCGCGAACCGCTGGTTCACCGAGGGACAGGACTTCGCGTACCTCGCCCTCCCCGAAACGGGCATGCTTGACGCGGGAGCCCCGCCGAAACGCTTCGCCCTCGGTATCGTCGAAGTACGTCGCGTCGACGAATCGCCCGCCGTCGTCGTCGGAGGGCCTCGGTGGCGGAGGGCGAGAGGGGAGCGCTGATGCAGTCGGTAGGCGACCTCGGCCCTGTCCTCCGAAGGCGGACGTGTCGTAGTCCGGTCGATCGACGAACCTTACGCGCTCGGCCGCGCCGCGAGACGCGCGCGCCTCGATGTGTTCACGCGGGATGTCGGCGAGAAAGCGGCTCGGGGAGCCCCATCGCGTGCTGCCGAAGATCTGCCGAGACCTTGCGAAGGTGATGCAGAGGTTGCGCCGGGCACGCGTGATGGCGACATAAGCGAGGCGACGCTCTTCGTCGAGCTCGTCGGCATCGAGGTTTCCGCGATCGCCGAGTCCGCGGTAGGGGAACATGTCCTCCTCCATGCCGGTCAAGAATACCTGCGTGAACTCGAGGCCCTTTGCACCGTGCACGGTCATCATGGTGACGCGCTCTTCCTGCAGTGCCTCGTCGCCGTCGCTCTGGAGCGAAACCCGCTCGAGAAAGCCGAGCAAACTAGGCGTTTCGCCGCGTGCGTGCGCTTCTTCCTCGTAGTCGCGAATCGAGCCCCTTAGTTCGGCGATGTTTTCGAGCCGCGCTTCGGCTTCGGCGCTGTCTTCTTTTTCGAGCGCCGCGCGGTAGCCCGTCTTCGTGAGAACCGAGTCCAGCAGTTCGTGGGGAGCGAGCGTTTGCGCCTCCTTGGCGAGTTCTTTCAGTTGGTCACGGAAGGAAACGAGCTTCTTCAGCGTCCCGGCGTTGAAGCGCGGTTTTCCTTCGGCGAAGAGCGGCAGCGTCTCCGGTTCGTCCAGGCGGTCTAGGGCGCCCAAGAACGAAGTCTTCTGCCGCAATGCCAGGTCTTGGAGCTTGTCCGTTGTCGTCGTGCCGATACCTCGCGGCGGCGTGTTGATGATGCGAAGCGCGTCGACGTCACTTGCGGGGTTCACGAGGATGCGCAGATAGGCCAGCGCGTCTTTCACTTCGGCACGCTCGTAGAACTTGAGCCCGCCGACGATGGTGTACCCAATGCGGGCAGCCCGAAGCGCTTCTTCGAGAACGCGTGACTGTGCATGGACGCGGTAGAACACGGCGACCTCGGAGAGAGGAACGCCGGCACTTCGCGCATTTTGGATTCCCATGAGGACGATGCCGGCCTCCTCGCGCTCGTCGGCGGTCTCGACGACCAAGATGGGGTCACCCGCGTCGTTCTCGGTCCAGAGTTCCTTCGGCTCGCGCTGGCGAGACTTGGCGACGACGTGGAGCGCCGCGTCGACGATGCGCGACGTCGAGCGGTAGTTTTGCTCGAGTTTCACGACCTCCGCATCGGGGAAGTCTTTACGAAAGCCCCGGATATTTCGTACGTCCGCGCCGCGCCAGCGATAGATCGACTGATCGTCGTCGCCGACGACACAGAGGTTGCGCGAACGTTCGGAGAGCGCTCGCAGGAGGCCATATTGCGTCGCATTCGTATCTTGGAATTCGTCGACGAGAACGTGTTCGAACTTTCGCGCGAGTTCTTGCGCTTCGGTGCTCGTCCCTTTCAAGAGGCGAAGCGTGCGCAAGATGAGGTCCTCGAAGTCGAGCGCACCGGCAGCCGTCAGGGCAGCCTCGTAGCGCTCGTAGACCTTCTGGACCGCCTCGTCCATGTAGCTGTCGATGGCCATGTCTTCCGGGCCGCGGCCTTCTTGCTTCTCCTTGTGGATGCGGGAGAGCATCCCCCGAGGCGGATACCGACGCTCGTCCAGTTCGAGCTCGCGAAGCGCGCGCGTGACGACGGCTTTTTGGTCGGAACTGTCGTAGATGAGGAAGTTCGGAGGAACCTTGACAGGCTCGCCGTAGCGCCGCAAAAGCCGCGCGCACGTTGCGTGGAAGGTCCCGACCCAGAGGTCGCGGGAGACGCCCGGCCCGAGCATCGAGTCGAGGCGCTTGCGCATTTCTGCGGCGGCCTTATTGGTGAACGTGACAGCCAGAATGCGATAGGGCGCCACGTTCTCGCGCGCGACCAGGTTCGCGATGCGGTACGTGATGACTCGGGTTTTTCCGCTGCCCGCGCCCGCAAATACCAAGAGAGGACCGCCGCGATGGACGACCGCCTGGGTTTGGGGGGGATTGAGTTCAGTCATGGAGGCATGGAAGGACGGTCGGTTGAACGGGGCATCACAAAAAAGCACGCTTTGTGACCGCCGAAAACCGTAGAATGGGAGGCTCGAACATGACCGAAGAAAGCCAAGACAAGCACGATAGCGGAGAAGAGAACGGCAGCGCTTCGGACGAAGCCGCCTCGGGCGGTACCCCTTCGAAGGCACCGGACGTCGATCCGCTGAAGGCCGCCCAGGCGGAAGCCGCGCGGTACAAAGAGCAGGCGCTACGCGCGCTTGCGGACTTCGACAACTTCCGCAAGCGTTCGCGCAAGGAAGTCGAGGACGCGAAACGCCAGGGCCGCGAAGATTTCCTCCGCGACTTCTTGCCCGTATTCGACAACGTCGAGCGGGCCATCCACAGCGCCGAGCGCGCGACGGAGGTGAAGTCGGTCGTCGACGGCCTGCAGATGATCCTGCGGCAATTGACCGAAACGCTCTCGCGCAGCGGCATCACCCGTGCGCCAGGCGTCGGCAGTGCATTCGACCCGCAGGTCCACGAAGCCATCCAACAGGTCGAGTCCGACGAGCATCCGGTCGGCACGATCATCGCCGAAGTCCAACCGGGTTACGTCCAGGGGGAAAGGCTCGTGCGCGCGGCCATGGTCGTCGTCGCGAAAGCCAAGTCTGACAGCGACAGTGAGAAGGCTCCCGACGCATGAGTCGCATCATCGGCATCGATCTCGGGACGACGAACTCCTGCGTTGCCGTCGTCGAAACCAGCCCCACCGGCAAGGTCGACGTAAAAGTCATTCCCAACTCCGAGGGCGCGCGAACGACGCCGTCGACCGTTGGCTTTGCGGCGAGCGGTGATCGCTTGGTCGGACAGGCGGCCAAGCGACAAGCCGTCGCGAATGCGCAGAACACCGTCTATGCAGTGAAGCGTCTCATGGGCCGCAAGTTCGACTCTGCGGACGTCGTTCGCCAGAGCAAGCTCGTGCCCTACAAGATCGTCGCTGCGGACAACGGCGACGCATGGGTCGACGTCGCGGGAAAGAAGATGAGTCCGCCCGAAGTGAGCGCCATCGTGCTCCAGCGCATGCGCGACGTGGCCGAGAGTTTTCTCGGAGAGAGCGTCACCGAAGCCGTCGTCACCGTCCCTGCCTACTTCGACGACGCCCAGCGTCAGGCCACGAAAGACGCAGGTGCCATCGCGGGTCTCAATGTCCGTCGCATCATCAACGAGCCGACGGCCGCCGCGATCGCGTACGGCCTCGACAAGGAAGGCAAACGCGAGCTCATCGCCGTCTACGACCTCGGCGGTGGTACGTTCGACGTTTCCATTCTCGAGATCCAAGGCGGCGTCTTCACCGTCAAGGCGACCAACGGTGACACGCACCTCGGTGGCGAGGACTTCGACCTTCGCATCATCGACAGCATCGCCGACAAGATCCAAAAGGAGAAGGGCGTCGACCTCCGTCGCGACAAGACGGCCCTCCAACGCTTGAAGGAAGCTGCCGAGAAGGCCAAGCACGAGCTCTCGTCATCGCTCGACACGCAAATCAACTTGCCGTTCGTCGGCATGACGCCGGGTGGAGAACCACTCCACGTCGACGTGACCTATACGCGTTCGGAGCTCGAGATCCTCACGATCGACCTCATCGAGCGCACCTTGGAGCCGTGCAAGAAGGCGCTTGCAGACGCGAAGGTGTCGAAGGGCGACATCACGAATGTGGTGCTCGTCGGCGGTATGACGCGTATGCCCGCGGTTCAAAAAGCGGTTCGCGAGTTCTTCGGGCGCGAGCCGAGCAAAGGCGTCAATCCGGACGAAGTCGTGGCAGCAGGTGCGGCCCTCCAAGGAACGGCGCTCGACGATGATTCGATGGAGCTGCTCCTCCTCGACGTGACGCCACTCTCTCTTGGCGTCGAGACGGGGGGTGGTGTGTTCACCGCGCTCATCCCCCGCAATACGACCATCCCCACGGAGATGAGTGAAATCTTCACGACGAGCGTCGACAATCAGTCGTTCGTTCCCATCCACGTCGTGCAAGGCGAGCGCCCCATGGCGGCCGACAACCGTAGCCTCGGGCAGTTCGACCTCACCGGCATCCCCCCGGCACCGCGCGGCTTGCCCAAGATTCAGGTGACCTTCCGCATCGACGCCAACGGTGTCGTCAGCATCGACGCGAAGGACCTCGGCACCGGCCGTTCGCAACAGATGAACATCAAGCCGTCGAGCGGCCTCTCCCAACAGGACGTCGAGCGCATCATCGCGGAGGGCGACCAGTTCAAGGAAGCCGACGCTTCGCGCAAAGAGCTCGCCGAGATGAAGAATCAAGTCGAGACGCTCCTCTACACGACGGAGGCCGCCCTCGAAGGCTACAAGGACCTCGTCGCTCCCGAGCTCCTCGATCAAATGCGCGACGAGTGCGCAGCGTTGCGAGCACTCGTCGAGCAAGGAAGCGATCTCGCCACGTTGCGAAGCGGGTATCAAACCCTCGAGGCGACGACGTTCCGAATTGCCGAGTCGCTGTACGGGTAGGTAGAGCGCGCCGAGTCACCGCGCGTTCGAAAGCGGGCGCCGGAGCGGCCGCGAATCCTCACTTCCCGTCGATCGCGAACACGTAGTCGGTGTCGTACGTTCGAACGTAGAGCTTGCCTTCGCGTTCGAGGATGACCTCGGGACCGCTTTTGACCGGCACTTTCTTCACGGTCTTGCCCGTTCCACGCGAGAGCACGAAGAGGAAATCGGGCTCCGCCGTGAAGCCGTACCCGCTCACGATGTAGTCGCCGAGCACGAGGAAGTTGCGGGCATTGCTGACGAGTGAGTCGCTCTGCCAAAGCAGCTCTCCGGTGGTGACGTCGATGGCCGTCACGTAGGCATTCTTCCCATACGACGATGCCGCGTACGTGCGATGACCGGTCGATACGTACAGCACCTGATCTTTCACGACGGCCCACTCGACTTGCCCTTGGACGAAGGACGCATCTTTTGCGACGGCTTTGGGTGGCGTGAGGTAGGCGGCAAAATCGAAGAAGGCGATGGGCTTGTGCGCGCGGTCCACGACCGCGAGGAACCGCCCGGACGCGAAGTCGGTGCCATAGACGAGGACGGCGTAGTCGCCGCCATCGATCGCTTCGACCAGGCGGTTCTGTGCAGAATAGGTCTCGGGCAAATCCTTGGGCACGTTGCCCGCGATTTGTCGGAATGGGTTCGGCACTTCCCACACGGGCAGGGCGAGATGGTTGCGCTGCAGCCACGCGACGTCGTCCGTGATCTGGTTTTTCTTCTCTTCGAGTTTGCGAAGCGCGGGAGGCTGCGAGTTGCCCACGGGCACGGACCTCCGAAGCGTGTAGCCGAACGGCGGCGCCGGGAGAACCTGCGGCGGCATTCGATCGAGCACGGCAGAACGCTCTTTGTTCGCGAGCTCTTCTGCACCCTTGCAGGTCGCGTAGAGGGACCGCTTCTCCGGGTGCTGCGTTTTCGCTTCGGCGCATAGCCGGCGCGCGGCCTCGAAGTCGTTCCGATCGATCGCCGCGCGCAGATCGCGATCCGTGGTCTCGTCAGCGCTCGCTGCGATGGGCACGGCCGTTTCTGCACGCGGAGTCGCTTCCTTCGGAGGTGCGGCGACGGCCGTGACAGGAGGCGAGGCGACGGGGGCTGCTTCACCGCAGGCGAATAGTGCAGAAAAGACCACCGGAAGAGACGACGACACACCAAGCCTGGAGAACCACGAACGAGAGTGAAGCATGGTGGGGAGCATGGCACGATGAACACATCCGCGCCTCCTCGATCTGTCGACTCTCTTCGGACGCCCGGCGTCGTTCAGTCGAGCGTGTCGTCGCCATAGGCGAGCGATGAATCAGGGGTCGGGGGCAGGGCCGAAGGAGCGGAGCTCTGCCTGGCTTGCGGTTCGGGCGCCACGAGCTTTCGTACGAGGTCGGCGCGGTTCGAAACCGCGAGCTTCGCATAGAGCCGCCGCACGTACGTACGCACGGTGTTCTCCGAGAGGCCCGCGATGGCCGCGACGTTGACACCACTGTAGCCCGCCACCAGAAGGCGTGCGATCTCGCGCTCGCGTTTCGAGAGGCCCTCCATTTTTGCCGGTTCGGCGCGCTCTTTCGGTGCTTCGACACGGAGGACTGCATAACGGGAGGCGCCGAAGACCGGGTCGGCATCGAGCTTCGTGACCGCATGCACGATACCCGTGGGGAGCTGCGGAGGCGTTGGAAGGGCCTCTCCTCGCGCGCTCGCTGCGAGCAATTCTTCGGCGGCGAGGATGATTTGATCTTCTGCCGCGAGAACGTCGCGGTTCCAGTCGATGCCTTCCGTGCGGTTCGCGGCCCATACGACTCGCTTCTTGTCGCGATCGACGACATAGACCGTGCCCGTCACTTTGGCCAATGTGCGAAGGGCCGCTGCTTCGCGGGAAAGCTCTTCGTACGAGATCTGCATGCGCAGCCCCGCCATGACGTAGGGAGTCAGTTCCTCGAGGCGCTCCACATCGAACGCGTCGAAAGTTGCGCCACCGCTCTTGCGCTCGAGCCCGGCGACGCCGAAGAGGACGCCGCCTTCGTGCAGGAAGATCAAGATCGCGTCGGTCAGGCCATCGGGAACGGAATTGTTCGCGAAATAGGGGAGGGCGTCGCGAACGGCGCGCGGATACAATTCGGATGCAAGATACACGCGACGCGGCGATTGGATGACACTCTTCGGATCGAAGCCGAACGCGATGGAGAGGGACCGATCGGTAAGCGCGATGTCGCGTGTGGTTCCGGACACGACACGCACCGACTCTGCGTAGGCCCGAGCGTCGTCGCGACCGAGGCAGAAGAAGGACCCATCTGCGCGAACTTGCGACGACAGCGTATCGAGAACGCGCCTTCGAAAACCGAGCCTCGTTCCGGTTTGAACGAGTTCGAGAATGGTCGAGCCGATGGAAGAGAGTGAGGTCGCGCCACTTTCGGCTCCGCCAATGCCCTTCTTGCTGTCCGAAACCTCCATGAACCCCGAAGCTTAGCCTTGCCGGTGGGCGGGCGCACGCGCTAATGCAAGGGGAAGGTCATGGCGGAAGAACAGCGGAACCAAAACGAGCTCGTGTTCGATTGGAACGAGGTGAACCGAAAAGGTCGTCTCATTCCACCGAATGCAACGTTCTTCGACGAGACACTTCGCGACGGTCTCCAGAACCCGTCCGTGGTCGATCCAGGCATCGAGAAGAAGCTCGAGATTCTGCACTTGATGGAGGACCTCGGCATTCACGAGGCCGACGTCGGTCTTCCCGGTAGCTCTGCGCGCGCGTTCGAGGACGTGACGCGCATCTGCAAAGAAGTCGCCGACTGCAAGATGAAGATCAAGATCGCGTGCGCGGGTCGCACGGTGGTCTCCGACGTGACCCCGATGATCGAGGTCTCCCAGCGCACCGGCATCCCGGTCGAAGTGTATGCCTTCATCGGATCGAGCCCCATTCGCCAGTACGCCGAAAACTGGGACGTCGACCTGATTGCCAAGCGCAGCACCGAGGCCATCGACGTCGCGGTGAAGGCCGGCTTGCCGGTCTGCTACGTTACCGAGGACACGACGCGCTCGCGCCCCGAGGTTCTGACCACACTCTTCCGTGCAGCCATCGACCACGGCGCAAAGCGGCTTTGCCTCTCCGACACAGTCGGCCATGCGACGCCAGATGGCGTCCGCAATCTCATCCAATTCACGCGCAATGTCATCGCAGGCACGGGCGCCCCCGATATCGGCATCGACTGGCACGGGCACAACGATCGCGGCTTCGCCCTCGAAAACGCCATCTGGGCTCTCGAATTCGGCGCCGACCGCGTCCATGCGACGGCGCTCGGCATCGGCGAGCGTGTCGGTAACGCGCAAATGGAGCTTCTGCTCCTCAACATGAAGCTGCTCGGTCAAATCGACCAAGACCTGACGCACCTCCGGAAGTACTGCGAAGTCGTCGCCGAGGCGGTCGACTGGAATATCGCCATCAACTACCCGCTCGTGGGCCGCGATGCTTTCCGGACCGCGACCGGTGTGCATGCCTCCGCCATCATCAAGGCCTTGAACAAGGGCGACACCTGGCTCGCCGACCGCATTTACAGCGGTGTTCCGGCAGGGATGGTCGGTCGCGAGCAGGAAATCTGCATCGGCTTCATGAGCGGCGCTTCGAACGTGAACTATTGGTTGGAAAAGCGAGGCATCCCGTCGGACGAAACCCTCGTCGCCGAGATCCTGAAAGCCGCGAAAGGCTCTGCTCACATCCTCACCGACGAGGAAGTGATGGCGGTCGTGAAGCGCACTCGAGCCTGAGAGAGCTGCCCCGACGCCTTTTGGGGCTCACGCCCCAGCAAAAGAGCCGTCTGCAACCTCCCCCTCACGCTACGGCGTGGCACCGTCGTTTATCGATCTATGCAAGTGCCGAGTGCTGTAAGCTCGCGCTCCAGGAAACGCCGAGGCACCCCATGGACGTACGCGCAGAAGACATTCGATCGATTCCCCTGTTTCGCGACATCCCCTCGAAGCACCTGGACGACCTGCTGAAGGTGTTCCAGAAAGAGCGCGCTCCGTCGGGTCAGACGCTCTTCAAGGCAGGTGAAGTTTCGACGAAGCTCATTCTGCTCATCACGGGCGAGGTCACACTCTACGAAGAGGAGCAGCCGAAGTTCCGCCTCCATCCGGTCAGCGTGATTGGCGAGCTCGGTGGTCTCACCGGGACGCAGCGCTACGCAACTGCGGTGGTCTCCAAAGCTGCGGAGATCTGGACCGTCGAGTCGAAGAAACTCATGAGCTTCTTCGACGCCCACGCTGACATCGGCTTCCCGTTCTATCGCAGCCTACTGTCCGTCGTATCCGAGAAGGTTGGCCGCGACAAAGAGCGCATGGATCAGATGCGGAAGAATCTGATTCGTACCCAAAAGGCCATGAAGGAACTCCGTGACTTCGTCCTTGCGAGCCCCGAAACGGTGGTGAGCTCGCGCGTCGTCGACACGCTCGAAGAGCACATCGGCCGCAATCGTCGGGCTGGCTATCGCGTATCGCCTTCTCCGGCGTTTCCCGCCTTCACGAAGCTCGACGACGGTACGCAGGTTCGTGTTCTCAACATTTCGAACGGCTATCTCAAGGTCGAAGCCAAAGCGAAACACCTCACCAAAGATCGCGGAGGTTTCTGGCTCGGCGTCCTGGTGCTCCCCACGAAAGAAGTCGCCGTCAGCGGCACGGTGGAACGCGAGGCTCCGGATGGGGTCGTCATCAAACTCGATACCCTTGCAGACGACGCCAAATCCATCCTCGAAGACTACGTCACGCGCGTGCAGCTGCTCGATTTCGTGGTTTAGCTCAACCGTATGAAACTGCTTCTTGCGAAGCAGAGAGAATGCATCGAAGCTACCGCCTCGGAGGTTTGCTTTGAAACATATCGTTCTCTCTCTCGGCGCTTGTGCGCTTCTGCTCGGCGGTTGTGAAGCGCATGTTCGCGCGGGTGGTCGTGGTGGTCCCGGCGGCCCTGGTCCCGGCCCCGGCCCCGGCCCTGTCAATGGTCCGCAGGCGGGTCCCGGCCCCGGCGGCCAAGTTGCAGATGCACGTCGCGACGCTGCATTCGATGCGCGCTCTGGCTGGGACAAGCTCGGCGAGCGCATGGTCGACGGCAAGGGTGATCGCGACACGATTCCGGTCGGAAGAGCGGACGGCAAGTTCACGCGCATCCAGATCATCGTCGAGATGAGCTCGCTCGCGATGGATGACCTGGTGGTCACGTTCGGCGACGGCACGACGTTCTCTCCGGCCACGCGTCTCGTCTTCGACCAAAACTCGAAGAGCCGCGTCATCGATCTGCCCGGCGGAGCACGCGTCATCCGCAAGGTCGACTTCAAGTACGGGAACCTGCCCGGCGGCGGCCGCGCGCAGGTCGAACTCTGGGGCAAGTAGCCAAGGCAACGGCGAACGTCAGCGTCGCAAGAGCGCTCGAAGAACCTCGAGTGGGTTGAACCCGAGCGCGGTGGCGACATCCTTGTCGCCGAGTGCAGTGCCGACGCGCTGCCGAACACCTCGGAGCAGGGGCTCCATCTTCTTGAGTGCTTCACTGCGCTCGCTGAAGGCACGGAGCCCCTCGAGTGCAAAGCGGGCACCATCGTAGCCGAGCGCGAGCCCCACCGCGGCGGGCGTCGGTGAAAGGACGATGTCGCGCACGAGCACGGCTCTACCCCAGGCACCTGGTTGCGGGTCGACCTGCAGCTCGCGGAAGCGCGAAACCTCGGCGAAGCAGCCCATGGAGAGCGGGCCATACATTTCTTCTGCCGTCTTCACCAGGTGGCGGACGTCTCTGCGCCAGTCGCCGGACAGAAGCCCCATTCCGAGGCGGAGGTCTTCCGGGCCCGCGACGACGTCGAACGCCATGCCGCGCCGACGCGCACAGAGTGCGGTCCACAGGTCGCCGTGGTCGAAGAGCCCGAGCAAGATGCACTTGCCGTCTGCGCATATCGAGTCGATCG
This sequence comes from Polyangiaceae bacterium, assembly GCA_046351415.1. GTDB lineage: Bacteria > Myxococcota_A > Polyangia > Polyangiales > Polyangiaceae > JABFRG01. The sequence continues at coordinate 340,139 of JAXLYO010000005.1, read as the reverse complement.
ACCGATAGACCATCGCCTCCGTCGGTACGGGAATGCCCTGGAGACGTTGAGGCCAAAACTCGATCGTTCCCGCTATCATCTTCTCGCGGACGATATTCACGATGGTGAGCGATTGCGCGACGAGGTCGTGATGACGCCGCGTGCGAGCGCCGAACTCCTCCATGATGTCGTCGAGAGCCTCACGCCGCGCGCGAAGACCCCAGCTGCCGCCACATTCGGGTACGAGTTCGGACAGCGCCGCGGGCCAGGGGCGATCGATTTCGAGACGCCCGTGCTTCGTGTGCAGGAGCTTCAAGAGCCGCGCCGGCCTTCCTTCTGCGCCCGCGCTCTCGATGGCAATGACGCCGCCTCGCACACGGGTCGCTTCGCGTTCGGGCTCTGCACGCGGCTTCCACAAATCGACGAAGCGACTCCACGATTGGGTCGTCCAAGCTTCGAAGCGAACGTCCGGCGTCAGCACGAGAGCGAGCGTACCAGATTTTTCGTGGCGCGATCAGTTGCAGCGCGCGGCGGGTGCGCGATAAGGCGGGAGCGCGTCGACCTCAGCGGGAGTCATCACGCCTCGGCCGATGACGTCGCGATAATAGAGGGCACTCTTTCTCGCGGTGCGAGCGCCGGTCGCAGGGTCGACGGAGTAGAAGCCGAACTTGGGGCAAAACCCGGTCGCCCACTCGAAGTTGTCGAGCAGCGACCAATGCATGTACCCGATGACGGGCACCCCGTCCGCGACGGCGCGGCCGAGCTCGTAGAGGTGCTCTGCCAGGAAGCGTGTTCGGTTCTGATCGGTCGCATCGGCGAGACCGTTCTCGAGCACCAGAACGGGGAGTTTGTAGCGCGCAAGGGATCGAAGCACCTGTCCAAAGCCTTCGGGGTAAATGTCCCACCCAAAGTCCGTGCGAGGCCGACCGGTCGGTAAGTTGTCTTGCTGCACGGATGCATTGATCACCGGAACCACCAGGCCCGCGTTCGCGGCGATGATCGTGTCCGAGTAGTAGTTCACACCGAAGTAGTCGAGACGTCCACCGAGGGAGGGCGAACCCGTGACATCGTTCGCACCCTTGAGTGAGCCGTCGAGGTCCGTGTCGACATTGCCGTACAGCACGATGTTCGGAAGCCACTCGTTCCAGATGTACCTCACACGATTCGCGGCTTCGACGTCCGGGGGGAACTCTGGATCTCGCGGATGGAACGTGCGCAGGTGAAAGGCCATCGAGACGCGCGCATCGGGGTCGCTCGCGTGGATGGCGTCGTAGGCTCGGGCATGGGCTTCTGCGGCGCCTCGAGCCATCGCGAAGGCGCGGTCCATCGCGAGTAAGCGACCGGGCGGAAAACTGCCTTGCACATACCCGCCGAGCGCCATGTTGAGCGGCTCGTTGATCGTGACCCACAGCTGTACGTAGCTCCCGAACCGTATCGCCATGCGTTTTGCCCACTCTGCGAAGAGGGCAGGGACCTCGGGGCGCTCGAACCCTTGGGGCTCGCTCGGCTTCGTCACGTCCGAGAGCCAATCGGGCAGCGCAAAGTGCTGGAGCGTAACGATGGGCGTGACGTGCGCGTTGGCCAGCGCCTGAAACAGTTGTGTGTAAGATGCAACGGCCGAAGCGTCGGGTTCGTCGCGATCGAACGAGTCTCGCGTGGGGTAGATTCGGGCCCACTCGATGGAAAATCGGTAGGCGTTCTGTTGGGTATTCGTCAGCGCTGCAACGTCATCGGCAACGTGCAGGAGCGCATTGGGGCCGCCACGATCGGGGTGCTCAGCTCCGCGAATACGGGTGGGGTCCGAGGCCCAGTGCCACCAGTCGGAGTGAACGAGACCGCTCTCGATTTGAAAGCCAGCGGTGGCCGAGCCCCACAAGAAGCTTTTCGGGAACGTGACCGTAGGCTTCGCTTCCGGCGTGGGCCCAGAGGAAGGCTCGCTCGCACAAGCACCGGCGAGCAAAACGGTTCCGAAGAGAGCGGGTGCAAGGCGCCTTGCGGGCATGCACCACGCTATAGCACGGCTCAGAACTCCGGCAGAGCGGGGCTCAGACGTTGGCAGTAGTTGTCGTCGATGAAGATCGCGGTGTGTCCTGCATCCGCACTTGCGGGCGCATCCGGGTAGCGGACGACGCGGAAGGCACGCGAGTAGTAATCCCGCGTACGCGTCTCGGTTTCACCCTGTGCGATGATGAGCGTTGCGGGGCGCGTCGTGCTCGCCACCTGCTGCGGCACGTTCTCTTGGCGGTGAGCGCCGAAGGTCATCGTGCTCGAGAGTTCCATCTTGGCGTTCACGCGCGTCTCACGGCCCGCGTCGTCGAGGCCGACGATCGAGATCTCGTAGCCGTCACCCTTCTCCGCGACTTTGACTTTGCACTTCTTCGAACCGGTGCGCCCGTAGCCTGTGTACTCGCCGACGGGCACTGCCTTACCGATCTTCTTCTTCCACGATGCCCACGTCTCGGGGCGATCCTTCGCCCAGGTCGTTTGGAGGTAGGGCGAGCGCGTCGGGTACTCGCTGAACTGCGGCGCACCATCGATTAGCGCGAACATCTTCTTTGCCGTTTGCGTCATGGCGGAGGCGCTCTTCGGCTTGCAGAGGTGGCCCGTCATGCCGCCATACGTCTCCGTGCTGAAGTCCTGCTGCGAGATTTGCTTGCAGGTGAAAATCTGATCGGCTCCGTTCGGCGTACGAATGCGAGCCCAACGTGTGTAGTTGTCCACCATGGCGTAGGTCGCATCCATGATGATCTCACGCTTGCCGTCGCGGCAGACGATGATGTCGCTGTTCCAGTTCCCGCTAGGATTGTACTGGTGGCAACGGGCGAGCTCTTCTTGCGCCGCCCGACCCTTGATCTTCATCTTAGCGACCTTCGCGGAGCGCGTCGTCGAGGTCTCGAGGTCGGAGAACGCGAGCATGAACTCGGAGACGCCGCCTTCGCGCACCTCGGATTCGTCGGACCCCGTGTCGTCCGTTTCGACCGCGCAGCCGGTCGCGAAAAGGGAGAGGGAGAGGAGGGTGGTGGAAACGGCGAGGAGGTGGGTTCGCATGAGCCTACCCAATGCTACATGTGTGCCATTATTGATTTCGAGCACTTAGGTTGAAGAGGCGGGGGGCTGACGTGGATCCTTGAGGGGCGCCGGATCCACCGCTCGAGCATCCCATAGTGGACAGAATCAGACATTGTTCCGAGGACTTCTGGGCGCGGCTCGCCGGGTTTCGTGCCGTTTGTTGTACACTCTCCAACTGTTGAGGCTTCGTCTCCTACTTCCCCTCTTGGCGATGCCACTCGTGCTTCGCGCCATCGGCTGCGCGGCACCGACGCAGGCGCTCATTCGTGTTGAGTTTCTTGCTCCGTGTGCGGACGATCCGGCGCCGGGACGAACGTCCATTACCGACTATGCTGTCTACGTTTGGAAGGACACCGACGACTTCACGTACAACATGTCCAGAGCACCGGTCGCGCAGGTCAAGTGCGGTTCCGTGAGCGGGGAAAACACCCTGATGCTCTACCCGAGGGACACCGACTCGCTCGACGTCATCGTGCAAGTGGTTGCCGGGACCCGGGTGGACGACGGGAGCTCCATTCGAACGGTGCTCGCTCGCGATTGTTCTCTTGCGGACAAGAAGGCCTGCATCCGCGCGACGCGTAGCTTCAAGTACATCCGCAATGACACCCTCTATCTACCGATCCGCCTCGATACGCGCTGCGTGGGCCAGGTCTGTGACCTCGGCAAAACGACGTGTGTCGCGGGCGAGTGCGTATCCTCGTCGTGTTCCGACGGGAAGGTCCTCTGCCAAAACACTCCGTTGCCACCGGCTCCGACGGCTCACCCCTCCCCGATTCCCGACGCTAGTGGAGACACCGCGAGCGAACCCCTCGATGCCGACGCAACGAGCGACGCGCCGTTTCTGTTCGCGTTCACGTGCACCGGCGGCGCCCCACCGGTCCGCTTTTGCACCGGCGGCAAGCCGACGTGCTACAACGTCCTCACCAGCGAATACGACTGCGCGCGCTCCCAGGACTGCGACCCGAACCAAGGGGAATACAAACCCTGCTGCGCCGAAAAGGTCGATGCCGGCGAGGGCGGGAGATGCTGCCTCACACTAGCGGGGGCTTACCCCGTGGTGGTCCCGTCGGGCGCAGCGGACCCCTGTTCGAAAGCTCCGCTCTGCTTCAATATCGGCTCCAAGTGTGAGTACGACGCACTCAACAAAGGCGTATGCATCGAAGACAGCCGCGGCCCGTCGGGCTGGGGCGAGTGCAAGCTTCAGTAGCGACCCGGACTCGCCGCGAAACAAGAGATTGAAACCGTTCAGTAAAATTGGAAAAATGTCTGATTTTGCACTTGGTGTGTTGACAGGTCGGTACATGTAGGTCAAACCAACCCACATGAATCGCGCACTCGCTCTTCTCACCGTCGCTTTCGCCTTCTCTGCCCTTCCCGCCTGCGCGTCCGCCCCCGAAGATGACTCCGAGGAGACGTCGACGGACGAAGAGGCTCTCTCGACGAACCGCAACAACGACTACTTCATCGTCACGCGGCACGACATGCGTCGCTGCATGGCGCCGCTCTGCGGGGGCGTGTTCGTCAAGCAAGTGAACAAGGCGAAGACGCGCTGCGCCGACGGGCGTCTCGCCGACGAGTGCTACGTCGGAACGATGAACTACCGCGCGCTCGGTCTCCCCGCAGATCAGCAGGCAGATTTCGATGCGAAGTTCGGCGCGAGCCAAGCGCTCGTTCGTGCGACCCTTCGCCGACAAGTCTTCAACGGAAGCACCATTGGCAAGCTCGATGTCGTCGAAGGTTGGGAAGGCGCGTCGGGCGCCGTCGCGGACGGCACGTTCTACCGCGCGGCAGACAATGGCGTTCGCTGCATCCAAGCGCCGTGCCCCTCGACGACCATGTACACGCTGAACAGCCGCGAGACGAACACCGTGACGTCCGTGAACCTGGACACGAATCCCCCGGCGAGCGCGCAAGAAGTCTCGTCTGCGCGCCGCGCGCTCGGCACGTCGGAAGGCATCCTCATTTCCGGTGGCATCGCCATCCCGCGCTGCCTGCCTGGCACGCGCTGCGGTCCCATCGCCATGACGACCGAGTTCTACCTTCGCGTGAAGCCGGCGCCCGTTTCGCGCGCTTGCGGCGGCCGTGCAGGCAACACCTGCAGCGCAAACGAGTTCTGCAAGTTCGAGCTCGGCGCCATCTGTGGCTGGGCTGACGCGCAAGGAACCTGTGCGCCGCGTCCGCAGATCTGCACGCGCGAGTTCATGCCCGTGTGCGGCTGCGACGGGCGCACCTACTCGAACACCTGCACCGCGAATGCTGCGGGTACGTCGATCCAGGCGACCGGCGCCTGCCCCTGAGGGAAGGTCGTAGCACTACCAAACCGGCACTGGCGGCAGGTTGTCTCCCATCTGATTGGGCAGCCTGCCGCGAGCCGTTTTGTCGCCGAGCCCGAGCTGGCCGCTGTTGTTCCCGCCCCAGCACTTGATGTCGTCGTTGTCGAGGAGCGCGCAGGTGTTGCTCGTGCCGAGTGCAAAGTCCTTCACGCTGCGACCCGTGCCGAGTGCGATAGGCGGAAGAGCGTCTCCCATTTGACCGGCAGCAATGCCGCGATCGTTCTCGTCGCCTTGACCGAGCATCCCTTGGGTGTTGTAGCCCCAACACTTGAGCGCCCCGTTGTCGAGGAGGGCGCACGCGTGTGAGAAGCCAACACGGATGTCGACGGCCGTGCGCCCTGCGCCGAGTGCAACGGCGGGCAACGCGTCACCCATTTCTCCTGGTGCGTCCCCCCGAATTTGCGTGTCACCGAGGCCGAGCTGGCCGTCCTGGTTGTAGCCCCAGCATTTGACGCTTCCGTCATCGAGCCGTGCACAGCCGAACTGCGCCCCGACGCCGATCTGACGAGCCTTGCGGCCCGTACCGAATGCAAGGGCGGGCAGGGCATTGCCCATTTGCCCTGGAGAAGACCCGCGGTCTTGCGTGCTGCCACTGCCGAGCCCGCCCTCGTATCCAGACCCCCAACATTTCACGGAATCGTCGTCGAGAAGTGCGCAGGCCGTTTGAGCGCCCGCCGCGACTTGCATGGCCTTGCGACCGGTGCCGAGGTCGACGGTAGGAAGCGCATCACCCATCTCGCCAGGGGCATCGCCGCGTGCCTGCATATCGCCGAGTCCGAGCTGACCCGAACTGTTCGAGCCCCAGCATTTCAAAGAGCGATCGTCCAAGATGGCGCATGCAAAAGCATGTCCGGTCGCGAGCGCAAGCGCGGTCCTGCCGGTTCCGAGCTGCACGGTCGCCAGGGCATCTCCCATCTCGCCAGGCTCGTCGCCTCGTTCTTCATATTCACCGAGGCCAGTCTGGCCGCCGTTGATGTCGCTGTGTCCCCAGCACTTCACATTGCCCGTGTCGAGAATGGCGCACGTGAAGGTGCCTCCCGCTGACACCTGACGCACGGTTCTGCCGGCACCGAGCGATACGACCGGTAGCTGCGATCCCATCTCGTTCGGGTCGTCACCGCGATTCATCTTGTCACCGATGCCGAGGGCCGCGTAGCCATTGAAGCCCCAACATTTCACCGTTCCCGTAGGCGAAAGCGCGCACGCGGTTTGAAGGCCGAGCGTCAGGCGACGACTCTGGGGGCCGACGCCACCGTCGTTTCCACCGCCGCTATCTTTCGCGGCGTCGCCCTTCGCATCGAGGCCGCCATCCATCGAAACGCCGGTTTCGGGGGCGCCGCCGTCGGAAAGCGGCGGCGCAATGCCGCTGTCCGACGCGATCGCCCCGGCGTCATCGTCCTGGGCCCGCTCGGACCCACAAGCGACGAGAAGGAACGTGACGATCGAAGCGGAGAGGCCAAACCAAGAGCGCATGGGGGTAGGAGCCGGCACTCTACTCGAGGTCGCACACCTTTTGCGCGTCGCGCGTCGATTCAACGCGCGGCCTACTCCGAATAGCCCATCACGAACCCATATTCTTGACGGTGCCCATCGACGACGACGAGCGTGTGGGCGCTCCATCCGTCGCCCCCCCCCCGCGAAAGTACCGCTTCTTGAAGTTCGTGCTCTTGATGATGTTCGCCAAAGCGGAAAAACCTGGCGCGTTTCCAGCGCCTTCGGACGCCCGCTGGAAGCCGCTGATGGCATCGGCACCGGAGGCCACGTAGTCACCTCGAATCTTGAACGCCTTGCGAAGATCGCCGACGGTCGGCGCCCCCGAGAACGCGATGGGCCTCAAGAACTCCGAGTCGAAGTTCGCGCGTTCCTCCTGCACCGCCTGCCACTTGGTACGAAGCGTGCGAAGGCTCGTCCCCGCCGGCGCCTTTGCGTTCTTGAAGCTCGATTCCTCCGCGGCACTCACATACGCAGAGCGATATCGCAGCAGCACTTCGCGGTTCCGGACGACGCGATAGGCCGCGTCGTAGTCGAGGAACGTGGGAGCGGGGGCCAGAGGGTCGAGTTCCGCCTGTGCGAGCGTCCGAGCACCGGAACGCAGGTCTGCGACGGAGACGGACGGTTGGCCGTTCAAACGCATGCGTATGTACTCTGCAAGTTCTTGATAGGATACGTCCTCTCGTGTCGTGAAGGCGTCGACGTTCTGAAGGGTGAGGTTCGTGATAGCGGGATGAGCCTGTGTGCAGGCATCGAGGTCCGAGTTGCGCGCTTTTTCGTATGCCTTTGCGATGTCGGCGACAGTCACGCGATCGAGGACTTTCGACGAAGTGATCGCGTCCTCCGAGAGCTCGTCGTCGGATGCAGCGCAGCCGGCTTGCAACGAACAGAACGACAGAACCGCAACGGCGACCAAGATTCGAGTGCTAGCGACCATACGTACCTTTGAGATGGGGGCGAGGAGAGACGAACAGGGGCGTGCTTCCCTTTCGTCTCGACGGGGGTGTGACGGGGCGCCAAACGCGCGAAGCGAACGACACGTGCTCGCTTGGGCGTTCTCCGATCGCAACGAGTGCGATGAAGTCAGCGCGTCCTACGCCGAGTACACTGACGTGCGAGCCCTTCTTTCGCAATGCAGATCTTCTACGAACATGCGCCACCTCGGCAGCATCATTCGATGCACGTCAGACCCCACGGAGCGAAGACAAGGAGAAGCCTCCACGCCGAAGCTTGGCGAACGACCTCGATCAGCGTTCCAAAGCACTGGGCGCAGCTGCTACCGTCTTGTACGTGCGTTCCACGGGTTTTGCCATTCGTCGCGTCGAAGCCGAGCTCCTCTCCGTGCCCACGCTCGACCCGTTTCGCATCGCGACCGGGGAAGTGCATGCGACGCGGTCCATCGCCGTGACGGTGCACCTCGAGCAAGAGGGGCAAGAGGCGCGAGGTCTCGCAGAAGGAAGCTGCCTTCCGCCGGTGACACGCGAAGATCAACCAGACGCGCTCGCAGCGGTCCTCAGGGCCAAATCATACCTCGAACGCACGTGGGCCAACTTGGATGCCTTCGCTTCTGCGCTCGACCAATTGCTGGGCACGACTCCCGTCGCTCGGAGTGGGGTCGAGGTTGCAGTTCTGTCCGCGCTGGCGTCGATCGAGGGCGTACCGCTCTGGCGCTTTCTCGCGCCGGAAGCTGGCGAACCCCCTCTCATCGAGACCGATATCACGTTGCCCATCCTCTCGCCGGAGCGCATGGCGTCTCTGGCGAAGTCGTGGTGGGAGGTCGGTTTTCGGAAGTTCAAGGTGAAGGTCGGTCGCGACGTGGAGCATGACCTTCGCGCACTCGAAGCCGTGGCGCGCGTGATACCCCTCGCCGTGTTCCAACCGGATGCAAACGGCGGCCTCTCTCCGTCGGAAGCGCTTCGCTACGCCAAGGCTGTCCATGATGCGGGCCTCACGATCTCGTGCTTCGAGCAGCCATGCGCATCGCTCGAGGACGTGCGCAAGGTACACGAGCAGCTTCAGGTACCGGTCATCGCGGACGAGTCGATAAAGAGCGAGGATGATCTCGACCGTATCCTCGAAACGAAGGCAGCAGGGGGCATCAACCTCAAGATCAGCAAGATGGGAAGTCTCCTTCGTTGCCTCGCCATCGGACGGAAGGCAAGAGCGCGCGGCCTGTCCCTCATGGTCGGCGGCATGGTCGAGACGAGGCTAGGGATGTCCGCGGCGGCGCACCTCTCGGCTGCTCTCGGGGGCGTCGAATTTGCCGATCTCGATACCGCGTGGCTTCTGGCGCATGACCCGTTCGAAGGCGGCTATCGGGCTGAGCACCCAGAAGATGCCGAACGGCCGGGTCCGAGGTACCGCGTCGCTCGTGACCGGGGGCTCGGCGTCGTGTGGCGTTCGAACGATCGCGCTACTTCGTAGGAAACTGCGTCTCGCAATCGGAGAGCACCTGCGCGGTTTCGTTGACGACGCGCTGCGAGATGCTTGGCGACTTGGAGCGCCACCCGAACCCACGTAGGAGACTATCGTCCTCGAGCGTGTTCGGCGTCGTGATCGAAAGGTCGTATGGCGCCTGGTAGCGCGAAGCAATCGTCTTCGGGTCGATGGACAACTCTTTCGTGCGGTGAGCGGTGATGACCGTCGAAACGTGACACGTCACGCATTGCACGGTGGCGGGCGAGCCCATCGTGGGATTGTCGGCACTCGCGAGCGCGCTGAGCGCGGTGCTGCGCGCTTCTTGCGTCGCCTCGGCAAACTTCGTGTTCGAAAATGCCACGGAGCTTCCCACGGGTGAATCTGCCTTCGGCGTGAGCTCGTAGCTCGCCGCATTGAGCAAAAGGACGTCTTGCGTCGTCACGTTTGCGATCGGGATCGTGATGTCGTGGAAGTCCTCGGTCTCGTTCGAGCGCTCCATGCCGTGAAACACCCAACGGAATGCGGCCGACACGGCAGACTGCGTCATCACGGTCAGACGCATGATCTTCGAGGACGAGATGTACTTCGCAAGGAAGGCCCTCAGCTTGGTGTGGTAGGGGCCGCCTTCGGCTTCCTTCGACAGCATGGGGTGGACTTTGAGCGGTGACGTGATGGGCTCAGCTTGGAGTGTTGCGAGTTCTCGGAGCCCTGCAACGGCCTCTCCCAACTTTGCACGAGGAATGGCGTAGAAGACATGGAAGCCCACGTCGCTCACCGATTCGCTGCTGGTGGGCTGATAGACGACGCGAAGGCGACCGTCTTCGCTGGCATTGCATGGCGTCGCCGTATTGCGGTCGCAGACGTCGAAGCGAACCGCTGTGATCTGGAGGTGCTCGTACGTGATGAAGAAGTCGGAAGCGTGGTCGGGCACCGTCGTGACGCGCGTCACCAGGTCCTTCGGAAGGAAGGGCGCGCCATCTCCGGCCGCGTCCGACGCCCGAAAGAGCACCGGCTCCGATCCTTTGGGAAGCGGCAGGAGGAAGCTCACGTCGTTCATGCCGAGCGAGCGATTCACGACGGGGGGCGTGAAGGGCACGGCGCCATCCGTCGTGACCTTACCCGCGTCGCCGTTCTCGCCGCCACCACCTCCGAGGGGGGCCGCCGTTCCACAAGCCGCAAGGGCGATCGCCGTCGAAACCGAAACAAGAAAGGGATAGCGCAGCATCGCTCACTCCATAGCTCGCCAGGAAGAAGCGGCCAGTCGGCAAGGCCGCAATTTTAGGCAATAGGATCAGACACGCTTCTGCGCGTGGTATGCTTGGAAGCTTGAAGGCTTTTTCCCTCTTTCGCAGCTTTTCAGCGGCCCTCACCGTCGCCGGCGTCGCCGCGGCGGCCGCATGTTCGAGCTACACGGCGTCCCCCGACGACGGGGGCTCTGGAGAGCCTGGTGCGCGGGGTGGCCCGTGTTACCCCAACGCGACATGCAATGCAGGCCTTCGATGTGAAGGCGGAGTGTGCGTGAGTGACGAGGCGCCCCGCGATGCGAGCGACCTCCCGGACGTGAATGCAAAGGACGGTTCGTCCGACGCGAGTTCCTCACAAGACGGCGCGGACGCCGCGAAGCCCATTCCCTGCGACCGCACTGACACCGCAGAGCCGCCCGGCGTCGTCGATTGCGAAATCGTTTCGTGCATCAACCAGAGTGTGTGCTGCGGCACGGGTCACGCATGCAACAAGCCGTGCATGGATCAACTCATCGCTATGGCGTGTGACAGTAGCGATGACTGTCCTGGAGGTTCGCGTTGCTGCGGCTCCCATGGAAACTCGGCGACCGACAAGAGCGTGTGCCCGCGCAAGAACGCGTCTCCGGTGCTTCTTTCCAACTGTGCCACAGCCTGCAACGCAAACGAGTTCGATCTTTGCACCCAGCAGTCGCAATGCGGGCTAAGTAGGCGCTGTACGAGACTCGACGCCACGATTGCGGGCGCCTCGTTCAGCTTGGGCATCTGCGAGTAGCGACGCGTGCCTCGGACCGAACGTGCGCTGACGCGACATTTGCGAGGCGCGCGTGATACGCTGAGGGCATGCGAATTCGCGCGTCCGCACATCGAGTGGCCTTCGGCCTTTTCGCAGTGCTCGCGTTTGGGCTTGCGTGCACCGACTACCGAAGCGCGACGGATCCGGAAGAGGAGGCACGAATCTACCCACGAATGACGGATCGTCATCGTGCAGCGCGCCCAAAGTGACGTGCTCTGGGGCGTGTGTCGATACCAGCAAAGACTCGGAGCACTGCGGAAGCTGCGACCGCGCCTGCGCTGCGACGGACGTTTGCCAAAACGGCACGTGCAAACTCGCGTGCACCGACGGAATGACGGCGTGCACGAACGTCGTGTCCCCCGCGGATGCAGGGACTCAAAGCGATGCCGACAGCGCGGCGCCCGAGGCCGGCGGAACCGTGACCGCGCCCTACTGTGCGAAACTCTCCGACGACCCGAAGAACTGCGGTCAATGCGGCAAGACTTGCGACGTGACGCAAACATGCCAGACCGGCGCGTGCTGCAAAGCGAACGAAACGGGCTGCGCGGGAACGTGCACGGTCCTCTCCGACGACCCGAAGAATTGCGGCAAGTGCGGCACGGTTTGTTCGGGGGCCACTCCCTATTGTTCGAACGGCACGTGCAACGTTCGGTACATCAAAGCGGGCGTCCAGACGAACGTGCCCGAGAGCGTCGCAACGGGGGGTTGGCAGCAGTGCTTCCGAGAGACGTTCGGTCAGTCCTCTGCGCTCTCCACGATGAAGGCTGCGTGCAACAAGGCGAACCTGATGGTCGCGTGCAAGATGGTCGGTCAGCCGGACCTCTTGGTCCTCGCTCAGGGACCACGGGCAGATGTCTTGTTCGACGTCGGCAATGGGTCGACGGCTACCCACGCAGCCAACGGCGTCAATTGGTACTACAGCGAATCGTGGTCTTGGGGCTTTGCTCCCGGTGGTGCGCCCGTCATGCGTCAGAGCTGCGACACACAAGATTCGAGCGCGGGCGACCCCACACAGACTCTTCGCATGTGCATCCACACGAGTTCGGGCAGCACCTCTAGCGGGTATCGATGCGGCGCCAACTCGAGCGTCAACGCCAACTTCGAACGTATCGTCTACCAGGCGGACTAAGTAAGTCCGACCAAGGCGAGGCGGGCCGTCCCAACGTTCTCTGGAAAAGCCCCGAGCCTACTTGCAGGCCGAGACGACGAACTGGTCTTTGTCGACGGAGAAGGAATCGGCGGTGAAGGTTCCGTAGCGCCCGCCACCTTCGTAGTCGGCGGAGACGCTGACCGTATACGCGCGGCAGAAGGGCTCGTTGTTCGTCTTCACGAGGAAACCCACGTCTCTCACGCGGTAGACGGGGAGACCCCACTCGTTCTTCTTGATGAAGTCGGCCGGCTCGAAGACTGCCGTTGCGATGTAGGCGATACCAGCTTCCTTCACGGCCTTTGCGGCGACGCCCTCGCGCGCTCCGTCGTGGAGCTTGCCGATGCGACGCTTCGACGTTGCTTTCGCCATGGCCGCCTTGAAAGCCGCTTCGTCGGGTGCGGTCGGTGAGCCGGCGGAGACGCCGAGAGCCTTCGCAACGCGGGCGATTTGCTCCTCGCGCGAGCCGCACTTGGACGGGTCTTGCGCGCAGGCGATGGTCGAATCCCACACGCCGGCACTATCGGCGATCTTCGTCATGGCGGCCTTCGATTCGGAGACCGCCATCGCACGCATCTTCGGGAACAGCTTGGGCATCTCGTTCTTCAAGATGTCGTCACGGCGTGTGGCCATGCTGCAGGTGAGTGCGGGGTCGTCCAAGTATTCGCTCGGCTTGTACTTCGGCGTGATCTTGCCGTAGCTGCTGACGCACTTGTCGGCGAAGGCCTTTACAGACTGCGCCTTCTTCAGCTTCTCCTCGATGCTGCCTTGCGAGACGTACATGTTCGTATAGTTCTCTTGGTGTTTGTCGAGCTGATAGAGCACCCAGAGACCATCGGCGTTCTGCTTTGCGTCCTTCTTGAAGGCTTCGTACTCGGCCGCGGCGTTGTTGGCGCTCGTCGTAGCTGCTTCATACGCGGCCTTGGCCTTCGCGATGTGCGCGGCAGACTTCTTGTGCATGTCGAACACGGCGACGGCCCGCGGGTCTTTCTTCTCGGCGTCGGTCAGCACCGCCAGGTTCTTCTGCTCCTGCTCGTAGCTGCGCTCGCATTCACCGACGTAGTAGCTGTCCGGTGACGCGGGCATGGGTTTGTCGAAGCGACACTTGTCGAGATAGACGAAGTGCTCGACGTTCCACACGATGCCTTTGGAGCGATCGGAGAGCTCTGCGTGCGCGATCGATGGCGCCAAGGTCGCAGCGGAGACGGCAGAGAGAAGCGAGAGGTGGAGAAGAGAGAGGGGTTTCACCTAACCAAGTACGCCAGGGGCGGACCGATCTTCCCGGGGCCGTCGAGATTGTCTCTTGGTCCAATGAGGATTCTCGAAGCGTTTCGATGGTATCGAAACTTGTCGCGCACGACTCGCCTCAAACGAAGACCCGCCACCCATGAAGTGGCACGTCGTTCAGAGAGCGTGCTTGTTCTTGAAGTACGCGTCGAGTTGACCGATCTGGGCGTTCGAGAGGTTGCCCTTCACGGCGACCACTTCTGCGATGTTGCCGAGCAGCCATGCCTGTTGTGCATCGGGAGAGCCTCCGATGTACACCGGGCGACCCGCTTGCGAGACGTCGTCAGCGGCGGGCAACGTGACCGTGCCGTCGACGACGCCGTCGAGCCATACTTCGGCCACGACCCCACGTCGCGTACCGCCGAAGCGTCGAAACGTATTGTTGTTGAGCGGCGCTGTATTTCCGATCGCTTGGTTTCCGGTGAGGTTCTGTTGCCAGAACTGCACCTTGGCCTCGGAGAGCGTATTGCCCACGAGCCACGCCCCCGTGAACGGAGAGGCCGGCGAACGTTTCGACCAGAATGTGGCGGTGTTGTCCTTCATCGCGATTCCGGGGGGGTTCGTGTAACGGGCAACGATGAAGATCGCGAAGTCACCGGTGCCGAACTGCAGGTTCGCGGCGTCGGCGACAGCGAAACATCCGCCCGCATTGGTTCCGCCTACGCCGCCGGGGTCGGAGAAGAAGAGCGTGTCGTGACTGTTGAGGGAGTTGGCCGCTTGCGCAGGGCCGTTGCAGCCCGCAGGAATGGTCGCGTTGTTGCCGTTGCCCGATTGGTCCACCCAGCTCGTCGCTTTGGTGTTCACGTAGGTCACGCCCTTGCTACTGTCGAGCCAGAGCGCGATGCCCGGAAGCTTTTGCGGCGTAAAGGGACCCGCGTCCGCATCGCCGATCTGGAGAGCGTCCGATCCGCTGTCTTGCGTGCTCGAGCCAGTGTCTGTTCCCTGACCTGCGTCGACGACCGAGCCGTCCTCGCCGCCGCTGCTGCCCGAGTCGACACCTGTGCCCCCGCCCGATGATGCGCCGGAATCATCGACGCACGCAACGACAGCGAAACCGAGGAGGCCGCAGACGGCAAGGGCAGCCTTCGTACGAGAGGAACGAACACGGATCGGAGTTGTAGCTACCATGGTGGGTCCTCGGAGAGTACAACGCAAAGCCATCATGAGCGCGCTGAAATTGCCCGGACCTGTCGTCTCTCCCGAGTGGCTTTTGGAGCATGTGTCGCACCCGCAGCTCGTCGTTCTCGATGCGTCGATGAAGGTACCGTCGGCGAAACCCGTGATGGAGGAAAAGCCCGACCCTACCGCGGGCGAGCAAATTGTCGGCACTCGTGTGTTCGACTTCGACAAGCGCATTTGCGATCGGACGAGCGCGCTTCCACACATGATGCCGACGCCCGCGCAGTTCGAGGACGACGTACGCACCCTCGGCGTGAATCGTGACAGTGTCATCGTCGTCTATGATCGCCTCGGCACGTGGGCGAGCCCGCGCGCCTATTGGATGTGGAAAGCGATGGGGCACGAAGCGGTAGCCGTTCTCGACGGCGGCTTTCCGGCTTGGCTCGCCGCGAAGTTCCCGACGGTTCCCACTGCGCCATTCGACGGCGTCGCGGGCGACTTCGTCGCGCAACCGAAGGTTGGCATGTTCTGCGATGCCGAACATGTCGATCGAGCACTGTCCGACACGGCACACTCGGCCGTCATCGACGCACGTTCGCGAGGTAGATTCGCGGGAACCGAGCCCGAGCCGAGGGCAGGGCTTCGCAGCGGGCACATGCCGAATGCGAAGAATCTTCCGTTCGGCGAAGTGCAGCGTGAAGGTCGCATGCTCGATACGGACGCGCTGAGGGCGAAGTTCGAAGCAGTGGTGACGCCCGATCAGTCACTCGTCTTCAGTTGCGGTTCCGGCGTGACGGCGTGCATCGTCGCGCTGGCTGCCGAGCTCGCAGGCTACCAGCGTCTCAGCGTCTACGACGGATCGTGGAGCGAATGGGGCGACCCTGCCTCGAAACGCCCTGTCGAAACGTCGTAGCGGCGACTCATCGGTAGGATGGGTGGGGGGCCCGTCGGCCTCTGTTCTACGTCGAATCCTACCTGATCCACGCCCTGCTGCGGGCCCCGCCACGCGACGTGACTTTTCGGACTTAGGGAAGACCGGGCCTCCTTTTGCGTATCATGGGGGAGGTGCTCGACCCGATTGTCTACGCCACGCCGCTTTTCGGCATCGCGCTCCTGGCCGAGGGCCTATGCCTCAGCGGAACGAAGCGGGCCTATAGCTTCCGTCGTGTGACGAGTGCTCTCGGATGTCTCGCCTACGATCAGCTGGTCAACGCGGCGACCGTTGTCGCGTTCGTGGCGACCTTCACAATGGTACACGCGCACTTCGGGACGAAGATCTTCACGGAGCCCGAAGCTGCGAGCTCGACGAGCGCGAAGCTCCTGTCAATCGTCGGTGCCGTGATCCTCCACGATATCCTTTACTACGCTTACCACCGGCTCTCGCACCGTGTGAACGTGTTGTGGGCCGTCCACGTGGTCCACCATCAGAGTCGTCACTACGACCTGACGGTGTCGTTGCGACAAGGCACGGTTGCCACTTGGGTGACCTACCTCTTCTACATGCCCATGGCATTCGTCGTTTCACCTACGCTCTTCGTTCAGGTGCACGCCGCCTACCAGATCTATCAGTTCTTCGTTCACACGGAGCTCTTGCGCCGCTTGGGGCCTCTCGAGTGGGTCTTTGCGACGCCGAGCCATCACCGCGTGCATCATGGGAAGAACGCCGCCTACATCGATCGGAACTACGGCGGGTTCTTCATCGTCTTCGATCGCATGCTCGGAACGTTCACGGAAGAGCGCGACGCGCCCGACTACGGCGTTCCGGGCGACTATGACGACGCGAGGCCCGGCAATGCGAACCTCTATCTGTTCGCGCGCCTCTTTCGTCTGTCGGCTCGCGCGAAAAGCGCCGGTGCACTCCTGCGGCTGTGGTTCGGTCCGCCAGAAGCGAGCCCAGAGTTCCAAAGTTCTGCTGCGGCGCCGAAAGGGCAGGGCGCGAAGGCGGCCTATGTCGCTGTCGTGCTCGGTCTCGCGCTCTCCGTCGTTGCTCTGTTCGTGCCGATGGCGACGAGTGCTCACATCGCGTTCGCCGTCGTCGCGATCGCATTCATGGAGAGCGGATTCCGCTTCTTGCGCGCGGAGGGCGCTGAGGTCTGACGAAGACGTAGGCGTCTTGGGGCTCGACTTTCGCCGGAGGAGATCGGCTTTTTATTGGGGGCGATTCGCTATCGCTGTAAAGTGTCGCGCACGATGAAAACGGCGCTGCGTTGCTTGGCCCTTCTGTCTCTGATGTTCACCGCGTATCTCGGCGGCTTTGGCTGCGAGCTCATCGCCAACGTCGACCGTTCCCAGATCGGCGACGGCGGCTGTCCCCCAGGCCTCGTGGGCAACCCCTCGAGCGGCGAGTGTGTCGACCCCGGCGCTGACAGCGGCTCGCCTGGGAATGATGCGGGCTCGAGCTCCGATACGGGCGCCGGCTCCGACGCGGACTCCGATGGCGCGGCGTGCACTTTCACCGACGGCATCAAGAACTGCACCGAAACCGACGTCGACTGCGGTGGCTCTGCCAATGCGCCGAAGTGCACCAGCAACAAGGCGTGCTCGCAGCCAAGCGACTGCGCGAGCGGCGTTTGCACAGCGAACAAGTGCGCCGGCATCCTTGCGCAGAGCGGCTACGTCAAGGCATCCAACACCGATGTCGGCGACGGGTTCGGCGCGAGTGTCACCCTCAGCGCCGACGGCAAGACGCTCGTCGTGGGCGCGCCCTTCGAGTCGAGCAATTCTGCCGGCAATCAGGCGGACAACTCGGCGACCGGCAGCGGTGCGGTCTACGTCTTCACGCTCACGGGCTCGACGTGGACGCAACAAGCCTTCCTCAAGGCATCCAACATCACCGCGGGCGCCCAGTTCGGACAGGCCGTCTCGGTGAGTGCCGATGGCAATACACTGGCGGTTGGCGCGAGCTACGGTTCCAACATTTCGTTCTTGCACGGCTACGCCTACATCTTCACGCGCACGGGGACGACCTGGACGGAGCAGAAGGTCTTGAGCGCCAGCAACGCATCCGACGAAGACCGTTTCGGTGAGTCCATCGCCTTGAGCGCCGATGGAAAGTACGTCGTCGTGGGCGCACCGCGAGCGAATACCTCTGCCGGCGCGGCATACGTCTACACGGGCGTATCGTGGACCCAAGAGTCCATCCTCACCGCGTCGAATGCCGGTACCAACGACATGTTCGGCAGCGCGGTTGCTATCAACGGCGATGGAAAGACGATCGCCATCGGTGCACCCTCCGAGGCCAGCAACGCAACGGGCGTGGGTGGCAACGGGACCGACAACAGTGCGAACGGCGCGGGCGCAGCCTACGTGTTCTTCCGCAATACGGCGACCTGGGCCGAGCAGGCATACATCAAGGCATCCAACACCGAAGCGTTCGACTCTTTCGGCGTCAGTGTCGCACTCAGCGCGAATGGCAACACGCTCGCCGTGGGCGCCCCCTTCGAAGCGAGCAACGCTAAAGGCGTCGGTGGCAGCCAAGCCGACAACTCCGCGACGTCTGCCGGTGCAGCCTACACCTACAGCCGAACCGGCACGACTTGGGCCGTGCAGTCGTACCTCAAGGCATCCAACACGTTGGGCGATCAAGAGTTCGGCAGCGGCGTGGCCATCAGCAGCGACGGCACGAAGCTGTTCGTGGGGGCTCCGCCCGAAGCGAGCAACGCGACAGGCATCGGCGGCAACCAAGCCGACACATCCGTGTATGGTGCAGGTGCCGTGTACAGTTTCAGCTCGTCGGGAGCAACGTGGGCCCCAGGCGATTACATCAAGGCCTCGAACACGCGTGACGCCGCCTACTTCGGACGCGCCATTGCCGCAGACGCGACGGGCGCATCGTTCGTCGTTGGCTCTACCGGCGAATCGAGCAACGCGAAGGGCGTGAACGGCGTTCAGGCAAACACGTCCGCACCCGGTTCGGGCGCCAGCTACGTGTTCTTGAAGTAGTCGCGAGAGGCTTCTCGGCGGGATGGGCGCCGTTGAGCGTTTCTACGGAGGCCACTGACGATTCGAGTTCGTTCCGCCACCCGCCCGTCACAGCCCGCTTGCGCAGAACGGCGACTAGCGTTTTGGCGGACCGCCGTACATCGGGGCCGTCATGCGATGGCTGCCCGCGTCGATCGGAGTTCCCGCATCTTTGACCTCGGGCATCAGGTTCTCCGGGGCAGGCGCCCCGTACGCGGCAACGGGGGCTTCGGGGACCGCAGACGTCGAGCTGCTCGTGGCGCTCGCGCTGGCAGGGGGCGGCGGTGGGCCGCCGTACATGGCAGCCTGTGCACGTGGGCCGCAGCCAATGACTGCAACACCTGCACCGAAGAGCATCGCCGCACGAACCCCGTAGGCCCGTGACGCGACGGCGACCTTCGAGGGCATGGCCGCTTCGCAGAAGGGGCACGCGTTCTCTTCCGATTTGACGTGGCGCTGACAAGAGGGGCAAGGAACGAGCGACATCACCCAAGCCTACCTGCGATTGGGGTGACGCTCGAAGTTTTTTCGATGGGCTTGCCTTCTTGCGCCGGGTTACCCGCTCGTGACGAGGCGACCTTTGCGATAGTCGCTCCACGCTTTCTCGAGCTCGGCCTCTGTGTTCATGACGAAGGGGCCAGAGCGCGCGACGGGTTCCCCAATGGGTCGACCCGCGAAGAACAGCACGCGACCGCCTGCCTCGCTCGACATCGTGATGCGTTCTCCCGCCGTCAGCACTCCGACTTCGCCGCGCTGCACGACTTTTCTTTCCTCTCCGAAAGAAACGGCGCCGTCGAGCACGTACACGAACGCGTTGTGGCCTGGCGGCGTCGCGTGAACGAAGCGACCTCTGGGCTCGACCGTGACGTCGAACATCATGGGGCTGGTCGCAATGCCTTCCACCGGGCCACGCGAGCCCCCCACCTGCCCCGCGACGAGTCGCACGCGTGAACCATCGACGGAAAGCTCGGGAATGCGCTGCTTCGGGATGTCCTGATAGCGCGGCTTTCCCATCTTGAGCGAGGCCGGCAGGTTCACCCACAGTTGAAGCGCCCACAGCCTCTCACTCGTGGCGTCGTGGGTGGGCATCTCCGAATGCACGATGCCCCGACCAGCCGTCATCCACTGAGCGCTTCCGGCTCCGAGGTGGCCTTCGTTGCCGAGGCTGTCCTTGTGATCGGCCGCACCTTCGATGACGTATGTGACGGTCTCGAAGCCGCGATGCGGATGCGTGGGAAAGCCCGCGCGATAGTCCTCGGGCTTGTCGGACCGCATTTCGTCGAGCAGAAGAAAGGGGTCGAGCATCGAAAGGGACTTTGCTCCGAGGGCCCTCCGCAACTTCACTCCCGCACCATCGGACGTGGCGACGGAGGGCACGATCAGGCGCACTTCCCGCTCACTCCGTGAGATGGCAGGCGGGGCGGGACGCGCTTCGCGCTGAGGCTCGGCGGGTCCGGACTTGCAGCCCGAGAGCAGAGGAAGCACCGGGGCCGGGAGGGCGAGCGTCGGAAGGACCTTGAGAATCGAGCGGCGGGAAATCGACAAGAAGAGCCTCGGACCTCATTCTACAGGTCCGTGCGTCAGGGGGGTAGGGCTCCGTCAGCTTCGTTCGGGCGAAGGCGCACATGCGCGAATGAACTTCGCGAGGGCGTCCCAGTATTCCGCGCTCTGCGAAATGTCGCTGTGGCCGCGTCCGGCGACTCGCACGAGACGAGACCCCGCGAGGGCCTGGTGTGTGATTTCGGCCTCGCGTATCTCGATGACGCGGTCTTCGGCACCGTGCAACACGAGGGCCGGTGATCGACAGGCCGACATCTTGGGGAGCGGGTCGAAGGTCGCCAAATCTTCGGGAGAAAACGTCGGAACCGGAAGCCCTCTACGCCTCACGAGGCCCGCGAGGTCGGAGCCCGAGCTTTCGAAGACGTAGCCGATCACGCCGTCTCGGGGGACCTTGCACAGCTCAGCCGCGCAGGCTCCGCCGAGTGAGCGCCCCATGACGATCACGGGGCGCTCGTAGGTAAGCCACACGCCCTCCAACACGCGGTCTGCGTCTTCAAGCGTGTTTCGGTAGGTGGGCGTGCCCGTGCTTTCGCCGTACGCGCGGTACCATGCGATAGCCAAAGCCGCTCCTGCGGCGGCGAACTTCGCACCGATGCGATCGTAGTCGGACACCACTTCGCCATTTCCATGGAAAAAGAGGAGAACAGGGAGTGACGACTCACTCTCGTGCACGCGCACGTGGATGCGTGCCATCTCATCGTGCGTCTTGATGAAGATGTCCTCTGCGCCATCGGGGGCTTCCGTGCGATCTTGGCGCGGATAGAAGAGCGACCCATTGAACGCGGGGGTGTCGAACACTGACGTCATGCGCTCAGGCTAACGCGGTCCGCGTCTCCGTGCGCGTCGTAACGGTGCACCGGGTGACGCGTGCGTGCGTTTACGGTAACCCCCACGGCGCATCCGTCTCGCATACCCACGGCGTTCCGCACAAAAGCCGGCGAATTCGCGTTCGAGCATCGTTGGTCTAGGTCTTGCTGTAGTTCCGTCATGACG
Organism: Polyangiaceae bacterium; assembly: GCA_046351415.1. Taxonomy (GTDB): domain Bacteria; phylum Myxococcota_A; class Polyangia; order Polyangiales; family Polyangiaceae; genus JABFRG01. The sequence continues at coordinate 318,746 of JAXLYO010000005.1, read as the reverse complement.
GATGACCCCGCCGCGCGACCAGCGCGTGGCGTGGGCAGCCCGTGCACGCACGCACGTACGCGCGATCCCGCGTACGCGCGCGATCCCGTTTGCCTTTCTTCTGAACGCTTCGAGGAGACCAACAAATCATGCGACGTATGACCCGAACGCTGCTTCTGGGCGGGCTAGCTCTTTGTTCATTCGCACCAGGTTTCGGTTGTGCTGGTGAGCGCGATCCAATCAACCACGTGCAACCCAACGCGCTCCCGAAGAGCTTCTTCCTCGGAGCCGACCTCAAGAGCCCGCTCGACGACCCTTCTTTCTACGCGCGAACGACAATCGTGGACGTGGGCTTTGGTGCGACGCAGCAGGACCTGTTCGTTGGCAATCCGTCCCAGCTCTCCATCATCAAGTGGGAAATCGCCGAAGACCAGCTCATTGGCAGGCTCGCGTACGAACAAATCGAATCGACCGATGGCAAGGGCGTGAAGCCATCCATCGCAGGTAAGAACTCCGGGCAGGCCATCTTCGCCTTTCGCATCGAATCGCAGTTCGACATTCGCTACGACTACAATCCGAGCACGGGCGAGCAGAACAACGTGGTCGTCGAGAACTCGAACGATCGCCCCTGGTACGATCGCGAATACATCCGCGTCGACTTCTCGAAGAACCTCATCAACGACGCATATCACTTCGACGTATTGTCGGACCTCGGTCTGAACGGTGTGAAGTACAACGCGCTCGACTACGCGGTCACCGATCCGGACAATTTGAACGCGCCAGCCTTCGACAAGGCCGGAGGCTACTTCGACGTGACGAACAAAGTCATGGCGACCCCCGAGACGATCGACCTCAGCAAAGTCGACTGGGCCCAAGAGTACGGCATCAAGGCCATTGCCGCGTGTGACGCCGATTCGGACATGGCCGGAGGGAAGGGGCCGACGGGAAGCTGCACGCCGGTGGAGCTCACGGTTCGCCAATCCTTTCGCCGCGTCGACCCCAACGACTATCAGCCCATCGATCAGGATGGCGTTCGCTTCAGTGCGTACGGCGCCTTCGATACGACGCGCCGAGGCTACGACGCCGCATATGGCATGACCGACCAGAAGTGGCATCGGTTCGTCGACCGCTACGACATCTGGGAGCGGAGCCACTACTACAAAGACCCGGCCAAGATGGAGGGCGCGATCACGTGCAATTCGGCAAAGACGACGCCGGTCGGGTCGAACCCGAATCGCGACGAAGATGCCGATGGGACTGCCGACGAGTGCAGTGCGGTCAAGGCGGCAACCGGAAGAGGTGGCTCACAGTGTGACGTGTTCACCCACAAGTGCACGCTTCCCTACCAGCTCCGCACGCAAAAGCCGGTCGTCTGGTACCAGACCGTCGATTCGACGAACGAGTACTTCGAGGGGACCCAATGGGCTGCACACGAATGGGACGTCGCGATGCGCTCGGCGGGGCAGGTAGCCAAGTATGCCGAATGCAAAGCGACGAACGGTCCCAAGTGCGAACAGTACGCGGTCTACAACGGCCAACAGGAAGAGAACGAAGACGCGATCGCGCTCGCGAGAGAAGTCGACGATTGCCGGCGAGGCGTGGCGTACCCGGAACGAAATCGAGACGAAGGCAAGTGCATCGCGCTTGCGACAGAACTCGGACAGCGGCGCGGTCTCTCCGCGGGTGTCATCGCGACAGCCAAGCTTCCGGAGGCCGTCGTGCTTTGTCATAGCCCGGTCGAAGCTTCGGACCCGGCGGCATGCGGCGACCCGAAAGCCTATGACGACAGTGGCAACGTTACCGAACGTCATCGATTGCCAGCAGGAATCACGGCGGATCAGTGCCGCGAGCTCCTGCGCACCGGACCGAAGAACGATGCGGACAAGGACACGCTCGGCAAATGCCGTAGCGCGACGATCGTGCGCTTCGGCGACCTTCGTTACCAGCAGATCATGAATGTCGATGGGCCCCAGAGCCAAGGTCCGTGGGGGATCATGGCGGACGCTGCGGATCCACTCACAGGTCGGAAGATCTCGTCGAACGTCACCGTGTACACGCACATCAATCGTACGGCGTCGCAAAACTTCGTCGACCAGATGCGCTATGTCGCGGGCGAACTCAAAACGGAGGACGTTACGAACGGCACGAACGTTCGTGACTACGCCGCGGCAGCGGAGGCAGCGGGCGCGGGCGCGTTCCCTGCAATGACGCGGGACCGCGTGTTCTCGCAGCTCGGCGCAGCGGCAGGTCTCTCGATCCGAAAGGAGAGCGAGTTCCCCGTTCAAAGGCCTGCCGACAAGGCACTTGCGCGCTCGCGCATCGCAGCGTCGCAAGACGTGACCGCCGACACCCGCGCACCGTCGGTGAATCAGCCCATCTACGAAGCTCGTCGCGCTTCCGCGGTACGAAATGGTCTCGACGCGGAGCTCGTCACACCGAACACTCAGCTGCTCGCGGGCGCTTCTCCGAAGTCCTACACGGACAGCATGCGTAGCTCGGTCTCGCAGCTCCAAGGGCGAAATCCAGCCCTGGGGAGGCAACTCGAAATGTTGCGTGAAGCCGCCATGGAGGATCGCGGTACGTGCAGGGTCGATGGCGACACGCTCGCCATGGCGCCCTACTCGGTCGCAGCGCTCGCGGACGAGATGCAAGTGAAGTTCGGGGCGTTCGATGCTTCCCAGGACAAGGGGACGCAGCTCGAGCGCGCCAACCGCATACGCGGCTTCATCGAACAGCGCGTTCAGTACGCCGTCATCGGCCATGAGATGGGGCACTCGATGGGGCTGCGACACAACTTCGTGAGCTCGTCCGATGCGTTCAACTATCGTCCGCAGTACTGGCAGCTTCGCACGAGGAACGGTGCCGTGTCGCAGGCCTGCACGGACCTCGTGTCGGACGGTGCGGGCTGCGTCGGCCCCCGCTACTTCGACCCGGTCACGAAGGAAGAGTCACAGAACGTTCAGCCGATGTTCATGCAGTCATCCATCATGGACTACCCCGGGGAGTTCGCGCAGGACTTCATCGGTCTCGGTGCCTACGACTTCGCTGCCGTGCGGATGTTCTACGGTGATGCGGTGGGGGTGTACGCAGACACGACGAAGTACAACCCGAGCACACGGGCAGGAAAGATCGCGCTACACAAGCTCAACTCTTTCGGTGGTCTCGTCGGATGGCAGTATTCCACGGATACATCGGGGAACTCGAACGTCCACTATTCGCAGCTCCAGAAGGAAGCAGCACTCATCTCCGATTGCCACGAAGTCGACGTCTCCGCATTCGCGCCGAAGAACTGGAACACAGCAAAATACGGCAATTGGAGCCCGCTTCTCGACGGTCTCATCGTGACGGTCGACGGCAAAGCCACGCGCTGTCGCACACAACCGCAGGACTACGTGCAGTGGTCGCAGCTTCGTTTGCCGAAGGACGGCGAAGTGTCGCGAGCCGCGAGCCACGGCCCCGCCATCGATCCGCAAGGCCGTATCCGCGTAGCGACGGCATTCGCCAGTGACAACCGCGCAGATATCGGAAATTCGGCGGTCTTCCGCCACGACAACGGCGCGGATCCGTACGAGCAAGTGAGCTTCCTCGTTGCGCAGTCGGAGATGTTGCACATCTTCAACGATTACCGCCGCGGCCGGACGTCATTCAGTGTGCGGGGCGCCGCCAATCGCTGGAGGAAGCGCACGGCCGAGAAGATCCGTGACATCGGCAAGTCTGTGGCGCTTCTCTTCACACTGTACCCTGACAGTCGCACGCAGCTCGTCTCCGAGCTGAGGGAGAACATCATCGCCTCGGGCTTGGCCTTCGACTACTTCAGCCGCGAGATGACGCGCCCGGAGAACGGAGCCCACTATCGAGACAAGAGCGGTATCCTTCGATCATCGAGCGACTCACTCCAATCAGGAGAAACGCTGCTCAGGGTGCCGACGGGGGCTACCGGCTACTTCGGCAACATCGCGTTCGGCGGCGCACCGCTCGAGAGTGCCCTCGCGGACGACAAGGGGGACTACGACGTCGAGTACACGATGAATGCGGGGTCCTATTACAAGAAGATCTGGACGCCCATGCTGATGACAGAATCGGTCGACAAGTTCGTGAGCGCATCGCGAACCGACTTCGTCGACGCTCGGTACCGTGCGGTGTCTCTCGCGGACATCTTCCCGGATGGGTACCGCAGGTGGTTCGGCAACATGCTCACGGGTGACGACGCGGTGCGCGGCGTTCGCGTCGCGGCCGACAATGCGGGCCGTCCGCTCACGGAGACTGGAACCAAGTTTCCTGCGCAGGCGCTCGGAACGACGAGCTACTGGAGGCCTACTCCGGAGGTCTGCTTCCCAAAGCAAGGCACGACGATCTGTTCGGACCTCGCGAAGGCCGACCTCCAGCAATCTCCGCCTTCGACCGCCGTGCTCGATCCTCAGGTGGGCTGGGAAGTGCAGCGCTTCCTCATCGCGTGGACGATGAACTACCTTCCCGAGAATCAGAAACAAGACTGGCTGAATCAGATGGACATCTTCCAGCTCGGCACCGACAGTGACCCGGCATTTGCGAACCGCATCGAGTTCCACGACCCGAACGGGAAAGTCTATGTTGCGCGCACTTACGGGAAGGAAGACGTCTTCGGAAAGAGCATTCAGAAGGGCATTGCGGCTCGCATGATGGAGTACGCGAACGAACTTCTCTTCGCTGCGTACGAGACGACGTCGATCACCGAGAACGGTACTACATGGTATCTACCGAAGCTCGACGGGGCGGGGCAGGCGATGGTCAAGGACAGCGCGAAGGCTCGTGCGCTTTCCGACTACGTCTCCGTGATCGACTTCCTCCGTCGCAGCGTGGTGTCCTTCGGCTACGGGGAACCCAAGGAGAGAGGCTTTCACTGAGTCTCTGAGCTGACCTCGATTGCCCTTGCACTGGAGGCAATCGGCGCATATTGCTCGGCACCATGTCGAACGATATCGATCGCGAGAGCCTCCAGGAAATGTTCGACGAAATTCGGGCAAACACCTCGTGGAACCTCGAAGGTGAGCTTCTATGGGGGTACGTCTTTACCGACCCCAGTGAGGAAAAGCTGATAGCTGCCGGCGAAGCACTCGAGAAGCAAGGCTACGTGGTCGTCGGCGTCTTCGAAGGGGAAGAGGAGGACGAGCACGACCATGACCACGAGCACGGCGAGGGGTGTGACCACGACCACGATCACGCGCATCCTCATGCGCATGGGGATGACGACACCCCGATCTTCGTGCTCCAGGTCGAAGAGGTGAAGCATCACACCATCGACTCGCTCATGGAGCGCAATCGAGTCATGAGCGCGTTCGCCAAGAAGCATGACCTCGAGTCTTACGACGGCATCGAGGTCGGCGAAGTGCAGAGCGCGGTCAACTGAACGAAAGCGGCGCGGCTGTCAGGCGGCGCCGCTCGCGGGCGAGGACGTGGCGGGCGCGGCTTTCGACACGATTCTGTGCACGTTGTACATGAGTCCGACCGTCACGACGCTGACGGCGGCCGCCACGAAGCCGAGCGTATGGTAATGCTCGAGCGGTGAGTCGGGGCTGGCCTGAAACACGATGAGCCCCGCGACCCATGCAGCGACGCCTCCGGCGAGCTGCTGGAGGGAAGAATTGATCGACATGTAGGCGCCGCGATCGGCGAGTGCCGGAAGGGCCGAGCCGAGTGCGAACGATGCCACCATGCGACCTGAAATGCCCATGAAGAGCAGCACGTTCAAAGTCACGATGACAGCGAACGAGGCTGAAGTGAGCCCCGTGTACCAGATGATCATCGTGATGCTCAGCGCGCTACCGACGACGAAGGTTTGGAACTTGCCGAACGTATCGCTCAGGCGCCCGATGATGGGCCCCGCAAGCATGGCGAACGCGCCATTGATGACATAGAGCAATGGAAGGTTCTTCATCGGAAGGTGCAGGTTCTGTACGACGAACGTGCTGCCGAAAGGCATGAGCATGAACCCGCCGACGGCGAGGAGCATGGTCGAAGCGAATCCTGCGACGTAGCGACCCGTCGTGGCCGTCTTGAGCAGGTGCGCGATGGGGCTCCGCTTCGTCGCGCCCTCGGCGGAGAGGTGCGCGTTTACCGGCTCGAGACCGACGACGATGCCTACACCCGCGAGGGCCGATACGAGCACGATCATGAGAAAAGGTGCGTGCCAGCCCCAGCGATTGGCGAGGAGAAGGCCCACGGGCAAGCCGAGCACCTGCGCACCGGCGAATGACGACTGCAAGATGCCTGCGACCCTTCCGCGCATGGCCATCGGGAAGAGGTCCGTCGCGATGGCAAAGCTCACCGACCCGATGCAGCCCCCGAACATGCCTGTGATGACGCGTGCAGCGAGTAGCGTTCGGTACGAAGGAGCGAGGCCGCAGAGGAGCGTCCCCACGACGAAACCCACGTAAAAGAAGATCAGAAAGCGCCTTCGATCGAAGCGATCTGCGAAGCCCGCGCTGAGGAGACCCGAAGCGCCGGCGCTGAAGGCGTAGGCCGAGACGACGCGCCCGAACTGAGCGGGGGTGATCGACAAGTCGCGAAGCAAGATGGCGCCGAGCGGCGACAAGATCATGAAATCGAGGACGACGGTGAACTGGAGGAACGCCAGAAGAGCAACGACGAACAGTTGGTAACGCGTGAACGATGCCTTCATGGGGGGAAGGGACCTTAGCGAGACTCTCCGCTCTCGTCACCTTTCGGTTTCGTCAGATCTCTCGGTTGAGACGCGCGATCGATTGTTCACGCGGAGCCTGTCGCGTCACGGTCGCCGCGAAGACGAGCGACCTGGACTTCGCGTCCGAGCTTCAGCCCGGAGCGGTGCAGGAATTCTTGCACACGCCGCCGACGCACTTCACCTTGAAGGAACAGTCGGGCGGCATACTCGGTGGAGGCAGCTGGGGGCACTTCATGGGTTTGCAGGCTTCCGACATGCGGCGGTTCGACAGCCAGGTGTGCCATGCCCAGGTTTGCGGCAGTGGCTCCGAAGACATGACGCAGCAACCGTCGTCGCGCGTCACCGTGTCGCCGATGCATTCGCTGTCCGCCTTGCAGGCAAGGGGATCCGGTGCCCCCTCCATCGAGAAGTAGACGCGGTGGAGCATCGTCGCGCCGGGGACCTTCGCCGAAACCTGCGCGCTCACCGAAGAGCCGGGTGTCGCCGACGTGGCGGACGCTCGCGCAGAGCTGGGCGTCTCCGTCGAGGGGCGGCTGTTGCAGCCAGGTGTTTGCGTGATGGAGGCGAACACGAGGCCGGTCGCGAGCAGAGTAAGAGCGCGTCGAGTCATGGGGGCAGCGTATCACTTTGCGGGCTGCGGAAAGAAGTCGGCAACGAAAAACACGAGGGTCGGTCGCAGACTGCTTCGAACTCAGCCGCTGCCTTTCGCGAGGACACGTGCGGTCTCGCGAAAGGCCCCGGCGAGGGGCGACCGCGGACGCCACACGAGGGCGATGGTGCGGAAGGGGGCGGGCTTCACGAACGGCCGCACGAGCAGTTGCTCTCCACGGTTCTCGACTCCGATAGACATCGCGGGCAGTAGGGTGAGGGCATGGCTCCGAGAGACCATTTGCACGAGCGTTGCGAGGCTCGTTGCTCGGAGGTCGGTCTCGTGCGCGTGCGCCTTCGCGCACAAGGCGAGCGCTTGGCTTCGGAGACAATGGCCGTCCTCGAGCAGCAGCACGTCTTCGCCGTCGAGGTCCGCGAGTGCAACCAAACGCTTCTTTGCCAAAGGGTGTCGCTTCGGCATCGCGACCATGAAGGGATCTTCGAAGATGGGCGCATGTTCCAGTTCGCCGAGGTCTGCCTCGAGCGCGACGAGCCCCACGTCGATCGTGCCCGCCCAGAGGTCGCGCACGGTGTCTTCCGTCTTTCCCTCCCGAAACACGAGGCGCAAGTCGGGGTACGCGCGCGCGAGAACTTGGGTCAGCTCGGGTAGGTAGTACGGGGCGATCGTCGGAATCACCCCGACCCGGAACGTTCCGGCGAAGGCATTGCGCGCCCTCGTCGCGGCATCGATCAAGTCCTCCGTCTCGACGAGGATGCGCCGCGCACGCAAGAGGACCGCCTCCCCCGCTGGCGTGACGAGAACGCGATTGCGATCCCGCTCGAAGAGCTGCACGCCGAGCACGTTCTCGAGCTGCTGGATTTGCGCACTGAGGGTGGGCTGCGAAACGTGGCAGCGCTCGGCTGCCTTCCGAAACCCGAGCGTTTCCGCAACGGCGACGACGTATTCGAGCTGTCGCAAGGACAAGTCGTGGACACTGATAGGCATTGCCTATCGATACCATCGAAAGTTGATATTGTACGTATCAGCATCGCGGCCCCATGCTCTTTTCATGGCAAAGGAAACCGCGAAGCAGCTCGAAGTCGATGTCGCCGTCCTGGGTGCTGGCACCGCAGGTCTCGCTGCATACCGAGCGGCAACGTCCGCAGGAGCTCGCGCCGTGCTGATCGAGGGCGGCCCATACGGCACGACATGTGCTCGCGTCGGCTGCATGCCGAGCAAGCTCCTCATTGCGGCTGCGGATGCCGCGCATCATGCGAAACATGCTGGTCCCTTCGGCGTCGACGCCAACGTGACGATCGATGGTCGGCGCGTCATGGATCGCGTGAAACGGGAGCGAGATCGCTTCGTCGGTTTCGTTCTGGACAGCATCATGAACATTCCAGCGAGCGATCGATTGCAAGGTCGCGCACACTTCGCGGCACCTTCCGAACTCGAGGTAGTCGATGCGCAGGGCGACGTCGTTCATCAGGTGTCGGCCAAGTCGTTCGTCGTGGCAACGGGGTCTTCCCCCTTCATTCCGCCTCTTTTCGACGACGTTCGGGACCGGCTCGTAGTGAACGACGACGTGTTCGCATGGGATACCCTGCCTCGATCTGTTGCAGTGTTCGGTGCGGGCGTCATCGGCCTCGAGCTAGGTCAGGCACTCGCACGCCTTGGGGTCCGCGTGCGCATCTTCGGGCAGAGCGGCACCGTCGGGCCCCTCACGGATCCGGAGGTGCGCAACGCAGCTCTTGCCGCCTTCGAGGAAGAAGTTCCGATCCATACGGACGGCAACGTTCGGAAGGTCCGGCGCGTAGAGGGCGACGACGGCGTCGAGGTGACGTTCACGGTAAGTGGCGAGACGATCCGCGAGACGTTCGAAGTCATCCTCGTGGCCACGGGTCGCAAACCGAACCTCGAGGAGCTCCGGCTCGAGAACACGGGCGCCCAGCTGGACGCCAAAGGCGTGCCGGTGTGCGAACGAGCGACGCTCAACGTTCGTGGGACCAGCCTGTTTCTCGCCGGGGACGTGACGAACGAAGTCCCGCTGCTCCATGAAGCGGCCGACGAAGGGAGAATCGCGGGTGAGAACGCGGCGCGCTTCCCGAACGTTCACGCGGGAAAGCGACGCTCTCTTCTCGCGGTCGTGTTCACCGAACCTCAGATCGCCATCGTTGGCGCGTCTCTGGCGACCCTGTCGTCCAAGATGGCCCCCTCGCGCGACATCGTGACGGGCAAGGTGAGCTTTGCCGACCAAGGGCGTAGTCGCGTGATGCTGCAGAACCGCGGTAGGGGGCACGTCTACGCCGACCGCGAGACGGGGCGCTTCCTCGGTGCCGAATTTGCCGGCCCGCGCGCCGAGCACATCGGGCACCTCCTTGCCTGGGCTCACCAACGAGAGCTCACCATCGGAGAGATGCTCGAGATGCCTTTCTATCACCCGGTCGTCGAAGAAGGTCTCCGTACGGCTCTTCGCGATGCCGCGAGTCAAATCGGTAAACCCGCCTGAAAAGGCCCATCAGAAATGCGCCGGATTCCCTCCGGCACGAGAAGGAGAAAGAGAGATCATGAGCCTCAAGAACATCGAAGGACAGAAAGTACCGGAAGTCACCTTTCGCACGCGCAGGGATGGCGCATGGAAGGACGTAACAACCCGTGACCTGTTCGAGGGAAAGAAGGTCGTCGTCTTCGCGCTCCCTGGCGCATTCACCCCCACGTGCTCGAGCTCGCATGTTCCTCGCTACAACGAGCTTTTGCCCGCATTCAAGGCGCGTGGCGTCGACGCCATCGTCTGTCTCTCCGTCAACGACGCCTTCGTCTTGGACGAGTGGTCGGAGCATCAGCATGCGAGCTCACTCACCTTCATTCCCGACGGCAACGGCGAGTTCACCGAAAAGATGGGCATGCTCGTCGACAAGACGAACCTCGGTTTCGGCAAGCGCTCGTGGCGCTACTCGATGCTCGTGAACGACGGCGTCATCGAAAAGATGTTCATCGAGCCCGAGAAGGAAGGCGACCCATTCGAGGTCTCCGACGCAGACACGATGTTGAAGCATCTCGACCCGAGCGCAAAAGCGCCTCCGGACGTCGTTCTCTTCACGAAGCCTGGCTGCAGCTACTGCGCGAAGGCGAAGAAGCTCCTCACCGACAAGGGCTGGGCGTACGAAGAAATCGCCGCCTCTCCGCGCAGGCTTCGTGCGGTGAGCGGGAAGGCGACGACGCCTCAAGTTTTCGTCGACGGAACCTACGTAGGTGGTGCCGACGAGCTCGAGGCATTCTTGAAGTCGCTTTGAGGCGTATGCATTGCGCCACCGAAGGCATGAACCCCGGTGGCGCAGTCTTTGGGAGTTCAGCCAGCTTTGCGCGGGAGCATGCTTTCGATCGTGCTACCCACTTCCGCTTCTCTGCCCTCTGCCAGCATCAGGCCCAGCATCGATTCGAAGAGTGTACCGGTGCCTTGACCTTTGCCTTCGCCATTCTGGATGAGGACTTTGGGTACCATGTCGCACTTCGCTTCGACGACCGCACTGCCGAGCTTTTGGATCATCTCGCGGGTGATTTGGTACTTCGGTCCGCCGTAGGCGCGAACCTGCTCTTGGATCGCGACGGCCTCGGCCATGCCGACGCGCGTGACCTTTTCGGCTTCGGCGTCAGCCAAGATGCGAATGCGCGCTGCGGTCTGTACGCTCTTTTCGTACTCGGCCTTACCCTGGTTGCCTTCGATCTGGATCTGCATCTCGCTCTCCGTGAGGTCTTTCTGCTTCTGAGAGCGCGCGATGGCCTCGCGAAGCTCCCGCTCTTTGACCGCCGCGCGCTCTTGACGCGCGAAGGTTTCGACTTGCTCGTCGGCGATCTGGCGACCGCGCAACTGCCCCAGCACTTGCTCGATGGCGTTGTCCTTGGCGCCATTCGAAGGGGTGCCGATGAGGACCTCTTCGAGCTCGAGGTTGTAGTGGGCGAATTTGACCTTCATCTCTTCCGTCGCCTGCGTCTGAATGGCGCTTCGTTCGTGGATGAGTTGAATCACCGTGCGGAGCTGCCCCACGTTTTTGAAGTAGGCCGCCACCATTGGGTCGAGCGTTTGCTCGACGAGCTTCTTCACGTCACCGAAGCGCTGCACGACCAGAGGAGCCTTTCGATAGTCGATATGCACGACGACCGAGAGGGGCAAAGAAGGCTCGAAAGCATCGCGCGTAATGAGCGAGATCTCACTCAGGTTCTCGTCGAGCTTGTGTGACCCCACCTCCGCGCGGTTCCACTTCAAGATGAAGTTGGTCGTCGGGACCAAAATCACCTTACCGGCATAGCTGTTGAAGGCGTACTTGCCGGGCATGAGCGGCTCGGAAAGCACACCGCGAAAGCCCTTGCCGACGAGCTCACCGTGCTTGTAGTCCTCCCCGGACAAGTCCATGCCGTGTTCGCCCGTGTAGGAGACGACGACACCGACGTGTCCGACTTCGACGACAGTCTTGGGGATGCGCTCGATCGTCGCGAAGAGACGATTCAGGTAGAAGGTACCTTCCACCAGGACCTGCAGCTGGCGACCGCGCAGGCCGCCGGCGCGCAGGAAATTCTCTGCGTCCTGGAAGTTGTTGTGGTACGTCGCCGGTTGCGCAGCGTTGTTGCCGACCACCGGTGCGATGATCTCGCCTTGTGCCATCGAGGGGCCGTCGTGAATGGTCACGACCCCGATCATGTCGTCATGGCCCTTGATGACGACCGGTGAGAAGCCCTCGCGCTCGTGGAGCACGCGAGCCATCTCTTTGAAGCTCGCGTCTTCCGAACTTTCGAGCGGCAAGAAGTGCGTCTTCGACTCGGTCACGACGAGAAACTGCGCGAGATTGATCGCATAGGTACCTTCACGCAAGATTTTGCGTTGCGGTCCCTTCTGTCCGCCGTTCGTCAGAAAATGCAGGACGTCCTCGAAGTCGTCGGCGAGCTCGTTCGAGGCGAGCGTCTGCGTCGCAGGAAGCGACAGGCCGTCGCGCGCGAACACGTAGCCGATCTTGCCTTGCGGAATGGTCACGAGCGCAGTGCGCACGACGCGATACTGAAAGGGCATCAAGAAGTGCACGCCGCCACGGAGGAGTTTCGGCAAGAAGCCTGCCTCGCCACCGCGGGCGATGAAGCCGCTCTTGACGGAGCCTTTGAGACTCCACCGTCGCTCCACGATTCCGACTCGGTCGTTCGGAATGTAGCGAATGCCCGACAGGCCGAGGAGCAAGAGCAACCCGGCGAAGCCAAAGGACAAAATGATTCCCAACACTTGCGTGTCCATCGAACCCACTTCCTCTTCTGCGCGTCTTCCGCGCTACTTGATGAGACCCCGACATGACTCGGGCACGCGTGAGAATTTGGGTACGCACCTAGGTCGTGGCAATGGCGAATCGGTCAAATCGGACATGCACAAGGCGGCATGTTTCTTGGCAGAGGCACGCAGTTGCGCGATGTCGCTTCGGCTTGCTCTCCGTCTTCTCGATCCCCTCGCTGGCCCTCTTCGCTACGGGCAGTTTTGGAGACAGGAGCCCGGTGCTCCAGGGCCGCTGTTTCGGTCCTCGCAACACCTGGTTCCCGCAAGCGGCGCGCAGTCGCTATCGCGATGGCAAAGCTGGAGGTGATCCGTGTTGAGGTCGCAAGACTCACTACGATCGCAGCCGGAACCTCCCGCACGATACGAGCAGCAGATATCGCCGTTCGTGCAGTCTTCGGGGCCATCGCACGCGTACGCAATCGCGCTTTGACCCGCGGCTCCGTTGCAGAAACTCGTGCACGACTGCGCGATGAGCGTCACGGATTCGTAGATCTGACAGCAGGGTTCCGAGAGAGGGCAGGCGGGGAAGGTCATACCGCAATAGACAGTGCCTCCATCGGGAACAACGACATCGCGCGTAACGACGTCGCGCCCTGCGTCTGCGACCGGCTTCGCACCCGGCGAACGAGGCGTATCCGCGCCGGCCTCGGATCCGTCAGACGCGATGCGCCCGGTGTCCATGGATGACAGCAGGCGTCCGCCGCACGCAAACGACAACGTTGCGAACAGTGCCATCCGAGAAACGGCGTGCCACCTTTGCTTCGAAGGAGGGGAGAGATGCATCGTTCAGTGCTCGTGGACGCGGAGGTCTTCGTTGTCACATCCGAAACCAATCGAACGCGCGGAGTCATCGTCGACGCTCCCATCCGAAATCGCACACGCGATCGAAAAGAAAGGGAGAGCGAGCGCGAGGACGACCACCAGCGCAGTCCACGATCGTGCGCGATGCATTTTCATCTCGCCGGAAGATAACACGGTGCATGGAGGCTCGATCGCGAATCTACATGCATACTGCACATGCCTCTCGTGGGGAGTCACCCTTCGCGGGATTCTGCCATCAGTCGCTTCGAGGCCGACGGCGTTCCGTCTCCGGCGGTAAGACGCCACGGGCCAAGCTTTCCCGCCGCGAGAGGAATTTTCGCTCCTGCCAAGCATCGTTGGCGTAGGTCTGCTCCAAAATGGACACCGCGCGGTGTCGCGCGCGAATGGTACGCGGGTTGCACACTCTCACGCAGCAGCTGCTGAAAAAGCGCTGTCCACCATCCACCACCGTTCCGAGGTTCCACCATGATTCAGAGCCATCATTGGTTCGTGATGTTTCTCGGCTTTTCGTCCATTGCCGGCGCGGCTGGCACGGGGTGCGCGAGTGAAGCTTCCGACGCAGATGCGAGCGGCGACGACGCGGAGCTTCGTCGTCGTCGACCCCCGACCCCCAAAGACGCAGGCGTCGTCGACTCCGGCACGAAGCCTGACGCGGCTCCGCAGGATGCGGGCGCGTCCAGAGATTCGGGGTCGACCGCCAGCGACAGCGGTACGGGGTCGACTGGCGACGGCGGCAGGTCGATCTCCGCGGGAGCGCAAGGGTTTGGCGCGGGTGCCGTAGGCGGCGGAAACAGCAGCACCGTCTACCACGTCACGACCCTTACCGGCACCGGCCCCGGGTCGCTCGGCTATGGCATTGGCAGCAGCAAGACGATCGTCTTCGACGTGAGCGGGACGATCAATGGCAAGAGCGGCATCGGTGAAGGGCGCTACGACCTCACGGGCATTTCGTACCTGACCATCGATGCAAATGGACACGATGTCACCATCAACAACAACAACAACGGCGATGGGTTCTCTTTCGCGGGAAAGGGTAGCCACCACAACATCTTGAAAGGGATTCGCGTGACCAATGCAGGCGGCGACGGCATCAATGTCGTCGATGGCGCCCACGATATCCTCATCACGCATTGTTCGTCGTACGGGAATCGCGACGGAAACATCGACATCGCGGCGTCGAACGATACCGGCAGCCGCACTACGAACGTCACGGTTCAGTACAGCATTCTCGGTGGCGGCGCTCCCAGCAGCGATTTTTCGGGGGCCATGCTCGTGACGGCGCAAAACGTGTCGGTCCACCACAACTTCTTCTCTCCCGCCTCGGTCGGAAACGTGGGCGAGCGCTGTCCACTCATCCATGCAAGCTACTCTCCGGTCGGTAGCCCGAATGCGGACTTCCGCAACAACCTCGTGTGGAAGTTCGGTCGCAACAACGCGACGGGATCGGGCTATGGCACCGACGTCGCTTACGGGGCTTCTGCCAATGTCGTCGGGAACTACTACTACTCTCCATCCGACCCGACGAGGGCTGTCGTTGCGAACGGCAGCTACGGGAACGAACCGGCAGGGTTCGCGTTCGTCAGCGGCAACGTCAGCGGCAATTCCGGCGTGAATCCGAACAGTGCCCATAACCATGCAGAGTACACGATTTCGGCAGCGTTCGCCGTAGCGACCCAAGATGCTTGCACTGCGGCGCGTGCCGTTCTTGCAAGCTCTGGGCCCGCCGTACGCAATGCGACGGAGCAAGCGATGGTGAGCGCCGTCACGCTTCCCGGTTGCCCGTGATCGAAAGGCTTTCAAGCATGCACACACGTCGCGTCTACGAGAAAGCACTCCAAGGAGCCGCCCTCCTCGCCTGTTTCGCCTACGCAGTTGCCTGCGGGGATACCACCACCAACGACGACCCCGGTGATGCAGGCGGGGGGGGCGGGAGTTCCAGCGGGGCGAGCGGCACGAGCGGCACGAGTGGCGCGAGTGGCACGAGTGGCTCCGGCGGCCCCGGCGGCCCCGGCGGCCCCGGCGGCCCCGGCGGAACCCAGACCGATGGCGGGAGCGACACCGGCCAGAACGTGACGGATGCAGGGCCACAGACCGCGGAGGGGTTCGGCGCTGGCGCGGTCGGCGGAGCGAACAGTACGGTCGTCTATCACGTGACCACCCTCGTTGGAAAAGGCGCAGGCTCGCTCCAGGCAGGTATTGGCAGCAACAAGACCATCGTCTTCGACGTGAGCGGCACCATCCAAGGAAAGAATGGCATTGGAGAAGGCCGCTACGATCTGACGGGGGTGAGCTATCTCACGATCGATGCGAATGGTCATGACGTGACGATCGACAACAACAACAACGGCGATGGCATCACGTTCGCCGGGCAGAATTCGCACCACAACATTCTGAAGGGGATTCGCGTCATCAACGCAGGGGGCGACGGCATCAACGTCGTCGAAGGCGCTCACGACATTCTCATCACGGGTTGCTCCTCGTACGGCAATCGTGACGGAAACATCGATATCGCAGCGACGAACGACCCGGGGTCTGCGACGAAGAACGTCACCGTGCAGTACTGCATCTTGGGGGGAGGAGCTCCGAGCTCAGACTTTGCAGGACCCACGCTCGTCACTGCCCAGAACGTCACGCTCCATCACAATCTATTTTCTCCAGCTTCTGTTGGAAACGTGGGTGAGCGATGCCCGCTCGTGCATGCGAGCTACTCTCCAGTCGGCGCGCCGAATGCGGACATTCGAAACAACGTCGTTTGGAAGTTCGGACGCAACAACGGGACGGGCTCGGGATTCGGAGCCGACATCGCGTACGCCGCAACCGCGAACGTCGTGAACAACTATTACTACTCGTCCTCCGACGGCTCGAATGCGGTCGTCACGAACGGCAGCTACGGGAACTCTCCGCCGGGACTGGGATACGTCGCGGGCAATGTGAGCGGCAACAACGGTGTGAACCCGAACAGCGCGTCGAACCATGCAATGTACAACATTCCCCAATCGAATGCTGTGACGATGCAGGACGCCTGTGTTGCAGCCAAGCTCGTGCTCTCGAAGGCGGGGCCTGCGGTCCGAAACCCGGTCGAACAAGCCATGATCGCGGACGTCAAACTACCCGGCTGCCCGCCCTGAGTCGCGGGAGCGAAGGGGACTTGCTGCGGTTTTCGCAACATCTTCCCGACTTGCAGCCGGATGAAGGCAAGGTGCCTCACCTCGGATTTCGGGTTATGCTCCGTACATGAAACTTCGCACCAAGTCTTCGCCGCAGATTCACTCGAACGTACGTTCAAAAGCCGACACGAAGCGCGCGGACCCGCGCGGCCTTCGCACTGGCATCAAGGGCGGTCCCGTCCAAGTGACGAACATCAAGGCGGCCGACTGAGCAAGACCCGATAGGGATGCCGGATGCAGATGACGATGCTTCGCCGATCCCTAGACGCTGCCGGATCGGCGGGCAACGGTCGGCTCAGAGACCCGTGACGCGGTAGATGTTTCCTTCCGCCACGCCCTTGACCTCTCGGTCCTGGCCCGTGACGAAGTAGGTGTGCGTCTTGTTGCGATCGAAGTCGGCGATCCACGGGTACTTCAGGTTGAAGAGCGCGCTGAGGTCCACGCTGTCGACGAACTTTCCGTCCGTCTTCCATGCGGTGACCCGTCGGTAGTTCGAATCGAGGACGCAGACGCCGGCCTTGCATGGGCTGATGGCGTGGACCCAGCCGAACCGATCTTTCGAGGAGTAGTCCTTGTCGGTCTTCCCGAGGCGCGCCTTCTCCTTTCCGGAGGCGTCGAGAGCGAGCACGACATTCGACTCGT
This sequence comes from Polyangiaceae bacterium, assembly GCA_046351415.1. GTDB lineage: Bacteria > Myxococcota_A > Polyangia > Polyangiales > Polyangiaceae > JABFRG01. The sequence continues at coordinate 301,557 of JAXLYO010000005.1, read as the reverse complement.
TGGGGTCTGCGCTTTTTGCGAGCTTGCCGCCGAGGAAGATGGTGCCGCCTACGAAGCCGACGGCTTGCGCGTTCGTGAGAACGCCTTTGCGCTTGTCGTCCGTGCTGAGGTCTTGGAAGGCCCAGGGTTCCGTCTTGCACGTCGTCCCGCTGAGGGTCACCTTCGCGACGGTCGCGTTGGCGAACGTGCCGATGCCCGACTTGCCCGAAGGGTCGACGAACAGGTAGCCGAGGGGACGGCCGGTGCACTCGGCCACTTGCTTGCCGTCCTTGCCGACCTTGTACGAAGCAAAAACGCCGTTCGTCGCCCAGAGGTTGCCTGCGCTGTCGGCGGAAAGGCGATCGATCTTGTTCGCGAACTTCGCGACGCCCGCATCGCCGAACGTCTTGTCGACCGAGAGCTTGCACTTCGGGCCCGCTTCGATCTTGTACGCGTGCACCGCGCCGTCTGACTCGACGGTGAAGATGCGATCGCCGATGGCTCGAATGCTCTTGAAGACGTCCATGCCACTCTTGTTCACGAGCGGCCCGCCTTCGATGGCGCAAACTTCGGCCGAGATCGTCCCGCCTGCGGCTTTTTGGTCAGCGGGGGAGATCGTGAGAGGCTTCGACGCCTTGACGAGCTCCTCGAAGGGGACTTCCTTCGGCTTCTCGGGTGCTGTCGCGCTCGCGGAAGCGATCGGTGCAGAGGCCGTCGCCGTGGCGGTGGCAGAGGCGGCTCCCGCAGCCGTGTCTTCTTTGGAGCAGGGGCCACGAAGGGCCAGAGTGGAAATTGCAGCGATGAAGAGGGGAGAGCGCATGGCTCATCCGTATGCGAATCGCATTCCGATGGGAAGGACGTTTTCGCACGACCGCGTGCCCGCACCCCTTGTGAATCGGCCGAGGTTGCGCGACATAATGGAACGCATGGGCTTGCCCGACGCGTCTCGCCTCGTCTTCGGGGTCGTCGAAACGATCGATGACGGCCGAAGCCAAGCATCGTTCGAGGCGCTCTCGGAATGGATGAGGTTGAACTCTGGGGTATCCTTGGAGCGGCGCGGTCTCCGGAGCTACCAAGCCCTCACGGAAAGTGTGCGCGCTGGCAAGAGCGACGTCGCGTGGCTTCCGCCGGTCGTTTACGCGCGCGTCGCCGAGCTCGTGAATGCGCTCGGTCACATTGCACGTGGGACGACCAGCACATACTCGTCGGCGCTCGTGACGCTCGCTTCGTCCCGCTTCCACGATGCCCGCGATTTGGCGGCCCTCGCAGGTGCTCGTGCTGGATGGGTCGACCCTTGGAGCGCTGCGGGCTATGTCGCGCCGCGCCTTGCCTTCGCGCGTGCCGGCCTCGACCCGGCGCGCCTCTTCGCGAGTGAGGCATTCTACGGAAGCCACGGAGACGTGCTCCATGCCCTCCAGCGCGGCGAGTGCGACGTCGTGGGGACTCACGCCGCCGTGAGCGAAGCGGGGCTGCAAGTCGTGGCGACGTTCGAATCGATCCCGAGCGACGTCATTGCTGCGCGTCGATCGCTGCCCGCTCCGGCCTATGCGCAAGCGAGCCTCGCCTTTCGGAAGGCATGCAGCTGCGACGAGGGAAAGCACCTCGTCCGCGCGGTATTTGGCGGCGATGACCTTCGGGAAGGCGTCGCGCCAGGACACGCCGCGTTTCGTCGTGCCTACGAGCGGGCGAAACTGAGCGGCCTGCTCGATTGAAGTCTGCGCCGCTCAGTGCGCCTCAGAACGCGAGGAGCTCTTTCAACCTTGGCGTCTTCGCGAGTGCTCTGCGAAGCTTCGCGAGGTCTCCTTTGCGCATGGTCACGGGCCCCCGCCGGGCCATTCCCTCCGTGGCGTAGGCGAAGCGGACCATGAGCTCGCCGTCTTCGTCTTCCAGAAGTTGGACGAAGGTCGCGAAAGTCTTTTCGCCTGCGCTCTGTGAAATACGTGTTTCTTCGACGATGGTCGCGTGGCCCCAGGCGGTGATGCTCATGAATGAGCGAAGAGCACGATGCACGCCAACGATCGCTCTCCGCACATACACGAGGTTTTCGGGTTGGCCCCCCGTCCACGGACGCTATGCGCTGTCCTCGGCCATCAGATGGCGCGCATGGATCGATGTTGTCGCGTTAGCCGGCCCTCTGCTGGTTGTTCGCTTCGCGCACCTGTTCGTGGTGCTCGCAGATCTGAGCGAAGTGCAATGCGACCTCTCCGAAGACCGGGCGCTCTTTGAATTCGAAGCCACCTTGGTGCGCGTGCAACGAGAGCTTGCCCACTTGTTTGCAACCTGCGCAGTAGTGAAACTCGAAGTGCGGGCCTTCCCCGAATCGTGACCCCACGGGGACTTGGAAAAGCGGCCGCGGGTCACCGGCGCGAACGGCGCCACGAACGTAGCCATCGGCATTCTCGGGGAACGCAGCCTCGCCTTCCGTGAGTGCCTTGTTGCAGCGCTTGCAGGTCCCGATGGTCTTGGGCAAGACGACGAGTGCGAGTAGCGCGAGCGAGGCGATCAAAATGCCGACGATGAGGACGACGACGTCCGGGATCTCGAGGTTTCTGTACTTGAAGTGGACGTCCAGAACCGGATCGAGCAGCGCGAGGACGGCGCCTGCCGCCATCAGACCAAGAGAGAGTCCGAGGTTGCCCCAATGGAGGGTGCGTCCGAAGTACTGCGCATCATTCATGCTGTGTGGTCAGCTCCCACGTGGGATAGACGCCTACTCGGGGCGCATATTCAATGCGGCTGATTCTGTCGGGGACTTTCGCTCGATGGGATGGATCGTTTACGCTGCGGGCATGACGAAGTTCAGCCTGCTCGCCTTCCTCGCTCTCTCCACGTCCTCCCTGGCGCTCGTCGCGGGCTGCGGTGGCGCAACGCCTGCCGCCCAAGGACCCCTCAAGAGCCCGGGCGAAGCGAAGATCGGTGATCGATCCTCTTGTCCCGTCTCCGGCGAAGCCTTCACCATCACGGAGAGTTCTCCGAAGGTCGAGTACGAGGGGAAGACGTACTACTTCTGTTGCTCGGGTTGCGCGGAGAAGTTCAAGGAAAACCCCAGCAAGTGGTCGAAGAAGAGCTAAGCGTGGCGCCACAGGACCTGCGGCTAGCCCCCGCTGCGCGCTGTTGGCATCCGATATGCGTGGGATTGTCGTCCCCATTCACGCGAGCGCGTCGCGAGACACCGAGTGCAAGCGTCCGCGCACGCGCGGACAGTTAGGTCGACGTGAAAGGTGCGCCATGCTGTGCCACGGCACGGCGACTTGTCATTCGGCCCATGGATTCTCGCTTGGATCATGCCTGTATTCGTACGCTTGCTCACCGGCGCAAACCTGGCATCGATGTTGCTGAAGAGCCCCGCATGAAGATCAGGGCTCTGCTTGGAACACTTTTCTCGATCGCTTGGGCGCTCGCTTGTGGCTCGACCTCGAGCGGTGGTGGTGAGTGCACCGTGGATGCCGATTGCGGTAGGGGGTCCGTTTGTGGCTTCGCGAAAGCAGATGGCTGTGGCGCGAAGGGGAAGTGCTTCAGTGCACCCGATGCAACTTGTGAAGCGTATTCACCTGGCTGTGCATGCGACGGGACGACGATCAATATCATCTGCACCCCCGGTGGCGACGGCGTTGTCTCGAAGCCGCTTCGGAGCGCCGGCGCTTGTGCACAAGCCACCGAATGCGCCGTGGACGCCGACTGCGGGCTGGGTTCGGTTTGCGGTTTCGCGAAAGCAGATGGCTGTAGCGCCAAGGGCAAGTGCATGCCCTCACCCGGTGCAACATGCGCCGCGTATTCACCGGGCTGTGCGTGCGACGGGACGACGATCAATATCATCTGCACCCCCGGCGGCGACGGCGTTGTCTCGAAGCCGCTTCGGAGTGCGGGGTCGTGCGCTTCTGCCGACGGTGGAAGCGATGCGACGGGTGACTGATGTCGTGAATGGAACGCCCTCGACGAGGCGCGTTCCCGTTGACCGCGTTAGGCTCGCATCGCGCCGCAGGATTGAGTCGACCCGTGCTGTTGCGGCACCCGCGTACGCTCGCGTGACGCGGTATGGATCTGGCACACGGTTCTGCCATGAGCCACGCCACCGTGTACGTGCAAGCTTTTGCCATCGATTCGGAAGTCGATCCGTTTCCCTTCGATGACGAGCCAACCGTGCGAATGAACGTTCTTTTCCAGGACGACGAAAACATCGAGGCACCACCCGACACGCGTCGCGCGCCCCACGCGCTGCCCACCGATCCGCCGGCGTGAGGCACGATGGCGTAGCAACATTGCGCGCGCGGGACGTTATCGGACAAAAGAGGAAGGTCTCTCGCGAGGGCGCGTACGAGCTCCGACATGAAGGCTCGCACTCGTCCTCTCGGGTTGTGTCTCGCCATCGCCATGATGGTTGCGTGCGGCGATCGTTCCAAGACGCTCGGCAAGCCTTGCGGTAACCATCACGACTGCGACGTCGGTGCGCTCACCGGCGTGTGCATGGGGTCCGTCGTGTCTTCGGGCTATTGCACGATGATGTGCGAGAAGGACTCCGACTGCGTCGGCAACCATCAGCCCGCCGGTGCGTTCGTTTGTGCGAACGCGGAGGTGACGAGCAAAGGGGCGTTCTCGAAGAGCACGCAAACGTCGCGCTACTGCAAGAAGGCCAAGAGCGACCTAGCCAGGAGCATCGAAAACGCCGTGAAGCGGGTCGACGCCTCTGCGCCTTGAGGGTACCGTTCACGCCGTGAAACCTTCGATGAACGAGAGGGCATTTCGTGACGCACACTTCCTCACGGTGACGGCACTTGCGTCGGGTTCGCTCGCGCTGCTCGTCGGGTGTGCCGCCCAACAGTCCGCATCACCGGTGCCTTCGCAGCCCACGGCGGCGCCCATGGCAACAGCGAGCGCATCCTCCGCGCCGCAGAGCGCATCGTCCGCTGCGCCCCCGTTGGCATCTGTTTCGCCAGGCGCCGACACTGCGCCGGCTTCGTCTGCGCCGTCACAGCCTGAGTCCCAAATCCTGGAAGCTTTGGGCAAAGGCGGGCAGGGGTTGGGGGGCATCCTCGGAGGTGGCTCGAAGGGCGGAGCCACGCGCGTCGCCGACGAATCGGATTCGCGTCCTCGCGGGCCTTCGCCAGTGCTCCGAGAGGGCAACGTGGTCGTGACGGGGGGCCTCTCGGAAGAGGTCGTTCGCCGCGAAGTGCGGCGTCGCATGCCGCGCGTTCGCTACTGCTATCAAAAGGGCTTGATGCTGAACCCCACGCTCGCCGGGCAGATCACGACGACCTTCACCATCAGCAAAGAGGGGAAGGTGACTTCCATCTCCGAGAAGAGCGTCGACATCGGAGACAAGGGTGTCGTCACGTGTATCGAGAAGACCTTTCAGACCATCGCGTTTCCCACGTCGAGTGACGCGGCCACGCAGGTCGTCTACCCCATCGCATTTGCTCCGGGCCCCTAACGCCGCCACCGAGTGTGCGCCTCTTTCCGGTGGGCTCTCGATGCGTGATTCCCGAATCGTCGATCCTTGCTGAGGAGCAGCGCGTGTACCGCCATGATGCGGGGTTCGACAGGCAAAGCTTCGACACGACGCGCGCGCCGTCCGCAAACGCGCAGTGTGTCGCGCCCTTCTACGGGTGTCTTGTTTTCGACCATGCTTCTTGCGTCAGGCGCCGCGACAGCAGATGTTTGATGCGACTATTTTGCAATCGCTGTCTGAAGTGCAAATGGAAGAATGGAAGAGGCCACGTCACCCTCGTCTTAAAGCAGAAGCGTCTCCTTCGAATGAAGGGGGCCGTTGGAGCGAGCTATGCAAACGTCGTCGACGAAGAGGCGCTGGACAACGCGTTTTTCTGCTTTGTCGTTTTGTCGCGCCCTCGAATACAGCTCCTGTGACGAGCGCGCGTGCGTTTGGTCGAGACGCCCAGACCGCAGAGTGACACGCGCGAATTTCATGTCTCGTTCATGGCGACGCTCGCTGTGTCGTCGGGCGCCACAGCTGATGTTTGGTGCAACGAATTCGCAATTGTTGTGAGAGGCGCAGATGGAAGCGCAAATGAACGGATGTTCGCGACCCCTGCATGGTGGGCGGTGGCATCCTGCTGGGTTCTCGAATGCCAAGAAACGTGGATGTTGCAGTCGACTGCTCAGAGCCCAGCATGGTGTGTCCAGTTCTTCTACGCGTGTCTTATTCCCATCAACGCCTTTTGTATCAGCACCGGCTACAGCTGATGTTTGGTGCGACGATTGTGCAATCGCTGCCTGAAACACAAGATGGAACAGTCGTTGGACCGAGCCTTGCAATGAATCTTTGCACGGACGCAGCACAACGATGCGCGTCGCAATCCCCCTACGCGCCCATTGCTGCGCCATCAGAGGTTACTCATGAACACCACCAAGAATGCCGACAAATCGCTGAACCTCAACCTTCGCCGCGTGCGAACGCCTGTGAAGACGAGCGTCAGCACAGGCGCCGCCCGAGCCGTTCGAACGACGCAAGGCAACGGTCAGTGCGGCTACTCGATCACGACCGGCTGAGCACTACGTCGACGGAGAGTCGCGAAGCAACCCTCCGCTGCAAAGAGAAACGTCCCCTTCCTACGAAGGGGACGTTTTTCTGTTTTGTCGCGTCCCTGCACAGCGGCGGCGACGCATGGGCGCGTGCGTTTGGCCGCGACGCCCAGACTGCAGAGTGACACGCGCGAACCCCTTGTCTCGTTCATGGCGACGCTCGCTGTGTCGGTAAGCGTACGGCGATGGACGTCCTGACAGCGTGAGCGTCGCGAGCGATCGTGTCCCCATGGCACACGGTCAGTGGTCGGAGGTAGAAGCACGTGGCGTGCTCGGCGCGTGGCAGAAGAGCGGGATGTCGATCGAGCGTTTCGCTCGGCAGCGTGGATTCACGCCGCAACGACTCTATTGGTGGAAGCGCAAACTCGGAATTTCAACAAAGAGTGAGGCGACAGAGAATACGTCGGCGTCTCCGGCGCTTCTTCCCGTGCAGATGCGCACGGAAGCTCGTCGTGGTGAGCCGGTGACCGTCTTGCTTCGCACGGGTCACCTGCTCAAAGTCTCCCACGGGTTCGACGAGGAAGCGTTCGTTCGCGTCGTCTCGCTCCTCGAGAGGGGCTGATGCTCGGCCTTCCTCCGAGTGTTCGGATCTACTTCGCAACCGAGCTCACCGACATGCGCAACGGCATCGATGGCCTTCGTGCCATCGTCGAAGGTGCGCTTCGGCACGACCCTTACGACGGTCACTTGTTCGTGTTTGTCGGAAAGTCGAAGGACAAGGTGAAGATCCTCTTCTGGGATCGTTCGGGGTTCGTGCTCTACCTGAAACGCCTCGAAAAGGGCCGCTTCCAGCTCCCTCTCGTCGACGCGAAGCGGCAGCACGTCGAAATGGAGCCCGCCCAACTCGCGATGCTCCTCGACGGAATCGATCTCAACGCGCGCCGCCTCGCAAGATGGAATCCAGACAGCAGAAAGGGGATCGACACCGATCTCCGAGTGTGATCAAAACTCGTCGGTGATTATGCCGCCGGCAGACCACGAGTGCAGTTTGCAACCGTTCCTTCTCCACTTGATGGAGCGGATGTCGAAGCTCGAGCAGGAAAACGAGCTGCTCAAGAAGACGCTGTACGGAAGGCGCAGCGAGCGCGGCAAGATGCCGCGCGTAAAGACCGGTGAGCCCCCGACACCGGAAGAAGTGCAAGCGACGCGCAAGGAGCGCGCCGAAGCAAAAGCCCAAACTCCAACTGTGAGGGTCGAGCACAAGGTGCCCGACGCGCTTCGGAAGTGCACGGCGTGTGGACGCACCGATCTTGCGCCGATGGGCGCGGGCAAAAGCACTTTCGTGTGGGAATTCGTGCCGGCGAAGTTCGTGCGCCTCGAGCACGTGCAAGAAGTCCTGCGCTGCCCGTGCGGTGGTTGCGTCGTCACCGCGCCCGGCACGCCGAAGGTCGTCGAAAAAGGAAAGTACGGCGCGAGCTTCCTCGCGCACATCGCGGTCGCAAAGTGCGCCGACCATCTTCCGATCTATCGGCTCGAGAAGGAGCTCGCACGCAAAGGCGCGCCCGTCGCACGCTCGACGATGAATGAGCTGCTTCATCGCACCTCTGCACTCCTCGCGCCCGTGTGGACACGTCTTCTCGACGTCATTCGTACGCGCGACATCGTGCTCGCGGATGAAACGCGACTTCGTATTCTGAAAGACGCGAGCGGGAAGCCCAAGACGGGCTTCGTGTGGACCTTCGGCGCTGCGGACGCGCAGGGAGGATTCGACGTCGCGTATCACTTTGCCGATAGCCGCTCCGGTGCGACGCCCAAAGCGGTACTCGAAGGCACGAAAGGTGTTCTCCTCGTCGACGGATACAGCGGCTACAACGACGTCGAAAACGTCTCAAGCAGGCGCCGCGCCGCATGTCTCGCGCATGCGCGCCGCTACTTCTTCGACGCGCTGAAGACCGCGCCGATCGCGCAGGAGGCCCTCGATATCATCACCGAGCTCTATCGCGTCGAGCACGACGCGAAGGCACAGCGACTTTCAACAGATTCACACTTGGAATTTCGAAAGCTCCGGGCTGGGCCGATTCGAGAGAAGTTCAAGGTATGGCTCGACGAGCAGCAGCCACGCCATCCTCCAAAGAGTCCGCTCGGCGGCGCGATTCGTTACACGCTCGGCCAATGGCAGGAGCTCGGCGTCTTCCTCGATGACGCACGCGTGCCCCTCGACAACAACGCATCCGAGCGCTCGCTTCGCAGGATCGCGCTCGGTCGAAAGAACTACCTCTTCGTCGGCGACGTCGAATCGGGCAAGAGCCTCGCCGGCCTCTACTCGCTCGTTGCCACGTGCGAGTCTCGCGGGATCAATCCGTTCGACTACCTCGCTGACGTCCTCACGCGCGTCCAAGATCATCCGATGAAGGCCATCGACGAGCTCTTGCCCGCGGCGTGGGCCGCCGCGCGCTGAACGAGCGCGTCACGACGTCGCTGGCCGTACGGGTACCTGTGTCGTCGCTCGCTACAGCTGATGTTTGGTGCAACGATTTCGTAGTCGTTGTGGGAGGCGCAGATGGAAGCGCAAGTTGAAAGGATGGTTGGTGTTGCGGCCAGCACGACGCTGTCGCGCACCAGGGATTGCGAAGCAGCAACGCATTCATGCGGTTCTCGGACGCCAGCGGCGGTGAACGTCCCATCGTGACTGCTGTGAGGCAACGAGGTGTGTCCCGTTCATCTACGCGTGTCTTACTTGCATCAACGGCTCCTGTATCGGCAGCGGCTACAGCTGATGTTTGGTACGACAATTCAGCAATCGGTGTCTGAAACACAAAATGGAACAGTCGTTGGCTTGCGCCTTGCAAAACCGTCCATCACGAAGGCGCACAACGATGCGCGTCGCAATCCCCCACGTATTTCCGCCACCAGAGGTTCCCATGAAGAAGAATTCGAACGCCGACAAAACGATCACTCTCCAGATTCGTCGCGTGCGCGCGCAGGTGCGCACCAGCGTCACGACCGGAGCGGCGGCGATTCGCAAGACGCAAACGCAAGGTCAGTGCGGCTACTCGCTTACGACTGGCTGAGCAGCTGAACGTCGGCGTGTGCCGGCAGGGAGAGTCGCAATGGCCTCTCGTCCCAACAAGAACGTCTCCTTCGAAAGAGGGCGACGTTCTCGTGTTTTGTCGCCTTGCGAAATTTCTAGAACACCCGCGCGTGCGCGCGTTCCCCGTTGTGCTCGCTTCTGCATGCTCCGAAAGAAGCCGGTGCTCGCGCGACGCAGAACGGCGGCGTGTGCGGCTACTCGATCACGACCGGCTGAGCATTGTCGTTCTGTTTCGGGTCGTTCGTGAAGGCGACGTGCTCGTGCGGGCCTCGTGGACAAGGCCCGCTCCCTGCTGTACTCGTTTCTTCTGCATGCCGAAGTTTCCCGTGCTCGTTGCGCTTGCCGCGACCTTCTTCCTCGCCTGTAGCGGTGGGGCCGTGGGCGGATCGTCCCGCGATGGGGGCGAAGCGGTCGACGCAGGTTCTACGAAGGACGCTGCGGCGACGAACGAGGGCACGTGGTTCGTGTCCGAGACGCTCCGTGGCTCGAACCTGCAGCTCGAATCGAGCTCGGTGCTCGCGGAGCGCGTCGAAGACGGGGGCGTCTTCGGTACACGCGTGACGCTCGGTGGCCTTCGCAACTACTGTGCACTCCTGCTCGCCGATACCTCGTGTTCGGTCGGCGGCCTGGCGCAGCAAGCGCTGTTCATCACGGTGCCGAAGAGCACACAACCGGGTACCTACACCATCGAAAGCGGCACTGCCGTCGTTGCGCTTTCCTTCTTCGGTGACAAGTGTGAACAAGTGTCACCCACGCTCTTCGCCACATCGGGCTGGGTGAAACTCGAACGAGTGAACCTCACGCAAGGCGGGAGCGTCGAGCTATCGTTCGACGTGACGACCGACGAAGGAACCATCGTCGGGACCATGAACGCGCCGTTCTGTCGCTAGCGCGCGCCGATAGGCCGCGGGTCCTCTCAGGCGCGTGTCGATCGCGATCGCGGCGCACGACCTTTCGTTGCGCGACGCGCGAAGCCCTGGAGGCCGGCGATTTGATACGCCCAGAAGGCCGCGATCGCCGACCGCATGTTCGCCGAATCTTCATGAGCCTCCAGAATCGAGGCGATCATCGACCGCGTGTTTTCGAAGATGCGGCGGAGCACGAACCGCGTGGGAGCGTCCATCACGAGGCCCGGGGTTGCGCGCCTGAACTCAGCCGATGTGAGGTCGACGAGCTGATCGACGAAGCGCGCGCCGAAATGTTCGTACGGAGTTCCCTCGGCCCGATCGAGGAGAATCACGACCGCGAGCCGATGCGCCTCCCAGAATGCGAGCATCTCGTCGCCGGTGTCCTCTTTCGCACCCGCGGCGGCGGCGAGAGAGCGAACCCGGCGCGAGAGGAGCGATTCGAAGGAGCGTGCGATGGGTGCAGGGACTACGGCGGCGAACAGCGCTTCCTTGCTCTCGAAGTAGCGATAGAGACCAGCGGCGCCGGTTCCAGCGCGTGCGGCGATACTTGCCATCGTGGTCGCCGGGTAACCGCGCGATGCGAACTCCTCGAGCGCGGCAGCCAGAATGCGGGCGCGCATCTCTTCCTTCAGTACCTGCGGCATCAGAAGAGCTTTGGAATCGAGTAGGGAGCCCATTGGTCGCGCCAAGGGCGGGCCTCTTCGAGTTCGTAGGCGAGTCCGAGCAAGAGCGCATCGTTGCCGGCTGCAGCGGCGAAGTGCGTCCCGAGCGGCACCTCGCCCCGTGGAAAGGTGAGCGGCACCGACATGGCCGGGCAACCGGAAATGTTTTGAAGGGGCGTGTAGCCGACTGCCCGCGCGGTTCTCGCGATGAGCTCGTCGCGTGGCAAGGTCGGAGAGAGATGACCTAGACGCCAAGGTGAGGTTGCGAGCGTCGGAGTCATGACGAGGTCGTATCCAGCCGTGGCCTCGTGGTAGGCCCGTACGGCAGCGCGGAAAGCCTCCTTCGCGCGCTGGAGACCTCCTGCTCCTGCAAGCGTGGCGGGCTCGACGAGAGACCAAGTGAAGGGTTCGAGCTCCGCCTCCTGCACGGGCATGCCGCGCATCTTGTCCATCATCTCGACGACACCCGCAATCGCCGCACCTGCCACCAAGAAGAACGCGTCGCTCAGGGCTTGACCATCCAGCGCGGGGCCTTCAGCGACCACGACCTCGTGACCCAGGGAAGTGACGAGCGAAACGGCATCGTCGAATGCACGCTTGATCTCCGGTTCTGCCTCTTCACCCATCGCGGTACGTGTATACGCCACGATTTTGAGGCGGCGCATCTTCGTGCGCTGTACGAACCCAACCGGGTCCGTGCGGGAAGGATCTTCGGTCAGCGAGAGGAAAAGCGCGCTGTCACGCACGCTTCGACTGATGCAGTGGTCGCTCGTGATCTCGAGGAATTCAGATGAGGCGAAGGCTGCAGGTAGCGTCCTTCCTTTGCTCGGCTTGAAACCGAAGAGCCCGTGCACGGACGCCGGAATGCGAATCGAACCGCCGCCATCGTTCGCGTGCGCAAGCGGAACGAGCCCGGCGGCGACCGCCGCGGCGCTGCCGCCAGAGGAGCCCGTGGCAGACATGGAAAGATCCCACGGGTTGTGCGTGATGCCTTCCGCGAGCGTTTCGGTGCTGCCGAGAAGACCGAACTCCGACGTTGCGCTCTTGCCAACGCACGTGAGCCCCGACGCTTCGAGCTTTGCCGTGTAGGGCGTGTGGGCGGGCGCAATGTTTCCTGCGAAGAGCCGCGAGCCCATGGACCACCGCAGACCGGGCCAGGGCGAAGCATCCTTCATCAGAAAGGGAACGCCCGCGAACGGGCCCTGTGCCGTCGTGGCCGTCTTCTCGCGAGCAACGGTCACGACCGCATGGAGAAGGGGGTTCAACGCATCGATGCGCCGCAAGGCGGCCTCACGAAGCTCGTTGGCAGTCACTTCTCCCTTGGCGCACAACTCTGCTTGCGCGACGCCATCGAGGCGAGCGAGCGAAATCCAGTCAGGCATGAGACACCTCACGTTTCGTATTGAATCGCGAATAATGTATTCGCGATTCGTGTAGGAGTCAAGGGAGGGGGCGTGGCTCGCAATCATGGCCCTCCGAGGAATGAGCGGCTGCCTCAGACAGTGAGTAAACGGTGCAACTTACAGTTAGACTTTCGCGACGGCGGGATTCGAGTGTGCAGGAGACGGTGCGCCGGTACGCCTCGTGGTTGGTCTGCTGAGATCCGAGCCGATCGGCGTCCCATTCCCCGAGCTCCCGGCCCATTTGATTTCGTCCACCAAACGGGCCACCGAAAAGCAAAAACCCCAGTTGCCCGGGGTTTTTCATCGCGGAGAAGGTGGGATTCGAAAACAGAACGCGACGCCTGAATTTGCGAGTTCTCCGGAGGATTCGGTAGGTCGGTTGGAAGCGCGCGAGCAGATTGCTTCCATGGAAAACATGGGTGACGCGGGTGTGGCCAGTATGGCTGCGGAAAGTCGCGACATGGAGGTGGCGTTGTCGCTCGCGCTGACGGAGGCGGCGAAGGCGGGACGGTTCGATGTGGTCGCGCAGATCGCGCGGGAGCTAGAAGCGCGTCGGCTCGCGGGTGGCAACGTGGTGCCGATTGCCGCGACGAAGCCCCGGCGTGGTCGTTCCTAGGCGCTGTGTCGCCTTCGGGGTCCGAGCTTCGCAGCTGGGGTTCCGACGGCGGCAAAGTGCCGCGGAAAGCAGACCGACCATGAATACGGAACACAATCTGAATTGCGAATGCCACTCCCCGAAGGAAGAGAGCCGGACAATGGAGGCGTTCGTTGCGCGACGGCGAGTGCGAGAGGCGACGGAGGAGGCAGAGAAGGGTGCGGCGGAGAGGTCAGCAGGGAAGGCGCTACGGTTCTCCGGACAGTACAGCCTCGGATACAAGGTAGCTCGCTTGGCGAGCGGTCTCAGCGCCAACCATGACGGCGATCCGGAGGCCTTCGAGCGAGACTTTCTCTGGAACCTGGCGGAAGAGCTCCACGGTCTGGCGAGTCTGGCCTTCGCGATGGAGACGAACGACGACATCACGCCGAACCAACTCAATGGGCTGATCTACTCGCTCAAGATTCGCGTCGAGGCGGCGGCGGACCTGTTTTGGGAGATGCGCCAGGCTCGCACGAGTGCCGCGAAGGAGGCCGCCAATGGCTGACGGGAGCTTCGGATGGAGCGAAGATGGAACCATGCCACGCGGACGAAAGGCGAACGTGTCTGGGGCGAACATCTCCGCGGAGAAGCGGACACGCGTCCGAGGCCAGGCCCTTCCGCCTGTGCTTCAGGCAAGCGAAGCGCAAGTGCGCGAGGCGATGATTCGGCACGTCGATCGCGTCGAGACCTGGCTTCAGTCGCTGAGAGACGACTTCGAGCACGCCCCTCTGGACGGCAAGCGCTTCGAGCTCTCCCGAAGATTGATGAGCGAGATGATGGCGAATCTGAGCATTTCGCGATTCGGCTTCGAACGACGTGCGCGGATGATGCTCATCGAGGCCATAGAAGCGACGGGGACAGCGATCGCACTTTTCGAGCTGGCGAGTGCGCACGGGAGCGATGCGATGTACGCATGGCTCCGCGGCCAGCAGCCCCTCTCATTCGCAGCGCAGTGGCCCGGGCTGCGCGATCCCATGCGTGACGCTGCCGCCAACAATGAGTTCATTGGCTACGTGCGTCACTGTCTTGCCCATCGTCACAAGGTCGCTGCTCGTCCAGACGCATCCTTCGCTGTGTTCCACTTCGCTCGATCGGCCCCTGAATGTTCTCACCTACTGACGCTAGAGTCGCTGGCGCTTTTGGACGTGCTCATTCAAGTTTGGCCGCTCGGCGCTGGCCGGAGAAAAGCCGGCCAACCGAAGGGCGATAAGTGGGATCTCCTGGTGAACCTGCTGAACGAATGCGGTTTCGAAGCGAGCAAGAGAGACGCGCTCATCGCGGATTGGCGCGACTGGCGCGAAGCCCGAGGGACGAAAGCGATGACCGACGACGACCTCGCTAGGTGGAGGAAACTGCACGAGAAATCGCGTGCCGACCAATCCATTATTTCGGGCCCCAATATTCTGGAAGCCGAGGCGGATGCAGACTCCCCTCATGCTGAAAGCACAAAACAAGAATCGTAGTCATACGGGAACAGTCGTTGCAGCCGACGAGATTGTGGACGGTCTTCGGGCTCTCGTAGGGAGGCAAGGGCTGAGCATGACGGCGGTGGCGTGCGAGGTGTCGCCTCAAAGTGTCACCGCCATCCTCGCTCGAATGCCCGTGCGCCGCGGAACGCTGCACCTAGTGCTCGCACGCATCGTGTCGGAAGGCCTTCTCGGCGCGCCGCTCACCGCTGCCTAAACGTCAACCCAGGCAGCGCTGCGCCCTCCGCTGCCCGTCGTCTGAAAAGGCGACGCCCCGGATCATCACTCCGAGGCGCCAAGGACACGACATGACTCTAGCACTTCCGGGGCTCAACGAGCTCCTCGACCACCTCGCGGAACGCGTAGCAGACAAGCTTCGTACGCAACCCAAAGACTACGACACCCGAGACAACTTGGCGCCGGGCACGCGGACCTCCCGCAACGCCCGCGCGATATACAAACGAATTCCAGGTGCCTATCGCGTTGGGAAAGTATGGGTGTGCCCTGTTTACGCTTGGGATGCGTACCATCGTGAGAACGCAGCGTCAGCCCCGGACGAGAGCGGTGAGCTTGACGCCTACGACGCCGCTGTCGCGAGAGGGGGCCGCCGATGACCGCGGCCAAGTCAGCGGCGAGGAGCCGATGGGAGCAAGTGCGCGCCTTTTGGCAAGCTTGGGCCCCGACGTGTTGCTGTGAGCGATTGGAGCTCAGGGAGGAAGCTGGTGCGCTTCGGTGCGCCTCGTGCGACCGCCCGTTGGCGCGGCGGAGGGCGGCATGACTGCGGAAACCATTGGCGCATGCTGGGCTCGCTACGAGCTGGGAGCGGTTTTAGCCGGTAAACGCGCACCGTTCGCCATTGCGAATGCGCCCGCGTCATACGAGTGCATTTTACAGGTGCTGCGGACGCTTCGGCGCTCGGCGCTTCCCTTCGATTGCGACAGAGTCGCGTTGCTCGTGGAGCTCCACACCGGACGACAGGGCATTCTCTCCGAACTACACCGCTCGATCGCCTACCGTTCTC
The DNA here is from genome assembly GCA_046351415.1 of Polyangiaceae bacterium. Classification (GTDB taxonomy): domain Bacteria; phylum Myxococcota_A; class Polyangia; order Polyangiales; family Polyangiaceae; genus JABFRG01. Next base: position 285,913 of record JAXLYO010000005.1, on the reverse strand, counting down.
ACGTTCTCTCGACTGTTCGCGAGTACGGTCCACTGGTTGTCATTCTCCGCGAGTTCGACCGCATGGAAGCCGTGCGCGCGGCCCTCGAAGAACGTATCGCCGTAGATGCGGAGAAGCGACGACGCGTTCTCCGCGAGCAGGCCCGTCTCGTTGACGGCCTTCGGAAGGTGGCAGCATGAAGCCAGTCGCTGTTACACCCGAGTGGCTTTGCGAAGACGCGGCTGTCCCCTCAAACGCCGTTGCGAAACGGCGATCGAAGGTGCGTGAGCTCACGTTCGTGGACGCGGCGAAGCTTGCGGAGCCTCTTCCAGACCTCCCGTACCTCGTAAGCGCGCTTGGCATCGCGGGCGGCGCTGCAACGCTCTTCGCCGGATACGGGTTTGGCGGAAAGAGCATGGCGGCGCAGTCGTTCGCCATCTCTTGCGCAACCGGTCGTCCCCTCTGGGGCGTCTACGGCGTCAAACAATGTCCCGTCGCCCACCTCGATTGGGAGCAAGGACATCGAGTGACTGCGGAGAGGTACCAGAGGCTCGCGCGGGCAGAGGGACTCGGGCTCTCCGCACTGGCATCGCTTCCCCTGAAGCTGTGCGTTCACCCTGAGATCGGCTTGGAGGCTGCCGATGCAGAGGACGTCTACTCTCGCGCCTTCGGCAATGCTGGTCTTGTGATTGTCGACTCGCTACGAGCCGCAGCGCCAACTGCGGACGAGAACAGTAGCGAGATTCGCAGGTACATCGATGTTCTTAACCGATCAGCCGAGAAGACCGGCGCAACGGTGGTCATCATCCATCACGCCAGAAAGCCTTCTGCCGATGCTTCGGACGGTGCGAGGTACAAGATTCGCGGTTCAGGTGCCATCTTCGACGCGTGCGGCTCGGTCTTCGTCTTCTCAGCCGAGAAGGGGGCTGCAACCCGCGTAAGTCACGAGAAGTGTCGCAACAAGGGAATCCTGGGGGATGATTTCGGCCTTCGAATTGAAGACGTGGAGGTGAATGGCGATCCGAGAGGAGGCCTTCGCCTGACGCACCTCGAAGCGGAACAGCTTGCCGCTGACGCGCCCGCACAAAATCAGCACGCCGGCGCCATGGAGCGCATCAGCGCGCACCTCGCGGCAAAAGGCGAATTCCGAGGCAGCAAGACCGCCCTCGCAAAGGAACTTCATATCGGCAACGCCAGTTTTTACCCCGCGTTCTCCGTGCTGGAGAGCAGCGGGCTGGTGGTGAGTGGACGTGATGCAACCGGTCAGTTCGTTCGGCGTGGCCCCGTGTCCGAGGTGGCCCATGAGCGCTAACGCTGCTGTTCACTGCCGAAAGCTTTCAGGAGCGCGCGGGAGAAAATCGCTGCTGTCGCTTCCAGCCCTAGGGGGTAGCAGCGGCAGCAGTGGTCTGGGGGGCATGCGATGAGTGCCGCGCATCGAAGGGCAGCAGACCTGGAGCGAGACGCCGCAAAGGTGCTTGGGGGTGAACGTGTTCGCTACCGAGCTCGGTACGAGAGCGCTCCCGACATTCGGCCTATACGCCTCCAGGATGGACGAACGCTTCAGGCTGAGGCGAAGACCCGGAAGAGGCTTCCGGCGATCGTTCTAGAGGCGCTTGCGCAGGCGGAGCGGTACGCACGGGGCGCCATCCCGGTCGGCGTCATCCGACAGCGAGGCGGCAAGGCACTCGCGGTGCTCTGGCTTCCTCACTTGGCGAGCTTGCTTGGCATCGAGCCTCCGGAACCCCCGGAGCGAAAGACAACGAAACGAGAGCAGCTCGGGCTGTTCGCAAAGGAGAACGACGATGTTTGATTTTTTTCAAAGGCGGAACGATGAAGTACCTGGCGGACGTGCGAAACGGTCTGTCGGACCAGACACGATCGCAGCAGCCGGCGACTCCCGGCATGAGCTCGGACCCTGACACTGCCCGCGAGCAGGCTCGAGCCCGCGCGGAGGTCGACAACTGGAGTGCGACCAACGGCCAGGCGCCAGGCGGCGACCCTCCCCGAGCCCAGGTCCAAGCGGCGGACGATCAGAAGTTTGCATCAACGGGCGGCGCTGTCCGCGTTGGAGGCCGATGGATGCGCCCGGAGCGTCAGAATGGACAGTGGGTAGGCGTGGCAGTGTCCCCTGACGAAGCGGCGAGCCTGGACAAGTCGCATCCTGGCGGAGGCGGCGCGCTAGAGGCCGTCGAGGCGTCGGCATCGCGTCCACGTGGGCTCGCAGCTCTCTCGCAGCAACAGCCGCCCGTGATGCCGCAGCCGCTGGGACCTCAGACCGGACTCGCGAGGCTGCAACCGCCCCCGCCTTCAAGCTTCACGACCACCGTCCCCCTTGGCTCGCACGAGCGCGATCGCATGCAGCAAGACAACACAGCCGACGCTGATGCGTGGTGGCGTGACCGGAGGAACTACTGATGATGGGCCCGATACGACGCAGGCGAGCGCTAGCTGCCAAGCGGGACCTTGAGCGACGCTTTCAGATACATGAGGGACTCTGCTTATCGGACAAACAGCTGGCGGCGCTGCGCACTCCTGGCAAACCTGAATTCCGAGACAGCCTTGCGGCAGGGATTTGGATGTCGGAACAGCTCCCTATGCCGGTCTTTATGGCCATCTACTACCAGCGCGTGAAGGCGGCACGAGGGGTCTACTGATGGGCTTGTCGGTACCGAATAAGGTGACGTCCCTAACGCGCGTGTGCGTCATGGGGTGGCCATGGCGATGTTACGAAAGGAGGGCCGCGGATGCCTCGGTTTGAGTCTACCGCGAGCTTCCTCGCTAGGTTGAGCAGCAAGAAGCCGAGAGGACCCTCGAAGGATAAACGTCCTCGATGCGGTGCGCGATGCCGCTCGAAGGGTGGCGCGCCCTGCGTCGCGCGAGTGTGCCTCCTGCCGGATGGTCGCCCTGCGAAACGATGCCGCATGCATGGCGGGCTCAGCACTGGAGCTCGCACTCCGCAGGGAAGGGCGAAACTCAGCGAAGCGGGGCGGAAGGGTGCGGCAGCGAGGTGGGAGAAGGGGCGGCCGGATCAGGGCGCTCAGAATTGAAGATGACTTTGCAAACTGGCGAGTTCGTGATTGTGGCAGGACGTCGACATGACTAGATCTAGGAGTGGGCCGCACCAATGAAATTGATTTCATGCCGAATGTTTCTGTTTCTTGAGCGACACGCGCCCCGCGTTCGCAAGGTCCGCAACCTTGCGACGCGCGCAGGTGCGTCCCCAAAAAGCAAAGAGGACGGTTTCGTCGATGCGTTTCTCATGGCAGAGCCGACGTCCCCCCACTTCCTACGCGTCGACATCTCAGAGATGGACGTCGAGGCGGAGGAAGCTGGTGGCAAGCCCGAGCCAGCGATAGTCTTCGACCTAGAATTTGCGACCAAACCGCAAACCAGCCCGCCCCGAAGGGTGCTGCAGAACCGGAAAAAAGGCCTGACGGCGGACTGGTTCTTGGGAGAGGTCAACCGTCTGGTAGGGACTGAGGAAACGCTCGTGGTTGCAAGCGCGATGTTGGAGGCGCCTCCGTCTTGGTCACCCCCCCCCGTCGTTTCCAGTAGCTCGGCGGAGACAAGCCTGCGTATCGCAGGGGTTGAGTACCGAGCCATCGAAGGAACAGAACCAGGCCGGCTACTGAACATCCGTTGGTCTCGCCGCACACCGAAGGGGCCGGCGCGCATATGGCTTAGCTACGACTTTATTTGGGAGCCCGATGCGATACCATCGGTGGAGGGAGAGGAGAAGCGATGCGCGATGCACATGCAGCAGCTAGCCTAGGCCTGCGGTCGAACTCCTGGCCGACGAGCTCTCGTCGCGCCTATGGGAGCGCGCGGCCTCGACAGGATGAGATGCGGTTTGCGCTGCAAACCATGACTGCCCGCCGTCATGCGCAGGCGAACAAGAAGGATGATGAAATTCGTAGCCTCCGCGACGAACTCCGCGCCGTGAATGAACGCCTCGACGCTGCAGTCATGCTGCTGGCTGCCGCCACAGAGAGAGGTGTTCAACCTGCGCCCATCGAGACCAGTATTCTGAACGCCGTTTCGCCACCAGACTACGAAGCGATCCCTCTCAGCGCCGAGGACTTTTCGGCCATGATTTCGGGAGACGAATACTGAAGTGCCCGAGCTGAGGCAGCTCAAGGCGGCGATCGACCAACGTCTCTATCTGGATACGTCCGCTCTAGTCGCTCTAGTCGCCCTTGCGGCCAGCAAGAGCAGGGGGCGCGTTGGCTCGACGAAAGATGACGATGAGCAGCGCGGCACAGCGCTGAAAGAGGCGATCGCGAGAGCGAACAACGCCACGTTTTTGACGTCGGTGCTCGCTCTTCAAGAGATTGCCGCGATGACGCGAAATCGCTCGCGCAACGCCCTCGCGAAAAAGCAGGGATTTTCCTCTTGGACGGATGCAAGGGCCGCACGCTCGCCCCATTGCGAGGCAATTGAAAAGGCAGCTCACACCGCGCAAACGGAGGTGCTCAAGAGCGCAATTGGCGAAACCGCCAATCTTGGCATCGGCGTAGTTCATCGGCTGCGCGCTCAACAACGGCCCATCGAGTTTTTTGGTCAGGCTCTAGTCGATTCGTACATAGAACTCGCGAAGGCCCATTCCGGACTCGACTCTATGGACGCAATGCACCTCGCCGCGGGAAAGCTCCTCGGAGCAACGGGCTACATCTCTTTTGACAAGGCGTGGCAGACGCTTCCGTTCGAGGTCTGGGGGGCCTAGTTACACCCACGCGGAGCAGGTCGTTGAGCGCGCTCGCGATACATCATCGTAAGATCCGCTTGTAGGGTCCGCCCCCACAACATTTGGTGGGTGGTGCGATGTCGGGAATATCGCTTGCTGCCAAGCACCCCACACGAATCAAGCTCTCGGCGAGACTTGCCAACGGCGTCGAGGAACGAATGGTGTTCCTTTTCCATTCCGCTTCGATGGCTGCCCGTGCGTGGCCGTCACCGATCGTAACCAAATGGGGATTTGACGAGAAATTGCTGAACGTTGGTGTGGCAACGCCGTCTCGCCACGCGAGCTCGAGCCCCCGAATCTCAAGTTGGCCCGACTCCGCCAAGTCGTTTCTTCCAGCGAAAATCAAATGAACGTCCTCATCGCGGTGCCCGTGTTGACCGAGCAACTTTTCCAGAACCGTTGCGGCGTCCTTCACCATTTCTTCGAGCGACGCGTGAGACGAGGGTAACAAGGCTGCTCGAAGAATCTGCCCGATGGTTTGACCGCCAATTTCGAGCAAGTGCACGTTCACAGCAATCACATGGTCGCCGAGTGGAAAGGTCTTGTTGTGCTTGTAGGAAAGCGCCACGCTCGGCTTCGCCTCTCGCCGCAGGCCGTCGCTCGCAACAACAGCGTCCCCACCGAATATGATCGCTACCCCCACCGACATGCGGACTCCCTTTTCAGATGCTCTAGTCCTGTGCGTATTACACACGAAAAACTTTTCGCCGCATTCTTTAACGAAGTCTTAAACTTAACGCACTGCGTCCATACGCGTCACGACTTCGCGCTGGCGCACGCGTAAACGAGTCTTACTCTGAAGCGCATGGCGACAGAGAAACGCATGCTCGGTGTGCACCTAACGGAGACGGAACACGAGCTCGCCAAGAGGCTTGCGGCGAAGAAGGGCGAGAGCATGAGCGTGCTCTTCCGCCAGTGGCTGCGCGAACAGGCGAAGAAACAAGGGCTCGCGAGAGCCTGACACGAAAGAACCCCGGCGGACACGGCAATGTCCCCGAGGCATGACCGAGAGAAAGAACCTCCCGATGAACTATGACATAGCATCTCCACGCCGTGGGCGCCCTCGTACGGGCCGCATCGAGCCTTGGCGCGATCGCAACGGACACACGCGCTATCGCGCGCGCATCACGCTGAAGGACGGCAGCTACTGGCGCCTCCCCGTTCCGGTCAACACGCCGAAAGCAGAAGCAAAGAAGCTCGCGCTCGATTGGCAGATCAAGGAAGACACCGGCCACGGCCTCTATCTTCGCAAGCTCGCGGACGCGGGGCTGAAGGTCGACGGCGAGACCACCGGGGAATGGTTCGCGCGCTACACAGCTGCCCGCGCCGGCAAGGTGCTCGAAGCGGGCCGCAATCGCATTCGCTGGAACAAGTACATCGGGCCGCATCTCAACCCGGTGCCCATGGCGTTGCTCAATCGCACCCACGTCGAAGCCGTGCGCGACTCTCTTGACCTGCACGTGCGCGCGGGAACCCTTCACGGCAAGTCTGCTCTGAACGTGTGGTGCGTTCTCACGAAGGCCATGCGTGAAGCGGTCGCCTCGAAGCTCCCGGGCATTCGCTGCCGCGACACGAACCCGTGCGACAACGTGCTCCCTCCCGACAGCGCGGAGTCTCGCCAGCGCCCCTGGCTCTTCCCGCGAGAGATGACGCAGCTCCTTTCCTCGGAGGCCGTCTCTCTCGAACATCGTCAGCTCTATGCGATCGCGGTCTACACGTATCTGCGGCCCGGAGAGCTGGCGGCCCTCACGTGGGCTGATGTGAACTTCGATGCCGGCGTCATTCACGTCCGAAGCGCACTCAACTGGGACAGCGGCGAAACCAAAGCCCCGAAGACTCGGAACGCGCGGCGTTCGATCCCCATCCATCGTCACTTGCGTCCGCTGCTCGAAGCGCTTCGCGGTGAGCCGGACGAGCACGTGTGGTCACGGCTCAACAGCTGGGACGACGCAAGGGGAGGGCAGACCTTCCGAACCGATCTCATGCTCGCGAACGTCACGCGCACGGATCTCCACGCCGGCACCGTCGACACACTGCCCGTCGACTTTCGAAGCCTTCGCACGACGGGCGCGACATGGGCTGCGATCAGCGGACTCGACGGACGCACGTTGGAGCGTCGTATCGGTCATGCCGATAAGCTCACCACCGACCGCTATGTTGGCGTCGCGGAGGACCTCACGGGAGGCGCGATCGGCGAGCCATTCCCCGAGCTCCCCGCGAATTTGATTTCGTCCACCTTAGTGGCCACCAAAAAGCAAAAACCCCAGTTCCCCGGGGTTTTCAGTCGCGGAGAAGGTGGGATTCGAACCCACGGTACAGTTTCCCGTACGCATCCTTAGCAAGGATGTGCCTTCGGCCACTCGGCCACTTCTCCGTAACCTTCGGATCTACCCTGGGCGGCCGGCGAGGGCAACCGAAAGCGAAGGGCCCGGGGAAGCAAAAAGCGGCGGAAAAGAGAGTCGGTGCTAGCGTGGGCCCCTATGTCCGACCTGTTCGAGATGCCCCTTGGCGATGTCGTCCGCGCCCTTCGCGCGGGGGCTCCGGCCTATCTCCTCGTGAATCCGACCGAGTATCACGGGCCCCACCTTTCTCTTTTGAACGACCATTTGGTGAGCGCCGGCCTCGCGCGTGACCTGCACGCGGCCATCGCGAAGCCGGGGGAGCCGCTGCTTCTCTCGCGGGATCTCGACGTGGGGGTCGATCCGACATTTGGGCCGGGCACGGTGGCGACGAGCTATTCCGACGCGTGCCACGCAGTCATGCATGCCTGCGAGACGTTGGTCGAGTACGGCGCGAAGCGCGTCGCGCTCATGACCTTTCACGGCTCGCCCAATCATGCGATGGCACTCGAAACGGGCGTGCGTTTCCTGAAGGCTCGGGGCGTGCGGGTCATCTCGCCGCTGAACGAGCTCTTGCAGTTCCTCCTCACGCCGGACCGCGCCGTGCTCGAGCCCGCATACGCGACCGTCGAAGACCCCGAAGAGCGCGAGGCCATGCTCTCAGACGCGAGCAGCGATTTCCACGGCGGCTTCATCGAAACGTCCCTCGCACTCCACTACGCACCCCACACCGTCAAACCGGTCGTGCGCGACTTGCCTCCGTGTCCGCCGCTCGTTCCGAATACGCGCTATCAATTCGCGGCAGCTGCAGCAGCGCGTGCGGGGTTCAAGACGCTTTCACAAGAGCTTCTCCTCGTCGGCAAGGCGATCGCGTGGGGCGAGCTCCGGCCTTTCCCTGGCTACACGGGCAGGCCGCATCGCGCGAATCCGAAGGCAGGTGCGCTGCTCGCATCCCTCATCCAGGCGCGTTATGCCGACCTCGCCAATGCGGTGTTTTATGGCCTCGGTACTTCGCCTGCACCGGTCATGGAGTGGATGCCCTGGGCAACGCTCGGGGGGCGTGTGGCTCCACCGCCGCCCGACCTCTCCGAGATCCTCACACTCGGCTGACCTCCGCGCCGAGCGTTCGCGCATCGTCGGTGACGAGGCCATCGGCGCCCATGTCGATCAGCGACTGCGCGAGAGCAGCATCGTTGATCACCCAAAAATCGACACGTGCCCCCAGCGCATGAACTTTGTCGATGAATCGCTTGCTCGCGAAGCGAACGCCGTGCGCAGCGACGGGGACCTGCGCCGCACGTCCTCGCAAATCGCGCAAAGCGGCGACGGGGAGGGCCCATAGCCGAAGGACGTCGGAAGGCCCCATGCCGAGTGGCCCCGAATAACCCCGCGCGGAAAGCACTTGGAAAGGCCTGCGGTGAAAGCTCGTCAGGCTCACGTGCGCTCGTGCCGTGGGGGTCGCGCGCGCAAGAAGACGGAGCACGGCATGCGTGAGCGCTGGTGCATCGGACTTGAGGTCGACGCTGATGGGCACGTGCCCGAAGGCGTCGATGACTTCTTCGAGGAGCGGCGCCGAGCTCACGCGTCCAGGACCTCCAGCGAAGCCATGCGCGACGTTCCATCGCGAAACTTCCTGCCACGTGCAATCACGCACGCATGCCGGAACGCCCGCCATACGCTTTCCGTGCTCATCATGGCACACGACGACGTAGCCATCGCGCGAAAGATGCACGTCGAGTTCGAGCGCATTGCAGCCCGCCTCGAGCGCAGCCTCGAAGCCCGCAAATGTGTTTTCGGGATGCTCTTTGGGAGCACCCCTGTGACCATAGAGTCGAAAATCGCGCACGACGCCCGCAGGCTCGTTCACTTCAGGGTGTGTAGAACCAACGCGGACCCCTGCAGAGTGCATGGTTTTGATCGCAGCGGGGCGCGGTGCCTTCTTCGCGGAAGGTCTTGATGAGATTGCTCTGCAACGTCGCGTCGTTGTTGCACACGTGATAGTCGACGAAGTTGCCCCGGTTGTCGGCGGCTACTTTCTGGAGCGCGAGGTTCAGAGACTGGCCTGCGTCACCGCCGGGCCACGTGCACTTCTTCGCGAGCGGCATCGCGGCGTCGATGTTGCCTTCGCGAAGCGCATTGGCGAGCTCCACCGAGTGGCCATCGCAGGGCACTTGGGTCTCGATGATGTTCGCGAGCTCGCCGATGAGCTTTTGGATCTCGGGGGTATTGATGTTGTTCAAGCCGAGGAACTTCGCGGGAGCGCATTCGCACTCTCCGTACGTCTCGAGGAGCTCCGTGAGCTTCGCCTTCGAGCCCTTCACGACTTCCTTCTTGACGGCTGCGAGGAGCGGCTTGCCGTCGGTGCCGGGCATGCCTGGAACGGAACCATGGTTGCCCATGTTCTTCTCGCCGACCTTCGTCTTGCCACCGTTGCACGTCACCGTGAGTGAGGTCGTGGTGTGCGGAGGCCAGAAGGGGAGGTTCCTTCCGCCGACATCCATGTACGCATCCTTCTGCCAGGAGGTGAAGGTCGCCTCACAGCTTTGCGTGATGTCGCTCTCGTCTGGCGCCGCGCTCTCCGAGCCGCAAGCGATCATGGAGGTCAAACCCAAAAAGATTCCCACAGTCAGAATTCGGCGCATGGTCAGGCGATGGTAGCAGGAGTTTTTTCGCGATCACCAATGACCTGAGACGCTTCCGGGCTTTCCCCGGCGCCATTTTCGGTCGTCGTGGCGCAAACGTCCTCCGGAGGACATTTCAGCCACCAAAATCGCCCTCTCGCTTCACGTTTCGCGCTTGACACATGGCCGCTCGTTTCGATCGAAACGCCTTCGTTTCACTTGCGTGACGACGCGGCTATCGCGAGGTGACGACGAACGCGATTTGCGGTCGCGATCACCGATAAACTACACAGAAAAAACGCGAGCGATCTCGTCCTCTTCAATTGCTGTGATGGATAAGGCGTGGACGAGTGGTTTCGTGTTCGTGTAGCTCCATAAGTGGAAGTCGAACGACGAAGTTTCTTTTCGTCGTCGCTCCCGTTCAAAGATGACGATTCGTTCGTCAGCGCGAGCGAGGAGTCGGCCCTCCACTCGGAACGGGCCACGGCATTCACCACCACGACCTTCAAAGTTTTGGCTCGAGACGGCGCTGCGACTTCAGCAGCGCACAGCGGACGTGTCACCCCAGAATGGGGCCACGACCCGACATCCACAAGTTATCCACAGGGGGAAGTTTTCGGGTCCCCCTCGGTTCGCAAAGGCAGCTGTTTTGCGGATTGTTTGTAGTCTTCACGGTTTTCCGACCCTGTGGAAAACCTGCGAAATATCCCCCCACCTCGATCACCTCGAAGTTTCGCAGTCTTGTCCGTCAACGTCCGTCTCGTCCGTCTCGTCCGTCTCGTCCCCGCAGTGGAGCACCTCTTCGCACGATGAATATGGCTGGCACCAACCAACTCTGGCATGACGCAGTGTCCTTCACCCGGTCGAAGTCCCCAGGGACGTTCGACCAGTGGTTCTCGGGCGTACAGTTCGAGGGGCTCACCGACGGCGTGCTTTCGCTTCGTGCCCGAGACGAGTTCGTACGCGATTGGGTCGAGGAACACTTCCTCCCCACGATGGTCGACTTCCTGCGCAGCGAGACGGGCTGGAGCATCCAGCCGGCGTGGTGCATCGGTGGGGCGCTCGATGAGCCCGTCGTCACGGGTGAGCCGCTCCGCTCTCCGCACCGTCCGCGCGCCATCTCCGAGTTCGGTGCAAACACCCCTCCGGGCGGCGTCAGCGTTCCGGATTCGCAACGCGCCGGGTACGAGTCGCAGAACGCGAGCCAGCAGGGCCAAGCCGGTGCGAGTTCGCGTCCGCGCATCCAAGGGGTCGCGCCGCCCGTCGAAGGGTTGAACCCTCGCTACACGTTCCAGAACTTCGTCATCGGCCCGTCGAACCAGCTCGCGCATGCGGCAGCGGTCGCGGCTGCTGGTGGCGGTGGCCCTCGCCACAACCCGCTGTTCCTCTGCGGAGGCACCGGTCTCGGCAAGACGCACCTCGTCCACGCCGTCGCGCATCGCATTCGCCAAGAGAAGCCGAACTTCCGCATCGTCTATCTGTCGGCCGAGAAGTTCGTGAACGAGTTCGTGCAGGCTCTTCAAGACCAGCGCATGCACGAGTTCCGCTCGAAGTACCGCGACCGCTGCGACCTCCTTCTCGTCGACGACATCCAGTTCTTGGCATCGAAGACGCAAACGCAGGAGGAGTTCTTCCACGCGTTCAACGCGCTCCACCAAGCCGACAAGCAAATCATCGTCACGAGCGACAAGTACCCGCAACAGCTCGAGCGCATGGAAGAGCGCCTCATCTCGCGCTTCACGTGGGGCCTCGTCGCCGACGTGCAGATGCCCGAGCTCGAGACGCGCATCGCCATCTTGCAGAAGAAGGCTCAGTTCGAGGAGATCGAACTCGACAGCGAGGTCGTCCTCTTCATCGCGCAGACCATTCGCAGCAACATCCGCGAGCTCGAAGGCACGCTCATCCGCCTTGCGGCAAAGTCGAGCCTCATGGGGCGCGTCATCGACATGGACTTCGTCCGCCAGGAGCTGTCGTTCGGTCAGGCCTCGCGCATCCAAGAAGCGAGCATCGACGACATCCAGCGCATCGTGTGCCACCACTTCCGCCTTCGTTCGAACGAGCTTCTCTCGAAAGATCGCCACAAGAGCATCGCGTTTGCCCGGCACGTGGCGATGTACCTCTGCAAGCAGCGTTTGAAGTGCAGCTTCCCCGAGCTCGGTCGCGCCTTCGGTGGTCGCGATCACACGACGGTCATGAGCGCCGTTCGCAAAGTCGAGAGTTTGCGAGAGAACGACGCCGAAGTGCGCGCCCATCTCGAAGCCATCGAACGCAAGATCGCGAGCGAGTAGTCGCCTGTCGCACGGTGGTCCGCTGGCGTCTCCTCAGAGGGCCGGCGCTGCAGCGAGGGTGAGGTCTTTCGTGTCGACGGCACCGCGCGCGATCACGATGCGATGTACGAGGTCGTTGATGAGCGGATCTTTCGGCGAGAACGCCCTGAGGTCGTCGATGGCGCGCGAACAGCTTTCGCGTTCACCCGTCATTCCGAGTGCGAGTGCGCGCCGTTCCATTTGCCTCGTCAAGAGCAGCGCGAGCTCTGGTTCTTTGTTCGGCATCACCAAACGCGCCAGCCTCGTGCGCTCTTCTACTTGCTTCTCCAGCGCAAGGCGACGCTCCGAGGCGCCGCGGGGCTCCGGTTCGAACTTGAGAAACGCGCCAATGGGGACGAGATGCTTCGTGAGCAGCGGGCTCCACGAGCTGTCGTAGTCGAGGACGACCGGCCGCTCTGCGCTGACCTTGGAAAGCGCGTTCTCGGACGGCTCACCGGTCAGCAGGAAGTCGCGAAGAAGGGCGCCCAAATGCGGGTCTTCTCGCAGAATCGTGGGGGCAGCTTTCGCGGAGAGTGAGCGGAAAGGGAGCACTTCGAGATCGTCACGAAGCGACCCCACGATGCGGCCGGCGCGCAGACGAAGCCACACACGGTCGTCGCTCGTCAGATAGAGCGAGTCTTTCGGAAGCGCCGACACGGCGAACCGCTCCCATGCGAGCGTACTTGCCTCGCTGCGTGCATGTGCGCGGTAACCAGCGTCGTCGACGAAACGAAGGGGGACCGCGAAAAACAGGATAGAGAGCAGCGCCGCGGTCGCGCGTGCGAACGGGATGGGAAGCAGTGCCGTGTGGACGAGGACGACGGCAGAGAGCGGAGCCACGAGCACCCCAAACCAGACTTCCAGCAAGAGTGACGAGGGGCCATACCGCATGGGACCCGAGGCTGAGCCTTTCGCGATGGCGACGAGAGGCACGACGAGGGCGGGGAGCGTGCGAATCACGTAGGTTCGGCCGTCGCGGTGCCGCAGGAGGAAAAACGTCGAAAGCGCGCCGAGCGCGAGAGAAAACGCACCGAGCTCCTGCACGAGAAAAGCCTTGAGCGAATGTGCTGGCGTCAGGGTTCCGTGGCCGAAGAACGAAAGGTGAACGTCGCCCGCTTGGAATGCACAGACGCCGAGCGGCAAAAGGCCGAGCAGCAGCGGCAAGAAGAGACGGAACGAGAGCCGAAGCCGACGGCTCGTGAGACTCGTCGCGGCTGCGAACAGCCCTATCGCCGGGTCACAGGAGAAGGCCACGCCCACGAGGAACACGACGAGCGCGGCATCGCGAGTCTCGAGAGACGCGTCCTTCGCGGGAGACCGTCCGACCAAGTAGGCGGGGAGGAGCGCCATCACGACGGCCCACGTACATCCGCCTGCGACACTCGCTTCGAGCATCATGGGAGCGTTCAACGTCGCCGTGAGACTGCCCAGAATTGCCGAAAGGACCACGGCGCGCGTGACGAGGCGATCGGTTGCATCGCGGGCGGTTCGCACGAAGACCTGAGTCGCGGCTCGCGCTGCGAGTTCGAAAGCCAAGTAGCCCACGAGGGATGCCCCGACACCGGCCGCGATTGCCGCCCGATAGGCGCGGGTCCCGAGCGGGATGAGCATGAACGGTGCCGACACGAAGGCTTCCAGGTAGCCAAACGGGCCCCCGCCGCGCAGACCGAGTACGCGAACGACGGCGTCGTCATGGGCCGTGTCGCCGTGGTTTCCCGAAAACGAGAGCGCCATGAGGAGGGGCGCAACCACGCAAACGAGGCGCGCCACAGCGAGCCACTTCCCTGCTTCACTCGAAGCCCTGGGGACGCGGAGGTCGGCCAAAGACCGAGCGCGACCGCTTTCGGGGCGGAAGGAGGTGGGCGAGAGGACGGCGGCCACATCACTTCGCTAACAGAGTCGCCAGGATTTTCCGAAATTTCAGCCGAACTTTGCTAACCTCGCCGCGTGGCAAGGTTTATCGACGAGCTGAAAAGGACCCACGATTGCGGAGCCCTCCGGGCAAAGGACGAAGGCCAAGAGGTCGTCCTCTTCGGATGGGTCGCAAGCTACCGAGATCACGGCGGCTGTGTCTTTTTCGACCTTCGGGATCGCGAGGGCATCACCCAGGTCGTCTTCGATCCGGAGCGTTCGGGCTTCGCCGATCTTCCCAAGCAAGCCTATGCACTCGCCCAGACCGTGCGAACGGAGTGGGTGGTCGGCATTCGCGGCATCGTGAAGAGCCGCGGCACGAACATCAATCCGCGCCTCCCGACGGGCGAAATCGAAGTGCACGCGGTCGAGCTCACGGTCTTCAACAAGGCCGATACTCCGCCGTTCGAAATCCAAGACGAGATCGATACCGGTGAAGAGAAGCGCTTCCAATATCGCTACCTCGACCTTCGCCGCGCGCCGCTCCAGCACACCCTTCGCATTCGGCATCGTATCAACCAGACGGTACGCCGTTACTTCGACGACGCGGGCTTCCTCGAGCTCGAGACGCCCTTCATGGTGAAGTACACGCCCGGCGGCGCGCGCAACTTCCTCGTGCCGAGTCGCCTTCACACCGGAAAGTTCTTTGCGCTCGCCGAGAGCCCGCAGCTCTTCAAGCAGCTGTTCATGGTCTCCGGCTTCGATCGCTATTTCCAGATCGTCAAATGCTTCCGCGACGAAGACCTCCGTCTCGATCGTCAGCCCGAGTTCACACAGATCGACGTCGAGATGTCCTTCGTCAACCAAGACGACGTCTTCCGTCAGATGGAAGGGCTCGTCTTCAAGGTGTGGAAGGAGGTGCTCGGCATCGACTTGCACGAAAAGTATCCGAGCGGTCGCTTCCCACAGATGCCCTTCTACGAATCGATGGCGAAGTACGGCAACGACAAGCCCGACCTCCGTTTCGAGCTTCCTCACGTCGACATGACGGACCTCGTCATCGAAAACGATGGCGGCGGCATTCCTTTTTGGAAGGAGATCTCCGACAAGTTCAAGGCGGGTACCTACCGTCGTGATTTGCCCGCGGAGATCATCAAAGTGCTGCGCGTTCCGGCGGCGCTTGCCGGCAAAGCGTCTCGCGCGGAGCTCGACAAGCTCGAAGAGTTCGTAAAGGGCATGGGCGCCAAGGGCCTCGCGCGCGCCAAGGTCGACGGCACCGGAGCTTGGGTCCAGTCGCCCCTCGCCAAGACCATCACCGAGGGCCTGCGAACAGCCGTCAATGCCGCAACGGGCGCCAAAGACGGCGACCTCCTCTTCTTCCAGTTCGGAAAAGAGTCGGTCGTGCAGACCGTCATGGCGAACCTCCGCATCCACCTCGCGAAGAAGTTCGAGCTCATTCCGAACTCGGGCCACGGCGGAAAGTTCGAGTTCCTTTGGGTCGTGAACCCGCCGCTCTTCGAGTACGACGAAGACACGAAGCAGTGGGCCGCAGCGCACCACGCCTTCACGCGTCCGCACGACGAGTGCGTGGCCATGCTCGAAACGGACCCGGGTAAGGTCCTCTGCTATCGCTATGACCTCGTCCTGAATGGCTTCGAAATCGGCGGCGGGTCCATTCGTCTCCACGACCCCGAAGTCCAGGCCAAGGTGTTCCGTGCGCTCGGCATCACGGACGAAGACGCGCGGGCCAAGTTCGGCTTCTTGCTCGACGCGCTCCGCTACGGCGCGCCTCCGCACGGCGGCATGGCCATCGGCATGGACCGCCTCGCGATGCTGCTCTCGGGCGGGGAGAGCCTTCGTGACGTCATCCCGTTCCCGAAGACGCAGAAGGGCACGGACCTCATGACCGACGCCCCCACGCGGGTCGTCGACGCGCAGCTCGCCGAGCTCCACGTGCGCACCATCGAGCCGCCGCCGAAGGCCTGAGGTTCCTCTTTGAAACGCGCCGTTCCATGCGTCCTCGCTGCATCGATCGTCTTCGGACTCGCATGCAGTGAAGACGTAGTGGGGCACATCTTCCGAGGCCGCAAGTACGACCAAGCGGGCGGCTGCCTCGAGATTCCCACGGCTGTCGACGTCGTCGAAGGAAGCGACCCCGGCGAAGGGTGTCCGCTCGGCTGTCTCGTTCGTAAGGAAGGCGACGGTGGCACGACCGTGTATATTGCAACGACGTGCCCGCCCTACCCGAACGACTTCGTGCGTGCCGACGAAACGCCGATTTGCCAAGAAGCACGCACCGCGTCCGAAAAAGGGTTCCGTTGCGGCAGTGACGCGGGACGCATTCCGGCGCCGTCCGATGCGTCTGCCGATGTCCTCTCCGACTAGGTTTCGAGGCCCCGCATTGCCAGATTGGCAAACGTAGTCGCGTCGGAATAGCGACCGCACATTACGTGCTCTTCATCTCGCGTATGGATTCGCCGACGCAGAAAGATGAAGAATACATGAAACAAGTTTGTGCGGCGTTACTCGTACTGACAGTGCCAAGTATTGCGTGGGCCGAGGAGGCGACGCCCCCGCCCGAGACCACGGAGCCGAGCCCGGGCGAAGCGCCCCGACTCCTCTTGGACAACATCGTCGGCATTCGCGTGAATGCACTCGGACCTCAGATGGGCGATGCGGTCGTGACGGGCGGGCCGCTGACCGCCAGACTTCATGATCAAGAAGGATATCCGCACCGATCGATGACGTTGCGTGCCGAAGCGGAGGGACGCGTTTGGCAGAGCCTCACCCTTGGCGGCGCCGTTGGCTTCGCAACCTTTTGGACTCGCAATGGCGGACCTCCGTTGAACGAGCACTCTTACAACTCGATTCAGTTCGAGCCACGCATCGGAGGGTTGATACCGCTGGGATCGAAGCTCTACTTGTGGCCCCGGGTCGGTCCAACGATCGCCCTGAATTTTGGAGAAGATCAGGAGCACGTCTTTGGTGTGATGACGGACGTCTCGCTCGTCGTCCCTCTCCACCGGCACGTGTTCCTAGCCGTAGGACCGCGGGCCGACTACCAGCATCAGGGCCCCAGGAAGTATTCCGCGGCCGGTGCTGATCAGCTCAACGTCGCTTTCGGCAGTCGGGTGGGGATCTCGTTTTGAAGACGCGCGCATGGATCGTCGCCGCGTTCATGTTGGTGTCGAGCGCAGCGTTCGCAGGCGAATCGGCGAGGGCGGAATCGACGGCTGCTGAAGCGCCGCGCGTCATGCTCGACAACGTCGTGGGTATTCGCCTGAACGCGATGGACTACGGGCTTGGGCAATCCGTCGTGACAGGAGGCCCTCTGAGTGGCCGCCTTTTCGACGCCTCAAATGGCACGTTCCGGTCGTTGAGGTTCCGGACAGAGGTAGACGGGCGCGTCTGGAAGAGCGTGACCCTCGGTGGCGCCGTCGGCTTCAGCACGCACTGGGGACGCGTGGGCCCGCCACCGTTCAACGAACAAATTGGATACTCCCTCGCCTTCGCTCCGCGGATCGGCGCACTCCTTCCGCTCGCCCCCGACCTCTATTTGTGGCCTCGCGTCGGGCCGGCGTTCGCCGTAGGAGTTGCAGGCGGTGGATTTCCGACAGTAGGCGCCATGACGGACCTCTCCCTCGTCGCGTTCATCCACCGCAACGTTTTCGTGGCGTTCGGACCTCGAGTCGAGTTCACCCACGAAGACGCGTTTGGCCATGACGTGAACCGATTGGACATCAGCTTCGGAAGCCGCTTGGGGCTCGCGTTCTAGCTAGCTGACGTTCGCCCAGGAGAAGTCCCACTTGCGGTAGACGCGGGTCACGCCGCGAGAAAGTTCCTTCCGAACGCTTTCGGGAAGGCTCGCGAGAGACATGCGGTTTCGCTCGGTACCCGTCTCCTGGTCTTCGTAGTGCACGCGCACGGTGACATCGGCATCCGACTCGTGTGCATAGTGCACGAATTCGAGGTCCACCTTGGAGACCTTCGCCTCGATCGCCGAGACCACATCGGGGTCGGGATTGCCGCGAAGGCTCTTTCCGAGCGACGCTTGCTCGACGTTGGGGACGCCACGCCTTAGCTCGCGCTCGATCGCCTCCGTGAGCCACGGCTCGAGGCTCGAAAGCTCACTCTGCGGGCTCTCGGCGCGCACGCGCTTCTTTTTGGAGACGAAGCGAACGACGAGATAGAGCGCGAGGGCCAGAAGCGCAATGTGAAGGAGCGACATGGGGAAAACGTAGCGGCGAAGGGGGCAGTCGTAAAGGCGCTGAGGTCCGGGGCCTTTCGCCCAAGGTTACTGCCTCGTTTCCTTCGTTTTTCGCGCAAGCTCCCACTCCGCGCCCGTGAAGCGAATCGCCACGTCGTAGAAGTCCGACTCGCGATGGCAGTAGAGGTAGGTCTCGACGGCGTGGCCGCCATCGGGGGAAGCGAAGCATTCGACCTGCCAGCATTCCGCGGCGTGCCCTTCGACCCAGGCTGCGGTGCCGTAAGCAAGGCGTCCTCCGCGCCCGCGCATCGGGTCGATGGCGCGATGGAGCACCGAAACGCCCGCGAACTTGGAATGGCCCGTGGTGCAGAGATCCCTCGCGATCGCGTCCGAGTGGATACTGGGACCGAACGGGCTCGGACCGAAGTTCGGGCTGAGCGCAAACGCGAGCATCGACCCAGGCGTGCGCGACGATGAAGGAAAGGTTCGATGCATGCGTCGAGGAATTGCATCGCGCGTGCCGTCGAAGACAGAGCGACCGATCGCCCGCTTCTCTCGCGGGAACTCGATGGATTTGGGCGAGCGAGCGAGCACTCGGGGCACCGCGCGGAATCGACGACGAAACGCCAGCCGTGTCCCATCCGTGGCGTTTTGCCTCCCACGCGCCTGTTCGCGGCCGGAGCGCCTCGGGCGGACCCCATCCCTCCTATTGACGCGGCGGCGAATTCGCCTAAATTGTTTCGTGCACTAAATATATCTCTACGAAAGAGAGCGTGTCCATGTCCTCTACGTCACAGCTCCGCTTCGATGGCCGCGTCGCCATCGTCACCGGCGCCGGGAATGGCCTCGGTCGTTCCCACGCACTCCTCCTCGCATCGCGCGGCTGCAAAGTCGTCGTCAACGACCTCGGTGGTGGCGCGACCGGCGGAGGCAAATCGAGCGCCGCCGCAGACAGCGTCGTTGCCGAGATCCAAGCAGCGGGCGGAGAGGCGATCGCCAACTACGACTCGGTCGAAGACGGCGAGAAGATCGTCAAGATGGCGCTCGACGCATGGAAACGCGTCGACATCGTCATCAACAACGCCGGCATTCTTCGCGACACGTCGTTCCAGAAGATGAGCGCAGAAGACTGGGACCTCGTGCAGCGCGTCCACTTGCTCGGTGCGTTTCGGGTGACGCAGGCCGCGTGGAATCACATGCGCGAAGCTGGCTTTGGACGCATTCTCTTCACGGCGAGCGCTGCGGGCATCTACGGAAACTTCGGTCAGGCCAACTACGCGGCGATGAAGCTCGCCCTCGTCGGTCTGGCGAATACGCTCGCCGTCGAAGGTGCGAAGAAGAACGTTCTCTCGAACGTCATCGCACCGATCGCGGGTTCGCGCCTCACCGAAACCATCTTGCCGAAGGATATCATCGACGCCCTCAAGCCCGAGCTCGTATCGCCCCTTGCGGCATACCTCTGTCACGAGAGCTGCAGCGAAAACGGAGGCCTCTTCGAGGTCGGCGGCGGCTATTTCGGAAAGCTTCGTTGGGAGAGGTCCGAGGGAAAGACCTTCAAACTCGGTCGAGCCATCGCACCCGAGACGGTGAGGGATGCTTGGGGCAGCATCGCAGGGTTCGAGAAGGCGACGCATCCGTCGAACATCACGGAGTCGATGGCGCCCATTCTCGGCAATCTCGGGACGAAGAGCCTTGGTGCAAACGAGTTCATTGACGCCGACGAAGCGCAGGGGTTCACGTTCGAGCCCGTGACTTCCTCGTACGACGAGCGCGACGTCTCGCTCTACGCGCTCGGCGTGGGCGCCGGGGAGAACCCGACCGACCCGGGAGAACTGAAGTACGTCTTCGAGCAACATCCCGACTTCCAGGTCCTTCCGACCTTTGCGGTCGTACCCGCCCTGAAGGAGATGTTCGGCCTCTACCTCGCTGGCAAGACGGCTCCTGGTCTCCACTACGGCTTCGAGCGCGTCCTCCACGCAGAGCAATACACGACCGTGACGCGCCCGCTGCCCACGCACGGCAAGCTGACGCATACGATCAAGATCAAAGACATCTTCGACAAGGGAAAGCATGCCCTCGTCGTCACCGAAATTCGCACGGTCGACGAAGAGGGCGACCTCCTCATGCTGAACGAGGTAACGACGTTCGTGCGCGGTGCAGGTGGCTTCGGGGGCGCACGGGGACCTGCCGGAGACGGGCAAAAGGAACCAGAACGCGCACCCGACGCGATCGTCACCGAGGTGATCTCGCCGAAGCAGGCGCTGCTCTACCGCCTCTCGGGTGACATCAATCCTCTCCACGTCGACCCCGCGTTCGCGCAGGGCTTCGGCTTTCCAAAGCCGATCCTTCACGGACTCTGCACGTTCGGCTACGCAGCCCGTCACGTACTCCAGACGTTTGCGAAGAACGACGGACGCACCTTCAAGTCGATTCGCGTTCGCTTCACCGACACCGTGTTTCCGGGCGAGACGCTCGTCACGGAGATGTGGAAGGAGAGCGACACGCGTATTCTCTTCCGCTGCAAGGTCAAAGAGCGTGACAAGGTCGTGCTCGGGTCGGCAAGCATCGAGCTCTACACGGAGGTCCCGAAGAAGGCACCGAAAGCCCCTGTCGCCGAAGCAAAAGATGCGGGCGCTCTTCCGAAAGCTGCAACCGCGAAAGAACCCGAGGTCGATGGTTGGACGTCGCGAGACATCGTTTCCAGCATTCGAACCCACATCGAGAAGAACCCTGACATGGTGAAGCAAATCGGAACCGTGTTCCAATTCGACCTCACCGACCCGAACTACTCGTTCACCATCGACCTGAAGAATGCGGGCTCGGTGACAGAGGGAGCCGGTCAAGGCGTCGATTGCACGCTCACGCTGTCACAAGCGGACTTTCTCGGCATGGCGACGGGGAAGTTGAACGCGCAGAAGCTTTACTTCGGCAAGCAACTGAAGATCACGGGCAACGTGATGGCCTCGCAGAAGCTCGAGTTCTTGAAGAGCATCGAACGCACGAAGAGTGGAAGCGTGGCGGACGCCGGAGCAAGCGCACCCTCCGCCGCTGCGGCTGCCGTCAGCACTCGCGAACCTGTCGCTCCCAAGGTCGTTGCCGCACTCACCGCGAAGAGCCAGGGTTGGGCCCTGCCCAAAGAGAGCGCCGTCATTGCGTTCGACGTGCGCGAGCCCGCCGCAGGCTTCAGCCTCGACCTTTCCGACGGCAAAGTGAGCGAGGGCGTGAGGACCGATGCCACGACCACGCTTCGCATGACGGACGAAGACTTGGCAGCACTCGTAAAGACCGGCGACCTTCGGTCCCTCTATCAGCACGGAAATGTTCGCATCGACGGGGACATTCGCGTCGCCGCCGCCGGGAAGCTAGGATTCTTGAAAGGACTGGTCTGAACCATGAGCAAGCGAGTGAACGTCATCGGCGTGGGCATGACGAAATTCCAAAAGCCCGGCGCGAGCGACGAATACAACGTGATGGCGGCCAACGCTGCCAAAGCTGCGCTCGCGGACGCGGGCGTCGACTACGGGAGCGTGGGTGCTGCGTACGTCGGGTACGTATACGGCGATAGCACGTGCGGTCAGCGGGCAGTCTACGACGTCGGCCTCACTGGCATTCCGGTCTTCAACGTCAACAACAACTGCTCGACCGGCTCGACGGCCCTCATGCTCGCGAAGCAAGCGATCGAAGGCGGAATCTACGAGTGCGTGCTCGCTCTCGGCTTCGAGAAAATGGAGAAGGGCGCGCTTGGTGCGAAGTACACCGACCGCATGAATCCGCTCGAAAAGCACGTCGAGGTCATGGGGCGCGCGCAAGGTATGAACACGGCGCCCTTCGCCGCACAGATGTTTGGTGGCGCGGGGCGTGAGTACCGGTTCCGCTATGGAACGAAACGCGAGACGTTCGGCAAAGTGAGCGAGAAGGCGCGCAAACATGCCGCCAACAATCCGTATGCGCTCTTCAATGACCTCCTCTCGCTCGATGAGATCATGGCTTCACCGGAAGTGTTCGACCCGCTCACACGGTACCAATGCTGTCCGCCCACGTGCGGAGCGGCGGCGGCCATTCTGTGCTCGGACGAGTTCGCGAAGCGCCATGGCATCACGAACCCAGTGTGGATCGCGGGGCAAGCCATGACGACCGACTACGCGTCGTCGTTCGGCGACAGCATGATTTCGATGGTCGGCTACGACATGAGCAAGGCGGCAGCGAAGCAGGTCTACGAGCAGGCAGGCCTGGGACCCAAAGACGTCCAAGTCTGCGAACTCCACGACTGCTTCACGACGAACGAGGTCCTCACGTACGAAGCACTCGGCTTCGCGGACGAGGGGGCAGCCGAAAAGTTCATCTGGGAGGGAGGAAACACGTATGGCGGCTCTGTCGTGACAAACCCCTCCGGAGGTCTGTTGTCGAAGGGCCATCCGCTCGGAGCGACTGGGCTGGCGCAATGCACGGAGCTCGTGTGGCAGCTCCGAGGCACCGCAGACAAGCGTCAGGTGCAAAATGCACGCGTCGGCCTCCAGCATAATCTAGGGCTTGGCGGAGCGTGCGTCGTGACGATGTACCGAAAAGATTGAGGGACGCAGACTTCGTTCCTCACTCGCAAGCTTTCTTGCACTTCTGCGATACATCGAGACAGGCCGTCGCGGGGGGCTGTGCCGTCGTGGAGTTTGCGAAGCTGAAGGTGATGACGGGCTTCTCGGTGCCGGGGCCCACATTGGCGAGCGCGCAACCGAGGAGGTAGTCGGTGCCTCCGCGCTGTGCGATGGCGAGGAAGGCCCACGTTCCGTAGCCGATCTCGATCGGCTGGAGGTTCTCCCCGAGAACGTCGCAAAGGGGAGTCGGTGGTAGGCGCGCGATGGGCCTTCCGAGGTCCTGTCGGCTTCGCCGCTTGACGAGGAGTTGCTCGCAAATGCGCGTTTCTCGCGCGAGGGGATCGAAGACGAGCACTTCGATACTCTCCGTTGCGACAGCGACGTCGACGGATGCGAATCGCAAGTCGAAGGTCGTCGGAGCCGCGGGTTGGTCGTCGCCGCCGCATGCCGTGACCCCGAGGAGAGCCGCGCCGAAGACACCCAGCGCACAGGCTGAACGGAGGATGCGAGACCCCGCCCTCGTAGTCACTTGATCATCTCCGCGGGCACGTGTTCGACGACCGTGAACTCGCCCGCCTTCACCTTCCATACGATGAAGTCGGAACGTACGTTGCCGAAGTTGTCGAAATCGACGTTGCCGGAGGCTCCCTTGTAGTCGATGTTGACGCCGTTCTTGATGGCGGCGATCGCCTCGGGAATTTCCCCGGGGCCGAACACCTCACCATCGCGCGAAACCTCGTAGAGCGCGTCACGTAGGCGGGGCCGATCTTCGAAGCCGCCGGCGCGTACGATAGCCAAGAGCAGCAACATGGCTGCGTCGTACGTGTTGGCCGTGTTTCGGGCAAGCGTGGTCTCTTTGGGAAAGAGACCAAAGTACATCTTCTTGAATTCGGCGAACTGAGTGGTCCCCGGCGCAGGATCTACCAAGATGCCAACGACACTCTCCGCGGAGGACGGCGAAGAAGGGTCGCTGGGGTCGTTCCGTGCGTCATTGATGAAGGACGGGGAATAGAGTGTGTTGGAGCCCAATACTTGGACGTTCTTCCACGTGGTCGTCGTTGCAAGCTGGCGCTTGTAGTCGAGCATGAACTGGCTGCCGACCTTCGCGAATGCAAACAGCATGAGACAATCAGGGACCGCGCCCGCCGTGAGGTCGCTGATCTCGGCCTTGTAGTCGCTCTTCAACTCGCTCGGGAACGAGACTTCCTTGGTGATGGTGATGCCCGAAAACTTCTGGAGCTCCCGCGAAAAGTTCTCTTTGTAGGAATTGCCTGTCTCGTCGCTCGCAGCCGCGATCGCGATCTTCTTGCATGCACTGACCTGGCCAGAGATGCCTTTGGCGGCGATGTCTGCGAGTACGCGCCCATGAACGTCGGTTGGAGGCACCGTACGGAAGAAGTATCGGTCTCGTTCGGGCTGAGACGTGGTGAGCGTGGTCGTGAGGGCAGTCGACGACATCAGAATCGTCTTCGCGTCGTAGAGCGGCGCGGCCATGGCCACGGCCTGACGACTCGCAGTTGGGCCGATGACGGCGGCGACCCCACTCTTGATGAATGCGTTCGCGAGGCCAATCGACACCTGTTGGTCCGTGCGATCGTCTTCGAACTGGAACTGAACTTTGCGCCCGAGGACGCCACCCGCGGCATTGACCTGCCACTCCGCGACTTGTGCCGCGTTGCGAAGCGGCTGGCCGATGACAGCTTCGGTTCCCGTCAGCGACTGCGCGACGCCGATGACAAGGGGGGGGCCGAAGTCGTAGAGCGTCACCTTCGGCGGCTCCGGTGCACACGACGACGAAAGCCACGGCAACAGTGCCGTGCTTGCGAGGACGATGGCTGCGCCGAACCTACGCGTGGGAAGCATCGCTCGGGCGGAACGGGGGGAGGATCATGAACCTCCCCATTCTACCCCAAGTCGCTCAGGACAGGCGACGTCGCAGGTAGTTCAGGAGATCGATCTTCGTGACGAGCCCCACGAACTGACCGGCCTCGTCTTTGACGATGGGCACGAACCCTTGTTCGTAAATCGGCAGCAAATCGGCCATCGGCGTCTTGATCGAGACCGTCGTCAGCCTCGTCGACATGACACCCGAGACGGGCTTGCGGAAGTTCGATTCGTCCTGGACGGCTGCGAGCAAGAGGTCCGACTCGTCGACGATGCCGACCATCTTGCCGCCGTCCATGACGGGGAGCTGGGAGACGTCGTACACCTTCATGCGTCCATAGGCGGTGAGGAGCGTGTCCTTCTCGGTGACGAAGACGACGGAGCGGCTCTCGTGCGTGCGGGTCATCACGTCGCGCAGGTCGCCGTGTTGCGGGCGCTTGATGAAGCCCATGTCGAGCATCCAGAAGTCGTTGTACATCTTCGAGAGGTACTTGTTGCCGCTGTCACACACGAAGGTGACGACGCGCTTCTTCGTCTTCTGGTCTTTACAGTAACGCAGCGCGGTGGCGAGCAAGGTGCCCGTGGAAGAGCCGCCGAGAATGCCCGTGCGCTTCAAGAGTTCGCGTGCGGTATCGAAGCTCTCTGCGTCGGTGATGGAGTAAGCAGCCTTGACTGCGGAAAGATCGCAGATGGTCGGAATGAAGTCTTCGCCGATGCCTTCGACCGCCCAGGAGCCTGCTTTGCCGAGCTTTCCTGTTTTGATGTAATCTACAAGAATGGAGCCTGCCGGGTCGGCGAGAACCATCTCGCATGCGGGCTGCGCACGACTGAAGAATCGTGAGAGGCCCGTGATCGTTCCGCCCGAGCCGACGCCACACACGACCGCATCGACGTTGCCGCCCATCTGAGCCAGAATCTCGGGGCCCGTGCCCGTCTCGTGTGCGAGCGGGTTGGCAGGGTTTTCGAATTGGTTGACGAGAAAGGCGCCCGTTTCCTGCGCGATGCGCTTGGCGACGTCTTGATAGTACTCGGGATGGCCCTTCTCGACGTCGGAGCGCGTCATGACGACCTCTGCGCCAAGGGCGCGAAGGTGGAAGATCTTCTCCTGGCTCATCTTGTCCGGGATGACGAGCGTCAATCGATAACCGCGCTGTGCGGCCACGAGCGCGAGCGAGAGACCGGTATTGCCTGCGGTCGCCTCGATGAGATGCTTCTTGTCACCCCCCAAGTGCCCCTGTTGTTCGGCGGCGCGAATCATCGAAAGACCGATGCGGTCCTTGATGGACCCGCCAGGATTCTGACACTCGAGTTTGACGAACAGCTCACAGGGACCCGTATCGAACTGGGTCAATTGGATGATCGGCGTGTTTCCGATGAGCTCGGTAGGGTCCGCGGTCGGCATGAGCCCACTCTACTCAATTTGCACCGCACGACGCACGCGATTCGTCGCACGAAAACGCTCTCGCCGGACCCGTTCATCCAGCGGATGGCAGCCGCAATAGCGGACGCACGGTGCCAGAGCTGCGATAGGGCGAGTCCGCGTCCTCGGCGACGACGAGGACTTCGATGCCGCGGACGTCGGAGAGTGACGGGAGGGGATCCGTGCTGCCGAAGGTGAGAGGCATCTCAGCGATGGAAACGCCGGGAACCTCTCCTCGGCGAACCCTTTCGAGCCAGCGCGCCCGTGACGAGGCAAGCCAAGCGCGTTCTGCGGCAAAGCCGAAGGAAAGAATGGCGGGCACCGCGAACCAAAGCGGCTCTCCGAGCATGATGGCAAAGACGCAGCCCACGCCTGCATACCCTGCAGCTCTCGCATGGAGTCGATCGCGGAGCCCGATGGCGTGACTCTGCTGGGCGCGCTTTCCGAGGTGGAAGAGCGGCGCCAAGAACACCGCGAAGAAGAGGCCCACCGGAGTCGCGAGCAGCGTGCCATACGCCGCACCGAAGAAGAGTCCAGCAGGTCCGGCTGCGAAACCGCCACCCAATGCGCAGACGATGATGGAGAGCGGAATGGCGATGAACGCCGAGCCCGCCGCACCGGCTGGCGTCTTGCACGAGAACGCGACCGTGACGAGCAGCTGCACCACGAGCACCGAAAGGATAGCGAGCACTCCTTGCGTCGCGTCGTTCCCTTTGAACTCGCTGGCGAGCGGCATCAGAAATGCGAGAGGAGGTCCCAGGCTCGCGACGAAAATCGCCGTCCATACGCGCAGCGCGGCTTTGGGAGAAAGAGAACTCGGACCGACGAAGCGTGTGGGGATCATGTCTAGGTGCCTCGATGCAGGGGAAGCATCACGAGCATCACAAGCATAGGTCGCACCTCCAAGATGGCCATACCGCCCACACGCGGGCCGCGACCACTGGACACGCAGCCGCGACCGTTTGTTCCCGGAGGGCGCGCGATTTCTGTTTCTGCCACGCGTTTCGTCTTGTGGCTGCGGTTCCGTTCGACGTGTGTTCGAGGACACACGAGCGGCCGACGCATTCGAGGCGTGCCGCGGAAAAGCGGACAAACTCGCGAACAGGCGAGTTGGCACCATCGTTGCGTAGGTGCGTGCATCATGAAAGCTGCGCGCGTTCTGTTCGGCACGACTCTCTCGCTCCTTCCACTCTTGCCGCTGCTCGGCACCTCCGAAGCGGAGGCGAGCCCGAACGGAACCACGTCGATGAACGTCGTCGCGGTGACGGGGGATGCGCGGGTCGCAGGCAATCGTCCGAAGCCGTCGGACGCGGAGCTCGCGACGATGCGCGCGGCCGTTACCGAGGCGCCGAAACTGCGAAAGCCTCGCGCCGCGCTCGTCCACGCGCTCGTGCGTGCCAATCGTCTCGATGAGGCGTTCAACGAAGCGGTCGCGTGGCGGCAGCACGATGCGTACAGTCTCCTCGCGGTCCGGCAGCTCGGTGACATCGAAACCGCGAGAGGGGACGTGACGCGCGCCCGGCGAACGTATTCGGCAATCGTGGAGCTCTTGCCGAAAGACGTCGAAGCACGCCGCGCGCTCGCGACCATCCTCAAGCAGAACGGTGACCTCCAGGGAGCGCGCGCACAGCTGCAAGCCGCCTTGGCCCTTCAGGAGACCGATCGACGTACGGCGTTCGAGCTCGCGGACGTAGAGCAACGCCTGGGCCTCGTCGCAGAAGCCAAAGCGCGGTTCGAAGCAACGGTTGCGGCTTCCGACGTGAGCGAATCGCTGAGGTACCCGGCGAAGCAGCGGCTCGCGCAGATTTATGCAGAGGAGCGAAGGGCCGCACTCGTGGCGCACGACGAAGGGAAGGCTGCCGAGCGACTGAAGGCTATCGAGGCCCTCCAAGTGAGTGGCGGAGTCGAGAACGACATCAAGGTGTTCCTCACCTGGGACACGGATCGGACGGATATCGACTTGTGGGTCAAGACGCCCAGCGGGGAGCAGGTCGACTACAGGCACCGTAAAGGCAAGGACGGGGAGGCGCTCTTCGATGACGTGACGAGTGGCTACGGTCCCGAGAGCTTCACGGCCCATGTCGCTCAGCCGGGCACGTACGTCATTGCCGTGAACTTCTTCGGTGGCCGAGGAGCGATCAAGGAGGCACGCGGAGAAGTGAGCGTCATCGTGAATGAAGGCCGCGCGAACGAAAGGCGCATGGTCTTCCCGTATCGGATCTTCGAAGAGAAGGAGACGGTCACCGTGGCCAAGGTGCAAGTCGGAGGTGCGTCGTGAAGCTTGCCCGCGTTTCGCTCCTGGCGCTGTGCGCCCTCTCGGCATTTCTCGGTTCTTGTGCTGGTGCACGTGTCACGACGCCGCCCCCGAAGGTCGAGGATGCCGAGCTTCTGATGGTCGACCCGGGAGGAATCGGGGCCGTCCAAACGCGAAACGATCGCGGTGAAGTCGGGAAGCTGGGGCTCTCGAAGGTACAAGTGACCGCGAAGCAAACGGGTGACTTCGCCGAAGTGAGTGTGGAGCACACGTTCATGAGCGTGGCCGACGTGCCGCTCGAGGGAACGTTTCGTTTCCCGATGCCCGAGGGTGCCATCGTGACGGGGCTGGCGATGATGGTGAACGGGAAGATGATCGACGGTGAGCTCGTCGAAAACGAGAAGGCGCGCAAAGTGTACGAGGAGATCGTCGATGCGATGCAAGACCCCGTGCTCCTCGAGTGGGAACACGGGACCACCTTCAAGATGCGCATCTTTCCGATCGAACCCAAGCAGCCAAAAGTCGTCGTGATGCGTTACCTCGTGCCCCTCCAAAAGCACGGCTCCGCGCTTTCGTTCGTCCAAGGAACGCGCGCAATCGACGATAGCGAGAAGATTCCGGACCTTCGCATCGACTGGAACGGCAAGACGGTGCACGCAGCGAAGGACGCCGAACGCGGTGGCGTCCTCTCCTTTCCCGCCATGCCCGCACCCGCCGCTCTTCGTGAGGACTTGCCCGATGCAACCTACACCAGCGTACGCATTTCGCCCGATTGGTCGAAAGTGGGAGGCATGAGCGAAAAGGAGAAGGGGGGACGAAAGCGTTGGGTCATCGTGGCGGACACGTCGCGCAGCTCTCTTGAAGAACGAAAGCTCCAACTGACCTCACTGCGGAGCGTGCTCGGTGGGCTTCCGAAAGACAGCCAGTTCATGGTCGCGGTGAGTGACCTCGACACGCGCGCGCCGGCGGACGCGACCTTCGTCCCCGCGACGCCGGACCACATCGAGTCGGCGATTCGCTACGTCGAAGGCACGGACCCCGATGGCGCAACGGACCTCGGCGCGATGCTCACGAAGAGCGCAGAGTTCGCAGGCAAGGCGGGAGCGGAGGCAGGCATCATCTACCTGGGCGACTGCGAGGCCAGCTGGGGAACGACCGATGCAGCGGCCCTTCGCAAACTCGCGCAAACGTCACTCGCGAAGACCCCCTTCTATCCCATCGTCCTCGGAAATAGCTCCGACCCGGACACGGCGCGCGAACTGGCGGCCGCAACCTCGGGCAGGATGGTGCGCGCGCGTTCGCCGGAGGACCTGACGCGCTTTTTGAGTACTCTTGCGAAGGCTCCGAAGCGTCTCTCGGACGTGGAGCTCGTCCAACAGGAGCACTCCGTGATGCTACCGGCCTCCAAGACGACGCTCGACGAGGGCGAGGAGCTCGTCGCGCTCGTCCGGACCGAGCACGGCAAGGCGCCTCCCACGTCCCTCGTCCTGAGGGCTCGAGCGGGGGAGGCCCCCGTCGAGATGCCGATTCTGGTGAATGCCGTGGCCACGCCCAACGTGGCGCGACGCTTCGGCTCGGCGTGGGTTCGGGAACTCGAGCGAAACCGAAAACCAAAGGATGAAATCGTGAACGCATCGAAAGCCTTCTCCGTCATGAGCAAACACACGTCGTTTCTCGTTCTCGACAGCGAGGAAGCCTACGCGGCGCACGACATTGCACGCAAAGCCGCACAGCGCGACGGAGCCCCCCGCATCTCGAGCATCGATGGTGACGGAGCTCACATCAGCCTCGACCGCATCCAACCAGGAGACCCGGAAATCATGGTGAATGCACCCCGGGATGCGGCGCGCGTCGTCGTGGTCTTGCCGAACGGAGAGACGAAGACCGCGAGCTATGACCCAGATGCGAACGGTGGTCGTGGCGCATGGATGGTTCGCTTTCTCGTCGACCAAGATACGCGCGAGGGAACGTACGATGCCGAGGCGATCGTCTTCTTCGTCGATGGCAGACGGGAAGTGCAGAAGGTCCACTACACGGTCGACAAGACCCCGCCGGAGCTCGAAGTACAGATGAAGCCAGCGTCCGGCAAGCCGGGCACGTGGCAGATCGACGTCACGCAGAAGGCGCCCAAGAGCGACGTCGATGTGCGCCGCGTAGAAGTGCAGACGCCTGACGGCATGCTCATCGAACTCACGGCGATCAAATGGGGCGAGTTCCGAGGTTTCTGGAAGCCCTCCGGCGAAGCCTTCCGCGCGGGTGGTTCGATTCACGTAGTCGGCTTCGACAGCGCACTCAACCACCGCGCCGTCGACATCGCCATCCCGGTGCCATGAAGCCTACCTTTCTTTGCGGCATCGCGCTGTCGTGCACGCTCTTCTCGTCGTTCGCTTCGGCGGCACCCGCGGCTACACCTTCGGAGTCGCCCGTGGACACCCTCGTTCTCGCCACGGACGACGTCTACGACTGTGCGGAGCTGCCGCGGGGAAGTGCGGCTGAATGGGTCGCTGCGACCGCGGGAGGACTCGTCATTGGCAGACGGGTCCTCACGGCGCTCGACGGACTGCCGGACACTCGGATCGAGTCGGTCCGCGTCGAAGGCGCACGTCTCGTCGTCGGTACGAGGCGAGGGAACGTGCAGGTTTCGCTTCCCGATTTGCGCGTCATGCCGGGCGCTGCGCCTGGCGTACCACTGTCCCCGGAATCCGTTCGATTCTTGGGGCCCGCTCTCCTTCGTGCGGAACATCGCGGCGAATCGCGCGCGTGCTTTGCGACCGATCAAGGGCTGCGCGTGGCGAAACGCTTGCCGGGCGGCGGATGGAGTGACCCGGAACGCGTCGGTACGTCCCTCTCCCTGCCGTCGGCGAACGTGGCGGCGCTCGCCGAATCCGACGATGCCTTGTTCATCGGCACGTTCGACTCGGGACTCTTCCGCCGCGACAAGCGCGGTACGCTCACACCGGTCGACGCGAAGAACCCGAACATCAACGCGCTACATTGGGACGCAAAGCGCAGAAACCTCTGGGTAGGCACCGCGCGTGGCCTCGTTCTGTGTGAACAAGGTGTACAGTGCAAACGAATGGGGGATGTCGCTGGCGTCCACGCCGTCGCGCCACTCGGTGGAGGACTCGTGGCTGCAGGCGGCGAAGGGGAGCTGTCGATCTACGAAGCCGATGGAACGCGCAAGCAATCGATGCTCCGAAAGCATGGTCTCCCCTTTCGAGCCGTGTGGGCGCTCGCAAAGAGCAAAGACGGCGTCTTGTACGTCGGGACGACCAGCGGTCTCTATCACGCGCCGCTCGCACGACTCCTGCCTACGTCCACGGAGAAGATCGCATGGAAGCGTGCATCGATGGTCGGCGGAGATCTCCCGGACGATTGGGTGACCGCACTCGCTGTCGATGGCGATGCGGTACACGTTGGCACGTACAACGGGGGGGTCGTTCGGTTCAAGCGCTCCGCGGGAGAGCTCACCCGGGAAGGAGCACATCCGTCGCTCGGATACGTGAATCCCGCAGGCATCACGGTTCTCGATGGTGGTGAGATTGCGGTCGCGACGATGTCAGGCCTTCACGTGGGCAACGGCGCCGAGACGGGTACGTTCCGCAAAGTCGCAACGGTTGGCGAGGACGTGACGGGCGTCGTGCGCGGAAAAGACGGCATCGCGTGGATCGCGACGCGCCGGGGGGTGATGGGACGAAGGGTCATGTGAGCGACGAGCGCTCCTGACGCCACGCAACCGAACCTGCGGCTACTCTGCGGTCGCGACGATACCGCGCAGCGGGGACACGAACTGGAGCCTTCCCGCCTTCGCTTCTTCGAGCCAGCGATTCTGGGAGGCGAGGTTCATGAACTTCGTGATGCCCGGCGGCTCGTTGCCGTTTCCGTGTACGAGGATGAGGGACCCGTCGTGCGTGGGCTGGCCTTTTGCGAGCCAGGTGTCGGCGTCGAGTGCGAAGAGCGAGAGCTTGTTCAGTTCGCTCATGCGCGCCTGGTTGTGGACGAGCCCCGGAAACCGGAAAAGTGAACTCGGAACTGCGCCCTGCGCAAGCAAGAGCTCCTCGTTCTTCAGAACTTCACTCTTCATGTCGACGCTGCTCGCGGTGAGGAACGCGCAGCTCGTCTTCGCTGCATTGCAGTTGAGCGGATGGGTATAGGAGTGGTTCACCCACACGATGTCGAGTTGCTTCGACTTCTGCCACGAAAGGAGCTGCGCCAGCTGCGTGCCATGCGCCTTGGCCCAGCCTCCTGTCATGGCGACGCCCACGGGAACCGGCTTGCCAATCGCCGTGCTCACCTGGCGTAGCCAATCGAAGAGCTTCACGTCCCACGGCTTCGAGGATTGACACATGTCGATCGTCACCGTCATCTCCGTGGCGTCGGCAGCGACGTTCATGCGGGTGATGGGTGACTGCGCACGCGCGCGAAGAGCGGCGACGAAAGACGCGGAGTTCGTGTCGACCGTCGTTGTCGTCCCCGCATCGAAATCCGCGCGTTTCACGACGAAGGATCGCATCGATCGCTCGTCGACGACGACGTAAGCAGGCGTGCCCTCGAGCGAAAGGGAACGCACGGCGGTGAGGCGGGACCCGGACGCGAGTATGCGATCGGCCGGTAGAAGAGCCGCGACGTTCGCTCCGAGCTGCTTCGTGACCGGCGTCATCGACGTGAGCCCGGAGACGGCATGTGCCGCTGTGAGATCCGAAGCCGTGACCGGCGCGTCTACGCCCTCTCCCCCGTATGCGTTCTCGGCTCCTTCATCGGGTGCGCCGTCAGAGCCGCAGGCAACGGAAAGCGAAAGAGCGAGCCAAGCGAGGCAAATAGACGAAGAAGGGCGCACGGCATCAGCGTAGCATGAGTCCATATACCCATGAAGCGCGTCACGATTGCTGGACCCGGCGGCTATGACCGCCTCGAACTCGAAACAGTGCCAGATCTCGCCCCTCATCCGGGCGAGGTGAGTGTGCGGACCGATGCCGTAGGGGTGAATTTCGCAGATTCCATCATCCGCATGGGACTCTACGAGTCTGCCAAGAAGTACGCGGGCTGGCCCATCACGCCGGGGTTCGAGTTCTCGGGCATCGTGGACGCCGTCGGCTCGAAGGACAGTCGATGGAAGGTGGGTGACGAGGTCTTTGGCGTCACGCGATTCGGGGGCTACGCGACGCAGGTCGTCGTGCCGGAGCATCAGCTCTTCGCCCAGCCACAGAAGTGGTCGAAGTACGAGTCTGCGGCATTTCCAGCCGTCTTTCTCACGGCGTACTACGCACTCGTCGATCTTGCGAACGTAAGGAAGGGTCAGACGATTCTCGTGCACTCGGCGGCAGGGGGCGTCGGAACGGCGCTGCTCCAGCTCGCCCGTGTCTTGGGTCTGCGCGCTGTCGGCGTCGTCGGGTCCAGCAAGAAAGTGCAAACTGCACGGGAGCTGGGGGCCGCCGCAGTCATCGACAAGAGCACCCAGGACCTCTGGCGCGAAGCAAAGGCCTTCGCGCCGAACGGGTACGACGTGGTGCTCGACGCGAATGGCCTCGAGACACTCGGCAAGAGCTACGATCATCTGGCTTCCCCGGGAAAGCTCGTCGTCTACGGATTCCACTCCATGTTTCGAAAGGCGGGCGCGAGCCAGGGGGGCGAAGGCAAGAATCTACTCCGTCGGCTCTGGGGCGACGGGCGCCCCGACTACCTGAAGCTGGCGGCAGACTTCTTGCGGACGCCACGTTTCAATCCGCTCGACCTCACGAACTTGAACCGGTCGATCCTTGCGTTCAACCTCTCCTATCTTTTCGACAACACCGAGTTCCTCGCCGAAGCGATGGTGCGCATGCTCTCGTGGGTCGAGCATGGTGACCTCATTCCGCCCACGGTGACGACGTTTCGGCTCCAAGACGTGGCCGACGCGCATCGTGCCATCGAGAGCGGAACGACCGTCGGAAAACTCGTGCTGACGACGTCAGAAGGTCGCTAGCGCTGCCGCCTCACTTCGGTGCTGGCGGCACGATGACGGTATGGGTCGGGGTAGCTCGCGAGGTAGAACGGGGGCTGGGGCGCGGCCTTCATCACCGAAGCGATGTTGGTGCGATCTCGATGGCAGTGCACTAGGATGACGGCCATGCGCAGTTCGCTCCCCATTCTCGTGCTTGGCACGTCGCTCCCTCTCTTTACCGCCTGCAGCTCCAAGGAACCTGGCACGGTCGCGAGCGATGCGAGCGTGGTCGACGGGTCGGACACGCCACGGGACGCAGGTACTTCGGTCTCGGACGCTGCTGTCGAAGCAGCTGCACCAGGGTACATGCCTGCAGGATACACGCAAGAGCCCTACCTCTCCGTCGCGCCCGAACGAAAGTTCACGGCGGCGGAACAAGTGCTCGATGCCGCGCGCGACTACATCGCGGTACTCGATACAGACGTGGGCGTCATCGTGCTCGATCTCTTCGAGAGCGACACCCCGGTCACCGTCAACTCGTTCGTCTTTCTCGCGCGCCATCACTTTTACGAACAGATCGCGTTTCATCGTGTCATCGAGGGCTTCATGGCGCAGACGGGCGACCCGAAGTCCGTCACGGGAAAGAACTCGACATGGGGCAACGGAAACCCCGGCTACTTCTTCGGGACCGAGTTCAAGCCGAACCTCAATTTCGACGGTCCTGGCATTCTGGGCATGGCGCGCACCAACGATCCGAACACGAACGGCTCGCAGTTCTTCATCACCTTCGTCGCGTATCCGTCGCTGAATCAGCAGTACACGGTCTGGGGGAAGGTCACCGAGGGGATGGACAACGTCTTGAAGATTGCACGCGGCGAGCCTCCTGCGACGGAAACGGCCACGCGCATTCGCGAGGCGCGCATCGGCTCCAAAGCGAAGTAAGGTCGCGCCCATGAAAGGCCCCGTACTTTTCAGCGACCTCGCGGCGCATCTCGCTCGCGATGCGGTCTTCTTGGTGGACGACGCGGTTTCGCTCGAGAAATGCGCCGAGGCCATCGCAGTCGATGACGTCCCCGCCGTGAAGGCATGGCTCGATGCAGGGCAGCTTCGAAAGCCCACAGCGGAGGAGCGCGAGGCCTGGTCGCAGGAGCCGACACGCGCGTGGAACGCTATGATTGTACAGCCTTATGTGCTCATCCAGGCCATTCCGAAGGCGAGCTCGGAAATGCCGTCATAGTGTAATTTTGCAGAATTTGACCGGCGTGTGTTGACACGTCTGGAAATGTGGTTCAAACCACCGCGCATGAACCGCTCGCTTTCCATTTTCGCTTCTGTTTTCGCTCTTTCTGCGCTGACCGGTGTGGTCGGCTGCGCGTCTGCTCCGGAAGCAGACGAGACGGAGGCATCTGTCGACGAAGAGGCGCTTTCGACCAATCGCAATGCGGACTACTTCATCGCGACGCGTCCCGACTTCCGCAAGTGCTCTGCCCCCATGTGCGGCGGCGTCTACGTGAAGCGCGTCAACCAAGCCCGCACCGTGTGTGCCGATGGTCGCGCCGCGGCAGAGTGCTACGTCGGTACCTTCAGCGCCGCAGGCCTCGGCTTCTCCGCGGACGAGCAATCCGACCTCGTCGCGAAGTTCAAGGAAGGCAAGATCGTCGTTCGCGCGTCGCTTGGCCGCCACAACGGCAGCAGCATCATCGGCAAACTCAAGGTTGCCGAAGTGTGGGAAGGCGCATCCGGCGCAGTCGCTGACGGCACGTTCTACCGCGTCGCCGACAACGGCGTTCGCTGCATCCAAGCGCCCTGCCCCTCGACGACCATGTACACGCTGAACAGCCGCGAGACGAACACCGTCACGGCCGTGAACCTCGACACGAATCCTCCGGCGAGCGCGCAAGAAGTCTCGTCCGCACGGCGGGCGATTGGCACCTCGGAAGGCATCCTCATCTCCGGCGGCATTGCCATTCCGCGCTGCATCCAAGGTACGCGTTGCGGCCCCGTCGCCATGACGACGGAGTTCTACCTTCGCGTGAAGCCGGGGCCCGTCAGCCGCGCCTGCGGCGGTCGCGCGGGCAACACCTGCAAAGCGAACGAGTACTGCGCGTTCGACTTGAACGACACGTGCGGCTGGGCCGACGCGCAGGCGACGTGCAAGCCCCGCCCCGAAATGTGCATCCAGCTCTACAAGCCGGTGTGTGGCTGCGACGGCAAGACCTACTCCAACGCCTGCCATGCGAACGCCGCCGGCACCGCGGTGGTTTCCGAAGGCCCCTGCGTCAACCCGCTCTGAGCCTTTGACAGGACGTCGGCTTCGACCGATGACGCGCGCTGCTTTCTCACGAGAGCAGCGCGTCTTCTTTTTGATGACGGAGCGGGCGGCGGATCGCGAACCTTGTGGTACGGAAAAGGCGCGATGAGGAACAAGGACTACAGAGGCAAGGTCGCCGCCATCACCGGCGCCGCATCAGGGATTGGTCGCTCGCTTGCCACGGCCCTTGCGCGCGAGGGCTGCGATCTCGCGCTTTCTGACGTGAACGAATCAGGCCTCGTCGAGACGGCCCGTCTCTGCAGCCGTGTTCGCGTGACCGAGCGCCGCCTCGACGTGGCCGACGGTGCGGATTTCCGCGCTTGGGCAGCCGAGGTGGTGCGCGATTTCGGTCGCGTGAACTTGCTGTTCAACAACGCCGGCGTGTCCTACGGCGCCACGGTAGGGGGCGGCGAAGAGGAAGAGATTCGCCGCGTCGTAGATATCGACTTTTGGGGTGTCGCACACGGCACACGTGCATTCCTCCCGCATCTCGCGGCTTCTGGTGATGGGCATGTCGTCAACATCTCGAGCGTCTTCGGGCTCTTCGCGTTCCCGGGACAATCGGCGTACAACGCCGCGAAGTTCGCGGTGCGCGGTTTCACCGAGGCTTTGCGCATCGAACTCGAGATGACGGATTCTCCCGTGACCGCGACGTGCGTCCATCCCGGGGGCATCAAGACGAACATCATGCACGTCACCAAGTCTCATGGGTCTCTCGCAGACCTCGGGGTCGACGTCGGGCGCGCCAACAAGGAAATGGAGAAGGCTTTCCGAACGACCTCCGACCGCGCTGCGGAAATCATCTTGAAGGGAGTGAAGAAGAACGAGCGACGCGTGCTCGTCGGAACGGACGCGCACATCCTCGACCTCGTGCAGCGCTTCTTACCGGGCACGTACCACGGCATCTTTGCTCGCATCGGTCGAAGGCGTGCGAGAGAGCACGCCCGCGCCCGTGAGAAGTCCCAGTGAACGAACCCGAGACGTTCGACGTCATCATCGTGGGAGCCGGGCTCTCGGGGATCGGTGCAGGAGTCAGGCTCAAGAGCGAGTGTCCGAACAAGACGTTCGTCATTCTGGAGGGGCGCGGCGCCATCGGAGGCACGTGGGACCTCTTTCGATATCCGGGCATCCGTTCCGATTCGGACATGTTCACGCTCGGCTATCCGTTCTTTCCTTGGACGGGCGCCAAGACGATGGCGAGCGGCAACGACATTCGCGAATACATCGAGCGCACGGCGAGTACGTTCGGTATCCACCCGCACGTGAGGCTCGAGCACCGCATCCTTTCGGCCGACTGGTCGCCCACGCTCCAGTGTTGGAACCTCGAAGTTGCCGTAGGCCCCGAGCGAACGCCGCAGTCGTTTCGGTGTCGCTTTCTCCATCTGTGCAGTGGCTACTACAGCTACGAACGCGCGCACGCCCCGGAGCTGCCTCACAAGGAGTCGTTCGGCGGGCGCATCGTCCATCCTCAGTGGTGGCCGGAGGACCTCGACTACGGCGGCAAGCGCGTGGTGGTACTCGGTAGCGGCGCGACAGCCATCACGCTCGTTCCCGCGCTCGCTCGAGGCGGCGCTGCGCATGTCACGATGCTCCAGAGGTCGCCGACGTACGTGTTCTCGCTTCCCTCGGAGGACGTTCTCTCGCAACGACTCAGGCGCTGGTTGCCCTTGTCCGCAACACATCGAATCGTTCGCGGAAAGAACGTGACCATCGGTGCTGCGTTCTACCAGTTCTGTCGCAGGTCGCCGAAGCTCGCGCGCAGGTTCATTCGCGCGCAGGTGAAGGCTTTGCTTCCACCGGGTTACCCCATCGATGAACACTTCAAGCCTCGCTACGACCCATGGGACGAGCGCCTCTGCGTCGTCCCTGATGGCGACTTCTTTGCCGCGATTCGCAACGGCACGGCCTCTGTCGTTACCGATACGATCGACCGCCTTGCCCCAGGGGCCATTCGCCTCGCTTCGGGGCGTGAAATCCCCGCGGACATTCTCGTGACGGCGACCGGACTCGAACTGCAATTCGGGGGCGGAATCCCTCTTTCCATCGATGGCGTGCGCGTCATGACGAAAGACACGTTCGTCTACAAAGGCGTGATGCTCGAAGGTGTCCCCAACTTGGCGTGCTCGGTCGGGTACACCAATGCTTCGTGGACGCTACGCGCCGACCTGTCGGCACGCTACGTGTGTCGTTTGCTTCGTCATATGGACGATCATGGCTACAAGGAAGCCGTTGCCCGCGCACGGCCCGAAGAATCGGCAGCGCCAGGGCCCGCGCTCTTGGGGAACCTTGCCTCCGGCTACGTGAAGCGTGCCGCGGACATCCTCCCGCGCCAAGGCACGCGTGCGCCTTGGATCGTGCGCCAGAACTACGTGCTCGACTTCGCAGCGACGATGCTGGGTCGCGTCGATGACGCGGTGATGCACTTTGCCTGACGCGAGCTAGGGGTAGCGCGCGTCGCCGTCCTTCGAGCAGACCGTTTCGTTTGGGGCAAAGAAGTTCTGTCTGTCCCCAAGTGTGATTTGCGGCTTCGCACCGACGCGTCCACTGTGCATCCAGGACCTTCGATGCGCGTCGCACGCGCGGGGGCCCATCCATCCGCGAACAAGGAGCAACATGAATCGACACATCAAGATTGCGCAGGCCCTCACGTCGGCCGCGCTGATGGCGGCCGTCCTCGGCGGCTGTGCATCTGCCAGTGAGAGCACCTCCTCCCGCCCAGACGAGTCGTCCCTCATCCCAAAGGCAGACAAGCCTTCCCTCACGGTTGCGAGGCCAGCGGCGAATCCGTTCATGGACCGGCACTGGTGCTGGGAAACGAATCTCACTTTCCTGGTGTGCGCGATGGTAGAGCGCGGAACACGTACACCCTAGGAGGAGCTCGCGTCGCGTTGGTCGAGGTCCGCGGACACGCGGTCCGGCAGAGGGAGAGCCATGACATGCCGCTGCGTCTCCCTTTGGCCGAGTGCATTCGCGACGCGGCGGCGCAGTTCGTCGACGGCTTCGCCGACTGTAGCGAGCTTCTGGCAAGCCTCAAGCAAGCCGATCTCCTGCGCGACGAAGCGGCGAAAGGTCCAGTGGGTCGTACCGATCTGCGCGTCTGGCAAGCCTTCCAGACTGTCTTGAGCCGGTGGTCCTTTGGCGAAACACTGGACCGCATTGGCGCCGAGATGGGCCACTCTACGCGTCAGGCGCGCCGCGACTTCGCCTCGTTCGCTGAGCGCTTCAATATCGGTCATTGGGCCGGCTATCGAGAGATGGCGCGCGAGTATCGTCTACGGCTGGCGGTCATTCTTCTTGCGGTCCCGAGCCTTTCCCTTGCCGATGTCGCTCGTCACTCTGGCTACTCTTGCGTTGCGACATTGCAACGGGCGCTCCGTGAAGCAGGACTTCCTCCAGCAGCGGACGTTCGAGTCGAGCTGTTGCAGCAGAAGCACCGACTTGCCCGTCGTGAGACGCAGTTTGAGTGCGCGTATGGGGAGTCGGGCGACTTGGTCTCGCGAGAGGAAAGAGTGTGACGCCCCGGAAGGCATTCTTCTCCGCTCTGTCACGGCGTATCGAGTTCGGTCGGTGTCTTGGGGTGGGAGGGAATGGGCTCTCGTGACGTGAGCGCAGGCGCCGGGTCGACGACGTCGTCCGGGTCGTCGCCCGCTCGAAGATCTCGCTTGGGCCGAACGGGACCTGTTTGTAGGAGGGTTGTGGCGAGACTCGCAGCTCCGAGAAGCGCCAAAATGAACGTCGCGAAGGCAAAGCGCTTCGCACGGAGCTCGGCAGCGGCGAACTCCGCAAAGGGAATCTCTTCGTTGATGGCCTTGTCTTTGATCTTCTGCGCGCGGGCGATTGCACGACGCGTCGCTACGAACATGCAGCTGGGCACAACGAAGGGCCCCAGCAGCATGCTGTAGTGAACGACAGTCTGCAGAACATTGGTCATCGCACGACGCTCGTTCTTTTCAGACTAGCGCGTGTCTTCCTCCAACACGAGACTATCCGGTTCGAGTCGGCGCCGACTTCATTCGATTCCATCGCGTACGCAACATCGAGTGCAATTTCGAGCGACGCAAGCTGCCGAAGGCGCGATAGACGAGCAGGAATGGGAAGAGGAAGCGCACGACGAAGCGGGCGCAAAGAACAACGAAACCAAGCAATAAGACTGTGACATGCGGCACTCCTCGCGGTGACACGAGCCCCTCCCGCACGGTGGCATAGGAAAAGATCGCGTCCAGCGCGAGGTAGATCGCGACGAACACGACGTATGGTACGTACTTACGGGCGCTCACGACGCGAGCTCCGGTCCGGAAGTGAGAAACGCAAGGAGGAGTGCGTTGCCGATAGGGCCGCCCGAAGAGAACGTGCGGCGTCCCCCCACGCTGTTCGGCATGCCGAAGAGGTCCGTCGTTCGATAAATTCGCACGAATTTGTCGTGCTTTCCCCAGGCGCGTGCGGGAGCAAGCGCAAAGCCCGTCGCCGAAACAGAGACGCCGAGGACGACGGGCCCGCTGTCGATGTCGCCGTGACCCGTGTATCCTGCAGCATATTCCCGAATCGCGCCGAAGCCGCTCCACGAAGCCTCGTGTGCGAATAGACCCTTCGCGAGTGCCTGCGCGACGGAACGATCGGCAAAACCCGCGAAGTATGCCGCGAGACCGGTGCCCGAACCTCTGGGGGCGTCGTGAGGCTTTCCCGATGCAGCGTCCATACGCTGGAAGACGAGACCGCTTCGCGGGTCAATCTGGACCCGCCGCACGTTGCTTGCCCAGTGCTGAAGGACCTTCGTGTGGTCGACCCCTGTTGCGCGGCCGTGAACGGCAATGGCTCCGGCAACGGCGGCGACATCGGTTGGGTACGCTTCCCCCGGGTACGTTTCGATGAGCCCGGTCTTCGATCCGAGGAGGCGCCGCTCATAGGCACGGATGAGAGCGTCGTGGCGCGAAGCCACCTCTTTCGGAAAGTCCGGGTCGAGCAGACGCGCCATCCCGACGGCGAGAGCCGGATACGAGAGATACGCATGACCATGCGAGGAGTCGAGACTCGCGAGAGCGTCTTCTCCATGCCACGCACGCGTTCCGAAGTCGCGCATTTCCGGAAGGAAGCTCTTGATCGCGGCGCGCGTCATGACGGGCACGAAGTGCGTCCGCTCGTCGGGGCGCGCCAAGCAGATCTGCGCGAGGCCGAGTGCGACCATTTGGTGAGTGACGAGAGCCCACTCGCCTTTGAAGCGGTCGTGGCTCTTGTCGCTCGCCCCCGCGCGCCTCGACTCGTCGTCCGTCGCTTCGAACGCGACCAGGGACTCAGCCAGTTCGTCCTGGAGAGTTGGGTCGCCGCGAAACCAGCCGTTCGCGTCGCGGCCACAAAGACACGCTGCGAAGGCCTGACATGCGATGAACGCACATACGATCCGAGCGATGCGAAAGGGCCACGAGGGAGCCTTCATGGCCTTTACCCTACGGCGGGTCGTGTGCCGGGGGAGGCATGCTCACGCGCATCGGTCGGCGGAAGGGGCCGAGCGGCCGCGATACGGACCCGAGCGGCCCCCGAAGGAGCATGGACGCGCTGCTTTTTGGCGTCGTTGCTGTCTGGTTCAGGGCTTGGCAACGGCGCCGACGGCAACCGTGAACGTCTTCGAGCCGAGCGTGTAGCCGCCGATCGGGAGATAGCCCGTGTATTTTCCCTTGGCCTTCACTTCACGCACCGCGATCTCGAGAGCTGCTCGCTCATCCGTGGCGAAAGGAACGCCTCCGTCCTTGGCCAGATCAGCCGCCTTGCCCTTGATCTCGACTTGAGCGAAGCGAGCTCGAAGATCGGCCGCGTCTGTCGATTTTCCAGCATCGAGCCACTCGAGAGCCTTCTGGATGTCGCCGAGATTTCTGCTCGCGCCGCCCGCGAGGACGTAGTCGTTCGCCGCGATCTCGCAGTTCTTCTTGGCGATGGAAAGCATCTGCGTGAACGTCCTCACGACGGCGGAATGTTGGTTCTTCCCCGCCATGCGCTGTAGTTCGTCGTGGAGCTGCCTTAGGTCTGCTTTGTTGCTGTCCGTGCATGTCCCAGCCTCGGCCGGGAGGGGGGACGCGACGCCCGCTACGAAGGCGAGTGCGGACAGTACGAGGGCGAGCGAGCCAAAGCGATTCATGCGTTTCACCTCCTCACCGCACCGCGCGGAACTTGTAGTCGAAAGCCTGGCTGCCGTCGGCGTTCACTTTGACGACGATGATCTTGCCGCGCGCGCCCTTTACGGTGAGCGTCTTCGCGGTGCCTTTCTTGTCGCCTTTGGCGAAGCTTGCCTTTTGACCGAGCGCGCAATCGGTACCGTCGAACGTCGAGATCGAGACTTCCGCACCGCCGCCGCCTTCCTTCGTGACGCTGATCTTGAGCTCGTCGTCTTCGGACGGCGCGCGTGAAATGAAGAGGCGTTCCCCGCCGAGCACGACTTTGCCATCGTTCCAGTTGCCGTCGGCGATGAGCGGGCGCGGTCCGATGGTGGCCCAGCTGCCTTGCGCTTGTTCGTTCCAGAATGCGATGGCCTCGCGAACAGTGGCTTCCCACTTGTCCTTCTTCGAAATGCACTCGTCGACATTCTTGCAGCCCTTGGCCTTGATGGAGGAGCCCACGCGCTCCCAGATGGCCGAGGCGACCTTCGCGGACGAGCCACACGTCGACTGTGCCGACGAGGGACGAGCGAACATGCAAGCCGCAACCACGAAAAGACCGGATACCGATGCAACGATTTTACGCATGTGCCTCCAAGGGAATGACGATGGCGTCGATGCTACACACGCGAGATGCCTTGGTATCGGAAAAGTCGAACGCGACGGCTGTTCCATATGTGGATCGCCTACATAGGGCGCGCGTTTCGCACACATGCGTCCTGCCGCGTCTGCGCGAGCTCGCGGTCGCTCAGTTCGTGAGCTCTCTGAACCACGCGGCGTTTTTCACGCCTTGGAAATCTGCGTCGGCCTTCGCACGCGCCTTCACCTTGTCTCCCGCGACTGCGATGGCGAGCTTCAGCGCCTTCGTTGCATTGGCTTCGTCCTTGAGGAGAGCATAGGCACACGCGAGGTTGTACGGAGGCAAAGGAGCCCGCGGGTCGGCCCACGTCGCCTTCAGGAACAGGTCTCGCGAGCCTTCGTAGTCCTTCTTTTGGTGATGCCCGAAGCCAGTGTCGTTGAAGATGTGGCTCGCGATCTTTCCGAACGTCATGCGGAGGATCACCATCTCGCTGCACCACTCCATGCAGGTGAAGTGGGCCATGAAGGCCAGCTCCGTGCGGTCTGGGTTCGGGATGATGGCGTTCCACTCGCCGCGGTAAGGCAAGTCCGAGGTCGCGGCAACGTGCACACCCACGGGGAAGACCTGCTTCTCACCCTTCACGGCTCCGCCGATACGCAGATCTTCACCGTAGTCTGCGCGTGGACTTTTGACGACAGCGAGCGAGATGTCTTTGGCGAAAGGCCAGGAGACCGACAGGGC
The DNA here is from genome assembly GCA_046351415.1 of Polyangiaceae bacterium. Lineage (GTDB taxonomy): Bacteria > Myxococcota_A > Polyangia > Polyangiales > Polyangiaceae > JABFRG01. The sequence continues at coordinate 242,024 of JAXLYO010000005.1, read as the reverse complement.
CGGCGGATAGAGCTCCGTGCCGTCGTTGTCACGACGAAGGGCCACGCGCTTGCCAGCATCGAGGGCGTCGAGCTTCTTCTTCATCGAATCCGTGACGCGGTACCCACCCATGTTGTCGTCCGAGAGTCCGAGAAGACGAACCGTGCCGCCCTCCTTTCCAGAGGAAAAGCAAACGTCCGCACGAAGAGGGGCTGCGTTGCTCACGGGACCGAGCGGCGTCATGATGCCGCACGCGATCGCTTCCGACCCGTCATTCGTGTATCCTACAAGGTTTGCGAAGTCTTGCATCCCAAGAGAAAGGGGTTTCGGATAGCCCTGGATCACGAGTGGGCCTTCCGGGCCGAAGTCGACCGTCGGCAAACCAACGCTCGTGGGACTCTCACTTGGTTTGTCGGTCGCGGCGACTTCGTTGCCCGTTCCCCAGGCCACCTGCGCTTTTCCCTCTGCGTGCGGCTTGGCAGGTCCGGAATGAAGGGGCCTGGGCGATGCGCTCGATGGGGGCGTCGCGCCCGTTGCGCTGGCATTCACGGTTGGGGGCGGCGACGCATCGTGAGGGTCCGTCGTTGTCCGACTTTTGCAGGAGACGAGAAGAATCGCGACAAGCGGGAGCAGGAGGGATGCGCGCATCGGGCACGAACGTAGCATCGATGCACGAACCCAGGCCCGACACTTCGTTGAAGCGGATGGAAATGGCACGGCGTTTTCCGTCGCCCCAATCCCGCAATGGCTGCGTTGCACGCAACGCTTGCGTCTTCCGGACCGAACGGAAATGCGTGAATCCACGGGATTCTAGCGGCATGTGCGTTGCATGGAGTGCAAGTGGGAGGGTCTCGCATCATGATGCATCGCGCGAATTCGACTTGGTGGTCTTTGCTGGCCGTGGCGGCATTCGGACTGTCTTGTACGAGTGCAGAAGAGGCTGAAGTGCTCGGTGGCGACACGAACGTCCCGCAGGCGCAGGTCGGCAACGTGATTTCTCTCGGTACGATCAAGGTCGGCTCGGACAACGTCGACATCGGTGCGAAGATGACGATCACGAAGAACGAGGCCGGCCTCGTGACGGCACATGTGACCGCCGATCCGAGCAAAGACCCTCGCATTGCTCGGTATGCTGCGCTCCTCGGCCCGACGGCGAAGAAGCCCGACGGAACCATCGACACGGACGTCAAATTCCGCGTCACGACAGAGGGTGTGCAGGACTTCTTCAACAAGGACCAAAAGGCGCACACGCTCGTGAAGTATGCCGGCAACGTCGGCGACACGTACAAGGTGACGAAGTCCGATGGGGTCGTCATCACTCGCACGATCGTGGGGAAGTCGACGGTCGATGATTTTCCCTACGGCTTCTTCAACATCAAGACGATGACCGTCGAGCAGGACTCCCGCATTCCCGGGATCAAGAAGTTCCTGATTCGAGCGAACCACAAGTTCGGCATCGTGCACGTCACCGTCGTTGCCGACGACAACAGTGAGCTCAGCGCGTACGTCCTTTCGAGGAACTGACACATGCGTCGGAACGAGGAGGACGCTTTCCGGCCCATGTTTCCCTGGCTGCCGGCGAGGGCACGACCTATCGGCGCGCTCCTCGCCGGACTAGGGGCGCTCCTCGAGTATGCCGTGCTTGCGCGCGGTTTCCGTCCGAAGTTACTCGAAGTGCGCATGTTTGCAGTGCACGCGCAGTACTTCGAGGCGAGAAAGCTGTCCGTCATCGAGAAGAACGTCACGTTCGAGCTCGCGACGCTTCTTCTCCTCATGGGCCTTTTCGCGATGAGCTTCTCGCGGGACGTCGTGGAAACGCCCGCGTCGGAGCGCTCGAGAGTGCGCGCTGTCCTTTGGGCGGTGACCATCGCGACGGCTGCGATGCTCGTGGCGACACTGACGTTGTTCGGGCTTTCGTTTGCGTACGCGCTGGCGTGCCACGCCGTGCTCACGCTGGCGCTCACAACGGCCTTTGCCACCTTCGCGCGGGCACGTCGGCACGCCCTAGGCTCCGGGGGGCTCGCAACCGGAAAGTCGTCGTGAACGAGGCCGGCAACCTCCTGCTCGAGCGCACGGGGTGGCTCTACACGAAGCTGTACGAGGGGCCTCTTTTCTTCTTCGACCTTTGGTCGCTCGCGCACCTGTTTTCGGGCTTCTTTCTGATGCTGGTGCTTCGCGCCACGCACCAGCGGCACGCGTTCTGGAAGCTCACGGCCATGCTGCTCGGTTACGAGTTGCTCGAGCTTCTGTTCATCTACGTGGCGTTTCATGCTTTTCGGCCGGAAACACTCAAAGACCAGGTGACGGACATCGTCGTGGGGTGGACCGGGGGACTCGTCGCAACGGCGCTCTTCCGCGTCAGTCGCACGCTTTCCCGGCCCGCCCGAGACGCGCTCGTGCGTCACGCCGCGGCGTTGCTTGCGGCTCTCGCGATTGCATTCGAGTGGGTGGGGCACTACGGCTACGCATACGATCGCCCCTTCTTCAATTCCCGGGGCCTCTGCTGGTGGGCTTTTCTCCTTTGGTCGCTCGCGCTCTTCGGCGTGAGTGAGTTCTACGCGACCCTCGAAACCCGGACCGCATCCGTGCGAAAGGCACTCTTGCTGACCTTGATCGGGTACGTCGCGGGGCTCGTCGTCGTCGAGCACCTCGGCTACTTCGAGCTCGGCATCCACGAGGTCGGGCACGCCAATCGCACGGCGCTCGCGTTCGATCTCGCGCACGGCACCCGAGGTTTACATGTGTTTTACACAATGGCGCCCGCTCTTGGCGTCGCGGTGTTCGCGGGCTTTCGAGCACTGCTCCATCGCGCGACGATGCCGCTCGAGTCTGCCGCCTAACGATCAGGGCATGTTGCGATAGAGCTTCCACGCGGGGTTCGCGTCGCCCCACACGGCGACGTCACCGTTCACGTAGTGGGCGGTGCTCACGAGGTCGACGCGCCCGTCTCCATCGAGGTCGAGCGTGCTCCAAAGGTCCCCTGACGTTCGGTAGTAGCCGCCCTTCCAGGACGTGTCTGCGCGTGGAACCGCCCAGTCGACCGACGTCGGTGAGAATTTGCTCCCGTCGTTCTTGTAGAACTTCCATACCGGCAAGAGCTCACTACCCCAGACGGCAACGTCGCCGTTCACGTAGTGTCCCGTGCTCACAAGATCGGGCCTCCCGTCGCCGTCGAGGTCCATCGTCGTCCAAAGGTCGCCCGAAGCTCGGTAATAGCCCCCCTTCCAGGAGGCTTCGGCCTTGGGCACTCCCCACGAGGCCTCGTTCGTTTCGAAGCTCTTGCCGTTGTTCTTGTACACCTTCCACGACGGGGCGCTTTCGGTGCCCCATGCGGTCGCGTCGCCAGCGACGTAGTGTCCGGTATTCACGAACTCCGGCTTCTTGTCGCCGTCCATGTCCATCATGACCCAAAGATCCGATGCGACGCGATAGAAGCCGCCCTTCCATGACGCGTCGGCCTTCGGAACGGTCCAGGTTGCTGCGGTCGTAGCGAAGCCCTTTCCGTCGTTCTTGTAGACTTTCCACGAAGGGGCGCTTTCAGTGCCCCACACGGCGGCTTCGCCGCTCACGTAGTGTCCGGTGCTCACGAGGTCGGGCTTTCCGTCTCCGTCCATGTCCACCGTGGCCCAAAGGTCCGAAGTCGCAGTGTAGTAGCCGCCGGTCGAGGACCCTTCGGCGACCGGAATGGTCCACGTCGCTGCGGTCAGTTCGAAGCCGCTACCCGTATTCTTGTAGACCTTCCACGAGGGCGCGCTCGATGTTCCCCACACGCTCGCGTTGCCGCTCACGTAGTGTCCGGTGTTCACGAGGTCGGGCTTTCCGTCCCCGTCCATGTCCAGCGTGATCCAGAGGTCGGATGCGGCGCTGTAGTAGCCGCCGGTCCATGACGTATCGCCTTTCGGTACGGCCCAGGTCGTCGCAGTCTTGTCGAACGCACTCCCGTTGTTCTTGTAGACCTTCCACGAGGGAGTGCTGTCGCTACCCCAAGTCGCAGCGTCGCCGTTCACGTAGCGACCGGTGTTCACGAGATCGGGCTTTCCGTCTCCGTCCATATCCATCGTGACCCAGAGATCCGCTGCGGCCGCGTAGAAGCCCCCCTCCCACGATCCGTCGCCGGCAGGCACGTCGAACGCGGATTCACTCGACTCGAAGTGTGTACCGGGAGTGACGACGCGGCCGCCGTCAGCATTCCCGTTCGAAGTGCCGTTCCCGTTTTGCGACTCGGGACCTCCGCCGCTCGAACTGGACACGGATCCATTGGCGCAGGCGAAGAGGACGATGCCAGAGAGTGCGAGGAGAGACGGGATGCAAAGTGATTGGAGTCTCACCGGCCCTTTTACGTTCATGTTGGTGACAATCTTCCTCCGTCTTTGCACGGGTGCTGGTGGTCGTGCGCGTGCGTTCATGGGCCGATGGCGGCGACGACGCCGCTATCGGCGTCGGCGAACGGTTCCGGCGAGCCTGCGAGATCTCGGAGGATGACCGCTTTGCTGTCACTCGTACCAACGAGGAAACGCTCGCCGTCCGCGATGCCTCTCAGGAATGTCGCTCCGTCGAGCGTCCTGATGGACGTTTGCTCGAGCTTACCGAACGTGAGATCGAGTGGAGAACCGCTCAAGGTGAGCTCGTACTTGTCGTAGGTCGAAGAGCCGGCGCAAAGGACCGTCATGGCGCGCGCGCCTCCTGGAACGGCGAGCGGGACGAAGTAGTCGCAGCCGCCGAGCCCTTTCACGTGTGATGCGGGAGGGGTCGCGAAGAACACGGTCGCCTCGACGGTATGCCCATTCTTGGTGAAGCCGACCTGCGTTGGGTGCTCTCCGTTTTCGTCCGTCAAGATGGGAGCGCGAAACTTGCTGTAGCCTTCGGTGAGTGGCGAGAGCGTGACGTCCCCGCTCGCGCTCATCGTCGGAGCAAAGGACGTTCCGTAGACAGACGAGCTGGCCTGCACTCCGATATAGACCTCGTTCGAGCCCGTTGCCGAAGGCTCGAGTTTAATATCGCCGGGATTGTTCGGAATGCCTTTGAAGGCCTTCGGTGCCGTCCATTGCGACGTCTTCGGATCGAAGACTTGAAAGACGACGCTTCCGGGCTGCGCACAGTACGCAATGACATAGAGGCCCGCGCGGAAGATCGCCGTGACGGGATCGCCGCAAGACTTGGATGCTTGGGGAACGTCGATGAGCGCGTCCCACGAGTCACCGCCGTGCCACAGCGCAAAGCGAGGAAGTTCGCCGTCCGCTGCGAGAAGTGCGAGACCGCTCTGGTCGTTCGCGACCGCAACGGCCTTCTCGTGAAAAGCGGACGTTCCTGCAGAAAACGTATGCTTCTTCCACGAGGTGCCATCGAAAGAGGCTCCGGTGAGACCGGCCTTCGAATCGTCGGCGAGCGCGAGCAAAGCAGCCTTCCCGAGCGAGCCGGATCCATCCGACGTTCCTCCTTCAGAAGCAGCGCCGCCATCGGGCGACGGTTCGCCGCTCGACGTACCAATCGATGTGTTGCTGCAAGCGAGCACACCGATACCGAGAGAGAGTGCGAGCCAACCGAGCAGCGACGAACGCAGCATGGGGAGCAACGTAGTCGGCCAATGACGAGGCGCCATGCATAGAATCCGACGGCCGTCACGCGGCCGTTCATGCCGCAAACCATACATTCGGACGAGGTGGGGTGACGCGTCTCACCGGTGCGCGTTGGCGACGAATGGGGTGATGAGCACCTCGCTCGCGATGGGGACGAAGCCTGCGGAAAGGAAGGCTCGAAGACTCCGCGCGTTTCCTGGAGAAACCGCCGCGAAAAGCCACGTATCGGCCTGGGCCGCCCTACGTGCTTCGCCGATCAACCTTCGCCCCGTCCCTGGCGGAGACGTGCTTGTGCATTCTACACTCACCTCACGCCGACCTGCCAGGCCGTGGGCCATGGTGAAGAAGCCACTCGAGTCGCCGTACACGGCTACCTCGCGTCGCAAGAGCCGAGCGTGGCCAACGCGCGGGTGCTCGTCGAGTTCGCGGGTGCGTGACAGCGCGGTTCCTTCTCCAGTCCCGCGAGCAACCAACGTCACGTCGCCGACGCCCACCGTTCCTCCGGCCGCGAGCCGGAGGAGGACCGCCGGAGCGAGCGCCGACCCGAAGCCATCAGGAGACAAATCTCGCAGCTCTGCTCGCCCAAGTCGACTCGCGATGACCGAGTGCCCCGTGAAAGCAACCACCGCCTCACGCCCATCTTCGAGCGGCGGCAAGAACGTGACGCCTCCATCGGATGCAAAGAAGCGGCCGCGAGCAGCGTCATCGAAGATCTCGAGCAGCGGGTGCACGCCGCAAGCTTACCGGGCGAGAGGGGGCGAGCGAAAGCGGGGAGCGGCGGACCCAAGGGAGCGTCGCTTCGAGCTAGGGCGTGCGTTTCCTCAAGGTCGCCATGATTCGCTCGGCGTGTCGTTTGCGAGCACCGGGGGTGTCGCCAATCGCCGTGATGTCGACACGGCCGCCGCTGATGGCCGACTCGATCAACGGCGCCATCGTCACCGTTCCGTCGAGGGCTATGGCGATCCGACGGTTTCTCCACGCGCGGGTTCCAGCCTCGAAGCGCTCTTTCCCGGCGTCATTCAACTGAATCGAGACAGATGGCCATTCGATGATGCGTTCTTCGACCTTCGCTTCGATGATGTCGCGATCGTCGACCATAGCGGGTTCCGCCAAGAGGAGAGACCGGTAGGCTATTGGACTCGCGTCGCCCGGTGTTCCCTCATGTGCAAAGACCGGTTCGAAGGCGAAGAACGTGCCTAGTGGGTGCGGCGCCTTGTCGCCGAAGGCACGTGCGCGTGCGAGCGTTGCGTCAGGTGTTTCGCCTGCTATGAATGACATGACGTGCACAGTGACCCTCCCGCGCGGGAGGGGTACCCGCTCGGTAAGCAACGATGCGCCGGCGGGAAACGAGGAGGTGGGGAAATCAGCGAGCGGGTCGACGCTGTCCTCGACGCGGAAGACCGCGAACGGACGAGGTGGGGCCGCAGGGCTCGAAGCGCCGGTAGGTCCCTTCGTCTGCCGGCCACACGCAATGAGAAGCCCCGCGCTGACGGCGAAAGAGAGAATGGGCACCTTCACGAGAGGTAGGAGCCGCATGCCTCGACCCTGTCGCATGGAAAGATGAAGATCAGAGTGGAGGGTAACGCGCGTGATGAGCGGCTCGTGCGTCTGTCAGAATGTCAGAACACGGGTTGCAACCTGATCTACGCAAGCCGATTCGGAGCGACGTCGAAGGGCCCTTTAAGAGAAGAGCCGGGGATTCGAGCCGGAAAGCGAACGCCCAAGGCGTGAGCGGCTGCCTGAAGACTCTTCGAAACGAAGAAGGCTCGCTAGAGCGAGCCTTCGGCGGAGATTCGAGCAACGAAGCGAGCGGATCCTGCGCGAGCGGCTGCCTGAAGACCCTTCGAAACGAAGAAGGCTCGCTAGAGCGAGCCTTCGGCGGAGAGAAGGGGATTCGAACCCCTGGTACGTTTCCGTACATCTGATTTCGAATCAGATACCATAGGCCACTCGGACACCTCTCCACCGGCGATGTCATCGATTTTCGGCCCAAAAGTCAAGCGCTACGAGTGAAGAGGGGCCCAAAAGACCGATCTCCGGAGCCTCCGGGCGCTCGCCTGGTACGCGGTCAGGAGGGCAAAGCAGGTCAACAAGTTGCACAATACACGTTCACGCATCTCGCGGCATCCGTGCTTGCTTTGCGGAGCTGTTTACGCGAGTGTCGCTCGTAAGAATGCAGTGTACATCTATTAAAATGCAGAATACATTCAATATGCGTACTTACGACCTCACTACGCAACAATTGCGTCTCGGTGCCGGAGACACCTGCCTGCAATGTGTGCGCTGTATGTCGAGATAGGAATCTTGAAAAACCAGCGGAATTTCGAGCAGGGTATGTGTGGGATACACGCCGCTTTGTTGTACCGAGCAGCGCCGCTGTGGGAGACCGTGCGGTACAAATGCAAGCGAGGGCATTGCTCTTCACTTGCGCAGCACGGAACTCGCTATAGTGAAACTCATGCGCGCCATGTTCATCTCGCTGTTCATGTTGGTTGGATGCGCGAGCACCACCGCAACGACAGCGGTGACGAGCTCGCCAGCGCCGGTGCAGCCGGCTCCGGTTCACCCGAACGCTGGGCCTGCCTCACCTGCACCGGCCGCTCAGCCGCCCGCGGAAGAGTCGTCGGTCGCGCAGTCTTCTCCGGCGCCCTCCGACATGGCGAGCTCGGGCGCCTCTTCGAACGAAGACCTCGCGGGGCTTCGCGCGCAAGTGCGCGCTCGTCGCGCGGAGCTCACCCAGTGCTACGCCAAGACGTCTGCGGCTCGCTCGGGTCGCAACGGGTGTGTGCCCGTGCACTTCACGCTCGCGTCCGATGGTCATATGAAAGTTTCCTCGACGCCGAAGTACGCATCGTCGGACATCCGCAGCCGCATGGGTTCCGGTCAATGCGGCTCGAATCCGCGCCTCGTCGACCCGGCGCTCGAGGCTTGCGTAGCGAAGGTGTTTGGCCGCATCAAGGTCGATCAGCCGCGCTCGACCGAAGCGGTCGAGGGCATCTATCCCGTCTACTTCGCATCCAAGTAGCGAACGGTCGCGCGTCGCGCTAATCACGAGAACATGCGAGGCATGCTTTCGTGACGATGCAACACTCGGGCGGCGAGCAAAGCCTCGTCTCGAGATTGCGCAATCCGCCCTCACGCGTCATGGCCTCCCTTTGGCTCTTTGGGGGCATGCTCGGCGCACCGGGGCTGCTCGGGGTCCTTGCGGCCGTGTTTTCGGCGCTCGAGCTCGAAGCACTCGCCATCGCGTGTGGAGCTTTCGCATTCGTCGTGTTCACGGGCGTCGTCGTGCTCGCTTGGGTTTTCATCCTTCGTGGCCGAACGCACCTTCAGCAGGCGGAGCAAGCCTACTTCGCGGGCGACTTCATGACGGTCACGACTCGCTGCTTCACCGTCCTTCGCACCGTGTTTCGTGCCGACTATCGGGCAACCGCACTCTACTTGATGGCGCTCTCCGCCGAAAAGAGCGGCTCCTTCGAGGAAGCAGCACGCCTCTTCACGCGGGCATCGGATGCGCTTCCAGCAATGCTTTCCACGCTGTCGGCTCGCCGCGTGCGCGCGCTCGCCTATTCGCATGCCGCGATCAACTGGGCCGCTCTCGGCCGAGTACCCGACGCCCGGAACGCCCTTTCGCTTTGTCATCGAGCGCTGGGGCCGCAACAATCGAGTTTGCTCGACGCGTTTCGCATGGATGACAGTCATTTCGGCGCTGCCGGTCTCGCGACGCTTCTGAACGAGCTCGAAGGACGTCGTGACCCACGGCCTCTCGCAGCACTCGCGGGTGCATTCGTCGCACTCCGCAACGGCGACCACTACGCCGCGCTCGATATGGTCACCCGTGAAAGCCCTGCACTTGCCTATGGTCTAGCTCCGGACGAACGAGCGCTGCTCACGCGCATCGCGGGTGAGGCGAACATGCAGCTCGGCTCTGGCGATCCCCACCGCTCCATGGCGAGGGTCGACGACGAGCAATACGCGTCGCCCTGGGTCGATGCGATGCTCGCCCGCCGCTCGTAGTCACCGCACCCGTAGCAGGTGGGCGCCCCTCCCGAAGCAGCGTCAGCGCGCCACGGCGCCCGCGGGCCTCAGCACATTTCCGGGTCTGCCGATGGGGCGCTGCGTAGACCCGGGTTCGATGACGACGCCCGTATCGACATCGGTCTTGCGATCGACGAGTTCGACCGTGACTTCGATGGATACGTTGGCCGCCTGCTTCGTTCGCAGACCGAGATCGAAGCCGATCACTGCGGCACTCGTCGCCGGAACATAGCGCGAGAGCAGCGGGTCCTTTTCGCCGGACCTGTTCTGCGCGTTGAAGGCTCGGTTGTAGAGAACGGGGCCCGCAAACGGATCGTCGGTGTTCGCCGCAGGCGGGGGCAACTTCGCGAGCGCCTGTGCCGTTCCGAGGTCTTTCGCAAGTTCCAGAAAGTCGTCTGGCGTGACGATGCCAACCACACGACCCTTCGCGGGAACTTTGATGAAACGATCGACGCCGCTCAAGTTGGGGACGAGTTCGTCTTGTTCGCCCTGCGTGACGCCGGGATCGTAGCGAACGAATTCGTTCCACGGATCCATCAAGAGCTCAACGATTTGCTCTTTGTCGTCGAGATTCGTGAGGGTGAAGCGCGCTGTGACGTTCACCTCTTCGGCTTTCAAAAAGGGCGTGCGCGGGTAGGGGGCCAACGCACCAAGGCGCGCCGTTTCGGTCGCAAGCGGTTGACGCAGCTGGAAAGGAACCGGCAGGCGAACCTCGAATGTTTGATCTTCGCCTTCCCCTTGGGCAGCGATGGTCGAATTCATGCTGAGGACGACCGGCAACTGAACGAGGTCCGTATCGACATTCGCGCACCCTGCAGTGTTCCCGGCGGCTCCGAACGTGACCAAACCAAGAACGCTCCACAGCGCGGAAGCACGAAGAACGCGGCTCGCGGACATGGACAGAGGTTAGCATGGAAGCGGGGCCGAGGCTGTTCTAGGCTACGCATATGAGCGCGGCCCAGGTCTCCGTCGTCCTCACGAGCCGCCGAGGCAAGAGCATGCCCCCTGTCGCGCTGGAGGCAGGCTTTTCGGTGCTCGTGAATGCAGCGCCTCTCTGGTTCGGCCTCCGCGACGAGGCTGCGCTCGCACTTTCCGACATGGACGTTCAGGTGGGCGGACGTGGTGTTGCGGCCGCACTCGCAGCAGGTGAGCTGGGCATCGCGCCCATCGACCTTCGTCTCCCCGATCGCGAGACCCCCGCCACCTACCTTGCGATGGCGTCTGTGTTGGATGGACGTTCCACACCGCCTCGCGACCTCGCCCGCCGATTTGGCTTCGAGCCCATGCTCGCTTCGCCGATCGGGAAGGTTCCTCCGCACGTGCGCCGGGCGATCGGGATTGCCACGGCGTATCAAACGGGTGCGAAGGTTCTCGTCCTCGAAGACCCCCTCGACGGCCTTCCCGTCGACGTTGCGGAAGAGTTCACGCGCGTTCTCGCCAACGCTCTTGCGGGTCGCCAGGTTCTTTGGCTCGCGCCAAGGCTCGCTCCGTCGATGGCTCTGTCATCGATTGCTGGCGAGGCGCTGTGGTTTCATGGAACCGCTTGCGTGAAGCGAGGAAAGGCCGATGCCGCAACTGCCGGGGACGCGTGTCGGGTATCGGTCGTAGGCTCTGCCTCCGCGTTCTCCGAACGTCTCGGTGCCGACGGAGTGGCCTGTTCACCGATCTCCGAGGACGCGCAGACCAGCACGTGGCTCGTGCACACGCGTGCGACATGGCGCATTTTCGCGGCCGCCGCCGACGTTGGCGCAACTGTTACCGAGCTCGAGCCGCTCCTCGCATTTGCCTGACGGCGCCGCGCGGATTTCGGTAAGCTCGCCGCATGGCCAACGACCGTCGCAAGCCGATCTCGAAAAAAGCAGGCGCGCCTCCTCCGCGCGCGGCGAAGGTTGAGGCCAAGCCAAAGCGTTCGCAGGCAACGCGTGAAGCAGAACCGGCTCCGCCCCCGCCTGCTGCCGAACCCCCGCCCAAGACTGAATCTCCGAAGGCGCCGTCGCGTCCGCCGCCGCGAGAGGAGCTCTCGGCGCGCGAGCCTACCTCTCTTCTCTCTCGCAAGCCCATCGGGGCGGGTCGCGTGGGTGCATACGCTGCCCTGGGAGCGCTCGCCGGCGTCGTGCCTCTTCCGCTCCTTCCCGACGTAGGCTCGAAGCGCGTCCGCGGCGCGCTCGCCTTCGACCTTGCCGCGCGTCATGGACTCTCGATAAGCAATGAAGCAAGGAAGGTCTTCGAAGAACCGTGGAGCTCTGCTCTTCCTCGGGGCGTCGTGGCCCAGGCCGCACGCTTCTTGCTCGGTCGCGTTCTCTCTCGCCTGGGGCCGCTCGGCCTCTTTTCGCCCGTGCGCGCCGGCATCATGGTGTTCTTGTTCGGCCTTCTCTTCGAGCGATACCTGGAAACCGCACGGGTCGAACGCGCGATCCGCATCGATGTCGAAGAGGCACGGAAAGTTCGCAAGGCCATGGATCGCGCGCTTCTCCTCGTCTTCACCGTGAAGAACGAGGGGTCGCCCTGGGCTTTTACCCCGCGGCCTCCCGAAGACCTTCGCTCGAGCAGCATGCAGCTGGCCGACGGCGTGCTCTTTGCGGCGGCGGGGATCCCCGAGTGGCTCCTTGCTCGGCTCGAATCCGCGTTCGACGAAGCGCTCGTGAGTGTCGATGGGTGAGCGTGTGAATTCTTCCCCGTCTCGTGAAGCCCTGGCACGCGCGCGCACCGTCGTCGTCAAAATTGGGTCGAAGTCGCTCCTCGGCTCGAACGCGCTCATCGAAGAGCTCGCCGAGGACGTGGAGGAGCTCATCTCGAAGAATCGCCGCGTCATCGTCGTCACGAGCGGCGCTATCGCTCTCGGCACGCGCAAGCTCGGCTACCGAACGCGACCCAAGGAAGTCGCGAAGCTCCAAGCAGCCGCCGCCGCGGGCCAGAGCTTGCTCATGCGCGCTTACGAAGAGGCATTCAAACGCACGGCGGTCGCGCAGGTCCTCCTCACCCACGCCGACCTCGCCGATCGCACACGATCGAACAACGCTCGCGACGCGCTCGCGGTTTTGCTCGAGCGAAAAGCCGTGCCCATCCTGAACGAGAACGACTCGGTTGCCGTCGAGGAGATCAAGTTTGGCGACAACGATCAGCTGTCGTCGATGGTCGTTCCGCTCGTCGACGCGGACGCCCTTCTGCTCTTGTCGGACGTGGAAGGGCTCCTCGACGGACGCGGTAAACGCGTGCCGTTCGTGCGCGACGTGGTGAAGGAAGCCATGCCTCTCGCAACGGCAAAGAAGAGCGACGTGGGCAGCGGCGGCATGACCAGCAAACTCGAAGCCGTAAGACGAGCCACCCTCGCTGGGGCTCATGCAGTCTTGGCCAGTGCGAAGGAATCGCACGTCGTGCGCCGCGTCCTCGGCGCGGAAGATCTCGGAACGTACTTCGAACCCGCTCAGCGTAGGCTCTCTGCACGCAAGCACTGGATCGCCTTCACACTGCGCGCCCGTGGCGACATCGTCGTCGACGCGGGTTGCGAGAAAGCCATTCGTGAACGCGGAAAGAGCATCCTCGCAGTCGGGGTTCTCGGTGTCCGAGGTGAATTCCGGGCTGGCGATGCCGTGCGCATCTTGGATCGCGATGGACGCGAGCTCGGACGCGGCCTCGCGAAGGTGTCCGTGCTCGAGGCGGCTCTCGGCGCGGGACAGGGCGGCGAAGGTGGCGCTGCGGTCGTCGTGCACCGCGATGAGCTCGTTCTCGCCTAAGGTGCTCGGCACTCAGGGCGTGGGGGGAGGGCCTTCGATCTTGCCGCGCGCCTGCGGCGGAAGGTTCAGGTTCGTCGGCGAGGTGCTCTTCGCGAGAACCTCCGATGCCTGCGTGAGCATGTCGGGCTTGAGACTCGCGTCGAGGCCGCGACCCGAAATCGACCCGTGACACTGGCCGCAGAGTCCGTCGAAGAACTGGGGGCGGAACGATTGATGCGCGTATTCGCCGGGTGCGAACACCATCTGCTCGCGTTGGAAGCGAGGCAGCTTTCGCTCTGTCGAAAGCTTCGTCGCTGGCAGGCCCATGACGACGGGTACCCCGCCGGGCACTACGAAGTGCGAGGAACCGTCCTCGAGAACCGGGACCGCGCCGAGCTTCCGCCGCTTCACGTAGACTTTTCCGAACGCGTCGCTCACGACGTTGCTCGATCCATCGAATGCCGTGTATTCGGGCGGGGGCGGCAAGTCTTCGTAGAGGTCGAATGACTTCAGGTCGTTCTCGAGCGGGCGGCCCGTCGGCGTGTTCTGGAACACCAAGGATGCCATGACCGGCGTGCTGAGGAGTGTGACGTCGGCCTCCGTGCGACCTGCCAGAATCTGCGTATGGCCATTGGCCTCGTCGAAGGTGGAGCGGAAAATGCCTTTCGCTGGACGGCCGAACACCGCGACCGCGTCCACCTCGGCCGTGCCCGCGTCACCCACGAGCTTCGTCTTCTCGCCGGTGATCTTGTTCACGACGTAGAGGTCGTAGTCGCCACCGAAGGCCGCGGGGTCCGTGGCGGCGCCATAGCTGACGAGCACGTTGCCGTTCGGCAGCGGAGAGGGCGAGGCATAGACGCCAGTTCCCGGAATACCCGGCTTTCCTGCACCACCCGGGTCGGGGAAGCCCAGCGAACGCAAGAAGAAGCGAGGCTCTGGGGAGGCCGGCGCTGCGGGGTTGATGACGCTTGCATCGATGATGTAGTCGGCGGGAGACGTGCTCCCGAAGTCGAGGCCGATCGATCGATTGATGATGGCGAGTTGCCCCGCGCCGTGCGGAACACCGGGCTCGCTCATCACCGTCGCAAAGTCCTTGTCGGAGAGCTCGACCACCGAAGTGGCTTGATGGAAGCCGACGCTCGAGCGTTGCGCGAAGAGAGGGTGATAGTCGCCGCCATCGAGGTTCACGCGGCGAAGTGCGAGCTGGTAGAAGTTTGGCGCGCGCTTCTCGGCGGTGAAGATGAGACGGCCGTCCTGCATGAACGAGGGCATGCGCTCGGTGTTGAGCAGGAACGTGAGCTGGCGCAGCTTCTTGGCGGCAGGCTCGAACACGTAGATGTTCGCGTTCGGCTTGGTCGGGTCAGACGGCGTGCGCTGTGGGCCGCTGTAGTCGTAGGGGCCGCCCATGATGTTGCCCCGCGTCGAGGCGAACACGAGCATGCTCTGTCCGCTGCCGTCGGGCGGGCTGTAGGTGGGGTCGAAGTTGTGAACGAGCAGCCCATTCTGTGACGCAGCGCCCGCGTTGATGTCTGGATGTTTCGCGCACCCAGACCCGTCGGCATTCATCTCGTAGATCTGCAGAGGTTCGCTGGCCGAGGTCCGCGCCGCGAATGCGACCTTCTTGCCGTCCCACGACACCGACGGACGCTTGATATCGGCAGTTGCCTTGTCGAGGCCGCACTTCGCGTTCAGCGATTCGTCGGTGCCCGGCGAGATTGCGGTGCCCAGCACGGCGACCTTCAACAGGCGCAGGTCGGCACCGGGGGTATACACGTCGAAGTCCTGAAAGCGGTTCGGACCGGTGGGAATGCTGCGCTTCACGTACACGACGGCCGTGAAGGGCGTGAGATTCGCTTTGTTGCGCTCTACACGCAACCACTCGCGGATGACACAGTAGGGTGGGATCTTGTCGAGGTCACCCGCTTGGTAGTCGTATGGCGGGAGCGCGTAATTCGGCGCGATTTGCCCGGCCTTTGCGGTGTCGCACAGCTCGCCGCGCGCGGGAGTCGTCCCGAAGTCTTCGAACAGGGGACCGCCCCGATGTAGCTCTCCGACGCCTCCGTCGTACTGGTCGGGTCGGTAGAGATTCTTGCGGATCATGCGGCTCGCATCGATGTCGTCGCTTTCGATGGAGAGCTGCGCGAGCGAAAGCTCGTAGTTGCGCCGCGTCGCAGAGAACGAAAAGGCGCCGCCCGATCCACCGCGCAAGCGATAGTCGTGGAACATCGCCGCCGAGTGACACTGCATCATCATGCAGCCCTTCTTGGCGAGGACCGGTTGGACCTTGTTCGAGAAGAACGCGAACCCTTCACCGAATTGTGTCGCGGAGTCGGTCTTCGCGGGCCCGTGCTCGACGCTCCAATCGCGGAGCGCCGCGTAGCCTGGGTCTTCTTGCGTTTCGAAAACGACTCCGCCTTCGTGGAAGCTCCCTCCGACGGCGGGAGCGAGTGGCCGCCGAAGAAGCTCGCTCTGCTCTGCGACCTTCGCGAGGTATTCACCTGCTGCAAAGTAGTTCCAGCGAACTTGCTCGGGGGTTGCGTTTGCCCCTCCGCACGTGAAGTAGAGCTCGTTCGCGATGGTGCCGTGGCAATTGCCGGCACTGCACTTCTCTCCGATGACGGTGTTCGTGCGGTTCTTGAAGGTCGCGAAGTCCTTCCCGGGCGGGTCGACGGCGGGATTGAACCCAGCTTCGCGCGGAACGAAGGGATTGCACGGTTTGCGTTCGACGGTGGCGGGAGGCCTTCCGCCATTGTTCTCTGTTGCGCCGTTTTGGACCCAACGCTTCAAGACCTGGAACCCACTCGCGGTCGGATCGAGAATGGGGCCACCCGTGTGCTTGATGTCCGCCGTCAGCGTGACCTTCGTCCCATCGAACGATTGAATGTCGATCTGCCCGTTGGGGATGACCTTGAGGAGGAACGCGGGCTGGCCGTAGGGACCGTAGTCAGCGAGGAGGTCACGTCGCTTGTCGACGCCGGCGAACGTTGCGGTGTCGAGGTTGCCGAATGCGTTGCCTTTCGGTGTCGCGACGTGACACGAGGCGCCCGTGTTCGTACGCACGCAGGAGGCTTGCAAGATGGGGCTGATGGACCGCTCGAAGTACGTCGACGAAGCGCCCGAGTCGCTCGAGCAGCCCGACGGAAGGAGCGAAACGATCGTTCCGGTCGCAATGATGACCGATGCAAGAGCAGAGCTACGCATTCGCGAGGGTGATCATACGACACATCGAGTGTAAGTTCCTACAGGCGGCGAAGGGCAATTCGCGCTTGGTCCCGTACGAGCGAGTTCGGGTCGTTCTTGGCGAGGTCTTCGAGAACCCCACGCTGTGCCGCCGAACCGAAGCTCCCGAGGGCGTGGCACGCTGCAAGGCGGACCTCCGAATCGGGGTCGTTCTTGGCGAGAACCGCGACCGCGGCGGCCGTATCTTTCGCTTTGTACGTGTCCAAGACTTCGATGGCGCGCTTGCGCACATTGGCGTCCTTGTCGCCCGAGAGCTTCGCGATCGCCGAAACGTCGACCAGTGTGTTGATGCGCCCGGCGCTCTTCAACGCTGCGAGCTTCACTTCGCTGTCGCTGTCGGAGAGCGCGACCGTGAGCGCTCCGGCGCCATCGCTGTTCAAGCGTCCAAGGGCGCTGGCGGCTGCGGCGCGCACTTCGGGGGCAGGATCGGTCTTGATCGCCTCTGCACACGCATCGATGCCCGGCGCCACGAGGAACTCACCCAGCGCAGAAGCGGCATGTGCGCGGCGATTGGCGGGCTCTGCTTGGTTCTGCAGGGTCTTGACGGTGCGCTCGTAGGCTTCCCCCGGACCGAACACACCGAATACCCGGCGACGAAGCCACCACGCAGAGATTTCGCGCGTTTGCGGGTTCGCGTCGTAGAGCAGAGGTTCGACCGCCGGGATGCAATCGAGACATTCGACGCGCTCGCCGCGCTCGAGCGTTTCCCAGATGGCGCTCGGGGCGCCAGAGCCAGCGACCTTCAGGATTTGTTCGCCGGTCGAGAGGTTCTCGGCCTGGTCGACGGGAAGCTCGCCGTAGACGTTGCGAATGCCATTCGCGTTATCGGCGAGCGTATTGCTCTTGGCTTCTTTGCCTCCGAAGAGTGCTGCAGAAGCGAGAATCGCGGCGAAGGCGTAACCGTAGAGTTTCGTGCTCATCGTCATGCTCCTCACTTGTACACCTTGGTCGGGTCGCTCGCGTTCGGCTTGAACTTGTCGTTGTGCTTCCGATCGAAGTACTGACCGCCGATGTCGATCGAGCGAATGAGCGCTTGGCGCTCTTCGTCGGTCAGCGTGACGCCCTTGTCTTCGGGGTGGGTCTTGCCGGATGGGAAGGCGAACGCGCCGTCAGCTGCTTTTACATTGAGTTTCTCGATGGCCTTCGAGGTGCGGGCGCTGTTCGGGATCGCCCACTTCGGTGCGACTTCGCCCTCGATGGTGGTCTTGCCCATGCCCATCTCCATGGCCGCGGGATAGAAGAGGCTCACGTAGGAGCGCGCGTAGGAAGCCACGCGCCTGTCGTAGACGACTGTCGTTTCCTTGCTCGAGAGGTCGAGGTAGGGAATTTCGTAGGTCGTCTGGGTGCCCGTCGCAGTGTCGGTCATCGTGACTTTGTAGGTCTTGCCCGCGAACGGGTCCTTGCTCGTGTCGGCGCCGCCGTGACAGCTGACGCACTTGGCGTCGAGTACCGGCTGAATGGCTGCGACCCAGCCGTACTCCGCGCGGTCGGCGATGGGAACGACGAGGTTTTCTGGTTGACGCTGCTCGGCCACGGTCGGTCCGAACTTCGCCAAGCTGTCGCTGGTGCGCGACTCGTGGCAACCCACGCAGCGACGCGACTCGCCGGGCATACCCTGGATCCAGAGTCGCTGATTGCGGATCGCGAGGCCGAACTTGTCGAGCGGCTGGAGGTGCACCGGCAAGTAGGGCGGGATGTTCGCGAGCCAGCTGCCGTCTTTTTCGACCTTCGCTTCGCCCAGCACGGCGGCGCCTTCGTCCATCGTCAGGCCGAACATGCTGACGCCCGGTGCGCCTTCGCTCGAGAAACCTTCGATGACGCGCACTTTGACCGCTTCCTTCAACGCAGCAGCTAGCGTCGTGTCCTCGAACTGAGCGCCGGTCACGCCTTCGTTGAGGCTCGTCTTCGTGATGTCGACGGAGCCGATCTTCACGGGCAGAGTCGTGTCGATGTTCTTTCCAATGAGGTCCGAAGAGCTCTCTGGTTCCTTGCGTGTGATGACCGGAGTTGCGTTTACTTCCCACAGGTCACGTGTATTGTACACGAGCTGGTTCTTCTGTGTCTTCGGGTCGAACAGGTAGATGCCGAAGTCGGGCGGCGTGGCAGATGCTTCCGCGAGGTCGTTGACGGGTCCCTCGGCGAACGACACGAGCAAGCGCCCATCGGGCAACATGGCAGGTGTGCGATAGCGACCAACCGGCGAGGGGCCGTTGCCGGTGGGCACGTTGGGCGTCAGGATCTCGTACTTCGCGTTTTCTTCGTCGAGGCACTGGTGGCCGGTCCAGTTGGCTTTCGCATCCAGGCAGACCGGGTCCTTCTGGTTGCGCGCGTCGATGCGAACGAGGGCGCCCGCATGGATGGTGCGATTGCGTGAGGTCGCGATGGCCACGAAGACGTTGGGCTCGACTTCGCGCACGCTGAAAAGTGCAGTGGAGGGCTTGCCGTGTTGGCCTGCGATGGCCGTCATTTGCGTGCCGTCGGGAAGGGCTTCGAGGAGCTTCACGTCGTTGATGGCGCCGAGGTGCTCCCATCGCGAGTAGCCGACCTTGCCGTTGTAGCGAAGGAAGGGCGCGACGGTGTGCGAGAGGTTCTGAGATGCGAGCCGTCTGTCCGCATCGCCGCCTTCGACCGTGATGGTCGCGAGCTGGGTGACCGCACGAGCATGCTCGTATTCGTCCGCGCGGGTGCCCATCTCCGTGTACATCTGATTCGTCACGAACGCGATGCGACCTTTGCCCAGGTAGATAGGGTTGATGTCGTCGTTGTCTCCGCCCGTCAGCTGATGGATCTCGTGGTTGCCTTCGAGCTGTGCGGTGTAGAGATGGTAGTGGTCGTTTGCGTTCTTCTTCATCGAGAAGACGACCTGCTTCGCGTCGAATGACACGTCGACGCCGTTGAAGTCGGCTTCCTTGAATTGCTCCGTGAGGTTCGTGAGCTGACCGTCGGGCCTGGGCGGCGAGAGCAGGTTCAAGCTGCCGCCGGGGACATAGCGCTCGTAGTCGAGCACCTGGCCGTTGCCGCCAGCGACGTTGACGCTCACCTTGCCGTTCGCACCCACCACGGTGTGTGCGCGCTTGATGAACACGATCGAGGAGACGCCGAGGTCCGTGCCACTCGTCTCCTCCGTGCACGCGCCAGCGAGAATGGCTGGAGAGAGCGCGGCGAGAAGAACGGCCAGCGTCGGATGTTGGGTAGCTCGGGGAAGGCGTTTCATGGGTTGAACCTTTGAGGGGCACCTCGCAGCGCACGCGCGACGTACGAGGGCACCTTGGAAGTAGAGCAGGATCCGGGCCAATTTCGACGCCCCAGAACGATTCAGGAATTTTACATCCATGGCGCCCGATTGGGGGGTCTTCCCCCCTGCCCTGGGGGCCAGTGACTGCGGGCGGCGATGTGGGTGAAGGTTTATCGTTTCGTTTTCGCGGGCTTGCCCAGCGTGCTCGCTTTCGCTGCCTTCGCCGCGCGGGCAGCCTTCTGTGCCTTCTGGCCGTTCGCGAGTTCGCTCATGCGGAAGGCCGCGGGGAAGAGCTTGGCGAAGCGTGTTCGCGCTTGCACGTCTTTGCCATCGTCACCGATGCCGATGAGGAGCATGTCGAAGTCGGCCCCGAACTCCGCGAGCACCTGACGACACATGCCACATGGCGTTGCCGGTACGTTGCCAGGGACGACGATCGCGCACGCTGTGATCTCGCGATCACCCCCCGCTACCATTTGCATGACCGCTCCGCGTTCGGCGCAAATGGTGGCTCCGAACGATGCGTTCTCGACGTTGCAGCCCTCGTAGACCTTTCCACTTTTCGTCAGAAGGGCGCAGCCGACTTTGAAGCGTGAGTAGGGAGCGTGTGCGCGCTTTCGCACGGCCTTCGCCAGGACGGCCAGGTCTTCGAGCGAAACGGCGTCGCGCTTCATGAGGTGCGCACCGCTTTGTCTGCGTACTGCACCCATTTTTCGAGCAGCTTCAACAGGTCGGCTTGCTTCTTCTTGGCAATCTCTTCGACTTCTTGGTGATTGAGTTCGTGTTTCGCGATGCCGGCGCCGAGATTCGTGATGCACGACAGCGCTCCCACGGGAACGCGCATGTGGCGAAGCGCGATCGTCTCGAGCACCGTGCTCATCCCAACGGCGTGTGCGCCCATGCCTTGGAGCATGCGGATCTCGGCGGGTGTTTCGTAGCTCGGGCCGAGAAGTCCCGCGTAGACGCCCTGCCTGAGCGAAAGGTTCGTGTCTTTCGCGGCGTCGTGAGCGGCCTTTTGCAACTCGAGCGCGTATGCTTGGGACATGTCGGGAAACCGTGGACCGAGCTGATCGTCGTTCATGCCGAGGAGCGGCGTGAGACCGGTCAGGTTCAAGTGGTCGGTGATCACCATGAGGTCTCCGGGGGTCCAGTTCGGGTCGAGGCCACCCGCCGCGTTGGTCAAGAGGACGGCCTTGGCGCCAAGGCGAGCCATGGTTCGCACGCCGTGGACTACCGAGCTGACTGCATGCCCTTCGTAGCTGTGGACACGGCCCTGCATGCAGACGACGCGGACTTCGCCGGCGCGGCCGAAGCAGAGATTGCCACTGTGACCCTGGACTTTCGAGGCTCTGAAGTGCGGGATCTCGCCGAAGGGAATCTTGACGACACCCGAGAGGGTATCTGCGAAGGCGCCGAGCCCACTGCCGAGAACGAGCCCCACCGTGGGCGCGTCCGTGATTCCGTCCTTTTGGATGCGCGCTCGAATGAACCCCACGCTCTCGTCGACCAATCCGCTGGGGGAACGCACTTCGCCCGTCGCCTGCTTCTCCATACCGTGCACTCTACCGCGACAGCGGGTTTTCGCGCACATTTGTAGCGCACTCGCACTTTCGGTTCCGAAGGCTCGCGCGTGGCGAACGAGCGTGATTTGGCTACACTGGAGGGAATGAGGGTTCGCCGGCTGATCGAGCGCATTCGAAGCCGCTTCCAGAAGAAAGAGGAGGCGCCGCCCGTGCAGGACGTGCATCCGTTCCGGATGGCGCCGCACACACCCGAGGGGGTCCCCGAAGCCCCTGCCGTGCAAGCCGAGACAGACCTTCCGGACACGCTCCAAGCGCTGCTCAAGCGGAAGCGTGACGGTCGCGCGCCTATGTCTTGAACTTCTCTTTCAGTGCTGCGCACACGCTCGGTGGCGCGTAGCGGCTCACGTCGCCACCGTGCGTGGCGATCTCGCGAACGAGCGAAGCAGATACGAAGCCGTGCTTCGTGCGCGTGGGCAGAAACACCGTGTCGATCTCAGGCGAGAGGTCGGCATTCGCATGCGCGATTTGGAGCTCGTACTCGAAGTCGGTGGCGGCGCGCAGGCCGCGCACGATGACGCGCGCACGGTTCTGTTTGCAGTAGTCGATGAGCAGATTGTCGAACGCGTCGACGCGAACGTTCGGGTAGGGCGCCACGACGGAGTGGAGGAGAGCCATGCGCTCTTCGGCATTGAACAACGGTTTGCGTGTAGGGTGCACGCCAATCGCGACGATGACGTCGCTGAAAAGGTGCGATGCGCGCTCGATGAGGTCGAGGTGCCCGTACGTGACCGGATCGAAACTGCCTGCGTAGACCGCAAGCCGCGCAATGGCGGTCACGGCTTCAGGCCTTTTTTGACGCCGGCCTTCGGGGGTGCACTCGGCGCGAGCGCCGGCAACGTCGCGGCCGGAGGGGGCGTCTGCACCGGCGGCGTGGCTTGCGGAGGTTCCTTGTCGCCGGGCGGCGCGACGAGTGTGTCGGGACCCGTTTCGAACCAAGCGAACCGGCCTTCGTCGCCGAACGTCACGCGGAAAGGCATGAGGAAGCCCGCACCCAAGATACCGCCGAAGTCGACGTCGACACGCTTCTTGATGTCGTCCATCTCGGCCCCTTGGACGGCCGGCACCTGCGGAACGTCGAAGCTACCCACGCGCACGAGCGGAACGATGCCGGCGCGGTAGTTGGGCGGCAAACCTGGGTCACCGCGAAGCGAGGTGAGGGGGATACCTGCGAGGCCCCACGTTTCGTCGGAGAGGGCCATCGGATAGGGCGTCGAGGTGTCGATGAAGAGGCTCGCCAGCGCGTCCGACTTCTTGCTGAAGCCAGCGCGTACGAGCATGCCTCCCCCGCGAACGTAGTAGAGCGGGACGCGCGTCGCATCCGGTGGGGCCGGCGGGTCTTCGCGACGAACGACGAACTGCGCAGCACGCCGATCGAAGGTGACGTGCATGTGCCGCAGCAAGTTGACGCCGAGGAGCGCCTTGATGGGCGCGCCGAGCTGCTTCGAAAGACCACTCAGGTCTTGGGTGATGGCGGGAACGTCCTTCACTTCGATGCGGTCGGCAAAGCGAAGGTTTACCCATGCGGGCTCGCGCCTCGACGCGGAGTCGACCGTGAGCTCGGCCACGCCCGTCGCCACGAGTGCGAGGATGTTTTCTCCCTCGAGCTCGCATTGAACGACGAGCAGCGATCCGGCTTGCGGCATCTCCGTCACGGCGACCACGCCGCCTTCCATGGCGAAGGGCTTGCGACCGTTGCCACGGCGCGCGAGCTGCGCGACGTCCTTGGCCCAAGGGTCTTTGACGTTGGGGTCGCGGAGCATCGCGTCGAGCTCGTCCGCGGCACGCTCGATATCACCCGCGTACCAATGCGCGCGACCCCGAATCATGTGGGCCTCGGTCGACTGCATGCCTTCCGTCGCCTTGAGAGCGTCGGCGAAGTCGAGCTTGGCGAGGGCGATGCGCCCGCGAAGAAGACGCGCGCTTTCGCTCGCCGGGTTGATCTTGAGCGCCTCGTCGACCGCCAGTTTGGCGTCGTCCATGTCAGCGGTTCGGTAGCCGTCGTTGGCGCGTTTCAGCCACTTGTCGGCGAGCAGATTCTTGTTCGGGCCAGCGGCTTCTCCGCCACAGGAAAAGATAGCGGCCGCACACGTGACGGCGAGGGTCGTCGCGGCAACGTGGCTGCGAAGGCTGCGACCATACGTGTACATGCGCTCAGCGGAAAAAGCAGGCATGTGCCGGCAATAGCCGACCTTTCGCGTGGGGTCTACCTATTGAGACGCGCCCCGCGGAAAGAAGAGGGAAGCATAGCGGTCGCCCATCGTTTGGATGGAGTACCGAGCTTCCGCGCGGGCGCGTGCCGCAGCGCCAAAACGTGCTCTCTCCCCGGGGTGGGTGAGCAGAGCCATGAGGGCATGGGCGAGCTTCTTCGGGTGGGCGCGGGGAACCACCACGCCCGCATCGCCGACGAGTTCCCGTGCGCCCCCCACGTCGGTGGCGACGATGGGGAGTCCGTGCGCCATCGCCTCGAGCAGCGCATTGGGACAGCCTGCGGGTTCGGAGATCATGGCGAAGACGTCGAGGGTATCCAAGAACGCGCTCGGATCGTCGCATTCGGGCACGAAGCCTATGCCGTCGGGTGCGGAGCGTTGCAAGCTCTCCGCGTAGTCCGCGTGCGCTCCGTCGACCCCACCAAGGACGAGAAGGCGAACGTCGGGGGCCGAGGCGCGTACGATCTGGAACGCCTCGAACAATTCTTCGAGCTTCTTGTCGGGGCTGAGTCGCGCCACGGTTCCGATGACACTGCCGGTGCCAATGGCCAGGCCAGAAGGTAGGACCACACCGTTCGGGATCACGTGTGCCTCGGCCCCCAGCGTTTCGCTGGCGCGCGCCCGTTCGTCACCGTACTTTACGATGACGCCTTCGAGGAGGGCCCCGTAGTCTCGTGCGGTCCGATAGGGTAGATCGCTCCGGGGTCGCTCGAAATACCGCGCGAGCGAGGCGAAGTACATTTCTCCAGGACTCACGTCGAAGAGGCGCCTTCCGCTGAGCGCGTCGGCGATCAGCACTTTGTGTTCGGCGATGACGTTCCAGAAGACGATCGTCCGGAAGCCTCGCGTGCGGGCAAACGTTGCGATGTCGTCCGTCGTTTCGAGCGGGTCGTGCTCGCGCGCATTTCTCGCCTCGTACACGGTGATGCCTGATGCGCGAAGGGCGCGGAGGCCGGCCGTCTGCGCACGAGGGTTCTCTTCGATGACGGCTGCGGCGACGCGTCTTCCGCTCTCTGCGAGTGCCTTCAAGAGGCGGCGCGCGCTCGTCTGGGCGCCTCCGGTGGCGAAATTGTTGGTGATGAGCAAGAGGCCTTCCTCCGCCGGCGCGCTCGCATGTTCCACGAGCTGCTCTCGCAGGCGGCGTGCGTACACGTTGGCGGAGAACGCGGAGGCGAGCTTTGGCCTCTCCGGGCTCCCGTGTGCCGACACGATCGCGTCCGCGTATGCGTTGGGGGTGCTGTCCGGTGGAAGAAGCTTCATGCAAGTCGGACGGCCATGGCCTTCCCACAGCTCCCGAACACCACCGACATCCGTCAGCACGAGGGGCATGCCTGCTTGAATGGCTTCGAGCTGCGCGATGCTGAGCCCCTCGAAGTCACTCGTCGAGAGGAAGAGGTCGGCCATCGCCAGAAACGGGACGACGTCCTCCTTCGGACCGAGCAAGTGAACGCGCTCGTGCACGCCGTGTCTGGAGCACTCTTCGTCGATGCGCGCGTGCACCGCTGCACCGTCGGAGAGCGACTCTCCGAGGATGAGAGCATGTGCATCGATCCCACGTGCGGATAGCTCTGCAACGATGGCTGGAACGCGATCGAGCCTCTTCTGTGCCCGCAGGTTCGCAATGCATAGGAGGACGAACGCTCCGGCGGATAGACCGAGCAGCGAGCGCACCTCGTCTCGGCTGGTTGCGTGTCGCATGGGTCGCACCGCGTTCGAGAGAATGCGAACGGGGAGGTTCGTCGACGAAGCGATCTCCTCGGCGACCAACCTGCCGCAGCCGAGCAAGAGAGACGCATGTTCGGAGGTCAAGGCATCGTAGCCTTCAGGCCATCCCGGGCGCGTATTGTGGACCGTGAGGACGATGGGAATGCCGAGGGCTTTCAGCCCCGTCAAGGTTTCGGGATCGATCAGGTGGACGTGGAGGACGTCGAGCCCGAGCGACATCACCGTTCGGACGAGGAGTGCGAGCCGAGCTTGTTTGCCTTTCGCATGTTCGTAGAGAAGGCGCGTGCCGGAAGGTGCAGGCAAGACGCTACGCTGGCCGCGATCGATAACGAGCGGCACGACGAAGAGTCCCTCGGCCCGTAGCAGGTGAACCGAATCGATGAAGACACGCTCAGCGCCACCTCGGTGGAGAGATGTTACGATCTCGCCGACGCGGAGGGTTGCATCGAATTCGACGTCGACACATGTGCTGTGCACATATCTCCGCGGCGCAGACTTCCAGGGGCCGAGGAGAAGACTGTCGAAATCCACCCGCGGGTGTGTCGCACTACGCACGCCCGTGTCCCCACCGGTCGCGACCTCGAAGTCGTGATGGGCGGCGGCGAGTTCACCTCGCTGAAAGGAGTAGCCGACGAGCGCCGTGCCGGGAGCTCCGAGAGGCATCGAAGCGCTCGGCCCGCGAAACGGCACCGCGCCGGCCCGCAGGACCCAGAGCGAGGATGGATCGCCCTGCGAGGCATGAAGGGACTGCGCTTCTTCGAACGAGGCGCAGCTGAAAGCAAGGTCGACTCCCAAAGTCGAAAGACAACGTTCGGTCCTCCGTGCGAGGCGATCCTCTGCGCCAGCTTCGGCGCCGCCTTTTACGATGGCGGCTCTCAGTATGCCGACGGTGACCAATTCGAATTCTCGGACGTGCTACCCGCACTCTCGGTCGCACTGCTTGCGCCGCCGGGGGAGCTACTCGACGACCACGAAGACGTATCCGAGCCGTCGTGATGGTGATGGTGGTGATGCTCTCGGCTGAACGTGCTCGAGCTGTTCGAGTGCAGTTGCCCGAGCATCAGGCCTCGCCGGTAGGCATCGTCATCGAAGGTGCTTCCGTCTTGTTGCCGATAGCTCCCGGCAGCTGCGCGCGTCCCCGGGTGAAGTAGACGGACCATGAGCTCCGTCGGAGGCGCACCGGTGAACACGAAGGTGCCGGTGGGGGAAGGGCCGCGCAGAAAGCGATCGCGCACGATGACGCCGCGCACGCGCGCTTGGTATTCGAGCTGCGCATCGGGAGGCATGCCTTGCGCGCTGAACAGGAATCCATCGTTGCGAAGGGTGGTGAACATCCCGTTTCCGTGATGCGTCCGAGTGTTCTTGCGAAAGAGCTTCGTGACCAGCCACAGGCCGATACCGACGAGAGCAGCAGGAATCATTGCGAGGTAGTACGCGCTGTTGGTCTCCGAAGCCGCAGCTACCTTAGGCGCTTGCTCGGTCAGTGGAGGGATGTCGCTCGTACTGTTCGCAATCGCGTTTGCGGTCGGTCGCTCATTGAGAACATCGACCAAAATGCGAAAGCCGTTGTCGGCATTGCGACTGCCGGGCGTGCTGCGATCACGCGCAGCAGGGCGCCCGCTCGCGACCGTCGTGCGAAACGAACCCCCTTTGAGGAGGCGACGTGCGGGCGATGGGTCGGAGGGAGCCGTCGCAACGCTCGGGTCTTTTGCTGCAGAGTTCGTTCTCGGTCCATAGAAGTCGGAGCACCACTCCGCCGCATTGCCGCCGAGGTCGAAGATGCCGAGCGCGTTGGGGGCTCGCGAGCGAACTCGAGTCGGCCCTTCTTTGCGCGCGAAGGTACCGAGCGGCGGCAAGCGCGACGGATCGACGTTGACGAAAGCACCGCGGTCACTCGCCGCGAATTCCCATTCGGCTTCGGTCGGTAGACGCACTGTCGTCTTCGAGAGGCGACTCGCCCACTGGGTGAAGGCTTCTGCATCGGCGTACGTGACGAGTACGACCGGGAAGTCGTCGGCCTGTGCGAAGCCAGGGCTCTTCCACGTATAGGCGGGCTTTTGCACGAGCCTCCCGTCTTCCCAGCCGAAGCCTCCGCTCTCGCCCTTCTCCGCCTCGGTTCGATAGCCGGTGGCTGTGACGAAAGCGCGATACTGCGCAACCGTGGTCTCCGTCTTCGCGAGGAAGTACTCGTGAGTCATCGTCACGATGCGAGGGGTTTCGTCGTCCTTGCGGCTCTTCGCACTCGGATCCGAACCTTGCAAAAAGGACCCCGGCGCGACCCGCACGAGTTCTATCTTCGTGCCGGGGAGGGCGAGCTCCATGGCCGGCTCGACCGCTTCAGCGACACGAGGTGCGCATAGGCATGCGAAGAACGCGCATAGAGTGAAAGAAGACGTCCGAAGGTGCACGGGAAGAGACGGTACCATAGAGAGACGCTCGGCTTCCTCGTCAGATCGCCCTCTCTCGAAGCGATTCAGAATGCGTCACAACCGAAGAAGACGTCTTGGCCGAGTACGGTCGCGGCCGCGGCGAGGCTCTGTTGGTCCCCGCGACAGAGGCCAGCGGCCGCGAGTGCGAAGACGGAAACACCTCCCAATAGGAGGGAAGACGCCGCGGCGATGGGGGTGAGGAGTGCCTTCGTTCCTTCTCCACGTTCCACGTGGCATGTTCGACCGTTGGTGGTGTGCGATAGAGTGTATGTTACACCTTCTTCCGCAACGTAGAACGAGAACGAACCGGTGCCCGCGAGTGGGCGTGAGCGAAGGAGAGATTCGAAGTCGAGGACGCGCACCATCGGTCCCGCGAGCAGCTTGCCCACCGTGTGCTCTTGTCGCTCTGTTCCGAAACGGAGCGCGTCCATGTCGACGAGCGCTTGCGGGAGGTAGGACCCATAGGGGACGTCGAGGCGGACGTCGAGAACGTTGCTTCGTTGGGCACCGACTACCGCGAGGAGGCTGCGCTCCGCGGCGGCATCGATGGCCAGGAGCTCGTGCACGTAGAGTGTGATCGCAGCGTGGCTTTCGTCCTGGTCGAAGCCAAGCATGGCATAGCCCGCGAATGCGCCATCGCGCTCCGCGACGAGGAGATAGCGCTTCGGATCCGCGAAGAACTTGTTCCACGTCGCATCGCTTCGCTCGATGCGGCCGAGCCCTTCGGACACTCGGGTGGTGTAGAAGGAGACGATGCGCTCTCGGTCGCTGCCCTTGGCGGCTCGCACCGACGCATTGCCCTCGAGGGAAGAAAATGTACGCGGCGCGCATTCGAGGGCGATCGTAGGCGTCGTTTTGCCATAGCCGAGCCGTGCGTAGAACCCTTCGCGAAAGGGGAACAAGAGACTCGCCACTTTGCCCCGATTGCGCGCTTCGTCGTGCAGGTGGTGGACAAGCGCGGTGCCGACTCCTTGGCCTCTGGCTTCGGGAGCAACTCCGACGCTGGCGACTCCCGCGACGGGCAGCACGACCCCACGGCAACCAAGCTCGAAGTCGAAGAGAAAGGCGTGAGCGACGACGCTCCCCGCCACTTCGCCAACGACCAGCCTCGAGAGAGGTCCGAACCGGTTGTCGCGAAAGTTGCGAAGGCGTTCGACCTCGCCCCGTGGGTCGGGAAACGCACGGAAATGAATGTCGATCAGACGGTCGAGGTCCGATTCAGACGCTGCTCGAAAGTGCGGCTTCTGGCGCATCACGACGTCTCGATAGTAACTGCATTTCTCGAGGCTTCGCGTGGGCTTTTGCCAAAAATTGGGCCCGCCTCGGTTGCGCATGATACCGCCGATCGACATGGCGCATTTTCCTTTGGGTTCCGCTCGTTCTTCTTTCGTCGCATCGGTCGGCCGGAAAGTGGCGGACATGCAGCGTCTCGTCGCCCGCCTCGCGGATCCGGAGCTCGGCGATGCATCGCCCGAAGAGAAGAGCGATCAGTACGCCGTTCTTCGCGGAGACCTCCGTCGCAAGCTTCATGCGCTGGGCGCAGGCGCACGATCGCTGAAGCTCGATGGTCTCGAACGCGCTGTCGCAGATGCGATCGGCTTGTTCGACCGATCGGTAACCCGCGGAGAAATTCATCCGGACCTCGTCCGAGCGCTCGACGAGCTCCAGGGACACGCAAACGGCGCTCCCGTGATGGCGGAGCGTGGTCCGACCCAAGTCGCCAAAGCGCTCTGGTTCGGTACGGCCGGCGATGCGATGGCGCTCACGGTCGTCTCTGCCGATGGCCTTGCGTATGCGTGTGACTACGCAAACGATGCGGGGGCAGCTTTCGATTTCGTGCGAGACGGCGCGCTGGACCTCGTCGTCATCGATGCGGATGTCGAAGACGCGTATGAGCTCGCCTCGGCGCTCATGGATGACCCGGCGACAGATGCTCTGCCGGTCGTCGTCGTGGGCACGTTCGACGTAGAGAGCAAGAAGGCGCAGTTCTTGGCGCTCGGTCCGAGTGCTGTCGTGACGAAGGGGGACGATATGGCCCTTCGTGTCGCGTGCGATGAAGCGCGCTCCGCTGCCAACCAAGAAGAACCACCCGTGCGACCGTTGGGAACGCTCACGGTGAACGAACTCGCGGACCGACTCAGCCAAGAGATCCGCACGGAGCTCGCCGTCCTCGGTGACCCCAACCTGGCCATCCCGTTTGACGTGGGTACCGACGTACTTGCGCCGCTCTGGGGAGCCGCGGCGCGCATTCGCGAGAGTATTGCCGCGCGTACCCACGGCGCGACCCGCTTTCGAAGTACGGGGCCGCTCGGTGCGCACTTCATCGCCCCGAGTGTCGACACCGTCGTGGCAAGGGACACGCGCATGACGGGTGCGAGCCGTACGTCTGCGAAAGACGTCGACCTTACCGGTCGTCGCATCCTCGTGGTCGATGACGATCCGGCGGTCACGTGGTTCGTGGCCGACGCGTTTCGGTCGGCTGGCTGCATCGTCGACGAAGCGCTCGACGGGGAGACTGCACTTCTTCGCGCTTACGAAAGCCCTCCCGATCTCGTCATCACGGATGTCCTCATGCCTCGCATGGATGGCATCTCGCTGTGTCGTGTGCTTCGCAAGGACGTGCTCCTTCGCGACCGTCCCATCATCGTCCTTTCGTGGAAGGAAGACCTCCTGCAGCGCGTTCGTGAGCTCGGAATGCCAGCGAACGGCTTCTTGCGCAAAGAGAGCGACGACCTCACGCTCCTCGCGAATGCGCGGGAACTCCTTCGGTCCATCGCTCGCATCGAAGCGCGCGTGAAAGACAAGGGCGAAGTGCGCGGCCGGCTCGACGGCGTGTGTGCGACGACCCTCGTCTCGATGGTTGGGCGCGTGCGGCCCTCGGCACGCATTACCTTGCGCGATGCGAGCTTTCTCTTCGAGATCAATCTCGAAGACGGCGCCCCCGTATCGGTGTCGCGCAGCTCGGGTGATGGCAACATCCTCCGGGGAGAGGCCGCTATGGCATCGCTTCTCGGCGTGTCGGCGGGCCGATTCTGGGTCGCCGGCAGTGCGCCCATCGACGAGGAAGCTCGCATTGGGGACGATGTCCTCGAGAATCTCGTCACGGAACGCCGACGGGTCCTCCGCGCGCTCGGCATGAATGACGCGTCCAACATGGGGAAGCTTTCGGTCGACCACGCTGCGTGCGCCGACTTCATGAAGGCAAGCCCGCCTGCTGCAAGCGCGGTCGTTTCGAAGATCATGGCAGGGGAGGGTCCGAAGCAACTACTCCTCGGAGGAACGTGCGATGTGCTCTTGCTCGAAGAGACGCTCACGGCGCTCGCGGTTCGAGGCGCGATTCGCGCGATCGAGGACACGTGTGGCTACGAACTCTCTATTCCGATCATCCTTCCGGACTTCTCGAAGTTCGAAGTCGAAGGTGAGCTCCGAAGTGCACTGCCGCCGGCCGTCATCGTCAAGTCGGATGACGTGGTGGGTGCCGCAGCTCCCGCGCTCGAGAGCCCTCCCAGTGCGGGTCGCGGTTTCTCGATAGAGTTGGTCGAAGACGCGGCTGCACCCGTGCGACTCCCGCAGGCCGATCAAACCGACGTGGATTTCATGCCCGTCGTGAGTGTCGAAGAACCCGGTCGCGTGACGACGAACGTGGACCACACGCTCTACGGCGGTGCCGACTCGACCGTCACGAACTCGCCGACGGCACTTCCGCTGACGCAGCGGAGAGCGGAAGTTTCTCCGAAGTCGGCAGATGTGACAGCGCGTCTTCGCGATGCGGAACCCGTCAAAGAAGAGCGCAATCTCGATTCGCTGAGCTCGGTTTCCGTTCGAGTCGACCCTCAAGCAGAAGAGAGTGGACCGTCACCTTCACTTCCGCCGGTGGCGCGAGAAGCGAGCATTCCACCGAAGGCAGGTGTTCGCCTTTGGCACACTGCTCTCGTGTTCGCCGGAGCGGTAGCCGCGGGCGTGGTTCTCATGCAGTCATTGGGACAGCCGCCGAGCAGCGCAGCGACGCCTCCGCCAGCAGTGCAAGACTTCGGCGATCAGCCGACGATTACGTACAAGACGGCCACATCCTCCTCCGAAGAAGGAAAAGTCGAAGTTACCGTGAGCAAGGGTTCGGTCCGTATCGATGGCACCGATCGCGGTGCGGGCCCCACGCTTTCGCTGGTGCTCCCGCCAGGCGCCCACCGCATCGATCAGGGTGAGGGACGCCCTGCATGGAGCTTCGACGTTCGTCCTGGAAGCATCGCGCGGGTGAGACTACCTTCCGAACCGTGAGGTTTGGACCGTTACTCTCGCGGCTCGTTTTTGCTGCGCTCGCCATCTTCGTTCTCGTGTGTGCGGGAGCATGCCGTGAGCCTTCGGCACGTCTCGGGTCTCTCGACGCCGAGGCGCCGGCAGCGACACTCGCCCCGTCGGGAAATCCGCCTGCTCAGGCGCCGGTCGGCACGACCCTCGTCGATTGGTTGAAGCCGACGCCGGCGTGCTCCTTCGGGCATCGCGGTGCGCTCGTCGACTTTGGAGATTCGGCTTTGGCGCGCGTTCGTGTTCGCGGCGGCAAAGGCAGCGCGAGCAAGCCCGAAGCCACGACCGTGGAACATGAGGGCGCGTCTTGGCTTCGTGTGACGGGTCGCGAGCTCTCGGTGCCCTTCGCGGCGCCTTTCGACATCCCCGCGGATACTCCCACGGTCGTCGAACTTCGCGGTCGCGCTGGCGCTGCGCGTTCGGTGACGGTGCTCGTGAACGGCAAGGTTGCCGGCGTCGGAGCCTTTGCCAAACAAGGGGTCAAGGTCATCACGCTGAAGGCTTCCTCGAATCTGATCGTTCCGGGCGAGAACGAGCTGCAGCTCAGGTTCTCGAATGCCGGCAAGGGCCCCGACGCAGCGGCGGACATCGACTGGGTACGCGTTGGAGCACTCGACAACGAGACGAGCTACGCCGCTCCGACGCGAACCGACGCGATCGCCACGGTAACGGTGGCGAAGACGCAGCGTCGCGCGATTCAACTTCGGGCGAATTCCTACGTGCGTTGCAGCTCGTTCTTGCCGGAGGGTACGCGCTTCACGATGCAGCTCGGGCTCGTCGGTGAAGGCGAGGGCGACGCTGAAGTTCGCGTGCTTCGAGATGGAGCGGCGCCCGTGGTGCTCGGCGCCTATCATGTCGTTGCAGGCGAAGCGTTTCGCGCGATCGACGTAGCCTTGCCAGCAGGTGCTGGGTTTTCCGAAGTTGCCGTGGTCGTATCGAAGGTGTCGAAAGGATCGCGCGTCGCGCTCGGTGAGCCACGGCTCGTCGGGATGGACGTGGGCGCTCCACCGGAGGCACCCTTGCCCACCGCGATCAACTCCACCAAAGCCGACGCGGGGGACATCCGCGCACCTTCCGCGCGTGGCGTCGTGCTCGTGGTCTTGGGATCGCTGCCCGTTTCGGGCATTTCGGTATACGGAGGAACGACCGAAACGCCGGAACTCGGAGCGCTTGCGGCAACTGGACTCGTGTTTGACGATCATCGCGCGGTGACGTCGATCGCTTCGGGCAACATGGCTACGATACTGACGGGGCTTCCTGCCACGGGCCATGGCATCACGAGTACGCTCGCGAAACTTCCAGCGCAGCTGACGACGCTTGCGGGGTGCGCGAAGCAAGGTGGTGTCTCGGCGGCCATGTTTACCGCGAATCCGACCACATCCGCGGCGTACGGCTTCGACCGCGATTGGAATGCGTTTCGGTATCTCGACCCCACGGATGCAGCTCCGGCGACACGCATTTTCGATGATGCAGCCGAGTGGCTCCAGAAGCATTCGAACGATCGATTCCTTCTCGTCATTCATGCGCGCGCCGGTCATCCGCCCTGGGATGCGCTCCGCGAAGAGCTGAAGGAGATGCCACCACAAAGCTACTCCGGAAGCATGGACCCCAAGATGGCCGGCGACTTCTTGTTCCGCGTCCACAAGTCGAAAAATGCGCGGTTCACCGATGCGGATCGAACGCGCCTCTGGGCGCTCCACGCGCTGGCGGTTCGAGCGCACGACGCGGCCCTCGGGCGGTTCTTGAATACGCTGCGTTCGACCCATCGCGACGAGGACACGGCCATCCTCGTGACGTCCGACGTTGGAGTCGACACCGCTGCGCATGTTCCGTTCGTGGAAGGAGAGACCCTCGACGAGGCCACGTTGAGGCTTGCGCTCGTGCTCCGCCCGCCGGCATCGCAGCCCGAAGCCGCCGCCCGCCTCACGACTCCCTCGTCCCCCGAGGACGTGGCGCGCACCATCTTGCACGCCCTCGGCCTGAAGCCCCCCGACGTATTCGGAGGCGTCGATCTATGGGCACTCGCGAGGTCCGGCAAAGACATGAAGGGGCGACTTCGCACGGCGAGCACCGGAGAGCGCTATGCACACGCGTGGGGCAACTTCGTCCTCGCAGGCGGCTCCTACTCGACCGCCCTGCCTCGGCTTTGCGACCGCTCCAAGGACTCCCCCTGCGCGACCGACCTTCGCCTCTCCGCCCCCATCACCTTTGCCACCTTCGCTGCACGAGCGGACGAACTGAAAGCCAACACGACACGCCGCCCGCAGGAAACCATCTCGATGGACTTCGCGCTCTCCACCGCCCTCAAAGTGTGGGGAAGAGCGGGAGAGTGATGGATGGCGCCAAGGCCGAGTCTAGGCCGACTTCGTCGTTGCTCGATCGGAATTCAGAAGGCGTTGCATCGCTGTGGCTATGTGCAGAAGACCCGCGGGTCGCGGGGTCACGGCTTCGTTCTCTCCGCACAAAATCCCCGGCCGCATGTCTGGACGCCTCCCGACGAGGCGGCCGAGTCGGCGGCTGCTGGCCGGGGATTTTTGCGTTCGCTCTCACTTCGCCGTGCCCCGCGCCTCCGCTGGATTCTGCCGAGGGTGTGAGGGTGGTCAATGATCGATGAACTAGGTCTCGGGTTCTCAGAGTGGTAGCGAAGCGGCGAAGCGAGTGCGCGACCCTCACTGGCTGAGGGGTCGCGTCACTCGCGTCATGCCACTCGCTCTGCGGAGAAGGCGGGATTCGCCACTCGGCGTAGGCCGAGTCTAGGTCTCGGTTTCTCAGAGTGGTAGCGAAGCGGCGAAGCGAGTGCGCGCCCCTCACTGTCTGAGGGGTCGCGTCACTCGCGTCATGCCACGCGCTCTGCGGAGAAGGCGGGATTCGAACCCGCGGCACGCTTGCACGTGCACAGCATTTCCAATGCTGCACCTTCGGCCACTCGGTCACCTCTCCGTTGTCGAACTTCGACGGGCCCGTTCGACCACATTCTCCCGCGGGACGCAAGGCATCGGTATTCCGCACTTCCCTCCCGCCGCGGCCGGTGAGAGGCGCGGGAAGCTCATGGCGCTCCAAGTAGCCCGCGTACTCGGTGATTCGTACGTAAATATTTGAAATGACGAAGGGCGCTCGCTGGAACGCCTCCATTCCTGGGCATTCCTCCCAACGCCGATGGGTGAAAACGCTAACGCATTGAAAAGCCCAAGCACTTGGGGGCATAGGAAGCGAGACGCTCGGCCGCAACCTTGACCGCGGCTTTGCTCTCGTCGATCAAAACGAATCCCCGGCCATGAAGCGCGGCGGCCTCTCCCGTCGTGCCGCTGCCTGCAAAGAAGTCGAGTACGACATCGCCGGGGCTACTGTGTACACGGATGATCCGATTCAAAATCCCGAGGGGCTTTTGGGTCGGATATCCTGTTTTCTCGCGACTGTTCGTGGGAACGATGGTGTGCCACCACACGTCGGTAGGCGTCTTCCCCCGCGCCGCTTTCTCTTTTCCGACCAAATCAGGCGCCATGTACGGAATGCGATCCATCGCATCGTAGTGGAAGACGTAATCGCTCGGGTTGCGCGCGTACCACAGAATCGTGTCGTGCTTCGCGGGCCAGCGGTTCTTCGGGCGTCCCCCGTAGTCGTACGACCAGATGATCTCGTTCTTGAAAGAGCTACGACCGAGCAAGCGGTCGAGTGCAACCTTCACGTAGTGAACCTCGCGGCTGTCCAAGTGGACGAAGAGGGAGCCGTCGTCGGTGAGACACGCGAGCGACTGCTCGATGCGAGGCATCAAGAAGGACTCGAAGTCCTCGAAGCTATCGCCATAGCGATCGCTCTCGACCCTCTCGACATCGAAACGTCGGCCGCCGAATCCGCTGCGGTCGCCCTTGCCTGTCGTGGCCGCGACGCGCATGCGGTCACGTTTTTGCGGTCGCCCCGTATTGAAGGGAGGGTCGATGTAGATGAGGCGTGCGAACCCCTTCGGCATACGCCCGAGCACCTTGGCGTTGTCGCCGAGATGGATCTCCTTCCTTACAACTTCAGACATTCGACCACCGGCTTTGAATAGCGTCTCAAGCACATCCGTCTATGTGGCACCTAGGGCCGATCTTCAGGCATTTTGCCACATTCGCCCTGTTAATGCTGAGCTTGCAGCCATTCGGAGACCACAAACATGAAGAAGACCATCCTAGTTAGCTCGATTTCAATGGCGACGCTTCTCCTGAGCGGCACGGCGCTCGCCGACGATCCCACCGGCGCCCCCTCGAAGCCCGCGGAAGCGAAGCCCGCGGAGGCAAAAAAGGACGAGGCGCCCGCAGCGGCAGCCGCAGGCGGCGAAGAGGTACGGCTCCGCATCGGCTTCAATTTCGGCGCAGGTCCG
Organism: Polyangiaceae bacterium; assembly: GCA_046351415.1. Taxonomy (GTDB): domain Bacteria; phylum Myxococcota_A; class Polyangia; order Polyangiales; family Polyangiaceae; genus JABFRG01. The sequence continues at coordinate 205,637 of JAXLYO010000005.1, read as the reverse complement.
CTTCTCGGAGACATCTCGGGCCTCAACTTGGGTGCGGGTTTTCGCGTCGGCGCGCAATTCAACCGCCTTCTCGGTGCCTACGTGCAGACCGGCGGCACGGCGCTCGTCGGTTTCGGCGGCGCCAGCGCTTCTGCCATCGCATTCGTTCCCATCAGTCCCATGGCGTCGATCACGCCCATCGATCAGATCGAACTCGCTGCCGGTCCCTCGCTCGACTACTACAGCGGCGGCACCGTGACCTCGACGACGGCGGGGGGAAGCACTGGCTCATTCGCCTTCGGCATCGCGGGCCGCGCCGCACTGCACTTGGGCGGTCGCAACGAGACGACCGGTCGTCGCTCCGGGTTCGCCATCGGCCTCGATATTCATCCCATTTTTGCTGGTGGCGGTGTCGTCGTCCCCATGACCATCGGTCTCGGTGGCGACTGGCTCTGAGGCGCAACACACACACCGTTCGGGGCGTGAAGCTCCGCCGCGCGCCGCGCAGGCCACATGACATGTAGGAGGAGATCAAAGCATGGCTGCTTTGATTTCTAGCCAGCCGCATGGACGGCTCGTTACTCTTGTCATGTGGCTTCACGCACTCCTCGCGCGACCTACTCGGCCCCTGCGCTTTTTCTCTGCGCCGCCATCGCCGCGTGCGGAGGGAGTGCCGATCAAGTGGAAGACGACGTCATTCGCGCATCGACCGTGAACGGCGTTGGGGCGCCAGGCCTCATCCTCACGTTCGACGACGGCCCTCGCGTCTACGTGTCGCCGGTCGTCTACAAGGGCGCGGACGGGTCACAGACGAGCGTTGGCAGCAGCGCTGACCTGGCCGAATGGCTCCAAAAGAGGGGCGTCAAGGCTACCTTCTTCATGGTTGGTGCTCTCGCGAGCAGCAAAGAAGGCATTGAACAGCTGAAGCGCATCGCGGCAGCGGGTCATACGATCGGCAACCACACCTTTAGTCACTTCACGAGCCCGGCGTTCGGTCGCCGTGCGCTGCTCACGCAAGAAGACGAGATCGAAAAGGCCGACACCGTCCTGTTCGCAGAAGACGCGACTTTCTCGCGGAATCTTCTCCGAAGTGCGGCCGGCAAACAGGTCGTGTTCCTTCGCACCCCCGGCGGCAGCTGGGACAAGCTCGACGCGCCTGCGCTCAATGCGAAGTTCGGCGCGCGATACGTTGGCCCCATTCATTGGGACATTGGCGGAGACGCGCCGGCTGCAGACTTCTCCTGCTGGGCAACGAAGAAAACTGTTGCAGAATGCACTCAACTGTACCGCGACGACATCGTTGCGCACGGCGAGGCAGGCATCGTGCTGCTACATGATTCGATCAGTGCTTCGGCGCTCGTGGCGATGACGCTCGTCGACGAGCATTTGAAGAGCGGCAAGAAGTTCTATTCGCTCGCAGACGCCCCTCGGGTGCGCACGATGATGAACTCGACGACGGGCTTCAGCGAGCGTTTCTCGCTTCCCGATGGCCGCGGTGGTGATGCGACCACCGAGCTGAGTGCCGAGTAGGCAAGCGCTACTTCTCGAGCTTCTTCTTCACGATCTCGAGCACGCGGATGGCCAAAAAACGGGCCCCTTCGCTCGTCATGTGGATGCCGTCGTCGTTGCGAAGCGAGATTGTCTTGCCGCGACTGTCTTGCGTGGTCTTTTGGAAGTGACCTTCGGCGTCGGCGAGGATTCCCTCGGCGTCGATGTACGTCGTTCGTTGACCGTCTTGCGCAGCCTTCTTGAAGGCGTCATTCACTGCGCGCATGAGCGGTGCGTACTTTCGCGTGGGGTCGAATGGCTGACCCAGGATGAATGCTTCGGTGCCCTTGTCGGTGAAGAGGTCGACGAACGAGCGAACGCGCTTTGCATACTCGTCGCCCCATTCGGGGGTACCGAGCTGGGCAACCCGCTTTTCCGAGGCCATGAAGAGGCCCTGCGTGTCGTTCGCTCCGAAAGAAAGGACGAGCCCGACAGGCGCTCGTGCAGCGATGAGCGGCTTCACCGTCTTCGGCCAGTCGAAAAAGTCGGGGCGCGTGAGGCCCGAAGAGTTCCGAAAGAGGTTGCGTGTCTTGAGCGCGTCGCCCTTCAGCAAGTGTGCAATCGCCTCGCCCATCGACTGCGCGGTCGAATCACCGAGCGTCCAGAGTTCGTTGCTCGGCGAGGGTGTCGGTGCGACGTCGGCCAAAACGCGTTTCGGAGCCGTGAGCGCGCACACGAAGGCGGCTTGCAGGGATGCACGGCGCGTGATTCGAGAAACCCGAAGAGACATGTTCGAGTGCAGAGGCTAGCGTGCCCGCGCTCCAGCGCAAGACCCGACCGTGGCGGTGGCAAGGCGTGACAAGGTCCATCGTTTCGGATAAGCACGGCCCCCGAAGTGCTGCTCGAGATGAATGCCGTGCACCCGGAACCACGAAAAGTGGAGCGCGTGGTGAGTGCGCTTCGCGCCGGGGAAGTGATCGCGTATCCGACCGACACGGTCTACGGCCTCGGCTGCGACTTGATGAACAAGCGCGCGATCGAGCGCCTGTACGAGATCAAGCGCATGGATCGCTCACATCACCTCGCGTTCATCTGTCCGGACCTCTCGGCAATTGCGCGCTATGCGATCGTCGAGAACCACCAATATCGGGTCCTCAGGCGCTACCTTCCGGGGCCCTATTGCTTCATCTTGGAGGCCACTCGCGAGGTGCCTCGCCTCGTGCAAACGAAGCGCAAGACGATCGGGATTCGCGTGCCGGATCATGCAGTCATGCGCGCCGTCACCGAAGCCCTCGGCTCTCCCATCATTTCGACGACGGCGCAGGTCAAAGACGCCGAACGTCCCGAGATCGATCCGCGAGAGATCGACGACCTCTTCAAAGGGCTCGGGCTCGTCATCGATACGAACGAGCCCGGAGGTTTCGTGCCGACGACCGTCGTCGACCTCACGCAAAACCCGCCAAAGCTCGTGCGCCACGGTTTGGGCGACGCACAAGACTTCGAAAACCTCTGAGCCTCGGCTTCCATCCGTGGCCGTCCTGATTCTGCGACAACCACAGGCTCCCGAGCATCTGATTCAGTCGAAGACGATGACCCGAAGCTCGCCACCCACGTTGCGGAGGTGGGGAAGAGCACGATCGAGTGCGCGCTTCGACCATTTGAGCGCATCACGAAGCTCGTCGCCGTGAGCAAGGCGGCCCGCAATGAGGGAAGCCAGCGTGCATCCGCCCCCGTGGATACGTGTGCGAATGGGAAGGCGCACGGACGAAAGGGCGAGCTCCGTGCCGTCTTCGAAGGCCACGACATCCGTAGACTGTGCGCCGGCGAGATGCCCGCCTTTCACCATCGCCGCGCGGGCGCCGAGGTCGCACAGCGCGCGAGCCGCCTTCTTCGCGTCCGAGAGGCTCGCGATGCGAAGTCCGGTGAGGGCCTCCGCCTCGGGGACGTTGGGAGTGATGAGCGTGGCGCGCGGGAGCAGTTCCTTTCGGAGGGCCGTTACCGCCGCCTCGGCTGCAAGGCGCGCTCGTCCACGGGATGCGCCCATCACGGGGTCGACGACGAGAGGAAGAGCCGCATGCTTGCGAACGAGCTCTGCGACGGCTTTCACATTCGCCGCGGAGCCGAGCGCTCCCACCTTGATGGCGCGCACGTCTTGTGCGCGGAGCACTTCGCGTGCCATGGCCACGACCTCTTTGCTGGGCAGTGGGGTGGCCGAAAGGAGACCGTTGGTCGATTGGACCGTTGTCAGCGTGATGGCGGCGCAACCGAACACGCCCGCCGCGCGAAAGGCTCGAAGGTCGGCGGCAATGCCGGCGCCTCCGCCCGGGTCGAGGCCACTCACGCTGAGCGCACACGGCAACCGTTCCTGCTGGGAAGGCATGCCCCGACGCTATCACGGCGGGCGAAGATTGACACCGGCGCCTTCGAGCGGTTACCTGGAAGCGATGTCGCGTTTTCTGCTCCGTGCCGCGCTTCCGCTCGTGGCCGCTTTGCTGGTCTCGGCGACCAGCAATACCGCGCGCGCGCAGTGCGTCGACGAGGAGCTGAAGGCGGAGCTGGTCGGCGGGCGACACTATCGCGGTGTCGAAGAACGGCTCTTCCAAAAGGCGTTGCGCCATGAATTCTCGGGTCTCGGCGGCTACTATGGCGCAGACCTGTACTCGTCGAACTGGCTGCTCGGCGGCGCGTACACCTTCCACTTCTCCGAAGGTCTGGCGCTCGAAGCCAGCGTCGCCTTCACCCGCTTCCGCAGCGCCATCACCGACAGCTACGAGCGCCGCTACCCTCAAATCCAAGTCGAAGAGCGCACCGACAAGCCGGGGCGCCTCTATTTCGGACATCTCGTGTGGTCGTTCGCCTACGGAAAATTGCGCTGGCTCGGGTCGGGCATCAGCCGCTTCGACTTCAACGTGGCCCTTGGCGCTGGCGTCACGGACGATTCGACGGCGCGTGGTCTCACCGGAAGCTTCGGGTTCGGCGCGAAGCTCTATTTCGGGAAGTGGTTCGGCATCCGCATGGACCTCCGTGACCACCTTCTCCGCCAAACGTTTCTTGGCGAAGACCACCTCGTGAACGACATCATCGTCACGATTGGTCCTTCGATCTTCTTCCCGTTCAGTAGCTAGCCGTCATACAATCGAAGGCCTCATGCGCCTGCCTTCCAAACGCCCGTTGCCGATCGGCTCGGACCGTCTGCCCGTGGGCATGCGATTTTCAGTCGCGCTCGCACTGGTGATCCTCACGATCGCCGGCGCTGCGTTTTCGCAACCGAGGCGTCCGAAGCCTTTCGGCAAGCCGCCGAAGGTGGAGCCCTCTGCGACGACCGCTGCCGATGCGGGTCCCGCGAATGCCCCAGGTGCGAACGCGGCAAGCACGGCGTCGTCCGATAGCGGTTCCATGGGCGTTCCCGATCCTGGAACGGCGCCCCTCGGAGATGGCGGCGTGCGCCCATCACCGCTCAATCCTGCGGCTTCCGAGTTCCCCAGCCGTGGCGCCGATGCAGGTCCACCGCTGCCGGGTCCGGACTACGATCGCCTCCTCGCCGACGTGGCTGCACTCCGTGCGCGTATCGCCAGTGCGCAGGACGCGCTCTTCCGCTCGCGGGTTGCAGTCTCGATCAAGCTCGAAGGCAAGCACGCGAAGCTCGCACGCCTCTCGGTATCGCTCGACGACGGCGCGGTTTACGCGGCGCCCCAGGGCTTTCACCCCGACGATTACGCGACCGTGTACGACCACGCCGTTGCGCCTGGAAAGCACGCCATCACCGTCGACATCGATCGTCGCGATGACCGTGACGATGCGTTCCGCACGGTCCAACGTTCTCGCGTCATCGTCGACGTTCCGAAGGAGCAGCGTCTCGACGTCCAGGTGTTGCTCGTCGACGACTCGGACATGGGTGGCGACTTCCCCTCGGACAAGAGCGGCCGCTACGACCTTCGTGTTCGGTTCAAGGCGGTCGCGAAGGGAGCGAAGTAGATGCGCTTGCGTGCGGGCGCGAAACTGCCGCGCACGCTTCTCGCGGCGACCTTGCTCGTATCGGCATGGGCATTCGCTGCGGATCCTCCCGCGCCGCCAGCAGGGGCAGCTCCTGCAGCGCCTCCTCCCGCGTCGGCCGTTCCCGCACCGGCGTCCGTGTCCGCCGCAGACCCCACGCGTCACGAGCCCATTCGCGCGTACGCGGAAGCGATGACCAAGAGGCGTCTCGTGCTCCCAGACCTCCGTCGCGAGGACGTCGAAGCGCGTCTCCACGAAGTCGAAGAGATGCTCGACATGGGGCGCACCGACGAAGCCGTTGCTCGTTTGTCATCGGTCGTCGAGCACCCAAACTTCCTCCTTTTCGACAAGACGGAACTCGGTCGCGCAGCCCGCTACCTTCTGGGAGATGCGCTCGGCCGCGCGGGTGTGTCCGAATCGTCCCGCGCCTATCTCCGTGCGGTCATCGCCGACCCCGGCGCCTGGGAGGGGGCCGCCATTTACGGTCGCCGCGCATCGCGTCGCCTCGTCGAAGTCGCGCTCTCGAACGGTGGCCAAGCGGCGCTTCCGCTACAGCAGGGGCTTCTCGACCTTCGCGCCGTGCCGTCGAGCGCACCGCAAGAAACGCTTGGCGAGATCGCCTACCTGGAGGGACGCACCAAAGAAGCGGAAGGCGATACTGCCGCCGCCCTTGCGGCCTATGCAAAGGTGCCACAGCAGTCGCGCCATTGGTCGCAGGCGACCTACCTGCAGGGGCTCATTCACGTCGAGGCTGGGCGCTTCAAGGAAGGCGAGCAGCTCTTCTGCAAGGTGGCAGACCCGAAGCGCCAAGACCGCACGACACCCGTCCTCGCGGACGAGCGATTCTTTGCCGTTCGCGATCTCGCGCGCTTGGCGCTGGGCCGCGTTGCCCACGAAGAGTTTCGTTTCGACGATGCGCGCTACTACTACTACCTCGTCCCGCGCGACTCCGACCGTCTCGCCGAAGCGCTCTACGAAGGAGCGACGACGCGTTACGAGAAGAAGGACTACCAAGGCGCCCGCGAGCTTCTCGACGAGCTCTTCGCGCTCAAGATCCACCATCGTTACGAGGACGAGGCGCGCATCCTCGACGCCTACATCGACCTCGCGATGTGCCGTTTTCCTTCGGCCGACCAGAAGCTTCGCGCATTCATTGCGACGTACGAGCCCATCCGCGAAGCCGCAAGAAGAATGCAGGATGCACCTAGTGACGCAACGACCCTGCTCGCGCAAGGGACGTCGGAAGGCGTCTCCATTCCCGGGCTCGGGGCGGAAACGGCGCGCACGCTGTCTTCGATTTTACGTAGTTCACCGAGTCTCGCCATCGTGAGTCGAAAGCTGGCGGTGCTCGACCAACAGGCGAGCGGCCTCACGACCTCCCGCTCCCAGTTGAAGCCGCTACGCGACCACATTGCCCAAGGAGGCGGCGTGATGCCGGCTCTGTCCGATGGCGATGGCGCATCCTCCCAAGAAGAGCTCGTGCGCGATTCACTCGTTGCGGCACGCCGTGCGATCGAAGAACTCGAAGCTGCCGGTGCCAAGAACGTGGCTCAACTACGAGCCGAGCTCGTCGTGCTCGAGGCGAAAGCGGTCAAACCCGCAGGAGTCGGAGCCGCGCGCAATCTCGCTCAAACGCCAACGGGAAGAGACCTCCCCGACCTCGTCCAGACGGATTCCATCTTGGCCGACAACTTGGGGGCCGAGCTCGCCGAAGCGCGGGCCGACCTCGTGAAGGCCGAGACCGCGCTCGCGAAAGACGCGCTCATCCGTGCAGATCTTCGCCTCTCGCGGCTCCTCCGTCGGGCACGCCTCGGTCGCATCGAATCGGTGCTCGGCAAGAAGCGCGCGCTCGAAGTGGAAATCGAGGCCATCCGCGGCGGCTATTTGCCGCAGGATGCGGTCGACTCTCTCGAGCCCACGCGCTTCCTCGAAGACAACGAAGAGTATTGGCCCTTCGAAGGTGACGATTGGCCGGATGAATTCGTGGGTGGAGAGGTTCGCAAGTGAGGCGCGCGGCATCGCTCTGTCTTTCCCTTTCCGTCGTCCTCGGCATGGTGTCTTCGGCTTCGGCCGCGCCTGAGACCAAGCCGAGCGCGAAGCCGGAGGGGATCTCGAAAGCCTCGGCCGAGCGAACCATCGAGGGCCCTGCGAAGAAGAAGCCCGTCAACCTCGGTACGAGTCAGGGGAGCGGTTCGAGTGGACCGGGGTCGAAACCAAGTTCGCGCGGGCCGAGGATCCCCGAAGCGCTGCGCAAGCAACTCGAAGCGCGCCTCGAAGGGCGCATCGACCGTGACCTTGCGAAGATCAAAGGCCTCCGCGAAGAGGCAATCGGCCTTCTGACTACATTCATCGCAGAGACTCCGAAGAGCACGCGTGAGATGCCCGAAGCGCTCCTCCGTTTGGGGGAGCTCAAGTGGGAGCTCGAGCGCGAGAGCTTCGTGACGCGATTCCAGGCATGGGAGAAGAAGCCCGCGGAGAGCCGCGGGTCGCCACCAGAACCGAACTACACCGTTCCGCGCGAACTCTTTGGCCGCGTTCTGCGCGACTACCCATGGTTTCCGCAGTACGACTTGGCGCTCTACGTCGACGGCTTCATGGCCGCCGAGCAAGGCAAGTCGGACGAAGCGTTCGATCGCTTCTCGCGCATTCTCAGAGAGTACCCGAAGTCGCGCTTCGTTCCCGACGCGCACATGGCGAAGGCCGAGAGCTACTTCAGCGTCAAGAACGACTACCCGTCGGCCCTCGCCGAATACGAAGAGGTGTTGAAGTTCAAAGACAGCGACCTTTATGGCCTCGCACTCTTCAAGAGCGCATGGTGTCTCTGGCGCCTCAACCGGAGCGACGAAGCCGTCACGCGCTTCGTCAAAGTGTTCGAGGTCACGGACAAGAAGAAGGGCGCTTCGCTTTCCGAGCGCAAGCAGCTCGACGAGCTCGAAGGCGAAGCTCTGAAGTACCTCGTCGAGGTGTTCACCGAAGACGAGAAGAACACGGCGACCGACATGCACCGCTTCCTCGCGAAGATCGGCGGCGATAGGTTCGCCGTGAAGATCGTGCGGGCCCTCGCCGATACCTTCTACGATCAGGCGCACTACGAGCGCGGTATCGAGGCCTACGAGCTGCTCCTGAAGCTCGACCCGACGAGTCGTGATGCTCCCCAGTGGGTGCTCTCCATCGCTCAGGGCTACGACACACTCGAAGACTACCCCAAGCTTCGCGCAACCTACGACCGCCTCCTCACGAACTACACCGGGCAAGGCTCGTGGGCCCGTACGCAGTCCGACCCGAAGCTCGTCGCGGAAGTGCAAGAGCGCGTCCGCGGCCTCATCTTGCAGAGCGCACTTGCGGCACATGGTAAGGCGCAGCGCGACAAGAGCAGTCTTGCGGAGTTCGAGGCTGCGGCCTCGCTCTACGAGCTCTATCTCTCTCGCTTCAAAGATCACCCGCAGGCCTACGACGTCCACTACAACTTGGCCGACATCCAGTTTCATCGGACGAACAAGCCCTCGGAGGCGGCTACGAACTATCTCGCGGCCGCCCGCTCGATGCCCGAGTCCGTGGCGGCCAAGGAAGCCGGAAACAAGCTCCGTCACGATGCGCTCTACAACGCGCTCTCTGCGCTCGAACGCCTTCGCGTCACCGAGCTCGAGCAACGGAAGCGCGGTGCACCCGCGCCCGGTGAAGGGGAGACCGAGAAGAAGTTCGGCGAGGCGCTCGACCTGTATGCCCAGCTCTACCCGAATGATCCGGAGCTCCCGAGGCTCTTCTTCAACCAAGGCAAGCTCTACTACGACAGCGGCGTCTACGACGGTGCCGTGCGCATTTTCGGCGCACTCATCGAACGCTTTCCGCGCAGCCCCGAGGCACTTCCAGCTGGGCAACTCATCCTCGATTCGTTCAATCGTTCGAAGAACTACGAGAACATCGAAACCTGGGCGCGACGTCTGAAGAAGACGCCAGCATTCCAGAATGCGGAAGAGCAGAAGAAACTCGATACGCTCATCGTGCAGTCCGTGTTCAAGCAAGGTGAAGCGCGCATGGACGCGAAAGACCCGGCGGGCGCGGCCAAAGCCTACTTGCGTGCGGCAAAAGAGTTTCCGCGCGATCAACGTGCTGCGCAAGCGTGCGTGAATGCCGAGCTCGCCGCGCAAAAATCTGGCGACCGCGCGACGCTGGTCGAAGCCGCACGACTCGTGACGGGCAAGGAGTACCGTGAGCGCACGGAATCGCCGCAGGGGGCGTGGATCGCCGCAAGCACTCTCCAAGCCATGGGCCTTTTCGCCGAATCGGCAGAGTTTCACGAAGCCATCGCGCAGCTCTCCGACAAGGACCACCCGCACTTCGTGAAGTTCGAGCACGCGAAAGACGCGGCGTTCAACGCCGTGGTCCTTCGCACGACGGTGGGCGACCACGATCGTGCCATTGCCAACGGCAATCGGTTCCTCGCGCTCTACGGTAGTTCTCCCGAGGCGGACGAAGTTACGTTCTACATGGGGCGCGCCCACGAAGGGGCAGGGCGCGGAGGTCAGGCGATCGAACTCTACCGGCGGTTCATCGCGCGCACGAAGCACGTCGATCACAAGGCGCAAGCCTACGTGCAGCTTGCACTTCTGCAGATCAAGGCGGGCGACAACCGCGGTGCCGACGAATCGCTCAAGGCTGCTGTTGCCATGGGGAAGCGCAAAGGAAGCCTCGGCGCCGACGGGCGCTACGCCTCTGCGCGTGCACGCTACATGGAGGGCGAGCGCGTCCTCGCGAAATTCGATGAGATCCAAATTCAGGGGGACGTGAAGCAGCTCTCGTCGCGTTTGAAGCAGAAGGCGGCGCTCTTGAAGCAGGCCTCGGCGGTATTCCTCGATACGGTCAGTATGGGCGTTGCCGAGTGGTCGACCGCTTCGCTCTATCAGATAGGACGTACCTACGAAGCGTTCGCGCGCTCCCTTCGTGACGCGCCCCCTCCGTCTACGCTCTCGGATCAGGACAAGGAAGCTTACCAGCAGCAGATCGACGAGTTCGTCGTCCCCATCGAAGAGCGCGCACTGGATGCCTACGAGAACGGATGGAAGAAGGCTGTCGAACTCGGCATCTACAATCAATGGACGGCAAAGATGCGCGAGTCGCTCGGTCGTCTGAACGGGGAACTCTACCCGCCGCTCAAGGAGACGGGCTTCGACATTCGTTCGCAAGGGACGAACCCACTGCCGCCTCTGCTCGACGCTCCGAAACGCGGTGTCGCAGCAGGACCGACGAAGCCGGGCGACCCGAAAGCGCCGAAGGCTCCGGCAGGGAAGGGGGCGACCAAATGAGACCGCGAGGGACCAAGGTGCTCGCAGTCGTCGCTCTCGCTTCTGCGTGCATGCTTTCCGCGTGCGGCGGCGCGAAGGGTGCGGCGAAAGCATCCACGAACCCCAATGAACTTCCTCCGGCGAACCCCATCGCGGTCGCAAAGATGGCGCAAGGCGTCCAAGCCTCCAAAGAGCCGAACGGACATGCCCGCGCCGTTGCACTGCTTCGCGAAGCGGTCACGCTCGACGCGAAGCTGTGGGAGGCGCACTACGACCTTGGCATCGTGAGCGCGCAGGTTGGCGAACTGCGGGAGGCCGAGACCGCGCTCGCGACCGCCGCAAAGCTCGCGCCGGCGCAAGAGGACGTTGCCGTCGCGCTCGCCGAGGTGCGCCGTCGTCGCGGTTCCTTCAAAGACGCGGCGGACGCCCTCGCCGACTTCGTGAAGCAGAATCCAGAAGCCCTCGTCGCCCGCACGCTCTACGTGACGTCGCTCCGCGACTCAGGTCAACTCGACAAAGCCGTCGCCGAGGGACGAGAAGTGCTTTCGCGTCGACCGGGCAATGCGGGAGCCCTCTCGGAGCTCGCGCTGTGTCATCTTGCGAAAGGCGAGCGTGACGTCGCGGAGCTACTCGTGAAGCAGGCGATCGATACCGATGCCAAGAGCGCTGTGGCCCATCGGACGATGGGGCTCGTTCAGCTTGCGCGTGGCGATGACGCCGCTGCGTTCCAGTCCTTCCAGAAAGCTGCGCAGCTCGACCCAATGGACACGACCGCTCGCGCCAACATGGGCGCGGTGTTGCTCAAGGCCGGCGTGTACGCGAAAGCGGAAGAACAGTTTCGCGCGATTCTCGCGGTCACGAAAGACGACGCTGCGGCGGAGGTGGGCCTCGCCGCCGCCATCCGCGGCGGAAGCGATGGCAAGCCAGGGCCGAAACTCGAAGAAGCACGCGCGATGCTCGACCGCGTACTCGCCAAAGATCCGCACAACACCGCAGCGCTCTTCAATCTCGGGGTCCTGCTCGTCGACTTCTTCAAGAGACCGCAAGATGGCATGAAGTACTTCGAGCAATATTTGGCCGATGCCGCCGACAAGGATCCGCAGCGGCCGGAGGCGCAAAAGTACATCGCGATGATCGCCGCCGGAAAGGGAGCCGCGAAGTGAAGCGAAGTTGGACACGAAGCTTGTATGTTGCATCGACACTGGCTTTCGCTACAGCGTTCGTGCTTCCGCTCGCGTTCTCCGAAGAAGAGTCGGCGCTCGCTGCGCCACCGAAGCCTGCGCCCCGTCGTGCCCCACCCAAGCCGCGCACGATGCCCGACGCAGGCACGAAGGATGCGGGGGCGTTGGCGCCCGATGCGGGTACTTTGGCGACAGGCGGTGGCGCCGCGGTCGGCGGTTCGGTCGAAGCGAAGACGCTCGATGGCGGCGCCAAGGTCTACCGCTTCGGTGAAGTGGAAATCGAAGGGCGCTTGAAGAGCCCGCAGATCGTCTACTTCCTCCGCCGCGTTCGCGCTGAGTTCGCCGCAGGAGACTTGGGCCATCGAAGCTTCATGAAGGAGCTCTCCGACACGCGCAATCAAGGGCTCTGAGCGCTCGCGTAGTGTTGCCACACATGTAGGACCCTAGGGTTCCTTGCACGCACACGGCGACCCTCGCTACGCTTGAACGATGACGATGTCCGCGGTGGCCTCGCAGCCTCAACTCTTACGTGCAGCGGCTGTGTGGGGCACGACTGTGATTGCGCTTCGTGTACTGAAGCGCGGACGTTCGTTCGAGCTTGGTGATCACCCGGAGGCCGTGCTCCCAATTCCGGACGGCCTCGCGATTTCTCCGAAGCCTCTGCGGGCGGTGCCAGGCGGTTGGGAGCTCGATCCGCGGGGGGCCGTCGCTGGCATCGTGCTTCTTCGTGGCCGAACGGAAGACGCCGCGGCGCTCGGCAATGTCGGCGCCCCGATTCCCATCATGCCCGGCGACTACGGGCTCGTGCAGTACGGGCTCTTTTCCGTGTTTTTCCAATACACGAGCGAAGCCAAGAAGATGACGGGCATGGGCACGCCCGAAGTGCTCGCGGTGCTCTCCCTCTTCGCGAGTGGCTTCTTGCACATGGGTGCGATGGGACTCCTTCGTACGCTCACGACGCCCGATGCGATTCCCAAGCCGCTCGAGCTCACGAACCCGGAAGAGTACGCCGCGCGCTTCGGCCTCCATCGACCGCTGCAAAGCGAGCCGGTTCCGCCCGAACCGGCGGTTGCGAGCGATGGCGGCGGCAAAGGCGTGAAAGACCCGGGCGCTCACGACAAGAAGGACCAAGGCGGCGGCAGGAAGATTCAGGGTACCGAAGGGAAGTTCGGCCTGAACGGTGCGGCGAGCAAGACGGAGCTGCCGGGCGAGCCGAAGCCGACGACGAAGTATGGTGGTCTCAGCGAGGTACTCGAAGGCGATACCGGGAAAGAGATTCAGCAAACACTCAAGTCCATCAACACGGTCGCCGATGCGTTGAAAGGCCTGAACGGCAAGGACCTCGTGCTCGGCGGCGGTAGCGGCACCGGGCTCAAAGGCGCAGGACCTGGCGGTGGTGGCAACGGCGCGGGCATCGCCTTCGGCGCCGGCACGATGGACACGGGCTTCGGTCAAGGCAAGGGCGGCGGTCTAGGCGGCGGGAACGGTGGGCCCGGAGGTCGCGGCAACGGAGGGCCGGGCGGCGGCGGCAACGGAGGCAATGGCGCCGGTGGAAATGGAGCTGGCGCGGGCGCCCCGGGCGAACGAAAGATCTCCGTAGCCGCGGGCTCCGGTAGCTCGCGTGGTGGACTCACGGCTGAGCAAGTGCGCCACGTCGTCATGGCGCGCACGGGTGCGCTTCGCGCTTGTTACGAAAGCGAGGCCCAACGCAATCCGAACCTTGCCGGCGGAGTCACGGTGCAGTGGCAAATCGATCCGAGCGGCCAGGTCTCTTCGGCATCGATCGCCTCGAGCACGATGGGCAATCCGCGCGTCGAAGGTTGCGTCGTTCGCCAAGTGCGCGCATGGCGCTTTCCGAGCGCCGATGCACCGACGACGGTGGGCGCCTATCCCTTCAAGTTCGGCATCGGCGGGTGAGCCTCGGCAGCGAGGGCGTCGTCAAACGAAGATGATTTGCGCGCCCTCGGTCTTGTCGATGAAGTCCATCGCACTGATGACGTCCTTCACCTGCGGGACCAGGTCTTCTCGCGTCAGTTTGAACATGTCCATGGCGAGCTGGCACCCGTAGAGCTCCGCACCAGACTGGTAGAGAATGTCGAGCATCTCGGAGACGTGGGGGATGTCGAGCTTGTCCATGTCGTCCTTCATCATCTTCGTGGCGAGGGCCTCCATGCCCGGCAGCCCTGCCACCATCGCAGGGATGGGCACGGACGGGTTACCGAGCGGAGACATATGAAGGTGCTCGACCTTGTGCTTGTTGACGATGTCGAGCCCCCAGAACGTGAAGAAGAGCATCGCGTCGACGCCCGACATGCGAGCGGCGTTGGCGAGGATGAGGCCTGGGTAGGCCATGTCGAGGCTTCCCTTCGAACAGATGACAGCGAGCTTGCGATTGACGCTATTCATAGTGGGTTTCCTGGTGCGAGGTAGAGATGCTTGAGGGCTTGGTTCGGCGTCAGAGACACGCCTTCGGCTTCGGAACGCCGGCAACGCGGGCCACGAGCTTGCCCGGTCCTTTGGGAAAGAGCGTGTACAGGTCTTTCATCGATACGCCGGCGTTCGCCGTGATGCGCCTCGGGCCAGGCGACTGACCTTGGGCCTTCATGTCGGCGCGGACGAACTCGATCACCTTCCAGTGTTGGTCCGTCAGCTGAAGACCCAACTCCGCCGCGATGCTGAGCGCCACCTCTGGCGTCCAATCGTCCGCGTAGAGCAGGAAGCCCTCCGCGTCCACGTCCACGTCCTTGCCTGCGTAGGTTTTCGTCGTCATTGCGTCTGTTCCTTCGAGAGTTCCTTCGTTTGTTTGCCCACCATGCTCATTTGCGCCGGAAGCGGGATGGGCTTTCCGGGCAAGAGGCCGTTCCAGTACATCCAACGGAATGCGAGCTTCCCCAGATGATTGGCCGTCGATTCCTCGAGCAGTGAGAACGGCCCCACGATCGGTAGCGGGTAGCTCCCCGGCAAGGGCTCTACGTCGTAGTTGAAGTCGATCAAGAGCGCCTTCCCGTCGCCGGTTTCCACGAAGCAGTTGGCGTGCCCATCGAAGGTCATCTCTGGCGCGTCTCCGTGAACGATCGCGGTCAGATTCTCCGTGAGGACCTCGGCTTCGAAGTGAGCGACGCTTCCCGCTTTCGATGCCGGCACGTCGGTCGCATCGCCAATGACGAAGATGTCGTCGTGCCCACGCGCCTTGAGCGTGTGCGGGTCCGTAGGGATGAAACCGAGTTCGTTCCCGAGGCCGCTCTTCTCTACGAACTCTGCGCCAGAATGCGTCGGAATCGTCACGAGCAGGTCGTAGGGGATCTCTCGTTCGTCCCAAGAGACGATGACGCCGCGTTCCGCATCGACGCGTGCACAAGAGAACTCCGTTTCGACGCGGATCCCTTTTCGATCCAGTAGCCCTCCGAGGAGCTTCGACGCGATGGGCTTCGTGAACGCACCATCCAGCGGCGTCACGTACACGAGCTCGACCTTGTCGCGCAGGCCTTTCTTCCGAAAGAAGTCGTCTGCGAGAAAGGTGAACTCTAGCGGGGCGACGGGACACTTGATCGGCATCTCGACGATGTTCACGACGATGCGGCCAGACGAGAACTTGTCCAGCGCGTCGCGCAGTGCGAGCGCCCCGGGGAGCGTGTAGAAGTCGTGCACGGACTTTCCGTAGGCCGGACCTTGCATTCCCTCCGTGAGGTCGGGTCGAATGCGGCTTCCGGAAGCGATGACGAGAAGGTCATAGGGCACCGGTTCGCCCTCTTGCATCTCCACGCGCTTCTTGGCGGTGTCGACCCGGAGAACGTGCGTGCGCATCCATTCGACCTTCTTGTGCAGGGTCCATGCGCGAGGGCGCAGGTCTTCCTCTTCGTCGAGTGCACCGAAGGGAAGGAACAGGAGGCCGGGCTGATAGAGGTGGGTTTCGCTGGGGTCGACGAGGACGACTTTCCAATCTCGAGACGAAAGGCGCTTCGCCATGCGATTGGCAATCATCGTTCCGGCCGTGCCACCGCCAATGATGACGAGGTGCTTCTGACGCACAGAGTCCATGCGAGCCGACTAGGCAAGGAGCAGGCCAGGCGTAGTTCGCGCAGAGATTGGGCTTCGCGGTGCGCGGAGCGCGCAACGCATGCGGCAGACACCCATTCTTGCGCATTCTTGCGCGTTCGCGAGCGAAGGTGCTTTCCGGTGAACCCTTTTTCGTCGGGGCGGCTCTAACCCTCGTGCAAAAGCTCCAGCGTCGTCACATTCTCGCCGCAGCGATCGCGGGTGGGCTCGGTGCTGCATGTCGTTCCTCGTCCCGACGGGATGACAGCGATGTCGAGCAAATCGGTCCACTGCTCGCTCCTGCGACGCTCGCCGCTCGGCTTTCCGCTCCAGACAGGGCCAATCTCGCCATCTTCTACGTCGGTCCGCCTGTGCTGTTTGCGAAAGGTCGTATTCCTGGGGCAAAGATGCTTGCGCCTCCGGAGAGCGACGAGGCACGGCAGGCACTTCACGACGAGCTCTCGCGTGTGCCGAAGGACCGAGATGTCGTCCTCTACTGTGGGTGCTGCCCCGTCAAGAGTTGCCCCAACGTGAGACCTGCGAGTGCCGCCGTTCGCGCACTCGGTCGGTCGAATGCTTGGGTGCTGGACCTTCCAACGCGTTTTGCGACGGACTGGACCGAGAAGGGATACCCCGTTGAGCACAGTTGACCATTCCTCGAAGGAGCTGCGTATGCTGAACCCGGTATGAACGCATCGTTCTGGGATGAGCGCTATAGCGCAGACGCGTTTGCGTATGGCCGTGAGGCGAACGAGTTTCTTCGAGCGGAAGCAACGCGCATTCCCCCCGGACGCGTACTTTGTCTCGCGGAAGGGGAAGGCCGCAATGCGGTCTACCTTGCTCGAAAGGGGTACGCCGTGACTGCCGTGGACTTCTCTCTCGAAGGACTTCGCAAGGCGGAAAGACTCGCGAAGGAGGTAGGGGTAGACATTCGAACCGTCCAGGCCGACTTGGCAACGTACGAACTGGAGCGAGACGCCTACAGTGGTATCGTGTCGATTTTTGCCCACGTTGCACCGAAAGTGCGCCAGCAGGTTCACGGGAGCCTTGCGGGCGCTCTTCAGCGAGGCGGAGTGTTCATTCTCGAAGCGTACACTCCGGCGCAAGTGACACGAAACACCGGAGGACCGCGTGACCCTGCATGGTGCATGACACTCGAAGGTTTGAAGGCGGAGCTTGGGCCGCTCGAGCTCGTGATCGGACGCGAAGTGGATCGAGAGATTCACGAGGGGACATTCCATATGGGCCTTGGCTCCACGGTTCAGCTCGTCGCCACGCGCGTGCGCTGAGGAGAAGCAGCCACGGGCGGTGAGAGCTTTGGTTGGAGGGTCAGGGCAGCGGCAGCCAGAGTTCGACCCGCGTTCCACCGTTCGGGCGGCTCTCGATCGCGAGGGCGCCGCCATGGGCTTCCGCAACCCGTCGCGCGAACGCGAGTCCGAGCCCAGAGCCACTTGCTTTCGTCGTGAAGAAGTCATTGCCCGCGAGGCGTCGCACCTCTTCGTCCATGCCAGGACCGTCATCGCTGACGCCAAAAACAGCGTATGCATTGCCGGTTCGGGTCGCGCTACGGAGAGTGAGCCTGACGTCGCCGCTGCGTCCTTCGAGGGCCTCCTCCGCATTGCGAAGGAGGTTCTCGAGCACCGAGGCGACAAGGTCCGGGTCCCCTTCCAGGGTCCGGAGTAGGGGCGCCTCATTTGTGTATGATGCACGTAGTTGGAGGGCCGATGTCTTGGTGCGGAAGGCGCGGAGGGACGCCTCGGCGAGCTCCGAAGGGGCGAACGAGACCTTTCTCAGCTCCACGCGAAGCGTGCGATGGTAGCGCTCGACGATCGAGGAGAGTCGCGCGGCTTGGGCGTGGGCGATTTCGAGCATCTCCGCGCGAAGCTCCGCGTCCTCCGCTTCGTCTTTGATGACGTCGAGAGCACCCGAAAGCGCGGCGAGTGGATTCCTCAGGTCGTGGAGCATTTGCGCGCTCATTTGCCCCGCGAGGGCGAGCTCCCTCCTTCGGGTGCGCAGCGTCGTAGCGGATTGGAGCGCGGCCCGCCCGAGCAGGGCGAGAATGCCCGCGGCCGCAAGTCCGAGGGCGGCGCCAGCGACGGTGCTCGTTCCGAAGCGACGGAAGATTCCGTAGAGGCCAGCCGCGATGGCAACGGTCATGAGCGCGGCGAGCGCTGTAGCCAAGTATCGCTGCGCCTTTGCACCATTGCGAATGGTCGCAAGCGCCAGCAGAACGGTTGCGACGAGAACCCCGAGCGCTCCCGTTTGGGGAAGTGCGAAACCAAGATCCGATAGTAGCTCCCCACCGAGACCCGCTCCACCGACGACGAACGCTGCCGCCGTGAGCGCGAGCAAGCTTCGTTCGCGCGGCTGCGGTTCGAGCGTATAGGCCCTCCGGAGGGAAGTCGCGACCATCACGGTGGTCACGACGAGGCCCGTGAGCATGGCATGCGTCCAGGTCCGCGACGCGACCCAATCAGAGCGTTCGAACTGAAAGGCGACCACCGCCGAAGCGGCCAGACCGATGAAGAAGAAGCCGACGAGTGTCGAGAGAAAGCGATACGTGTAACCTGCCCCCACGCGAGCACCCACGAATTGGAGCGTGAGCGGTATCGCCAACGCGTTCGTCGCTGCATCGAGCATCGTCGCGAACTCCGAGCGCTGCCGATGATTGAAGTAGGTCACCAATGTCCAAACGAAAAAGTCGGCGGAAAGCGCCCCGAGCCACCGGGCGCGGACAGAGCGATCTCTCCCGAGCGCGAGCCACACGAGGAGCGCGGCGTGTCCGACCGACGAGGCGAGGAGGAGCGCGTCCTTCACGCAGCACTCATAGCCCGAGTGCTCTCGAAGGACCAGCTGAGGAACGTGGTTGGGCTTGCTGCTAACACAGCACGAACGTATAAAAGGGCGTGAAGAAGCGCATCCTCCTCGTGGAAGACGACGCCGCTCTTGGGCGCGTCACCGAGGTGATGTTGCGGTCGAATGGCTACGAAGTGCGTCACGTGACGGACGGGCGCGTTGCACTCGCAGAGCTTTCGCGCGCAGCTTGGGACCTCGTGCTGACGGATGTGCGAATGCCGGCAATGGACGGTCTCGAGCTTCTGGATCGGGTCCAGAGTAACTATCCCGATACGCCCGTCGTTCTTCTGACGGCGCACGCAAGCGTGGGCGCTGCCGTGGATGCGATGAAGCGCGGCGCACGCGACTACGTTGCGAAGCCGGTCGCCAAGGAGGAACTCCTGCACGTCATCGAGCTCGCCTTGCAGTCCGCAGAGGCAGCATTGCCGCGGTCCGCGCAGGCTCCGAGCTCGGTAGCCCCCATGGGTCTTGCTGCCGCGATGCAGGAGGTGGACACTTTGATCTCCCGCGTTGCTTCGAACGACACGAGCGTCCTCATTCTCGGTGAGACAGGGACGGGAAAGGAAGTGACGGCAAAACTGATCCATGCGCGAAGCAAGCGCAGCCAAGAGCCATTCATCGCCGTAAACCTCGCAGCGCTCCCTGAGAGCCTCCTGGAGGCGGAATTGTTCGGGCATGAGAAGGGCGCGTTTACCGGCGCCGCTCAAAGCAAACCGGGACGTCTCGAACTCGCTCACGGGGGGACGCTCTTTCTCGACGAGATCGGAGAGGTACCTCTTCCTACACAGGTGAAGCTGCTCCGGTTTCTTCAAGAACAAACCGTCGAACGTGTCGGCGGAACCACGTCGCGCAAGTTGGATGTCCGGGTCATCGCGGCGACCCATCGCGACCTCGCCGCCGCGGTGTCCACAGGGACCTTTCGCGAGGATTTCTACTACCGCCTCGCAGTGATTCCGATCCGCTTGCCGCCACTGCGGGAACGGGAATCCGACGTGGAGCTTCTTGCCCGACTGTTTTTCGATCGCTTCGCCCAAAAGCACGGACGGACGAACCTCGCTCTCACCGAAGCTGCCGTGGCCGAACTTCGCGCCTACCCATGGCCGGGGAATGTCCGGGAACTGGAACATACGATGGAACGCCTCGTCGTGCTCGCCGATGCAAGTCCTGTGCAAGGCAACTGCGTCAAGCGGGCGTTGTCGCTGTCCCTCTCTCCGCGTTTTCCGGATGCGCCGACTTCATCGACGCCGCCGCCGATCGACGGGACCCTCGCGGATCGCCGCCGCGCGGCAGATCGTACCGCCGTCGAAGACGCGCTGCTCCGAGCAAAAGGAAATCGAACCATGGCAGCGCGTCTGCTCGGCGTAAGCCGTAGGACGCTCTACAACAAGCTCGAAGAGCTCGGCATCCGTTCGGGAGATTGAGCTCGCGGACCAGTGTGCAGAACCCTGCACAGCCTGTGCAATTCGCCGCCCATGCATCGCGCGAACGCACGCAAAATAGGTCGCTATCGTCGAAGAATTGGCTGCGAGGCGTCAGGCACGGTCCGTGCTCTGTCCCGGTCTCATGCACAAGGTCCTCGCTTCTGTCTCGCTCGCGTCCGCTCTCCTCGCCTTCAGCTCCGCTGCTTCGGCGACGGACGCCCCCGAGGCCCCCGCAACGTCACAGGCGACACCGAAGGAAGAGGAGGGATCGCGCAAGGAATGGTACGGCTATCAGACGCTGCTCGTAGACGCGGCCGCGGGAGCAAGCTTCGCATTCGCGGGAGCCGCGGAGAAGGTGCAATTCGCGCCCGCCGTCCAAGGCGCTTGGGTCGTATTGGGTCTCTCGTCCTACGCCGTCGTATCGCCCCTCGTTCATGTCTTGAACCACGAGCCAGGAAGGGGAATCGGGAGCCTCGCCATCCGTCTTGCCATGCCCGCGATGAGCTCGTTCGTAGGCTTTGCTGCGTCAAGCGGCTGCAATCCGAGCCACACGCCATTCAACTTCTGTCGCCTCGAAGGCTGGGCGATCGGGATGGGCGTCGGAATGTTGGCCGCGAGTATCGTCGACGCCTCGGCGCTCGCTTGGAAGTCGGCTCCGAAGCCGATCGAGAAGACGTCCATTTCACCCGACGTAAGGATCACGTCGCAGGGGGCCATCATCGGCGCCACGGGTCGCTTCTAGGTCACCCGTACAGCCACCGGAATGCCGTCAGACCTCGCCCAGCCACACGTCGAGCGTCTTCGTTTCACCGAGCGGCTTCATGTCTTCCGCAATCGCCTCGCCATTGCCCCAAACGATGCGATCTTCCGCGTCGTGATCTCGCACGGCACGCGTGACCTCGTCACAGTGCAGTCCTGCGTCCCATTCTGTGTAGAATCCATATGTTCTGCATGCGATTGGGCGCGCTTCGTAGATGCGGCAGGTGCCCTCCGCCTCGTCGAGGAGAGGGCAGGTGAGCGGGCCACGCGCGGGTGCGTTGCGAATGCGCGCTTCGATGCTTGCACGAAGGTTAGGAGGCATCCGGCTCATGGCTGCGCGCATCTCCTCCCATTCGATACGCGTCACATTCGGCAGCGAAGGAAGCGTGCGACAGCAATGGTCGCAGCCTCGCGCGCATGGCCAGAATGCGTGCTCTTGCTGGGTCGCCCTCGTTCGAGCTTCGACCCGTGCGCGGAGGGACTCGAGGAGGGGGAGGGAACGCAGCATCACTCCGCAGGAGCAGGGGCTACGACCTCACCTTCTTTCGGCAAGGCAGTCTTCTTCTTGCGACCGAGCCATAGATAGACGGAAGGCAGCACGAAGAGGGTCAACATCGTCGACGAGAGGACGCCGCCGATCACCACGGTGGCAAGGGGCTGTTGAACCTCTGCCCCCGCGCCA
This sequence comes from Polyangiaceae bacterium, assembly GCA_046351415.1. Classification (GTDB taxonomy): domain Bacteria; phylum Myxococcota_A; class Polyangia; order Polyangiales; family Polyangiaceae; genus JABFRG01. Next base: position 183,961 of record JAXLYO010000005.1, on the reverse strand, counting down.
TGAGAGATGGCCATCGGGATGAACCCCAGTGAGGCCACGAGGGCCGTCGTGAGGACGGGTCTCAGGCGGCGCATCGCGCCCTCGTGAACCGTATGCAAAAGAGGGGCATCGCTCTCCGCGCCCTTTTCCAGCTGTGCGACGAGCACGAGGCCATTCAAGACGGCTACGCCGAAGAGAGCGATCATGCCGACACCGGCGGAAATCGAAAAGGGCATGCCCCGGACTGCGAGCGCCACGATGCCACCTGACACGGCCAGGGGTAGATTCACGAGCACGAGAAGCGCAGGCCTTACGCGGCCGAACGTCGCTACGAGGAGAACGAGAATGAGGAGAACCGTGACAGGGATCACGAGCTCGAGGCGTTCGGTTGCACTCTTGAAGCGCTCGTACTCCCCTGCCCAAGCAATGGACACACCCGTGGGTAGTTTGAGCTGCGCATTGAGCTTCTTTTGCGTCTCCTCGACGAAGGTGCCGACGTCACGACCGCGCACGTTGATCTGTACCGTGAGCCTTCGGGCGAGCCGCTCGCGGCTTACTTGGGACGGTCCCGGCGCGACGACGATGTTCGCGAGCTGCGCGAGCGGAAGGACGGTGCCTTGGGCCGTTCGCACCGGTACCTGCGCAAGGGTCTCCGGCGAGCTGCGCGCGCTTTCACTCCAGCGAACGCGAATGGGAACGCGAATGGGCCCGCTCATCGTGTCACCGACATCAATGCCACCGACGGCGCTGATCGCCTGCAGGACGTCGCGCGTATCGACCCCTGCACGCGCGACCGCGGTGCGGTCGACGGTTGCCGTGAGGACGTTCATGCCGGCGACTTGTTCGACGCGCACGTCGCGTGACCCGGGAACCTCGCGTGCGATCTTCATGATCTTCTCTCCCACATTGGAGAGTTCGGCGAGGTCGTGACCGTAAATGTGGATGGCGAGATCGGACGAAATGCCAGCGAGTAGGTCACTGGTGTTCATCTCGATGGGTTGTGTGTATGCGAAGCTCGCGCCGGGCACTCCGTCGGCGAGGGCTTTGTCGAACGCGTCCATCAGTGCGTCACGATCATGGGCCGTCTTCCATTCACTCTTCGGCTTGAGCATGATGTAGACGTCGCTCATGTTGATGCCCATCGGGTCGACGGCGACTTCGGCGCGACCCGTGCGGCACACCACGCTCGTGACCTCCGGAAACCCGAGGAGCGTCTTCTCGACTTGTCGCGACTGAGCGGTGGCCTGTACGAGCGATACCGATGGCAGGCGAACCATGGCGGCGACCGCGGTGCCTTCGTCGAGCTTGGGCAGAAACTCTTTGCCCATCGTGAAGAAGACGCCGATGGAAGCGGCGAAAACAATGACCGCGAGACTCGCCGTTTGCCACGGGCGCTTCAACGTCACCTGCAACGCGCGCGCATAGCCGCGGTGCGCGACGCGCATGAGCCACGTCTCCTTGTCGACCGCATCGCGCGACATGAACCACGAGGCAAGCGCCGGAACGAGCGTCAGGGAAAGAACGAACGCGCAACCCAGGGCGAACAGCACCGTCAATGCCATGGGCTTGAACATGCGACCCTCGACGCCTCCCAGTGCGAGCAAGGGGACATACACGAGGGCAACGATTGCCTCTCCGAACGCCGTCGTACCACGCACCTCCTTGGCTGCGAGCAGCACTTCTTCGTCGCGCTCCGTGGGGGTGAGGATGCGCCCCATGAGCGTCCTCCGCTCCGCGAGGCGCCGCTGCGCGTTTTCTACGACGATGATGGCTCCGTCGACCACGAGACCGAAATCGATGGCGCCAAGGCTGACGAGGTTGCCTGGGACGCCGCCGAGCCACATGCCGAGAAACACGCCGAGAAGTGCGATGGGAATCGAGAGTGCGACGAGCAAGCCTGCGCGCAGGTTGGCGAGTGTCAAAAAAAGCGTGAGCGCGACGAGGATGCTCGCCTCGAGCAGGTTCATGCCCACGGTGTGTTTCGTTCGCGAAACGAGGTCGGTGCGGTCGTAGTAGCCGTCGATGGTCATGCCTGGGGGCAGTGACTTCTGTATGTCCGCAATGGCGTCTTTGACCGCCGCTACGGTGGCACCAGAGGGAGCACCGCGGAGCATCATGACGACGCCTACGACCGCTTCGCCTTCGCGTCCGTCTCGCGTGACAGCGCCGTAGCGCACGAGTGGGGCTTCGCGGATTTCGCCCAAGTCTCGCAAGTACACCGGCGCGCCGTTCACACGTACGGACACTTGGCCCAAATCCGAAAGCGATCGAACACGCCCCTCGCCACGAACTGTCACGTGCTCGGGACCGTCGACGAGGTAAGCGCCACCGTTCGCGATGTGATTCTTCTGAATCGCGCTCACGACCTCTTCGACGCCGAGCTTCTGCGATGCGAGTTTCTGTGGGTCGAGGGCGACCTCGAGAGACCGCACTTCGCCACCGAACGTGTTGACTTCGACGACGCCGGGTACGAGCCGAAGACGTGGAGCGATTTGCCAATCGAGCGCGCGCCTTCGATCCATGAGAGGAACGGAATCCCCCTTCACCTCGAAGTGATAGACCTCACCGAGTCCCGATGCGAGCGGACCCAGCGTGGGCGTGCCGTATTCGCCGGGGATTTCTTTGCGCGCCGCTTCGAGCCTCTGGTCCACGTGGGTGCGCGCGTCATAGAGATCCGTCGCATCGGTGAATACGACCGTGACGACCGAGATGCCGGCGCGCGAGATGCTTCGAATCTCCTCGAGGCCGGGTACGCCGGCCATTGCGCGCTCGACGGGCGCGGTCACGTAGGTTTCGACGTCGAGGGGACCCAGATCGGGTGCGGGCGTGATGATTTGAACTTGGACGTTCGTGACGTCGGGCACGGCGTCGATGGGAACCTTCGGCGCCGCGAAGGCTCCCAACATGACGAACACGAGGGCGAGCATGATGACGAGGCCCCGCTTGTGGACCGAAAACACCAGGAGCCGCTCGATGAGGCCATGGCCGGCGTGGTGCGTGCCCGCGGCGGGCGGAGGCTGCTCGCCTTGCTCGCTCAATCGTTGGTCCCCATCTGATCTTTGAGGATCTGACTTTTGAGGATGAACGCGCCCTGCACGACGATCTTTTCCGTTCCGAGGAGTCCGCGAAGAATTTCGACCTCGTTTTCGATCTCGCTGCCCCGTTCCACACCTCGAAGCTCGAACTTGCGGGGCTCTTTCTCGACGAAGACGAAGGTCTGGCCATCGATGGTTTGCATGGCGGTACGCGGCACGGTGATGACCGTGGGGGAGCCACCATCCGGGGTCGGCACCAGCTTCCCGATGACGCGTGCCGTTGCGGTCATACCTGGACGAAGCGCACCATCGGCATTGTCGAGCACGATGCGTGCGTCGAGCGTGCGACGGTCCGGGTCGAGGGCGCTCGCAACGTAGTCGACGTGCCCGGAAAAGACGCGGTTCGGGTAGGCGACTGTCGTGACGTGCGCTTCGTCGCCCGCGCGGACGTTCGCGACGTCTCGTTCGTAGATGTCGACCCGAAGCCAGACGGGGTCGATGCCCCCCACGAGCACGAGGGTGTCGGTCGACCCAACGGGCTGTCCGATGCGTGCGCGCACTTCGAGGACGGTCCCGTCCATCGGGGAGGTGAGAGCGAGACCGCCGCCGCCGCCAGCGCCGGAACCGAGCGCCTGGAGGCGCGTCTCTGCCGCGCGCAGCTCACTCGTTGCGAAGCTCTTTTCGGCCTCGGCTTGGCGCACCGCGCGCTCGGACGATGCACCGGACCCGAGCAGTCGTTTCTCGCGTTCGAGTTCGAGTTCGCTTTGGGCGAGGCGGGTCTTCGCGGCCATCAGGTCGGCGCGCGCGCGCCCAGCATCCACGCTGTCGATGGTGGCGACGATGGCGCCTTTGCGGACGATCTGTCCGGGCTGCACGGCCACGGATGCCACGCGACCACCCACACTCGGGCCAATGCGGGCGACCTTCGACGGCGCGAAGTCGAGGAGGCCCGTAGCGAGAACAGCACTTCTTCGCGGCGCTGACTTCGGTGCGCCGAGGGCAATATGGGCGGCTTCGAAGGCCTTCTCGGAAAGGGAGACGTCGACGCCCTCCTCCTTCTTTGCCTTCTCTTCGCCTGCGGGCGTCGTGTGCTTGCACCCGCCGACGAAGCCGACGAGTGAAACGAGAGCCGGCGCAAGGAAGCGAAAGAGGCGCACTGGCGAAGGATCCTTGCAAACTTGTTAGGCCCCGGTCAATTCCGGCGCAATCCACAATCGACAGCCGAGAAAACTTCCGCCAAGCTCGGCGAATGTTCGCTCGTTACTCGGTCGCGGCCACTGCATGTCTGACCTTCGCCCTTTGGACCTCCCGCGCAGCTGCGGAGGGCGGAGGCGTACCGACCATGACGGACGAACCCAGGGACGTGACCGTACCTGCCGCGGGGGCAGCGCTTACCGAAGCGCGCGCCTTGGATGAGTTCCGCCGCGAGAATCTCTCCCTCGTCGCAGAGCGCTACAACCTCACGGCGCAGCGAGCGCAGACCATCGCCGCCGGAGTCTGGCCGAACCCCGTGCTCGGTATTGGCGGAGCATTTTTGGTGCACGGTCCCGCAACCGGTGGTGGACAGGAGCTTTCGGTGGGGCTTTCTCAAATCGTGCCGATTGCGGGGCAAGTGGCCATGAGGCGGGATGCGGCGGAGGCGTACGCCACGGCTGCCGAGCGCGACTTCGCTGCCGTCGCTTGGTTTCTGGCGATGGAGGTGCGCAAGAGCTACCTCGACGTTCGTGTGAGCCAAGCTCGGTTGAAGCTCTGGCAGAGCGCTCTCGCGGATTTCGCGAAGGTGGAGTCCGTCATCGATGCGCGCGCACAGGCCGGCGCAAACCCTGCCTACGATCGCCTTCGCGTCTCGGTCGAACGACGATCCCTCGCGGCGCGCGCGATGGAAGCCGAGGCGGACCTCGTGGAACGTCGAACGGCGCTCGCTCAACTCATGGGGCCCAAAGCGACCTCTGCCGGCTCGGTTGCAGAGAACGACCTACCCGACGTTCCCGAGGGCAATGTCGACATCGAAGGCATCGTCTCGCGTGCCGTCGAAAAAAGGCCCGATTTGACCGCAGCCCGGCTCCGGTTCAATGCCGCAGAACTGCAAGTGGCCGCACTCAAGCGAAGCTACATCCCCTCTCCGGAGATAGGTGTTGGATACACGCATGCCTTCAACGTTCCACTCGCCGTGGGCGCGAGTTCGAGTGGCATGGTGGGCGCTCGAATCGGCATTCCTCTCCCGATCTTCGATCGGGGCCAGGGCACGATCGATCGCGGCCGCGCCGAAGCCGAGGGGGCACGGGTGCGCGCTCGCGGTGTCGAATGGCAAGTTCGTCGCGAAGCCGAGGCCGCCGCGCTCGTGTTCCGCACGCGCGTCCAAGCTTGGCGCTCCTTCCGAGACAGCGCGCTTCCTGATGCAGAGCGCGTGCGCCAGATCGCAGAGCTTTCCTACAAAGAGGGGCGTGCCACCATTCTCGAGCTACTCGATGCGTATCGCGCGTACCAAGAGACGCGGGCGCGGGCGATCGATCTTCGTGGCGGCGCAGCGAAGGCTTCCCTCGACGTGGAGCGGGTGGCCGGACCGCGCTAGTCCGACCATTCGGAAGGCTGTGGGCGGCTCCGCCATCATCTAGAGACAAGGCTCAGCTATCTGCGCGCACGCTCAGCATATCGCTCGTTGCGCACGGGAAATCGCGAAGTGTTTGCGGCGCCCGCGACATTCTAGCCTCGGGAGCGGTGCGGGCCCTACACTCGCCATTCCATGCTCGGCTTTGCTTTCGCTCTTCGTCGCGAGGCTCGCGCGAAACCTGACAATCGTGTAAGGTTTCCGAACCCGATGCTCAGCCGCTGTGTTTCTGCCGCTGTTCTTGGCGTTGTCCTCCTCTCCTCGGCCCCCTCGAGGGCGGCCTGGCCCACGCTGGACGAAGCGCTCCGCCTTGCTCAGAAGCGAGCGACGACCGTCGTTTCCGCACGCGGTCAAGTGGCGGTGGCAGACGCGAGCCAAGGAAGCGCCCGCGCCCCCTTCCTCGGAAATCCCTATCTCGACATGCAGATCGACCGGGGAAGCACGACGAAGGATGTGCAGGCCATGGGCTACCTGTACCTGCCGGTCGACATCTTCGGCCAACGTGCAGCGCGCATCGACGAGGCGAACGCGCTCGTTCGATGGAAGAACTTCTCACTCCAAGACACCCAAGCGCTCGTCGCAGCAGAGACGGCGTACGCATACGGCTCCGTGCTCGTGGCGGCAGAGCGCCTCGAGCTGTCGAAGCGCGGCGAACAGGCTGCCAAGGGAGAGGTAGACTATTTTGCAGCGCGCCTCGTGGCGCAGGACGCGACCATCTACGAGCGCAGTCTTGCAGAGACGGAGCTCGCGCGGTGGGTTCAGTTGCGAGCGGAAGCCAACTACGGGCTCTCGTCTGCGCTCGTGCGCCTCTCGGAGCTCACCCAGGAGACGAATCTCACCGCCCCGCAAACGTCTCCTCCAGCAGCCACGACCGGTGTCGGCGCATCGGCGAATGCATCTGCGCCGCTCTCCGTGTTGGCGACGCCGGCGGCCATCATGCCACCCGACCTGCGTACGAATTGGGACGATGCCGCGGTCGTTCAGGCGGTCGAGCGATCGCCTTCGATCCTCTCTCAAAAGACCGAGGAAGACTACTGGGAGATGGCCAAGCAGCGCTGGGAGGCCGAACGCCGCGCGGGTATCAGCGTGCTCTTGATTGGCGGTCGCGGTGACCCGGGAGACCTACGCTTGGGTGGCGGTCTGGCCATCACGTTCCCGTTCACGAGGCGCAATCAGACGGAGATCGCCCGCGCCGAAGCCGAAAAGTTTCGCACGATGATGGTGCGCGAGGCGCAGACCCGCAACCTCACGTTGCGATTGCAACGAACCGTGCGCGCGTACCGCGACTTGCGCGACGCGCTGACGAGCCTCGATAGCACGGGCATTCCGGCGGCCCAGCGCGCGCTCGATGCGGCACAAGAAGGGTACCGCAGGGGGAAGATCGACCTCGTGCACGCCTTCCTCGCGCGTCGTGAACTCGCGACCATGCAAGGTCGAAGGCTCGAGCTCGTTCAGGTGGCGTGGCGCGCCTATTCGGAACTCACTGTCGCCAAAGGAGCGCTCCCATGAATCTGCGCTCGTTCGCCGCTGCCATCGTGGTGTGTTCGCTCGCCCTTCCGTTTGGTGCATCCTGCAGCAAAAAGTCCAATGCCGAGACACCGGCGCCCGAGACCTCGAGTCGCGGCCTTCGCGTCGTGAAATTCGACCCGAAGGCGCTGGAGCGCCTCGGTGTGCGCATCGATGCTGCGGGTAGCTCGGCGAAGGATTACGAGTTCAACGTGGCCGGAACGCTCGAATACAATCGCGAGAAGTACGCCGAAATCGGCTCGATCGCGGACGGACGCATCACGAGCTTCCGCGTCCATGAAGGTGACCTGGTCAAGAAGGGCGAAGTGCTCGGCGTCATGATGATTCCGGCCATCGCCGGCGCGCAGGCCGAATACCTTTCGGCGCAAGCTGCGGCGCAAATCGCCAAAGACAACGAGGCGCGCGAAAAGGCACTCCTTGCAAAGGATCTCACGACGGCGCGCGAAGCCGAGGTTGCGCGCGCCGAAGCCGTACGCACCCAAGCCGAGCTGCAGGCATCGGCGGCGAAGCTGTCTGCCCTCGGTGCGGGGCGCCCCGGGGCTGGTTCCGTGCAAGGCGGTACCATCACGCTCACGGCGCCCATCGACGGCGTGGTCGTCCGGCGCGATGCCGTGCTCGGACGCTTCATGCAAGCAAAGGAAACGGTGTTCGTCGTCGCCGACCCGACCGACCTTCGAGCGGCCATCAACGTCTACGAAACCGACTTGCCCTACTTCCGCCTTGGCGCCGAAGTCGAGCTCACGGTCGACGCGCAGCCCGACAAGGTCCACAAGGGAAAGATCCTCCGCATCGATGCAGACGTGAACCCGAGCACGCGTACCGTTCGGGCTCTCATCGAAGTTCCCAATCCCGACCGCATGCTTCGTCCGGGTGAGTTCGTGCGCGCCACCGTCAAGTTGCCCGAGAGCGCGAAGTCGAACCAACTCCTCGTGCCCGCCGGCGCGGTACAGCCCCTCGGTGACGACGACGTCGTTTTCGTGGAGAAGGAAACAGGGCGCTTCGAAGTACGCAACGTGCGCGTGGCGCGGCGCACTTCTCAGGTCGTCGAGATTTCCGAGGGCCTTTCTCGGGGCGAGCGCATCGTCGTCGATGGCGCCTTCGTTCTGCGCGGTGAGGTCGCCAAGCAATGAGCGGTCTCGTCAAGTGGGCGGCGCAGAACACGCTGCTTGCCCTCTTGCTGACGTTCGGGTTGTGCCTCGCGGGAGCGTACGCCTTCCAGCGGCTGCCCATCGATGCCGTTCCGGACGTCACGAATATCCAAGTACAGGTAGTCACCCGGGCGCCATCGCTCTCGGCCACCGAAGTCGAATCCCAGATTACGCAGCCGGTCGAGCGCGCGATGGCCGGCACGCCCGGCCTCGTTCAAACGCGTAGCATCTCGAAGCTCGGCATTTCGATCGTCACCCTCATTTTCAACGACGATCAGGATGTGTACTTCGCGCGCGCCCAGGTGAGCGAGCGCTTGTCGGGTGTTCGCGACGACATCCCGGCCGAGGTTGGCCGACCCGAGCTTGGCCCCGTGACCACGGCGCTCGGCGAGATCTTCATGTTCGAGTTGCGGCCGGAAGATCCGAAGTCCCGAACGCTCGAAGAACTTCGGACCATCGTCGAGTGGCAGATCTCCCCGAAGCTCCGGCAGGTGCCCGGAGTCGTCGAGGTCGTCGGGTTCGGCGGTGCACTCAAGCAGTATCGTGTCACGCTCGACCCGCCCAGACTCGCGGCGCATCAGGTCTCCGTCGAGGACGTAAAGCTCGCGCTGGACCGAGACAACCAAGTGACCGGTGGCGGCTACATCGAGCGCGCCGGAGAACAGATCGTGCTCCGTGGCGACGCAAGGTTCCGCGGCATCGAAGACATCGCTGCGACGGTCATCCGGACGGATGAACGCGGTGTACCCCTTCGCATCAGCGAAGTCGGCGAAGTGGACACGGGCCCCTCGCTGCGACAAGGCGCCATGACACGCGATGGGCGCGGCGAAGTCGTCGGCGCCAGCGTCATGATGCTGAAGGGACAAAACAGCCGCGAAGTCGTCACTCGCGTGAAGACAGCCATCGAAGAGTTTACGCCCTACCTGCCCGCGGGCGTACGCATCGAGCCCTACTACGACCGCGCAGAGTTCATCAATCAGGTCCTCAAGACCGTCGCAAAGAACCTCACCGAAGGCGCGCTCATCGTCGTTCTGTGCCTCTTGCTGACGCTTGGCAGCATTCGTGCAGGCCTCCTCGTGGCCGGCGCCATTCCCTTCGCCATGCTCATCGGCTTCATCGGCCTCGTGCTCACCGGGCAATCGGGCAACGTCATGTCGCTCGGTGCGGTCGACTTCGGTATCGTCGTCGAGGGAGCCGTGCTCGTCGTCGAGCACGCCATGACGCACGGTGCGCTCGAGGCAGATCGACGCAAGCGAGCGCGCGCCCTTCGCTACGCGATGCAAGACGTCGCGAGACCCGCCGTGTTCGGCGTCATCATCACGCTGCTCGTTTTCCTTCCGCTCGTCACGCTCGAAGACGTCGAAGGAAAGATGTTCCGCCCGGTCGTCATCTCGCTGTGCTTCATGCTCCTCGGCGCGCTCTTCTATGCGCTCGTGCTCGTGCCTGCGGTGGCACCGAAGGTCCTCATCGACTCCGTAAGCGCAAAGGAGCCCTGGCTGGTGAGGCAAGTGCGCAGAGTATACGAACCGGCGGTCGATTGGACCCTCGCACGCCCCAAACGCACGCTCGCGGCGTCGGTGGTAATTACCGGCGTGCTTCTCGCCATCGGGTCGAGTATCGGCGCAGAGTTCTTGCCGCGCATGTTCGAAGGCAGCTTCGCCATCGACGCGACACGGCCCCCGAGCACCTCCCTGACGCAAGCGATCGATCTCGCGAAGGAAACGGAGGTTGCCCTCAAAGAATCTCCAGAAGTGCTTACGGTCGTGAATCGCATCGGCCGACCCGAAGGCGCCGTCGACCCTGCCGGACCCGAATCGAGTGACGTGTTCGTGATATTGAAGCCACGCTCCGAGTGGCGCGCGGGCCTCACTCCCGAGGCGCTAGCCGACGAGCTTTCCGACCGCGTCGACAAGCGTGTTCCTGCGACGATGAGTGCGTTCAGTCAGCCCATCGAGATGCGCGTCAACGATCTCATCGCTGGCGTGAAGAGCGACATCGCGATCAAGATCTACGGCGACGACCTGACGACGATGAGCGATGTCGGCGAGCGTATTCGCCGTGCGATTCTCCAGGTACCTGGCGCTGCGGACGTGAAGCTCGAAATCGCCACGGGTCTACCGTCCGTGCGGGTTCGGGTCGATCGCGATCGCGCGGCGCGTCTCGGCATCGGGGCGCACGCCGTGTTGAATGCACTTCAGATGTCGCGTGCCGGCCTTCCGGTAGGTCGCGTGCGCGAGGGGGAACGCGTGTTCGACCTCGTGCTTCGCCTCGGTGGCGAGCAGGTGAAGACGGAGGCCGATTTGGCGCGCCTTCCGATCGCGACTCAGCGCGGAAGCATCGTCCCGCTGAACGTCGTGTCCGACGTCGTTTCGGAGCGCACGGTCGTCCAAGTCAGCCGCGAACAGATGCGCCGTCGCCTTACGGTCCAAGTCAACGTTCGTGGCCGCGACGTCATCGGCTTCGTGAAGGAGGCGCAGGCGAAGGTGAACGCACTCGACCCGCCGAAGTCCGTCGAGCTCGTGTGGGGTGGCCAGTTCCAGAACTTCAATCGTGCGAAGGCACGCCTCACCCTGCTCGTGCCGATCTCCATCGGCTTCATCGCGCTTCTCCTCGTCATCTCGTTTCGTAACGTGAAGTACATGATCGTTACGGTGCTCAGCCTGCCGTTTGCGTTGAGCGGTGGGCTCCTCGGCCTCGTCGTTCGGGGGCTGCCGTTCAGCATTCCGGCGGCGGTGGGGTTCATCGCCACCGCGGGCGTGGCCGTCATGACGGGCATCGTGCTCACGACGAGTATCCAAGCGCACATGCACATCAAGGACCCGGTCGAGCAAGTGCGATATGCGGCGCGGGCTTCGCTGCGCGCTCCGCTGAGTACGGCGCTCGTCGCGGCCGTTGGCTTCATCCCTGCCTCGATCGCATCGGGCACCGGCGCCGAAGTGCAACGTCCGCTCGCCACCGTCGTCATTTTCGGTCTCATCGTCGGCATGGTCCTTTCGCTCATTGCGCTGCCTTGTATGCTTCTGCTGGTGCGCAAGTGGGAAGTCGCGCATCCTGCGAAGGTCGACGATGAAGAGCCGATCCACAGCATGCCGCCGCCCGAAAAGCCCCATCACTGAGTCCGCAAGGGTCACGGACCGCCTTGCGCGACTCAGTCTCACGGTACTCTGCGTCCTGCCGCTCTCGTGCGCGCCCAAACCCCAAGCTGTCTGCGGGTGGACACCCGAGCAAGGCGCGCCGATCGATCACGCGAAGTCCGTGAACGAAGCACGCGCGCGCATCGAAGCCACGCTGTCCGATCGCCTCTCGTTCTTCTCTCGCACGCGTGGACACCGGTTGGGCATTCCGACCTCGCTCAAATGGGTTGCGGACGGGTCGGCGCTGCTCTTCTTGAGAGCGAAGAATGCGAATGACCCGACGCAGATCTTGTTCGAGTTCGATGTGGCGTCCGGCAGAGCGCGCGAACTCGTCACCCCCGAGGCGCTCCTTTCGGGAGGTGCAGAAACCGTATCCGCCGAAGAAAAGGCACGCCGGGAGCGGCTGCGCATCCAGGCGCGCGGCATCGTGTCCTACGATCTTTCCGAGGACGGTCGCCTCGTTCTCGTTCCGCTTGCGGGTCGCATCTTCGTCTTCGACCGCAGCACCGGCAAGTCGAAGCAACTTCCGCTTCCCGAGGGGGCTTTCGATCCGCACCTTTCACCCGACGGCACGCAAGTCGCCTACGTCCGCAACAATAATGTGTACATCGCATCTGTCGATGCGACGAGTGCGAAGACCGCGGAGCGCGCGCTCACCCAAGGCGGGACCGAAGACGTGACCCTTGGAAAGGCAGAGTTCGTCGCACAGGAAGAGCTCGAACGAACGCGTGGCTTCTGGTTTTCACCGGACGGAACGAGCCTTCTCTACGAAGAGGCCGACCTTCGCACCGTGGAGAAGGTGGTCGTCTCGGACTTGGCGCGCCCGGAGCAGGAGCCCATGTCTTCGCGCTACCCGCGTGCAGGAAAGCCCAATGCGAAGACGCGCTTCGGCATCGTTCCGACGAAGGGGGGAAAGACGCGCTGGCTCGACATGCCGAAGGGCTACGAATACGTGGCACAAGTCTCTTGGCAAAAGGGGCATACGCCCACGTTCACGCTCGTGGATCGTCTCCAAAAGAAGCTTTCCGTGTGGGCCGATGGCACCACTGAGCCTCTTGCCACACGCGAAGATGCCTCTTGGATCGACGTCGACGAATCTTCACCCCGCTTCACGCCAGAGGGTGCCCTCTTGTGGCAGTCGGACGTCGAACGACTGGAACTGCGAACGAAGCAGGGTTCGCGCAGCGTGAACCCGCCCGACGTCCGCTACCAAAAGCTCATCGGTACGAGCAAAGACGGCACGGAGGTGTTCTTTCTCGGAGGCAAGCGTCCCACCGCGTCCTCCGTGTTCGTGGCGAAGGCGAGCAGCGTGACGTCCGTGACCGACGAGGCGAAGAACGTCACCGATGCAATCCTCAGCCCGGATGGGCGCCACATTGCCGTATTCACGACGGGGCTCGACGCATGGCCTTCTTGGTCGGTGCGCGAGACGACGTCGAGGGGGGAAGGAACCGCCCGCGTGCTGCCGGACGTCGCGCAGTTTCCGAGCAAGGTGCCCGCAGTCCAGCTGCGTGAGCTCGGAGTCCTGCACATGAAGGCCGCCCTCGTTTGGCCCCAATGGATCGACCCGAACCGCGAAAAGGCGCCTCTCCCCGTGATCGACGCGGCCTATGGCGGTCCACACGTCAACCTCGTCACCGAAAGCGCGCTGTCGTTCGTGCGGGCACAGTGGATGGCGGACGCAACGGGCGCCGTCGTGGTGACCGTCGACGGAAGAGGAACGCCAAGGCGAGGCAAGGATTGGGAACATGCGATCGCGGGGCACCTTGGAGAGGTTCCGCTCGCGGATCACGTGGCTGCCATCGAAGCACTTCGCAAGGACCTCGGTGTGGCCGGCGTGACGCTCCACGAGAAGGCAGGCATCTTCGGTTGGTCTTTTGGCGGCTACCTCGCCACGATGGCAGCCGTGCGTCGGCCCGACGTCTTCGGCGCTGCGATGGCGGGGGCGCCGGTCGTCGACTTTCGTGACTACGACAGCTGTTACACCGAGCGGTACATCGGGACGACAGACGTGACCGCAGCGGCGTACGCCGAAGCTTCGGTACTCACGGGTCTCAAGGAGAAGGAATCCATTGCCCCTTTGCTCGTCTTTCACGGAACCAACGACGACAATGTGTATATTGCACATACCATGAAGCTCGTCGACGTGCTGGTGCGTGCGGGGCACCCCTTCACGTTCAAGCCGCTCCCGGCGATGAGCCACGGGGTATCGGACCCGGAACTCTCGGCGAGAGTGTGGTTCGATACGGCCAGGTTCTTTCGTAGCCAGCTTTCGCGATCGGGCGCCTCCGCTCGCTGAGGTTCGGGCAGCCCTTCGCGCAGCCTTACTTCTTCGGGCAGACGCCACTCATGGGACGCGAGTCGTCACTGCAGATCTTCGCGCAGAGGCCGGTCACGCCGTCGACCAATTGATCCCAATCGCAGTCGTCGTCGGTGAGTTCGACGGGCTTCACGTTCTCGCCGTCGAGCTTCACGCGGTAGGCGAACTTGAGGTGCGCCTTGAGCATGGCCTCCGAAATCCACGCGTAGCCCTTGTTGCCCCATGAGGTGCCCCAGCTGTTGTGGATGAGGAATTCGCGGCCGCCCTTCGGCGCCTGGCGGTAGCCGGACATGACGACTGCGTGCCCGCCCGTGGGCATGCTCCAGTCGGGAATGACCGCATCGCGGGTCATCGCGGAGTTGCGCCATTTGTTGCCGTCGATGCGCACCGCGGACCAGACGTCCGCACCGCTCGCGAGCACCTGGATGATTTCGTCGATGTTGACCGGCGACGTCGACAGCTCTTCCAGCGAGGCAATCTTGATGTTCCCGGAAGCGTCGGACTTCGTGAGCGAAGCCATGAGCTTAGGGTCTTGCTTCCACGAGTTCTTCGGTACGCCCGTGTATTGGTCACACTCTTCGTACGGGTGGCGTGCGAGGCGGCACGTTTCCTTCTGGCTATGCGGCCACGTGTCCCACACGGCGAGGCCGCGATTGAGGTTGGCGTTGCCCGCCTCTTCCATGTTGGGCATGCCGTAGCCTGCCCACACGTGCGTCGGCGAGATGACGTCTTCTTTGCCGGCGCGGCGAAGGGCGTTGTCGATCGTGCTGGAGAGCGAGAACGCCGTGCACGAGCCGACCGAACCCTGATCCTTGATGGGGCCTTCGAGGCCGAGGGTGCGGTGGTCGACCGCGTCCGGAAACTCCTCACCCGCAAACGTTCCGGGGGCGTCGCCGGGCTTGCCGCTGCCCTTGATGTCGTTCGCACCCGCACCGGAGGGGGCCGACGGAGCGCCTGGCTTCACCTTCTCGATCTGCACGGTCTTCTTGACCGCGATGCCCTGGATCCTGCGTGTCGTGAGCTTGCGCTGCTGCAGGAGGCGCGTCTTCGCGGCGTTGTAGTGCGGGATCGCCCGCGTTACGCGCGAGTATTGCTGGCAGTCGAGCCGCGTATAGACGCCTGGTGCGACCTCGACGATGCCGCAGGACTTGGCGACCGCAGCCAAGCTCTGGAGCTTCTGCATGTTGAGCGGCTCACGGAGAGACGGGAGCGACGGGGGAAGATGTGCGAAACGACCAGCCATGGAGGTCGGTCCGGGAGATTGCGGCGCACCGGAGGCCTTTTGGAACCTCGGTTGGGCATCGGCGATGGCCGTGATGGAGACGAGTCCCAGGGCAACCAACCAAATCGACCTCTGCACGCGCATCTTTCGTATTCCTCTTCCTACGGGTTCGGGTGGCGCGCGAGTGATGGGTCGCGCGGGGTTTGCGTCACCTGGAGACAGGTAACCACAGGTTGGACGAAGGCCACACCTCTTCCATGCAATGGAATCGCCGAGCCGAGCTGGTCGGCGCCGTACTTGTATGTAGATGTAGGTAAATGGGCGAAAGATCGAAGGGCGACACCACGCCGTCGAGCGTCCGGAGGGCTCGAGGAGCCCAGCAGCAGTCCGCGAAAATACCCGAAAAGTTGTAGCCGTTCGTTCGGACCTGATACCCGCTGGAACATGGCTGGTTACGACGACGTGGACAACGAGAGTCGCCCCTTTCGCCCGCTCTTGCGCAAAGGGCCGCGGTTCGCACGAGAAGCAGCGAACCGGCCCATTCTCGTGTTCGAGGACGTCTACAAGTCGTACCGCTCGGGTTCTCCCGTTCTTCGCGGCATGAACCTCTCCATCGAGCGCGGCGAATTCGTGTTCATCACGGGCGCGAGTGGCGCCGGCAAGAGCACGCTCCTTCGCCTTCTCTATCGCTCGGAGACGGTCGATGAAGGTCGCATCTTGTTTCTCGGTCGTGACGTCGCGCGCCTTCGTCACGATGCGATTCCGTTTTTGCGCCGCAACATCGGCATCGTGTTCCAAGACTTCAAACTCGTCCCGACGTGGAGCGTCTTCGAGAACGTCGCCGTGGCGCTCGAGGTCCTCTCGCTACCGCAGCGACTCGTTCGCGCTCGCGTTGGCGAAGCGCTCGAACGCGTCGGTCTCGCAGGTCGAGGCGGAGACCTCGCTGCGGTTCTTTCGGGCGGTGAGCAGCAGCGCGTCGCTGTCGCACGCGCCATCGTCGGTGAGCCTGCCCTCGTCCTTGCCGACGAACCGACCGGCAACCTCGATCCGCAGCTCGCCATCGACATCCTGGGACTCTTCGAAGAGATCCATGAGTCGGGCACGACGGTGCTTTTCGCAACGCACGATCGCTCGCTGCTCGATGTTCGCCCCCGCCGCCTCGTCGTCCTCGACGAAGGCAAGACCGTCGACGTCCCCTGCGGGCTCGTCCCCGCGGGCGCTGGCTTCGACAACCAGCTTCCCGTCTAGTTCGCTGTCGTTCGAGGAGTTCTCATGAGCATGCTTTCTGTTCAGACCACCCGACGCGCACAACGCGGAATGCTGCGCGAGTGGCGCCTCCATCTCTTGTCGGTGTTCTCTCTCGCGGTCGCCTTCGTCTGCCTGGGGGCCGCGCTGCTCGTCGTGACGAACCTGCACAATGTCGAAGAGCGCTGGGCACGCGCCGGCCGCGTGTCGGTCTACCTCAAAGAGTCGATGAGTACGCCCGACGTCGAGTCGCTCAAGACGGCGCTTTCCGCCGTGAATGGCGTCCGCAACGTTCGCCACATCACGAGCGGCCAAGCGCGCCAGGAGTTCGTGAAGTTCGAAGGTACGGTCGGCCAAGGCGAGCTCACGAAGCTTCCGCCGGAAGCCTTCCCGGCCTCGCTCGAAGTCGAAGTTGCGCAGGATATGAGCGATACGGAGCTCGCGGACATGGTGACGAAGCTCGGCAAGATGCCGGGCGTCGACGAGGTCGAAACGTATCAGGCGTGGACCGACAGACTTTCCAAGCTCGTGCGCGGAGGTGTGGCGGCATCGGGCTTCCTGGCGCTCGTCGTCTTCGCGTCCGTACTCGCGGTGGTTGGTTCGACGATTCGTATGGCGATGCAACGCCGTAAACGTGAAGTCGAAGTGCTCCGCCTCGTCGGTGCGACGGACCGTTTCATCAAGGGACCATTCGTCGTCGAAGGCAGCGCGCAAGGCGCAGCGGGTGCGATGGGAGCGCTCGTCCTTCTAGCGGCCCTTTTCTTCGGCGTGCGAGGTCGGCTCGACGGTGAGCTCGCGCTCCTGATCGGCATCGAGCCCACGTTCCTTCCATGGCACATGACGCTGGGCATGATCGCCGTGGGCGCCATTCTCGGCGCTTGTGCAGCGCTGCTCGGACTCCGCCGTTTGGTGCACGTATGAAGAGCCTCCGCACCATTCTCGCGCTCTGTCTCGTGTGCGGTGCGTCTGCGCTCTCGGTTTCGACGCTTGCACAAAGGGCGGAGCCACCGAGCCATTCGGCGCTCGCGCTCGCAGCCCTCGACCGAAAGATCGCGGACCTCGATACCGAGGAAAGTGCTGCGAAAAAGGAGCTCTCCGAGATCGGCAGCCGCATCGCTGGCTCGAAGCAGCGCACGCTCGTCCGAGGTCGAGCGTTTTACAAGATGACGCGAGCGGGGCTCTTGCCCGTCGGGGGCGGCTTTGACGGATGGATTTCCCATGCGATGCGCGTCGAGCGCAGTCGGCGTCTCCTCGTGAGTGATATCGACGCCGAGCGAAAGTTGCGGCTTCGCGCGGCCGAACTCGCGCAAGGGCTCGAGCGAACGAGCCGCGATCGATTCGCGATGGCGAACCAGCGTTCCGCGATGGACACGGCAAGGCTCGCACTCGAGGAAGAGTCGAAGCGGCAAGTCGCATTCGATCAGGCATTTTCGACCTCCGCGGGGTCTACGGACTTCGTGGCGGTCTACAGCGGTGCAGGCGCGCAGGGAGGTGGCCGCGAGTCCGCCATGGGCGGCTTCACGCAATCACGTGGGAAACTGCTCTTCCCCCTGAGCGGACGCGCCGAAGCGAAACCGGCAAGGCGTGAGGGAACCGATGGTCCTGGTCTCGAGATTCGAGCGCCTCTCGGAACGCCCGTACGCGCCGTCTTTGCCGGCCGCGTCGCGTTTGCCGATCGCTATGGCCCCTACGGTCGCCTCGTCATCGTCGACCATGGAGAGCACTACTACACGGTGTCCGCGAACCTCGCGAGCCTCGACGTTCGCGTGGGCCAAGAGGTCGCAGCTGGTGATCGCCTCGGAGCCGTTGGCGACGACGGTCAGGGCGCGATGCTCTACTTCGAAGTGCGCCATCGTACGGAAATCGTCGCTCCGAGCCCGTGGCTGGGCCTGTGAAGTGTTCTCAGAACATCTGACGATCGTCGACGTACAATCCGAAGGGGAACGACGGATTGGCCGAGCGCGCGTCGGGTGAGTAGGCGAACTCCACGCGGAACAGCGACTCGTTCCATTGGAAGTAGAGACCAGCGCCGGTGCCGAACTTGAGCCCCGGCCCTTTGCCGTCTTTGTCGCTACTGCCGTAGCCGGCCCAGACGCGTCCGGTGTCGAAGAAGATCGTCGCGCCGAGGCGCATGCGTTGCCCGAAGAGCTTGAACCAAGGGAACATCGTCCGAAGCTCGATGTTGCCGACGACCTTCAGCAATCCCGAGTAGCGCCCGTTCGGGACCCCGCGGATGCCTTCGGCGCCGCCCGGAAGATCCGTCGCGACGAACGTGTTGCCGGTCGAGAGGTCGTAGAAGGGAACGTGACCGAACATGGCGTCACCCACGAGCCTCGTCGCGAGGACGACAGGCCCGAAGAGCGGCACGTAACGACGCAGCATGATCGTCGCACCGGCGTAGCGCACGTCTTCCCGGGCAGGCATCGCGACCGCGGTGCGGAGCGCGTAGAGGTCGTAGGCGCCCTTCGACGGTGTGAGCTCGTCGTTGCGTGTGTCGTAGATGATGCCAGCCGCGGGTTCGAGAAGAACGAGGGGTTTCGTGCCGTAGACCGCCCTAGAGCCGTCGGGTTCCGTACGCTTCGAATCTTCTTCGAGCTTGCTCCCCGGATACATCGTCGGGTTCATGTACCGACCCAGAATCCCAGTCATGAAGTGGAACTTCGAGTCGCCGATTTGCCGACGGATGTTGATGCGCGGTCGCATCTCTTGATGGATGAACTGATACCGGCTGCCGTACGTTCCATCTGGACCCGCGACGGCGGCACTCGCGTTTCCGACGCCGAAGTACCCTGAGTTGACGGTGCGGACGTAGACGAACGCGGGCATGAGCCGCCACATGCTTTCGGCGAAACGCGGGTAGTCGAGGCGTACGTCGAAGGTCTGTTCGACGCTCTCCATGCCGCGGGGACCGCCCTTGAGACTGAGGGCGGCGAAAACGTCGAGGTACCAGCGGTAGGGCTTGTACCCCGGAACGTAGCGGCTCAGACCGAACACGCCGCCGAATTGGAAGCCGATGTCACTGGAGCCTCCGAGCACCGGCAATGCAGCCCAATGCGTCTCGGGCTTCGTGGGCTCCTTGTCGGCGTCGTCGGACTCGTCCGCGACAGGAGGCTTTACGGTCGTCGCCGGAGAACGCGCATCACGCTCGAGCGCGGGGTCGGGCTTGAGCGTTTCCTTTTCGGTGACGAGCGGCTCCTCGGCCGTGGCTTCCCCCGAGCCCCCGCGCGCAGCGCCTGCAGCCGAAGATGGTGCAGGCGAAGCAGGCTTCGGCTCTTCCGCAGCGACGCGCTTCGGCGCAAGTGTGGTGCACAGCGCGATGGCTGCGACCGCGGGCGCTAGGTATCGCATTCGAACGGTTGTGAACAATGGGCTAGTGTTCTGATCCGTAGTTCGCGATGGGAAAAGTGTCCCGTAAATTCATGACCGACGGCTTTCAGGGGGAGCGAATGCGGGGTTCCCTTGCCTACGTCCGAGCCATGTGCAGGGCCCGCCTCATGCTCGCCGCGCTCTCGGATCCTCGGTCCGAGGTGATGAGATGTGCCCTAGACGCCGATCCTCCAGCTCGTTCCTGCGGTTCCGTCGAGGAGCTCGATGCCTTGAGCCGTGAGCTCTTTGCGCACTTCATCGGCGCGCGCGAAGTTCTTCTCTTCGCGGGCCTTCGTGCGCTCTGACACGGCCCTATCGATGTCGCTCGCCGAGATGCCTCGAAGACCGAGGCGGCGCGCACGCGTGCGTTCGAAATACGTCGCCCGGTCCGCCGCGAGGAGGCCCATGGGCGAGCACGCATCGCGAAGCGTGTCTGCGAGGAGCGCCGCGAGCGCCTTGGCTTCTGCGAGGAGCGCCGCATCCTTTTTGAACGCTTTGCCCATTTGCATGAGCAAGTCGTTCGCCGCTTTGCCGACTTCGCCGACGACACTGAGCGCAACTGCCGTGTTCAAGTCCTGATCGAGTGCGGCGAGAACGCGTTCTTTGGCGGTCTCCGCCGTCTTCACGATCGCTGCCGCGCTCTTCCGGACGAGCGCGCCGATACCCGGTGCTTCGCCCTCCGCTGCCGCCACGAGATTTTCGATGGTGATGTAGAGGTAGTCGACGCGTTTTTCGGCTTCGTCGACCCCGGGGAATCGAATCCGCTTTCCACCCGGAGTCTCTTCTTCGGTGAGGTCGAAGCCGAGGGGACCGCGATAGTGCGTGCCGAGCAAGAAGTAGCGAAGCGCTTCCGCATCGTTTCGTTCGAGCACTTGGCCGATGGTGACGAAGTTGCCGAGCGACTTCGCCATCTTCTCGCCATCGACCTCGAGGAAGCCGCCGTGGAGCCACGTGTGCGCGAATTCCGGACCGAACGCCGCTTCGCTCTGCGCGATCTCGTTTTCGTGATGGGGAAAGATGAGGTCCATCCCACCGCAATGGATGTCGAAATGATCACCGAGCAACTTCGACGCCATAGCCGAACACTCGATGTGCCAGCCGGGACGGCCTCGCCCCCAGGGAGAGTCCCAGCCCCACTCGGACTCCTCGCTTGCCTTCCAGAGCGCGAAGTCGAGCGGGTCTTTCTTGATCTCACCGACCTCCACCCGAGCGCCTGCCTGCAGGTCGTCGATCTTCCGCTTCGAGAGCTTTCCGTATGCGGGGAAGCTGCGTACCGAGAAGTACACATCGTTTCCCTTCGGGGTCTTCGCGACGTAGGCGGACCCCTTCGTGACGAGCTTTTCCGTGAGCGCGATGATCTCGGGAATGTGCGTCGAGACGCGAGGTTCGTGGTCGGGCTTCATGCATCCGATGGCGGCGAGTTCACCGTCACAGATGTCGCCCATGCGCTTCGACAGGGCGAGCGGTTCCTCGCCGAGCTCTTTTGCGCGCTTCAGAATCTTGTCGTCGACGTCAGTGACGTTGCGGACGAACGTCACCTCGAAGCCACGTGCTCGCAGATGGCGCACGAGTACGTCGAAAGTGGTGTTCGTGCGCGCATGACCCGCATGGGCATGGTCGTAGGTCGTGAGGCCGCATAGATACAGCGACACTTTGCCGGCCTCGCGCGGTTGAAACGGTTCGAGGCGCTGGGTGAGCGTGTTGTAGAAAGTTAGACCCATCTCTCCTTTCAATTATCGCGTTTCTTCGCCAAACTCACGCGGATGCGCACGTTCGTCGCCCTTTTGGTCCTAGCCGCGTGCGGCGTGCCGGCTTTGCTCGCCATCGATGCTTCGCGCAGGCGTTCTGCCCGAGAACGAGAAGAGCCGACGATTGCTGCCGTTTGCGCGAAGTTGCCCGTTGGGTCCCTTGCCCTGAGCGGCGGGTCACGCTGGCTGAGGTCGCCAGCCACCGAAGAACCGTCGGCGGCGTTCGCGGATCAGCCTGCGAGCCTCGACGTCGACCCGGCCGGCGGGCTCCTGCGTCCCCCGGCGGAGGTATGGCGCGAACAAGAGTCACGCGTGAAACGAGAGGCGCGATGACGAGGGCAGCGCGTTCCGAGAGCCGCCTGCTCCGCGTGGTATCGCTGCTTGCGCACGCGAAGCGCACCCTCGGGCGTCATCGGCGTCGAACCATCGCGATCGCCATCGGGCTTTCGTGCGCCGTCGCGCTCTTGTCCGCGGTCCTCTTCTTGACCGAGTCGCTTCGAGCGGAAGCCTTGCGTGGCGCGGACGCGACTCCAGATATCACCGTTCAGCGGCTCGTCGGCGGGCGCCCCGCCACCGTGCGCGCCTCGGAGGCGGAAGTCATTCGGGCGATGCCGTCCGTTGGCGACGTCACGCCGCGCGTATGGGGCTATTTGTTCTCGCCCGCGCTCCAGGGAAACATCACCATCGTTGCCATGACGCGGAGCCAGCCTCCGCAGCCTCCGCTCACGCAAGTTCACGGCGCACTCGCGGAAGGCCGGGAACCCAAGGAAGGAGCTCACGAGATGCTCGCCGGCTTGCGTCTCGCAGAATCTCTAGGCCTTCGCATGGGCGATTCACTGGGCCTGCCTGCGCAAGGTCGTGAGCCGGTGTCGCTGAAGCTCGTCGGTACCTTCGGTTCGGTCGTCGACCTTTATACGGCCGACGTTCTGTTGTGCGACGAGTCGGACGCACGTGCGCTCCTCGGTGTGCCAGAAGGGGAGGCCACGGACCTCGCGGTATCCATGAAGAACCCTGCGGAAACGAGGGTCGTTGCACGCTCCATCGTCGAGGCCGTCCCTGGAGCGCGCGTGCTCGAACGTGACCTCTCCCGTCGCGTGTACGCCATCTCCTATGGAAGACGGTCTGGACTGTTCCTCGTCGGTCTCGTGCCGGCGCTCTTTGCGCTCCTCGTGCTCGCCGGTGATCGCCTTGGAGGACTCGCCGCGGACGAACGCCGGGAGATCGCCATTCTGAAAGCCGTCGGGTGGAGCACCGAAGACGTACTTTGGAGCAAAGTTCTCGAGTCAGGAATCATCTGTATCTTCTCGATATCGGCCGGCATGCTTCTCGGATACGCATGGGTCTTCTGGCTCGATGCGCCCGGCTTGAAGGAGGCGCTCGTGGGGTTCAGCGTGCTCTACCCAAAGACCGCGCTCACTCCGATGGTCACGCTGTCTCAGGTCCTCGCCATTTTCGCAGCGACTCTCGGGCCTTTCCTCGGGCTCGCGGTTCTTTCGGCGTGGCAGACCTCGAGCGAAGACCCAGCTGCGGTGCTCAGAACCTGAGTACTTTGTGCTACTTTGGGGGCGCCATGGATTCGACCCGCATCAACCGCGCCGACGCCGAGAAGGCCATCGAAGCATTCTTGGTCGCTCTCGGGTTCTCCCCCGCGCAGAACTCGGAGCTACGCGAGACGGGGTCGAGAGTGACGGAGGCGTTCATTCACGATCTGTGCAGTGGGTACGAACACGATTTCGTACGCGAGCTCGCGGAGAGTCGTATCGATTGCGATGGGGGACCGGTCGTCGTCGTTCGTGACATTCCCATGGTGACGACGTGCCCGCACCACCTCATGCTCGCCACGGGAGTGGCATCGATCGCGTTTCGGCCCAAGGTTCATCTGGTCGGCATCGGAGCACTCGTGACACTCGCGCAGATGGCCGGGCGCAGGCTCGTCCTGCAAGAAGCCCTCACGGAGTCGATCGTCGCCGCGGTGCACGAAGCCCTTTCGCCGGAATGGGTCGTGTGCTCGATGACGCTGACACACGGATGCATGGTCGCGCGCGGGGAACGTGCGCACGGCGCCAAGGTCGACACGCTCTCGACCCGTGGCGAGCCTGCCGCAGACATGCTGAGCTGGCTCTCTTCGGAGCGTCGTCCATGAGTGTACGCAAAAGGGCGGCCCACGCTCCGCAGACATCGTCCGCATCGCCGAAGGTTGCCGTCGTGACGGGAGCAAGCCGCGGCATCGGAAAAGCAACGGCTCGAGCACTGTCTGCGCGCGGCTACGCGGTAGCCCTTCTCGCCCGAAGCAAAGCTGGAATCGACGCGCTGAAGAAGGAACTCGTCGCCAAGGGTGGTCGCGCAGTTGCGATTGCATGCGACGTTTCGAACGACGCACGGGTCCAAAAGGCCGCGAAGGAAGTTCTCGCGAACCTCGGCATTCCGGATGTGGTGGTCAACAACGCGGGTATCGTCAAACGGGCCCCGGTTGCCACCCAGACGAACGCGATATGGGATGAAACGCTGGCCACGAACTTGAGTGGTGCGTTCTACGTCACGCGGGCCTTCCTTCCGTCCATGTTGCGCGCAAAGCGTGGTCGTTTCGTGCAGGTTGCAAGTATTTCGAGCACGCTCGGAACGGCGAATATGTCAGCGTACTGTGCTTCGAAGTGGGGGCTCGTGGGGTTCACGAAAGCCCTGGCGGAGGAACTTCGCGGGACGAAGCTCGTGACGATGGCCATCTTGCCGGGATCGGTCGACACCGACATGCTCGTCGGAAGTGGCTTTGCCCCTGCCATGACCGCGGACGACGTGGCAAGCACCATCGTCTACCTCGGTGTAGATGCTCCTTCCTCCATGAACGGAAGCGCCGTCGAGATGTTCGGCTGAGTCGCGCGAGTAGCGAGATGGCGCAGAGTTCGCTAGAGTCGACTGCAGAACGCGTATGAAGGTACTCAGCGCACTTTCGAGCATCCCGATCTTTCCTCTGCCGGAGGTCGTTCTTTTCCCGGGCGGGCAGCTTCCACTGCACGTCTTCGAAATGCGATACCGCAAGATGCTCGAAGACTGCATCGCCACGCATGGTGCACTCGTGCTTGCGATGATCGACGAAGGCCAGACGAAAGAGGCCCTCCCTCGCATCCGTTCCATCGCCGGCGGCGGTATGGTGCTCCAGCGGCAGGTCCTTGCCGATGGCCGCTCCAACATTCTCGTACGCGGCGAAGCGCGGCTCTTCCTCGAAGAACTCCCGTTCGAGGCTCCCTACAGGCGCGCACGTGCGACCGTGCTGTTCGATCAAGAGTCTTCAGTCAAGCCAAGCGATGGCGTTGCTCTCTCCGTGCTGGCAAAAGAGTTCCTGCAGCTCGTTCGCAGAGAGAACGAAGCTTTTTCTCCGCCGCTAGACCTTTCGGCGCGGCCGTCTGCGCTTGCCGACCAAGTCGCTCAGTACTTGCTCGTCGACGCGGGTTGTCGGCAGCGAGTGCTCGAGGAACTGTGCCCACGTGAGCGCGTTGCAATGGTGACGCATGCGCTTTCCGAACAACTTCTCTGGCTCTCGCGAAAGACGGAGAAGGTTCAAGGGAGCATCGCCAACTGAAGCTCATCGGAACGCTGTCGCTCGAGGCGTTGAATGACGGGCCCGTCCGCATGACGTATCCCCCCTACGACGTGGTCGTCGTGAAAACGGGAGAAGACGTGTTCGCGCTCGAAGACGCCTGCAATCATGCGGGGGCGAGCCTGTCTGACGGTGATGTGGAAGACGACTGCATCTCTTGCCCGATGCACGGATACCTTTTCTCGATTCGTACGGGCGCGCTCGTGGCACCGAAGGGACTTTGCGGGCCGCAGCGCACGTACCGCGTCGAACGTCGTGGCAACGACGTCCTCCTGTGGGACGACGAGCCAATCCAGATTCTGCCCTAGACCGACTTCGTCGTCGCTCGATCGGAATTCAGAAGGCGTTGCATATCTGTGGATATGTGCAGAAGACCCGCGGGTCGCGGGGTCACGGCTTCGTTTCCTCTCCGCACAAAATCCCCGGCCGCATGTCTGGGCGCCTCCCGACGAGGCGGCCGAGTCGGCGGCTGCTGGCCGGGGATTTTTGCGTTCGCTCTCACTTCGCCGCGCCCCGCGCCTCCGCTGGATTCTGCCGAGGGCGTGGGGGGGGCCATGATCGATGAACTAGGTCTAGAACTAGCGTGAGCGCCTCGACGCTCACTGCGTCGCTTTGCAGCGCAGCAGTTGGCGTGTTCCGGCCACCGCTGCACTCGCGAAGAATGCGTCGTTCTTCGCCTCGGTCGTCGAGGCGGTCCCGGGCTTCGCTGTCGCTCTCGGCCGTACTTGCATGAGGTCCGAGAGCGCTTGGTTGTAGTTGCCGGTCATGGCTTCGATGCACGCGAAGTTCTGGGCGACGCGGACGCGCGCGACCACGTTGAACAGGTTACCGGGAGCGCCCATGGTGACGGTGCCTTGGACCGGGGTGTCGAAACGGTAACCACCAGCGCGATCACAGCCGCGAAGGGACTTGTCCGTGAAGTCGACGAGTCCCACGGGCTCCGGATCGAGCACCTCCCCGGAGTCGAGCTTCACGGGGATGATCCAGCGCTCGGCGCCCGAGCCATTGGGGTCGACGACGATGCCTACGGTGTGATCGGTGGGGCCCGCGGCGAGTCGGAGCGTCACGGATTGCGCGCCCGCGAGGATGCGAGGAAGTTTCGCGACGAGACGAGCACTGGTCCCCTCGATGACGAACAATGCAATTGCGGGGCGCTCGGGAGAGGAAGGTTGCGTCTGCATGACGACCCACCGCGAACCCACGCGAACGGCTGCGCCCACTTGTCCAAAGGTCTCACCGTCGTTTCGCGAGATCTGTGCTGCCGTGCGACTGGCGTCCAAAGCGAACAGCGTCGTCGTGAAGGAACCGTTCGTGTAGGCGCGCATTCCGAAGAGCGCGTGCTCTGAATCGTCGACCGCAATCTGCCAATTCGCGCTCGGCCCTCCACGCACGGAGAGGGGCTTCAGCCAGTCGAGCACCGGTGCCGGAATGGTCGTGGCCTTTGCGTGCATCGTGCGGTTCGAAGCGTCGAATGGAGACAGCCAGTACACGTTCCACGAAACTCCGCGATCCCAATCGATACCCTTGGGTCCCCACGCGTAGGCGCGGCCGACGAGACCGAGATTGCGGCTGCCTCCGAAGATATCGAACGAATCACCGTGGACGACGATCGCGTCCCGAGGTGTCGCAGGGCCTGGCGTATTCCAGAAAGGCTCGGCAGACGACCATGTAGCGGGGACCGCGGGCGCGCGACTCGCGAGTCCTCGGAATCGGCTCGGCATCGCAGCCACGCGATGACTGGTTTCCTCCGACGAATCGTCCTTTGTCACTGCCGCGACGCGCTTCTCGACTTCACACGACAGCGACAAGCCTGGAGACCGTGAGCTCTTCGACTTCACGCTTTGCATCGTCGGCATGTCGGGATCTTTGGCGTCGCCCCATCCGATTCGGATCCACCCGCGTCCGACGCAGCCGACTGGACTGCAACCGCGAAGCGCACTCACCGATCCACTGTCGCGATCAGGCACGGACACCTGGTCCCAGTGCATGCCGCCATCGACCGTTTCGAAGCCGCGCCTTCCATTCGTCCAGCCGAATCCGAAGCGTCCGGAGGTCGAATAGGCCACGGGGTCCGTGAGCAGTGTACCGGTCACCGTACGACCGGTCGACGTCTGGACTTCGACGCCCACGAGTGCGCCCCCGGCCTCGACCCAACCGCCGATTGTTCCTGGCTCGCGTTCCTCCCAATTGTCGAGCCATAGGCCGTGTTCGAGCACCGACGCGACCTTGTTCAGTAGATTGGGTGCAAACTGCAGCGGAATGGTCTTGGCCGAGCCATTTTCGAGCAGGCTGATACGCGCATGACCAAGGACGCCGTGCGGCGGAGAGAGCACGACGATGCGCCCGTCGGCGAGCGCCACGAGTCGTGCCTGATCGACGGAACCTCGGAGGTCGACCTCTCGCGTCGAGCCGCTCTCGTTCACGATGCAGTAGGTCGGACTCTGCCCTTTGCTCTGTCGAAAGCGCGCGTCGTCGCAGTTCCCGCGAACGGCGAGGCTTCCCGTTCCCGCGGCGTGGATTTCCCGCGGCGCCGCGAAGCGAATGCGGCGCTCGAGTGCACCGGCCACGTACGCGTAGACCGTCGTTGCGCCTTCGGGCTCACCACACACGAAGCCGAACGCTGCCTTGTCGGACTTTTTCGGGAGGGCGATGCCGTGGCATGTCGCGCGCCGGTCTTCGAACGCACCTACGGCCCTTCCGACTTCGCGGAACGTCGCTCCATCGTAACGGACGAGGTCGCCTTCGAACGCGTGCAGGAACGTGCCGTCGCCGAGGGGCCACCCCTCGACCACGAGGTTGGCGGTGCGAGACGACTGTGCGGTCGTGCCTTTGGGGACAGCGCTCGCGCTTGGCGATGGCGCGGCCGGCGTCGCGGAGGCCACGCTTTGCGCATCGGCGGGAAGGGGAGAAAGGAAGCCTTGCGCGCCGACGAGGTAGCGAACGGGACGGGGAGGTGTGCCTTCGGTGCCGGCGATGACGACGCCATCGGCCGCGCGCGCGAGCGATTGCGGGTCGAAGGACGGAGCTTGCGCCGTCCACGTCTTGCCGGCGTCTTCGGTGAAGAGTACGCCGCGCAAGTCAGAGAGTGCGACAGCGCGGAATCGATCGAGGGCGAGGAGCGTCGTCACCGTCGGTGTGCGTGGCCATCCGCCGAGGTCGAGCGTAGCACCGCTCTGGACGTCGAACGCGGTGAGCGTGCCGTTCGCAGACCTCGCGTAGATGCGATCGAGCCCTTCGTACAGTGTGGCGACGTCGAGCGCGGACACCCAGAGCGGCTTGGCTTCGTCGAGCCATCCGGCAGCCTTCCAGACAGTGCCCCCCACGACGAAGAGGTAGCCGCCGCCCAAGTGCGCGCCGAGCCGCAACACCTTGGGCGTCGCAGTAAAGCGCGTGGGGGCAGCTCGAAGGGTTCCGTGGGCGCCTTCGGCTACGCGAAGTCCATCGACCGTCAGCAGTCTGGTTCCGTCGGGCAGGGCGGATACCAACGAGGACCCCGGTGGGAGGCCCGCCGGCACGAAGTAGGCGCCGCGTGACCGTGCGGTGTCCCGAAGCTCGGTGCCGCGGGTCCAGGTCGCTGTCGGTGCTTGAGGCAGCCTTCCCGCAGGCTCCGCGGCATTCGAAGCTTGGCCTTTCAGGGACGGGGGAGCGCCGCAGCTCGACACGGCGAGGAGTGGCGTACACGCGAACGCGAGGGCGCGAAGGATCGAGCGATAACCCGCGTGCATCGTGGGTTCGAAGTCTAACACAGGTCCCGTTCGTTGCCTTCTGTGGGGCACCTCGCTAGGGTTACCATCATGTCGTTCATCGTTGCCGTGGTTGGCGCGACGGGGGTCGTGGGCCGTGAGATGCTCGCGACGCTCGAGCGTCGGAACTTTCCCGTCCGTGAAGTGCGCGCCCTCGCCAGCGCGCGAAGTGCGGGCACGTCGCTGCCTTTCAGAGGCGGAACCGTGAAGGTCGAGGAGCTTACGGCCGAGAGCTTCAAGGGCGTCGACTTCGCCCTTTTCAGTGCCGGTGCCAGCGTTTCTCGCGAATTCGGCCCTATCGCGGCGAAGGCCGGGGCCATCGTCATCGATAATTCGAGCGCATTCCGTATGGACCCCGAAGTGCCCCTCGTCGTGCCAGAGGTCAACATGGCCGCGGCCTCGCAAAGGCCGAAGGGCATCATCGCCAACCCGAACTGTTCGACCATCCAAATGCTCGTTGCGCTGAAACCGCTCCACGACGCGGCAAAGCTCAAACACATCGTCGTCTCGACCTATCAGGCGGCGAGTGGCAAGGGCCAGGCAGCGGTCGAAGAGCTCGTCCGCACGGCGAAAAGCGAACTCGCGGGCGAGAAGGCCGAAGCGTCGGTCTTTCCCGGCCTCCTATCGTTCAACGTCCTCTGCGATTGGAAGGCCGGCGCCGACGACTACTCGGAAGAGGAGTGGAAGATGGTGAACGAGACGCGCAAGATCTTGGGCGACGCATCCATCGGTATTTCACCAACCACGGTGCGCGTTCCGGTTCGTACAGGTCACTCGGAGGCAATCTTTGCGGAGTTTCATCGCCCTGTAACTGCGCAAGAAGCCAAAGACCTTCTCCGAACGGCCCCCGGCGTCGTGCTCATGGACGAGCCTTATGCTCCCGGCAACCATCCGCAGCCGCGCATCGCAGCCGACACCGACCCGGTATACGTCGGGCGCGTGCGCAACGACCTCGCGGTTCAAGGCGCCATCAATCTGTTCGTCGTGAGCGACAACCTCCGAAAGGGCGCTGCGCTCAACGCCGTGCAGATTGCCGAAGAGCTCGCCGCTTCCAAGCGCTGAGGCCCAAGAACAGCCCGAGCGCGAGCGTACCTGCACCCTTCGCGCTCGTGGACTTCTTTCCTGCAACGATGCATCCGCAGCCTTCGTCGCCGGTCGGCGCGGCGCCATTGCCGCCGCCGCCATCGGAACTCACATTGCCGCCATCCACACCGACGATGGGGGTCGTCGTGCCGCCGTCGTCTGTCGGCTTCGGAGCGTCTTTGACGCAGGACGAGGTGTGGAGGCCCCGCTTCGTCGTGCAGCTCGTGGGCGACCCGCAATTCGGATCGGGAATGGTCCCAGGCGTCCCGTCGTTTCCGAGATCGCCGCGATTCGGATAAGCGGGCTCGAGCTTGGTCCAGTGCTGCGGCGTCTGGGGGTGCTCCATATGGCCCCAGACCTTTTCCTGATACGCGTACGCGCCGCCGTTCTTGGGGTCGTAAGGCCCACGACCCGACTTCAAGTTGGGGTTGTTCGGGTTGTTGGAATACGCGAGACCGTTGTACGCCCACGTTGCGATGTACCAGTGCTCCACGTTGTCGGGGATGTTGTCACCGACGCAAGGTGTAGCGGCCCACTTGTCGCGCAGGATGAGCGTCCCCGTTGCGAGGTTGTACGTCGGGTCGCTCGCGACACGAGCGCGATCGAATTTCGGGTTCTCGCCGACGTGCATGCCGCTCGTGACCTGGCTGACGCCGTAACCGCAATCGAACGAAACGATGGTGCGTGAAGGCGCGCCTACGGAGCCCGCCGGTGACTCCGGCTTGCAGAAGTGGATCCAGAACGTCTCTTGCATCGCGATGGCCTTGAGGAGAACGCAAGGGAAGTGCGCGGTCACGGGAGTTTTCGGCGTCGGTTTGCCGCAGCCGGAGTTCATCGTCCCGATCTCGGGACCAGAGGTTCCCCACGAAGTGGGGCCTGCGTGCACCTTCGAAAAGATGTCCTGCCATTCGAGCACCGTCGGATTCGTTCCGGGCGCTGGCTCGACGCCACACTTCTGTCCGCCGGCGGTTTGGGCCGGCGTGTAGCTCGGACAGTAGGCGTTTGCCGAAAGTGTGCAAAGTACACTCGCACCGAATGCGCCTGCTGCAACCAGGGAGCGCTTCATCGAACGCCACCCGTGCGGGAGGAAACGACACGAAGGACTTCGACACGTTCGCTGCCATTGCCGAGGCGCACGGAGACGTTGCGGCTCTCGTCGATCGCCCAGGTTTGATCGAAAAGGGGCGGGACCGAAGGCACGAACGACACGACCCACTGCGACTCGCTCGGTGTCACGTCGACGACTTGGTAGTAGCCCGCTCCCGCGGGTGCACGGAGTTCGGGCGCATTTCCGTTCGTTGCGCTCCCGGCTCGCGGCACTTCGACGAGGCCGGTCCGGAGCGCAGTCCCCATTAGCGTGCGCTTCGCGAGGGCGAATGGGGAGACGGAGTCGTCGCGCTGTGTTGCGAGGACCTGACTCGTTCCCGATTCGAGCGAGAGCTCGACGACGTGCCAAACGTGCGTGTCGTCGGGCGAGCGATTGCTGAAGACGAGCCGCGTATCGTGCACCGAGAAATCCCGTGCGAAGGAGGGGATGCGCGCGACTTCTTTGACGCTGGAGCCGTCACGCGAAACGAGGACGATGGCGGCCCCGTTCGGGTCGACGCGATAGACGACGAGCTTGCCTTGCCACTCGCCCGCGAGATGGAGTGCATAGCCCTCGGCCGAGAAGACGGTACGGAACCGCGGCGACGATTCGAGCGGTCGGATCTCGTCGATGGTGAGGCGGTCGACACGCATGCTGGCTTTGCCATCGGCATCGACAAGCTGCGAACCGGCCTTGCCGCGCTCGACGTAGACGAATCCGTTTTCCGAGACGAGGGGCCGCGATGCGTGGAGGACGCCACCACCGAGGTCTGCGACCTTTCCGTCGACGCGATAGAGGCGTGCGCCGAAATCGTGTGCTTCCGAATCGGCGACCACGAATGCCGTGGCACCATCTTGCGTCGCGTCGCCACGAATGACGCTCTGCGCGGGGTGATGAATGACACCGAGCACGTCCGATGCTTTGGCGGAGGCGCCCGGTACGATGCGACGGACCTCGCTCGCCTCGGCTTCCGCGTCGTGCGGAGTCGCGACGACGATGACCTCCGGAAAAGACGGAGCGCTTGCGCGCGTCGAAGTCGCTTCGCCGGGCGACCCTTGTGCCTTGGAGTGCCAGAAAAGGAACGGGGCGACGGCTGCGGAGAGGAGCAAACCGGCTGCGAGGAGGACAGGGCGCCGCTTCAGCATCGAGATCCTCTTCGTGCCACCAGACGGGGCCTCGCGCAACATTCCGCGACCCTGTGGCGCCCGAATCCCGGCGGAGTGTCCGAAAGTTGGCCCCCCTTCGGATTCTCTGATGGGTTCTCCCACATGTCGTACCACCTGCCGCGCCTCTCGCTTCTCTCCCGATCCTTTCCGGGCGCTGCCCTTGGCCTCGCGCTCGGCGCGGCTGGTTGTGGCGGAGCCGTCGCGCCCACGGTCGAGACGACGACCGAAGAACCCGCCCGCGCGAGCACCCCAGCGGGCGCGACGCTTTTCGCCCACTTCGACGATGCCCCGAGTGCCATTTTGCTCGGACGTGAGTATGTGTATGTTGCAACAAAAACCAGCAAGCTGAATGGCGTTCGCTCCGAGAATGGAGCGCTGTGGGCCGTCTCGAAAGCCACGGGAGAGCGCTACCAGCTCTGGGCGGATCGATTCGGCTCCGCCCCCGTCGGCGTGGCGCGCTCCGGGACCGAGCTCGTCCTCGCGCTTGGCGATGGTCGCGTGGTTGCGCTTCCCGAGCGCGGAGGGGAGAGTCGGCTCGCAGCGCGCACGTTCGGCACGCCCTCGCACATCGTCGCGACGGGGACGGACGCGGTGCTACGCCTGTCTTCGGATCCGTCGATGATCGTCACTGTGGGCCTCGGAGATGGCAACGTACGCATGCGCAACGTTCCCGGTGCAGAGATGGTCTCGCTCGCCGCAGAGGGAGACGCGGTCTACGTCGGCATGAAGACCGCGTCGGGAGGCCGTGTGGTGCGCTTTTCGAATGACAGTCGTCAAGACGAACGCAGTGTCGAACTCACGACGGCGCCGTGCGCGATGGCTGCTTCTGCCTCGGGACTCGTGATCACCGATGGCACGACCGTGCTGCGCTATTGGGACGGTCGAAGCGCTCCCGCATCCTTCGTGGCGAACGTCCCCTCCTCGTGCGCGCTCGCACTCACGCAAGAGCGTGTGTTCTGGGCGACCACCGCTCCCGAAGCGCGCTCTCAGACGGGATCGAGTGCGAAAGCCTCCGATGGTGCGACGGCGCTTCTCTCTCGCGCCATGACGACGGGGTCAGACTCGTGGACGCATGAAGCACTCGGCGAGGTCCGGTGGGTCACGACCGACCTGCCTCCGGTTCGCGAAGCATCCTCCGACGGCGCGCACGTCTACGTGCTCACGTCGGATGACGTCGTTCGCGTCGCCATCGGCGACAAATAGCCGTAAAGTCCGGCGATTTTGGCGGTGTCCGATTCAGTTGCCCTCCCCTTGGCGTTGGACTATCCATTCGCGCCTTCTCCCATGGTGAACATGTCTGTTCGGATGCCTTGGCCAGCAATTCGTGAATCGGCGGAGTATCGCGGCAGGTGGGTCGCTCTCGACGAATGCGTCTACGACGGCAGGACGGCAGAGCCACTCGAAGGCGCCGTCGTCGACGCCGACGATGACCTCGTCGAGCTCTGCACGCGCATTCGTTCGCAAGAGGGGCGTCACTGCGCCATCCTCTTTTGCGACGACGCCGCGCCTGCTTCGAGTCGCTTCCGTCGCTAAAGAGCCGCCTCGCGGCTACAGGTCTACTTCGCGTTCTCGGGCTTCGCGGGCTGAGTGCGGGGAGGCTCGGGCGCCTTCGGGCGAATGAGCGGCGCTCCCTTCGCCGCAGAAGGCATCGGCGGACGAGGCGCGCCCGCTTTCACGGGTGAAGGCTTCGGCGCGGTTTTCGGGCTGCTCGGCGGAGGCTTCGGCGGTGCTTTGGGGGCGCTCGGGGGCGCTGCTGCTTCTTTCGGAGCGGGCGCTGCTGCCGGCTTGTGTGCAGGCGCCGCAGCTGCGGGAGAGGCGGCGGCGGGCTTGGCGACCTTCGTGAACACGAGCGGCGGCGCTTTGATCGTAGCCCCCGCACCGGGCACCATGGTGGGCGGACGCGGCGCGGGCTGAAAGGCGGCGGCTGGCGTATGCGCGGGCGGAGGAGGCGATGCAGCCCCCGGCAACATGCTTCCCATCGGTGGCGCGATGATCGTCTTCGGCGCGTTCAGCGCATCGGGTGCAACCGTGCGTGGCGCCGTGGGCTCGGCCTTGCGCAGGACGACCGGCTTCTTTTCGCTTCCTTGCACCATCGACCCTGGCGCGATGCGCGGAGGAATGGACGGCTTGAAGGCACCGGCCGGCGTCACGTTCGCCGGTGACTTCGCGGGTGAAGGCGTGCGGAGCGCCGCAGCCAGCGCCGGAATGTCGCTCTTCACCTTTGGAGGTGGCGGCATCGACATCGCGAAGGGGTCGTCCACGCCGAGCGACGTGACGGCGGCGGGCGGAATCGAAAAGACCGGTGGCTTCGAAGGAGGCTTCGTCTGCGCGGCTTCGAAGGACGCGAAGAGATCCTCCGGCGACTCCGTCACGTCGATGTCGACGTTCCACCCGTCGTCGATGCTCTTTCGCGAGTTCTCTTCTTCGACCTGCTGCTGCTGTGCGCGCTTCTTCGCCTTGTTGAGATGGCGCTGGTACGTGCCTTCTTCGATCTGCCTGCAGATGCGTAGCCAGTACATCTGGAACGTGTTGTACCGCTGCTGCAGCATGTTGAACTTGAAGCGCAGCGCTGTATTGCGAAAGTGCAGACGGCGAATCGCATCGAAGCGCCGATCGACGTCCTTGCGCGGAATGAGTGGCTCGAGTTTTTCGAAGCCGAGGAAGTACTGCTCGTAGAGTGCACGGAGTCGATCGACGCGCGACTCCAGCTCTCCTACGAGGACTTCTGCTTCGGACGGTCCGGCTGCCACGACTTCTCCAAGGATAGTACGCCCACTCCAACCATTCAATCTTGTGGGGAAAATGGCCTCTTCACGGTTGGGGTCGCGGGAGGCGGAAAATATTCAGCGAGATAGGTGGACGAGCACTTCCGGCCTGTAGCCCAGCTGTTTCTGCGCGATCCTACGGCAGAGCAGGCGAATGGCGTCCTCTGTGGTCGCGTCACCTGCTTGGTAGGCTCGGGCAATCTCCTGGCGCAGCGCATGACAAAGTTCGTCGCCGCGAAGCCCTGCAGAGACGCCGAGCATGTCGACACGAAGGCTGTCGTTCGAGAAGGAGACGCTGATCACGCCTCGAAGAGCGAGTTCCTCACGCTCGTAGAGGACGTCCTCGGGGATGTCCCTCCCATACGCGACCGCAACGCGACCGCTGTCGAACGATTCGGCCGCCCGAAGCTTGCCCCCTTCATACCCGACGGCCATCCCGTTTTCCGTTACGACCGTCTCGGCCACACCTTTTGCTCGGGCGATCCGCGCGTGTGCATGCATGAGCGCGAGCGTTCCATGGATGGGAACGAACGACCGGGGACCCGCGAGTTCGATCATGCGCGTTTGTTCATCGATGCACGCGTGTCCGCTGACGTGGATGGCGCGGTCTTGCCTACCCGTGACGACATGGGCGCCGCGGCGAAGAAACTCGTCTACGCGCTCCGCGACGATGCGTTCGTTGCCAGGGATGACGCGGGACGAAAAGATGACCGTGTCGCCGGGCATCACGGCGAGATGCGGATGCGAGCCGTCCGCGATGCGTGAAAACGCGCTTGCGGGCTCGCCTTGTGAGCCTGTTGCGAGCACGAGCCATCGGTCACGCGGAACCGCACTCGCTTGGTCGGGTGAAACGACGAGACCCGAGGGCCAGGAAAGCATCCGCTGGTCGCGCGCGACGTTGGCGTGCATTCCCATGCTGCGACCCGCCAGGATGAGCTTTCGTCCGGTCTGCTCTGCGATCTTTCCAAGCACCTTCAGGCGATGGACGTTCGATGCAAAGAGCCCCACGAACACGGCCCCCGTCGCTTCCGAAATGTGCGCGAGCAGCGGAGCGTAAACGGAGCGCTCCCCACGAGACGTGCCAGCGACGTCGGCGTTCGTCGAATCGCTGAGAAGTACATCGATGCCTTCGCGCCCGAGTTCTGCGATGCGCTCCACGTCGAACGTCTCGCCGTCCATGGGGTCATCGTCGAATTTGAAATCACCCGTGTGGAGCGCGAGTGCATCCGGCGAGCGCACCGCCAAGGCGGTTGCATCCGCGATCGAGTGGGTCACCCGTATGGGCTCGATTTCGAACGGCCCGAGCCGAAAGGGTTGCCTCGGGAAAACCTCGCGAAGATCCGCGCTCCCGAGCACGTCGTGTTCGTTTCTGCGTCGATCGAGAAGCGCGAGCGCATAACGAGGGCCGCACACGGGGACATCCCATTCGCGGAGGAAGTAGGGAACGGCGCCGATGTGATCTTCGTGCCCATGCGTCAGCACGAGGCCGTGTACATGGAGCCCGAGCGTGTGAAGCGCGCCAAAGTCGGGGCGATAGACGTCGACCCCCCATTGCCGATCGTCGAACGTGACCCCGGCATCCACCAAAATGGCATCCCGGCCGGCACAGATCGCAAGACAATTCATTCCCACCTCGCCGAGGCCGCCCAGAGGGAGAAAACGCATCACGATTCCTCGGAATCTACGCGATAGTGACCTATTCGCTTGCGCCAAAATCACGGAAGGTGGACTAAATGGTGTCTCGGCCCCCGTGTCGCCCCCTTCCTTTCCCCACACGCCTACCCAAGGACCCTCGAGCCGCGCGCGCGCCAGTCACGGCAGCGACCTCGGGAAGCTGAAGTTCGTCTTCGTCACGGGCAAGGGCGGCGTCGGCAAGACGACGGTCTGCGCAGCGCTCGCCATGAAGCTCGCGTCGGAAGGCAAGCGCGTCCTCGTCGCTATGTGCAACGCGAAGGAGCGCCTCTCGACACTCTTTGGCACCGCGCCCATCGGCCCAGCCATCGCTTCGGTAGCTCCGCGGGTGTGGGCGGTGAACATGTCGCCCGAGAAGGCTCTCGAAGAGTACGGCATGCTGATGTTGAAGTCGCGTGCGGTATACAACGTTCTATTCGGCAACGAGTACGTGAAGTCGTTCTTTGCCGCCATTCCCGGCATGCACGAGTGGACGATGCTCGGAAAGGCATGGTGGCACACGACGGAGACCATGCCCGATGGCAGTCCCAAGTACGACGTCGTGCTCCTCGATGCACCGGCGACGGGCCATGGACTCGACATGCTGCGCGTGCCGAAGGTTCTCATCGATGTCGTCCCGAGCGGTCTCCTTCGTCGTGACGCGGAGCGGGCTTGGGAGATGTTCCAGGATGCGAAGCAAACGGGCATTGTGCTCGTGACGCTGCCCGAGGAGATGCCCACCACCGAGAGCATCGAGATGTCGCGCGCACTAACCGGCGAACTCGGCCTCCATATTGCGCGCGTCGTCGTCAACGGTCACTTGCCCACGCTCTTCACGGCCGAAGAAGGGATGCGACTCGAAGCCATCGCGCCGGAGACGCCCCTCCTTCCGCTCCTCCGCGCCTCGGCGCATCGGGCTCGCCGCGAACGTGTGCAGTCAGACGCCCTCGCGCGTATTCGCGCGGAGCTCGCTTTCGAGACGCGTATCCTTCCGTTCCTGTTCGACACGCCGACACGACCGGCAGACCTACAGAAGCTCGCGGAGCACCTCTGATCATGGCCCTCAAAGCACAAGTGCCCGCAGTGCAAAAGACGCCGAAGGTGACCGTCGAATGTGTCGTCTTCTCGGTGCGGAACGACAAGCTTGCCGTCCTTCTCACCAAACGCGCGGCACCGCCCTTCGAGGGGTCGTGGTCACTCCCAACGGGGGTCGTTTCCTACAACGAGGCGCTCGAACGCGCGGCGGTACGCGTACTCGAGCAACAAACAGGCCTTTCGTCGGTTCGCTTCGAGCAGCTCGGTGCCGTAGGGACGCCGGGGCGTGACCCTCGCGGACACACGATCTCGATCGTGTATTATACATTTATGTGGGCCGAACGCATGCGTCTCGTGCCGGGGCCCGAAGCGTCCGAGGTCAAGTTCCAGCCCGTCGAGCGAACCATTGCGCACGAGAAGAACACCGGCACGGCTGCCTCGAAGCGAACGGCCATCGAACTCGCTTTCGATCACAAGTGGCTCATCGACGTCGCGCACGAACGCCTGGCGAGTCGTCTACGCGAGCCCAGTGGCACGACCCGGTTCGAGTTCGTCCCCTCTCAGTTCACGTTGAGTCAACTCCAGCGCGTCCACGAGCTGATCGGCGGCGTCCCTATCCAGAGCCGTAGTTTTCGTGCCGAGCTCCTCGCGACTGGCGCCATCGAGCCCGTGGCAGCTGGGCGGGGTAGCCGAAATCGCTTGTACCGCTGGAAACAGTAGCTTGTACTGAGTTCATGAGCGGACCTTTGAGCGGGGCACTACTCGCCATCGACGCGGATACGTGGGCGTCCCTTCGTGTGCTCATGCGCGCCGGCGTTGCAAATCAGCGAGCGAGCATCGAATGTCGCCTCCGCACCAAGTCTCCCCACCTCGGTTTTGCGCTGTTCGCGGGTCTCGATCCGCTCATGGAGCAGCTCGAGACGCTTCGTATGGACGAGGCAGACACGGAGTTCTTGCGTGGCGCCGGGTTGTTCGAGGGCACCGATGCCGCCCGCGTCGGACCGCTTGCCTTCCAATGTGACGTCGCAGCGGCGGCGGAAGGCACGGTCGTTTTCCCGGGCGATGCCCTCGTGACCATCGACGGACCGCTCTGGCAGGCTCAACTCGTCGCGAACTTGGCGTGCCGCATCCTCGGCGACGCTACGCTTTCGGCCACGCGTACGGCTCGACTTCGCTCCGTCGCGCCGTCCCTCGACCTCCTCGACGTCGGGGGAGCTCGCTCTCTCTCTGTCACTACCGGAGCCAGTCGTGCGCGGGCCTGTTACCTCGCGGGTGCGACCGCGACGACATCGCTCTCCGCGCATCACACGTATCACGTGCCACTCCGAGCGCGTCAGACGGACCTGGCACGTAGCTGGTCGTCTTCCGGGCGCGACAGTCGCTTCTATTGGGTGCAGCATGCACCAAAAGAAAGCATGCTGCGATTCGAAGGAGGGCGCGAAGCGGCTGCAGAGCTCGCGGAGGCGCTTTCCGCCGGGCCGTTCGCGAGCGATCCCACGAGCATCGAAGTGTCGTTCGAGCAGTTCACTGAGGCAGAGGCGGTTCTCGCTGCGCAGTTCGAGAAGGCACACCTTCCGCCTCCGATGCTCTACGTGGGAGACAGCGTGGATGAACTCCTCATCCGAGAGCTCGCGGCCGAAAGCAACTTGCTCGCCGGAGTTTGCATCGACCCTGGTGAGGGCGCAGACCTCCTCTCGCTCTCCTCGGAGCTCGTGGCCATCGAAGAAGAAGGCCGTTGGGCCCCCCGGATGAGCGCCCTAGGGAGTTTGGCGCAGAGTTCGGACCCGGGGAAGAAGCTCCTCGTTCGCTATGTCGATGCTGCTGGCGTTCCGGTTGCCGACGTTGCGCATGCGACGAGCGAGCGCATGCAACCCCCCTCCTCGTTCGAGCTCGTTTTGCGCAGTTCGGGTCGTCGAATGGCTCTTTCCGCCGCCAAGGCAGATCCGCTCCTTTCGTTCGTCATGCGCGGAGGTCGGCGTACCAGTGAATCGAGACCGCTCATCGAACTCCGTGGCCGCGCAGAGCGCGAACTCGAGCGCATTGCGGCACCCTATCGGCGCCTACATCGCCCGGCGTCCTACCCGGTGGGTCTTTCTCTCTCGCTCCACGAAGAGAAGGTGAAGCGGTACGGAGCGCGACCCTGACGAAAAAAAACGCGCCGGGCGCTGTGCCCGACGCGTCTTCGGAGGAAGCCTCTTGCGGGGCTCTACTTCTTGAAGTTCTCCGTCGCGAAGTCCCAGTTCGCGAGGCTCGAGAGGAAGGTCTCGATGTACTTCGGTCGAAGGTTGCGATAGTCGATGTAGTATGCATGCTCCCAAACGTCGATGGTGAGCAGGGCCTTCTGACCGTGCTTCATCGGGAGGTCGGCGTTGCCGGTCTTGGTGACGGCGAGCTTGCCGTTCTCGACCACGAGCCAAGCCCAGCCCGAGCCGAACTGCGTCGTGGCGGCCGCGGTGAATGCTTCCTTGAACTTCTCGAACGAACCGAAGTCACGGTTGATGGCATCGAGGAGCTCACCTTTGGGCTCGCCGCCGCCATTCGGCTTCATGCTGTGCCAGTAGAAGGTGTGGTTCCAGATCTGGGCCGCGTTGTTGAAGACGCCGCCGTCCGAGGTCATGATCACCTCTTCGAGTGACTTCTCGGCCTCGGGCTTGCCTTCGAGGAGCTTGTTCAAGTTCGTCACGTAAGCGTTGTGGTGCTTGCCGTGATGGAACTCGAGGGTTTCGGCGCTGATGTGCGGCGCGAGCGCGTTCTTGTCATAGGGCAACGGCGGGAGTGTAAACGGCATCGGGTATGCTCCTCTGAAGGTGTTGGGGGCGAGAGCATATGCCACGGCCCCCGCGCCTCCAAGGGGGTTTATCGCGATGCGACGGGGGAATAACCACCCTCGGACCGGCCTTGGTCTGGAAGTGACCCACGGTCGTCCGGTTCGAGTGGCAAGCGCACACGAAAGAGGGAGCCCTGTCCCCGCGAGCTTTGGATGTCGATGGTTCCGCCGACCCGCTCGACGATTCCGTAGACGATGGAAAGACCGAGCCCCGTTCCTTTGCCCGGAGGCTTCGTCGTGAAGAATGGCTCGAAAACTCGGCGCTGCAGCTCGGCGTCCATGCCGAGACCGCGATCGGAAACTTCGAGAACCCCGAAGCCCTCTTCGCGCCGC
Organism: Polyangiaceae bacterium; assembly: GCA_046351415.1. GTDB lineage: Bacteria > Myxococcota_A > Polyangia > Polyangiales > Polyangiaceae > JABFRG01. The sequence continues at coordinate 143,324 of JAXLYO010000005.1, read as the reverse complement.
ACCGCGATGCTCGTGTGCCCGCCCGCAGGCATCGCGTCGCGAGCGTTCGATACGAGGTTCATCACGACCTGTTCGAGTTGGCTTCGCTCGATGGTCACGTAAAGCGCACCTTCGGTTTCTCCGGGGAGCGCGACGTCCAAGCTCCAAGGGGAATGCAACAGCGAGCTCAGGAGCGGTTCCATCTCCGAAATCAGCGAAGAGAGATCGATGCGCTCCCGTACGAAGGGACCCTCTTTGGCGAACGCGAGAAGCTGCCCGGCGAGCCGCCTGCCTTGCTCGCACACGGCCTCGATCTCCTGCGCGCTCTCGACGGGTGAAGCACCACGCTTGATTCGTGCAGTTTGCAGAGAAACGATTTGTAGCAGTGCGTTGAAGTCGTGGGCGACATTGGCAGCCAGGCGCCCCAAAGCCTGCATGCGCTGTGCATCGGCGTTCTCCGCGTTCGCGTTGCGAAGCGCTTCTTCGGCCGAGATCCTATCCGCTTGTTCGAACATGGTCGCAAGGATGTCGGCCATGGAAATGGCAAAATCCTGTTCGCGGACCGACCACTCGCGACGTTCTCCGCTGTGCTCGTGGCAAATGATGCCTGCGACCGCACCTCGCCGAAAGATCGGCACGTCGAGCATCGAAACGATGCCGAGGGGCTCGAGATAGTCGGCGAGCTCGTTCGTGCGAGGGTCGCCAAGCACGTCGTTCGCGACAATCGAACGACGCTCTTCGAGCGCAGCCAGGTAGCGCGGATACTTCGACATGTCGAGCACGGGACCGACGCAATGAGCGTTCTTCCCGAGCTCATAGAGGGCAATACAGCGCAGAAACCTCCGCTCGTCGTCGAACATCCACACGCCTACGCGTTCGATGTGAAGCGCCGACGCGCTCATCGCGGCTGTGCACTCGAGCGCGCGCGCGAGCCCCGCGCTGTCCGTGAAGGCAAGACGTGAAAGAGTCAGGCGCGTCGCCTCGAACGGGCTCAGGCCATCTTCGTCGCTACTCGGATCGATTTCGCGCGGCGAATCGGGAGCATTCATGAGCGAAAGGGAGCTTACGGCGGCCCTCGCAGCCCCGCAAGCTACCGCTGCGTCGGGGCTGGGTCGCCCACGCGGCCGAGGAAAAGGACCTCGCCGCTTTTCGGATTGCGGATCGCGAAGAGAAACGCGCGGTCGGCCCGTACTTCGAACGGTTTTCCGAGCGGCATCCCGCGAACGCTCATGACGACCGCCGTGGCTGCGGCGGCCTCCGTGCCGTGCTCGTCCACCGCGATGAATGCATCGTGGAAGACCGAATCGATCAGCACCGGCTCGCCGGTCCCTTCGAGCATCGCACCGAAGTCCGCCTTGCCTTGGGTGAATGCTTCACGAATGCCCAGTTTTTGCAGTCCTTCGTTCACCTTGCCGCCCACGCGAAACGAGAACCGAGGAAGCGCGAGCTTCGTGTACTTGGGGGAGAGGGTCGAAACGTGCGCCGCGAACGTGTCCGCGGTGAGCGTTGCCTCGAGCTGCCGAAGCCCTTTCGGATCATTCGGAACGAGGAGCGTCATGACGAGGTCCGTATCTTTGTAGGGCAGCTCGACGAGCTTCGCGTTCGCGATTTCGGAGGCGCGAAGGGTACCCTCCTTGTGCATCATCGGAGCGAGGCGCTCTTTTCCGGCTTCGTCCGTGAATGGTTGGTCGAGCGTTGACGAAGGCGAGAAGGGGGCGGACCACGAGGCCTTGAAGTACACGGCATTCGTGATGACGAGGCGGCTCGTGGGCGACACGCTCCCCTTCGGCAGGAGGTCCGTGACCTTGCCCGCCGTTTCGTCTTTCACCCACGCGTTGATCGTGCCTCGGCTCTTTTCGCTGTCGGAGCGAAAGGGTACCGGGACGATGTTTGCGTGGTACGCCTTGTCCACCGCAGCGCCGTAGGCGGCTTGTACCTTCACCTGCTCATCGACCCAGAGGCGATTGGCGATACGAAGGGTGGCCGTTCCTTTGGCGTCCTGCCCAGGTTCGAAGGAGGCGGCGCGGCCAAGTACCGAATCGAGTTCTGCCTTCGTGTTCCCGCGTGCACCGAGGGCGGCCATCGCGAGTGCACGCTGCAAGCTCACGCCGGAGAAAACGTAGTTCGCGCGATTGCCCCGGAGCGCGCCGTACGCATTCCAGCTGAAGGCGGTGCTGTCGGCTGCAGAGGTCATGGGGAGACTCGAGGAGGCAGCGGCACTCGCAGAAGGCACGACGGGGACCGCCTGTGTAGGCGTCGTTGTGGCCGCCGTGGCGGTGGTGGGGGGCGGGACGTTCGGTGGCTTCGTTTCGCTGCATGCTCCCGACGCAAACGTGAGCAGGCTGGCGATCGCGAGCGTCGTGGACCTGCGTCGCATGTCAGGACTTGGAAGGATTGGTGAGCAGCTTCTCGATGAGGCTCTTCGAGTACGAGGAGAGTTCGCGGAACACGACACCCATGCCGTCCTTCTCGACGCGCACCACTTCGCCGACACCTTCGATGGTCTCGATGTCGTCCATGATGACGGTGAAGCAGAGATTCACGCGGGTGCCGATCGGAAGGGGCGTTTGGGCCCGCACGAACACGCCGCTGCGCGAAATGTTCGTGATGTATTCCTGGATGAACGCGTCGAAGGATTCGAACTCCTTGTTGATGGTGACGCGTTCGTGGCTGCGCAAATCTCGCTCGCTCATTGGCCCCCAGAGATGTCGAATTGCTCGAGGTGGTAGTCCTTGCGGGCGACCACGTTGATCTTGCGCTGGTACTTGTTTTCTAGTTCTTGGATGGCCGATTTCTCGGCGCCCGTGAGCAGGTCGACGACGGCGGGGTGTGCGCTGATTTGCACCGTGTAGCCCGTCAGGCTCGCGCGCTTGCGACGGACCTCGCGAAGAATCTCGTAGGCGATCGTCTCCTTCGACTGGAGCTGCCCCGTGCCGTCGCAATAGAAGCACGGTTCGTGGAGGAGCCGCCCGAGGCTCTCGCGCGTACGTTTGCGCGTCATCTCGATGAGACCGAGCTCGGAGATTCGGTTGAGCGTCGTCTTCGCCTTGTCCTTGTGGAGGAGCTCGTCCAACGTGCGACGCACCTTCTCGCGATTCGACGCCTTTTCCATGTCGATGAGGTCGAGAATGATGAGACCACCGATGTTGCGGAAACGAAGCTGGTAGGCGATCTCCTGGACGGCCTCCATGTTCGTCTGGAGGATCGTCTCCTCCATGTCTTTCGAGTTCTTTCCGACGAAGCGACCCGTGTTGACGTCGATGGCGGTGAGCGCTTCGGCTTGATCGATGATGAGGTAGCCGCCCGAGGGGAGGGGGACTTTGCGCGAAAGCGCGCGCTGCATTTCGTCTTCGATGCCGTACGCGTCGAAGAGCGGCTCGTCACCGTTGTAGAGCTTCACGTCCTTCACGCGCTCGGGAGCGAACATCTCGAGGAAGCGAACGACGCGCTCGTATTGGTGCTTGTCGTCGATGACGATCTCTTCCACTTCGTCGGTGAAGAGGTCGCGGGCCGTCTTGAGAACGAGGTCGAGCTCGCTCGAGAGCAGCATGGGAGCCTTGGCGCCTTCACGCTTGCTCGCGATGTCTCCCCAGAGCTTCACGAGGTAGCCGATGTCTTGCTTCAGCTGCTTCTTCGTGAGGCCTTCCGCGATGGTGCGAACGACGAGACCGCCGGTCGGAGGCTTCATCGAGTCGATGGCCTCCCGGAGCCGAGCGCGCTCGGAATCAGAGCCGATGCGCTTCGAAATGCCGACGTGCTCGACCGTGGGAAGGTACACGACGTAGCGGCCGGGGAACGAGAGGTGACTCGTGCAACGTGCGCCTTTCGTTCCGAGCGGGTCCTTCGAGACCTGCACGATGACGTCTTGGCCTTCCTTGACGACGTCGCGGATGGGCGTCGACTTCGAGATGCGGTTCGGGTTCGAGATGCCGCTGCGTTCGCCGCCATTGCGACGTGCGTGCGAACCGCTGCGACGATCGCTGCTTCGGCCCTCACCACCCGGCGTGCGCTCGTTACTGCGATCGCTACGGCCGCGACGACGGCGTCCGCGGCCTCGGCGTCCGCTATCGCGCGGGCTCGGAGCGCGCGGGACGGGGTCGCCCGGCTCACTCACGGTGAAACCTGGCATATCGAAGAGATCGTCGTCACTCGTGACGTTGGTGGGATCGTCGTCGTCGTCGTCGCTGTCGTCCCCATCGTCGCGATCGGCGTCGTCACGGTCGGCGTCGGCATCGAGCTCGGTGCTCGACGCTTCCGTCTCCGGAAGCAGGCTCGAGCTCGCGTCGTCGGGAATGTTGAGTTGGGAGGCGAGGTCGGCGAGGGAAGGCGTGCTCGTGCTCGGGGCAACGAGCGTGACGTCGCTTTCGCTTCCCGCGGGAATGGCCTGGGCGGAGGCCAAGTCGACCGGAATGTCGGGCGTAGACGCGGGCGCGGGGGCCTTCACGATGCGCCGAGCGGGCGGCGGCGGCGGCATGGAGTTCATGTCGTCGTCATCGTCCTCGTCGTCCATCATGCGAATGACGGGCACCGACGGGTCGCCCGTACGAAGCGTGGTCGGGGCTTCGATGGGACGCCCGCTCGCCGTCGTCGCCGTGGCCTCACTCTCGCCGATCGGCCCGGGCGGAATGCTCGCCATGTGATTGGAGGCGCCCTTGAGAATGGCCTCGTCCTCGGCCTCGTCGGCCTCGCTCTCGGAAGCGGCCGATTCGGCGAATGCGCTCTTGCGGCCGCCGGCGAGGTAGGCCTCGAAGTCGTCGGGGCGAATGAGGTCTTCGACGTGGAGGAACGCCGCGCGCTCTTGCCCGATGTCGATGAACGCCGCTTGGAGACCGGGAAGAACCCGGGTCACCTTGCCGAGATAAACGTTGCCGACCGTGCTGGATTTGTTGCCGCGGCGCTCGATGTGGAGCTCCGCGATGATGCCGTTTTCAATGAGTGCAACGCGGGATTCGCGGACATCCACGCTGATGACGAGAGTGTTCTTGGCCATGACTGGGACCGAGCTTTCCTGCGCCTCGGCTCTGCGTCAGCATGCGGCCCGTCCGAAGAGCCAACGTGCGTCCATCGGGCGTCGCCTTGGGAGAGGCGGCACCCTGAAAAAGCGGCGGGAAATCCAAGCATTGGGCAGACTTCGGGGCCGTGGAAAGACGTTGGAGGGACTGTTGCACGTATGCCTGAGCGAGAGGAGGCGCTGAGTGATTGAACAGACGAGAGTTTGTAACGATGTGGAGGGCGCCTACCGCGACGGGTCGTTGTAAGTACCTGAAATTCTTTGGTTCGTGTGCCCTGTGGTGCGGACGTAGTGGAACCTAGGCGCGGAACGTTAGCGGAAGGCATTGCGGAAAGGAAGCGTGCCGTCACGGAAAGCGCCGCCCGCTTCCCGCTTCCCGCTCGCGCATGGAGTCGTTGGAAGGCGGAACGTAGGAAGAAGAAGGTTGGGCGGAAACGCAAATGCGCGAAATGCGGCCTTTACAGAACGTCAAACGGGCGATAAGGGGAGAGAAGTCCGGCGCTTTTCGGCGTTTGGATGGCCGTCGAGGCCCTACCGACTTGGAAACGTGAACCCCGCCAGGCCCGAGAGGGAGCAACGGTAGCGCGGATGAGTGTGGTGGGGCTTTTACCTTTAAGGTGCCCCGAGGCAGGAGTCCCGCCGGGAGATGCCCGCGGGAAGGACTGAGCGGGCTGGGTGGGCTCGCTTTGGCGCGTCGCCGCTCGCGCTGTCCCCAGTGAAAGTGACTTTTCGAGCTTGGGCCGCTACGGTGCGCACAGCGAAAATGAATCCACTCAGTGAGATTTTCATCATGGTCCAGCGCGAGCTGCGGAAGAACTTCCGCAGTGCGAAAGGCATCGCGCTCTTCTTGATTTCGCTCCTCGGTGGCGGAGCGTTCGCGCTCATCAACACCATCGGGCAGCGAATGAAGAAGCAGCAGCTCGGCGACATCGACACCGAGCACCTCCGCGAACTGCGGGAGGGGGCCCTGACTAAGGTCTACGACAGTGCCGAGATCGGAAAATTCCTGTCCGACGCTCCCGAGGTGCTGTGGGCCGTTCTGATGATCACGATCTTCTGTTCGCCGCTGCTCGTCGCGATCATGGGCTTCGACGGCATTTCCGGCGAACGGCAGCATCGAAGTGTCCGCTTCTGGGCGGTTCGCTCGCGTCGCGGATCGTACTTCCTCGCGAAGTTCTTCGGGCTGACGGCGACCGTGTCGATCGTCTACCTGATCATGCACTTGGTCATTTGGATGGTGTGCATTTTCGGCGGCATTGCACCGGCCGGGAACGTTCTCGGATGGGGCGTCCGGTTCTGGTTGAGTAGCATTCCGATCGTTGCGGCCTGGTCCGCTCTCGCGACCTTCCTCGGCTCGCTCTTCAAGACGCCCATCGTCTCGCTCCTCGTCATCTGCTCGACGACGTTCATCCTGTTCGTCATCCGTCTCATCGGCGGCGCGATGGAAATTGGGTCGATCACTTGGGTGTACCCGAACAAGTACGACGACCTTCTCCTACACCCGAGTCCGCAAATGGTCGGGCAAGGGCTCGGCGGCCTCGTCTTGTTCGTGCTGCTCTTCACCGTCGGAGGCACGGTCCTCATGAACAAGAGGGACGTCTGATGGACACGCAAAACGAGAGCACCGGTACGGGACCCGCGTCGAATCCGAGCGAGGCTCCGCCCGCATCGTCTCCGCCGCTCCACATCGAGAACGGCGACATGGACATCCGCAACGCGGCCACGGTCACCGGCAAGAAGACGAAGAAAGGCGTCGAGTACGCGATCCGCCTGAACGGTGTCACGAAGCGGTTCGGACAGAAGACCGCCGTGAACGCCATCTCGCTCAAGATCAAAGCGGGCAGCGTCTACGGCCTCATCGGGCCGAACGGCGCGGGCAAGACGACGACCTTCTCCATGATGGCCGGCTTCCTCGAGCCCACCGAAGGGGCCGTCGAGGTGCTTGGTTACTCTCCGACGCAGGTCGATTCCCTTCGTGCGCGGCTCGGCGTGCTCCCGCAAGACGCGATGCTTCCGGCTTCCGACAAAGTCGGTGAGTTTCTCGTCCACATGGCGCGCCTCCAGAACGTGCCGTCGGAGAAGGCCGAAAGCGAAGCGCGCGCCGTGCTCGAAGAGGTCGATGGCAAAGACTGGTGGAATCTGAAGTGTGGAGGTCTCTCCCACGGCATGGCCAAGCGCGTTGCGATTGCGCAGGCGCTCATGGGGTCACCGGAAGTCGTCCTCCTCGACGAGCCGACCGCAGGCCTCGACCCTCGCATTGCCTACGAGGTGCGACAACTCATCAAGAGCCGTCGCGGCCGCTGCACGCTCATCATTTCGAGCCACAATCTCCAGGAGCTCGAAGAGGTGTGCGACGCTGCTGCCATCCTCGACCGAGGTCGCGTGGTCGCGTCGGGTAGCATTGCGGAGCTCACCGCTTCGTCCCAGGAAATTCGAGTCCGCGTTTCTCCGCCTATCGCACAGGGAAATGCCCCCCATCGGAGCGCGGCCAGCTCGGTGCCGATGTCCGAAGTCGAGAAGATCCCGGCGGTCACGCGCGCGGAGTTCGACGAAGAGCGCATGGAGCTCGTCGTTCACTTCGAACGCGGCAAGGTCGATGCAGAGACCATCATCGGCCAAACGCTCTGGGTACTTCTGAACGCGCAAACCCGCATCAGCGGCGTCTCGAAGGGACGTGGCCTCGAGCAGCGCGTCATGGAACTCACCTGATACCACCTGCGTCCCCGTCCCACGCCATTCGTAAGCAATAACCCCCACGCGCTTCGCTTCGCAGCGCAGCGATCGCCGGCGCTCTTCCGCGAAGGAGTGTCGCTCGGTTCTGGCTTTTTTCGGACCGAAGGCGTGATAACATTTGCCAATGTCTTTCTCTTGGTCGAGAACGCGCGCTGCGCTCGGCGCCCTCGCGTTCTTGTTCGCCGTCGCCCCCTCGGAGCGCGCCAACGCCGCGGACTTCGTTCCGCACCTCGAGCTCGGTGGGTCGCACGCGCTGACTGCTCCCCAGTCGACCGAGTTTGGCTTCGGTGGTCGCTTTGCTGCCGGTGGCGAAATCACGCTGGGCGGGTTCTTCGGGCTCGAGCCGAAAGTGTCCGCCATGATGCTCGGCAAGGGCGACAGTCCGACCGATGTTCGATTCGCACCACGTGAAGTGGGCGTTTCCATCGCGCCCGGCCTTGGACTCCGCTTCTATCCGCTCAATCGTGAGCGCCGCCTTTGGCTTTCCGGCGATGGGTCCGTGTCATTCACCGGCGACCTCACGCGACTGCAAATCGGCGGAGGCCTCGGCTACGACTTTGCCATCGGACGCGCACGGCTCGGCCCCATGGTCGGCTACACGCAGATCGTAGAACCCGACTCCTCGTTCCGCCCGGAAGACGCTCGCATCCTGACGGCGGGTATTCACTTCGCCTTCGCGCCAGCACCTCCGCCGCTGCTCGATCGCGACAAGGACGGCATTCTCGATCGCGACGACGCTTGCCCCGACGTCCCTGGCATCCGTACGAACAACCCGAAGACGAATGGTTGTCCGAAGGAAGAGCCGAAAGATCGCGACAAGGATGGCATCATCGATTCGGAAGATGCGTGCCCCGACGTGCCCGGCATCAAGACGAACGACCCGAAGACGAACGGCTGCCCGCGGCCCGACCGCGACGGCGACCGCGTCTACGACGACGAAGATGCGTGTCCCGACATCGCGGGTGTCCCCTCCACGGACCCGACGAAGAACGGCTGCCCGCGCGGCGATCGCGACAAGGACGGCGTCTACGACGACGAGGATGCGTGTCCCGACATCGCGGGTGTCCGCACGGAAGATCCGAAGACGAACGGCTGCCCGCCCGGTGACGACAACATCCGTATCGAAGGTGAGCGCCTCATCTTGGACGACGTCATCCTGTTCGACCTCGATAGCCCGCGCGTGAGACACGCGAGCTGGCCGGTCGTCGAGCGCATCGCCAAGTACATCCAGAAGACCGGCGAGATCATGGAGATCAGCGTCGAAGGCCATGCGGATGCCACCGGCACCGAGGCTTACAACGTGAAGATTTCACGCATGCGCGCCGAAGCCGTCGTGAAGCTCCTCATCAAGTACGGCGTTCCCGAAGACCGCCTCAAGGCCGAGTCGTTCGGACGCTCGAAACTGAAGGTTCAAACCAATGCTGCCGAACGTGCGAACCGCCGCGTCGAGTTCTGGGTCACGCGGTCGCGCGCCGCAGGCCAAGGGACCGAAGGCAGCAGCGAGAAGCGGGAGATCAAATGAAAACGCACACGCACGAAGGGCCGCGCAAAGAACGCGGCGAGCGGCACAGCGGTAGCGGGAAGCCTGCGCGCTCGCGCTGGGCACGTATCGTCACGTTGCTCGCGGTGCCTGTCACGCTTTTCACGCTCGCCGAGGGTTGCGAAGCCGGAAACGCGCTCGTCGGTGGTGCTTGCGCGAACACGCTCAGCCTCTGCGGAGGTACGTGCGTCGACTTGCAGACGCAGCGCGACCACTGCGGAAGGTGCGACAATGTTTGCCCTTCGAACGTCCCCTGTATCCAGGGCGTCTGCGGCGGGCCGAAAGAGGGGGGCATCACCGACGGCTCGCGCGATGGCTTCGGCGATGGATCCGGCGATGGAAGCCTCACGGACGGGCGCGCGGATGGCAGTGACGCCGACCCCGGCGAGTGCTTGCCACCGTTCGACAATCACGAGAACTGCAACGACTGCGGCCGGCGCTGCAAAGACGACGAAGACTGCCGTCTCAACCCTGTCACGAAAGACTACTTCTGCGGTCCGAAGTGCGCACCTCCGCTTGTTGCGTGCGCCGGGCAGTGCGTCGACCTCCAGACCGACCCGTTCAACTGCGGCATCTGTGGAAAGTTCTGCGTGTCGTTCATCTGCCAGACAGGCAAGTGCCAGGGCTCGAACCCCGGCGATCTCGTCGTCATGGGCCACGACTTCTCCGTAGGAACGGGCGCTTCATCGCAGGCGCGCGTCGTATCGAACGCGGTCTACCTGCCGCGCTCGAACCCGATTCAAATCCTCTCTTACGAAGCTGCTGCCGATCCGGTCGCGGTGGCAAGCGTCAAGGCTTCGCTCGCTGTGCTCGCAGCAGGTCGCAACGTTCGCTACACGGTCACGAATGCCGACACCGACCTCCAGGCGCAAGACCTCGGTCTCAAGTACGACGTCATCCTGATCCACGATCAGCTGACGCGTTCCCCCGCTGCGCTCGGTGCGGCCGCCGTCAATTGGGCGACGCCGCTCAACAACTTCCTCAAGGGCGGCGGCGTGCTCGTCGTTCTCGACGGCGCCGGCGGCACGGGCTCGATGCCTGCGCTCCTCAATAGCGCCAACCTTCTCGGAGTCTCGGGTCACACGGCGCTTCCGGCCTTTGCGCCCGTCGGTGTCGCGGCGTCGAGTGACGTCATTGCGGCACAGGTCGTGAGCCCGTACGCGGCCTTCGCGCGTTCGGCGACGCTCCAAGTCACCGAGCCGCAAGGGCCGAACGTGACATACGTCGTACGCGCCAACGCCGCTGGCGACGGTGACCCCGTCGTCATCCACAAGACCGTGCCGTGAGCATCGCGGCATCCGAGCAGACGGAGTCCTCCTCGTTCCAACGCGCCTTCGTGGCCATGAGCCTTCTGCTCGGCGAGGCCCGCGGACGCTCGACTGCGAGCGTCGTCCCCGAAAGCACTTGGGACGCGTTCGCAGAGGGCGATCGTTCGGCGCGAGCCCGACGAATCGCGGCAGAGGTCGCCCTGATCCTGAGTGACGTGCGCGCGATGGCGCTGCCATGAGTGTCCGCCAAGGTCGTATCCTTCGAGGAGCCGAGGCCAAGACGGCGCCACGCATCGTGTTCCCAGAACCTCCGCCGACGGCGCGCCTCGTGCCTGCGGCCATCTTCGAAGCGCGCGAGGAGGCGGCGCGTATCGTCCGTGAAGCGCAGGCAGCTGCTGAGCGGTGCCGTGACGACATCCGCGAAGAGGAACTCGCAAAGCTCGTGGCCTCCCACATCGCGCTCGGGCGTGGTCACATACCCGCGGCGAAGGGCAGCGAGGATGGAGCGGACACCTGGGTGACACTCGCAAAGCTCCTTGCGGAGCGACTCCTCGGCCAAGAACTCGCACTCGACGCCTCGAAGATTCGCGCCCTCGCCGCACCCGTGCTCGACAAGGCGCGCGGGTCGCGTGAAGGGACGCTGTGGGCACACCCCGCGGATGCGCCGTCGCTGCGCGCGCTTCTCTCGGAGCTCGGTCTCGTCGCTATCGTCGTGCGCGAGAGCGAAGAGCTCGTTCGTGGGTCGCTGCACTTGCAGACGGACGTCGGCGAAGTCGACGGTCGCATCGAAACGCAACTCGATCGCTTGGGCTTGGCCTTGCGCGACGCCCTCCTGCGCGAATCATGAGCAGCGAAGCTCCTTCACCGGAGGCATCCACCGCGAAGCTCGCGTGGAAGAGGCCTGCACTCATGTTCGGGCTCACGGTCCTCAGCCTCGTCTACACGGGCGCCACGCAAAGCCCTTCCGCGAACGAGGCAGTGGGGGTGGTCGGCCTCCTTCGTTCGCGTGCTGCGATGAGCGATGGGCTCGCGTACGCCGCTTCGCTCGCAGCGATTCTGCTCGCCCACGAATTTGGCCACTACATCGCCGCGCGCATCCATGGAGTGCCCTCGTCCCTCCCGTTCTTCATCCCGGTTCCCGCGCCCTTGTCTCCGTTCGGTACGTTCGGCGCCGTCATTGGCATGCGCGGTCGCTTTCCGTCACGAAATGCGCTGCTCGACATCGGTGCTTCCGGTCCACTCGCTGGGCTCGCGGTGGCGATCCCTCTCTACGCCTGGGGCGTGCGACACTCGACGGTCGTTCCTCTCGAACCAGGCATGACGAGCCTCGGGAACTCGCTCGCCCTGCGTGCCCTCGATGGTCTTTTCGCGCCCCGCGTCCCGCCCGGAATGGACATTCTCCTCTCACCGGTTGCTTTCGCGGCATGGGCGGGCATGTTCGTAACCTTCGTGAACCTCCTTCCTCTGGGGCAGCTCGATGGGGGCCACGTCGCCTATGCTCTTTTTGGCGTTCGGCAGAATACGTACGCAAAGTTCGTTCACCGTGCGCTGCTGCTGTTCTTCTTCGCGAGCCTGGCGTTCAACACGCTCTCGGACATTCGCGCGGGCTTTGGTCTTCACCGCGTCGGAACGAGCATCGCACATTCGCTCTTCTTCCTGAGCTGGTTCTTGCTCCTGCCGGTTCTGGGGCTCGCGACGAAGCCTCCCGCCGAGCGCGCCAAGGACCTCGGCATTCGCACGCGTCTCGTTGTCCTCGTTGCTCTCCTTCTCACGGCGGGCGTAGGACAGAGCAAGGGCACACACATGTTCTGGGGCGCGTGGCTCGCGGCAGTGTTCGTGCTCCTGGCCATGGAGCGGCGCAAGGGAACTCTTCGAGAACACACCTTGTTCGACCACCCGCCGGTCGTCTTCTCGTCCTACCCCCTGTCCCTTCCCAGGCGGGTCGTTGCGGTGCTGACCCTCGCTACGTACGTGCTCCTTTTCATGCCGACGCCCATGGCCGTTTAGCGCTACGCTCCCCGCATGGACGTCACCTGCACTCTTTCCCCTGCCTGGGCGCACATGCGCCGCATCCTCTTTCGTCCCGTCAACGCAGGGGCATGGTTCTCGTTCGGGTTCATGTTCTTTCTCCAGTCTTGCTCGGAGGGAGGCGGCGGGAGTGGTGGCAACTTCAACAACTTGGGAAAGCTGTTCAACAACGGCGGCTCGCGGCGCTACGGGTCTGGGTACGGGACGAATTCGAGTCTCGCGCACGCCTTCGATCTCGCCCCGGATGGAGCCTTCGGCCACGACGCATCTCTCGTCATCGGCATCATCATCGCCGTTTGCGTCCTGGCGATTCCCCTCGTCCTGCTAGCGATGTGGCTTGGCGCGCGCGGTCAGATGATGTCCATCCGCGCGGTCGCGACGGGGAGCCCCGCCGTTTCCGACCATTGGCATCAGACGAAGGAGCCTGCGAGTTCGCTGTTCAAGTTCCATCTCGTCATGGGGGCGGTCGCTCTCGCGCTGTTCGGTCCACTCGTCGCCATTGCCGCCTATGTCATCGTGAACGAGCGCGACAGCAATGGGTACGACCCGTTCGCCCACCTGGGGCTCATCCTCGGTTTCGGAGCGATTGCCTTGGTGTTGCTCATTCCCTTCACGATCGTGGGCTCCCTCGCACGAAACTTCGTCGCGCCCATCATGCTCAAGAAAGGCATTCTGTTCCGCGAGGCATGGCGTGAGTTCATGACCCTCGCTCGTGGCAATTGGGGCAAGATCATCGTCTTCTGGTTCATTCGCTTCGGCTTCTCGATCGCCGCGGCGATGCTCTCGATGCTCGTGACGGTCTTTACGTGCTGCCTTGGCGCTCTGCCCGTCGTGAATCAAACCCTGATGGCGCCGTTCCACGTCTTCGAACGGAGCTACACGCTCTACATCCTCCGCTCGATAGGTGCAGAATACAATCTTATCGAGATGCCGGACGAAGATGCTGGCTACGGTGGCGGAGGGTACGGCGGAGGGGGTGGATACCCGGGTTACGGACCGCAGGCACACGGCCCTCACGGGGGCCCCATGCCCCCCGCCGGTGGTTTCGGCTCCCCCTATCCTCCATATTCCTGAGCGTTTTCGCGCCTATCAAGAGCTTACCCCCTTCCATTTCACGCCTCGACGATCCTCGATCGGCGCGCTACACCTTCGCGACCATGCTTCGTCTTCCCGTCTTCTCAGGCGCGCTCGGACTCCTCTTGGGGGGGCTCGCCTTTGCTTCGGTCGCCTGTGAAACCATCGAGGTCGTCAACCTCCCTCCGAACAAGAAGGACGCGGGCAAGCCCGACGGCAACGGCGGTGACGCGGGGCCCGTCGCGACCGGAAGTGCCTGTACTGTCGTTCGTACCGGCACGGCAGGTCTCGCCATTCGGGGCACGCTCCTCCTCCCCGAGGGTGACCCGAAAGAAGGCGTCGTGACCATCGATGCATCCGGCAAAATCGCCTGCGTCGGCGAATGCGCAGACGACGCGAACCAAACCTTCCTCGACTGCTCGAACGGTGGCGTCATTTCGCCTTCGCTCGTGAACGCGCACGATCACACCGACTACAACGTGAAGGGCCCGTACAACGTCGACAAGGTCCGCTGGACCTGGCGCAACGGTTGGCGCACGGGTGCGCTCGGCGAGAAGAAGCTTCCGTCGATGCCCAAGGTGAGTGGCAATGTCGAATCGGCCATCGCGGAGCTCCGCTTCGTCTTCGGTGGTTCGACTGCGGTCGTCGGCTCCGGCGGCATCGACGGCCTCATTCGCAATCTCGCGACCTTTCCGAAGAACTCCGACACGGAGCAGCTCTCGAGCAAGACGGCAGTTTTCGATACGTTCCCGCTGAACGACCAGAATGGAACGCCGACGTCCGCCACGTGCGATCCGAGCAAAGTCGTCAACACGGGCGGAGCGTTCCGTGGCGGCAACTACGTGCCTCACGTCGGAGAAGGCATCGCCGAGGTCGCGCAAAACGAGTTCGCGTGCCTTTCGCAAGGCAGCGTCGGTGTCATCACCGACCGAACCGCGATGATCCACTCCGTCGGTTTTGGAGCAGCGGAAGCCCAATCCGCTGCCGCTGCGGGCGCCAAGGTCATTTGGTCGCCGCGTTCCAACATCGTGCTCTACGGCAATACCGCGCCCATCCCGCTCTTCAAGCGCACGGGAATCACCATCGCCCTCGGCACCGATTGGCTCCCATCAGGATCGATGAATATGCTGCGTGAAGTGGCCTGTGCGGCTTCGCTCAACGAGAAATACTTCGCCAAGGCACTCAGCGATCGCGACCTCTTCGACATCGCAACGAAGAATGGCGCAATCGCGGCGGGCTTCGGTAGCGAGCTCGGTCAACTCAAGGTCGGTTACTTCGCCGACATCACGATCTTCGACAGCCGCCGGGCCTCCGAGAGCACGGGTGCGCGGCCTGGTTTCCGCGCGCTCATCGAGGGTCGAACGGAAGACGTCCACCTCGTGCTTCGCGGTGGAACGCCGCTCTACGGAGACGCGGCCCTCGTCGATGCGCTTTCGAAGACGTGTGAGGCGGCGACCATCTGTGGCATCGAGCGCAAGGTGTGCCTCGGCGACGTCAAAGGCGGCGTGAAGTGGGCAGACGTCGAGGCCTCCGTCAAAGGCGGGAACTACCCGCTCTTCTTCTGTGCGAACGAGACCCCCAAGGACGAACCGAGCTGCGTGCCGTACCGTGACACCTACCCGGATGGCACGTCGGCAACCGATCGTGACGGCGACGGCGTGCCGGACGCCAGCGACGATTGTCCGGATGTCTTCAATCCGCCGCGGCCCATGGACGGCGACGTCCAGGCAGACGCCGACGGCGACGGCTCGGGCGACGTTTGCGACGCCAAGCCCCTCGACAACAGCGCGCACTGAATCCGCCTATGCGGCTTTGCCCGCATGATGGCATCGCTGGTACGCTACGTACTTCGCCATGCCGACCGACCTATCGAAGCTCGACTTCATTCCGCCCGGCCACGCGAGTGCCGGCGCGTCCTTCTTCGTGTCGTTCGTGCTGCTCGGGTTGGGGGGCCTCTTCGCTCTCATTTCGATGATTGTGCGCGCGCGAACGCTTCGTGCCGCGCAGGCGCGGGAGAACGAACTGCATGGTCAGAAGTCGGGGCCACTCTCGGCGGGCCCGGAGCGCGTCGTCCGAGGGAAGGTCGAAGTCGAGGGGGATGAAGTGGCGGTCGACGTCACGATCACCCAGCGCGCCACGAACCACACGAGCAAGAACTCCAAGAGCCACACGTGGACCGAGGTTGAACGTTCGGTGAAGAGCCGTCCCTTCACGCTCGTGACGGACGCGGGGGAAGCCGTTTTGGTCGAACCCGGTGAACAAGTGCTCGTAGCGGACGGTCTCGAGACCGAGCACCCGCCAGGCAAGACGATGAATCGACTTCGTCGTTGCGACGTGAAGCGTGGCGAGACGTTTACGGCCTATGGCGACCTCCACAGAGTCGGCGAAGGCGGTGGCGGCGGGGCGTATCGAAGCGCGCAGAGTGGTTGGGTGCTCAGGCCCTCGCGGAGGAGTGGCAGCATGCTCCTCGCGACGGAGACGATCAAGGAGCGTTACGTCCAACGCATGCAAACGCTTACGACGTGGTCGGTCGTGCTGTCGATCGTGTGGATCATCTTTCACGTCATCGTGACGATGCCTTTCACTGTCTCTGCATTCTGGGGCAAGCCCACGCAGGCCCTCGTCACGAACACGAGCACCTACGTGACGAAGCACAAGAACAGTCGAACGACCCATTACGTCGTCGAAGCGGTTACGAGCGATGGTCGCAACCTGAAAGACGAAGTCGAACGATCGACCTACAGCCGCATCGAAACCATACGCACCGCCGAGAAGCGAGATGCACTCATCCCCGCTTTCGTCGGGCCGGTAGGCTTTCCCGACTACCTGGGTGTCGAGGCACACCTCAGCGGAGGCATGCTGGCGGCGGCCGCAGGCGTCTGGCTGGTTGCGCTTCTGGTCGCGTTCAGCCACTACGCGTCGAAGACGGCGTGGTACGACCTCAAGAAGGTTCACGAGCCGGGAGGCAGTGGTCATTGGCCGCCCAGCTGAGGTGACCTCACCCCCGCGGCATGCGAAGAGAAAGAGTGCACGGGACGAGACTTGAACTCGTACACCTTTCGGCGCTGGAACCTAAACCCAGTGCGTCTGCCAATTCCGCCACCCGTGCAAAGGACGACGCCCGAGATCTAGCACCGGACGCCGCGTTTCAGTGCTCGAAATCGTGCAGCGCGCGTGGAGGGTCCACCCGGACGCCCCATGGCTTTTTGCGCCCGATGCGCTGAGAACCGTAGATCCCGTTGTAGCCAGACGCCGCATAGGCGACGGCGCACACGACGAGAACGTAGGGGAAAACCCCGCCGCCGACGAGCTCAGCCGCCATGACGGAGAGTGCGACGGGAACGTTCGCGGCAGAGCCGAAGACCGCTGCCATCCCGGAAACGGCGCCGAGGTCGATCGGCAAGCCGAGGGCCCGAGCGAGAACGTTCCCGAGCGTCGCCCCGACGAAGAAGAGCGGCGTGACCTCGCCGCCGAGGAAGCCGCCTGCGAGCGTCATCGAGGTGAAGACCGTCTTCCACAAAAATGCAGTATACACCAAATTGGGGTCTGAGAACGCTGCCACGATGGTGGGAACGCCTAGGCCCAGATAGGTGTTCGTGCGAGCCACCTTCCAAAGAACGACGACGAGTAGACCGGACGCGAACATCCGGAAGGGAAGCGGAGGGAGGGCTCGTTCGAGGAGCTTCTTCGTGCCCTTGGTCAGTCGCTCGAAGACGACGCCGATGAGCGCCATAGCCAAGCCAAGGACGACGAGCTTCGGGAGGAGCGACAGAGACAAGGCAGGCGCCATGACGTGGGGGTAAGCCGTGTGAACGACGCCGCACCGATGGCTGACGAAGTCACCCACGAACGATGCGACGAAGGCAGGGACGATGGCGCCCCACGCCGGCCGGCCGACACAAACCACTTCGATCGCGAAAATGGCGCCGGCGCATGGCGTTCCGAATACGGAGCCAAACCCGCCTGCCATGCCCGCGAGGATCAGCGTGCGTGTTCCCCCGGTATCGAGTCGAAAGCGCCTTGCGAATGCAGCGGCTACACTGCCGCCCATTTGCACTGCGGTGCCCTCGCGACCCGCACTTCCCCCGAACGCATGCGTGAGGAGGGTCCCGAGGAGAACGAGCGGGGCCATCTTCAGCGGGATTTCGACGGAAGAGTCGTGCGTCGCTTCGATGATGACGCTCGTTCCTCCGCGCACCACTTTGCCAGCGCGGTCGTAGACGAAACCCAAGACGAGGCCTGCGAGAGGAAGGAGGTAGACGAGCCACTCGTGCGTGAGCCGAAGCTGCGTCGCCCGATCGAGGAGGAGCAGAAAAGCCGCGGAAAGGATGCCGGAGCAGGCTCCCACGACGGCCGCGCCCCCCACATCCCGCAAGAAGCGGCCGGCGACCGGGGCCGCGCTCAAGTGGCGGAGCTTCCGTGATCGCGAATGATGCGGAGGATGTCAGGACCGTAGGTTTGCGTCGTCAAGGGCCCTACGCCCTGGCAGTTGCGAAGCTGCCCCATGTCCACGGGAAGAGCGGTCACGATCTCGTGGAGGGCGCGGTCCGTGAGGACGCGGAACGCCGGGATGCGGCGATCTTTGGCGATCTCTTTGCGCCAATCGCGGAGGGCGAGGTCGACCGGCGTGCGCACTTCTTCGGTACGCGTACGGCGCGTCCGGACGGATGTTCCCTTGTCGCGCGTGCGGCTGCGTGTGCGCGCGCTGCTTTCCTTCATACCCGCGCCCATGCGAAGGCTCTCCGGAGCCGCGTCGTCCGACGAAGAAAGGGAACGCAGGCGCACGAAGCTCACGCGCTCGCCGTCTCGTTCGAAGCTCGCTTGCTCTGCCGAAAGTTGACCGCCGCGCACCATCGCCTCGATGACATGAGACACCGTGTCGCGCGAAGCTGGCTCGAGCGCTTTGACCACTTGACCCAACGCACGACTCTTGCCGTCGAGGAGCGCGAGAATGCGCTGAGCAATGCGTGCTTCTTCCTCGCTGGGAGCACGGAAATCCCGGGCAATGCAGCCCGCTTCACGGCACGCGTCGCAGTTGCCGCATGCACCGTGCGTGTCTTTCGTGTCGCCGAAATGCGAGACGAGCGCAGCCATGCGACATGCGCTTCGTTCTGCAAACGTGTAGATGGCGCGAAGGCCGATCTGCCTCGCTTCGCGCTGCGCGAGGTACGACTTGGTGTAGTCGCTTCCGCTTCGGGTGACCTCGTCGTTTTCGTCGAACGTGATGCCGCCGTGTACCCACAATTGCTCGAGCGCGCGCTCGAACACTTCGTCTTCGAGCTTGGCGCGATCGCGGAGGTCGTCTCGGCTGAGGGGCTTTCTCTTGATGAGCGACACGATCTTGTCGAGCACGTCGAGCTCGGGGTAGCTCCGCGAGAGCAAGAACTCGTGCGTGCGGCGGTCGCCGTACCCGTAGAGCAGGACAGCGTGGGCGGGGTCTCCGTCGCGTCCGGCGCGCCCGATCTCCTGGTAGTAGCCTTCTACACTGGCGGGCAAACCCGCATGAATGACGGTGCGAATGTTCGCCTTGTCGATGCCCATGCCGAAGGCAACGGTTGCGACGACGACATCGAGAGTGCCCTTGGCGAACCGCTGCTGCACTTCCTCGCGATCCGACTTCTGCATGCCCGCGTGGTAGGCCTCGACGTGCATGCTCTTCTTCAGGCCCTGCGCGATGGCCTCCGTATCACGCCTCGCGTTCGCGTAGACGATGGCGGGCCTTCGCTCCTTGTCCCGCAGGAGCGCACGAATGGCCTCGACGCGGCGCGATGGTGAGAGGGGAAGGGCCTCGATGAAGAGATTGTGACGACGGAACCCGCGAATGAAGCGGTCGCTCTCCGCGAAGCCGAGCTGCTTGGCGATGTCATCTTGGACGCTCGGCGTCGCGGTCGCGGTGAGTGCAACGACGGGCGCGGGTCGCAACATCGGGAGCCGCGAACCGAGCATGCGGTACTCGGGTCGGAAGTCGTGTCCCCATTGGCTGATGCAGTGGGCCTCGTCGATCGCGACGAGCGCGAGCGGGCGTTTGGCCAGCATTTCGACGAACCCCGGGACGGAGAGTCGCTCGGGCGCCACGAACAGGAACGCGAGCTCGTTGTTCAAGTAGCGCCGGCACACTTCACGCGATGCTTCGCGCGTGAGCCCAGAATGGATGCGGTCGGCCTCGATGCCGAGCGCCCGCAGCTTGTGCACCTGATCTTCGATGAGCGAGAGGAGCGGACTCACGACCAGCGTCGCGCCCACGTTGCCCGCGTGCGTGCGCCGCGCCAGGCCCGGCAGCTGATAGCAGAGTGACTTGCCGGCGCCCGTCGGCATGACGAGGAGCACATCGCGCCCGACCGCGGCTGCGTGACAGACCTCTTCCTGCGACGGGCGAAACCCATCGTGGCCGAACACGTCGGAAAGAAGGGAGTGGAGACGGGTCGCGGGCATGCGGAACGGAACGAGTGTACAGTGACAGGGCGATGGTTGTCGCGGCGATCGTGCGTGCCACCTCCGGATGACACGCAATGCGGCTCCCGGAGGACGCTAGCCCATCGCTCGATGCTCACTGGAAGTTGCGTGTCCTCGCTCGGGGAAGCGCGATTCTCCGCTTAGACCACTCGGCGCGCCCCGCGCCCCGCGCGATTCAGCCGAGGGATGAACGAGGCCAGGAACGGGTCAGCACTTGATCTTCTTGTTCTCGGGATCGAACAGCGGTTTCAACGACGCAACCGCCGGATACCGCTTGCTCGCGATTTCGACCTCCCATGTGCCGGATTCGAGCCACTTCGCATCGATGGGCTCGCCCCCGTTGTCGACCATGGCAAGACCGACGGCACCCCCGAGGGTGAAGCCGTAGGATGCCGCGCGGATGTAGCCGACAGCGCGGCCATCGCGACGGACGATCTCTGCGTGGAACATCATGGGCTCCGGGTCCTTCACGAGGACTTGGACGAGCCGCTTCTTGAGATGTCCCGCGGCTTTCTTCGCGAGCACGGCCTCTTTGCCGAGGAAGCCGCCTTCCTTCTTCAAGTCGACCGCGAAGCCGAGACCTGCCTCGAGCACGGAGTCGGTGTTGTCGATGTCGTGACCATAGTCGCGATAGCCCTTTTCCATGCGCAGGCTCGCGAGCGCCTTGAGACCCGCGTGCACGAGGCCAAGCGGCTTGCCCGCTTCCACCAGCCGCTCGTACACGTGCATGGCTTGCTCGGTCGGAATGTAGAGCTCGTAGCCGAGCTCGCCCAAGTACGTGATGCGGATGCAGAGCGCGCGCGCAAATCCGATGTCGATCTCTTTTGCGCCGCGGAACGGGAAGGCATCGTTCGACATGTCGGCGCTCGTCACCGCTTGCATGAGCTCGCGAGACCGGGGGCCTTGGATGTTGATCTGCGCGTAGCCGGACGTCACGTCGGTGACGAACGCGTGGGCATTCATGTCTTCGATGGCGCGCTTCATCCACGTCTCGGCGTGTCGATGCGCCGTGTCGGAGGCGACGACCCAATACTTCTCGGCGCCGAGCTTCGTGACCGTGAGGTCTGCTTCGAGCGTGCCTCCCTTGTTCAGCCACTGCGTGTAGGTGACCAACCCTTCGGCGCCATCCACGTTGTTTGCGGAAATCCAGTTGAGCACCTTGCCCGCGTCGCGCCCTTGGACGAGGAACTTCGCCATGAACGACATGTCCATCAAGATGACGCCTTCGCGCGCCGCCTTGTGCTCTGCCTCCCAGTACGGGAACCAATTCTGGCGACCCCACGAGAGCTTTTCGACCTTCGCCTCTTTGCCTTCGGGCGCGTACCAGTCGGGACCTTCCCAACCGCTCACGTCCTTGAAGTATGCGCCGCGCTCGGCGAGGCGGTCGTGGATGGCGGACTTCTTCGCGCCGCGGGCCGTCTCCATGGAACGCGTCGGGTAGTGGCATTGGTAAACCATGCCGAGCGACTCGACAGTGCGCGTCTTTCGGTATTCCGGGTTCGTCTGATACGTGTGCAGCCGATCGATGTTGAAGCCCGTGATGTCGACGTCGGGTTGGCCCGTGATGATCCAATGGGCGAGGACGCGACCGAGCCCACCGCCGGTCAGAATGCCGATCGAGTTGAGACCCGCTGCCACGAAGTACCCGCGACACTCGGGCGCCTCTCCGACGCAGGGCTGGAGGTCGGGGGTGAAGCTCTCCGGGCCACAAAAGAACTTGCGAACACCCGACTCGAGAGAGATGGGCACGCGCTTCATGGCCTTTTCGAGATAGGGGCCCATGCGGTCCCAGTCGGGGGAGATCTCGCCGAACGAAAAGTCGTTCGGAATGCCCTGGATGTTCCACGGCGCACACACCGGTTCGAACATGCCGACCATGAGACCGCCGCCTTCTTCGCGGAAGTAGCCGTAGGAACTCGGGTCCTCGAGGACGGGGAGCTCACCGTGCATGCCTTTGATGCGATCGGTGATGAGGTAATAGTGCTCCGCGGCCTGCAGCGGGATGTTGATGCCCGTCTTCGCACCGAGCTGCCGTGCCCACATGCCGGTGCAGTTGACGACGTATTCGCACTCGATGGTGCCGTACTCCGTCACGACGGCCGAGACGCGGCCATTTTTCTTGAGGACGTCGGTGACCGCCACTTCTTCCAAGATGGTTGCACCTTGCATCTTTGCGCCTTTGGCCATCGCCATGGTCGCGTCGACCGGATTGGTGCGTCCATCTTCTTTGACGTAGAAGCCGGCGAGAACGTCGTCGACGTTGGCGAGCGGGAAGAGTTCCTTCACTTGGCCCGGCGAGATTTCGTGGACGTCGACGCCGCAGTAGCGATTGAACGCGGAGACGCGACGGTACTCTTCGAGGCGATCGGCTTCCGTGGCAACCTCGATGAACCCGACCGGCTTGAAGCCCGCGGTGAGGCCCGTTTCTGCTTCGAGCCGGCTGTAGAGGTCGCGCGTGTATTTGCGCATCTCTGTCGATGTCTCGGAGGTCGACCCGAACGTCACCATGAGACCCGCGGCGTGCCACGTCGTGCCGCTCGTCAGGCGATCACGCTCGAGGAGCACGACGTCTTTCCAGCCCATGTGCGCGAGGTGGTAGGCCACAGAGGTCCCGATGATGCCGCCGCCGATGACGACGACGCGGGTCTTTTGGGGAAGGGTCGGAGGATTCCTGGGCGCGCTCGAGGTGGACATGGACATGATCGGGGCCGAGATTGTACGCGATCGTCACGGGCGTTTGCACGCGCGGAGGTGGCGCACCGACGATTCCGACAGTAACCTACCGGGGCTTCCCGACGAGCGCCGCGCGGTCACCGAGACTGGCGGCGGCGCCTTCGCCGAGCGCCGCCGACCATGACCTCGATGCCGGACCCGCACCACCAACCTACGACCCCTGAACTCCAGAAGCGCACGGGGCTAGGGCTCCTCCTCGTCTTTGTCGGGTACATCGTCGAACTGACCCTCCCCCACGTCTCGAGTGCCATGGTTGCGCAAATCGCGAGCGGGGCACGAGGCTCTGCCTCGGGAGGCCTCAGCGCTTACTTCGCGCTTTCGTCTCTGTTCTCCACAATCGTCATCGTGGCGATTCAAGGGGCAGGCATCGTTCTCACGCTCCGGCGCATGGGGGCCTATGCGCAGTTTGCGCTCGCTTCCTTCGTCGTCTACCTGGGCTTTGCCATCTTGCGCACCATGGTGGGCGCGGCTCCGCTCCTGAGTCGCGGGTCGCACGGAGTGTCGCACTCGAGCTCGATCGCTGTGTACGGCGGAGCTGCGCTCGTTGGCAGTTTGCTCTTTGCTCTGTCGTCGATCGCGCTCCTCGTGCTCCTGCGTCGTGCGACGAGCGCCGCGGGGGGGCGCCCGAGCATCGTGGCTACGATCCTCGTTTGTGTGGGACTCTCGTTCAATCTCCTTCGTGGCATGGCTTTCACCGTCGTGCTTTCCAGGCTTCCGATCTCTTCCCTTGCTCTGTTCAACAACGTCAGCATGGCGGTGCACGCCGTGATCTGCCTGTCGTTCATGTGGCTCGCCTTTCGCGCGAGGTCTGCAACGCTCGGTATGGTCCTCGGCGCAGAGGGGGCGCCACGAGACGCCTACCGATAATGGAGTATCGCTGAATCATGGGACGCGAATGTGTGTGTAATGCACGTTTCTCGTGGGTCGACAAGGGCGCTTCACGGGAAGGTAAGGCTCTCCTCGAGGAGGGCTTCGTCGCCTTTCGAGGCGAGCCTCGCGTGAAACTGCTGCGCGAAGACATCCAGACGATGATCGCCAAGGGCGATGAACTCGTCGTTTCGTGCAATCTCGGAAAGGCGCACTTCGCGCTCGGCGAGAAGGAAGCCAAGAAGTGGTGCGAACGGTTCCTCACGCCACCGTCGCTTACGGACAAGTTCGGCATCGCTGCGGGGACCTCCGTTGCCCTCGTTGGGAAGGTGCCGGCGTTCGTCGCAGCGGCAGTGCGTGACGCGGGCGCGCTCCCATCGAAGGCGCCGACGGCGAAGACCCAGGTCGTGCTCGTCGCAGCCACGTCCGAAAGCGAACTCGCAAAAGCGGTTCGCGTTGCGGAGGCGCTCGAAGGCGCACAGCGTCTCTGGATCCTCTATCCCAAAGGAAACAACGCGTTTCCGGAATCACTCGTGAGAAAAGCGCTGCTTGGGACAGGGCTCGTCGACAATAAGACGGCGCGGGTCGACGACGTGTGGACGAGCCTGCAGTTCGTCGTGCGGAAAGGAGAGCGCTGAACTCTGCGCGAAAAGAAGAAAGGGGAGCGCACGGCATGTGCACTCCCCTCGTTGTGTTCGCCCAGGCGAAGCTCAGGGCTTCGTAGCGTTGTAGTACGTCGCGATTTCCTGGTCCGTCAGCGCACGATCGTAGATGAACATCTCGTCGATGGTGCCCGTGAACAACTGGCCAATCGCGCCGATGCTGCCGTTCGCTGCAACGTTGCGACAGCCGATGCCGAAGCCAGCGCCGGCATTGTTCGACAGTGTGCCACCTTGCGCCTGCGTGTAGACGAGCGCGCCGTCCACGTAGTGCTTGGTGGTCGCGCCGTCCCACGTGAGAGCGACGTGCTGCCAGGTATTGACCGTGAGCGCCTTCGTGCCGCGCCATACCCAGCCGGCAGGGTAGGGAATCGCGTCGCTCAGGATGTTCGCGCCGGCTTGGGAAATGGCGAGTTCGTAGGTGTTCTCTTGATTGAAGAAGATGCCGCCACCGCCGCCGGGGATCGTGTACTTCTCCCAAAGCATGCCAGTAAAGCCAGCCTTACCGCCCATGTTGAGGGAAGCGCTGTTGGCGAAGCTGATGCACTGAGCGCCCGCGAACGTGTAACCGAAACCGAGGCGGCCATTGTCGCGCGTGGCCGTGACGTTGACCGCGTTGTTGCCGTTCTGCGATTGGTCCGTGACAGTGCCCTGGGCTTGCTCGAAGTTCCAGTACGCCATCAAATTGGTGGTCGGATACGGTGCAACGTCACACTTCGTACCGCTGAAGCCGTTGATGCACGTACACGTGAATTGGTTCACGCCGTCGGCGCAGGTACCGCCGTTCATGCACGGGTTGGGATTGCACTCGTCGATGTTCGTGTCGCAGGTCGTGCCTGAGAAGCCCGCCGCACAAGTACACGTGAACTTGTTCACGCCATCCGCGCAGGTGCCGCCGTTCTTGCACGGATTCGGGGCGCACTCGTCGATGTTGGTCTCGCACGTGTTGCCGGAGAACCCTGCTGGGCACGTGCAGGTGAACTTGCCGACGCCGTCGGCGCAGGTGCCGCCGTTCTTGCACGGATTCGGGGCGCACTCGTCGATGTTGGTCTCGCAGTTCGTTCCGGAGAAGCCAGCGGCGCACTTGCAGGTGTAGCCCGTCGCGCCATCCGTACACGTTGCGCCGTTCTTGCAGGGGTTGCCCGCGCAGTTGGCGATCTTCGTGCACGTCTTGCCGTCGCCAGAAAACCCGGCCTTGCATTCACATGCGGCCGCTCCGTTCTTCACGCTGCACGTTGCATCGGCGGCGCAGGTCGTCGTCGCGCACGGATTCGAGCCGCCATCGCCCCCCGTTCCGGTATCGGTTTGGACGACGGACCCATCGCTCGCGCCGGCATCGTTGCCGCTTGCGGGGTCGGATGAACAGGCAGCGAAGAGGACACCGACGGACGCGCAGCCCGAAAGGAGAATGGCTTTGTACTTCATCCGAGCAAACGTAACAGCGGAGCTTGGAACGGGACAAAGTTGTGGCGTTTTGGGGGACCAAAATGCGACCGCGGGCCAGTGTATTTTCTTTGGATTCCGAGGGTTTATACTGGGAGCGCGTTTCGAGATCCGGGTCGCCGTGGGCGTGCTAGAGTCCCGCGGCTCATGCTTCCGGAAAAGAAACAGGTTCTCATCGTCGACGACGAGCCGAACCTGCGCAAAATTCTGGCCGCGCAGCTGTCTCGTGACGGCTACGACGTGATGACCGCCGAAGACGGAGCGGAAGGGCTTTCGCTGCTGCGGGAAAATCACATCGACCTCGTGGTGACCGACCTCAAGATGCCCAAGGTCGACGGCATGGAGCTGCTTCGCGAGGCCCTCCGCGAGGCGCCGGGGCTCCCGGTCATCCTCATCACCGCCCACGGTACGGTCGATACCGCCGTCGAGGCTTTGAAGACGGGCGCATTCGACTACCTGACGAAGCCCTTCGACAAAGACGAAGTGCGCCAGGTCGTTGCGAAGGCGCTCATGACGCGTCAGCTCGGCGAACTCGATGCCACGGAGCCTGCGACGACCTCCGGCGCGCGCTTCGGCATCATCGGCTCGTCGCCTCAGTTGGCCGACCTCTACACCGTGCTCGAGCGCGTCGCCGATACGCCGACGACCGTGCTCATCACGGGCGAAAGCGGCACGGGCAAAGAGCTGGTTGCGCGCGCCCTGCACGATCACTCCGCGCGGCGCGACAAGCCCTTCATCAAGGTCAACTGCGCGGCTATCCCGAAAGAGCTCATCGAGAGCGAACTCTTCGGTTACGAGCGCGGAGCGTTCACGGGCGCCGTTTCATCGAAGCCCGGGCGCTTCGAACTCGCGAATGGTGGCACGCTCTTCCTCGACGAAATCGGTGAAATCCCGGTCGAAATGCAGGTGAAGCTCCTTCGAGCGCTTCAAGAGAGCGAGTTCGAGCGCGTGGGCGGCATCAAGACGATGCATGTCGACGTTCGCCTCGTCGCCGCGACGAACCGCGACCTGAAGAAGCTGATTGCCGCAGGGACGTTCCGCGAAGACCTCTTCTATCGTCTCAACGTCGTCCCGATTCGTCTTCCGGCGCTCCGTGAGCGTTCCACGGACATCCCTCTGCTCGTCGAGCACTTTCTCACGAAGTTCAACGACCGCCTGAAGAAGCAGGTGCACGGTTGCGACGCAGACGCGATGCAACAACTGACCAAGCATGCATGGCCAGGCAACATCCGCGAACTCGAGAACGTCGTCGAGCGCGCGGTATTGTTCTGCGACGGGGAAAGCATCCGCGCGGCCGACCTTCCGGCCGAAGTGCGCGCTTCCGACATGCCCCGCTCTCCGAACGATACACCGCTTCCCGCGGCCACCAGCCTACCGAGCGATTCGGGCCTGAAGGAGCACGTGAAGCTCGCCATGAGCCGTCTCGAGCGCGACCTCGTGAGCCGCGCACTTTCGCAGACGAGCGGCAACGTGACGCATGCGGCGCGCTTGCTCAAGATCTCGCGCAAGGGGCTCCAATTGAAGATGAAGGAGCTCGGTCTTCGCGAGGCGCATGACCTCGGCGGCAATGGTGAGCGACCCGAAGGCGAGGGAGAGCCCTCATGAAGGCCACTCTCCGTCACGCGCTTTCGATCACTGCGCCGACGCTCGCGCTCGCCACGCTCGTCCTCGGAACGGGGTGCCGTAGCCGCCGCGAAGAAGCCGGGCCGACCCCGGATGTCTCGGTCGCGACGGCAGCACGCCCGCCGGCCACGATGTCGCTCACGGCGAGACCAGGCATGGTCTGGATTCCCGACGGCACACTCCGCGCTGGAACGGCACCGCAAGTCGCACCGCGCGTAGCCGACGAAGAACTCCCGGGCACGGCGATGCCGATGAAGGGATTCTACATCGATCTGTATCCGTTCCCGAACGAGCCTGGCTCGATTCCCACGACCAACGTCACCCGCGACGAAGCGGCGAAAGCGTGCGCGTCCAAAGGAAAGCGCCTCTGCACCGAACTCGAATGGGAGCGCGCTTGCAAAGGCCCTGACAACACGACCTTCGAGTACGGCATGACGTACCGCAGCGGTGTGTGCGGAACGGGCATGTCCCCTGAGCGCGCATCGAAGCGCCCCAACGGTGAGCGCGCGGCGTGCAAGAGCGCCTTTGGTGTCTTCGACATGCACGGCGGCGTTTCCGAGTGGACCGACAGCGCTTGGGCCCGCAAGCACAACGAGACCGGCCTCGGTGTTCTTCGCGGCGGTAACGCCCGCGCCGGTGAACTCGTGGGCCGTTGCTCGAATGCGCTCGCACGCGTGCCGGCTTCGCGCGATACGACCGTGGGCTTCCGGTGCTGCGCAGGCACGAGAAACGAAGCTTCCGTCGACCTCGACATCCGTCCGCTGCCGACCTTCGAACGCCTCAAAGACGTCACGGCCGTCACGGCGCCGCTCGCCGACGTCAGCACCAACTTGTGGGGCTCGCGCGAGACGCAAGCCTCCGAGTACGAATTCCTCCGAGCGTGGTTCTGGCGCCCCGTTGCGGGCGAAGAGTTGCTCGTCGCCTTGGGCTGCGAAAAGCACACGGGCCCGTGGTCTCACTGTGGTGTCGTCGTCGCCCGTGTCCTCGATGGCAAAGCGTCGCTTCTCGCACAGTTCGCGACCGGCAATCGCCTCGCCGACCTCGTCCACAAAGAGGATGCACCCCGATCACTTCGTGCCCGTAGCGTCGATACACGCGGAACTTTCGCTCGTGATTTCGAATACATGTACGGACGCATCGGTGTGACGGAAGAGCAGCGACCCTAAGGACCTTCGAGGCTCCTCACCCCTCTTCGTTTTTTTTTGCGGTCGCCGGGAACAACCGGGCGAGCGCTCTGTCCTATCTTCCGTTACCGACGAGCGCGCGGGGAATGACCCCGGCGCGTTTGCACGGAACACCCACTCGGGCGAGTGCGCGCGATTCGCGACGCGTTTGCCCCAAACCGGACGCACTTCTGCGTCCATGCCTCGATACGTGTGCGTGAAGGCACACGAGAACAGAGATTCGTCCATGGCAACGCATTCCTTTTCGCTCGCTCCCACCTTCGCTCCTAGCGGCAAAGGACGCACGTCCTATGCGCTCGTTCCGCAAGCACCGGCGCCGCATGCGAGTGAAGTCGAAGACGCTCAGCTGGAAGCCCTCGAGGTGACGATCTCCTGGGGAGACAACGTGCTGCACTCGGTGCACCTCTCTCCTCCGCGCGCCTTCACGGTGGGCGAGGGTGGCGACTTCTTGCTGCCAACCGAAGTGCTCGGGCAGAGCCGTGTGGAGCTCGTTTCGGGCATGGGCTCGGCGATGCAAGTGAGTGTGCCTCCCGGGGCCAAGCTCGTCGTGAGTCATGACGATGGTCGGACAGAAAGTATGCAAGGCGCATGGAATCTCGCGCCGCGCGCCGAAGCCGTCCTCACACTCCACGGTGACATCATCGTTCGGATGCGCGCAGTGGCGGCCGGAAAGAAGGTCGACCGAGGCGTCCTCGCGAGCCTCGCGAACGCGGTCTACAAGCACGTTGGCTTCTCGCTCGTGATGCACGCCGGTGTCATCGGCTCTCTGGCGTTCTTCATGCCGAAGATGGGGGTGGATGATGCGGAAGAACAGAACCGCGACCAGATCTTGATGATGCAGAAGTACCTCAATGCGAGCGCCGCACACGAGACGGAGCAGGACAAAACAGCGGGCGCTTCTGATGGCTCTCCTTCGGGTGGACAAGAGGGGGAGCGCGCGAAGGGAGCCGAAGGCAAGATCGGCAGCACGACGGCCAAGAGCGGCGAAGGACGTTGGGCGAAGCAAGGTCCGCCGGACAATCCGAATCCCGCGCTCTCTCGCAAGGAGCTCCTCCAGCAGGCCGCTCAGTTCGGCATGGTCGGCCTCGTGTCGTCGAGCAACCTCTCCGACATGAACGCGCCCACCTCCCCATGGGCCCCCGACGTCGCACAAGGTAAAGACTCGACGAGCGCCAACGGAAACATGTGGGCAGCAAACATCGGCGACGCCCCAGGTCTCGGCGGCCTCGGACTCCTCGGTGCCGACGAAGGCGGAGGCGGCAACGGTGTCGGCATCGGTATCGGCAAAGAAGGCGTCATGGGGCCCGGCCTTGGGCATTGCACACCCGGCGGCAACTGCGTCGGCGTCGGCAACGGCCCTGGAGGGTGGGGGCGCGGAGGAAATGGTCTCAAGGGGAACCACGTTCCCAAAGGACCGAGTGCGCGACCGCTCGGTGAGACCATCGGTGGTGGCCACATCCCTCCGGAGGTCATCCAGCGCATCGTTCGTGCGAATTTCGGACGGTTCCGCAACTGTTACGAAAGCGCGCTTCGGACGAATCCCTCGCTCTCCGGTCGTGTCGCAACGAAGTTCGTCATCGATCGCACCGGCGCAGTCAGCGCGGTCAGCGATGGAGGCTCGGACATCCCCGATCGCGGCGTGGTCTCGTGCGTCAACCGAAGCTTCTACGGCCTCTCCTTCCCGCAGCCCGAAGGTGGCGTCGTGACCGTGACCTACCCGATTCTCTTCGCACCTGGCGAGTGACGGGACCGCTCGGCGCCTTACTGAACAGGTGAACGCTCACGGCCTCACGGCAGGGAGCTCCTCGAATCGGGGGGCTTTCTGCCGTGCTTCCACTTTATTGCGCCTTTTCCAGCCGCTCGCTTGAAACCGAGTTTCGCCATGCTAGCGTCCCGTCACCACGCGCAAGAGTTGGAGAGAGACGAGGGAGAGTCATGAAGAACGGTCGCTTTGAGTCGTTTGAGGAGTTCTGGCCCTTTTACGTGAAAGAGCACTCGAAGAAGACGACGCGTACCCTGCATGCAGTCGGCACGACGGCAGGGCTTCTCATGGCGGCCTATGCGCTTTGGACGAAGCGGCCCTGGCTCATCGCTCTTGCCCCTGTGCTCGGGTACGGTGGTTCGTGGATTGGACACTTCTTCGTCGAGAAGAATACGCCGGCTACGTTCACCTATCCTGCGTGGTCGTTCCGTGGCGACTTCAAGATGCTGATGAAGATCTATGCGGGTACGATGGACGCCGAGGTCGAGCGCATCCTCCGCGAAGAAGAAGAGAAAGAGGCGCAAGCCGCCTCGCACAACGGCAAGTCCGAGCCGCTCACGGTTTCCTGACGCTTTCCGTGGCTGCGGAGGGCGCTCCTGGCGTGGGCGCCGCGGTGCTTGCGGGCGGCGCTACGGGGTCGGGACGCTCGTAGACCTCGAGAAAGATGCGTGCGAGGCCGACGAGGACGTCGATGTACTTCTCTTGTGCCGTCGTGTCGCCATCGATGCCGAGGTTGATGTCGAGCTCTGCGCCTCTTGCTTCGACGCGAAGGCTGCGGAGGACTTCGCGCGCCAGAGGACTTCGCGCTTTCGCGAACGCGAGCTCGCGTTGATGGACGATGAGCTCCTCGCCCTTCTTCGCGACGTCGGGCGAGGAGAGGTGTGCGCGCAAGACGAGCGAAAACCCCGCACGCGTCGCGTCGGCACGCGCATCGAAGGGAATGTCGCCGAGGAGCGCGCCGTCCGCGAGCGCGACCGTGTGGCCGTCGAGGACGTAGCGCTTGCGCGCGTCGGGAGCTCGGGGCGCATCGAATGCGGCGCGTACGAGCGCGCGGTCGCCGATGAGGAAGAGCCCGCCACGCGTCGTCGCAACGAGTCCACTCGCGCGTGGGCTGCCCGAAGCGCCGGATGACGAGGGCAGTTCGACCGGGACGAGTTGTCCGTCGCGCTGGACCGTCGAGTGGGAAATCTTGCGGACGCAATCGAGGGCCTCTTCGGCCGTCACTTGCGGCCGCATCGCGATGGCCCACTCCCTTTGGCGCGTGAAGAGGATCGCCTGATCGATGATTCCGGAGAGCGGGAAGTCGCACGTCTTGCGGACTTCGTCGAAGAGCTGCGAGCCTCCATGCTCGCGTACGACCGCAACGAGTGCGGGGAGCAGCGGTGTGCCCCGAAGCTTCTTTCCGTCGACCCGTACGACGTACGAGATGCCGCTTGGTACGACCTCCGCTGGATCGAGGTCGCCCTCGGGGGAGGGCATGACGGGGCCCTTGCCGCTCGTCGCTCCCTCTTTCTTCCCCGCGCCACAAGCCGCGAGCGCCAGCGGAAGCAAAACCCAGGCGAATCGCCTCACCTTTCGAGCGCTACCACGCCTCCCGCAGAGAGGCGACTGACATTGACCTCTTCGCGATGAGAAGCGCGGAGGGGCGACTGCGCGTCAATCGTCCGGCCCGGAGAGGCGACGGACATTGACCTCTTTGCAAAGCTGCCTTCGCGTCAATCGTCCGGCATTTCGCGGGGAGGGGCGACTGACATTGAAATCTTTGCGTGGGTGGATCAAAGTTTTATCTCACATGAGCGCACTTTTGCTGGCCGACAGAAACAGGCATGTCATAAAGATGCAGTGCCAATGAAAAACGTCGCTCTCTCGCTCCTCGCTCTCTTCGCCGTCAGCACCGTCGCCTGTGGTGGGGCCTCGACTGCAACCCGAACGGCCGCAGCGCCGATCGAAGTGAACGCGGCCGATTGGACGCCCCCGGGCGAGCAGCAGATGACGCTTCCCGACGCCCCGGTGGTCGCGCACCACGAAGAAGCCCAAGCCACGTCGGCCTTGCGCCCCACGGTGTTCTCCGAAGGCAAGAAGGGCTCCCTCGTCGTCCTCCCGACGAAGCGCGCGAACTGATTCCTAGCTGGCTGCCGAAGAGCAGCGGCCGAAGGAGCGTGAAGGAGCGTGAAAGACGCCGCCATTGGTCGATTGGCGAATACACGAGACGGGACGCGTTCGGCGCTTCGGCCCCTGCCAGAGAGGGCCCCAGCTCTCGTGGTTGACGGGCTCTCACGGAGAGTGCGATCGTCTCATCCATGATGAAACGTGACGCCTCTTTTCTCCCCCTTTTCTCGAAGGCATCGCTCTTCATCGCGGGCAGCTCGTGCTGGCTGCTTGCGGCTTGTGGGGGCGACGCAGCGCCGCTCCCGAACCATCCCGGTGGCATGCATGGTGGCGGTCCGCTCGGGGGCCTCCACGCATCGCGCGCCCAGCGCGCCACCTTCACGTTCGAAGGCGGCCGGCGCGCCGACGTCCTTCTCTTCGATGCCGAACACGTTCACGTGAGCGCCAGCTGCGCGCGTCCGACCGGCGAACTGCAGTGCCAAGCCATGGACGCTCTCCGCGGCGGCAAGACCATCCAGCTCGCCGGAAACGAGCTCAATGGCGGCGCCAATCCCGGTGCGATCGCTTGTCGCAAAATGGGACGCACGAACACAACGGGGCGCGGCCCCGGCGGTGAAGACGGCTTCTGCGAGTTTCCCGACGGAAGTTTCGTCTCGACTGGCGCGCTCGAATTTCACGTCGTGAAGTAGCGGTCCACTACGGTCCGCAAATCTTCGCAGAAAAGCCGATGATCGAAATGCAGTTGGGAATCTCCCCCTTGCAGGTTGCATTCGTCGTGCATTCGTCCGTGCACAAGCGATCATCGAAGCACACGGCGCTTCCGCACTCTTCGTTCGTCGTGCATGGAGCACCGACGCCACCTTCACCGCGAACGCCCGTCTTGCAAGCGCAGTCACCCTTCGAGCACTCGCAGCGGAGCCCCTGCTTGCAGTCGCGATTGAACTCACAAGCGCCGCCTACGTCCGAGTTGCCATATCGATGCGGATAGCCTGCGTCGGTCGTGACGTCGCTGGCGGCATCGGTGGTGACGGCGGCATCGGCATCAGCGGTGACGGCGGCATCCTCCGTCGCGCCTGAATCCTCGTTCGAGGAGCCGCTGGAGGAGCCGGTTTGTGTACCGCTCGAACACGCGACCACGACCCCACATGCAAGAGCTACGACACCACAACCAAGCAAGGGACGAGACCAAAGTACACGCTTCATGCTCTCATTGTAGAACACCCGCGCTCCAATGGCTCTACCCGTCTTGCCCGTTCTGACCGCCCCACTGCTCTGCTTTGCCGGCTGCGTGGCGCTCGGGTTCACCGTGGAGGCCGCGATTGGTTTCGGTGGGACGCTCATCTCGGTCGGGCTTGGGGTTCTCTTTCTTCCCCTCACGGAAGTGCTTTCGATCTTCTTGCCGTTGAACCTAGGCCTTTCTCTGACGATGCTCCTTCGCACGCGAAAAGACCTCGATGGGCGCTTTCTCCTCCGGAAGCTCGTCCCGTTCATGGCACCTGGCATTCCGCTCGGCCTCTGGCTCTCTGCGCGCATGCCGGCATCTCCGTTGAAACGTTTCCTCGGCGCCTTTCTCGTCCTGTTTTCTCTCCGCGAGTTCGTGAAGCCGCCCTCGAGCGAGCCTTCGCCTCGGCGGCGCCTTTTTGCACCGCTTCTCTTGTTCATCGGAGGGACGTTTCACGGTGCATTCGCGACCGGCGGCCCACTCGTCGTCTTCGTAGCGAGCGGCGAATTGCGCGACAAGGCCGCCTTTCGTGCCACGTTGACTGCGCTCTGGTGCGTGCTGAATGGTGCCGTCATCGCCACGTTTGCCGTGCAAGGAAACGTCAACGCGAGCACACTCAAGCTCTCGCTTCTGCTCGCCCCACTTCTCTTCGTCGCCGTTTGGCTGGGTGAGCTCCTTCATCGTCGCGTCTCTCCGGAGAAGTTTCGCGTCGCCATCCAGGTGCTCCTTCTCGCCGTCGGCGTGAGTCTCCTCGTTCGCGGCTGAAGTTGCGAAGAGGCGCGGTCCGCGTATGATCCGCCTATGCGCCTCGCTACGGTTCTCGGCTGCTCGCTTTCGTTCGCATCGCTCGCGGGGTGCGCCGCTGGGATGTCTCCACGCGTCGCGGCCCAACAATCTGCGCAGGAGCCGACGACGATCGCCGAAGCGAAGGCACAGATTCAGAGCGCGGAGCGGGAGCTCGCAGGGCAGCAACTCCGTGAAGACGAAAGAGCCCGAAGCGGGGCCGACGCGAACGGTGCTCGTGCCGCGCAACCCTCGGCGCCAACCGCACCGGCGGCACCCCAGGCTGCGCAGTCTGCCGCCGACGCGAAGGCGGGGGGCGCTCCTCCGTCGGCGCAAGAAGAGCCGTCGCCCTGCGAGCGAGCCTGCCGCGCCCTGCACTCCATGAGCGTCGCCGTCACCTCGCTCTGTCGTATGACAGGGCCGACCGACGAGCAGTGCACGCGCGCAAAAGGCACGCTCGAGAAAAACAGAGAAAGTGCACGCATCCGCGCTTGCGGCTGCAGCGGCTGAATCGTGGGAGCTTCCGAAGACTTACGGTCGCAGTGCTCGACGTGCGCAGATGTGAGGCATGTGCGCCATGTGAGATAGGTGCGGCAAGCGTCCGAGCGGCGCCGCCATGACCCGCCTTCGCGCGCATGCGCATACAATGGCCGACTGATCTTCCGTCCTCGTGTGCTTTTCCGCGGAAGGCGAAAGAGGGGGTTGGTACTCTGGTTGGTATCGTGGGCTCCTCCCTCGCTCGCCTCTCTGGTTTTGCTCTGCTGGCTTCGGTGCTTGCGCTTGGCAGCGTCGCATCTGCGGACGTGCACGACGCAAAGAGCATGCATGCGCGAACGACCAAGTTCTCGTTCCAACACAAGCGCTACATGTTCTCGCGGCAGGGGCCAGGGTCGATCGCCTACCTTCCGGCAAGCAACGGTGCGGACTCGGCCGAGCCGCTTCCCGTCGTCGTGTTTCTCCATGGCCTGAACGAGGCCGAAAAAGAAAACCCCGAGTTCGACGGAACGTCTCTCGACCCGCGCCTCGTTTCGGACGAGCTCGTCTCGAGCGAGAAGGTGCGGCCCTTCGTGCTCGCGGCCCCCACGCACTCTCGTTATGCGCGCGGCACCCGCGTGATGTGGCACGACTTCGATTTGCAGGCCTTCCTCGACAGCACCGAGCTGGCCCTTTCCGGTCGTGCTCGTATCGATCGCAACAACGTCGTCCTCGTAGGCCACAGCGGCGGGGGCTGCAATCCAAACGGCGGGCTCCTCGCGCCGAACGTGAAGCTTCGCGCGGCACTCGCCATCGACACATGCCTCGACGAAAAGACCATGCCTGCGCTGCTCAGTCTCGCGGAGCGAACGCCCGTGTACTTCGGCTATCAGCGCATCGTATGGCAGCGGCCGTTCGACGAGTTCGCGCTCGCTTGCGCGGGAGTTCACGGCAGCGGTGGTGGCGCATGCAGAGCGCAAGAGTTCACGGGCTTCGGGCGAAACCCGCACCGAGAAGTGCTACGTGCGGCCCTCTCGGCGTTCCTTCCGGAAGTGCTCCCCGCGCGACCTACTCCGCTCCAGAAGGCGCCATCCAACGTGAGCCTTGGCGCATCGCCCGCCCTTCCGCCAAAAGCTTGAGCAGGTGCGCTTCGAGACTCAGCTTCGCGATGGGCCACACGCTCTCTGGGGTGTCGGCGTAG
Organism: Polyangiaceae bacterium; assembly: GCA_046351415.1. GTDB lineage: Bacteria > Myxococcota_A > Polyangia > Polyangiales > Polyangiaceae > JABFRG01. The sequence continues at coordinate 107,178 of JAXLYO010000005.1, read as the reverse complement.
GCGAGTGCGACCAGCGCATCGAGGTTGCCTCCGTGCGAACCAAGCGACTTCACGCAGGACTCTACGCGCGCTTCCCGAGCCAATCGATGCGTGATGTATGCATTGAAATGGTTCGTGGGCTCCGAAATGGGATCGCCATGCGCCGGTAGCGCCACCTTGGCCCCGAGCTTCGAAAGTCGCTCGAGCTGCGCGAGGTACACCGCCATGTCGCCTTCCCCAGGCGCGATGAGAATCGTGCCGACGCTCGCGACCATGTCACCGACGACGACAGCACCACTCGATTCGTCGTGAAGGCAAAGATGACCCTCGGCATGCCCCGGCGTATGGAGCACCCGATACGACGACGCCTCCGGACCTGCGAGAACGATTTCGTCGCCATCGTGCAGCAGGCGGTGGGGCACGATCCCCGTGCGCTCGGCCGTGAAGGCATGCATCCACACCGGAAGCGAGAGCTCGCGCGCCAAAAACGCAAGACCGCCCACGTGGTCTTCGTGGTGGTGCGTGGCGAAGAGCGCAACGACCTTTCGGCCCCTACTCTCGAGCCCGCGCACCCATTCGACGAAGGCTCGCTTTTCGTCCTCGTAGGGCGTTGCTGGCTCGACGAGCACGATCTCGCGCTCACCCAGGGCATAGGCATTCGTGTGCGTCGCCGGAGCGAGCGTGGGGGTCCGCACGGGGAACACCTCCACGCCCGAGGCAACGCTACGCGGTCTCAGCAAGGTCGAAGGCTCAGCGTTCGACGACGAGAGCGAGAGCTTCGCCGCCGCCGATGCAGATCGAGGCGCAGCCACGCTTCTTGTTTTGGTCCTTCATCGTGTGGAGGAGCGTCGTCAAGATGCGCGCGCCGCTCGCGCCGATGGGGTGACCGAGGGCAACCGCTCCGCCGCGTACATTGACGCGATCGGTGCTGATGCCGTTCAGCTGCGCGCACACCATTGCGACGACGGCGAACGCTTCGTTGATCTCGTAGAGGTCGATGTCGTTCGGCTTGAGACCGAGCTTTGCTTGGACCTTCTCCATGGCCTTCGCCGGAGCCGTCGTGAACCATACCGGGTCTTGCGCGACCGATGCGTACCCAGAGATGCGGCCGAGGGGCGTCAGGTTGTGCTTCTTGACGGCGGCTTCACTCGCGAGGACGAGCGCGCTCGCACCGTCGTTGATCGACGAAGCGTTGGCCGCCGTGATGGTGCCGTCCTTGCTGAACGCGGGCGAAAGCTTCGAGAACTTTGCGGGGTCGCCTTTGCTGGGACCCTCGTCTTCGGAGACCATCACGGGGTCACCCTTGCGTTGCGGAACGGCGACAGCCTCGATTTCGGCCTTGAACAACCCTTCCTTCTGGGCGGACACGGCGCGGCGGAAGCTCTCCTTGGCGAAATCGTCTTGTGCTTCGCGAGAGAACTTGTACTCGGCGGCGCACTTGTCGCCGCAGTTGCCCATGTGCATGTTGTTGTACGGGTCCCAGAGGCCGTCGAAGATCATGCCGTCGGTGACCTTGTTGTCGCCGAGCCGGTAGCCATTGCGTGCACCTTGCAGGTAATAAGGCACGTTCGACATCGATTCCATGCCGCCCGCCACGATGATGTCGGCTTCACCGAGCGCGATGTTCCGCGCTGCCAGCACGACCGCCTGGAGGCCCGAGCCACAGACCTTGCCCACCGTCGTGGCGGGAACGCTCTGGGGAAGACCTGCATAGATGAGCGCCTGACGCGCGGGCGCCTGGCCGATGCCCGCGGAGAGGACGTTGCCCATGAACACTTCTTCGACGAGCTCGGCCGCGAGGTTTGCGCGCTTCAGAGCGCCTTTGATGGCCTCTGCGCCGAGTTTCGGGGCAGACATCGACGAGAGGGCACCCTGGAAGGCGCCAATGGGAGTACGGGCGGCGGAAACAACATAGACGGCTTGGCTCATGCGGTGGGTTATAGTGAAAGGAGGGCTTCTCGTCTGGCACTTTTCTCATGGCGCTTCGCACTCTCCCGTCATCGCGACCTGCTCCGCCGTGCGGGCCATCTCGGTCTTCCGGGGGGCGATGGCTGCCGCTCGCCCTCGTGAGCGTACTGCTTGGGGCCGTGGCGTGTGGCCTCTCCGCGTCCGAAGCGGGGGTGGTGTCCGATGCCGGCGCGTCCCTCGATGGCGGCGACCAAGGAGCCGCTTCCTGTCCGAGCGTCGACGGCGGTGTCTTTCCAGACCAAAGCCCGTGTTCGGCACCGGACGGAACGACCTGCCCCGTCGCAAATTGCGGAGGAATGCTCGCAGTTTGTCGGCGTGGCTTGTGGCATTTTTCGACCCTCGGCCCGCAGCCGCCGGCCTGTCCGACCGAGGTTCCCTCTTTCGGCGACTCGTGCTCGCCCTGTTGGCTGCAGAGCGGCGGCTTTTGCTCGTACCATTGCGGCCCCGGTGAAATCCCGGTTCGCGCCCGCTGCCGCGTGCTTGGGGCGGTCTCTCGGACACCGACGTGGTTCTTGGAGGAGGTTCCCTGTGAGGGCGTGGATGCCGGTGGCAAGGACGGGGCGGCAAACGTCGATGGTTCCGCACCGGATGCGAACCCCGACCTCTAGGGTGTATCACCGCCCCTGCTAAGAAGCCCAGCTTGCGCCGCCCGGGCCCTTGGAGTAGGAAGGCCGGTCCCATGACCGAGAAGACCAAGTTTTCCACCTTCATTGCCGACAAGAAGATCGATCCGCGCAAAATCCGAGCGGTTTCGCGCAAGCTCGAAGGCCTCAAGCTCGAAGATCGCAAGACGCGGCTCGAGAAGAAGCAAGGCCGCAAGAAGGAAGGCGGCGAGAAGAAGGAATTCACGAAGCCCCGCTCGGGCCGTCCCGTGACCGAGCGCGCGCTCGCGACCGCAGCGAACGGCGGCACCCTCAGCAGCCGTACGAAGACCCGCATTTTGAAGGCGGTCAACGCGATCCTCGCTTCGAAGAAGGCCGAAGCCGTGGAGCTGAAGGCCCTCTTCTGAGAGGTGTTCGTCGAGCGGCGCTCTCCGCTGGAGGCGCCCTCGATTCGATCCCGAAAACTTGGCCCCGAGCCGCCGGCCCCTCCATCTTCGAGGGATGCTGGTGATTGCGATTGCTCTCGTCATGGGCCTTATGTTCGTGGATTTCCAAGACTTGCTCGCGCGACGGGCGGTTCGGCGCATCCGCTAAATTCTCGGTCGCGGGCGGCCCCCGCTGAATGCCTCGAGCGACTCAGGCAACGTATGGTGAGTGACCACGCTCGCCCTGGCTTTTCCCGCCCTCATGTCGGACTTCATCGCACCTGCCGAAAAGCCCGAGCCGTCGGTCGACGATCAACTGGTCGCGCGTGCAGTAGCAGGCGAGCGAGTTGCGTTTCGCGAGCTCTACACGCGCCATCGCGCGTCGGTTGCCCGTCTCGTATTCCGTCTCGGCCTGTCGAATGCCGAGCTCGAAGACGCGATCCAGGAAGTTTTCATTCAGGTGCACAAGAGCCTCAAGGACTTCCGCGGCCAAGCGAAGTTCTCGACTTGGCTTCATCGCGTGACGGTGAACGTGGTGCTCATGCACCGTCGCGCACTCCGCAGCCGCCCAAGCTATGCGGAAGAACCGAAGCATGAGCCGGCCGCGGATTCGGCCTTACCTGATGACGACGCCGAAACCTCCGAACGGTTGCGCGCCTTCCGCCGCATTCTCGATCGCCTCGGCGAGAAGAAGCGCGACGTGTTCGTGCTGCACGACCTCGAAGGCGTGACGCCTGCGGAGATTGCGCAAATCGTCGGCGCGCCGGTACTTACGGTCCGGACCCGATTGTTCTATGCTCGTAGAGAGCTCGAAGTGATGCTCAGCGAAGAACCCGCCCTCGCGTCGGTGCGGGAGGCGCTCTCCAGCAGCAGCGCACCGGGAAAGGTTGTGGGGTCATGAGCGACAGCGAACGAGACGATCGAACGCCGGCGCTCATACAGGCTACCGAAGCTGCGAAGCGCGACCTCGTGCCGAGCAAGCTCGATTGGGAGCGCATGGACGAAGAGCTTTTCGCGAAGCTCGAGGCACAGGAAGCGCTCGAAGCCAAGAGCAACGGCGGCAACGTGCGGAAGCTCCGCTCGGGGTTCGTTCTCGGTGCGAGTGCGCTGGCCGTAGCCGCGGGAGTTCTCTTTTTCCTGCGGAGCGACGATGTGGCGCGCCGGCCCGCAGAGCTCACGAAGGTCGCGGCCGCCAGCGAGGTATCCTCGGTGCTCTCGCGCGTGCAAGGCGAGCTCCTCATCGGCGGGCAAACGGCTTCCGTTGGTGCTTCGCTGAAGCCGGGTGACGCCTTCGAGCTTCGCGGACGTAGGGCCGTGTTCGATAGCCCCCAAACGGCGAAGTTCATGCTCGACGGTGCAGGGACGCGTGGCCGTGTCCTTCGCGAAGGTGGCTCGATCGCGCTCTCACTCGAAGACGGAGCGGTAGAGGCCGATGTCGTTCCGGGAGGCGGTCAAGAGCGCTTTTCGGTCGAACTCGGTCGTGCGCGTGTTTCGGTTCGCGGTACGCATCTTCGTGTGGCTCGTGCCGGTCGCAAGGTCACGGTCGACCTCACGCGAGGTTCCATTGCGGTTGGCCGCGAGTTCGTCTCCGCACCCGCGCACGTGGAGCTCGACGCCGAAGACACGAATGCGATCGTCATCGATCGCCTCAACGTTCGCCCTGCAGAGTCGTTCGACGAGGTGGTCGCAGCGGTATTGCCGGCGGCGCCTGCAGGCTCCGCAAAGGAAGCGCCTCGCAATTCGTCGCCGGTAGCGCCATCGTTCCCGGCGCCGCGTCTTGCCCCGAGCGTGGCGGAGGTTCCGGTCGACCCGAAGGTTCGTCTCGAAGCAGCGGTCAGGCGATGCATGCTGGACCACGGCTTCCCCGAGTCCTCGCCTGCGGCGCACTTGTCGATCTCGACGACGCTCCAACTTCAGGTCTCTGACGACGGAAAGGTGCAACTTGCACGTTTCAATCCGCCGCTGCCGCCGAAGGCACAAGAATGCGCGTCCGTGGCCGTCTACGGCACGCACTTCAATTCGGGTGGCCCCATGACGCTGTCGGTTCAAGCCGACCGCTGAGCTCACACTGGCGTCGCGTACGTGAACGCGCAGGAGCGCGTGGTCAGCGCGGAGGAAGGCTCTCTGGCTTGCGCGTGAGCTCGGTGAGAAGGTGGGTCTCTTTCGCGCCGTAGAGGCCGAATTGGATGCCCATGCCTACCGGGCTCGACCATCGTGATACTGCCGGAAGTACGAGCACCTCGGGCGGAGTCGTCCCCGTGATGGTGAGACGTACTTCGAGTGGGGCGCCAAAGGGTAGCGTGTCCTTCGTTTCGATGAACATCCCGCCGAGTGAAATGTCCTTCGCGCGGCCTTCGTAGGCGTTTCCGTTGGTGTCGCGAAAAGTGACGGTTTCGCTGATGCCCTGACGATTGTGACGGCGTTGGTCGATCACGGTATGCCTTGGGACTGTATACTAGCTCGGTTCCATGAGCGCAAACAACGTCAAGTCGCGTTTCCGCGGTGCGGGGCTGTCCCTCGTCCCCGTGGCCGTGTGCGTGCTTCTCGCGGGCCTTCTCTTGCCTCGGGCAGCCGTGCCCGATGACGTGCCCCTGCCGGTCATCGACGAGCGTGCCCTTCTCGCGCTCGAGGCCGAAGACGACGCACGACAGCGGCAAGTGGACGAGGCCGGTCTGAGCGGGGATGTTCGCGCTCTAGGCTCCGACCTTCGCGCATTTCATGAACTCCAGGCAGAAGGAGCCCGTGACATGGGCAGGCTTCTCGAGGCGAAGGATCGCGTCTTTGCTTCGCGAGCGCGTGTCGTGTCGGGTGAAGGGGTCGAACTCGTGCACAAGCTCTTCTCCGTGCAGCTTGCACGGTTCAAGAGCGAAGTCGCTGCGTATCGTGCTTCGGGGGAAGAATCGCTCGAGCTCCGGGCGCTTTCCGGCACGTTCCTCGCTCGCATGCGCAGCGCCAGCTGGGTCGTGGGTCGCGACGTACGCCTCACCGACGCTGAGCTTCGTGTTCTCTACAAGAGCATGTGGGCCCTCGACGTTGGTCTCGACTCGGACCCTACGTTCAGTTTGACGCTCGACGAGAAGCGTGTGCTCTACCGGCTCTTTCTTCGCAGTCCTCATCCCTCCGAGCAGCTCCGAGGCGTCTTCGTGGAGGCCAAGCGACGTGCAAACGGCACCGTCGAGTGCGGGCGCGTCCTCGAAGAAGAGCGGCTTTCGGCCGAAAAGTGGCGCATCCAGAAGATCCTCCAGCTCGCCGAGCTCGACCCCGCGTATCCGAAAGACTACGCCCTTGGCGCCGCGTTCTATCGCGCGGGTGACTACGGTGCTTCGGTGCAGGCCTATCGTCGCTTTCTCGATACGCACGCGGACGGCCCGCTCGTACTCCGTGCGCGCAATTTCTATCGCGGCGCGCTCGCCGCGAACAATGCGGTCATGAACGGAACGCCGGTTCGCTGAAGCGTCATGCGCGTGCTTCTCATCGACGACGACGCATCTCTCGGAGACCTACTCCGCGAGTACTTCACGGGCCATCGCGTGACGTTGCAGAACGAACCTGACGGCGAGCGGGGGCTCACCGCGCTGCGGCAGGGTGGTTGGGACATCGTGCTGCTCGATGTCATGCTTCCGGGGGATGACGGGTTCGCCATCTGCCGCAAGATTCGCGAGACGAGCGACGTCCCCGTGATCATGCTGACCGCGCGTGGTTCGGACGATGATCGCGTCACGGGCCTGGAAATCGGCGCCGATGACTACGTTCCCAAACCTTTCAATCCAAGAGAACTCCTCGCGCGCATTCGCGCAATCGCTCGCCGTCGCGGTAAGCCCGCCCAGGAAGTGGAAGAGAAGCTCGTGTTCGGTCCGCTCTCGCTCGATGCGAGAAGTCTGACAGCGACGTTCAAGAACGAGCCGCTCGCCTTGACCTCGTACGAGTTCCGCGTGCTCCTCGCACTCGCCGAGCGCGTCGGAAGACCCGTGTCGCGCGAAGAGCTCGCATCCGCTGTCTCGACCTCGAAGGGGGAAGACGGGTACGACCCCAGCGTCGATCGCTCTCTCGACGTGCACGTGAGTCGCTTGCGGCAAAAGCTGGAAGACGACCCCGCGAAGCCCACCTGGATTCGTACCGTGCGCGGTGTGGGGTACGTATTCTTGAGGCCATCATGAGCGGCGAGAGAGTCGCCCGCAAAGGAAGCCGCCTCCAGGTTCGGCTCTTTTTGACGTTTGTGCTCGCGATCGTGCTCGCGGTCGTCGTCACGGTGGTCATCGCCCCCATGTTTCGTCCGGACGAATCGGGCCCGCCACTTCGTCGTACTGCGCGAACGCTTCGCACGAAGCTCGAAGCATCGTGGGACGACCCGGCCGCCAGCGACATGCACATCAGGCGCGTGCGAGAAGCAACGGGACTCGACGTGGTCCTTCATCGCGATGTCTCGAAGCTCCCACCCGACATGCGCTTCGGTCGTCGCAGAGACGGTGTCGCCTTCCACAATGGGAATGCGTACATCCCCATCGAGAAGAACGACGTCCTCGTGGCGTTCGTCGAACTGCGCGAAGACCGCGCTCCCGTTCCGTGGCCGCCGATCGTCGGGCTGGGCTGCGCCGTCGTCGTCCTCGCATTTGCGGCGCGCGGCATCGCTGCGCGGTTCGCGGCACCTTTGGAGCGCGTCGCACAAGCTGCCACGCGTTTCGGTGATGGGGACCTCGCATCACGTGCAGGCACGGGACCGAGCGACCCGGAAGAGGTGGGCGCCGTAGCCGCGTCGTTCGACGCCATGGCGAGCCGCATCGAACAGGTCGTGCGTGATCAACGCACGTTGCTCGCGGCGATCAGTCACGAGCTTCGTTCTCCGATCGGGCGCGCCCACGTCGCACTCGAAATTGCCCGCGAAAAGGAGGACAGCGCCGCGCTCGCCACGGTCGATCGCGAACTCACGACGCTGAATACGATCTTGTCGGACCTGATGGCGTCCGCACGCAGCGGCCTCGCCGACCTGACTATCGAATCCTTCGACCTCGGAGCCATGCTCCGCAAGCGACTCACGGAAGAACCCGTGCCGCCCATCATCGAGCTCGTCGTCGACGGCGCTGTTCCCGTCAAAGCGGATTCAGCGCTCGTTTGGCGGGCGGTCGCCAACTTGCTTTCCAACGCTCGCGTGCACGGGCACGACCCGAATGCTCCCATCGTGCTCACCGTCCAAACATCGGATGGCGTGCCGACCATCAGTGTACGCGATGCGGGGCAAGGCTTTCCGAGTGACATCCTCGACAAGGCGTTCCAGCCGTTCGTGCGCGGAAGCGTCGCACGTACGCCACAGGCCGCCTCGCAGAGCACGGGGCTCGGCTTGGCGCTCGTTCTTCGCATCGCCGAGGCGCACGGGGGCAAGGCGTTCGCGGAAAACGTCGTCGAGGGAGGTCGTGTGGTAGGTGCGCGCGTTGGGTTTTCACTCGGAGCAAAGAAGTCGGAGGCAGGTTGAAGAAGTTCCTTCGCGTCGTTCTTTGGTGTCTCGTCATCGTGATCGCGGTCTGCGTGGGGCTCTACCTCGCCGTCTTCGACGTGTGGATCGTACCGAAGGGGAACGCACAAGCGGCTTCCGTGCAGCCCACGCTTTGGCCGGGAGACGTGGTGCTCGTTTCACGCAAAGGCACGGTAGAAGGTGAACGCCTCGTCCGCTGTGAGCATCCAACGGAGAAGGGCACGTATGTCGTCGCCCGCGCGTATGGGTATCCTGGATCGAAGCTCAGCATCGAAAGCGAGCTCGTGGTGGTCGACGGCAAACGTTGGACTCCCCGCGAGAGCTGTATTGCACCAAGGCCACTCGCGTGTGCCTCCGAGTTTGGCGAAGGCGATTCCCAGCGGAACTTCTGGCGCGACGCGGTTCGGCCAAAACCAGACATTTCCGCGGTCATTCAGCCGAGCAAGTTGTTTCTCGTCAGCGACCAGCGTCATGATCACTACGATTCTCGGGACTACGGCGCCGTCGACCTTGCGACCTGCAAGGTCATCGTGTGGAAACTCGTCGCAGGACCGGGTTCGGATTTGCCCGGGCATACGGGCCCCGGGACCCCCATCCCGTGACGCTCTCTCCCATAGCCTCCTAAAGCCTCCTAAAGCGGGTGTGCTACGGCAGAGGCAAGACCCCGGAGAGGTTCCCTTGGAAATGGAAACAAACCCACATCCGGTTCTGATAGGCTTTTGAATTCTGGATGGATTTCGAGATCGGAATCGTCTGCGGTCGTTGCGAAACCTGCATCGCGCTGGGAGCGCGCGCTTGTCCCGAATGTGGCGCGCCGCTCGGGCTCGAAGCGCCTGCATTTCCTCTCGTCGGTGGGTTCGGTGCGGCGCGTGCGCCGTTCACGACGACCGAGTCCGCTTCGATGTTCCAGGCCGCATCTCCGGTTTCGAAAGACGACGAGCCGGCATCCGTGCGCGCCGCTCCGCTCAGCGTACGCGTGCCGGGACCACAGCCCATCAGCGCTGTCGAAGCGCGTCGAAACACGCGCGAGATCGAAGCCGTCGTCTCGACCTCGTCGGCGCCTTCGCTCGGCGCCGTCCTGCGCGACAATCTCAAACCACGCGTCAGCGTGTCTCCTTATCCGCGTCTGCGGGCGCAATCACCACATGCACCGGAAGAAGCAAGTTCGAATCGCCGCTCGTCGGCGGCGCGTATCTCGTTGGAGGAACTCATGGAACAAGCGAAGAATTACGTCTGCAAATCTTGTTCGACGGCTGTGCCGATGGGCCACAAGTTTTGCGGTCGTTGCGGGGCTGCGATCCCCCTCGAGATCGTGGCTGCTCGTACCCAGTTCTTCGGTCAGCTCCAGGCTCCGGGTCGCGCGAAGCTCATTTTGATTCGCGGCGAAGGTGAAGACGGCCTCAGCTACCAGTTGAATTCCGAGCACCACCTCGTCGGTCGTACGGGCCAGCTCGTGTTCCCGGAAGACCCGTTCGTGTCTCCGAAGCACGCCGACCTCTTCTATCGCGACCAAAAGCTGGTCGTGAAAGACGAGGGGTCCCTCAACGGTGTGTACTTGCGCATCCGGGGTTCCGTCGAGCTGAACTACGGCGAAGTCTTCATGGTCGGCGAGCAAGTGCTCCGCCTCGACTCGACGCCCGCTGCGACGGACAACCCCGCACCCGATGGCACCTATTTCTATTCGTCGCCGAAGCACCAAACGCCGTTCCGCGTGACGCAGATCCTCCAAGGCGGGGCCATCGGCATGACGGTATGCGCTCGCGCGACGGGTCTCCAGATCGGCCGCGAAGGTGGCGACGTCAATTTCCCCACGGACCAGTACATGAGCGCCTCGCACTGCAAAATCGAAGAAGGCAACGGGAAGATCACGCTCACCGACCTCAACTCGCGCAACGGTACGTTCATCCGCATCGCGGGTGAGAGGGAGCTCTCGCACGGCGACTACCTCTTCATCGGCAAGAAGCTTCTCCGCGTCGAAATCACGGCGGCGTAGCGATTCGGTCGTCGTTGGGGGAGCCGCTCGGTCGGTGTGGGGAAGCACCCGCGCGGACCGAACGTGAGTGTGTGGGAAACCACCGCTAGGACCGGGGGTTACCTCTTCCGCTTCGCCGATTGGGGTGCTTTCGCGGGGCGTTTGGCCGCCTTTCGTTTGGAGTAGCGGCGAGCGTTGACGTGGCCTTCGCTGCAGAGGCACCCCCGGCTCCTTTCGCTCTGCGTCTGTCGGCGGATTTTTCGGGCGAGTTCGTGGTGGTTCACTCGCGGACACTCGTTCGGAGGCGCTGGGCCCTTGGGCTCTCGCGTCGCGTTGCGAGTGGCGGGTAGGTGTGTATGCTCGCGCGCGTGCGGGTCGCGATTCGAAGAAACGGTCGAAATGTTCTACTGATGGCGGCGCTCGGCTGCGGGGCGAACGCTGAGCCTGCTTCTGGGCCGAGCGCGTACGCCGTAGCCCCCGCGCTGGTATCGACCGCTGTTCCTACTTTCTCGACGGCCAAGCCTTCCGTGATCGCGGCAGCCCCTGCGGCGACAGCCACTGCTTTGACCGCCCAATTCGCGCCAAGCACCGACGAACCCGCCAAAGCATCCGTCGAAGCAGCGGGGGCAATCGATCCGGTGGTCGGTGACCTCTCAGACGAAAGACTGAAGGCGCTCGTCGTCGAGCACGTCGAGTTGCCCCTCGGTCCAGGCGAAACGCCTCGCAAGCCGTGCCTCGCGACTGCGGGCTATCTCAAGTTGCGCGTGGACGACGAGAAGGGAAAGAACCCGCTCTTCCTCAAGACCCCGGTGAAGACGCCGTCGGTCGACGTCGATCGTGACGGGAAAATCGACAAGTTCGTCATCCTAGGGGCATCGACGGACGCGTACGATGTCCTTCTCCTGCTCGACAAAGGGAAGTGCGTGATTCCAATCGGCGCGCTTTCGGCCTTCGAAGAAGTGCGAGCCCTGTCGACGTCGCACCATGGTCTTCGCGACTTCGCCTCGAGCACTCGCTGCGAGAAGTTCGGCTCCTGTGATGTCGAATGGCACTTCGATGGCAAGGGCTATGTCGAAGCCAACGAGAAGCAATCGAAGCGTCGCAGTGTAAACGGCGGGTAGCCGCTTCGTTACCCGCATAACGGCGTGTCGATGGTGCCCGCGGTCCGTGTGGGTGCTCCTCCCATGCCGCCACGTGATGCCCCCGCCGGCCACGCCGAACGGAACGCGCCGCCCTCTCTTCCTCAAGAGCCCCGCGCCCCACGCGAACGAGTATCTACGAGCAAGCCCCGCGCCCTCACCCTACCGCCGCCGAAAATCCGCCGACAGGAGCCGAGCGAACGGAGCCGGGGGTGCCTCTGGAGCGAAGGCCACGTCAACGCTCGCCTCTACTCCAAACGAAAGGTGGGCAAACGCCCCGCGCAGCACCCCGATCGGCGAAGCGGAAGAGGCAACCCCCGGTCCTCGCGGGGGCTCCTCCCATGCCGCCACGTGAGGCAACCCCCGGTCCGCGCGGTAGTCTTCCGAGCTCCCGCGTGAGGCAACCCCCGGTCCTCGCGAGCGAAGTTACTCCACTTCGACGGTCTCGTGCCTCCGTAGAACCGCTCAGGGACTGCGGTTCCACGGTGTCTGAGCAAGCGCCCACGCACTCCGCTGAGCATCACGCTATCCAGAGATCTACGCGAAGATCCGGGGGCGACGTAATCGGATGTAGGTGAGTCTCTTGTGGTTTTTCTCAGCCCAAGAGGGTGAATTCCAAGTCGAGAATAGACATTGTGTCACTCAGGGCGGTATCGACTTCATCGCTGGCGTGGCGGTTGCAGTTCTCGACGTGATGAGCAAGCTCACACCGAATGCCTCCGTCGTCGCGCTCCTTTTTTCTCTCGCCACTTTCGGCGCCGGCTGCGCTGGAGACGCGACGGAGTTCGCCGGGGACGGGGAAGAGGCTACCTCGGATACCAGCGCATCGGAGCTGAAAGAGAGCCGACAACCTACGCTCGATATTGTCATCGGCGACAATGCCGTTCTCGACAAGTCCGGAAGCGCGTGCCCGTCACGCACGTTGCGCCTCCGCCCGAACGTTCAGGGCGAAGCGCTCTTCGCGAACATTGCAGCGCTCGAAGTCGAGGATCTCACGACCAAGTGGAAGAAGACGATCAAGACCTATGAAATTCCGAAGGCAGGAATCTTGCGCGACCTCGACCGTCCGGATGCCGAGCTCAATCTGGACGCGGCCCTCGGTGACCTCGACGAACTCGAGGGGCACGAGCTCGTGTTCCGGATCATTCAGTCCCGAAGGTCAGGCAAGGTGGTGGGACGAAGCGAAAACCGTTTCCTCACGCTCTCGAGCCCGCGCGTCGACCTGCTGTCGGCGGCGCAGTCCGCGGACGGGCCGCAACAGGGACCGTGGCGCAAGTTGATCTTCGTGGCTCAGATGTATGCGTCGTCACCCAATGCAAAGGGCTACCGATGCGACGAGTTCGCCTTTCGTGGCGAAAGCGCGTCGGGAAAGATCATGACAGCGCCGATTCTAGGAAACCCAGTGACGGCGGGGCAGCTCCAGTCCCTCTCGGTAGCGGGCCCCTTCTGGATCGAGCCACATGCTCCCATCCGCGCGACGATTGTATCTGGTCGTGACGTCAACGTGGCGCTCAGTAAGACCGTACCGATCCAGTACTGAGAACTAGCACGACTAGTCACTCTTGTGGCGGCGCACGCGCTCGCGCCTTCAGGTCGCGTCAGGGGCACGACGTCGCGCCGCAAAACGCCCCGCACCTCCGAACGAGCATCTGCGAGCAAGCCCCGAACCCACACTCTATCGCCGCCGAAACTTCGCCGCAAGAAGCAGAGCGAAAGGAGCCGGGGGTGCCTCTGGAGCGAAGGCCACGTCAACGCTCGCCTCTACTCCAAACGAAAGGTGGGCAAACGCCCCGCGCAGGACCCCGATCGGCGAAGCGGAAGAGGCAACCCCCGGTCCTCGCGGGTGCTCCTCCCATGCCGCCACGTGAGGCAACCCCCGGTCCTCGCGGTGCTCTCCCTATGCCCCCACGTGAGGCAACCCCCGGTCCGCGCGGTAGTCTTCCGAGCTCCCGCGTGAGGCAACCCCAGGTGGTCGCGTTGGCTTCCCACGCCCTCGCGAGCGGAAGCGTCGTTACTCCACCTCGATATTCGACCAGAGGAGCACGGGCTCTCTCAGCAAGCTGAGGGGCATAAGTGTACTTTGCACGGATGCCGTGAGGCCCGCAGGCAAACCTAGCGAGCTCACGAGCGCCATGTGGGCGGCCGCGGAGGGGTCGAACATGGATTGGAGCCTGTTCGCGTGGACAACCACGGGCTCTGCCTTCGGGCTGTTCGCCAGCTCTCGGGCGCGGTCGATGGCGTCGGTGAGGCCTCCGAGGTGATCGACGAGGCCTCGATCGTACGCATCTGCACCGGTCCACACGCGACCTTCGGCGAGCTCGCGGACGCGCTCTTCGCCGAGCTTGCGCCCCTTGGCGACGACGCGAACGAAGCCGTCGTAGACCGCGTCGAGCTCGCGATCGAGCGCGACCTTTTCTTCATCCGAGAGCGGGGAGAATGGGTCCATGAGACCGGCGTTGGCCCCGCGCTGGATGCCATCGGCGTGAACGCCGAACCGCGCCAAGAGGGGGTCTACGACCATGCGCGCCGTGACGACGCCGATGGAGCCCGTGAGGGTGAGGGGGCTCGCGAAGATCTCTTGGCATGCTGCAGCCGCGTAGTAGCCGCCGCTCGCGGCGACGTTGCCCATGCAGGCGACGACGGGCTTCTCCTTCACGGTGCGCACAATCTCTCGGTGCATGCGGTCCGAGGCAAGGGCGCTACCGCCAGGCGAGTCGATATGAAGAACGACCGCGGCCACGCGCGGGTCTTTGCGCGCGATGCGAAGGAGCCTTGCGAGGCCTTCGTCGGTTGCGCCGCGCCCATTGGGCATGCCCGACGTGATGGCGCCGTGCAAAGGAACGATGGCAATGCGTGCAGCCGAAAGCTTCGGCATGAGACGCGCGCGGTGCCTCGCGAGATACGCCTGCGCCGGAATGAAAGCAGCGTCTTTTCCGTCCGCGCCGAGCTTGCTTTGCAGCTCGTCGTCGTAGGCGATTTCGTCGACGAGGCGTGCTTCCTTGGCCTTTTCACCGTGATAGGGCGCCTGGTCGATGACCTCTGCGGCTCGCTCGACTGTCAGCACGCCTTCGCGCTTGGCGAGTGCTTTGGAGAGGCTCTCGTACGTGGCGTCGAGAATGCGACCGAGTTGTTCGTGGTCGTCGTCGCTCATCGATTCGCGCTGGATCATGTCTCCGGCGCTCTTGTAGCGGCCCTTCGCGTAGACCTCTGGTTGCAGACCCGCGCGACGAAGAGCTTCGCCGAAATAGCGCCTGCGTAGCCTTACACCGAGCGGGGCATAGAGTGCCTCGGGGCCGAGAAAGACTTGCGTCGCTTCACCGGCGAGGAGCGCCGATTTGCTGTCACCCCCGAACGGCAAGTGGACAATGACTTCCTTGCCAGCGCTCTTGAGCTTCCGCAGCATGGCCGCAGCGGATTCGGCCTGAGCGAGGCCCCATAGCGGGTTCTTCACGACGAGCACGAGGCCCGTGAGCGCGCGGTCTTGTGCGACTTCCTGGGTTAGATCGAAGAGCGCCGAGAGAGAGGCGCGCGGCCGGGGACGCAGCAGGTCCATCAGTGTCTGGCGCGTCGGCAGGTCACTCACAGCCCCATCGAGCGTCACTTCCACGTAGGCGCGAGACGGCAAAAACCGAATCTTTTTGAGGAGTCGGAAGGGAAGGGAGAGGACGCTCCAGATGAGCCGAAAGAGAAAAGCCATGTGGGGTGCCTGCAAGTGTAAGCACGGATTTCGCGCTCGCCCAGTTCGGGCATGAAATCATGTCGCGAAGGACGTTCTCTGAACGCCCGCGTCCGCCCTTTTTCCTTGTTGTGCTAAGCTTTCGCGCAGGTATTTCGATGAAGCTCTCCCGCGAATCTCTCGGCATCGCCTTCGCGTTCGTCCTTGGACTCGGCATTTTCGCCTGCAATACGGGGCCCCACGAGAAAGCCTCCGCCGAGCCAGCGCCCACCATCGCAAAGCCCGCAATGACATCTCAGAAGCTCGGGCAACCCACTCCGAAGGAGGCCACCGAGGTGGCGCTTTCTGCGGTGGCGCGCACACCGAAAGAGTACCTCGGCAAGACCATCGTCACGAGCGGTACGGTGGGCTCCGTGTGTCAGCACATGGGGTGTTGGATGACGCTCTCCGACGAAAGCGGCGAAGCCTTCATTCGCATGGCCGGTCACGCCTTCATGGTCCCGAAAGACTCGAAGGGTAAAAAGGCGCGCGTCTACGCGAAGCTCGTCGACAGCAGCGAAGCTGAAGCCAAGCCCGTGGCCAACTGCTCCGGGGACGGGAAGGACCACTGCAAAGCGGAGGCCGAGAAGCAAAACGGCAAGCCTCTCGCCAAACTCGAACTCGAAGCGCTCGGCGTCGAGCTGTTCTGAAGCAGGACGAGGTTGCTCGGCGGCCGTTGTCCCGGGCGCCTGTTTTTCTTCGAGAATGAACGACATTTAGGCTCGGTTTCGCCAAAGCGTGCCGTTGCGGGAACTTTGCGCGCGAGGTTCGTGTCGCAACGCTTTGCAGCGTGGCAAGGATCCCTTTTGCAAGTGTGCATCCAGATGAGGCACCATGGGGCCCCGTGGCCGCGTCCGACGAACTCGAAGCAGGACTCATCCTGCGTCTCACTCAGCACGACGAGCGCGCGTTCGTCGAACTGGTTCGGACGTACGAGCGTCGCGTTCTCGGGCTCATGACGCGTATGCTCGGCAATCGCGAAGAGGCCAAGGAGCTCACGCAGGAAGTCTTCTTTCAGGTCTTCAAAGCCATCGGCACCTTCCGAGGCGAGTCCAAGCTGTCGACGTGGATCTATCGCATCGCCGTCAACCTCTGTAAGAACCGCGCCAAGTATCTGCGCGTGCGCCACACCGATGCACAAGACGAGTTCGAGGCCGTCGCAGAGCGCGTTCCTTTCGGCGAAGCCAAACGCTCCAACGTCGGTGAAGTCGCTCGGCCCGACGAAATGATGGCGGGCAAGCAGGTCGAGTACATCGTCCAACAGGCCATCATGCAGCTCGAGCCGAGCTTTCGAGAATGCCTCGTCCTGCGGGACGTCGAAGAGCTCAGCTACGAAGAAATCGGCCAAATTACCGGCCTCGCGGAAGGCACCGTCAAGAGTCGCATCCATCGCGCTCGGGGGCAGTTGAAAGAAATCGTCGAGCGCGCGCTCGGGGAGAAGATCGCATGACCGAGAAGCCAGACGAGAGAGACGAGAGAGACGAGACAGGCGCGACCGACAAGGAACGCGGCGCTGCAGAGGTCCCCGTCGACGAACCTCCGCCCCCGGATGACGAGCTCGAGGACAGCCAGGCCATGCGCGCCCTCTTGAAGCGCGCGATGCCGAAGGCCGAAGACGTTCCAGACGATTACATCCTGAAGGGCGTCCAAAAGAAGTTGCGCGTGCGGTCGAAAGGCAAGTTCTTCGGCGACGGTTGGAGCACCACTCAGACGCGTATGAGCTATGGCCTCGTCGCGCTGACGATGCTCATCATCTTGTGTCTCATGTTCTTCGCCATCTCGCCGGGGTCGGTTCTTCCCTGACGAAGAACCCCGACGGGGGGTGCTCAGCCGCTCTTCGACGGCAAAAAGCGGGCGCGGTCTTTGGCGACGACTTCGACGTAGTACTCCGACTCTTGATGAGGCTCGAGTTCTCCCGCTTCGATCATGCGCTCGAGGGCCTTCTTCACGTCACCGATGAGGCGTGAAGGCGGAATGGCGAAAGCCTTCATCAGCGCATCGCCGACGCCGGTGGGGAGCGGCGGCTTGATGGCGTCTTCCGCCGCGAGCGCCGTGATGCGCGCCTGCAATTCGTCGATCTGATCGAGCCCGCGACGCTTCTTCTCCGGGCGCTTCGTCGTGATGTCGGCGCGCGCAAGGCAGAGAAGATCGTTCAAGTGGAGACCGAGTTCGCGCGCGAAGCGACGTACGGCGCTGTCGGTCCACTCCGGGTCGTACTGGTTCGGGCGCAGGTGATGAAGGACGAGGAAACGCACGGTGCCCAGCAACGCGGGTTCGTGCACGAAGAGGGGCAGCCGGCGATTCAATTTGTCGAACATCCGCGCGCCGACCTCGGCATGGCCCAAGAACTGGACCTTACCGTCCTTCGTGAACGTGCGGGTCTTCACCTTGCCGACGTCGTGAAACAAGGCACCCCAGCGGACTTCGATGCGAGGAGCTGCCTGCCTCACGACTTGCTTCGTATGCTTCCACACGTCCTTGTGACGCCACTCCCCATCGCCGAAGCCCACGAGGGCATGGACCTCAGGGAAGATGGCTTCGAGCACGCCCGCCTCGAGAAGGGCATCGAGGCCCCCTTCAGGGTCGGTTCCCATCATCACGCGGTCGAGGTAGCGACGAACGTCCACGGGGTGGACTTTGCTCGCCTCCTGGAATTCTTCAGCGGTGACGCGCTGTACAAGTGTGCACGTCTCTCCCGTTTCGGCGATTTGTGCCGCGGAATCGAGGGCCCCCATGACTCGGTCCAAGTAGGCACCCGCCAGGAGCGAAGGCATCCCGCCTTCGTTCTGCTGTGCTGCGCCGGTGTTGCCGGGGTGCGGGGAGCTCATGTTGGGGTCGGCGTTTCTAGCATGAAATTGCGGTTGCGCCATATAGACAGGGGGTCATTCCGCGCTAGAACTAGGCATGCTTTCGCGACGCACACCCTCGAACCGAACTCAGCTTGGCGGCGACGGAGCCGGGCGCGCTCTCTTCGTGCCGGCCTCGATCGTGTTCATCGGGTTGGTCCTTGCTGCATGCAGCGGTGCCACGCCGAGTGACCTGTTCGGAGGTTCGGGCAGCGCCACCGCCGATGGCGGCTCCACCTCGTCGTCCTCGTCCTCGTCCTCGAGCAGCGGCGGTACCGATGCCAGCACCTCGTCTTCTTCCTCCTCGAGCAGCGGCGGGAACGACGCGGCGCCAGATTCCCCCGTGACGCTCGGCGACGACGATCACGTCTACTGCGGCAAAGCCAATGGCAACGACGTGTACTGCCCGACGGGCTCTATCTGCTGCGCGCGCGGCAACGTCCAGGGTGGAAACCTCCGCTATGACACCTTCGAGTGTCTTTCGAACAAGAACCAGTGCAATGGTCAGTTCGACGCCACGCTCGAATGCGACGACAAGAACGACTGCAAGCAGAACGAGTTTTGCTGCGCCCAGACGATGCCCTTCGGCAATACCTCACGTTACGTACGCACCGAGTGCAAGGCGAACAACTGCAACGGGTATAGCGCGCGAATGTGCCAAGAAGGCGGGTCGAACGAGTGCCCGAACGGCAGCAATTGCAAGCCGAGCCAAGTCCTGAAGGACTTCGGCGTCTGCGGGCAGTAAACGTCGATTCGACCCTCGCTCGGTCACACATGGGGGCGCTCGCACGAAGCATGGCTACGATGCGCGTGATGTGGCGCCCCCGGCGTTTCTCGTGGATGTGGACCTTGCTAGGCGCTGTGTTGGCATGCACGGGCGGGGGGGGCCGTGAAGTGCCCGCACCGATGCAGCCTTCGGTTGGACCGACCGTCGAGCGCCTACCTTCCGGCTCCCCGTCCGCGATCGCCCCTTCGGCTCCGACGGAAGCGCCGGCCCCTCCGTCCCCTTTCCCCGACGATGGTGACGATGAAATCGCCGACCTTGGTTCGGGCGACGCACCCAGGAAAGGAACGTTCACGGCGGTCGGAAGGACGCCCTACTCACTCGAACGCATTTGTGACCTCACCAGCTTCGGCAATTCTCTGTATATTGCATATGCTCGTAGACCTCTCGATTGGGATGGCGCCGTCATCCAGAGGTATACCGAGGGAGAGACCCCTCCCTTTCGCATGGCGTTCAACTGGAATCGCGTTGGCGAGCCGACGAAAGGTGGCGGTGGCGGTCAAGGATTCATCCGCATCCGCAGAGCCGACGGTCGTCTCCTCGTTCCAGATGCCGACCCTCCCTACGCGGGCTTTGGCCTGCGCGACTACGGAGCGGAGGGGTATGTCTTCGTTTCTGACAAGGAAGGGGCCTTCGCGCCCCCCACGCAGCCTCACGCACGGCCGCCGGGGCTACCCTCGGTCGAAGGGAAAGCAGGTGCTGCCATCCTGCCGCGCGCGTATCACGTCATCGACGTCATACAGTATCGCGGTCACCTGTATGCCTCGACGGGGTCCGTACCACCGAAAGAAAGGGCGTGGTCCGGACCTTCACCAGGAGCGCTTCACGTGGCAGACGCGAAGATGCAGGTATGGAGTTACACGCTAGGTTACCCGGTCCCTTACCAGCCGGGGGTGTATCGGCTCACGTTCATGGTGCGCTTCCGCGGACGCCTTTACGCGGGCATCCAAGACTACGACGGCGTCGACCCCAACGCGTACGTCGTCCTCGAAGCACCGCCCGGCAGAGACGTACTCGAGCAGGGCGACTTGCGCGCAGTCAGCCTCGGCGGCGTCCGCGTGAACACGCTCAAGTGGTACGTCGACAAGGGGGCATCGGCGAGCAGCAAGCATGTCCTCTACTGGCTCACCCTCGAACGCGGGGTCGTACACTTGAGACGGAGCGACGATGGCGACGCATTCACCGAGGTCGATTTGCCGGCTTCGATGGGACGCGCGAACGACATCGTGCGATATCGCGACGGCCTCTTCGTCCTCGGCGAGCACGAGCTCGTCCGCATCGATGGAAATACGCCTGTTGTCGTTGCCGCTGCTCCGAAGCTTCCGCAAAAGGGCAAGGGAAAGAACGCTTCGCCCACCACGCCGTTCGCCCTCACCGACATCTTCTGTCAATCCCCCTTGGCCGTTCACAAGAACAAGCTCTATGCGGGCGCGCAGAACGACGGAACATTGTACCGCCTGGATGACGGACGCGAGAGCGTGCCGGAGACCCCTTGAGGCGGTGATTACACGGTGAACGAGTCGAGCTCTTCGCTCACTTTGCGCAGGTACTGCTGCTTCACGTGGAAGGGCAAGAACGCGCTCTTGAAGCCGCTCAAGATGACGGCTTTGATGTCGTCGAGGCTGAAGTCGAGCTCCGTGTGACAGAGCCAGAGCTCTTTGGAGACAGTGGTGTCCGTCACCAGGCGATTGTCGGTGTTCACGGTCACGCGAAGTCCAAGGTTCTTGTAGAGCTTGATCGGGTGGCTGCGAAGGTCGCGAATGGCGCCCGTCTGGAGATTCGAGGAGGGGCAGACCTCGAGCGCGATGCGATGGTCGTTCACGTAGTGCAAGAGGTCGCCATTTTCGCGAAGGCGGCAGCCATGACCGATGCGGTGCGCGCCGCACACGTGAATGGCCTGAGCGATCGATTCGGGCCCGTAGGCTTCGCCGGCGTGGATGGTGACGTTGATGTTGTTGTCGCGCACGAGCTGGAACGCGCCGCGATGATGCTTGGCGGGGTGGTCGTACTCGGCGCCCGCGAGATCGAAACCGACGACGCCGCGGCCTTTGTAAGCAACGGCGAGCTCTGCCATCTCGAGCGAGCTCTCGGCCGACACGTTGCGGATACCGCAGATGATGACGTTTGCTTCGATTCCGAAGCTTTCTTGGGCCGCCCGGAGCCCGCTGAGGACGGCTTCGACCACCTCGGTGAGCTTGAGGCCCGCGCGGGTATGGAGCATGGGGGCATAACGCACTTCCATGTACCTTACATTTTCTTTGGCGGCGTCTTCTGCCAGCTCGTAGGCGATGCGCGTCAGTGCAGACTGCGTTTGCATGACCCGAAGGGTGACGTCGAAGGCCTTCAAGTATTCGACGAGTGAACCGCAGAGCTGGCCCAGGTTCATGGCCTTGCGCAGCTCTGCTGCGTCGGTAGCAGGCAGCTCGATCTTTTCCTTCTCGGCGAGGTCGAGAATGGTCGCGAGCCTCAAAGAACCGTCGAGGTGGACGTGGAGGTCGGTCTTCGGCAGCTTCTCAATCAGCTCAAGGGAGATCGGGCGACTCATGGCGTCTCATACCACGGAGTGCGGGGACTGCAACAGTCACGGGGCGGGCGCTTCTGGGGCCTGCGAACTCTTCAAACGTGCAGCTTCCGCGTCGTGTTTGGCCGCTTCCGCCTCGCGCTTTTGGCCTCGAAGCTCCTTGGCGAGGAGTTCGTGCGCGGCTGCTGCGTCTTCTGGCTTTGGCGAAGCGAGGAGCGCACTTTCCGCTTCGAAAATGGCGGCCGACGGCACCTTCAACGCCGAATGCGCTTTGGCGCACGTGAGATGCGTTTCTGCCGAGGCAATGTCTACGAAGAGTGCGGCCTCGCATGTTTGGCGGAGTTCTTCCCACGCGCCCTTTTGGAGAAGTCGTTTCAGGAGGAGCCTCCAGACACGGGGGTCGTGCTGCTCGAGCGGCGCGAGCTTTCGAAGCACATCCGTGGCGTCGTCCTCGCGCCTCTCACTGACGGCAAGGTCGTAGAGCCCCTGCAGCGGAGCCGGCTGGGTCGGGTCGAAGCGAGCGGCGGCCTCGAGCGAATGCCGGAAAGCGCCCGAGTCCTTCTTTACTTCGTAGAGATCGGCCATCGCCATGCGGATGAAGTAGCCATCGTGACCTGCGAGGCGCATCTGCGAGAGACCTCGCTCGATGCCGTCCGTATCCTTCTTGGCGGCGGCACGCTTCACCGAGATGTACATCGCCTGGGCATCCTTCGGATCGAGCTTCAGCGCTTCGGCGAGCTCGACCTCCGCTTCCTTTTCCTTGCGCTCATGCATAAGAGCGAGTGCGAGCTCGGCGTGAAGCGATGCGTCTTTCGGAGACTTCGTGAGTTCGAGTCGCAGGGCTGCTTCGCTCCGCGGCTTGTCGGTCGGTACGAACTGCGAGCGGTAGCGCTTGGCGCGATTCAGAAACCAGTTTCTGAACTGGGTGTCGTACTCGGTCGCGCTCACACCGAATGCCTTCTGGATGACGTCAGCCGTACGGGCCCCTTCACCCCATAGCTTGAGTGCTGCCGTGACGCGTGGCATGCCGAAAGACTCGACCGTGTAGAGCAGCATTTGACTGGCGGCGTAGTACGCAACCGTGACGTCGAGGCCGTCGCTCGCGTGGGTGAACGCGCGGTTCATGTCGACTGCGGGCGGGAGCGTCTTGCGAACGATCGCGCGATAAAGCTGCGGGTCGAGTTCTCGCGACCATTCGGGGCGCTTTGCGATCGTTTCGTACTCGCTGAGGCCTTCGGTGAACCAGCGCGGGACGTGACTTTTCGAAAGCTGGATGGCGAACACGTGCCCGAGCTCGTGCCAAAGTACATTGCCCCAGTTGAAGACCTCGCCGTGTGGGCTCATCGAGGCGACGACACGCCCGAAACAAACTCCTTGGATGCCGATGTTCGGCAGACCGCTCGTGCGTACGCTGAAGTGTTCCCGATTCTCGTAGAGTTCGACCTGAACGGGGCCCTCGGGGACGAATCCGTAGCGGGCCTTCATCGACGCCCATGCATTTCCGACGAGCGAGGGCATGTAGCGCTGAAGAAGAGGTTTCTCTGCTTTCGGAAGACGAATCTTGAGTGCGCCGGCACTGATCGTCTCGTAGTCGACGGGAAGTGTCTTCTCGTAGAGGTTCAGCGTGTTGTAGACGCGCACGTTGAAGTGGTCTTTGGTCCACGCACGCTGAAGGGCCGTGAGACCATCCGCCTCATTGCCTCCGCGCATGGCGTTCAAGCCTAGCTCGGCCCAAGCAAGGCTATCGTCAGGGTCTATCTTCGTGGCATCCTTCATCCAGGCGACGATGTCGTCGTACCGATGCTCCCATTCGCCGAACGGCGCGATGAGCGTATAGAAGGTCGAGTACTCGGGGTTGCGCGTGAAGACTTCCTTCTTTGCAGCTGCGAACCCAGCGCTGTCGTCGGCGAGGAATCGAGCGGCGGCCTTCAGGCTGAGCAGCTCGAGATCGTTTGGATTGATGGTGAGACCCGTTGCGATCATCTTCTCAGCGGTGCCGATTTCCATGTCGCGAAGCGCGATACCTGCGCGGACGGCATACGCGCCCGTGAGCTTCGGGTTCACCGCCAGCGCCTGAGCCACGAGGGCCTCTGCGGCGTCGAAGTCCATCGCCTGTTCGAGCCGGATTCGCGCCATCATGAGCAGCGCTTCGGCGTTCTTTGGCGCCTTCTTCAGGGCGTCTCGCGTGACTTCCTCTGCATGACCGGGGTCGAACTTCTCGAGAAAGAGGCGCGCGCGAACGAGCAAAGTCTCTACGTTGCCCTTGTCGGCGCGCTCCGACTCGGTGAGCGCTTGGTTCGCGTCTTTCGGGCTTCGCAGCAGGTGCGCGGCGCGACCCACCATGAGGAGACCTTCCGCATCGCCATCGGCGAGGCTTCCGTAGTCGCCGATGACGTCGTGGAGAGGAGCATCGGCATCCGAGCGCTTGCCGGTTTCAATGAGCCACTCACCGATGTGGATGCGGGCCCGACGACCTTGAGGACTCGGGTCGGTGCGATACGGAGCGAGCAGCTTGAGGGCGTCGCCGACTTGTCCCCGTGCCGCCAAGATGCGGGCGCGCAAGATCGTTGCGGAGGCTTTCTTGGCAGCCGGCTGCGTGATGGAGGTGAGGATCTTTTCGGCGTCCGACCAGCGGCCTCGCTCGAAGTGCGCCCTCGCCAGAAGAAGCTGCGCGTCCGTTTGCTCGGGGCCGCGAACGGTGGATAGCTCCTTTTCGGCGGCGTCGTAGTCCGCGCTGTCGACGAGCCTGGCGGCGTCTTGGAGGCTGCCGCCGGACGTGGGGGCGGGGTCGGACCCTGCATTTCGCGGCTGCGCGGAGGCGATGGCCGGCAAAAGGAAGAGGCCGAGGAGAAGGCGAGGGCCGTACGAACGCATGGTGGGGCTCATCCTAGCAGGCACTTTCGCGCGTCGTATCAACCTTGCGACGGGTAGCGGACTGGTTCTGGGCGGACGGCAGTGGCATGGCGCGTCAGAAATCGTGCGCTGTATCACGACGGTGGGGAACTTCGTGGCCCCCAGGTAGTCTCGCCCTTCATGAGATGGCGCTTCTTCTTTGCGACGACGGCGTATTGCGTTCTCGCAGCCGGCCAAAACACACCGCATGAGCCTGTGACCCGTCCGAATCTGCGAGCGGTGGCGACCGTAGACCGAGGTCTCGCGTTCTACGTTCACGCCGAGACGAAGGCGCTCTCCGGCTCCACATTGCCCGTCCTCGTCGAAGCGTACGGCTTTCCGCAGGCCACGAAGGTGGCACTACTCCC
This sequence comes from Polyangiaceae bacterium, assembly GCA_046351415.1. Classification (GTDB taxonomy): domain Bacteria; phylum Myxococcota_A; class Polyangia; order Polyangiales; family Polyangiaceae; genus JABFRG01. The sequence goes on along the minus strand of JAXLYO010000005.1, from coordinate 82,500 downwards.
GCACGCGTCGGTCGATGCGTCGTGGGACCCCTCGGCGCTTGCGGGCTCGCTCGCTGCGGCCTCTGCGACCAATGTACACGCAGAAACCGACGATGCGGGCCACGCACGCTTGCTCGTGCCCGTCCCGGACGGACCGCCCGGAAAGATATCGCTCTACCTCGCTCTAGGGGCCGGTGCGCGCAGGCGAACCGAAACGATCCACGTCGAGCGCTTGGCCGCGACGACCCTCTCGCTCGACGTGGCGCAGCATGAGCTCGTCCCGCATGGCCTCATCTCGAGTTGGGCGCGCGTGCGGCGGGCTTCCGACAACGTCCCGCTCGCCGACCGCGAGGTCCGCTTCGTTCTGCTCGAGGGAGGACTGCTTCGCACGACGCGCGTCGTGCGCACGGACGCGAGTGGCCTTGCACGACTCTCATTGCCCGTCCCCAAAGGACGCGCCACGGCCACGCAGTGGACACTCACGGCGAACGTGGCGGGTGCGCATCCCGCGTCGGCTCTTTTTCGACGGCGTGATGACGCGCCAGTGAAACCGAAGCTCGTAGCGCGCTTCGAGGGAGAACTCGTTCCTGGTGGCACCGCACAAGTCATCGGCGACTTGCATGATGGCGTGGGAGAGCCGGTTTCCGGTGCGGAGGTGCGCTACCTCGCGGTTCCCGAAGGCTTCAAGGTGCCCGAAGACGAAAAGGAGTGGGAAAAGACCTCCGTCGTTCTGAAGACGGATGCTCTCGGTCATTTCGAAGCACGCGTTCCCGTTCCAAACGTGGTGCCCCCCGGCGGTCTGCGCCTGCACTTCGAAGGACGCGCACGTGTCGAAGGCCGGGAATTGCGGGTCAACGCAGTGGGGTCGGCCGAGCGAGAACGCGCAACGGCGAGTGTCGCCCCCGAGGGAGGGAGTCTCTTTCCGGGACTCGAACAAAAGGTCGAGCTCTCCATTCACCTTCCGCACGCAAAAAATGTGCAAGGTACAAGTGTTGTCGTAGCAGGCGACGGCGTACGCGAACGCGTGACCCTCGATAAGCACGGTCGCGCTGTTTTTTTGTGGCGGGCTCCCATCGACATCGGAACGAATCGCACCCTCGGAGCATGCAGCGGATCCGTTGCGACCAACGTTCGCGTCCAGGTCGAGGGCGGCGACCTCCTCGAAGAGTGCGTCGCCGTGGAGCGCGAAGCTTCGGGGTTCGTCGCAGTTTCGAACCCACAGGTCGAACCCGAAAGCACCGTTCACCTGAAGGTGCGTACGAAGAGGGAGGCTCCCGCGTACAGCGTCCTTCTCGTCGATTCGCACGGCACGAGAGGCGCTGCCGTGGCCGCGGCATGGTTCAAGGGAAGTGAAGGTGACCTCGCGGTGCCCAACGTGCCGCCCGGGGTCTATCACGTCGTTGCGCTGGCACCAGAAGCGACCTCCACGTCGCATGCCACGGGCTCCATCGTCGTCCTTCCTCGGACGCGGCCGCGGCTGACGATCACGACTCCGACGGCTCCCATCTCCTCGGGGGCCACCGTCGACTTGCCGGTGCGCCTCGTGGACCAACAGGGGCGCCCCCTTCGTGGCGATGCCGTCGTCTATATCGGCGACTTGAATGCTGGCCAAAGTCTTGTGTCGGCGCTCGCGGCAGACGATCGATCGCGGTACTGCCCGCTCGGGCGTGAAGATTGCGACGCCAAGACCGATCCTCTGGAACTCGCCGTACAGCTCGCACGCACGAGGAAGACACCCGAAGGCCCTCTCTTCGAGCCGCGCGCGACGATGGCGACACACTTCCGCGATGCATTTCGCAGTGCGGTCCGCTCGCTCGAGGGCGCCGTGTTCGAGGCGAGCGCGTCGCCGGAAACGCTGAAAGACGTCTCTCGTATTCGCGGCGGCCGTCATGCGTTCCATCCTGAGGTGCTCGGCATTGCACTCGGCGCGCTCTCGAGTCCACCGACGACACCGGGCGGTGAAACCATCGGCATCGCGGACCTCGAGTCTTTCGACCGCCAGATCACGTACGACAACGTGGGTAGACGGGTGACGCGCCTGAAGCTGCTTCGCGCGCTCTTGGCCATGCGAACGGCGGTGAAGGGGATCGATCGACAAGAACCTCTCTTCAAAGACCCGGATGCGTTCATGCGTCGCATGCTGCGCGACCACACACTCGATGAAGCACAGCTGCTCGATCCGTGGGGACAGCCCTTCCGCTTCGTGCGCGAAATGCGAACCTCGCTCCCGTTCCTCAACTTGGTCCGAGGCTACGGACTTCGCTCTGCCGGCCCCGACGGGCGCATGGGAACAGGCGACGACATCGCCGACCCGTTCATGCGTGTACTCGCGTCGAAAACACCATACGCCCTCGCCGTCGACGAAGACGACGTCGTCGACGCGCAGTACCGGCTCGAGGTCGTGGACGCCAGTCTGGACGCCTGGTCTGAGACCCTCGAGAAGGCGACCGGAACACACCTCGGCGACGGGGGCTCTAGCTCGGGGCAAGGTTTCGGATCCGGCCACGGAAGGCTTGGCGGAGCGAGTCACGGCGGTGGAGGCCGCGTACGTCAGGGCATGACCACGGTGAGTAGCTTGGTTGCTCTCGACCCGCAGTCCATCGGTTCCGATGGGACCGCGATTCTGCATGTGAAGCTTCCTCCGGGCGAAACCACGTGGCGTGTGGCCGTCGTCGTGTCGACGCCGACGGGGGAAACGGTCGTCGAGCAGGTCGATCTACCGGTGAGCGCGATGCTTTCGGCGCAGGTTTCGACTGGGCCGCGTTGGGCTGCCGGCGACTCCGCATTCGTGCCCATCGTCCTTCGCAATCGCGCGGCGCGCGACGAAGCCGTTACTGTCGTGGTTCGTCCGCGAGGAACTGCTCGCGCGCGCGAATCCGCGCTCTCTCGGACAGTCGTCGTGCCCGCCCGTGGACAGGTCGAGACCCTCTGGCACATGGAGACGAGTGCCCCAGGACCCGCCGAGCTGTCGATTGCGTACGCAGGTAGCTCCGGTGCGACTGGAACGATGCTTCATGGATGGGATGTCGCGATTCCCGGCGAGAAGGGGGCCTCGATCCCGCGGGCCATGGTCACGTGAATGACAGCAAGCCCGAATGGAGCACCCGCTGGCGCGAAGCTATGGGGACGCCGCGCGTGGCCATCTTCGCGCGGTGCATGTCTCATGTCCTCGAAGCAGCCCTTCGCCTGCTCGACCTGGACGCGACCTTCGGCCCTGCCGTTCCGTCGAAGCTCTCGAATCGGCGACGCATCCTTGGCGAGGCCTGGAGAAGGACGCGGACCTTCGCCACCGCCAAGGACGTTCAGCGTCGCGCAACGGGTCCGCATCTTGGCTGGCGATTCCTCAAGACTACACCAAGTTCGCGCCGGACGCTACCCGGGGAGATCGAACGAAAAGAGGCCGTCTGGCAAGGCCCTGCGCCTGGAAACGGGTCGATCGTTCCATCGAGATGCTTGAGAGCGAACCCGTGATCGACGGATCGACGGCGGCGTCGCCGGGCCTGAGCGAACGCCTGCCTTGCTGGGACGTCTTCGTGAACTGGGCGAGGTGAGCGTGCACTTCGCTGACCTTCGCCTACATCGCGCGGGCTGACCGAGCCTGGTCGACCTGCTGCTGGTGAAGATCGCCTGTCGCGCTGCTCGCTGTTCAAGGCCTGAACTGCTGCTGATGGTCGACCTCGGTGGTGCTGTTCGTCATCGATCGTGTGATGGACCGTCCGACGCGTGTCCTCGTGCTCGCCGCACTTCGCCCTCGGTCGAGTGGTCCGGGCGGCGAGGCCGGCAGACTACGTGTTCTCCATCCTCAGCGAACGGGACGCCCAGGGAACGTTCGGATCGTTTGCGGCAACACGTGCTGCGATTCCGCGCGATACTCGAGAATCCCTCTCGTCGCCGAAGGCGAGCACGATCATCACCATGACCTTTGCACGACGAAGACGACGCCGGGGCCAGGCGGCGAGGGCTACGTCCGCGTTTCCTCGACCCCCGTGCCACGACGGCGGCGACGCCTGCGCGGGAAGGTGCGCCGCCTGTCGCTCGCCCTCGATCGCCCTTGCAGCCGTGGCCGACGCCCACACAGTGGCCAAATTCGCCGAGGTCAGCGTAGTGGCCGGAGGTCGTCACGCGGAACGACATCACATCGCTCACGGTCACGTTGAAGAACCAGCGTACCAGCGCCGCACACATCGAGGCCGCCATCGCCGTGCCTCCGGGGTCCGTGCTTGCCGAGGCCGTGGCGGGCGTATTCTTGAGTGACGGGGTGCTCTTTCTCGATCGAAGCCTTGGTCAAAACGATGCCGCAACCCTCGTGATACCGCTGCGCACGTCGATCCGCGGAACTTTCCTCGTTCCGCCGCCCATCTTGACCCTTCCTGATTCGGAGGAGCAAGCGCTCGTCACGCCGGCGCGCACGATCACCGTCAAGTAACCACCCGAAGCCCGCCCCGACACGACGCTCAGCGATGTTTGCGGCGCCGATTGTTGTGGTGCTCGACGAGCGCGACGTAGTCCGGAATCGACAGGTCGGGCTTCGGGTCGAACCTCGATTCGGCTTCTTTCGACAGCTTCGGTAGCTGCTCGACGAACATTTCGAGGTCTGTACGGAAAGGGCCACGCGGCTCACGTGCGAGCGACGCTTCGAGCTGCGCCACACGTGTCCCGCGCAAATGACCGCGCCGTGCGAGCTCCTGATGGCTGCGTGCAAGTCGCTCGCCGTTGAACCGGTGTTCTCGTAGGAGCTCCGTCGCAACGCGCAGCACGCCTTCCGAGGAAATGCGGTCGTCTTCGTGGAGTACGAGAGCCGCCTGAAAGTAGTTGTAGAATGGAACGACTCGCGGTCCGTAGATGTGGAAGTCGGAAGGGGGAGACTGCCCTTCGAGGTGGATGAAGATGCGCTCGACCACGTCACCACGGACAATCGAGTTCATCGAACGCACGGACTGCTCCAGCACGTCCTCGTACACGAGACCTCGCTCCATGACTTCGACGAGCAGTTCTTGTTCGAGCTTGCCCGAGAGAAAATCTGCGAATAGCGCATAGACGAAGACATCGGCTTCCGAGTCATCGCCGAATAGAGTCTCCCGTGGGAGCGCATCGCCGTCGGGAACTTCGATCGACGCGCGTGCTGCAAGCAGCATCGGTAGTTTGTAACCGAGCTGGTCCTTCACGGCGCGCAGCCGCAAGCGCAGGATGTTCTTGAGGTTGGGCTTCAGCGTGAGGCTGTGCCAGGTGACGCCGTCTAGCCGGAGCTTTTCCTCGATGCGCTTTCGCATCTGTTCCGGTGAACCCGAGAGCACGTGGACTTCGTTGCCCGCCTTCACCATCTCGCGCATGAGCGTGCCGGCGCCGGGGTTCGTGCGCTTCTCATCCGCGCGCTCGAACGCCGTGCGGACGATGTCGCGCAACGTGTCGAACTCCGTGCGGAGGTACGTCTTGTCGAGATCCCAGCGAGCAATATGGCGCAAGCGAGGCCTAGCCTACCGCGGAGCCTTCGGATGCGCGAGTATGTTCCAGCCTCTTGGCTCGCCCAGAACGGACGCGAAAAGAAGCGGGACCGTGTGGTCAGCTCGACTGATGCAAGCTGCCGCGCATGCTTTCGAGCGATGCGACGAGGTCGAGAGCGCCCGCACGGGTGGCCCATACGAGCGCTTCTGCGACTTGTTGGCCTGCCTCGGTTCGCCGTTGTCTGCCGATGGAAACCCGTGCCAGCGTCGCCAAGATCTGCGCGCGTTCGAGCGGGGAGGCGGAGGTGCCGGCGTCGAGTGCTTCGCGCAAAATGCCGTCGGCGTCTGCGAACTTCTTCGAGCCTTCGAGCGCTTCCCCGAGCTTTCGCCCGAAAAGAAGCACCGCGCGTTCGGGGTCGTCGATTTCGCCTCGTGACAGTTCGCGCCGCGCGAGCTCGAGACCACGCCTCAGCGCATGGATGGTGCCACGCGTATCGTCATAGGCTTTCGCTTGCGCGCCGATGCGTTCGAGCAGCACGAGTGCATTGAACGTGTCCTGGGCGGCGAAGGCATGAAGCGCGCGCACTTCGACGGCCATCGAGTGTTCCTCGCCGTAGCGGAGGGCACTTTCGTGGAGGCTTCGGCGCACGGTGGCCGGAATCGTATTGAGGACGACCTCACGAAGGAGCGGATGGGTCGTCTTCAGGCACTCACCCGTTTCGCCGGTGACCGTCACCATCGCGGCGCGATGAAGTTGTGTGAGCGCGTCGTCGAACTGTGTGTTCTCCGGGACGAGCGCGCGTGCCGCGGCGATCGGCGTTTCGTCACCGTAAACGCTGACCGCTTGAAGGACGCGCCTCGCGCCGGGCGAAAGGCGCTCGATGCGCGCTGCAACGATGTCGGCCACCCGGCTCGGGGCGGCGCCACCGCACTCGCGGGCGAATCGCAGAACCTGATCGACGAAGAGCGGCGAAGCCCCGCGATTGCCGAGCTGAGACGGTCCAATAGAGCCCGCTCCGACGAGCACGGACGTCACGGAGCTCGGCGAAAGTGGGGCGAGGTCGTAGCGCTCCACCGACGCGGGCAACTCGATGTCGCTCGCCCCGAGGTGCGCAAACAGCACGTGGCCCGGCATGAGCGGCGGCTCCTGAATCGTATCGAAAAACGCGTTGCGACTCGGCCCATCGAGGTTCGGCGTGTCGTCGATCAAGAGCACCACGGGAACGGACGTGCGTTCGTGCGCGCGAAGGAGCGCCCAGCGCAGGGCCTCTGCGAGTGCGAAGCGACGTTCCTCGGGCTCGACACCGTCATTGCGGTTCTTGTCCGGTGAGAAGAGCTCGACCAGCCCGCGGCGAGCGTCGGAACCGACGACCCCCCAGTCCTTCGGCTGCGACACCTCGGGGAGTTGCGCCAGCACCTGTACGGCCTTGCGAAGTGTGTATGTTGCAACTTCTGCCCAAGTCGGGTCGGGCCCGAGGCTCACGACGAAGCAACCCTGTGTGCGAGCGAGCTCTCCACATGCCGCAAGGAGGCGCGTCTTTCCGGCGCCCACTTCACCCATGATGGCGCTCGCCGTCAGCGTTCCGCCTGCGCCTTTCAAGCGTTCGCCGAACCATGCGAGCGCTTCGTCGCGCTCCATGAGGGGAAGCTCTGGCGGCATCTCGGAGGCACCCGGAACGGGGCTTGCCCCAGGTGGCGCAATCGTAGGCAGGGGCCTCGGGTCGGAGCGCGGTGCGAGCGCGAGCGGCGAACCGCACTCACCGCAGAACTTCTGCGCCTCTGGGTTTCGGTTGCCGCACTTGGCACAGGTGACTTGTCCTGTCGACGTCGGGCGCCGCTTCGGGTCGAGGTCTGCGAGCGCGTCCGTCAGTGCTGCTGCGAATTCGTCCGCGTTGTCGAAGCGCGCGGAGGGGTCTTTTGCGAGCGCCATCAAACACACTTCGACGAGCGAGTCGGGAATGCCTCGATCGGGGGCAACGACCCGCGGATCGGCCGGGGCCTCCGTGATGTGCATGAGCACGACCTGCGTCGGCGCTTCTGCTTCGAATGGCAAACGCCCCGTGAGGAGCTGGTACATGATGACGCCTACCGCATACACGTCACTTCGTGCATCGAGCGGGTCGCCACGACCTTGTTCGGGGCTCATGTACTCGGGGGTTCCACACACGATGCCGGGCTTCGTGATGCTACCTGTCTTCGTCTCGCGCATCTTGGCGAGCCCGAAGTCGACGACCTTCACGAAGTCGCCACCTTGGCGCGCACGCTCCAAGATGACGTTCTCCGGCTTCAGGTCACGATGGATGATGCCGAGTTCGTGCGCTTCCGAAAGCGCCGCGAGGACTTGCACGAGGATCTTGACGATGCGACGGAAGGGAAGAGGCCCCTCCTCGTACGCCACGCGCGCGAGGTCCTTGCCGCGCAGGAACTCCATGACGAGATAGAGCTCGCCTTCGTCGGCCGTGCCGAAGTCGATGATGGCGACGGAGTTCGGGTGGTTGAGCGAGCTTGCTGCACGTGCTTCGGTGATGAAGCGGGCCGCTGCGTTTTCCTCGCCGACGAGGTGCGGATGGATGATCTTGATGGCGACCGTGCGCCCCAAGTTCGTTTGCTCTGCGCGATATACGCGCCCCATGCCGCCGATGCCGACGAGGTCGAGAATGACATAGCCGCCCGGCAGCGTGCGGCCGAGCATGGCGTCGTCACTGGCATTGCCGAGCTTTCCCATGGGAAAGCCACACGAAGGGCAGAACTTGTGTCCATCGTCGCAAGAACTCGCGCACTGGGGACACAACCTCATCGGTCTTCCAGGCTATCACTCATGAGCGAGCTTTGGAGCCCAAAGCGCGGTTTCCGAGCCCTGCTTCCGCCAGCACCTCCGCTGTGTGCTCGCCTTGTCGCGGAACGGCACCGAGCGCCGTCTCCTCACCGCTTAGCTCCGCCGCTGCGCTGCCACTTTCGGTGGACGCGCGGACGAGCGGTGAGCGGAAACCCCTTGTTTGTCCGAGGGGGCCTGCGAATACGCCGCGCGCGTTCAGGTGCGGGTCTTCCAATGTTTCGGCGGGCGTGAGCACCGGCTCCAAGCAGACGTCGTGCGTTTCGGAAAAAAGCTTCCACTCACCAAAGGTGCGACTTTTGAATACTTTTTCGAGACGCTCTACGTGTTCTTGCTGATGGGGACCCGTGAGGAGTGCGGTGGGGTCTTCGGGGATTCCGACGCCCTTGCAGAACGCGAACCAGAACTTCGGTTCGAGTGCGCCGAGCGCGACGTAGCGGCCGTCCTTCGTCGCGTAGGTTCGGTAGGGCGCAATGCCTCCTGCGAGTTCGCCCGTGCCGTGGAGTCGGGGGGAACCCGGTACGCCTTCGAGAGCATGCGCCAGGCCCGAGAGCGCAAATCCCATCGCCGCTTCCGTCATCGAAATGTCGAGATGCGCGCCTTCGCCGGTACGGTCCCGCGTGCGTAGTGCCGCGACGATAGCGGTCACTGCATAGAGCGCTCCGCCGACGTCCGCGATCTGGAATCCAGGGACCGCAGGTGGTTCACCGGGGGGGCCTTGAAAGCCGAGAACGCCGGCGCGTGCGAGGTAGTTGATGTCGTGCCCGGCGCGCCCGAGAGAAGGGCCCGACTGGCCGTAGCCCGAGATGGAACACACGACGAGAGTGGGCTTCGCTTCGAGGAGGCTTGCGGGAGAAAGACCGAGTCGCCCGAGGACGCCGGGACGGAATTGTTCGAGGATGACGTCGTAATGCGCGATGAGTGCGAGGAAGGTCTCTTTCGACACCGCGTCCTTCAGGTCGAGCGCGATGCTTCGCTTGCCGCGATTGAGCGCACGAAACAGCGCGTTCTCACCGTCGACTTGCGGCGGCAAATGGCGAAGGTAGTCGCCCCCCTCTGGGTCTTCGAGCTTGTCGATGGTGGCTCCGAGGTCTCGAAGCAGCATCGATGCAAAAGGTCCCGGCAAGAGACGGGACAAGTCGAGCACACGGATGTCGGCGAGTGGTTTCACGCGGCCTCATCATCGCGGTTCTCGCCAGAGAACACTCGCACAAAAGAGAGAAGCCCTCGCACGATGAGCCGCCCTCGTGAGAGCGGCCCTTGCGAGGGCTTTTCGGGAAGGGCGCGCCGGACGGGCACGCGCCTCAGATCACTTGTAGCCGAAGAGCTTCGTCAGCTTCATGGCGAGCATTTGATTGCCCTGAACCTTGAGCTTGCCCGCGAAGAAGAGCTGCATGCCGTTGGCTTGCGGGTTCTCCAGGTACTTCTGGAAGTCCTCGCCTGCGATCGCGATCGTGCAGTCGGCTGCGTCGGTGCCAGCCTTGCACGTGGGGCCGCTCGCCGTGCAGTCGATGTTCCACTCGCCTTCGCCGGCGATGTTGATTTGGAACTTCGCGCCGATCGTCTTGGCGTCGTCGGCATGCTTCGCGAGGCCTGCGGGGATTTCTTCGTTGAACAGTTTCTTGATGTCGGCCGCCATGGGGTCCTTCTCCGTACGAACTTGAAAGGGTTTCGCGAAACGCGCGACGCGCGCAGGCCCAAGTGGTTAACATTGGACGAGCGCGCGCGTCAAGCGGCGGGTGGCCCTTCGTTCCGCCATCGCAGGGTCGCGAGCTCAGGCGCCGCGGACTGCGATTTGGCGCGGTTTGGCACTTTCCATCTTGGGGAGGTGGAGGCGGAGGACACCGGCATCGAGGTGGGCCTCGATCTTGCCGCTATCCACGGTATCCGGAATCGAGAACACGCGGACGTAACGGCCTCGTGCAACGTTGTCCGGCTGGCTGCCTTCGAAGGAAAGCTCGCCGCGCTCGAACTTCACCGTCAAGGTCTCCGGCGAGACGCCGGGGACATCCGCGACGAGCAAAAACTCGCGCTCGTTCTCGTAGATGTCCACCCTCGGGCGGAGCGTGGCGAGGGCCCGCTGCGGCTTCGTGCGTTCGGCTGCCTTCACCGTGCCGTTGGTTCCGTTCGTGGTCTGCGTGGGTTGGGTTGCGGGGGTGGGTGCGGTCATCATGATGCAAAATCCTTTCTCGAGCGGCTCGAGTTCAATGGTCGTTGGGTCGAGGTCAGGTCGTCGTCAGGAGGGCGTTTTTACGGCGATTTGGCGCGGTTTCGCTTCTGCGGCCTTGGGGAGTTCAATCGTCAGCAGACCTGCCTTGACGGTGGCCGTGACGTTGTCGGCGTCGACTTTGGTGGGAAGCGAGAGGCTTCGTGAAAACTTGTATGCCGCACGCTCTTGCGTGTGAGCACGATAACCTTCCGGGGCGTCTGCCTTCCGCTCGCCGGAGATCGTGAGCACGCCTTCGTGGAGCATGATGGAGATGTCGTTCTCGCGGAGGCCAGGAACTTCGGCGACGACGATGAGAGCGCTCTCCGTGTCGTGCACGTAGAGGCCGGGCCCAGCTCCAGGCTGCGCATATTCGAGCGCCGAAACGCGCTCTCTTCCGGTGCGATCATTCCAAATGCGGTCCATTTGGTCGAACAGGGAGAACGTGCGATCGAGGTCTTGGAAGTGGGTGAACATCTGAGGCTCCTTCGTTTGAGGACGGTGATTGGATCGGAAAGACGAGACGCGCGCACCTCACGCGTGAACGTGACGCACGGGCGAACGGAGAACGTGGTTCTCCGCGTCGAAGCCACCCCTCGCGCGCCGGCCAGTGGAACGACGTGTTCCGTGAGCAGGGTCGTGCGGGCAGGGCCGTTTCGAACTCTCGACAAGCAATCTGCGTCCTGCCGTGGGGGTGTCAAGCCCCCGAAAGGCGGATTTGGCACGCCCCTGTCCGAGCGCCATGCGAACGCTAGACGGCAGGTTCGGCGCTTCCGACTGCGAGGCGAAGTCCGCGCTTGTCAACGCTGGCCGCCTCGTGTCGCATGGTCCCGTGACCGATCGCCTTCGCACTTTGTTCGAGACCCTTTTCCAAGCACACCCCTGGCATGGCGTGCGGCCGCGCATCGAGGGGACGACTTCCCTTCGCGCGTACGTCGAGATCGTGCCGAGCGACACCGTGAAGTACGAGCTCGACAAGGCGAGCGGTCACTTGCGTATCGATCGCCCGCAGCGCTTTTCGAGCACGTGTCCAACGCTCTATGGTTTCTTCCCGCAGACGTACTGCGGCGAGACCGTGGCGGCTCGTTGCGTCGAGCGCGGCGGTGGCGGGGGGGAAGAGACGATGGTCGGCGACGGCGATCCGCTCGACCTTTGCATCCTCACCGAAAAGACATTCTCGCAAGGTGACTTCCTCGCTCACGTGCGACCCATCGGCGGGCTCCGGATGGTCGACAAGAACGAAGTCGACGACAAGATCGTGGCGGTGCTCGAGGACGACGTCGCCTATGGCCATCTCGAGGACCTAGGGGAGGCTCCCCAGGGGCTCATCGACCGGCTCCGTCACTACTTCCTCAGCTACAAGCAGCGTCCGGAGGAGCTTGCCCAGGACGCACCGCTCGAGCAGAAGCGGGTGCGGATTGCCGAGGTCTATGGACGCGACGAAGCCCTCGAAGTCATTCGAAGAAGTGAGGTTGACTACGCCGCGAAATTCGGTGAGCCGGACGCGCGCTGGGCGGAGTTCGAGGCACTTCTAAGACGATCGAATTAGGTGCGACATCCGCTTCCAGACGCCCACTGAACACCGTTGTGACCACCTTCAACGGTTGCGGTTACGGGTGGGGTGTGCGGTACTTGAGGGAAGCAAACTCGCCTCGGAGCTTTTTCCGTAGAGCGAACCAAAACCAAGATGCATCTCTCGCCGGAAGCTCTCCTCGATCTGTTCCGAACCACGTTCGAGCACGCCCCCATCGGCATGTGCCTCCTCGATTCCGGCGGGTCCATCGTTCTCGCCAATCGTGTCCTCGGTCAGACGTATGGCTACGGTCCTCACGATCTCGTAGGCAAGCACCTCTCCCTTGTCACTGCGCCACCCGAATGGGACGAGACGCGTGAGAAGTTCGAAGCGCTCGCGGCGGGGAAGACCGAGGCCTACGAGCTCAAGTCTCGGGCACGACGCGCAGATGGCCGCACTGTCGACGTTCTCGTCTCGTGTTCGGCGCTCCGTACGCCGGAAGGTGGACTGCGCTATGTGATCATGCACGTTCGCGATCTCACCGCGGAGGTCGCCACGGCCGAAGCGCTTCGGGAGAGCGAGGCAGGGCATCGCGGTCGTCTCGAGCAGCAAGCGCGCACGGACGAACTCACCAACTTGCCGAATCGCCGGCGCCTCAACGAGGACCTCGACGCGCTGCTCGACAAATCGAGCCCCGCTGCGCGCCCCGCAGTGCTGTTTCTCGACCTCGACAATTTCAAGCACATCAACGACATGCACGGGCACTCGTTCGGTGACGAGATCCTGCAAGCCGTCGTCGAGCGCCTTCTGTCGGTGCGTCCCGGTGAAGACACCATCGCGCGGTTCGGCGGCGACGAGTTCGTCGTCCTCGCGCCGAACGGCGACAAAATCGAGCGCATTGCCGCAGCGTATCTGCAGGCTCTGTCGCTTCCTGTCACGTGTCGCAACCGCCCCATCGACGTTTCGCTCAGCGTGGGCGCCGTGTCGCTCGATCGCTCCGAGCCGCTCTCTGTCGATGAAGTGTTGAGCCGTGCCGACGTTGCGCTTTATCGCGCGAAGTCCGGCGGCAAGAACCGCGCGACGGTCTTCACCGACGCCATGCGCCACGAGCTCCACGCCGAGCGCCAACTCGAGACCGAGCTTCGCAGCGCGCTCGATCGCGAAGAAGTCGTCTGCCTCTTCCAGCCCATCGTACGCCTTCGCGGCATCCACATCGAGAGCGTCGAAACGCTCGTTCGATGGCAGCACCCACGCATGGGACTCCTCACGCCCGACAAGTTCCTCGGCATTGCCGAGCGAGGCGGACTCATCGGCGACGTCGACTATCGTGCGCTTCGCGGTGCACTGCTTCGCTGGAAGACCTGGCGGGACGAAGGGCACCTGCTCCGCGTGTCCGTCAACGTGGCGACGTCGCAGCTCGGCCCCGCCGTCGTGCAGCGCGTGGGGCGCGTGCTCGCAGAGCTCGACGTGCCTGGAGAAGCGCTTTGCCTCGAAATCACGGAGGGCGCGCTCCTCGATGCTGAAACGAGTGGCGGCGTGCTCCGCGATCTCGAAGACATGGGCGTGCGTCTTGCCATTGACGACTTCGGCACGGGGTACTCGTGTCTCGCCTACCTTCGCGACCTGCCGGTGCACGAAGTCAAGATCGACCGCTCGTTCACGAGCCGCATGGAAGATTCGGCGACCCTCAAGATCGTTCGCGGCATCGTGCAGCTCTCGCACGAACTCGGCATCGAGGTAGTGGCAGAAGGCATCGAGACGGCTGCGCAGCGTGACATGCTCATCGAACTGGGCTGCGACCTCGGGCAAGGCTACCTCTTCGCTCGCCCGACCGCAGACCCGCTCTCGACGCTCGTGACGCGCGTTCGTACATCGACGCGGCCGCGCGCGCGCATGTCGATGCCGCCCGGCGAATAGAGCGCTTTCCCGAGCGCGTCACGCAGCAACGAAGCCAGGTCCGCTTCTTTGGACTATAGTGCTTCGCGACATGCGTTCGGGTCGCCGCATTCTCGCGCTGGTCGTGCCGTTCGGCATGGCCGTTTCGTGGGGTGTTCTTCCCATCGGGCGCGCGCAGGAAGGCGGCTTGGAATCGCCGCAGTTTCGTTGGGAAGCTCCGAGCGAATGCCCTGCGAGAGAGAACGTGCTCGCGCGCGTCGCGCGGAATCTCGGAAGACCCGCGGAGCTTCGTGGGGTCGCGACCATCACGAGGGGGGCGCGCTACGAGCTCACGCTCAAGCTTCGCGTGAACGATACGGACACCGAACGGGTCATCCAAGCCGACAAATGCGATTCCCTTGCGGATGCCGCTGCGCTGCTTGCAGCGATGGCGATCGACCCCACCGAGACCCTGCGTCGCCGCGCAGACGGGCCGGCTTCTGGCGACGCATCGGTCGGGGACGACGCATCGGACGTGCGCGAGAGCGCTCCCAATCCGAACGTCGCGGATGCCGGGACGAGTGCTGCGGTCGCGCACTCCACCGACGCTGGGCGCGCGGAAGCGGAGTCGCCGGCGGGTCTATCTGCGTTCGTTCGCGCCGGCGGCGTGCTCGACACCGGTACGACGCCTTCCGTCGCACCGGGAGCGTTCCTGCAAGGAGGGCTTTCGCTGCGATCGTTTCGGACGTCGCTCATGCTCGCGGTCTTCGGGGCCGCCGAGGCGCGCAGCCCGCGAACGCAAACCGTCGGCGCCGACCTGTCGCTCAGGACCGCGACCCTCGATGGCTGCTTCGTTCCCTTTGCGTGGCGCCCGATCGAGCCCTCGCTATGCGCCTCTGCGACTCTCGATTGGGTGCATGCTACAGCATTCGGGGCTTTCGAGAACTTGTCGGAAGACGTCTTCTGGCTCACGCTGGGACTTTCGTTCGAAACACGCGTCTACCTGACGCGCGGATTCTTTCTCGGGGCCGTCGGCGGTGCGTTCGTCCCGCTGCGGCAGCGAACCTTCACGATCACGGGGGAGGGGGGCCTTTTCACGCCGTCGCCGGTCTCGTTCCGCGGAAGTATCGGTCCTGGCTTCGTTTTTTGAGAATCGCGTCGCAGCCTGCGTTTTTCGTCACGGGCGCGGTCGCTTCTTTCCACGTACACTCGTCGTGATGGCTCTCGTCTCCTTTTCCGTCGCTGCCACTGCGCGCGCAGAGGAGACGAAACGATCGGAAATCGTTTCAGATTTCTCCGAAGTCTATCGGGAAAACTTCGCCTTCGTGTGGCGCGCGGTGAAGCGGCTCGGGGTGTCCGAAGCGCATCAGGACGACGTCGTCCAAGAGGTGTTCGTCATCGTGCACCGAAGGCTCGGAACGTTCGAGGGGCGTTCCGCCCTACGAACTTGGCTCTATGGCATCGCCATTCGCGTCGTGCGAGACCATCGAAAGCATCGAGCCCGCCGAGACGAACCAACGGGCATCGACTTCGATGCGCTGGCTGCGACGGAACACGCGGGCTGCCCGATGCGTGAGCTCGAGCGAACCCATGCGGCGCGGATCGTCCAAGCCATCTTGGAAGTGATGGACGACGACAAGCGCGAAGTGTTCGTGCTGTGCGAGCTCGAGCAGCTGACCGTTCCGGAAGTCTCCGAGGTGCTCGGCGTGAACGTCAACACCGCGTATGCAAGACTGCGTGCTGCGAAACAATTCTTCGACGCAGCCGTTGCCCGGTTTCGCGCGGGTGAGCGGGGGAGGCAGCCATGAGCGATCTCGGCAAAGACGCTCTCGACCTTCTTGGGCGTGTGCGAGAAAGCGAATCTTACGCTCCGAGCGCGGACGACGAAGCGCGCGTTCGTGCGAAACTCGCCGCGAAGCTCGGCGTCGCCCTCGGTGCCGCCACACTCACTACCACCCAGACGGCTTCTGCGCTCGGTACTGCGGGGGTCGCCGCGGGGGCCAAGGCAGGCGTTGCGACGGGCGTGAAGGCGACCGTGGCGACAAGCCTCGTTGCGAAGTGGACCGCCGTTGCCGTCGTGGTCGGCGCGGTGGGCGGTGGAAGTGCCTACGTGGTCGTGCATGGCGAAGGAGGCACGTCGTCCACGACGGTCGCGACCGCGAGCGGTCTTCCGGCATCTCCGACGAATCGCGCCGTGCGGCCGATGGTTCCGGCATCTGCTCCCGTCCTCGACCTGGCGCCTTCTGCCGCGCCCACGGAAGCTGCCTCGGCGCCCACCGCTGCGCCGGCGCATACCCTGGCCGTCACACCCACGGCCGCACATGCGCCCTCGCCGGAGCGAGCTCAAGAAGCGCCGCAGAACGTGGAAGACCCGCTCGTCGTAGAGCTACGCCTGATGCACGACGCGCAAGCAGCGATGGCGCGGGGCGATGCCGCGAGCGCGCTCGCGAAGGTCTCGGAGCACGCGCAGCGTTTTCCGTCCGGCAGCCTGACGCCCGAGCGCGAAGGGACGCGCGTTCTTGCCCTCTGTACTGCGGGTCGCACCGACGAGGCGCGGAGTGCCGGTAAGCGATTCCTGGGAGCGTACGGACGCTCGCCGCTCGCCGAGCGTGTGCGCCACTCGTGTGCAACCGAGACGCAGTAGGCGGCACTTCGAGCGAAAAGAGAAAGAGCTGTTCTTTTCTTTCACGGAAGAGGGACGGACCCTCCACCCAATAGGCGTAACCTCTCACGCGCTATCTTGCTCTTCGAAGGAGTCTCTTCATGCTTTTTCCTCGCCTCGCCGTCCTTTCGCTCTCTGCAATCGCATTCTCCATCGTCGCCTGCGGGTCGGGTGACGTGAACCTCGGAAGCAACGAGTACGAAATCAGGAAGACCGATGACGGGCGCGCCACGGGCGATGGGAAGCACTGTGCATGGTCGGGCATCGCAGCCCCGGGGCAGATCGATGGTGGTTCTGCGATCGATGCAGGACGTGCTCCCGGCGTCGGAGGACAGAGCGCAGACACGCCGGTGTCCTCCGATACGCAGTACGCAGTCGGAGACTCGATTCCTTCGCCGGACGGCTGCAACGATTGCCGTTGCACCGCCCAAGGTATCGCTTGCACGACCCGCGCGTGTGCGGGCACCTGCACCTACGGCGGCAAGCCGCGCGCGAGCGGATCGACGTTCCCTTCTACCGATGGTTGCAACACCTGCAATTGCAACGGGGGCGCGGTCTCGTGCACCGAGAGGGCCTGTGCACCTGCCGTATGCAAGTTCGCCGGCCGCGAGTACAAGCCGGGTGACACGTTCTCCGATGGATGCAACGGATGCTCGTGCAGCGAGGGGGGCCTCATTTCCTGCACGACCATGGCGTGCTCGGTCTGCACGTACGATGGGCGCACGTACAACATTGGCGAGACGTTCACGTCCGGCTGCGCCGGGTGCGTATGCGGCACGGGCGGCATCATCAGCTGCACGCCCTGCGCCCCCTGAACGCGCGGGGTCAGCGAGCCGTTTGACCGAAGAGGATCTTCTTTGCTTCGTCGGTCATCGGCTTGGCGAGTTCGGCGCGAACCATCATCCCCCGGGCAACGCAGGGGCGCGCCGCGAGTGACCGCATCCATCGCGCGACGTTCGGGAACTCTTCGAGGCTCTGCCCTTGATGATCCGGAAGAATCCACGGATAGATCGCCATGTCCGCGATGGAGTATTCGTCGCATACGAAGGCGCGGTCTGCGAGCCTTCGATTGAGAACGCCGTAGAGGCGATTCGTCTCTTTCGTGTAGCGGTCGATGGCGTAGGGCACTTTCTCCGGTGCGTAGTTTCGAAAGTGATGGTTCTGACCGAGCATCGGACCGACGCCGCCCATCTGCCACATGAGCCATTCGATGACGGCTGTACGCTCGCGGAGCGTCTTCGGAAGGAATACGTCGTACTTCTCTGCAAGATACATCAAAATGGCGCCGGACTCGAAGACGGAGAGCGGCCCCTTTCCATCGGCGGGCGTGTGGTCGACGATGGCTGGCATGCGGTTGTTCGGGCTCTTCGCCAGGAACGACGGCTCGAACTGCTCGCCCTTGCCGATGTTGATCGGGTGCACGGCGTAGCTTGCGCCGGCCTCCTCGAGGAAGATGGTGATCTTCTTTCCGTTCGGCGTGGGCCAGTAGTAGAGATCGATGTCGGTCATGCCCTCACCTCTAGCACCATCCAAGGGGTGCAGGGCGGGGACGATTGTTCGCAACTTCGCTACGCATCGGCCGAAGGGCGGGAAGGAGATTCCCGATGCAACCTTCGAAGCTTTCCGAAACGGCGAAAACGGCGCCCAACATGAATATCCACACGAGTGGACCCCGGCTCACGCCCGCAAATCCTCGCGTGCCCTTTGCCGAAGTGATGCGCGGTGCGGCGACGGCGGGAGCTGAGATGGCGATGCGCACGCTGCCCGGCGGCCCCGCCATTGCGGTCGCGGTTCGGGGGGGCAGCGCGCCCCAAGGCATGGCGGCGGGTTCGATCGCGGCAGCGGCTCCGAGACTCGGGAGCGGTAGCGGTTTTGCTCCCGCGACCCCGGGGACGGCCGAAGGGCCTGCGGGGGCTACGGGCGGAAGCCAACCCGGCGTGAGCGTGTCCGGAACCGTGGGCGGAGTCGGCGTGCAATCTGGCGGCGAGGGGGCGGGGCTCGACCAAGCCATGGCGCACAGCCAAGAAATGAACCTCTACTTCTTGCGGGTGCAGGAGGAGGTTAATGCGCAGAATCGAACCTTTACGACGCTCTCGAACGTGATGAAGGCGGAGCACGAAACGGTCAAGACAGCGATCGGGAACATTCGGTGATAGACTCGAACGCGCGATGAGCGGAATCGACGGCATTGGCAAACGCGGCCCCGCCGGCCCCCCGGTCGGAGAGGCTGGCGATGTGGGGCGCGCGGGGTCCGTTGGCGAGGCTCGTTCGAAAGAGGGCGTAGCGACCTATCGCGAAGTCACTGGCTCACGCGCGTCCAGCGAAGCGGCCAACGTGGGCGCCCTCGGTGGCGCTTCCAACGTCACGGGCGCTTCGCCTCTCGAACGGCTTCGGGCTGGCCAGATCGACGTGAATGGCTATCTCGATCTCAAGGTCGATGAAGCAACCGCTGCGCTCTCCGGCTTGCCACACGCCGAGCTCGACACGATTCGACGCGCGCTCCGTACGCAGCTCGCGACGGACCCGACCCTTTCCGACTTGGTGACGAAAGCGACGGGCTCCGTCCCTTCACCGTCCGAGGAATGAACGCGCTCGGTCGCCGTCGAAGCTTTCGCTTTGCCGCATTGCTTGCAGTCTTGATAGCTGCAGCATGCAACAAAACGGAGCCCAAACACGAGCGACAGGCGTCCGTAGCGCCGCCGCCTACGGTGACGGCTCCACCGGACGCACGCGCGCCCGACCCACTGGTGAAGAGCGTGTGGGAAGAGGATGGCACTCGCGTCGAAGAGTGGGAGCTCGCCCCTCAAGAGAAGCCCACCACGCGCCTCGCCGTGCTCTTGCCCAAAGAAGCCAACAAGGCCTCGGCCGTGAAGTATCCGGTGGTCATTGCACTCCATGGGAGAGGCGAAGCACTCAAGCGACCTCCGGAAGGAGCGCTCGGGTGGGCCAAGGACTACGATCTCCTTCGCGCCATCGGCCGCATGTCGAAGCCGCCGCTCGCTCCAGCCGACTTCCACGGATTCGTAGAGCCGGCGCGCTTGCAGAAGATGAACGAAGACCTCGCTGCGCGCCCCTATGCCGGCATGATCGTCGTGTGTCCATACCTGCCGGACCTCGACCTCCGCGCGGGGCAAGAGGCGGGGATGCAGCTCTACGGCGACTACCTCGTGCAGCATGTGCTGCCGCTCGTTCGTTCGCGGCTTCCTGCGATGTCGGATGCGAAAGGAACGGGCATCGACGGCGTATCACTGGGCGGTGCGGTTGCGCTCTACGTCGGGCTCGGCTTTCCCGAGACATTCGGGTCGGTGGGGGGCTTGCAGCCTGCCATCCAATCGGCCGACGCAGACCTGTGGGCGAAGCGCGTGCAGGAGGCGCGTGCGAGAAACGAGCATCAGAGCCTTCGCCTTCTCACGAGTGCGAAAGACTATTTCCGCGAAGGCATCGGTCGCCTCTCTTCGACGCTGCGTGCGCGGAAGGTCGCACACGAGTACCTCGACGTACCGGGGCCGCACGACTACATCTTCAACAAGGGGCCGGGTTCGTACGAGCTGCTCTACTTCCACGAACGCGGCATGCGTCAAGCGGCAAAGCCCGCGCCCTGAGCTTCAGCCTTTGACGAAGTGGACCGCCACGAGACCGATCGCGTCGACGCAGACGTGGGCGGCGATGGCCGCATAGATGGATCCGCGCCAGGCCGTGAGCACCGCGAGACCGAAGCCGGCAACGAAGGTTTGAATGAGACCGATCGGGCCTTGGTAGCCGTGCCCGAGGGCGAAGAAGAACGAGCACGCAAAGATGGACGCGAGGAGCGGTCCGCGCGGACGCGGTTTCGTCTCCGGGACGCCGAAGAGCGCCTTGATGCGGGTAAACAGGAAGCCTCGAAAGGCGAGCTCTTCCCATACGCCTGCACACGCTGCAATCAGCAGCGATACCCAAATAGGAATCTGGGCGAACTGACCGACCGCGTCTTCCTTCGATTTTGCTGCATTCTGCAATGATTCGAACGAGAGCAGCGCCATCATCGCGAACGTGAAGAGCAGCACGGCGGCGTACATGACGAATACCGCCCCGATGCCCACGGCAAACTCGACGAATACGTTCTTTCGCTCGGCCGGAATGCGCAGCCCGAAGGTGCTTCGCTTGTCGCGGTCTTTTCGTGCGAGAACGAGGCTCCCCACGACCATCAGCGTGCCGAGCGTGATGGAATGAAGGAGCATGCCGAACCTTCCGCCCCATGCGCCGTGGGTCGGAAGGGCGTAGGCGATGGTGAACGCGATGCTATGCAAGAAGAGCGCAGAGGCGAGTGCGTAGGCCCGGACTCGTACGCCGCTACCCGTGGGCGCACCTCGCGAGGCTTCGACCTCAGGTTCCAAGGGCACGGCGAAGCTTTCCGAGCGCCGCGTCGAGTCTCTTCAGCTGTTCTTCCTGAGCTTGCTGACCTTCGTCGAGCTGTTTCGCCTGCGCGGTGACGCGGCTCGTGTCACCGGCGCGGCGCTTCTGTTCGCCATCGATCGCCATCACCATCGTGGAGATGCGCTCCATGGCGAGGCTCACCTGGCGACCGCCGCGGGCCTGTTCTTGAGCGCTGCGTTCGACATGCGCCGTGATGGTGCGCATCTTCTCGGCGCTCCGCATGATGGCGTCGGAACCGCGGGCCTGTTGAGACGTCGCCGTGGCGATCTGCTGGACCGTTTCGGCGATGCGTCCGATGGAGTCGGTGACCTGCTTGGAGCCCCGCGCCTGCTCGACCGTGGCGCGTGCGATGGCGCGGACCATGTTCGTGGACTTCTGGGAACTGTCGACGATCTTCTTGAGGGCGCGCTCGGCCTCGTTCGAGACGGACACGCCGCGGTCGACGTTTTGCGCGCCGCGTTCGACGGCGACGATCGCGTTCTTGGATTCGGCCTGGATCGTGCGAATGAGCTCGGTGATCTCTCGCGTGCTCGAACCCGCGCGCTCGGCGAGGTCTTTGATTTCGTCGGCGACGACCGCGAAGCCTTTGCCCTGTTCACCGGCTTGAGCGGCGATGATGGCGGCGTTGAGCGCGAGGAGGTTGGTTTGCTCGGCGACGTCGTCGATGACGTTGACGATCTCGCCGATGGCCTCGATGCGCGAGCCGAGGAGCGAGATCGCCGTCACGGCTTCCTGGGAGCCGCCGCGGATTCGGTTGATCTCCTCGATCGTCTTCGTGAGGGCCTCGGCGCCTCGTTCGGCGTCGAGGGTCACTTCCTCAGAGAGTCGCGCCGTTTCGTTGGCGTTCGACTGCACCTGATCGATGGAGACATCCATCTCGTTCATCGCGGAGCTGGTCTCTTCCGCTGTGAGCGAAAGGGCGTCGATGTTCTTCGCAGCTTCGCGAATGGAAGCCGCCATTTCTTCGATCGCCGATACCGTCTCCCGCACGCTCGAAGAGAGACCCGCCACATTTTCGGCGACGGCGTCGGACGTGGTCGTGATCTCGAGGACCGACGAACTCGAGTCTTCGGCACCTTGGGAGAGCGCGTCGATGCGTGTGGCGAGCTCTTTCCACGTATCGAGCAGGTCGCTTATGACACGGTTCGTGTCGCGGACGTGTTCGCGTTGCGAGCGCGCTTGCTCCATGAGGCGGTCAGAGAGCTCTTCGGCGGCTTGTTCGGCTTCGGCGACACGGGCGAGGCGCTCTTTGAGCTCGCGGAGCTTCTCTTCGGCTTCGCGATCCCCGCCGCCGGAGACCCAGAAGACGGCGAGCACCGAGGCGACTGCCGCGATCAGATAGGCGACCGTGCGGAATTCAGCGGGCGCCTGCGCGGATGCGATGATCGCGAGCCCCACCACTGCGGCGCCGATGAGTTGCCTACCTTGATCTTTCATTTCGCGACCGAGCTACGATAGGCGGCCGCCCCCGCTTGTTCAAGGGACGCTTTTCGCTGCTCGCGCTGCTCGTCCGAAGCCGCGATTCGGATTCTGGCGGCGTAGGCCCGAGTGTGCGGGAGGTATCCCCTGCGAAGGCGCCGTCTCTTTTCTCGAAGGCATGTCCGATCGCGTAAAGCCGCGACTTGCATGTTTCGAATGCAACGTCCGACGCGTCGAGACCGACGAAGCGCCTTCCGTGATGGGCGGCCACCGCGAGGGTCGTTCCGCTTCCGGCGTACGCGTCGAGGACGATCTCGCCGGGATTCGAGAGCGCGGTCACGATGCGCTCCAGCAGTAACTCCGGCTTCTGCGACGGATAGCCCGTGCGCTCCTTGGACACCGGCGCGATCACTCCGATGTCCCATACGTCACCCATGGGCACGCCGCGCGAAGGTTCGTCCGCCGTGCTCGATCGAAGCCGTTTGCCGGCCGCACCAAACACCGCCGTCTGCTTCTTGTCTCCCCATGTCTTCTGCGTGCTCGCAGAGAGAGGTTCGTAGAGCTGATTGAATCGGGGAGGGACCTTGGGGTCTTTGCGGTAGCGGAGCAGTACGTCGTGAACGCGCTGGAAATTCGGCGTTTTCGTAGGCCAGCGTCGATAGCGCCAGACGATCTCGCTTGCGAAGGCCTCTTCACCGAAGATTTCGTCGCAGAGTACACGCAAGTAGTGAGAGGTCTTCGGGTCCACGTGGAGGACCATGCTCCCGTCGGGCGTCAAGAGTTCGCGGATGAGCCTTATGCGCGCACCGAGCGACTCGAGGTAGGCGGCGCGATCGTCCCAGTGGTCGTCGAAGGCGGCGGTGACTTCACCCGTTTGCCGGTCGCGCTTTTCCCAGACGCGCCCGGTCAAGAAGGGAGGGTCGAGGTAGGCGAGTGTGACGCGGCCACGATGGGTCGGAAGAAGCGCGGCGAGGCCCGCGAGATTGTCGCCCCGGAGAAAGAGGCCGCTCTCGCCGACTTCATAGCGCTCGATCGCGTGGCGGGGGCCACTCGAGGTGGTGCTGGCCCCTGCCTTCTCGGAGGCCTCTCGGCCTCGCCATGTGAGCGTGACGGCTCGCTTTCCGGGTTCCACACTCGCAATGGTATGGAGGTGTAGGATAATCACCTACTTTTTGGAGTTTTTCGGAGTGCCTTCGCGCTTTGGTCCGTCACAAAAGCGACAGGCCCCTTCGCTCGAACGAAGAGGCCTGAAGAGATGGAATCGCGCGCAGGCGCGCTTGTCGATTCCGCTGGGTCCGCCCTAGCCGAGGGCAGGCGGATTGCCAATGGCGACGACGCCGATGCCGCCTCCGCCGGGAGGGGGATTGCCGGTGTTGTAGCAACCCGATCCTGGAGGACACGTGCCGTAGTTGCAGCCGCCCCCGCCTTGGACCTTGATGCGCGAGCCGGTGTTGACGTCGGTGCGGACAGATGCACGAACGCGGCGAAGAGTGAGAGAAAGCGTCTTCATGTGAGTGTTTTCCTTGTGGTGATTGGGTATGCGTCGAGGTGACGCAGTCGCTCTCGGGCGACTTGGAGAGAATGACTCTCTTCTATGCATCGGTCGGGCCAATCAATGCGAAGCGGGGTCGCTTCGTAATACTGGCGACTTAGACAGCGTGCCTTGTGGCGACGCGCGCCAACTGTCTGCGCGCGGGCCCCGAACTGTATTCACTCCAGCATCAGGTGTCGACTTTGCCGCAACAGAACGCCGCTCCATCAAGGATACGCCCGGAAAAAGCCGCGTGTCGTGCCGCGTGTCCTTCAGTGTGTGGAACGGCGGCGCGTCGCGAGCATGATTCCCACCGCGCACAGGAGGCCAACGCCGCTGCCCCAAGCGTCGCGGGACTCACGGGTGCTTCCGGTCGCACAGCCTCCGCCACCGAGGGTCGCACCATAGCTGCCCGCTGCGAGATCGCGCGGCGCGGTGCCCACGACTTTGCAGCCGCTGTAGACGGGGCAGTTCGGTTGGTTGGCTTCGCGCGATACTTGGCGGACGCGTGAAAGCTCGCTCTGGTCTGTCGATGCTTGCAGCGACAGATCGTTCGAAAGCGAAGCCTGCGGAAGATCGGCACGCAGTCGTGTGACGCGCACCGTGCGGTTCGCCGACCCGAAGAGCGCAATCATGTCTTCGTCGAAGACTTGCTGCGCGGTCTTGATGACGTTGCCGTTGCCGTCTTTCACTGCCTGATACTGGGACGTTCCGTCGTTGCCCCGAAACTGTCCGCGTTCGATTTGGTTCTCCAGGTTCGACGCTCCGAATCGGATGGAGCTCTCGCTCTCCCACGCTCCGGCGCCGAGTTGCCCTACCTTGGCTGCGCGCACGGACTTGAAGTTGCTCGAGGATGTCGTCCAGTCCCACACCAAGTCTTCTTGCTTCACCACGAACGACGGAAAGTTCTGCGGCTCCCAGCGACCATCCGCGACGGTCCACAGCGTGATGCCGACATTCGCGCCGGTGCCCGCCGCGACCATGCGGAGGGGTAACTGCGGCGAAGCTCCTGGCGTCGTCACGCGAATCGGCACCATCGATTGTACGCCCTGGCCTGGCACCAACTTGACGGCGAGAAAATCGAACTTCTCGTCGATGTACGAGTCGATTACCGAAGTGACGGCGGCGGGAACTTGGAAACCGCGATCGGCCAGCCACGTGCGAAGGGCGGTAGGATCGCTTGAACGCAACTGCACCGTTTCGTAAGGACCGACTGTTTCCTCTTTGAGAACGCTTACGGGGCTGACACCCGCGTCCGCACTACCTCCCGAGGCGCTCGCAGAGCGCTCATTGTCGTCTGGGCAATAGGGAGGCGGCGGACAGTTGGTGGGCGGCCGCAATACCTGCACGCTCGTGTTCACATCGAGCACCGAGAAGACGACGTCCGCACTCACCCCTACTTTCGCTTCACCGCGAATGGGCAAGACCCACGCGAACGACTCGGGGCTGCCCTGGTAGCGGATCTGGTCGTAGAGAGTGCTCTGCTGGAGATCGATGCTCAGCACCATTCGGTGATCGGTGACGACCGTGTTGTTTTCGCTCGGGATGAAACAACCCCCGCATGCCGCTGCATCACGCTCGAGTCCGGCGAGGAGTGCAAAAGACAATGCGGTCCCAAGGGCGATCGTTTTGAAATGCATGCGCGCGATTGTGCAGCTTTCGTGCCGCTCGTAAACCCTGTTGATTCGCGGTGATAGCCGCTGGAGGGAAGACCTTCGGCACACGCTGACACGCGCACCCATGATCCCGTTGTCCGTTCGCCCTCGTGGGGAGGGGTGGGGGTCGGAGGATCCGCCAACCTGCCATTAAAATTGGGGAATCAGAAAAAAGATCGAAGATCGAGAAATGGGACGCGAGGGCTCACCGCATAGACGGGTATGCCCACATCGAACCCCACCACCGCCCCTGTAGGTTCCTGTCTTGCGGCCGTTCTCGTCGCGTTGCCGCTCGCCTTGCTCTCTGGCGGCTGCGCCTCTGCGGAGGAAGCCAGCGCCGAGGACGCCGCCGAGGACGACCTCACCTCCGCGACGCACGGCAAGATGGTGCAGAAATGTCTCGATACGGCGGCGGCAGCCATCCACAGCGCGCCTACTTCGGTCACTGCCGCGCGCGCCTCCGCGAAAACGTGTCTCGCTGCTGCGAACAATAGGGTCGCCCGCCCTCTCGATGCTCGCCGTAGTCGCACCGCGCAGCCCGCAGCTACGGCGATGAGCGCCTACCGCAAGATGGCAGAGGCGGCCTGCGGTGCGTACGTCGATTCGGTGAACCAAGCTGGCGTCGACGCGGCCGGCCTGAAGTCGAACTGCGGCTATCACATCGAGTACGCGATCGCGCGTCTCGTTCAAACGTACGGAGAACTTGGCGGTCCTCCGTATGCGACGCTCTGGGGGATCCGTCGCAACGAGCAAGCCGCTTGCTACTCGGAGGTCGAGGGCAACGTCTCCAAGATTCGCACGTGCGTCGAACGAGGTGTCGAGCAAGCGATCCTCGATGCGTCGCCGCAGAGCCTCTCGAAGACGGTGAAGACGATCAATGACGGAAACGTCGCGCTCTGTGCCGTCATGATTCAACGCCGAACGAAGGCCGCCACCGAAGCCGCGAACGACGAATGTCGCATCGAAGCAGCGATCTTCCTGCAGCAACTCGAGGCCCTTCAACCTCACTGAATCACGAGACGTTTCGTCCCCTTTCGGACCACCACGAACCAAGAAGGAAATGACTTTCATGAAAACTGCATACGCCCTGCTCATCGCTGCCAGCCTCCCTCTCGTTGCCTGTGCCGGCGCAGACTCGAGCGACGGTCAAGAGGACGACGTGACGGCAGGCAGGCCCAAGGCCACGCTGCTCACCGAAACCTACAAGAAGACCGTTCGGGGTCCCGCAGACACGAAGTGCGTGTTCAACGTGACGTACGCTCGCGCGCTCGCACCGGCAGGAAGTCCGTCGTCTCCGACAGTGGTGATCGGCAAGTTCTTGAATGCCGCGCTCTACTACGGTGAGCAAAGCCCCGAGAATCGCTGCGACGAATCGATGACGGTCACGGGGGGCTTCAAAGAAGCGGCAGTCAACGAGGGCTACGTTCTGTCGGTACTCTATCGCTTCGAAGCGTCGTATGACGGCATGCCCGGCGAATTCATCAAGCCGATCAACTTGAACCTCTCGACCGGCAAGCCCATTGCGCTCTCGGACCTCTTGACCGCCGCCGGTAAGCAGAAGCTGATTGCACGGTGTGATGCTCAGTTCAAAGCGGAGCTCGAGGCCCAAGAGGCGAGTTCGCCGCGTCTCGAAGGCGTTTGCAAGAGCGCGGTCACCCTCACCGATACGAAGAAGGTGGAAGACTTCACGATCACGAAGGCAGGCATTCGCGTTCACGTAGACCGCCACCTCGACCATGCAGACTCGCCGCTCGCCGGAGAAGGCTTTCTCGTGAAGTGGTCCGAGCTCGGAACGGGCCTCAAGGCGGGGTCTCCCGTGAAGGCACTCGCCGGCCGCTGAGCTTTGCGAAAGCGGGGACGCTAGGGGGCATTTCGGGCCGGAAACGTGTATGAAGACCTTTCCGGTTTTCCCATGTCCAACTCCGAAGCCCCGTCTCCCGAAGCACCGAAGCCCCCGCGTCCCGCCACGGTCTTTTCCGGCATCCAGCCTTCCGGAGAAGTCCACATCGGCAACTACCTCGGGGCGGTGCGCACGTGGGTCGCCCAGACGCGGGCCGCCGCAGAGACGGGAGAGCGACTTCTCTTCTGTCTCGTCGACGCACACGCGATCACGGTCCCGTACAAGCCGAAGGAGCTCCGGAAGCGCATCGACGACTTGGCGATGGACCTCGTCGGGGCAGGGCTCGACACGAACAACTGCACGCTCTTCGTGCAGTCCGACGTGCGCGAGCATACCGAGCTCGCTTGGTATCTCTCCGCGGCAACGCCGATGGGCGATCTCCAGCGCATGACGCAGTTCAAAGACAAGAGCGAGAACGCCGAGTTCGTGTCGACCGCGCTCTTCACCTACCCGGTGCTCATGAGCGCCGACATCTTGCTCTATCGAGCGACGGTCGTTCCCGTAGGCGACGACCAACTGCAGCACCTCGAGCTCGCCCGGGAGACCGTGCGCCGTTTCAATCATCGCTTCGGCAAGGTGTTCGTCGAACCGCAGCCGCGTCTGTCGAACGCACCGCGTATCATGGGGCTCGATGGCCTCACGAAGATGAGCAAGTCGCTGAACAACGGCATCGGCCTCTTCGAGGATTCGAACTCCTTCTGGAAGAAGCTGAAGGGTGCCTACACCGACCCGCAGCGCGTGCAGCGTGAAGACCCAGGTCGTCCCGAGGTCTGCAACATCTACACGATGCACAAAGTGATGAGCACGGAGGAGCAGCAGCAGACGGTCGTCAAGAACTGCACGACCGCGGGCTGGGGTTGCTTCGACTGCAAGACGATGCTGTTCGAGAACTTCGAAAAGGAGCTCATTCCTCTCCGCATCAAGCGCAAGGAAACGAAGATCGAGGACGTTCGTCAGATCTTGGGCGACGGAGCCGCCACCGCGCGGTCCATCGCGAGCGAAACCATGAAGCGCGTGCGAAGCTCCATGGGCCTCGGGGGTGAAGCGCAGAAATGAAGCTGCTTCTGCGCGTCCGTTTGGCGTGTGCGCTCGTTCTCACGCTGCTCACCGTCGGCATGCTCGGTGGTTTCGGTTGCGCGCGCCCGCCTCTCGACTCGACGCCGGAGGGGGCCGTTCGCCTTTGGGTGGAGCGCATGGAGGACACGGCCGTCGATGCGAAGGCTTCGCGCGATGCGTACGCGCTTCTCGCTGCACCTGCGCGCAAGAATCTGGAAGCTCGGGCCGAACGTGCCGCGCGCGTACTCGGACGAAGGGTTCCGCCGGAAGAGATGCTGGCGGCAGGTCGGTTCGGTCTCCGTTTCCGTCCGCGGGTCTATCGCGCCGTCGTGAATGGCGACCGCGCCAATGTCGATGTCCGTGGCGACCACGAGGCCGAGCGCGCCATGATCGCATGCGTGAAAGAGCCGAGCGGGTGGCGTCTCGACGTGGAACTCCCCGAAGCAGCTCCCGTCCCCACGCGCAACGACGGCGGTATTTGACGAACCCTTTCGATGTCTTGACCCAAACCGCAAGCGACTTACGTTAGAGCTGGATTATGGCCCAGGACCTTTATGCAACATTGGGGGTCGCGAAGACTGCCGACGCCGATGCGATCAAAAAGGCGTACCGCAAGCTCGCGAAAGACCTGCACCCGGACAAGAACCCGGGTAACGCGAAGGCCGAAGCGCGCTTCAAGCAGGTGAACCAGGCTTTTCAAGTGCTCTCCGATCCGAAGAAACGGGCAGCCTACGACGAGTTCGGTGAAGAAGGCCTTCGCGAAGGTTTCGATGCGGATCGCGTTCGCCAAGCGCGTCAATGGCAGCAGCAGGGCGGCGGCGGTTTCGGTGGAGGCGGCTTCGGTGGAGGCCGCGTTCGCATCGAAGACCTTTTTGGCAACGGAGTAGGGGCCGATCAGGGGCCTTTCGCCGATTTCTTCGGGCGTGGTGGCGGTCGTCGCGGACCGGTCCCGGGGCCGGATCTCGAGAGCGAGATCGAAATCGACTTCGCGCAAGCGCTTCGAGGCACGGTTCTCGAGCTTCGTCCTTATGGGCGCACGGTCACGGTACGCATTCCTGCGGGGGCCGAAAACGGAAGTCGCCTCCGCATCGCTGGACAGGGCGCCCCTTCCCCGAGCGGCGGACCGCCCGGTGATCTGTTCCTCGTCGTTCGCGTCAAACCCCATGCACAGTATCGCCGCGAGGGCGATGACCTCCACGTCGACGTTCCCGTCACTGCAAGCGAAGCCTACTTCGGTTCGAAGGTGAAAGTCCCGACCCTCGACGGCGCCGTGAGTCTCAAAGTTCCCCCGCACACCCAGAGCGGAGCCACCCTCCGCGTTCGCGGCAAGGGAGCAAGCCGAAAAGGGAGAGAGCCCGGCGATCTCTACGTGCACTTCCTCATTCAGCTGCCGAAGGCCGAAAGCCCCGAGCTCTCCGAGTTGATGGAGAAGCTGAAGACCCACGAAACAGAAGACGTTCGCGCCACGCTGGCTCTTTGAATCGAGCGCCACCGCGAGAAGGCCAGCAATCGTGGCCCTCGCGCTGTCGACCTTGCTCGACCTGGCCTTACTCCCACTCCGCCGGGCCGCTGTTGCGAGTCGCCTGAGGCGGTGGTGCGAAACTCGACCGGCGGAATTCCTGGATGCGACCGTGCTCGACCTTGCCCTCCACGAGCTCGTAGCCCAGGAGCGCAAAGACCCGGTTGCCAATGAAGATGGGCCGAGCGTTGCCGTACCAATCGACACACGAAGCGCGACACCCGTCCTGTGGTGCACCGTTGAGGTTGGAGCCAAGCTGACCGAATTCGGAGAGCTTGAGTGCGTCGCTCTTCAGGAAGAGCACGTATGCCGAGTCGCGGAACAGGTGCGCGTAGCCGGGCTGCGCATCGCCTCGCACAGGTAGGCCGAGCACACCCGATTCCTCCGTGTCCCTCCGGAAGAAGAAGCCGTGACTACGAAGTTCACCCTGGGAGGCATGTTCTCGAACGTAGCTTGACGCAATACGCGCATCCGCAGCGCCGAGTGCAATGGATGTAAAGTGCAAGTTGCTCCCGTCGCCACCGACGACGAGGGCATTTCCTCCCATGGGCTCGAGGCGGTCGACTGGGTGTTCAAGGGGCAGCACCTGAGCCGGCCGCTTCTCCTTGTACCTGTAGGTGTAGACCTGGTTCGTCTGCTGCACGCGATTCCGCGCGTAGCCCCAGCTATTGCCGGCGCCATAGAGCACAGAGTCGCCGACGAAGCGATTCTGCATGGTGTAGCCCGCAACGCTCGGCAGCTCGGTGTAGAAGCTTTTCGGCACGTGGATGTCCGGGCCGGAGAATCGGCTGATCGGAAAGCGAAGCATCGCCGTCGAACCGCCGCGTCCTTCGGTTTGCCACATGGCATCGCCGTTGCCTTGGCCGCGCACGAGGACGTTGAGGAAGCCGTCTGCGCCCTCGAGGAAGGAGAACTGGTCCGTTGGAGCACCGCTTGCCAGCACGCGGGAAGGCGCACCCCCGTTCAACGGGAGCCGAAAGAGGCTCGCGCGTTGCTCGGCTTTGCGAGGCGTCATCGCTTCGTCGTCTTCGTAGAGCTGCTCCGGTTGGATGTACTCGTGGGTCCACACGTAGACCGAAGACGGAGAGACGTAAAACGTACGCGAATAGCTCCCGAGAACGGAACGCACGTCACACACGGGCTGAGCACCCGCGAGGTCGCAAGTCACCACGCTGTGGAGCGCGCTCGGCATGGTCGCGAGTGTCTCGGGCCGATACACGGTCGAGCCATTCCCCATGACCTGGAACTCGTCGGCCTTCGCACCCTTGTGCCAGCGCCGCATGGCCGGGAAGTTCTCGATGGGATCGTTCGCCCGCGCATTCAAATACGTGGGCATGTAGAACACGAGCTTGTCGCCGATGAGGCGGCTCGAATAGTTGCGCGCGGAGTAGTAGTCGTTCGACTTGAGGTGATAGGTCGATTTGTATTTGATGTGGCCCGCATCATCGATGTCGAAAAGCCCCACCTCGGTGCCGCCGCGTGCGTAGCTGAATCCGACGACGACGAGCTTCCGATCGGAGATGAGTAGCTCGTCGTACCAGGTGCCCGATGGGTCGATGTCGGGCCCAAACGCATCGACGCGGTCGACGGGTACGATCTTGTCGTTCTCGAGCCGCAGAGAAAAGAGACGTCCGCGGCGAAGAACGACGAGATGCTTGCCGCGAAGCTTCACGATGTCTCCTTCGTCCACGCCGGCGTGTTGGTTGTTCGTGATGCTCGTCGCCGCCGCTCCGTTCGCGGCCTTTGCCTGCCCCGCTTCACTGCGTCCCACGGCGTCGCTCATCGGCGCAGGGGCGGCCGCTGCTGGAGCGAGGGAGGGCGCGTCGCCCTTCGCCGGATGCGGAGGACCTGCGTCCGAGTATCCTCCGCCCTTCATCGTGGGCGCCGCTGCGTCGCGCTTCGCGAGTTCGCGACGCCTTCGCTCTTCGACTTGGCGCCGCACGGACTCTTGGCGACGCGTCTCCGTTGCAGCCGCGTCTTTCAGATAAAGTCGCACGTCGTCGAAGGAGCGAAAGGCGACGAGGTTGCTCTGGGAGGGAGGGATTGCCGGCGTCTCGGCTTGGGGCGGAAGGTCTCCCGCAGTCGGTGCCGGGTCGGGGCCGTTCGCAGGAGTGACCACCGGAGGAGCGGGTTTGCTGGTGCACGCCGCGAGACCCACCGCAAAGACGCAGAGAAATCGTGAAGAGATTCGAGAGAGTGAACGCATCGCCAGTACCTCCAAAAGGAGAGGGGAGCCGGGTGGTCTACGGCCGATGAGCATGGACGGGCGAGCTCGCGAAAAGTTCTGGTCGAAGCTCGGGCGTCACGTTTGAGCTGCGCGAAAGGTTCTACCGGTCTCGACGACGCCGCGAATCGCACGGACAAGGCGCCGGTCGTTGCGATAAAGTGGGGGCATGCGTCGGGAATACGCGATCGCTCTCGTTGCTCTCGTACTGGGGGCGTTCGGTTGCGAGAAACCGCAGAACTACGACACCACCGTCGAGATCGTCCACGTACAGCGCTTCGGCGACGGAAAGACCCCAGGACTCGTCGACCTCGAGCTCAGGTTTACGGACTGCGGCGCCGATGCGCGGAGGCTCGTGCGTCTCGACAAGACCTTTTCGCAGTGTGCTTCGAATCTCAAGACTGGCGACAAAGTGCCCGCAACCTTGACGCATTCATGGAACGCGGAGAAGGGGAGCTATCGAAGCGAATTTTCGAAAATTGCGAGTTGCGCCGCCAAGGCAGACCCAAAGGACGAGGCGAACTACGAGCTCGTTCAAGTCTGCAGTGACCTGCAAGCGACGGGGGCTGTCGTGGGCGTGCATTGCGATCGCACGCGTCCGAAGGAGCTTCTCGCGAAATGCCCCTTCTTGCGCCGAAAGTAGGCGTCCGTCAGGTGAACGTCGCTGCGGCCATGATGAGGACCGTGAGGACCGGCACGGCCACGCGTGCGATCCGGAACACTTTGTCGATGTTCTCCTCTTTGACGATGAACATCCACCAGGTGGAGATCATGCCGATGGCGAGTGACACGTAGACTCCGAGCATCAGCTTGTCTGCACGCGTGAGATAGCTCGTCGCAGGGAGCTCCTGCATGAGCGAGAAATGGAAGAGCACGGCTGCGGCGAGCATCGGGGCGCCCGCGTTCGAACGAACTTCCATTTCATGTGCCGGGACCCACATGCCGAGGAGGGCGATCAGAACGATCACGAATGCAGGGACGAAGACCTTGAATGCGGCGCTGGTCGCATATCGGTCGACCCCGAGCGAGAACACGTACCTGCTGTAATAGAGGTCGTCGCCCTCGAACCTATCCGGGTATGACTGGCTCAGCGCGCGCGCCTCGATGTACGAGACCTGCCATCCGACAGCTCGGAAGCTGCGCGAAACTTGCGTGCGCTCTTTGTCGACGCTGAAGCGTATGCGATCGATGCCGTGGATGTTGTCTTCGACGATGATCTGAAGTTGCTGCGAATCGAACGGATACTTGCGAAGATTCGGCGGCGACTTGAAGGTCCCATTCAGGCGATAGAGCTTGAACGTGGGCCTGTCGGCCATGACCTCTTTGTTGTCGATCTTGCCGTTCGCGAAACTGAGGTTCACGGTCGGCATGGCCGTGGCGCTCGTGAGGCTGAGAAAGAAGTCTGCCGTAAACGTGCCCGTCTTGACGTCGTAGTCGTCGACGCTGTTCAGAAGAATGGCGACCTTCGCACGGCTGACGACCGACGGGTTCGGCTGCGCGAACGGAGAGCGATAGCCGCTCGTCGTATTGGGGTGGAACGGGACACCTCCGTCTGGAGCGATGGCAAGGTCCACAGCCTCCGGCGGTCCCGCGTCACTCTCGTCGGATGCTTTTGGAGAAGCGAGCGGCGCCGGGGGCGCTGCGGAGGCACTCGCCGTGGGAGCCAGCATCGCGAGCGTGGCACCTGCGTCGAGCGCAGCCGAGCCCTTCGGACCTGCTGCGAGCGCATCGGCTTCCTCGAGCCCCGTGCGGAAGATGCTCATCACCAAGGTCACGAAGAGAGCAACCAAGGCCAGCACCGAGCCAAACACCACGCGCTTCGGAGGACGTCGCACGAGACGCTTCTATCACGAAAACGCGCGGATCCCTGCGATCCTGTACGTCGTCAGCGCTCGCAGATATCGCCCTTGGGCGGGGCTTCTCCGGCATCGCATCGCGGGATGGGCGCTTTCATCGCATTCGTGAGGCGTCCCTTCGTGCGAAATTCGAGCATGGCGCTCGAGCCGTACTGATTGCCCCGCGACGTCCAGGGGCCAGTCGTCGTCGCGCTCACGAAGACGCGTCCCACGGGAAGATCGAAGTCTTTGATGCCCGTCGTATCTTCCGTGACCCAACCGCGAAACGTCGACCCGTCGGGATTCGAGCGAGCAACCGCGACGGCTGAGCCGAGACGTTCTTCCGTCATCCCGAGCGTGAGGTCGAAGTCGTATCGCGAGCCCGTCGAGCTCCGAAGTGCGAGGCGCCGAACACTCGTCGTCGATGGTGTCGCCGTACCATGCCAGTCGAGGAAGGTCGTTCCAAGAGGAGTCGGCTTCAACTTTTTGGTGCACCCTGCCGCCAAGCCGAGCAAGAGCACGAGTCCAACCCGTCGCACGGAAACAATATAGATCGGAACGGCACACTGTAGGGGGCCTCTCCGATCGACGCGCTCGCCGACGTGATCGAATGGGCCACACCCCCGTCAGACACGTGACGCCGGGAATCGTCACGATCTGCGCGCTCGTTGCTCGTGTGCGCGCGGTGCGACGAATCCTTGGAAATGGAAAGGACCGCGCTGCCGAGGCCCTCGTGGTTCGTTCTTTGCTTGGGCCCGCGGCATGCGAACGAGAGATATTGCATTGGCCTATCGTGTCGCCTTCTTGTGTGGAGTCCTTGGCTTGGGGTGTGCGGGGAAAGACGATCACGTGATCGGCAACGCGACGTCGCCGATCATCGGGGGTGAACGCGATGACGCTCATCCGTCGGTGGTGCTGCTCCTCCACTACGCTTCGGATCCGAAGAACAACTCGTCGTGTACGGGAACCGTCATCACGCCTCATATGGTACTGACGGCAGCGCATTGCGTGTTCCCCGACATCATCGGCCCCGTCGAGTCGGCGATCTTCTTCGGTAACGACTTCAAGGACAAGGGGCAGAGGGATGACCTGCAAAACTGGGTCCGAGTCAAAGAGAAGCGTTTCCACCCGGGCTACAAGGGAGCGACGGTGCCGGGGCACGATATCGGCGTCGTGATCACGAGGGATCCCATCCCCCTGCGCCCGATGCGCTTTCGCACGGACCCCCTCACGCTCGAGCTGGTCAAAGGTCAGCCAATGCTTGCCGTGGGCTACGGCCTCACGGATGCGACGAGTCCCGTCAGCAGCGGCGTTCGAAGCCGCAAAGAGACGACCGTCAGCAGCTTCCTCGGAGCGGATCTGATGGGCGTCACGAACGGGACGCTCTGTCATGGCGACTCCGGAGGCGCCATCGTTTGGAAGGTGAATGGCGTGAGCACGCTCGTCGGCATCCCCGCGTTCGTGACGACGGAGGCCTGCACGGGCGCCAACTACGCCACGCGTCCCGACGTCTATGCCTCGGACTACATTGCTCCCATCGCAGAAGAAGTGGACCCCGGCTACCTCGCGAACGTTCCGCCGGACGACGAGAAAGACGCCGGCGTCCTGGATGCTGGTGCAGGGGACGCGCCCATCGATGCTTCGAAGCCCGGCCAAAGCGCTTCGAATCCTGCGGACACAGGGTGTATGGTGCATCCATATTCTTCCGGTTCGTCACCGGTATTCGTCGCGAGTGCGCTCGGTGTCTTCGCGCTCGTGGCGCGCCGCCGGCGACGGGCAGTAGCCGTATCCGGGCTCCTCCCAAGGAGAAGGAGCCCAGAACCCAGTCCGGAACGCGTCCGGCGGAGGTTTTCCTTGACTTCGGGCCCCCGCGGCGTAATTTCGCGCTCCCTCACCAAGGGCTTCGCCAAGGCGAATCCCGCGGAAATCGGGGCAGTAGCTCAGTTGGGAGAGCGCGGCGTTCGCAATGCCGAGGTCAGGGGTTCGATCCCCCTCTGCTCCACAGCCTTTTCGGGGCTTTGCCCCTTCTCTCGAGAGACAGCCCTTCGGTCAGCGGTAGCCGGCCACGAGCGCTTGCGCGAGCAGACCAAAGCCGTTGATGGCGACGAACAGGAGGAGCTTGAAAGGCAAGCTCACCTGCGTCGGGTTCAAGGTCTGCATGCCGAGCGATAGCAGCACGTTCGCGACCACGAGGTCGATGATCAGGAACGGCAGGAAGATGAGGAAGCCTACGGCGAAGGCTTCGGTGATCTCGGTGACGACGAATGCCGGCGCGAGGATGGTGAGGTCGTCCCTCCCGACCTTCGCGCGCTCGGCCTCGGGTCGCGCGTTCTTTGCGACTTCGAAAAAGCGTGCCTTCTCGGCCTCGCTCGCATTGTTCTTCAGAAACTCGCGCATCGGCTCGGCCACCGCCGAAGCGGCTCGTTCGACCATGGTCGTCGTGTCGAGTGACTTGTCGTGGAGCACTGGAGTCACCCGCGCCACGATCTTCTCGCCCACCGGCGCCATGGCGAGCACCGTGAGCGAAGCGGCGAGCGCCATGATGACCGTGTTGGAGGGGACGCTCTGCGCACCGAGCGCGCTCTTCGCGATCTGGAACACCGTCGAGATCTTCACGAATGACGTGAAGGCCATGAAGATGAATGGCAGAAGCGAGACGAGCGCCAGTGCGAGCACCAGCACGAACGGCTTCGAGAGCAAGTCACCGTCGCCGTGCGCGGGGTTCATGCGTCGTCCTTCGATGCAGGTTCGTTCGTCAGCTTCGCGAGAACGTCTTTGAAGGCCGCTCCTGCCGGGGATGCGTCCTTGGCGCCACCACTGCTCTGCGCCTGAGTCGACAACTCGCTCGCCTCTAGCTCCGAGAGCTTCGTCAGGCCCGCCTCGCTCGCACCGACGACGAGCACCTTCGGCCCGACCTGCACCAGAAACACCGAGCGCCGCGCATCGAGTGGCAGTTGCCCGAGCATGGAGATGGGGCCTTTTGCGCGCCCGAAGCCGAGCTTGCGTGCCCCGAACAAAATGGCCCACGCTGCGCCGCAGACGCAGACGAGCATCAGAAACGTCTCGAGGAGATAGCTTCCGTAATTCGTCACGGGGCGTCAGCCCTTGGCGCGCTTCATGGCGATGTACTTCTTCTTCGCCTTGGCGCCGCGCTTTTC
Organism: Polyangiaceae bacterium; assembly: GCA_046351415.1. GTDB lineage: Bacteria > Myxococcota_A > Polyangia > Polyangiales > Polyangiaceae > JABFRG01. The sequence continues at coordinate 45,281 of JAXLYO010000005.1, read as the reverse complement.
GAGCATCGGACGGATGCGCTCGGCCAGGCTGGGAAGTACGTACGCGGCGGTCGCGATGGTGCCGGAGCGGGCCGGAACGGCGATTTCGACCGCGCGCTTTTCGATGCATTCGAGGACCGCCTCCGCCACTTCATCAGCGGTGCTGAGCGGCTGCGAAAACACGAGGTTCGCGACGGCCTCGAGCTCCTCGCCGAAGAACGTCGTGTCGACGGGGCCCGGTGAGACGATACCGGTATGCACGTCCTTGTCTTTGAAGTCGTCTGCGACTGCGCGGGAGAACGCGCGGATGCCGGCCTTCGATGCGCTGTAGGTAGCTTCCCCGGGGACGGGCACCATGCCTGCGATGCTGGCGACGCACACGATGCTGCCGCCGCGCTGAATGAGCGGATAGGCGGCGCGGGTAAGGACGACCGGAGCCGTGAGGTTCACGTTGATGATCTGCGCGAGCGCCCGTGCGCTGTGTTTCGCGATGGATCCGCGGTTGTTGAGCCCCGCATTGTTGACGACGATGTCGAGGGCACCGAAGCGTTGCACGACGCGCTCCGGAAGTCTCTCCAGTGCGCCGAGGTCGGACACGTCCATCGGGAAGGCCGCCGCGTGATCGCTCCCGAGCCTAGCGGCTACGGCTTCGATGGCCGAACGCGTGCGCGCGACGAGAGCGACTTTGGCGCCTCGCACGACCAGCTTTTCGGCAACCTTGAGGCCGATACCCGAAGACGCACCGGTGACAATCGCGACTTTTCCGAAGAAGCTCATTTTCGCGAGTGTACCCCAGGGCCGTAGGGGCCCCAGTGGAAAATCAATAGCCCCAGGTGTACTCGAGCTTCAGGAAAAGCTGCGTGTACGACGGGTAGGTACTGAGCTGCGTCAGCGCGAAATGCTGGCGGAAAGCGCCGCCCAACGTGACCTTGCGGCTGAACTGGTAGTCGAGGCCGATCGCGAGAACTGCGTCGGGACTCACCACCGTGCCCGCCATCGTGCCGCCGCTGAAGGTGTTCACGCCAAAGAGCAAGCCTCCGTAGGGAACCCACTGAAGCACGTCGAGGACGTACGCAACACCAGCCCCGCCGCCACCGACGTACTGAGGTCGAACCTTCGGGATGGTCGCATCTTTGTCGCTCACGGGCGAGGTGACGTACGACTGGAGCGCGAAGCTCCCTTCGACCAGAAGATTGAATTGGTCTGTGAGGCCATATGTGTAAAATGCACCGACAGCGCCGCCGAGGCTTACGGGGGATTGTGCAGCCCCGAGGAGTGTCATGCCGGTCCCCACGCCGAGATGATGCTGCTTTTCGAATGCACTGGCAGGCCCCGTGCACAAAAGGCCGGCCAAACAGAGCGCGCCCGCGGCGTAGCGGTATCGGGCAGTGTTCATCGACGTTCTACGTAAAACGGGCGCACCCGCCTGTCCATCGCTTCCTTGGCAAGGAAGAGGTAGGCGTGCTTAATACGCGTGTGAAGCGACCCCTGGTGCTCGTTTTGCTCGCTTGTGCGAGCCTCTCCTTCTCCCTCGGGGGCTGTGCCAAAAAGCCGCAAGAGGCCGTCGATGGGGCGGCTCTCTTCTCCACCAACTGCGCGCGCTGCCATGGCGCGACCGGCGGCGGAGGTCTTCCTTCTTCGGAGGGGAGTCCCGCGCCTCGGAATTTCCGCGATCGCGCATTTCAAACGGCACGCACGGACGACGAACTCCGCCACACCATCGTGCGGGGCAAGGGGGCGTCCATGCCGCCTTTCGGGGCGATGTTCACGGATGAGCAACTGCAAGCGCTCGTAAGACAGATTCGAAGTTTCGACGACGGAAAGCGACCCTGAGAAATGAAGAAGATCATCAAACGTGTGTTGGCTGCGGTGGGCGCGCTCGTGCTCCTCGGGGTTCTCTCCCTCGCCGTGAAGTTCTACGTGCTGTCGCCGAAGTCACGTCCTGCCCCGAGCGTGACGGCCAATACGAGCAAAGAAACGATCGAGCGAGGTCGCTATCTCGTCGAGAACGTGACGGGCTGCCTTGGCTGTCACTCGCCGGTACAAGACGTTCCCGGGGAGCCCCCCGTCGTGGGCAAGGTGGGGGCGGGTCGTGATTTCAAGGACCCCACGTTTCCTGGTCGACTCCGCGCTCCCAACATTTCTTCCGACAAGGAAGAGGGAATCGGCGCATGGACCGATGGGGAGGTGCTCCGCGCGATGCGAGAGGGCGTTTCGCGCGATGGCCGTCCGCTCTTCCCGCAGATGCCTTACACCACGTACGCGAAGACGCTCACCGACGAAGATGCGCTCGCGATCATCGCGTACCTGCGTACGGTCCCTCCGGCAAAAACGGCCGAAGGCGGGGGGCATACGGAGGTGAAGTTTCCGGTCTCGATGTTCATCCGCGCGGTGCCGCAGCCGCTCACGGGCTCGCCTCCGCCCGCACCGCCCGTAACCGACAAGAAGGCGCGCGGCGAATGGTTGCTCCAAGTCGCATCGTGCCACGACTGTCACGACACATACGACTCGCATCGCCAGCCGCTTCCCGGCAAAGCGCTCGGCGGCGGGTTTGCCTTCACGACGCCAAAGGGACGCTTCGTGGCGCCGAACATTTCGAGCGATCCCGCGACGGGGATCGGCGCCTATTCGGAAGCTGACCTTCGCCGCGTATTCGACGAAGGGAAGGGCAAGGCCGGAAGGCCGCTCTACGTGATGCCGTGGTCGTACTATTCGGGCATGACGAAGGAAGACAAAGAGGCGCTCATCTTCGCCCTCAAACAGCAGCCTCCTGTACAGAACGCGGTCGAACCCTCTGTGCTCAAGTAGTCATTCTTCGCTTGCAGTAGTGAACGCTCCGGGTAGCGTTGCGTGTATGAAGACGCACCTACCCCTCTTTGCTTTGGCGTTGACGTTCCTATCCCTTGCCTGCGCGAGCGCTCTCGAACTAGCAAAATCCAACGGGTCGACGAGACTCAACTGCCCGTACGAGAAGGTGACGGCGACGAGCTTGGGAGGCGATCAGTACCGCGTCGAGGGGTGCGGAAAGACGGAGACCCTCACCTGCTGGTCGGGCACCAAGGGTAAGACGTACTCACAGGGCTGCAGCGGTCCCGACGGAGGCGCGAGCTCTGACGCAGGCGGGAAGTAGCGGTCTATGAGCTCCGCGCAGCCGTCACGATCCAGGTAGCCGCACCGAGAACGACGCCCTTCGGACCGTGATGGCGCGAAAAGGCTGCTCGCACCGCTTCACGAATCGGGCCACGGTCGCTTTCGGGGAGCGCTGCGATCGCGCGGCTGAGGGGGCCAATTTGTAGGGCCAGGTCGACCGCGCCTTCGAGGTCGGGGCGCCCCGCATAGACGAGCGAAGCGTCATGGGGCGTCACGGCGACGTCTGTGTATCCTGCACTTTTCAGAATGTCTTTCACGCGGGCTTCGTCGGCGAACGCGAAAGGGCCCGGGGCGCCAGCCGGAGTGGGGGCCGGGACCTCCGGCAAGAGCGAAAGCGCCGCCTCCATTGGAAGACTGAACGTCGGGTTCTCTTTGACGCTTCGCCAGCACACGAAGGCAAGCTTGCCACCCGGTCGGAGCGCCCGCCCTATGTTGCCGAAGGCCGCTACGGGGTCGGCGAAGAACATGACGCCGAAGCGTGAGAAGAGGGCGTCGAACGACGCAGGCTCGAACGAGAACGTCTGCGCGTCCCCCAGCTCGAACGAGACGTTCGCGAGCCCCGCGGCGCGCTCTTTCGCGCGGGCGAGCAGGGGACTCGAGATGTCGACGCCGAGCACGCTGCCGGGCTTCACACGCTCTGCGAGCATGAGGGTGGTCGCGCCGGCCCCGCATCCGATGTCGAGGACACGCGCGCCGGAAGAGAGCCGAAGCGCATCGGCCGCAGCGACACCGAGGGGCTCGAGCTCCGCATCGAGATCACGCTGCATCGCGACCCACTTGGGGCCCGCTTGTTCGTTCCAGATGGTGGCTTGCTCTTGGTTGGGGGCGGTCATCAGCGATGAGGACGACCGTAGTTCACTTGGCCGAAAGTTGCGAGGGGACGTCGCCCGGAAAGGGCGGCGCGCTTGCAGTTCATGCAAATAGTCTGACGGAAGGGAAGGCCTCGTCCCAAGTGAGGACATGCGCTCGAGGATGGGCGTGAAAACGAGGTCTTATGTCGCGTATCTCCGCTTTGGCGTTCCCCTTGGTGTTGTCGATAGTGGCTTGTGGTGGGCGGATCGAACCGTCGCCCGCAGCGACGGGGCCGGGGGCTTCGGTCCCGGCTGCACCGGGGGCAGGAACTCCGTCGAATCCCTCGCAGCCCATCGATCCTTCGAAGGCGTGCAAGGCGCCGCCCGGAACGGAATTGCTTGCGTGTGACTTGCCGTTGGGCGTCGCGCTTCTCGACGGGACGCATGCGCTCACGCTCGACACGGAGACGCAGACCGCGAAGGTGATCGAGTTCTCCAACGGTCGTTCGGCGGCACTCGTGACGTGGAACGAAACCCGACGTTTCGACGTCGTGCGCAAACTCGTGCGGCTCGAGAAGGCATCGTCCGGTGGCAAGCCGCTACTCTATCGAGGAATGCCTTCGGCATTCGAGCTCGTCAGCCTCGAGGATGGTCGCGTGACCACGATCGATTCCGGACATGTCCAGTACCTTCGGGAGCACTCCTACGTCCTCTACCAGAGCGATGGCAGTTTCGTGACGAAGAGCTACTACCATTCCAACGGGAAGACGTACGTGAACACCGTCGCGGACCATGCGCAGTTCTACGTTGGTCAGACGAACATGTACGACGATCAGCCTGCGGACCTCTTTGCGAGTGCGCCCACTGGCAACAAGAGCATCGTGTCGCCGCAATGGGGCCTTTCGCTTGGCGCGTTCGCCCCGGACCTCGACGAGGTCGTGAATGCCCATGGTGACGTGCTCTACTACATGACTCCACCACAGGGCATGCAGGGCCAGACCTTCAGTCGTCTCGTCTCTGCGAGGATCGATTGGCGGACCGAGACCCTCCGCGAGGACGAACTCTACTCGATCCCAGCGACGTCACCGGAGCCTCGCTTCCTGGCAGTCGGCGTACGAGACCTGTACTTTTCGCAAGCGGGCGCGCTCATGCAATACGACAAGAGCGCTCTCGGCGAGCTTCCTCCCCGTTCGCTCGGGGTCTCTGGCATGGTCGGGACACCTGCATTCTACCTGAAGGCTGCCAAGTCGGCGCGAGGCGAGGAACTCGTGGTGTCGAACCTCGCCATCCCCGTGCTCGACCCCGGAGCGCCGAATCGCACGATGATCGTGGGCCGCATGGAACCGTCGTCCGAGGAAGCTCTTCGGTAGTCATGTGAACCGTGGCGTAAGCTCCCAGGGTGGGCTACGCCACGGTGCATCCGATGCGGAAGGCTCGATTACTTTCGGTGCTCGCATTCGCAGCTGGCTTTTGGCCCGCCGCGAGCCGCGCCGCGCCTACCGCTCGTCTCGTCTACATGCGCGGCGAAGGCGCAGAAGCGTGCGTCGACGAGGAAGGTCTGACGAACGCTGTCGCCAAGCGCTTGGGGCGTGATCCGTTTCGTCCCATTGCCGAAAGCACGATTGCGGTCACGGTACGGCGAGAGGAATCGCGCTTCGTTGCGCGGCTCACCATGGCCGATCGGCAAGGCAAGGAGCGCGGCGAACGCATCCTCAAGAGCAAAGGCGACGACTGCGCCGACCTGACGGACACATTGGCGCTCACGATCAGCATCGCGCTCGATCCGCTCGTCCTCGTGCGTCCACCGCCGAAAGACGAGTCTCCCTCGGACCCGGCGAGTGTGCCGCCCATCCCGCTTTCGCCAGATCCCCCGCCTCCGCCGATGGCGCCTCCGCCACCGGTCTCTCCTCCACGAAGCCGCTTTTCGTTCGGTATCGGAACGGGTGGGCACGTTTCCTTTCTGGCGGCGCCAGCGGTCGCAGCCGGGCCCGACTTGTGGGCAAATGTATATTACAGATACATCGGCGCCGAGCTTTCGACTCGTATCGATGCACCGGCGGGCCGCTCGACTTCGGAAGGGGGCACGGTTTCGGCCGCGATCACCGGGGCAACGTTCGGCCCTTGTGCGCGAGCGAGCATCCTCGCGTTCTGTGTGCCGCTCACCATGGCGTCGCTCGCAGTTTCCTCTCGAGATATCACCTCACCGCGATCGGATACGCAACTCTGGTTCGCGCTGGGGGGACGCCTGTCCGTCGCCATTCCTGTCACAACGGCCCTACGCGTGCGCGTCTTCGGTGAAGTGGCTGCGCCGCTAGCCCCCTACGAGCTCCGCGTCAATGGCAGGGTAGTGTACACATCGGACCCCGTGGCGCTCTCTCTGGGCGCTGGCCCCTCCTTTTCTTTCGAATGACGTTTCCAGACTTTTCGTGACGGATCTCTCCGGCTGTTCCCAGGTACCCCTCGAGCCATGTCCGACGTTGCTTCCCATGACGCGCATGATGCCCCACGCGCTCGCTTCGATGCGATATTCGAGGCCGAGTTTGCGTACATGTGGCGCTCGCTCGCCAGGCTCGGCGTACCCACGCGCGACCTCGAGGACGTCACGCACGACGCATTCATGGAAGTCTATCGGCGCCTCGACACGTATGACGCCGCGCGTCCCATTCGCCCGTGGCTCTTTGCGTTCGCATTCCGCATGGCATCCGATTATCGCCGTCTTGCGCGCCATCGCGTCGAAGTCATCGGAGCCGACGCCGAGCCGAGCGAGCACGTACCGGGCGCGGAAGAGCTCCTGCAAGACAAGCAGTCACGGTTACTGGTCGAGCGCGCGGTCGCCAAGATCCATGAAGAGCGTCGGCCCGTCTTCATTCTCCACGATCTCGATGAAGTCCCCATCCCCGAGGTTGCCCGGACGCTTTCCATTCCCCTCAATACGGCGTACTCGCGCCTCCGGCTCGCACGCGACGAGTTTCGCGCAGCGGTTCATCGCATGAAGAACGAGAAGTCAGCGTCAGGAGGTGTCGCATGAATGCTCATGACGACGCGCGAGAGCCCATGGACGACGAGATGGAAGCCTTGCTCGCCAGTGCGCGGGTGATCGATGCGCCCAGCGAAGCGAAGGATCGCTTGCGTGCGCGCCTCCAGGCGTCTTTGCCCGGTGGTGGCGGCGGCGGTGGCGATGGGCATTCTGCGACAGGGCATACGCAACCCGCAACGGCACCGGTCGCCGTGGCGGGTTTTCGCGCGCCATTGTGGCTCTTGGCCGCAGCTACGGTGGGTGCAGGGTGCGTAGGCTTCGGAGCCGCCGTGCTGCTGATGAGGTCTGCGCCCGCCGAGCGTGTAATATACATCGAAAAGCCCACGCCTGTCGTGCCGACCTCGGTGACGACCTTCGCGTCGTCCGCGGATCCGTCACTCACTGCTGTAGATGTCGGGAAGCTTCCGCGCGCAGCTTTGGCGGCATCTGCGCCTCCGCCGAGTGTCACCTCGACCGCCTCGGCATCGAATGTCTCCGACCTCGCGCAGGAGCGTGAAGTGCTCGTCATCGCACGAACGGCCCTCGGTCGCGGCGATGGGCCGAATGCGCTCGTCGCGACGACGCGCCACGAAAAAGCCTTTCCGAACGGCGTTCTCCGCGAAGAGCGAGAAGCCATCGCCATCCAAGCGCTCGTGCTTTCCGGACGTTCCGCGGAGGCGCACGCGCGAGCCGCACGCTTCAAGCGCGCGTTTCCCCAGAGCTTGCTCTTGCCGACCGTCGAAGCTGCGGTAGGAACATCCCCATGAAGCGGCGGTTGCTCTCGCTCGGGGTCCTGCTCGCCGTGAGCGCTTGCGCGACGCGTTCGTTCGACCTCGGGACGAACGAGCCTGCTGTCCGGACCGAGACGAAGGAAGACGCCGGCGCACCGAAGAAGCGCGTCTACGGGTGCGTTGCCTGGAACGACGACGAAGTCTTCGCGAAGCGTGGGGAGGCATGTACGAGTGCGTGCCCCAATGCCGATCGCATCGGTGAGCGATTCACCATCGCGACGCAGGAGGATGTGGTCGCCGTGACGGCCAACAAGTGGATCTTCTGCGGCCAGAGCCCCTTTCGCGATGTGCCCGGGGCCCGCGGCATCGAGTTTGCCCCAGGGTGCCGCATCTATCTGCTCAAGTTCGACCAGGAGGGCAAGCTGGTTCGCGGCACCGAGCAGAACGAACAAGCGAGTTTCGACATCTACGTCCCGACGGGCGGCGCGCCGCTCCTGGACCTGCACTTCGACGCGACGCATACGACCCAGTACGCGATCGAGTCGGCAAAGTGTCCGAACAACTGGCTGCTCCTTGCGTCGTCGGAAGGCGACGTGATGCTGCGCCCGGTAAACGCTTCGGATCTCGTGCGCCCCGAATTCTAGCCTGGGACCGTCGGACGAAGGGCGCTTTTGGGCGAAACCAAATGCACAGGCGAGCGTAGTCTTCCTTCGATGAAGCCGAACGCTTTCCTCTTCCCCCTCTTTGCCGCAGCACTTCTCGCCGTTGCCTGCGGCGACAATCAAGCGCCGGACGATGCAGCTGCGACGTGGTCCCGGATTCAGGCGATCCCCTACCGATCGATGGCCCGCGCCCCTGGCTACGCCACCCGCACGCCTTCGACGGCACCCCATGGGGATGCAGTGGACATTTTCATCGACGGCGCAACGAAGCGCGCTTTCGACGAGAAGAAGATGCTCACGGAATGGCCGGTAGGAACGCTCATCGTCAAGGATGGCTACGACGGAGCGGATCTTGCTTTCGTCGCAGTCATGGAGAAGCGACAGAATGGCTGGTTCTTCGCGGAGTACGACGGGGAGGGGAACGCCAAGTACTCGGGCCAGCCATCGCTGTGCGTCGACTGCCATCGCTCCGGCAGCGACTTTGTGCGGGCATTCAAGTTCCCGGAGCGTTGAGCTCATCCGCGAAGCTCGTCTTTTTCCTTCGGGGGCGTGTCCACTTCGCGGTCGCTCGCGCGTCTTTGAGGTATAGGAGCAAACCAAATGAACGAGACCTCGCGTAAGTATCTCTTCCTTCACCGCAGCGAGCCCATGAAGCAGGAAGGGCCTCCGCCTTCACCGGAACAAATGCAGGCCATGTTCTCGGCATGGAACGCATGGAAGGAAAAGTTCAAGGGCAACATCGTCGATCCTGGCGACAAGCTGAACGGCACCGGTAAGGTCGTCGGCCCGAACGGCGTGAGCGATGGGCCCTTCGTCGAGGCCAAAGAGATCGTCGGTGGCTATATGATCGTCTCGGCGTCGAGCTTGGATGAGGCCGCGCAAATCGCGAAGGAGATGCCTGCGATGCCCGGAGCTCGCATCGAAGTTCGTGAAATGAGCGGCGCAAAGATGTGAGAGAGGGCGCGGCGCCCCCTCTCTCCGATTCGGTCCGTCCCCCGGCGGGCTTGGTCGATCACTTCTTTCGCCACGAGTACGGGCGTCTCGTGGCGCATCTCGTGCGGAAGGTCGGGGTCCAGAAGCTGGAGCTCGTCGAGGACGCGGTGCAATCGGCCCTGCTTGCGGCGCTCACGGCATGGGCGCCGCGGGGCCTGCCTGATGATCCGGGGGCTTGGCTCTACCGCGCCGCTTTCAACCAACTCGTCGGAACGTTGCGAAAACATGCGAGGCAGGAGCGCATACTCGAGCGCACCGCTATCGAGACATCCCACGAAGTAGAGGCGAGCGAGCTCTTCCGATTCAAGACGGAGGTGCATGACGACGTCCTGCGAATGCTCTTTGCATGTGCGGAAGAGTCCCTCCCGCGGGAATCGCGTGTCGTACTCGCGCTGAAGACACTCTGCGGTTTCAGCGCCCAAGAGATCGCTTCGGGGCTGTTCACGACGGAAGCCAACGTGCAGAAGCGTCTTCAGCGCGCTCGCGAGCAACTGAAAGCGATCCACTCGGAAGGATCGCTCGACCCGCCGCTCGAGTCCCTCGTCGCGCGACTGCCTAGCGTGCATGAAGTGCTCTACCTCCTGTTCAACGAAGGGTACCTATCTTCGCACGCGCCGTTCACGATTCGCCGCGATCTCTGCGAGGAGGCCGTGCGCCTCGCCACGCTTCTGGCGGAGCACCCGGTCGGCGCGACAGCGGAAACGCATGCACTGCTCGCATTGATGCACCTTCATGCCGCCCGCTTCGACGCCCGCACAGACGAAAGTGGTGGGCTTCTCCTGCTCGAGGAACAGGCTCGGGAGCGCTTCGACACCGCACGAATCGCGGTTGGCCTCCGGTGGCTCCAGCGATCCGCGACGGGTGAGGCGTTCTCTCGCTATCACGCCGAAGCGGGAATCGCGGCGGAGCATTGTCTCGCGTCGTCGTTCGAAACGACCCGATGGAGCGAGATCGCGGCGCTCTATCAACTGCTCGAGGAGCGCGCGCCATCTCCGCTGCACCAACTGAATCGCGCGATCGCCGTGGCGGAGTGGAAGGGGCCGGAAGAAGCGCTCGCAATTCTCGATGCCGCGCCGCCGCCGAGCTGGCTCGAGCGTTCGTACCTATGGAACGCGGTGCTCGCAGATCTTCACCGCCGGTCGGGCCATCGAGAGCCCTTCGAGCTGCACCGCGCTCGTGCGGTCGCCGGTGCTCCCAATGAGGCGGTGCGCATTCTTCTGGAGCGCCGACTCTCGAACATGGTTGGATGAGAGAAAGAACGATCGAGGAACGATGAGCGCGAAGAAGATCGTGTCGAAGGCCCCCAAGAAGGCGGTTCGCAAGTTTACCAAGAAGGCGCCTTCTCCGCCCAGCTACGACGAACTCACTGCCGAGCGTATTCGCTCGGCGCTTCGGGGGAACGCGGTCACCGAGAAGCGCATGTTCGGGGGGCTTTGCTTCATGGTTGACGGCAAGATGTGCTGCGGGCTCACGAAGAGCGACCTCATGGTTCGCGTCGGAAAGGAAGCGCATGAAGCCGCGCTCGCCGAGCCCCACACGCGCCCGATGGACTTCACTGGGCGTCCGCTGACGGGGTTCGTGTACGTGGACCCGCCGGGGTACGAGACGGCCGCGGGGCTCACGAAATGGATGCGTCTTGCCGTCGCGCACGCGAAGGCGAGCGTGCCGTCCCGTCGCAAGAAGTAGCGTCACGCCGCGTGTTCGAATGCAGGCATCCACACCTGCTGCTTCAGGTCGGAGACGAGACGCTGCGCGAGCTGCGTGCTGGGCACGCCGCATTCGTGGGTGAGGTCGCTCGGGGCGGCCACCATGAGCTCCCGTTCGAGGCTCGCGACTGCTTCGCGGGCTGCGCGACGGACGAGGGCGCGCTCTCCTTCGGTGAGAAGCGTGTCCAAGTATTCGCCGATTCTCCAGCTCAGGCTCGCGTGCTCGAGCTCATCGGGGGCGATGCGCGCGAACGCATCTCGGATGTCCTTTCGCGACGCGTTCGCTGCTTGCACGAGGCCCACGACGGCGCCATAGGTCTCACGGACCATGCCCTCGCAGGCGTTGTCGATGGCGATTTCGAGCGCGCTCCGATTTCGAGGTAGCACGGACGGGATCACGGCGCTCTCGTCGACGAGCTCGCCCATTGCGTGTGCGTGACGACGCTCGTCATGGGCGGCTTTGCGACATGCTTCGACGAGGGATGCATCTGCTCCGAGAGCGGCGAGCTCGCATCCGAGGATGTCGAATGCCGTCACGCTCGCCGCCTCGAGGTGCATGCACGCGCGCAAGAACTCCTGCGCCCCGTCTCCAACGGGCTGCGATTCGTACCCTTCGAAGGGCCTTCCGCACATATACGTCGGAGTACTGCATGATTTCGTCACGCTGCCAGTGAAAGGAGGACAGACGATGGCGCGCTTGGCGTCGCTCCCCGCGTCTGCGATTGCGTCGGGAGAGGCGTCATGGAGGATGCCCCCATCGTTCGAGGGGCCGCTGTCGCTCGTTGCGGCGTCGCTCGACGTCGCAGCGTCCGTTGCACTGCCGCCGCTGTCGGTACTTCCGCCATCGCCGCCGTCCACGGGATCGACCGAGACGGGAATTCGGTTCGCCGCAAGGAACGCATTCGCGTAGTCGGTACCGAGGGTGCACTGGTCGCCGGCAGAGTCAAAGGTGATGGGCGTGCCCGGCGAGGCCGGGCCGTTGCGTTCGAGCCAATCGGTCGCCGTGCTGCAGGCGAGGTCGGCACTGAGCGTGCCGGCATATTCTCGCGAGGGAGGCGGGTTGCAGTCGCGTTCGGGACTGGAGCAACCCACCGCGCCCGCGATGGCGGATGCTGCGATAGATCCGAGCAAAAGGACGATGGGCTTGCGCATGCGCCTCATTGTAGCAACCCATGTGCCAGCGAAAGTTCAGAGAATCGTTGGATATCTCCGGGTGTGCCAAGCACGCACGTGTGCCGAGGCTGGCACTTTCGTCACGGATCGCGCCATACCCACCGTGGAGAGGCACAGGAACAAGAGGCGGGCCGAAGTCGCGCGCCGCTCACGATGTGCGTGCAGCATGCATGTGATCGCTTGGGCCACGCTTCCGCCGATGGCCATCGCGACCTCATCCATTGCTTCGCGGAAAATTCGAGGCACCCGCGAAAAACTGGCACTTGCTTGCACATGAGTGACCCTGTGCAAGGGTACGACTCATGGATTCGAGCGTGTACGTCGTCACCAGCAAGCTATCGCCGGCTCCGGTCAACTATCGTCTTCGCGCCGCTTTTGGACGCTCCTTCACGCTCATCGCCTCCGAGCGTGAAGAGAGCATCTTCGATACCCGATGGGTTCCCCCGAGTCCGCTTGCCGAATCGACGCGTGCGTTCTTGTTCGTCGTTCTCGACGGCGACGTTCTTTGGGACGACGGAACGTCTTTCTCCGCGGGTACGGCATTCGCCGCGTCCGCCGAGGTCATCGAGGGAAGACTCGGAAAGCGACTGGCTCACTATCGTGCGAGCGGGGCCACGTTTCGGGTCATCGAGCTGCAGGTTCCCGCGAGTGCGCTTCCTATCGGGCCGGAGGCACGGGTCTATTCTGCCAACATCTCACGCGAGTCGCTCGAACGCGCGACTGCCTTCGTTCAAGCGAGCGAGGAGGAGGCGGCCTTCGCTGCTCAGGAGGTCCTCCGAAGCTTGCAGCGTGATGGGACGCTGCTTCACGACCTCACTTCGGGGCAGCACCTCGATGTCTGCTGGAGCAGTCCGGTTTGGCATGCGGTCGAAGCGGCGCTTCGGAGCGGAAAGTTCTTTCACGTCACGCGCGAAGAGCTGGCGGAGCAAGGAGGAACGTCGGTCCGCACGATCCATCGCGGTCTTCGGCGAATCGCAGCGCACATCGGTTTCACGTGGTCGGGATGGCGAACCTTTGCGCATACCTATCGCATGCAGTTCGCACTCGTTCATCTTTCGAACCCGCGTCTTTCGATTCGGCAGGTTGCGTTGTGTGCGGGGTACACGACATCGCACGCGCTCACACATGCGTTCTATCAAGCCGGCCTTCCTGCGCCCGGAAAGGTCCGGGAAGCCATCCTTGCCGCCGCCTGACGGCAGTGTGGCCGGGAAGATCGAAGTGGGACGAGCAGCGTCCCAACGAATCACATGTAGAATACACGTAATGTCGGCGTGAAGCCAACACGCCGTCGAGCGGGTCGCAACACGTGTCGATGGCGCGTCGCCGGGACCCGGGAAAAGCCGAATGAGTGGCCCAAATTGTCACGGTCTGGGCGCTGGCACTCTCCGTGCAAAGCTGTCTCGGCACAGGGCCCGAGTGCCCGTTCCCTCTCCCATCGAATCTCCAAAGGAACCCACCATGTCCAAGACTCTTTCGCTCCAAGTCCGTCGTGTTCGTAGTGTCGTTCGTACCTCCGTCAGCACGGGTAGCCGCCGCGCTACGCAAGGGGGCAACGCCACGTACGGGGACACGAATTCCCTCATTCGTGTCGTGAACACGAACCCCGAGGCCACGGCGCCCGTAGCGCCGCCGGCTGGAACGGGCAACTAAGCGTCCTCGGCTCGAGGTCCAAGGTCCCGCCGGTGCTTCACGCATCGTCGGGACCTTGCTGTTTCTTGGTGAAAAGTCGGCGTCGAGATGGCCGGAGGTCGCGATAGCTGGCTCTCGTCCCACCGTTTAGACCAGACTTCGTCTGGACTGCGCACCCGCGTGGGGCCGCTACTTCTTTAGCGTCTCCGTGTGCAGGGAGATGCCGTCCTTGTCGATGAATTCAGCCGTGAGGGTGCGACCGTCGATGGTGACGTAGATGAACCCGTTCGAAAGGGTCTGGAAGGCGGTCGGGTTCGTGTTCGAGAGCGTGGTGCTTTCGGAGCCAGACCCAGAGACAGCGAGCACGGTGCCTTTGCACGTCGAGTTGAGCCACTGGAGCGAATGGTCGTGCCCAGCGAAGTAGACGTCGACTTTGCCGCACACGTGATCTTCGAGGTAATCCTTGATGCGCTTGCCGTTGAGGATGGGCACGAACGGTAAGCCGTCGTAGCTGCCGGCGTTTCCGTGTTTGCCGTTCGACAGATAGGGGTGGTGACCCAGCGCGATCTTCCACGTGGCCTTGCTCGCGGCGAGCCACTTGTCGATGTCCTCTTTCTGGGTGTCGGCGCGGTCGTGCATGACGAGGTTCGTGTCGAGAACGAAGAAGTCTCGGCTGCCTTTGGAAAACTGGTAGTAGGCGGCCGGAAGCTTCCACTTCTTCGACTTCAGCGTGTAGTCGATTTCGTTCTTGGCCTTGCCGAACTCGATACCGAGGCCCTCGCCGCCGTAATCGTGGTTGCCGAGGACGACTTGGAAGTCGAGGTTCACGTCCGTGTAGATCTGCTCGAACTTCGTCTGGAACTGCGGGTCGTCGGGCGACGAAGCTCCTGAGCTGTAGATGTTGTCGCCGAGGAGGATCGCGAAATCGCAGGGGGCCTTCTTGCACTTTTCGGACATGGCCTTGGCAACCGCGCGAGCTTCATCGTTCCCTTTGCCCGTGTCACCGAGCGCGAGGAAGTGAATCGGCTTGTCGACGAGGCCCGCGTCGGCGTCGGGTGCTGCGGCGTCCGGGCGCGAAGGTGCCGTAGGCGTCGGAGTCGTACCGCCCGTGGTCGTCGTGGGCGAAGCGTTCGGCCCCTCGACTTCGACCGGATCGCTTCCGCAGGCGAGTACAAGCAACGCGGGGGCGGCGAGCGACGAAGTGAGCCACCAAAATGTCCGGAGCATGAAGTTCTCTCTGCCTCACCGACGTATTTCGCGCAAGCATTGACGGAATCTATGTGCATCCCGTCCTCATTCCGACGCGCAAGGGGGGTGACTGGATGGGACCTGGGGGCTAGTCCTAGGGTGTATCTCATAACCTCTCCCGTCGGCTCTGCGGCGGGGCAGGCTCGCCTGCGTCGTCGCTCCTCCTCAAATAGCAGCAGTATTCGTCGTCGTCGCTCCTAGCATTCGGACCCGCCGCGCTCGCAGATCCTCGGTCCGAGGTTATGAGATACACCCTAGTGCGGCCGACCCGAGCGAAGGCGCTCGGCCAAGATGCGACACGCGTCGCTTGCGGCGAGAATGCCGACGAGTTCGTCGCCTCGAACGACGAGCACGGCGTCACGCAACTCTTTGAACATGTCGACGAGCACTGCCTCGAGCTGATCGTCCGGCGAGACCTTGTGCGGCTCCTCGGTACCCACGAGGCCGGCCGCATGCCAAGCCGTGGTCTCCGGACTATCGTGAAAGAGCGCTTCGGCCATGCGCAGGTCTCGATCGGACGTGATGCCGACCGCACGCCCGTGCTCGACGAAAGGCAAATGCCGGACGCGATGCTCGTGCATGAGCGCACGCGCCTCGGCGATCGTCGCGTGCCGGTCGATCGTTACGGGGGAAGGCGTCATCGCGCGCGCCACGCTCCACACCGACGTTTCGGCGCCGCCCTCGAGGACCTCCACCGCGAACCCTACGAGGTCTGCTTCGGTGAGAATGCCTACGAGCTTCCCATCGTCGACGACGGGTAGGCAGCCATAGCGATGCTCGCGCATCGTCCGCGCGGCGGTGGCCGCAAGCGCATCGGAACGGATCGTCCAGACATTCGTTTGCATGATCTTGGAGACCGGAATCGCGAGCTGAAGGGACGACCGCTCCTCCGCACTCAGCGGCGTGAGTGCGCTCAATTGCGCCTGGAGGAGATCGCGGTGCGTCACGAGTCCAACGAACGCGCCGGTTTCGTCCACGACCGGAACGTGCCGGATGCGCCGAAGTCCCATGAGTGCTTCCGCGAGCGGCAAGCTCTGCGTGGGTGAAAGGGCATACACTCCGCGCGTCATGAGCGCGCTCACGGTCAAGGGTCCGATTGTCTTCGGCATATCCGAAGAATAGGCCTGAACGGGGCGGAGCGATATCGGACACGTGCGGTGGAATCGGCCGCTCAAGCGCGCGCTTCGCTCGCATCCGTGCCGCACGACGCCTTTCCGAGGGGGCATGTCCAATCACATGGGACGCAGCCGCGTGATTGCTTGTGATCGACATCTCGTTTGCGGCTAGCGCGACACGTATCGAGGCATCCTCTCCCGAGGCGGCGAAAGCCAGGTTTGGCGTCGACAATCACCGCGCTACAGAGCGATTCTCGCGAGCTGACAGACGCCGATGCGATGTGTCGTGCGCGACTGATTTTCGCTGGCTCTTCATGCTTGCGAGGAAAACTCGAACGGATAGCTTAGGCGCTCATGAAGTTCTCTGCCCTCGCATTCGTTGTCGGTTCCACCATGGTTGCACTCGCTTCGGTTGCGGCGTGCAGCAGCAGCACGACGCCCGGCTCTGACGCTGGCACGAATCCGACCGAAGACGCGGGAACGGAAGTGCCCGATACCGGAACGGACGCAAACACGCAGCCCACCGATGCAGGCGCAGATGCACCCACGAATTGCCCCGCGTATAGCGGAAAGCTTCCGGGCGACGCAGGGGACCAGTGCCACGACCTCGTGTCCAACGCGCCGTCCGTGCCCGTCACCGTCGACAACGGCACGCTCCCCACGGGAACGGGAGGTACGCTGGGTGACGGCCTTTACTACCTGACCGAAGTTCGCATCTACCCAGGCTCGCCCGTTCCCCAGAACACGGTGCTCAAGTATGCGATGCTGGTCGCTGGCGACACGAACTATATCGTCGACGACAACGGTCCGAAGACCGTGCGCCGCACCGTGAAGAAGAACCCCGACGGCGGAGCCCCCGTCATCGTCTGCGAGACGAAGGCCGACCCGAACCCTGCGGCCGCAACGCAGACGGCGACCTGCAATTCGCTGACGACCTTCGACTCGAACTCGAAGTTCTCCGCGAAGTTCGTGAAGCAGTAGCGCGCTTCGGTGGCGATTGTGGTCTGAAGGTGTCGCGGGTCTACTCGGCGCTCTTCTTTCTTACGATCGCCGGGTCCACGAACGTATGCACCGCAGAGGAGCGAAGCCGGTCGATGGCGTCCGCCGTGAGCGCTTTGATGACGGTAACGGGGCGCTCTGCGTAGGCCTGCGCGAGCTTTCGCGTGGTCGATTCGAGCGCCTGGGTCGAAGGTGCGTAGCGATACCTATTCGGCCCCACTTCTTCTGCAACGGACGATCTCACGAGCGACAGGATGGCCGCGTCGACCATGGACGCGCGAATCGGAAGGGCCTCTTCGATTTGCGCTGTCGTGACGTCAGCCTCGTTTCGGATGAGAAACACCAAGATCTCGAGCTCTTCGAACGATGCGATGTGCGCGCGCAGGAACTCGCGTACATCGATCGACATCGATTCGTCGGTAGTCATAGGAGGCGCTCGGCGGAAGAAGAGAACATGAAGGATTCAGTCCAGGGAGGATGACGACGAAGGAGCAGTCGATAGATAGAGGTCCGCGAGAGCTCCTTCGTCGATGAAGCCGATGACGTGTGTGTGCTCGTCGACAACAGGGAGTTCACGCAGTCCTGCACGACGCATTCGTTCGAGTGCCCGTTTGAGCGAGTCCGTCGCACGCACCGTCACCGCGGCGCGCATGAGGTCCGTGGCGCTCTTCGGCTGCGCGGAAGGTTCTGCGGCGAGCATATGCAGGTCGTCCGTAGTCAAAATGCCCACGACCCGACCTTCATCGTCGAGCACGGGAAACACCGACTGATTCGAGGCTCCCCGAAGCGCCGAGACGAGCTCACCTGTGCAAGCCCGCTCGGGAAACATGACGAACGAATCCGACGAATCGACGAGATCCTTCAAGACGAACTGGTCGAGAGCGTCCGAGAAGTGTTTCTCTGGCAGCAAGTTTCCATCTTGCTCGAGCAACGCCTCGTAGATGGTTGGCGGACGGAAGCGTCGCGCCACGAGGTACGAACTCATGTTCGCGATCATGAGCGGCAAAATCAGCTCGTACCCGGAGGTCATCTCGATGATGATGAGGACGCTCGTCATCGGAGCGCGAATCGCACCGCTGAACATAGCGCCCATGCCGACGAGCGCGAACGCACTCACCGCGCTTCCCGAGTGGCCGAAGAGTGTATTGTCGAGTGAGCCGAATGCCCCGCCGAGCATCGCGCCGATGAATAGAACGGGAGCGAAAACCCCTCCGACACCCCCACTCGAATAAGAGAATGCGGTTGCGAGCACCTTGCACGCGCAGAGGATCAACATGACCTTCACTGTCTCGTCGCCCGCGAGCGCGCTTCGAAGCGTGGCGTACCCTCCGCCCGTTACGCCCGTCCTCTGCGCAAGAAGAAGGGCGGCGACGGCGATGACGCCGGTCACGAGACCTCCGATACCAGGGCGCATCCACTCTGGGACGCGTTTCATGTTCTTGAACCTCTTACGCAGGCCAAGGAGCAAATCCGTGAACGCGATCGAGAGTACGCCTGCACTCAAGCCGAGCAGGGCATACAGCAATAGAGAACGCGCATCATCCATCGAATGACGCGCGGGAACGTCGAATACCGGGTGCGCGCCCAGGATGCTCCGCTCGATGACGGCAGCGAGAGCGGCCGCGATGATGACTCCGGAAAGGAGTGTGTTGTCGAGCTTGCCGACGATTTCTTCGACCGTGAAGGTGACCGCCGCGATGGGGGCGTTGAAGGCTGCTGCGATCCCGGCTGCTGCTCCTACGGGAATGAGTTGTCGCTGTGCTCGCGGCGAAAGCCGAGCGAGTCTCCCGAGACCGGTCGCGACGCTCGAGCAGATCTGGACCGTTGGACCTTCGCGCCCGAGCGATGCGCCCGTACCGATCTGCAGCGTGACCAGGAAGAACTTCGCGACAGCATCTCGAAGGCGCAGCCGAGCGGGACTACCGGTGTAGGCGACCTTCACCTGCGGGATGCCGCTCCCGCGAGCTTGCGGAAAGAACCGAGTGAGTAGGGCGCCCGCGAGAAGTCCTCCGCCAGTCGGTAAAGCGAGCATCCACACGATCCATGGACTCGAGGGAGTTCGTTGGGTGACACGTTCGAATGCTGACTCGGCGAGGCGAATCACTTCGTGGAATGCGACGGCGACGATGCCGCACACGACTCCGATCATGAGCGTCAGAGCGAGGAGACGCTGCGGCTCGGTCGGAGCGACGCGGAGGGCGAGTCGTTCCAAGTGGTTTCGTATGTCTCGCACGAGATCGCGAGAACGGAGCTCGGAGTTCATGTCTCTTTCTGTGCGTCTTTCGGAGGGAGCACCGCTATTCGACCACGGCTTCGAGCTCGTCTGGAAAGCAGGTCTCGACGCGGGCTCGCCAGAAAGGACCGAACCGAACGAGAACACCCCCCGAAAGGGTCGTCCGCACGACGGTGCCAGTCTTACCCACGAGGCGAAAGTCGCCCGGAAGGCAGCTCCGAATCACTCTGACTTTGCAACCATCACGAAAGTACATGGGAAACGAGACGACCGTTGACCGCGCAAGGGGGCGCCAAAGTCCGGACCCGAGGCTCAACGTTTCCAGGCGGACGTCGAGCTCGGAGCCGGTGCAAAGGCAGTCCGGAGTGACTCCTGTGCGCGCATGCATCGCCAAACGTAGCGGTCTTTGGGCCTGTCGGCCCATCCGAAAAAGCGTCACCATCTGTCGTTCTGGACGACAGCTCCGAATGGGGCCAGGGTAGTGCTTGGTTCAGTCGGGCGCGCCGTCTGATGCGAGCGCTGCAACGAGCCACGCGCGAAAGCGTTTTACCGACTCCGGGCGGCGTGGCACGCGTGGTGCGAGAAGCCAGTACGTGAGGCGCGAAGGCAGGGAGAGCGGGAAAGGCGCCACGAGCAGGCCCGCGCGCCGAGCCGCGGCCGTGACCGCGCGCCTACCGAGTGCAACCCCTTGACCTGCGGCGGCTGCATCGAGTGCGAGGTGAGCATGGCTGAACCTCGTTCCGCGTGTGGGGTCGATAGCGCGCGCGTCTTGCCCTGCGTGCGTGAGCCACTCTGCCCAGCCGACGTGCGTGGGATGCTCGGCGAGCACGTCGTCGTGGAGCAGTTCGCATCGCTTCAAGTCTGCAGGCGTTCGCAAACGTAGACGGCTCGCGTAAGCCGGACTGCACACGGGGGTGATGCTTTCGCCCAGGAGCCGCTGGGCACGCCAGCCCGAGTATCCACCGGGGCCGAATCGGATGCACACGTCGATGTCACTCGCACCCACGGGAACGAGCTCGTCCTGCGCGGCAATGTGGATGTCGAGGTCGGGCGCCACCTCTCGCAGAGAGCCTAGATGAGGAACCAACCACCGGATCGCGAACGACGGTGAGCAGCTCACGGTGAGCCGCGACCCGCTCC
Organism: Polyangiaceae bacterium; assembly: GCA_046351415.1. GTDB lineage: Bacteria > Myxococcota_A > Polyangia > Polyangiales > Polyangiaceae > JABFRG01. The sequence continues at coordinate 24,716 of JAXLYO010000005.1, read as the reverse complement.
GCAAGTTCGCGAGCTCTTCGAGGCCTTGTCGGAGTCGCGAGAAGGCATCGGCCGTCGCCCGCTGCAGCACTGCACCTTCCGTCGTGACCTCGACGTTCCGCGAATTTCGATCGAGGAGCCGAACCCCAAGCTCCTCCTCGAGGGAGCGAATGCGATGGCTGATCGCGCCCTGCGTGATGTGGAGCTCACGTCCAGCCCCCGAGAAGCTGCGATGCCGTGCGACCGCTTCGAAGGCGACGAGCCCCGTCAGATTGGGAAGCGCACGCATGATTGATGAATCTTTCTCATGAATCGAAGAGAAATGCTCGTTGGACAGTCGCGCACATCGTTCGCAAGATCAAGGTTCAATTCGACGTTTGCCCGGGTGCTCATGCATGAACAGGGCGAATGGCTGTGACCCTACGGAGACCCGATGAAGCGAAATGACCCCATCAAGACGATCATGACCCGCGACGCTGTGACGGTTCAGGTCGGCGAACAGCCGAGCCGGGTTCGTGCGCTGCTGGAGGAGGAGCGATTTCACCATCTCCCTGTGCTCGATGGGCGAAAGCTCGTCGGCATCGTCAGCACGGTCGATTTCATGAAGGCGGGCTTCTCGGCTTGGGGAGCCGATGCCCGAACGGTCGACGCCGTCCTCGATTCTCAACTGAGACTCGCCGATCTGATGCACAGTGAGCCCCAGACCATTCGCGATACGGCGACGGTACGAGACGCCGCCCATGCGCTCGCGCACGGTAAGTTTCACTCGCTGCCGGTCGTGGACGCGGACGGAAAGCTCGCTGGGATCGTCACGTCGACGGACCTCATTCGATATCTTCTCGAGCAGTACTGACGTGCGATCCATGAAGCCCGTCGACATGCGTCGGAACGCGAAGGCCCCGAACACCCTCGACCTGTCGGCGATCGGTGAACGAGGTCTTGCCCGCACCAAGAAGACCAAAGCTGCTGCCGACGTCACTCGCCCTGCAGAAGCGGGCGACGTCGTTCCGAATCCGGGGCTCACGGTCGTCCAGAGCGAGCGCGTCGCCCATGGGACGGAGGTGAAGCGGATCGTGGAAGGGCTCGTCATTCGCGACCTTCTCGGCTCTGCGAGCAATCATCCCGCCCACGAAGCTCTCAAACAGCTCCAGGCCATCATCGACGGTGCGTCGCCGGACGAAGCCCGCGCGCTGCGCAAGTCCCTCTTCAGTCGGGAGGTGACGCGTCCCGGCATCGATCCGGACACCGAACTTGCACCCAAATGGCGTGACGGTGGTTACCCGTACCTGAATCTCCTGTCGCGGAGGCGCTACGAGAAGCAGAAGTACCGCCTCCAGGTCGAGCTCCTCAAACTCCAAGCGTGGGTCAAGGAGTCCGGCGCCAAGGTCGTCATCATCTTCGAGGGGCGCGATGCCGCGGGGAAGGGGGGCGCGATCAAACGCTTCATGGAACACCTCAACCCCCGTGGTGCGAGGGTGGTCGCCCTCGAAAAGCCGACCGATCTCGAGCGCGGCCAATGGTACTTCCAGCGCTACATCGAGCATTTGCCGACCGCCGGCGAGATCGTCCTGTTCGACCGCAGTTGGTACAACCGTGCAGGCGTCGAGCGCGTCATGGGGTTTTGCACGGATGACCAGTATGCGGAGTTCTTGCGCCAGACGCCGGAGTTCGAGCGCCAGCTCGTGCGTTCGGGCATCCATCTGTTCAAGTTTTGGTTCTCGGTGAGTCGCAGCGAGCAGCGTCGGCGGTTCAAAGAGCGCGAAGGACATCCCCTCAAGCAGTGGAAGCTCAGCCCCATCGACAAAGCATCGCTCGACAAGTGGGACGACTACACGCGCGCGAAGGAGAACATGTTCATCCACTGCGACACGTCCGATGCGCCGTGGACGGTCATCAAGTCAGATTGCAAGAAGCGCGCGCGTCTCAACGCCATGCGCTACGTGCTCCACCGTCTGCCCTACACCCGTCGAGACCTAGAGGCCATCGGCGCAGTCGATCCGCTCATCGTCGGTCGTCCTTCGCTCGTCTCGAGTCTCACGGAAGACATGCTCGCCGGAGGCGTGCACGACTGAGCGAGGGACAGGTCGGCGCGTGTTCCCGCGCTAGACGCGAGATCGACGGCCATATCGGAAAAGCCGTGCCAATCGCGGTGCGGTCCGATACCGTGCGGACGCGGAGGCCAAGGATGACTTTGGTTATGCGCCCCTTGTGGAGTTCGAGATACCTGCGAGCGTCGATAGCGTCAGGTGTGCTCCTTCTGGCGTCCTCTGTGTCCCGCCGTGCTGCGGCGCAAGATATCGCACCGCAGGCTACCGCTCCGGCCCCACAACCGATCGCACTTCCAACGGACCTCGGACCCCCGCTTTCGGACGCGAAGAAAGCGGAGCAGCTCGCACCTCTGCAAGCGAGTGCGAGAGAACGAGGCCGCCGCACAGCGCGAGCATCGGAGGATGTGCAACGGCTCCAGCTCCTCTATGCAAAGGAAGTCCTTGCGTACACTGCTTGGCACACAGAGACGGAAGAGATTCGGACCGCAAGGTTGACGCTCGCTTGGACCGGGGCGGTCGTCGGGGGCGTCGTAGGCGGTCCGCTGCTCCTGGTGGGCCTTGGCTTCACTGGGTCTGTCGACGCAGACAAGCGGGACGGAGGCGTTGGCCTGGCGCTGACGGGCGGCGTCCTCCTTGGCGTGGGGGCGTTGCTTGCCACGGTTGGGTTTCTCACCGTGCCAGATGCTGGTCCGGAAACGTACGAACGCGCGAAGATCGAGGACGAGAAGGCCAACGACAAGAAGAAGGCGTCAGGAAGCAGCGCATCCCGCACGCCTCCACGATCTCCGGCGTTCGACGCCGGCATGTCCCGGGTTTCCAGAGGCACCTGGTCGCCGCTTGCCCCGTTCTCACTGCGCTTCTAGGAGGCCGAATTCATGACGCGCGCATCTTCTTCGACGCTCCATTCGCTTCATCGCGGACGCGCTCTTCTCGGCATTCTCGCCGTTTCGTTTGGCGTTGGCTGCGGAAGCGTCCCGCCTCGCCCGCAGCTTGACCCCACGGTTTCGCTCGAGGCGATTGCGGCGGCCAAGCAAAAGAGCGACGCGACAGGGAAGGAAGATCCGTCTACGGATCCGGGTACGTCCCTGTCCCTCGCCCAGCTACGAAGTCGCCTCGGCAAGAGCCCCAAGGAAACCCTGGCGGTCGCCACTGAAGCTCGCGTGGTAGCGTACTTCCGGGCTGGGAAACTGCTGGAGGGAGCGTATCTGGCCGGCTACTGGGTCCCGATTTCGCGCGCGTCCATTGAGGGTATCGCAACCTCCTCGGGGCGCCTCGACGAGAGCGAGTTGCTGTCTGTACTCGCGACCTTGCGAGCGGCTTGCCATGAACGTCCAGACTGCAGCGTCGAGGCGTTCGACTACCGTCCGTGGGTCGAGCGAGATTGGGTTCAAGCGACCGCCTACTTCCTCGCATGGATGCCCAAGACCGCCCGCGAGCTGAACGCCATTCACCCGGAGAACGGGACCTCGGTGATGAACGTCGCGAAGACGGAGGCGATGCGCGGTGTCCTTCGCGGAGTTGGTGCGCGGGCCCGCTCGCAGGCGGAGATCGATCAGTTCATGGATGATCTTCGCGAACGAAGAATCCGAGAGCGCGAGAAGGCAGAGGAAGAAGCACTCGCTGAGAAGGAGGAAGCGCGGGAGCGAGCTCGAGAGAAGGAACTCGAGGACGCAGAGAAGGAAGCGATTGCCGCGCTGGAAAAAGCGGAACGTGACCTTCAAGCACAAGAGGAAGCAGACGAGCGAGATCGCATTCGTCAAGATTTGTCAGATTCGATCGACAAGAAGCTCAAGGACTTGAAGGACTTCCAAAAGAAGTCGAACGAGGAGACGCTCAAAGCCATTCAACAAGCGCACGCCGCGAAAAAGGAGCAGATCAAGAAGGATGGCGAGCGCGTCCGAGCGGACTTCACCGCGCGGCGTGAGGCTTTGAGGAAGGAGGGCGAAGCTCGCCGGGCAGAGTACGAGAGGGCTAAGGCGGAACGCGAGGCGAAGCGAGAGCGTGATCGCATCGAACGTGAGCGCGCGCTCGACGTCCGACGCAGGGAGAGGGCTGCCCAGATGGAAGCCGCACGACGCGAAAGTCCTTCGGACTCGATGACACCTCCAGCGCCATCGACCAACGGTGCTTCAGCGGGGCCTTCGGTGGCTGGTGGCCCGACTCTTCATCAAGCCCACAAGCCCTCCTTTCATGGAGATGGGTGTCGTTCGTACGCGGAGCTGCAACGGGGGGCTGACGTCTTGGCCATCTTCCACCTGTGCGTGAAGAGCGTTCCATTTCACGGGCAACGCGTGACGTTCGTCCTCGAGAATCTCACGTCATCGACCTTTTATGATGTCGCCCACGGCTCGGGTGAGGTGCGATTTTCTGGCGGGGCGCCCCATCGCATCGTCAGCGCAAATTGGTGCGCTCGTCCTCCGACGCCCGGCGGAAGCACGTGCACTTCGCTCCTTCAGGAGGTCGATAGCGGCCGGACGCGGACGGTGAGCGACGTCCGGCTCGATGCCCCCATCGTACGCTTTGCTCTCGATGCGAAGTCCGTAGGTCGCGACTGGTCGACGTACGGTACCATCATCGTACGCTGACCTCAAAGGGACGCGCGGCCGTCAGAACGTGCCGGCGATTCCCGCGTTGGCGCCGCGAGGGCTGAACCCTACCGTGGGTGAAAGGCGGAAGGTCGTCGTTTTCGTTTCCGTGTCGGGAACGGTCTCGTGGCCGAGCAAGACCGCATCGAGGGTGGAGGCCGTGATCACGCCAACGCCACACCCGAGGGCTCCGCCGAACAAGCCTCCGAACACGCCACTCCCCACGGCGGAATTGCTCTCGCCCACGGTGGCGAGGAAGCCGATGAGACCGCCGATGAGGGTGCCTGCTGCGGGCAGGCCTGCGCGAAGGCCGAAGCTCGCGAGAGCGGCAGGACCGCGGCCGTGGAGACCGTGAACGATACTTCCGGAGATGATGAAGAATCCTCCCGCGACGAGGCTCGGGACAGCGCTCTTGGCGGCAAGGCTTCCGCCAATCGCACCCAAGAGCGTTGCTCCATCGAGTGTGAGCGTTTGCCAGCCATACCACTCCGTGCGCATGCGAGGCTCGCTCGGGGGTGGCGCTGAGGTTGGCGTTGGCGCCTGCGCTTGCACCTGCGCGGTGTTCGCGGGGGCCCCCGTGCTGCGAAGAGGGATCTCGGCTTCGTCGCTCGCGCGCGCAAGGTGCTCCGTCGCGAAGATGGCCGTCGAGAGGGCGAGAGCCTGAAGAGCCTTTCGGATGCGCATGCGCCAACATAGCCTCGCTAAGCAAGGCCGTACATCACTCATCATCATGACGCGAAGGTCGCCTGTGTGCCACTTTTTCTTTTCGCGGCACACCCGTCGAAGATGCCTCTCGCGAGAATTCATGGAGATCTCGCACGCGCGCTCGTGGCGCGGCGCTTGCTCTTCTCCTCGCCATGCATCGAAGCACAATGATCGTTCTCATGTCGTCGGGGCTCGTGGTTGCAGCTTGTGGAGGTCTCGTGGCGCCGACGCCGACGCCTGCGGGGACCGATGGCGGAGTCGTCGGTCCGATCGATGTGCCGAATGTACAGAAGCCGCCGCCCAGTCCGACCGATGAGCCGAACGTGCAAAAGCCGCCGCCGGGCGGTGGCACCGACGGTGGCAGCGATAGCGATGCAGGCACGGTCGATCCTCGCAACATTCCGGGCGTGTTTCCGTCCTCGAGTGATGCATCGACTCCAGAGGCAAGCACTGCTTGCTACAGTCGCGGTGGGTTTCCGCGTTCGGCGTGGTTTGGTCCCGCCCTCGCGCACCAGAACGTGTGCACGCCAGAGCAGATCAGCGGTCTCTACGAAGCATGCTACGGCATCAACTCGACACAGGCTCGCTGCGACTTCTTCACCGAGCAGGCGAGCACCTTCGACTGTCAGCGCTGCATCCGCGGCTGGGCGTTCTACGATCAGGGGCGCGACGTGATTCCGCTACCGCAGCCAGCCATCGTGGATGAATTCGTCCTCGGACATCATCGTTCCGCGCCCAACGTTACGGCATGCGGTGCAGCACTCCTCGGTCTCCCGAACTGCGGCAAGGCTGCGACGGACCTACACAGTTGCGAAGTGAACTCGTGCGCGCTCTGCTCGCCGGCCGATCGCGAGGCGTGCAATCAAGATGCGAGAAACATCGAGTGCGCCTCGATCGTATCGCTGAACCGAACGAGCTGCATCGATCCGATCGCGGCCGGGCAGCCGACCTGGGCCGACCCGTGTGGACAGAACGCTGCGAATTTCGAAGCAGCGTTCGCGGCGGTGTCGCAGACGATGTGTGGAGAGTAGCGACGCTCTCCTACGCCGCGAGCAGAAAGGACAGGTCGCGAGCCGCGTGCTATCTTCAAGGTCCGATGAAGAACGACGACAGCGCAAAGCCGGCTCGAAGCACTCTCTCCGTCCAACGTGTTCGAAGAGGCCTTCGAACGCACCTCGCCGTCGGCGCCGACGAGGGCGGCAAGGCGCAGAATGCCGGAACTTGGCAGGGCCACCGTGACGGAAACGGATTCATCGCCGTCCCCGCGGTCTGAGCGATAGGGCTCCCTCTCGGCGCTCCCGTGAGGGCCCGCAGCGGTCAGTGGAGCGCGCGCGCGGGCTCGTCCAGCCCGAAGGAAAATCGCACTTCATTCGTGCATGCATGAAGCGTCGCGGACCCTGCGGAATGCGGCTAGACCTAGGGTGTATCTCATAACCTCTCCCGTCGGCTCTGCGGCGGGGCAGGCTCGCCTGCGTCGTCGCTCCTCCTCAAATAGCAGCAGTATTCGTCGTCGTCGCTCCTAGCATTCGGACCCGCCGCGCTCGCAGATCCTCGGTCCGAGGTTATGAGATACACCCTAGTTCATCGATCATGGACCACCCTCACGCCCTCGGCAGAATCTAGCGGGGCGCGGCGAAGTGAGAGCGAACGCAAAAATCCTCGGCCAGCGGCCGCCGACTCGGCCGCCTCGTCGGGAGGCGTCCAGACATGCGGCCGGGGATTTTGTGCGGAGAGGAAACGAAGCCGTGACCCCGCGACCCGCGGGTCTTCTACACATATTCACAGCTATGCAACGCCTTCTGAATTCCGACTGAGCGACGACGAAGTCGGACTAGTGTATCGCTGTGCGCATTGCTTTTGCGAAGAGGGTAGCGAGCTTGGCCTGTGGCGCTCTCGTGTTCGCGGCGCTCTCGTTTCCGTGTCGCGAGGCGTGTGCGAGCGATTCCGAGCGGAGTGGGCCGACCTACGACGTAAAGCTGTCGGTCGATGGTCCCGTGATCGGAATCTCGACGGTGGTGGCGGGGTCGTGGCTCTTGCGAAACGAGCTTTCGCCTCCTCCCTGCGCGCCACTGTGCGCCCGAGATGGCGTATTCGTTCTGGATCGATTCGCCGCAGGAGCTTACCGGCCCGCGTGGGCGCGCGTGAGCGACGTCGGGGTCGGCGCGATCTACGTAGGCAGCCTCGTCGTAACACTCGTCGACGAAGGCTTCGCGGATGGCCTCACGGATTGGGTGGTCATCGGCGAGAGCATCATGCTCTCTCACGCCACCGCGACGGCCATGAACTTCGCGATGCGTAGACCTAGGCCCTACGTCTACGGTACCGAAGCCCCCCTCGACACGCGGATGAGTGGAGACGCGGGGATGTCGTTCTTCAGCGGGCATACGGCGGGCTCCTTTGCCGCAGCGACCGCGCTCGCAGGAACGATCTTTCGTCGGTACCCGCACAGCCCTTGGCGATTCGTCGCGCTCGGGACCGGGCTCCTCGGGGCGAGCCTCGTCGGCATCAGTCGCATCGCTGCGGGCCATCACTTTCCGACCGATGTCGCGTCGGGGGCCGCGGTGGGGGTGGGGTACGGGCTGCTCGTGCCGACGCTGCATGATGCGGGACTTCAGGTGGCTCCGATGGAGGGCGGACTTCAAGTGATGGGAGCGTTCTGATGAAGCGTGGCGCCTGGGGTGTGCGCTGCGTACGAGCGTGCGCGATCGCCCTCGTGCTCGCGCGTCCGAAAGCAGCACACGCTTACACGTTCGAGTCGCTTCTGTACGACGGATGCCATGAGCGCATCACGCAGGAAGGCCTCCGCCGTGTGCGAAGCGAGCGAGGCATGGAGTGGAAGGAGCCAAGAGGCGAAGACGACGCGCTCATCGACGACTTACCCTTTCGCGTCGATGGGGACCTGCGAGACTTCGGGACGGCATCTCTTCTGCTCGCCGTGCGGGAGGTAGACTTGAATGGACGAGACCCGACCGAGTTCTTCGAACTCGCGGAACTTCATGGCACGCCTTCCGAACAAGTGATGCACTGCCTTCGCAACCCCGAAGACGATGGCGATGAGGGCGCTCGCGCTGCGCTCGCTCGGTGCAGGGCGCACATCGCGAATGAGTTTCGTCTTGCTCTCGCTTCACGCAACAGCGAGCTCCGGCCGACGCGCGCGGTCTCGTATTCGCTGCCCACGGCACTCGGAACGCGCGGCAAAACGCGGGTGGAAATTCCCCGAAGCTACTACCACTTGGGGCGTGCCCTTCATGCACTGCAAGACAGCTTCACGCACACGTATCGAAGCTACGACGGCAAAGAAGTCCACACGGTGCTCAATTGGGTCGACCGCGTTCACCCACAGTACAGCGCCACGCGCGATGGGCCCGAGCATCGGTTTCGTCTCGACGCATGCGATGACGGCACCGAGCGACGTCGCAACAGAAGGCTCGCAGCCACCGATGCCAGCGCCGAACTCCTTCGTGCTTGGGAACTTCCGGACGCCGAGGCCAACGCTTCCCTCACGCGCTCGCTCGACGTCTATCTCGCCATGGGGCCCAGCTGCTCCGTTGCACCAGACGACTGTGTGTCGGAGGACGATCCCGATACGACCGGCAGCGGTTGCCGCGCTTCCTCCGGCGGCAGCTCATGGAGTGCTGGTGCACTCGGATTGCTCATGGCTGCCGTGTTCTTCCGGCGGAGTAGAAGGGGCGGGCGACGTGGCCGCATGCTGCTTCCTTCGCTCACGGCGCTGCTCGTCGCTGGAGCCGTGTGTGGGGAACGAGAAGCACGCGCCGACGACAGTGTCGCATCGAGGCTCGGTGCGTCGGTCGCATTCTCCGCTTCGCTCGACAGGCCGGCGTTCGCGGGGGCGCTCGGCTTTCGCATTCGTGCGAACGATCATTGGGTCTTCGGACTCGATAGCGAGTGGAATCCGTGGATCTCGCTGCAACGCACCGAGCTTCGTACCGGCGTCCTCAATCAAAGCGTGGTGAGCATCCTGCGATTCGATCTCGGGCCCGTGGCGCTTCGAGGAACCGTGCGACTCGGAGCATCTGTCTTGCTCTACGATTTGTACGGAGCGCCAGCCGGGTCCGTAGGGCCATACCTCGGAGTCAGCTTGTTGGGACTCGAAGTGCCTCTGGGAAACCGCTTTCGGTTTCTCGTGGATCCGGCAGATGTAGCGGTGGCCGTGCCCTCTCTCCACGGAGCGCCGCTCGTCCATCGACAGTACCGGCTCACCGTGGGCCTTCAGTGGGGGACGTAGGGGGCCAGACCCCTCCTCCTCGCTGCTTCGCGCGCCTCCCTCGCGGGGGCCAAACCATCGAGGTCAACCGCGGCTGCCCAGGAGGCGCCCTCGATCGTCGTGGAGGCACTTGGCGAGATAGTCGAGCACGACGCGAACGCGCCTAGTCTCCTTCATGTCGCGATGCACGGTGATCCACAGCGACTCTCTGGGCTCCCCGGGCATGGGCAGGTAGCGAAGCGACGCTTCTCGATCGCCCATGTACTTCGGGAGAACGGCGATGCCGGCGCCGGCACGTGCGGCTTCGAGAAGGCCGACGGTCATGTTCGTCACGAAGGAGGGGCGAGCGCTTTGCGTGAGCTCCTCGACCCATGCGGCCTCGACAACGCCGCGGCCTGACGTGCTCGTCAAGATGGTGTGCCCTTCGAGGTCCGCGGGACTGCGGACGACGCGTCCCTTCAGGTAGCCCTTGGTCGCGTAGAGGCCGTGCGCGAGCTCCGCGACACGCCGCACGACGAGATTCTCGTGCTTCGATCGGAAGAAGCGCACGGCGATGTCGGCTTCGCGCCGTGAGAGGTCGAGGATCTCTCCGCCGGTGACGAGCTCGATGGTGAGCCGCGGATGCTCCTTCGCGAACGCGGCCAGCCTCGGAGCGAGATAGCACGCACCAAACGTTTCGCCGGACGTGACACGCACGAGACCCTCGACGGCGTCGTGTTGCGCGTGGGCGCCGCGCTCGAGGGAGAGCACAGACTCTTCGACGCGGCGAATGTCCGGGAGAAGCAGCTCCGCTTCACGCGTGGGGACGTACCCCGTCGTCGTGCGTGTGAAGAGGCGAACCGAGAGATCCTTCTCGAGGGCCTCGATACGCCGACCGACCGTCGTGTGGTCTACCTGGAGTGCCCTGCCAGCGCGGGCGAGCGAGCCTGCGCGAGAAAGCGCGAGGACGAATCGCAAGTCATCCCAGTTCACAGCGAAAGTATGACATGCCTGTGCAAATTTGCACAGCCGCCGGGAGTATGTGTCAATTGTTCGAAGTCGAAAGTTCTGCGAATCGTTGATCATGAACATGCAAAAACGCACGACCCGAGGATGGACCGTGGCCTTGCTGTTGCTGAGCGCAAGCGCAGCAGAAGCGTGTGCCCCCTGCTCCACGTGCGGGTACAAAGCGGGGACGGACGACGTCGGATGGCAGCGCGTACCCGATGAACCAGCCAATCGTTCCGTGGGTTTCTTGGAGCTCGAGCGGGAGAACGAAACACTCGCGGCGACGCTCGTCGAAACGTCGCTCACCGCGAACCGCCGAATCTACCTTGCGATGAAGTGGGGCAAAGAGGCGCCGGTGGTTCTGGGGGACGCCGTCGTTCCCAGCGCAGGCGTGAAGCTCGAGGGGCGTCTTTCCCCTCCGAGCAGCGCACGCACGCCGGTGGGAGCGGGACCCTGCGAAAAGGCCGAGGGGATTCTGCTGGCATATCTGGAGGTCGAGGGCGCTTCTTCTCCCGACGTGACCCGAGACGAACTCGTCGGGACGTCCTCTGCGCCCGCTGCGCTGTTTTCCATCTCCCAGCGCGGCCTCACGCACACGATTCGCTGGGAGAGTTGCGGAAGTACGAACGGGCCACTCCCTCCGCTCGCGCTCTTCCGGGATCCTCGACTGAAGCTCGCGCTCTGTGATGAGCCGGCCTTGGGGGAGCGCGCATGCGGGTTGCCGATCCTCGATCGAACACGCGTGGCCTCGGCTTCGCTCACTCTTGAGGCCCAGCGCGTCGCGTTCTCGTCCGAGCTCGTTGTCGCGAACGTGAGCGGCGAGACGACGGTCTCCATCAACGGGGTGAAACAGCCTTGGGCCGCCACGCTCGGCTGGAGCCCCTCGAACTCGCCCTTCCGCGAGGGGCCAAACGAGGTGCGCATCACGCAGGGCGCACGGGAACCTTGGGTGGCGAACCTCGTGCTGCCCACGTCGAAGTTGCGACCGCGGCTCGGTCCGGATGGGGTGCTTCGTCACGATGCACCGTTCACCGTGGGCTGGGACGCCGCGCCCTGGGCGGGTGGCTTTCAAGGATTCATCTACCCGCTCGACGTGCCGCCGAAGAAGGTGGGGGACATCACGTTCATGGCAAACAGGGAAGCCGTCGCAGCGAGCGGCGTCTTCTCGGGATTCGACGATGGACAAGGAGGGAAGCGAACGGCTCCGCGCGCGCGCGTCGTCGTGAAGGCGTGGACTGATAGAGCAACAGGGGTAGATGGCCGCCCGCTGGCGGACGACAACTACCGGATCTCCGTGAGCGAGGAGACCACGGTTTCGGTCGTCCGGTAGAGCCCGCCTTGGGGCCTTCTCGCGCCGTCGCCCACCACCCACTGCCTCGAAGTATCAGTCGACGGTCGTGACCTTCGCGCTAGCACGAGTGCATGCCGTGCTCCCGCTACCTTCCCTTGGTTCTCCTGATCGCCGCCGCATGTTCTTCGCCCGAACCGACGTCGAGTGCGCCTCCGCCAACGAACGAAGTCGACGCGGGCAATGAAGACGGAGGTCAGAGCCTTCCTCTCGACTCCGGAGCCGCCGACGCAGGGGACGCGCAGGAACCGGCGAGAGTGTTGGAACTGACGGTCGACGGACAGACCCTGGCCATCGATGGCTCCAGCATTCGTGCCGGTACGCTCTCGGACTTCAATGGTACCGTTTGGGTCACACTGATCGATGCGAAGATTGTCGGGGGCGAGAACCTCCCGTGGAACGTGAAGAAGCGTCCCCTCGAGCTCTCCATCTATGCCGAACAACCACGAAGCGCGCCCTTTCCGCTCGGTGATTTCAGCTGCGTGCGAGGCGACGGGTTCCTGAAGGCCAACGTCAACGCCGTCGAGTCCGAAGGGCCCATGCCGTTGCTCGAGTTGGCCCCTGAAGCTGCATGTAAGTCGCATTTCGACGACTGGAAGCAGACCTACAAGGGCACGATGGCCGGGAAGTTCCAGACGCTCTCCGCCAAGGTCACGCTCCCGTTCTCTATCCGATGGAGTATTCGCAAGGGCTAGGGCGAGTCAATCTTGTGGCTACCGGCAAGGTGCAAGCGCGTGTATCTTCCTTGCATGAGTACCCGAACCGTCGCTGTTGCGATGGCCGTGATGGCCGCCTCGATCGTCGTTCCTGTGACCGTCTTCGCAGACGTTCCGCCGGAAGACGCCAGGGGGTGCGAATCCAAGAAGGCTGGAGACAGCTGCACGAACGACCATGGTTCGAGTGCGAGTTGCGCCGAGTCGACTTGCTCGCGCATCAACTACTCGTGTGACGGCGGGAAAGCTCCGTGCGGAAGCGTGCAGTATGCATGCCTTCTCTGTACCGGCGCGAGCAAAGGAGGGTGTCAGACGAGCTCAGGCTCCGCAGAGGTGCCGGTCCTCGTGTGCGCCGTCGTCCTCGCGTCCCTTCTCCTGAAGAAGGTCGGGCGAAAGCGCGCCGGATAATTCCTGATCGCCCCTTCGTGTGAGCCTTCGGAGGGTCGTCGGCGCGCACGATGGGCGCCTCTTGGGCAGCGCGACATCGCCGGCCGGCACGGCACGCATTGGCACAGGGTCCGGGACGAGACCCCGCGGTTTCTGCTGTCATTTCATCGCGTCGTCTGAGAATGGACGTGGCATGTGACTTGCTGTTGGACAGGTCATGCGCGTCGCCCTCTTGCTTCCACTGTTGGCCTGCTCGCTCTTTGCCTGCGGCGGCATCGTCTCCGGTCCAAGCTCTTCCTCTTCCTCCGGGGGTGATCCGGAAACGTCACCCCCTGGCCCGCCCCCGAGCAACCCGCTACCCGTCGTTCCCCCTTCGGGCACCTCTGGCAGCTCCGGAAACATCGGGACGCTTTCGAGCCTCGATTCGCCGTGCGATGGGAACAGCGCACTGACAGCTCGCGCCATGCTCGACAGTCTCGATGCAGAATACACTCCCTATTTCGTTCGTGATGGTGTTGCCACCAGTCGGTCGACGATCGTCATCTCGTACGACCAAGGAGCGATTCGCTGCAAAGCGGCGTTTCACTCCACCGGCGGTGCGCCCGACACGGAAGCGACCATCGAGGTCGACGTGAACTTCTCCGTGACGAGCGACGATGGTGCGCTGAACGAGACCGTTTCTGGAACGCTCTCCCGCGGCGTCGGTTCTGCGGTGATGGACCTGATCGGACGACAGCCGGCAGCGACCTTGGGCGGCAACCTCGCACTTGCACCGATGGACGGCTTCGACGTGGCTCTTCAATACGGACTCAAGATCCATCCCGGCTTTCACGATGCCGGCGGCGAACTCATGCAGCAGGGAACCAAAGGCAACATGGGCCAAGTGCGCCGCGCCGGTTCCTTCAATCCATGAGGTCGACCCGGCTGAGCGGGCCGCGCTCGGTCGGCCCCTTCCTGTCGACTGCTTCGAAATATCTCGATAAAGTGTCGAGCGAAGCGACATGGAGTGGCTCAACTACCACCATCTGTTCTATTTCTGGCGCATTGCCCGCGAAGGCGGCCTGGCGCGCGCGGCCGAACGACTCCGACTCACGCACTCCACGCTGAGCACCCAACTGCGATCGCTCGAAGAGTTCTTCGGCGGTGCGCTCTTCGAAAGACGCGGACGGCGTCTCGTTCTCACTCCGCTCGGGGAGGAAGCTGCCTCGTACGCCGACGACATCTTTCGACTGGGGTCCGAACTCGTGGACGTTGCGCGTGGCCGCACCAATGAACGGCGCCTTGCGCTTCGCATTGGAATCGTGAGTTCGATGCCCAAGAGTGTCTCCTACGCACTCATCGAGCCCGCACTGGCGGTGCCGGGGTACGGGGCAGTGATTGCTCGGCAAGATCGACTGGAGCGCCTCCTCGAGGAGATGTCGATGGGGCGACTGCATCTTGTCCTCTCCGACACTCCCCCGCCGGAAGCCAGTGTGCAGCGCGTCTTCGCGCACCTTCTCGGGGAATCGTCGCTGCTGCTCTACGGCACCGCCAAGGATGCGAGGCGTTACCGACGAAACTTTCCCGCGTCACTCGACGGCGCTCAGATGCTCGTTCCCACGGGACAAGCCTCCTTGAGGCGACTCATCGATCGCTGGCTCGTGCAGCGCGAGTTGAACGTGCAAATCGTCGGAGAGTTCGACGATGCCGGACTCATGCGCATCGCGGGCGCCCGAGGGCTCGGGCTGCTTCCTGTGCGCTCGGCACTGCGGACCGAAGTCGAGGAAGGATACAAGCTCGAGTTGATTGGCACGCTCGAGGACGTGATCGAGCGGTACTACGTCATTTGCACGGAGCGACGTGTTCGGCATCCGGCGGTCAGTGCGCTCATCGAACGAGGTCGGGCCGGTCTCTCGCTCACCCACCCACCACGTGCCGAGGCGTCGCGCGTAGAAGGAAAGGGTCGGCCCGCTCGGAAGCGCGCTACATCAGGTACTTCTTCGCGACGAATTCCGCGAGGCCATCGATGAACGGTTTTCCGATCTCCGAATACTCGTACTGATCGTCGTTGAGCGTTCCGTTGCTGTTCACGTGGATGGTCGCGGCGACGAATACACCCCGCCCGGTGGTCTCGTCGACGAGGTACGCGTTTTGGACGATGAAACCGTACGCTTGCCCTCCCTTGCCGTACGAGTTGATTTCATGCTTCGGAAGAAGGCGACGGACGGCCATCCACAGCGGACGATGCATGGCATCGGGTTGAGCGGCACGGTTGAATACCGGATTCTTCGACTCGCTCGGGAGCGTCCCCAATGCGCCGATGAGGAACTCTCGATCGGCAGTACTGAGTTGGAGCGTCCGTTGCGGAATCAACTCGGGTCGAACGACGCTGATGAGCAGATCTTGGAGGTCCCGAAGAGATGCTCGATTCTTCGTCGCAAAGGACATGGGCTCGTTCTTGAGACGCCCCTTTTCATCATAGTGCGCCTGCCCCACCAAAACACCCTTCACGTTCGTGGGCGGGGGCGTGGATGTGGCGGTGCGCGCGGGCAGGTCGATCGCGGCGCAATGAGCCGGAAACAACTGCATCTTCGGGCTCGAGCGCGCGTCGCCTACACCCCATCCCACGAAGTGACGCAGGCTCGTCGATTCGAACCCATGGGCGCGCAGGCCCGACTCCAGGTCGTCGTAGCCGACGAAAGAGAAGAGTCGATTGAACGCTTCGTTGTTGGAGACGAGAAGCGCTTTTCGAATCTCGTGTCCGACGGTGATTCGGCCGCTCGCGATATTGGTCGCGTCGAGCTCTTCGACACGACCTCCGTCGACGGCGATTCGAAGAGGGGTCTCGACGCCGACGGAAGGACACTTGTTCGTCGCGCGAAGCGCCTCGAGCTTCTCGAGGGCTGCGACCGCCGCTGCCAGCTTGACCGCACTCGCTGGATAGAAGTACTCGGCATCCGCGCGATAGCTTCGACGCACGAGCCCCCCCGAATTGTCCGGTATCGCGAGGAGGATCTGCATTCGGAGCGCACTCGCTCCGTCGAGGAATGGCTCCAGGGAGGAAGGTCGTTCGTCGCCATCGAAAAGCGGACTCTCGTCCATTCCTCCGGTCGACGAGGAGGAAGTCGCGGTTGCAGCACTATCGACGGATCGAACGCTTGCCTGAACGCATCCGATGCCCAGGGGAATCGAAAGGAGCACCAGTGTCCATCTTGCGACGTTGAACCATCGAAGCATGCTTCCTTCTCATGAGACCACCCAGGGTAAATGTTTTCCATTACGAAATACCTCGGCGAATATGTCGCTATTTTCGACATGCCCGTAGTTGGCCAAGCGCGCGTCGCCGGCTTATCTTCTCGAGCGAGGAGGTCCGTTGGTGATTCGCTTCAGGCTTGGTCTTCTGCTCGCCTTGGTGTGCGCGGCGTGCGCCCCAGCGGTGCGTATCGATACGAAGATGGCGCCTGCGCAGAGCGTCGAGATTGCGAAGCGCAAAACCTACATGCACGCGATTGCGGAAGCGGCACCCTCGGGGGGGTACGCTCCGGGAGAAGCTACTCCTGCGGTCATCGCGCAAACGCGTTCGAGCATCGATGCGGTGCTCGGTTCGAAAGGGTATGCACGGCAAAATGGAAGCGCAGACCTCACGGTGCGCATTGCGGCGGGGACGCGCGACCTTGCCGGCGATTCAAGCCCCGCAGTAGCGCGGCCCGGCGCATCGACCGTCGACAACGCCGAGAGGGGCATCGTCGTCGATATTCTCGATTCGTCCAACAACGCCATTCTGTTTCACGGATTTGCACACTACGGCGCCGATCGAGCATCGGCAGATCCGAAGAAGATCCGGGATGCCATGGGCAGGTTGCTTGCGGAGCTTCCCCGTTCCGGCGCGCACTGAGAGCGTTGGCATGACCAGCCCTCAGGCGACGTGGAATCGTGCGACGTTCCTCTCGTCGTCGGCGCCATCGAAGACGTTGTAGTATCGGCACGCACCCATGACGGCATTCGAGACCATCGCGGCAATCGTCAGCGTGTCCGCACTCTTCGCGTACCTCAATCATCGCTGGTTACGGCAGCCTGCGTCGGTGGCGCTGATGGCCCTCTCTCTTTCGCTGTCGCTCGCTTGCATTGCTGTCGATCGCATGGGGTGGATCCCGTTGCGCGATGTCGCCACGCGTGCCCTGGAGCGCGTCGACTTCAACCAGGCGCTCATGCACGGGATGCTGGGGCTTCTACTTTTCGCTGGCTCACTGCACGTGAAGCTCGAAGACCTTCGGAGGCAACGCATCGCCATTGCCGCCCTCGCACTCGTCTCGACCCTCTTGTCGACGTTTCTCGTCGGAGCGATTGCACGCGTTGTCAGCGGCACATTTGGTCTTGGGCTGACCATGGGACAATGCATGCTCTTCGGAGCGCTCATTTCCCCGACCGACCCGGTGGCCGTGCTCGACATTCTTCGGCAGGCAAGGGTCCCGAAGAGCATGGAGATCCAAATCGCGGGAGAGTCGCTCTTCAACGATGGAGTGGGCGTCGTCGTTTTTGCGACCATCTACGGCATCGTTGCACGCGGCCATGCTGCGACGTTCGACGAAACGATTCTTCATTTCGCCCGCGAGGCGATCGGGGGTGCCCTGTTCGGCTTGGCCCTTGGCTACATCACCTTCCGACTCCTGCGCAGCATCGATCACTATCAGACGGAGCTGCTGCTCACGCTCGCTCTCGTGCTCGGGGGGTACTCTCTTGCGGAGAAGTTGCACATTTCGGCGGCCATCGCGGCTGTGACATCGGGTTTGGTCATCGGAAACTACGGTCGGACCGAAGGGATGTCGGACGTCACGAGAGATCACCTCGACAAGTTCTGGTCCCTGATCGATGAAGTCCTGAACGCGGCGCTGTTCGTCATGCTCGGCCTCGAGGGGATGCGCTTGGACGCCCCTCGGGGCGTCGTGTGGGCCAGCCTCGCTGTGATTCCCGCAGTGCTGGCGGCTCGGCTCGTCAGCGTTGCGCTCCCGCTCGCGGCGGTGTCGCGCTATGCCTCGTTCGGCCGTGGAACGCTCACGGTTCTGACGTGGGGTGGACTCAGAGGCGGCATCTCCGTGGCGCTGGCACTTTCTATTCCAGCAGGGGAAGCTCGGAATACGATCGTCGTGCTCACCTACGTCGTGGTCGTCTTTTCGATTCTCGTGCAAGGCCTTTCCCTCGGGACCATCGCAAGGCGATTCGCGGCCGAGCGCCAGAGGCCCTGAAGAACCCCGACGAGAGCGCTATGGCAGCGCGGGGCCGTTCGGAGCGCCCGCATCGCTCGGCGCTGCGCGGGGCGCGCAAGGGCCATCGACGAAGCGCACACTCCAGTCGTCGCCGCCCATCCTCGCAACCCGTGGGTGCGTCGCGAGGATTCCGTCCATCGCGTTTGCCAGCGCTGTATCCGCTCCCGTGGGTCGGCGCCCGCGTGGCGGAGTGGGGGGCCGTACGACACAAACGTTGATCGACGGAACGTCTCGCGTTTCCTCGATGGCCGCGGAGACGAGGCCAACGAAGCGAAGGTCGCTGGCACCTCGCGTCAATGGTGCTACCGGGACCGCGACATCAACCACGACGACGTCACGCGCGAGAGCTGCACCTACCGCGCGCCGCAAGGTCTCCAAAGCGTCGTTCGACGCGGGGGCTCCGATATGGACGACGCGAATCTGGAGTGGTCCATCTGCGGTGGTGTCGATATCGACGACGAGTGGGGCGCCACTGGCGGCGTGGGGCCAAAGGTCGGAGAGCGTCTTGCGGACGTGTGCGCGTGCCGTGTCGAGTTGCTCGATGGGCGAGCGCGCGCTGCTCGGTGGTTCGAGGCGGCGAGGATTGAGCAGCGAGGACTCTAGTCCTGCGATGGCCGTGGCGTCAGGTACTGCATGCACCTCGATTCTCGGCGCCACCCCTGCTGCCTGACGAATCTCCGCCTCCATGCGTGTCTTCGACGCTTCGGCTTCTGTCGTCTTGCCCAAAACGACGAGCACCACGTCGACCGAGCGCCGCTCCACGCGCACGCGGCTTTGCACGACGCGTAGCGGTTCACGGGCGATTGCCGCAGTGACGGTGGCACGTACTCGAACCTGCCAAGCAACTTCGTCGAGTGCGCGCCGCAGCGGTACGTAGATGGTCGCGAGCAGGACGAATGGCATGAGAAACCGCATCACCGGACCCCACCGAGATTCGAATACCGACGAGAGACGACGCGCGAGGGCGCGGGCGACAGGCGCTCCGCTCGCGTCGCTATCGAGCTCCGCGTGCTCGAGCGCCAGGACGTCGACGCGATTGAAGCCCGCTGCGACGAACGCCAGCGTGCCGACGAAGACGATCGCCGCGAGATTGGTGAGAAAGAGGAGCGCCGCTCCGCCTGCGACGTGCCATGCCGCCGTACCGAAACCATAGCCACTCGCACAGAGCGGAGGAACGAGAGAGATACCGATGGACGTGCCTGCAGCGGTGGTCGCCGTATCCGAGCCGGACCGGATCGCTGCATAGACACCTGCGAGGGCGCAGAACGCGGCAGTGATCAGATCCAAGACGGTAGGTGACGTGCGGGCGATGATCTCCGGATTCAGCTCGTGAAAGGGTAGAAGGAGCGTGATGAGCGCAGCGCCTCCGACGACGACGACGACACTCGCGGCGATTCGTCCGGAAGTACGCAAAACCAAGAAGGGAGACCCCGACGCAAGGCCCATGGCCAACCCGATGATCGGCCCCATGAGCGGAGCCACGAGCATTGCACCGATGACGACGGCCGCGCTTCCCACGACGAGGCCGAGCGTGGCGATTCCGACGGAGACGACGAGTTGGAGCCAATACGAGGTAGCCTCGCTTGCATCGCGACGCAGCATTTTCGCGACGATCGCAGCGCGCCCGTCCGCAGTGTTGCCCAAGAGACCGAGCAACTTGTCCTGTGCGCCAATGACGGCTCTGTATGCGAGGCCCGCCATACCTTCAGCCTCCGACCGGCACGGGGGGCGTCGACATCACACACTCAATCTCGTTCATCCACTCGGCGAATGCAAGCTAGGCAGCGTCCTCGTTGATGGGAACGACGAGAACGGACCTGCTTGCAACGTCGATGACGTCAGCCGCTACGCTTCTCGAAAAGAAGCGACTCAGCCAGGACTTGGCGCGAGTGCCCACGACGACGAGGTCGGCGTCGAGGCTGCGCGCCTCGCGTAGAATGGCGCCGGGCGTTTCGAGACCACAGCGGAGAATGGACCCCTGCGCACCGGTGCGCCGGATGGACTCATTCAAATGCTTTCGGCGAATCTCTGGGAGGGTGGCGTCCGGCAGTGTCGCGACGGGCCAGCCGAAAGGACCCGTCAGCACCGGAGCTGTCTGAGGAACGTTGTGGAGCGCCACGACGGGCAGTTCCAACCTGGCGCCAAGCTCGGTCGCTTCGCTCAGTACGGGGTAATTGGGATCGCGGAGGTCCGTGGCCGCGAGAATGCACTCCCCCGCTGCGACGGTGCGCGCGACCAAGATGGGAACGCGCAGGGCCGAGGCGAGCCGTGAGACATCGGCTCCCAAGCGGCCTTGCGGTGGCTGCATCACGACGAGGTCGACGCGCTTGTTCTCCGCGCAGGCCTCGATGGTGCGCACGAACGCGCCGCTCCGCGTTTCCACGCGGCCTTCCCACGTCTCCGAGGGAAAGAGGTCCGTCAGCTTGCGCCGCAACGCATCCGTCTCCGCATCCAGTTCGGTCATGGCAGCGATGCGCTCGATCGACCGGTCTTCGGGGAAGAGTGGATTCGGGACATGGACGGGCGGAAGGACGCGCAGGACGTGGAGCTTGCAACCGCGTGAGCGCGAAAGCGCAAACGCGCGCCAGAGGGTCGTCTCCGCCGACTGAAGGTCGTGAACGGCGACGAGCACTAGACCATCTCCTTCGTCGCTGGTCGCGAGCTTCTGTCTTTGATCTCGTACGTTCATGAAAACCTCCGTTCACGCGGCTGACGCGTTGCGCAGACACAAGGCGCACTTTTATTCATGCCACAAAGCTGGACGGTTTGTTCTTTCGAACTTTCACATGAACATGTCTGAATAATCGACATAGGGGGGCCTCTCTGCTGTGTCGGCTGGCGTGTTGGGTGGAATTTGTCCGGGTAATATTGACGTGAGTTTTGTCCGGGTATAAATAGCCGTCATGTCGAACGAGCTCTCCTACGTAGCGTTTTCCAAGACTCGGGTTCTGGCGGAGGGGGCATTGTCGGAGGTCCTTCCGGCGCTGTTTCGCGTTCGCAAGAAAGACGCGTCGGAGATCGTCCTCGTCTTCGAGAACGAAACGGGGAGGGCCGTCGACTTCGACCTCCGCAAACCGATGGATCGCATTCTCGAAGAGCATGGAGTCGGCGCGCCGAAGGGGCCGGGCCGGCCGAAGCTCGGCGTGACGAGTCGCGAGGTCACGCTCTTGCCGCGCCATTGGGATTGGCTCGAGCGTCAACCGAGTGGTGCTTCGGCGGCGCTGCGGCGTCTCGTCGAAGCCGCCATCAAGCACGAGCCCGGCAAAGAGCGCGCGCGTCGTACCAGGGCGGCGCTCAGCTCCATTCTCTCGGCGATTGCCGGCAATCGGCCGAACTACGAAGAAGCGTGCCGCGCGCTTTTTGCGGGCGAGGACGAGCGCTTCGACGCGCTCGTCGATCGTTGGCCACGGGACATTCGGGCGTATGCCTCGCGCCGTTCGCGAGAGGCAGCGGCGCAAGAGCGCGGGTAGCGGGCGGCGCTCGGTGGCGAAGGGCGCTGTGTGGCGAAGCGTGCGTGGTGAAAAGCTCGCCGCACGCCCGACCTTTGTGCTTTGAGTCTTATCCATGAAGCCTTCCTCCGCTTGCCTTGCGCTCACCTCTTTCTCGGCGCTCGCCTTCGTCGCGGCATGTTCGGGGTCGACCCCCGGAAGCACCATCGACGGCGGCGCGGCGCAAGACGCGAATGCGTTCGAGGATGGAAGCGCGCCTCCAGTCGACGGGGGCACGTCAGACAGCGCGGTAGAGTGCCAAGGCGGCACCAAGCCGGTGCAACCGGGGGCCGCCACAACGTTGCTCGGCGTCCTCGGTAACTGGAAGCTCACGAAGACGCTCGACAACGGTAAAGAAACCGAGGCGATCGGGTGCGACGCGAAAATCGGCTACTCGATCTCGATCGGTGGCGCTTCAGCTCCTACCCTCGCCGATACGACGTGCGTGATCGCGCGTGGCGAAGTCATGGCGATTCAAGGGGGGCGCCTCGACAACCTGGACGGTCAGTGCTCGGCGATGTCCTGTGGGCCGAAGGCGGGCCTCGTGTGGAACGAGAGCTCGGGCACCGTCTTCCAGCTCGACGAGAACGGCAAGCCCAAGGGCCCGGGCATCTTTTCCATCTCCGCGGTGCCCAACAAAGACACCACGCAGATCGAGCTCGTGTTCTCGAACAGCGGCTCGACGAAGACGGGCGACCTTTACACGCGCGTGGGCACTTCTCCCACGTGCACGCCGTAGGAGGACGCAGCTCGGTCACTGGGCGCGTCTGCCCCGCGACCAGAGACGAATCACTTCGGAAGAATCGGATCGCAGTTCACGAACTGGAGCGTCGTTTCCATGCGGAAGTTCGACTCGTTCCGGTGTCGTTCGGCGAAGAAGAAGTCGAAGCTGTAGACCTTGCCCACTTCGATGCCGAGCTCCTGCGCTTTGGCGTCGAGGTCGACGGCTTCTTCCATCGCCGGCTTGATTCCGCCGATGTCGATCGCGAGCTTCTTGTTCAGGAAGACCCAGACGTCGTCGTCGCCGCGAAACTGGAAGACTTCGCCACCCCGATACTCGAACTCCGTGTGGAGCTCGAACGTGAAGTGGTAGTTGTGCGCCGCGTTCGGCGTGTCTCCCCAACCGAGACCGTCGAGCGGGAAGAAGGAGGTCGAGTCGAAGACCTGCTTTCCGCCCTCCACCTTGAGGGGAAGGTTGTAGAGCATGCTCTTGTTCACGCCGGGGACATCGCGATACCACTGGTCGAACGCCTCTTGTCCGTGCGTCGATTTCAGCGTGCCGGCGATTTGTGGAGGCACTGCGTTGTAGACGGGCTTCAGGTTCGGACCGAGGTCGGTCGCGACGATGCCCTTGTCGGGCCCAAGCATGTCGAACTCGAAATCGGGATGACCACCCGGTTCGTTCGTTCCGCGAAAGTCGCGGAGGATCCCCGTTCGGTCCTGGCCGCAGCGACCATCCGGCGAGCTCGCGTCACTCGAGAACGAGGGCCCGCCGCCGTCCCCGCGAACGTTCGGAAGGGACGACGCGTCGAAGTCCGAGGAGGATGCGTCAGAGCCGCAGCCGGCGGCTACGAGCGCGAGCGCAAGTGGAACAAGGAACGGAAAGAGACGAAAAGCGAAGGACATGCCCAAAAGGTAGCACCGAGTGCCAAAATGCCAACCACGGGTTTTTCTAAGTACATTTCAATAGATAGGCGCCGGAAAGGCATTCGCGTCCCCGTTCCGATTGTATGTCGTCCAATGTGCGTGCAGAAACGCGGGCAGCTTCCATAGTCAGAAGCGATGCAGCGAATCGCATATGGGGTGTTCGCGGTGTGGGCGATGTCCGGTTGTGCGGGCAGTGCGGAAGAAGAGGGCGCGTCGCAGAATGAAAGTGCGCTCAATCGGGCGGCGACGCCGGATGTCGTGCTGCGAGACTTTCCGTTCAGCGAGGCGCTGTCGGCGGGTTCGTATACGCAGCGCGCACTCTCGGCGTACACGTGTGGCGATCGGCGAGCCCATGTGGCGCCCGAACGCGTGTACCAAATCGAGGTTGCGGAAGATGGGCTACTCGCCGTCGAAGCGCCTTCAGGGGTTGATGTGTATGTTGCACGCACCACGAACTTCTCGGACTGCGTGCGCGGCGGCGCAGCCCAAGCGGCGGTGTGGCTTCCTCGTGGACGCTACTATGTGTCTCTCGATTCGCGGGCGCAGGCCGCTCGCGGGTCCGGTGAGGTGAAGCTTGGCCTCACGACGCCGAGCGCGCTCGTCGAAGAAGGCATGTCGCTCGACGTGGCGCGGCGAGGACTCCAGGCGTTCAGCGTGGCCTATGCAAAGGGCGAGACGAAGAAGCTCACCTACGCGATGGTCGACTACGGCAAACCTTCGAACGAGAAGCGTGAGTGGGTGGTCGACCTGCGGACGTCCGAGGTCCTGTGGAACCTCTACGTGGCCCATGGTGAAAAGACGTCTGCGCCGGGCGACAAGAATCGCGCGGCCTTCTTCTCGAACATCTCGGAGAGCCATCAATCGAGTCTGGGAATGATGCGCTCGGGCCCGACCTACCAAGGAGACTTCGGCTACTCGTACCGACTCGACGGACTCGAGCCCGGCTACAACGACAAGGTTCGTGCACGCGCCACCGTCGTGCATCCTTGGTTCGGCAGTACGGAACGCGCCGTACAGATGAACGGCTTCGCTGCACCGACCTGGGGATGCCCGGCGGTGGATCAAAACCTACCGCGCGCGTTCTTCGACCGCATGGCGAACGGCGTTTTGCATTGGTACAGCTTCGACGACGGCGATTGGAGCGTTCGGACGAAGTACAGGATGTAGGTGCGGGGGATTCGGGGAGGCGCGGAGCGCGCGGTGGTGGTGGAGAGGGAGTCGGCGGGGCGTCGTTTGGGAGAAGAACCGCGGGCGTCCGGGGTCACGGCTTCGTTTCCGCTCCGCAGAGAATCCTCGGTCGCATGTCTGGCCGCCTCCCGAGGAGGCGGCCGAGTCGGCGGCTGTTGACCGAGGATTTTTGC
>JAXLYO010000004.1:0-560132 GCA_046351415.1 Polyangiaceae bacterium | reverse complement strand
TGGTACCGACGTTGACGTGGGGCTTCGAGCGGTTGAATTTTTCCTTCGCCATGGCGTTCTCCGTATCTCTTTCTTCTTTGCTGGCTCAGCGAGACTGCTGATTCGTTGCGTTGACTTGTTTTTAGGTGCCGTTGATCTTTGCGACGATTTCTTCTTGGACCGCACTCGGAACGGGTGCGTATTGCGAGAAGTGCATCGACGACGTGGCGCGGCCCTGGGTCATCGACCGGAGGTCGGTGACATAGCCGAACATCGTCGCGAGGGGCACTTCTGAATCGATGACTTGAGCGTTTCCGCGCTGGCTCATGCCGAGGATCTTTCCGCGGCGCGAGTTGATGTCGCCGATGACGTCGCCCATGTATTGCTCGGGGACGACGACTTCGTTCTTCATGACGGGCTCGAGCAAGGTGAGGCCGGCCTTCTTGGCGCCTTCCTGGAAGCACATCGATGCCGCAATTTCGAAGGCTTGCGCGCTCGAATCGACGTCGTGGTAGCTGCCGTCGTAGAGGCGGCACTTCATGTCGACGAGCGGGTAGCCTGCGAGCACGCCGCGGGTCATGGCGTCGCGAACGCCTTTTTCGACGCCCGGGATGAACTCCTTCGGAATCGTGCCGCCGATGATGTCGTTCACGAACGTGAGGCCCGTACCGCGCTCGCCCGGCTCGATCTCCATCAAGACGTGTCCGTACTGGCCGCGGCCCCCAGACTGCTTCGCGTACTTGTGCTCGCACGCCACCTTCTTGGTGATGCACTCGCGGTAGGCGACTTGAGGCTTGCCGATGTTGACCTCGCACTTGAACTCGCGACGAAGGCGGTCGGTGATGATGTCGAGGTGGAGCTCGCCCATCCCGCTGATGATCGTCTGACCGCTCTCTTCGTCGGTGTGAATGCGGAACGAGGGGTCTTCGGCGGAGAGCTTGCCGAGCGCGATGCCGAGCTTCTCGACGTCGGGCTTGCTGCGGGGCTCGACTGCAATCGAGATGACCGGCTCCGGAAAGACCATCTTCTCGAGCAAAATGGGCTTCTGCTCGTTGCAGAGCGTGTCGCCCGTGCGCGTGTCTTTCAAACCGACGGCTGCATAGATGTTTCCGGCGTCTGCCTCGGCGAGCTCTTCGCGCTTGTTCGCGTGCATGCGGAGAATGCGACCGATGCGCTCGCGCTTTCCGCGCGTGGAGTTCGACACCATCGTGCCGGAGGTCAGCGTGCCGGAATACACGCGGAAGAAGGTGAGATTGCCGTGCGGGTCGTTGATGATCTTGAAGGCGTAGGCCGAGAACGGAGCCTTGTCGTCCGCCTTGCGCTCTTCTTCCTTGTCGGTGTCCGGGTGGACGCCCTTCACCGGCGGAATGTCGAGGGGCGACGGGAGGAAGTTCACGACCGCGTCGAGCATGAGCTGGACGCCTTTGTTCTTGAACGCCGAGCCACAAATGACCGGGAAGAACTTGAACTGAGTGCAGCCCTTGCGAATGGCGGAGATGAGCTCTTCTTCGGTGATCTCGCTCGACTTACCGTCGAGGAACTTCGCCATGATGGCTTCGTCCATGTCGGCGCAGGCCTCGATCATCTTGTCGCGATACTCTTCGCACTTGGCGCGAATGTCGGCCGGAATATCCGTCCATTCGTACTTTTGACCCTTCGACTCTTCGTCGAAGATGGCGGCCTTCATCTTGATGAGGTCGACGACGCCCTTGTGTTGGTCTTCCTGACCGACCGGGTACTGGATCGCGACCGGCGTGACACCCAGGCGCTCGGCGATCGAGTTGACGTTCATCTCGAAGTCCGCACCGACCTTGTCCATCTTGTTGACGAAGACGATGCGCGGAACACGGAACTTGTCGGCCTGACGCCAGACCGTCTCCGTTTGGGGCTCGACACCATTGCCACCGTCGAGCACCGCGACCGCACCGTCGAGAACGCGAAGTGAACGCTCGACTTCGATCGTGAAGTCGACGTGCCCAGGGGTGTCGATGATGTTGATGCGGTGGCGGATGCCCTTGCTCGGGCCCTCTTCGGGCGTCCAGAAGCAGTTCGTTGCCGCCGAGGTGATGGTGATGCCGCGCTCTTGCTCTTGGACCATGTAGTCCATGGTCGCGGCGCCCTCGTGGACCTCACCGATCTTGTAGTTGATGCCCGTGTAATAGAGCACGCGCTCGGTCGTCGTCGTCTTCCCGGCGTCGATGTGCGCCATGATTCCGATATTCCGAGTTTTATCGAGAGCGATTTCGCGGGCCACGGGACGAGATTCCTAGAAGAGAACGGAGGAGTGAGGAACTTAGGTGTAATCTACAGGTTTAGATGAACGAAACCCTCCCTGGTCCCTCCTTCCCCCGTTTTGGGGAAGGCCCACCGCGATTTCGGTGGATGCGTTCCAGAGAGGGTGCCGAGGTACCTTGATGCAGACGGACAATGTTGCCGTCTGGCGCTGGTAACCCGGTCCTTATGTAAAGGCCGTCATTTTCTTTGCGGGGAGCGGGGAGATACCACGCTGGCAGGGGGAGTCAAGGCCAGGACGTCCGCTAAGCGCACCCTGGAGATGGGGTGGGAGAGCGGGCGGTGGATCACGGAGTCACTCACCGATGCGGTCTCGCCTCCGCGGCGTACCCCTCCGATGACGCAAAGGGGTGTCACACCCCCTTGTCTCCGGACACGCAACGTATTGATATTCAAAATGAATATACGGAGGCATAGCACCGGCCGGGGGGCCAGGTGCCCTGTGGACGACTGTGGTATCACTGTTGCTTTGCATTCTCAGTGAAACGTCCCGGGTAACGTTGGAAGGACAAGAGGGGTCATGCGTTCTGATTCGAAACCAAGAAAGCTTCGCGTAGATGCGTCGGCACTCCTCGTCAGAGGCGGCATCGTCATCGCCATCAACAACACCAAGAAGCATCCCAAGTAGCCGGGCGACGACGTAGCCGGGCGACGACGGCGGGCGCACGCAACGGCGCCCGGCAGTAACGAGCGAAGGGCGCAAAGATTTCAATGTCAGTCACGAGCTCCGCCAGCTCGCTTGGTGGATCAACGGACCCCGAATTTTGGCACTCTGGACCTGATCAATGTCTACAATTTGACTAAACCCTAATCATTTCAACGAAGCTACGCGAGGTCCGGATATTGCTGACACTGGAGGTCATGAAGCCGTCGCTTTCGTTGGCCCTCCTTCTTCTCACCGTCTCGGCGTCGGCTCATGCGGGCAAGCCGCCCGTGAAACCTGACGTGACGGTCGACACGAAGACCGCCCTCGCGCGCAAGCAGTACGACGCGAACGTGGCCTTCGCGACCGGGTACCGGAGTCGCTGCGCTGCAAGCGCGCCCGGCAAGCACGTCATCGTGATGGGCTTCGGTCGCTTCGACACGGTGACCGACAACACGGCAGGGCGCTTGGTCGAGATCGTGACGGGCGTGAAGTATCCTCTCACGAAGCGACCACCGGATGGGCAGATCGACCCACCCGAACCTCAGACGAGTGTCGCGACCCGCACGATCGAGGTTCCGGGCGTCGGGACCGCAAGCGTGTGCGGCATGATCTTGCCGACCTTTTGGGACGTGGCGCCGATCCTCCTCTCGCGTGAGATCGAAGCGTTCAAACCGAGCGTCGTCATCATGAACGGCGTCGATGGGGGCGAGCGCGGCGTACCCATGCGCATCGAACTCGGCTCCGCGAACCTCGCACAGCCCGCGGTCGAGGACGGCTCGGGGATCCTTCGCGCGCACAGTCCCACGCTCGCTTTGGTCCCCGTCATCGCAGGAGGACCGGCAACGATCCCATCGCAGATGTCGTGGAACGCCGTTCGGGGTGCCGTGACGAAAGCGTGGTCGGCTTCGGGAGGAGACCTCACGCACCAGATCAGCGCGATCCATTTGGGCGGCTATCCCTCCGCTTACCTCACGTACCTCTGTAACGACGTCGTCTACGTCACGAACTACCTCATGTCGAATCCAGGCAAGCGCGTGCAGCTCCTCACGCCTTCCATTCCACTCAGCAAAGACGACCGCGGCGTCGCGACCTCGCTCCAAGGAGATTTCCGCAAGACGGCCCGCGCCTTCATCCACTGGCCCGACGTGTCATCGAGCCTCCGACCCGGTGCGGCGAGCATGCTGCGCGCCATCGTCGACGCGCAGCTCCTCGCTTCTGTGAAGGGCGACGCGCCCACACCGGGCGACAACCGCAGCGCCGACGAGTTCTGATTCACGTGCAGATGCGCGGTCATCCGCACCCTAGCTCGAAATTCGGCCTCCGCTCTTCGTGGGGCTGGCCACTACCGAGACGGTCGTCTGGTCGTCGTCAGGCTTGCAGTGCGCGGCACTCTTGACGAGGCCGCAGGTGTCGGCGTTGCACTTGGTCTTGGAGCATTGGGTGTAGCCAGCTTTGAGCTCTTTCACCTGCTGCACCGTCAGCTTCTTCGACTTGCTCTTCTTCTTCGCCGCCATGACTACGCACCTCCTTTGGCTGAAGCCCCGCCGCGTTTGGCTGCCGTGGGCGACTCCGCAATCTTGATCGTCTCGGTGCCTCCGGTCGGGCTCTTTCCGCACCAGAGGTAGCTGGCCATGCCGCCGCACGTCTCGCCGGCACACTTCGTCTCGACGCAATTGTTGATCCCAGCCTTCAGGTCCTTCACCTGCTTTACGGTGAGCTTCTTTGCTTTGGTCTTCTTCTTCGCTGTCATGACTGATCCTTTCTAAGACGAACTACAAGGCTTTCATGGTTGAATCTCGAGAGCATCAAGGCTTGATCTGTTTCCAATAGCGCCTCACGTGGGCGAGATCGGCCGCGGGGGGCTCCAGGGAGAGAGGCCCCTGATGCTTGTCCGAGAGGTTCATCCGCTCGAGCCAGCGCGCACGGCCGCCCGGTCTTTCTGCAAGGTACTCCGCGTTCCAATCGGCCCACGCGATGCAGAAGCTGCGATAGAAACGCCAGCTTTCGCGAAACGGGAGATCGGCGCCCACGAAAAGCCCCTTCTTGCCGGCACGCTCGAGCCCGAGCTGGACGGTCGAACCCGTGTGATCGAGTTCGTGAAACCCCGTGTGCGGTAGAAGAGGCCGCACTTTACGCACAATCTCGCGAAGGTGTCTTGCGGAGCGCGCGTAGATGACGATCTTGTCGGGCCGATCGTAGCCATCGGGAGCCATGTAGAACTTCCAATGCACGGAGCCTTTGAAAGAGTCCACGAGGCGCCGCACGGTCTGCCAGTAGTGTGCGGCCCCGACACAGACATAGAGCTTCGGCCCCCATGATGCCCTGTCTGCTGCATTCGCCTTCCTTGATCCGGTACGCGTCTGCTTCGGTACGAAGTAGACCCATGGGCTCTGCAACGTCTTCACGAAGCGCGGATCGGCGAAAAACTCTCTCTCGAACGACGCCTTGGCACGCACCGTCTCGACGCGAAAAGCCTTGGAGCGAAACTCGGGCAAGATAGGAGAGGCATACGGCACGATCTTCATAGGCCGACCTCCTGGAGGCGCGCTTCGTAGGGTGCTCGTTGCACTCGCCAAAACGCTGCGATTTTGTCTGGGAGATTCTTCTGCAAGATACACTGGAGCAGGTGTTCGTAGTGCTTGGGGCGCGCGCTTGGCTCCGTCGAGAGGCAGCTCGCGAGCACTTCTCCCAAGTGTGAAGCGCCCATTTTGCCGAGACGCTTCAGCGCGAGCGGCAGACCGTGCCGCGGATGATGGAGTGTTCCGCCATCACCATCGGTCAGGAAGTGAAACAGCAGAAGCGCGCACTCGTAGACGAGACTCCGTTCCGTACCGACGTCTCCCTGCATGGCTTCAGGGGATGCGAAGCCTGGCGTATAGCCGTGACAGAGCAGCTTCTTCCGCGGTCGATCCATCGGAAACGAATGATCGAAATCGATGATCGTGATCCTCAGCGGATCGCACGAGGCCATGACATTGCCGCACTTGAAGTCCGTGTAGATGATCTGGTGCAGACGCATCGCGGCGAGCTGCTCGACGACGAAGACCCACGCCGCCACGAGCTGGAATGGCTCGAGCCCGATGTGATGCACGTCTTTTTCTCCCGCGTAGGATTGCGCGAGGACCATCGCCCCCTCCATTCCTGGCATCGAAGGAAGCTCGTTCTTTCCCAACGTAACGAGCCGCGGCACAGCTAGTCCCTCGAGCACTTCGAGACAGGTGCGTTCACGCGAAACGCCCCCCCGGGCCTTTTGCAGCGCCTTTTCGTCACTCGACGAGAACACCTTCACGAAGACGCGTTCGCCGTTCGTGCGCCTCCAGAGCGCCTTGTGTTCGAAGATCGTCGTTTGCTCGCAAAGCGCAATCATGACGCGACCGAAAGCGGACCTAGGCCCAGAAGCGGAAGCCTGGGGTTGTCGATGCGTTGCCGCAAGTAACGCAAGCCCGCCGTGCCGCCGTGGAACGAGTGGTTCGCACGGTTGCTCCGTTTTAGCCCCTCGGCCCCCTCTCGAAAAGCGCGCCTTGCCGCGCGCAAGTAGCTTCGATCTCCAAGGATGCGATACCCCTCGACGAGCACTTGCGCCTTGCCGATCGCGCCGCAACAGAACGAGTGATGGGAACTCGGGAAGGCCGACGATGACGCGAGCGCCGCCTTCGCAAGCCTGCGATACTCGCGTCCGTTCGTGAGGGCGTAGCCGACGAGACATGCGAGGCCCACCCCTGGCGCACCGTGGCACCAGCCCAGGATGCCCAGAGGACCGCCGACCGTCGAGGGCCAGAGGCCGCCTCCGCCCGGCACCTCATAACGTTCTTCCTCGATGACTTCGAGAAGGAGGCCACGGAAGTCATTCGAGAGGCGCGTACCGAAGACTGCATGCGAGACTTCGAGCGCCAGAAGATAGCCAGCGATGCCGTGCGACAGTCCGATGTACGCCGGCTCGCCCTTGATGCACCTACGGGACTCAAGGCGCGCGGCGTCTCGGGTTTGGACGTAGAGCCTATCGACGACGCGCTTTGGAACGGCGCCGCGACACAGGGTCTCGAGCTCGGCTGCACAGAGGAGTGCTCCGGTCGTTCCCCACATGAGGTCGGTCTCGAGGCCCGAGCGTTCGAGGTAGCGCGACCATTCCGAGACAACCGCGCGCATGCGGGGCGCAAATGCTGCGTCCTGCTTCGCGATGAGCGCCGCCAAGACCGGCCGCGCGGAGAGTCCGATCATGCCGCTGCAGTACTCGCGCCGTCCCGTCCGCACGAACGCGGCATCGAGGCGATCGCCCAGGCCGCGGAGTCGGGCCGACGCCAGGGGCGTTTGAAGCTCGGCCCATGCGACGCCTTCCCATCCACTCGCGAGGCCAGGTGTCGAGCGCGAACGCGGCCACACACGTGCCACGGTCTTCGTCTCACTCAGCAGCATCTAGACTTCCTTTGGTGCTTGGGGCAGCGAGAGTTGAAGTCTCTCGACGGTGCATTCGCGTTGGCTGTGCCAAGTCGACGCGCGCCCGAGAGGGGATGCTCTTCGCATTGGGTGCATCGCTCAACGCTTTCCCGCCCATGGTGCGAAAAGTCGGAAGCGATGGCAAGGCGAACGGGCTCCAGACGAAGCGCCAGGAGCGGGAGCACAAACAGCGTTTCAATTGGAACGCGGGGGGTGGATCAAATTTTACCGTGTACATACAATCTTCCGCTCATGCTGTAGGACGGTGTGGCCGTTCCCTCTATTCACGGAAACGGCGCTCCACTCAAAACGGTGCGCCGCGGCGAATTCTGGCCCTTGCTTGACGGGATAGCCCAATCAGGGACATAGAGGGGCGCATGCTCTCCATCGACCTTACGGGCAAGCGTGCATTCGTGGCTGGTGTTGCGGACGACGGAGGCTTCGGCTTCGCGATCGCGAAGGCCTTTGCCGAGGCCGGCGCGACGGTGTGCGTCGGTACGTGGCCCCCTGCCCTCGGCATCTTCAAGACGATC
This sequence comes from Polyangiaceae bacterium, assembly GCA_046351415.1. GTDB lineage: Bacteria > Myxococcota_A > Polyangia > Polyangiales > Polyangiaceae > JABFRG01. The sequence continues at coordinate 552,248 of JAXLYO010000004.1, read as the reverse complement.
CTGGAGCGCGGCAAGCTCGATGCTTCGATGGTGCTGAGAAGCGGTGAGAAGTTCTCGTTCGAACGCATTTACGCGCTCGACGCGGAGTACGACACCTTCGCCGATGTTCCGGAAGACGTTCGCACGAGCAAGCGCTATCGCGACCATGGCGACATCAGCATCGACGGTGTCGTTCAGAAGTTGAAGGCCGACTTCGGTGACAACCCCGTCGACCTCGTCGTCCACAGCCTGGCGAATGGCCCCGAAGTGAAGAACACGCTCCTCACGACCTCGCGCAAGGGCTACCTCGGCGCGGTCGGCGTGAGCGCGTATTCGATGGTGTCGATGGTCCAGCGTTTCGGCGCCATCATGAAGCCGGGTGGCTCGTTCCTTTCGCTGAGCTACATGGCGGCCGAGCGCGTCATCCCCGGCTACGGCGGCGGCATGAGCTCGGCCAAGGCGGCTCTCGAGAGCGACACGAAAACACTCGCCTTCGAAGCAGGTCGCATGTGGGGTCACCGCGTGAACACCATCTCGGCGGGCCCTCTTGCATCGCGCGCAGCGTCGGCCATTGGGTTCATCGGAGAGATGATCGAATACTGCAAGACGAACTCGCCGCTCCCCGAGGCCATCACGGCCGAAGAAGTCGGCGCGACGGCTGCCTTCCTCGCGAGCCCCTTGGGAGCCGGCATCACCGGCACGACCATCTACGTCGACAAGGGCTACCACGCGATGGGAAAGTCGCTATGAAGGGGCACTAGCCGGGTGGCTCCTCGACAGCCTGCTAGCCCCCTCGATGAACGACCATCTTCCGCGCTCACCCGACGCTGTCTCTTTCTTGCCCGAGGTCCTCGCACCGGCGGGCAATCGTGCGTGCATGGAAGCTGCGGTGCGCGCGGGAGCAAACGCGGTGTACTTTGGGCTTCCTCGATTCAACGCGAGAGCTCGAGCCGACAACTTTTCCGAAGAAAACCTGAAGGAAACCCTCGACTACCTCCACGAGCACGGGGTTCGTGGGTACGTCACGTTGAACACCCTTCTCTTCAACGAAGAGATCGACCCGCTCAAACGCTCCGTCGAAGCCTGTGCCGAGGCGGGCGTCGATGCGGTCATTGTGCAGGACCTCGGCGTGCTCTCCATTGCCCGATCCATCGCTCCGACGATGCACGTGCACGCATCCACGCAGATGACTTGCACGGACGCGGCCGCGTGTGAGCTCGCTGGTGAACTCGGAGCCAAGCGCGTCATTCTCGCGCGCGAGCTTTCGCTCGCCGACATTCGGGCGATCGCCGCAAGCACGCGCGTCGAGCTCGAGGTGTTCGTCCATGGCGCACTCTGCATTGCGTATTCCGGCCAGTGCTTGACGAGCGAGGCCATCGGCGGCCGCAGCGCCAATCGCGGCGCGTGTGCTCAGGCGTGTCGCCTCCCCTATGAACTCGTCGTGGACGGGGTCTTGAAAGACCTCGGCGACCGCGCCTATCTGCTTTCCCCACAAGACCTCGAGGCGGCGAGCGCAGTCCCCGAGCTCGCCGCCATGGGCATTTCCTCCCTCAAAATCGAAGGTCGCCTCAAGGGTCCGGAGTATGTGGCCGCCACCACGGCTCTCTACCGCGCCGCTGTCGACGCCTTGCGTTCGGGCTCCTCTGCCCCGAGCGCCTCACGGCGTGACGATGCGCTCCAGCAATTCTCGCGCGGCTCCGATGTCGGCTTCTTCCGAGGCGTCAATCACCAAACCCTCGTCGAAGGACGTTCGTCCGATCATCGAGGTGTCTTGGCCGGAACGTTGGTCGGGTGCGTCACCGAACGCGGGAAGACGTTCCTCGACATCGCGCTGGAGCGTCCTCTGTCGAACGGTGACGGAATTCTCGTCGAAGGAAAGCGCGCGGGTGCGGGTGAGCTCGGCGGTCGCGTTTGGAGTCTTTCGGAGAACGGCAAAGCCGTCGACGAGGTATCTTCCGGAAAGCGCGCCCGCGTGTGGCTAGGCCCTGACAAGAGCGTCGCGCAGCTTCCCCTCGGTTCTCGTGTATTTTGCACCAATTCTCCGAAGTCTCAGGACCGCATTCGCACGATGCCCGAGGAGAAGGTCCGTCTCAGCCTCGACGTTCGCGGCAAGCTCGGTGAACCGCTCACGATCTCGGCGACTTCCGAACGCGGACATTCCGCCACCGCTGCGACCGAGGCTCTCCTCGGTCCGGCACGTTCGAAGGGTCTCGACGAAGGGCTGGTTCGCGAAAAGGTCGGCCAGCTCGGGGAAACGCCCTTCATCCTCGGCGACATACGCATGCGCGTCGACGAAGGCTCCTACGTTTCCCCCGCCGAGTTGAAGTCGGTGCGGCGGGCGCTCGTGGCCGCGCTGCGCTCGTCGAGTCACCGCGCGCACGAGATTCGCGCGGAAGCGCTTCCCACCCGCGCCCCCCTGGCGGAACCTCCACCGACGGGACTCTTCGTCTTGTGCCGAAACCTCGAGCAAGCGCGAGCCGCTGTCTCCGCCGGCGCGACTGGCATCATGCTCGACTTTCTCGAGCTGACAGGCACGGGCGCCGCTCTCCGAGCCCTCAAAGCCGAGTCGAGCACGCCGATCTACGTCGCACCACCGCGCATTCGAAAGCCTGGGGAGGAAAAGATCGATCGTTTCCTTCGTGGTCTCCCCGCCGATGGCTTCCTCATCCGCAGTTTGGGCACCCTCCACGACCTCACGTCCGAGCATGGCACAGACGAACGTGGGTTCGTTCGCATCGGCGATTTCTCGCTCAACGTCACGAACGCCGAGACGGCACGCGAGGTTCTCGGCCGCGGAGTCCACGCCTTCACCCCCTCGTTCGACCTCGATGCCGCGCAGCTTCTCGCCCTACTCGGCGACCGCGACCTCGCTGCACGCGCCGAGGTCGTGTTGCATCACCCGATGCCGCTCTTCCACATGGAGCACTGCGTGTACGCGGCGCTGCTCTCGAAGGGCACCGACCACACGACGTGCGGGCGTCCCTGCGACAGGCACGCGCTATCCCTCCGCGACCGAGCGAACATGGATCACCCTGTCATCGCGGACGTTGGCTGCCGCAACACCGTGTTTCACGCACGCGCCCAAAGTGGAGCGACACTCGCGCGAGACCTCGGTCGTCTTGGCGTGGGCCGCTATCGCATCGAGCTCGTACGTGAAACCGCAGAGCAGACACGCGAGCTCGTCACCACCTACGGTGCATTGCTCGCTGGAAAGGTCTCCGCCGACACCGCGTGGCAAACGCTCCGAGCCGAGGCGCACTACGGCGTCGTGCGCGGCTCGCTCCGTATCCTCACCTGACTTTGTGTCGGCGCGCACGGCGAACGCGACGCATGGCAAGAACCACGGAAGCCACCGCGACCACGAACGGTGCGGTTCCATCGGCAACGCTGCCGCCGATGCTGGCGTTCGAGCACCCAACGCGCTTCTTGTAGCGTCGAAGGAGCTCGGCTTCGTCGTCGTAGTCTTCGGGCTCGAGCGCCCCAGCTTCGAGGCCCGCTTGCACGAGCGCTTTCACGCGAGCGGCCCGCCCGTTTGCTGCTGGACTCGGCGCAGCGGTGGATGATGGCGTGGTGGACGGGGCACTCGCATCGTGTTCGGCCATTGCGTCCGGCGCACCTCCGTCGAGGTCGATGGGCACGGCCGCATCCACTGGAGCCCCCGCATCGTCTTGGTTCGTCGCAAGCGTCACGTCGCTCGGCGGTGCAATCGCGGGTTCTTTCGGGACATCGGAACAACAGCGGAAGCCTTGCTGATACGCGACGAATTGCTCGTTGTGCGCGCGCGTCGCGGGTCTACAGCGAGCGCGGACGGGGCCCCAGTAACCCCCCTTCAGCACCGACGCGTAGCCTTCGGTGCGCGCCGTATGGGTCCACTCGTCGACGTTGCCGGTCATGTCGTAGACGCCCTGGGAGCTCCGACACGAAGGACGTGCCCCCGAAGGGCGGCCCTGCCACAGGCGGTCCAACTCGGCACGTGCTCGTTCTCCATCGCGCGGCGATAGGGCCCCTTCGGCGAATGGCTTCCATGGTTGGTCGACGACGCACGCATCGGAGTCGCGCACGTAGCCGGTAGCGTACGGGGTTGCCTCCTCTCCTTCGCATGCAAAGGTCCACTCGGATTCACCACAGAGACGCTTGCCCTGGCTGCGACACAGCCCGGCCGCTTCAGTGTAGGTTACAACGATAACGGGGTTTGCGCCGAGCTTGTTGGGATACTCGAAGCGGTCGACACAGAAGTGGACCTGGCGCGTTGGGAGCTTGGCGCTGAGGCCGAGCCATTGCGTTCGATCGAAGGTCGCGCACCGCGCCGGGAACTCCTTCGAGATCCAGTCCGTGCACGATTGGTCCTGCAAGCGCTCGACTTCTCCCGTGAGGTCGGTCCCGGCGGAGTCGAGCTTGTACTTGCCCTTCACTTCGACCATCCCGGAGGGGCACGCGCCTCGCGTCTTCTCGCGCGCGTCGGTCACGGTGGTCGGCTCTTCCGGCAGGCTGCTCACCGCCTGCCAGTGCTTGCCATTCACGGAGCGCCACTCGTTCGGCTTCTCGCCTGGAAGAAACGCGTTCTGCTTGAGACTCCCCTCGGGAAACGCGGCGTTCCGATCGGCCATCCAGAGGCCCACGCCAAGTGCACCGAGCACGACGAGCGTCGAGCTCACGGTGAGCGCCGCGACCAGGCGCTTACGGGGTGGTGGTGGGGAAAGGGGCGAATTCATACGGCGACGCTCCCCAAGCAGAGGGAGATGGGCGATAGGTAGACGATACCATGACGGATTTATTCTTTCTGCCAGCGCCAGCGCGACGAGAAGCCTTCCAGGCCCTCGAAAACGCTCTGGAACGATACGGGCGCTCAGTGGATTCCGCGCCCATAGCCCCTGTCTCCGCGCAGCCCGCCGTCACCCATCGAGGGGCGCTCGTTCGCGAGGAACCCACTCCGCCTGCAGCCGTGCTCGAGGAGCTCGCGGAGGGGCTCACGGTCGGTCAGACCCACGTGAGTGCACGTAGGTACTTCGGTCTCTTCAACCCTGCGACCTCGCTGACCGCGGCATTGGCCGACGCACTCGTTGGCGGATTCAACCCTCAGCTCGCTACGGTTGCGAGTGCGCCCTTCGCAGCGGAGGTCGAAGCGCGCACGATCGCCGACATCGCGCGCGAACTGGGCTACCCGCACGAGGACGGACACTTCACGAGCGGCGGCGCAGAAGCGAATGCTACCGCGGTGCTCGCCGCACTGACGCATGTCTTCCCGAACCTTCCGAGCGTTGGTCTTCGAGGGCTCGATGCGGACCCGACGATTTACGTATCGGCGGAGGCCCATCATTCCATCCACAAAGCCGCGCGCATGGCCGGCCTGGGCGACGCAGCCGTGCGCGTCGTCCCCATGGACGTAGAGCAGAGGCTGCGCGTCGACCGTTTGCACGACTTGGTCCACGACGACCTTCGCAACAAGAAGCAGCCCGTACTCTTCGTCGTGACCCTTGGCACGACGAGCGCAGGCACGATGGAACCCATCGCGCCGATGTTGAAACTCGCGCGCACCCAAGGCGCATGGTTACACGTCGATGCGGCTTTCGGTGGGCTCCTCGCCTTCGCCGACCCCAAGCACCCTGCGCTCGAACGCCTCGGAGAAGCCGACTCACTCACCTTCGACGCGCACAAGACGCTTCACGTTCCCATGGGTGCGGGCGCGTTCATGACGCGTCATGCAGAGGCCCTCCGCAATGCTTTTCACCTGAATAGCGGCTACATGCCCCACGTGGCGGCGCATGACGCATTTGCTCGGAGCATGCAGTGGTCGCGACGATTCATCGGCGCGAAAGTCCACGCAGCGATCGCCGGGTTCGGTTGGCGAGAGATACGACGCATGGCTCGGCACATGCTCGAACTCGGCACACTCCTGAAAACGCAGCTTTCGGAGCGCGGCTTTCGGCTCTTTGGGAGCACACCGCTGCCGATAGCGGCGTTTCAGGACGAAGCACGAGGGCGCTCCCCCATCGAGCTCTGCGGCCTGGCATCCGAGCGGGCAAACGCGTGGCTGTCTGTCGCGCGGCTCAGTTCAGGAAACAAGGTTGCACGCGCATGCGTGTGTCATGCACGTACAGAAGCTTCCGACGTCGAGGCGCTCGTGAACGCTCTGGCATAGCTACTTCACCTCACTTCTGAGGGCCGCCCGTACACTGGTACCCGATGCATTTGTCCGGTGCTTTGCATACGCCACAGCTGATCGTTCCGCCGCAACCATTCGATACGTTCCCGCAGTCGCGGCCGAGGTCTTCGCAGGCGTCGAAGAACGATAGCGGCTTGCACGCGCACACGTTCGGGACCCCGCCGCCGCCACATACCTTCGGTGCGACGCACAAGCCGCAGTCGATCATCTTGCCGCAGCCGTCGTTTACGCTGCCGCAGTTCTTGCCGAGCTGCGCGCAGGTCTTCGGCGAGCAGCTACACACGTTGGCGACGCCCGCGCCTCCGCACACGTTCGGCGCGACGCACGTGCCGCAATTGAGGAGGGCTCCGCAGCCATCACTGACATCGTTTCCGCAGTTCTTGCCGAGCTGCATGCATGTCTTGGGCGTGCAAACCGTCGAGCCGCACTTGTTGAGGCCCGCTCCTCCGCAATAGGGGTTCGGCGTGCTGCAGGTACCGCAACTGTACACGTTGCCGCAACCGTCGCCGATGGATCCGCAGTTCGCTCCTTGATCCGTACAACTCTTCGGCTTGCAGGTGCACTTGTTACCGCTGCAGGCGAAGTTCGCTTGTGTGCAGCCGCCGCAGTCGAGCGGGTGACCGCAGCCATCGTCGACGAGACCACACTCGGCTCCGACCTCCGGACACGTTTTGGGGACGCACGTCGTACAGGGAGTGCACTCGAGGACGCCACCGCACCCATCGTCTTCGGTGCCGCACACCCCGGCCGAGCACTTCGTCTTGCACTTCCCAGAACCGCCGTCGTCTTTCGCGAGGCTCGCCGCGCCGTAGTCGCCATCGATGAGAAGACCGCAGCCCGCGAGCGCCGCGACGAACGTAGCCGCGAAGGAACCGAAGGCGAGGATTCGTGTACTCATGACGTTGCGCCCGGCATGGGTTCAGAACGTACCTTGGAGGTGAAGGCCGCCAAGCGACGGAGCGAGCGACACCGTGGTCGACGAGTGTTTCGGTGCGGTGAAATAGAGCACGACGCCCGCGGTGGCGATGGCCCCACCGGCGATGATCGCAATCGTGCTCACGGGCGCAAGCCACGAGACGGAATTGGCCGCGTCGACTCCCTCGCTGTCGCATGCGTTCGTCGTGCGATTGCAGTGCGACCCGTACACAGCGCCACGATCGAGCGCATAGATGCCGAAAGCCGTGCCCGCGGCGAGCGTCACTCCACCGGCAACCATACCGATGATGCCCAGCGTACGTTGCGTATGCGGCGGTTCTGGCTTCGGCGGGTTCTTCGGATCGTCGTGAATGAAGATGCGTTCCGGGGAGCCGGGTTTTGCTTCGGGGCCCGGCTCGACGTTCACTTCCACCTTCTTGCCAGGCTCGAGTTCGATACGTGTCGTCTTCGGCTCGCGCCCCTTTGCCTCGACCGTAAGTGTGAGAGGGCCTGGATCGAAGGGAAGTTCCTCGCCGAACTTGCGCAGGACGACGTCGCCAACGTGCACGATGGCCCCTTCTGGAAGAGAGGGGTCGGCCTTGAAGGTTACCTTGGCGATGCGCTGGAACATCGCATTCGCCTTGTCGAGAGCGAATGCACGACGTGGATCGGTCTTGCCGAAACCGGAAGCCGCAAAGCGATAGTGCTCCGAAGCGAGAACGACCCTTCCGGCGCGCTCTTCGCAATCCGCGAGGTTGAGCAAGGTGCCGGGCGCAGGTTCGAGTTTCTGACTCTCCTCGAACTTCTCGCAGGCAGTCTTGAAGTCACCGGCTTCGATGGCCTTACGACCTTGCCGGAAGAGCTCTTCGGCAGTGCCCCCGGCGTGTGCGGGCAACGAGCAAAGCAAGAGCCCCACGAGGGGAAGGAACGTGGAACGAACCAAGCGCATGGAGAGGAAATTCAAAATCGCTGATCGAGCGGATTGAACGTCTTCGCGGGGGCGGGGACGTTCGGTTGGCGAGAAGGCTTCTTGGTGGAGGGTCCGGGTGGAGGCAAGGAGGGCGCCGTTGTCGCGAGACCGGTCGCGGAGGGAGCGGAGCTCGGCACGGGCGGCGTCGAATCGAGGACGACGGACGGTTCGCTCGTCGGAGCTGCGGTGGGCAGCATCGGTGCGGCGCTGACGCTCGGAGCGACATGGGGGGCTGTCGCCTCGGCCGCACTACGCGCGTGGGCGCTTCGATAGCGCTGGGCTCCCCAGAGCCCGAAGCCGGACACGGCCGCGAGCATGAAGATACCGGCGATGAGGGGAGCCGTGCGCTTCGGTTTCGTGGCGACCGGAAGCGGAGAGTGGCTCATCGAAACCGCTTGCCCGGTGGCGCCCGTGACGTGACTCGAAGGGTTCGACGGAGAAGCACCTTGAAGCGCGGGCGTCGACCCCGTAGCCCCTTTGGCCGCGACGACGGCGTTGATGTCGCTCGTGCCGAACGTGAATTGTGCGGTGGGCAGCGTCGGCGGTGGCATGGCAGCCGCAATGCATGCATTGCGGAGCGCGAGTTGCATCGCACGGGCATCTGCGAAGCGCGCGTCGCGTTCGAAGTCGAGTGCCGTATCGAACACCGCGCAGATTTGCGGCGGCACTTGGGGGGCGACGCTGTGGAGAAGGGGCAGCGGTGTCGTCATGGCCTGCAGCAATTCTTCCTGCGCCGTCTGCGCGCGCCGCGGCCTTCCACCGACGAACATCGCATGGGCCATGGCCCCCACGGCCCAGAGGTCTGTGCGCCCATCGACCTCGTTCCAGCGACCCCTTGCTTGCTCCGGCGGCATGAATGCAGGCGTACCAATCGCCGCGCCAGCGAGCGTGTGGCTCTCTTGCGTCGATTGCATGAGGCGGGCGATGCCGAAGTCGAGGACCTTGACCCGACCATCGTACGTCATGAAGATGTTCGCGGGCTTGATGTCTCGATGGAGGATGCCCTGCGCGTGGGCAGCGGCGAGGACGTCGAGCACCTGATTGATGACGTCCAAGGCCCGCGGCAGTGGCAGGAGATTCTTCGGATCACGCGCGTAGTTCTCGAGCGGCTCGCCTTCGAGCAGCTCCATGACGAGGAAGGGCGCGCCGTCTTCGGCGACGTCATCGTCGAGCACCTGGACGACCCCGGGGTGCCCGACACGATTGGCCGCGTAGCCCTCGCGAACGAAGCGCGTCACGACTTCCGTGTAGGCTGCAAGCTCAGGGCGGAGGATTTTGATGGCCGCCCGAAGTCCATTGCGATGCGTGGCGGCATAGACGGCTGCAGTGCCACCAATGCCCACGAGGGACTCGATGCGCCACTTGCCCTTGACGAGCTCGCCGATGCGCGAAAGCGCTCGTTGCCGCGACCATTCGCCCGAGTTCACCCTTTGACTATACTCCATGCCGTCGCTGGGGCCCCAAGGAATGCCGGTTTGGGGGAGCTCGGCCGGCGGTATGCCTTACCTCCTCCTACGTGTGCACACACTCAAGGCAACGTGATTTCGCCGGAAGAGCCGTTCACGGTGAGCTCCGTACCCACCGCGATTCGCTGGCCACCCACCTCGATAAAACCTTCGCGCTCGAATAGGACGAGCCCGTCCAGGCCAACCACGCACGGTTTGCCGAGCGCCCGCGCCATGATTGCGCCGTCGCCCGTGAGACCTGCCCGTGTGAAGACGAGCGCAGCCGCCCGCCTTATGTTGTCCGCGTCCTCGGCGCCTGCGTCCCGCTGGAGAAGAACAGCACCATCGGGCACGGGCCCTACGCCAAGCGAGAGCGGCCCTTTTGCCTCACCGCGACTTGCGCCGAGCCCTCTGATGATTGCGCTCATACGGCCCCTCGCTTTTTGCGTGACTCGCGGAGCTTCGTCAAACCGAGCCCGCAGAGCGCCACGAAGCCCAGCACTGCGCTTGGGTTCGATGTACCCGCGCCCGCGTTGCCGACGGAACACCCGGACGATTCGGTCGTCTCTGCGGGCTTCGCGGCTGAACCGCTGCTCGCGCCGGGCGTGGTGCCTGCGTCGCCTTCGGTGGTTCCCGGGTCGGTGATGGGCTCCACACCGCAGGCTTCCGCACAGTTCGTGCGTTGACACGTCGAGAAGGCCAAGTAGGCGTCGCTATCGACGCAGCGGTCGCCGCCACCCTCCGCGAGACACACATAGCCGATGCGATCGGCAGCCGCCGTTTTCTCTTCTGCGCAGCACTTGCCGTTCAAGCATGTATCGCACGCTTTGCCGAACCGGAACCCGCACGTCGGAGCGGAAGCGCAGCTGGAACCACACTCGGTACGGCACGCGTCGACACAATTGCATTCGAGGAATGCATTGAAGAGCGCCGCGCCACCGGGAGTCGTCCCGCGACATTGCGTCTGACACTTCGTCGAAGCGCCACCGCACTTCACGATGCAATCGTAGTAAGCCTTGCACTCCTTGTCCGCGGCGCAGGCTCGGAACTTGTTCGCGCAAACCTCGTCACCTGATTCGGCGATTTTCGTGCATGCATCGCAGGTTCCGAGTGTCGGAAGCGGGCGCGCGAGCTCCGTGTTGATGAACGAGAACTCGTTCGTCACGCGCATACTGTGCCCATCGATGGTGCAGTCGCCCGAGACGTTCGAGTGCACGCCCACGACACGCTCGACACCGCCGCTCGAGTAGAGCACCGGGCCGCCGCTGTCACCGGAGCAAATGCCTCCGCCGGAGAGCGAATACGTGAGGACGGACGTGCTCACGTTGCTGAGGGTGCGTGTGATGTTCTTGCGCTTCGTGTTCCCATCCGGCGGTTGATTGGACGGGGTCGTACGGCCGTAGCCGACACTCGTCACGCCCTTTCCGGCGGTGAGACCATCCGGTGAGGTCGTGAGCGGGATGACCGGCGTCTTGGGCCCGGCGCCGTAGAAGCGCACGATCGCGACGTCGTGTGTCAACGCGTTCGAGTCGTAGCTCGGGTTCGCGTAGGCATCGATGACTTCGTAGGTCCGGCGATTCGCTTCGTCCTCGATGTCGTTCGCTTGAACGATGACCGTGGGCGGAGGCGTCACGCAGTGAGCCGCCGTGAGGACCCAGCCGACCTTCTTCGCCGTATCGACTTTGAAGATAGTGCCGGTGCAGGCTCCCTGCATCGATTGCAGGTAGACGACCGCTTGCCGCGTGGTGTCGAAGCTGCCGCCGATGATCGGCTGCGATACCTGTCCGAGATCGCCGGTCATCGAAGGCGCGTCGCTCCCGGAGGCGGCACCCGGGGTGCCCGTCCCGCAAGCCCCCACCGATACGACGAGCGGAATGAAGAGAAGCGTCAGACTGCGCATGTTCGCGTAGCGATTATACGCGCGAATGCGGAAACCCTCTCCTCACTTCGGCGACGGCGCGAAGAAAAGTGTGTCCGCTTTCGCGAGGAACTGCTTGCGCCCTTCAACCACCATGGACTCGTAAATCAGTTCTTCGAGCGGTGGATTCGTTCGTGGTGCGGTCTCGTACTCCTTCAACTTGCTCGAAGGAACGGGCCGATACACGACGTGCCTATGGTGGGAGGAGGTACCACCGGGTAGGACGAGGTCAACGTCGTAATGCAGGTAGAGCCCCACGAACACGCCGCGGGGCTTCTTCGTCGGAACGGTGTGCCCCGACCACTCCGTCATCACCGTGATGAAGATCGTCGGCTTCGTCACGTCCGGCAGCTTCGCGTCCATGGCGATGGGCTCCGCGACCGGACGAAACCCGAGAAACTCTGCCGGGACATGACCACCGAGAAGAGTCGAGAGCTCGTCCAAGAGTTGCTTGTCGCGCGGACCTTCGTGAGCGTCGTCGAAGTACCGCGCGGGGCGCGACATCTCTCCCATGTACTCGGGCATGCGCGCGAGCGCCTTCTCGACGCGTCCGAGCGTAGGACTCGACTTTCTCCTTACGCGAAGGTCGACGTCACCTCCGTGCGTTTCGACGAACGCGATGGCGGAGCGCAGGAACGAGACCGCGTCTTTGGCGGGCCCTGGACGATTGGGTGCACCGCCATCGGGGAGCGGAGCGTACCTTTCGGCAGCGGCCGCGAACAGCTCGTGCACCGCGGAAGCCATGTCCTTCTTGAGGCCGTGTTTCGGATACTTCGCTTCGAACTCGCGGAGCGCCGCAAGCGTGCCCTTCGCGCGCGCGCGCTCGAAGGCGTCGCGATACGCCTTGCTCTTGGCAGCGTCGATCTCCGGTTGAATCTTCGATCTTTCGTGCGTCTTCTCGAATGCCAAGATGGCGTCGACGCTGCCCTCCTTGACGGCCTCCGCGAGCTCTGCGCGAGGCAAGAGCTCGCCTTCCACTTCCGTCCGGTAGCGACTGCCGTGGGAGAGGTAGTCGCGAAAGGCGCTCGGGGTCGCTACGGCCTTGGCAGATCGGTAGGCGGATCCATCGCTCACGAAGTTACGTGCAACCCACAGAACGGGCCCGAATGCGAGGGCGCCGAGCAAACCGTAGAGCCAACCGACTTTGACCCAACCCGGAAGGTCATAGAGGAGCGGGTCGCCCGGTCCAACGGGGTTTGCGAACCGCGGCTCGTGGAGCGGGTCGAATGCGAGGACGGCATTCGGGTCCGACCCCATCGCTGCCTCGTGCGCTCGTTGCTGCGCGCGCGCGAGCTCGGGAACGATGGCTTCGCCTTGCGGAACCGAAGCGTGCGGGAACACGAACGTGCGACCGCCCTGGAACGTAAGAGCCAAACCGTCAGGCCTGAAATTCGCGGAGACGAGCTCGGTCAGCGGGTGGTCTACGATAGGGTGCTTCCGCGCGTCGAGTACACGTGCAGGATACACATAAATACCACGCGGAAACGGCAATCGAGCGAGCCGGACGTAGTGCGCAGCGGCGAGAACGAGCCCGCCGAAGAGACAGAAAGCGGAGAGCGAATAGACCGCGATGAAGGGGGCACTCTGCCGCGCGAGGTTGCTCTCGAACGACCCGTAGCCGAGCCGTTGAACCACGACCAGCGAGACCAAGCCGAAAAAAGCCATGCCGAAGAAGTGGAACGGATGGCTCGCGGGGGCCTTGAGCCGAACGAGCGGCTCAGGAGGAAACCGTCCATCGATGCCGCCCAGAATGCGATCCTGTACGGTGCGCGACAGGCTGAAAAAGTCGATGGATCGCATGGGATTCGGCCGCGGGGAGCATCGTAACAGCGCCCCCGCTCACGTTCAATTGTCGATGAGTAGCCCGCGCAGTTGGTCAGGACGATAGTGATAGAGCTGACCGCAGAAGTCGCACGAGATCTCGAGAACCTCTTTCGAGGCGGCCAATTCTTCGACGTCTTTGCGCGGCAGTGACGCAAGACTTGCTGCAAGACGCGTGAAGCTGCAGTTGCACCCGTAGTGAACGCCGCGTTCGGCGACCTGTTCGTACGGCATGCCGTAGAGCGTTTCGTACAGCAGCTCCTTCGGAGAAGCGGCACCGCGCGCAAGCAGAGGGCCAATGTCGCGGAAGTCTTCGAGGCGCTCTGTCATGACGGCGAGCTTCTGTCGCTCGACCTCGGGCAGGAGCTGCAGCAGGTAACCTCCCGCAGCGACGACCTCCCCTCCGGAGACGTACGTCGCGATCGAGATCATCGTGTGGATCTGCTCGGACTCTTCCATGTAAGCCATGAAAGCGGACGAAATATTCGCGGAGGACTGGACACCGACGACACCTTGATGGAGCTCGCCGTTTTGCATCGAGCGTTGAACCCGAAGCACGCCCCCCTCCTCGAGCGGCCAAGAATCCTTTCCGGGCGCGAGCTGAACGAGGCCGCGCGTCATGCCGTCCGGGTGAGAGTCTGCCACGAGACGTGAGCGGCGGTCGCCCCCCTGAAGAACGATTTGAACGCGGAGGTCCGGAGCCATGCTCTCTCGTACGAGCACGGAGGCCGTGAGCAAATCGGCGAAAAGCGGCATCACCGAAGCGCCCACTTTCTGAGCCGCAATGGCGCCTCGCACCGTTCGCGTCGTTTCGACCGCAACGACGCGGAACGAGCCGTCGTGCGTGACGGCACGAAGAACCGTGTCGCCTTCTTCCTTTTTCGGCCCACTCGGTGGGTTCTGCGATTGATCTTCGTCCATCTAGTGACTCGATTCTAGCACGGGTGGCCGCTGCATTCCATGCACCTTACATATACCTTTCCTGCCATGCGCCTTTCGCGTCACGGTCGATCAGAAGAACAGACCCGTTCTTCGGGTTTCGTTCCTGCTCGAACCACGCCACGGGATAGTTGAACCACGACATCCGGAGCGCGCGCTGTGTGACTCCATGGAGCGAAATGACGTGTGTTTCGAAGCTCGAGCGATGAAGCTTGCCCACGAACATGGTCGTGCGCTGCACGACGTCGGCTCGACTCTCGCCGAAGGGGAACCGGAAGTAAAAGGCACCGTGCGCCTCTTCCAATTTCCGGCGCTGTTCGGCGCGAACGGGGTCGCGCGCGACGATTTCTTCCTCCGTGAGTCCATCCCAATCACCGAACTCTTGTTCGCGGAGCAAGAACGACTCCCGCCGAAACACGTTCACGGCTTCGTCGCCGAAGGCACACTCGAGGACGTGTTCCTGGGTTTCGAGGCATCTTCGGTAGGGCGAGTACCACGCACATACGGTCTTCGGATCCAGCGAGAGACTGCGGAGGATATCGCCGGCGTGCTGACAGCTCTCGCGACCGTGGGGGTCGGCGAGTGGGATGCGGTGGTCGAGTTCGCGGAGATAGACCTCACGGTCCAAGTTCGCCGTGGACACACCGTGCCTGATGAGAAGGAGCCGCGACACCAAAGGAAATGTAGACTAGCAGAAGGACAACCAAGGAAGCATCCATGAGTACCTTCAACTGCCTCGGTTTTCACCTCGACAACGAAAAAGCGTTCCGAATCCTCATCGAGCGAGCGCTTCGGTTCGGTCGTGTCGTCGATGTTCAGGTCGAGGAGAGCGAGGCTTCGGGCGACAACGAGGCAGCCGACGACGATCACGAAGACGCCGATCCGAGCGCGGAGGACGAGAACCGCCCGACCCACTGTGTGCTTTGGACACTGCCCGGTAAGGGAGGCATCGAGGTTTGGGTGCTGAGGGACGACGACGAGCACGTCGTCGGGTGCAATCCGCACCTCCGCAGCACGCTCGACTGCCCGGCATCCATCACGGAAGGGTCCGAGGACGTCGCCCTCGTGTCGTGCGAAGGCTTCCGCGTCCATGCGGAAGTTCCGAATACCCCGTTCGCCGTGCCTGGTGACACGACGGTAAATCTCTCTCTCTTCGTGCGGGAGATTTCCAAGGTTGCCGACGCAGAGGGGGCCGAGGTCACCCTCACCGCCGCAAAGGGCGATGACCCGCTCCTCGTTCGTTTCACGGGGCCCCTCGAGAGCGCCGTTCAAGCGACGAACCCGGACACGGAGACGCAGTACGGCGTTCTCACGCTCGCACTCAGCGAGGCCTCGAAACTGACGATGGCCGTCGACACGCGGCGCCTCAAGAGCCTGCCGACCGAAGGTTGGGTAACGGGAACGGGCTACTTGAGCGCCGCGGCTCCACGCGGTTGAAGTTACACAGGCCACACTGATCGACTGCGATATCGATCAGGATGGAGACAAGCTGTACCTGACACCTGGAGGGACGGTTCAGCGGTTTCGGTCACGGACTTCCGCGCTGAAACTGTTCTTCACGTAGTTATGCATCGACGGGTATCGCTGAAGCAGGTTCGTGCGGGTCTTTGTGTTGCAGTAGTACTCCTCTACTGCGACGGCGAGGAACTCCTCGATGTTGCTTCGGCGATAGTTCGCGTTGGGGTCCAAACGCTGGGCGGCGCGGCCTAGCTCTTCGCGATAGAGCTCATTCAAGGGAGTGCTTCGGTCCGAAAAATCGAGAGAGCGGTCGATGGCGTGCGTGCCCTCGTGGATCGAGAGCGATGCGGCGTTGTTGGGTTTGGCAGAATCGCCGAGGAAAATGCCGTCCTCCGTGCCGGTGCCGGGAACGCTGTCCCAGGTGTAGCCGGTGCCTTCCCATCCTCGCGGCGTCGTGCCGCGGAGACTCGAGAACTGCCGGAAGTTCGTGACGGTTCCACCGGTGAGATAAATGGGCACGTTGTGCTTGCGATAAACGTCGAGGAGATCCGGCGAAAGCAGATTGAGCTCGTTCAGGTGCCTGGCCTTTTCCTTTGGCGAGATCCGCAGGGTCGTCGGCTCGACGATGGAGATACCGACCAGCTTGTCGATCGTCAGTTGATCCAGGCGGACGTCACAGTTGATGCCGTTGCGTGCGCTATCGAGGTCCGAGCTGTCGGCTGCAGAACAACCGGTGGCGCCTACGAGCGACGCAAGCATCGCCGCACCAACGGCGAAGCGTGCGAAGAGGGAGCCTCGTTGCGTGGGACGCAGAAGCAGGCGCAATGGGGGACGCATACGCTCTTGAGGATACCGCGTGCGCCGCTGCCTGATGGTTAAATCTCGCCCGTCGTGGAGAAGAGCAGCGAGACGCTGCCCGACGCTTGATGCGCCCGCGACGCGTGACGCACTGCGCGAACACCTGAGCCTCTCCATGGGACCAGTGCTCTACAGCGATCTTCGGACGCACCGACCTCGAGAACGAAGCGTCCACCGTTGGCGATCTTATGATGACGACCGCGCACCGAATCGCGCGGAACGTAGACATCCTGGAAAAAGAGTTTCCGCGCCTCCATGCGTACCAGCAGAGGTGCGAGGCGCGGCCGACGTTCGTGAAAGCGCGCGGAGCCCCATTGAAGACGCACTCGGGAAATGCGCCGAAGCTGCCGGCGTGAGCACCCGTTGTCCCTCGTCCGGTTCGGGAAGGATTGCGCAAAAGGCAGCGTAATGTAGAAGGTCTCCGACTTTGCCCACCACAGAGGAGAACGATTTGAGCACGATGTTCGATCACATTTTTGGCCCGGAGCGGGGAGGACTGGTCCGAGGAGCCCAGCTGGGCGATTCACTGGATTCGGTGATCGCGCGAGAAAGCGAGCACTGCGACGTCAGTGATTCCGAGTCCCGCTTGACGCTCACCGTCAGCGCCAAAGCAGACCCAGCCCACGACCTCTACTACAACGTCTACTACATCTACGATGCAGACAGAGTGGTCCAGAAGATCTCTGTCAGTGCACAATACAATCAATATATCGACAACCTTCCGCCGTTTGCTCACTTCACGGCTCTACTGAAAGCGATCTCCTCCATGCTGAAGGAACGCTACGGAAAGCCGGTGGTCGAGGAGTTGGCAACGAAGTTCGTCGGAAAAGAAAAGTTCGACCAATGGCGTCCTCAGAGCGACGCTTTGAAAAAGGTGCTGCTCGCGACCTACGCGGAGCCAAAGAACAAGATCAAAAAAGCCTTTCGGGTCGACTACTCCGCGTCGGTTTGAGGAAGGTGCTGACTGCACGCGCCGCCGCCCACATACCGTGAATCAGCGGGCGCGGGTGTCCGTTGTGGCCTCGCGAGTGCCGCATGCGGACCGCGCTGGCAAACTCAGCTGCATTTTCGACCAAAACTCGATACAGTCTAGGCGATCATGAGCGATGACGTGATTCGCGGCATGCTGAAGAGCGCTGGCCTTGGTGACGGCGATCCGCGTGCGGTCAATCTGTCCGCGGACGTCCATGCGATCTTGAACGCGATGAGATCCGAGATGCGCGAGCGTATCTTGTCCATCGCGGCAGGAGAGCTCTTCACGCAGCCGGAATAGCCACGCCATGCGCTATCGAGCGACGTTCCCAGCAGCGTGGATAGCATGGCTAACCATGGTGGCGGCCTGCGCGACGATTCCTGAATTCAGGATTCTCTCGGCAGAGGGTGAAGATGGCGGAAACGGCGGCGACGCCGGGTCGCGCGTGGACGACGCGAGCGGAGCGGGGCGACACTACCACTTCGTTTCGCGGCCGATCGCCGCGGACTTTGCGCTGCAAGACCCGCAGCTTGGTGCCTCCGCGGCGTGCAAGACAGAAGCAGACGAATCAACGCTGTTACGGGGGCGAACCTGGAAAGCCCTGATCGCGTGGACCGACAAGCTTGGCCAAATCCACGGGGGCCCTAGTGCCATCGAGCTCGTCGATGGCGGGTGGCACAATGTGCGAGGTGAACTTCTCTTCTCCGAGCTTCCGCCAAAGAGCGGGAGCCGCCCAGCGAACGTCCTGCCGACCTTCGCGGATGGCACCCGGGTCCCCAACAGCCAAGATTCCGACGTATGGTCCGGGGCGGGTGGCTATGATTGCCGCGACTGGACATCCAAAGTCTCGGACCCGGACGCCGGGAGCGAGGAGTCGAGCGCGAAGATTGGCAACGCCTTCCTCTCGGATTTTGATGCCTTTTGGGGCGAAAACACTGGCGCACTACTCGTCGGTTGCACAGAGACAAAGCGGCTTCACTGCTTCGAGCAAGCCGTAGGTGTCGCTTCGGACCGGTGAGCGCTGCAGACCGGCGCGTCGCCAAAAGGTCCTCAAGGAGCGCCTGGTCGATGGAGGGCGCGTTGTCGACAATACCTCGTCCCGGCATCGGCTCGGGCGGGGCCGGCGGCCGCTCACGATTGAGTGGGCGCGGCATCTCGGCGGCGCGTCACCGGTTGCCGCGAACTTCGGTACCGGACGACCTACGGTCACCGCAAGGATATATGTATGTTACATATTGAGCGGTGGTAACGATTCCGCCGGCCCCCGACGATCCAACCGACGGTGCCCGAGCAGGCGGCTATCCGTCAGTTCGCGAGGGCTTGACGCACGCGCTCGACCAGAACTTCCGCTGCAGTCGCTACTGAAACGAGCTCGGCCTTCTTCGGGTCGGACTCCGTTCGCGCCTTGAGTTCGATGTTGCCCGTGGCGAGCCCCTTCGCGCCGATGGTCACCCGGAGCGGCATGCCGATGAGGTCTGCGTCCTTGAACTTCACACCGGGTCGTTCGTCGCGATCATCCCAGAGGACGTCGATGCCCTTCTCCGAAAGCGCCGCGTAGAGGGACTCCGCCGCGGCGGCAACGGCTTCCTCTTTGCCGATGGTGCAGATGTGTACCTGGTAGGGCGCGAGGCTCATGGGCCAGCGAATGCCGTCCGCGTCGTTGTGCTGCTCGACCGCGGCTGCCACGAGGCGCGAAATGCCGATGCCATAGCAACCCATGACGATGGGCTGCTTGGCGCCCGATTCGTCGAGGAAGAGAGCCCCCATCTTCTGACTGTAGTGCGTGCCGAGCACGAAGATGTGACCCGCTTCGATACCGCGATACGTCTCGAGCTTGCCGCTATCGCAGTTCGGGCAGGGGTCGCCCTTCGTGGCGAGACGGAGGTCGTGCACTGCGCCTTCGAAGTCGCGGCCAAACGTGACGTGCCGCGTATGTGTGTCTTTGGCATTCGCGCCCGAGACGCCGTTCTTCACGAGCGAAGCCGCGCGGTCGACGAGAATGCGCCCCTTGAAGCCGCACGGCCCCACGAACCCGGGCTCGGTGCCGGTCGCTTTCTTCACGTCCGCTTCTTGCGCAAGGAACACTTCCGCAACGCCGAGCGCGCGGGCGACGGCGATTTCGTTGGCGTCGTGGTCGCCACGAACGACGACCATGACGACTTCGCTCTTCGCAGGCGCCGACTCGGTTGCGTCAAAATGTGCAACATACAGCAAAGACTTGAGCATCTTCGCGGTAGGAATCTTCAGAAAGTTCGCGACGTCGTCGATGGTCTTCTTGCCGGGCGTGGGAACATCCTCGCTTCCGAGTAGCGTATCGCCGCCGTCCGGCTCTTCGGTGACGCGCACCTTGGCCACTTCGACGTTGGCCGCGTAGTTGCAGCTTCCGCACGCGACGATCGCGTCTTCGCCAGAGTCGGCGAGCACCTGGAACTCGGCGCTCGTGTTGCCTCCCATGGCACCCGAGTCGGCCGCGACCATGCGATAGGTGAGCCCCATGCGATCGTAGATGCGACAATAAGCCGCGCGCATGGCTTCGTAGCTCGCAAACGCACCGGCTTCCGTCGCGTCGAACGAGTAGGCATCCTTCATGATGAACTCGCGGCAACGAAGGAGGCCGCCGCGCGGCCGCGGCTCGTCGCGGAACTTCGTCTGCACTTGGTAGAGGTTCCGCGGCATGTCGCGGTAGCTGCGAATCTCACGGCGGGCGATGTCGGTCACGATCTCTTCGTGGGTCGGCCCGAGGTGGAGATCGCTGCCCTTGCGGTCTTTCAAGCGGAACAGGTTGTCGCCGAAGCGATCCCAACGCTCGGTCTCCTTGAAGTACTCCGCGGGCAACAGAGCGGGCATCAGGATCTCGAGAGCACCCGCTTTGTCGAGCTCTTCACGAACGATGCGCTCCACCTTGCGGAGCACACGCAGGCCGAGCGGCAAGAAATCGTACATGCCGGCTCCGACGCGCCTGATGAAGCCTCCGCGCACGAGCATCGTGTGACTGACGTTGGAGGCGTCTTGGGGTGCCTCTTTGACCGTGGGAATGAGTGCTCGTGAAAACCGCATGATTGGTCGCTCCGAAGTACCAGTTTTGGGCAGCCGGGAGAAGCGCGTCTTGCAGTCGCCGTGGGAGAGCGGCTAGAGCTCCCTTCTGTGACGAATCCCGGCCCCTTCCCCGCAACTCCCGCCAGCGCGCACGAGTGGGCGGAGGCATTCGTCACGGGCCGAGACATGGAGGCGAAACTCACCCCGCCGCCAAGGCCGGACCTTCCGGGTGGCGAAACCGCGTCGGCGCCGGCCAAACGTTTGAGCGCACCCGGTCGTGATCCGCGCCTCTCCATCGAAGAGAGCAGCAAGAAGGCAAAGACTGGCGGAGCTCTGACGCAGCCGAAGCGCCGCGCGGAACTCATCCACCGCTTCCTGCACCACGAGGTGCAGGCGGCCGAGCTCATGGCGTGGGCCGTCCTCGCGTTTCCCGACACACCTCCGGCGTTTCGACGCGGTCTCTTCGGGATCTTGGACGACGAACTCCGGCACGCGAATGCTTACCGGAGCTACCTGCGGAACCTCGGCTTCGACTACGGAGCGTTCCCGGTGCGCGACTGGTTCTGGGAGCGTGTGCCGAGTGTCACGAGCGCGACGGGGTTCGTGGCCACGATGGGCATGGGGTTAGAAGGTGGAAACCTCGATCACACGACGAGGTTCGCGGCGCAGCTCCTGTCGGCGGGCGATCGCAAAGGCTCGGACCTCGTGACGCTCGTGGGAGACGAGGAAGTCTCGCACGTGAAGTTCGCAGTACACTGGTTTCGGGAATTCACCGGCGAGCCCGTCCGGTTCGACGCGTGGCGCGCTTCTTTGCCCACGCCGCTTTCACCTGTGGTCATGAAAGGGCCCGCGCTCGACCGTGGACTACGTTCGCGCGCAGGCATGGACGAGGCCTTCCTCGCAGCGCTGGATGCGTGGAAGATGACGCCCTGAAAGAGCGGAAGGATCGTACGTCCTTTAGCGACAGTTCTGCGCCAGCGAAACGTACTCGATGTCGCACGCGTCAGGTGTGACGGGACCGATGGCGTACTCGGCACTGTCGCCGCAGCTGGGAACCGTCGACTTCCACCCGCGGCTCAGGGAGCACGCTTGGCCGTTGCAAACACATTGTTGCGGGTCGACGCGTGTATACTGCATTGTTTCGTTACCATCACAGTTGAAATCGAACCCACCCGATGCCCTCGGCGTGTTGAAGTAGCTCGTTTGACCGGGGAAGGCGCGATTGTCGTCGTCGTCGCAATCGTCGGCCACGGCTGCAAAGCCTGCGGGCTGGGCGCATGCGTCGACCGTCGAGGTGACGACGCCGTGGCCATCGCCGTCCTTGTCTTCGAAGAAGGTGCTGAGCGGCTCACATCCGTTCTGCATGTTCCCGTCACAGTCGCCAAAGCCTGGATTGCAGGAGGTGGCGATACACTTGCCCTGCACGCAAACCGACGTGCTGTTCGGCAGGTCGCACACGACCCCCTCGCACGGATCCCCCGCATCAGGGCCCGTATCGGGGCCCGAATCTGGTTGCGCGTCTGGCTTGGCGTCGGGGGCCGCGTCGGGCCTGGGGCCGCTGTCGGGACCTCCATCCGGGCGCGGGCCGCCATCTGGGCGAGGCGGGCCGCCGTCGGGACCTTCTGGCCACTCGGGCTCCGTCACGTCCGGCGGGTCGATGGGACCGGCATCGAAACACGGATTCGCCGTGTCGTCGCAGGTGATCGGAACGACCGAGACCGAACAGGCGGAGAGGGCCGCGAGCGAAGCAAAGGCGACGAGAAAGCGCATGGACTGAAGTGTAGCAAGAGGCTTGCCACGATCAGAAATTGCTGAGGAGAAGTGAATTTTCCCGAGATCGTCAACTTCCGAACACAGGTCTCCCCCGAAGCGTGCGTTACGGTAGAAGCCAAACCGGGACATGGATGTCGGGTTTCGGTCTCTGGCGGCGCGGGCGTGGCACAGTTTCCTTTCGCTCCTCTGCGCAGATGAGTAGGTAAGCAAAGGCATGCGACGGGTGTGGCACCTCAACTTCGACGCCGACGACGAGCTCGCTCTCGCTCGGGGTCCGGCGAACGGACCTCGTCCCTCCGGCCGCGCCACCGCCCAGCACGAACAACGCTTGTTACGCCTCAGACTCGCAGTGTCCGCGCTCGTGGGGCGGGACGAGCTCTTCGACGAAACGGGCATCGTGAGTCATCCGGAAGGCATGGTGGGCTACACGTTCATGCCAACGCCGCGAGCGCTCGAAACGCTCGCGCGCGCTGGTGTGAGAACGAAGAAGGCTCCTTCCCTGGAAGTGCTTCGTCGCGCGAACGACCGCGCGCTCTCTTCCGCACTCGGTGTAGCGCTTCCCGGTGCAACGTACGTGACCGACCTCGCCGATGCTGCGGCCGCGGTCGCGCGTGTTTCCGTGACGGGCACGTGGCTCTTGAAGCGAAGCTTCGGTTTTGCCGGTCGCGGCAGCAAACGGGTTACGTCCGGTGAATGGCCGGGCGACGTTTTTGCGTTCGTGCGCAACTCTCTGGAACGAGGAGGAGGCCTCGAGATCACACCGTGGGTGAGCCGCTCCTCGGATTTCGCGCTGCACGGCTTTCTGACGGAGGCGGGGACGTACGTCGAAGGCACGCCGACCCGACAGCACTGCGATCGATTCGGGCAATGGGAACGCACCTCACGTGCCTCGGTCGGTCCTGAAGGCGAACTTTCCGAGGTGGAGGCTGAAGCGCTGTCGCTCGCGCTCCGGGAGGCTGCGGTATCCCTACGAAGCGTCGGCTACTTCGGCCCGTTTGGCATCGACGGCTTTCGCTACGCGCTGCCGGATGGAAGCGTGCACTTCTGTCCGCGTTGCGAAATCAATGCAAGATACACGATGGGATGGGCCATCGGGATGGGGGACCTGCGTCCCGATCTCACGGACGAAGAAGCCGGAGCGTAGACCCCCACTCGTTCACCGCACGCGAGCACACACCACGTCGCTGCTGCACCACTACGCGCGAAGGTCGCGGAGATGGTGCCCGATGTGCGTCGCGAGCGTCATGATCGTGAGCTGCGGATTCACGCCGAGACTCGTCGGCACGATGCTCCCGTCCGCTACGTAGAGCCCACGCGTATCCCAGACCTTTCCGTAGGTATCCACCACCGAATGCTCTCGCGTCATACCCATCCGGCAGCTGCCGAGTGGATGTTGGGACGAACACTCGAGCTGAGTCGCACGCACGGATTCGAACGGGAACGCGCGAAACTGGTCGGCGGTCAGCCCGTCCTGCCCCAAAACCGGAAGAAAGACTTCCTTCGCTCCAGCCGCAAAGAAGATGTCTCCCATGCGACGCATGAGCAGCGGAATCGTGTGCCGGTCTTCCTTGGCCATGCGGTAGGTGAGCACGGGCTCCCTCGAGAGCGGGTTCGAATGGACCGTTCCTCCTCCTTCGTCGTGAATCATGCCACCGAAGATCGCGAGGTGATCCACGTCTGCTGCGCGCCGCGCGTGCGCGCTCCCCACGCCGGGCATCGTCGCTGCGAGAACGGCCGTCGGAATGTAGAGCCCCGTCAGCGTGATGCGCTCGTGCTCGTACGCGTCGGAGAACACCGGCTGGAGGGCGCCTTTCCACCCCTGAACGAGCGAGTCGAAGCGCCCAATCATGCGAAACGCGGGGTGGACGGTCACGTTCTTCCCGACCTGCCCGGAGATGCCATGCACGCCACTCCGACGAAGAAGCAGGGGCGTATGAGCAGAGCCGGCTGATAGCACCACGCGTTTTGCATGTACGGTAAATCGGTGGCGCGGGCCGCCCGGAGACGTCGTGCCGAATTCGCCTTGAACTCCGACCGCGCGATCGCCTTTCATGAGCACCCGTCCTACGAGGCAATCGCTGAAAATCTGGGCGCCGGCGCGCGCCGCGTGGGGCAAGTAGCTGATGTCGACGCTGAGCTTCGCGGCTTCCGGGCAGCCGAAATTGCAGCGTCCGCACCCATGGCACCCTTCCGTGTTTCGTCGGATGCTCTGGAGCGGGGCGCCCATCTTCGCGGCTCCTTCCGCGAAGAGCTGTGCCGACTTCGAACGCATGTCGATGGGAACCTCCTCGACGTGAATGTTGCGTTCGACCTCCTCGTAGTAGGGCGCGAGGGTCTCCTCCGTAAAGGCGTGGATGCCGCGAGCGTGTTTCCACGTATGGAGGATGTGCGGAGGGAGGCGAAAGCACACGCCCCCGGTCAGGGCCGAGGATCCTCCGACGAGACGCCCCATCGTGATGTTGATGGAGGGAGTATCCCCGAGCCCGAACGCGACGGTCGTCCCGCCCCCGCGCCACGCATAGCGCAGCGACTCGCTCGGACGCATCGCCCCATGCTGCAGCGCTGGAATGTAGGGGCCCTCTTCGAGGACGATGACCCGCTCGCCGGCCTCGGCAAGAACGCGTGCAACGACAGACCCGCCAGCGCCTGACCCCACGACGACCGTGTCCGTGTCGAGAACGAGGTTCTTCGTCTGAGCGGTGCCACTGACGACTTGCATCATGCACGCTCCCTGCCGCTCTTGCAGAGCCCATCGAAGCCAATCTCCGCAGCTGCGTCGGGCTGCTCGTAGTAGAGAATGCAGAGCATCGTTTTGATGCCGAGCAACACGAGTGCGAAGGGACTCGCTTCGAGGCGCTCGAGGACGCGAAGACGCTCGTCCGTCGACAGGGAGTTGAAACTCCGGAACGTGCCGGTGAGAAGCGGTCCGAGGATCGTCGTGAAACGCGAGCATGCTCCCGCGAGAAAGCGCGCCCAAGGTCCCGCGTGTCCAAGGAAGCTTCGGAACTCACCTTCGAGCCAAGCGAGACGTGCCGCATCGACCGGGCCCGTCTCGGTCTGGAATAGCGCCTCAGCAATCGCGATGGACCGGCGGATCGTCCCCTCGGACACCTTCGCCGGCGGGCGGCGCCGCACATCCGCGTCGTCCAGGAGCTTCAAGAACACGCGAGGGGTCGCCGATGCCATACGTGCATCCTGCCCAATTCGAGGGAGAGGGACAATCACTTGGGACGAGGAGACGTACGGCGCGCAAGGTTTGCGCAGGAGCGCATGCGACCCCATGATACGGGTACGCATGCAGCCCCGCGATCGTCGCCTTTCGAAACTCGAACGCGCATGGATTGCGCTTCTGCCGATCATGGCTTCCTGCGCGGCCACTCCACCTGAAAAACCTCCGACGCTCGGATCGCCCCCTCCCCCCAGCGCACCGCGCGCCCCTCGTCCCGAACCGACCGCAAGCGCACGCTTACCCTCCCCGGTGGCCACCATCACCGCGATGCCAGCGGCGGCAAACTCGGATCGTCCGCGCCCTGCTTCACGTGAAAGCGATGCCCCCTGCGATCGGAGTGGCTCGTCGCCGCCGACCCTCTGCGTTCCAGCGAGAGAAACGGAAGGAGCGCCCCGACAGACGGGCGGGTGCGGCCTCTACCCCGTTGCGAGCATTTGCACCGGCTGCCGCCCGGTGTTTCGCGGAGTGGAAGCGGGCAAATGTTGCTACGAAGGCCTGTCGCGCTTCGAACGTTGTGGCGACTGAGAGCCCCCTATCGCGCGTAGGTGCCGCTCACGGCGTTGGTTACACCGATGGCCGCCTGCGCGACATTGGCTGCTGCTGTCTGCTTGTTCGTCGCCGTCGTCACGTTGCCGAGCGCATTCGTATTCATGGCATATACACGGAATTCGTAAACGTGCGCCGCATCACCGATCGGAGGACAGGGCCCGAAGTAGCCGGGAAGACCGTCGAAGCTGAGGACCTGCTTCGAACCCGCGGGCGTCCCGGGGTTGGCGCTCCTGGCCACGGCTTGAGCGAGGGAAAGCGTGGCTGCTGGAATGTCGAACAGAACCCAGTGGACTTCGTCGTTCGTGCCAATGCGCGTCTTGTCGATCATGACGACGGCGTACCCCATCGTTCCCGTGGGACCTGCGGTCCACGTGAGCGCGGGAGATTGGTGCGCATTGCATGCATGAATGGCGGGAATCGCCGTTCCTTCAGCGAAGGCCGAAGTCTGTAGCGTGAATGCCGCCGGCGCGACATCCGGTGCGGCGTCCGAAGCGTCGGATGCGTCTTGCGTGTTCGCGTCGGAGCGCGCGTCGGTCGACGCATCGCCGCCGCCACCGTCTTTGGAGGCGTCGTTTGCGTCAGGCGATGCATCGGGAGCGTTGGCGTCGGTCGTCGGCTCCGTGTTGGCGTCGACCGCGGCGTCGCCTTCGGTTCCTGCGTCGTTCGTGACGCCTTTCGTGCTGCATGCCGTGCCGATAGCGAGCGATGCAGAGACGAACGCGAGAAGGGCAACTCGATGGACCGTGCGACTGTTCGTCATGGCGCAAATATCTCCTCTTCGATCAGTACAGGAGAAATGGTCCCACGAGAGAGAAGTTCTCGATGAAAATCTTTGAGGGACTTTCCTCCCTTACGGTAGCGCTCGCGCAGCCGGAAGATCATCTCCCGACCGACCATGTAGGAGAGTGGCTGCGTGGGTGATTCCGTGTAGCGACGAACCTCCGAGCGTGCGAGAGTCGGCTCGAGGTGCACGCGGTCTACGAGCATGCGCTCGGCCTCCGCTGGCGTCATTCCGCGTGTGTGCATGCCCACATCGATGAGGACTCGGGCCGCGCGCACGAGCGCCCACTCGAGCTCGAGCATGCGCTCCTCGGGGGTGTAGTAGCCGAGTTCGTTCATCAACTCTTCGGAGTAGAGAGCCCACCCTTCGGACAAGATCGAGGAGTCGATGACTTTCCGAATCGTCGAGGGGTGACGGCGCGCGAACGACAACTGCAAGTGGTGTCCGGGATAGGCTTCGTGCACGGCGGTATCGACGATGTCGCCGAAGTCGTTCTCACGGAGCATCTCTTCCTGTTTCGCCGGAGGAAGGGACTTGTCGACGGGCGTGACGAAGAAGATACCCACGGTCGACGCATCGAAGGGAGGTGGACGGTCGTACGCCGCGGTTGTCGTGCTTCGCAAGAACTCCGGCGTTTCTTGCACGTCGCACACGTCACCCTCGGGAAACGGAACGGCGTCCTTCTCGACCAGGAACTTCCGCGCGCGCTCGACTTCCTTCTTGTAGGCATCGATGAGATCGGCTGCCTTCGGATGCCGGCCCTTCAGCTTCTTGAGGACGAAGGCCCAGTCGCCCGGTGTGGGTCCTCGAAGTTCTTTGTCGACACGCTTCGAGGCCTCTTCGAGTTCCTTCTCGGTCTTCGCGAAGACGGCTTCGCCAATGGCATGGACCTCGTCGGCGTTTTCGTGGAGGTGGTAGTCCGCCGCGAGCATGAGGTCGAACGGCTTTCGTCCGATCGCGAACTCCGCCACCGACCGCGGCAAGACGACGCGTTCGAGGAAGGTGCGATACGAAGCGAACGCACGGCGCGCCTCACGAAGCGCCCCATCCGCCTCCGTGTGCGGCTTGGGAAGCGATGCGTGCAGAAAGGGTTCGAGACTCTTCAAGAACGAGTCTGCCCCTTTCGCAGATTCGATGCCTATCTCGGTCCACACCTTCGGGGGAGCTTTGAGGTTCACCTGCGCTTGAGCGAGCATCGCAGGGATCGCCTTCAGTCGATCGACGACGCGCTCGGCGCGCACCTTCGCCGGTGCGTAGTCACGCGAGACCATGAGGAACAGCGCAGAGAGGGGCTCGGTGTAGAAATTCGGTTTCCGATGTCCCGGATCGATCGTGTCGGCCCACACGACATCGCGCTCCAAGCTCCCTCGCAGGACAGCAAGGTCCGTGCGAGCCCGTGTTCCGAGTTTCCACGTCGCGGCGCCTCGAACGAGTTCCGAGAGCAGGTCTGCGCGCCACTTGACGTCCGCGGCGAGCCCCGCCTCCGTGCGATCGTCGAGTAGATGGTCGCGCGTGTGCACACCGAGACTGGTCATCGACTCCGGAGAGTGGCGTTCGAGTTCAGCGAGGTACTTCTTCGCCGCCTCTTCGACCCGTGCATCGTCTTTGCCTTCGGCGACGGCGGGCGTGGCGAGGACCGGCGACGTCGGGGGCGCGCCGGGTGCGGGCGCATTCGATCCGTGGACAGGCGGCAGAGGCGCGCGGACTTCGCCTCCGCCACAGGCGCCGAAAAGTGCGATCGCGCAGAACCGGAGAACCGAACGAGCCTTGCCGCGCGCCATCACGTTCTTTCTGTACAACGTCTCGCGCCGTGACGTTCCCCGGTGTTCTGCGGTGGGGCCGGAAAGGTCCATCGATGGATCCCCGAAGGCTCGACCTTCTCATGTAAAGCATTGGAATCACTAGAATGCTCCAATGTAGGACAATGGCACACGTCTTGTAATGACAGAGGTCATGATCGTCTCCATCAAGCTCTCGCTCGGCTCACTTCCCTCCGTATGACCGAACCGCTCGATCGCGCGAAAGCGCGCGTCGTTTTCGTCACCGGCGCCACGTCGGGGATCGGTGAAGCGACCGCCCGCGCCTTCCGAGAAAGAGGGGCCAGGCTCGTTCTCGTCGGGAGGAACGAAGCCGCGCTCTCGAAACTGCAAGCGGAACTCGAGGACGTCCACGCGATTGCGCTCGATGTTCGAGACCGTGCGGGACTGGAGAAAGCCATCGCGGACCTCCCTCCGGCGTTTCGAGACGTCGACGTGCTCGTCAACAACGCCGGACTCGCGCTCGGCGTCGACAAGGCACAGAACGCGAGCGGTGACGACTGGGACGTGATGATCGACACCAACGTGCGCGCGTTCGTGCACGTGACACGCCTGCTCCTTCCAGGCATGGTCGAGCGGAATCGAGGACACATCATCGCGATGGGCTCCGTCGCAGGAACGTACCCCTACCCCGGCGCCACCGTGTATGGCGCATCCAAAGCGTTCACGGAGCAGTTCGCACTCATGCTGCGGGCCGACCTCCATGGAACCCGCGTTCGCGTGACGAGCATCGAGCCCGGTGCCGTCGAGACGGGCTTCTCGGAAGTGCGCTTCAAGGGCGACAAGTCGAAAGCTGCCGACGTCTATCGAGGCCTCGAGGCGCTCACCGCGAAGGACATCGCCGACGTCGTATGCTTCTGCGCCGACTTGCCGGAACGCGTGAACGTCAATCGCCTCGAGCTCATGAGTATTGCGCAGAGCTTCGCGGGCTTCGCGTTCCATCGAAGCCCCTAAAGGGAAGGCTCACGGAAAGCGAATGCCGAGCGCGGCTTCGAACGACGCGCGGAGATAGCGGACGGCCGTATCGAGTGTCACCCTCGGGTCTGGCGAAAGCACCGGGGCAACCTCCATGACGTCGGCGGCCACGATGCGCTTTCCGAGTCGCTCGATCAGCGCGAGCACGAACTCGCGCGAGAGGCCCGCGGCCTCTGGGGTGCCGGTCGCATCCGCGAACGCCGCGTCGGTACCATCGATATCGTTCGAAAGGTAGATGCGCCGTGCGCCAATCGCATCGAGGTGGAGGACGATCCGATCGAGCGTCGCATTCGGGTCCGCCACGCAATCACGCGCCCAGAATTGGCGCACGCCGGTCGTGCCTTCCCAGTGCGCCTGATCGCGCTGCGTGGCACGGATGCCCACCTGCACCATGCGCCCGCCACCGCCGATGAGTTTGCTTGCATGGAAAGACCACGTCGCAAAGCAGTAGCGAATGCCGAGCCGTGTCTCGAGAAGGTCCGTGTGCGCGTCGAACTGGACGATGGCAAGGTTCGGGTCACGGTCGAAGAGAGCCTTCGTCACGGGCCATGCAACCGAGTGATCGCCTCCGAGCACGAACGGAACCACGTTCGGATTGAGTCGAAAGACGAGCTCGAGAGCACGCTCCGTCATTGAAAGCGGTGAGACGGGCAACGCTTCCGTCGCGCCTGAAGTACCCCCGTACAACGCTGCCCGCGACGCTTCGAGCTGCTGAGGGGACAGCATGTCGTCCGACAAGAGCTGCGGTACGACGAAGACGTCCCCGAGGTCGACGATGCCTTCCTGTTCGGCGAAGGCCGGAAACGCGGGCATCGTTCGGAGGAGCTCCGTGCGAATGGCTTGCGGCCCCAAGTTTGCCCCTCGCCGATACCCAGCCCCCACATCCGAGGGCACTCCGAGGATGACCGCGCGGGCGCTCTCGATGCGACTCAGATTTCGCAAGAACGCCGTACGGACGCTCGCCTCGTCTGGTGCAGAGTACAACTTCTTCTGGAGAGCGACCTGCTCTTCTTTGCCGGTCGACACGAGGAACACGCCGCCCCCGGCGGGTCGCAACAGAAGCTCGAGTTCCTCTCTGGCGTTCACGATGCCCCATCGTCCGGCCGCGGGGGCCCATGCGTCAAGAGCGTGCGGTGCCCGGTGCCACCAAATGCACTTCTCCGGACGCCCACACCTCGGTGATGCCGTCGTCTCGACGCACGCGCAAGCCACCGCTTTCGTCGATACCGCAAGCGGTGCCGCATCCTCCGTCGTCTCGCTCGACGCGTTTGCCGAAGAGCGCGTCGGCTTTCTCGAGGCGCGCGCGAAACGCTCCGAGGCCTCGATGGAGAGCGAGCTCGGCGTCGTGGTCGAGGCGCGCGAGGATATCCTCGAGGATCGCGTCTCGATCGAGCGTCCGTTCGGTAACCCGAGCGAGGCTCGTGGCGCGAGCTTCGAGTTCCTCGGGAAATGTCTGCGTATGAACGTTGAGACCAATGCCAATGATGATCGCCTCGATGCGCGACCCCGCCACGAGCGCCTCGACCAAAATACCCGCCACCTTTTTGCCCGAGACGAGCACGTCGTTGGGCCACTTGAGTCGCACCTCGGAAGCCCCCGTCGCGTGTTCGACTGCATCGCGCACCGCGAGCCCGACGACGAGTGAAAGCGGCGGCACCCGTTCCGGCGGTGCGGTCGTGCGGAGGAGCGTCGAGAACAAGATGCTGTCGCCTGGTTTGCTTTGCCACGCACGCCCTTGCCGACCTCGTCCGTTCGTCTGCGTTTCCGCGAGCCACGAGGAGCCATGAGGAGCTCCAGCCTTCGCCGCCGCTTTGGCTTCGTCACTCGTCGACGTGGTTTCTTGGAGCCGATAGAGCGGCGTACCGAGCTTCATCGAAGGCGAGTGTTCACTCGAAGTCGAGGGCGATATCGGCGGAAGGTGCCGAGTGCGTGAGGGCGCCGACGGAGATCACGTCGATGCCCAGGTTGGCGAGTTCGGTGATGCGCTCGAGGGTGATGCCTCCAGAGGCTTCGAGAATCGCACGACCTTCGTTCAGTGCAATCGACAGGGCAACTTCGTCGTTCGTCATGTTGTCGAGCATGATGATGTCGGCACCGGCAGCGAGGGCCTCGGCGAGTTCCGTCTGATTCGTCACTTCGCATTCGATGCGCGACGTGTGCGGGCTGCGGACTTTCGCGCGCGAGATGGCATTCGTGATGCTCCCCGCTGCTTTGATGTGGTTGTCCTTGATGAGGACCGCGGAGCCGAGGTTGTCACGATGGTTCGAGGCGCCGCCCTTGCGCACGCTGTAACGTTCGAGGACGCGCAGCCCCGGTGTCGTCTTCCGGGTGTCTGCGATGCGTGTCTTCTTGCCCGCAGGAACCTTCGAGACGTAGCGGCGCGAGAGCGTCGCGATGCCGCTCATGCGCTGGATGAAGTTGAGAGCGGTGCGCTCGGCCATGAGAAGAGCCCGCGCCGAGCCTCGTACGGTGAAGAGCTTCGTTCCCGCCTGAACTTCGTCACCATCGGAGACGTGAGCCTCGAAGATCGTTTCGGGGGAGACCAGCCGGAAGGCCGCTTCCGCCACACTGCTTCCTGCGAACACGAGCGTCGTTCGCGCGACACCGAATGCGACGGCGCGAGCCTCCGCTTCGATGCAGGCCTCGGTGGTCAAGTCACCACCCGCAAGGTCCTCTTCGAGGGCTGCGCGCACGAGGCGCTCCACGACGACCCGTGAGAGCTCTTCGCCGCTGCTTGTGATCGCAGTATTGCTCATGGCCGCGACCGTACCACGAGGGGCGTTGTCTCTAGAAGGTCTTCAGGAGTTCGAGCACCGCCTTTCGGTCCGCGGGCGTGAGGCGATCGCCGAAGGTGTGCCCGGCGTTCGAGAAGCCCGCTCGTGTCGTGTCGTAAACCTTCTTCTTCACGAACACGTTGAGCAGGTGTTCCTTTCCGTGCTCGAGTGTCTTGAATCGCCAGCCGAGCGCAGCATAGTCGTAGTCGGTCGAATCGAACGAGCGCAGCCAGTACTTGGGGCGCTTGGAAGAATCGAGCAGCGCTTCGAGGGTCGGCACCGATCCGTTGTGAAGGTAGGGCGCCGTGGCCCACACGCCGTCGAGCGGGGGCGCGAGGTAGCCAGCGTAGGTCGGCATCTCCATCTTGGCGGCATTCCCGTTCGTGCCCCACCACGAGCGGTTGAACCAGTCCATCGACCTTTGCCCGAACTCGCCCGACATGAAATCGTTGTATCGCGCATCCGTTCCGACGCGACCCAACGCGATGACCGCGTCGGGGTAGTTGTTCTTTTTGGGGGACCCGTGGCACTGCTCGCAGGTCTGCTCGTAGATGTACTTTCCGCGAGCTGCGAGCGCCATGTCGACAGCGCGCGGAAATACGGGAGGCTTCACGCTGCGAACGAAGGCGCGGATATCGCCGAAAGACTGATCGATGACCCTGGCTTCGTTCGCGTCTTCGAGGCAAAGCAGAGAAGCGTTCATCATGAGCCGAGCGTGGTCGCCCACACCGAAACCTCCGTAGTAGATGGCTCGCCGCTTTTTCGCAGTGGTCCACCACGAAGGGACGTCCGACACGAGCGCCGCGTTTTCCGTCGTCAGCCACCTGCGCATCCAGGGCTCGGGCGCTTCACGATTCTTCAGCGTCACCGGATCACGGAACCCCGCGAAGAGTCCGAACATGGTTGCCGCTGGATTCATGCCGACCGTATCGGTCTCTACGTAGTCAGCCGTCACCGCCATGTGCTTCCGGAAGCGATCGAATTCGGCGCGTTCGTCTCGCGTGAGGCCGGCGAGAAACCCTGCGGCTTGCGTGACGACGGTTTGAATCGGTCCGACGAGCGCGCCGCTGTACGTGAAGTCGCGCATCGAGTCACCGAGACCGACAATGACTTTGTCTTCGATCTTGCCGCCGTGACAGAAGAGACAGTTCGCGCTGACGACTTCGACGCCGCGCGACGTGACTGCGGTGCTGAGATAGTAAGGGAGCTCTGCGTTGTGCCCGATGCGCCCCCCGATGCGATCACTCGCAGGGGTAGCTGGACGTACCTTGTTCCAAAGGGAGTAGGGGACGCCACAGCTGATGTAGGGTTTGTTTGGGTAGCCGTTGTTGAGAATGGCCACGCGCCCCTTTGCCGGGTCACCTTCGCGCTGCGTGAGGTTTGCTTCGTCGTCGTCCCCATCCGCTCCCGCGCATGCAGCGGCGGAAAGGGCGAGGGAAAGGGAAACGGCGAGAGGCGCCAGGTTGCGAAACGCGCGGAGCGAGGCCATTCACCCCCACGATGCAAGGCCGATGCCGCGCAGCAATCACACGATTTCGCGAGGATAGGGCCTGCGACCCACTGAGGATGCAACGTTGCAGGGGCGGTGCATCGCTCGTCATCAGGCCTCGCCCCTCGCTCGCGAGCGAACGCTCCACGACTTTCGGCTCGTCCTCCGAACCCTTTCGGCCCCTCGCTGGCTCTCCCTGGTGGAGGTGTTCGAGATGGACCCGAAAATGATGGCTTCACCGGGGTACTGGAAGGATGTGCCGATGCCCTACGACGACGT
Source organism: Polyangiaceae bacterium (assembly GCA_046351415.1). GTDB lineage: Bacteria > Myxococcota_A > Polyangia > Polyangiales > Polyangiaceae > JABFRG01. The sequence goes on along the minus strand of JAXLYO010000004.1, from coordinate 518,107 downwards.
ACTTGCCCGCGTTCCCGAGGCGCTCAAGCAAGAAGGCTTCGGCATCGTGACGGAGATTGACATGAAGGCAACCTTCGAAGCGAAGCTCGGAGCAACCTTTCGTCGATATCGCATTCTCGGCGCATGCAATCCCTCGCTGGCGCATGCTGCCCTTTCGTCGCATCCACGACTCGGCATCCTCTTGCCGTGCAACGTCGTTGTCTACGAGAAGGATGACGGAAGCGCCGCTGTCGGCGTCGTCGACCCGATGCAGACGCTTGGAATGTACCACGAGGGCGCTGGGCTCAACGCGCTCGCGCGAGACGTGGAATCACGCCTCAAACGCTTTCTCGCATCGTTTGGCGCATGAGCCCCTCCCCGAGACGAGGCAAGGAAGTGAACATGGTACTCAAGATTGGTCTCTCGGCTCTCTTGGGAGCGGCGGTCGGATTCCTCTTCCATCGAGTGGTCGGTTGCAGAACCGGCGCCTGCCCCCTCACCTCGAACCCCTACGTTTCGACGCTGTATGGGGCGGTGATGGGTGTGTTGGTATCGGGTGGTGGGGTGCATTGAGCCACGCCGCCGCAGCATGAACGTTCACCGCAAGAATCCGCTGGCATCTCGCCCACAATGTCGTATGACGTACGCGTAACGTTCAACTGCAGCCGCAAATTGCGCTCCCACGGGAATGCCGAATCTGGCGGCTAGTGAGAAATACCCCATGAAAATCAAGCTCCTGAGCGTCCTCCCCCTCCTCGTTACCCTTCCTTTCGCGGTGAGTGCCCTCCCCGGCTGCGCGGCAGCGTCCGATACCGAAGGCGACGACGAAACCGCCCAGTCCGAGGACGAGCTCCAGAAGAGCAAGGACGCCGCGTGGCTCTATACGGGTCCGCTGCCGAAGCTCCAGAGTCCGCGCGCCACCGCATCACTCAAGGGGCACACGGTCCGGGTCGTGGGTTACCTTCCCGGCGACACCGAGCTTCCAAGCCTGCCGCACGCGCGCACCGAGCTCGTCGCGGACGGGCGCCTCAAGGTGGAACTCGTTTACCCCATCGCCACCGCGGGGGCTGGCGCCACGAACTCTCGCCCTGGCACCTACGCGCTCCAGCGCATCATCCCCTTCCGCGTCGATTCTTGGACGACGTCTTCCTACGGCACGAGCTTCACGCCGTGGGGCGGCTTCCCGTTCATTGGCTACAACAACGGTATCGCGTTCCACGGCCCCATCACGTCGAAGGACAATGCGAACGAAGGCCTCTTCGACGTGTGGTACCTGCAGCGCGGCACCGTGTCGCACGGCTGCAATCGCATGAACGGCGAACACGTTCTCGAGCTTTCGCACATTCTCGGAACGAACATGCGGAAGATTTATACCGCCGGCGCCACCATCGCGCCGCCAAGCCCCTCGCCGAAGGTGGACGTGATTGCCGACTACGACAAGACGGCGGACGGCAAGTACATCGACGTCGACTACCCGACCGACAAGGGCGTCGTTCGGCCCGGCGTGGCGTTCGGCCCGAGCAAGGTGGCGATGTTCGGCTCATGGGTTGGCACCGAGCTGCCGAACGGCAAAGACCTGCCACCTTCGATGGCGTGGGAAGGCGGCGTCTCGGGCAAGCGCTACGTGTTTGCAGAGCACGCGAAGCAAAACTGGGTGTGCTCGATCCCGAAGGCGGACATCTCGAAGGTCGCGTCGCTCGCGGCCAAGTTCCCGAACAAGGAACTTCCGCAGACCATCTGCGCGAAGAAGACGTGCGTGCTCGAGGCACTCCGCGCCGGCAAAGACGCTCGCGCCGTGTGCGCCCTCTGACGAGCGGCGGCTCCGACGAGGGTGTCCTCATAGGTTGTACCTTTAGAAGCGTCCCGGGTGCGGCATCTCCAGCCAGGACAGCAACCCCGAGGGCCGCGGCGACTTCGAGGACCTCACCTCGTGCGATGCCGAAGACGCGCCTAAAACAAGCCGAAGCCGCGACCGAGCATCTCCGAAAACAGATTGCAGAATGCATGAAAAAGGATCGGTGCTCCGATGCCTCTCGTGCGCGTCCTCAGAAGCCCGAAGACCAGGGACGGGAAGAACACCGCGAGACGCTGCACGTGGTGAATCGTGATGAAGTGACCTACGGCGAAGATGGCGCTCGTGAGGACGATCGCGAGCGCAGTAGCCCACTTGCTCCCTTCGCGAATGTCCGAGAGGGTGCGGGCGCCCGAGAACAAAGCCGTCAGCCGCGTCTGGAGGAACCCGCGATAGAAAGCCTCTTCCGGGAGCGCCACCATGAGCACCTGCGCAGCCGCGTCGCTCGCGAATCGCTTGGGCGTCCACGGAAAGTTGAAGTGCGCTGCGGGTGAGAGAAACCCCAGTTTCGTCCAATACACTTTGAAGCCGAGGAAGAACGGGCCGAACACCACGAGCGCTGCGCCGAGTGCCCACGCGAGTGCAACGAGCCCCCGTCGCGCCGTCGTTCCGTAGGGAGTATTGGGCAAGACGATGCCGCCGAGGGTGAGTCCATGGCGCTCGACGACGGCATCCGGTTTGCGCCACACGAAGAACCACGTGGCGAGAAGGAAGACACCGGCGATGGCCGTCGATGCGTACGCATCCGGGACGAACGCAGACGCGAGCCCCACCAGTGTCGTCACGAGCGCCGCCGCGACGAACGGCTCGATGACGAAAGCGCGCCCCGACGTGGGCGTCTCGGGCTCCGCGCTGGACAGCGTCATCGTGCGCAGAGAATGCGTGCTACGAGGGCCTCTGCGTGGCCCGCTTCGGAGTCGAGCCAGCCGACGTACCACTCTCCGCGCTTTTGTGCTGGCGTAAGGTAGGGCCGCGATTCAGTCAGGATCGAGCGCGCGAAGACGCTGCGAACGCCGATACCGTCACGGCTGGTGGGGGCGATCTTGAGCTTGCCTTGTTCGAAGAAGGCGATCGCGACGTCGCCTTGCGCATTCGACGCAAGGGCGGGCCGCCCACCGCTACCGGTCACGATCTGCTTGTGCCAACGCATCTTGCCTTCGGTGGCATCGATGATGCCTACGAGGGCGCCGGTCGGCTGTTCGTGATGCCAAGCCAAGAAGCAACCTTCGGTACCGCAGGCAATGGCCGGCACGTCGGACTTGTCGTCACTGACGGGGCGGAAGTCGCCGACGACGCGATCGCCGCGCTTCGGGTCGGTTCCTTCGTCGAGGCCCTTTACGAGCTCAGGCGACGCAAGCGGAATGCGCAGGCGAGCGATGCTCTGCGTCGCACCGCGATCGAGGCGGTAGGCGACGAGGAGGGCGTCCGCAGCGACGGCGACCACGGGTACCTTGGCGCCCGCGCCCGTCTTCTTCACGGCGGCGGTGTAGTCGGTGAGACGAATTTCTCCGCCGTCGAGCTCGAGCTTGTTGTTCAGACGACGGAGGAAGATGTCCTCGGTTCCATCGCGGCTGTCTTGCCACACGGCGACGTAGCCCGCTGGCGTGGGATAGAAGCTCGGCCATTCGCTCGCCTTGCTCCCGCCGATGAGCACGCTTTCGCCGCCCGCGCCCGATTCGATGCGCCCTTCGGCATCGAGCAAGCGACCACGAATGCCCGCTTCTTTGCCTTCGCGGTCCCAGTAGAAGAGGGCCGTCTTGTCGCCCGCCGGAAGGAGCACGGGCCTCCACGCGTTGCCCGCTTCGGGGGAAAGGTCACGCGGCGGCGAGACAACTACACCGGCTTCGTCGATGAGTGCACCATACACGTGATAATGACCAGGCTGTTCGTGGTCGTCCGTCCATGCGACGAGCGCACCTTTGGGCTGACTCAAGATCGCAGGGCGTCCCGCATTGCCGGTGACGCCGAGGCGCGGGTGTGTGATCGAGAGGAGCTTGCACGATCCACGTCCGTCGGCGGCGGCTTTCACCTGATCGGAGACGGTTTGCGCTGCCGCACCTCCGCCTTCTTTCTGCGCTTCCTTGAACTTCTTTTGCGCGCCACTGAGGTCACCTCCATAGAGAAGACGTTGTCCTTCGGCGAGAATGCGCGCCCATTTGAGCTCTTCTATTTGCGGCGGCGCCGTTTGCGCCGAGTTCGAGGCGGAGGCGGTCGTCGGAGGCGCCTCGACGATGGGGGTCGCGACCTGTGGACTCAAGTAGCGAGCCCACGCGATCGCTGCGCCCGCAAACGAGAGGACCATCAGACCGGCGCCGAGCGCGAGGCGCGTCGTGCTCGTCGGCACGTTGCGAACGCTCGCGATGCCGTTGCTGCTCTCGCGCAGCAAGATGTCGGCGTTGGAGGGCGGCATGAGAGGCAGCTGCCCCGATTGGTTTGCCGCAGGCACCGAGGGCGGAACGAGCTCACGGCCGCTCGGCGAGGACGAGGGAGGAGGCGGCCGTGGGCCGCCCGGCAGCAAGAGGGTCTCCGAGCTCGGCGGACCTCCGTCATCGACCGAGGCCATTTCGCGTCCACTGATCCGAAGCTCCGGCGAAGAGCTGCGTGCCCCGAGCGCGACAGCAAGGCTTTCGGCGAGCTCCTTGGCGGACTGGAAGCGCTTCGCTGGATCGCGTTCGAGCGCCTTTTGGAACCACGTATCGAAGCTCGTCGGAATGCCAGGGTAGACCTTGCTCGGGACCGGAAACGGTGCGGTCGCGATCGCCGCGAAGGTCATGGCGACACCTTGCTCCGTGTTCCATACGGGACGTCCGGTGAGGCACTCGTAAGCCATGCAGCCGAGGGCCCAAAGGTCCGCCCGATGGTCCACGTTGCCGAGTCCTTTCACCTGCTCCGGCGACATGTACGCAGGCGTTCCGAAGACGGCGCCTTCACGCGTGAGACGAGCGGCCTTTCCTTCGTCGCCGAGTGGCGCGTAGAACTTGGCAAGGCCGAAGTCCAGAATCTTCGAGTACTCGGTGCCGTCCTCGGCCTTGAGGATGAAGATGTTTTCCGGCTTAAGATCGCGGTGAACGATGCCGATGGCGTGCGCCTTGAGGAGCCCCTTCGCGCAGTCGGTGATGATCTTCGTCGTGGTCGCGTTGTCGATGATGCGCACGCGCGCCATGAGGTCGTAGAGCGACTCGCCTTCGAGGAGCTCCATGACGATGAAGGGGCGACCATCCTCGAGCCTGCCCGAATCGTAGACCTCGACGATGTGGGGGCTTTTCACACTCGCCGCCGCGCGCGCCTCGCGGAAGAAGCGTTCGGAGACGATCTTGGAAGCCGTGAGCTCCGCGGCGAGCACCTTGATGGCGACGCGCTTCGAGAGCGACAGGTGCTCGGCCTCGTACACCGCCGCCATGCCGCCCCGACCAATCTCACGGCTGACCTTGTATTTTCCTACAAGGATCGTGCCGACGGGGATCTTGGATTCGTTCTGAACGGAGGTTGCCATAGAAGGCGCGAGGTCTAGAACCCTGGGTGGCGCGCGGAACGCGCTCCACCTCGGAAAGTCCCGCAATTGAGACAGAAGACTACGCTCGCCGCGATGCGGGGTCGAGAGCAAACCTTGCAGGTTACCACAAGGTGCGACAAGCTAACACATGAGGCCCACGCAGAAATGACCGCCAGTTTCGACATTCTCGGCGAACTTGCTGCAGAACTGGTCCACGAACTTCGAAATAGCCTCCAAGTCATCGCGACCCAGGCCTACCTCGGTCGTGATAATGCGGGCCGCGCACAAGCGAGCTGCGTGGTCATCGAGCGACAGGCCGCGGAAGCCCAATCCACGATTGCCGATATCTTCGCGCTCGCCGATCCGGCCAATGCTCTTTCCCTGCAGCGAACGACGCTCGGGGAGCTCTCCGCCGCGAACGGCCGAAGCGCACCTCCGCAGGCGACGTTCACGTTCGAAGGCGAGGACCTGCCGCTCACCGTCCATCCACGTCTCTTCGCGCGAGCCCTTCGGCTGCTGTACGACAACGCAGTCGCCATCGGTGCGACAGCGATTCGGACGACGACAGTGGCTGGCACGGACCACACCTTCGTCTTCGTCGAAGACGACGGCCCCGGTGTTCCCGAAGCGATTCGAGATTCGCTCTTCACCCCCTTCGTCACCATGCGGAGGGGAGGTACCGGGCTCGGCCTCTCTCTGGCGAAACGCATTGCCAAGGCCCACGGCGGGGAGCTCACACTCGTGGAGCGTGGAGCCGAGAACGATCCTGGTGCACCGAGCGACCCGCTCGGCGGCGCACTGTTTTGCTTCGCGCTTCCGCCTTCGCGGGACTAGAGTCCGGTCTACTCCCGAAGACGTATGCTTCCGATTCGCCTCAAGGGCGCGCGCACCCACAACCTGCGTGGCATCGACCTCACGCTCGACCCCGGTTCTCTCGTTGGCCTTTGCGGTCCGAGCGGCGCCGGAAAGTCGTCGCTCGCACTGGACACGCTGTACGCCGAGGGGCAGCGGCGCTTCGTCGAGAGCTTCTCGCCCTACGCGCGGCAGTTCCTCGAACGCCTGCCTCGCCCACCGGTCGACGAACTGGCGCCCATCGCCGCCACGGTTGCCGTGGACCGGCACGCGCCCGTCAAGTCGAGCCGCTCGACGCTTGCGACGCTTGCGGACCTCGAGCCGTACTTGGCAGCGCTGTTCGCGAAGGAATCGATTCCGTTCTGCGCCGATTGCAACGTAGCGGCCGCCCAATTCGACGCCGGAGCCGCCGCTGCCCACGTGCTCTCACGAGCACCGCAGGGGGCAACGCGAAGCACGGGCACCATCAGCTACTTCACGCAGGTCGAGTCGAAGGAACAGTTCCTCGACCTTCGTGAGGCTCTCGCGCGCGACGGATATCGGCGCGTCTACATGGGCGGCGAGCTCCTCGATCTCGATCAAATCAAGCCCTCCGAAGGAAAGAAGGCTGGGGAGCTGGAAGTCGTCGTCGACCGCATCGGACTCGATGCGGAAAACGAACGACGCTTGCAGCAGGCCATCGAAGCCGCTTGGGACCGAGGTGGGGCAACCGCGCACGTGCGCGTAGGCAGCGAGGCCATGCGCGTCGCCAGAGGGCTCGTGTGCCCGAAGTGCGCGCGCAGCTTCGAAGCACCACGCCTCGCGCTCTTCTCCTACAACTCGCCACTCGGTGCTTGCGGTACGTGCAAAGGCTTCGGACGCATCATCGACGTCGCATGGGACAAGGTGATTCCCGATGGTCGCGCAACGCTCGCGAAAAACGCCGTCAAGGCATGGGCCGGTAAGAGCGCGGAGTGGGAACGCAAAGAACTCGCGAAGTATTGCGCGCGTGAAGGCATTCCGATGGATGTCCCTTGGGAGGAGCTGCCAGCTTCTGCGCGCACCAAGGTCATCGAAGGCGATGGGTCTTACGCCAAGGGAAAGTTTCCCGGGGTGCGCGCCTGGTTCAAGTGGCTCGAAAGCCGCACCTACAAGATGCACGTCCGTGTGTTTCTCGCGCGCTATCGCGAGTACGCGCTTTGTCCGAGCTGTCACGGCGGGCGACTCAACGAAAACGCGCGTCACTACCGGGTCGCGGGCCAAGACCTGCCGGCATGGCACAGGCTTTCGGTCGGCGAGGCTGCGGCGTTACTCGACGAAGTCACTACGCGAGACGCACAAGGCTCCATCGCCAAGAGCGAACTCGCGTCGCGGCTTCGCTACTTGTCGATGGTAGGCCTTTCGTATCTCGGACTCGATCGACAGGCGCGTACGCTCTCCGGCGGAGAGGCCCAGCGCGCGTCACTCACGACGGCGCTCGGCGCGTCACTCTCTTCGGCCATGTTCGTCATCGACGAGCCGACGATTGGCCTCCATGCGTCCGACGTTCCTCCGCTCGTGACTGCCATGCGGAACCTGTCGGAGGCCGGCAACACCGTCCTCGTCGTCGAACACGACACGAAAGTTCTTCTCCAAATGGACCGTCTCCTCGAGCTCGGGCCAGGTGCAGGTAAGGCAGGGGGAACCTTGCTGTTCGACGGCACGCCGAAACAGCTCGCGAAGCAAACGACGGCAACGGCAACGGCGCTTCGGCGAACGCTTGCATTCAAAGAAACACCTCGCACGCCCGCAAAAGGTCGCACGCTCGAAATTCGCGGCGCGCGAGACCATAACCTGCGCCTCGGCAAAGTGAGGTTTCCTGCAGGGTGCCTCACTGTCGTGTGCGGCCCCAGCGGCTCCGGGAAGAGCACACTCGTTCGCGACATTCTGTACAGAGCCGTGCTTCGCGCGACGGGTGACACGAGCGAACCGAAGCCCGAGCGCGTCGATCAGATCGTCGGCATCGACCTCTTTCGAGGAGCAACGCTCGTCGACCAGGCTCCGCTCGGCCGAACCGCCCGAGGAAATGCTGCAACCTACACACAAGCATGGAACCGCATTCGCCAGCTCTTTGCCGCGACGGAAGAGGCCAAGAGCCGTGGTCTCGAGGCGGGGCATTTTTCGTTCAATGTCGCCGCGAAGGACGGCCGTGGCCGGTGTGAAGCGTGTGCGGGCGAGGGATACGAAACCGTCGAGATGCAGTTCTTGGCCGACGTTCAGCTAGAATGCGCAACCTGCGGAGGGGCCCGTTTCAGCGCCGAGACGCGCACGGTAAAGCTCGGCGGTAAGAGCATCTCGGACGTCCTCGCGATGACGGTGAGCGACGCACTCGACCACTTCGACAGGCCTGACGCTCCCGACTACGTTCTCCGGCGGGCTCTCACGCCAGTGATTCGCGTCGGTCTTGGCTATCTGCCAATGGGCCAACCGCTTTCGACGCTCTCTGGCGGTGAAGCGCAACGCCTGAAACTCGCACGAGCTCTCGGTGAAAACGCAGAGGGGCAGCTCTTCGTCGTCGACGAACCGAGCGCTGGGCTTCACGCGGCTGACACGGCGCAAGTCATGAGCGCGCTCGATGCGCTCGTCGCGAGCGGCGCCACTGTCGTCGTCGTCGAGCACGATCTCGATGTCATCGCCGGCGCCGATTTCGCGATCGAGCTCGGACCCGGCGGTGGTGCAGCGGGCGGCGAGCTGGTGTTCGAAGGCACGCCTGCGATGCTCGCAGCGCAGCCTACGAAAACCGGCGTTGCGCTCCGGGCAGCCTCGGTTCTCGAAGCTCCTTCGACGCTGCGCGGGGTCTCTGGCTCCGCACACCACGCGATTGCGGTCCATGGTGCACGCGAGCACAACCTCAAGAACGTCGCTTGCTCCATCCCCCACGGCGAGCTCACGGTGGTCACGGGCCCGAGTGGCTCGGGCAAGAGCACGCTCGCCTTCGGGGTCGTCTTCGCCGAAGGACAACGCCGCTTCATGGAGACGCTCACGCCCTATGCACGACAGTTCCTGCCGACCTTGCCGAGGCCTGTCGTCGACCTCGTGACGGGCACGCCTCCGAGCATCGCACTCGAGCAACGAAGGACCCGAGTGGGCGCGAATTCGACGGTCGCAACGGTGACCGAGATTGCGCACTATCTGAGGCTCCTTTTCGCGAAGCTCGGCCAGCCTCATTGCCCCACGTGCGAAAGCAAGGTTTCGTCGGCAACTCTCCCCGAGCTCTTGGAACTCATCTCCAAGAAGACGAAAGGCGGCACGCTGTCCTTGTACGCCCGTGTCGTGTCGGAGCGAAAGGGCACACACCTCGACGTGTTCACGCACGGCGAAGCACAAGGCATCACGACGGCGCGCGTCGACGGCGCGCTCATCCCCATCGAGCCACCGCCCAAGCTCGCGCGCAGCAAGGAACACAGCATCGACTTCGTCGTGTACCAGGGGCCGTCCGCGAAGCTCGACGAGGCAACCCTTGCACGAGCACTCGCGTTCGGGGACGGCATCGTTCGCTATCACAAGGGCGGGCCGAATGCAGATGCGTCTGGCGACACCGTGGCCAGTACCGAGCGCATTTGTACGAACTGCGGAACGGGTATCGGCGACCTCGACCCGCGCTTCTTCAGCTTCAACACCAAACAGGGACAGTGTCCGCGTTGCGAAGGCAGCGGGCTCGAAGCAATCCCGCCAGTTCGAGAAGGCACGCCAGAGCCTCCCGAGCGATCCCGCAAGCGATGCATCGAATGCGACGGCGCCCGGCTCGGTCCGATACCAAGGCGCGTACGCTTGTTCGGTCACACCTACCCTGCGCTCACGAGCGAAAGTGTGAGGCGCGTTTTGGAAGAGTCACGCTCGTGGAAGTTCGAAGGCCGTGACGCGCTCGTCGGCGTCGCGGCCCTTGGCGAACTCAGGCGTCGGCTCGCCTTCGTCGACGACATCGGACTCGCGTACCTTGCCCTCTCACGACGCGCAGACAGTCTCTCTGGGGGCGAGATGCAACGATTGCGTCTCTCGGCGCAACTGGGGAGCGGCCTCACAGGAACGCTCTACGTGCTGGATGAGCCCACGATCGGTCTCCACCCGCGCGACACGGTTCGTCTCATCAAGAGCCTACGCGCGCTCACTCAAGCAGGCTCCACGGTACTCGTCGTCGAGCACGACGCAGACACGATTCGCGCGGCCGACCACTTGATCGACATGGGTCCGAGTGGCGGCTCCGGGGGCGGCAACATCATCGCGGACGGAAAAGCCTCGGACGTTCTGTCGCACGCCGAGTCGCCCACCGCCATTGCGCTGTCGCACCACGATGCTCCGAAGCGCGAGCGCAGGCGGGTCGATTCGAACACGAAGTTCATCTCGCTCGAAGGTGCGACTGAACACAACTTGAAGGACGTCACATTTAGGGTTCCGACAGGGCATCTCGTTGCGGTCGTGGGCGTGAGTGGCTCCGGCAAAAGCACCCTCGTCCGTGATGTCTTCTATCCTGCGCTTCGGCGCTCGCTCTCGCTCGTGTCGGACGCTCCCGGTGCGTTTCGAAAGCTGAGTGGCAGCAAGCTGGTCGATCGGGCGCTCGCGGTCGACCAGTCGCCGATTGGTCGCTCGCCCCGTTCGACGCCCGCGACATTCTTGGGGGTATGGGACGAGATTCGCGCGCTCTACGCCGGCCTGCCGGAAGCGAAGATGCGCGGGTTCAACGCAGCTCGCTTTTCGTTCAACGCCGCCAAAGGTGGACGGTGCTCCGCGTGCGGGGGTGCGGGTGTCATCGTGTCGGAAATGGCGTTCATGCCCGACGTCGTCACGGTCTGCGAAACGTGCAACGGCATGAGATTCGAGCGCGCCACGCTAGACGTGAAGTGGAAAGGGCTCAGCATCGGCGACGTCCTCGCTCTCTCGGCAGCAGACGCGGCTCGCATGTTTTCCACCCACCTGAAGATCGGCCGACCGCTCGCCACGCTCGATCGATTGGGTGTGGGGTACATTACGTTGGGACAGGGCTCCCACACGCTTTCGGGCGGCGAGGCCCAACGACTGAAACTTGCGGCCGAACTCACAGAGAGCATCGTTCAGAAATCGTCTCTGTACGTGCTCGACGAACCGACGACGGGGCTCCACGTGGCCGACGTAAGAAAGCTCGTGCACGTTCTCGGCGAACTCGTGACGCGAGGCGACACACTCGTCGTGATCGAGCACCATCTCGACGTCATCGAAGCCGCGGACTACGTGATCGAGCTCGGCCCCGAAGGGGGCGAAGGGGGTGGGCGTATCGTATTCGAAGGCAGCGTCGAAGCTTTGCGCAAGGCAAAGACGGCCACGGGTGCAGCTCTCCGCGCCCTGACCGTCCGCTGAAGGGCCCTATCAGTCGGTCGTTGCGTCCGCGCCGCCATCGGAGACGGGCGTGGTATCGAAACAGACCGGAGAGGTCGGCATTTTCGTGTGCGGGCAGTGCGTGCTCGGATCCGTCGCAGCGGCGCCCAATGCCGCCATCGTGTGGTACCCGCGGCAGGCGACCGTGTTGCCCGACGCCGTCTTCGGGATGACGAGCGGTGAGTCGAACCCTCCCTTGAGCCCCTTGCACTGCGTGATGCACTCGCCCTCGGAGGAGAACTGCGAGAGTGTTCCGGAGCACGTGAGGGCGTTCAGGCGGCACAAGGTCTCACAGCGACCTCCACAGCCGTCGGAGAAAGGACCTGCGTTGCTGCACCCCGCCGCCAATTGCGGCGCGTCCGCGTCCTGGTCCAGCTCCGCCGTGCTCGAGAGGATGTTCGAGCGACACGCGAGGGTGTCTCCCCCTTCGCCCACCTTGCCGATGACCCAGTTCGAGCAAACGCGCATGCACGTCGCGAGTTGTGTCTTCGCGTCCGGCCCCGCGAACTGCACGTCGCTGCCTGTGCACGTCGTCGCCATGCGACTGCAGTACGTGTCGCATTTCTCGGCGGGCTGCGTGTTTTGGACTTCGTCGCTACTACACGCGTAGAGCACACCGAGGAGAGCCGAAAACGCACCGCAAGAAAGCCAGAGACGAAGGTTCATGGCTCCGAATGTTACGTCGTCGCTCGGATGCGAACAATACCTGTTCGCGGGCGCCGGTGGGCCGCTGCGAGGGTCAGCGACCCGACGTTCCCGCGCCGATTTCGATTTCCCGACATCGCTCGATGCACACCGGGTCCGAGGCACATTGGGTGTCGCAATCCGTTGCCCGCCCACGCTTGTTCGCACACGTGGGGTCACGCTCGCATTTCACTGGGTCCTTCCGTGCCGCACGTTCGAGCGTGGCGCACCCCATCACGCTCGGCGCACCGAACGCGCTCAGCGCCGCGAATCCAGCGAGCATGATCGCCTTGCGCCGGAAACTCATGGCGCGGGTGGCCTCGTCTTGTCGAGCGGCGGACGCTCGCGCAAACACTTCGAGAGCCCACCCTCGAGCTGCGACATCGCTGGGGGCAAGCGCGGCCGGCCCATGACAGGAGCCCCGAGGCGTGACCAATCCATACCTTTGTCTCCCACGCTGAGCCACACGAACAAAGCGCGACCTTTGATGTTCGCGAAGGGAACACCGCCACCTTGCCCGCCCCACCAGAGACGAGAATCGTGGCTGTTGTGGCGATTGTCGCCCATGACCCAAACTTCGCCCGGCTTCACCCGATAGGGCCCTTGAAGCTCGGGAGCGAGCGAAGCGGAGTGATCGTAGAGCGTGAGGTACGCCTGCTCTTCGAGAAACTCGACGTAGAGGTCGCCCTGGTGGCGCATCATGCTGTCGGCCTCGGTGTAGCTATAGACGCCCACGAGGCAGCTAGGGACTTCCCACCCATTGATCCACGGATGGCCATTGCGTGCCTCGAGCTTGTCGCCCGGAAGCGCGATGACTCGTTTGATGAAATCCTGCTCGAGGTTCTCCGGATAGCGAAACACCATGACGTCGCCGCGACGCGGGGGCAGTTGCGGCAAGACGCGCGAAGAGGTGAACGGGAGCAGCGGCCCGTAGCTGAGCTTGTTCACGAAGATGTGGTCGCCGACTTGCAGCGTCGGAATCATCGAACCGCTCGGGATCTTGAACGCCTCGAAGACGAACGTGCGAAGCAACAGCGCGACGCCCACTGCGAAAAGGATCGACTCTACGTATTCGCGCCCCTCGCTCTTTCGCCAGAGTCCGAGGCGCGTTTCGACGACGTCTTCTGCCGCACTCGAGGCCTCCAGGAATTCTTTCTCCGAGAACGGCTCGCGCATCGCACGCACGAGTCGGTCGATGGCGTCGGTGACCTCGCTCTGCTTCTTGACCTTCGAGCCGTGTTTGGCGAGAAGCTGCCGCGCTTCGTCGATGAGGCCGCGCGCTCGTTCGAAATGGCCCTGGAGTTCGGGCCCTGCGCCGCTCGGAAGCGCAGGGTACGCGTACTTCGAGAGCGGCAGCTTGTGACGGCCAAACCAGAGCGCGAACTCGACGAGGGAGAAGATGAGAATGCCCGAAGGAACGGGCTGCTCTCGGACGAACGACTGAAGCCACGCGAATGGCCCGTGGGCTTCTACACCGCTCGGTGGAGAGAGCAGAGGCACGAGCACGCCCGCGACGAGCGCCGGCACCGCGAAGAACCAGGCGAACCAGAAGAGGTTGCGCAAGAGCCTCCGCGAAACCGGCGGCGCGTCGCCCAACTCCACCGGCGCATTCGGGGGCGCAGCGGAAGGCTTCGTCGAGGGCACCTCGTCCGCGTCGGCTTCCGCGGCTTTCGCCGCCGCAACCTTCTCGGAAGCATTTGCGTCGGAAGCGCGCGCGGCGGACTTCGAAGAAGGGGTCTTCCCTTCGCGCTCGCTGGCCCGGCTGGCCTCGATGTTGTTGTCGCTCTCGTCCGCCATCTACGATCTCGCTAGTTGCTCGCCGCTCGCTGCTCGGTCAGGGTGCTTCGCCGATTTGAATTGCGTAGTCGACGAGTGCGGCCGCGTCGCCACCGGGATTTCCTTGCGGGGGTGCGACGGCTCCCGCGGTGTTCGTGTTGTCGAGCACCACGTAGTACATCCCCGGCGCGAGGGGAATGGTCCTTCGATAATCGGGCATTTGCGCAGGAACGACGTCGGTCCAGAACGCGGGCTGGGGGAAAGCCGCAGGCTGGGGAAGGTCGAGGTACTGGCGGAGGGCTTGGTCGCCCGCGAACTTCGTCATCACGAACGCATCGACCGGCACGCCGCCATCGACCTTGAAGGTGAGGTAGAGCGCTTGGCCACCCTCGGTGATCTCGATGGGCCCGATGAAGTCGCGCTCACCTTGGTGAACCTCCACGCGATCGTTTTCGTACGTCATGCGGCCATCGGAGCGCACCATCACCTTCTTCGGTGTGCGTTTGCCGAGCGGAATCATGCCGAGGCCGAACTCACTCGACCCGTCGGAAAGTTGAATGACGGTGAAGCCATCCTTGAGCTTCCCCGCCACGAGCTGTTGTCCGAAACTGTCACCCATCGGGTTCAGCTGGTTGATGAACGACGCCATCTCCTGCTCGATCCGCGTGATTTTGAAGTCACTCGACTGCACATTGCGAGGGCGGAAGTAGCCGTAGATGTTGCACTCGTCCTCGGCGACGAGGAAATCTTGGTTGTACTGGACGGCGCCCGACATGGTGAACGCGAGCTTCTTCGTGATGTTCGTGTAGCCGTAGCCCGGCCCCGAGAACCGAACGTAGAGGTCGCCGTTGCCCATTTCCATCTGGTTGCACTGAGACGGGTAGAAGCGACCGATGACCGGTTGGTCGTTCTGGAGGCGCAAAGGCGCGTTGCGGGAAAGCATCTGCCTGCAGAACTGGTCGAGCCCCTTGGCCATCAAATTTCGCCGCATCGTACGATTTTCGGGCGCGTTGACCGTCCCGCGGAACGTGCAGAGCGATTGCTGACCACAACTCGCACAACCGACGAGGGGCAGGAAGAGCGAGGCCAGGAGCGCGCGCGAGCGGAACCGTGCGAGCACACCGGAAAAGGAAGGCTGGAAAAAGGAGGACGGAGAGGCCATGGACGGGCGCAGCATAGACCATTGTCGGCGGCGGCGGTTCGACCACTTTCGGGTTCCCAATACCCCCCGAGCCCCGTAGCCTTTCCATTCGATGAACAGGGGTTCTGAGCAAAAGGTCAGTGTGCTGGGTGGTGGCTCCTGGGGTACGGCGCTCGCGAAGGTTCTCGCCGACAAAGGCGACCCCGTTTCGTTGTGGTGCCGCCGCGAAGAAGTCGCAACGGACATCAACCGCGATCGCGTGAACCGCCACTACTTGCCGGGCGCCACGCTTCCGTCGGAACTCACGGCAACTCACAACATCCAGGAGTCGCTCGAGAACGCGTCCATGGTGGTGTTCGTCTCCCCGAGCCACGGTACTCGTGACGTTGCACGTGAAGCCAAACGATTCGTGCCGAAAGGAGTCCCCATCGTGAGCGCAACGAAGGGGATCGAGAACGAATCGCTCATGTTCATCGACGAGATCCTGGCCAGCGAGCTTCCTGACGTGAAGGACCAGCTCGCTTTCTTGAGCGGCCCCAGCTTCGCCAAAGAGCTGGCGGCCGGCCTACCCACCGGTGTCGTCATCGCTGCCAAGGACAAGGGCACGCGCGACATCGTGATGCGCAGGTTCCACGCGCCGCACCTTCGCACGTACGGAAGCGATGACGTCGTCGGTGTCGAGTGCGGCGGTGCGCTCAAGAACGTCATCGCCATCGCGGCCGGTGTGTGCGACGGCCTCGGGCTCGGGCACAACACGCGTTCGATGCTCATTACCCGCGGCCTCGCCGAGATCGCGCGGCTCTCCATTGCACGCGGCGGACAGGCCCTCACCCTCGCAGGGCTCGCAGGCATGGGCGACCTCGTCCTTACGTGCACGGGCGACCTCTCCCGCAATCGTACCGTCGGCTTCGAACTCGGCCGCGGCCGAACACTCTCCGACATCCTCGAAGGCTTGGGCCACGTCGCGGAAGGCGTCAAGACGACGAAGAGCGCCTACGATCTCAGTATCAAGCTCTCGGTGGACATGCCCATCGTCCAGGAGATGTACGCGATCCTCTACGAGCAAAAACCCGTCAAAGACGCACTTCGTGACCTCATGGGACGCGAGCTCGTATCCGAGTTTCTGTGATGAAGAAGGCGCGAAGCGGCACCACGACCCGATTCGCATTCACCGGTACGCTGCTCGCCGTCGCGCTCGCGCCCGTCGGCTTCGGGCAGGGGTGTTCGGTTGGGAGTGCCCCCCCGCTCGCTACAGCGCTTGCCATCGCGAAACACGACGCTGCCGTGAGCTCCATGCTCTCTGCGACGAAGAACGCCCTCAGCGCCGACAAGGAAGGCTTCGTCTCGGAGGGGTTCAGGGCCACCCAACGGGGTCAGTTTCGAGGCCTCGCGACGAAGCTTCCAGCGCGCGCGAGCGATGCGCGCCTCTTCGGTCCCGGGTTCGTCACGAACCTGCGCTTCGAGTGTCGGGTGGAAGGCGCGCGCGGATCCGCTGGCACCCTCGACGATGGTCGCGTCGTGTACGCGAACGTCTTCGAGGACACCGATGAAATCGTGACGAGTCGCGACACCCTTCTCGAATCGTTCTTTCTTTTGCGCTCTCCCTCCGCGCCGCGAACTTTCTCGTTCCATGTCTCGCTTCCTTCGGCCGTGCATTCGGTCGAGGTCCGTGGCGACGGTGTTTGGTTCTGGGATGCGCGACATGAATTCGTCCTCCACACGCCGGCTCCGTATGCGCTCGATCGGAACGGCACAAAGGTAGACGCAAAGCTCGCGTGGTCCGATGCTTCCCAGACGCTCGAGGTGAGCCTGCAAGGCGCCGAGGCGCTCGCGTACCCTCTGCTGCTCGATCCCGCCTTCGAGACGAATGCGTGGAGGGAATCGAAGGCCCCGACCGAGCTGGAGTCCCCACTGCTCGCGTTCGACGTGGCCCGAAGAAACGCGGTGCTCGTCACGGGCGAAGAAACCTGGACGTGGAATGGGAGTACCTGGTCTGACCACCCCTTTTCGCGCGGAAAGAGCTTTCCTCCGGCCCGTTCCGGCGGAAGCATGGTCTTCGATCCCGTTCGCCAGAACACGGTCCTTTTTGGAGGTTCGTCGTTCGGTCAGCTGACGGCCGAGACGTGGCTCTGGGACGGAAGTGCGTGGCGCATCGCCGTAACACCTGCCACCCCGTCGCCCCGAAGCGCTGCGGCCATGACGTTCGATGCCGCACGAAATGAAGTCGTGCTCTTCGGTGGCGTCGCCGCAAACGGCTTGCCGCTCGACCAAACGTGGGTGTGGAACGGTCAGACCTGGTCGCAGAAGAACACGGTTGGAGCTCCGTCACCACGCCTTCACGCGGCACTGTCCTACGACGCCAAGCAGCAAGAGGTCCTTCTCTTCGGAGGCATCGACGAAAACCACAACCTGCTCGCCGATACGTGGGCATGGAATGGCTCCACGTGGCGAACCATCGCCGTGCCTACGCGACCCGAGGGGCGCTTTCGGGCGGCCATGGCGTTCGACGAGGTTCGACGCGAGACGGTGCTCTTCGGCGGCTCCACTGACTTCGTGCCCGCCGCATCTCTAGGTGACACGTGGACCTGGGACGGTCAGTCCTGGACGCGAAAGACCGTCGCCCTCGCCCCACCCCCCGTGGGCGACGGGCGCCTCGTGTTCGATTCGGCGAGAGGCCGCGTGATCCTCGTAGGGGGCGCGAGCGGGGCGCGTGACGGTCGGGAAGCGGGCACGTGGTCCTGGGATGGACAAAGCTGGCGGCAAGATGCGAGCTTCGAACTCCCACCGCGTTACAAGGAAGGCACGCTCCTCGTAGCAAACGACGCGCGCAAGGAGCTCCTCTTGTACTCGACGACGACCACGGAGTATCCGGCGTGGGCGTGGACGGGAAGCGCATTCGAACGACGCAGCTATCGTGCAGCTCCGGCGCCGCGCCTCGGCCATGCCCTCGCCCTCGATCCCACCGACCGAGAGCCGCTGCTGTTCGGCGGTCTCACCGAAGGCTCGTTCCTCGGCGACACCTGGTACTACAATCGGAATGGCTGGAAGAGCTTCGATGGCGGCGCGACTCCACCTCCCGCCCGTGCCTATCATCGCCTCGCGTTCGACCCTTCGGGTTTCCGCGTCGTCATGTTCGGAGGCCTCGGCGAAAACGGATATCTGCAGGATACATGGACGTGGCAGGCATCCAGTTGGACGAAGCGCAACTCTCCGATTTCCCCGTCCCCTCGCTCCCACTACGGGATGGCTGCTACCCGCACGGGAACGGTCATCTTGTTTGGCGGTCGGAACGCCAGCGGCCCGCTAAACGATACCTGGGAGTGGAACGGTCAGAGCTGGGCCGAGCGCTTCCCAGCGACGACGCCCGATCCAGATGGCGGCACGCTGATGGTGGAGGACGTGAACGGGGCGACGCTTCTCCAACAGGGGCAGACGTTTCGCTGGACCGGCGTCAATTGGGAGCACGCCCAAGCGCCGGGCCTGCACTACGGTGCGCTCGCATCGGCGGCCTACCATGCGGATACTCAGGAAATCTTCGTCGTAACGGACGACACGACGTGGCGCGGGCGCCATGGGGAGCCATTCCGCCAAGTGCCGGAAGGAGCGCAGCCCGTGGCTCAACCTACCGATCCCATCGGGGCCGAGCTGGTGTCGGCGCCGTATGGCTTGCTCAGACTTTCTCCCACCCGCGACGCGACGTTCGCCGAGAACGTCTTCGCATTGAGCAACTCGAGGTGGGTGCCGTTTCCGACCGCCGCGGAAGTTTATCCGGTCGGCTCGGCGCGCATGGCGTTTGACGCAAAGCGCGGAAATGCGGTGCTCATCGATCGCGACGACCTCGCGAACACGTCGCGAACGTGGACATGGAATGGAACGTCCGTCCAACGACCGGCCGGCCAAGAGCCAAGCCCTCCCGTACGCTATTTTACGTCGATGACGTTCGACGTCGCGCACGAGGAGGTCGTCCTTTTCGGCGGCATGTCCCCCAATGGGGGGGTTGCGATGGGAGATACGTGGACCTGGGACGGCACGACTTGGCGGGAACGCCGGCCGCCGAACAATGCCCCTCCGCGAATGGCGGCGGTCATGGCCTACGACGCGGCCCATGGCTACGTCCTCATGTTCGGCGGAAAGGGGGACGGCGCGGTCCTCCAAGACACCTGGACCTGGGATGGGACCACCTGGCAGGAGCGTTCCCCGAAGACGCTGCCTGCTCCGCGCGAATCCCACGCGATGAGTTACAGTCCGGAATTGGGTTCAGTCGTGCTTTTCGGCGGGAACGGAGAGGGCGCGCCCCTTTCGGATACGTGGCGCTGGGATGGCGCCGACTGGGTGCCCATCTCGACGACTGCGAAGCCGGCGCCTCGAGGCTTCGCCGGGTTCGCAAGTCATGCATCGACCAAGCGCCTCGTTCTCTACGGCGGCGTCGGAGACAACCTCAATCGCAAGGTCCTCCGAAACCCATGGTTCTTCTACGCCCGCGGCGGAGCCTGCACGACCGGTGCCGATTGTGCGATGGGGTCGTGCGTCGATGGCGTGTGCTGCGACACGAACAGCTGCGGAACATGCGAAACGTGCGCAGGGACGGACCCGGGCAAATGCACGCCCATCCTCAATGGTGAGGACCCCGACTCTTGCGCGCTCGCGAATCGTGTAAGCTGCAATGAATTGGCCCAGTGTCGGCCGACGGTCGGAGCAGAATGCAAAACCGCGACAGACTGCGCCTCCGGCTTCTGCGCCGATGGCATTTGCTGCGACAGCGCCTGCGATCGACCTTGCGAGTCGTGCAAAGCCAAGGAAAAATCGAGCGGCAAGGGAGACGGAACCTGCGGCCCCGCGATGGCCGGCACGAACCCCGCGGGTCGCTGCTCAGGCGAGGCGACCTGTAACCAAGCAGCGGTTTGCTCGACGGATACGAGCGCCAGCTGTCGGGACGCTCGCTTCTTCAGCGAACCAACGTCTGGAACGACGAGAGACTGCGCCCCGTACAAATGCGTAGGCAGCTGCCTCACGCGATGCAGCTCGGCGAACGACTGCGTCTACCCCGCGACCTGCGACCCCAGTGGCAAGTGCTCGACGATCGAGGGCACGTTCGACGACAGCGGATGTTCGACGAAGGGATCCGCATCTTCCTCCTCCTCTGCAGGTGGCGCACTCGTGCTCCTCGCAGGCGTCGTCGCCTGCGCGCAGCGTCGTCGACGGAGGGTGCATGCGTAGATGGCTGTTTCTCGCGCCGTTCGCGCTCCTGGGCGCCGAGGCAATCGGTTGCGGGTCGAACATTCGCGTCTCCGACGAGGAGGCAGTTCCGCTCGCTCAGCGACTGGCCTCGCCGGACCCGAACACGGCAGCCGTCTTCCGCGCGTCGTCCTTGCGGCGGGAAGGCAGCGCATTTGCATCCGCACACGACGCAGCGGTCATGACACGCTTGCCGCTCACGCTCAGCGAACCGTGGCGACTCTGGCCGACGCGTCGTGACGAAGAAGCGGTGTTGCTCGAACCTCTGGGGGCCAACGCGGCAGACGGCCACGACACGCGCGGCGTCGTGACCTACGAGAACGCATACGATGGAGTGGACCTTCTGTTCGCTGCGAATTCTCAACGGCTCGAGCAGTTCTACCTTCTGCGTCAGCCCGACGCTCGCCACGTCTTTCGATGGAACGTTGCGCTGCCTCCACGATGGCACGCGAGAGCTGCCGGCAACGGTTGGTGGGTGAACGATGGGACTGGAGCTTTTGCTCTCCATGCCCGCGCTCCCTTCGCGCTCGACGCCCGCGGCTCACGCATCCCCGCGCGCCTGGACTGGTCGGAGGAGCATCGGGAGCTCTCGATAGAGCTCTCTCGTGCGTCGACGGATGCGTATCCGGTCTTGCTCGATCCGAGTTTCGAGGTCGAAGCATGGGAGGAGATCGCTCGTCCTTCGGGGAACTATTCCCCAGCCCTGACATTCGATCAGACGAGAGGCGAGGCCCTTCTCTTCGGCGGCTACACGAACACGGGGCCTCGCGACGACACGTGGACCTGGGACGGTGGCTGGACCCGAAGGACGCCAAACAATCGCCCATCGCTTCGCGCCAGTTCGGGCATCACCTACGACCCCATCCGAAAACGCGCTATCCTGTTCGGCGGCAGCACATCGTCGGGAACACTCCTTTCCGATACGTGGGTATGGGACGGTGTCGACTGGGCGCTGCAGAGCCCCCAGCACCGCCCGCCTCCTTTGACCGGCGCACGTTTGGTCTTCGATTCTGTTCGTGGAAAGGTCGTGCTTTTCGGCGGTAGCTTGTCTACCGGCTATTCCAGCGCAACGTGGACGTGGGATGGCACGGACTGGAAGGAGGAGGCCATTGCCGGCCTCCCAATGCAAATCGCGTTTGGTGCGTTCGACGCGTCGCGCGGCTTCACCGTGGCGTTCGGAGTCGCGAACTCCTTTGCGCGTGAAACGTGGATTCTGGGCGGCAGCGGCTGGACCAAGGTGTCGGCTGCTAGCTCACCGTTTTACGGGGCGGACATGAACCTCGTCTACGATGCGAATCGAGCAGCGGTGCTCGCGATCGGGACCGACTCGACGTACTCCCGAACCGACACGTGGATGTTCAATGGGACAACCTGGACGCTGCTTCCCCCCTCGTCTTCCCTTCCCCTCGTCGACGCGAAGTACGTGTTCGACTCGAAGAGAAGTCAGCTCCTCGGGATAAGTGGGTATTTTCGAACCGGGGGAGGTTCCTCGACGGACCTGTGGCTCGGCGACGCGAACGGCGGTTGGAAGAGGGACCCAGGAACCTCGGTACCGCCGGCGCGAAACTTCATCGGGATGCCAGGGGGCCCGCTCGGAACGGCGATGACCTTCGGCGGTGACGGCACTACGCCCCGATCCGATACGTGGGTGCTCGACGGCAACCGTTGGGAAGAGAAGCTCCCTGCAACCCATCCCCCCGCGCGCCGAACGGGAGCCCTCGCGTTCGACACGAAGCGACAGGTCGACGTGCTGTTCGGCGGTACCGACGGCGCGCAAGTGCCCATGAACGACACGTGGGAGTGGGACGGAACGAACTGGACGTTGAAGCAGCCAGCAGTGAAGCCTCCCGCCGCTTCCACGCCGCACATGGCTTACGACAGCGTGCGCGATCGGACGCTACTACTCGTGAATGGCAGTAGCACGATCGACCTCTGGCAATGGAATGGAAGTACGTGGTCCTTGACCAACCCGACGTCGAGCCCCCCGGCGCGCGCGAGTGCCGCGTTCGTTTTCGATCGTACGCGCGGAAATGCCGTACTTTTCGGGGGCCTCGGCAACAACGGCCCGCTCGCCGACACGTGGCTGTGGAACGGAACCGATTGGGTCAATGCGACCCAGGGTACGCGCCCTTCTCCACGCTCGGGAACAACCGCCACGTGGGACGCCAAGCGCGGCCGTGTCGTGCTTTTTGGCGGCGTAGCTGCAGGCAACACGCACTTGAACGATGTCTGGTCGTGGGACGGAAGCCTCTGGAGTCCTCTCGTCGACGAAAACCTCGAGGTGCTCCCGGAAGGGCGAACCAACATGGGCATGACGACCCTCGAGCCTTCCGGAAGCATCGTCGTACAAGGGGGACAGAACGCGGTGGGCTCGTTGACCGATCAGTGGGTCTTCCACACCCGCGGTGGAGCGTGCAGTTCCGGTTCCCAATGCGGCTCCGGTCACTGCGTCGATGGCGTGTGTTGTGAAACCGCGTCCTGCGGCACGTGCGAAACGTGCGCGGGTATCGATGCAGGCAAGTGCTCGAAGGTCGTGAACGCAGAAGACCCCGATACCTGCAGCACGAAGTCGGGTCGATCGTGCGATGCATCGGGCGTCTGCCAGAACGGCATCGGTGCAACCTGCAAGGAAGATGCGGATTGCGCCGCAAAACACTGCGTTTCTGGCTTCTGCTGCAACTCCGCATGCAATCTCCCATGTGAAGCCTGTGCGGCTTCCGAAAAGCTCACGCAGAACGACAACGGTCGCTGCGGTCCTGCAAAGATCGGGTCGAACCCTGGTGGGCGCTGCGGAGACACTGCAACGTGCAATGCGCAAGGTACCTGCGAAACGCGTACGCTCGCGAGTTGCCGCGGTTCGAACGAGCTCGACGTTGGCGGAGGTGTTCTGCAAAATTGCGCCCCCTACCAGTGCAGGAGTGGAAAGGCAGGGGAGGCTGCGAAGTGTCTCCGCGCCTGCCAGAGCGCGGCCGATTGCGCCTTCCCTGCCACGTGCAACCCAGACGGACGCTGCGAAGAAAGGACGCTCACGGCGGACGACAGCGGGTGCAGCGTGGGCGCACCGGGACGCTCGCGCGCGAACGGAGTCCGCGAGGGCGAGGGCGTTTTCGGACGGAGAACGCCTGAGCTCCTATTCGGTGCCGTCGTGGCCGCGTTCCTCCGGGCGCGAAGGCGGCGGAACCGTACGAACGCATAACTCTAGGCCGAAAGGCGCGGTATCGCTAAGATTGGCCGCCATGAGCCTTCGGCGCATTCTTCGAGCTTCATCGATTGCGGTTTTTGCGATGGGTACTCTCGCGGCGCGAGAATCTCGTGCCGACGACGAGAGCACGACCGACGTACGCGACGAGAGCGAGGCACGTCCCAGCGAGACGCCGAAGCTACGCCAGCCCAGTCTCACGTGGCCAGGCTCGCAGCGCACGGACCCGCGCTTCCTCGCGATGCAGTATCCGCCCCCGCAGCAGCAGGGTGGCTACCCGCAGCAGCAGGGTGGCTACCCGCAACAAGGCGGTTATCCGCAGCAAGGGGGCGCTTACCCTCCGCCCGGTGGATATCCGCAACAAGGTGGTGCTTACCCTCCGCCCGGTGGATATCCGCAACAAGGTGGTGCTTACCCTCCGCCCGGTGGATACCCGCAGCAAGGGGGCTACCCGCAACAGCCGCCGAGGGTGAACCCGGAGAACCAGAAGCGGAGCTGGAGCGAAATGCCGTTCTTGTACGGCGTGGGCCTCGGTTACGGCATTGGCCTCGGTGTCTGGGTCGACTCGCTCGCAAAGGTGACGGACCCCGGCCTCGCGCTCATCGCCCCCATGATCTTCGGCGCGAGCGGCCTGCTCGGCGTGTATCTGTGGGACAATTTTTCGACGCTGCACCGCGGCGTTCCCACATCGACGGCGACCGGTGCAACCCTCGGCTTTGGCCTGGGCATCGGCATCAACCTGCTTCAGTGGCAGCTCGCTTCACCTACGGGTCAGTGGGACTTCAAGGCGCGCACGAGCATCACGCTCGCGACCACGACCGTGGGTGCCGTCGGCGGCTATCTCTTCGGTGAGTTCGTGCGTCCCGACCCGCGATCGGTCGCGTTCATCGCGAGCGGAGCCGGGTGGGGCGCCGTCAGCGGTCTCGCGGTTGGCGCCGGCACGACGACCGGCGACTTCGAAAACGTCAAATCGGGCATGGCGATCGGCGGTCTCATTGGCTACGGCGCAGGCACCGTAGGCGCGGGTCTCTTGAGCTTCGCCTGGACCCCTTCGATGCAGACGCAAAAGTGGATGTGGGCCGGCTACGGCCTTGGCATTCTCGCGTCGAGCCTCGTGTACCCGCTCTACCTCGTGGCTGACGGCGATGCGCGCCACGGCCTCATCTTCACGGGTCTCGCGGGCCTCGCTGGCGCGGGAATCGCGGCCATTTTCACGTTCGACTTCAAGGACGACGAGGACGGCAACGTCACGCGCACGGGGAAGAACACGAAGGTTTGGCAGCCGCCCTTCACCCTCGGCTTCGCACCGCAAACGGGTGGTGGCGTCGTGACGGCGTTCGGCCAGTTCTGACGAGACAGCCCGTCAGCCCGGGTGCTTCGGGGGCGAGATCGGCGCGGGAGTGCTCACAGGAGCCGGCGTGCTCACCGGTGCTGCCGTGCTCTTCGGAGCCGGCGGGGCCGAAGCATCGAGCTCCATTTCGGGGCCGTCTGGTGTCATCGGCGGCTTGTTGTTCCCTTCGCAGCCGGAAAGCAGCGCACCGAGCGACAGCGCGACGACCGACGCGAAGGTCGCCCTCGCCGCCACGTAACCAGAGCCGTGGCCGAAGTTTTTGCCGTAGGTTCGAAAAGGGGGCTTCCGCATGGTCATGACCATGAAGTCTAGAGACCTTTCGCAGATGATGGACAAGATTTTTCGCGAGAGGTTCTGTAAGGTTTCCCGTACATGCCGATTCTGAAGTGGTTTCCGAGCCAGGGCGCACCCAAGAGCTTCGTGCTCCATAAGCCCGTTTCGACCATCGGCCGGGCCGCATCGAACGACGTTGCCGTCACGGCGGTCACGGCAGAGCAGCTTTCGGATGTCCACGCGCAGATCGTGTTCGACGGCCGAGACTTCAACCTCGAAGAGGTCGACCGGCAAGGCGAGATCCTCATCAACGGGAAGAAGAAGCGCCGTGCTCGTCTCGTCCACGGTGACCGTGTCACGCTCGGTGAAACGCAGCTCGCCTTCAGCATGTTCGACGAACCGAGTCGAACGACGGCCATTCGCCAGTCCCAGCCCGAAGAAGCGACGTCGCACACGACGATGGACCACCTCGCCGGCGTGCGGAAGCTCCACGAGTTCAGCCAGAAGCTGATGGTCATGCGCGACATCGAGCAGCTCCTCGAGGCCATGCTCGACGTCGTCATCGAAGTGACGGGGGCCGAAAAGGGCATTCTCCTGCTCAACGACGACGCATACCCGAGCGCACAGCTGAGCGAATCTGGCCAAGCGCAGACGGGCGGCGCCGGCGTTCCGAACGAGCGCCCGCGCATCCGAGCCTCGCGGGCCGTGCGCAAAGAAACCATCACCGACCCAAGTGGGGCGATCTCCGACAGCATCGTCAAGCGCGTGCTCGCCACGGGTCGCCCACTCATCGTGAGCGACGCACTCACCGACGCTCAATTCGGCTCGAGCGAAAGCGTCGTCGCCCTCCAGCTCTCGAGCGTCATGTGTGCACCCCTCGTCTCGCAAGGGCATGTCACGGGAGCGCTCTACGTCGGCAACGATCGCGTGAAGGGTCTCTTCCAGCGCGCGCAGCTCGACCTGCTCTCCATCTTTGCTGGCCAAGCATCGCTCATCTTGCAGAATGCGACGCTGCTCTCGGCCCTCCGCGCCGACAAGGAGAAGCTCTCGCAGGAGCTCGCGGACAAGCGATTCGGCGAAATCATCGGCTCGTGCCCATCGATGATGGAGATCTTTCGCAAGCTCCAGAAGGTCGCGACCACCGACATCAGCGTCCTCATCACAGGCGAGACCGGCACCGGCAAGGAGCTCATCGCCCACGAGGTCCATCGCCGTTCCAATCGCGCCAACGGTCCATTCGTCGTCATCAACTGCGGTGCGATCCCCGAGAATCTCATCGAGAGTGAGCTCTTCGGACACGTCAAAGGCGCCTTCACGGGCGCCATCGCCTCACGGCCCGGCAAGTTCCAAGCGGCCGACAAGGGCACGCTCTTCCTCGACGAAATCGGCGAGCTTCCTCTCAACTTGCAGGTGAAGCTGCTTCGCGCGTTACAGGAGCGCGTCGTTCACCGCGTTGGCGACGCTCGACCCGAGAAGGTCGACATCCGCGTGCTCGCGGCCACCAATCGCATCCTGGAAGACGAGATCAAAGCGGGGCGGTTCCGCGAAGACCTCTACTACCGCCTAAACGTGGTGAACATTTTCCTCCCGCCGCTCCGCGAGCGGGGGGAGGACGTGATCGTCATCGCGAAGGCGCTTCTTTCGAAGTACGCCGACGAAATGCGCTCGCAGGTGCAGGGGTTCACGCCTCAAGCGCTCTCGGCCATTCGCAAACACTCGTGGCCCGGCAACATCCGGCAGCTCGAGAATCGCATTCGGAAGGCGCTCGTGCTCTGCGATCGCACGCTGCTCGGCGTCGAAGACCTCGAACTCGATCAGCCTGGCGAGAGCAGCATTCTCTCTCTGGAAAAGGCGAAAGAGGACTTCCAACGCCGCTACGTGCTCGAAGTGCTCGAACGCAACAACGGCAATCGAACGCAAACTGCGCGAGACCTCGGGGTCGACCCGCGGACGATCTTTCGTTACCTCGAGCGCGAACAGAACCCCATGCCTTCGGGCCAAGGCGGCGCGCCGGCCTCGGGAGGTGCACCGAGCGCTCCGGGCTCCCATGGGAGTCCCTATCCGAGTGCACCGGGTTCTCGGGGCCACAACGACAGCTGAAGAGCGAGAATTCGCCCGCCCAGAGGAGTAAAGTCCCGACTCGTGGAAACGGACAAAACGCGATCGGACCTCGAGCTCGATCGGGTCCTCGTGGCGCTCGCAGAGCGTACGCAGACCCCGATGGGGCAAACCCGTGCCCTCGAACAAGATTTCTCCACTTCGTTCGACGAAGTGGCCGCTCGGCGCAGGCGCGCAATCGAAGCGTGCAATCTACATGATGCAGGCGAACCCCTTCCCATCCACGGTACAGCGCCGCTCGGCGATTCGCTGAAGCGCGTCGGCGCTGGCGGTGCGCTCGGAAGTGCGGAGTTGCGGGCGGTCATAGCGGTACTCGCGATGGCGCGGTCGCTCAGGCGCTATTTCAGCATGCGCAAAGGGCGCACCGATGAGCTCGCAGCCATCCTGTCTTCGGACCCCACGCTCGACCCAGCGGAGGAGGAAATTCGCGCAGCCTTCGACAGCGACGGGACCCTCGCGGACCACGCGAGCCCACGCCTCAAAGAGCTGCGGGGCGAATACCGAGCGTCGCGAGCGCGCATCATGGGTAGGCTCGAAGTGATCATGCAGCGCTACGAGGCGACGCTGCAGGACAAGTTCATCACGGAGCGTGAAGGGCGCTACGTCTTGCCGGTACGTTCGGACGCCCACGGGCGCTTTGCAGGCATCGTCCACGGCGCGAGCGCAAGCGGGTCGACCCTGTTCATCGAACCGCGATCCATCATCGAAATGGGCAATCGCCTAAAGGTCTTGGAGGCTGAGGTGAACCGCGAAGAGCTTGCGGTCTATGCGAAGCTCACCGGGCTCTTGCACGAGAAACTGCCGAGCGTTCTCTTCGCCGTCTCGTGTGTCGCAGAGGCAGACGTGTTCTCGGCCATCGCCAAATTGCGTGCGGAGTTCGAACTCGAGTTCCCAGAGCTCTCCAAAGAGGCCGTCCTCGACCTCCGCGACGCCAAGCATTTGCTCTTGCTGCTCGATGGCGTCGCAGTCGTTCCGAGCGACCTCGCGATTCGTGCGGGGCATGGTGTCGTCATCAGCGGCCCCAATGCCGGCGGCAAGACGGTCGCACTGAAGACCCTCGGGCTCTCGGCACTCATGGTCCGCGCCGGCCTTCCTCTTCCTGCCGCGAAGAACAGCATCGTCGGCGTGTTCCACACCGTCCTCACCGACGTCGGTGACGAGCAAAGCCTCGAGAAGAACCTTTCGACATTCAGCGCGCACATCAAGAACCTGACTAAGTTCCTCGAACGCACCCATCGCGGCACGCTGGTGCTCCTCGACGAGCTCTGCGGCGGCACCGACCCACGAGAAGGTGAGGCGCTCGCCGCGGGAATATTGAGCGCACTCGCATCGCAAAATGGCGCGATCGTCGCAACAACCCACTACGAAGGGTTGAAGGCCCTCGCGCTCGGCGACGCACGGTTCCGAAATGCCAGCGTTGGCTTCGACATCGCGACCCTCTCTCCGACCTTCCGGCTCGCGCTCGACCTTCCAGGAAGCTCGAGTGCCCTCGCAGTGGCCAAGCGCTTCGGCATCCCTGACGCGGTCATCGAGAGCGCGAAGCGCTTCCTGTCGAACGAAGACAAGAGCTTCGAAGACCTCGTCAAACGGCTCAACGACGAACGCGCCGCACTCGAGCTCGCACGCGAAGCCGCACGAAAGAAGGGCGAAGAGCTCGACGAAGAGCTCGCACGCGCAAAAGCAGAGCGGGAGCGGCTACGAGAACAACAGAAGCAAGCCCTCGACAAAGAGCTCGAGAGCCTCACGGAACGCCTGCGGCGCGCCCAAGCCGACCTCCGAGAAGCGCAGGTACTGCTCCGCAGCAAGCGCAACGACAAGGACGCACTCCGAAACGCAGAACAGAGCCTATCGAAGGCGAGTCAGTTCGTGGCTGAAACGCAGGCCGAACGACGCAACGACGCGGAGCAACATCGCGCCCCGGTTGACGCCGCTTCGCTGCGTCGAGGGAGCACCGTGTACGTCCCGCGCCTCGGCCGTGAAGGTGAAGTGCTCGACCTCTTGCCGGGAGATCAGGTGCGCGTGGCGCTCGGCTCCCTCAAGCTCACGCTTCCTCTGTCCGACCTGAGAGGCGGAAAGGCCGGCCCGCCTGCGACTGCCGAGCCCAAAACGAAGGTAACGAAACGCACGCCGGATACGGCCGCCGTTCCCCAGGCGCTCGAAGTAGCCCTTCAAACGTCCGACAACACCGTCGACCTCCGTGGTCTACGAACCGAAGACGCTTTGTCCCTCGCGATGACCTTTCTCGATCGCGCCATCGGCGCGCGGCTTCGCGTCGTGTTCCTCGTACATGGGCACGGCACCGGTGCCCTCCGCGATGCCATCCGAGGCGAACTGAAAAGCTCACCTTACGTCGCTTTCTTCCGCGCAGGCGGCCCGAATGAGGGCGGCGACGGCGCCACGATCGCCTGGCTTGCATGAGGTGCCTCGAAGGCGCCGAATCGTTGCTTGCGCGCGCATCTCACGGGCGAGAGAATGCCTCATGTTTCGCGATCGGTACCTTTCCTACGACGAGATAACTGCAGTATGCAAGGAGTGGGCGGCTCGCTTTCCGACCTTCGTCAAGCTCTCGAGTATTGGCCAGTCGGTCGAGGGGCGCGAGCTATGGGTGCTCACGCTTGGTGAAGATCCGGAACGTGACCGCCCTTCCGTGTGGGTCGATGGAAACATGCACGCGACCGAGGTTGCGGGCAGCTCCGTTGCGCTCGCCATCGCCGAGCGGAAGATTCGCATGCATGCGGAGGGCGAGTCGTTCGGTCTACCGGAGCATCTATGCGAGCAGCTGAAGGAGACTCGCTTCTTCGTCATGCCGCGCATGTGCCCCGATGGTGCCGAAGCAATCTTGAAGGACGGTCGCTACGTCCGCTCGAACCCGAGAGATGGAAGGCCGCGCCCCCCGGCACCGCGCTGGCTTCCGCACGACCTGGACGGCGACGGTCGCATCCTCCTCATGCGACGGAAGTCGCCACATGGCGAATTCTGCGAGAGCAAGAAGCGCCCTGGGTTTCTCGTCCCGCGGCAGCTCGAGGACGAAGGCCCCTTCTATCAAGTCTTCCCCGAGGCCATCATCGAGCATTTCGACGGCACGATTCCGAGTCCTACGTTTCTCGAGGACTACGACTCCGACCTCAATCGCAACTTCCCGCACTCGTGGAAAGGTGAGCCAGATCAGGTGGGGGCCGGTCGCTTCCCGCTTTCGGAGCCCGAGTCCCGCGCGGTCGTCGAATTCACCACGAAGACCCCTTCCATTTTCGCATGGCTGAACCTCCACACGTTCGGAGGCGTATACATCAGGCCACCGGGAACGATCCCGGACAAGAAGTTTCACCCCGAAGACCTTGCACTCTACAAGCAAATCGGCGAGTTCTGCGAGAAGTTCGGTGGCTACCCCATGGTGAGTAGCTTCGAAGAGTTTCTCTACGAACCCGACAAGCCGCTGTACGGTGACCTCACCGACTTCGCGTTTCACGAGCGGGCCACCGTCGCCTACGTTTGCGAGATCTGGGACCTCTTCAACGAGCTCGGCATCGCACGGAAGAAGCCCTTCGTCGACCACTACAGCCAACTCAGCCGTGACGATTGGGAGAAGCTCGCGGAGTGGGATACCCAGAAGAATGGCGGGCGCATCGTGCAGCCATGGGTTTCGGTGCAGCACCCGCAGCTCGGGCCAGTGGAGGTCGGCGGTCTCGACACGCGTATCGGCGTCTCCAATCCACCACTCGACCGCTTGTCTGAGGTGTGCGATCGCCAGTGCGACGCATTCTTCCGAACCGCCGCCATGGGACCTCGCATGTCGGTTCGTCATGTTTCCACGGAGCGCGACGGCGAAGTTACGACGTTGCGGTTCCAAGTAGAAAACCTCGGCTATCTGCCGACCTACGTCGTTGCCTCGGGGAAGAAGCTCGCGCACAACGGGCCCGTTTTCGCAGAGGCTCAGTGCAAGGGGTGCACGCTCGTCGACCCCGCAGACGCTACGAAGGAGCTCGGGCACCTCGAAGGCTATGGTCGCGGACAGTTCGCCCACGCCATCTTCTACTTGAGAGGCAAAGGGGGGGTCTCCGAGCGCACGTTTGCGATACGCGTGCGCGGCCGCGGAAGCGTGTCCGTTCGTGTCGGTTCGCTCCGCATGGGACACATCGAGCTACTGCATGCAGTGTGAAGGGGTGACTCCCGTGCACTTGTCGGGCAAGATGCGCCCTTCCGATGTCTTTCCTCCAAAAGCCCGCTGAAACGCCCGAGGAGCTCGAAGCGAGCGCCCCGCTGACGCTCTCGCCCGACGAAGTCCAGAAGCTCGACGAACGCGAGTGGTACCTGAAAGTGTATCGAGGCGACGTGCCTCAGCTCACCCTTCGATCGATTCTCACGGGCACGGTGCTGGGGTTCTTCCTCTCGTTCACGAACATCTATGTCGGACTGAAGACAGGCTGGTTCTTGGGCGTCGCGCTCACCGCATGCATCTTGTCGTTCGCGATCTCGACGTTCTTCCACAAATCGGGCGTGTGGAAATCGCCCATGACGATTCTCGAAAACAACTGCATGCAGTCGACGGCATCGGCGGCCGGCTATTCGACCGGGAGCACGCTCGTGTCGGCGGTGCCTGCGCTCGTCATGCTTTCCGTGAACGAGAACAACCCGGGCGGTACGGTGAAGCCTTGGTACATCCTCGCACCGTGGGTGTTTTCGCTCGCATGCCTCGGCGTCATGCTCGCGATCCCGATGAAACGATCGCTCATCAACCGTGAGCGCCTCCGGTTCCCCCAAGGGACTGCCGCCGCTGCAACGCTCCAAGGTCTCTACAGCAAGGGCGCAGAGGCCCTCGCCAAAGCCCGCGTGCTCGGAGCACTCGCATTCGCGAGCGCCGTCGTCAAGGTTCTCACCGATCTCAAAGTGAGGCACGTCGTCGATCCGAAGACGATGAAAGCGTCCCGCGCGGCATGGCTTCCATCGGAATCGAACGTGTTCGACTGGATTCGAGACTTGCTGCCCGAGTCGGTTCGAACGAAGGCGAAGGTGTTCACCGCGCACGGAGCCCACGCGCCACAAGGGAACTGGAACCTCTCCGATTGGACCATGAGCCTCGACCATGGATTCGTTCTCGTCGCCGCGGGCATGATTGTCGGAATCCGCACGACGACATGGATGATCATCGGCGGCCTCTTTCTCGCGTTCTATTTGGGCCCCATGGGCCTCGAAGCGGAGTGGATCAACGCCAATGGCAAGCTCGTGACGGCCGTGACCGTCCCGGGCAAAGCCTGGCGCGAGCTCGGTCTTTGGGTAGCCGGCCCCATGATGGTGACCTACGGCCTCACTGCGTTCGCAGGGCAATGGCGCACCATCGCGCGCGCGATTGGGGGGCTCAAGAAGGTGAAAGTCGAGGTCGCGGCGAGCCCCGACGACGAGCGCGCCGATGCGATTATGCGCGAGATCGAAATCCCCACGACCTGGTTCCTCGCGGGCTCTGCGGCCGCAGGGACGCTCATCGTTCTGCTCGGGTGGCGTTTCATGGAGATCCCGCCCCACTACGGCGCACTCGCGGTACTCCTCGCGTTCGTGCTCGGACTCGTGGCTTGCCGCGCGACAGGCGAGACGGACATCACGCCGAGCGGAGCGCTCGGCAAGTTGATGCAGCTTCTCTACGGCAAACTCATTCCTCAGAGCAGCACGGCGAACCTCATGACCGCCAGCATCACCGCAGGGTCGGGCCTCGCCGCAGCAGACCTTCTGAACGACCTCAAGTCGGGCTATCTCCTCGGTGCGAATCCGCGTCGCCAATTCCTCGCGCAAGCGTCCGGAATCCTCACGGGGACGATTGCATCGACTCTCGGCTTCTTCCTGCTCGTGCCCGATGCGAGTGTGCTTCTCGGGGTCGACGGAAAGAAGCCCGCCTTCCCTGCCCCGGGAGCGCAGCAATGGAAAGCGGCAGCCGAACTGTTCCAAGTCGGCATCCAGAATTTCCACCCCCTCGCTCGCAAGGCCATCTTCGTGGGCCTCGCCATCGGCGTCGTTCTCGCCATCCTCGAGATGGCGTTTCCGAAGTGGAAGAAGTGGGTTCCTTCCGCTACCGGGCTCGGGCTCGGAATGATGCTTCCGTTCCCCTCCCCCCTGGCGATGTTTTTGGGCGCACTCTTCGCTGAAATTGCCACGAAGGCGAACAAGAGCTGGGCAACGCGCTACGTCGTCCCTATCTCTGCAGGCACGATTGCGGGCGAAAGCCTCATCGGCGTCGTGGTCCAGGCGCTCAACAATTTCGTCTTCAAGTAAGCGCTCATGCTCTCTGCTTTCCTCGTGGTGAAGTTCGCGAAAGTGTGCGCTGCCTCGCTCTACGTGACGGGTTCGGTCGGCGCCGTCTTCGCGAAGAGCTACGACGATCGCAAGCGTTTCGCCTACTTCCTCGCGGGTCCTGGCTTCGCACTCAGTTGGGCGTTCGGCATCCTGCTCACGTGGCAATCAGGCGTCGAGCTACTTTCCCTATGGATTCTCGGGACGGCGGCTTGTTCCCTGCTGTCTCTGAACGGCGTCCTCTACATCGCCGGCGCAGAACCACGTCGAACCAAGGGCAGCGGCCTTTTCGTGCTCGTCCCGCTCGTGCTTTGCCTCTTCTTCATGGTCACGAAGATCACGCTGTCGTAGAGACGCCTCACGTCACTTCCTTCGCGACGCGATGATCGCCACGCCCGCGATGCTCACGGCGGCGGCCAGGATCGTGAGCAAACCGATACGCTCGCCTCCGAACACGCCGCCGATGAAGACGGCGACGATCGGATTCACGTACGCGTACGACGTTGCGAGGGCCGGCCTCACGTTGCGCAGGAGCCAGTTGTACGCGGTGAGCGCAATGACCGACCCTGCCAACGTGAGGTACACCATGGCCAGGATCGATCGCATGGAGGGCGTCGTCGCGAACCGTTCACCCGTCACCCATGCGAGGAGGAGGCAGGAGAGACCGCCCACGATCATCTGTGTCGCGGTCGCCATGGGGCCTGCTGGCAGGGGCAGCCGTTTGCTCCAAACGGAGCCGGCGGCCCACGCCGTGGGTGCTGCAAGCAGGACGAGACCACGACCGCGGAGGGCGAGACCGCCGCCGAGATTGAGAAGGACCACACCCACGAACCCCAGGAGGAGTCCGAGCCACTCTCCGGAGTGCCCCGATTGCCCACTTCGCCCCCGGGCGACGCGCTCGAAGAATGCGGCCCAGATCGGCATCGAGCCAACCACGATCGCGGCGACCCCCGAAGACACAGATTGCTCCGCGATCGCTACGGCGCCGTTGCCAAACGTGAGAAGAAGGACACCCACCTTGGCGGACGCAGCCCACTCTTCGCGCGTAGGCGCTTTCACCCCCCGCATCCTGAGCACCGCGTACATCCCCACGCCAGCGAGCAGGAAGCGCGGCCCCGCCATCAAGAAGGGCGGCACCGTTTCGAGCGCGACGCGCATGACCAAATACGTCGAGCCCCAGATCACGTAGAGCGAGAGCAACGCCAGAGCGATGGCGAGCACGCGTTTCCCCGACGTTTCTGGTGTCTCGACTCGGCTCATGGTGGCGATATGCATGAGTGGAGCATGCGACTCCGCTCGCAACCAGTACAGATGCAGGAAGCTACGTTCTTGGCCAGTACAGTTTCACACTGTACCGGCTGTGCTTTGGACCAACTGTACTGGTCTACTTCGGCCCGGTACAGTACACTTCAGCTCCGTGGGTGTCCGCCTCTACGACCATGTCGCCGATCGCGTCTCGGAGCTCATCCAGCGGGGTTCTCTCCGCGCGGGCGACCGCATGCCGAGCGTGAGGGACCTTGCACGCCAAGAGCACGTGAGCATTTCGACGGTCATTCAGGCGTACGGGCAGCTCGAAGTGCGTGGACTCGTCGAGGTGCGTCCGCAATCCGGTCACTATGTGCGCAGCGTGGCAACGTCGTTGCCAGAGCCGCGCCCCGCGCGCGCAACGACCGTGCCCATCAAGCCCACCGTCGCTCCCCTCATCAAGACTCTGTATGGCGCAATGCGAGACCCGCGCATCGTGAACCTCGGCGCTGCAGTCCCGAGCGCCGAAGTCCTTCCGACCGACAAACTCGCACGTATTCTGGCGGCCATCGCGAAGAGCGCGGGTGCGGTCGGTGCCTCGTACGATCCACCACCGGGCTGTCCGAGGCTTCGCCGACAAATCGCTCGGCGCATGGGCCGCGCCTCGTGCCCGCTCAGCCCGGACGAAATCGTCACCACCGTTGGAGCCATGGAAGCGCTCGACATCTCGCTGCGTGCCGTCGCGCGGCCGGGCGACACGATCGCCATCGAGAGTCCTGCCTACTACGGCCTCTTGATGCTCATCGAGTCGCTCGGCATCAAGGTGATCGAGATTCCTGCGCATGCACGCACCGGCATGGACCTCGCTGCACTAGAGGACGCTCTCCGCGAGCACACCATTGCCGCCGTCCTCGCGATACCGAGCTTCTCGAATCCGCTCGGAAGCCGTATGCCTGACGACGCGAAGGCGCAGCTCGTCGCGATGCTCGCTGCGCGTGAGATCCCACTCATCGAGGACGACATTTACGGAGACTTGCCCTTCCCTTCCGCCGATGGCGCAGCCGATCGTCCGAAGCCTGCAAAGGCTTGGGATCGCGACGGAGGCGTCATCCTGTGCTCGTCCTTCTCGAAGACCATCGCCCCTGGCTACCGCGTGGGCTGGGTCGCGGGCGGACGGTACCGCGACGCCATCGAACAACTGAAGTTCGCGCAGACGGTCTGCACGCCGACCCTGCCCCAACTGGCGATCGCCGAGCTCATCGAATCGGGTGGCTACGATCTCCACCTTCGTCGTCTGCGCCGCGCCTTCGCCACCCAGGTTGCGTGCACGCGCCAAGC
Organism: Polyangiaceae bacterium; assembly: GCA_046351415.1. Lineage (GTDB taxonomy): Bacteria > Myxococcota_A > Polyangia > Polyangiales > Polyangiaceae > JABFRG01. The sequence continues at coordinate 481,928 of JAXLYO010000004.1, read as the reverse complement.
CATCGCCGAGCACTTCCCCGAAGGAACGCGCGTTTCCGATCCGACCGGAGGCTTCGTGCTGTGGGTCGAGCTCCCGGCCGGCACATCTTCGGTCGAACTTCATGCGCGCGCCTTCGCGCGGTCCATCAGCGTGGCTCCGGGCCCCATCTTCTCCGCCAAGCCACGCTTTTCGAACTACCTTCGAGTGAGCGCAGGCCTTCCCTTTACTCCGAAGGTCGAGGCCGCCATTGCCACACTCGGCAAGATCGCGTGCGAGCTCTCGCGTCGCTGACGCAAGAATTCGAGTGGCGCGTTCGTCCAATCGTTGGCGTGATACGCCACAAAACTTTTTGTTCAAAAATGCGCTCGGGTTGGATTGCTCTTGGAGCGTTCTCGCATAGTGTTGAATGATGCGCGTAAAGCACTCTGCGATCGGTTTTGGCTCGGTCACCCTCGTTGCTAGCGGTCTCTTCTTCGCGGCATGTGCCTCTGAGGGCCCTACCCCGCAGGGACCGACGGGGACCGACGCTGGCCCAACTGCGGACGCAACGACACCGGTCGAGATCGACCCCAATGGTGCTCCGGGAGGGAACTGTGTCACAGACGACACGTGCCAGAGCAAGTTGTGCTCGGGCGGAAAGTGCACCGCGCCGAACGCAACCGACAATCGCACGAACGGCAAAGAGACCGACGTCGACTGCGGTGGCGCCGACGCAACGACTCCTCGCTGCGCCTCCGGCAAGACGTGCCTCGGCGACAGCGACTGCGCCCTCAAGACGTGTTCGAAGGGCGTGTGCTCGGACCCTTCGGGAAGCGACGGCAAGAAGAACGGAACCGAGACCGACGTCGACTGCGGCGGCCCTGCAGCCACGACGCCCCGCTGTCACGCGGGCGCGAAGTGCGGAAGCGGCGCGGACTGCGAGAGCAACGTGTGCGTTGGCAAAGTGTGCATGAAAGGCAACCCCTTCGACGAAGTGATGAACGACGACGAAACGGACATCGATTGCGGCGGCACACGGTCTCCCGGGTGCGCCGAATCGAAGAGTTGCAAAGTCGCGACTGACTGCTTCAGCGGCATTTGCGTCAGCGCCACCAAGAAGTGTGCTGCCGTGCACCCAAATGACGGAATCAAGAACGGCACCGAGACCGATATCGACTGCGGCGGCCCCGAAGCGCCCCCGTGTGCGGCGAACCTTGCATGCCTCCAACCGTCCGACTGCGACAGCAAGTTCTGCACGGCGAACAAGTGCGAGCCGCGTATGCCTGGCCGCAAAGACGGCGACGAGACGGACGTCGACTGCGGTGGCAAGGTCGCTCCGAAGTGCGCAGCCGATCTCAATTGCGTGGCGGACGCCGACTGCCAATCTGGCGCATGTAGCACGACGAGCAAGAAGTGCCTCGAGGGTCCAAGCTGCCGTCGTTTGCTAGGCGGCGAGACGTGTGGGTCGGGTGAGGTCGGAGCCGGCGCGAACCACGAAAGCTGCTGCCGCACCCTGAAAGTCCCGGGCTTCACGGATTCGAACCAGCCCGGCAAGACCGTGTACCTCGACAAGTACGAGATCACGGCAGGCCGCATCCGCGCCTTCGTGGAAGCCATTTCTGCCGAGAACGGTGGGCAACCCAACATCAAAGCGTACATGGCGGCGCACCGTCCCGCGCGCTGGAACACCGGTTGGGAAAAGGTTCTTCCGGAAGGGTTCGGTCAAGCGGTCGAGAGCTACACGATCACGAATCCGACGACCAACCTGCTCTACCCCGGTCCGGACAAGCACGGCGGGATCGCCATCGGCAACTACAACATCAACACCGGACTCTATTACGGGCAGACCGCCGCGCACTTCTTCCCCGAGTACACGAACGAGTACTCGGTCACGCACGCGCTCAACTGCAGCAACGCCGCCGGGTCCTATGGTTTCGGGACGTACTATTTCGAAGATCAGGTCATCCAAACCTATGCGGGTGGCATCAGCAAGTACTTCAGCCAAAACGAGCTCGACGTGAAGTCGGCAAACTGTACGCCCTTCGCGATGTTCGCGGCCTTCTGCGCATGGGACGGTGGGCAACTCGCCACCGACGCGGTCGTCAACTTCGTGACCAACAACAATCAACGCTTGCTCCAGAACGGAGCGACGCCCGCATGCGCCAACGGCATCAACTCCGTCTCCGACAGCTCTCAACGCTGTGATGGCGTGAACCTCCCCTACGTGTACTCGTTCCCCGCCACCAACGGCGTCACCTACACGGGCGCATCGCGCGTCGCACCGCCAGGACGCGTGGCGGCAGACGTTCTGCGCATCAACCCGAACGACGAACCGTGGTTCGATCTGAAGGGCAATTTGGTCGAAGCCGTTCTCAAGACGGACAACACGTTCACCTACAAGGGCTACGGGCTCGGATACAGCTCCATCTCCGGCCACGGCGTCCAAATCATGACGCCGCGCATGAAGGGCGGGTCGTTCGGCGCCCGATGCATGCGCTTCAAGTGAACGTGTCGTCTCTGTACGCTTGAATGTCACGAGGCGCCGGCACGCCTGCTCTCTTGAAGGCGTTCGCCATCGCTTGCGCGTGCCCGTAGCCAACCGCGTCTGCGACCTGCGCAATCGAGAGGGACGGGCACGATAGAAAGAGAATGGCGATCATGAGGCGCAAGTTCGTCGACATCTCGCGCCACCCGGCCGAAGGGAGCAAGAGGTCGTTGTATGCGAGATCGATGAATCGAGACAGGTTTCGAAGGGACATGTCACATGCGTCTGCTACCCGCTTCAACGTCGGTCGCGTATCGAACCGCTCGTACGCCTCCGCCGTTGCATCCCATATGTGCGTCATGCGCGGGTCTTCATCCGTGACGACGAGGTTCGCGGCCTCCGGCTTCACGAGGCCTTCTTTGGCGAGCTCACCGAGGAGTTCGAGAACGAATGCTGCCGAAGTGGTTCGCCCTGGAACGAGCACGCGCGCGATGTAACGTTCGACCGCGGCCCATGCGGCCTCGGAGGCCGTGAGCACGACGGGACCGCGCGATGCGTCCCCCATCGCGAGCGTACCGGGAAGGCGTACCTCGATCCCGACGAAGGGCTGTCCCGACGAGACGAGTTGAAATTCGCGCTTCCCCTCCGCGCCATCGAACGCCGACTCGGACAGCAAGACGAGGGTCTTTCCGTGGGCGCGACGACGATTGCCCGCCACTTCGTTCTGCCCTTCCCACGCGGCCCAGCCGGAGACGATGAACCACAGCACGACCACGTTGCGCTTCGGTGCGCGCGATGCGGGAACGAACCTGGTTCGAAAGGTCACGCCTCGTCGCTCCGCGGCGAACACACGGAGTCCGCGATCGACGGCAACGTGAGTTCGGAAGAACGCTTGATCGAGCTGGAGAGATCCGACCGAGAAAAACATTCGCGCAAGAAGAGCGAAGTTTATGCGTGCGCGCATGTCGCGTGAAGAGCACGGGGCATTCACACGCGAACCTTCCCTCCACGGCATGAAATAAATGAGCAAGAAGTGAATAAATCTCGCGACGTACGAGAATCTGCCAACGGGTTGCGTGAGCTACGCGCAGCGTTCATTCAACACACGTGACGTCGGTGTTGCAGCTCAGCGCACACGGGCGACTTCCTTGCTTTCCCTGATTCACCTCTTCCCCTTTCTCGTCATTCCTTTGGAGCCCGAAACCATGTCCTCTCGCCTTCTTTCACTCACCGTCCTCGCTTCCTTGCCCATCCTCGCTTCGCTGGGTGCCTTTGCGTGTGCGTCGACGAATGGCGCCGACGACGGCAACAGCGAGCAAGTCTCCGCGAACGACCTCAGCGGTTCGGCGGTCCTCACCGTGGGTCCCATCTCGGTGGGGCAGACGAAAAGCGCCGCCTACAACAAGACGCCGAAGTGGCGCGCGTTTTCGTTCACGGCGAACAAGGGCGACACCGCGGAGTTCTGGGTACGCTCCACGGTGGGCGGCGATGCCGAAGCTTTCGTCGTGACGTCGCAGTTCGTGACTCTGGCATCGAACTTCGACGCCGACGCCACCACGAAGAACGCTCGCGTCTCTGCAGTTATCCCGAAGACGGGAAACTACTACATCGTGTTTCGCGACTCTTCTGCCAAAGCGACGACGTTTGCGGTCGAATACGTGAAGCCTGCGCCCATCGTGCGCGACGCAGGCGCAGCCGACAGCGGCAACACGGACAGCGGCGTGGACTCGGGCCCGCCTCCGGTGACGACGAACGACCCCTTCGACCCCGCGAGCTGCCCGGGAGCGACGATGACCGTCGACCAAGCGAAGTGGCTCGCTTCCAATGGCGATTCCTACGAGCACGCCCTACGGCCGAACCGCCTCGGCCGCTACGAGCTCAAACATCGCACGCGCACCTGTGACCTCGACGGGAACAACTGCGGTCCCTGGAACCCGACGATCGATGCGAAGTGGCAGGGCGGGTACCTTGGGCTCGGCTACGGCGGGAGCGGTTTCACGCTACGTGGCGGCGTCCGCATCGACACCGAAGGTGGACTGCGCATTCGCGTCGTCGACGACTCCATCGACATGAGTCCGATGTACTATCCCCAATCCGTGGCGCTGCAGCTTTCGGGAAACACGGGGCCGGTGACCGCCAAAGCTGCATATGACGACTACCAATTCGGCGCTCCCGATCTGAACAACGGCGGCCAGACGTATGTCTACGGCGAGAAGAAGGGCAAGTGGACCTCGATCGCGCTCACGCAGTACTGCCTGCGCATGGCGACGGAACCTGAGAACGAGTGGCAGTCGACGACACAGAACCAGTACGCGCTCGTTGCCCGATTCGAATGAACGTCAGGGCTTCTTGATGAGAAGCTCGACGTTGCGATCCGATGCCGTTCCGGTACCGATCGGTGTCCATCCGGTGGTGAGGTCCAAGATACCGAGCTTACGAGCTTCGGCTGCGACCGGGTCACCATCGGTAGCGTAGTCCGCGAGCGTCGCACGAAGTCTTAGCCAGCCATTGTCGTCGTCGATGAGCTCGATGATGCGAATCTGTTGAGGGAAGTCTGCGAGTGCGCTCGTCATGACTTCCCAGAAACCGTGGCCGCCAGGTGGAGCCTCGTACCGCACGCGATGTTCGTGCGTGTGCCCCACGAGGCTGAAGAGAACGTTGTCGTAGCCGCCGAGAAACGCACGATAGGCGTCCTGCGTCATCGCATCGTCGACCTTCACTCCGCCGAGGCCGGACCCGTCCGTCAAACTCGAAAGCGCGTGGTGCGACGCGAGAAGTACGAGTTTCCCTTCGGCCTTCGCTTGGTCGAGCGCGGGCTTCACGTACTGATCGACCTCGCTTTTCCGCATCACGCCTTCGGCGCCCCCACTATTCGCGGCGGCCGTGTCGAGTACGACGAACCGAAACGGTGTGTTCGGAATGTCGAACGTGAAGAACGCGCGTCCCGTTTTCGCCTGGGTCGCGGAGAGCCCGTGACCGCCCTTGTGGGCCGCCACCTTTCCGAGCACTTCCGGCGGCCGGAGGTGCTTGCGCCGTGGATCAGCCGGGAGATCGTCGAAGCCAATGCCCCCACCCTTGAGGCGCCAGTCGATGGTGCCGACTGAAGAAGAAGTTCCGAGCACGCGACGCTCGTAGTCGGCGTTCACGACGAAGTTCCCTTGCACGAGAACGTCGTGGTTGCCGTTCACCCAGTAGAACGGCATCGCGAGGCCAGGCGCAACGAACGGGTCCTTCGCGTCATTGCCGGCACCCTTCACGGGGTCGTCGTCGGCGCCCGAATCGCATTCGACGCGAGGAGCGCCTCCGAGGATGTCGAGGACCCAACCGACTTCGTTGTCTTGCGCGTTGTCGGCATTGTCTCCACCGAGGAGCACGAAATCGATCGGCGCCGTCTTGTGGAGTGCATTGATCGTTCGTACCGCCGCATTCACCACACGACACCCAGCGCTCTCTTGCGGGCGATAGGCGCCCGAGGTCGGCCCCGAGGAATCGAGACGCACGAGGCGTGTCGGTGCCTCGTCGTCGGCGAGCTGCAAGTCCGGCATGTGAACGAAACGCGTGAGGACGTGCTTGTTCGGGCCCGGAGCGGGCGCGGACATGTTCGGCGGCGAGCGTTCCGTCGTCCCATCGGGAGGACCGAAGTCGAAGTCTCCAAACCCTGCGGAGAGGAACGAGGCGCGCACGTCGGCGTCGAAGAGATACTTCGTGACGTCCGGGTTCGTGCCGGGTGCCTTCTTCGGAACGATCGTCCGATCGAGCGTCGTCTTTGCGGTCGTGAGCACGGGAAGGGCGACGGGCTCGTAGGTCGGCGTCGCCTCGGGTGGAGGAGTTTCGGTGGAAGCGCTACACGCAGCGGCCCAGGCGCAGGTGGCAAGCAAAGCAAAGGACCGAGCCGAGGCTACGACGAGAAGAGCGGAGCGCATCCGCTCGATGCTCCCCCACTACGCGCGTTTACGCAAACCTCGCTTTTCCCAATGGTGCGAAAGGTAGAGCACTCCGTAGACCGCCAACACCGTGCAGAGGATTTCGCTCGTGGTCATACGGCAGAGGCTCGCCTGCTCGGGTGACAAGCGTGCGGCGCGCGCGAAAACCCTTGGGAAATCATGGAATTTGGCCCATCCCGGAGACCTTCCTCTGGGCAATTGTACGAGTGGTCGAACCGAGAGGTGGCCAAATGCCTATTTTCGTGGAAAAAGAAGCCGCTCGGAGGATCTCTTGACGTCTAACAAAGCGGAAATCGACATTTCCTACAGTCTCTCCAACGACTTCTTCAGGCTCTGGCTGGACGAACGCATGCACTACACGAGTGCGGTTTTCCAATCCGACGACCAGTCGCTCGAAGCTGCCCAAGAGAACAAGAGCCGCATCCTCTACGACCTCGCCGAGCTCGACAAGACGAAGACCATCCTCGACATCGGGTGCGGCTGGGGCGCGAACGTCGAGTACATCTCGAAGCGCGGCATCAAGGAAGTCCACGGCGTGACGCTCGCGACTGAGCAGTACAACGAGTGTGTCGCCCGCAACATCCCGAACGCAAAGTTCTGGTGCATGGACTACGCGGACTTCGTTCCCGAGCAGCCCTACGACGCACTCGTCTCCATCGAGATGGTCGACCACGTCGTTTCTCCAGCGCAAGCCAACCAGGGCCTCGCCGTCGAGCTCTATCGCAAGTACTTCAACAAGTGCGCGACGTTCCTGAAGCCGGGTGGCATCTTCTCGTTCCAATCGATCCTTCGCAACCGTGTTCCGCGCACGAAGAAGGACATCGAGGACTTGAAGTTCACGGCAGACATCATCTTCCCGGGTGGCTTGAATGCGCGCCTCGAGGAGCTCGTGATGGCGGTCAACCCGAGCTTCGAGATCATGGAGCTCTACACGCGCCGCACGCACTACGGCAAGACGACGCAGGAGTGGCTCAATCGCCTCCGCAAGAACGAGACGAAGATCCGCGCCGAGTGGGGCGACAACGTCTACATCGACTACGAGCGTTACCTCGACACGTGCGTTCGCGCCTTCAAGAACCACTGGTCCAGCGACGTGCAGATGAAGCTGCGCCACATCGTCATTTGAATTAGTGGGCGAGCGAAGCTCCCCCACCCGCGCACCCTTTACCTGCTGTGAAGCACTTGGGCCTACTCGGACTATCCGCAGTAGGCCTTTTTGCGTCCTGCGGACGTGGTGAACCTGGGCCGGCTCCCACGGAACCGGTGACGCTCACGGACGCGAAGCTTCTCCCCCAAGGGCGAGCATGCGCTCCCGTGCCACCGGAGGCCCTCACGCTGCCGGCGGAGCACACGATCTTCGACGATACGCCCAACGTGATGATCGAGAACGAGAGAGCCCTCGATCGCTTCTCGGACCGCGTTCTTTCGTTCCTCCGCGGTATCGACAAGGGTCACCTTCGGATCGCGCTCTATGGCGATTCGAACATGACCATGGACTTCGTCTCCGGTGGCCTTCGCCGCATGCTCCAGAAGAAGTATGGCGATGCGGGGCACGGGTTCGTCGCGCTCTCGAGGCCGTGGAACTGGTATCGCCACATGGACGTGCGTCACGAACTCTGGGAGGACAAGTGGACGCCGCTGGCCACCTCTACCCACCCGACGCGCGACGGACACTACGGCCTCGCGAATATGGCGGCCGAAACGGTGATGCCAGGCGCGTGGGCCAGTGTCGCCACGGCGAGCGAAGCTGCCCCCGTGGGTCGCAGCGTATCGAACGTCGATGTCTTCTACATGGCGCGTCCGAACGGCGGCGCGTTCAAGGTGAAGGTCGATGGGAAGGAGGAAGCCCTCGTCCGCGGAGACTCTTCCGTGAGCGAGGCGCGCAAGCATTCGTTCACGATGAAGGACGGCCCGCACAAGGTCGAAGTCGTATCGACGCGCGCTGGCATTCGCATGTTTGGCGCCGTTTTCGAACGCGACGTCCCCGGCTTCGTCGTCGACTCGCTCGGCGTGGGTGCGCTCAACTACGAGCAGTTCTTGCACGTATCGAAGGAATCGCGCGACCCGATGCTCAAGGCACGAAACTACGATCTCGTCGTCTTCATGCTCGGAACGAACATGTTCGCGTACCACATGCATGAACAGTGGCTCAAGGACGTCCTCGCGAGCTACCGTTCCGTGCTACCGAACGCAGCGTTCCTCGTGGCTGGTGCACCTGACATGGAAAAAGAACGCGGCGCTCAGAAGAGCGACCCACGCATCGCCAAGGTCAACGCACAGTTCCGCACGGTCGCTCTCGCCCAAGGTGCTGCATATTGGGACACTCGCGCAGCGATGGGCGGGGACGCATCGATGCGACGTTTCGCACGTGCCGGTCTCGCCGAGGCCGACCTGATTCACTTCCGAAAGGAAGGAGGCCTCGCGATGGGAGAACGTCTCGGTCACGCGCTGCTCCAATCCATCGAGACACGGCTCACGTTCGACGCTGTCGCGGGGTGCACACCATGAAGAAGACGGAAGCTGCGATCGTCACGAAACTGCGCGACATCTGCCTCGCCCTTCCCGAGGCGAATGAGAGGGTTTCCCACGGTGAGCCCACCTGGTTCGCGGGCAAAGGAAAGGTGTTCGCCATGCTCGACAACCATCATCACGGTGCAGCTCACCTCGGTGTTTGGCTGCCGGTGCCTGTCGGTGTCCAAGAGTCCCTCATTGAGCTCGATGACGCACTCTTCTTCAAGCCGCCATACGTAGGCGTCAAGGGTTGGGTGGGGGTCGTACTCGATCAAAAGCCGGACTGGAGGAAGGTCGCTTCACTCGTCCATGACGCGTATGCCCACGTGGCGACGAAAACACTGCGGGCCCGCCTCGGAGGTTGACAGAAATCGTCCTCGTGCGCAGGTTCTGCGCCTTCAACTAGGAGTTCTTCGCCCATGAAAACGCGTCCCCTCGGTCGGTCCGGTTTGTACGTCTCCGAGCTCTGCCTCGGCACCATGACATTCGGAGGCAAAGGCTTCTGGAAGGTCGTCGGCACGCTCGGTGAGTCTGCCGTGGACAAGATCCTCGGGCGCGCCATCGATTCCGGCATCAACTTCATCGACACCGCAAACATCTATTCCGAAGGCGAGAGTGAAAGCCTTCTGGGCAGCGCGCTCGGCCGGCTCGGAAAGCCGCGCGACCAGCTCGTCATTGCGACGAAGGTTCGCGGCCGCATGGGACCAGGGCCCAATCAGGTGGGGCTTTCCCGCGCACACATTCTTTCGTCCATCGACGAGAGCCTGAAACGCCTGAAACTCGATCACGTCGATCTCTTCCAAATTCATGGTGTCGACCAAACGACCCCCATTGAAGAGACGCTCGACGCGCTCGACACCGTGGTTCGAAGTGGCAAGGCGCGCTACCTCGGGTGGTCGAACCTGCCAGCCTGGCTCGCGATGAAGATGGTCGCACATCAAGACGGCAATCGACTCGCCCGCTTCGTGAGCGCGCAGGTCTACTACTCCATTGCCGGGCGCGACATCGAGCGAGAAGTCGTCCCCCTTTCGCTCGATCAGGGGTTTGCCATTCTTCCGTGGAGCCCACTCGCCGGAGGTCTTCTCAGCGGCAAGTTCGATCTCGAGGGCAGCGAGACGAAGGGACCGGCGGACGCACGTCGCTCGCAGTTCGATTTCCCGCTGGTCGATCGCCCACGCGCAGCGGCATGCCTTCGCGTTCTGCGCAAGGTTGCTTCCGCTCACGACACGAGTGTCGCACGCGTGTCCCTCGCGTGGATGCTGACCAAGCCTCACGTGACGAGCATCATCATCGGCGCGAAAGACGAAAAGCAGCTCGACGACAACATCGCGGCCACGAAGCTCGAGCTCACGGAGGCAGAGGTTGCGGAGCTCGATCAGGTGAGTGCGCTTCCGGCGGAGTACCCCGGCTGGATGGTGTCCTGGCAGAATCGCGAGCCTCGCTGACGGTGTATCGAGAGGGTGTAGGGCGCCCATCGTCTATACACTCACCTATCGTCGTTGAGCCGTGAAGGCGGAAGAAGGCGCGCGCAGGCCACCTTTCGTCTACAATTCTCGAGACCATGGAAAAGCTGGTTCTCACGGATGCCGAGTGGCGCGCGAAGCTGACGCCCGAACAGTACGAAGTCCTCCGCAAGCACGGAACGGAGCGCGCCGGAACGGGCTGCTTCGTCGGAACGCACGAGCCGGGCGTCTATTCGTGTGCGGGGTGCGACAACCCACTCTTCCGCTCGGGTACGAAGTTCGAATCGGGCACGGGCTGGCCCTCGTTCACGGATCCCATTGGCCCCGATGCGGTCGCAACACGCACCGACATGAGCTACGGCATGGTGCGCGTCGAGGTGCTCTGCGCGAAGTGTGACGGGCACCTCGGACACGTGTTCCCGGACGGCCCGCCCCCTACCGGCAAGCGCTACTGCATGAACTCCGTTGCGATGAAGCACGTCCCCGACAGCGAATCGTAACGCTCTGACTGAAAACAAGGCATGGCGAACGCTCAACGAGCCATGCCGCCGGCCAGTGTCTCGCCACCGGCAGCGTCGACGAGGAGGAAGCTACCGCTCGCATGGAGCTCCTCGTACCGATCGATCGCCAGAGGCTCGCTGAGACGTAGCTTGGCGCTCGAGAGATCGTTTGCGGAGAGAAGCTTCGTATCGTCAGGCGTGATGGCGAGCTTTTCACCCGTATCAATGTCGTAGCGCGACTCGATCGATTCGAGAATGACGCGGACCTCTCGACTCATGTGCTTGAGGATGTACTTCCCGCCCACGCGCCCCTTCTGATCGTTCACCCAAGCGAGGTCGACGGAGAGCGATTGCGCGACCGTGGGGGCACTCTCACCGGCGACCGATAGAACGGAGCCCCTGCTGACATCGAGTTCGTCGCTCAAGTGAAGCGTGACTGACTGGCCAGCGTGAGCTTCCTCGAGTGAGGTGCCGAAGGTCTCGATACGAGCGAGCGTCGTGCGACGGCCGCTCGGCCAAACGACGAGCTCTTGCCCAACTCGAAATGTTCCGGAGGCGACGCGGCCGGCGTAGCCGCGATAATCTGGGTGTTCGCTGCTCTGGGGCCGAATGACCCATTGCACGGCGAAGCGCGCAGCCTCTTTGCGAGCGTCGAACGTGAGGGTCTCGAGAAAGGTGAGAAGCGGAGGCCCATCGAACCACGGCATCTCGACCGAGCGCTCGACGACGTTGTCACCCACGAGCGCCGAAATGGGGAAGAAGGACACGGAGGGTGCCGCCCCGGGGGCCTTCAAGCTTCCGAGATACGTTCGAACCTTGTTTTGGATGTCGACGAAGACGCGCTCGTCGTAGCCCACTTGATCCATCTTGTTGATCGCGACCGCAATGGCGCGCACGCCGAGAAGGCGCGATACGAAGAGGTGCCGACGTGTTTGCTCGAGCAAACCGTGCCGTGCGTCGACGAGGATGATGACGATGTCCGCGACCGAAGCCGCGGTCACCATGTTCCGCGTGTATTGCACGTGTCCGGGTGCGTCGGCGAGCACGAAACGGCGATGCGGCGTCGCGAAGTATCGCCACGCCACGTCGATGGTGATGCCTTGTTCTCGTTCTGCGCGCAGTCCGTCGGTCAAAAGCGCCAAGTCGGTGCGCGCGTGACCTCGGCGTTTGCTCGCCTCGGCCACCTGAGAGAGCTGGTCGGCGAAGAGCGCCTTCGCATCGTGGAGCAGGCGCCCGATGAGTGTGCTCTTCCCATCGTCGACGCTGCCAGCCGTGGCGCACCGCAAAGGGAGCGCAGCGAGGTGACTTGCGTGAGTGTTCGTCATCAGAAGTACCCCTCGCGTTTGCGATCTTCCATCGCCGCTTCCCCGACTTTGTCGTCCGCGCGCGTAGCGCCCCGCTCGGTCAGCGTCGCTTGCGCGACCTCGAGCACGATCTCCGTCACGGTCGATGCGTTGGAGCGGACGGCTCCCGTACAAGACATGTCGCCGACCGTCCGAAAGCGAACTTGCTCTTCGAACACGCGCTCGCCGGGCAACAGTGGCACGCCCTCGCGGACGCTGTAGAGCATTCCATCTCGTTCGAACACGTTTCGACGGTGCGAGAAGTATATCGATGGAACTTCAAGATTCTCGGCCTCGATGTATTGCCACACGTCGAGCTCCGTCCAGTTGGAGAGCGGGAATACGCGCAGGTGTTCACCAGGACGAATGCGTGTATTGAACAAGTTCCAGAGTTCGGGGCGTTGGTTCTGCGGGTTCCACTGGCCGAATTCGTCGCGCACGCTGACGATGCGCTCTTTGGCGCGAGCGCGGTCTTCGTCTCTGCGTGCGCCCCCGAAGGCTACGTCGAACTTGTGCTCGGTGATCGCCTCGAGCAGCGTGACCGTTTGGAGTCGGTTGCGCGAAGCCCTCGGCCCCGTTTCTTCGACGACGAGTCCCGCATCGATCGATGCTTGAACGCTCGCCACGACGAGCGGCTCCCCGATCTCTGCGAGACGCCGATCGCGGAACGCGATGGCCTCCGGGAAGTTGTGCCCTGTGTCCACGTGCATGATCGCGAGCGGGAGTTTCGCTGGGTGGAACGCCTTCAGTGCCAAGTGAAGGAGGACAATCGAGTCCTTACCCGCAGAGAACAGCAGAACAGGGCGCTCGCGCGTGGCAACGACTTCACGAAGAATGAAGACGGCCTCGTCTTCGAGTGCGCCAAGAGCCTTGGGAAGTCGGAGGGTTGCCATTGTAACGGATAAATATCTAGCATAGCGGATGAACGCTGCTATGTTGATTTCATGGTACCCGAGGTGAGGCCGGCATGAATCCGTTTTGGATCATCGGCGCCATCGGGCTCGTCGCCATCGAAAGCTCGTACGTTCCGCAGATCGTGCGTCTCTACCGCCTGAAGCGCGCAGACGATGTAAGCCTCTTTTTCCCGACCCTGAACGTACTGGGGCGCCTTTTGGCGATTCTCTATGGGGCCCTCAGCTCCGAGAGAGTCTTCACGACGGCTTTCATGGTCGGAATTCTCCTCCGCGGGACGCTCTGTGCTCAAGTCCTGTGGTATCGCAGGCTCAAGCGGAAAGTCGATAGCCGCGATGCGCGAAACCACCTCTTCGAGGTCATCCCGTGAATGCCCCCGCGGAGCTTGCACGCCGCTTCCACGACAAGACGCCCTTCGAGATTCTCTCGTTCGCCCTGACGGAGTTTGGGGAGCGCCTGCGGCTTGCGGCGAGTATGGGCGTCGAGGACATGGTCGTTCTTCACGAGGCAGCGCGAGCGGGCTCGGCAGTCGGCGTGCGTCCTCGCGTCTTTCTCCTCGACACGGGCCGCTTGCACCCAGAGACCTACGACCTCGTCGACGAGGTTCGAAAGCGCTACGCCGTCGACGTCGACCTCTACGCTCCGCAAACCGAAGCGGTCGAAGATCTCGTTCGACGCAAGGGACCGAACAGCTTCTACGCGTCGGTTGCTGACCGCAAAGAGTGCTGCGGCATTCGGAAGGTCGAGCCGCTACAGCGCGCGCTCGCGAATGCCGAAGCGTGGGTCACGGGCCTGCGACGCAGTCAGACGGTGTCGCGTTCCGAAGTCGAGCTCTTCGAGCTGGACGACCGACATCGAAACTCGAAGGGCACCCCCCTCATCAAGATCAATCCCCTCACCCACTGGACGACCGAACGCGTGTGGGACTTCGCGAAGGAGAACGGCGTCCCCACGCACGCACTTCATGCGCGAGGCTTTCCGTCGATCGGGTGTGCGCCCTGCACGCGCGCCGTCGGTCCAGGCGAGGACGAACGCGCGGGGCGGTGGTGGTGGGAAAACGACGCACAGAAAGAATGCGGGCTGCACTCTCCGAAGCACCTCGCGGCGCTCGCCAACAAGAGAAGCTAAGCCTTCTCCACCCATGCGGAGTACGACCCTGGCTCGTCTCCGGGCTCGATGTGGACGGTCCACGGGTGACAGCACACGGGGCAATCCTCGACGTACGTCTGATGGCTGCCTCCAGCGACATCGACGAAGAGCTCTTCTTCTGCCGCACAAAACGGACACGCTACGGTGGTCGAGCTCCGCGGCGCGGACTTCTTCTTCGCCTTCTTCTTGGTCGCCTTCGTCATGCGCTACACACCTTCCTCATGGAAGCGTCGTGTACTTTCGGCATGACGACAAGCGAGATCGCTGCGCCCACGCCCACCAAGAACATGTCCCATTGCGCATCCCAGGGGTCGCCTTGAGAGCCGAGGAATGCAACCCCGACATCGCCAGCCACGACGAGGGTCGTCCACCACTCGAGCAACTCCCAAAATGCGCCGATGGCGAACACGATGGAAAGAACGATGAAGAAGAGCCACCCGCCCCGCTTGAGCGGACTCGTGCGAAGCAGGAGCTCACGGGTCACGAGTGCGGGAAAGAACCCGAGCGCCAAGTGACCGACGCGGTCGTAGTGATTGCGGGCAAGGTGAAACGTGTCGCGCGCCCAATTGCCGAGCGGCGTCATCGCGTAGGTGTAGAAGCCTCCGTAGATGAGTACCAGCATGTGCACGAAGACGCACACGTAGACGAGGTTGCTCATCCGGAGGCGCTTGTACGTGAAGAGCAGCACGAACACTCCGATGAGGCCCGGTACCACCTCGAGAGCCCAGCTCTTCATGCCCGCCCGCGCCGTGAAAGCCGTGGCCACGCAGATGACCATGAGTGCCGCGAACAAGCCCATGGGCAGTCGGCGCGAAGGTGCGTTCGTCGTCATGTTCGGGCGTCTTTTCGGCGCACGAGTCGTTCGGATTCGATGAGCTTCATGTTGCTCTCTCGAATGTCCGTGGGGTACTCGCCCGAGAAGCACGCGAAGCAACCTGCAACGTCCTTGTAAATGTCACGGAAGGCATCGAGTGGTTGATAGATGACCGCATCGGCCCCCATGAAAGCACGAATTTGCTCGTGATCGTGCGTGGCGGCGATGATTTCGTCGCGCGTGGCCATGTCGATGCCATACACACAACGGTGACGTACGGGAGGAGCCGCGGAACAGAAGTAAACCTCCTTTGCTCCGCTGTCGCGAAGGAGTTTCACGATGTGTTTCGACGTGGTCCCTCGGACGATGGAGTCGTCGACGACTGCGACCTTCTTTCCGTCGACGACGTCGCGAATGGGGTTCAGCTTCTGACGAACCATGCGTTCGCGCTCGACCTGCGTGGGCACGATGAAGCTACGGCCAACGTGGTTGTTCTTCGAGAAGCCCCGACGGTAGGGCACCCCGAGCTCCTCCGCGAGCCCAGATGCGGCGAAATAGGCCGTCGATGGGACGTCGATGACGATATCGGGCCGAAGCCCCGATTCGCGGAGCGCTTTGGCGAGGAGGCGTCCTGCCAAGACGCGTTCTTTCGCGACGAGCGAGCCGTTCATGACCGAATCTTCGCGAGCGAAGTAGATGTACTCGAACGCGCAGTAAGCGCCGCGGACGTGCTTCGCCGGCTCGGATAGCGACGACGAAAGCTTCCCGTCGTTGGTGATGAATACCGCTTCGCCTGGCTCGAGCTCGCGCACGTACTCGTACCCGAGGTAGTCGAAGCAAGTCGACTCGGAAGCAAAGGCGTACACGTCTTCGTTCTTCTTCTTTCCGAGAACGAGCGGGCGAATGCCGAACGTATCGCGAAACGCAACCATGCCCTTGCCGGCGATGAGCGCGATGACGGAGTAGGCCCCCTCCACCTTGGACTGCACCGCACGCACGCTTTCGAAGAAGTCTTCGACGCCGAGCTTCGCGAGGTCCTTCCGCTCGAGCTCCGAGGCGAGAGTGTAGAGAATGAGTTCGACGTCGTTCGTCGTCTCGATGAGCCGGTGCTCGGTATTGAGGTTGTCGCGAAGCGCCGTGAAGTTGGTGACGTTTCCGTTGTGCACCATCGCGATGCCAAATGGGTAATTCACCGCAAAAGGCTGCGCATCGAAGGCGTCCGTCGTTCCTTGCGTCGCGTAGCGGACGTGCCCGAGACCGATGTTCCCCAGCATGCGCTCGGCTTCGACTTCGCTCTTGAAGACCTGATTGACCAGGCCGTTCTCCTTCTTCATGAAGAAGCGCCCCTCGAACGTCACGACGCCGGCGGCGTCTTGGCCGCGATGTTGCAACGCGGTGAGGCCGTAGATGATGTCTCGCGCGACGGGCGCCTTGCCAACGATGCCTAGGATGCCGCACATGCTTCTATCCCTCTATTACCGCTCTCCAGGAAGTCGCGCAAAGCCTCGCTGTAGACGCGGTGTTCGACGGCGAGCCCTCGTGCCTCTACTTCTGCGAGCGTCGTTGCACCCGAAAGGTCGACCCGTGCCTTGCGAAGAACAGGCCCCGTATCGAGCCCCTCGTCGACCACATGAACCGTGATCCATGTTTCGGGAAGCTTCTGCTCGAAGGCCCACGCATAGCCCCCAGTGCCTTGGTGGGCTGCGGTGTCGGCGGGGTGCACGTTGACGATGCGACCGCGATAGGCAGAAATGAAGGCCGCCGAAAGGATGCGCATGTAACCGGCGAGCGCAATCACGTCGATTGGAGTGTCAGAGATCGAGCGGAGCACACGCTGGTCGTATTCGTCACGCGGAACGCCCTTCGAGGGAATGACGCGGGTCTCGATCCCAAACTCCTCCGCGACGGCGATCCCGCCAGCGTCTGGCTTGTTCGTGAGTACGAAAGGAACTTTGGCGATGCCCTCGAGGCGGCCTCCGTGCACCGCCTCCAAGATGGCCCGCATGTTCGAGCCGCGGCCCGAAAAGAAGAGGACGAGGTTCTTCATGCTCGTTCCTCACGCGCACCGATGTCTTTTCGAAACTGCATTTCGGCGAAACGAATGCGAGCAAGGCGGGAATATGCTTTTGCCCGTGCTTCGGTCAGTGAATTGCCGATGCCGACGACGTTGAGGACGCGCCCCCCCGCGGTCAGCCACTTGTCTCCTTCACGCTTGGTTCCAGCGTGAAACACGACGACGTCACTTGCGTCTTCCTCGTCCAATCCGTGAATCTCGAGGCCGGCAGTGCTCGCCCCTGGGTAGCCGGGAGACGCGGCGACGACGCACACGGAAGAAGCGCCGGTCGCGACGAGGGAAGCGCCGCCGAGACTGCCACGCGCACACGCCAGGAGGGCAGCCCCAAAGTCGCCCCCAACGAGCGGAAGAAGGGCTTCGGCCTCCGGATCTCCGAAGCGCACATTGTACTCGAGAAGTTTGGGGCCGAGCTCCGTCAACATGATCCCGAAGTAGAGGATGCCTCGATAGTCGAGGCCCTCGCGCTCCAGGCCTTCCAAGGTGGGCTTCACGATGCGGTCGTCGATCGCTTGCAATGCTTCCGGCGACACGCCTGGTACCGGTGCGATGACCCCCATGCCGCCGGTATTGGGCCCCTGGTCGCCATCGCCAAGGCGCTTGTGATCGCGCGCCAAAGGAAAGCGCACCACATAGCGACCATCGGTGAGCACGATGAGGCTTACTTCCGGACCGTGCAAACGCTCTTCCATGACGAAGTGGGCTTTGTCGCCATGAACCGCGGCGAGCTCGCGAATGGCATGCTCAGCAGCCGGTCGATCGTCGCACACGACGACCCCCTTCCCTGCCGCAAGGCCATCGAACTTCACGACAACGGGCCCATCGGCGAGGAGCGAGATGGCGTCACCCGCAGACGCAGCGTCTTGATAGAGGCTCGTTGCGACCCCGTTGCGCGTCATGAACGCTTTGGCGAAGGCCTTCGAGGTCTCGAGCTGGGCCGCCTTTTTGCTGGGGCCAACGACAGGAATGCCGCTATCGCGAAGGACATCTGCAACACCCTTGCTGAGCGGAGCCTCGGGCCCCACCACCACGAGTTCTACGTGATGCGCACGTACGATGGCGAGAACGTCCAGCGCACCGTCTAGCGCCCCCCCGAGCGAACCAGGGATGGCATCGCTCCCCGGAAGGGCCACGACCTCGTGACCGTCTTTCCGAAGACGCCACACGAGAGCGTGTTCGCGCCCACCGCCACCCAGGACGCACACTTTCACAATAGACCTCGAGCACGGATCACGATCTCGCGCGCGATGGCCGGAGCTTGTCCGACGTACGTCTCGGGTGCGAGTGCCTCGAGCCTTTCGCGCACGTCGGGCGACACGTCGAGCGTGCGAACGAAGGACGCGAGGTCTTTGCGCGACAGTGACTGCCCTCGTGTTTGCGCCTTCAGGGCCGAGTAGACGTCGTCGGCCTGTACCGTGCGCAGAATCGTTTGAATCGGCTCGGCCAAGAGCTCTGGGTGTGCTTGGAGCTCGGCACGACACATGTCTGCGTCAATGTCGATACGCCCCAACCCACGCAGGACCTCCTCGCACGCGAGGTGATGGTGACCGATCGCGACGCCAAGGTTGCGCATGATGGTACTGCCCGAGAGGTCGCGCTGCATCCGCGACCGCGAGAGCTTGTCGGAAAGGAAATCCGACAGAGCACTGGAGAGCTGGAAGTTGCCTTCGGCGTTCTCGAAATGGATCGGGTTCACCTTGTGGGGCATCGTCGACGAGCCGACCTCCCCTGCCTCTGTCCTTTGGATGAGGTAACCATACGAAATGTAGGTCCAGGTATCCTGACAGAAGTCGACAAGGACACGATTCCACTGCGCGGTGATGTGAAGGTACGTTCCGATACTGTCGCAATCTTCGATTTGCGTCGTGGCGAGGTTCTGAACGCAGCCAAGCCTTTCCACGAAGGCGCGCTCGTAGCCTCGCCAATCCGTTCCGGGCGCGGCCGATTGAAACGCCGAGTAGTTGCCGGTCGCGCCATTGAGCTTCCCGCGAAAGCGGTGGGCACGAAGTTCGCCGTACGGACGCAACAGGCGCTCGACGACGACGGCGAGCTCCTTGCCGAACGTCGTAGGCGTCGCGTGTTGCCCATGCGTACGCGCGGGCCACGCAACGTCAGCCCACTTCTCTGCGAAGTCGATCAGCGTCGACAACACACGCTTCCACGACGGCAGTTGAGCCTCCGCCACGTACCGCTGCGCACACAGGGAGTATGCGAGGTTGTTCACGTCCTCCGACGTGAGTCCGAAGTGAATGCGATTCGGGTTCGCAAGTCCCAAACGTTCCCGCAGGAAGACCTCACAGGCTTTGACATCGTGCCGCAGCGTGGCCTCGATGGCCTTGATGGTCGTGTAGTCGCTCGGATCGAAGCGCACGAGAAGCGGCGTGAGACGGGCCTTCTCCTCGCGCGTCAACTTCGGGAACACGTCGGTCGACTCGAGCGCGAGCACGTGTTCACATTCGACCCGGACACGCTCCCGCATGAGCGCAAACTCGGAGAAGGCGCTTCGAACCGGCCCCAGAGTCGCATGATACCGGCCATCGAGCGGAGAGATGGCTTCGCCGATCGAGGACTTCATGGAGTGGGCTCCGGAGCGACGTGTGCAGCACGCAAGTTCTCGATCAAGCGGTCGAGACGGGGCGTCTCCGGCGGCGGAAGTTTGCCGACCACGCGCTCGTAAAGAGCGACGTATCGATTGTGGGTCTCCTCGGCGACCTCCGGCGGGAGATGCGTCGGAATAGGCCCTCCTTTGGCCGCGCGAAGGAGCCACTTACGAAGGTACTCCTTGTCGATCGACGGCGCGTCCTTCGGAGCACGCTCGTACGTCTCACGATCCCAGAAGCGGGACGAATCCGGTGTGTGCATTTCGTCGATGAGAACGAGCTTCTCGTCGATGAAGCCGAACTCGTACTTCGTGTCGGCGAGGAGGATGCCTTTTTCGCCGAGCATCTTCTGACCTCGAGTAAAGAGCGAGAGAGACGCCTGTCGCATCTTCTCGTACGTCTCTGCGGACGCGAGGCCTTCGCGAACGATGTCGGCGGGCGTGATTTCTCGGTCCGACTCTTCTTTGGTGGTGGGCGTCACGATCGGGTGCGGCAGGAGTCCGTTCTCCGTGATGCCCTCCCCGAGCTCGGCTCCCGAGAACGCGCGCTTTCCCTTCTCGTAGCCGCGCCACAACGAGCCCGCTGCGTACCCTCGCACCACCATCTCCACACGGATGGGCGTGGCTTCGGCGACGAGCATGGCCTGCGGGTCGACGACCTTGAGCATGTGGTTTTCGATGATGTCGCGCGTGTGCTCAAACCAGAACGCTGCGAGGCGATTCAGCACCTCACCCTTTCGAGGGATAGGCGTTTCGATTTTCACGTCGAAAGCGGAGATGCGATCGGTCACGACGATGAGGCGCGACGTTTCGCTCACGCGAAAGCTGTCGCGCACTTTACCGCGGTGGAGGAGCTCGAGGCCCGGAACGTCAGCATAGAAGATCATGAAGGCGGTTCGTCTCGATCAGTGTTTGAAGTGGCGCATCTTCGTGAGCACGAGGACCGCACCAGCCTTGTTGCACGCTGCAATGACATCGGGGTCGCGCAGAGAGCCTCCCGGCTCGATGAGCGTCCGAACACCGTGTGAAAGAGCAATCTCGGGACCGTCTGCGAACGGGAAGAACGCGTCCGACGTGAGATAAGCCTTTGCCATCTCTTCGGCCACGTGCGACTTCGCGTCTTTCCCGAGCGACGCTGCTTCTTGCCGCAGCGTTTCTTCGCTTTGGGCCATGCACAGCTCGGTCGACTTCACACGGTTCGGTTGTCCAGCCCCCATCCCGATGAGCTGCAACGTCGCGTCGTCGCGCCCCGTCCTTCGCACCATGGCGATGGCGTTCGACTTGAGGGACTTCACGGCGTGAAGGCCGAACTTCGCGAGCTCGACGTCGAGGTGTTTCGGCTTCGCTTCGGAGACCACCTCGAGTGACTCGTAGAGTGCCTGGTCCGCGTCTTGACGTAGGAGGCCGAGCTGAAGAATGCGGAATGTCTTGTCCGGTGAAGCATTCATGTTCGCGATGCGCAAGATCCGGAGATTCTTGTTTTGTGCGAGGTAGGCGATGGCATCCGCATCGAAATCGGGCGCAGCGACGATTTCGACGAACTTGCGCGCGGCCTTGTCGTCCATGTTCAAGAAGAGGAGGTCGCTCTTCTTCACCTTCTGGTTCATCGCGATGACGGAGCCGAACGCAGAAACCGTGTCCGACGCCCACGCGTTCTCCAAGGCGGCTCCAAGGGTCGCACCGGTCGCAAGTCCGCAGGGATTCTCGTGCTTGACGATGGCAACAGTCGGCGTCGCCCAAGACCCGGTTCGCACCGCCGCGAGGGCGGCATCGAGGTCAACGATGTTGTTGTACGAGAGTTCCTTGCCCCCGAGCACTTCGAACGGCACCTTCTCGTCCGGATAGAATGCCGCGCTCTGGTGGGGGTTCTCGCCGTAGCGAAGCGTCTGGCCGCCCTTGTAGGCGAGTGTGACGGCCTGCGCGTCGCCCGAGGAAGTGGCCTGACCCGTTCCGCAGAGGTGCTCTGCGATCATGGTGTCGTAGTCCGCGGTGTGGCGGAACGCCGTCTTCATCCATTCCTTGCGGGCAGCCGCACTGACGGAGCCACCGTTCTTCTCGAGCTCCGTCATGAAGTCGGCGTAGTCCGCTGGCTTCGTGAGCACGGCAACGTGTGCGAAGTTCTTCGCGGCGGCCCGAATCATGGTGGGTCCACCGATGTCGATGTACTCGATGAGCTCTCCGAGCGGCAGGTTCTGGTCCTTGTACTTCTCGAAGGGGTAGAGGTTCGCCACGACGAGGTCGATCGGAAGAATCTTGAGCTTCTCGGCCTCCTCCCGATCGCGGTCACGGTCGAACAGGATGCCCGAAGCGACCTGGAAGCTGATGGTCTTCATGCGGCCACCAAATGCCTCCGGCGCATTCGTCACCTCGCTGATGTCGGTGACCGGAATACCCGCTTCTCGAAGTGCCTTAGCCGTCCCCCCCGTCGAGATGATTTTGACCTCCCACTTTCGCAGCGCTTTCGCGAGTTCGACGATGTGTTCCTTGTCCGAAACACTGAGGAGGGCAGTTTTGATCTTCATGAGCTTCTCGCTTTCGGTCGTTCGGGTGGTGTCGGGACTGTGGGCGTTCATGTGGCGCTTCCTTTGAGGTTCTTCGCGGTCGTCACCAAGTTTCGAAAGAGACGAAGACCGTCACTCTCGCCATCGACTTGCATTCCATCGCGAGCACGCAGTGCCCAGGCCGGATGGTTGAGCCGTGACAGATGTGCTTCGGGGTGCGGCATCATGCCGATCACCTGTCCGTCGGCGCTGACGAGAGACGCAATGCCCATCGGAGACCCATTCGGGTTCTCTGGGAAGTGCTCCGTGGGCTTTCCCTCTGCATCGACGTATTGGAGCGCAACGAGCCCCTTCTCGTGCAACATCGCGAGCGTCGCATCGTCCTTCGCAGCGATGCGCCCTTCACCGTGGCGCGCGGGCAGTTCGTAGCTTTCGGTGCCGAGCATGCGTTTTCCGACGCCCGCTGGCACGCAGCGAACCCAGCGGTCTTCGAACCGCGCAGAGAGGTTCACCGTCAAGGTCACTTCCTTTTCGAACTTTCCGGACAGATTCGGGAGAAGCCCCGACTTCACGAGAACCTGGAATCCGTTGCAGATGCCGACAAGCAACCCTTTGCCTTCCAAGAAGCGCGCAAACACGTCGAGCACACGCGTACCGTTCGGGAGCTTTTTGCTGCGAATGTGATTCGCGAGTACCTTTCCCGACCCGAGTTCGTCGCCGTACGAGAACCCTCCGGGAAAGTGGACCACATCGTAGGTTGCGATATCGAGCGTCCCTTCGAACAGCTCGCTCACGTGGCGAATCTCGGCGGTTGCGCCGGCCAAGCCCCACGCAGCCTTCGATTCGTGCTCGCAATTGAAACCGAAGCCGGAAAGAACGACGACGCGTATGGAGCTCATACCGGACCTCCTCGGAACGCCGCCAAGAGACGCGCCGTTTCGACGCGAATGACTTCGCTTCCTCCTCGCTTCACCGAGAGCAGCCCATCACCTGTGACCACACCGAGGCGCGTCGCGCGCGGTCCGAACCGAGTCTGTACGGATTCCGCGTGCGCGGGGTCGACCGTCACGAGGAGGCGCGAGTGCGATTCGGCAAACAAGAGTGCTGCAGTCGAGAGCGCGCCCTCGGGAAGGTCGATCTGCGCTCCGAGCCGTTCGCGTCCGAAGGTACATTCGGAGAGCGCCACAGCGAGCCCTCCATCGGACAGGTCGTGCGAGGAAACGAACACGCGCGGGTTCTCTTTGCGTGCGTGCTGGATGCGGAGATAGAGGTCTTTTGCCGCTTCTTTTCTCACCCGGGGTACGTTCGCGCCAAGCACGCCTTGGAGACGATAGAACTCGGAGGCTCCGAGTTCGTCGTAGGTCTCACCGAGCAGGAAGATGACATCTCCGGCCTTCTTGAACTCGGCCGTCGTCACGTGACGGACGTCATCGACCGTGCCGACCACCGTGTAGAGCACCGTAGGCGGAACGGAAATGGTGACCCCATCGGCGCGGAAGTCGTTCTTCATCGAATCTTTGCCGCTCGTCATGGGCACGTCGAAGAAAGTCGCCATGTCGTAGAGCGCCTGGCACATGCGGACGAGGCACCCGAGCTTCTGATGTCCACCGGGGTTCCGCGCTTCGTCGTACACGCTATCGGGGACGCAGAAGTTGTCGCACGCGCTGATGGAGACGGGTGCACCAGGCTCCGGAAGACGCGCGCCGACCGACACGAGGGACCGAAGCGCCTCGTCGAACGAACCCGCTGACATCTCGTAGGGGTCGAGGTCGCCGTACTTCGGTGCGATGCCGCTTGCGACGGCAAGCCCCTGAAAGGAGTCGAACGAGGTACGCAGGACACCGGCATCCTGCGGAGCGGTGCCTCGTTCTCCCATGAGCGGCTTCACGACGGAGAGGCCCTTCACTTCGTGGTCGTATTGGCGAATGACCGACTCGCGGCTGCAAATGTTGTCCGAGGAGAGGAGCGCGAGAAGCGCATTCGCAGGATCGACCGCTCCGAGAGTCGGTTCCTTTGCGGCGGGCGGCGTCCACTTCGCCCGAAGGAACTTTCGTGGCACGCCGTCGTGCAAGAACGAGAGAGACAGAGAAAGAATGGTCGCCCCCTTGTAAGAGACGTCGAGTTCGCCCGTGTTGGTGAACTTGCCAATCACCGTCGCGTCGACGGCGTACTTCCGCGCGAGATCGAGCAGCGCGGGCAGATGCACCGGACGCACGGCGAGGCTCATTCGCTCTTGTGATTCCGAAAGGAAGATTTCCCATGGCTCGAGCCCCGCATACTTCAGCGGCACGTCTGTAAGATCGACTTTGGCTCCACCGGAAGAGAGCGCGAGCTCTCCAATGGAGGAGGAAAGCCCTCCTGCTCCGTTGTCCGTGCAGCCCGAGACGAGCCCCAGATCGCAGGCCACTTCGAGGAAGTCGCTCGCGAGCTTCTGCGTGAAGGGGCTGCCGATCTGCACGATCGAGCGCGGAGCCCCGTCCGTCATCTGCACGGACGAGTACGTCGCGCCGTGAATGCCGTCCTTGCCGGTGGGTCCACCGATCAGCACGATGACGTCGCCGGGCAAGATTTCCTTCACGTGCGAAAGGGCGCCCGCATACGTCTTTTTCATCACTGCCCCGGTGCCGCAATACACGAGAGGCTTTCCGGAATAGCGCGCGTCGAACACGATGGCCCCGTTCACCGTCGGAACGCCGCATTTGTTGCCCCCCGCTTCGATGCCCGTCACGACGCCATCCATGACGCGGGTCGGGTGGAGCTGGCCCTTCAAGAGCTTCTCTCCGTAGCCGCGAGGACCGAAGCACAGCACGTTCGTATTGAAGAGGAGCCGGGCGCCGCCCTTTCCGGTGCCGAACGCGTCTCGGTGCGTACCCAGGATACCCGTCATCGCGCCGCCAACCGGGTCGAGTGCCGAGGGTGAGTTGTGCGTCTCGACTTTCAAGACGAACAACCGTTCGTCGTCGAGATGCACGACACCTGCGTTGTCGGAGAAGACCGTGACCATCCAGTCTTCACCGCGCGCGGAATATTTCGCACGAATCTCTTCGGTCGACTTTCGGATGTAGCTCTTGAAGAGCGAGTCGACGGTGAACGTTTCTCCCGTTTTCGCGTTCTCCATCGCGATGGATGCGTTGAACTCTTTGTGCTTGCAGTGCTCCGACCATGTCTGAGCGAAGCACTCGAGCTCGCAGTCGGTGGGAGACGCCGGAAGACCTCGCTTCGCCCTTTGCTCTGCCACCTCGGGCCTTCGGTAGTAGCTGCGAATCGCCGAGAGCTCGTCCAGATTCAGGGCAAGTCCGCGCGCGTTGCCGAGGTCGAGCAGTACGGCGTCATCATCCGGAAGCTCGACGTACGTCGCGGTCTTGTGTGGCTCGACGTGCACCACGGCAGCATGGGCGTGCGCGGGCGTACCGTCACCGACTTCGATGCGATCGACGATGGGGTTTCCGAGCTTCTCTTGCCCGACCTTCTCGAGCAGGGACCGCGGCACGGACTTTTCGAACAAGTAGAGACGCTGGGCAAAGACCGTTTGCGTCTTCCCGGCGAGCTGCGGAAGGTGGTCAGCGAGCGCTTGCTGCGCGACCTTGCCTTCGTCGTCCGTGACGCCCGGAAGCCGAGAGATCATGAGAAAGCACGAAGCCTCGGTCGTGACTCTTCCGACTTCGACCTCTTCGACGATTTCGTCGGCGAGCACCGCGCTCGCCGCCTGTTCGAGTTCGTCGTTCGGTACCGACGTCGCCAGCGCGTAGAGGCGGACGGCGTGGACGTGTCCTGCATCGATGCCGTGCTCGCTCTTCAGAGCCTGCGCGAGCGCCGAGCCTCGAACGTCACGTGCGCCGGGCTTGAGCTTGATGGCGACGAACGAGACTTCTCGAGACATGCGGGCTTCCTATGCGTCAAAGAGTGTAGGTAAGTGTTTCGTTCTCGGTGAGGATGCGCATTCGCGGGTCCGCCGTGACGTGCCCCGCGAGCTGTGCCCGATGTCCCGCAGCTGCGAGAGCGGCTATCGCCTTGTGTATTTCCGGTTCCGGGACCACGACAACGAAGCCGTTCGACATGTTCCATTGCCGATAGGCTTCTTCGGCGGGGACGTCGCCCCATTCACAGAGCTGCTTCAAGAAGGGCTCGGCTGGAAACAGCGTCTCGAGATGGGCGCCGCTGCCCGTGGCCCGCAACGTACGACCGAACTTCGAAGGGAAGCCTCCTCCCGTGATGTGTGCCAGACCATGGAGGGTGATGCCGCTTTGCTGCAGGTGCGTAATCGCGGGAGCGTAGATACGACACGGTGTGAGCAGCCACTCACCCCATCGCTGCCCTTCGAAGAGCTCGTCGTGCCACGACTCCCCGAGCTTCTGCGCCAAGATGCGCCGTGCGAGAGAAAAGCCGTTCGAGCGAAGGCCTTCGCTGTGAAGCGTAACGATGCCATCGCCGGGGCGTACCTTCGACCCATCGACGAAACCGAACTCCGGACGAACGATGCCCACAGCGGTCGCGCACCAGTTGAAGTGCATGCCGTGGCCGAAGCCGCCAATGCGACTCCCGAGCTCTGCGATCTCCCCACCAACCACGGCAACTTTCGCGATGCGGGCAGCGTCGTGGAGACCGCGCATGAGGTCGTCCACGACCTCCTTGTCGAGCTTGTCCACGTCGAGCGTATTCGTCAGCGCAAAGGGTTCGACCGCGTTGGCCGCGAGGTCGTCGGTGACCATCGCGACGAGGTCATGACCGAGCGTATCGTAGCGTCGCATGCGCTCGGCGATCTCGACCTTCGTGCCCACCCCGTCGGAGGTGACTGCTATGCGCTTTCCGAGGACGTCGAGCATCGACGAGAACGGTGCAACGGGCGCCGGTAGCGGCCTCCCTTCGAGCCCGTCTCGCACGTCGAACGTGCGCTTCGCCCACCCGTAGGCAACAGCCGAGCAATCATCCTGAAGGTCGTGGCCCATTGCGCCGCTCATCACCAGAGGTCCTCCATGACCAGTGACTGATCGCGGCCAGGTCCGGTGGAGAGGAGCAGAAGCTTCGCGCCGAGCTCTCGTTCGAGCATCCGCACATAGGTCTGCGCAGCGCTGGGAAGCGCCTCGAACGACTTGCAGAGCGAGAGGTCGCCGTCGAAGGGCTCGTGGTCCTCGTATTCGGGTGTTCCGTCGCTCGCCGTGGAAACGGCGACGCGCAGGGTGCCGAAGCCCGAGAGAACATCGAGCTTCGTGAGTGCGAAGTGCGTGAAGGCGTTCGTTCGAAACACGCGACGAAGTGAGACGAGATCGAGCCAACCGCATCGACGAGGGCGCCCCGTGGTGGCACCGTACTCGGCCCCTCGTTCCCGGAGGTCGTCGCCGACCTTGCCTTCGAGCTCGGTCGGGAACGGACCGTGCCCCACGCGCGTCGTGTAAGCCTTGAGGACTGCCACGCGCTTCTTGAACTCGGTGTAGACGCCTGTCGCGGCGGCAGCGGACGCGACGCTGGTGTTCGACGAAGTGACGAAAGGATACGTTCCTTGGTCGATGTCGAGCAGAGCGCCCTGCGCCCCTTCGTAGACGACTCGAGCATCGCGTTCGCGAGCTTCGAGCAAGAGGTCGGCCGTGTCGGCGATGAAGCGAGAAAAGCGCGCACTCGACTTCTCGAGGGACGTCATCGCGTCTTTGACGCTCGGAAGGTCTTTACCGGTGCCGAGGACACCCGCTGCATACGCGCGCTGCGCTGACAGGCGTTCTTGCACGACGCCGTGGTGCGCAATGTCCTCGGCGCGAATGCCGACCCGAAGGGCCTTGTCGGCATACGCGGGACCAATGCCACGACCGGTCGTCCCAATTTTTCCGCCCATCGCGCGATCGACCGCACGGTGGTAGGGCGTCACGAGGTGCGCTTCTCGCGCGAGGGCCAATTGCCTCGGCGTCGGTGCGATACCCGCCTCCTCGAGCTCGCCGAGCTCTTTCTCCAGCGCCTCGGGGTCGACCACGCAGCCTGGGCCGATGATATTCATGCAGGATCCACGCAGGATGCCCGAGGGAACCAGATGAAGGACGATCTTGCGTCCACCGACTACGAGCGTGTGTCCGGCGTTGGCCCCACCGGCGAATCGCACGACGAGGTCCGCTTCTTCGGACAGCGCATCTACGATTTTTCCTTTACCCTCATCGCCCCACTGCGCACCGACGATGATGGCGGAGCTCACGAGTTCCCCCAGGAGCGATCGCCGAGATCGGACGGAGGCATGTAGATGTCGTGCACCTGCCCTTCTCGAATCGAGAGCGCAGAGATGAGCTCGAGCACGGCGTTCTGGTGGAAGGCTGCAATGTCTTTGCTTCCGCAAGAGGACATCGACGCGCGAATCTTGGCGAGTGTTTCGTCGAGGTTGTCTTTCAACTTGCCCGCGTACTCCACGAGGCCCTCGACGCCTTCGACGAATGCCGACTGGCTATAGCGTTGCTCACGCCACGTGCGAGCGCGACTCGAACCTTCGCCCCAATACGGCTTCATGACCCGGTTGTTCACCATGATCTTTTCCGTGGGGGACTCTTCCATGCGTGCGAAGTAACGTCCCATCATGCACGCGTCGGCTCCCAGCGCGAGCGCGATGGTGATGTCTCGCGCGGTTTCGATGCCGCCATCGGCAATGACCGGAATGTGGACACCGGTTTCCTTTTCGTACGCGTCGCGAGCTTCCACGACGTCGATGATGGCCGTTGCAAGTCCCCGACCGGTGCCCTTCTGCTCCTGCGTGATGCAGATGGAGCCTCCGCCCATGCCGACCTTGACCGCGTCGGCGCCGGATTCGACGAGGAAACGAAAGCCGTCGCCCGTGATGATGTTTCCGCCGATGAGCGGGACATGCGGGTACTGCGTCTTCACCCAACGGAGGGCGTCGGATTGGAACGTCGAGTGTCCGTCGGAAGAGTCGAGACAAAGCGCGTCGACTTCCGCGTTCACCAGCGCCGTCGCACGCTCTTTGTAGTCGTGCGTGTTCAGGGCGCCGACGCAGACGAGGCGGTCTTTCGCGTCGAGCAGCTGGTTCGGATTGTCGAGATGGTCGCGAATGTCCTTGCGGAACACCATCGACTGGAGGCGCCCCTCTTCGTCCACGATGGGAAGAACCGGCTGATGCGAATCGGAGAGGAGCTCGTAGGCCTTCGCCAGGTCGCGAACGTTCACGCCCACGCTCAGGTTCGCTGCGGGAACGAAACGATCGCGTACGCGAAGTGATTGATGGCGAACCGGGTCGTAGTCGTTGCGCGTGAGGAGACCAAGAAGCTTCTTGTGTTCGTCGACGACGGGGAACGTCGAGTAGCCGAGTTCGTCTTCCTTCTTTTTCACGTCCGCGATGGTGTCGTCGGGTGAAACGGTGCGCGGACTCACGAACCCGGCCCGATAGCTCTTCACCGCATGCACCATGGCCGCTTGGTCCGCGGGTGTCTGCGAGCAGAAGATGACCGAGGCACCGCCGAGGCGTGCAAGTTCGATCGCCATCTTCACGCCCGACACGGACTGCATCGCCGCGGACAGCAGCGGCACGTTCAGTCGAAGCTCTCGCTTGTTCTGCGCAGTGCGAGCAACGACGGTCGCGAGGCGAATGTTCCCGGTCGCGCTCTCCGTCGTGGTGAGTGCTGGCAAGAGCCGGTACTCCTGCAGCGTTCTGGAGGGTTCCGTGATGATCCGCTTTGCCACCAGGCGCCTCTTAGCGACGTGCGTGCTCTTGTTCAAGACCCCTCCTGCCTTTCCTGCCTTTTCCACCTTGTGGACAACTCGTTGTGGATAACTCGTGGAAGGGTTGGACCTTCGTAGATGAGCGCCGTGTACAATTGCAGCAGGTCTGCGCCGGCAGCGAGCATGGCAAGCGCCTGATCCGCATTGGAAATACCGCCCACGCCAATGACGCAAAGCTCTTTTCCGAGGGCAGCGCGAACGCGAGAGACGACGGAAAGCGCACGCTCGTGGAGCGGCGGACCACTCAAACCTCCAGCGCCCATGGCGGCCACGAGATCGGGCGGCGTGCGAAGGCCTTCGCGCGAGATCGTCGTGTTCGTCGCTACGGCTCCGTCACAACCCGCGGACTTCAGTACTTCGCAGAGCTCGTCGATGGCCGCGTCGTCCAAATCCGGCGCGAGCTTGACCAGGAGGGGCACTTCGTCCGACTCTTCGCGCAGGCGACCAAGTAGCGCACGTGCGACGTCCGCGGTCTGGAGCGAACGAAGTCCCTGGGTGTTGGGCGATGAAATGTTCACCACCATGAAATCCGCCGCGTGCTTCACGGCACGAAGACTTTTGACGTAATCATCGACGACATCCGAGAGGGGCTCCAGGGAAACCGCGCGTGATTTGCCGATCGAAATGCCGAGAGGGCACGGCAGCATCCCTTTTCGTAGGCGGGCGCCCACCTGAGCGGCGCCGATGTTCGGAAAGCCGAGGCGATTGATGAGGGCCCGGTCTTCGGGCAAGCGAAAGAGGTTCGGCGGAGGATTCGGCCCTTGTGAGAGCGCCGTGACGGTACCGACTTCGATGTGACCGAAGCCGAGCGCCGCAAGCGCACGCGACCGCTCACCGTTCTTGTCGAGCCCCCCCGCGAGTCCGACGGGGCCAGGGAACTCGAGCCCCATCGCGCGGACGCGCAGCGAAGGATGTGCCGTCGCGGACACGAGTTCCCGAAGACGTTCGTCCTTCTCCAACAGCCAGAGCAGGTCCCATGCAAGCGCGTGCGCATCCGCCGGGCCAAGCTTGAAGAGCAAGGGGCGAAGGAAGCGATACATGTGCCTCCCCCGCATATCGCCGCGGCTCGCTCGTCGCAGCATCAAAGCGATGTGGGAGCCCCGTCCATCCGCACAGTTCACACGATTGACACACGACTCATGAACCTAGGATCTAGTCTGCGCGCTCGTGCGAATCTTGAACGCCACCTGGGTCGAACGCGCCGGCAACGAGATTCAGGGCGAGATCGACATCGCCGGTGGTCGGCTCTCGCTTCATCCAGGACGCCGCTCCTCGCACTCCGAGGGCGAGACATTCGACGCTTCGACTTTCACCATCTACCCTGGGATGGTCGACCCGCACGTTCACTTTCGCGAGCCCGGCATCGAGCACAAAGAAGGCATCGACAATGGCACGCGATGTGCGCTTGCGGGTGGGGTCACGACCATCCTCGAGATGCCGAATACGGTGCCCCCCTGCAGCACGCCCGAAGCATTGGCGCATAAGACTGCACTCTACAAGCAAAAGAGCCTCGTGCATTGGGGGCTCCACTACCAGGCCACGACCGAGCCGCAAGTTGCTCCGGCGGGCCCCATCGCGAGCGCGAAGATCTACATGGCCAAGTCGTCGGTCGATGGTGCAGTCGTCGATGAAGATGCGCTCGTTCGCATCTTCACGACGTTCTCGCGCGTCGCCGTGCACGCCGAAGACGAAACGAAGTTTTGCCACGGCATCGCTCCGACTCCGGGTCAGCGCGCGGACCGCATGCACCACATCGTGCGTCCCAAGGAGGCCATCGTTGCCGCGCTCGGAAAACTCGAGCGCGCCCTTGCTCGCGTGAAGACCCCACCGCGCCTCGTTCTTTGTCACGCGGGCACTTCGGAGGAGGTCGCGTGGGTGAAGCAGATGAAACAGTCCGGCTTCGACGTTTGGGCCGAGACGTGTCCGCACTACTTCTTGCTCACGCAAGACGACTACGTGAAAATCGGGAATGACCTCAAAGTGAACCCGCCGCTTCGCGCGGAAGAGGATCGGGAGGCCGTCCTCGAAGGGCTCGCGATGGGAATCATCGACTTCGTGGCGACCGATCACGCGCCACACACGCCCGAAGAGAAGGCCCAAGCGAATGCGCCTTCCGGGATCGCATCGATCGAATGCGTGTTGCCGCTGTTGCTCGAGGTCGTGGGCGACGCGCGTCTGCCCCGTGAACGCTTCATCGACGCCTGCGTCGCGCGCGCGTCCGAATGCTACGGCATTCCCCATCGCGATGGCATTCGTGACGGCAACGTGGCCGACCTCGTATTTCTCGCGAAGGGCCCTCCGAAAGCGCGCGACGTCCTCACGAAGGCACGAACGCACCCATACCTCGCCACGACCTTCAGGCAACATGTGGCGGCGACCATGGTGGGCGGCGTCTTCAAGTTTGCAGATGGTGCGTTCCCGCACGCGTCTCCCCTCCCCTGTGTGTACAACTCATGACCAACCCCGTCGTCGACCTCCTCGTCCAAACCGATGCGCTTCGCTTCGGAACCTTCACGCTGAAGAACGGCGAGTCTTCCCCCATCTTCATCGACCTCGGCCGCGTGGCCGACGGCGTCAGTCTACAGAAACTGGGCGCACTGTTCGCCGAGGCCGTGCTCGCGAGGTTCCCGGGTACGACTCATTTGTTCGGCCCTGCGTACAAAGGGATCGCACTCGCCACGAGTGCAGCCGTCGCCTTTGCCGCTCGAAGTTCGAACGTGAAGACATTCTTCGATCGCAAGGAAGCCAAAGCTCACGGTGAAGGCGGAACTTACATCGGGTCCACCCCCACGCAAGGCGACAAGGTCGTCGTCATTGACGACGTGATGACCTCCGGCAAGACGAAAGTCGATGCGTTCGCGGCGCTCGAAGCCTCCTTCGGCGTGCGGCCGGTGGGTGTCCTCGTGGCGGTCGATCGCTCACGCGGAAAAGCTGCGGCTGAAATGGAGGGCTACAACGTGCAAGCCTTGGTCACCCTTTCCGACGTCGCGAATCATCTCGAAGCGATCGGTTCACCCTACGCGCAATCGATTCGCGCTTACGCCGGAGGCGGCTCATGACCCAAAAGAAATTCTATCTGAGCCCTTCCCTCGACGTACTCGATTTGGATGCGGTCGAGCGTATCGTCCGCGCCACTTGCGAACACGACATCGTATCGAGCTACAAGGTCGGCTTCTCTCTGGGGCTTTCGTTGGGGCTTCCGTCGGTCGTCGCGTGCATCCGCAAGCACACGCAAAAGCCCATCATCTACGATCATCAGAAGGCCGGGACCGACATACCCGACACCGGAAAGCTCTTCGCGAAGACCCTGAAGGGCGCGGGCATCGACCAAGCCATCTTGTTTCCGCAAGCCGGCCCCATCACGCTGCGGGCCTGGGTATCGGCGCTGCAGGACGAAGGCATCCGTCCCATCGTCGGCGCCCTCATGACGCACGAGGGCTTTCTGCTCCGCGAAGGCGGGTATCTCGATGATGCGCTCCCGCACCGCGCCTACGTCGAATCCGCTCGCTTGGGCGTCCGTCACTTCGTCGTACCTCTCACGAAGCCCGAAGCCGTTGCGAGTCTCCGTGACGTCTTTCCGCACGACGCAGAGTTCTACTCGCCGGGGTACGGCGCACAGGGAGGCGACCC
Organism: Polyangiaceae bacterium; assembly: GCA_046351415.1. Lineage (GTDB taxonomy): Bacteria > Myxococcota_A > Polyangia > Polyangiales > Polyangiaceae > JABFRG01. The sequence goes on along the minus strand of JAXLYO010000004.1, from coordinate 448,343 downwards.
GCGGGCGTTCCCGACGCTTGCCGTGCATCACTTGTTCGTCGGTCGCGCGCTGCTTGGTGCGCAAGACCCCGCCGCCTACGTCGCCGAGGCAGCTCGAACACTCACAGCCACTCCATGAAGCACCTCGTCAGCATCGAACAACTCGCGCGCGCCGACATCGAACACTTGCTGCAGCGGGCGCATGCGCTCACGGAAGCCCCACGCGCAGAGAAGTGTGACCGTCTTCGCGGGCGCGTCGTCGTGAGTATGTTCTACGAGCCTTCGACGCGCACGCGGCTTTCCTTCGAAAGCGCGGCCCTCAAGCTCGGCGCTGGTGTGACGGGCTTCTCCGAATCGAAGAACACCTCTGCCTCCAAGGGAGAGACGCTCGAGGACTCGGTTCGCATGTGCGGCGCCTATGGGGACGCACTCGTCCTTCGCCATTCGGAGGCTGGCAGCGCGGCGCGTGCTGCAGCTGTCTCTTCGGTTCCGGTCATCAACGCTGGCGATGGTGCGAACGAGCACCCGACTCAGACATTGGTCGACCTGTACACGCTCTGGCGCGAACACGGGCGGCTCGATGAGCTTCAAATCGCGTTCGTGGGCGACCTGCGCTTCGGACGCACGGTCCATTCGCTCATCAAGGCTCTCGCGCTCTTCAAAGGTACGCGCGTCATCCTCGTGGCGCCGCCCGCCCTCGGCATGCCCGATCAGCTCCAAGAAGCAGCGCAAGCGCGCGGGGTCTCCGTGGCGCATGCCTCGAACGTTCGCACGGTCCTCGGCCAGGTCGACTCGATCTACATGACCCGCGTCCAGCGCGAGCGCATCCCGTACGACATGCTCGATGGTGTCTCATGGAGCAGCTATCGCCTCACGAAGGAGCTGCTCGACGAGGCACCGTCCCACCTCCGCATTTTGCATCCGCTCCCGCGTGTCGACGAACTCACACCCGATGTCGACGATTGCGTGCAGGCAGCCTACTTCCGGCAGGCTGCCGCGGGGATTCCGGTGCGTCAGAGCCTTTTGCTCCACCTGCTCGAGGCCTGAAACACGAAGCTACTTCGCTTCGAACTTCCGGCAATTCGACTGAATGTCGACGAGCTTCATCGAAGGTGTGATCGTGACGCGGTCGAGCTCGTTTCGGCCCGTGTCGTCCATGAGCTGAATGATGTCGCCGTCGGTCGCATGCTCCTCGGTCGACGTCGAAGTGTTGATGGACGTTTGCAGGTCTGCGCCCGGGCGCTTGAAGTAGAGGCGCATCGGCTTGCTGCAGCTGTTGTGGAGCGCGATACGTTCACGCTTCGGCGGTGCCGGTGGCGGCGTCGGTGTCGTGGAGGTCGACGGACGCTGCGCGCTCGCCGGCGAAGGCGAAGCGACTGGCTTGGGCGGTGCCGAAGGGGCGGCGACGGACGGGGTCGCGGGGGCCCCGGGATTCGAAGCGACCCCGGGCGGCGCCAAGCCTTCGGCGGGCGCGCTCGACACGGCCGTGGGCGCAGGTCCGTCCGCAGGATGCGGCACACCTCCGCCGCAAGCTCCCGCCAAGGGGAGAAGGAACGCCAAAGCCGATGTGGAAAAGACGCGAGCGACGTTGTTCATACGCCTCGGTCTAGGGCGCTTTCCGAACTAAGTCGAGCGCATGAATAAATAAATCGTACGCTTTATTCCCATTCGATGGTCGCCGGGGGTTTCGAGGACACGTCGTAGACCACCCTTCCGACACCACGAACCTCGTTGCACACGCGGGTCGCGATGCGGGAGAGCACGTCGTAGGGCATCGGGTAGAAGTCAGCCGTCATGCCGTCGGTGGCGGAAACTGCGCGCACGGCCACCACCTGATCGTAGCTTCGGCCATCGCCGACGACCCCGACGGTCCGTACCGGGAGGAGGACCGTGAAGGCCTGCCAGATCTTTCGATAGAGGCCCGCTGCGCGCATCTCCTCCTGCAAGATCGTGTCGGATTCGCGAACGATGCGGAGCTTGTCGGCGGTGATGTCGGACAGAACACGAATGGCGAGCCCCGGCCCGGGGAACGGGTGCCGATGCAGCACTTCGTCAGGAATACCGAGCACCGCTCCCGCCTCGCGCACTTCGTCTTTGAAGAGCTCTCGGAGTGGCTCGACGAGCTTCATGTGCATGCGCTCGGGCAAACCGCCGACATTGTGGTGGCTCTTGATGACCACGCTCGGCCCTTTGAACGAAACACTCTCGATGACGTCGGGATAGAGCGTGCCCTGCACGAGATGACCGAAGCCTCCGCCGAGTCGCTTCGCCTCTTCCTCGAACACTTCGATGAACACGCGCCCGATGATCTTGCGCTTCTGCTCGGGGTCGGTGACGCCCGCGAGCTGCGAAAGAAAGCGCTCCCTCGCGTCGGCGAACACGACGTTGAGCTTGAAGTGCTCACGGAAGGTCGCGAGAACTTGCTCGGCCTCGCCTCCGCGCAACAGACCATTGTCGACGAAGATACACGTGAGTCGTGATCCGATCGCCTTCGCCACGAGTACCGCAGCCACCGAAGAATCGACACCACCGGAGAGTCCGCAAATCGCGCGGCCATCACCGACCTGCGCCTTCACACGCGCAACGGCTTCATCGACGAAAGAGTTCGGTGTCCACGTCGGCTCGATGCGACACACGTTCGTGACGAACTCTCCCAGGATGTCTGCGCCGAACTGCGTGTGCTGCACCTCGGGGTGAAACTGCAGCCCGTAGAAGTGACGCTTCGTGTCGCCCATCGACGCGAAGGGCGTCGTGCTGGTCTTTGCGAACGCCGAGAAGCCTTCCGGGACGGCTTCGACGTGATCACCGTGGCTCATCCACACGTCGAAGGTGGTGTCGCGCCCGGTGAAGGGGCCCTCTTTCGAAAGAACCTCGATGGCGGCACGTCCGAATTCGCGCGTGGCGCCCGGAGTAACCTTGCCTCCGAGGATTTGTGCCATGATCTGCATCCCGTAGCAGATCCCGAGGACCGGCACGCCGAGCTCGAAGACGCCGGGGTCTACTCGAGGTGCGCCCTCTTCGTACACGCTCGCGGGGCCGCCGGAGAGGATGACGCCGGCGGGATTCATCTTCCGCAGATCTTCGAGCTTCAAGGTACAGGGATGAATCTCGCAGTATACCTTCGCCGCGCGCACGCGCCTCGCGATGAGCTGCGTCGTCTGCGAGCCGAAATCCAGAATGACGATGGGAACGCGCGACATGGACGCGTGGTTAGACTGCTCCCCGCTCGGTTGCAAGGGCAGTGTCGTGTTCGTCGCGTTCGTGCGCATCGGGCGACGACGCAACGCGCATTTCCGGCGATGCAACGACGCGAGCCCCCTCGCCCCTCAAGGCGCGAGTGCGTAAACCAGGCGCAACGCGGTCGACCCACTGTACGAGGTGGGGCGCGTGCGCGAACTCTTCGTTCATGCGTGCGAGTTCTGCGCGTGACGGCATTGGATTCGCTGCGAGGTCCAAAAGGTCGTAGAGCAGCTCGTCACGCAGCATCAGCGGCAGGTCCATCGTACGCTGCTGCGCCACCTTCCGCGCCATCGGCTCATCACCCGCGCGAAGCGCGAGCGCGACTTCGATGCGAATCTTCGCGCGCGTGCGAAAGGGAAAGGCCGGATAGTCGCGCAGCAAACCTTCGTACTCCGCCTGAGCTTCCGGCACGCGTCCGAGAACCCCTAGAAGAAATGCTCGGGACGCGACGATCTCGGGAAGCTGCATGTCGTGCGACGCGAGCCTCGTCTGCGGCGAAGCCCACAGCAGAGCGAGCGCCTTGTCGGTCTCTGCAAGCGCATCTTCGAAGGCCCCGCGTTCTTCGTGCAAGACCGCAAGTCCACGATGGGACTCCGCGGCGAGCGTCGGAACACGGGACTTCGTGAGACCACGCATGGCTTCCATGTATTCCACATCTTTACCGGTTGCTCGGAGCATCGCGGCAGCTGCAAGCGCGGAAGTCACCTTGGTCTGAGTGCGAAGTCGCTCCACGGTCCACAAAAGAATGAGGACGATCAGCCCGGCAGGTATCCACGAGACCGCCGAGGGTGTCCACGACGATTCGGTGGCGGCTTCGGCAATGTCTGAAGCGACGGGCGAGGGACGAAGTATGCCTGCGAGTCGCAACGCACTGTACACGATTCCCGAGAGGACGACCCAAAGGGCAATGCTCCGAGCCGCTCCCTGATGCTTCCCTTTTTTCTCGGCTGTCCTTCGGATGCTCTCCATGCTCGCAGAAGCCGCATCGCGCATCGCTCGTGGGTGGGCGCCGTGCACGACATAGGGCTGGTCCTCGTCACGCTCCGAGATCGAGTCTCGAGAAGACGCGCTCGCGCCTTCAGGCACGAGATTGCCAGCGTCCGGTACGATTCGAGAGACCCACGCGGCGAGTCCACCGGCGTCCGCTTGCTCGACCCGAGTGCCCTGCTCCCGGTACGCACCGCGCGCGTCGACACGAACGAGTCGTTCGAGTGCGCGAAACAGAACCCGTTCGCGAGGCGTCAAGGACTCGATCGCTCGCCTTCCCTGTCGCAGAAGCCCAACGAGCTCTTCCCGACGCGCATCGTCCTTGGAGGCGAGAATAGCCTTCGCGAGCACGCAACGAGCCCAGGGGGTAGGGTGCAGAAGCCTACTTCCCTCTACGCGCGCTACGTCGCGAAGCGCTTCGCTTTCCCGTCCGAGCATGGCGAGCAGAAGTGCGCGCACACCGAATGCACTCACGACATACTGCTCTTTGCCGATCTTGAACGACTTTACCTCGATCGACCGGGTGGCCTCACGGACGCCTTCCTCGAAGCGGCCGCGCTGCATGGCAATGAGAGCGTGAAGAAGTCCATGCGCAAGCGCGAGGAAGCCTTTCCGGCGCGAGTGCTCGGGAATCTGCGCCGATAGCGCTTCTGCTTCGTCGAGGTCTCCCCGCGTCGCGCGCTCGAATGCCATGTTGTGGAGCGAGACGGCACGCCCGTTCCTGTGCAACGTGACGGTGACCCACACGTAGAACGCCGAGAGCAGCGCGAAACTCACGCCACAGGCGACCAACTCGAAATAGAACGAAAGCCCAGAGAACAGGGCGAAGATCACCGTGACCCAGGCTAGCCGACGCACCCGCTGAGCGATGGGGTGCACCGGCGCATGGATCGTGGTGGGCTTCACCAGCCGCACTTCTCTCCGCCAGTTTGCTCCTTCAAGTAGCTTCGCAGAGGCGCGAAGTACTCGACGAGCGCGGCGGCGTCGGCTTTCGAGTCACCCGTGATGGCTTTCATGGCCTCGGGCCACGGCTTGCTCGCTCCGAGCGCGAGCATGTTCTTGAGCTTCGTACCGGCTTCTTTGCTTCCGAAGAAGGAGCACGTGTTGAGTGCTCCTTTGTGGCCCGAGGCCTCGCAGAGCGCCTTGTAGAATTGGAACTGGTAGATGCGGGCGAGGAAGTACCGGATGTAAGGCGTGCTTCCAGGGATGTGATACTTCGCGCCGGGGTCGAAGTCGCTTTCGGTGCGCGCGACGGGGGCGCTGACACCTTGGTACTTCGTGCGGAGGTCCCACCAGGCCTTGTTCCACTCGCCTTCCTTCACCTTGCCGCTGAACACGTCCCAACGCCACTTGTCGATGAGCAATCCGAACGGAAGGAAGGCGATCTTCTCGACGGCCATCTTCATCTGGACGTTCACCTCGGCCTTCACGTTCTTCGGAACGTCGTCGAGAAGCCCGAGCCCCTTGAGGTAAGCGGGCGTCACCGCCAATGCGAGCGTATCGCCGATGCCCTCGTGGAATCCATCGTTCGCGCCTTGCTGAAAGAGCATCGGCAGCTTGTAGTACGAGTGGAAATAGTAGTCGTGACCAAGCTCGTGGTGGATGGTGATGAGATCCTCCTCGGTCGGCTCGATGCACATCTTGATGCGCAGGTCGTTGTTCCAGCTCACGTCCCACGCACTCGCATGACAGACGACCTCACGGTCTTTCGGACGTAGGAAGAGCGACCTTTGCCAGAATGTCTCCGGAAGCGGATCCATTCCCATCGACGTGAAGAACGATTCGCCGAGCTTCACCATTTTGACGGCGTCGTATTTCTTCTCCTTGAGCTTCTTGTCGACGTCGAGTGAGCCTTCACCTTTGTACGGCTCCGCGAGGTCGTACACGTTGTTCCACTCTTGCGCCCACATGTTGCCGAGGAGGTGTGCGGGTATCGGTGCGTGCTCGGGGACGCGCTCTTTTCCGTACTTGCCACGAAGCTTCATGCGCATGTAGCAGTGCAGCTCGTCATAGAGCGGCTTCACCTGCTGCCAGAGACGCTCGAGGTCTGCTTCGAAGGCCTCTGGTGTCATGTCATAGCCCGAGCGCCAGAGAGCCCCCAGGTCGGCGAAGCCGATTTCTTTCGCGCCCTTGTTTCCGAGCGCGACGTACTTCTGGTACTTCGGCTTCATGGGCGGCGAGATGGAGTGCCACCCAACCCACGCTTCCAGGAGCTCTTCGTAGTTGCGGCTCGTCTTCAAGATGCGAGATAGCGCATCGAGCTTGAGACACTTCTTCGGTGCTGCGGGCTCCCCCTTCTCGTCTTTCGCGCCTTTCTCGGGAGCGAGGTAGGCCTTCAGCTTCGAGTCTTCCTTGGGACAGTACTCTCCCTTGCCGTACATGCCTCCCATCTGCGTTTGGACTTGGGCGAGCTCCGAGCGCTCTTCTGCGTTGGAGGGTGCCGGTACCGTCTGACCGAGACGGAGAAGCTTCATCTGTCGATCGAGGTCCGGAGGGAGCGGCACGCCGTCGAACTTCTTCGCAGCGAGGATCGTCTTCGTCATGAACTCAGCGGTCGCCTCCTCACCTGCCGCCGACAAGAGCTCCGTGTCGTCGGTGATGAAGTTCGCGTTTACCCAACCGGCGCGGTCACGCGCCACCCACAGCTTGCGCAAGTCGGTGTCGACCTGTGCGAGGAATGCCTTCGCTTCTTCGGGCGTCGCCGCAGCAGGTGCGGTCGTGGTGGCCGTCGCCGAAGGCACGTTGCCAACTTGGCGTGGACTGCCACCGGGTTCGTTCTTGTCGCAAGCGATGAGCGCGAGCGTGAGCGGAATGGCAAAACGAAGGGACCGCGGCAAGGACGAGTAGGCGCTCATGGTGGCCTCTTTCTTACCGCGTATCCCGCGCGCTTTTCCATCTATTCGGGATAGACGACGCGAGAGTTCAAGCAGGGAGACACGATTGCCCGCGGCCTCCCGACCGGCGTCTTTCTCCGCCGACGGAGCGACGCCCAATCGCGGTCGCTGGGCCTTCGCCGCTGCTTTAGACCGAGTCTCGACGATACTCTGCGGCGAAGCGCTCGACACCCTCGTCGCCGGGCTCCCGATAAGGCTCGTGGTACGTGCGCTTCAGCGTGGTTTGCTCGAGCACTGCGAGGTCTTTCTGCGAGAGCGGCCACGGTGGTCCTTCGGGTGGAGCGTCATCGTTTCGCCCGCGCGCAACGAGCAAAAGCGAGCCCTTTGGGCCGACAATTGCGGCGAGTGCCTCGAGTGCGCGCACTCGCAACGAGAGTGGCATCGATTGAATGGTGTACGCCTCGAACACGAAGTCGAAACCTTGTGCGTAGTGACGCGGCGCATCGAAGAGATCGAGAACCTCGTAGCGCACGACGGAACTCGGATGGCGTTTCTTGGCCCACGCAATGGCGGTCTCCGACACGTCGAATGCGGTCACGTTGAACCCCACCGCGCAAAGCGCTTCTGCGTCGTCCCCGAGCCCGACTCCGACGACACAAGCAGAGCGCCCCTCCCCCTTCACTTGGTTGTGCATGCACCACTCGATGAGACGGTGGTTGGGACGCAGATCGGCCCAAGGCACCTTCGTCGGGTCGCCGGCCGCTTCCTGATATAGGCGCTCGAACCATGCCGTGGGCTCACCTCGAGCAATCGCTTCGTGCGCCATCGTGCGAACGCGTTCTCGACTCATGTCGCCATTCCTCCTTCATTCGAGCGCTCGAAACGCCCGCGCAAGTGATCGAATGCCTTCCTTCAAGGATTCGGGAGGACACGCGGTGATACAAATGCGTGCCCATGCGGTGTACTCCGCCCCCGATGCTTCTCCCGGCGTGATGAGGACACCTTCGGCGAGGGCACGTTCGAGAAGGACGGCAAGCGGCCGCCCCCGAAGCGCGTCTGTCGCGTCGACGAAGAAATAGGTCGCCCCCTCGCCAGAAACCGCCCGGATGCCCTCTCGTTCGAGTTCGCTGCGCACGACCTCGCGTGCGCTCGCGTAGGTCGTGCGTGCCTTTTCGAGCCAAGCGTCCCCTGTCTGAAGCGCAGCGATGGCCGAGCGCTGAAGCAGCGTCGGCACATTGAATGACGTATGCACCGAAATGCGGCGGGCGGCTTCGATGACTGCACGTGGGGCGACGACGTATCCGATGCGCAGGCCAGCGAGCGCATAGCTCTTCGAAAGGGAGTGAATGACGATGACGCGATCGTGAAGGCGCCCTCCTCCGATGGTGCGCATCGACACGTGCGCGCCCTCGTAGACGAGGTCGGCATAGACCTCGTCCGCGAAGACCCACAGGTCGTGCTCTTCAGCGAATGCAGCGAGACGCTCGAGGTCGCTCGCGCTCCACACTTTTCCGTCCGGATTATTCGGCGAAGCGAAGTAGATCGCGCGCGTCTTCGGGGTCAGTGCCGTAGCGAGCGCGTCAGCGAGATCGAATGACTCGCCGCGCAGCCACCTCGTCGTGATCGAGACCTCCCGCGTCACGGCCCCCACCGACGAAAACACTCCCGGTGTGAGCGGCCAATAGGGCGCGGCCAAAATGACCTCGTCACCTTCGCCAAGCAGGGCGCTCGCAACACAGAAGAACGCGTGCGTGCCACCCGTACCCACGAGCACTTCGTGATCGGGATCGACGGGGGGTGCGCCTTTGACGCGACCTAGCTTCTCGGCAATCGCAGCCCTCAGCGGGCGAAGGCCTGCGGTGGGACCGTAAGCATAGTCCGAGGCGACGACGACCTGACGGTCGATGAAGGCTCCCTCTGGCGGAGCGAGGTACGTGTCGCCGATGTGCAGCGGGATGATCGGCTCGCCGCGCTGAATGCGCGCGTCGATGTGCACCTGGAGCTCCGCGAACACGCCGGGGCGTGTGGGCTTCGCAGTATTCGAGCGCCGCGCCATGCGAACGACTCTACGGCCGCCGCCTCGCGCTGTCGACCGATCAGAAGCCGACTTGCATGCCGAGCTCGGGACCGAGATGCGGCATCACGTTGTTGCCCATCGCGATGCCGAACTTGAGGCCACCGATGAGCGCTACGAAGACCTTTTCGCTCGCCTTCAGCTGGTAGCGCACGCCGCCACCAAGATTGACGAACCCGGGACCACCGACCGCATACGCGTCGACGATCTTGGAGCCTGGGCGCTTCACTTCGACTTCGACCTTGGACTCGAAGGTGCTCGCACCTGCGCCGAGCATGATGTACGGAGCAATGCCCGCCTTGGCGAGGGCTTCCTTGCCAAGCACGATCGTGCCGCGCACTTCGGCGTGGATGGGGGCGAATTGACCGGAGGGACGACCTCCGGGATAGCTGTTCAAGAGCGCCGCGCCAAAACGACCGCCAAGAAGAAAGTTCTTCGTGATGGCGTAGTCGAACGTGAGCATCATCCGGAGCTGGCCAAGGGCAGTTCCGCCTTCGACCTTGTTGGACTTGTCGAGGAGAATGGCATCGTTCTCGGCCTTCGACGCCTTGCCACTCGCGTCGTTGCCCGGATACGGGCCACCGCCCGTCGCGGGGTCGGCACAGAAGTAGTTGGCGTCGTTCATCGGCGCCGCTTCGCTGTTCAGCTTACAGACGTTGGTCGCGCTCGGAACGAAGTGAAAGTCGAGGCCGAAGCTCGCGCCGATCCACATGCGCGGCCAGTGATCCTTGCTGGAAGTCTCTTCCGGTGCCGTGCACTTGCCGGCCTTGCAGACCTTGCTCTTGCATTCGGTGTCGGCGTCGCAATCGACGCCTTCGGATTTCAAGAGATCGTCCGCTTGGTTCTGGTTCTTCGCGGTCGACTTGCAGCCCGGGAAGTCCGGCGGGCAGTCACCCGTGTCGGCGCACTGCTTCGGCGGCTGTCCGCCGGGGAGCGTGGGCACCTCTTCGACGGTCTGCTTCACCTGGACGATGTACGGGTTCTTGCGGTCGCCCCCGGATGCGATTTGATCGTTCTGGGCGTTGAAGCCTTGGAGGAAGTACTGGAGCTTGCCGATCTGGACGTCCATGCAGGGCACCATCGCGCCCCAGCCATTCTGGCCCATCTTCTTGAGCTCGAGCGGCTTCCACTCGCTCATACCGAAGCCCTTGTAGCGGGCCATGACCTTCACGACTTCTTCGTTACCCGTGTATTCTACATAGATCGGCGTTTGCGTGCGAACCTGCGCAGCATCCACCGGCGTGTGCGAGAAGTCGCCCTCCGGGTCTCCGGCCGGCGCGGGCTTTCCGCTGTTCTCCGAGGGCTCCTTCTTCGGGGGCTTCGTGGCGCCGCCGCCCTTCTTCGCCTTCTCCCACGCGACTTCGAGTTCCTTCGTCTTGAAATCGGGGTCGAGCTGGATGGTGCCGTCGAGGGCGAGCGCTTCGACGAATGCTGCTTGCCCCGCAGCCTTGTCCGCTCCGCCGACGATGAGCACGGTGCCAAGGTCGCGCTTCAGGAGCGCGCGCAGGTTGGCGTTGCACTTGTCGGTGCCGCAGGTGGTGATCGCCTTGTCGAGCTTCTCCTTCGCCTTCGCGAAGTCGGTCGCAAGGTAGTCATCGCCCATGGCTTTCTTCTGGAGAGCCTTGGCCGCAGCCTCCGCCTTCTTGTCCTGGGCGAACGCCGAAGGAGTCGTGAGGAGAGCACCGAAGAGGCAGAGAAGAGGCAAAATGCGCGCAAGAACGCCGGGCCGATACATGATGGGTGGGGCTTACACCAAATCCATGAAAACGCCGCGAAAAAAGTTCCGAAACGAGCTGAGCGGCAGTTCAGCAGCGGGAGGCCTGTCCAGGGTCCACCTGATACGCGGCGCACCTTGGCGCCAACGAGAAACGGCGTACCCCGAAGGATACGCCGTCTTTGCTGCGGGAGGCCCTTCCGACGTGCCCAATGGCACGGGATATGAGATGCACCCTAGAGCTTGCGGAAGACGCCCACGACGACGCCGAGGAGCATCGTCGGCTTGAAGTCGACCGCACGAACCAGGATGGGCGCCATGGTCTTGTTCGCCGGTTGGAACCGAATGTAGTCCTTCTCCGGGTAGTAGTACTTCACCGTCGCCTCGTCGCCGATGAGCGCGACGACGATGTCCCCGCGGCTCGCCGTCAGCTGCTTGCGCACGAAAATGTAGTCGCCGCTGAGGATACCGGCGTCGATCATCGAGTCGCCCTGGACGCGAAGGCCGAACACCTCGCGGCCGCCCTTCAAGAGCCCACGGTCGACCTTGACCGTGTCGATGACCTGCTCTTCCGCGAGAATCGGCAAGCCGGCTGCCACGCGTCCGAGGATGGAGACCTCGACCATGTCGCTGTCGTCGATGTCGACTTCCGTGAGCGCCTCGCCGCCTTCGGCCCCCGGCGCGCCTGCGCCCGGAACGCGACCGAGCGTCGTCGGTCGGAGCGCGCGCGACTTCATGTCTTCGCGGGTCAAATAGCCCTTTCGCTCGAGCGCCCGGAGGTGGTCGTTCACCCCGTTCGTCGAACGAATGCCCATTCGCGCGCCAATTTCGCGGAGCGTGGGGGGATACCCCCGGTCAGAAATGGACTGCCGAATGAAATCCAGAACCATTTGCTGCCTTTGCGTCAGACCTTGCATCGTAGGCAGAAGCCTACTGAACAGCTGTCACGCCGTCAACTTTGCGACCACGATTGTTTGTAATCGCCCGTAAACGTTGACATTTTTAGCGGTAAAACGTTTCGTCGCACTGCACATGTGCGACTGCGCGTTTTGAACCTGTGCAGTACTTCCGGGGAGGCACGGAGGCCCTTCCGGGACGAACGCGCTACTTCTTCTTCCAGTTTTCCATGAAATCTGGATTGAACGGCTCACCGTGGCAGGTTGCGCACGTCTGATTCGCACCCCCGCGCTTCATCTTCTTGTCGAACTCTTGGTCCATCCACGCGCCGAGTGCCTTCTTGTCGGACTTGTCGAGGTACTTGGCTTTGCCTTGGTGGCACGAGTCGCAGTAGAGGGCGCCGCCGTCGAACGTGATGCCTTTCACGAATTCGTTCCACATATGCGTGGTGACGTTCTTCATCGGCGTCGGCGCTTCGAACTTGCCCGTGCCGTGGCAGTCTTTGCATTGCCAGCCAAGCGCCTTCGTGAAGGTCGTCATGACCTTACGCATCTGTTCGGGCTTCAGCTTGTCGAGCGCCGGAAGATTCTTGAGGTCGAGGCCCATCGCGGTGAGATCAGCCACCATCGTGCTCGCGCGAACCAGCTGCGTGTTTCCGATGGAGCCCGAAGCTGAGGCTGCGCTCCCGGAGGCGGACGGCACGGGTGCTTGCGTACCTGCAGCCGTCGGAAGTGCGGACGCCGTGGGGGACGTAGGTACGCCCGTCGGGTCGACGACCTTGGCTCCTTCACCGCCACCGCAAGCGTAGAGCGCCGCGATCGCGAGCATTCCGCCAAGTCCAAGCTGCTTCTTCATCCGTGTTCTCCGAAAAAGTTAGAATCGCTGCGAGCTCGAGAGGAACGCGTGTCGTTCGTCGTTCTTCTCCCGAAGTCCGGCATGGGACCGTGTGGGTCGACACCCAGAGCATTTGGTACGCTAGATCCTTGTAGAAAAACAAGAGTTCATCGACGTCGCCTTCCGCGCAGCGGCATGGACGCGGCCCCGGCGCCCAGGGGTTCGTCCTCGCGAGCCCGAAATCTCGCGGGAGAAGCGAATCCTTCCCTCGGGGATGCTCTGTCCGCTGATGTCATTACTGTGCCGTAAGCATCGAGCCTAGGTCTTCGTCAGCGTGAACCGCATCCCGCCGTGAACACCACCACTTCGCGACCGCAGTCTCGCCTCGCGAGGGCTCTTCAGATGCATGTACATGCCACACAATTGGGGCAAATCGGGAGCGTGAGTCGAGCTTTGCATTCCATGCCAGTGAGCGCGCTGCGCGGTGGCTCAAAGTGTCCCGTCCCGATGAAATTCCTGGACCGCGGCGGCAATGGACGCGCTGAGGTCGTGCGTCGGCGTCCAGGAAAAGTCCCGCTGCAGAGCGGCACTCGAGCAGGCAAAGCCCGTTGCGGTGATTGGCTCGAATTGTTTTCGATCGAGTTGATTCTGGAATCGAACGACTTTCGAGAGCCCGGTCATCACGAGCATCGTCATGAAAAGCGCGCTTTCGGGATGGGGACGATGCGAACCTTTTGGTCCTGTGCGCTTCCGAGAGCCCGCCAAAGGGTGCGATTGTCTGCGGGTTCCGGGTAACTCACGTAGTACGTCCGGTGCTCATTCGTTTGGTCGCCCGACAGCTTGATGAGTGCATCGACCAAATCGCCGACGTACACGAAGCTCGTTTCTGCGTTCTTGCCCGCCACCCCGAAGCCTATCCCCCGTTTCGCCATTCGAAAGAGGGTGAGTGTTGCCGTGTCCTCTGGACCGAATACGAGGGCGGGTCGGAAAGAAGTGGCGGGGAAAGGTGCATGCTACAAGAATTTCTCCGCCTCCCACTTGGCCTTTCCGTAGGCATCGATGGGTGCCGCGGGGTCTGTCTCCGTTTTCCGCTCCCCTGGCAGAGACGGGCCGCCCGCTGCCAGGGACGAGGCGAACAGAAAGCGGCGCGGCTTCCAGCGCTGACGCTCGATGCAACGAACAAGGTCTTTCACCGCAACGAAGTTGATCTCCTCATAGGTTTCGAGGTTCGGGGCTGTCACCACACCCGCGAGGTGAATCACGACGTCGCAGGTTGGGAGCTCGAGCCTCGCGTCTTTGAAGACCGCGAGGTCTCCCTCGATGTAGTGCATTCCTTCCGTGGGCAGACCGCGCGTTTTCCCCGGATTGCGAACGAGCGCGAAGACCGTGTGCCCACCAGCAACGAGTCGTCGACAGAGATGCTTGCCGATGAATCCGGTCGCACCCGTCATGAATATTCGCATGAGGGGCAGCCTACTGGAGGACGCGGCGGAGGTCCTCCATTCCCATCGATCTGCGGCTGGCCGCCCTCAATGGGTGATGAGCGCTAGGAGACAGTCGAGGGCGCCACCCTGCAGCATCGCGTGTCATTGAGTGCATTCAGCACATAGTTTTCACTTCGTTGCCTGGTACCAGCTGCCTCGCGACACATCCATTGAGTACGTAGAGCGAACGGTGAGCTGTTGCTCGTTGTTCCAAGAGGCGTGTTGCTAGGAGGATGCTGAATGAATCGACTCATCGGGTTTCTCGGACTTTCGTTGATGTCTCTCTCCGTCGCGTGTGGTTCAGCCGATGTCCCAGCGGGTTCCGCGGATACGACCGCCATCGTGCAGGGCTCCCTCGTAGGCACGTCCAATTTGAACGGTCTTCGTGCGATCGCGAAAACGGATTCGGGTCGCCTCATTTGGACGAACGTCGATGCTCGAGGACACTTCGCATTGCAGCTCCCGAAGGGACAGGCGTACCGCATCTTGCTTGCACGTGTTGCAGCCAACGGCAGCAGCCGGGTGATCGGTCACCTCGTTCTGAAGACGTCGCAAGGCAAGAGCCTGTGGGTCGTCCCGACCGATTCGCTCGCACTCGGTCGTGTCGGGCGAGCAGGACAGGTCGGCGGCACGATCACCGTCAAGTCAACGGACAGTGAGGAAGGCGAGAGCAAGGGAGACGGTAGGGGCGGCAAGTCCGGCGCCAGCGAATCGTCGGGCGAGCATGAAGACGGAAGCTGCCACGAGGAAGAGGAGAAGGAAGGATCGCTTTGCAAGGGCAGTTCCGGCGGGGAGCACGACGAAGAACTCGAGGCCGAGAACGACCCAGGCGACAAGTGCGCCAAAGCGGGCCACGAAGACGACGACACGGACCACGACGGCAAAGTGGATGCAGACGATGACGATCAAGACGACATCAAGCCCTGCGGCCCACCGGCATCGGGCAGCGACGGCGGCGCCCCCACCGGCGCCGACGCAGCGCCCCCTCCGGCGTCCGATCCGCTTGCTCCACGCTGACCACAACTGAGTCAGAGCGTACGATCGTGTGGCACCGGGTCGCGGGACACGGTGCTACATCGATGGTCGGAAGTCGGCGCGAACCCCTAGAATCGCTGCGAGCTCGAGAGGAACGCGAGCTTGTCGTTCGTCTCGCGGAGGCGGGCGGTCAGGATTCGAATCGACGCCCAGAGCACCTCGTACGCCAGATCTTTGTGGAAGAACAAAAGGTCGTCGAAGTCGTCTTTCTTGATCACGAGCAGACGGCACTTCTCGTGCGCACGTGCGTCGGCCGAGCGCGGCGCTTCGTCGAGCAGCGCCATCTCCCCGAAGAGCTCACCTGGCCCGAGAACCGCGAGGGCTTCTTCACCCATTCCTGAAATTTCGCGCGAAATGCGAACCTTTCCTTCGAGGATGATGAACAGCTTGTCCCCGGGATCGCCGTACTGAAAGATCCGCGTGCCCATCGAGTGACTCTCTTCCGTCGTCACGCTTGCAATGAGCGTGAGAGCCTCACTCGTGAGGCCCTCGAAAAACGGAACCCGCGCGAGTTGTTCCTCGCGTTCCGTCATGGCGCTCGCTTGCGGACGATCGGTGGTCACTGCGACTTCTTAGTGAGAGCCATTCGCCGCGATGAAGCGCTCGGCCTCGAGGGCAGCCATGCAACCCGAGCCCGCCGCCGTGACGGCCTGGCGATACACGAAGTCCTGGACATCGCCAGCGGCGAAGACTCCCGGAATGTTCGTCTGGGCCGTCCCCGGCTTCGTCTTGAGATAGCCATTGTCGTGCATGTCGAGGACGCCCGTGAAGAGGTCCGTGTTCGGCGTGTGGCCGATGGCGACGAAGAAGCCCGTCGCATTCACGACGGACACTTCGTTCGTCTCGATGTTGCGTACGCGGGCGCCTGTGACCTCGCCCTTCGACACGTCGAGGACTTCTTCGATGACGGTGTCGTAGAGGATCTTGATCTTCGGGTTCTTGAAGACGCGGTCTTGCATCGCCTTGCTCGCGCGGAACTCCTTGCGGCGGTGGATGAGCGTCACGCTGTTGCAGATGCCGGAAAGATACATCGACTCTTCCATCGCCGTGTCGCCCCCGCCGATCACGATGACGTCTTGCTTGCGGAAGAACGCGCCGTCGCACACCGCGCACGCCGAAACGCCGCGCCCTTTGAGCGCGTGCTCACTGTCGATGCCGAGCCACTTCGCTTGCGCGCCAGTGGCGATGATGACCGTCTCGGCCTCGTAGAGGACGTTGTCGTCGCCAGCCCATACCTTGAACGGTCGCTGCGAAAGGTCGACCTTGTTCACGTCTTCGGTACGCACTTCGACGCCTTGATTGATGCCCTGCTGACGGAAGTACGACATGAGCTTGGGTCCCTCGATCTTGTCGGGGAAGCCAGGGTAGTTCTCGACGTCGTTCGTGATCATGAGCTGACCACCGGGCACACCACCACGGGTGAGACCTTCGAACATGAGGGGCTTCAGGTTCGCGCGGGCCGCATAGATGCCCGCAGTATGCCCCGCAGGGCCCGAACCGATGATGATCACTTTACGCACTTCGCCCATGGAACCTTTTCACTCCTAAAAATACGATGGCAACGCGAACGGTAACACTGCCTTGGCGCCGCTTCGAGAGCTTTGCGGCCCTCAGGGGGCGGTTTCTGCGAGCTTGCGGAAACGCGCTTCCGGCCCGGGTGGCGTGTAGACTTGGATGGCGTCGAGCTCGGACCCTGCATCAGGCTGCCACGCATGCTTGTGCCCGGGGGGTACATTCACGCATGCGCCGTCCTCGAGTCGCTGAGAGACCCCTTCCAGCGTGAATGTCCCTTTGGCGCGCACCGCGCAGAGGAGCTCCCAGGAAGACTCGTGGAGGTGCTCGGCGACGGGCAACGAACCTTCGAGACGCCCGGCGTAGAGGGAGGCATTGGCAACGTACGTGGTTGCTCTCATTTTGCCCTTTGCCCAGGCAAACCGCGGATGCGTGTCCGACGCAGCCTGCGTCACATAGGTCCGGAGGTCGTAGATGGAGAGGGCCTGCTCGGGATTGGGAACCTGCATGCGGAATGCGAACGCGAGTCCCTTGCCCGTGACCCGCATGGAAGAACCGTAGCGCACGAGAGCGATAGTGCCTGACTCGAGGGCTTGGTCGTCGGCAACGCCGGCCCCGTTCACCATGAACACGAAGCTCGCCCGACCGTCCGCGTCGAGCTCGAACGGCAGTGTATGCGCAGACGCTTGGGTCGGAGGAGGGTCGGCCAGTTTCGCTGCCGGCAATGATGAAGGAGCGGGCGCTACTGCATGAGGAGTCGGCGGAGGCGCCGCCGGAGCAGCCGGAGCAGCCGCGGGCGCACATCCGAAGAGGCCGAGCGAGAGCAGGAGTGCGACCTTTGCGAGAACGTACGACGGAGTCATCTTCATAGTTTCAAAAGGAACGCGACGAGCTGTGCGCGCTCCTCCTCCGAGAGTGCAAGACCATATCGATGCCCCGTCGCGGTGCGCGAAGGGTTCATGAGCTCGATGGCGTTCGGAACGGCGCCGCTCGCGAAGAGACGGCTGCGGTCGGACAAGAAGCGCAGAGAAGGAACGCGATAGTTGCCGGTTCGGCGCTCGCTCCCATTCCCGACGGCTGGATCGGTCCCGACCGCCGAGAGCGAGACCGATTCGCCCCGCAATTCAGGGCCCGCATGACAAGCTCCGCACTCGCGTCGAAAGAGCGCGGCTCCGGGGGTGTTCGGAAGGTCGGGCGGCGTTGCGGGCGCCAGGCGCCACAGATAGTAGGCCATCGCCGCGGCGAGCTTCCGGGGAGGCCGCACCGATTCAGCCGAACTCGTAATGGCAAGGGTCTCGATTCGAACCGCGAGCGCCGGAAGGGAGTTTCGCAACATACCTGTATGATGCAAGTACTTCTGATAGCGAATGGGCCGCAGATCCGTGATGGCCACGGGGTTGTCGGTATCGTCGGCGGTCACGTCGACCGTGCCGGGATACACGAGTGCCTCGTTCGACAGGGCACGGAAGTCGATGTCTGGGTTGTTGCGTCCCGGCACGAGCTTTCCATTCACGACCGACGCGTGGCACGTAGAACACGTCATCGCAATGTCGCGCCTTCCGTCGGGTAGGCGCACCCAAACGAGACCTCCGACGCGCCCTTGATCGATCCATAGCCCTGCTTGTTTGGCGCTCGCGACGTCTCGAAGGACATCTTGAAACCCCGTCACGATTTGGAGCGGATAGGTGAAGAATGCGCGCTCGCCGAGGGCAGCCATGGAGTTCTCCGTCCAGGCCACGTCGGCGTCGGGCAAGGCGGCGTACGCGCCGCGATCGGTTTTCGAGCCGAGGTCCTCCTCCCTCACTTCGCGCGCCGGTGGGTTCCACTCCTTGAGGCTCCACCAGGCGCCATCGCGATAGCGATCGAGACGAAGCTTCGCATACCCGTTTTCTCGGGTGAGAAGTGATGCTTCGAGAAACGAGCGCCTTGCAGCGTCGTCGGTCGCGTATCGTTCGAGCTCGGAGACCTCGGACGCGGGGTAACGCGGGGGCGACGACGTGCAAGATGCGAGTAGCGCAGCAGGCAGCACTGCGCCGAGCAGTGCAGTGCGTGCGTTCACTCTTTGATCGGCGTCGCTTTCAGAGACGCGCGCCCCTCTTTCACGTAGACCGTGAACTTCACCTTCTTGCAGTTGTGACGAGCAATGAGGGCGTCGCGATTCTTGACGAGCGTGACTTGGAACTTCTCGTAGGTGAGGCCTTCCGTCGGCTCGCCACACTGCTTCTTCACGCGTACGAACTCGTCGTACACCTTCGTCCATTCCGGGTCGCCCGGCGGGAGACTGCCGCTCGCCTGATCACGAAGCTGCTGCGGAACGTCACCGACGCGGGTCGACTCCTCCGCCTCTTCCTCGGTCTGGGGCTCGGCGAGACTCGGCACGTTGCGCCGCGTCGATGCGTCGTTCGGCCCCGACGCTGGCTCCATCTTCGCCATCGGCGGGGGAGCCTTCGGCGGCGGAGGCTTTGGCGCACCACCCGCGCCCGGAAGCGCAGGACCAGATGTGGCCGGCTTCGGGGGCGGAGCCTTTACGGGCGGCGCCCCAGGCGCAGACCCCGGTGCCGAAGGATGTGCGGGCAGCACGCCCGAGCCTTCCGGAAGTGGGAACGAGAAGGCGCTCATCTGCGGCTGCGCCGGAACGGGACCCAAGATTTGCTCGAGGTCGGCCGGCTTGCGGATGGCGGCCCCGCCCTTTTCGGCAACGCGCTCGATGCCACCGTTCAACTCTTGCGCGATCGCGCGATACCCGCCGCCGAGACGCGCGAGCTGCAGAGCGTCGATTTCACCCTTCTTCAGGCGCTTGCTTTGGGCCGCAAACTCGCTGAGCGGGCGCGTGTGCTCGAAGAACGAGAAGAGCCAACCGAGAATCGTGCCGAGGAGAAGGACCACGACCAAGGTCGCGTAGCTGACGTTCTTCTTGTCCTTGTCGTCTGCGTGAGAGAGGAAGCCGGTCACGGAATTGAGCGCCGTCTTCGGTCGAACGACGGCCACGCCCGCCCCGGCCTCGCCAGCCTCTCCGACGAGTCGTGCGTACATCGCGAGCAGGGACGTTTGACCGCTCGTGACCGGACGAAGGTCGCTGCGCCCCTTCTCCTTGTAGCCTTTGTCCTCCGTGAGCCCTTTGAGGTCGCTCGCGACGGTCTCGAGGGTCGCGGTGTCCATCGTTTCGTCGGTACCGGCGACGGCGAGGCGTTGGTCGCCCAGGAAGAACATCAAGTTCGCGCCACTGCGCTTCGCGAGTTCCTTCGCGAAGTCGGTGTCCATCGCAGTGAGGCCGACGATGGCGCCGACCGGAGGCTGTCCAACTTCGTCTTCGACTGGACGCGTGGCGACGCGGTAGACGGTGCCGCCCCACACCCAGGCGTCGTCGCGAGAGAATCCGTGGAGTGCGTCGAACACGGCGGGGTAGCCACCGAGCTCCATCTCCGGCGCGCCGCTCGCCTTTTCATAGCCATTTTGAGCGACGACGCGGCCGTCTCGATCGACGAGGAACATGGCCGAGAACTTGTAATCTGCAGGCAAATTGCCGGCGATCGTCGTGAGAGCTCGACGACCGTCATCGCGCGACGCTTGCGGAACGGCGTCTTTGCCGCTCGAACCGCGAAGAGCTTTGCGGACGCCTTCGTCGACGCTTCCGATGAGCAAGCTGTCGATACGCCTACGAGCGTCGATTTGCAGCGCCCAGCTGACGACCTGTGTGTCGCTCTTCAGCTGATCCGCAGCTGCATTGTTCAGGTTGCGGTTGAATTGGCCAACCGCGAGCGAGGCGAGATAAAAGCAAAACGCCGCAACGATCGAGAGTACGAGATACCAAACTCGGGAGAGGATCATCATGGCGGTTACCCTCCCTCCCCCAAGTTGATGGGTTCTTTGATCTCCAAAGTTCCCTTTTCCTTCGCTGTGATGCCAACGTCTTTGCCGACCTTCTTCCCGCCGAAGAATGCCTTGAGGACGTAGTCTCCAGGGGGGAGCGTCATGCCAAAAGTCATGTCACGCCCCGGGTAGGTCGTTTGGACGACACCTGGAAGGACCTTGATGTACGTGCGAACGCTGGGCGCGAGGTCGTCGCGAATGACGACGAGCTGCTCGCCCGAGGGCGCCTTCCACTCGCGAATCGTGCCGCGCGTGTCCATGGCGCCATTCCAGCCGTCTTGGCCTTCTGCCTTCAGCTTGTGCGGAAACGGGTCATCGTTGCGGAACTGGAGTTGCGTTCCAGGCGGAATGACGAGCGTCGCGGGAATGGTTCGGCCACCGGTGACGCGCACGAGCAAGGGCTGCGAAAGTGCCGGGTTTTGTCCGTTGTTCGTCGCCGCCACGACGATGTCGCGCGAAGCATTTGGGCTGAGGTGGCGATGGGCCGGCGAGACCGCGGGGGACGGTTCGCGCCAGGACCAACGCTTCGAGTCAGGCTTGGCAGCCTCGGCGTAGACATCGGGCACGAGTTTGTCGAGCGCTGTCACTTTGCCTCGGACGTTCGGCCCCGCGGCCACGCTGCTCGGGACGAACGCGAACGCACAAAGGGAGGAGGCGAGAACGAGGACGAATCCGTGAAGCATGCGACGAGGCTCGAATCCGCGAGCTTCGTCTGTGCCGCTTCCGGCTCTAGGGAGGAATGATTGCATGGGAATGTGCCGCGCTTAGGCTATCTTGTGGAGTTCACCTGTGTAAATTGACTTGCGAGTGATTGTCTGAACTTCGCGCGAAGCCGGAAAGTTCCGGTAACATCGGCCAAATGCCCGCGGAGGACGGCTTGCCCGAATCGAACGAGCCTGCTCCGGCCGAGAATGCGCCGAAGGCGCCGGAGGTTCGCGAGC
Source organism: Polyangiaceae bacterium (assembly GCA_046351415.1). Lineage (GTDB taxonomy): Bacteria > Myxococcota_A > Polyangia > Polyangiales > Polyangiaceae > JABFRG01. Next base: position 426,942 of record JAXLYO010000004.1, on the reverse strand, counting down.
GATTCGAGAGCGCGACCAATGAAGGACCGGTCGAAGCGGGACGACCGAACAGTCAGGAAGTAGCGGCCATTCCGCTGCTCCCGCGGGGTACCGGTCCTGCACCGAGGCGCTTTCGGCAAGGAGCCCACGCCCCGTTCGGCGTCCGTTGGTACGGCATCACCTCACTCTACGGCCACTTCCGAAAGTTCATCGCACGTGCCGTGGCCGCCGAAGCGGTCGACTCCCGTGACTGGATGCGTGCAGCTGAGCCCGCGGCGACGCTCAAACATGCGCTGCGTGTGCTCGGTGGCAGGGAGGACGCCCCTTCTCTCGTCGAAGGAGTCGACCGCACCGTCTTCATCGACTTCGTCGCCGACACGGGCGACGACCGAGACGTCAGCCTCGCCGTAGGTCGCATGATTGCTGCAACCTACACACTTCCTGGCGCCGAAGGCGAAGCAGCGCGCATCCTTCCGCGCGGCGACATCTTGCTCATGGGCGGTGATATCGCCTATCCCGTGGCCACCGCCGACGAGATCTACAAGCGCCTCATCGAGCCTTGGAACATCGCGCTGAGGGCCGTTCGTCACAGGGGCCCGACGGTGAAGCGGTTGCTCATCGGCGTCCCCGGAAATCACGACTGGTACGACGGTCTCGACGGGTTCGGTCGCCTGTTCCGGCGTTCGGTCGACGTTCCAACGCGCGAAGAGGAAACGAGCAAGAAGAACGCGCTCCTTGCAGGCATCGCGAAGATCGGCACGCCGCTCATCAAGAAGGCCACGGAAAACAGAAGCGTGGGTCTCGCCCTTCGCCAGCTGCACGTCGACGAAGCCCTGGGCTTCCTCAAGATCTTCGCCAGTGTGGGTCGGTCCGCGGGTGCATTCCTGGCAGGCGGTGGAAAGAAGCGCAGGCGGCGTCTCCAGCTGTTCGGATATACCCCCGTTCAAGAGGCTAGCTATTTCGCGATGCCGCTCGCACCGGGCCTCGACCTTTGGGGGGTCGATCGCCAGCTCGGGCGCATGGACTTTCGTCAGCGGCACTTCTTTCGCGCCGAACGCATACGGCGACCGGGGCTCGGAATCATGTACATTGCATCCGATCCCGCGACAGCCTTCGGCGAGCGCAATGCGGCGGGGGCAGATTCACTCGTCGCCTGCCGCCTGTCCTTTCGAGAGGACTCCATCCTGTATTTGACGGGAGACTTCCACCACTACGAGCGACGCAATTTGGGTCGTTCTACGCACGTCATTGCCGGGGGAGGCGGCGCGTTTCTGCACGGAACGCGCCTCGGCAAGCATCCCCACGGCGAACCCGATGCCGAATACCCGACGAAAGCCATGAGTCGCGTCCTCGCATGGAGCGTTCCCTGGAAGTCGATGGTGGGGCGCGCGGGCTACCTCGTCCACCTCGCGGCGGCGCTCCTCGGCATGCTCGAACTCGAAGCCTGGACGCACGGCACGATCGCGCGCGTCGTGACGGTCGTCGCCGTCACCGTAGTCGTGACCATGATTCTGTACTCTATCGGCGGCAAGAAGGGCGCACGCACGCTCAGTCTCGCGATTCCCTTCGGAACGCTCATCGGTGTCCTGCCGGCACCGCTCGCATCGTACTTGCCGAGCCTCCTGCCGAGCATTGCCGGGCCCACGGCCGCAGTCGTGATCTACGCACTCCTGACGGCGCTGGCGTACGGCTCGTTTCTCCTCGCCGCTTCGTACGCGGGGCTAGAGCACGAACAAGCTTTCACCATCCTGGGCCACCCGGGGTTCAGGCACTTCGTTCGCTTGTGCGTACACCCGGACGGTCGCGTCGAGGCCTTTACCATCGGCAAAGACGACGCTTTGTCGGACACACCGCCGAGGCTCATCGACCGCTTCGAGTGGAAACCGCAGCCCGACGAACGCTAGTCCGACCGTCGGTAGCCTGTGGGCTGTGCCGAAATCATCCAGGGATAGGGACAGCCCCTCGCGCAGAACGGCTCGTTACTCGCGCGCCACCGGCAAGGCGACGACGAAGCGTGCTCCCCGGTTGCCGCGCTGCGCCTCGATGCGTCCATCGTGCTCGAGGATGATGCCCTTGACGACGGAAAGGCCGAGACCGGTCCCTGACTCGCGTGACTTGGTCGTGTAGAATGCATCGAATACGCGAGGCAGGTCGTGATCGGAAATGCCGTGTCCGCTGTCTTCGACGACGATTTGAACATACCCCGGGTCCTCGGGTGCCGGCTCCGCCACGATGCGGATCTCGCCCCCGTCGCCGCCATCGCGAACCGCGTGGCATGCGTTCGTCACGAGGTTGAGGAGGACTTGCAGGAGCTGGTCGGCGCGACCGCGTACGTGCGAAAGCGCGGGTGTCACGTCGACGTGCAAGGTCGCACGAGCCGTCTCGACTTCGTGGCTCGTGAGAGCGACGGCACGACTCACCAAATCCTCGATGCAAACCGGCACCATCGGTTCATCCGAGGGACGCGCGAAGCTCAAGAGGTCGCGAGAGAAACGCAACAGACGACCCGCAGAATCGCGAATGCGAAGGAGCTTCTCTTTGTCATCGTCGCCCCAGCCTGCCTCCTCGATGCGCCGTTCGAGCAAGTCGACGTACGCCACGATGGCAGAGAGCGGGCTTCCGAGTTCGTGGACGATGCCTGCCGTGAGCTGCCCGAACGAAGCGAGCTTCTCCGCTTGCGCGAGTTCGCGCGTGACCGCCTTGAGAGCGAGCGCTTCACGCCTGCCATTGCGCTTCGCGATCGTGCTCGCAATGAGCCTGCCGAGAAGCAGCGCGGCTCGGGAAGCTAGCTGCCACTGGGGACCGCCCTCTTTGAGTCGCTCGGGCGAGTCTGTTGCAAGATGCATCGTTACGTCGGGCACGCTCGTCTCGAAGGCGAGTTCGACCTGCAGTTTCGGGAACAGGCGACCGCTGCCCGGGTCGGGAACCATGGATTGCCCCGAGTAGTAGACGGAGGGGATTTCTTCGTCGTCCACGAACCGAACGGCCACGGAGACGTCGGTGAGGATGCCCGAGAGCCCGCGGGTGAAGCCGGAGACGACGCGTTCCTGCCCTTCTTCCGTGGGAAGTTCGCACCCCAGCATGAACAGCGCATCGAGCCACGAGACCGGAATGTTGTTCGTGAAGCGAACACCGCTGTCGCCGAGCAACATGCCGACGGCAACCATGGCCGGTGCCGACGCGCGCCGTTTCAAGACCGTCATGGGCGCCCCAACTGTTTGGAGGAAGGCACCTTCGCGTCGCTTTCGGGGCTCGCGCGATCGAGATCGAGGATGCGCTGCGTCCCCATGTAGTCCTTGGTTTCGTACTTCGTGATGCGTCCGATCTTGCGCACGATGTCGGCCATGCGCTGGACCTCGGTGGCGACCACGTCGACGGCCTCGCGAACCGGCGACTCGCCGCTCAGCTTGCGCTGCATGAGCTGGGCGTAGGCGAGCACGACCTGGAGCGGTTGATTGAGCTCGTGCGCGGCGGTGCCTGCGAGCTCCGCGATGATTGCTTGACGCTCCTGCGCGATGATCTGCTCTTGCGCTTGTTGCAGTTGCTGCTCCATGCGCTTCTTTTCACGGAGGTCGGTGAAGATACCAACCGAACCGATGACGCGACCACCGTCGTGAACGAGAGCCCCGGAGAAGGAGACGGGTACGGTGCGGCCATTCGCATCGAGTACTTCGGACTGGAGTTCTTCGATGCGCCCGCCCCCGCTGCGAATCTGCCGCATGATGTGTTCGGCTTGGCCCGGGGGGTAGAGCAGACGGACGCTCGTTCCGACCACGGAAGAAGCTGGCCGGCCGAAGATGCGCTCCGCGGCGCGGCTGAAGATGGTTACCGTTCCGCTCATGTCGGCGCTCACGATGGCGTCGAACGAAGAGTCGATGACGCGCTGGAGCGAGTCCTTCGTCTTGATGAGCTCGGCTTCCATCGCGCGCTCTTGGGTCACGTCACGGAACGAGCAGAGGATGGCCCCCTCTTCTCGGAGCACCGATGTGAAGCTCGTGTTGACGATGCGCGTCTCTCCGCTCGGGCGCGTGAGACCGAAGTCAGCGCCTTCGGGGAATTCGCCGCGCGAAAACCCTTCGAAGAGCTGCGTGACGTCCTCCGCCGAGATGGAGAACAAGCGGTGGAAGCCGAGGCCTTGGAGCGCCTTGCCGTCATGGCCGGATATCTCGTGGGCCTTGGGGTTGCTGAAGAGCACGTGACCATCGAGATCGAGCACGATGATGCCGTCCGCGGAGCTCTCGAAGAAGTCGGCGTACCTCTGCAGCGAGCGGAGCTTTCGCTCTGCCTCGAATCGCGCCACGGTGACCTGCTGCGTTTGCTCGCGCAGCGACTGCAAGACACGCGCGTTGCGAAGAGCGATCGCCATGGCCGATGCGACGATGCGGCAGAGAGCCGTCTCTCGATGACCGAACGAATCGACGGCGTGAGAACGAAGGAAAAGAACGCCCGTGGCCCGACCCTCGTAGACGATGGGCAAAATCGCCGCGGAGCGGAACGGGATCGGTTCGCTGGCCGGGTCTCCGGCCTTCGACGACGGGGGCGAGGACAGAGCAGGCGGCGCACTCACCGCCGGTGATCGCATCGTCGCTGAGTACGAACCGACCTGGAGCGGGCGTTCGGAGGGTTGGCGCGCGTCGGTCGCGTCACGGATGATGACCGGCTCGCCCGTTTCCACGGCGCGGCGGATCTCGGGATAGCCGGAAAGGTCGATGGGAAGATCGCGAAGCTGCTCGTCGTCGGACGCTGCGACGACGTACCCGACGTCGCCTTCTTCGCGAACGAGGACGATCGAGACGCGGTCGACGAGCACGACCTCGGCGATGCGCTGAACGACCGTGAACAGAATGCCTCGAAAGTCGAGATTCGACGACAGGGTCTGCGTGAGCTCGAGCACGAGTTGCGTGTCGCGTTCACGCTTGGCGAGCTGATCGATGGACCCCCGGAGACGTTGCTGACCGCGAACACGTGCAAGCAACTCGACCGGTCGAAACGGCTTCCGCACGAAGTCGTCGGCGCCCGCCTCGAAGGCGCGAGCAATCTCGTCTTCGGCGTCGACCGCCGTAAGCACGATCACGGGCACCTCGCTCAAGACGGCGTCGCCGCGAATCGTCGCGAGCAGCTCGTAACCATCGATGTCTGGCATGACGACGTCGAGCAGAATGAGCGAGGGGCACTCTTTGCGCATTTCGGCGAGCGCATGCGCTCCGGTATCGGCCGCGATCACGGGCACGCCAAGGGCCGAGAGCGCCTGACACAGCACGTGGCGACTCACGGCATCGTCGTCGACAACCAGGATCGGCCCGTTCCCCACGCCGGAAAGCGTATCGCGAGAACGTGCAGACAGCAATGACCCTCGCTTGCGCTCGCGGTTGCCTCCGCCACCGATGACGCGACTCGCACCCGACGTGAGGAGGCGGGACGGTCCGCTCGGGACAGCTTCTGTCGAGTCTAGCTAGGCTAGCTCGGCTATCCGAGGACGACGTGTTCGAAGGCGGAACGAAACGCTTCAGGCGTCAATCCGCAGACTGCACTCAGTTTGGCGACTTCGGCGTCCGAAGCGAAGTCACTTCGGCCAAGCCGAACCATGTACGTTCGGGCAATCTTGTAGCGGTCCGACTCGAGGTCGACCATGCGGATACGCGTCTTGCCGGTCTCCGCGTCGATGAGATCTTCGAATGGGATGGGAACGAAGCGCCCGTTCTGCATGCTGACGACGACGCGATCGCCGCCCCCCAAGATGTGTCGCGCTGCCGAATATCCGAGGTCGCGCGTGTATTCCATGTCGTAAGGAATGGGCGCTGCGCACCGGAGCTCGTAGCCGATTTCCTTCGCGTGGGCGGAGACCTTCATGCCGAGCTCGGCGAGACGCTCCGTCACGGCTCGCTGGAGTACGTCGCCCATGTGGATGCTGGCAAACGAGATCGCGCCACTCGCGTCGTGAGGGACCATCGTGTACCGCGCGAGGTCTTCGGGGCGTACGACACCGGCCAGGCCCTCGGCGAGCATCGCGACGCCGTGCCCTTTGCCACCGCCGGCGAGACGTTTGATCATGGCCCCGACGAGTGTGTCGACCAAGAGCCGCATGGGGGCGCCGCGAGGGAACTCCTCGGGGATGAGCGAGAGGGTCGCGCCTGCAGCCTTTCCGATCGCCAGTGCAAGGTGCCCGGCCTTTCTTCCCTGTGTCACGACGAAGTACCACCGGCTCGTCGTGCGTGCGTCGACCATCAGGTTTTCGACGAGCTCGACGCCGACGTGGCGTGCCGTTTGAAAGCCGAACGTCGGCATGTCGAGCGGGAGGTCGATGTCGTTGTCGATGGTTTTTGGCACGTGGACGACGCGCACGGCGCCTTTCCCCGCGAGCGACAGCTGGTTGGCCACGTAAGCCGTACCGTCGCCACCGATGGTGATCAGCATGTTGACACCGAGTCGCTCGAGCGACTTCAGTGTATTTTGCATATGCTTCGGGTCGTCACATGGCCCGCCGCGAGAGATGCCGATGTACGAACCTCCGTGAAAATGGATACGGCTCGTCGAGTGAATCTCGAGAGACGTCACCCTCGAGATGTCGCCCTCCATGATGTGTTTGAAGCCATCGTGGATGCCGATGACCTCCACGCCGGCGAGCCGCGCACGAATCGTGGCGGCTCCGAGCACGCTATTGATGCCGGGAGCGGGGCCTCCACATACGAGGAGACCTAGTTTGCCCGAGGCGGGCGTAAGGGAGCTCTGCGGTGCCATCATGCCGTCCTACTCTTCGTCGCCAAACAGAGACGGTGTTTTGGACGGCTCGGCCATGGCGACGACTTTGGGGATGTGTTTGTGCCCGAGGTGAGCGTAGGCCTTTCGCGTCGCGACGCGGCCTCGCGGTGTGCGACCGATGAAGCCTTGCTGCAACAAATAAGGCTCGTAGACGTCTTCGATGGTATCGCGCGGTTCGCCGATGGCGGCCGCCAGCGTTTCGACGCCGACGGGTCCACCGTCGTAGTCTTCGATGATGATGCGAAGAAGGCGACGATCCATTTCGTCCATGCCCACTTCGTCGACTTCGAGGCGGCTGCAGGCGTCCACCACGATGGAGGCCGTTACGCGCGAGCTGCCCGCTACTTGCGCGAAATCGCGGACGCGCCGCAAGAGTCGATTGGCGACACGCGGCGTTCCGCGGGAGCGTTTCGCAATGTGAGCGGCGGCATCTGGGTCGACGGAGAGCGAAAGGAGCGAGGCGCTGCGCAGGACGATGCGAGCCAGCTCCTCCGGCGGGTAGAAGTCGAGACGAACGACGTGACCGAAGCGCGAAAACAAAGGTGCAGTCAGGAGGCCCGTCCGCGTCGTCGCCCCCACGAGTGTGAAGGGCTGCACGTCGATTTGGATGGCAGAGGCGAAGGCGCCCTCCCCCGTCATGACGTCGATGCGGAAGTCTTCGAGTGCCGGATAGAGGCTCTCCTCGACGATGGGATTGAGACGATGGATCTCATCGATGAACAGAATGTCGCCGGGGCCGAGCTTCGTGAGGAGCCCCGCGAGCGCGCCTTTGTGTTCGACCACGGGCCCGTTCGTCATGTGGAGCGCAACGCCCATCTCGTTCGCGAGGATCTGCGCGAGGGTGGTCTTTCCGAGCCCGGGCGGCCCCGAAAGGAGGACGTGGTCGAGCGGCTCGCCGCGCTGCTTCGCGGCTTTGACGAAGACGCGGAGGTTCTCCTTGTGCTTCTGCTGACCGACGTAGTCATCGAAGGTCTTCGGGCGAAGCGTGCGATCGAAGCGTGCGTCGTCGAGCCCCTCGGCTCCGTCGAAGATGCGCTCTTCGGCGGTGCCACGCGTAGACTCGGAGGAAGCCTCGTTCCCCGACGAAAGCTTGGAACGCGAAGGAGCTTTGGCCATCGGCACACTCTTACCGCAGCGCGCGGTTCTGGTCCATGCCGGGCTACTCGCGCATCATGGACCAGGTGACCTGGCCGCGGGAATACCGACCTCCTCGGTGAGTGAGAGCACGAGCTTTCGAAGCGCGCTGCGGACCTCGATGGGCGGAGGCAGCCCCGCGTCACGGAACGCGCGCGCCATCGCCTCGACGCTCCCGTACCCCACGATTTTGGCGACGTCACCGATCGCAGCATGCGGCGCGCTCAAGAAGGTCGTCGCCTGACGAATACGAAGGTCGAAGGTCGTGCTGCGCCACCTCGCGCCCGGCAAGGCGATGCTACTCGCGAAGACTTCGATGTCTCGCGCGAGCTTGCTGCGAGAGAGGCCAACGAAGCCAGAGACGTCGGAGAGCGACGGCAAATTGCGCGAGTGAATCCATGCGCGGAGGAGCCCTTCGAAGGTCCGTTCGACGAGCGAGCCCCAACGCTTGTCGAACGCTCCTTGGGCCGAAAGTCGCAACCATCCAGCCTCGATGCAGACCTCGACGAGCCGTTCGGCAGCTGCCCGTAGCGACTGAATGGCCTCCCCGCGTTCGGTACGCTGATGGTAGTCTTCGCACGCGGCCAGAAGCCCAGGGGGCCATTCCAAATGTCGCGCCTCCACGCTGCCAGCGTCGAGACGCGCGTGCGGAACGACGAGGGCGTTCGAAGTCCACAAGACCACGAGTCGAAGCGGCGATCCATAGTTGAAGAAGGACCGCGGGCGGCGACCATTCGCGCCTTCGAGGAGCGAGGGGGTGATGCGCAACAGGCACGGTCCGTCGAGGCGCTCTTCGGGGTCGCGCAAAACGACGGTTCCTTCGAGGAGTGCGTAGAGGAGCGTGCGTTCGAATGGCGGTCCCAAGCGGGGCTGGATGTACTGCGAGTCGAAGAGGAGCTGATCCCGCGTCAGCGTGTAGACGTGGAACCCCTCTCCATACGTCAAATGGTAACGGAGAGTTCCGCCACCGAATGCTTGATGGTTGCCACCGGCGAGCACCTTCGGAAGGTACGTGAGAGACGGGGCGTCCGAAAGATCGTTCGGGACGCCCTACGACCTTCGCCGCCCCCCTGGGTGACGAAGGGACGAATCGTTCTCGAAGGTTCGCGTCAACGTCCCGAGAGGAGGCGATCGTGACTGCGATGCTTGCGAAGGAGGCGGTAAATGTAGGTCTTGTCGACACCGGCGGCCTTCGCAGCTGCGGTAACGTCCGAGGCCGAGCGGGCGAGCAATCGAACGAGATAAGCCCGCTCCCCGTGATCCATCCACGTCTCGCGAAACGTTCGCAAATCCGTCGCGTAGCCGGACTCTGGGAATTCCGACTTCGCCCCCCCCACTTCGAGTGCGCCCGAAAAGGAGGGAACGCGAGGCGAGCCCGGGATGGGAGTACCATCCGAAGGGGCGGGCGGCGGAATCGAGTGCGCAGCTTCCGCTCCCAGCGCGGAGACGCGCTCGACCACGTTGCGAAGCTCGCGAACGTTGCCTCGCCAACTCCTCTGGGAGAGGTGCGTGAGCGTCGATTCGTCGAGCGGTGCACTCGACGGTCCGCGAAAGTGCGCTGCGAGGAGCGAGATGTCTTCGCGACGCTCACGGAGCGGTGGAACGGTAACGGTGAGAACGGCGACGCGGAAATAGAGGTCTTCACGAAACTGGCCCGCCGCAACCATGGCTCGCAAATCGCGATGGGTTGCAGAAACGAAGCGGACGTCGACGCTGCGGTGAATCGAATCGCCCAAGCGGCGAATGGTCCGCTGCTCGAGGACACGAAGGAGCTTCGGTTGCAAATCGAGAGGCAGCTCTCCGATTTCGTCGAGAAATACGGTGCCCGTGTTGGCCGTCTCGATGGCGCCCATTCTCTGTTCGTGGGCTCCCGTGAACGAGCCCCGTGTATGGCCGAAGAGCTCCGATTCCAAAAGGGTCGGCGGAAGACCTCCGCAGTCGACGATGACGAAAGGGCGATCGGCGCGACTCGACATGGAGTGGATCGCGCGTGCAACGACTTCCTTGCCGGTCCCGGTCTCGCCCTGAATGAGAACGGGTGCGTCTGTAGGGGCCACTTTCTCGAGGCGCTCTCGGAGGCGCTGCATCGATGGGCTTCGCCCAATGAGGCCATGCGCTGCCCCAAGCGTTCCCGAAGACTCGAGTGGGGAGGAATCGAAACGTCGCGAGTTCACGACCGGAAGGTGAGAGCGTTCGCCCAGTCGCGCAACGAATAGTTTGTCCTCCGCCGGCGAGGCTCCGGATGCTAGGGTTCGGGCCCGTCCGATGTCCCATTCGCTCCTATTCGAACTCGGTGTCGAAGAACTCCCCTCCTCCTTCGTGGATGCCGCACTCGCGGCGCTCCCGAGCCTCGTCTCCGGCAAGCTGACCGCGCGCCGACTTTCGCACGAGAATGTCCACGTCTACGGTACGCCCCGACGCCTCGCGTTTCTCGTCGAGGGACTTTCCGACAAACAGAGCGACATCGACGAAGAGGTCCTGGGGCCGCCGGAAACGGCTGCGTTCCGCGACGGCGTGCCGACGAAAGCGGCGGAAGCCTTCGCAAACAAGCTCGGTGTCCAAGTGTCGGAGCTCGTCGTGGTCGAGAAGGCGGCGAGCGGCAAGCAGAAGGCCGGCCGATACGTCGTCGGCCGTCAACGCGAGAAGGGACTGGAGGCTCGCGCCATCCTCGGCGCCGCACTGCTCGAAATCTCGGCTGCCATTCCATTCCGCAAGTCGATGCGCTGGGGCACTTCCGACGTCGCCTTCGGGCGTCCCATCCAGTGGATCGTCGCACTGCTCGACGAGGAGGTCCTGCCGCTCACGTATGCTGGCATCGCCTCCGGTCGAGAGACGAGGGGGCATCGTTTCCTTTCGCCCGAGACGTTCGCGCTCGCCCGCGCTGGGGACTACGAGAAGGCGCTTCGCGATCGTCACGTCGTGGCAAGCCGCACGGAGCGCGAAGCCCTCATGATGAGCCGCGTAGCGGACGCAGCGAAGGTCGCTGGCGGCACCTTCGACCACGCAGAGATCCTGGTGACCGAGAACGCCTCGCTCGTCGAAGAACCGCTCGTCGTGACTGGGCACTACGCCGAAAAGTTCCTCGCACTACCCGCGGAGGTCATCAAAGCCGTCGCGCGCGGTCATCAGCGATACTTCTGTGTCGAAGGAAATAGAGGACTCGTGCCTGCGTACGTCGCGGTGGTCAACACGGCCAACGACCCCGAACGCATCGCGAAGGGCATGAACCGCGTGATGACTGCAAGGCTCTCCGACGCCATGTTCTTCTACGAGGAAGACAAGAAGGTCGCTCTCGAGACCCGCGTCGACAAGCTGCAATCCATCGTGTTCCACAATCGTCTTGGGACCGTGCGCGACAAGGTCGCCCGGCTCGAAGAACTTGCATCTTACATGGTTCGAAATGCGGACGGCACGCTCGAGGTCGCGCATGCGATGCGAGCCGCGCACCTGTGCAAGTTCGATCTCGTCTCGCTCATGGTCGGCGAGTTCCCCGAACTGCAAGGACAGATGGGGCGCGCCTACGCGCTGCATGCTGGCGAACACGAGAATGTCGCGGAAGCCATCGAAGAACACTACCACCCCCTTGGTGCAGACGGCGCGGTGCCGAGCGGCGGACTCTCGTGCGTCGTCGCACTCGCCGATCGCATCGACACGCTCGTCGGGTGTTTTGCGGTCGGACTCGAACCCACGGGTTCGGCCGACCCCTATGCGCTTCGTCGCAACTGCATCGCAGCCCTGCGCATCCTGGCCGAAGCGCCGAGCGGCATGTACCGCCACTCGAGCCTCGAAGACTTCGTCCGTCAGGCCTACGAGATCTTGGCGAAGCAAGGCCGGAAGCTCGACCTCGACCTCGAACAGACCTGCGCGAAGGTCCTCGGGTTCGCCGCCGAACGCTTGCGAGGCCTCCTCGCAGCACGCACCTCGACCGCCGTTGCCGACTGTGTCATGGGCGGAACGGGCGAAAGCGGGAGTCTCGTCTCTCTTCCAGGGCGCGCGTTCGTCAAAGCAGCTGCCATTCACGCTGCGCATACGCGAAACGAGCCTTGGCTCGCTCAGGCCCGGGGCGTCGCGAAGCGCCTTTCGGGCATCAGCAAGGACGTCAAAGCTCCCGCCATCGCGAAGAGCCTCAACCCGGCGAAGCCGGAAGACGTTCGCATCTTGGAGCTCGCATCCACCATCGAGAAGGCCACCTCGGACCTCGACTCACCCGAAGGCGTCGAAAATGCCCTACGCGGCGCGGCGCTGCTCGCTCAAGACCTCGAGGCCATCTTCGAAAAGACGCTCGTCAATGACCCCGCCGACCCCCATACGCCCGCTCGTCTGGAGACGCTCGCGTTCGGTGCATTCTGCATGCTGAAGCTCGGCGACTTCACGAAACTCGGCTGACACGACCAAGAGCAAGGAAAACCACATGAGTGACGTGTTCTTCTTCGGAGACGGTAAGGCAGAGGGAGATCCGAAACGGAAGGACCTGCTCGGCGGAAAAGGCGCGGGCCTCGCCGAGATGACGGCACTCGGCCTTCCGGTTCCCCCTGGATTCACCATCGCGACCACCGTGTGCGCCGCGTTCGCGCGAGAGCAGAAGCTCCCTTCTGACGTCGAGGCCGCTGTGCGTGCATCGCTGGCGCGAATCGAGTCCTCTACGAATCGCGTGTTCGGCGGAAAAGAGCGTCCGCTCCTCGTCAGCGTGCGCTCGGGCGCGCGCGCTTCGATGCCCGGCATGATGGACACCATCTTGAACCTGGGCCTGAACGACGATACGGCCGAAGCACTCGCAAAGGCCACAGGCAACGCCCGCTTTGCGTACGATGCCTATCGCCGCTTCGTCACGATGTACGCGGACGTTGCACTCGGCGTACACCGAGCGCCGTTCGAAAAGCAGCTCGACGAAGCCCGCGCACGCGTAGCAGCGGCGCGCAGTATCGACGTGTCGAGGCTCAACGCCGAAGAGCTGAAGCGCAAAGTCCCCGACTCGGAGATCCCCGAGGAAGAACTCCGGAAACTCGTCAAAGAGGGCAAGGCGATCGTCGCCAAGGAAACCGGCAAGGCATTCCCCGACGATCCGTGGGAGCAGCTGCGCGGAGCCATCTCGGCCGTCTTCCGTTCGTGGAACAATCACCGCGCCATCGTGTACCGAAAGATGAATCGCATTCCCGACGAGTGGGGAACTGCGTGCAACATACAGTCGATGGTCTTCGGCAATCTCGGTTCGACTTCCGCCACGGGTGTCACGTTCACGCGCGACCCGTCGACGGGCGAACGCAAGCTCTACGGTGAGTGGCTTCCCAATGCGCAGGGCGAGGACGTCGTCGCGGGCATTCGAACTCCGCTCCACCTCGAAGGCGAAGGCGATTCTCTCGCGAACGCGATGCCGGAGGCGTTCAAAGCGCTCACGACGATCGCATCGAAGCTCGAGCTCCATTTCCGTGACATGCAAGACCTCGAATTCACCATCGAGGAGGGGCGCTTGTACATGCTCCAGTGTCGCGCTGCGAAGCGAACGGGTCGCGCTGCGGTACGCACGGCAGTTGAGATGGTGCGCGAAAAGCTCATCACTGAAACGGAGGCCGTCCTGCGCGTCGACCCCACGTCGCTCGATCAGCTTCTTCACCCCATGCTCGACCCGAAGGCCGAAAAGACGCTCCTCGCACGGGGCCTCCCAGCCAGCCCGGGTGCCACGCAGGGGCACATCGTGTTCACGGCCGACGAAGCAGAACGACTCGGGAGCCAAGGAAAGCCGGTCATCCTGGTGCGCATGGAGACCTCTCCAGAGGACATTCATGGCATGCAAGCCGCGCGCGGCATCTTGACGGCACGTGGCGGCATGACGAGCCACGCCGCCGTCGTGGCGCGGGGCATGGGCAAGGCCTGTGTCGCCGGCACGAGCGCGATCGCCATCAGCTACGAACTCGAACAGATGACCGTGAACGTACACGACCCATCGCGTGAGAGCGGCGAGCGGAAAGAACCGGTGGTCCTCAAGAAAGGCGACATCATCACGCTCGATGGTGCAACCGGCAACGTGTACCTCGGTGCGGTCGATACGATTCCTGCTTCGCTCGGCGGAGAGTTCGGTGACCTCATGACGTGGGCCGACGCAGCACGTTCGATGAAAGTTCGTGCCAACGCCGACACCCCGCTCGACGCAAAGACGGCGCGCGCTTTCGGTGCAGAGGGCATCGGCCTCTGTCGCACCGAGCACATGTTCTTCGACGATGCGCGCATAAGGGCCGTTCGCGAGATGATCTTGGCTGAAACGCGCACCGAGCGAGAGCGTGCGCTCGCAAAGCTCCTCCCGGAGCAGCGGTCCGACTTCGTGGGCATCTTCAAGGAGATGGACGGATTGCCCGTCACGATTCGCTTGCTCGACCCTCCGCTCCACGAGTTCCTGCCGACGGAAGCGGCGCAGATCGAAGAACTCGCGAAGATCATGAACGTGCCGGCGCGACGCCTCGAGCTACGGGTCGCCGAGCTTCATGAGTTCAATCCCATGCTAGGGCACCGCGGTTGCCGCTTGGCCATCACGTATCCCGAGATCTACGCGATGCAGGTTCGAGCAATCCTCGAGGCGGCTCGAGACGCATCGGCGGCAGGCATCGCCGTTTTCCCCGAGATCATGATCCCACTCGCAATCACCCGAGAAGAGCTCGTGCGCATGAAGGAGATCGTCGAGAGCATCGCCGGAGAGGTGTTCGGGAGCGGCAAGCGCGTTCCCTTCATGTTCGGGACGATGATCGAACTACCGAGGGCTGCGCTTCGTGCCGGTGAGCTCGCCGAGGTCGCGGAATTTTTCTCGTTCGGCACCAACGACCTCACCCAAGCGACGCTCGGTCTCTCGCGCGACGACGCAGGGAAGTTCCTCCCCGCCTATGTCGACACGAAGATTCTGACGCGAGACCCCTTCGTATCGATCGATGTGGCGGGCGTGGGAGAGCTCGTGGAATTCGCCGTAACGCGCGGCAAGGCGAGCCGCGCGGACCTCAAGCTCGGCATCTGCGGCGAACACGGCGGCGACCCCGAGAGCATCCACTTCTTCCAGAAGGCGGGCCTCGCCTACGTGAGCTGCAGCCCCTTCCGCGTCCCCATCGCCCGGCTCGCGGCTGCTCAAGCGAAACTCAAGGCAGCGCAAAAGGCCTGACCGAAGAAGCCCTGCCACTCAGGGGGCCCTCCGCGTCGCGGCGCTTCCGA
This sequence comes from Polyangiaceae bacterium, assembly GCA_046351415.1. Classification (GTDB taxonomy): domain Bacteria; phylum Myxococcota_A; class Polyangia; order Polyangiales; family Polyangiaceae; genus JABFRG01. The sequence continues at coordinate 411,882 of JAXLYO010000004.1, read as the reverse complement.
TTCCGAGGGTGACACGGCCAGTGACGACGTCCTCCCCAAGCAGGGCGCGAGCGGGTCGGTGAGCGACAAAACTTCGGCAATACGAGCGCGGTGCCAGGTACCTCCGAATGCTATCGCTACAAGGCCACGCTGCTTGCGTAGCGCGACCCGAAGCTCGTCGGTGCAAGCGAGTGGAGCGTCGAGTTCAATATGACGTACGCCGCTGACGCGAACGACAAGAGCAAGGTCGGTTTCCAAATCGACGCTCGCACGGGCGAGATCGAGGACGGCCGTCGATTTCAACTGGACCATCGGAACGGCGAAGAAGAGCGACGCGACCTTCGAGGTTACCGAGAACGACTCCGCGACGGGCACGTGGCGCGGCAATATTCGGTACGCGAGCGGCGCCACGGAAGCGTTCCTGTACAAGCGCGCGCAATAGACGCGCCTTCTCGGGAACAATGCGGCGGCGTGGTCCTCGGGCCACGCCGCTTCGCGTATGTCAGCTTTCGAGCGAGGCTGTGAGCGCTTCTTTCATCGCTTCGATGGTGTGATCGATATCCGCGCTCGTGTGCGCAGCACTGATGAACGCGGCTTCGAACTGCGACGGCGGCCAGTAGACGCCTCTTTCGAGCAGTTTTCCGTGGAAACGCCCGAAGCGCTTCGTGTCGGCGCGCATCGCATCACCGAAAGAACGAATCGGTCCTTCGGCGAAGAACAGCGTCAGCATGGACCCGACGCGCTGCACGCAGCCCACGGTCTTCGTGAGGGTCAGGGCATTGACGATGCCTGCTTCGAGGCGCGCGCCTAGCTCCTCGAGATGCGTGTAGATTGCACCATCGAGCAGGTCGAGCGTCGCGAGACCTGCTGTCACGGCGATGGGATTGCCACTCAACGTTCCTGCTTGGTAGACGGGGCCCAAAGGAGCGACGCGACTCATGATGTCGCGCCTACCGCCGTACGCTGCGAGGGGCAGTCCTCCGCCGACGATCTTGCCAAGACACGTCATGTCCGGCGATAGGCCGTACCTTTCTTGCGCGCCCCCGCGAGCGACACGACAACCGGTCATCACCTCGTCGAAGATGGAGATGGCCCCGTATTTTGCGCAGAGTTCGATGATGGCCCCGAGAAACCCTGCGTCCGGCGGAACGCATCCCATGTTCCCGACCACGGGCTCGACGATCACCGCGGCGATGCGTGCGCCATGCGCGAGAAACAACGCGGAGAGGGCGGGCACGTCGTTGTACGGAATCGTGAGGGTGCTCGCGGCGGAGGCCGACGGAACACCTGCCGAATCGGGAACACCGAGTGTCATGGCGCCAGAGCCAGCCTTCACGAGCAAGAAGTCTGCGTGGCCGTGGTAGCACCCTTCGAACTTCACGATGAGGTCGCGCCCCGTGAATCCGCGCGCGACCCGAAGGGCCGCCATCGTCGCTTCGGTCCCACTGGAGACCGCGCGCATCATCTCGATCGACGGATAGAGCGAGCACACTTTCTCGGCAAACGTTACTTCCAGTTCCGTGGGAGCGCCGTAGCTCGTCCCGCGGCCGAGCGCGTCACGAAGCTTCCCGAGCACGACCGGGTGAGCGTGACCGAGAATCATGGGGCCCCACGAGCCTACGTAGTCCGTGTATTTTACATCGTCTGCGCCGTACAGATATGCGCCTTCCGCGCGTGAGACGAAGACGGGCTCCCCACCGACACTGCGGAATGCGCGTACCGGGCTATTGACCCCGCCGGGAATGACGGATTGCGCGCGAGCAAAGAGTTCACGGGAACGTGCGTCGGACATGACCGCAACCTACCGCATCACTTCGGAAGGCTGAAGCGATACCGAATGGTGCCCGGGTCGCCCTCGTAAGGGCTCATTTTCGAGCGAACGAGCAAGCGCTGGACGCATGCGCCTTCCGTCGTGCCCGCATAGGGCGGATCGATGGTCACCGACGTCACGTCGCCACTCGGGGCAAAGGTCATGCTCGCGGTGCCGGGTCCACCAAGACCGTCCTTTTCTTTGCACGAGGCAGCCATGACGCCCCATTTGTTCGCCGCTGCGTTGGCTGCCTTGCTGTCGAACTTCGACGACTCTGCAGTGGCGGGCGCACTCGGCGCGGGCGCAACGGGGGTCGGAGAAGGACCACTTCCCTTCGGGGCAGCCGTCACGGTCGGCGCAGCGGAAGGCGTTGGCGCGGTCGCACTCGGCGTCGGGTCCGGCAAAGCAACGGGCGGCGTGATGTCGGGGGCGCTTGCAGTGGGTCCGGGAGTTGCCGTCGGGGTCGGATCGCCGCTCGGCACGGCGACGCTCACGGGAACCGAAGGCGTGGCCGAAGCGGTCGCCGTTGCAGCGGGACCGCCGGGCTTTGCGTGCTTGTCACCGCGCTTCAAGAACAGCACGAGCCCACCCGCACCAGCGAGGAGGAGGACGATGGCTGCGACCGCCGCGATCACGAGCCCCCGGCCTTTCCGTTCGGGAGCGGGTGCTGCTTCTGCGTGCGAGATCGGAAACGTCGGGGCCGCTTGTGGCGAGTAGCCAGCCGGCGCCTGTGCAGGAGGCTGTTGCGGCATGGCGTACCCCGCGGCAGCGGACGCTGCCCCGTAGCCCGAAGGCCGACCTTGCATCGGTTGTGCGGGTGGTTGAGGGGCGTGCATGGGCGGGCCCTGCATGAACGGCTGCTGCATCGGCGACGCTTGCGGGTGCCCACCGGAAGGGGGAGCGTACGCCGCGCCGCTCATCGAAGGTCGAGGCATGGCCGGACCATTAGGTGCATGATGCACGATTGTGCCGCCGGGCGGCGCCCCGGAAGGTGCCCCCGAGAGCGCGATGGTGTGCGCGGCGTTGTCAGGCACCGGCGCCCCACCCCCTGGAGAAGCGGGCGGCGGCTGCGGAAAGGCTGCCGCGGTGGGCGGCGCACCCGGCGACGGAAACGCTTGCGGCGAAAAAGCCACCGGCGAAGTGGCGGGGTCGACGGGAGCGCCTCTGGAGACCGCGGGTGCTGGTTGGGAGTGCAGCACCGGAGGCGGAGCCGGAAACTCATTCGAAGAAGGAGGCGCGGCAATCGGTGGTTGCGCCGACACAGGCGGCTGAGCCGACACGGGCGGCTGCGCGGAGAACGCCAGTGTCCGAAGGATTGCGGGCGAAGGCTTCGCCATCGGCGTGATGTCGCTCGGCATGTCCGAGATCGGTCGCTGCACTTCTCGACCCGCTTCGGACGACGGCGACGGCGAAGAGAACGCGAGCGTCTTCGCGGCGCCTGCTGCGAAGGCACGGGCCGCGTCGGCTTCCGGTAGTTTTCTCGCGACGGTCTGATCTTGCTCGCCTTCCGCGGTCGGGAGGTCTTCTCGGTAGGTATCGGGCGCCTCCGCGAGGCCCGTCGGGTCGGCGACCCTCGTGGCTTTGAGGTCTGCATGACCGAAGTTCTTCGACACACGCTCGATGAGCGTCTGAAGCTCGCCGGCGCTCTTCACCTCGGTCACGTCGTCTTCGTCGTCCCCCGCGGGCAGCGCGAGCGAAGGCGTCTGACGAGCAGCGGCAAAGCTTATCTTCTCGCGCGAAATCCGCACGACGCTCTTCAGCGCCCCCCAGAACTCACCGAGATCGTTGAATCGATCTTCGGGCTTGAGCGCGAGGGCCCGAGCGAACACTTGTTCGATCTCGTCCGATACGGTGAGCCCGAGCGTCCTCGGCGTCGGACGCACTTTCGGGTTGAGGGCGTGCGCCGCGTATTCGCCAATGTTGGTTCCTTCGTACGGCTGGGCATCGCACAGTGCTTCGAGCGCGATCATCGCGAAGGTGTAGACATCGGTCCAAGGCCCCATCTTGCCGATAGAGTCTTGAAACTGCTCGGGCGCACCGTACGCGGGCGAGAAAATGCGGATAAAGCCCATCGTTTGGGCGCGAGGCCCGAGCTCCATCGCGTGATCACTCACGACCTTCGCCACGCCGAAGTCGAGGATCTTCAGGCGAGGCTTGTTGCGGTCGGGAGACCCGGACATCGGTCCTTCCCCCGCGCGCGGCACTGCTTGGGGCTTCACGATGAAGAAGTTGCCAGGGTTCAGGTCACGATGGATGACGCCCTGCGTGTGCGCATAGGCAACCGCTTCGGCTCCAGAGTCGAGTAGCGCCATCATCTCCTCGAGCGAGCGCCCCGTGAGACCGCGAGCGTGGCGCGCCTCGAAGTCGGCTTCGAGCGTCGTGCCGTCGAGCCACTCGAGCACCATGTACGGAACGAGCGCGCCCGTCGAAGGCGCCATGCTCGTGCCCGAAGCGATGGCGCGAACGATGGAGAGATTGCCCTGGGAGAGTTTGTACTGAATCTTGCTCTCGTCCCTGAAACGACGAACGAACGAGTCGATGACGGCCGCGCCGAGCGAGGGGGCGAGCTTCAGGCACTTGATGGCGATGGGTTCATCGAGGCCAATGTGACGGCCACGATAGACGACGGAGAACCCACCCTCTCCTATGGCCTTCTCCACCCGAAATTGCCCATCGAGGACTTGCCCCTCGAGGCCGAAGATGTCCGTCGCCACGGGCCGTAGGATACCCGAACTCCGGGCCCTGGGTCAGAAGTTCGTGCGTTCGAGAATGCCGAACGCCGCGCGTGCACGCCCGGCGCCGTCTCACCATGATATTTGGGACCGCCTACAGCCTCGCCTCGAAGCTGCGCTTCAGTTGCCTGGGTACCAAGCGATGCGAACGCCGAGCGCAAGCGCGTTCTTGTCGGCAGAGCTCGACGTCACGACCTCGTAGCGAAGGTCAGGCGCAAACGTGAAGTTGCGACCCGCGAAGAACTCTTGGAGCACGCCGAGTGCGAGGTGGGACTGGATTCCGCTGATGTCTTCGAAAGTGCCGGCCGCTTTGACTTGCGTCGTTACGCCGCCGACCCCGGCTTCTCCATAGATACCGAAACCGCGCGTCAACCAGGTGGGAACGGCGCACGAACATACCGAGATGAGTGGAAACACCTCTGCGCGAAGACCACCGCCTCCGCTCGTCACGGACCACGTCCCGTTGCCGAAGTTGCCACGCGCGGCGAAAAACCCGATGTTGAGGTAGTCGGTGAGCGCGCCCATCACGAGGAGGCGACCCGCGATTCCTGGAAGAAGGGGCGTCGAGCCGTAATAGTCGGGCGTCTGGAGTTTCACGTCCGCTGGGTATCCATCGGAGGCACCGAGGGCACCTGCCACGCTGATGCCGAGCATGAAGCCGGAACGAATGCGCGCCATGGGCGGAGGCTCCGGTGGCGGGGCAGCGACGGGGACCGGAGGCGGCGGGGGCGCTGCTGGAGCTGGAGCTGGAGCTGGAGCTGGAGCTGGAGCTGGAGGCGGCAACGGGGGAGCTGGCGCTGCGGGGGACGCGCTCGGCCCCGTGCCTTCGGGCACCGCTCCACCGGCGGGCGTCGCTGGGCTCGCGGAAGGAGCAGGTGCAGGAGCTGGCGCGGGCGGGGTGACCGGTGTCTGCGCCGGCGGCGCAACGTCGTCCGCATGAGCGGCGGTCGAGAAGAGCAGGACTGCACAAGTGATGAGCGTAGTTCGCATGGGTCGAGTCAGCGGTCCGCAGCCTAGTGTCCCGAGTCAAAAAATGCTTCGCAATTCGATTCTGCGCATCGCTCGGGCCCCTGGCCGCGTTTGGGCTCCGTCCCCCTGGGGCCTCGCATCCGCTCTCGCGAACGCCCTTTGGTGTCCGGAGTGGAGGAGCTCCTCTGCGGAAGCGACCTTCTGGCCAGAGGACACTCGCCGATCATCGCCAACCTGTCGGGGGCGTCCCGCTGTCGCTTCGCCCGCGTTCCATGGGACCCTCGATATCGACCTGGAAAATGGCCCTTTGTCACTTTAGGAGGACTGTTGCCCACATTCACATACATGAATCGTACGTCCGGTGTCTTACAGGATTGCTCAATACAAACGAACACTTGAGCCTTGGCACAGTTCTTCCGAAATCGTTTGAGCCCCAAGCAATTGGATGTACCGTGCAAAAAAGGCTTGGCGGGGCTTCTATTCTAGGGTTTTCTCCCTTCCTTCATGCGGTCCGGCGAGGCATCCCTTTCGACGTTCGACGCAGAGGTCGCGAATCTCATCGCCGACGAGAATCGTCGCGAGCAAGACACATTCAGACTCATCGCGAGTGAGAACTACGTTTCGCGGTCCGTCCTCGAAGCGTCTGGGTCCGTCCTGACGAACAAGTACTCCGAAGGGTACGCCGGCAAGCGCTACTACGAGGGCCAGCAGGTCATCGACAAGGTCGAGCAGCTCGCCATCTCTCGGCTCCAAGAGCTCTTCGGTAAGTCGGCAGCGGTGCCCGGGGCGCCCATCCACGTCAACGTACAGCCGTACTCCGGCAGCCCCGCCAACCTCGCGGTCTACCTCGCCTTCTGCAAGCCCGGCGATACGGTGATGGGTCTCGGCCTCGCTGCTGGCGGTCACCTCACCCACGGCCACTCGGTCTCGATCACCGGCCTCTTCTTCAAGAGCGTTCCGTACGGCGTGCGCCAGTCGGACCACCGGATCGACATGGATGAAGTCCGTTCGCTGGCGAAACAGCACCGGCCCAAGCTCATCTGGTGCGGCACGACGGCCTATCCACGCACGCTCGACTTCCAGGCATTCCGCTCCATCGCGGACGAGGTCGGCGCCGTCCTCGCAGCGGACATCGCGCATATCTCTGGTCTCGTGGCGACGGGCGTGCATCCCTCCCCCATCGGAATTGCCGATGTCGTGACCTCCACGACTCACAAGACGTTCCGCGGACCCCGGGGCGGCATGATCTTCACGAAGCCGGAGCACGCCGCCAAGATCGACAAGGCCGTCTTCCCCGGTCTCCAAGGCGGGCCGCACAACCACACGACCGCCGGCATCGCCGTTGCGGCCAAAGAAGCGTTGCAACCCGAGTACACGACGTACTGCAAGGCTGTCGTCGACAACGCGCAGGCGCTCGCCGCGGCGCTCATGGAGCGTGGCTTCTCTGTCACCACCGGCGGCACCGACAACCATCTCATGCTCGTCGACCTCACGTCGAAGGGCCACGCTGGCAAGCCGATCGCGCAAGCGCTCGACCGCGCCGGCATCGTTCTCAACTACAACGCCGTCCCCTTCGACCCGCGCAAGCCCTTCGATCCGTCGGGCCTTCGCATCGGAACCCCCGCGATCACGTCGCGAGGCATGGTGCGGGAACAAATGCTCTTACTTGCCAATTGGATGGAGCGCGTGGTGGCTTCACCTACCGATGAAACCCTTCTAGGCCGTATCGCGGGGGAAGTGCGCGAAGTTTGCGCAAAGTTCCCCGCACCGGGTTTGGTGATTTGATGCATGTTGCACGTTACATGGTCGGGGCTCTCATGCTCCTTGGGCTGGTACCGCCGAACAAGGCCGAAGCCGCGCCCATCCCGCCAGCAGCGCCTGTCAGCGCTGCCAACGTAACGAATGCAATTGCTGCCGCGCCGGCGATCCTCGCTGCTGCCGCCGAGCCCGACGTTCGCTCCAAAGACTTCACGGTTCCGCCGGTCGAGTACGGCAAGTGGCTCGGCACGGGCTATGGCGCGTACCTCGCGCCCAAGAATCTCGACGTGGGTGCCGATGGCGGCGTCGACCTCATGATCCACTTGAACGGGGCCATGATGGCCGACAAAGAGTGGCGTGAGAGCGGCCTCAACGCCGTCATTGCGAGCATTGCCATTCGCGAAGTCGTCGGCAGCGCGGGCTATGCAAAGCTCTTTGCCTCGCCGGGCTACCTCGATTTCGTCGTTCGCTCGACGTTCGCCGACATGAAGAGTAAGGGCGAGAAGCGACCGCTGCATCTTCGTCGTCTCGGCGTCGTTTCGTGGAGCGCGGGCATGGGGGGCGTTGGCGCACTTCTCGGCAACAGCGAGACGGCGCAGAAGATCGACGCGGTCGTTCTCCTCGACAGCGCTCATGCTCCTTACGCAGACCCCAAGAGCGGACAAGTGTTGATGGGCAATCCGACGAACCCGGCCATGGGCCGCGGTGTCGAGTGGGTCGACACGAAGTCCATCGGCAAGTTCGTGCGCTTCGCGGAGAAGGCAAAAGAGGGCGCGAAAGCGCTCGTCATGTCGAGCTCGAGCATCTTGCCGCCCGACTACGCGAGCTGCGCAGAGACGATCGAAGCCATCATGAATCAGGTGCACGTTACAGGCACCGGCGTTCAAGAGAAGAACGGCCTCGGCATGACACTCAAGTGGAAGAGCGACGCAGGCGCCCTCCATGGTCGTATGTGGCGCGGCGGCGGCCCGCACGATCACTTCGACCAACTACACCTCGTTGGCGAAATGATGCGAGCCTTCGTGTCACCGCGCTGGAACCGTCTTGCGGCGCAAGATCGCGGCTTCCGTAGCGCGGGTCTGTAGGCGCCGAAATCGTCAGAGCGTGAACGTGCCCACGTGGATCGCGTCCGTCGATTTGAGGGCGAAGTCCACGGCACCGCCCACGGAATAGACATGGGTACCGAAGACAGGGGCATGATGGGCGTGCCCTTTGGCCATCGGTAACGGCGCGGAAGCTTCCCATGGTCCGAGCCCATGGTCGGGCAAGAGGGGCGCGCGCCATACGGCCTTCTCCTGGTTCGCAGCGCCCGTGATTTGGATACCGGCAACGACGTACATGTAGCCGCCGTAGAGGAACATGCCGTGGGTCGCGAGCGCGCGTGGCAAGGGCGGCATGGCGGTCCAGTCTCCGATGGTTCCGTCCTCCTTCACACGACCGCGATGCACGTCTTTGCGCGCAGGTGGGTTCGCGTAGGCCGACTTGTCGAGCCCGCCGGTCACGTACACGTATCCGTTCGCATAGATGAGCCCGAAATGCGAGAGCGGCCCCGGCAGCTTTCCCGCGGAAGAAAACTCCGCGATGGTTCCACTTGGGTCGACCGTCGTGCGCACGATGTCGTCCCATACGTTCGGGTCGTTGAACCCACCGAGAACATAGACCGTGTTGCCCGACGCAAACGCGCCCGCATGCATGCGCTTCTGGAGCACGGAGGGCCCCATTTTCCAGGCGCCGACCGAGCCGTCATCGAGCAAAGGCGCTGCATGACTCTCGTTCGAGACTCCCGACATGCCCATTCCACCTGCGACGAAGATGGCTCCCGGCACCACGACCCCTACGTGTCCGCCCATCGCCATCGGCATCGGTGTAGTTTCCACCGATTCACCGAGCACCCCATCCTTCGAGAGCGTGATGCGATCGACGCTCGTGAGCTCCTTCGAGCCTTCGACGCCCCCGAGCACGTAGAGCGCTGGCCCTGCTTTGGTGGTCGCGAGCAGCGTAACGTGATGGTTTCGGGGACGGGACTTCGTTTCGCTGGTCTCCCACGAAAGCGTTCCGCAGTTCGTCGAACTAGGCGTGTTCGGCTCGGCGCAGCGAGAATCGTTCGAACCGGCATCGCTCACCGACGCATCGAGTGCGGCCGTGGAGGCATCGGCTCCCCCCGTGGTGGTCGGCGTGGACGCGCAAGCGGCGAGTAGCCACGCAAGAAGGGTCGTTGAGGAAATCGCTAGGCGCATGCGCACCGCGTAAGCAAAGCTCATGCCCACGAAGACGCGTCGAATCTCAGGACGAAACAAGCAGCGCGAGCCGAGCCGGAAAAGCCGTGCGCAGATGCACGCTGGTCAGCGTTCGCACGCGCACGGCTCTCAGAGGACGCCGTAGTCGACGGTGAAGTCGACGTAGGGACCGCGATCGGCGACCCAGACCTGGATGAAGTCGAACGCGCCTCGGTAGATTCCGAGCGTGTGTCGCGTGCCCTCATTCTCCGGATGAGCTCGGTCTTCGAGAACGAGCAGCATGACGTGCGCATGGGCCGACGTGCTCGCGCAATCGACTCGGAATCGGGAGTTCGTCAGGCGAAGGTCCGAGCCACACGCGACGCGCGCCGTCGCGGTCCCCGGACTCACACGAGAATCGAGCGGCCCTACGCCGCCGCTGCGTTGATCATAGCGCGCGCACGTGGAGTCGGCGTGCACGGCACCGGCGAAGCCCGCGCAGCTTGCCCACTCTGCGGCAACCTCCGCATGCATGCGCGCGGTCGTGGAAAAAGGCGCCTTTGCACCCCCTTCGTGGGACACGCAGCCCATGGTGAACAAGGCGAGGACGGGCGCGAGGGAAGCGATGCGCATGAGCATGACTCCCCTCGAGATGCGCCGCCCCCCTGGTTCATTCACACTCGGTGTCACGAGAGCAGCGTACTGGGGCCATGACTCGCCTTCCGCCGCGGCCGCAAGAAAGGGCGCGTTCGGTTCAGGGGTTCTGCATCATTCGTTTCGACGCAGGGCGCTCTGCGCAGCGTCCGAACCACGCCATGAGGTGCTTGTGCGAAGAGAGATCGATCTTCATGTACTGGAGCCATCCCATGAGCGAGAACAGGTGCGCGTCCGCGAGCGAGAAATCGCCGATGAGATAGGAGCGGCCTTCGAGTGCGCTGTCGAGAATGCGGAGGCAGTTGTCGATCTCCTGCCGACCGATCTCACCCGCCTTCGCGTTGCGTTGGTCGGCGGGCATCCATTCACTGGTGTTGCGAGCCCAGCGGTAGACGGCGTCGACGAGCGTCACGCCCCCCCAGCAGATCCACTTCATCGCTTCGCCGCGCTTCGGGCCGGCGGCGGGGTAGAGCCCTTTCTCGACGCCGAACGTTTCGCCGAGATACATCGTGATCGCCGTCGACTCCCAAAGCACCGTTCCATCGTGAACGATGACCGGCACCTTTGCGTTGGGGTTCAACTTCACGAAGTCGGGCTTCTTCGCGTCGCCCGCTTTGAGGTCGAGCTTGACACGCTCGCACGGAACCTCGAGCTCCTCGAGGATGAGGGCGGTGACGGAAGCGGTGGACATCGGGGCGTAATAGAACGTGAGGCTCATGCTGATTTCTCCGGCAAAGGGTGGTTTCCAATAGGAACAACTGATTGCCCGTTCAGTATCTCACGCATGAGGAAATGGCAACCCCGAACGCGCGGCTTCCTGTGAGGACGCGCGAAGCTGGGACGAACGGCTACTTGCTGCGGCCCGTGTACTTGCCGCGATGTTCCGGATGCTCGTTCTCGTACGCTTCGAGGCTCTCCCGCGAAATTTCGAGCTCGATCACACCGTCCTTCTCGATCTTGGCCTGACAACCGAGGCGAGAGGTCGCACGCACGTCGAACGCCTTGTCGAGAATGTCGTTCTCCTCGTCTTCCATTTCGGAGAGGAGATGACCTCCGGAGAGAACGTAGACGTGGCACGTCGAACACGCGCAGACCCCGCCGCACGCGTACCCTTCGGGGGCTTCGACCGTCTGCGCGGCCTTGAGCAGGCTCGTGCCTACGGGTACGTCGACCTCTGCAAAGCCCTTGAACACGACCTTTGTCACGGCTCAGCCCTTCCCTTCGTCGGTCTTCGCATGGTCATGGGGCCCCGTCGTTCGGTAGCCACGTTGTTCGTGGGCCTCCTCGACCGTGAGTGCGTGCGCCACTTGCGCCTCGACTTGACCCACGTCTTTGCCCTGCATCGCCTCCATGATCGCACGGTTCATCCGTCGCCCGGCAAACGCCTTCGTTGCAGCGTCTAGCGCTTCGATCGCGCTCTGCACGGCCCCGGCTTCATCGCCTTTCGCTGCGGTAGTGAGCGCAAGGAGCGCCTGAGAGATCTTCTCGGACTCCCCTTCCTCGAGGAGGCCCGCATCGGCCACGATCGCCTTTTCGGTCGCGAGGGCCATGCGCTGCGCTTCGACACGAACCTCGGCAAGCTTGCGCTTTCGCAAATCGTCTTCGCCGTGATCGAGCGCGTCGAGCAGCATGCGTTCGACCGTTTCGTCGTCGAGCCCATAGCTCGGCTTCACGTCGACCGTTTGTTCGATGGAGGTCGTCGTCTCTTTGGCGTGCACGCGCAGAAGACCGTTCTCGTCCACGTTGAACTGCACTTCTAGACGTGCGACGCCGGCGGGCATCGGAGGAATGCCACGCAGCGTGAAGCGCGCGAGACTGCGACAGTCGGCCGCGAGCTCGCGCTCCCCTTGGACCACGTGGATTTCGAACCCCGTCTGCTTGTCTTCCTGAGTGGTGTACGTCGCGCGAGCGCCGGTCGGGATGGTGGTGTTGCGCGGGAGAATCTTGTCGACCACACCTCCGCCCACTTCGATGCCGAGCGAGAGCGGAAGAACATCGAGAAGGAGCACGTCGTCCGCATTGCCGCTTCCCGCGAGCAGGTCGGCCTGCAGTGCGGCACCGAGCGCAACGACTTGGTCTGGATCGAGATCACAGAGGGGGTCGCGCTCGAACATGCGCTTCACGAACGCGCGCACTGCAGGGACGCGTGTCGAGCCCCCGACGAGGATGACGCCATCGAGTTCGGACGCCTTGAGGCCAGCGTCACGCAGCGCGCGCTTGCAAGCGACCTCGGTTCGCAAGAGGAGCGGTGCAATGAGCGCATCGAAGCGTTCACGCGTCACGGTCGTCGTGCGGGGACCTTCGTCGAAGGGGTTCGAAACGGAAACCTCGTTCGAGTCCGTCAGGCGATGCTTCGTGTCGCGCGCCAGGTCGAGGAGGAGGCGGATGACCTCTGGTCGCTTCGTGGCTTCCGCCGAGAGACCGAACGACGCGGACAACTCTTCGGCGAGCGCACGGTCCATGTCGTCACCACCGAGCGCGCTGTCGCCGCCCGTAGAGCGCACTTGGAAGACGCCGTCTTCGAGCAGAAGTATGGTGATGTCGAACGTGCCTCCACCGAGGTCGTACACCGCGAACCGACCGTTCTTTTTCGTCTCGAGACCGTACGCGAGAGCCGCTGCGGTGGGTTCGTTCAGGAGGCGAAGGACTTCGAGTCCTGCGAGCTTGCCTGCATCTTTCGTCGCCTGACGTTGAGCATCGTCGAAGTAGGCCGGCACGGTGATGACGGCACCGCCCACGGTTCGAAGTTCGTCTTCGGCGAGTCGCTTCAGCGCCCGAAGAATTTCGGCGCTCACCTCGACGGGCGTGACCTCTTTGTCGTGCACGCGAAACTTCACCGTGTTGGGACCGCCCTCCTGTCGAGGCACGAAGGCGTATGGCCCCATCCGAAGCGTCTCCGGGTCGTCGGCACCGCGCCCCATGAAGCGCTTCACACTCACGATCGTTTCGCGCGGAGCCTCCGCAGCGCGCGCTTTCGCCAGCACGCCTACGGTCGGCGAGTCGGACCCGTCGTAGGATACGACGCTCGGCAGCAGCGTGACGTCGTTGCAATCGCTGATGGCTACCGGGCGACCATCGCGAACGTACGCAACGAGGGAGTGCGTCGTCCCGAGGTCGATGCCGATGGGGCGAGGCGGAGCTTTGGGGTCGAAAATTTCCAGGAGGTCCATTTAGCTACAATCGTCCAGAGCGCGCTCCGCCTCTTCGAGGAACCGCCGGTAGTAACGCAGTTCCGAGAGCTGCTGCAAGAGGGGCAAGAGGTCCTCTTTGGGTGTTCCCTCTTTCCACGCGAGCTTCGAAGCCAACGCTTCCAGAGCCCCACCCTCACTCGCCTCGATCGCCTTCGTGAGCTGCAGAATGGCAGCGGGATCTTTCGCAGCGCGTGCGTCGGAGAGGGCTTCGCGCTGTTCCATGACATCCATCAAGAACGCGGTCGATGCCTTCGGAACTTCGTTTTCGGAGACCCCAATGCCTGCGAGTCGAAAGATGGCTTCTGCACGTTTCACGGGGTCGCGGAGGATGCGAAATGCTTCGCTCACGGTCGCTGCCCGATTGGCGGCGTCGCGACGCTCAGCCGGAAGCGCCTGCGCGTATCGGTCGGGATGCACCGCCTTCGCCAGATCGAGGTGGCGACGCTCGAGTTCATCCTGAGGCAGGGCGAACACCGCGGGCAAATCGAACACGGCAAACGGGTTCAAGAGCAACCTATCCGATTCACTCAGACGGTGAAGCTGTGGCCGCAGCCACACTTCGTCTTCTCTTGTGGATTGGACCAACGGAAGCCGCGTCGCATGAGCGTCTCTTCCCATTCGAGCGTCGCGCCATTCAAGTAGACGAGGCTCTTCGGGTCGATGACGACGCGCACGGCGGTCCCGTCAGCGGCGGTGAGGTCGTAGACGCGGTCGCGCGGACGCGGAGGGCCGTCGTGGAACTCGATGACATAGGAGAAGCCCGAGCAACCACCACCACGAATACCGACGCGCAGCGCCGTATCGGGAACGCCGCGCTTGGCGATCTGGCGCTTGATGGCCTCGACCGATTGCGGGCTGATGGCGATGTCGAGACGCGTCTCCGAAGCGGACGTGGACGACGACGCAGCCTGCGCCGAACCGCCACTTTTTTCCGTGGAAACGATCTCTTGGGAAGCCACGTTCATGGAGTTGCCTTTGCTGCGGCCTTGGCCGCTTGCTTCGCGCGGTAGTCGGCGATCGCTGCTTTGATCGCGTCCTCCGCGAGGACCGAGCAGTGAATCTTCACGGGAGGGAGGTTGAGCTCCTCGACGATCTCGCTGTTCTTGATCGCTTCGGCCTCAGTAATCGTCTTGCCTTTGATCCACTCCGTGGCGAGGGAGGACGAAGCGATGGCAGAACCGCACCCGAACGTCTTGAACTTGGCGTCTTCGATGACGCCACCTTCACCCACCTTGATTTGGAGACGCATCACGTCTCCGCATGCGGGTGCACCCACGAGCCCCGTGCCGACGGCCGCGTCGTTCTTGTCGAGCGTTCCGACGTTCTTGGGGTTCTCTGCGTGTTCGATGACTTTGTCGCTGTAGGCCATGGTCGTTCTCTACTTTCTGAATCTTTGTTTCGGACCGTTTGCTCGGCGACCCCAACCAAGGGTCTGAAGTTCTGAGGCGTTTTTGGCGTTCTGAGCGTTTTGGGCACGGGACCCAAAACTGGGGAAGAGACTCTGAGGAGCTCTGCTTCTGAGAGAGGGGGCGAAGCCCCCAAAGGCTGCGCTAGTGCGCGGTCCATTGGACGGTTTTGAGGTCGATTCCCTCTTGGTGCATCTCGTAGAGCGGCGACATTTCGCGGAGCTTCTTCACCTTGGCGATGACGAGCTCGGCGACGTAGTCGACTTCTTCTTCGGTCGTGAAGCGGCCGAGACCAAAGCGAATGCTCGAGTGCGCGAGCTCTTCCCCCACCCCGAGGGCGCGAAGGACATAGCTCGGCTCGAGGCTGGCCGACGTGCACGCCGAGCCAGAGCTCACCGCGACGTCTTTGATGGCCATCATCATCGCTTCGCCTTCGACGAAGGCAAATGACAAGTTCAAGTTGCCGGGCAAACGGTGCTCGAGAGAACCGTTCAAGTACACGAGGTCGAGCGCACTCGTCAGCTTCGTGCGTAGCCGCTCGCGCAGGGCGAGAATGCGTGCGTTCTCTTCGGCGCCCTCGGTGAGGAGGATGTCGGCTGCTTTGCCGAACCCGACGATACCGGGGACGTTCAGGGTGCCCGAGCGATTCCCACGCTCGTGACCGCCTCCGTCCATTTGCGCGACGAGGCGTACGCGGGGCTTGCTACGGCGAACGTAGAGCGCGCCCACCCCCTTCGGCCCATACATCTTGTGGGCCGTCATGCTCGCGAGGTCGAGGTTCATGCGCTGCACGTCGAAAGGAACTTTGCCGATGCCTTGGACCGCGTCGGTGTGGAAGAGCACGCCGCGCGCACGCGTCACTTTACCGATCGACTCGAGCGGCTGCACGGTGCCGATCTCGTTGTTGGCGAGCATGATGGAGACGAGAATCGTCTTGTCGGTGAGCGCCTTCTCGACCTGCTCGGCACTGACGAGGCCTTCTTTGTCGACCGGAAGATAGGTAACTTCGAAGCCTTCCTTCTCGAGGCGCTTGCAGCTGTCGAGAATGGCTTTGTGCTCCGTCACCGTCGTGACGATGTGGTTGCCCTTGTCCTTGTAGAACTCGGCCACGCCCTTGAGCGCGAGGTTGTTCGACTCGGTCGCGCCGGACGTGAAAACGAGCTCCTTGTCGCTCTGTGCGCCGATGAGCTTCGCGATGCGCTCGCGCGCGTGCTCGACCGCTTCTTCCGCGGTCCAACCGAACGCGTGGTTGCGACTCGCCGCGTTGCCGAACTTCTCGGTGAAATACGGCATCATCTCGTCGAGCACCCGCGGGTCGAGCGGCGTCGTCGAGTGATAGTCCATGAAGATCGGAAACTTCAGCGTGGTCATTTTCTTCCTACGTGTACTTTACAAGTAATTAGCGAACTTTGGCTTTGGGCTGGGGCAAGGGACCCGCGGCGGATGGCGCACCCGCCCGGAACCCCGCGATGAGCTCGGGAACGGCACGCTTGTGTGCCGCGCTTCCGCACGGAGACTCGCGATGCAGGTCGCACGATTGGCAGGTCTGCGTGAGGCGTTCGGGCTCACACACGTCGCCGCAGGCCTCGAGGTACGCGAGGCTCGCCTCGAGTTCTCGTTCGAGCGACGACAGCCGCTCGAGCTGTTCGCGTGTCGCGGCGAGCTTCGCGGCATAGACCTCCTTCATACGGAGGGTGGCTTTCGTGGCGAACTGCTCGTCCTGCCAATCACGCGCGAGGGATTGGATGTCCGGCAAACTCATGCCGAGCTCTTGGAGCTTGGCGATCCAGCGGATGCGCACGAGGGCCGAGGCATCATAGAGGCGGTAGCCTCCCTTGCTGCGCGATACGGGGGTGAGGAGGTGCAGCTCCTCATAGAGATGAATGGCGCGGACAGTCTTTCCAGATTGCTGAGCCAAATCGCCAACTTGCATGAGACCCTGGGGGCCGGTTCCCGGGTTCAAGGCGGCTTCTTCCGTAAGTGCGGAGGCACTCGGACGCTCGAAGACTGGAAGACGGACGTACTCAGCCACGGACCATAACCCTCACGTAAAGGTAAGGGTTGATTTAGGATCCTGCCACCGGAACGTCAAGGGAATCGTCCCGCGACGCGAAAGTGTGCGAAGCTTATCCCGATTCTGTGGATTTTCCGCGCAAACCGGCCCCTCCTGCCCCGACGCAACCGAACCTGGAAGACGCCGACCCGACGGAGGCCTTCTCGAGGGAGAGCTTCGATGCGCTCTCGAGCGGCGCCCCGCCTCCTGCAGCTCCCGGAGACGCGAACGATCCGACCGACACGTTCCATCGAACGCCCTCTGCTCCGCCCGCCGAGCGCGTGAAAATCTCTCTACCGCGCGTGCGTCCACCGACGGCGACGATGACCGACGTCGGCTTCAGGCCGCCCGAGTCACGCGCCGACCAAACGCTCGCGGGCGTCGCTCCGCCCCCCGCGTCATCGCATCAAGTCCTGTCTGTTCCCGTGCCTCCGCCGAGTTCGCGCGCGTCTGTATCGCCGCCGAGCGGACGCTTGGTTCCACCTCCCCCGTCGCGTCGCGCACTCGGCGATGGTTTGCCGATGAGTGAACGACGGTCGGTCCTTCCGGCTCCACCCGCGCCCCCGAAGCCGAAACGCGAAAGCATCGACGTCGAATTCGACGACGTCGTTCCCGATGCACCTTCCGCCGAGGCACTCGATGCCGACACCACAGGCCCCTTTGCGGCGCAATCGGCGCCCGCGAACACCGCGCCTCCCGCGGCGCCATCGAGTTCCCTCATGCTGTCCGAAGACGACCTCGAAGAGGACGCGCTCGGCGACGACGATCTCGTCGAAGTCCACGACGTCGAAACGGGTGAGCTCACGTCTGGATCGCAACCCGAAGGAACGGACGCGCGTGACGGCTCTGAGCAAGAGACGGACGAGAGCCGCACCGCAACGTTCGGCAGGACTCCAGGGATGTCACCATCGGGGCCGCCACCTCGTCTGCCGCCACCCGCGAGACCGGGGGCCAGCCCCAACACGAAAAGCGTCGCACCGGGGCGCGCCAGTGTTCCGCCCGCAGCTCTCCCCTCGATCTTCCCGGGTCCCGTAGATGTGGGCCCCGGCGAGCGCGAGCCCTGGGACGGCTTCCGAGCCGCAAGCCTCCGAGAAGCAGGCGCGTGGACGGAGCTCCTCAATATGTACCTTACACATATTGGCGACTTCGACGAAGGTGCACCCCGCGCGGAAGCTTATGTCACGGCGGCGCGCATCGCGGAAAACGAACTCGAAGCGCTCGACCGAGCGTTCGGACTCTATTTCTTGGCGGTCGAGTGCGCTCCCACGATGGATGAAGCGCAGGTATGTCTCGAACAGGTCGCACGGAAACTGGGGAACGCAGCGCTTCCTCGCTGGGCACAGGCCATCCAGCGCATGCAAAAGCTCGTCGAGCGTACGCAAGACATCTCGCTCCGCGCCGCCTACTTGAGCCTGCTCGCGCGTTGGCACGTTTTCGAGTTGAAGCGTCGGGACGTCGCGACGGAGTTCTTCACGAAACTCGCAAAGGTCGACCCCACCCATCCGGTGCTGCTCGAGCGTCGCGCGAACGAGGCGCGCGCCGATGGAGACCTCGAAGGACAAAAGCACCATCTCCTCGAAGCGCTGGAGCGAGCAACGCGGACCGACGACCGCGCTCGTATTTTTCTCGCGCTCGGAGAATTGCACGAGGGTCCCCTCGCTGACCCGCTCACGGCCCGCGGCTACTACGAAACCGTGCTTTCCGAGACGGAGCCATCCGACCTCACCGGCGAGGCGCTAAAGGCCCTGGAACGGCTCGCGCGCGCAACGGGTGATGCCTCGCTCGCCAAGGGGCTTCTCGAACGCCAGCTCGCGCTGCCTCAGGGTGACAAGCAACGTTTCGAGCTGCGCCTTCGCCTCGCGGAGGAGCACGAGAAGCTCGGTGAGTCGGACGAAGCGGAGACCATCGCCAGCGAGCTCGCTCAAGCCGATGGCACGTCCGTCAAAGCGCTGCAGCTCCTCGAGCGATTGCAAACGAAGCGTGGAGCGTACGCCGAGGCTGCCGACACGATGGCTCTCCGCGCACAGTTCGCCCCGCATCTGAAAGCCAAGTGCGACATTCTGTTCACGGCAGCCGAGACGCTCGAGCAAAAAGCCGGTGACCTTCCCGCCGCCTACGAAATGCTGTCGCGCATCGTCTTCGAAGACGAAAAGAACAAGCGCGCACATCGAGACCTCCAACGCATCGCGACGGCGCGGAACATGCCACGCGAGGCCTTCATCCACGGTACTGCCGTTGCGAATTTGACAGGCGACCGCAAAGAGAGCGCTGGCCTTCACGCGGACCTCGGCTTCTTCGCCCTGGACGTTCTTGCGGACGCGGCTTCGGCGCGGGGCAGCTTCGAGCGGGCGCTCGAAATCGACAAGCGTTCCGACCGCGCTCTCCAGGGTATCGAGCGCCTCGCCCGCGACAAAGGTGACCGAGGCGCCGTCCTCCAAGCGCTCGAACAACGCGCTCAGGCAGGGGAAGACAAGCGCACGCGGGCAGAGCGCTTCGCGGTGCTCGCCGAAGAGCGTCTTGCCGCGGAAGATCGCGACGGAGCCATCCAGGCGTACGAAATCGCCTATGCATCGGCCAAAGACCTTCGCGACGAGTCTCCTTCGAAAGAAGCGCCGGCGATGACGCCCGATATGGATGCAATGGGGGGCGCGCTCCTCGAGCTCTATGTCGAGCGTGGGCGATTCGAGCAAGCGCAGCCTCTCTGCGAGGAGCTCATCATGACTGCGCAGAAGACCGGAAACCGTGCGCTGCACGTGCGCCGGCTGCGCATGCAGATCAGAATCGCGGCGGGTCTGAACCAAGAAGAGCTCGCCGTCGACTCGGCGGTCGCCGCGCTGCAAATCGCTCCTGAGAACCCGAATGCGCGCGCCGACCTGCTCGACGTCGTGTCCCGCGTGAGTCCGGAATGGATCGGAAAGGCCCGTGCAGAGCTCGTCCGATTGGGATCCCATGCGCGCGACCTCTCGTTCGCCGATCAACTGCGCCTCGCCACGGCGCAAGTAGCCGCCGGCGACGTCACCGCCGCCTTGAGGACGCTCGAGCACGCTGCGGCCGCAAACCCCGACGACCCGACGCCGCTCTCGATGATGGAACCTCACCTCGAGGAACGCGCTCGAAACGAGCCGGAGCAAGTCGGCCCACGCTACCAAGCTGCGTACACGCGCCTCGCCGAAGTGAAGTATGCGCTCGGCAGGCTTCTCACCGACCCAGAGCGTTCCTTCGAAAAGCTGACGCAGGCCGGCGACGTCTACGCTCGTCACTTGAACGACGTGCGCCAGGCCGTGCCGATCTTCGAAGAAGCTGCGCGCAAAAAGCCGAACGACCCCTGGCTTCGCGAGACGCTCGCGTGGGCCTACGAGCAGATCGGCGATTGGGCGCGTTTTGCGAATTCATTGGTCGACGCCGCGAAAGCCGAGACAGACCCGAACAAGAGAGCCGACACGCAAGTCGAGCTCGCCATCGTCCTCGCGAAGCGTCTCGCGGATGCTGCAGGTGCCATCGAAACGCTCGGACGCGTCCTCGATGCCAATCCGAAGCGGCTCGATGCGTTCGAGCACCAAGTGCGGATCCTCACGGAAACGCGCAATTGGGTCGGCCTCGAAGCCGCCTACCAATCCATGATTGGTCGCGTGCGCGGCTCGGGTGATGTGGTCGAAGCCGCACTCTCCAAACAACTCGGTGTCCTCTATCGCGATCGCCTCCAGGATGCACCACGCGCGATGGAAGCGATGCGTGAAGCGTCGCGGCTCGATCCGAAGGACATCGAAGTTCGCAACATGCTCATCGAGCTCGTGATGCTCGATCAAGACTGGCCCACCGCAGTTCGGACACTGCGCGGTATCGTGGCAACGCACCCACTCGAACCGCGCACATACGAACACCTCTTCGAAGCCTTCTACAACCTCGGCGATTTCGACCGCGCTTGGTGTGCCCTCGATGTGCTCGCTCAGCTCGTACCCCTCGAAGGCGACAAGCTGAAGTACTACCACGACTACCCTCCCATCGAGCTCGCGCAGTTCCCGGGAACGCTCACCGAAGACGCGTGGCGTACGCATCTCCTCCACCCGGAACTCGATCCCTCGCTCACAGCACTCTTGTCATGGCTGGCGCCTCCGGTCGTGCGCGCTGCCAATCGCCCTCCGCAGGAAGGTCCTCTCTCTCCGCATCACGGACCAAACGCGGCTGCAGTCATCGACATTTTCGCAAACGCAGGAGAGATCCTGAACCTTGCGCCACCTCAGTTGCTCGCAACGCAGATGCCGGAAGCTTTCGCGCACAGGCCTGGTGTGCCCGAAGCGCTGGCCGTGAATCCGCAACGCATTCCAACCGACGCCGGCGAGCGCCTCTTCCAGAGCGTCGCGCGTTTCGCGGAACTTCGCCCGGAGCTCTATGCGATTGGGCACTTCTCCGGCAAAGACGCCATCGGTCAACTCATCGGCCGCGCGGTCCAGAACGATCCGGCTACGCTCGGCGCTCTCTCCGGAGAAGAACGCGGCGCCGTTGCGCAAATTCTCGATCGCGCGAAGCTTGAAGGTTCGAAGTTCGATACGAAGCGCTGGACCATTCTTGCGCAAAACTCCATCGATCGGGTGGCCACGCTCCTCACGGGGTCTGCGAACCCTGCGGCGCTGCATTATTCACGCATGCACGACGACCCCTACGCGACGGAGAAGCTCGGCCTTCTCTATTCGTTCCTCGTCAGTGACGAATACGGCGACCTGCGCACCGCCCTCGGCATCGCCATCGGCTCGAGCTGAAGCAAGCGCTTCGATTCAGAAAGAAAGCAAGATGCCCGCTTCGCGTTTCACGATGTTCGCGACGGTCGCGAAGAACTCTTCGCCTCGGCCCTTGTCGTCGAGCCATCGCCCGTCGGACTCGCCCGCATAGTCGAAGTGCCACGCGGAAGCGCCGCTCGCGAGCCATATCTGCTTCGTCGGGCGTTGCGTGTTGATGATGCAGCGCTTGCCGTTCGGGAACGTCAGCGTCAGGACGTCACCCGCTCGCTCGCAGTCGACTTCGCTGGTGTCGAACGCGTCGCAAGCGCGCTCGACGCGGCCGAACGCCCGATCGGCAAGTTGCAGGTAGCTTTGCTCGTCCATGCGCGCCTCGCTAGTTCAGCGTGTAGGGAAGCGCGAGTTCGAATGCCGCGATCTCCGCGTCGAACATCGAGCCGTCGGTGCGCTGCATCTGATAGGTGCCGCGCATTTCGCCGCGAGGCGTCGCGAGCATGCACCCGCTCGTGTATTCGAACGCCTGCCCCGGCTCGAGAGCGGGTTGTTTCCCCACGACGCCGGGACCTCGTACCTCTTCGACCTTGCCATTGCCGTCGGTGATGACCCAATGACGGCTACGCAGCTGCGCGTTCGCGGTGCCCTCGTTCGAGATGCGGATGGTGTACGCGAAGACGTAACGCTTCGCCGCGGGTGTCGACTGCTCGGGAATGTACTCCGAACGAACACTCACGCGGATACCTTCGGTGACTGAATTCGAAACTCCCACACCCTTTCTGTGCCACGGGCAGAACTTTCTTTCAAGCGCCGTCCCGCGAGGGACGAAGTATAGTGGCATTCACCCATGCGTAGAATCTCAGGCAAGGCTCTTTCGATGCTGGCGTCGGTTGCTCGCACGCGCGCGGGTGCGCTCACCGCGCAACGAACGCTACGCTCCCAGCTGCGCATCGACCAACTGGCAGACCTCCCGGAACACCTGCGCGCTCCCCTTCCCATCGAACAAAAGGCGGTGACGGGGCGCCCTCCGCGGGCGAGCCAGGGCGAAGGCATCGACTATGCGCCGTCGAGCTGGTTCGCAGGGAGCGATCGCCTCACGGAGCTGTATCGCAAAGGCACCCTTTCGCCCGTCGCCGTCGCGAACAAGCTCCTTCGGGCCGCAGAAGAGCTCGAAGGTGCCGGCTGCGGTCCGATGTACGAAGTGCATCGAGCCCTCGTACAAGCTTCTGCGGAAGCCTCGCTCGAGCGCTACAAGAAGAACGCGCCCCTGTCACCGCTCGACGGCGTTCCGGTTGCCGTGAAAGAGCAGATGAGCGTACAGGGCCACGCGGTCCGAATGGGCACGCGCTTCCTCCCCACGGAAAAAGCGACGACGGATGCCACCATCATCGCGCGACTCAGAGCTGCTGGCGCCATCGTGCTGGGCACCACGCACATGACCGAGTTCGGCATGACGCCGACTGGCGCCAACCCCATGCGCAAGATGCCGCGAAACCCGCATCACCCCGACTATCTCGCAGGCGGCTCTTCCACAGGGTCCGGTGTGGCCGTCGCAACCGGGCTCGTCCCGCTCGCGATTGGTGCCGATGGTGGCGGGTCCATTCGTATTCCAGCGTCGATCAACGGCGTCTTCGGCATCAAGCCCACGTGGGGACGAGTCAGTCGCGCAGGAGATCCTTCCGGCGGAAGCGTCGCGCACCTCGGGCCTCTCGGCTCTTCGACGCTCGAACTCGCGCGCATGCTCGAGTGCTGTGCGGCGCGAGACTCTGCCGACCCGGAGACCCGCGAGGCACCGGAGCCCTCGAACTACGTTGCGGCCCTGCGTCGCGGGGTTCGCGGTCTCGTACTCGGTGTTCCGAAGAGTGAATGGGCAGACGCGTCTGCCGAAGTCGGCCAGGCAGGCATGGAGGCCCTTCGCGTCCTCGAACGCGCGGGTGCCGAGCTTCGCGATCTCTCGATTCCCCTCGCGAAGCACGCTCCTTCCATCGGCTACATCACGATTGCGCTCGAGGCGCGCACGAACCTCCGCCAATCTTGGAACGAGCACGCGGACGACATGAGTCCGGACTTGATCATTTCGTTCGCAGCGCTCGACGCGTTCTCTGCGCTCGAATTCGCCGATGCCCAGCGACTCCGCGCCGGGCTTCGTCGCGATCTCGCGAAGCACTTCGAGTCGATCGACGCGCTCATGCTACCGACGACGCAGAGCACCGCTATCTTCGCGAACACCGAGGACATGAACACCGGGTTCCTCGACTCACCGGCTCTCGACTCGCTCTGTCGATTCAACTTCCTCGGCAACCTCACGGGCCTCCCCGCGCTCTCGGCGCCCGTGGGGGCGGACCGACGAGGTCTCCCGATTGGACTCCAGGTGATCGGTGACGCCTTCGATGAGGCCACCACGCTCGCGATCTCGGCCGCGCTCGAACATGCCGGTGGCGCCGTCCCGAAGCGCCCTGCCACCTCTACCGACGCGTTGATGCTCTAGGTGCTGTCGCTAGATTTGGGACCGCATCAGGGGACAGCCGCAAATCCGACCTTCGGAACTCAGTACACTTGCGCGCTGTGGGCGGTGAGTCGCTCGAAGCATGAGCCGACGCTGAACGCATCTGGTTTCCCGCCGCTGCCGCATGCCGAAGTCGGTTGTGGCAAGTCTTGTCCAACCCAGCACGCGTAGTCATAGACGAGTCGCTCGACGCTCGGCAGGGATTCGGAGGCTGTATTTTCGATGTAGGCCACGTTGCCGTATGCGTCGTACACAAAGCGACTACCGTAGGTCGCCTGTGATTGGGTCGTGCGCCAGCCCATGTAGCGATCGCCGTCGTAGGTGAAGTCGACCGTGGATACCGTGTTGCCTTCGAGCGTCGCGACGTGCTTCGCGATCCTCGCTCGTTCATCGTATTCGTACCAGCAGACGCCCGGAACGATGTTCCCCTCCGAACCAACCCTGCAATCGACGAACCGCTTGCGAGTGCCGTCGGCGCGCAAGGTGATCGAAGTGGGCGCGCCGTCGCCCTGACTCTCTCGCACGGTCCAGCCACTCACGTACCCGTCGTTGCCGTAGGTGAAAGCCCAATCCGTGGAGTAGGTCCCCCAATCCTTGATGACGCCGATCTTTTGCGTCGTCACGACGCCATTCGGCGTGTACCGATAGGTGCCCTCGACAATGCCGAACCCAGTCTCACTGCGTATCTTGGAGATGCGGCCATCGGCGTCGTAGGTGAAGGTCGTGGGCTCTTCGACGAAACCGGACGGGGCGTCCTTCACCGCGAAGCGGCTGATCATCTTGGCCACGTTCCCTCCTGGCCCGTACGAGAACCTATAAGTCCCTGAGTCCTCGAGGCTCGTCGGGAGGCCCCTCTTCGTAACGATGCTGCAGGGGCCCGGCGCTTTGCCGCGAAGGCCTAGGTCGATCACTTCGCCAGGAGGACTTTGGGGAGTCGGAGTGGGTGCAGCGCTCGAAACGGGCTTCACGACACACTGGCGACCGTCCCAGATGGTGCCTGTGCCACAAGGATGGTCCGAGTCGACGAAGGTGTCTCCGCACGCGACGAGCGGTGCGAAGAGAACCCATGGACAGAGCAGAGTCAATGAATGCTGGAGCGTCATGCGGGCTTCGGTGCAACCCTAGCAAGCCTCGTTCAGGCACCCCGCGCTGAATACTCCGACAGTTTCGGACAGACGCGCCCGAGTTGAAGGGGAACCTGCGAGAAGAGGACAGACTTAGCTCAGTACGGAACGTGCAATGACGATGCGTTGCACTTCGCTCGTACCTTCGTAGATCGTCGTGACCCGCGCGTCTCGCAGGTGCCGTTCGACTGGGAACTCTTTCGTGTAGCCATAGCCGCCGAACATCTGCACCGCATGATTGGTGCATCGCACAGCCATTTCCGAAGCAAAGAGTTTCGCCATGGAAGCTTCGCGAGAGAACGGCTGCTTCTTTTCTTTCAGCGAAGCAGCCCGGAGCGAAAGTAGATGCGCGGCATCGATGTCCGCTTTCATGTCTGCGAGCTTCCACTGGGTCGCCTGGAAATCACTGATCGCTTTGCCGAATTGCTTTCGCTCCTTCGTGTAAGCGACGCTGGCTTCGAGGGCCGCGCGTGCGATGCCGATGGCTTGCGAGCTGATGCCGATGCGCCCGCCGTCGAGTGCCATCATCGCGATCTTGAAGCCGCCATTCAGGCTTCCGAGGAGGGAGGAGGCAGGAATGCGGCAGTTCTCGAAGAGAAGCGGGACCGTGTTGGAACCGCGAATGCCGAGCTTGTCTTCTGGTTTGCCGACTTTGAGGCCTGGCGTACCTCCCTCGACGAGAAAGCACGAGATGCCTCGGGTACCCGGAAACTGCTCCTTGTCGCCGGTACGCGCCCACACCACGAAGACACCTGCGTGCGAGCCGCTCGTGATCCACTGCTTCGCACCGTTCAGAACGTAGTGATCGCCGTCCAGGGTCGCCGTGGTTCCCATGGCACCAGGGTCACTCCCAGCGCCCGGCTCACTGAGCGCGAAGGCCCCCGCTGCGTACTCACCATTGGCGAGCCGGGTGCAGTGCTGCTGGCGCTGCGCCTCGGTGCCGAAGTGCGCGATGACTTCGCCAACCATGTTCGTGACGGCCATGGTCACGGCAGTGGAGGCGCAAGCTTTCGCCACCTCTTGCATCGCGAGCGCGTAACAAACGACGCCGGCTTCCGACCCGCCGTACTCTGCGGGCACATTCACCGCTAGAAGGCCAAGGTCAGCGAGCCCCTTCAGTTCCTCGCGAGGAAAGCGCTCTTCGCGATCGATTTCCGCAGCCTTTGGCGCGAGGACGCGCGTTGCGTAGTCGCGTGCAGACCGCACGAGGAGTTCTTGCGTTTCCGAAAGGTCGAAGTCCATCTCTGCGTCCCTAGAGGTTGAAGGTCACTTTGGCCGGGTAGCTGCCAGGGCTCGGGAACTTCATTCCCTTTACGGCTTCGACGATGCAATCCGTGCGATCGAGTGCCTCCTTGTTCGGTGTCGATACGCCCACGGAAAGAGCCTTGCCTTCTTTGCCGGCGTCTCCCACCGGCGCGACATACGCGGTCACTTTGAACCCCGTGGCGCCGCGCGTGCACTTCTTCAGCTCGCCTTCGTGCTTGCCAACGGCTCCGGCCACCTTGTCGGCGCTCCATGCCGTGGGTTCGCGCACAGACGCAGGGTCGAACCCGTAGCTCTTTCGCGCTTCCGCTTCGTCACCGCCTTCGGGCTGCGGCCAGTTGCCGCGCATGACGACGTCGAGCATGCACTTTTCCGTAGCGCGGTCGCCGAGGGTCGTCTCTTCCAGGTAGGCGTAGCGCGCGCGACCGTCGTGCCCGATCCGCACGAAGAACTTCACGTCGCCACTCAGCACGTCGACCCGTGAAAGGCCGTCTTTCTGACAGTTCATGAGATCGCCCTGGAGCTTTTGGAAGACCTTGTCCGCGGCTTTCGGATCGATCGACCCGAGCTCCTGGGAGACACTCGGTCCACCTCGACGTGGCGCAGGTTTCGCGGATGCAGCCTCGGGGACGTTGACCGGACCCTTGACCGCTTCGGGGCCGCCACACGCGACCAGAAAAGAGATGCCACCGAGGAACGCACTTGGGAGGAGACGTTTCATGTTCAAGAGGACCTTCACCCTTTCAGCAGGTTGGCGGCGATGACGATGCGCTGGATCTCACTCGTGCCCTCGTAGATCTCGGTGATGCGCGCGTCGCGATAGTTGCGCTCGACGGGGAACTCTACGGAGTAGCCATAGCCCCCGTGGATTTGCAGCGCCTTGTGGGCAATGCGTGTGGCAGCTTCGCTCGCGTAGAGTTTCGCTTCTGCGCTCTCCATCGAGTGGCGCACCTTCTTGTCCTTCATGGATGCGGCACGCCACGTCAGAAGCCGAGCGGCGTCGAGTTCCATGGCCATGTCCGCGAGCATGAACTGAATCGCTTGGTGCTCGGCGATGGGCTTGCCAAAGCTCTTGCGCTCTTTCGCATATTGCACGGCTTGCGTGAGCGCAGCGCGAGCGATGCCAAGCGCCTGGGAAGCGATGCCGATCCGGCCGCCATCGAGCGTCGCCATCGCCACCTTGAAACCTTCACCCACAGCGCCAACGACTGCACTCTCCGGAACCTCGCAGTTCTCGAAGAAAACGGTGCAAGAGTGGGCCGCATGGATGCCGAGCTTGTGGTCGCGAGCATTCTGGGTGAAGCCGGGCGTGCCCTTCGGCACCAAGAACGCCGTGTGCTTCACTTTGCCGCCGGTGCGGTCCGTGACGGCGAACACGAGGATGTAGTCGGCATGCGGACCGTTGGTGATCCAGTTCTTCGCGCCGTTGATGACCCAGGAGGAGCCCTTGCGCTCCGCGACCGTCACCATCGTCTGCGCGTCCGAGCCGCTCATGGGCTCCGTGAGACCGAAACAACCCAGTTTCTTTCCGCTCGCCACCGGCGTGAGCACGGTCTTCTTCTGCTCTTCTGTGCCGAACTTGTAGACGGGATCGCAGAAGAGCGAATTGTTGACGCTCATGATGACGCCGCAGGAGGCACATGCGGCGCTAATCTCCTCCATGGCGAGTGCGTAGCTGATGGTGTCCATCCCACCGCCGCCGTACTCCTCGGGAATGGCCATGCCCATGAAGCCGAGCTCCGCCATGCGGGCGATGATTTCCGACGGCCAGCGACTCTCTTTGTCGAGCTCCGAAGCTTTCGGGGCGACCTCGCGCAACGCAAAGTCGCGGGCGGTCTGTTGAATCATTTTCTGCTCTTCGGATAGGTCGAAATCCATCGTTCCGTGGTCTTAGTCGCCCCGGGCCTCCGGCGGCAAGAGGTGCCATAGGCTTTCCGCGTCACCAGGCCCCAGCGCGTCGAGGAGGCGCTTTTTCGGCCGGATCACGACGCCATGCTCGGCCGCCGTCAACATCGGTAGGTCGAACACGTTGTCTCCGAACGCCGCGAGGAGCTTGCGACCCGACGCCTGACGGAGCGTCGCATCGAGCAGGGTTCTCTTCCCTTTTCCATAGGGGATGGGCTCCGCGCACGAGGGAAGCATGCGGCCGAGGGCATAGTGGGGCACGACCGCGAGGAGACCTTCACATTCGATGCCGAGAAGCCGCAGCCCGGCCGAAACCACGTACGCAGGCGAGGCACTCACCACGTAGATGGGTACGCTTCGCTCCTTGGCGAATGCGGCGATCGCCTGCGTCTCGGGCAGGGCGCGCGAAGCCAGCTTGGCGTCGACCAAGAAGCCATGGGCCATCTTCCGGACGCTCTCTTCGTCGTACCCAGCGCAGGCCCATGCCGTGACACGACAAATGTTCTCCTCCGCATACTGTCCCGAGACGTACGCATCGAACAGCGCCCGCACGACTTCGGTCGGCGAGGCCCCACCGCACGAAAGGCCACACGAACGCGCTTCTCGATCGAGCGCTTCGGCTGCCTCCGGGAGCACCAACTTTCGCGCGATCATCGCGAAAAGGAAGTCTTCTCCTGCATCCCCGCTCCAAAGTGTGCCATCTGCATCGAAGGCCATGGCCACCGGTGAAGCGCTGGCCTTGATCGCGACGTCGAGTTGCCCCAAAAGGGTTGCTACCGAAATTTCTTTCATGGGCGGAGGACCTGCGGCCCCCAAGGGCTACCGCAAGAAACGACCGCCGCGCACTTTTTTCGCGGGATCTTCTCGCGAACTTTCCTTATCCAGCATTGTCGGAGGAACCATGCCGCTCATCTCGTCTCGAACCTCACGCGTTGTTCGCCCCGTCCACACGCGCGCGCTTCGGCAGGTTTTGCCTCTTTGCGCCCTTACCTTGGTCTTTGCACGGACGGCCCGAGCCGACGGTCCCGACCTGTTCGACAAGGCCGCCAAAGAGGGATCCGGGACCCGCCTCACGGCCGATCTGGTCGGCAAGCGCGCGGCCGCCACCAGCTTTTCGGCCAAAGCCCAAGAGGAAGGCCTGCGAGCCGCTGCCGCTCGGGTCGATCAGACCTGGGCTTCGTTCCTGCCGCGTTTCAATCTGACGGCGCGCTACACGAGGCTCTCTTCGCTCACGAACCCTCCCTTCGGCTTGACCGGCGGAAGCCAGGGCGGGAGCTTGGTCGGTACGCCGGCTGCGCCCAACACCATCAACCCGTCGCCTACCGTCGCCGTTGCCATTCCGGACTTTTCGTTTCCGATCATCTTGGACAACTACTTCCTCCAAGCGCAGATCGTCGTCCCCATCTCCGACTACTTCCTGCGTATCAATCAGGCTTACTCGGCATCGACGAGCGCACGTGACGCTGCGAAATACGACATCCTCGCCGCACGCGCGAAGTCTTTCGCCGAGGGGCAGCTTGCATTTTACACGCATATTCGCGCCCGCGGCACGCTGATCGTCGCCGAACAAACACTCGGGGACGTCAAAGCGCATGCAACCGACGCCAAGAGCCAGTTCACCGCGGGCAATGCCTCCAAAGCCGACGTGTTGCGGGCGGAAACGGCAGTCGCTGCGGCCGAGCTCCAGGTCGAGCGCGTGAAGAATCTGGTCGCGCTCACGCAGCGCCAACTGCGCATCGCGCTCCACGCGAAAGACGAAGAGCACTTCGCCTTGGGAGAGGAGCTCGAAGCGCCGCTGCCTCCCATGCCCGAATCGCTGCCCACGCTCGTGTCCGAAGCACTCCAGAATCGCCCGGAGATGAAGAGCATGGACCTCAACGTCGAGGCACTCAAAGCCCAAGCGCGAGGCAGCCGCGGCAGCATCGTCCCGCAGGTCTCCGGGTTCGGCGACGTCACCCTCGCGAATCCCAACACGCGCAAATTTCCCCTTACCGCGGAGTGGTTTCCGACGTGGTCCCTCGGCTTGCAGGCGACCTGGGCCCCGAACGACATCCTCGGTGGACTCGCCCAAGGGCGCGAAGTCGACGCCAAGATTGCGCAGATCGAAGCGCAACGTGCGGTGATCAAGGAAGGCATCGAGGTCGAGACGACGCAAGCATGGCAGGGTGTTCGTGAAAGCGAAGTCGCGATCAGCTCCTCCAAACGACAGAAGGAGACCTCCGAAGAAGCGCTCCGCGTGGCACGGGAACTCTTCCGCAACGGTCGCGCAACCGCCACCCTCGTGAGCGATGCGGAGACCGACGTCACCAAGGCACGTCTAGAGCTCATCAACGCGAACATCGATGCTCGCACCGCACGCATCCGCCTCGCGCACGCGACCGGCCGCGACGTGAAACTGCTTCCGACCCAGTCGGAATAGCTGCCCGCTTACCTCGGACGCTTGGGTCGTCCGGCTGGCGGCCTGCCTCCGCGCGCCTGCGGACCTCGGTAGGACGCACTCTTGAAGCCTGGCCGAACATCGCGCGCACCTTCCGGTGGAACGAGGCAGGACGGACCTCGACCGATGAGGTCTGCTCTGCCTGCGGCACGGAGCGCCTCGCGTGCCAGCGGCCAATGCTGCTCGTCCCAATAGAAGATGAGCGCTTTCATCATCCTCTTTTCGCGCAAGTCGCGTGCCGTGTAGACCGGGTTCATGGTCAGCGGGTCGATGCCTGTATAATACATTGTCGTCGCCACTGCCATCGGTGTGGGGATGAAGTCCTGAATCTGCCGGGGACGCATCCCCTTCTCTTTGAGATAGAGGGCGAGCTTCACGGTGTCTTTCAGCGTCGAGCCGGGGTGCCCCGTAATGAAGTAGGGAACGAGATACTGCTCTTTGCCGGCCGATTCGCTCGCCTGGCAGAAGGCCTCGGCGAACCCTTCGTAGGCAGAGATGGCGGGCTTCTTCATCTTGTCGAGCACTTCGGGGTCGTTGTGCTCGGGAGCCACCGAAAGTTGACCGCCGGTATGATGCTGGGCGAGCTCCTTGATGAACTCGGGGCTACGCGTGGCAAGGTCGTAACGAACGCCTGATGCAATGTACACGCGTTTGATGCCGGGCTCTTTTCGAACGCTACGGAGCAACTTCACGAGCGGGTCGTGATCCGTGACGAGGTTCTCGCAGATTCCGGGGTGGACGCACGAAAGACGCCGGCACGCGCTCTCTGTTTCGTCGTCCTTGCAGGTCATCTTGTACATGTTGGCCGTGGGCCCTCCCACGTCGCTGATGGTGCCGCGGAAGCCATCCATGCGAGAGAGCGCGCGTACCTCACGGAGCACGCTGGCTTCACTGCGGCTCTGAATCACCCGACCTTCGTGTTCGGTGATGCTGCAGAACGTGCAGCCTCCGAAGCAACCGCGCATGGTCACGATGGAATTCTTCACCGTCTCGAACGCCGGGATCGCGCCGCCCGTACTCGGGTGCGGTGCACGCTGGAACGGCAGATCGTAGAGCGCATCCATCTCGGCTTCGTTCAGCGGCAGCGCTGGTGAATTGAAGTAGACTGCCTGTTCTCCATGTGGCTGGAGCAGTGGCCGGCCGTTGTGCGGGTTCGTCTCGTATTGGAACGCGCGCGACATTTTTGCGAAGGCTTCTTTGGAGGTGCTCACTTCCTCGTACGAGGGAAGAAGTACCGTCTTGCCGTCGCGGATGTACCGACTCGGGTCGGAAGCAAAAGGCTTCCCACGCTTTCCGATTCGATAGGACGAACGCGGTGCCGCGAATGTCCGTGAGCGAAGAGACCTTTTCGCCCGCCGCGAGGCGTTGCGCGATTTCCCACGCGGGGCGCTCGCCCATGCCGAATACGAGGAGGTCCGCTTTCGCGTCGAGCAGGATCGATCGGCGCACCTGGTCGGACCAGTAGTCGTAGTGCGCGATGCGACGCAGCGACGCTTCGATGCCCCCGAGGACGATGGGCAAGCCGGGAAACGCCGCGCGGCACAAGTTCGAGTAGACGATGGTCGCGCGGTTGGGGCGCTTGTCCGTGGCGCCGCCGGGCGAATACTGATCTTCGCTGCGCATCTTCTTCTGCGCGGTGAGGCGATTCAGCATCGAGTCTAGATTGCCAGCGCTGATGCCGACGAACAGTCGAGGCCTTCCCATCCGTAGGAGGTCGTCGGTGCTTCGCCAATCTGGTTGCGCGATGACCCCGACGCGGTAGCCGCGTCCTTCGAGAAAGCGGGCGATGAGGATGGGGCCGAACGCCGGGTGATCGACGTAGGCATCTCCGGTCACGATGAGAATGTCGAGCTCGTCCCATCCACGAAGAGCCATTTCCTCGCGCGTCGTCGGCAAGAAGTCGGCCCTTGGATTTGGCTTCTTCCGAAGGGGAACGAGTGCACTCGGTGCTTTCATGGCATGCCGCGTTTCGTCTCGATACGTTCTTGCACGTCTGCCGCGATATCGGCAAAGAAGTCGTAGCCGGCAGCCTGTTCGACCTCGCGAATGCTCGTCTCGTAGGTGCGCCAGTGCTGGGTCTCGGCGCTGTCGTCGTTCGGCATGATGGCTGCTGCATGATACACCGTGTCGCGGATATCTGCGGCAGGTACCCCATCTTTCGTCGCGATGAGCACTTTGTAAGACGCTCGTGGTACGGCCACCCCACGCCCGATGCGCGGAGGGGCCGCATCGACGAGCGGCCCGGCGACGACGTAGACGACGTCCTCGGGGCGCCTGAGGAGGTCCCGCGTATGGCCTTCGAGTTCTTCCCATGGTCCCGCATTGAGACCGTGCTTCTGCGCGTGCATGTTCGTCATGAGGAACGTGCGGTGGTTCGCTTCGGCGGTCGCGGTGCGATCGGCCGACGGGCAGAGGTGACCTCGATCGTATCCCGACCGCACGTAGTCGCTCGTGTCGATCCGGAGAAGCCCTTCGGGAAGTTCGGTGTCGGGATGAAAGACGTTCTTTCTCTTGGCTTTTCCGAGGTCGGACTTTCGAACGCTCCACGCTACCCACCGCGCGAGATGAATTTGCTCGTCGTAAGAGACGACGAACTCGCCACGATCGAGGAGAATCTCGGAAGTCCGCTTCGGGGTGAGCGGGCGCGGCGTTCCGAATGCAAGGTGACGATGCTTCGGCGCGGGGGCAGCAGATGGCGGCGGCGACGTGGAGGAGGGAACCGGGAAAACCCCCGAAGGCAGCCCACGCGGCGGCGCTTGCTCGGCGGGAGCGGCTCCGGCACACGCCGCAAACCCCGTCGCGGCTGCGAGGAGAAGGGCTCGCAGCGATGCGGACGAGATGGACTGCGCGAAACGCATGGCCGCGGCATTCTACCGCATGACCCTTGCAGGGCGCCCGAGATTGGCGGAGCATGGTGGAATGGCTGGCGAAAGTGGCGGTAGCGCGACGCAAGGAGAAGCGGGTTTTCGAGTCGGAATCGTGGGCGGTGGCCCCTGGGGTCTCGCACTTGCTGCCGCCTCGGCGCGCAACACGGAAACGGTCCTCGTGTCGCGACGCTCTTTCGACACGACCCCGAAAGGCGTCCGCATCGAGCGCGACTACGCGGCCCTCCGCGATACGCGCCTCGTCATTCTCGCCGTGCCCTCGAGCGTCGCCGCCGACGCCGCCAAACAAATCGGTGATCACTTGGACGGGAGCCACTATGTCGTCCACGGTGTGCGCGGTCTCGTCGGCCCCGAGCTCGCGACGATCAGCGAGCTCGTGCGAGACTTCACTCCTTCGAGGCGCGTCGGCGCACTCGGTGGTCCCGTCATGGCGCAAGACCTGCTCGAAGGGCAGACGAGCGTCCTCGTTTGCGGCTCGAAGTTTCCGGAAGTGAACAAGGCCGTGAAACGGGCGTTTTCGTCCGAAAGTCTTCGCGTGTATTCCACACCTGATTTGCACGGTCTCGAATGGGCCAGTGCGCTCGTCGGCTGCCTCGCCATCGTCATTGGCTTTGCGGAAGGCAAGGGCCTCAGTCCCGCACTCGTCGCGGCGCTCATCTGCCGCTCGATGGGAGAAGCAGCGCGCATCGCGGGTCACGCGGGCGGCGACGAGCGGACGCTTCTCGGCCTTGCCGGCTATGGCGACCTCCTCGCCTCCATCGAACAGGAGGGGCGCCCCGAAGTCGCGCTCGGGCGAGCCATGGCGAAGGGCACGTCGGTTCCCGAGGCCCGCGCGCAAGCCAAAGAGCGCATCGAAGCCATCGACCTCATTCCTCGAATCGTCACGTGGGCGGAAGCGAACCGCGTGCGCACCCCCATCTTCCACGCGCTCGCGGCGGGTATCGCCGGCACGCGAAGCACATCTCAGATTCTCCAGGAGCTCATGACGGCTCCGATGGAAGAAGGCGCCTGAGGGTATTCAGCCCTGAAACGTCGCCACGTGGAGTGCGTGGTCCGACTCCACGTACATGGGTGCGCCTTGACCCGGCGGACCGTGGTCGTACAGGTCTTCGTTCCAGATGTCTGCGTTCGTCACGCGCGCGTGAAGTTCGGGTGAGAAGAGCAAGTGGTCTAGCTGCGCCGGCTTGCCACGATGGAGCGCGGTGAAGCGTTTGTGTTCCTTGACGTGATCGATGGCGGAGAGGAGCGCGTCGTCGCCTTCCCCCTTCAGAATGCGGAGCGGCAAAGAACGAGCATCGTCGTTCATGTCCCCCGCGACACAGACCTGGCGTGGAGGAGTCGAGCTTCGCAGCTCGTCGACGACGCCGCGAACGAAGAGTGCTTCGGCAGATCGAATGACAGCACTACGGATCATCGCTTCTGCATGCTCCTTTCCCGTCAGCCTGGGCTGCTCCGTGCCGTCGGCGAGCTTCAGGGCGCGGGGCAAGTTGCTCTTCAGATGCATGCACAATACCGATATATCACCATACGTCGCGTGTTCGATGTCGACGCGTACGATGGCTCGACGCAAGCCGAGTCGAGGGCCGAACGGGGGTGTGTCACCTGCGATGAACACTGGAAACGGAAGTTCCTTCGTCGAGAGGAGCTCGCTGTGGCGCACCGTTTCGGTCGTGATGATGGCATTTCGAATACCGCGATCATCCGGCGTGCCGGCTATCGCCGTCCACGACGCACCGAGTGCCGCCAGGAGTGCGTCGAGCGCCTCCGATTCCCCTACTTCCTGGAGCGCCACCAGCGTCGCCCCGGAAGCCAAGATGCGCGACGAAAGGTACGCGACCCGTCGTGGGAAGAGGTCCGCTGGAACGCGCGGAATCGCGAAGAAATCTTTGAGGTTGTACGTGGCAATGGCGAGCGGCATGGGGGAGCTTCTTCTGCTACACTGACACGGTACCAAAACGCGAGCGACGAAAAGAATCCATGACCCTCAGCGACATCGAAACCCGTCGACAAATCGTGAGTGTGTGTGCGCGCCTCCGGTCCAAGTATGCCTCGGCCTTTTCGGGCGCAAAGCTCGTCGAGCCCAATGCGGCGTTTTTCCCCGACGAAATCGACGTCAGCGAGGGCGGCATCCGCACCCTCTTCCAGCGCATGCTTTCGTACTCGCCCGTTCCGAGTGACGTCCCTTTCGAGCTCGCATTCGTCGAATCCGCATCGAGTGAGGGAGAAAGCGGCAAAAGCTGCAGCTCGGGTGCATGCGGCCCTGCGGCCGGCGAAGGAACGCCGCTCCCGCCGCTCGGCGAAAACGACGACGCGTACATCGTTCCGATCGACGTGCAGGTGGTGCGCAATCCAGTACGGCTGACGACGTCCCTCGTCCGAAGCGTGGGGGCGCTCACCCTCGCGTACGCTGACGAGCGCTCTCAGGACCTCGGTGTGTGGGGTGAGATCACGGCGGCGCTGAGTGGCTTCGGTGTCCTTCTCGCCAATGGCTCCCATCAGCTCGTGAAAGGCTGTGGTGGGGTGAAGCTCCTGCGCGGCACGAGCCTCGAGGTCGAAGCACAATGTTTCGCACTCGCCCTCTTCGCGGTCACGAATGAAACGAAGCGCGCCGCACGCAAGCATCTCCCGCCGACGCAGGAAGAGTGCTTCGACGAAGCGGTATCCTTTCTCGAAGGTCAGGTCGAGCTCCTGCGAAAGTACCGCGAAGCCCCCGAGCTCCTTGCCGACGGCATCTTCGACTTCGACGCCCCCAAGGGCTTCTTGTCGCGCCTCTTCGGCGGCTCCGATGGCAAGACCGTCACGCTGAGCCCCGCCCCTCGCAAGGTGCGTACTCCCGAAGAAGAGCTTCGCCTCGCAGAGGCACGCGCGCTCGTCGAGGACGTCCTTGGCTGAGGGTGAGGGGGACCTTCTATCCACACATCAAGGAGCGAATGGCGGAGCGGCCCGCGCTCAGAGGCCTCGGCGGATTTCGTCGGATTCGATGATGCGCACACGCGGATGGTCGACGAGCGCGTAGTCGAGAATCGACGTGTACATCGCTTCAGCCACGTCGTCGACGTGAACGGCGCGGTACTTCTTCGGGACCATGAACGATAGTGCGTTGGCCATCGCGAGACCGATGCGCTCTCCGGGGCGCTTTTCTTCGCGCTCGCCATCCAAGATGGATGGCCGCAGAAGGACGACGCGTTCTTAGTCGATCGCGGCGATGGCCTCTTCCGCTTCTCCTTTGACACGGCTGTAGAACACGTTCGACTGGGGCGACGCTCCTACCGAGCTCACGACCGCGATGCGGGTCGCCCCCGATGCGTGAGCTGCTTTGGCCACGCCCACCACGTAGTCGAAGTCGACGAGACGAAAGGCCTCCTTCGACCCAGCCTTCTTCATCGTGGTCCCGAGCGAAATATAGATGTCGTCGGCTTGGGGCAGCGTCCCGAGCGCGCCGAAATCGACGACGTGCTCTCGTAGCTTCACATGTATATTCCCTGATTCTCGCCGCACCAGCGAGTGGACCTGGCGATACTCGTCGCGTGCCAGCAAAAGCGGAAGAAGGGCTTGCCCAACGAGGCCGCTGGCCCCTGCCACGAGCGCCACGCGCGCCCCCCGTGAACCGTCTCCACGTGCCATCACGCATATCCCTGTAACAGGGCTTCGGCCCGGTGTGGTACGAATGTAGCGGTGAAACGCGACATTCCCGTCGAAATCAATCCGGAACTCGACCTCTACACGCGCACCTACTACTCGCTCCTGCGGTCTTCGGGCGAAGTGGAGGTGCGCGCGTTCGAAGAAGCGCACGCGTACTGTCACTCGGCGCTGCACGAGGGGGCCCTTTCAAGCAAACCCGACCTATCGGCGTTTGCCTACGCGGCAGGTCGCCTCCCGGCTTGCATCGTCGAGACGGCTCGCATCCTCCTCGGGCAGTCGCACGAGCTGTTCGAATCTGCCGGTTTCGCCGTACGGGATTGGGATGCGGTCAAGTCGCGCGGCCGAAGGCGCCCACTTCGCTACAACGGCGAGGGAACACTGGCCGTCTTCATTGCGAGCGCGAGCGACATCGACGACCTCATTCCCATCGTGACGGCATACCAGATCGAGTGGAACAAGATGCATGCGCTCCTCGCGCAGCTCTCGAAGGGCGAGCGCGCTCCGGCCAAGCTCCCGAGCCAAGCCATCATCGCGAAGCTGCTCGACATCGACAAGGACGGCATCCAGACCCTAGTCGCGGCGTTCGGGAGCGAAGAGCTCTTCGAGCGCGGCATCCGCGAAATCGTGTCACGCCCCTTGCGCCTTCGGGTGCGCATGATGTCCGCCTCGTATTCGCAGTACAACCGTGCGGCGCAAAGGTGGTGGAGCGGCGTCGAGCCGACCTACATGCAGGTCTCCGAACAGCGTCGCCCACCTGTTTATTTCGTCTCGTCGAATACCCATGCCGTGGCGAATCTCATCGGCGGCTACGCGCGCTGCCACCAACACGAGATAGCGGCCTGGGTCCGCAAGAAGAACCCAGAGGGGCTCGCCCAGGCCGTCAAAGAGGCCGAGAAGACCGGCGACGAACGACGTCTATTGCCCTTTCTCTATTACCTCCTCCGAAGCTACATTCACGCGGAGCCGTCGCGCATGCGCGAGGTCCGTACCTTCGAGCTCGGCGGCGGTCTATCGCACCTCTCTGAGCCCGGGCACATCGACGTCGATGCGCAAATCATCGCGCTCTCCGAACTCGACCCCGCGCGTCTCGACCCGCGACTCCACATCCCAGGCCTCGAACGCCTGAAGGAAAGCCGCGCGCTCATCATCAACATCGACTACCCGCTCGGAATGGCTGCCTACCACTTGCTTTCGCGCGTAGGACAAGGCGTCGGCGACATCCGCGGCATCCATGTCATGGGCAAGGCCGCGACGCTGAATGGCCGCGTCGGAGACGTGTCCATTTCCGGCGCCGTCTTCGACGAGCATTCACGCAACACGTTCTTGTTCCGCAACGCGTTCACCGCGGAAGACGTCATGCCCTGGCTCCAGCACGGTAGCGTGTTCGACGGACAACGCGCCCTGACGGTTCGAAGCGCGTTCCTCCAGAACAAGGAGTACATGAGCGGCTTCTACCAAGAGGGCTACACGGTGCTGGAGATGGAGGCCGGTCCGTTCCTCTCCGCGATCTACGAGCTCGTCAATCCGACGCGCGTGCCACACGGCGAGATGGTCCACCTCTCCGCGCAGGTACCTTACGACGTGGGCATTCTGCACTACGCTTCGGATACGCCCTACTCGCGCCGCCAATCGCTCTTGTCGAAGAGCCTCTCTTACTTCGGTGTCGACAGCACCTACGCGTGCGGCATCGCGATTGTTCGCCGCATTCTGCAGCGAGAGATCGAGTTCGTGGAGCTCGAAACGAAGCAGCGTTCGCTGGGCTCACTCGCGCATCGTCATACCCTTCCGCCGATTCGCGATAACGCGACGCGGAGCCCTCGCGTCACGTCCAAGAAGCGTCCGCGTACCTCGTAGACTTCCGAAGAGCGGCTTCAGACCTTGGTTACGGTACCCGCCTTCACCTCGAACGACTTGCTGCCCAGCTTGTAGGTGCCAATCGGGAGATAGCCGACGTACTTGCCGGTGCTCTTGACGGCGGCGACCCCCAAAGCGAGCGTCGTACTTTCATCCGGCGGAAACGGCACGCCCCCATCTTTGGTGAGGTCGCCCTTCTTCTCCTTGATCTCTACCTGCCCAAACCGCGCCCGTAGGTCAGCAGAGTCCGTGCTGGCGCCCGCCTTGTCGAGCCAGGCGATGGCGTTGCCGATGTCGCCTGTGGCGCGAGCCGCGAGCCCCGCGAGCTTGTAGTCGCCGAGGTCGAGCGAACAGCTGCGCCTCTCGAGCGCCTGCATGTCTCGAAAGGTGCGGAGCACGCCCGCGTGGGCATTCTTGCCGGAGAGCTTCTGCAGCTCGCCGTGGAGGCGAACGAGTTGGGCGGCATCCGTCGCCGAACACGTCACCTGCGCTCTCGCTTCGGAGGTCACCGTCGCACCCGCGCCCGTTGCAAGCGCCATCGCCACCACCGCAAACCATGCTTTCGTCGTCGTCTTCATGTCGCTCTCCATTCCCGTTCGAACCTGCAGGCAATCACTTGGAGGCCTTGAACTTGTAGTCGAACGCTTGGGAACCATCGGCGTTGACCTTGACGATGACGACCTTCCCTTTCGCCGCCTTGACCTTGAGCGTCTTGACCGTGCCCTTCTTGTCTCCTTTGGCGAAGCTCACCTTGTCGCCGAGGGAGCAGGTCGCTCCGTCGAAGGTCGAAATCATCACGTCGGCACCGCCGCCCCCCTCTTTGGTAACCGAAATCTTGAGCTCGTCGTCTTCCGAAGGGGCCTGCGAGATGAAGAGACGCTCGCCGCCGAGAACGACCTTTCCATCGTTCCAAGATCCGTCTGCGA
Source organism: Polyangiaceae bacterium (assembly GCA_046351415.1). Taxonomy (GTDB): domain Bacteria; phylum Myxococcota_A; class Polyangia; order Polyangiales; family Polyangiaceae; genus JABFRG01. The sequence continues at coordinate 371,845 of JAXLYO010000004.1, read as the reverse complement.
GAAGCGGTCGGGGGCCGATCGTTGCCCATCCCCCTTGCGACTGTTCGTTCCAGAAGGCGATGGCTTCGCGGATGGTTTGCTCCCACTTGTCCTTCTTGCTCATGCACTCGTCGACGTTCTTGCACCCCTTGGCCTTCACCGAGGCGCCGACCTTCTCCCAGATCGCGCTGGCGACCTTCGCGGAAGAGCCACACGTCGACTGCGCGTGTGATTGCCCCGAGACCAGCAGCATCGTGCCTGCGATGAGACCTGTAAGTGCGAACATCTGTTTGTGCATGCTTACCTCCGTCGTTGGAACTCTATCTTGGACGTCATTCGACAGTCACGTCTTCAACATGCGAATTACTTTTGGAGGGTCTGATGGTCTGATGTAGTTCACCGTCGGAGCGCTCCCGCCATGCGGGGGCGGCGCATACGGGGCTTCGTGGGCCATGGAGTGGCATAAAATCCGACGGCGCCCCTGAATGTCTCGGTGGCCCAATACAACACAGGGTGGGCATGAAGCCGAACACGCGCACCTTTGCCGCTATATCCGCAACCCTCTTTGCCTCGCTTACCGCGCTGGCGTGCGCGCACGGGACGATGCCCGGAGAAGACGAAGAATCACCGGAAGACGCCATCGGTGCAGTGGCAGCATCGTCTTCCGGCGGAACGTCGAGCGGTAGCAGCGGGAAGTCCAGCGGAAGCAGTGGAAAATCGAGTTCGTCCAGTACCTCGAGCAGCTCCAGCGGTTCGAGCAGCGGTTCGACTTCCTCGAGTTCATCCTCCGGAAGCACGTCTTCCTCGAGCTCGAGTTCCAGCTCGAGCTCGGGCGGTTCCACCCAGTGCTATTCGCCGGTCTCCGGCGTGGTCTCGGCGTTTCGGGGAGCACCCGTGAACCATCAAGGCGTTTGCAACTCCTTGCAAATCAATACGGCAGCCTCCGATTGCATCAACAATCCCAACTCGAGCGCCTGCACCGCGTTCCAGCAAGCCAATCCCACCTGCGCGAAGTGCATGTTTGGCCTCGCACCTGGTGAGTCCCCGACCGCGCGCGCAACGAATCCCCAGCCATCTTTGCTGCTCGAAGACGGCGCGCCCTTCGCCATGCCGAATATCTATTCCTGCGCCGCCGCCATCATGGGACAGCCTTCACTTGCGCAGCCCATCAACGATGCCTACGCGTGCATGTTCGCGCAGTGCAAGCGGTGTGACCCGAATGACCCCAACGAAATCGACCAATGTTTCACGGACGCCCAGAATGGCATGTGCAGCCAGCTCGTGAACGATGCCATCAATGCACAGAACGTCCTCTCGGGCGCCCAGAGCCAGTGGGATCTCCCCTGCGGCGCCAGCCAGGGCTCGCTCGATCAGGCCTTCGTTGTAGCAACGCAGACAGTGTGTGGTCTCTGAGCGAGAGTCCATAAGCGCGTGACAGCCTTCGCGCGGTATGGCACGAAGGGCGTGCGATGGAACCTCACGTACGTTGGCTCAAGAGCGGCGATGCCTGGCTCGCGAAGCTGGAAGGCAGCGATATTGCCGTGTTTCGTTCGACGATTTCTTCGCCCCCTGGCTCGAGGCTCGATGGTGAACTGTGCGTCTCGAAGACAGCGATGCGCCTGAAGATCCACGACTGCAAGTTGCAGGCGGATGGAACCTACGAGCTACGTGGGCGCCTTCTGGACGTGACCCGCGGGCTCCGCGACACCTTGTCACGAATCGCGAGCGGCGCGTAGAGCCCCCACGGGATACACGAGCACGGACGCGTTCCTCACGAACTAGTTCACGGGGCCGCCGTGCATGCGACTCGCAGCAAAAAGGGCAAGGGCTCGGGCGCGATCGCGCCGATAGAGCCGCGTAAGGTCCTGATACACCGCCGTCCGCTGAATACATTCCCGGAGCTCCAAGATCTGGCGCGCCGTGTGGAGGGCCTCGGAGACGCTCGGTGGCGAGTGTGTATAGTGCGTCAGCGTCGCACGTAGCTGACGAAGTTCCTCATCGAGCTCAGCGTACTTGGGGTGATCGTGCAGCTGCGAGAGGGCCCTCTCCGATTTGTCCAGAGCAGCATCGAGGATGGAGGTCGTCTTCTTGTCCATACCCCAAGCGTAGACGTCGCAAACGATGGAGGCGTGCGAGACCGGAAACAGTTCGGCGACATCGCTCCCCTTGTTACATGCATACTGCATGCTATTATTCGGCCCGCCGCGCCCCAAAGAGACGTTTTCACCCAATAGTCACAAGGTCTTCGTCCGAACCGGTCTACCGTCGCGACAAAACGAGGTACACAATGCAAGTTCGTTCACTGATTCTTGGTGCCCTTCTTCTACTTGTCCCTGCTTGCGCATCCGAAGCAACGACGGACCCCGTCGAGTCGGACATCGTCACTGCCAGCGACAGTGCTATTCAGGGAAAGCTTCGCGGCATCTTGAAGGATGTGACCTTCACCTCTGAATCGGACTACGGCTATCAAGTCATCGAGGGAGAGGCTGTCGCGGACCGCTCGAAGCGCCTGTCCACAGCTGTGGTTCGTCAAAAGCTCGGTGCGGTCGTCAAAGCGAAGAGTTCGGACCACCGAGACATTCTCCCCTCGAGCTGTCGGGCCGAGCGCTTGAACGTGAGCTCTGCGATCGCCGAAGGCGAAGCGGCTCAGGTGCCCAGTCCGGATGACGACAACTACACGTACGCGCGCCATGACAAGCAGTTGATGATTGCGTTGAAGTACATGCGCCAACAGCTCAAAGGTGTCGTGGGCTACACCTTCGGCACGGACGCGTCCGGCAACCAAGACGAGCTTGGCACCGTGGTCTTCGTCTACGTGGGAATCTCCAAGACCACCGGCAAACTGATCGCAATCATGACAGAAGCTGTGTGGACCTGAGGCAAGTGTAGCGTTTTGCGAGCGGGGCGCGAGGCTCGGCGAAGTGAGAGCGAACGTGGTCGGCGTAGGCTACTCTTTCGTCCGCTGCCGCTCCGCCGAGCGAGCGTCGCGCTCCGCATCTTTCTTTGCGATGGCGTGGCGCTTGTCGACGTTCTTCTTGCCCTTGCCGATGCCGAGCAACACCTTGATTCGGCCCTTCTTGAAGTAGAGCTCCATCGGCACGACCGTGTAGCCGCCGCGCATGACATCCTTCTGAATCTCCAAGATCTCGCGAGCGTGAAGGAGAATCTTGCGAGGGCGACGGACTTCGTGTGGAAACACCTTGGCCTGCTCGAAAGGTGCAATATACATTTGCCTCAGCCAAGCTTCACCCTTCTCGACCTGCGCGTACGCGTCGGACAGGTCAACCTTGCCGCTCCGAAGAGACTTCACTTCGCTCCCCGCAAGAACGAGCCCTCCCTCGATGCGCCGTTCGATTTCGTAGTCGAACGTCGCCCGCCGGTTCTTGACGATGCTTTGCGTGCTTTCCTTCTCTGCCACGGTGAACCTTTGCTCTTATAGCGCACGTTTTGTTGCTAGAGGTACGGCATGGCGGAAAAGCCGACCTATGCACCGCGAACCCTGAAAAAGTGGCAGCTACGGGCCCCGACGAAGATCGGAGAGTTCGGCATTTTCTCGGTTACGCGAAGTGCCCTCTTCGACGCGGAGGGACGCGAAAAACGCCATGTGCACACCTTCGAAGTGCGCGATTGGTGCAACATCGTGCCCGTCACCCCCGAGGGTGAGGTTCTCCTCGTGTGGCAATACCGCTTCGGCACGGGTGAATTCTCGCTCGAGCTACCGGGCGGCGTCATCGACGAAGGCGAGGCACCCATGGCCGCTGCCATTCGCGAATTGAAGGAAGAAGCAGGAGCGACTTCCCCTCGCGTAGAGCTACTCTCGGTCCTCGAGCCGAACCCCGCACTGCAAGGCAACTTGCTCCACAGCTACGTGGCGTGGGACACCGAGGTCGAAGAGCACGCGACCGACTTCGACGAACTCGAAGAGCTCGAATCCCTGCGCGTGCCCATCGCCGACCTGCCAGCCCTCCTCGACCGCGGTGTCATTCGTCATGCTCTCTGCACGACGGTCCTCGAGATGTTCTTGCGACGGTACGTTCGGGAGCCCGCTTTCGGTGCAGAAGAGGCCCGGTGAAGACGAGCTCGCTTCTCCCGACCACCCATCTGTTCGTTTGCGCGAACCGACGAGCGGAAGGCGACCCGCTCGGTCCGGGATGCGGCGACCACGGCGAGCGTGTCTACGCCGCCCTGAAACGCGAAATCGGAAGCACGCGGCAAACCGTAACGACATGGGTCACGAAGACGGCGTGCCTCGGCCTTTGTCCCAAGCATGGCGCCACCGTTGCCTGCTATCGTCTTGCCCGCGGCGAGGCGCAGATCTACGTCGATGTTACCGAGTCCGAAGCGGTGAGCCTCCTCTGACCCACGCAAGAGTCCGAACATGCCGAAACCTCCTATTTTGATCGACCTCGCGGACCTCGAGAAATTGACGTCGGACATGGAGGAGCTGCAACTGCAGAAAGTCTTCTCGCTCGCGCGCCGTCTGAAGCCCGGGCTCACGCTCGAAGACATGCGAAACCCGCACGATTTCCCTGAGCTCTCGGACCCGGACTGGCACTACGAAGACGGCGTGCTCACGGGCATCCAGTCGGTCGTGTCGGCCTTGCGCGCGCTACGCTTGGACAAGGAGCGGAACGACGCATGAGCAAGAAGAAGGAAAACGCGCATCCGTTCGCCGGTCTTCGCGATCTCAAAGAGACGCTCGCGAAGAAGGAAGCCGAGGCGCTCCAGGCAAGGTCGAAGGGCGGAAGCGGTTCTTCAAAGAAGGTGATCCCGCCGGAACGAAAGCCCACGGCGGCCGAAGCGAGCATGTCGTTCGCGGAGCTGATGGGGGGCACCAAGACGACGCCGCGAAACGACCCGCGCGTCCCCGAACGGGCCCCGCCAGAGGATGCGGGCGCGCGCGAACGCGAAGATGCGGAGGTCCGGGCGCGCCTGCGAGAACTTGCCCTGGGAGGGGCTCGCTTCGAGGTGCGTGACGATGGGGTGCACCTCGAAGGACACCGGCTCGGGAGCGACCCGGCGCAGCTGCGGGCGCTGAGGCGGGGTACGATTCCCATCGATTCCCGATTGGATTTGCACGGTTTCACGACGGACTCGGCAAGAACCGCGCTGGCCGATTTTCTGAAGGCCGAGCGCGATCGCGGGGAGCGGTGCGTCAAAGTCATCCATGGAAAAGGCGGGCACTCCCCGGGAGGCTTCAGCGTGCTCCGGGGCGAGCTCGCGGCCTGGCTGTCGCAGGGAGCAGGGGCTGAACATGTGGCTGCCTTTTCCTCGGTTCATGACGAAGATGACACCTCCGGCGGCGTACTCGTGCTGCTCCGCCGCGCAAACCGGTAGACCGCCGCGAATTCGCGGTCTAAAAAGCCAGGAATGGTCGACAAGCTGAAGAAGATCTGGATGGAGGGCGAGCTCGTCGACTGGGATGCGGCGCAAGTCCACATTCTCACGCACTCGCTCCACTACGGCGTCGCCGCCTTCGAAGGCATTCGCGCATACAAGCGCGCCGACGGCCACACGTACATTTTCCGTCTGAAAGAGCACATCGACCGCCTGGTCGACACGTGCAAGATGGCGCTCCTCACGCCCAAGTACAGCCGGGAAGAGGTCATGAAGGCGTGCGGTGACATCCTGCGCGCGAATGGCTTGGAAGAGGGCTACATCCGACCCATGGTGTACATGGGCGACGGCGCCATGGGCATCTACGCTCCGACGAACGCGTGCAAGACGAGCGTCATCGCCTGGAAGTGGGGCGCATACCTCGGCGAAGAAGCGTTGAAGAGCGGCATTCGCGCAAAAGTGAGCTCCTTTGCGCGTCACCACGTGAACATCAGCCTCGCCAAGGCCAAGATGACCGGCCAGTACACGAACAGCGTGCTCGCGAAGCGCGAGGCAAAGTTCGGCGGCTACGACGAAGCCATTCTCCTCGACGCCAACGGGTTCGTCTCCGAAGGCTCGGGCGAGAACATCTTCTTGGTGAAGAAGGGCGTCCTCTACACACCTGACCTGGCGAGCTCCATCCTCGAAGGCATCACGCGTGACTCGGTCATCGACATCGCCCGCGAGCTCGGTCTCACGGTGCAAGAGACCCGCCTCACGCGCGAGCAACTATGGCTCGCCGACGAAGTGTTTTTCACCGGAACCGCGGCCGAAATCACGCCCATCCGCGAAATCGACAATCGCATGGTCGGTGAGGGAACGCGTGGTCCCATCACGACCAAGATTCAGGCGAAGTTCTTCGACATCGTTCGCGGCAGCGACAACAGCCGTCCCTCGTGGCTCACGCGCGTGTGAGAGCGCGGCCTTCGTTTCTTCTCGCTTGCGTGGTGACAGCTTGCACGTTTGCAAGCGTCGGCTGCGAAGAGGGTGTGCAGAAACCTCCTGCTTCTGCCGAGCCACCCGAAGACGTGCGCAATTTCGACGCAAAGGATTGGGGCGAAATCTACGGCCGGACGCTCCAACTCCACGTCCCCATTCCCGAGCCACGCAAGTGGAAGATGGCCGAACGCGGCCACGAGCTGGTGGGTCTTCACAGCGCAAGCCACTCGAAACTCATCGTGAACTTCTGGGAAGAGCGTGACCTCCAAAACCGCAGCACGTGCAAAGCGGCTGCAGAGCGCGATGGCCTCCTCGAAAAGCGCCCGATGACCGTGCTCGAAGAGCACGTCGACGCTTTGCCTGACGCCTACGATACGCGCTTCTGGGTAGCCATCGACAGCGCGAGACCGAAGGGCCGCATCGTGGGCCACGTCTTCGCTACCGGCGCGTTCCTGAAGCGCTGCTACCTGTTCCACTTCGAAAGCAGCGTTCCGTCCGAGGCCCATAGCGACATCCTCGGAGCTCGCCTCGCGGCCGCTCGCGTAAGGATGCTCGGCACCATGAAGCTCGACCCGCCGCGCATCGGAGACGATGGGAAAGTCGGTCCCGAACCGCGACCCGGGCCCGGACGCGACCCCGCCGCGCCGCCTCCCGAAGCGCACTGAGGTCGGGACCAACGCTCAGGGACTCTAGGGGCCCCGAGAAGGGTGCCCCTAGCTCGCCGCTATGAATTCTCGCGCTTGTTACCCGCCCCGGCGACGTGCTTCTGGAGCAAGTCGGCGAACGTGCCGAACTTGGCTTCGCGCTTCACCTGCTGGCGATAGTTCTGGTACGCGTTCCGCTCGGTGTCGTCGCTGAGCGCCTTGATCGAAAGCCGCACTTCGTTGTGCTTCGTATCGATCTCGAGGACCTTCGCTTCGAGCTCCTTCCCCACGGGGAACAGCTTGCGGAGCTCTGTCCCGCGCGGCGTCCCCGTCGCAGCTCCGGAAATATAGCCCCGAGCATGCCAACCGGTGACGCCGAGAATGCGCACGAGAATGCCGTTGGCTTCCGTCGCGAAAACGACGCACTTGACGCTCTTGTTGACGACGACCTTCTGCGGGGCTTCCTCGGCCTGCGCGCCTTCGAGAGCGCGATGGAGCGAGATGCGACGCGCACCTGAATCGACATGCGCCACGACGACTTCGATGGAGTCGCCCTCTTTGACGATCGTGGTCGGGTCATCGACGCTGCGCAGCGAGAGGTCGACGCGGCGAAGGAGACCGTCGACCGCGGGCTCGAGCTCGATGAAGACGCCAACGGGATGATGACGCACGACCTTGCCGGTGTGCTTCGTGCCAACGGCGTACTTTTGAGCAATACCGGCCCAAGGATCTTCGATGACGGCCTTGCGTGAGAGCCAGATCTTGCCGCGCTCGTCGATCTTCTGGAGCTTCACGCGTACCGTTTCACCGACCTTGAACACGTCATGCGGCTGATCAGCGCGGTTGTGGCTCATTTCCGGCAGCGGCACGAGCCCTTCGGCTCCACCGATGTCGATGAACGCACCAAAGCTGACGACCGTCCGAACGACACCGTCCATCTCGGCACCGACCTGGAGGGTCTTCATGAGCGCTTCACGATGCTCCCGAGCTTCGGCCTCGAGCATCGCCTTCCGCGACAGAACGACATCCCGACCGCGCTTGCCGTATTCGGTCACCGCGAAGGGAAGACGCTTGCCGACGAGTGCGCTCAAATCTGCACCTAGACGCAGATCCATGTGCGACGCGGGCGCGAAGGCGCGAAGACCATCGATGTCGACTTCGGCGCCTCCCTTGATGGCTCCCGTGACGATGCCGTAGACGAGCGTGCCGTCCTTGTGGGCCTGCGCGACCATGGGCTTCGTGCGACTCACCCGGTCCGGATGGTGGGTCACGACGACACAGCCGCCACGGCCGCCGTCGTTGTGGACGACGCCGACGAACTGGGCGCCCGGCTCCAAGATGACGCGCGGAAGGACCGGCTGAGGCACAGGCTCCTCCGCTCCGGCCGCCGCTGCATCACCTTCGGCGCCTTGGGCTGGTTCCGCCTGTTCACCCGTCGTGGGGACGGCAACTTCGGTCGTCTCGGCGAGCGCTGCGTCGTCCGGCGTTCCGGTCGCGGTCGCGCCTTCCTCGAGCGCGACTTGCGCCGCTTCCTCGCTCGCGGCCGCCGCAGCCTTGCGCGCCTCTTCCTCCGGAATGAGGAGTTCGCGCAGGTCGAAGATGCCCTTTGCTTTGCCCGACAGGTCGATGAACAGGACGTCGTCCGTCACCTCGAGGACCTTGCCGAAGACGATGTCGCCGACGTTGAACGGCGGGCGCTCGCGCTCGGCTTTCTTGGGGCGATTCTGTTTCTCACGCGGTGCGGCCGCGGCCCCCTCCGCTCCTTCGGTGCCTTCGGCCACGGGAAGCGGTGTGCCATCGGCCGCGAGTGCCGGGGCTGCGCCCTTCTTCTTGCGGCGACGCCGTCGCTTCTTCTTCCCTTCGCCCGTCTTCGCACCGTCGGCAGCTGCTGCTCCCTCACCGGCCTCCGACGAATCGTCGCCGCCCTCTTCTTCCCCTTCGTCACCCGTCGCATCGGGTGCGTCGCCTTCGGACGCAGCTGCTTGCGCATGCGCGGCTGCAGTGCCTTCAGAAGTGGCCGAGGGATCGGCGGATCGTTCGTTCTGCGGAGCTGCTTGCGCGGCTGCCGCGGTGTCGGTCGTTTCGGCGGACGTTGCGTCTGCCTGGGTGCCTGAGTGTTGCGTCATGATCGTACGGACTTTCGGCCGAGCCGCCGCCCTCGAGACGAGGGCGCAAGCGTAACTGGGCGCGGGGAAAGATTGATCTATTCCGATCCCGACTAAGAAACAAGTCGTGGGGAAGGTCGAACCAACTTCGGGGCGATGTGGTCGACCGCGAGCGACCCGCCATCGAAGGTCGCGAGGCGATTCTGGTAGTAAAAGAGAAGTCTCGTATCACTGAGCACGAGTTCATCTCCTTGGGGCTCGAGAACCGGATTCGTGTGATATCCAGCGAAGGCGCGGAGCGCGCTCGCGAGAATCGAGCCGCCGGAGTTGGTGCGCAGAAACGGCGCAACCCGAACCTTTCCGGCATCTTCCAGGGCCCGCGCGCGGCTGACCAAGACATCGATGTCGCGAGATAGGTCCTCCCGTTTCACTTTGATGTCGTCGCGGTGACGAAGGAGCGCAAAGAGGTCACCGGCGCCCACGCTTTGCTGGAGGCGCTTGAACGCGGCGGCAGCAACCACGTGCGTCGCCATGATGACGGTGTCTTTCTGATAGTGCTCGACAATCGTTTCGCCCAACTGACGCGTGTATTCTGCATCTCTCGCGGGGTCGAAGCAGGGCCTTCCGTCGGGTCCTTCGATGTAACTCGCCGTGTCGACCGCGCGCCCTTGCGCGTCGTACGATTGACCGTCTTCGTCGACGGTATTCCCGAAGCAATCGAGCGGCTGCCCGAAGCGAATCACGCACGCAGCGTCGAGCCCTTTGAACTTGTTCAAGAACGCAACGACGCGCGCGAGACGACTCGATTCGTCGTCTTCGATGATGTAGCGCGCTTTGCCTTCTTCCTGCAGGAAGTCGTCGATGAGCGTTTCTGCTTCGAGCGTCAGCAAGTAGTTGATGGTCGCCGGCACGAAGAACACGCGTTGCGGTTTCCCGTTTTCGGTCGTGCGCGCATATGCCTCGACACCGGTACCTGCGAGACCGAGCTTCAGGCGTCGCTCGACGCCCCCCGAGCGCGAGCGCGTGCCGCCGGGGAAGAACAAGCTGTCGTAGCCGCGCTCGATGAGCACGCACGAATAAGCTTTCAGCACGTCCTTGTAGAGCGAGTGCCGGAGCCGCCTGTCGACGCGGTAAGCGCCGAGGTTGTGCATGAAGAACGAGAGAACCGGATTGGTGAAAAGGTTCTTTCCGGCGCCATACGTTGCCGGCGCGAGCCCTGCCCGTTCGAGCGCGAAGCCGAACACGATGGAGTCGAGGTTCGAAAGGTGCGTGGGGACGTAGACGACGGTGCCGAGCTCGCTCAGTTTGGCGACGGCTTTGTGCGTTCCTTCGACGACGATGCGACCGTCGAGGGAAGCGAGGTCGAGGGAGCCTGGCAGGTTCTTGAGCATCTGTCGGGGCGACATGAAGGCGCCGAGCAAAGGGCCAAGTGCCTTGGTGGCGAGCTTGAACACACGTGGGTTGAAGTTGCCCGCGATGTCCCAGGCGTAACGTTCGGCGTAGTGGCGAAGCTTGTCTTTGCGTTCCGCATCGGACATGCGCCCGAGACTCGCTGCGACGTGACGCCATTCTGCGAGCTCACTGCCGCCAGTATGTTGGAGTCGGCGGGTTTCGAGAAAGGCAGCCTCGTTCAGGACGAGCTCCGGGTTCTTGATCTGCGCGGTCACGCGGCGGACGACGTCCGAAACGATACTGCTTCGTGCTTCGTTGAAGTCGAAAATGGGAGCTCGCACGGCTCGTCTACGATACGGACGTGCGCGGCCCTTGCCAAGCAAAGTCTGGAGTGCCTGCCCTCGGTTGCCCCGTGGCTTCGGAACGACTCATTTGGGCGTGACGAGCAGGTTGTCAACGTGTAGCCCCCAGCCCGTCGTGGGGGCGGGGGAGAACGTAATTCCGAGTAGCAACTGCAAGCTCCCCGAGGTCAACGTCGGATTCATCGCAAGACCGCTCGTCAAGGGCTTTCCATCCACTTCCAGGTCGACCGTCGCCTGTCCTACGACGACCAACTTCGTATGGAAGCGCACCCGGGTCCACGTACCTACCGCGAGCGCCGTCGGCGCGTGGTACGGCTCGGTATAGGTCTTCGTCTGCGGGTCAAACTGACTGACATAGAGGCGGCCGGCCGTGTCGAGGTTGAGGCGAGATTCCCAGGCTTTCGTGCCTGACGCGAAATTGACGTTGGCAAGCCCGACCGCGTTGGGGGTGCCGATCTTGTCGAGACGCAGCGAAAAGGAGAGGTCCACATCCGTGAGGGAGGATGACTTCGCATTCCATTCCAGATGGGACCGCGCGAAAGCCCCCTCACCGCCATCCGCCGCCGGCACCGTCACCTGGAGGGCGGCTGGAGGGGATTCGAACACGCTGCGATTGACGATCAACGACCCGTTTCCGTCGGTGTTGGTCGAAACACCACACATGGACACGTCATCGGGATCGAAGTCGCAGCAGAAGTCGTCCGGCGACGCGTGCGTCTTGCACCAGCGCGCCGATGCATCATCCGCGTCCTTTGCGGCGTCGGTCGCCACCACGAGGGAGCCATCTTCATTGCGCGCGTCCGCGGTCACGCTCGCGTCATTCGACGTGCTTACGAGTCCATCGAGCGAGGGGAAGCAGGCGGACGCGACGATGGGCACAGCTGCGAGCGCAACGAGAGAAAGACGCTTCACGAAGTCGAGCCTATCACCGTCATCGGGGGGCAGACACGACGAACGCCGTTCTACTTCGGAGAGATGAGCAAATCGTCGATGCGACTCACCCACCCATCGGCAGCGCGCGCGAACGTAGCGCCGACAGACGTTCTCAGATTTCCAGAGGCGTATGCTGGCTTGAGCGACAACGCAGTCACGACCCTCGTGCCGTCGACATCGAGGTCTGCTCGGCCGGAGCCCGCCGCTAGGAACTCGGCTCTCAAGCGGACACGCGTCCATGCGTTCAAGACGATCTTCGTCGGATAGGTGAACAGCACCGAGTACGCGAGTGTCTTCGTGTCAAACTCCGCGAGGATGAGGTGCTGCGTCTCGTCGACCGTCAAACGGACCTCGTGGCTGCGGTCTGGTCCGACGAATTGAAGAACCAATAGACCGAGTGCCTCTTTCGTCGAGAACTTTTCGATTCGAAAGGCAAAGGATGCCTCGCCAACGCTCGTTTGAGCGGGCGAAGACTTGTAGTTCACGTATGCCTGCGAGAATGCGCCCGCATCGGCCGCAGCGTCGACCGCAGGGATCGTCGAAAGAAGCGACTGGGGCGGCGAACTCGCGGCAGCGTCGTCGATGCGCGCCTGACCGCCGCCAAACTGGGTCACGTTGTTGAAGACCGAAAGGTCGGTCGTATCGAAGTCGCAGCAGAACGTACCCGTGGTTGCATTGGTCGCACAGAAAGGCCCAGCCTCTGCATCGCCGGCTTGCGCGTCGACGACACTCACGGGCGCATCGGAAGCAGGCGTGCTGTCTACCGAAGTGGACGCATCGACACTCGTGCCCGCGTCGGCGCGCTCCCCCACGAGGCCATCGAGCGACGGAAAGCACGCGAGGAAGAGAGCGCCGGTCACGGCGACAAGAACGAAGAGCGGAAACGCAACCTTCACGCGCTCACGATAGCAGACTGAGCGAGCACGGCCATTTTCCGATGAAGTGGAAATCGGCCATGAAGGAGACCTCGGACATTCGTGGGAGCGGACCGGGTAGGTTCATCGCCCACTCAACGCACTCGGCCGGCTCGGCTGCTCGGCCTGCTCGCACCGTTCGAGCTCAACCGCGAGGATGCGCGGTCCCGAGCGCGTCCACGACTTCCGTCACGATCATGTTCGCCAAGAGAGCGAGCATTGCGCTTCCCTCCTCTTTCGACGCCGTCGCGGGCGTGCCTGCATAAGCCCTTTCCATTCCCATCTCTGCAAAGGTCGACTTGCCTTCGCGGATGCCCGTCGAAAGGCTAACGGGGACGGCTGGCAACGCTTTCAGCGCATCGTCCGATGCGACGAGGTCGGGGCGAATCGCGAGAACGAGCGACGTCTCGTACTCACCTGCGTGGCACTCTCCGCGCTTGAACTCGTCGGACAGCGTACGCGCATGGCGCCGTTGCAGTGGGCATGCGACGGAGGCCGTTCCTTCCGGAAATGCAGTGAGCACGGCGCGCACCGCGGCATCTTGCGCCGGCTCCAGATGATTGTTCACGATGCAGACGTGCGAAAATCCTTGGCCGCGGAGCGCCCGCACGATCGAAACCAGCATGGCCGTGAGTACCGGCCCGTCGACCGAAAGCGCGCCCGCGAACCCTTTCGCGAAATCGGTGACGCCGTAGGGCAAGGTCGGTGCCACGAACGTCGTCACGCCCCGCGCACGCAAGAGAGGTACGGCTGCCTCACAAGCGCCCTCACTGATGAAGCTATCGGTTGCAAGCGGGAGATGAGGACCGTGTGGCTCGACGCTTCCCACCGGCAAGAGCGCACACGTCATGCCCGAGGCGAGCACGGCGCCGATCGCTTCCGTCGTCATTTCCGCCAAGCGATACGTCATGACGCAGCCTCCGCCTTGCGGGCACGAAGCGCCTTCTTGTCGACCTTACCGCGATCGTTCTTGGGCAACTCCGCGACGATCTCGTAGAGCCGCGGCACCTTGTACTTCGAAAGGCGCTCACGCAGGAACTCCTGGAAGCGAGCACAGAGCTCCTCTGTGTTCCCCGCATTCGTCTGACGCAACTCGACGAACGCCTTCGGCCTCGTGAGACCGCCTTCGTCGACGCCGATCACCGCGCAGAGCGAGACGGCCTCGTGCTGCATGAGAGCTTCCTCGATTTCTCGTGGCGCGACGAAGATGCCTCCCACCTTCAGCAGGTCATCGGAGCGACCATCGAAGTAGAGGTACCCTTCGGCATCGATGTGGAACAGGTCGCCCGTGCGGCACCAATGACCATGGAAGGTCTTGAAGCTCTTGTCGCGATCGAGCCAGTACCCGAGCGACACGCTGTCGCCCTTCACCCAGAGAACACCGATGTCGCCAGCGGCGCAAGGTGTCGCTCCCGCACCTGTCGCGTCCTCTGGCAGGATACGAAGCTCGTAGCCCTCCACCACCTTGCCGAGCGATCCGGGTCGAATGTCACCGGGACGATTGCTCGCATAGATGTGGAACATCTCGGCAGAGCCGATGCCATCGTACACATCGCTCGAGAAGCGTGCCTGCCATCGTCTGAGCAACGCCTCTGGGAGCGCCTCGCCCGCAGAAAGCGAGAAGCGCACGCTGGAAAAGTCGAGACCAGCTTTGCCTTCGGCTCGCAATGCATCGTCCGCGTCGAGCAGCTTGCCGAGCATCGTCGGCACGTTGGTGACGACGGTGGGCTTGTATCGCTGGATGTTCTCGGCAAGCACGGCGGGGTTGGGTCGCTCGCTGAAGAGCGCTGTGGTAGCTCCTACCGCGAACGGAAAGAACAGGTTCGTTCCCGTCGCGTAGCCAAAGTAGAGGCGCGATACACTGAGCGTCACATCGGTCGGCGCATAGCCAACGGTCCTCTTCGCGTATACCTCTGTACTATACATATAATCGCGATGCGTATGAACGTTGGCTTTCGGCTCACCGGTGGACCCGCTCGTGAACAACCACATCGAAGGTTCGTCACGGTGGAGCGCTGGCAAATTGCCTCGAGGAGCCGCAGCGAGGAGGGCCGGCCCCAGGTCCGTGGAGCGCGGGGCTGCGGCCGGGTTGCTGCTTGCGTACGGGTCGTCTCCCGTTGCGACGTCCTTCGCCACGAAAACGTGCAGAAGCTCGTCCCAATCGACGTTCTCGCTCTCCTCGAGCGCGTCAGCCACTCTGTCGATCGTCACGAGTGCGGTCGCCCGCGTGTAGTTGAGGACGTATTCGAGCTGCGAAAGTGGCGCGTCTGGGTTGGCCATGGCGACGACACCGCCGTGCGCGAGAACGCCGAACAGAGCGATGGCATACATTGGACCGTCCGGAAGGGAGAGCACCACGCGTTCGCCTCGACGAATGCCGGCCTTCTTGAGCAGGGTACTCATGCGTCGCACCATGTCCGCGACGTGCGCATAGGAATAGCGGGTGTCCCCCCACAGAATGGCCGGGTGCTCGCCCCTTCCCTCCGTGATGCGCGAGAAGAGGAAGTAGTCGGCCATGTTTGCGCTGTCGGGAAACTTCGTCATGGGCGTTCCATTCTAAGGGGGCGCGAGGTCATGGGGCAGAAGGAAGAGTATCCGGGAGCTTTGCTTCGACCGATGGAGACATGAGGCCGCGGTTGCCGGCAAGGTCGTACGGCCTTACCGCGTAACGATACGACGTCCCGGAAAGCACACGCGTGTCCTCGAAGCGCAGCGACCCCGCGCGAATGCTCGCGTAATGCACGAGAGGCATGGCTCCCTCGGCTCGGAACAGCTGATACCCGTACATGCCCTCGTTGTCGGTCGCGGCATGCCAGCGGAGCAGAATTTTGCCCCCCGTCGCTTCGGCCGTGAGCTTTGCTCCGCTTTCGGGCCACTCGGGCGCAACCGTGTCGTCGCTGTCGGGCGGTGCCCCCATGTGTTTCGGCCACAGCGTGCAATCGACGCGCTTGAAGTTCTCGTCGAGTGCCTTGCACACGTTTCCATAGAGGCACCGGACGACGGTTTCTTCGCGGCCCGCGCGCCATTTGCGCGGAAGGTCGGGGTCCGCGAGTAGCGCGCGCGCCATTCCGACGAGGTCCCCCTCCCCTTTGTCGACGATTTCCTCGGCGAGAGATTGCGTCGCGATCTTTCCGACGGCGACGACGGGCGTCGAGAGACCCGCCGCGCGAAGGCGCGGCGGACGGCGGCAGGCAGCTCGCGATTGGCGCCGTCGGGAAAGTTCGCTCCAGGCATGCAGCGGTCACCCGAATACCCGGTGTAGGGGTACAGGGGCTCACCGGGGATCGCGCGCGCGTCTTCGAACTTGCCTCCGGCCGAAAGGGAAACGTAGTCGGCGCCGGCTCGCGCCAACCGCACGCCGATATGCGCTGCATCGACTTGCGTGTACCCTCCACGAATACACTCGTCCCCGACGAATCGAACGCCGACGGTAAAGTCTTCTCCCACGAGTGCTCGCACGGCCTCGAGGACACGCACGGGGAGCCGCAGCCTGTTCTCGAGAGACCCTCCGTAGTCGTCCCTGCGACGATTCAATCGAGAGAGGAACGACGAGAGCGTATACGCGTGCGCCATGTGGAGCTCGACGCCATCGAAGCCGCACGTTCTCGCCCGTGCGGCCGCTGTCGCGTAAGCTTGAACGATGGCCTCGATATCCTCGAGAGTGAGCATGTCGACGGTCTGTCGGTAGCCCGAACGAGAGATCTTGAGGAAGTGGATGATCTGCGGCATCACCTTGCCAGGACCCGCGTCATGGCAACGTGCAGCGAGGTCCCGAAGGCCCGGCACGTAGGCGTCGCTCGAAATACGAAGAAGGGGTCCACTCTTCGATGCGTGTACGGCCATGGCCTCGATGACGATGAGGCCCACGCCGCCTTTCGCGAATCGCACGTAGCGCGTCCGAATATCGTCGCCCACGACACCGTCTTCGCCGGAGAGCCGTGTCACCATCGCCGGGAGAACGAGCCTATTCGGCAGCGTCGTGCCCCGCAGTGCGAAGGGCTCGAATAGGGTCACGAAGGTCCCACGAGCGACCCACCGATGATGAGCTTCTGGATCTCGCTCGTCCCTTCGTAAATGCGAAGGGGACGAATGTCTCGATAGAGCTGCTCGACGACGCTCCCGAGAAGAACACCGCGGCCGCCGAAGAGCTGCACCGCGCGATCGATGATGCGCTGAGCGGCTTCGGTGGCAAAGAGCTTGGCCATCGCCACTTCCTGGACGCCCCGCTCTCCTGCATCTTTCGCGAATGCCGCTCGATAGACGAGGAGCCGCGCGGCTTCCAGGTCGGTCAGCATCTCGGCAAGAGCAGCCTGCGTGAGCTGGAACTCCGAGAGCGCTTTGCCGAACTGGGCGCGCGTGCGGACATGCGCGAGCGCTTCGTCGAATGCTCGATGGGCCATGCCACAAGCGGCGGCCCCCACCGACGTACGAAACACATCGAGTGTTCCGAGGGCGAGACGCATGCCGTGTCCGACCTCGCCAACGAGAGCGCCCTCGGAGACCTCGCACGCATTCATGACGAGCTTGCCGAAAGGGTGCTCGCCAGAGAGTGGCATCGGCGACAGCGTGAGGCCTTTTGCGTCAGCTGGCACGAGAAAGCAGCTGATGCCCTTCTTTCCGAGCTCTGGCGCAGCATTGGCGAACACGAGGTAGTGCTTGGCAATGCCGACGTTCGAGATGAATACCTTCTCACCGTCGAGCACGTAGCCGCGGTCCGTACGCTTGGCGCGCGTCTTCATCGAAGCGACGTCACTTCCGGCTTCGGGCTCCGTGAGGGCGAATGCGGACAGGGTGCGGCCGGCTGCCACCTTCTCCAGCACCTCGTCCCCCATCGTCGTCCGCTGCGAGAGCACGAACGCGTGGCTCCCCAAGCCCTGTACAGCGAAGATCGAATCGGCGACGGGAGAAACGTAGCCGAGTACTTCTCGAACGATGCAAAGGGCGCGCACGTCGATACGTCCTTCTGGAACGCCAGGCACCGCGCGACCACCGCGATCGGCCGGAACGAGAAGGGAGTACAACCCAGAGGCCGCGAGCCATGCGGCTGCCCCCTGAGCGTCGTGCGGGACGCCGCCGCCTGCGAGCGCCAACGACCGGGCTTCTTCAGCGATGGCGGCGTGGGCTTCGTTGACGAAGGGCTTCGGTCCGAACAACGGAATGTGCGTGGGGTTGTCCACCGCTACTTCCGTGAGAAGGGAATCGTGGAGCCTTCGAACCGAATGGGTTCTTTCTTTTGCCAAGCATCGAACGACGACCGGAAATCCGGATGCATCATACAGATGGCTTGCGCTTGTGCCTCACTCTCGATGGCTTGATCGAGGCTCATCGTGTATTCGCTCTCGAGCATTTGCTTCGTCATCGCGTGCGCGAACGCTGGCCCCGATGCGAGACGGCGCGCCAAGGCCATCGTCTCCTCGAGGCACTCCTCTGGGGCCACGACTTTACGAACGAGACCGATGGTGAGTGCACGTTCGGGTCCGATGATGTCGCCGGTAAAGAGAAGGTCGGACGCATGACCGAGGCCGACGACACGAGGAAGCAGGTAGGCGGCCCCCATGTCCGCGCCACAAAGGCCCACTTGCGGGAAGATGAACCCGAACTTCGCCGCGGTACTGGCTATGCGAAAGTCGGCAGCGAGGGCGATGACCGCGCCAGCCCCCACTGCGGTTCCGTTGACTGCCGCCAAGATCGGCTTCCGACACGCACGCATGTTGCGAATCAGAGCTCCCGTCACTCGCGTGAATGCGAGGATACCCTTCATGTCGCGGGAGAAGAGCTCGCCGATGATGTCGTCGACGTCACCGCCCGAACAGAACGCCCTACCTTCGCCCGTGAGAACGATGGCGCGTACGGAGGCATCCTGGTCGAGCGAGGCGAACGCGTCACGAAGCTCCTCGTAGAGCGCAAACGTGAGCGAGTTCAGGCGGTCGGGCCGCGAGAGGGTGATCGTGAGGACGCCCTCCTTGCCGAGTTCTGCGCGAAAGTGCTGCGGAGAAAGCATGGGAGGGTCCTCGTCTACGGGTCAGGGGGCGATGGACGTGGGATGGGGCGGTAGGATCGCGATGCCTTCGATCTCCACCTTGGCGCCTGGTTCGAGGAGGCCCGCCACTTTCACGAGACTCATCGCGGGGTAGTGCTTTCCGAGGCGCGCGCGCCAGCCTTCGCCGATGGCCTTCTGCGCCGCTCGGTATTCGTCGAGGTCCGTCACGAACGCAAGAAGCTTCACGATGTGCTCGGTGCCCCCACCCGCTGCCCGCACCACCGCGATGACGTTGTCGAGCGTCTGGAGAAACTGCGTCGCGAAGTCGGTGCTGACGATACGCGCGTCCGCATCCCAGCCGATTTGCCCCGAAATGTGGAGTGTGTTGCCGGGGGTGTCACAGAGGACCCCGTCGGTGTAGCCACGCGCTTTCGGAAAATGCGGCGGGGTGATGTTCTTCATGGGACCTCCGTTTAGAATGCCTTCGGGCTCACGGCAAGGTCTGTCAGCGCTCCGCCGAGGCGCGTACGAGGCGGTCGCGGACGGCGTCCCAGCTCTCGCCAACCGGCGCAGATTCCACGAGAATCGACTCGGGATCGAGCGCCTCCGCTTCGTAAAAGGCGGCGTAGAGAGCGCGCGAAAATCCGGGGGCATCTGCTGGAAGCGTGATCGAACGTGCACGCGCAGCGTCGGGCAACGGCGTTCCTTCGCGAACGATGCAAACGACACGCCCTTTTCCGCGATCGAGCTCCGAGAAACGAGCACCGAGAAGCTCGGCGGTGACGACCTCCACCGGTGCGTTTGGTGCATAGTGCAAGGGGTCCTGTCCAGGAGACACGCGGATGCCCGTGAGCTCGTACCGGGGCTCGTAGGCGACGTCGCCGAGGACGCGACGAATGGCTTCCGCAGACACCGCGCCAGGTCGAAGGATCTCGGGCACCTCCGTCGTGAGGTCGAGCACCGTCGACTCCATGCCCTCCGCACAAGGGCCACCATCGAGAATGAGGGAAACGGCGTCGCCCAGTGACTTGGCTACGTGTGCAGCCGTCGTAGGGGAAACGTGCTTGTGTCGATTGGCGCTCGGAGCAGCAATGGGTTTGCCGAGGGCACGAAGGAGCGAAAGAGCCACGGGATGCGCGGGGCATCGAATGGCTACGGTATCGCCGCCCCCCGTAATCGCGTCGGAGACGAGGTGCGAGCGCTCGAGGACGAGTGTGATGCCGCCCGGCCAAAGGCTCTCGGCAACCTTCGTCGCTCCTTCGGGCCAGTGCTTTGCGAGTGTCTTCGCCGTCGTGACGTCTGGGACATGAACGATGAGGGGATGCGTGCCCGGCCTTCCTTTGGCCGCAAAGACTTGCTTCACGGCATTCTCGTCGAACGCACAGGCGCCGAGGCCGTAGACGGTCTCGGTGGGAAACGCGACGAGCGAGCCGGCCTCGAGGAGCCGCACCGCCTCGTCGATGACCTCAGCCGATGGATGGTCGGGAGAAACCTCGCGAATGACGCTCACGCTGTCTGTTTAGCACCGTTCTGTGACTCCATCTCGTCAGAATCGTCTACCATGGGGACGCCGTGGGTCCGATCGATGAGCGACATTTTCTCCGCTGACTTGGACGCCGCGCTCGTGCGCTTGGCCGAACTGGAGGCCGCGCGAAGAGGCGCGAAACGAACGCACCGAATGCACGAGACGAAGCGACTCCAAGGCATGCGCGCAGAGCGCGAGGCTCTCACACGCAAAGAGAGACGGTGGGGAACGGGGTCGAGCCGCGACCCGTCCCCTACACTTGGTCGCAACATCATGCTGTCACTCACCTTCCTGTCGGGTGGGGTCCTGCTCGTTGCGTTCTTCCTCGGCACCTGGCCGGTGCGCGTCGCCACGACAATCGGCGTGAGTCTCTTTCTCACTTCGGCGCTGGTCGTGCACCAGACCATTCGTGCGATCCTCCGAAGCGTGACTTCGACGGCGCGCAAAGAGCTCGAACGACGCATCGCCCTGGAGGAGGCCGCGCTCGACGCCAAGGATTTTCTCTCGCAGGAGGGCATTCCGGCGCCCACCACGCTCGAGGAAGCCGAAGCGCGCATCGCCCAACTTACGGCGCAAACAGCGGGGGAAGCGCCGAAGAACGGCTGAGGTCGACGATAGACGATAGAAATCCGTTTCCCAGGCCGCCAGAAAGGGAGCCCCTTGACGTCTCTCGCGGGTCACGACACCGTGGCACGCCATGAAGTTCGCATTTCGCGCGCCCACGATTCTCGTCACGACGTCGGTCGTCTGCATGCTCACGATCGCACTCGTCGGCAGCTTCCTCACGAACCGTCTTCTCCAACGCGCCCACGACGAAGACTACGAACTCATGCAACGCGTCAACCGCAGCCTCCTGAAGAGCGCGGAGGACCGTGCGCTCACCCGAGCGGAAATCGTCGAGGCCATTCCGAGCGTGCACAACGCGTTCGTATCTCAGGACCGCGCGAAACTTCTCGCCGAGACGCGACCGATGTTCCTCGAGCAGGAGGAAAAGTACGGTCTCGACCAAGCGCAATTCCACAACCCCGGCGGGATCTCCTTTCTGCGACTGCACAAGCCCGAGGTGTTCGGAGACGAACAGGCGAGCTACCGCCAAATGCTGAACGACGTGCACCAAAACAAGGTCGTCCGGAAAGGCATCGTACTCACCAAGGCGGGGCCGGCCGTCTCCGGCATCGTTCCAATCTTCGACGGGAAGCGATTCGCCGGAAGCTTCGAGATGGGCCTCGAGCTCGCGCCGGTCTTCGACAAGATGAAGGAAGCGTACGGCCTCGAAGCCGCTGTTTTCCTGGAGGAGAAGCAACTTCGGGCGATCTCGACCGATTTGACGGGCGACGTGCTCAGCTCGAAGAACCGCGTCGGCAAGTACATTCGCTTTCACGCGACGCACCCCGACTTGCTCGCGGGAATCGTCGGCGACAAGGACATCGACATCACGGAGCCGAAGCACTACGAGCGTTCGTTCGCCGGCGCGCCGTGGGGCGTACAGCTCGTTCCCCTCTACAACTACGCCAACAAGCAAATCGGCGTGATTGCCATCGCGACCGACTTTGCCACCGACAAACGCGATGCAAATCGCAGTCGCGTCTGGCTCGGTCTGACCACGGTCCTCGGAGCCCTTGGGCTCGTGGGCGTCATCTTGATCGTCATTCGAGGCCTTCTCTTGCGCCCCGTGGGTACGCTGAGCCAGCGTTTCGAGGCCCTGATGGCAGGCGACACGTCGCAGGCGGTCGACCCGAGCGACTACGTCGACGAGCTCCGTTCACTCGCCCTCGCCTACGAGCGTCTCCGCAAGGAGCGTAGCTCGTGAAGCGACGACGCGCATCCAAGGCGCGCGCGCTCTTTTTGCTGATCTGCGGAGCCATCTTCTGCTTCGCGCTCGTCGTGTTCCCGCTTCGAGGTCGTGGGACGGCAAGCGCAGGCCCGACGGGCTCGTCTACGGCGAAGCCTTCCCCCGAACCGGGCCCCTCGCCGCACGCGACGGCGCCCGGCAAGAGCGCCACGCCACCTACTGCGGGAAAGCCGGCGAAGGGCGCTCCGCCCAAAGGTGCGGCCACTGCTGCGCCCGCGAAGGACGCGAGCGACAAGGCCGCGGAGCCGACAAGCGACGCCGACGCCGAGCCCGAAGCCAAAGGGAAGGACCACGCCAAGGACAAAGACAAAGATGCGAAGGGCAAAGACGACGCGCCCACCATCCCCATGGGCAAGGGCCTGCCCGTGCTCGTCAACGTTGGAGTCTACTTTCTCGACGTTCGCGCGTTCGAAGACTCGAAAGGCGAGTTCGAGGGGACGATCGACCTCCGGCTCAAGTGGTACGACTCACGCCTCCAGTTTCCCGTCGCGGAGGCCTATCGCGGATTCAAGGAGTGGCGCGGAAAGCAGGCCGAAGCGCAGCTCGAGTCCATGTGGGTTCCGGAGATCGAAACGACGAATCGCCCGGACGCCCCCATTGGGTACGTCGGACGTCGTCTCCGAATTTTCCCTGACGGCCGGGTCGAACTCATCACCCGCACGACGGCTCGCTACAAGGTGAAGATCGTCGCCGATGACTTCCCGTTCGATCGACAGCACCTCACCGTCGAGCTCCTCCTCCGTGAGCAAACCACGGATGACGTCGTCTTGAAGTTCGAGAAAGAAGACGTCGAATTCAGTCGATTCGCGACGAGCGGAACCATCGAAGGGTGGGTCCCCGGCCTCGTCGATCTGAAGCGACAAACCATCGCAGGATGGAACGGCGATCGCTACAGCGGCGTCACCGCATCGCTCTCGGTCGACCGCGTCCCTTCGACTGGAATCGCACCGATCTTCATCCCCCTCGTCGCGTCCCTCCTCATTCCGCTGCTCGCCATCTGGATGAACCGCGCAACCGAGGACGGATTCGAGATCGAGGCCTTCGAGCTCGCCAACATGGGAATCGGCGGACTCTTTTCGGTCATCGCCCTCAGTTTCGCGATCTACACGTCGTATCCAATCCTGGCGAGCGGCGACAACACGGTCATTCGGTTGTTCGGACTGAACTACGCCTCTCTCGCCACGTCCCTCGGGATCGTCGTCCTGCTCTTCCAGTACAATTTGCCACGGCGCTGGTTCGGACGGCACGTGCACGAAGAGATCTTCCGCTACCTCACGTGGGCTCTGCCCGCGGTTTCGCTCACGCTGAGTGCGGCGTTCTTGCTCGCAGCAGCGTGCTGAGCATCACGCATTCTCTGCGCGGAGCAAAGCCAGCCCGCGCTTCCTTTCGGTCACGTCTCCACGCGCGACGTCGTCGACCGCTTGGTACACGAAAGTGCGTGGCTGCGCGAACGGTGACGCGCTAGGTTAGGTCGGCGCATGAGCCGCAGGTCCGCCGCCATCCAAAAAGTCGTGATTGCATTCGCCGCCGTCGGCGTCATCGCCGGCGCGTACTTCTTTTCGGCAAAGAACCCTGCTCCGCCGAAGACACCGCAAGCGGCCGCGCACGACGCGACTCCCGCGCTTGCGACGCTCGATGCCGCTCCCGCAGACGCGCACGCCCCAGACGCAACCGAGGCCTCTGACGCGAGTCTGCTCGGCGACGTGGACCTCGCCGACGCCTCACCCTACGATCGACACATCGCGCGCGGAAACGACCTCGTCGGAAAGAAGAAGTATTCGGAGGCGGTCGAGGCGTTCTCGCTCGCCCTCAAAGAACACCCCGACGATGCCACCGCACTTTCGAATCGTGGGTACGCGGAGTTTCTTGCCGGTGAATTTCGTGCGGCGAACCTCGACCTTGCGACCGCGCTCACGAAGACGACCGACACGAAAGCGCTCTCCGAGATTTGGTACCGGCGAGGGCTCCTCGATCAGGGGCTGCTCGGCGAGGAAGCGAAAGTCGCGTTTGCGACATCGCAATTCTTGTCCCCCAACGACGCTGCGAAAGAGAAGCTCGGCGCGCAGGACGTCTTTTGTGTTCCCACCGTCGAACGCCGCGACCTCAACTGGACCAGCGACGCGGGGGCAGACGAGCTCCTGCGGAGCGCGCCAGACGTCATGACGCTGCTTCCTACCCTTCCGGGTTTCGATCACAACCACGCTGCACTGCCCGATGGTGGCCCGCCGAGCGAGGCGGCAGTGTGGACCGTCGCTCGGGGGAACCCGACGCCGCCGACGCTTCCCACTGTGATTCGCCTCTACGACGCGAGCGAAGCCGCATCGTATGTGGTGTTCCGCGCCAAGGGTCGGGTGTGGGCCTTCAAACTCGCACGCCTCTTCACGGCATGGAATGGAACCGGCGACGAGGACTTCGCCATCTCGATGGCGGGGCCACGCATCCACGTGCACGGTTACTGGGCCCAGGCGAAGGAGGAGGTCACCGGCCCCGCGGAGAACAAGGCTCACGCCAGCATCGAAGGCGCCCTCGTCGAAGTAGACGTGGTCATCGATTTGGCGAAGGGCCGGGTTCTGGGAGTCGAGCGCCCGAAGCCGGGTCGATTCGTCGAGCGAGAAAAGACGCCTTCGATCCAAGCGACGCTCGGCCCAGAAGGGCTCACGCTGGACGGCATCGGTTGCCACGCAGCTGTGCAGCTCATCGAGGGCAAATCGATCAAGGACGCCAGCGCCCGCGACTGAAACCAGGTATGCTGCGCTTCGTGCGTTCTTCTTCCTGTTTCCTCACCCTCGTTCCCGCGAGCTTCGTCGCGCTCGTCGCCTGCGTCGCCTGCGGCGGAGGAAAAGGCGCGGAAGGCGCCGTCCACGTGCCCACGGCCGGAACGAGTTCGGCGTCGGCGCCCATGGTGGCCGCGCTTGCATCCCTCGGTCCTCTGCCCGCTACGGCCGAAGTGCCGGCGCCGGGCGTCGTCGGTTCGCGCAAGGTGACGATGAAGCGTGACGCCGCGTTCGACATATGTCAGCGGACGGTCGCAGGTGAAGGCAAAGACCTCGCACGCGACCTCGAACGGCTCGCCACGGCATGTGCGACCGCGACGAAGTTCAAGCCCGCAAGCGAAGTACTCCGTGCGACCGTGGACGACGGGGGTCCTGCAAAGACGTTCTCCGTACGCTTTCAGAAGGGGCATTGCTATCGCATGTACTCTGCAAGTAGCCCCGCGCTGCGCAGCATTGCCCTTTCGCTTCGCGACGCCGATGGCGCGACCATCATCGATACCCATACCGACGTCGCGCCGACGGACGGCGCGCTCTGCTTCTCGTCCGACGACACGGCCACGCTTCTCGTGGCCTCGGGAAGTGGCAAGGGCGACATCGCCGTTCGCGTTTACGGCGACTAAGCGTCTGTATTCATGAACCGGCTCCCGCGCGACCTCCGCCTCCTTTCGATCGCGCGAGTCGCTCGGATGTTCGCCTACGGTGCTGGAGCGGTCGTCCTTGCGGTCCACCTCTCGAAACTAGGGCTCTCCGATGCCCGCACGGGACAGTTCTTGACGGCAACGCTCGTCGGCGACGCCGTACTCACGTTCGTTCTAGGCCGCGCGTCCGATCGCCTGGGAAGGCGACGCGTCCTCTTGGCGAGTTCGGTCCTACTCCTCGCGGCAGGCATCGCATTCGTCGTGTCGGCAAACCCGTGGGTCCTGCTCACAGCCGCTGTCATCGGTATCATGAGCCCTTCAGGCGGTGAGGCGGGTCCTTTCCTCCCTGTCGAGCAGACGGCCGCTGCGGAGCTCTTGCCGCCGGGAAAACGTGTCCCCTTCTATGCGGCCTACAACTTCATGGGGTCGGTCGCGACGGCAACCGGAGCGCTCGTGGGTGGCGTTCTCGCGATGAGAGGCACCGAGCGAGCCTTCGCGATTTACGTCGTCGCAGGCATCATCTCTCTCGCTTGTTTCGGAGCACTCTCGGCTTCGGTCGAGCGCGCGAGCCCCGCGCCTTCCAAAGAGCAGAAGTCAGGTCGCGCAAAGGGTCCGATTTGGGGAATGTCCGCCCTCTTCGCGCTCGATTCGTTCGGAAGTGGCCTCGCCCTCCAAAGCGTCGTCTCGCTATGGCTCTATCGCCGTTTCCTCCTCAACCCGGACACGCTGGGCTCCGTGTTCATGGTGACGAACATGCTCGCAGCGTTTTCAGCGTTGCTTTCGGGATCGATCGCTGCGCGCATCGGTCCGCTGCGAACGATGGTCTTCACGCATCTGCCCGCGAACCTCCTGCTGCTCGCGTTCCCATTCGCCCCCAACCTCACGGTAGCGCTGTGTCTTCTCTTCGCGCGCTTTTTGCTCGCACAGATGGACGTACCCGCGCGCATGGCATTCACGATGGCCGTCGTTCCCAAAGAAGCGCGAGCCGAGGCCGCTACCATGACCGGAATTGCCAAGAGCGCTGGCAATGCGCTTGGGCCACAAGTC
The DNA here is from genome assembly GCA_046351415.1 of Polyangiaceae bacterium. GTDB lineage: Bacteria > Myxococcota_A > Polyangia > Polyangiales > Polyangiaceae > JABFRG01. The sequence continues at coordinate 345,385 of JAXLYO010000004.1, read as the reverse complement.
GCGGGCGCGCTACTGCAGAACCACCTCGTGCGCGCGCCCTTCATCCTCGCCGCGTGCTTGAAGATTGTGTATGATACATCTTTGTACATTGCCTTCCGCAAGAACGAATCGGCAGGAGACGAAAGCAGCGAAGCTACTCGTGACGAAGCGCAGTGATAGGGTCTAGCAGGGCAGCCCGTCGCGCCGGAAAGTAGCCGAAGCCGATGCCAATCGCGGCCGACACCCCGATACTGACGGCGATGGGGATGGGATCGATTGTCGTTTGCCAAGACAGCGCGCGAGAGATGAGCGCATTCGCGAGCACGCCGAGCCCAGCTCCCAACGCCCCGCCGAGCGTCGAGAGACAGATGGCCTCGATGAGAAACTGAACTTGAATGTCGGAGGCGCGAGCACCGATGGCCATGCGAATGCCGATCTCGCGCGTACGTTCTGTCACGCTGACGAGCATGATGTTCATGACACCGATGCCGCCCACGACGAGGCTGACCGCTGCGATGATCACGAGGAGTGCAGTGAGGATGCCGTAGATCGCGCCCTGCACGGCCTGGAACTCCTTCTGCGTCTTCATGCTGAAGTCCGGAGTCTTGCCTTCTTCGATGTGATGGCGCTGACGAAGGAGTGCGTCGATTTGTGCGACGGCTCGGTCGCTGGTCTCGGCGGAAGTCGCGCTCAGCATGAGCACGCCCACGAAGCCCGGGGGCGTCCGGCTCACGCGAGCCCGCATGCTTCCAATGGGCATCACGATGACGTCGTCTTGATCGCCACCGAATGGCGCCTCACCCTTCGACTCGAGGAGCCCAAGAACGCGATACGAGTGCCGCCCGATGCGAAGCGTTCGATCGACGGGGTCGACGTTGCCGAAGAGCTTCTGCGCAGTCGTCTTGCCAATGACGCATACTCGGCTCTTCGTGAGCTCGTCGGAGGCCGTCCAGATAGCGCCGCGACTCAGCGCCCAGTTGCGGACGATGAAGAAGTCCGTCGTGGAACCTACGACGCTGGTCGACCAGTTCTTCTCCTGCGCCGCCACTTGCGCGCGCGCACGGAGAACCGGCGCGACGGCCCGCACGCTGACGGCGTCTCGTTTGATGGCTCTTCCGTCTTCCTCCGTGAGGCGCGCGCCCGTCGCCTTCTTCGCCCCCGAGACGTTTGCGTTCTCCGGGCTCACGATGATGAAGTTCGAACCGATGGCCTCGATCTGCTTCGAGACCGAAGTACGCGCACCGGTGCCGAGGCCCGTCATGACCACGACCGAGAAGACGCCAATCAGGATGCCGAGCACAGTCAGCCCTGCGCGCAACCCATTGCGAACGATGGCTCTCAGGGCGACCGTGAACGCGAGCAGCATGGCCGTTACTCGGACCTCAAGGCATCGATGGGGTCCAAATTGGCGGCCCGTCGCGCCGGCAAGTAGCCAAAGAGGATGCCGATGGCCGTACTGGTACCGAGCGCGAGGGCGAGCCCCTTGATTGAAGGGACGACGTGCCAATCGAATGCGCGGCCGATGACGAGCGTGCCCGCCACACCGAGCGCCACCCCCAAGAGGCCGCCCACCATGGTGAGCACGATGGCCTCTACGAGAAACTGGAGCAAGATGTCCCGCTTGCGCGCGCCGATGCTCATGCGAATGCCGATCTCGCGCGTTCGCTCGGTGACACTGACGAGCATGATGTTCATCACGCCGATGCCGCCGACGAGCAAACTCACCGCGGCAACACCGACGAGCAACGCGGCGAGTGCCGAGGTAATGCCCTCCTGCATGGCGCGAAACTCACGCTGCGTGTTCACCGAGAAGTCGGACTCCGCCCCCTCGGCGATATGGTGACGCTGACGCAATATCGAACGAATTTGGGCCTCAGCCCGCCCCGTCACCTCCTCCGATGCGGCGCTGGCGAGGATGAGGTCTGCGCGCCCAGGCGAAGTGTGCAGGATGCGCGCGCGAAAGCTTCCAATGGGCATGACGATGCGATCGTCTTGGTCCTCACCGAAAGGCGACACGCCGCGACGCGCAAGTACCCCGAGCACGCGATACGGATGAACACCGATGCGAACGACGCGCCCCACCGGGTCTTCAGTGCCGAAGAGTTTGTCGGCGACGGTTCCACCGATGACGCACACTTTGCTCTTCACCAGCTCGTCACTTTCCGTCCAGAGCTCGCCCTTCGCGATCTCGTAGCGACGGATGGGGAAGTACGGAAGCGTCACCCCGGCCGCCATGGTCACCACGTTGCGATCGGCGTAGACCATCTGCACCGTCGTCGAAATGAAGGGAGCTGCGGCCGTGACGCTCGGTGCCTCTCGCTGGATGGCCTTCGCGTCGCTCTCGGTGAGTCGCCCCGTGACCTTGCCGCGCACGCCGGAGTTCTGGACGCTCTGAGGATTGATGAAGAGTGCATTGGCCGCGAAGCTGTCAATCTGTCCGCCCACTTGGCTCGATGCGCCCTCGGCGAGGGTCGTCACGGAGACGATCGCGACGACACCGATGAGCACACCGAGCACCGTCAGCGCGGCCCGAACTTTGTTGCGCACGACCGCACGAAACGCGAGTCGAATGGCGTTCAGGAGAAGCTGCATGTCAGCTTCCCGTGGGCGCAGGCGGGCGACGCCCGTGGAGCAAGCTACCACCGAAGAGCGCAAGCAGCGCATACCTCACGAGCGTCGTCGTCACGATGAAGAGTGCGGCTACGAGCGTCCACGATGCGAGCTGTGCAGGCGACGCCGCGACGAGGGCCTTCGTGAATGGCGCCGGCACGAGCTTCGCAGGAGCGACGAGGAATGCGAGCGTGTACAGCCCCCACATGAAGGACGAGTAGCGAAGGGCAAGCCGAACGCGCTCTTCGTGGATGAGCCCCCGACCAAACGCCCCCTTCGCGCGCCGGGCACCGAAGTACGACTCGAAGAGCATGGCAGCGATGAGGGGCACCCAACGCGCTCCGCCACTAAACGCCCACTTCACATAGAGCGTCGCAGCGAGGGTGCCGATCAGATGCCCCAAGAACATGAACGCGTCGAACGACAGCGGCAGCTTGCGCGCCTTGGACGGCGTGTGCGCATCGGAGAGCGCGCTCGTCTTGGGAGCATCGGCCGCGTCCGTGAGCTTGAGTGCCTTCAGTTCCTCCGTCGCAGACACGGGCCTTTCGGTCCGGACATCGGAGACGATGCGACCATCTTTGACCGTGATGACACGACTGGCGCACGCGGCGATGTCGTGTTCGTGCGTAACGAGACAGATAGTGATGCCGCGTTCACGATTGAGACGCTGAAGAAGCGAAAGCACTTCGAGGCTCGTACGCGTGTCGAGGTTACCCGTCGGCTCGTCGGCCAAGAGAAGCGGGGGCTCCGTCACGAGCGCACGCGCGATGGCCACGCGTTGCTGTTGTCCACCCGAGAGCTGATTGGGTGCATGGTCCATGCGTTCCCCGAGGCCGACTTCTTTGAGGGCCCGTTCTGCACGACGACGTCGCTCCGAGATGGAGACCCCGCGGTATGCGAGCGGGAGCTCGACGTTCTCGAGAGCCGTCGTCCGCGAAAGCAGGTTGAAACCTTGGAAAATGAAGCCAATCAGTCGATTGCGTACGACCGCGCGACCATCGCTCGTGCGTCCGCCAACGTCGATGCCGCCGAGCGTATACGTACCGTGCGTGGGGCGGTCGAGGCAGCCCAGGATATTCATGAGCGTGGACTTCCCCGAGCCGCTCGTCCCTACGATGGCGACGAACTCGCCAGGCATGATGTGCAGTGTGACGTTGCGGAGGGCGTACACCACGCCGCCCTGCGAGGCGTACTCCTTCGAAACCCCCTCGATGGAGATGAGCGGTTCGGTCATGGTGCGTGCCTCGCGTGCAAGCGTCGGCAAGGGAAGCCCTGACGCTCACGCATCAGAACATCTTGCCCTTCTTGCCGCCCTTCCGTGCATCTTCGTCCGTTTCGTCCGTGACGACCTTCGTGCCCGACGGCAAGTCCGTCACGACCGTGTGCAGACCGTCGGTGACGCCCACCCCAACGATGCGGGGCTCGATCTTCTCTTCGCCGAGCTTCGCGTTCGTGAGGACGTACACGCGTGCTTTGCCCTTCGGAAGCGGAGCTTCGACGGGCTGCGGGAGAGGCTTTCCGTCGGGACCTTGCGGAGGCGCAGGCTTGAAGCGCAAGGCAGAGTTCGGGACGATCGCCGTTGCCTTCGCTTCGTTCGTCTTCACGGTGACCGTTGCAGTCATCCCAGGGCGGAGCTTCTCGTCGGGGTTCGAAACCTCGACGACGGCGGCATAGGTGACGACGCCTTGTACGTTGTTGGGGCTGTAGCGCACTTGTTCCACGCGCCCGCGAAACGTCTCTCCTGGAAACGCATCGACCGTGGCCTCGACGTCCATGCCTTCTTTGAGCTTGCCCACGTCGGCTTCGTCGACGTCGGCCATGACACGCATCCGCTTCAAGTCGCGAGCAATCACGAAGAGGGTCGGTGTTTGGAAGCTCGCGACGACGGTCGCACCGGGGTCGATCGCGCGCGAGATCACGATGCCGTCGACGGGAGAATAGATCTTCGTGAAGCCCGCGTTCGTCTGCGCTTGAGAGAGCTGCGCGGAAAGAGCATTCGCTTGTGCACGGGTCGCGAGGATTTGCGCCTCGGCCACTTCGTATTGCCCCTTGGCGCTGTCGACTTCTGCTTTGCCCGCGAGGTTCTGGGATGCGAGCTTCACGAGTCGCTCGTAGTTGGCTTTCGCAGCGGCTGCATTCGCCTTCGAGCTTTCGATCTGCGCTTGCTGAGCAGCGAGACTTGCAGCGCTTTGACTCACCTGTGCGCCATAGAACGTGCCGTCGATCTCTGCGAGAACGTCACCCTTCTTCACCGGCGTGTTGAAGTCGACCGGAACGCGCGTCACGCGCCCATTTACCTGGGAGCCGACGTTGACTTGCAGGAGAGGCTGCACTGCGCCGGTGGCCTGGACCTTCTCGGCGACGTCGCCGACGGCCACTTCGGCCACCATGTAGCGAGCGGGAGGCGGCGCTTGGTTCTTCGCACGAACGGCGACGCCCACCACCGCGAGCGCGGCGATGCAAAGCACCCACACGAGACGCACCACCCATTTGCGGCCCCCTTCTTCGCGAGCGAGAGCCTTCTGCAGGGAGGCGGCCTCGGGCACCGTGTGGGTGCGCGCGTCAGCCGGAGGGTTGTTCATGTCCGCGGAAACCATCGACGCGCTCACCTTAGCGGAAGGTCCGTGCAAAGCGCGAGCGAAGCGTGTGCACCGAAAAGAGTCATGACAGCGCGTCGGACATCCACGTTCCTTTCTTTCAGCCTTTTGCAAAGTTGCCGATTTCGCGAGTCATATCGAGAAGATGAGCTCGCAGCTCGAACGGCACGAGAAAGTCGAACACGCACCCAAGGAGTTTCGGGGCGCCGGTGTCGAACGTTCTGTGGTCGCCATCTCGCCCGACTGGTTTCCGGCTTCCGTTGCGCTACCTTCTCCGGAAGAAGCACCGAAGTCAGGGGCACGGTTGATGAGAACGAGGGCTGATCAGCAGAGCAGAGGCGCCACCGCCTGCGCAGCCATGCCCACCGAACCCGACGAATCGCCCGAATCCGTTTCGCCGAACGAACGCGCGGCAGAGAGCGATCGCGATCTCGTTTTGCGCGCACAAGCAGGCGATCGCGCTGCGTACGGCGTTTTCGCGAAGCGTCACTACGCGCGCATTCATCGTCTCGCGAGTCACATGGTGAGAGACGCGAGCGCGGCCGAAGACGTCGCGCAAGAGTCGTTCATTCGCGCCTATCGCGCGATCGCCTCCTTTGACGGGCGAAGTGAGCCCTTTACGTGGCTCTACCGCATCGCAGTGAACCTCTCGCTCAACCACCTCCGGAGCCGAAAGACGTCGACCCAAGCGCTCGCTACCCAAGACGCTCGACTCGAAGCACTTGGTGGCCAGACGCCTGCGCAACCTTCCGAAGAGCTCGCGCGTCGAAGGCAATACGAAGCACTTTGCGAGGGCATCGACCGGCTGAGCGAAGCTTTGCGTGTGACGCTCATCCTGGTGTGCGTCGATGGCGTGTCGCATGATGCCGCTGCAACCATCTTGGGCGTCCCCGAGGGAACCATCGCTTGGCGCGTCCACGAAGCTCGAAAGAAGCTCCGAGCCTTCCTCGAGGAACGGGATCTTTCTCCCCCCTGAGGTATTTCCGACCATCCAGCCTCCCTACTTTTTTACCCCCTCAACGTTTTCGAACCACGCTCCTCCCCGTCATCCCCCCTTCGATTCAAACCGCAGCGCAGTCACCATTTCTGAAGCGCCCCCCCTCTCCCTCCCTCCTGACCCAAACGTTCCCGTGACCCAAAACAACAACACTTTCAACGACTCCCAGCTCGACGCGATGCTCGCCCAATGGCCGGCACCGTCGCGCAGCGTCGGCGAATGGGATGCGAAGGTCGCGCAACTGATGGCTCGCTTGGACACCTTTGGGGCGTCGGGCGACAGCTTCTCGGAAGGGCGAGAAGCACCCACATTGTATGGAACAGGACTTGCGACAGGTCTCGAGAGAGAGAGAGAACCGTCGGACGAGAAAATTTTGCTGGCTCCCGCGCTAGATGGAGTCATAACGCCACCCAAGTCAGCAACGGCTCGTGTGTCTGAGGGGTCTTATCGGGCCTCTCGCGAGACCGAGACCGAAAGCAACGAATCAAGTTTGGAGGATCGAATGTCTGGAGCGGAACGAAGCAGGAGCCTCAAGGATCTGGCAAAGATGGCGCAGTCGTCGCCACCGTCGAGCATGTCTCGTGCGGCCGGTCCTGCGAGCGTCCGTGAAGACTCGGGCATGATCGACCTCGCGGCCACGTTCGGCCAGGACTCCGCCGCAAACAACACCGGCTACAGCGATCCGGCTGCGCCGATGCATTCGATGACGGTCGAGAAGTCGCAGAACGCGATGTCCGTTCCGCACATCCCGGCAGCGAGCACGCTTCCGTCGTTCGACCTTCCGCCCTCGAGCCATGCGATGGTGGCAGCTCCGCCTTCGAGCGCCCTCGCTCCGAACAGCTACGCGCCCGAGTCTGCCTCGAGTGTGGCGAGCGTTGCGGCGCCGGTGTCCGCGCACCCCATGCACGTTGCCCCGGTGAATCCGGTGGTGAACACCGCCCCGGCATTCGATGCGTCGATCTACGCCGTTCCCCCGGTCGTCACGCAGAAGTCGGGTTCTGGCAAGGTCATCGCGATCGGCCTCGTGGGCCTCTTCGCGGTCGCTGCAGCCGCCGCAGGCTTCATGTTCGTGTCGAAATCCAAGACCACCGATACGGCGCCCGTTGCCAAGATCGAAGCGCCCGCATCGCCGGTCGCCGTCGCGCCCAAGGCCGAAACCCAAGCGCCCGTCGCCGCAGTCGATCCGAACGCGGGTGTCGACCTGAACAACCTTCCGACGCAAGCACAACCCGGCAAGCCCGTAGCTCCCGCGGCCAAGGCTGCCCCCGGTGGTCCGCTCGCGGCCGCTGCTCCGCTCGCTGCTGCTCCGCCCGCCGCAGAGAAGCCCGAAGCGAAGAAGCCCGAAGCACCGAAGGCGCCGGAAGGCCCCGCGGGCTCGCTCAACGACGCCATGAAGCAAGCCGTGGGTCCCGTCGCTGACAACGCGAACCAAGCGAAGAGCGAAGGTCCGCAATTCGCGGCCGGCACCGTTCCGCAAAAGCCATCGCAAGGCGCGCTCACGAGCGCTCTCGCGTCGGTCATGGGCTCCGCCAAGGCTTGCGGCGCCGATGAAGAAGGCGTTTCGCGCGCCACCGTGACGTTCCAAAGCGCCGGCACGGTGCAAAGCGTGAACGTGAGCGGCGCTGCCGCGGGTAAGCCCGCTGCGGAGTGCATCAAGGGCGCGCTCATGAAGGCCAAGGTTGCCCCGTTCGCGGAGCCGACCTTCACGACGAGCGTCACCATCCGTCACTGACCATTGCGAAGCTCGACGATTCGAGCGACGCGACGCGAGAAAGGGCAGACCTCTCCGGAGGCTGCCCTTTTGCTTTCCCGGGGAGCGACCTCGCGAAGGGTGCCGGGCGGATCTTTCCCTGAGCCTTTCTTTCGCGAAGGCAGAAGGCCGGCCTTGACATTCGAGGCAGCGAAAGGCATGTTACGCGACCCTTCGGAAAGGCACTAAAATGGTTTCCTCTACCCAGCAGTTTGAGCGCATCCGCAAGCGCAAGAAGACGACCTCCGGCAAGCGCAACAAGCGTGAGCGCCGCGCCCTCGGCACGCCGGCCTTCGCCGTGCACCCCGCCGGCTACGACAAGAACGCCGCCGACGCGAAGAAAGACTGAGCGAGCGGCGAACACAGACGCTTCATCGTCTGGTTCGAAAAGCAAAACGACCTCCACGCAGGTGCGCGGAGGTCGTTTCGTTTTGTACGAACGCGTTCGCGAGATCGCGCCCGGTTCGCGCCAGCGACTCAGGCGCCGACGTCGATCCAGGCGAAGATGGGCTTCAGGCCGTCAGCCAAACCATCTGCGTCACTTTCGGAGACGTTCAGCTTCACCTTGAGCGAGGCGTCGACAATGACACCGGAGACGTTGCCCTTCTTGTAGGGCACGAACTTCACGTCGATCTTGAGGTTGCCCTTGCTGACGACGGTGACCAAGAACTTCGTGGCCTTGTCGGTGTTCTCGAGGTGGAGGACGTAGCGACCACTCGCTTCCGCCTTGGACGAGCCGCCGACCTTCAACGTGACCGCAGAGACGAGCTCGCCCGCGAGCTCTCCATTGCCGGCCGTGATCGTGTTCTTCGTGACCTTGCCACTCTTGAACATCGGTTCGCCATCGGCGTCCTTGATTTCGTTCCACTTGTTGAGCTGAGCGAAGCGCGCGATGGCCTTGTCCGCAGTGGAGTTCGGCAGCCAGCCGACCAAGCGGCCGCTCGCCGACTGAGTCGGGGTACGCGTCTTGTCGACGGTGATCTTCGGTGCGCCGGCGCCGATCACGCCATCGTACTCGGCGTTACCCGACTCGATGTCCGCTTCAGAATCCCCCGTGTCGCTGCCGCAACCGACAGCAAAAACAGGAAGAGCGAGAGCAATGGCCAAGCCGGCAACGGAGAGGAAGCGTTTCATTTTCCCAGAATACGGCACGCCCCGTGCGAGGACAACAATGAGCACGTGCGAAGGTGCGCCAAGCACGGACGAAGGACGCGGAGTTTTGCCTACGTTTACCTACGTGGCCGGCGCTGCTGCCGCACGGATGCGCAGCAGCTCGAGCCATTTCTTCGCGCTGCCCACCAGGATCACGACGACGCAGGTGAAAAGAACGCTCGTGAGCCCCGCATTGGCCCACCCCATCGCCATCGTTTGGGGATTCTTGGTCATCGGGAGGTAGATCTGGACGATGCTCTGGACCGCCGCGGTGAGCGTCGTTCCTCCCACGAAAACGAGCGGCAAGATCGTCACGAGCGCGTATCGCCGGAGCTTTGCTTCTTTGAGGACGATGGTCGTCGCCACGCAGAGCGCCGTGCACGCGAGGAGCTGATTGGAAATGCCGAACATGGGCCAGATCGTCTGGATGTTGTTCGTGAGGATGAGGAACGTCCAACCGCCCACGATGATGCTGGTCGCGAGCACGCCGGCTCCGCGACTCGTCGAGCTTCCGAGCTCCTTCTTGAAGCGGCCGAGGAACTCCTGCAGGAGGAAACGGCCGATGCGGGTCCCCGTATCAATCGTGGTCAAGATGAAGAGGGCCTCGAACATGATCGCGAAGTGGTACCAATAAGCCAGCAGCGCATTCATTCCGGGAAGACCGGAAAATACGCGCGCCATGCCGATCGCGAGGGAGACGCCGCCGCCCGTGCGTGCAGCGACGACCTCGTCGGCTTGCTTCTGGAGGCCGGGTAGCTCTTTCACGTGAATGCCGAGGCGGAGAAAATCGGCCTCTTCGAGACTCGTGGCGCGGGCGGCGCTTTGATCGACGTGGTAGCCGAGGGCGGCGAGCGCCGAATTCGAGAGCGAAAGCGCTTTCGACGCGCGAAGCTTGCGACCGTGAAGAGCTTCGACACCGGCTCCGGCTTGAAGTCCGAGAAGACCGCGATCGTGTGCATCGAAAGCGGAGAACGCTTTGGCGAGTTCGGCCTCGCTCCGTGCGAGGCCCGTACTGCCGGGCTTCTCGTTCGCGACGATGGCGATCTCCGGGTCTGTGTTGATGGCGACGTAGTCGTCCTGCGGCATGGCACAAGCCGCAATGAGCGCCGTGATACCGACGAGACCTTCCATGAGCATCGCGCCGTAGCCTATGGCGCGGCAGTCAGTCTCTTTGTCGACCATCTTCGGCGTCGTGCCACTCGCCACGAGGGAATGGAATCCGCTGATGGCACCGCACGCGATGGTGATGAAGACGAAGGGGAAGAGCGGACCTTTCACGATGGGACCACCGCCGTGGACCCACTGCGTGACGCCGGGCATCTGAATGGTCGGATTCACGAGCACGACGCCAATCACCAGCAGGGCGATGACGCCGATCTTCAGGTAGCTCGAAAGGTAGTCGCGCGGGCAGAGCAGCATCCACACGGGAAGTACGCTGGCAACGAACCCGTAGCCAGCCATGATGAGCGTGAGGGCCGTTCGGCTCAGTTTGAACGTTGCTGCGTAGGGTGAATCGGAAACCCATTTGCCGACGAAGAGCGCCACGAACAAGAGCACGACACCGAAGAGTGAGGCTTCGCGGATGCCGCGCGCAGAACCCCCTCGTACCCGATAGATGTGGAGGCCCATGAGCAGTGCGATGGGGATCGAGCAACCGACCGTGAACACGCCCCACGCGCTCTCGGCGAGCGCGCCCACGACGACGTTTCCGAGGCCCGCGAGCGCGATCACGACGATGAAGAGAATCGAGAGGGCCGCGACGATGCCCAGGGTGGGGCCCAGCTCTTCGCGGGCGATTTCTGCGAGCGAACGGCCGTTGCGGCGGGTGCTCGCGACGAGAATGACGAAGTCGTGCACGGCGCCGGCGATGACGACGCCGAAAAGAATCCAGAGGTAGCCCGGATAGAAGCCGAACTGGGCGGCGAGAACTGGACCGATGAGCGGCCCCGCTCCGGTGATCGCAGCAAAGTGATGCCCAAAGAGCACGTACTTGTTCGTCGGGTGATAGTTCTCTCCGTCACGAAGGGTGTGGGCGGGCGTCGTTCGAGCGGCGTCGAGACAGAGCACCTTGGCCGCAATGAAGGCGGAGTAGTAGCGGTATGCGATGGTGAGCACGGCCACCGCGGCGAGCATGTAAGGAGCAGCTTTCATCGACTCGAGTTCGCGTCAGCGGGCGTCGATTCGCCAGCGGACGAACGCGGATATTACACGGGCATCCAGGGCGAGGCCGCCTTTTGAGACGAGAGCGGGCAATGCGAAGGTCGCGCCGAAATCGAAGCGATTGTCGAGCGTGTAAAGGACGCCTGCGGAGAGGCCACCGACGGCTGCGTCAGGGCTCTGGAATGCCGTCGCAAGGTCGATCCGCACGAGGGCTGCGAAGTTCGAAGTGATGTTCCAGGATGGCTCGAGCGAGAGAGAGGCCACGTCTGGCAGAATGTCGCGACGGAAGAGAGGGTTGTAGACAGCGAGTCGCGCACGCAGAGCAAAACGATCTCCCATCATCGTGTAGAAGGAGACGCCCGCGAAGGTCCCGGCGCTCGCATCGACCGTTTTTGCCCCTGCGACAGTGTCGACGAGGTGGAGATCGAGTCCGCCGTCGAGCGCGATACTCGCCGTGTCGGAGTGCCACAAGGTAGCGCGCAAGGCGGGAGCGGTGCGCCTATCGACCAAGCCGCCACGGAAGTACGCGTCCGCCTCGAGCGTGAGCTCGAACCCGTCGGCGACCCCCCACCGAAAAGCAGTTTGGATGCCACCTCCGATGGAACGACCGGCCGAGAGGTCAACGACCGGGCCCGCACCGAGCTCGATCATGTTCGCCGGGAGCGTCTGCGGCCTTTGGGTGTACTCCTCGGGGTACGCCTGCGCCTTGCGAGGGAACAGCGTCATGGCGAACGAGACTACGAGGGCGAACGAAGAAGCGGTCAAGGAGCGCATGACCCCTCATCGGCGCCTACCCGCCCTCGGTTGCGCACAAACTGTCCGAGGCCAGCTCCCCCGCAGAAACAGACACCGCAAAGACTTCAATGTCAGTCGATTCTTCGGCCGAGGGCCGCAAAGATTTCACGCAAAGATTTCAATGTCAGTCAGCTCTGACATCACATTCTCAGTCAGCTCTGACGTCACATTCTCAATGTCAGTCAGCTCTGACGTCACATTCTGCGGATTCGGTGCGATAGCTTGGGACCATGCGTATGGCTGTACTTTTGGGATCTCGCTTCTTTCCGGCCTTCCTCGCCATTGGGGCGTTGGCATGTGGCTCTCCAGCCCCTCGTCCCGCTACGCCCGATGGTTCGGGAGCAACCGTACAGGTCGAGAAAACGCAGCCTGCGGCCGCACCCGTGGAAGGGCGGCGCAGCCTCCACGTTGCGCTTGGACTCCACGACGAGGCCGCCGTGTTCCGCGACCAGCGCGCCCTCAAGGTCGGCGTGGGCAACATGCGTCTCGCCGTGCGCGGCGTGCCGACCGACCTCGAGAACAGCTACTTCGCTCTTCGTTCGCTCACGAGTGGCGCGAAGCTGGACGTGCTCGAGTCGCGCCCCTACACAGCGCCGATCACCCCCGAAGCGATCCTCAGTTCGAACATCGGCAAGCCCGTGACGGCGTACCTCCCCGATGCAGCGACCGGCAAAGACGCGAAGCGCTCCGGCATCCTCCTCGGGGTCTCGGCCGAAGGGCCTGTCGTCTCCGTCGACGGCGAAGTACGACTCGCGAGCTACGATCGTTTGAGCATCGCTGCCCTTCCCGAAGGGCTGCGCCGTGAGCCTTCCGTCGAGTTCTTGGTCCGTAGTGATCGCGAAGAGCAAGAAGTGGAGCTCGTCTACACCTCGAAACAGGTGAAGGGCGCGATGGAGTATCACCTCGTCCGGGCTCCGCGCGCGACCACCGCCCAACTGACCGGCGTGGCGGCCATCGTCAACGAATCGAGCTCTCCTCTCGTGAACGCCACGTTCTCGCTCAGTCAGGAGAAGCTCCAACCTAGCCTCTTCGCAGCGGCCGACGGCAAGAGCGCTGACGCCGAGCGAGAAGCCGCTGAAGCGAAGTCCCTCACGACCTTCGTACGCCTCTTGACCCCGATGACGATCAACGCCGGTGAGAAGACCTCCTTCCGGGTCTTCGGCCCTTCGGATGTAAACCTCACACGCAAGCTCGTCATGGAAGGCGTGGGCTTTCCGACCAACAATGGCCCCGACGAATACGGCAACAGCTCCATGCAGTCCGTACTCGACGCGCGCACGGTGAACGGCACCGCCATTTCTTCCCAAGGCATGCTCCCAGGTCGAGCGCACTTGTTCGAGCGCGCAGACGCAGAACCGCCGCGAAGCTACGGAACATCCCCTGCACGACCGCTCCCCGAAGCCAAAGGCCTTCGCATCGATCTCGGGCGCGAAGACAAATTCGTGACCCATCGAAAGCTCGTTGCGAAGAAGACCCTCGGGAGGTGCGTCGTCGAGACCTCTTGGGACATCACCGTCAGCAACCCTACGGACGAAGCCACGCCACTCGAAGACGTCGAGCCCGTGAGCGGCAAGTACGAGCTCCTCGATTCGAGTGTTCCACCCATCGCAAAGGAGCTCGACCACTTCGCCTTCCAACTCATGCTACCTCCGAACGGCGAGAGCCGCCTGAAGTTCAAGGTCCGCACCCTCTCCTGCGTAACCGAGCGCCGCAGCTACTGGAACCAAAACTGGAGCAAAGGCATGAGCAAGCCCTACTACCCGGGAAGCGGAGGAAAATCGTGACGCGAAGACGTTGTGGCGCACTCGGTGCGCTCCTCGTGCTGCTCGCGCAAAGCACGAGCGCACACGCCGACGAGAAGCTCGTCATCGCCGAGGCGAAACGCTCCAGCGTGACCGCGACCATCGACATGGCAATCGATGAAAGCGGGAGCATCGAATCCGCTGCACTCCTCCGCGAAGTGCGCACGTTCGTGGTACCCCCGGGCCACACGACCGTCGAGTGGACCGGACTCGCGCATGCGGCACTCGTCGATACGATCGACGTCGCCCTCGCAACGCCATCTCCGAGCGTGCGCTTGACCGCTCGTCGTATCGACGATCCGACCTTCACATCGGCAGGCATCGACGCGGCATTGAAAGGGACCCCCTTCAGTGGGACGTACGTGGCGAAAACGGGGTCTCAGGCTCGCGCGCACCACGAGGCGCGTGGAGGCCGCAGTCGCAAACTCACCGGGACGATCGTCGCACTCGCAGGCGGGACCGTGCTCCGTGTGGACGGTGAACTCATGGCCATTCCGTCCGACGGGCCTTCCTTCCGCGTCCAAAGCTCCGCGGAACTCCCGGTACCTCGGCTATTCATCGAACTCCAGAACGATGCAAAGGAGCCGCAGACGATCAGTCTCGCCATGACGGGCGTCACGACGCGTGTTCACCTCCACGAGCCGCGCTACAAGATGCTGATCGACTCTGCGACCGGCAAAGCGCGCTTGTCGGGCACGATCCTCGTCGTCAATCAAAGTGGGCTCAATCTGAACGGAGGCTCCTTTTCACTCGGGCCGAGTTGGGAGCTTCACGGCTCGACGCCGCGTCGAGGGCGCGGCGCGAAGACCGAGCTTGCAGAGACGTGGGCCAAACCGCAGCGCGAAGCCATGACCGGTCCATTTCCCCTCGTCAGCAAAGGGGCATTCGACGCAAGCGGGCTCAGCGAGCTCACCATCATCGAAGGCGCAGAAGTGACGCCTTCGATGACGCGCTCGGTGCAGGCTCCTCCCCTTTCCTCGCTGGCCGAGCAAATGGAGAAGGACGCGACGGTGACGCTGCCTGCCGCCTCCACGTGGAAGTTCGACACGGCTCCGCTGAAGCTTGCATCGGCCCTGCCGTCTGGGAGCGTTCGTGTTTCGGACACGAGCGGACCGTCGGGAAGCCTGCTCGCCGAAGGAACGCTCCGCGCCTACAGCACGAAGCCCGTGCAGGTCGCGGCCCGAGTACGGGAGGACTCCGTCACCGCACGTCAGGTCTCGCGCATGAAGGTCTCCGACTGCGTGAGCAACACGGTCTGGCGTTTCGAGTACCGCACCGAACTCTTGCACACGGCGCCCCTCGAGATCGTCTTCCCCTTCGACAAGAAGACGTTCATGGCGACGCTCGCTGACAAAGACGGCGCAACGCTCAAGAGCGGCAAAGACGAGACCGTCGTGACGCTTCCGAAGACGAGCGGAGCAGCGCCGGTCGCCGCAACACCAGCCGAAAAGTCGGTGACGTTGCGGATTCGAACGAACAGCTGTCTCTGAACGCGAGGCCTCAGCGCGCCTGAATGGCGGCGTAGATGGCTTCGTGGGTCGCGGGGCTCGCGAGTGGCACTTCCCTGCCTGGCTCTCCGAACGCAGCGACCGCATCGCGAATCGCTTCGCGTACACTCATCGCGAGCATCAGCGGCGGCTCCCCGACGGCCTTGCTGCCGTGGATGACGCCGGGCTGCGCGGCATTCTTGAGGAGCGACACTCGGAAATCCTTCGGTGCGTCGCCAATGGCCGGAATTTGGTACGTACTTGCCGAGTGTGTGAGGAGCCTGCCCTTCGGGTCCCACTTGAGCTCTTCGCTCGTGAGCCAGCCGGCGCCCTGAACGAACGCGCCTTCGATTTGCCCCCGATCGACTCCCGGGTTCAGGGACTCCCCCACGTCGGTCAAAATGTCGACCCGCAAGATGCGCTTCATACCGCTATACCCATCGACCTCGACCTCGGTCACGGCGGCTCCGTATGCGAAGTAGTAAAACGGCTTTCCTTTGCCCTTCAGCCGGTCGTAGCCGATACCGGGAGTGCGATAGAACCCGTTCGCCGACAGGTTGATTTGGGCGACATAGGCCTTCTCTGCGAGGTGCTTGAACGTGAGTGTGTTGCTTGCATCTTCGCCGTCGACGACACAATTGTCTGCAAAATACACAGAATTGACCGGTCGCTTGGCTTTCTCGGCGAGAAGGTCTTTGGCAAGAGGCTCGAGGCGCTCGCGAATTTGGTCACACGCGTGTTTGACTGCTTGTCCATTGAGGTCGGAACCGCTCGAAGCCGCCGTCGCCGAGGTATTGGGCACCTTGTCGGTTTGCGTTCGCATGACGCGCACATGGTCTTCCGAGAGACCGAGCGCCCGCATCGCAACGCCTTGCATCTTGGTGTAGAGGCCCTGCCCCATCTCCGTACCGCCGTGGTTCACCTGCACCGTGCCGTCACGATAGACATGCACGAGCGCCCCCGCTTGGTTGAGGAACGTCGCGGTGAACGAGATGCCGAACTTCACCGGAGTGATGGCGATGCCTCGTTTGATTTTGGGGCTCTTCGCATTCCACGCCGCAATTTCATCGCGACGCTCCGCGAACGACGAAGAGCTCATGAGAGCATTCCACATGTGCGGAATACGCTCGTCCTCGAGCGCCTGACCGTAGTGGGTCGTGTTGGTTTCGCCCGTCCCACGATAGAGGTTGCGCTCGCGGACCACTTCAGGACGAATGCCGAGTGTGCGCGCGATGCGGTCGAGGATCTCTTCCATCGCGAGCATGCCCTGGGGTCCGCCGAAGCCACGGAAAGCCGTGTGCGAAACGGCGTTCGTCTTGGCGACACGGCCTTCGAAGTGCACGTTCGGGATGAAGTACGCGTTGTCGAGATGGAAGAGCGCGCGGTCGCAGATCGACTCCGAAAGGTCGAGCGCGTAACCGCCGTCGTTCACCACGAAGACCCGGGCGGCCTTGATACGCCCATCATTCTCGAAGCCCGCTTCGTAGCGGAAGTGGAAGGGATGGCGTTTGCCGGTCACCGTCATGTCGATGTCGCGATCGAGCTGGACACGGACGGGCTTGCGAGTCTTCTTGGCAGCCAGAACCGCCAGCGCTGCGAACCCGTTGCCTTGCGTTTCCTTGCCACCGAAGCCGCCGCCCATGCGCGGCGCTTGGACCGTGACCTTGTTCCGCGGGACGTGCATCACGTGCGAAATGACGGCCTGGATCTCCGAAGGGTGTTGCGTCGAAGAAGAAACGAACACGTCATCGTCATCGCCCCACTCCGCCCATGCGGCTTGTGATTCGAGATAGAAGTGCTCCTGCCCGCCGCACTCGAAAACACCTTGGACACGATGCGGGGCGACCGCGAGCGCTGCCGCGACGTCACCACGAGCGATCACGTGAGGCTGCGTGTGGAAGCTCTCCTTGGCAATGGCTTCGGCAATGCCCAGAATGGCGGGCGCTTCTTCGACCTCGACCACGACCTTCTCTGCAGCACGCTTTGCCTCTTCGTAACTGCCCGCAACCACCATGGCGATCATCTGCCCGTGGAAACGAATGTCGCCCTCTGCGAGGAGCGGCTCGTCTTTGCGTACGGCGCCGATGTCGTTGTCGCCCGGAATGTCCTTCGCGGTGAGGATGCAGTGGACGCCCGGCATGTTCGAGGCTGCTTCCGTATCGACCCGCACGAGCTTGCCAGCGGCAACCTTGGAAAGGACGGGCCACATTTCGAGCATGGGCCGCCTGCGCGATTCGTCGTCGACGTAACGCGCTCCTCCGGTCACGTGACCACGCGCGCTCTCGTGCTTGAGACCTCGCGGTCGTTCCACGACGACGAGTACGTCGTCTGGATTCGCGTCATCGAAGACGATGGGCGTGTCCTGCGCTTCGCTGCGGTCACCGCGGAAGAACTTCTCGAACAGCGTCGCAACGAGGCCGACGCGAAAGTCTTTGCCCGAGCGGACATCTGATAGCGGTGTGAACTCTTCGCGTAGGACCGCGCAGGTCGACAGCATCGTTGCTTCGTTCCACGGTTTGCCGACGAGGTGCGTCTCTGCCTTCTTTGCCCTTGCGGGCGTGGCCGCGACGCCTCCGTAGGCGAGGCGCGCGTGCACGACGATGCCGTTCTCGTCCAAATCGACCACGAAGGCCGCAGCGGCGATGCTGATGTCGAGCTCCCGACGCTTCGATACCTTGTACGAGTCGGAGAGCCGCGTGTGCGCTTTGCCCTTTCCGCGTGGCAGCACGATGGCCGTCACCACTTCGTCGGCTCCGAGAACGGATTTTCGGTAGCCCGTGAAGAAGTCGGCAATGGCAACGACGCGCTTTCCGTGCACGCTCTCGAGCACCACGTCCGCATCGAGCGCGAGCAGGAGCGGAGGTGTGTCCCCGATCGGCGACGCCGTAACGATATTTCCTGCGATGCTCGCTCGGCTACGAATCTGCCGGGATGCGAACACCCAGAGCATCTTGTCGATCATCGGATACTCACCGGCGAGCGCTTCCTCGACCGCCGTGAGACTCGCCGCCCCGCCGATGGTGAATGCCTCGTCCGTCTTGGTGATCGCGGTGAGCTCGCGAACCGCTTCCGTCGAGATGAGCGTCGCGTAAGACGTGCCTTTCTTGTTGATGTAAACGCCAATTTCCGTGGCGCCGCAGACGAGCTCCGCTTTCGGAAATTGGCTTCGCAGCGCGAGGAGTTCCCGCAGGGTGGTCGGCCGCAAAAACGTCTGCTCCCCGTGCTCGTACGTGAGTGGCGGAAGGGGATCGGCCGCGCGCTTCAAGCGAAGTTGGAAAAGGTCCGCGCCCGCCGTTTTCTTGCGGGCAAGAGCGTCCATCATGGCCTCTCGAATGGGGCGGTAACCCGTGCAGCGGCAGAGATTGCCGTTCAGTTGATCGCCAACTTTCCGCTTTCGTTCTGCGTCCGTCGAGCCGAGATCGTCACGGTAGTAAGCCTCGAACATGGAAACGACGAAGCCCGGCGTGCAGTAGCCGCACTGTGAACCATAGGCCTCGACCATCGCGTCTTGTACCGGGTGGAGCGTACCCTTTTCGATGTCGGCGAGCCCCTCGACGGTGACGACTTCGCGCCCGGCCACCATCGGGACGAGCGTGATGCAGCTGTTGATGGCGCGGTACGTCGTCCGTCCTTGCGCATCGCGCTCGACGAACGCGACCGTACAGGCCCCGCAATCTCCCTCGGCGCAACCTTCTTTGCTTCCCGTGTGGCCGTTCTCTCGAAGCCACGAGAGGAGTGATTGGTTCGTGGACGCTTCGTGAACCGCGACCGATTTGCCATTGAGCGTGAACGAAAACCCCGAAGCCATGGACCGGTCATGCTACGCGCGTGACGCGCGAAAGTCACCGCCGCTGCAGCGTTTTTCGACGATAGGCGACGAGCTCGGCAGCGATGGAAACTGCGATTTCCTCGGGAAGCCGCGCGCCGATGTCGAGCCCCACGGGCATTCGGACGCGATCGCAAGCTTCCTCGGTGAAGCCTTTGTGGAGCAGGCGGTCCCGCACACGCTGGGCTTTGGCGCGACTGCCTACACCGCCGATGTAGGGGAAAGGCTTCGTGACGGCCCACTCGATGACGCGCTGGTCGAGCGCGTGGTCGTGCGTCATGACGAGGACGAGGGTGTGGTCGGGGAGGTCGCTCCCGACATCGTCGAACTCACCTTGAACGTTGAGAACGCCGGGGATGCGGTCGTCATCGGCGAATCCCTCGCGCTCGTCGGCGACCGTCACCGCGAAGCCGAGGCGGGCGAGCATCGGTCCGAGCGCAGCAGCGACGTGTCCGCCGCCCACGATGAAGCACGGGAGCGATGCGACGAGAGGCTCGAGCAGGATATCGACGCGCCCGCCGCAACACATCGCCAGCTCCGGCCCCAGTTTGAACGTCTCGAGTCGCGGCTCGCGCGCCTCGGGCTTGTCGTCTTCGCGGGCTGCGCGGACCATCGCGCCCAAGGCACGCAAGACTTCTCGTTCGACGGCTCCACCGCCGACCGTTCCGAGGGCCACGCCATCATCCCCGAGAAAGAGCTTTTGACCGGGTGTGGAAGGCGCGGAACCGTGCCGCGCGAACACCGTTGCCATCGCACCTCCTCGCCCGGCTTTGATGTGCTCCGCGGCCGCTGCGAGCACCTCCGCCGTTCGAGCCGCTTTGGGCACGACGAGCGTGGGGTCGATAGGGATTTCCGCAGAAACGAGCGGCTTCATCGCCCATGCAACGTATCACGCGCGCCAGCACGCCAGAAGGGGTGCTAGGATGGAGGGAGTTCCCCATGTTGCTCGGCAAACGCGTGCTCGTGATGATCCTGGCCGGTGGCGAGGGTCGCCGCTTGCACCCTCTCACACTCGACCGTGCCAAGCCGGCCGTTCCGTTCGGTGGTCGCTACCGCATCATCGACATCGTGCTCTCCAACTTCGTGAACTCGGAGATGGCCCGTATCAAAGTGCTCACGCAGTACAAGAGCGCCTCCCTCGAAGAGCACATCGCCCGCATGTGGCGCCTCTCCCCCGTCCTCGACAACTTCATCGAGACAATCCCCGCGCAGCAGCGCATGGGCACGAATTGGTACAAGGGCTCTGCCGACGCAGTCTACCAGTGCCACCACGTCATCGACGATGACCGCCCCGACCTCGTCGCAGTCTTCGGCGGCGACCACGTCTACAAGATGGACGTCCGCCAGGTGATCGAGGCGCACGTCAAGAAAGGCGCCGCCGCGACCATCGCCGCGATCCCGGTGCCCAAGGCCGAAGCCAGCGCCTTTGGTGTCATGGAGATCGACACCGACGGTCGCGTCCTAGCCTTCCACGAGAAGGTCGACAATCCGCCGACCATTCCCGGTAAGCCGACGCATTGCCTCGCCTCGATGGGCAACTACATCTTCGAGACGAGCATCTTGTCCGCGGAGATCTCGCGCGACGCCGAGCTTTCCGACGAGGAGTCGAAGCACGACTTCGGTCACGACGTATTGCCGCACATGGTTCGCGCCGGCATGCCGGTCTACGCGTACGATTTCATGACGAACGTACTGCCCGGCGAAGAGCATCACGCGAGCTATTGGCGCGACATCGGGACGATCGAGGCCTATTGGGAAGCGCAGATGGACCTCATCTCCATCGACCCGCAGTTCAACCTCTACAACGCCCGCTGGCCCATTCGCACGGGCAACACCCACGACCCGCCGGCCAAGTTCGTTTTCCGCGACGAAACGCAAGCCCGCGTCGGTATCGCAACCGATTCGATGGTCTCACACGGTTGCATCATCTCCGGCGGTCGTATCCACCGAAGCGTGTTGTCGGTAGGCTGTCGTGTCCACTCGTTTGCCGAAGTCGAAGAGAGCGTGCTGTTCGAGCGAGTCGTCGTTGGGCGCCACGCGAAGCTTCGCCGCTGCATCGTCGACAAGGACGTCGTCATCCCGCCCAATACGACCATCGGATACAACCGCGAACACGACCGGCAGCGGTTCTTCGTGACCGACAACGGCATCGTCGTCATTCCGAAACGGGCGAGACTCGACGATCTCACGCCACCGGCCTCCGGTAGGGGAAGATAGCGTGGGGCGTACCGTCATCGTCGGCGACGTCCACGGGTGTGCGGACGAACTTTCGGTTCTGCTCGATCGCGTGCGCTTCGACACCGGCGACCGCCTCGTCTTCGTCGGCGACCTCGTCGCGCGCGGCCCTGATTCACTGGGCGTCCTCGACATCGCGCACGAAAAGGGCGCTCTCCTCGTACGCGGCAACCACGAGGCGAAGCTGCTCCTCGCGAAAGAGGAGGGCAACCTCGGCATCCTGAATCCAGGTCACCGCAAAGTCGCAGAAGAGCTTCGGCCACGAGATTGGAAGCTGCTCGAGTGGGCGCCCCTTTCACTCGACCTTCCGGAACACAACATCCGCATCGTACATGCTGGCGTCGATCCGACCGTTTCTTGGGAGAAGCAGGACCCCAAGGACCTCCTCCATATTCGCGTTCTTCGAGAGAACGACGGAGAGATGGTCCTCTGGAGCGAACGCTACTACGGCCCGACGCACATCGTCTTCGGACACCACGCGATGGCTGGCCTTCAGCTGCAACCCTTCTCGACGGGCCTCGATACGGGCTGTGTCTACGGCAACCGCCTCACGGCCCTCGTCCTCGGCGAACGCGAAACCATTCTCGCGCCGACAGACGACCGCGAGATGAAGCAGCTTTGTTCGGTAGCTGCAAAGCGCATCTATTTCGACCCTCAGGGTAGCCGCGCAGCCTGAGCGTTGCTCACGTTCCGAGCGCCGAAAGCAGCGCGCCCAGCTTCTTCACCGCTTCGTCTTTCGGGTCGAGCGTTTTCGCGCGCTCGTAGAGCACACGCACTTCCGCTCGCGTCTCCGGCTTCTGGGCCCCCGCCTCGCGCAAAAGCTGTAGCCCTCTGCTGGCGAGGTAGAATGACAACATGGTGGCCGCCATGGGATGCCCCGGGCAAATGCGAAGCGCGCGCTCGGTCAGCTCGATACGTACGGGAAGATCTTCGCGCGCATCAGAGAGAAACGTGAGCGCCTGCGCCGCCCGGGCCGCATAAGCGAACTGTTCACTGTCGCCCTCGACGCGTGCTGCGAGCCGCAACACGAGGTCACTCAGCATACCGTAGAGGTGCGCGAGCGCCTTCCACTGCTTCGCTCGCCGGAGGTCCCACCCGATGGGCTCGGCGTGTTCGAGGACGAGGGTTTCCGCGTCCGGCAAGTGCGCCGTCAGCGCAGAGAGGCGTGTCCCCAGAGCGACGATGCGCGCTGCTCGGTCGCTCGGGTCGCGGCCCTGGGCTTTCGAAGCCTCGACATCTGCGACGAAAGCATCCATGAGTTCATGCGCGACGCCTTCGTACGCGCCCTCCATGGCCCGACGAAAAGGCGATGCGCTTTCACGAGGAGCCCCCGCGAGCATCCATATGTCTTCACGATGACGAGGAGAGAGAACCTGCATCACGACGCGGGCCGAGGTGACTTCGGCTTTCGGTGACGCGCGCACGATGGCGGCGAGCTTCGACATGACCCGCTCCATGAACGCGAGCGCGATCGCCGGCGCGTCCGCTTCGCTGCCGAGGCTCTGCGTCACCCACTCGCGAAGGTAGGTCTTCTCGAGGTGAAGACACAGCCAGTGTGCGAGGGAGCGCGTGAGGTACCGTGCTGCGGTATTCGCGGGTGCTTCGGAGTACGCGGGTGCCTCGGACCATACGACGCGCGCCACCTCCGCGAAATAGATGGCGAGCATGTGGTGCGTGCTCGGCGCCAGTGTCGCAAGGGGCTGGTTCTCCAAGAACGAAGCGCATCCACGACCGAATTCCTCCGCCGACGGCAGCTCGAGAAGGGCTGCGAAAGCCGGATGCGCGCGGAATGCCTCGAACACGCCCGATAGGCGCGGATCGATCTCGGGTGAGCTTCCCTCCGCAAATTGCCCCCTCTGCACGCCACCCACGTGATGACGGAACAAGCAACGAAGCCACACTTCGTCTTCGGAGCGTTCGAAAGAGCGCTGACTCGCCATGCGTGCTCGCGATTCTAGCGACTTGATGGCTCGGGCGCCCTATGCAAAGGTTCGGGGTACGCGATGAATCCTTTCGTCCGCTACGGCCTCGAGCCGCATCAGACCCCGCGAGAACTGACCGAGCAACTTCGGGAGCGGCTGGAAGATGCAACTTCGGAGGCTGAACGCGACGAGCTCCGCGCCGCGTGGGAGCTGCTCACGAAGAAGCCTACCGAGCGCGCTTTCCTCTCGCTCGAGGCCGGCCCCGATGTACGGCCTCCCGCAGGCTCACTGACCACGAGGCGTCAGACTGCTCCCGAGGTTCCTCCACTCGACGTCCTTCCGATCACGTTTGGGGCGCCCGCACCGCCATCGAGAGGCGCGCGCCTTCTCGCCCTGACCGACCCCGTGCTTGCGTCGTACGAGCCTTTGCGTAGGGAGTTTTCATGACCGGAAGTGCACGGACACGCATCGATCGCGCCGTTGGCATCGACCTCGGGACGACCAATTCCGAAATCGCATGGCTGTCGCCCAACGAACGCGACCTTCTCATCTACGCCGACAAGTTCGGTCGAAAGACGGTCCCCTCGGCGGTGGCATGGAACGGGCGCACCAAAGAGTTCGTCGTCGGACACGCGGCCAGAAACATGCGAGGTGGCGGTGCCCCCCTCGTCGAGTCCATCAAGCGCAGCATGGGGCAGACCACCACGGTGGCCTTGGGCGACGGACAACTCACTCCGGCCGAGGTGTCAGCGAAGATTCTGGGCGAACTCGCAGCACGCATGCGCGAACACCTCACGGCTCAGGTAGGAGACGAGCTCGATGTCGTTCGGGCCGTCATCACGGTGCCTGCGTATTTCGACGGGCCACAGGTGGAAGCCACGCGCAAGGCCGGTGAGCTCGCGGGACTCACGGTGTGCGGCATCCTCCAAGAGCCCACCGCCGCTGCGATGTATCACGCGTGGAAACACGACGAGATCGCGGGCGACGGCAATATCCTCGTCTACGACCTCGGTGGCGGAACGTTCGACGTATCCATCCTCCGCGTGACCGCCGGCGAGTACCACGTGCTTGCCATCGAAGGAGACAACTATCTCGGCGGCGACGACTTCGACCGACGCTTCGCCGAGGTGCTCCGAACGGAGCTCTGCGCGTCTGGCTATGCGCTCGAGCTCGACGTCGGGAATGACGCAGAAGATCGCAAACGATTCCAACGACTCGTGCATCTTGCACAGGAAATCAAGGAAGCTCTCTCCACGAGCCAAGTGGTCAGCATCGCGAAGGCAGAGTTCGTCGTCGACAAGAACGGCGAGTCCGTTTCGTTCCAAAGGGACGTGGGACGCGAAGAATACGAGTCCGTCATTCGAAGCTACGTCGAAAGCACGATTGCCTGCTGCGAGCGTGCTTTGGCCGAGAGCGCGCGAAGCGCCGAAGTATCCGTCGAGCACATCGATCACGTCATTCTCGTCGGCGGTTCCACGCGCGTTCCGATGGTCGTCCGTGCGGTGCGCGAAGCCATCGTCGAGCGTTCCCGAGGCAAACATCTGTGGCAAGACGAAGTCGATACGAGTGTCGCACTCGGCGCAGCCGTGTTCGCCGCCAGCTCGTTCGGCACCATCCTGAGAAGCACCGAACCAGAGGGCGCCATTCGCATGACGAGTCCCTTCGCGTCGTCTCGCGAGAAGGTGCGTCTTGGCTTCGAGCGTCTGCCCTCGGGCGCGGAGGCGGAGCGAGCCAAGTCCGCTGCGCTGTGGAGTGGCGAAACCATGCTCGGTGAGTGTGCTCTCGGTCCCGTCGGAAAGGTCGAGCGTATCGAAGCAGAGCTGCCGCTCGGAAGCTCCACGCCCGTGGTGCTCGCACTGCAGACAGACCTGGGGACGCCCGTCTCGGAGTTCTCGTTCACGCTCCACTGCGGTGAGGTAAGGCCGAGACCGAGTCCCCTCACCCGTGCGTCGGTTCTCGCGAAAGACCTCGGCATCGAAGTCGTCCGCGCTGGAAAACGCGCGCGGCGCTCCCTCATCGCGCGAGGGACAGGGCTGCCCGCTCGCACGAGTGAAGTGTTCTACACGGGCGACCAGAGTGGCGCCGTCACGCTCCGCATTCTCCAGAATCGTTTGCCGATCAAGACGCTCGTCATTTCGGTCCCCACGACTCTTGCGGTGGGGTCCCCGGTCGAAGTGACCATTTCGTGTGACGAATCGATGCGCATCCAAGCCACGGCCGAAGTCGGAAACGAACGCGTGAGCGCCGTCGTGGAAGCTCCGGAGCTCTTGGAGCTCGACCCCGAAGGGCATACCGACGCGCTTCTCGCGAGCGCCGAAGAAGTCTCGCGCTCGCTCTGGGGCACCGTTCTCGACGGATATCGACGCGACAGCGAGCGATTGATCCATCTGCTCCGAGAGTCGCTGCGCACCGACCCCAGCAAAGCGAAAGCCATCTTCGGACAGCTTCGAGATCTCGTCGAAGAGCATCGCGGTCGCGTCGGTGAAGACTTGAGCCCGCCGATGCACGTCTTCGAACACAGCCTCGATCAACTGAGACGCGTCGTCTATCGAGCTTCCGACGGCCTTCTCGGGCTCTCGCGCGCCGACTGGGAAAAGAAGATCGCTTCGCTCGAAACGCGAGGCGCAAAGGCCTACGAGGACAACGACACGGGTGGTTGGCGAAGGGTCATCAATGAAGCGCAAGCACTCGCCGAAAGTGCCGGTATCGAGGACTGGGCCAAGCGCGACCCCTTCGAACCGGGCTATCTCACGCGACGGCACCAAAATGCATGTATTTGGGCACGCGAGCTCGAGGGTCGCCTCGCGAAGTTCGCGGGCGAAGGCGGTCACAAAGAGACCGAACGGGCTCGCATCGAAGCTTGGATCGACGAGCAGGTCACGAAACCCTTGAAGACGATCACCCCGACGCTCATCCGCGAAGAGGCGAGCGAAGTCAGTCGCGTTCTCTCTGACGCGGCATCCGAAATGGAGCGTATCGAGGCTGCCATCGACCGCCTTCCTTCTCTGGGTCTCGTGACCGACCGTGGCCAGAAGCGCGTCCCTGCGCCCGGCGAGGGCAACACCGGCGGCGACGACTCGTGAACGCGGCGCACAAGCTGCTGCTCGCGGGAGCAGAAGCCGCAGAAAGGGCGGCCGGGCCCGAACGTGGTGCGCAGGTCTACCGCGCCGTGTCCGAGCAGACGAGCGGTGAGGGCCGTGACGCTGCGCTGCTGGGCTTCTTGCGATGTGCCGCAGAGAGCTCGAATTCGGCCCTCATCGACCAGGCGATCACCGCGTGGGGCACTGCAGCGTCCGACGCGTTCGATGGTGTCCACGCGATCGCGCTTCGCCTCGCGAAGGCAGGACGCAAAGGAGACGTGATGGAGCTCTTGCGCAAAGACGTGTGGCGCTCGAAAAGGCCACGGAGTCTCTTTGCGCTCGCGCTCGCACTCGCGGAAATCGAGCGAAATTTCGAGGCTTCTTCGAGGACATTTCGCGAAGCGCAGGCGCTGGCGCGACAAGAGTCTCTTGCAGAGGCCGCGCATGTTCGCGCTCTGCACGTCGAGGTCCGGGTGCCGCGGCTTCGGAAGCGTGCCCTCCTGGATTGCAAGCACTTGGGCGAGCGCGCGGGGCACCCTGTCCTTCCTTCGCTGCATCAGAGGCTCCTCGCGGAAGTGGACCTCTACGCCGAAAGCCGCTTCCGCAGGGCCGCCGCCATGCAACAGTTGGCCGAGCTTGCGAGCACGAAGGACATCGAAGGCGACGAGGCCGAACGCGTGCTCGTCTCGTATATCGAAGGTCGACGCGACACACTCTCGCCGCTGGAGCTCGATCGGGCAAACGCGTTTCTCGCCACTCGAAAGATCTATCGCGAGGTTTCCCCGGGGGCGGCTCTTACGACCCGTGCGACAGCCGTTCTTGGAGGAGCAAGACCAAGCGCGCTTCCCCAAGGCGCGCCCATCCACGCGCTCTTGCTCGAGTTCGTTGCGGAGTGTGCGGAGCCCGAAGAATGCGCAACTCCCCACGCGCAGGCCCTGCTCGCGCGGCTGCACGCGAACGACCCCGTCAGCGGTGACTACCTCTTTCGCTGTCTCCGCCACGTGTGGAAGAAGCCGGGAACGGCAAGGAGCGCGCTCGAACGTTCCGTCAGGGTCGCCAAAGCGGCACTCGAACGGCCAGCTCCTCCATCCGGCGGGTACCTCTCGCTCCTGCCCGACGCACCGGAACCTCTGGCGCTCGATCTCGCCTTCGCGGCGGCGGCGGCAGGAGAAAAGGGAGCCGAAAACGCCCTTCTTCGGGCCGCCATGACCCTCGGGCAGAAAGAACCGCCTGAACGCGCCTACGTACTCCTGCGTGAATTGCGCGGGTTCTTGCCGGCGCCCAGGCAGACGACGTGAAACCTGGTAGGAAACCGGCCAGCACAGTACTAGATTGACGGCCGTGATGCGCCTCCCGCACCCCCTCGAACACGCGCGGCTTCCGGGCCCCCGCCACTCCTTCGTCGTCCGCATCTTCGGGCGTCTCGGCATGGCGCTCGCGGTCACGACCACCCTCTGGGCGGGTAGCGCTCCCGCGCAACCGAGTGCCGGCACCCCGGCCGCGACCTCGGCGAGTCCGGGTGCTGCCCCGGCGCCTTCCGGGAGCGCATCCGCGGCCCCTCCTCCCTCGTCGGGCAAAGGCGTCGACCTCTTGGCTCGCGGAACGCAACAATTCGAAGACCAGCAGTACGAAGAGTCGATTCAAACGCTCTCCGCCGCACTCCTCAAGCCGAGCAACACCCGGGCGCAGAAGATCAGCATCTATCGCCTGCTCGCCCTCAACTACATCACGCTACGTCGCAAGGACGAAGCCGAGAGCGCGGTTCGTGGACTTCTCGCGATTCAACCCGACTACGAGCTTCCCGCCGAAGAGTCGCCGCGCTTCCGTGACTTCTTCGCCGAAGTGCGTACGAAGTGGGAGGCCGAAGGTCGCCCCGGTCTCGTCAGCCCCGAGGCGCCGGTCATTGCGCAGGTGTCGCTGAAGCACACCGTGCCTTCGGAAGCAGAGGCTCGCAAAGAGCTCACGTTGCGCGCACAGCTCGACGACAAAGACGGGCGCGTCATCTCCGTGAAGCTCTTCTATCGCACGGGCTCCAAGGGCAAGTTCCAAGAGCGAAACGCCATGCTCTTGCCCGGCGAAGAAGCGACCCGTCGACTGACGGCAACGGTTCCCGCAGACGCCGTCAAGCCGCCCATTCTCGAATACTACCTCCAAGCCTACGATGTTGGAGGGCTCCCGGTCGGCGCTCGCGGTGACGCTGGCGACCCTCTTCGCGTGGCGGTCCCCCAGCCGGCGTCGAACGGGTGGGTTCTTCCCGTTGCCATCGGCGGCGGTGCCCTCGGGGTTGCCGCCATCATCGGTGGTCTCGCGCTCGCGGGCGTGTTCGGCAGCAGTACGACCCCCCCCCCGAACCCGCCAACGCCCCCGCCTCCCGGCCGTTCGACGGTCTCCATCATCGTCGGGAACTGAGCACCGTGAGCGAACCCGTATTTCCCTTCGTCCTGATCGATGTCACGCGACCGCAGGTCGAAGACTTCTCGATGCAGCTCTTCGACTTGGGCGCGCTCGGCGTCGAAGAGCGCGACGCGACGACGCTCGTCAAGTCGCGCAAGCACGACCGCATCACGCTCGTGGCGAGTTTTGCATCTCGTGAGGAGGCCGAGGCAGCCGTCGCTGAACTCGACCCCAACCTCTCGCCTGCGATCGAGGAGATCATCGGCGACGCATGGCGTGACTCGTGGAAGGAGCACTTTCGTCCGTTCGAGTTTTGTCCTGGCATCGTCGTTCGCCCGCCATGGGAGCCGTACGAGAAGAAGGGAGGCGAATACGTTCTCGAGCTCGAACCCGGTCGCGCATTCGGGACGGGTCTTCACGAAACGACGAGTCTCGTCGCCCTCGTTCTCGCAGAGCACAAGGAAACTCTTCGCGACGCGTCCGTCTTGGACCTCGGTTGTGGCAGTGGCATCCTCGGGCTCGTCGGCCTGGTCTACGGCGCGAAGGACGTGCTCTTCGCAGACATCGACCCCGACGCCGTAGAGGTTTCGCGTGAAAATGCCGAGCGAAACGGCATGCTCGAACGCGGAGAGTACCGCGCTTCTGGAATCGAAGGCATCCAAGGAACCTTCCCGGTGGTCGTCGCCAACATCGAAGCGCGCGTCCTCATACCGATGGCCGACGCGCTCATCGACAAAGTCGCGCCGGGTGGTCTCTTGGTGCTTTCCGGCATCCTGGTTCCCCAGGCCGAGGCCGTGACGCAAGCATATGCACGCCCGCACCTCACTCCTCTCGAGCAGAAGGTACGAGGAGAGTGGGTGAGCCTTGCGTTCGAACGCTCATGATCCGTGCGCGTGTCTCGCCTCTCGAAGAAGGGACGCAGGTCCTCTCCGGCAAAGCGGCACACTATCTTGGGCGCGTCTTGCGCCTCCGCCCCGGCGATCACTTCGTTGCCTTTTGTGATGCGACGCGCACCGAGGCAGTCGCGGAAGTCAAAGCGCGCAGCGTAGAAGCCGACGACGACGCCTTCACACTGACCATCGAAGTGACGGGGCTCGGCCCAGCCAAGGTCGTTGCCAGCCTCCCCGTCACGCTCGTCCAAGGCCTCGCCAAAGGCGACAAGTGCGACCAAATCGTCCGGGACGCCACTGAATTGGGTGCAACCCACATCGTTTTTGCGGACACCGAGCGCACCATCGTGAAGCTCAAGGAAGGACGCGCCGAAGAACGCCAGAAGCGTTGGGAACGCATTGCGGAAGAGGCTTCGCGACAGTGCGGTCGCTCTGACCCGCCGCGCATCGAAGGCCCGGTGCCCTGGAACGAAGCGCTCCGCTCGATGCAGGGTGCTCGGTTCTGCCTCTGGGAGCGCGCCACGTCTCCTTTCCGCGAGCCACTTCTCATCGCGCTCTCGGCCTCCGAGGGCATCTCGTTCGCCGTAGGCCCCGAAGGCGGACTCACGGAATCAGAAGTCGAACAGGCCGTGAAGGAGGGCTGCACAGTCGTTTCACTGGGGCCCTTCGTCCTGCGAACCGAGACTGTCGCCGCCGCCGTGTTGGGCGCGATTCGTATATTCGGTGCTTCGCCGGGGAGTGAAGCGGGCTAAACTAGGGCTCCCTATGCTCGAGCGGATCGCTCTTCATCAGACACGTCTGCGCACGCCGGGGCTTGGCCTCGACGGAAAGGGTGTCGCACTCGGCGCCAAGGGGCTCGTGCTCCTTCCCTCCATCGATCGGCTGGTGGCCTGGCTGTCGGTCTATACACGCGAGCGCTCCCTCGAAGATTTGCTCGGAAGTATCGAGCTTCGTCTCGTCCGTTCGAAGCTCGGAACCCGCGAGATCACGCTCGAGTTCGCCGCCGAGTCCAGCGACCGCATGGATCGCATCGCAGAGACGAGCCGCCTCGTGGGGGGCTTCGCATTCACGGGCACGAGCCGCCACTTCGTTCAATACCGCGACGCCGCAGCACCCTTCGGTTACGACGCCGCGGAGCTCATGAGCACCGACTCGGCGCTCGCGCTCTACCACGACAAATTCACACAGGTGTACGACACCGAACGCACGATCGAGCTTCGCGCGCTCTTGCTGCGTCTCATGCCGCACGTCGACCCTTCTACCGGCGACGAAAATGGCCCGCGCTACGTCGTCGCCGAGCGTGGCCTCGGCCCGGCACTCATCCACTACTTCGTTCGGTCGAAGGTCGAAGCAGAAGTCGGCGTCGTCGAATGGCCCCCGGAAAGCGCCTTCGACGAAACGGCGGTCCAACGGTACCTGTTCCGTGTCCCCGACCTTCCGCTTCGCATGCGGCCACTCTTGTACAATACACCGGGTCTGACGACCTTCCTTCCCGCGGGCCCGGGTATCGCTGTCGAGATTGGGCACCGGCACCCCGTTTCGCTGCGCGCCTGTCCCATCTTTCCGGCTACCGGACTCGTCCTCGTCCGGGGCGGCGGCAAAGAGCCCTGGAACGTCACCGAACTTCCCGCCATGGGCGACATTCGCGCCTTTGCTCGGGTCGAGCTTCGCGAGCAAGGCGGCATCGAAAAGGCGACGACCGGTTCGGGGCCCGTGGCGACGGTTCGCGTTCCCCTGCGCGTCGTTCCTTCGACCGCACCCTGGCGAAACATCGTCGCTTCGTGGCTCGCCCCGGAAGAAATTCCCATGCTGCGCAAGCTCGCGTACGCGCTCCCTACGCGTACGATCGCGAACACCAGAATCGCGATTACCTCACGAGGCGCATTCTTGCGGTGCCCAACAGGCATTGAGGGCATCCCACTCGGCACGCTCTTCTACGAGATCCATCCGCAGCTCTTCATCCCCGCCGGTTTCGATGTCATCCCCGCCATTTCTCCAGACGTCCTCTATCGCGCGCTCAACGCGAGCTCCGAGTTCTCGCTGTTCATCACCCCAGACGCGCGTTCGATTTCCGTCGACGAGCGAGGCTTCGCCCCCTTCGAGAACGTCATCGTCGAGGCTGCTCCCTTCGAGCCCCTCATGGCCGACGCCGTCGTGCGAGCACTGACGAACGAGCCCATCACGCTCGCGGTCGAGTCACTCGGATTGTTGCCCATGCGAGGCGTCGCCGCGCCCGACGCCGGCGCCGACGTGAAGGCTCTCCCCAGCGGAGAACCGAACCCTTGACCCCCCATGAGCTCGGCGAAGTCGTCGAACGGCTCTTCAAGACGTTTGCGGTGCCGCTCGTCGTCGGTGGTGAC
This sequence comes from Polyangiaceae bacterium, assembly GCA_046351415.1. Taxonomy (GTDB): domain Bacteria; phylum Myxococcota_A; class Polyangia; order Polyangiales; family Polyangiaceae; genus JABFRG01. The sequence goes on along the minus strand of JAXLYO010000004.1, from coordinate 313,349 downwards.
ATGCATCCGGGTCGTCCCATCGGAGGAAAGACCGCGCTCCTCATCGAGGGAGGGCGAATGCCATCCGATACCGAAGCGATGTCGCACGTCCAGCTCGCCCGCACACGGCGCGCACGCGAGCTCGCCCCGGTCGATCGCTTCGAAGCCTTCACAGCCGCCGAGTGGACGATGCTCGCTGCGCTCCATGACCTCGCTCAATCAACCCATCCGGATCTCACGGGTGTCTTTCGCTCGAAAACGCCAGGTCGCCTCATCCACGTCGTGAGTCTGACGCTGGATCGCGTGCCGCCGCCGGCTCATGCGTACGAGGCGCTCTCGCGGCATTCGATCTTCGCGCGGATGTTCGACATCCGACGCGTGACGACCGAGGTTCGCTGGTGGACGGGCAGCGCAAAGTTCGTGGGCACGAAACCACCGAGCCGCCTCACGGCCTGGCCCGAGTTTCGGCGCGTCAACGTGAACGAGATTCCCGAGCCATTCGCGATCCTGCCGGTCGGAAAAGCACAAGGCGACTTCAACGAGACCCTCGCGCAGTTCTTGACGCGCACACCGCTCACTGATTTTGCCCTCTGCGATCGTCCCGTTCCCAGCTTTCGCTTCACGGCGGAAAACGTCGCACTGCTCTCCACGCAAGCGGGTCGCACGCTCGCGCTTCGCGCCCTCGGGCGGGGCGAGCCCCTCGCCATCGACGCGGCGCTCGGCCGGGCAACCCGTGCGCTCGTCGAGGCGCGCGCGTTTCGTCCCATGCTCACTGTCCTTGGCCTCCTCGGCGACCGCGCGCTCGCACGTGCGCAAGAAGAGCTCCTGAAGAGTCCCGACCCGAAACCTCTCTCCGTCGGAGAAGCGAACGACGCATCCTTTGCTCGAGCCATCGGCGCGCTGAGTGCGCGACGCCAAATCGCCGAACACGGAGAGTTCTTCCGCGAACAAGAACGCAAGTCCATGCTCACACTGCTCGAACCAAGGGCAACGAGCCCCGCAGCGCGAGAGTTCGAAGCACTCCTCGGCTGAGAGCGAAATCAAAGCTCAGTACGCGGACGTCACCGGCCCACATGGCCGATGCGCCAGCGGTCGCTACTTCTTGTTCTGGAAGGCGGCCGGAGAAGGCGCAGCTTCGAGCTGATCGACCTTCTTGTACGTGAGGACGCCCGTCTCCGGATCGGACACGACGCCCGTCGTGGCCTTGGTGAACGAGAAGCCGTAGGTGCCCGTGACCTTGACCTTCGCTCCGACCGCGGGAAGCGGGAACGGAACGTCGGCGCTGAAGAGCTCGTCCTTCACGAGTTCCTTCGGGGGCTCCTTCAGCTTGTCGTACTTCTTCATCGCCTCGTAGACGGTGGCGAAGTTCTTCGCCCAGCCAAGAACGCGGATGCGCGGCTTGCCGTCCTTCGTGTCGGCAATCCAGAACGACGGGAGCTCGGACTTGCAGTTGTCCGGATCCTTCTTGCCCACATCGTGGATTGCGCACGCGGGCGCGGACGGGATGTTGGACTCGACGATGTAGCCGACGACCGTGAGCTCCTTGCCATTCACTTCCTTCTCGTGAATGCGGCTGTGGAGTTGATGAATGACGCCCGCGATCGTGTAGGCGTCGCCGTTCTTGATGGTCACGTTGACCGTGGGCGGCGCCGGTAGGCTCGGCTTGCGCCCGGTCCATGCCGGCGCAGGCTTGTAGGGTTCGTCGTTCGTGTTGCAACCCGAAGAAGCAAGCGCGCCGAGCGCGACGGAAGCAACGAGGGCCGTTTGCGAAACCAAGAATCCGAGCCGGTTCATCGCCCGATCGAATACCACGGGCGGCCCCCCCGGTGGGACGGAAAAGCACCGGGAGAAAGTCGAATCGTGCTGGCTACTTACGCATCGATCCGGGCGTCTTCTGCTCGGGCGGGAGAATCGGACGCGTCGACTGGGGCGGCGGAACGATTCCGCTGCCGCTGCTGCCGCTGCCGCTTCGCGTAGACTGGGGGATGGCAGCGAGCTCTCCCGTCGCGTTCGCGTCGAGCCCGCCCATCACCTGCGAGGGGAAGGCGAGCGGCGAGCTGCGCGGCCCCGTCCCCGAAGACGGGGGAGCCACCGTGCTCGGGCGGGGAACCCCGCTCGAAGGCGCCGCCGGGGGCACCACCTGGAAATAGCCGGAGATGACGTCGAGCTCCGGATCCATCGATGCATTCTGCACCTGATCGGGAGAAAGCGTCATGAGGACACCACGACCGCCGCCGAGCGATACGCCGTAGCCGACGAAAACGCCGTCACCCAAGAAGCACACGTCGCCTTCGGCTTCGACCTCCGCGGCGACGAGAAAGAGCGCTGCCAGCTGGCGCGCGCGGCTCTCGAAGGCCGCCTGCGAGAAACGGCCACGCACGTTGACGGAGTTGCCGCTCTCGTCGACCTCGATGAGGCTCGCGCCGTTCAGCGCCTGGAGCTCGCCGAGCAGCGCGTCGACCCGAATGGGATCGCGATGGGGCTTCTTCGGAAACGTACGCGAGATGGTGCGGAACGAGCGTGAGTCGACGAGCAGCCGCTGCCAAGCGCGGAGCTTTCCGCGCTTGAACTGCAAAGTGCCGAAGATGGAAACGTCGTAGGACACGAGCAGGCAATCAGACCGACGGAACGCCGAATCGTCAAGTCACGCGATAGATGCGCGGGCCCGTCGGAGTCGTTTTCGTGAGAGCGAGTGTGCGTATGTCTTCCACACGTATGACATCTCCTGACACGCGCTGAACGAGACGATGCACGATCGACGCGAGCTCAGCCTCGTCGCCATCGAATGGATATTCCACGAGTTCTGCATAGGCAGCGTCATCGATGCCGATGGGTGTGCCACGTGCGCGCAATCCTTCTCGCGCCAAGCGGTCAATGACGATGGAGCGCAGGTCTTCCGTGCGTTCGCGGAGCCTCGGGATACGAATGGATGCCCCGAACGCATCCGATAGCCGAGCTTCTAGCATCGACGTCATCCTATCGCGTGCAGTTTGCACATTTTCGGCGGTCGTAAGGGCGAGCTTGAACTCGATCGGGAGAGCGCGTTCCCACGGAACGCGGCGTTCCGCATGTGCCCTGGCGATGAGGTCCTGCACTTCAGTCGGAAGCGCGGCGCCGTCACCCAGCACGAGCATGCCGCCATCGGCGAGCGCGAGCGGCGAAGCCTTTGGATCGGTCCAACGATGAATGTCGTGGTCTCGAGAGGCCGTTCCATCGACGACGACGAAGGGGCTGTCGGCCCACGGACTCTGCAGGTACGCCCGTGCGAGATAGGCGATGGGTTGCGTCCCGGGTGCAGCCTCGACGACGACGGGCGCGCCCTGCGCAACACGCTGCGAAAGAGCGGCAAACGCGAGCTGCGCGGCGGCGGAGTACATGCCCACGGTGGCCGGTTGCGCGAGTCGTGTCGTCGCTTGGCGATTGCGCGCGTCGACGAGGAGCGCAAGGTGCTCGACCTTCAGCATCGCGTCGGCGGCAGCGTCAGCGCGATCCATGCTTTCCCGCTCCCTCCGCAAGCTACGCTCGAGTGCTGCACGCGCAGACAGGCAGCCGCCCAATCGGTCGCTCAGCGTGCGCAGCGCGTGCAACTCGTCGAGGCAGAGCGCCTCGGTGCGTCTACCCGCCGTGACGAGGAGCATCGCCTCGACCTGACCGTCGACGAGCACGACACTTGCAGAATACACAGTACGCGCGCGCATCCATGCGAGCGTGTTCCGCAACTCTGGCCGTCGCACTTCGAGGTATTCCAGAATCTCGACGCGCAGCGTTCCGAACGGTTGCTCTCGCACGAGCGCTTCCAAGCCCTCCGGGAGCACGAATTCCCGACTCTGGAGATAGCCCGCACGATCGACGCGATAGGCAACCTTCGGGTCGGTGACGCAGAGGAACGCTTCGGCCTCGAACGTCGCAGCGCCCTTGCCGAGCTCGGAGAGCGAGAGCCGCAGCGATTCTTCCGCGGACGAAAGAAGCGTTCCCTCCGTCGCTCGCTCGATGGTCGCGAGCCAAGCCCCTCGAAGCGGAAGGAGGAGGCGCGCAAGGCCTTCGAGCGCCACGCCGAGCACGAACAGCACCGAGAGGCAGGCAAACACCCCCACGCGCGCGATGCCACTCGGGTCGGACGCAAAGGCAACGCCGAGAACGAGGACGGGCCCCCCGAGTACGCCGCAGACGAGAAGGCGGCGCGACGTCCGCGCGATTCGTAGCGGCTGAGCCTGGTCGGCGAAGTACCCGGTGAGCGCCGTGCCCGCCAGGAGAGCCCCCATGGCAGCCGTGTGGTAGAGCAAGACACCAGCGCCCGCGGCCGCGAGGAATCCGAGCAGCGTCACGCCGTAGGCGATGGCCTGCGCCTGCGCCACGACGGACACCTCGAGCTCCATCTTGCGGATCCGCGCGGTCCGAAGCGCCATCCCGAAAAACGTGGCGCATGCGAGGAGGCATACGAGGGCGAGAACGACACGCGCCGGCCCGCCAGCGTTTCGCAAGAGGAGGCACGCCAGGAGCACGAGCGGCGGCAAAGCCCACACGAGCACGATGCCGACCCGACCGCGAGGTTCACGAAGCGGCAAGGAGAGCCCGCGAACACGTGGCGACCACAAGGCGCTCGCCGCACAGGACGAAACGAGCGCACCCGCAGCGGAGTAGGCGAGGACGAGTGGCATCGTGCGAGCCGGCGTCGCGAGCAGGAGTGCAACCGCGCCGAAGAGGAGGCTCGGAGGCTTTCGATCGGTCGAAAAGGAGGGTCCGTCCCGCGATTCGGTGACGTGCGCTTGCGCGGTTCCGAGAACGACGCGCCCTGGCAGGAGCAAGACGAGCGCCGACACCAAACCGAGAAGCACCACGGGGAGCCTCGTGATGCCGTCCCGGTACACTTGGAAGGCGCCTGCGTAGGCCACGAGCGCGACGATTCCGAGCCGAAACGGCGGGAGTTTGGCCGCGAATCGGGGACGCATCATGACAAAGAGCAGGGTATACTCGAGGCGCTCGATGGGCCAATCGAACGGCACTTCCACTCCGTCTCGCGCGGCTCGGGGCCTCACCCCGACGCTGAGGTTGCTGCTTTTCCGAGCGCGCCGCACCTGGGGTTTTCGTGGCGCAACCGTCCTCGGCGGGCTGGGCGTCGTCCTCGGCCTGGTGTTTCTCGCCATCGTCCGGGGAGCGCGCAGCGCAAGTACCGAGGGCGCGCTTTCGGCTCTTCCTTCGATGTTCGCCCACGCCGTGTGTTGGGGCATCGCGACGCTCGCGGTCTTCGGCACCGAGCAGCGCGCTTACACGAGGGACCATGAAGACGGCATCCGCAGCCTGCTCGGCGCGCGAGGCTACGGTCGTCACTACGGGTTCGCCCGTGTGGTGACCGCCGTCACGAGTACGGCATTCATCAGCATTGGCTGCACGTCCGTGCTGGCCGTCGCGACCGCACTCGCAGCGACCGGTACGGGAGAAGCGGGCCGCACGTGGCTCGCAGCGTTCAGCGCTATTGTGTATTCTGCATGTTTCTCCGTTCTGCTGGGTACGCTTGGCCTTGCGGTACTCGGCGGGCGGGGCCGCGGGGGCGGCTACTTGGGACTCCTCACCATCCTGGTGCTCCCCGAGCTCCTCGAGCCTCTGTCGAGGCGTGCGCTTCGGCTCCCGTTCGGCGAAACGGTTCCGGTATCGCTTCCCTCGATCTTGAATGCCGTTGCGAAGCCCGCCAGCGTCGCCAACTTCGTGTGTGGATTCTCCGTTGCGTGCGTCGTCGCCGGCCTAGGTTACGCGTACGCCGAGCGCGAGCGCGCGCGTATCGATCGCGAAGTTCGCGACGCTGCGAGGCCAAGGTGAGCGCCGCCGCCCCAGTCTCGCGCGAAACGAACGTCGCATTGCGGCTCACGCAGGTGCGCGCCAGTGGCAAAGGCGCTCGCGTCGGCCCGCTCACGTTCGACCTTCGTGAGGGCGTTTCCGCGATCGTCGCCGACCGCGGCGATGGCGCCGACCTTCTCCTCGCCGTTCTCGCAGGCGAAGTTCGGAGTTCAGGGTCGATCATCCCACCGAAGCCCCATCGCATCGCCTACGTGTCTTCACCTGTGCCCCTCCCCGACGAGCTCACCGCGTCGGAATACCTCCAGATAGCGTCTTCCTTTCGGGGGTGTGCCCGTAACGATGCCGCCACACTCGCGCGCTTCTCTCTCGATGCGTGGGCGGGCGTTCGCATCGCGAACATTCCGGAGCCCGAGCGAAAAGCGCTCGCCATCGCCGAAGCATGCACGAGCGACGCGTCGCTCGTCCTATTGGACACGCCCTTCGCGGGCATCACCATCGCGGCAGCGGCGGCGATCGAACACGCCCTCCGCGAGCCCTTGCCTGGCCGTACCTGCGTCTTCTCGACCCCGTCGACCGACGTGGCTGCCAGGTTGGCGAGTTCCATCATCGTGTTCCAGAACGGACAGGTGATGGCGCTCGGTTCCCCGAACGACGCTTTTCTCGGCACGGGTCGCTATCGCATCGAATGTTCCGACCCGGGCAAACTGTATTCTCTTCTCCGGAAATCGGCAGGCGAAGCACTGTACCTCGAGGTATCGGGCCGCATGCTCCATGCTGAACGTTCGGTCGATTCCACCGCAGCGCACACGAACGACGGAAGCTCGCAGGCCCCTCCCCTCGACATCGCGAAGCTCGTGACGCTCGCCGCCGCCGAAGCCAATATCGACATCGTTTCGATGGGTCGCGAGCGAGCGCTTCCCGAAGTCGTCCGCGCTCGCCTCGCCGCCCAACTAGGAAACGGCAGGCGCCCATGAATCAGGTCGTTGCCGCACGCCCCTCGCCTACCCTGTCGCTCCGCGCCCCCCTCGTGAAGTTCGTGCGCAACGAAGGCGCAGGCGCGTCCCGCTTCGCGCTCGTCTTTTGGGTCCTTACCGCCCTCGTGCTTGCTTCCGTCTCGAGGGCGAGCGTCGGTGCGCAAGGCGTTCTGTCATTCGGGGCTTTGATGCTTCCGATGCTGACCTTCACCATCGTCGGAAGAGTCGTTGGTACCCGTGGGCTCGTGGTGCGCGCGACCGAGTTTGCTCGCATGGGTGCGTCACGTAGCAGCACAGCCGCTGCGCACGTTGCGGTCGCGGTCGGCCTGAGCGCCCTCTTTGCCGCGGTCCTCGGCATTCTTTTCGTCATCGTCGCGCACAGAGAGGGCGACCCCGCGCTCACGCACGACCTCCCTGCGACGTTCGCCGCGAGCTTCGTGTGTGGCGCCACCTACGCCGCTTACTTCGCGTGGGGCTCGACCTTTCGCGACGGGATGGGGCGCAGCCTCTTCCTAGGACTCGACTTCGTCCTGGGCGGCGCGAGCGGCCTGTCGCTCCTTTTGCCTAGAGCACACCTCCGAAGCCTTCTTGGCGGCGAGAATGCGGGCGCACTTCGCCCGGGAGCGAGCATGCTCGCGGTCGTCGTGCTGGCGGTTGTATTCGGAAGCCTCGCGGTCCTCCGCGCGAAACGCGCCCGCTAGAAGAAACGTGCGGCTGCCTCTGCGAGAACGGCACCCGTACTTCCCTCTATTTTGAGCGTCGCGTGCTCCTCTCCTCGAACCGGACCACGATTGACGATCAGCACCGGAATCTGCCGCTCGGTCGCGCGACGTAGAAATCGGAACCCCGAGAACACGGTAAGCGAAGTTCCTGCAACGAGGAGGGCGCTGGCCGCATCGACCTTCGCGAACGCCTGGTCCACGACGGGCTTCGCAACGTTGTGACCGAAGAAGACGACATTTGGTTTCAAGTCGCCCCCACAGCGCGCGCAAGGGGCTACCTCGAACGTCTCCACCGCGCGATCGGGCACAGCGGCATCGCCATCGGGCGCCACGTCGTGTGTCGCCGTGAACCACGTCGGGTTGCGCTCACGCATGGTCCTCTGCACGAAATCGCGATCGAACAGCGCTCCGCAGGCGAGACAGACGACTTCGGCGAGCGCACCATGAAGCTCCGTGACGTTCGCGCTGCCCGCTGCATGATGCAACCGATCGACGTTTTGGGTCACGATGCCGCGGACGAGACCTGCACGTTCGAGTCGCGCGAGCGCCGTGTGGGCGGGCCCCGGTTCTGCACGGCGAAACGTCTCCCAACCGACGACCGCTCTTGCCCAGTAGCGCTGCCGAAGGGCCGCCGAACGCACGAACTCCGGCCCTTGAATGGGCCGCCGCGGCTTCGCGAGTGCCTCCGGACTCCGATAGTCCGGAATGCCAGACTCCGTGCTCACACCGGCCCCCGTGAGCGCAACGACGTTGCCACGTCTCAAGTACGCGATGAGTGTCTCGATGCCGCCGTCCACCGTACCCCGCACCTCAGAACGCAATGGCGCGAACGACTTCGTCGCCTTCGAGATTCGCAAAGACATGGGCCGCCCCGGCCGCGCGAAGCGAGTCTCCGACCTCGGGTGCTTCGGCCACGCCGACACACGTGGCGCCAATCGCAAGAGCCGCGTCCACGTCGCGAACGGTGTCTCCGACCACCACGACGTCGTACTCCGCTCCTGCGAGTGCCCCGCCGCGAAGCATGCCTGCACGCAAGACTTCGTGCCGCGGCTCTGCGTCACAGCCGAAGCCGCCGAAGTCGAAGTGCGACCACAGCGAAACAGCGCCCAGTTTGATCTCGGCACCACGACGGACGTTGCCCGTGCCGAGCCCGACGTGAACATGAGGGAATGCACGCACGGAAAGGACGCAGGTTCGCGCGCCCATCACTTCGGAGATGTCCGGCTCAAGACGCTGACTTTCCGCGTAGAGCTGCAGATAGCGGTCGATCAGTGCGGCCACCTTCCCGTCCGTCACGCTCTCCCCGATAGCCTCGAGGCCCGTGCGCGCAATGAGCTTGTCGGTCATGCCTCCGAAGGAGAACGCACATGCGTCGTCCCGCCCGTGGAGCTCCTGGAACGCACGACGAAAGGCTCGGCGCCCCGAGCCTTTCGTGCGAATGAGGGTTCCGTCGATGTCGAAAAGGACGACGCGCTTCTTGCGCGCTCTAGGCCTCACGACGAACGTACTGGAAGTCGACGGGGCGACCTTTGATGCCGATCTTCGGCGGCGCGATCCAGTTCGCCATCTGACCGGCTTCGTAGTTGGGCTTCACCATGATGCTCTTGATGTAGGCCTCGTCCTTCTCGGTCGGGAGCCATTCGCCTTTGCGCGCCTCGAACTCCTCCTTGGTGAGCGGCTTGCCCTCCGCGTCGAAGTACGAGCCGGCGTAAATACCGACGGCGCGGTGGAAGCGACGGCTCGGCAATTTGAGCTCGAACGGAATGCCTTTCGCGGCGATGGCGCGGTTCCACTTGTCGACGCCGCGCTGACAGTCTTCGACGTACTCGTCACGGAGCACTTCGTTCATCGCGTTGCGAAGGGGTACTTCCTCCGGAACCCACTTGCCATCTTTGAGGGCCTCGAGCTTGTACGTCTGGTCGAGCGCCTTGTGGTCTTCGTAGCGCTCTTCCTTGGCGCGCCCCTTGAGCCCCGACGCGAAGAAGGCTGCCGCGTTCGAAGACACTTCGCCGCCGAACAGGTCGAGCGACACCGTGTACCAGAGGTTCAGGTACTTCTGGATCGTCGGGAAGTCGATGAGCCCAAGCTTCCGCACGTCGTCCGGGTGGTCGACTTTGTTCTCGGCCATCTTCTCGGCCGTGCGCTCCACGATACGAAGGACGCCGGTCTCGCCCACGAACATATGATGCGCCTCTTCGGTCAGCATGAAGCGCGTCGTACGCGAAAGCGGATCGAATGCGCTCTCCGAGAGCGCGAGCAGCTGATACTTGCCGTCGCGGTCGGTGAAGAACGTGAACATGAAGAACGAGAGCCAGTGCGCGCACGGCTCGTTGAATGCGCCCAAGATGCGCGGGTTGTTCTCGTCGCCACTGCGCCGCTGGAGAAGGAGCTCCGCTTGCTCCCGGCCTTCGCGTCCGAAATACGACTGGAGGAGATACACCATTGCCCAGAGGTGCCGACCTTCCTCGACGTTCACCTGGAACAGGTTCCGAAGGTCGTAGAGGCTCGGGCACGTCTGACCCAATAGACGCTGTTGCTCGACGCTCGCCGGCTCGGTGTCCCCTTGCGTCACGATGAGGCGCTGCAAGGTGGTGCGGTGTTCGCCAGGCACCTGTTGCCACACGGGCTGGCCCATGTTGTCACCGAAGCCGATCTTGCGGTCCGCCACGGGGTCCGTAAGGAAGATGCCCCAGCGATACTCCGGCATCTTCACGTAGTCGAAGTGCGCCCACCCATCCGACTCGACGGAGATGGCCGTGCGTAGATAGATGTCGTCTTGCTGGAAGCCCTCGGGCCCCATCGCCTTCCACCAATCGATGAAGTTGGGTTGCCAAGCTTCGAGCGCGCGCTGGAGCTTCTTGTCCGAGCTCAGGTTGACGTTGTTCGGGATCCGTTCATCGGAAAGGACGTTCGACATGGTTCCTCTTCAGGTTCGCAAGAAAGAAAACTCGGGACGCTCCGGCTTCCCGTACATGGTGAGTGCGCCACGTTCGCCGACGGCGTTGGGGCGCTGGAAAATCCAGTTCTGCCACGCGGACAGACGCGCGAAAATCTTCGTCTCCATCGTCTCGGGGCCCGCGAAGCGGAGGTTCGCTTCCATGCCCGTCAACGCGTCGGGGGAGAGGCTCGCGCGCTCTTCGAACGCGATGCGAATCTCGTCGTCCCAGTCGATGTCGTCTGGCGCGAACGTGACGATGCCGAGCTTGTCGGCGAGCTTCGTGTCGATCGGGCCCTTCTGCTCGAGAAAACGCCCCGTCGCGGGCGGGTCGGCGAGGAAGCGCGATTCGAGGCGCGAGAGACCATTGCTCATCGGGAAGGCGCCCCCATTCAGCGGCGAAGGCCAGATCGCGACTTCGGCATCTTCTGAATCGAGCATGTAGACGCGGTCGCTCGCGAGTGCGAGCTCGAGCAGCGAACCCGCGAACGCGCTACCGGGAACAACCAGAGCGAAGAAGCTCTTGGCCGTCAAGTCCATGCGCTTCAGCACGCGCTTCATGAGCTGCGTCGTTTCCCAGACGAGCCCGTCATCCTTGTATTTTGCAAGCATCTCGTCGACAGCGAGCACGTTCTTCGGGTCGCCCTCCGTCTTCACGGCGACGACGCCGGTTCCGAGGCGGTTGAAGCGAAGCTCGAGCAGCGCGTCGTCGAGTTCACGGAATGCGCGAATCGCCCAGGCTTCGGCGCCACGCTTCGCGAGCTCCTCCGGCGTCTTCGGTTCGTCGTCGGAAGGCGCGCGCACCGTGAGGGTCGCCGTGCGACCGCCATTCGCAGCATCGAACGTCAGCGTCACGTACTTGTAGGTCACGGCCTCGTTCGTACGCTTCGCCTCGATTGCAGGAAGGGTGACCTTCGCCATGGGCTTTCGCTTGGCGTTTGCAACGAGCGCTGCCACGCGCTTCTGCACTTCCGCTTCGAACTGCGTTTTCGGGGGCGCTGCATCGACGAGGCCCCACTCCTTGGCCCGCTTGCCGCGAAGGCCTTCCGCGAGCGACGAAAAGGCATCCGCTCGGTCCCGTCGAACTTTGCGCTTGTCGACGAGCCGCGTGAGACCACCCGTTCCCGGCAGAACACCGAGCAAGGGCGTCTCGGGGTAGCTCACGGCAGAATTTCCGTCCTCTTGGAGGACGATCTCGTCGCAGGCGATAGCGAGCTCGTAGCCGCCGCCGGAGGCGGTGCCGTTCAGCGCAGCAAGACTGGGGAGGCCCGTGGCCTCGCTCATGTCCTCGATGTAGAGGCGCGTTTCGTTCGTGAACTTGCAGAAGTTCACCTTGAACGCATGGCTCGAGGACCCGAGCATGTAGATATTGGCGCCCGAGCAGAAGATGCGGTCTTTGCCGCTGCGAAAGACGAGCGCTTTCACTTCCGGATGCTCGAAGCGAATACGCATGAGCGCGTCGGCGAGCTCGATGTCGACGCCTAGGTCGTACGAGTTCAACTTGAGCGGGTAGCCCTCGCGGAGGCCCTTGTCCTCTTGGATGTCGAGCCAGAGCTCGGCAACACTGCCTTTGCCCCCGGGAGCCGTTTCGGGGAATTGGAGCTTCCAGTGGATGTATTTGGAGGGGTGCGTGGAGAAGTCGATCGGCGCGACGCTGGCCGTTTCGGGGGCTGCCATGAAGAATGGTTCTAGGCTGGAGGCGTCCGGCGGGCAAGCCATATAGTGCTGGTCATTGGCCAAATGTGCATTATAGTGCAGGCCGTCGACCATGGCGGACACTCCGGACATTCCGCTCCTTGCGGCGCTCGGCCTCGAAGTCCGAGAACGGCGGAGGGCGCGCGGCCTCACCCTGAAGCAGCTAGGCGAACGCGCCGGAGTGAGCGAACGGTTCCTGTCGTCCCTCGAAGGTGGTCAGGGCAACATCTCCGTTGCCCGGCTCGACGAAGTCGCGCTTTCGCTCGGCGTACCCCTTTCCGAGCTGTTTCGTGCCGTAGAGCAGCGGGGGCGCTCACATTCCCTGCCTGGTTCGGTGCACGCCGTGTGCGCGCTCGTGGGGCTTCGCGGCGCCGGAAAGACGACGCTCGGCAAACGGGTCGCCGAAGCCGAGGGCTATCGCTTCGTCGAACTCGATGCGGAAATCGCCGAACAAAGTGGCATGAGTCTGCAGACGCTCTTCGAAATCCACGGCGAGACCTACTTCCGGCGCCTCGAGCGTGAAGTCCTCCTCGCGCTCCTCCGCACGCCGAAGTCCGAACCCCTCATCTTGGCAACCGGTGGGTCCATCGTGTCGCACGCGGAGACATTTGCGATTCTTCGTCGCGAGACACGAACCGTCTGGCTCCGTGCGACGCCGGAAGATCACTGGCAGCGCGTGGTCGCTCAAGGGGACGGGCGACCGATGCGTGGCCGGCCACTCGCGATGATGGAGCTCCGCGCACTGCTCGAAGCTCGTGCGTCGGCCTATGCCTCGCTCGACTACACGATCGATACGTCGAAACTCGGGCTCGAAGCTTCGGTGCGCGCCCTCACGCAGTTCATCCAGAGCAGCAAGGTCGACGCGGCATGACGCGCGCGCACCCGTCTCTCTGGCTTGCGCTTGCGAACGTCGCCGTACTCACACTTGCGTGCGACAAGAAGCCCACTGGCGAAGCGACGCAGGCTTCGACGAGTGCGAAGCCACTCTCGGCAGGCGGTGGCACGCCCATCGGCGTCCGTTCGTGTCGGCACCCCGATCTGTGTCTCGAGTGGCAGAAGCTGACGCCCGCAGAGCTCTTCGATGCGCGAAGCGAATGCAACGACTCGGAGGGGCGCTTCGCGAGCACCCCCTGTCCGAAAGAACACGCCCTCGCCTCGTGCAGCCACGAATCGGGGGGCGCTTCCGTCTATCTCTACGGAGCGCCGGGCCTCGACCTCGGAAATGCAGAAACCGAGTGCAAGAAGACACAGGGAACGTTCATGCGACTCGGCACGCCCCCCGCGGCGTCTCCTCCCACCTCCACCTCAACCTCACGCCCCACGTCTCCAGTCGGCCCTCAGGCCGACGGCGGACATTGACAGTGCAGACCCCCTTTGCTGTAGGAAAACGTCGATGATGAATCTCAAGAGCTACGTTGCGGGCGATTGGTTCGAAGGCAAATCGAGCAAAGCCACGCTCGTTAACCCGGCCACCGAAGAGGTCGTCGCCGAAACCTCGACCGAGGGCATCGATTTCGGAAAGTGCCTCGCGTATGCGCGCGACGTCGGCGGCCCTCTGCTTCGAGGCATGACCTTCAAGGAGCGAGGCGAGGTCTTGCGCGCGATGTCCAAATCGATCCATGCAAAGCGCGACGAGCTCTTCCAGCTCGCCATCCAGAACGGCGGCAACACGCGCAGCGACGCCAAGTTCGACATCGATGGTGCGTGGGGCACGCTGGCAGCCTACGCCGACCTCGCCGCCGAGCTCGGTGACCGCAAGGTTCTCTCCGACGGCGAAGCCTTCCAACTCGGCCGAAGCCCCCGCCTTTACGGCGCACACGTGTACACGCCCCGCCGCGGCGTCGCCGTGCACGTGAATGCGTTCAACTTCCCCGCGTGGGGTCTGGCAGAGAAGGCGGCCACCGCGCTGCTCGCTGGCATGCCTGTCATCAGCAAGCCGGCAACGAGCACCGCGCTCGTCGCGGCCCGCATCATGGAGATTCTCGTGAACGACAAAGTGCTCCCTCAAGGCGCTCTTTCTTTCGTCTGCGGTAGTGCCGGCAATCTCCTTTCGCTCCTCGGTGGCCAAGACGTCCTCGCATTCACCGGCGGAAGCAGCACGGGCACGACGCTCCGGAGCGGTGAAGGCATCCTGAAGCACGGCACCCACATCAACGTCGAAGCCGACAGCCTCAACGCCGCGGTCCTTGGGCCCGACGTCGAGGAGGGCGGCGACGTGTGGAACCTCTTTCTCGGCGACGTCGTACGCGACATGACGCAGAAGACCGGACAGAAGTGCACTGCCATCCGCCGAGTCTACGTACCCAAAGAACGCGCCGAAGCCGTGCTCGCCGAACTTCGCGACAGACTTTCGAGCGTCAAGGTCGGTAACCCGGCGCTCGAAGAGGTCAACATGGGCCCTGTTGCGACCGCCACGCAGCTGAAGGACGTGCGCAGCGGCATCGAGCGCCTCGCAGCGTGTGGCAAGGTCGTGCTCGGCGGACCGAAGGCGTCCGACGTGAAACCCCTCGGGCAGACCGGCGACAAGGGGTACTTCGTCGCCCCCACCCTCCTCTTCGTCGAGAACCCCAAGGCAGGCGACGCGGTCCACAGCCACGAGGTCTTCGGCCCCGTGAGCTCGGTCATGCCCTACGACGGGACGGCAGAGGGCGCGTCCAAGCTCGTATCCGCCGGAGAAGGCGGGCTCGTGGCCTCGGTTTACTCCGACGACAAGGCCTTCATCGAAAGCGCCATCGTGGAAATGGCGCCATTTCACGGCCGTCTGACGGTCGGGTCTTCGAAGATAGCCGCGCAGGCACTCCCCCCGGGGACGGTCATGCCGCAACTTCTGCACGGTGGTCCAGGCCGGGCAGGAGGGGGAGAGGAGCTCGGAGGGCGCCGGGGCCTTGCATTTTACATGCAAAGAACGGCCTTACAGGGCGATCGTTCATTGATTGAGCCCGTGCACGCGAAGCTGTAGCGTAGACGAATGGGGCTCGCTCCCGGCACCGTCCTTCCCGGAGGCTATGTGGTCGAAGACCCCATAGGTGCGGGCGGTATTGCCACCGTCTATGCAGCGAAGGATGCCGAGGGAAAGCCCGTCGCAATCAAGCAACTGAAGGCCGAGTTTTCGCACGATGAGGACGCGGTGAAGCGTTTCGTTCGCGAGGCCTATACCGCCAACGCGATCGCACACCCTGGCGCCGTTGCAACGCTCGGACATCACGAGGGCGAACAGCCGTTCATCGTCATGGAACTCCTCGACGGCGACACGCTCGAGACTCGCCGCGCGGCCGCCCCCGGCGGAAGGCTTACGCCGGCAGAAGTCGTACAGGTGACACTCCTCGTGCTCGACGTGCTCGAGGTCGCCCACAAGAAGGGCATCGTCCATCGCGACCTCAAGCCCGAGAACATCTTCCGCACGAAGGCAGGTAAGATCAAAGTCATCGACTTCGGTCTCGCGCGCGTCCTCGAACAAAACGCCAACGAAGCGACGATGTCCGGCATGCTGCTCGGCACGGCGTCGTTCATGGCGCCCGAGCAAGCGCAAGGCATGTCCCAAAACGTCGATGCGCGCACGGACATTTGGAGCCTCGGCGCAACGATGTTCATGCTGCTCACGGGGCACTACGTCCACGATGCGTCCAACCTCGCTGAGCTCCTCTATCGCGCAGCGCGGACCGAAGCGCGTTCGGTGCGCACGGTTCTTCCTTCCATTCCGGAAGGCATCGCGTGGGTCGTCGATCGAGCGCTCAAGTACGACCCCAGCCAACGCTTCCAAGACTCGGCGTCGATGGCCTCGGCCTTGCGACGCGCTGCCAACGATCGAAGCTCGGCTGCGTTCGAGCCCACGATGATCGCGAATCCAAACGCACCGGCATCGGCGAGGCCTCGTGTGCTTCCCCCGCCTTCATCGCGTTCTCCGTCCATCGCACCGAAAAGTGCGCCACTGCCTGGGCCCCTTTCGGGTGATGCCACGAGTAAAGGCGGCTTCGACGATCTCGATGCTCCGACGATGGTGCAAACGCGCGAAGGACATGAAGGGTTCAACTTCGTCGCAGACGACGAGCGTGAAGATTCCGCAGTGACACGCGTGCTTGCGACATCCGACAACGCGATGTCATTGGGCTCGGGCGAAGGAGGCCTCCTTCCGCGGCCCGTCTTGCGGCCGTCGAGCCCCGAGCACAAGGCCGTTGCGCCGCCTCGACGGAGCTCGGGAACCAACTTGCCTGCGCAGCCGGGAGGCCGCGTCTCGCCACCGAATCCGCCGCCGCAGAGGCCTGCGGCCGGGACTCCTGCGGTGCCGACGTCCCCGCCCGGCTCGGGGAGTGCACCAACGCCCCCACCAGCGCCCATCACCGCGCCACTCAGCCCGGACGATTCGAGTTCGACCGCCGTGTTGCCCATGACCGCCAACCCTCCGCAGCCCGCGGGCGCAGGGACGAGCCCCATGGCGCCGCTGCCCGTAATCGCCATTGGCAGCGCTCATCAAGGCACGATGAGCGGGCACGCCTTCCAATTGTCAGAACCACCGCCCCCGGCCGAAGCGCCAGCGAGCCCTCGATGGGTATCCACACTGCTGTGGTTCACCGTCGCAGGACTCGCGCTCGTGATCCTCGGTTTGCTGTATTTGATCTTCTTCCGCTGACCTCAGGGAGAGAAGGCAGGCTTGACGCCCATCTCCTTCAGGAGATGACCAGCGCCCGCCGTCGCATCGAGAAGCCACAAGACGTAGCGGAAGTCGACGTGGATGCTGCGCGTCACGGTGGGCACGAATACCCAATCCGAAGCGATCGCCTCGTAGTTGCCATCGAACACGAGCCCTGTGATCTCACCGCGGTCGTTCAACGTAGCCGAGCCCGAATTGCCGCCCGTGATGTGCAAGTCGGCCAAGAAGTCGACCGGCACTTCGCCGAGGTCCGCATCGACGTAAGGTCCGAAGCGGTTTGCCTTGATGGCGCCGAGCACGTTCTCGGGCACGTCGAAGGGCTCCTTGCCGGTGTGCTTCTTGACGATGTCCGAGATGGGTGTGAACGGCCTGTACTGGGGTGCATCCGCCGTCGGCTTGTACCCCCGAACGGTACCGTAGCTGATGCGAAGCGTGCTGTTCGCGTCCGCAGCCGGTTCTTGGCCTCGCTGCAACGTGAGCGCTTCGACGTATGCGGGCTTCAAGAGCATGAGGCGACCGTCGCGCGCCTTCTCGCGCTCCTCAGCGTCCTTCAAGAGCACGCGTAGCTTGAAGGCATACGCGATGAGCGGGTCTTTCTCCTTACGAAGATCTGCGATCGTGGCGCCCTTCAGGAGAGCCACACGTCGCTTCGTGTCTTTGAGTGTCGTCTTCGCGTAGAGCGCGTCGACGCGACCGTTCCACGCTGCGGGGGACTCGTCGCTGGCTTTCACCCCTGCTTCTTTCTCGACGAGTTGCGCGAGGAGCGCGAGCGCGGTCGTTCGGTCTGCCTTGGGTACGGCGAGTGCACGGGAAATGGCCTTCGAAAGCATCTCCTTGTCGAGCGCTTCGTTGAACTGTTTCTCCATCGCTTCGAGCGCCTGTACGAGGCGCGGCCAATTGCGCTCCTGGAAATCCGGGTCGCGATCTTTGTCGGCCTTCGGACGCTCTTCCGCCATGCGCACGATGGTCACTGCTGCGGACACCATCTTCGGAAGCGAGGTAATCTCGCTTCGAAGCTCGGCGTCGGCTTCGCGGTGCTTCGCATTCGTCTTCTGCAGCGCCTCGATTTCTGCGAGGACCTTGCCGAACTTCGCCTTGCGGGCGGGGTCGGCGTCGATGAACTGTGCGAGCGCACGATCACTCGTGGTGCGGTTTTCGAGGAGACCGTTCTTGGTAAGACCTTCGAGCTGCCCCTTCGCATTGGTGAGCGCGTTGCCGAAGCGACGCACGAACGGATTGCCCTTGATCGCCGCGTCGGGGTCTCTCTTGCCGACGGCTTCGAGCGAAGCCAAGTAGTCTTCGCACATCTTGATGCGACGCGGATACGAGAACTGGACGGCCTCTTCGACCTCCGTCTTCGTCTTCAGCGAGTACGTTCGACCCGGATAGCCCGCGACGAACACGAGGTCACCTTCGCGGAGCGGCTTGCTCGCGACCTTCAAGTGATGCGGCGGCTTGAAGGGAACGTTGTCGGGAGAATAGTCTGCGGGCTTTCCGTCCTTTCCGACGTATGCGCGGAAGAACGTGGTGTCGCCCGCGTGCCTGGGCCAGCGCCAGTTGTCGATCTCGCCACCGAAATTGCCGACGCCTTCGGCCGGTGCATACACCAAGCGAATGTCACGGAGCTCGAGCTGCTCGATCAAATAGTACTTCGCTCCGTCCGAGAAGCTTCCCACGGTGCAGCGAATGCCCGGTCGATCTTTCTCGCAGGAGGAAACGAGCTCTTTCTCGATCTTCTCGACTGCCGCGAAGCGCGCGCGGTCGGTCATGCGCGCGACGGCCGGCGTACGAACTTGCGCCGTCACATCGGTCGACTTCTGCGTCACGAACACACGGAACGTGGGTCCGTTCGACTTCTCGTCGGCGCGGGTCTTTGCGAGAAACCCATCGTGCAGCAGATTCGAGGTAGGGCTCGAGTTGAACTGGAGGGCACCGATAGCGCAGTGATGATTGGTGACGATGAGGCCCTCGGGCGAAACGAACGACGCCGAACACCCTCCGAGGCTCACCACCGCACCGAGCACATCCGACGTAGGGTCCGTGAGCTTCGCGGGGTCGAACGCAAGACCGAGCTCTTTCAGCTTTGCGGCGTGCGCGCCCATTTGCGACGGCATCCACATGCCTCCTGGGTTCTCCCAACGTGCGGCCTTCGGAACGTAGGGGGCCGGTGCCGACGGAGCAGCCGTGGCGGTTACCGTCGGTAGCGCCGTGGGCACCGGCGGCGTCGTGACCACCCGCGGTTCTTCGCCTCCGCATGACGAAGCCATGCCGAGGAGCAGCAGCGGAATCAGCGGGAAAACACGGGAACCGGGCGCTAGGTTTGCCATGACCGATACGCTTACCGAGCCAGCGCGCACGCCGCAAGGACGATGTAGGCGCGAGCGCCCGTTGTAGGTTTCATGCGGAGAAATGCGCTCCGTGTCGCACGAAAGAAGCGGCACTCACGCGAAGCTCCTTGCGTGAGGGTAGTGGGTAGAGGGACGCTTACTACCATGCGGAGGAAACTCGCCCTCCTCGCCTTTTTGGCGGGTCCGTCGGTCGCTCTGCTGGGCGGTTGCGGCGAGTTCACGTCGGACGGTCCCCCGGAGGACGATGCCAACCTCACGACGAGGAAAGACAGCAGCGCAACCGGGCCTTCGCCGGGGGCGGACACGGCCAGCGATGGAGGCACGAAGCCCGCGCCGCCGTTCGTCGTGTTCGAAGCATGTACCGACCCGAATGTCGCACGCGCGCTCTTGTGCGAAGACTTTCTGAGTGGGGCCAAGGCGCCCCTGTGGACTCCGCGCCCCGCGGGTCTGGTTCCGAAGATTCTCGTGCGCGACACTCCGGACCTCCTCGTGAAAGGGACACTCACGGGAGCGAAGGAGTTCTACCAGCACGACTTCGCCGACCGCGACCAGAGCTTCGAGGCGCAAGTGAAGCTCACGGTGAACGTCGCGCGAGAGGGCCAGGCACAGGTTTTCGCGCTCTTTCTCGGCAGCGGGAGGAGCCTCGGCTTTGCCCTCGATGGCGCTCAACTCTCGGTCTTCCGCTACGACGACGACGCGACGAAGTTCAAGGCGCTCGTTCCGCTCCTCACGGACGCTACCGGCGCCCACGTCCTTCGCTTGATCGCCACGGCTGGCGCGGGTTGGAAATTCCAGGTCGGTGTGGACGACGCTCCGCTCAAAGACATCCCCGCCCCCTTCACCGACCTCACCGCGAAGATTCCCGTTTCGGTGGCCGCCGGCTTCCTCGGCGGATCGGCCAGCGGAATGGTCGACTACAGCCTCGACAACATACTCGTTCGCTGAGCGCGCATCTGCTAGTGCGCTTCCCATGCGCATTGAGGAGCAGATTTCCAAAATGGCCGCGGCCGCTTTCGCGAAAGCGTTCGAAAGGGATGTGCCGCCGGTGGTCCGAAAATCCCAGGACGAGAAGCACGGCGACTTCCAGCTGAACGGCGTGCTGCCGCTCGCCAAGCAAGAAAAGAAGAACCCGCGTGAGCTCGCTGAGCGCGTCGCAGCGCTCCTCGTCGACGCGGAGGCCTTCGAGCGCGTCGAGGTGGCAGGTCCAGGGTTCATCAATTTGTCGCTTCGTCCCTCGTGGATCGCAGCCCAGTTGAAGGACATCGCCAGCGGGAAGACTCCGAGCATCTCCGCTGTCGAGAATAAGGAAACGATCGTCGTCGACTTTTCGGGACCGAACATCGCGAAGCAGATGCATGTCGGTCACATCCGCTCGACCATCATCGGCGCTGCCATCGTGCGCCTGCTTCGCGCGATTGGGCACGAGGTCATCGGCGACAACCACGTGGGTGACTGGGGCACGCAGTTCGGACTACTCATCGCGGGCATGGCAGCCTTCGGCGACGCAAAAGCCCTCGAAGACAACGCCATCGAGGAATTGGAGCGCATCTACAAGCTTGCCTCCGCGCGAGCAAAAGAAGACACGGCGTTTGCAGAAGTTGCTCGAAGCGAACTCGCCAAGCTGCAGAACGGAGACGCGCAGAACCTCGCGATGTGGAAGCGATTCGCCGACACGACGAAGAAATCACTCGATGTCGTCTACGAGCGCCTTGGCATCACCTTCGACACCTGGCTCGGCGAAAGCACCTTCAACGACATGCTCGCGGGCGTCGCAGAAGATCTCGAGAAGCGCGGCATCGCGCGAAAGAACGAGGGGGCGCTCTGCGTTTTCTTCGGCGATCACGAGAGCGCCCCGGCCGACTTGCGAAAGATCAAAGAGCCGTTCATCGTGCGCAAGAGCGACGGCGCATTCCTCTATTCAACGACCGACATTGCGACGGCTTACTATCGACGCGACACCCAGAAGGCGACGCGCTCTGTCTACGTCGTCGACTCCCGGCAAGGGCTCCATTTCAAGCAGCTCTTCGCAGTACTCAAGCTGCTCGGCTTCGAAGGTGAGTTCGTGCACGTCGGCTTCGGGTCGATCCTCGGGGAGGACGGAAAGCCTCTGAAGACCCGAGACGGCGGCACCGTGAAGCTCGCGAGCGTCCTCGACGAGGCGGAGGAGCGCGCTGGCGCGCGCATTCGAGAGGAGGGCCTGGAGGTCTCACCGGACGAGCTCGCCAGGACGACGAGCATCGTGGGCCTCGGGGCCGTGAAGTACGCCGACCTGCGGCAGAACCGCCTCTCGGACTACGTCTTCGACTGGGACAAAATGATCTCGTTCAAGGGCAATGCCGGTCCCTACCTGCAGTACGCCTACGCCCGCATCCAATCGGTCTTTCGCAAGGGGGAGGTCGACAAAGCCTCGCTCGACAACCCGACGGAGCTTCTCCTCGATGCGCCGGAGGAACGCGCGCTCGCCAAGACACTTCTTCGCTTTGGCGACGTCGTACATGCTGCCGCCGAGACGTATCAACCGCACCTCCTCTGCGATCATCTCTACGGCTTGGCCCGCGACTTCTCGAGCTTCTACGAGGCTTGCTCGATTCTGAAGGCCGAGGGCAACGTCCGCGCATCGCGCCTCACGTTGACCGACCTCACGGGCAAACAACTCGCGAGCGGCTTGCACTTGCTCGGAATCGGCACCGTCGACCGCATGTAGCTCGCCGCGGCGCTCCTAAGCAGAACGCGGACGAAAGAGCGCCAACATCCAAGCGAGGAGCCAGAGCGCCGCGACCTTTTGAAGCGCGGGGAGCAAGATCGGCGTAGGTCCATTCGTTCGAACCTGTTGCACGTAGAGAACGACATCGATACTCACGATGGCGAGCAGTCCGAATGCGGGCCACCCCCGACGAAGCGACCCGCCACTGCCGACGGCATACACGCCCAGCGCCACGAGCCCCGCAACGCTGGCCGCCAGCGATGCCACCGTGTGCAGCGCCGCGAAATGATCGGAAGGCGTGAGAGGAACGAACACGAGGGCCACGGCGGAGAGCGTTCCCATACCGCGGACTGCACTCGTTCGTTTCGAGGCGCCTTCCGCGAACGAACGCGAGAGCGCGAGGTAGAACACGAAGAGGCCTGGTGCCATCGCGACGAGAGCAGCCTTCGCGTAGATGGCCCCGCGGTTGGGAAGACCGTTCAGCCCCGTCTCGTGCGTCAGATCGCAGAAGAAGTTCTCGAAGAAGCGATAGGAGGTGGTGCCCGTGTCGGTCCAGGTTCCTCCCGGGTAGAGCACCATCGAGGCGCCAAGGAGAACGACGAACGCCAAAACGGAGGCGTACCCCACGAAACGGGGGCCCCTGCCGAGACCACCGGAAACCGGCGACGGCTGCGCTAACCCCACGAAAACTCCACGGACGACACTTTGTCTGGGCACCCTCGCGGGTATCCTACGCACTCCACGCAAAAAGTACGAGACAGACGGCCCGTCTCGCAGTATGGAAGGCCCTCCTTTGATTTCCCGAAAGGGAACTCCATCGGGATTCCGGGGCCGTAGCTCAGCTGGGAGAGCGCATCCATGGCATGGATGAGGTCAGGGGTTCGATCCCCCTCGGCTCCACTTCGAAGCTCTTCTCACCAAGCGGTGAGAAGAGCTTTTTTGCATTCTGGGTCGCAACGGAGACCTCGCATCTCGAGCTAGGTCGCATTCCTTGCGTCGGGCTGTCCACACACAATTGCAACATACATACATATCGCAGGTTGCCGATCGCGCCGCGAATTGTCAGTCGGCTCGCGAGAGACATCCTCGTCCAAGTCGACAGATGCGCTGCTTCCCCGTCGACATTCGACTGATAGTCCGTTGCGAAGGCGCCTTCGCCCACGCTCCGCGCGTGGCACGATGACTGCAATGAGTCGACACGAACATCCATCTGAAAGGTCCACTCATGAAACTCGATCTCAACGTCCGTCGCATTCGCTCCGCGGTTCGCTCGAACCTCAGCACCGGGTCTCGCACGCGCACGCAAGGAAGCGCTGCGTCGTATGGGAACAGCTCGGGCACCGTGAACACGGATGCTTCGCAGCTCCCCAGCCTCACCGCGACGCACACTGGTGGACAACAGCAGCCGTCCGTTCGCATGGGCTGAAACGGCCGCGGACTTGTCCTCGATCGCGTACGCACTAACGCGGAACCGCAATCCCGAGGCGCTTCATCATTTTCTGCAAACCAAACCGTGAGACTCGCAAGAGTTCCGCTGCCTTCGTTTGATTGCCTCCGACCCGTTGCAAGGCGGCCTCCACGAGCTCGACCTCCAGCGCGTCGACGCGTGCCGGCAAGTCGAAGGCATCGATGGGATCAGCGTCGGCATCGAGCGCAACGGAGAGGTCGTGCTCGTCGATGCGCTCACCTGCGAAGAGGAGGAGCTTGCGCACCTCGTTCTCGAGCTGACGGACGTTGCCAGGCCAGGGCATTCTCGAGAGCTTTTTCATGGCGGCCGGGGTCATGCGAACCGGCCTTCCCTGACCGTGCTTCTCGATGAAGTGGTGCACGAGGTCCGGGATGTCTTCCGTTCGCTCGCGGAGAGCCGGAATGCGCAGCGTCGCAACGTCGAGGCGATAGAAGAGGTCCGCACGAAAGGTTCCCTCCTTCACCATGTTGGGCAGATCGCGATTCGTGGCAGCGATGATGCGAACGTCGACTTTGCGTGCGCGGTCACTTCCAACGGGTCTCACCATGCCGTCTTGGAGGACGCGAAGGAGTTTGCCCTGCATGCCGAGCGGCAGCTCTCCCACCTCGTCTAGAAACAGCGTTCCGCGGTCCGCCAAGTCGAGCAAACCCGCACGGGTCCCCGATGCCCCCGTAAAGGCCCCGCGCACATGCCCAAAGAGTGTAGATTCCAGCAAGTTCTCCGGGACCGAAGCGCAGTTCTCGGTCACGAAGGTATGGCCTCGTCGCGGACTATTGTCGTGAATGGCGCGAGCCACGAGTTCCTTGCCGGTGCCGGATTCACCGAGCAAGAGGACCGGAACGTCGGCGTCGGTTACGCGGTCGACGAGGCGCAGAAAGTCGGTCATCGCTTTGCTCGTCCCGGAGATGGCTCCGTACACATGTACCGTCGCCCGAGATGCTTCGCGGAGCTCTCGTTTCGCGAGGGCAAGCTCGCCTTCTCGTTCTTCCAACACGGCTGCCAACTCCGCCCGCGCACGTTCGGCCCGGCGGAGAGCACGCCGAAGCTGGAGGTGATCCCGGGCGTCTGCGATGGCACATGCAGCCTGCACGGCGAGCATGTCGACCCACGAGCGTTCCTTCACACCGAACGCATCGCGGCGACTTCGATCGTCGAGGTACACCACCCCGAATACTTCACCTCGAAGCACGAGCGGGACGACGAGCACACTGCGCAATTTGAGCGCATGAATCGAGGCACGTGCGTCTCCGAGCGTCGCGTATGCGTCGGTGGCGACGACCGCTTTTCGAGTGCGGAGGGCTTCCTCTGCGAGAGACCGCGAAAGGACGAGCTGTTCGCCCCGAAGGTCCTCGCGTCGAAGGTTCCGCATCGCGCGAGGGACGAGCGCGTCGCGCGCGCGCGTAAGAACGACGCCTCGCTCCGCGGATGTCCACAAGAGCATCGCATCGAGCACTTCGTCGAAAAGCGCGCGTAGGCTGTCGCGCCCCCCGAAGCGCGCGGCGATGCGTCCGAACTCCGCGAGCTGTGCAGGAGCGAGGTCTGGTGTCGTCGCCGAACCCTGATCGAGCCAGGCAATGCGGCTCTTGGCAGCCGCGAGGCGCGGTGGAAGGTGGGATGTGAGAACTCGCGATACGCTCGCAAGCTCCGTCGTGAATCGCTGGAGCGCGGTCCCCTCCCCCGTGGCTCGCGCGAGCTCGATCGCTGCCGCGAGTGCCGGCCCACGTACCGACAGGGGAGCCGGCGTCTGGGCGAGCTTGGAGAGTTCGCGCAGAACGATGGAGGGGGACTCACTCGTTCGAGGCTCTCGCAGGATGGCGCGTGCCCTTGCTCCCCACCACTCCCAACGAAGAGATTCATTCGAGCGAGCGCACGCATCGTCACCGCGGTCGATCTCGTCTGCCGCAAGGGTGGTTGGAAGCAGCGCGAGCCGGGTCGCAAGAACGCGAAGTGATGCTTCTTCGCGCATGGCGGACCGGGCAGCGAGCTCCGCTGCGCGTTCCAGGTGCTGAGCTGCGAGCCCCAGCTCAGCGAGTCCGAGCTCTGCGTAACTTTCGGTGAGCGCGTCACCGCCACGATGCGCCAACGTGCGCGCGGCGAGGAAGGCTTCTTGTGCCTCGCTTTGGCTGCCGAGCATGAGCCAGGTCGAGGCGGAGGCCAAATGCGCTCTTGCCGCATGGGTCGGCCGACCCATGCTTTCCCACGCAAGCGCCGCTCGCGCGGAAGCCTCGAGCGCGACGGAAATCCAGCCTGCGTCGCTCGCCGCCGCCGCGAGTCCAGTTCCGTACGAGGCTTCCTCCACGAGGCTCTGCGAAAGATCGAGCGCCGCACTGAAGGCGCGCATGCTTTCGTCCGCATTGCCGCGCGCATGGTGGATCATGCCGCGGATACCGAGGAGGCGACTACGCTCGAACCTCCCCGAAGCAAGACCCCGCTCCACTTCGCGCTCCGCAGCTTCGAGTCGGCCAGCGCGGTAGAACGAGAGTGACAGCACTTCGTGGTCCTGCGCGGCTTCTGCCAAACGCCGGGCCGCCTCGTCGTCGCCGAGATCCCAATGGGACCGTGCCATGAGCCCTTTGACCCGTGGGTGTTCGTGCATCGACGCGGGGAAGCCCGAGAGCGCCTCTCTGGGAGCGCCGGAACGCCTTTCGGCTTCTGCCCGGACGAGGCACCCCTCCACGTCCTCTCGGTCACGCAGCAACATCCGCACCTGCGCGAATGCCCCGCGCGCGAGCATGTATCGCGCGAGTTCGAGCTCGACCTGCGGATGCAGGCGTTCTTCGCGTAGGAGCGCCGTGACATCCGCGTCCGATATCGTCCCTCGCAAGAGCGCCGAGACCATGCCCGTATCGCTCGATGCGTCTCCGTCCGTCGCGGTGACCTTCGGAGCGTTCGGGAAGTCGTCCGTGACGCAGCGCTCGATGAACGAAGCTTCGGACTCGTCCGGCAAGTCGATGGAGAGCGCGCGACTTCCGAAAACCGACGCGAGCAAGCGTTTGCGCCGGAAGATGGAAAGCGCCTCGAGTTCGGCTTCTTCGCCGGGCTGTTCGGAAAAGCGGCGCTCCCAATCAATCGCCTCCGTGAGCCACGAGCGCGGCAACCCCTGGACTGATGCATGTACGGTGCACCCTTGCGCAATTTCATCGGCGCGAAGACCCAGGTAGGCGCGCCGTACGAGATCGATGCGCGAAACGCGAGGGTGCACTTCCTCCGCATCGCCGCCAAGCGTGCGTATCACCATCGCAGCGGATGGTCTGAGACCCGGTGACGCATGCGAAAGCGCCGATGCTAGCGTGTGCTCCGGTAGGATCTCCAAGAGCACTCTGCCGAGCGCGTAGAGATCGTTCTCCGGAGCGACCACGGACGCGCCCGGTGCTAGGTAGGCTGGTGTTCCCCCGCTCAGCGCCTCGCCAAATGGCGCCGCGAGGCCATAGTCGACCAACGTTGCCGCCGCCCCATGCACGAGAACGTTTTCTGGTTTGACGTCGCCATGAGCGTAGCCGAGGGCGTGGAGGTCTGTGAGTGCTCGCGCGATACCGAGCGCCACAACCTGGAACACACGCTCGCGTTCACTCTTCGCGACGGGACGAGCAAGCCACGAAGCGAGCGATTCTCCTTCGACACGTGGGGTCGTGAAGTAGAAGTGACCAAGGGCGAAGCCGGCGTGAAGGACGCGCGGACCGCGCGGTGGAGCAAGGCGAGCGAGAAGCCGAGCCTCCCGAACGAGCCACGAAGATGCCCCCTCCCGCGCCATCTTGAGTGCGAGCGGTGCCTCCCCGTGGGCCCCCTCACTCTCGTGCCAGGCTTGGAAGACGCGCGCGACGGTACCTGCGCCCAGCGGCTTTCCGACGACGAGGCCCGCCACCTTCGGTGTCATGTCTAGATAAATATACGTCTTTCCAGCTAGTTGGCCACTCGTATTCTCTGCCAACCATGTTGATATTTGGCAAACCGAGAATCGTCCCTACGATAAAGCCATGAGCAAAACACGCAGCGCGGTCCTCGCGGAGTCGAAGAAGAAGGGTGTCGTCGCCGGCGTGGCTACCGCAGGAGCCGTGGCCGTGGGCGTGACGGTTGCCTCCCCGGTCATTGCGGTCGTGGCAGCTGTGCCCGCGGTGTATCTGAGCTGGAAGTGGTGGAAGCACCGCGCCGAGAACGGCATCAAGTTCTGAGTGTTCGTTCGCTCGCGGGCCCTCAGTAAAGTCCGAGGAAAGCGAGGAGGGCTCCGAGGTCCGCGTCGGAAAGGACTTCTTTCGAGAAGGGAGGCATGAGGCCTCCGTAGCCCAGAAAGCCGCCGTGTCTCGTCTTCTCGATGAAGACGAGGCGTGTTGCATCTCGTGACCCCAGGTACGCGTGGGCCTCGATGGTCTCCTCGGGGAGAATCGGGAGGCTCGTCTTCAGACGTCCATCTCCTCGGTGTGCGGAACCATGGCAGCCTTTGCACGCACGCGCAAAGACGCTCTCCCCTCGGGCGACGGGCCCGGCCGGAAGGTCGGCGACTTCCTTCACGATGGTAAACGGGATCGGATTGCGATCGGCCTCGCTCGCCTTGGGTTCCAAACTCCGGAGATACGCGTAGATGGAGACTGCGTTCTCGTCATCCGCCTTCCATGGAGTACTCGACGCCATGAAGAAGTAGCGGCACTGGTTGATCGAGCGAAGCAGGTCGAGCTCTTCTCCCGCCCAGAACGACTTCCGAAGCGTCGCCCCCGTCAATGGCGCGCCGGGAAGGAGGAGGTCCGGACGCTCTCCGGGCTCGAAGCGATGGCACGTCGTGCATGACGAGAAGTTCAGCGTGGATGGCGAGAGCTTCGTGTCCGCGACGAGCGACTTTCCGCGATCGGCTTGTGTGAGCGGTTCCTGCGTAGACGAGCACGATGCGAGAAGCATCAGTGCAGGGCCCAGCACCTTCCACACCGAACGTTTGCGAAGTCGGGCGGCCTTCATGGTCCCTCGAGAACGACGAGCCGGTCAGGGTACACACCCGTCGTTTGTCGAGCGACGATCTGCAGAGTAGCGGTGTCGAGTGTCACGACGGCGCCCAAGCCGACGTGATCGCCTTCGCACACCACGAAGAGCTTCGTGCCGTCCTTGGAGACCCGCGCTTCGTGGGGTTTCTCGCACTCGTCTTTGCGAAACGTGCGCTGAGCATTCGCAACACCCGTCGCGACGTCGACGACGACGAGCATGTCGGGTACTTGCGTCGGAACGAAGATGCGCGATTCGTCCTTGGACCAGGCCGGAAAGTAGGCAGCGCCAGGCATGGGCACCGGGGCTCCGATGGCAGCAAGCGTGTCTGTGCTCATGAAGCGAATGTCCTTACCTTCCGTGCTTCCGATGGCGATCGTCGCAGCCGAAGGCGAAAGCGCGAGAGCGTACGGTCCGAATTGCGGTGCGTCCGCTTCGTTCACCGCGGCGCCAAGGGGCTTTAGGGTGATCGCCTTCGTGTCGAGGTCGACCTTGGCGATGGCGTCGTCTGCATAGCAGGCCACGTATGCAAACTGCCCACGTCCTGGCGAAAGAACGACGCCATGAGGGGCGCGGCAGACACGCAACCGAGGAACGCTCGCCGACGGATTGTCGAAGTGCTTTGCCGCATCGAGGGTGACGAGCGTGGCTTTGCGTTCCTCCGGAGGAAGGCCTTTGCTGATCGCGCGCGCCACGTCGAAGTGGGAGACGACGATGCGCTTTCCGTCGTCCGACATGGTGATGTCGCCAGGGTTCTCGTCGACACGTACGGGCGTTCCCAGTTCACGAAAATCCGAGAGGGCAAGCTTCTGCACGTAACCAGCACGCGTGCTCGACCCGTGCGCCGCGTGCGGACCTCCCGTCGCGAAGACCTGCGGATACGAGAGGGCGACGTAGACCGCACCCGCAGCCTTGTCGATCGCGAGGTGATGCGGCCCGTCGATGTCGAACGGAATACGGCCGACCGGATACTTCGCGAGCGGCGAAAGCGAATCCATGCGGAGTACGTCGATGGTGTCCGAGTAGGAATTCGTGACAAACCCGACTTCTCCCGCCGGGAGGACGAGCTTCGGTCGCGTATGGGGGTAGGGCGGGTCGCCACTGTAGGGCGCGTAGCCCACCGGCTGCTCGCTGGCGCACGCGACAGCCAGCGAGAGCAAGGCGGTGAGTGAATAGAGCGTCGACTTCATCGAGCGAATCCTACGAACGTGGACAATTGGACGAAAGCAGGGACGTCGTTGCCCAAGGCGTCGATGGGCGGCGCCACGGACGTTCCTACACCCGCCCGGAACCCGTTGTCGAACTTGAAGACGGTCGACGCACCGATCGCGAGGCTTCGCGCCGCAGAATCACGGACGGTTCGACCATCGAACACGAGTGGGCCTTCCCAGCCGAAGTCCGCGAACACCGAGGCGGTCCAGCGTTCGCTGGCAAACCACATGAAGACAGCGCGCCCAAGTACGCGAGGGCCGAGCATGCGCGTCGGGCCGAGCACGCGATCGGGAATGCGCAGCGCCCCTTCGAGGATGCCTGCAAGCTGCACCTTGTTCCAGGTCTTGCGCACGTCGGCGGCTGCTGCGATTTCCGTCGTGCCGAGACTCGTGCCGGTCGGGGAGGCACCAAGGACGGCTCCTCCTCCTCCCTTCTCGCCTATCGCTCCGTGGCCGACGGAACCCGTCGGCAAGCGAAGGCCGAGGCCGAGCCCAAGCGAAGGTGTCTGCCCCAGTACGTCGAGTGCGGGCTCGGCGATGGCGTCCCAACGAACGCGAAGCACGGTGTCGGTCGCACTGCGTGTCTTGTCGTAGAAGCCCGAGGCAGCAAATGTCGCGGTTCCGAGCCCGCTGTAGGCTGCAAACTCGAGCTTGGGCGTGGGTCGTATCGCGACACCGGCAAGCCAGTCGGAACCCGATTCCCGCTCGGCAGGCGAAAGCCCGCGATAGCTGTCGCCAACCCAACGACCGAAACTTGTACGTGTATTTTGCACGAGAACGGCAGCCATACGCTGCCACGGTGCCGTGAGCGTGGCTCCAGGGCCTACCGGGCCTCGGCAGGCGCCACATGCATGGGCAACATGCGGCGCCATGAAGAGCACACCTGCAACGAGCCACGAAGCGAGAGCGCGGGGCTTCACGGAACGTCGACGTAGAAGCGAAGCTCGTCGTCCTTTTCGCCGCCTCGGAGCGAGAGCTTGATTTCCCACTTACCCGACATGAACATCGAGATGTCGTCGATGAGAAAATCCGACCCTACGCGCGTGACCTTCGCCCCTTGAGTCCCGTGGCCGTGCGCGGGCATGAAGGCCGAAGCTGCAACCACCGAGCCCGAGCGCGGTGAAACGAACGAAGCGCGAAGCCGATTCTTTCCTGCCTTGAGTGCACCATCGGGGGCGACCTGGACGTGATACGCCCCCGTGGTCGAGACGAGTTCTTCTGGCTTCGCAGTGCTCACCTCTTGCGTCGTGTCTTCGGCGCCGCACCCCAGAAGGAGTGCAGTGCCAAGAACGAAGCTGCTCACGAACACTGCTGCCCGTCGCCCCCCTGTCATGGCGCCACCGTGAATGAGATGGCAGACGAGTCGTACGGGCCGCCCGTTGCAATCACGCGGTTGTCTTCGAATGTGGCGGCGCGGACGCGAAGGGTGATCGTCGTCTTCGCGGAGGCCAACTTGTTCCATGCGTCTGCGGACGGAACGTACGTGTTCTTCGCAGTGAAGACGCGCACGAGCTTCGCGTTCTGGGGCGTCGAGAACGTAAGCAGGTAGGCCGACCCGTTCACGGGCGTACCGTGCGCGTAGGCTGTACCTTCGAGGAGCGACATGATCGAGAACGCCTGCTTCGGCTGCGACCAGGCGAAGGTGAAAGGCGCGGCCTTCGAGATCGTTTGCCATTGTGTGGGGGCAGAGATCGAGGAAGCCATCCCCGTCTTCAGGGGGGCGGCAACGAGAGCTTCGAGAGCCTCATCGGTCGCATCGCCTTCGTAAAGAACGTCGGAAATGTCCGTGTCGGTACCGGTTGGATTGGGTGTCGGGTCGGAAGAGCAGGCCGCGACGACCGCGCAGATGCCGAGCATCCGCGGAAACGTGTGCTTTTTCATGATGGAATTCTCCGAATGGAACTTCGTGCAGGAACGCAGGCGCGAGCACTTGCCTTTGGCGAAGCGCCTCGTGCGTTCGTCGTGAGGCCTGGCCTCACGAAACGAGATGGGCTTACGAAGTCAGGCGGAGCTTTGGAGGGGGAACGGGAGGCGCCAGGTCGGGCATCGGCGGCGGGTGGTCTACCCGCAGCGGGAGGACGAACGCGAGCACCGCGGGCGCGCGGATGAACGACGGCTCGTGCACGAGAACCTGAGGCAATTCCGCAGGAGGCATCGGCTCGTCGTCGCCACACGGGCCGCGCACGGCAACCTCGCGCCGCTTGTAGTCAGGCCGATCAGGATGACAGACGGGACACGCACAGTTCTCGTGGCCCCCATGGGCGCCGCTTTGTGCGCTTCTCGTCGCACAGTGGCAAACGTGGGCAGGAGCGCCGAGGGCAAACTCGATCATCGTCGGCAAGAAACTCGCGAGCGCCATCGGCAGCACCAAGCAGGCAAGGAGGACGATGCGCAGGAAGCGCAAGGTCCGCTGCCGCGGTAGCGATCGCTGGAGGGTTCGTGCCAAGGGGATTTCGTTCGCGAGCTAGGGGTTCGGAGCGCGTCGATCAGTCGTTCGGAGGAGGCGTGGCACACTCGGTGGCGGCGGGCACCGTAGCGCATTCTTCCGGCGGGTCGTCCGTGCCAGCAGCCTTGGCTTTCAGCCAAGCCGAAACGTATTCGGAGCTATCCGGGACGATTCCTTGGTGCGACGCACCGTCGCGGTAGCACATCTTGAACGACGCACCATCGGTCGTGAGGCGGTCGGTTGCGCAGGACATGCGGTTTGCGGGGATGGTCGTGTCCTTCGTTCCGTACGTGACGAGGATCGGAACGGCCTTCGCCTTGCCCGTGAGATGCGGACGATCGGCAGCGTAGCGCTTCATCCACTTTTCGCAGAGGTCCTTGCCTTCGCCGCTGCACTCACCGAGTCCGGGTGCTGCGTCGCGGACCGCGTCGACGAGCGGCTGCGCGAAAGCTTCTGCGATGTATTCTACACCTACCGACGTGAGCTGGGTGGAGCTCGGATCGAAGAGACAGTAGTCGTCGAGGTACTTCTTGATGGCGGCCTGCTTCTCGGGCTTGAAGAGTGAAATGCCCGCCCCCTCACCATCGAGGAGCTCTGCGTGGATGTAGTGGTACCAAACCGCGATGCCAGAGGTGAGGTCGGATGCGGCCACCGTAAGGCCGAGGGACTGCGCGACGCTCCGGTTGAGCATCGAGCCCCAACCGCGTTGGCTGATCCAGAAAGGCGCATGAAGCGACACGGCAACGATGTCGATGCCTGCGCCATAGCCTTCCATCATCGAGAGCGCGGAGAGCGCCATGTGCCCACCGTGAGAGTGTCCAATGAGCTCGGCCTTGGTCGAGAGCGACGAAAAGAGATTCTTTGCCGCGCGCGCGCCGTCGAGCATCGAGCGCCCCACATCGTCGGAGAATGCGTAGCCGGGCATCGGATTGCCCTTCGCGCCGTAGTTGGCGTAGCCCGCACCGTCGTGGAGGACGACGGGCTGTCCGGCGCCGACCGCGGAATAGGCCATCGTGAGCGCCGGGTCCGACTTGTCGTCGACGGGCGTCTTGCTGACGGCGCACTTGCCCGCCTGACCGCGCGTGCCGCTCGCGACGACGACCGTGGCGACCTTGGAAGCAACGACCGGCACATTCGGTACGAAGACCTTCGCGCTCGAGTAGCCCACGCTGCCTTTGCCGTCACCGCGTGTCGTTTGGTAGAGCACGCGATACACCTTCGCGCCATTCGCGATGGTGCCCTTGTATTTGAGCGCAGTCAGGTAACCGAGCAGCTGATCCTTCGAGATCTCCGCTTCCTCGGCGCACTTCAGGATCTTGCCGCGGGAGGCGTCGCCCGGCGTGAGCGTGCCGGGATCTGCGTAGATCGAGTCGATGGTGTCTTTGCAGGTGATGCCTTCCGCAAGGGCGAGGACGGCCGGTGCTTCACCCGCGTCGGTGCCTGCGTCGGACGCTGGCGTGACCGTCGTGGAGGAACACCCGGCGAACAAAGCGACGGGGAGGGCAAAGCCAAGGAAAAGGCGCGACTTCATGACCGCACATGGTAGCGCGCCACGCCCTCGCGGTAAACGCCCGCGCGACTCAGAACGTGTAGGAAACGTTCGTATTGAAGAGCGCGATTTGAGCCGAATAGGTACCCGACGCGTTCGGCGACTTGGAGGCCCGCGCGAACGTGTACTGGGCGCCTTCTCGTGACACGACCGAGAAATAGCCGAAGTGATTGTAGGCAAAGCCGAGCGCGAGGTGGTCGGTTGCTTGCCAACGTACGCCAGCGGTGACGCCGATGCGAAGTGCGTCGATCGTCGAAGCGTCGATGGTGCTCTTGGGAACGGCCGGCGTGTTGACGCTCATCGAGGCGAACAGGTTGACGCGATCGCTCGCCTGGTACGCGGGGCCTACGCGAACCAAGAATGCGTCGTTCCAGTTGCGCGGAATGTTGAGGACGACGGGCTCCGGCGTGACACCAGGAACGTTGTCGCCCTGGGGTGTTAGCTTGCAGTCTTTGCCGGCGAGCACGACGCACTGCTTGTTGAACACGCTCCAGCGCACGTACTCCAAGTCCGTCGCGATCTCCCAGCGCTTGCCAAACTTCTGAGCGTAGCCGAAGCGAACGATGTCCGGGTAGGTCTGGAGGAAGTCGATGTCCTGGTCGCCACCGACTGCACTGGACGCAAAGACCTGCGTCAACGTTCCGTTCATGCGCGTCTGCCCGAAACCCGGCTGGCTCGTGTAGGAGAGACCGAGGCGGTACGCCCTGTCTTCGGGCTCGTAGTAGATACCTGCGCCGACGCTCATGTTGAAGCCCGAGGCGTTGACGTATGAACGGCCTTCGACGAGCTTGCCGAGCGTGCTCGTCGTGTCGTCGCTGCCGTTGTCGTTGCGCGCGCGGACGGTTTCGACGTGATGGTAGATGCCGCTCACGTTGATACCGGCGCTGAAGCCTTTCGCGCCCCACTCCGACATGTTCACGGCGAGGGCACCGGTCGTGTAGAGCGCCATGATCTGGCCGCTGATGTTGTGCCAACGCTGGACGCCGTCGACGGCGCCGATCGCGAGCGGGTTGTCCGCCTTGTCATTGCGGGTCCAGTTGGCGGCGCCGCCGAACGGAATGTAGACCGCGAGACCGCCGCGCAGCCACTTGCTGCCGCCGAAGTCGGTGTTGAGGCTCACGAAGGGAAGCGGAAGCGCGTTCGTGAGCGTGGCTTTGCCGGTGTTCGCCTTGACGTAGTCGTCCTTGAGGAGAATCTCGTCCTTCGAAGGAGAGAGCGCCGAAACGGGGCGCTCGTAGCTCGCGAAGCGAACCGCCACCGAGACGTCGCCCGTGATGCTCGTACCCTTGGTTCCACCGAGGGCAGCCGGATTGTAGTACACGGCGTAACCGTTGGCCTGGTGAGGCCCGCCCATGTCCGCACCGAAGCGAGCGCTCAGGTAGCCGCTCGCGTGAGCCTCACGCTCTCCTGCACCGAACGCAGCGAGCGCGAGAAGCGCGAGGACCGGCGCGGTGATAGCGAGACGAGCGTGCGAACTCTTGGAGCGGAGCGGCTGCATGGCTTCGGAGCATACTCGGCTTGGGCCCCCCCCACACAAGCAAAAAAGACCACTTTGCAGCAGTCTCGTCTCGTCTTGCCTTGCACCGCGGCCGCATTCTCTTTATCCATAACGTCATGGCTTCTGTGCGCATCCTTCCATGGGCATCCGTCGGGTCTGTGCTCGTTCTCGCCGCGGCATGTCTCCCGCATCCCAAAGGTGACTACGAGGACTTCCTCGAGAACACGAAAGACCAGCGCACAGGGTCGGCGACGGACGCCGCCGCGCCGCGTATCGACGGCAGCGCCCCCAAGGCCAACTTCAAGAATGTCGCGTTCGCGGTGTGCTCTTCGCCACTCGCCGCTGGCGACATGACGAAGACGTTCCGGTTCTTCGTCGACACGGACTACAAGGCCGAAAGCAACGGGGGCGGCAAGGCCGACATCCTTCTGACGGCATTCAAGACGACCGCACGCACGTTCGCGCGCTCAGAGACCGCACCAGAACCCATCAAGTTCCTCGGAACGACGATCGGCGCCAATGCGCGCTTCTCGCCCAGTACGCCCGTGGCCATCATTCCAGGCGCCGGCAACCCGAACTCGGGCCGTGACATCGAAATCAACAATCTCGCCCTGACGGGTGTCATGACGGAACAGGCCAAGTTCTGTTTCAGCTTCTCCGGCAAGGCCGTGAAGCCCATTCAGCTCGACTTCGAAGCCACCTGCCTCGTGTTCGAGATGAAGGAAGGCGACAAGTTCGACTTCTCGGCGGCGACCGACAAGGTGCTCATTCCGAGCCTCAATCTCGAGCTCACGGAAGACAAGTTCGTCTGCAACTGACGACCACGACGGAGTGGGCAACGCGTCGCCCACTCCCGCCGTACGGCATAAATGGGACACTCCGAGGAGACGCCCCACATGTGGCCGTTTCACCCCGTCATTTTGATGGGATGCGACAATTTCATTGGAGGTGGATAGCTCAACTGTCACCGTAAGGAATGCGCAAGGTTGCATTCCCGCTGTCGCTCTTTGCTGTCGGTTTTTCGATCGCGTGTGGCTCCGAGGGACCGGAAACAGAATTCCAAGACGTCTCCGCGAGCGCCAGGGAAAAACCTGGGAGCAGCGGCGGCACGAGTGGAAGCCTCTCTTCGGGTGGCACCTCGTCCAGCAGCAGTTCTTCGTCCGGCGGCGCCGGCGGCTGCGGAGCAACCCTCGCACAACCCACGAAGCCCAAGGTCGACATCATCTTCGTCATCGACAACTCCGGGAGTATGACGGGCGAGATGGTCCAGATCCGAACGAACGTCAATGCGTTCGCGAGCAAGATCGGACAAAGCGGCCTTGATTACACCGTCATGTTCATCGTGAAGAAGGCCACTTCACCCGCACAAACGGGCAACGTCATTTGTGTCCCCGCTCCGCTCGGCGGCGCCAATTGCACGGACAACCCTCCGCTCTTCCACCACCTCGACAAGAGTGTCGGAAGCACCAACTCCCTTTCCATCCTCCAGAGCGAGTACGCGACGGGTATCAACTGGAGTTCGCATTTGCGTGCAGATTCCACCAAGGTGTTCGTGGAGGTCACGGACGACAACTCGTCCGTCTCTGACACGGCCTTCGACGCGTTTCTCTTGAGCAAGGCGCCGATGTTCGGCACGGAGCAAAAGCGCAACTATATCTTTCACTCCATCGTCGGTTGGACAGAAGGTACGTTGCTCACGGACACGAGCATGTGCAACACCGCCGCTGGCAACGGCATGACGTACCGAAAACTCAGCACCCTCACGGGCGGCATCGTCGACTCGGTGTGCAAGACAGACTACTCCGGCGTTCTCGACAACATGGCCAAAGGGATCGTCGATCGCCTCGCCTGCACACTCGGTATTCCCACGTCTGCTCAGGCCGACCCAACGAAAATGGTCGTCCAGGTGACGCCGCCGAACGGATCGCCGAAGACGTTGACGCAAGTCACCGATATTTCGAAGTGCGCCTCGATCCAGGACGCTTGGTACTACGACGACAATGCAGCGCCCAAGCAGATCATTCTTTGCAAGAGCACCTGCGAAGCGTCGAATGGCAGCAAAGTGGAAGCCCTGGTCGGCTGCAAAGCCCCCGATCCGAAGTAGTGCCCCCAAAAGCAAAAACGCGCGGCCCCGAAAAGGACCGCGCGTTTTTTCGTTCGGGTCTTCTTCTCAGAAGGCGCCCGGGTCACCTACGACGATGTTCGTCATCGGGACAGCCACGATGCGGAACGCGTTGTAGTTCGTCGCGCTACCACCGTCGGCAAGCGGAATGGTGTTCTGTTGCGAAGCGTCGCCCACCGCGATGAAGGCGTAGTTCTCGCCCGGCTTGAAGTAGTCCGCCGGAGGCGTCCCACCGACCGCCGCGCCGGCCCAAAGGGCCACGGACATGTTGACGAGGTCGTTGCCACCTGCGACGCCGGTGAGACCGAACTTCGAGGCGAGCGTGATCGGAGCCGTGGTGACGAGTGCGGGCGCGGGCGTTCCCTTGCCGGTGCCCACGGTGTTGGCGTAGCTGACACCGGTGGTGTTCAGATACGTGCGACCGTCGGCCTGACCTGCGTCGGAGCCGCCGGTCGGGGACGGATTGACGAACGCCTTGACCGTCGGGTCGACCGCGCCACCGAGACCGACCACGGGGTCCGAGTCCTGCGCGAGGTGGTAGAACTGAACGCCGTTGTTGGCGCCGGCCTTCGTGGTCGTGTCGTACTCGTACGACACGATGCGAAGGTTACCTTTGCTCGTGTCGTAGTTCGGTCCGCACTTTGCGCCCTGGGCGACGTCGAGGCCCTTCGGGCACCCCGTCACCGCAGCGAGGTACGACTTGCCTTGGGCGAAGGTACCCGCGGCGATGTTCGGGATGAGCCAGAAGTCCTTGTTTTCGACGGCGAGGACGCCGTTGTTGTCCGTGCCGGAGGCCGTCGGCTCGAGAACCGCGTCCTTCATGAAGTCGCCGCACTCGGGAACCGCACCCTTCAACTGCGAGATGCGGGCCACGGCCTGGGGCTTGATGGCGATGGCGATGAGGTTGTAGGTCGATGCGTCGATCGACTTGAACGGGAGCACCGCGTACGCACCGTGCGGGATGGCCGGAATGGTGGTCGGGAGGATCTTGGTCGGGAAGATTTCGGTCTTCGGATCCGGGATGCCCGTCTGCTTCGCAGCGAGGCAAAGCTTGACCGGACCGAGCTGGGTCGCAGCGTGAATGAGACCGATCTTCGGCGCAGGGAGCTTCGCCGCGTCCGGGCCAGCGTCCGCGACGCCGGTATCCGGGGGCTCGATGATCCCGCTGTCTTGCTGGACACCAGAGTCGACACCGGGGTCGACGATGTCGTTCGAGCTACATGCCGCGAGGGCCGCAAAGCCGCCAAGCGCGCATCCGATCAGTCCGAAGTGAAGCCATTTTGTCTTGGTCATGCTGTCTCCCTAAGAGGACCCGCTCACGCAGGTACGTTCCCAACGAAGAATGAAGGGTATGAGCCCTCGGCACTTAGAGCAAGCGTTAGGAACACATGAGGGTACATTCGGCGCACGGAGGGAAGCACCGGTGCGTCATGAGAGAGGTTCCGTGCTGCGCTGCGTCAAACGAGAGACCTCGGCGTTGCCATATTGAGCCACGCCTTCGCTAGCCTTCGTGCACTTCACCGAAAGCGTGCTTTAGCGGAGGTCCATGAACGTGCGACCCCCGCTCTTTGCGACGCTCCTCGGCATTTCCGTCTTTTCAGGAGGCCAGCTCTTCGCTCAAACCGCTTCGAAGGGGGAACCGTCCTCTGCTCTCGAATGGGGCACGCGACGCGACCCCGCCTTCGACACGCTGTTCCATTTTCGGCGGCTCACCGGAAAGACGTTTCCGCGATACCGGAGGAGCGAAGCATTCGAAGCTCGCGGCACACTTCCCGTCGTCGTCCGGTTTCATGCGCAGCCCTCGAACGGGGAACGAGAAGAACTGCGCGCGCGTGCGCTTTCTGCCAAGGGAAGCCTGACGTGGAACAACGACGGCCGTTCGCTCGCCTCCGGCGCGTTCATCGCCGATGCGGACGAACGAGCGATTCAGGCGCTGCTCGCCCACAGGAACGTAGCTCGCGTGATGAACGACTTGCCCGTTGTCGCTCCCACGCCTTCCGACGTAGAGAACGGCGCCCTCGAAACGCGGATCGACGAGGCGAGGCGTGCGCTTCGCGCGCGCGACGGATCACTCCTCGATGGCAAGGGTGTCGTCATCGCGGACATGGACGCGGGCATGGACATCTTTCACCCGAACTTCTTCCGTGCGGATGCCGGCGCCTTCGTGTGGGTTGACGTCGATGGGGACGGCGCGCTGACCGTCGACAAAGACGGCGTC
The DNA here is from genome assembly GCA_046351415.1 of Polyangiaceae bacterium. Taxonomy (GTDB): domain Bacteria; phylum Myxococcota_A; class Polyangia; order Polyangiales; family Polyangiaceae; genus JABFRG01. The sequence continues at coordinate 274,074 of JAXLYO010000004.1, read as the reverse complement.
GATCTGGACGGGAACGGAACCATCGAGCCGGGCGAAGTGCTGCACCGCATCACTGCCCAGGCGATAGGCCTCTTCTCCCAAGAGCCCATTCAAACGCCGAACAAGACGTTCACGCCGGACATCGACTTTCTGTACCTCGATGCGAACGGGAACGGGAAACGCGACTTCGGGGCGGGTTTCACGGAGGATACGCCTGCGTATGGTGAACCCATCTTCGCCCTCGACGACGCGAACCGCGATGGCTTGGCCCAAAAGAGCGAAAAGCTCCTCCGCCTCGGTACGAGCAAGGTGCGCGGAGTGCTCTCGGACAAAGCCTTTCTTCGCGCAGATCCCGGCGCGCAAGGGCTCATCAACTATCGTCTTCCTGCCGCACTCATGGCCTACGCTTCTCACGGAACGTCCGTGGCGGGTATTCTCCTCGGAGGGCCGACGCTCGGCTCGCGATGGCTTGGTCTCGCACCGGGAGCCGAGCTCCTCGGAGTCGACTACATCGCTCGAGGCAAGCAGCCGACCGGCATGACAGCGATGATGGAGTGGGCACTCACGCAAAAGGCGAACGTCATCATCACGGAATATGCACCCTACACGGGTTACCCGCTCGACGGAAGTTCCGAGGAAGAGCTCGAACTGGACGCCGGCCTCGCCAAAGGAATGATTCCCGTGAGCCCAGCTGGCAACTTGGCAACCGCAAGCAAGCACGTCAGCATCAACGCGAGCGATACGACGACCGTCGTGGAGCTCAAGACCGACGCGGACTTCGTCGGCGCTTCGTATGCGACGCTCACCATCCTGCACCGCCAAACCGCTCGATCGCTGTCGTTGCGCGTGAACGTTCCCGGCGGCGCGAGCGTGGACGTTCCTACTGCGACGGCTCAAACGCCCTTCGGCGATGGCCTCACGCTCTACACGGAACAGTCCACGACGCCGCGCGGAACCCGGATGACGAACATCGACGTCGTCAGGAAGGGCGGCGGCCCGCCGAGCGGCGCCTACAGCCTCGAGATCACGACGGACGCAGGTGCCCCCTTCCCCGTCGACTTGTACGCCGGCGATGACCGCACGACGTGGGGGAACGGCTTCACCTTCAAGCAGAACACGAAGAGCCGCACCCTCTGCCACCCCGCCACGGCCGACAAGACGATCACGGTCTCCGCCTACACGCTGAACGACGACCCCTTGTTCTCGCCCTCGAGCAAAGTTGGCCAGATTGCCTATTACTCGTCCGAAGGACCGCGCATCGACGGCGCGCGCACCATCGACCTTGCGGCCCCCGACAACCCGATGTCCTCGACGGTGCAGGAATCCGGCAAACCCGCCGACAACGTGATTCTGTATTCGCCGTTCGGCGGAACGTCCGGCGCGGGTCCGCACGTGGCCGCCTCCGCTGCTCTCCTGCGTCAGCTCTATCCGAGCTTGGACGGCGCGGCGATACGCCAGAAGCTCCTGGACTCCGCGCGCAAAGACGGCATCGGGCCCGTAGACGCGTGGGGCAAAGGCCGCCTCGACGTCGCGGCTGCAACCGACCTGCTGCTTGCGGACGGGGTCGAGCCGAAGGTCACCTTGTCACCCGCAGGCGCCCCCGAAGCGAAGAAGGCGTTTCAGCTGACGCTCGGCATCGAAGACAACAGCGGCCCCTACAAGGCGCGCTGGGACCTCGACTACGACGGAACGCCGGATACCGAATGGCTCACGATCATGCCGGGTGGCCTCGGTCCGGACATCGTTTCCCAAGCAGAGGGCCCTCGCTACGTTCGTGTAGAAGTCATCGACGCGGAAGGGAATCTCGGTGCGACGACTGCCCTCGTCGACGTCAAGAAGGCCTCACCGCCCGCCGCTGCCCCGGTCGACGCGAAGAAGGAGGACGCGTCGGGGTGTAGCTGCAAAACACACGCATCTCGCTCGTCGACCTATCCACTCGTCGGGTTCCTGTTCCTCGCGAGCATCGGGGTCGCCCGACGCATGCGTCGTTCACGCAACGCTCATTCGTGAACGACGACGGTCGTTCCGCCTTTGTCGCCATTGACTTCGACGCTGTGCCACCCCGGCGGCACTTGGGGGTCGGTCCAACGGTAAAGCTTCTGTCCGTCGATGGGCGCGAGGTTCACGCAGCCATGGCTCCGCGCGAGACCGAAGACATCGTGCCAATAGGCAACGTGGAGCGCGAATGCGCCCTCGAAGTACTGCACGTAGGGGACGTCGCGTAGCTCGAAGTTGTTCTGCCCGCGGCGAATGGTCTTGCCCTCTTCGCCTTTGTCGCCTTTGTCGCCTTTCTCGGGTTTGTCACCCTTGTCCTTTTCGGGCCCAGCCGGCTCGGCCGCTGCTGCGCCCCCACTGGCCCCGCTCTTTTCGTTCGAGTCCATGGTCGCGCTGACGAACTTGTTCCGGATGCGGAACGTACCTCGCACCGTAGACTTGGTCGTCTTCGGGTCTCCTAGCCCGTCTTGACCTGTCGCAACGAGTGTAGCGTACACGGGTTTCTTGCCCTCCCACAGCGTGAGGGTCTGGTTCAGGATCGAGACTTCGATCCACTTTTCGCCAGAAGTCGCTGCCTTGGGCCACTCTTGCGGTTCCATGATGGCGCCGAGGTCGCTCGCGAGCGCGTAGCCCCCTCCGACCATCTCCCGGTACCGCTTGTCGCCGACGCGCTGGGCCTTCCCCGTGAGACGGACCACGCTTCGGAACGTGAGTGCCTTGTCCTTGTGCACCGTATCGCCATCGATGCGATACGAGAACGGCGTACATTCGTCGCTCTTCTTCTTGTCTTTGCGGAGCGCGCACCCCTGACGGACGAAGGCGAACGGGAGCGGCGTCTTGTCGTCGATGTCGATGCCATGCCAAGGCGAGCCCGTGTCGGGCTTCAGCTTCGTGACGGGGACGAGGCGCATGTCGGTCGTGATCGCAAACGCGCGATCGGCAGCTTCGGGGCCTCCCTTGAACGCTCCCACGAATGCAAGGCCCGTCTTGCGCCTCACGCGATTCGCGAAGATGGCGTACGGCGGGACCTTGAAGGTAGACAGGTTCGGTATCTTGCGGCCGCCAACGAGCCAGAACGGTACAGGGTCGAAGTCGGCCGTCGCTCCGAAGAGCTGGCCGAGTCCGAGCTCGGTGCTGGGCTTCGGCGAAGCGGGCAGCCACGAGAGCGCCACATCGTTTGCGCCCGGCACGACTTTCATCCAACCGGGACCGTGCTTCTCGTACGACTCGAGGTGTTCCTTCAGTTTGAATTCGCTCTTTTGCTGCTCTTCTGCCGTCGGCACCTTCAGGTACTGGGGCGCGACAGCGCGAACGAAGCCGTACATGTATGGAAGCGGACGTGTCGTGTCCGGGCGAACGCTCGCGGCGCGAACGATAGGGTTCTGTACGTCGGTCGTCGCTTCCTCGCCGCCCACGCACACGTAGCCGCGAGGCTCGATGCGAAACCATCCGCTCTTGCCGGCTTCTGGTGCAGGGCAACCGTCCGTGCCCGCGCTCTTCTCTTCGCGCGAGACGATGGCGCCGACGCGGAGCGAGCCGAGCTTCTTCGAACTTCGACTCGGCTTTTCGAAGACGGGAACGTCGTACGCGATGGCTGCCACCACGGGCCCGCTCGGGATGCCGGGGCGCGCGGGGGTCCCTGGTGCAGCAGCTTGCGTGGCGGCAGCGGTGGCCGTCGCCGTGGGCGCGGCGCCATCCGCGCTTTCGGTGCCTTTGCTTCCACAACCGCTGCACGCAGGCAAGAGAGCCGCACTGCAAGCGAGCGCAACGAGAGAAGGCCGAAAGGCCACCGCGTTCGCCCACACCCTCTCTCTCACAGAACGTCCTCCGTCATGAACGGGTAGAACGGGGTGCGGGGCGGAAGGTACGTCTCTTTGATTGTGCGCGGAGAAGCGAACCGAAGAAGGTTGTACGATGCACCGGCTTTGTCGTTGGTGCCGGAAGCCCTTGCCCCGCCGAAGGGTTGCTGACCGACGACCGCTCCCGTGGGCTTGTCGTTCACGTACATGTTGCCCGCGGCCTGACGAAGCTTTCGGAGCGCAAGCTCGATGAACGCGCGATCTTGGGCAAATACGGCGCCCGTGAGCGCGTAGGGGCTCGTCTGATCGACCACGCCGAGCATCTCTTCCGCCTTTGCGTCTTCGTACACGAAGACCGCCAGCACGGGACCGAAGAGCTCTTCTTGCATGACGGCATGCTTCGGGTCGGAGACGCGCACGAGCGTGGGACCACAGAAGTACCCAACCTCCTTCGACCAGCCTTCTGCGCGGATGACTTCGACACTCGGGTCGGCCTGGAGGCGCCCCAACCAACCGGATAGGCGATCGTAGGCGCGCTCGTTGATGACTGCCCCCATGAAGTTCTTGAAGTCGGTGACGTCTCCCATGCGAATGGCGCGCATGTGTTCGAGCATTCGCTCTTTGAGCTTGGGCCAGAGCGAGGCAGGCACGTAGGCCCTCGACGCAGCGGAGCATTTCTGACCTTGGAACTCGTATGCGCCACGGACGAGCGCAACCGCCGCAGCCTCGACGTCGGCCGACGCATGAAGGAAGACGAAGTCCTTGCCGCCCGTTTCGCCGATGAGCCGCGGATACGTGGCATACGTATCGATACGCTCACCGACTGCCTTCCACAGGCTGCGAAACACGCTCGTCGAACCCGTGAAGTGAATCGCCGCGAGGTCACGTTCTGCGATGCAGCGGTCAGCGACCGATTTACCGTTGCCATAGACCACGTTGATGACCCCTTCTGGCAGCCCTGCCGCCTCGAAGAGACGCATGGTGTAATATGCAGCCAAACTCTGGTCTTCCGCAGGCTTCCACACGACCGTGTTACCCATGAGGGCCGGAGCTGCCGGGAGGTTTCCAGCGATGGCCGTGAAGTTGAACGGCGTGATGGCGAGAACGAAGCCCTCGAGCGGCCGTAGCTCCAGAACGTTGCGCACCCCTGGCGGCGACGTGAGCTCTTCGGTCAGCTTGGAGGCGAAGTGCACGTTCAACCGCAGAAAATCGATGAGCTCGCACGCGGAGTCGATCTCCGCCTGGAACGCTGTCTTGCTTTGACCGAGCATGGTGGCGGCGTTCAGCGTCATACGAAAGGGCCCTGCGAGCAGCTCGGCAGCGCGCATGAAGACGCGAGCGCGACTCTCGAACGAGAGCTCCGCCCACCCAGGTGCCGCCTTCCGTGCCGCTCGGATGGCCTGCTCGGCAACGTTGGCGCCCCCGTCATGCGCCTTCGCGAGGACATGGCGGTGAGCGTGGGGCATCACCACGCGATACTCTGGGCCTTCGAGAATGGGTTTGCCCCCTATGACGTGGGGAATCTCCGGGCACTCGGCGGCCATGGAGGCGAGCGCCGACTTGAGCTCGGACCGCTCCTTCGACCCCGGAGCGTACGAGAGCACGGTCTCATTTTGCGGCAATGGGATGGTGCGCGCTTGCTCGAACATGGGGCGGAATGTAGCCGCCACATGGACGTCCGTCGACCGAAAGCTATTCCTCGATGCAGTACAATCGATGGGGTACGTCGCAGGTATCCGTGGCGTTGTTCCCATTTCGCATGAGGAACTGCCCATCGGTCTGTTTCGCTTCGCCGTAGATGCCCATTTGGGCCTGCGCATTGCTCGTCCATTTGACGCAGTGGTTCGTGCTCGCCCCCGTGGCCCCATTGCCCACGGAAATGCCCGTCCATGCGAACGAATTGTTGATGACCCCTCCCGTCTGGTCGAAATTGATCGGGTTCGAGAGTGTCGGCTTTGCGTTCAACAGTGCCGCGATGTTCGGAGCGATGACCTTGCCGTTGTCGACCTTCACGATCGGCGCAACGCGGTTTCCGATGCGTGTGATGATCTGGGCGTAGGTTTCGTTCTCGCCGAGGATCGCGTGCCATTTTCCGCCGAGGTTCACGGCGATCTGGTTGCAGATGACGTCGGCTCCGGCGACTCCTCCGATTTGGTTCCCCATGTAGTTGGCATTGGTAAGGAACACGCGGCGCGTTCCTGCGTCGGATGCGGTGTCCGGGGCGACGTCCGCGGGTGCATCGAAGCCAGCGTCGCTCGAAGCGTCGCTCGAAGCGTCATACGGGGCGTCGAACCGAGAGCTGTCGAGAACGCCGGCGTCGCGGGTTTCGTCTTGGGCGTCGACGCTTGCGTCTGCGGCGGTTGGCATCGAAACGCCGAGGGTGAGGCCACAGCCCGCGGCAAGAGCCCACGAAATGAACGCGGCAACCCCGACGAGATTCCGTTTCGTTCGCGAAGGCCGCATGGACTTACGTTAGCACAAGGCAAAGAAGCGTTCTATGACGGCCTCGATGGCCTTTCTCGGGAGGACGAGCGGATGGATGGGTCGCAGGCGGAACGCGCGCCTCTGGCTCGCGCGTGCGTCGCTTCTGGCCTTCGCCCTTGTGTTTCCGATCGTCGACGCCACGACGAGGCGCGCCCCCGTAACGGGCCGCACGCTGGTCGGGTGGATCGGAAGTGCTCTGTTTTGGTGGGCACTCGGAAGCGCGACCGTCCCGTGGCAACCTCGCGCCCGAGGTCGCCATGTGGCCCTCGCGATTCGCATCGTGCTTTCGGTCACGCATGGCTCCCTCGCGGCCAGCCAACTGTTCGCACTTCGCTACTTCGGGGCCCCGCTCGGCGCGCAGTCACTCGCGGCAGCGAGGGCGGCATGGGGGGACGTCGTGCGCGTGCTTTCCGAATTGCGTACGACCCTCGCCGTTGCGCTCACGTTGGCGAGTGCGCTTTCGTTCACGCTGCTCATGCTCGCTCGCGGACAGAGGCGGGCGTTGCTGCCTGCACAGAAACTTCGATGGATGCCCGCGGCGGCGTGCATGTTGCTTTCGTTCGTCTGCTTCGCCTTCGGAAAGCTCCCCCCGGACATGCAGCTCCTGTCGGGGTTGCCGGCGCTACGCGGGGACCGAGGTGCTCCGCAGGGGATGGCGCACGTGGTCCACGTGCCCGAACTACCTTCGAAGCGAACGCGGCTCCCCGACGTTCTACTCGTCATCACCGAGAGCGTCCGCGACTCCGACTTTTGTAGTGCGCCCACGGCGTCTTGCCCCACCGCGCCAGAACTGAACGCGTTCGCAGCGGACCGCATCGGCCTTTCCGAATTGCGTTCCCTCGCCAGCTACACGACGATCGCGGTCGGCGCGCTGCTCACGGGTCGCGAGCAAATAGGCGACCACGCTTACCTTGCGAGCATTCCCCTGCTCTTCGACTACGTGAAGGCCATCCGGGGCGAGGACGGCTCCCGCTACTTCATCGCGTATTACGGCGCGCAGATATCGTCGTCGGTGTTCGAACGCGGCAGCATCCAGAGCGCGACCGACCGCATGGTGGACCTCCAAGACCTCGTCGGGCACCCCGTCGAAGACGAGGACCAAGTGCTCGATGCCCTACCCGATCATCTTCTCGAGGCTCGCGTTTCTCGCGAACTCGCGGATCTTCCTGGTCCGAGGTTCGTGGTCCTCCACCTGCTCGGCACGCACGCACCTTATGCGGTCGATGCAGCGCGTGCGCCGTTCCGGCCCTACAGGCGCGCAGCCAGCTTCGCGCACATGGACGAGCTCCACAACGCATACAAGAACGCGATGGTGGCGCAGGATGCGGATCTCACGAAGATGCTGCGGGCTTTCGCCGACTCGGAGAAGAACCGACCGTGGCTCCTTTTCTACACGAGTGACCACGGCGAAGCCTTCGGAGAGCACGGTGCCATCCATCACGGCCAAAACCTGTACCCCGAACAGGTGCACGTGCCAGGTTTCGTGGTTTCGCGAAACGCCGCGCTCTCCCCGGAGGCGCTCAGCGCGCTCCGCGCCCATGCGAGTGAACCACTCACGCACGCCGACGTCGTTCCGACCCTCCTCGACGCGATGGGCGTATGGAGCGCGGTGGCGATGCTGCCTTATCGCCGCGAGATGGTAGGGCAATCGCTGCTCGCTCCGTTCACACGACCACGCACGCCGATCGCGGTCACGAACTGCAATGGATCGTTCAAGTGCCCCCTCGACAATTGGGGACTTTTGGGAGAGCAAGCCGCACTCGTCGCCCAAGCATGGGACCCCGGGTGGCGCTGCATCACCCTCTCTGGAAACGGGACCCCCGACCCTTCGGCTTGTAGTGAACTGGGCCAGCTGTCGCGCACGCGGTTTCGACTTCTCCCCAATGGGGAGGAAAACAAGTAAGAATGGGACAAAGGCCCACCGTGAGCACTCTCGACTTCTATTTCGATTACTCGTGTCCGTACGCCTACCTCGGTTCCTCGCAGGTCGAGGCGCTCGCTCGCACGGCGGGACGAACGCTTCGCTACAAGCCCATGCTGCTCGGCGGCGTATTCCACGCGAACGGAACACCGCAGAACCTGATGAACATCCTGTCGCCCGCGAAGGCTGCGCACAACGTCGCGGACATGAATCGCTTTGCCAAGCTCTTCGATGTCGAGCTCTCGATTCCCTCCACGCACCCCATGCGCACGGTGGAAGCGCTACGGGCGACCCTGCTGGCCGAATGCGACCCCAAGGTCATCCAGGGCTTCTTCCGTGCATACTGGGTGGATCATGCACCCATTTCGGAAGAGGCCGTCGTTCGACGCGTGCTCACCACGGCGGGAAAGAACGCCGACGCGATATGGAAAGACATCGCATCGGATGCGGTGAAGAACGACCTCCGCGCACGAACCGACGAAGCCGTCGCGCTCGGGATCTTCGGCGCGCCCGCCTACGTCGTCGACGGAGAGCTCTACTGGGGACAAGACCGCGTCCACTTCGTCGCGAAGGCTCCGTGGGAGTCGCTCGTGCCGGAATGCGCACCCGATACGTCGCGAGGCGAAACCCGCGGCGGGACGGCGCGCACGCTCGAAGTGTATTGGGACTTCTCCTCGCCCTTCGCCTATCTCGGCGTATCGCAGGCCGAAAAACTCGCGGCTCGCACGGGTGCGAAGCTCATATGGCGCCCCATGCTCCTCGGCGGTCTTTTCAAGACGATCGGACAGGTCGATGCGCCGCTCGCCACGTTCAGCGCGGCGAAGCAGGCGTACTACGCGAAGGACCTCCTCCGTTGGGCGGAGCACTGGGGCGTACCGTTCCAGTGGCCCTCGCGCTTTCCGATGAACACGGTGAAGGCGCTCCGCTGCTACTTGGCCATCCCCGAAGGCGAAGCCCGAGACACCTTTCGCAAGCTCGTCTTCCAGGCCTTCTGGGGCGAAGACCGCGACATCTCGGATGACGCCGTACTTCGCGAGCTCATCGGCAAAGCCGGAGTCTCCGATGCTGACGCCATCCTCGCGAAGACGCAAGACCCCGCCATCAAGAACGAACTCATCGAAGCCACCAAGCGCGCTGCCGATGCGGGCGTCTTCGGCGCGCCGACCTGGGTGGTAGACGGTCAAGAGCTCTTCTGGGGCCAAGATCGGCTCTTCTTGGTCGAGCGGGCGCTTACCGCCCCGTAGCGTTTCCTGCTATCTGGATCGCACCTATGCGACCCACGACGTTTTTCCGTGCTTCGGTGGTTTTCACGGCTTCGATGTTCTGCGCCATGACCGGCGCAGGTGCCGGCGGGTGCAGCAGCGAAGAGGCGGCCTCCACCGAGGGCGAGGGCTTCTTCGTCCCGGACGCGGACCTCACGAATTCGGCGCAGTTCTTCGACCTGCCCTACCCGTCCGACCTGCGCCTCACCAAGGAGGGCACGCCGGACCTCCGTGGTTACCCGATTCCGGACATCGCTGCGAAGCTCGTGAAGCCCCTTCGTGACATCGCCGCCGAGCGCAAAGGGTTCCCGGTAACGCCGGTCGCATACTTCCGCTTCAAATCCGAGCTCGCGGTCCACGCCCCCACCGATACCGTTCCCGCAGACCTCGCATCGCCAGTGTTCCTCGTCGACCTCGAGGGCCCGAAGAAGGGCGAGCTCGTACCCACGGTGCTCGCGACGCCACCGGAAGACTCCTACGCTCCGGCTTCCCTGCTCGCCGCGGCCCCCAAGCCGGGCTTCGTGCTCCGCGCGGGTCACAAGTACGCGTTCGTCGTGACGACAGCGCTCGCGACGGCCAAAGGCGGAAAGGTGCATGCTGCACCTAGCTTACTCGCCGTCCTCAAAGGCCAAGACAGCCACAAGAACATGGTCGATCTCTACGCGCCCCTCGCTGCCCTCCTCACGGAGAAGGGAGTTGCGTTCGACAAGGTCGCAGCGGCGACGGTGTTCACGACCGGCGACGTCGTCAAAGACACGTTCGACCTCTCGGAGCGGACGAAGGCTGCCTACAAGGTCGAGATCACCGACCTGAAGGTCGACCCCAAAGACGGTGCGACGCATCCAGGCTACTGCGAGCTCCTCGGCACCGTGACGTTCCCGCAGTTCCAGAAAGGCACCCCTCCCTTCGACACCGAAGGTCTGTTCGAGCTCGACGCGAACGGCGTTCCCAAGAAGCAGCGGGATGAGGCGTCACCCGTGACGGTCACCCTGCCGAAGGGGAAGATGCCGAAAACGGGCTACCCGCTCACCATTTACTTTCACGGTTCCGGCGGACAAGGTGCCGAGTCCGTCGACGCGTCGCGATCCACCGAGAAGGGCAAAGACGGGCCGCTCGGCGAAGGTCCCGCCATGACGCTGGCACCACTCGGCATCGCCTCCATTGCGTCGTCGCTTCCGTTCAGCACCGACCGCTTTCCGAATGCGGCGGAGCAGGAATACCTGAACTTCGACAACCTCTCCGCGTTCCGCGACACGTTCCGTCAGGGCATTCTGGAGCAGCGCATGTTCCTCGAAGCCATTCGTACGCTCAAGGTCGCCCCCGCGGTCTTCGCGTCCTGCACGGGCATCGACCTCGATGGCGCCGACGGGGCATTCTTCGACGAAAGCAAGCTCATCACGATGGGGCAATCGATGGGTGGAGCCTACACCAATTATCTGAGCGCCCTCGAGCCTCGCGTGAAGATCGCAGTCCCGACCGGCGCCGGCGGTTACTGGAGCTACTTCGTTCTCGAGACGAAGCTCGTACCCGGTGTGAAGAAGGCCGTGGGCGGCTTGCTCGGAACCGCCGAGGAGCTCACCTTCCTACACCCTGCAATGAACATCGTCCAGACAGGCTGGGAGCCGGTCGATCCACTTGTGTATGTTCCACGCATCGGAAAGAGACCCCTCCCAGGTCACCCGGTACGCCCCGTCTACGAGCCGGCCGGCAAAGACGACCGCTACTTCCCGACGGCGATCTACGATGCCATGGCAACTGCGTATGGCAACAACCAGGCGGGCGACAACGTCTGGCCCGGCATGCAGACGTCACTCGCGCTCGCAGGCCGCGGCGGCATTCTTCCCTACCCCGTCTCGCAGAACGCGAAGTCGGAAAACGGTGAGAGCTACACGGGCGTCGTCGTGCAGTACAACGGCGACGGCATCGCTGACCCGCACTCCATTTACCGCCAGCTCGATCAGGTGAAGTACCAATACGGTTGCTTCCTGACGTCGTTCTTCGCGACCGGAACAGCCAAGGTTCCTGCGCCGGCAGCCATCGGAACTCCCTGTCCCTGACGGGGCAGGCTTCCTGCTCGATCGAAAGTGAAGCGTCTCCACTTCCGCATCGCAGCCGCGGCGACAGCGGTCTTCGTAGCGTTGTCGTGCGCCCTCTATTGGATCGCAGCACGCAGGACGGGTGGAACATACACTTACCCGATCGACGACGCGTATATTCACCTCGCGCTCGCCAAAAACATCGCGACGCACGGCGTGTATGGCCTTCACGAAGAGGGGTTCACGGCCGCGTCTTCATCGATTGGTTGGCCGCTGCTCCTCGGGGCGCTCTATCGCATATGGCCTAGCTCCAACGTGGCGGCCCTGGCGAGCCTCGGGTGCGCCGCGTGCGTTCCCCTCGCCGTTCGGCGCGCGCTCACGAACCTTCCCGAAGTGCCTTTGTCCGGGAAGGTCCACGGTGCTGCCCAAGCGTTGGTCGTACTCGCCACCCCGCTCGTTCCCCTGGCCCTCTCGGGCATGGAACACACGGCACACGCGCTCGTGCTCCTTCTCTTGGTCACCGAGTGCGTGGGGGTACGGGCGAGCGAGGCGTCCCGGTGGCGGTCGCTTCGACTCGGGCTCCTTGCATTTTTTGCGACGACCCTCCGCTATGAGAGCTTCTCGACATGTGCACTTTGCATTCTTTTCCTCGCGCGCACGAAGGCGTTCGAGCGTGCCGCGGTGGTCGCTGTCGCAGCGATACTGCCCCCTGTCGCATTTGCCCTCTACTCCAAGGCACACGGCTGGAACGCGCTTCCCAATTCGGTGATTCTGAAGGCCAGACGCTGGGACGGTGACATGCCTGGACACGTGCTCGCCAAGCTGCGCGAGGCGCCCCACCTGCCGCTGCTGTTCGTGCTGCTCGCGACGGCGCTTTTCCTCACGCGACGAGGGAGCCGCGGGCCAGGCCGAAAACTCGCCTGGGTCGCCTTGGGCACGCTCGTTGCGCACACCGTCTTTGGCGCGGTGGGTTGGTTCTACCGCTACGAAGCCTACCTGCTGCCGCTTTCCATCGTAGCCCTGGCGCTGCTGCTCGCGGACCTTCGCACGGAACGCTCGAGCGCGCCGAAGGCCGCGCTTGCGATCGCAGGAGCGATGCTCCTTCTGCTTCCTCGAGGCTTCTCCGCACTCAGGGCCCTTCCGTACGCGTCCCGAAATATCTTCGACGAACAAGTGCGTACGGCGCGTTTTCTGGACGACAACTTCGCCGGCGAAGAAGTCCTCGTGAACGACATCGGCGCAGTCGCGTACTTTTCGAAGACGCGCGTCGTCGACTTGATGGGCCTCGCCAACCAAGAAACTGCGCGTGCGCGCGGCATGCGCATCGATCGACCGCTCGCCCCCGGGACGCTCGAGAAGCTATCCACACGAACGAACGTTGCGGTGGTCTACGAACAGTGGTTCAGGGGCGAGATCCCGCCCGGTTGGACGAAGGTCGGAGCGTTCGAGACCACGAACAATCGCGTGTGTGCATTTCCCGAGGTCGCGATCTATGCGACGAAGCCGAGCTCCGTGTCGCGCGTACGCGCCGCGTTCGAACGAGACGAGCCGTGGTAGGCGAGTGCGCTCAAGGTCATGGGGCTTCGTATCCGGAACGCCTTCGGTTCAACCTTGCGCGGACGTGGGTCTTGCGCGAACATTCGTCGATTCGTCTCCCTTTTCGAGCGGATCGCGGCGTCTAAAGTTGGGGCTAGTATCGGGGGTTAACGAATGGGTCGGCATTCGGGGACGGAGAGTGCGCTGGCGCTCGTGGTCGCGTTCATGAAGCGGGATACGTGGGCCCAAGCCGAACTCTCCAGGGAGCTAGGCATCGGCGTACAGGCGCTCCGCAAACGCCTCGTAGAACTCCAGGCCGCGGGCGTACCTTTGGAGAGCCAAGCGGATCATCCGCACGTCTACTGGAGCGTGCCCAGGCGGTGGATTCCGAGAGGAGTTCAACTCGATCCCGAAGACGTCGCGGACCTTCTTCGTCTCCTTGCGCGGCTGCCAAATGGTTCCGCACGCAACCGCGTTGTCGAGCGCGTGCTCCAAGGTCTCACGCACGGCCGACCGCGCACCTCCGAACGACCTCACGCTGTGCTGAGTGCTTCTGTCGACGAAATGGAAGACCGCTGGCTCTCGCTGGTGGAGGACGCGGCGAAAGAACGACGCGTCCTCGCCATGCGCTACCTCTCGACGAGTCGCGGGATTCCCGAGCAACGCGTCGTTTCTCCCCACCGAGTGACGGTAGGGCCGCCCGCACGTTTCATGGCGACGTGCCACCGCGACGATACGTTGAAGTGGTTTCGCGTCGACCGAATCCTGCGCGCAGAGCTTGGAGCTTGTTCCGACGCTCGGCACGCAAGCAAGGAAGCATTGGAAGCAGCCCTTCGCTCTACTGTCGGTGGGTTTCGGGGCACAGAAGCTGTTCAAGAACTGGTCTTTTACGTGCGCGACCCGGAAGCTCGTTGGGTACAGAGCAATCTACCGACTCCGCTTGTGGGCGAGGTCGACAAGAAGCGCGGCGGCATTCGCGTCTCTGCGTTTACGGGTGCGATCGTTCACGTCGCGCGTTTCGTGGTGAGTTTGGGCGGAGCGGCATTCGCGGAAACCCCCTTGCTGCGCGCAGCGGTGCAAGAACTCGCGGAGCAATCACTCGTAGTACACGCCGATACTGCGCAGAAGGTCAGTCATGACTATCCACTAGGTACGATTGGACCGAACGCCCAACGTACAGATGGATCGCCATGATGCTCGTCAGCTCCTTCTCGCAGTCGATTCGCCCTCGCGGGAGGCGAACGTGAAGGGCGCACCGACGACATTCTGGGGAAAACTCGAGCGTGACGTCGACGGTGGGCCAGTCCGTTCCTGGCACCCGCTCATCGCTCACTGTGCCGATGTCGCCGCGTGCGCAGAGGCTCTGCTCACGCGCACGATCTTGCACCGACGCTTGTCGACGCTCATGTCGCGAGATCTCACAGAAGTCGACGTCGCACGTCTGTGCGTTCTTGCGGCGTTCCACGATATTGGCAAGTTCAACTTGGGCTTCCAAAGAAAAGGAGACGAATTTCCGCAAAACACAGCCGGCCACGTCCGCGAGGTACTCGACGTCTTTCAGTCCAACTTTTCGATAGAGAAGCGACTCTGTGACGCGCTATCGACCGAGAGTCTGTCGTACTGGTCCGAAGACGAGTCCGTGTTCGAACTTCTAGTGGCGTCCATAGGACACCACGGTCGCCCCGTCGCCACGAACGCAACCTCGCCAGACCCCTCGCTGTGGCGAACTCGGGACAATCTTGATCCTTTCGAGGGAATCGCCAAGTTGTCCGCCTTCGCGCGGAGTTGGTTCCCGGTTGCTTTCACACATCGCGGCCCCCCCCTATCTGTGCCGGCCGCCTTTCAGCACGCGTTCGCAGGATTGATCATGCTTGCGGATTGGCTTGGCTCCGATAGACACGACGATTTTTTTCCTTTCGCAGAATCGCTCGATGACCGCATGCCATTTGCTCGCGTGAGAGCCCAACGAGCCGTGGAGCGCATGGGGCTCGTGAGTGAGCCCGCACGCCTCAGTCTCGGGCCACAACTGCTGACGTTCGCTTCAGTGAGCGAGTTCGAGCCTAGAGACGCCCAACAAAAGACGATGTCGCTTCCTCGCGACAACGAAGGGAGTCTCACGGTGCTCGAGTCGGAGACTGGATCCGGGAAGACGGAAGCCGCGCTCATCCGCTACCTTCACCTGTTCCACGCCGGCGTTGTCGACGGCATGATGTTCGCGCTGCCGACGCGCACAGCGGCGACACAATTGCATCGGCGCGTGTGCGCGGCACTCGATCGCGCGTTTCCAAATAGGGAAGTCCGTCCGCCCGTCGTTTTGGCGGTTCCCGGATATCTGCAAGTAGACGACGAATCGGGACGCAGGCTTCCGGGCTTCGAGGTGCTGTGGAACGACGATGCCGACGCCCGGCTCCGATATAGAGGGTGGGCTGCGGAGCAACCAAAGCGCTTTCTAGCAGGCAGCGTTGTTGTTGGCACGATTGACCAAGTCCTCCTCTCCTCCTTGCGGGTCGGGCACGCCCACTTGCGGGCAACATCGCTCCTGCGCCATTTGCTCGTGGTTGACGAGGTGCACGCTTCTGATTCGTACATGAATCGGATTCTCGAAGAAGTCCTTCGATTTCACGTGCAGGCTGGGGGGCAGGCATTTCTCATGTCCGCCACGCTCGGAGCATCTGTGCGACAGAGACTCGAACGCGCGGCCTTCGCTCTAGAGCCACGCTCGCAGCGCGACGTTTCGCTTTCAGATGCTCTGTCCATACCTTACCCCGCCGTGCACCACGCGACGCGCGAGGGAGCGGGCGGGGTGAGGGCGGTCGAGGCCCCCGGTCTTCCCAAAACAGTCCAAGTCGAAATCGAGCAACTAGCCGATCACCCAGCACAGCTCGCGGAGAAGGCCATGGCAATGGCGCGCCAAGGCGCACGCGTTCTCGTACTGCGCAACACGGTGGCCGACGCTATCGAAACTCAAGGTGCACTCGAGACGCTCGCTACGCCGAAGGACGAAGACCTGCTCTTTCGTATTCGCGATGCTGTCACTCTTCACCATGCGCGCTTCGCCCGGAGTGATCGGGTTCTACTCGATCAAGCCATCGAAGAGAGGCTCGGAAAGGTGGCTCCAAACTCCGGCGGATGCATCGTCATCACGACCCAGACAGTTCAACAAAGCCTTGATCTCGACGCAGATGTCTTGCTGACAGACCTGGCACCGATGGACGTGCTTCTGCAGCGTTTTGGTCGGATCCATCGCCACAGGGAGCGAGATCCGTTTAGGCTTGAGGCATTCGTCAAACCCAAGGCTTTCGTCTTGGTCTCGGACAAGCCTCTCGAAGAGCAGCTGCGCAAGGATGGCGAGGCACGTGGTTCCCACGGTGTTGGAACCGTCTATGACGATGTCCTCATTCTAGAAGCGACGCGTCGACGATTAATCGCGAACTCGACGCTTCGTATCCCAGAGCAGAATCGCGAGCTGGTCGAAGTGACCGTACACCCCGAGGCACTCGGACAGCTTGCTGCGCAACTGGGAGGACTGTGGGGGAAACATCATTCCCACGTCCACGGGACACAGTTCTCACATCGAGGGCTCGCGCTGCTCAACCTCGTGGATCGAAGCCAGCGATTCGGCAGGTACACCTTCCAGACGAATGGCGTCGCGAATGAGCGAATCGCGTCGAGACTGGGTGAGAGCGATAGACGCGCGGTGTTCGGGCCCGAAAGCGCCCCCGAAGGTCCTTTCGGAGCTCGCGTCATCGAACTCAACATCCCGGGTTGGCTTTCACGATCCGCTCCCGCCGACCCCGATCTGCGCCCTACGAACGTCCGAATGGCCGGAAAAGACGGCTCGCGAGGGTTCTTGTTCGACTTTGGCTCGATGACCTTCCGCTACGACCGGCTCGGGCTACGGCTCGATGCCCCAGCGACACAGGATGACGACAATGCCGATGCGTAATTCGATGAGCAAGGAGATAGAACCGATGCTGCAGAGCAGCTGCAACCAGGGGGCGCCATGACTGCCGAACAGAAGGGTCGGATTCTCTACAACTTCTTGGACGAAGCACTCTTGGGCATCGAAGACGCCAAGGGATTGCGCTCACGAATCACCCTGCCCGGCTTGCTTGCGAGACTCTCGTGCGGAGAGTCGACGTCCCTGACGGCCCTTCAGGCGCACCAACAACATCCCATGCACGCATTCTTGGTGCAGCTCGCAGCGATCTCACTCGAGCGAAGTGGCGAATCGGAAATCGCGCATGACGAAGGGGCTTGGAGGGAGCTACTCCTCGTCGCGGCTGCGCGCGATGGAGGCGGCCCAGAAGCGTTCGCTTTGGTCGTGGAGGACCTTTCGAAGCCAGCGTTCATGCAGCCTCCAGTTCCAGAAGGAACGCTCGCAGGGTTCAAGTCAGAACCTGGGGAGACCCTCAACTTGATTGATACTCTGTCGACGTCGAAGAACCACGACGTGAAAGCGCGTCGGGTCGTCGCCGCTCAGCCCGAACATTGGATGTACTCGCTAATCTCGCTTCAGACCTCGCAGGGAGTCTATGGCGGAGGCAACTACGGCATCGCCAGAATGAACAGCGGATTCGGCAATCGACCGTGTGTCGCTCTCAGCGAGGACATGTCGCTCACTTCACGGTTCGCAGTTGAAGTAGCAATAGCATTGCAGGTCCGCTCAGCGATTAGTTGTCGTGGATTTGCTGCCACACGGAGTATCGGCTTCCTTTGGTGCGAGCCCTGGGATGGAACAGCCTCGCTTTCATTTGAGAAGCTCGACCCCTATTTCATAGAAATTTGCCGTAGGATTCGCCTCGGAAGTTCCAGCGACCACACGACACTCAGTGTCTTCAGAACGGGAAGTGACGTTCCGCGAGTCGTTGGCACGAGTCGTGGAAACACCGGTGACTTGTGGACTCCTGTTTCCGCGAGCGAGGGGACAGCTCTATCCTTGAGCGGCAGCGGATTCACGTACGCTAGAGTTCGTGATCTTCTGTTCTCCGATGGAGATTGGTCGCCAGGGGCAGTGGGCGACCCGAGATATCATCCCGCTGCCAAGTACTGGCTCGGGCAAGCACTCGTCCGGGGAAAAGGGGGAACGGAAGGTTACCACGAGCGATGGGTACCCATTCCTCCGAAGGCGCGCTCTTTCTTCGCCAAGCCCGAATCGAGACAGGCCGCGGGCAAGATGGCGCAGAGCTGGGTCGACGCGGCGGCCAATGTCCGCCTCAAAGTCCTCAAACCAGCACTACTCACGCTGATCCAGGCGGCGCCGGCGAAGCTCAAGTTCGACGACGACCGGGCCGACGCTTTTCTACGTCGCTTCGAGTTCGCCGTGGATCAGATCTTCTTCCCGAGGCTGTTCGGCACATTGGAACTTCCACCCGACGAATCCCTTGCGGGGTTCCAAAGGGAACTCTTCGCAATCGCGAAAAGAGAACTGCAAACCGCGTGCGGGAGCGTGCCGCTGTCTGCCATCCGGAAGCATCGATCCATCGCCGTTGCCGAGAGAGTCCTCGACGGCGCAGCTCGCAAGCACCTCGCCCTCGCCTTTCCGCGTAGGGAAGAAGAGCATCAAGGAGTCGCATCATGAGCGAAGAAGTCAGCCCGACAGAGAAGGATGAACCGTCACGCCCCCGCGCGTTCCAGCGAAGCGCACTGGAAGAATTGCGAACGACCCTCGAGCACGCAGATGCAGGCACGCTGGCCTCGCTTCGACGTATGCTCGCTCCAGAATTGCCCCACCCAGCGTTTTTCCGAATCGCATCGAAGCCTCTAGACGAGATATTGCCCGACCATGGCAGCCTCCGAGAGCGACTCGAATCGCGATGGGCCATCTGCGTTCAAGCCATGGCCATGGCCATCACTCCGAGCAAGAGTGGAAGGAGCAGTCTGCTTTCTCGAGTTCCATTCGGGGAAGCACTGGCCCTGGGTGATGTCGCGGAGATGCGCGTCCTTCGACTGCTCAACGCCCCAGATGATCACGTCGCGCCGCTGGTGCGGAACGCAGTCCATCAGCTCGTGAGTAGAGGGCAATCCTTCGACCCTCAAGATCTCGCCAGCCTTGTTCTCTCGGAGGGCGATCACAAGGAGAGCGCTCGTCGACGAATCGCCCGCGACTTTTACCGTCACTTCAACACCGAATAGCCCGGAGTCCCATGAGTCACACCCCGCTTTTTCTTCAGGTCCATACCCTCACCTCCTATGCCGCGACGCTCCTCAACCGAGACGATCAAGGCTTTGCGAAGCGCGTTCCCTTCGGTGGCGTCACACGCACTCGCATCTCCTCCCAGTGCTTGAAACGCCATTGGCGCACCTACTCCGGCGCTCACTCGATGGCATCGCTGATGGATGGTGCCGATCCAGTGACGCTCTCGGTCAGGTCTCGTCACACGTTCGAGCGATTTGTCGTCGAGCCCCTCGTTCGGGATGGCGTGAGTGAGCCCTTGGCGCGCGCCGCGACGGAGGCGGTGATGGTGGCCGTCCTGGGAGAGAGTGCGAAGGCAAAGAAGGCCAAAGAAGAAGCAAAGGAAGGCGATTCGAAGGCAAAGAAGAGGGGCGCGAAAAAGGACGACGAGGGCATCACGCCTGGCCTCATGACGGGTCAAATCACCGTTTTTGGCAAGCCAGAGATCGACTACTTCCTATCCGAAGCGCGCGCCCTCGCGAATGCGGCGGGCGCTCCCGACAAGGTCGAGGATGCCAAGAAGGCACGCTTCACCAAGGACTGGGGGAAGAACTTGGAAGGTTTGAAGCGCGCATCCGGCCTCGATGCTGCGCTCTTCGGTCGTATGGTTACGAGCGACAGGTTGGCACGATCGGATGCCGCAGTACACGTCGCCCACGCACTCACCGTTCACGCAGAGCATGCCGAAACCGACTACTTCTCGGCCATCGACGATCTGCTTCGCGGGGGCGACGGCAACGACCAGCTGGGTAGCGGGCACATAGGCAACACAGAGCTCACGAGTGGAATCTTCTACGGATATGTCGTAGTCGACGTTGCCCAGCTCGTCTCCAATGTGGAAGGCTGTGACCCAAGGGAATGGCTGAAGGCTGACCGTAAGCTCTCCGCGGATGTCGTTCACGCGCTGACCCATCTCGTCGCGACGGTTTCTCCCGGAGCGAAGCTTGGTTCTACCGCGCCCTATGCCTTCTCTCATCTCACGATGCTGGAAGCGGGGTCGTCGCAGCCCCGCACCTTGGCAAATGCCTTCTTGAAGCCCGTCAGCGGGGAGCGCGACTTGCTCGGCGCTGCATACGCGGCTCTCGCAAGCTACACGAAGGATGTCGACAGCGTGTTTGACCTCAAGAATCGACGCGCGTTGGCCGCGATAGGACCGAAAGAGGTGCTTGCCGAGCTCGCCACGCCAACCACTCTCGACTCGGTCGCCAAATTTGCTGCGAACGCGGTGCTGGAGCACGCGTAATGGACGTCCTCGTCCTGCGCTTGGACGCACCGCTCATGAGTTTTGGGAGCGTCAGGGTAGACCAAAAGAACGGCACGGACCGGTTTCCCTACCGGTCCATGCTCACAGGCCTCATCGCCAATGCACTTGGTCTCACGAGGGAAGATGCCTCCGCGCACGAAGCACTGCAACGGAGACTTCGATATGCCGCGAGAGCGGATAGGCTAGGGGAAGTGCTGGAGGATTATCAGACGGTCGACTTCGATCCGGACGGCTCGATGGCGAACGGCCTAGGGTGGACCACTTCTGGGCAGTTGGAGATGCGCAAGGGCGGAGAAGCCAGCGAGGGTACGCACATTCGGTTGCGCCAGTATCTTGCGGACGCCGTTTTCACGGTCGCGGTCTCTCTTGACGACGTGAGCAGCAAGCCGACGCTCGATGATGTGAGCGAAGCACTTCGCGCACCGGCGCGCCCAATCTTTCTGGGAAGAAAGTGCTGCGTGCCCAGCAGTCCCGTTTGGCTAGGAACGACTCAGGCGCAGTCCTTACGCGAAGCGCTAGAATTGTGGCCCCGCATTCAAAGCGCGCGGAGCCTCGAACAGGGCAGGCTGCCGCTACCTGCGATTTGGCAACATACCGGGGATGACTTCGAGGAGCGTGACGGTCGCCTCTGGCCTCGCGTCGAAGATCGAGATTGGGAGAATTCTATCCATGTTGGAAGGCGAATCTACGTCGAAGGGACGGTCAGTCCACCATATCGCGGCGAAGAAGAAGGAGGAGGAGAAGCGCGATGAGTGACATTCATCTCGTCAAGATGATCGTCGATGCGCAACGACTCTACACGTTCGCACGGCATGCGCGACTTCCCACTCGGGACCTCGACGAAGGCTACGCCGTCCATGGTCTGCTCATGGCGCTCTTCGATCACGGTGCGAGCCCCGAGGACAGGGTCGCACCCAAACCGTTCGCCATTCCTCTCGAGCTGAATCGCCGGTTCGATGTTTGGGGCTACGCGAGGCTCGACAGCGCCGCACTGGTCGAACGCGCGAAGCACTTTGGAGATCCTGCAGCTTGGGGGGCGGTCGACCTGGCGTCGATCGTGTCTAAACCGATGCCGCAGCAATTTGCGAAGGGCACCAAGTTGGGATTCTCCGTCCGCACCTGTCCGGTGAGGAGAGTCAAGAAGCGCGGAAATCAACAAAAGGACCGCGCGGAAGTGGATGTCTTCCTAGCAAAGGTCTGGGAGGTCGACGATCCATCGGTGGCGATCGACCGAGAGGAGACTTATCGCGAGTGGCTCGCGGTCGAGCTTGAGAAAGCGGGGGCACGCCTAGTCGAGGCGACCCTGACGAGCTTCCAACTAGGGCGGCAGCACCGGCGCACGCAGAGTGAGAAGCGCGCGGGGGCACGAACGTCTCATCCCGAAGCATCTTTCGAAGGTGTTCTGGAGGTGACGGAGCCGGCTCTGTTTTCGGACGGCTTGGCGCGTGGTCTCGGACGTCATCGTGCCTTTGGCTTCGGCATGATGTTGCTCAAGCCGGCACCACGAGGCTGACAACTTGTCGCGCGACGCCGAGAGTGTGGGCCATGGCGGCGTTCAAGAGGTTCCTGAGCAGAAGGAGTTTCGAGGCCGTCTCGGGCTCGAAACTGCCCGCATCCCCCAGCAAGATCGACACGGTTTGCTATGGCTTGGACGGGGCCAACTCTACGTTCATGAAGGCACTTTGTACTTCAAGACTGCAGGATTCATGGACCTTCCGGCGGGCAACTATGCCATCCCGTACCAGCTGGTGACCTGTATCGTTCTGCAGCCGGGCACTTCCGTCACACACGATGTTCTACGCCTCTGTGCATCGCACGGAACCGGCATCGTTGCTACGGGAGAAGGCGGGACACGCTTTTTCGCGAGCGCACCGTTTGGTCCCAATCATTCCGCGCGCGCAAGACGACATGCGCGAATGTGGGCAGATCCCGAGCGAAGGCTCCAGGCAGCGCGACGAATGTATGCGTGGCGGCTAGGCGAAGTTTTCCCGACGGCAGATATTGCCGTTCTGCGTGGCATGGAGGGGGCGCGGATGAAGGAGACCTACAAGCGACTCGCCGAGCAATTTCGAATCGCTTGGAACGGGCGCAGATACGATCGAAACAATCCAGAGGTCACCGACCTAGCGAATCAGGCGATCAATCATGCTGTCACCGCCGTGGAAGCTTCTGCGATGGTCGCTGTCGCGGTCAGCGGAGCGATCGCGGAGTTGGGTTTCATTCATGAAGATGCAGGGCGGGCATTCACGCTAGACGTGACGGACCTCTATCGGGATACAATCACTCTCCCGGTCGCCTTCTCTGCTGCGAAGCAAGCGGCAGAGAAGCCATCGGAAGAGATTGAGAAGCTCACTCGTCGGCTCGCTGCAAAGGCATTGCGTCAGAAAAACGTCGTCCTTTCGATGATTGATCGGATCAAGGAGCTACTCGACGAGAGCGCCGAAACCGAAGCACGTGGAGTATGACGGATGCCGATGACGGTCGTCGTGACCCGGAATGCCGAAGGACGCGTTCGAGGCTTCCTGGCATCTACGATGCTGGAGATTGCGAGCGGTGTCTACACTTCGCCTAATATGACGAGGGCGGTTCGAGATAGAGTCTGGGCGGTCCTGGAATTGTGGAGGGTCGGCTCGCGAAGTGACAGCGCGGTGATGACTTGGCCGGATTCCGCGTTGCCGGGAGGTCAGGCCATTCAAGTATTGGGCGAAGTAGCACGAGAGCTCGTTGAAACCCCTGGCCTGGTCCTCGCACGTTCCGCGCTTTCAGAACGGGACCACCGATCTTTGACAATGAGTGACGAGGACGTTCCGTTCTGAGCGGAACGGCGTCCTTCTTAGAGCACCGCAGGCGGCTGCGTCGTCGAATACCTGGCACAGTTGCCAGGCATTTGGCACACTTCGTCTCAGGGGCTCCTCCGCACACGCGGAGATCGACCCGGACAGGTCTCCTCAGGTCTGGAAGACGAGTGGGCTCCTCCGCACACGCGGAGATCGACCCTATCGCGGTTCTCGTATCCGGGCAAGAATGACGGCTCCTCCGCACACGCGGAGATCGACCCCCTCGCCCGCACCGGGTCTCTCCATCGAGCAAGGCTCCTCCGCACACGCGGAGATCGACCCATGGCAGGGATATCGGTTTTCATCGGCCTCCCGGCTCCTCCGCACACGCGGAGATCGACCTGGTGTGAAGGTGGCCGAGTCATCACCGATCGAGGCTCCTCCGCACACGCGGAGATCGACCCTGGTTACGCGGTAAGTCCGAAGTCACCATAAGGGCTCCTCCGCACACGCGGAGATCGACCCATGACAGGGCGTGAGGGTTCGAGTCCCTCCTAGGCTCCTCCGCACACGCGGAGATCGACCCGATATCCGCAAGCAAAAGTTTTTGCTTGTGTCGGCTCCTCCGCACACGCGGAGATCGACCCCGGGCGCCGCGATCGATTCCTTGATATTGATCGGCTCCTCCGCACACGCGGAGATCGACCCACACGAGCTTTAGACCTTTGATGATGTCGACGGGCTCCTCCGCACACGCGGAGATCGACCCTTCTCGGCGCGGTCCGCACGGTTTCTTTCCGTGGCTCCTCCGCACACGCGGAGATCGACCCCGATGTGGTTTGCGATCTGCTGATAGATCTCGCGGCTCCTCCGCACACGCGGAGATCGACCCCAAAAAGGGAAGCTCATGGAACGCATGGCGATGGCTCCTCCGCACACGCGGAGATCGACCCCATCCCCAAGAGGCCAAGCCCGAAGGTTTGCGGGCTCCTCCGCACACGCGGAGATCGACCCCTTTTGAATCGTAGAAAACTTCGCGTAGTCCTGGCTCCTCCGCACACGCGGAGATCGACCCACTCCGAGGGTGGGGAGACGCAAACAACCCCGGGCTCCTCCGCACACGCGGAGATCGACCCCAAAGCAGAGAGCGTGTACAGACCAAGTATCAGGCTCCTCCGCACACGCGGAGATCGACCCAGCTTCCGCAGGTGCGGAACATGGCTTTCGTGGGCTCCTCCGCACACGCGGAGATCGACCCTTGTGCCCCGGATGATGTAGCCACACCCACGGGGCTCCTCCGCACACGCGGAGATCGACCCTTTTCAGCGATACGCTGCTTCTTGTGTCGATTGGCTCCTCCGCACACGCGGAGATCGACCCTTGACGGCTCGCTGAAGCTTCTCGACGCGAGCGGCTCCTCCGCACACGCGGAGATCGACCCGGCTAAGTCCTTTTCTGCGCTAGGCGTGGACAGGCTCCTCCGCACACGCGGAGATCGACCCCTTGGGCCCAATGAACGGGTCAAGGCGCTGTTGGCTCCTCCGCACACGCGGAGATCGACCCAAAGAAGAGCTCGCGAAGCTCGGGCCCGGCTAGGCTCCTCCGCACACGCGGAGATCGACCCCTCTCCCCTGCAAACTAGCGGAGCAATGCGAAGGCTCCTCCGCACACGCGGAGATCGACCCACCGCTTCATAGATCGCATTGTTCGTGCTGCTGGCTCCTCCGCACACGCGGAGATCGACCCTCCAAAGAGTCTTCCCAGCAGAGGACCGCGTGGGCTCCTCCGCACACGCGGAGATCGACCCAAAAGATCGTGAAAGATGCAGGGGTCGCAATCGGCTCCTCCGCACACGCGGAGATCGACCCAAGACCCCGTCCACGGGCTTAGCCTTCTTCCCGGCTCCTCCGCACACGCGGAGATCGACCCATGACGGAAGAGGGCATCTCTTCCGGCGGAGAGGCTCCTCCGCACACGCGGAGATCGACCCAGCTCCGAGATGCGCTGCTGTGTTTTCATCCAGGCTCCTCCGCACACGCGGAGATCGACCCCGTGAGCGACATGGACTACTCCTCTTCTTCCCGGCTCCTCCGCACACGCGGAGATCGACCTCAGGTCGACTACACGCACCTGATTGACCACATGGCTCCTCCGCACACGCGGAGATCGACCCCGCCGCAGTTCGGCGTAGGTGGGGGTCATGGTGGCTCCTCCGCACACGCGGAGATCGACCCCGCATCACAACGCGAAGCTTGAACGGTTCGACGGCTCCTCCGCACACGCGGAGATCGACCCCTTGCGGCAACGATGCTCGCGTGCACGACGGTGGCTCCTCCGCACACGCGGAGATCGACCCGCGACGCCAATCGTCGTGTAATACGTCTTGTCGGCTCCTCCGCACACGCGGAGATCGACCCCTATCACGAGAAAGCGACGTTTGACCTATGAGGGCTCCTCCGCACACGCGGAGATCGACCCCCAAGGCGTAGGAGCATCGCTACCGTCCCTCCGGCTCCTCCGCACACGCGGAGATCGACCCTTCCAGAGCCAGTCCCCCGTAACACTCGCCTGGGCTCCTCCGCACACGCGGAGATCGACCCCATGCAGCGGCGGATGCGGGCGCACTGGAGCGGGCTCCTCCGCACACGCGGAGATCGACCCTACCTCCGCCCGTTCCGAGCGCTTGCCATGCGGGCTCCTCCGCACACGCGGAGATCGACCCACTTCGCAGAACCTGTGCCCCATCGGCCCGCGGGCTCCTCCGCACACGCGGAGATCGACCCTGGGTCGACATTGGGAAGAACATCGTCGCCGGGGCTCCTCCGCACACGCGGAGATCGACCCTTGCTGTCGATCATGACCACCTGACGGGTGCGGGCTCCTCCGCACACGCGGAGATCGACCCTTGATGACATTGCGGCGGCAGGTGGCCTGCCCGGCTCCTCCGCACACGCGGAGATCGACCCTACACCGGCGCTCTCCAGACGGACACGATTCGGGCTCCTCCGCACACGCGGAGATCGACCCGGGCGACGCTGGCTTCTGGCTGCAAGGCGGCCGGCTCCTCCGCACACGCGGAGATCGACCATGAGAGAAAAACGTGGGTGGACGGCCCGTGAGGGCTCCTCCGCACACGCGGAGATCGACCCCCCCGACACCATGGGCAAGGTCGTCCCCTACAGGCTCCTCCGCACACGCGGAGATCGACCCTACTGCGGCGGATGGGACCGATGGGTCAAGCGGGCTCCTCCGCACACGCGGAGATCGACCCATGGGACATGGACCCAGTTGCCAAATGGAGAAGGCTCCTCCGCACACGCGGAGATCGACCCGTGTCATTGCAGACCAGTGCAAGCAGCCGAAGGGCTCCTCCGCACACGCGGAGATCGACCTGCAAAAGAGGATCGCATCCGGCATCCCTCCGGGGCTCCTCCGCACACGCGGAGATCGACCCGGTCGCGTTCCCGGAGAGGAACGGAGCATGAGGGCTCCTCCGCACACGCGGAGATCGACCCCCGCGTTCTCGGCGTTGGCGTCGGGTGGCGTTGGCTCCTCCGCACACGCGGAGATCGACCCGGACAGCCCGACGGTGCCTGACCCCACGGTGAGGCTCCTCCGCACACGCGGAGATCGACCCATGTCCGCAGGGATGTCCTTGCGTGCCCTGGTGGCTCCTCCGCACACGCGGAGATCGCCGCTCATCACCCACTAGGAGGGCGTCCGCAGCAACTCGCTTCGCGTCACCCACACGCTCGCTGAATCGAGGGGCGCGGGGCGCGGCGAAGTGAGAGCGAACGCAAAAATCCCCGGCCAGCAGCCGCCGACTCGGCCGCCTCGTCGGGAGGCGTCCAGGAAAGCGGACGGGGATTTTGTGCGGAGCCGGAAACGAAGCCGTGACCCCGCGCTCCGCGGTCCGTCTCCCTTTATCCGACGCTAACCGAACCGATCGTACCGCGACAAACTCGGTTACCGAGATTCGTTCGCCGCGACGGCCTCGTGCGCCGGCTGGGTTTGCGAATCCTTCTGAACGAGGAAGGAGGGATACTTCGGCGCCGTGGACTGCGACATACTCGATTCGTGGATGCGACCAACCGCACAGCCCGTCGTTGCGGAGAGAGAGAGCGCCACGAACGCGAGACCGACCAAGTGGAAAACGCGCTCAGAACGGAAGCAGCTTCGCATGACTCCACATGAAGCAACCGTCGTGCCGCGTGCGGAATGCACGTAAGTACCCGAAACCCTGCGCATGAGCTGCGGGCTGCATGGGACAACGACGTCACATTCTGAGGCCCGGAGGCCTCGGGGGAAACTTCGTACGTTTGCCTACACGCCTGCGACCGGAACGATGCCTGCTCAGGGCTTGTCGGTCTGCGGCGCACACGTTCCGCCCATCGAACGGATCCAATCGGAGATGAGCTTGATGGCGGCTGTATCTGCCTTCTTGCGACCAATCGGAGGCATTTGCCCGTGCCCTTCGAGACTCATGCGATGAACGATGAGTGACTTCTCTGGCTTGCCTGGATAGAGGACGCGCGCGTCTTTGATGCCAAAGTCATTCGACCGCGTCGAGCGACATACGATCTGCAAGTCGGCGAGCGTTTGCCACTTCGTGAGATTGAAGCCGGACACGCCGATGATGACGCTGTGGCAGAACGAGCAGTTGGCGTGCAGGTACGAGCGTGCACGGCTCTCGAGCGTGTCGAGGTCGCCGAAGGGCGGGGCGAGCCAGCCGGCCTTCACCAAATTGAGCGGCGGGTCGAAGTACCCCACGTGGTCCATCGTCGCGAGCTGGTTGGACTCTTCGCCGTTCGGGTATTCGATATTGCGGTTGATTTGCGCGATCTCGAAGCCGCGTACGCGACCGACCTGCGCGCCGTGACATGCGAGGCACTGACTCTGGCTCGGAATGTCCCACTTACCTTCGGCGGAGGGAACCGTCTCGCCGTCGTTGCCGACGAGCGTCGCATCCGTACCCTCGGCGTTCCACTTGAACGCATAGAAGAGCCAATCGAGCTCCGGATCGCGATACATCATGCGCGTTTCGATGCGGCGACCTCCGAGCGAAAACTCCTTCAGGAACATCGTGCCGGCAGGCATCGTGAAGACGTCGTCGGGTGCCACGGCGATTTTCTTGTCGCGAGGCATCGTCACCCAACGCTTCTTTGCCGCACCATCGGACCAGAGGGGCGCGTTCACGTCGTACGGGACCAGGTCTCGTGCCATGTCGCTCGAGCCAGCCTCGAGACAGCCGAGTGCACGCAGGGACGTGCCACGCGCCACGCGCGGCGGCGTCGGCGCGATGCGGAAGACGCGATTGCCGTACCAATCGAGCGCCAGAATCTCGCCATTCGCGTCCGGCGCGATGCCGGAGAGCATGACGCCCGTGTCGAAGAACACTTCTTGCGGGTCCGTGAGCTTCGGATCGGTGCTGCTCGCACTCCACATGCGGCCAGACATGAAGTCGCCATAAATGTAGCGTCCCTTCAGGGAAGGGACGGAGCCGTTGTAGATGAACCCGCCGATGGCAGCGAAGCCATTCACGTGCGGGTAGGCGACAACGGGGTCGATGAACGAGGGAGAATCACAAGGAGTCGAGTAGAGGCACGACGTTCCTTCGCGGTAGGGCCAGCCATAGTTGCCGCCTTTCACCACGATGTTGATCTCTTCGAAGCGATCACTGCCCACGTCGGCGACCCAAAGGCGCTTCTGGTCGTCGAACCACAAGCTCCACGGGTTTCGTAGGCCGTAGGCGTAGACCTCGGGGCGCCCCTCCTTGCCGACGAACGGATTGTCCGGAGGGATGCGATAGGGCTTGCCACCTTCGCCGGGACCGCTCACATCGATGCGCATGATCTTGCCGTAGAGCTCGTTCGGGTCTTGCGGACGGAGGAGCGGCTGGGTCGGGACGCCATCACCGAGCGCAACGTACAAGTAGCCGTCGGGGCCGAAGCGTAGCTTGCCGCCATGATGCGTCGGCTCGGGGCGATCTTGTCCGAAGATCTCCTCACGCGACTCCGGAAGGATGCGTTTGCCGTCGGAGTGGTACCGATAGATGCCGAGGTGCAGCAGGGCCGTCGTGCCTCGACTTATGTAGGATACATATACCGTACCGGACGAGGCGAAGTCGGGCGCCAGCGCGATACTGAGGAGACCGCTCTCCCCATCGGTGTACGGCAGCTCACCGTGAACGTCGAGGAACGTGTCCGCCTTCCAGGCCTCGCCCTCGCGATAGAGCCGCGTGATCTTCCCCGTCTGCCCCACGACGAACGCCAGCGATCCATCGACGACCTGAATGTCCGTGGGGTGTTCGACCGCTAGCCCATCGAACGCAGACGCCACATAGAAGGGCGGCGGAATGTTCGGCGGCTTGCACGTGGCCTCGAGGGGGCGCGTCTCGTAGCCGAAGTCGTCGCCACAGTGGGCGAGGAGTCCTGCGGAGAGCACGACCGCAACGCCCGCAAGGCGACGAAATACGCCTTTTGCCCCGTCTTTGGCTCTCACGCAACGCAGCGTAGGGCGGCTCCACGAGCCGCACAAGTTAAGGCGTCTCCACACGCAATGTGATATCCCGGGGCCCATGCGGGGTAGCCCACGCGCTTGGCTTGACTACGGCCCTCCGACGCTCGCGGCGGTCCTCCTCGTCGCGCTGACGGTGTCGGTCCGCCACGTCATTCAGTCGCACACCGGAGGGGTGTTCACCTACCCGCTCGACGACGCCTACATCCACCTGGCGATGGCCCGGAGCATCGCAGATCACGGCGTCTACGGCGTGACCCCGGACGCATTTTCTGCGACGTCCTCGTCCATCGCTTGGCCTCACCTCATTGCGTTCTTCATGAAGATCGTGAAGTCCGCCGGCGCGCGTACGGAGCTGCCCCTTTGGCTCAACGTGGCCTCCGGCATCGGGCTCCTCTTCGCCGCAGACTTCGCGATCAAGCGCGTCATCGGTGAAGCGCGAGCGAGGTTTCAAGCCTTGTTCTTTCGTGCACTGTGGCTCGTCCTCGTCGTCGTATGCACGCCGCTCGTGACGCTCGTGTCGACGGGCATGGAGCACACACTCCACGCAGCGCTGACCGTCGCCGTCTTGGGGTTCGTCATGACGATACCGACCCCCACTGCGCGGGCCTTTCGCATCTTGGTCGCCCTCGTCATCGCGGCCGCACTCGTTCGCTACGAAGCGCTCGCGCTTCTACCTTGCCTCCTCTTGCGTTACCGCAAAGAAGGTCTGCGCCGCCTCGGCGCGCTCTCGGCCGCTGCCGTCGCTCCGCCCCTCCTTTTCGGCCTCTATCTCAAGGCGCACGGGGCCTTGCTCTTGCCGAACTCCGTCGTTCTCAAGGGCCGGCATCTCCACATCAAGACCGCTGGCGACGTCTTCGACTTCTTCATCCACGATTTCGCCGAGCGTGCTGCTGCAGAGCCGCACCTACCGGTCGTGCTCGCCCTCCTGTCGCTTTCCGTGCTCGCGCTCTTTTCGCGCAGCGACGAACAAGGACGCGCCGTTCGATTCGGGTCCATCGCCTCGCTCTTCGTATTCTGGGCGCACGTGCAGTTCGCGAGCTTCGGGTGGTTCTATCGCTACGAGGGCTACCTGATGGCGATGGCGATGGTTCAGATCGCGGCGACCGCGGCTGCTCTCGTTCGTTGGGAGACGGACCCCGAAAGTCCGCTGCCGATCAAGCAGCGTATCGTCAGGAACTTCGCCTTCGTTCTCGGGACGGCCCTCGCACTCGTCGTTCCACTCCGGCGTGGTTTCCAGGCGACCAACATCATTCCGCTCGGGTCGACCAACATCTACGAACAGCAGGTACAATCTGCACGCTTCGTCGAGAAACACTTCGCAGGCCAAACCGTCGCACTGAACGACATCGGCGCGGTCGCGTACTTCTCGACGTCACCTATCGTCGACCTCGTCGGGCTCGCCTCGTTCGACGTCGCCAAGGCCAAGAAGTTCGACATCCTCGTTCCACTCGAGACGGAGGACGTGCGCAAGCTCACGCGCAACGCAAAGCTAGCGATCGTCTATGACGGCTGGTTCAAGGACAACCTTCCGGAGGAGTGGCTGCGAGTTGCTCGCTGGACGATCGAATTCAACGCGGTATGCGCCGAACCCAGCGTTTCCGTATACATCACCGACAAATCGGCGCTTCCGAACGTGCTTGCGGCGCTGCGGAGTTTCGCGCCTTCGCTGCCGCCGAGTGTGCACCAGGAGGGGCTCTATCTCGAGACGGAGCCGGCATCCGGCATCCGCAGCGGCGACCACTTGCGCCTCACCTTCTCGAACGCCGAACGCTCCTCGTACGTCGACGTGCAGGCAGACGGCTTCGTAGCGGCAGCGGCATCTGCGGCGGGCGCCTTCAAAGCGCGAGGCCTCACGGCACCCGAGCTCACGCGAAAGCTCATGAGTCAAAAGGTGACCCAGGTGGACCACGTCATCGACCGACGCATTCGTGTCTTCGTCTCTGGCGCGGGTCGCACCCGCGGCATGCTGAGGCCCAACGAGGCCACCGTTCGAAGCCTGCTCGCCGAAATGGGCGCTCCCGACGACACCCTTGCCCGCCTTCGTCGGCTGCGACTCGACAAGGGCTCCTACGTCGAAGCCCCGCTCGATGGCATGTCCGACGTCCTCTTCGATGGCGACGTCGTGTTCGTAGAGAAGGCACGTTGAACGCTCGAGCGAAGTTCCTTGCGCGCGCTCGAAGAGGTGGGATGCCCGCCGCGGCGCTCGCGTGGACCAGCATCGCCTTTGGTACGGTCCTTTCCGCCATCGTCGTCTATGTCGTGGTCCAAAGGTTCCGTTTCCCCGTTCAGCTCGAGTGGATGAGCGGCGGCGTATACGACCACGTTGCGCGCGTTCGCGAAGGCAAAGCGCTCTACACGGAGCCCAGCGCCTCCTACGTCCCCTTCATTTACCCTCCGCTGCTGTACTGGGCATGCGCGCCGTTCGCTTCCGCGCTCGGGTCCGAGGTCGGCTGCCGCGTCGTGCCGGTAGCATGCAGCATCGTCATCGCGACAATGGCCGCAGCGATCGCACGGACGCTCGGGGCTTCGCGGAAACACGCGGCACTAGCGTTGCTGCTCTACGTCGCCGCGTATCCTTTCAGCGGCTACTGGTACGATCTCGAACGCGCCGACTCTCTCATGCTGGGCCTCCTCGCCGTCGCGACGCTCCTTCTCCTCCGAGGCCGACAGGCGGTCTCGGCCCTCGCGGCTGGTGCGCTCTGCGGCGTGGCGCTCTTCGCAAAACAGCCCGCAATCCTTTTCGTAGGAGCGTTCGCTGTCGGCCTCGCCACCCTTCGTTCGTTCGTGCGCTTGGGAGCCTTTCTCGGGGGCTTCCTCGCGGTCTTCGTCCCTCTCTTCATCTACCTGCAGAGTACATCCGGTGGCTGGTTCGCTTACTACTGCTGGAAGATGCCGTCGATGCACGGCATTCGCTCCGAGCTCATTCCGCTCTTCTTCCTCACGGATGCTTCCAAGGTCGTCGCGATGGTCGCAGGCACTTTCGCATGGCTCTTTTACGTCATCCGCATCGCCATCGCTCCGCTCCACGTGAGGCAGCGAGAGCGTATTTCGCGCACGCTGCTCTTTGGGTGCGCACTTGCCGCAGGCTACGTCTCTGCCATGAGCGGCCGTCTGCATGCCGGTGGATATCTCAACGTGCTGATGTTCTGGACGTTCTTTGCGGGGATTGCACTGGCAGTTTCCGCCTCCGCTTCCAAGTCTCTCTGGGTGAAAGCTGCGCCACTCCTCGCCTTCATGCAGTTCGGCTTCGACCCCAATGATGCGGCGCCTACCGCCCAACGCGTGACGGACGCTCGCATCGTCGAAGCCCGCGTCCGAGAGTTCGAAAAGCAGGGCGACGTCATCGTCCACGGTCGCGGAGGCCTCACGCAGCAGCGACACTTCCACATCATGGGGCTGGCCGACGTCCTTCGCGCGGGACGGGGCGTGCCGGACGACCTCCGCGATGGGCTCGAGCGGCGCGCGTACGCTGCCTACGTCATCAACGAGCCGGGCGAACTGTACCTCGATGGTATCTTGTTCAGGAAGTCGGAGCTCGGCGACCTCATCCTTTCGAACTACTACGTCGGCGAGCGTTTGGACGATCGGGAGCCTCCTCCGCTCGTCGGTTGGATCGCGCACCCTTCGTGGGTCTTCTTGCCGCGGAAGAAGCCGAAGGCGCCGTTGTCGCGTGACGAGCTCTGGCGCCGTCTGACGATCGAGCTCGGCCTTGCGGAAGCTCGCATGCGCCAGAAGCAGGCAGGTCTCAAAGACCCGGGAGACTCGAGTTCCATCGAATCCGAAGCAGAAGCGATCCTCGCCCGGATGCCGCACGCGCCATAAGATCCGACCTGTCGGATCGTATGTGTCGCGGCGCACGACGTTCGGTCATACACGTGGCTCCCTCGCACTTTCGCGAAGGAGGATTTCATGAAGATCGCAAGCGTACTCGCCCTATCTCTCGCACTCGGTTCTTTTGGATGTGCGGCAAGCGGTCCGGACTCTTCGGAAGAAGGTCTCCAGGAAGACGCGATCCGCGTCGGCGCACCGAAGCAAAGTGAGAGGGTCGAGAACGAGGTTTCTCCCCTGCGCCACCCGGCATGCTCTACGTCTCAGCTGCAGGTAGCGAACAATCACTGCGCGGCAAATCACCCTGGCTACCACGTGACCGGTTGCGAGTACGACGCGGCGAACGGGTACGTGATCTACACCTACGCCGCGAACAACAACTTCGAGATCATGCCGAGCCCGTTCATGTTCTTCTGAGCTCCAGCCGAGAGCTTCGTTCCCAATCGTGGAACGTGGGGCTGTGACGTCGCGCACGTCGCAGCCCTTTTTCGTAGGTCAGCGGAGGGTGAGATCGACGAGGACCATCCCGTCACCGCGATAGAGCTCACGATGGGACTTCGCAACGAGCTCGAGGTTCTCGATGCCGTCGAGAACGTAGGGCGCGTAGACGCGCCAAATGTCCTCCGGGTGATAGACGTTCTCGAACCAAATCTCCTTGCGGTAGAGGTAGACCGAGCTCTCGGGCAACACGAGGGCCAGATAACGAAAGCCGTTCTTCGTGAAGTAGTCCGCCAGCGCGTCAGGACCTCGAAACGACACGAACCCGGGCGCGAGACCCGAGAGGCCGGGCAGGTCGAGGTTCAAGATGGGGTTTCGTGAGAAGTCGAAGCCGTACGGCTCGTCCACGAGGACGAGGATGCGTTCTCCCGGGGGCACGTGCGATTGGAGCGCCGCATACGTCTTGTCGACCGCCTTGCTTCCTTCCGACGGGATGGTGCGATTCCATTGCTCGTCGATGTCGCGCAACTTGACGTGTAGGTCGCGGGGCTTCGGAATGCGATCGTCGACGTTCACGAGCTGCCATGCGAGGCAGAAGAAGTATCCCGCAGCGGCCAAGTGCAGGCGTGAGAGCGGAGCCTTCTTGCGGAGCGCGATCCCCATGGTACGCCAGCTGAAGAGCACGGCGGCGGTCATGAAGCCGTAGTAGTAGCGTCCGAGGTTCGCCGTGTCCGACAGGCTGAAGGAAACACTGAGCGCCACGACACCGAGAAGACCTGCGATCCACGCGTACGCGCCGGTGTGCATTCTTCCGCGGATCGCGGGCGCGAAAAGCGCAGCAAACGCAAGAACGGGCAGCGTGCGGATGGGCTCGGGCGTGAAGAAAATGCCGATGAGGTGCTGCAGCTGCTGAGACGGTGTGATCGAAGCATTCGTGATCGCCGCGCCTTGGGTGAAGGTGCCGCGCATGAGCGGCCAAAGGAGCGTGCCGTTCGAGCGATAGAGAAGCAGCGACCACGGCAAGATGAACGCAACGAGGAGTGCGAACGATGCACCGACCGTCAAGAACAGAGAGCGGCGCTCTCCAACACGGACGCCGAACGCGCGCGTGAGAACGAGCCCCTGGAAAACCACGACGGTCACGAGGTAGTTCTGACGCAACGTACAGGCAGCAGCGCCGATGAGCACGAGTGGAATGGCGCTCCGAAGCAGCTGCTTGGGGGGCCCCGGTACCACGAACTCGGCGCTGCGATAGAGCGCGAGGAAGAGCGCCGCGCCGGAGTAGTAGCTGGCCGAATTGATGGTCGTCGTCTTGAGCAGGAGAAAGAAGACGGCTCCGATGGTGACGAATGTCCACGGCGGTTTCTCTCGGACCGCTCGCGAGTGTGTGCTCGATTCGGCGCGCGGGGTTCCGAACCCCGCGAAGAGCCACACGATCATGACCGCGCAAATGCCGCGCTCGAAGAGATTCACGTTCACGATGTCGAGGCGACACGCGACGAGAGCGTGGAAGAAGGGTTGGCCGCCGAGCGTGCTCATGCGGCGAAAACTGAATGGGTCGAGCAACGTTCCTGCTTGAACGAGCTGCTTCACGAAGGGCGAGTACGCGACATCGTCGTCGTACGGGTTAAGCGAGGTGTCGGCCGCGCCACCTGCGTAGGTAATCACGATCAGAGCGAGGACGATCGCCAGCGCAAACACTCGGGCAGGGAAGCGCCGCACGAGGCGGTAGAGCGCGCGGGGTGAGATGAGCGCTCGCGTTTTCGCGCGCGCAAGGTGCATGCCATGGAGTGCCACGCCGATCATCACGAGACCGAACAGCACGGGCCCCTTCGCGAGCGACAGCAGCGAGAGAACGCCGCCAAACACGACGAGCCCGGCCGCCCCGAGGGCGCTCTTCAGACCGAAGTCGAGTTCGCTCGTCCCGCCATCGGCTCGAGCCCCGCCTGCGAGCTTTGCGATGAGGCCTCCGTACCCCCCGAATGCCGCGAGAATCAGAAGGCCCCACGCGCAAGGCCTCAAGAGAGTGTCCTTCACGTACGGCGGCGCGAGCGCGGCACCGAGTAGAACGACGAGGAGAAGGCCCCACGGTGCGAGACGGGAAACGCGCGGGCTCATGGCTTCACCGACGACGAGGGTGCGGGCAACGGAGCCGGCGGTGCAGGCTCTGGAACCCAGTCGGGCGCACGCCAGAGGAAGCCCGTGGTGGCGAAGCCCAAGTCACGCCATTCTCCCGAGGGCCGCGCGGTATTCGCGGCGAGGATGTCGAGGTCGACCCACTCGCCGCCTCCGATGAGCCGTCGAGGGATGAGAAGTACGTGTTCGAAAGAAGCAGGCGGCGGATCGAAGCGTTCGATGCGGACGCCGTTCACGTAGAAGTCGAGGTGCGACGAACGCACATCGAGGTGCGCGAAGTCTGTCCAACCGAAGACGGATAGACGAACGGGATCACCTGGCGGGATGGACGAAACGCGGAACCGCGTACGCGACTTCTTTTCCTGCCAGCGCCAGGCGCTTCCGGTCGTCGGATCCGACTCGAGTGGGTACCAGCCATCGCTGTAGCGAATGTCTGGCGTTCCCTTGAGGACGCGACGCAAGAAGACTTTTCGCGAAGCCGTGCGCTCGTCGAGCCATCGCGTGCGCGCCGGTTCGTCGGGGTCACCCTGCTTGCAAGCGGTCGCCACAGCCGCCACCACGAACAGCGGGACCATGAGGGCGAGCCTCGTCGAAAGAGCGGCGCGGGTGGGGCGCATCAATCTCGTGTGCGTACCACATTGGGGGGGTCGGCTCCATGCAAAGCGCACGTCTTTTGCCCTGCTTTTCGGCGGTGCCACTCCGCTCGAAAGGGCGCTGCAGCTTGAGGTTAGGTCTCGAATCAGCTACAG
Organism: Polyangiaceae bacterium; assembly: GCA_046351415.1. Taxonomy (GTDB): domain Bacteria; phylum Myxococcota_A; class Polyangia; order Polyangiales; family Polyangiaceae; genus JABFRG01. Next base: position 237,176 of record JAXLYO010000004.1, on the reverse strand, counting down.
CGCGCCTATGCGCGAATGTGAGGTGTGCGGTCACGAGACGTTCGAGATTTGTTTCGAGAAGGACGGGCACCGTTTCCATCGTTGCACGAACTGCGATCTCGTCCGTATCGATCCTCAGCCGACCGACGAAGTCCTCGCGAAGATCTACGGTGCCCACTACTACGATGCGTGGGGGCTCCAAACCGACAAGGGTGACGTCGAGCGCATCAAAGCGACGACCTTCCGCTTCAACCTCGGCGACCTCGGCACGCCCAAGAAGGGCCAAAAGCTCCTCGATTGTGGCGCGGCGACCGGCTTCCTCATGGGGGTCGCACAAGAGATGGGCTACGAGGTGTATGGCGTCGAGCTCTCCGAGTACGGCGCGAATGCGATCGCCGAGCGCTTCGGTAAAGATCGCGTCCATCAAGGGCAGCTCGAAGACGCCAACTTCGACGGCAAGCGCTTCGACGTCATTTCGATGTACGACTTCATCGAACACGTGCGTGACCCGGAAGCGGTCCTTCGGAACGCGTTCGAGCTGCTCGCCCCCGGCGGGGCGATCTCCATCACCACGCCAGATACCTCGACCTTGACGCACAAAGTCATGCGCTCCCATTGGTCGCACTACAAGGTCGAGCACATCTTCTATTTCAACCGCGACAACTTGAAGCAGCTCCTCGAGCGGGTTGGGTTTCGCGGTGTGTCGTCGCGCATGGCGGTGAAGGGCATGAACCTTCGCTACTTCAACAACGTCATGCAAACGTATCCGGTGCCAGTCGTGAGCCGGACGCTCGGCGTCGCGACGAAGCTCGCGCCGGAGATCGTGCAATACACGATCGCTCGCTTTCCCATGGGTGAGATGCTCGTCAGCGCGCGGAAGTAAGTCGCATCGCACACGATGAAAGGCCCTATGAAAATAGGACACGCCGAGGGGCAAGAGGGGGGAAACGCGCGATTGCGCTTGTCCCCCGTGGGCCGTGGGTGAGAAACTACAGGGATGCGCCTTTTTTCCAAGCTCACTATCCTCGTTGCCCTCGCCTCCCCTGCCATGTTCGCTTGCGCTTCGGAAGCGCCCACGACGGAAGGTTCTTCGGACGAAGACTTCACCGCAGCGGCCTCCACGTACCCGAGCGACCTCGTCACGGCACTGAAAAAGGCGAATAGAACGGCTCTTCTGCCGACCTCGACCGTTGCGTACGTCTATAGGCCGGGCGCGATGGACGCCGTCATCTTGAACCAGAAGTACAACGACGGCTCTGCCCCAGGTTCCAGCGAACTCGCCGCCGCCCGAGACACGCTCAAGACGCGCGGTCTCAAGATCGTCGGCAAGACGGCCCCCTTCCGCGATTGCGAATTCACGGCCAGCGGTGACTACCTCGCGCCGGTCAGCAAGCCGACGTTCCTCTCCAAGACGATGACGGCGCTCAATTCGGCGATTGGCGACACCATCTACTCGGCGCAGGACCTCGCGGCTGCGAAGGCCATCGAGGAGACGATCACGTACAAGCTCGTGCTCACCAAGGAGCGCATGGCGGTCTACCTCGGCAAGAAGAACGGCAAGTGGACGATCCTCGGCCTCGACTTGGCCGAGTTCTCCTGCGACGCCTGAGTCGTCACGAGCGACACGGAGAAGGTGCGGTCCCAGCTCTCGGAAAGCTGGCCCGCACCTTTTGCGTTCGCGCTGCAATACGAGGCGGATGTAGGACAGGAGAGCCATTCCCGCGACCTGGATCAACGGCGCTCCGGCGCACGCCGAAGTGATGCATTCGGCCCGCAACGCTGGCGCGAATCTCAGGAGAATCGGTGCCACCGCATCGGCGTGCAGCTTGCAATGAGCGTTCGCCATGCACCGTCGCCTCTTGTTCGTGTTCCACATCATGTCCGCAGCAGCATTCGTTGCCTGCGCGAGCGAAGAAGGCAGCGGCAGCGACCAGGACCTCACGATCTCCTATGACGCCGAGTGGCGCGCGTTTTGGCTCGGCTCCAGTTGGCGTGCGAGCCTGCCTTCCGCGCCCGCTTGCAAGACTGCGCTCGCGCGATGCGAACGATGGGCCTACCAAGACGAGGCCCTCGCCATCGCTTGCACGGGACGAACGCCGGGCGACGTCTATTGCGATTCGATGGTGAAGGGATGTCTTGCGGGAAGGGACCTCACGGGCGTGACGGGGCACGATCCCTCCGGCGTCGACACCAAGGCCTGCAACGTTGCACGATTCTTCCAGCAGACGCCGAGACGCGAGGAATCGCCGACGAGCTGTCAACAGTCCGGCGGACGGTGGAAAGCGCGACCGGGATATCGGCATCCGAGCACGAGCGCCACATCGCCGTCGGATGCGTGTACGAGCGCACCTGACGGCATCTTCCGCGAATGCTGTTTGAAGCACGATCGCGACTGGCTCACGTGCGAAGGCGGAGGGCACTCTCAGCGTCGAGCCAACGAAGCGTTCCTCGCTTGCATGGTGGGCGTTTGCGATCGGACGATCCCTGCCCTCTCGAGCCCTCATACAGCCTGCGTCACGAGCGCTCGTGGGTATGCCGCCGCCGTCGGACTCTCGTCCAGCTATTACAACGACACTCAACGCATTGCCTGCTACTGCGACTGAGCGCGGAGCTCCTCCGCAGCGCTTGGCGTCAGCGGCCAGAACGCAGCCGCGCCTCGGTGGCCCACACGACGCCCTCCGCGACGAGGTCGACGAACGCAGGTTCGCTCCAGCTTTCCACGGTGTGTCCCATTCCTGTGTAAAACACACGCGATGATGCGCGCTCGATGGTCCACGTCGTCGGATGGTAGCCGACGAGCAAGCCCGGCTGCGCACCTTCCCCTGGGTAGTCCGTGCCCGCGCTCGACTCGTCGAGCGTGAGCAGGACGTGCACACCCGGGGTGAGCTCGGGCCTCCGGTCGAAGGTGTACCATTCGTCCGTACGGACATAACGCCGCGGAAGGCCTTTGGTGATGCGGTGCGTAGGGTCTTCGACGTTCTGTGTCGCGGTGATCATGCGCGGCGGATGACCAAAGAACGACGCTCCAAACATCGCTCCCATGAAAGGGTCGTCCGCATCCGTGAAGGCGGCCGAATGCACACCGACCACTCCGTGATGATCGGCGACCCAGCGATGGAACGATTGACGCTGACGCGCATTCAGGGTCGGCCCCGAGGAAAGCAGGAACACCACGGCATCGAAACGAGAAAGGTTCGCGGGCTCGAAGAGACCTGGGTCTTTCGAGACTTCCACCTCCAAGCCTCGACCCTCACACGCTTTCCGAAGAGCTTGCCCCGCCACGTTGGTGGAAGGGTGAAACCAGAACGTCTCCCGCTGGTAGAGAAGCACGCGCGCAGGCTTTTGTGCGGGGCTCGTGATGGATGCCGATGTACATGCCCCCAACACGAGAGCGAGCGCGATGAGCGCTGCGAGGCCCACGCGCGACATACGCGATGCCGTGCCCGTCGCCTTACTCATGGCTCCATCGTAAGGGCCGCCTCCATCTCCGCCAAGAACTTCAAGACGTAGCGCGTGAGTGGGTAGCTCTCGAAGAGATCGAGCAGATAGAGCTGCTTCCCAAAGGCCGCCTCTTTCCACTCCGGAGTGCCGGGGGAAACCGTGCCTTCGTGCGTCACTGGCCAATCGTAGAGCACCTTGTCGTAGTAGAAGAAGTGCTGTCGCCCGAAGACGTGCGTTCGATCGTTGGAGTCTTTGAAGAAGTTCCAACAGAAGCTCGTGCCGATGATGAGGAGGTCGATTTTCTTCTCGGGCTCTCCATCGACCCACTTGAGCACCGGTGTTCCCGAATGGTCGACGGGCGCGCCCCACACGTTCATGAGCCTGTAGAGGTCGTAGTCTTCGTGGTTCACGGACATGTCGTGGATGACGTCGTAGTCGCACGGATAGGGCGGTACGGCCGCCCCGGTGAGTCGCGCGTAGGACTTCATGACTTCTTGCGTCGCGAGGCACGACGCGAGGTAGGTCCAGTGGCGACCGCCGCGCGCATAGATGTACGAGGGGGGCTCGGGCCGCGCGAGCAAGAGGGCACGCGCATCGACGAAGTCGACACCGTGCGCGCGCAAGCTCGAAGAAAAATTCGCGTACGCGACGTCCGAGGGCCTTGGCGTGGGCACTGCAGTCCGCCATTTCGGCAGCACGGCATCGGGGTAGATGGTCGTCTTACTGGGAATGATGACCGGAACGAAGGCCGCACCGCGCCCTTTCAGCCGCTTCTGCATCCGAGCGATGCGCTCCGCAACGACGTCGAGTGTTTCCGCCGAAGGAAAGTCGAGACTGCTGAAGTGCATCGTATCTTCGCCGTTGATGAGGACGTTGTCCTTGGCGAGCTTCACGTGCGAGTCGGGTTTCGTCTCCCCGAACGCGTGGTAGAGGACGGCGTTGTCGGCGCGCACGAACACCCCGCGAGGCCACAAATTCCATTCGAACCACTTCGTGAACGAAGGCTGAAACGCGTCCTTCAGCGAGACCAGGTTCTTGGCATTCGCCCAGAACCGCAAGTCCCAGAGGGGGTGAATGGGCTTCACGTAAACGGGTTCGAACGCACCCACGACATTCGCGTCCGGCAGCTTCTTCAGGTGCCCGAGCAGCGGCAAGAACGCGAGCAGGAAGTACAGGACGACCAACACGACATCGCGAGGTCGCGTCTTTTCCGGCTGGGGATCCTGGGTTTCGGGCTCGAGGCTCATGGGTCAGAACTTGAAGTAGATGAGTGGGGTCACACGCGCGTTCGTGAGATGCACGGCCGCCGCAAGAAAAAGCAAAAGACCGGCCGCATGGGCGAGAAAGGCCCGCGCCGCCCGCGGCTTTCTCTGCTCTGGCGAAGGCAAGTATTTGTATGCAACCTGCACACAAATGATCGCGGCTCCCGCGGCCATGGCTGCGAGCGAAAAGTTGGGATGGAGATAGGCAGGAAATAGAGTGAGTGCATCGCCCTGCCCACCGCCCGCCATGGCCACGAGAAGGTCGACCGCGGCCTCCACCGTTTTTGCGCGGAAGAAGACCCAGCCAATGACGACCAAGAACAGCGTCGTGACGTGCTGGAGGACGAGGGGCACACGCTTTCGGCGTTCCCCGGCGATGCGCTCCATCGCAACGAAGAATCCGTGAAACAACCCCCACACGAGATAGGTCCACCCGGACCCATGCCAAATGCCCGAGAGTGCGAACACGATGACCACATTGATCGTCGCACGGTTGTCGCCGCGGCGGTTGCCACCGAGGGGAATGTAGAGGTAGTCGCGAAGCCACCGCGAGAGCGAGATGTGCCAACGCTGCCAAAACTCGGTGATGCTGGCCGAAACGTAAGGTTGGTCGAAGTTCTCTTTGAACGTGAACCCGCACATCTTTCCGAGGCCGATCGCCATGTCCGAGTAGCCCGAGAAATCGAAATAGATCTGCAGCGTATAGGCGAGTGCACCGAGCCACCCGATGGCGAACGTGAGTTGGCCCTTCGGGAGGTCGAACACCGCGTCCGCCACGATGGCAATGGAGTCCGCGAGCAAGACCTTCTTCGCGAGACCGACGGAGAACCGTGCAAACCCTTCGCGCACGAGAAGGAACGACTGCGTGCGCCCGCTCAACTGGGCTTCCAGGTCCTTCCACCGAAAGATGGGCCCCGCGATCGAGTGCGGGAAGAACATCAGGAAAAGCATGTAGTGCGCGAGTGAGCGCGCCGGCTTGGCGTCACCGCGATACACGTCGATGAGGTAGCTCAGCTCCTCGAACGTGATGAACGAGATGCCGATGGGCATGATCACGTCGACCCACTTCCAGTGGCGTCCGAAGTGATGGAGGATTCCCTCGTTCACCTCTCTCACGAAGAAGTTCGAGTACTTGAAGTACCCGAGAAGGCCCAGGTGGAGGACGACCCCGAGCACGAGCAAAACCTTCGCGTGTTTGCGGGATGCTTCGGTTCCGAGCGCGTTCCGACGAGCTATCGCGTGGCTCAGGAAGTAGTCCGAGACGCCCATGAGGAGGATGACGGGCAAGAACTTCGGAGCCCCGCACGCGTAGAACACGACACTGCCGAGAATGCCCGTCGCGTTCTTCCACTTGGTCGGCGTGACCCAATAGAGCAGAAGAAAGATGGGCAAGAACCCATGCAGAAAGAGAAGGGTGCTGAAGGGCATCGTCTAGGCAGCCCGCCGGCGGGCGTCGGTCGCCTGCGTCCTTATCACCGAAAAACGGGGCCGCGGGCGAGGATGTTGGCCCCCGAAGAAGCGCGTTTGTCGAACAAGTGCGCGCATGCTACATCCTTCCGCGGAAGCGCCTCGGCGCCCCCTCGCGAAACCCTCCGTTATTCTGTGGTTTTCGCCAGTTCGAAGAGTTCTTGGAATGATCAACGTCGGGTTCATGCGCTGGATAGACAACCGGGTGGGCAACCTGGCGTGCAGCGCGCTCGCGCTCCAGAAGCGGGTTTTCGGCCCAACCACGCCGCCCACGGCACCGTACCGCAAGATCGCGGTCATGAAGTTCTTCGGCCTCGGCTCGATCATCGTGAGCTCGCCTGCGCTCGCCGCACTTCGTGACCTCTACCCGGACGCCGAAATCCACTTCGTCACCTTTCAGTCGAACAAGGGAGTCCTCGAGCTTCTCGGAGTAGCCGACAAGCACTGGTTCATCGACGTGAGTTCGCCCGCAGCGCTCGCCAAGACGACCCTTCTGGTCACGGCGGCCCTTCGTCGCGAGAACATCGATCTCGTCGTCGACCTCGAGTTCTTCGCCAAGTTCCCGATGACGCTGTCGGGTCTCGCGGGCATCCCGCACAAGGCCGGTTTCTACCTCACGCCGGAAACGTGGCGACGCACCTTGCTGGACGTGGCCGGCTCGTACAATCACTACTTCCACACGAAAGACATCTTCCTGTCGCTCGTGTACCTGCTTCACACGGGTGACTTCTACTACCTCGACTTCGAGGCGTTTCGTGCGAAGTACAAGTATCCGCACCTGACCCCATCCCAAGAGTCGCGCGTCTCGCTTGCAAAAGTGCTAGCCGAAACGGGCGTCGACACGTCGGGTTCTCTCATCGTCATCAACGCCAACACGAGCCCCGACCTCGCCCCCGAGGTGCGCAAATGGCCCGAGGAACGCTATGCCGAGCTCGCCAAGCGCCTACTCGCCGAATACCCAAGCGCGACTGTGTGCTTCATCGGTGCAAACAACGAACGTACTTACGTCGAGAGCATCTGCCGGCGCGTCGCCGACCCTCGGGCGTTCTCTCTCGCAGGCAAGACGAACTTGAAAGAGCTGCTGGCGCTCTTTGCGCGGGCATCGCTCGTCATTTCCAACGACAGCGGTCCGATGCACCTTGCGTGCTTGGTGGACGCGCCCATCCTGGGACTCTTCTTCGCCGACACGCCCACCATCTTCGGCCCCATCGCAACGCGAACCGAAACGGTCACGCCGGGTCTTTACTCGATCCCTCTGTTCACCGTGTACAACGGCAAGGATGTCGTTGCAGGCAAGCCCGTCGACGGTATTTCCAATCGTGCGGCCCGGGCCGTGTCGGTCGAAACTGTCCTCGAAAAGGCGCGCGAACTCCTCGGTGAGCCCGCGGCCCTCACACCGCATGCTGCCGCCTTGCACTGAGGCTCCTCTCCCGCCATCGCTCAGCCAGGCCTTTCATGGAACGAAACGACATTCTTGCCCTCTGCGAAGATGCGCTGCTCGACGGCGCGCACCTGCGCATCCAGCTGGCGCACATCGGTGGTTCCGCGATCGCGGACGCCGTAGAGCTCATGGTCAGCGCCTTCAAGAGCGGCGGAAAGCTGCTGCTCTTCGGAAACGGCGGAAGCGCCGCCGATGCGCAGCACATCGCTGCCGAGCTGGTCGGACGGTACACCGTCGATCGCGCCCCCCTTGCTGCCATTGCGCTCACCGTCGATACCTCGGCGCTGACCGCCATCGGCAACGACTTCGGGTTCGATTTCGTCTTTGCGCGCCAGCTCGAAGCCCTCGGCCGCAAGGGTGACGTCGCCATCGCCATCTCGACGAGCGGAAAGAGCCCGAGCATCAAGCTCGCCGTCGCGAAGGCGAAAGAGATGGGTATCAAAACCATCGCGCTCACGGGCGCCGGAGGCACGGCGTTCGCGGCCGAATGCGACGCTGCCATCGTGGTCCCCACGAAGGAAACGGCCCGCATCCAGGAGCTCCATATCACCGTGGGGCACATCCTGTGCGCCGCACTCGAGCGCGCTCTATGCGACGTCAAGCCGACGCATTTGCCCCGCACCACCAAGACCAAAGAGCTCACGCTCGCGCAAGCGGCTCTCGCGCGTGTACATTACAAGAATCACGCTCGAACGGTCGTTTGGACCAACGGTTGCTTCGACCTCGTTCACGCGGGACACATCAAGAGCCTGAGGGCGGCGAAGGCCCTCGGCGATATCCTCATCGTTGGTTTGAACAGCGACGCCTCCGTCAAGCGACTCAAAGGTCCTTCCAGGCCGTACATGCCCGCGAGCGCACGCGTCGAGTTGCTCTCGGCCCTCGGCTTCGTCGATCACGTCGTCGTGTTCGACGAGGACACGCCCGAAGCAGCGCTCTCCGCGCTCCAACCAGACGTTCATTGCAAAGGCTCGGACTACGCACCGCCAAACGGAAAGCCCATCCCCGAGGCCAAGATCGTGGAAGCGTATGGCGGGACCATCGCGTTTTTGCCCATGGTCGATGGTCTCTCGACGACGAATCTCGTATCCAGCATCCGCTCGGCTGAAGAACCCTGAGAAAGCTCCGTGGCTGACCGAGTGTTGCGCAAGGCCGTCTTCCTCGATCGCGATGGCACCATCATTCGCGACGAAAACTACCTTCGCGACCCCGCACGCATCACGATGGTGCCCGGTGCTCCAGCCGCGCTGAAAGCCCTTCGCGCGGTGGGCCGTGCGCTCGTCGTCATCACGAATCAGTCGGGCATCGCCCGCGGGCTCATCACCGCGAGCGAGCACGACGCGGTGCGCATCGCCTTCGAGGCTGCCCTCGCCGCGGAGGGAGTAACGCTCGATGGCTACTACTTCTGCCCGCACGGCCCCGAGGAAGGCTGCCCCTGCCGCAAGCCGAAAACGGGCCTTCTCGACCAGGCGAGTCTCGACCTTCACCTCGATCTTCGGCGGAGTTTCATGGTGGGCGACCGCGAATCCGACATCCTTGCGGGCAAGAACGCGGGGTGCAAGACCGCTTTTCTTTCGGGAGGTGGGCCGCAATTGGACTATGGAGCGGACGTGTGCGGCTCCGATTGGGACGCACTCCTCCAAGGGATTCTCCGGCATGACCTCTGACCTCTCCGCTTCCGTTGCTCGCTCGGCCGTCGAAAGCATGCGCGGCAAGCACGTCGTCGTGTTCGGCGACCTCATGCTCGACGAGTTCCTTCAAGGCGACGTGTCGCGCATCTCGCCCGAAGCTCCCGTTCCGGTCGTCGAACTCCAGCTCCGCGAGTTGCGGCCGGGTGGTGCTGCCAACGCGGCGGCCAATCTCGTGTCGCTAGGTGCATCCTGCACGGTTCTAGGTCGAATCGGGACCGACGCGGCCGGCGCTTCCTTGCTTTCCTGCCTCACGACCCTCGGGGTCGATGGCTCGCACGCGTTCTCCGAAGAAGGCCGCCCCACGACGCACAAGCTACGCGTCGTCGCCCGGTCGCAGCAGATGGTGCGGGTAGACTCGGAGACGACCGAGCCGCTCGGACGAGAAGGCCGCGAAAAAGCACTCGCCGCGGTGCAGGCGCTCGCTCCGCGGGCCGACGGATGGATCATCTCCGACTACGCCAAGGGCTGCGTGACGAGCGAGATCACACAAGCGATCATCGCCGCCGCCAAAGCACGCGCGGTTCCCGTCATCGTCGACCCCAAAGGCAAAGACTACACGAAGTACCGCGGTGCGACCGTCATCACCCCGAACACGAACGAACTCGACGTAGCCGCAGGGTTTGCGACGAAGAACGACGACGAAGCCATCGTCCGCGCCGGAGCGAAGCTCGAAGAAGTCCTCGGCGACACGGCCGTACTCGCCACACGCGGTGCCAAGGGAATGACGCTCATGCAGAAGGGCGCCGCGCCCTTTCATTTCCCGACGAAGGCTCGTTCGGTCTTCGACGTTACCGGTGCAGGCGACACCGTGGTCGCTACCCTCGCCCTCGCCCTCTCGGCGAAGCTCCCCTGGCCTTCGGCGATCTCGCTCGCGAGCCATGCGGCGGGAGTCGCCGTGAGCAAACCGGGAACCGTCGCGGTCACCGCAGAAGAACTGATGGCCGCCTTCGATTGAAGGAAATCCGGCGGAATGCGCTGCACATCTTGGTGCGTTCCAAGAAAACTAGGTAAAGTGATAGCCCCCCGTGACGGACGATCGAACCCCTGAGAGCGCCAAGCCATCTGGCGCCGAAAACGAGCAGCCATCTTCTGCTCCCGCGAAGGCTGCCGAGCCCGATCGCACCGTCCCGCTCAACTTGCCGGGCACGCCGGGTGCGGGCGGCAGTGGCACGCCGCCGAACGACCCCTCATCCTCGGCGGCCACGCTGCCGGTCCTGCCGAGCGGCAGTACCCCCCCCGAGGCCCTTGCTTCCGCAGGTCCTCTCAACACGGGCCCCATCAAGCCCGAAAAGAACGACCGGACCGACGAAACCGTGAAGCGGCCGAGGCCCGTAGTCGTCTCGCGCAAGCGGAAGTGGCTGAGGCGACTCCGAAACGTCTGCATCGCTGGCATCGTCCTCGTCATCGGCCTTTGGATTGCGGTGCAAACCAACCCCAAGGTCGGGCCCGCATTGGCCGACGCCGCGCGTGCGGTGTTCGGGCCGAGGTTCGTGGCGTGGGTCGAAGACGTCGCCTACGGCGCACAAGACAAGTACAACGTGTGGCGCCACGGCGACGACGCTCCGAAGAGCTACTGGAACGAGCCGGACGCCGCCGTCGTCGTGCTCACCAAGCCCGATGCGGGCGACGGGGGCATGGACGCCGGAGTTCGCGCGTTTCCGCCGGCAGAGTTCACGCCACCGTTCCCGAAAGCGGCAACCAAGGCGGACGGCATTTGGGTAGCGATCATCGACGACGTCGAGCCCAAGGCTCCCCCCGTCTTCGCGAAGAGCCTCGTGCATCCGGACCAAGCGAGGCCCTATGCGGCCGTGGCCGTCGTCGCGATGGACCTCGAAAAACTTCGCCTCCATCTCGTCGCGGGCACCGAGGAGCCGCAGTCCGACACCGTGAAACACAAAGACCGTCCGGGACGCATTCCCGAATCGGAGCACGCGCGGCTGGTCGCTGCGTTCAACGGCGGTTGGCAAGCGATTCACGGCCACTTCGGCATGATGATCGACGGCGTCACGTTTCTCCAACCCAAGGAGAAGTCGTGCACGGTTGCAATCTACAAGGATTCGAGCCTGCGCATCGCCCCTTGGACCGACGTGTCCAGCGGACAAGACACGATGCAAGCGTTCCGACAGACGCCGCCTTGCCTCCGCATCGGTGGGTCCCACAATGAACTCCTGAAAGACACTTCGAAGAACTGGGGTGCAGCCGTCGACGGAACTACCGTCATTCGTCGCTCGGCCATCGGACTCGACAAGTCGCGCAAGGTGCTCTTCTACGGGGTCGGCGACGGCCTCTCGGCCCTGACGATCGCAGAAGCCATGGGTTACGCAGGCGCGACCGATGTTGCCGAATTGGACGTGAATTGGGCATTTCCGCGCTTCCTCACGTACAGCCACGACAAGAAGGAGCCGATGGTGAAAGAGTCGCTGATTCCGGCGGCTTTCAAGCCGAACGAGTACGTCGGCATCTCGTGGTATCGCGACTTCTTCTACCTGACGCGCGTGCCCGAAGAGCCATCGGTAACGAAGCCGTAATCTGCGCCGCAGCGCGTCATGGGCAAAGCCGATCAGCGCGCCTTTCGGACGGCGGCACGCGATGCCAGGAGCTCTGCCGCGTTCATTGCCGACCCTCCGCGCATGCGCTAGACCAACGGCCCATGCGACTCCGAGCCCTCGCCACCATCCTCTTCGCCGGTCTCCCGATTTACGCCTGCGGCTCCGACGGCGGAGGCGAGACAGTGACCGATGCAGGCACCTCGGGTAGCTCTGGCACCGTCATCGACTCGGGCACGTCGTCTTCGTCGAGCAGCGGCGGAAATGATGCAGCGGTCGACAGCGGGCCCCCGGACAACCTTCTCGCAGGAGCGGCGAAGGTGGACGCCACGCCGAAGATCGGTGTTCCCCTCGGTGGCTATGGCGGTCGTATGTCCGGAAGCGTCGACCTCGACCCCACGAACGACGTGACCTTCTTCAAGCCCTCCACGGGCGTGCGCGATCCGATCTACTGCAAGGCACTCATTCTTTCCGATGGCAAGACGAAGGTCGGGTTCATGTCCGTCGACGGCGTCGGCATCATCGGCGCATTCGTGAACAATGTGCTCACGCGCGCGAAGTCGAAGGGCTACACGGTTCCCGACGACAACAACTTGATGTTTGCTTCGCACAGCCACTCTGGCCCTGCGGCGGTGACGACGCTGAAGTTCTGGCAGTTCGCCGCAATGGACCTCTACGTGAAGCGCGCGGACGACGAATTCTCCGAAGCGTGCGCCACCGCTCTCGCCAATGCGGAGAAGGCCATGGTCCCCGCAAAGCTCGGAACCGGCTTCAGCGAAATGAAGGGCGTTTCGAAGAACCGCCGCGCTGACCGTTCTCCGTGGCTCGACAGCGATACCGTCGATCCGACCCTCGGACTTCTCCGCGTCGAGAAGAAAGACGGGACGCCCATCGCTGTTCTCTGGAACTTCGCGATCCACGGCACGGCCCTCGGCGCCGACAACTTGAAGTTCTCCGCCGACGTCATGGGGCAAGCCAACACGTACATCGAGCAGAAGATCCCCGGCGTCGTCAGCCTCTTCATGAACGGCGCGGAAGGCGACACGTCGCCAGACTACGTGGGAGACGCCGAAAACACGATGACCGCGCTCGGCACCACCATTTCCGACAAGGTGAAGCTCGAGTACGGAAAGATCGCGACGCACGGCCACATCAAGCGCCTCGCGTCGAAGTCGGCGATGGTCGACTTCGGGCAGCCGAAGGTCACGATCCTTCCCGAGTCGGTCGGCGGTGAGCTCAATCTCGGCAGCCTCGGCCCACTTCTCGGCGCCATTCCGGGCGTACCGCTCAGCCTCGGATCCGACTTCTCCGATCGCATCTTCCGTATGCAGGCGATTCGCCTCGAGGATGACGTCTTCGCCAGCGTGCCGGGCGAAGCACTCTACGAAGTCGGCCAACAGATCAAGAAAGACGGCAAGGACCTCGGCTTCGCGCACGTGTTCGTCGCAGGCCTCGCCAACGGTCATATGGGCTACGCGCCGAGCAAGCGCGAGTACGACCTCGGTGGCTACGAAGTGCAAGTCACGCTCTTCGGCGACCAATCCGGACAGAAGGTCATCGACGGCTGCAAAGCGCGCATGACCGACGTGAAGTAAGGAGAGCTCGGCCATACAGCACCGGCACGCGACCGGCACGCGCCACGCGCTTGGAGAAAATCAGCTGCAGAGGCGATTTTACGTCGCTGTTGAACGCGCCTTTGCGTCACTCGCAAGGTGACCGCCACCCTTCGGTCTTCGCGTGCCAGTTTGTTCCGTGCCTCGGAAAGCCCACTGGGTTATACCGAACGAGATGCGCCTCTTTCCTCGCATGCGTTTGCCGCTCCTCGGGTCGGCGATGGTGTTGACCGCCTTGCTCCTTTCGCCCGTTGTGAGTTACGCCAAGCCGCCGGCCAATCCCACGCCCGCGACGCAGAAGAAGCCCAAACCCGGCAAGAAGCCAACGCCTCCACCCGCGACCCCGACGCCACCGGTCGCACCCGAGCCCGCGCCGCCTGCACCGACTCAAAGCGAACTGCAATCGCGAGAAGACCCGAACGCAAAGACGCCGGAGCAACTCGCGAAGGAGAAGGAAGCCGCAAAGAAGGACAGCGAGCCGAAGGATACGTCGCTCGGTGGTCTCTTCGGCCTCAACATTCCCGTGGGTCCGTATGCCACCGTGTCCGGCGTCGGCTTCGGCGGTTATCTGGATTTCCAGCATCACCTCTCGCCGGTCTTTGCGCTCGGCGCGCGCGCCGGGTTCGCGTACCACCTGGATGCACGCGCGGCGCGAACCGAAAGCGGGGTCCCACACTCCATTGACGCCCGCGCTCACGTGCTGCCTATCTATCTGAGCGCACGCATCTACCCCATCCCCGAAGGTTCAGCGGGTGCCCCCTACTTCGTCGGCGAGGCAGGACTCACGCTGCGCATGGTCAGCCAAGACGACACCAATCTTTCGACGAACACGACGAAGTCGGACAGTGCGTTCAAGCCCAACCTTGGGCTCGGTCTGGGGGTCGGCTACACGATCAAAGGCTTCGACGTCCGCGCCATGTTGAACAGCTATAGCCTCGCGGAAACCATTGGCTTCGCCATGCACGTCCGTCTCGCGCTCGGCATCTTCGTGGGCTACCGATTCCTACGCTTCTGAGCAAATTCCAACACTTACGATAGAGTCGGCGGCAAATCGGTCTCGACCGTGAATCTTCCGGCGCCGCCGAACGTATAACGAGACCATGAGCGCCAAAGCCAAGATCTCGAAGGTTGCGAACCTCTTCTACACGACCGCGGTCGTGAGCGCTGTCATCGGCTACTTCGCCGTCCAAAGCCAGACGCTCACGGGCACACTCTTCGGCCTCGTGCTTTCCCTCGGCTTCACGTTCGTGGTGAGTCGCCTTCTCCTCGGCGGTTCGTCCTTCGTTCGGAAGATCGTGCTCTTCTGCAATGTCGCAGCGATGGGGCTCGTCTCGCTCGGCATGGCTGCCAGCGTCCTTTCGATTTCCTCTGCGCCGCTCCGTTCGATCGTGGCGATCGGATGGCTCGGGTGGAGCTTCCTCCTCCACTTCCGCTCGTTCACGACGCTGAAGGACAGCGACGTGAAGCGCATGTTCGCCTGAGCGCCGCCGCGCTACTTCGAGGCCGACGCCGGCGCGATCGTCGTCGAGACTTCGATGTTCATCGTCATCGGGGCTTCCTTCCCCGCCTGGCTCACACGGCTCGTCGTTTTCGATTTCACGGCAATCGTGCTCGAACCGACGAGCTTCGTCATGTCGCGCGTCGCGTCGCCGGAGCCCGATGCATCGAGCGTCTCCAAGTACACCTTCGACCCCGGTGGAAGACCGGGCGCTTTGATCTCCTGAGGCTGGGCCTTCTGCGTGACCGACACGGAGAGCTTCATCACTTCGCCTTCGAGTGACGTCAGCGTGTATTTCGCGGTCTGCTCGACGAGCAGTCCATTGGCCATGAAGCCGGAGGTCTTCTCCCACTCTGCACCCTTGCCCACGGCTTCGGTGGGCAGCTGCACGGAGAGCTCGCCCAGCTGCTGACGCATGCGGTCCATGAGCTCGCGAACCTGCGGCGGAACGTCCGGAGATACGCTGACGGAGATGCTCTTCGACTCCCCGAGGTTGCTCACGACGCCCGAGCCGTGCGTGCCCTTCAGCTTGTCCATCGACGTCTTCATCGCGGTGACGATGGGCGGCGCAGCCTTCGAGTCGGTCGCCACGTCGAGCTTCACGATGTCGAACTCGTAGCTGAGGTCGCCCCCATCACTCACGGCCTTCGGCGTGACGTGCATGGTCACGCGCGTCGAAGGAAGCACCACGGGAACGCCTGATTGACCGGCCATCCCCATCTGGACGCTCATGCCGAGTTCCATCGTCATGTCGGTTTCTTTGGCGCCCTTGTACTTGTAACGAAGCTCCCGGCGCGGAGTCGCACCGGTCGACGTGACCTTCAGCTGTGTCGGGACCGCGACTGGAGCAGCGGTCGGCACCTGAAACGGAGGAAGCGCCGGGGCCGTAGCACTCGGGGGCGCGCTTGCGGACGCACTCGCCGTGGCCGACGACTCCGTCGATGGCGCCGTCTTGCAGTGCGGGAGCAAGGCGAGAAGGCCAAGGACAGGAAGCGTGAAGCGGAGTGAAGAGCGAAAGCGCATGCGCGCTGATACTAGCCGAGCTTCGAGAGCTCGCCCAGGCGCTTCGCCACTTCCTCGGAGGTGGCATCGATCGTGTAGATGCGCGCCCGATTTCCCTTGCCGTACTTGTCCGAGGTGAGGACGTCGGGATCTTTGAGAACGTGCCCCGTCAAGATGCAGACGGCGCGCTCACTCGGCGACACGATGCCCTTCTGAACGAGCTTGCGCAGGCCCGCGAGCGTGCATGCGCTGGCCGGCTCGCATCCGACGCCGCTCTGATCGATGAGCGACTTTGCGTGCATGAGCTCGTCGTCGGTGACCTCTTCGACGACGCCGCGCGTATGCGTGATCGTTTCTGTCGCCCGAGCGTGATTCACGGGGTCGCCGATGCGAATGGCCGTCGCCACCGTCTCGGCCGTGACCTTCTTCTGCTCTTTGAACCCTCCGGTGAAGCTCTGGAAGAAGGGGTTTGCGCCACTCGCCTGAATGGCCGCAACGCGCGGCAGCTTGTCGATGAGCCCCCATGCGTGCGCCTCGCGAAGCGCTTTCCCGAACGCGCTGGTGTTGCCGAGATTGCCTGCGGGGACCACGATCCAATCGGGAGCCTTCCACTCGAGGTCTGCGAGAAGCTCCCAGATGATGGTCTTCTGACCTTCGATGCGAAACGGATTGATGGAGTTGACGAGGTAGGCGCCTGACTTGTCCGAAGCTTCACGAACGAGTTTGAGCGCTTTGTCGAAGTCGCCGCGCACCGCCAAACAGTGGGCGCCGTAGGCGAGTGTTTGAGCGAGTTTGCCGCTCGTAACTTTTCCGTCGGGCAAGAACACGACCGCCGTAAGGCCTGCCTGCGCCGCATACGCAGCAAGCGAAGCGCTCGTGTTGCCGGTCGACGCACACGCGACGATCTTACAGCCGAGGCGCTTGGCCTGCGTGACCGCAACGGTCATACCTCGATCCTTGAAAGAACCCGTGGGGTTCTCGCCTTCGTGCTTGAACCAGAGATCGGAGAGGCCAGCGAAAGCGCCGAGCGACGCGCGCTCGTAGAGGCGCGTGTAGCCTTCGGGGTGCGAGACGATGTCGCTCTCCGGAGCGGAAAGGACCCTCTCTCGAAACGTCCACACGCCACTCTGATCGAGACCGCGGCGCTCGCGACGTCGCTCCTTCCACGTCGCCGCCAAAGCGGCCGACACGCCTTCCGAATGCTCGAGTGAAAGAAGGGAGCCGCAATCGCACGTGTAGCGAATCTTCTGCGGATCGTAGGTTGCTTCGCAGCGCACGCACTTCAGCGTCTCGGTCATGATGTGGGTTCTCCTTCGCGCTTTCCGTCGGCGGGACGGGCCCCAAGCCGATCGATGGCGCGTACGAAAGAAGCTTTGGGGGGTGAAGGAGCTGCTGCCGCGATGGCCGAGACGACGTCGCGCGCGACCGCCTCGCTTTCGCAGATCGCGAAGAGCGTGGGCCCTGCACCGCTGATGGAACATCCGAGTGCTCCGCCGTCGAGAGCGGCTTTCTTCATGCGTGCGAAGTTCGTGATGAGCGATGCTCGTCTGGGCTCGGCGAACACGTCGACGAGCGCCCGGCGCAGAAGGTCGCTGTCTCCGGTCGCGAAAGCCACGCAGAGTGCAGACGTGTTGGCCATCTGCGCAATCCACTCGCCACGCGCCGATTCGTTCGGCAAGACACCACGCGACGTCTTCGTTTCGAGGGTCTGGTCTGGCGTGACGAGCGCGAGAAAGTAATCGCGCGTCAGGGGAACGGCGATGACGTCTGGAACGGAAGCATCGCGAACGAGCGTGAGGCCTCCCATCACGCAAGGTGCGATGTTGTCGAGATGTGCCCCCGCAACCGCGCTTTCTCCCACGAGCGAAGCCGCGAAAAGTGCGCCACGCGTCGGCGTGATACCAAAGGCGAGAGCCGCTGCAAGCGCGCCCCCGACGCTCGCGGCCGCACTGCCGCCGAGGCCACCGGAAATGGGAAGCGAACGTTCGACCGAAAGCCTTCCGCACGCATCGATGCCGTGGAGACGAAGCATCGCGCGGGCGGCGAGGCAGGATGCGTTCTTCGCGGGGTCGCGAGGGACCGACGCGGCATCGAGGCCAGTAACCTCTCCGACCTCCCACGCAGCGGACGGGTCGAATGAAACGACGTCCCCGAGGTCCGCTATCGAGAGCCCGAGGACATCGAAGCCGGGCCCGACGTTGCCGATCGTCGCTGGCGCAAAGACACTGGCGCGCTTCATCGCTGTGCCGCGCTGCGGTGCTCGCGCCCGAGCGCGATCGCGAGGATGTCGTTGAAGACGCCCGCAGCGGTCACGTCCGCACCCGCGCCTGGCCCCGTCACGACGAGAGGGTTTTGGTCGTAGCGGTGTGTGCGGATGACGACCTGGTTGTCGCTTCCGGCGAGGGACCCGAGACTCGATTGGAGAGGCACTGGTTCGACGCCCACGCGGACCTGCTTTTCGCCGATGCGCGCCACGTACCTCAGCACCATGCCGTTCTTCTTGGCTTCGGCAACGCGATCACCGAATGTCGCATCGTGGTTCGTGAGCGACGCCAAGAACTCGCTCACGGGACCTCGTTCACTCGGGAACGGAAGGAGCGGCTCGATCTCGATGTCTTCGAGGTTCAGCCGGCGACCAAGTGTGCGCGCCAAGATGAGCGCCTTGCGGGCCACGTCGACGCCGGAAAGGTCGTCGCGGGGATCGGGCTCCGTGTAACCAGCGGCATGCGCGCGAACCACGGCGCTCGAGAGCGTCTCGCCCTTTTGGAGCGCATTCATGACGACACCGAGCGTGCCAGAGAGGCATCCGAGAATCGAAAGCACGGTGTCGCCCGCCTCTTCGAGCTTCGAGAGTGTATCGAGCACGGGCAGCCCGGCGCCCACGGTAGCTTCGTACTTGATCGAAAGGCCTCGGCGTCGCGCTTCGGCAAACATTTCGTCGAAGGCGCTTTGGGGAATGGTGAGTGGCTTCTTGTTGGCGAGCGCGACATGAAACCCCGAGCGTAGGGCCTCGAGAAGGATGGGGGCAGTATGCTCCGCGCTCGCATCGACGAAAATGCCGCGACTGAACGGCATCTGCCAGAGTTGGCGGCGGAGAGACTCGAGCGCGTTGTCGACACTGCCGGAGGCTGCGTCACTGGAGGCGTCGAGGGCCGCTCCTTTGGCTTTCGCCTCCAAGAACGCGCGGACGCGCTCATGCGGGAACCCCTCGTTCGAAGCAACGACTCCCGATCGGTCTGCAAGGGCCACGCACTTCCAGTCGACGCCGCGCTCTTCCTTCAGGAACTTGTCCTGCGACAGCAACTGCTCGGTCAGCTTGCGTCCGATTTGCCCGAAGCCGAAGAGCGCGATGCTCGTTTCGCGGGCGCTACGGATGGAGAGCGCCGACGCTTTCTCGAGCTGAAACTCGTCGTGGAGAGCCGCAAGCGCAGCCTTGACGTCGGCCCCGCGAATGACGACCGAGATGTTGAGTTCGGACGAGCCTTGGGCGATGGCGACGATGTTCGTTCCTGCCCGCCCGAGCGCACCGAACGTACGCGCGGCGATGCCTGGTACACCGCGCATACCGAGCCCCACGACCGCGACGACGGCTGCACCGCGCTCCACCCGAAGGCCGTCGATGAGACCGAGACGAATTTCGTGTGCGAACGTCTCCGTGACGGCGCGCACGGCTGCTGCTTCTTCGGCCTCGGGCACGATGAAACAAATGCTCGACTCGCTGCTTCCTTGGCTGATGACCGACACGGAAATGCCGGCCTGAGCGAGCGCAGAGAACGTTCGGCCAGCGACGCCGGGAACCCCCATCATGCCTCTGCCCTCGACGGCCACGAGCGCTTGATTCATCGCCGCGGTGAGCGCCTTGACGGGCGAGCCGGACGTGAACACGTCGCCCGCGATACGCGTTCCGCTCGTGTCGGGATTGAACGTGTTCTTGATGGTGAGCGGAATGCGCTTCGCGATGAGCGGAATCATCGTGCGCGGGTGGAGAATCTTGGCCCCGTAGTATGCGAGCTCGGCTGCCTCGCGATAGTGGAGCTCTGCGACGAGACGCGCGGCCGGTACGAGCCGCGGGTCGGTCGTCATGAGCCCGTCGACCTCCTTGTAGAGCGTGACGGCTGCATGGCCTTCGCCCACGTCACTCGCGCTGAGCGCATTGGCGAGGATGGCCGCCGAAAAGTCTGAACCACCGCGACCGAGGGTGACGAGATCCGTGTCGCGCGTGCGGCCGATGTAGCCGGGAACGACGACGACCGCTCCGCGTTCGAGCAGAGGAACGATGTGCTTCTTCGCGCTCTCCTCGCAAGCCGCGTAGTCGGCGTGAACCGTGCCGAAACTGTGTTCGACGACGATGAGTTCGGTTGCGTCGACGTAGACCACTTCGCGCCCGCCCAGCTCTGCGGACAAGACCGTCGTGAAGATGCGTGCGAGCGCTCGCTCACCTCGAGCGACCGTCACATCGAGCGTACGTGGGGAAAGCTCCTTCAGGACCGCAACGCTGCGACAGATGTTCTCGAGCTCGGTCACGGACGCTTGGAGGTACGCGCGAAGCTCAGCGCGCGAAGGTCCTTCCGGTACGAGCTCCGCGATGGCGCCTTCGTGAGTGTCGGCAAACTTTCGAGCGGCAAGCGAAACGGCTTCCGCGTCTCCTCGCGCGGCTGCGTTCACGGCTCCGAGAAGCAAGTCGGTCATCCCCGCCATGGCCGACACGACGACGACGAGCGGATTGCGCGAGGCGTCCTCGGCGCGGGCGCGTTTGCTCGCGATACCGACCGCACGGCGAATCGCATCGGGTGAGCCAATCGAGGTTCCACCGAACTTGAAAATATTCATGCGAGTTCGTCATCATACGCGAATGCGCGGTCCTTTCGCAAAGTCCTCCTTGGGCCGAGCGGCTCTGGTAGGGTGACCGCGTGCCAGAGCGAGCGCCTCGAAAATTCGTCGCAGGGAGGGTTCTCTTCGTCGCGTTCTTTCCGTTGCTGGTCCTCGGAGCTTTCGCGCTCGCCGTCGAACGTCAGCACTTTGCGGACCTGCGCACGTGCATCTACGGAGGGGTTGCGGCGTACGTGCCTCTACTGTGGGGAAGCGTGCGCTTCATGTTCGCCAAAGCCGGAACGGTGGCGAGCGTCCTTTGGCGCATCGCCCTGCCGTGGGGTCTGGCTGCCGCATGCTTGGGGTATGGCTCGCTCGCAGCCCGAGGTTCCGTCGCCAACCGAACACCCGATGGCTGGTCGAAGAAGGTCCCTCGATACCCGGGGGCGCTGCTATCCGCCGACAAGTGCAGCGAGTACGAGTGCGCCGCCACGTATGCGGCCACACGAAGCGAGATCGAGGGCAAAAAGCGCATCGAGCGATACGACACGGCGCTCATCACCGCGCGTCTACCGGCGCAAGGCTGGCCTGCGACGTGCCCTTCGCTCGGACGAAAGTGTCGTATCTACGCTGTCGCAGACGTGCGCCTACTCGAATGCCTCGATGCGGCCGAAAACACCGTTTTGGTGCGCTATGGCTCCCAACCGTGCCCCGACGGCGAGAGCGAAGCGGACGCGAGCCCAACCTACTGAGCCGTTTCGATCAAGGGTACGCGCGCGATCTTCGTGTCGAACTGGGCTCCGCCGATCGTCACGTACAGCTCGCCATCGTTGCGCGTCACATCCATGGTCGTATTTCTTTCGACGAGGGGCTCGAGTCTCTCGAGAAACGCAGGAGCAATAGGCCACACGTCGATGTCACTGCCTTTGTGGATGGGACGCGACGAAGCTTCTTTGCGGAGCTGCGCGAGGTTTGCGGAGGTGTACACGCTTACGTGCCGCGCGGCCTTCGCTGCTCGGTGCAGGCGCTCCGCCGAAGGCACACCCACGTCGATCCACGCGAGCAAGAGGCCCGTCGGATCCACGATGGACACGGGTGGCTCATCGACATCGGAAAGACCACCTTTGCTGAACTGGATCCCCTCCGCATAGGAGAGCGCGTAGGCGAAGAGACGCGTCAACATGTAGCGAAGCGTCTCGGAAGGGTGCCGAGCGAGACGCAAGTCGAGCGACTCGTAGACGCCCCGGTCGACATCGGAGAGGGACACCTCGATGTGGTACATCGTCGCTCCGAGAGCCATCGTGCTGCCGCCTTCTGCGCCCTCTGGTTGGGACGCGCTTAAATGCGTTTGGCTGCACCGGCTTTCCTTTTCGGGAAGGGCCTGTGCAGCCAATACGACTTTCGAACTTCGACTTGGCGTCCCCAGCGGGAGTCGAACCCGCGTTACCGGGATGAAAACCCAGCGTCCTGGGCCTCTAGACGATGGGGACGTAGTAACTACGACCGTACTTATCGCACGGGCCCACCGCGCGATGCCCAGAGTCTTACAGAAACTCGCTCACCGTGTAAAGCGAGATTTGTGACGCGGTTTTCCCCGCAAGGCCCGTCCGTTCGAGGTGCAGCTCAGTCGATTCTGCTGCCGTTTCCGCGAGTTTGCGCCGCCGGCAGCGACAGCAAGAGCTCCCATGATTGCCCGTCGTTGGCGGCCACGACGAGCCGATGAAGGGCCTGCCTTACGTCCGACCCATCCTTGTTGCCCCGCACGGCGAGGAGCTCCGCGTGCCGGGCAGCCACCTTCCGCGAGGCGTGAGACGGCAAGCGGCTCTCGTACCAAGCGCCCTTCTGCGCCTTCCCTTCATCGTCTCGGTCGAGGAGGAGCTGCGCCACTCCTTCCCGAATACGTGCGTCAGGGTGGTGCAGGAGCGGCAAGAGTACATCGGCCGACTCGTCTTCATGGGCCTGAGCCACGAGGTGGATGGCCGGTCGAAGCTCTCCCGCTTGGAGGCGCGCCACATTCACGCTTGCTGCGAGTCGATGGGTCGGGAGGACCGAGAAGAGCACGAAGGCGATGGCAAACGCATCGAGCTGACGCGCCATGAGCCAGCGCGCGCTCCTCACGCCCCTCAGCTTCATCGCGACGAGCACGAGCCCGACGAGAACGAGACTTGCCCCGAAGTACCCGAAGATACGCAAGTTGGAGAGACCACTGTACTCTACATGAATGGCCATACGACGAAACGCCGAGCCCGCAAGTGCCAGGTTTTGCCCAATCCAAACCCACGCAAGCGTGCGCGTCGTCTTGGCCTTCGCATCGAACGCGAGCGGTCCGCGAAACGCGATCCCGAGTACTACCGTCGTGAGAAACAGCGCCACCGTGAGCCAGAACGCCCCCTCGTGCGCATACGTCTGGGTCGTCATTCCAGGCGGGGGCGCGCCTCGCCAAAGGTAGTTCGCGTCGAGTGCGAGGAATGCGGCGAACGCCACATTGAGGCCGACGAGACTGTTGTTCGCGATACGCACGGAAAGCTGCGTCGCGGTCGTCGAACGATCGATCGCCACCGAGGTTCGCGCAAAACGTATGGCCGGCCGAATGAGCGCCAGGCCCAGCGGCGCAAGCGCAATCCAGAAGAGCACGCGCAGGAACTCGGGCACGGCGATGTGCGTGGCCACCCACGTTGCCGCATGAGAGACATAGCGACCTACGAGCGGATTCGCGAGTGCGAACACCCCTCCGAACACACCGACGAGGGCGAGCGGGACGAAGACCTGCAGCATGGTTCCGCGCTGGAGAGGTACACGTCGGACGAGCTGCGTCGTCCCACGCACGAGTGCCCACACGCGCGAAGGGTATGCGACGAAGGTGTGCGCGAAGCTCGACAATGCTTCCATCGCGCTGCCGCTCCGTGTGCGAAGTTGCACGACGAAAGCGAACAAGAGCGCAAGTCCGAGAACCACCGTCCCGGCCGTCGGGAGAAACGCGGCACGGGCAGCCACCGACGCGAGCAAAACGCCAAACGCCGCGAGGCGGAGCGGCGCTCTCCGAACGCGCGCCATCGCGAACCCCAACGCCGCCGCGGCAAGCAAGAAGAGGGCGAACGACACGCCCCCGCACGAGTTCCAGAGAAACAGGTCGGCCACCAGGATGACGCCGAGAAACGCGAGGACTTCACGAGCCTTCCACGCGCGTTCCGTCGGCGGAGGCAAGGCGCGAGGGGCGCAGGGCACCACCACGGGGTACGGACGGTACGCGCCACCGCCGTGCGCATAGGAGGGGTACGCCGGCGATAGAGGCGTCCCGGCAGAGAGTGCCCCCAAGGGCTGAGCGGTTACGTCCGAGGGCCATGCCTCGGGTCTTTGCGGGGCCGTGGGTTCGTTCATCCCCGTGAGACGCGCAGGCGCATGCTTTTGTTGCGCCAGCCGAGGCTACGGGGAAGCCGCCCGAGCCCCGCCAGCGACCGTTCGGTCCCTGGCCCTACTTCTTCGCGCGGATGCCGAGCATCGTGAGGGCCGGGAGTTCACTGCCCGGGTCCGGCTCGATGAAACCATTGCGGACCGTTCCCGTTCCGTAGGGCTCGAAGCTGCCTTCTTCCGCATTGTGCTCTTTGTCGAGCTTCGTCGCGAAACCGCCGAGGATGAGCAACTCGACCTTGGAGCCCTCCGGGAGCTTCGCCTTGTTCGGGATGCGAAAGCCGACCTTGGGCTTGTCCCACAGTACGTTGACGCTCATGTCGGGGCCGAAGGCGACGAGCATGGCGAGAGCATGGGAGGGTTTCACGAAGCAAGGGGGCTTCGTGACGTCCAAAATCGCAGCGCCAATTTTGGGGGAGTTCTGTTGATCGACGAAGTCGTCTGGCGCGAACGTGAGCTCGATGCCAGAAGGAAAACTGACGCTCCGCCTTCCGCCACCCGAGATGGGCGAGAGCGGACGCTCGACGGGATACAGCACTTGAGACGTCTGGAGTTCGAGAAGTCCGTTCGTGGCCGAAAGCGGAATCGGGCAGTAGGAGACGCTGTACTTGCCGAGATCTTCGTCCTTCGGGTCGGCGCGAGAGACGATTTCCTTGAGGCATCGGTGCGACGCATCGATACGATACGTGTACCATCCACCTTTTTCCGACGCCGTCACCGGCAGGCAGAGGTTCGTCTCCGTCTTCACGCAATAGCCAACGGTGGCACCGACGATTGGCTGCCCGTCACTCGTCGTGACTCTTCCGACGGCCACCGAGACCCAGTTGTCGTTGCACGTCGCGGGCTTCTGCGACTCCTCGGGGGTGAGAACAGGCTTCGGCGCTGGTTCGTCGACGGTGGTCTCCGCCGCGGAACAGTGCAGGAGGAGCGCGAAGCTTGCGCCCGAGAGCACCCGGGCAAGCGCTCTCACAGACCAAGCCCCTTGCGGATGTCGGCCTCGGAGTCGATCTGGCCCACTTGGCCGATGATGTTGCCGGGCTTCACGGTAATCGCAATGCGGGCGCCACCGTAACCGCTGCGCTTGCCGATGAACGACTCGAAGGTGTTGGCCTTCGGATCACTGCCGACATTGAAGCGATCGAGCTTGTAGTTGGCGACGAGCGTGGCAGTCTCCGCAGCGCTGGGGGCCTTTTCGGCCTTGTTCGTCGCGTGGATGAGAACGACGTCGACGCCATCGTTCTTGAGTTGTTCGAAGAAGCCACCCGGCTTCGTCCACTCGGCGAGGTGCCCCATACAGATGCCGCAGCTCTCGGTCACGCCGAGGATGTAGATCGGCTTCGCGCAGTTCGAGCGAAGCGAGTACGCGCCGCCCTGACGGAGAGGCACGTCGCCTTCGAGAATGACCTTGCCAGGCGTCTTGCCGGTCGCTCCGGTCGGAGGGCACGTGACACCTGCCGGCACCGGCGTCTCGCAAAGACCGCTCGCGTTGCAGGTCTGCTTGCCGGCGCACGTGCCGCACTCACCACCGCAGCCGTCGCCACCGCAGACCTTGCCTTCGCACTTCGGCGTGCACGTTCCGCCGCTGGTGTTGTTGCCTCCGGACGTCGTTGCACCCGAGCCGTCGCCGTTCTCGTTTCCACCGAGACCTTCACTCGCCGTTCCACCGGAGCTGCAGGCTACGAGCCCCAGAACGGAAGTGAGCGAAAGAACAGAAAACGCACGAATGACTGACACCCTATGGCTCATAGGTGCCCACGATAGCAGGGGCCGTGCACCGTGCACTCGGAATTTCTGCACTCGATGCCAAGGATTCCACCGAAATGGTCATGGTTCACTCCCACTGGACGAAAAACGCGCCTCTCCTCCGACGTGGTACACTTTCCCGGAACCGTGCGCGCAAAGTTCGCTCCTACGAATGGCGAAGGCCTCCGAGTCGCCCTCCTCTTCGCGGCTCCTCTGGCGCTGATGCTTGTACAATGCAGCCTTACGCTCAGCTTTCCGCAGGCCAGCGTGAGCGGCAGCGATGGCGGCACCATCATCCCCGGCGACGGCGAGGCCTTGCCAGACGGCACACTTCCTCTCGATGCCACCACGTTCACGTGCCCCACGAACGTGAAAGGCGTGAAGCAAATTCCCATCGTCGTGCCCAACGTCACGCCGTTCTGCATCGACGCGACGGAAGTCTCCATCGCCGAGTACAAGGTCTTCTTGGCAGACCCCTCCGGCCACAAGGCGCCCGCGCCTTGCGAGGGAGAATCACGCGAGCCAAAGGGTAACGGCAAGTACGTGCTGAGTCTGAAGGAACAAGACTCTCCCATGCGCTACGTCGACTGGTGCGACGCAACCGCCTACTGCAACTGGGCCGGCAAGCGACTCTGCGGGAAGCCGGCCGGCGGCAGCGCCGCGTTTGCAGGTCTCGCGCAGCCAACCGAGAGCCAGTGGTTCGCCGCGTGCACGCAGAAGAACGAGCCCTACCCCTACGGACCGACGCACATCGACGGAAAGTGCAACGTCGACCAACCGAACGAGAACGAGTGCGAGGTAGCGCCCTCCCAATTTCCAGAGTGTCATGGGGCTTCACCCGAACTCTTGTCGATGACCGGAAACGTCAAGGAGTGGGAAGACTCGTGCGACGCGAACGACCGATGTCGCCTGCGCGGCGCGAGCTGCTTCAACAAACACGAAGTCGCGACCTGTCAACAAGCCGAAGCCCACGACCGCGAGGGACACGAGAACGACCTCAGCGACGTGGGCTTTCGTTGTTGCAGCAAGCCTTGAGCTCTCGAAGAGCGCCTCGAAAAAAGGCGCTCCCGAGAGGGCCCTGTCACTTCAGGGTGCGAAGCGGGCGCGGCCGATCTTGTTCTTCTCGAGCTCCTGCTTCGCGCGCGCGACGACGTCGGCCGGTTGATACGCGAGGTCCGTCGTTTTGTTCTTCGTCCAGAGGTCGAAAAAGTCTTTGTAGTGCGGCGACTTCGGATCGAAGACTTCGCCGCCAGGAATGACGTTGCGAGCAACCGGCCCCTTTACGGGGTCGAGATCGCACACGAAACGGATGGCAGCGCCCGACCTGTAGCTGAAGTCGTTCGTGGCAACACCGTGGCTCGCGACGTCGACCGTACCGTCGCCACCGTGCCTCGGCGTCGAAGGAAGATCGAGCCCGACGGAGGCGAAGAACTTCATCGTCACGGTGTGCACGTTGCCCCAACGCCAGAGGTCTGGGTTGGCGTTGACGGCCTTGAACAAGAAGTCGATCGCGTCGACGACGCTCTTGCCGAGTACGACTTCCTTCGTCTCGACCTCGGGGGTCGAAAGGTCATCGTAGAGCGCCTCACCGGTCTTCAGCTTCGTCGGGTCCTTCAAGAGCTGGGCGGCGAGTTTGAGGGCGGAGTTGCGATAGATGGGCGTGTTCAGCACCTTGAGCTCGTCGCCCATGACACCGCGCGCGAAGAACCCCGTCCACGCGGCCACGATGAGGCTCGCCTTCGAGTCGTTCACCTGGGTCGCAGTCGGCGCTTCGTCGGCCATGCCGGCAGGCGTGTCGTAGGTCCAGGCCTTGACGATGTCTTGTGCGCTCTGGAAGAAGCCCTTCACCGATGCCGAGGCATTCGCAAGTACCGGAGCGAGCGCAGGGTGGGCTCCGGGGGACTTTGCTTCTTCGTCGAGAGCCTTCGCGGTCGCGAGGAACGTGGGCGCAAACGCGCGACCGAAATCGCTGATCGCGTCGGCCTGGATGCTCTGCATGCCATCCATGTCGAGCTTCTTGCCGCCGTCGGTGCCCTCGAGGATGCGCTTGGTGATGCGGCTGACGCGCGTGCCAGGGTCGTAGTCCCAGCCCATGTACTTGGGGAAGCCGCCCACTTCGGGCTCGTTCATGGGGTCGTTGTCGTCGGTCATGCCGAGCGGGTCTGCGTTCGCGGTGACGAGGTAGCCCTTTGCGGGATTCTTCGCGTGCGGGATCTCCTTCGGATCGAAGTATCCCTGCCATTCTGCACTTCCGTCACCGGGAAGGACCGCCCAGGGCTTCGTCCCCTTCGGGCGCTTCGGAACGCGAATCGTCTGCGTCCAAGCGATGTTGCCAGCCGTGTCGGCGAGCACCCAGTTTTGGCCGCCGTGCGTGAAGTGATCCTCGACCGCTTTGACACCTTCGTCGACGGTCTTGGCCGTATTGAGAGCATAAACGGCGCGGAGCAAACGTCCCGGCTCATAGCCAGTGTACTTGATCGAGAGCTCGCTTCCCTTGAGGGGCTGGACCGCTTTATCGACCACGTTCGGGATGATCGGACCGTGATGCGGAACTTCGTAGTACGTGAAGGTCTTCGTCTCGTCGACTTTGCCATGAGCGCCGATTTTGAAAGTCTCGGCGTGCTCGATGAGCTTCACCTCGGTGCCCTTGAACTTGACGCACTTGCCTCCGCCCGCCGCGCAGTCGACCACTTCTTCTTGGTAGACGTCGGTCACGTCGATGAAGTTGACGGTGCTGCCCCACGCGAGCTTCTGGTTCATGCCGAGGATGACGAAGGGAATGCCCGGGAACTGCACGCCCATGACGTCGAACCCCTCCGCCGTCGTGATGTGGTTCAGATAGAAGACCGCCGGGTTCGACAGCGAGAGGTGTGTGTCGTTCGCCACCATGGCATGGCCCGTAGCGGAGAGGGATGGGCCGATGACCCAGTTGTTCGAGCCGCGCGACGGGTCGTTGATCTTGTCGAGCCCCACCCCCTGCAAACTTCGCGAGGCGCGATCGAGGAGGGCGAGAACACTCTTTGCCTTCTTCTGCTGCACGGGCTGCGAACGCAGGGTCTTGTTTGGCTTGAGCCCTGGCAAGAGCGCTGCCGTGACTTCGCCCCAGCCCGAAACGGTGTGCGTTGCATCGAACGGCGCAAACATGCCGTAGTCGTCCGTGAAGCCCGCGCGCTTCTTGCGTTCGGCATCGGCCGAGGCGACGAATTCGGTTTGCTCTGCGAGCGCCGTCTTCGAACGCTGCACTTCGGAATCGGCATTGAACGCGAGCTGGAAGGCCTGCAGTTCGCCGAGGAGGAGGGAGTCGGCGGGGACCCACGGAGTGACCGAGAGTTGGCTGTACAGGAGCGCGACTTGCTCGGGGAACTTGTAGTCGGCCTTCGCGAGATCCGCCTGCCATGCATTCACACCTGCTGTGAAGCTATTCAGTGACGCGACGATCTTCTTGTCGTCCGGGTCTTGCGATTCCTGGAGGGCCTTGAAGGTGGCCTCTGCCGTGCGACGCATGTGGTGCGTGCGATAGTTGATGTCGCTCAAAATCGCTTGCTCGTTGAGCGAGCCAACGATCTCCGTCAGTGTGCCGGACGCTTGACGACGGGCGAAGTCCATCTCGAGCCACCGGTCGCGTGCCATGAAGTACCCCTGCGCGTACGAAGCGTCGGGCAGATTCATCGCAAAGATGTGCGGAACGCCCATGTCGTCGCGAACGACGTCGACCGGGGCCGATAGCCCTGCCCCTTTGAACGTCTCTTTCTGTTCGACGGAATCGTACGGATACTTGATGGGCGTCCCGCTGTCGGCGGCCGCATCGGCCTTCGAGTCGGGCACTGTCTCGTCGCATGCGCCGAGCGGAAGAATCGCAGTCAGAAGAAGCGGAAGAAGAAGAGGACGGCCGTTTCGCATGGCCGCACGGTAGCCTCAGTCCTCGCCTGCGGCCAGCGGTCCATTGCCCAGAGCGCGATTGATCTGACGCATCGCGTCGAGTAGCTCGACGTAGCGACGGAAGGTGAGCTCTTTTCCGTCGCCAGAATCGGACACGA
Source organism: Polyangiaceae bacterium (assembly GCA_046351415.1). GTDB lineage: Bacteria > Myxococcota_A > Polyangia > Polyangiales > Polyangiaceae > JABFRG01. The sequence goes on along the minus strand of JAXLYO010000004.1, from coordinate 207,242 downwards.
GCAGCGGTTCTCCCTTGGGACCGAGGATGAGGGTCGGAGATCCCTCCGCATCGAGCACCGGCCTATCGTCTGCGCCTCGTACGACGCGATACGTTTGGGCGAGTAGCGCATTTGCATGCACGAGCATGCGAGACGCGATGCCTCGATCGACGAGCCTTGCCCCGATGGGCTCGTCTCCAAAGCGATTCGCCATGTACTTGTAGCCGCTCTTCGGGTCCGTGAATGAAGCTCGCGTATGCCCGGCGAGTGGCGGTACCGGCTCATTCGAGAGCCAGAGTCGAACTTTGTTCGCGAGCTCGATGTCGTTGTTCATCTTGGCGAAGAGGACCGCGTAGATTCCCATCGCGAGCTGCTGCTTGTACCCGATGTTGGGGAACACGGTCATCGCTCCTTCCGGGCGAGCGATCGCATTACGTGTAATATCCATCATTCCGAGTGCTGCCGTGCGAGACGTCTTGCAGTCTCCCATGACAGAGCACGTGGTGGAGACCGTTGCGAACGGCGCGAAGGTCTCCCAGTCTTCCGAAAGGATACCTCCAAGCAGTCGGTCGACCGCCTGGGGCAGGTCACTCCGGAAGCTGATCTGTGCTGCTCGACCATCCAAGAAGCTGTCACGCACGACCGCAAACAGGGCCGGTCGGGAGTCCATGAGTTGCATCATGGCCATCGCCTTTTCGGCCTCGTACCCGGTGTGATGAAGGTACTTCTGGTAGTCCCAAGAGCCACCGAGGTCTCCATCGAAGGCCTCACCGATGTAACGACCGTCGACGATGCCGAGCCCGAAAACAGGCAGCTCCGACCGTGGTGCGAGATCGAATACCGAGAACGCTGCGTCGACCGGCGTTCGGGCCGCCGAAGGCGCATACCCGCCCGGCTCTGGCATGGTGATGGCGCGAACCAAGAAGTTCCAGATGTCGTGTCCGGCCATGGCATAGGGCCGCATCGCGTCGTCGCTCGCGAGCTCCGCGTCCGACGCTCGCCCAAGGTCCGTGGCGATTTGCCAATGATAGGCACGAAGGCGAGCGAAGTAGGCGGAGGTCGTCGCATAAGGGAGGAACATGTAGCTGTCCCACTCCCCGCGGCCGCGGCGGAAGTATTGCCACGGGTAGGCTTGATCGAACTTTCGAACGAGGTTTTGAGTGAGCTCGTAAGGATCGGCGCCCGCATCACCCATCGCGGCATGCATGTAGCCCCCCGCGGTGTACTGCTCGCCGTATCGATAGTTCCAACGAACGCGATCCTTTCCGTCGCGATCGATGGCGTGCCACCGGAACGCAGAGAGGTCGAGGCCAGGGATGGGGTCGCTCCGGAAGTCATCCCAGGACCAGTGGTCCTTCGGCGGCGGCGCGCAAACCTTTCCGTGCACGATGCGCCATGCCCCGATGCGCTTCTCCTCTTCGGTTGCATTTCGGCAGTCACGAATGTTGTCGAACACCTTCATGAGGCGTGCGGTCGACGTGTAGTGCGAAAAGAGATTGCGGCCGTTTTGGACGAGGTCGCGTTCGTTCAGCTGCGAATGGTTTTTGGCCGCGAACTTCGGCTGCGCATCGATAGGGACCGAGCGATCGTCGAAGGTTTCGAGCACCCGGCCATAGAGAGCTTTCATCGCATGCTGGTCGTAGGTGCCGAGCCCCACCGTTTCACCAAAACGCTCCAGTTGGTACTCCATGGTGGAGGTGTTCGCGAAGTAGTCGATGCCCGGCCGAGACTCCCCCGCCCTTCCTTCTTCGTCGGGCGTCGTGGGATCGAGGTATCGCGGTCCCATGCAGGTGTCGGAAACGCCACTTCGAGGGCCACCGCATGGCGCAATGCCGGCTCCCTCGTTCGTCCGCAGCTGCCAGTATTGCGGGTTGTAGTTCGGCGCATCCCACGAGCTCGCAAAGTTGTGGCGTAGGCCGAGCGAGTGACCGAGCTCGTGAAGACCGATCCCTTTCACCGCTTCTCTGAACAGGTCTTCATAGACGAGCCGTCCCCGCTCTGCGCGGTCCAGATGCCCATAGCGAGCGCCGAAGTATCCGGCGAGGGCAGGCTGATACACGCTCCCGGCTCCCGCGAGCGCACTGTCGTGAAAGCAGGCGCCCTTGGCCTCGAGTTGTCCCTGGTGCCACGCGCGCATGCTCTCGATCCGAATGGGGTCGAGACCACGGAACGGTGACGACTCTTCGAGCACGGACTTGCTGATCGGCGTCTCTGGATTTGCACCGTGCGTGCCGAGGAGCCAGTGGCTGTCGACCAGGTCGGCTTCATAGTGTGTATCTTGCAGCTTCGACGCGATGGCGGCGTATTTGACCATGCCGGCGAGGGTCGTCCCCGTGTCGAGTACGCTACGCGCGCGATCTTTGGCGAAGCTCACGCCCCGTGCAATGGGGTCGGTGCCCTGCAAGGACCGAAACGGAACCGTGCTACGTAGGTTCGTGAGGTTGAGTGACGAAACTTTCGCGTCGATGTCTTCGCGGGTGAATGCGGGCGATGGAAACGCGCGGCCCAGCCCGTCGCGTAGAGCTTCTCCGTAGCGTTCTGCGGGAGTGCCCGGTACGAGCTCGGACATGGCCATGTCGCCGAGCGCCACTTGCACGATGTCGCGCTGCATCGCGGCCGCGTAGCTCGCGCTGCGCCCCATGATCGTCGCGGTTGCGCCGAATGTTTCGCCGGTCAGAGGGTCCGGAGGGTTTGCCCCGACACCACCGTAGTGCGCTCGAGACGCATACGGCCAGTAGACGAGAAAGTTCTTTCGAATGTCGCCCAGTCGCGCGAGGTCGCCGGCCTTTCCGCATGGCGCGGGGTCGTAGCTGCGAACGGGATTGTGGCACACTGCGAGCACGGGGTTTCCCTTGTCGCTCGGTCGCTTCCTCACTTTGTCGGTGAGCCAGGCGCCATACGACACCATCACTTTGCCTTGCGGACTTCCGTCGCTCTCGAAGAACTCTGCGTGACAGCGGTCACGATCTCCGCCCCCTGTCCTGCGACACTCGACTTCGCGACGATAGGCCACGGAGACTTCCAGCAGCTGATTCCAAGCGAACACGAGCTCCTCGAGCGTCCCTCGCGCTCGAACATTCCCGCTCGCATCGACCGCGTCTTGAAGCTCTGCAGGCGCTTCGCGATTGAGAAAGTAAGCGATGGTCTTGATTTCGCGATCGCGCACCGGAATCGTGCACTTGCCGACGTTCACGTCGCACTGCGCGCCTCCCCTGCCGCCATATCCCGTCTTCGAGTTCTCGCATTCGTCCGCGCTGCCGTTCTTGTCGTCGTCGGCGTTCGACGTGCACGCCTTTTCTTGGTGACTTCGCTTCCAGATACCGTGAATGGCCTTGAAGCGCTTCGTTTGCGCGTCCGTAATGCCGTAGGCGGGGTCCCACTTCGTGCGTGGAGGCCCGAGCCATGGAGCCGCGCCATCCCCCGAACCGCCCCAGTTGCCGACGATTTCGCGCCAGGCGCTGTTGTCTTCGAACGGTTCGAAGTCCTCGTCGGCAGCGACCTTTGCAAAAGAGAGCCGCACCTTCGCTTCCTGTGGATTGCAGTCGTACGAAGGCGTCCCCGTGACGACACTCGTCAGTTGGCACTCGGGAACTTGCCCCCAAGAGAATTCGATCTGGGCTGGCTGAACGGTGAACTTGTTCGTGACGTCGAGGTAACCGTTCTCTAGCTCGACGTGGACCGCATCCTCGTCTTGCTCGTTCGTCACGGCATACTCGAGCGGCGTCGCGCGTCCGAGTCCGAAGAAGCGACTGCTGTCGTCGGATGCCGCAGCGAGGTTCTTCGACCAGTCGATGCGCATGTAAGACCGCGCGTGCCAGGGCCTGTCGATCGTGTTCTCGGAGATGACGTTGTTCTCTTCTCCGGTTTGCGCGTTGTATTCGCGAACGATGTCGAAGTGGGACAGGATCTTGAACGCGCCCACGATGGTACCGGTCGGCTTCGAGGGAAACCCCCGCGAGGTCTTGGCTTTGATGCGACTGTCTGCGCCATCCACTTCCTGGTACGAGCGACGCGCGAGCAACAGATCTTCGGTAACTTCCCAGCGAATGCGATCCACTGCCGTGAACTCACCAATCGTGAAGGCCGACTGGTCTTTCGAGCTGTCGATCGTGAAAGCCTTCATCCGAAACTCGGGATCGTCCGTAGGAAGGACGAGGTCCTCGCCGAGGAAGAAGCTCTTCGGGAGCGCATTCGGCTGAACGCGATTCACCGGGTCGCGCTCGCCGGCACAGCCGGAGAAGAGCGCACATGCTCCCACGATGAACAGAAGAGCCGTTCCGGCCAAGCCAGATCGCACGATCGCCCTCTAGGAACGCTCGAACGTGGCTACACGCTCTCGCATTCACGCTGCCTGTGGGTTGAATGGGCCCCCGTGCGCGCACAGTCTCACGACAACGACGCCTCAAGGAGCTTGGGCGCGCACGGGGGATGTACGGCACCACGCCGCACGACGTTCGATAAAGCAGGGGGCGTGCCAAAGGCCGGGACCCTCGTCTTTGCCGAGAAAACAAGGGGGCGGCGTGCGGGAACGCCGAAGGTTGCCGGCGCAGCGTTAGAGACCTGACGTCACGAATCGCGTACTATGGCGTTACGCTCGTGGCCCTAGTCGTGGACACATCGTCTTGGAGAATCGCGACGTGGAACTGTTTCGGTGCCGCACAGAGCCCCCGCGCCTTCTTGCGCTGGCGAGGTGCGGAGGACGCGGAACGATTCGTTCATCCCCAGCTCCTGCGTGAGCTCGGTGCCCTCGACGTCTTGTGCGTTCAGGAGGTGTGGTTGAAAGACGTCGAAGAGTTCTTCGATCGTTTGCCCCAGCCGCACAAGACGCGCGACCCGAACACGTCGACATTCTACCCTCTGACCATCGGAGGCTCGGGGCTCGGCTTCGCGTCTCATGGTCCGATTGTGCAGTCTGAGATGCGTGCGTTCACGGGGCCGAAACGCAATAGCGAACGCGTGGCTCGGAAAGGCGTAGCGCACGCGCGCGTGCTCTTGCCGGGCGGACCGGCGCTCGACGTGTTCACGACGCACATGCAGTCGGGCTACGACGCAGGCGCGCGTTTCGTGCGCCGACATCAGCTCGAGCAAGTTCGCGCGTTCGTCGACGAGCGGAGCGACCCGAGCGTGGCCACCATCCTCTGTGGCGACTTCAACATCAATGGGCTGACGGAAGTACGCGCGGGTGAGTACGCGTGCCTCGCAGCGCTCTTCGGCGACTTTTGCGATGCGTTCGCCGACGAAGACCCCATCACGTTCCACCCTCATCCCGATCACAATCCGCTCGCGCATCGCTTCGAGCCGCGCGCCGCAATTCAGCGCGTCGACTACGTCCTTTACAGAGCGCCCAAAGACACGAGCGTCGAGACGCTGGAAGTATCCGACGCGTGTCTCTTCTTGCGTGACCCACTGGCACACGAAGGCATCTACCCGAGCGTGCACGCGTCCGATCATTTCGGCCTCGCGGTCACTCTGTCGAAGCCCGGCTCCTAAGGGTCAACGCTTCTTCCGGTGTCCGTCGAGGAAGCTCCACACGTCTCCCAGCCATGCAGGGCCGGGCTCTGACCAAGCGTGCCCCATCCCTGCCACACTCCAAAGCTCTACACTTGTGTCATTCTTGCAAGAACCGTAGCGTGTCACCTCGCTACCTGGTCCTTTCTTGGCCACATCGACGACGAGTGGCGCGGGGCCCGTGCTTGGCGCACCGCAGCCATTCGTGTTGGCGAAGAACTGGGCGATGCGACCCGCACTCGGGGTAACGCGCGGAGCTTGATCGGCGTGGATGGTCCGGAGTTTGCCGCCCTCGAAGGGCACGACGCGATCGGCTGTGCCATGCACGATTCGCACCGAGACGGGTTCCTTGGGCGAGCACGCGGCGAGACTGGCTTCGTCGTAGAACGGCCCGGCGAGGGAGAACACGGCGGCAAATACGTCGCTCGCGTCGCAAGCAAGACGCATCGCCATGGCACCGCCGTTCGAGTGTCCCACCGCATAGACGCGCTGTGGATCGATGCGATACTTGCGCCCGAGGTCTTGGACGAGGTCTCTCAGGTACGCCACGTCGTCCGGACGCTGCGATTCGAAGTCGCAGCATGCAGGCACGGCATTCCAAAACCTCGAACCCGATCGGGGTTGGAGCGTCCCGTCTGGAGCTGCAACGATGATGCGCTCGCGATCCGCGAGGCCGCCGAAATCGAACATGCTCGCGTGAGAAGGCCCATCGGAGCCGAATCCGTGCAGCACGATGACGAGCGGTGAAGGCTTGTTCGCATCGTACGATGCAGGCACCTTCAAGAGACGCAGCGGCCGAGCGTCTCTTGCCGCATCCGATTCGGCGGGCGCGGACGACGCGCTGCCGATCGTGGGAGCCACCCCAGGACGCTTTTCTTTGCAGCCCGAGAGCAGGGAGATGGCAACGGCGGTCATGACGACGCCGAAGGCCAACGCGCACACGGCGACCGGAACGAGCCACCGTTTCGTGCCGGTGCTGGAGCGCAAGAGTGCGAGACGGGAGCCCATGTGCTCGGCCGAGCGAAAGCGTTCTTTCGGATCGCGCGCGAGCGCCTTCTTCAAGAAATGCGCGACCTCTGGAGGGAGCTCTGGCGCATACTTGCGAACGTCGGGAGCCACGCGGGACGTGTGCGCGATCATGATCTCATTTTCGTCTTTGCCGAGGTGCGGTGGCCTTCCCGCGAGACATTCGAACATGACCACACCGAGGCTGTAGAGATCTGCGGCGTACGATACGTCCATGTCCCCGCGCGCTTGCTCGGGAGACATGTAGTACGGCGTCCCCACCGCCATGCCGAGCTTGGTGAGCGCGAGTGGCAAGGTCGTCGTCTCCGCCGCTGTCTGCGTCAGCTTCGCAAACCCGAAGTCCAGAATGCGCGCCATTGCTGCGCGAGACGAAGCGCGCGACTCCGAACGAGTGAGAATGATGTTTCCAGGTTTGAGATCGCGATGCACGACCTCTGCCGCGCTCGCGACCGACAGGCCCTCGAGCACGTCTTCGGCAATATCGAGCGTCTCCTCGAGCGAGAGCTTCTTCTCGCGCTGGAGTTTCTTCGCGAGCGTCTCTCCTTCGATGAGGTCGAGCACGAGGAAGACGCGCCCCTCATCGATGCCTGCATCGCGCAACTTCACGATGTGGGGTGAGTCCAAACGCCGAAGGACCGCCACCTCTCGGGTGAAACGGTCCTTCACTTGGTTCGAGTCGGCGAGTCGCCCCCCGATCACTTTGAGCGCGACGTCGTCGCCCGACGCTTCGTCGATTGCGTGGTAGACCTCGCTCGTGCCGCCGCCGCCGATGAGCTGAGTTGCCCGATAGCGACCAGAAAAACGAACGCCTACGAAGTCCCCCGCCAAAGCACAGTCCTACGGCGCAAGCGCGCCGCTCGACTCAGCCGAGCTTGTGGACGGACTTCGCGAGACGCGAGATGCGGCGCGAAGCGGTCTTCTTGTGGAGCACGCCCTTCGAACCCGCGCGGTCGAGCGCCACGATGGCGTCCTTCAGCGTCGCGGTTGCTTGGGTCTTGTCCTTCGCCTGGAGCGCCGCACGCACCTTCTTCACGATGGTTCGCACCGCGCTCTTCGCATTGCGGTTGCGATCGGTTCGCTTGATACGTTGACGGTTGCGCTTCTCGGCTGACGGATGATTGGCCATGTCTTTTTCTTTGCGGAGTAGAGTGAGGGACCGCGCACCTTAGATCTTCTGGCGCCCGAGTCAAGGCGAACCAGAAAACGGATGAAATTCGGTCACTTACCTGGGTCCACCGGCGTAGGAGAACTTGCCGCTGAGGCTGATCGGCTCGCCGCTCTGCTTTCCGACGAGGCCCGTACAGCTGAATCGCGCGTTCATACACGCACGCACTCCTGTCTTGCCGACCTGCTGGACGTCGACGAAGCGGCTTTGGCGCAGAAGCGAGTCACTCCTCCGTGGCTTGTGCCGGGGCCGAAGCCATTATCACGAAATCCTAACGCGTCACGATTTCGCGCCCCATCCATGCGCCAAGGCAACTGAGGCCCCATGCGATGGGAGAGAACGAAAGCCCGAGCAAGAGCGCGACCGGAGCGGCGACGCCGAGCGCGGCAAGAGTCACGACGATGGCAACCGCGCTGGCCAAAGCGGGCTCGAGAACGTTCGTCAGCTTGCCCGCCCGCGCCAAAAGAAAGCCCGAGACCGGAAAGGCGAGCAAGAGGCCGCTGCAAAGAAACGCGACGGGCCCCGCAGTGGACACGTCGTTTTCGCTCACGGCTGCGAAATCCAGTTTCGCCATGTGTCCCACCGCGACCGCCGCACCAAACCCGAGCAGCATGGCGCCCATCGTGACGAAGGCGCCGAACGCGATGAAGGACACCCGAAGGGGTTGATCACTTCGCCTGAGAGCCCTACGAAACGCGTCGAACGAAGGTACCGGCGGGAGACGCTGAAGGGAAAGTGCCGTCGTGCGGATGAGGGCCGCACCTTCGAGTTCGCCGCCTCGGCCACGTAGATCACGAGCCGCGACGAGGGAGATGCCACCCATCGTCGCAAGGAGCGGCAACGTTGCGAATACCGTTGTCTCGCCGCGACCATACAGCAGGTACGCGTAGAGCCCGTGGGCCAAGGTGGCGGCAAACCACGCGACGGGGAAGACGGGCCCCGGGTCCTTCGCTTGTTTGACGCGCCCCAGGGCGTACCCCCACACGCATGCGAAGAACACATTTGCGGGTAGGCCAAGGAGTGCGCGGAAGATCCAAAAGCCCCCTGGATGCATGCGGATGATCCAGCCGCTCTCGATGACCGCGAAGCCGAGCGCAGCGGATGCAGAATACACAATGCCGTCGTAGGGCTCGTCGAAGTACTTCGAACGAAACGCCGGCCAAGCGGCGCACACCTTGGATGCTTCGCGAACGGGCGCAGATAGAGCGAAGAGCAGCACCAGTGCGGCCCCCCCTCGCCCCGTTGTCATGCCATCGAGCATGTCTTCGGCTTGCATGGGGTCGGTCCAGGCGAGGACCTTCACCTCGATGAAGAGCGCGATCGCTCCGAAGAGCGCGCCGAGGCCGAAGGTTCCGAGCACCCACCGGAGCGGCTCCTTGATGGGATCGGAGTTTCGGATGACCCACAAGAGCAAGAGCGCAGGCAAGATCGGCGGGAGCACCCACCTCAATGTCGCGAGAAGCCCGGTCACGGCGGGAATCTTACTCTACGAGGCCGCAGAAGAGAGAAGAAGTGAGCGCTTCGTCCCTTTGCCGTTGCCGCTCAGAGATCGAGGTGGACGCCCAAGCGAAGGCCACCGTTGAAGCCGAAGCCTGCCGACTCGCCCGAGCGCTGATAGAGCGGGTCGTTCGCGAGTTGCGTCCTCAGCGGCTCCGGCGTGTCCGCGGGAATCTCGACGGGTGGGCGCTTCAGGTAAAGGAAGTCAGCGCCGAAGCCGGCGCCGACGCTCACCTGCGGGATGATGTAGTAGTCGACCGCAAAGCCGAGACCTGCGTTCAAGCCTCGCGCGTTGACCCCCGAAGACGGGTCGGCCGCGGGGGCGGTCGTCGAGAGATCGAGCGCTGCGCCGGAGAGCTTGCCCACGAACATGTAGCCGCCGTGTACGTCGAGTTGGAGGTCGACTTGCGAGATAGGCACGTGGAGACCGACGACGAGGTTCAGCTGCTCCGTGTTCACTTTCATCTGATGGTGACGGAACCGCACGCCGACCGAGAGGATGTAGAGGCGAAGCCCCGCACCGATGCCGAGGAGCGCACCCGTATTGCCTTCTTGCTTGAGGCCGAGGTTTTCTGCCGAGAAGCTCGAGAGGTTCATGTAGGAGAGGCCGGCTTCGGCCCTCGCCCAAAGAAGCTCGAAGCCACGACCAGAGTCCTTTTGTTCCGCCTCGTTCAGCTTCTGCTCCGTCTCGCCCGGTGCGGCGGCCGGCGCACCATTGCCGCCACTGCCATTGTTGCCGCCATTGGCAGGTGCGCCCGCACCATCGCTGCCGGGCGGAGTGCCCGGATTGCCACCTCCCGGATTGCCACCCGGAGAGGCGGCAGGCGGTGTCGTGCCGTCGGCCCCGGGCGGCGGACCACTCGGGTTCTGGGTCCCCCCACCACCGCCGAGCGGCGGGGGCGGCGCAAGCTGAGCTCGAGCGGAAGTGGACAGCGCAAGCAGACTGACGAGAGCGCACGTCGAAACGAGCTTGGTAGGACGGAAAGATCGCATGGTCTTAAGGGGCTCCTCAACCTGTGTGGGGGTCTTCGGGATCATTCTCTTCTTCTGATGCGCCGGGTTCGCTGGCAATTCGGTATTCCTCGTTGACCCACTTCCCGAGGTCGATCTGACGACACCGGGGGCCACAGAATGGAAAATAGGGATTGCTCGTTCGTGGCTGGACGGCCTTCTTACAGATCACGCAAGGGACCATTTCCTCGTCGAGTTTAGCTGACCCTGCCTCCGTGTTGCCAGAACTCACGTCGCACGAATGGATGACACCTACCGAGAACGATGTAGGATGCTGTCCCCATGCACGAAAGGCTTTGGGCTCGCGTTCACGCGCGGAACGTTTCTTTTTCTGTCGCGCTCATGCTTTCTCTCGGCTGTGGCTTCGTACGAGAGGTGAGGCGCACTCCGACGGGCGGAGAGGTCGCGATTCGTGGCAGGACGTCTGGAACGGAGAAGGAAGCAGCCGATCTCATGAACGCGCGCTGCGGGGGCGCGGGCTACGACGTTCTCGAAGAAGGCGAAGTCGTCGTCGGGCAGCAAACGGTGACGCAATCGCAAGGGCAAGGCACCGTGACGCAAACGCGGAGCGGAAGGATCACCACGGTGAACACCTACAGCCAAGGCACGTCGAGCACACAAAACACGACGGAGTGGCGCATCCTCTATCAATGCAAAGGGTCGGCTCCTACGGCCACGCCTGCTCCGGCGCAAGGACCAGCAGGTACTCCGCCCGCGCCCCCCGCAAACCGGCCCGAGAGTCGGGGCCCCGTACACGAACTGCGTCTTCGATTCTGAAGGACACCGTCAGCTGTTAGTTGTAAAGTACACGATACTGGTCCTCGTTCGGCGGCGCTTCCGCATCATGCTAGGCGACGAGACTCACCGAGCGCCATCTGCGCTCGCAGGGTGCTTTCGAGCCAGTCCGTGAAGAGGCGAACTCGGCGAGGCACATTTCTGCGATGCGGGAAGACCAGAGAAATGGGCATGGGACGTGCCCGAAACTTTCGCATCACCTCGACGAGACGCCCCGCGGCGAGGTCCTTCTCGAGACTGACGCGCGGCGTTTGGATGATCCCGAGTCCGGCCAAACAAGCGGCCGTGTAGGACTCCGCATTGTTGACCGCGATGCGCCCCGCCATCGGTCTTTCTTTCCATACGCCGGCTTCTTCGTACTCCCACCCGTCCACACGCTGACCGAGGCTCGGCGTGAAGTGGACGAGAAAGTGCCTGTCGAGGTCGGCGAGCTTCCGCGGCGTCCCGTAGCGCTCGATGTACGCTGGGCTCGCGAAGTTTCCGAGTTCGAGGACTCCGAGGCGCCTCACGACGAGCTCCTGGTTGGCGACTTCTCCCACGCGGATCACGCAGTCGTAGCCTTCCCGCACCAGGTCGACGGCGCGATCGGTCGACCCGAGCTCCACGAAGATCGCAGGGAACGCTTCCAAGAACGCGCCGAGAAGCGGCAGAACCTGGAGCCTCGCCGTGCGGCTCGGCATGTCCACGCGAATACGTCCAGCCACCGTCGCGCTGGCTTCCTGGAACATCGTTTCCAGTTCTTCGGCGTCCGAGAGCAGGTCGCGTGATCGCTCGTAGAACATACGACCATCGACGGTCATGCGGACACGCCGGGTCGTGCGTTGAAGAAGACGGCTCCCCACGAGGTCTTCGAGCTCCCTCACCGCCGCAGAGACCGTCGCTAGGGGCAAGCCCAGGCTTCGGGCGGCGCGCGTGAAGCTCTCCATTTCGGCGACGCGCGCGAACACCGTGAACATGCGAAGGCGATCCATGCGTGGACCATTATACAGGAATGACGAATAGTCCTTTCAAATATGACCTGATTATCCATTCGTGGGCGGAGCGCTAGGTTGCTGCTCCAGGAGGCCAAACATGAAATCGACCCACATCGCACTCATCACCGGCGGAAGCAGGGGACTCGGAAAGAACGCGGCATTGCACTTGGGGCGCGCGGGCGTCGACGTCATCGTGACGTACCGAACGCAGAAAGACGAAGCGGCCGCGGTGGTCCGAGAACTCGAGTCCATGGGGCGCACTGCAGCGCTCCTCCAGCTCGACGTGGCGCAGACGAAACACTTCGAAGCATTCGCGGTCGCGTTGCAGGGCACGCTGCGAAGTCGCTGGTCACGCGATCGATTCGACTATCTGGTCAACAACGCGGGGACGGGCCTCCACCGCTCCTTCCTGGAGACGAGCGAGGAGGCGTTCGACGAGCTCTATGCGCAGCACTTCAAGGGCGTGTACTTCCTGACCCAAAAGCTCGTCCCGCTTATGAACGACGGCGGCAAGATCCTCAACGTCTCGAGCGGCCTCGCACGCTTCGCGTTGCCTGGCTACTCTGCCTACGCTGCGATGAAGGGCGCCGTGGAAGTTCTTACCCGCTACCTTGCGAAAGAGCTCGGCCCGCGACGCATCGCCGTCAACACACTTGCTCCGGGCGCCATTGCTACGGACTTCGGCGGCGGTGCGGTTCGAGACAATCCCGAGCTCCAAGCGTTCTTGTCGTCTCAAACGGCGCTGGGTCGAGTGGGCATGCCCGACGACATCGGTGGTGTCATCGCAAAGCTGCTCTCGGAGGGCAGCGGGTGGATCAACGCACAGCGAATCGAAGCCTCCGGCGGCTTCCTCATCTAGTCTAGGCCGACTTCGTCGTTTCTCGATCACTTCGCCGCGCCCCGCGCCTCCGCTGGATTCTGCCGAGGGCGTGAGGGTGGTCAATGATCGATGAACTAGGTCTAGAGAGATCGAAAAGCAGAAGGCCTCGATGTTTCCATCGAGGCCTCGCTACCCGAGATGCATGTTCGCCGTTGGCGACGCGGGGGTGCTCTCAGAAGTCGGCGGTGCGGAAGCGATTCACGTCCGTCGTGCTGGGCTCGCCCTTGAAGTAGGTGCCGCTCAAGAGGAGTGAGCTTGCCTTCACGTTGCGGCGGTCGACGACGATGCCGAGCGAACGACCACGGGCCTGTACGGTGACCGAACCGTTGGCGATCCCCTCACGGGCGCGCTGCTGGATGGACTTGTACATGAGGGTCGGGTCCCAACCGTTCAAGCGGAGATGGGGCTCACCTTCGCGGGCCCACGGACGACCGAGGAGGAGGAGGCGAAGGACGCCGACGCGATTGCCGGGATTCGTGGTGCCGCCGATGAGGCTCATCGGGATCTTCACGTCGAACTTCCACTCGTTCTCCATGTAGGGCTCGAGGAGGTTCGCGAGCTTCACGGCCGACATGCCGAAGGCCGAGCAACCGGAACCTTCCTGGTACGACGGACGAACGAAGCCGTAGTTCTTGTAGACACCGCGTGCTTGGTACTCGCGAACGTAGTCGACGAGGGCGTGGCAGGTCTCGGACGAGACACCGTTGCGAACGAAGGTGGCGCGGCCCTTCCCGAACTGCTTGTCGAGCGTGGCGAGCGCGTCTTCGGCGGTTTGGAGCTCGCCGGGGATCGTACGGAACATGACGCCGAGGCCCGCCTTCTCACCCATGACCATCTTGCGGAAGTCGTCGCCAACGTTGCTTTGGCCCGTTTCGATGTGAACGGCGGGCTTGGTCGCGGTGGCGGCGCAGTCGATACCGATTTGGACGTGGCCGATGGCGTTGCTGGCGCCGAGACCTTCGTTTGCGAGAACGCGGCGAGCGAGGGCGCCGGGGCTCTTCCAGCTGAGGCCCACGAGCTTGGGCGCGGCGATCGCATAGAGCGTGAACTCGTTGTCGAACACCTTCGCGGCATGCGAGGCCTTGGCGAGCTCTTCGTCGCTTGCATCGAGCGCCGAGAAGTCCTCCTGCTCGGCCTTGAGCTCAGCCTCACTCGCAACGACGTCGCCTTCCTGGAGAGCGTTGTCGTCATCGACGGCGTCCGAGGCGCAGCCGAAGGCGGAAAGCGAGAGGACGGTGGCGATGCCGAGGATGGTGCTCGTGAACGTTTTCATGATGGGTGAAAACCCTTAGAGCAACATCGATGCCACACATGTAGGTGGACATCGGCGACTATCCGCCGAGCACCTTTCGCGCACTTGGCCGCCAAACTGACACTCGCCGTGACACCGGATGGGGTTTGTGAGGATCCACCACTGGGTACATTTTCCCGAACAAATTCAGACAAATAGACGCATTGCGTCAGGACATTGCCCCGCGTCAAAGCGCAACGCGCGACGCGATCAGTCGGTCCAGGTGCAGCCCTTTGCACGCTTACACGCGCTTCGCACGACCGAAAACGAAACCGTCTGCGAAATGTTCAAACCGCCACAGTCGACGTTGTCGAGGTAGTTGTAACCGTTCAAAGGTTCGCAGCCGGTCGAGCTGTAGAAGATGCAGCCGGATTGAGATCGACAGCTATCCTCATCCGACAAGGACTTGCAGGGTATCTTCGTCCCCGTGCACTTGCCTGACGGCTTCGTGATGCTGCCGTCCGCTTCCGTATAGCCGCATCCGGGCATGTCGAGGCACGCTGCACGCACGGTCTCCTCGGGACTCGTCGAACTATCGACTCGTGCGCAGTTCACGCTGAAATACGTTCCCTCGCATTCGCGAGCCGTATCGCGCCACGTCGACCCCTGCTTGACGCAGGACTCCCGGTCGTTGACATCGTAGGCCTCGACGGGTTTGCCGACGCAGCGCGCGGCGGTACTGCCCGGCGGGCCGCTCGCGCCGCTGCTACCCGAACTCGAACTCGACGTCGCGCCGCCACTGCACGCAAACGCCAAAAGAGCCATGACACTCGCGGCCCCTCGGACCCACCGGATGTGCTGCATGGCACCCAGAGCTAGCATGGTCCTGGCTCCCGCAGTGTCGCCCAGACGGACGACACGTCCTTTTGCGGTCACTCAGAGTGGGCGTTCGCGTACGGCGAGCGCGATTTCCTTCGGGCTATCGACGGCTACTCGGCCGCAGCCTGCTCCGAGGGCTTCTGTCGCTCGACGAGACAGCTCTGCTCGAGGAGCTCGGCGATATCCATTTGCTTCACCTTGTCTTCGAGGCTCTCACTCTTGAGTCCGTCGGTGAGCATCGTCATGCAGAAGGGGCATGCGCTCGCAACGGTGCGCGCCCCCGTGTCGATGAGTTGAAGCGTACGCTTCACGTTCACGCGGTTGTTGTTCTGTTCCTCCATGAACATCTGCGCGCCACCTGCGCCGCAGCAAAGGCCGCGCGACTTGGTCCAGTAATCTGGCTCGACGAGCTCGACGCCGGGAATGCGGCGGAGGATTTCGCGCGGCGAGTCGTAGATGCCGTTGTAGCGACCGAGGTAGCAGCTGTCGTGGTAGACGACCTTTCCGGCGACGGGGGCGCTCGCCACGAGCTTCTTCTCCGCAAGCAGGCCGAGCAGGTAGTCCGTGTGGTGCACCACGTCGAGCGTGGCGCCGAAATCCGGATACTCGTTCTTCAGCGTATTGAAACAGTGCGGGCACGCCGTGATGACGGTGCGCACGCCGCCCTGCTCCTTGTACGTGTTCAGCACCTCCGCGTTGCCCTCGGCGAGCGTCGCGAAGAGCACTTCGTTGCCGGCACGACGCGCGGGGTCGCCGGTGCAATTCTCCTCTTGGCCGAGGATCGCAAAGTCGACGCCAGCTGCTTGGAGAAGCTTGGCTGTCGCGCGCGCGATCTTCTTTGCACGGTCGTCGTAGCTCGCAGCGCAGCCGACCCAGTAGAGCACCTTCGCGTCGGGCTTCTCGGCCATCATCGGGATACCGAGGCCGTCGCTCCAGGCCGCGCGATCCATGCGTGAGAGGTTCCACGGGTTTCCGTTCACTTCCATGCCTTGGAACGGCTTCTGGAGCGTGTGCGGGAACTCGCCTTTCACGAGAACGAGGTTGCGTCGCATGTCGACGATCTTGTCGACGTAGGAAATCATGACCGGGCACTGCTCTTCACAGGCGCGACAAGACGTACAGGCCCAGAGGACGTCGGGATGAATGACGTTGGGAACGAGATCCACCGTGTGGAGCGGTTCGGGGAGCGGATGCCCACTCGCCTCTGCTGCGGCAGCCGCTGCGGGATCCACCGGAGCATGCTGGCTGGCCATCCCCTTTTCGACGAAGTTGGCTTCGTTGTCGTAGAGGTGATCGCGAAGGGCGAGCGTGAGGTGCTTCGGCGAAAGGATCTTGCCCGTGCGATGCGCGGGACAATTGTCGGAGCATCGGCCGCACTCGGTGCACGTGTAGAAGTCGAGGATGGACTTCCACGAGAAGTGATCGACACGCGCCACGCCGGCGCCAGTACCCGCCGTAGGCTCGGGGAGCTCGAACACGACGCTCATCTTTTCCATGAGCTCTTCCGTGTTCTTCGCGAGCGGCTCGAGGCGGCCCCGCGGACGGAGATCAGAGAAGAAGACGTTCGGGATACCCGTGATGACGTGGAAGTGCTTCGAGTGCGGGAGCAGGTTCAAGAAGATGAACACGAGCGACACGTGGACCCAGAAGCCCGCGTGCGCGAGAACGATGAGCAACTGCGGAGAGGCCTTCTTCAAGGCGACCGCCATGAGCGACCCCGCCGGCGCCGGGAACGCGGACCACGTGAGCTCGTGGTCGACGTGCTCCTTGCCGAACGGCAAGATGATGTTGGCAATTTGACCACACTGCTCGAGCGAAACCTTGGGGGTCGTACTGCTGCAGATGTCGCCGTTACGCGCAGCGAGGACGAGGCTCGCTCCGTCGTAGGTCATGTCGGCAATCATCATCGTGGAGATGATGCCGAGGATGAGGAGTGCTTCCTTGCTGTGCGTCAGACGCTTTTGCGGCTTGATGACGCGGAAATAGAAGAACGCCGACACGCCGAAGAGAACGAGGACGGCAACGCAATCTTTCGAGAAATCGTAGGCTTTGCCGAGCGCGGAATCGTGATCGAGGATGAAGAGGCTAAAGCCCGAATAGAAGCCGCGCCCCACCAAGATGATCGTGCGAATCGTGAGCACGATGAACCCCGTGAAGATCAGCTTGTGCGCGATCCCCGCGGGTTTGTAGTAGTCCATCTTCTCTTGCTGGAAGGCGTAGCGCCAGGTGACGCCAAGACGGTCCGAGAGCGCATTGAAGCGGTCGGCAAACGTCCCCACCCGTAGGAGCTTCCAACGCCGCCACGCGGAGAAAGCGAAAGCGGTGAGCGTCGCGAAGAGAATGGCTGTAATCGCCAGGGGGTTCATGCTGAATCAGGCCTCATATAGGGTCACGACATCCCGCGTCAATGAACTCGCGACCCGGGGCGCCCGGAGACGGCCGCATTGCGAGGTTTTCCGTCGCTTCATAGGGAAAACTCGAGTTTTTTGGACGGCTCTTCCACGGTGAGGCGAAAGGCTGCGCCATAGCTTCGGGTGCCTACGCGGGCCCCTAGCCGAACCCGGGCGGGGAGCCTCCCGCGTCCCACGTCTCCGAGTTTGACCTCAACCACGTAGGTGCCGTGGGGAGGGTCCGCACCCTCGAAGTAGATCGTTTCGTAGTTGGCGTCCTGGCATCCGTCGCGAGGGCAGTCGCGATCGAGCTTGAAGCCTGCCCGAGAGCGGGTGGTCTCGCTGATTCGATTGCCGCTCGGGTCCATGAGCAAGAGATCGACATCGAGAGGATTGTCGCCCCACGCCACCACGAACTGGATGGGGCCCGTCGGCAGACCACATCCTTCGTCGATGAGTCCATTGCAGTTGTCATCGACCGCGTCGAAGCACTTCTCGGGGCCCGTGGGAACGCAGGCGTCCTCCAGGGTGACCCCGGGCTCGGCCGTGATCTTGGCTTCGGGGCCCGAAGGCCCCTTCGTTCCTGCCAGGCGGCTCGGCGCGGGCTTGCACGAAGCGCTCGCCGACATCGCCAGCGCGAGCGCCAGTGTCAGCAAAGCCGTCTTCACTTCTTCGGAGCGTCCGGAAGGGCTTCGACGACGACCTTCGGGTTCATGACCTCGAAGAACGCCTGGCGCGCTGCGTCTTGCCACGCTCCCGGCTCACTACGGAGAGCCATGAGCACGCCCCGTTCCTTCATGAACTTCAGGATCGAGATGGCCTGCGTTCGCTTCTTCTCGTCGGCGCCTTTGGCGTCGCGGTAGAGCCGCACGCGGAGCTGCACGCGCGTCATCGAACGCGGGCCGTTGTCGAAGTCACCCTGCAGCGAGCGCACGAGGAGAGACTTCGGCCAATCCTGGAGAGCGTCGTTCACCTTCACGTGACCGCAGGCCTCGGCGTTGGCGACCCAGCGAGCGACATCGCCGTTCTCGTAATTCTTGTCGCTCCAGTAACCGAACGAGCCGTTGTAGATGATCTTGAGTTCTTCCGTCGCTTCGCTGCCACCGTCATTGTACACGGCGATTGCGCGCTTCGCGGTATCCGTATCCGCACCGATGAGGAGCGCGAGCGCCGCGTCGGAGCGAATGGCCTTGTCCTTCAGCTTCTCTTGGAGCTTCGCGATTGCGTCCGGCGACGAAACGCCACCGATGCCAATCGCGCGTGCAGCTTGATGGCGCACGTCGAGGTCCATGTCGGGACGGATGAGATCGAGGAGTTCGTTCGTCGCCGCGGGCACGGGGCGGTGAATGAGCGTTTCGAGGTAGCAGGCGCGAATGAGCGACTTCTTCGGATCGGTACCGGAGAACTCGTGCACCTTCTTCGCGACCTCCTTCATCTGCTCGTCGTTGGCGACCCACGAGAGCGCAAAGCAAGCTTCGAGACGGGATTGCTCGTTGCCTTCCTTGTCCTCGATGTACTTCACCATCATTGGGAAAGCCTTGGAGTCACCCCACTGGGCGAACCCGTCCGCTGCACCGTAACCGAGCGCACGGAGCGTCATGCCGAGAACTGCGAGGCCGCCTTGTTGCAGCCCTTCCATCGTGATGTCGTATTTCTTCGCACCTTGGCGCGTGAACTGGCGCTCGAGGATCGACCAACCCCGCGGGTCCTTCGTCCAACCGAGGTAGCGAAGGGCGCTCTGGGACGTTTCCCAGTCGAGCGGAACAGGCGGCTGCGCACCGGGATCCGGCAAGGGCTTCTTCGGATCTGCCCAAGCCATGAGCTTCGGCACGATCTCTTTCGACTCGAGCACGACGAGGGCGCGCAGACCGTTGGCGTGCGGCTGGGGCTTGTCGGTCACCCAGCGCATGAGCGGCTCTTCTGCGACCTTGAGCATCTCCGCGCGCTTGTCTGGGTAGAGGACGGCCAAGTCCGCGAGCATGCGGGCCGCGACGACACGCTCGTTGTCGTCCTGGCGAAGCTCGGGGTCTTCGATTTGGTTGTACAGCTTCATCGGGTCTTGCGAGAGACGCCATGCGAGCGTGGGCACCGCGCGAATGTCACCGACTTCGGCCAAGCGAAGGGCCGCTTCGGTCTTCCAGTGCGGCTTCGGATTCGATTCGATGTAGGCCACGAGGAGTTCGCCTGCGCGCGGGTCGTGGAGCTCGCGGAGCATGTCGAAGATGACCTTCGTCTGGAACTTCTCGCGCTCGGCGCTCTCCTTCGAGACGCTCTTCACCGCGAGAATGAGCCCCTTCGCGCCCACGCCATCGCGGAGCGCTTCGAGGAATTTCGAGCGAGACTCCTTGTCGGCTTTCGTGAGCGCTTCGAGGAGCGGGCCCATCGCCTGCTCGTTCGCGATCTTGCCGAGGCCTACTGCGGCTTCACGCGCGACGTCGACATCCTTGTCTTTGACGAGCTCGATGAGCGGCTGCGTCCACTTCGCATCGCCTGTCGCAGCAAGAGCGGTGGCGACGAGCTGGCGGACGCTCGCATTCGGATCGGACCTCAGCGTTGCGAGCTTGTCGAGCGTCGAGAGGCTGACCAGCACTTCCGGGTCGAACGCTTTGCTGCCGTCCACCCGGAGAAGGGGCGCCAAGTGGCCCTTGCTGTAGATGCCGAAAATGCGGTCGTAAACCGAGTTTTCCTTGAGCACCGCGAGGGCCCAAGCGATTTGCGGTTCGTCGCTGTTGTCGGCTTCTTTGAAGGCCTTGAGCAGCGCGGGCTTCGCCTTGTCGGCGAGCGGTGACCCGTATTCGACGAGTGACATGGCCGCAGTTCCGCGAATGCGGTGGTCGGCGCTCGAGAGCCCCTTGATGATGGCGTCGAGTCCCTCCGCATCGCGCGCCCAACCGAGATTCGCGAACGCATCCTGGCGAAGGGCCGGTGCATCTTCGCGGAGCGCCCACTTTCGCCACTCCGGAAGCTGTTTGTCCTTCGGCATGAGCTGGATGTCGCTCCGCGTCTGCGCAATTTGCTTCGTATCCATCTTCTCGGACTCGCCCTTGATGGCGAAGAAGCCGAAGATGCCGGCTCCGATGAGGATGAGCGTGGCAACACCGATGATGGCGGGCTTCACGGCTCCCTTCTTGAAGTTGCCGTCGTCGCCCGGAAGGCCTCCGCCACCACCGCCGAAGTTGGCAGGGCCGGCAGGCAGATCACTATCGTCCGGCGGCCACTTGGCAAACTGGTGAAGCGGCAGCTTCGGCGTGGTCGGCGACTTTGGCAAATTCGTTTCCGGGCGCAACATGGGCGGAGACCATATCAGCCTTTCGAGCCTTTGCGCCCCCTCTCCACATGCCTTCTTGCTGAACACCTGGCGAGGGATGTCGCGGGAGCGCGGAGGCGCGGTCTGCGGAAGTCTTTCGTGGTAGGGAGCGCCGTCGTGAAAACCGTGACGGTCGCTGCAGGCGTACTCATCGAAGGCTCCCGGGTCCTTCTCGGCCAGCGCCTTTCTGGCTCTCATCTGGAAGGCCTCTGGGAATTTCCGGGGGGCAAGGTGGAGGAAGGCGAAGACCCGCGCGAAACCGTCACACGTGAACTCCACGAAGAGCTCGGAATCGAGTGTGTCGCGGGCGAGATCCTCGACGTGACGTTCCACCGGTATGCGGAAAAGTCCGTCCTTCTCTTGTTCTTCGCCTGCGAAAGGCTGCCAGGTTCGGCCGCCCCGCGGGCCCTACACGCCGCGGATGTGCGTTGGGCAGACAAAAGCGATCTCGAGACGCTCGCATTTCCTCCAGCCGACCTCGGGATTCTCCGCAAGGTTTCGGCTCTGCTTTCCGCGTGACCCAAGGTGGAGCCGCGGGTAGGGTGTGCCGGTGCGCCGGCTAGCCTTTCCCCCGTCTGCCTTGTCTGCTCTTTCTGTTCTGTCCGCAGCCTTCGTGCTCTCGGCATCCGCGGAGGCGCGAGCAGCCGACGACAACGAACAAGAGCCCCCGGTCACGAATTCGCCGCCGCAGACGACGCCGAACATCGCCCCGAACCCAGCTCCCGCGAGCGGCCCCACGGCCGCCGCACCCGCGCAAGACGATGGGAACGCACCGCCACCGCAAACGGGTGAAGTTCGCCCTGTCTCGGCTTCGGGCAAAGAAGAGCCGCTCGTTCCATATTGGCCCGAGCCCTGGTCCGACGCAGACCCCAAGTTCCAGCCGCGGCGATGGACGTTCGGTGACATTGGCGTCCGCGCAAGCGCCGAGTATCGCGCCCAAGGCTCGTACATCGTCCCGCTCGCGCTGAACAGCGACTACGACCAAAAGTACGCAGCATTCGAGCATCGTCTACGCCTAGATGGCGCCATCGACTACGAGGACAAGGTTCGTATCGTCACGTCCGTCGACGCACTCGAAGGCGTTCTCTGGGGCGACAACGGAAGCTACAACGGGAACCCAGCTTCGACGACCGGCGCCAACATCGGCACCCTCAACACGAACAACGCCCGCATCTGCGTCGTCCAAACGAACAAGGCGGCGCCCGCAGATCCGCAGTCCTACCGGTACGGCCTCTGCCCCGGCGAAAACATGTTCGTACGCCGTCTCTACGGCGAGATCATCACCCCCATCGGCCTCTTCCGCGTCGGTCGTCAGCCGATGGGCTTCGGCAATTCACTTTCCGCGACGGACGGCGACGGTCGCAAGAACCGCTTCGGCATCGCCTACCGCGGCAATACGGCCGATCGCGTCATGTTCGCGACGAAGCCCCTCGAGGCCCTCAAGCGCAAAGAAGATCGGGACACGACGCAGAACAAGGGCCTGTTCCTCGTGCTGGCCTACGACCACAACGTGCAGGACGACCCGCAGAAGTACGGCGACGACCTGCGCGGATTCATCACGGCCATCCGCGTACTCGCCCCCAAGGCCCCGTGGGGAACGGACGTCGAAGGTCGCCTTTTCCACGCGGCGCGCTGGGACCACAACAACGGCACGACCATCCACGCCTTCGGTGCACGCGCCACGTCCCGATTCGGCGACCTCTATGCGGGAGCGGAAGGTACGGTCATCGTCGGCGAGACGTCGGAAGTCGCCAATGCCTTCCGCCTCATCACGAACGACCCGCCGGTCAGCCAGCGCATCCAGCAAGCGGGTTTCCGCGCCGTCGTTCGCTACGACAAGCCGATGTTCACGGCCTACCTCGAGTCGGACTTCGCGTCGGGTGACTCCGACCCGACCGTGCGCACCCCGCTCACGCAGTTTCGCTTCGCGGAAGACTCGAACGTGGGTCTTCTCATGTTCAAGCACACGCTCGCCTACCAAACGGCACGCGCAGCGGCCGCCGGTAGCGAACTTCTTCGAGGCCTTGGTGCAACGACAATCCCCGTCGATCAGATTGCATCACGTGGCGCCTTCACGAACGCGTTCGCCCTCTTTCCCCAGGTCGACGTGCGCCCCATCCCGAACCTTCTCTTCCGCGGCGGTGTACTCTTCGCGTGGGCCGCAGCCCCCTCGAACGACCCTATCGCTTCACAGCAAAGGCGCGACGGAAAGACCATCTCCGACGACCTCGTGAACTTCGCGGGCGGCAAGCCGGGCAGTTACTACGGGACGGAAATCGACGGTAGGATCCAGTGGCGCTTCAAGGAGCACTTCGCCTTCGACCTCGAGGGCGCCATCCTTTTCCCCGGCAACGCTTTCCAAGACCGCAACGGCTACGCTGTGCGTAGCTCGCTCCTCCAAGGGCGAACCACTTTCTTCTTCTAGAAACGAGAATCTAAACATGAGAAAGCTCGTCTCCACCCTTCTCGCTTCGACCATCGTCTTCGCCGTATCGTGCGCCCGTTTCGACGGCCCCCCCGAGGTTCGCATCAAAGGGGGCGAGTCCGGAGTGCTTCCGGACGCCTCGGCGCCCATCGAGCTCGTCTTCAACAAGCCGTTCAAAGACGGAACGCTCGCATTCGTCATCGTACCACTCACACTCGACGAAGAAGGCAACCTGTCCGACGAAGCCGCCGATGAAGCTGCGCGCTCGCCTCTCTTGCCCATCATCCAGCACGACGCGAATGGTGCTGAGGTCGGCGGCAAGACGACCATTGATGCAGCCAAGGGAACGGTCATCATCCGCCCCGACGCGCAAATGCCGATCGGTCAGAAGATCGCTCTTCTCATCGAGCCGGGTCTCGAAAATCTATCTGGCGTCAAAACCACCGTGCGAACCCGTGTTTCCTTCGCCTTCGATTTGAAGTGCGCCAAGAAACCCACGACGCAGTTTCCCTCCGGCGGGTATTTCTTCGCACTCAACGTCGAGAAGCCTCTCGGCGCGCAGATTCAGCTGTTCGGCGATTTCAACGTCGACAGCTCGACGGGCGAATTCAAGGCGCAGTTCACGAATGCCGACCGAAACACGGACCCGTCGCGTTGCAAGGTCAAGCAGTGCACGACTCCGGCTCTCATCTGTCGCACGCTGCCGGCAGAAGACTGCGTCCAACCTTCGGAAAAGGTCGCCAGTGTCGACGAGTTCCCCGACTTCATTGCGAACGCAGCACCGCCGACGGGCTACGGCGTGCTCGCGGAAGGCTGCATCCAGGAACAGCCCGATGGATCGATCGCGCTCGCGACGCGCTCCGTCGACCTCAAGGTCACGAGCCCGCCCGTCACGGTGCAGGGCCTCACCATCGTTCTCAACTTCAAGAAGGACGGTAGCGTCCTCCGCGGAACGGGCGGCGGCACCGGTGTGAACACGTTCCTCGGCGCCGGCTCTTTGGGTCCCGCCGTCGGTACCGTGCTCGCGCGCTCTCTCACGCCGGACCAAGTTCCCCCGGGCGTGCCGAAGGCCCCAGGTCGATGAATTTTCCGACGAGCTTTCAATCGCTCCGTGACCTCGAACGTCTGCCTTGGTTCGAAGGGTACGACGACCGCGTCATCGTGAAGCACAAAGACGTGGGGCCTATCATCGACGTGCACACGCACGTCGCGCTCGCTTTCGTTCGGCCGATGGCGGTGGACCTCTACAAGGAGCATGATCACACCGAGCACTACCTCGGGAGCTGCTGCGGGTTCGACCTCAACCCATACAGCAATCGCAACTACACGCCGGAAATGCTCCGCACGCTCAAGACCGACATGTCGCTCAAGAGCCTGACAGCGGGGGGCATGCGGCGCACGCACACCGTCCCCAACCTCGTCCGCGAGATGGACGAGCTCGGCGTGAAGCACTCCGTCCTGCTCGCCATCGACTTTCCATTCTTTTCGAACAACTCGAAGCATGCGATCGAAGCGGGCAAGCGCACCGAGCGCATCATCGCGTTCGGCTCCGTGCATCCCTACGCTCGCAATGTTCGCGACAAGCTCGACGAGCAGCTCGCGCGGGGAGCTCGCGGTATCAAAGTTCACCCGGCCGTGCAGCAGTTTCGTCCAGACGATCCGAAAGCAATGGAACTCTACCGACTGTGCGGTGAACGCAATCTTCCCGTGCTCTGGCACTGCGGTCCGGTTGGCATCGTAAGCCAGGGCGCTGACACGCGCTGTCAGGTGAAGTTCTACGAGAAACCACTCGCGGAATGCCCCAAGACGAACTTCATTCTCGGGCACGCAGGCGCTCTCCAATACGAAGAGGCGCTACTTCTCGTGAAGAAGTATCGAAACGCCTACCCAGAGATCTCGAGCCAAGGGCTCCACGGCGTGCGCCGCATGATCGAAGGCTGCGATGCCGATCGTGTGCTCTTCGGCTCCGATTGGCCCTTCTATCATCAGGCTTTTCCGCTCGCGAAGGTCCTCATCGCCACGGAAGGGAAGCAGGAACTTCGCCACAAGGTTCTCTACGAGAACGCGCGCAAGCTTCTAGGTATCCCGAACTAACGAGGCTATCCGAACGAGCGAAACGGCTGACCGCCCTCCTGTGTGTACGCGCGTGAATGTCCGCCGTCGCACGTGCATCCGACTTTTTGGCTTCTCTTTGCGTGTGCAGTGAGGAACTCCTTTTTGTCGGATGCTTGCTTCGATCTCCACTTCGCGCACATCGGCGCGCATGTCGCAGTCTGGCCCCGAAAGGACACCCCCCGCTCGATGCCTCGCCCCACGGACGACGTTCGCGCGCGCGCGCGCTATAGCCTGAACGACCTTCGCCCAGGTACAGAACGTACTCACTCGTATCGCGTGCCACAGACGCTGGCCGATGGATTCATCGAGATGTTCGAAGATACGAGCCCCGTGCACGTAGACGACGACTTCGCACGTGCCTGGGGCTTTCATCGAAGACTCGTCCACGGGAGTGTGCTGAATGGCTTTCTCTCCCACTTTGTCGGAACGGTGATGCCCGGAGCTTCCGGGCTCCTGCTCGCAACGAGCTTGCGATACGCGTTCCCGATCTACGCGGATGCCATCGTCGAGTTGAAAGCTCGCATTGCGAGAAGGGTCGTCGACGAACGCGTGGTCGTGCTCGTGGTCTCCTTCGAAGACACGCTTCGCGGCGCGATGCTCGCACGAGGTACGGCCCACGTCGCGATCACGTGACCGCCGGCGTGCGTGAAGAAGCGATGTCGCTACTCGTACACGGCGCGCGCGACCGTCTCGGCCGTATCGAACGCCAGGAGAATGCCATTTCGAAAATGTCCGGTTGCCAAGAAGAGGCCCGGCGTTTCGCTTTTCCCGACGAGTGGGCCACCTGGCGCATGGGGACGGAAGTTCGACCACGTGCGGACGAAGGACGCCGTTCCGAGACCCGGCGCATTGTGCATGGCGCCAGAGAGGACGTGACGCAGGCCTGCCGTCGTCACCTCTTTCGTGAACCCCACGTCTTCCATCGTCGACCCGCACACGACGCGTCCGTCACCGCGCGGAACCACGTAGGTCCCTTGGCCGAAGAGGATGGTGCCGAGCGAAGACGGGGTCTCGCGAAGCTCGATCATCTGTCCGCGAATGGGCTTCACCTGCTGGGCGTCATGCGGCGCTCCCGGCACGACGGAGGACCAGCTGCCCGCAGCGAGGACGACGGCGTCGGCCGTCAGCGTTTCCTTCCCGTCGAGGACGACGCCCGTGCAGGTCGCCCCGCTCATGTGGAAGCCCGTAACGATGGCCCCCGTGCGAACGACAATCGAGTTTCCCTGGATGCGGCGCACGAGTGCACTCAGCAGCCGCACGGGCTCCACCTGCGCGTCGTCTTCGAAGTAGGCCGCAGACACGGCGTGTGGCGATACGGCCGGTTCGATGTCGTGGAGAGCGTCGCCCGAAAGCATCACTCCCTTCGCGCCGCCAGACGCTTGCCACGTGACGATCGCACGGAGCGCTTCGTCTTCGCGTTCGTCGAAGGCGAGCTTGAGAACACCGCTCTTGCGGTAGCCAATGTCGTCCGCAGTCGCGCCAGTGAGCCTTGCCGCGGAGGCGACGTAGCCGTCTCGTGCGCGAAGCATGCGAACGAAGTGCGGCCCCGGCTCGTGTGCTTCGGCCTGAGCGCCCAAGATTCCCGCAGCAGCACTGGACGCCTCGGCTCCGGGCACCGCGCGCTCAAGCAGCGTCACCTCGGCCCCGCGTGCCTCGAGCTCGAGTGCCGTCGCGCAACCCATGATGCCTGCTCCAACGACGATCACCCTCATGCGAGGGAACGTACTACTGTGGCGCGAGAAGATGAAGCGGTGCGGACGTCACGTAGTCATTGCTCTTGCTACCGCCATGGCAGACGTTGCACGCCCCAGCAGGCGCCCCGCCGTAACGCTCACCATCGGGTGGACCGACGCCTCGCCACAAAATGTTCACGCCGACCCCATCGGCTTTGTTGGTGAGCTCGAACCACTCCCATTCTTTCGCGCCACTCGGGTTGAAGCCGCCGCCTCGCTTGACCATCGCGAAAATTTGTCGCGTCTCGAGGTCCCCATCCATCTCTTTGACGATGATCGTGCCAATCGGAAACGCCTTCGCCCCAGCGGGCGGGCGCTTGTTCAGGTACTCCGTTCGTTTGCCGGCGAGGTGAACGACGGTCCCGTCTGGGTCTTCGGGGAGAACGAATTTCTCCCACGTGCGAAAGTTTTCGAAGTCACGGCCGAACGCCACGAAAATCAAAGGTTCGCCACCGTCCGCTGCTGCGCCGCCGTCGCGCGAAATGGATCCCGCGTCAGGGGCCTGCGTCGTCACGTCATTGGCGCTGCAAGCCGCGAGGAGCACCACCGACGTGGCGCTTCGGGCAACGAGCGACTGCCATGCGCGCAAGCTCACTTCTTCGCGACCACGACCGAAGGCCACATGTGCGATTCTGCGCCTCGCGTGGCCACAACCATGAACAAGCTCATGTCCGCGCTCTTCGAGGTGATCTTCACGGTCGTCACGTCGCCGTGCTTGCCCGAATCTTTCGTGAGGTCAAACTGGATGCTTCCGTTGCTGAACGACTGGCCCGTGAGTTGACCCGAATCGATGACTTGGATGTCCCACGCAGGTTCATTGGGGTCGTCGCTGTGGAACTGGATGGGAAGTTCGACGGTTTCGCCGACCTTCAGCGCGACGCCCTTCGTCTGGATGCCCTGTACGCTGACCGTGTCTTTCACCATCGGCACGCCGACGAAGTAGGGCTCTTCGGGCCGGGGAGCACACGGATTGTGGCCGGCGGCCGCCGCTTGGTTCGACCACATGCGCTGTACGCGACTTCCGAGTTCCGTCGGACGGAGGTGTGATCCCCAGTCGAGATACGTGCAAAGGTCGCCGAGCTCGCCCAAGAAGGCCCATTCCCAAGGGCGGAAGTCCTTCTGCATGCTCTGGTAGGCCGGGTCGCTGAACGGGAATGGGTCCGTCGCCCACTCGAAGACTTCGTGGCTTGCCGTGATGGTGAGGTTGTCGAGGGCCGAGGCACCGCCACCACCTCCGCAGAAGGGCATGACGCCGTACGCAATCGGAACGCCACCGGCGACACTCTCGTTGTGATAGCCGCCGAAGGTCTCGCAGCTCTTCTCTCCATCGAGAAGGATGGTCGTGCTCTGCGGATAGTAGATGGCGTACATCGTGTTCGAGTCAGGTGCGCCGAGCACCGACTCGTTCGTCAGCTTGTTCTGGAGCCACGCTTGGATCTCATCATCCGTCGTCGTCTGGGGCGGCGTCTCTTGGATGGTCACCATCTCGATGGGGGTGATCGCGCCGATGCCGTACTCGGCGGCAACGTCCGTCCAATACTTGCTGCCCGCGAGCTTCGCGTGGAACTGGGCGATCTTCGCGGCGTTCGGGTCACCCTGGAAGACGATGGGGACGACCTTCGGATTCCGAATGATGGTGCCGCCGGAATTTTGCGCCTGCGGGAAAGCGATCTTGCCGGGGGGAATGACGACCGGGGGCGTCGTCGGCTCCGTGGTTGGTGCCGGCGGAGGCGTGACAGCCGTGCTCGTGGAGGTCGGTTGCGGCGTCGCCGCGGGTGATTCTTGCACTTGTCCGCACGCGACCGCCGCCAAGAACGGAAAACCGAGCGAAGGAATCAACAAAGAGAGTTTCATGGAGGACCTTTCGAGCAACGAACGCGACGGAAGAAAGCGTTGCGAGCGCCGCGACGCATGCAATTTCTATGCATATGTGAAGCACATGAAATGACTGGTCTTCTAAGTGGAAGTGCGGTTCCTAACGGAGCCATGGGTGCGATTGAGCACGGTTTTCCCGAGCTCATCCGGCTCGACCGCGAAGGGGATGGGCCGAGGATGGTGCCTATGCGCGTGCTCGGAGCGCATAGGCCGACCGATCCGTCCCGCGCCCCGCATTTGTGCGCGACGACTGCTTGACCCATCCGATCGGCTTGGGGGATGTTGGGCATCTCTGATGGAAAACCCCGTGCGCTTGCGCTCCCTCGTTTTCGCCCTTCTCACCGTATCCGTCGCCGCCCTCTCGTCACCGGCGAGCGGAGCGAGCGGCTTCATCGTGAGTGCTTCGAAGACGAAGCCGCTCCAGCGGGGCGCTCAGATTGCGATCATGCGCGATGGTACGCACACGACCCTCTCGATCCAAACGAACTACGAGGGCCCCCCGGAAGACTTCGCGTTGATCGTGCCAGTACCGACAGCGATTCGCAAAGAAGACGTGCGCACGTTGCCAAACGAAGTCTTCGATCGTCTCGATCAAGTGACGGCGCCGCGCCTCGTCGAGTACTTCGAACAAGACCCCTGCCAGACAGGGTCGACCGCGGCTCCTGCAGGAAGCCCCGCTTCTTCCTCCACCGCGATCCCGTACGCGATGAACAATGGGCCCTTCCGTCGCGGACTGCATCATCGCGTCATCGCGGAAGCGCAGTTCGTGGAGGGCGAGTACACGTTCGAAGTCCTTTCGGCGACAGACTCCGCAGCGCTCGAAGCATGGTTGAAGCGCGAGAAGTATCTCGCCCCCGAAGGCTCCGCAGCGATGTTCGACCCGTACGTGAAGAGCGGAAGCCGGTTCGTCGTCGCAAAGGTGAACGCGAAGAAGGTCAAGCTCGAGAAGCGCTCGAACGGGGACGTCATCGCCAAGCTCGCTCCCATCCGACTCACCTACGAGACGCCTTCGTTCTCGGTCCCCGTAAGGCTCGGCCTTTTGAACGCGAAGGGCCCCCTCGACGTCATCGTCTACGCCCTCGGTCACAAGCAACGCTTCGAAGCCGCAAACCTGCCGAACGTCACCATCGCGACGAACCTCGACGTCGGAGAGAAAGCTCGCGGCGAGTTCGAGTCGTTCTACACGGCGCTTTTCGACAAGGTCGCGTCGAAAACGCCGAAAGCCGTCGTAACGGAGTACGCATGGGATGTCTCGAGCTGTGAAGCCTGCACGGTTCCGCCGCTCTCGTTCTCGGAACTCGGCTCGCTCGGCGGAGACACGCTGCCGTTGAAGGGTGACGACATTCCCGTGCCGTCCTTTCGCGGAGTACCGCGCGAAGCAGGCGCGCCTCCGGCAGCTGCATCCGCCTCCGCATCCCCCACGGCGACCGCGGTGCCCAGCGCCGCAAGTACCGGTCACCACGGGTCGGTGCTCCACGTGGCAACGAAAGATCTCTCGGTGACGCGCATGCACCTTCGCTACACGAAAGAGACGATGCCCGAGGACCTCGTCCTCCGCGCAGCAGCGCCGCTCACGGGTGGGCGCGAGGTACGTGGAAGCACGGGCGAGCTCGAATCGACGACCGTCGGCGGTACGCTGAACGCATTCATGGCACGGTATACGGTTCGACATCCCTTCGCGGGGCAGGTCACTTGCAAAGACCCCCACCGCGGCGTGTGGGGTTCGAATTCGAGCGATGCTCCGGTCACGTCGATTGCAGCCAAGGATCTCATTTTCGCGCCGCACACGGGAACACCCCTCGCAAGCTACCTCATCGGCAGCGTGAAAGAACTCGATGTGACGGGCACAGCGCAGACCCCCCAAGGGGCAACGCCGACATCCGCTCCTCCTCCGAGCACGACGGGCCCGACGCTATCCGCAGCGCCGTCGACGACCACGACGGCACAGGCTCCAGCCGCCCCTGCACCGAAGAGTGGCTGTGGTTGCCACGCAGTCGGAGCGAGCCGCGGAACTTCGCCTGCATCGATCACTGCCTGCTCCGTCGTCCTCGCGGGCCTACTCGCTTCGCTTCGCCGACGTGCTCAGTCGACGGCGAAGCGAAGCGACTCTGGCACCACGCCATAGTGTACGCCGAGCGCAAGAAGCGCCGCGTTGGCGGGCAGATGTTTCAAGAAGTGCTGCCCATACTTCGTCCCTTGAAGGCCGAGTAGACGGCGTTCCACGTGCGAGAGGCCCGTTGCGATGAGCGTCGCGGCTTTTGCGCGCGATGCGGGGTCAGACGCCGGTGCGGTCGCACTCCCGGATGCCGCCATCCACGCGTCGTGCAACGCGAGGTACACGGGCGCTTCGTTGAGTAGACTCGGCGCGCCCGTTTCGAGCAGCATCGCGGCTTCAGTAGCGATCGCGAGGGCGCTTTCTCGATCACCTCCGAGCAGCTCGGCCTGCGACCAATACCCAAGGGCAACGGGGACGACATCGAGCATCTTCGTGGCGCGATAGGCCGCTGCCGCGATGCGGAGGAGCGCACGCGCTTCGTCTACGTGTGTCCGCGCGCGGAGGAGTTCGACGCCACGATAGAACAATACGCCCAGTGTCGCGCGATCGTGAGGCACCCACGTTCCATGCGACGCGTCATCCGCGACGCGCCTCGGCTTCTCGAGGTGCACGTCGAGGTCAGGCTCCCCGCCGAAGGTGGCCGCCCAGCACAAGAGATTCATCTGCCCGTGGCGAACGACCCCCGGAGACCCCGTGGCCTCAGCCAAAGAAATGCCGGCCATGATCGATTCGCGAGCCTCGTCACGCGCGCCAACGGTCGTAAGGGCGAACCCAACGTTGATCATCAGCGTGGCCTCTCGTGTGAGGAGACGACCTTCGTGCGCCGCGAGTACGGCTTCCCGACGTGCCTCGAGCGCGGAACCCACCTCGCCTCGTGCCTGCCGTACGACGGCGAGCGTCTGCCACGCGTCAGCCGCGGCCGATGCGATTCCATGACGAGAAGCGAGCTTGAGGAGTTCCGTGCACGTCGCCTCCGCTCGCGAAAGCTCACCCGCAAATGCGCATCGTGCGGCGAGGGCAGCGGCACAGCTCGCCTCCTCATCGACCAATGACGAGGTCCGAGCGCGCTGCAGCACCTCTTCGAGACGCGCCGTGGTCTCGGGCCCTCCGCCGCGTGCATCTTCGTAGCGCGCACGAGCCCCCTCAGCGCGTACTTCGCTCGGCGTGTCGTAGACGGCTCCTTGCAACTCGCGAATCGCGTTTTCGCGCTCGGTCGCACGAGCGTCGAGCCTCGCCCATGCCTCGTCGAGGATGAGCGCACGCGCAAAGCTCGTGGGCTTGTCCCCAGCAAACGCGAGTGCGCGCTCGGCAAACTCCGCGGCTTGCGCGAGTGCATTGGCGGCGAGAGCATGACGTGCCGCACGTTCGAGATGGTGCGCCCCGAGCTTGAGCTTGCCACCGAGCTCGAAATGACGCGCGATGACCGCGTCGTCGTCGGCCACTTCCGCGAGCCACTCGGCTGCGCGCTCGTGGAGCTCCTTCAGCTGATCTTCGCCGAGCGAGGCGTACGCGACCTCGCGCGTCAACGCGTGCTTGAAGGAGAACTCACGCGTGCCCGGGAAACGCGAACTCGCTTGTTCGACGACGATTTCTGCGGCCGCGAGCGAACGCAGAGATTCGGTTGCGGATTCGATGCCGAGCGCGCGCAGGCCCGCGTCCCAACCGGAGAACCCGAAGATACTGAGGCGCGCAGCGACGTCCCTCGCGTGGTCGTCGAGCGCGTCGAGCTGTACCTGGATTGCTGCTTCGATGGTGGGAGCGCTCGCCATGTCACGTCCGAGCGCGGCGAGACGAGCAAGCTCTTCGGCAAAGAGCGGTGAACCTGCGGCCTGAGAAACGATGGCCTCGACCATGCGGTTCGCGTCTTCGGCAGTGGCGCGCGGTCCGAGGATCGCGCTGGCGATGCTCCGCACGCTGCGTTGCGCGAGTGGCTTCAACTCGATGCGCACGTGGTCGCGTCCCGTGAACCGGTTTCGCTGATCGCGCCAGAACGTCGGGCGCATGGTCAAAAGGCAGAAGCACCGAAGGTTGGCGGTGCGCGCGAGCAGGTGGTCGAGCCAGGCTAGGCTCTCGGCGTCGACCCACTGCGCATCTTCGACCGCGAACACGAGAGGAAAACGTGCGGCATACGCGCAGACGAGCTCGGTGGAGGCGAGCCACATGTCGTCACGCGTCGTGCCACCGCCTTCGTCGAGGCGCTCGCCCATGATGAGGCGACGAATGAAGTCGATTGCCGCGGGCGGGGTCTTGGCAGCCCACTCGGGTACGTCACGGGAGAGCGACGCGACGACTTGGCCAGGGTCGGCGATGGCCACGAGTCCACGAATCATGTCGCTCATCAGCCCGAGCGCGCGTCGTTTCGTGAACGCGTCACCGCGTGCGACCACGATGCGCGGCTTGGTTGCGTGAGAGCTCGTACGCGCGAGAAATTCGCGCAGGAGTCGCGTCTTGCCGAGACCTCCTTGGGCGCTCAACGTCGCCAACACGGAAGTTCGCTCTTCGACGGAACGTTCGTATGCCTCGGTGAGCTGGAGGAGATCGACCTCGCGCCCGACGAAAGGAGCACCACCAATCGCTGCCGTCGTTCCGAGGGACATTTCGCCGACGACGGCGCTGCCATCTGCGCGGACCTGGAATTCGTAACGACCACGGAGCAGCTCGCTCGTCGTCGTATCCACCAGGACCTGTCCCTTCTGCGCATCGCGCGCGAGGGCGGCTGCGCGGTCCACGACCTCGCCGGTGGGCCGAGCCTGGTTGGCTCCGATACGCATGCGCCCCGTTGCAATGCCAACCCGCGCGCCGACAGAACCCAAGCGGCGCGCCATGTTGACGGCCTGCGCTGCCTCGTCGCCCACGGCTTTTCGCACGCCGAGATGGGCGACGATCGCGTCGCCACCGAGCTCCGTCGCTTCGGCGCCTCGCGAACGCAGATGCGAGAGAATGCGCTCGCGAGGAGTGCCCTTCGGAACGTTGGTCGCAAGGATGGACGTGACGAGGCGCGTCCCGCCTCCGGGCCCGGGTCGCAGACTTCCGCCGTGCGGCGCGGAGTCGACGCTCGGAGGCGATTGCTCGAAGCGCTCGGACGGCATGCCTGAGGGACGAATCGAGGAGAGCGTGGATTCGATCTCACGAAGCTCCCTTGCAACGTCTGCCGCCGATGCAGGGCGCTCTTCCGGTGCCGCAGCCAGCATGCGCGCCATGAGGTCGTCGAGCGCCATGGGGACATCGAGGCCAAGCTCCGACAACCGCGGTGCAGGCGTCGTGACGAGACGTGCCAAGATCGCGATGGGCGTGGGCCCCACGTGGGGCGCTCGGCCTGCGATGACTTCGAACAGGGTGGCTCCGAGCGCGTAGATGTCGGCCCTCGCGTCGACCCCCTGGTCTCCCCTCGCCTGCTCAGGCGCCATGTAGGCGGGCGTACCGATGATGGCGCCGGTGCGCGTGATCTTGGCGTCTTCCGCAGCGGCGACGCCGAAGTCGACGAGCTTGGCAGTGAGGCCCGCGCGCGCCGCCTCGGGCGACGCGGGTTCGACGAGGAAGACGTTCGACGGCTTCACGTCGCGATGGATGATGCCGGCATCATGCGACGCAGAAAGAGCTTCCGCGATTTGTGCGGCAACATCGAGCGCATCCTTCGGATTGAGCGGAGCGCGCTTTTGGCGTTGTGCGAGATCTTCACCTTCGAGCCATTCCATCGCGATGAACGGTTCGCCTTGGTCGAGTTGACCGAATGCGATGACGCGCACGATTCCCGGATGCCGGAGGCCTGCAAGGACGCGCCCTTCCCTGCCGAAGCGCGCCTCTTCACCCGCGTCGACACCGACGATGGCAATGACTTTCAGCGCGACAGGTTGTGACGTGAATTGGTCGATGGCTCGATACACGATGCCGACACCACCGCGACCCACTTCGCGCTCGATCAAGAAGCGGCCGCCGAGGATTTGACCGTCGCGGCTCATGGCGCTTTCCCTCCGAGGCTTGCGGCATGCGCCGACGCTTCGTCCGACTTTCGACCGAGCCCGATCACGAATATTTCGTAGCTCTGCGCGCGCGTTCCTTCGGGACGAATGAGCTTCTCCGAAGCAAAGAGGCGTTTCACTTCTTTGCGGGCTTGGGAAAAGTCCTCGCCCATGAAGATCTTTCCGACGAAGCCTCCGCCAGGCTTCAAAAACGCTTCGGCGACGGCGAGGGCGCGCAAGAAGAGTTCGTAGCTCCGCGCCTGGTCCGCGTTGCGATTGCCCGTCGTGTTGGGGGCCATGTCACTCACGACGACGTCGTAAGGTGCGTAAAGCGCAAGGTCGTCGTTCTCGAGGGTGAGCGCGTCGCCTTGGATGAAGGTCGCCCACTCCGGAAGCGCGGCTCCGAGTGGATTGAGATCCATCGCGAGCAGGTGCCCTTTGGGTCCGACTTTGTTCGCAATGTACTGGCTCCAGCTGCCTGGGGTCGCACCGAGGTCGAGCACGCTTTGGCCCTGTTTCAGGAGACGAACGCGGCGGTCGATCTCCTCGAGCTTGAACACGCTGCGCGCGGCAAACCCCGCACGCTTCGCAGCGACGGTGAAGTGGTCCGGGGTGGCGTACGAGTTTCTTTTGCTCATGCAGGCATGCGCAGAGGGCGCTCACGAAGCGCGTGCGCAAGAGAGGATACTTCGGAATGGCGCCACAAAAAGCCAAAAGGCGCTCTCCTTTCGGAAAAGCGCCTTCGGAGAAGGAACGGGCAGCCCGATGATCAGGCGTTGTTCTTCTTCTTCACGGCCACGCGCACTTGAAGGTGGCCGTTCTTTGCACCCGGAACGCCGCCTTCGATCATGAGAAGGTGCTTCTCTGCGTCGATGCGCGCGATCTTGAGGTTGAGCACGCTGGTCGTCTCGTCACCGTAGTGGCCGCCCATCTTGATGTTGGGGAGCGTACGACCCGGGGTCATGTTGGTACCGATGGAGCCGCCGTGGCGACGGTATTCGTGGGTACCGTGCGTCTGCACGCCGCCTGCGAAACCCCAACGACGAACGACGCCGGTGAAGCCGCGACCGCGGGTCCTGCCTTGGACGTCGACGAACTGGCCGACGCGGAAGACTTCGTCGAGCTTCATGGTGGCGCCGACTTCGAACTTGTTCGCGAACTCGTCCGTGCAGCGGAGCTCCTTGACGACGCGCTTCGGGGTGGCTTCGCCGCCCTTGAAGATGCCCTTCTTGAACTGACCGGAAACGGGGCTGGAGAGGTGCTTCGGCTTCGCGTCCTTGAAGCCGAGGATGAGGGCGACATAGCCGTCCTTCTCGGTGGTGCGCTTGCCGAGCACGACCACGGGGCCTGCTTCGATGACCGTGACGCGCTTGACGTTGCCGTCGTCGCCGTAGAACTGCGTGAAGCCGACCTTGCGACCGATGATTCCGGGATTCTGATTCATGAGAAAACTCGCTTTGGCCTTCTAGCTCGAGTGGTTGGGCAAACTACAATCCCGTTGGCGTCCCCGCGCCCCTCGTGAAAGGGTTGCGGGCCGGTGCGAAGGCAAAAGACCGAGAAGATTCGGCGCCGTCAGGAAGGACCCGGCAACATAGTCGAGCGGCCAGGTTACGCAAGAGAAAGCGAACCTCGAGGATACGCTAGTCTTAACGTGCAGTTAGAGTCTCTGAACGACGCAGGGCACTGCCGAACTTCACTCGAGGATGCCGTATTCTTTGAGGCGACGATAGAACGTGCGCCGCGGAAGGCCCACGATCTTCGCTGCTTGAACGCGGTTCCACTGGCAGCGGGCGAGCGCCGCCAAAATGCGTTCCTTCTCCGAATCGCGGAATTCGCCGGGGCTCTTTACTTCGCGGCTTCGTTCTCTGCCGCCACCACTCGCTACCGAGCCCATCGCGGCGTCCATACGCCTCGTCTCGGACTCGTGCGACTTTCGCGTGAACGACTGTGGGAAGTCTTCGATCTGGATTTCGTCACCCTCGCTCATGAGCCATGCGTTGAGGAGGACGTGCTCGAGCTGCCTTACGTTACCCGGCCAATCGTGCTCCGAGAGGACGCGTAGGGCCGCGCGATCGATGCTCTTTCGATCGCGCCGGTAACGAGAAGCGAACAGCGAGAGGAAGTGGTCGATGAGGAGCGGCACGTCTTCTTGCCGCTCGCGGAGTGCCGGGACGGGGATTCCGACGACGTTGAGTCGATAGTAGAGGTCTTCGCGGAACGTCCCTTCGGCGACCATTGCTTCGAGGTCTCGATTCGTTGCTGCAATGACGCGTGTGCCGATGGGCTCTTCGCGATTGCCTCCCACGGGGCGCACCGTGCGCTCTTGCAGCACGCGCAGGAGCGAGGCCTGCATCGACAGTGGTAGCTCGCCGACCTCGTCGAGAAGGAGGGTGCCCGACGAAGCCTCGCGAAAGAGCCCCTTCCGCTCGTGGTCGGCGCCCGTGAAGGCCCCACGTACATGACCGAAAAGCTCGCTTTCGAGGAGGTTTGCCGGAATGGCACCGCAGTTCACTCCTAGGAACACGGCGCGCGAGCGCGCACCCGCGGAATGGATTGCCTTTGCGACGACTTCTTTGCCCGTTCCGCTCTCGCCGGTGATCAGCACGGGGATGTCCGTGTCTTTCACGCGATCGACGATCGCATACATGCGCCGCATGGCATTGCTCGCACCGACGAGCCCTGCATAGCCAAAGTGACTGCGGATCTCCGCACGCACTTGCCGTAGGTCTCGACGCGTTGCCGCCAGCTGCTCGGTGCGACGTCCGAGAAGCTCCGCGAGGCGGTCTTTCGCCTCTAGGAGCTCGGCATTCGCGGCAGCGAGCTCTTCGGTGCGTGCGCGATTCTGCGCGAGGAGGCGCGCGTTCTCGATGGCGATGGCCGCTTGATCTGCGAAGGCCATCAGCATCGGAAGCTCCGCCTGGAATCGTTGCTCGGCGCGGCTCTGCGTCTCCAAATAGAGGGCGCCGATCGGATTCCCATGAGGCGGAGCGCCACGAATCGGAACGCACGCAATCGACTGCAGCATCCGCTGGTGAACGCTGACGGCGCTCTTTAGGCGTGCGTCTTCCTGTGCGCTGGTGGTCGCGATGGGTTCTGCCGTGCGCACGACCCGCTCGGCGACGCTTCGCGAGAATTCGCGATCGGCCTCGCTCGTGACACCTCGAGCGCTCTGCGTCTCGAACGATCCGTCGCTCGCAATGAGCACGATGAAGCCTCGCTCCGCTCCAACGAGCGTCATCGCATGGTCGGTCACGAGGCCGAGCAAGCGCGAAAGGTCATGCTCGCGCGCCAGGTCTCGCGTGATCTCGAAGATCTTGGCTAGCCGCTCGTCGCGGAGGAACACCGTCGACAACGTCATCCCCCCCGCCTTGCCGAATGCGCTGGTGATCCCCGAAAACGCTCGACCAGCAGAGCTGTCTTGCCTCGGCGCGCCGTCGGCTGCGACCGAGTGCGCTCGAAGCGCGCGACGCTTGGGGTCGTTCCAGAAAACCTCGCGAAGGTCCTTCGGCAATTTGACCGCCGTCTCCTCGAGAATGGCCGTCGCTTCTTCGCGGTCGCGACGCGCGAGTTGCGCGGCTCCTTGCACGTCGGCCAGTCGCGCACGCACTTCCAGCGTACGCCAAATCCATTCGCTGCGGCCCGATGCGCGTGCGGCCGCCAGCGCCGCATCGAGCGCCTTCTTGGCCATCGCCTCGTCGAGTAGTGCGAGGTGCAATGCGCCCTCGGCGAGCCGAGCGATCGCTTCGTGCTCGTCTGCCTCCGACTTGCCTTTCTGACGATGACCCGAGCGCTCCTTTCGAAGAGCGCCCAGGAGGTCGTGCGCAGCTTCTTTGCCAGCGTCACTCTCCGCTCGCGCCAACACCGAAGCAAGGAACGCCTCTTCGGCCTCGTGGATGCGTCCGCTCTTCTCGTATTCCTTGGCGCAAGCCTCGTATCGGTCGGCTGCTTGACCGAGGTTCCCGCTGCGCTCGGCATACTCTGCATCGAGACCCGCAAGTTGCAAGCGTGCGTCGTCGGAGAGGGTCTTTCCCTGGCGTGTGATCGCATCGATGAGGCCTCGTGCGTGTGCGAGCCGACCGAGGTAGAGGTCGAGGTTCGCGAGGTTGAGGCGCGCTTGCAGCACGCAGAGGGACGCGCCCGCGCGCTCGCCCATTTCGATCGCTGCCTCGAGGTGATCGATGGCCTTCGCGAGGTCGCCGCGCTGTCGCTCGATACCGGCGAGGTTCAGGCGGGTCGTCGCGACGTTCCACGCGTCATTCGCAGACTCCGCGGCCTGCAACGCCGCCTCGTAGGCCTCGCGAGCCGCCTCGTTCTTGCCCATGCGCTGGTGAACGATGGCGAGCGACCCCCAGAGTACACCGAGTCCACGCTTCGAGTGCGCCTGGGCATTGTCGGCCACGGCAGGCTCGAGCAGGGCCAAGGCGGCATCGTGTTCTCCGAGGTAGGACTGCGCGATGCCTTGCACGGAAAGAGCGTCCGCGAAGAGATCGTCGGGTGAACCTACGAGCACGCTTGCCGCGCATTTGTGGGCTTCTTGGAATTCGCCGCGTCGAAGGAAAACACGCGACCGCAGAAGGTCGTAGAGTCTTTGTTGACCGTGCTTCGAAGCGAGCGTTTCGACGGCGAGGAGTACTTCGAGCGCGCGTGCGTTGTCGCCGCGAGCGAGGGCGACGCGAACACGGGCGAGCTCCACCTCGAGACGTTCGGCTTCCTCTTTGGGTTCGAACTGCGCAACGATGGACTCGGCTTCGGCAAATCGGCCCGTCGCGATCGCCTGCGCGAGTCGCGCGCGCGGCGTGCCTACGCTCGGTGCGTCGAGAAAGAGGTCTTCTCGTGTAACGACGACCTTTCCCCGCAATCCTTCGAGAAGCCCACGAAGCTGCCCCGGACGAAATTCCGCGCGCTCCGCGACGACCTTCGCCAGGGGCTCGGCGAGGGAAGGAGAAGAGCGCTGCACGAGCTCGAGCGCCTCGTACTCCTCGAGCGGAGGGATCTCGAAGAGAGCAGCTCCGTCGATGGACCGAGAAAGACCAGGCTCTCCCGTCGCGAGGAGGCGACAGCCGGCTTTCACGAACACATCGATGCGCTTGCGCACCGCCGTCGGCAGCTGGTCGTAGTCGTCCACTACGAGAACCATCGATGCGTTCCCTTTGGCGTCGCGCGGCTCACCGAGCGACGCCACGAGCGCCTCTACGGAGCCACCGCGTTCGATGGCAATGACGGTCAGACCACGCACACCGAGGGTAAATGCTGCACGTCGTGCGAGGGTCGTGCGACCGGCCCCCGAAGGTCCTTCGAGCACCACCCGCGCTCCCGCGGGCGTGACCAGGTCGACGAGTCTTGTGCAAACTGCATCTATTCCGAGAATGGGCCAACCGACGATGCGACGCTTGTCCATGGCCTCGGCATCGGGAGAGAGACCTGCCGCGCTGTACGCCGCCTGGATCGTTTCGTCGATGCTCGGAAAGCGCTTGTTCGGATCGTCGTCTTTCGCTTTGAGCACGACGCGCGCAAGCCCGAGGCGGGTATCGTCGTCGAACGAGTCGCCCGCGCGCGCGAGCGCTTCGCCGAGCGTTGCGCCGAAAGAGAACACTTCCGCTCGGACCGTGAGGGGCTCTCCGCGGAGCAGCTCGGGGGCCGCAAAGCGCGGCGTGAGACCACGTGCGTCTACCCCCCTCGAAGCAAGCGGTGCCGCAAGGCCGAGATCCACGAGGGTTCCGCGGCCCGTGTCGGTGACGACGATGTTCGCAGGTTTGATGTCGCCATGAAGCATGCCCGTGCGATGGACAGCCGCCAGCTGTTCACCGGCTTCGAGCAAGGGAGCTAGCCATTTCGTGTGCGCGTGGCCCTCCTCGAGGACCGTTTCCAGACTTTCACCGGCAACGAGCTCGCGCACCATGAACAGGCGCCCCGAACTCCCTTTCGCACCTTGCACTTTTCCGAAGGCGAGCACGCGCGGCAGGCCGAGCCCTTCGAGACCGGAGAGCACCGTCGCCTCGTGCACGAGTGCCAGCGCTTCGTGCTCCGTCGCGCCGTCACGCAACACTTTGAACGCAAGTGTTTGCCCGGACAGTCGATCGCGTACCGACCATACTTGTCCACCACCGCCCCCGCCGAGCTGAGAAAGCGGCTCGTAGCGGTTCGGAAACTCCATCACTCGACCGTTTCGATGACTTCCGCTTGGTCGCTGTTCGTCTTCGGCGTGGGCTTGCTCGAACCAAGTCCGTAGCTACCGCCGATGCCGAACCAGAAGCCCGTGAGCGACCAGCCCACCTGCAAACGCGCGACGAACTGCTTGACCGGCTTGAAGCGGAGGCCAAGGGGTTGGAGGGTGATGTTGGGGAGGAGGCTCGGTTTCGCGCCACCATTGAACCAGCTAGGCTCTTCGTAGCCCTTCAGCTTCGCAACGGATGCGAAGCTATGGTCGCGCTTCGAACAACCGGCCACACCGGTGGGCTTGTCCTCTTCGGTACACACGCTGAAGCGTTGCGTACCGTCTTCGCTCGCGTAGGGGCCCTTCGCGTCCGGGTAGACCCAGTTGATGAGGAGCGGGCCGAAGGTGGCGCCAATCGAGACACCGAAGCCGAACTCGAACTCGAACATCTTGTGGAACTTCTTCGACCACAAGAAGTCGACCGAGCCCGTGACCGCTTTCAAGCTGCTGTCGATGAGGGCCCAGTTGCCGGCAACGCTCGCGGGCCTTCCTTTTTGGAGAATCAGCATCGGACCGGACGTGGCGTACTCCGTGATGCCAAGCGCAGGAATGATCGAAAAGCCGTTCTTGCGATACTCGAATTCGACGGCCACGGCGTTGCTGTAGAACGTCGCACCCTCGTTGATGAACACGTTCTGCCAGAACTGCGGGACGACGTTGCCGCGATACTTGAGCCCGATGAAGTAGTAGGCGCGCTCTTCCTCTTCGCGCGGGTCGTTGGGGTTGCCAGCGGCCGGCGGCCGAAGTTCCGGAGGGCGTGGAGGAGGCGTCGCGGTCGCTGCCGCAGCGGGCGGAGCGGCGGGAGGCGCAGCAGATGCGGGGGGCGCGGGGGGCGGAGCGGCGGGAGGCGCAGCAGAAGGCGCGACGGGCGGTGCTGCAGAGGCAGGTGGCGCAGGCGGGGTCTTGTTCGCAGGTGGCGTGGGCTTCGCCGGAGCTTTCGGCGCAGCGGCCGGCTTCGGCGGGTCTGCCGCAAGCGCATCGAGCGTGAAGGTCTGCGACAGCGCGCCTGCCCCTGCACACGCGATGAAGGCAAGAGCGCGAAATCCGAGAGCGCGCATCTATCGGTCCTTTGCCTTCGTGCGCTCGCGTTCGAGACGCGAGATCTCTTCTTCCAAGTGTTTGACGGTACGCTTCAAGTCCGTCACTTCGTCCTCCGTCGCGAGGCTCATCGCGCGTGCGAGCTTCTCGACCTGTTCTTGAGAGAACTCCGAGACCTTTCCCGGCACACTCATCACCTGCATCATGGCCTTCATGACGCGTTCGTCCTGCATGAGCTTCTGGACCCGCGGATCGCCGATCATTTTCATGCCCTGTTTGATGAGAGATTTCTTCAAGCTCATGAACGCCTCGGCGGACGAGTGTACCCCACAAACGTAGTGGCACCCAAGAAGGAGTGGGCCTGAAATGCGGCCCCGCTGTCCACCGAGCTCCCGCCGAAGCGCGAGCGTAAGGGGAGAGCGGGTTCAGGGGACGCGAGGGCGACGCGAGAGGCGAAAACTACGGGTAAACGCAGCGCGCCATGGCTTTGCCGTACTTCACGAGCACACTGAACGTGTACCCGTCGCGGACGCCGTGACCTTCCCAGGAGCCGCCGCGCCAGCGAATGTTGTCCAGCGTGACCGTGCGATCGTCTGCCGGATCGGCGTTGCCGAAGTTGAGAACGTGGCTGCTCGTTCCGAGGAACGTGCTCGTGATGGCGATGCCCAGACCGGAGATGTCTTGGACGCGCTCGCCATTGATCGT
Organism: Polyangiaceae bacterium; assembly: GCA_046351415.1. Lineage (GTDB taxonomy): Bacteria > Myxococcota_A > Polyangia > Polyangiales > Polyangiaceae > JABFRG01. The sequence continues at coordinate 164,480 of JAXLYO010000004.1, read as the reverse complement.
GCGGCTCGCGCCGAGCGGGAAGCGACCCGGCGGAGAGATGAAGTAGGTTTGGTCGCGATTTCCGTTGCCGCCGGGAGGAGCGATCTTCTGGTAGTTGAAGCGCCAGTTGATCATCGTGTCGTCGCACGTGGGGCACGGCGTGTTGGAGAAGCCAGAAGTCGCCGGACCGATCTTCGTCCACACTCCACCGACGGTTTGATAGCCGCCTGCTTCCGGTGCGCTGCCCCACGGGTAGTTGGAGACGGCGCCGGTGCCATCGACGTCATAGACGTAGTTGAGTTCGGCTTCCGTCGCCACGCGACCACCGTCCCATGCGCAGAACGCGGCGAACATCGTGTAGGGCGTACAGTTCAGCGGACGCATATCGAGGTTGGCTTGGGTCATCCAACGCGGGTACGACTCGCCGTAGATCTGGCTCGCGCCGTTCATGCTGCGGCCATCCTTCTGGTGCACGCCGTCCGGCACGAGGAAGGTCGGGTGACCGAACGAAGCTCCGATGAAGCACCCCTGATTGGCGGGTTGGTCCTCGAGGATGGCGCCCGCGACCTGCGCATAGGTGCTCGCGATGTTGACGTGCTCACCTGCACGAAGTTGCCATGTACCACCGATGAGTTCGCGACCGTCCCACGAGACCGGCATGTAGGGGGTCCAGGCCGCCTTCCAACCCGCGGGCGGGTTGTCGGTCACGTACTGGCGCACGTTGCCGCCGACCGCCTCGAGGAAGTTTCGCATACGGCCTGCCGTGATGACGTACTTGCCCATGTGGACGGCTCCGCCGGGCGCCCCCGCAGGAAGCGAGACCGTCGTGCAGCAATCTTCGTTGCCCGCACCGCCCGCCGCCTCGTTCGTGCCACAGGAGCGTCCACCGTTCAGCATCGTGCAGCTGCGGCCATAGGCGCACTTCCCTTGGTCGTTGCAGCCTTGGTTCGCACAGTCGGTCGAGACGACGCAGGTCTTCGTGGGCGCGCAGCCGTGGGCCGGGTCGCCGTCACCACCGCAGTCGACGTCCGTTTCGGTTCCGTTCTTCACGCCGTCCGTGAAGCTCGGGACCTGGCACGTGACGCCGTCACACACCTGGCTCGTGCAGCTCGTTCCGACGAGGCATCCTTTGCCATCAGCACACTTCGGCGTCGTGGCGCCACCGCAGTCGACGTCCGTCTCGTCGCCGTTCTTCACGCCGTCGTTGGGTGCAGCTGGCTGGCACACATTGCCAGTGCACACGCTGTTCTTGCAGTCGGTCGGCGCTTTGCACTTCTTGCCGTCGTTGCACACGGGAGCGTTCGTGCCGCCGCAGTCGACGTCCGTTTCGTCGCCGTTCTGCTTTCCATCGGTCGGGCTGGGCACTTGGCAAACATCGCCGACGCAGACGTCCGAGACGCAGCTCGAGCCAACCTTGCAGCCCTTGCCGTCCGCGCACTTCGGCGTCGTCGTACCACCGCAGTCGACGTCCGTCTCGTCGCCGTTCTTCACACCGTCGATGGTAGGCGTTGCGCACTTGTTCGCGACCGTGCAGACGGCGCTCACGCAGCTGTCGCCCTTCGTGCAGTCTTTCCCGTCCGCGCACTTCGGGCTCGCAGAGCCACCGCAGTCGATGTCGCTCTCGTCACCGTTCTTGATGCCGTCGGTCGCAGTCGCTGCTGCGCAGACGCCGCCCTGACAAGACTTGGACGTGCAGTCTGCGTGTACTTTACACTTTTTGCCGTCGCCACACGGCGGGGACTTGGTGCCGCCGCAACCGACGTCCGTCTCCTCCGAGGTTTGACCCGAGTCGTTCGCGGCGTCTCCGCCGCCGCTGCTGCTCGAAGAGCTCGACGAACTCGAAGAGCTCGAGCTGCTCGCGGCGCCATCCTTCGTCGTGCCGCCATCGCCGTCACCGGGGCTTTCGGAAGCACACGCTGGATAGAACGCCGCAGGGGCGATCAGAAGGAGGGCAACGAGAGAACGGCGCAGCATCATGTGACAGGATCTCCAAGGACCGGCGGAAACGTGGGCCGGGACAGTCATTTAGACTGTCAGAACGCCCCAGCACTCGCAAGGTACGAATGTGTCATTCATTTGGAGGTGGGGCACGGCTGCACCAGGGGTCGCAGGCACCGCGAGGTATCGGAAGTCAGCTCCTCGGAGGTGCTACCACTCCAGCGCGGGGTCGTGTGGAATCATCTCGAGAAGGAAGACGGAGTTCAGGGGTAGACGCAACGCGCCATGGCTTTGCCGTACTTCACGAGAGCGCCGTACGTGTAGGTGCCGCGAACGGGGTGCCCCTCCCATGACCCGCCAACCCAGCGTACGTTTTGCATCGTGACGGTTCTGTCGTCACTCGGGTCGGCGTTTCCGAACGTAAGCGTATGCGTCGTCGTCGTGAGAAGGGTGCTCGTAATGGCAATGCCGAGCCCCGAGATATCTTGGATGCGCTGCTTCGGGTCATTGTTGAACACGCGGCTCGCGCCGAGCGGGAACCGGCCGGGGGCAGAGATGAAGTAGCTTTGATCACGGCCTCCCTGGCCCGCGGGGGGGACGATCTGCTGGTAATTGAAGCGCCAATTGATGCGCGTGTCGTCACACGTCGGGCAAGGAACGTTGGAGAAACCGGTCGTTGCGGGCCCGATTTTGGTCCACGCACCGTTTACGGTGAAGTAGCCGCCGGCTTGGGGCGTCGCTCCCCAGGGATAGTTCGAAACGGCGCCCGTTCCGTCGTCGTCGTAGGCGTAATTGAGCTGGGCTTCCGTTGCCACGCGACCGCCATCCCACGCGCAGAACGCGGCAAAGAGCGTGTACGGCGTGCAATTGAGGGGACGCTGATCGAGGTTCGCCTGCGTCATCCAACGTGGATACGTTTCGCCGTAGATTTGCGCTGCGCCGTTCGTGCTTCGACCGTCTTTCATGTGCACGCCGTCCGGCACGAGAAAAGTCGGGTGGCCGTACGAGCCACCGATGAAGCACCCTTGGTCGACCGGAAGGTCTTCCATGACCGCACCACCGACCTGCGCGTAGGTGCTGTAGATGTTCGGGTGCTCACCGGCCGGAACTTGGTACGTGCCGCCGACGAGCTCGCGACCGTCCCACGAATTGGGAAGGTACTGCGTCCAAGCAGGGTTCCAGTCCGCGGGCGGATTGTTCGTTACGTAGTCACGAACTTTGCCGTTGATCGACTCGAGAAAGGCGCGCATGCGGCCAGCAGTGACGAGGTACTTGCCCATGCGAATGGGTCCCCCCGGGGCGTTCGGCATCCCAACGGTCGTGCAGCAGTCTTCGTGCTGAGCGCCCGGCGCTCCAAATTCGCCGGCGCCGCACGTACGACCACCATGCAGGGCGATACAGCTTCGCCCCTCCGCGCACTTGCCCAGATCATTGCAGCCTTGGCTTTTGCAGTCGGTCTGCACGACGCAGGATTGTGCCGTTGCGCAACCTTGGGCCGGGCTTCCGCTACCGCCGCAGTCGACGTCCGTTTCGGTGCCGTTCTTCACGCCGTCGGTGTACGTGGGCACCTGGCAAACGTTGCCCGTGCACACGAGACTCGTGCAGTCGGTCCCCACGCTGCACTTCTTGCCGTCGGCGCACTTGGGGCTCACCGAGCCACCGCAGTCGACATCGGTTTCGTCACCATTCTTCACGCCGTCGGCGACGTGCGTCGTGCACTTGCCTGCACTCGAGCAAACACGACTCGCGCAATTCGCGCCGTTCTTGCAGTTCTTCCCGTCCGCGCACTTGGGGCTCGCGGCGCCGCCGCAGTCGACGTCGGTTTCGTCACCGTTCTTGATGCCATCGGTTGCAGTGGCTGCGATGCAAACGCCTGCCTTGCATGAGCGCGATGCGCAATCTGCATGCACTTTGCACTTTTTTCCGTTGACGCAGGGGGGCGATTGGGAGCCCCCACACCCAACGTCGGTCTGCGCAGGGGTCTGCTCGTCGACGTTGGATTCGTCCGTTCCCGCGTCGCCACCGCAAGCAGCATGGAACCCCACGGGGACGAGCAAAGGCTAGGATAGGAAGGTAGCGACCTCGAGTCATGAGTCCACGTTCCAAGCAAGATCCGTGCAAAGTGACCGCAGTGAAGAATTGTTGGAAAAAGCGTGGCTGAGCTCGCCGCTCCCCTGGTCTCCAAGACGACGAATGGGGCGCGATGGCACCACGATCTCGGTGACAGGGTCGATTCGGCTGTCACCGAGTGCATGCATGTGCCTTATTCCTTCACGTCACCGCGGGCGAAGATCGATGCGACGTAGTTGAGGACGTCGGTTGCGCTCACCTCGTTGTAACCGAAGTTCTTGATGAGTCGCGTCTTGATGATGTCGATCTTCTCTTGGGTGTCCTTGTCGACCACCTGAGAGACGAGCGTCTTCAACTTGATGCTGTCCTTTTGATCTTCGAAGAGCTTGAGCTCCAGTGCGCGGCGCAAGCGTTCGTTCGTGGTCCACTCGAAGCGCTTTCCGTCGACGGCAAGCGCACCGATGAAGTTCATGATCTCGCGACGGAAGTCGTCCTTTCGGTTGTCCGGGATCTCGATCTTCTCTTCGATCGAACGCATGAGGCGCTCATCCGGCTCCTCGTCTTGGCCGGTGTAGCGATTGCGAACGCGCTCCTTGAGCGTGTAGGCCTTGATGCTGTCGATGTAATTTGCACACAGTTTGCCGATGGCGTCTTCGTCGGCACTGATGGCGCGCTGCACTTCGTTCTTCACGATCTCTTCGTACTCGCGCTTCACGATGCTGATGCACTCTTGGTAGCGCTTCTTGTGCTCCTCGTTCGTGATGAGCGAGTGGTGCTTCAACCCCTTCTCGAGCTCGTTCAACACCATGAAGGGGTTGATGGTCCCTTCGCCGGCTTCGCTGACGAGCGCGTTCGAGATCTTGTCCTGCACGTAGCGGGGAGAAACCCCCTCCATGCCCTCGCGCTTCGATTCCTTGCGGAGCTCCTTCACGGTGTCCTGGGTGTACCCGGGCAGCACCTTGCCGTCGTAGAGCTTCAGCTTCTGGAGAAGCGAGAGGTTGTGTTTCTTCGGCTCCTCGAGGCGCGTCAGGATGGCCCACATGGCCGCGACTTCGACGGTGTGCGGGGCGACGTGCTTGCCCTTGATCTTCTGCGGTGAGAAGTCTTTCTCGTAGATCTTCACTTCTTCGGACAGCTTCGTGATGTACGGGATGTCGATCTTGATCGTACGGTCGCGGAGCGCCTCCATGAACTCGTTGTTCAGGAGCTTCTTGTACTCGGCCTCGTTCGTGTGACCGATGATGACTTCGTCGATGTCGGTCTGGGCGAACTTCTTGGGCTTGATCTTGCGCTCCTGCGACGCCCCGAGAAGGTCGTAGAGGAATGCGACGTCGAGCTTCAAGACTTCGATGAACTCGACGATGCCGCGGTTCGCGATGTTGAACTCACCGTCGAAGTTGAAGGCGCGCGGATCGGAGTCGGAACCGTATTCGGCGATTTTCCGGTAGTTGATGTCGCCGGTGAGCTCGGTCGAGTCCTGGTTCTTCTCGTCCTTGGGCTGGAACGTGCCGATGCCGACGCGATCTTTTTCGGAGAGGATGAGGCGACGCACGCGGATGTGCTTGCTCATCATCGTGGCCCAGTCGCCCTTGTACTTCTCCATCAGCTTTCGGTAGATGAAGCGGCTCGCAGGGTCGACGTCGCCATCGATGCGTACGCGGAACTTGTCGTTCGACAGGCCGAGTTCGGTGATGACACGCTCGCGCCATTCGATCGGGATGAGGCGAAGGGGGTCTTCGTTCATTGGGCTCGGGAAGCGGTCCGTGTCCTTGCCCGCGAGCTCCGTGCCTTCGAGGTTGACCCAGTCGAAGGTGTAGAGCGCACCATCGGGCGTACGCGAATAGGCTTCGATGCCTTGCTTCAGGAGGCGTGCGATCGTGCTCTTCGACGACCCGACGGGACCGTGCAAGAGGATGACACGTTTCTCGGGACCGTAGCCCTCGGCCGCGGCTTGGAGCACGTGGACGAGACGCATGAGGGGAATGTCGAGCCCGAAGATGGCGTTGGCGCCGCCGTTCTGCTCGTCCTTGAAGAAGTTGTACCTTACAAGCTTCTTCTTGTTGTCGATGTACTCCTCGGTGCCATAGCTGATGACCATGTCGTAGAGACGCTGGTAGGCATTCCGAGTGACTTGCGGGCGCTTGCGGACGATATCGAGGTACTCTTCGAACGAGCCCTCCCAATTGAGCTCCGCGTAAGCTTTGAAGTCTTGCATCGCCCCAATGCGGGAGACCATCGATGATGCATTCGACATGTGCGCGTTCACTTTCCTGTTGGACGGGGTGTGGGCGCGTCCCGAGCGAGACGAGCCACGTCCTCAACGATACAGGGTTCGTGGAAAGTTTGGGAAAGGTAAAACACGGCGCGACTTTCGCGGGGTGCGCGGCTCCTTCGCACCATGACACCTGTGCGAAATCATCATTCCATTTCCTTCGTCGCTCTTTCCCTCGCTGGCGTGGCTGCCTTGACATGCATTCTGACCGGATGCGGAAGCTCCAGCGTTTCACCGAAGGTCGTGATGACCAAGGCGGCAAGTGACTTCTCGTGCAAACCCGAGCAGGTGAACGTCGAGAAGGTGACCGACAACAATTGGAAAGCCGCCGGCTGCGGGAAGGAAACGACCTATGTCTGTTCCGGCTCGAGCATGATGTCGGACGGCATGTGCATGCGAGAAGGCGAGATCAAATCGAAGTAGCGACGGGCTCGGGGGGCTGCCCTCCTTTCGGGCCCCCGGGAAGCCCGAACACGAGCGCACGGGGACCACCGCCGTGCGCTTCGGATGTCAAAATGACGCGCAGAAGGGCGCACCCCCGCCAAAGTGGCGCGCAGGGTGTAATCGCCAGGTCACATCCTTGAAGAGCGGGGGGAGCTCGGCTCCCTTACGACCGACAATTACACTTTGATTCCAGCACCTTATCCTATCGGCGATCCATGTCTGAAAAGGCGCTACCGATGGAGCAATTCATGCATCTACGGGGGTGACGGACGCGCTCCGCGACCTATGTTCAAAGAGGAAGGGAAAAGGGCCACTGGCGCATTCATGACGAATCCGTAATAATCGATTCTATCGGTTGAGTCGAACGAGGCTCTCGCCCGTCCAACCGATCAGCGCCTCCCCTCCTACCCAACCTGCCGAACCTGCCGAACCCCGGAAGTCACCATGACCACGCCCCGCCTCCCCCGCCTCCCATTCTCGGCTCACGCGGCCCTCGCAGGCATCGGGGCCCTCTTCCTCGTGGGGCTTTCGGGTTGTGCAGGCGCCTCGTACGAAGCGCAGGCTCCGCAACAAGAGTACGCGTCCATCGATGGAAGGTCCGAGCGTCCCATGGACGACACCTCCGGGCTCCCGCCCGCAGGCCAAGGTGTGCAGGGCCAGCGTTTGAACGGCGGCGACGTTGCGATCGGGGCCGATACATCGACGTACGCAGACACCGATCCGAGTGCGGTCACGGAATTTCGTGAGCCCCTTGCCCCGTACGGTACGTGGGTCGACGACGGTACCTACGGAACCGTCTGGGTCCCTCACGCGCACGTCGTCGGTGCCGACTTCACGCCCTACGCGACGGCGGGACACTGGGCCTACGACGACGACTGGGTTTGGGTGTCCGACTACTCGTGGGGCTGGGCTCCGTTCCACTACGGTCGCTGGACGTATATCGGCCACCGCGGTTGGGCATGGATCCCCGGGCGCACCTATCGAGGCGCGTGGGTCACGTGGCGAACCGGACCGTATGGCTACGGCTATGTCGGGTGGGCCCCGATGGCTCCGAGTTGGTATTGGTACAATGGCTACGCGTACGGGCTCTATGCGATCCCTCCTTCGCCCTACGTGTTCTGCCGCACGGAGCATGTGTTCGCCGCAAACGGGGTGCAGACGCATATCGTCCGCGGTCCCGAAGTGGCGAACATTGGTGCCGGCACGAAGCCGCACACGCCCGCGAGTCCCTCGGTAGACCCGCACGTCGCAGCCAAGCCCTCGGTCGGTCCCAATCCCGAAACGCTCGGGCTCACGAATGGTCAAATCGCGCGCGTCCCCGCAGGGAACCCGGGTCTTGCCAAGGCTCAGGCCTATGCCCAGCCCGCCACGGCCATCAAGCAGGGCGCGGCACCTCCCGGTTCGATGAACTACGCCGAACCACGCAGTATGGCGACGCGAACCATCACAGGCGCGAGCGTCGCGCGTGCGCCGGTCTTCACGCCCTCGACGGACCTCACGCGTAGCGCCAGCACGCCCACCTACTCCTCCGCGCGCCCAACCGACATGAACGGAAGCGGCGTGGCTTCGGCTCCGCGCTACAACGGCATCGAGCCACGCTCGGCGCAGAGCTTCCAAGGCGTTCGTACGAGCGCACCTTACGTGGCGCCTCCGTACGCAGCGCCGTCGCGTCCCTATGCAACCGGGCCGACGTTCTCCGGTGGCAGCGGGCCGTCGGCACCGCCTAGCATGGCGCGTGCTCCGTACAACCCGCCGTCCGCCCCGTCGTTCTCGCGCTCTTCGCCGAGTTTCTCGTCATCGCCGAGCTATTCTCGCCCAAGCTATTCGCCGCCAGCGAGCTATTCGTCACCGAGTTTCTCTCGAAGCTCACCGAGCGTATCGAGTCCTAGTTTCTCGCGCCCGAGCTCGCCCAGCTTCACGCCGAGTGTTTCACGTCCGAGCTCCCCCAGCATGGTGCGCCCGAGCGCGCCCAGCATGCCCAGTCGTTCGTCCGCACCACGCCGCCGCTAATTTCTCTCCGAGGCATCTATGATCGCAAAGCTCCCTCTTCTCGCCGTCGCCATCTCCTCTTTCTTCGCGACGGCCTGTTTCTGGGACACCACAGGCGATGACCCGCCGCCGCGTGCGTCGAGGAACACGCCCTCACAAACGACGACGCCGGCACCGACGAACGTCGCCCCCATGCTCGTGCATCTCGACACCGACCGCACCATGTCCGCGGCAGGCGGCGAGGGAGTCGGCATCTTCGTCGAATACAAGACCGGCGGGCACTGGCGCGTCTCGCTCGCCTGCGACACGAATCTCACCGGCGACGCATGTCAAATGACGGTGAGCGCAATGGCTTCTGGCCTCGCAGATGCGACCGGCACGAAGGCAACGAGCCTACAGAAGACAGCGGTCGTCGAACGCAACATCGTCGACTTCGTATTCGATGCAGACCCCGGCGCAGCGGCGACCATCACTGGCACGGTGAGCGGAGTCGCGTCCGGCGATGGGAGCTACTTCTTCTTCGTGCAAGACGGCAAAGTGAACGGCGGCTATCAGGGCCGACTGACGAACCCGCTCGTGTTCCAACCTTCGGCTCCGTAAGGCGGCGCGAAGGAGAGGCGACCGCTTGAGTCGCCTCCGACAGCCGAAAGTCGGTGCGTGCGCGCGGTTATTCGAAAACAACTTGGGAAGCTGCGCAGCGACACCGGACTTCACCACCCGCGGTGAACGCGCCTCACCCGCTGACACATTCGATCCAGGGGCGGCGATCTTCCGTCGTCCGCAAACTATTGAAATGACGATAGGAAACGCGACAGAATCAGACATATCCTACATGTAGGCACGTGGCCTCGATGTTGCAGTTCGGTGGGTCGAACCTTTCCACCCGAAGGACACCACCATGAACGCTCGCATGCTTCTCTCCACCCTGGTCGCATCCATCGCTGGCGCCCTCGTCATGGCGGGCTGCGCCGCCAATGTCGACGACGAAGCATCGGATGAAGAGATGGCCGAGGCGGACCTCACGTCGTCGGGCCCTATCGGCGGCTACGATCTCGCCGGCCCCAAGCGCGCCGCGCCCCGCCCAAGAAATACGTTCTGCCCGGAAGTCGTCGACGCCGTGCAAGAGGCCTGCATGAAGAAGGGTGGTCGCACGACGGCCGTCGCTGGGTGCAAGTCCGTGTGCTCCGTGCCCATTGCAGCCGCGGGCAAAATCGCGGGGTTCGATATGGGCGGCTTCAAGACACGCGCGGCCCTCCCCGAAGGAACGGGCTGCCCCGAGATCGCCGATGCCGTGACGGACGCATGCATCACGGCGAAAGGCAAGACGTCGATGGCGCAAGGCTGCAAAGTGCTCTGCTCCGTGCCCGTTGCACCCAGCGGCAAAGTCGCAGGCTACGATCTCAAGGGCTACAAGAAGCTCGACGCCATGCCGACAGGAACCATGTGCCCCGAAATGCTCGACGAAGCGAGCGAGGCATGTCGCATCGCCAAAGGCCGAGTCACGCAAGCGAAGGGCTGCAAGTACCTCTGTTCGCTCCCGATCGGGAACTGAGTCGAAAGAGTCGCTCCGGCATACAGCCGCGCTAGGTTTCTACTGTAATTCGCACGAGCGTTCCGCGCCGCTCTCCTCGAACCCAGCCCGCTCAGCCTTCGGCGTACGTCATCACGAGATACATCACCGCCGGAGCATCGTGCGGGTTCTCGTACGCATGTGCGACATCCGCCTCGAATACGATCGCATCGCCCGTCGAGAGCTCGTGCATCTCGTTGCCGACGCGAATCGTCACCTTGCCCTCGGTGACGACGAGGTTCTCCACGGTGCCGGGAGCATGCGGGTCGGCGAGCTCCTTGCCCTGGGGCGTCAGCTTCAATTCGTAGAACTCCGCTTTGCGGGGACCATCGAAGGGAAAGAGCGCGCGGCTCTTGAAGGCGCCATCGCCGCTCGCTAGCGTCTTTGCGTCCTTCGCCCGGAGAACCGTGCAGGTTGCATCTGTCTGCGCCTGGATGAGCGCGGAGAAGGTCACGTCGAGTGCCCGCGCGATTTTCCAAAGCACATTGATCGTAGGCGCACTTTGACCGAGCTCGATTTGCCCGAGCATCGCTCGCGACACGCCGCTCTTCTGCGCCAGCTTCTCGAGGGACAGCGCACGCTTCGCACGGAGGCGCTTCAGGTTTTCGCCAACGACAGGCGCGAGATCGGGGGCGTCCGCGTTGTCACCGGGCGCAGCCGAGGGCCGTGCAGAGCGCGTGCGGGCAGTCATGAGGTCACCTCGGACACACGGCTACTCGCCCTGACGAACATCTGCGGAAGTATCGAGAGAACCATCGCGGGTGTCAAGCTGACGCAAAGGGCCTCGGGCGGCTAGAGCCCGAACTGGCGAAGCTTCTTGTGGAGACCTTCGCGTGTGATGCCGAGCGACTTCGCCGCCGCGGTCTTGTTGTTTTGGTGCTCCCGCAAAGACTCGATGAGGAGCCAGCGCTCGACCTGGTCCATCATCTCCTTCAAGGTCCCCTTCGCCGGCTTGATGCGGTCAACGAGGCCTTCGACCTGTCGCAAGCGAGGACTGAGAAGGTCTGGCGTGATGAACGTGCCTTCATCGACCTGAATGACGAGGCGCTGCACTTCGTTCTGCAGTTCGCGAACGTTGCCCGGCCAATCGTAGGCAGAGAGGAGCTCTAGCGTTTGCTGCGTGTACCCTGCAGCGGGTTTGCCGAGCTCGAGCGAGAATCGCTTGAGGAAGTGATTGGCGAGAATCGGAATGTCCTCGCGACGCTCGCGAAGCGGCGGAACGCGCAGAGGAAACACCTTCAAACGGTAATAGAGGTCTTCGCGAAAACGCCCTTCGGCGACTTCACGTTCGAGATTGCGATTCGTCGCCGCGACGATGCGCACGTTGACCTTCTTTTCTTGCGTCGCACCAACGGCGCGAATCTCCCCTTCTTGGAGCGCGCGGAGGAGCTTCGACTGGAGTGAGAGTGGCATCTCCGTCACTTCGTCGAGGAAGAGTGTGCCGCCATCGGCTATCTCGAAGAGCCCTTTCTTTTCGTCGGTCGCCCCGGTGAACGCGCCCTTCTTGTGACCGAAGAGCTCGCTCTCGAGGAGGTTCTCGGGCATGGCCGCACAGTTTTGCGCCACGAACAGCTTGCTGTGGCGACGCGAGCGATAGTGAACGCTGGAAGCAACGAGCTCCTTGCCCACGCCCGTCTCCCCCTCGACGAGAACGGCGACGCGCGTATCGACGACTTTGTCGAGCTGAGCGAGCATCGCGCGGATGACGGCCGACTCTCCGATGATCTCGGGGACGCGGCTCTTTCCACCGGATCTGCGCTCTTGTTCTCGGCCCTTGAGGAACGCGTTCTCTTTCCGGAGGCGCTCCTCGGCGACTTTGAGGCGCTGGAGGAGGCGCGCGTTGGCGACCGCGAGCGAGGCGTTGTGGGCGAGGACGCCCATCAGCTCCGCATCGGCAGCGGAGAACATGCCGGTGGCTTCGCGGTTGTCGAGCTGGAGCACGCCGAGGATCTCGTCGCCCTTCCAGAGCGGCACGCCCATGGTCGACCGAATCTTCGCGCCGAGCAGCGATTCCGTCGTCGCCATTTCGGTGGGGGCGTCGGCGGCGAGAACGACGGCCCTTGCGGAGAGCACTTTGCGGAACACGCTGCGGGTGACGGGGATGGGGCCCGCGACCATACCCGTGCGCACGCGGGTGAGCACGGGTACGTAGGCAGCCGGACCGGCATTTTCCGCATCTTCGTCGTCGTCGCGCGCCACGATCGTCACGTGCGTCGCAGTGGGAACGAGTTCGAAACATGCATCACACACATATCCGAGAACTTCGGACAGGTCCGTCGCGTGACCAATTTTGCGGAGACCGTCGTAGAGCGTGCGCAAACGCGGTGAATCGGTGAGCGCGCGTGGGTCTTGCTGCTCGAGCGTCTCGATCGTGCGGATCGCAACGATGTGCGGCTCCACCTGATCGCTCACGGCGACGACGGAGAAGCGCACCGCGCGGTCAGCGGGGCCGAGTTCGAGGACGTCGCCGTCGGCGAGGCGCATGGCGCGGTCACATGTATCGTCGAGGGGAAAGCGCTCTCCGCCACGAACGACGGTCGTGCCGTTCGTGGATTGCAGGTCCTTCGCCATGAGCCCGGCATCGTCTGCCCACACGCGCACGTGCTGTCCCGAGACGACCTCGTCCGGAACGACGACATCGCAGCTGCCCGCGCGACCTACGGTGAACACGTCGGGCTCGACGAGGACCACCTCGCCACTGCGTGCCCCGCTATGGAGCGTGACTCGAATCAAGGCAGTGCGCGGGCGCGAAGCATGAGTGCCACTTTGCTGAGCGCATCGTCGGCTGCGATTTGTGCGGCGTTGCCGCTCGCGACGTCAGCAGCCACGATCTTCTCGAGCGCCGTCGCCGCAGCTTCGTCTCCGTTCGGAGCGAGATGGTCGATGACTTGGACGATCGAAAGCCGAATGACGCCGTCCTTGATCTTCTCGATCTTTCCGAGGAGCGCGGCCTTGGTGTCGTCTTTGCCGTACGCGGCGGCCATCCAGCATGCCTTGACGGCCTTGAACTTTGCCGTGTCGGGCGTCGACGGGATGGGTTCGTCGAGGATGCCGACGTAGCAGGCCGCGTCTTGCTTGCACTTGTCGGTCGCTTCCTTCGCCTTGTCGAACTTGGTTTGCTCGAGCGGCGTGCCGTGCTTCTTCACGGCCGCCCCCACTTCTTCGACCTTGTCCGGCGGCATGAGCTTGATGGCTGCCTCGAGCGCGAAGAGATGCATCGCCTCCGCTTGCTCGCCCTTCGCGGCGTTGATCTCCTTGAGAACCCAGGCGGTGAGGTCGGGCTGGTAGAACTGGGCCGCGGCCTGGAGGAGCGCCGCGTGTCCGTCGATACCGTTCATGAGCGCGATGGGCGTGTTCGCGGGGATCTTCCCGTAGGCGCCGAGATACGCGTCGGTGATCTTCTTGTCCGTCGGGTAACGAATGAGCGACTGCGCCATGATGGCGCGCTGCGTGTCGTTCTCTGCCTTGCCGAGCATGTCGAGGATGGCTTCCTTGCCCTTCGGACGCGAGAGATACGCGAGCGAGTCGGCCAAGATCGCGAGGTGCGCCTTGTCGGGACCGAAGGCCGCGCCCATCTTCGCGAGCTCCGGATCGGAACCGGTGAGCGCGGAAATGAGCACCGGCTCGGCTTCGACCGGCATCTTCATGAGTGCGTCGTTCGTTACGGGGCGAAGGTCGAGCTTCGTTGGCGTGAGAATGACCTTCACGAGCGCCTTCACCGCCGGCGTGTGCTTCAACTTCGCCAGAAGGCGAATACTGGTCGCTTGCCAGAACTGGATTTGATCGAGACCTTCTTGCGGGCTCTTCGGATCACGAACTTCGATGCCAATCTTCTCGATGGCCTTCGGAGCGTATGAAGGGTGCTTCACCGTAAGGACGGCGTCTGCGAGGTCTTTGACGAGGTTGATGGACTTCGCCTTGGACGGCTGGAACTTGGCGAAGCAGGTCCAGAGCGCATCGATCGCGACCTGGTCGGTGAGCTTGTTCTCTTTGGCGAGACCGCTCATGGCCTGGGCTGCGTAGCGAACGTCGTCGTCGTTCTTGCCGGGTTCGAAGTCGTTGAAGGCCTTCGCGAACGCCGACGTCGTCTTCGGGTCACGCATGTCGGCGATGAGCTTGATCAGATCTTTGCGGGTCTTCTCGTCGAGACCTCCCGCCGTATACGTCTTCGCGAGCGGTTCGGCGGAGACATCGAGAACCTTCTTCAGCTTCGGATCTTCGCGGTTGTTCTTGGCGTCCTGCATCGCCATTTCGAAGAAGCCCTTCAGTCGTCCGATGGCTTCCGAGCGGCGCGCGGGGTCGTCGAGGCGCTTCACCCAGGTGGCCGGATCATTTTCGTCGGCGCAGGCGACCAAGAGCGAGGTGCTGAGGAGCGCCGTGGTCACTGCGATCGGAGCAGAAGAGGCACGCAAAGACGCTGCAAGCCGACGAACCCTGAACGACCTAACGAGACTGAGGAGCATGCTGTGCCTCCAAGCGAAAGCGCGCGGGCGCGCGGCGGGTAGAACGAAAGCGCGCGGACGCGCTGCGGGCAAAATGGCGAAAATCCGTTTGAGGGCACGGTATTGCAGCAAAGCCCTGGGTGTCAACGACAGTTCACAGGCGCGTGTCCGCTCGTAACCACTCAATTACACTGAGTTTCCTAGCGCCTGTCGCGGATGAAAGAACCTGCCATACTTGCCCTTGCGACTTCCGCCCCGGATTCGGCTCACCCGAGATGACGACCATGTCTTCCATTCTCTCGTTCCGCACCTCTGCTGCGCCCGCGCTGGCGCTCCTCTGTGCGATCACAGCGGGGTGCGCGGCCCAACGTCCGGTTCCGTATGCACCCGAAGCTCCAAAGGCAAAGCGTCTCACCCTCGAAGAGGCGAGGGCGCTCGACACGACGTCCCTCCCCACGCACAAGGTCGACCTCCTCGGCCACGCGATCTCGGTCGAGGGCATCCAGCAGCCGCAGGTCAAGGTCGAGCTCGACGACGCGGGCGCCCAAGCGGCGACGATGATCGTTCCCATCGCTGCGGGAAGACCGCCTGTCATCTGCTTCGCGAACGAGCACTTTCGATCGTTCGGCGCGACGATGCGTGTATTCTTCACGGGTATTTTGAAAGAGCACCCGATGCGCGTTGCCGCTCAGGAGCTCTCCCTCCAAGGCGACGCCGCCCACCCGCTCGTTCGCTTCGACGCTGTCTTCACGACCGAAGACAAAGCCGCAGCGCCGTTCCAGGTCGTCTTCGCACCGCTCGCCGCACGCTCGGCGATGTGTGTCCTCGAAGGGCTGGCGTATCACGACACACTGCTCAGGATCTCGAAAGAGGCGCTCTTTCCGCTCTCGGACCTCGAGCCAAAAGCCGTGTATGCCGAACTGAAACTCATCCGCATGAACAAGATGCCCATCGGGTTCGAGTGGTCTCGCCTTTTCGACCGCGGGAATGGCCAATATGGCTACCAGAGCATGTCGGGCACGTTCGGATTGGCCCGCGAGGGCCTACTCTTCCACGACTCTCTCCACGAAGCGCGCATCGACGAGCGCGGCCTTCTGACGCGCGCCGAGACGCAGACGCTCGACAACAACGGAAAATCCGCATCCGTTCTGGAGCGAACGACGAAAGGTGGAATCTACACGCGCTTCGTCGGAGGCCGCGAACAGAAAACCGAGATCGCCCAGATGCCAACGAGCGACCTCGAAGATGCGCGCATCTACCGAAAGGTCGCGAAAGGCGACAAGAAGACGGCCACCCCTACTTTTCCCGATGGCGAAGGAAAGATCTTGCCCATCGTCGTGTCTCGCGAGGGTGAAAAGACGCTCCTCCTCAAGTACAAGGAGGAGGTGACCCGTTGCGAACTCGACGACGATGGCCGTTGCTCCAGAAAGACTTCCGGCGACCTCGTTCGCGAACGGATCTCGACGACGGGCACGTTCCCCAAACTTCCCTGAACGCGCGTGGCGATGCTTCCTTCGACCCTCCGTTCGCGCATCCGGCGCCGCCCGAGAAGGACTCGCTCTTGGTCGCTGCGGTTTGCGACGGCGGGCAGTGTCATCACGAGCATTTGCGCGTGCGGCGGAAAGCCTGCTTCGCCTCCCTCGAACCTCACCTACGACGTCGGCAGCAAACGGGAGACCGCGGCGCTCGCCACCTACAAGGTCACGCTTCCATCGAACGGCATGACGTTCGACGTCGAGTCTCTTTCTGAGCCCAAAGTCTCCGCCGACAAAGATGGCGGAGCGCGCATCGAGCTCACGTTCGCCAAAGACGAGCCCGAGCTCCAATGTTTGGTGGCATCGCGGTTCTTGACGGCGGGGGCGCTCTTGCGCGACGTCGCTGGCTCGCTCCTCTCGACTTCGAAACAGAAGGGGTACGAGGTCCAAGTGAGGGGGACACCGAACTCCCCGTCCGTCTCGATGAACATGCTCCTCGAGGTCCCCGAAGACGGCCGCGCGGTGATGGTCGAGTGGAAGATGCTTCTCGCGTATCGCGGAAATGGAACCGTCCTCTGCCAGACGGCGACCGTCGGATACAATGCCACGCTGAAGCGCATGTTCGAGAAGGTCGCGCTCGGGAGCTTCGCGAACGTGACCGACACACACGTCTATGGCGACCTCTCCGTCGCGAAGAAAGGCGACTTCGTGGTGGGCTTCCAGTGGACCCGAGCCTACGTCGACCCCGCCGAAACAAGGACGGTGGACTACACGTCCATTTTCGGGATGGGTCAGGAAGGCTTCCTGGGCGTCGACCAGGTCATCGTCGAGACGACCGGCCCGAAAGGCGACGTTCTCAGCCACGTGCATGCGTCCGACTCCCGCGATGCAGCGCAAACACTCGTGGTCAAAGCCCAAGGAAAAGGTGGGATGTTCAATCTCGAGAGCGATGGCGACGAGACCACCGGCAAGCTGGAAGCGCTCCCGACGAGCTTCTTGCAGAATGCAAACACCCTCAAACGACTCGCCAAAGGCACGCCCAAGCCGGGCGTCATTCGCGTGACGGACATTGGTGGAGGCGGAGGCAAGATCGTGACCATCAAAGACGTCCCTGCCACGCGCGAGAGCGGTCGAAGCATCGTCCTCGCCGAGGCAGACGGTCATGCACGATGCGAGGTGGACGAGGACGGTCGGTGTGCAAAGTACTCCAAAGGGTCGATCACCTTCGAGCGCGTCATGCGCGTCGGACAGCTTCCGAAAGTCCCTTAGATGAAACGGAACGTCGCCTTCTTTCCTCGAGCGCTCCCCCGCACTTCGATCCTCGCGCTAGGTGGCATCTTCGCGGGCTGCCACGGAACTCCCGGACCGAGCACTCCCGTGACGGCTTCCCACGCGAACCCGAAGACGGAACTCGCCGCCTGTCGCGTGCACAGCCAGTTCACGACGAGCGCGAGCGCACTCGCACCGGCCCTCGCCCGTCCGATGACCCTCGCGGGGCTTGCGGGGCAAACCGAAGCGCTTCGCTCACTCCTCGAAAGTACGGAAGAAGCGCTTCAGAAAACGAACCCAGGGGAGACCGAAGCCTACCGAAAGAGCCTCGCGCAAGCACGCATCGCGCTCGAAGAAACGTCGAAGGAGCTCAGTCATCCGCCCGAAGACGTGAAGCTCGCGCTGAAGCGGGTCATGGCAACGCGCGAAGCGGCGCGTGTCTTCGCGAAGGGGCGTTCAGACGGAACGGACCTCGTCCTCAGAGCCGCAGAAGCCGACATCGGAACGCGACACCTCGACGCTGCGAGAGCGACGGAAGTCGCCCATCGATTGGAGGAGGCCGCGAAGATTCGCCAAGGCGCGACGCCGCTCGTCGTGCACGCAAACGCGCTTCGCGACCTCGCCAAGGCGAGCGCGAACTGGGCGGGCATGAGCCGTTCGGCCGAGACGCAGACCTCGCTGACAACGCTTTTCCAGGCCGCGGCCTCATTCGGAGATCGCTGCCAAGGGGACGGGGCCGCCGTCTTCGCAGGAAGCGCTTCTGCGAAACCAGAAGACCTCAGGAAACGCGCGATCGTCATCGCGAACATTCCACCGACGTCCTGCATCGACTCCGCTCGACGGCTCTTCCCGAACATGCCCGAGGACGGCATGAGCGGCCACGGCACGGGGTTCGTCGTGTATCGAGGAAGCGAACCTCTCCTCGTCACCAACCGTCACGTCGTCGCGGGTGCCGGGAAGCTCGAAGCGAAGCATGCAGACGGGTCTCCCATGCCGCCGGTCCACCTTGCATATGTCTCTCGAGAGCATGACATCGCAGTTCTCTCGTTCGACAAGAAGGATCCCTCCATCGGTGACGGAATGGCGTTTGCAGCAGACGACCCGCCGGAACTCTCGCCGGTCATCGCCGCGGGGTTTCCAGGCCTCTTCGGCCGCGCATCGTTCCAGCTGACACGCGGCCACGTGTCGAACGCGAAGCTTCTCCTCCCCGACGGCGCGCGAGACGTCGTTTTCCTCCAACATACGGCTGTCGTCGACCCGGGCTCGAGTGGCGGTCCGCTCGTCAACGAGCGCGGCGAACTCGTCGGCATCAACACGCGCAAAGCCGTCGAGCGCGAGGCAGTGAGCTTCGCGATTCCTGGAAGCATCGTACGAACGATCGTGTCAGAGACGGGAGAGCGCATCGCCAAGCACTCGGCGAAGACGGCCTGCCTCCTAGCCGTCGATGCACTCCAGAGAGAGCCGGCAGCCCTCGATGGCCTCGTCAGCCAAGACATACGTACGCGCGCGCCGCTGGCGAAAGAATGGGTGATCGAGGCTTTGCACCACGGCAACGTCTCCCCGTGCGACGTGCTGAAAAGCGCGGCCGTCGCAGCCGAGTGGACGGAGCTCGCGAATACGGGCAAGCCCGGGCCACTCGAGCTCTGCGAGTCGCTGAAGGAGAAGGAAGGGACCGCGACGGCAACGGTTCCGCTTCCGAAGGGAACGGCGACGCTCGAATTCCGGGAAGAGAGCGATGGCTTCAGGGTCGCCGCACTTCGCATCGAGAAGGTGAGGCGCTGAGGGACAACGCCGGGCCCCCGGGCTTCGCTTGACGCGCGCAGGCGGAGGTTTCATGGTGGGGGCCACATGATGCCGCTCTTCCGCGCCGTTCGACCCTTCGCGCTCGTCTTTGCGACGTCGCTCGTGGCGGCGGCGTGCGGAACGGACGTCGCCGAGTTCAACGAGAATTCCCAGCCAAGGTCGACGCCGACCTCTCCAGGAAGCGCGAAGCCAACGGAGGGCGCTGCGCCGGCGAGCTCATCTCCGCCTTCGGCCGCTTCTGCCAAGCCCGCCCCCTACCCCGTCGTCTTCGTCCACGGCATGGCTGGCTTCGAGAACCTCGAGCTCGGGCAGATCGGCGTCGCATACTGGAACGGCGTCGTCGCCGACCTCACCACCAAGGGTGAATCCGAAGTGTTCGTTACGGAGACGAGCCCCTACACGGGCAGCGACGTTCGCGCGAAAGAACTCGCTCCGCAAGTCGATGCGATCTTGAAGAAGACGGGGCGCGCCAAGGTCAACATCATCGCCCACAGCCAGGGTGGTATCGACGCGCGACTTCTCGCGAGCCCCCAGGGCCTCGGCTACGGCGACCGCATCGCGACGATCACCACCATCGCCACGCCCCATCGCGGCACACGTGTCGCCGACGTTGCCCTTGGCATCGAGAACGCCCTTCCGCTCGTTGCCGACGGCGTCACCTCTTCGCTGCTCGGCTTCTTGCAGAAGACCGTCTACGACCGTGACACCGACATCGCACTTCGGAGCCAGCTATTCACGCTGAGCGTCAAGGGCGCGGCCGAGTTCAATGCAAAATACACTAATGACGCTCGCGTCGTGTACGAAAGCTACGCGGGGCGTTCGAACATGAAGCCAGGGTTCACGGTTTGTGACGACGGAAAGTTTGCGAACGAACCTCTGAACCTGGACCCCGTAACGCCAGTGCTGTCGGCGAGCGCATCCTTTCTCGAAGCGCACTTCCCCGTGGAGATCAACGACGGCCTCGTGCCCGTGGAGAGCGCGAAATGGGGCACATTCCTTGGTTGCGTCCCTGCAGACCACTTCAAGGAAGTGGGGCACAAGCTCTTGCCCGTCGGGTTCGACCATCTCGCGTTCTACGAAAAGGTAGTCGCGCGTCTTCGTTCGAACGGGTTCTGAGGGCAAGGTTCAGCGACAGGTCATGTGCGCATCGACTTAGGCGGAACCCGCGAGAGCTCGTCGAGCAGGTGCACGTTCGCGGCGATCGCCTTCTTGAAGACGCCGAGGTGCATCGATTCGTTGGGACCGTGCGCGGTCGTTTCGGGATCCATGACGCCGTTCAGAATGAGCGGTAGCCCGACGAATTTGCGGCCGAAAAGAGCGACGAACGGAATCGAACCGCCGACACCGACGCGAATCGGTGTCTTTCCCCACGCCCGCGCGTAGGCCCTGTCGGCCGCGTCGAAGGCGGGTCCTTTCGTTTGGTAGTCCCAGCTCATGGCACTGCCGTCATGACAGGTCACCGACACCCGAATGCCTCCGGGCACGTCTTTCGTCAGCGTTTCTTCGAGCGCTGCCATCATCTCGTCTTTGGTTTGTCCAGGCGCGAGGCGCACCGAGAGACGCACCGACGACTTGCCGCGCACGGCATTCTTCTCGCTGCCCGGCAACGGAAACGTCGTCGACAAGATGGTGACGGCGGGTTGACGCCACATCCACGCTGCGGGCGACAATTCCCGATCGGGAAGAGGCTCGACGCCATCGACGAGGTGAGCGCCTCGACGGATGACTTCGCGCGTGAGCGGGACGTCGCGCGAGGCGGCGAGCCACGCTGGGTCGACGGGGCGCCGAAGGAGCTTCATGCGGCCATCGTCATCGACGAGTCGCGACAAGATCTTCACGAGACTCATCGCGGGGTCTGGAACGACGTTGCCCCACAGGCCGGAGTGCACGTCCGACGTCGCGCTCTCGCAGACGACCGAAACATCGAGCAGACCTCGAAGGGACACCGTGAGTCCTGGAATGTCGACGGACGGATTTTCGCAATCGGTAAGGACCATTGCGTCTGCAGCGAACGCCTCGGGGAACGCATCCATGAAGCGCTCGAGGTTCGGAGAGCCGATCTCCTCCTCGCCTTCGATGAGGATGCGCACGTTGCACGGAAGGCGCTTCGAGACGTGGAAATAGGCCTCGAACGCGGCGAGCCAGGAAACCCAGCCGCCCATGTCGTCCGCGGCTCCGCGCGCATAAAGGCGCTCACCACGCGGCGTTTGCTTGCGCGTCGGCTCGTGCGGAGGCGTGTCCCACACTTCCCCCTTCACGGGCTGCAAGTCGAGATGGCCATAGATGAGGAGCGTCGGTGCATCCGGGCCGGCGTTCATCCACTCGGCGGCGACGCACGGGAGCGCATCGGGCAAATCGAGGAGGCGAGCATTCGCGAAACCGAGCGCCTCGAACGAGGCCTTTACCTCTCCCGCGAGCTTTCGGACATCGGCGTGATGTGACTTGTCGCAGGAGATGGCCGGGATACGTAGAAACGCCGACAATCGGTCGACGGCGCGTTCGAATTCATCATCGGCTCGCTTCGCTACTTTCTCGATCTCGGACGTCATGGCACCCTTTTACCATGCCTGCTAGAACACCATCCCATGAGTGTGGAAATCGGTGACAAGGCTCCGCTCTTCGACGTGAAGACGAGCGACGGCCAGCACGTCAAACTGGCCGACCTCGCTGGCAAAAAGCGCGTCGTTCTGTACTTCTACCCGCGCGACTTCACGCCCGTATGCACCAAAGAGACGTGCGGCATGCGTGACCTCATGGCCGAGCTCGCCGACGAAGAAACGCTCATCCTCGGCTGCTCCCGCGACGACAATGCCGAGCACGAGCGTTTCCGCGCCGAATATTCCGTGCAGTTTCCACTCATCTCGGATCCTGACCGTGAGTTGGCACGAAAGTACGGTGCCGTGTCCGGCCTCCGCAATCTACTCGGCGGCACGAACCGCATCACCTTCGTCATCGACAAGCAGGGCACCATCGTCGAGCGCGTCCACGCGGAACTGTCGGCGTCGAAGCACGTCGAGGCCGTCCGCACGGCCCTCGCTCGCTGCAAAGCTCGGGAAACCGAAGTTTCCTGAGCGCCGGGGGGAGGCCAAGTCGGAAGGACGCAAAAATTGCGTCCCAAGCGTCGCAAAAGGCGTGGTTTGCGCGGTTCTAGCGGTACCTGGAAAGCAGGCAAAACCGACCCTTGAGTACCTGGGCGGAGAGTGATAGTTCCCGCACGAATTCTCATGGCTGTCTCGACGCAAGCTAGTTTGGCCACCGCAAGTCGCGCGCTCGAAGGAGGTCCCATCGATGTGGATCTCGACCTCACGGTCTTCGGGCAAATCGCGCTCTTTTTCGTGCTGTTACTGGTCCTCAAGCCCGTCTTGTTCGACCCGATGCTCAAGCTCTTCGAAGAGCGCGAGAAGAAGATCGAAGGAGCGAAGGCCGAAGGTCAGCGTCTCGACCGCGAATCTGCAGAAGCGCAGAGCAAGTACGAAGCCGCCATGGCGAGTGCGCGCCAGGCCGCCGGCGGGGCCCGTGATGCCCTCCGCGCCGAAGGCGTCAAAGCCGAACAAGAAATCCTGACGAAGGTTCGCAACGAAACCACCGCAACGCTCGAAAAGGGGCGCGCCAGCCTCGCCGCCGACACGCAAGCCGTGAAGGGCGAGCTCGCAGCGAACGCCGCAGCCTTGGCCTCGACCCTCGCGAGCCGCGTGCTCGGGCGCGACCTAGGAGCAAATTCATGAAGCGAGTCATCGCAACGCTCGGCGCCTTTGCATCGCTCGCCCTTGGCGCAGGTATCCTCGCCGAGCCCGCCTTGGCGCAAGAAGCACCGCAGGCTCCCGCGACGGGCGCGCCTGGTGTCGGGCATCCGAATCAGCCGCCGTTCCGTCGTCCCCACCGTCTTCCCCACGGGCTTCCGACCGGTGCGCGCGTACCGCACGGCGTGGGTGGCCATCGCGTCGGTCCCGCGATCGACGCACCCCAACCGGAAGGTTCGGCGCACGGAGCAGGTGGCGGCGAGCATGCGGAGCACGGCGAGCACGCGGGCGGACACCACGAACTCGGCCCGATCAACTGGGCCGACTTCTCGAACAAGAAGCAAGTGCCCTACGTGGCGTTGCTCATCAACCTCGCGATCCTCGGCTTCATCTTCGTGCGCTTCGGCAAGAAGCCCATCGCGGAAGGTTTGAAGAAGCGCAAGACGGACATCGCGAAGGACATCGAAGAGGCAACGCGCCTCAAGAAGGACGCGCAAGAGCGCGCGAAGAAGTACCAAGCGAGCCTCGAAAACCTCGACAAAGACCTCGAGACCACGAAGAAGGGCCTCGAAGACGCGGGCCGCGCCGAGAAGGAGCGCCTCATCGCGGAGGCCGAAGAGCGTGCTGCGCGCATGAAGCGCGACGCCGACTTCCTCCTCGAGCAGGAGAGCAAGCAAACCAAGGTCGATCTGACGAAGCAGACGGTCCTCGAAGCCTCGCGCCTCGCAGCGGACCTCCTGAAGAAGAACATCACGCCCAGTGACCACGACAGGCTCTGCGAGGAATTCCTCGAAGACCTCGGTCGCAAGACGGCGGCTCACGCGACCGGAGCGGCATCATGATCTCATCGCAAGTCTCGCGGCGCTATGCCCGCGCCATCCTCGACATCGGCATCGAAACGAACACCGCGCAAAGGCTCGTCTCGGAGATGAACGACCTTGCGGCGGCCTTCGAACAAAGCGCCGACCTCCGCTCCGCGATGGAGAACCCGCTGGTCTCGCAAGAGGCGAAGCGCGCCATCGTCGAAGACCTCGTGACCAAATCCGGGGCGGGCGAAACCACGAAGAACACGCTCCTCCTCCTCACCGACCGCCGCCGCGTGCGTGCACTCCCTGCGATCGCAAAGGCCCTGGCGGAGCTCTTCGACGTCCAGAAGGGGGTCCTTCGCGCCGAAGTCACGACCGCCGCGCCGCTCACGGAAGCCTACCGCGCCCGTCTCAAGGCCGAGCTCGAGCGGTTGAGCGGTCACAAGATCGTTCTCGACGAACGCACCGACGAAAGCCTCCTGGCGGGTGTCATCGCGCAAGTGGGCGACACCATCTACGACGGCTCGCTCAAGTCTCGCCTCCAGCAGATGCAGAGCTCTCTGCTCCAAACCAACTAAGAAGTAGTCGCTCGCCCGTTTCATACTTTTGAAGGATTGAAGGATTCATAGCCATGCAGCTTCGCGCCGAAGAGATCAGCCAAATCATCAAGAAGCAGATCCAGAACTACGAGAAGGCCACGCTCACGAGCGAGACGGGCACGATTCTGAGCGTCGGCGACGGTATCGCACGCATCCATGGCCTCGAAGGCGCGATGGCCGGTGAGCTCCTCGAGTTCCCCGGCGGCATGATGGGCCTCGTACTCAACCTCGAAAGCGACAACGTCGGTGCGGCGCTCTTCGGTGAGACGACCGGCATCAAGGAAGGCGACACCGTCAAGCGCACGGGTCGCATCATGGACGTCCCCGTCGGTGAAGCGCTCATCGGTCGCGTCGTCAACGCGCTCGGTCAACCCATCGACGGCAAGGGCCCCATCGAATCGCCGCACAAGCGCCGCGTCGAAGTGAAGGCCCCCGGCATCTTGGCGCGTCAGCCCGTCAAGGAGCCGCTCCAGACCGGCCTCAAGGCCATCGACTCCATGGTTCCGATTGGCCGCGGCCAGCGCGAGCTCATCATCGGCGACCGCCAAATCGGCAAGACCGCCGTCGCGCTCGACACCATCATCAACCAAAAGGGTCAGGGCGTTTACTGCTTCTACATCGCCATCGGCCAGAAGCAGTCCACCGTCGCGGCGGTCGTCGACAAGCTCACGCAGTACGGCGCCATGGAGTACACGACGGTCGTCGTCGCCAGCGCCAGCGAATCCGCTCCGCTCCAGTTCATCGCGCCCTACACCGGCGTCACCTTGGCCGAGTACTTCCGCGACAGCGGTCGTCACGCCCTCTGCATCTACGACGACCTCTCGAAGCAAGCCGTCGCTTATCGTCAGCTCTCGCTCCTCCTCCGTCGTCCGCCGGGCCGCGAAGCGTATCCGGGCGACGTCTTCTACATCCACTCGCGTCTCCTCGAGCGCGCCGCGAAGATGGCCAACAACTGGGTCGTCGCGAAGAAGGGCACCAAGTGGGAAGACCGCGGCGACGCAAAGGTCTTCGTCGGCGAGCAAGGTGAGCACGAGGCCAAAGAAGAACTGAAGGCGAAGGGCGACGGCTACGAGCTCGTTCGCGACCCGCAATCGGGTGGTTCGCTCACGGCGCTTCCGATCATCGAGACGCAGGCAGGCGACGTTTCGGCCTACGTTCCCACGAACGTCATCTCGATCACCGACGGCCAGATCTTCCTCGAGTCCGACTTGTTCTACTCGGGCGTTCGTCCGGCCATCAACGTCGGTATCTCCGTCTCCCGCGTCGGTGGTAACGCACAGACGAAGGGCATGAAGGGCGTCGCGGGTACGCTTCGTCTCGACCTCGCTCAGTACCGCGCCATGGCGGCCTTCGCGCAATTCGCGAGCGACCTCGACGCAGCGAGCCGCAAGCAGCTCGAGCGCGGAGCCCGCATGGTCGAGCTCCTGAAGCAAGCGCAGTACAAGCCGATGCCGGTCGAGCGCCAGGTCGTCGTCCTCTACGCGGGAACGAAGGGCTACGTCGACGAGGTCGCCGTGAACAAGCTCTCCGACTACGAAATCAAGCTCGCCGAGTACATCGACGGCAACTACCCGGCCATCTTCGAAACCATCCGCACGAAGGGCTCGATGGACAAGGATACCGAGGAGACGCTCAAGAAAGCGCTCGTCGAGTTCGGGAAAGCATTCGGCAAAGGAAACTGATTCGTGCCTTCACTCAAAGCCGTCCGCAAACGCATCGGTAGCGTCAAAAACACGCAGAAGATCACGCGCGCCATGAAGATGGTCGCCGGCGCGCGCCTCTCGCGTGCGCAGGCGCGCATCACCGCACTGCGTCCGTATGCCGTCAAGACGGGCGACATGCTGCGCAACGTGGCGAACGCTGCCATTCTCGACAAGGAAGACAAGGAAGCGAGTGCGGAGGCCGTTTCGGTGCCGCTGCACCCGCTTCTCGTGGTTCGTCCCGAGAAACGTGTGCTCTACATTGTTCTTTCGAGTGACCGCGGCCTTTGCGGCGCCTTCAACGCGAACGTGAGCCGTGCGGCAGAGCGCGCGTGGAAAGAGAAGGAAGCCGAAGGTGCGACGGTCTCGTTTGCGACCGTCGGCCGAAAAGCACGCGACTACCTCGCTCGCCGCAAAGCGACCATCGCCATCGACTTTCCAGGAATGGCTGACGGTCTCGACCTCGCCAAGGTGAAGACCCTCTCCGACTGGATCGTGCCGAGGCTCCGCGGCGACAACGCCGAGTTCGACGCCATCTACGTCATCTACAACGAGTTCAAGAGCGCCATCACCCAGCTCACCGTCACGGAAGCCCTCCTTCCGCTCAAGACGAAGCCGAGCGAAAACGAAGCGGCGAAGTCCGAAGCGAATGCGCTGTCCTCGAACTTCGAGTACGAGCCGAGCCGCGACATCCTTCTCGATCGACTCGTCCCGATGTACCTCGACATCACGCTCTATCGCGCGCTCCTAGAGAGCCAAGCGAGCGAGTTCGGCGCCCGCATGAGCGCCATGGACGCCGCAACGCGCAACGCGAAGGAAGTCATCGAAAAGCTCACCCTCGTGTACAACCGCGCCCGTCAGGCCGGCATCACGAAGGAGCTCGTCGAAATCGTCTCCGGCGCCGAAGCACTCAAAGAGTAGCAGGAGTAGCGCGCGTTCGTCGCTGTCGTGCCACGCGCTTGGCTACTTGCGGCGCGTGATTAGAACCGTCACGAAATCTTCTTCGGTCCTCTTTCTTCCCACGGCGCCCGATGGCGCGGCGCTCGTACGAGAAAACGAACGACTTCCGTTCCTTACGCAAGCGGGTCGGTGAGCTGACGGTGGCGCAGGGTAAACCCGTGGACGAACACGAGCATCACGGTAAACAAGGCGCCAAAGCCGGTCAGCATACGAAGCGACCAGAGCACGTCTTCCGGAATGGGATAGCGCACCATGAACCATCCCATGGCGGCACAAAGCACGGCGCCGACGGAGATCGCGAGGATGCGCTTTGGAGCGGCGCGCGTGGCGAACGGCCCTCGCGATCGAGCCCGCGCTTCACGCACGATGACGAGCAGCGCCCACGTGATGCACGTCTTCCCGAGGAACGTGAGGCCCGACAGCACGCCGCAGAGAACGGGCGAGTGCAAGCCTTCGAGGGCATAGGGAAGTCGCCATCCACCGAGGAATGCGATGACGAGCAGGCTCGCGGACAGCGCATCGGTGAAGGGCTCCGCACTTCGGGCGCGGCGTTCGTCGAATCGTGCGCCGAATGTCGCGGTGACCGTGTGGACGTAGATGACAGCAAGCGCCAGCGAGAAGGGCTGTGAAAAGGCCGTCCAATCCCACGGGCCCGCCCCTTGGGCTGCCGAGTAGTCCGTGAGGCGAAGAGACCCGCCGAGAAAGCAAACCGAAACGAGGCAGAACGTGAGGGGCAACGTGACTGCGAAGAGCTCACGAACGAGCGACCCGCGCTCGCCGGAACGAACGGCGCGCACGGTATGCAGCACGAGCACGAGGATGGCGAGTAACGCGAAGTCGAGCTCGGAGAGGAGCAAGAAGCGACTGAACGGAACGGACGCGAGCACCGCGAGGAGCAGGCCCGCCATGACGAAACTCGGCAGGCGTTCGCGCCGATGGAGAATGTGCCGCGATCGGTCGCGAAGCGCGAAAAGAGCGGCTTTCGCATGGGAGGCCCAGAAGAGCAGGCGCGGGTAGCGAGGCCCAAAGACGACGATGAGAAGAACGGCGATCGCGAACACGAGTACGGCAGCACGCTGCGTACGCGGCGACGAACGCAGTGCTTCCACGTCGATGTCGAGGACGCGCTCTTCGTCGCGAAGCGATGCGGCCGGACGAATCTGAATGATGGCCTTCGCAGCGGCGCGCGGCATACGAATATCTGCCGCGTTGGCGACGTTCACGCGATCGAACGAAAGTATTCGGTCACCCGGAGAAAGACCCGCATTGGCTCCACGGGACCCGGCAAGGACATCTTTGACGACTGCCCCCGTGTGATCTTCTTCGTCGAGGGCGATACCGTGGAGCGCGAGAACCTTGCGCCCTTCGAGCTCGGCGCGTTCGCGGTCACCCCTCGATGTCGGTCTGAAGTCCAGAACGACTGCCGGCAGGATGCCGTACACCGGCACCCCGCGCGTGGCACGAGACGAAAACGATACCTCGACTTCTCCGCGAAAGGTGGTGTGTACGAGGCGCTCGCGCCCGCCGCAAAAGCGAGCCTCCATGTCATCCGTGATGGGCAGCTCGATGAGACTTTCGCTGCTCACAGGCCCCTGGAAACGAAGCGCCACGCCCTGAATCGGCTCCTCGCCTGGGCGATGGAGTGTACCTCGGAAGACGATGTCTGCGGTTCGACCACCGGGGAAGCCGTCACCGCGAATTTCCATCCGCTCGCCGACCTCGAGTCGCGTCGGTGAGACGCCCTTCACGTCTATGAGTGCGGGCACACCGTCGCGCTGACACGCCACGAGCATGAGGAGCGCGAATAGACCCAGACAGAAGGAAAGGAGCCGACCAGACACCAGGTTCCAGCTATAGCCCGCAGCCTTCCATCAGGAAAAAAACAGACGACGATTTCGGGCGCGTGCGAGCCGTAACCTCGCCCGCTCCGAGAATTCCGCGTAGAATGCGGCCATGTCGAAGACCTACGCGGTCATCATGGCCGGGGGCTCTGGGACGCGGTTTTGGCCCGCCTCTCGCGCCAGCCGCCCCAAACAACTCCTTTCTCTGGCAGGCGGGACCGAATCGCTCCTCGCCGCCACCGTCCGGCGCCTCGATCGGTTTTGTGCTGCAAGCGATGTCATTGTCGTCACGGGCGCAGCCATCGCCGGCGCAGTCGAGAAGGCGCTTCCTGCGCTCGATCGCAAACAGATTCTGTGCGAGCCCGTCGGCCGCAACACCGCTCCCTGCGTGGCCTGGGCGACTTGGCACGTTCTCGAGCGTGACCCAGACGCCAATCTCATGGTGCTCCCGAGCGATCATCACATCGAAAACGAGAAGCGCTTTCTCGAAACGGTGTCGGTCGCACTCGGCAGCGTACAGGGCGGAGCGCTCGCCACCATCGGCATCGTCCCCACGCGCCCCGAGACCGGCTACGGCTACATCGAGACCGGAAGCGAGACGGATCCGAAGTCCGGCGTATTCCGTGCAGCACGCTTCGTGGAGAAGCCGGACTACGAACGTGCTGTCGGCTACGTGAAGAGCGGCAAGTTCCTGTGGAACGCCGGCATGTTCTTCTTCAACGCAAAGGCGATGGCCGCACAAGTCCGCAAGCACTTGCCGGAGCTCGCGAAGGGCCTCGACCGCATCTTCGCCGCGTCAGACCGCGAAGCCGCGATCCAATCATTGTTTCCCGAGCTTCCGTCCATTTCGATCGATCATGGCGTGATGGAGAAGGCGGACGAGATTCTCGTCGTCCCGGGCGACTTCGGTTGGAACGACGTAGGCAGTTGGCAAAGCGCGTGGGAGCTCGCCGCAAAGGACGAGCGCGGCAACGCACTCGAGGGGTCGGCCATCGTTGTCGACGGCGACCGAAACCTCGTTCGCACCAGCAACGGGAAGCTCATCGCGATGGTCGGCGTTTCTGACCTCGTGGTCGTCGAGACGGAAGATGCGGTACTCGTCTTGCCGCGTGAGCGAGCCCAAGATGTACGCGAAATCATCGAACGACTGAAGAAGGACACCGCGCTCTCGAAGCTCCTCTGACGCTCTTTGGGCGCAAGAAAAAGCGCCTCGGACTACATGTGGGCGCGTCGACATCTGCCGGGGTGCGTTTCGACAGAATCGGACAGAGTACGGATACGCAAATGCGAGCGCCGGCAAGACTGCATTCAGTCTATGCCCTTCGAAAGGTACTCGATCCATTCCTGCCGCCATCTCGCATTCCTGGTCGGCTTTCGTGTTCGCCCGGTGGCGCGTCACCGGCCGCGGAGCGCCGCCTCGCGTTCGTAAGGTGAGGTCGTGAGCTCGGCAACCTGGTACGTTTGTGCTCTCTCGATGCGAACGAGGCGCCTATTTGCATTGGCCGTCTTGCTCAGCGCAAGCGCACTTCCGTTCGGCTGCGGCACGACGACGACGACCGTCGGCCGTGCTGAAGGCGACGCAAGCTCGACGCTCGACGGTAGCTCGGCCCTGGACGGCTCGGGTCGGTGTTGCAGCACCACCGCAGCAGGTACGGGCTGTCGCGGCTTGGGCGGCGTCAATTCCGGACCCTCGGCGTGCAAAGAAGTCTGCAACCCCGGGGGCACCTACAACTGGAAGCAAGTCGACCAAGATGGCTGTCCCGCGTGGACCTACGATGTCCGCCCCAGCTCGTTCGTGTGCGGTGACGTCAACTGCGTGTCGACGCCGACAGCCCCAACCTATTGCCACGCAGAGGTGAGCAAGAATGCCGGTGTGAAGACGCTCTACACCTGCCGTGCGGTTCCAGGTGCGTGCTTGACCGATCAGAGCTGCGCGTGCATCGCGAAGGTCGACCAAGCCGTCATTACGACGTGCCAAGACACGGGCGGCGTCGCCAACTCCATCCTCGAGGTACCTTGAGTGTGGCGCCGTAGCATCGCCCTCCTCGCGTGCATCCTGGTGGCCTCGGTTCCTCGTGTGGCGCGGGCGGGTTCTGTCCTTCCCTCCCTCGAAATCGAGCGTGCCCGAGGGGCGGAAGCTTGCCCGGAGCCGACGCGTATGATGGCGCGTCTCCAGAGCGAAGGGTCGTGGCGCGTCGCGGAGCCTGGCAAGGGAGACGTCAAGCTCGTGCTCTATCGACGCGATAACAGGTATTATGCACGCATTGAGATACCGAAGGCTTCGTCCGAGCGGACACTCACCAGCAACGCGGACGAATGCACGGAGCTTGCTGAAAGCGCGGTCGTTGCACTCAGCATGATGAGCGACGAAGCCGACGCGCTCTGGGCCACGAAGCCACCCCCAAAAGCCCCTCCTCCTCCGCCGCCTCCCGTCGACGCGAGACCCGGCTTCCAACCGACGCTCGAAGTGGGTGCGGTGGCGGGCTTCTTCATGGTGCGCCCCGTCTCGCTCGGTGCAGAGCTGCGCTTGAGTTTGACGCACGGACGTACGCCCTTCAGCGCCGCCGTCGGTGGTAGCATCCTCCCGAGCACGGAAGTGTCCGTGGGGAGCGGCAGCGTCGCCCTCCGTGCACTCACGGCATCGATGGAGGCATGCGTGGACGCTGTGCGCAACGAAGGTACGGGCGTGTCGTACCTCTACTTCTGTGCGCGCGGCGAAGTGGGAGCTCTGCATGCCGAAGGTCGCGGATACGCATCGCTCGCGAGCGTGGGCCGGCCTTGGGCTGCCTTGGGCGCGGCCATGCGCGGCCGTTTGCCGGTCGCGGATCCTCTCCGCCTCGTCGCGGGCCTGGTTGCGGAGGCACCGCTCGCCAAAGAGCAGTTCCAGATCGCTGGCGTCGGCATTGCCTACGAGCCGCCGCCCGTGACTCTTTTCACTACATTGGGCGCCGAGGTCACTTTTCCATGATGGGAGAGGGGCCGTCGGCGCATTCACCAGGAGAGAGCCCCGCCCCTTCTGCGGAGCCGGTCGGGACGTCGCCGAATGCCGAAACGTTTGCAGCCATCTACCGTGAGCATGTCCAGTTCGTCTGGCGCAGTGTTCGACGCTTGGGCATTCGCGAAGCCGACGCCGAAGACGCCGTCCAGGAAGTCTTCATGGTCGTTCATCGACGCCTGGACACCTTCAATGGCACGTCGCAGTTTCGCAGTTGGATCTACGGCATCTGCATGCATGTCGTTCGTGGACGTCGACGCAAAGCGAGTGAACGACTCGAGGTTCTCAGTGTCGCTGAAGACATGCCTCCGGAGGTCACCACCGCGGACCCCGCGAAGGCAATCGATCGGAAGAAGGCCGCCATGCTCCTAGACCTGGCCCTGGATACGCTTCCACTCGAGCAACGTGCAACCTTCACGCTCTTCGAGCTCGAGAACTTGAGCTGCCAAGAGATCGCCGAATTGACGGAAGTCCCTTTGGGCACCGTGTATTCTCGCCTTCGCCTCGCTCGCGAAGGGTTCCATCGGGCAACCGCGAAGATTCGCGCCCAGTTTTCTTCCCCCTCGAGCGGAGGCGACGAACCATGAGCGACGCCGTCGAACCGAAGCGCCTCCTCGCGGACGTCAGCGGGGATGCGTCCCCCTTCGAGCGGGAGCTCTTGTCGGCAGGCGCGGCGATCACACCGCCCGACGACATGGATGCCCGGGTATGGGCGTCCCTCGCCGCGAACGTCGGCATCGCGACCGCCATCGTGGGCGCCGCCACTGCAGCCGCGCCTACGACGACTGCAGCAGCCGGCTCCGCCATCACGACAGCAGCCGCAGAAGGCGTCAAAACGACCGCCGGCCTCGCCGCGGGAAGTGTTGTCGCCAAAACCTCGCTCGGGCTTGGCGCGAAGGCGGGAATCGCCCTTCTCGCGATTGCCGTTGCCTCCGGCGGTACCTACGTCGTGCAGCGGGTGGCGACCCGCGAAGCAGCTCCACGCGCCGCCGAAGCAGTGCATCCGCAGCCCCTCGCGAGCGCCGTCCCCTTGCACGCGTCGGACACGATTCCCGACCCCGTCCCGCCGAATGCGGCCCCTCGTTCGGAGGCGACGACCAGCGCCGCGCAGCCAAGCGCAACTGCACGCAGAGCGATCGACGAGCCGTCACATCGCGCGACATCGATCGCGACCGCGACCGCCACCCCCTCGGCGACCGCCTCGAACGCGCCGACGACATCTGCTTCCGAAGCACCGCCAAGTGAGGCCAAGTACATGCAGACCGCACGCTCTTGCCTCGCGCGAGGTGACACGGCGTGCACACGTGATGCAATGAGCAAAGCTGCTGCCGCGGGGGGAGCGAAGCCACTTCTCTCTGAAGAGCGCGAAGCCCTCGGCGTACGCCTCGCTTTCGCCGAGGGGCGGTCGGCAGAGGGGCGTGCGCTCGCGCGGGCATTCGTTGCCGCGCATCCGAAGAGCCCGCTTGCCGCGGCCATGACCGAACTCGCGCAGCACTGACGACCAGGCAACCGGGCCG
The DNA here is from genome assembly GCA_046351415.1 of Polyangiaceae bacterium. Classification (GTDB taxonomy): domain Bacteria; phylum Myxococcota_A; class Polyangia; order Polyangiales; family Polyangiaceae; genus JABFRG01. The sequence continues at coordinate 131,071 of JAXLYO010000004.1, read as the reverse complement.
CTTCGTTGAACGCGCCTCGGCGACGACGCTAGTCCGACCATCGCGAGGCTGTGGGCTGTCCCCCAATCATCTACGGGGACGGCCCCTCGTCGGCCCTTCGGAAGCGGGAGCGTTCCCCCACGCACCCCATCGAAGCCTCAGCGCGTCTTCTTGCGTGGTGCGGCCTTCGGCGGCGCAGAACTCTTCGATGCGCGAACCGCTGGGCGCTTGCCCGACTTCGTGGGTTTCATGCGCGTGACACCGAAGTCGCCGGGCGCGAGCGCAGCCGTGGTTTCGCTCCCGCCGCCCAGACCTTGTAGTCGCTTCAGTTCGTCGCGAAGGCGCGCCGCAGTCTCGAAGTCGAGCTGTTCGGCGGCCTCGAACATGGCCGTACGCATCGAAAGAATGCGCTCGGCCATGTCTTCCTCACTCTTGCCGGATGCAGCCCCCGCCGCTTTGCCATCACGAGGTCCCTTGGGGACCGGAAAGTAGTCGATGGTTCCTGCAGCCGGATTCAAATTCATGATCGCGCGAACGATCGTCTGCGGCGTGATTCCGTTCGCCTCGTTGTATTCGTTCTGGACCCTGCGACGGCGCTCGGTCTCGTCCATCGCGTATTTCATCGCGGGCGTGATGCGATCGCCGTACATGATCACGCGACCGTTTTGGTTTCGAGCAGCGCGACCGATGGTTTGGATGAGAGAACGAGGGCTTCGAAGGAAGCCTTCTTTGTCGGCATCGAAGATGGCGACGAGCGAAACTTCGGGAAGGTCGAGGCCTTCGCGCAAGAGATTGATGCCCACGAGCACATCGAACTCGCCCAAACGCAGGTCACGCAGGATGTCGAGGCGCTCGAGCGTGTCGACGTCGGAGTGAAGGTAGCGAATGCGAATACCGAGATCGCGGTAGTAGTCCGTCAGGTCTTCGGCCATGCGCTTCGTGAGCGTCGTGCAGAGAACGCGTTCGTGGGCTTCGACACGTTTGTGGATCTCGGCGAGGAGGTCGTCGACTTGCCCCGCCACCTTGCGCACTTCGAGGAGCGGGTCCATGAGACCGGTCGGACGAATGAGCTGCTCGACGACTACGCCCCCTGTCTTCTCGAGCTCGTACTCGCCGGGGGTGGCCGATACGTAGATGCATTGCGCGACGCGCTCCTCGAATTCTTCGAATTTGAGCGGACGGTTGTCGAGCGCACTCGGGAGCCGGAAACCGTATTCGACGAGCGTTTCCTTGCGGGCGCGGTCACCGCGATACATGGCGGCGATTTGGGGCATCGTCTGGTGGGACTCGTCGACGATGAGCAGAAAGTCTTTTCCGAAGTAGTCCACGAGCGTCGGCGGTGCATCACCTGCGTTACGCCCCGACAAATGCCTCGAGTAGTTCTCGATGCCGTTGCAGAATCCCATCTGCTCCATCATTTCGATGTCGTATTGCGTGCGCTGTTCGATGCGCTGCTTCTCGAGGAACCTGCCTTCGCGATCGTAGAACGCGAGGCGCTCCTGGAGCTCTGCACGGATGCCGGCGATGGCGTTGCGCATCTGCTCTTGTGGCGTCACGTAGTGCGAGCCCGGAAAGATGTCGACCTTGTTCAAGGTGCCCTTCACTTTGCCGCGAAGGGGGTCCATTTCCTTGATGGCCTCGACCGTGTCCCCGAAGAACTCGATGCGAATGGCGGTGTCTTGCTCGTAGGCCGGAAAGACCTCGACCACGTCGCCGCGCACGCGAAACGTTCCGCGGTGGAAGTCGATGTCGTTTCGCTCGTACTGGATGTCCACCAGCATGCGAAGAAGGTTGTCGCGCCGGAACTCCTCTCCGACGGTGAGCGAGATCAGGAGCCCGGCATAGCTCTCGGCACTTCCGATGCCGTAAATGCACGAAACGGAAGCAACGATGACGACGTCGCGCCTCGAAAGGAGCGCACGCGTCGCGGAGTGGCGCATGCGGTCGATCTGGTCGTTGATGATGGCGTCTTTGTCGATGTAGGTGTCGGAGGCCGCGACGTAAGCTTCAGGCTGATAGTAGTCGTAATAGCTGACGAAATACTCGACGGCGTTCTCCGGAAAGAGCTCCCGCATTTCGCCGTAGAGCTGTGCTGCGAGGGTCTTGTTGGGCGCGAGAATGAGCGTGGGCTTTTGGGTGCTCTCGATGACATTGGCGATCGAGAACGTCTTTCCGGAGCCCGTAATGCCCAGCAGTACTTGGTGCTTGTCACCGCGGGCGATGCCGTTTCGCAGTGCAGCAATGGCCGTCGGTTGGTCACCCTTGGGTTCGAACTGCGAGACGAGCTTGAAAGGACGGTCCATGCGAGCCCACGAGGATCGCACTCCGGCGGGATTCGAGCAAGCGCTCCGAAGGCCTCGCTCAGAAGCGCCTCGCGGACGCTTGTCGTCAGCCAAAAAGACCTGCGTGGCCACCGAAGACAATCGCATCGAGGAGCGCGTCTTCTTCGACAAGGGAAAGCGTTGGATGATTGGCCGATATCGTCACATCGCCTCCGGTATCGGAGAAGCCACAGGCTTCGGCGCCGTGAAGTGATCCCTCGCGCCACAGATCTGCCGCGGGAGAAGGTCCGTGCCCCTCGAACGTGACGCGCTTGCGTGTTCGAAGACGCTCGTGGGTTTCGAGCGATCGAAGGTCATCGATCGGGTCGGTAATGACGTGACTATCGATACCGATGCAGAGTCGAACGTTCGACGCGCGCAGATCACCGATGGGGGCGAGACCGTCGCCGAGATCTCGTTCGGTCGTTGGGCACAGACACGCAAATGCCCCAGCTTGCCCGAGAAGCCGCGACTCCGATTCTTCGAGACACGTCGCGTGCACCGCGACGAAGCGCGGCCCCAAGACTCCGAGCTCGTCCAAGAACTCTACGGGTCGTTTTCCGGTCTCCTGGACGCACTCGTCGACCTCGCGTTGCTGTTCGGACACGTGCATATGGAGCGGCAGCTGCCAATCTTGTGCGGCGGATACGAGCTCCTTCAGGAAGGCAGGCGGGACGGCTCGAACCGAGTGCGGTGCAAGGCCGATCACGACGTTGGGGTCTCCGGCGTACTTTGCGCGCAGCGCCTCGACGTCACGAAGGACTGCATCCGGGGTCGGGTCGCAAAAGCGTCGCTGGCCGGGTTCGGGCTCCCTGCCGGGCCCGGCTCGGAAATAGGCCGTGCGAAGGAGAGCAATGCGGAGCCCCTCCTCTTTCGCGACACGGATGACGACGTCCGACAGGAGTGTGCGATCGTCGTACGGGGTACCGTCGCTTTGGTGGTGGATGTAGTGGAACTCGCCCACGGTGCGTACGCCGGCGCGATGTAACTCCCGGAACGCCACACGCGCGACCACCTCGAACGATTCGGGGGTCAGCGCCATCGCGGCACGGTACATCTGCCCGCGCCAGGTCCAAAAATCGTCGCTTGCGGTGCGCTGTGGGCGCTGCGCCAGCCCTCGCATGCCGCGTTGGAATGCATGCGAATGTGCCGTCGCGAGCGCGGGCAGGTAGAGCGCGTCTCCTTCACGGCGCAGCGGTCCGTGGGCGCTCATTGCCGCAACACCGCCGCGTCTGCACGAGTGCGATAGAAGTGGCGCGGAAAGTGACGGTAGTAGGTGGCGCGCAGCGTGGGCAGGCCGTCACTCGGGTCGCTGTCTCCCTTGTATTCTGCAACGACTCGCACGAGGGACCCCGGAGCCATGGCGAATTCGCCGACGTCGTCCTCGGGCCTGATCGCGGCGATGACGTGGAGCGCCCCGAACTCGGTGTCGCTCACGGTGACCCGACACGTGTCTTCGTCGTTACGATTGGCGCAGAGGTTTCGCTGTTCGCGGGTGCGCAGGCTGACGGTGAGATTCGAATAGCCTGCTGCCGCCGGGCTACGCACGACGACCACGCCGAAGAAAGCGGTCTTCTTGTAGAGGTCGGGACGCCGACGGGCCATCACCGGATCGTACTCTTTCGCGCCTTCGGTCGCGCGCGCCTCTGCAGGAAGAGGAGAATAGAGGATCGCATGACCGTAGGGGCCAGGGCTGTGGCAGGAGACCGCCGCAAGGAGAAAGACCGGCGCGATCCGTATCGAGCGTTTCACAAGGGCTAGGGTGGCGTTCATGCGAGCCCCTCCACCTTAGAACGAAATCATCCGGCGCGCCTACCTACGCTTTCGGGCGGAAGCTCGGTATTGCGCTGCCACCACAACAGGGTTCGATAGGCGAGTTCGAGGAAGAAAATGACGAGGACCAGGAGCGCAAATACCCAAGAGATGTCGACGAGAGACGATGGAGGGCCGCTTGCTTCCTTGGCGTTCGATTCCGAGGCACCCACCGAAAGCGGACGCGGGCGAAAGTCGACCTCCTTCGGGACGGGAGCAACGACACGACGTTCTTGGCGGTCGTCCGCGAGGATGACGTATGAGCCGATGACGCCTGGCGTGACGCGCGAGACGCCATTCGGCTCCGGAGTGACCGAGAGCTCAGGCGCGTCGTTTTTCGTTGGAGCACCCGCGGACTTCAGCTCGACGATGGGCCCGCGCGCGCGCACCTTTGCCCCGCGGAGAAGCCAGCTCGTACCAGCCTCGGTACGGCGCGGTGCCGTGCGGGCCCGGGCCTCGTTCGCGAATGCCTCGAGCAAGTCGAGCATGGCCGCCCTCAGCGCAAGGTCACTGTGGTCGAGTGAGAATGGAAGCGACAGCACCCACGCCTCGCCAAGAAAGACGGGGCGCCGCAGGAAGAACGGCGTGCCGTCATCCCATTTGGCCGCAACGGAAAACGTCGCGAGGTCGTCCGGACCCAAGACGGTGTGGGCTTTCGCAGCGAGGTCCGTGAGACCTTCCGTATTGGAAAACTCGGGTGGTAGCGACGTCGTGTCGAGTCCCTTCGCGGGGCTCGGTCGGAACGATGGTGCTTGCGAAAGAATGGGTGAGAACGATGCGCCGATCTGCGCCGACGCGGCACCTGGCCCGAGAGTCAGAAGAACGATGCCGCCCCCACGAAAGAAGCCTTCGAGCGCTCGTCGCTGTTCGGGGGTGAGGCCTTGCGGATCGTCGAGAACGATACCTGCGTAGGGCGTGAGGTCGTCGGTCGTGTCCGGCATGATGGGCATGGGCCGAACGGACATTGGAAGCTTCAGCGCGGCGAACGCCTGTTCGACGACGGGCGGACCACCCGTTGCGAGCGCTTCGTCGCGACGAGGAGAGAGAACGGCAATGCCATCTTTGGTTCCCTCGGGAACGACAGGTGCAACGTCGTCCGAAGCGATCGCGTCGATGGGTGCGCCGCTCGACGTGGGCGACGGAATCAAGCGAACGACGAGGTCGCCCGTGGCCTCCGGTGGAACCGCGATCGTTCGTACGTGCGTCTGCGCTTTCTCGAGCGCCTCCGATTTCGCTACGACCTTCCCGTCGGAGAGCAGCTCGATCATGCGGCCGCCAAGGACGGTGGCATCGCTGCACGCAACGGAGACGCGCACGAATGCCGCGACACGGGTCGCTTCGAGCACGGCGCAGTCGGACGAAGGACCGGCCAAGTCGGGCATGGGGAACCACGTCACGAGGTCCTTGGCCACGAACGGCGAGCCGGTCGGATTGCCGTCTGCGCGATCCGAAAAGACGACCGCGCGCTTGTCTACATGAGGCAGCTTGCGCGCCAAGCTCGACGCGAGCTCGAGCGCTCCTTCGAGATCGGTACCGCGATCGGACTCTTCCGAGGCGGAAAGAGCTGCTCGCGCTGCAGTAAGGTCGACGGTGGGAGCGAGCGCGATGCGGGCGGGAGCTCCAGCCAAGATGATTGTCACCGAGTCGCCCTCGCGCAGGCTCCCGATGAGTTCCTCGGCGCCCCGCTTCGCGCGCGCGAAACGCGTGCCGTCGGGACCACGGGCACGCATGCTCATCGAATCGTCGAGGACGATGGCCACGGCTACGGAGGCGCCGCCCCGCGCGAGCGAAACGCGAGAGCAGCGCATGAGTGGCGTTGCACCGAGAATCGCGAGGGCGACGACCGCGAGGAGGCGCAACGAGAGAAGCGAACGATCTTCGATTTCCGCGCGGCGACGCGCTTTCGGAAGCAGCGGTGGTACCAAGCGAAGCGGGGCGAACGCGCGTTCCTCCGCGTGACGACGCTTGAGCCGATGCGCAAAGTACGGAAGGGCCACAAGTGCCGCGACGAACAAGCCAATGGCAGCCGCGAAACCCACGAGCAATACCGTACTTGGCCGAAGCCGTGCGGACAAGAGCGCCGCGCGCTTGAAGGCACTCTAGTCCGAGCATCGCGAGGCCGTGGGCTGTCCCACGATCATCTGGGAAGACAGCCTCTCGTCGTCGAGAGGTAGCAGCCGACGCGGCGTTTACATGCGCTCAGCCAATCGAGGTGACGATGCGTCGAAGCGCAGAGATGGGCTCCTCGTCCGTCACGAGATCGACGAATCGAGCCCCGCGGCCCGTAAGCCGCTTTCGCCAGTCGTCCTTCCACTCCGCGAGTGCGGCAAGATAGCGTTCGCGGGCATCTTGGTCGGTGTCGACCACCCCTTCCCCCTCGAGCGCACGGAGGCGGAGAGGCCCCTCGAAGGGGAAGCTAGCTTCGTCGCGATCGAGGACTTGTACGACGACAGCCACGCGTCCGCGCGATGCGAGGGCACCGACAGCGTCCGCGAAAGAGAGAGGTGCATCGAAGAGGTCCGTCAGGATCACGGAGATGGTCCCTCGGCGCAGCCCTTTGGAGAGAAGGTCGAGCGGCTCCTCCAAGAGGTCGGCTTGCTTCGTCAAGTCGCCGGCGGGCTCGGTCGCATCGAGCAGCGCGACGATGCGCTCGAACGTTTCACCCGAAGCGCGCGCAGGAACGCGCGTGTCGACAGCGCCCTTCCCGCCCATGATCGACAGTCCGACGGGGTCTCCGCTCGAAAGCGCAATGCGCGAGAGACCCGCCGAGAGGAGCGCCGCATATTCGTACTTCGACAGAGGCGCGTTCTTCGCCTGGTACGACATCGAAAGCGTGGCATCGACGGCGATGCGCAGGGTGCGGTCCGTCTCGGTTTCGAACTGGCGTACGATGAGTTTGTCGTGGAGGAGCATCGACCGACGATCGAGCCACCTCAGGTCGTCACCTTCGACGTAAGGCCTGTAGCCGCCGAACTCGACGCCAGCACCACGGCGAATGCTTTTGTGGGAGCCTGCGTAGACTCCTTCCGCAAGGGCGCGCGCGCGAATCCGAAGGGACGTCGTGCGCCCCCAGTCCATCGCCACATTCGTTCGAATCGAGGCCTTCGTCGCCATGGCCGCTCTTGCGCTACCTCGCGGAGTGAGTCTGCGGCGGCGCACCAAGGACGATGCCGCCGCGACGCTCGAGGATCATGTCGCGCGCCATGGCGTATTCGGTGAGCGCGATGCCGCCGCCTTCGATGGCTGCGCGAAGGGCCGATTCGTCGGACGAGGTAGCCGTCGATTTTTCGAGAGCGGCGTAGAAGAGCGCCTCGGTGCGTTCGCCCGGAGACTTCGCGAGCTTGACGAGTTCGTCGACCTTGAGCTGACCCCGGCCATAAGCGGCGATGCGCCCGACCCAGCGAGCGTCGTCTGCCGCGGCCGCGAGAACGCGATCCACCGACGGGTCGGACCTACCTCCCGAAGCGCCCGCTCGACGTTCCAGAATACGAACCCAGAGCGCACAGTAGACGAGCGTTGCCGGTTCGACGTCAGACGCAATGCCACGCTGAAGCGCTGCACGGCCCGCTGCGAGATCGTTGCGCAAGAGCGCGCGAGACGTCATCGCACTGACGACGTCGGCGACGTACTTCTTGTCGCGAATCGCCTCGTCGAGCGCGCGTTCGAGCGCCTCACTCGCCTGCGCCGCAGCGCCGAAGCGGTCTAGGATGCGCGAGGCAAAGAGCTCTTCACGGATGCGGCGGTCTGGTACCTTCGACGAAGGGGCTCGTGAAAGCTCCGACCAAGCATCGAGAAGTGCGCCGCGTGCGCCTGCGCTGTCTTTCTTCTCGCGGGCGATGTCGCTGCGGAGAAGATCGATCTCGACTTTGAAGTACGCGTCCTTCTGGACCTCCGGGAGCTCGCGGGCGCGAGCCAACCGACGTAGTGCGACATCGAAGGCGCCTTCGTGCGTTTCGATGCGAGCGAGATCGTATTCTGCGAGTGCGCTCGGCTGCGCTTTGAGAGCGCCTTCGAGGTACCCGCGCGCGCGCTTCAGTTCTCCGTCGCGAAGTTCGACGTCACCGGCCAGCAAGAGAACGCGCGGGACGAGGTTGGGGCTCGTCCGGGCGGCGACTTCGAGAATGGGTGCTGCCGCGTTGAATGTGCGGCGTGCAGCAGCGCGATCGTCGGCCTCGCTCTCGTTCTGCATGGCCGCAGCCGTGAGGGAAAGCGCCGCTTCGACGAAACGGGATGAAGGCTTGGCGCGAACTGCGGGCGTGAGTATGGCTGGCACTGCTTCGGCCATCCCCATGTCGCGCAGGCGCACCGCCACTTCGAATGCCACGCGTTCGTGCGTGGGGTCGAGACGATACGCTTCGAGCAGACACGTGAACGCGGCCGCACGGAAGACTTCTAGGTCTTCCATGGGAGCGTCTTCTTCCGAGTCTGGCTGCTTGCGCGGGTCGGGGGTGAAAGCCGCAGCGAGGTCGAGCCAGCTCGCCGATGAAGGGCTCGACTGCGCATGCTCGAGGGCCTTCAGCAGTTCCGGCTTGACCAGCTGCTTCACGTGAAGGCGATCGAGCGCGTCGAGCGAACTCGTCACGTCGTTTGCGCGAAGGAGAATGGCGACGAGTACGAGCGGACCGCTCGAGAGTGCACGTATCGCTTCGTTGGCCTCTTCGCGCGCCGGCGGTACGCGACCGCGCCGGAATGCATCGCGAAGCGCGATGGCTCGACCGATCCATTCCGCTGTGCGGCTGGTCGCTTCGTCGCGGGACTTGACCGTGAGCTCGTTTAGAAAGGACGAGATGGCCACATTCGCCGCCGCCCCCGCGAGTACGACCGGCCCGCCGGAGCCCTGAGAGGCGATCCACGCGTCGATCGCTTGGAGGTGATCGCGTGCGTCGACTTTTTGCTCGGCCGTGCCGACGCGGCCGAGGGCGCTGTAGATAGCCTTTGCGCGCCCTTCGTCGCCCCGACGCGCATACTCGCGCGAAGCGCCTCGAAGCGCATCCGGCCCGCCGGTGCCAAAAAGCGAATCGTGGAACTCGCCGACGCGCACGAGGGATAGCGCACCATTGAAGGCCACGATGCCCCGCTCGTTTCCCCGCTCGCGGAAGCGTGCCGATGCGCGCAAGAATTGACGGGCAACCGTCCCTTCGAGACGCTGCGCGCGGGCCGCGGTGCCAGGTTCGCTCGCAATGAGATCGCGGACCGAAGCAGCGAAGGCATCGTCGGACACTGCCGCGCCGGCACCGAGACCGTCTTCCGGTCCTTTTGCAGGCGCACCATGGCCGCCGCCGCAGGCGCCGAGAACAAGCGCCCACCCCATCGTGACGGCCAAAAGCGCCCTTCGCATCGCCCGAGACTCTACACGCAAAGGGCGCTGTCGGCGCCCGAAATCTCCCACGCGAATGGACCCCCGAGCCTATACTCGGGGCACCATGGCGCGCGCACATCTTCTCGTGGTCGACGATGAACCGATGATCCTGACGACCCTGCAGAAGGCCCTTTCGCTCGAAGGCTTTGCCGTCGACGTCGCTGGAGGCGTCCGCGTGGCGGAAGAGAAGCTCGCGAAGCGCAGCTACGACCTCTGTCTGTTCGACGTATCTCTTCCCGATGGCGATGGGCTTGGGCTCTTGAAAGGCCTGCGCGAAGCCAAGCTCGACATTCCGGTCATCATGATGAGCGGACACGCCACGATCGATACCGCCGTCCGCGCGACCAAGCTGGGGGCACTCAACTTCCTCGAAAAGCCGCTGAACACCGATGCGCTTCTCATCGCTGTCGAAACAGCACTACGTCTCGACCGGGCCGAAGCAGAAGCGAAGGCCCTGCGCGCCCAAGCGGGTAGCGGCGAACTCGTCGGCCAAAGCGCCCCCATGCGGCTGCTCGTCGAGCAAATCGCTCGGGCCGCACGAAGCGCAGCCAGCGTCCTCGTCACCGGTGAGCGCGGTACGGGCAAGGAGCTCGTCGCGCGCGCCATCCACCAGCTCTCTCCGCGTGCCAAGGGGCCCTTAGAAAAGCTCAATTGTGCGGCGCTGCCGAGCGAGCTCATCGAGAGCGAACTCTTCGGACACGAGGTCGGCGCCTTCACCGGTGCCACGAAGCAACGTCGGGGCAAGTTCGAGCGGGCAAGCGGGGGCACGCTGTTTCTCGACGAGGTCGGCGACATGCCACTCGCGATGCAGGCCAAGCTGCTTCGAGTGCTCCAGGAGCGCGAGATCGAGCGCGTGGGCGGCAGCGAGACGATCAAAGTCGACGCACGGGTCGTCGCCGCCACGAATCGTGACCTCGGGGAAGCCATCGAGAAGGGTGCGTTCCGAGCCGACCTCTTCGATCGTCTGAACGTCGTTCCATTGGCCATTCCCCCTCTGCGCGCGCGTTCCGAAGACATCCCCGTTCTTGCGACACACTTCCTGTCCATCGCGACGCAGACCAACGATCGCCGCAACATGAAGCTCGACGACAAAGCCATGGAGGTCCTTCGCTCCTACAGCTTCCCCGGAAATGTTCGTGAGCTTCGGAATCTCATCGAGCGCTTGGTCATCCTCAGCCCGGATGACCACATCTCGCAAGACGACGTGCGCACGTGCCTGCCTGGCGGGGGCGGCTCGAAGCAGCTCGCGTCATATCGTCCAGGGGTTCCTTATCGCGTCCTCGTCGAAGAAGCAGAACGCCAGATCCTGCAATCTGCGATCGCATACCACGGGGGTCAAATGGCCAAGGCAGCAAGGGCGCTCGAGCTCGAGCGAAGCCACCTCTACAAGAAGGCGCGCGCCCTCGGGCTCCGCGGCGAAGCGAGCGATGCTTCAGGCGATGCGCTCGATGGCGGTGACGAAACCTGAGCGCACCATCCGGTGAGGTCCGGAGCCGCCCGCCGCCGCCGCCCGCCGCCCGCCGCCCGTGAAGTGCGCTCGAGAACGCGGAGCGAAGGCATGTTTTTCCGCATCTTTCGGCATCCCGCGCGGCGTCTCTGTGGCATCATAGGCGCTTCATGAGCACGGAAAGCATCCGCTTCTTCGCCGCCACCGACGTGGGTGTCGTTCGCGATCACAACGAAGACAACTTCCTCGTCGACAAGAAGCTCGGGCTCTTCATCGTCGCCGACGGCATGGGCGGTCATGCCGCTGGTGAAGTTGCGAGTGCCATGGCGGTTCGAACCGTCCACGAGGAGGTCAAAGCAGGCGCTGCACGCATCGCCGCCTTCGCACAGAACGTGAGCACCGCGGGCAAGAACGACATCGCCTCGCTGATGGAACATGCCGTCCAAACTGCATGTGCGAAGATTCACGACGTCGGCTCTTCTGACCCGAACAAGCGTGGCATGGGCACGACCTTGAGCGCGCTACTCGTCATCGGAGGCATCGGGTTCATCGCCCACGTCGGTGACAGCCGCATCTACATGACCCGCGATGGCGTCGTCCAGCAGGTCACCGAAGACCACACGGTCTACAACGAGCTCATTCGCAAAGGAAAGCTCAACGCCGAGCAACTGAAGCGCGTCGAATCGAAGAAGAACGCCCTCATGCGCGCGGTGGGCGTCTACGAGCGTGTCGACGTCGATACCCTCGTCATCGACATCGTCGCCGGAGACGCATTCGTGCTCGCTTCCGACGGACTCACGCAATACCTCACCTCCCCGGACGAACTCCTCGGCTACGCCACGGGTCGCGACGCGGAAAAAGCGCCGAAGAACCTCTGTGAGCTCGCCAAGCAGCGCGGTGGCAGCGACAACATCACCGTCATCCTCGTCCAAGTCGTTCCCGAAGCAGACGAAGCGGCATCGCTATCGCGTGCGACACAAGTCGCGCTCAAGCGCGCGGTCCTCGCGAAGGTTCCCATCTTCGCAAGGCTCGATCAGCGCGAGCTCCTCCGCGTCATGCAGGTCGCCGAGACACGAACCTTCGCGGCGGGAGACGTGCTCATCCGGGAAGGGGAGCGGGGCGACGAGCTCTACATCGTCCTTACCGGCAAGGTGATGGTATCCCGAGGCGGTGCGACCCTTACCCACCTCGGACAAGGGCAGAACTTCGGCGAAATGGCACTCATCCGAAGTGTGCCGCGCTCCGCGACGGTCGTTGCCGAGGAGTACTCCGAGACCCTCGTCATTCACCGCACCGACTTTTTCGAGCTCCTGCGCCGCGAACACCAGCTCGGGCTGAAAATGCTCTGGGCGTTCGTCGGGGTTCTCGCCGACCGTCTCGATCAGACGAGTGGAGAGCTCCGTGACGCGAAGCAGGAGCTCGCCGCCGAGGAGATCGAAGCGATTCCCGACACGCAGGAATGGAACTCTCCGTTCTCGGTCCGCGGCGGCGGCTGAGGGGTCGCGTCGAGGGGCCCCTTCGCCGCGCTTCGCGAAGGTGACGTTCGTGCAACATGGCAGGAGTGTCGCGTCGCAAGAGACGCCTCCACATTCTTCGCTCTGCCCAAAGGCGCAGATTGAATGCGCGGCCACTTTTCGGTATCCGTACGCTCGCGGAAAGCGAGGCATCGTTTTCCAGGGAGGTCCTGTTGGAAAATGCTGCCAAGACGATCGTGAACATCGACAGCCCGCCGTCGAACGACACCGAAAGTGCGTGGACGCTCGATGACGCGAACGAGCTCTATCTCATCGATCGTTGGGGCTCGGGGTACTTCGATGTGGGGCCTGATGGCTGCATGCGCGTCGCTCCGCTCCAAGACCGTGGCAGCAAGATCTCCATTCGCGAAGTCGTCCAAGCGGCGATGACGGAGGAGAACCTCCATGCGCCGCTCCTCATCCGCTTCCAAGACATCCTTCATCACCGTGTGAAGATGTTGAATGACGCCTTTTCGGCAGCCATCACCGAAGAGCGCTATCGCGGCACCTATCGCGGTGTGTTTCCCATCAAGGTGAACCAGCTCCGCGAAGTCGTCGAAGAGATCCTCGAAGCCGGCATCAAGTATCACTACGGCATCGAAGTCGGCAGCAAGCCCGAGATCTTCGCTGCGCTCTCCGTTCATACCGACAACGAATCGCTCATCGTCTGCAACGGTTACAAGGACGACGCATACATTCGCACAGCCCTCCTCGGCCGCAAGCTCGGCAAGAAGGTCATTCTCATCGCCGAGAAGCTCTCCGAGGTGCGCTCGATCTGTCGCATCGCGAAAGACCTCGGCGTCGAACCCATGATCGGTCTTCGCGTGCGTCTCATGACGCGCGGAGCGGGCAAGTGGGCGGAGTCCGGCGGTGAGAGCGCGAAGTTCGGCCTCTCGACCACCGAGATCCTCCAGGCGACCGACATCATGAAGGAAGCCGGCATGGCGAGCGCCTTCAAGCTGGTGCACTTCCACATCGGCTCGCAGGTCCCGGACATCATGATCATCAAGCGCGCAGTGCGTGAGGCCGCGCGCCACTACGCCAAGCTTCGCCGAGCTGGCTATGCCATCGAGTACATGGACGTAGGTGGCGGTCTTGCCATCGACTACGACGGCTCGAAGAGCACGTTCCATTCGTCGATGAACTACACCGTAGCGGAATATGCTCGCGACGTCGTGCACAGCATTGCCGACGTGTGCGACGAAGAACGCGTACCTCACCCGCACATCGTCAGCGAGTCCGGCCGGGCGATGGTCGCGCACCACAGCGTGCTCGTGGTAGAGGCCTTCGGGGCCATCGAGAAGACGGCGGAGACGAAGTTCGAGCTCGGCGCCGACGACCACAAGCTCGTCAAAGGGCTCATCTACACGCTCGAGAATCTCTCGACGACGAATCTAGGCGAAAGCTGGCACGACAGTGTTTCCGCGAAGGAGCAGGCGCAAACGTCGTTCGAGCTCGGCATCCTCGAGCTCCCCGTGAAAGCCCGTGTCGAAGAGCTCTTCTGGGAAGTCGCCGAACGCATCCACAAGATGGCCGAGAAGCTCGACCCGTCGGAGGTGCCAGACGGCTTCGACGACCTCAAGAATCAGCTCGCCGACCAGTACATCTGCAACTTCTCGGTCTTCCAGTCGCTGCTCGACCATTGGGCACTCGGATCGATGTTCCCCATCGTTCCCATCCAGCGGTTGAATGAGCGCCCCACCCAACCGGCAACCCTGGTCGACATCACGTGCGACTCGGACGGCAAGGTGTCGAAGTTCATCGATCTGAACGACACCCGCGACACGCTCGCGCTGCACCCCGTCACGGAGGGCGAGCGCTATTTCTTGGGTATCTTCCTCACCGGTGCCTACCAAGACATCATGGGCGACATCCACAACCTCTTCGGTCGCGTGAACGAAGTGCACGTCTTCCTCGATGATGACGAAGAGAGCGGCTACTACATCGAAGAGACCATCGAAGGAAACACCGTCGCTGAAGTCCTGCAGATGACCCAATACGACGCAAAGGACCTCGCCGCGAAGCTCAAGGCTCAGGTCGACATGGCGATCAAACAAGACCGCTTGAAACCGACCGAGGGCATGCGGCTCCTCGCGGACTACGAGCGTGGTCTCAAAGACCAGACGTACCTGTCGCTTTAGTCTCTTCCCTTCACCGCGAGGACCGGGGGTTACCGGAGGGGTGTGGGTAGGGGGGCGGCGCCTTCGGAGTGGTGCGGTGGGCGTTAGCGTTCTGCGACGACGTATTCGAGTCCTCGGGCGATGGTCTTCTTGACCTTGCAGCCTTCGGCGGCGCGCAAGGCTGCAGCTTTGTATTTTTCGGGGAAGCCCGGCGGAAACGAGACGGAAAGCGTCACCTTCGTGGGTTTCTCTCCGCTGGGGTCCACTTCGCTCGTCTGTGTCACGGAAAAGCCCTCGGTCGACAGCCCACGCGCCTGACAAAACCCAACGATGTAGATCCCCGCACAGGTGGCGAGGGACGCCTGGAACAGGTCAAAAGGAGAGGGAGCGGAGTCGGCGCCGCCCAACGAAGGGGGCTGGTCTGTTCGTACGACGTGCTCACCGAAGCTCGCATCCACCCGCTTTCCACCGGGAAACGTAACTTGAATCTCCATACTGGAGAGAGGCGCCCAAACGACAAAAGGGTTCGAAGAAAGAGTCGAAAGCCGCCGAGCCGAAGGAAACCCACCGCACCACTCCGAAGCCGAATCGAAAACCTTCGCTCCGCCCACTCCTCCCCCCGCAGAAGTGCCTCGCCCTGCAAAGAGCGAAAGGAGCCGGGGGTGCCTCTGGAGCGAAGGCCACGTTAACCTCTGTCGGACTGACAAACCTCATTGCCAGACGCATCGCGAAAGCACCCCGTTCGGCGAAGCGGAACGAGGCAACCCCCGGTCCTCGCGGTGCTCATTCCGTGCTGAGCCGCTATCCGCCGTCCCCCGTCCCCCTATACCCACACCAAACCGGCAACCCCCGGTCCTCGCGGTGGTCACCTCACGGATTCGCTCCCCCACCCCGCCACCCCCACCGGAAACCTTATTCCGCAGTCCCCGGATCTGTGTAGGATGCAGCCATCTTCGCGACTTCGTCCCGCAGCTTCTTGTGAGCGGCTAGCTTGCGGACGAGCTCCCAGAAGCCCGGGTCGGTGAGCGTCTTCATCGGGTCGACGCTCTTGGCTTTCCTCGGAATGGCGGAAGGCCCCTTCTTCCGAAGGGCTTCGATCTTGTCGACGAATTGCTTCGTCGGAAAGAGGTCGCCCTTTTCCCACGCCATGACCTCGGCCTGCGGGAGGCCAAGCGCCGTTGCGAGCTCTTTGGCCGTGCACTGGAGCTCTTTGCGAGCCTCCTTGAGTTCGTCGGCCGTCATCCGCCGTTGCCTCCTTCGGCCCCGCCTCCGACGGTCATCTTGGAGACGCGCAAGGTGGGGGCCGCCGTCGACGTGCGGAGGTCGAGATCGTCTCCGACTGCATCGACGCGCTTCCAAAGCTCGTCGATGTTGAGGGAGATGGTGACTTCACTCACGGGGAAGGCGAGTTCGCCGTTTTCGATCCAGAAACCACCGGCGCCGCGCGAGAAGTCACCGGTCACGGCGTTGAAGCCGAAACCCATCATCTCGGTCACGTAGAGGCCCGTCTTCGTTCCTTTGATGATCGCAGCATTCGAGTCGGTGCCGGGCTTCAAGATGAAGTTCGACGTTCCGCAACCGACCCCTGCGCCGCCACCGCGAACGGCGCTGGCGGTCGTTTCGCGATTCAGCTTTCGCGCGGAATAGCTGTCGCAGAGATAGGTGCGGAGGATGCCGTTCTCGACGACGACGTTCTTGCGACTCGGCACGCCTTCACCGTCGAATGCGCGGGAACCAGGAGCCCTCAAGATGGTCGGGTCGTCGACGATATCGATGAGCTTGCTCGCGACCTCGGTGCCCTCGCGACCGATGAGGTAGCTCGATTTCCGCCAAATTGCGCTTCCCATGATGCAGCTGGCAAACAGCCCGAGCAGCGAGCGCGCCGCGTCCGGATCGAAGACGACCGGAAATTCACCCGTGGCGACCGAACGCGCGCCGAGCTTTCGAAGTGTACGTCGCGCAGCTTCTTCACCGACCTTGGCTGCATCCTCGAGCTCGGAGAGATGGCGACGAGCGGTCCAATGAAACCCGCGACGCTTCTTGCCACCTTCGTCCTCGGCGAGGGGCACGACGCTGAGCGATTGGTAGGAGCCCTTCGTCGTATTCGTGAAACCACTCGAAAGGACGAGCACGCCGCCGCCGGAAGTGCGACTGAACGAGCCTCCCTCGCTGTTCGAAATGCGCTTGTCGTAGGCCAAGGCCGCAGCCTCGCCCTTGCTTGCAAAGCCAATGGCAGTTGCCGCATCGATCGCGCCGCCTGCGGGGTCGTAGAGATCGAGGTCGAGCCCTTTGGCAGGGTCGCCGAGGTGTTTCGGATCGACGGGGCCCGCGAAAGGGTCCTCTTGCGAGATCTCGCAGAGCTCTAGAGC
Organism: Polyangiaceae bacterium; assembly: GCA_046351415.1. Classification (GTDB taxonomy): domain Bacteria; phylum Myxococcota_A; class Polyangia; order Polyangiales; family Polyangiaceae; genus JABFRG01. The sequence goes on along the minus strand of JAXLYO010000004.1, from coordinate 114,150 downwards.
ATCTTTGATGAACCGATCGACTCCCGCCGGGGTGAGGTCGCTCGTCGACGTCGTTGCGACACGCTTTCCCTTCATGAGACGCAAGCCCGCTGCCCGCGTGCCCGCTTCTTCGACGAGCTCCACTTTGCCCATGCGAACGCGGACCGAAAGCTCGCCTCCTGTTCGAAGCATGCACTCGGCGACGGTTGCACCGCCGTTCTTGGCTCGGGTCACGATCTCGCTCCCGAGTTCGCGAAGCTCCGAAAGCTCGCGATCGATGGCAGCACTTCTGTCTTGGGCGCCTTTATCCATGAGGCCTCCCAGCGTACTCTACTTCTCAGAGTGCGGCGAGCGCTGACGCGATTTCCGCGAGGCTGAGGACCTCGGTCGCGAGCCCGGCCTGAATGACGGCACCCGGCATGCCGAAAACGGCGGCGGACGATTCAGCTTCGGCGATGACGCGCCCGCCGAGCTCCCGCACCGTGCGTGAACCAAGGAGCGCGTCGTCGCCCATGCCCGTGAGGACGACCGCCACCGTGCGTGCGCCCATCGTCATCGCGACGCTCTCGAAAAGTCGGTCCCCGCTGGGTACGTAGCGATCGGTCGCGTCGGGCCGGACGACGCGCAGTCGAAGCTCGTTCTGCACGCGCGAGAGCGACATGCAATGCCCGCCAGGGCAAACGAATGCGCGACCTGCAGAAGCATGCGCATCATGCCAGGCCTCGCGGGTACGCACCGTGCCCCGCTTGTCGAGTCGCTCGGCGAACGTGCGTGTGAACTTCTCGGGCATGTGCTGTGCGATCAGAAAGGCGTGCGGGCTCGCCTTCGGGAGCTTCGTCACGATCTGCATCAGCGCGCCAGGTCCACCCGTCGAGCTCGCGATGGCCACGACCGAACGCGGCTCGGTGAACGGCTCTTCGGGGTCTGCCGAGGGAAGAGTTCGCGACGAACGAATGTCTTCCGGGATCGACATCTTCGACGAGCGCGGCGGCGGTACGATCGACTCGCGGCGCATGCTGCGAACCATGAGGACCTTCTCGCGAATCTGAGCCTTAAGGTCTTCGGCGTTGGCATCGATGGTGCTCGTTGCTTTCGTCACGAAGTCGACGGCACCGATGTCGAGCGCTTTGAACACGTTTTCTCGCTGCGCGTAGCTGGAGACAACGATGACGGAAACGGGGCGCCGCGCGAGAAGAATGCGCAGGCACGTGAACCCGTCCATCTTCGGCATTTCGAGATCGAGCGTGATGACGTCGGGCTCCAGCTGCGATGCCAGGCGAATCGCTTCTTCACCATCGGCCGCCGTCCCTACGACGACCACGTCGTCCCTTCCTCGAAACAACTGCTCGATGAGATTCCGGTTGTAAGCCGAATCATCGACGATGAGGAGGCGCAGGGGAGAAAAGCTCATGGGACAGGCGCTGGTTTGGTGTACGCGAGATCTCCCTTGAGGTGCAAGAGCTCGAAGGCCGTCGAAAGGTGCAGGAGCGACTCGGCGTGCCCCAGGAAGAGTACTCCTTCCGGAGCGAGACGCTCGTAGAACAACGAGACGAGGCGCCCTTTTGCGTGTTCCGTGAGATAGATGAGTACATTCCGGCAAAACACCACGTCTGCGCGGCCGAAAAAGAGAGGGGCCTCCGCAAACGTGAGGTTGCACACGCTGAAATGACACATCTTTCGGAGCTCTGCGGAGACCTCGTAGCTCTCCCCGTCACGCACGACGTGCCCTGCGTAGTCGTCGGGCGTGCAACCGCGGAACGACTGCGGACCGTAGATGCCACGCCGCGCGGCCTGGATACAGTGCCGTGACACGTCGGTTCCATACAGATGCAGGTTCCACCCATCGAAGAGGCGCGAGCGGAGAAGCAAGATCGCGAGACTGTACACTTCCTCGCCCGTCGAGCAGCCCGCGCTCCACAGCGTGAGATTTCGCGTACTCTCGTTCTTCTTCGCGAGCATCGGCATGACTTCTTCGGAGAAAGATGCAAGCTGCATACGCTCGCGAAAGAAGTACGTTTCGTGCACCGTGACCCGATGCACGAGCTCGTCCCACTCCGGGTCCGTGGGCTCCGAAAAGCGCAGATAGGAGACGTACTCGGGAAAGCCCCGGAACCCTCGGGCCGATACGCGGGGCGCGAGCCTGCGTTCGAGAGACCCCCGCGCTGCTGTTTCGAAGTGGAGGCCGTACGTAGAGCCTAGGAGCTCGACCAGGGAATGGAAGTCAGCAGAGCTCAGGCGAGCGCCATTCATGGCGACTCGCGTAGACTCTTGCGAATGGCCTCGGCGACCGTCGCGTCTTCTTCGCGTTCGAGACGCGAGGTGAGCACTTCGCGGGCATCGTATCCAGAAAGACTGCTCGCTGCGAGGGCACGAACGTCGAAGCGAGGATGTTCGAGCAGTCTGGTCCGCACAGCGAGGGCGCGCGGATCGTGCGATGCCTCGAGAAGGCGCAGGATCGCGAGGGACAGCTGGCCGTCGCGGGGCGCATGACCCGTGGCTCGTTCGCAAAGCTCGATGACGGCGGGGCACGTTGCTGGGACGCACGACAGCGCGGCTGCCGCCAAGCGCTCGTCGCCCTCTCTCATACGAAGCTCGACGAGCTCCACGGCGCGTGCGTTGGCAACACTCGAAAGCGCCTTTACCGAAGCGACGAGCACCCGAGCATCGGTCGTGCGCCGAGCCAGGTCGTCGATTTCGTCGATGCATCCGCTGCGCGCTGCAGCTTCCACGGCTGCCACGACGACCTGCGGAGTTTCGTCCGCCAACGCTGCAATCATCGTGCGGACGTCGACCGTGACCCCCTGCGCCGCCGCCATCAGAGACACTTCGCGTACGAGTGGGTCTTCGGCGCCCACGCCGACTTCGACGCTGCGCGTTTCGTCCGACGACAGCGGCTCCGCCCGGGCGATGCCGCAAAGAAGTGCGACCGACGCACGATCGCGATGCCCTCCACCAAGACGCACCAATTCGTCCCGTGCCCAACGCGGTGCTGCGGTCGCTCGGCGCGCCAAGAGCTCCATGGCGGCCCCTGCGGAGGGTCCAAGGGTAGCCTCGTAGACGCGCTGCCAGGAAACGTCCTCCGCGAGAGCCTGCAGACGAAGGAGAACGTCCAGCCAACCTTCGGCGAGCTGGGGCGGCGGACCAAGAAGCATCCTCCGTGAGACCGCAAGGGCGGATGGTTCGTCGAGCAGGGGCGCGAGAATGCGCGCGGCTACCGGCAACGCCTCCATTTCACTGTATTCTGCACTCGTAAGAAGATGTTCTCCGAGCATGGGAGCGAGGGCGGCAAGGCCGCGAGCAGCCGCATCGAAAGCGACCCCATCCGAGAGTTCCTTCAGGTACAGCGACACGTGCTCCGGCCGGAACACCGCAGGCAGCAGGTCGAGAGCTGCTGAACGGACGTGTTCGTTCTCGCTCGAAGCCGCAAGCTCGAGCGCCCCCCGCAAAGCATCGCCAGCACGCGAGACGGCAAGAAAGACGCCTCCGCGGCTGACTTCGAGCGACGTCGCGAGAGCGCAAAGCGCCGCGTCCCCCACCTCGTCACGCCTACATGCAAAGCGAGCGAGACGGGCGAGCGCTTCGGGGTCGTGCGTGCCTGAAGCCGCCCGCGCCGCATGGGCAAGGGAGATGTCGTCGGTCGCCAAGGCTTCCAGCGCGGCGGGATGAAGGGGTTCCCCCAAGGTAGCAAGGGCCGAGAGCGCCGCCATGCGCAGGGGAAGGTCGTTTTCCAGCGCGCCTCTTGTGAGGACCTCCGACGCTCGCTTCACCGCTCCGGGGCCCGCCGTGCGCGCAAACCCCAAGGCCTCGAATGCGGCCGCTCGCACGTTGGGGTCTGCGTCGTGCGAAAGGTCGATCAAGAGCGTGACAGCGGCGCCGGTCGGAATGTTTGCGCATGCTTCCGCGACGAGCTTACGCGCGTCTGCGTCCATGTACTTTGCCGCTTCTTGCATGGGAACGACCCCATGTGACCCAATCACAGCGAGGCCCATGGCCGCTGCGTTGCGGTAGGCGATGTCTTGCGTATCGGAGAGCGCCTCGATGAGAATGGCCGTCAGCGCTTCCTTGGCGCGAAATGACCGAATGCCACGGACGGCCTCTTCCCGAACGCGCCAGTCCGCATCCCGAAGAAATGCGGAGAGAGCGTGCGCGTCGTTTCCTTCCGCGATGACGGCCGTCAGATGGCGGCGCCGCGCATCGACACTCGTTTCGCCGGCTGGGTTCATCATGGGAGGGGTGGAAGCTCGGGCAAGTGCGCCGAGATCGCGGAAAGGTCGAGCGTGAACACGAGCGCGTCTTCACGCTTCGTCACGAAGAGAATCTTGGGAACGTCGCTCGCCGCGAGCATCTCCGGGGCGGGGCGTTCGTCCGCGATCGATGCACCGAAGACGCCTGATACCGTGTCCACGACGAGGACGAACGCGCCGCTTTGGCGCGTTGGACGCGGCGAGCCGTCGGGCGCAGGGGTGGGAGGGCCGTTGACGAGAATCCATTTCGGCGCGGTCCCGCTCGGAAGGGGACCAAGGCGCAGTAGACGACGCAGGTCGACGACGGGGACCACGTCTCCACGAAGGTACACGACGCCGAGGACGCCATCCGGCATACGCGGGACCTCCGAAACGGCCTGCGGACGAAGCACGCCCTTCACGAGAGAAACGTGGACTGCGTACTCGACGGAGCCAAGTCGAAACCCCAAGAAGTTGCGCGCGAGCTCGCTCGGCACGACTACCTGCCTCCCCAACCGCCCTCGAGGGCAGGCGGTGCGATCGTTCGCGGCGAGTGGTCGGCATCGATGAGAACCGGCAAATCCAATAGGACGACGAGCGACTTTCCTTGGCGCGCAATGCCGCGCAAGTGAGGGCGATCGCCGCCACCGAGGGCGCCCGCGGGCTCGAACTGTTCAGGCGTGACGTGGAGCACACCCAAGATTTCGTCGACGAGTGCGGCAACTTCTTCCTCGCCCGCCATCGTCAAGAGCGCGCGGTTGCGCGGGTCAGGAGGAGGCGCTGCGACTTCGAGGGCGCGGCGCAAGTCGAACAGCGTCAAGATACGCCCGCGCACGTTCATGACGCCAAGGATGTCGGAGCGCGCTCCGGGCACCGGTGTCACTGGCGAAAGGCGGACCACTTCGCGAACGACGCCAATCGGAACGCCATAACGTTCGCCACTGAGGAGGAAGAGCAAGTAGTCCTCGCCGGTCGATTCGAGTGCGCTCGTCATGCAGCACCACCCGTCAGCGAGGGACGCTCGCTCGCACGACGCAAATCGCCGGTCGTGAGGAAATCCTCGAGGAGTGCGGGGACGTCGAGCACGAGGGCCACACGATGATCACCAAGGTCGGTCGCCCCCGCGAAACCACGCACGTGTGCGAGCGACGGACCGAAGCTCTTCACGACGATCTGTTCCTGCCCGACGAGGTCGTCCACGACGAAGCCGAGGCGACGGGTACCGACCTTGGCAACGATGAGAGCGGGTTTGCTCGAGCCTTCTCCGGACAAGCGGAACAGGGAACGCAAGCGCACGATGGGCAAGGTATGGCCGCGGTGGACAATCACCTCGCGTCCGTCGACGACGCGACTGCCCGCTCCCGCTGCCGCCTGAGCAGGCCACGCAAGAGCCTCCTCGATGTTCGAGAGGGGCATACAATAGGAGAGGCCCTCGACGCGGAAGATGAGCACTCCGACGATCGCAAGTGTGACCGGCAACGTAATCGTGATTTTGCTGCCGATCTGGACTTCGGAGGAAATGTCGACGATGCCTCCGAGGCGTGCCATGCGGGTCTTGACGATGTCGAGTCCCATACCGCGCCCCGACAAAGCGGTCGCTTCGTCTCGCGTCGTGAACCCCGGCATGACGACGAGCTGGAGCGCATCGTGAGGCGTGATGTCTTTCACTTCGTCGGGCGAAACGAGGCCGCGCGCAAGTGCCCGTGCGACGATACGAGCAGGATCGATGCCGCGGCCATCATCTTCGATTTCGATGAGGACGTGATTGCCCTGTTGGTAGGCGTTGATGGCGATGGTGCCGGATTCGGGCTTACCCAAGATGGCGCGGTCACCTGGACCTTCGATGCCGTGATCGATGGCATTGCGAATCACGTGCAGCAGTGGGTCGCTGAGCTCCTCGACGATGAGCTTGTCGATTTCCGTCTCGGCGCCGGTGACGACCAGCTGAACGCTCTTGCTCTCCTCGCGCGACACTTGCCGCACTGCGCGTGCGAGCTTGTCGAACACCTGCCCGAGCGGGACCATGCGCACTTCCAAGATGCTGTGTTGCATCTGATAGAGGTGGCGCTCGAAGGTTCTGCCCATGTGGAGAAGTTCGCGCGCGAGGGGCCGCTGCCCGGGAACCTCGCGGAGCCGTTCGGTCACGCGCGAAAGCGCACCGCGAACGAGCGCGAGTTCTCCGAGCACGTTCATGAGGTGATCGAGTTTGCGAATGTCGACGCGAACCGTCTGGCTCACGCTGCGGATCGTCACTTCAGGTGGCGGCGGGACCACGGATGGCGATGGCGCGTGCGCGAGTTCGAAGGTCGGCTCGGGCGCCTTCGGAGCGTTCGGCCCGAGGCCCCGAGGCATGCGAATCTCCGGGATGTTTCTGGGCCCTGAAGGAACACCGCGGGGCGGATGCAAGTCGCCCGGCGCGAGCGTTCCGAGAATGCTGCGGTCGGCGACCCCCCATTCCTCGACGTCGTGAATGCCGAGGGCTCCTCCTACCGGGGGCGCATCGCCTACGGGTGGTTCGGGTTCGTCCGCATGCGCAGCTTCACCGGCACCTCGAGCGTTCCCTCCCAGCCCGGATGGTCCATAGGGAGGCGCCCCTGGTGTCTCGACGATGGATCCTTCGAGTTCGTGCGGCACCGGCGCCGCCGGCGGAAGCGTGATGCGAGGCGACTTCCCATCGGCACGCGCTTCGATCGGCGGGGTACGAACAGCCGACAAGTCGCGCTTGGCGACCTCTTCGACCGAGATGACCGGCAAGAGCCCATCTGCATCGTCGTAGAGGGTTTCTTCGAGGCGCTCCTGGGAAAGCTTTCCAGAGAAGAGGACTTCGAGTGCGATCGAATCGATGTCTCCGCCGTCGCCCATCGGCAAGTACGTGATGATCTCGCCCAGCCCCTTCAGCCGAACTTTCACGCTCTCCAGGCCCGATTCGATGTCGAGCAGCGGGAAGCGCACGTTGATGCGGAAGAGCGAATTGCCCGCCTCGAGATTCGTGCGCAGGCGATGCTCTTCGTACTCCGTCAGAACGCCGAGCAGCTCTGCATTGAGGTCATACTGCACGAAGCCAGGGCGCTCTCCATCGCTCGAAGAAAGCGCTGCAAGCGTCGCGAGCAACGTCTCGACTTCGCCTTTCGGTTCTTCGCCGGATGTCCGAGCCGCGTTCAAGATCGTCAAGTAGAGCTGGACCGCATCGAAGAACGTATCGAGGAGGACGGGGCGAAGTTCAGCCCGGCCCATGCGCAAATCGTCGAGTACGTTTTCGAGTTCGTGCGAAAGCCCGGACATCCCCGGGAGTCCGAACAGTCCAGAGAGGCCCTTCAGGGTATGCACGATGCGGAAGACCTCGTTCACGAGGTCGGGCTCCGGCTCGCGCGAAGCCCGAACGAACTCGTCGAGCCGCAAGAGGCTCTTCCCGAGGGCGTCGACCAGTTCTTGAGCCTCGGAAAAAAATTCTTCGCGCGCGCGCTGCAGCCCGGGGTCGCTCACGTCGTAGACCCGCTGGCAGAAGCAGCATTCGCCGCCCGAAGCGCCCGGGAGACCGCGTCGAGCAGCGCCGTTGGTGCGAAGGGCTTCGCGAGAAAAGCGTTCGCCCCGAGCGCTGTTGCGCGCTCCACGTCGACGCTTTTCGCTTGAGTAGAAATCACGAGCACCGGCGTTTCACGATAGTTCGGGTTCTTGCGGACGAACGCTATCAGCTCGAGACCGTTGATCTCAGGCATATTTACGTCGAGGACGAGGAGCTCGTAGCGCCCTTTCGGCAAAAGGCGCATCGCTTCGAATCCCGAGGCGGCTTCATCCACCTCGTGATGGCCACGGAGCACCGAACGGACATACGCACGGGTGGACGCGGAATCGTCTATGACAAGAACCCGCGCCATCACAAAACTCTATCGGACCGCCCTCCCGATGCGCAAGATGGGGCATATGGTTACGGCGGCGTTCCTCCTCATCGGCAACGAGCTTCTCTCGGGGAAGGTCCAAGAAGCGAACCTCGCCGAACTCGCGAAGCTCCTCCGTCGCCTGGGCGTCGATTTCCAGCGCGCCGTCATGGTGCAAGACGACATCGAGACCATCGTTCGTGAAGTGCGCAGCCTGCGAGAGACGCACGATTGGGTATTCACCTCGGGCGGCGTCGGGCCGACGCACGACGACGTCACCATCGAAGCGGTCTCGCGCGCATTCGGGCGCAGGGTCGTCGTCGATGCGGTCCTCGAATCGCAAATTCGCACGCACTATGGTGACCGCGTGAAGGAAGGCCATCTGCGCATGGCACTCGTCCCCGAAGGGGCAGCGCTCGAAGTGACGGAGGCCGTACCTTGGCCCGTCGTCCGCGTCGAAAATACCTGGGTCTTGCCCGGCGTTCCGGAAGCCTTCCGGCGCAAGCTCGAGGTCATCGAAGCCGTATGGCCAACCGTCGCTGGCGTCTCTGAGCCGTTCCTCTCGCGCGCGGTTTTCGTCAAGCTCGACGAGGGCGAACTGATGCCGCTCCTCGAAAAGGTCGTGACAGCGTACCCGGCCATCAGCGTCGGCTCGTACCCCAAATGGTTCGACCCCAGTTACAAGACCAAACTCACGTTCGATGGAAAGGACGCCCTCGAGCTCGAGACCGCGGTCAGCGCATTTCTTGCGCTTCTTCCCCCCGGAGAACCCCAGCGAACCGAGTAGCGAACTACGCACTCTAACGCAACGCGCAACACTTTCAGCCACGAATGGGACTCTGCCCGGCTTTCGAACGAGCACATCGTTTTGGGCTCGGGACCAAAACCGACCAGCCCACCCAAGCACATCGTTTTGGGCTCGGGACCCAAAACCGGGAGTGGGACCCTACTTGGCTCTGCCAAGTAGGGCGAGGGCAGAGCCCTCGAGGGATGCGCCCTCGCAGAATGCGCCCTCGAAGGATGGTTGCCTTAGCTTGGAATCCCTCGTAACTTCAGAGGTTGGGTGCAGCGCACCCAAACGTTCGTATGTGGAAGCTGGTCATCGAGGACGAGGAAGGCAAACGCACGGTCGTGCACCTGACGCGCGAGGAGTATAGCGTCGGGCGCAAGGAAGGGCATGCCATCAGGCTGACGGAGCGCAACGTCTCTCGTAGCCACGCGATCCTGCGAAAGAAGAACGGCGCTGCGGGGATGCCAGACGGGCGGCACTGCTACACCCTCCACGACACGCAGAGCTACAACGGCGTCTTCGTCAACGGCGTAAGGCTCGCGGAAACGCAGGAAATTCTCCACGGCGACCTCGTTCAGATCGGCGACTACCGCATCGTCATCCAAGACGATAGCGTTGCCGAAGCCGCGCAACCTGCTCCCGCCACCACCGCCGACGCCGAGGATCTGAAGTCCACTGTCGTGCCCGGAAAGGTGCGGGTCACGGGTGCCCAGCTCCTCCAGCGCCCGAACCGACTCGTCATGCTCATCGGCCCGACCCCCGGCGCCGAATATCCGCTCGACAAGGACCGCATCATCATCGGCCGCGCCGAAGAAGCGCACGTCTCGGTCAATCACAACTCCGTCTCACGCTTGCACTGCGAAGTGCACACGCTCGCGGAGAACCGCTTCGAAATCGTCGACAAGGGGTCGTCGAACGGTGTTCGCGTCAACGGCGCAGACCTTTCGCGCGGCATCATCGAAGCAGGCGACGTCATCGAGCTCGGTGACGTGCGCTTCAAGTTCATCGGCGCTGGCCAAGTGTTCGTCGCGAACTCGACCGAGAGCCAGCAGCTTGCCGCGATCTCCGATCGCCAAGCGAATGCAGTGCTCGGCGGCTCCCAGAAGCAGAGCACCGCGGTGTGGCCGTTCGTGCTCGTGGGCCTCCTGCTGGGCGGTATTGCCGTCGGCATCGTTTACTTCCTCACGCACCAACAGAAGCAAGAGCAGAGCGACCCCACCCTCGTCGTCAAACCTTCGACGAACGATCCGAATGCATCGATGCCAGGCGCCGAGCACCTCGCCCGAGCCCAGCGCATGCTTCGCGAAGGCAAGCTCGACGAGGCGCATCAGGCGCTGACGAACGTCCCCTCCGACTCCGCTCTTCGTGGCACGAAAGACTTCAAGAACATCGAGGGGGCTTGGGCGAGCTACCAACTCGACAAGGCGGAAAAAGAAGCGTCGAGCGCAGCCAAGCTCCCGCTCCTCCGCGCAGTCCTCGACAATACGTCGATTGACGATGAGACGAAGGCGCGCGCACAAGCAGACTGGGACGCCGCACAGGGAACGCCGCAGACGGCGCCCACGCACACGGCCCCGCTTCGGAACCACAACCTTCCCGACGTCCCCGACGTGCCTCCCACGACCCCGCAACCGGGAGGGAGGCCTACGTCTCCGCTCGCTGCAAATCCGTTCCCGCCCTCGGCGCCGAGCGCCACGAGCAAGCCCGGGGCAGCCTCCACCGAACAGCTTCTCTCGCAAGCTTCCGACGCCTTCGCGGCACGCAACTATTCGCGCTGCGAAGACCTCGCGCGCAAAGCTGCGCGCATGGGCGCGACCGAAGGCAATCGCCTCGCCGCCACGTGTTGCGCTGCCGGCAAGTGCCCCAACAACGACAAGGAATGCCGCAAGCAGTGCGGCTTCTGACAGGTGTAGCCCGCGCGGGCCGCTCCGCACGGGGGCGACTTCGCGTCGCGCAGCGACGGTGGAGCAAGCCGAAGCACGCGTCGACGAACCCATGACGGCGCATTGAAAGCTGCCGCATTCACCGCGGCCCATGCGGAGGCCCCCGACTCGCCTCGACGGCGAGCACGACCGCGGTGCTGAATGCCCGCAGCGTTCAGGGCGGAATCGGCGCGGGCTTCACGCCGTTGGCGGACGCCTTGTCGCAACCGAGCTTGGGAGGAATACCTCCCTCTTTGTTCTTCACGATCTTGAACTCGACGCGGCGGTTCTTCGCCCACGCTTCTTCGTTGTGACCTTCGTCCTCTGGACAGTAGAGGCCGTAGCCCTTGCTGCGGAGGCGCGATTTTTCGACATTGCGCGCCGTGAGCGCCGCCATGACCGAGTCGACGCGTCTCTGGGTCAACTGAAGGTTGTATTGTGCACCGGCTCGTTCGTCGGCGTGGCCGGCAATCTCCATGAGCAAGATTTCCGGGTGCTCCTTCAACGTCTGCGCGATCTGATCGAGCAGCGTATTCGACTCCGGAAGGATCTCGGCCGAGTTCGTCTTGAACTGAATCTTCTTGAACAGGACGAGCCCGCCCTCGCCGACCGCGACGTCGGGGTCCGGACAGCCATCGTCATCCTGATAGCCGTTGAAGTTCTCCGGCTGGTCAGGGCACTTGTCGATGGCGTCGGGGATGCCGTCGCCGTCGCGATCTTTCTGGCTCGTGTCGGGGCAGCCGAAGAGTTCCTTCTTGCCGGGCACATCGGGGCAGCGGTCCTTCGAATCGGGCACGCCATCGCCATCGCGATCACCGTCCGTGAACTCGGGGCAGCCGTCTTCGTCTTGATCACCGTCGAAATCTTCGGGCTCGTTCGGACACGCGTCCTTGTAGTCGGGAATGCCGTCCTTGTCGTTGTCCGGGTCAGGGCAACCGTCTTCGTCCTCGAAGCCGTCGAAGTCTTCGCGCGCGTCGGGACACTTGTCGACGTCGTCCTTGATGCCGTCTCCGTCGCGATCACCGATCGAAGGCTCGAAAATGAAGCCGATGAAACCGCGCACGTCGGCCGCTTCGAAGCCCGGCAAATAGCGGGTTCCTGCTCCCATCTGGAGGTACGAATTCTTCTCGATGAAGAGCTTGATGCCCCCGACCACTTCGTTCGAAGCCTTCACGTTGGCCGCAGAGTCGGAGAGCAAGTAGGTGCCATACGTGTCGGCGACCAAGTCGAGCGCCTCGGGCACCACGCGCACCGACATACCGAGGCCGTAGGTGAGCCGGTTGCCGTCCTTGAACAGCCCTTCGGCCAAGTCGAGCTGCGTCGTGCTGACGATGTGGCCTCGAAAGCCCGCGTTCACGCCGACTTTGAACCACCCGGTATCGCCAAAGTGCTTGTCGACGATGAGCTGAGGCCAATACCAGAAGCCGGGGTCGCCGCCGCCATCACGAGAAACTTTGCTGAGCGGAACGCCAGCCTGGGCCGAGACCGCGATCCCCAGACCCCGTTCCACGCGCAAGAGGCGGAGCTTTCCATGGAGGGCGATGTTGCCGAGCGTCTGCGAATCGACCTGGTTCTGCGTCCAACGCCCCGGAAACACGGGCGCTCCCGACTGCGTGGCCTGCGCCTCTCCGAACATCAGGTTGAGAGGCGCCGAAAGTCCGATGGTCGCCCAATTCGCGAGGCCATAGTTGAATTGCAGCGTGCCCTGGAACGAGTGGTTGAGGAGCTGCTTGTCTTGCTGGCCCTTGTCGGCGACGCGCAAGAGCGTGTTCGCGTAGTCGAGGATCAGACCGAAGCTGATGTCGTTGGCCCCCAAAATTTGAGAGCCGTTCGTGTGGAAAAAACCCTTCGAGTCGAGGGCTGGCCGGAAGAGGTGCGTATCGAAACCTTCGCCGTTCGCATCTGGGATGGCGTTCTGGGCGTGCGCGACCCGCGCCCCCGCGAGGCATACGAAGCCGGCAAGAGCCGCGGCGGCAATACGATTCCTGGCGCGCATGTAGTCAAGAGTACCACAAGGCGCGTGGGGGCCAAAATATGCGATACTCCGTTCCGTGCTCCGGCCGATTCCTCGCTCGATCGCATCGCATTTTGCGGGAGAACGCCGCTTCGCAGCCTCCCTCGTTCTCGCGCTCGTCGCGAGCACGGGCAGCGCACGTGCGGACGAAGGCGGCTTCAAGCTCGATGGTAGCTGGAGACAGTCGGGCATGCGCGAAGACTTCACCGTCGAGCAATGGCAGAGCGGCTGCGGACCTGCGCCTACGTCCCAGACCCTCGGCGGCGGCGAAACGGTCACCATTCGCACCGAAAGCGACGAACTCGTCGTCATGGGCGGTGGGCGCGTGTGGCGCACCGATCAATGCTACGACCCGATGCCCACGCTCGCTCGCGTGGCGCACTCGCGCGATCCGAACGCGCACGCATGGACGACGCGCTGCTCGACACCTGCGAACGATGCAAGGCGCGGGCGCGCCACGACGCAAGTGAACGCCTCCGAACGTCGCATCGACATCGTCGAGACGGCGCACTACGAACTCTCGGTCGCAGACGGCATGTGCATTGCCAACGTGCGCCGCACGCGAAGCTTCACATCCCTCGCTCCCCTGCCCGCGGCCACGGCCACCGCCACGGCGACGGCCACCGCACCTCCCGCACCTCCGCCGCCCCCGCCCAAAGAGCCACCGCCTGCCTTTTGCGCAACTCCGGGGCCCGCGGCGAAACTCGAAGTGCAACCTTCGCGCAAGTTGATGAAGGCCGGCGAGACGTTCCTGTTCCAAGCCCGCGTGACCGACGCCCGAGGCTGCATGTTGCCGCAAGAAACGCCACCCGTATGGGTCGTCCTCGATCCGACGCGAGGCGTGTCGGTCGACTATCGCGGGAAGGTCGTCGTAAACGACGATGCCCCCGAAGGTACGACGGAAGTGCAAGTCACCGCGCTTGGACATCGCGTGAAAATGACGGTCGAAGTCGCGTCGGCCGACCACTACGACAAGCTCCTCGCTCAATCCGGCGGTGTCACGGAAACGCTCGACGACACCTCCAGCGTCGCTCTCGTTGCGGGCGGGACCGAAACAGTCCGCGCCGAAGACAACAGCAAGCGTCGGCGCACTCTCTTCGGGGCCATCGTCTTCTCGCTCGCCGCGCTCTTGGGCGTGGCATGGCTCCTCGTCGCGCGCCGGAACAAGCGCGCCAAAGCTCTCGAAGCAGAGGCCCAGGAGCGCTACGAAATCCAACGACAAGAAGCCGAGGCTCGCAAGGAAGAGCGCAGGCACGCATACGAGACGCAGCTCGAAGCACACGAGCGAAGCAAGAAGGCTCGCGAAGCCGCTCTTGCCGCCAAAGCCGCAAAGGCCGCTGCACGCGAAGGAGCCGCGAAGCAGACGCAAGTCGCTCCCGCCCAGCCGCTCGTCTGCCCCGTATGTCTCCGTGAGTACGAAAGGCCGCTCTCGTTCTGTCCCCACGATGGAACCGCGCTCATCGATCGGAGCAGCATCCGTCCGAACCCACATCCCGTCTGCCCCGTATGCCGCAAGGGGTTTGGGGCTCAGGCCAAAACGTGTCCCGAACACGGCGAAGAACTCGTACCGCTCGCGGGTCTGGACGTAGGTGCGCGGGGCGCGCTCCTCGCGTCGACCGGCGCGTCCCAGAAGATTTGTCCCACGTGCGGCGATCGTTTCGAAGGCAAAGCCACTTTCTGCGGCAAGGACGGCACCGTTCTCGTGCCCATGAATTGACGGACTCGCACGTTTCCCTTCATCTTTCGAAAGGCGCAAGCAGTCGTCGCTACGCGGATGAGCAGGGTTTCGGCGTTCATGACCTCCGCACCCAAGCCATGGGCGCGACGACGGTTCCATCGGTCGAAGGGTCTCTCGTGATCCTTTAGATTGGTTTGACCCCGTCGCCCGTCCAACCGGTAGCTCGTGCATGCGGACCCATGAAACCGCCCCAAACGCCCCTTTGCGGCCGAGAACCCCGCTCGGCTTGCCCCGCTCGCTTGCTTACCGCAGCACCAAACAAGTATACTCCCGTCAGATACGGAACCGACTTCCTCGCGGGAGCGCATTCCGTTTGGCCGAGAGATTCAGTAAGTCGAGAGACACGTTCTCTCACGCCATGCCGTCAAACAGGATGAATTCGAGATGAAGATTTCGTGCCAGTCGTGCCCCGCTAAGTACACGATCGCCGACGAGAAGGTCTTCGGCAAGATCGTCAAGATTCGCTGCAAGAAGTGCGGTGCGACGATTGTCGTCAACGGCAACGAAATGGCGGGTGCCGATGCCGCCGGCCAAGGCGCGTACGAAGGTGGCGGCGAAGAGACCTGGACCGTCAGCGTGAGCGACACCGACCAGCGGAACATGACGCTGGGCGAGCTCGTCGCCGAATACCAGGCGGGCACCATCAACGAAGAGACGTATTGCTGGAAAGACGGCATGGAAGACTGGGCTCCGGTCCGGGACATTCCAGAACTCGTTCAAGCACTCGGGGGCGAATCTGCTGCTCCAGAAGACGCGGGCGCTGAAGACCCGACGTTCTTCGGCGGCGTGCCCCCACAAGTGGCCGAGCACGATGCCCAGAGCGGCTACGGTGGCGGCGACCTCTTCGGCGGTGGTGGCGGCGGCGGTGCCATCGACACGGCAACCGCTCCTCTCGCCGCAGCGTCTCCTCAGGCTGCGCGGCGCGCCGGTGGTCGCGGCGCGAGCGGTGACCTCTTTGGCGAATCTGCCGGCGGCGACAACGATGGCCTCTTCACGAGCGCTCCCGCCGAGTCGCCGAAGCTCACGGGCCAACGAAACGAAAACAGCGTTCTCTTCTCGCTGAACGCGCTCACGTCGAAGGCGAACGAGCCCGAGCACAGCGGCACGAACGGCAGCTCGAAGACGACCGCCGAAGGTGACGGCTCCGGCCTCATCGACATTCGCGCACTCGCGACGAGCATGGGCAGTGGTTCGAACGGCCAAGCCTCGAGCAAGGTCGACGACATCATGAATCTCGGCGGCGGCGGCGCCTTCAACGCTGCGCTCGCAGCTCCCATTCTCGCTCCGCCTCCGGCGTTCACGGCTCCGACCGGGTCGATGTACCCGGGCGGCTCGATGTATCCGGGCGCTGCCCCCCAAGAGAAGTCCGGCAAGGGCATGATCATCGCCATCGCCGGTCTTGCTGTCGCAGTCCTCCTCGTCGGCGGCGTGCTCGGCTTCATCATGCTGAACAAGAAGCCCGAAGCGACTGCGCTGAACGTGCCCTCTGCAACGACGACGTCGGGCAGTGGAACTCCGGCGCCCGACACGACGCCGAGTGCGAGCGCTGCTCCTACCCCAGAACCGCCGCCTTCGGCCGTCGCGGTCGCGCCCGGAACCGGTGCACCGGCTGGCAGCTCCAAGCCGAGCGTGGCCGTCGCAACGCCCAAGGCCAATCCTGGGGATCCTCCCGCGAAGGTCGACCCGCCCCCGGCCCCCGCTTCGACGAAGCCGAAGAGCCTTGGCGAAGCGATGGGTGAGGCGGCGAGCGGCGGCACCAAGCCCCCGCCCGCCCAAGACAACTCGAACGCGCCGCCCTTCGATCGCGGAGCGGCCACCGCTGCGCTCGGCGCCGTCAACGTCGCTTCGTGCAAAAAGGCTGACGGACCGACGGGCAATGGCCACGTGAAGGTCACGTTCGCTCCGAACGGCAGTGTCAGCTCGGCTGTTGCAGACACTCCGCCCTTCCAAGGAACGGCGGTCGGTGGCTGCGCTGCCGGCAAGTTCCGAAGCGTGCATATTCCCGCTTTCTCGGGCGGGCCCGTGACGGTCGGCAAGAGCTTCGCGATCAACTAGCGCCAACCTGACCCAAGGCACCGTGTACGCCCTTTGGATCGCGCTCATCTCGGGAATCGCGTTCCTCTTCGGTGTGCGCGTCGGTTTGGGCATCGCCAAGCGCAACCAAGTTCGTCAGGCCAAAAAGCCGTGACACGCGCTTCATTGGTCGTCGCGCTTCTGCTGGCGGCGTGCGGAGGCGGCCTTGCGCATGAAGGTGGCGAACTCGCCGATCTGAGTGGGCCGCAGCCGAGCGACGACTGGCGAAAAGCACCGAAGAGCGCCTCCGGTTGGACGAGCGCGACGTTCGGTCCCGAGAAGACGGCAGCTCCCCTCGCCTGCGGCAACGGAGACGAGGCGCTCGTTCGTGCGGCAAAAGCACTCGCGAAGACGCGCACCCCCGAGAGCGGGTTGCCTGGAGCGACAGAGCTCAAGCTCACCGTTCAGCGCGAAGGTAGTCCCTTCGTGTGGCCACGCGCGTTCATCGCGTGGGGCAATGACGCGCAGGCGCTCGCGACCTCTGCGCAATCGGCGCGCGCGCAGGACGGTGAAGTGTGCGGCGAAGCGCTCGAGAAACGGGCAGACGGTACCTATGCACTCGCCATCGTGTTCGCGGTCGCGAGAGCTGCCCTTGCTCCTCTGCCGCGGCAGGTGCGCGTCGGCGAGTGGGTGAATGTGGACGTCGCGACAGCGAACAACGCGCGTTCTGCAAAAGTGTATATTGCACATGATCGTGAAGCCCCCTATGCCGTCCCCACGACGTTCGATCGCGGACACGTCATCGCACGTTTTGCCGCCAAGGCTCCCGGGGTCCACCATGTCCAAGTCGTCGTCGACATGGGCGACGGACCAAAACCACTCATCGAGGCGGCCGTCTTCGCCGGCATCGGCCCGAGTGACGAACGCTACCTGGCCGGCGATCGCATCGTGGTTTCGAACGAAGCCTCTCCGGAGGCGCGCCTCTTGTCGTATTTGACCCAAGCTCGCGGTGGAAAGGCCCTCGAGCGGAGAGCCGAGCTCGATGCCGTCGCGCTCGCTCACACCGAACGCATGCGCGCCGCGCACAAGCTGGCGCACACTGTCGACGATGGCACCGCTTCCGACCGGGTCGCTGCAGCCCATATTCGAGCGAAGGTCATCGGCGAGAACGTTGCGCTCGCGAAAACGGTCGAAGAAGCACATCAAGCGCTCATGGCGAGCCCGTCCCATCGAGGCAACATTCTGAACGCGGCATTCCGTGCTGTGGGTCTATCGGTACTACCCGACGCGGACGGCAATGTCTGGGTGACGGAGGTCTTCGTCACGCCATGAGAAAATGGATTCCCATCGCATGCGCGCTACTCGCGGCGTGCCGGTGTGGTTCCCACGAGGAACCCCCGCGCGATCCGGTCGATGCTGCAGCCACGGCCGCTCATCAGGCAAAAGCAGACGCAGCGCTCGATGCGGGGAGCGATGCGACGTCACACGCGGCGCTCGAAGACGAGCGCCCACCGCCAGGCGCTCCGCGTACGCCCAAGTTCTCGGTCGAGGAGGACGAAGATTCGAAGGAACCCAGCATCCAGGTGCACGACCTCCCGGCCGTATCCGTCGACGGCAAGTTACTCGCGATCTACTTGAGCGATCATGCCGTCGTGACGACCGCCGAACAATCACTGGTCATCATCGACATCGCGAAGCGCGCCGAAGTATCGAAGCTCGTCCTCGTGCGCCAGGGTGAGATCTCGGAGCTCGACGAACAGAACCCGACGCGTCGAACCCCCGCCATTCTCGGGCGCGTCCAAGCCGCCAATCAGTTGCTCGCCAAGTCGCACTGGAAGACGCCGATCTACAAAGAGGGGGGAGAAGTCGACCTTGCGGACGACGAGAAGCAACCACCGCTCGATTTGGGTCCGCTCCATTTGCATGTCGACGAGGACACCCACAAGCTCGTGCTCGAGCGCCAAGAAGCGGGCGAAGCGATACTCCTCAGCAAAGACGTCAAAGGCTGGAGCAACAACGGAAAGCCCATCAGTCTGAGCGACCTCGTCCTCGTTCCATCGAGCGACACGTCAGGCTTGCTCGTGCTCGTCAGTAGCGAGTTCGACGCCGACCCCAATCCGCGACGCGCGCTCAGGATCTTGCCGTACGGAAAGGCTCCGTCTGCCCCCCCTGCTGCATCTTCCACGGCGCGCTGAACCCACGCTTGGCGCTACGAACGCTATGGCGCAGGTGGCATGTCTGCGCAGCAGCGGAAGCCCGTCGAGTAGTCGTGATACGAGGCGTTATGCCTGCTGGTCTGGTAGTCGCATCCCTCGCCGTTGAGTGACGTGTCGAGGTAGTACCCGCCGGCGAACGTTCCCTCCGCGACCCATTCGTGGACGTTGCCGACCATGTCGTACGCTCCGAAGGGGCTTTCGCATCCTTCGTGCTCAGCGGTCTTGGCGAGCGTGCCGGGCTGGAGGCCGAGGCGCGGGTCGTTCAGCGCTTTGAACCCACCCTTGTACGAAACGTGAAGGGCTTGGACGGCGCTCTTGCCGTGGTCGTTGCAGCGCCCCGCCACCCGATCGTTGCCGTACGGATACTGGTTTTGAAAGGGGCCGCGACAAGCGAACCGCCATTCCCAGCTCTTGCAGAGACGCTTGCCCGAAGCACGGCACGCACTCTGCGCTTCGTGTGCACTGATGAACGCTTGCGGCAGGACGCCCGGCTTGCTCACCGCGCGCACCTTCAAGCCATCGACTGGCAGATTGTGAGGATGGGGCACGGCCTCGCCATTCGGCAGGATTTCTTCGACCGTCGCTTCGTAGCGATCGATGCAGTATGCATCATCGACACTGACCATCCCGAGGGGACACTTGGCTCCGCTTCGGATCGCGTCCGTGGCGGCGCGCTTCGAGCGGCTTCGAATCGCGCTGTCGTTCGGCCTGTCGACGACGCGGAGACTCTCTCCCAACTGCACCGATCCAGGAGCC
Organism: Polyangiaceae bacterium; assembly: GCA_046351415.1. GTDB lineage: Bacteria > Myxococcota_A > Polyangia > Polyangiales > Polyangiaceae > JABFRG01. The sequence continues at coordinate 94,624 of JAXLYO010000004.1, read as the reverse complement.
TCGGCGGCAGCAGACCCGCACGCCACGAGGGCAACGAGCGCCACACACGTGAAGACGCCACCGCAAAAACGCCGACCCACCATCCGTGGTGATTCCTGTGCACTGAGCGTGCCGCCCGTAACCCATGGACTTCGCTGAGGTGCGGTCGGCGTTCTGGGTGGAAAGCGGCATCCTGCCTGAGCCGAAGTCGATCCAGACGCGCTCTTCGCAGGAGCTGACGCCGAATGCCCGAATTCTAGTCCTAACAGACAGGCAGTCTCATTTGCGTCGACAGCGTCCATGGGGCGCCGACGATCCGGCCCCGAAAAATTCCGCCTTACGCGAATTGTGGCCGGTTCTGCCATGGAACGAGTGGTGCAATAGACCATTGCAAGACACCGGACGCGCTGGAAGCACAGGCGCCGTACCAACCCCCACCCCCGCCCCCCACCAAAGGCACCCACCATGAAGACCAACGCCCTCACGTTCACCCTCCGCCGCGTTCGCAGCTCGCTCCGCACGGACGTCAACACGGGATCGCGTGCGCAATCGGGGTGCAGCAAGAGTCCCTCGGCCTACGGCAACGCGGCGAGCAAGATTTGCGTGAAGGGCACCTGCGGCGGCACGAACGTGCTCCCCGGCGGCGGCTGCGACCTCGGTTCGTTCGCAGCTGAATCCGCGGTCTGAGAAGCTCGCCCGGCGCCACCGCGCCCACTACCACCGCCGCGCGGTCCCCCTACTGGCAAGTCGCACCTGCGGCTTGCCAGTCTCCTTTTGTCTCGGGCGACTAGCCGCGAGCGGTGCGTAGTGTGAGCGACGCGGTAGTTCCACCTCTCGAATTGGTCCCGAGAGCGACGCGTCCGCCATGTGCGGTCGCAATGCTCTGCGCGATCGCAAGACCGAGTCCACTGCCCCCTTGGTTCGCCGAAGCGCTGTCTCCGCGAACGAAGCGCTCGAAAACGCGCGAAAGAAGGTCTTTTCGGATGCCAGGCCCCTCGTCCGCGATCCGTAACTCCACGCAGTCGTTCTGTTCCGTCAACGAAACGTGAATAGAGCACGGAACTGCATGGCGAAGGGCGTTGTCGAGAAAGACCGCAATGAGTCGTTTGAGCTGCGTCGGATCCGCGCGAAGGAAAGTGCTCTTGCACGGACCGAGCACGATCTTGCTGCCCCGCTCTTTGGCTGCTGGAGCGAAGTCCTCGATGGTTTCTTCGACTACCTCCTCAAGATCGACAAGGACGCGTTCTGGCTCGAGCGTCGAGGCATCCGCACGCGCGAGACTCATGAGATCGTTCACGAGCGCTGCAAGATTCGACGTAGTTCGTGAGATCACGCCTAGCGAACGGTATAGAGAGGAAGCGTCGATCTCGCGATCGAGAGCAAGTTCGGTATGCGCCTGAAGAACCGCGAGAGGAGTTCGTAGCTCGTGAGACGCATCTGCCATGAATGCCCGCTGCCGCTCGACGACGGCGCGTACCGGTCGCAGTGACCTCCCCGCCATCCACCATCCGAGAGCGAGCGAAGCGAGGACAGCAAGAGGCACGAACGAAACAAGCGCGCGCCGAAGAAGAGCCAGCTCTCGGTTCATACTGTCGGCACTGCGCGCAATGACGACGAGAGCGCGATTGTTTCCTACCTGCACTGTCTCTCGACGGATGACGAAAGCGGCTCCATGTGTCGCCTGCAGTTCTCGTTCCGGTCCGTCTCGAAGGATGGTTTGAGTGAACCCGACCGACGCCGAGCTTGCGATGCGAGCACCATCAGCGCTCCACACGTCGACCGCGACGACACCGAGCGTCGCTCTCAGTTCGTCGAACTCTTCCTGAAACGCGTGCTTCTTTACCTGTAGCCCGGTCGGTCCGGCTTCGACCGTCTCGATCATGCTACGCGCTGCGAGGTCGTGAGTTCCGTCGAATGCCACATGGAGTGCGTGGCGAACATAGAGGTAACTGGCCGCGCCGCAGCTGACGAGGAGAGTTGCACAGAGCAGCGCGAACTGCACCGCAAGGCGCAGACGTACTTTCGTGATGGGATCACGAAACGACACGATAGCCCTGCCCGTGCACGGTCTCGATGATCCCTCGGCGCCCGTCGAGCGATAGCTTGCGGCGCAAATTCTTGATGTGAGCGCGAACGACCTCTGTCGACGACTCGCAGGAGGCGTTCCATGCTTCGTCCATCAGCTGATCATGCGTGAGGAGTCTTCCCGGGTGCCGCAAGAGCGCAGCGAGGATCGCGAACTCCTTTGCGCTCACGAGAACCGGTAGTCCTGCACGCTTCACTTGCCCCGTCGCAAGGTCTAGTTCGACGTCCTGCGCTCGAAGCACGTTGGCACGAGGCGAAGTCGACCGACGCGATAGCGCGCGCGTGCGGGCGAGCAGTTCATCGAAAGCGAAGGGCTTTACGAGATAGTCATCCGCGCCTGCATCCAGACCCGCCACGCGGTCCTGCACGCTGTCTCGCGCCGTAAGGAGCAAAATGGGCACATTCGAACCGTGGCTTCGCAGGGCCTGACAGAGCAGGAGGCCATCCACCTTCGGAAGCATGCGATCGAGGATGATCACGGTGTACGGAGATGAGGTGGCGAAGTGAAATCCGTCCTCGCCGTTGTCACATACGTCGACCACGAAGCTATGCTTGCGAAACCCGTTCGCGAGCGCGTCGGCCAGGTCGGCAGAATCTTCCACGATGAGCAGGCGCATGGGCGCAGTCTAGCGCGCCAAGAAAGAGGCGCGAGCCCCCGCGTGTTCACGAGTTTTTCACAATTGGCGTGAAACATGGACTCCATGCGCGCTCGGCCGTCGTTTCTCCTCCTCGTTCTGACTTTGCTCGCGTTTCCTCGTGCTGCCGCCGCAGACGAGGCCGCGCTATCCGAGCGTCCGCAAAGCCTCCCGGAGTACGTATCCGACGCGAAGCGGATGAGCGAAGCAGACGTCGCAAAGAAGCGCGAGGGCTTTTTCGTGACCGGCCTCCCCTTCTTCAGCTCCGATCCGCTCAATGGAGTGGGGGGAGGCGCTACCGGTTACCTTCACTACAACGGGAAACGCACCGACCCATTCTTCGCCTACACCCCATACCGCGCGCGGGTCGGCGTGAAGGGCGAGTACACGACAGGCAATGCCGCTGCTGTCGCCTTGAAACTCGATGCCCCCTTCATTGCCGACACGGCATGGCGACTGAAAGTGGACGGCAAGTTCGAGAGTACGCCCAACAACCTCTACTTCGGACTCACCGAGGCAACGCTGAACCCCTTTCGCGAAGGGAAGTACTCGACGTATGCAGACAGGCGCGCCACCGTTCGACCGGGTGGTTCAGGAGAAGCGCCACTCGTCGCCGACAACCTCAAGCATCTCTTCCAGGAGATCGAGTGGATGCTCAACGTGAAGGGGGAACGCGTGCTGTTTGGTGGCAACTGGCGTGTCCTCGTCGGCTACGAGATCCAACATCTAACCTATCGCACGTACGAGAACGTCAACGTGTCCGCAACGGACCCCGCGACGGGTCAGAAGGTGCAAGTTCCGAGCGGGAGGTCACTCTTGAGAGACGACGCGAACGCTGGGCGCGCGTTCGGGCTCGCAGGAGGTCGTGTGTCGCTCGTGCAACTTTCGCTCATGTACGACACGCGAGATTTCGAGCCAGACCCGTATCGCGGGGTCTTCGTCGAACTCGGAAACGAGCACTCGGCTCGCTACACCGGCTCGGAGTACACGTTCCACAAGATGCTACTCCAGGCGCGATACTACATGCCGATTGCACCTCGTTCGCTGCGGCGCACGCTCCTCGCGTTCCGACTCGGCTACGGCACGATCATCGGCGACCAGGCTCCCTTCTTCGAGTTCCAAGACCAATGGAGCGCCGAAGGCAGCATTCGGGCACTCGGCGGCTCGCAGACGCTTCGCGGTTTCAAAGCGAATCGGTTCCTCGGCAGAACCGTCGGCTTCGTGAACGTCGAGTTCCGACACCGGTTCGCCGATGTGGACGTGCTCGGTCAGAATCTCACGTTCACGGTCGCGCCATTCCTCGACCTCGGCTCCGTGGGCGACAAGCTCTTCTTGGTTGCACCGACGATACGTGCATCGGCGGGCGCGGGTCTTCGCATCGGGTGGAATCGCTCGACCGTCATCGTCGCCGACGCAGCTTTCTCCCGCGAAGACGCGCAGTTCTTCATCAACTTCAATCAGAGCTATTGAAGAGATCGAGCGTTCTGTTGCTCGTGTAGGCCCACATCATCGATGATTGACCGCCCTCGAGCGATCGGCTGAATCGAGCGGGGCGCGGGGCGCGGCGAAGTGAGAGCGAACGCAAAAATCCCCGGCCAGCAGCCGCCGACTCGGCCGTCTCGTCGGGAGGCGTCCAGGAGAGCGGACGGGGATTTTGTGCGGAGCGGGAACGAAGCCGTGACCCCGCGCTCCGCGGTCCTTCTCAGCCATTCGGAGCCGCTCGAACTCCGGTGACGACAACCTACTCCTCTTTGAGGATCTTGAACTCGACGCGGCGATTCTTCGCACGCCCCTCATCGGTATCGTTCGTGTCGATCGGCTTCTCGAGACCGTAGCCGTGCGCTTCCATGCGCCCTGCTTCGATGCCGTGTTGACCGAGCCACTTCATGACGCTGTTGGCGCGGTTCTGGGAGAGCGTCTTGTTCATCGCCGCGCCGCCACGATTGTCGGTGTGACCTTCGATGGCGATGCGCTTGATGGATGCATTCGCTTTCAGGAGATTCGTGATCTCTTGGAGCATGGGGAAGCTGTCCGCCATGATCTCGGCAGAGCCCGTCTTGAAGTGGACCTGCTTGAAGATGCGAATCGAATCGCCTTCGCGCGAGATGAACTCGGGGCAGCCATTCTTCGTCGGATCGGGAGAGTGCTTGCCGGGTTCCTTCGGGCAAGCGTCTTCGGCGTCCGGAATGCCGTCGTTGTCCGTGTCCTTCGGCGGAGCAGGCGGAGGAGGAGGCGTCTTCGGATTCGGGCAGCCGTCGTTCGGGTCCGGCTCTTCGTGATCTTCCGGCTCCGTCGGGCATGCGTCGAGATAGTCCGGAATGCCGTCGCCATCGGTATCGACGTTGTTTCGCTCCTTGCGCCACTTCTCGCGAAGCTCGAGCTTCGGATCGCGCTGGACGCCCTCCGTCGGATTCAGAGGGATCTCGTAACCGAGGACGGCCACGGTGCGGAAATCCGGGGAGCCGTACCCCGGGAGGATCGTCGTTCCGCCGGAGAGACCGAGCCACATGCGATCGCTCGGTCCGAGGCGCATACGTCCTTCGGCCATCCATTCCATGGGCGTGTTGCGCTTCGTCCCGAAGGTGTCACCGGTGAGCGAGCCACTCGAGATACCGGTCTGGCCAAAGATGGTCGCTCCGATGCGGTACTTGCCATCCTTGAACGGGATGAATGCCCCCACGGCCCAGCGCCACTCGTGCTGGACACCGAGACCAAACGTCGCCCCCGGATCGTTGATGGCGTTCGTGGGACGGAAGTGGACGCCGGTGTTGGCGACGAACGTGAATATCGATGCGCTCGCTTCGGCATTGAGCATGAGCAGTGCGCTCGTGGAACCATCGCCACCGAAGTTTTGCGATCCCGTAGGAAGGAACACATGGGCGCTCGCGCCGAACGCCATCTTGCGGTTTTCGCTTCGCGCGATGACGCCGCGAAGGTCGAGGCGCAAGTCGGATGCGGAGGGGCCTTGAGCGTCGACGATGGTGCGGCCCTTCGGATTCGAAAGGAGATCCGCACCGTAGACTGGGTTCTGCCCGTCTTGCCAAGGCGTGAACGGAAAGCTGAGCGCCACGATCAAGCGGTCGAACAGATGGATGCCGGCCGTCGCCGTCATCGTGAGTTGGTTGTCGACAACGCCGCCCGACGACTTCGAGAGCGTCAATCGATCGTTCGTGATGGTGCCCGTGCGGAGCGGCCGCCGCGAATACCCGATACCGAATTGCCCGAACACCGTCGGACGCGGAAGGATGACGGGGCGAAAGAGCGCCATGCCGTCGTCGCCGGAGCCCGGCATCTCGAGGCGGTCGAGGTGGAACGTGCGCTGCTGGGCGTTGGCCTCCGAAGGAGTGAGGAGCATTCCCGCCGACGCGGCGAACGCAGCGATGGCCGTCGCAGCTAGAGGACGATGCTTCGCCGCGGAGGAGCGAGCAAGACGACGTGCTTTCGTGTTTTGAGTGTTCCCCATCGTGTTCCTCGGGTTTCCGTTCTAAAACGGATCCGATACGGGACGGACGAAAAAAGGCCAAGAATCTACACGTTACGTCGTTTCGTACGACGAACGTTCCTGACGCTTGACGTTCGGATCGCACTGTGCTTGAAACACCACCCCTGCTCTCGATCACGGAGAGCCCTCTCCTGCAGCCCTCGAAGCGGCAGAGAGTCACGATATACCTAAGGTTTCCGCCATGAAGCGCACATACCAACCGCACAATCTTCGTCGCCTCCGCACCCACGGCTTCCGCGCTCGCATGGCGACCGCCGGTGGCCAGAAAGTGCTCGCGAATCGCCGCCGCAAGGGCCGCAAGCGCCTTACGGTCAGCACCTACAAGAAGTAGCGAGCGCGAAGGGAGCGAGCGCCATGCCTAGCGTGCAGGCGCCCGATGACTTTCGTTATGGCCGAACGCGACGCATTCGAAAGCGTAGCGACTTCGGCCTTTTGCGTTCCGATGGCATCAAGGCCGGCGCGACGCGACACTTCACGTGGGTCGTGCGTGTGCGGTCCGCAGAGCAGCGAGAAACGAGGCTCGGCCTCGTTGTCCCTCCCGAACCGCTCGAAACGAGGCTCGGCCTCGTTGTCCCTCCCGAACCGCTCGAAACGAGGCTCGGCCTCGTTGTCTCGACCCGCGCGGGAAATGCGGTGGTGCGCAATCGCATCAAGCGCTGGAGCCGGGAGATCTTTCGTCACCGGCGCCACGAACTTCCCCAAGGGCTCGATTTGCTTCTGATTTATCGTCCTCAGGCGACGCCGACGACGCGCGAGGAACTCGAGCGTGAGTGGTCTCGCGGGGTCCGATTTCTCGCTTCTTTTGCCGGCATTTCGTCTGGGTCCCCTACCGCAAACGTCGAGGGCGCCTCATGATGGGGGACGCGTGCGGACGCGTCGAAAGGCTAGGCTGAAACACCCGATGAAATCCCTGTTTCTCCTGCTCATTCGACTGTACCAGCGCTTCCTCTCGCCGCTGCTTTCGTGGAGCGGTCCGGTGTGCCGCTTCGAGCCGTCCTGTTCGCGCTACGCGGCCGCGTGCATCCAGGATCATGGTGCGTTGCGCGGCGGCTTGCTTTCCGTGCGACGGCTGTGTAAGTGCCACCCATTCCACCCTGGCGGATACGACCCCCCGCCCTCCCCCGAACGCCTCGAACGGCCCGCACTGTCTGCGGAAACCCCACTCGATAAGATTCCCGCGGCTTCTCCGTAGAGCCGACGAAAGCATTTCTCACCTCGGCCTACCATGGATCGCAACACCCTCCTCCGCTGGCTGCTCATTGCCGGCGTCATGTTCGGCATCTACTACTTCTTCTTCAAGGGTCCCTCGAAGAAGGGGCAGAGCCTTCCCGAGGAGCACTACGTCAGCGCGCCTGGGTTCATCGCCGATCGCATCGACCCCGCGGTGAACGGCGTACCGAACGCGCCGATGGAAGGCGAGATCTGCCGCATCAAAGGCGACAAGTGGAACGCGGACCTCTCCTCCCGCGGCGCCGCGCTGAAGCACTTCTTCATCACCGATGCCCACTACGCCGTAGGCTCCGAAGGCTACGACATCTCGACGACGCCGGACCACGAGCGGCTGCGCTCTCTTCGCACGCTCTTCCGCGGGGAAGGCGCGATGGACCAGCTCGCATACGATCGCTTCAATTGGAAGCTCGCGCCCCGCACGACCGGCGACGAGAAGTCGTGTACGTTCACCTACGAAGACGCGACCGTTTCGATCACGAAGACCATCAAAGCTTCGGGGCGTCCCTTCGAACTCGACGTCCAAACGACCATCAAGAACCTGACCGACGCGCCGAAGCGTCACAAGTTCGAGATCGGGACCTTCGCTTTCCGGTTCAATCACGAGGTCAAAGGCAAGTGGGGGCGCGTCTCGCCGTTCATGACCGAGCTCTCGTGCGCGAACAGCGGCGAGGTCACGCGCAAGAACAAGGACGACTTCAAAGAAGGCTGGCTCCACAAGGAAGGCACGAATCGCTACGGCGCTGTGTCCAACTACTACTTCGGCCAAGCTCTCATGCCGGTCGGGGCGGCGCCTACGTGCAGCATCCTTGCCGAGCAATGGTACGGCGCCAATCAAGCGCCAGATGACGACAGCGCGGGCGCGATCTATCAAGCGCGACTCCAGTACCCGGTCAAAGAGCTCGCGCCGCAGGCGAGTGCGACCTACGACCTTCACGCGTACTTCGGCCCGAAGGAACGCGGAGCGCTCGCGCAGGCGGGCGGCGGCGAACCGAAACTCGGAGACCTCATCAACCTCGGGTTCTTCTCGCCGGTGGCAAAGGTCCTCGTAGGACTTCTGACGGCCCTCTACGGCGTGGTGGGCAACTGGGGCATCGCGGTCATCTTGATGACCATCGTGCTTCGCCTCTCGCTCTTCCCTCTCGCGATCCCGCAGATCAAGCAGTCGCTACTGATGCGGAAACTACGCCCCGAGCTCGACGAGATCGCACGCAAATTCAAAGACGACCCTCAGGCCAAGCAGATGGCCACGATGGAGCTCCACCGCAAGAACGGTGTGAACCTCGCCATGGGTTGCTTGCCGCAGCTCGTGCAGATGCCGGTGTGGTGGGCGATGTACTCGACGCTCCAGACCGCCGTCGAGATGTACCACGTGAAGTTCCTGTGGTTCCAAGACCTCTCGGCGCCCGACAGATTCTTCGTCCTGCCCCTCGTGCTGGGTGGCCTCGGTCTCGTGCAGGCCAAGGTGATGCCTCAACAGCCCGGTCAGGACCCGCAACAGCAGAAGATGATGATGTACATGATGCCCATCATCTTCACGGTCATGATGCTGTTCTTGCCCGCCGCTCTCGGCGTCTACATGACCACCAACAGCTTGCTCGGAATCACCCAACAGCTCCTCGTGGAGCGTCTTGCAAAGCGCGCAGAAGCAGCCGGCAAGGCGGGTGAAATCGAGGTCAAGGAAGTGACCACTCCCACGTCCACTAGAAAGGGAAAAGCCCGTGTCTGAAACCGAAATGACCACCTCGTCTGCCGTCAAACCCTCCGAAGGTGCAGAGAGCGCGCTCAGGTTCGTCAAGAAGCTCCTTACGCACATGCACGTCGACGCAGACGCGACCATCGCGCCCGACGACGGCGATGGTGACGACGACGAGATCCGCATCGAGATCGAAGGTCCCGACGCGGGCCGCATCATCGGCAAGCGCGGCGCGGTGCTCGACGCGATTCAGTACCTCACGCTCCGCGTAGCCCAGCGTGCAGGCAACTCGGGCGAAAACAAGAAGCACATCGTCGTCGACGCCGAAGGTTATCGTGCTCGCCACGAAGACCAGCTCGCCGAAATGGCCGAGAAGCTCGGTGAGCGCGTGGCCCGTGAAGGCAAGATCATCACGTTCGACCCCATGAGCCCCCGCGACCGTCGCATCGTGCACAAGGCGCTCCAAGAGATGCCCGGCGTTCGCACGGAATCGAGCGGCCAAGGCCAAGACCGTCGCGTCCAAATCATCCCCGACAAGAACAAGGTCGTCGGTGGTACGGACGAAGCGCCCGCCAACGAGTGACCCCTTTCGGCGAGCCAAGGGCACATGCCGCGCTACACGAATCTCGACGGGACCACACCTGACAAGGGTCCCGCCGAGCTTTTGCGTTGGCAGTGGGAACGCATCCGCGACGGCAAATTGAAGGACACGAGTGGCTTCGTTGCGCCCACGAAGGCGAACGACGGAGCCCAGCTTGCCGATTCATCGCCGCACCTCACGTGGATTGGGCACGCCACGTTCGTGCAACGTCTCGCAGGGAAGCTCATCGCGACCGACCCCATTTGGTCCGAACGCATCGGCACCGTGAAGCGCTTGGTCGCTCCGGGCGTCGCGATGGAGAGCCTGCCTCCGCTCGATATCGTCACGATTTCGCACAGTCACTTCGATCACCTCGACATGCCCACGCTGAAGCGTCTCGGCCGGCGCCCGACCTACGTCGTCCCGCGCGACGTCGGAGAGCTCCTTCGAGCCGAGGGACTCCCCAATGTGGTCGAGCTCGGCTGGTGGGAGTCCTACACGAGCGGCGACCTGACCATCACACTCGTCCCCGCGCATCATTGGTCCATGCGCATGCCGTGGGACCGCAACACACGCCTCTGGGGCGGTTTTGTGTATCATACACACAACCTGACGACCTACCATTCGGGGGACACGGGCTTCTCCGCGCGAATGTTCGAGCAGATCGCGGCGCGCATGCCCCCCATCGACTACGCGATGCTCCCCATCGGGGCTTACGCACCACGATGGTTCATGCGCGACCAGCATATGGACCCTGTCGATGCGATCGAGGCATTCGAACTTCTCGGCGCCAAGAACTTCGTTGCCATGCACTGGGCGACCTTTCGCCTGACGGACGAGCCCTTGGGAGAGCCGCCGCTCGTGCTCGAAAAGGAATGGTCAGACCGCGGCATCCACGCATCACGACTCCACGTGCCCTCGATTGGTGAGATGCTGCGGCTTGCATGAAGCCCCGCGCATGCGCTGCACTGTTGGCGATGGCTCTGACGAGAGCAAGCGTCGCGCGCGCCAGTGACGAGCCATCCTTATCGGTCGAGAGAACGAAGGAGGCAGCCGATTGCCCAACCGCGGCAGAGCTTCGCGAGAAGCTCGGAGCCGCGGCCCACCCTACGCGATGGGTCGACATCGATGTGCGAGAGGGCGCACCCCCGCGTGGCCCAGCCGACGTGCTGGTTTCGTTCGAGCATGTGTCGGGGACCTACCGCGCGCGCATCGTGGTTCGAAGTACCCAAAAAGTGCGATCGCTCGAGACGATGCGTGGGAGCTGCGCCGCGCTCGTTCCCAACGTGGTGGTTGCGCTAGGTCTCCTCGCCGACGATCCCGACGCAAGTTGGCGAGAGCGAGAATCGACGCCAGCGCCGCTCTCCCCTCCCGCCCTGCCCCCGCCTCCCCCGCCCCCGCGGCCGACGAAACCTCCGGCCGAGACCTCTCGCACGCGAGGGTGGCATCTCGAGGCCGACATCGGGGCACGGCTCGCGCTTGCACAGGGTAGGCCCGCGACGGGAGGACCCGAGATTCGACTGTCGCTCGGCCACTCCGAATCGAGATTCAGTGCGGCACTGCTGGGCTCTCTTCTCCCCTCCACCGAAACGGGCAAGGGAACCGCCCGAGCGGCCCTCTCGTACGTTGGCGCGGGGGCCGAGGCGTGCATCGGCACGAAAGGCCGCGATCTTTCCGAAGGTTACGCCCTTGGCGGTTGCATCCACGTCGAAGCCGGTGCCCAGCACGGAACGCCGCTTGGAATTGGAGTACTCGAGAAAACGAGCCAAAGCCTTCTGTGGAGTGCGCTTGGAGGGACCTTTCGAAGCAGGTTCCCGCTCTCCTCGAGCTTCGGGGTGGTGCTCGGCGTCTTTGGCGGGGCGGTGGTGACCCCGGCGGAGTTCTTCGTCGGGCAGAGCAAGGTGTATGCCCAACCTCCCCTCGTCTTCGCGACCACCCTCTCCATTGCCTACGACATTTTGTGATGGTGCGCGGGCGGCTCGGTCACTCACGAGGCATAACGTAGCTTCCCCATGCAACCGGCACGCAATTCGTACGTCTTCGAGGAGGTGTACCGCGCGGAACTCGACTTCGCGTTCCGTGCGGTGAGGCGCCTCGGGATTCGCGAAGCCGACGCGAAAGATGCACTGCAGGAGGTTTTTCTCGTTGTCCACCAGAAGCTACCGGCGTTCGAACATCGCTCGTCCTTGCGCACCTGGATCTACGGCATTTGCATGAACGTGGTCTCCACGCGCCGAAGAAAGGCCAGCGAACGAAGGGAGCTCCTCGTCGAAAGCTCCTCGTCGGCGGGATTCGAGCCGCGGACAGAGCCGCAGGTGAAGCTCGACGAAAAGCGCGCCGCGGCCATGCTCGACCACGTGCTCGATAGTCTACCCATGGAGCAACGTGCGGTCTTCACCTTGTTCGAACTGGAGGGTCTTCCTTGCACGGAGATCGCAACGCTGGTCGATGCGCCGCTCGGCACCGTGTACTCACGACTGCGTCTCGCGCGTGAGACGTTCGAACGGGGGATCACGCGCATACGCGCTCAGCTAGGCGAATCCGACGTGAGAAAGGAACCTGCGGCATGAGCGATCCCAAACGCCTCCTCGACTCGGAAGAAGCGCAGGAACTGTCTCGGCAAGTCCTCACGGTAGGCTCCAACCTGACGACACCGCCGACGCTCGCCGCAGACCTTTGGAAGGATCTCACGCCCCACATCGGACCTCCTTCTCCTCCTTCTCCTTCGGCTCCTCCGGCGCCCCCTGCGTCGCCCGCCACGATCGCGAGCGGCGCTTCGGTCGTTGCATGGAAGGTGGCCGGCGGCCTCGCGCTCGCGGCAAGCCTCGTGGCGGGAGGCTATGCTGCATGGACGCGCGGCACTCCTTCGCCCACGGCTCCCGCATCCTCGTCTATTCACGCTGTCGTCGCGCCCCCTCCCGCTTCGAGCGCGTCGAGCCCATTCCCGGCGCCGGCGGTCTCGGCCGAAACTTCATCGATTCCTGCAACTCCGAGCGACGTCCCTCCGAAACTCGAAGGGACGACCGCCAAGGTCCAAGCTGCACCCTCGCCGGAACTCGAGGCAACGTACCTCCAAAAGGCGCGGGCCTGCCTCGCCGCTCACGACGCCGCTTGCGCTCGCAGGAACCTGCGTGAAGCGGAGCGGAACGGGACGCCGTTGCTCGGAGAAGAACGTGCGGCCCTCGCCGTGCGCGTCACCTTCGCCGAGGGTCGCACCGAGGAGGGCAGAACCCTCGCGAGAAAGTTCCTGGCGCGCTATCCGAACAGCCCTCTTGCGCCTTCGATCGCGAGCTCCCTCTCGAAGAGCGAGGCCGAGTCGAAATAGATTGATGGATAGAGAGAGCCCGCGGCACGAGCGATCCGTCACCGATCCTTCTACCTGGAGTTCTTGATGTCTCACCGTAGCCGCTTCTTGTCCTTCTTCGTTGCCAGCGCGTTCTCCGCCTCCGCCGCGGCAACGGTGAACTGTGGTTCCTCTTCGAACCAAGACCTCACCGATGCGCAAACGTCCGACGCGTCGAAGGCAGATGCCCCAAGCGCAGATGGCTCCGTGGGCAAAGCACCAAGAGACCCCGCCTTGGCCGCACGTGCTGCTGCGTTCATCGGAAGTTGCCTACCCGACGACGGTGTCAACGCGTGGCTCTCGCGCATCTACATGGACGTCGACACGTCGCGCGTGCTCGGGGGAGCGAACATCGATCCGAAGTGTTTCTCGAACAAGACGAACGGGTGCGCCGCCGTGAAAGAATGCCTCGGAATCTCGACCACCCTCGAGGGACCTTGCGCCCCAGGGTGCGCCGGGTCGGTTCATTCGAGCTGCGACGATAGACTGAAGGTATTCATCGACTGCTCGAACATGGGCCTCGCCTGTGATTCGAAGGAAGGTTGCGTTCAAAAGGACGCGGCCAAATGTGATCCAGAGACGTTCAAGGGAGCCTGCAAGAGCGGAGTCGCGCTCAACTGCGACTACGGGACCGGAGCAACGCACCTAGGCGCAAACTGCGCGGCAAACGGTCTTGCTTGCCGTCCGGGAACAGCCGAAGACGGCTTCGCGCGCTGCGCGGGAACCGGGCCCGAGTGCTCGACGAACTTCTATTCCGGCAGCATCGACTACAGTCAGGGACTCCGATGCAATGGCACGAAGCTCACCGCATGCGTGAACGGCGCCGAGGGCGAGGTCGATTGCAGTCAGCTCGGCTCGGGTTTCACGTGCCAATCAGGTGATTCTCCGCATTGCGGCCTGGGATCGGCCTGCATCATCGGCGGAAGAAAGGACGAAGGCGGGGCCACCTGTGAAGGAACGTCGCTCGTCGTGTGCAATGGCGGACGAATCGACAAGGTGGACTGCGTAGCACTCGGCTTCACGGGCTGCGCCAATGTGGGCTACATGGGGGGCGCGGCATGTACACCGAACGGTCTCGAATGAAACGGTTCAGCATCTCTGTTGCGTTGGTCCCTGTCCTGGTCGGATTCTCCGTGCATTGCCAGAACTCGGCAGTCCTCGGCACCCTCGACGCCGGCACTCCCGCGGACCCCGCCGAGGCCCTGCGCGTCGCAACCCTGATCGGTTCGTGCACGCAAGGCGTCCGCGTTGCGGCAGCGCTCAACGACATCTACATGGATGAATCTCGCATCAAGCCTTCGAGGCAGGCGTATGTCCGCTGCCTTGCAACCAAAAGCAATGGTTGCCGCGCCCTAGACGAATGCAGGGCGGGTGACGCAGGAACCTCGGAAGGCACGACCCCGTCCTGCACGCCCGCGAACCGTGCCGGCTCGTGCGTCGACGGTAAGGCGGTCACCTGCGGATCCGCCCAGAACTGCCCTGCCTTCGGTCTCGGGTGCACCGTCCACGAACGTACCGGACTGGATCCGACGGCTTTCTGCGTCGGCACGGGCCCCGCGTGCGCGACGAACGAGTACTACGACATCCACTACGATCAGGGCATTCGCTGCGAAGGAAACACGCTCGTTACGTGCATGAACGGAACGGAAACAGAGGTCGACTGCGCATCGTTCGCTCGAGGGTTCACCTGCTACGGCGGAAGCACGCCACATTGTGGACTCGGCGCAGCGTGCGAACCTGGCAGCTTCCTACGCCCAACCCAAAGTCCGACCACGTGCGAAGGAACTTCTTTGGTCGTATGCAACGCTGGACGCATCGACCGAGTCGATTGCCGTGCGTTGGGCTTCACGTCTTGCGCCGAAGTGGCGTCAGGTGTCGCTCGGTGCGTGCCATGATCAGGGCGTGACGCGCTCGCGGCCTCGCATATCCACGGGGCCGTCGAGCGGCGGCGACTGCATGCGACCGAGCGGGGCAAGGCGCGCCCCTCGCGGTCGCCATGGCACGTCGTGATCGGAGCCGAGCACGGTCACGAACGGCGCGATAGAGCCCAGAGGGTCGCCTTCCGCGGCCGCCATACTTGCAACATACATATTTCTACCGTTCGGCGCAATGAGCGGGGAAGCAAACGTGTCGCACGCTGCCACGCGGACACCCTTCCCCTCGAAGAGCTCGCCGACGACCTCTGCCGTGCGCGCGAAAGAGCGTATTTCGGCTTCCTCTTCTTCGGACACGTGGCCTCGCGGAACCGGGTGCGACTCCAGTCTTCGGACGAGAAACCGCGCGAACTCCGAAGCGCGTGCTGTGGGGCCCTCGACGAACGTGACGCGCGGACTGAGACAGCCACGCTGCTCGAACAGCACGATGTCATCGGCAATCCGCGCGGCGCTCTGGTCTAGGTCCGCGTCCGGACCCACGTAGGCGACGCCGAACCCTGGACCGTGTGAAACGAGCTGTGACGATGCGGGGAGACTCGTACGGTATGCGTCGATGGTGGCTTTGCGTCCATAGACGTGCACCTCGCCTTGGAACACGGAGGCCTCCGCATCGGTGAGGAGCGTCATGCCAAGCTCGGGCTCGAGCCGGACGAGCGCACGCACGAGGTGGGGCTCCCTCCGCGAGGGTTTCACGAACACGTGTGCGCTGCGGGCAAGGGCACATGCGAGCGCCCGCACGGGGGCGACGAACACGTTGCTCGACAACACGGCGAGAACAGAGGCCGCCGGGGCCGCTTCGGCAATCAGCGTCTCCAAGTCGCTTTCCGATATCGATCGCTCGTAGGAACGCTCCCACGCGAAGCGCACGCCTTCGGGTGAAAGGCCCGTGCTCTGGACGAGCGCCGGCAAGAGCGCTTCTCGCTCGTCGTACAGCTTTGCCGCTGCTTCGATGTGAAGGCGAACACGTGCCTTCGCGTCAGCGATCATCGGACCCAATGAGTTCGTCGATGGCGATCGAGCATCCGCGCGGAGCCGCGCCGGGAAGCCTCCCCAGGAGCTCGAAGTGGTCGAGAGAGGCATCGACCTTGCGAACGCGGTCTTCGGTGAGCAAGATGCACGCGCTGTCGATGTTGAGTAGGTCTTCGATGCGCGCAATTCCGACCTCGCCCACGGGGACGGGGAGAAGAGTGTCTTCGTGAACGGGAACGACGCGAGCCCAAGGCGGACAGCGATACAAGCGCCGGTTCGGGTACGACGGAAGCACCTCGTCGTAGAACTGGGACGAAAGTTCGGTCATGCCGTATTCCGACACGACGTGCGTTTCGGGAATGGAAAACGCGTTGGCGATCTGTTTGCGGAGGGTGCCTGCATCGACTTCGCGTGACTTGCCCTTGAAGCCGCCGGTCTGCATGACCCGGCTCCCAGCGGGCAGAGGTAGCTTGTCGTCGCCGAGCGCATCCAAAAGGTGGACGAACGAGAAGGAAGTCCCCAGAACGAGCACGGGTTCCTCTTGCATGAGCGACGACGTGACGCACGCATCGAACCGCACGAGATCGAAGACACCCGCTTCGTCCAAAAAGAACGCATCCGTCGAAGGGATCGAACCCAATCGGTCGGCGAAGAGCGAACACATGTGGGTGAGTGAAGACGCAGGTGCAAGTGCCGGCGAAAGGCCGAAAGTGAGAACTTTCGGGGTCTTCTCGAAGCCCCCTAGGAGCATCGTGCGACCGAACGCGACCGCGCCGCGATCGTAGGTTCCTACGTCGCGAAACGCATGGGAGCCGGGGTCACCGATAGTCGTGCCACTCGTTTGGAAAGTCTTCGTCGTTTCACTCGGCGAGAAGCAGGCGATGCGCGCATGTTTGAACGCGCTCGTAGGAATGCCGGGCAAGCGCTCAAAGCCTTGGGCCACTCCGACGCCTCTCTTGTCACACAGCTTCCGGAAGTGAGGGTTGGCATCGAATTGGTACGAGGCCACGGCAACGGAGAATGCATCGAAGGTCTCCGTTGGTGCCGTTCCTGCTTCGTACGATGCGATCCATGCGCGCGCGCGCTCATGAAGCTGTCGGCTGACCTGCGTCGTGTCGCTCATGCCGCTACCTCCGAAAGAGCAGTCACGAAGCCTTCGAGTAAGGCCTCCGGCACATTCAGCGCGGGTGTCAGCGTCAGCACGTCGCCTGCTTTACCGCCCGTCAGCACGATGTAGCCGCGCTGAAGAAGGAGCGACGACGCTCGCAACGCCTCTGCGCGCGAGCCCAGCTGGACGCCGACCATGAGTCCTTGTCCGCTGACGGTGAAGCCGGCCTTTTGGAGTTCCTCCGCGAAGCGACGTCCAACGTCCTTGGCGCGGCGCGGAAGACCTTGCTCGCGTACCTCGCCCAGCGCAACGAGGGCAGATACCGATGCCAGGGGCGACCCGAAGTGCGTGGCGGTGTGAATGATGGTTCCACCGTGCGCCGCCCAAGGAGCCATGACGTCTGCACGACCAATGCAGGCAGATACGGGAAACCCCGCGCCGAGGCCTTTGCCGAGACAAAGAACGTCCGGAACGATGCCTTCACTCGCGAGCATCGCCCCTGCCCTGCCGAGGCCCGTCCATATTTCGTCGACGACGAGCACCGCTTCCACTTGGTCGGCCACGCGGCGAAGAAGGGTCAGGAAGCCCGCCGGCGGAACGACGCAGCCGCCACGCCCCAAGATGGGCTCTGCGACAATGGCACCGATGGCGGCCCCGGCTGCCGTTCGGTCGCGGCACACGTCCAGCAGCCGACCTTCGAGTATGTCGAGGTCTTCCGGAGAGCGCGGAAACGGCAGAAACGTCACGTGAGGCGACAGCGACTCGAAAAACGGCGCACGAAATGCCTCGGAAAGGCCGCAAAGCGCGAGGGGACCGTGCGAAAGGCCATGGTAGGCGCCTTCGAACGCGATCACGCCAGGCTTCTTCGTCGCGAGGTTCGCCGTCTTGAGGGCAGCCGTCAGCGCGTCGGCTCCGGACGAACCTAGAAGTACCCTCGCCCCTGCCTCCGGGAAGAGCGCGGCAATCGCTTCGCACGCTTCGACCTTGACGTCGGAGCCGTAGACATCGCCGAGCGCCATGGGGAGCGTCTCTTGCTGCCGGGCGAGCGCATCACCGAGGACGGGGGGTGCGTGCCCCAAAATGAGTGCACCGAAGCCACATGTAAGATCCACATAACAGTTGCCATCGACGTCGAGGACATTGCTGCCAAAGCCGCGTGCATACACGATGGGCGACTGCGTACTCCCAGCCTCGTCCGCTCGCGCGATGCGTCGAGCCTCGAATGAAGGGCATTCGACCGCGGTTAGCCGGGCGCCCAGTTCCACGGAACGCGGACCAGGCGGCGGAGTGACGATCTCCGGAGCCTTGCGTCCGAACGTCATCCGCAGACGCGATTGCGACCGCCGCGCTTGGCTTCGTACAGTCGCTCGTCGGCAATCTGGATGAGGTCCGCCGCCGCTTTCTCGTTCGGAGAAAGCTCGGCGACACCCGAGGAAATGGTGAAGGCGATCTTCTCGGCCTGAAAGATGAACTCGCTCGAAGCGACCTTGAGACGCAGGCCCTCCGCGAGTTGTCGTGCCCCGTCGAGATTCGTTTCGGGCAGCACGATGGCGAACTCTTCTCCACCGTAGCGCGCGAAGATTTCGTCGCGACGGATGCGCGCCTGCACGATGCGGGCGAGCTCCTTCAACACGTGATCGCCGGCCAAGTGGCCCGAATCGTCGTTGATGCGCTTGAAGTGGTCGATGTCGAACATGATGATCGACAGCGGGCGCTCGTGCCTGCGCGCGCGCATGATCTCTTTCTCCATCGACTCGAGGAGGTAACGCTTCACGTGGGCGCCCGTAAGACCATCGATGATGGTCATTCGGTAGATTTCCTCGTGGTACTGCGACTCGACGTCCTGGCCCGTGAGGTACTTGAAGATGGTGGGGCCAATCTTCACGCGGTCTCCGTTGGAGAGCCGAAGCTCCCGACGAATCTGCTCGTCGTTCACGAACGTCCCGTTGGTCGAACCGTCGTCGACGATCCACCACGCGTCACCACGTTGTTCGACGTGCGCATGACGCCGCGAGACCGAGTCGCCATCGAGGACGACGTTGTTCTCCGAGCCGCGACCAATGCGCATCACGTTCGCGTCGAGTACGAAGCGCTTTCCGAGGAGGGACGTCTCCTTCGTGTAGATGACCACCATGCAATCATTGCCCGCCCCGCCTTCCGGTTGGCTGGGTCGCTGCACCACGGCGGTGACTCTGGTTTTCTCGTCTTGGTCGCTCACTTTGAAAGCCGTTTTCGCTTCCTCGACCGTATCGAACCGGCGCTAGGACGGTCAAGGACCGTCTATGAGACAGCGCAACCGTGCGCTGAACGTAGGGGTGAGTGTGAGGGATAGCCGAGCCGTGTGGCGCGGTGCGCCAAGCCAGGTTTCTCCCAACGAAAGCGCGCACTTCGAGGTTGTGAGCCAAGCGTCGAGACCATGGCGCTCGGCGAGGAGGCGCGCTTCGGCCGACACGGCGTTTCCCCGATGATCCGGCGCTCGGAGCGTCACGACGGGTTCGATGCCGCGTGTAGCGAGCGCACGGAGGAACCGGCCTGGACGGGCAATGGCCGTGAGAACCCCGATGCGCCGGATGCGCGGGGGGTCGGATGCGTACCGCGCGGTCCCATCGAGCAGGGGCGGCAGTTCCAGGCTCGCGTGCGCCGCGAGGTCGAGGGTGCCTCGGACGTCATCCTCCGCTTCTCGCGCGTCGTGCATCGCGACGTACCCCAGGTAGTCGCCTCTCTCGCGAAAGGCATGCGGCGAAGCGCGAAGATCGCCCAGAGGGAATACCAGGCCCGAGCCCCACGGCTCCGAGGAAGACGAAGCGAGCACGCGGAAGACGGCGCCCTCACGGGACGACGCGACGTGGACCGTTCCATCGACCACGAGCACTTCACCCAGCGTTGCTGCGAGCGCAAGCGCAGTGCCCCTCTCCTCGGACACGACGACCGGGATGCCGAAAGGCGAGAGCGCCTGCATCGCGAGAAGCGCTTCGTCGCCCACCGTGCGGACATCGTCGTGCACCTTGACGATACGAGCCGGCCCCGGCTTCGCGCCATGCCCATGGCCAACGAAGACGACGCGCGCGCCCATGTTCGAGAGCGCGATGGCAGACGCGATCGCGAGCGGAGTCTTGTAGCTTCCGCCGAAGGTTGGCCCGCCGACAGCCACGGCACGCACTCCATCGGGCAACGCGAGCGGCCGCGAAGCATGCACGAGGTAAAGGCGCTCGTAGATGCGTCCCAGAAGCGCTCCCGGAACTCGCAGTGCGCCCGTACGCCACCCTTTTTCGATGAGCGCTGCGCCGCGCGTCGTCGCCAGGGTTCGGAGAGAAACCTTCATCGGCCGAGTGCGACTCTCTAGCAGACGCGCGACGCTTCGCTATAGTCGCACCATGCCCTTTTCGCGCTGGCGCGCTTCTCTGGCGGGCCTTTTTGCTCTCTGCGCGAGCCTTTCGTCGACCGAGACGGCTACCGCAAACAGCCGCATCCCTGCTTCCAATCAGATCATCGTCGACATCGGAAACCCGGAGCGGGTCGTCCTCCGCACGACGTTCGGGGCATTGTACTCATCCGACCGAGGCAAGAATTGGTACTGGCTTTGCGAGAAGGCCCTCCGCTACGGGGGCAGTCAAGACCCCATGCTTGCCTTCACGGCCGACGGCAACATCGTTGGTGCGGCATTCGAGGGGCTCATCCACTCTGAACGCAGAGACTTGTGCAACGTCAAGATCGCGGAGGGCGACCTCACCGACAAGCACTTCATCGACCTCACATCGCGGCGCGCGGAACGCGCGAACATCCTCGCTCTCACGGGGGCATACTCCGAGACGTTGCCCGACGGAGGCTTCGCATACGACTCGGACATCTATCGCAGCGTCGACAACGGCATCACATTCGCGCGCGTGGGCCAGAAGCTCGATCGTTCGGTCACGTTCCAGACCATCGACGTTGCGCCATCGAATCCTTTGCGCGTGTACTTGTCGGGAACGCGTGGCGTGGGGCCTTCACGCACGGGAGTCGTGTTCACGTCGAACGATGGAGGTCAAACCTTCACGGAAGCGCCCTTCCCGCTCGTTCCCATGAGCGAGTACGCGCCCTACATCGCGGGCGTACACCCGCTCGATCCCGATATCCTCTACGTGCGAACCTCGGGCCCCGCCGCCGCGCCGTCTCGTCTCTTGCGGAGCGCAGATGCCGGAAAGACCTTTGCGGTCGTCCTCGCCTTCCAGGGGCCCATGGAGGGCTTTGCGCTCAATTCAGATGGCACCCGGGTGTGGGCCGGCGGCACTGCCGATCGCCTGCATGTTGCAAGCACTTCCGATCATCGATTCGAGCGCATCTCCGACGTCCAGGTGCAGTGTTTGACCTGGGAAGCTCCGGAACTATGGCTCTGTTCGAACGAGAGCACCGGCTTCATCGCAGGTCGCTCGACCGACGAGGGAAGAACGTTCGAACCTCTCCTCAAGTTCAGAGGCATCCGTGGGCCCCTCGCTTGCCCGAGCAGTTCGGTAGGCGCTACGTGCCAAAACGAATGGGGCGCGCTGAAGGAAAGCCTCGGCATTCCGGACGAAGCGCGCGATGGAGGCGCCAAGTTCGACGCCGGCAACGGCGGCGACTCAACCACGGGCAGCCTTGGAGGCGGCGGCTGTCAGGTGCAAGGGCCCGCGACGGGGACCCTTGCTCTTTCGGGACTGCTGCTCGCCACCCTCGCCTTCTTCAGACGTCGAAATCGCCCTTCTCGAGCAGCTCGGTAACGCGCCAGAGGAAAGAGTTCGCGGCGACCCCATCGACGATGCGGTGGTCGTAGCTGAGCGCGATATACATCACGGGGTGGATGACCATCTGGTCGTCACCATCGGGTCCTTCGACGACCACGACGCGCTTCGCAATTTCGCCCATGCGCAAGATGCCCACGTTGGGCTGGCTGATGATGGCGCCGCCGAAGAGGTTGCCCTTGAGTCCGGGGTTCGTGACCGAGAACGTGGCACCCGAGAGGTCGTCCATCGTGATTTTGCCGGCGCGCGCCTTCTTGGCGAGTTCGTCGACCGAGCGAGCGATGCCGCGAATGCCGAGTTCGTCTGCACGCCTCACGACGGGAACGACGAGACCGTCGGGAGAGTCGACTGCGACCCCCACGTTCACGTCTTTGAAGACCACGTACGAGTCTTCGAGAACGCGAGCATTCAGGCCCGGGTTCTCGCGGAGCGCACGTGCGACCGCCTGCACGACGAAGGCGAGCATCGTGAGATTGTTGCCCTCCTTCTTGTAGCGATCCTTGTGAGCCTCACGGAGCTTCGAGGTCTTGTGGAGGTCGACCTCTGCCACCGTCACGACGTGCGGCGACGTGACCTTCGAGTAGGTCATGTGGTCGGCGGTGATGCGACGACGTCGCGTGAAGGGCACCACTTGATCGCCCGGGGTCGGACGGTACGGGGCAACCTTGAACGAACCGTAGCCCACACCGGGGACGGGAGGGACGAAGCCACCGCCGCCGTTCACCATCTGCGCGAGCTGGGCGGCGCGAGGCGCCGGCTGCGCAGGGGCAGCTTGGGGAGCCGCTTGTGCGGGGGGAACGTAGGCTGCGGGTGCGGGCGCTTGGCCACCGCCGGCCGCCTTGAGGACGTCGTCCTTCGTAATGCGTCCTCGGTCATCCGTGCCCTGGACGTGGGCGAGATTGACGTCATTGTCGCGTGCAGCTTTGCGTGCGGCAGGCCCCGCGAGCGGGTCGGCCTGGGCGGGTGCCGCGGCCTGCGCAGGAGCGGGCGCTGCAGCAGGACTCGAGGCCGCGAAGTCTCCTTCTTCGATCTGACAGAGCACCGAGCGCACGGGAACCGTGTCACCTTCGGCCGCGAGAAGCTTCGCGATGCGGCCCCCCGTCGGCGCGGGAACCTCGCTATCAGCCTTGTCGGTCGCCACCGAGAGCAGCGGTTGGTCCTTCTTGACTACGTCGCCTTCCTTCACGAGCCACTTCGTGATGGTTCCTTCGGCCACGCTTTCACCGAGCTGGGGCAAGATAACGTCGAACATGGCCCGCAGGCTACTCAGCTTCACGCGTGATCGCAACCGCCGACCTTTGCCTAAGGCCTTTGGAAACTCGCAATGAAGTACCCATCCGTCCCGTGAACATGCGGAACGAGTCGAACGCTCGTGGGCGGGTCTTCGTGCGTCCAGAGGGAGGCCGCAAGATTTTCGGGGTCGAACGGAACCGCGATGAGGTCCGTTTCAGCGAGAAGGCGCTCCACGACGGCTTCGGCTTCCTCGTGAAGGATGCTGCAGACGGCATACGTGAGCCTTCCCCGCGGAGCGAGCAGCGGCACGACTCGTTTGACGATCGCCACCTGCAAGTCCGCGAGCTCGGCCACTCCGTTTCCATCGTTTTTCGTCCGGCGCAAGAGCAAGTCGGGACGTCGCGAAATCGTACCCGTGCCCGAGCAAGGTGCATCGACCAAGATGCGATCGTAAGGGCCCGTGAGGCCGCCGGTTCCCTTCTCCCAATCGACTGCCTTTGCCTCACGCACGGAGAGCCCCTGCAAAAGAAGGTTTTCGCGAAGGCGTTCGACCTTATTTGGGTGCAGATCACACGCATCTGTGGCCCCCCCTGGAAGTGTCGCCTTGGCGAGAATCGCCGTCTTGTTCCCGCGACCCGCACAGGCGTCGAGCACGACCTCGCCAGGTTTTGCGGCTGCGAGAAGCCCTACGAGTTGGGATCCCTCTTCCTGAACGACGAAGTCTTCTCCGTATCCCTCGAGGCGTGCCAGAGACCCGGCGTGTGCCGCATGGATGCCATGCGGTGAGAACTTCGTCTTTTCGAAAGTCGCATCCGGTCGCGCCTCGCGCAGACGCGCGAGCAGCGCATCACGCTGCGCAGGATCACGTACGCACAGTGTCGGCACGGGTGTCTTTTCGGCCCACGCGAAGAACGGCTCGATGGAACTCTCTCCGAAAGCGCGCGCCACCCCCGACACGAGCCATGCGGGCCTACTCTCGGTCTCGACCTTCTTCCGGAGCGTTTCGCGCTCGGCGAGGACGCGCTCGTGGAAACGCCTGAGGACCGCATTGACGAACCCGGCGAGGCGCTCGCTGCGCTCTCGTTTGACCTCCGACACCGCCTCGCTCACGATGGCGTGCGGCGGAACGCGATCGAGGAAGAGGAGCTGATAGGCGCCGAGAAGAAGTTGCCTCGTAGCAGCATCGTCGAGACCGTCCAATCCGCGCGGCGTGTGTTTGGAGAGCGCTGCGAGCAAGCCGGCCTCGTGCCTCAGCACACCGTAGACGAGCTCGGTCGAAAGCGCACGATCGCGTTCGCCGAGTTGAACTGCGCGAGAGAGTTCGGTCGAAAGCGCCGCGCTCGCAAACGCACCATCTTTCGAGACGCGCGTCAGGACCTGAGATGCAACGGTCCGCGCCGTTGGAACGCGCTTCGTGGTTTTCGCCGCAGCTCCGTTCACTGCAGGCTGATCTTCATCGTCGTCGGCGGCGTGAACGTGGTGCTCGTGACGCTGTAGGGCTGCATGTAGACGACGGCCTTTTCACAGACGCCGAGCGCGATACCGCCACCGTTGGCCTTCGTCAGGCCCGGGCACCAATCGGAGCCACCAGCCTCGGGGCTCGAATATGCGCCCGCGCCCCCGATGCCCTCGGAGATGACGGGCGTACACACTTCGCGCTCGATGTCGTTCGCAGGCACGGTTGCGCGGCGATAGAACGAAAGAAACGCGTCGTTTTCGGAGGAGGCGTTCGACGTACATACCGCCCAAGCCGCCAGCGTCGCCGAAGCGGACATGGTGTTCTGGACGATGACCGCGCGATAGGGTTGCTGGTTGGCCGGATCGGGTGCGGACGGACACGCGCCCGCACTGTCGAAGCGCGAGGTCTTCGGTGCACCGACAGCGGTGAAGTTGGTCGCGAGAGACGTTGGTGCGTTCAGCTGCGACAACACCACGTCGACGCCCGTCGTATTGCAACCGACGGTGATGTTCGACGCGTTCGACGTGCCGCCGCCCGGAGCGGCGTTCTGCACCGTGATTTGGACCGTTCCCGGTGAGGCGAATGCAGAGGCCGGCACCGTCGCTTTGAGCTGTGTTGCCCCCACGAACGTCGTAAGCAAGCTCGCGCCATTCGCCCGAATGGTACTCGTCGAAACGAAGCCCGTTCCGTTCACGGTGATCAGCGTGTCGGGCGAACCGACGAATACGGGGCTCGCCGGTACGACGCTGGTGATCGCGGGCACGGGATTGTTGACTTGAAAATTCGCCGCTGAAGACGTGCCGCCGCCCGGGGTGGGGTTGACGATGCGCACGGCGATCGTGCCCGTGGATGCGAGCTGCTGCGCCGTGATGGTGGCCTTGACTTGCGTCGAGCTCACGTAAGTGGTCGCCGCTGCACCATTGTTGAACGTGACTTGTGACGCCGGGAAGAAGCCAGTGCCATTCACGGTCACGACCGTTGCCGCTGCACCCGCGAGCGCGTTGTCCGGCGACAGGCTCGAAATCGTGGGCACGGGGTAGTTCACGTGGAACAGCTGCGGCGTGCTGACCCCACCACCGGGCGACGGATTCGTGACGACGATGGGATAGTCACCCGCCATCGCGAGAGACGCTGCAGGAATCGAAGCCGTGAGTGTGGTCGAATTGACGAAGGTAACCTGAGCGAGCTTCGTACCGTTGAAGGAGACGGAGCTCGCCGCCACGAAGCCCGTTCCGCTGAGCGAGATACTCGTCGCAGGCGCACCGACGATGACCGTGTTCGGCGTGACGGACGTGAGCTGCACCGTCGGATTCGTCACCGTGAACGAGATGGGCTGAGACGTGCCACCGCCAGGCGCAGGGGTCTTCACGACGACATTGAAGGTCCCCGAGTTCGCGAACTTCCCGGCGGGCACAATAGCGTCGAGGTTCTGGCTGTCTTTCAGGGTCGTCGCGAGGTCGAGGCCATCGAACGATACCTTCGAGCCCGCCACGAAGTTGCTTCCAGTGACCGTGATGGTCGTCTGCGGCGAACCGATGACGACACTCGGGGGATTCGGATTGCTGATGCTCGTCAGGATGGGCTTCGGGTTTTCGACCGCGAACGAGAGCGACTTGCTGGCGCCGCCCCCGGGAGGCGACGTGCCGACGGAGACGACGAGCTGTCCGGTCTGCGTGAGTTTGTTCGACGGAATGGTCGCGCGAAGCTCGGAGCTGCTCACGAAGCTGGTGGCGAGCGCGGCTCCATCGAGCTGGATGACGGTACGCGGGACGAAGTTCTTGCCCGTGACGACGATGCTCGGACCGACGGAGCCGACGGTTGCGCTGTTGGGCGTGATGTCCGTGATCTCGGGGGCCTCGGCGAACTCAGGGTCGACGATGCCGGTATCAGAGCCCGTATCCTTCTCGACACTCGCGTCGCGCGCGGGTGGAGGCGCCGTATCGAACGTTTCGCCGGCATCCTCCGCACCTGCGTCGTTCGTCGTGATGCCGCCTGCGCCGGCACAGGCAAAGAGCGCCATCCAAAAACAAAGAAAGAAGAGTCGCTGCGCGTTCATCGTTCACTCGGGGAGACTCACCTTCCGGCTTCGAGCGCTGCCAAAAAGGCAGCTTCCGCGGGAGGCGCTCCAGCAGGCGGTTAAGCACAAAGTCCATGTAGGTGCCAGCCAAGCACCCACATGGACTCACCTTATTTCGCAATTCGTGGACGGTTCCAGTCTTACTGGATCTCTCCGACTCCCCGTTCGTTGCTCGGACTCAGGGGTTCACGGTCTTCCACTTCACGTCGACCTTGATTTCCTGCTCGATCGCCGCGGCGATGGTCGCGTGGGACGCCTTGTACGGGTGGAACTCGCAACCGAAGTTTTGGTAGTCCTGATCGATGTTGAGGTAGCGAATCTTCGTGTCCCCAGCGCCAATCAACTTGTCGACCGTTCCCTTGATGGCCTTCTCGGCCTCCATGCGCGGCGAAAGGCCGGGCACGCCGGGGTCGTCGTAGTATGTGAGCATCGGGCCGTTCAGGCAGTAGATCCACGCGTTGGGGTAGTTCTGCCGGATCTGGCCAATGAAGGCTTCGTACTTCGCCGTGAAGTTCGGCGGATTGTTGTCCTTCACGAAGTCGTTCGTGCCGAGATTCACGATGACGACGTCGGCAGACCACTTCGTGAAGTCCCACTTGGGAGACGACGAGCCGGCAAACGCGCGATCGTACATCTCGGGGACCGTCGGTGCGACGAGGTCGTTCAAGTTACGGGCTGCACCGCGACCCGACCACGCGACGACGTGCGCCTCAGCGCCGAAGTGCTTGGCGATGAGCTGACCGTAGGTGACGGAGTTGTTCTGCGCGTCTTGACGCTTTTGCGCAGCGGGAGGCATTTCGTTGCCGAGGGGCGCGCACTCTTCGCCCTCGTTGTACGGGTTCTCGGGGTGCGGCGGCTCGTTGCCGTCGTAAGGCCCCTTGAAATCTGCTCCCCAGCCGACCGTGATGGAGTCGCCGATGAGTTCGATTTTCTTCGTCGGGCGCGGTGGTGGAATGGCGAGTTTCCCTTCCCCGAAGTCGAAGCCGAGGAACTGCGTCGAGCCAATGGCTGCCTCGGTGCGACGCTCGAGAATGATTTGGTGATCGCCGTCGGGCAATCCGGTGGCAAGCTCGACATCCGCGGAAGCGCCAAGCGGAAGCTTCAAGACCTTCGTCTGAACGCCGTCGATGATGACGTTGTACTGGCTGTACGTCGTCACGCCCGTACCTTGCGCTTCCGGCGTCGGCGTTTCGCGGAAGCTTGCCTTCACGCTGGTGCCTTTGAAGTTTGCGAGGACCTTGGCGCCCGGCCAGCTGAAGCGCGGTTGCGCGGGATCCGTGAGATCGACGCGACCGAAGAACTGGATCTCCGGTTCCGTCGGGATGACGACGTCTTCTCCGGCGTCGACTTGCGCGTCGTCACCACCGCTGCTTCCACTCGTGCCGGTGTCCTTCGTCGTGCTCGCATCGTTGCCGGGCGTAACCGGATCCGAGCTGCTGCACGCGAGTGCGACCAAGAGCCCCGATACGAGCACTAGACTCAAGGGGCCGCGCCTGCCAACCAACTCCGAAGTTTTGAAGTAACGTGAAAAGCTCATCATGCCGTCAAGCCTAACGCGCCTCGCCCCGGATCGCCAGGGGTCGCGCGGCTCCTTTTCCGTCTTCGGTGCTCGAGCCCAGGCATCGAAAACGCCGACTTGAGGCGAGCTTGCAGAGCGAGGCACCTTGCCTCAGTTCGGAAATTTCGGTGCGGGCTTCTCGTCGATGAGCTTGCCCTCACGCACCAGCGAGGAGTGATCGCCATAGATGCGGGATGCACGGATCCGAGCGCCGAGCACTCGAATGCGCGCCCGTGCTTCTTCGGAGATCGGCAAGACGTCCGGAACTGCGTGAGGTGCCGAACCGGCCATCGAAGGCTGTGCTTTCACCGCGGCGCTGGTGGCTACGGCGTGATCGACCCACACTTGATCGGTCTTTGCCGTCACGTAGAGGACGAGCTCGCCTTCGGGGTAACCTTTCACGCTCCCCTCGAAGTGACACCAGTGATCTTCTGCGGGCTCGGCGGGGGGTTTGATGGTTCCGCCCCCGGTCCCCGAAGTGAGGTCCGTCACGATGATGCTCACGTCTTTGCAAAGACCGGACGACGTCTTCGCGACCACCGAGAAGGTGAGCGTCGGCGTGGAGCCCGTGCCCGCGCTGGCGACGAAACCCACCATTTCGTCGTCGTTCTTCATGAGCGCGCAGCGAACGCCCGAGAAGCACTTGCCACCGGTGTCGAAGCCGATGACGCCCTGACCGCTGCTCTTGAAGACGAGCCAAGGCATCTGCCCGTTTCTGCCGGTGAACTCGAAGTCGCCGTCGAGAAAGAGGTTGTCGGTGCGAAGCTCTCCGAACGGACTCCGCGTCTCGACGGTTCGGACGACGCCGGTCGGTGGAGTCGTCGTCACCGTCGTGGGCGTCGGCGTAGGCGTCGTCTTCGTTTGGTCCTTCGGTAGCTGTTCTGTGCAGCTTACACCGAACGAGAGAGCGAACGCCGCAGTCATGGGCGCAACAGGTGCAACGAACTTGGCAAGAGTCGCAGAGGAAGAAGTCATGCCCAAAGCCGTTCTTGTTCGTTTCATGTTCATTGCCTCAACCACGCAAGCGCGCGTTCGACCACGGTGTCACGACCGACGAGCAGGTCGGATTGCTTCGGAAGGATGTCCTCGTCGGGAACTACGCCTTCGCCGAGGTGCGTGCGGCCATCGGCCCGAACGTAGTCGCCGGAGCCGAACTGCCAGCGGAAGTTCGAGAAGTAGTCGAATTGGAGGTACGACGAGAATGCGCCTGCCGTGCGACGGCCGAAGACCCGAACGTTCGCGCCCGCGCCCACCATCCCATGAGGGAACCAGTCGCTCGCACTTCCGTCACGCGCGAGCAAGAGTGCCGTCTTCATCTGCGTCTTGGCGCTGGCGCTGCCGACGTTGTAGGGATCGCCGTCGTCCATCAAACGGTCGTAGAGCGCAATGCCGGAGCTCACCGTGAACGGTGGGTCGAGGAAGCCGACCGTGGTGTGGAAGTTCGTTGCCGCACCGAGCGTGGCTGGCGTGCGGAACAGCTGCGTCAGGTACTCGGCCGCGAATTCCGTGCCTCCGTTGCCCGTACGATGATCGAGAAGCGCTGCTGTCGCCGAATTGCGCAGCAAGTCCATCGCCGGCTTGTACGGGTTGTTCGCGTTTTGGGATGCAATATACACACTGTCCCACACGACACCGTAGATGCCTTCTCCGGGGTCCGTGCCGAGTACCGGACCGGCAAAGACCTTGTTCACGTAGTGCGTGTCTTTGTTCGGACCTTCGACAGGGTACGTCGGTCGATGGTCACAGTTCGGGTATGCGTCGGGTTCGACCTTGGGCAGATCGTCGACCGAGAGCGTTTGCTTCGGTCCGCACGTGAGCGTGTTCTGGTTACACCGGATGATCGTGAGGGTGCGCCCCCATCGCCTGATGGCGTAGCGAAGGCGCTCGGCCGCCTCGGCATGCGTCTCCGGATCGTTGGCGCGCCAGTACTGCCAATCGAGGTCTTCGAGTGTCTCCATGAAGGTGACGGGATGCATTCCGTTCACCGCCACGAGCCGGTCACCGGCCTTCAGGCCTGAATTTCCCTGCGGCCCCACGTGCGATACGAGGATGTCGGGGAGGGTCGCGTCCATCGGCGCTTCGGCGTGCGAGAGATCGCCGTCTCCCTCGATGAAGCATACGGGCAGCGCGCCGCGTCCTTCGATCTCGACGCCGGCATCCGTCTTGGTGTGCCAGTCGTGGAGCTGGTGAATCGCGGTCGCAAAACCGTTCCAGAACTCCCAGGCGGACTTCGCCTCTTCGGTCTTTGCGAGCGTCGCGAGCGCCACGGGCAACGTGTTCTCGCGGGTGTAGCGACCCCCGAAGAAGATCCGAAGTCTGCTCTGAAAATATGCCTCGAGGGCACGCTTGTCAGCGCCCTTGGGAAGCGGAGGAACTTGGATGTTGCCGTTGCGGCAGTGATCTGCCGCGCAGTACTCGCCCGCGCTCGCGTCACATACTGGGTCGCGGGGGAGCCCGCACTTCGAGAGCGCTTTGTACGCCCCTTCGCTCACGACTTCGAACGCGTCGACGTCGGCCCCGGAGGCACCGATGGAGAGGTTCGCGGTATGGGCAGCGACGCCATCGACTGAAAAAGGAGCGGTGGCGACTTCGTACCATCCGTCGCTCGTCACGCGCCCCGTTGGGTAGAAGTCTGCAGAGAACCACGGGTGGGCCTTCTCCGTGTAGGTTACACTGATAGAAGACACGACGCGATTGCGACGGGCGAAGAACCGAGCGACGTAGGAACCTTGCGCCTTGGGCAGCGCCACCTCCAAGCTGAGCGGGTTCTGGTTGGAAGCGACGACGACATACCCGGTGCCTTCCAGCGGAACGTCGGTGCCGAGCGTGGTGCCCGCGGGTGCGGTGTCGAACGACTGCTTGGCCACCGCGTTCGGCTCGAAGGTGAGTCGTCCACTCGCGTCGAACGTCAGCGCGTGCGCCCGGGTCGAAGAGAGCAAAAGGGCAACGAATACGCTGGCGGGCGCTGCCACGCCGGGGAACACGGGCTTCATCGGGACGCGCACTCTTGCACTGGTTTTCGATCCTGTGAAGCTCCAAGGCAAGAGCGATCCTTGGCCGCCTTGGAAGGGGGTCCGGGAGGGGCCCCACAGCCACCGGGCTTTCAGGCGTCCGTCGTCGGAAACACGAGGACAAACGAGTTCTTGTGCACTTCGAGGAGGAGCGTTTCTTTGCGTTTCGCCTTGGCGTCGAACATCCCGTACCAGGGTTGGCTCTGCCAGATTTCATCGGTCCCAACGAATTCGGGAACGATGAGATCGACTTCGACGTATCTGTGCCCGGTCGCGTTGTCGAGACGCGGCCCGAAACTGAAGGTACCGCGCCCATTGGCCGGCTCGAGATCATTGTGAATCGCGCCACCGTAGAGGAGGACCGGCAAGCCGTCGGGTCGGTCCGCCGTGAGTTTCTCCCCTTTTTCCCCCGCAAGGCGCGCAATCAGTTCCAGCATGGTCGCGATGTCGCCGGCCCCCGCGTCGAGAATGCGGCCGTAGTCTTCGCAGCTCGGAACGAGCACATGAGACTTGAGGCCTGCTTTCACGGACTGCTTGAAGAGGTCGACGAACTCGTTCTGGTTTTGCTCCGCCTCCCGTTTGACGACTTCGCGTTGCGCGGAGGCAACTTGCGCCACCTGCTTTTGGTCACATTGCGGCAACGTGAACCACAGTTCCAGCACGAGGGCCGAGGACTTCGGTGCGACTACGGGGAGCAGCGCATCGCGAAAGCGCACCGTGGAACTGGGCACGGTTGCCCCTTTTGGTGCGTGGGTTTCGCCAAAACCTATAGCGCGCGGCTTTCGCTCGAAAATCGGCCCCAGTGCGAGTGCGGGCGAGGCGAAAGACCACTTCTGCAGCGGTTCCTTGGGCGCTTTGGCGGTCGCGATCGGCGGGGGCGCCGAGGCTCCGGCTTCACTGGCCGCCGCACGGGACGAGGGTCCGGAAACCCCGGTCTTTTCCTTACACCCGTTCATGTAGGGAAGGGAGAGGACGAGCCCACACAGGATCACGGCCGACACCGGGGAGCGAGGGTGGGAGCGAGGGGGGGAGCGAAGGGGGGAGCGAAGGAATGTGCCTGAGGCCGAAGGCATACGCTTGACGAGCATCACGCTTCCATACGACCCTATTCAGAATGGCAAGTCAAAAGCCTCCGCGGTTGGGCTTCTCGCTCCCGCCCCTTGCCGACGAAGGGGACGCGACGAGCATCACCAGCTTCGTCGAGATCCAAAAGGAGCTCGCGAAACGTCAGCCTCAGCTGAACGCGTACCTCATCGTGCTCCAAGGCTCCAACGTTGGCGCCATGATCAAAGTCGACGGCCCCGAGCTGACGCTGGGTCGTAGCTCGCAAGCCACTGTTCGCATCGAAGACGACGGTGTGTCTCGTAGACATGCACGCATCCTTCGCCTTGGCGACCAAGTGATGATCGAGGATTTGAACAGTGCGAACGGCACTATCGTCAACGGCGAGAAAAGTAATCGCCAGGTATTGAAGGACGGCGACAAGATCCGCATCGGTTCGACGACGATCTTGAAGTTCACGTACCACGACAATCTCGACGAGAGCTTCCAGCAGCAGATGTACGAGGCCGCGATCCGTGACGGTCTCACGAAGGCATACAATAAGAAGTTTTTGCTCGACCGCCTCGAGACCGAGTTCGCCTACGCGATAAGGCACAAGACGCCGCTCGCGCTCATCATGTTCGACCTCGATCACTTCAAGAAGTTGAACGATACTTTCGGACACATCGCGGGCGACCTCGCGCTGCAGACGGTCTCGCGTCTCACGCACCAGCTCATTCGCGCCGAAGACGTGTTCGCGCGGTATGGCGGTGAAGAGTTCTCGATTCTCTGCCGTGGCGTGTCCGGAAGTGCGGCCGGCATCCTCGCCGAGCGCGTGCGCGCGAGCATCGACGCAACGGTCATGGACTGGCAAGGCAAGCGCCTTCCGGTCACGGCCAGCATGGGCGTCGCCGCACTACCGGAAGTGAACGCGGCAAGTGGCCTCGAGCTCATTGGCGCTGCCGACGGTGCTCTCTACGAATCGAAGCGCACGGGTCGCAATCGCGTCACGGTGTGTTTGCCGGCGCCCGGTACCTGAGGGCCGCGCAGGCTTCTTGCTGACCTTCTGCTGAGCGCGAACGGAAGCGCGATGGCCGCCTCGTGCGGTGGCGCGACTACTTCTTACGTCCAGGTGGCTTCGATGGGCGCAGGCTCGGCGGACGCACCGTCGTTCGAGGCCATTCGGGCTCCGGCGGCGGAAAAGACGGACGCGCGAACAGATAGCCTTGGGCAAGCTCGACCCCTGCGTCACGAATCGCTTCGAGCTCCGCTTCGGTCTCGACACCTTCGGCGACCACGCGGGCGTCGAGGTCACGACACATGATGACGATGTGCTTCACGAGCTTGTGGAGGCGTGTCTCGCTCGTGAGCCCGCAAATCAGCTCTCGGTCGAGCTTCACGACGCGCGGATGCAGATCGGCGATGTATTTGAGATTGGAGTACCCCGCACCCAAGTCGTCGACGACGAGGTAAATGCCGCGACCGCGCACCTCGCCGAGCACTTGCTTGCAGAGCGCCAAGTGGGAGAGCGGAACGCCCTCCGTGATCTCGAGGTAAACGTCACCCGTGTGGTTGAAGATCGGATCGTCGGGCTGCACGAGAAAATGCGCGTTCAGCTCGCTCGGGTGGATATTGAGGAACAAGGGGTGACCGCTCGCGCGTTCGACGGCGATGCTGCGCACGATTCGCCCGAGCGCACCCGCCAAATCGTAGCGTGCCGCCTCCTCGAACATCTCCGCCGGCCCCTTCGGGAAGTCGCTCCGCTTCGGGCGCGCAAGGGCTTCGTACGCGTAGATCTTCTTGCGCTTGAGGTCGACGATCGGCTGGAAGTGGACCTCCATCTCCCCGTCGCGAACCACACGTGCGATCGTAGGCTCGGTCATCGTACGGAGAACTCGTGCGGTGCGGGGATCGTCATCTGCGTGAGGTGGGACGGAGCGTGACCGCGGCGCTTCCAGCTTTTCGGCCATCCATAAAGTTAGCACAGCCGCTAGACGAACGCCGGTTTGGCTCCTCGAATAGGTGCGGGAAGAAACGACGTACGCCGTGCATGTGAGGCATGGGAGGCATGAATGGCTCGGAGCCGCTGCGTGCTCGGACGGAGCCGTTCCGGAACAGCTCGAAGGCACCCTATCAAGGTTGCGCAGGGTTGGCCAGGGTCGCCACGCGGTTCCACCTGACCTTTCAGGCCCGTATTCGGCACGCCACTATCGTCGAGACGCGGCGCCAACATTTCGATATCTACATGTTTCAGTACCTTCGGAGAACGCCGACACATCGTGGCGCGCTTTCGGACATCGGCCGAGACGTGTCACCGAGGCCGGCCCAACCACCTTTCACCCCCTTCGACGTTGGCAACCCAACCTTGCGGACGAACTGAGACGGAATGAGCGAGACGCGAGAGAAGCACGAAGGCGAAGGTATCGGCCACATCATCCAGTCGCTCGGCATCAACCTGCTCATCGCCCTGGTCAAGGCCGTGGCTGCGTTCTTCACGAAGTCGGGTGCGATGCTTGCGGAGGCGCTGCACTCCTTCTCGGACTGTGGCAACCAGGCCCTGCTCCTTCTGGGCGTGAAGCAGGCCCGCAAGCCCCCGGACGCGAGCCACCCGTTCGGCTACGGGCGCGCGCTGTACTTCTGGTCCTTTTTGGTCGCACTCATGCTGTTCGTCGGCGGCGGCGTGTTCTCGATTTACGAGGGCATCCACAAGATTCTCGAGCCCGAGCGCGTCGAGAAAGTGTGGCTCGGCTTCTTGATCCTGGGGATTTCGTTCGCGCTCGAAGGCGCTGCAACGCTCTCGAACATCAAGGAGATCAACAAACGCAAAGGTCGGCGTGCCTTCTTCC
Source organism: Polyangiaceae bacterium (assembly GCA_046351415.1). Lineage (GTDB taxonomy): Bacteria > Myxococcota_A > Polyangia > Polyangiales > Polyangiaceae > JABFRG01. The sequence continues at coordinate 59,584 of JAXLYO010000004.1, read as the reverse complement.
AATACCTGCGTGAGACGAAAGACTCGGACCTGGTCGTGGTGTTCGGCGAAAATGCTGCCGCGGTGCTCGGTCTCGTCCTCGCGATGATCGCTCTCGGTCTTGCGGCACTCACCGGGGACGGGCGCTTCGACGGTGGCGGGAGCATCGCGATCGGCGTCGTGCTCATCTTGGTCGCCGGGTTCCTCGCCTACGAAGTGAAGTCTCTTCTTCTCGGCGAAGCTGCCGACGAGACCATCGACGAGAGCGCGCGTGCATTGGCGAAAGAGGTGCCTCTCTTCGAGCGCGTCATTCACCTTCGCACGACTCAGCAGGGCGCTGGCGAGGTCCTCGTCGCCATCAAAGTCGCCGTCTCGCCGAACGCTGTGATGAAAGACGTCGCGATCGCCATCGACGACTTCGAGAAGGCTCTCCGCACGGCGCACCCGGACGTGCGCTGGTGCTTCGTCGAGCCGGACGTCTATCGCGAAAGCGCGTAGCTCCGAGACAACCTTCCGCTATTGGTTCGCCGCGCCCGGAGTGGGTGCAGTCGACACGAAGAAGTCGGCGAAGTTGTCTTGGGTATCTTGGCCGTCGACGATGCGCCCGATGCTCTCGGAAGCTCCCGGGGCCGGTGCAGGCGTACCGCGCACGAAAGCACCGTTTGCCGTGCCGTAGCCGAGGCTGCTGAATACCGCGTTCGCAGCATCGCGCAATTGGAGCTGACCACCCGCCGCGGCGAGGCCGCTCATGAGCGCTCCCGCTTTCGTGCCGACGAAATCAGCGCCCCCAAGGACCGCAAAGCCCCCGGCGGGAATCGAGAAGGTGCCTCCCGAAAACATCGTGACGTCGCTCGCGCCTGCCGCCGAACGATAGATGAGCTTCCAGCCGACGACGTTGCACGCGCTCGCACCCGGATTGAAGAGCTCGACGAACTCGTCGCTCGCGGTCGTACCCGCGGTTTGGATCTCGTTGATCGAGAGCGTCGTGCACGTGGGTCCGCTCGCATCGACGGTCACCACGTCTTTCGCCGCATCTTTTGCGTCACTTCCCGAGTCCTTCACGAACCCCGTATCGGGCTTTCCCGCGTCGACCGCGCCGGTATCGTCGTCCTTACTCGCGTCACTCACCGTTGCGTCGCGAACGACCGACGCGTCTTTGCGTTCGACGGGCGTGTCGACAGTCGCGTCCGGCGTCGTCTCGACGGCCGGCGCCGCTACGCCGAGGGCGCAAGCAGAAGCGAGCGGTGCGAAGAATGCTGCATAGCCGAAGGCCATGCGCCAAGTTCGAGCGTGCATGACTCTAGCCTAGCTCGGCCGACGGCATTCGTCGTGACGGTTCTGCAAACACCGAGCTTTGCTTCGAAAACGGGCAGACGCCCGTTCAGGGCGCGGGCGTTTGGCTTGCATCGCTTTTGGGTTCCTCTTCTCCGACAATCGGCGGCAAGACGATCGTGAACGTGCTGCCGGCACCGGGGCTGCTTTCGACTTCGACGCGGCCGTTGTGCGCACGAACGATGTGCTGGACGATCGACAGACCGAGGCCGCTACCTTCACGAACACGCGAAAGCCGATCATCGATACGGTAGAACTTCTCGAAGATGCGACGCTGCTCCTCGCGGGGAATGCCTTCGCCATTGTCGGTGACGCGAAGGCACACCGCACCTTGCGCATTCTTTTGGACGACGACGGAGACCTTCCCGGGGGTCCCGCCGTACTTGCGGGCATTCGAGAGCAAGTTGCCGATCGCATCGATCATCGCTGCGCGGTCGACGAGAACGGGAGGCAGAGCAGTCGCGATGGCTGCTTCGAACTCGAGGTCCTCGTACCGTTCCGGCGCAAACGTGGAGACCGCCTCGATGGCGATGGCCTCGAACGATTCCTTGCGCAAGTCGTAGAGCTTCCTGCCCGCTTCCATCCTTCCCCAGTCGAGAAGACGCTCGATGAGACTCTTGAGGCGTTCAGACTCCTTATTTATCTGCACAATACATTTTTCGCGCGTCACTCGGTCGTCACCGGAGCGCTCGAGTGTTTCGGCAAAGAGGCGGATGGCCGTGAGTGGCGTCCGGAGTTCGTGGCTGACCTTGGAGACGAAGTCGGACTGCAGCTCGCTCAGGTAGGCTTCTTTGCGGACGAACACCCAGACGAGGACGACTCCCGTGACGACGACTGCCATGAAGCTCACGGTGAGCATGCCGACGAGCAAGTTTGCCTGGGCCTCGCCAAGAAACATGAGGATGATGCCGAGCGTCATGAGAAGCCCGGTCGGAACGATGATGAGCGACACGAGCAACGTGACGATGCGGCGATAGCCGAGCCGCTTGCGAGGTTTCGTCGTGCTCATATGACGACAGCCTCCTTCATGGCCACGAGGGGTGCCGGAACGCCGAGCCAACGTTCGAACGCAAGCGCTCCCTGCCGCACGAGCATGCCGATGCCGCCCGCACAGCGAAGCCCTCTCTCCTCCGCCGATTCGAGAAATGCCGTCCTTCCGCCCGCGTAGACCACGTCGAATGCGATAGCGGATTCGGAAAGGTGTTTCCAGGAAACTGCGTGACGGGCTGCATCCGGTGCGCTCGTCGCCTGGATCACGCAAGCGAAGCGGGCGTCCGTGGCGGAAGCGACGAACGGCAGGCATTCGATCGCGAGCCCTTGGACCTTTGCTTCGAGGCCTCGCGCGAACGTGGCAATGCCTTCGTCCGCGCGACGTCCACGGACGACCACGTGTCGAAAGCCGAGGTTCGCGAGTGCAACGATGGCTGCGCGTGCGGTGCCCCCCGTTCCGAGAACGAGCGCACGCGAGTCCGGCAAGAGGGTGAGCCCCAGCTCTTCGAGCTCGGCGGCGAGTGCGGGAACGTCGGTATTGACGGCCGTGAGGGTTCCGTCTTCCGCGCGCACGAGGGTGTTCGCGCACTCGGGTAAGGCCGCCGATGCATCGAGGATGTCGACGTAAGGAAGGACGCGGACCTTGTAAGGCGCCGTCACGTTGTAGCCGTCGTAGGTTCCGTCCCGAAGTTCTTCGAGCGCGGCGTCGAGCGCAGAAGCGGGTACATCGCGTAGCTCATAGCGATGCGGAAGCCCGAGCGCGCGGTAGGCGCTTTCGTGGAGCGCGGGACTTCTGGAGTGCGCGATGGGCGTACCGATGACTGCGAACCGCCGCGGACGCACGCTCGAACCGTCAGTTCCCACTGGGCACCTCCTGCACGCTGGCTCCGAGAGAACGCAGCGTCTCGGCGAACGAAGGAAAACTCGTCGCGATGCATTCCACGCCCCGCACGCGGCAGGGACCATCCGCCCGAAGCGAGAGAACGGTCGCCATCATGGCGATGCGATGATCGCCCTCCGAATCGATGTCCGCGGCCGAAAGCAGGCGTTCGGTCGTGCCTTCGATTTCGAGCCCGTCGTCGTACTCTCGGACCCGTACCCCAAAGGCGCGAAGCGTCTTCGCACACGCACGGAGCCTGTCGCTTTCCTTGTAGCGTAGCTCTTTTGCGTCTCGCACGGTGGTGACGCCCGGGAGTGTCGCCGCCACGGCAGCCATCGCAGGAACTTCGTCGATGCCGCGCACGAGCAAGCCTCCCGAAAGAGGCGCGCCCTGACCGCGCGAGGCGGCCCTTTCGCCCACGGAAAGCGTCGCCACGGGCTCGGCCCCCGCGAGACCTCCCTCTGCCGCGTCGAAGCTCTCGACTTCGATGCGCGCATCAGACAACCAATCCAGCATTCCCGTCCGCGTCGGATTGGTGCCAACGCCTTCGAGAACGACCGCCGACTTCGGAACGACCAGCGCCGTCGCGACGAGGAATGCTGCGGCAGAAAAATCGCCGGCGAGCCGCACGTCGAAAGATGGAAGCGTTCCCTCCCAACGAACGGCGTCGAGCGTCACGCGCGCGCGACCCGCGTCGACCTCCGAACGAACCGGCACGCCCAGGGCGCGGAGCATACGTTCGGTATGGTCGCGCGAGAGGCTCGGCTCGGTGAGCACCGTGGCTCCACGTGCATAGAGACCCGACAGAAGAAGCGCGCTCTTCACCTGCGCGCTCGCGACGGGCGCGTCGAACGTGAGGCCTTGCAAGGGTCCGAGAGACTCGGCGCGGCCCTCTGAGAAAAGGGGCGCAAACAATTCTCCGCGGGCTCCCGGGGTCCCTTCGAGAAGCGCGCCTCTCTGCACCAAGGGCGTGGCGATGCGCCCCATCGGACGCCTCGAGAGAGACGCGTCCCCCACGAGGCGAAAGGGAAAATGCTGCGCAACGAGAACGCCTGCCATGAGGCGCATGGTCGTGCCTGAGTTTCCGCAATCGAGGTCCACGCGAGGAGCCTCGAAACCATGGAGTCCGCGTCCGTGCACGATGATGGAGTCGTGCGTGGTTTGGATGGGGACGCCGAGTGCACGAAGCACCGACACGGTGGAAAGGACATCGTCGCCGAAGCCGCGACCATCGACGTGCGAAACGCCTCGAGCGAGGGCTGCGAGAATGACCGCACGATGCGCGAGGCTCTTGTCCGAGGGCAAGAATGCGGTCCCCGTGAGGGGCGTGCGCTGGGGCTGCACGATGTAGTCGATCATTCGCTCGAGCTGCTCTGCGGGCGCATCGAGGGCGCGCCGCGCATGCGCCGTGCAATCGACGATGCGAGCTCGATGGATTGCCGTGCATTCAGCCTCGGGTCACAGGCCGTGAGGTAGCGCGTGTCGAGGTCCGCCTCGGTCGTACCTGCGCCCAGGCATTCGGTCACGGACTCTCCCGTGAGCTCGAAGTGAACGCCGCCGAACACGGTACCGCATGCGTCATGCACGTCGAACGTCGCTTCGAGCTCTCGCAAGATGTCATCCATGTGGCGCGTCTTCAGGCCACTCTTCGTGGTGATGCCGTTTCCGTGCATGGGGTCACACACCCAAAGGACGCGTCTTCCCTTCTCACGGATGCGCGCCACGATCGGCGGCAGCGCGAGCCCAACGGCGGTGGCCCCCATGCGGGTGACGAGGACGACCTTGCCGGCCGCGTTGCGAGGATTGATGAGATTGCAGAGTGCATCGATTTCATCGGCGCTCGCAGTCGGTCCGACTTTGATGCCGATGGGATTCTCTACGCCCCTGAAGAACTCGACATGCGGTCCGGCGAGATCACGCGTGCGCTCGCCAATCCACGGCATGTGCGTCGACAGGTCGTAGTAGCCGGGCCGATGGGGAACCGTTCGCGTTTGAGCGGCTTCGTAGTGGAGGTTCAGCCCTTCGTGACTCGTGAAGAGGGGGACCGCGCCCCCTTCGTGCACGTCGTGCTCGATGCCGGCCGACGTGCGCAGGTCTGCGAAATCGCCCGAAGCTAGTGCGCGTACGAAGTTCAGCGTGAGCGCAGCGTGCTGGTAGCAGGAGACGAGCAAGGACGGGTCCGGGCGGCGCGCCGCTTCCGTGAAGGCAGGTCGATTGACGAGGTCGCCCATGTACGAGGGCAGCGTAACGCCCTCACGCACCTCCGTCGGACTCGAGCGAGGCTTTGCGTATTGCCCCGCGAAGCGCCCCACGCGCAAGACCGGCTTGTTCGCGGCGACATCGAGCACGCGCGACATACGAAAGAGGATGTCGAGTTTCGAAACGATGAGAGACGGAACGCAGTCCGCCATCGTCTCGGCGCAGTCGCCCCCCTGGAGCAAGAAGCGATTTCCTTCCTGCGCCTCGGCGATGGCAGATTTGAGTGCCTCGATTTCCCACGAGGTGACGAGCGGAGGGAGCCTTCGCAATTCGGCCGTCGCGAGGTCGAGCGCGTGCGCGTCCGGGTAAGTCGGCAGGTGCGGTGAAGGCTTCGCTTCCCAACCGCGGAGGGTCCACTCTGCGCTCATCGTCAACGGGGTTACCATAGCACCGCGCCGTCGATTGCGGGGGCAGCGGTTCTCTTGGACCCACATCTGAGGCGCGCCTTGCCCGATTCGTGTACGGTAGAGGGCGCCATGCCGCGACTCCGTTGGCTGACCGGTGGGGAATCCCACGGACCTGCGCTTACCGTGCTCATCGACGGAATTCCCGCTGGCCTCGCGCTGCTTGCAGAGGACATCGACGGTGATCTCGCTGAGCGCCAGAAAGGCTACGGCCGCGGCGGTCGCATGAAGATCGAGTCCGATCGGGTCACATTCCAAGGCGGCGTTCGACACGGTCGAACGCTCGGGTCGACGTTGGCTCTCCGCATCGACAACAAGGACTTCGAGAACTGGACGGAGCGCATGTCCCCTGCCCCGGTGCCTGCCGTCATCGAAGCTTCGACCAAGCCCCGTCCAGGTCATGCCGACCTCGCGGGCGGACTGAAGTACGACACGCACGACCTTCGCGACATCCTCGAACGCGCAAGCGCGAGAGAGACCGCAGCGCGGGTAGCGGCTGGTGCGGTCGCTCGGAGGCTCCTCGCACAGCTAGGTATCGACATCGTCTCGTGGGTGGTACGCATCGGCGATGTCGTGGCGAACGTCACTGACCTTTCGACCGCAGAGCGCGTGGTCCAGAAGCGTGCAAGCAACCTCGCGTGTCCAGACCCCGAGGCCGATGCACGCATGCAAAAGGCCATCCTCGAAGCTTCGCATGCGGGCGATACGCTCGGAGGCGTCTTCGAGGTCGTAGCGAGAGGCGTATTGCCCGGCCTCGGCAGTCACGTGCAGTGGGATCGCAAACTCGATGGCCTGCTCGCGCAAGCCTTCATGAGCATTCAGGCCGTGAAGGGAGTCGAGTTCGGCGCAGGTTTCGCAGGCGCCGCGCTCCCCGGCAGTCAGGTCCAGGACCCCATCGGCTATGACATGGGCACACGCAGTTTTTCGCGAACATCGAACCGCGCGGGTGGCCTCGAGGGGGGCATCTCGACCGGCGAACCCATCGTCGTTCGAGCGGCCATGAAACCTCTCTCCACGCTTCGGAAGGCGCTGCCGAGCGTGGACATCGAAACGAAGGAGCCCGTGAGTGCGCTCACCGAACGCAGTGACGTCTGCGCCGTTCCAGCCGCGGCGGTCGTCGGCGAGGCGATGATGGCTCTCGTTCTCGCCGAGGCCGTGCTCGACAAGTTCGGTGGTGATTCGATGACGGAATTGCAAGACAACGTGGCTGGCTATCGCGCCCGGCTGGCGGCCTACTGACCGCCATGCAACCGCGTCGCCCCATCATCCTCAGCGGCCCCATCGGCGCGGGCAAGACGACACTAGGACGTGCGCTGACGGAAGGCACTGCAGAGACGTTCGTCGACGTAGACGAGCGCATCGAGCAGGCGGCGGGCAAAGAGGTTTCCGCGATCTTCCGCGAAGAGGGCGAACCCGCCTTTCGTGCACTCGAGGAACGTGTCGCCCTCGAATGTGTGCATGATACACATCATTCCGTGGTCGCCTTGGGAGGCGGCGCCATCCTTTCTCCAGCGGTACGAGCAGCGGCCCTCGCGCGCGGTTTTCTCGTCACCCTCGACGCCCCCGCCGACGTCCGTGCGGCGCGCATCCGTGGGGGCCCTCCACGTCCCCTTCTTCCCACGTCGCCGGCTTCGGCCGAACGTCATCTCGAGAGGCTAGCGAGCGCGAGAAGCGAGTTCTATGCCGAATGCCACGCGCGGATTTCGACCAGCGATCGCAGCGTGGCCGATCTCGTCCGCGAAATCCGTCGAGAATCAGCAAGGGACCTCCTTGTCGTTCCACTTGGATCGCGAACCTATCGCGTCGAACTCGCGCCGCCTGGCCGCGAGTCGAATGATCCCTGTCGTACCGCGGCGCACGTCGTCGCGAGCCTCTCTCCTAGCTCGGTCGTTCTCGTGACGGACGCACACGTTGCCGATCGTCAACACGCCTATCTCGATGCACTCACGAAGGCCATCCGGGTACCTGTTTCCACCGTCGTGCTCTCGCCAGGTGAAGAAAACAAAGGGGTGGCGGCTGTCTCCCGCGTCTGGGACGAAGCGCTCAGGGGCCCTCTCGATCGAGACGCCCTCGTGCTGGCAGTCGGCGGGGGCGTCGTTTCCGACGTCGCAGGGTTCGCTGCCGCGACATTGCTCCGCGGGCTTCGCTGGGTGAGCGTGCCCACCACGCTCCTCGCCATGGTCGACGCATCCGTCGGTGGAAAAACGGGGGTGGATCACGCGACGGGCAAGAACCGCATCGGCGCCTTCCACCAACCCTCTCATGTCGTCATCGACCTGACGCTGCTCGAGACCCAGGAGGATCGAGACTTCCGCGCAGGGATGGGAGAACTCGTAAAAATGGCGCTTCTCTCGGGTCCTCCGCAGATCGACGCCTTGCGTTCAGCAGCCCCGTCCCTCCTCGCGCGGGAACCGAACGCGCTCCGCCAGGCGGTAAGCACTGCCATCGCAGACAAGATTCGGATCGTCTCCGCGGACGAGCGTGATCGCGGTCCGCGTATGGTGTTGAATTTGGGGCATACGGTGGGCCATGCGCTCGAAGCCGCGGGGGGCTACACGCGCCTCCTCCACGGAGAGGCGGTCGGTCTCGGGCTCCTCCTCGAACACCGATTCGCGGCTTCGCGAGGACTCGCAGGCCCGTCGGTTCCGGTGCTCCTTTCCGAGCTTCTGGGGCAGTTCGGCCTTCCGACGGCTGCAGAGCCTGCCCTCGTCGCGCAGGCCCTCGCCCACCTCGGGGCCGACAAGAAACGCAAAGGACGCTCTATCGCGCTACCACTCGCGATGAGCCCAGGTAACGTGGTCGTACGCGAAGTCGACATCGACGAACTCTCCCGAGGACTCACTCCATGACCAAGGTCGTAAAATTCATCCCCCGCATCCTCTGTCTCTCCGGCCCCAACTTGCAGCTCCTCGGCATGCGCGAACCGGCGATCTACGGTAGCGAAACGCTTCCGGTCATCCACCGCAAGCTCACCAAGCTGGCGAAGGAGCTCGAGGTCGAGATCACCTGCATCCAAAGCAACCACGAGGGCGTCCTCTGTGACCATATCGGCAACATGCGCGGGCAGTTCGAGGGCCTCCTCCTGAATGCTGCAGCATACACACATACGTCTCTGGCGCTCTACGACGCCATCGTGGCAGTCGACCGCCCCTGTATCGAGGTGCATCTATCGAATCCGCACGCACGCGAGGCCTATCGACGAGAGTCCAAGATCGCGCCCGCATGCATCGGCGTCATTTCGGGCTTCCAGGGCGAAAGCTACCTGCTCGCGCTTCGCGCCATGACCCACCATCTGCGGCCGCCCGTCGTTCCGCCGAAGCGGCTATGAATCGCGGCTCGGTTCGACCTTCGTGACGGTGACGCCGACGGCTCCTTCGGAGAGCAAAACGCGCAGCTTCTCGCCTTCCGACGTGTCGACGGCCCGACGTATGGGCGTCCCTGTCTCCGAAAGAGCGAGCGCGTAGCCGCGCCCGAGGACGCGCAAAGGGCTCAATGCGTCGAGGGCGCTCGCACTCACCGCGAGCAGCCGACCTTCGTGCGCGAGCTTCTTGCGTATGAGGGTTCGCAATCGCTCCGCACGAGCATCGAGCGTACGCGCGCTGCGGGCAATGGAAGCTTTCGGGTGTAGGGCGTGGAGGCGCGTTTGGAGCTTGGACAAGCGAACACTCGACGAGCGCACGCGCTGCCTACCGAGGTCGCCCATGCGCTCGCGCAAGTCGTCGAGACGTTGCTGACGTTCCCCGAGCGTGACGCGGGGGTCGCCCATCTTCTTCTCGGCGCGAAGCAGCGAGGCTTGGAGGCCCGAAAGGCGGGACCGCATCGCACGCTCGAGGCGGTATTGGTGTTCGCGAAGCGCACCCGCGAGCGCCGACACGTCCGCGACGATCATTTCCGCAGCCTGCGAAGGTGTGGCGGCACGCGCATCGGCAGCGAAATCCGTGAGCGTGACGTCGACCTCGTGCCCCACGGCGCTCACGATGGGGACCGGGCAGCCTGCGACAGCCCGAACGACCGCTTCGTCGTTGAAGCACATGAGGTCGTCGGCCGACCCTCCGCCGCGCGCGACGATGATGACGTCGACTTCGTGGACGCGGCAGAGCGCCTTGATGGCGCGGACGATCGATGTCGGCGCGAGCGTTCCTTGGACGACGCACGGTGAAAGCAAAATGCGCGCGCCTCCTCGGCGGAACGCGACCTTTCGAATGTCGTGGATGACCGCGCCCGAGGCACTCGACACGACGCCGATCACGCGCGGCTCGCGTGGGAGAGCGCGCTTCTTCTCGAGCGCAAAGAGTCCCTCCTGCTCGAGCTTGGCTTTCAGCTGTTCGAGCGCCTCGAGCAGGGCGCCCCTACCCGACAGTTCGACCCGGTCGGCCACGAGCTGTAGTCGACCGCGTGGGGCCCAAAAGGTGGGCTTGGCCTTCAGCTTGACCTTCGCGCCTTCGACGAGGAGCTTCTTGGTCTTCGGCGTCACGGCGCTGCGATACATCACGACGTCGACCGCTGCGTCGTCCTCTCCGTCTTTCAGTGTAAAATACACATGACCACTCGAAGCCCAGCGTAGGCCGCTCACCTCGCCTTCGACCCACAAAACCGAGAAGAACGTGGCATCGAGCGCCCCCTGAATGGCGCGCGCGAGCCCCGAAACACGGAAAATGACGGGTTCCTTCGGCGGAGCCTTCTCGGCCGGGGGTGCCGCCGCCTTCGGACGCTCTGGAACCTCGTCCGGTATCGTGAAGACGAACGGCAAGGTGTGCTTGTCGGCAGGCATCGGAGCCCATCAAGTTAGCCGAGCTTCCGCTACCCACAAGCGGTTTGCATTCAAACCGAGCGGCCTCTTGGGTATAGTCGGCCGCAGCATGGGAGAAGAGAAGCGCTTTCGGAAGGTCCTGGTTGCCAACCGCGGAGAGATCGCGGTCCGCGTCATCCGCACCCTCCACGAAATGGGAATCGCGGCCGTCGCCGTTTACTCGGAGATCGACCGCGCGGCGCTGCACGTTCGCATGGCAGACGAGGCTTACTTGCTCGGCCCTGCGCCCGCGAACGAGAGCTACCTCTGCATCGACAAGGTTCTCGCGGTGGCAAAGAAGGCTGGCTGCGACGCCGTTCACCCTGGCTATGGTTTCCTGAGCGAGAACCCGGAGTTCGCCGATGCTTGTGAGCAGGCGGGCGTGACGTTCATCGGTCCGCCGGCGAGCGCCATGCGGCAGCTCGGCTCGAAGACCGCCGCGCGCGAGAAGATGGCTGCAGCGGGTGTACCGGTCGTGCCCGGGGCCATGTGCAATACGACGGAAGAAGCCGTGGCTGCCGCGACGCAGATCGGCTTCCCCGTCATGCTCAAGGCCTCCGCGGGCGGCGGTGGCAAGGGCATGCGACTCGTCCACGAAGCCAAGGAGATGGAGCAAGCGTGGGAGCGCGCCCGTTCCGAAGCGAAGAAGTTCTTCAGCGACGACACGGTCTACATCGAAAAGGCGATCATCACGCCGCGCCACGTGGAAATCCAGGTGCTCGGCGACAAGCACGGCAACATGGTGCACCTCTTCGAGCGTGACTGCTCGATTCAGCGCCGCAATCAGAAGGTCGTCGAAGAAACGCCTTCGCCCGCGGCATCGCGCGAGCTCGTGGCCAAAATGGGAGCCATCGCCGTCGCCGGTGCGAAGTCCGTCGGATACTTCTCCGCGGGCACGTTCGAGTTCCTCCTCGCCCCCGACGGCAACTTCTACTTCCTCGAGATGAACACGCGTCTCCAGGTCGAGCACCCGATCACCGAGCTCGTCACGGGAACCGACCTCGTGCGCGAAATGGTGAACATCGCACAAGGGGCGAAGCTCTCGTTCAAGCAGGAAGACCTCGCCTCTCGCGGCGCGGCCATCGAGTGTCGCGTCTACGCCGAGGATCCGGGAAGCGGCTTCCTCCCTTCACCGGGTACCATCGAAAATCTCGTCACTCCTTCGGGGCCCTTCGTTCGCGACGACGGCGGCGCGTACCCGGGCTGCACCATCTCGAGCTACTATGACCCGCTCATATCGAAGCTCAGCGTGTGGGCGCCCACGCGCGCCCAGGCCGTCGAACGCATGCGCCGCGCACTCTCCGAGTACGTCGTCACCGGCATCCGCACGAACCTCGCTTTCCACGAAAATCTTTTCTCGCACGAGGGTTTCGTCGCAGGAAAGTACGACACAGGATACCTCGAGCGCCATCAAAGCGAACTCGTCGGCTACCCCAAAGTACCGCAGGCGAAGGAAGATGCGGTGGCCGTGTCCATCGCCATCGCGGCCGCACGCCTCGATCGAGCCGCGATGTCACAAAAAGCAGCACAGGGGAGCGACGACTCGCGTCTCTCCCCTTGGGTTGCGCAGCATCGGGCCGACCGCCTCCGCTAGCGCGCGAAGGAGGGCTCGTCGCTCTTCAGTCGGCCTTCGCGTCGCCGCCGTCGAGGAGGCCGGGGGGCACGCACTCTTTGTTGCAGTCACTGTTGCCGCAAAGGGCGACAGCATAGAGCTTGTCTTGGGCGTCCTGCGGGAGGTTGAAGCCTGCCGTTCCTGCACACGCTACGACCTTGTTGAAGTCGGTTGCACCTTGCAGGCATTGCACGAACGTCGTAGCGGCGCCGCGGCAGTCGCAATCGCCGTTGCAGTCGTCGATCTCGGCCTTGCAGTTCTTCTTGAGGCAAGCAACACACGTCGACGTGCTGATGCCGCTGTCGCCCACCGTCGCATCGGGCAGTTCGAGCGTGTCGATGCCGGGACTCGTGCAAGGAGCATCTGCCTTGACGTCTTTCGCTGCGTCGAGCTTCGCGCCCGTATCCTCGACGGTTGCGTCGACGGTGACGCCGGAGTCGGCGGGAGTCTCCGTCGTTCCTCCGCAAGCGGTCGCCGTGAACGCGGCGGCAGAGAGGGTGGCGGCAGCAATGAAGAGAAGGCGAGTTGCGCGCATGAAAACTCCTAGGGGAAGCCGGGCGAGGTAAACAGCCCGGAAGCGTGGGGTTATGTACGCGCCTTTTGGACCGAACGCGAGAAATTTGGCGGCTCGGGGGGGAAACCTGGGTCACCCGGCCCCGGAGGCATGCTAGGCCCTAGGTCCTCATGCTCCCACCGCCTTCCCCGCGGCCGTTCTACGTCACGACGCCCATCTATTACGTGAACGACATCCCCCACTTGGGGCACGCGTACACGACGACCGTATGCGACGCACTGCGTCGATATGCGCGGGTTCGCGGCCGGGATGCGCGCATGCTCACGGGGACCGACGAGCACGGCCTCAAGATCGAGCGCGTCGCGAAAGAATCCGGGAAATCCCCCCAAGCCTTCGTCGATGCAGCGAGCAAGCCGTTCCGCATGGCGTGGCCCGTGCTCGACATCGAGGCCGATGACTTCATTCGCACGACCGAGCCGAGACACATCGCGTGGGTCCACGAGCTCTGGAAGCGTATCGCAGAGAAGGGCTTCCTCGAGGAAGGGAGCTACGAAGACTGGTACTGCGTCGGGTGCGAGTCCTTCAAAACGGAAAAGGAGCTTCTCCCCGGCAATCTCTGCCCCGTCCACCAGAAGCCGGTCGAGCGCGTCAAGGAACAGACCTACTTCTTCAAGCTCTCGCAGTTCGAAGAGCGACTTCTCGCGTTCTACGAAAAGCACCCGCAATTCATCCAACCCGAGACACGTCGCAACGAAGTACTCAGCTTCGTTCGTTCTGGCCTGCGCGATTTGAGTGTATCCCGCACGAGTTTTTCGTGGGGCATTCCTGTCCCCGGTGACCCGAAACACGTCATGTACGTGTGGTTCGACGCGCTCTCGAACTATCGCTCCGCACTTGCGGGCCGCGACAGCAAGGGTGAGTCGCTCGCGCGTTTCTGGCCCCCGTCGGCCGAAGCCGTGCACATCGTCGGCAAAGACATCCTACGCTTCCACGCGGTCTACTGGCCGGCCTTCCTCATGGCCGCTGGTTACGGCGACGACGAGATGCCGACGGCCATCGTGGCCCACGGGTTCTTGACCATCGACGGACAGAAGATGTCGAAGTCGCTGCGCAATGGCGTCGATCCGCTGCGGCTCGCGCGAGAGCTCGGTCCTGACGTGCTCCGCTACTATCTTCTGCGCGCGATTTCCTTCGGCCAAGATGGCGACTTCGATCACGCAGGTATCATCGAGCGCTACAACGCCGACCTCGGCAAGAACCTCGGCAACTTACTCGCCCGGACGCTCGGCCTCTGCGTGAAGATGACGGAGTCACAGGTTCCGCCGCTCGGGGAAGAAACCGAACTCGAGCGCGAGCTCGGAGCCAAAGTGGAAGCAGATGCGAAACGCGCAGCGGCACACTGGGACGCCTACGAACCCCACCTGGCGCTCGAAGCCACCTGGGCCATCAGCGCGGCATTGAATCAATACGTCGACCGCGCGGCACCGTGGGCGCTCGCGAAGGCCGGCAATACAGCGCGTGTACATTCCACGCTTTTGACGTTACTTCGCACGCTCGAGCGCCTCTCCGTGTGCATTTGGCCTGCCATGCCCAAGAAGGCGAACGAACTGCGGGCGCAGCTCGGGCTCGGCCCGATCGCGCCAAACGTAGGCCGCGACCTGTTTTGGAGTGAGCCGACGCTCATGCCCGGCATGAAGCTCGCCCCTTCCGCAGCCCTCTTCCCCACGTACGACGAGGCCTCGGCGAACGAACTCCTCGCGCGCCTACGCCCACCGGAAACCATCACCGCTGCGTCTTTGAACGAAGGCGGCAGCAAGCAAGACAAGACGAAAACGCCCTCGGGCGCCGCAGAGAAGAAAATGGAAAAGCCCGAAATCACCCCCGAGAGCGCAGTTCCCTCCACCGAGGCTTCCCCGCTCGGCCCCATTTCTTACGACCAATTTTCCGTCGTCGATCTCCGCGTGGGTCTCGTCCTCACCTGCACGAAGGTGCCGAAGAAGGACCGCCTCCTTCAGCTGTCGGTCGACTTGGGCGAGGCTGAACCGCGTACCATCATCGCAGGTCTCGCACTCACCTTCGCCCCCGAGGCACTCGTCGGAAGGCGCGTCCTCGTCGTCGCCAACCTGGCCCCGCGCGACTTCGGCAAAGGCCTCGTCTCCCACGGCATGATCATGGCAGCGGGCCCCTCGGAGAAGCTCGTGCTCCCCACGATCGACGATTCCGTCGCTCCTGGCTCCAAGCTGAAGTGATCATCGCCCAAAGGCGATGATCACCCGCGGATGTAGTCGCACACGAGCGGCGGCGCCGGAGGAGGCTCCGCTGCCTCGAACCGATACGCAGAAAGCAAACGCTCCGAGAGGGCCGCTTTGTCCTGCCCTTCACGAAGGAACATCCGCGCGAGCGCCTTGCCAGAAACGACGCGATCACCTGGCTTGGCGAGGAGCTCGATGCCCACGCCGAAGTCGACGGCTTGATCGGCTCGCGTCCGCCCCGCTCCCATGGCAACGCCCGTCAGGCCCACGGTCAAGGCGTCGAGCTCGTGGACGAACTTCCCTTCCGCTTCCTTCGGAGCGTGAACGTCGACTTCGATGGGGGCCATCGCAAGGAGCGCGGGGTCTCGGACCACCTTCGCATCGCCTCCCTGAGCGGCAACCATCCGTTCCATCACATCGATCGCCCTGCCGCTCTTGATGGCCTCTTCGAGCTTGCCGCGCGCTTCTTTGCCGTCCTTCGCAACGCCTCCGAGCACGAGCATTTCGTCCGCGAGGACCATCGTGCATTCGTAGAGGTCCGGAGGCGCTTCGCCGTGGAGCAGCATGAGCGCCTCGCGCGTTTCGTTGGCGTTACCGACGGCTTTTCCGAGTGGCATGTCCATACGCGTCAAGATGGCCGTGACCCGCTTTCCAGCGCGCGTTCCGACACGCACGAGAGCTTCGGCAAGTGCGCGCGCCTTGGCTTCGTCCTTCATGAAGGCGCCCTTGCCGAACTTCACGTCGAGGACGAGGCCGTCGATGCCTTCTGCAAGCTTCTTCGAAAGGATCGACGCGACGATGAGCGGAATGCATTCGACTGTCGCCGTGACGTCGCGAAGGGCGTAGATGCGCTTGTCAGCCGGAGCCACCTCGGCAGTTTGGCCAATCATGCACGTGCCGAGCTCCGACACGATGCGCTCGAACGCTTCCGTCGAGAGATCGGTGCGAAAGCCGGGAATGGCCTCGAGCTTGTCGAGAGTACCACCCGTGTGCCCGAGTCCGCGGCCGCTCACCATCGGCACCGGAACGCCGCACGCTGCCACGAGAGGCGCGAGACAGATCGATACCTTGTCGCCAACGCCGCCGGTCGAGTGCTTGTCGACCTTGAGCTTCTTCACCGAAGGAAGCCCGAGCACGCTGCCCGAGTGAAGCATCGCTTCGGTAAGTTCGACGGTCTCGACATCGGAAAGACCTCGGAAGAAGATGGCCATGAGAAGCGCCGACATCTGGTAGTCGGCGAGCTCTCCGGCGGTGAACGCCTTCATGATCCGCTGGATTTCGCCGGGGGCGAAGGCATGGCCATCGCGCTTGTGCGCGATGAGCTCGACCAAAGTTTTCATCGTTCGAAAGGGTAGCAGTTTGCCCAAAGGGCGGCGATTTTCTGGGGTAGACATAGGCGAGGCGACATGGCTGCCACGAAATCCCATCGCACGAAGGCATCGAGTGTGGGTCGCCCCAAAGGTCGATTCACGCAGCATCGGAAGCTCGACAAGCTCCGGGCGACGCTCGAACTACATGCAGGCGGCCTCACGCTCGCCGAGTTGGCGATGGTCCTTCGCGTTTCGCAGCGATCGGTTCGGCGTTACCTGCTCGAGCTCGGCGCGCAAACGGAACTGGAATCCGTCCCGTCACCCCAAGGAGCCGCCCACACCTGGCGCATCAAGCCGAGCGAGCGTGGGCGCGCCGTCGCACTGAAGCGTTCTCAAGCCGTCGGCCTCCTCTCGCTGCGAAAAGCGATCGAGCCGCTGCGCGGATCCGCGCTCTTCGAAGCGCTCGACATCGCGTTCGGAGAAGTCCAGCGCATTGCGGAGCGCCCCACACGTACGGCCACGAAAGGCGAAGTCTCCCACGACGCCGCGATCCATCGGAGGTTTCTGTTCGTGCCCGGTGCCGTCCGCAACTACGGGGGTCGCGGCGAGGACATCGACGCCCTCTACCATGCCGTCGCGGAACGTCGCATGCTCGCGATCGTCGGAAGGGATGGCGCATCCTTCCGCTTCGCCACCTACGGACTCGCCTTTTGGGACGGAAGTCTCCTCGCTGTGGGAGTACGCGAAACGGAAGCGTCTGCAGAAGATCGCGAACCTCCGATTGAGATGCTTTCCCTCGAGGCCATGCGTTCGCTCACGGTGGAACGCCCCACTTTCCACGTGCCCGAGGGTTTCGACCTCGAACCGCTTTTCGAAGGGGCTTTTGGTCCCAAGGTTCCGGGAACGAAAGCCCGCATCACCATCGAATTCGACGCGCGTATCGCCGAAGAAATCAAAAATCGCCGGTTTCACGCGACCCAAAAGCTCGCCCAGGCATCGGACGGACGTATTCGCCTCACGATGTCGACCCCGAACCTCGCGGCCGTCCGGACGTGGGTTCTTGGATTCGGGCCCATGGCGCGGGTCATCGAACCCGTCGGCCTCGCACTCGACGTCGCGAGCACGCTCGAACAAACGAGAGCGCGTTACCCCTAAGCCTGCCCGAAGCACCGCGAGGCAGGCCGAAAGCCCTGAACGGACGGGAACCGTGCACCGCCCACCATTTGCTTAATCCGGGCAATAGTAGGAGTATTCCGCCCATGAGCGCGTCTCTTTCCGTGATCCAGCCCACGTCGTCCACTCAGGGTGCGCAAGCGATCGTGCACAAGAAAGCGCCGGTCGATGCGGCGGCCCTCGAATATCGCAACCTTCTGTCGGGTCCGTTCTGGCAACGCATTCCCGCGTACAAGGACATCAGCGAAGAGCAGTTCCTCGATCACAATTGGCAGGCCAAGCACTCGATCACACGCGTCGACAAGTTGCTCGCGGCCGTGCAAGACCTCGTCACCGCAGATTTCGCGAAGGACGCGGAAGAGGGCTTCAAGCGCGCCCCGATGAGTGTGCGCGTGAGCCCTTACATGCTGTCGCTCATCGACTGGGAGAATCCTTACGTCGATCCGCTTCGTATCCAGTTCATTCCGCTCGCCTCAAGGCTTCTGCCGGACCATCCGAAGCTCGACCTCGACTCCCTCCACGAGCAAGAAGACGCGCCGGTTCCTGGCCTCACCCATCGCTATCCGGACAAGGCCCTCTTCCTCCCGCTCGACACGTGCCCCGTCTATTGCCGTTTCTGTACGCGTAGCTATGCGGTTGGCATCGACACGGAAGAAGTCGAGAAGGTGCAGCTCAAGGCCAACGAAGAGCGCTGGAAGCGAGCCTACGACTACATCCGTCAGCGCCCCGAGCTCGAAGACATCGTCATCTCCGGCGGCGACGTCTACCAACTCCGAGCGCAACAGATCGAAGACATCGGCATGGCCCTCCTCGACATGCCGAACATTCGTCGCATGCGCTTCGCGACCAAGGGCCCCGCGGTCATGCCGCAAAAGATCCTCACCGACCACGCCTGGGCTGACGCCCTCACGAAGGTCGTCGAACGCGGACGCAAGCTTCACAAGGAAGTCGTACTGCACACGCACTTCAATCATCCCAAAGAGATCACCGACATCACCGCACAGGCGATGAACAAGCTGATGGAGCGAGGCATTTTCGTCCGCAATCAGTCGGTGCTCCAGCGCAACGTCAACGACTCGCCGCAAACGATGATGACCCTCGTGCGAAGGCTCGGGCACGTCAACGTCCACCCCTACTACGTCTACGTCCACGACCTCGTGCGAGGCGTCGAAGACCTCCGAACGTCCGTCGACACCGCGCTTCACATCGAGAAGCACGTGAGGGGTTCGACCGCCGGCTTCAACACGCCGACTTTCGTCGTGGACGCCCCCGGCGGCGGCGGCAAGCGCGACGCTCACTCGTACGAGCACTACGATCGGGAGACCGGCGTCAGCGTCTACATGGCGCCGACCGTCAAACCCGGACAGTACTTCCTCTACTTCGACCCGCTCCACCAATTGAGCACGGCCGTGCAGCGCCGCTGGGCAGACCCCGCCGATCAACAGGTCATGATCGACGACGCCCTCGCGAAAGCCAAAGCGAAGCTGCGCTAACGCTACGCTGCGCTGGGCTTCTTTCTTCTCAGGCCGAAGGGGCCAAAGCTTGTCGCAACGCGTAGGTTCATGTCGGGGCCGCACCCTAGCCGCAGCGCCGTTCGGCGCTTGCGTTCGCTGGCCCCGCTCCCCGCTGCCTCGATCCGAAGGGGCCAGAGCACGTCGCAACGCGTAGGTTCAAGTCGGGGCCGCAGTCGCTGGCCCCGCTCCCCGCTTCGGCGCTCGTGGTGCGGGGGAAGAACGCTGCGGCGCGGGGGTCACGGCTTCGCTCTCCTCCTCGCAGTCATTCTCGCGTCGCCGGGAAACGTCGATGCCCGCGCTCACCTGCGATTCGTTACGCCGGTTGTTCTTTCGCGCTCGCGCGGCGGCGCTTCGCGTTCCTGTCCTGGTCACTCTGACGACTGGACGATAACCGCCGCTCTGCTTTGCTCCGAACGTGCGGCCGACGGGAGAACGATGCGAGAGTGGATATCGAAGACCGCGCCCCCGCGCCTCCGCTCTGCGAAGAGCTGCCGCGATTCTCCGTTAAGTTTTGTCTCGAGTCTTTCGCCTCCCGCCGCTCGACGCCGTACTTCTTAACGGCGACTCGAATCTCGCGCCGCCCCAAGCGAAAGTGTACGGGGGTGCCTCTCCGAGTGACCGCGCCAGGGCGTCGTCTCAAATCCAAACGCCGACCATCATCAAACGCAAATGCGGAGCGAAGCGCGCGTGAGGGAATCTCGGACGGGGTAACCCCCGCACTTTCGCGAGAACTCTGCCGCCGCGAACCCACGCGAGCGCCGAAGCGGGGAGCGGGGCCAGCGACTGCGGCCCCGACTTGAACCTACGCGTTGCGACGTGCTCTGGCCCCTTCGGATCGAGGCAGCGGGGAGCGGGGCCAGCGAACGCAAGCGCCGAACGGCGCTGCGGCTAGGGTGCGGCCCCGACCTGAACCTGCGCGTTGCGCCGAGCTTTGGCCCCTTCGGCCCGAGAAGAAGAAAGAAGCCTAGCGCAGCGCCCCCCCGCCCCCCAAGTTGACGCACCTGCCTCGAACCCCATACGATTGAAGTATGCGCTTCTCCCTGTGGAGCGTGCTCTTGCTCGTACTCGCGGACAAGTGCAAGCAAGAGCCGAAACCGCCCTTCAAGATCGTGATTCACGTGGAAGCCGACCCCGGCATTCCTTCGCCCAAGGTTCCGATCTTTTTCGGGGAGACCAAAGTCAAAGAGACCGATGACGCCGGCAACGCTGCGCTCGACATCACGCGTCCCGACGGCGAGTCGGTCACGCTCGACGTCAAATGCCCACCGGACACCACGGTAGCTCAGCCTATTTTGGTCGTGGTTCGTCGCACCGACAACGGCAAACCGGTCGAATACAAGGCTCAATGTCGCCCGCTCACGCGCAGCGTGGTCGTTGCCGTTCGCGCCGATGCGGGCCCCCAAGGCAACACGAGCAATCTGCCCGTGATGTATCTCGGCAAAGTCGTCGCGCGTACGGATGCGGCAGGTGCTGCCCACTTCGGATTGCGGCTTCGCATGGGCGAGACCTTTCAAGTGAGTCTCGACACATCGTCCAACGATCGCCTGAAGCCCAAAGACCCGATCACTTCGTTCGTGGTCGAAAGCGATGACGAGGTGAAGATCTTCAACGCGAAGTTCACCGAGGACAAGAAGAAGATCTACATCGCACCGAAGAAGACAGGCCCAAAGCCCCTCTAGCATCGGTCAGCTGCACGGCGGTACAGGGCGACCGCCCGGGTTTTCGCGAGGAACTTCCTTCGGTGAACCAGAGAAGGATGGACACGACGAGGCCCAGCGAAACGGAGGATGATCCAGCGGAAATGTGGGACAACATCTGACATTTCTCTCCAATCACCTACGCAAGCTCACGGAATGATTCAATTACCGCATGACTGGAATGAGCGCGCTACATGGCACGCAGATTGAATAAGAGGAGAGTGTAGCGAATGAAGGCGCAACGGTTTCGAGGACGTAGAGGCGCGGTGCTCGTTGAATACGGGTTCCTCCTCATCGTGTTCGGAATCCCCTTCGCCGTCGGCATCATGGCCGGCGGAGTCTCGATGCTCTCTCAGTACTACTCGTGTCGCGGCCACATTCTGAATCCCCTTCCCTGAGTGCCGTCCCCTCCAACGTCCCCTAAGTAACTACACTCACACACGAATCCGTCGCGGTGTTTCCGGCGGAAAGCGAACAGAACGAGAATCTACGGTAAGCTAAGGCGAGTGAGGAAAGCGATGAACCAACCCATGCAACCGATTCGGAGGGCCCTCCGCAGCGTCGTCGGACGACGGGGCGCCACGATGGCCGAATATGCGCTGTTGCTCGTCGCCGTCTTGATCATCGCCGCACAAGCCTACAAGCAGCTCGGCCCCAAGATCCGAGACGGCGCCAAGACCGCGGGCAAGAATCTCTGAGACCAGAAACTTTCAAAGTACACGTAAACAGCACAGGAAAAAGAGGCAGACCATGCAAACGATGAAATCGAAACTGAACAAACTCCGTGCAAAGCGTGGCGCATCGATGGTCGAGTACGCTCTCCTCCTCTTCGCCGTTCTCATCATCGCCGCCGCAGCGTTCAAGCGCCTCGGTTCGCCGGTCGGTCAAGCAGCGAAGGACTCGACGGACTACCTCAAGGCAGGCAACTGATCGCGAGCATGCTCACGCCTTTCATCGGCGGGTAAAGGCATGCCGGTACCATGCACAGATTCATCATCGCCGCGATTGTCGTATCTGCAATTGCTGCGGTGTTCGACTGGCGCACCGGGAAGATCCCGGACTGGCTGACCCTCACCGTCCTCTTGCTCGCCCCTATCGCGCACGTCGTCGACGCGTCGATCACAGGGCAAGCATTCGCGAACATGCCATGGTACGAGGGGCTCTTTTCGCTGTTTGGAGCCCTCATCGCCGCGGCAGTCCCCCTGATTCTGTTTAGGCAGAATGCCATTGGCGGCGGAGACGTGAAGCTCTTCGCAGCCCTCGGAGCACTCCTGCAGATCGAGGCAGGAATCGAAGCGGAGCTCTACGCCATGATCGCAGCGGCCATCGCCGCGCCGGCGTTCCTCGCTTACAAGGGCAAGTTGCTGAGTTCCCTGCGCAATGCAGGCGCGCTTCTCGTCAACCCCGTGCTTCCCAAAGACAAGCGCAAAACCATCGAGCCGGAAACCCTCACATGGTTTCGGCTGGGCCCTTGCGTGCTCGTGGGGACCTTGGCCATGGCGTACGTGCGAATGAAGTCCAAGGTCCACTGAGTCTGAAAGGTCGTTGTCGTGTCCGAGAAACCCGCTGGAGAACGTGAAAGCGAGACGGGAGTCGCGGCAAGTCCGCAGGCTGACCTCGCCGTCAACGTCGAAAGCGAGGGCGGAAGCAGCGGCGCGACCACGCTGAGCGCAACCCCCGCCGCGAAGCGCTCGCTTCGCAACAATCGCGACGGCGCGGTCATGGCCGAGTTCGCGATTGCGCTCACACCGCTCTTGTTCGCCTTCTTCGGCTTCGTGCAAGTAAGTCGCGCGTTCCAGGCCAACCTCGTTCTCAGGCACAGCGCGATCGTCGCAGCACGTGCCGCAGCGGTCATCTCCAACAAGAACGACAATCTCCCCAAAGATCAAAACGAGGACGGCGAGACCGTCAGCGGCAAAGACGACGGCAAAGACGAGGTCGAGCTTGCGGCCGCCATGGCGCTTCGTCCCTGGATCGAGGAAGGCGCATTCGACGATGTCACGGTCGAAATCGACGATCAGTCGACCCGCGACGACCCATACGGAATGGTCAACGTGAAGGTGACGGCGACGTACAACTGCGGCGTGCCGCTTGGTCGCTTCCTCGTGTGTGGAACAGGGTCGACATTGACGAAGACGGTCACGGCGGGCTTCCCGCACCAAGGCGCAAAGTACAGGGCCGACGAATGAACATGGCGCTCTCTCTTCCCCTGCTTCCGTTCCTTCCCGTCCGCAACGAGCGTCCGGCGAAGGCGAAAGGGCAAACGTCGAAGCCAGATCTCCTCTCGGACGAGCGCGGCGCAGTGCTCATGGTGGGCCTCTTCATGGCCTGCTTCCTCATCGGTAGCTTGTGGTTCTTGATCGGCGTCGGTGAGGCAGTCGTCTACCGCGACAAGGCACAGGAAGTGGCAGACGTCGCCGTCTTCGCTTCTGCGACGGTGCACGCGCGCGGCATGAACATGATTGCGGCGATCAACCTCATCATGCTGATGATGGTGTCGCTCTATCTCATTTGCTGCATCGTCGTGTACATCATGCAGCTCATTCACATCGCGCTCGCCAGTGCGTGCACCATCATCTGCATCGCGAGCTACGGCACCGGCTGCGGCTGCTTCAAGATGGTGAAGAAGTTCAAAGAGGCGACGAACAAAGTCGAAAAGGTGCGCGACGCGGTGAAGTCCATCAACAAGACGGTGCTCCCCGTCCTCAGCAAGACTCAGACCGTCATCGCCGTGCTCATGCCTCACCTCGGCCAAGTGTCGAACCTCAAGATGGCGGCGAACTACGATCACCTCGGCCTCACGATGAGTCCGTCGATGATTCCCGGCGTAGGTCTGTCGAGCATCCTCTCTGGGTCATCGTCGAGTGACGGCTCACCGATCTTGAACTTCGCGAAGGGCCTCTTCAGCGGCAAGTCGCCGGTCAACGTCCCGGGTAACAAGGGCGGCAACAGTGGCGGCAACAGCAGCAACCAAGGCAATCGTCTCGGCCTCCCCGTCGTTCACAACAAGATGAACAAGCTTTGCGACGTCGCGGCCTACAAGATCTCCGATGCCGCCGGCGGCGCGCTCAACAAGGTAAGTGCGGTCGGTGAGGCCGAGCAAAATGACAGCGACGGCACGGTCGCGAGCGTCATGAGCACGCTCGGAGGCGGCTTCGGCAACAAGCTCACTTCGATGTTCTGCAACGAAGAGGGACAGTCGAAGGCAAACTGGTACGCCACCATGAACCCCATCTCGTGGCCCCCGTGGATCAAGAAGCAGGGGAACGACTCGCAGTTCTGGAAGAGCAACGGCCCGAAGGGCATGTACAACCCGGCCAAGAACGGCAGCGACTGGGAGAGCGTCTGGAGCGTGGTCCCAGGCAAGTTCGACGCAGACGACGTGCCTCAGCACATCGCGATGGGTGCCTACCAGTTCGATCACAACCCGCAGGCCGTCAAGAACCTCATCTACTTCGCTCAAGCCGAGTTCTATTACGACTGCGACGCGAAGTGGAACGACACAGTGTGCAATGGCGAACCCGGCACCTATGACCGCGCCATCTACGGCGTCAAGTGGAAGGCTCGCCTCAAGCGGTACCGAATGCCCTCCATCTCCGGGATGCTCACGGACTTCTTCTCGGAGCTCCTCCTCGGCAACAAGACCTTCCAGAACTTCCTCCGTAACAAGTTGAAGAACGTGAAGTTCCTCGAGGACCTCGAGAAGAAGACGACAGACTTCGGCAAGAACATTCCTTTCGGTCAGGCTGGCGCAGAGACCATCTTCGACTGGATTCGTGGTCGCGGCGGCAAGAACAACAAGCGCGACGTCATCGACTGGGCTGGTGGTTACGCTCGCAAGATTCGCGGCTTCTCCGCAGGAGCCATCACCGGAGAAGTGCTCCACTGAGAGGACACGGTCCAACCTTCCACGGAACGCGCAAACCCATGAAACGCACGACCCTCCACACACAGAGCCTGAAAGGCCGCTTCAAGCGACGTGCGCAGAAGCGTGGAGCATCGCTCGTCGAGGCGGCGGTCGTGCTCCCCATCCTGTGCATGTTCCTCGGGCTCAATCTCTACGTGAAAGCTGCGTACGATGAACGCATCTACGAGCAATCGACGACGCGCCGCGAGACGGCCTTCTACGGTTCGCATGCTTGCCAAGGAAGCGGAAGCACCGACACGGAAGACGGCGGGGAGTACGGACCACCCAAGACTTCGGAAGAGGACGCGGGCGAGAAGGACGAACGCACGAGCCAGGCGCTCAGCCGAAAGTTCAACACCGCGGTAAAGAAGATGAGCAAAGAAGTGAAGGAGGCGGGCCTCACGCGCAAGGTCAGCGCCGCTTCTTGGTTCATGTGCAACGAGAAAGGCACCTTCGGGGACGTCTTCAAGACGATGATCAACATGGCCATCGAGATGTTCAAGGGAGGCGACTAGCCATGGGCGTCTTCTCGATCTTCACCTGGTGGAAAGCGCGCAACTACGACGCGAAGATGGCCGCTCGGGCCAAAGGCATGGTGCGCGTCGGCGCGTATGCAAGCGTGCTCGTCGCCGCTTCTCTCGCAATCTCCGTGAATTCGGCAAAAGCCACCGTCGGCGAGCGCGCGGTCATGCTCGGCCGTGACATCGCGCCCTTTGCCAGCATGCTCCAAGACACGAACAAGATGCGTGTGAACGGCGAGGCTCTTTGGGTTTCGAAGGGCGTCTCGTCCGAGTCGGTGAGTCAGGTCCTCGACAAGTACGAAGAAGGCTGCCGCCAGGGCGGCGGTAGCGTCTTCCAAGAAGCGTACAACGAAGCCAAGGGCAACCCGACGAGCGCCGAACCGAAAGCAAAGCCCACGAAGCAGAGCAAGCTCGACGTGAAGAAGCTCGGCGTGTTCCGCGAAGAAGACGACAAGGACGGCACCGTTCTCTGCATCGTTCGCGGCAACAACACGCCCGCGAGTCCGTTCGATGCGCTCTCGGCGTTCACCGACACGGAAGACCTAGGCAAGCTCGGACGCCTTCGTTACGCGTATGCCCACAAGGGCGCGAACGGAAAAGTCGATGTTCTCACCATCTGGACCGAAGACACGTTCAAGTTCAGCGCGCTCTTTCCAAGCGAAAAGACGGGTGACGTCGGTGGTCGCGACCCGGTGCTCACCTCACGCCCGCCGGAATCTCATCGTCTCCTTTCGATCGAGCTCGTGGGCACGCCCTACTCGGCGCACGTCTACCGCACGCTGCAAAGCGCCGAAGCCGTTACGAAACACTACGACGACGAATTGCACGAGCGCGGGTGGATGGGCGTCGGAGCCGTGATCGACGGCGCACAAGGCATCGGCTACACGAAGGACGGCCTCCAGGTCGTGCTTCACATCGAGCGCGAAGACGACGGCTACACGTCCGTCGGCATCGCCGAGCTCGGCATGGGTCAAGGCGACGAACTCACCCACATCATGCCGTCGGTGAACGGCGTCAAAGCGACCACGCCCCAGCCGCGCCCCGGAACGGTTCTCGGAGGCAACGGAGGAACGCCATGACGAGTCGAGCGACTTCACTGTCCCCCGTGGCGCGGGCCCTCAATGTCGGACTCGCTTGCCTCGCACTCGCCTTCGTCACCACCTCTGCGCGCGCCGAAATCGACGACGACGGGAATCACAAGCTGACGCCGTGCGAACGCGGCTGCGCCGAGACGTTCCAGAAGTGCGCTGCCCCCTGTGTCAAAACACAAAAGACGTGTGAGCAGGGCTGCGGCTCGTGCCCGCGAGACCACTCGTGTCCCGCACAGCAGGCCTGCTACGCGCGATGTGGCGAAGCCGGCGATGTGTGCGGCGGTAAGTGCGAGACCGAAGCGAAGAAGTGTCTCGCGAAGTGCAAGTGAAGTTCTCGCTGCGCGACCTGCCGGACAGATGAAGCCCGAAAAACGCCGCATTTTCGCCTTCCTGCGTATCGCCGGCGCGATTTTCTAGGGTTTTCGCAGGGGCCCGTTTTGGAGTAGTCTGCCCAGATCATGAATCGGCGCGCGCTCGGAGTTGCAATCGTTTTGGCCGTCCTAGGGATGTGCCTCATGCTGCTCTATCAGCGCCGTTTCGAGGAGGAGGCTTCGGGCGGTGATCGCGTGAAGGTCCTCACGCTCCAGAAGCGAATCGAGCGCGGCACGCCGATCGAAGAGAACATGCTGACGACGCGCCAAATTCCCCTGGCGTACGTCGACGAGCGAGCGGTCAAGGAAGCCGAAAAAGAGAAGATTCTGCGGCTCACGGTTGTCAACACCATCCCCGAGCAATCGATCCTCATGTGGCCCGACGTCGTCGCTTCCGGCGAAGAGCGCAGGGACGTGAGCCGGCTCATCCTTCCGGGGTATCGCGCCGTCACCATTCGCGTGAACCACTCCGATTCGAGCACGGCGCTCATCCGACCCGGCGACTACGTCGACGTCATCGGCGTGCTCGGCGCCATCAACTCCGAGACGAAGACCGCTGCCGTTCTCCTCCAGCGGGTGCTCGTACTCGCCGCTGGAATGGAGACATCTCCCGATCGCGACGACACGAAGAAGGACGGCCGCAACGACGACGCGCTCACGCTGAGCCTCAACCTCCAGGAAGCGCAGGTCCTTGCCGTCGCGTCCGAAAAGGGTCACCTGACGGTCGCGATTCGAAGGCCCGACGACAACAACACGACCATCCGCATTCCGGACCTCGCTTCCGACGCGATCCTCAACCCTGCGAACCGCCCCGGCGTTCGATTCGTACCGACGTCGACAGCCCCGGTCGACATCAACAAGCAACCCGGGGACCGCCGATGAAAATCTCTCGCACTATCGCTTTTTGCGCCGCTCTGGCGACATCGTTCCTCACCTTGTCGGAGGCCTCGCGCGGCATCGCGTTCGCGCAACCGAAGGACAAGCACGAAGAGGTCAACGTCTCCGTCGGTGAAACACGAACGCTGAGCGCACCGAGCGTCGACCGCTTCAGCAACGCCGCCCCCGACATCGCCGACATCCGGCCTGACCCGCAGAACGGCTCCAACTTTCTCATCACGGGCAAGAAGCAAGGCACGACCTCGCTTCTCCTCATCAAGCGCGATGGCTCGCAGCAGACCTACGACGTCATCGTGTCGACACGCCCCGTCTCGGTCGTCGAACGCGAGCTCCAGTCTCTCCTCGACGGTGTGACCGGCGTTCGCATGCGGCGCATCGGAGCCCGCATCTTCATCGAAGGCGGCGTCTCGACGGAAGCCGACCTGAAGCGCGTTCAGCAAATTGCGCAAATCTACCAAGGCCAGGTCGAGTCCCTGGTCGTCATCGGCGGCGGTGGTCCCGAGCGGAAACTGCTCCTGCGTCTCGACTTCTTCTTCGTCCAATACGAGAAGACGTCCGGCTATGCCGTCGGCGTGGGCTGGCCGAACCAAATCGGCGGCAACAACGTCATCCAAAGCAACGTCACCTTCGATCTCATCGGCAAGACGACGACATCGGCGCAAGCGCAGGTCGTGAATCAGCCGCTTCCGCGACTCGACATCGCTGCCAACAATGGTTGGGCCAAGGTGATGAAGCAGTCCACGGTCATCACCGGAAATGGCTCACAAGCGAGTTTCAACACCGGTGGCGAACAGAACTTCCTCCAGAACATCGGCCTCACGGTCGGCCTCGTTCAAGTGAAGTTCGGCACCGACGTCACTGTGCTCCCCCGCTACGATTCCAACACGCGCGACGTGGAAATCAAACTCACCGCGGACGTCGCAGACCTCACGCCCCCCACGGCGGGCACTGTCCCGGGTCGTACGACCACGAAGCTCGACACGATGGTGACATTGAAGCTCGGCCAAGCACTCGTGCTTTCGGGAATCCGCGTGCAAACGGCACGACGCAATATCCAAGGCCTTCCTTTCCTCAGCGAGATTCCCGTGCTTGGCCCGCTCTTCGGCAGCCACACGCGTCAGGAAGACGATCTCGAGGGCGCCATCTTCGTCATTCCGAGCGTCGTCGACTCGGTGCCGAAGTCCTCGCTCGAACTCATCAAGAACGCGATGAGCACCTACAAGGAGTACTCAGGCGACATCAAGTCGGTCGACGCCTATCAAGCCCAGCCCCCCAGCGCCAAGTAAGTCTACCGAGCGCATTTTCGCATCGAAGCATCGCAGCATCACCACCACCACCGGTGCCGAAGTGTCCCAGAAGTCAATCACGCCCATGCAGCAACTCCAGGTCGTCATCCAGCCCAAGAACGGGGGTCCGAGGAACGAAGTCCTCGCCGATTTTCCCGTTTACGTGGGTCGTGGTGCATCGTCGACCTTGCGCCTCGAGAGCGACATGGTCTCGAGGCAGCACATCGTCGTCAGCCTCGGGCAGAACGGCATCATCGTCGAAGACGTCTCGACGAACGGGACGCTGGCCGGCACGCGGCTCCTTCGAAAGGAAAGTGCAGAAGTCGGCTTCGGCATTCCCATCGTCGTCGGCGATTTCACGCTGACGTTCTTCCCCCTGCAGGGCGCGCCCGCACGCATGACGCGTCCGGCACCGCGCATGACGGGTGCAGTGCCGCCGGCGCCGCTTCCGACCTGGGAATCGGGGCAGCTTCCCCGCATCGACACGCAAGACGGTGGCCACGCGGAGGAGACCGCCCGAGTCTATCAACGCGACCTGCTCACCCAAACGTCTGCACAGGCATCCCATTCCGCGTCGGCCGCCATCGTTCACCTCACGTCCTCGCAAGCCGCGCCCGTGATGAATCTGACGGGGGCGACCCTCGCGCCGCCCCTCGAAGTTGCACAAAAGCTCCCCTTGCGGCCCCAAGACGAAGCACTCCGGCAGGAGAACGAGCTGAGGCGCTCGATCCACAAGATGCTTCTCGAGTACCTCGACCTGGCGACCATCGACGCAAGGAAGCTCGACGACCCCTCGATGCGTCCGAAGGTCCTCGCTGCGCTCCAGACCATCGTAGCGAAAGTCGAAGACAAGATTCCGAAGGACATGGACAAGAAGGTGCTCATCGGTGAACTCGCCGACGAAGCCCTCGGTCTCGGTCCGCTCGAACGCTTCATTGCCGATCAGTCCATCAGCGAAATCATGGTCGTCGACCCCAACACGATCTACGTCGAAAAGGGCGGCAAACTGGTCCTCTCGAATGCGCGGTTCACGGACGACGAGCGCGTACGCGCCGTTATCGAGCGCATCGTCACGCCGCTCGGGCGCCGCATCGATGAATCGTCTCCGCTCGTCGACGCACGCTTGAAAGACGGCTCCCGCGTCAACGCCATCATTCGTCCGATTGCGCTTCGCGGCTCCTGCATCACCATCCGTAAGTTCGCGAAGAATCCTCTGACGCTCGAGAAGCTAGTTGGTTTCGGCAGCATGACGACACCGATGGGGACATTCCTCACTCGCTGCGTCATCGCGAAGCGCAACATCGTCATCTCCGGCGGTACCGGTAGCGGTAAGACGACCCTCCTCAACGTCCTGTCGGGCGTCATTCCCGAAGACGAACGTATCGTGACGATCGAAGACGCCGCCGAGCTCCAGTTGAAGCAGCCTCACGTCGTTTCACTCGAAACGCGCCCACCGAATCTCGAAGGCCGCGGCGAGTATACGATTCGAGACCTCGTGAAGAATGCCCTTCGTATGCGCCCCGATCGCATCGTCGTCGGTGAGTGTCGTGGCGGTGAAGCACTCGACATGCTCCAAGCCATGAACACGGGCCACGACGGCTCGCTCACGACGACGCACGCCAACTCCCCCGAAGAAGCGCTGAACCGCCTCGAGACGCTCGTGCTCATGGCAGGTCTCGACCTCCCCGTGCGCGCCATCCGTGAGCAGATCGCCTCGAGCGTTCACGTCATCGTGCAGCAGTCGCGCCTCTCCGACGGTTCTCGCAAGGTGACGCACATCTCCGAAGTGACCGGTCTCGAACGCGACACGGGCGAGATCAACCTTCGCCACATCTTCCAATTCGTGCGCACGGGCACCGGGCCGAAGGGGAAGGTCATCGGCGAATATCGCGCCACGGGCTACCTCCCCTCCTTCTTGAACGACTTCATCGTGATGGGGCTCGTCAATCGCGGAGAACCCTACCTGTGAAGAACCTGAAGCTCCCCGACGTATGGGCCATGAACCTCCTCAAGTGGGGGCCTGTTCTCATCATTGGGGTGGCCCTGTTCATCGGTACGTATTCGGCGCTCACGGACCCTTCCGGACCAGTCCTTCGCTACTGGAACCGCTACATGTCGTGGCTCGAACGCAAGCTCCGCTTGATGTTCATCTTCGACCTCAGCACGAAGATCGGCTACGGGCAGATCGCCGCTCTCGTCCTGTTTGGCGCGGCTGTGCCCCTGGTCGACGTGCCGCTTCCCGGACTCGTTTTCGTCGCCATCGTCGTAGGGCCGGCATTCTGGGTCCAGCAGAAGCGCAAGAAGTACATCGCGGACATGGAGGCGCAGCTCGACTCCGTGATGCTCGCACTCTCGAACGCGCTGAAGAGCACACCCAGCATCGGGGCCGCATTCGCGTCGCTCGTCGAAGTCGTGGAGAGCCCTTTCCGCGAAGAGATCGACCTCGCGCTGAAGGAAATGAAGATTGGTAGCTCGCTCGACCTCGCTCTCCGCAGCATGTCTGCGCGCATCGGTAGCCGCTCCATCGACACCGCACTCTCGACCATTCTCATCGGTCGTCAGGTCGGTGGCAACTTGCCGAAGGTGCTCGAAAACACTGCCGGCGCAATTCGCGAAATGAAGCGCCTCGACGGCGTCATTCGCACGAAGACCGCAGACGGCAAGATGCAGCTCTGGGTCATTGCGATCATGCCGTTCGGCCTCATCTTGGGTCTTTCGTTCATGTGGCCGGGCTACTTCGATCCGATCAAAGGAACGTCCGTCGGCTACATGCTCTTCGGCATTGCCGGAACTTGCTGGATAAGCGCCATCGTCCTCGCGCGGAAAGTGCTCACGGTGGACATTTGAGCCCGCTTCTCCTCACCCTCCGCATCTTGACGGTGCTCTGCTTCGGCGGTGCGCTCTGTGTGTTCATCTACACGGTCGGTTCCACGCCGAGTCAACCAGGCCCGCGCCTCGGACTTCGTGGCCTCAAGCGTCAGAAGGCGCTCGCGACGAACGACGGCTGGACGCAGATCGAGCCCGCTGTTCGTTGGCTCGGCGTTCGCGTGTCGCGTTTCTTGACGCAAGAGCAACGCAAGCAAATCGACGACCAACTCACACGCGCAGGCGACTACCTCGGCCTCACCGCAGACGAGTACGTGGCGCTCAGCATCCTTTCGAGCATCGGTGGACTCATCGTCGGTTGCGTGGTTGGCCTCGGGTTCAACATAGGCGGCAGCCTCACGGTCATCGGCAGCTTCGCGCTCGGTACCATCGGGCCCTACGTGCAGATTGGCGGCGTCGCCACGGAGCGCCTACTCGCCATCAGCCGGGGGCTTCCGGGCGTCATCGACGTCATGGCCCTTTCGATGGGCGCCGGCAAGGACTTTCCGGGTTCGATCCGCGAGGTCATCGAGAAATCGAGCACCCAGGACGACCCGATCATCGAAGAGTTCATCCTCATCCTCCAGTCGATCAGCCTCGGTCGCACCCGCAAAGATGCGCTCACGGAGTTCAGTGTTCGTGCGCCCGTGGAGACCGTCAAAGAGTTCGTCAACTCGCTCATCCAAGCAGAAGAGCGCGGTAACCCCGTCGCAGAAGTGCTGAGCATCCAAGCCAGCGTTTCTCGCGGGCGCCGCAGCGTTCGTGCGGAGGAAGCGGCTTCCAAGGCAGGCATCAAGATCATCGTGCCCGTGATCCTCGTCTTCTTCACGATCGTGACCCTTCTCCTCGGTCCCGCCATGGTCGGCATCACGAAAGGCCTCCACTGATGCGCGTACTCCGCTTCCAGATCCGTAACCCCCAAGGCATGATCGAAACGGTCAACGTCGAGTCGGAGAGCGTGCTCGTCGGCACGGCCGCCCACTGCGAAATTCGCCTTCCGCTCGATCAGGCTCGCCCAGAGCACCTCCGCATCGACATCACGCCTGCGGGCGTGTTCGGCACGACGCTCGACTTCAACCCGCCTCCGACCCTGAATGGCATTCCATTCACGACGGGCCCCATTCCCCCAGATGCGACGCTCGGCATCGGCTACATGCAGATGCAGCTCCAGATCATGGAGGGCGGCCCAGGCGGTGCCGGTACCAAGAAGAAGGAGGGCAAGACGAGCCCACTTTCGCTCATTGGCTTCGTCGCACTCCTCATCGGCGCATACTTCCTCCTTTTCGACGACGACCCGAATGCGGACAAGTTCGTCCACCAAGAAGGGCCCCCTCTCTGGCAAAACACCGCCACACCGACGTGCCCCGAACAAGGAGAGCAGGCCCGTGAGTTCGCGCGCCAACGCTATGGCATGGCTACGATCAAGCGCGAGCGTCGCCCCTATTACGTGCAGGACGGCATCGCAGCGGTGCCGCTTTTCGAGCTCGCTGCAGCTTGTTTCCGTGCTGCAGGCGCCCAAGACGAAGCACGGCAGAGCGACGCCATTGCTTCCGCGATGAAGATCGACCTCAACCGCGAATATCGGAAGCGCCAGGTCGCCTTCGACTACCACGCACGCCTTCAGGACTGGAACGCGGCCCGCAAGGACGTTCGCAGTCTTCTCGCCTTCACCGAGGGGCAGACCGGAAAGTACCGAACCTGGCTTAAGGATTCCGATCGCCGTCTCTTGCTTCGCGCCCCGAGTCGATGACGTTCGTTCGCGTCCGCGTGTTCCTGATCGGAGCTTGCCTCTTTGGGGTCGCATGCGGCGGCAGCCAAGAGCCCGCGAGGCGCAAGGAAGTGAACGCCAACCTCGAGACCATCAACAAAGAGCACGCAACCGAGCGTCTCATCGCGCGCGGACGCGCATTCGTTGCCGTCGGCGATTACACACGCGCGGAAGAGTACTTCGCCTCCGCCATGAACCAGGGCGGCGACGACAAGAAGCTGATGCCGCTCATTCTAGACGCGTGCATTCAAGACGGACGTCTTCGGCTCGCGGCGCAGTACGCGAACGACCACCTTCGGAAGCACCCGTCGGAGGTCCGCATTCGCCTCGTGCTAGCGATGATCTACGTCGGTCTGTCCGAAGTCGACCTCGCGGAAAAAGAATTGCGTCGCGTTCTCGAGGAGAAGCCCGAAGACGCCCAAGCCCACTTCGCCCTCGCCACGATTCTCCGAGAAAAGAACGATCCCGTCGCGGCCGATCACCACTATCGTGAGTATCTGCGCATCGAGCCTCGTGGTCCCAACGCCGAAGAAGCTCGAGGCCATTTGCTGCAGAAGGTCCCATGATTCCCAAAGAAGTATTCGAAGAGACGATCCTGCAATTTTTCGCTCCGATTCGGCCCTACTTGGACGATCCGGGCGTGAGCGACATCATGATCAATGGACCAAGCCAGATCTTCGTCGAGAAGAAGGGTTTGCTCGAACTGACGAACGCGAAGTTCGCGACGAAGGAGTCTCTCATCGCCGCTCTGCGCAATGTGGCCCAGTTCGTCGGCAAGCACATCGACGAACAGCAGCCTATCCTCGAAGGGCGTCTGCCCGACGGCTCGCGTATCGAAGCCATTTTGCCGCCCGCGGCTCCCGACGGTCCCTGCGTATCGATCCGTCGCTTCTTCAAAGAGACGCTGACCGTCGATCGTCTCATCCGGTTCGGCGCCATGGACAACGAGGTCGCAGCCGCGCTTCGTGCCCTCGTCGCCTCGAAGCTCAATGTGCTCATCGCTGGCGGCACCGGTAGCGGTAAGACGTCGATGCTGAACGCGCTCTCCTCCTACATTCCGGAGGGCGAGCGCGTGGTCGTCATCGAAGACTCCCGTGAAGTGCAGCTCCAGCGAACGCACGTCTGCCAGCTCGAGGCGCGCCCACCGGACCCCAAAGGCCGCGGAGAAGTCACCATTCGTGACCTGTTCCGCGCAACGCTGCGTCTTCGTCCTGACCGCATCGTCGTCGGAGAAATCCGCGGCGGTGAGGCGCTCGATCTCATTCAGGCCATGACCAGCGGTCACGGCGGATGTCTCTCCACACTCCACGCGACCTACCCGCGCGACACCATTTCCCGTCTCGAGACGATGGCGATGATGAGCGACATCGAAATGCCGCTCCAGGCCCTTCGGATCCAGCTCGCGTCCGCAGTGAACATCATCTGTCAGGTCAGCCGTCTGCAGGACGGTTCGCGCAAGATCACTCACGTGAGTGAAGTACTCGGCTACGACGTCGCCTCGCAGACCTATCAAATGCACGACATCTACGTTCGCGAGTACCTCGGCTTCGGTCCCAAAGGCGAGATCCTCTCCGAGCTGCGCCCCGCGTCGATGCCGACGTGCATCTCACAGCTCCACGAGCACGGCTGCGACATGCCGCCGAGCTTCTACGCCGCACTTCGCGATCGCCCAGCGGGCTGACGACTTCAGCACCTGCCTGAAAAACGTGCTGAAGAAACCTGCGGAAGAAACTCGCTGACCTGATAGGTGGCGCAATCGAAACAGCGCCCGGCCGTGCGCTGGATATTTTGTGCCAAAACCGGATAAGCTTAGGGAGTCATGCCCATCTTGCTCGAGCTGCGTCGCGGAATTGGGGAACCGGAACAGGTTCCCCTCTCGGTCGGCAAGCAGCTCAGTGTCGGGCGTCGCGGCATGTGGCGCATCGAGGGGCCCAAAGTCCTCGATATCCATGGTTATTTCTACTACGACGGCGTGACGCTCTTCGTGATGAGCGAGACCGATCAGAACCCGGTGCTCGTGAATCGCAAAGAGATGCCGATCGATTGGACGGCCGTCAAAGGTCCCGCCGAGATCAGCATGGGCGGTGTCGTGCTCTCGTTCGTCGGCAGCATCGGCCAGGAAGATTCCGGCATCACGCTCGCCAGAGTGCCTCCGCCTTCGCGGCAGGAGATGACGGACTTCGACAATGCGCCGACGTCGCACGGCGGTGGGCAAACCATTCCGCGTGGCGACACGCGAGCCGCCCAGGGCGCACCGCCGCCTTCCCCAAAGCCGTCCAAGCCTGCACCGAAGACACCCACGAAGCCGCCTGCACAGCCCGCACGCAAACCCGAGTACGTCGAGCCCCCTCGCGACCTCGACCGCACGAGCGACGTCACGCACATCCGTCCCGACACCCTCGAGCGGCTCGCTGCGGATCACGAAGAGGCCAAAGGCGCACATGCGGCGAAGGCCAAATCGAAGCCACCGGAACCGGAACCGCTCACACCTCGCCCGCCGTCGGGTGGGTTCACGATGGTCCTTCCGGAGGGTGTTGCTCCCCCACCTCCTGCTCCGGCGGGACGTCCTCCCACTGCGCCCCCGCAAGCGCAGACGCCGTCGGCCGCGCGAAAGAACGAAGGTTCCGGCGAAACCCGTTTCGCCCCGCTCGAAGCCCCCGCGACGGGCAGCACCGACGCGCAAGCGCTCATGCTCTCGGGAATGAATGCCGTTCCGCGACAGCCGCTCGGGTCGGGTGCGCACTTTGCGGGCCCCCCTGCCCTCTATGCACACCAGACGGGAGGGGCATTCGTGCCACCAGGCGCTCCATGGCCGGGGCAATCTGCACCACCTCCTGCGCAACCGAGCGGCCCGTCCGTTGCGCCGAAGCCGGGCACGCAAGACCCAACCGTGCAGAAGCTCACGCTCGGTGCACGCATTCGCCGCGATTGGGCTGCAACGAGCTGGCCTCGCAAGGCGCTGCTGATTCTCGCGCCTATCCTCGCATGGGTCTTCTTGTCCGACGATCCGGAAGACCTCTTCATGCCGAGCAAACCCGCAGCAACGGCAAAGGCGACGGCAAGCCCCACCGCGACGAGCTCGAGTCCTACGGCGACACCTTCCGTCACGGCCACCGCCGCGACGCCGCCGACGGCTGCCATCATTCCGGCGCCGATGCCTACGACCACCACGAAGCCGACCGCGCAGCCGCCCGTTCCTCCCCCTGGAGGCACCGCGAAACCGCAGATGACCACCGAGCGGCAAGCGATCGATGCGCTCTCGCTGGGACAAGAAGCCGAAGCCCTCAAGATTTACGAGACGCTCGCGAAAGACAATCCGGACAATCCGAACTTCAAGGAAGCCGCGCGCATCTTGCGAAAACGCCGGGAGCAGCTGCCTCCGAAGTAGCAGGCGCCGGGTCTAAAACCTGCCGAGCGCGCCAACGCCGACCGTCGTCGGGGAGATCAAGGGCGCGGGCATCCATTGCACCGCAGCTTGTCTCTCCGTAGCCCCGTCGGTCAGGTTCGGACGCGCTCGGTAGTGAAGCCATGGCACGATGAACCCCGCGGCGAGGCCGACACCAGCTCCGACGATGACATCGGTCGCGTAATGTTTGTCCGCAACGAGACGCAACACGGCCTCCGCGCTCGCGCCACCCATAGCGCCAACGCATGCGATCGTGCCACCCGTGCCACTCGTTCCATAGAGGGGAAGATTTGCGTGATGCATACACGTAAGTGCGGTTCCCGTGAATGCAATGGCAGTGTGACCGCTGAAAAACCCCTCGGATTGACCTGCGACCTCGCAATCGGGAAACACCGGGTTTGGTTTCCCAGGGCCGCACTCACGCATGTACGAGCGCTCCCGTCGAATCGTCGCATTGCTCAAGAAGCTGAGAAATCCAGAAATCGAGAACGCCTCGAGATCGATAAGGGCCATCTGTGCTGCCACCTTGGGCGAGCGATGCGCGATGAGGGCGGCGCCGAGAACGTCGACCACGAACGGCGCGGCAAGGCCGCCGTAGTAGAAGACGTTGCTGACGAGTTGCGCGTTCTTCCGCGCCACCGGTGAATTCGGCCTCAGCGCGTCACGAATGGGAAGATCGAAGAGAATCGGGCCTCTCCAATTGGGCTCTCCTTCTTTGCCAAAGAAGATGAACGCTCCCGTGCCGAGAACGAGGCCCCCGGTCAGGACGAACTCGGGCACGGAGAACACCGGCCAGCCCGGATCCCATGCGACCTCGGGACGCGCGCTCTTTTCTTGGTCGCTGGGCGGCGTTTTGCGTGGTGGTTGGCTGCTCGACGAAGACGCCTCGTCCGCCGTTGCGCGCTTGGGGCTCGCGCATACGACGAGGAGTGCCGCGCCTAGTCCTACAAGGAACGAGGAAGTTCGCACGCCACTCGAGCTTGCAAACGATGTACCCCACGCAACGCGCCAGGCCATTCCGCAGCGGATTTGACCGAATGGATTCGGTTCGCCCGAAGAGCTCAGCGAAGCGCGGCGGCGAGCGCGCAGACCTTCGGACCTCCGCTCGTCAACGGATCCTCACCGAAAGGCTTGCCAGGCTCCGCACGCAGCCACGCGGTGATGCACTTGTAGCCATTGTCTTCGATGGAGAGCGCGGGCCCGCCTTTGTGACGCTCGAGCAAGAGAGGCTTGCGTACGAAGAGCAACGTCTCCGGTCGCTCGCCATTGCGAGCGATGACACGGCTCATCTCTTCGGGTTCGAGCGCGATGATCGAGTAGTAGTTGCTGAGACGCTCTTCTGGCGTGCTCGTGCTCGTACCTTGCCCCGGCACGAGACCACCATCGGCCTTGAAGATGCGGAGTCCGCGATAGCCGTAGGAGCGAAAGGGTCTGCCCGGTTGTCCGTGGCAATCGAGCGTGCCGCAGCGCGCATTCAAGAAGCCGTCGACGTATTTGTCATAGGTCGCGAAGTCAGGCGCGACGACGGTCGTCTTCTTCCCCGGATCGTACTCCTCCGCACACGACGAGGTCGCACCCGACAGCAGAGCGATACCAACGAAGGGCCCGAGGAACGCGATCTTCTTC
Source organism: Polyangiaceae bacterium (assembly GCA_046351415.1). Classification (GTDB taxonomy): domain Bacteria; phylum Myxococcota_A; class Polyangia; order Polyangiales; family Polyangiaceae; genus JABFRG01. The sequence continues at coordinate 21,142 of JAXLYO010000004.1, read as the reverse complement.
CAGCTACGGACAAGGGTGGGCAGCATCAGAACTCACACCTCGCGAAGGGTGGCTGCGGGTTTTGAACGGGGGGACACGCACGCGGTTTCGCGTTGGGCGGAATCTTCGTGTTGTCGTCGTACAATCGGATTTGGCCAGGGCTGTCTTGGTACGTGGGGTTCTTGTGGCAGCCAGCGCAAGACCCTTCGCGCCCGATGTGACCACCCATGCTGCGAAGAATGCGTTCCTGACCCGCCACTTTGTACACGGAAACGAGCAGCGGAAACTGAAGCGGGTCGGACGAGGGAACCATGAAGTTTCCAGCGCAGTTCGTCCGGAAACAACGGCTTCGCGAGCTCGAGTCGAAGATGCGAACCTCAGCGCCTTCGACCGGCGTTTGATCGCACGTTTTGCCTTTGGCTTTGTCACAGCCACCTTGGTTGGGGGGCGCGCCGGGTTTGCAATCGCAGCGGCCCCAAAACACGGTGCCTGCGACAGCGAAGCGAAGGTCTGCGGGACCCTGATTCGCGTGGCACACGAGACACGGTTGTCCTGCGCGGTGGTACTGAGATTCTGCGACCGATGGCGGGAGCTCTTCGCCTGTCGTCCAGCGGGTCGGCTCGTCACCCATCGCGCTGACGGCGGCTTCGTGCACGGGGTCTTGCGGAAAGATCGAACACGAACCGAGCGCCGCCGCGAGCACGACCGACGCGAGCATTCCGCCCTTCTGGAGCCATGCCGAAGCATGGAGGTGCTCGAGGATGTGAAGGCGCTTTCCGAACATGCTCAAAACTCGATGTCGAAGGCTAGAGTGCTGTAGAGCGCCGTTCGCTGCGTCACGAACAGCGAATCGAAAAAGTAACTGTACATCATGTCGACGGCAAGCGTGAGGCCCGCCTTGGTCTCGGCCTCGAGGTTCCCGAGTCCGAGACGGGCGCCGCCGCCGACGGTACCGGTCAGCATCGGAGAGTCCTCGCGGTCACCGGTACGGTAGAGGGGCACCGTGACTTTGCCATTGTTCTGCTCGGCAACGTAGGCGCGCTGGTAGAAGTCTGCTCCCGTCTGGAAGTTGAAACGCCCGTGCGGCCACACGCGGAAGCGCTTGTTCAAATCGACGAGGTATCGGAAGTCCGTGGTCGAGGAGATGATCGACCAGCTGTCGAAGTACATGCGCTCTTCGAGGCGCAGCGTCGCATTCTGGCCGATACGCTGAATCCAGCGGATCGCGAAGGCGTAACGGTCGCGCTCGGTCGGGAGCTGTTCCAGCGGTCGCGCGGACAAGCGGTTGAGGTCGACGACACGAATCGACTGACCCGACCGCACCTTCGCAGCTACCTGCTTCGTGAACATGGGCACGTGACGGTAAGGCTTCGATTGGTCTCCACGCTCGTATTGCGCCGTTGCGCCGAACTGCACGAGCAAGGTCGGCGAGAACACCTGCGTGAAGCCGGCTTCGAACGTCCACGTATCGAAGGGCTTGCTGTAGACGTCGAACGGTGTCTGTCCTTTGCCGATCGTGTCGTGGGTATAGGAAGCGGCGACACGTGGCGTCGAGAGCTTGTCGTTCAAGTCTGCGGTGAACGCGACGCCGCCCGTCAGCGAGAGGTAGTCGGGCTCGCTCGAGATAGCGGCGTTGCCCTGCACACCGTAGAGACCCGGCTTGTAGCCACCGAAGAGCGTGCCCGCGTGCCTGACTTCCTTGTAGGCAGGAGACGCGTAGCTCACGATGTCCGGGGACGCTGCGGTAAACACGTCGACGAGGTAACTGCCACCGACGTTCCAGCCGGACGTGGGAGAAGAGACCGAGCCGTTGACGCCGGGGTTGAAAACGTTGACGCTATTCGTGTCGGTGTAGACGCTGACGTCCGTCCCCATCTTGATGACGACCGTCTTGCGATTCTCCGGAAGACACTGGAGGACTTCTTCCTGGGTCTTCGCTCGCCGCATACACTCGATTTGCTGCGGAGAGATGACGCTACTGCTCGCAGTCAGCTTGATGTTGACGACGAGGAGTTCACCTTCTTTGACCTCGTACTCCTCCGCGAAGTCGGCGGGGAATCCGTTGACCGTGCCTTTCGCGACGACCTGGTGGTGGCCAGGATCGATGGAGAACTTCTTTGCCAGCGATTCGGTCGGAACGGCACGACCGTCGAACGTGACCTCGAGCTCCTTCGCGCCATTCGGCGGAGCAAACGTGATGTGCGGGATGCGCTCGATGAGCTGCTTCACCCGCTCGCGCGCGACCTTCATGACCGCCGCATCGCGACGTTGAATGCCGACTTCGAGCGCCTTTTGCGCGTCCCTCAGGGCGTCGATGAGCTTACCTGCACGATATTGACACGATGCGAGGTGCAAACGCGTGCGAGGCTGCTCTTCGAGGACGAGGGACGCCTTGTCTTTCTCGATGCATTCGGGGTAGCGCCCGGCCTCTTGCGCCGTGGTGGCCTCCGTCGCGAGCTTGAAAGCGTCGGCGCGGGTCCAGCCGGCGGGGGCTTTGCCGGGAGCCTCTTCCTCCGCGCCCGCGAGCGGGGCTGCGTTCGCAGCGGCAGACGCCGCGGAAGCCGCCATCGCACTCGAGACCTCAGCCCACTGGTTCTTGATGTTGGGCGTCTGTCCGCGCTCGGGAAGACGCGCGCTCGGATCGCCTTGGAGCGCGCTTTTGAAGTTGCCCTTCGCTTCTTCGGCCTTTCCCGTTTGCGAGGCGATCATTCCGAGGAGGATGTAGGCCTGTGCTTTGACACCCGGCGAGCACCCTTTTCGAATGCAGCGACCGAGAGCTTCGCTCGTTTTGGTTTGGGCAGGGCCGAAGTTGCCGCTCGCGTAGTCGTCGGCCAAGACCTTGTCGAGGATCTCGGTCACTGCCGCGTCGTCACCGGCGGCGAACGCAGGCGACGAGAGCGCAACGACGCACACCGCGAGAAGAAGAGCGTACAGCGTCGCAACGAGCCGCGGTGGGCGAAGGAGTCGCATCAGTTGCAGCCGCACCCGCCACCACCGCCGCCGAGTCCGCCCGCCGCTCCCTCGGAAACGCCACGGACGTGACCATCGACACCAATCGCGATGTCGTCCGTCGTCATCGACGGGTGTGCGAGCGTTCCTCGCTGATAAGGCGCCACCTTGATGCAGCCACCGAGCAGAACGCCCAACATGGCGGCGACGAGCACGTACGATCGCTTCATGGCGGGTAACAACTCTACACGAAAGCCGGCGCCAAAAGGGAGAAAGGGACGTTTCGCCCTGCATGTAGGATACCGCCGCCGCCGGAAATGGGCCGCACGCGCCGTCAGGAAGGGTTTCATTCGCGTTGCGAGCGCGGTCTCGGAGTGGCGAGGCCTCTAGCCGTAGGGTAAACTGACGTCATGGCCCACATGCGCCGATTGCTCCTCGTCCTCGCGGGTAGCGCTTTCATGGCTGCCGCGTGCGTCGTCGCCGAACAGCCGACGATTGGCTACTTCAACACATTTACGAGTGGCAGCGCAGCTAGCCCCATCATCGATGCGGGCGCCCCCCAGACCTGCGAAGGAGGGGCCCCAGTGCAAAGCGGCGAAGGCGGCGCATGCGGCGTGAGCTTTGCGACGAACATCGTCCCCATTCTCAGCACGAACTGCTCGGGCTGCCATTCCGGCGGCCAAAACACCCAAATCGTGTTTCCGACGACGGCAGGCCCTGCCTACTACGAGTCGCTCACCAAGGCGACCATCGCGGCGCAAGCCGGCGTCTACCTGAATGCCTGCGACCCCGCAAAATCCGGCTTCCCCTGCAACGTCGGCGCAGCATCTTGCTCTCCCGCCGGGGTCGCCATGCCTCCGAACACGCCACTTTCCGAGGCCGACAAGGCGGCGATCAACGCGTGGATCAAGTGCGGCGCCCCCAACAACTGACGACCTCGCTCGTCTCTTTCATTTCTGGCGCACGACCCTTCGCGTGACGACGGACATCGACGACATCAAGCTGAGCGAACTCGTGACGTTCGTGCATGCCGCGAGATCGCGCAGTCTGTCCGCAGCTGCGCGCGTGCTCGAGGTCACGCCTTCCCAGGTGAGCAAATCGCTCTCCCGGCTCGAATCGCGCCTCAAGACCACGCTCGTCCATCGCACGGCTCGGGGTATCGAACTCACGGAGCACGGCCGCGAGCTCCTTCCGCGCGTGCTCGAACTCTCGGGACTTCTGCGTTCCCTCGGCAACGGTACACGCCCGAAGCACGTCCTCACGACCGCTGCGCCTTCGTACCTCGCGCTCACGGTACTCACGCAGCTCGCAAGTGCGCTGCCCGGTTATCTCTGGCGGGTGACCGAACAGAGCCCCGCGCTCATCCGCGCCTCGCTCCCCGATCGCACGGTGGACTTCGCGCTTCTCCCAGGTTCCGAACGGGCACCCAACGGTTGGGCATCGGACCAGGTCGGCTTCTTCGAAAACGGCGTTCTCGCACGCCCCTCGTTCGCGAAACAACTCGGCAAAGGGCCCGTGAGTCCTGCCCGCATCGCCGAACTGCCCTTCGTGATGCCTCTCCGGCAATCGACGCTTTCGGTTACGCCGAGCGACGACGGCTGTCCCATTCCGGTAGGCGAGCGAAAGGTCGGCAGCGAAGCGCAGACCATCGTGGTGGGCATGGAAATGGCGTGTCGGTCCGACCAGGTGATTTTCGGCCCGTTGCTCGCTGCCGCGCGATACGTCACGGCGGGCGCTCTCGTGCATGTTCCCGTCGCAGGCTGGGATTCACGAACGCCAATTCAACTGCTGTCGAGCGAAGCCGTGCTCGCGCGTACACGAAGGGAAGTGCTCGATCAGGCAAAGCGCATCTTCGCGGGCGAAGGCTCCGCCTGACGGAACTCGCTCACGCGACCGTGAGGACGACCTTGCCGAAGTTCTCGTTCTTGGCAACGTACGCGTGTGCTTCCGCGGCTGCCTCGAGTGAAAAGGTTCGATCGACCTCTGGTGCCGCGGCGCCAGTTCGAACGAGCGTGTCTACCTGTTCGCGCAAGAGAGCGCCGAGCTGACAACGTTCTCGAAGGTCTCGCGCGCGAAGCACCGTTCCGAATACCTTGGCACGCTTACGGAGGAGTAGACCAAGGTCGAGGTCTGTCTTTGCCCCGGCGAGGAGGCCAACGACAGCGATACGCCCTTTCGTCGCAAGGGCAACGAGCGACTCGGCAACGTAGGGGCCACCGACGAGGTCGAGAACGACGTCGACCCCCTTCCCTTGCGTACGTTCGCGTACGGCGTCCGCAAACTGTGCATTATGCACACAAATGGCCTCATCGAGACCGATATGCGTCGCCCGAGCGAGCTTCTCTTGCGTGCGCGCGGTTCCAATGACACGGGCACCAAGGGCTTTGCCGATGCGAAGCGCAGCGACACCGACACCGCTTCCGACGGCATGCACGAGGACGCATTCGCCCTTGGCGAGCCCTGCTTGAACGACCATCGCGTCATAGGCCGTGAGATACGATTCCGGAATCGTGGCCGCTTCCTCGAAGCCGAGTGCAGACGGAATGGGCGCCGCCGTGTCGGCAAAGACGCGCACGTACTCTGCGTAGCTTCCTCCTCCCACGAGGCCATACACGCGGTCTCCCGCGGCGAAGCGCGTCACCGCATCCCCAACCGAAACGACTTCTCCCGCATACTCGAGCCCTGGGATGTCTGCCGGCACGCCGGGCGGCGCAGGGTACCGGCCCATACGTTGCAGAAGGTCGGCCCGGTTCACCGCGGTTGCGCGCACCCGAACGAGAATCTCGCCCGCTTCGGGCGGCATCGGGTTTGGAACGTTTGCGACGGTCAGCACTTCGGGGCCGCCCGGTTCGCGAATGACGATCGCCTTCATGGCGCGAGTCTAGCAGGATGCGGAAAAAACACCGAAGCCGACCACGCTCGTGCGCAATCGATATGCGACTTCACGCGCCGGGCAGGACGCCCACGAAGATTCCGAGGTCGTCTTCGCGCGTGAAAATGCAGCACTCGCTTCCCGCCGGAAAGTCGCGACACGCATTGGGGCGCACCTCGTAGATACCGCAGCGATTGTCCGAATGGAGATGCTGGCAGTGCTTCGTCTTCGGAAGAAGAACGAGCCGAAGCTTGCCTTCCTTGCGCCGCGCATACGGCGGCTTCGTGAGATGCATCATGTCTGCTCGCTCGAAGCGCTCGAAGTCGCCATCTTCCAAGATGACATCGTTGTCTTTGCAGCACGCTCCGCAGGCAAGACAGTCGTACTTCATGCGGTGCTTCGGACCCGGAAAGCCCGAGTCGCGCTCGATTCGACGGCGCACGATCCCGTGGCAGTCCCGTGGAACCTTTGCGGCGATGAGCCCCCGGAAGGGCCCCGTGCGCTCCGGTGCGAAGGTGTCGATGGCGAGATCGAGGAGTGAAAAAAGAGCGAGGTCCGACTCGTCCCCGGGCACAGGCACGGGCACGACGAGGCGCGCTTTCTGCGGTGTTTCCCAAAAGATCGCGTGCCCTCCGGACCGGACCCAATCCGCACACCGGGCGGCATGGGGAACCTTGAACGAACGGACGACGGGGCGCAGCATCGAGGCCATAGGCACCCCTTTCGCACGGGCAATGGGCTTCTAGCAAGGGCCGTGCTAAGCCTTCCGTGGTGGAAGCCGTGATGCCAAAAAAACGACCGTGGTACCTCGTCCTCGCGCTCGTTCTCTCCACGTCTTTCGGCGCGTGTGGCTGGTTCGACGGCTACCAGAGCGTCCTCTTTTACCGCGACACGCAGGTCGATGCGCCGGCCATCGTCGAGCAGCTTCCCGAAAATGCCGCGAAGGCTCGCGTGCGTGAAGCTCACGGTGCGCTCATTCAAGAGCGCGACCTTTCCCGGAAGCGTGGCTTCCCGCTCGCGGTCGGCACGTTCCTCGTCGGCGCCGCGGTACTCTTGTTTACGGCGCGCGCATTCGCCAATCGTGGGACCTCGAAGCAGTTCTTGCTGCAATTCTTGGTCGCTCAGACCGCGCTCATCATCGCAACGCACTTCGCTCTGCCTGGCATTCGCCTCCGCAAGGCCGACCTCAGCGCCGCCTTCGATCACGCATTTGCCCTGACGCGCGCGAAGACAGATGCGGAGCGCGCCCAGGCCGACCAAGTCTCGACGATGGTGAAACGCTTGAGCGGGCCGGTACAAACGGTCGCCCTCGCGCTCCGCGTGAGTGCGGCACTCTTCGTCGTCATTGCACTCACCCGAAGGCGGACGCGCGAGTTCTACGGGGAGCTCGACGGCAATCTCGGCGAAACGCACGAAGTCGACCCGCCGAACACCAAGTAGCGCTCGGCATCGTCGTGGAGTGCATTCGCAAGCTAGACCCGAAGCTCGCCAATCAGATTGCTGCAGGCGAAGTCGTCGAACGCCCCGCCAGCGTCGTCAAAGAGCTCGTGGAAAATGCGCTCGACGCAGGCGCCACGCGCATCGAAGTCGAGATCGTGGAAGCGGGGCTTCGTCGCATCACCGTCCGAGACGATGGGATCGGGATGAGCCAAGCAGATGCGTGCCTCGCGCTCGAGCGCCATGCAACGAGCAAGATCGGCGCAATAGAAGACCTACTCGACCTCAAGTCCTTCGGGTTCCGAGGCGAGGCACTCCCGAGCATCGCCTCGGTATCGAACTTTCGGCTTACCACCCGAAGGAGGGACGACGCGGAGGCCACCACGGTTCGGACGAAAACCGGCGCGCCCCTCGAGGTCGCGCCCGACGGCGCCCCTCCTGGAACGACCATCGAAGTCGAAGACCTGTTCGAAGAGGTGCCGGCGCGAAAGAAGTTCCTCAAATCTGCCATCACCGAAAACGCGCACATTGCAGACGCGGTCTTCTATGCGGCGCTCGCCCGACCGGACGTCACGTTCGTCCTCAAGCGCGAACAAAAAGTGGCGCGCGAATACCTGAGAGCCCGTGATCTCGCGGAGCGCGTCGGACAAGCACTTCCGCACGAGTCACTCGTTCCCATCACGTTCGAGCGGGGACCGCTGCGTGTCGAAGCGTTTCTGAGCGGACCCGAGCGCGCGAGCCGGGGTCCCACGAGCCTCCACCTCTTCGTGAACCAACGCCCCATTCGCGACCGCGCCGTCGCGCGCGCGGTGGCTCACGCGTATGGCTCGCTGCTCGAATCGGGCCGCTACCCAGTTGGCGTCGTCTATCTCTCGGTGCCGCCGGCGCAAGTGGACGTCAACGTACATCCGCAGAAGGCCGAAGTGCGCTTTCAAGACGCTCGGGCCCTCTTCGATGCGATCGCTCGCGGCCTCGGAGCGGAGCTCTCGCGAACGCTCACCGTCCCTGGCAGCGGCAAACCGACCCCCTATGCCTTTTCGCATCGAGCAACGGCAGGCGAAGGGCCGTTCCAAACGATTCGCGATGCGAGCACGGCGGCGCTGTTCACTCCCTTCGAGGCCCCCGCGGAGACGAGGCCTTTCGTCAGTCCACCTTCAGGCGCCGAAGCCCCCGAGGAGGCGAACCTCTTTCGCGCGGTGAAGTTCTACGCTTCGCTCAAGTATCTGCGCCAGTTGAAGAATGCGTATCTCCTCTGTGAGGGAAAGGATGCACTCTACATTCTCGACCAGCATGCTGCATGTGAGCGCGTGCTCTCTCATCGACTTCGCACCAGTTTCGCAGCCCGTACGGTCGTCTCCCAGCGCCTCCTGACCCCAGAGTCGCTCACCGTCTCCGAAGCGGAGGCAGATCTCGTGGAGGCCTATGCCGAGGGGCTCTCGACATCCGGCATCGAAGTTTCGCGGACGGGGCCTCGCACGATCTCCCTGCACTCCATTCCAGCGATCCTATGGCGAAAAGCGAGCGGCGATCTGCTTCGGGCCGTTCTTGCGGACCTCGTTCTCGAAAGCGCCCGCCAAGGCGCAGAAGCGCAAAGCTCCGGGCGTTCTTCACTCGGACGTGCCATCGACCTCGTGCACGCGACCATGGCATGCCACGGCTCGTACCGCGCGGGCGACGTCATGGCCGACGAAGAGGTGCAAGCGCTTCTTGCCGAACTCGATGGTGTCGACTTCGCAGGTTATTGCCCTCACGGGCGCCCCATCCTCAAACGAGTCTCCTATGACGACATCGAACGCAGTGTCGGACGCTGAGCGATTCGAGCGCGCGGCAGATGCGCTCGCCGAAGAGCTGCGCAGAGCGCCCGAACGCATGCCCGTCTTCGTCGGGCCGACCGCCAGCGGCAAGAGTGACCTCGCCATGGCCCTTGCCGCCAGAATCGATGGGGAACTCGTCAGCACCGACAGCGTGCAGGTGTACCGTCACTTCGAACTCGGCACCGGAAAGCCGACCGCGGAAGAGCGCGCACGGATTCGCCACCACCTCGTCGACGAGTGGGACCCACTCGAAACCGTCGATGCAAAGACCTTCGCCACCGCGGCCGACGCCGCCATCGTGGACATTCGCGCGCGCGGCAAGCGCCCTATCTTGTGCGGCGGAAGTTTCTTGTGGACGCGCGCAGTCATCTCCGGCTTGGCGGAAGCTCCTCCCGCCGATCCAAAGCTCCGCGCCACGTACGCGGAGATCGAGCGAACCAAAGGACGAGAGGCTCTTCACACGGAGCTCGCACGGGTCGACCCCGAGAGTGCGGCGCGACTCCATCCTCGCGACTTCGTTCGTGTGACGCGTGCACTCGAGGTGTTCGCACAAAGCGGCAAGAAGCTGAGCGACTACCAACGAGAGCACGCGTTCGCAAGCGCCCGCTACGATGCGCTTCTCGTCGGCGTGCAGCGCAGCGACCCGGAACTCACGGCACGCATCCAAACCCGGATCGAGCATTGGATCGAGGCGGGCTGGGCACGCGAGGTCGAGGAACTCGCAAAGCGGGGCTATGCGGAGTCGCGAGCGATGCAGTCCGTCGGTTTTCGCGAGATGCTTTCCTACACGAGAGGAGAACTCGAAGCTTCGGACCTAGTTGACAAAATAGTGCGCTCTACACGCATCTTCGCGCGTCGACAACGCACGTGGCTTCGAGACCAAGCCGTGCGGTGGCTCTGAACTCGGAGCCACCGGATTAGTCGAGGAGCGCGGCCGCGAGCAGGTCGGCTGCGTTGGCAGCCTTCGGAACGGTTCCGATGAAGCGGCCCACTTCCGCACTGGGAGCCAGTTTCGCATGCGTCACGACCGGCTCGGGGAGCACGGCCGCCGTGCGCGCTTCGGCGTGAACAGCGACCGGCGGAACCGACGGAGCAGAGGGCGGCTGCGTCGCTGCGTCCGGCGGCGGCGGGACCGTGTTGACCTCTGCGGGCGCCGGGATGGAGATTGCCTGAGCAGGCGCATGTTGCGGAATAGGCGGCTGGGCCTGCGCCGGCGTAGGCCTCGGGAGCGAGCGCGCGGAGCTCGCGGGGCTCGGTGGCACGAAGCGACCCCGGCTGCTCGGAACGGCGCCGGCCGCGAGGCGCGAACCCCGAGCGTGAACGCGCTCGAGGAGGGTCTTCAGCTTGAGGACGCGCGCTTCAGTGCTGAGCATTACGAACGTTCCTGGAGTTTGAGGAGGACGGCGCGATAGTCGGCGCCGCCGCCGACCATTTCCTTCGCGCGTGCAGCTGCGGCTTCACCCGAAAACAAGTGACGGCCGCTACCGAGCGACGTCACGAAGACCGGTTTGCCCGTCATGGCCGAAAGCGCGCCCTCGAGCACGGCAGCCATGAAGTCACCGTCACCGATGGCGGAGTTTTCGATGTGGAACACGATCGCGCGCCCCCACTGCTCGATGCTGACGAGCCCGAAGCCGCGGACCGAAAGCTCACCCGCAAGCTCCGTCGTGAGCCCTTCGAGAGACCCCGCGAGGAGCCCCGACCCCGCCCGGGCCGCGATCGTCGAGCCCACGGACTTGCCCACCGACGCGCCAAACTTTCGACGCCCCGGATTGGAGGCCTCGGCGAGGAGACCTGCAAGGCCTTCGGAGGTGACGAGGAGAGTGCGATCGCGACCGGCGGTGCGCACTTCGCCCTTGGCCACATCGAACGTCACGGCATCTTTCGGGGAGAAGGTGTTCATGGGAGAATGGGGCCTGTCGAGAAAGTCCGTACCACCAGATTGGACGAACAGCTCGATGTGGCGGACTTCGAATATACGGGCGTCCGCATTTCCCTGTCAAATGAGGTCCTTCACATTCGTCCGAGCCGAATTCGCCGCGTTTTCTGCGGCTGCGCGCGCTTTTTCGGCACGATTGGCCCTCGTGGCGCTCACCCACGTCCTTTTCGGACAGGGTTCGGCGAGGGCCGACACAGGCGGTGAACCGTTGGAACGCACCGCGGGGCCACGCATCGATCGACTCCTCCTCGGGGACGCCGATGCCGCGCCGCGGGAGGCGTCTCCCTACCCGTCGGCCAAAGCGTGCAGCTTTCACTACCCTCTTTGCGTGTCGGGACGAGACCCCGGCAGCGTGCTCTCGACGCTGAGCGCGGCCGAAGGCATGTGGCAACTCTCGCAGGCGCTCGACTGGCCGGTTCCCGAGAAGGTCACACTCGAACTCGACGCTGACCTCGATGCCGACATTCATGTGCAGTTTACACAGATAAACACTCTGTCGGCTTTCGACGCGGGGCTCGCGAGAGCACGGGTTCTGTCGACACTCAAGGGCTGCCCACTCGATCACGCGGTCCTCCGCGCACTTCTCGAGGTGGGCACGTTCAGCCGTTCGCCGGGTTGGAAGGCAACACTACGTGACGGGTTCGCCGCGTCCCTCGCCGACACCGTACTCGCGTGCGAAGGCAGCGACCGCGCGGGGCGCACGGCGAGAGCACAATCGAATCCCGAAGGCGACGTGTTCGGGTTCGGCTCCGAAGCGCGAACGGAAGCGACCGCCGCGCCCGAAATCTTCTTCCGTTGGCTCGACGCCCACTACGGCAAGAGCATCTTGAACGCCGTCGCTGCAATGACCGCCGGACACACTCCAGCCGGTAGCGATCGATGGGTGAACGAACCCGACCTGTTCGACGTCCTCGGTGACAACCTGCGCAGCCTCCAATTCAAGACCTCGACCCTCGCGGACGTGGTCTGCGACTTCGGGATCGATCGGTACTTCTTCGGCCGCGATCGCGCGGCTTTCCCCGAGGCTGCGCGCCTCCCTCCCGTGAAGCCTGATTGGGAGGTGCCGTGGCCGGCCGCGCCGCGACGCCTGCTCGGCCCACGCCCCCTGCATCCCTTCGGGACGACCTACGTGCTCATCGATCTCTCCGGACGAAATGGTCACGGCCTGCGCATGGAGGCCGAATGGGAGCGCTTCGCGCGCATTCGATGGCATTTCGTCAAGCTGGACGCTGCGGGACACGACATCGGACGCGTCCCCGTACCCGCGCCGGACAAAGCCACCGAAGCGCAAATGACCCTGAGCGAGCCGGGAAGCGCAGCGTACCTCCTTCTCGTCGGAACGAATCTCGGCGATCCACTCGAACCTTTCGATCCGGACTGGTCGAGCATGGAACCGCACAACTACACGGTGACTCTCTCGAGTGATCGAGACTGATTCGCGGGTGCGCTCAGCGTCGGCGCAACGCGTCGCTCAGTGGCGACGACGGCGGGCGCGGCGGACACCGAGAGCAATACCGAGCGCCGCGAATGCCGCCATGCCGCCCCACACGTTTGGTGTACCGGGAATGACACTTTCGTGCACACTACAGCCACCCTTGGCTCGGGTCGGATAGAGTGCTCGCCAGCTATCGGCCGCAATGGGTATGCTGCGCGGTGCGACGATAGGGACGCCGTCGAACGTTGCACCGAACGTGGCAAGCCTTCCGCCATTCGCTCCGGTGGCGTTGTATTTGTAGACGAACAACCCCGGCGCCCGTCGCGTGATCGTCGGAGGGGATGCCACGGGTGTACCATCGATCGTGACCTGCGCCGTGAGCCGCGCGGTTTCGAACAGGTCGGCTCCGCTGTCTTCCGCGTTGCGGAGTTCGAGAAAGACGGTGGCAGGAATCGAACCATCAGCCGCCACGGAATCGACGCTGACCGACGCCCAGCTCTTCGCGAACACCGGCAGTGCGCGTTTGGGATCGTTCATTCGCGCGAGCGCATCGAGAGAGCCGAGGACGTCGACCTCTCCCAAGCTCGATTGGTTCTGGAAAGGCGCAGGCCCGCGGAAGCGGTGCGCGCCCGCCTGGAGGAGCGCTGAGACTTTGTCCTGCGTGAGTGTGGGCTCGCGTTCGAGCAACAAGGCGGCGACACCGGCGACGACGGGTGACGACATCGACGTACCGGACGACACGGCGTGCGTGCCATCCACCTGAAGGCACCGCTTGTCTTGGCCTCCACCGCGCGGCAAATCGGGGCAGCTCTCCGTCGTGAAGATGCTTCGCGGTTCCCCCGGCGTCGCTTGGGAACTCATGGCGGAGATGACCGCGCCACCCGGCGCTGCGATTTCCGGCTTTGGCACACCGAGGGCATTGGGTCCTGCGCTCGAGAAGTAGCAAACCTCGCCTTCGATGGGATCGCGAACCTCCGACGTCGGAAGACCACCGACCGCGTCGAGAAGGGGGATCGTCGGACCGAGCTCGTAGCCCGCCACGGTGCGCCAACGCGTGCGATTCGTCGTGCAACCTACGCTGATGATCGACGGGTGGTCGGCGGGAAGGTTCACCGTTCCCGAGCGGACACCATACGTGAACGACACCGGGAGGACCGCGGTCGCCGCATCACCGAACGTCTGCATGTAGAGCTCGACGCCGCCTTTGCCCTCGAGTGTGACGTCGTATTCACCGGCAGGCCACGCACCGGACCATACGACGATGGCGCTGTCACTCGCCTGCGGGATGGTCTGGTTGTCTTTCGTGGAACCGTGAATCACACCCGCGTTGTGACCGTCCGATTCATCGGCGCGCTCCTCGCCGCGCGCGACGGGAGCGATCCACGTTCCGTCGGGGCCATCGAGGCCGATCTTCAGGTCGGCGTTGGGATTCTTCGTCACCCAAATCTGAACGCGACCGTTCGCAGCAGGCTGCACCGCGCGCACGGGAACGCGCATCGTCGAGCCCTCGCTCACGTAGACGCTCTGATGGACCGGGTTTGCAATGGACCCGCTGTTGCCCACCGCCGCCACGATGATGTGCCCCGGTTTGTCGGCGCCGACGAGGGACGCGAGCGCTTGCTCCCAGAGCAGGGTGCCGTCGTGCGGACCGAAGTCCGTTCCGAGCGAAAGGTTGATGACGGCAGGCTCCTTCTCGAAGTCGGCACGGTCGAACACGAACTTGGTGGCCAAGAGAAGGTCGTCGGCCTCGATGGCGTCGACACCACCACGCTGCAGCCGCACGCCGACGATGTCTGCCTCCGGCGCCACGCCGCTATACCTGCTCTCCGCCGTCCCCGCAGCGATACCCGTCACGTGGGTACCGTGCCCCGTGATGTCGCGAGGAAGCGTTTCTGCCTTGCTCGCGATCATCGTGTCGATGTCGGCGGCGGAGAGAACAGCGCCGTAGCGCACACCCTTGCTGGTCGTGACGCCGTACTTCTTCTCGAGGTCCGCGTGCAAACCGAGCGGAGGCTGCGCGAGGTCGAGGATCCATTTGACGCGAGACTTGCCTGCCTTCGTCCGAAAATCGGCATGCGTCACGTCGATGCCCGTGTCGGCGACACCGACGATGGTGCCGGCCCCACGAACCCCGGCAGCGTTGGCAACACCGCTGCGAACGTGCTTCGTGATGCGATCGGTGAGCGGGTGCAGCGGGGACGCCACTTCGACTCTCAGCTCGGGGTGCGCCGCCGAGAACGCGAGGATGTTCCGCGCGCTCGTCCGCATGCGACCGAAGCCTGGCGAAAATTCGTCGATTCCGTATTCGGCCGCAGTATGCCCTTCGGGGATCGCGACGACGGCGCCCAAGCTTCCGCTGGATGGAGCAAGCTCACGGTCGGCCGCGTCGCCGAGCACCCGGAGCATACCGAGCGCGTCGCGAGATGCCCGAGGCGGCGAAGAAGGCGCAGCGCTGGCCGCCCCGGCAACGAGCAGCGTGAGCAAGAGCCCAGGAAGTCGGCGTCGCATGGGCGAGAGCATAAACTCGCTAGACCGGCGGCACCATGTGTTTGCGATCGACGAGAGCGGGTTCCTTGTCTTCGTACATCTCGAAACGGCGAACGAGCTCATCCCTCAAGCGGTCTCCGGGGACGACTCCGTCGATGACCATCTCGTTCGCGAGTTTCATGAGGTCGATGTCGGCCTTGTACTCCTCGCGGAGCTTGGCCACGTACGCGTCGCGTTCCGGGCCGGCGGGTACCTCTTGGATCTTGTTGAAGTACACCGCGTTCACGGCCGCTTGAGGGCCCATGACCGCGATCGACGCGCTCGGCAGGGCGAGGCAAGCATCCGGCTCGAACGCCGGTCCGCACATTGCGTAGAGGCCTGCGCCGTAGGCCTTTCGGATGACGACCGAGATCTTGGGGACCGTCGCCTCGCTCATGGCTGCGATCATCTTTGCTCCGGCGCGGATGATGCCCTGCCGTTCGACCTTCGTGCCGATCATGAATCCAGGGACGTCGGCCAAATAGAGCAGTGGAATGTTGAAGGCGTCGCAGAGCCAAATGAAGCGCGCGGCTTTGTCCGCGGAATCCACGAAGAGAACGCCGCCCAGCCACTTGGGCTGGTTCGCCACGATGCCGACGGGCTTGCCGTCGATACGCGCGAAGCCGGTGATCATCTCACGTGCGAAGAGCGCCTTCATTTCGCAGAAAGACCCTTCGTCGATGAGCTCGTGGATGACGGCCATCATGTCGAAGAACTTGTTCTCGTCCGGGGGCACGATGTCTTCGATCCGCTTGCCGCTCTTCTTGGGGGCTCGGCTGCTTTCCTGCGGGGGTTGCTCACTCGAATTCTGTGGGAAATAGCCGAGGTAGCGCCGCGCGAAGGCGATGGCCTCCTCCTCCGTTTTGACGAGGACGTCCCCGCAGCCAGACACGCTGCAGTGCATCTTGGCGCCGCCCATCTCTTCGAGCGTCACCTTCTCGCCGATGACCATTTCCGCCATGCGGGGCGAGCCGAGATACATGCTCGCGTTTCCGTCGACCATGACGACCACGTCGCAAAATGCGGGAATGTAGGCGCCGCCTGCAGCGCTCGGCCCGAAGAGGAGGCAAATTTGCGGGATTTGACCGCTCATGCGCACTTGATTGAAGAAGATGCGGCCCGCGCCACGACGACCCGGGAACATCTCGATCTGGTCGGTGATACGAGCGCCGGCCGAGTCGACGAGGTAGAAGAGCGGGACCCGAAGGCGCTCGGCCGTCTCTTGGATGCGCAGGATCTTCTCGACGGTGCGCTTTCCCCAGGAGCCAGCTTTCACGGTGGAATCGTTCGCCATGATCGCCACCGTGCGACCCTCCATGCGCGCGAGCCCGGTGATGACGCCGTCCGCGGGCAAGTCCGCGTCGAGATTGTTGGCGAGTGCCGCGTCCTCGACGAACGACCCTTCGTCGCAAAGCTTCGCGATGCGATCACGTGCGAACAGCTTTCCGGTCTCGGCGTTCTTCTGGTGGTACTTCGGTGCACCGCCCTTGGCGATGCGCTCCAGGTTGGAAACGAGCTTCTCTTCCAGCGACATGGCCGCGGTCATAGCAGAAAACTCTCGAATCGCGCTCGATTCGGCATTTTGCGTCGTGTGCGTGAAATCACTTCGGGTGCGCGCAAGCGCGGGCGAGAACGCCACCGGCCAAGTGCGGGCAGCACGCCCCGAGGCAAGCGCGAGAATGCGGCTCCGGAGGGAGGCCTCGAGGCCGCAGAACGAACGGAGGCAGACCGGCGGTAAGGGCTTCCCCAAGGCACGGAGCCTCGTGTACGCTTGAGGTCATATTATGGGGCTAAGAGAGCAAAAGAAAGCAAAGGCCCGAGAAGCGCTCGGACGCGCCGCACTCGACCTGTTTACGCAGAACGGCTTCGAGTCGACGACGGTCGATGCCATCGCTGAACGCGCAGGCGTCTCTCGGCGTTCCTTCTTCCGGTATTTCCCGAGCAAGGAATCCGCGGCGTTTCCGGCGCAAGAAGAGCGCCTCCGAAAGTTCCGCGAACTCCTCGAGCTGCTCAACGTGAAGCAAGAGGGCTTCCGCGCGGTGAAGGAGGCCTGCTACGCGATCGCTCGCGAATACATGAACGAGAAGACCGAACGCGCTCTCCGTCAGCGTCTCGTCGACTCGTCCCCCGCGCTCGCGGCCTACGAACAGCAGGCCGATCGCGAGCTCGAAGAGATCATCGTCGACGCCTTCCTGGGTGGCAGCACCGACCCGGACGAGGAACGCCGCGCCAAGGTCATTGCTGCGGCCACGATCGGAACCATTCGCGTCACCATGCGCGAGTGGTTCGACAAGAAGTGCAAGCCCGACCTCCTCGAGCTCGGTGAAGATGCCTTCGCGTACCTCGAGTTCGGGTTTGGAAACACGAAACCGCGCGCCGCACGCACGGGAGCTGCGGCGACCGCGTCGGCAACGGATGCGCCGCCGGCCACGTCTTTCGCTCCGGCATCGACTGAAGAAGCTGCAACCGCTCACGATTCCAGCGCTCCCCGAAAGAAGTAAAGGTTCTCATGAAGAAGATCCCGGAGAATGGCTCCGCGGGCCCCGAGCTCCTCGCGAGACTCGCGGACCTGCGCGCAAACGATTTGCCATGGCGTTCTGGCCGAGTATGGGCCTACGTCTACCCTCCAGGAGACGACACCGAGAAGATCCAGAAGGCTGCGTACATGGAGTTTCTCTCCGAAAACGCGCTGGACCCGACAGCGTTTCCGAGTCTCCGTCACATGGAGAACGACATCATTTCGATGTGCGCTTCCCATCTTCACGGCGACCAGGACACCGTGGGGAGCTTCACGTCCGGCGGAACGGAGAGCTGTCTCCTCGCGGTGAAGACCGCCCGTGATTGGGCCCGCAAAGAGCGAGGAATCAAGGAGCCCGAGATCATCGTTTCGTCGAGCGCGCACGCCGCGTTCTTCAAAGCCGCGCACTACTTCGACGTCAAGATCGTGGTCGTTCCGGTCGACAACAAGACGCTCCGCGCCGACGTCGAAAAGATTCGCGCAGCCATCAATCCGAACACGGCGCTCGTCGTGGCGTCGGCTTCGGCTTACGCGCACGGCGTCGTCGACCCCGTCGAAGAGATCGCAGCCATCACGAAGAAGGCTGGCATTTTGCTGCATGTCGATGGGTGCATCGGCGGCTTCCTGCTGAACTACTTCCGCGAGCTCGGCGCGAAGGTCCCGCAATACGACTTTGCGGTCGATGGCGTCACCTCGATGTCGATGGACCTCCACAAGTACGCCTACTGTCCGAAGGGCGCGAGCGTCGTTCTCTACAAGAACCGCGACCTCCGAAAGCACCAGATCTTCACGTGTGCGGGTTGGAACGGCTACGCCATGGTGAATCCCACGGTGCAGAGCACGAAATCGGGTGGTCCGGTCGCGGCTGCTTGGGCGACCATGCATGCCGTCGGCAACGCCGGTTACAAGGAGCGCGCACGCTCGATGCTGGAAGCGACGCGCAAGTTGTGCAAAGGCATCGACGCGATTCCGGGGCTCAAGGTCATCGGCAACCCCGAGATGTGTCTCGTCGCGTTCGTCTCCGAGGGTTTCTCTATCTTCCATCTCATCGACGCTGTGAACAAGCGTGGCTGGTACGTCCAAGCGCAGCTCCAGGCGCACGACGGCGCCATTCCAGAGTCCGCCCATCTCACCGTCACCACGATGAGCGAAGCCCTCGCCGACGAATTCCTCGCCGACCTCGCCGCATCCATTCCAGAAGCCAAGGCCGCGTCGTTCGGGCCGCTCGCCGAAACGTTCCTCCCGATGGCGAAGCAACTATCGTCCGCCGACATGAGTGACGACATGATTCGAGGCATGCTCGAGAGCGCTGGCCTCGGTTCGGGCGGTCAGCGGGCGAGCGATCCGTCGGCCGACGTCAATGCCATCCTGAATGCCATGTCGCCGGAGATGCGCGAACGCATTCTCTCCGTCGCCATGAGCGAGCTTTTCCGACAGCCCACCTGACCGTCAGAGCGCGTTGTCGAGGATGCTCTGTCCCGGCATCGGCTCCGGTGGAGGCGGAGGCGGCTCGGGATTGAGCGGCCGCGGAGGCGGATCACCGCCCTGCGCTGGCTTGGCTTGCGCACGCGGCGGGGGTGGCGGCGGACGGTAGCTCGGCGGAGCTTTGGGCGACGCGGCGGATGCGCTCGCGGGCGCGATCTGAGCCGGCGCCACGGGCGCCGTGGCGACCTGCGTCGCGGTCGGAAGCGGCGGCGTGGGAATCGGTGTATTCTGCACTTGGAGCGGCGGCTGGAGTGCGGGGTCCAAGCTCGGCGGAAGTGCCGGAGGCGCCGGCAGCGTGGCGACGGGAGCCGGCAACGTCGGCCGCGGGTCGATGGGGCGCAGAAGATAGCGATAACCGAGAAGGACGATCGCCGCGCCGAGGACGAGACCGAGTGCTACCCAGCGAAGCGTGCGCGGAGGCGGCGCAGGAAGGGACACGGGGGCCGGAGGAACCGGCCGTCTTACGATGCCCGTTTCGGCGAGGGCCGGCGGCGGTGGTCCCCATTGAGGCGCGGGCGCCGGGTGATAGCCGCGCGGAGGGTCGCCCCCGAACCGGAGTGGCGGGTACGCATCGAGCGATCCGCTTTCGAGGGGACGCGCAGGCTGCACGGGCGGCGGTGGCGGCGCATGGTTCGCGGGCGGCGGGAACGAACTGTTGTGGTGCGACGAAAGTACGCGCGTCGCTCCGCCCCCTCGTGCACTCGCCTCGGCACGCGGAAACGTTTCTCCAAGCGGCGGCGTGGGAGCAGGCGGCGCCGAAGGGCTCATGTAGATTGGCTGCGTCGCAGCTGCACGAGCCGCCATCGCGGGCAAAATATCTCCCGTCTGCACCGACATGGCGTCGAACGAAGCTGACGGGTCGTTCAAGAAGTTCGAAGGCTGGAACGCGTCGAGCGAATCGGACACGAGCCCCCGAACCGGAGCGGCGGCATCGAGGAACGGTGACGAAGGGGATGATGCCCCCACTTGCGGCGTGACGAGGGGGAGCGAGGAGACTTCGCGCGCGAGCGTCCGCTCCGAGTCGTGATCGACGAAGAAGAACGCGTCCCGCGGCGCGGAGTTTCTTTGGCGCGTTTGCAGTTCCAGGTTCGGCTGGGAGGGCGGAGGCATCACCACGGGCTTCGACGGCCCGACCGCAACGATGTTCGCCGTCGGAAGTTCGGAGCTGTCGTAGGGATAGGATGGCGTCGGCACGCTGTCCGGAAGATCCAGCGTCTCGGCATCGCGGTTGTGGACCGGCGTCAGCAACCCTGTCCCCAGCCCGGGCGCGCGATGCGTCGCCGCATACCCATCGGCCATGGCTCGCTTCGTCCGAAGATCCGTTTCACGCTGCGTGGCGAGGAGGTCGTCTTCGGAGGGACGCGGTGCACGTTCTTCGCGCGACGAAGCTCCGTGGTCGAGCGTACGCACCTGCGATGGCGTTCCCGCGGGCGGCGCAATACGCTGCCCCGGCAGCGTCGGTTCGAACTCCGCAGAAAGCGTTTCGAGCGTCCCTGCCGCGACTTCCGCCGTCGATGCTTCGATGACGACGGGCCGCCCGAACGCTGGCGGCATCTGCGGCGGAGGAAGGCGCGAGGGCGTTCTCCGCTCGGTGTTCGCTCCCCCTCCCTGCAGGGACGGAGGCGGATCGCTCGCGCGCTTCGGAGGCGGCGTCGGCATCGGCAACTTGACGCGTGGAGGCGGAGAGCTCGCGCGCGCGACGACAGGCGGCGGCGGACGTGGCGCAGGCAGCGGACGTGCGACGGACCCCGCCGTGGACGGCGATTCGGGCTTCCGCCGGATCTTGGGGGGTTCGGAGCGACGCATGCGCGTGAGAGGAGCCGCGATCGAGCCCAGAGCCGACGAGACCGACGAGCCCGGGAACGAGTCGAGAGATCTACGGAAGTCTACACCCCACCGCGTAGACATTCACGTAAGTTGAAAATCGCGCAAGATCGCGCCCTTTGGCGCCCTTCTGCTGCCGGAACGAGTACCCCCGCTCCCCCTGCGAGAAACCGCCAGAGCCATAAGGCAAACGCACGAAAATGCTCAAAAATACTGGTTCGGAGTCGTCGGCGCTTGTACCTGAACGCTGGCGGACGGATACTGCTGGCGTAGGCGGGCGAACCAGTGAACAAACGCCTCGATATTCTTTCGGACTCTACTGGCGAAACCGCGGAGCGCGTGATCCGCGCCGCCATGTTGCAGT
>JAXLYO010000003.1:0-575935 GCA_046351415.1 Polyangiaceae bacterium | reverse complement strand
CGGACGGGGCCCTTCTTCGCTTGCGAGCATGCGGGCATCACGCCGGATTTCCTTTGCATCGGTAAGGCATTCGCATCCGTCCTGCCCATGGCAGCGACGCTCTGCACGAAGCGTATCGAGCAAGCGTTCCGAGGAGCGCGCGACCAAGCGTTCTATTACGGCCACACCTTTTGCGGGAATCCACTGGGAGCCGCCTTGGCGCGCGAAGTGCTCCGCATCTACCGAGACGAGGACATCCTCGGCAACGTAGCCAAGCAGTCGAGAAAGATCGCCACGGCGTTCTCCGAGCTTTCTTCGATCGCGGGCGTCGAGCGAGTGCGATCGTTGGGCATGATCGGTGCCGCAGATTTGGGCGGCCTAGGCTATGGCGGTGAAGTCGGCTGGAAGGTGTACGAAGAGGCACGAAAACGCGGCGCATACCTCCGTCCGCTGGGCGACACGGTCTACGTCTGTCCTCCACTCGTCATCGACGACGGTGCGCTCGACGAGCTCCTCGACATCGTGCGCAAGAGCGTCCGGGCGGTGCTCTCGTGAAGCCGGAGAAGCCTCCGATATTGAAAGTCGATTTGAAGGGCGTGCCTGAGACGCTTCTTTGGCCTCTTCATCATCGAGCGGCGGCGGCGCGAAAGCGCACGTTTTTCCGCGACGAAAGCGCCATCGCCATCGCCGATGCGATCGAGTACCCATACGAGCGCAATTTCGGGCGCCTCGATTCCACATTGGTGCATCGTGCCATGGTGTTCGACCAGGAGGTGATGCGGTTCATGCGCGCGCATCCTGGCTGCACGGTCGTCGAGCTCGCCGCAGGTCTCGAAACACAGTTCGAGCGTGTCGACGATGGCAAGGTTCGATGGCTGGCGGTCGACCTGCCCGAGTCGATCGCAGTGCGCGAACGATTTCTCCCCACGGAGGGACGCCACCGCAACGTCGCGTGTTCTGCGCTCGACTTTCGATGGATGGAAGAGGTCGATACGGAGCATGGCGTATTCGTCACCGCCGCGGGGCTGCTGATGTACCTCAAGCCATCCGACGTGCGGCATCTCGTCGTGGCCTGCGCCGAGCGCTTCCCGGGCGGCAGCATGGTCTTCGACGCGATTCCGCGATGGCTCAGTCGGCGCACGCAGAAGGGGCTACGACGAACCCTCCACTATCGTCTTCCAGCCATGCCCTGGGGCCTCGATGCGAACGAGCAAGACAAAGTACTCGCATGGAGCGATCGCATCGCGAATGTCACCGACCTGCTCCCCCATCCCTACGATGCAACGGGGCTCCTGTTGCGCCTCATGGCCCATATCCCTCTCGTACGACAGAAGCGTCACACGATGATGCGTCTCGACTTCAGTGGAGAATAGACACGCTCAAGAGCGCGCGAAGAATACACGAGCGCGAGCGACCATCCGTTCCGCGATGGCGGCGCGATGGTAGTGTGCGTGCACGTGTTCTGCTGCACGGGCGCCCTTCGCACGAAGGAGCAAGCCGTCGCTCGCTGCCGTGCGCATGGCCTCGCGAATCGCATCGACCGAAGGATTGGCGAAGTTGCCCCACCCCACGAATGTGGGCAAGAACGTACTCACCTGCGCCAGGGGTGCGTCGACGAGATACGCACAATCGTCGCGAACGAATTCCACGGGTCCGCTGAACCGCGTCACGATGCAAGGCAACCCCATGCCCATTGCCTCGACGATGGGGCGTCCCCATCCTTCTCCGCGCGAGACGCCGACGAACACGTCTGCTTTCGCATAGAGGTCACGCAAGGCGGAAGCATCGCAAAAGCCCACGAGCTCCAACTGCTCGATGAACGAAGGATCGATGCCGCGCGACTCCATCCACGCGAGGATCTCGCTCCGCGTCTCGGCGTCACCCGAAGCCCCCTTGACGATGAGGCGCGCCCCAGGTTGTCCGCCGAACTCCCGAAAGAATGCTTCCATCGTCAGCGGCATCGCTTTGCGCACTTCGTTCCACGACGGAACCTCCGCGACGGGACGATAGAACGAGACCGCGAGAAACGTGATTCCTGCGCTTAATTCGCTCCTCGCCGGAGCCAACGCTGCCGAAAAGAAGGACTCGTCGAAAGACTCTGGCACCACGAAGGTCGGCGCAACCTCGGGACGAGCAAATACCGGCAAATGGAACGACGAAGGAACCCAGATCTCGTCGAATGACGACAGAAGCAGCGCCTGCTCGTCCGGCAGACGGTCACTCTCCGTCATCGCACGAACGACGAAGCGAAGTTCGACGGCAGGGCCAAGCGACCCCGCAAGAGCGCGCTCCGCAAGTCGCTTCCACAAGATGCTTCCCCAACACCGAAGATCGTAGAAGTCGAGCACCGCGACCACCTGCGGTCCTGAAACGGCAAGCGGCGCCTCCGCTGGTGTATTCGAGGAGCGAGCATCGACCGCATCGAGCAGCCGATTCCACTCCTCGGACAAAGCCTCCCCAAACGCTTCCAAGTCCTCCGGCGAAGAAGTGAACGTATGCAACAAAGGAGGAGCCGCCCCCGCCCCTTCCATCCACGCTTGAAGCGCCTCCGTGAAGTCGATCGCCGCTTCGTCGGACATGGCCACCATCTCCGCCTCGACGAGACGCCGATCCCGAACGACGACTGCCTGACGCATCAGCGTCCGAATCACCGCCAGACACCCCCAAAACGGCTGACTCGACGACGCCGTCAGAACATCGATCGCGCCGCACGAGACCCCCAACATTCCGAGCCCCGCCCGATAGTCCCGCCACTCGATCGAGACACTCGCAAACCCAGAAGGAGCATACTCCCCATGGCAGAAGACGAACGAAACGCCCACCCCACCAAGCTACCCGATCTCGAGCAAAGCGAGACGAGGACGGAGTGCCCGAAGAACGTTTTGGGCGAGGACGGAGTGCCCGAAAAACGTTTTGGGCGAGGACGGAGTGCCCGAAAAACGTTTTGGGCGAGGACGGAGTGCCCGAAGAACGTTTTGGGCTCGGGACCCAAAACCAGGAGTGGGACCCTACTGAGCTCTGCTCAGTAGGGCGAGGACGGAGTCCTCGTAGACTGTGCCGAAGAAGGGAGTCGAACCCCTGACCTAGCGCGTATGAAACGCCCGCTCTGAACCAACTGAGCTACTTCGGCGGAAACGTGAACGGAATAGTGCAAGTCCGGGCCGCTTGTAAAGTCCCGCGAGCGGTCCCCTTCGCAGTGCCCGCGAGAGCTCGACCGGCGGCGTCCAGATCAGTACTGGCCGAAGAGGTCGCGCACGCGAGCGTCGAGCGCGATGGCGATCTTGTAGAGCGACGAAATCGACGCCGAAGACTCTGCGCGCTCGATTTGCGACAGCAGGGAGACGCTGAGCCCTGTCCTGCGAGACATCTGCTTGAGGGTGAGGTCTTTGTCTTTGCGAAGCTGGCGGATGGTGTCGCCAATCGCGCGGTGAAGCTGCTCTTCCGGCGTCCGCGCGAGGCCCTTCTTCCGCATGACGCGATCGAGCACGTCGCGGAATTCGTCGACGTTGAAAGGCTTGCGTAGGTAGTCGACCGCATCGAGCTTCATCGAGGCGACCGCCGTCTCCAAGTTGGGATAGCCGGTGTAGATGACGACGGCGATGTCGCTGTCGAGTTTCCGCACCCTCTTCAGCGTCTCGATGCCGTCCATCTTCGGCATCATGAGATCGAGGATGAGGAGGTGATATCCGCCGCCTTTGACTTCCTCTTCGACCAATGTCGGATCGGTGAGCGTCTTGACGAGGAAGCCGTCCTTTTCGAGGAGGACTTGCATGTACTCGAGGATGGCCTTGTCATCGTCGACGATGAGGATGCGGACCGCGGGAAGCTCGGGCTGTGTGCTCTTTTCCATCGGATTGACCTAGAATCCTGGATTTCCGGTTTTGATGAAACTGGAAAAGCAACCGCGGCCCAAGGTTTCTCCGCAAGGGCGTAGGTACGGGCGGGGAATCCGCAGACGCCGCCCCTGTATGGCGTTGAAATCACTAATGAATCAAAGTGATCTGGAAAAGACGTTGACGGGCATGGCCCCGGGGCGGCATAACCCTAGGCCCTTCGGGGCGTAGCGCAGCCTGGTAGCGCACCTGGTTCGGGATCAGGGAGTCGGAGGTTCGAATCCTCTCGCCCCGACGAAGACACTTCCTTTGGGGACCCCCGTCCCGCAGCCTTCGGGGGTCCCCCCTCCTGCAATCAGGAGGGGGCGAGTGCCCACAGTTGGAGCGAGCCCTCGCAGGGCGCCCACCTGATACACTCGACGGACGCATGAAGCGCTCCTCGAACCTGCCATATCGCGTTCTTTGCGGCGTGTTTGCGACACTCGTTGCGTTCATCGCCCTTGGGGCAGAAGGCTGTAGCACCCACGAGCGTGACGCCCTTCACACGGCGGCAGCCATCGCGAAGTTCGACGCCGCGTTCCACGAGGCTCTGCTCCCGCGGGCACCCGGGCTCGGGTTCTCGACTTCGCCGAACGGCTTCGTCTCCGAGGGCCACCGTAGCAATGCAAATGCGCTCGCTGTCACGGCTCCGTCGCGAGCGGGCGCACGGTGGACCCTTGCGCCGGGAGGCGCGACGCACCTCGCGTTTCAAGTCGAAGCGGAGAACGTTCGTGATGTTGCGGGCGAGCTCTCCGAAGGACGCATCGTCTATCGCGGAGTCATGCCTGGCACCGACGCGATCGTGTCGAGCAACACCACGAGCGTCGAGATGTTCTACCTTCTTCACGGCAAGGACGCGCCACGCAAGTTCAGCTATCGCGTCACTCTGCCGAGCGTCGCAGGAGCCGTCGAAACCAGACATGACGGCCTTTGGTTCTACGACCAGAAACACGTGTTCCTGCTGCACGTACCATCCCCGTACGCACTCGATGCGAACGGACGAAACATCGCGATGTCGCTCGCATGGGACGAAACCGAACACACCGTAACGGCTACCCTCGAGCCGAACGACGTCGAATCGACCTATCCGCTCCTCGTCGATCCCGCGTTCGAGAGTCTTGCCTGGTCCGAAGTGAGGACGCCACGCAGCATTGCCGCAGCCAACATGACCTACGACGAGAAGCGCAGCGTGTTTCTCGTCACGCAGTCGCATGAGACGTGGCTCAACAAGGGAGGTCTGTGGTCCGAGTACGTCCCTTCGCGTGGCGAAACTTCCCTTTCCTTTGCGCACTATCGTGGGCAAGCCTACGACCGCGACCGCGATCGCACCGTACTCTTCGGAGGTCTGGGCGGAATAGTACCGAACGGCGAAACGTGGTTGTGGGACGGCGCGCACTACACCCGTGCGCAGCCCCCCACGAGCGCACCCGCCCGTTGCATGCACGCAATGGTGTACGACACCGTGCGGAAGGAGGTCGTGCTCTTTGGTGGCATCTCCGACATGAACTCCGGCACCCCGTTGGCCGATACGTGGGTCTGGAATGGCGTCACGTGGACGAAAAAGAATCCGCAGCACCGGCCGCCGGCGCGCTCACGTGCAGTCATGGTCTTCGATGAGGCCCGCGGCAAGGCAGTTCTCTTTGGTGGCTCTGCGTCATGGACCAGCAAGCTCGAAGACACCTACACATGGGACGGGACGGACTGGACGGAGATCCCGACACCGACGCATCCAGAGCGTCGAAGCGAATCGATGGGGGCGTACGATCGGGCCCGAAATCGCGTCATCGTCTTCGGAGGTCGACGCGCGGACGATGCGCTCTTGTCGGACACGTGGTCATTCGATGGCCAATCGTGGACAGAGGAGTCGCCGCTGTTCGTCCCCCCTGCCACGAGCGACGGCACGATGGGCTACGACGCTGCGAGCAAGACGATTCTCCTCGTGGGCGGCTATACGCGCACGACGACGGGCGAAAGCCTACAGAGCGACTTCTGGCGCTTCAACGGCACGACCTGGCAGAAAGAGGCCATCGGCAACGCTCCCGAAAAGCCACAAAACCCCGCCCTCGTGCGCAACCCCAACACGAACGAGCTCCTCATGTACATGGGGCGCGACGATGACGCAGGATGGGCGTACATCCAGGGGGGCTGGAGTCGTCGCGACTATCGACCAGCTCCCTCGATGCGCGTCGGCCAAGGAGTCGCAGCCGACGTCTCGCGCCAGGAAGTCGTCATGTTCGGCGGCGCAAACGACACCGGATTTCTCGGGGATACCTGGATTGCCGCCGGAACGCGCAACACGTTCGTCCGAATGAAGCCGACGACGAGCCCTTCGCCCCGGAACGGCCATCGCCTCGCATACGATCGGCTTCGCAAGACGATGGTCTTGTTCGGGGGCCGCGACGCCAGTCGATTCCTCAATGACACTTGGCTCTGGGACGGGACGAACTGGCGCAAAGCTCAGCCCGCCACGTCTCCGACGCCCCGCGCGTTCTATGGCCTCGCCTTCGATGATCCGAGCGGAGACATTTTCCTCGTCGGAGGCGAAGGGGACAGTGGCTCTCTCACGGACACGTGGCGCTGGAACGGGTCGAATTGGACCAGCGTTCCCAGCGGCAATGTTCTTCCCGACGAAGACGCGGTGCTCTTTCCGAGCTCCGTAGGCTGCATCTTGGTTCAGTCGAGCGGAAGACAAGCCCGATGGAGCGAGGGCTCGCAGACCTGGCAGACACTCGGCGTTGCAGCACCTTCATGGACGTTTTGGAGCAACTACCGCGCTGCAACGGCTGCACACGGAGCAGCATCCGGTGATCGCGCGGTACTCCTCACGTCGAGTGGAACGCGAGTTGCGACTCTTCCAAACGGTGCGTGGACGACGGCGTCCTTCTTGTCGGATGCCTTCGGGCCCGCGGCGGCGCGGCCCTGGACCCCCCAAGAGCCCTATCTTGCGTTCGCGGGTAACGCCGGCATTGGTAGTTTTTCGACCGCATCCTATGTGCTCTCCGAAAGCTGGGATGCGTGGAGGGAGGTGTCGGACCCTTCCACGTACCCGACGGGCACCATCGCCGCAGACTACGACACGAATCGTGAAAGGGCGCTCATCGTCTCCCGCAACGCCGACGCTTCTCCGGGGACCTACACCTGGGACGGCGTGGAGCTCATTCGCGTCGATACGCAGCCATTCTTCACGATGCAGGAGGGACACAGCACGGCGTTCGACACCGCGCGAGGAACGCTCGTCCTCGCGACCGATGACGGGGACGCCACTCTGAGCACGTATCTCCTCTCCGGCACCGATTGGGTCAAACAAGCCGGCGTCGCCGCACTCAAAGCGAGGCGCTGGTCCGCGATGGCGTACGATCAGGTGCGGCAAAATGTCGTCCTATTTGGCGGTGACGCGCGCGGTGTCGTCCTCCAAGACACCTGGCTCTGGAACGGCACCACGTGGACGAACGCGCAGCCCAAGACCAAGCCGCCAGCGCGCTCCTCCCACGCGCTCACTTTCCATCCCGGTCGCAAGACTGTTTTGATGTTTGGTGGCTTCGGTGCTTCGGCGCCGCTTCAGGACACGTGGGAGTGGGACGGAACGGACTGGGTCGAACTTCGCACTCGCGTGTCGCCGCCGGCGCGTGGCCTGCATGCATTCGCCGTCGACCCAGCGTCGAGGAAAGCCGTCTTGTTCGCCGGTGGTGCCATCACGCAGCAATTCAACACCGCGTGGGCTCTGGAGAGTCGGGGAAGCGGCTGCACCACCACTGGAGATTGCGTTTCTGGAACGTGCGTCGACGGTGTGTGCTGCGAATCAGCACAGTGCGGCACCTGCGAGACGTGCGCCGGCAGCGATCCTGGAAAGTGCACGAAAGTAACGAATGCAACCGACCCGGACTCGTGCGCTGCATCGAGCAAGAGCAGCTGCGACGCGAACGGCGTCTGCCGGCCCGGACTCGGCTCTACGTGCGCAAAGGCCGAGGACTGCAGTTCAGGCTTCTGTGTCGATGGTCTATGCTGCGACACGTCGTGCGACCGTCCCTGCGAAGCATGCTCCGCCGCAGCGAAACAGACGGGGCGCGATGACGGCATATGCGGCCCAGCGCGCGCGACGACCAACCCCGGCAACCGCTGCGCGGAGGGTGCAACATGCAGCGTGCGAGGAGTCTGCGAGACCAAGACCGGGCAGACGTGCATCGCTGATCGATACGAAGAGGGCGCAGACGGTAAGCGGCGCGACTGCGCACCCTATCGCTGCGCAGCCGCATGCCTCACGGCGTGCAGTTCCGCGAACGACTGCATTTTCCCCTCTACCTGCGCGCCAGAAGGGAAATGCGTCCCCCCGCCGGAGCCGCTCCTCAACGACGGGTGCAGTGTACATTCCAGTCGTTCGCGCTCGGAGGCGGTGCGAGCGATCATGGCACTGATGGTGCTCGGCGCGTTACTGCGTCGCAGAGGAGGGAGCGCTCGTGTCTAGAGCGTTCGTCCTCGGCCTACTTGGCGCCATCGCCCTGATCACGGCCGGTGCTTGTTCGATGTCGAGCCCGCGCGACGGACAAGCGCGACCGAACGTTTCACCCCAGCTCGCTGCTCGTGTCCTCGCAGAACGAGATCCGCATCGGGTCTTCGGGCGAGCGCTCGCCCATTCACGCTTCGAGGGGGAAGCCGACCAGCCCGGCGCATTCCGGAGCCGCGGCACGATGGCAGCGATCGCAGGAAAGCGAGCGGCAGAAGGTGTGAGGTTTCTTCCGCACGCCATGCGTTCACTCGCCATCGACGTGCGGCTCCTCGAAGCAAGTGATGCGGCCGCGACGGAGGAGAAAGGCGTCGTCGCGTATGCGCGCGCGCTTCCCGGGGCGGACCTCCTCGTCGCCACCGAAGATTTGCGAGGAGAGGAATTCCTACTCCTTCGCGACGAAACGGCTCCCTCGACCTTTCACTGGCAGTTTGCGCTTCCGTCGGGAGCGCGCGGTGAGGCGCGCCAAGATGGCCTTTGGCTCTGGGATAGACGCGGAAGTTTCCTCGCTCACGTCCCCCCGCCGGAGTCCATCGACGCCCAAGGCACGACGCGTCGTGAGGCCTGGAGTTGGAGCTCCGAGAAGAGCGAGTTTACGATATCACTCGCATCACGTGCATCTTACACGTTTCCGGTCCTACTGGATCCGACCTTCGAGCTCGAAGCCTGGGAGGACGTTTCCAAACCACAAGACATCGACGGGCAGGCGGTCGCGTTCGATGCGGCGAGACAGAACCTCGTCGTCTTCGGCGGGGCGAGTTCGATGAACATGCCGAGCGGAACCTGGCTTTGGGACGGCACCTGGAAGAAGCCGGCTCTTGCTACGCAGCCAACGCGTCGAACGTACGCCGCGATGGCTTACGACGAGGTGCACGGCAAGGTGTTGCTCTACGGCGGCGCCAATGCATTCAGCCGTAGCCTCGGTGATACGTGGACATGGGATGGACAAGGCTGGAAGGAAGAGACGCCCAGTGTATCGCCGGGGCCAAGAACCGGGGCCAACCTCGCATTCGACCGAAAGCGCGGAAAACTAGTGCTCTTCGGCGGGGACGACCTGGTCGGCACTTTCCCCTCGGACACCTTCATGTGGGACGGAGCCGTCGGCAATTGGGTGAAGATTGCAACGACCCACTCTCCTCCGGGCAGAGCCTACGGTGGGTTTGCGTACGACCCGGGGACTGAGAAGTCGTACTTGGTCGGCGGCATCGGCTCGTCCGGTACCGCGAAGGTCGAGACCTGGGCATTCGACGGCACGGATTGGACCGTCATCCCTTGGAGTGGTCAACCCCCCAGCAACAACGCCCAGGGGGCACGTCTCGCTTACGACGACGCCCGCAACAAGCTCACGATGATGAACCTTGCAGCGGGAGGGGAAACGCAAGTGTGGGCCTGGAACGGCGCTGCGTGGAACCTACAGGCAACCCACGGTGGCATTCAGGTGGGATTCTTCCCTGTCATCGTGTCGGATCGTCGCGTGAATCGTATCGTGTATTGGTCGGCCGGTTCTTCCGAAGCTGCGATGGACCTCGGGCAGTTCTTTCTCTGGGACGGGTCGACTTTCGAACGCGATGCGGGGTTCCTTCGACCTCCTCGGCGACGCATGATGCAAGGAGGCGCGCTCTCGAATGGGCAGCACCTTTACGTTGCGAGCGAGGGCGGAGCCGTATCGACGTGGTTGTTCGACCCGGTCACACGACGCTGGACTCTGAAGACGACGCCTCCTGCTCTTCAGCTGCGTGGGCACTCCGCCGTGGCCTACGACAGCATCCGCGGCGAGGGTATTCTCTTCAGCGGCACGGTCGGTACTCCCGATACGTGGATCTGGGACGGTACGACGTGGACGCAGCGGTTTCCTGGGGCCGCTCCACCTCCCCGCATCCGGGCCAGTTTCTCGTTCGATCCGGTGCGGCAGGTTGCCTGGCTTTTCGGCGGCCAACCCACGACGTCAGGCATCTTTGGGGACCTGTGGCGTTGGAACGGGACCACCTGGTCTGCGCAGGCCGTCGCGGGCGCGTCCCCCTCCCCTCGCTTCGAAGGCGCCATGCAATTCGATCCGAAGCGTGGCGTCACGGTTCTCTTCGGAGGCTACGCGGAGAGCGGTCCTTCGGACGAAACCTGGACCTGGGACGGTCAGACCTGGACCGAGTACAAGGGCACGGTACGTCCTTCCGGTCGCTGGGGCGCGTCGCTCGCCTGGGACGACCGCAGCGAACGACTGATCATGTTTGGCGGTCAGGGGACGCAAAACTTCAACGATACGTGGGCCTGGGACGGCATCACTTGGAAGAGTCTCGTCGACAAGGATGCGACGGTCGTTCCCCCTGCCAGGCTCGAAGGAATGCTCGTCGGATTGCCAGGCACCGGTCGAATGCTTCTCCGGGGAAGCGAAAGCCTTCTCGACGAGTGGTTGCTGCACGTTCGCGGTGGGGAGTGCACCAAGGGAACCGATTGCGGATCCGGCAATTGCATCGACGGCGCGTGCTGCGAGAGCAAAGCCTGCGGAACCTGCGAGACGTGTGCGGGCGACAACCCTGGCATCTGTACGCCCGTGCGCTCCACCGATGACCCGGATACCTGCGCTGCAAAGGACGGAAAGAGCTGCGATGCCACGGGGCAGTGCAAGCCAACCGCCGGCGGCAAGTGCACCACGGACGACGATTGCGCGACGAAGCACTGCGCCCTCGGCGTGTGTTGCAATGTGGCGTGCGACGCTCCCTGTGAAGCCTGCGCAGCCTCGGCCAAACTCACGGGCGCAGATGATGGTCGCTGTGGCGCCGCGGCAATTGGCAGCAATCCAGCCAATCGCTGCGGAGAAAATTCGACCTGCAATGCGCTCGGAGCCTGCACTGTCACGACCATCGCTACGTGTCAGAACGATCACGAGCTCAGTCGCGAGGGTGACGTCGTCACCGATTGCACGCCCTACAAATGCAATCCTGGCGCGTCAGGGGCCCCCGCTGCATGCCTCAAACGATGTAGCACGGCGAACAACTGCGTCTTCCCCGCAACGTGTAGTCCGGACGGTCGTTGCGAGGTCCGAGGTCCCGTCGAGGACGACGGGGGATGCAGTCTACACACGGTAGGAAGCCGGGGCAGCGCAGGCACGGCAGGTGCGATGTTCGTCACTGTAGCCGTGCTCGCTGCCTTTCGAAGGCGACAGCGACGTTCCTACCACTGACGGTTCGCGCGGAAGGTCGCCCGGATACGCAGGTCGCCGTGCCCCAGGTTCGCGGGCGGCGGCGGAAAGGGTTGCGCGCGACGCACGGCTTCCGCGCAGTTCGCGTCGTACTCGGGAATGCCGCTCGGTCGCCACGGAGGCCAACTCACCCGAGCCGTCCCATCGCGGTGGACGATGATTTCGAGGATGACGTAGCCCTGCTTCAATTCGACGATGGCAGCACGAGGAAAGGCGTTCTGCGTGAGCGGGTCGATACGCGCGTGCAACGTACGGAAGTAGGGCAAGAGCGACGGGTCGCGAGAATCGAGATCGAACCAATCGGCACTCCCGGCCCCCGAGACGCGCGCATGGCTTCCCTCGCCCCGCGCGCCCCCAAACCCCGCCTCGCCGGGCGCACCGCTACCACCCGAGCCAGTTCCGTCTGTGCCCCCCGCAGTGCTCGCGCGAACGATGGACCTTAGCGCGCTCGCCACGGCTTGATCGCTATCGACGTTGTCACGCACGAGCCCTTTCGTATTCGCAGGAATGGACGGAGGAGACTCGGGAACCGATGGCCGCGCCTTCATCGAAGCGGCTTCGTCGTGCTCGCGTGCGCCAGGAGCTCCGTTCGGAGTGCCGTGCCCCGGTGAAGGATGCGGGGAACCAAGCTGCGAGCTTCCTTCCTTGCCTCCCTCGCCGATGTCAGGCTCGATGTCTTGGCCGAGCGCACCGCCCATGCGCGAAGCCACAGAGCTCCCTTTGGCGCCCTGTGAAGCAGCACTTCCCTGCACGCGCCGAGCGCGATCTGCGCCTGCGCCTGTCGCGACGAACGTGAGGTCCATCGGTTCGCGCGCTGAGCGGCGGTCTTCGAAGGCCGCGCGATCGGGTGCAGACCGCACATGTTGGTCCTGCTCTCGGCGCAGATCGCTCAGCGGATCGGGTACGAACGTCCACGGCTCTGCCCGCGGCGCGAGATTGACGGCAGGATCGTGGCTCGGGGTTCCGCTCTTGCCGAGTGCATCGTTGTCGATTCGCGCGGCCGCAGCCGCTCCCGCAAGCGGTGGAACGACGACTCCCGTCGGGACGGGCGTGGGCATAGGGTCGGTGCCTTCGAACACGACCGGTAGCTCGAGTTCGTCGGGTCCGCGTGCAGTAACGATCGCCTCCTGTTTGGTCGAACGCCCGAACCCGTGCAGGGCGACGTAAGCAACACCGAAAACGAGCGAGGCATGAAACGTGACCGAGAGCAGCACCGACCAGCCACGAAACGCGAGCGACCGCGGCAAGGTCGAACGAACGGGCCCCTCACTTTGCGCAGAGCGCGCAGAGCGGGTCCCGAGGTCTCCGCTCATGGGCGGCGCCGAACGAATGCTCACCCTTTCAGGTTAAGCCGCCTCGAACCGAACGCCAAGGCGGCGCTCCGCATTCTCCGTCGTTTGACGTGCCAATTCTTCGAACGAGCTTCCACGGAGTTCAGCCACACGTCGTGCCGTGTAGGACACATACGCCGGCTCACAAGGCTTGCCACGCTTCGGGACCGGAGCAAGATAGGGGCTGTCGGTTTCGACGAGAATGCGATCCGCCGGAGCAAACACGGCCGCTTCTTGGATCGAGACGGCGTTCTTGAACGTGACGATGCCAGAAAAAGAGAGGTCGAAGCCCAGGTCGAGGGCCGCCTTGGCAAAAGCCACGTCTTCGCTAAAACAATGTATGATACCACCAATTTCCGCGGCATTCTCCGACCGCATGATCTCGAGAGTGTCCGCCGCCGCTTCCCGCGTGTGGACGACGAGCGGCTTCCGGAGCTGACGCGCCAGCGCGATGTGTGCCGCGAAGACCTCTCGCTGGACGGGTCGAGGCGAGGAATCGTAGTGGTAGTCGAGCCCTGCTTCACCGATGGCTACGACTTCCTTCGCGCCAGCAAGCTCCAGCAGCGCCGACGATTGCGACGCATAGGTTTTTGCATCGTGCGGATGGCAACCAACGCTCGCGTACACGAGGCCCGGGAACTCTCGCGCGACCGCGACGGCTCCTTCGGCGGCTTTCGTATCGCTTCCGACGCCGATGACCATGAATCCATGCACGCCGACCGCTCGAGCGCGCTCGATCACTGCGTGGGGGCCTTCGGGGAAGTACTCTGCATCGAGGTGGCAGTGGGTGTCGACGAGCTTGCTCACCCGTGCAAAGATGGCGCGAAGGTGGAAGAAGAGCAAGCCCGAGCCTTCCTCGACGACGAGGGGTACTTACGTCCTCGTGCCGAGGTGCCCTTCAGCCGCGAAAACGCCTATCTCGTGTTCTCACAGGAAGGCATCGTCCTCGACGTCGGCCGATGGCAAGCCCAAGCCACACGGTTTTTCCAAACGCGCGTCGGCCTCGCTCTGCCGAAGGCGCGTGCCTCGCAAGGGCTGCTCCGGGAAGAGGACGCCTTCCTGCTACTCGTCGAGCTTCCGAATGCGCCCCTCGCGAAGCGCTGCATCCTCTTGCGTCCGCGCCAAACCGAGGACCTTGCGCTCGCCGAGCGCATCGAGTCCGAGAAGGGATCCCAGGGCATGAGCGAACTCGCCGCACGATGCCCGTCGGTGTGCCTCGTGGAGACGGAAGGGCCTTCTGATCGCGCAGCCCTCACCCTGGCCGCCCTTGCGGCGAGCATCTGCCTCGGCCCCATCGTTCCGCCGACGCACGACACCATCTTCGGCGTGCGGACCGCCCGCGAAAGGCTCGATGCCATGCACGGAAGCGCCTATCGCTAGTCCGCCTAGCTGACGACGTCTGCGAAACGGGTCGTCAGCAGCATGCTCGCCATGTCGGCCGCGCAATGCTTGCAGTAGCCGTGATTCGAGACGAGACGGTCGAGGGCCCCTTGCGCCGCCTTCTCTCGCGCACGATCGAGCCCCTTTCCTTCCTCGCGCACGAGAATGATGATGTCTTTCGCGATCGCACCGACCGCCGGGAGGCGCGTCTTGAAGATGGCTGCACGAATGCGAGCGCTCGCTTGTGGAAACACGAGCGAAGGCGTCACCTTCGTGCCGGGATGTTCGATCGCATAGGCAGCAATGTTGCTGATCATCTGCTTGCGGGACTCTTCACGATCGCTGCGAACGTCGAGGAGCGTCTCGACTTCCTGCATGAGCTTCTCGTCCGGTTCTTCGTAGTCACCCGTCAGGCGATTGAGGATGCGCTCCTTCTTCACCCACACGCTCACGTGCTGGACGTAGCGCTCGAACAGGTCGCCGTACTGCGCCTCGTCGACGAGCCCGCTCACCGTGAACATCTCCGTCTGCCATAGCTCGAGGAGCATCGTTCGCAGCTCCTTCAAGAAGTGATCGACGTCGTGATACCCCTGGGGCAGCTTCTCTTGCTGGAGCCACTCGAACTCCGAGGTACGTTTGCAAAGCGCCTCGATCTCGTCAATGACAGCGATCGGACTGAGGCACGCGTAGTCGGTCGACTGGGCGGCGTCGAGCAACAGAACGCGCATCTCGCGCGGGCTTGCACCGACCCGTCCTTCGTAGAGGGGATAAGAGTCGCTCTCTTCGTAGAGCTCTTTGATTCCGTTGCGCAGCGTCTTTTGCGCGTCCGACTCGAGGCGTTCCGGAATAGTCGCGTTTCCGTAGAGCAACATTTTCTCGACGGCGGAGAGCTCGCCGGCGATCTTGCCGAGGGCCTGCGAGAATTTCTCCGGGTCGGGGCGTTTCATGCGCGTCAAGATGGCGAACATCGCGGCGATGCGCGTCGCGTGCGGAGCGACGTGTCTTTGCACTTGAGGCACCACGAGCGCGTCGTAGATCTCCTGTTCGAGCACGTAGCTTCGCAGGTATGGCGTGCGGATGGGTTCGAGACGACCGCGAAAACTCGCGAACTCCGGGTGCTCGCGGAAGGCGTCGAAGTGGAGCTCGTTGGCGCTGCCCATCATCACGCAATTGAGCTGGACGTTTTGCGCCGTGAGTTGCGCTTCGCCCGTCTCGATCGAGAGCTGCAAATACTTGAACGCATCGAGAGGGCGTTTCAAGAGGTCAGAGAATTCGAGCACGCCCCCCGCGGCGTCGACGAGCTCGCCCTTCACTTCGTAGAGCGACAGCGCTTGGAGTGATGCTGGGAGAGCCGTCAGCGAGCGGTCGGCGGTGACTTGGCGTTCGCCAGCGTCGACGGACATCTGTGGCCCGATGGTCACGGCGCCCCGGCGATAGCGCTGCGAGATGAAGTAGCGCACCACTTGTACGTGGCGAAGCACGTCCGCGTAGGAACCGTTGTAGCTGGAAAGGAGCGCTTCGAATATCTGCTGGCTCTTCAGCGAGAGTTCGCCTCGAAGGATCCAGTCGTTCGGCGGCTCGGGTAGGTTCATGCGCGCGAGGAGCTCGTAGCGCTCGCGCACGGGAATCAAGAAGAGTGGGTGGTCGCGCACTTCGACGAGCAGCTTTGCGTCGATACGGTCGTCGGAGAGGTGCGCGAACGATTCGCCGACGTCGTGCGCGCCTTTTCCGGAAAACCCGAGCGTGCCGCGGACGGTAGCATTCGAGGGAAAAACCCAGTTGAAGCAGTAGAGGGCGCCATCGTCACGCTGCGAGTAGTCTTCGAGTGCGCGCATGATGGAGCCGACGATGGTCGACTTCGCGGAGCCATTTGGCCCGTGGAGAAGCACGAGACGATTGGGGCGCCCCTCGCGTCCGAAGTTGGCGAGTGCGCGGTAAATCTCTTCCTGGACGTGCTCCTGGCCGATGACCGTTCCACGCGGAGCACCGCGACGGAGCGGCGCTCCCATACCCTCGGGATGCTGCTCTTCCCACGGAAGGTCGAACAGCTTGTAGCGTTTCGCCTTGCCCCACGGGTAGCTCACTTCGCGCGTGCCGTAGTAGTCGAACGCGTCTCGCACGTAGCGGCTCGCATCGCGAGACTTGCGTGACGGATCGGCTTCGAACAGCGCCAAGTACTCGGCGAAGGAGAGGACGCGACGCCCCTCGCGGAAGCGTTGTTCGACCCCCTTGGCGATCCGCTCCACCTCCGGCGCGAGCTTTCCTTTCGAATCCCGGGGCGGCCTATCCGATTTCATGCTTTTTCGAGCCTATCAGAAAAGAAAACGGACGCGCCAGCACCCGCTGGAGCGTCCGTTCGTGCAGCTGTGGCGCCGAATTCGACGTTACTTGGTGACGTCGATGGCGAACTTCAGGTCTTCCTTGCTCGGATTGCAGGTGGCATCGGAACACACGGCGAACTTGAAGGTCGCTGTCACGTCGATCTTCCCGGCCTTCTCGGCCTTGAACTTGAGGGTGATCGTGCCCGTCTTCTCGTTCGATTCGGCGAAGTCGCCGCTCGGACGACCGAACGCTTCCTTGGTCCACACGATGCCCGGGGCAGCGTTGGGCGTAACCTTGTGCGGATACTCCTTGTTGAGGTGGAAGGCGCCCTTGGCCTCGAGCTTCACCGTGGCCGTGCACTCTGCGCCTGCCTTGCAACCCGCCTGGTTCACGTTAATCGTGTAGTTTGCAGCCTTGAGTTCCTGCGAGCCTTGCACGCTGGTCTCTCCGCTGCGAGGGGCGGTCGCTCCCGATGCGGTAGCCGTAAGGACGGATGCCCCCGAAAACAACAACGCCGCACTCCAGTTCTGCCACTTCTTCATCCTCGATCTACCTTTCTGCTGTCCCGATTGTAGAGCCTCGGCCCTCGAACGTTCGACGGATTCTTTCGCCGAATATTCAGCGTTCTTTTCGCCCCCTCGCATCCGACGCCGCGGCGTCGCGAATGCTACCGCCGTCGGTCGCCGCGTCCGGGGCGCCTGCGTCCGTGAGTGATTCCGTGGTGAGGTAGAGCTCGAGCAAAGGGCCCATCGTCTTCCCTTCGTCCTCGCCTACCATGCCCATGTCTTCGCCCACGCCGTTCGTCGTTTGCACGTGGAATGCCACGCCTCGGCCGGCGACATCGGAGGACGACACCACGAGCGAAAGGCCTGATTTGAGCGCACTATCGCGAAGCACCGCGAGCGCGTCGAGGCGCACCCACGATGGAGAGAGGGCATCTACCCGCACTTCGGCGCCAAAAGGGTGGATCGATCGCGGGTGATCGACGTCACCTACATCATCCCCCGTAGCCCCACGCGCTGCTGCGTCATCGTTCGCGAGCGTGAACGTCACGCGATCGGCCGTCGTCCCGTCCGCGCGATGTAGGAGAAGGTAAGCCTCCTCCACGCGAATGCGAAGGGGCCCGGGAGGCTTCACGCGGCCCCCCTCCCTCCCTGCGCTGCCTGCGCTGCCTGCACTGCCTGCGTCGAGCCGCGGGTAGACCCAAGGTGCGAAGCGCAAGCGCAGACGTGACCCAGCGCTCTCGAATCGCCCCGTTTCCGCAGGCGCAGCACCGACCCACGCGACTTCGACCGGCCTCAGAACGAATCGCTCAGCCTTTTCGATCGCGAGCCGCCCTGCGTCGCTATTGCGGCCGCGAAAGCCGAAGCCAAGCGGGTTGGCAGCGGTGCCCGTCGCGACCGGAGGCGCTGGAACGCAGCGACCGCCGACGCATGCATTCGGGCTGCACTCGCTCGAACTCTCGCAGAGCGCATACCGCGGCTTGCAAGAAATGCCGAGCGCGGACGACGCGAGGAGGCCAGCAAATGCGAGCCCACAGAACACGACCGCAAGCGAACGACCCCGAGGCGTCACGGAAGCAGCATCGGCCAGAGCGGCGAAAAGCACAAGCGCCGCGCCTGCAGCCCGTCACATCGAGGCAAAGTTGCGCTAGTTTGGCTCTGCATGCCGCTTCTCCGCGTCTCTGATCTGACGACCACGTTCGCGACCGATCGCGGACCGGTTCGCGCGGTCGAAAAAGTCTCTTTCGACGTCGATGCGGGGGAAACCGTCGGCCTCGTGGGGGAGAGCGGGTGCGGAAAGAGCGTGACGGCGCTCTCGCTGATGCGTCTTTTGCCGACGCCGCCTGCGCAGTACGAGAGCGGCCGCGTCGAGTTTGGCGGTAGAGACCTCCTTTCCCTCCCTGAACGCGAGATGCTCGACGTCCGCGGCAACCACGTTTCGATGGTCTTTCAGGAGCCGATGACGAGCCTCAATCCGGTCTACACCGTCGGCTGGCAAATCATCGAAGCCGTGCGGCTCCACCAAGACGTTTCTCGGTCGGAAGCGCGCGCGAAGGCGATCGAAATGCTGAAGCTCGTCGGCATGGCAGCGCCAGAGCGCAACGTCGACGCCTACCCGCATCAACTTTCTGGCGGCATGCGACAGCGCGTGATGATCGCCATGGCTCTTTCGTGCAAGCCTTCGGTCCTCATCGCCGACGAGCCCACGACCGCGCTCGACGTGACCATCCAGGCGCAAATTCTCGAGCTCATCGACCGCTTGAAGCGCGAACTACAGATGGGCGTATTGCTCATCACCCACGACCTCTCGGTGGTTGCAGAATACACGACTTCGGTACTGGTCATGTACGCTGGGCAGGTCGTCGAACGCGGCCCGGTGGCGCGCATATTCGAGCGCCCGCAGCACCCGTACACCCGCGGTCTGCTCGCGAGTCTCCCTTCGCGCATGGGCACGGAGAAGCCCAAGGCACGCACGCACTTGCCGGTCATTGAAGGTATGGTGCCCGACATGCAGGCTTTGCCGAAGGGCTGTCGCTTCAGTGAGCGCTGCAAGTACGTCGTCCCGCACTGCCGCGAAGAAGTACCCGTCCTCGAGGCGAGTGGCGAGGCTTCCGAGGTCCGATGCTTCCGCTGGAAGGAGATCTCGTGAGCGACGAGGCAACGACGCAGAACGCCGAAGTTCCGCCGGAACGGCCGTCGGAAGCCGATCTCGGCAAGGGCGCGAGGCCGCGCACGCTCGTCGCGACCGACCGACTCACCAAGTACTTCCGCGTCCAGACGGGCTTCTTCTCGCGGTCGACGGAGCCGCTCCGCGCCGTGAACAACGTATCGCTCAGGGTCCGCCGGGGCGAAACGCTCGGCCTCGTCGGCGAGAGCGGCTGCGGCAAGAGCACGCTGGGGCGTCTCGTCCTCCGCCTCGTCGAACCGAGCTTCGGCCGCGTCATCTACGAGGGCAAGGACATCACGCGCATGTCGCAGAGTGAGCTCCGGCCGCTTCGCAAGCACATGCAGCTCATCTTCCAGGACCCTTACTCGAGCCTGAACCCACGTATGACCGTGCGGCAGCTCATCGGTGAACCTTTGTGGATTCACGATCTCGTGAAGACGCGCGACGAAGAAGAAAGCGCCGTAACGGACCTTCTCCGCAAAGTAGGCATGCGTCCAGAGATGATGAATCGCTATCCGCACGAGTTTTCCGGCGGCCAGCGGCAGCGCATCGGCATCGCACGTGCACTTTCGATGAAGCCCGAATTCATCGTTTGTGACGAACCCATCAGCGCGCTCGACGTCTCGATTCAGGCGCAGATCTTGAATCTGCTCATGGATCTCCAACAAGAGCTGGGCGTAGCCTATCTCTTCATCTCTCACGACTTGCGCGTCGTGGAGCACGTGAGCCATCGCATCGCGGTCATGTATTTGGGGCAGGTCGTCGAGCTCGTTCCCGAAGGAGCGCTCTCGCAGGCGCTTCACCCTTACACCCGCGCGCTCCTCGGAAGCGTGCCGGTGCCAGACCCGAGCAAGAAGCGCCTTCGCCTCGTCCTCGACGGCGACGCCCCCTCTCCACTCGCGCCGCCGAAAGGGTGTAGCTTCCACCCAAGGTGTCCGCGTATCGTACCTGGCAAGTGCGACGTCGAGAACCCGGAGCTCGTCGAACACACTCCTGGGACCGGGCACAAGGTCGCCTGTTTCAATCCGCACACGTCATGAGCGCTTCTGGAAAACGTATCGCCCACCGCTACGAAGTCGTCAAATCCCTCGGTATGGGTGTGCTCGGACAGGTGTTCCTCGCATGGGACCCGATGCTCGCACGCGAGGTCACCATCAAGACGCTGCGCCAGGACCTGAACCTCGGTGCCGAGGCGATGGCGGGCCTCTCCGAACGCCTGAAGCGCGAGGCGCGCAATAGTGGGGTGCTCGTTCATCCTGCAGCCGTTCCACTCCACGACATGGGGGAAGACCCCGAGCTCGGCCTTTTCCTGGTCTTC
Source organism: Polyangiaceae bacterium (assembly GCA_046351415.1). Lineage (GTDB taxonomy): Bacteria > Myxococcota_A > Polyangia > Polyangiales > Polyangiaceae > JABFRG01. Next base: position 555,366 of record JAXLYO010000003.1, on the reverse strand, counting down.
CCTTTCGTCGACGGCCCGACGCTGCGAAGTGCGATGGCCAAAGCACCGCTCTCGACGGAGCAGGTTGCGGAGGTTGCGCTCACGCTCGGCGACCTGCTCGCGTCGGCGCACGAGGCCGGCGTGCTCCACCGAAGCGTACGCCCGGAGAACATCTTCCTCGCACGTCACGGCATCATGGTCACCGACTTCGGCCTATCGCGACTCACGGACGCCGCAACCACCGGCGTCGTCGAACCGAAGTCGCCCTACCTGTCGCCCGAAGTCGAGGCACGAGGCGTTTTCACCGCACGAAACGACCAATATGCGATGGCCATCCTGCTGTACGAGCTCCTCACGGGCCGGCCCGAGATCGGCCCGGTGACGCTTCCCGACGGGGACGAGCGAGCGAGTAACGTCCTTTCCAAACTGCTCGCGCGGGGCGCAGCACCACGTGCCGAGGATCGATTTCCGAACTGCCGCGAGTTTGGAGAGAAGGTACACGCAGTTCTATCGCCAAGGGGCGAGCGAAACTCCGCGCCCGCTTCGATGCGCATTTCCCTGACCAGCGTCTCGAACCCGCCCCCTCCCGTCGCCGAAATCGATGCCGCGGAAGAGCACGCGCGGAGCACGCGACGTGTGCAGAAGATTCTCGGCGCCGTGGGGCTCCTCATTCTCGTCGTCCTGCTGTTCATGGGCCGGAAGTCCAAGGTGCGGTCGGTGGAAGTGGATGATGCCGGAGCAGGCGTGGTGGCCACGAGCGCCACCGCGAGCGTCGAACATGGCAAAGCTCCGACGGGCGTCGTCCACGAAGGCACCGCCAAAACAGCGGCTCCGAAAGCCCCCGGTGCGACCGCGACCGCGAGCACGAATGCAACCGCGACCGACGGTGGCCCCCCGCACTGATCGCTCGATCGACGCGCGCTCTACATGAACTTCTTGAGGCCCGCGATGATCTCGGCCATCGCCTGATCTTTCTTGAGCGTCGAGACTTCGAAACCCTTGGCCTTTCGACCGTCGGGCCCCGGGACCGCGAAGAACGGGATGTACTTCGAACCGTAGCCCGCCGAGAGCACACGTTCGCGGTTCGCATCGAGGTCGACCATGAGCACCGTCATGTTCGGAAACTTCTCGTCGAGCTCGCCCTTCATGAGTGCTTCGTGGAATGCTTTGCAAGGCGGACACCAGTCGGCGCCGACGTACACGACGAGCGTGCGATGCTCTTCCTTGGCGCGAACGTTGGCCGCGCGCACGAGCGAAGGCAGGTCGCCTTCTTGGTTCAACTCGACAACGCGAACCTTCGCGTTCGACGCCGAGCCCGAAGGCGGCGACACCGGAGGCGTCGCAACGGGCGGCGGCGTGACGATGGAGAGCGTATAGGCCGGCGGCGTCGACGAGGGCGGAGCAACGGACCCTGCGTTTTGCGAAGTCGGCGTGTCGGAAGGCACCGTCGCAGGGCGACTGTTGCAAGCCGCGCTCGAGGCGCCGAGCGCAAAAAGCAGCGCCGATGCGACGCATGCGATGGCGAATTTCATTTCGGTCTCCCTTGCGCGACCCACGTATCGACCAGCTGGATTTCTTCCGCGGTGAGGGGCGGCATGCCGAGAGGCATACCACGAACCTCGCCGGTCGGAGCGCCCGCTTCCTCGTTGTGGCGAGCCACGAGGCTCCGAATCATGAGCGGGAGCTGGTCGGGACCACCTTTCGCGAACACACTCGCGCGCTGACCGCCCTTGTCGAGAAGGCCCGCGGAGACCCCCTCGTAGCTTGCGAGATTGAGCCCGCGAGGCTTGAACCCGAAGCCGCCGGAATTGCCGGGACCCCCATCGCCGATCGCGAAGTCTGGGTCCGAGTGGCAGTGCCAACACGTGCGATGGAGCACTTTCTTGTCGACCTCTTCGAACGTCACTTTCCGCGTGAGCACCGGCAGCCGCACGAAGGGCGCCACCGAACCCTTGGGCGAGAGCTCGGCCGCGAGGATGTAGCTCGCCGCGTCTTTGACTTCAGCGTCCGTAAGCGGGATGTCGGGCATCGTCGTGTCGGCTTTGACCTTGTGTGGCGAGCGTAGCCAGTTTTCGAGCTGCGCCGTCGTCATGCGATCGCGCGCGTAGCGGAGATCGGGCGCGAGCACAGTCGCACGTGCCATCGTCTTCGCGTCGACCGTGACGGGAATCGCCGAGCCCTGGAGCTGCGCAACGCCGGAGAATGCGTGACAGCTTCCACATCCCTTCGTGTCGAGCACCGTGCGTCCTTTGGACACGTCACCGGTGGGCTTCTCGTCCACGGCAGCTTTCGTCTCGTCGGGCACGAGATACGCTGCAATGTGGCGGGCCTCTTGTCGCGTGAGAGCGAGCCGCGGCATCAGCTGCGTCATCTTCGGTCGAAGGTCGTGTGGCTGGAGCAGATAATTTTCGATCGCGCTGCGCTTGAAGCGCGCTCCCGCTCCCACGAACGAAGGCACCTCCGTCAGAGGAGCGATCACCGGTTTCCACTTCGCGAGCGAAGCCGCCGGTGCATTGAACTTCCCGTCCGCGATGTCCCGATGGCACTGCACGCACTGCTGCGCCGGAGGAGCGGCAGCGAGCCCCGTGCCCTCATGACAGCGATTACACTGATGCTCGGCGACGAGCGCTTTCCCCAGCTCCGCATTCCCCGGCACATCCGACGAAGGAGCAGCGAGCGTTGCACTCGGCGCCGCCGTGGCCGTGGGCTGCACGTCCGGAGGAGGCTTTGGCTTCTCCTTGCAAGCATACGCAACGAAAAGAGCGAGAACCCCAAGGACCTGAACGATACGTTTTGGACTAGTTCGCTTCATCGTCAGCGCGTGAGCTTACCGAAAGTTTCGCCACTACGAACAACAACCCTCGAGCCCAAAGAATGCGGGCAAAGCCCCCAAAGAACGTTTTGGGCTCGGGACCCAAAACTCGGGGTGAGACTCTATGGAGCTCCGCTCCATAGAGAGGGGGTGAACCCCCCAAAGAATGCGGGAGAGACTCTATGGAGCACGGCTCCATAGAGAGGGGGTGCCCCCCCCTCAGGCAGGATTGGTCGGCAGCTGCGGACCGCAGGCGCCGGGCTTGGCCGACATCGCGTTGCAACGCTGGAGCGCTTCGACACTCTTCTTCGTGAGACCCGCGCGGAAGCGGAGCTTCGCGAGCGCGCTGTACGCTTGCGGGCTACCGAGAAGGTCCTTGTCCGCAAGTGCCGAGAGCTTCGTGAGCGCTTCTTCCTCGTGCTCCGGCACCGTCGCGAGCGCCTCTCCGAGGTCGCCTTCGACCGTCACGTTCGTCGGGTTCTGCTCGTGTAGCGCGCGGAGGGTCTTGATGGCCCACTCGAGACGTGCGGCGCGTTCTTCCTGTGTCTTCGGCGCGACGAGCTTCGCGGGCACGTTCACTTCGCGACCGTAGTCGTAGTCGATGTACGAAACGGGGGCCTTCGCGCCCATGACGCTCTGCTCGCCGCCGCTGCGGATGGTCGCCATCGCTGCGAGGCGGAGCGCACGGTTCATCATCGCGTCCTTGCCCGGATTCGCCTTGGCGAGCGTCGGATAAGCTTGGAGCGCCGACACGAGGGCCGCGTCGCCCTTGCCTTCGTCGAGCGACTTCTCTGCCTTCGCCACGAGGGCCGGCGGAAGCGGCTTCGGCGAACGCTGGATGCTCTCGCGGAACATCTCGCCGCCACAAGCCTCTGCGTCACCCGAGACGAACAAGGGAGCCACGAGTGCCGCTGCTGCCACCATCATCCATGCCGCCTTGTGGGTGCTCTTCATCGCCGTATCCTTCTTCCTTTTCGCTGGTTGCCTGATGCTTGAAAGCATCGGCGTTCAAAAGTTCCCGTGGGGAGTGCGTTTCTTTCGTCATCGTCTTGGGCGGGGACCCAAGAAGAGGAGGACAACGTCCTCATCGAGTGTGCGAGAGATAGACGCTTCTGTGACCGAAAAAGTCCAACGGCCCGTTCGATTTGTGCGCTTTCTAGAGTGAGCACGCGCGTGCTCCATACATGTAGACGGACAAGGCCGGTCCAGCCGCATCCAGGCACGCCTTTTGCCGGGCCGTACATGCGGGCGAATCCGGCGCATCTATTCGATTCTCCTATGCAATTTAGCACTCGCGGTTCGGCCCGATTCGCCCTAAACCGGAAAGACCTCTCATGAGTGACGGCAAGCTAAGCAAGACCGAGGCCATTCCTGCGCCGACCCCCCAAAGCTCCCTGCTCGACCTGTATCGCGCCATGCTCCTCATCCGGAGGATCGAAGAAGAGGCAGCGCGCGCGTACGCCCAAGGCAAGATCGGTGGCTTCCTGCATCTCTACATTGGCCAGGAGGCCATTGCGACGGGTGCGGTCGCCGCACTCGAGCCGAACGACTACGTCGTCACGACCTACCGCGATCACGGACTCGCCCTTGCCAAAGGCATGGAGCCCGAAGCACTGATGGCCGAGCTCTATGGCAAAAAGACGGGCTGCTCTGGTGGCCTCGGCGGCTCGATGCACATGTTCGACGCGAAGCGCGGCATGCTCGGCGGCCACGGCATCGTCGGCAGTCACATCCCGCTCGGTGCCGGCGCTGCCTTCGCATCCAAGTATCGAGGCGACAAGCGCGTCACGCTTTGCTTCTTCGGCGAGGGCGCGGTGTCCATCCAGGGCTTTCACGAAGGCGTGTCGCTCGCCGCGCTCTGGAAGCTGCCCATCGTGTTCATCTGCGAGAACAACGAGTATTCGATGGGCACGCCGCTCGAGCGCACCATGTCCGTCCCGGACGTCTCGAAGAAGGCCTCCGGATACGGCATCTACGGTGAGAGCTTCGAGGGACACGACGTCGATCACGTGAAGGCTCGCATTGGCGAAGCGGTCAAACGAGCCCGCGAGGAGTCACTCCCCTCCCTCCTCGAAGCGCGCACCTACCGCTATCGCGGTCACTCGATGAGCGACCCCGGCAAGTATCGAACACCGCAAGAGATCGAGGAACGCAAACAGCGCGATCCGCTGCAGATCGCGAGGAAGCGCCTTTCGGAGCAAAAGGTATCCGAGGAAGACGTGAAGAAGGCCGAGGAGGTCGTCGAAGCGAAGGTCCAAGCCTCCATTCGTTTTGCAGAAGAGAGCCCGGAACCGGAAGCCTCCATCCTCGAACCCACAACCTACGACGGACCGTTCTCGGCCTGAGAAAGCGCGAAACCTATGCCCAACATGCGTTACCGAGAAGCGCTTCGTGAAGCGATGCAAGAAGAGATGGAGAAGGACGAGAACGTCTTTCTCCTGGGTGAAGAAGTGGGCCACTACCAAGGCGCCTACAAAGTGACCGAGGGCCTCCTCGAGAAGTTCGGGCCGAAGCGCGTGCTCGACACGCCGATTGCCGAGGCGGGCTTCACCGGCATCGCGGTAGGAGCAGCGATGGTGGGTCTTCGCCCCATCGTGGAGTTCATGACTTGGAATTTCTCCGCAATCGCCTTCGATCAGATTTTGAACAACGCAGCCAAGATGCGGCAGATGTCTGGTGGCCAGTTCAGCTGCCCGATGGTGCTCCGCGGACCGAATGCGAGCGCGCGGCAGGTGGGTTCACAGCACAGCCACGCCATGGAGCACTTCTACGCGACAGTCCCAGGCTTGAAGGTCATCGCGCCGGCTTTTCCGGCGGACGCCAAAGGCATGCTCAAAGCGGCCATTCGCGACAACAATCCGGTTCTCGTCATGGAGTCGGAGACACTCTATTCAGTCAAAGGTGACGTCCCCGAAGGCGATGTCATCGTCCCGCTCGGCAAAGCCAACGTCGTCCGCAAAGGTACGGCCCTCACGCTCGTTGCCTACTCACGCATGACGCACCTCGCTCTCGAGGCGGCCGAGCTCCTGGCGAAGGAAGGCATCGATGTCGAGGTGGTTGACCTGCGCTCTTTGCGTCCACTCGACGAAGAAACGCTCATCGCTTCCGTGTGGAAGACGCATCACTGCGTGGTGGTGCACGAAGGGTGGCCCTACGGGGGCGTCGGTGCGGAAGTAGCCGACCGCGTGCAGCGCCTCGCATTCGATTCACTCATGGCGCCGGTACTTCGCGTCACGACGCTCGACGTCCCCATGCCGTACAACGCGAAGCTCGAGCAATACTGCATGCCGCAAACGCCGCGCATCGTCGATACGGTGAAGCGCCTTCTCGCGCGAAGTGGCTCGCTCCCCCAAGCCAAGGCAAACACCGCCGACGGCGAAGCGAAAGGAAAGGAGTAGTCCGATGGCGAAGCTTCTCGATATGCCCAAGCTCTCTCCGACCATGGAGGAAGGACTTCTCTCTGCTTGGCACAAGAAGGAGGGCGACACCATCGCCGTCGACGACGTGCTTGCAGACGTGGAGACCGACAAGGCGACCATGGAGTTTCGAAGCTTCGACGCAGGCACGCTCCTGAAGCTACTCGTGCCCCCGGGCAGTACGGTACGACTCGGGCAGCCCGTCGCGATCCTCGGTAGCGCGGGGGAAGACATCTCCGAACTGCTGAAGCAGGCCGGCGGCGGTGCGGCGCCCGCAGGAGCTGCAAGCCCCGCCGCCCCCGAGCCAAAGAAGGAGGAGACGGCTGAAAAGGGAGAACCGGCGGAGGTCTCCCCTCCGAAACCTGCCCCCGCTCCCGCCGAGGCATCGAAGGCGCCGGTGCCTCCCAAAGCCTCCGGGAATACAGCTCCCGCCGGAGCGCCTCCCAAGCACACCGGGTCGATTCTGACCCGTACCGAACGAGAGGGCGAGCGTCCGAGTGGTGATGCAACCCAAGTGCTTGCCTCGCCTTTCATTCGTAAGATGGCCCGCGACCTCGGCGTCGATCTCTCGGAGGCCTCTCCCACGGGACCGCATGGTCGTCTCGCACCGAGCGACGTCGAAGCTTTGAAGCAGCGTGCCGGTTCCGGCGAAAAGGGCCTCGCTCGTGTTCCAGGTGCTGGCATCACGACGTCGGGCCACGCGGCGCTCGCAGCCCCCGAAGTGCGACCGCTCTCGCCAATGAGAAAGACGATTGCGAGACGCCTCACGGAATCCAAGCAAAATGTTCCGCACTTCTATTTGACGATCGATGTCGATGCCGGTGAGTTGTCGGCCCTTCGGGAACACGTGAACGCAGAGCTCGCCGCAGATGCACCGAAGTCGAAGGAGGGCGCACCCGACGAGAAGCCGCTCAAGGTGAGCCTGAACGACATCTTGATCAAGGCATGTGCCGTTGCGCTCGTCCGCGTGCCCGAGTGCAACGCAACCTACACGGCCGAGGCGCTCCTCGTACACAAGCGCGTCGACATCTCGGTCGCCGTCGCCGTCGCCGACGGTCTCGTTACCCCCGTCATTCGCAACGCCGACCAAAAGAGCATCGTGGCCATCGCGAAGGAGGTCCGCGAACTCGCCTCGAGGGCTCGGCAGAAGAAGCTTCGCCCCGAAGAAATGCAGGAAGGCACGTTCTCGATTTCGAACCTCGGCATGTTCGGCATCGATTCGTTTTCAGCGGTCATCAATCCACCCGAAGGCGCCATCTTGGCGGTCGGCCAAGTGCGCGACGAGCCCATGGTGAAAGACGGGGCCGTCGTGCCGGGGATGAAGCTCTCCATGACCCTCTCCTGCGATCACCGCGTGATCGATGGTGCGGTCGGCGCGGCGTTTCTCGCCGAACTTCGAGCACTCATCGAACGTCCGCTCAGGATCCTCACTGGCTGATGATTCGCGCTTCGCTCGCCTTTGCCATGACGACGTCGTTTCTCTGGGCGCCCCCGCCCGAGAGCGCGTCGGGGGCAGCGTCGTCGTACATCGTCGTTCATGCTCCCAAGCCTTCGCGCGTCCGCCTTGGGCCCGCGCGGTTCGTGATGGGTTCGACTCCGGAAGAAATCGAGCAAGCCCGAGTCCTCTGCTCACGCGAAGTCCAGGGCAACGTTTGCGATGCGCTCCTGCCAAACTTCAAGGCCGAAGGGCGCGTCCATCGCGTGACCCTCTCCGCTTTCGAACTCGACCGTACGGAGGTGACCGTAGAGGCCTACGACAACTGCACGCGCGCTGGCAGCTGTTCCCCCGCGAGCTTTCCACGGGGTGACGCTCGCTACGATCGGCCTGACTTCCCGGTCACGCACGTTCGCTGGGAAGACGCCGTGCGCTACTGCAGCTTCGCCGGAGGACGGTTGCCCAGCGAAGCCGAATGGGAATTCGCGGCTCGCGGCACTCATCGCCGCGCCTTTCCCTACGGCAATCTCCACAATCCCCGCGTATGCAATCAGGGCTCGCGCTCGAGAGACGACACGGACGGTCGCGACGGATTCCTCTACCTTGCCCCCGTCGGCGCCCTTCCCGGCTGCACGACCCCTGAAGGCATCGTCGATCTGGCAGGCAACGTCGCCGAATGGGTGTGGGACTTCTACATGATCGACGAAGACGGCTTCGGCTATTCCGATCAAGACGTGACGGACCCCAAGGGCGCACCGACCGGCACGTTCCACGTTGTCCGCGGAGGCTCCTTTCGCGACCCTGCAGATGCGACACGCGGCGCCTCTCGGCGATTCTTCCAAACAGCGCGCACCGAATACGTGGGGTTTCGCTGTGCCTACGACACATCTTCTTCCGATACGGCGAGCAAGCGACCATGACCAAAGTGGCTCACATTTCCGACCTTCACGTCCTCGACCTCGCGGGCGTTCCGCTTGGGCGCTTTCTCAACAAGCGCATCACAGGCTACGCAAACCTGCGCTTCAAACGAAACCACGTGCATCGCAGCGAGTACGTGCGTGCGCTCGCGCGGGCACTTCGCGACTCCGACGTCGACCACGTTGCCATCACGGGTGACCTCACGAACCTCGCCCTCGAGACCGAGTTCGTGGCCGTGAAACGCATCATCGAAGACGACCTCGGCTTCGATTCCTCGAAGGTGAGCATCGTCCCCGGGAATCACGATTCTTACACGGCCGGGGCGCATCGGTCAGGCCGCTTCATGGAGTACTTCGGCAACTACGTGACCAGCGACCTCCCCGTCGGGCCCGACCCCTTCCCGTTCGTGCGCCTGCGCGGTCCAGTTGCCATCGTTGGACTCTCGAGCGCCATTCCACAAATGCCCATGATCGCTGCGGGCAAAGTCGGAGAGGCTCAGCTGCGCGCACTCGAGACCGTCCTCGGCTTTCCGGAAGTGAAGAGCCGCACGCTGATGCTGCTGTTGCATCACCCCATCATCAATCCCGCGTCCAAGCGCAAGGCTTTCACGAACGGCCTTTGGGACGCCGAGAAGCTGCTGCACGCGCTTCGGGGCGTCGAGCGCGGCCTTCTCGCGCACGGTCATCTCCACGCGCGCATGCTCCGAACCGTCGATACGAAGGCAGGCCTCATCGCCGTCGCTGGTGCGACGAGTGCGTCGCTTCATCACGCGGACCCAAACAAGATGGCGGGCTACAATTTGTACGAGTTCGGTGAACGCGGTGAGCTCATCCATGTTTCGGCTCGGGTGTTCGTCCCGGAGCGTGGCGAGCTCGACGAACGCGAGATCCCGCTGTTCGCCTGATCACAGGCACCGCGTACTCAACGAAAAACGCCCGCCGGTCTCATGACCGCGGGCGCTTCAATCGGTTCGCTGCTGTGGTTCAGGAAGCCGCGTTTGCCGTGTCTTGATTCGGGCGAAGCACGTTCACCGCTTGGAGTCCCTTCGGGCCCTCCTTGATTTCGAACTCTACCATTTCGTCTTCTGCGAGGCGGCGACGGCCTTCACCCGCGATTTGCGAATAGTGGACGAAGACATCGGGACCCACGTCTTGCTTGATGAAGCCCCATCCTTTTTCGTCGTTGAACCACTTGACTCGACCAACTGCCATACACTGCCTCCACTTCGTTTCTCGATCGCGCGTTGTCGGCTCTCTCGAGGGAGAAAACACCGTAGTAGGCGCCGAAGTTTCACGTCAAGCAAGGAAGGCAAATGTCATCGCGCAGGTGCGTCCACGCCGTTTCGAGTTGACACATGTATGTGCGAGCCAAGTCGTTGCAGACATTTTCCGACATCGATGAGCCGTTTGAACGCGCTGGCGCATCCAACATTCATGGCATCGCGTTCGTCGTTCGCTGCATTCATTCTTGGTGGCTCCACGGCCGCGTGTTGCATGCTTGGTGCGTGCGCTACGCCCGACACCGTATCTCGGTCCTCCGCCGTAGACGGAGGAGCCTCCGGAACGGAAGCGTCCCAGGACGACGCTGCAAGCGAGACGCCCGATTCACGCGCAGGTGATCCGTCAGACACGGGCACGAACAGCGACTCACCGCTGCCCGACCCCAACTGCACGATCCTCGTGGCGCTCACGACGAGTCCGAAGGAAGTCCCTTCGAGCGTGATCGTTCCAGCAGGCGCATCGCCTCGCATCTGTTGGACGACGCCAAGCGGGGCCTTGTTGCCAGACGCAGACGGCTGGGACCTCTCCCTTCAGCGCTCCGACACGACCAGCGGCGACCCTGCAGACGCGGAATGGTCGATCATTCGCGGCATTCCGCCGGAGAAGAGGCAGATCGACTACGGCGCGTGCCCTCCGAAGGCGCTCGCATGCTTTCCGGCAAAGAACCTTCACGCGGGCGCGCACGTCGTCACGATATGGGACGGCACACGCGTGGGTGGGCTCGGAGGAGCCGTGACGTTCGAAGTGCGTTAGAGCGGCGGCCCCGCGTCAGGGCGACTTCTTCTCGAGGTCGTCGAGCTCTTCGAGATTCGCCTTCACCCGGGGGTCGGTCGGGTCGATCTTCTTTGCTGTCTCGAGTGCGTCACGCGCGCGTTTGCGGGTCGACTTGTCTTTCGAGAGAACGGTGGCGAGGTTGATCCATGCGCTCGCGAGTTGCGGGTCGAGTTTGGTCGCTTGCTCGTAGTCGGCTTGTGCCTCTGCGAGCTTGCCGGCGGACTGTCGCGCAAAGCCCAAGTTGGAGCGAAACGTGGCGCGCTTGGGATCGAGCGCTACTGCGCGCTCGAGCTCCTTGGTCGCGCGCGGGATGTCGTTTGCAGCGAGCAACGCTGTGCCGAGGTCCGAGTGTGCTTTCGCATCGTTGTCGGCAAATGCCACTTGAGACTCGTACGCCGCGACGGCCTCCTTCACTTGCCCCTGCATCAAGAGCACGGTGCCGTAGTTGCCGTGCCGCGCAGGGCTCCCCGGATCGAGCTGAACGGCCTTCGCCATCGGTGCGATCGCCTTGTCGCCGCTGCCCGTCGCAAGCAGCGCAATGCCGAGCGCCGAATGCGCCTCCGGTTCTTCGGGCAGCAAACGCACACCTTCACGAAGCGAGGTCAGCGCACCATCGGCGTCTCCAGCAAGCAACAGGGCGCGACCAAGCTCGACCTGCGCGGGTCCGTACTCGGCATCGAGCTTCGCAGCGGCCTTCAAGTCGCGAACGGCTTCGAGGACGACTCGATTCCCCTTCCCTGCGGCGTAGTCGAGTGGGAGGTCGGTCGCCGCGATCTTCACACGCGCGAGCCCGACTGCCGGTGCTGGTTTCTTGGGGGCGGCCTTGCGAGCAGCTTCGTAGGCTTTGCGGGCTGCCGCTAGGTCGCCCTTCTCGAAAGCCGTATCCCCTTCATCGAGCTGCGCTTTGCCCGGTTCGTCGCCGGAGCGAGCAAGCTTGATCGTCGTCGGACGCGGGGGCGGCGCACTCTTCGGATTGAACGTCGGCGCGGTGGACGCGATGGGTGAAGGAGGCAGCGGCACCTCCGGGTTCTCGCCGCTCACGGGAACGTACGTGTTGCGGGGCGCTGGTGTCGGCGCGACCGGTCCCGGCCCGGTCTGTTCGTTTTCACAGCCCCAAGCACCGAGCAGGAGGAGCGCACCGGAAAAGCAAAGGACGACTCTCGAGCGACTCGATTTCACGACGGTTCTCCTGAGGGGGGCGGCGCCTTCGCGTACCGGTTCACGAGCGCGAATGCATGTGCAATGACGTCCTTGGCGGCCTCGATGACGCGTTCCTCGAACGAAGCCGTGCGCAGCACGATGAGTGTGCCTGCCGCGGGAGGGGTCGCATCGAGCAACGTCTTGGCGGCGGTGCGAACCGCCTCGGGCGCCGAAGCGTCTTTCGCGAGCGCCACGAGGTGGTCCATGTAGCTTCGACCCCACTCTTCACGGAACGCAACGGCGAGCACACCGTTCAGCGCCATGCCAGCCGCGCGGCGAGCCCCCGCGATCCCTGCGCGTGCATTGCGAACCGCGAAAGCCTTTTCGGCCGTGCCGAGCTCGCGCATCGCGGCGCGAATCCACTCGGGCGGCGAATAGCGGGTGAGCCAATCGCGGACCGGCGGATCGATGGTCACTTTGGACCTCGTTGGGAGTGCTCCGAGCCGTCGTAGCGAAGGACGCCGGGCTTCCCATCGAGCACGGTTGCGATGTTGACCGGCCTTTTCCACACGCGCTGCAAGCTACGAAGGACCTCCTTCGCGTAGTCGATCTGCAGGTCGGTGCCCTGGTGGTCGTGCTTCAGATAGAGCTCACCGCGGTTTTCGTAGTTCGCGTCCTCGACGTAGATGAAGGGGTTGCCCGCGTTCGTGAGCTGGAAGAGCAGCTTCTCCTTCACCTGTTTGAACTCGCGGGACTCGATTTCGTAGCGTTCGTTGCGATTCGAGTAGCTGAAGCTGAAGAGCTTCTGCTCGGCGCAGAACTCTGGCGTCAAAAACTCGTCGATGAACATGACGTCGCTGTAGAGCGATCGGACTTCGAACACCTTCTTCTTGCCGAGCCCGAGCCGAAGGTTCCAGTGCTTCTTCGCGTCACTGTCGTCGCACTCTTCCCACTCTTTGCCGAACTGGCCTTTGTTCCAGCGGTCTTCGATGTTGCGATAGAGCTCTACGCCAATCTTGTACGGGTTGAGCCGCCCGCCACTCGTCGCGAGAACCGCAGAGGCGTTCTCCGCGTAGTCGATGACCTCGGATGCGTCCAAAATCTGTTCGGTCATGAGCTTCGAGTGCCAGTAGGTCGCCCAGCCCTCGTTCATAATCTTCGTCTGCATTTGCGGAAGGAAGTAGAGAGACTCTTCGCGGATGATTTCGAGGACGTCGAGCTCCCAGCGCTCGAGTGGCGCATTCTCCATGAGGAAGCCCAGTACGTCGCGCGTCGGCTTCTCCGGGAAGCGCTTCGTTTGCTCGCGCTCGGTCTCGAGCTTCTTCTTCTGCTTGTCGAGGTATTCTTGCGGGTTGATGAAAGACTGCATGTAGTCTTTCGACTTGAGACGCGGCACTTCCGTGGCCTGCGGCTCCGACTCTTCGTCGCGCGGTGCTTTGCGCGGGACGAATGCCGCGTTCGGATCGATGAGGTTCTCGAGCGAGAGACAGTGGTCGATGAATTCTTCGACCTTGGAAAGCCCGTGCCTCGCCGCGTGGCGCCGAACGCGCGCACCGTGGTTCGCCATCTTGTCGATCCAGCGGCGATTCGGATCGTAATTCTTCGGGCGCGCGATGGGATTTGCGCTGCGACCGCCGATGTCGAGGTCGGTCGTGCGGAAGCAGTAGTTGTTCTTGAAGAAGTCGACGTGCGCGTACACGTGCGCCATGACGAGCTTCTGGTCGACGAGCGAGTTTCCTTCGAGCAGATAGGCGTACGAAGGGTTGTTGTTGATGACCATCTCGTAGATCTTCGAGAGGCCGTACTCGTAGCTCTTCGACAGGCGCTCGTACTCCATGCCATAGCGCCAGTGCGGATATCGGTTCGGAAAGCCACCGTAGGCGGCGATCTCGTTCATCTGGTCGTACGGTAGGATCTCGAACACCGTGGGGAAGAAGTCGAGGCCCGCTTCTTCCGCGATCTTCTGGATGCGGCTCTGCTCGGTACGGAGGTAGTTCGGAAGCGCCGTTTTCAGGGCAAATTCGCTCATGTTCGCTCTCGCTCGCTCCCCTACTTGCCCTTGCCCAAGAAGTCTTTGATGCTTCCGACGATGGCGTCCTTGTCGCGGATCTCCGACGTCACCACGCGATCGTCGTTCGCGAAGTGCTCCTTGACGTCCTTGATGAACTGACCGGAGCCGTAGGGACTCTCGACCTGACCGTACGCGAACATGTTCACCGCGGGCAAAATGCGCTGCTTCAAGACGTCGACGCAGAGCAGCGTGTCGTCCATCGACCAGTTGTCGCCGTCGGAGAAGTGGAACGGGTAGATGTTCCACTCCGTCGGTGGGTAGTGCGCCTCGATGAGGTCGGCGCAAAGTTTGTACGCGCTCGAGATCATGGTGCCGCCGCTTTCGCGCGTGCGGAAGAACGTTTCGCGATCGACTTCGCGGGCAACGGCGTCGTGAATGATGAAGCGAGCTTCGAGACCTTTGTATTGCTTCTTGAGCCATGCATCGAGCCAGAAGCTTTCGATGCGAACGATCTCTTTCTGCTCGTCGCCCATCGAGCCTGACACGTCCATCATGTAGATGATGACGGCGTTCGTGACCGGTTCCGGCTCCGTCTTCCAGCTTCGGTAGCGACGGTCTTCGGGGATGGGCACGATGAGCGGGTTCTTGGGCTCGTAGGACCCCACCGAGATTTGGCGCTTCAGGGCTTCGCGGTACGTGCGACGAAAATGGCGTAGCGATTCAGGGCCGACCCGCCGAACGCCGGTATAGCGGTCCTTGGCGCTGATGATCTTGCTCTTGCCGCGATCTTGGATATCCGGAAGCTCGAGTTCTTCGCCGAGGATGTCGGCCAGCTCATCGAGCGTGACATCGACTTCGAGACTGTGCTCGCCACCGTCCTTGCCGGCCTTCTTCCCCTCGCCCTCGCCCTCTTGCTCTTCTTCACCGCCCATCGGGTCGCCGACGTTTCCGTCACCCTGGCCGGCGCCACCGCCTTGCTTGTCGCCGTACTTGAAGTGGGGGATGTCGATCTGCGGAATGGGAATCGAGACGACCTCTTTGCCCTGACGCCCGAGGAGCTCGCCGGACGAGATGTACTTCCTTAGGTTCTGCCGAATCTTGCCTTTGACGATCTGCCGAAAGCGCGAATGATCCTGGTCAATCTTGAGGGACATCTTCCTTCAGGATAACCCGGGTTCGACCTCTACGCGCACTCTATTTGGCGCCGCCCGCCCGCGTCTGCTCCCCCGCCCCCCAGCCTTTCTTGGCTCAGCAAGGACTGCCAAGGGCCCGTTCGAATTCGCCGAGGGGGTCGAGTACGTAGCGCAGCCAACGAACCTTCGGCGACGCTCCCTCGGAGCGAACCCGGGTCCACCCGAAGTAACGGAGTTCACCGAGCGCCATGCCCGCAAGCGGCGTGTACACGAGGTCTTGGGCCGAGGGTCGCACCCCGTTTCCTTCGAAGGCGTATTCCCACACGGCCGACGCTCCGGCGGCGAACGCGAAGGAGCCCGCCCACCCGAACGAGCAGGTCCGCGCGCGTAGGTAGAGCTCGCTGCCCATGAGTCCGTGCCCCGCCACGTTGAGGAATGCGGAGTCTCCGTCCCACTGGAACGCAGGCCGCGACGGATCGAAAAGCGGCGGCTTGGTGAAGGCATCGATGTAGTGCTTGCCGAACTCATCCACGCGAGCGAAGGGCTCGGGCCAGAGCCACGCCTCCGCGACGCGCTGCACCGAGAACAACGCGAGGGTGTGAAGAAGGGGCGGTGTCCACTCGGCCCTCGGATCCGGCTCATCGAGGCCGGCGCTCTTCGGCTCTTCGGATCGCGCGCGCGCCGTGAGCAGAACGAGCGCGAGCAACGTCGAGCGTGCGAGCGGACGGGTCGAGCGGATCGCCACAGGCCAAGGATACACTTCGAGTCGCCTCGATACGCCCGTTTCGTCCGCGTGCGCGCAGGCGACACGTCGCAGCGCCCTCTCCGAACGGGATCAGGCGCTCTTCGAGTCGAGCGTGAGGCGCGCCACGAAGAAGCACACGACGGCGGTCACAGCCATGACGAGGCGAAGTCCGAACGAACCGAGCGCGAAGCTCGCGTCTGCTTGAAGGGCCATTTGAACCGCGAAGGCTGCCGTGCCTGCTGCGATGCCGCCGATGACGGGACGGGCCTGTTTCGAGCCGAAACCGAGCAGCGTGAGCGCAACCGCCGGCACCGCCGTGAAGAGAAGCGTCCACTTGTACATGCCGACGTCGAGCAAGAGAGGCCACTCGAAGACCGGGCGAGATACGGCCTCGACGACCGGACGGAGTGCGCCCGAGCGCGATGCGAGGCCAAGCGTGGCCGCGAGAGGCAAAAGCCCCGTACCGAACGCCAGCGCGGCGGCGAGAGCACGCTTCGGAAGCGCAAACTTACCTTTGCCCTTCCCGATCATGGCGCGAAGACCGAAGAGGACACCGAGGAGCGCCGCTGCACGGAACAAGAGGTGCGACCAATGCACCTTGGACGTCGCAGCGTCGGCATTGAGAATGCCGGCGCCGAAGAGATTCTTGTCGCTCTTCTCGGTGGCGGTGCTTTGTAGGGCGCTCTTGATCGAGTCGACATCCGTGATGCCCTGCGCGACGAGCATCGCTGCGGCGCCAGCGACGTGAGGAGAAGCCATACTCGTGCCATTGAACACGCCGAACACTTCACACTTGTCGCGACCGTTGTTGCAGACCGTCTGCTGGACAACGCCGACGCCCGGGGCGCCGATTCCCACCTGAGGGCCACGCGAGGAGAACCATGCGATGTTGTCGTTCTTGTCGGTCGCACTCACGGCGAGGACCGTCGGAAACGCAGCCGGGTAGCCCACCGACTTACCGCTGTTGCCGGCCGCCGCCACGATGAGTACGCCCTTCGCACGCGCGTGCTTCACGGCATTTTCGATGACCTTGCTGGGGTACGGCCCTCCGAGCGACATGTTGATGACCTGGGCGCCGTGGTCGACCGCCCACCGAATGCCCTCGGCGACATCGGTGTTCGTTCCGGACCCCGTCTTGCTGAGCACCTTGACGGGCATGAGGTTTGCGCAATACGCGAGGCCCGCTACCCCCAACCCGTTGTTCGTGGTTTGAGCGATGGTGCCCGCGACGTGTGTGCCGTGACCGTGGTCGTCGTACGCGTCGCCATTCTTTGCGACGAAGTTGTGCCCGGGGACACAGCGCGTGCCGGCGAGGTCGGTGCCCTTCGTGAAGGGGCCCTTGTCGAAACACGCAACACCCGTATCGATGACCGCGACGGTGACGCCGCGTCCGCACGAGTATTCCCAGGCCTTCTCGGCCCCCGCGCGCTTAAGGTGCCACTGCTCGCTGTACTTCGGGTCGTTCGGAACGAAGAGCGCATTCAGCTGCGTGACGGGTTCGACGGCCTCGACGAGCTTCTCGTTCGAGAGCAGCTCGATGAGCTGCGCCATGCTGTAGCTCTGGCCGCCGAGAACGCGAGCCGAGAGCCGCACGACCTCGACCTTGCCGTCGTCGGTCACCTCGGGACTGTTGTCTTCGAACGCGATGCCATACTTTTGTCCGAGCGCCGCGATGTCCGCGGGGGAAGCGTCATCCACGAGGTCGACGGCGAGCAGGTCTCCACTGCGAAAATCTGCCGGCTCCGTGAGGTCGGCCCCGGGGACATATAGCGAACTGTCCAGCGCGTACTCGGGCACAGCTGCGACCACCGGCGCCGCAGGTGTAAAGGCATGGGCCGCCCCACCGAGCGCGAGAATCGAAGCCGTAAGAGCGAGAGGAAGTGCGTGCTTCATGCTTTTTTCTTTCTAGCCGCAGCGCGAGTCGGCGCTTTCTTTATAGGCCCGCGCGGCCGTCCTGGCGAACGCCGCTGCCCTACAGACGTAGACGGATGGCAGATGGATCTATTCCAGTTTGCGCACCCCGCCGGAGGTCCGCAAGCGCGTTTAGGTAGGCTCAGGTAGGTAACCCGCACACACGATACTCACTGAGCCGGCCCAGGTTCGCGCTCAGTCGCAAGGCTTGCTGTCGTAGATGATCGCGCCGGAGAGCGCGTCGACCGTGAGCGTGTCGTGCGTGTCGACGTACGTGTCGGTCGGCTTCGCCTGAATCGTGACGCACTTGATGACGGAGGTCGCCCCGTTCTGCTCCGTCACGTTGAGGCAGAGATCGTAGTTCCCGTAGACGTTGCGAAAGCGCGCGTCGAACTTGGGATAGTGCTGTTCCTCGTTCGTCGCGGCGGCTGCCTTGTCGATGGTCACGTTGTCGAGACTCTCGTGATACTTGCCGTCGGCGGAGAACGGGCCCTTCGGGAAGGTGAGCGGCGTGCCCACGCGAACGGACGCGTCGAGTGTGTTCGTTCCGAGTTTCAACGGCGAAAGGGTCATGGTGGCCTCCGTCGCTTTGCCGAGCTTGGGATCGATGGGCCCGTACTTCACCTCGCCATAAACGTGCAGCATGCCGCGGAGGTCGACTTTCTGAATGAGCTGACACACGGCGATGAACGTGGAGGCGGCGGGGATCACGGTTTCGACCGGGCCCGAGTCCTGCTGTGCGTCGACAGATGCGTCCTCGGCAGACGTGCCCGACGCACCGCTGGAACCAGACGATGTCCCGCTACTCGTTCCGCAGGCCCAGGTGAGGGCCGAAAAAGCTGAAAGGCACGCGAATCGTCGAAACCAGGAGAAGCGCATGATTCATTTGTAACCTACCGCTGTCTGGTCGCCAACGGTTCATCACGTCACGGAATGTCACCCGCGAAGTCGAACGCGAAAAGGCGAAGTCGATACTGCTCGAGGCGATCGCTCATTCTTCGGGAGTGAGAACCCACGGATAAGTCACGGAAACCGTGCCCGTTCCCGACTTTGGTTTCGCGAACACGAGCGCCGTGAACGTCTCGAGCACACACGCTGCGACCTTTGCGTCCGGGAATGCAGGATGTGTTTCGTCGACGTGGAGTTCGGACGATTTCACGAGACCATCGGCGCCGATGACGAAGCGCGTGTTGACGGTGCCGCGGAGCTTTGGATTGCGCTTCAAGCCCTCGTCGTAACAAAGCTTCACGGACTTCGCATTCGTCTGCACCGTTTGCTTGATGAGGTCCGGCGTGAGAACCGGTGCCGGCGCACTCTTCGTCGCGACCGAGGCCGAGCTCGTGGGCGCGGCATGCGGATTCGGGGCCGTCTTTGCACCACCGCCGCAGCCGCCGCTCGCGAGGGCGATGACGATCAGGGGGGAGCAGAATCGATAGCTCGCAAAATGCACGTCAGCCTCGTCGCAAGAGGGAGTTCGCCGGGAGCAGAGTCGACGTAGCGCGCGCCGCGAGTTCGGCCATGGACGGGCCGGCCGTAGTCCCGGACTCGCCGGCATGTTCGGCAGCACGGGCATGCGCCTCCGCGAGCCGTGCTTTGAGCATCGCGTCCGCCGTAGCGTCGTCGCCTGGTTTCAAGATGCTTCGAACGAATACTTCGGCTGCCTTGTACGAGCTACGGACGAGCGGACCGCTCGCGCAATACTGGAACCCCAAACGCTTCGCTTCTTCTTCGTAGCGCGCGAACGTCGCGGGCTTGACATAGCGATGAACCTCGGCGTGTTTCGGCGTGGGGCGCAGGTACTGACCGACGGTCACGATGTCGACCCCTACCTTTCGAAGGTCAGCGAGCGTTTCCATCACTTCGTCGTCCGTTTCGCCGACGCCGACCATGATGGAAGACTTCGTGATGCAACCAGCGTCGCGAGACTTGGCGCGCGCGAGCACGGCCAGGGATTGCTCGTAGCTGCATCGCACGTCGCGGATCGCGCGTTGAAGCCGGCGAACGACTTCGATGTTGTGCGCCCATACGTGGGGCTTTGCATCGACGGTGACATCGACGTAATCGAGGTGACCGCCGAAGTCGCCCAGCAGCGTCTCGATGAGCATGTCCGGTCTCAGTTCGCGCAAACGCGTGACGGTCTTGCCAACGTGAGAGGCGCCACCATCCAGGAGGTCGTCTCGGTCGACCATGGTCATGACGACGTATTGGAGGCCGAGCTTCGAGAGAGCGCGCGCGACGTGCTCGGGTTCACGGACGTCGACGGCGCCGCGAGGATTTCCCGTCGTAACGGCACAGAAGCGGCAACCGCGGGTGCACACGTCGCCGAGCAACATGACCGTCGCCGTACCTTCGGTCCAGCACTCTCCCACGTTGGGGCAACGAGCCTCTTCGCAGACAGTGTGGAGATCGAGCGCGCGAAACGTCTCCTTCAGATGCGTGTAACTCGCACCACCGGGGGCGCGGACTTTCAGCCACGGAGGCTTTGCGGCAAAGCGGCTCGGGGGCGCAGGCGGAGCGGGGGGAGTACGGCCTTCCACCCCTCTCGGAGTAGTCGCGGGCGGCTTCGCCGTCAACGAGCACCCCACCGCACGGCGGCACTTTCTCTCACTTCTTTGGCCGGGCACGGGACTTCCTGCGAAGGTTGGTGCGTGCCCGCAACGTTCGAAGAGGCGAGCTTCATCCTTGGCGCCCTTTTCATGCTCGTGCTGGCCCTCGTGGTCCTGCGTCTTCGCAAAGCATGGCGAAGCAGAGCTCTGCGCGCGCGCTTCGATCACGCCGCCGACGGCGAGGCCCGCGCCGCACGCTTTCTCGAATCACTCGGATATACCGTCCTCGGCGCGCAAGTTTCGACGGACTACACGCTGAGCATCGACGATCGTGAAATCTCGGTGCGACTCCGGGCAGACTACCTCGTCGAGTACGACGGCAGGCGGTTGGTCGCCGAAGTGAAGACCGGGGCGCTGGCCACGCAGATCGAGCACGCGGCCACGCGCCGACAGCTCCTCGAGTACCTCATGGCATTCGAGGTCGACGGTGTGCTCCTGGTCGACATCGACCAGGAGTGCGCGAGTACCGTCACGTTCGGCCGGTAGGGTCCCCGGCGAGTGACGCAAAACGAGGCCCGGTTCAGCAGACGTCACCACGAGGCGTGCCAAGTCGCGTGCGAATCTCTTCTGCCGCCGTCGAGAGATCGTCCGCAGCTTCGAGTTTTCGACCTTCGAGATAGGCCCGCAACCCCGAAGCCGCGACGAGTGCGAGACTGATGTTGAGACCGCGGTCCGCGAGGTCTGCTCCGAGGTCGGGGTTCTTCAGTAGCTGATCGAGCTCCGTGAGGAGTTCTGCCATTTCGCGCATCGCCCTGGAATCGCCAGCCATGTGATGCACCCTAGCGCATTTCACGGGCGGGCGGTGAGGCCGTCCTCCGACGCGAGAGCTCTTCGCGTTGTTTCGCGACATAGGCTTTCGGAGCGCCGAGTTCTTCGGCGTGCGCGAGCGCGCGCTCCGCTTCGTCGTAGCGGGCGAGGAGCAAAAGACACCACGCACGACCGAGGGCAGCCGATGCGAACGCGGGCCGGCGGGCGAGAATCTGCTCGTAGGCCACGAGCGCCGCTCGCGCGTCATCCATACGCAAGGCCGCGGTGGCCATTCCCATCCACCCCTCGATGGAAGCAGGCGCTCTTTCTGCAGACAGTCGGTATGCGGCGATGGCTCCTCTCGGATCCCCGGTTTGCAGACGCACGAGGCCGAGCGCGTGGAGCATTTCCGCATCGTCCGCCCCTCGCCTTTTGGCCTCCTCGAGCCGCGGACGCGCCTCCTCTGCCTCGCCCCATCGTGCAGCCCGCATTCCGCCTTCGCGGGGCCCCGCTGGCGAAGTCGGCGCCACTTTGGCAGCCTCGTCGTAGGCCGCCAGCGCCTCGTCGTACGCGTGCGTCAGCTCGTAGGCGTGGCCGAGCTCGAGATATGGAGTCGGGTCGCCCGCCGGGAGGCGCTTTTCGAGCTCGGCGATTTCGGCCCTCGCAGCGCCCATGTCGCCCGTCTGAGCGAGGACGCGCACGAGCAAACGTCGAGATCCGATGTCGTTCGGGTTACGCGTCGTGGCTTCGCGAAGCGTCGCAATGGCCTCGGATTCCTTTCCTTGCCTGACGAGAGACATCGCTTTTGCTTCCGGCGTGAGGCCGGCGCAGCCAACGAGCGGCAGCGTCACGGAAAGCGCCACAACGGCTCCGAGGTAGGCTAGGCTCCGCATCGTCATGGCACAGCCTATTCGAATCATCGGCGTTCTGGGAGCAGGACAAATGGGTGGCGGCATCGCGCAAGTCGCGGCAACCGCCGAATACAGCGTCAAACTCTGCGACGCGTCTCAAGACCTCGCGGAAAAGGGCAAAGCAAAAATCGACGCGATGCTCGGCCGCCAGGTCGAGAAGGGCAAGCTCGACGGCGAAGTGCGGAAGGCCATCGTGTCCCGCATTCAATGCATCGCGACGACCGCAGGCTTCTCCGATTGCGACCTCGTCGTCGAAGCCGCCACGGAGAACGTCGACCTGAAGATCAAGCTGATGCGCTCGTGTGACGACGCCATGCCGGCGGGGGCCATCCTGGCAAGTAACACGTCCTCCATTTCGCTCACCAAACTGGCGGCAGCGACGAAGCGTCCGGACCGCGTCATCGGCATGCACTTCATGAATCCCCCTCCCCTCATGAAGCTCGTCGAGATCGTGCGCGCGACCCAAACGTCGAACGACACGTACGACACGGTGAAAGCCGCAGCCGAGAAGATGGGCAAGACGACGACGACGAGCAACGATGCGCCGGGCTTCCTCGTGAATCGCATTCTCATCCCGATGCTCTGTGAAGCGTGCTTTGCACTCCAGGAGGGCGTGGGCTCCGCCGAAGACATCGACACCGGGGCCAAACTGGGCCTCAATCATCCCATGGGCCCCTTCGAGCTCGCCGACCTCATCGGCCTCGATACGGTGCTCGCCATTGCGGACGTCCTCTATCGCGACATCGGCGACCCCAAGTACCGGGCCCCGACGATGTTGAAGAATCTCGTCGCCGCCGGCTGGTACGGCAAAAAGAGCGGTCGCGGCTTCTACGTCTATGACGAAAAGGGTCAGCGCACTGGCCCTTCGGGAGCTGGCCGATGAGCGACGTCCTCCTCGTCTCCCACGAAGGGGGCATCTGCACGCTGACGCTGAACCGCCCGGACAAACTGAATGCATTGAACGCCGAGCTCATCGGAGCTCTAGACCAAGCTCTCGATGCGCTCGCAGCGAAGAAAGACCTCCGCTGCGTCATTCTCACCGGCGCGGGAGAGAAGGCGTTTGCTGCCGGCGCAGACATCGTTGCGATGAGCACGATGAAGCCCGCAGAAGCCAAGGCCTTCGCTGACCTCGGTCACCGCGTGGGTGCAAAGCTCGAAGGGCTCCACGCTCCGGTCATTGCCGCCGTCAACGGCTTCGCACTCGGGGGCGGTTGCGAACTCGCCCTCGCCTGCGACTTCATCTACGCGAGCGACCGCGCGAAGTTCGGGCAGCCCGAAGTGAACCTCGGCGTCATTCCTGGCTTCGGGGGGACGCAGCGCCTCACGCGTCGCGTCGGCCCAGCCCGAGCGAGAGAGCTTTGCTACACCGGTGACATCATCGCCGCCGATGAAGCACTTCGCATCGGACTCGCGAACAAGGTGTTTCCCGGCGCCGAGCTCTTGGACAAAGCCAAAGAGGCCGCGCAGAAGATCGCAGAGAAGGGGCCTCTCGCGATCGCCCAGTGCAAGCGCGTCATCGAGCGCGGCGCCGACCTCCCGCTCGCTTCCGCCAACGAACTCGAGGCCCAGGCGTTCTCGGCGCTCTTCGGCTCCTCCGATCAGAAGGAAGGCATGGCCGCGTTCGTCGCCAAGCGCAAAGCAGAGTTCACGGGAAGCTGAGCGCCATGGCGGGCACTCCGAAAGCCGGCGCGTGGCTCGCCACCGTTCGCGGCCAGGAGGTCGCGGTTGGGACCCTGTCGCGCGCACTCCGAGCGGGCCGCGTTCATCACGCATACCTGTTCGAAGGCCCCGACGGGGTTGGTAAGGAGCGTACCGCTTTCGGCGTGGCGCAGGCCCTCGTCTGTGAAAACCCGAAAGACGGCAGCGCATGCGGGGAGTGCAGCGCATGCCATCGCGCCCTCCTCCACGACGGTCAGAAGAGGCCCCTACACCCGGACGTGTGCGTCATCGCACGCGGGCTCTACGACCCACAGCAAATTGGGAGAAAGACACCGGAGACCCAAGACATCTCCGTCGATCAGGTCCGCTCACTCGTCCTCGCTCGGGCCGCCTTCGGTCCGCACGAGGGCCGAGCAAAGGTGTTCATCGTGCGCGCCGCAGAGGAGCTCAGCCTCTCCGCGGCGAACGCTCTTCTGAAGACCCTGGAAGAGCCAGGGAAGAACACGTACTTCATCCTGCTCTCTTCGTCCCCAGACGCTCTCCTTCCCACCGTTCGATCCCGAACGATGCGCATTCGATTCGGAAGCCTTCCGAACAGTGTCATCGTCGAAGGTTTGGTTGCTTCGGGGGTCGTGGAGCCCGAAGCCGAGAAGATAGCCCTCGTGTCGAATGGCAGTTTCGCTCGCGCCGCAGCCATCCAGGCAGGCAATGCAGATACCGAGGGCTTCAGCGAGAGAGTCCGAAGCGCAGTTCGCGCACAAGACTTCACCGAAGGACTCGAGCTCGCTGCGGACGCCAAGCGCGGCAAAGACGAGCTCATTCGAAGCCTCGAAAACCTCCTCGTCGTCCTCGAACGCGAGGCACGGTCTGTCATCGAAACCGACCCTGCACTCGCTTCGAGGCTCGCGCGACGTCACGCCGCCACCATGAAGGCCATCGACGCGTTGTATGGAAACGCAGCGCCGCAGCTCACGACAGAGAATCTCCTGCTGACGATGCGGTCCCTCTGACCATTGGCGAGTGTGCGGTCAATCCGACAGCTTGGTGAAGACGTACTTGTCGAGCTGTGAGATGCCGTAGAGCGTCAAAGTCGTTCCCTTCACCTCGAAGCACTTCGACGGTCCCCCAAAGGTATCGGGGACGCATTTACCGAGTGTTCCGACGCGCGCGGCCGCCGTGCATGCGGCCCTGCCGGACGACTCCGAATCCGACTTGTCTTCGAGGATCTCGTACTTGTCCGAGGTCACACGAGCCTTGACCTGCACGAAGGCGGTGAGCACGACGTCGCCTTTCGTGCATCGCGTCGCGAAGCTCATCGAGTCGGGAGCGAAGCGAATGCGATTGGAGACTCCGCTATCGTCGACGAGCTTCCCGCCCCACAAGCCGTAGAGCGTATCCGGCGTCACGCTCCCACTCGGCGCATCGAACAACGTGTCAGCTTCGGATGCGCCGCAGCCGGTGCCTGCCATGGCAAGGAGAGCGAGAAGAGCGAAGCCCGTGCGCACGGAAGCGCGAAGCGCATGTGTGGTTTTCATGGTGCCCGCGCATGAGCAACGCCCGTGCCGATGGGACACGCGCGCTTTTCCGCGACGATGCGGCGCCACGTGAAGCCGCGTTCACGCCCGCGGCGAGACCAGCGAGCACCGCATTTCGGCGCGAATGGAAAACTTCACGCTAGCGGTCGGCGCCAGGAAGGACGTCGTACATGCCTTGCATCAGTCGTTCGCCGCGATAGGCATGACACCGAGAGCTCGCCGTAACCACGAACAAACGTTCCTCCGTCGACGCATGGTACTCGGCAAGCACGACTTCCTCATCGAACGAAGGCGCGTCGACGCCAAGGCGCACCGTGTACACCGGAAGCCTGCGCTCTCGGTCGAAGCGCACACCGTCGAGCTCGATGACGTGCGGCGGCTCGGCCCCGGGATACGGCGGCAGAGCGTCGACCTTGCGAAGCCAAAAGAGGTCTTCGGCGCCTGCATGCTTTCGCGCGAGCACGAAGCGTTCGCCAGACATGTTCGGACCTGAAAAGAGAACCGCAAGCTGCGCACCCTTTCCGCCCTTCTCTTCGGAAAAACTCACTGCACCGCAGAGCCACGCTTCTTCGCCAGTACCGAGCATGACGACGTCCGAAAGCTGACAAGCGAACCCGGACACGTTCTGAGTGCTCGGTGACGCAGGCGTGGTGGCGGCGACATCTCGCTTCTTCTTCGCTGCCGCTTTCGGGGCGCGGGCGTCTGAGGACTCGCCCTTCTCTTCTTCTGCATTGGATGCGCCAGTGGTCTCAGCCTTCCGCTTCGCATAGTAACGAGCGACGGCGCGACCGACGACCATGCCAGTGAGGCCCACTGCAGAGAACAGGAGAAGGCTCATGCGGGCTCCTCGCGGCGGGCCACGCGGCGAAAAGCGCGTTGGAACGATTCGGCACGACGCGTCACCTCCGCGAAAAAGGAGGGTGAGAACGGTGCGACTCCTTCGGCCGGAACGAGTGCGGAGATGACAGCCACCATGTCCGTGTGGGGCTCCACTTCGTACAACCGCGGCTCAGCGATACCTCCGATGGCCACGAGTGGCACACCTTTTCTCCCTGCGAGCGCCGCAGCCGCACGGAGACCGGCCAAGCCGACGGTGGAATCCGGGGTTTGTTTGCTCGTCGTATCGAACACGGGACCAAAGGCAACGTATGCTGGCTCGAGAGAGAGCGCCAGCGACAGTTGCGACGGAGTGTGGGTCGAGACGCCGATGTGCAGCTTCGACCAACGGAGAGGCAGCTGGGCCTCTCCGGCGGGAAAGTCCGTCTGCCCGATGTGAGCCCAAGCGATGCCGAGCTCGAGCGCGAGGTCGGGCCGATCATTCAGGACGAAGCGCGTCGCCGTTCCTTCGCACAACCGAGCGATGTCGCTCGCGACCGCAGCGAGCCGTTCATCACTCGCGTCCTTCGCACGGAGCTGCAAGAGCGACGGCTCGCTCGGGAGCAGTGCGGCGGCATACGCCTCCGGTGAGATTCCCCGTGCGTCGAGCGTCGTGAGGTCGACAATGGGATACAGGCCGCGAAGTACGCTCACTTCTCGAGCCTTTCGACGCGAGACGTCGCACCGATGCGCCCCGGCTTCGTGAGGTCACCCGAGATGGAAACGAGGTCGCCTCGTTCGAGCTCTGCGAACGCGGCATTTGCCTCGGTTTCGTCGCGATCGAGCCGCTGATAGCGGAGGCGATGCTCGAGGGACGGTTCGTGCGGGTCACCACACAAAAGCGCTTCGTTCTTGCCTTTCGTTTTGCGTACGTCCCCCACGACGCGCTTGCTAAGCGCGCTTGCGGGCAGCAGCTCTCGCGCATTCTTCTCGTCGTGACGAAGAACCAAGAAGGAGAACGTGAGCCCCTCCCAGCGCAGCCCGGCGCTCTTGGCAACCGGGACGAGATACTCGGGCAGATCGATGGGGCGATCTTCGTGACACCAGTCCGTCTCGAGCGCGAGCGCCGGACATGCGGAGGTATGGAGACACGGCGCGAACAGGTGCAACGTTCCACGAGCAAGCACGGCCGCACGCACGCGATGGAGGTGACGGGTCCGGTCGCGCAGGGCGGGTTCGACGACGATGAGCGAACCAGATGGGGCGAGGGCCTCTTTGCCGAGCGCTCCGAGCAGGGACGCGTGTGCCTCTGCACGGGTCGACTCGTCGTCCTCGCGATCGAGTTCCGACAAGACTTGGCTGAGTACGACGAAATCGAAACCGGAACCGTAGTCGGCCGGAGAAGGAGCGTTTTCCATCGTGCGCACTTCGACGTTCGGAAAGGAGAGCAGCAGCTCTTTCGCGATCGCGAGAGCGGCTGCGTCCTCGTCCACGAGCGTTGCGGAAACGAGCGCCATGCAGCCGGATTCTCGAAGCGCGTACAAGAGTCCGAGCGTGGAGGCCCCCAGCCCCGCACCGATGTCGAGAACGCGAACCCGCGTTCGAGGAGCAGAGAGCAATCCGGCTTTGCGCAGCTCGCGGGTCGCCTCGAACACTTTCGGGAGGTCGCGCGGCAACCAGAAGCCGAGTCGGGCCGGCAAATGCTCGGGGGCAGAACGCCCAGTCGTGTTGTAGGCCGCAGAGAGGCTCGCCACGACACGCGATAGCCGGGCGACGTCGGAGGACACCGGCCACCCTCGCCTGACGGCCATGCTGTCGAGGCGCGCTCGTAGCTCGAGGGACGACGGGAGTGCGCTCATCGTTTTTGCCGCTGACGCCCCGCCTTCCACGTGTTTCCCTTAGCACAATCCGTGAAAATTCTTCTGCCCCTGGCGAAGACTGGTCTACGTTCGTCCCATGTTTCGTTCGAACCTCGGTCGCCTCGGCATCGCGGCGCTTCTTCCGGCGCTCTGCGGCTGCCCAAGCGTTGCACCACCGACCTTCCAGATTCCGACCGCGGACCTCGCGCTCACGCGACTCCACGAAACGCAAGCGTGCGGGCGAGGCATCCAAGCCTCTGCGAAGATCGACCATTTCGGCAAGAAGGGCCGCATTCGCGGCGAGTTGCTCCTGTTCGCAACGAGCCCGGCGAACTTGCGCATGGACGCGGTGAGCCCGTTCGGCGTCACGCTGGCAACCCTCACGACCGACGGAAACAAGTTCGCGCTCGCAGACCTGCGCGAGAAGAACTTCTTCGTCGGCCCCGCGAGCGCCTGCAACATCGCGCGCCTCACCACGGTACCGATTCCTGGACACGCGCTCGTCAACCTCTTGCGCGGCGACGCGCCCGTGCTCAAACACTCGGAGAGTAGTGCTCAAATTGCGTGGAGCAGCGCTGGCTACTACACGGTGAAGATTCCGAGCAGCCAGGGGGCCGACGAAGAACTGCACATCGCTCCGCACCCGCAAGACTTCCAATCGAAGTGGGAGTCGCAGAGGCTGCGCCTACTTCGCGTCATCGTGAGGCAACAAGGAATCGTGCTCTACGATGCTGAGCTCGAAGGTCACGCCCCCGGCAAGATGGCAAGTCCTCGTGTCGACGAAGACGGCATCGAACCGCCTATCCCCGTGAGTGGCCCGATGTGCCAAGCGGAGCTTCCGCGAACGATCCACCTCGACGTGCCCGAGTCGGACGAAGACGTGCTGTTCCGCTACGACTCGGTCACCTGGAACCCACCTCTCCCACCGGGCGTGTTCACGCAACCGCGCCCTGCCGGCATGATGGAGCTCCCGGTCGACTGTGGAACGCCCATCGCCCCGGCACCGACTTCGGCGCCGCCGGCGGGGCCCGCGCCTAAGAACTGAGCTCGGCCGCGATCTCCTTCGCGATCGTGCGTGCGCGCTCGACCTCGTCCGCCTTCGTCGACACCGCACCGACGACCGGGTGGCCGCCGCCGCCATAGCGCTCACAGATTTGCGCGATATTGTGTGTGCGCGTGACCTTGCTCCATGGGTTGAAGCCGACGGAGATCTTGCACTTCGACTTGGACCGCGTGAGCATCACGGAATAGCCGCTGTCCGGGTAGAGCGCGTAGGTAACGAACTTCGCTGCACTCTCGGACGGTTCGTCGGCAAGGTCCACCAGAACGACGCCCTTGTTCTCCTTGGCGGCCTTCTTGACGCGCGTGATGAAGGCCTCGTGTTCTGCGGCAAGTGGCGCATAGAGCGCGAGCACGTCTTCCGACGCCGCGAGCGATTCGATGTCTTGCTTGGCAAGCCGCGGAACCATTTGCGTGACGAACTCTGCGTTGCCGATCGCCTCGACGACGGCCATGAGCTTGAGCACGGGCTCTTTGCGATCGACCGCCATCTGTGCACTCGGAAACGCAGCGCGATCGATCATGTCGGCCCAGTAGATGAGCCTGTCCATACCTTCGAACGTCAGGCCGAACTCGGACTTGGCTACGTCGACGATGAGTTTGGTGCACGAGCCGTACGTTCCGTCGTGGAATGCGCGCTTTGGCACCTGCACCTTCCGGCGCGCGAACTCTTCCCGCTCCGCATCGGTCGGAAATGCGCTCACATGATGGTCGAAATACCACGTGAGTTTCTCGGACGCGCTGAATCGGTAGTCGAGGATCGCGTTCTCGTCGCCATCGAGCAACGCAGGCGGAACCCCGTTCTCGCCAGGCCCGTAGCCCATGGCAAGGTAGCGGAACGAGAGATTGCGTTCGGGGCCGAGCTTCTGCAAGAGCTGCGTGAAGAGCGCGGCGGAGCAGAGGCCGTCGAAACAGTGTCCGTGCGTAGCAACGACGACTTGGGTCATGGGACCGAGAGGTTTACCATAGAGCGAGGTTCCTTGCCCCCATGCGCATCACTCATCTCGCACTGCGGACGCGACGACTCGAACAAGTCACGCACTTCTATCGCGACGTCCTGGGACTCAAAGAGCGCGAGCGGCGTCCGAACGGCTCCGTGTGGCTTGCCGCGGGAGACGCGATCTTGATGGTGGAAGCGGCGCTCGAAGGCGAACCCGCGGTTCCGGAAGGCTCGATGGACTTCTTGTCCTTCCGCATCGCACCGAACGAGCGCGCGGCGTTCTCCGCCAAACTCGAAGAGGCAGGGGTTCGCGTAGAAGCAGAAACCCCCTTCACACTGTACGTCCGTGACCCCGACGGGCGACGCGTCGGAGTTTCACACTTTCCAGACCCAGTCTGAAAAGCGTCGCGCGAACTCAGGTGCCGAGATGCGGCACGTGAACGCCGCTCTTCTTCGCGCATGCGATGGCTTCTTCGTAGCCCGCGTCTGCATGCCGAACGACGCCCATGCCGGGGTCGCTTCGAAGCACGCGATCGAGACGCGCCGCTGCTTCATTGGTGCCGTCCGCAACCACGACCATCCCCGCGTGGAGGCTCATGCCCATCCCTACTCCGCCGCCATGGTGGAAGCTCACCCAGCTGGCGCCGGCCGCCGTATTGACGAGCGCATTCAGAATGGCGAAGTCCGCAATCGCGTCGGAGCCGTCCTTCATTGCTTCCGTTTCGCGGTTGGGCGAAGCGACCGAGCCGCAGTCGAGGTGGTCGCGACCAATGACAATGGGTGCGCTCACCTTCCCCGTCTTCACGAGCTCGTTGAACTTGAGACCGATGCGAACACGGTCCTCCACACCGAGCCAGCAAATGCGGCTCGGAAGGCCCTGGAACTTCACCTTCTTCTGCGCGAGGTCGATCCAGCGAACGAGATCCGGGTCGTGCGACATGAGCTCGAGGACCGCGGCGTCCGTTGCAGCGATGTCGCTCGGGTCTCCGGAAAGCGCGACCCAACGGAACGGACCTTTGCCGACGCAAAAGAGCGGCCGAATGTAGAGAGGAACGAAGCCTTGGATGTCGAATGCGCGCTCGCAACCTGCCTTCGTGGCCCCCGCGCGGATGTTGTTGCCGTAGTCGAACACTTCTGCGCCCGCCTTTTGGAATGCGAGCATCGCCGTCACTTCCGTCGCCATCCCCTGATGCGCGAAATTGACGTAGGCGTCGGGGTCGTCCTTTCGGAGCTGAGCCGCCTGCGCAAGCGAAAGACCGGGCGGCACGTACCCGACCAGCGGGTCGTGTGCGCTCGTCTGCTCCGTGACGAGGTCAGGCGTGATGCCGCGCCGAACGAGCTCCGGGTACACTTCGGCGGCATTGCCGACGAGTGCGATGCTGATGGGCTTTCCTTCCTTCTCGGCCACGTCGAGGTGGTGGAGCGCGTCGTCGATCGACGACACTTTGATGTCGACGTACTTCGTGTCGAGACGCTTCTGGATGCGCGCAGGGTCGATCTCGACCGCCAAGCAGGACATCCCTGCCATCACCGCTGCGAGGGGCTGGGCGCCTCCCATGCCTCCGAGCCCCGCAGTGAGGACCCACAGCTGCTTTCGTTTCGACGTCCCCTCTCCAGCGCCCTTCTTCGTGCGCGCTTCGTACGCTTTGCGCGCAGCCACGAACGTCTCGTAGGTTCCCTGCAAGATTCCTTGTGTACCGATGTAGATCCACGAGCCGGCGGTCATCTGACCGTACATCGTGAGACCGAGAGCCTCGAGCCGGCGAAACTCGTCCCAGTTGGCCCAGTTGCCGACGAGGTTCGAGTTGGCGATGAGCACGCGCGGCGCGTCCTTCGTCGTACGGAACTTGCCGACGGCTTTGCCGGACTGGATGAGAAGCGTTTCGTCTTCTTCGAGGTTCTGGAGTTCACGAACGATGACGTCGAAACACTCCCAGGTACGTGCCGCTTTGCCGGTGCCGCCGTACACGACGAGGTCGTCGGGGCGCTCGGCAACCTCCGGGTCGAGGTTGTTCATGAGCATGCGCATGGCAGCTTCTTGGACCCACCCTTTGCAGGCGAGAGTCGTTCCTCGAGGGCTCCGAACAGGACGCGCAGCAGACTTCATGGCTTTACACCGTAGGACGTTTCGAGGGCGACGCGCAACCGGCTACGATTCTCGGGACTCAGCGCCTCTGGCGATGCACGAACCATCGCGTCGGCTCGCTCCAGCCAAGGGCGTGCCGCATCGCGATCGGCCAGCGAAAGATGCACGAGACCCCGATACAGCGCGTACTCGGCGCGGTCCTTCTCGTTCCAGCTCTTCGTCTCCCCCTCGATGGCCACGAGGCGTTCGCGTGCACTCGCAGAGTCGCCTCCGCGAAAGTCGTCCTTTGCGCTCGTGAACGCGCTCGCGCACCCGGCGAGTAGAAGGACGCTACCGGCGAGCACGAGGCCTTTCGTCGTCACGTCTCTTCCGTGCCTCCGGCCGTGAGTGCCACCGTCTTCGGCTTCTTCTTTCGCTTCCCGGCCCTTTCGAGGAGCGCGTCGAGCGTCGAAGCACTGTCGGGGGACTCCGGAACGCCTTCGTCGACCAGCGGCACGTCGAACGTGTCCGGAGCCAAATCGGGCCCTTTGGCCGCGAGTGCCCACCGCTCCTGGAGCGTATCGGCTATTCTCGCGACGAGCTCGCGGGTCGTTTCGCGCTCACGTGCCGTGAGGAGGATCGACCCCGGATACTTGCGTCCGAGGATACTTCGCTCGAGTCGGTCGAGGAGCTCGACTTTGTTGAAGACCAAGATTTGAGGAATGTCCGAGAGGCCGAGCTCCTCCAGAATCTCGCTCGTTGCTCGCATGTGATCGTCACGCGCGTCGTCGGACGCGTCTACCACCTGAACGATCGCATCTGCGTCCGCGGCCTCTTCGAAGGTCGCCCGAAAAGCAGCAAACAGCTCCTTCGGCAAATCGCGAATGAAGCCGACCGTGTCGGTTACGACGATCTCACGTTCGCCATAGCCGGCCCACCCCACGCGTAGCGTTCGCGATCTCGTATCGAGCGTGGCGAACAGCTTGTCCTCGGCGAGGACCTCGCTGCCCGTCATCGTGTTGAGTAGCGTGCTCTTGCCGGCGTTCGTGTACCCGACGATGGCGACGGTTGGGACCTCGCCACGCTCACGGCGCCTGCGCCGCTGCACACGTCGTTTACCCAACTGCCTCAATCGCTCTTCGAGGTGTTGGACGCGTTCGCGCGCACGACGGCGGCCGATTTCGAGTTTGGTCTCGCCTGGGCCTCTGCCGCCGATGCCTCCCGTGAGGCGCGAAAGCGCATCGTCCTTCTGACCAAGGCGCGGAAGGCTGTACTTGAGTTGCGCGAGCTCGACTTGCAGCTTGCCATCGTTGCTCTCGGCGCGCTGCGCGAAGATGTCGAGAATGAGCTGGCTTCGGTCGATGATCTTCAAGTCGGAAAACTTGGAGATGGCCGTCGATTGGCTCGGCGAGAGGTCGTGGTCGAAGATGAGGACCGACGCGTCGAGGTCCACTGCACGGAGCACCACGTCCTCGAGCTTGCCTTTGCCGAGTACGAATTTCGGGTCCACCTGTTCGCGCGCTTGCACGACGGCGTCGACGACTTCGACCCCAGCGGTGCGCGCGAGCTCACGGAGTTCGTTCACGCGGCGTTCGGCGACCTTCGGTCCCTCGCAATCGACGTGGACGAGAATCGCCCGCCCATCTTTCGCGACCACTTCGCGGCCCGCGGTCTTCCTCGCGAACTCCGTTTCGAGGTCGCGCATGAGGTCGCCGACGTCGAGACTCACCTGGGCGACGGGCACCATGGGAACCACGCGATAGGGCGCCGACGGACCGTGAACGGGATCGGTCGGCACGTTGTACGCGTACGAAATGCCCCGAGGCTCGCCCCCCGGGGCCATGTGAATCACCGCCACGAGATCGAGCCGGAGACGCACGAGGTCGACCAGGTCGTCGCGAGAAATCGCCTCGCCACGAATGTGGGTATGGACGAGCCGCACACCTCGAAAGCGCCCCTCGGCTGCGCGCAAACGCCCGATGTCCGGCAACATGAGCTTCCCCGCATCGCCCACGATGACGTAGTCGATTTGCCCGGAACGATGGACGAGCGCTCCTACCTGGCGTCCCGTCTCCGTCGACGCCAGCGTGAGAGACTTCACGAGCTCCGGCGTGACGAGATTCGAGGACGGTACCCTACGGCGATAGATGCGCTCGAGGGCGTGAATGGAGCTCTTCGCGAGCCCTACTGTGTTTCCGTAGATTTCGATGAGGAAGCTCCGAACGAACTAGCTCTACTTGCAGTTGGCGACGGCCGCGGGCAACTGCCAAGAAACAAGGTTGGGAATACGTGGATAATACATCGTGAACGAGTAGCACATTTCGTCTTCGGTCTTTTCGCCGAAGCTGACGGGAGAATTGGTGCCGTTCGTCCACGTGCAGGTGGTCTGAACGGTGTCACCCGTTTTCACGGGGACATCGAGCGGAATCCAATACTGAGTCTCGAAGTCCCACTTCGGAATCGTGCCCAGGCTGGTCGTGCTGCCGTTCGTACTCTTGAGCACCGTGTCGATCGATTTGCCGAGCTGGTGCATGTGCGGCATGGCGGCGAATGCGTGAATCTCGGGAAGGTTGTTTGGAACCTTGAAGTCACAGGTCTGCGTGAAGTTCTGGGCTTGCGCCGGAATCGTGAACTTCACCGAGCCGAAGGCGATGACGTCGGCATCGTTCGGCCGAAGCTCCTTCGTCGTGCAGAAGTCCACGCCGCTCTCGTCTTGCTCCCCTTCGAGCGCGTTCACGTTGTTGTAGTGCATCTGGATGACGTAGTGCTTCGTTCCCTCGAGCGGGAATCCCGCTTCCTTCGGGACGCCGAGAGCCTCAGCGCCGGGCGCCCAGCCGTAGACCATGCGCCAGGTCGTGCTCATACCCGACGGGCACTCGTGCGGAACGCTTGATTCTGCATTCGGAGCCTCGAGCAGCAAGACGTGATGGACGATGGTCTTGTTGTCGATGCGCGGCGCAATGCCGATGATGTGGCGCTTCTCCGCGGCTGTGATGTCGACGCCAAAGCACACGTACGCGTTCGTCTTGTCTTTCGGCATCGTCCACTTCGACGATGGCTTGAGATGTTGGTCGGGCGTGCAGTCGAACTTGTTCGGATCGGTCGGCTTGACGGGCGTCGTGCATGCCTCGGTGCTGGCAGGCATTCCCGCTGCCTTCCACGACTCGAGCGTTGCCATGTCGGCCGCGGACAGACGGGCGGCGGGCGGCGGGGGCATTGGCTTCGCATCGTCGTGGATGCGCGCGATGATCTTGTCGATGCGCCCCGGCACCGTGAGGTCCTCGCGCGTCTTCAGCGGGAACGGGGAGCCAAAGAGCGGCGGGCTCTGGTGGCAGCTCTGGCAGTTCTTCGAGAGGACCTTCTCGACGTCGCAGGGCAGCGACGTGGTCGTCGCGCGCCCGTCACCGGTCACTCCTCCATCGGTGGGTGTCGCTGTCGTGGTGTCACTGCAGCCCCCCGCGAACGCAAGTGCTGCGAGCGAAAGACCACCTACGACACCTGCTAGCCCCGCGATGGCACGCAGCCGGGTGTTGGAAGAACGAACGAAAGCCGACAAAAAGCGAAGGGACACCCCGTAAGGGTGCCCCGCATCGCTTGATCGGGCAAGCGCATTGCCCAAACGAGCAGCTTTTTTCCTACTTGTTGACGCGCTCTTGGTACTGGCCCGTCGCCGTCTCGACCTTGACCCACTCGCCTTCTTTGACGAAGAGGGGGACGTTGATGACGGCGCCGGTAGAAAGCGTCGCAGGCTTCGTCGCACCGCTGGCGGTGTCACCCTTGACGCCCGGCTCGCTGTTCACGATCTGGAGGACGACGTTCGGCGGCAGTTCGACGCCGACTGCACTGCCATTGAAGAGCGTGACGACGACTTCGAGGCCTTCGCTCAAGAAGCGCGTTTCGTCGCCGAGCTTGTACTTCTCGACGTGGATTTGGTCGCCCGTGTTCGGGTCCATGAAAACGTAGGTTTCGCCCTCGTCCCAGGAGTAGGTCATCTTCCGGTCTTCGACGTCCGCGAGCTCGACGGATTCGCCGGATTTCCAGGTGCGCTCGATGACGGCGCCAGTGCTGAGATTGCGAATGCGGCAACGCGTGAACGCCTGACCTTTGCCCGGCCTCACGAACTGGTGCTCCACGATGTGGAACGGATTGCCGTCAATCTGGATACGGAGCCCTTTGCGGATGTCAGTCGTGCTGGCCATGGGGGCACGGGATAGCACGCGACCTCCCGACGCTGCAAGGCATCTCGCGACCGGAATTCCTGCATTTTGGGGCGATTTCGCGGCTTGGGCCGCCGTTTTTTCGGTGCACTTCACACCTTTTCGGGCCGGCTTTAGCCTGCTACTGCTCGGGCACCATGCGGGATTCGGACGAGGAGCTTGGCGAGATCAAGCGCGAGATCATCGAATCGCGCAGCCTGATCATCAAGACCAACAACCTCGCCAACGCGCTTTCGGCCGACCTCAAAGCCGTCGCCAAGCGCCAGCAGGGTTACGAGCGTCGCATCTCGTGGAATAGCGCGACCGCCTATATCGTGTTCGTTCTCGTCGTGTTCGCGGCCTTGAAGCTGGCCTGGGACGCGCGTGTCGACCAAGTGAGTGCCCAGAGCGAGCAGATGCGCACCGACAACGAGCGCCTGCGAAAAGAGGTCAAAGACCTGCAGAAGCGCGAAGAGGAGCGAGCGCGTACGGAGGCCCGGGCCGGTCAATTCTACGAGCTCATTCGCCAAGGAAAGCGCGCCGATGTCGTCGATGGCTACGAGCAACTCCGCAAAGAACCGCTCAGTCGCGCCGAGCAGCTCATGTTCCAAGATGCCGTCGACCGCGCGAAGAACGAACTCGCCTCGCAGCTGTACGTCCACGGGCTCGAAAAGCTGAAGCTTCAACGCTGGCAAGAGGCCGCGAACCAGTTCGAAGAAGCGCTCAAGAACAAGGAAGACTCGAGCGTCGCCGGCAGCACCCGACTTGGCCTCGCCGAGGCGTACCGGCACCTGAATCGGCAGAAGGACGCGATCATTCTGCTTTCACGGCTCGCGGAAGACGCAACCAACAAGGAATCGCAGGACGACGCGCTCTACCTGCTCGCGTGGTGCCAGACCGACGTCCAGGCGTGGAACGATGCCAAAGAGACGTGGCGTCTCCTGCTCCGGAAGTTTCCCGAGTCGCACTTTGCCGGCGAGGCAAAGATGCAGTTGCAGGCGCTCAACATCCTGCACTGACGCCGACGAAACGCGCGGGCACTCTCGCGCTCAGGCGACGAGCGTCTTGTAGGCTGCTGTCACCTCGGAGAAGCGCTCGGAAAGCCGCGCGCGCTCTTCGTCGCTCGCTTGAGGGTGCAGGTCGGGATGAAGCTCGCGCGCGAGCCTGCGATACGCGACCTTTGCCTCTCGCGGGTCGTCCGAGGTGAGACCGAGCAAGCGAACGGCGCGCTCTTTCAGCACGTCACGAAGTCCGGCACTCACGAAGGTCTCCGGGCGCGCACTCGACGAGAACGGTGCGCGGTCTCGCGCACGACGACGACCGTGCAGAAACTCCGGCGCTTGAAGGGGCTTCTCCGCGAGAGCTCCACGGGGTGCGCGGACCGCCACACGAAACCGGACGCGAGCGTCCTCGATGTGATCGAGTGCCGCAAGACGAGTCTTCAGCTGACGACGGAGGGCGAGGTCGACGACGTTGGCGGGTACGCCGAAGTCCGACGTGAGTACGTCGCCATGAAGTCGCTGGGAAGCCAGGGCGCGCAAGAGCGAACGGCGAAGTACGTCTTCCGCGACCGCTTCTTCACTGCGCAGGATTTCTGCGAGAGATGCGCTCGCGCGATCGACCTCCACCGACGTCACGCGGCCGCGCGAGACGTGTACGCGATGAACTTTGCCCGAAGGCTCTTCGAGCTCGAGCGAACCCGACGCATTTTCTCGATGCAAAGCGCCCAAAAGGTCCCCAACGGTGGTGCTCTGGAGGCGGCTCGGCAGATCCATGGGCCGACGGTACCAAGAGAGCCGGAGGGCGGCCCAATTTCGGGAGCCCTCTCTCTTGGGTGTGCTCGAGGCGCGTCGTCGGGTGCGGGAAACCCGCTGGTTTTCAGTGCCGTGGGGCGGTCGTGCAAAGAATGTCGCCGGGGTCGCGGGTGCTCTGCAAACACTGCACCTGCGTGCCGTTGCACTTCACGACGAAGATGCCACGCGCGCGCAGCCCGGACAAGGTGTAGCCGCCTTGGGACACGAGTCGTGCCGGCGTCTTGTCGTCACAGACCGAGGTGTGCATGAAGAGGTCGATCTGACGGCCGCCGCCAACGCTCTCGCCGCGGACGGACTTGCCCGGTCCGTGGTCGCTGCCGCGAACGATTCCCTCGAGCTTCTTCCGAACTTCTTCCGCGTACACCTCATCGGCGGGCGGGTCGTCGGGCCCCGGAGCGCGCATCGCCGCCATATAGGTGATGGCCTTCATCTGGATCTCTGGGCTCATGTTCGCACGGACCGTGGGGCTCTCGCGCGGCACGGGACGCTCGGGCATGAGATGAACGCCCCCGTCACCCGCGCCGCGCCCTGCATCGCTCGCCCCCGCATCCGTGGCGACGGTCGTCGAGGTCGGCTGCGCCGTGGCAACCTGCATCGTTTGGCTTGCCGAAGGTGCCGCCGAGCTACTCGTCTTCGGTGAGTCGCAAGCTCCGGTGAACACGGAGAGCGTCGAGAGTGCGGCTACCGCGAAGGAGCCAGCCATGGTGAGCGAAAGGGAAAGATGCGTACGGCGCATGCGAAGCTAGTACCACGATTCTGCCGCCTTCGGCAGGCCGCTACTCGACGACGTAGACGCGCGTCGGGCTCGCGCAGGCGATTTGCTTCGCGTCGTTCCGGACCGTGCATTGGCACAGATCGCGAGCGGGAGGCAGACTCGGGTTCGTCCAGAGTCGGCTGGTACCTGCATTTTGCACCAAAACGCCGAGCGCGGTCGGCACGGCATGTGCGCTCCCGTTCGGTGAACGCGCCGTTCCGGAACCACCGGAGGAGGCTTTGAGAGCCCGAAGGGCCTCGGCCTTCGAAAAGGACGCATCGAGACTGACGGGCGCGCCTGCGACCAGCAGATGGACAGCGCCTCCCTCTTGCCCAAGTAGGCGTACCGAACGCTTCACGTCCTTTCCGCAGCCCGCCACGGCGCCGCCGATGGGCAAGAGAAGGTCCCTCGTCTCATTTCCCGCAGCGTTCATGATGCTCGCGCGCAGCGACCTTCCGTCACAGGGGTCGTAGACCTCGAGAAGGTGCTCCTTCTTGTCGGAGACGATTGGCGCTTCGGCTGCACCGGGCCCATCGGTTCCAGGGTCCCTGTCTCCCGTCGCAGGGTCGAAGTCGAAGGAGCCATCCGTACCTTGCAGGTGCACGTGGCCACTTCCCAAGTACGTGAGTGGTCCGATGGCTGGGGAGGGCGCGCAGCTCGTCTTCATTTCGAAAACACGACTCGTCTTCGCGGCAAACGGAGGCGCCTTGGCACGGATGGCCTGCGCGAACTGATCACGCAGCGCGCTGGCAGGCAAGAGCTGCTCGGCCTCGGCGCGTTCGAATGTCGCCAGCGCGAGATTCACGTTCTTTTGCGCCGCGTGTACGGCGCCGACGAAGGCTTCCGTCTCCGCGAGAACCCTGCCAACGGCCGCGTCGCAGCGAACGCGCGGCGACAGTACCCGTGGTCGCGTCCCGCACATGGCCCCGTAGAGAACACGGAGCGCCTCGCCACCCGCGAGCGCCGACGGGTCGCTCGGCCGTGTGCGCAGCGCATCGAGAGAAGCCCGCAGCGAACTCTCGGGTTCCGACAGCGACGCGCTGAGCCCCGTGGGTCGATCGAGCCAGACGAGCGATGCAGTCGGCACGGATTCCGGTCGCAGATCCGCCGCGGGAACGGTGGCCTTCAACGTCACACGAACGTCTCGCGTACCGTCGCCATCGACGTCTACCGCTTCCGGAACGACCGAGAGCGGCGGCTCGGCGCGCGCTTCCGAGAGCCCAAGTCGAATGGTCGTTTTCGTGGGCAGCGCCCCCTTTTGAGGCAGGAAAATCGACACGTGGCGGTTGGGGCGCTCACTTTCGCTGGTGCCGCACGCGGCGCGAAGATCACTCGCGAACGCCCCGCCGCCGAGAGCTACGAGAGACGCACTCACGTCGCAAAGCGCCGGGTTCGAAATCGTCACCGAGGCATCGGAGGCGAGCTCTTGGAAGGCGCCCTCCCTGAACAATGCAAGATACAGGCGTTTGTCCTTTTCGACCACGAACACGGCGTCCGCCTTGCCGTCGAGGTCGACGTCGTCCGAAAGCGCGGCACGGAGCCCGCCGCCTTCGGGGGCTTGGTACACTTTGCCGCCCAGCGTGAGCGCCTTGACCGCGGACGGAGAGAGCGTGCTCGCAGTGACGGACGCCTCGATGCCGCCCTCCCCTGCCCCTTCGCCGACCTCGTCACCGATGGCGTAGGGCACGTAAGGCTGACTCTTGCAGCTCTTGGCGCAGCCTGTGAGCGACAGGACGGTCGCGGCCAGCAAAACGCGAGACGACTTCGACTTGCCGAGCGCGCATGCGAAGAACGCCTTCAAACGGAGACTCCCACCAGGATGGGTTCGACTTCGAGCGTTACGCGAAACCTCTCTTGGACCCGCGCGCAGATACTTCGAGCGAGGGCCACGAGTTCTTCGGTCGTTCCGTTGCCACCGTTGACGAGAGAGAGAGCGTGCTTTTTCGAAATGCGGACGCGATCGCCGTGCCCCTTGCGAAACCCCGAGCGCTCGATCAGCCATGCAGCAGACACTTTTCGTCGGGAGGGATCGCCCTGCGTGTCCGGGTAGCACGGCACGCGAAGGCCGGGGCTCTCTCGCTCGACGCGCGCCTCCAAGTCTTGGAACGCTGCCGTGTCGAGCACGGGATTCTTGAAAAAGGACCCCGCGCTCCGCGATTCGGAGTCGTTCGGATCGACGACCATTCCCTTGCCGCGGCGAAGCGCGATGACGGTGCGACGGACCACCCGCAAGGGAGCCGTACCCCCGGGCGTCGTGTCGAGGGCACGCGCGAGCTCCTCGTAACGGATGGGTTCGCATTCTTCTCGGCGCGGAAGCCGAAAGGTCACGGAGAGAATCGCAAACCGAGTGCGCCCACGAAAGACGCTGTCGCGATAGCCGAAGCCACAAGCCGAAGACGTCATCGTGAGGATGTCGTCCTTCTCCCGGTCGTACACCCGAACGCTTTCGATGCGCTGGGAGACCTCTTGCCCGTAGGCCCCGACGTTTTGCATGGGCGTCGCACCGACGAGCCCCGGGATGCCCGAGAGACTTTCGAGGCCCGAAGCTCCGAGGTTCACCATTTCCGACACGAACGTGTCCCAGGAGCGCCCAGCGGCGACCGTGACGACGTACGACGTATCTCCGTCTCTCGCAATGGAGGTTTCGGAGAGAGCGTCGCCCAGTTTGACCACCGTGCCGGGGAACCCTGCGTCGGAGACGACCAGGTTGCTTCCGCCGCCCAGCAGAAGCACGTCCTCTTTCGTCGTGCGCGCTTCACGAAGTACTTCGACGAGCTCGGCTTCGGACGTCGGAACGACGAACCGCGACGCAGGTCCGCCCAAACCAAGAGTGGTGTACGACGAGAGTGGCTCGTTGCGGCGCAGGATCATGCAGGGTAAGCCTTACCCCACGATGTTACCGCTTCCAATCGATCCGGTGTTGCCCGAGATCACGTCCCGGCTGACGAAAGAGCGCCGGCTCGTCCTCGTCGCGCCGCCTGGAAGCGGCAAGACCACCCGCGTCCCGGGGGCCCTCCTCGATGCGGGCACGTCGGGCGAGGTCGTGGTTCTCGAACCCCGGCGGCTTGCGGCACGCATGGCCGCCAAACGTGTGGCGGACGAACGAGGAGAGCCGCTCGGCAAGACCATCGGCTACACCGTGCGCTTCGACGACGTGTCGAGCCCAGAGACGCGCGTGCGCTTCGTGACGGAGGGGGTCCTCGCCCGGCGGCTACTCACCGACCCCGCTCTCACAGGCGTGAGTGCAGTCTTGCTGGACGAGTTTCACGAGCGGCATCTGCAAAGCGACACGGTGCTCGCCTTGCTTCGACAGAGCGCGCCCGACGTGATGCTCCTCGTCATGTCCGCCACGCTGGAGTCCACGGAGATTGCAAGCAGCCTCG
Source organism: Polyangiaceae bacterium (assembly GCA_046351415.1). Taxonomy (GTDB): domain Bacteria; phylum Myxococcota_A; class Polyangia; order Polyangiales; family Polyangiaceae; genus JABFRG01. Next base: position 513,468 of record JAXLYO010000003.1, on the reverse strand, counting down.
GCTGCGGAGTCATCCACGCGGAGGGCCGCCCCTTTCCCGTGCAGGTGTCCTTCGACGACACGAAGGACGACCGTGCCCTTGCCCTTCGGGTCGCGAGCGGGGTCCGCCGTGCGCTCGACGAGACCGCTGGACACGTTCTCGTCTTCCTCCCCGGAGCCAGCGAGATTCGAGCAGCGGCAACCGCAGCGGAGAAGCTCGTTCGCGACAAGGGTGCCATCACGTGCGTACTGCATGGAGACTTGCCCCCCGCGGAGCAGGACGCAGCCGTCGCCCCGAGCAAGGTGCGCAAGGTCATCTTCTCCACCAACGTCGCGGAGTCGTCGGTCACCATCGAGGGCGTCACGGCCGTCGTCGATTCGGGTCTCGCAAGACAATCCGTCTTCGACCCGTGGACGGGCTTCGCTCGCCTCGAAACCGCCCCCATCTGCCAATCGTCCGCCGTGCAGCGCGCGGGTCGAGCTGGGCGCACAGGGCCAGGAATCGCCATCAGACTCTACAGCAAGGTCGATTTCGATCGCCGGCCCGCGCACGCGCTGCCGGAGATCGAAACTGCGGACCTTTCGACATTGATGCTCGAACTCTCTGCGCACGATCGGCGTGACGTGCCGTGGCTTACACCCCCGCCCGCGGGCGCAGTGCGTTCGGCAACGGAGCTCCTCACGCGCCTATCGGCGATCGATGCAGAGGGCCGAGTGACGGATCTCGGACGCGAGATGGCCCGCTACCCACTCCACCCGCGACAGTCGCGCTTGCTGCTCGCCGCTGCGACGGCCGGCTATCCGGAAGAAGGGCGCGTGCTGGCGGCGCTTCTCACCGAGCGCGATTTGAGACGCGAGGCCCGCACTTTTGCCGGCGCAGCCGGAGCCCACCATGCCCACCGAAGCGCCGGCGATTCGGATTTGCTCGAGCTGCTGTCGCTCTTCGAAGAGCTCCGTGACCAACGGTTCGGACGTGAGGCAAGCGCGCGCCTCGGGCTGGACGCCCACGTGGCAAGCCGGGTCGACCGTGTCGAAAAGCAGCTACGTCGCATGCGCGAGTCACGTAGGGTGGAGCCGTCGACGCGTGCCCCCACGGGTGACGAAGCCCTCCTTCGCGCCATTCTGGTCGCGTTCCCCGACCGCGTTGCGAAGCGAAAGGCCCCCGGCTCTCGGGAAATGGCGATCGCGAGCGCCGGCAAAGGTGAACTCTCGCAGAGCAGTTGCGTGCACCATGCACCTTATATCGTCGCCGTCGACGTAGAAAACGTACGCGGCGTTCCCACGGCCCGCCTCGCGAGCCGCGTCGAACCCGAATGGCTCCTCGATCATTTCCCCGAGCGCATCGAGAGCGTCGACGACGCACGCTGGAACGAAGAGAAAGCTGCGGCAGAGCGCGTATCGCAGCTCGTCTACGACGCGATTGTCATCGACGAGTCTACGAACGGCGCCCCTACCCCCGCGCAGTCCGCCCTCCTCTTCGCCAAAGCCAAGGCCAAAGGCTGGTCGCACTTCGACACCGGTCACACCATGAGCGAGTGGCGTGCGCGCGTGCGGTTCGCCGCAGCACAAGACGCGCGCGTCGTCGACTGGACAGAAGAGCGAATGGACGAAGTGTTTCGCGAAGCATGCGAAGGGCTCCGCTCGTTTCGCGAACTCGAGGGCGCCGATCTCGCGGGCTTGCTCGTCTCGAAAACGGAAGGCCGCGCCTTCGTCGATGCCCTGGCCCCCACCCACTATCGATTTCCGAATGGACGAAGTGCGCCGATCGACTACACCGCTTCGGGCAGCGGTCCGGTATTGGGCTCGTACTTGCAAGACTTCTTCGGCGTGAAGGACATGCCCAAGGCGGGAAGGCAGGCGCTCGTCCTCCACCTTTGGGCGCCCAACAAGCGCGCGGTGCAAATCACCCAGGATCTGCCCAGCTTCTGGAAGAACCACTACCAGACGATCCGGAAGGAGCTCTCGCGCAAATACCCGCGTCACGTGTGGCCCGACGACCCGACGATTCCGCAAAAGCCGCTCAAGTCGCAAAATCGCTGAGGTAGGCGCGTTCGCGCAACACGTGGGCGGCGCCGGCCGATAGGGCCTCGATGAGACCCGCCTCGACCACGTCCCCTAGGCTCTTCGGCTTTCTGCTCGCGCTCCTTCCCTTCGCTCCAGGATGTGGGGCTTCCTACGATTCTCCCCCTTCCGAGGGTGATGCTGGTGCACCCGGCGCGGGCCCCTTCGACGTTCCACATCCACCGGCGGGCTGTACCCCGTCTCGACTTCCAGCGGACGATGCCTGCACCATCCACGAAGCGTTCGGAGTCTTCGTGTCGAGCGGAGGCAAGGACACGAACATGGGCTCGAGGGATTCGCCCCTCCGAACCATCGCGACCGGGGTCCGCATTGCTGCGCTCACGAAACGTCGCGTGTACCTATGCGCGCAAACCTATGTCGAGCCGATCGTCTTCCGCGCTGGCGTCCCGATTTTCGGCTACTTCGACTGCACGGCGGGCTGGAAGGTCGTTACGTCGAGAAGGGCGCGCGTCGCACCGCGCGCGCATCACATTGCTGCGCGCGCATTCGACATCCATGAGCCGACGCGCGTCGAGTCAATCGAAGTGTACGCCGGGGATGCAGAGAGTGGCGCAAGCTCGATCGCACTCATCGCAGAACGTTCACCTGGGCTCGCGTTCTTTCGGAGCGTGCTTCGCGCAGGCCGCGGTGGCGATGGACACGCGGGGGTGGCGCCATTGGACCTCGTGAACGACGGGAGCGCCGCCGGCGAGAGCGGAGACGTCCTGCGCTTCGGTCCGTGCGATGCTGCATGTCTCACGCGAAGGCGAACGCGTCCAAAGGGAGGTTCGAACTCGTGCGGCGGAAGCACTCCGGTTGCACTCAGCCAAGGTGGCGACGGCGCGCGAGCGGGATTCGTGCGCTACCGAACGCACGCGGAAGGCGACCCACCCCTCTGTTTCCCGATCCTTTCGACCGGACGCGCGGACCTGCCGCTCTGCTACTACCCGGACCCCGGCGAGCTCATGGAGACTGGTTTGCCCAGTGCCGAAAGCATGCATACTGCACGCGGAGCGAACTTCGGGTATTCGACCGTATCGGGCGAAGTCGTCGTCCGTCACACGATGTTGGCCACGGCGGGCGAAGCCGGCAAAGACGGCAAGAACGGGGACAATGGTGTTCTCGGAACGTTTTCTTCGAATGGTTACGGGGGCGGCGATGGAGTCCCGGGTGAACATGGACGACCCGGGCAAGGGGGCGGCGGCGGCAGTGCACAGGTTCCCCGCGAGCTCTTCGTGCAGGACTATGTCCCCGTCCCGTTTGCCTTCGCCGCAATGGGCGGGGGCGGCGGAGCAGGCGGGTGCCCGGGTCGTGCCGGAAGCCCCGGTACGGGGGGAGGAGCGAGTGTCGCGGTGATCGCCATCGACAGCGGGCTGTCGTTCGACGAAGCGACCACATTGGTCGCAGCGACGGGCGGGCTCGGAGGCGAGGGCTCGTTCGGCAGTGCACCGTCCGAGGGCGGAGCAGGAGGGGCGGGTACGAGTGAGTTTCCAGAGACGAGAGGCGCGCCAGGGGGCCGCGGCGGCCGCGCCGGAGCCAGTGGCCATGGAGCCGCGGGGCCCACCATCGGCATCGCGTGGCGACGCGTTCGTCCGACGTGGTTCGCTTCCCCCAGCCTCGGCCCGGCGGCACTCGCTCGCCCCACGCGCACCCAGGGCCGAGTCGCGATTCCCGAGGGCGTAGGAGGGTTGCGTGCCGAGGAGCTTTCGTTCTAGTCCGAGCTTCGCGAGGCCGTGGGCTGTCCCATCATCGTCTTGGGGCCCCCTAGAGCAGGCCGAGAACGTCAGCGACCGTTCTCGCTGAAGTGCTGGTAGTCCTGGAACGAAGTCCAACGACCTCCCCAGCCCCATCCGAGTGCATCGAAGGCCTTCACGACCGCATCGCCTTTGACGATGACACCGGGTTTGCTTCCGTCGCGCGTGCGAAAGGGGGCGCCCGCGGGAGGCAAGACCGTTGCGCCCTTCACGTACGGGTTCTGGACGGGATTGATGTCGATGGCGTTGCCATACGTGTGCTGCGACCAGCTGGTTCCGCCCGTGGACTTACGGCAATTGAACGCAGACGTGTTGTTGTCGGCCATCGAGGCGTCGTCGTCTGCACCGTATTCGTCGACGAGTCGCATCTTCTCGATGCGAAAGCGTGCAACATACATCGCTTTGAAGGCGGTAAGGAATGCAGTCGAAAGACGCTTCGCCACGACGACGCGGCCGCGGTGGATAGCTCCGTCGAAGCCATAGTGGGGTACGTCGAGGAGGGTCAAATCGTCGAGGGACACCGGGCACTCGGGCCGCCACGAGACGCCCGTCATGCGCGTGCGCTCGGCCGTCGTGAGTGGCCGTGCGATCGCATCAAATGGCCCTGCGTCGGTGCTCCCAGCGTCGCGCATGAGATCGTCGTCGGCTGCCCCGGATCCTTCTCCACATGCGAGAACGCAAGAGAGCGCGCACAGGAACGAGAGCATCGCTCGGAGCTTCATGATCCGATGCCCGCTCGACGAAGCACGTCGGCCACGTCGACGTATCGAAGGAGGTATATGACGCCGAGCACGACGCTCACGAGCGCGAATAGAAGGACGAACGTGAGTGCGTGACTCTTCGATTGGCGGCCGCGCGCCTTCACCGCCCAGTCGCTTGCATTTGGACCGAGCGGCTCCGGCGCTTGCGAGCTCGCATACGGGCTCGCGGGTACCGAGGTGCGCGGCACCTGGGCGTACGTCACGGCGACCGGCGGCCCTTTCGCGGCAGGCGTCTCGGGAACGGTGGGCTCCGGTCCCCCCGCGGACACGATCCGCGGCCCTCCCGCTTGGAACATGCCGGCCGGGAGTGGCGCCGGATTGGCCGCTCCGCCACGCTCGAGTTGGAGGCCTCGACCGATGGCGCGCTTCGCCTCCGGCTTGCCACCGGGTACCCACACATCGAGCTCGCGGGGAGCGTCCGGCGGCAGTACTTCGGACTCGTCGATGAGGCTTCCCCGCAGCATGACGGCAGGCTGCTCGTGCTCGACCGACGCACGCGGCGCCGGGGCGACGTGCGTCTTGCCGAGGTACGCAAGCGTGAGCTCTCCGGAAGAGGTCCGTTGAGGTTCCGGATTCGCGAGGGGCGTGTCGGCCCCTTTCGAAGGATTGCCGGGTCGTTGACTCGGATCGCTCATGCGCCTCGGCAAGTGTCGCACGTCCCGGCAGGCTTCGGCAAACCTACCTACGTACCCTCGCTAAAAATCAATTCCCGGTAACTTCGAAGCCGGACCGCTCTGCCCGGGCTTCGTGCCCTGCCCCGACCCTTGCGGCCGCGCGACCGTGGCACGCGAAGGCGTAGAAGCGCCATTCCCCGACGGGGCCATGCGTGCGGGCGCCGTGGAGTGGGAGGATGGTGTGAAGGACGTACCTGCACTCACAGCGGCGTCCGTCGACGCACTGGGCAAGGGAGAAACCGTGGGCAACGGCGCCGCAAGAGCCGATGGCTGCGGAGCGGCAACCGTAGCTGACGAGGGCTCGGCGCGCGGCTCCGCACGCTCGGACGTGACCCCGCCCGTCGACGCAGCGTGGCGAAGTCGCGGAACGGCAAAGACGAACACGAGAGCAACCAGCACGATGCCGCACGCGCCAGCTGCGAGCCACCACACGGCTCGATACGGCGAGCGCGCACGCGATCGCGGTTCGGACGAGATGGCCGATGGCTCGGTACTCTCTGCGGGCGCGGACTCTTTCGCGAACTGGAAGTCGTTCGGTACGGGTGTCGGCGCGACGAGCGGTGCCGTGCGCCGGAGCGAAGCTGGCGCACCGTTCGTCGGAGGCACAGGAGCTTGCTCCTCGGCAACCATGCTTCGCGTCGGTGCGCCGCGATCGATGACAACCGCGGGCCTTGGGTCGAGAGGAGACGACGCTGCGAGTGTGGCCGCTCGGTCGAGCGGCGGAGCTGCGCCCGCAACCTCCGTGAGAAACTCGGTGGGAATGCCGTCTCCTGCGGTCCCACGCGTGGGCGGCGTGTCGCCGTCGAGATTCGCCGGTGTCTTCGGGGTCGTCGAGACTCCCGAAGAGGCTCCGATCTGCAGGGCCGCGTCGTTCAATGCTGGCGAAGCAGCAGTCGATACGACAGGCATCGGGTGCGCGTGCGTCGGTGCGCTCGATGGTGGCGCTTCGGAAACGCGAAGCGGCGAGGCCACCTTGCGTAGTTCGGCTGCGAAGGAAAAAGCGTCGGCGGGGCGCTCGGCGGGATTCTTTGAAAGGGCTCGCGCGAGAAGCTCGTCGACCGCCGCCGGCAACGACACGTGCGTCGAGGCCCGTGGCGCCTCGCGTGTGACGTGCGCTTTCGCGATCTTCGCGGAGGTCTCTTCGTCGTCGAAGGGGCCTACCCCACACAAGAGCTCGTAGAGCACGAGCGCGGCGGCGTAGATGTCGACGGCGGGCGTAATTTGCTGCGCGGTCAATTGCTCCGGCGCAGCGTAACGAAGTGTGCCGACGAAGCGGCCCTGCGTTTCGCGAACGCGAGCATCCGAGAGTCGCATGACTCCGAAGTCGAGCAACTTGGTGACGGTGACCCCGAACGGCGTGCGATGGAGAAAGACATTCTCGGGTTTGACGTCTCGATGAATGACGCCGTGCTCGTGCGCATGTTCGAGGGCATCCAGCAAATCGATGGCCACTTTGCACGCATACGGAAACTCGACCGCGCCGCGCTTGTCGAGCACGGTGCGTAGGCTCTGGCCGTAGAGACGCTCCATGACGAGGAATGGCAGAGCGAGCGAGTCCGCCGTCGTGCCCGCCGTGATCACTTCGACGATGTTCGGATGAGAGAGCCGCGCGAGCACACGCGCCTCGGCGTCCATACGCCGCGTGAGATCCGTCCTGCCGACGAGATCGGGCGTGAGGGTCTTCAGCACGTAGCGTTTGCCGACCGTGACGTCTTCGACGTCGTACACGTTTCCCATGCCCCCCTGCGCGAGCAGCTTGAGCACCCGATAGACGGTCCCGGGAATGGGCTCGTTCGGCTCGTACAGTCGAGAAGGCGGCGAGGGGCGGACGCTCATGGAATCGAGAAAGAGGAACCGAGAAAAGCGGGGAGAAGGCAGGAATTACGAGATTTCGAATGAAAACGCCCGTCTTCGAAGGCGCTGAACACAGTTCCAGTTACACCAAGAAAGTTCACGCATTTGATGAAGATAGGCGTTCGAAGGGGCGGCACGGCGAGAAAAACATGCTACTTGAACCCACTCTTTCCGGCCGGCGCCTCCACAAGAGGTGTCGGTTCATGAACTCGCTCGTTGCTCGGAGCAACCTACCTCTAGCTCATGCCTCTACTTGAAACGATCTGGTCAAGCCGTCCAGCCTTTCGAAGGGCGGCCATCGTATTGCTTCATGTTGCCCTGTGGTCCGCCGGCTACTTCCTCGCCATGGACCTTCGGTTCGATGGCCAGTACCACGGCGTCGTCGAACATCGCTTTGCCGAGGCGATTCCGCGCGTGCTCGCGGCCCTCCTCGTTTGCCGCGTCGCCTCCTTCGCCGTGATGAAGTTGTTCAACGGCATGTGGCGCTACGCCGGCATGCCGGAGCTGAAGAGCATCCTCCAAGCCACGAGCCTCGGCACGTTTGCGTTCGTCCTCTGGGGCACGATGCTCCCCTCCTTCCGCATGCCGCGGTCCGTGTACCTGGGCGAGTTCCTCGCGTCGATCGTCCTCGTGGGGGGGCTTCGCTTCGCCATTCGCATCCTCCGCGAGCGACAGACGGGCAAAGTCCCCGCGAACTCGGTGCGCACGCTCATCGTGGGCGCGGGCGACGCCGGTGAAAGTCTCCTCCGCGACCTGCAGCGCTACGGCCAATGGACGGTGCTCGGCTTCCTCGATGACGACCGCGTGAAGCAAGGCGCCATCATTCGCAACGTGAAGGTGCTCGGCCCCGCGACGGAAGAGAGCCTGCGCAACACGATCGGCATGCTCGACATCAAGCTCGTGGTCCTCGCGATGCCGAACGCAACGGGCAAACGCCTCCGCGAATTGCTTGCGATTTGCCGCTCGTTGAAGGTCCAAACCAAGACGATTCCGGGCATCGCTGACCGCTTGAACGGCGAGCTCAACGCAAGCAATGTCCGCGACGTCGCCATCGACGACCTCTTGCGACGCGACCCCGTGGCGCTCGACGTCGCCAAGGTAGAGAGCTTCGTCACGAACAAGACGGTGCTCATTACCGGAGCGGGCGGAAGCATCGGCAGCGAGCTCGCGCGTCAGGTCCTCCGCTTCGACCCCCAGGAAGTCCTTCTTTTCGATCACGACGAAAACGCGCTGTTCTACATCGAGCGTGAACTTCGCGCGGTCTTCCCCGCGGCACGGCTACAGATGCTGATGGGCGACATCACCGAGGAGAACCGCGTGCGCGACGTGTTCCGTCGCTTCAAGCCTGCGGTTGTCCTGCATGCCGCGGCACACAAGCATGTTCCGATGATGGAACAGAACCCCTGCGAGGCCATCAAGAACAACGTCTTCGGCACGCAAATCGTCGCCGACGCCGCCCACGAGTTCGAGGCGGAAGCGTTCGTTCTCATCTCGACGGACAAGGCCGTCAACCCGACGAGCGTCATGGGAGCGTCGAAGCGCGTCGCCGAGATGGTCACGCAGCTTCGCGCCGAAGGAAGCAAGACGCGGTTTGCATCCGTGCGTTTCGGCAACGTTCTCGGCAGCGCCGGCAGCGTCGTTCCGATCTTCCAGGAGCAGATTGCTCGCGGAGGCCCGGTATTCGTGACGCACCCTGACGTCTGTCGTTACTTCATGACGATTCCCGAAGCGGCGCAGCTCGTTCTGCAGGCAGGTGCACTCGGCGGGACCGGCGAAATCTTCGTGCTCGACATGGGCCAACCCGTGAAGATCCTCGACCTCGCCCGCGACCTCATCGAGCTCTCGGGCCTGCGCCCCGACATCGACGTGGCCATCGAATTCACCGGCCTTCGTCCCGGCGAGAAGCTGTTCGAGGAACTCCTTCACGATACCGAGACGTTCTCGAAGACGCCGCACCCGAAGATCTTGGTCGGCAAGTTCCGCGCAACCACGAAAGACGTGCTCACCGCGTGCCTTGGCCTCATTCGCAAGGCCGCCATCGGCGGCGAAGAGGCCGAAGTACGCGGGCTTCTGAGCCAGATGGTCCCGGAAGCGACCCTTGGACAGGAGAGTCCTCCCCTGCCCGCTTCGATCCGCACATCCGACAAGCCGAAGAACGAAGCCGGTAAGCCCGCCTCAGAGCCGACGCAGGCCCAAGCGACGTCCACCTCGATCTCCGCGGCTTAGCGTGAAAGTTCTCGTCACCGGAGCAAACGGGTTCGTTGGGACCACGATCGTCGAACAATTGCGACGTCGCGGAGACCACGTTCTCGCGCTCGTTCGAAAAGGGCGCTCCATGCCCGTCGAGACGCGCGAAGCGAACGAATGGTCCGAGGCGACGCTCACGAAGGCACTCGAAGGGGCGGAGGCCGTCATCCATGCCGCCTCCCTCGTCCATCGCCGCGGTGCCCCCCTCGAAGAGTACGTGCGCTTCAACGTCGACGGTACTCGCGCACTATTGGACGCGGCCGCTGCCAACGGCGTGAAGCGGTTCGTCTTCGTAAGCTCGCTCAAGGTCTACGGCGAAGCCCCCGTGGGCATCATCGACGAGGACACGCCCCTCCTCGCCGACCTCCCCTACGCGGTCACGAAGCGCGATAGCGAAGCGCTCGTGCTGGCGGCGAGCTCCCGCTTCGAGCGAGGGTCCGTCGCCATTCGGCCCGCGCCCATCTTCGGCATCGGCGACAAAGGCAACGTTCGTCAGATGATCAAGCACGCGAGCCGTCACACGCTCTTCGTGCCCGGCGACGGCGCAACGAAGAAGAGCATCGTCCACGTCGACCTCGTTGCGCGCGCCTGCGTCGCAGCGCTCGACCGGGATACGACTGGCGCGTTCGTGGTCGCGAATCGTGAGGCTCCCAGCGTTGGCGATCTCGCAGACCTCATCGCGAAGCGGGTCGGGCGACGTCGGCCCCCGCGTGTGCCGAACTGGCTTCTCCTCGGTGCAGCGAGCGCCACCGACCGCCTCATGAACGCAGCACGTATGAAGCCACTCGGCGCACGCGCGCTCGTCCAGAAGTCGCAGATCCCGACGGTGTGCAACGTGTCGCGCATCGAGAAGGAACTGGGCATCGATTGCAGCGTCGACCTCGACGCCGTGCTCCGCGAAGAAATCGAGTGGATGCGACGAGAGCGGCAAATCAGCTGAGCGTTACGCAGCGTCCGGCTTCTTGGGGTTCAACGTTTCGCGACGGCGAACCCAAGACCACGTGAGCGCGAGCCCGAGGACGACCGTCACGATGGCGGTCCACTCCCTCCCTCCGACGGCCATCACGACGGCGGATGCCGATACGACGAACCACGCGAGGTAGCGCACGAGAACGTCGCGATGCCCCAGGCCCGTCGCGACGGCACGCTGGTAGAGGTGTGTGCGGTGCGCCTGCCACACCTTTTCACCTTTGGAAGCGCGACGAAGCAACGTGAACGTCCCGTCGAGCAGGAATGGCGCAAGAGCAAGCGGACCTGCGAGGAACGGCACCGTCGTCGAGGCCGCATCGTGCGAAGGCATCGCGCTCACGACCGGAACCGCGGCGAACAGGAAGCCGAGGAACGTACTGCACGCGTCGCCCATGAAGATTCGCGCAGGCGGACGGTTGTGAAGCAGAAAGCCAGCCGCCGCGGCCGCCGTCGCCGCCACGAGAATCGAGAGAGACGAGCGACCGGACACGGCCAAGACGTAGGCGAGCGAGGCGCCAGCGAAGAACGTTTGGCTTCCCGCCAAGCCGTCCATGCCGTCCATGAAGTTGTAGATGTTCAAAACGGCGACGATCCAAATCGTTCCGAGTGCGAGAAACACGGGCCGCGACAGGGTGAGGTCGTACCCCTTCCATAGGGTCAGCGGCCCTTGGTCGACGAAGAACAACAGCCCCAGCGACACAGCTATCTGAAGCGCAAATCGGATGCTCGCCGGCAGCGGCTTCAAATCGTCGACGAGGCCCGCAACGGCCACCGGAACTGCGAGCGCGAGCATCTTGAAGCCGGGGTCGGCAAAGCCGACCGCAAACCCGTTCGCGACGAGAAATGCGACATAGACCGACAAGACGACCGCAACGCCCCCGATGCGTGGGACGGGCACCTGGTGGAGGCTGCGAGCGTTCGGCTTGTCGAGCAACGCGTGACGAACGGCGAAGGTGCGTACGACCTCGCAGCCCACTGCGGAAACCAGAAATGCGATGCCGCAGGCAATGAGCCATCGCGACGAAGGCATCAAGTACTCGCGCGCTTCGAACTCTCCAGCCATACCGCGAATGTGAGCAGCAGCCAGAGACGGTGAGAGTGATCGGCGAGGCCTCGGAAGTGTTGCTTCAAGAGGCGCTCCACGTACGACGCTTGAATGTAGTCGAAGAGCGGCGCGCCGGGTGCGAAGCGCTCCTGGAGGTAGCGGTTGAGGTCGGTGCGGAACCAAGCATCCAGCGGCACGCCGAAGCCCATCTTCTTGCGAGAAACGACTTCCCGCGGCAGCGATTCCTTGTAGGCCTCACGCAAGATCCACTTCGTGGTGATGCCCCGGCGCTTGAAAGAATCCGGCAGGCGCGCCACGTACTCCGTGAGCTCTACGTCGAGGAGCGGAGAACGAAGCTCGAGCGAATGCATCATGCTCGAACGGTCCGCTTTGACGAGCAAGTCGTCAGGCAAGTAGGTTTCGTAGTTGTACTTGAGGATCTTGGCGAGGGTCGTCTGCGTCGTCATGTCCTCGAGGACAGCTCGGCTCTGTTCGATCGGCTCTGCCATCGCAAGATGACTCGTGAGGTCCGCCCGAAGCAACTCGTGGAGCTCGAGTCCGAAGTAGGTCTGCCAGCTCATGAGCCTGTCCGGCAACGAGAACGACGCACGCTTCAAGAAGCGCTGGGTGCGCATGAGCAACCCGCGGTCTTCGGAAGAAAGACGCAGCCAGAAGCTGTTGGCCGCTCCCAAGATGCTCGGGCTCACCATCTCCGTGGCCTCTGCGATCAAGAACCGCATGTACCCTGCAAAGAGCTCGTCGCCCCCATCGCCGGAGAGGGCTACGGAGACCTGCGAGCGCGCAAGCTTGGAGACGAAGGCCATGGGGATCGCCGAGGAGTCGCCGAAGGGGCCATCGTGCATTTGCACGAGTTCTTCGACGATGTCGAAGCTCGATGGTTCGAGCGTGAACTCCTGGTGCTCGGTGCCGTAGTGCCGCGAAACGAGCCTTGCGTACTCGCGCTCGTCGTAACGGGGGTCATGGGAGAAACCGGCACAGAACGTTTTGACGGGCTTGTCGGACATGCTCGCCATCGTGGCGACGATGACGGAGGAGTCCATGCCACCGGAGAGGAATGCTCCGACCGGAACGTCTGCCTGCAAGCGCCGCGACACCGATCGCTGGACATGACTGCGGAGCTCGATGCACGCTTCTTCGACGCCGAAAGGAATCGGCTTCTTCGTGAAGGGGTTCTCCCAGTACTTCTTGATGACCGGCGCCTTCCCTTCCTCGAGCACGAGGTAGTGCGCGGGTGGAAGCTGAGAGATGGCGCGATACATCGTGCGCGGCGGTCGCGGATAGCCGAACGTGAAGAGCGACGGGAGTGCGTCGAGGTCGACCTCGGTTTGAACGCCACTTTCGATGAGCGCGCGCACCGTCGATGCGAAGCGGAAGTCTGACAGACGACCACCTGTATAATACAATGGCTTCTTCCCCGGGCGATCTCGGGCGAGGAGCAAGCGACGTTTCTGCTCGTCCCAGATGCCGATGGCGAACATTCCGTCGATCCAATCGAGGATGCGGTCGCCGAAGAGACGATAGCCTTCGAGGATGACTTCGGTGTCGCTCGTCGAGCGAAAGACGGCGCCACGTGATTCGCACTCTTTGCGGATGTCGCGATAATTGTAGATCTCGCCGTTGAAGACGAGCACGACGTCCTTGTCGCGACTCACCATGGGCTGCATGCCCGCCTCGGAAAGGTCGAGAATCGACAGTCGATCGAAGACGAAGTGGCTGTCCTTCATGGAGAGCGAGCGCTGAACGTCGGGACCGCGATGCAGCATCGCCTTCGCGACGGCGTCGAGGCGCGGCGTCACGTCACGAGGAACGAAAACTGCACCGAATATGCCGCACATTTAGGACACCCTCTTCGAATCAAGTGCGCGATACAGCGCTTGGTATTTCGGGACCCCGAGCTCGGCGAGTCCGAAGTGTTTGCGTGCGACGTCACGAGCGGCCGCGGCTCGCTCGACGAACGGGCGGCGGGCCAATGCGAGCGCGGGAATGGCTACCGCGGCGAGCGATTCCTTCGAGAAGTCTTCGGTGACGACGACGCCCGACGTCTCCGGCGCGAGGTCCCGCTGATCTCCGATGTTGGCATTGACGACGACCGGCATTCCCGACGAGAGGTATTCTGCCACTTTCGTCGGACTCGAACCAACCTTGGAGAAGCAAGGCTTGATGAACGAGACGCCGAGATCGCCCGCGGGCAGGAGAGCAGGCATGTCGTCCGGCGAGACACCGCGCACGATGACGTCGCTCGCCGGAATACCTTCCTCTGCCAACGCTTTCACGAAGCCGTCCGTCGGCGACCGAGAGAGAAGGAGGAACTTGGCGGCCGGGTACCCGCGCCTTACGTGCGCGAAAAATGCCGCCATCTCGCGCTCCATGTACCAGGTACCGAGCGAACCAGAATACGTGACGAGGAGCTCGTCATCCCCGATGCCGAGCTTCTTCCGTGCAAGATTCCTCGCTTCGACCGAGCCCCCGAACTTCTCGAGGTCGACGCAACAAGGAATGACCGAGAGCTCCACGTCGCGGCGCACCTCGACGTTCTGCATGAGCCAATCGCGGAGCGCGTGCGTCAGGACGACGAGCCCCTCGGCCCTGCGGAAGAGGCGCTTCTCTACGCGCTTCAAGGCCTTGTACGAAACTTGGTCACGAGACCAGTGACCCGCGTCGACATATTCGTCGCCAAGCATGCCGCGGCAGTCGAAGAGGAGCTTGCTGCCAGGCGTGATGGTGGCAATGAGGTCTGCGACTGCGGCAGGGATGTAACTTCGCGCATGCACCACGCGGGGAAAGCGGCGAAGCGCTCGCGCAAGACCCGCGAGCGAAGCCCCGAATGACTCACGAACCTTCGTCGCGAGATCGTGCCGAGGGCTCCGCACCTGGGGAAACCACCGAACACCTTGGTCACGGAGGAGCTCTCGTGTCTTCTGGAGTTCGAGGTCCGACGTTCCCTGAGGTTCGAACGAGAGGACCTCCATCTCGACGCCGCTCTTCGCCAAGCCGAAGACGTAGGGCAGGACCTGAGAGCGCCCGAGGGCTTCGGTCATGCCAGTATGGGAGAGAAAGAGCGAACGCATGTGGGAGGGGGTCGCCGGTCGCAACGATTCGATGAAAGAGGGCCGCGCAAAGACGCCGCGCTCGTTCGAACTTTACGAAAGGGCAATAATCGTATCCTTCCGTCTACCCGACCGAAGGCATGAACGGAAGATGACTTTGGCATCCCAAACATTCACATTTTCGCGAAATGGCGATGTTTTGATGAACGCCCCCGAGCTCTGCCGCATCCACCAAACGGGTGGGGACATTGCTCGAAATACCGGATGGTAAGTGGAAAGCGCATTTGCTACTTTCGGCGCACCTTTGTAAGGCACAAAAGCCCCATGATTTCCTGCCACTACACGGCTCCGGTCGATGATGCTTGAAGCCGATCGCAGGCGGAATCTGGGTCGCATTTTTCTCGCGCTCGCCGTCCTTCTTTCTTCCTTCGGGTTGGGAGGGCTCTATACCGAGTTTCTCTGCGGAGCCGCGCTTTCGGCGGTGCTCGCCACGGTTCTGCTCTTCCTCGACGACGGAACCCCTGCCCTTTCGCGCGAGGCCAAGGTCCTTTTGTCGGTCGGCGTCGTGCTTTGTGCCTTTACCGCGCTGCAACTCGTGCCGATGCCGCTCGGCCTGCTCCACAAAATCGCGCCTGCGAACGCAGACGTTTGGGAGCGAACCTTTGCGCCTTTTCGGGAGGCTGCCCCCCGATACGCGCCGCTCACGCTCGACCCGCCGGCAACTCGCGTCGCCCTTCTTCGCGGAATGACCTATCTGCTCGTGTTCATCGCGGGCCTCAAGGTGTCCGCTCGGACAGGCGGCAACGTCTTCGTTCTCAAGCTCCTCGTCTTTTCGGTTGCGGCCATGGCGGTTCTCGCGGTCGTGCATCCGGCCCTTGGGCAAAGCCGCGTCTTCGGTTTCTACAATCCCGAAACGCCCCACTCGCCACGGCACACTGCGCCTCTTCTCAACTCGAACCATTTGGCGGGCTATTTGAACATCGGCGCATGTCTTGCGCTCAATGCGATGCTCCACAGAAAGCCGCCGCTCCCTCGGTCCATTCTGGGCGTGCTGCTTGGCCTCCTCATCATCACGAACATCTATGCGGCGTCGCGGGGCGGCAGCGCAGCGCTGGTCATGGGTCTCGCGATCGTCCTCATCATGCATCGAGGCGAAACCGCAGCGCACAAGCGAGGGGGCTATGCCGGCACGGTCATGGGCGTCCTCGGCTTCGCGTTCTTGGCGATGCTCGGCGTCGCATCGTTCGATCAGGCGGCTCACGAGCTCGGCGATCGCGACCTCAGCAAGTTCCAACTCTTTCGAGACACCTTCCCTCTCGTGAAGGCGTTTCCGTTCTGGGGAACGGGGCGCGGGGCGTTCGAATCGGCCTTCGGTGCGTTTCGTTACGGTCACGGTCACGTCGTCTTTACGCATCCCGAGAACGTCATTCTCCAGTGGGTCAGCGAATGGGGGCTGGTCGTCGCGATTCCGTCGCTCCTCGCGATCGCTTGGTCCTTGCGTCCACGCGAAACGAGCCGATCGCCTGGTGCATCCGGCGCGTTCGCGGCCCTCGCAGCGCTCGCGCTCCAAAATATGGTCGACTTCAGCAGCGAAGTCCCCGGGGTCATGGTCGCGGCTTCGCTCTGTGCTGCGCTCCTCACGCGTCGCACGACGCTGGACAGCAGTGACAGTCGCGTGGCGACGTGGGGCTGGCGTGGCGCACAAGTGTTGACGGCCGCCTTGTGCGTCGTGTGCTTCCTCGCGCGGAACGGCGAGCTTTTCCGTGAACAGCGCGCCCTTCGTCTGCGTGTCCTCGAGGCACCAAAGAATCGCGAGGCACTCCACGCAAGCCTGCGCGCTGCGATGAAACGGCACCCCGCCGAGGCCTATTTTTCCTACCTCGGTGGCATTCGCGCAACGATGGCGCAGGACGAATCGCCCATCCCCTGGGCCTCACGGTGCCTTGAGCAAAGCCCAGTCTACGGTCGCGCGCACCTGCTCGTGGCCTGGGCACTCCGTCGCAACAACCCCGCGCAAGCTCGGCTCGAATACAGGCTCGCGATCGAACAGGACTTCGGCGTCGCCGACTCCTATCGCAAGGAGACCCCCTCGCTCGTGACGAACTACGACGACGCGATGGAGCTCGCGCCCAAGTTCGACCCACAACGCACATGGGGCATCGAACAAGTGGCTCTCGGTATCGCGTCGAGGTTGCCGCTCGTCACCGACCAGCTTTATTACCTGCTCATCCAAGAGAATCCGCGGAACACCGCGGCACTCGAGCATCTGGCTCGCAATGCGCTCGCTGACCTCACCACGCCGGCTCCGAAATGCGCTGGCGCCGAGCGGAGCGCATGCGTCACGCGCGCCATCGACCTTGCTCGCAAGTTCGTGGCCGTCGATGCGACGCACTGCGCGGCGCACGAAGTACTGGCCCGTGTCCTTTGGGCCTCCGGTGACGCGAACAAGGGCGTGAACACCCTCGATCAGGCTGTCGACAGCGTTCAAGACCGAGTCCAGTGCCTGCGGGCACTCGCCAAACTGACGAGCGACGTTGGCGACCGCGCTCGTACGACGGCGACCCTCGACAAGCTCGCCGAAGCCAATTGTTCTCCTCGAGAGGTCTGCGTCGAGAACCTCGTGTTCGCATCGTCGATGGAACTCGGTCGACAGAACACCCGACACGCGCTCCACTACTTGCGCAAAGCTGCAGAACTCGCCCCGGAACGCAGCGATCTGCAACGACAGCAAGCGGAGCTCGCATCGTCGCTCGGGCTCCACGCAGAAGCGAAAGAGCTCTACGAAAACCTCGCTCGGAAAGAACCGAAGAACCCCGATTGGGAGACGAAGCGCGCGAGTGAAGCAGCGCTCGCACGTGCGGGCGTCATCGGCGAGCACCTTCGTCCATTGCGGCTCGGCGATGCGGGGGCTCCATGAGCTCGCCCCGCGATCCCCAATCGGTACCGTCGCAGCCCTCCCCCATTCCCCATACGCGCGCCTTCTTCACCCCGGAGGACAAGGAGGCGGTCACTTCCTGCCTCTCGAGCGGCATGGTCGCCAGTGGCTCACGCGTGCGCGCGTTCGAGAGCGGGCTAGCGTCGCGCCTCGGGGCGTCGGACGTCGTCACGGTCACGAGCGGTACGGCTGCAATCGTCCTCGCGCTTCGTGCGGTTGGCGTGCGCCATGGCGACGAAGTGATCCTTCCCACCTACGTTTGCCGCGCCGTCTACGAGGCGGTCCGATACGTCGGAGGCGTCCCGGTCCTCGTCGACAACGACGAACACCGCTGCATCTCTAGAAAGAGCGTCGAGCCGTTCTTGTCTCCGCGCACGAAAGCCATCGTCGCCGTCGACACGCTCGGTCATCCCGTCCCCGTGGATGGCTTGCTCGATACTGGCGTTCCCGTCATCGAAGACGCGTGCCAAGGTTTCGCAGGTTCTTTCCAAGGGCGCCCACTCGGGCTGCGCGGCACCGTCGGCGTCATCTCGTTCCATGGCACGAAGCTCCTTCCGATCGGAGAAGGTGGCGCCGTCTTGTGCACGCAAGCCTCGGTTGGAGCACGTATTCGCGCAATCCGTGAAGGCGAAGGTGACGGCGACGACGAACATGCACGCGCCGGCACGCAAATCTCCGACGTGAGCGCAGCGCTCGGCAATGCACTTCTTGCGCGTCTCGATGCGACGCTCGCACGTCGGGCCGCAATAGCTGCGCTGTACCGCGAGGCATTGGCTTCGGCATCACAGCGCGTGGCGCTGCCATCCGCTGACAACGTGCCTTACCGCTTCCCGCTGCGGCTCGAAGGAGCAAGTGCAGAGACCTACGACGCACTCTTTGCGCGATTCCAATCACAAGGCGTGTCCATTCGGCGCGGAGTCGACGCCATGAACCACGTTCTGTTCCCTGCGCGCTCCTCGGGCGGCGCCTCCTTTCCCGTGGCCGAACGGGACTTCGTCGAGACCCTGTCCATTCCCCTCTACGAGTCGCTCTCGGACGCGGAGGTGGGCACGGTGGTCGCCGCACTACAAACGGTCTTTTCGAGCTGAATTTCAGGGCGTTTTTGCGCACCGAAGGGTAGAACCGGGGCTAGGATCCACGGCCGTCCCAGGATCAACGGGCCTCCGAGGAACACTGTCCCATGACCGCAACGACCATTCTCTCTCCGCTCACGCACAAGCCCAACGTCGAACCCGTGGCGCGCTACGCTCCATCGATCACGTCCGACAGTCGACCGACACCTGGTGTCGCCGACAACTACTTGTGCAAGGACACGGGACTTCTCTTCAACGCAGCTGGCACTCGCGGCAACGAGAGCGGCTTCTACCAAGACGAGTACGTTCTTCACGCAGAGAGCGTCGAAGCAGAGTTCGTGCACTTCGATGGAGGCAAGGCGGTTGGCCTCTACGACAACATCCTCGACTTCATCAGAAACGGCGTAAAACTCGCAGGTACGGGGCGCGTCCTCGACATCGGTTGTGGCAAAGGCCTCTTACTCAACCGCTTCAAGCGTCACCACGATGCATGGAAGCTACACGCAATCGAACCAAGCAAGAACGCCACAGGCTTCTTCGCCAAGGTCATGCCCGAGCTCAACGTATTCGAGGGCACGTTCGAGAACTCACCCTTCGTGAAAGAGCAATTCGACTTCGTCATGGCGAACGGCGTCCTCGAGCACGTTCCCTACCCGGCTGAGTTTCTCGGGCGCTTTGCCGCCTGTATGGCGGACAAGGGCTTCGGCTTCATCGGCGTGCCGAACTTCGCGACGAACCCCGCCGACCTCATCACGTTCGACCACCTTTCGAAGCTCACGCCGAACGTCATTCGCGACCTCTTCCGCAAGGCGGGCCTCAGGGTCGTCGCGGAGGCCGTGCCCGGCACACGCGTCCCGATGTGGTTCATCGTCCAGAAGGACGCGAAGGTCGCCATCGAGAAGGAGTTCGCATCCCTCGAAGAAGAGCGCGCCATTGCTCTTCGCGCGAAGGACTACATCGACAAGAGCTTCGCCGCGGTCGAGAGCGCTGCCAAGGCCGCTCGCGCCGACGGCACCAAGCTCGGTGTATTCGGCACGGGCACGGTCGTGTTCTGCGCCGCCGACCACACGGAGTTCAAGCTGAGCGACATCTCCTCCATCTTCGAAGACAACCAGTCGCTCTGGGGGCAGAAGCGCCTCGGCGTTCCGATTCGTGCTTCCGGCGACCTCGCGACCGAGAACGTCGGCCACCTCTTCATCTCGGCGAACCCCTGCTACTACGGCACGATCCAAAAACGCATCGCGGAGGTCACGCGAGGCCTTTCGAATCCGCCCAAGGTCTACCTGGCAACGGGACACGGCTAACCATGACCGACCGGGCCGCGCAAGTATCGCTCTCGTTCGATGTCGACTGGGCTTCCGACGAAGTCCTCGAGGACACGATCGCGTTGCTCGACGGCGCAGGCGTCAAGGCCACGTTCTTCGCGACCCACAGGACCGCGGTGTTGGAGCGCCTCGATCGCCGTCGCTACGAGATCGGCGTTCACCCGAACTTCAATCCGCTCCTCGAAGGCAAAGGCAAGCCCGGCACGACCTTTCGGGACGTCCTCCGCGAGAGCATGGACATGTATGACGACATCGTGGGCATGCGCTCTCATGGCGTCGTCAGCTCAGGCACCATCCTGTATCACGCGCGCGAACTCGGCTTCACCTACGAGAGCAACATGTACGTGCCCTCGGGGTTGCCGGCTTTTCGCGACTACGACAGCCTCATTCGCATCGCCATGTTCTGGTCCGACTACCGAGAGCTGCTCGTCCGGACCCCCTACCGCGCCGACGACTTGGTGCTGCCGGTCACCTGCCCCGCGGTCCTCGCGTTCCACCCGGTACACGTCTTCATCAACTCGGAGACGCCAAATCGCTACGTGGAGACGAAGGACTTGTCTCCGACCGAGAAGATCAAGCAAAGGCACCAGGGAGAACCCAAAGGCATCCGTGATTTTCTCGTCGAGTTCCTCGCGCGTATCCAGCGTGAAAAGCTCGAGACCGTCACCATGCGCGAAATCGCCGAACGACACACTCAAACTCACGGCGAAACCATCGCCACCCACGAGCATCGCTGACCCGCCCCACCGACTCCGCCCGAAAGCACAGAAAGCGCGAACCATGATCGACACGAAGAAACTCCAAGCGTACCTCGACCAAATCCGCGACTTGCTCGAGCCCGTGAGCTACGACTTCGCTTCACGCATGTATGCGGGCGGGCTCGAGAAGTACGACCGCCGCCTACGGCAAGTGGGCTTCCACAAGTGCAAGCACGTGCTCGACGCAGGCTCGGGCACCGGGCAATGGTCGCTCGCGCTTTCGCAAATGTGCGAGCGCGTCACGGCGACCGATATCCTCGAGGGCCGAGTGTTCATGCTCGACGGGCTCGTTCGTACCGCCGGGGTCGACAACCTCAAGGTGGAATACGGGAGCTTGCGAAAGCTGAAGTACGCGGACGCCACCTTCGACGGCATCATCTGCTACGGCGTCATCTTCACCACGGGCGACTGGAAGACGACCCTTCGCGAGATGGCACGCGTACTCAAGCCAGGTGGACTCATCTATGTGACGGGCAACGGCCCAGGCTACTACCGCCAGATCTGGACCGAGCAGCCGAACAAGATGGAAGGCCACGACCCCCGCAAGTGGGCCGCGCTCGCCTTCTACAACACGTGGCGCATCGACCAGGGACTCGATGGTCTCGAGGTTCCTCTGCAAATCATCCCGCCGGACGACATGGTGAAAGAGCTCGAGGGCCTTGGCTTCGAGCAGGTCGTTCGCACCGCAGAAGGGCAATACAAGGACCCAACCTACGACGGCCCCACCGAGGGCAGTTTCTTCAAGGGCGAGTACTTGGGCGACGTCGGCGTGTACGAGGTCGTCGGCAAGAAAGTAGTGAAGTAAGAAAGGGAGTCGCGTGATGGACGAAGCTACGTTTCGATATCAACTGCAGACAACTGGCTATGTGCACTTTCCGGATGTCATTCCGAAGGAGCTCTTGGGCCGCCTTTCGACGGGCATCGATACCGCCATCTCGAAAGCGCGCACGAACAAGCACGCCATGGGCAACTACGCCTACCTCGCGCAGAATGAAGGTCCTGCCTTCGTCGAGCTCCTCGAAGCTTCGCCTCTGCAGTCCTACATCGATCTCATCCTGACGGACACGTGCATCATTAGCGGCTACAGCGTCATCTCGAACGAGCCGTCCGAGAAGAACCCGATCCAGACGGCCATCCATCGCGACCACGCGCGGTTTTCGCGACCCTACTTGCTCACGCTGAATCTGCTCTACTTGATCGACGACTTCACGCAGGAAAACGGCGCGACGTATCTTCTTCCCGGCAGCCAGCATGCCGCCGAGAAGCCGACGGAAGAGTACTTCTATCGGAACGCGACACGCATCCAAGGCAAGGCTGGTGATGCGGTGATCTTCGACTCGCTTGCGTGGCATGCGGGCGGCGTCAACCTGACGAGCAAGGCGCGCCGCGGGATCACGAAGGTCTACGTGCGTTCGTACATGCGCACGCAGTTCGACATGCCGCGTGCAACGAAGCCAGAGGTCGTGGACCAGCTGAGCGAGCGCAGCAAGCGCCTGCTCGCGTTCAACGTGCGCATGCCTGGCTCGCTCGAAGAGTTCTTCCTGCCGCCGGAGCAGCGTCTCTACAAGCCAAACCAGGGCTGACGAAGCAAAGGTTCGCGATCCCGCTCAGGGCGCCCCGGGCGGAAGGACATTGAACGGGATCGCGAAGAAGTTGGGGAACGAGGAGAGCAGCTCCGCGCGTGACAGCTTTCGCAAAGGAAGGTCTTCACGCTCCGCAATGAAGTATCGATAGCGGTGGTCTTCCGTGCCCCACTTTCGCTTGAATTCGTAGACGCCGGTTTGTGCGAGCCCGGTGCCCCCCCAGTTCCAATGCGTGCAACCGCGGCGCATGGCTTCTTGCATGCCGCGTAGGCAGAGTAGGCTCTGTGGCTGGAGAATGCGGAACTCCGCGCGCGTCACCGGGGTAAAATACTCCGCGATGCGATTGTAATAGAACACCAGAAGGGCCGCAGCCACTCGCCCATCTTTACGTGCAATATACACGCGATAGTCGTCATCGTAGCGGTAGTTCTTCTGAATGATTTGGAAGAACGAGTAGGGTTTCACAACGCCGCCAATCTGCGTCATGTTCTCTTCGTGGATGGCATAGAGCTCACGCATTGCCTCGTCGGAGTTCTCGTGGGTCACCGCGAAGTCCGAGCTCTGGGCCTTCCGGATCACGTTGCGTGTTTTCTGATGGTACAGCGCAAAGAGCTTGGTCTCGGCGGTGGTGAGGTCGAACGGATCTACGGAGGGCAGCGGGGTGATTTGACCGATGCGCTCGTCTTCCGCGGTAACCGTGAGCTCGTCGCGATAGACCGAGAGGTCCTCTTCCGAATCGAGCGGATGCGAGACGATGGTCGTAGACGCGGCGTTCTCGGCTTTGGCGAATGCCTTTACAGATTCGAGGAGTGCCTTCGCGATCGGCAAACGGGGTTCGCTCGGGAGCGACAGCACGCCGCCATTGCTACCGAAGAACGGAAGTGAATTGATGAGCGTCCCCGACGTAGGATGCCGGAGGACGAACGTGGGGAGGGCTCCGACGATGCGCCCT
The DNA here is from genome assembly GCA_046351415.1 of Polyangiaceae bacterium. Classification (GTDB taxonomy): domain Bacteria; phylum Myxococcota_A; class Polyangia; order Polyangiales; family Polyangiaceae; genus JABFRG01. Next base: position 490,431 of record JAXLYO010000003.1, on the reverse strand, counting down.
CGAGACCCCGCGGCACCTTCGCGCGCCAGGAAGTATCGGTCTTCCGCACCGGGCAGAACGGCGCGCAGCATGTTTCGATACCGCACCGACTGAAAGAGCATTGACGTGGGCAGCGCATGGAGAAACGCCTCGTAGTCCGCTTCGGACGCTGGGCCGAGCACATCGATGTGCAATTCCATGCGGCCTATCCCTCCACCAGTTCAGCGGGCTTTTCGAGCGTGCGGATGACTTTGGCAGGACATCCCGCCACGACCGTGCACGGCGGAACGTCCTTCGTGACGACCGAGCCAGCCCCCACGACGGAGTAGGCCCCCACACGGACACCGGGAAGGATGACGGCCTGAGCGCCGAGCCACGCGTCGTGTTCGATGACGATGGGCTTCTCGACGATGAGGTTCTCTCGAACGTAGTCGAACTTGGCAAGGTGCGAATTGTTCGGGCCCGCGTCGGCAAGCAGCATGACGTTTGCAGCGACGGACACGCGCTCGCCGAGGGTGACCAGGTTGAGGTAGCAATCTTCCACCATCAACCCAGGATTGATGACGACGCCCTCGGCGATATTCACCCCCGTGATGCGAAAGAAGATCTTGCGGGTGCGATTGTCCGGATGATGGGTCCCGCACCAGCGAGCGATCTTGCGCGGGAGCGTTCGGGCGAGGCGTTCGACCTCCTCGGGGCCGAGCTCCTCCCAATCGAACATCACGCGGGAAACCGTCTCGCTGTGGGACCTTTCAGGCATGCGCACGAGGTACCAGGGTCTCGAAGGGGCGACAAGCAGCTCTCCGCGATTGCCGCCGAGAAAGCGCATGAAGGGCGCCTTCCCTGGGCCGCGGGGGCAAAAGGGCCTGGCCGTGCTTGGCGCGTCGAAAGACGCATGATAGGCGAAAACCCTCCGTGGAAAGGAACACGCCCCTCCCCTCCCTCCATGCTCGGCTGACGACGCACTCGGCGAGGATTGCAGTCGTAGGGCTAGGCTACGTGGGCATCGCCACGGTCGGGCAGCTCTTGTCCGAGGGGCATCGCGTCTTCGCATTCGAGCGGGATGCGGAACAACGAAAGAAGCTCACGGTGGGCCCGTGGCCTTTCCCCGACGACGCAGGCGAGCTTTTTTCGCTGGTGACGTCAGCAATGCTCGAGGGTCGACTGACGATCCACGAAGCTCCGCTCGACAACCAAAGCTTCGACGTATGCGTCCTCTGTACCGAGACGCCGGCACCACTCGGCCAGTTCGACTCGGAGCCCCTTCGAGCGGCGCTCGAGCTCGCCCGCGGCGCCATCCCCGAGCTCTTGGTCGTCCAGTCCACCTTGCCTGCCGGCACCATGGAAGGCCTCGTGTCGTCGGTGTTTGGCGATTGTTCTGGCCTGCTCGTCTACGCGCCCGTTCGGGTCATGCCCGGGCGGCTCTTGGAGAACACGCGGGCCCTGAGGCGCGTCGTGGGGGTGGCCGAAGCACAGCGAGCCCCCGCAACCCTCGCGATGTGTGCTCTTTTCGCGAGCACGGCGGCACACCTCGACTTCGTCGACTTCACGACCGCCGAGCTCGTCAAGCTCGCGGAGAACGCCTACCGCGACGCGCAGATTGCACTCGCCAACGAAATCGCGCTCCTGTGTGGTGATGCGGGCGGCGACTTCTGGCGCGTGCGAGAGCTCGTGAACGCCGTCCCAGGTCGCGCGCTCGCTTTGCCGGGTCCAGGCGTTGGCGGCGCGTGCCTGCCCAAGGATACGTGGCTTCTCCTGGGAAGCGGTGAGCGAAGTTCTTCATCGAGGCCGTCTCTGCTCGAGGCAGCGCGAGCCATCAATCTCTCCATGCCCGAACACATCGCCCAGGCGCTGGTCCGCGCGCTTCCTTTCGCGGGCAAGCATGCAGAGATCGCCGTTCTCGGTGTCACGTACCGCGAAAACTGCGCAGTGACGCGCGATAGCCCCGCGCAGGCCGTCATCGAGCTTCTCACAAAGCAATGCGAAGGCGCGACGCTACGCGTGCACGACCCCAAGGCTGCTCCAGGCGACCTCCCCTCGGTGGTTCGAGGCGCGGACGCGGTCCTCGTCCTGGTTCGCCACGACGCGTACCGAGGTCTCGATTGGCAAGCGCTGGCCAAAGAGATGCGCGGACAGCTGGTCTTCGACGCTTGCGGAGTCGTGTCCGCGGACGACCTCGCGGGAACGGACCTGGTCCTCGCCGGGCTCGGCCGCGGCGCGTGACGGACCGAGAACCCGTGGAATCTTGACGTCTCGGATGCTAAAAGCAGCCGCAGCAAAGGTTCCAGGCACGTGAATGTTCTCGTGATTTCTGGCATCCAAGCTCTTACCCCCGCACCGTTCGCGAACGGTGCGCGCCCATCGCAAGGAAGCCATGACGACCTCCGAGACCATCCGAATCACCGTCCCCTCGATCGACGAAAATGACATCCAGGCGGTCTCCGAGGTCCTTCGTTCGGGCTTTCTCGTCCAGGGCCCCAAGGTCGCGGCATTCGAAGAGACATTCGCCAAGTACGTCGGCACCAAGTACTGCGTAGCTACGACCAACTGCACCGAGGCGCTCTTCCTCTCGCTCCTCGCCATGGGCATCGGTCGCGGCGACAAAGTTGCAGTCTGCACCTATTCATGGCCCGCCACTGCGAACGCGGCACTCCTGGTCGGCGCTGAGCCCGTCTTCGTGGACGTCGATGCGAAGACCTTCAACATGGACCCCGGTGCGCTTCGCGAAGTTCTGAAGGCTGACAAGGCCATCAAGGCCGTCATTCCGGTGCACACGTTCGGGAACCCCGCGGACATGCCCGCGCTCCTCAAAGTCGCGAACGAGTTCGGCGCGCAAATCGTCGAAGACGCCGCCTGCGCGCTCGGCACGGAGTTCGAGAAGGTTCGTGCGGGGGCCTTCGGAACGACTGGCTGTTTCAGCCTGCATCCGCGCAAGGCCATCACCACTGGTGAGGGCGGCATGGTGACGACGAACGACGAGAAGCTCGTCCGGAAAATGCGCGTCGCCCGCAACCATGGCATGGCCCCGGACTCCCCCACGGTCGAGTTCGTCGACGCAGGACACAACCTCCGCATGACGGAGTTCCAGGCCGCCCTCGGGCTCAGCCAGTTCACGAAGCTCGAGCGCATCATCGGCGCACGCCAAGCGGGCGCGAGGTACTACGACAAGAAGCTCACGGGCACCCCAGTCGCGCCGCCTTTCGTCGCCCCTTCCGCGCGCCACGTCTACCAAAGCTACGTCACGCTCCTCCCGAAGGGTGACCCCGGTCTCCGCTCCAAGGTCATCACGGAGATGCGGGAGCGCGGCATCGAAACGACGCTGGGCACCTACCATATGCCACTCATCAAGTTCTACCGTGAGCGCGACGGCTACAAGGCCGGTCAGTTTCCGGTCACGGACGACATCGCTTCTCGCACCCTCACGCTGCCACTGTACGAGGGACTCACGGAAGCTCAGCAAGACCGCGTGGTCAGCACGCTTCTCGAAATCGTCGGGCGAAGCTAGCAAGCGGTTTCAGCGAGAAATGGTGTAGCTTCGCCTCTCCAATGGATCTCGACGCGGACTACACCGTCATCGGTGGCGGAATCGTGGGTCTTTCGACCGCTTACCAACTCGCCTGGACGAAGCCGGGAGCTCGCGTCATGGTCCTCGAAAAGGAGGGTCGCATTGCGGCCCACCAAACGGGGCACAACAGCGGCGTGATCCACTCGGGGCTCTACTACAAGCCCGGAAGCTTCAAAGCTCGGTTCGCTCGCGCCGGACGCGAGTCGATGGTCCGCTTCTGCGAGGCTCACGGCATCGCACACGATACGTGTGGCAAGCTCGTGGTCGCGACCGACGAAGCAGAGCTACCGGAACTCGAGCGTCTCTACACGCGCGGACTCGAGAACGAACTCGAGGTAACGAAGCTCACACCGGAAGAAGCGCGCGAGTACGAACCGCACGTCAGTTCCGTGGCGGCGTTGCGCGTCCCCTCCACCGGCATCTGCGACTACGTCGCGGTCTGCGAGAAATACCTCGAACTTCTCCGCAACGGAGGCGGCGACCTCCAGCTATCGACGCGCGTGCTTTCGTCAGAACAGCGCGGTGACGTCACGATCCTCGAGACCAACCACGGGCGACACCGCACGGGCTTCGTCATCAACTGCGCGGGCCTTTACTCCGACCGCATCGCCACGATGTCCGATGTCGAGACGGAGGCGAAGATCGTCCCCTTCCGCGGCGAGTACTACGAGCTCGTCCCCGAGAAGCGTTATCTCGTCAAAGATCTCATCTATCCGGTCCCGAACCCGGCCTTCCCGTTCTTGGGGGTGCACTTCACACGCATGATCGACGGCACCGTTCACGCAGGGCCCAACGCAGTGCTCGCGTTCCGCCGCGAAGGCTACGAAAAGAGCGACATCGACTTTGCCGAGCTCGGAGAGACGCTGACGTATCGCGGCTTTTGGAACCTCGCGAAGAAGCACTGGAAGAACGGCATGAGCGAGATGTGGCGTTCACTCAGCAAGGAAGCGTTCGTGAAGAGCCTGCAAAAGCTCATTCCGGAAGTCACGGAAAGCGATGTCGTTCCGACGCACGCAGGCGTCCGAGCGCAAGCACTGCTCGCCGACGGATCGTTCGTCGACGACTTCTTGGTGAAGCGCGCAGAACGCTCGCTCCACGTCGTGAATGCGCCCTCCCCCGCTGCGACGGCCTCCCTCGAAATCGGGCGTCACATCGTCGGACTGCTGAAGTAGTCGGAGTCGCGTCGGGGGTCGATCGGCGTTGGTTCGCGTCGGATAAGGGGAAAGCACCGCGGAGCGCGGGGTCACGGCTTCGCTTCCGCTCCGCACAAAATTCCCGGCCGCATTTCTGGACGCCTCCCGACGAGGCGGCCGAGTCGGCGGCTGCTGGCCGGGAATTTTTGCGTTCGCTCTCGCTTCGCCGCGCCCCGCGCCCCGCTCGATCACGCGTTTGGAACTCTTGTGTCTATGAGCGGTTCAAATCGGTCTAACGGCGGCGTCAACCGGATGGATGAAAAGAAAAGGGGCCGCTGTGATCAGCGACCCCCTAACCTCTCGTTGACGCAGTTCGCCTAGAACTTCGTACCGACGACGGTGATGCCTGCCTCTTGCACATCGAGGTGATTGATCTCGATGCGTGCAGACGCGCAGTATTCTTTTACCTCTTCGACGGTGTGGCGATGGCACGTGATGGGCCGGTACCAATCGAAGTTGATGAGGTTCATCGATTCGGCATCGTACTCCTTCTTGTAGAAGGCCTTGGCGACGAACCAATAGAAGAAGCGCTGGACGTCGTACTCCCCCTTCTTGATGCCGAGGTACGGGATGTCCTCGGGCACGTTGATCTTTTGGTTGAGTTCGCCGAGAGCAATACCGAGCTTCGTGAGCGGCATGAGAGCCTCCCACGCGTCCTTGTCGTTGAGCGGCGCGATGGCGTGACGGATGTGGTCGTCCGCGAACTCACGGATCGGGCCCTTCTTCGCGTACACGTAGAAGAGGAACTTGCCCCCCTTCTTGAGCTTCTTCGCGAGGTAGCGAATCGAGTCCCCCGTGCTCTCCGTGAAGGTGAGGACGCCCTCGGAGAAGACCATGTCGACGGACTCGTCCTTGACCGGGACGTCGGTGAGGCTCCATTGGACGAAGTCTCCCGGGAGACCGCGCTCCTTGAATCGGGCGCGGGCGACTTCGACGGAGGTCGAGATATCGATACCGACGTAACGGTGGTTCTTCAGGCGATCACCGAAGAGCATGCTCGCGCTGAGTCCCGAGCCACAGCCAGCGTCGAGGATGATCTTCGAGCCACCCTCGAGGAGCGCGTCGAGGTTCTTGAGGTCCCCCGCGCAGTAGCGTTCGGTGAGCCAGCGCGTGATTTCCGTGAGCAGCGCCGGAGCCTCGTCGTAGGTGTCGCGCTTCGCCCACTTGAAGCCGAAAGTCTTGGCGACCTGTTCGTCGGCCTGGGTCACGTTCTTTTTGGCGGTCGCGAGCACCGCGTCCGTGAGACCGATTTCGTTGAGTACTTCCGACATGACGTATTCTCGAGATTGAGGAGTGGAGGGAGGAGTGGATGGGGGGGTGAATGAGTTTCGCGGCGACGATCAGCCGTGTTTGATGGACGTCATCGGCTTGTTTTCTGCCGCTGCCGCATGACGCTTGCGCCACTCGATGAGCTTCGCGAGGCCTTCTTTGAGGCTCGTCTGTGCCGTGAAATCGAGGTCTTTCTTGGCCTTCTCCGGCGCGCCCAGACGGTTCTTCACGAAGCTGTTTCCGGCGGGCTCGTACTGGATCTTGTTCGGAGCACCGGTGAGCTCGAAGACGAGGTCGGCGACTTCCTTCAGCGACGTCTTGCGACCCGTGCAGACGTTGTACATCTGGTCGCTGGTCGTGCCCTTCATGGCGCAAACGTTCGCGCGTGCGCAGTCGCCCACGTAGATGAAGTCGTACGCCTGAGAGCCGTCACCGTAGATGATCGGCGGGAGGCCCGCGTCGACGCGATCGAGCATCTTCATGATGACTGCAACGTAGGCGCCTTTGTAGTCTTGGCGCGGGCCATAGACGTTGAAGTAGCGAAGGCCGACGTAGTCGAACGCCTCGCCCGTCTTCTTGCCCTTCGTGTGGTACGACTTGAGCATCTGTTCGCCGGCAATCTTCGAGGCGCCGTAGAACGTATCGTTGTTGAACGGGTGCTCTTCCGTCATCGGCTCGGTGAGTGCGTCGCCGTAGACCGATGCCGAGGACGAGAACACGAGGCGCTTCACCTTGTTTCGGCGGCACGCTTCCATGACGTTGAACGTACCGCGCACGTTCACCTCGAACGCAGCGGCGGGGAACTCGTAGCAGTGCAGGAGCCAGAGCGCGGCGAAGTGGAACACGCCGTCGATGTCCTTCATGGCGGTGTCGAGGAGCTCGGGGTGGAGCACGTCGCCCCCCTGCGACACGATCGTCACGCGCGGGTCCTTGAGGGCGTCTTCGAGGTTCTCGAGCTTGCCGCGACTGAAGTTGTCGAAGATGCGAACTTCCTTCACGTCTTCGCGCAAGAGCGCGTCGACGGTGTGAGAGCCGATGAGCCCGGCGCCTCCAACGAGAAGAAGACGTTTTCCAGCTAGGTCCATTGCGAGAGATTTCCTTCAGTGACGAACGGGAGCGCAAAAGGCGCCGCCGATGGGGTTGCGGGGCCTTGATAGCCGAATGAGCAACCAGGGTCGAGGGCTCTAAGCGAGAAGCAAAAAGTGGCCGTGACCGTCTACGTTGCGCGCCCGTCGTCAAATGATCATCGCCGGTTTTCGGCTTGACCCGAGCGAACCGGAGCGGTAGCCCCCTTGGGCGTGGCGGTCGGCTTTTTCTGCAACATGAACAACCACCCGTTCGCGTCGGTCCGGTACCTGCGCGACGAGGGGGTGGATGCCCATCTCGTGCTCCTGAACAACGAATCGCCGCACTTTCACCCGTCGGCCGACACGTTCAGCCTGGATTTCCAGCGATATACGCATCGCGTCGAGTGGGGCGACCCCTACAAGATCACCGCGACGGCGCCGGCAGACGTCCGCAGCGAATTCGTCAAATACCAGTTCATCGTCGGCTGCAATACCGTTCCGGCCTACTTCCACCGCGCGGGCGTCGAACTCGACTTGTTCTCTGCGCACGGCTCCGACATCGCCGAGTTTCCGTTCTATCGGCCGGCGTCTCCGAGGCGGGGGGCGGTCTCCTCGGTGTGGATGTTTCCTTACCACCAGCGGCGCGGCATCGCCGAAACGCGCATCGTTGCCGGGCCCAAAGTCCCCGTCCTCGAGCCCCTTTACGGCAAGCTCGGTTTCGTCGGTGAGCGCTGGTACGGCACGTTTCCTCCGCTCTATGCGAAGGAGTTCAACCCGAACTCCATCGAGCAGTTTGCCGGCCAAGCCAACTACTACACGCACTTCAAGAAGATCCGCGAAGCGCACGACATCGTCATCTTCCACCACGCGCGCCACATCTGGGCGGGCCGAAGTGCGTATCTGTCCGAAAAGGGCAATGACAAGCTCATTCGCGGTTTCGCACGCATGCTTCGCGCCCATCCGGACGTGAAGGCCGCACTCATCTTGTTCGAGTACGGCACCGACGTGAGCTCCTCCCAGAAGCTCATCGCGCGCATGGGCATTGCCGACCAGTGCTTCTGGTTTCCGCTGATGGCCCGCAAGGAGCTGATGCTCGGCGCGAGCCTCGCCGACATCGTCTGCGGTGAGTTCGGCCCGAGCTGGAACTTCGGCGGGACCATCCTCGAGGGTATCGCCATGGCGAAGCCGCTCCTGCACTACCGTGACGACTCGCTCTATCCTACGGAAGAGCTCTTTCCGATCATGAACGCGAACACCGACGACGACATCTTCCGTGCGCTCTCGCGCTACGTGGCGAGCCCAGAAGAACACCGTCAGCTCGGACGGCGCGCGTACGAGTGGTTCGACGAGAACATCATTCGCCGTCCTGTTCGCGACCTTCTCGCGTTGCTCGCGCGATCCGGCAGCGGCGCCTGACGTCTCCCACACGCCATTCGAGCCTCACGCGACAAGTGCGCTTTTGGAGCGACCTCGAACACTGAACAAATGAATCGATGTGGGATAAATGCGGTCACGCGCCTTGACTCTTGGGCGCGTCCCCATAAAAGGAGCCGGCGGATTCCCCAAACCCGCGGAATTTCATGGGCCGACCTGGCTCGACCGTACCCGCGGAATGTCGGTCGCCTCTGGCGCAACTGACCGGGTGTCCGAAACGAAACAGCGCTTCTGCCCCATGTCGAAAAGCACCGAAACAACCACACGTCCTCTGAGGGAAGCTTCTTCACCCTCTTCTTCGTTCAACCTGACGTGGATGGTGCGAGCGCTCCGCAAGAGCTGGCACTTCGTTCTCGCGAGCGTGTTCGCTCTCGGCATTGCATCGGTTCTCTACACGAAGAGCCTTCCCAAGATTTACGAAGCCCAAGCGCTCATCGAGTTCGTGCCCGACGTCATCAGGCCGCTCGGGAGCAAGGAAGACACGTCGCGCTTCTGGGGCATGTTCTTCGACAATCGCGAGTACTACGAAACTCAGTACAACTTGATGACCTCCGATCTGGTGCTCTCCCAGATCGTGCGCGACTTGAACCTCCAAGCGGACCCGGAATTCCTAGGCCAGAAGGTCTCGGAGCCCGTTCCCCTCGACGATGCCGTCGCGCTTCTTCGCGATCGCGTTCGTGTCGAGCCGATGCGTACGAGTCGCCTCGTCTACGTGCGTTGCGAAGACACGAATCCAACGCTCGCCGTCAAGATCTGCGACGCCGTCGCGAAGGGCTACGTTCGCCAAAACCGCGACAAGCAGCTTCGCGGCACCAGCGAAGCCGCCGAGTGGCTCTCCGGCCAGCTCGATCACTTCAAAGGTGAGCTCGAGACGAACGAGAACCAGCTCCACGAGTTCAAGAAGACCAACGACCTTCCGTCCAGTTCACCCGACGAAGTCTCGCGCATGATCCGCCTCGAGATGTCGCACTACGACGAGGCGCTGTCGCGCACGCGCACGCGGCGCCAGGAGCTCATGGCGCGCCAAGCCGAGCTCGCGAAGGTCTCACCCGACACTCCAGACCAGCTTCCTGCGTCCGAACTCCTCGGCAACTCGTTCTTGAGTTCGCTCCGCACGCAGTACCAGGCCAGCGTTCGCGAGCGTCGCGAACTCATCGCGGAAGGCAAAGGCGAAAACCACCAGGCAGTGAAGCGCGCCGACGAGAAGATCGCCGCCGCCAAACGCGACCTCATGGAAGAGATTCGCAACGTCCAAGGCGCCGTCGCCCGAGACGTGGCCGTCATCTCGCGGCAAGAGGGCGGCGAGGTTGCGCTCTACGAGGCTGCACGCAAGAAGGCGGTCGACCTCAACCTCAAAGAACTCGAGTACCACCGCATCGATCGCCAGCGTCTCCAGAACGAGAAGCTCTACGGCGTCCTCCTCGATCAGCTGAAGGAAGCCGACCTTGCCCGCATGATGAACGTCGAGACGGTGCGCGTCGTCGACCACCCCGTCACGCCCAAGTCGCCCATTCGACCGAAGCTGCCGACCAACGCGGGCGTCGGTCTTGCGCTTGGCCTTCTGTTGGGCGTCGGCATCGCACTCGCTCGCGAGCAGCTCGACAGCTCCATCAAAGCGCCCGAAGACGTAGAGGAGCACCTCGGTCTCAGCTTCCTCGGCGTGTTCCCGCAAGTCGGAAGCACCCCTCGCAAGATCAAGGGCGGTGCCAAACCCCGACGTATCGTCTCCGAGAAGCTTGCCCCCGAGCTTCTCATCCACGAAAAGCCCCTCTCGCCGCTCGCGGAATCGGCGCGTGCCGTTCGTACGAACCTCCTGTTCATGAATCCGGACAGCCCACCCAAGATCATCTTGGTGTCGAGCGCCGCACCCGCAGAAGGAAAGACGACGGTCGCCTGCTCGATCGCCATCACGATGGCCCAGAGCGGCAAGCGCGTCTGTCTCGTCGACTGCGACCTTCGTCGTCCTCGCTTGCACCGCATCTTCGGACGCGCTGGCGATTCGGGTGTCACCTCGGTCATCCTCGGTGAGGCATCCGTGAAAGAGGTCGCCCTCCCGACCATCATCGACAACCTTCACTGCATCCCGTCGGGTCCGCTCCCGCCGAATCCTGCCGAAGTGCTCCACTCCGACAAGTTCAAGGAGTTCTTGGACTCTGTCGCCGCAGAGTTCGACCAGGTCATCCTCGACAGCCCGCCCGTCGCGGCCGTCGCCGACGCCGCGGTCATGTCGACGCTCGTCGACGGCGTGGTCTTCGTCGTTCGCGCCTTCTCGACGCCGCGCGCACTCGTCCAGCACGGCCTCCGGTCACTCTTCGATGTCGACGCGCCGATCTTCGGCGTCGTTCTCAACGCGGTCGACCTCGAGAAGCACCACACCTACTACCAGTACTACTACTACAAGCGCGAAGGTTACGCGCAGCGCGACCGCGGCATGGGCCGCACCGCGCCTGCCGAATCTCCGCCCGACCCGCCGCCCCCGAGCTCACTCAACTGACGGAGCGTCCATTCCATGCGAGGCACGACCAACAAGAGCCACACCTCGAAGGGTGGTAACCGCGCGAGCATCTTCAGCGTCGACGTCGAAGACTGGTTCAACATCTCGGCGGTCGGGAGCGAACCCAAGCCAAGCGAGTGGGACAACCTCCCGACGTGCGTCGAGAAGAACTTCCGCGACATGCTCGCCATCTTTCGCGAGAACGACGCCAAGGTCACCTGCTTCTTCCTCGGCTACTTCGCGAAGCGCTTCCCCGCGCTCGTCAAGGAGGCGGCGGCACAGGGTCACGAGATCGCATCGCACAGCTACTACCACCGCCTCGCTTACGACCTCACGCCGGACGAGTTCCTGACGGACATCTCCGACGCGAAGAAGACGCTGGAAGACATCGCCGGCGTCGAGGTCAAGGGCTTCCGGGCCCCCGCCTTCTCGGTCACGCCGAGGAATCTGTGGTTCTTCGACAAGCTCATCGAGGCTGGTTACACCTACGATTCTTCCGTGTTTCCTGCGCACCACCAAATCGGTGGCCTTCCGGGAAGCCCGCTGTTCCCACATCGCATTCAGCGTGCGGGAGGCGAGCTCACGGAGTTTCCGATCACGGCGGTCGACGTATTCGGAAAGCCGATGTGCTTCTTCGGGGGAGGCTACCTCCGTCTCTTCCCCTACCCGCTGATCAAGACGATGGCGCACAAGGCGCTGTCCACGGATCGTCCGGTCATCTATTACGTTCACCCTCGAGAGATCGATCCGCATCATCCGCGGCTCGAAATGAGCAAGAAACGAACGTTCACGACCTACGTGAACTTGAAGACGACACGTCGGAAGATCGAAAAGATCCTTCACGACTTCCCGATCAGTACATTTGCAGAATACATCGAACGCCGCGCGGAATTCCCGCTCGGTCCGCCCCTGGCGGCATGAACTCACTTGCGCCCCGGCGCAGCGGAAAGAAACACAGTGAACACGAGCACGAACATGACGACGAACGACCGCACCGCAGATTTCTTCGACGGGTACGCCGGAGGCTTCAACGCCATCTACGGCAACGACAACACCATTGTGAACCGCTTGGTCAACAAGGCCTTCCGCGGTGCGATGCGCGAGCGCTTCGAACGCACCATTGCTGGCTGCTCCCCGGTGGAAGGCGCGAGCGTGCTCGATGTCGGCTGCGGGCCTGGCCACTACGGTGTCGCTCTCGCCCGTGCGGGCGCCAAGACCATCGTCGGTCTCGACTTCGCCAAGGGGATGCTCGAAACGGCGAAGCGCAACGCGGAAGCCGCGAACGTCTCGGACAAATGCTCTTGGGTCGAGGGTGACTTCGTCACGACCGACTTCCGCCGCAAGTTCGACTACTCGATCCTCATGGGCTTCATGGACTACATGGCTGACCCCATCGCGGTCGTGAAGAAGGCAGCTGAAGTCACCGAGAAGCGCGCATTCTTCAGCTTCCCCGCAGAGGGCGGCTTCCTCGCTTGGCAGCGCAAGCTTCGTTACAAGTCGCGTTGCGACCTGTACCTCTACACGCAAGGTCACGTCGACGCGATCATGCGCCACACCGGCAAGCGCTTCCTCATCCAGTCGCTCGGCCGCGACCACTTCGTCACGCTCTACGCCGAGTAAGCGTGAGACTTCTCGTCCTCTCTGCCCATCCAGAGATGAGCCCGGCCACGCGTTTTCGCGCGTGCGCGTATTTCGACGCATTTCGAGACGCAGGCATCGAGGTCGACTATCAGCCCTTTCTGACGAGCCCAGAACGCAAGCGCCTGCATGGTGCACTCACCCCCATGCAGGTTCGCGACCTGGGCTTTGCCCTCGTCCGGCGCATCTTCTTGAGCGCGCGCGCCAAGAAGTACGACGTCGTCTTCGTTCAACGCGAGGCCATGCTCGTCGGTCCGCCACTCATGGAGCGGCTTCTCGTTTCTCTCGGCGTGCCGCTCGTTTACGACTTGGACGACGCCGTGTGGCTCCACAGTGAGCCCATTGCCGGCTCCTTCCGCGCGCGCTACCCGCGCATCGGCGACTTCATCCGGGCGCCGGCGAAGGGTAACGAGCTCATCACGCTGGCCTCGGAAGTGACGACGGGCAGCGAGAGGCTGGCGGCGCACGCCGTGCGCATGAACTCGAACGTCACGGTTATCCCAACCGTGACGGACCTCGAGGTCTGGAAACCGAAGGCCGGCCGGAGCCCCGGTGACATCATGCACGAGGTTCCCATCATCGGTTGGATCGGAACGCCTTCGACGGCGCCGTCTCTCGCGCTCGTCGACGGCGTGCTCGGAAGGCTGCGGCGGGAAGGCCACGCGTTTCGTGTCGTCACCCGAGGCGTCGGAACGGGATACACGTTCGAGCACGTCGAAGCCGAGAACCTGCCCTGGCGCGAAAAGGAAGAGCCCGACGACTTCGCGGATATCGACATCGGCATTGCGCCCATGCGCAAGGACGAGTGGTCGAACGGCAAGTGCGCCTTCAAGCAGATTCAATATCTTACCGTCGGCATTCCGTGCGTCACGTCGCGAGCAGGCTCGGTCGACGAGTTCCTCGTCCACGGCGAGAACGCGCTCATCGCCGACGACGAGGAGGGCTTCTACGCACACATCAAGGCGCTCCTCGTCGATCACGCGCTCCGGGCACGACTCGTTCGTTCGGGCCGCAAGGTCATCGAAAACAAGTACTGTCTCGCGGCGCAAGCGCCTCGCTTCATCGAGGTGCTCGAACGCGCGGCAAGGGCCCCACGTCAAGACAGAGAAACGCGAGCATACGCATGAGTTCCACGACCCTCCTCGTCACCGGTGGCGCCGGGTTCATCGGCTCGAACTTCGTCTTGTCGATGGTACGTCAGCAGGGGCATCGGGTGGTCAACCTCGACGCGCTCACGTATGCAGGCAACCTGGCGAACTTGAAGGTCCTCGACAAGAATCCGGCCCACCGCTTCGTTCATGGCGACATCGGTGACCGCAAGCTCGTCGCTGAGTTGCTCGAGGCGGAGCGCCCGAGCGCCATCGTCCACTTCGCAGCGGAGAGCCACGTGGACCGCAGCATCGACAGCCCAGACGTATTCATCGACACGAATGTCAAGGGTACCCTGAACCTGCTTCAAGCAGTACGAGCCCACGTTCAAAAGGGGCACAGCTGCAGGTTCGTGCATGTGTCGACCGACGAGGTCTTCGGCTCGCTCGGCCCAGAGGGTTACTTCACCGAAACGAGCCCCGTGCAGCCGAACTCGCCCTACTCCGCCAGCAAGGCCGCCTCGGACCACTTGGTGCGCGCGTTCCACCACACGTACGGTCTCGATACGGTGACGACGAACTGCTCGAACAACTACGGCCCGTACCAGTTCCCCGAGAAGCTTCTGCCACTGATGGTATTGAATGCCCTCGAGGGGAAGCGGCTACCCGTGTATGGCGACGGCCTCCAACGTCGCGACTGGATCTACGTCGGCGACCACGTCGACGGCGTGCGCCGTGCCCTCGAGAAGGGCAAACCGGGCGAGACATACTTGCTCGGCGGCCGCAGCGAGACGACGAACCTCGACCTCGTCCACATGCTCTGTGACGTTCTCGAGCAGAAGCGTCCCGCGTCGAAGAACGAGGCGCTCGTGAAAGCAGGCGTAGGGGCGTATCGCGACCTCGTCACCTTCGTGACCGATCGCCCCGGCCATGACCGTCGCTATGCCATCGACCCGAGCTTTGCGGAACGAGAGCTCGGCTTCGAGCGCCGCGAAACCCTCTCGACCGGTCTCGCGAGGACCATCGAGTGGTACCTGGACAACCTCGCGTGGTGCCACGACATCACCGAAACGAAGTACAAGCGTGAACGTCTTGGAGGCGTCTCGCATCCTCAAGAGAAGGAAAAGAGAGCGCGATGAAAGGTTTGGTCCTCGCAGGGGGTTCGGGCACGAGGCTCCGTCCGATCACGTACACGGGCGCAAAGCAACTCGTGCCGGTCGCCAACCGCCCGATCCTCTTTTATGTGATGGACAACCTCGTCGACGCCGGCATCGTCGACATCGGCGTCATCATTTCCCCCGAGACGGGAGCAGAAGTCCGGGCAGCACTCGGCGATGGCAGCGCCTTCGGTGCAAAGTTCACGTACATTCTCCAAAGTGCGCCTGCCGGCCTCGCGCACGCCGTCAAGACGGCAGGCGAATACTTGGGCGATGACGACTTCTGCATGTTCCTCGGGGACAACCTCATCGGAACGAAGGTCAAAGACAGCGTAGCCTCGTTCAAGGGTCGACCCGAAGTGGCCGCACAGGTCATGCTCAAAGAAGTGCCTAACCCGTCGAGCTTCGGCGTTGCAGAGGTCGACGCGAACGGCAACGTCACCCGCCTCGTCGAGAAGCCGAAGGAGCCCAAGAGCAACCTCGCGCTCGTCGGCATCTACCTTTTCCGAAAGAGCATCTTCCACGCGATCGCCAACATCGCGCCTTCCGCTCGAGGCGAACTCGAGATCACCGACGCCATCTCGAAGCTCATCGAGCAGGGCGGCAAAGTGCACTTCGCCCGAGTCGATTCATGGTGGCTCGACACCGGAAAGAAGGATGACCTGCTCCTCGCCAACGACACGGTACTCGATTCCTGGCTCGAGTCGAAGCTGGCTGGAAGCGTCGACGCGGAGAGCCGCATCTCCGGGCGCGTTTCCATCGCGGAAGGCGCCGTCGTCGAACGCAGCGTCATCCGTGGCCCCGTCACCATCGGCAAGGGCGCGCGCATCGTCGACGCCCGCGTCGGCCCCTTCACGAGCATCGGCGACAACGTCGTCGTCGAACGCGCCGTCGTCGAGCACTGCGTCATCATGGACGGCAGCCGCATTCTCGACGTGAGCCGCCTGGAAGATTCGCTCATCGGCCGTCGCGTCCTCGTTCACCCCGGTGCCGCGACGTCGGCGGCCGTATCCCTTCTCGTCGGCGACGATTGCCGTATCGAACTCTCTCGTACTCGCTGAGGCCACACGCATGTCACGCACGCTCATCTTCGGTCGCGGTTTCCTAGGGCAAACGCTCGCCGCCTCCCTCCCCAACGCAAAGCTCGTTGCCACCGACATTTCCGATCGCGTCGCCGTCGAGAGCGTCCTTCGAGACGAGAAGCCCTGGTGCGTCGTCAACGCGGCCGGAAAGACAGGTCGTCCCAACGTAGATTGGTGCGAGACTCACCAAGCCGAAACGACTCGTTCCAACGTGATCGGCGCGGCCGTCCTCGCAGAAGCTTGCGGCAACACGTCCACACACCTTCTCCACCTCGCGTCTGGGTGCATTTTCTACGGCGAATCCCCAACGCCCGGCGGTTGGCTCGAGGACGACTTCGCGAACCCGACCTCGTTCTACTCGCGCAGTAAGTATGCGGCCGACCTGCTGCTCTCCAAAATGGAGCACGTCGCGATCTTGCGATTGCGCATGCCCATCGCTTCGAAGCCAGACCCGCGCAACTTGATCACGAAGCTTGCTGGCTACAAGCGCGTGGTCGACGTGGAGAACTCGGTCACGATCGTCGAGGACCTCGTCAAGGTCGTCGCGGGTCTGCTCGAGAAGCGCGCGAGCGGCGTGTTCCACGGAACGAACGCAGGCACGATGCGCCACCGCGACCTACTCGCACTCTACAAGAAGTACGTGGACCCGAAGCACGAGGTCGAGCTCATCTCCGAGGCCGAACTCTTGGGTTCGGGGCTCGTCTCCAAGGCGCGCTCGAACTGCATCTTGGCGAGCCCGCGTCTCGAAGCACTCGGTCTCGCCATGCGCCCCATCGACGTCGCACTCGAAGAAACCATGCGCGCCTACGCGCAGGCCAAGAACGCTGCTTAGCACCATGGACGCTCGCGCAAACTGGCTCGTCCAAATGCGCGCAGAACGGGCGCTCGCCGAGCTTTTGCCGGCGCTCAGCGCGAGAGGCGTCGAAGCGATGGTCGTCAAAGGCGTCGCCCTCGCGCACTCGCTCTACGAGGATCAAGCTGCACGCCCCATTTCGGACGTCGACGTGCGTATTCGTCCGAGCAAGCTCCACCACGTGCGTACACTCGCGGGCGAGAGGGGCTGGAAGGTCGTCATGGATGCGCCCGTGTACGACAACATGGTCCTCGAGATCCAAGACCACCAAGTCGACATCGAAGGGCACGTCGGTCCCCCCTACGTGTCCGCCCTCGGCATCGGAGAGTTTTTCGAGCGAGCCACTCCGCAGGTCTTCGCTTCTGGATTCACGGCCCTCGTCCCTAGCGTCGAAGACCACGCGATCCTCCTCACCCTCAACATCTTCAAGGACAAGATCACTTCGGCCACCAGCTGGGCCATCGAAGACGTGCGCCGAATCGTCTCGGCGCCGGGCTTCGACGAGAACGTCTTTCTCGCACGTGTTTCCGAGGCCGGCATTCGGACGATCACGCGGATCGTAGCTTCGCACATGGCGTCGCTCGGGAGTCAGTCTTGGGCGAGCATCCTCCGCGCGCTCGGACCGGAAACGCGCCCCGTCTACGCACGCCTCGTGCGTAGAGCATTCACGGAGCGAGCGTCGAAGACCCTCGCCACGCGGGTCCTCGCCCGAGTCGGGGCAGATTCGCCCAGGGCTCGGCTCAAAGCTCTGGCCTTCGCCGCGCGATGGGAATTTGCCCATGGTCTTGCCCGGAGGGGCGTGTGGTAGGGTCGAACACAGGAATGAAGCGCGTTCTCTTCATCGTCGCGAGTGATTGGTACTTCTGGTGCCACTGGATGGGTATCGCCAAGTGCGTGAAGGCGGCGGGCTACGACGTGTACGTCACGACGCCAGCCGGCAAATACGTAAAACTCATCGAGGCCGAGGGGCTGAAGCACATCGCGACGCCGATGGACCGACAAGGGCGGAACCCACTGAATGACGTGCGCTCCCTCGCCGCACTGGTCAAGATCATGCGCGAGCTCAAGCCCGCGCTCGTACACACGGTTGCCATCAAGCCGATCTTGTACGGAAGCCTCGCGGCGAAGCTCACGGGTGTTCCCGCCGTCGTCCACGCCATGCCCGGCATGGGGTACGTGTTCGTGAACGACCAATTGCTTGCTCGCGTCCTTCGCCACGGGGTCGCCGCAGGGTTCAAGCTTGCCTTCGCGGGCGCCGGAACGCGCGTCATCATCCAAAACCCCGACAACCTCGAGACGTGGATCGAGCGCGGCGTCGTGAAGCGCGAGCGCACAGCGGTCATTCGCGGTGTCGGCATCGATACGAGTCGTTTTGCCCCCACGGAGGAGCCGAGCGGCCCGCCCCTCGTCATCCTTCCCGCGCGCCTTCTCTATGACAAGGGCGTCGCCGAATATGTGGAATCTGCACGCATCCTGAAGAAGCGCGGCGTCGCGGCACGCTTTGCGCTCGTGGGTGTCGGCGACCCCGGAAACCCTGCCTCCGTTCCTCCCGAAGACACGAAGCGTTGGGAACGCGAGGGCACGGTCGAGCTCTTCGGCTGGCGCGACGACATGCCCGAAGTGCTCGCGGAGGCGGCCATCGTGTGCCTCCCTTCGTACGGCGAGGGGTTGCCGACCGCCCTCCTCGAAGCCGCCTCGTGCGGGAAGCCGCTCGTCGCGACGGACGTCTTCGGTTGCCGTGAAGTGGTGCACGACGGCAAAAACGGATTTCTCGTGCCGGCGAAGGACGCGAAGGCGTTGGCAGGCGCCCTCGAGAAGCTCATCGTCGACCCTTCACTCCGAAAGAGGATGGGCGCAGAAGGTCGCAAGCTCGTGGTCGACGAGTTTTCGCTCGAGATCGTCGGGAAGCGAACGCTCGCAGTGTACGATCAGATTCTGAGCTGAGCGCTCAGCCTTCGCTATTTCGCGTCGGGTGGCAGAAGGAGCAGGCCGTAACTGAACACGGTGTCGCCAGCCACCTCCGGAAACATCAACGTCTTGAAGGCACTCACGAGACAAGAGAGGGTCATCGGGTCGTCGAGTGTCTTTTGAACGATCGTCACTTCGTTCACGCGCCCCTTCGCGCCAACCGTGACTTTGAAGTCGACGCGCCCCGACGGCGAGGCGTTTCGCTTGAGCGATTCTCGCTGGCAGAAGTTGAAGCGTGGCGTACTCCTCTTCAATAGGCGCCTGATGATGCTGGCATCGAGTGTTCCCGCGACCGAGAGACTGCTCTCGCGCACGAGGATTGGTTCGCGCGGAGGGGGGCTGCCCGAGCCACCTGAGGAGAACTCTCCGTACCCAACGAACGCCCCCAGACCACTATCCGGATCGAGCCCGCCGAGGAGGCCGAGAATGGTCGCCGCGTCGGGGTCGCCCGCATCGAAAGACGCCGCTGCAACCGTCGCCGCGGGTGGAACGGCGGAGTCGACGACGGATCCACTGGCCGTCGGATCTGCGTCGCGCAAGGGCGGCGCCTTCTTGCCGCATCCGAACGAGGCCAGGCCCGACAGCCCCAGCGCCACGGCGAAAATAACCAGAAGTGGGTACCTTCTACGTGAATCGACGACGGGCACCATGCACCATGCATGGTACGTGGTCTATGGCCACCCCCGCCAAACCCAAATGCACGAATTTCCACGAATTCCTGTCCCAGGGTGCACGTTGACTACACCGACTCCCTAAACTATACCGAGCACCGAGATGGCTGGAATCCATGAAGATTTGACGCGCGAGCACGAGGTCACGGGCTCGTCGAATCGCTCGTTCGGCCTCGTCATGGCCGCGGCCTGCCTGTTCTTCGGCCTCTCGAAGTTCGTCCGCGGCGCAGGCCCCATCCGCTGGCACTTGGTGGGACCGGGCATCGGGTTTCTGCTGCTCGCCCTGGCTGCGCCGGCTCTTCTCGGTCCTCTCAACAAGCTTTGGACGAAACTGGGCCTCCTGCTCGGAAAAATCACGACCCCTATCGTGCTCTTCGTCTTCTTCACGTTCATTCTCACGCCCATGGCCTTCTTCATGCGGCTCCTCGGGAAGGACCCGCTGAAGCTCCGAAAATCGACCGCCAAGTCGTACTGGATTGAACGTTCACCCCCTGGCCCAGCACCTAAGTCGTTGCGCCAGCAATTTTAACCGCCGCACCGCCGTCCTCGAAGGTCCCCATGCTCACGCTCGTTTCCGAATTTTGGAGCTTTCTCAAGGCCAGGAAGAAGTTCTGGCTGGCGCCGCTTCTCGTGTCCCTCTTCCTCCTCGGCATCCTGCTCGTGGTCGCGAAGGGCTCGGCCGTTGCTCCGTTCATCTACACACTTTTCTGAGCGGCAGTTCGAGGGCGCACACACTTCATGAAGGTTCTAGGCGTTTCGGCGTTCTATCACGACAGCGCAGCGGCACTGATCTCGGACGGCGACATCGTTGCTGCGGCGCAGGAAGAGCGCTTCACCCGCAAGAAGCACGACGCACGGTTTCCATCGAATGCCATCGAGTTCTGTTTGAAGCAGGCTGGGTGCAGCTTGGGCGACATCGATGCCGTCGCGTTCTACGACAAGCCGTTCTTGAAGTTCGAACGTCTGCTCGAAACCTATCTCGCGTTCGCGCCGAAGGGCTTTCGCTCGTTCCGTATGGCGATGCCGCTTTGGCTACGCGAGAAACTCTTCCAGAAAGACCTCCTCAAAGACGAGTTCGTCAAGTTCCACAAGGAGTTCGACTGGAAAGAGAAGCTGCTCTTCTCCGAACACCACTTGAGCCACGCGGCGAGCGCGTACTTCCCCTCCCCTTTCGACGAAGCCGTCGTCCTCACCATGGACGGTGTCGGCGAATGGACCACGACGTCGGTCGCCATTGGCCGCGGCAACAAGCTCGAGATCGTGAAGGAGCTCCACTTCCCGCACTCGATCGGTCTCTTGTACTCGGCCCTCACCTATTACACGGGCTTCAAGGTCAATTCGGGTGAGTACAAAGTCATGGGCCTCGCGCCCTATGGCGAGCCCAAGTACAAGAACCTCATCCTCGAGAAGCTGATGGACCTGAAAGAGGACGGAACCTTCCGCCTCGATCAGAGCTACTTCGACTACTGCACGGGTCTTCGCATGACGAACGCGAAGTTCGACGAGCTCTTCGGAGCTCCGGCCAGGCAGCCCGAGAAAGACAAGCTCACCCAGCGCCACATGGACCTCGCTGCGTCCATCCAAGCGGCGACGGAAGAGATCGTTCTGCGGATGACGCGCTCGCTCGCCAAGGAGTACGGCATCGAAAAATCTCTGCCTCGCGGGCGGTGTAGCGCTCAACTGCGTCGCGAACGGACACGTGCTCCGCGATCAGAAATTCAAACGCGTGTGGACGCAGCCCGCCGCCGGTGACGCCGGTGGTTCGCTCGGCGCAGCGCTCTGTGCCTACCACATGTACTTCGACAAGGAGCGCCCTCACCTGAAGCCCGGCACGCCGGACCGCATGAAGGGTAGCTACCTTGGTGACGCGTTTTCCCAGCAGGAAATCGAAGAGCGGCTCACCAAAGCGGGCGCCAAGTTCGACGTGCTGTCCGAAGAGGCCATGATTCAGGAGACCGCCAAGGCCATGGCGGCGGAGCTCTCTGTGGGCTGGTATCAGGGCCGCATGGAGTTCGGCCCGAGGTCGCTCGGGGCGCGCTCCATCATTGCCGACGCGCGCTCCCCGAAGATGCAGTCTGCCCTCAACTTGAAGATCAAGTACCGCGAGTCGTTCCGCCCCTTCGCGCCCGCCGTGCTCCGCGAGGACGTCGCCGATTGGTTCGAGATCGCCGAAGACAGCCCGTACATGCTTCTCGTCGCGCCCGTGAAAGCCGAGCGGAGGCGCGCCATGACGGAGGAAGAGAACAAACTCTTCGGCATCGACAAGCTCAACGTGCCGCGCTCCGAGATCCCAGCCGTCACGCACGTCGACTATTCGGCCCGCGTGCAGACGATCCACGAGTCGACGAACCCTGCCTTCCACAAGCTCGTCACCAAGTTCAAGGAGCTCACGGGCTGCCCCGTGGTCGTCAATACGAGCTTCAATGTGCGCGGCGAACCCATCGTCCACACCCCGGAAGACGCGTTCCGCTGCTTCATGGGCACCGAACTCGACCTCCTCGTCGTCGGCAACTGCGTGCTCCGTAAGGAGAACCAGAACCCAGACCTGAAGCTCGACTACAAGAACGCGTTCGAACTCGACTAGGCCTCGGGCATGGCATTCAAGAAACGCGTCAAAGACTTCGCCAAGATGGCCGGCATCACGCTGGTGATGAGCGCAGTCCTTGGCGAATGCGGTCTCCGCATCATCGGCTTCGAAAACCCCGACTTCTACGACTACGACGCCCGCGTGGGTTGGAAGCACAAGCCGAACATGTCGGCGTGGCAACGCCAAGAGGGCGAGGCCCTCATCGAAACGAATTCGCAAGGCTTCCGCGATCGCGAGCACACGTTCGACAAGCCCCCGGGCACGGTTCGCGTCGCGGTCCTCGGCGATTCGTTCACCGAGGCGCATCAAGTCTCGTTCGACGAGATGTTCTCGACGAAGCTCGGAACGAAACTCGCGTCATGCAACGCTACGCCCTTCGCCGGAAAGAAGGTCGAGGTACTCAACTTCGGGGCTTCTTCCTACGGGACCACGAACGAGCTCATGCTCCTTCGCGACGAGGTACTGAAGTATCATCCCGACTTCGTGCTTCTCGCCTTCACGACTGGCAACGACCTCGAAGACAACGTCTACGCGCTCGCTGGCGCCAAGGTGAGGCCCTACGTGAAGGTCGAAGGCGGAAAGGTCGTCCCAGACTTCTCGCACAATCAGCCGCTCAGCGCCGGTCAGAATGCGTGGCACAAAGCCCAGAGTGTGAGCAGGCTCGTTCAGTTCATCCAGCGCTATCGCATGGTGAGGGCCGCACGAAAACGCCTCGCAACCGCCGGAGGAAACCTCACGGACGTGGGCCTTTCCGACGCCATGTACAAACCGCCCGTCACCCCCGAGTGGGAGGAAGCATGGTCGCTCGCGAAGGCGATGATCGTCGCCATGAACGAAGACGTGAAGGCGGCGGGCGGTCGCTTCGTCTTCACGACGACGACGACGTCGATTCAGGCTCACCCGGACAAGGCGACGCGCGACGCGTTCATGGCGAAGCTCGGCGTAACCGATCTGTTCTACGCCGACCGCGAACTCGCGTCGTTCGCGACGAAGAACGGTATCCCTGCGATCACCTTGAGTCCGCCGCTGCAAGAGTACGCGACGAAGAACAACGCGTGCCTCCACGGATTCTCCAACTCGAATCCCTGTGCGGGCCACTGGAACGCGAAAGGTCACGAGGTGGCAAGTACCCTCTTGGCCGAGGGTATTTGCGAAGCGAGCCGGCCTCCTTCCGGGAAATAGACGGTACCTTTGTGCGGACGCTATGACGATCCGTCGGCAAGGCGTTTGCGGAATCTTTGCGCCCGGCCACACTTCTCCGAGCACGTAGCGCGCGGGCTGCCGCCCTCGGCGTCAGCTCGCCGTGCGCACTTCACCTAGGTCGACTACTTTGTCAGCATAGGCGAGGATGCCGCGCCGATGCGACACGACGACCGTCGTCGTCTTTCCGCGAAGGTCTTTCAAAGATTCGGCGATTTCGCGCTCGGTTCCTTCGTCGAGATTCGCAGACGCCTCGTCGAGAACGAGAACGTGCGGACGATGCAGCAGGGCACGCGCTAAACACAGTCGCTGCTTCTGACCCGCCGACAACCCCGATCCGTCTTCGGCGATGGGATAGGTGAGTCCTCCAGGGAGAGCCCGAATGACGCCGTCAAGCTTCGCACTCGCGAGCGCCTCCCATAGAGAGGCCTCATTCGCGTCTTCCCTCAAACCGTAAACCAGGTTGTCGCGAACAGTTCCGGCGACGAGAAATGCGTCCGCTCCAACGTAGCCGACGCGTGTGCCAACGTCGCCGAAGTAGGCACGCGGAGAGCGCCCTCCGACCACCAGCTTCCCCGAGGTGGGCTGCATCAGCCCGAGGAGGAGGGCCAGTAGTGTGCTTTTGCCTCTTCCGCTCGGCCCAACGATCGCAAACTGACTTCCGGCAGGAATCGCGAGCGTCAATTCGTTGAGCACCGTCGTCTCAGCACCGGGATACCGAAAGCTGACACTGTCGATCTCGATGCTTGGAGGTGCGTCCGTCACCGGAACGTCTTGGTCGCTTTGGACGAACTTCTCCTCTGGCGCTTTCGCTGCCATCGCGTCTCGAACTTGCTCTGCACTGAAGCCATGGACGTACGCAAGCGAGCGTTTGAACTGCGGCGACATCTGGTTGCACACGGACAGCTGAGTGACCGCGCCCGCAACGCATTGGATGAAGCGCATAAAAAGATACAGAAAGGATACGAGGACTACTCCTTCCGTATGGAAAACCTTCTGGCTCACCGCCAGGATCACGAGGACGAGCACAACGCCGAAGAAGGGCGTGGCGGCGATCGCGAGGCTGCCGAAGGAAGCGGCGCCAATCGAGTGCTTTGCATAAGCGTCGACCGCGCGAGCAAGCTTGCCGTGTTCCGTGCGCTCCGTGCGGAGAACACGGACGAGAATCGAGTTACGAGCCACCCTCTCGATTCCCTCGGTGAGAATGCGAAGCTCCTCCGGGACACGATTCGCGATGGCGCGATTCATGCGGTTGATGCGCATGACCACGAGGCCAACGAAGCCGAGACCCAAGAGTGCGATGATGGTCTCCGAACGCGCCGCGAGCATCATGACGCCAAAGAGCATCACGGCCTGCACCCCCGACGTCAGCAACGCCGAAAGAGCATAAGCAAAAAGAGACGCCTTCACCGCCGTGTCGCCAATGCGAGCGTTCACCGACGCCGCGGATACGAACTTCTGAGACGGGTGTAGGAGCATCTCGTAGATCGCGACCCTGCGAAGCCGGGCAGTGATGGACTCCATGGCCACGTTTGCG
Source organism: Polyangiaceae bacterium (assembly GCA_046351415.1). GTDB lineage: Bacteria > Myxococcota_A > Polyangia > Polyangiales > Polyangiaceae > JABFRG01. The sequence goes on along the minus strand of JAXLYO010000003.1, from coordinate 465,649 downwards.
CCTTGGGCCGAAATGAATTGCCCCACGGCGCGCAACAGGCCAATCGCGACGAGCCCTAGCACCAGCACTCCGGTCGTGACTTGAATGCGATCGAGGAACGCGAAAGTCTTGACACTCTCCGCCAAAAGGCCGAGCCCGCGAAGCAGGAGCTGCAGGAAGACGGCGACGACGACCTCGACGCCGGCGAGGGTCACCGACGCCAGGGCACCAAGAGCCAGCCACCGCAGCGCTCGTCCCCCCAAAAGCACGCCGAAAGCACGCAAAACCTTTCGCGCCCCCTCCTTGCGAATGTCGAGTAGCTCCGAATCAACTGACCTCACGGACGTCTTTTCCGGTGCGGGGTGGGCTGCACTCATTCGCGCGCCAGCTTAGAAGATTGGCATCCCTTGGAGGAGACTTTCTCGCGCAATTTCCTTATCATCCGACCGCTCGAGGCCTCATGACTGAAGAAACGACCAAACGCGATCGGCACGGAAACGCCTTCAACCTACGGCCGATTTCATGTCCGACGTGCGGTCCCGTCGGAGAAACGTTCATGGGCTTCCGCGGTGGCGCACACCAGCGCAACGGCGAGGGGGTCGAGACTCGGATCGTGGCATGCAAAGGCTGCGGACTCATCTATCCGAACCCGTTTCCATTCCCCGAATCGCCACAGACGATTTATGGCGATCCCGTCGAGTACTTCCGGGACCACGTCCTCGATGCGAAGATCGAATATTACCGAGGCCTCTCCAAAGAAATCTCCCAACGGTGCGCCATTTCGGATCCGCTGATGCTCGACGTGGGGGCCGGCCGCGGCGACTTCATGCAAGCAGCCAAACTCGAGGGCTTCACGAGGGTCGACGGGCTCGAGTTGAGCGAGGCTACGGTCGCGTTCGCGAAGAAGGAGTTCGGGCTCGACATTCTCCCGCTGACCATCGAAGAGTACGCCAAGCAGACCGACAAGAAGTACGACGCAATCGTTTTGAACGCCGTGCTGGAGCACGTGCACAACCCCGATAGCTTCATGGCGGCCGTTTCGAAGCTTGCGACGCAGGCAGCCGTCGTGTACCTCGACATTCCCAACGAGCCGAGCTTGCTCACGACCGTCGCCAACACCGTAAACCGCATTCGCGGCCGTCGGTCCGTCATGAACTTGCAGCCGACATGGGAGCCGTATCACGTATTCGGCTTCAACCGACGAGCGCTTGGTGCGCTGCTTGCGAAGCACGGCTTCGAACTCGAAACGGTTCGCGTCTATGCAGGTATCCAACATTTGCCGCGCGCGGGTCTCGTGAGCACCGTGAAGGCCATCGGAGTCGAACAACTCATGCGCCTCGCCAACGCGACCGGCACCGCGAGCAACATGTACGTCTGGGCGCGTCGCAAGTGCGACTGACCTTGGTTAGCCGCCGTTGTTGCGCTCGCCCGACGCGGTGAGTTCGAGCGCTACCTTCAGAACAGACAACGCTTGTTCGCCGCTCACGGGAGACGGGCCGCTTTCGCGCACCGACGTCAAGAAAGCCTCGTGCTCAGCGCGGAGCGGCTCTTTCTTCGGGAAGTGCGTCTTGATCATATCGCCTTCGACGGCACCCGAGAAGTTCGACGCAGGGCCCCACGTGTCGTTGACGCGACCGTTCTTGTACCAAACGACGTCTTGCGTGAGGTAGTCGGCCACGAGCGTGCCGCCCTCGCCCACGACCCACAGTTCGCGCAGCTTCTTCGGGCTGAGCCAGCTGACGTCGAGCACGCCGATCTCGCCAGTGGAGAAGCGCATGAGGCCCGCGACCATATCCTCGCGCGTCTTGTGGGCCTTGCGCGCCGTCTCGGCGTATGTGCGAATGACCTGTGAACCGGTGACGTACATCATCGAGTCGATGTCGTGCGACGCGAGGTCGAGGATGACGCCGACGTCCTGGATGCGGCCGGGGAACGGGCTGAGGCGGCGAGCGTGGAGCTGGAAGATCTTTCCGAGCTCGTTCGCTTCGACGCGCTTCTTCAGCTCTTGCACCGCCGGGTTGAAGCGCTCGATGTGGCCGACCATGAACTGCACTTTGTTCTTGGCGGCTTCCGCGATCATGATCTGAGCGTGCTCGACGGTCGACGCGATCGGCTTTTCGACGAGAACATGGACCCCGCGGCGCATGACCTCGACCGCGACCTCACAGTGGAGGTCGGAGGGCACGGCGATCGTGGCGACGTCGGGCTTCTCTTTGTCGAGGAGCTCCTTGTAGTTCGCATACACCTGGATGCCCGGATAGGGGCGATAGGCTTTGCGTGAAGCCTCCGAAGGGTCGGCAACGGCGACGAGCGTCGTGCCCGGCATGTCCGCGAGCACGCGGGCGTGGTTCCGACCCATGTTGCCGAGGCCAATGACGCACGATTTCAGTTCTGCAGGCATGACGGTGTTCTCTTTGGGCGATTCGATTGTGGATGAAGCCGTGAATCCTTGGACTCGTTCGACGGGCTGTGTCCTCTAGAGCGCGTTCACTTCGCGAACGATGATCTCGAGATCGGATGGCGAGAGCTGCGGGTGCACCGGGAGCGAGAAGACCTCGTTCGAGAGCTTCTCGGCGACCGGAACGTTTGCGGCTCCGAGCCCCATGTCTTGGAGGTGCTTTTGCTTGTTTGCGGGCACCGGATAGAAGACACCGCACCCTACGCCCGCTTCGTTCAGCTTCGCGACCGCGCGATCACGCTCGTCCGCCGTCGCGCCTTCGAGGCGCACGGTGTATTGGTGCCAGACGTGGTCGGCTCCTTTGTCGGTGTCGGTGAACGGCGTCTTCACGCGCCTCAAGTGAGCGTTCAAGTACGCCGCGTTTTTGCGGCGCTTTTCCGTGAAATCTGCCAGACGGCCGAGCTGCACGAGACCGATGGCGGCGTGCAGGTCGGTCATGCGGAAGTTGAAGCCGAGGATGTCGTGGTAGTAGCGACGACGCATCCCGTGCTGTCGCAACGTCTTGGCGAGCTCGGCGACTTTCTCGCTGTCGGTCGTGATCATGCCGCCTTCACCGGACATGACGTTCTTCGTCGCATACAAGCTGAACGAGCCCGTCCCGAAGGAGCCGGTCATCTTCTTTTTGTAGCTCGCGCCAATCGACTGCGCGCAGTCTTCGAGGACGATGAGATTGTGCTTCTTCGCGATCGCCATGATGGCGTCCATGTCGCAGGATTGCCCGTAGATGTGGACCGGCATAATCGCCTTCGTCTTGGGCGTAATGGCCTTCTCGATCGCTTCAGGGCTGATGTTGAAGGTGCGCTCTTCGATGTCTGCGAACACCGGCTTGGCGCCCGCGTAGACGATGCTGTTCACCGACGCGATGAACGTGAAGGGCGACGTGATGACCTCATCGCCGGGGCCAATGTCGTTCGCCAAGAGCGCGATGTGGAGGGCGGTCGTTCCGGACGACGTTGCGACCGCGAACTTGGTGCCGACGACCTTCGCGAACTCTTCCTCGAGCTTCGCCGTGCGCGGCCCTTGGACGATCATGCCCGAGTCCATGACTTCGAGGACGGCGCGCTTCTCTTCTTCGCCGATGAAAGGTTTCGAGACGGGGATGTTGTGTTTCATCGATGGATCTTTCGGTAGTCGGACATCGGAATCGTGACGATGTCGCCGGTCTTTTCGCACTTCATGTCGACCGTACTGTCGCCTTCCGCCGGCTCGCGGATGGGCTTCATCTTGTAGCCGTGCGCACTCACGAAGCCGCGAAGACGCGCGGGGTTTCCTTTCACGAGGCCGTAGTCGGGGACGTCCTTCGTGACGACGCTGCCGGCCGCCACGAGTGCCCACTTGCCCACGGTGATGCCGCAGACGATGGTGGAGTTTGCCCCAAGCGCTGCACCGTAGCGAATCAGCGTCTTCGTGAGCGTCCAGTCGCTCGCGGCCTTGAGCCCTCCGTCCGCGCGGATGGCCCGCGGGTTGAGGTCGTTCGTGAACACGACACAGGGACCGCAGAAGACACCGTCTTCCAACGTGACGCCGGCGTAGGTGCACACGAAATTCTGGAATTTACAGTCTTTTCCGACGGTTACACCAACATCGATGTAGGTCCCCATACCGACGATGGTACGGTCTCCGATCTTCGTGTTTTCGCGGACTTGTGCGTTCTGCCAGACGCTCACACCTTCGCCGAGTTCGGCCTTCGGGGATACGTCCGCAGTGGGATGAATGCGCGCCATAGTGAGGTCTCAGTATTGGTGCAAATGCCGCAAAAAACGTTCATGCGGCAAGCGCGGGCGCCGCACTCTAGCGGTTTTTGGGGCCTCGAAAAGGCGAAAAACCCGTTCGTGACGGAGATTTGAACGCGCCGCGGGAGCCGAACCTAGGGGGTCAAATCAGACGCAACAATTTCGCGCCCACCCATCGTGATCTTGTCCGTGGCGACGGTGAAGGCCGAACCGTCTTTCCCGCTCAAGAAGACGCACTTGCCCGAGTATTTCAGGCTCGTGGGCTTCGTCACTTGTCCGGTCAGCACGGCCGTCGCCAGCGGCAAAGGGCCCGTGAGTTTGACGTCGCTCACGTCCATTTCCGTGCCCACGGCTTCGGCGGGCAGGTTGAGCTTCGATGCGGTCATCGTAAACGTGGTTTCGCTCGTGTCCGTGTCTTCGAGGAGAGCCGGCTCCGAAACCAGGGAGCTCTGCGAAAGGGTGCGCGCCGTCGAAGCGAGCGGGCCGAGTGTCATGGCGAACTTCGATCCGGGAGGCGTGGTTACGCGAAACCGCAGGGTGCCGGTGAGATCGTTCGAGATTCCCCTGCAAACCATCAGGTAGACAGCGTCGGTCGACGCATCGAGGTCGTTCGCCGCGTCGGTGCTCGTGCCTCCGTCTTGCTCGGTGGAGGCATCTGTGGAGGAAGCGGTCGAACCGGTTTGCGAGGAGCCCCCGCCACTGCAATGCAGCACCATCATACAGAGCAAGCCTGTGACGACTCGGTTCATGGTCGGGAGTCTACCCATGTTTGTGTGGCGAGACGTCCAGAAGAATGGAATCAGAAACCGATTTGCAGGCCGGTTTGACCGCCCAGGGCGAATGCCGCCGATCCACCGCTCGCCGTGGAGAGGAACGGAGCTGCATCGAGACCGATGTCCCAAGCGAGACTCGGTCCGAAGACATGGCGATAGCCGAAACGCACGCGCGGGGGCAGGACGAAGCTCGTGCTCGTACCGAACAAGGAGCTCGAGAGATGTTCGAAGCCAAGTCCTCCCACGAGAGTGAGCTGGTTCGCCGCGGTCTTGTCGAGCCGAATGCGGCCCTCGAGGCCGACCATCGTTTGAAGCCCGCTGATGGGCGCCGTGGTTCCGACACTGGCGTACCCCACCTCGCCAACGATGGCGATGGCCCGACCGACCGACCAGCGGAGCTGACCGCCGAATGCAACGCCGAACTGCGACGTGCCGCCGCCGAAGATGCCGCGCATGCCGAGATAGGGACCGAGCGAGACCCCCGTGCCGAGTCGGAGCGAGGAGTTCATCGCCTGTTCGGCATCTTCGGCGCGCGAACGCAGCTCTTCGGCGTGCGCCGTGTCCATCTTTTCGCCGGCCGCCGGTCCCACGTTGTATCGAACGTCGTCTTTCTTTTCGGCTTCGGCTTTCGGATTTTGCGCCTTGCGCTCTGCCGCTTCCGTCGATTCGAGCGTCGCAAGGCGAGCCCGGATGTCTTCGGCATCTTGCGCCTCGGGCTTCATCGTCAAGTACATACGGAAGTCGTCGATGGCAGGAAACACATGCCCCAGCTTCTCGTGACAGAGGCCACGGTCGCGATACAGGAGGGGGTCTTGGATGCCCTCGACGGCAAGGTCATAGAGGTCGAGGGCCGCAGAACAGTTGCCCACCTTGTACTGCGCGCGTGCTCCTTCAGCGAAACGATCCGCTGCACCGCTGTGCGCAGCACGAAGTGGACCGGGAGGCGGCGGCCTTACCGCTTGCGCGCCCTGGGGCGTTCCATCGCTCGGCGCCGTCCACTGCGAGGGTCCTGCCGGCGCGGCCGCCGACGTTCCGCCCTTGGCCGGCTTCGCTGGCGCTTTGCGCTGTGCGCTTGCGTTCCCGCTCCACGCGATCGTCAGCAACGCCGAAAGGACGAGGGGCGAGCGAAACGAGCGGATCCTGATAGCCATGGGCGCCCATGCTAGTCGGAGCCGCGTGGGTGGGCCGAATTTCCCGCCTTGGAAGGCCCCGACGTCAGGCCCGCCCCCTATTGAGGCTGAAAGTGAACGCCGTTGCGAACCGGTCCGGGAGGAGGAGGCGGCACGGGCGGCTTGGCCGGGGCCGCTGCATCCTTCGAGGCGCCCGCATCTTTGAGCGCGCCAGCATCTTTGGACGAGCCCGCGTCGCTCGCGCCACCCGCGTCACTCGGGCCCCCCGCATCGCTGCTCGCGCCCGCATCGGCGACCGAGGCTCCCGGGACGTTCCATACGACTCGGCCGAAACGCGAAGCCTTGTGGAAGTTGCCTTGGCCCAAGATGGGAGACCACGAGCAGCCGCCGTTGTTCTCCATGGCGTAGAAGTTCATGCGCCACGTGTCGCCATGCTTCGGCGGTACTTGCTTCGCCTTCGTGAAGCTCGCCCAAGGAATCGCGATCTCGACGTCGTAGCCGGCGTCTTCGCTGGCCTTGTCGAGCTCGCCATGAATGAAGACGGCGCTCTTCAGCTTCGGGTCCCAGTCTTCGTGACCGAAGGGACCTCGCGGGTCTTTCTTCGGTGTGTTGTAGCCATCGTACTGCGTGTGAAACACCTTGTTCTGAGGGTTCACCTGCAGCTCGTAGTAGTCGATGTTGTCGCCGTCGCCATCCGGGTCGAGCATGATCTCGACCGTGTCTTTGGTCCAGAGCATGGGCTGCCCCGTCGTCGTCCAGCTGTCTTCCTGGGACTTCGGATCGGTGAAGCCGCCGTGGGGGATCTTGTCTTTGACCTGGAAGAACACGTAGAGGTGTTGATCGTCCCAGAGGAGCTTCGCAGAGCCGCGCGTCGGCGCGCCATGGTGCGGGCCGCCGGTGCCGACGTCGACGAAGAGGCCCGTCCAAGGGGCCGTTTGCCAGGCCTTCTCGTCCGCCTTGCCGTCGATGACGATCTTCTCGGGCGGAGCAGAAGGCGTCGCGCCCACGAGCTTCGTGACCTCGAGGCGCGGGACGTTGCCCTTCGGCGGATGCTGTACAGCGCCTGCACCTTTGCCCGTCTGCACTTGGACGACGGCGAACGCGTTGTCACCATCGCTCGGCCCCGCCGTGATGTGGAGTCGCCCGTCGCCCTTCCAGATGCCGGTCTTCAGCGTCACCGAGGGTCCCATGGTCTCACCGAAATCGGGCATGGTGAACGTCTGCACGTCTGCGTACACCTTGCCCTTCTCCCAACGAGACGGCCCAAGCACTTGCTTGTTTTCCCGGTTCTCGCGCAGCGGTCCGACCCAGTCGAGGTTCGATCGCTGGCCACTCGCTTCATCGACGACGTGCGTGAAGAGAAGCCATCCGTCGTCGAGCGTCTGATCACAGCGCCAGTAGAACGTCACCTTCGCTTCGGAGCCCGGGGGAACGACCGCCGGCTCCACTTTGTAGCCAATGATGCGAACGCGGTTCTCGAAGTTGACGTCGACTTTGGTCGCGTCGGCCGGAGCGGCGTCGAGGATGTACGCCTTCAGCTTTTCTTTGTCCTCGGCGGAGATGCCTTTCGAGCCTCCCACGCAAGCCGACTGCGCGGTGATGGCCACGGTGCCGAACGTCAGGAAGAGAACCGAAACGACCTTCGTGAAACGACGCATCTCTCCCCTTCCCTTCACCTTCGCGACTTCTTGCGCGCGTCTTTCTCGCGCTTCCTCTGAGCCTTCTTCGCGTTCTTCTCACTCGCGGTCATGGTCTTCATCTTCGTCATGCCGTCGGCCGGTGAACCGCCCATGCCACCAAGGCCAGGAAAACCGCCCATGCCAGGCATACCGGGGAAGCCACCCATGCCAGGCATGCCCGGGAAACCGCCCATCCCGGGCATGCCGGGAAAGCCGCCCATGCCGGGCATGCCCGGGAAGCCGGGCATACCACCGCCCATGCCGCCCTTGGCCATCTTCTGGAGATTGCGCATCATGCCGAGCTTGTTCATGCCCGGGATCTTTCCGAGCAGGCCCATGTTCGCGCCCATACCGCTCATCATCTGCTTCATGAACAAGAACTTCTGGACGAGCTCGCTGACCGCCTGCTCTGGTTGACCTGAGCCCTTGGCGATGCGCTGAACGCGGCCCGGCTCGCGCACGAGCGCGTTCGGGTCGTTCTTCTCGAACTTCGTGAAGCTCTGGATCATGGCCTCGATGCGAACGAGCTCGCGGTCGTCGAGATTGGCATCCGCCGGGATCATGCCGTCCATGCCAGGCATCTTTCCGACGATGTCCTTCAGGGAGCCCATCTTCTGGATCATGCGAATCTGCTCGAGGAAGTCGTCGAGAGAGAAGTTGCCCTCGAGCATGCGCATCGCGTCTTCCGCGGCCTTCTTTTCGTCGACGACCTGCTGGAAGTCCTTCATGAGGCCGACCACGTCGCCCATGCCGAGCACGCGGCTCGCCATGCCTTCGGGACGGAACTCTTCGAACTTGTCGGTGCCTTCACCCATGCCGATGAAGCGAACCGCAGCGCCGGTGACTTCGCGGACCGACAGCGCAGCGCCGCCGCGCGCGTCGCCATCGAGCTTCGTCAGGATGACGCCGGTGAGGTCGAGGCGGTCGTGGAAGCCCTTCGAGACCTTGACTGCGTCTTGCCCGATCATCGCGTCGATGACGAGGAAGATGTTCGCAGGGTGAACGTTCGCTTTGATCGCCGCGAGTTCTTCCATGAGAGCTTCGTCGATCGCGAGACGACCCGCGGTGTCGTAAACGATGGTGTCGCAGCCTTGCTTCTTCGCTTCGGCCTCTGCCTTCGTGCAGATTTCGACCGGAGACGCGCCGACGATGTTGAACACGGGCGTCTTGATGCTTCGGCCGAGCACCTGGAGCTGTTCGACGGCGGCAGGACGCTGCATGTCGGCCGCGACGAGGAGTACCTTTCGTTTGTGCTCGGTTTCGAGGAATCGCGCGAGCTTCGCGCAGCTCGTCGTTTTACCGGAACCTTGGAGACCGACCATCATGATGCCGGTAACCTTGCCCTTCCCTTCTTCGAAGTGGATGGGTTCGCCCTCGGCGCTCATGAAGTCAACGAGCTCGTCGTGGCAGATCTTCACGAACGCGTCAGCGGCGGTGACGGCCATCGTCTCGCCACCCTGGCTCTTCGTGCGGACGCGAACGACCTCGCCGAGCGCCTTCTCCTTCACGCGCGCGAGAAACGCCTTCACGACACCGAGTTCGACGTCGGCTTCGAGCAACGAAAGACGCACCTCTCGGAGCGCAGTCTCGATGTTCTGCTCGGTGAGCTCGGTTAGCCCGGCAAGGCGATTCTTGGCCTGCTTGAATCCCTTTGCAATCGCGTCAAACATGGCAGAAGCCCTACCATTTCTCGGGCCCCCAAGCGAGACCCTTAGCGTCGCACGATTCGGCGAAACCGCTGCTCTTCCACATCGCAGGCGCCGAGCGCTTCTTTGCCTTCCTTCAGCAGCTTTTCGACTTCATCGATCTGCGCAAGAAGGTCGAGCCCCGCATCGCCGAGCGGCCCTGCATCGGGTCCGCGGGCCGAAACGGCCGAAACCTGCGTTTCGAGCTTCTTCTTCAGCTCCGCGGCCTTCCGCGTCGGGCGCGCCGATGCGACGCATGCGGTCTTCAGCTTGCAGACGTCTTCGTCGGTGCACGGGGTCTCTTCGAGCGCGAGCGCGGCAGGGCCCACCTCGGCGTTGGTCGCGCGGCGGTATTCCGTCACAGCCGCCAGCATGCGCTCGCCTTCAGACTCCTTCGTGGACTTGCACGCCGTCAGCGTGAGCAACGCAATCGCCGCGCATACCTTCGAAGCCGTCCAAGAGTCGTGCCCTGCCTTCATCCTAGTTCGACCTTTCGCCACATTTCCCGTCGCATGCGCTCTTTCTGTTTATCGCTCTTCGTGACGATTCGGGCGACGCTCCAAGCAGCCAGAAGCTCGCCCTCCTGTCCGAGTGCCGGCAATACCGTTTTGCCCGTGAGGAGGACCTGTCCGACGGGCGTGCGAATCGCGTCGGCCGAAAGTCTTGGCAAGGCCGCCCCGTAGCCCTCGGCAAAGTGCACCTTCCACTGTGGCTCCATCTCCTCGGCTTCGGTCCTTCCACCCGTCGGTCTCAGGCGGGCCCGCTCGACGACGTGGCGCTTGCCCTTCTCGTACGCGTGGAGCGGAAGCCCGTCGTGGGGCGAGTCGACGACGAGAAGGCCTCTGCCGAGGAACGGAAATTCACGCTCGAGCTTCTCGACGACGGCTTCGCGCGTGAAGGCCCGCTCCGGCTCGCGAATGATGCTCTCGGCAACGAGCAGCGTCTCGTCGTGTTGCGCGTCGCGTGTACACTGCACATGCAGAGGCACGGGCCCAGGCAAGAAGGCATTGTTCGCGAGCAACGCAGGGACATGATCGCGTTTCACCCACAGCGAAGTCACGAATCGACTCGACACTTCTTCGAACTCCGGCAGCGCTTCGTAGTCACGCGCCGAGAGTTTGAGATCCTTCGAAAGCTGCACGACGTCTCGTGCGCTCTTGTCGCTGACGACGAAATTCGTCCCAACGGCCCCCTCCTCGCCGTCGATTTCGAGCGAGACGACACGCCCTCGTTTCGTTTCGATGGCGGTAACCGCGTGGTCTTCCCAGATGTCGCCGCCGTGTGCGCGGACACGTTCCGTCAAGAAGTCGAAGACGGACGCCTCGCCGCCGATGGCCTCGAAAGGGCCGCGGGTCCACGCGCCGTGGAGGCGGCAGTCGGCAAATGAACCGGGCGGGTTCGCCAGATGTCGTCCAAATGCGATGGTAAGCTCCATGAGCTCGCCGAATGGGTGATCCGCGGAGAGAATCGATCCCTCCCCGTCATCGCCTCGCATACCGACGAGGTCTGCCCATCCGAACGGAATCGGGTTCTGCTTGAGCGCTTTCGAAACCTCGCGACGTTCCCAGAAGTTTCCGGGCGGAAAGACGAGGTCGGTCGAAAAGATCTCGTCGCCCAGACGGTTGACCTGGGCGAGCGACGCGTAGAGCTCTTCGACGTCGCGACGAGAGGAAGGATAAAAACGTTCGACTTCCCGCAGGAGGTCGTCACCGTCGGGTGGGATGTCCATGCGCACCTTCGGGAGTAGCGCCTGGAACATCGGCTCGAGGGGTTTGATGCGACGGCGGAAGGTCTGCGATTGCGCGAGTTCGGCGAGCACGCGTTGCCACACGGGCGAGTGGTGAACGAGCAACGTGAACATCCGGCGCGAGAGTGGACGAGACTCGAACGAGTAGGTAGGCGGCGGCGTGTCTCCACAGACGAGGAGAACGCGAAACGCCCGCCGGGCCAGCAATGCTGCCGACACGAGTGAACCGAGCGAACGCCCAGTCACGACGACGTCGTAGTGTTGTCGCGCCATTCCTTTGTGCCTGCCTCGGTCTACCCTTTACTTCGACATTACTTCTTCGGGAAGCGCACGGGCATGGGCACCCGGAGCCCGGCCTCCGAAGTCGGGATGCCGAACGTTCCGTTGCCCCAACAGCGCGCCCCCTCTTCTTGTCCGAGCGCCGCGCAACTCGAACGGCCGTACGAAGCAATCATGGTGGCGCCGAAGACGCCGAAGACCGGAAGGGGCGTAGCCGAGCGTTGCCCAGGCCCCCCGCTCGTCAACTGGTGCTGCTCGTTGTTGCCCCAGCAGCTGACGGTTCCGTTGCCGAGACGAGCGCAGGAAAAATCGTCACCGGCGGTCACCTCGATGGCACCTTGGAGCGAAACCACCGGCACGGGCGTTTTTCGCGAGACCTGCGTGCCGTCACCGAGCTGACCGAAGTCGTTCGTACCGAAGCAATGGACTTCTGCGGAAGGAAGCACGACGCACGCATGGCCGCCACCCACCGCGAGACTCGTCGCTCCGCGGAAAGAGGGCACGATGGTGGGCGGTGACTTCTCCTCTCCGGTTTGCTGAAACACGACCGTACTGTCCTGCTTTCGCGCGAGCAGCCCGTATACGCCCACCGCGAAGTCGACCACTCCGCTCTCGATGCGCGGCTCTTTGTTCCCGGTTTTGAGGTCGAAGGAATACAGGGCGCCATTCGTTTCCAGCACGAACAACGTATCGCCGCCCTTGATGCGAAGCGCGTGTTCGCTCGGCTCGGTGACCTTGCTGCATGCGCCACCGCAGCGCACCTTCTCACCGTACCGCAGGAACACGCCGTTCGTTGCGACCGCTACTTCGTCGGCGTCGCGAGCGATGATCTCTGCGCGGGCGGTCACCTTCCCGGGCGCGTCCAAGCCTGGAAAACACCACACCTCGGCCTTCTTCGAAATGCCACACCCGCGTCCCCAGCCGACTGCAATGTTCCGCAATGTCGGCGGCCGCTTCGAACACGCCGTCAGCGAGACCAGCGCGGAAAGCCCGACCAGAAGGGCCAACGAGCGGCGCGAAGGCGTCATGGGCAAAGAGCCGCCGGCGCATGAGCCGCGTGCGCGATGACGGTTGCGAGAACCACCTTGGCAACCTGCACGAAGATGATGATACCGAGCACGTCCACCAAGCTCGCGATGAACGGTGTGGAGCTCGTCGCGGGGTCGATACCGAAACGCTTCAAGACGAGCGGCAAAATGGACCCGATGGTGCAACCCGTCATGACGATACCGATGAGCGTGAGGGCGATCGTCAGAGCGAACGCGTTCGTCTGCTCCGGGTACATCAGCACGCGCATGTAGCCGATGGTCGCCAGAATGCAGCCGAGCACGAACCCCATGGCCGACTCGCGCGCCAGGATACGCCACCAGTCGGAAAGCTTCACTTCGCCGACCGCGAGCCCTCGGATGATGAGCGTCGATGATTGCGAGCCGGAGTTTCCGCCGGCGCTGATGAGTAGGGGCACGTAGTACGCAGCGCCCTTGATGGCGTCGAAGATGGGGTCGTAGTGACGCAGCGCCGTCTGGGTGAAGAACTCTTCGACGAAAAGAATGATGAGCCAAACGCCGCGTTTCTTGATGAACGATAGAAAGCTCGTCTGGAAGTACGGGACGTCGAGCGGCTCCATGGCGCCGAGCTTCTGGACGTCTTCCGTCTGCTCTTGCGTGAGAACGTCGACGATATCGTCGATCGTGATGAGCCCGAGGAGCTTGCTGCCGTTCTCGACGACCGGCATGACGTTGAGGTCGTACTTCGCCATTTGGCGAGCCACCTCTTCTTGGTCCATGTCTGGTGGGACACTGATGATGTCCGTGCGCATGACTTGCCGCACGAAACGCATGCCCTGCGCGCTGTCGCCGTCTTCGAGCGGAATGTGCCTGATGAGGTCGCGGAGCGGGATCATTCCGATGAGCTCTTCGTCATCGTTCAGGACGTAGACGTTGTAGATGGGCTCGTCGTCGTCTTCTGCCAGCTTTCGTGCCGCGTGGAGAGCCTCGATGAGGGTCGCCTCGGGCCCCACACGAGCGTAGCGCGTCGTGACGAGGTGGCCTGCACTCGTCTCGGGCCACTTTTCGATTTCGCGAACTTCTTCGGCGGCCTCCGGGTCGACCTTCTCGAGCTTCGCGAAGATCTCGCTACCCCGCTTCTCCGGCATGACGCTGAAGAAGTCGGCGCGGTCGTCGGCCTCCATCTCGCTCGCGATGTGCGCGACCGACTCGGGAGGCATACGTTCCGCGAGAGCTTCTTGCTCGTGCTCTTCGAGGCGCTCGAAAATGGGCGCAGCTTCCGAAGCCGGCAAGCGCTCCATAAACTTCGCTTGCTCGTCGGGGTCGAGGTCGCTGACGAGATCGGCGATGTCCTCGGGGTGCAGGTCTTCGAGCAGCGCCCGAATTTCGTCGGGATCGTCGCGCAAAACCTGCTTGAGGTCCGGGCCGAGCAAGTGGGAGAGTCGCACGCCCGCCTTACTAGCCCAACCTCTCGAAACCGCGCACGAAAATCGGGCGCGGTTTGCCATTGACCGGGCCCTCCGGCGGCCGTAGCTCATACCGATGCACTCCGGTCGTTCAGCTTCTCTCTTGCTCGTGCTCTTGGCCTCGGGCTGCGACAAGATTTCCGCTGCGATGTCGGACGAAAAGCCGACCGCGCAGCCCACAGCCACGGCTCAGCCCTCGGCCGTCGTCGCGACGGGGTCGACGACGAGCGGCACGAGCGATCAGGGGGCCGCGGGGCTCGCGGCAGCCCCGATCGCTGCGACGCCAGGCCCCTTCGCGACCAAGCCCGGTGCGGAAGGTGGTCTGGAGCTTTATCGAACGAATACGGGCATCACGCACTTCGGTTTCCTCAAGGCTGGGGGCTTCGCCGTATGCTCGACGAGTGCGGGGGCGCGAGAGGTCAAGAGCGTTCCGTTTTGCCGCATCGCTCGCCCCACGGGAACGACCCTCGAGAAGGACAAGAAACCTGGCGACATCGACGCGTTCGTGAATCGTGAAGACCTGACGTTGCTCTTCCCGGAGACCAAGGCAGAGGAACGCCGGGCGCAACACATGCCGAGCACGGTGGGCGCAAGCGTCCCGGGCGCTCCAAAGCGCAACACGTGGAAGTACGGCAGCACGATTGCGTTCGGCGTTCGCACCGACCCGAAGTCGCTGACGATCTCGCTCGGAGGTTTCGCGCTCGGAGAGGAGGCGGTCTATCCGGTACTGCTCACGACGGCGGCGTTCCCGGAAGCGAAGAAGCCGGGCACGCTTCCGAACATCGCAGGTCCCTTCATCTCCGTCGATGGACGCTACATCGCGGCATTCTCCAGCTATCGATGTACCACGCCCTGCCTCGATTCCATCAATGTGTACTTTGCACCTGTCGATCGCTTCGCCGCCAGCATCGCGAACGAACAGGGGTATCGTTACTACAGTCAGAAGGCATACAAGAAAGCAGCTGACAGGTTCGCGACGGGCGCGGCTACCGATCCGACGTGGGAGCTGCCTCGCTACAACGAAGCCTGCGCCTACGCCCTCGCCGTGGACGAAAAACACTCCGAGGAAGCGCTCCAAGACGCGATCGTTCGCGGCGGACCGAAAATCAAAGAACGCGCCCGCAAAGACAAGGACTTCACGGCTTACAAGAACGCGCCCTGGTTTCGACGCCTGACGGACTGATGCCCTCCAGCCAGTCCCTTCGCGAGGCGGCTCAGCGGTAGCTACTGCCGTGGCCGAGCAAGATGTCCTGGTTCTGCTGCTGCGTTCGCAGGTTCTCGAGCATGATCTTGTGATTCTCTTGTTGCTGCATGCGTGCGCACGCCTTCATGCCTCCTAGCGCCATGACGAGCATGATGGCGATCGTCGAAAAGAAGCGCCTTCGCGCGGAGGGGTCGGTCTTCGAGTACATGAACGACCGCCAGCCCTTGGCTTTCTGGAGGCGTGCAAGGTCAGCTTGAAAGCGCGCCTCTGCAGCGGCGTCTGCCGCGGGGCCTTGATTCGCTCGATAAGGCGGGGCTTGCGGCGGCATTTGCGGTTGTTGCATCGATGTTCTCTCGCGGTTCGGAGTATCGGCCGTTGGACGGGCCAGGGCGCAATCACATCCAATTGGATGCGGAGCACACGAAAAATTACGGTCGGCGGGAGTACGGTCTTCCTACATACTTCCGGACGTCGAACCGCGCGTCACCACAGCCCTATGCGGTGTCACGACTTCCCTAGACGGGCAGAGCGCGAGCACGCTAGGGTGCGCGCCGACGATGCCGAATTTTCCGACCCACCGGAATCTAGGAAAGGGACTCGCCATCCTCTTCTCGGCGCTGGCGGTATCGGCGCTCGTCCTCGTCATGCAGCGGCTGACGAACAACAATCTCGTCATCGCATCCACGTTCGGCCTGCTGCTGCTCGTATCGTGCGCTGGCTGGGGTTCCTCGCTGGTTTACCTGGTCGCTCGCAGGCGAACCGTTGACCTCGGTCTTCGCATGGTGTGGGGCATGAGCGTTCTCGCGTTCGTGGGCGGCGTCGCCATGCTCTTTCGCGCGTTCTCGAACAACGTCGGCTTCGCGATGACGTACCTCGGGGTCTTCCAAGCATGCGCCGCTGCATACCGAGAAGCGACGACGCTCGGACGTTGGGGCCGCGTCTTCGCGAGACGCATGAGACTTCCGCGTTTCGTCTTCGGGGCCCTGCTCGTGCTCTTTGCCGCGTGGGCCTACCTTGGCGCTGCGTCCGACAGCTACCTCAATCCGTTCGACGATCACCCTGCCTACCTGCCCCTCATGAAGCGGCTTTTGGCGACGGGAACCATCTTCGAGCCGTTCAGCGAAAGGCGCGCGCTCTCCCTCGGTGGGCAGACGCTCTTTCAGGCCATTCTCTATACGCGAAGCAGCTTCGATCAGATTCAGCTCTTCGACTCCGGGGTGTGCAAGGTCCTCTTGCTGATTCTCATCTGGGGCGACGGGTATCGCAACGGCAAGCGCGCATGGCACGCGCCGTACGTCGCTTCGGTGATCGTCATCGGCGTCCCGCAATTCAACATCAACACCGCGAGCTACTACAGTGGCGCGTGCTTCTTCCTGGCTCTTGCGCGAACGATCGCCTGGCTTCGCCCCTCGGCCGACGCGCGCAGTCACCTCCCTGTCGCCCTCGTCGCCGCAGGGTGCATGACGCTCCGAAATAGCTACGCGGTCGTCCTCGTCTTCATGCTGGCCTTCTATGCGTGGGGCGAGGTGCGAACGGCCCGCGTCCGGTGGCGCGTCGTCTTGGGGTGTGCGCTCGCGTTCGTTGCGCTGCTCGCTCCATGGCTCTGGCTGTCGCAGCAAAGTACGGGCTCGCTGCTCTACCCGGTGGCCGTCGGGAACGGCAACCCAGACGCACTGATGATTGCGCCGAGCAAAGGCTTGTTCGACTTCTTCCAGAGGGCCATCGCTGCGTTCTCGGCGATGGTGCCGCTATCGACCGCGCCCCTCTTCATCCTCGGGGCGCTGCTCGTACGTGAGCAACATGCATCCCAGCCGCTCCGAGGACTTTGGTTCGGCGCCGTCGGCGGCTTCGGGATCCTGCTGTGGCAAGCGAGCACGCTCGACCCGTTCGGGACTGCCCGCTACACCTTTCCCTCCCTCGCGGCGCTGGCAATCTTCTCGGTGCTTCGCGCGTCGCAAAAGCGGCGCGAAGAGTCCTCGCGCACGGCGTACATGGTGGCGACCGGTGCCACGATGCTCATGGCCTACACCAGCCGCGACGCGACGACCTACCTCTACTCCACCTTTGGGCCGAGCGTAGATGAGCGCCTGCATGGTCACGGCGACCGTCCCATGACCGTCGTCGGGGCACGAGAGATTCGCGCGCAGGAGCACACCGAACGAGGTGCTCCCATCGCGGTGCTCCTGGACGAGCCCTTCGCACTCGACTTCATGCGCAATCCGATCTTCAACTTCGACCTTCCCGGCACACTCAGTCCGAAGCCCGGAATGCCTAGGTTCCAAGGCTCTCGCGCGGTTCTCACGTATTTGCGCAACGCCAACATTCGTTACGTGATCTTCGTGCGCTCGGAGTTCTCGCAGTGGCTCTACCGCGATGCTCTTTGGTTGGCACAAGGCATCACGCACGAGGGCCTCCAGGTGTATGCAAACTACATCCACGAGTTCATGCATGTCTTGAACGAGATTGCGACGAAGGAGCGCGTCGTCTCCGAAGAGGAAGGCATTGTGCTCGTCGACCTGGGGCGTGGACCATGAAGCGCTCGTCTTCTGTCGTTTTCGCGGTGCTCGCAATCGTATCGGCAGCATGCACGAAGGGTGACGGTGGTGCGACCACGCGGTCTCGTCGCCTCGCCTACGCGAAGGAGCTCTATGAGAAGGAGGAGGTGCTCGGTTCGTGGGAGCTGACGCCCCAGAATCCCGATGTGCAGCTCGGCTCCGAGTGGGGGCCTCCAGAGATCATCGGCGACCCCAAGCACCCCTATCGCATTCGGCGCAATATGGGTCGCTGGGCAACGGTACGCCTGCGCGTCGATTCGGACGCGCCGCGCACGCTCACGCTTTCGGGGGTGGCTGCGCATGCGTTTCCGCTTCGCATCATCACCATCCGCGCGGGAAACGACGTACTCGATGTTTTTCCGCCATACTCGCCGACCGACACCTTCGAGCACTCCTTCGTTTTCTCCTCCGATCTCATTCGCAAGTACCGCGAGGGCGACTTCATTCACCTCACCTTCGAGGTTCCGACGAGTGAAGACCCCGGAGCACGAGGTTGGAGAGCGATCGGCGTCGCGTTCAAAGGAATTCACTGGTCGACGGAAGCGCCGAAGCCGCCTGTGCTCGATGCCGGAGGCAACAGCGATGCGTCGCCGTAGGCACGTTCAACAGATTCCGCCTGCGCAGGCTCGCTCTTCACCCGCATCGGAGGCTCGATGCCTGCTCGCTTGAAGGCATTCGCGAGAGACTCGGGGTATGCGTACCCCACTCGCCGCGCCACTTCCGCCACAGATAGTGCGCGACCGCGAAGGAGCATCGACGCGAGCGAAAGGCGAAGTGTAAGCATCATTTCCTGAAAGCCCCCCGGCGGGAAGAGGTAGTCGCGTAGGAGCTCGTCGATGAGACGCGCGGTATGTCGCCGCGAGAAGCCGGCTTTCGTCGCGATGATCTTGATGGAGGGATTGGCGTCGAGCGCCGCGTACATCTCGCGCATGACACGCCACACGCGCATCACGTGTTCTTCGTCTACCTGAGCGTGAGTCTCTTCCGCGACGTCCGGCGGTACGAGCTTCGCGTTCGCGAGGGCTCCGAGAAATGCCTGTTCCGGTTCGGCAACATCGAGCGTCGGTGCACGCAACACTGCGTGGTGGTAGTTCGAGGCCGCGGCAAGCACATCACCCGAGAGTGGCATCGCGCCGAAGTCAACGAGCGGCCCTCGGTAGTGAATGTGAATGGCCTTGATGCGTTCACCTTCGGTACGCAGATAGACCGGACGATGCCCGAGCGCTCCTTTGCAGAAGTGCTCGGGCAACGAGACGAGGCAAGGTCCCACGAAAGGAATGGAGAGCTCGGGAGAAGTCACGAGCACCTCACCTTCGAGAAGGAACCAAAGCTGGGACACCCTTCGTGCGTCCTTTTGAGACGTAGGGAAGAACTTCGTGTCCGAGGGCAACCGCTCTCGTTCGGAAGCGAACATGCGAAACGATCGTCCAATCACGAGGTGCGTTCGCAGGTACTGCTCTCCGAACGCCGAGTGGCTCGAGGCGTAAAGCATGCACTCTCCTACGAGTGAGACCGTTGCATTCTGCCCTCACCGAGTGCCGAGATTTGGCCCAAGAGCGTTGAAAATTCGGGCACGTAGTGTCAGACGCTCGCGCGTAGCACGCATCCTCGGCAGACGTTCGGCTACCTGCAGCGCGCGCCGAAGCACACGCGACCACGAGGGAGAAGGCTAGAGCAAGCACAACCGAGAATCGAGAATCGTTGGGCATCCCAAGACCAAACGAGCGTCATGCCCATCCATCTCCAGTAGGAAGCCGCACGGGTCGAAAGACCCGCGGGGTGGGTTCGCCGGTGGTAGGGTGCCGTGCAACTTTCGCGGAGTCACTGCCACATGATGAAACTGCGCACTCTGTCCTTTGCAATGGTCCTTGGTAGCGTTCTTGCCACCCAAGGCTGCGTCGAGGAGCCAGAGCCCGCGGGGACGTCGAGTTTGGCAACCTTCTGTACTCCGGAGATTTGCGGCGACGTCTTGGCGCGCACCACTACTGCAGCGAATACCGTCGGAGCGACCTTCGGTGAAGCTGCCAAGACGACGATCGATCGAATGGCCGCGGAGCGCTGGGCATTCTCTCATGTGCGCCTCAATCCGAACGCGCTTGCGTGCCTCGTGCTTGTTGCAACGGCGATGGCAGAGAGTCTTCCAGGGGATGGGAAGGTCTCGACTGGGTCGTACGACATGGACACCGTCCTTCGTATTCTCAGCGAAGACTCGCAGATTCGCGTGCTCAGTGACGACACGACGACCGATGCGACGCTCGAGAGAACCTACACTGACACTCATGACGCGTTGAAGTCGCCGGATGCGCTTGCCATCTACGCGCCGATGAGCGCAAAGCAAACGCAGGCGTTCATCGATCAGGTGAATGTCGCGGATGGCGTCACGAAGATCAAAGCATGGGCCCTCACTGCGGCAAGCGCGATAGCCGCCAAAATCCCCAATGTGCAGCTTCCGAAGGGCCCTGACCTAGGCGTCATGAAGGCGCAGGCGATGGCCCTGCTGAAGGAGGGGCTCCGCGCGGTGGCAGCCTGGTCCAAAAGGCAACTTCCGTCGACGGTACAGGTTGGCCGCGACGTGACCGTGCCGCCGGTCGATGCAATGGTGGAATTGTGCGCCAGAGACCCGCGCGGGTGCCAGTGCGCAGCTATGGAGTGTCTGCCAGAGAACCCGCCGCCTGATGTGCCGCAAGGCCTTCCGTATCTCTACGCAAGCCTCGATGGGTACATCCAGCATGCAGGCCCGCTCACCAAGATTAAGCTTGCAGATTACATTGATCCGTACTTTGAGAAGCGCGATCTCGTCGTGCTCATCGCGTCATCTACGTTGTGCGGAAGGAACAACGAAGCCTACTTTCAGACGATTCATCAGGTGAATGATTCCCGCATTCAATGGCTCTACGTCGTTGAAGGTAAAGCCTACGACGGAACGCCCGCCACACTCGACGACCTCAACGAGGGGCGGCTGTTGCTCGACCGAACTCAGGCGGCAGTCGCGCCTCGCTTGGTATGGTTCGACGTTGCGCTAGACCCGCAGTTCGCTTCCCTTGGAGCGGGCGGCCTGCCCGGCTCGCCCCGCACCTGCCCGCGGACAATCGTCTTCAACGCACGCACAATGAAGCCTCTAACCAACTCGGAGGGCCGCCCGCTCGACGGGGTGTTGGAACTTCAACGAAACATCGCGGAGTGGCGCACGGCGCTTCGCGCGAACCTGTAGTTCGCTTCCCAACAGCAAAGGTGCAGACGGCGCGGCACTTCAGCGCAGACGGGAAGATAGGAGACTTCTAAACCACTGTAGGCCTTAAGCAAAAACGCCCTCCCCACCATCAGGTGAGAAGAGCCAGAGCCCCCCTACTGAGGTGCCCAGGGACAGAATCGAACTGTCGACACGCGGATTTTCAATCCGCTGCTCTACCAACTGAGCTACCTGGGCCAGCGACAACGGGACAATGCTGCAAGTGACGCGGTGTTGTCAAGGGTCGGCGCGATAGGATCGGACGCCTTGCGCCCCATTTTGAATGGGCCGCACTCGTCCACGTCGAAGGGCTATGGGATTTCTCGCACGCGCCCTTGCTCAGCTATTCATCCGCAAACGCGAAGAAGAGCTCGGTCGTCCCCTACAAAGCAGCGAAAGGAACGGTGTCGCCCTCGTGGCGGCTCTTCCGTTCCTTCTCTTTGCTGCGTTCTGCTTCTACATGGCCTACGGCCGACGCTGACGCGCGACTCAGGGCGCTTCTTGCGTGTCGTCTTTCTTGGCGGCCTTGGGCGCTTCCTTCGGTGCGTCCTTGCCGGGCGCGGCCTTCGGCGCTGCCTTCTTCGGCTCCTTGCCTTCGGCCTTTTCGGCCTTCTTCTGCGCGCGAGCTGCAGCGCGACCATCCTTGCGCGCCTTGACGGCGGCTTGATGCACCTCGCGCACTTCTTCCTTCGTCACCGACCCGTCGGCGGTCGCTTTCGCGACGGCCGCATTCACCTTGGTGGCCACTTCGTCGAAGCGAGCGCGCACGAGCTGCGCCTTCTCCGCTGGCACCTTCTTGGTCTTCAGGTGCTCTTCCATCTTCTCGCGCGCCTTCTGGAGACGCTCGTTCGAAGCGTTACGGAACTCGGCAGCGGGGATCGGGTACTTCCCATGACGTCCGCCCTTCGCCGCGGGAGCGGCCGGTGCCTTTGCCTCGTGTCCACCCGGCGCCGCGCTGGCAGTTGCCGCGAAGGAGCTGGTTGCGATGGAGAGGAGGACCGCGAGGACGAGGTTCGGTTTCATGGAAGTGACTTTCTGCCTGGCGCGAGTGCTACGTCGGAAGCGTGAATGCTAGCGCGTTCGGCGCTTTTGTCTGTCGCATGGATAGACATTGGCGGCCAAACTTTTCACGATTGCCCGATTTCACGCGTTCTTACACGCCTCCCGGCCGCACCGATAGGGGAATTTCGGTGGAGGAGGCCTCCTCGAAAATCACCGTCATTTCGCGGGCGTGGGGCCGCCGCAACGACGAAGGAGGCGCTGAAATCCAGCCAAGCGTCCTCCCGAGGTATTTCTGAACGGATCGTCATCCGGACTCCTTCGATCGAACCACTCGCGAACGATTGAAACACCTTCTTTTCCCGGGCCCTCACCTTGCGCGCAGTACGAGATCACGAACTGTCGCTCGAGTTCGCGCACGACACGCTTCGGGAGGCTCGTGCGTCGCTGGTGCGCGATCGCCAGCCACTCCGCGCCCTCGCGATAGAGGCCATGCTGCGACAAGTTCTTCCCGACGAGATACGCAGCAAGTGGGTCCCGCGTTTCGGGAGGGAGTTCGCTCACCACGGAGGGCTCACCCTGGCGGAGGAGCATGCCAAGCATGATTCCCGCTTGCAGTTGGTCGGGCCCCCTGCCCTTGCCATCGCCGACGAGCAGCGCAAACACCGCCCGATAGCGTTCGGGGTCCGACGCCCCACGCACCTCCGGACGGATGCGGAGAGCCTCGGCCTTCACGTCGTAGCTGCGGCCTTCGTCCTCGTCGAGCGCCTCGTTCGCGAGCGCTTCGTAGACTTCGCGTGCATGGGTGCGATGCTCCAGCGTCAGCATCTTGTCGAGAAGCACTTCGCGATCCGCAAGAGCTTCCTTCGCACGATCACGAATCGTGCGTGGCGCCAAGTCCGTCTTCGAGAGACGCTCGAGCTCACTCACCCCCTTGCGTTCGTCGCCGCTGCGCAGCTCTGCGATGGCACGACCATATTCGGCTCCGAAGTCGTGCGCGTCCATCGCCAGTACGTCGCCATACTTTGCGCGGGCACAGACGATGTCCTGGGTGTCGCGACACACGTCAGCCTCATGCTTCACGCGATCGACGACGTGGGGACAGGCGCGCCCGAACATCGACGGTTTCTTGAACTTCGCCGACGCGAAATCTTTGGCGGAGGGAGGAAGGGGTATCGTGTCGAGATACGCGCGGAAGTCGCTGTCGAGCTCGGGCCAGCGCTTCCGCGAGAGGGCCTCGATGTCGGCACCCCCATACCAAGCGTGCAGCGTGCCCATCCCGTAGCGCGCGACCACGTATTCGACGAACGCACCGGCGAGCGTGTAGCTCTTGCTCGACGCTTCGCCCAAGAACCCGAGCGAGAAGAGACGTGACACAGGGGGTAAGATGCCGAGCTCCTTCATCGCGCGCGCCCACTGCGCATAGGTGAGGTCGTCGTCGTTCGGTGCGAATGCCTCGGCGACCCCTTCGATGAGGCCAGGGTCCGGCAAAACGCCGCCGACCTTGCCTGCGATACGAAAGGGGCCGCGTGCCATCTTTCCGGCGACGACGTGGGCGAGTTCATGCTGGAGCACCGGGTGCGGAAAGGTTGCAACCTGCAAGTACACCTCGTCGCGCCAGGGCTTCGCGATGTACGTGTGTGCGGCGCCCATGAAGCGCTTCTTTTCGTCTGCGTCGCGGAAGAAGAAGGCTGTTACCCGCGCAGGCCCTTGGACTTGCATATTGTGTTCGACGGTCACCAGCGCGGTTTCGCAGTCGCGCAAGAGCAACTCCGCGTCGGCCCTCTTCGTACCTTTCGGATACACGACGTGGCAGCGCGGACCGTCGATGCTACCTCCGAGCCCAGCTTCGATGCTTTCGCGTGTGTGCCAATGACCAAAGCGCGGTCCTTGGCTCGTGACCCAAAGGCTCGCGGCGAGAGCGAAGGCGAACGCTCCGAAGAGCCACCGCGCATGGGGGCCCCCTCGCCAAAGGCGAAGCGCTCCGTCTGCGTCTTCTTCGCGACGGAAGAAGGTGGCGCCCGAGAGACACGCCGCCACCGTGGCTAGCGACCCGAGGCGATAGGTGTAGATGGCTTCGCCCGGATCGACGATCGTGTCGTACAGCGTGCCGCTGAAGTACCCCACGAACGGGTCGAACGCGAAGACCATCGGCGAGCGATAGAACCTGCCCACCGAAAAGAGCGCGCACGACAGCGGCCCAATGAGGCCAAACACGACCGCGAAGAGTCTGCGTCGCTTCCGTTGCCGCGCCACCTCGCCCACGAGGGTTCCGTAGAGGCCCGCCAAGATGCAACCCACGAACGGGCCGAAGAAGAACAGCGAAAGCTGCGCGAAAGGCTCGCAGGCCCTCACGTGGAGCAGGTGAACGAGCGCCGTCGCAAAGGCCCCCATCGCAAACAGTGCACCGACGCCCATCGCATGTACCATACACATGACGAGGGGCGGCCGTGCCCTCTTGCGAGATGCGTCGAGCGCGACGCTGATGCTGACGCTCGCAGGAACGAGCAGTCCCGTCGCGAGCGTGTGTTCGTAACCGGGTCCACCGAAGAGCGGCAGAAAACCGACCGCGAACACGAGCGCGGTCGCAATGGCCCATCCGAGTGACAGGGCGAGGTGGGACCGAAGTCGTTCTCTCACGCTCGCCCGCTATCGTTCATCGCTCACAGTTGCGCGTCGTCGCCGCCTTCGTTCTCGCGCGGGCCAAGGACGAGGGGGAGCACTTGCTCGACGCGCGAGACGAGATGCACCGCGAGCTCATCGCGGACGTCCTTCGGGACGTCGTCGAGGTCCTTCTCGTTGCGTGAAGGAATGACGACCTCCTTGATGCCCGCGCGATGCGCCGCGAGGAGCTTCTCCTTGATGCCGCCCACCGGAAGGACCGCACCACGCAGCGTGATTTCGCCGGTCATCGCCAAGGTCTTCTTCACGGGGTAGTCGAGAAGAAGCGAAGCGACCGCGGAGTACATCGTGATGCCCGCGCTTGGTCCGTCCTTCGGCGTCCCTCCCTTGGGCACGTGGAGGTGAAGGTCGATGTTCTTCAGGAACTCCGGCTCGAGCCCCATTTCGCCCGCATGGCTGCGGACGAACGAGAGCGCCGCGTAGGCCGACTCTTGCATGACGTTTCGCAGGTTGCCCGTGACCCGCAGGTCACCCTTGCCCGGCATCTTCGATGCTTCGATGAAGAGCACGTCGCCGCCGGAAGGTGTCCAGGCGAGGCCGGTCGCCACACCCGACTGGCTCTTTCGTTCGGCGAGGTCCTGGATGAACCTCGGTGCACCGAGCATCGCAACGACGTAGGCGGGGTCGACCGTGACCTTCACGTCCAGGCTGCCCTCGGCGATCTTCATCGCCACACCACGGCACACGCTGCCGATCTCGCGCTCGAGACCACGGACACCGGCTTCGCGTGTGTACTGCTCGATGATGGTCTCGAGGCCAGCGTCGGTGAACTCGAGTTGCTCCGGCGTGAGGCCGTGGGCCGAGATCTGCTTCGGCGCCAAGAACTCGCGCGCGATGTTCTTCTTTTCCGCACGGGTGTAGCCAGCCACCTCGATGATTTCGAGACGGTCGAGGAGCGGCCCTTGGATCGTGTCGAGACTGTTTGCCGTCGCGAGGAAGATGACCTGCGACAAGTCGAAGTGCGTGTCGATGTAGTGATCTTGGAACGTGTCGTTCTGGTTCGGATCGAGCACTTCGAGCAGCGCCGCAGCGGGGTCGCCATGGGTGTCGGCTCCCATCTTGTCGATTTCGTCGAGCACGAACACCGGATTGCGAACGCCGACCTTCTTCAAGCCTTGCACGATGCGGCCCGGAAGCGCGCCGACGTAGGTGCGACGGTGACCTCGGATTTCCGCTTCGTCGCGAACGCCACCGAGCGCGATGCGATGATAGCGCCGCCCCATGGAGCGCGCGATAGAACGACCGAGCGATGTTTTGCCAACACCGGGCGGACCGACGAAGCAGAGGATGGGCCCCTTCTTGTCGGCGCGAAGCTTGCGCACGGCCATGTACTCGATGATGCGCTTCTTCACCTTCTCGAGGCCGAAGTGATCTTCCTCGAGGCAGCGACGGCAATCGGCGACGTCGAGCTTGTCCGGGGTCGTCTTTTGCCAGGGCAGGTCGGCGAACCATTCGAGGTAGGTGCGGGTAACGTTGTATTCTGCAGACTGTTGCGGAATGTTCGCGATGCGCGAGAGCTGCTTCTTCGCGATCTTCTGTGCGTCTTCCGACAGCTGCGCCGCCCGGAGGCGCTCGCGGAGCTCGTCGAGGTCGTCGTCCTCTGAGGCCTCGCCCAGCTCCTCTTTGATGTTGCGCATCTGCTGACGGAGGACCTGCTCGCGTTGGGTCTTCCCCTCGTCTGCGACCATGCTCGTCACGTTCCTTCGCACCTGGAATACGTCGAGCTGACGTTTGACGATCGCGAGCACCTTCTCGATCCGCTCTTTCGGGTCGAAGGTCTCGAGGACCATCTGCTTGTCCGCGGGCGTTACGTTCTCGAGCTCGAGGTTGGCCGTCACGAGGTCGGCGAGGGTCGCGTCGTCTCGCACGTTGTCGAGCACGCTCACCGTCTCCTTCGGGAGATTTGGAAGCGCCTCGAGGAGCTTGCGCGTGTTCTCGCGGAGTGCGGCGCCGAGGGCGATGATCGCGCCATCCTTCGAGGGAACTTCGGCGATGCGCCTGACGGTTGCACGCATGAAGGGCTCAAGGCCTTCGAGTTCCTCGATCTGGAATCGACCGATGCCGTGAAGGACGACCGAGTAGTTCGACTGCCCGAGGCGAATGACTTTGACGACGCGCGCCAGCGTCCCGACGCGATGCACGTCCTCCCAACGGGGTTCGTCGATACTGGCGTCCTTTTGCCCCACGACACCGACGACCCCACGCGGCTCGGCGCCCACGAGCGTCTCGACGAGCCTCACGCTGCGGAGCCGTCCAACGTTGATGGGGACGACGCTCGCCGGGAAGACGACACTGTTGCGGAGAGGAAGAATGGGGGTGCCGGGAAGGAGCTCGCTCACGGCCGAGAGCATAGCAGAGGGCCGATGTCGAAGCGCGGAAACGTCGTGGAGACCGGCGCTCCAGGGCCCAAGCCCGCGTCCGCCTTTCGTCTCTCGCATCTCTCGGGGTCGCCCCGGGCGAGAATGTGTTAGAAAGCCTTTTCCATGAGGGCGATTATCCGTGGCGCTTCCGTCTTCACGCTCACGTTCGCTTGCGTGGCGCTCGGCGGTTGTGCGGGCAGCCATGCGGAAGACCCGCAGAGCGCTCTTCGCGCCTATGCGCGCGCGCTCGAAGAAGGTCGCAGCGACGACGCATACCGCATGCTGAGTGACGAGGCTCGTCGCAACGTGACGCTCGCAGCCTTCCGCAAGTCCGTGAAGGAGAGTCCGGAAGAAGCGCGGGAACTCGGCCGTGCCCTCACGCGTCCCGTCGCCGCCCCTGTCGTCACCGCAAAGGTCACGTCCGAGACAGGGCAAGAACTCGAACTCGTCCTCGAGAACGGAAAGTGGCGTGTCGACCACGCGGCGGTCGACCTCTACGCGCAAGACACGCCGCGGCGAGCCATCCAGGGCTTCGTTCGCGCGCTCGAGCGAAAGCGCTACGACGTCATCCTCCGATACGTGCCCGAGTCCCACAAGAATGGGCTCTCGGTCGAGAAGCTGAAGACCGCCTGGGAAGGTCCCGACAAGGACGAAATGCAAAAGCTCCTCGTCGCCATCAAGCAGTCGCTGCCGAACGCGAGCATCGAAGAAGCCGGAGACCGCGCGACCATGTCGTACGGCACGGGTACGGTCCAGCTCGTGAAGGAGCGCGGTTCGTGGAAAGTCGAAGACTTCGATTGAAGCGGGGTGCCCCGGGGGCCGAGGCTGTTCCCTTCGTTATGGAAGTGCCTAAATACGTTACGAAACTCATTGCCCCCGCTTTCCTATTCGGACGCGAACGCTGTTCGATTTGCATCGTTTTTGCCGGGGCGACCGTCTAACCTGCTGACCCAGCTCGGAGGGCACCCCTCTCCCGCTAGGCCAACTGCAGGGTAGTTTGCTGTAGCAAGGCTTAATTCTCGTTCTTATTCGGAGGAAACAACATGGATCGTCGCGTTGGTTTGACTGTGGGAGCCGTTACCGTCCTTCTTCTCGCCGCCTGTCAGGTGTCCATGGGAGGTCAAGCAGGCACCAATACTCCCGCAAACCAGGCGACCCCTGGTGCGGCCGCGACTCCCGGGACGACGCCGGCCGCTGCAGCGGCTGTCCCCACCCCGAAGCCGAAGCCGGGCATGTCGCGCGCGTCCTTCACGCGCTTCAAGCCAACGATGGTGAAGGCTGGCTCGTCGGGCAGCACGCCGTCTTCGTCGGGTGGCACGACGCCCCCCAGCAACCTTCCCCCGGTGCTGAACGCCGACAACATCTTCGGCAGCGCCAATGGCGACGCCGATTCGTTCCTCGGCTCGGTTTACTTCCTGACGGGCACGCCGACCACGCTCCCGGACCTCACGCCGATGACGCCCTCGGGCACGATGTTCACGAAGAGCCTCGGCGTCGCGCCGCAAAACTTCGAAGGCAACTTCCCCGGCATCGGCACACGCCCCGAGTGGTTCGCGATCCGCTACGAAGGTCCGCTCACCGTTGCAGCGGAGGCCGACTACCAACTTCGTCTCGTCTCGGACGACGGCGCGAAGCTCTCGATCGACGACATGGTCATCTTGAACAACGATGGCATCCACGAGGGCCCGAAGGAAGCCAAGGGTCCGGTTCACCTGATTGCCGGCACGCACGCCATCCGCATCGACTACTTGAAGGGTGGCGGAAAGGCCGTTGCACTCCAGGTTTACGTGCAGTCGGGAAGCACCGCCGAGAAGCCGCTCACGACGAATCTCTGATCGCGCAAGCGCTTCCAAGAACGCCAGCCTGCGAACTGGCACCCAGAGACGGGTTCACGGTACATGACCGTGGACCCGTTTTTTCGTTCGTTCAAGCTCGACAGTAGCGGCCAGGCGGGTCACGATCGGCACCATGTCTTCTTCCATGAGCCGACGCGACCTCTTTCGAGCCGCCCTCCGTGCGAGCGCCGCTGCAGCCATTGCCAGCACCGTTCCAGGTTGCGGTGATGAATCCGAAAGCGGTGAAGACAATCTCGATGGGGCCGTGTTCGGTCCACGCCCCTTCTACGTCTGCGGGCACAACCCGAACACGATCGCCGAAGTCAAAGAGGCGCTCGCCCAAGGCGCCAACGCCGTCGAGCCCGACATCAACGTCTACAAGGACGGGTCCGGCCGCCTTTGCATCAGCCACGGCGAAGGCGATGAAGACGCGCCGAGCCTCGAGCAATACTTGAAAGACCTGCATACGGTCGCCGTCGCAAATCCTCAGCTCGCGTTCGTCATCTTCGACTGCAAACCCGGGTCGGTCTCACCGGAAAATGGCCGCGCCATCCTCGCGGCCGTTCGCAAGCACCTCACGTACGACCTCAAGATCAGCTTCGTCATCTCCGTCGCGAAGTTCGAATCGGTGCGCATGTTCGACCTCATCAAGGACGACCTCCGACCAAACGAAGGCGTGATGGTCGACGAAGAGAACGACCCCGTCGCCGTCTCGAACCACTTCACGAAGCTTGGCATCACCAATCACGGCTTCGGCAATGGCATCTCGATTCTGTCGTGCGGCATCTTGGCGCCCAATGCACGACCTTCCCTCGAGCATGCGTGTGGCATGCGCGCCGCCGGCAGGAAGCCGCGCTTCATCTACGCGTGGACCATCAACTGCGTCGACCTCGAGCAAGAGTACATGCGCATCGGCGTCGATGGCTTCGTCACCGACGACGTGGCCGAAGTCCGCAGCGTGATGCGCGAGCCCGAATTCGCAAAGCTCGTCCGCCTCGCAACACGCGACGACAATCCCTTCGACCCCCCGAACTTCACCTACGCGCTCACCGTCAAGACCGGCGACGTCAGCAAAGGCGGCACCGACGCAAACGTCACGTTTACCCTCAACGGCACCCAGGGCGTCGCCAAGAGGGTCGTCGACACCGACTACATCCGCCGCATGGAAAGAAACGACACGAACTACGTGACGATCCACTCACCGGACATCGGCGAGCTCCAGTCGATCACCGTGCAGCGCGACGACCAAGGCAACGCCCCGGCCTGGCACCTCGAGTACATCCTCGTCGCCAGCGAGCGCTACCGCGTCGCGAAGAAGGCGGTGTTCAACAAGTTCATCGAAGACGAAAAGCCGCACACCATTCCGCTCGTATGAACGTGAACGGCGGCGCCACGTGGGCGCCGCAACGCTTCGCTCAGCGAAGAAGCCCATGGATCATCGCGCAAAGGCGAGCCGCCGTCTCGAGCACCGAGAGCCCAAGCGCCGCGTCAACCGCGTCGATGGCGATCGCCAGGTCGACCGCCGCGGCAACCTCGCAAACGCTGTTTCGAGCGCAAGTGAAGTACTTGCGACGCATCGCCACGCCCGCATTCGGAAGCCCCTCCGACAGCTGCAAGAACGCCGACTTCGAAGCTCGACCCGCCTGGTCCCGAAGCTCCGCATCCCGAATTTTCAGCCGATGCACCAGCACCGCCAACTCCTTGGCGACCCCATTAGCATCCATCCGCTGAAACCCAATCAAATGTGTATTCTGCATGGCAAACCTCCTTCACAAAAACCGCCGAAGGCGGTGGAGGTTTTCCATGCAGAATACAGTTAGGAGCCCCGAAGGATTCGCATAGGGGCTGCAAGGCCGTGACACTGGAAGTGGCACGGCCTTGAGAGTGGAGATCGACGACGAAGAGCCGAGGTCGAGGTCGTGGTCGGCATCGAGGTCGAGGTCGTGGTCGCCGTCGACACCGATTTCGACACCGACTTCGACATCGACTTCGACTTCGACTTCGACTTCGACATCGACTTCGACACCGACTTCGACCCTCGACTTCGACTTCGACATCGACACCGACATCGACATCGACACCGACTTCGACACCGACTTCGACTCCGACATCGACATCGACATCGACTTCGACATCGACATCGACTTCGACTTCGACACCGACATCGACATCGACTTCGACCCTCGACCTCGACTACGTCTTCGGCGCGAACGTCTTCGCCTTCGGTATCGTGATGCGAGGAGGAGCGATGTAAAGAGGCGACAATGCCTCATCCCCCCCGTACCGCAGGAACGCACGCCCCACCGCCTCGGCACTCGTCGCCTTCACCTCAACCCGCGTAGCCCCCGGATACGCCGCAAACACCTCCGCCAGCGCCGCCCCGTCGCACAGGGTTGGCTGCATGAGCACCTCCGTCCCCTTCGTCACCTCGCAGAAGTACTCTCCCGGCAACCCCGGGATCACGATCGCGACCTCTCGCTCCGCCTCTTCCCCCCCCTGCGCCGCCCGCACCGCCGCGAACGCCGAGACGCTCACCCCCTTCGCGCCGGTCGCGAGACAAATGCCCCGCACCGTCGCGAGCGCGATGCGGATCCCCGTGAACGAGCCCGGCCCGGCACACGCGACCCACGTTCCGACCGTGCGCTTGTCCCGCTTCGCCTCGTCGAGCGTCTTCTCGATGAGCGGCAGAAGCGCTTCGGCTTGCCCATGGAACGCCGCTGCCTCTGCCTTTGCCACGCACACGTCGCCCTCGAACAGCGCGACCGTCGCGACTGCGGACGTCGTGTCGATGGCGACGAGTTGCATGCAGACTACAACTGAGCGAAGCGACCGCTGTGGAACGCCGCTTCGAGGAGCTGATCGACACGTTGCATGAGCTCGGGGGCACGCGGGTCCGGGCTGGCCACGAGCGCCGCCTTGATTTCGTTGAGCGCCTTCAATTGGCTGAACAGCTGGACGTCGGAGAGCGCACCGCCGCCAGTGAGTACTTGGCGTACGCGTTCGATCTCGCCGGCCATCGCCTCGATGCCCACGCCTGCAGCCCCCACACGACGAGCCCTCGGGTTGTCGCGATAGAACGCTTCGAGCACGGGTGTGACGAGCGACTCGAGGATGGCCGCCTGATCTTCGTTGTTCCAGATGTGCTTGAGGACGAAGAAGTCGCTCGCATCGGGTTGCGTGCGACCATCGAGGTAGGCGCTCGCCGCGAAGAGCTTGAGCAGCTTCACGACGCGACGGTCGGAAAGGCTGATGCCTTCGGCACGCACTTGGAACACGAGGCCCTTGTACGCACTCAAGAACTCGTCGGAGAAACGGAGCCGCTGCTGCGAGCCCTTGTGGAGCTGCGCGATCTCGTGCGCCGTAGCGAGAGCCTGTACCGGCGCCTCGGTGATGCCCATGACCTCGTGCTGGATGCCGCGCTGGAGCAGATCCTGGAAGTGATACGCGTCCAGATTGTCGCTCCGGATGCGGAGCAGGAAGCGGTCGAAGATTGCCGTCAGCGTCTCGTCGCTCGGCACCTCGTTGGACGCGCCAAAACACGAGAGGAGCGGGCACGTCATGACCACACCGCCGCTCGTGTACTTGCGCTCGTTCAGGAGCGTGAGAAGGGCATTCAAGATGGCCGAGTTGCTCTTGAAGACTTCATCGAGGAAGACGATCTCCGACTCCGGCAACATACCTTCGACGCGGCGCTGGTACTTGCCTTCCCGGAACGCGGCGATGTCGACAGGTCCGAAGATTTCGTTCGGCTCGGTAAAGCGCGTGAGGAGGTACTCGAAGTAGCGCGCCTGGATCAAACGGGCGAAGTAACGGATGAGCGCAGACTTCGCCGTACCGGGGGGGCCAATCAGGACCGCGTGCTCACCGGCCACGACGGCGATGAGCAAGAGCCGGATGACCTCGTCTTTGCCAAGAAATCGCGCTTCGAGCGTGCGCGCGATTTGGCCGAGACGAGGTTGGAGGTGGGCGAGGCTATTTTGCTGAACCATGGGCCGGACTCTGGAAGCACGGTACCACGAGAGCTCGGGCTCAGGGGGTCTTTGGCGCTTTCTGGATGACCGGAGCACCCGCGGGCCGCGTCCCAGGCTGGAATACCTGCGGCTTCGTCTTCGGAACGACGTGGCTGACGGGTGGCTCCTCGGGCTTCGCGGCTGCGGCGTCGCCCGTCACCACGTCACCGAACGCATCGCGGATCTCGATGGGACCGAACTTCGCGAGCGAAGATTCGATCTTCGATCGGTCGCCAGCGACCACGATGATGAGCTTGTCCTTCACGAGGTACTTCTGGGCGAGCTTCTGCACGTCGGTGCCTTTGACCGCGCCGATGCGGTCTGCCTTCTTCGTGTACTCGTCGAGCGGCAATCGATAGAGCATCAGCTCGGCGAGCGCCGCCGTGATCGCCGAGACACTCTCGAAACGACCGGGCAAGCCGAGGCGAATGCTCTCCTTCGCGAGTTCGAGCTCCTCCGCGGTGAGAGGGGTCGTGCGCATCGCTTCCACCTCGAGAAGAATCTCGTCGATGGCGGCGGCGGTCTTGTCGGTGAAGATGGCCCCTCCGACGAGGAAGGGTCCCCTGCCCTTGCGCCCCAGGAAGTACGAGCGCGCACCATACGTGTAGGCATGCTTCTCGCGCAGGTTGAGGTTGACGCGGCTGGAGAACGAACCACCGAAGGCCGCGTTCATGACGGAGAGCGCGTCGCGTTCGGGGTTCCCGGCGACCACACCGTAGGTGGTCAGGTAGACCTGTGATTGCGTTGCGCCCGGACGGTCGACGAGGACGACGCGCGCCTTGGTCGGGCTGGGCGCAGGCGCTCGTTTCGCAGGGCCCGCACCTCCGCGCGGCAACTTGCCGAGCGTCGCATTGAGTCGCGCAACGAGCTCGTCCTTCTTGACTGCACCGGATGCGACGATGCCGAGACGCGACGGAACGATGAGGCGCTTCTTCAGCTTCAGCAGTTCGTCGCGCGTCGCCGCCTTCGTGTCTTCTTCACGACCGGAAAGGCTGTGGCCATAGGGGTGCGCGCGGCCGTAGAGCGCCGCCGCTGCCGCGTTCGACGCCATCGCCGAAAGGCTCATCTTCTGCTGCTTGAGACCCGTCAAGCGGCGCGCGCGTACGCGCTCGAGCTCGTCTTCCGGAATCGTCGAGTCGAGGAGAGCTTCTGCGGCGAGGTCGAGCCCTTCCCCCCAATGGGCGGCGGGAACTTTGACGGCGATACCTCCAGAGTCCCACTCGAAGAACGTGGAGTGCTCGGCACCGATCGCTTCGAACGCATCGGAGAGCGCCTCGGCGGAGTGCTTGCTCGTTCCCTGATCGAGCATCGTCCCGAGCAGGGTGGTGAGGCCCGGGCGTTCGCCCTCGTTTTCTTCCATGCGGACGACCAGCCGGAAGCTCACGATGGGAAGGACGGACTGCTCGACGAAGTAGACGGGAATGCCGTTCGCGAGCGTCGCCGTCTCCACCTTCGGCGCCCGGAATGCGGGCTTGGGGCCTGCCGGCGGTGCCGATGCACGGAAGGGCGCGTCTTCGGCTTCCACGGCAGGCGGCGTGGCGACCACATTGGCTTCCACTTCGCCCCCCTTCGGGTACGCGACCGTCGGCGGCGGAACGACCAACGGACTTGCGGCCTGACAGCCCACGAGCATCGATGCCGACGCGAGCGCAAACAAGCTGGCCATGCATCGGAAAGAGACCATGTTCCGCGTTTTCATCGTGCACCTCCGATCGAAACGACCTTGCCTGCAAGCGGCGCTTGCTTGTCCGGGTTGACGAAGGCCACCACGCGCTTCGCACTGGCAAGGTACGAGGTCGTGACTTTTTGAACCGTCGCACGGGTTGCCTTCTGATAGCGCCCGATGTCTTCGGAAAGAAAGTCCGGGTTATTGGTATAGTGCATGTATCCGTTGAGAGTATTGGCGCGACTCGTCATCTTCTCGAGACCAAACGTGAAACTCGACAGGGTCGACGTCTTTGCCCGCGCAAGTTCGTCCTCCGTAGCGCCCTCTTGGGCGAGTTTCGCGACCTCGGCGTCGATGACCGCGAGGACTTCGCGCGCCTTGGACGGATCGCGAACCGTGGCGTTGATCCAAAAGGAGCCGCCCAGCTGACTCGAGCTCTGGTGGGCACTCACGTCCTGGGCCCACTGCAAATCGTGGACGAGCTTCTTGTAGAGGCGGCTTCCCTTCCCGCTCGAGAGTACGTGAGCCGCGAGGTCGAGGTCAGCGTCCCCCTCCGCGTAGAGAGCCGGCGTAGGCCAAACGGCATATACGCGCGCGAGCTCGACGGACGCCGCGATCTGCAGCTCCTTCTTCTCGATGTCGACCGGCGGCACCTTGTAGCGAGCCGGGAGCGGACGCGACGGAATGGGCTCGAAGTACTTCTTCACGAGGCCGAGCGCCTTGTCCTTGTCGATGTCACCCGCGATGACGAGCGAGGCGTTGTTCGGGACGTACCAGGTCTGGAAGAAGTTCCGCACGTCGTCCAGCGTGGCCCGATCGAGGTCTTCTGGCGTTCCGATCGTCAAGCGATGGTACGGGTGCGAGACCGGATACATCGCTTCGTGGATGAATTGCGACACGAGGCCATAGGGCGCATTTTCGTAGTTTTGTCGCCGCTCGTTCTTCACGACGCTTCGCTGGCTCTCGAACGTCGCTTGGTCGACGTGACTCAGCAGGTAGCCCATGCGATCACTCTCGAGCCAGAGCGCGAGCTCGAGTCGATTCGAGGGGACCGTTTCGAAGTAATTCGTGCGATCTTCGTTCGTCGTTCCGTTCACGTCCGTAGAGCCAGCGCGCTCGAGCGTGTCGAAAAACTTGTCCTCCGCCACGTGCTTCGAGCCCTGGAACATCAAGTGCTCGAAAAGGTGGGCGAAGCCATTCTTCCCCTGCGGTTCGTCCTTCGAGCCAACGTGGTAGAAGACGTTGACGCTCACGATGGGAACGCGGTGATCTTCGTGAAACACGACGTCGAGCCCGTTTTGCAGCTTGTAGCGAACGGTGGGCAATGTCGGCGTGGCAGCGGGAGCGGCCGCCACGGGCGTTCCCGGGCGGGGCTGAGCTGAAGCGGGATTTTCGAGGGCCCAGGGAGAAGCGAACGCCAAGATGGCGGCGAACGCGGAGAGTCGTTTCCTCATGGGCGGTAGCGTAGTACGCTTTTTCGTATGGCGAGCGGAAAGTCGACGCGTCTTGCGATCGTCGAGCAGTCCTTGATTGACATTCTCGAGCGGCTCGACGGCCTGCCCGACAATCCGACCTCGCGCGAATTGCGCGCCAAGGCTCGGAGCTACGAGCGTGTGGTCCTTGGCTGGTCCGCCCTTCCCCCCACCGAACGAGAGCGTGCCGACATGCTCCGCCTCGTGATCGCCCTCAACGTCGAAGTGATGCAAGCAGGGCGCGCTGGCACGGAGCCCTGAGGTGCGACGCGTTTCTACGTTCGTGCGCACGCTCGGCGCACTATCGCTCACGAGCGCGTTCTTTTCGGGTTGCGGCGGTGCGGAAGCGCCGGCTCCGAAGGGCACTTCCCCACTGCGGAAGATCGCCGAACTCACGGGGCCCGCGGGCGTAGCGTCCCCCGCGCCGCGCGGTCAGAACGGACGGCTGCCACTCGGACCGAAGCCACAATCGTACAAGCTCCACTTCGAGGTCTTTCCGGACAAGGATTCGTTCCGGGGAGAGGCGCGCATCAACGTCCGCGTCGAGGATGCGACTCCGTTCGTCGTGCTCCATGCAAGGGGGCTCGCGTTCGACTCCATCACCGCTCGCCAAGGCACGCGAACAGTGCGTGGCACGGCAGAGGTGACGGACGAGACCCAGGGCGAGACTGCCTTGCGCTTCGCGTCCCCGCTCGACCCCGGGTTCGCTGAGCTCGTGCTGGCCTACCACGCCCCCTACAGCGTCGACCTGGAAGGCCTCTACCGCGTGCGCGAGGCGGGCATGAATGCAGCCTTCACGCAATTCGAACCCGTGGGCGCACGTCGCGCATTCCCCTGTTTCGACGAGCCCGCATTCAAGACGCCCTACGACATCGAAGTGCTCACGGGGAAGAACGATACGGCGTTTGCCAACGGGCGCGAGGTGTCTCGGGAAGAGCGCCCGGAGGGCATGCTCTATCGTTTCGAGCGCACGGCGCCCTTGCCGAGTTACCTCGTCGCCCTCGCAGTGGGCCCCCTGGAAACGCTCGCGGCCAAAGCTGGCGGCGAGGGCCCCGAGATCCGGACAGTTGCCCTACGCGGCAGGGTGAAGGACGGCGGTGAAGCCAACGAAGCTGCGACACGCCTCCTCGCGGCGGCTGCGTACTACACCGGCATTCCCTACGCCTACGGTAAGCTCGACCTCGTTGCGGTCCCGAACTTCAACGCCGGCGCCATGGAGAACCCTGGCCTCGTCACCTTCCGCGAGGAGCGCTTGCTTCTTCGCTCTCCCTCCGACCGCACGCGCTACAGCGCCGAATCCATCATCGCCCATGAATTCGCTCACCAGTGGTT
Source organism: Polyangiaceae bacterium (assembly GCA_046351415.1). Classification (GTDB taxonomy): domain Bacteria; phylum Myxococcota_A; class Polyangia; order Polyangiales; family Polyangiaceae; genus JABFRG01. The sequence continues at coordinate 428,369 of JAXLYO010000003.1, read as the reverse complement.
CGGCGACTACGTGACGGCCAAATGGTGGGACGAAGTCTGGCTGAACGAGGCTTTCGCAACCTGGCTGGCAGCCAAGCTCCTCGACGGGCAACAACCATCGAACTTCCGTTCCATTCGCGATGCGAAGATCAGCGCATCCTGGGTCATGGACGACGACAGCATGCCTTCGACGCACGCGATTCGCGCGCCCATCACGAGCGCAGCAAGTGCCATGGAAGCCTTCGACGGCATCACCTACGACAAGGGCGCTGCCGTTCTCCGCATGCTCGAGAGCGATGCGGGGGCAGCCAATTTCCAGAACGGACTCCATCGCTATCTGTCGACGCATATCCACGGCGCCGCCGGCTTCGAAGACCTCTGGGCCTCCGTCGTCCAGATGACGCAAAACCCGCTTCGCAAGGCACGCTACCGCGCCTTTCTCGATCGTCCGGGTGTGCCGGACATCGATGTCCAATCTCGTTGCGAAGGCGGCCATCCGGTGGTGCGTCTCGCCCAGAAGCCCTTCGGCGTCGTGGGCATGCCCCCCGTCGGTGACAGTAGTTCGCTTTGGGACGTCCCCGTCTGCTTCGAGGTCAAAGAGAAGGTCCAATGCGTCGACGTGAGCGAGGCAAGCGTCGAGAAGGTGCTTTCCGAACTGCCATGCGACAAGGCACTCGTGCCAAACGTGCGCATGGAAGGCTACTACCGCTTCAGCGTCTCCGAAGACGTGCTCCCGCTCCTTGCGCGCTCGGACATCGCCGAGACACGCATGGCACTCCTTCTCAACACGTGGGCGCACGTCCGCAGCGGCAGGTATGCGCCGAAGGTCCTCGTGGCGACGCTGGCACGCTTCGGGATGGAGCGAGACCCGCACGTGCTTTCCGTGCTCTCCAAGGTCCTCGCCAAAGTCGGCGACGCACTCATCACCGCACCTTCGCAGAAGGCCTACGCGACGCTCGTCTCGCGCGTCCTCTCGAGCGCAGTCGTCCGTTTGCCCGTCGGAACGACGACCCCGCTCGGCGCACACGAGGCCCAAGCACGACGAGACGCGTGGACGACGCTCTTCGATCACGGCGCCCCCTCCGACTTCTTGCAGAAACAGGCCCGCGACCGCGCCGACGCGGCCCTCTCCGCCCATGCAGCGTCGAAGACGGATGGACGCGACCGCGATGCCGACGAGCTCTCCATCGAGCTTTCCGCACGTCGCGGCGACGAGGCTTACTGGAAGACGCTTGCCGATAGGCTCGTGAAGACGACCGATGCGCAGGAACGCGTCGTGCTCGTGCGTGCGCTCGCGTCATTCGACGACGAAACGCTCCTCGGGCGGTCTCTCGCGCTCGCGCTCGACGACACCATCAAGCTACAAGACCTCCGTTATTTGATCACGACCTCTACGCAGAGGCCGGCGAGTCGCGAATTCGTGCTCCGCTGGTTCGATCGCAACTGGGACGCATGGACGAAGAAGCTTCCCGCGCATCAATCCGCGCGCGCCGTCGTTGTCGTCCAAGCGGCGTGCGGCTCTCCTTCGAAGGAATCCTTCACGAAGAAGGTCGAAGTCGCCCTCCCTACCTTTGCAGGGTGGGGCAGGACCTACCGCGCCGGCATGGACAGCACGAAGGCCTGCGAGATGCTGCGGGCGCGAGTAGGCGCGGACATGGCCACGGCGCTCGAGACCCTGCCTCGAGAACCCGCCGGCCGGTCGAAGCCTCTTTTTGCGCCGTGAGCTAGAGGAAGATCGAAAGACCGAAGCTGATGGCGGGGTACCCTATCCGCAGTGTGAGCGCGAGCCGCTCGCTCATGTGGAAGCGCCCGCCCACGGCGACGACGGGGTTGAGGCGCGTCTTCTCGGGGACTCCGATGACCATGCCTGCCTCACCGAACGCGGACCAACTCTGCGTGAAGAAGAAGTTCCACTGCACACCCACCGGGATCCAGAAGAATGGCTTGCCGTTCTTGGCGGAGAAGATGTCGCCCCCGAACGTGATGGCAAACGTGTCGTTGATGGTCTTCACGGGCCCGGGATCCAAAATCTTGATGCTCGCGCGAAAGCCGGCACCGACGTAGCCGGAGTCGAGGAGACCGTAGCCCGCGTTCGCGTGAGGCTCGAGTTCGACGCGGTAGTTCGGGTGGTCGCCTGGGTGCTCGATGAGGTTGGGCTCCGCGTAAGCACTCCGCTCTGCGAGAGCCGACGCGAAAAGCGCAAAGGACGCGAAAAGCGTGAAGGGAAAGAACCGCCGGGCCATCTCCTAAGGATAGCCCCAATCTCGAAATCCCTGTAGGTTCTTCGTCGCACTGCGCACGCAACCTGAGCGGTCGCGAAAGCGCATTGCGCAAATCAGGGACGAACCAGCGAGGCTCACATGCAAGGATATGGAAGCGGTGGCGGTCAACCTCCTTATGGCGGCGGTGGCGACCCAGGCTTTGGCGTTGCGCCGACGCAGGGAGCAAATCCCGTGGCGCCGACACAAAGTGGATACGGGCCTGGTCCCGCTCCCTCGGGTGGATTCCAAGCGGGGCCTCAAGGCTACGGCGCACCCCCACCTTAAGGTCCGCCGGGTTACGCTCCCGGAGCCCCCCCAGGCGGTGGCTATGGCGGTCCGCCTCCCGGCGGCATGCCAGGCATGATGGGTCAACAGACGGGCAACTACGAGTTCAACGACTACGAAAACTCGGTCCTCATGAAGACCGCTGGTCGTGCGAAGCTCTTCGCGATCGTCTCCATCATCATGGGCGCCCTTACGACGATGAGCGGCTGCGGTTTCGTCGCCAAACCCGACCTTCTCCTCAACTTCCCGTCGGGCATCGTCGCCATCATCGTCGGCGTCATGTTCCTCGGCGTCGCCAACTCGCTTCAGAGCGTTGCGCAGACGCAGGGCAACGACCTCGCGCACATGATGCAAGCGGTGGACAAGCTCGGCGGTGCTTTCTTGACCCAGGCCATCGTGAGCATCGTCGGTTTCGCTCTCATGATCGTCTGCATGATCATCGTCTTCTTCGTCCTCGCCGTCGCGGCGGTCGCCGGTTCCTGAAGCGATTTCCTTCTTTGAGCGGTCGAAAGAACGGGAGGCCCTTGCCGCGAACCAAGGGCCTCCCTACATCCCCATCGTTGACATAGGAGCACGGCGGGTCGCCTTGTTCCTCGAGTGACGGATAGACCGCCACTTTGGTTTCGCGCAGCAAGGAGTTTGCTCGCCATGAAAAAGAAATACGACTTGGCGGTCTTCGTTGGCCGCTTCCAGCCCTATCACCTCGGTCACGCAAGCGTCGTCGAGCGCGCCCTCCAGGAAGCCTCGCACCTCCTCTTGCTCGTGGGCTCCGCCCGGAGGCCGCGCAGCGTGCGTGACCCGTGGACCGCGGAAGAACGAGCCGACTTCATTCGGTGCACGCTCTCCCCCGACGAGCGCGAGAGGGTGACCTGCCTCCCGCTCATGGATGCAGTGTACAATGACACGACGTGGACCGAAGTCGTCCAGGCGTCGGTGCATGCCACCCTCAAGCTACGCGGCTTCAAGCCGGAGGAAGCGAAGGTCGCACTCATTGGTCACAAGAAGGACCACTCGTCGTATTACTTGCGGCTCTTTCCGCAGTGGGATTCGATCGATGTGGCGAGCGAGCGCATGCTCGACGCGACCACCATCCGAAAGCACCTCTTCGCCGGTGAACTCGACGCGGCCTGCGCCCTCGTACCCGAGCCGACTGCGGCAGCACTTCGCACGTTCGCGAAGAGCCAAGCATTCCAAGAGTTGCGAGACGAATCGGCGTTCGTACAGGCGTACAAGAAGTCGTGGGAAGCGGCTCCATATGCCCCCGTCTTCGTCACGGTCGACGCCGTGGTCACGCAGAGCGGTCACGTCATCTTGGTGAAGCGAGGTGCGCGCCCAGGCAAAGGCCAATGGGCTCTCCCCGGTGGCTTCGTCAACGAGAACGAGCGCTTGTTCGACGCGTGTTTGCGCGAGCTGCGAGAAGAGACGAAGCTCAAGGTGCCCCTACCCGTTCTCGCTGGGTCGCTCGCAGGAAGCCACGTGTTCGACGACCCTCACCGCTCGTCACGAGGTCGCACCATCACGCATGCGTACCACATCGCGCTGAGAGCCGAACCCGAGCTACCGAAGATCAAGGGCGGTGACGACGCCCAAAACGCGGCGTGGATCCCCATCGCCGACATCGAACCCGAGCACATGTTCGAAGATCACTACTTCATCTTGCGGCACTTCTTGGGCCGCGGAACCGCCTGAGCGACCTCGTCGCCCACCCACGATTTTTCAAGGAGACGCATCATGAACCTCTTGCTCAATGTCGACTCGTACAAGGCTTCGCATTACCGGCAATACCCTCCGAACACGACACGGGTTTCGAGCTACGTCGAATCACGTGGCGGTGAATTCGACGAACATCTGTTCTTCGGCCTGCAGGCCTTTCTGAAGGCGTACCTGTCGAAGCCCATCTCGCGAGACGACTTGGACGAAGCGACGGAGCTTTTTGCGGCCCACGGCCTGCCGTTCCACCGCGCGGGCTTCGAACACATCTTGACGCGACACGATGGCTACCTGCCTGTGTCCGTCGAGGCGCTCCCCGAGGGAACCGTTCTACCGACACATCACGTGCTCCTCCAGATCATCAACACCGACCCGGAGGCCTTCTGGCTGACGAGCTACCTCGAGACAGCTCTCCTTCGCGCCATTTGGTACCCCACGACGGTCGCGACGATTTCTCATCACGCTCGCAAGCTGATCGGTCGCTACTTGGACGAAACGGCCGACTCGAGAGATGGCCTTCCTTTCAAGCTGCACGACTTCGGCTCGCGCGGCGTGAGCTCCGAAGAAAGTGCGGCCCTCGGTGGGCTCGCGCACCTCGTGAGCTTCAAGGGCTCGGACACCGTATCGGCTCTCGTCGCCGCACGTAAGTTCTACGGCGAGCAGATGGCAGCGTTCTCCATCCCTGCCGCGGAGCACTCGACCATCACGAGCTGGGGACGCGAGCACGAGACGGACGCCTACCGGAACATGCTCACGCAATTCGCTGGTCCGGGAAAGCTCGTGGCCGTTGTAAGCGACTCCTATGACCTCTGGAACGCGATCGAGAACATTTGGGGCGGAACGCTGAAGAGCGAGGTCGAGAAGACCGGCGGCACATTGGTCGTCCGGCCCGACAGCGGTGACCCAACCACCGTCGTGTGCACGGCGCTCGAGAAGCTCATGGGCAAGTTCGGGTTCACGGAAAACAAGAAGGGCTACCGCGTGCTACCTCCGCACGTGCGCGTCATCCAGGGCGATGGCGTGAACCTCTCCAGCATCGGGATGATTCTCGGCGCCATGAAAGAGAAGAAGCTCTCGGCCGACAACGTCGCCTTCGGCATGGGCGGCGCCCTCTTGCAGCAACTCAACCGCGACACGCTCAAGTTCGCGATGAAGTGCAGCGCTGCCGAAGTCTCCGGCGAGTTCCGTGATGTATACAAGGACCCCGTCACGGACCCAGGGAAGCAGAGCAAACGAGGAAGGCTCGCCATCGTGCGTGACCAAGGCGGCTATCGTACGATTCGCGCCTCGGAGCTCGGCAATGGCAAGAACCTCCTTCGCGAAGTTTTCCGGGACGGCGAGCTCCTCGTGGAGGATTCGTTTGCCGACGTGCGTGCTCGCGCAACCGAAAGCGCAGGCTGATATCTACTTCTCGCGGTCGTCGGCGAAGCGAAGGCCGATGCTCGCCTCGAAGAATCCACCTCGGTCGGAGGCGCGCTCCTCGTTCGCCACGAGTGCCGTGCCTCCGAACGCAGTGACACCGGGGCTTGCTTCGGCGAAGAGCCACACGAAGTATCCCGCGCGTACTGCGGCAAGCATCGACCACTTCGCATCGAACGAGGGCGCACTGAACCCATTCGGCGTCGCACCGGCGCTTGGCACCGCGGAAACACCGAACGACCCCACGTAGGCCGAGGGGCCCGTCGTCAACATGAGCCACGGTCGTGGACGAAATGCGAGGTCGATGCCGACGCCGCCTCGAAACAGCGTCGTAGTCAGATTGCCTAGGTTCGTTTGGGAACTGGAAAGTCCGACCAAAAGCCCGGCGTAGGGGCAAACGATGCTCATACAGAGGGACAGTTTGCCCGCGGGACCGAAGGCCACCGTCGAAGACGGATATGCGCGCAGAAACGCTCCGACTTGACCTTCTACGTGAATGCCCATCGGCTCGGGGGAAGCGGCCTGCGCCGGGGCTTTGGCGGCTCCAGCACCCGTCGCCCTTGGCGGGGTTGGTTCCGAGGGTGCTTCGGCCTTCGCGATCGGCATGGAGCGGAGTAGCTCGGATGCTGCGAGAGCGAGTACGCGTGCATGGTGCTCGACGGGCACGTCGGCGAGCGAGAGAGCACGCGTGCGCGGCTCGGAATCGTCGACGACGACTTCGACGAGGTCCCCCTTGCGCGAGAGCTTGATGGTTCCCCGCTCGACGCCCTCGACTCGAAGGGCCCGCTCGAAGGAACTCTGGTCGACGATTCCTTCTTCGAGAACGACCCGCACGTCGGCGTGCACGAACGCGCTCAGTGTGAAGCAGGCGGCACCTGCAAGAGCCGCGAGCACACGTTTCACGGGGCGGAAGTCGACCAAACGGTCACCGCATCGTGGTAGTGCCCGCTCGGATACGCCGCAAAGTACGCCGCCGCCGCGGCCGCGGTCTTGTTCGCATCGCCCACACGTCCGAGCGCCTCGACGCGGCGTGCCATCGCCGTTTCGCGGAGGGAGCTCGAGAGGCCCAGCGAAAGGGCTCGTTCGAACCAGGTCGCGGCGAGGGCAGGTGCGCCTAGGTGATCGAGTTCGAGGCGCGCACGCGTGAAGGCGGCGAGCGCTGCGTCCCCGCTGAATTCGTTCACGATGCGATCGAGCGGGGCGCGGGCTTCGTTCGGATGCCCGGAAGACTTCGCCACGTCGGCGAGCACGAAGAGGTCTGCGGACGAACGCGCGCGCCGAACTTCCACATCGAACCCGGAGCTACCGAGATCGGCGTAGGCACCTTTGTAGTCGCCGACCTTGATGCGTTCGGCAAAGGAGGGCGAACCAGGGGCGGGAGCGGTCGCGTCCGCCTTCGGAGCCGCTGGAAGAGGCAGTGAGGAAGGCAACACCGTAGGCGCCCGTTGAACTGCAGTGGCAGCTTCGGGCGTCACGGGGCGTTCTTCTGCCGGTCCGAGGGCGGAAGCGGGGCCAACGGGCGCCGCGTTGGTGCGTCCTACGTCCACGACGTCGCCCGCAAAGAGATCTTTCGCTCCTCCTTCGAACTCCGCAGACTCGACCCGGACATGCCCCCGCTCTACCCGGACGCGCACGTGCCCCGTGTTCTCGCGCGAAACGGAGAACTTGGTTCCGAGGACGACCACCCGAGCGATACCTGCGTCGACCTCCCACCTACGCGGGCCTCCTGGTTTCACGTCGAAGGTGGCGGAGCCGCGGGCAAGTCGAACGCCGAACCTCTGGCCGTCGTTCACCATCGGCGCAAGACTCGAGTGGGCATCCACCGTCAGCACGGAACCATCGGAAAGAGGCACGACCGATGGCATCTCGCGTCCTTCGACGACTTCTGCGAGCAGCGCTCCGCCCGCGTGGCGCAACCCCGACCCGAACGCCGTGGCGGAGGGATGTGCGACGGGCCATACGAGCCGGAGGACGACGATGCATACGACGGACAGCGCAACGTAGGCCGCTCGTCGGACGCGCCGAGCTCGCGCCCGGACCGTGCGCTTCTTCTGGATGGCACGCCATCCCTCGTCGAGCAGAGCATCGGGAGTCTCGTTGCGAAGAGTTCGCAGGGCTTCCATGTTCATGCCTCCACCTCTTTCGGTGCCATAGGCACACGCACCGGGCTCGAATCTTCGCCGCGAAAGACAGAGACTGCGTGTTCTGCGCGCGCAAGCTTCCGCTTCGTCGTCGCGAGGGAGCAGCCCATCATCTGGCTCACCTCGAGCAGCTCGAAACCTTCGACATGACGAAGGAGCCATGCAACGCGGTCTTCGCTGTCGAGTTTGCGGAGAGCGCCGTCGATGAGACGTAGCTCTGCCCTTGCTTCGGCCCCAGCTTCGACGTGTGCGACCTCTTCGAACCCCTCGTCAGAGGGAGAAGCGTTCTGACCGAAGCCCAAGAAGCGCGCAAGTTTGCGGCGACGGAAGCGGCGATACACGAGACGCACCGCGATTTGCATGACCCACCCGCGGAAGGCCGCTGGGTCGCGCAACTGGCGCAGGTCTTCGAAGACCGTGACGAATGTATCTTGCATGATATCGGCCGCTTCGTCGCGCGTGCCGAGCAGACGGCTCGCGACGCGCAACACTTCCGGCGCAAACCGCCGGTACAGCGCTTCCTCTGCCTGAGTGCTCCCCTCGCGTGCCGCCACGACGAGCTCGTCGAGCCCCGTGAGCCGCGGCTCCGTGACCTTTTGAGCCAGGGAAGGTTCGGCCGACGGACCCAGGCCCGAAAAGCGGTCGAACGACGAGGAAACCATGGCCGGTGAGGCATAGCATGCGAGGAGCGGATGCCAAGAGAACGCGGTGGATCTTCTCCAGGCACTGGCAGCGGGTCCCATCCTTCGGCGCGGTCTCGGAGAGGGCGAAGAAGAAAAGTTCGCCTTCGGTGAGCCATTTCAGCCCCCTCGGGTCTCCTACCTGCATGAACTTCTCCTCCTTCGCCTCCCTTTTTCTCGCGGGGGCCGCCCGCCTGGGTATTCCCTTTTTGGCCGCATTCGTGCCCATCTCACTTCAAGGGTGTGGCGGGGTCACGCAGACGGTTCTCGAAGCCAAAGAAGCGGACGGGGGCTCAACGAACTCCGACGCAGCGACGAGCGATGTCGCCCTTCCGCCTCCGGCTACCTGCAGCACGGCACAAGACTGCAACGACGACCCCAAGGTCTCGTCGCTTCTCGGCACCTGTGAAAACGGCAAGTGCTCGTGCCAGTCCCCATCGGTGTATGCCGCATCGGGCAAGTGCACGCGCACGCCGGAGGTCGTCCAGACCCAGTGCAAAGCTGCGGGTGGAACGTGTGAAGGCGCGCTCGGCGCACCAGGAGACCCTCCGTGCAAGAGCAACGGCATCGTGCTCCAAAGTGGCGGTGCCGCATCCGTCGGTTGCAATGACGCACAACACGAGAATTGCTGCGTTCCCACATGCAACGGAAAGACGCTCGACCAGGCCGGTATCCTCTGTGTTCGGACGACCGGTGGCTGCGCGCCTCCGATTTGTCTCGGTACGGTGTTCGAGTGTCCCGCAGGGACGACGAAGAGCGCTCCGGGCGGCAACTGCGGACTATAGCGCGACGCCGGGGTCAGTCGTTCGGCGCCATCAGAGGCAACGACCGAGCGTGAAGTTGCACTGCTTCGGGAAGGGGCAGAACGTGCTGCAATTGATGTTGCCACCGCAACCGTTCGGCGCGAAGGCGCAGTGCCCGAAGCACGCCTCGGCCTGAGGCAAGGGCTTGCAGCCGCACACGTTGGGCGTTCCTCCGCCACCGCATGTTTCGAAAGGCATCGTGCACGAGCCGCAATTGAGCGGCTGACCGCAGTTGTCGACGGTTCCGCAGTTCTTTCCGAGCTGCGCGCAGGTCTTCGGTGTGCAGCTGCACACGTTGGCCACGCCGTTGCCGCCGCACGTTTCGGGCAATGTGCAGCTGCCGCAATTGAGGAGCAAGCCACAGCCGTCGCTCACGTTGGCGCCGCAGTTTTTTCCGAGCTGCAGACACGTCTTCGGGACGCATTGCGTCGCGCCACACTTGTTGAGGCCCGCGCCACCGCAATACGGATTCGGCGTCGAACACGTTCCACAGTTGTAAGTGCCGCCGCAACCGTCACCGATGCTTCCGCAGTTGGCGCCCTGATCGGCGCAGGTCTTCGGTTGGCATTCGCACTTGCCAGACCGGCATGCGGTGTTGGCTTGGGAGCACTTGCCGCAGTCGAGCGCGTGCCCGCACTTGTCGTCGATGACACCGCACTCGACGCCGAGCTCTGGGCACGTCTTGGGGACGCAGGCTTCTACGCACGGTTCGCACTCGAGCGTTCCACCGCATTGATTGTCGATGGAACCGCAGGCCCCTTTCGGGCACGACGTGAGACAGGCGCCCGCGTCTTGTGCCAACGTCGCATCGTTGTAAGACCCGTCGATGAGCAAGCCGCACCCGACGGCGCCAGAGAGGGCGGCGACTGCGAGGAAGCCTACGACGAAGACGGAGCGATTCACCGCTCGCTACTGTAGCACGACCTCACTCGAGAGAATGCCGCCGACACAAGGAGTGCTGCAGGGACGTCAGGTCAGGTCCGTACAGCCGCCGGAGCTCCACGATAGAGCGCCGCCGTACGACCCGCCTTCACAGCTATAGCGGGTTCGCTGGCACACGCGATAGCTGACGACGCCGTTGTCCGTGTAGGTCGTGGTCGAGGTCGATTACCCGTCGACGTGCCACGCACCACCTCCGTTCAGGCACGACGTCGCGGGGTCGGAGCGCGGGTCTTTGACCTGAGGCGTGATCGAGTCACTCGAAGGGGCCATCAAGACTTCAGCGCTAGGATCTCCTTCGACTTCGGCAGTGCAGCCGGCGAGAGGAGCGAGAGAAACGAAAAGAGAGGCGAGAGCGAACGCGTTTTTCATGAGATTCCAATGAGCAAGGGGCATTCCAGTTGCCCACGTGAATATGTTTCGAGGTTTTGTCGGTCTTCGACGCACGACAGCGAAGGGTCCGTTCGCGTGGCAGAGCGCGCATCGATGAACTCTTCGCTGCCATGGTCGCGAGGCGCAAAGGCGTCCTCGCCCGCCGAGCCCTAGGGTGACGTTGAGGAGGTTCCATCCGAAGACGGGGTGCGCTACTTCGAGCTAGCGCATCGGAGTATGCGAGCGCGAAGAGGAGGCGAGAAGGGCGAGGCTGCGGAGGCGATTGCGGCGGTGGGCGAGGAGCTGGTGCATGGATGGCTCCATCGCAAGCCGCGTGCCCTGCAGTGCGTGATGTACCAACGACCGATCATGTAACGAACTCGCACACTTGCCCTGTCACCGAGAGTCACCAGAACGGCCCCGCGAACGGTTCGTTCGCGTCGCTTCGGAACGATTCATTCGCGCGAGCTCCTGGCCCCGGAAATGTGGGTCGCAGTGGCCCCTGCGGGACTCGAACCCGCACGCCTTTCGGCAAAGGATTTTAAATCCTCGGCGTCTGCCATTCCGCCAAGGGGCCTACGCGGCCAAGACTACGCGATTTCCGGGGAAGCTCCCGCCGAAATTGCTGGCCGATTCGACCGCTCCCAAGCCAGCGAGCCGCCGAACGCACATCGAGTCGGCGCACCATGCGTGCGGGCGGCGCGCCTGCGGGCGTCACGTGTCAGACGACTTCGCGACGTTTCAACGCAACTTCGAGCGGTGCGAGCGCCGGGTCGAGGGCCCCTGGCGCGAGCAGCTTCCCTCGGCACACCGCACTCAGGGCGAATCGAGAGTCCCCAACGGAGAACAGCCGAAACAAGAGTGTTCGATTGGTCTCGTCCAAAATGAGGCACGATAGAGGACGCGGTTGTCCGGCGCGCTCCGAGCGTTCTGCAAGCGTCCCGAAGAACGCGGCTGAAGCAGCGATGATCTCGACATCGGAGGTGTCGGTGCTGGCGGCCAGCGGAAGCCCCGCTTCGTCGCTCAGGACGACTCCCGCAAAAGCAGCCTTTTCGGCAATGGCGTCGAGCAATGTCGGCAGCTCGCCAAGTCCCCCTCGTCCGACACCGATGGAGGAAAGGGCACGACCAAGGCGCTCGCGATCGGCAAACGGAGCCAACACCTCGTTCATCATCTTCTTCATCTCGGCGCCACCTTCATCGCGTCGCGCGAGAACCTGCGCCATCGTCGTCTGAAGGCCGCTCTGGAGTGCCTGAATGTCGGGAGCTCGTTCCGCCATCTTTGCGAGCATCGATCGAACCTCGTCGCGAAACGCACCCTGCTCTTGGTCTCGACCGACGAGTTCGGCACGAATGCGCTCACCGGAAGTTCGCACTTGATCAGCCAGTTCCGATTCCAGCATGCGAATTCGGTCACCAGACGTTCGCGTGAGCTCGCTGAGGTCGGAGTCCAGCGTGCGGATGCGCTCGCCCCTCCCCTCCCAGTCTCGAAGCAAGGCTTCCCGTGCCCCGCGGGCGACGCGAAGGCCAAACAGATAGCCTGCGCCAACCAGCGCGGCGATCGCGACCACAGAAAATATCAGGACCGACGACGTCATCGCTGAATTCCCTCTCCTTCTCCCGGACAACTCTTCCCGCGAACTCGAAGGACGACGCGGCGATTCGCCGACGCATCGGTCGGAATGCCCTCCTCCGGCCAGAACGCCCCAAATGCACGCACCGTGAGTCTTTCTCGTGGAATGCCGCTGCGCTCGAGCCGCATTCGAACCGCGTTCGCTCTCGCGCGGCTAAGTACCAAGTTCCCCTCTTCCGATCCGGTCGAATCTGCGTGCCCGTCGAGTGTCACCCGCGCCTCTTCGTGACTGGACAGCCACTGCGCGAGTGGGCCGATCCGCGCTTCGCCTTCGATCGAAGGAACGAGCGCCATGCGCTCGAACGGAATGACGATCTCTGTGCACTTGGGCTCCGCGGCGACGCCGGTCGCCCGCTGACCAGCAGTGGCCTTCGCCGAGGGCACGGCGGCGGATGATACGAGCGGCACGCTCGCCGTGGCGGTTGCGGCAGCGGACGCCGTCGCCACGACCGCGATGGTGGGTTCGGCACCGCCCCACCCGACGTCATGCGTTCCCTCCCACGCACGAGCCGCGAGCATCGTCGCTGCGACACCGACGAGTGCGAGCGCGAGCGGCACCACCATCGGCGCGCCCTCGCCCGGAACCGAATAGCGGCTCGCAGAATCGGTCACTGAAACCCCATGTCCCGAAGTCTCGCCAAATTGGCAACCACACGTCGGTCATCGGGAAGCAATTCACTCGCTTCCCGAAACGCCGACAGGGCAAGGGGGTAATCCTTCCCTAGAAGCGCATCGACGCCACGCTCGAACGCTTCCTCGAAAGTGCGGCGCTGCGCAGGACGGAGTGATGCCACCCTCGCAGGAATTTCCTCGGGCGCAGGGACACGAGGCGTTTCTTCCCAGGACATATCGGAGAACGCTTCGTCTACCGACTCGTCATTGTCTCGCGTCTCCTCGTCCAAGCAGCGCGCTGCATCGAGGAGTGCTCCTTCGGCGGTCCCGGTCATCGTCCGTTCGGGCAGCGCGTCTGCCTCGAGGGTACGACACGTGACGTGCACTCGCCGATGCCTGAGGAGCCGTCGAAACGCATCGACCCCCCGCCCCAACGCATCCTCGGCCGACCATACTTCTCCGCGGCTGATGACTACGTACCCTCTCCCCTCGAGACCGTTCGCCTCGATGACGACGGACTACGCCCCATGCCGGCGAGTTGCACGAAGTCCGCAACGCCGAACGGGGAGGGAGGCGCCATGGCACCATCGCCGATCTTCTCGAGAGCGATCTCCCTGAGGCGATCGAGAGAAACTGGCTTCTCGTAGACCTCGAAGTTCCCACCTGCGAGCCGTTGGTGAAACTTCCGGACGTACGCCGAGACGAACACGATCGGCGACCTCAGTCCGATATGCTCCATCTCGACCGCAAGAGAGATACCGAGCCCGTCGGGCAGATCGAGGTCCGATACGACGAGCGCCGGCTTGATACTGCGAAGAAGAACACGCGCTTCGCCAAGCGAGGCTGCCCCATGGACCACGACCCCCGCGACTTTCGAGAGGCCACGGACCATGGAGAGTCGAAGCGCATCCTCGTCTTCGACGACGAGGATCGCTCGAGAATCGGAGCTCATCCCGAGGCCCCGTAGAGCGCTTCGATGCGGTCCACTCCGCACTCGAGGTTCTCGCACCACGAGATGAACCGCTCGCACATTTCTCTTCCGCGGAACACGGCACCGTGTTGTGGCGCAATGACGTCGATCTCGAGCTTTCGCGCGCGCCGAGCCCACGCTTGCATGGCGATTCGACTCGCCATGTAACGCTGGTGAAAGCCGGTCATGAACACTTCATGCGCCGCAAAGTCCGTGACCTCGCGATAGTTCGCACCGACGGAGGCGCCAAGGTCTCCAGTGTAGAGGATCTTCGCAGTGGGGTCGTACACTTGGAAATTTCCAGGCGAGTGGAGGAAGTGCGCCGGAATCACTTGAATCGGCGTCGATCCCAAGGTCAGCGTCATGCCCTCGTCGGGGATCGGCAGAAGCCGCGACTCCACGAGTCGATCGAGTCCGAAGTGCGCGACGAAGCGCGTCCAGAGCTTGGACACATAGGCCGTGGCATCGGTGGTCATCAGCCAGCCATTTACGGCGGCTACGATGTCGGGGTCTTGATGGGACAGGAAGATCGTTTCGAGCTTCGCTTTTCCGAGCAACGCCATCGTCGCAGCTAGAACCTTCGAGTAGACCTTGTGGCCGCCGGGGTCGAGGATCATCCCACTTTGGCCGTCGAGAATGACGTGTTGGTTCGCTTGCACCGCAAGGCCATCGCCGCTCACATCGTCGAGAAGAATGTTCTTGTGCGTTGCACTTTCGAAAAGAGTGATGTGCGCCATGATTGGATCTTCTTTCGTTTCAGAGGACCTTGCGGATGTCGTCGACCGCTCGACGCATGTCGAGAAAGATGAGGCCGAGTTTGGCTGCCTTGCTCGTCAGACACAGGAGAAGGGTGCCTTGGCTGGCAGCCATCATCACCGCATAACCGTTCTTTCCCCGAACCAGTACCTCCTCGACGTCGCCGCGTTCGAGTTCATTTGCCGCACGAGAGCCAAGGCTCGAGAGCGTCGCGGACATACCCGCCACCCGGGTCTCGTCGATGTGTTGCGGTAGCGCGCTCGCAATCATGAGGCCATCTTCGGAGATGAGCGCGCTTGCTTCGACGTCTGGTGACGCACTTTGAAGCCCGCGCAAAATACGATTCAAATTTTCGACACGTGACATGCACTATCCTCCAACGATGGTTGAGGGTCCCTGGGACCGCAGCGGGATGGTCAATGAAATTTCGGTACCGGCGCCTTGCGCCGTGCGAATACTGAGCGCCCCCCCCGAAGCGTCAGCGATGCGCTGACAGAGGGCCAAGCCGATGCCCGAACCGTGCGCCTTGCTCGTGAAGAACAGATCGCGACATCGCTCGGCGACTTCGTCGGACATTCCGACACCTGTATCTTGCACGGACAACACGAAGGCATCGTCCGCATCGAGACGAGCGCGAACCACGATCTTGTCTCCCGAGCGACACGCTTCGATCGCGTTCTTGACGAGATTGAACACGACCCCGCTGATCACGCCTCGGTCGAGCCGCACGAGCGGCAATGTCGGAACGTCCGCGGTAAGCTGCACTCCGCGTCGGAGGGCCGTGGGCTCGAGAATGCGGCAGGCTTCCAGTACGGCCAAGTCGATCGCCGAATGGCGCGCGTTCTGCGCTTCCGTCGCGATCCCTCCGACTCCTTGAAGCGTAAGCCCGAGGCGTCGCACCTCCCACAGAATCGCGTGGAGATCGGAGCGCCCCGCCTCTTCGGTCTCCTCGATGAGGAGCTCGAGCATCGTCGTCACCGCCGCAAGCGGATTCCGGAGCTCATGGAGGATCGACGGAAGTGCATCGCCGAGAGCGGCGAGTTGCAGCAGGCGGTCTCGTTGCTTTCGAAGTTCGAGGATGGCGCCGATTTCTTGAAAGAGCACCGTGCGTGATCCGTCGCCCGCCTGCGGACTCACCGTGAATCCGATCACCGCTTTGGCGCCATCACCGAGCTTCACCTCGTGTTCTGCGCGTGGACGTCTCCCCTGAGGATCGTCGGCGGCAAGCAATGCGTCGAGCGGGACGAGAACATCCGATATCGCCCTGCCCACGATGGCTTCCTGCGAACGACGAAGCATGCGAGCTGCACCAAGATTGGCGAACGTCACGTTCGCGTCGGTGCCGACAACGAGCACGCCCGCGGAAAGAGTGGCGAGGACAGCCTCCGCGGTTGGTCGGGTCGCCGAATGCATGCGAGCTCGACGGCAAGGCGAGTGCCACGGAAGAGCTGCCCGTTTGTCAGCGCTTCAATCGCGTACGCGCGCAAGAATGACTTCGAGCGCAACCATTGCGCGGAGCGCGTCGGGCGGGATGGGATCGACGAGCAGCTCACGAGCACGACGAGTACGTTGCGAAGACCTGTCCGCCCGCTTTGCCTCGAACTCATCGACGGCTGAGCGCCCCTTCGCCCACCGTGTCCGACAGCTCCCCTGATGGATCGGTAGCTCGCCCCGGGTGCATCGCTTACGAACGAATGGGTACGGGCAGACCGAATTTTTCCCGCGTTGCTGTCAGAATAGCCATGAATTCAGGATTTTCGCTGATGGCACGCAGTTTGTTATGAGTGCCGTCATGACCATCCGCTCCCCGATTGCTCGCGCATCGACGCTCGTTCTCGTTCCCGCCCTGCTCTCCGTGGTCGCCTGCAGCAGCGCTGAGGAACCCGGCCCCGCCGAAGACAATCTCATCCAAGATGCCGAAGTCTCCGCGGACGCCGACCGCCTCGGACTCGATCAGAGCGATGTCGTGAACGCCGCCAAGCGATTCTCTCCCCGTGCCGTCAGCGGCGACAGCAGCTGCACGATCGCGGCCGCTGCGGGTACGCTCGCGGTCGCGTCCGCTGCCGTCATGGAGTTCTCCGCCGGTGCGACCGTAACCTGCGGCGGCGTGATGGCCGTCACGGGCGCGGGCGAACTCCTGTGCCTCGTCCCCGCCGCTGGCACGGCGCTATCGGGCCTCACGGCCGCAGTCGCGACCGTTGCCGCAGGTACTGCCACACTCGTCTGCACGGGAGAGCTCGCAGGCATCAAGATTCGTCGCCTCGCCGAGGACCTCGCTGGCACCATCTCCTCCTGGCCCATCGGATGTTCTCCCGGCGACTATCTGATGCGCACGGCCGCGAAATATTACTTCTGCAAGTTGAGCGGTCCCTCGAGCTGCAGCCGCTCGATGAGCTGTGCAGACCTGGCGGCGCGCTCTGCCACGGCAAACGGTTGCATGGTCGCGCGTTTGGTGCACAATGCATGTTTCCCAGGGAACGGCGATGCCACCCACAAGGAAGAGCTTCGAAAGGCCATCGCCAACGTCAACGCGTGCAACGTAGCACTCGCCTCCTGCCGCTAGCGGCATCCTCCTTCGGGGTCAGGCTTTCGGTACTGGGAGCGTGATCCGATCGCGGCGGTCCGGATACGAGAGAATCGATTCGCGAATGACCCCCGGCGCCGGAAGATCCTCTGCGTAGAAAGCATGGGCTAGGGCTTCGGTCGACGCATAGCCCACCGCCTTCGCGACCTCTCGGACCGACACGTTCGGATTCGAGAGAAAGAGAATGGCGAGCTTCAACCGATAGCGTCTCGAAAAGCTCGCCAATTGGTGAACTCGATGAACAGCGAAGGCACGGCTCGACTGAGTGCGGCGTGCAGTCGCCGGCTCGTCGCCCCGTACGCTGCGGCGATCTTCGCGCCTGTCGTACTGAGAGACATCTCCTTCAGGACTGGCTCGAGCGCTCCCCAAAGGTCGCTTTCGATGGCGTCCTCCAGAAATGACCTCGGCGCTAGGTCATGCTGGAGGACGCGATCCGCCCGTAGGTGCGTCAAAAGGTCGAGTGCACACGTCGCCTGATGGTCGTCGAAAGCGGCATCGAGGAACTCCTTCGCGCAGTGCATGACCCCCTCCGAAAGAAGCACTGGCTCAGGGCCACGCTGCCCGCGATCTCCGAACGCATCACGACTGACGCGCACTTCCACAGCCCGAAACGTGGCGCCACTCGCGTGATACGAGGCCTTGCGTGCACCGTGCTCCCCCTCGAAGAACGGTGCTCCAGCCATGAATGCGCAGGGCGCCTCGAACGTTGCGCCGTCAAGCCAATGAAACGACCCTTCGAGCAAGATGTAGAGATGCGTCGCCTCCACACACTTCTCTTGAACGGGAACGATGACCCGACTGTCGAAAACGGTCTCTTCTCGTATCTCCTTGAGCACAGAGAATGCGGGGCCGAAGACCCCTGCCATCGTCAGTCGTGCGGTACCCAGTCGAAGTGTGCCAGCGACGGTATGCATGTCGTTCGCGCTCGGTTACCTCTGGCCGTCCTTCCCGCGCGGCCGCGCCGGAGGAACCGTCGGGTCGGGTTCGCTGCTCGGGTTCGTCGACGAATAGGCGCCGCACGTGCCGCCTCCTTGTGTGCGCGAACCGCCGCCCGTGTTGACGTTCGTATGCACCGTGTGGCGAACACGCCGCTGGGTCAGAGAGAACTCGGCCCGGTTCGCCTCGAGCTATCCATTGTTTTCGGCCCCGCATTCTCCATTGTGGGTGAAGCACGAGAATGCACGACCTTCGACAGTAGGTTCATGGTCCCACTGAAGGAGCGGTGTGCAACGGCCACGCATCTCTACATCTTGCTCGAAGGTTTCTTCCATTGGGATGACGGGATTCGCTTCGAAGCCCCAGCCGCATTCTTGGCTCCCGCCGCACTCTTCGAAGGAGAGTTCGGACAGCGGCGAGCGTCGTATCGAGCGGGCGGAGCTCGCCTCCGTGCAGTCGAAGTGCGCGTGAGCGGAGACGTCTTCGGTGTCGTGGAGCGGACGGCTCCGGAGCAGGTCGTCTTGTCCGACGACTCGATGGTTTCTGCTTCCAACTTCGTCGCCGCATCCTCCAACGAGGAACGCATGTCGTCGGCACTCGACTTGTTGACGAGTCTCCGGCGGGAGGGACTGTTCATCCAAGATCTGACGCCGCGCTCCTTCTTGGAGAACGTGATCGAGACCGAAGTATGGAACGCGCTCGTCCCGATTCTCGAGCGCCTCTCCCTCAGCACCCCCACCGCGAAGATCGCCGCTACGTATGGGGCCAGTAGCCGACGCCTGCATGCTGCACTCAGTCGGGCTGCCCCTGCCCTTTTCTTCGGCTTCACGAGCTGGCGCGACTTTGCGAGACGCTACCGGCTGAAGCTCGCCGTTCTTCTTCTTTCTTGCGAGGACCTGTCAGTGAAGGCCGTCGCACTCGCAGCGGGGTACGCGTCTCCAGAAGCACGACCCATGCCCTCTACGCGGAGAAATTGCCCGCGCCTCGAGACATCCGAGCCGCGATGCGTGCGTCTTCCGAGCGGAAGCCACGCATCACGGTTCCCGTGCCGAAGATCTGACGCGCGTTTCCGACTATTTCTTCAGCTCGACGGTGTGGACAGTGGGGTCGCCTTCGCGGAGCTCGATGAAGCGCCCCGTCTGCACGCCCTTCCAGACTTGTGTCTTGCTCTCCTTGTTCGGGAAACGCACGCTTACTTCGTCGACCGTGTCACACGCACCGAGGCCGAAGTAGAGAACCGTATCGTTCTGGATACCGCTCACGCCGTAGCCGCCTTGAAGCTCCTTCACGAAGGTCTTGCCGCCGGCCTTCACGGTCACCCGCGCACCGACCGCCCCCTTGTTCGTCGCGACGCCATCGCCGACGAGCTTCATGAGAAGGTACTTACCGCCGCCCGTGCTCTTGTTCTCGTAGAAGTGGATCTCATTCTTCTTCCACAGCTTCGAGCAGTCGCGCGCGAGGGACGTACCGACGATGACATCGAGGTCGCCGTCGCGGTCATAGTCGGCAATGCTGATGCCGCTCGCACACGCGTGGTGCAGACCCCAGCTCTCGCCCACCTCTTCGAACGTGCCGTCTGGCTTCTGGTGGAAGATCCAACTGAAGTTGCCGGGATAGTCGGACGCGGCAATGACGAGGTCTTCGCGACCGTCTTTGTCGAGGTCGGCACCTGCGAGAGTGATGGCCCCCTCGTTCCAGTCGGAGCTGTCGTGAGGAATGTTCATGCCCGTGACCGCATTGCCGGGGCGCTCGAACTTGATCTCGCCGTTCGCGCTCACATTTCGAATCAGCTCGGTTCCGTCGGAGCTCTGCCCAATGTGCCAGTGCTTGATCTCGCCGTTGACGAGGTCGAGCTTTCCGTCACCGTCGAAGTCTGCGCAATACGTCGTGAAGGTGTTGCCGCCGAGGCGCCACGGTTGATCGTCGCTGCCCTTGTTCCAGTACGAGTCAGCCGGGGACGGGCAACCGCTGCGGGGCTTCTGTACGCCGGCGCAATATTCTTCCCCTGCGTGCATGGTGCAATAGCAGCGAAAGAAGTCGTTGTCTTTGTAGTCGAGGTTGTTGTCGGCGCCGAATCCGCTCGGAATGCCTACGTCGACGAAGGAGCCGTTGCCGTCGTTTTGGTAGAGCTGATTCCACTGACGACCGTAGGCGCTGACGAGCAGCTCCGGTGCGCCGTCGCCGTCGATGTCACACGACGAAACGCCGTACGCGGGCCTGATGTTCTGGCCCTTGGAGAAACCGCTCGTGCCCATCTTCAGGCCGACGTCGTTCGTGACGGACTTGAACGTACCGTTGCCCGCTCCTTGGTAGAGCTGAGCTTGTACTCCGTACTGGGTGACTCCGTAGCCCTTGTACCAAAAGCCCACGAAGAGATCGATTTTGCCATCGCGGTTCGCGTCGGTGAAGGTGGCCGAAGTGGTTGGCCACAATTCGCTCTCGCTGTTGTGCGTGGCGGAGTCCGGCGCGTAGGTGAAATGGCCCGTGCCGTCGTTCAAGAGCAGTTCGTTGCGGTCTTTCGGGTCTGTCTCGGGGTGCGTCGAGTCGATGTTCACGCCCGAGAAGACGTCGAGGTCACCGTCGTTGTCGACGTCGGCCATGACCGTGAACGTGGTCGCGCGGAGGTGGGTCGCGCTGTTGTCACGTGTCTTGTAGAGACCGCTCTCGATGGTCGTGTCGACAAACGTTCGCCCGCCCTTCCCATCGGGGCGATTCATGAGCACGAAGAGCTTACGCGTCGCGCCGTCGATGTCGCTTCGGGCGTTCGAACCGAGACCGCCAATCAGGAGGTCGGGGTACCCATCGCCATCGAGGTCGCCGCTTTCGATGTGCGACCCGATGATCGACTCGAGCCCCCACGCCTTCGTCGTGTCTTCGAACCGCACCGTGTCGGACTTCGTTGCATCACAGGTAGGGCCCGTCGCGACGTCAGTCGTTCCTGCGTCCGTCTTCGGAGCCTCGGGCGTCGCCTCGGAGCAAGCGCTACCGGTGAAGGCGCCGACCGCGCAGGCCGCCAGAACCACAGAAGCTGCGCGCGCGCGAGAAGAGAAAATGATGCCGTGAGTGGATCGCATGAAGATGCGGCACTCTAGCAGCCCGTCTTCGTGGCGCAATATGGCAATAACTGCCGTATTTGAGTCCGATTTTGTCGTCTTTTCGTGACCTTCGGAGCGATCCGCAGCGAAGGCGGCACTCTATGTCAAAGGCCCCACCGCGCGCTCCACGCCGGCGAGGAAGCTCCCGTCGAGCAGCAAACGCTCGATGGCTTCGATGTCCGGATAGAGGACGCGGTCGCCCGTCATCGGCGCAACTTTCGCGCGGACCGAAGAGAGCGCGGCCGCGACGCCGCGACTCGGGGCGTGGGGAGCACGCTGGTCGACGCCAGCGCACGCGACCATGACTTCGATGGCGAGACCGCGACGAACGTTGATCACGACATCGGCGAGCTTCTTCGCACTGACGCTACCCATGCTCACGTGGTCCTCGCGACCCGCGGAAGATGGAATCGAGTCGACGCTCGCAGGGTGGCAAAGCACCTTGTTCTCGGCAACGAGCGACGCCGCGGCGACCTGCGCGATCATGAACCCCGAATGCAGCCCGCTTCCCGCGGCGAGAAAGGGCGTGAGTCCGGACGAGAGCGCGGGATTCACGAGCTGCTCGACGCGCCTTTCGCTGATGTTCGCGAGTTCGGCCACTGCCATCGCCGCGAGGTCGAGCGCAAACGCGACGGGTTGCCCGTGGAAGTTGCCTCCACTGAGGACGTCCGTCGTATCGCCGTCCACGAACACACTCGGGTTGTCGGTGACACTGTTGACTTCGCGCTCCAGTACGGCGCGCGCCCAAGCCAGGGCGTCTCGGGACGCGCCGTGCACCTGCGGCATGCATCGCAACGAATAGGCGTCCTGCACGCGGCCGCAGTTCTCGTGGCTCTTCGCGATGTCGCTGTCGGCGAGCAGCTTCCTCAGGTTGCTTGCGGTGAGCTCTTGCCCAGGATGCGGGCGGAGTCGATGCAGCCGAGCGTCGAAGGGCACGGACGTACCCATTTGCGCTTCCAGCGAGATCGCCCCCGCGATGTCCGCAGTCGTACAGAGACGCTCCGCATCGAGCTGTGCCAGGGCACCGATGGCGGTCATGAACTGCGTGCCGTTGATGAGAGAGAGGCCTTCCTTCGCTTCCAGCTCGAGTGGAACGAGGCCCGCCTTTTCGAGTGCGGGAAGCGCTGGCGACGCAACACCGCGATCGTCGATCACCTCCCCTTCACCGATGAGAACGAGTGCGAGATGCGCGAGCGGCGCGAGGTCGCCGGAAGCACCGACCGAGCCCTGATTGGGAATGCGCGGATGCACGCGATGATTGAGGAGCTCGCACAGGCGGAGCACGAGCGCGAGTCGGACCCCGGAATGGCCAAGCGCGAGGACTTGCACGCGCAAAAGGATCATGGCCCGTACGACGTCGACGTCGAGATTGCGTCCGATGCCGGTCGCGTGAGAACGGACGAGGTTCCGTTGGAGCTCGCGGAGGTCGTGCGGATCGATGCGCGTCTCGCTGAGAGCGCCAAAGCCGGTGTTGATGCCGTAGACGGCCTCTGCGTCGTCCCCACTCGAACAGATGCGATCGACAGGCGCACGCGACTGCTCGATCAGAGGAATCGCTTCGGGGGCGATCGCGACCGTCGCAAAACGACGAGCAACTCGTTCTACCTGGGAGAGTGAAAGCGGGCGGCCGACGTAGACGACATCCTTGGACATGACGCAGCCGACCTTACTACACGTCCCGGTCGAGCGGTCTTTGCCCGGTGAGGCAAAGTCGTTTAGATGGAGGCGGTGGTTACACGCCTTCTGCACGGTCATCGCGCCTTTTTGAAAGGCTATGCGCGTTCCGAACGCGAATACCTGAAGCAGCTGGCCGACGAAGGCCAAACCCCCGGTGCCATGTACATCGGGTGTTCCGATTCTCGAGTCATTCCAGAGCTTTTGACACGTACGAAGCCCGGCGAGCTCTTCGTCGTGCGCA
The DNA here is from genome assembly GCA_046351415.1 of Polyangiaceae bacterium. GTDB lineage: Bacteria > Myxococcota_A > Polyangia > Polyangiales > Polyangiaceae > JABFRG01. The sequence continues at coordinate 405,277 of JAXLYO010000003.1, read as the reverse complement.
ACGTTGCCAACGTCGTTCCGGTCCAAGGCGACACCGCCACGAGCGTGGGGGCGGCCCTCGAATTTGCCGTAGGGGTGCTCGGTGTCCGCGACGTCATCGTGTGTGGCCACGACGAGTGCGGCGGTGTCAAAGCGGCCGTGGCAGGCGTGCAAACCGTTTCGCACATGCCGAGCCTTGCCGACTGGCTAGGACGTGTCGAACCCGCTGCGGAGGCTGCAAAAGAGGCGGCCAAGGGGGCTGGCGACGACTGGGAACTCCGGTTCGCTGTGGAAGAGAACGTGCTCCTCCAACTCGAGAATCTTTCTACGTACCCACAAGTGCAGCAGGCGGTTGCGGAAGACCGCATCGCGCTTCATGGTTGGGTCTATGACTTGCATTCCGCGCGAGTGCGAGTATTCGATCCAGACGAAGTCGCGTTCCTACCCGTCGAGGAGCTCCTTTAAGAACATGCTACGCCACCGCGCTGACCTCCGGCCTCTCTTCTTCAACCTCCTCTACTTCGTCCTCCTCGTGAGCGTGTTCGCAGTGAAGAGCGCGCCCATGTGGTTCTACATCGCGGCCTTCCCGCTCTTGTGCATGACCGCATTCCAAGGTGCCGTGCAGACGCACAACGCGGTGCACTCGCCGATCTGGAAGGCGCGCTGGCTGAACAAGATTTATCAGGCGGTGCTCACGCTCACCTACGGCCACCCCGTGAGCGCCTACGTCCCGGGTCACAACCTTTCGCATCACAAGTACACGCAGACCCGCAAAGACATCATGCGCACCACGAAGGCGCGCTTCCGCTTCAACCTGTTCAACGGGCTCTTCTTCTTCTTCTACACGTTGCCCTCCATCTGGAAGGCCGACGGCACGTACACGAAGATGATGCGCACGCGCCACCCGAAGTGGTTCCGGCAAGCTGCGTTCGAAATGGTTTGTTTGCAGGCTGCACAGATCGGCCTGTTCGTCTGGGATTGGAAGAAAGCGCTGGTGTTCTGGGTAGTCCCGCACCTCTATGCCGCATGGGGAATCGTGACGATGAACCTGCTGCAGCACGATGGTTGTGACGAGACGTCCGAGTACAACCACTCGCGCAACTTCGTCGGCCCGATCGTCAACTGGTTCACGTTCAACAACGGGTTCCACTCGATCCATCACCACATGCCGGGCCTGCACTGGTGCCTGCTCCCCGAAGCGCACGCGAAGCAAATCGCGGGCAAGATTCACCCGAATCTCGACCAACAATCGCTGCTTCGCTACATCGGCTACACGTACTTCTTGAACCATCGCGAGACGTACGACGGCAAGCCGCTCGTGAACCTACCCGAGGCGGGAGCCGACGAGCCGTGGATCCCGGATCCCGCGAAGACTGCCCAAGACCTCGGTGTCGAGTCCATCGACTCGGGCAGCGACGAACTCGCGGCCTATGTCGCGCATCGCCCGGCCAGTGACCTTGCCTGAGGCGAGCTACGGCGACAGCCGAAACACGACGTCATAGGCACGCGCACGCGGGTCGCTCGCGAGCCATGCGTGGCCCGTGCGACCTACATCGAGCCCCATGAGTACGTCTTCAGCGGCGGCTTCGGGGCTCGTCGCGAGCTCGAGCGCGGTGCGGCGATAGCAGCCCGTTGCGCCGGGAACGAGCCCGTCGACCCAGGCGATGACGCGACGGTGCGCTTCGCGATCGCTGCGCGTCGGAGCGCTGCGACCGAGTGACCGCGCATACGTGAAGAGTTCCTTCGGCGATCGCGCACGAAGCGCCCATTCGACCTTGGGCAGCGCGGCGAGCACGTCTGCCACCATGGAGGGCGCAATGCTCGGCTGAGCGACGCCCCGTATGTGCGAAGGGGCGGCACGCCGAACGACGAAGCGCGTCCCGGCGCGCGATTCGACTTCGAGACCAGCGAGCGCGAGTTCGACCGACAGGTCGGCCTCGGAAAAGAAATGCATGACACGGCGGCCTTCTCGATCGAGTCGTTCACCGGGTTCGGCGATTGGAGCGCCGGCCTTTCGGAGTGCGACCCGAATCGGGTCGAGCAGCAAGCGTTCGAGGTGGCCGTACTCGTCGCTGACCGCCACGTTCAAGACGATGCGAGCCCCCGGATCGGCCGACATTCGCGAGGCGTGGCGGGCGAGAAGGTCGACGCGTGCATCGCGACCGAGCGTCGTCTCCAAGGTCCCAAGAGGCACTTCCGTGCCTTCGAATGGCGGTGAGTCCGGTGCACCTGGGAAGCGCGGGCCCTCGCGAAGAGTGGCGACCCGAAGACCTCGCCGCATTCGATCGAGAAGCCGCACGCTCCTGCAGATATCACGCCCAAGCTCGTTGACCAAGGCGCGCCGTCGCCGTAGTTTGGCCTCCGCGATGCGATATTTCGTGCAACTGTCCACCTCTGCAGAACCGGTCCCCGTCGACGTCAATCAGCTGCCCTCCGGCAAGCTCGACGTTCGTCTTCGCGGTGAGCCCGTCGACGTGGACGTCGTCGCACTGCGCTCTCAGCTTTCGATTCGCGTCGACGGCCACATGGTCGACCTGACTTGTGAAGGAAAGCCGCCGGATCTCGGCGTTCTCGCCAGTGGTCACCGTTCCTACGTTCGCGTCGTGAGTGAACGTGACCGCGCGGCCGAGGCAGCCGGCGGTCGAGGAGGTGGGCGCAACGAGAAGTCGGTGAAGAGTCCCATGCCCGGTCGCGTCATCAAGGTCATGGTCGCCGCCGGTGACTCCGTCGAAGTCGGCCAGCCCATGTTGGTGGTCGAAGCCATGAAGATGGAGAACGAGGTGCGCGCCAAGACGGCGGGGGTCGTCGACGAGGTCCATGTCGCGGTCGGCCAGACCGTCGAAGGCAACGCCAAGCTGCTCACGTTCCGATGAGCGCGCCGGCTCGGCTTCCGCTCGCGCACCTTCCCACCCCCATCGAACGGAGCGACGCGCTCGACGCGCTTCTGGGGGTCCGCACCTTCGTGAAGCGCGACGACCTCACGGGCGGCGATGGTGGCGGCAACAAGCTGCGCAAACTCGAGTTCCTGATGGCCGAAGCGAAGCGTATCGGCGCAACGACCGTGCTCACGTGCGGCGCCAAACAGTCCAACCACGCCCGCGCAACGGCAAGTGCGGCAGCACGTCTCGGGATGAAGGCGGTCTTGCTCCTCTGGACGCGTGAAGCATCGACCGGTCCGGAAAAGGCGGCTCCGGCGGACGCGCTGAGCGTCAAAGGCAACCAACTCTTGGACCGGCTCCTCGGCGCCGAAATCCGCCTCATTTCACTTGCAGAGTACAAGGAACGCAACACTCACCTGGCGGCGCAAGCAGCATCCCTCCGAGCCCGTGGTGAGACGCCGTTCGTGATCCCCGAAGGAGGCTCCAATGGCCTCGGGTCGCTTGGCTACGTCGCGGCCATGGACGAGCTTCGCACTCAACTTGGTGAAAGCCCCCCCTTCGACGAGATCGTCGTCGCATGCGGCTCCGGAGGAACGGCAGCCGGAGTGGCGCTCGGCGCGTCGAAGTACGGCGTGGCCACGAAGGTCCGTGCGGTGTGCGTCTGTGACGACGCTGCATATTTCTCTGCGGTAGCGCGTCGCATCGTCGACGAAGCGCGAGCGCTCGACCCATCGCTCGTTGAACCTGTGCCGATTCACTTCGACGAGCACGCCCGCGGTCCTCGCTACGGAACGATGTCCACCGAGCAGCTGTCCTTCCTCCGCGACGTCGCAAGGCGCACCGGCTACGTCACGGACCCGGTCTACACGGGCAAGGCGCTCCACGGGCTCGCGCAAGCCGTGAAGCGCGGCGAGCTATCTCCGAAAGCACGCGTGCTCTTCATCCACACGGGCGGCCTTCCAGGTCTCTTGGCCCAAGGTCCCGAACTTTCGGACGTCCTTTGAGCAAGAAGGGCAAGAAGGAAGGCCCGAACGACCCCGTCTTCGCTGCGCGCGTGCCGAAAGCGCCGCTCGTCGTGTTCGCCCACGGGCTTCTCGCGCTCGGGGGCACGGGTGTGTTGTCGCTCGTGCTCGCCGAAAAGGGCCTGGCAAAGGTCGTCTTGTGTGCGCTCTTCACCGAATGGATGTGCGGTCGGGCCGGCGTGTCTTGGGTCTCTGCAAGCCAGGCTGCCCTCGGCGGCAAAGCGACGCTTCGCCTCGCATCGTTCGGCTTTGCCCTGGGTGCTGGCGTGTCCCTCGCTGCGCTTGCCGCTGGTGTGGCGACCGGCGCGCTCACACCCCAAAGCCAAGCCGCTTCGTACGAGGGCATGTTCTTCTCGCTTCTGTCGGCCGTATTCTTCGCCATCCGCGCCGAACTCACGGAGCACGGTCTCGTGTTCGCGATGCTCTTCTCGCGTCTCTCGAACGTCGCCCCAGAGACGCGAAGACGCGCGCTCGTTCTCGTGGGGCTCGCATCGTCTCTCGCGGGAGGCCTCGGCCGTGGTGAGCGAGGGCTCGCGCTCGCCACGAGCGGCTGCGTGGGCGCGCTCACATCGCTCTGCTTCGGTGTCGATGGGGGTGCCCTTCGCGCCATCAGTGTGCGCGCGGGCATCACGTTCTTCCTCGGCTCTTTTGCGCGCCTTGGTCCCGTCGCCATCCTGACGGGAGGTACGAAGGCGCTCGCTGCCTCGCCCGAGGCCAATGTTTTCGCTTGCGTCGCTGCGCTTGCCGCCGCGGGCGTCCTCGAGTGGCGAGCTTTCCGCTTGGTCCCTCGGGACACTCATGCAAGAACGGAGAGAGCTTGAACGACGAACGCGCTGCGCAAGTACCCAGGCCGCTCAGCAAGGACGTTTGGAACATTCCGAACATCCTCACGTTCACGCGCATTTTGATGATCCCCGCGTGCCTTTGGTTTCTCGACAAGGCGACGCGCAAAGATTGCTACTGGTCCGCTGTCGTCTTCACGCTGGCGGCGTTCACGGACCTCCTCGATGGATGGCTCGCTCGCAAACTCAACGTCGAGAGCGTGCTCGGCAAGCTCCTCGACCCGCTCGCCGACAAGCTCATCGTCATGGCGACGCTCATCTGGATGGTACCGATGGGTCGTATTCCAGCCTGGGCCGTCGTGCTCATCATCTCGCGCGAAATCAGCGTGACTGGCCTCCGCAGCGTTGCAGCCAGCGAAGGCGTCGTGATCTCGGCCGGCCAAGAAGGCAAGACGAAGACTGCCCTCCAGATGATCGGCATCATCGCCCTCATGCTCGGCTATCCCTACCCCTTCAAGTACGCGGGTATCGATCTCGGGATGGTCGACGTCGTCCACGTGGGACGTGCGCTCGTCTACATCTCGCTCGCATTCTCTTTGGCGAGCGCCGCGCAATACCTCAACCTCTTTCGCGATGCCGTCGACGCGAAGGAAGCCAAGGCTCGAAAGGGCGCGCGTCCATAGCCGCAAGGGCCTTGTGACGCGACCTAAACTGGCGTAAACCTCAAGGCGATATGCGCCTGAAGTTCGCCTCGCTGGTTTTCTCCTGCTTCGTCCTAGGAGGCGCTTTGTTCTCGGCTTGTTCCAATCAAGCAGAGGGCCAGCGCTGCGATCCGCGATTCGGAAACGAAGACTGCATGGACGGCCTCGTCTGCAAACGAGCCACGGAACTCGGCGGGACCTACGATCTTTGCTGTCCGCAGAACGGCGCCAACGTCGTCGAATGCCGCCGCAGCATCTCGACGGACGGCGGCGACACGCCCGCCCCCGACGCATCCTCAGGTGACGCCTCGGCCGACGGGTCTTCCGACGCAACCATCGACGCCCTTTCGAGCGACGCTGGCTCCGACGCAGCGGCGGACGCAACGACCGATGCGCCCTCCGACGCGAAGTTGGACGGGTCGGATTCCGGAGACCAATAGCGCATGCCACTCGTAGGGCATGCGCAAAGTGCGCTCTTGCTCTCGGTGCTGCTGGTTCTCCCCGTGCTGGCCGCTGCCGCCCTCGTCGGCGTCGTCGTTGCGGCGTTCCAGGCTGCGTCGCAAGTACAAGACGCGACGATGGCGCACGCACCACGCATGATCGCCGTCGTCGCGGCGCTCGTCGTCGTAGGACCATGGATGGGGCGCGAGATTGCCTCGTTCGCCACGCAGATGTTTCGCCTCGCCGCGCTCTGAGCTACCCTCGGCGTCGTGAATGAGGCTTCATTCAGTCGCAGGAAACCCAAAGCTTCGGCGGCAAAACGCGGACCGAACGGGAAACGAGGCACGGGCGACAAGCGCGAGCGCATCGTCGACGCGGCCATCGGTGTCTTCGCCAAGGCCGGGTTCCATGCCGCTCGCGTGAGTGACGTTGCCAAGGCCGCAGGGGTCGCCGACGGGACCATCTACCTCTACTTCGACTCGAAGGAGGCCCTGCTGATTTCGATTCTCGAGTCACGCGTAGAGCGCCTCCTTTCCGTCATGAGAGAGCGCATTCCGGCAGAGACGAACGCAGCGATGCGACTTCGTAGCGTCATCGAACTGCAGCTCGGTCTCCTCGATGGCGAGAAGGACCTCGCAGAGGTCGTGACGATGATCGTGCGCCAATCTCCTGAGCTCATGAAGGATCGCGCGGTCCCGAAGTTCTCGAGCTACCTCGAGGCGATCTCCGACATCATCTCCGCAGGCCAGAAGGACGGCTCGTTCCGCGCCGATGTGTCACCAAACCTCGTTGCTCGAGCCATCTTCGGCGCGCTCGACGGTCTCGCACTCACCTGGGCACTCGGCAAAGCCGACCGCGGCGGTCTCACGGGCGTCGCCGCCCAGATCGCCGAAATTTTCCTCGGCGGTCTCGCCGTTCCGGGAAAGCGTTGAAGAAGCAGCTCGAGGCTCGCGCTCGCCTTCTCCGGGAGGCACATGCCTTCTTCCAGAGCCGAGGATACCTCGAGACCGAAACACCGACGCTCGTTCCATCTCCAGGTCTCGACTTCCACCTGGATGCATTCGAAACGAATGGGGACGCGGTATCGCGCTACCTCATCACGTCGCCCGAATACCAGATGAAGCGCCTGCTCGCAGAAGGGCACCCGCGCATCTATCAAGTCGTCCGCGCCTACCGAAAAGGCGACAAGGGTGAGAAACACAATCCCGAGTTCACCATCCTCGAGTTCTACCGCGCGCCAGGCACGGCGCGCGAGGTGATGGCCGACACCGAACAGCTGGTCGCGAAGTTGACGGGTGGCTCGGTTACAATCGACGGAAGGGAGATCCGTACGTTGCCGCCCTTTTCGCGCATGAGCGTCGCCGAAGCCTTCGAGCGATACGCATCGGTGGACGAACGAACGATGCTCACGTGGGCCGAGACCGATCACGATCGATACTACGAGACCCTTGCCTTCACGGTCGAACCGCGACTCGCGGAGTATCCGGAAGCCATCTTCCTCGAAGACTATCCCGCCCCCATGGCCTCGCTTGCGCGGAAAAAGCCAAGCGACCCAAGGTATGCCGAGCGCTTCGAGCTCTATGTTGCCGGCGTCGAGCTATGCAATGGCTTCGGCGAACTCACGTGCGCGCGGGAACAGCGCGAACGGTTCGAGGTCGATCAGCGTGATCGCCGCGCAGCAGGCAAGCCCGTGTACCCCATCGACGAAGCATTTCTCGCGGCGCTCGAGAGGGGCATCCCCGAATGTGCAGGCAACGCAATCGGCTTCGATCGACTGGCCGCCCTTTGTTGCGGCACGACCGAGATCGGCACGGTGCTCGCTTTCTCGAACGACGAATTGTAAAAGCCGCGCCCCTTCCAAAAAGAGGCGCGGCAAAGCAAGGAGTCGGAGGGAGGGAGAGAGACGAACGGTTGCAAACGAAGACCGGGAAGAACCGGCCCTCTGCCCTCTGCATAAGCAAGTCGCAGGCCACCGCTGCCAGGCGAATTTCTCGTATTTTTCGCCACTTCTCGCGTGCCAAACTGTGCCAGGCGTTGCCGAGAGCGGACGCGCCTGCCGCGATGCTTGCGTTACCCGAGCATCCGAGAGAAAAGAGGGCCGATCATGCTTACCCTCGCGGAAGCGCAAGACTTGATTCGCCAAGGCATCCGCGCGCCGGTCATTGAACGCGTTGCGCTCGATCAAGCGGTCGGGCGCGTCCTTGCAGAGCCCGTCGTCGCAGCCGAGCCCTACCCCGTCTTCAACGCGAGCAGCATGGATGGCTACGCTGTATCGAGCGTCATGGTTCGAACGGCCAACGTGCGCTTGCCCGTCGTCGGCGAGAGCCGAGCAGGCAGTCGACCTTCGAAGCTCGCTCCCGGAACCGCGATGCGCATTTTCACGGGAGCCCCGCTCCCCGAGGGCGCCGATGCCGTCATCATGCAGGAGGACGTCATTCGCGAAGGCGGCCACGCGTTGTTCGGAAAGAAGGCGACACAGTGGCAATTCGTGCGCGGGCGCGGGGAAGACCTCGGCGAAGGCGCGACCGCACTCGCAGCGGGCGTTCGTCTCGGTGCCTCGCAGATTGCACTCTGTGCTCTACTCGATCGCGTCTGGCTGCCTGTTACGAGGCGGCCTCACGTCGCCATCGTGCCAACCGGTAGCGAACTTCGCGCGGCGGGTGAGGCAGGCATTCCGGGCATGATCCCAGAGGCCAATGGCGTGGCCGTCGCTGCCATGGCACGTAACGTCGGCGCGACGACCACGCTCTTTCCGCCGGCCCCCGACATCCAAGAAGCACTCGACTCGACCTTCGCCGAAGCGCTTCGGGGCGCGGACCTCATCGTGACGATTGGCGGCGTGAGCGTCGGTGACCACGACATGGTGCGCCCGACGCTCGAGAAACTGGGTGTTCGCACGACGTTCCACAAGATCGCGTTGAAGCCAGGCAAGCCGCTTCTCTTCGGGCAGCTCGGCGACCGCCACGTGCTCGGGCTACCCGGCAATCCGGTGTCGGCGCTCGTCACGTTCGCCTTCTTCGGAGCACCCCTCCTTCGCCTGATGCAGGGCGAAACGCACGCATTTCCGACGCCCGCGCGCGCAGCTCTCGGAAAGACGATGCGCCATGCGAAGGGCCGACTCGAACTCGTCCGAGCATCGGTACACCTCGACCCTCGCGATGGAGCGTGGGTCGCGACGCCACTCCCCAATCAAGCGAGCGGTGCCGTATCCACGCTCGCGACGGCTGACGCGCTGATCGCTTTGCCCGCCGACCAAGAGACGTTCACCCAAGGCACCCCGGTCGACGTGTATTCGTGCAAAGACTTGGGGCTCGCCACGTGAAGAAGCTCACGCACGTCGACGATGGAGGTCGCGTTCGCATGGTCGACGTCGGCGACAAGCCGCCGGTCAAGCGAACCGCCATCGCCGAGGCGGTCATCCAATGCATGCCGTCCACGGTCCGGGCCGTCCAGAGCGGCTCGACGAAGAAAGGCGACGTACTCGCAACGGTCCGACTTGCCGCGATTCAGGCATCGAAACGAACCGCAGAACTCATTCCCCTCTGCCATCCGCTCGCTCTCTCCAAGGTCGAGGTGGACGTTGCTCTGAAGAAGCGGACCGTGCACATCTTGGTCACGTGCACGACGACGGGCCCCACCGGTGTCGAGATGGAAGCGCTCACTGCAGCGTCCATCGGTGCGCTCACGTTCTACGACATGGTGAAGGCAGTCGATCGATCGGCCACGTTCGAAGTAGCCCTCATCGAAAAAGCGGGCGGCAAAAGCGGGACGTATCGGAGGGCGCGCGCGACATGAATCGCTGCTCGCTCTCGCACGAACCGCTCAACGAACGGGCCGTCACAGCGCTCGTGGCGAATCCGCGCGCCGGTGCCATCGACGTGTTTCTGGGTGTCGTGCGAAACCACAGCGAAGGCCGCGAGGTTACGAAGCTCGAGTACGAAGCCTACGAGGCCATGGCGACGAAAGAGATGGAGCGCATTTGCGACGACATCGAGAAGACATGGCCCGGCACCAAGGTCGCCATCGCGCATCGTGTCGGCACGTTGGTCGTCGGCGACGTGGCCGTCGTGTGTGCCGCGAGTGCGCCCCACCGCGGGGAAGCCTTCGCTGCCTGCAGAGCGCTCATCGATCGTGTGAAGGCCAATGTTCCCATCTGGAAGCGAGAATTCGGTCCCGATGGCGCCGCCTGGGTCGGTTGGCAGGACGCACGCTGCGGCCACGACCACGGCGCCCCTCATTCTTGACCTCGAGCTTGACCGTCGGGCAAATCAGCCGCCGGCTACCGGCGGGATGAGTGCAATCACGTCACCATTTCGAAGCAGCGAATCGGCGGTCACGAATGCTTCGTTTTGGGCAAACCGAACCGACGCCAAGTTCTCCGACAGCGCGGAATGCGTGAGCTCCAGCCATGATGTCAGGTCGGCAATCGTTGCCACGGCGGGCGGGAGGTCGATTTCTTCGCCCGTCTTGCCCTCCATCAAGTCGCGAACCGCAGCAAAGTAGAGAAGCTTGATGCGCACGAGGCTAGATGTAGCCGAGGTGAGGCTGCTAAGAAAGGAGGATGCGTTCACTCCCTCAGGTCCGCCCTAAAGCCGCGCCGAAGAGTGTCCGCATTTCGCTCACCGATCGATGTGACCTCGCGTGCGTGTATTGTCGTCCGCATCGGCACGAACGCTACTTGGAAGAACGTCTCGACCTCGACTCGTGGAAGTCGATGGTGCGGGGCCTCGTCCGCGCGGGCATTCGGCGTGTTCGGATCACGGGTGGAGAGCCGCTCCTGCATCCGCAGCTCCTCGACATGGTTTCGTTCCTCGCTTCTGTTGGTCTCGATGATCTGGCCCTCACGACGAACGCGACGCGTCTTGAGAAGCTCGCCAATCCCCTGCGCGAAGCAGGCTTGCAGCGTCTGAACCTTTCGCTCGATTCTCTCGACCCTGCGGTATTCGCACGACTGACACGCGGCGGTGACCTCGGGGCGGTGCTCCGCGGCGTCGACGCTGCGGTGCAAGGAGGGTTCGCGGAGCTGAAGTTGAACGCGGTCGTCGTGCGAGGAGAGAATGATCGAGAGCTCGAGCGCCTCGTGCACTTCTGCTGGGAGCGCGACATCACGCCGCGATTCTTGGAAATCATGTCCATCGGAGACGGGGCAACCATGATGGACAAGCTCGTGACGGTTCGCGAAATGCGCGAGACGCTACGACCGCTGCTCGCACACGACGATCCCCCGGTGCCCGAAGCCGATCGCGGCCCCGCAAGATACATCCGAAGCCGCGATGGGGGCGCCAAGCGCGTGGGCTTCATCTCCGGGACGAGCGATACGTTCTGCGCTGCGTGTGACCGTCTTCGGGTGGCGAGCGATGGCGTCTTGCGTCCTTGTCTCGCGACCAACGAGGGTGTCTCGGCGGCTGCAGATGCGCGCGCCGGCGACGCGGAGAGCGTCGCGCGAAAACTCGACGTGGCGTGGGAATCGAAGCCCGATGGCACCACGTGGAAGGGCTGCACCGAGCCCACGGCGAGCCTCGTCTCGATTCGTCACATCGGCGGCTGAGTCTGATCTATCAGACGACGTCGATACCAACGGCACGCATCAACGCGAGGGCGTTCGAGCTTGCGACGACGCCCTCCCGAATCTTGTAGTCGAAACGCATCTCGTCGCCATCGACCTGCTCTTCGAAGTGGATGTTGCGAAATACGCCAGGCTTCTCGCGAGCAAGGTTCCCGAGTTCGAGATCGTGCGTGCATACCGCACCGATCGACCCCGTCTCCGCGAGCGCTCCGAGGAGCCCGGCCGCGCCGAGTAGCCGTTCACGCGCGTTCGTTCCGGAGAACACTTCGTCGAGAAGGCAGAGTGCTCTACCGCTGTAACGAGCCGTTTCGAGGACGCGCTTCACCTTGCGAAGTTCGGCATAGAATCGTGACACGCCGTCACCCACCGAATCGCGAACGCGAAGACTCGCCGCGACCGAGAGCGGACCCACCTTGAGGGCCTTGGCGCAGACGGGAGCTCCGACTTTCGCGAGCACCACGGCCAACCCCAAGGCCCGAAGGAGCGTCGACTTTCCGGCCATGTTCGAGCCCGTGATGACGAGAAAGGCGCTCGCCTCGGAGCCGGCGTCGCGCCGCTCCATGTGGACGTCGTTGACCACGCGCTTTCGCGGGTCCAAAAGAGGGTGCGCGAGCCCCTCCGCGTCGAACACGACGCCAGGCACGAACTCTGGGTACGCGTAACCGGATTGCTCGAACCCGAGCCTTCCGAGCGTTGCCCACGTGACGAAACGAACGAGCGTGTCGCGGGCGGCGCGAACGAGACGGCCGTGACGATCGCGGAATGCGTCGAGCGCAGCCACGCAATGAATGTCCCAGGCAAAGAGCGGCCCGACGATGAGGCGAAACACTTCGTTCTCGCGCGCCTGCGCAAACCCTAGGATGCGCGAGAGGGATGCCATGGCGTCGCTGGCAGAACCTCCCTTCCCCTGCCCTCGTAGGAGAGCGCTCGCCTCTCTCGCCCGTGCGGACGTGAACGTCTCGTTCTCGAGCAGACGAAACAGCGCCTGGTAGCTGCCGAGATCCCGCGCCGCCGAGATGGCCGCAAGACCTTCGCCGAGGACGGATTGCGAGAGAATGCCGATCACCATGCTCGCGATGAGCGCGCCGGTCACGTGGAACCGCCCAACCACGCCGAAAGCCGAGAGCGTCCACACCGTGAGGTTCGCGAGCGGAACGAGATATCCGAGAGCCTTCAGCCACACGGGAACGCGTCTTTCGGCGGCACCGTCGAGGTAGCGATCGAGCGGTCCGAAGTCGACCACTTCCCGGCCATGGACGTACGCGTCTTCCGCGAGCGCCGGCTTTTCCTGGAGTTCACGCACGGCGGCTTGCTCTTCGCGCGCGTCTTCGATGTCGATAGGAGCCGTCGATAGGAGCCTCGCTCGCAAGAATGAAACGGCGAGCGGCGCCGGATCGAGCAAGTTCCAAAGCGATGCAGCGCCTTCCGGCGCAATGACGTCGAGGTCGTCCGCAAAGGGGTGCTCGGGGTCTGCGGTGACCTGTGGGGGTGGCGGGGCTGGCCGCGCATTCCCCTCGATGCGTCGTAGCGCTCGCTCACAATAGGCCACGCGCGCTTCCGCGAGGTCTCGTGCAGTGTGGAGGCGGCCGTGCCAAAGCACGAGAAGCACGAAGGCGATGACGGACGCTCCGGCGCCAAGCATGGCGGCTTCCGGAAGCCCGGCGAACACACGCCCTACGAGCAGCCCAAAGCCGACGAGGACGGCGAGTACGCGGAGCCTCGAAACGGCGACCGTCTGTCGGTCGAGACGACGAAGGACCTCCGTCGCCACGCTCTGCCGCGCAGCAAAATAGGCCTGCGCCTCGGGGGAAGCACTCGCGACGGGAGTGGGCGGTTCAGGCTGCACGACGCGCGGACGATACTCCGCGACGCGCGACGGCGGAAGGTCGCGTTTGGGACACGGCGACGGCAAAACCGAGCATCGTCAAACGAGCGTGCGTTGGAAGGCGTTCCACGAGACCTGCGCCCGCGAGTTCGCGAAGGGTCACGCGAAGGACCTCGGCGCTACCGTTGAAGCGCTCGAGGAGAGAAGCCTCGGTTCCGAGCTCGCGGCGGCGAGCGAGACGGAGAAGAGCGGAGAGAGCGTTCAGATGTTTCGTGTTCATGTATGCGACCTTAGTTCAGCACTGAACGTATGCCCAAAAAGCTGCGTCGATTTCTTTTAAGACATTGAAATCATTGGACATGTAGGCGTTCAGCCTACCTCGCAGCACTGCTCGATCGCGCACTGTAAGCACGCGTAGTCGCGTCGCATACTTGTACATCCCACGTAACCTGTGCACGCACAGGCCCGAGGCGAGTGCCATATCGCGTTTCGCGCTATTTCTCCGCAGAAGGAGCGCCGATTTCGTGGAGTACGAACGACAGTTCGTCGGTCAGTTCTTCGACGAGCTTCGTGATGGGTTTGCCTGCGCCGTGTCCTGCTTTCGACTCGACGCGAAGCAAGACGGGGCGCGAGCGATCGCTCTGGGCCGCCTGCACTCGCGCCGCCATCTTTCGTGCGTGCATCGGGTCGACACGACTATCGCTCTCCGCCGTGGTGAACATGACCGAGGGGTAGCGCGTGGCCTCCTTGACGTGATGGTAGGGCGAGTAGGCCGCGAGGGTCTTGAACTGATCGCGGTCATCCGATGAGCCGTACTCGGGGATCCACAGCTTCGCGATACGGAAGTGGTGGTAGCGAAGCATGTCGGTCAGTGGGACGAGGCTCGCTGCGGCACGGAAAAGTTCGGGGCGTTGCGTGATGGCCGTTGCCACCAAGAGCCCGCCGTTCGAGCCGCCCCAGGCAGCGAGGTGCTCCGTGTCCGTAACTTTGTTCTTGATGAGCGTCTCGGCGCACGCGTAGAAATCGTCGAAGACGTTCTGCTTCGACGCAAGCATGCCGGCGCGGTGCCAGCCCTCGCCGAATTCTCCGCCGCCTCGCAAGAGCGCGATCGTCCACACCGCCCCGGACATGGCCGTCGCGAGGACCCGCGGGCTGAACGAGGGGAGCTGCGAGACGTTGAAGCCTCCGTACCCGTAGAGGATGGTCGGCGCGACCTTGCCCTCTGGCGCACCCTTGCCGCGCACGACGAACATGGGCACGCGCGTGCCGTCTTTGGAGGTTGCGTAGAGTCGAGAAACCGTGACGCCCTCGGCGCTGCTTCCGATCGACACACTGTCCCAGCTCTTGAGCGAGGTTCCCTTCTCGACGATATACGCTTCTTGCGGAACGACGAAGGACGTGAAGTTCAAGAAAAGCTCGCGCCGATCTTCCGAGGAGACAAGGTGCGCGGTACCGAGCGTCGGCAACTTGATCTCTCCGCGCGGCTTGCCGTCCAAGCCGAATTTCGAGACCTGCGTCGCTCCGTCGTGAAGGTAGGTCGCGAACAAGTCGTTGCCCTGGAACGCGACGTCGTCGAGGACATCGGTTCGCTCCTTCAACACTTCCTTCCACTCCTTGCGGTCTCCGGCCTTCGCGAAGGGCACGCGCATGAGTCGATACTTCGGCGCCCCGTCGTTCGTCACGATGTAGAGCTGGTCTCCCACGGCCGACACGCCGTAGAGCGCTCGCTCTCCTTTCGCGACCGTGACGAATGGTGCCGCGGGCTTCGCTTTGAGATCGCGCACGTAGACTTCGTTCTTGTCCCACCCCATGTGAACGGTGACCATGAGCCAGCGGCCGTCCGCCGAGATGCCTACGATGGGCGTGTCCGTCTTGTCGCGACCGTCGCCGAAGACGAGCTCGTCGCTTCCCTCGGCGCTGCCAAGGCGATGGAAGAAGACCTTCGACCCGTACTTCTCGTCGCCTGCAGGGACCGATCCCGGTGCAGGGTAGCGCGTGTAATAGAACCCGCTTCCGTCGCGCAGCCACGCGACCGATGCGTGCCGCGTCCGCGTGATGGTGTCGGGCATGTCTTTTCCGAGGGCAACGTCACGGACGTGGAGCGTGCTCTCTTCGCTTCCGCTTTCGCTCGAACCCCACGCGAGCAGTTTCCCGTCCGCCGACGGGAACCACCAATCGAGCGAGGTGGTGCCATCGCGCGAAAGCTCCGATGGATCGAGGAGCACGCGGTCCTTCCCCTCCTCGCGAACGTAGAGAACGGGCTGATTCTGCGCGCCCGTGCGACGAGTGTGGAAGTAGCGACGTGCTTTGCCTTCCCCACGCGCGACGGGAGCATTCGCGAATCCGACCGATAGCACCGACGCGATGTTCCGGCCGAGCGCTTCGCGACCAGGAATGCGAGCCAGCACCGAGCGCGTATGGGCGTTTTGCGCCTCTGTCCACGTGCGCACTTCGTCGCTCTCGCCGTCTTCGAGCCAGCGATACGGATCACGCACGGTCGTCCCGTGATACGAGTCTTCCTTGTCGCTGAGGCGCGTACGAGGCGCTTCGCTCGCCCCCGTTGCGCGCGCTGCGGCGCTGGGTGGAGGTGGAAGGGCCGTCGTAGGCGGAGGCACGACGAGCGGCGCAGGGCCGCCGCAAGCAGGCAGGCTGGAAAAAGTTGCCACGAGCGCAATGAGGACGATGCCGCCACGAATCTTCATGGGCCCGCATCCTACAGAAGCCGCTCGCCGCTCGCAGGAGCAAAGCGCACAGTCGATGCAAAGCGCCACACGAGGTCTACCTGTGCCGGCGCACGAAGTAGGACGCACGTTGCCGCGCGTAGCTGCAAGTACCACCGAAATGGTGGCGAAGTGCCACAGGGCCCTTGGCGACGTGATGGGAGCGCCGTACTCTCGAGCGATGTTTGCGCGCCTTTCGTCCCAGCTTCGCACCAGACGCGTTCTTCCGCTCGTGGCTTCTTCCGTCGTGACGGTCCTTCTCGCCTGCGGCGGTGACGAAGGCGGCGGGAACAACGGCACGAGCGACGGCGGCACCTCGGGTACGAGCGGCACCTCCGGAACGAGCGGAACCTCCGGCACCTCAGGGACGAGCGGCACCTCCGGCACGAGCGGCACCTCAGGGACGAGCGGCACGTCCGGCGCCAGCAGCAGCGGCGGCATCGTGATCGGTCAGCCTACGAAAGGGGTCGCGACCTTCTACAATGCCACAGGCGAAGGCAACTGCAGCTACCCTGCATCCCCGCAAGACCTCGATGTCGCCGCGATGAACACGTTCCAGTACGACAACTCGAACGTGTGCGGCACGTGCCTCAAGGTCGAGGGTCCCAAAGCCACCATCACGGTACGCGTCACCGATCGCTGCCCCGGCTGTCAGCTCGGTCAACTCGACTTGAGCGAGTCGGCGTTCGCGAAAATCGCCGAGCCGATTCAGGGCAAAGTACCGATCACGTGGACACCGGTCTCCTGCTCGATGACGACGCCCGTCACGTATCACGTCAAAGAAGGCTCCAGTAAGTTCTGGACCGCGATCTCCGTGCGCAACCACCGTTTGCCGATCGCGAAGGTCGAGATGCAGAAGGGCGGCAACTGGGTGAACGCACCGCGCAAGGACTACAACTACTTCATCATCGACGGCGGCATCGGCACCGACGGTCCCTTCAAAGTGCGCGTCACGGCCGCGGGCGGTCAGGTGCTCGAAGACGAGCTCCCGGGCCCGCAGGCCGGCAAACTCTTCACAGGTCAGAAGAACTTCAACTGAGCGGAACTGCGCCCACGAGCGTCAGTTCTTCTTCACGGCAAGTGGTCCCTTCACGGTGCCGAGGTCGACCATGGCGTGGTCGGCCTGGATCACGAAGGGGCGCTCGTCGAAGGCAAGCCCACCTTTGCCGTCGTGCTCGACGATTTGCAATTTACCCATACCGTAGCCCATGGGGCCGCGCGCGAAGTAGTGGGCCGAGAGCCGGTACGGATATGCGCGATTGGAAACAGGGCCACGAATGGCGAAACACTCGGGGCCGTAACCCGTGATGACATCGGCGTACAAGCTGCCCCCAGAAGGCAAGTCCATGTGGCCGTAGTAGGCGTGGCCCCCCTTGGCGTCGCGGATATGGAAGTCGACGTCGTTGGCATCGGTCTCCCACACGAGCACGAAACGAACGCTGGGCTCATTCTCCCAGGTGATGCCGAGGGCCGAGAGGCGCTTTTCGATTTCAGGACGCTTCGCGGGCTCCGCGGCGGCCCACGCAGCGGCGATGAGGGCCATGTCCTCACGCAGAATGCGAGCGGCGCCGAGGAATCGACCGTCCGGATACTTGCGATTCACCCCCTTCTCGATCGCCGCGAACGCCTCCGCGTAGCGACCTTGTCGAAGGAGCGAGTACGCGAGGAGACGATGGCTCGCGGGATGGTCCGGGCGTTGTTCCGCTGCCCCCACGAACGCGTCGTGGGCGAGCGACTGGGCGAAGGGCGTTCCGAGTCGCTCGAGACGTTCGCCGGCAAAGCGGCGGGAGTCTGCGCGAAACGAAAAGAGCTCCAAAATCGAACCGTACGCGCGCGCTGCCGCGAGCTTGTCCCCAACGGCCTCGTTCGCCTCGCCGAGCGCGACCAGGGCGAGCACGTCTTGGGGGTCGCTCTTCTGCCACGCTTTGGCGTCCGAGAGGGCTTTCACCTTGCCGCCTTGAGCAAGCGTATCCATCACGCCCTTGAAACGCCCTTGGTAGGGCGGCTCGCCTTTGGGCTCGGCATCCTGGACCGCCGCGATTCTCGCTTGCGCAGTGGCCGGCGGTTCGTACGCAAATGGATTGCTTCGATCGATACTAGGACGCGGTGGGTCGGGAAACGCCACCGAAGGCTCGGGGCGCGGCACCACAGGCTGCGGCGCCTGGTCTTGCGGACGGGCGGCGAGCGCCGGAGCCGACGGCGCTCCATTCGTGCGTCCGTCTTTCTCGACTTCCTTCAAGACGGTCGTGGCTTCGGTGGGTTTCTCGGGGGGCTGGGGCACGCTCGGAACCTCAACCGGGGGCAACGACGATGGCACCGAAACGACGTCGGTCGTACGGGGTGCCTCCGCAGCACCTTGCGGACGAGGCTCCTCGCGCTTGTTCTTGTCGTCGAGCTTGGCCTCCCCGATGTCGCGGCTCCTCTGTTGGACAGTGATCGCGCCGTTGTCGACACCAAGAATGTCGACTTTCGCCGTCCGGCTGATGTCGAATCGCTTGTAGTCTGCATCCGATTCCAGAACGAGCATCGCCGTGAATGGCGAGAGCACGCGATGCTTCCGCGAAAGGTCGATGATGGCGCGCCTTCCAGCATCCTTGTCTCCACCGGGAGGCGACTCGGTCAGGCTGGCGATCTTCGCGGCAGCCCATTCGCGCTCGAGGAGAGGCCCACTCACCCGACGGAGCGCGGGCACGAACGAAGGTGCTCCACCAAGCGAGATGCGGGGGACCTTGTCACCAGGCACTTCCGCGAAAATGCGGACCTCGTCCCCCGGCTGGATCCCGTCGATGCGGTCGGGGTACGACCAGGTCGCTCCTTCGACCTTCACGTCGATCTTCGAGCGCGTTGCGCGGTCGAGGCGCGCCTTGATCGCCGAGAGCTCGAGCTTGCCATCCACGACGACGCCGTCTTCGGGGAGGTTCCCCCGGACGATCTTCTCGAGCATTTTCGCGTCGCGGAGGCCGCCCACGACGACCGCGTCGATGCGGCGGAATGGAAAGCCCGACATCCCCTCGAACTGGGCCGCCATGGAGGCTGCGTCTTGGACGCCGACCGTCGCAACACCATCGCTGAGAAGCACGAGACGTTTGGGACTATCGGAACGAGACTTTGCGTGTTCGGCAGCGTCCTTCAACGCAAGTCCGAGGTTCGACGCACCGAGCGCGCCGCGCGCCAGGAGCTTGGCCATCGCCGCAGGCCCGAACGCCGAGGCTTCTCCTTCGAAGACGAGCTCGGTCGACTGGTCGAACGCGAGAACCGAAATCCGACTTGCGGGTGGCAGCGCGGCGACGAGGTCGCCGAGGAGCTTGGTCTGTTCCTCGAGGCCGAGCGCACGAGACGCGCTCGTGTCGACGAGGAATACGGCAGACGAAAGGGGGTCCGCGGGCACCTTCTCGACCGGCAGCGGCACCACGCGGGCCATCATGATGTTCGCAGACCGCAAGCCGCTACGACGCTCGAAGCGCGCGGTCGGGATCGCGAAGTCTCCCCCGGGCACGAAGTGACGTCGCTCTGCTTGGAAGATCGGCAGCTCCACACCCGCGGAAGTCACGCGCATCGCGAGAGTATCGAGCATACCGAGGCCCTTCAAAAATATCGTGTAATCTGCATATGTACCCAGAGCCTGCGAGTACGTAACGATGATTTCCTTGCGGCCGCGAGCAGGAATCGGAAACACGCGGGCGGCAAATTCGTTTCCGGGTGCTTGTTCGAGCAGCGCGGGGTCCTGCCTGCGGTGGAGAAAGTCTTCGTAGGCCTGTCGTGCAGCTTGCTTCTCGACGACTTCTGCTTCTTGCCATTCGCCGTTCACTTTCATCGCGAAGCGCGAGATGGCGGCACCGGAGGGAAGCATGAACTTGAACTGACCTTCGAGAACGCGGTCTTGCGGATTTTCGAAAGTGAGGCGCATCTCCGTGAGGGCGAGCGGGTCTTCGAGGGCGGCTCTCACGTCCAGCGAGACGAGTTCGAGACCGGTACCGTCCGGCGCCGTGAGCGAGATGGGGGACCGCGCCCCTTTCGCGGGCGGGGGGCCTTCGAGGAGACCGACCACGGAAGTCGACACCGGTGCAGGCGGCAGCGCCCAAGCGTCATCACCGGTCACGTCCGTAACGACAGCCTCCGGGTTCGTGAGCGGCACCCCCTCTGGCGTATGGGTCGACGTGCGGCAGCCGACGGCCACAAGAACCAGGAGCGGGAACCAGAGGGTGCGCTTCATCTTCTTTCCTTGCTGAGAAACGAGGGGCAACCGTGCCTCAGACGGACGGGCGCCTCGAAAGTTGCAAAAAAAGTGACCCGCGCGCTCAGGGGGGGCCCGGGACGTTCACTTTGACGCGATAGAGGTCGGTTTGAGCCGTGATGTAGAGGGTCTTCCGGTCCGCCTCGCCGAACGCGATGTTCGAGGCCCTCTTTCCGTTCGGAATGGAAATCGTACCAATGAGCGTCGCGTCGCGTCGGTAGACCGCAACGCCCGCGTTCACCGCCGCATAGAGGTTTCCGGCGTCGTCTACGGCAATGCCGTCCGGTGACGCCACGTTCTGCAGAAACATCGTTCCTGCGCCCGGAACCCCTGCGGCGTCGAGCGGGTACTTCTTCACGAAGTTGCCGGCGTAGGACGCCACGTAGAGGGTGTTTTGATCCGGAGATAGCGCGATACCGTTTGGTTTGCTCAGCGTGTCGTCGACGACGAGCGGAACGTTCGTGCCAGGCGCGAGCCGAAAGACGTTCTGCTTGGGCTGGGTGTTGCCCCCGTAGTTCGGGTCGGTGAAGTACACATTGCCGTCTCCGCGCACGATGACGTCGTTCGGGGAGTTCAGATTCGCGCCACCAAACATGGAAACGACGGGCTCGACGGTGCCGTTGGCAAGCGTCTTGGTGAGGCGACCGCCGGAGCCGGTCCCGTGTTCGCAACTGTAGAACACCCCACCTGGCGCGAGCGCGTGACCATTGGCGCGGTTGCTCGGATCGCGGAACGTCGAAGCGGTCGTGCCTCCGGCTGGTAGCTCATACATCTTGTTGCCTTGTACGTCCGAGAAGAGCAGCTTGTTCGACGCAGGCAACCATAGCGGCCCCTCGGTGAAAACAAATCCGCCGCTGACGAGAGAGGGCGCACCGATACCGGCAATCGGATCTGGATATGTGACCGGAGCGTCGGGCGCGGCATCGTTTCCTCCGGAGCTCGACCCTCCGTCCACGCCGCCGCTGCTCGTGCTGCTCGAACTACTCGTGGTGCTCGACGTGCTCGAGGGGCCCGAGCTGCCGGAGGAGCTTTCCGCACTTTCGCCACACGCAAGCGCAACCACGGGAACGCACAGGAGAGCGCCGCGAAGCGCGAGTAAGGGAAAACGGCGGCAGCGAGGCACGTGCAAGGGGAAACGAAAGAACATCGAATGCATTCTAAGGTACGACTGCGGATGACATGCGAGAATTCTGGGTTAGAGTTCCTTCATGCGCCTTCGTTCTGCCTCTGCTTGGTCCTTCGCGCTATCCGTCCTCGTCGCCTGCAGCTCGGGCTCGAGCTCGTCGTCCTCCTCCGGTGGGGACACGGACAGCGGGGGCGGCAACGGCGACGATGCCGCTCTCGCAGATGGCGCGATCGGACCGAGCGAAGCCGGCTCGGACGCAAACGCGTCTGATGGAGACGTGAATGACGCTTCCCTGTCCGACACGACGCCGGATTCGTTCGTGGGCCCCGATGCGAGTGACGCCGGCTCCGACGTCGTCGACGTGTACGTTCCCCCGAAGCCGCCGGCGATCCAGTATATCGGCCGCGTCGATTTGAACGATGTCGCAGGTGCACGCCTCGCGTGGCCTGGCACGAAGATCGTTGCTCGTTTCGATGGTACCGCCGTCGACGCGACGTTGAAGGACTCGGCCGGTTTTGCGAACGACGTGGGCTATGTCGACATCACCATCGATGGTGTCTTGCAGACCCCGCCGCTCCAACTCACTCGCGGCACGAACACGTATTCCATTGCCTCGGGCCTCGCGGCCGGCATCCACGAAGTCGAGATCTACAAGCGCACCGAACCGAACGTGAACGTGGTGCAGCTCATCAATCTCACATTCCCGGGCGGAGGTCAGCTGCTGGCACCGCCCACGCCGAAGACCCGCCACATCGAGTTCCTCTCGGAATCGACCTTCGATGGTTTCGGTGTCGATGGCGTCGGGCCAAGCTGCCCCGGCGGTGCGCCGAGCTACACGCACAATGCCCACCGAAGCATGCCGCAGCTCCTCGCGGACGCGGTCAATGCCGACCTGTCCTTGCTCGGCTATTCCGGGAAGGGCATCACCAAGAACGCGAGCGCCCAAGACAACCAGACCTTCGACTTGCTCTTTCCTCGCGCACTGCCGGAGACGATTGGCAATCTGTGGGACTTCAATCGCGTCACGCCAGACGCGGTGCTTTCGGTTCTCGGAGGCGAGGATTACTCCCCGCCCGCCCCGGCAAACTTCAACACGTTCAAGACGAAGTACGACACCCTCGTCGGTCAAATTCGCACGCAGTACCCGAACGCGAAGATTTTCCTCCTCGTCGGCCCGCAAATTCGTGACGTGTACCCAGCGGGTTACGCTTCACGCACGAACATCAAGAATGCCATCGAAGGGATTCAGCAAGCACGGGCAGCGAACGGCGACAACAACATCTACACGTACCTCTTTACCGAGAACTTCGACGACAACAAGATCTCGGGCTGTTACTACCACCCGAACGCGGCGTACCATCAGGAGCTCGCCCAAGCGTTCGAGCCCTTCTTCAAGGGTGTCATGGGTTGGTAGGGTATGACGCGCGTCGATGGCATCGGCGCCAAAGAGACCCGTAGCGAGACGCAGAGGGCTCCTGGGCGGCTTTCGCCAAGCGCGACCGTTCGTGATACAATCGAAGAATGACCGCGCGCGCCCAGGTACGAATCTACGCGTGCGACACTTATGATGCGAAACGCATCGAGGCCATCTGCGCCGACGCACTCGACGCGATGGAGCTTCGCCCGTTCGGCCGCACGCTGGTGAAGCCCAACGTCGTTGCCTCCGGCCCGCGGTTTCCGCACGCCTACACGCGCCCCGAGTTCATCGAAGGAGTGCTCTGTGCGCTGCGGTCACGAGCACGCGACGACCTGTCGGAAATCGCCGTCGGTGAACGTTGCGGCATCACCATGCCCACGCGGTTCGCCTTCGAACAGGGCGGGTACTACAAGCTCATGGAGCGCACGCCCTGGGCGAAGCTCTATCATTTCGAAGAGACGACCCAGGTCGAGGTGCCGCTCTTTCACGAGGGGCGCCTTCGAGATTCATTCTTCACGCCGGAGCCTGTTGCCAAAGCCGACTTCTTCGTCAACTGCCCCAAGTTCAAGGCGCACCCTTGGACGACGGTTACGTTCTCTCTGAAGAACTACATCGGCATTCAGGACGACCGTCATCGTCTCATCGATCACGACCACAAGCTCGACGAGAAGGTGCGCGACCTGCAGTACATCGTGCAGCCCCAATTCATCGCCATCGATGCCATCACCGCCGGTGAGGGTCGCATGCTGACGCCCCTCCCCTTCGACCTGGGCCTGGTCATCACGGGGAACAATCAGCTGGCCTTCGACGCGGTGTGCTGCGCGATCATCGGTGTCGATCCGCTTTCTGTCCCGCACATCCGACTCGCATACGAAGCCGGCTTCGGCCCCATCGACCTCGACCAGATCGAGATCGGTGGCGACACCTCACTTCTCGAAGCGAAGGCGCGGGCAAAAGGCTTCCGCGTTGGGCTCATTCGCGTCGAAGAATACTTCGAGGGCACGAACATCAAAGCCTACGCAGGGCCGCCGCCGAGCGACACCACGAACTATTGTTGGGGCGGTTGCCCCGGGTCGATGGAAGAGGCCGTCGAGATCATGCGCCTCTTCGACGATCGCACCGACGCGAAAATGCCGAAGACCCACATCGTGTTCGGCGACTACAAAGGGACGATCGACGCCAAAGAGGGCGAGAAGGTCGTCTTCATCGGTGACTGCGCCTCGTTCGAGGGAAACATCGCGGGCAACCTCGTCCAGATTCAGAGCAAGTACGTCGATCGCTCTCACAAGAACCCCCTCGAAGCCAAAGCCGACGACATCTTCGTGAAGATGGGCAAGATGACGAAGAAGCTGTGGAATGCCGACAACGTCGTCCGCATGGAGGGATGCCCCGTGAGCGTGGCCGAGCAGGTCCTTCTGCTCGTCAAGCTCGGGAAGCTCAAGAACCCCTATTTCGACATGGAGCAGGCGGCTCCCTTCGTCAGCTCGTACTTCGGCTGGCGTATGCACGAGCTCATGCGAAGAATGTTGCGCATGCCCTACCAGCTGCCCGGCGAGACCGTCCGTGGGGCGGCCCGACCGATCCAGAACTTGCCGCCTGGCACCGCCCCGAAGGCCCTGTCCCCGGGTCGAACGGCCTTGGATGCGCCTTCCACGGGCGGCAAAGCGAGAGCGGAAAAAGTTTAGGGGCTGGATCTTGGGCCGGCTCGTTCGGCTGACCACTAGCTATGGTGCACCCTTGCATCACGAAGAGGGGGCCGCGATCCTTGGTCGCTTTTCGCTTGCAATATTGATCCGAATTTCAGCGAAAAATGGCCTCCATTTGGATGCAGAGGCCATGCGTGGTGCATACACACACCTCGTACCTTTCTTATCGAAAAAGTTCGACAAGTCGGATCGCGTGTGATCTAACGGATGACCGTGATTCATACTTCCGACGCGTTCGCGCGTACTGGAACGACTCCCCCCAACAGTGAAACGGTTCCCTCGGCACGTACCGCGCGGGAGCCCATCCCTCGCCTCCACCTCTTCTCCGGTGAGGTGACGCTTCATCGATGTGAAGGTTTCTCTGAGCGGTTCGACACGGAGCAAGTTCCGCTTCTCAAGCTTACGTTCGACTACGATGGTGAAATCGTCTCTGCCGACGAGTCGGAAGAGTGCGACACGCCCCGTGACTTCGCGGCCGAACGCCGTGCGAAGCGTGTGCTCGAGAGCTTCGGCGCGACCGACCTTTCTTGCATGGATGACGTCGCCGCCGACGCCGATGCCGACTACGCGGTGGCCATCGGTGGCAACGTCCACGACTTCTGCAGCTTCCAGTCGCACATCCTTCCGCAACTGAAGCGCATCGGGTTCGAGATCACCGAGGACGCGAGCCACGCTTTCCGTACCGTCGACGCGGAGCCACCCTGGTACGCGGACGTCGACGCAGAAACGAACAAGGACTGGTTCACACTCGAGATGGGCATCGAACTGCAGGGCAAGCGGCTCTCGCTGCTCCCGGCACTCCTCGACTTGCTCGACCGCTCCGCAAGTGGCGAAGGCCTCGAGGACCTCGTTCGCCCCGGCGCGCGCACCATCGCGGTCGAAGTGGGCGAGCGTCTGTACCTGCCCATTCCCGCCGCGAAGATGCGCACCATCTTGCGTGTGCTCGCCGAGCTCTATCAAGGCGAGCGCTTCGGCCAAGACAAGATCAAGTTTCCCAAGGGCCGCGCAGGCGCCATCGATCGGCTCGAACGAACCCTCACGCAGGACGGCGCCGAGCTCACGCTCACGGGAGCACCCGCGAGCCGGGGTAGCTCGCGCGCCGTCGAGACGGAAGAAGAGGTGTTCTCCCTCGAGACGCTCGCGAAGAGTGCGCTCAAAGCGACACTTCGACCCTACCAGGAAGATGGCGTCAAATGGCTCCAGAGCCTCCGCTACGACGAGGTTGGCGGCATCCTGGCCGACGACATGGGTCTCGGCAAGACGCTTCAAACCATCGCCCACATCTCGCTGGAGAAGCAGGCAGGCCGTCTCGATTTGCCGGCCCTCATCGTGGCGCCCACGAGCCTCGTCCAGAACTGGCAACGAGAGATCGAAAAGTTCGCACCGAGTCTCCGTGTCACGGCGCTCCAGGGCTCGAACCGTCACGAGAACTACGATCGCATCGAAGGCGCCGACGTGGTCGTCACGACCTACCCTGTCGTCATCCGTGACGAAGAGCGATTCGCGAACCTCACGTTCCACTTGCTCATCCTCGACGAGGCGCAGACGATCAAGAACGACAAGAGCCAAGCACATCGCGTCGTTCGTACGCTGAAGGCGCGGCATCGTCTCTGCCTCACCGGCACGCCCGTCGAGAACCACCTCGGCGAACTGTGGGCGATCTCCGACTTCTTGAACCCGGGTCTTCTCGGCGACGAAGTGCACTTCACGCGCTTCTTTCGGGTCCCCATCGAGAAGCAGAAGAACAACGAACGCCTCGCGGCCCTCCGCGAAATCCTCTCGCCTTACATCATTCGGCGCACCAAGGCCGACGTCGCGAAGGACCTCCCCCCGAAGACGGAGTTGTTCCGCCCCATCGAGCTCCGCGGTTCACAGCGCGAGCTCTACGAAACCATCCGTGTCGCAGCACACGCGGAGGTTCGAAAGCTCATCAAAAAGAAGGGCCTCGCGGCTTCGACGGTGCCCATTCTCGGCGCCCTCACGAAGCTGCGCCAGGTCTGCAACGACCCGCGGCTCGTGCCGCTCAGCGACAGCGCCAAGAAGCGCACGACGCCGCGCTCCGCGAAGCTCGACTTCTTCGACAATCTGCTCCGCGAGCGCCTTGCGGGCGGTCAGCGTGTTCTCGTCTTCTCGCAGTTCACGAGCATGCTCGCACTCATCGCCGAACGACTCCGCGCGGAAGGCATTCGCTACACGTGCCTGACGGGTAATACCGAAGACCGCAGAGCCGTCGTCGACGAGTTCGAGAGCGGCAAAGTGGACGTCTTCCTCATCAGCCTACGGGCCGGTGGCACGGGCCTCACGCTCACGAGCGCCGACACGGTCATCCACTTCGACCCGTGGTGGAACCCGGCCGTACAAGCACAAGCAACCGACCGAGCCTATCGCATCGGGCAGACGAAGCCCGTGTTCGTCCATCACCTGTACGTTGCAGGTAGTGTGGAAGAACGCATGCTGCGCCTGCAGAAGCAGAAGAAGCGCATGGCCGATGCTATCCTGGGCGAAGGCGGCGTCGACACGGCGCTTTCGGAAGACGACCTCGAAGTGCTGCTGGCACCGCTGGGCGCGTAGGGTCGAAACCTACTCGCTCGAGATCTTGAGACCGCGGGACACCAGCCCGCCGAGCGCACTCGTGTCCTTGACGGCCGAGCCGCCAATGTAAAGGAACTTCAGGTCGGTCGCGCCGCGCAGCGGGCTGAGGTCCGATACGGCCGTGCTCTTGATGGAAACCTTCTTCAGCTTCTTGCACTCGGCGAGCGGTGCGAGGTCCGCGATGGGCGTTTCGTCGAGCTGGAGCTCGGTCAGGTTCTTGAAGTTCGCGAGCACGGACAAGTCACGCACTTGTGTGCGGCCCAAATCGAGTTGGTCGAGCTTGACCATCTTCTCGAGCGGACGGAGGTCACTCACTTTGCTGATGGACGCGCGTAGCGTCTCGAGCTGGGTGAGCCCCGCGATGGGCGTGAGGTCGTCGTAGTCTCCTTTGCCGAGATAGAGAAACTTGAGGCCGATCAGCTTGGGAAAGATGCACGGGTCGAGCTCATCGATGCTCTTTTCTTCGGTCAGATTCAGCGACTTGACGTTCGGTAGCTCCGAGAGCTTGATGACCTCGCCCGGCTTCTTGCCAAGCTTGATCCGAAGCTGCGCTTCCATGACAGCATCATCGGTCTTCAGGTTCGGGCCTTCGGGGCACACGCGAGCAGCCTTCTTGGGCTTCGCAGTGGCGCTCGCGGTCGGGGCGACCGTGGGCACGGGCTCGGTCGAAGCGAGTGTCGTCGCCGTCGCGCTCGACGTGGGCTTCGGTGCTTCTTTCTTGGGCTCATCGCAACCAGGGGCCAACACGAGGGCCGAAGCGATGAAAACACCGTAGAACGTGGCGGAGGTGGGCGACGTGCGCATGCCGCGGAGTGTGTCAGCAGCCCGAGGTCAGTGCAAGCGTGTCGGACACGGCCGCAAACGCCATGCATGGAGAGGAACGAGCGAAGCCCAGCGTGCCGTCATGCCCCACGACGATGATGCCGCCCCTTCCAAAGGCTCGGGTAAGCACGCGCAGGAGTACTTCTTTGGCCGCTTCCCCTGGAGGGAGCCCACCCGAAAGCAAATCACAGGTCGTTTTCGCCGCGCACAGTTTGATGAACGCCTCACCATCGCCCGTGGCCGAAGCGGCACCGCGCTCGTCGTCGGCGTAGGTGCCGGCACCAATGAGCGGACTGTCGCCGACGCGCCCCTTGGCTTTCCCCGTGGTTCCGCCCGTGCTCGTCGCTGCGGCGACGTGCCCTTGGAGATCGTACGCGACGGCGCCAACGGTGCCGCCGCTCTCCCCTCGTTTCGTGGCCCCCTTCTCTCGCCGCTCGAGGTGCGCCTTCCATTTCTCTCGCGCCCGGCTGGTGATCATGTCCTCCGCGCTCGCCGGCATGAAACCATGAGAACGCGCGAAGGCCGCGGCACCTTCCCCCGCATAGAGCACGTGCTCTCCGACTTCGAGGA
The DNA here is from genome assembly GCA_046351415.1 of Polyangiaceae bacterium. Taxonomy (GTDB): domain Bacteria; phylum Myxococcota_A; class Polyangia; order Polyangiales; family Polyangiaceae; genus JABFRG01. The sequence goes on along the minus strand of JAXLYO010000003.1, from coordinate 376,896 downwards.
TGCGCTTGGCGATGGCGATGGGATTCTTGAAAGGAGGAAGCGCGCAGACGGCGCCGGCGCCCAGCGACGCACCGTCCATGATCGCTGCGTCGAGCTCGAGGTCGCCCGTTTGTGTGAGCGCCCCGCCAGTAGCTGCATTATACACAGGGTCGTCTTCGAGCGACTCGACCGCCATTTGGACCGCTAGTAGCGCGGAGGCTCCTTCGGCGAGCGCCTTACCGACGCGCTCGGCGACCTTGCGGCAGCCCTCTTCGTGAAGCGGCTTCTGTTCGTCGGGGATGAGGCCGGCCCCGCCGTGGACGATGAGAGACCAACGGGAAGGACTGCCACTGAAGGTCGCAATGGTGTCGTCGTCGTCGTTCATGGGGATCCCTCCTTCTCGAAAGGCTAGGCCAATTCTACCGAAAGTAGCATATTGGCCTACCTTGTCCTTGCGCAGGCGCGGTCGCCCACTATGATGCGCCGCAATATGGCCGCTCTTTCCAATTCCTTCGCTTCCATCTTCCACCGGCGTTCGTCGCTGCCCGTGTTGGTTCTCTCTCTCGCGCTCACGGGCGCCGCGACCGCGGGTGCGGTTTCGGGCTGCACGACGACGGTGACGCCGAGCGGAGATTCCGATGCAGGCACCGATAGCGGTACGACGACCGACTCCGGATCGACGCCCATCAAGCTCGAGGGTCTGCGTGACGACTGGCGCGAACGCGCTGGCGGCTACCTCGAGATGCGCTCCGACAAGTGGGTGAAGTCTCCCCCCAAGATCAGCAACGTCCCGTGCGCGATGTCGTGCCATACGACCTTCCCGTACTCACTCGCTCGTCATTCCATCGCCACCAAGATGGCGACCCCTGCGGGCGACGCCGCTCGCGCAGCTTTCGAAGCGCGCGTGGCTCTTGGCGCGGGTGCGACGCCCTTCTACGGCAAAGATGGCGACGCGAAGACGAAGGAATCTCTCGCGACCGAAGCACTCCTGAACGGCGTCTCTCTCGCGATGGACGAAGTGTGGTCCAAGAAGGCCCTCTCGGCTCAATCGAAGGCCGCTTTCGAACGCATGTGGGCCACCCAAAGCGCCGACGGCACGTGGGCCTGGCTCGAGTTCAAGCTCGAGCCCTGGGAAACCCGCAACGACTTCGGGGCCGCGATGGCCATCATGGTGCTGGGCTCGATCCCCGCCGACTCGACGCCCTCTCAAGCCGCCAACACGGCGAAGGTCGTCTCCTACGTCAAGTCACGCCTCACGACGATGGCCTTCCACGATCGCGTCATCACCCTCTGGGCGAGCAGCTTCATGAAGGATGCACTCACGGCCGAGGAGCGCGATGGCATCGCCGCACAGATCGTGGCGAAGCAGCTCGAGGATGGCGGCTTCTCCGCCGGTGGGTGGGGCAAGGGCGCCCTCGCGAGCGACGTCGCGTCGATCTCCGATGGCTATGCGACGGCGATTGCCGCCCTCGCCCTCTGCGGTGAGCCTTCGCGGAAGGCTGAAACTCAGAAGGCGCTCGCGTGGCTCGGCAAGTCTCAGGCCGAAGACGGCTCGTGGCCCGGGCAATCCGTCAACGTGAAGGACGCACAGAACCGCACGTTCATGACCGACGCCGCGACCGCCTATGCGGTCCTCGCGCTCACCCACTGCGCCGGCCTCTGAACCTCACCTTGCCATACGGGAGAACGTCGGTTTTCGATGCCTTCGAGGGGCTATGACATCACGCTCCTCGGAGCTTCGGGATACACGGGTAGGCTCGTAGGAGCCTACCTCTCTCGCGCGCTTGCCGCATCCAAGTCCTCGCCCGCGCGGTGGGCCATTGCAGGTCGCAACCGCGCGAAGCTCGAGGAAATTGCCAGCGCGTTCGAGGGCACGCGTCCCGACATCGTCGTCGTCGACGTCGATTCCAAAGAAGGCGTCGCGCGGCTCGCCGGTGACACGCGTGTGCTCTGCAGCACTGCAGGCCCCTACGACGTGCTCGGCCGCGGCGTGGTTGCAGCCTGTGCCGCGCAGGGCACACACTACTGTGACATCACCGGCGAAGTCCCCTTCGTGCGTCATTCCATCGACACACACCACGACGAGGCCATTCGAACGAAAGCGCGCATCGTTCACTGTTGCGGCTTCGATTCCGTTCCTTCCGATATCGGCGTCTACCTCCTGCAAAAAGAGGCCCTCTTGCGCTTCGGCGCACCGCTCCATCGCGTCGACTTCGTGGTCCTCAAGACGCGCGGTGGGTTCAGCGGTGGTACGGCGCAGTCGCTCATCGGCGTTCTCGACGCGGCGAGCCGAGACCCCGAAGCGATGCGTTCCATCACGGACCCATACGGCCTGTCGCCGAAGGGAACGACCGGAAACGACCGCGATGCGTCGACATGGAAGAAGAGTCCCTTCCGCGGCGTTCCAGGTTACGTGGCGCCGTTTTTCATGGGCCCGGTCAATGCCCGCGTGGTGCGGCGCTCCAATGCCCTCCTCGAGGAGCTGTACGGTTTCGACTTTCGCTATCGCGAGTGGATGTGCACGGGCAAGGGCGCCAAAGGCTACGCGACTGCAGCAGGCCTCACCGTCGGCATGGGTGCCCTCTTCACCCTCGGCCAAGAGAAGGCGACGCGCCGCTTGCTCGCACGCTGGTTTCCGAAGAGTGGCGAAGGCCCAACGAAAGAACAGCGCGAGTCCGGCTTCTATCGCATTCGCCTCTTCGGCACTCGGAACGAGGAAGCCTCGCTCGACCTCCGCGTCGAAGGAGACCAGGACCCTGGCTATGGCGACACAGCCAAAATGCTCGGTGAGTCGGCGCTCGCTCTTGCGTACGACGACTTGCCCGAAAACTACGGCGTCGTGACGCCGGCGTACGCGATGGGCGACGCGTTGGCTGCGCGCCTCAGGGCTGCGGGCATTCGTTTCGAGCTGGAGACACCGTGAATCGAAAGCTCGTCGCGAGTACCTCGCTGACGCTGTTCGTGCTCGCTGGGTGTAGTCGTTCGTGTGTCTCGGAAGCTCCGCACTATGGCTCCTATGCGTCCGCGTTTCCTGCGCCGACCTGGGCGCCCGCGCGCTACCACGCGACGTCCACCTTTCAAAGCCGCGACGAGGTGCGCATCGACGCGCACCGCCTCGGTTTCGTCATCGAAGGGCAGCGTGTGACGCTGACCGATCGAACGGCGTTCCGCATCGTTCCTTCAGCGGAGAAGCTCTCCACGTTCTACCCGCTCCCGGACGACAAGGGCTTTCTCTTCGTGACGGACGAGGCCATTCATCGAACGTTCTTCGCCGAGCGTTTCGATGGGCCACTCAGGCTCATCGGCATCGGAAAGCCTTGCCATAGCGTAGCGTCGGTTGGCGTGCTGCCGCTCGGGACGTGCGCGCAAATTGGCGGGCATGTGTCGATGCGCAACGACAAGGCTTTCCCCACGACGGACGACCTCGTCGTTCTCATCGACGAGTCTACGCCCCAGTCCCGCATGGTTTCACTCCCGAACGGCGAAGCCCCTCCCAAGTCGACGCCCCGCGCAGAGACGCTTCTGACGATGGATACGGGGCTCGCATTCTTGCGCGGCCCGGAGGGTCTTTTCGCACGCGCGCCCGGCGAGACGACGTGGAAGCGCATCGGCTCGAACACTGTTTCGACGCTCTCCAGCGATGAGAGCGGCACCGTGATCGCCTACGGCTCCGAAGGCCCTACCCGCATCGTCGAGGGCACGTACGCCTTCGACGGATCTCGTCGCACGACGCTCGGACCGACGCTCGTTCCCGCAACGAACACGCGCGGGGAACTTCCGGAAGGCCGGTTCGACCGCGAGACCTGGACGCTCTCGGCGTCGCACGCGCTCGGCATGAATCCCGGAGATTGCCGCGTCGTCGGACCGATGCACGACCTCCTCGCGTGCACGTGGACGCAAACGTTTATCATGCACGCAGACGACGAGAATCCTGCACGCGACCGCGTCTTCCGTGTTTTGTCGCCAAAAGAGGAACTCCCCGACGCGGGACTGCAGGACCTCTCCGCCGTTCCGGGTTCCTTCGGTGGATTCTCCGGTGTTCTCGCCAATGAACCCACCCCCATTCGTGAGCTCGAAGGAATTCCCGGCATGCTGAAGGGGCTCGTTTCCAACGAGTTCGGCACGCTCATTCAGGACACGGAATGTGAAGGAGCCACGAAACGATTTGCCGTCTGCCTGCGAAACCCGACGACGCTTTCGTGGAAGACAGCGACGCTCTCCCCGGGACTTTCAACCATCGCAGAAACAGCGCGCGTCCACTTGTTTCCCGCACCACACGACGAGGTATTCGTCTTCGCTGCCGAACCCGATGGCTCGCTCACGATCGGTCTCGGGCGTTCCGGCAGACTCCGCCGTTTTCCGAAGGATGAACTGCCTTGGGCCATCGGAAAGCACTTCGCTGCGAGCGAAGTCGACGCGGCTTCGCCCGACGCATCCAACGCCGAACCACATCTGCCGAAATCACATCCTCGGAAGATGGAATCGGAGAGCGAAACCCCACCGCAGTTCCTCGTGACGGAACAAAACCGCTTCCGCGTCGTGGGCGTAAGAGCGGGAGGAAAGAGCTACTCGATTGAACTGGGATTCGATGGCCAGCCTGACCTCGACTCGTTCGATGGATATGTTTCCTTTGCTGGGCCTTACGGCCTTGGGTTGCATGACAGTGGCGGCCTCTTCGAGTCGCTCGATGGCGGACATTCGTTCCTGCGGGTCCCCTCCCCGCCGCTCCCTGGAAAACGCGCTTCTGATGCGGATGCGGACGCCGACGCAGGCGCGAGAGACCTCTCGCGTGTTCTCCGCTGCTACCCCGCTGGCTGCGTCGTCGGCGGCTTCGAGCGACGCGGCTACGGCACGGTTCCGCGGCCCGGCGCTGGTGATGCGGGACGCGACGGCCGATGACGACGAACGACGGATGGATGCCGCGCCTCACGGAGGGTGTCTCGATTTGGAAGCTCGCGCAAGACCTGAACCAGGCAGCGCTCATGGACGGCGCGCTCATCGTTCCGGAGACGGAGGGCAATCCCAACGCACCTCGTGTCGTCCGCTGGCACGTCCGCAATCTCGTTCCGCTGGATGAGGCGCGCGCTCGAAGGCCTTCGGAGGTCGAGCGCGCCATCGCAACGTTCGAGGCAGCAACGAAGCGCCTCGAACGTGCCCTCGAGGAGCGCTCTTCCGCCTACCATGCGTTTCGGGGCGCCTTTTCTTTGCCCGCACTTTCGAGCGAACACTACTTCTTCGATACGCACACCGAGAAGCTGCACGTCATCCACTGGGGCGCCGAGCCTCGCTCTCATGGTGCGCGTGGCGAGACCGTGCACGGCTTCGGCGACTTGGCTCGAGTCTTCGTCGCTTCGACTGAATCGCCCCCGGCTACACGGCGGCTCTCGGACGCCGCAAAAGACGACGGAGCACCGACACCCCGGGGGGAAGCTCTTGATCCCTCTCGTTTCCGTAGCGGGTGGATCATCGCACTCGCTGTGCTCGCCGCACTCGCGCTCACCTTCGTTGCACTTCGACAACGAAGTTCCTCCGTGATCGGCGCAACCACCGACTTCGATTCGAGCACCTCGGCGCGAGCGACGACGTCGGCCACGGTCACCGCGGTCAAATTGCCTCTCACACGTGAATCGCTCGTACCTCTCGACAAGCCACTTCTCTTCGAATACGGCAGCGCTCGCATCGACGCGCAAGCGGAAGTCACACTGCAGCGCGCAGCCGCATACCTTTCGATCCATCCGGAAGTCGTACGGGTCCGCATCGAAGGCCATGCAGACGCATCGGGCGAAGACGACAAGAACTTCGTGCTGTCGACCGCGCGAGCCCTCGCTGTGAAGCGGGCGCTCCTGGCTGCGGGAGTCGATGCCGAGCGCCTCACAGTCGATGCACACGGCCAGGCGAACCCCGCCGTCCCGGACGCCGGCGCACTTCACCTGAATCGACGGGTCGAGCTGTGGGCTTTGCGACACGAGGTCGCCGGAGACGCTGCGCTGTGACCCCATTTACCTCACGCACCTCACGAGCGCTGCTCGCCTGCGCCACCGCATGCTTCTTCCTTGGATGCGCGTCCGACGGGCCGGGTGCGGAGGCGCCGAAGCCCACCTGCAAAGAGCAGGAAGGTACCGTCGAAGTCGGCAAGCTGGGCGATCCCGACCTCAAAGAGGCTTCCGGACTGGCGCCGAGCTTCACGCAGAGCGACCTTCTCTGGAGCCACAATGACTCCGGCGACGAAGCACGGGTCTTCGCACTCGGCAAAAACGGACGCGCACGCGGGCAGGTTCATTTCGACGGCGTCAGCGCGGTCGACATCGAAGACATCGCCGTTGGCCGAGAGGGCACCCGAACGTACATCTACGCGGCCGATATCGGTGACAACCTCACGGCGAGAACGGAGCTCTTCATCTATCGCATCGAGGAGCCGCGCGTGCCCGACGCTCCCATTGACCTTCATGTTGCCGCCGATGTCATGACGTTCACCTACGAGGGCGGCACGCCGCACGATGCGGAGACGTTGCTCGTCGACCCTCGTACGCTCGAGCTCTTCATCGTGACGAAGGAAAGGGCTCGAGGGCAGCTCTATCGCCTCGGCCCCTTCGTCAAGGGCACGGGAAGCGCGAAGCTCATGAAGGACGTGCCTGTCGACACGGCAACCGGCGGCTCCTTTTCTCCCGACGGCAAGAGCGTCGTCATTCGCGACTACAGCGGCACCGCCAAGCTGTGGTCGGTGGGCGCCTCGCAGTCGCTCGCTGATGCTCTTTCTTCGACTCCGTGTCCCGTGGCGCTCGGTCTCGACTTGCAAGGAGAAGCGATCTGCTTCGATAGTGACAGCCGCCGCATCTTCACGACGAGCGAGGGCAAGTTTGCCCCGCTTCATCGAACCGATCCTGCACCATGAAGCTTTCTCACTCAGGCCACGACGCCCGCGCGGAATCCATTGCCGCGGCTACCTTCGCCCGCGGCACAGCCGAATCTTCGAACTGGGCACTCGCCGTGGTCGCGACCCTTGCCCTCACCGTGAGCTACGTGGACAGGCAAGCGCTCGCAGCAATCGCGCCCACGGTGAAGGTCGCGCTCAACATGAACCACACGCACTTCGGCTGGCTCACCAGTGCGTTCTCGATGGCTTACCTTGTCGGCGCACCACTCTCGGGCATTCTCCTCGACAAATACGGAGCGCGCAAAGGCCTGACCACCGCAGTTCTGGTGTGGAGCGTCGTGGCGGCCATGCAGGCACTCGCTCCTTCGTTCGCAATTCTCTTCGCCCTGCGCATCGGCCTAGGACTCGCGGAGTCGCCCACGTTCCCTGCAGCGGCGCAGACGGTGCGTCGGTCCATGCCCGTCCGCGCTCGAAGCTTCGCGTTCGGTATGCTCTTCACCGGCAGTTCCATTGGCGCGATGATCGCCGCGCCGCTCGCCGTGACGTTCAATCGTCACTTCGGATGGCGCGCAGCCTTCGTGCTCACGTCTGTCGTGGGTCTCGTCTGGGTCCCCCTCTGGCTCTTCGTGAGCCGCGGCGCAAAGGGGCCCGAAGAGGAGAAGGTTCTCCCTCCGGATTCGCTGTTTCACCCACAGCCCACCCCGACCAGTATCCGCTCTCTCTTCCGATTGTCGGTCGTCTTTCGCGCGCTCTTCGGCATTCTTTGTTCTGCGCCCGTCATGCTCTTCGCGATCAACTGGGCGCCGCAATACTTGAACGAAGCTCGGCATGTTCCGCAAAACGACGTAAGCCACTACGTGTGGATGGTGCCCCTTCTCTTCGACATCGGTTCGCTCGGGTTTGCCTTCGCTGGAAGCCGACGTGACCACGAGGCAGAAGGCTCGCCCCGGAAGACGCATTGGGACCTCCTGCTCGGAGCCGCGGTGCTCACGATGGCGATGGCCTTCGTCGACCGCGCGCCCGGTCCGAAATCCTCCATGTTCGTGCTCGGGCTGGGCACGGCCGGCTGCGGCGGCTTCTACGCGCTACTGACCGCCGACCTCATGTCACGCGTTCCGAAAGAGCGCGCATCGACGGCAGGCGGGCTCAGTGCAGCGGCCCAATCCGTCACTCACATCGTCCTTGCACCGTTGATTGGAAAGTACATCGATCGGACGAAGGATTTCGGAGGAATGATGACGATGCTCGGTATGCTCACACTGCCGGCCGTGGTTCCCTACCTTCTCGCGGCGCGAAAAGAGCGACGCGAAAACCTTCCCTGAAAACGACCCTCTGCTCGCGCTTTGTCAGAAAATTTCGGCGGCATGAAACCCCACGCCCGCTCCTCTTTACATTTCCAGAGGCTCTGCCAGAGTCAGCCGGCCATGGCTTCCCGCTCACGCTTGTCTTCGCCCCTTTCCCGCTTCTCCGCCCTTGCCGTCCTCGTGGGCGCACTCTCCGCTTCACGCGCTGCGAGCGCCTCTGGGGTCGAGGTCGACGTCCAGCTGGCATCGCTCTCACGCTCGCCCATCGCGCGCGCGGAGCAGGCCCTTCGTCGTGTGCTCACGACCGAAGCCGCGAACAGCCTCGTCGTGCTTTCGCAGGAGGACCTTCCCAGCGGGACCATCACGCGCTTCGAACAGCGTCACGGTGGTTATCGCGTGCTCGGCCACGGCGCCTCCGTTCGTGAAAGCAAGGCCACGAAGCGTGCCGTCGTTCAAATGTCAGTCGCGACGGAGTTCTCGCGAGCACAGTTCGCCCCTGTCGACCGCGCAACAGCCGTTCGCGCAGCACACGTGTCCGATGCGTCACGCACCGAACTCGTGTGGTGGAATGGCAACCGAGGTGAAGCGCTCGAACTCACCTGGGAGGTCCTTTCTCCACTCACGTTCGATCAAGGTGTACCGGTCTCCTATCGGACGTTCGTCGATGCGAGCACGGGCGAGGTGCGCTGGCGCGAGAACCGCGTCAAATTCATGGACAAGGCGAGCGTCTACCCACAGAACCCGGTGACGACGAAGGCGACCGAGGTCCTATCGCTCAGCATTCCAAGCCAGGGCGGCATTCTGCAAAACGATACGCTGCAGGCTTTCAACTGCATCGACAAGAAGTCGTTGAAGCCGGTCTCGTTCGGGGGCTTCAACGTCAACTTGCACGTGTGCGACGTGGCTCCCACTGCGACCGCAGACAACAACGGGGACTTCGTATTTACGCCCGTCGACGACAAGAGTGACGCATCGAAGGGCGATACGTTCGCGGAGGTCTCGATCTACTTCCATGCGGCGAAGGCCTACGGGTTCTTCCGCGAGCTCGACGGCCGTCCCGACGCGCAAGTCGTTGCCTCCAAGCCATTCTCGGCAGTAGCGAATCTGCAAGTACCTGCCGGGGTGTTCGAAGGTGACCTCAACAAAGCAGCCGACGTCAACATCCCTCTCGAGCCCTACTCGAATGCCTTCTTCTCGCCCGGCGGCGCAGGCGATCCTTTCGCCTCGGTGTTCGGCATCGGCCAGGGAACCATGTGGTTCGGACAGGGCCCGGAGCGTGACTACGCGTACGATGCCGACGTCGTGTATCACGAGTTCACGCACGCGGTCGTCGACAAGACCCTCGAACTCGGAGCCTATACGCTCGACGAGCAAGGTCTCAGTGCCGCTCCCGGTGGCATGAACGAAGGGCTCGCCGACTACTTTTCGTCGGCCATCATCGGCGACCCGAACGTCGGAGAGTATGCGTCGAAAGACTTGAGCCAAAACGAAGGCGTCATTCGCACCCTCGACAACACCGACACGTGCCCCTCGGGTGTTTCGGGCGAAGTCCACCTCGACTCGACGCTCTTCTCGGGAGGGCTCTGGAGCGCGCGCGCGTCGCTGCCGGAAAACCAACGCCGTGATTTCGATCGCTCGCTCTACCGCACGATGATGGCAAATCCGGGGAAGTTCGACCTCAGCTACGCGGAGCTCGCCACGCTGTTCACGAAGGGCTTGAAGGTGGACCTCCCTGCTGGCGCAACGGCGCTCGAAGCTGCCATGACCAAGCGCGGTGTCTTTCCGAAGTGCGCGCGATCGCTCACGTACACAGACAAGCCGATCGGTGGTGCGCTTCAGTACTACGCCGTCGGCAAGCAGAGCATCAATCTCGCCCTCGTTCCCGGTGTCATGTCTTTTTCTCGAACGCTGAGCGAAAAGACCGGCCGCAAGCTCCAAGTGAAGTTCACGGCGAAGAGCCTCGGCGGCGGGGGCGGCGTCCCGGGCAGCGGAAGCTCGACCCCGTTCACCCCCGTGGTGCTGCTCAAGTATGACGGAGCCATCGCATGGAGTTTTGGTGGCAAGAACGCATCGCCCAATGCCGACGTGCAGCAGACGGGTACGGCCAGTGGTGGTGACGTCACGTTCGACCTTCCCGACGAAGTGAAGACCGTTTCCGTGCAAATCGCCAACAGCGGCAGTGCGGATGGCGTCTATGGCCAGGTAGAACTCATCGAAGTCTTGCCGACAGCGGTTCCCCCAGCGAAGGTGCCCACCACTACCGTACCAACCGTCGATGGCGGCGGTCTCGGAGGCGGAGCTTGTTCAGCAGCGGCACCGAAGTCTTCGACCGCTGGCCTTGCGGCCTCCCTCGCCGGGCTAGCCCTCGTACTCTTCGCAAGGCGACGCAGGTCTTCGTGATCGACGAGGTTCTGGAGCGCGCCAAACGTGTGCGGCCCCCAGGTTGGGTCGCCAAGGGGCCTCAGCCGAGGGGCAGCGGAAACGACCCCAGCTTGCTCCCGCACGAGGACGAGGACCACTCGTTTCTGTGCGGCGATTTTCGCATCTTCCAGAAGAAGCGAGGTCATCGCTGGTCGCTCGACGATGCCGTCACAGCCATGATCGCCCTCGAGGTCGCCGAAGAGAGCGCAGCACAAGGCGCGCCTGTCCGTCACTACCTCGACATGGGTTGCGGTATCGGCTCGGTGCTGACGATGGTCCTGTGGGGCCTTCCTGAAACGAAAGGCGTCGGCATCGAAGCGCAAGATGTGAGCTATGCGATGGCGAGTCGCTCGATCCGATACAACGGCATCGACGTGCGCACGAAACTCGTCTTCGGAGACCTTCGCGAAGAACACGATGCCGCGAGTGCCCTCGCCCCGTTCGATCTCGTGACGGGAACGCCCCCCTATCTCCCCCTCGGCCAAGGCATCGTCTCGGACAAACCCCAGCGAGGCCCCTGCTGTTTCGAAACGCGAGGCGGTATCGCCGAGTACGCAGAGGCGGCAAAGCGATATCTTTCGCCGACCGGTCACTTCGTCGTCTGCGCTGGTGCCAGACCCGAGGGACGCGCAGAAGCCGCACTGCACGAGTCTGGCCTCCACCTCCAGCGCGTCATCGACGTCGTGCCGCGCGAGGGCAAGGAGACGCTCCTCCACGTGTTCGTATGCACCCTGCACGGGGCATCGGGCACGCGAAGGTCGCGGTTTCTCGTGCGCGACAAGACGGGCAGTCTCACGGAAGACTCCCGTAAGCTCCGAGACGTGCTCGGAATGCCTCCCGCGCGGAGTTAAATGAAAAACGGCGGGGCCATGAGGGCCTCGCCGTTTCGTACTCAGCGCGTCGGCTCACATCGAGCAGACAACCTTCGCGTCCTTGCCGTCCTTGAAGGCTTGTTGGATGCAGGCTTTCTTCGAGCAGAGGCTCACCGGAAGTTCCGAGTTCGGGAACTTCGCCGCGAGCGCGCCGAGCTTGGCAAGGTCGCCCGTGGGGAACGAGCAGATCCAGTTTGCCTTCACGTGCTCTTTGTAGACATAGAGCTTGCCGTTGACGCCCCCCTCCCACTTCGCGCTCTGCGCGAGGTCGGAGCCATCTGGAGTTTCACTGCCCATCCAGGAACCGAACATCGCGACGTTGCCCTGGGGCCGCACGGCGCCCACGTCCGTCGGATAGTCGACGTCGACGAGCTGACCATCCAGCGTGTCGTATTCGTCGCGAATGACATTCACCTTGCTGGTCGTGGTCGGCTTGTACGCGGTATTGGCCTTGTACGTCTTGCGCATGCTGATGCCGATGGCGTGCGCGAGCTCGACGACGTGCTCACCGTTCATACGGTTGCAGCCAGCGGACACTTGGCCACGGCGAAGGTACCAAACCGAAAGCGCGCCATCGGCCTGGTTGTCCTGCAGCGTGATCGGACCGTGGAACGCAATGCCCTGGTTGTACGCGAGGAACGGAAAGCCGCCCCAGGTGACGAAGTGGTTACCAGCCGACGCGGTGTAGGCGTTGCCATCCGGGCGGTAGGGTTTGGCTTCATAGAAGTTGTACGTCCCCGTCCTCGAGTTGTTCCCCTTCGCGGAAGTCGCGATGGGGTAGACGATGTCGAGGCGAGTCCGTCCGTCAGCTTGCGCCGTCGTTTTGACGTGCGGCATCTCCGGAAGGACGGTGCCGGCGGGAACATAGCCTGTGACTCGCGCGGTGTGGCCCTTGATGGACACGGTGATGTTCGGGTTCTCGAGCTTCGGGAGCGGACCCGAGTAAAACCAAGCCGCGTCCTTGCGGTGCTGGAGATCGTCCTCGCTGCCGCCGGTCGTGTCTTCGGAAGCACAGCCCGCAAGAACACTGAACCCGGTCGCACAGAGAAACGCAGCGCTGAAGATCTTCATACTCATGTTCGATTGTCCCTCGGAAAGCTTCGTGGTCCGGTGCTCGGAGCCCACGTTGAGTTATCGTTACACCAGAAAATTGTGGCGCCAGTAGGTAGACGGGAGGCCAGGATAAAAAGACTAAGTTAGTTCCGGCGAGCGCGTCAAGGCAGTGCCCATCGATGTCAATGTCGGCGGGGAGCCTTTGGGCCTCGTGCGGCCGCCCGCGCCTCTTCATACGACATCGTTTTCGAGGCGCCAGGACAGGATCGTCCGAAACTGTGCTTCGTCCGTTCTTCGCAGGTGCACGGGTGCCCTTCTGAGACACTCGTTTGGAAACGCTACCTCGATCAGGTCGCTGCTTTGGCACCACCGGACGACTTGGTGCCTCCGGAGCTGCTGCTGCCTGCACCAATGCGCTCGAGGCCACTGCAAGCCTTCTTGTCGGCCTTCTCTGCCCCGCAGGCTTTCTTCCAGCCCGCAGCAATTCCCGCGGCGGTCTTGTCGCCCTTGTCGAGGACCTGCTTGAACTGGGTGCAGCTTTCCTGGTGCGACACCGCCGATGCACAGCCCTTGCTCCATGCTTCGACCGCGCGCGCCCGGTCTTTCGAGCCGAGCGTGCCCTGTTCGAACATGTCGCCCGCGCGCTTGCAGGCTTCGCCATGCCCGAGATCGCAAGACGTCATGTACGCCGTGTGAACGCGCTTGGCGTCGACCGGCTTGCGCGTGCCGCCGGGAGCGTACACTTCGTAGAGTTCACCGAGGCGAAGGCATGCATCGCGGCTCTTCGACTTGCACGCGTCCTGGAAGATCGCCTCCGCCTTGTCGAAGTTCGCGGTGAGCCCTTCGGCGCCGTCACGGTAGAGAACGCCCGCGTCGACACAGGCGCTCGCCTCACCCGCCTTGCACGCACGATCGAGGGCCGAGGCCGCCTTCGTAATGTTCTTGCCGCTCTTCGCTTCGCCTTGGCGATAGACCGTCGCGATGCGCATGCAGGCGTCCGGATTCTTCGCGTTGCACGACTTGTCGAACGCCGCGAGAGCCTTGGCCTCGTCCTGTGTGACTCCGTTTTCGCCGGCCCAGAGAGCCTTGCCGGCGGCCATGCAGTCTTCACCGCGAGAGGCCTGGTCGCACGCCTCGACGCATGCCTTGCCTTCGCAGATGCCATCGGGATTCGCCATGCGTGCCGAAGACGTCGTCGTCGAGCTTGCCCCGCCGAAGCCCGAGCTCGAGCCCGACTGGGCGTGATCGAACGTGCGAGGAAGCGGACCACAGGCCCAAACGGAAAACGCGACGACACTGAGAACTGCTATGCGCACGACAAGCCTCCTGCGAACGAAGAGAGAGAATTCACCGACACATCAGACGGACGAGAGAGTGAGACGATACAGACGGATGCGGGGGGCATTCGATTCGCTACCGAACCGAGTGCTCCACGAAGTCCTCCTACGAATTTCTGCCATCGAAGCTTCCCGACGGGAGTACCGCGAAGGCGAACGAGCCACGGCTTAGCGCAGAACCGTGACTCTGCAAGGTTACAGTGGGAACAGCACTGAATCAGACATCCGCTCGGCCCCAAGCGGATCTTCAACAACAATTATGAACACTTACGCCACCGCAAGGCTAGCCGCCGCGGGGACGGGCGAGCGTCGCGTCCAAAGTTCCTCGAGAAGGTAGAGCGTGGCGTAGCGTTCACGATGAGGGGCCCTCAGGCATAGGGCACGGCAAACCCGGAGAACCGTGGGACGCACCCACGGTGGGACGCGCGCAGGGTCGACCGCTTCGGGGGTCGGGGGGCAGCCGAGCCAATCCGCGATCGGCTCACTTTCGTGAGGGAACTCGTGCGCGAGGGCCCTCGCTACCCGAACCACGTTGGCTTCCGCATACCCAGGTGCCCAGCAGAACACTGCCAAGAAGACTCGCACGTACCGCCAAGCCTCACGCGACGTTTCGATCATGATCGTTTGCCTCCGCGCGCAGCTATCGCAACGAGCATGCCGGCATGGTCCGCCGGAAGTTCGCGAGGTTCGCGCGCACGAGGTGTGTCCTCGAAGACCCCGGCCTGACGCAGGACAGCCTTCGCTAAAGCGCGCGCGCGCCGGCTTCGCGAAGGCGCTCGATCGTCAACTTCGATGCGCGTACGCGTATGCGCGTTCCCTCTTCGTCGTACTCCGTATGGAGCACGCGCCCTTCCTCGTGGATGAGCGACACGAGTTGCGATTCAGCATACGGTACGAGAAACTCCTGCTCTTCGTAGGTGCTCTCGAAGAACGCCAGGATCTCCGCGGTGAGGCGCGCAATGTCCGCTTCATCGTGTGCTGACAAGAACATTGCCGTCGGCTCTTCGCGCGCAAGTTCCGCGGCACGCTCGTTCGTGATGGCGTCACGCTTGTTGAAGATGAGTCGTGAAGGGACCTGGTCGGCGCCTATTTCGCGAAGAACGTCACGGGTGACGGCGTACTGTTCGCGGTAGTTGGGGTCGGAGCCGTCGACTACGTGCAGGAGCAGCGTTGCCTCGAGGGCTTCGTCCAACGTCGACTTGAAACTCGCGACGAGATCGTGAGGAAGCTTCTTGATGAAACCGACGGTGTCGCTCACGAGAACGCGGGGTTTCACGTCCGTTCCAGGGCTACCATCGCTGTGCTTGGGGCCGCGCAGGGCGCGCACGGTCGTATCGAGCGTCGCGAAAAGCTTGTCTTCGACGAGGACTTCGCTCCCCGTGAGCGCTCGCATGAGCGACGACTTGCCGGCATTCGTGTACCCGACGAGAGCAACCCGGCGGGCGTCTTTTCGGAGGGAACGACGAACCCCTTGCTCCTTCGAGATGTGTGCGAGCTCTTCTTTGAGTTCAGCGATGCGATCACGAATCTTGCGGCGGTCGAGCTCGACGGCAGCCTCGCCGGCGCCTCTTCCACGTTGCCTCTCTTTGCCGCCGGGTGATTCCCGAAGCCGAGGGGCGGTGTACGTGAGGCGTGCGATCTCGACCTGCAGCCTCGCTTCGCGACTCTTCGCGTGGCGGTGGAAGATCTCGATGATGACACCGGTACGATCGAGGACCTGCACGCCGGTCGCGCGCTCCAGGTTTCGCAGCTGACTCGGAGTGATGTCGTGATCGACGGCCACCAAGTCGACCTTGGGTTCGGCTTCACCCGGTGCGCCGTCGTGCTCTTCCGCCCCGTCGTCCGAAGTGAGTTCCTCCTCTTCCGCTTCCTCGGCTTCCCACTTTTCGCGCGCTTTGCTCGTCTTCTTCGGTGCAGTCGTGCCGGTGTGCCCCGAGCCGCCGGTCATGCGAGCGAGCTCTTTCAGCTTGCCCTCGCCCAATACTGCGGCGACTTCGATGTGGGGGCGAGCTTGCGTGAGGCGCCCCACGACGGAATATCCCAGCGTCGTCAGAAGGCGTGAGAGCTCATCGAGAGACGAAGTGAATTCGGCTTCCGTCACTTCTGGGAGGTGCACCCCGATCAAGATCGCTTTGGGACGTGCGGCGCGGGCGCTGTCGTTCGAAGTCATTCGATTCCTCTCTAGCACTTCTGGGGGCCTCCGCGGGACGGCCGATGTCCCTTGGTTCACCGGAAACACCGTGGCACATATACCGTGTGCCCCTTCCCAACGAACACGAAGACGAGTTTCGAAGAGCCTTCGACGCGTTCGTCCCCGGGCGCATCGCGGTCCTTGGCATCGTGGCCACCGAAGAGCGCGTGCTCCTCATTCGCAAGAAACGCGGTCTTGGGGCGGGCAAGCTGGTGCCTCCGGGAGGACACGTCGAAGCGGGTGAGTCGCCCGATACCGCATGCGTGCGCGAGCTCCAAGAAGAATTGCATATTACACCCATCTCACCTAGCGAGCGCGCATGCATCGATTTTCAGTTCCGCGACGGACTCGCCATGCGCGTGCATGTCTTCCTGGCGTCCGCCTTCACGGGTCGGGAAACAGAAACCGACGAGGCCCTTCCGCTATGGTTTCCCCGAGCCGCGCTGCCCTATGCCGAGATGTGGGCCGACGACCCGCTTTGGCTACCGCACGTCCTCGCGGGGGCGTACGTTCGCGGCCGGTTCTTGTTCGACCAAGACCGCATGCTTCACGGAGAGGTCGAACCGACCTTTACGTTTTGACGCGAGCGAGCGAAAGTGTGCGGTGCATGCGCCAAGTTCGTTCGCTCCGACTCGCCCTTTCGACGTTTGCATCGCTTGCGGCCCTGCTCCTCGCAGCCCGAGCCCGAGCAGACGTACCGCCCCCTCCCCTGCCGGAGCCCACGCCTCCGCCGCCGGCTCCCGAGCCCGAGCCCGCCCCCCCACGAGCACCCGAGCTTTCCGCGCCCTCCCCATACGCGGAGAGCGAGTCCGACGAACCCCCGGCGCGCGCCATTTCCGCTGCATACTACACGGGATTTCGCTGGGGGCTTTCGCCGGGCGTCGTCTTTACGAGCTCAGGAAGCGCCGCCTTCGCGCTGTCGATCTACGCGGGCTACGGCATCGACACCGGGTCGGTCATCTTCGTTCCTGGCCTGACGCTCGCCTCGGTCTTCACGCCGAACACGTTCCTGTACGCGACACCTGAGCTCCGCGTCGTCTATCCCATCGGCGTCTTCGCCCCCTTCGTCACGGGTGGCGTGGGCCCGGGGTTCACCACATCCCCGTCGCAGGCAGCGCTCGTCGTTCGCGGCGGCGGTGGATTCACCGTGCACCCGAGTGCCAAGTTCGCCATCGGTATCGAAGGCGGATACGTCGGCTTCGTCGGTCTAGGCGGGGGCGGCCCCTACGTCGGCCCGATATTGTCCTTCGCATTCTGACCTTCTGAGGTTCTGCGGCGCAGGTGAGCTTGCGCAAAACTGTGCAGGATCCACACTGATGGATAGAAAGGGAGGGAGCAGTTGATCCTCCGTCTTCGTCAGCGTGCGGCTCGTTCAGGCGTCGCGGCCGTTTCGGTCGTGACGTGTCTCCTCGTCGTTGCCTTCGCCGTTCGAACGGAAAACGTAGCGGCGTCGCCCCACGCGCAGCCTCCAGCGAGCGCGGGAAGCGACGCGAAAGAAGCGGTCACTCCCGCGGGAAGCGACGGCGGCGGCCTTTCGAATTGCCCCGCCGGCATGGTGCGAGTCCACGGCGAACACTGCGAGGACGCCGAGTTCCGCTGTCTGCGATGGCTCGATCCGCCGCCTTACCAAAACCTTCGCTGCGCAGAGTACGCAGAGCCAGCCACGTGCAAAGGCAAGCGCACGCACATGAGCTTCTGCATCGATCGCGAAGAGCATCGCGAGGCCGATTCGAATCTCCCACGGGTCAACGTTTCGTATCTCGAAGCAAAGGCCGCGTGCACCGCCGAGGGCAAACACCTCTGTCGCGAAGCCGAGTGGGAGTTCGCCTGCGAGGGACCCGAGCTCCGGCCCTACCCCTACGGGTTCACGCGTCAAAGCACGACGTGCAACATCGACCGAACCGGTCTCGGCGGCAAAGATGGAAAGCTCCGCGACCTCCGGGCGCCACTCGAGGCCTACCCGAAGTGCCTGAGCCCCTTCGGTGTACACAACATGACAGGCAATGCGGACGAATGGGTCGAGCGGGACGGTCCGCACCGTTCCGTTCTTCGAGGCGGCTGGTGGCTCCCGGGCCGCAACCGCTGCCGCGCCGCCACCGCCGAACATGGCGAAGGATACTCCGCGAGCCAAGTTGGCTTTCGTTGCTGCCTCTGACTTCGGCGGGTCGCGAGCTCCAGCTCTGCCTCATATAGCTCTTCCGTAAGGACCTGGCTTCGGCCTGCCGCTGCTCGAAGAGTCCTTTGGGCGACCCCATTGACGCCTCAGAAGAGACATTGTCGGCACTGAGTGTCGCACCAGCTGCCAATCGAGTGTCCTCTCATGGACGACAAAGTGCGATCTTTGCCTCCAATGTGTACCCCGTAGGGCGACAAGCGATGGGCACCCACATGGCAAATTGGGCAAATAGACCACCAGTTCGTCGACAAAATAGGCACAACTCGCCAACGGCCCTCCAGTGCCACTTAGTGCCTATTTAGTCATTTCATGGAGTTACAAAATATGAGGTCCGCGTGCTACACCTGGCACACAGCGTGCATATATCTTTGTCACGAACGACGCGAGAATCTGATCGTGGTGGTGAGGGTTCTTGGGTCGTTCGGAACTCCTTCCTATGTGTGGTGGTCGGCCTGATCGTGGTGGTGAAGGCCGAAGTGTGAAACTGAAAAGTCGGCTTGCCGATCGTGGTGGTGAGGCAAGTCGGTGATTCAGTGGTGTGAGGTGTAGGTCCGATCGTGGTGGTGAGGACCTACTGTGTGTGCCGGAAAGGTCGTGCGATTCGTCGCACGGCCTTTTCCCTTTTTGTTTCCACGACTTGAGTTGGCACTCCGCGCCCCGAGTCTTCTGAAGTGCTCCTGACCTGCGCTCGGAGCTTGGTGTTGGGAAGCTCGTCCGCTACGAGGCTTCTCCCACATGCGCGCACTCCTTCCGAGCTCTCGCTGGTTTCGTCGTTTCCGCTCACGCATGACGCGCAAGGGCACGAGCTCCGCCGCGGGGCTTCTGGGCCTCTCCTTCTTGCTCGCGTCTGCGTGTGGAACCCGCGTCGACGGCGAGGGCGAGATTCGGCGCGAGCAGGACGGACGCGGTGCGCCCTCCCTTACCCCGTCGCCGCTCGAGCCAAGCCAAGCAGGGGGAACCGAGTGCCCGGCGGGCATGACGCTCGTCCAAGGGAGCTACTGTCCGGAAGTCGAACATACCTGCCTCAAGTGGCTCGATCCGCCGGGAAGCCCTTACGCCCAATTCCGGTGCGCGAAGTACCAGGCTCCCGCCAAGTGTAAGGGCGCAAGAAAGCCCATGCGTTACTGCATCGACATTCACGAGCGACGCGAGCCCGGCTCGGCCCTCCCCGCACACTTCGTCTCGTTCAACGATGCCTCCAAGGCCTGTGAACGTGACGGAGCGCGCATCTGCAAGGAGAGCGAGTGGGAGTTTGCATGCGAGGGTGAGGAGATGCGACCGTACCCGTACGGGTGGGAGCGCAACGGGGCGCTGTGCAACGCAGAGCGCACGACCGACCTCGGACGCATCGGGCAGCTGGTCGACCACCGCGCCGTATCGGGATCGTACCCCGGCTGCAAGAGTCCGTTCGGCGTCTACGATCAAGCCGGAAACGTCGAAGAGTGGGTGAAACCCGATGCGCCGAAGATGGGATTCAACCAGGTCATGAAAGGTTCGTGGTGGATCCCGAGCCGCCACGCTTGCCGATCGTTCCAAGTGGGCCATGGCCCCGAGTACGGTGGGGGTGAATCCGGGTACCGCTGCTGCAAGGACGCCGCGGACGCGCTCGCTTCCCATTCTTCGCGGGACGGCGACACGCGACGTGAGTAGAATCCCGCGCAGATGAGCAGCACGAATAGCCGACCACCGCCCGGGACTTCGCACAGCAGGCCACCGGGTCCGAGTCCTCTCGTCGGCATCATCATGGGCTCCCGCTCCGATTGGGACACGATGGCACATGCGGCCGATGAACTCGAACGTCTCGGCGTTGCGCACGAGGTTCGCATCGTCTCGGCGCATCGCACACCAGACCTGCTCTTCGAGTATGCCGCCTCGGCGAGGTCTCGCGGCCTTCGCGTGCTCATCGCAGGTGCCGGTGGCGCTGCTCACTTGCCTGGCATGGCCGCCGCCAAGACGACGCTGCCGGTACTCGGTGTACCTGTCGAATCCAAAGTGCTACGGGGCGTCGACTCTCTCCTCAGCATCGTCCAGATGCCTGCGGGTGTCCCAGTAGGGACGCTCGCGATCGGCGCCGCAGGAGCGACCAACGCCGCGATCCTTGCTGCCGAAATCCTGGCGATCTCCGACGCGGGTCTCGCGGCACGGCTCGAACTGCGCCAGCGCGATCAAACGGCACGCGTGCTCGCAGACTCCGACCCACGCAAGACACCATGACCATCGGCGTACTCGGCGGAGGGCAGCTCGGTCGGATGCTGGCGCTCGCGGGGGCACCGCTCGGACAGCGTTTTCTTTTCTTGGATCCATCGAGGTCCGCCTGCGCCGGCCACGTCGGCGAACAGATCGTCGGAGCGTACGACGACGAAGAGAAGCTCTCCGACCTCGCGAGGCGTTCATCCGTCGTGACGTTCGAATTCGAGAACGTGGCTCTCTCCGCGGCTCGCTATCTCGCGGAGCTCGTTGCCGTGTATCCCCCGCCCCTCGCGCTCGAACTCAGCCAAGACCGGCTCGTCGAAAAGCGCCTATTTTCCCTGCTCGACATTCCCACGCCGAAGTTCGCAGAGGTCTCGGATGAAGTCACGCTCGCGCAAGCGCGCGAAGCCATTGGACTGCCCCTCGTGCTCAAGACACGCCGATTCGGCTACGACGGTAAGGGGCAAGCGGTCGTCACCTCCGAACAAGAGCTCGAGAAGGCATTCGTTGCACTCGGCGCTGCACCGCTCATCGCAGAAGAGCGCATCGCGTTCGACCGTGAGGTCTCACTCGTGTCCGTACGCAAGGCAGACGGCGAGCTGGCGTTTTACTCGCTGTTCGAAAACGTGCATGCCGCAGGCATCTTGCGCTTCAGTCGCCCCATCTCCGACCCTCCGCTCCAGGCGCTCGCAGAAGGCTACGCCAAACGTGTCCTTCAGCGCATGAACTACGTGGGTACGTTCACCATGGAGTTCTTCGTGCGCGGTTCAGAGCTCCTCGCCAACGAGATGGCTCCGCGGGTCCACAACTCTGGGCACCTCACGATCGAAGGGCACGAGACGAGTCAGTTCGAGAATCACGTCCGTGCCATCGTCGGGTTGCCCCTCGGAAGCACCGCACAGCGAGGCGAGAGCGCGATGTTCAATCTGCTCTCCGAACCGAAGGACCTCGTCTCCCTGATGCGCATGCCGGGTGTCCATGTCCATCGCTACGGCAAGGAGGCCTCCCGTGATCCAGGGGCTGAGCGAAAAATGGGTCACGTCACGATTTGTGCGAACGACGCGAGTGCACTCCGAGCACGCGTTCATGCCGTGGCCGAAGCCGCCTTTCCGGAACTGCTTCCGCGCCTGCCTTCGATCGGTTAGGCGCCTCCACCCTAGAATGCCATCGCGAGACCGAAGCGCAAAAATGCGCCGCGCGGAGCAATGCTTCCGAAGCTCGTCGGCGCTTGGGTGCCGAGCTGCTCCTCCGGTGGTCTGCGTGAAGCGTCGAGCGAGACGGCGGTGCTCAGGAGATACCCCCCATCGACGAGTCCCCACATTTCGAGCGTCGAGCCCCCCTTGCGATCGCCAAGGAGCCGTACGGAAGTGCCTGCCGCGAGCTCCGTACTGAACGCCCAGCCATTCGCCGTCGTCGTATCGGCGCCATCGCCGAAGTCGACGGTGAGGTAGCTCGCGCCGGGAGAGACGCGCCCACGCAAGTCGAGCCAAGGAACGAGAGCAAAGCGCCCCTCGAGGGGAACGAGCAAGTGATGGAGAAACGACCTCGTCTTGACGCCGCGCACGTCTCCTTGACGTCCGCCGGCCGCCCACGCTGCCCCCACCGCGAGCGAGAACGAGCCTCGGCGATAGAAGACGCCGGTTCCCTCGATGCCCGCCGCGGGCATGCTCGCTCCCTTCGCCACCACGTCGACGGCGTCGTCGCCAATCGCGCTGGCCCGAATCGTTCCCGAAAGACGATAACGAGATGGTGCGCGATGTGCCACGGCGAGCGGCTGATCGCCGATGGGCCCCTTGAGCAGCGGCTCCGGCGGCGCAACAGCGGGCGGCGCCGGCGGCGGGGCCGGCGGGGGAAGCGGCTCCTTCGCTTCGGAATTTGCAGGCGAAGCGGGAGCAGCCGCAGCGGCTGGCGCGGGCAGGGGTTCGGGTTCGTCTGCGAGAGCAGACGATGCCCACAGAAGCGTCGCGACGCATGCGCCATACATGTTTTTCATCGAACGGCTCCTTCCAGGCCCTCGAGGAGGAGGCTTGCGTAAGACGTCGACTTGTCGACGTCGGGGTTGTCACCTTCGAGCACGGTTGCGTTGACCCCATTCGATAGGTCGACGGCGATGGCCTGTCGTTTGGCGCTGATCGTGGGGAGCTCGAAGACTCGGTCGATGCGCCCGTAGAGCGTCGTTTCGCGCGGGTGCAGCGTCGCGAGGTCGACTTGAGCGAGACGAGTTCCCCCGGCCTCGTAAGCCCAAATGCGAGACCCCTGGGACCCGATGTAGATGTCGTAGGATCCGGGCGTGCTCAGAGGCGCGGCCGATCGCGTGGCGAGGTCGAGCACGATGAAGTCGTTTGGTCCCTTCAAGATCTTGCGCGAGCTGCCCGTGCCTCGGATGTCGGGAATGTCGACGAGTTCGGTCGTGCTGCCGCCGAAGTCCATGGGCTCGATGCTGCGGTGTGCCTCTGTTCCGATGCGGCCAAGCGTCCAGAAGGCAACGCCGCCAGCCGCCGATGCACCGTAGAGAAGCGCGACATCGGGTTCCGCCGACGGAGGCGTACGAACGAGCGCGAGGTTCGTGTAGGATGCACCGAGCGCAACGGATTGCGTGGTACTGGTATCGGGTTCGACCAGAACCCCCGCTCTCGCAGTGGGAACCAACGCAGCGATGCGTGTTCCCAGGTCCGTCTGCACGAAGGCGATGTCCGACGGCACGCCTCCCACGTCCGCGAGGTTGGGCAAGGTAGCAAAGTCGTTCGTAGCGCCCGGGGCCGGCGCGCCCAAGGTCAAACTGAGGACGTTCGGGTCCCCCGCCAAGCGAATGGCAATGCGCGCGTCGTCGTTGCGATCCTTCGCTCCGTCGTTCCAAACGACTTGCACAGGCGCGAGTGTGCGTTGAGACGCCGACTGCGGCAGCCGTACGGTCACCTCGGGACGAGCCTTTGCATCGTGCAAGTGCGAAAGGTCGAGAAGGGTCACTTCCGAAGTGCCTTCGGCGACGAGCAACCGTCTCGGTCCCGCGGGAACGGTGAGGGGGTCCGTGAAGTGAATGCGCTGCGGCTTGCCACCGAAGCTTCGAATCGTGCGAGGCACGATCGCGCGTGCGGGGTCCGACTCGAACAGATCGATGACGATGAGCTCGTTGGGATTGGAGACGAAATTGACTGCCGTACCGAGGGTCTGCGTCCGCGCGTCACCGCTCTTCGACCCCGCACCGTCGTAGACAGCGAGGTAGCGACCGCTCGGGTCCACGGCAATGCTCCGGTGCGCCGACTCCATGTCGAAGCGCCGCGTGACGACCTTCGCGTCAGCTGTACGCTCGATGACAGTGAGCGACGGCCGCTCGCTCTTCCCTACCTCGCGAGGCTGGTCGCCCGCCGAGAGCACGAAGAGACGCTTTTTGTCGAAGGACGTCGCCACGTACGACACGTTCGGGCCGACCTTCACGAACTCGCGAACGAGCGAGCGATCGTCGCTCGGCGACAGCAGGAGGACGCGCTGCGCGCCGTCGTCCAAAATGGCGACGCTGCGTTCGAGACCATACGCCGTTGGCTGTCCGAAGGGCGCCTCGTAGACATCGGGGCGGTCTCCACACGCTGCGAGGCATAGCAGCGGCAACGCGGTTGCGAACCTGAGACTCTTCATGGCTTGCTCCCATCGACGACCTTGGAGGCGAGCTCGAATCCCGTTAGGGTCCGTGCCTGTCCGTCGTCCAGATTGATAAAGGTCATGCGACCCTCGGGATGTTCTTGAGCGATGTATGCACGGCGTGCCGTCGACACGATGCCCGCGGCCGTGGGCGTGCTGGCGAGGGGATATCGCTCTGCCATGAGCGAGGGAAAGCGTAGGAGGTGGGCCGCGTTGTTCGAAGGCCCCGTTTCCGTCACGATGCCGCGATCGGTACCGAGCGCAACGACGCCGAGGGCTCCTTCGAGTGCGACGATCTTCGCCGGGAGGTCGCTCGCGAGCGGAAGCAGACTAAATGCAGCATTCGTGTCCTTGCCATGGAGTACGACTCCGTGTTTCGCATCCGGTGAAGCGAAGACCGCCGAAACGGGGGCATAAAGGCGAGCCGTCCGGAACGATAGGGGCGAAGCCTCGAGCGACAGGATCGAGATGCGCTCGACGGGCGTTGCTGTCGTATACAGAAGGGCCAAGGTCGCCCCCGGAGCAATCGCTGCAGAACCGATGGTCTCCCCCGTCAATGTCGCCGAAGCGAAGGACGTGGGGTTGTCGACGATGCCCGGAATGGGAAGCACCAGGGCCTTCGATTGGGAGCGCAGCACGGCGACGGCTTTGTCACCGGCTGGCGTGAGATCGAGGTCCGTCACCGGAGCGCCGAGGTCGATGCTCTTTCGCTCACCGCTGTCGAGCTTGACTGCCGTGATGCTGTTCACGTTGTCACGTCGAATGAGCGCGTATTCTCCGGAAGGCGTCACGCTGACGTCTCGCGTCCCTGGGTCGTCCAACGGACTGTCGGCTGTCGCGACGTTGCGTGTCACCGCTGGCGGGGCTGCCGCGACGTCGATGAGGGACACACCGTCCTGTGTCACCGCATAGGCACGAGCGCCCGTCCCCGTGAACCCCACCGCGACGGGCCGATAGCCGACCGAAAGCACCTGCGACTTCCCGCTCGCGAAGTCGACGACGGTAACTTCCTGATAGCCGCGTGTCTTCGGAGGGGCCGGTGTGATGCGACGGCTATCGGTCCACACGATGCAACGAGAGCCATCTGCCGAGAACGCGACCGAGTTGGCTCCCTTCGCGACCACGATGCGAGCGCGGTCGATACCTGTATCCTTCACGCGAAAGAGGAATGCCTCACCGGTGGTCGCGGAGACCACGAACGCCGCTTCCTGGTTCGGAACCGCAGCGACGAACGTCGGAGCCGACCCCGCATCGACGGTACGAACGCCGAGCGTAGCCGCATCGACGACCGCGAGACGTCCGCTCTTCGCGTTGACCGTCCATACGTACTTTCCCGTCGCGACGGGCGCCTCGTAGTTGGCCTCCAGCTCTTCCTCGGGCGCGCCACTACCAGCGTCGGCAGCCTGACCTGCGCTCGGATTCGGGGCGTCTCCTGCCTCCATCGCTCCACTCACGCTGGCTGCACACGCGGAGAGGCCGAGGAGCGCCGGAATGGCGGAGACGAGGATCCAGCTCCGCCGGGGGGTCGTTCGATGGGTGCGCATGCGGCTCTCCTATCCACGGCGCGTGCCAACCGCCTCCTCCCTCAAATCCTTCGACTGCCTTACGCTTCGTGCCCCCATGGCCGTATGACAAGGCTGTCATTTCGTGGCTCATTCCGGACACCATTGTCATGTCCGAAGAACGCGGATAGCGTCCCTCAGCGGATGAACCCCTCGGCCTTTCTCCGATCTTTGGGCCTTGCCCCCGCGCTCATGGTCTCCGTCGTCGCCGCGGCATGTACGCCCTCGCTCTACATGAAAGGCGAAACGGCCATCTCTGCGGAGGCGCCGGACGTCCCCCCTCCCCCACCGTGTCCAACGGCGGCTCCGAAGGCCGATCCAGCAAAACGCGTCGAGGTCAAGGAGAAGGCCATCACCATCGCCGAGAAGATCCAGTTCGAGCAAGGCAAGGCGCTCATCAAGAAGGAATCGCACGGCCTGCTCGACGAAATCGCGACGGTGCTCAAGGAAAACCCGCGCATCAAAAAGGTGTCGGTCGAAGGACACGCGAGCGCCGACGGCGATGCGAAAGCAAACAAGACGCTATCCGACGAGCGCGCCAAGGCCGTCGTCGCCTACCTCACGGCCAAAGGCGTCGAGTCGACACGCCTCGAGGGCAAAGGCTGGGGCGAAGAGAAGCCGATCGCCGACAACAAGACGGAAGAGGGACGCGAAAAGAATCGACGCGTCGAGTTCATCATCGTCGCCCAAGACCCGCCAGGGCCGCCGCCGAAGGTCCCGCCGCCCGCGATCCCGAAGCCCGGAGGTACGGCGCCTCCGCCGCCCTTGAACCCCAAGGGGCCTCCCGTACGAAAGGCAGGTGCGCGATGAGCGCGCGTCGTATCGTTTTGCTCTGCGCGGTGGTGTTCGGCTTTTCAACTGCCGCGTGCGGCAGCGTGAAACGCGAACCGGAGATTTTTCGCGCCGACGTGAAGGCCATTCTCGATGCGCAAAGCGAGCCCATCCGCATCTGCTACGAGAAGGTCTTGAAGAAGCGGCCCGATGCACAGGGTATGGTGACCGTGAAATTCGACCTCAGCTACGGTGAAATCCATGCGCGGCCCACGGGAAGCGCCTATGCGGGCATGGGCGTCGTCAAAGGCATGACCACGGCCCCGGACGAGGTCGCAGAATGCGTGCTCACGCAGCTCGAGCATCTCACGCTCGAACCGAGCGACAAGGTCCACGCCACCATCACGTGGACCTGGGAGTTTTCTTCGAAACGGGTGTTCCAGCAAGGAGGAGGCAAACAATGAGACGAGGCCTTTTGCTCTTTTCGTCGCTCGCCTTCTTCGCGTTTGCCACGGCGTGCGAGGGGTTTGTGGAGCTCTCGGGCAAGACACCGATCACGGGAACCATTCGTGTACCTCCGTCTGCATCGTGCCCCGTCCCCGCCCCCGCGCAGACAGCGACCACGACACCGACGGCCTCGGCACGCGGAGCCAGCTCGACCCCCGATTCGAAGGGTGGCAAGAAATGAATCGAACGACCTTTTCTCGACTCGCGCTCTTCGCAGCGACCGGTGGCGCGTCTCTCCTCTTTGCATGCGGCGGCGGGCGCCCCCCGGAAGTCTACCAGAGCGACATCACGAAGCTCATCGCGACCACGAACGACAAGGTACAGGCTTGCTATCGCGACGCTCTGAAGGAGAACCCCTCCATCGCAGGCGACCTCACGGTACTTTTCTGGGCTGGCGGACGCGAGACCAAGCTCCGCACGGTGGTCGATCGCGACATCGAGATGAAGTTCGGCAATCTCGGCATCGTAAAGAGCAAGACGACGGTCCCGCTCTCGCTCGGAAAATGCGTCACGGCGATCATCGACAAGCTCGAGCTGACGCCGGCCGACCCCAAGCGCGCCGAAGTCGCATGGACCTGGCATTTTTCGCCAAATCAGGCGCCCATGAGTGGTCCCGCGGTAGCTCCGAGTGCGGCCCTGCCTTCCACATCGGCATCGGCTCCTGCTTCGAAACCCTGAGCCGAAACGGCGAGGGCTCCAGACGCGTGGATGCCGGAGCCTGTGCGCGATGTACGTGCGGCTTTCCGCCACGTGGCGTAGCCTTCAAAGATGGCCTCGACACCGTCCCTCGCCATCTCGAGTCGCTACGAAGACGCGCTCACATTTGCATGTAGTTTACATAGAAATCAGTTTCGTAAAGGGACGTCGATTCCTTACCTCTCCCACCTCCTGTCTGTCTCTGCACTCGTGTTCGAATTCGGAGGTGGCGAAGACGAGGCAATCGCCGGACTCCTTCACGACGCCATCGAAGACGCCGGCGGCACGGCGACGGGTGAGCGCATCAGAGCGCGATTCGGCGACGCGGTCGCTGACATCGTCGTTGCTTGCACGGATGCCAGCGAAGCCCCCAAGCCACCGTGGCGCGCGCGGAAAGAAGCCTACGTCGGGCACATCGCGCACGCACCGTCCGCAGCTCGTCTCGTCTCCGCCTGCGACAAGCTGCACAATGCGCGTTGCATCGTCCAAGACCTGAGAACGCAGGGAGCGTTCCTGTTCGACCGCTTCAGTGGCGGACGTGAGGGCGTCCTCTGGTACTACCGAGCGCTCGTGGAAGCATTCCGCGGTCCGAACCCGGCGAGTACGCTGGGGGCCGTGCCTCCATCGCCGCTCGTTCTCGAACTGGACCGAACCGTCGCGGAGATGGAGCGACTCGGAGACTCTGCTTCTGCGACGTGATGGCCGGAGGATCGGGACGACGGCGAACGCTCGAGCTAAAGCCCGGCTCGCGCGACGTGAAGCGTTAAGCTAGCTTGCTCCCATGCGCGCGCACGCCGTTTCATTTGGCATCATCGTAGGAATGCTCGGAACAGGGCTCGTCACCCAGGCTTGTTCGAGTTCGAATGGCGGCTCGAGCGGCCTCGTCGCCGACGCAGGCGGAGCGGACGCCCCCGTAGATGCTGCGACTGCTCCCGAAGTGCGGGTCTCCTTCGCGGCACGGGTCGGAAGCAAGCCCTTCGACTGCGGGGCGACGTACGACAACCTCGGAACTCCCCCACGAAGCGCATCGCCTCTCACGTTCGCGCTCTACGTTCACGACGTAAGGCTGCTTGCGAAAGACGGCGCCGAGGTTCCCCTCACGCTCACGCAGGACGACACGTGGCAGTACAAGAACCTCGCGCTGCTCGACTTCGAAAACCGCACGGGTACTTGCTCGAACGGAACGACCGAAACGAACGATGTCGTCGTCGGAACGCTTCCCGCAGGCAGCGGAAGTTCGTTTACCGGAGTCGCCTTCAAGGTCGGCGTACCTGCAGACATCAACCACGAGAACGTGGCAACGCAACCTTCGCCTCTCAACCTCTCGAGTATGTTTTGGGACTGGCAAGGTGGCTACAAGTTCATGCGCATCGATTTCTTGGCGGGCGCTGGTGGCGATGCCGGCGTGCCCAGCGCGACGCTTTTGCATCTCGGAAGCACCGCGTGCAGCGGACAGGGGAATGCGGTGACGTGCGCGAAGCTCAACACCCCCGAGGTGAAGCTCGTCGGGAATTTCGTGCCAGGTTCGACCCGCGTCGTGATCGACTATGCGAAGCTCGTGCAAGGCATCGACCTCGCGAACGATCAAGGAGGCGCCAAAGGCTGCATGGCCGGTGCATCGGATCCAGACTGCGCGTCCATCTTCCAAGCCCTCGGGCTCGACATCGCGACGGGCGGAGCTTCGAGTACGCCGCAAACAGCTTTTCGTCTGGAGTAGGCTTCGATGGCTTCGTGGAGGGCATTCACACCGGTCGCAGCACTCGTGATCGGCGCGCTCGCATCGTGTGACGCGTCGACCTCGGCTCCCGTCGATGCCGGTGCGGACGGTGGCCCTTCGGTCATCGTCGAAGGCGATTACACGTGGGTGCTTCCGGCTGGCTTCCCCAAGCCCGCCGTGCCGCGCGACAATCCGATGTCGGTCGCCAAAGTGGAGCTAGGGCGCCGCTTGTTCTACGACACCAAGCTCTCGGGCAACCAAACGCAGTCGTGCGCGAGCTGTCATGTGCAGGCGCTGGCATTCACGGACGGCAAAGCGCAAGCGATCGGGTCTACGGGTGAAGTGCACCCGCGGAGCTCCATGGGGCTCGCCAACATCGGCTACACCACCGCGCTCACGTGGGCGAACGACCTCCTGCCTGGACTCGAGAAGCAGGCTCTCGTTCCCATGTTCGGAGAAACCCCCGTCGAACTCGGGCTCGTCGGAAAAGATGATGAGTTCTTGGGGAGGCTTCGTTCGGACCCGATGTATCCGCCGCTCTTTTCCAAGGCGTTCCCCAGCGATGGCACGGTCTCCCTCGAACACGTGGTCAAAGCGTTGGCGAGCTTCCAGCGGACATTGATTTCAGGTTCATCCCGCTATGACCGTCATGCAAGCGGCGCCGACCCTCGCGCGCTGAGCGAAGCCGAGCTACGTGGCAAGGAGCTCTTCTTCTCGGAGAGGCTCGAGTGCTTCCATTGTCATGGCGGCTATGCGTTCTCGGATTCCGTGACGAGCGCAAGCTCACGCGTTCGCGAACAGTTCTTCCACAACACGGGCCTCTACAATATTGACGGCAAGGGCGCATACCCCGCGGAGAACACCGGCCTCTTCGCGATCTCCGGGAAGCCGAGCGACATGGGAAGGTTCAAAGCGCCTTCACTTCGGAACATTGCAGTCACCGCGCCCTACATGCATGACGGGAGCATTGCCACCTTGGAAGAAGTGATCGACCACTATGCCGCAGGAGGCCGAACGATCGTGAGCGGCCCCCATGCCGGCAACGGGTCGCAGAATCCGCTGAAGGACCCCCTCGTGCGAGGCTTCACGATTTCGTCCGCAGAGCGAAGCGATCTGGTTGCCTTCTTGAAGAGCCTGACCGACGAGGCGTTCTTGACGGATCGGCGTTTCAGCCCTCCGTAACGAGCGCTTCGCCCCTTCTAGGGCATTCACAAGCGTTCGATTTCACGAAGAAAATCAAAAACCGGGCGCCACCGTGCGTCTTTTCGCTGCACCGAAGACGCCTTCTTGATAGCAGTGCTGATTATGAAAGTCGCATTCATCTTTGCTTTGACCTATGGCATAGCGCTCGGAACCGGCTGTTCGTCGACCACAGGGACTTCGGGCGACGCAGGCGCGACCGCGGAGATCGACGCTGTGAAAGCGAAAGAGATTGCGTTGAAGACGGTCCCCGGAACGGCCAGTGAGCCGCGGAAACTCGACAATGGCGATGAGCATCGATGGGTCGTCTCCGTTGCATTTCAGAGTGGCGCCACCGTAGACGTGGAGATCACCCGCACGACGGGCATCGTCGAGGAGATCAAAGGCGAAGAGCGTCCTTTCGACTACGAGATCCCCGCGCCCAAGCCAGGCCTCATGACCTTCTCGCAAGCGAAGACGAAGGCGCTCGGAGTACAAGCCGGCAACATCGAGCTCTGGGAGGTGAAGCCACCGTCGAATCTCTACGAGTTCTACGTCCGCGACGAAGCGTCACAGCTTTGGGAGATCAAGATGAGCGCGGACAAGGGTGACTTGCAGAGCAAAGAGAAGAAGGACAAGCCGGACTGACGCCGCGCAGTATCACTTGACGTAAATGTCGCTGTACTCCCACGCCACCTGTCCGTCGCCGCACTCTGCATGGGTCGCCAGACCGGACGCCCCACCGCCGAGGCGTCTCCGTAAAATGACCGTTGCGGACCGTACCTTCGCCGAAGAGCTCCAGAAGTTGTCGGCGGAGTCGTCGCAGCGTGACGTTTTGCCTCCGAACGCGTCGACTCCGTTGCCGCCCATGCGGAAAGCATCGCGAATGACGTCGCGGCTCGCGTCGAATGGAATGAGGTTGGGGTCGTATTCGGGGGTCTTGTAGGCGCCCCATATCTCCCAGCACCCTGCCGTCCCCATGAACGATTGCTTCAAGCGAATGCGGGTCCACGCCGGCTTGTCTGCAACTTGGAAGCGCTGATTCGAGACTTGGGGTTGGCCGCAACCGTTCGCCGTCGGCTCAGCGCGATAGACGAGCCCTCCACGGGCGTCTTCACTCCGCTTCACGTTCATGTACTCGAGCTTGTCCTCTACGAGCATCGCCGGGGTCACGAGCATCCAACCTCCCTCGTCGAGCGTGAAATCGCACCAAGCGCGGAAGGGGGCCTCCGGACCAGGTCCATCCGGATCGATCACGCGAAAGCCGTCCTGTGACGACGGGTTCGCGGCTTTCGCGGCGGCGCAAGAGGTGTAGTTCGTTTCGGTGGGAGGCGCGTCCAGCGCGCTCCCCACGTCCTTTCGATTCGCATCAGGAGGGCTCCCGCCATCGAAACACCCCGAAGGACCGCACTCATCGAGGCCCGCGAGGCTCGGGAAGAGCGCGCAGGCGGACACGAGCGAAGCGATGCATGCGATGCGAACGATCGTGTTCACGCGAGCTCAAGCTTATCAGACACGCGCGCTCAGCTGTGAGAGTTCGCACCGCCTAGGCGGACGCTCGAGGCGAGATGCCCCGCGAACCGCGCTCCACCCCACGAGAAGTACGTTAAGGAATTGTAATATGCTAGAGGCGAATGGGTGAACTGGCTGGTTCCTCTCCTCACCCTCACCGCGATGGAGGTCGTCCTCGGGATCGACAACATCGTGTTCCTCTCGATCCTCGTTTCGGGTCTGGAAGAACATCGCCGGAAGACCGCTCGGCAGATCGGCCTGGCGCTCGCCTTGATCGCCCGCCTCCTCCTGCTCCTCGGCGTGAAGTGGATCATGGGGCTCGACCAAGCACTCTTCCATTGGTCTTCCCTCGGATTCGTCCCGGAGTTCTGGCTCCAGAACCACAAGGTCGACGCCGTCACGGGACGCGACTTGGTGCTCCTTTTCGGCGGGCTCTTCTTGATCGGCAAGAGCGTGCGTGAAATCCACCACAAAGCGGAGGGGGAGAGCGAAGCCCCGAAAGAGCGAGGAACGAGCTTCGGCGCTGTGCTCGTGCAGATCGTGCTCATCGACCTCGTCTTCTCGCTCGACTCGGTGATCTCGGCGGTCGGCATGGTGGACACCATTTGGGTCATGGTGGTCGCCATGGTGTTGGCGGTCGCGTTCATGGTTCTCTTTGCGAACTTCATCGCGCGCTTCGTCGAACAGAACCCGACGTTCAAGATGCTCGCACTCGCCTTCCTCATTCTGATTGGCGTGATGCTCTTCGCGGAGGGAATCGGAACGCACATCCCGAAGGGATACATCTACTTCTCCATGGCCTTCGCGCTCGGCGTGGAAGTGCTCAACATGCGCGCGAGAAAGAAGCGCGCGCCGAAGAGTGCGTAGGGGCTTCCGGTGGTGCACGGTGGGAGACATGAGGCCAACCGCTGGCGCTGCGTTGCGAACGCGGTCATTCTTCGGGGATCATGCGATTCTTCGTAACCGGCGCCACTGGGTTCATCGGAACGCACCTCTGTCATCGGTTGGTCGCGGAAGGGCATACGGTCGTCGCACTCGTTCGCAATCGGACGAAAGCGCGAGGCTTGCCCTCCACGGGGATCGATGTACTGGAAGGCGATCTCTCGATACTGAAGGACCGTTCCTTCGTGATTCCTCCATGCGACCTCGTCGTGCACCTTGCGGGTGTGGTGGCTGCACCGACGTTGACCGCGTATAGAGAGATCAACTTCGTTGCCGTACGCGATCTCGTCGAGTGTATCGCTCGACAGAGTTGGAAGCCGCGCCGTCTTCTCTTCGCCTCATCTTTGGCCGCGGGCGGGCCTAGCGAGCCCAACGTCCCAAAGAGGGAATCCGATCCCCCGACGCCCGTCGATGCGTACGGTCAGGCAAAGCTGGACGCGGAGGTATATCTGCGATCGGCCCCCTTTCCGACGACCTCGTTTCGACCTGCATTGGTCTTCGGGCCAGGTGACGAAGCAACGATCACGCTGTTTCGAATGGCGAAGCGTGGCTTCGGGTTCGGGGTGGCCGGCAAGAACGCGCAGCTCAGCTATGTCTACGTGTCCGACTTGATCGACGCGTTGATGAAGCTAGCGGACGACCCCACCCTCGACCATCGCACCTACTACGTGAGCTATCCTCAGCCGACCGACAATCGCACGCTTTGGGAGGTCCTCGGACGTGCTCTCGGAAAGAGGGTGTTCGTTCTTCGTGTTCCCCAAGCGGTGCTCTACGCCGCGATGCTCGCGATGACGGGCCTTTCGAAAGTCCTGCGATTCCAGAATCAGCTCGACCGCAAACAATACGATCAGATTACGGCGACCGGCTTTGCGTGCACGAGCGATGCGCTCCAACGTGACTTCGAATGGAGGCCCCATTTCGACCTCGAGGCTTCCATCGCCGCCTCCGTC
Organism: Polyangiaceae bacterium; assembly: GCA_046351415.1. Taxonomy (GTDB): domain Bacteria; phylum Myxococcota_A; class Polyangia; order Polyangiales; family Polyangiaceae; genus JABFRG01. The sequence continues at coordinate 343,027 of JAXLYO010000003.1, read as the reverse complement.
GAAGGCTTCCGCCTCGCCGGAAGCCTCTAAGGTAGCGCGAACCTCAGCGAAACGAGACCTTCATGCCGAGCTGCAACGTGCATGGGGCCCCAGGACGTGCGCCGAAAGGACGACGGGCGACGAGGTAGGTTTCGTCGAGAATGTTCTTTCCCGAGAAGTAGACGGAGAGATAGTCCCGCGGGCGATAGTGCGCCCCCACATCGAGCAAGAAGTACGGGTCCGTGAGATCCTTCAAGTAGACGTCCCCCTGCCCCGGCTTCTCACGCATGTCGCCCACGTAGGTCCCGGCGACATGAACACCAAAACGCTTCGTCTCGATGCCCACCTGCGCGTATGCCTGATGCAAGGGAACATATGGCATTTCGTCGCCGCGCCGAACACGCCCCCACGTCGGATCTCCGGCGACGAAGTCATCGAGAAACTCCGCCGACGTCAGTGTGTACGAAGCACGCACGGGAAGCTTCCACCCGTCCGTGATGATCGGTGAGGCCTCGAAGAACGCTTCGAGCCCTGCGATGCGCGCGGCACCACCTGCAAGCTGCCGGTCCAAGTTCGTCTGGGCGCACCCACTCGATTCGCTGCAGATGGACGTAATGTTCGAGTAGTCGCTGTAGAAACCGATGAGATCGGCCCTCACGGTCCTGTTCGAGAAGCGCGGACCAAACTCGTAGTTGACCGCCGACTCGTGATTCTGCGAGGGCTCGCCCGGTGCAGCGGGGCTCATGCCTTTGTGAACTCCGCCGAGGAGACCGAAGTCACGCGTGACGTTGACGAAGGCCGAAAGGCCCGGAAGCCCAACGAGGTCGTACGCCGAACCGGTACGCTTCGCGAGGCGATCGTCGAAACGCGACCGGATGGACTCGACACGAACGCCGGGGTTCACGGTCACTCTCCCCCACGTCATGGAGTCGGTCACGTGAATGGCGGTCGCCACGGCAGAGGCGTCGTTGTCGGCCACGAGGTACCGGGGACGCTCTGCGGGCACGAACGCCCCCCCTCGAACGAGCTCGTCCTCGCGCTCGTGAATGCGCGTGATGCTGTCACCGTGGATGCGAAATCCAAGCTCGATCTTGTGTTGGACCGGGCCAGTGCGGGGCGTGAAGCGTACTGTCGTTTGGAACCCCTGCGCCGCGAACCTGCGATCGTTTGGCCCACGCACGACGACGAGTGTGTCGTTCGGCGAATCGACGGCTCCGCGAAGGAGACCGTACCCGAGCGCACTGCCGCGCGGATTCGCGAGCACGTCGGACACACTCGCGAAGGAGAGGTCTTGGAAGCGATCCCACTCCCGGTGCAGCTCATGGGTGTAGAAGACGTTCGTGATGCTCACGTCACGAGCGAGTTCGGCTCGATGCGTGACTTCGATCTGCGTCCGCGTCCAGCGCATGGTGTCCCCCGAGCTCGCGCGGTAGCGTCGATACGGATCGCGACGGAAGTCTTCGTCGGTCAGCCCGAGGTATGTCTCCCTCGAGACCTCATCGGAGTATCCGAGCTTCAGTTGGAACGTACTTGTCCCCGGGTTGTCCCAGGGCGAAAAGCGCGTCTTGACCATCCATTCGTTTCGCGAAAAGCCCGTATCCTCGTTCGAGCCATCGACGTGTTTGAAGCCCGTGGCCCCCACATGCGCTCCCTGGATCACGATGCCGAATCGATCGGTTCCGTGTGCGATGATCGCGTCGGCTTTGCGCGCGCCGAACGAGCCGTAGCTGAGGTCGAGCGCACCAAACGAGCCTTGATCGGGGACCGAGGTCGTCACCAAATCGATGGCGCCCGCGATCGTCTGCGGGCCATACGCGAGCGAAGCGGGCCCCTTGAATACGCGAACGGCCTCCATGCGCTGGATGAGCGGGAAGTAGTAGGCCGCCGGCGCCGAGTACGGGGCCGGGGCAAAGAGGACGCCATCTTCGAGCAGGGTGACCTTCTTCGAACGGTCCGCATTGGCGCCGCGCATTCCGACGTTCGGCCGAAGTCCGAACCCATCTTCGCCACGGACGTACACTCCCGGCACCTGGAGAAAGACTCGGTTTGGATCGGTGTGGGGGATCCGATCGAGGTCGGCCTTCTTGAGCACGTAGGCGGACCCCGCAAGACGCGTCGATTTCGTCCCGGCGGCGGTCACATCCGTGACGACGTCGGGTGGCTTCGTGGGCTTCGACGCGACTTCCTCGGCTCGTGCCGTCGACCACGCCATGACGATGCATGCACCAAAGGCGATCGAACCAAGCTTACGCATGAATCGGCTCGATCTTCGGCGGAGCGTCTGTCGGACTCGGCAAGATGAAGGGCGCTGGAAGCAGACTATCTTCTACTTCGACAAGGTCTCGATCCGCATCGAGGAGAAGGCGCGAGGCGCGACCGTTCAGCGAAGCCCGCACTTCGGCCCGGACCGACACGGCATGGCCTGTCCGGCGCCGATAGTCCGCTCCCACGTGATGGGCGAGCTGAACGACGAGGTCGGGCTGCGCCGCGAACTCGCGCAGTTGTCGATCGGTAAGGTAGGCGCCCGGAGTCGCGATGAAGACGCGGCGCGTCTCGCGATCGAGAACCCAGTAGGTCACTGCAGCGTTCTTCTCCCGGCACATGACGCGCCACGAGAAACGCATTCCTTGCTCGTGCCACAGTACATTGCCCCCGTAGACATAGGCACGAAGCGGCGCAAGCACCTGGAAGACGCAATAGGCCGAAAGAACGACTCCCCACCCCTTGGAGATGCGTGCAGGAGGGGTGCTCCGTACCTTTCGAGCGAATACGAAGCCGAGACGATGAACGACCCGCCGAGGAAGGTCCGAGTCGAAGAATACGAGGCCCGTGACAATCATGATCACCGGGAACATGCCGATGGGAAACAGAACACGCGTCAGCACGTGAAAGACAATCACTGCAACGTATGCGTAAGGCCTCGTGCGCCTAACGAGGAGAAACAGCCATATCGTTGCATCGTACAAGAAACCGGCCCAACTCATCGCGATCGCGGCCATCGGATGAACGAACAAGGGGCCGATCACGGGAAGTTCCGTGCGGGCGGCGAGCCAGATTCGAAGGGGTTCTCCGTGCAGCAGCCAGTCGGGGGTGAATTTCGCGAGCGCCGCAAAGAAGTAGACGATCGAGATCTGGAAGCGGAGGAGATACGTGCACCACGAGGGAAGTTCGTCTAGAGGGCACCCGAAGAGTCGACCGTCGAGCCCCCACACCCGACCGAGTGGCATGGTGCTCATGAGCAACGCCAGGAGCGCGACGAGATAGTAGTGGTTCAGGTAGTTCGTCACGTCCATCGCCTGCACCCACGAAAAAAGCACGAGGAACGCGACGATGGCGGCACGATAGAAGAGCCCCACGGCGATCAGGAGGCCAAGCACGACGAGCGACCAGAAGACACCGTGGACCGCCGTCGCGGAAGGCACGGGCACCCATGCGAGCGCCCAGTACTTGAAGAAGAACTTCGGTTTCACGAAGAGCTCGTCCACCCAGCCGTAGTGGAGAAACCGGAAGGCGCTCACGGCCATCATGAGCCCGAACGCGATGCGATAGACCGCGAGTGCGGCGGCATCTCTCGGTTTCGCGAGCGTCCTCGAGAAGGCCCCCCACCACTGCTCAATCATTGTCGCCCTCGATGGCTTTCGGAATTTCGAGATCGAGCACCGATACGAAGTCGCTTCGGAGGATGTCCGTGATGCTTTTGAGCGACATGTAGAGCCGCTTCACGACTTCGGGATCGCGCGCAAGGGCGGCGTCGAGGTCGGCATCCGGCATGGAGTCGACTGCGGCGATGGCATCCAGGATGGCCTTGCTGAGGCGGTTCGCGACGGCCCCTTGCCCCAGCGCCCGGAGCAGAGAGCCAAACCCGATACTGCCACTCGCGAGACACCCGTCGATGAGCAGTTGGGCTCCCACCAAGTTGTTCCTGACATGAACCTTGGAACGCTTTGCCCAAGGCGATTCGAGAGCATCTGGACACGTTGGCTGTTCGCACTCGCGAAGGCCGCTCGGCTTGCCGAGCTTCATGTCCTTCGTGCTGATCTCGATGTAGAAGAGAGCGTCGCTCACGGTGTTGAACGCCAGTTGCTGCGTTGCGAAGAGCCCTGTCTTCGAACCTGCGTTCACGAGTTCTTTCGTGAAGTTGCCGCCCGCAGGCGACCACGCCCCTTCGAGCTGGCGCGCGCGCGTGAGCACGTCTACCGCGATCGCGTGCGCGTAGGCGGCCTTCCGCTCTGCGAGCCCTCCGGCGCCGAGATCTGCCCACGTCCCGTTCGTGTTGATGGAGGAACCTGCCCCGCACGCGTTGTCAGTCCCTGGATAGAAGAGCAGGTACTCCGAAGCATAAAGACCGCGGGTGGTCGGTGAGGTCTCGACGAACGTGGGGGTCTCGTAGGTGCGAGACACGATGCCTTGCTCGATCGTGCAACGACTGATCACCGGCCAAGCGTAGATCTGCGCGCGAATGTCCTTGCCGCCTGGCGACGAGAGCGGCGCCGCCGGCCCGAACTGAAAGACTTCGAGACGCTGCCAGATCTCGAGTGCGTCTTCCCACGCCGCACGAGCCACGGCGCGATTCTCGGGCGTCGGAGCCTTCGCATATGTCGCCGTTCGGCGCTCGTAGGTTTCGGCCCGCTCGCGAAAGTCCCGTGCGAGATCGTACGCGCACGTTCCAAATGCACCGAGCACGTCGGAGCGCCGAAGCCCGCCGTCTGCGGAGAGCGGCGCGTCACCCGAAGGTTCGTTCACGATCCGCCGGCAGCTCGTCGTTGTAGCGAAGATCGCGCCAACGGCGACAACCACGCCCCAAGTGGGCCAAAGAAAGCCTGTCTTTCTCACGGCTTCGAGCGCTATCAGGGAATTCGTGATAATGCTATTGATAATCACTATCATTTAACATTTTTGTCATGTACGACTCCTGTCCTCAAAGGAGCATGCGATGACCAAGCGAACGAAACTCTTCCTGGCGACCTGTGCGAGCACCTGGGCGGCCATCTCGTGCAGCGACAATGGCGGAACGCCGCAGGCGCAACCGGACGCGACGAGCGAAGTCGACAGCGGCGCGCCGCAAGACGACGCGGCGGCGGCCGATGTCACGCCCGACGTGCCCCCCCTTCCCTTCCCCAAGCCGACGCCCATGGCGCTGGCGCTGTCCTCGATGGGCCCTGACCAACTCCAATCTGTCGCCCCCGGACCGAACGGGACTTTTTATGCTGCAGGCTTTCTGGCGGACACGGCAGCAGGCACGAAATACGTGACCGTCGTCAAGCTCACGACCACCGGTCTCGACACCACGTTTGGCGTGAACGGCATCGCAAAGACGACGATCGCATGCTCGGGAGGCGCGGACGAAATCGACATCGTCGTCCAGCCGAGCGGCAAGCTCGTCGTATCGGCCACGGTCGCCAACACGATCAATGCGGACGATCGTGACGTCGCCGTGTTGCGGCTCGACGCAACGGGAGCACTCGACACGACGTTTGGTGAGGGTGGCGTCCGGGTGCTCGACCTGAACACCGCTCTCGACGCCACGCAGAGCGCCCAACGCGATGGCGCGAGAAGCTTGGCGGTGGGAGCGACCGGCGAACTCTTCGTGCACGCCACGACGCGCGGAGCGGGGGCGCGAACGGACTCCGACTTCGCGCTCGTCAAGCTCACAGCCGATGGGGCCGTCGATACATCTTTCGCCTCAGGCAAGTTCACGCTCGACTTCGGCACGCCTTCGGCAAACGCGACGCCACGTGGCATCCATGTTCTCGCCGACGGGAGCATCCTCGCTTCGGGCTACGCGAGTTCGTCGCTGAGCGGCAATACGCCCCAAGTCGTTCTCTACAAACTTTCCCCGACGGGAGGCCTCGCAAGCACCTTCGCCGACAATGGCGTCTTTCACAGCATCGTCTTGACCCTGCAGACGGAGGCGTACAACTTCGCCGTCCATGGAACCCACGCGGTCACGGCAGGTTACGGCCGTCGGAGCGGGACGACGAACGACTGGGTGTCGCTCCGCTTCGATACGACGACGGGCGTGCGTGACCCCCAGTGGGGAGGTGCTCAGGAAGGTGCGGTCGTCTTCGACCCAAGCGGCAAGCAGTTGGGATCGAACTGCCGCAACGCCATCGGGCTTCCTCAGGGCAAGACCCTCCTCGTCGGCTCGACCGGAGCCGCCAACACGACCGCCCAAGATGCAGTCTTCGCGGTCCTCGACGCGAACGGCAAGCTCGACACGCAGTACGGAACCGGCGTCCACGTTCTGCCCTTCGGTGCGGGCGAAGGCGGCAACGATCAACTCTGGGGAGCGGCTGTGTCCGGTACCCACGTGATGCTCGTCGGTTACAAGGGTGCGACGACACAAGCCGACGCGTTGAACGACGATGCCTATGCAGTCACGTTTCCACTTCGCTAGCGCTCGGAACGGAGAGTCGTTCGCCACGACTCGCGTGCCCCGGGGTGCATCGGCCTGGACCTCTACGGGCGCGAGCGCAGGTTCTGTTGAGGGAATACTGGCTCACGGGAAGGGGGCGCGAGGCACTCCGTCACGCCGCCGAGTGCACGACGAATCGCGCCCGCAAGGTCCGTCACGATTCCCTCGCCGAGTGCGACATCGGCGGGGTCCATGACGTTCAGGTAGCAGGGACTCTGCGGAGCATCGACGGCCTTCCCCTCGTCGCGCCACCAAAAGTAGAGCGAACGCGCGAACCACAGGTAGGTGAAGTCGTAGGCCGTGGGATTCGAGCGCCAACCGGCGATGCGGTCGGCTTCGACTCGATAGTGGGGTTCTCGCGCCATGACGATACGCCCCGCTTCGTCGAGCGCGGAACGCGCTGCACCGAGCCTTGCGGCCCTCTTCGCCACGTCGAAAGAGAGCCAGCTGTACGCGTAGTCGTAAAGACCATGTACCTGGGCTGCTCGCAGATGCACGAGACGTGCACCCGCAGCGAGTTCGTCGAGGAACGGCTTCCCTCTCGGCGTCGCACGACTCGCGATGCTTTCGCCCACGGTGGCCAGTGACCCGAACGTTGTCTCCATCGTACTCAAGAGCGGCGCGATCTCGGTGTCGTAGCGCGGCCCGGTCCGCAGCGGATTGCGAACCTCGACGAGCCCGACGCGCTCCGGTTGCGTGACCGGAGACGCATCGATGCCCAGAGATTCCCCGAGGCCAGCCACGTCAGCCATCGCGTCGAAGCCTTCGAGGTACGCCATTCCATTTCGCCCGATGATGTCAGCGGGCGCAGCGCCACCGACCTTTCCGAGGACGAGGAGTTCATGCTGCGACTCGGCTACGTCGAGCGTCCATTCGAGGGCATCGCGCCCCAGCGCACGAGCGACTGGCTCGAGGACGCGGAGCGTTGCTTCGCGATCGGTCTGTGCCTCTTCGTGCGGGTTCCACGCAGCGCGCGCGGCCGCAACGTCGTTCAGCCAGTATCCCCACTCCCAGCCACTCGAGAAGACCATTTGACCATCGAGGGGTTTGCCCGCGTGGGCGCCGCGCCCCATCCTTCCGGCGCGCTCGTCCGCGGCGAGAATGCGCAAGTCGGAGACACGACGCTCCGCGTAGAGCGGGAGAAAAAGCGGCACCGAGTCGTATGTGACCCAGTATGCGGTCTCGGGGTGCCACAAGACTTCGCGTGACCCAACTTCCTCTTCCAAGAAGTCCTTCATGTAACGGAAGTCTACGTTGCCGTACGTCGGCGCAGGGTCATGCAGCCCGTAGACCTGAACGGTGTGAGGAAGCACGCCCAACTTCGGCGTCGCATAGTGCGGCAAGAAGTTGAAGTTGAGTGGCGCGCCCTTCGGGTCGGTGTAGCCCTCCGCCACTTGCCCGGTCGAACAGTGAACCTTGATGGTTGCGGTTCTGCCGCGACGCACGGAATGCTCAGCGGCCTCGTTCATCCACGCCAGCATGCGCGAAGGCTCGGGGTGGGTGAATTCGGTCGAACCGGACTCCGTGGAGAGGAAGTCGAAACCTGCATCGTACAACCAATCGAGCCGAGACCGAATTTGCGACTTTTCAGACTCGAGGTCGCCGAAGTCGCGAATGAGTCGAAACATGTGTTGCTGTTGGAGTGCAAGCGCTGCATCTGCGCCCGCCGAGATCCCCCGCGCGTGTGCGTGCTCGATCAACGTTCGCAGCCGCTGCTGCCTCACCGCACTGTCGCCGAAGTCTTTCCAGCCGTCGGCCCAGAGAAGCACCCATTCGACGCGGTTCTGTCGATTGGCAAGCATCCACTCGAGGAAGGAGTCCCACTCGGGTAGACGCGCATCGAAGCCCGCCTGATCTCCGGGCCCGGTCTTGCCGAAACCTTCGAGAAGCTCCGTGAGTTCGAGCGGATGCATCGTGTGGAGATGGATTCCGCGCACGCGAAAACGTGGCGCATCCGTGCGATCGATGGTCGATGCCGGAAAAGTGAGCGAGGCCGGCTTGGTTGGCGAAAGAGGGTGCAAGAACGAGAACCCCAGCTCCTCGAGCAATGCGTACGCGCCGTACGCAGCTCCGAGGTTCCCGTGATTGGCGGTGCGGACCTCGGGGGCGCGCCCGGTCGAGACGAGCACGTGCGCTCCGTTCACGGTTCCGCTTCGTACGAGGAAGCCCTCCGGTGCGAGGCGTGACACCTCTGCACCCGACGCGACGGACTTCGTCGTCGCCGTGTCGCCGAAGGACAGGCCCCACGAGTCCGAGTGAAGCTCGGGAGGCAGCTCGTCCTTTCCGATTTCCCGAACGGGAAGCGCCATCGGCGCGGTACTTCTCACGAGATCGAGAACGCGTGCACGAATCGCGGGCGCAATGTCGTCCCCGAACGAGACGACGAGCGCACGCTCGAGGGGGGCGAGCGGCGTCGTGGCCGCCGGAGGGGCGGTGGGGGTTGGCGCACCGGTCCCGAAAGCGTTGGGTCCCGGATCTTCGCTGCCGCAACCGAGGAGAACGACACAAAGGCCCGCTACGAGAGGAAGGCGTCGCATGTGGCACCACCTCCTAGCACGATGCCATTTATGTGCACGCTCCTTCGCGCTGAAATCTGTCGTAAAAGCACATGAAATCCATGAACAATTACGTCACTGGGGGGCACATTCCCTCGTTTCGGCCTCGCGGCGGCCGGATTGCCAAGGACCGAGAGATGCCGTAGACGGGCCGCATGTTGCGGCTCGATGCGGTCTCCAAAACTCACGGCAGTCGAATCCTTTTCATCGACGCCTCCATGGCCGTCCATCGCGGTGACAAGGTCGGACTCGTCGGTCCGAACGGCGCAGGCAAGTCGACCATCTTTCGCATGATCACGCGCGAGGAGGGGCCCGACAGCGGACAGGTCGTCGTCGACAAGGAAGTGGTCGTTGGGTACTTCAGTCAAGACGTCGGCGAAATGGCGGGCAAGAGCATCGTCGCCGAGACGATGGACGGCGCAGGCCCCGTTTCGGAGGCCGCCATGCAACTGCGGGAGCTTGAGCTCGCTCTCGCCGACCCCGAGCGCATGGACGAGATGGAGACGCTCGTCACGCAGTTTGGCGAAGCGCAGGCGCGTTTCGAGGAGCTCGGTGGGTACGCCCTCGACGCACGCGCCCGTGAAATTCTCGCGGGCCTCGGCTTCGCGCAAGACATCATGGACAACGACGTCGCGAGTCTCTCCGGCGGTTGGAAGATGCGCGTGGCGCTCGCCCGCATTCTTCTCATGAAGCCCGACCTGCTCTTGCTCGACGAGCCCACCAACCACTTGGACCTCGAGTCCATTCTCTGGCTCGAAGGCTTCTTGAAGAACTTCGACGGGGCCCTCGTCATGACGAGCCACGATCGCGCCTTCATGAACCGCATCGTCAATCGGATCGCGGAAATCGACGGCGGCGAGCTCACCGTCTACACGGGCGACTACGAATTCTACGAGCGCGAGCGCTCGATTCGCGAACAGCAGGCAGAGGCGCAATACGAACGCCAGCAAGCCATGCTCGCGAAGGAAGAGGCTTTCATCGCGCGTTTCAAGGCCCGCGCGAGCCACGCCGCGCAGGTCCAATCGCGCGTCAAGAAGCTCGAAAAGATCGAAAAGGTCGAACCACCGAAGCGGCGCAAAACCCTCCACTTCGATTTCCCGGAAGCGCCACGCTCCGGAGATGACGTCGTCAAGCTGGAGCAAGTGAGCAAGGGCTGGGGAACGCGCGTCATCTACGACGGCTTCGAGTTCCTCGTGCGTCGCGGCGAACGCTGGTGCGTCATGGGAATCAACGGCGCCGGCAAGTCGACGCTACTCAAGCTCATCGCCGGTACCGCACAGCCCGACAGCGGCTCCGTCAAAGTCGGTGCAAGCGTGAAGCTCGGCTACTTCGCGCAGCACGCGATGGACCTCTTGAACCCCACGGATACGATTTGGGACTCGCTCGTCCACTCGTTCCCCAAGGCGAGCATCGGGTCACTCCGAAACCTCGCCGGCGCCTTCGGATTCGGCGGTGACGACATCGAGAAGCCGTGCCGCATTCTTTCCGGAGGGGAGAAGGCGCGCCTCGTGCTCGCCAAAATGCTGTATGATCCACCGAATTTCTTGGTACTCGACGAGCCGACCAACCACCTCGACATGGCCACGAAAGAGATGCTCGTCGAAGCCTTGAAGGGCTTCTCGGGCACGATGCTGTTCGTTTCACACGATCGCCATTTCTTGGGCGAGCTGTCGAATCGTGTGCTCGAAGTGCTCCCGACGGGCCCGCGCGTCTATGGCGGAGGTTACTCGGAATACGTCGCGCAGACGGGGTACGAAGCTCCCGGTATGCGCTCGTAACCATAAGCCTTTTTCGTTCGACGTGAAGGTGTCGTAACCTGGCTCGACGGACCGTTTCCATGTGCTACGAGAAAGGCCTCGATGACGAAGGGCTTCCCTCTGAATCACGCCGATCCCGAACCGGTCGCTTGGCTTTCGTAGAGCCGTGACGGGGTTGTCCCTGGTCCCACGCGAGCAACCGTTCGCGCAGGCTGACTCAGTCACCCGTGCACGACCGATCCGAATCGACGCATCCACGCCTCCTCCTCGGCGGAGAGCGGTCCCTTCTCGATAGCGGCCATGTTCTCGTCCAACTGCGCCAGGTTGTCGACCCCCGTGAGGACGACGTCGACGTGCGGGTTCGACAAACAGAAGCGGTAGCAGTCGCCCGCGGTCATCGAACGGCCTTCCCAGCTGCTCGGCATCTTGAGGAGCTTGCGCCACGAGGTCGCTGTGTATGCAACCACCGCCTTGCGTGTCGGAGCATTGGGGTCACGATGCGCGAAAATATCGCGCTCGGCTCCTGGGTGTGCGGCGTTGTAGCGAAGCATGAAGAGATCGATGGGCGAGTCTTGCATGAGCACGTTGGCGCGGTCGCGATCGTGGATCGAGATGCCGATGCTCTTGACCTTGCCCTCTTCTTTGAGCTTGAACAGCTCCGTCTGCGTTGCACTCGTCCAGGCCGACGTCTTGCCGAGCCAAAAGAGATGGAAGACGTCGATGTATTCGGTGCCGAGCGACCGAAGGATCGACTCTGCGGACCTCCGCACGCTGCCACCGAAGTAGCCGAGCATGGGGCCTGTCGCGAGCACGTAGTTCTCTCGCCGCGCCTTGAGCGCTCTTCGAAGGGGCGTACGCAGGCGACTCGCCGGATACGGAACCCAGAATAGATAGTCGAAGCCCCGTTCGAGCGCGGCTTCGTACGCCTGCGCGTCGATCCCGAAGCTCGAGGAAAGGCCAAGGCGGAACACCTCGCGATGGAGACCCGGAAGCGTTTTGTGGGAGAACGGCGTTTTGTGCATGACGGAGCCGAGCTAACATGGGGCCGCTCGGCGAATTGTCCAGATGGCCACCTCCATGAATCCTCCTCCGCAGGCCTCGTTCGCGAGCGTTCCCTTCCCGCGGGTGTTTCGCGTCGCCATCCTGCTCGAAGTGCTCGAGCGCCTGGCCTTTTACGGCGTGTACATCAATCTGACGGTCTACGTTACCGAGACAGTCCACCTGACCGATGCGGAGAACGGGCTCCTCATGGCAATCTTCGCGGGCACGCGTGCGTGGCTTCCAGTCGCCACGGGTCCCTTGTCCGATCGCATCGGGTTTCGGAAGAGCCTCCTCTGGTCCTTCGCGCTCTACATCGCTGCCTACGCATCGCTGTTTGCCTTCCCTTCGCGGCTCGGCGCGTGGTGCGCCGTGCTCGGCATGGCATTCGCGGGCGCATTCCTGAAGCCCGTCATTCCTGCCACCGTGCGGAGGTACTCACCGGAAGGACGTCACGCGACGGGCTTTTCGATTTTCTATGCCTCGGTCAATGCAGGCAGTGTCGTCGGCAAGACGGGCGCGAAATGGGTACGTACGGCACTGTCGCTTCGCGCAAGTATGCTGAACTCGGTCGTAGCCTCCGCGATCGCGCTCATCATCGCCTTCACCATGTTCTTCGAGCCGAAGACCTCAAAGGAAGAGGAGCCTGCGGAAGGCACGAAGGGAGAAGGCCCCTTTCGATCGGCGCCGTCCATCCCGACACCGCCCCCGCCGACCTTCTTGCAGAGCCTCGCGCTGGCAGGCCGTGACCCGAAGTTCGTTGCCTTCCTCGTTCTCGTGTCGGGTTACTACCTGCTCATCGAACAGTTCTACCAGACCTTCCCCGTTTACATCCTCCGGCAGCTCGGCGACAAAGCTCCGCGCGAGTACATCACGCTCATCAATCCACTGGCCATTGCGACACTCCAGCTGCTCTTCACGCGCATCACGCGAAAGCTCCCGCCCGTCTTCGCGATGACGCTCGGTATCTTCATCGGAGCGTGCAGCATGCTTCTCATGGGTCTTTTCCCGAGTCTCTTTGGCGCCTGTATGTCGTTCTTCGTCTTTGCGGTCGCCGAGATGGTCTTCTCCCCGCGCTACTACGAATACGTCTCTTCCTTCGCCCCGAAGGGCCGTGAAGGGCTCTATGCGGGCTTGGGCTTCGTCCCCGTCGGTCTCGGCGGCATCGCGGGAGGCTTCTTGAGCGGAGGTCTCATCGGCAAGTACCTGCCCAAGGGAGGGCCGCTCCATCCGCTGCCCGTATGGGGTACGTACGCGCTCATCGGCGTTGCGTGCGCTTTCTCGATTGGCGTCTTCGGACTCGTGACGCGAAAGCGAACGCCGCGCTAGAATCGAGGCATGACTTCGGAGCTACCCGGGTCGAGCACCGTGGTCCGTTCTGCGTTGCCTTCTGACTACACGCATTTTGCTCGCCTCTTCCCGGAACTGGGAACACCGGACGCCGTGCCTTCGGAAGCGCGATTCCTCGCGGAGATCATGCCGAATGCGCTCATCGCGGAGGCAGCGGGTGACGTCGTTGGCTATACGTTCTTCCAAACACTGAACGAGTCCGGCTACGTACGACACGTGGTCGTGGCAAAAAAGGCGCGGCGAGCCGGGCATGCGCGCGCCCTCCTCACGGCAGTGCGAGCGCACTTGAAGCGCAGCGGGCGGACCTCGTGGTCTCTCAATGTCGAGCCCAACAACACCGCGGCGGTTTCCTTGTATCAGAGTCTCGGAATGCGGTTTCGCTACGCTTCGTGCGCGACGCGTCTCGATTGGAGCCGTGCTCGGCGCTCGACGTCCGACGATCTCGTCGTGAGCACGTTCGACGCATCCGAAGACGCCACCATCGAGCGCGAATTTTCCCTTCCTGCCGGTCAAATCACCGACCATCGCACCAAAGCAGAGCGCGTCTTCCTCAAGGTGACGGGACCGGCGGGGATCCGAGCCTTCACGGTGTTCGATCGCGCGTTCCCGGGGACCTACCCGCTTCGGGTGCGGGACGCCGCCGCAGGTTGGAAGCTCTTCGAAGCAGTGCACCTCCACGCGCGTCCCACCGACGACCATATCCGCTCTGTCGTCGAACAGGACGACGCATGGCGCGATGAACTGGTCTCCGCCGGCGCAGAAATCCTACTCCGCGTCGCCCACTACGAAGGCGTGCTCTGAGCGCGCTCGCTCAGCGGCGCTCGTGCCATGCCTTGGGCTGCACGAAGGCGCGAATACCGAGCACGCCCAGCGTCGACCCGATGCCCGAACCGCGTCGGCCCGTCCACGGAAGGCGGGGGCTCACGCGATCGCAGCAATTCCAGTACACGCTGCCCGCGTTCACTTGTTCGAGCACGTTGCGGGCGCGAGCTTCGTCTTTGGTGTAGATGCCCGCCGTGAGCCCGTAATCGGTGTCGTTCATGAGCGCGATGGCTTCGTCGTCCGACTTCACCACCTGGATGCCGATGATGGGACCGAAGCTCTCTTCACGCATGACGGCCATCGTGTGGTTCACATGGGTGAGCACCGTCGGCTCGAAGTAGCTTCCGCCAAGGGCGTGGCGCTTTCCGCCGACGAGCAGCTTGGCCCCCTTGCCCACCGCGTCTGCCACTTGAGCTTCGAGCACCGCCACTTGGGCGGGTCGCGCGAGCGGGCCAATGTACGTCGCTTCGTTTTCTGGCTCACCCACAACGAAGCCTTTGACGCATTCGACGAACGCTTCGATGAACTGAGGCGCGATAGCCTCGTGCACGTAGATGCGCTCGACGGAACAACAGCTCTGCCCGGCGTTGTACATGGCGCCGTCGGATAGGGATTCCGCCGCCGCTTTCGGGTCGACGTCTTCGCAGACGTACGTCGGGTCTTTGCCACCGAGCTCGAGCTGGACGCGAACCATGCGCGAAGCAACGGCGCTCGCGATCTTCCTGCCGGTCGGAAGGGACCCGGTGAAGAACACGCCGTCGATGGGCGCTTCGAGGATCGCAGAACCGATCGCGCCGTCGCCCGGCAGGACCTGGAATACGTCGCGCGGGACCCCTGCCTCCCAGAGGAGCTCCGCGATGGAGATGCCCGTCAGGGTCGCGATCTCCGAAGGCTTGTAGAGCACCGTGTTTCCACAGAGGAGCGCTGGCACGAAGACGTTCGAGCCCACGAAGTAGGGGTAGTTCCACGCGGAGATGTTCGCGACGACGCCGAGCGGCTCATAGCGTACGTACTCCACCATGCCGCCCTCGTCGTACACCTTCTCCGCGGCGATCGCGTTGGCGGTGTTCTCGAGGAAGAAGTCGATGCGACCCGGCATCGCATTGAGTTCGTTTTTCGCCTGCTTGAGCGGCTTGCCCATTTCCTGGGAAAGCGTCCGGGCAAGACGCTCGTGATTGGCGCCAAGCAAGTCCTTGAAGCGAGTGAGCACCTCTACGCGCTCGGCGACCAAGAGGTCGGCCCAGTCGGGCTGGGCGCTCCGTGCTTTCGCGACGGCGATGGCCACGTCCGAGCTGCGCGTGTCGACGATTTCACCGATGACGAGTGCGGTTGCAGGGTTCACGATCTTCATGTCTGTTCTCTTTCTCCACTCAGCCGACGCGCGAGATGCTGTGGCCACGGCGCTCGTTGGCGCTTTCGATGGTTGGATGGGGGTTGGGTGCGCTCGCGAGCGCCACTTCCTCGAGAAAGCGAGCGAAGAGGACGGTCGGTGAAAGCAGGTCGGTGCGAGACGTGTCTTGGAACTCGGGATGCCACTGGACGCCGGCAACGAAGGTAGGTCCCGAAGCTGCTCTCACGGCCTCGACGAGGCCGTCTTCTTCCGAGTGTGCCTCGGCGATGAGCCCTTCGCCCAGCCGGCGAATACCTTGATGGTGCACGCTGTTGATGCGACCGCGGCTGCAGCCGAAGGTACGCTCGAGCCAAGAGCCAGGTTCGATGGCAACGTCGTGAAAGAGTTGATCGTACACCTCACGGTCGCGGTGCACCTTGCCCTTGGGGTGGAGCGTGGGGATGTCCTGCCAGAGCGTGCCGCCGTATGCGACGTTGATCACCTGGAGCCCGCGGCATACGCCGAACACCGGCTTGCCTTTGGCGACGCATGCGCGAAGGAGCGCGATCTCGTAGGCGTCGCGGATGGCATCCCCTTCCCATTCTGGCTGGAGAGGTGCTTCGCCATAGCTGCGGGGAGACATGTCGGCCCCCCCCTGGAGCACGAGGCCATCGATACCCGAGACCACGTCGTCGATCGTGATGCTGCCTTCGTCGGTGGGAACGAGCACCGGTAGTGCCCCACCCCGTTGAACCCATTTCACGAGCGACTCTTCGAAATAGAGAAGCGTCTTCCCCTTGAAGACGTTGCGCGTCGGGTCAGGGTGAAAGAAGCAAGGCGAGACTCCGATGTGGAACCGACGACTCACGCGAGCGCCTCGGTGTACATGGCGCGGAAGTCCGCGGCCGTGACGGGCTTCGGATTGAGCGGATGGCAGAAGTCCTTCATCGCGACGTCCACCAATCGATCGAGGTGCGCGGTCGTGACGCCCACCTCTTTCAAACTCTTCGGGATGCCAACCTTTGCGTTGAAGGCAAAGAGCCAGTCGATGAAGCCTTTGGCTGTCTTCGGCGCGCCGACGACCTCCGCCATGACTGCCATGCGATCACTGCACACCGATTCGTTGAAGCGCATGCAGTACGGAATCATGATTCCGTTGGCGAGACCGTGGTGGAGGTCGACCACCGTCGAAAGCGCGTGCGCACACGAGTGGGTGACGCCGAGATCTTTCTGGAAGGCGACGGCCCCCATCATGGCAGCGTTCAACATCATGCCGCGCGCCTCGAGGTGCGCTGCATCCGTGAGAAGCGCCTTCTCACCCGCTTCGATGCGCTTCGCCAAGTCGACCGCAGCGGGCAAGTGCTTCGCAACGAGACGAATGCCTTCGAGCGCGATGCCGTCACACATGGGGTGAACGGCGGGGCACAAGTACGATTCGACCAAGTGCGTGAGCGCATCGAGCCCCGTGGCGGCGGTGACGCCTGCGGGAAGCCCCACGGTAAGCTCCGGATCGAGGAGCACGCGCGGCGCGAGGAGCTTCGGCGAAAAGATGATCTTCTTCTGGTGCGTCGTATCGTCGGAAACGACAGCGCTGCGACCAACCTCGCTGCCGGTGCCCGCCGTCGTCGGGATCGTGACGATGAATGGGATTTCTTTGTCGATGGGTTTCGGATTCGAAAGGAAGGCTTCGTACTCGAGAAGGTCTCCTTCGTGGTTCGCGAGAACCGCAATGCACTTGGCGACGTCGAGCGCCGCGCCTCCACCGAGTGCGACGATGGCATCGGCCTTGTGTGCATGAAACGCCTTGCCCCCCGCGGTCGCCTGGGACACGAGCGGATTGCCCCAGATCTCCGAAAACACAGCTGTGTCGAGCCCCGCTTCTCGGAGCAGCCCCACGCACTTTTCCATCGGCGGAAGCTTGGCGAGAGCGCGATCGGTGACGACGAGAGGACGCTTCTTGCCGGCCTCCTTCAAGATCTCCGGAAGGAGCTTCAAAGCAGAAACGCCGTACTGAATCTTCGTCGGAAAATTGTAACCGTGGATGCTCACTGAAAGTACCTGCCTCGACTGCGGGACGACATTCGTCTCTGGTTGCTAGATGATCTCGAAATAGCGCTCGCGCTCCCACGTGGTGACGGCAGACTGGAACTGACGCCATTCCCAGATGCGGGAGCTCGTGAAGTGATCGACGAACGCGTCTCCGAAGAGCTCGCGCGCGACCTTGGATGCAGCCATGCGATTCGACGCCTCTTCCAAGTTTCGCGGAAGGATTTCTGCCTTCTCGTCACGATAGCCGTTGCCCACGACCGGCGGGTGCGGCAGCTCGAGCTTGTTCTCGATGCCGTAGAGCCCGCTCGCGAGGGCCGCTGCGATGGCAAGGTACGGATTGATGTCGGACCCACCGACGCGCGTCTCGAGCCGAGTCGATTTCTTGCTTGCAGGGATGACGCGGAAAGCAACGGTGCGGTTGTCGGCGCCCCAATTGACGCGCGTGGGCGCCCAGGCACCTTCGACGAGGCGCTTGTAGCTGTTGATGGTCGGCGCGAACATCGGAAGGATCTCCGGAAGGAGGCGCATCTGACCTGCGAGGTAGCTCTTGAACACCGCGCTCATGCGGTGAGGAGCCGCGGCTTCGTAAAAGAGGTTGTTGCCGGCTTCGTCGAGCAAGCTCTGGTGCATGTGGCCGCTACATCCGGGGAGCTTCTCGTTCCACTTCGCCATAAAGGTCGGCATGATGCCGAACCGGTGGCCGATCTCCTTGACCGACGCTTTGAAGAGCGTCGCGCGGTCGCCAGCCTCGAGCGGATCGGAGTAGAGGATGGCTGCTTCGTACACGCCTGGCCCCGTCTCCGTGTGGAGTCCTTCGACAGGAACACGAAACGCGAGCAGCTCGTCCATGATCGCGGTGAAAAAATCGCGGTTCTGACCGGCTCGCGTCAGCGAGTAGCCGAACATGCCTGGGGTGATGGGCTCTGGCTTCGCAAAGGCGTGCTCGCGGAGTGACCCGGGCGTCTCACGAAAATTGAACCACTCGAACTCGACACCGAACTGCGCACGGAGGCCGTGGCCCGACGCCCGAGCAATCACGCGACGGAGAAGCTGTCGCGGACAGATAGGCAGTGCGTTTCCTTGGCCGTCCTCGAAATCACCCAAAAAGAAGGGCACGTTGTTTTCCCACGGAATCGTCCGATAGGTCCCGAGGTCGAGCCGTGCTTGCGCATCGGGGTAACCACTATGCCAGCCCGTGTAAGCCGCGTTGTCGTACGCGACGTCCCCGCAATCCCAGCCGAAGATCACGTTGCAAAAGCCCAGGCCGCCGTCGAGCGCCGAGAGGAACTTTTCCTTGTGGATGTATTTTCCACGGAGCACGCCGTCGATGTCGGCAACCGCGATTTTGACCTTCTGCGCAGAAGAGGCTCGCACGAGTGCGACGAGCTGTTCTCGGGTCATGTCGCGCGGTGAAACCTCTCGACGTTCGGAAGGCTCGGTAGGCACGTTTGGCATGTCGGCGAGAAGTATCGGCGTGCTTTCTGGTGCACGCAAGGGACTTACGCCGCCACACGCGCGCAAATCCGTTTAGGCTACCGTCCCGTGGAGAACGACGAGGGCGTCCTTCGAAAACTGGGCTACGCGCAAGACCTCCTGCGCGAAATGGGCGGGTTTTCCAGCTTTGCGGTAAGTTTTTCGATCATCAGCGTCCTCACGGGTTGCATCACCACCTATGGCGATGCGCTCGGTCCGGGTGGCCCCGCAGGAGTCGGTATCGGCTGGCCGCTCGTCTCGTTCGGGACGCTTGCCGTAGCCGTCGCGATGGCGGAACTCGCAAGCGCGTTTCCCACCGCGGGCGCGCTCTATCATTGGTCTTCCCTATTGGGTGGCCCGGGTTGGGGGTGGTTCACGGCGATCATGAATCTGGTCGGTCAGATAGCTATCGTCGGCGCCATCGACCTTGGGTGCGCGAAGGAGCTCTCGGGCATGCTCGGTCTCGCGGGGGACCGGGCAGCAAGCGCGGTATTCTTGCTCGTGCTCGCATCCCACGTGGCGCTCAACGCGCTTCGCGTGCGCGTCGTCGCCAGGCTGAACGACCTGTCGGCGACCGTTCACATTCTCGGAGTCGTGGTGGTGGTCGCCGCGCTCGTCACCATCGGCAAAGTCCAGCCCTTCTCGTTCTTGTTCCAGACCGGTTTCACGACGCGAACGGACGGAAGCTACGGGCTCGGCTTCGCGAATGCGCTCATCCTCAGCATGTACACGTTCACAGGCTACGACGCCTCCGCGCACCTCTCCGAGGAGACCAAGCACCCGGAGCGAAAGGCCCCCTGGGGCATCGTTCTCTCGGTAGCCGTCAGTGCCGTGGCGGGCTACGCACTCCTTCTCGGCCTGACACTCGCCATCGCGAACTTGCCGCAGACCGCCGCGGATGAACACCCGGCGCTCTTCATCCTTCAGCGCGCACTCGGCAGCCTTGGAGGTCGCTCGGTCATGGCGCTCGCGATTGTCGCGATGTGGTTCTGTGGGCTGTCGAGTTTGACCAGCGCATCGCGGACGCTGTGGGCGTTTTCGCGAGATGGTGGGCTGCCGCTATCGACCTTCCTTGCGCATGTGCACACGAAGTTTCGTACTCCAGTTCGCGCCATCGTCGCTTTGGCACTGGCCGCAGCCCTTCTCGTCCTCGGCACGCAAGTGTTCTCGAGTGGCGCACTCCTCGTCGTTGCACAGGTGGCGACCATGGGACTCTACGTGAGCTACGGAATTCCCATTGGGCTCGGTGCCATCGCGCGGCAACAACGTCGCTGGGTGAAGCTAGGGCCATGGAACGTCGGGCGTGCAGGTGTTCCGCTCGCGTGGTTCTCGGTCGCGTGGGTATTCGGTGTCCTCGCGGTATGCACGCTGCCCCCCAACGTACTCGCGGGGAAGTTGCTCGCCATCGCGCTCGTGGTCATTTCCGCGATATGGCTCGTATGGGTGCGCGGCAGGTTCCAAGGACCGAAGGTCTCGCTCGAAACCTTCCAGCGCTGACTTCTTTTTCGGACATCCGCCTATTCGACCCAAGCAGAGTGATCGTTTCGCTCTCCCGCGAACATGGCTGGGCATGCAGATTCGGTTGCCTGTGCTGATTCTTGCGCAAAGCCTCATTTTCGTGGGGTGCGGCGGAAAAGTGCTCGAGGGAACAAGTACGACTGGAAACACGGGTGGCGCGTCCGAAACGACGAGCGCCGCATCGAAACCATCGCCGTCGGGCTGCAAGACGACGCCGGAGGTCCTCACCACACTCGATCCGAGCCTTCCTTACGTAGACACGATGGTCGTCGACGAGACCGGCATCGTTTTCACCGTCTCCGACGACAATGCGCGTCGCATGGCGGGCGAATTCGGCTTCCGCGATCTCCGTACCATCGACTTTCGAAGCCGCTCCAGCACGACGTTGCGGTCTTCTGACGGAAACTCGCTCCTCGACCCGTCCATCCTCGTTGAAGGCGCGAGCGTCTTGTTCGTCGAACCCAATCCCAGCTCGACGGGTGCCCTTCCGCTCACTCGACATGTCATGACCATGCCTCGCGCCGGAGGGGAGCCAACGTTGCGTGTCGGGTCGAACGTCGAAGACTACTTCGGAGTCGGCGGCTCCGCTGGCACGGGCGATCTCTACGGCGCTCGGAGCTCACGAGGGCGTACGACTTTCTGGAAGTGGGCCGCGAACGGCACCCGCTCCGACTATCGCTGGCGGTGGCACGACGACGAACGGCAATGGAAGCACGTGAAGCTCGTTCCGTTTTTCGGAGGATTCGTGGCGATGGCAGACCGAACCCTATTCGTGACCTATGCAGATACGGCTGAACTCCATCGTGTGAACGAAAGGGAGAGCAACGCCGTCGACGTAGGCGTTCGAAGAATTGGAGACGCGCACCGTCTCTATGACATCGTCACGACGGCCGACGGGAGCATGGAAGTCCGCGCCGGCAGTTGCCTCTACTACGACGGCGGGGTCGCGGATTGTTCTGGCTCTCCTGAAACGCTCTACCGTTCCCCAAGAGGCGTCGAACTCGACCACCTCCACGTGTTCGACGATGGCCACATCTACTTCGTGGAGTCCACGCCGTTCGAAGGCGGGAGATTCGGCAGCATCAGGCGCCTCGACGGTGACACGCCCCGAACCGTCCTGGTTCAAGACCACGCTCCGAGCATCACGAACTTGGCGTTCGATGCACAATGCATCTACTGGTCGGAGAAGAGCGACAGCGAAAACCCCCGCATCATGATGCGAACGCGTGACTAGGGCACATCTCATGACCTCGGACCGAGGATCCGCGAGCGCGGCCCCCGTGCACCGAGGACACGCGGCGAGGTAGCAAACCTGTCCCACCGTCCGGCGCGCACAGGTCGTGAATCGAGGAACTGGTTCATTCTCTTGTGTCGTGCTTCACTCGGTGCCCCATGACGAACTTCGGAACGTTTGCCGCCCTTGCATTCGCCACACTTGTCACCACCTGCATCGTCGCGTGTAGCCGCCCGAGCGCATCTGGAACGCCCGCGGGCAGCGCAGCGACGGCAACGGCTGCGAGCGCTCCATCGAGCGCACGCACGGCCCACCTGCCCGGTAGCACGCAGAGCGCCTACGGAGGCAGTGGCGACGACACTCAGACCACTACACGTCGCGCGGCCCCCTCGGCCACGGCGAAGTAGCTGGAACGAGAGCTGCGTCCGAAGGCAGCTCAGTCGTCGTCCGGATCGCCTTCCGGATCTTCTTCGAAGGAGCGCATGGTTACGCCCGGAGTTTGAATGGCCGTGAGCTTCATGTGCTGCAGGTACCACGTCGTCATCGTGCGACGACGCTTGCCGCTCCCGATGCTCTTCGACGTGTAGGTGAACGAGAAGTCGACGTCGCCATCGCATTGGGACGGAGCGGTCTTCCCCTGGAAGAACATGGGGGCTCCTCGAACGTGGGCCGTTCCGGTCGTGCCGTCCGGATTCTTCTTCGTCACCGTGATCGTCGGATTGCTGAGGCCCTTCGTCGAGCCACCGCACATCACGGAGACGAGTCCAGCAGCGTGCATACGCATCGCGCTCGACATCGTCTTTCGCACGATGTCGTCGGGTACCTGCCTCTTGCAGCCAGTGAGGGACATGAGCGCAAACAGAGAGAACGCCACAATCTTCCGCATGAATATTCCTTCGGGCGTGAGGGACACCGACGTTTCCGTCGCTATCGACGTGCAGACGTCAGACTACGGAAAGGTTCCGGGCGAAGCGACAGATATTTCGAAGGGGAGCCGCGAACGCAATCTCGCTGCCGAGCCCCCTCAAAGCACCCGTTCGATTTCGTAGGTCTTTAGGCCTTGAGGTGTCCGCACTTCCGGCTCGTCACCTTCCGAGAGGCCCAGCAGCGCTGACCCCATCGGGCTGGTCGTCAGGACCGATTGTATGTCGATGCCGCGCACGTTCACACGGACACCACCACCTCCGGAGACGAGGAAGAGAAGTGTACTCGTACCACCGAGGGAGAGCTGCACGAGCGCGGAGGCCTGAATGGCTTCGTCTGGCTCGAACACCCGAAGCGGCATGTTCGAAAGGACGAGTAGCCCATGTTCGAGCGAACGAGCGCGTTCCGCTTGGCCGCGCGCGATGTAGGAGGCCTCCGTCGAGCGCATGTCCTTGTCGTTCTCGGGTTTGTTCTCTTCGTGAGACGCTGCTTCTGCAGCCTCGCGCGCAATGCGCGTCATCTCCTTGATCTCGAGCGACGCGTTCTCTCGAAGCGCAGCGACGATTTCGCGTTTGAATGCAGCAACGTCCTTCGGCAGGTTCATGGCGATCGATACGAAGCGTAAAGCGCGTCGCGCCATGCGACCAAGTCCGAAAATTCACGTTTCATGTCGGGGTCTTCGAACGCACGGCGGCTCGCCTCGCCAATGCGATACGACGAATGGACGGGCGGGACGACGAATGAGAGCGCCTGCGATGCCGTGATATCGCCGAAGGAAAGCTCTCCAAAGAGCGGGCGCGCCTTCTCGCCTTGTCGCGTTGTCGACTTCGAAATGAAGCTGCGAAGGTCTTCGAGCGCTTTGCGCAGCGTTGCACGCTCTTCGTCGGGAGCGCGGCGAGCCGCACCGTATTTCGACAGCGTGCGCTTGACCCCCGACCGAGCGATCGCGATGGCGACGCCACCGAGCGAGCGAAGTTTGGGCGGAACGAGTTCGCGCAGCGCTTCTTCGTCCTCGAGAACGCGCCGCAGCGAAAGGCCCCGCCCCGCTCCGAGCGCACTTTCGCTGAGGGCGTGGAGCGCCGAGATGTCACTCTCGCGATCGCGGGGAAATAGGTCGGGCCCCGTCCCCTGCGTATTCGCCCACTTTGCGATATCGAGCGAATCCGTGTGAAAGCCACCATCGGTGAAAAGCACGGGCACCGTGACGTTTCCCGAAAACTTTTTGATGCGAAAGCGGAGGGCCGGCTCCCCCAAGAGAGGCTGGAAGTGCTTCTTCACGTAGTGAACGCCACGCACATCGAGTGCGAAACGTGCACGTTCGGACCAGGGAGAATACGGCAGCGACAGAAGCTCGGGGACCATTCGTGCGTTTCTAGAGTCGAATGCTCCCCATGGCTAGGGTGAGATGAACCGGCACGAAGTGTCTACGAGAGCCGCCTCTGACGGGAGCCATCGGTAGTAAGGTCGTCGCCATGACGCCCGTCTACGCCAAGGTGTTTCCCCCCTCGCCCATCGAACTGTCACCTGCGCTCTTTCCGGAAGCGCCGCCATCGGCCGCCATCCGCGCAGCACTTTGGTTGAGACGCGCCCTGGGACGGGCTCTCGACGCATTGTTCCCCGCGGAAATTGCGCTCTTCGAGAAGACCACAGGCCTCTGCGTCACGATGATGCTCGGCGCGATCGCAGAGCGCGGAATCGTCGACCACCTGGGCGACGAACGCTTGACAGCGGACGCATTGGCGAAGCGGGCTCACCTCGACCCAGACTTGCTGCATCGAACACTCCGTGCCCTCGCGACGCGCAATGTGTTCGTGCTGCACGAAGACGGTACGTTCGAAAACAATCGGCAATCTAGGCTTCTCGCGCAGGGCCGACTGAATCGTTTACGCGAATGGTCCATGTACATGGCGACCGGGTCCAACGTCGCGGCCTGGGCCGACTTCGGTGAGACACTTGCCACCGGAAAGTCCGCGTTCGATCGCGTCCACGGGATGACGGTATGGGACTGGTTCGCGAAGCACCCGGACGAAGAAGCTCTCTTCGGTCACGTGATGATGGGGCTCACCACGCAGGAGGCAGCGATCCTCGCCAAGCTCTACCCGTTCGCCGAAGTTCGAACGTTGTGCGACGTCGGCGGTGGACGTGGGACGCTTCTCTCCGAACTTCTCTTGCGCCATCCCCACCTCGAAGGGGCGCTCGCCGAGGGCGAAGGAGTCCTCCGCCTCGCGAAGGAGCTCCTCACTGCACGCGGGGTGATGGGACGCGCGAAATTGGTTCAGGCGAGCTTCTTCGAGAATGTCCCCGAGGGCTACGACGCTTACCTGATGAAGAATATCCTCCACGATTGGGACGACGAGACCTGCGTGAAGATTCTCTCCAACGTGAAGCGTGCGATGAAGCCGGGTGCCAAGCTCATCGTCTGCGAGACCATCCTCGAAAAGAACGAGCTGCATCCCTTCGCTGCCGGGGCGGACGTGCACATGATCGTCGCGTGCTCTGGACGCGAACGTTCGGAAGGAGACTTTCGCGCGCTGTTCGAGCGAGCAGGTCTGCGCATGGGCCGCGTATTCCCCTACCCCACGACGTCGATCTTGGAAGTGCTCCGTGGCTGACGCCGAGCTCTCGCGCTTCTTCGCTTTCCGGCGCACGGCGAGAACCTTTCTCGCAGCCAGGATGTAATGATTTCCTTGCGGCTCCGTTTAGATCGGAAAGGATTCCCATCCGTTCAAAGCAGAGTCTCCGGTTCGACCGACCTTAACTGGCGAGGAACATTCGATGAAGAAGTGTCTTTTCCCAAGCATTGCGATGCTTTGGCTGCTCCAAGGCTGCGCAAATAGCGCCACCACCCACGTCGCTTCCGACACGCAGCTGGGCCGCGTCGTCATCTATCGAAACGGCGTCGCGTACTTCGAGCGTTTCGCGGATGTCACCGACGGCTCGCTCAAGGTCACGGTCCCGGGGGACAAGGTCGACGACTTCCTGAAGTCCCTCACGGTCGTCGATACGAGGAGCGGCAAGCCGGCGCCGGTCTCGTACCCGAGCCTGGCGGGAAGTGGCACGGTCGACATGAAGGTGCAGCTGGATGGCCCCGCGCCTCATCGTGTCCGCCTCTCGTACGTGACCGAAGCTCCCGCGTGGAAGCCGACCTATAGGGCCATGCTCGGGCAGGGCGGCAAAGTGAGTCTGCAAGCGTGGGCCATCGTGGACAACACGTCTGCCGAGGATTGGAACAACGTGAAGCTCGGCGTCGGCTCGAGCTCCGCCATGGCCTTTCGCTTCGACCTGCGCAGCTTGAAGTTCGTGCAGCGCGAAACGCTCGAGAACAACGGACTCTTCGCGATCGCCCCGCCCATGGGTGGAGCATCGTACGGGCAGAGCGGCAAAGACACGGGCAACGCCGGACGTATGTACGACTTCTCCGACGAAGCGATTGCGAGCGCCGACGGCGACGATGCAAAGAAAGCAGAGATGACTCGCCCCACCGTACCCGCAGCCGCCGCGCGCGGTGGCCTCAGCGGCGGTGCGGGGCAAGCGTCGAATCACCGTCCGGAAGGGGACGTGCGTCGAGGGGGGGCGCCGAAATCGGCAAAACCCACCGCCAAGTCCCCAGACCCCATCGTCAATGAACCCGCGAGATCTGCAGACCGCCAACAAAGCCAAGCGCAGATCAATGCGCTCGCGCAGCAGAACCGAGCCACGGGCAACACCATCGTCGTCGAGGGTTGGGCTGCACCTGGCGACAAGGACAAGATGGGTGCATCACTCGAGCGAGCAAACAAGCTTCGCGATCAACTGATCTTGAACGGTGCGGACGCGAGTCGCGTCATCGCGATTGGCAAGGGCGCAGAAGCCGAAAGGCCGCAAGGTGGCGTTCGCGTTCGCGAGCAGGTCCCGGCCAATGTCGACCCGAAGGCAGCGGCAGCGAATGTCGCTCCTGGCGACCCGGTCGGCGTGAGTCACTTCGAGTCAGGCACGACCATGAGCGTTCCGAAAGGTACGAGCGCGATGGTCTCCATCCTCGCCGGTGCGACGGACGGAGAGGTGGTCTATCTCTACGACCCGGAGACGCAGCGCGGGAACGCGCAGTTTCCGTTCAAGGCACTTCGATTCAAGAACCCCACGGACTCCGTGCTCGAGAGCGGTCCCGTCTCG
Organism: Polyangiaceae bacterium; assembly: GCA_046351415.1. Classification (GTDB taxonomy): domain Bacteria; phylum Myxococcota_A; class Polyangia; order Polyangiales; family Polyangiaceae; genus JABFRG01. Next base: position 316,431 of record JAXLYO010000003.1, on the reverse strand, counting down.
GTTTTCGGAGAAGGTCGCTTCATCGGCGAAGGCCTCTCGGAGCCCATCCCCGCGCACGCGGTCGCTTTCGTGCCGTTCGCCCTCGATCGTCAGATCCTGGTAGAGACGAAGAACGAGGAGCAAGACCGCGTCGCCCGCGTCATCACCGCAGCACGCGGTGTGTTCCAAACGGAAACGAAGCATACGCGGAAGTCGAAGTTCGTTCTCTACAACCGCACCCAGGAGGCGGCCACGGTCTACCTTCGGCACACGGTCCCCCAAGGCTACACGCTGGGAGAAGCACCGCCGCACGTCGAGAAACTGGGCGGTGCGACGCTCTTCCGCGTCAGCTTGACGCCGGGAGAGAAGAAGGAGATCAGCATCGAGGAGCACACACCGGTGTTCCGCACGACCGATATTCGAACGCCGCATGGCCTCGAACAAATCCGCCTCTTCGTCTCCGAAGGCGCACAGACCGAGACCGTGAAGACGAAGCTCACGGAGATCATTCGCCTGAATTCGGACATCGGAAAGATCGAGGAGCAGATCGCGACCACCCGCGAGCAGATGGGGGAATACCGTCAACGCATGGACGAACTGCATGCGCAGATCGTGACCTTGAAGGCCGTGCGCACCGCAGGGCCCCTCATGCAAAACCTCGAGAAGAAGCTGAGCGAAGTGAGCGAGCGCCTGTCGAAAGCGACCGTCGAGGTGGTCTCGCTCGAAGAGAAGCGCATGGTGGCGCGCATTCGCCTCCAAGACGCCATCTCCGAAATCACGATCGAGAAGGCGGAACCCCAAGGCAGCGGCAAGAAGGGGTAACCTCGTCTCGATGGCTCTCGTTCCTTGTCCACACTGCGGGAGACACGTGCGTGTCTCCCCTCGCCTCGAGAACACTCCCAGTGAGCGCTGCCCGTTTTGCGATCGGACTTCGGACGCGCTCTCTGCCACCGTACGCTCCGGCGTACTCTTCGGCGCGGGCGCCCTCGCACTCGCGTGTCAGGGCGTTGGTTGTGACACGCAATCGCCCACGCGCACGATGACGGACGCATCGAGCACGGTGACGAAGGCGCCGACCCCGAGCGCGAAGGAAAACCTCCAGGCCTCCCCGCCTCAACCGACCGGGGTTGCGGTTCCCGCGTACGGCGTGCCGCCGCCCCATCTGCGCCCTCCGGGGTAGACGTCGATCGGTTGCGTGCTACGATCACGCTCATGAATCTCGTCCCCTGTCCGAGCTGCGGGCGTCACGTGAAGGCGAGCGACGCAGCATGCCCGTTCTGCGCGGGCATCATGCCGCAAAAGGCTGCGCTCACGGGGCGCACGCTCGGCGTTCGCGCCGCCATGTTCTTCGGAGCGAGCGCCGTCGTCGTGGCATGCGGCGGCAAGACGGAATGCACCGACGATCGTACGGACTGCACCTCCTCGTCGTCGAGTACGAGTAGTAGCGGAGCCCCGGTATATGGCGCGCCCGTTGCCATGTATGGCGCCCCCGCCCCCGGAGATGCGGGCTCGGATGCGACGGGCGATGGCGGCTCGGACGCGAGCAGTGATGCGACCGTGAACGACGCAACTTCCGACGCTCCGGTAGCTGCCTACGGCGGACCGGGGCCGTGACCTCGTGAACCCCCTCGGCCCTCGACCGCGATCGCTGCCCATCGCCCCCCAAGCAGCGCCGCCCCGGCGCCGCTTGCCGTTGGCCGACGACGTGCGCCCCAAAGACGGCGTCAGGCCGGTCTACGCCGTCTGGGAAATCACCCTCGCTTGCGACCTCGCGTGCCGGCACTGCGGGTCGCGTGCAGGTCGCGCACGCCCCGAAGAACTCTCGACGGAAGAGTGCAAGGGCCTCGTCGACCAGATGCATGCTCTTTCTGTGAAGGAGGTCACGCTCATCGGCGGGGAGGCCTACCTTCGCGACGACTGGCTCGAGATCGTACGTCACATTCGTGGCAAGGGCATCGTCTGCACCATGACGACGGGCGGACGCAATCTCACGAAGGAGCGCGCCGCTGCCGCGAAGGCCGCGGGCCTCCAGAGCGTGTCGGTGTCCGTCGACGGCCTTCGCGAAGCGCACGATGACCTGCGAGGCGTCGTCGGTAGCTTCGATGCAGCGCTCGCAGCGATGGCGAACCTCAAGGAGGCCAGCATTCCGTTCAGCGCGAATACGCAGATCAATCGGCGAAATCTGTCGGAGATTCCAGAGCTCTTCGAGCTCCTCGTTCAGGCGGGTATCCACTCGTGGCAAGTACAGCTCACGACGGCCATGGGCCGCGCCGGTGACGAACAGAACCTTCTGCTCGAGCCCTATCAGGTCATGGACGTCATGCCGATGCTCGCCAAGCTGAAGGCACGTGCCGACGAGGCGAAAGTCCGCATCTGGCCAGGCAACAACGTGGGTTACTACGGCCCTTACGAGCAAGTGTTCCGGAAGAGTTTCCCCGGGGGCCATCGGGGCTCGTGTGGCGCCGGCAAGCTCACGCTCGGCATCGAAGCCAACGGAGACATCAAGGGGTGCCCTTCTCTTCCCACGAGCGACTACGTCGGCGGCAACATCCGCGACTACACACTGAAAGACATCTGGGAGAAATCAGACAAGCTACGCTTCACCCGTGATCGCACGGTGGAGGATCTCAAAGGCTTCTGTCGCACCTGCTACTACGCCGAAGAGTGCATGGCCGGGTGCAACTGGACCTCGCACGTCCTCCTCGGCTACATCGGCGACAATCCGTATTGCCACCATCGCGCGCTCGAACTCCAAGCCAAAGGAGAGCGCGAGCGAATCGTCAAGAAGACGCCTGCGCCGGGTGAACCGTTCGACTACTCCATCTTCGAAATCGTCCGCGAACCCATTCCGACGGCAGAGAGCGGCACAGAGTAGCGAGGGCTCAGAGGCCCTTGTAGACGGTGATGAACGCAAGACACATCTCGTCCATGGTCTCCTCACCCAGGTTCACGTCTTGGAGGGAACCGCCACGCGAAGCGAGCTCCGTGGCAAGGGCTTTGTTGCCGAGCGTGTTGTCGTAGGTGCACTTCAGTCGGAGTTGGTCGCCACTCTTCACGAGTGGGAGCTGCTCGATGGGCTTGTCGAACGTGTAGGCGCGCTGCCAATTGAAATCCCACGACGGAATGTGGAGTAGACACTGGTCGACACCAGAACTCTTGCTCGTGATGAGGATGTCTTTGCCGAGCAAGTGTGCGTGGCCCCCGATGCTTGCAAGGTACACCTGACCGATGCCGTTCGGCACGGTAAAGAGCATCTCTTCCACGTGGTTCGAAGCCCCGGCGGGAATCAGGAACTTGGGGCTCGACTCGTCAGGCTGTTTGACGAGCTCGCTGCCGGGGGAAGAACCGGTGAAGTTGCCAATGAGCTGATTGATGGCGAGATACCGCGGAATCGTTTCGGAGTAGCGCAGTTGAACCTTCGTCTGATCGGGGATCGTGGCGCCAGGCTTCGGATGGTAGTGAACTTGAAGGACGAGCTTCGTCCCGGCCGCGAGCTGTGCCGCTGCACCCTCTGCGTACTCCATCGCGCGTGCGCCAGGGGCCCAGACACCCAAGATCTCGGACTGGCCAACGCGTGCGCCGCCGAAGCACTCATAGCTTCCCTGTTGCCCCGCGAGCCCAACCGACTGCCCCTTCGGGTCCGAATAGAGGATGGCATGGTGGACGACCTGCGAACTCCCCGGAATGACGTGGAAGCCGCTCAAGAATGTCTGTGCACTGAGCTTCGGATCGAGCACGAAGCACCGGAACAAGTCGCGCTCACCCGATACCGAGAAGGGCATGTTGGCGGCGAGCTCGGCCGAAGGGTTCGCAAGACCACTCGTGGCGCCGACGAGCGGACGTGCTTCCTTTGGGTCGCCTTCCTGGAGACCATCGGCCTTCCACTTCTCGATCTTGGCGATGTCCGCTTCGCTGAGGGACGGGTCGTGCTGGTAGCTGGCGGGAGGCGTACACGTCGCGTCGACACGCGCGCTCCACGGCGGCATGCGGCGCTCTTTGACGGCTGCGATCATCGCGCCCGCCATGGGCTTCGCATCGGAGAAGGTCGCGAGGGAAAACGGGGCGATACCACCCTTGCTGTGACAACCGACACAGCTCTTCTCCACGATCGGCGCAATGTCGTGATTGAACGTGACGCCGCCGACTACGGCAGGCGTACCGCCATCCGCTGATGTGCCGTTGCTCCCTGGAGCGAGCTCCGAGCTACAAGCCACGAGCGCGACCAGGAGAAACGAAACGGACAAGAGCACGAGGGCGCGTGCACGCTCCAACGGAAGAGAGATGCGCATCGAGCGCGCAGCCTAGCAAACCAACCGCCGCCTGTACCTACTTCGGCGGCGTAGGCGGGATCTTGTCGTCTTGCACGCAAGAGGACAGGTCGAAGAACATGAACTCGAGTGCGCGCTCTTGGGGCGTGAGCGGCAGCGTCCCGCAGGCTGTCGGCATGTTGGTGTCGTCACCGCCATTGTCCGAAACGTGCAGGTCGCTCATGACCCCGCGGCCGCACTGTACGTCGGGTTTGGCACCGACGGGCGTATTGAACGTGAAGTACTTCACGGTCTCCGCGCCGAATGCGCTCTCGTAGATCCAACGCTGCGCGCCAGCGTTCACGGTTCCGACGTCGTCGGCAGTGTCCATGAGGGAGATCGTTCCCTTCTGCGGCGAGGCCTTTACGTTGACGAGCCACTCGGCCATCGCCATGCCTTTGGGGAACGTTTGGTCGATCGTGTACGCGAGGCCGATGCCGCCCGGGCTGTCCCAGTTGGCGAGACCTGCGAGATCGGGTTCGCCGTTCTTGAACCACGTGTAGTGGAAGTGTGTCGCGAAGACGCGACCCCCACCGTTCATGTAGTCGCGCATCGCCTTCTTTGCGGCAGCAGGCTTCGTTTGGTTGTTTTCGCCGCATTCGCAGGAGAGCAGAACGATGTCGTACTTCTGAAGGGACGACACGCTGTCCCACAGCGCGGTCTCTGGCGCTGGCGCTCCCCCGCCTTTGACGTCGCCTCCGCCCAGCCCTTTGAAGACGTGAACCGCTCCTTTGCCCTGCGGGTTCGTGAACTCGCTCTCGTCGATGCCAAGGCGACGGAACAAGCAGCCGAACGGATCGCAGCCTCCCGTCGTGAGCGCCATCTTCGGCATGTCACCTTCGCTTTGATTGCGCGGCAGGTGCATCATCTGCGGGTCTTCGAAGCGGTTGTCCGTGCACGGTTCGACATTGACCTTGAGCTGTCTCCGCCACTTGCCGACTTGCATGACGAGCGGGATGTCTTTGCCCGCGGGTGCGTTTTCGATCGTGAACTCGCCATTCGTGTTCGTGAGCACGGCGCCGCCGACCGGGTTCACGGCCACGGAGCCACAGGTCTCGCAAACCGCGCCGTGCGTGATGGGCTTCGGCTCAGAGTTGGGGATGTAGACGACAACGTTGTAGAGCGGGACGTCGCCCTTCGGATCGAACACGCGCCCCGATACCTTCGTTGTGTTCACCGTCCCGCCGGCGCACTTCGGCCGCTGACATTCGAGGTTCACACAGTCGACGCTCGTCTGACTGTCGGAGCACCCGGTAATGCCGCAACCACCCTCCGCCACGAGTGAGGGCCCACCGGCTCCAGCGTCGCCGAAGCCTTCGCTCTGAGTCGAACTACAACCGAGCCAAACCGTGCTCACCAATACTGCGGCGGAACCCGCGAGAAGAAACGATCGATTCATGAAGACCCCAAGTGACACCAAGTGCCAGAAACGAACTTTCGTTCTAGCACGCAGCATCGCGCACGCCACCGCTCGCGCGCGCGTCGTCGACGTCAGGGGCGGACGCGGAGAATGACTTTGCCGACATTCTTCCGTTCGAGGAGGAATCGATGCGCGTCCGGCGCTTTCTCGAGCGGGAATACTTCACCGAGGACCGGTTTGATGACACCTTCTGCGGTGAGCTTTGCGAGCGGCTTGCAGACGGACTCGAGCGTTCCCTGGTCGTCCCAGTACTTGAGCATGTTGAGGCCGACGACCGTCTTGCTCGATTGCATCATGTCGATGCCGTCGAACTTGGGCGTGTTCCACCAAACCGATGCGGCCGCGAAGAGGTTCAGCTTCTCGCCCGTGACCATCGTGTTCACGCCGTAGATGACGAGGCGCCCGCCGGCACGAAGCAGCCGGTAGCTCTCCTTGATGTCTTTGCCGCCGCGTGCGTCCAGAATGACGTCGGGGCCGCTGCCCTTCAAGAAGGAGCGCACGCTCTGGGTGACGTCTTCGTTCCGGTAGTCGATCGTGTGGTGCACGCCCATCTTCTTCAGCGCGTCGTGCTTTCCCGCTGACGCGGTGCCAATGATGGTAGCGCCGCGATGCTTGGCGAGTTGAATGGCGGCCGTTCCGACGCCACCCGCGGCCGCGTGTATGACGACGACTTCACCGGGTTCGACGTTTCCGCCTTTGCAGATCGCGCCGTACGCCGTGCCGTACACGACGGGGATGCACGCCCCCTCGTCGAAGGACATCGAATCGGGGAGCGGAATCAGGTCGCGCGGGTCGGTGACAGCCAGCTCGGCGAAGCCACCAAAGCGCGTCGCCCCCATGACACGGGTACCCACGAGCGCAGCGTCTACGCCTTCACCAACGGACTCCACGATACCGGAAACCTCGTAGCCGAGGACCGAAGGGGGTTTCGGAGCATCCGGATACAGGCGGATGCGCGCCATCAGCTCTGCGAAGTTCACGCCTGCGGAGTGCACGGCAACGCGTACCTTGCCCGGCCCGGGCGTCGGATCCGGCCACTCCTTCACTTTGAGAACTTCGGGTCCGCCGTAATCCGTGAGCACGAGTGCCTTCATGCGCGGGCAGCGTAGTACTCTCCGTTGTTCAAGCGAGCGCATTTCCGAAGTGGAGCGGTCGAATTTGATAGGATGCGGTTCATGTTTCGACCGCACTCCAGAAAGTGGCTCTCGGTGACTCTTGCGAACCTCCTCGCAGCATGCGCGCTCGTCGTCGCCTGCAGCGACTCGGCGCTCCCCGGAGGCAACACCACGACCGACGGCGGAAGCACGCAGTCACCGGAGGATGCCGGTACGACTCTCGTCGATGGAGGCGGCAGCGACGCGCCTTCTCTGAACGAAGCGGGTGGCCCCTTCGGCGACATCCTCGGCACCCTTTCTGGTTCGTGCGGTGAAGTGCGTGCCGAGCTCACGAATTCGGCCCCCTCTTCCAAAGTCGACACGCTGACGTTCGTGGCGGGTGAGACCTACGACAAATCTTCCCTGTCGCCGGGTGGGCAGAAGCTGTTCGACACGCCGAATGCGGGTGGTAGCTCCGGCGAATCAGAGGTCATGAGCTTCGAAGTACTTCACTACTGCGAAGGGGCCACGCTGCTCAAAACCGAGACGGAAGTCACGTACACGGGCGCCCAAGGGTCCATCACGGACATTCTCGTCGAGATCAATGGCAAGAAGGTCGGCGTCAGCGTCACCCGCGCCTACAAACCTGCCAATCAAGGACCTCAGACCGACGCGGAGATCAAATCGCTCCTCGAGAAGAAGCTGCAGGGTATCAACGAGAGCAGTGCCCGCGTGACAGCGGCCGATAAGTGGGTGAAGCAAGTGCTGCATGTCCTTGCATCGACGCAGGCCTCCGTCGAGGCCATCCAGCGCGTTCTTCCGACCATTAGCGCCGCCCTTCGTGCCGATACGATCGTACTCGTGACGAAGACGGTCGGCGGTGGATTCGTGTACTGCAATCCCGACCCCCCGCTCGGACAAGAGTGCCCGTGACGGAGGCCTCCAGCACGGGTACCGAACCCGTGCTACGCGGCGAGTCACTGGCGAAGCGCGTCTTGCGCGTCGTGTGCGCGGTCTCGATGGTAAGCGTTGGTGTGCTGCACTTCGTGAAGCCCGATGGCTTCGTGCGCATCGTCCCTGCGTTCCTGCCTGCCCCCCTCCTGCTCGTCTACGTGAGTGGGTTCTTCGAGGTCTGCGGTGGTGTCGGCATTCTCATGAGGCCGCCCATTCGCGCGATCGCGGCATACGGTCTCATTTGCTTGTATATTGCAGTTTTCCCCGCGAACATCAACATGGCGGTTCACCATATCCAGCTCTCCGAAGGGGGAACGATGAGTCCTGCTCTCATGTGGGCGCGGCTACCACTTCAGGCGCTTTTCGTGGCATGGGCGTACTGGTTGCGCCACTAACATGGCGTTTTTCGTTCTGCCGAGCGGCGCGCCTGTTTCGAACCGGCAACATCGTTCGACGAGGAGAATTTTTGTCTTGAGCGTTCGGGCAACTTGCCTGAACCATGAATCGTCGCTCGCTCTCTCATGAGCCTTCCTCACACCGCGTGCAGCTACGGTGCACGCAGGTCCGAGCGACGAAACAAGACTTGCCGCACTTGCGGCGCAACCCCCCCTCCCACGCCGCACGACGGCACTCAAAGCGATGCGCGCACGATGCGGCATCGAAGGAGATTCGAACATGGCTTCACGTTTCCACACCCTTCTCGCTCTCTCTGCTCTCGCCCTCTACCCGATCGTGGGCACTGGCTGCGCCTCCGACGAAAGCGCCGAAGATCCGACCGAGGACGAGCTCCGCTCCGGCAAGGCGCGCATCCACACGTTCACCGGCGACGACGGCCAGTACTACTTCAACATGAAGGGCGGCAACGGCGAGATCCTTCTCTCGAGCGAGGGCTACTCCTCGACGGCCGCACGGCAAACGGGCATCGACTCGGTGAAGACGAATGGCTCGAAGCGAGATCGCTACGAGACGCGCATGGCGACCAACGGGCAGTACTACTTCGTGCTCAAGGCCGCCGGAAACAACAAGATCATCGCGGACGGCGAAACCTACTCGAGCAAAGCGAACGTCGAGCGCGCGCGTGACCGCATCGCCCGGCTCATCACCAACATCAAGATCGCAGAAGCCCCGCGCTCCGCGCGCTACGAACTCTTCCAGAGCTATCAAGACGGCCAGTACTACTTCCACCTCCGCGCGGGGAACGGCGCCATCGTCCTCCAGTCCGAAGGCTACACCACCAAGCAGAACGCTCAGAACGGCATCGAGGCAGTCCGCACTGCGCCTCTCGCGCAAATCAGTGAGTCCGCTGATGGTCGCTTCTATTTCGTCGTCAAGTCTGCCAACGGCAAGGTGGTCGGCGTGAGCCAGACCTACGCGACGAACGACGCCGCCATGAATGCCGCGAAGAAGGTCGTCACGGTCGCCACCGGTGCGCTCTCGCCGACGGTCGACGCCGCCACCGCCGACTGAGCGCTCCGAGGAGCACAATTGCACGAAGCGCGGCCCTTTCGCCGCGCTTCGTGCGTTTTGTGAGGCAAGACTCTCCCCTTTGCGCGCATTTCGCCCTATCAAGGGGCCGAGTGGAACAAGAGCCCAAAAAGCAAGTGACCGACGAGGAGCGCTGGACCGCCGAGGTCACACGCCTCGAGGAAGTCATCGCCTACCACGAGCGCGAGCGACGGGCCCTCATGTGGTTTCTGAAAATCGGCGCTGTCCTCTTCGTTCCCTCGCTCTTCGTGCACAAGCTTGCACCTTTTGCCGTCGCTCTTTTTTCCCTTTCGGGGTTCTTCTGCGGGAACTACTTCGTGAGGGGCCACCTCGGCGAAACGCACTTCAAACTCGACCTCGCACGAAAACAGTTGCGTATTGCACGTGATCGCGCAGGTGACGGCACGACGGCCTGAGTGAACATTTCCAACCTGGCGTCGTTCGTTTTTGCTACGTAGCTGGACGATGACGCAGACGGTGGCCGACTACGAAGACGCGCTTGGGCCCGAGCTAACGAAGGCTCTTCGCGACCGCGGCTACGAGACGCTTACCCTCGTGCAGCAAGCGGTGCTCGACCCTTCGCTCGCTGGGCGTGACCTTCGCGTGAGTTCGCAAACGGGGTCGGGCAAGACGCTCGCGATCGGATTTGCCGTACGTGAGCTCGTGACCGGTGAAGCCGACGCACCCACGGGAGCCGCGCGACCGCGCGTGCTCGTCGTCGTCCCGACCCGCGAGCTGGCGAAGCAGGTCGAAGAGGAGCTCACCTGGCTCTTTGCGCCCATGCGCGTTCGAATTGCGTCCGTGACGGGCGGCAGTAGTTACCGGGACGAGCGTCGCGCCTTTTCCTCCGGACCGAAGATCGTCGTCGGTACGCCGGGAAGGCTCCTCGACCACTTGAATCGGGGGTCCATCGACGGGTCGAACTTGGCGGCCCTCGTCCTCGACGAAGCGGACCGCATGCTCGACATGGGTTTTCGCGAGGACATCGAAGCCATCTTCGCGTTCGCCCCCGAAGAGCATACGACGCATCTCGTGTCGGCGACGTTTGCGCGCGAGGTTCGCGCCCTCGCAGACCGTCTCCAGACAGACCCCGTCGCCGTCGAGGGCACGCCACTCGGCGAAGCCAATGCCGATATTCAACACTTCGTGCATCTCGTGCACGGGCGCGAGACCCTCGACGCCGTCATCAACTTGCTTCTGACGAAGAGCTCTGGCCGCACGCTCATCTTCGCGCGCACGCGGGCCGACGTGTCCGGACTTACGGATGCACTTCGTGAAGTGGGCTTCCGGGTGAACTCGCTTTCCGGCGAGATGGGCCAGCGCGAACGCAACATGGCGCTCGCCGAGTTCAAGCGCGGAACACTCGATGCGCTCGTGGCGACGGACGTGGCCGCGCGCGGCATCGACGTTCAGGAGATCACTCGCGTCATCCACGTCGACCCACCGAGCGACGCCGACACGTACACTCACCGTAGCGGCCGTACGGGTCGAGCGGGCCTTCGGGGTACGAGCAGCGTGCTCATTCCGCCTGCTGGTTTGAACCGCGTCTCGTTCCTGCTTCGTCGCGTCGGCGTCACGTTCCGCGTCGTTCCTGTACCGAGCGCGGAAGAAGTTCTTGCCGCACAGGCGACGCAGATTTTCGAAGAACTCGTGACGGAAGCCGAGGGCCAGCCCATCATCGACGACAGCACCTGGCAGCTTGCCAAACGTATCGTCGAAACGGGAAAGACCACGCAAGCCCTCGCCCGCTTGCTGCACAAGCTCGCCGCCGGTGGCCCAACCAAACCTCGCGCCATCACACAGCTGACGCCCCCAGATCGCGCGCGCCCCAACGCCCGCGGCGAGATGTTCGAACGAAAGCGCAGCCATCGCGACGACTACGACCGTCCGGAGCGCCCCACTCGCGAACGCCGCGAACGCCGCGAACACCCGGTGAGCAGCGCGAGTACGTTCCGACCGCGCGAAGATGCTGGTGCCCCCCTTCCCGCTTCTCCGCGTGCACCTCGCGCCGACGTCCCTCCCGGCCGCGACGCGTTCAAGCCCGCAGAGCGTGCTCCCCGAGGCCCCGTCTTCGTCGACGAGGGAGGCGAGCATCCCCCCCGTGAACGCGCCCCTCGAGAGGTACGGGCGCCGCGTGAACGCGCTTCGAAAGATCGCGGGAGCGCCGGCGGCGGAAACTGGGTGCCGTTCCACGTCTCGTGGGGCGAAGTGCACGGGGCCGATTCCCGTCGCCTCCTTGCGATGGTGTGCCGTCGCGGCGGCATCGAAGGGCGTGACGTGGGCAGCATCGAGGTCGACAAGACATACTCGATCGTCCAAGTGTCCGAGGACGTGGCAGCTGGCTTTCAACGCGCCGCGGGCGAGAAGGACCCGCGCGACCCGCGTGTCATCATTCGCCCGTGGCAGACGGGCCCCGGCGACGGCACCAAGAAGCCCAAGGGCAAGAAGGTCTACGACGTGAAGCTTCGCGCCGACGGACCGCCGAAGCGCAAGTCACGCCGCGACTGATTGTTCGATCACGGCCCGTCAGATGGCATCTGCCGTGAACGAATCCGGGGTCGACTCCGCCGTCGTGCGCGGCGGCGCGGAGAGATGCTTGGCTTCCTCCGTGTAACCACTACGCACGCGCTGCGGTGGTGGCAGATTCGCGCGCTTGAATGCATTGGTCAGAGACTCGGGGTGGCCGTAACCGACGAGTGCGGCGACCTCTGCAACGGAAAGAGCCGATGACGACAGAAGCATCGACGCGAAACATAGACGCAGCGTGATGGTCGCCTCGCGGAACCCACCGACCGGCATCAGGAAGTCGCGAAAGATTTCTGCGATGAGCCGGGCCGTATGTCGGAGCGATAGACCGCAAGATGCCGCCATCAACTTGAGCGAAGGACTCACGTCGAAGGCCGCATAGCGTTCTTGCAGAGCCTTCCATGAACGCGTGAGTGGCGCATCTTCCTCCTCCACGATTTCTTCGGGGTCGATGCCCGCGGGAAGCAACCCCGAGGCGCGAAGGGCGCGAAGCAGCTCCTTGGCGGGCTTGGCACTGTTCGCGTTGGCCACCGCACCGGGCCCGAGCACCGCGTGATGATACGCTGCGGCGGCGGTGAGAACCGAGGCATCCATCGCGAGAACCTCGAACGATGCGTTCGTGCGGAGGAGAATGCGAAGCGCGCGATGGTACTCGCCTCCCGTCTCGAGACGGACGCGACGTGAGCCATCTGCACCTTCCATCCAGCTCTCCGGCATTTGGATGAGCGCCGGTGCGGAGAAGCGCATCGTCTCTGAGCCAAAGGATATTTGCGCGGTGCCATCCAAGATGAGCCAGAGCGCGGTCGCCTCACGTGCGGGAGCGGGGCTCGCCGGAATGAAGCGCGTATCGGAGCGCATCCCGTTTCGTTCGGCCGAGTAAATTCTTACGTTGCGATCGACGGCAAAGTGGGTGCGGAGATAGATGTCACCAAAGTCGGCACAACTCGAAGCGAAGAGCATGCTGAGTCGTACTTTCCACGGTGGAATATTCTACCTTGGAAGCCATACTATTCCCTCTTTTGGCACAGCCGGGCCCTGTCGTGCCTCAGGGCGGCAACTGCCCGGAAAGCACCGGCAATACAACACTCGATGGACGGTCGGGCGCCCGAAGCACCTGGTGGGTCGCGACTTTGAAGTCACTTTCCTTCGCTTGGTAGATGTCGACGAAGGTTTGAGGATTGCGGTCCACGAGCGGAAACCACGTGCTCTGAACTTGGATCATCAGGCGATGCCCCGCGCGCACGGTGTGGAAGACGTCCGGCAGCGTGAACTGCACTTTCGTGGGCTCGCCGGGCTTGAAGGGAATGGGACGCTCGAAGCTCTCTCGGAACTTCCCGCGCATGACCTCGCCACGGACGAGTTGCTGATAACCCGCCATCCGGACTCCGCGCGGATTCGGCTCCGGATCGATGGCGTTGTCGGGGTGTACGTCGATGATCTTCACGACGAAGTCGGCGTCTGTGCTCGTCGTCGTCACCCAGAGTGACGCTTCGAGAGGGCCTGCAAGCGTCACGTCTTCCTTTGCCACCGAAGTCACGTAGGTGAGGACGTCGGGGCGGCGGGAAGCAAAGCGCTGGTCGTCGGTCATGTAGTCCGCGTCGATCTCGCCGGCAGCGCGTCCCAAATAGGGAACGGGTTTCCGGGGATCGCTCACGTAGGAATCGCCCAGACCGCCTTCGTCCGAAGCAAGGGGCGCCTCCGCGCTCAGCTTGCCAGAACCGCGCATGTACACCCGCACCGGCTTCATTTCTTTCGGGGGCCACGCGGGCAGTGCATGCCATGCGTTGACGCCCGTTTCGAACATCCACGCCTCCGGCTGCTTGGGGGCAGGCCGGTCGCGCAAGTGAGACTCGAAGAATGGAAACTCAATCTTGTCGCGATAGAACATCGAGGTCTTCGCGCCGAACGAGATGTTGCCGAGGTGGTCTCCATCGGCACGAGCCCATCCTCCATGACGCCAAGGTCCCATGACGATCGTGTTCGACCCTTGAGGTTTCTGCGTTTCGATCGCGCGATAGGTCGCGAGCGCCCCGAACGCGTCTTCCGCATCGAACCAGCCACCGACGGTCATGACCGCGGGTCGAATGTTCTTGTAGTGGGGGCGCGGGTTTCGCGCCTGCCAGAAAGCATCGAGCGTGCCGTGCGCCATGAGGTCGTTCCAGAACGGAAGCTTTCCATCGAAGTACTTCGCGTTCGCATTCGGCAGAGGCCCGAGGGCGAGATAGAAGTCGTAGAGGTCGCCGGTTCCGTAGTCGAACCCCCACGACATCTTCGGCGTCGGCGCAGGACGAGGCTTGCCGAAACTCGAGTAGAAGCCGAACGCGTCCGCGAGAAAGAATGCGCCATTGTGGTGAAAGTCGTCGCCGATGAACCAGTCGGTCACCGGCGCCTGCGGAGATACGGCCTTCAGCGCAGGGTGAGCATTGATGGCCGCCTGTGCGGCGTAGAAGCCCGGGTACGAGATGCCCCACACACCGACACGCCCGTTGTTTCGCGGCACGGCCTTCACGATCCAATCGATGGTGTCGAATGCGTCGGTGCTCTCGTCGATGTCCTTCGGTTTCGCGCCGCTCCCGAGTACAGGACGCACGTCGACGAACGTTCCTTCGGACATCATCCGCCCGCGGACGTCTTGATGTACGAAGATGTAGCCTTCGCGGACGAAGAGTCGAGAAGGTGCTTGCCTTCGCAGCGCGTACGAATCATTCGCCGCCGGATAGTTCTCCACACCGTAGGGGCTGGTGCTGTAGGGCGTGCGCTGCAGGAGGACTGGATACTTTCGCGTGTCGTCCTTGGGGACGAACACGGTCGTATGCAGGTTGACGCCGTCGCGCATTGGCACCCGGTATTCATACTTCGTGTAGAACTCGCGAATCGCACGCGCATAGTCCGCGTCTGTCGCGATCTCGTACGGAACGAGTGGACTCTCGACGGTTGCGTTCTTGCGAGGTTCGGCGACCGCGCTTTGCGTGCCTGCTCCACAAGCAACGAGCGCGAGGGAAACGGACCACAGCAGCGGACGAACATGATGCCTGGCGGACTTCATCGAGCCCCAGGATTCGCCGACTTTGCGTCGCTGCGCAAGCTCTCCCGTCAGGTTCCGCTCGGGAGCCCGATCGGACACGAATGCGTGCCCGTCTTCTCGTCGTATTGCTGGTGGTATTCTTCGGCCTTGTAGAAGGGACCAAGCACCGAGACGTCGGTGACGACGTGCTTACCAAGCCTCTTCTCTTCGGCAAGGATGGCCTTTTTGGCGAGTTCGGCTTGAGTGGCAGTGAGCGTGAAGACCGCGCTTCGGTACTGATCGCCGACGTCAGGCCCCTGCCGATTCTTGGTGGTCGGGTCGTGATTCTTGAAGAACACCCCGAGAAGGCCCTCATAGCTCACCTTCGCCGGATCGAACTCGACGAGGACGGCCTCTGCATGGCCCGTCGTGTGCGTACAGACGAGCTCGTAGTTCGGGTTCGGCACCGTCCCCCCCGTGTATCCTACAGCGGTCGCGACGACCCCGGGTACTTGGCGAAACGTGTCTTCGACGCCCCAGAAGCAGCCTCCCGCGAAGGCGGCAAGTTCGTGACCTGGCTTCGGAGCGAGCGGCGTACCTGCGCCGACACCCCCCGGATCGACTCCCACGTTGCGGCGCACCGAACCGAGCGCCTTCGTGGCGTGCCCGGGCTGTGCTTCCGCAAAAGCTCCGGTGCTCGACGATTTGCACGCAAAAAGCCCAACGAATGCGACGAATGCGCCGGCACGCATGCATGCGCCGAAAGACACGGAGGTGCGGAGGCCAGCTTTCCAGGCTCGGGAGAAGGTCGGTTTCATGTAGGGATGTACGTCCTTCCTACCTTTTCGGTTTCGCGGTTTTTTAGGGTCAACCTGGACGGAGAAACTCGACGAGCCCGATGCGGGCGCCTTGGGGGGTGGGCACGCTCGTGTAGCGGACGATGACTTCGCCCGACTCTTTGACGGCGCCCGTTTCGTCTTTCCGGAAATACGTCTCGTGCTCGACAATGTGGGGCTCGAGGTGGATACGCGCAACCACCTCCGCGCCCATCTGCGGCCATTTCGAGAAGAGTGCGCCATACCTCTCTCGGAACGCGCTCATGCCCGAAAGTGTCTCGCTACCCCTTTCGTCGAGCACGCGCACGTCCTCCGCGAAACATGCACAGAAGGCCTCGATATTTTGGCGATTGTAGGCCACCAGCTGGGCATCGGAGAGCTCGAGAACGGTCTTGGGCGCGGTCATTTCGCGATCGTTACCGCGTTCGCAAACGACATGCTACACCCCACGTCATGCGCCGCCTTAGCCTCGCCTTCGGAATTCTTGCGATTGGTTTCGCTTGCTCGAGCCCCTCCCCCGTCGTCAGTCCGGGAGCAGATGCCAGCGTCGACGCGAAGCCCGTGATCATCGGTACAACCTGCAAAGGGTCGCCCCTCAAAACGGCAGACAAAGACTTCTTCGTCGACGTTTCCCAGAAGAGCGGCATCACGAAAGACAACTTCGTCGTCAACCCGCCCACACCGATTCCAATCAACGACCACAGCCGCCTCGCGTTCGTCGACATCGACGGCGATGGCTGGGATGACGCCGTCATGCATTCGCTCTTCCCGAATCCGAAGGCGGCGGTCCCGGTCCCGTTCGAGCACCTCGTATTCATGAACAATCACGACGGAACCTTCCGTGACTTTTCGGACGAATCGGGTTTGCGCGGCATCCAAGCGGGGTTCTTTGCGTTCGCAGACGTGGACAACGACGGTGATGAAGACGTTTTCGCCGGCCTCGATATCGACCTCGCCGGCAAGACCAGCATGATCTTGCTGAACGACGGAAAAGGACACTTCACGCAGTTGCCGAACGCCGGCGTCGAAGCGCTCAAGTATTCCGCCAATGCCGTCTTCGCGGACTTCAATGGCGACGGAAAGGTCGACCTCTTCTCTGGAAACGGTCAATCGTCCTTCTCGGCAAAGAACAACTTCCTTCTCGGCAACGGTGACGGGACGTTCAAAGACGTGAGCGACGCCGCGCTGCCCGGCGTTCCTTCGCAGCCAACGAACGGCCTCGTCGCCTGTGACTTCGACAACGATGGCGACCTCGACGTCTTCGTCTCCACCTATGGTGTCTCGACCAACTTCGGCCGCAAGCAGCTCTGGCAGAACAACGGCGATGGAACCTTCGTCAACGTCGGCCCGGAGAAGGGCTTCTACGCGCTCGCGACGGGCAACTACTGGAACGCCAACTCCGGTAAAGGCCGCACCGACCAGCCCTCCGGCACGATTGTCGGCTCCAACGGGTTCGGCATCGATTGCGGCGATGTGAACAACGACGGCATGCTCGACATCTGGATGGCGACCATCAGCCACGCCGACGGAAGCGACCAAAGCCGTCTATGGAGTGACCCCACGCAACTCCTCATCAACCAAGGTACCGCAGGCGATTACGCCTTCAAGAACGAGTTCCTCGACCGTGGCCTCCCCTTCAACGAAGGGGACATCGACGCGGCCATGGTCGACTACGACAACGACGGTCGCCTCGACCTCGCGCTCACCCGCGACGACAAGTACGAAGCAGCCTTCAGCGGCGACGACCAAAAGGCATGGTTCGGCCTCTTCCGCCAGAACGCCGATGGCATGTTCACGAGCCTCGGACTCCTGTCTGGAATCAACGATCCGAGTGGCGTGGCCAAACGCATGAAGGGCGGCCAGAATCTCGCGTTCTCCGACATCGACCACGATGGTGACCCCGACTTGCTCGTGGGCGGACGCGACAAGGGCGGCGGGCGCCCGAACTTCCTGTTCGAGAACAAGATCGGGCAAGACAACGACTGGCTCGCGATCCAAGTACGCGGCGATGGCAAAACGGTTCACAACGATGCCTTCGGCACGCGCGTGACGCTTCGCGTGGGGGACAGAACGATCGTTCGCGAGAAGAAGTCGAGCCGCGGCACCTACAACAGCATCGACGGCTCTACGCTCCTCTTCGGCATGGGTGACATGAAGGCGTGTGTCGACGACAAGAACCAGGTCACGCTCGAAATTCGCTGGCCCAACAAGGAGACGGTCACCTATACCGCGGACATGTTCTCGCTCCGGACCTACTTGAAGGCGACCTACGGAGTGAAGGGCCTCACGCCGATCAAGTAGAAACCGTCCCCGGATGGGTTCGGGGCAGCCACAGCCTCTCGATGGGACGCGTCAACCGGTCCACCATCCGAAGCGCGTGCGCACACTGCGCATCTCGTCCGTGTGGACGCCCGCGGCGTCACGCACGACGAGCGGTGGTCCTTCCACTTCGGGAGCCCCCGCCCCGCCAAGCCCGTTGCTGCGGAGTGCGCACGCATATACCGAGAACAAAGGCGTGAGCCCCTCCTTCGGCACCACGTCTCGATGTTCGAGCACGTCGAAACCTTCACCCCTCACTGCCGCGAGAGCGCGCGCCTTCTGGGCCCAGGGAAAGCAGAAGACGAACCTTCCGCCTTCGGCCAGATGCCGCTTGGCCGCTCTCGCATAGTCCGAGACGTCACCTCGTAGTTCGAATCGCGCATGAGCCTTCTGCGAGTCGTCCGAGACGATTCCCGTTCCCAGCGGAAAGTATGGGGGACTTCCCGTAATCAGAGGAAACCGTCGTTCCAAATGGAGGTCGCGCAAGTCTCCGTGGTGCATCGTGATGACCTCGGAGAGGCCATTCATCGTGACGTTCTCTCGGAGCAGGCGAAAGCTGATGTCTTGCGCTTCGACGACCTCCGCGCGCACCGGCGCTGCTAGCCCGGCGAGGACGAGCAGGCCCACGGTGCCGATGCCGGTCCCGAGGTCCAAGTACTCGCGTACGCCCTCCGGGGCGTGGACGAGCGCGTAGTACGCCGTTAGCACGTCGTCCGTCGAATGGCGGTGGCCCCGTCCCCGCTGGAAGATGGCGATGTGTTCCGTCAAAGCATCGAGCGTGATGGGCTCGCCGAATTCTGCCTCTAGCTCTGCTCTTCGTGCCGTGAGGCTGTCCGAAAATACGATCGGTTTCGCTGCCACGCGCACCAAGGTACCCCGTCCCCTCCCTCGGTGCTACGACGTCATGCCCATGACCACGAGGGGTGCCCTTTCATTTCGCGCATGTGTGCTCGGCGCACTCGCTTTGCCTTGCCTTCGTTGCGCGTCGACAGAGGGTAGTCCGCCCGCGCCCGAGGTCGTCGGCGTCGACGAGAACGACATCGTGTGTGACCCGTTCGAGGGCGACGTCGACGATTCGAACGCGCCTGCGACTCCCACGAAAGAGCCGCTCGTCCAATGGGTCAAACCGAGCATCGGCACCGGCGGGATCGCGTTCGGCACCGGCTCGACATATCCAGGACCTCAAGTTCCCTTCGGGCTCGCGAAACCGAGTCCCGACACGATGAAGGGCGGACAGGCAATCGAGTTTTCGCACTGTGCGGGCTACGCCTACGAAGACGACATCATCGCAGGGTTCAGTCAGACCCGTCTGAATGGAGCAGGCATCGCCGACTACGGCCACCTCGCCCTCATGCCCACCATCGGCATGAGCGCGGCAAAGACCGCAGCGTCAGGGTATGCATCGAAGTTCCGCCACGAAGCAGAGAAAGCGAGCCCGGGCTACTACGCGGTGCACCTCGACGATCCGAACGTCGACGTCGAGCTCACGGCCTCGGCGCGCGTCGCGCACCACCGCTATCGCTTCCCGAAGACGACCGATGCCACCGTTCTCTTCGACGCAGCGCACGTCATCGCGAACTCGGTTTCCGTGAGCGGCGGCAAGGTGACCTACGACGAGGGAACGAAGCGCGTTCGCGGCTATGCGCACGTGCAAGGAAGCTACTCCGCGCGTTCTGGCGGGGTGCGCCTCTACTTCGTCGCAACGCTCTCGCGCGCCCCCACCTCGTTCGGCACCTGGAAGAATGGGGTCCTCGAAGCGTCCGGCAAGTCCGCAGAAGACACGGCCGTGGGTGCCTACTTCGGTTTCGACACGACCACCGACCCCACAGTAGAAGTGAGTGTCGGGCTCTCGTTCGTCGACGAGGAGCACGCCGCCGCTAACTTGGAACGAGAAGCGAAGACGTTCGACGCTGCTCGAGCGGAGGCTGAAGCCGCGTGGGAAGTACGTCTCTCGCGTGTGCGCATCGATGCGCGAAACGACCGCGACCGGACGATCTTCTACACTGCGCTGTACCACGCGGGGCTCATGCCCACACTCGCGACGGACGTCGACGGGAGCTACCGCGGTATCGACGGGCAGGTTCGCGCAGCGAACGGTTTCACGTACTACACGGACTTTTCGCTCTGGGACACCTACCGCAATTTTCACTCGCTCGTTTCGCTCGTCTACCCGGAAGACGCTACGAACTTCGCGGCGAGCCTCGTGCAGATGGGAAAGGACAGCGGATACTTACCGCGCTGGCCGCTCGGCACAGGAGAGACGCGCGGCATGATCGGCGACGGCGCGACCATCGTCCTCGCCGATACCTTCGTGAAGGGCATCCAAGGATGGGACGCACGCGCGGGCTACGACATCGCGAAGAAGCAGGCGACGGAAGCGCCCCCCGGAGATGCACGCGGCGGACGGGACCGGCTCTCCGATTGGCTCTCTCTCGGCTTTATCTCGAGCGACTCGGGCAACGCTTCGGTCTCCATGTCCCTGGAGTACGCTGCCGCCGACCATGCGCTTTCGGCCTATGCCGCAGCGCTCGGTGAATCGAAAGACGCCGCCCTCTTCAGAAGCCGGGGCAAAGGGTGGGAGAAGCTCTACGACCCGAAGAGCCACTTCTTCTTTCCGCGCAAGTCGAACGGCACCATGGAGCCTGTCAACCCGACGTACATGGGTGGCGCCTACACCGAAGGAACGCCATGGCACTACAACTTCATGGTTCCTCACGACATCGATGGTCTCGTCACGAAGATGACGCGCCCCGTGTTTTTGGGGAAGCTCGAGCAATTCTTCACGCGGGCCATCTGCACGGGCAAGGTCTCGTACCTTCCGAACGCTTACTACTGGCCGTCGAACGAACCGCAGCTCTTCTCCTCGTGGGCGTTCGCGGTTGCCGGAGACCGAGTTCGCGCAGGCAGGTACCTCCGCTACGTGACGACGAAGAACTTCGGCGATGGGCCTGACGGTCTTCCTGGCAACGACGACGGCGGAACGATGAGTGCGTTCTACATTTTTTCCGCGCTCGGTTTCTATCCCATCGCCGGAACCGACGCGTACGTTCTCGGTAGCCCACTATTCCCGAAGGCCACGCTGACGACTCCTCGAGGAACCGTGTCCGTCGTTGCACCGAAGGCGAGCAAGCTCACCATGACGCCCTCGGCCACGACGCAAAACGGCGCCGTCATCGGCCCCATGGTTCGTCATGATCGCCTCTTCGGGGGCCCCCTCGTCTTCGACATGCGAGCTGAGAAGTAGACATTTCCTCGGTCTTTTCGAAGAGTTGAGGCGATTACAAAACCTTACAATCCGAGCGGGAGTGTTCGGATGCCTTCGCACGTCTAACTCGATGAACGCGGCGAACAACGCGCCGCACGCTTCCCACTCGTTCGCACAAGGATTCGAGCCATGAACTTCACCATCAAGACCCTCGGCACCCTCGTTCTCGCCTCCATCGGCACGCTCGCCGGATGCGCGTCGGCCACCGATTCGACTACGGCAGAGGCGGCACTCAGCCAAGGCAAGTCCGCCGACCGCGAAGGACGTCATGCGCACATGCACGGCCACATGAACCACAACCCGGAGAAGATGTTCGCGCACCTCGACAAGAACGGCAACGGCAAGCTCGAGCTCGCGGAGATGCCAGAGCACATGCGCGAGCACATGGCTCGAGCCGACCTCGACAAGGACGGCGCACTCACGAAGGACGAGATGAAGCAAGCCTTCGAGGCGCAACGAAAAGCCCACATGGCGCAAATGGACACAGATGGTGACGGGAAGATCTCGGACGCCGAGCGTGAAGCCGCGCACAAGAAGTTCATGACCGCTCGATTCCAGAAGGAAGACAAGAACAGCGATGGCGCACTCACCGCCGACGAGGTGGGAGACAAACACTGGGCGTTCTTGAAGAACGCTGACGCGAACAACGACGGCAAGGTGACCCAAGACGAGATCAGCGCCGCATTCAAGAGCGGAGCCCTGAAGCCCCCGATGCACGGTCCCGGTATGCACGACAAGCAGTGAGTGCGGCGCATCTGTCGCCCCCACACTCGACAGTGGTTCCGAGCTCGCTACGACGGGCTCGGAACCTTTTCGCTTCGTGATGCGATCGTCGTCAACGTGAGCGCAAGGAGCGCAGGGAGTACCTGGACGAAAAGCACGAGGACGCGTGCACTGAGGACTCCATAGGCTCCCACGGCCAAGACGGAGAGAAGAAAAAACCACCGGAGCTTCCGAGCGAGTATCGGGTTCCTCTCGAAGAGACTCCAAAAAAGTCCGGCGCCCACAACGGCGTTGTACACGCCGAGGTTCCCGGCCAAGATCGCCGTTGCCCTCGCCTCTTCTGCCGACATGGCCAGCGTCTTTGCTGCCAACGGCGTCCGCCAGAGGAACGTTTCCAAGACGAAGAACCAAACGTGGAGAAGCGCCACGCAAAAGAGTGCAATGCGTGACGCGAGCTTCATGGGGACGTCTCGTCGCCTTCGGGCTTGCGAGGCACCATACTTCCAGTCCACCATTCGTAGTCACGACCGAGCGAGTCGCCGTCCGGAAAGAAGACGAGATAGCTCATGGCGTCATAAGGCAAGAACGTGGGCCTTCCCCCGATGCCGTGTCCAATCTGATGAACACTGCGCCATGTACCTGTATTGAAGTACACCGCGGTACGCCCATCGACGTTTCCGAGCGGAACCATGTTCGCGAAGTGAGAGTGGCCATTCACCACGTACTGCACGTGCTTTCGCGTCATGATCTGGTCGGTCGCGAGACGCGCCATCTTCGCGTCGAAGCTGTGTTGCATGTACTTGTAGAGCTCCGTCAGACGGCGATCGCTCCCCTTCGCGACGAGCTTCCGCGTCGAAAGCCCCAAGAGCAGTTTCATCTTGATGGGCATATCGAGATTGAGACGACGATGCTCGCGGCGGAACCACGTGCTGACAAACGAACCCGAGAAGAAATTGTCTACGAGATCGCCCCATGTGCGGTGAATCGTACCGAGCAGCTCCGGGTGAAACGTTCCGAAGTGCCGCACCCACGCCGGCACGGCATAAATGGGTCGCACGTCGTCGATATCATCGAGCTCGGGGTGCGCACTGCCCGTCACGGCACGAACGGCTCTCGGGAACCCGACGATGAGCTCTGAACCGATGGCGTCTCCGATGGTCCCCGCACCTTCGGGGTGGTAGTTCACGGCGTCGCTGCGGTGCCCGTGGTAGGCGAGCACGCGATGGTGCGGAAAGTGCTTCTCCTCGGGGAAGTCCACGTCGCGTTCTTCGCCCGTCAGCGCCTTCCACACGGCACGCCGGGCGACCGGTGAATGACGCAAGAGCCTATCGTGGTTGCCGAGCACGTAGTGGATTGCGAGTTCACCGGAGACCACACGACGTCGAATGGCATCGAAAAACGGCGCCTCTCGTTCGAGAATGCGAAGCACGATGGCATCGACCTTCCGCGTCAGTGCCTCCGAGGGATCGTCGTAGGGCCTCTCCGCCCCCTCGAACCACGACGGAGAGCGCACGATGTCGAACAGGTCACCGACGAAGCACATTTCCGCCGGGCGCTTTCCACGGGCGGCTTGGATGCGGGTCCAGAAACGCTCGAACGTATCTACCCTCGCAATCGATGCATTATGCATAGAATCCGTGAGATGAATGTCGCTGACGAAGACGAGCATTGGGCGCTCACCCGCCACCACCGTGCGAACGTAGGGATGATTCATCGCGTTCGAGGCTACCTTGCCTCGGTCGCGTAGAGAAGGTGCGCCGTCTCGTGCATGCCAGCGAGAACCGCTGCCTCTTCGAGCAAAGCTTCGGGAGCGCCCCCTTGTCGACCTCGGGTTGGGCGTCCGGAGTGGCATGCACGCGCATGCATGCGACCGACGATGGCCCCGAGGTAAGGCACTAGCGTACCGAGGTCCGTTGGCGCGACTTGTTCGAGATTCAGTTTGTCCTCCTGGGGCGAAAGGCGGCGCACGAGCATTGAGCGCCCCTCGAAGTCGGTCGTTCCGACTGCGGCTGGCAGGGATTCGAGAAGTGCCGTCTCTGCGCGGAACACGCGGTCTGCCGGCCGGACCTTCTCGAGTGTTTTCGGAAGCGGAACGAGCAAGGAGGGGTTCGGTGTGACCATCTGCTCCTTCATGTCGAACAACCACGGGGTGCGCGTCTTCCTGCCCCGCGTGAGGACGGCGATACGGAAGGCTCCGAGGCTGCCCGTCCCGGCAACGCGGTAAGCGACGTCGATGACGCTGCACTCCTCGCCGGTCGCTCCGCTCGGGTGGAGCGTTCGCTCGGCGTAGCGCGCAAACGCTTCGATGGCGGCTCGGCGATGCGTGGGCGAGAGTTCCGCATAGCGATCACCTCGAACGAGACGCAAGTCACGCCCCACTCGTTCCGTCCGTTCCGAGACGAGCTGGCGGCCCCGCCGCTTCTTGGCGCGCGCGAGGAGCTGCAAAACGAAACGCGGCGGGGGCGGAATCGTCGCCTCGGATGCTCGCGCGTCATCGTACGCATGCAGCATGCGTCGCGCGAGGTCGAGTCGATGGTATGCCTCGGGCGTCGCATTGCGGGTCGCGAGGAGGAGGCTCGTCGTCAGTCGTAACACGTCGAGGGACTGTGGCCCCAGGGTGGCATCGTCGAAATCGTTCACGTCGAATACGATGCGCGACCTCCCACGAATGCGCTCGTTCGTGCGGAATGCCCCGAAATTTTCGACGTGGAGGTCGCCGCAGAGAACCCCGGTCCGTCGGTCGAGGCGGCGAAGCGAACCACGTTCTCGCACGAGCGCGTAGAAGAGCCACGCGGTCCCTCGTAGAAACGCGTGGGGCGAGCGGCGCATGCGCTCGAGCTTTCGTGTCCGAAGAAACGGCGGAAGGGCCGCGTCTCGCAAGCGCTGCTCCGACACGAGCGCTTCGAGCGTGCGTGCATCGCTACGCTTCGCGTTCACGCCCCGCATCGTCTCATACAAACACGGATCGCGCCACGTGCGTCGGGCCAGCGCCGGGAAGCCCGCGGCCCATGACATCGCGCTCATGACCGGCAAGCGATGTTGATGCGCTCTCGACGGCAGTGCACTAGAGTGGGGGGGGAAGGCGACGCCATGTTCATCAACCGCATGCTCATGAACCTCTTCGAGCGGGATCGCGCACGCAGAGCCGACGGAAATCGCTTCATGCGCGCCAACTCTGCGATCGCCGGCACCCGCTCGGCTTGGGCTGCCGTTGCGGAAGCCAACGATTTCGCTTTCGACGAAGAACCGGAGCCCCAGATCCGCGGTCTCTTGGGCCCCGCTCCGTTCGAACTTTTTGCCGCCTTCGATCGGGAAGGAAACCCTTTCTCGTCGCTTCTCGTGCACGCGCCTGCGCCAAGCACACGGCGCCTCGTCATCGGTGTTCCCGACTGGGTCGACCGTACGGTCCGTCGTGGGAGCATCGTGCGCACGGGCGATGCGGACTTCGACAAGGCGTTCTTCGTGCGCGGCGACCCAGCGCTCGTTCGCGAGCGACTCGGTGAAACGGAGCGCAATACCCTGCTTGCCCTCCACTACCGCAGTCCGTGGCTTTCATGGGATGCCGACCTCTTCCGGGCAGAGCTCGATGGCGTCGAACTCGATGTCGACCTTCTCGGGCGCTTCATCGAATTTGCGCGGGCAATCACCCGGAACGCCACGGCCGTAGACGCAGCATCCTAGCGACGAACGCGGCGGCAACGTGTACGCTCGTGCCATGAAGCGAGCCTTCGCCACTTCCACCCTTGCCGTCGTCGTCGCTTGCGGAGGCGCACAGCCGAAGCCCCCCGAGCCCCCGCCGGCCGAGCTAAAGCTGGAGCCGAGCACTCCTTCGGCGACTCCCGTGGCCGCCCGAGCACCGCAGACCCCGCTCGATCGACTGAAGTCTCTCGGTATTCGAGACGGCGCCGATCTCGCATTCGTGATCGACGGAGACAGGACACGCGCCTCGGTCGTCGGCTCCGTGCTCGAGCCCCTCATGACGCTCGGAAAGCAGTTCTTCCAACTCGCGTGCAACATGTCGCCGCTCGAAGACTTTGGCCTCGGCGCGGGGAGCTTCTTCACTAGCCACGAGCGCCTCTATGCGGCACTCGAGACGAAACACTCCGCGCGCGAGTGGGTTCGTTGCGCGGGGCGGCTCACGAAGCACGTCGTCGTCGAGGAGGGCCAACCCGTGCCGCCGGCCGAAGACACGGTCGCCGAAGGTGGGGGCATGCGGTTCGAAGCCGTCGACGAGCACACCCTCGTCGTCAGCCCGAGCAGAGATGGGCGCATTCAGCCAAATGCGGTGGGGCGATACGCAAGCCTCGGCCTCACGGGCGACCAGATGTTCGAAGCCCAAGGAGATCTCCCCCTCGACGAACCCATCCACAACATCCGTTTCGAGATTCGTGGCGATGCCAATGCCGGAAGCGCGCATGTCGCGCTCGACCTTCCGGACGGCAAAGGCGTCGGACTCTCGAACGAAGTCGAGTCCGAGCGACGCAAACTCGCCTCGGGGGGTGGCCCTTCCCGAGAGCGCCCTCTCTTGAAGTGGCTCTTCGCGCACGTCCGCTACACAATCACGGGAGACCACCTCGATGCGAACCTCGCGCTCGGAAAGCCCGACGTCGCTGCGTTGGTCGACATCGGGCAAGACATTCTCGGTCGCGAGTTCCGCGGCTACGGATCCCACGGCAAGGCCAGCGAAGCGCGTTCGACGCTTCGGATGATGAGCGCTAGCGCGATGTCGTGGTTCGAGAACGAAGTGCCCGACCCGAAGCAGCCTGGCAAGTCGATGCGCCAAACGAAATGCCCACCGAGCGCTCCTCTCACGCCGGCCAAAGTACCGAAGGGAGACACCTATTCGAGCAAGCCCTCGGACTGGACGAAGGGCGGGTGGTCCGTGATTCATTTCTCCGTGTCCCAACCGCAGCGTTACTCCTACGGCATCGACACATCGAAGGATGGCAAGACGTGCACCTTCTATGCGGTGGGCGATACCAACGGGAACGGCAAGAAGAGCCGGTTCGAACTCGTCGGCAAAGTCAGGGTCCCCACCCCCGGCAGCGGCGACACGTTCCCCTCGCTGTCGTTTGGCCCCGCGTTCATCGAGACGGCGCCAGAGGAGTGAGTTGCGGCGACCATCCGTCCGAAAATGGGGCTCGCAGATCTCACCCCTGGTGCACGATTCGTCCAATAGCGGTGCGTCTCATCGAGCTAACCCACTGAAATCGTTTCGATGCCCCCAAGGCATAGTGAGTGCATATAGGTAATTTGCCTACATCCACTCACCCCTTCGGAGGATTTCATGATTCGTCGTTTCGCCCCCCTCTTCGCCTGCGCTTTCGTTCTCTCGAGCGGCCTGTTGACTGGCTGCGCAAGCACCGAGGCAAGCGAGGAGGAGGCCGCGCAGACCGAAGACGAACTCCGCTCGTTCGGCATCGACGAGGACGACAACGGCAAGTCATTCAGCATCCTCGAAGGACAGAACGTCGTGCTCAAGCTGCCCGCCAACAAGACAACGGGCTACCAGTGGATCGTGAAGGACGATGACGACCTCGGCACGGCAAAGGAATCGTATCAAACCAATTCCGGCGCAACGGGTTCAGGTGGAACGCAGAAGTTCACGTGGTCGACGAAGAACGCATCGCCCGCGCAACTCGGATCTCACACCGTGAAGCTCGAGTACAAGCGCTCCTGGGAGCGGAATGCGATCAAGTCTTTCAAGTTCACGATCGACGTTTCTCGGGCCGGCCTCACGTGTCGCAACGTTCGGTGCGGGAACAACACGCATTGTGTCATGAAGGGAATCAACGGAGGCTCGATTCCGGTCTGCATCCGCAACTGACGAAGACGCGACACCGAACGAAAGCCGTGGAGCAAGCGCTCTACGGCTTTTTGAATTTGAGAACGAACCTGTCGCTCTGTCCACGTCGTTCCCCGGCAGACTTCGGAGACGCGTTCCAATCACGCGTGTCGCCTGCGTTGCGAAGGAAGTTCGCTTCTTCGACGAAAGCAAAGCCTGCGGCTGAGACTTCTTGGCGAACGACGCTCTCTTCGATGCGGTGCAGAGTCTGTGCCTCCGTAACGCCCGTCCCCGGCCGACCGCTGTGGTCGGCAACGACGTACGTGCCGCCCTTCTTGAGGGCGCGGAAGACCGACGCGTTCATCTTGGCGCGGTCGGTCTTGAGCCAAACGGTGTCGTGGTAGAACAAGTTGATGAGGACGACGTCGAGGTCCTGACGGTCCGAAGGAAGGGGCTCGTCGAACTCCCGATCGACGCGCTGCACATTGTGCATGACGGGTTTGCGAAGCCGGGCCGACCAAGGACCTTCGGCGAACTTCTCGAGGAGCACCTTGGAGTTCTGACCGATGACGACGCCTTCGGGCCCCACCGCACGCGCGAGCAATTCGGCAGTGTACCCGCCCCCCGCACCGAGTTCGGCGACATGCATCCCCGGCTTGATGCCAAGAAACGCGAGCAGCTCCGATGGCTTCCGCCCGGCGTCGAGGGCCACGTCGTCCGGCGCGCGATCGCTCGCGGAGACGACGTCGCTCGCGTTCGTGGGTGGCGTGGACGGCGTGACGGGCGCGATCTTGTCGCCGCCACAGGAAACCGTCGCGAGCGTGCTCACCGTGAGGAGCGCCAAAGGCGCGAAACGAAGAGAAAAGAGGCGCGTTTGCATGGGGCGACTGTAGGGAAAGTGATGCCTCATGAGAATCTCCTTCGCGCACGGTCGACGCGCGCCCACCTTACAACGCCGTAAGGCGAGGGCCGAAGCGCGTGCGACCCACGCGAGCCACGCGAGCCACAACTGCGACGTTTCTACGAGTTGGGGCCATGCATGCGAATCGAACTTTACTCAGAGACAAAAAGTGGGACATCCTTGCCTGTTCGGATTTCTTTCCATCCGCTTCAAGGAGACATCCCCCCATGAAAATCGCGCATCTTCTTCTTCTCGCTTCCCTTCCCTTGACGGCCTGCGCTGCAAGCGAGACTCCCGAAGAGGCCGCCGAAGAGGGCGAGAGCGTTCCCGGTGCATCCGACTCCGACATCACGAGCGGTGCCGCCGCAAAGCTTCTGAAGGTGAGCTACAAGAAGGCCGTCACGTCGACGGATGGCACGAACTCCAAGTGCAACTACGACATCTCGTGGCTCTCCGTCAGCTCGAAGAGCACGATTTCTGCGGCGGCGCGTACCGCGCTCAACACCGCGCTCTACTACGGCCCGAAGACGCCGGACCTCGCATGTTCCGACCCGGGCTTCGAAATCGAAGGGGGATACTCGAAGGTCTCCGTGAATGCCTCGGGTGTTCTGTCGGTTGAATACAACCACGCCTCGTACTCGAACGGCGCCGCTCACCCGAACACGACGAGCATGACCATCAACCTCGACGTCAAGACGGGCAAGTGGATCACGCTCGGAGACATTCTCACCGACGCGGGCAAGAAGACGCTCCTCGAAAGCTGCAAGAAGCAGTGGCAGGCCACGATCACGGCCGAAGCACAGGACATCGAACAGAACGGTGAATGTGAAGGCGCAACGACGCTCGCCACCGGACAAAAGACGGAGAGCTTCACGATCGAGCCGACGGGTCTTCGCATCCACATCGACAACCAACTTCCCCACGCGTTCGTGGCGCTCGCCGGCGAGGGCTTCCTCGTCAAGTGGGCCGACCTCGGTGCAGGCTTGAAGGCCGGCAGCGTCGTCAAGGGTCTCGCCAAGCGCTGAACCGAACGAGAACGTCACGCGAAAAGCGCGAAGGTCCCGCCGGCCTTCGCGCTTCTTCTTTTGCGGCGTTGAGAACCCGACGCGCGGCGATTAGGGGCTTTTGGGACAGCCCACAGCCTCGCGATGGTCGGACTAGAGCTTTTGATAGACGCGAAGGTTGTCGTAGTAAGTGACGCTGTTCGGTTGGTTCGTCCACTGGTTCACGCCCACCTTGAGGTATTGGCCGCTGCCATCGCCCACCTGGATGTTGTTGGCGTTGATCTTGAGGACACCGTCGATGATGAGGTGCATGTAGCCGCTCGTCCCGAATTTGTATTCGAGCTTCATGTGGTACCACTTGTTCGCTTCGATCGGCGTGCCCGAAGGGTACTGGGTGTTGCCACCGTTCTTCCAATTCACGAGTACGAACTTTCCGTCGATATGCCACAGCCCGGGAGACGCCGAGCCGCCCGCGGTCTCGGGATGGAACTGCAAGCTATGGCAGTTGTTCTGGCAGATCTGTTCGTAGCGAACGTCCCACTCGATGATGCCTTCGAGAGGGCTTTCGTTCTCTGCATATTGCACTTCCGAGCGCGTGCCCGCGGAAACGCCTGCTTGGGTGACGGACTTGAACGAGCCTGCTCCGCTGCGAACGATGGTCGTCGAGATGCCGCCGTTTCCGAGCTGGCTGAAACCGTACGGTCCAAGGTCGGCCATCGTGTCGTAGCCGGTGCAGTAGTTCAATTTGTACCCGGGATACGCGAGTGCGGTGGCACATGTACCGCTGTTGCCGCTCGGCGAAGAGCCGTCATTCGGCGAAGATGCGTCGACCGTAGGCGAGCCAGAGTCAGTCGCAGTACCTGCATCTCCGGTCGTCGGGGAAGACCCGGAGCTCGAGCTGCCCTGGCCTCGACGGCGGCGCCAAAGCTCGTCGGCGTCGGAGCTGGTGTCTTCCTCGCCGGTCGTATCGATCGCGCATGCGCCGTTGACGGCGAGGACGACGAGTCCCATCGAGGCAAACAACTTGCTGAACTTGACCATGCAAACTCCAAGGTGATGGTGGGTGTGGCGACGGGCCCGCAGTGGTGCAGCGACTCCGTGTGTCTTCGTTCACTGCACGACACGTGCCCACGTTTCGTACGGCCTGCGAATGCTCCATTTCGCCACCCGCGACGGAAAGTTTCAGCGAAGCTTCAGGTTCATCCGGGGACGTGAGGGACTCGAGCCGCACGAACGGAGCGCCATGTCCGATTCCGGGGCATGCAAGTCCCCTCAGGTTTGCCTGCGAGAAGACACGCGGCACGGGGCGACAGATTTTTCCGTGCGACGGTCATGCTCGACGCGGCTCCAACGAATACCATGCGCCTTTCTCGCTCGAGTGCTCGCCTAGGCCTTTCACGTGCGCTCCTCGTTCTTTCCATCGTGGGCGCATCCGCAGGCGCGAATGCGTGCAGCTCGAGACAAGTGACGATGCGGAGTGCCGAGAGCGATACGGACGCATCCGCCGATGCAAGCCTTCCTATCGCAACGAGCCACGAGCTATGCGAGCACTACGAGAAATGCGCCGCATCGTTTGCGGCCCGGCACGATGGCGGTACGTTCGACTCCGGCCTCGGCAAAGCCGATGCATCCACCAGCGCAGCGAATGGCGAAACGTGCAATCGCGCGCGTGAGGCGCTCTTCCAGCAAGCGCCCGCGCCCAACTGCGGCTGCACGTATGCAAACGAATGCCCGGGAAGCTCGTGCGACCCGACCACCGGCGAATGCGCGGACAGCCCTCGCGCCGTCTGCAGACAGTACTGTGCGAACGCGACTTACGTCGACAAGTGCGATCCTGAATCGTGCGCGAAGTTCTGCACCGACTTCATGCCCCCAGCGAAAGAGAAGTGCAGAACCGAGCTCGCCGCGTTTCTCTCGTGCGCGGAGTCGAAGATGATCTTGGGAGCCCGCTGCGCAACATACATCCTGGCACCGAGCTTTCCCGTTCCGACGGCCTGTGACGCCGAGTACAAGACCGTGTCGGACTGTGTTTATTGAGTCATTCCGAGCGGTTGCAAACTGTGAGGCCCACGCCTTGGCGAGCGATTGCGCACTTTGTCCTACCTATTTGCTCCATTAACTGATCGGTTTTCGGAGGCTGCCGCCACATACTTCCCGAGCAAGAGATGGCGACCCCTCCCACTCCCATTGCCCTGACCGTGCCGATCGCACGACCGGAGCGCAATTCTCCCGAGGACATCCTCGCGCGAGCAGCGGCGGCGGGAGACGCGCAAGCCACATCGAAACTCGTGAAGCTGCTCGCTCCGCGTATCGTTCGTTCGGTCCGCGCGCTCATGGGGGCATCGCATCCCGACGCCGACGACGTCGTTCAACAAGCCCTCATCGCGTTCGTCCAAGCGCTCGGCGCCTTCCGCGGTGACTGCTCGCCCGCGCACTATGCATCTCGCATCGTGGCGCGCACGGCGATTGCAGCACGCAAGCGTTCGCGCGTGAGGCACGCCCGCCAGGACGACAGCCGCGACGTCGATGCGTTTGCGGAACAAGAAGGCCCATCGTCCTCGGACTCCATTCTTGCGAATCGCCGAAAGGACCTCGTGCGCGAGCTGCTCGACCAGCTTCCCGAGGCGCAAGCGGAGACGGTCGCCATGCGCTTCACGCTTGGTCTCTCACTCGAAGAGGTGGCCCAAGCAACGGGGGTCCCTCTCAACACGGTCCGCAGCCGTCTTCGCCTCGCCAAGGAAGCGATCCGCGGTCGCATCGATCAGAGTCCTGCATTGCTCGAGGAGCTCGGCATATGAGCAGCACGGTTCTCGAACTTCATCCCGACGAGCTTCTCGACAAGGACGCTCGCGGCGAACTCACGACAGACGAAGAGCTTCGTCTCATGGCGCACCTGGAGCACTGCTCCGCATGCCGCCTCGAACGCGAGGCATCACGGGACTTCCGTATGGAGCTTGCATCGGGCGAGAGCGACCTCGAACTCGAGAGCCTCGTGACCCGTGCGCTCGCGGGCGCCAAGACGGCGAGCCTCGAAGGTGCGGACGAAGCATCCGACCGTTCGCACGAGGAACGTACCTCGAGCGCCCCCGACGAAGCTGCGGAGAGCGAGCGCGCACCGCTGCCATCGAAGGGCTTCGGCGGACGACGGCGACGGTTCTCTCCGATGTTCGTAGCCGCGGCATGCGCCGTGTTCTCGGTCGTCGGCATCGCCGCAGCGGCTCAGTGGACCGGAGTATGGCACGGCAAGGGTCAGGCTTTGGGTGGAGCAGGTACCATCACGAACAAGACGACCGCGACGAGCGCGCCGCCGGCGAGCTCCCCCTTGCCGAGCCCGCCGAGCTCGATCGTGGGCGTGGCTACACAAGAAGAGCCTGCACTCGCAGTGCCTTCGGCCGAACCGGTACCGAGCGCGGCGCCACCGGTCGTCGAACCCCCGAAGGCTCATGCGCCGTCCGCAATCGCTCCGCAAACCGCCGCGAGCGTGGCCGCGCTGGTTCCCGAAGTCGTCGCTCCGGCTCCGTCGGCGCCCGCAGCTCCCCCCGTGGCTGCCCCCGTCGTAGCCGACGCGGCGACGATGTTTGCCGAGGCGAATCGCGCGAAGGCCCGCGGCAACCACGCCGATGCAGTGCGCGGCTATCGAGAGCTCGGCCGCACCTATCCGAATTCACCCGAGGCTCGTCTCGCGAGCGCCATCGTCGGTCGCCTGCTGCTCGACGACGGCAACGCGGCCGAGGCCATCACGTCTCTCGATCGCTACCTGCAAAGCGGCGATGGTTCCCTTCGCGAAGAGGCGCTTGCGGCACGGGCCACGGCGCTCGGCCGCTTGGGCCGACACGACGAAGAGATCGCAACGTGGACACAGTTTCTTCGGAGCTATCCGAATTCGATCCACGCGAAACGAGCAGAAGCTCGCCTGAACGAAGCGGGTCCGCGCTAAAGTAGGCTCGGCGCCCTTTGCTGTCCCCCCTCTCTCTCCGCTCGGCCCTTCGGATCCTCGCGCTCGCGGGGTGCCTCTCCGTTTCATCGACCTCGCTCGCCCAGCCGGCCCTCAAGGACGTCGCATCGCAAGGACCGAGGCGCATGCTGGTCATTTGCGCGGGAGAAGTCGACGATACAGAGAAACTACATGCAAGTTTGAACGAACTCCTTTCGCGGCTCGGAGTCGACCTCTCGTTCAGCCGAACGTCGCAAATCGAAGTTTCTGCGAATGAACCGTCCACGAAAGAAACAGTTGCCGTCGCGTGGGTCGACATTCGAAAAGACGAGATCGACCTCACCATCGGCTTCCGAAGGACGAACGAGCCTTCCCTCACGCTCGCCAAGCGAAGCGTCGATCGGAAGGATGGTGGGCCTCTGTCGATCGAAGCGGCTGCGCATGTACTTCAAGCAGCGCTCGAAGACGCCCTCGACGCAGAGAAGGCTGCGAAGCAAGAGCCCGCTCCAGCTCCTACGCCAACCCCCGCCGTCGCACCGTCCGAACCGAGCGTACGAAAAGGCGTCTCCCTCGACGTGGGCGCAGCGTTCGGTGGCCGCGCATTCGGTGCCGATGCCCCGTTCGTCTTCGGCGGCGGAGGGTTCGCCAAGCTCGCGTTCTCGCGCGGCCAGTGGCAGCCCGCCCTGTCCCTCTCCGGCACGTTGCACGTCCCGTTTTCCGCGGAGGGCTCCGTCGTGCAAGTCGAGGTCCAGACCCTCTCGCTTCGATTGCTGCCCTCGCTGACGCTCTGGGAGGGCAAGTCTTGGGCACTCGAGGCGGGTGCCGGAGGGGGTGCGGACGTATTCTTTCCTTCGCCACGATCGAGCGTAGTCCCGCAGAGCGTCCTTCGTCGTCCGCACGCAGATGCAGCGCCTATCTTGTCCGCATTCGTCACCGCGCGCTTGGCGATCGCCGAATCCGCAGATGTATTCCTTACGCTTGGCGCCGACGCGGACCTCGGGCCACCACGCTACGTGACAGAGACGAACAACGTGCATTCCGAAGTGTTTACACCGGCCCGCGTACGCCCCTTTCTACTCGTCGGGTTCGCCATCACGACGTTCGGGCCGAAGCCCTATGCCGCGAATGGCGCACAGCCGAGTGCGCCGGTCGCAACGCGAGGTCGACCTTGACGCGTTCTCGTGCCGTCCGCGTCCTGTCTTGGGCTGTGTCCGCGCACGTCCTTCTCGCGGCACATTGCCAACCTCACGACGTCGAACTCGCAGATTTCTCGGGACTCGATGGCGGTGACGCCTCCGTCACCGGCAAGCCCTGTGGGAACACGGCAGAGTGCGACAACGGCGAGTTCTGCGACAAGGGCTGTAGTGAACCGTTCGGTCGCTGCAGCCGCATGCCCGTCTTCTGCGCGGGAGACCTCGATCCGGTATGCGGTTGCGACCAAATCACGTACTTCAGTGATTGCTTCCGCCGGATGAACGGCGTCGGCCTCGTAGCGCGCGGCGAGTGCGCGCAGGGGCGAGCCTGCGCCGGTCCGGGCGACGCGGCTTGTGGGACGAGCGGCGCGAAATGCGCACGATTGCTGCAGACCGGTCCCAACTGCGGTCCCAACGTCACGGGAACTTGTTGGTTCATTCCGGACGTGTGCCCACCTCCGGTCCAAGGCGTAGGTCCCGTCGGAGGAGGTTGGGAGGAGTGCCGAGGGCCGGGGCCGGGGCCGGGACCGCTCAAGTGCGCCGGTCTATGCGATGCCATTCGCTCGGAGCGCGCATTTCATCGCAGCCCGCCGAACGAGTGTCACTGAGCCTCTGCAGGCTCGTGCTTCTTTGGGTGGTAGACGAAAGCGATCATCACCAAATTCGCGAGCGTGATGCCAGCTAGCGTCCACCACAACGGCGAGAAGCTACGTGCAAGCGCGGTGAGGGCTTCGTCATCGAGAGTGAGCCCTGTTCGACGCGCGTCGGGGTCGAGGAGCGCCGCAATTCTCTTTTCGTCCAGCGTTCTCGCGAGACCGCGCACGAGTACGGCACCGACGACGCCCACTCCCAATGCGGAGCCTAGCAAGCGGCAAAACATCGTGAGCGCAGTGACGACACCCCGCTCGTGATACGGCGCATTCGTCTGAAGCGTCACCACGAGTGCGGTCGTCGTGAGGCCCATTCCCACGCCGAGTACGAACATGCTCAGATAGAGCAGATACGCCGTCGCGTGATTCGCGGCCCAAAGACAAATCGCTGTCCCCATCGCTGCTGCCACCGAGCCCAAAAGGACGGGCAAACGCGGCCCCGTTCGCTTGAGCACCCGCCCGGTGAGCACTGAAGCCAAGGGCCATCCAATCAGCATGGGCGTGATGGCACCACCGGCTGCCCCGGGGCCCTTTCCGAGGACCCCTTGCACGTACAACGGGAGGTAGTTGACCGAGCCTCCCATGGCGGCCCCCAGGAGGATGGTCGACACGAGTGCGAGCGCAATGTCTGGGTCTGCGAGCAGCTTGAGCGGCACGACAGGCTCGGGAGCACGACGTTCAACGACGACGAAGAGCACGAGCATGACGATCGCAAGGACGAGCAGCGGCCACGAGGACACACTACGACCGCCGGCACCGACGAGAATGCAAATAGCCGCAGCTCCGAGCAAGAGCGCCCCGAGCACGTCTATCTGCGGCTTTGGCCGTTCTTCGGCAGGCCGGTCGAAGTAGACGCGGCTCAGCAACACAGACGCGGCTGTCCCCACCGGCAAGTTGATCCAAAAGACCCATCGCCATCCGAGCGTTGCCACGAGCAACGCGCCAAGGAGAGGGCCGAGAACCGCCGCAGCTCCCCACACCGCTCCAAACAGACCTTGGATGCGAGGGCGTTCATCGATCGTGAAGAGGTCCCCGATGATGGTCATGCTGACGGGTTGCACCGCACCCGCGCCCAGCCCCTGGATGGCGCGCGCAGCGATCAGGACATAGATGCTGTTCGAAATGCCGCACGCGACGGACCCCGCGAGGAACGTCCCCAAGCCAAACAGGAGGACTGGCTTTCGCCCGTAGATATCCGAGAGCTTTCCGTAGAAAGGAACGGCCACGGTGGACGCGAGCAAATAAGCGGCCCCCACCCACCCATAAAGCGACAGGCCCCCAAGGTCGCGCGCAATCGTCGGCATGGCCGTCGCGACGATTGTCGCCTCCATCGCACCGAGAAATGTCGCGAGCAAGATGGCTCCGACCGTCGGCGCGCGCTTGGTGAAACCTCCCTTCATGCGGACTGCGCTTCGACCTTGCTTCGCACGTGCCCGAGCGACCCTGCGCACAACAATTCGCCGTCTCGGAACGCGAGCACGTCGGTCGATGTGATGGCTACGCGCGACCCCGGAACCACGATACCGACGAGGTTGAGCGGGTCGGCCGCGGAAATCGTGACGACTTCGCCTTCCTTGCGCGCACGGCGAACAGCGCGAAGGGCCGCGACGGAGTCTGGCAGCGCGAACTGCTCACCAACGAACCCAGAGACGAAGTGTCCTCCGCGAAGCTCTCCGCGCGCTTCCAAGCGGCGAAACACCACGAGCAGCGCTCGCCACGGAACCGCATGCCGTTCGCGTGCGCACAGCTCACGAAACACCACACCGTACCTTCGGAGGAGGCGTTTCGCGGTGCGCTCGGCGACGTCGTCGGCACTGCTACCCGAAACCTCCGATACATCGGGAGCGAGCAGCGACCAGCGTCCCGCTACCGACGAACGCCTACTCTCCCCGAGCAGTCGCAGTCGCGGGCCACCGGCTCGCTTTCTCTCGGGAGCAATGAGCGCTCGCAAACCACCGACGCCATCGCCCGTCACGAGCCCTTTCGTGACGAGCTCCCACAGCGCCTCCTCGACGATGGCCGTCGTAAGCTCGAGGCGTGCCACGAGGTCTGCGGTGAACGATGCGCCTACCTTCTGCAGGTGTGCCCGAACTCGCTCGGCCGTGGGAGAAAGAACCGACGTTTCGGGACGGGCGGCTGCACCGAGCAGCGCGTGCATCTCGGCGCGTGGGAAGAAGGCGAGCGGCGCACTCCGTGTGGGAACGAGCTTTCGCTTCTTCGCGCCGTCCGCGCCGAGCCCCCCATCCGCCGTGGAGAGTCGTGCCCATGCCACCTCACCAGACAGGCACAAATGATCGAGATCGAGCGGCGTGTAGTCGCGAACGCGCGACGGCAACAGGCTGGTCTCCCATGCCGTACCCGGAACCTCGATGCCCGAGAGCTGCTCGATGACTTCGAGAACCCCCGCCGTGCCGTGCAGCTGCGTGCCCTTCGCGAGATGCTGGTAGCGGAAGAGATAGCGCATGAAATCGGTCTGTGAGACAGCTTCGATTTCGCGACGAAGCGCGTTCAATGTCAGCCGGTGGATGCGCGCGAGAAGCCCGCGCTCGCACCATTCCACTTCGCCGTGCGCCGCCCTCGTGTACGTCCCTCGCATGACGCCGCCACCGAGTTCGAGCCGTGCAAGGGCGACCTCCACCACGAGCACGGGCAAGCCGAGTCGCTCCGCGAGGGACTTCGCCGTCACGGGTCCCACGACGTCCATCCAACCGCGGATGACGTGGACGAGCCCCTCGTCGTCGAGCGCGTCTTCACAACGCTCGGTGGCAACGAAGTATGTATTGCCGAACGCCTCTCTCAAAAGGACGCGGCCGTCTTGCTGGAGCTCGCTCAGCAAAACGTGCCACGGGCCCTCCCTCCCTTCTCGCACGGGGTACAGACGAAGAGAGAGGAGGGCATCGTGCACCTCGTCGGCGTTCCGAACGTCGGGCCACGCTTGGGCGCGAACTTCGGCGATCGCGCGGGGGTCGAGCGCGCCAATGCCTTGCGACGAATCTGGGTCGACGCGACGAAGAGAGACAGCGCGGGCGCGTCTTTCCTCGAGGGGGGCGTCGTCCAAGAATGCGTAAGGGTTCGCGTTCAAGATCTCGTGCGATAGAGGTGATGGGACTGGTGTCTCGACAGCAATCGTCTCGACTTCACCGCGCTCGATGCGCTCGAGGATCTCGACGAAGCCCGCAAGGTCCATCGCCTCGTTCAGGCAGTCGTCGACCGTCTCGCGTACGAGCGGGTGGTCCGGAACTTCGATCGGTCCGCCGCCGTGATTGTCCTGACACGCGGTTTGGCCCGGAAAGACTGCCGCCATGAGGTCGTCAGCGCGCATACGCTGGAGGTGAATGGGCACACGCTTGCCCCCCGAACTTCGCAGCAGCGAAAGGGATCGCGTCGCGTTCCACCGCCACCGGTTGCCGAACATGGGCGAACGCAACACGGCTTGCACCAAGTCTTCGCGGACCCGGCTGGGCCGTAGCATCGCAAATACTCCGTCGAGGGCGAAACTATGGTGCTCGCCAAGTGACAGTACGACGCCGTCGTCCGTCGCTGCGGCCTGGAGCTCGAAATCGAAGGACACGCAGAAGCGCTTGCGAAGAGCGAACCCGAGCGCACGATTGATACGGCCACCGAACGGCGTGTGAAGCACGAGCTGCATCCCGCCGGCTTCGTCGAAGAACCTCTCGGCGATGATGCGTCGTTGCGTGGGCACGGTCCCGAGGACGCGGACGCTCTCTTCGACGTAAGCATGGATTTGTTCAGCCGCGGCCCGGGATGCGTGCCCTTCTTCCATCACGAACGAGATGACGTTCTCGGGGTCGTCGAGGCGCCTTTCGACATCTTCCCGCAGCTCGGCGACGGCGGAGGAGAGTTCCGCGGTGCGTGCCGGCGCTTCGCCGATCCAAAACGGAATCGTAGGGGCGAGCCCCGTTGCGTCCTCGACCCGGACGCGCCCCGTTTCGACCCTGCGAATTTTCCACGAGCGATTGCCCAACAGGAAGACGTCGCCCGCCATGCTCTCGATGGCGAAATCTTCGTGCACTTTCCCGACGGTCGTCCCGCCTGGGTCGAGGACGACATCGTAGTCGGCCATGTCGGGAATCGCTCCTCCCGATGTAATCGCTGCTAGACGCGCCGACCTCCGTGGGCGAAGGACGCCGTGCACCTTGTCGTGATGAATGTAGGCCGACTTCCTTCCTCGGTTCGTCGCAATGCCTTCGGAGAGCATGTCGAGCACCTCGTCGAACGTCTCTCGTGGCAGGGCACGAAACGAGTATGCGCGGCGAACGCTCTGCCACAGCGCCTCCACGGAGATCTCTTGGCTTGCGACTGTCGCGACCATCTGCTGCGCCAGGATGTCGAGCGGCGCACTCGGAATCGACAGGCGGTCGAGAGCGCCCCGGAAGACGCTTCGCACCGCGGCCACTGACTGAATCAAGTCGTCGCGCGTGAGCGGAAAGAGAACGCCCTTCGGCACACCGTGACGGGTGTGCCCCGAGCGGCCGACGCGTTGGAGCAGCGACGCGATCGACCTCGCTGACCCGAGATGCACGACGAGGTCGACATGACCAATGTCGATGCCGAGCTCGAGTGAGGCCGTCGCAACCATGACGGAGATCTCGCCCGCCTTCAGCGCTTGTTCGGCTGCAAACCGCGCTTGGCGGGAGAGACTTCCGTGGTGCGCCGCCACGCGATCGCGCCCGAGGCGCTCGCCAAGTCCCTGTGAGACGCGCTCGACGAAGCGACGCGTATTGACGAAGACGAGGGTCGTCCGGTGCGTCTTCACCAAATCGGTGATGCGATCGTAGATTTCCTCCTTCATTTCGTTCGTCGCGACGTGACCGAGGTTCTGATCGGGAACCTCGACACGCAGGTCGAGAGCGCGCTTGTGGCCCTGATCGATGACAGCGCAAGGAGCGCCATCGCCCACGAGCAGGTTGGCCACCTCCTCAATGGGCTTTTGCGTCGCCGACAGACCAATACGTTGGAGCTTCCGACCGGCGAGGAGGTCCAAGCGCTCGAGAGTCAGCGCGAGATGAGCTCCGCGCTTGTCTCCCGCGACCGCGTGAATTTCGTCGACGATGACGGTGTCTGCCTGCGCAAGAACGGTGCGACTCTTCTCCGCTGTCAGAAGGATATAGAGTGATTCTGGCGTCGTGATGAGGATGTGCGGCGGGCTTCGGAGGAGCGCTTGCCGCTCCTTCGCTGGAGTGTCGCCCGTGCGAACGGCCGTGCGGATCGTATCGAGCGCCACCCCTGCCGTAGTTGCGCGTTCACGAATGGCGTGGAGAGGGCCCTCCAGATTTCGCTCGATGTCATTCGAAAGAGCCTTCAGCGGCGATACGTAGATGACATAGGTGCGGCTCTCGAGCGTCCCTTCGCAGGCATGCCGAACGAGCCGATCGATGGCCTCGAGGAAGGATGCGAGAGTCTTTCCAGACCCTGTCGGCGCCGCAAGGAGGACGTTCTTTCTGTCGCCGATCTGCTCCCAGCCGAGGCGCTGAACCTCGGTCGGCTCACGGAACGCTTCGTCGAACCAGCCTTGAACGATGGGATGGAACGACATGACTCCTCAGGCCAGCGCCACGCGTGGGCGTTGGAAAATCCACCCCGTCTCTGCCGGTAGCGACTCGGTGGACACCGAGAACAGCGCGAAGACGCACGGCCGAAGAACTTCGTCGAAAATGTCGCTCGCCACGTTCGCAGCGCGGGCAGCGGAAACGTATGGAGTCGCTTCGGGCGCCGCCATGGCGGAAACCTCTGCGAGAAGCTCCGTGGGGGAAAGTCGCGCACACGCATCGAATGTGCGTCGCAACCAAGCGAGAGTGCGAAAGGCCACCTCGACATGACGCTCTTCGTCGTCGGCCATGGACGCGAGTATCGCCGCGATACGGCGATCGGTCGCGGCCTCCGCCGAGAGGCGCAGAAGCGCGGCGCCGATCGTTTCTTGGACGCACCCGTCGAAGAACGTTGCTCGAAAGACGTCGACCGGGGAAGACTCGAGCCTCACCGGCAGAGCATGCGCCGCCGGCCCGAGGTGCGCGCCTCCGTATTCCGAAGCGATCGCGAAGGCGAGCTCCGCATGTCGCACTTCGTCGAGAGCCGCGCGGTGCGCATCGCGAAGGAGCGTCGACGGTGCCCCCAATTGAACGAGCTCGAGGCTCGCCTTGGCGAAACTCGAGATGGATGCGTGCTCCATGCGAGCGACGCGCGTCCAATACTCGGCGAGAGCTTTGGCGTCGGGCGATTCCGTGTTCGACTTGATGGCGAACGCACACCAGTCTGCGCGCTCGACGACGGAGGGAGCGAGCATGTTGCCTTGGGCTCCGCGCAGCAAGCGACCCTCGCCGGGGTTGCCGCCCGCGGCACCGCCGCTGCCATCGGCCCTCGTTGAGCGCTCCGATGCTGAGGGCACGAGAGAAGCGGAGAGAGCCCCCATGGCTCCCAGGACCCTCGCACGGAGATGCGCGTATTGACTCGCTTCCATACCGGGCATTGTAACTCTTTCTCTCCCCGCCAACGAGGCGTGAAAGGACCTTTGACTTCGGCTGCGCGAGAAGTATGTAGAGGCCCGTGAAAAACCTTCTCGTCGCCCTCGCCGCCTGCGGAATTGCCGTATCCATCGCGTGTTCTACGACTACGACCCCCGGCACGACATCCGGTGGAAATCCGGCCGATGCCGCAATCGAGGAGGACACGAGCGTTCCGGTCATCTTGAAAGATGCCGGAAAA
Organism: Polyangiaceae bacterium; assembly: GCA_046351415.1. Classification (GTDB taxonomy): domain Bacteria; phylum Myxococcota_A; class Polyangia; order Polyangiales; family Polyangiaceae; genus JABFRG01. The sequence continues at coordinate 274,329 of JAXLYO010000003.1, read as the reverse complement.
GACGCGCCCGCGACACAAACGCTCGAAGAGTGCCTCGCCAAGTGCGACAAAGACCACCCGACCGGTCTCGTGAAGGACAAGGCCATCGACACGTGCTGGACGACGAAGTGTGCGGGGCCCTGCGTCGGCGAAGCCGATGGAGGCACCACCACCAGCGATGCCGGCGCTTGCAAGAACGATGTCGACACGGGCGACGTCGAGTGCGACGCCTGCACGGTGGCTGCATGCTGCGCCGAGTGGGACGGCTGCTTCGACGACGCCGACTGCTCAGCGCTTCAAGACTGCCGTCTTGCTTGCGAGGAGTGAGCGAATCGCCGAATCGAGCGACGAAAAGTCGCTGATGGTCGACACGGAGGCTCGTTCCTTCGCATCGAGTTTCAACGACCGAGCTCCCGCGCCGCCGAGCCACAAGCGAACGCGCCGCGGGAGTGCACTACGGAGCCCTCGCACGTGCGCGTACGTCGCGTTGGGGTCCGACGACGCGGTGATCGACAGTCCGACGACGTCACACGCAGAACTCGTGGCTGCTGCTGCGATTTCCTCGGGCGGTGAATCGATGCCGAGCACGCGCGGCTCGACTCCGTGCGCTGCAAGATAGAGTGCAATCATGTCGAGGCCGAGCCCATGGGATTCACCCGGCAGCGTCGCAAGCAACACTCTTGGCCCGCGAATGACTTCGTCGAAGGCCGCCAGCATCACGTGAAGCTGACGCGCCAAGCTGAAGGTGAAGAGGTGTTCGTGCCGAACCTCGAGATCCCCCCGCCGCCAACCTTCACCGACCCGCACGCATGCTGGGTGCGCCAATTCCGTGACGAACCGTTTCGGGCCGAGCCTCGTCGCCGCCCGTACGAGCTCGGCACGAAGGGACACGACGTCGTCCCTCACCATGGTGCGCAGCAACTGATCGAGCGCTGCGTCCCCAGGTTGTGTGCCACGCGGCTCCTCGACCACCTCGAGGGAGCGGAGAAGGCGTTCGAGCTCTCGGCGGGACTTTCCGACCACCTCGCCCGGGCGATACCCTGCGTCGAGCACTCGGACGATGAGAGAAAGCATGAGCAATTCGGCGCGCGAATACACTCTCGAGCCGCCGGGCGTTCGCTTCGGGGTAGGAAAACCGTATCGCCTCTCCCATACCCGAAGCGTATCGGGCGGAAGATTCGTGAGGCGGGACACGAGTCGAATGGAGTATTCCGATACCTCGCCACTCACGTTCCTTGAACCGGAACTCCGTCGACGCGTCCGAGGCTTGTCCATGCTTCGTCCATTATTGTTCAACCTCATTCCCCGCGAAACCCTCAAAAGAAGAGAGAAATGTCCATGTCGACGATGCTCGTAACCGGAGCAACGGGCCTCATTGGCTCCCGCGCCCTCGATCGATGGCCCGATGCGAAAGCCCTCGCGAGGACGCCGGCGAAAGTGGCGCAGAAACATCCTCGAGTGGTGACGCTCCCATGGGAGACGCACGAGGCCGTCCCGAGCGGTGCGATGGATGGAGTCTCCGTCGTGCTTCACTTGGCCGGAGAGCCCGTTGCAGGGCCGCGATGGACGGAAGCGCGCAAAGCCACCATCTTGGACAGCCGTGTTCTCGGTACGCGCAACATCGTCAACGCCATCGGCAGCGCCAAGGAACGTCCGCAGCTTCTCGTCTGCGCCTCCGCGGTCGGCTACTACGGGCCGCGCGGCGACGAAGTACTGACCGAGGAAAGCGCGCGGGGTGAAGGGTTTCTGGCGGACGTATGCGTTGCGTGGGAACGGGAGGCGCTGGCCGCAGAGGAGCTCGGGGTCCGGGTCGTATGTCTCCGAATCGGCATCGTCCTCGCTCCGAAGGGCGGCGCACTCGATGCGATGCTTCCGCTCTTCCGAAAGGGGCTCGGCGGACCGCTCGGAAACGGCAAGCAGTGGATGCCGTGGGTGCACATCGACGACGTACTCGGCATGATTGCTTTTGCGATCGAGCGCGAGGCGCTGCGCGGCCCCTTGAACGTGACCGCTCCATCACCCGTCACCAATCGAGACTTCACGAAGGCCTTGGGCGAAGCACTCCACCGTCCGGCCGTCGTTCCAGCGCCGCTGTTCGGGCTGAAGCTCGTTCTCGGAGAGTTCGCGGACACGGTCGTAGCGTCGCAACGTGCAGTGCCGGAGCGGGCCGCGAAGGAAGGTTACGCGTTCATCCATACCGACCTCTCGGCAGCACTCCGAGACGTCGTCGATGCTGCGAAGGGCGCATGAGGGCCAGCAACGGATGCACCTATTCGAGCAAACACAATTCGTCGAATGCCCGCGCGCCGAGCTCTTTTCGTTCTTCACGGACGCGAAGAATCTCGAGCGAATCACCCCCGCCCACCTGAACTTCGAGATCCTTAGCAGCGACACTCACGTGCACGAAGGCACCCTGCTCGACTACCGCCTTCGACTCTTCGGGATCCCGTTCCAGTGGCGCACGCTCATCGAGTCTTTCGACCATGGCGTTTCGTTCGTCGACGTCCAACTGAAAGGCCCCTACAAGGTCTGGCGCCATACGCATTCCTTCACGGAAGAGGCGAACGGAACCCGCATGGATGATCGCGTCGAGTACGAGGTACCGCTTGGCCCGCTCGGAGCGCTCGCGCACGTCTTGTTCGTGCGCCGTCAGATCGAACGAATCTTCGCGCACCGCAGGAAGTTCATCGCGGAGCACTTTCCGCGCCGCGCCTGAAGCTCGCAGCTACTGCAGGAACTCAGGGAGGATCCGGCACGCGGCCTTCTCTTTCGTGGCGCCATCGACCGGAGTGCACTCGGACTTCGACCGCGACGTACATGTCGGTACGAAGAACGTTTGCTCACCGAACGTCGACAGGCGCGTCGTTTTCTTCGTCACGTTCGCGCGGGCACACAGGACGTCCATCGATGGTCGCGCCGCTCCGAGGGTGAAGGACGCAGAAACGGAGCGCTCGAACGGCGTTGCCTGCGATTTCACCACAGTCTCGAGTGCGGCAATGGCGGCCTTGATGAAGTCGGGTCCCGGCAGTCGCTCTCGTTCGGGAAACAACGTCGAGAGCAGGTGCGCGGCGATCGGCGGCTCACTGGCAGCGATCGACCGGAGGAAGTCGATCTGCTCTTCGAGGTCATCCCGAAGGGACGGTGTGAAGGCTTCGACGCGCTCGATCATGCTCTCGTTCGGAATGACGTACTCACGATACTTGCGCGTAACGAATCGTACTGCGCCCAATTGCGCCGGGCCTGGGTCATGCCCGAGGGGCCAGACGGCGCTTTCCTGCTCGATGGTGAACTCCTGGAAGGTGGCCTCTGGTTTGAGCGTGATACGCAGAAGTACCGTACCGTACGACTCGCCGCGCAAAGACGCGGACGCGCCGAACGCATTGGACCAAGCGAAGCGGCTCTTCGCGAAGCCCTCGTGCCACAGGAGCTTCGCGTGCGTGTCGCCCGCGACCACGGCCTCGTAGAGCGCGTGGTCGAAAGCGGCAAACCCCTTCCCCGGCGAAAAAGACCGCTGCAGTACGGGGGCTCCTTGACGCAAGAGGGCGAGCTGCTCCTCGGTCGTCCACGAATAGAGCACGTGTGTCTTCAGGGGTGCGTGGAACCCGAGACGAGGTTCGAGCTCGGAAAAGGTACGCTTCGGGCGTCTTGGGGCGGTGACGGCGGCATCTTGGGCCGTGACCGCCGGAGGGACGAGAACGAGTGCCCCCGCGTCCGGCGACACTTCCGCCGACGGAACGACCGCGCGTCCGCATGCAATTCCTGCGAGGCAAAGAAGAGGCGCGCGCGATCTCATGGGTTCAAACGTAACACGCGCCGCATGTCATCGCTCCGGCAGTGGGATGAACTCCGCATCGTCGCCGGGAATAGGCGGAAAGCGCGAGGTCTGGTTTCGCCATGCTTCCTTGGCGGCTTCGAGGCGCCCCTTCGAGCTCGCGACGAAGTTCCAATAGAGGTAGCGGGGGGCATCGAGAGGCGGCCCGCCGAGAATCACGACATGGCAGGACGTGCGGGCCTCGAGCGTCGAGGCAGCCTCGCCGAGAATGACGAGATGGCCTGACCCTTGCTCGGTGCCCTCGACCGCCACCGTTCCTTCGAGAACGTAGACCGCGAGTTCGGGAGCAGCCGGAAGCTGCAGCGTCGCGCCTTCGGGCATGGTGGCGTCCACGAGCACGAGCGGCGAAAACGTTCGCAGAGGAGAGCGCGCTCCATAAGCCTCACCCGCGAGTATACGCAGCGAGCAACCCGAAATGTCGCGCGTGGGTATGTCTTTTGCCGAAACGTGCTCGAAGGATGGAGACGTCTCCTCGTCCGCCAAGGGGAGGGCAACCCAAAACTGGAGACCATGCAAACGAAGCGGAAGGGTGCGCCCCTCTTCTGGGCCGCGCTCCGAGTGAACGACACCACGTCCAGCCGTCATGAAGTTGATGCCTCCGGGCTCGAGACGCTGGTGAGCCCCCGTGCTGTCTCGGTGAACGATGACTCCGTCGAAGAGGTACGAAAGCGTCGAAAGGCCAATGTGGGGGTGCGGGAGGACATCGAAGGATTCCTCGGGAAGAATGTCGACCGGTCCCATGCGATCGAGGAACACGAAAGGCCCCACAGCACGGCGTGCGATTTGCGGCAGCACGCGGCGCACGGTGTGGGTTCCAATGGACCGCGCCTGCTCCATGAGGATGGCTTCGATGGGCATCGCTCAGCGGGACAGCAGCTTGGGAAGGGTGCCGAGCTCCGCGTCGCGCGCTTCGATCGCGTCCGTGGGCGTGAACGACTGGTCGGCCTCGAGTCGATACGACGCCACGAAGTTCGGTTTGCGGACGCGCCACTCGCTCGGTGCAAGCAGCGAGAACCAACGGGTGCCATCGGGGTCTTCGTAGAGGTGATAGATGCCACCCGGCTTCTTCTCAAAGTTGCAGCGAACGCGATGCAAAAGGGCGTCGCGCCTGGCGCCCTCGAGCACGGTCTCTGCCTTCGCCTGGAGCGCGCGAATCTGTTCGGCGAGCAGCCGAAGCTTCTCCGTCGTCACCGTCGCGACCATCGCGTCAGCCTTCTCGATTTCGCGCGCGAGGTCCGTGAGTTCGAACGCGGGCGCGAGGCGACTGAGGCCGTAGGGTGCAGAGTGAGAAGGGCCTTGATACCGCTCTACCGAGTGCGCGGTAGATTCGGATGTGCCTTCAGCGGGCGCGGGCTTGGAAGGGTCGTCTGCCATCGGGAAGACCTCACCTTAGCACCATCGCTCCGAAGCGACGACATCGAGCCGCCGTGACTGCTAGGGTGCGCCCTCCCATGTCCATCGCGCCGCCTGGCTTCGCCTCTCCAACGTACCGCCCCTTTCCTGTCCTCCCCACTGGACTCGGAAGCGCGTTCTACGATGAGGTCGCCCCAGCAAACTTCCCGAAGCATGAGCTGCGGTTCAGGAACGACACATGGGCGAAGCGCGTGGGTCTCGATGGGCTCTCGCCGGAAGCATGGCTTTCTCATTTCGCCCGCTTCGAGCCACTGCCGAGCAACCTCCGGGTGCCGCTCGCGCTTCGCTATCATGGTCACCAGTTCGACAGCTACAACCCTCGCCTCGGCGATGGCCGCGGCTTCTTGTACGCGCAACTGAGAGACGACCAGGGGCGCCTACTCGACCTGGGCACGAAAGGAAGCGGTACGACGCCTTGGTCTCGCGGAGGCGACGGGCGTCTCACGCTGAAGGGCGGCATTCGCGAAGTGCTCGCGACGGAAATGCTCGAGGCGCTCGGCGTCTACACATCGAAGACCTTCAGCCTCTTCGAGACCGGCGAGAAGCTGCTCCGCGGCGATGAACCGTCTCCCACGCGGTCGTCGGTGCTGGTACGTCTCAGCCATTCGCACATTCGCATCGGCACCTTTCAGCGACTCGCCTATCTCGGCGAGAAAGAGAACCTCGACAAGCTCGTCGCCTACTCCGTCGAGCACTATTTTCCGGACCTGGGGCAGCTTTCCGGCGACTTGCGAAGCCAATCTTTTCTCGACCGCGTCGCCGAAAATGCCGCGAAACTCGCCGCGTCTTACATGGCAGCAGGGTTCGTTCACGGCGTGCTCAATTCGGATAACATGGTGATCACCGGGGAGAGCTTCGACTATGGCCCGTATCGGTTCTTGCCCCGCTACGACCCTGCTTTCACCGCAGCTTACTTCGACGAAGTTGGACTGTATGCATTCGGACAGCAACCACGCGCCATCTTGAAGAACGTACTGCGACTCGGTGAGGCGCTTCGTCTTCTCTCTCCCGACCTCGCGCTCGGCGCTGCTGCGAAGCGCTTCGAAGAGGTTCTGGACGCGGAGCTTTCGAAACGCGTCACATTGCGCCTCGGTCTGATGCCGCAGGACGACTTCGATGGTGACCTCGTGGCTGCCGTGTTCGCCTTCCTCGAAACGAACGGCGTGGGGTACGCGCAATTCTTCTTCGATCACTACGGCGGTCGCGCGAACCCGCGGGCGAAAGGGAGCGAAGCCATCTATGCGAGCGAACACTGGAAGGCCCTCGACGCGATCCTCTCGTGTTACGAGCCCGCGAAGACGAAGCTGCCGGACTATTTCGATGACGAAGGGCCCTGCGACCTCTGCATCGACGAAATCGAAATGATTTGGTCAGCCATCTCGGAGAGGGACGACTTCGGTCCTTTCGAGGACAAAGTACGCGCGATCCGGCGAATGGGCGAAGCTCTCACACCACGCGTTGGGTGAACGCGCCCGAACTCATCGCTTCGTCTTCTTGAGCACAACGATCGTGCCGTCGTCGCGGACGTCCACGAGGCGTGCCTTGAGCAGCCCCCCCACGGCTCGCTTGAAGGCCTTCTTGCTGAGGCCGAAGAGCTCGCGAATACGCTCGGGGTCCGACTTGTCGCTGACCTCCGGCGCCCCCGCGGCGGAAAGGACGGAAAGGACGCGAGCTCCGTCCGATTCGAGCTCCTCGTGTGCTGGCGCTCTGAGCGACAGTTCGATCTTTCCGTCCGGATGAACGCGTGTCACACGAAACTTCGCGGATTCGCCCCGCGCGAGGCGATGAGGCTCCGCTTTCGGTACGAGACCGATGACCATCTTCTCGAGGATCACGAACAGGCCGATCTTCTCGTCATTGCGGAAAGCTTCGCCGTCGACCCACGCCCCCACCTCGAAGGGAATCTCGTTCTTCTTCAAAATTTCGACGACGCGCATCGTGCCTGCGAGGCGCCCGCTGGGGTCGACGTAGAGCCCAACGGGATATCGTGATCCTACACGCATCTCGGTCGTCTGCTGGGAGAACGGGACGAGCAGCTCTTTGGCGAGCCCCCAATCGACGAATGCGCCGATACCCGTCGTCGCGGTCACTTCCAAGAACGTCACCTGCCCCAGGCCGAGCTTCGGTGGCTTCGTGGTCGCGAGCGGCCGCCCCTCGGAGTCGAGATAGATGAATACTCGGACTTCGTCTCCTTCTTCGGCTTCCTCGGGGATTTCCGGCCCGAGCAGCAGAACCACCTCGGCCGATGCGCGCTTGTCATCGGCATCGACTGCGAGGAACGCGCCAGGCGTGCCGAACCTCCGGATGGTGAGCGTGACGAAGCGGCCAAGGAGGTCCGAAAGAGCCATCGCACGCAGTGTGTCACATTGCGCGACCGAGCGCCGCGAATCCTGTCAGATCTGCTATGAGAGGGTGCGATGACCATCCAGTGGTACCCCGGTCACATGACCAAGGCGCGGCGCGAAATGGCCGAAGCCATGGCCAAGGTCGACGTGATCATCGAGGCGCTCGATGCTCGTTTGCCACGCGCCTGTGAGAATCCGCTCGTCTACGAGATGCGCGAGGGAAAGCCCTGTCTGAAGGTGCTCACGAAGAGCGACATCGCCGACCCGGTCGCGACCAAAGCGTGGCTCGCGTACTTCGAGCGCGAGCGGAGCGAACCTTCACCCGAACACCCGCAGGGTCGCGTCGTGGCGATCGCTCTCAGCTCGAACAAGGGCGCCGAGACGCGGAGCCGCGTCTACGAGCAGTGCAAACGCCTCGCGCTTCGTCCGAGCGGCCCCGGAGGCACGATTCGCGCGATGGTGGTCGGCGTACCGAACGTCGGCAAGTCCACGCTCATCAACACGCTGATGGAGCGCAAGGTCGCGAACGTGGGTGACGAGCCCGCCGTCACCAAAGCGAAGCAGATGGTCACGCTGAAGAACGGAATGATTCTCACCGATCACCCCGGCATGCTGTGGCCGAAGATCGAGAACCAGGCAGCTTCGTTCAGGCTCGCGCTTTCGGGTTCGATCCCCGACTCGGCCATCGACTACGAGGGCGTGGCCCTCTTCGGCGCCAAGACCTTCATGGAGCGATATCCGCAACTTTTGGTGGCTCGCTACAAGTTGAAAGCACTACCCGACACGCCCGACGAGCTCCTTCGCGAGATCGGAAGGAAGCGCGGCGCGCTCGTCAAAGGTGGCACCATCGACATGCACAAGGCGGGTGGTGTGCTCATCCACGACTATCGCAGCGGTGCCCTTGGGCGCATTACGCTCGAGCTCCCGAGTGCGAGCGCTCCGCGCGTCGAGACCTGATCCGTCAGCGCGGCCTACGCCACACCGTCGCGAGCCACGGCTGTTCTTCTCGCGGCTTTCCAGGAGGGCGATAGTAGTGTGTGACGAGCTCGAATCCTGCCTGCTCGACGTTCTCCCGCCACGTCTCGAATGTATAGTAGGCACCGTATCGCTCGCCGGACGTGCCTTCGCGGTTGAGTCCGCGCGGGTTCGAGCAGAAGAGCACACCCCGCGGCCTCAGCGCGTCGTACAGCTCGCGAAGAACCCGGACGAGTTCACTCGAGGGAACGTGGAAGAGTGAGGCATTGGCGAAGATGCCATCGAAGGCCGAAGCCGGGAGAGAAAGCTCGAGAAAGTTCTGATGCAGGATCTCGCAGCCCGTCGCCGCCTTCGCCATGTTCACGAACTCGATCGACCCGTCGAGTCCCTTCACGCGATGACCCGCGTTGCGAAAAAACGCAACGTCTCGCCCAGGCCCGCACCCGAAGTCGAGAATGTCGTGGGGTTCAGGCGTTTCGATGGCCGAGAGGAGCGCTTCGTAGTTCTGCGAAACGTCATGCGTCCGCGTGCCCTCTTCGAACGAGATGGCGGACGCGTCGTAGTACGCAATCGTGCGCTGCGTGAGAACTTTCGGGTCTTGTTGCATGACTTGGTCCGAGCATCGGGAGGCTGTCGCCTGCCCCGAAATCATTCAAGGGGTACAGCCCCTAGTTCGTGGGGGCGTCTTCGTCTTGTTGGAAGATGCGTTCGAGCTCTGCTCCGTACTTTTTTGCAGACTCGATGAGCGCCTTTTCGTCGTTGCGGAGGGAGAAGGTCTCGCGCACCTTGCCCTCGTCGTATTCGGCGAAACGTGCTGCCGCATTACGAGCCTCGGACGAAGAGAGCCCGAGCTCCTCGAGCGTGATGCGCGCCGTTTCGACGCTTCCCGCGAAGTTCTCGCGAATGACGTGGGTCACACCGGCGCCGAGCAATGCGTAGGCGTGCTGCCTGTTACGCGCGCGCGCGACGATGCGCAGATGAGGGAAGTGCTCTTGCACCGCTTTCAAGGTCCTCATCGAGGCTTCGAAGTCGTCGATGGCGAGAACGAAGATCTCCGCATGGTCGGCGTGCGCCGCTCGAAGCAAATCGACGCGTGAAGCATCGCCGTAATGAATGCGATTGCCGAACTTCCGCAAGAAGTCGACGTGGGTGGCGCTGGCGTCGAGTGCCGTGAACGGAACCCCCTTCAGGCGCAGCAAACGACCGACAATCTGACCCACACGACCGAAACCGGCAATGATGACGCGACTGCCTTCGTCGGTGATCTTGTCGAACTCGCGTTTCTCGCCGCGAGCTTCTTCTCGAAGGAAGTAGGCATCTCGGAGCTTGAAAAGAATCGGGGTCAAGACCATCGAGAGCGTGACGACCACGATGAGCACGTCGACCACCGCGTGCTCGACGACCTTTGCCGTTTCGGCCGCCGCGAAGATGACGAACGCGAACTCGCCGCCCTGGGAAATCGCGACTCCCAAGCTCCCCGATGCCCTCGGGGGAAGCTTGGCCACACGCCCGACCCCATAGAGGATCGCAAACTTGATGGAGACGAGCAGTAGGACGAGGCCGAACACCAGCAGCGGTTTCTGAACCAGAACACGCAAGTTCGCGGACATGCCGACCGCCATGAAAAAGAGTCCGAGCAGGAGGCCTTTGAAGGGCTCGATGTCCGCCTCGAGCTCGTGACGGTACTCCGAGTCGGCGAGCAGCACACCGGCAATGAACGCACCGAGCGCCATCGAGAGGTTCACCGAATGCATGATGAGCGCAGTGCCGATGACGACGAGCAACGCGGATGCGGTCGACAGTTCGTGACTCCTCGATTGCGCCACGAAACGGAATGCGGGTCGGAGCACGACGCGGCCGCCGACGACGAGCAGGGTGATGACGCCTGCCACGATCGCCACTTGTACGAGCGGGCTGCGCGTACTGTGGCTTTCGGAGGCGCCAAGAAGAGGAACGAGGGCGAGGGCCGGAATGGCAGCGACGTCTTGGAACAGCAGGATGCCGAAGGCCGCCTTGCCGTGCGCGGTAGCCATCTCACGCTTCTCGCCGAGGATTTGCGTGGCAAACGCCGTCGATGACATCGCGAGTGCAATGCCGATGGACAGCGCGGCAGCGAACGGAATGCGCATGACCATCGCGAGACCCGTCATGACCGCCACGCTCACGGCGACCTGCGCACCGCCGAGGCCGAACACGGCCGCTCGCATGCTCCACAAGCGACTCGGCTGCAGCTCGAGGCCAATCAGGAACAGAAGCAGTACGACGCCGAGCTCCGCGACGTGCAGCGTGCCCTGCACTTCATGAATGAGCCCGAGCCCGGTAGGCCCGATGAAGGCGCCAGCGGCCAAGTAGCCGAGGACGGTGCCGAGACCGAGACGGCGGAAGAGAGTGACGGCGACGACGGCCGCCGCCAGGAAGATCGCCGACGTGACGAGCATGGATCTAGGCCGGAATTCCCTTCGTCGACATGCGTTGCATGAAGAACCACATGTGGCCTTCGAGGTCGAGCACGCCGTACGAGCGATCGCTCCAGTACTCGGGCCCGTAGTCGTTCGTCGTCGGCTCTAGGACGATCGTCGCCCCTGCAGCCTTCGCGACTTTGGCGTGCGCATCGACGTCGTCGACGAAGACGCACAGCGATTGCGTGTTGGCGCCATTCAGCCCCTTCGGGCTTCGACCTGGGAGGGGCTTTTCGCGCGTACTCTTGCCTCCGGAGTTTCCCACCATGACGAGGCCCTCTCCGTACTCGAGTTCGGAGTGCTCGATGCGGCCGGCCTCGCCCTTCACCTCGAGCCGGACCGTGAAACCGAATGCCTTGCAGAGCCAAGGAATGGCCGCCGCAGCGTCATCGTAGAAGACCGCGCTCGAAATACGGGGCCAGCCTTGGGGGGTGTCTTTCATGAAGGTTCTCCGCCAAGCTCTCCTAGCACTGCCAAGACGGCCGCGTGCAAGCGCTTGCTCGCCGTATCGAGGTTCGCGAGAAATTCCTCGTGAGAGGGGTTCGGGCCGTCGACCAGGTCGGTGATGGCTTTGACGGCAAAAAAGGGAATTCCGAGAGTATGCATGACCCAGCCGATGGCAGCCGCCTCCATCTCTTTGGCGTGCGCGCCGAATCGTTCCATGGCGTGAGCATCGCAGTCGGCGAGATCGAGCGAACTCCCGGTGGTGACGACTCCCGACTTGAGATCGAGCTTGCGTGCGAGCGCTCGCACGTCGGCCGTGGGAAAACTGCCGACGCCATAGGCATCGAAGCCTGGAATCGAGATGCGACGGTCGTGGTAACGAAAGGTGCCTTCGCTGAGGTAAACGTCGCCGATCTTGCCGCCGCGCTCGATGAAGCCCCCCGCTGTCCCCGCGTTGATGCAAAGCTGCGGCTCGAAGGCGGTCGCCGACACGTACGCCGAAAGTGCTGCAGGCTCGGTCCCGATGCTGTCGACCTCGAAGCGTGCGTCTTTGCCGGAAAGGGAAAGGAGCAGGTCGAGGCCATGCACGCTGCCTCGATAATGTGCGAACGGAAGCCGCGGGTCGCCGAAGCGTTCGTCGCGTACGAGACCGAGGTCGGCAATGAGCGAACGTGCCTCCGCCTCCATCGCGACGATGAGCAAGACTCGGGACCCGGACGCCAAAGAGGGCAGCGACATCGCCGCGCTATATAGCAAACTCGGCGCCGCGGCGTTCGGCGCAAGTCAGCCGAAGTGGTAACCCGAGACGCGCACGCCCAAGATCGAGCCGCTGAAGGTTCGCTGGCCCAAGTCACGACCGGCCGCCCCCGCGATCACCATCAGGGGAAGGAGGTGCTCCTCGCGGGGATGCGCTTCTCGTGCAGCGGGAGCCGAAGCCCACGCGAGAAGCCGCGCGTCACGTTCGTCGCTCTCCTTCGTCGCGGTCTCACCGAGCCAGGCATCGAATATTCTAGACACCTCGACCCCGCGCGGACCGAAGCCCCGAAGGTTGTGGTATGAAAGCCCGCTGCCGATGATGAAGATGCCCTCGTCGCGAAGCGGTGCGAGCGCTTTCCCCAGCGCGAGGTGCTTTGCGGGGTCGAGGCCGCGCACGAGCGATAGCTGCAGCGTCGGGACGTTGGCCTCCGGATACATGAGTTTGAGCGGCACGAACGTTCCGTGATCGAACCCGCGCTGCGCGTCTACGGCCGTTTCGAAGCCTGCAGTGCGGAGGAGTGACTCGACTCGTTTCGCGAGCTCCGGTGCTCCGGGTGCGGGCCACGTGAGCGTATACGCTGCCGCGGGAAAGCCGCCATAGTCGTACAGCATGGGCGGATGCTCGCTCGTCATCAGTGTGGGCACTCTTTCTTCCCAGTGGGCAGAGATCACGAGGATTGCCTTGGGTGCCTGCTTCGGCAGCTGAACGAGAGACTTCAGGTACGCGGCGAGCCCGGAAAGCTCTTCTTTCGAGCCGATGCCCGTCTCGACGAAGGGCCATGGGCCACCGCCATGCGGCAGAAAGACCACGGGCATCCGCTCGGACTTGCCGTTCGATGTCACGGCACTTTGCGTATTCATGACGTACTCCTACCGAAAAGCATGCGCCTCTCGGGCCCCCGTCGCTAGTGCGGGTTTCCGATACGCTCCGTTGCGAGCACGCAACGGCTTCCGTATGCTAGCGCGCATGTCGAACGTCCCCCCCGGTGCAGAGCGATTTCTTCGTCCGCAAGGACACATGATTGACGGCAAGATCACGAAGCCTTCGGGCGGCGGAAGCATCGACGTCGAAGATCCTTCCACGGGTGAGGTGTTCACGAGCATCCCGCGCGGCAACGCCGAGGACATCGCGAACGCGGTCCGTGCTGCACGCGCGAGCTTCACCGCCGGCGACTGGTCGAGAGCCGAACCGGCTCACCGCGGCCGCGTGCTTTGGCAGCTCGCGAAGTTGATTCGCGACCGCGTGACGGAGCTCGCGTGGCTCGAGACCAAAGACAGCGGCAAGCCCATCGTCGAGGCGCGCGCCGATATCGTCGGAACCGCCGAGATCATCGAATACTACGCGGGGCTCTGCTCGAAGATCACGGGCGAGACGCTCCATCTGCCCGGCAAGAACCTCGGCATGGTGATGCGCGAGCCCGCTGGCGTCGTCGGGCAGATCACGCCGTGGAACTTTCCGCTCTACGTCGGAGCCTGGAAGTTTGCGCCTGCCCTCTGCGCAGGTTGCAGCATCGTGCTCAAGCCGAGCGAGCTCACCAGCTTGACCATGCTCGCGGCGGCCGAGCTCGCGCTCGAGGCAGGCATTCCGAAGGGGGTCTTCAACGTGGTGACCGGTACCGGCGAAGAGGCGGGCGCCCCTCTCGCCTCGCACCCCGACGTCGACGTGCTTGCGTTCACGGGCGGTACGGTCACAGGTCAGAAGGTCCTTCGGGCCCGAGCCGAACTCGTTCGCAGTGCGCAGCTCGAACTCGGGGGCAAGTCTCCCAACATCGTCTTCGACGACGCAAACTTCGCGCAGGCCGTCGCGGGCGGCGCCTTCGGTATCTTCTTCAACCAAGGTGAGAACTGCAACGCGGGCAGCCGTCTTCTCGTGCATGCGAAGATCTACGACGCGTACGTCGAAGCGCTCGTCGCCGCGACGAAGAAGATCCGCGTGCTCCCGCCTATGGACGAAAAGAGCCAAATGGGCGCGCTCGTGTCCAAAGCCCACCGCGACAAGGTCGCAGGCTACGTCGAAATCGGGAAGAAAGAGGGGGCTCGCATGCTCTGCGGCGGCCCGGCACCGAACGACGGACACTTCGCCAAGGGTCATTGGTACCTCCCGACCGTGCTCGCCGACGTGAAGCCCACGGACCGCGTCTTCCAGGAAGAGATCTTCGGCCCGGTGGTCACGGTCACGAAGTTCCACGACGACGACGAAGCCATCGCCCTCGCGAACAACACGGCCTTCGGTCTTGCGGCCGGCGCGTGGACGCAGAACGTGCAGCGTGCACTTCGTTGCGCGAACGAGCTCCAGTCGGGGTACGTATGGATCAACAACTACAACCCCACGCCCGTCGAGGCGCCGTTCGGAGGCGTCAAGTCTTCGGGCTTCGGCCGCGATTGTGGCCCCCAGGCCATCGAGACCTACCTGACGTGGAAGTCGGTCCTCTGGTCCATGGCGCCGTTCGAAGATTGGTACGCGCAATAGCGCGTCCTTCGAAAACGGTGCGCGCAATAGCGCGGTCAATCGAAGCCGCCCGCGTGGCAGCCGCACAGAGGTAGTTGCCGCGTGGGAATCTATCGCATAGCCTACTAGGATGGCCTCCCCTCTGCGTTTCATTGGATTCGCGACGCTCGTGCTCTCGGCGCTTGCGTCAGGCGCGTGCGCCTCGGAATCAGAAGATGCAGAGGACGACGTCGTCACGGTTTTGCCGAACGTCGTTCGCTACCCTACGTCGCGGCTCCAATCCCCCATTACGGCCGCGATGGTGGCGCGCTGGCAGGACATCGCCGCACGCGCCCCTGGGCGGAAGAGCGACATCTTTTCGAAGATCGGCGACTCGCAGACGGTGAACGCAGCCTTCATGCACTGCTTCTCGAAGAGCGGCGTCGACTACGGCGATCACACGGACCGCATCACGACGCCCTCGGGGACGCTCGACCTCCCCGACACGGTGAAGTTCTTCCTCCGGAGCGACCGCGGAAAGATGACGTTCGATCGCGAGAGCCTATCCGCGAAGGTCGGTGCGCGCACGAGCTTCGCGCTCGGCGGGCCGCTCACGACCGAGGTTGACGCGACCAACGCCCGCTTCGCCCTCGTTCTTTACGGCGGCAACGACATCATGGACGCGCCGTCCGGCGGCATCACCACGTACGCGAAGAACATGTTCAAGATCGTCGACACGCTTCTCGCGCGTGGCGTCATCCCGATCATGTCGACGAACGTCCCGAAGCCTATTCGTCAGGCCGACATCGCGAGCTTCGGGCCGAAGGGGGCCGACCCCTGGGTTCCGCGCTATGCCGCCATCAGCCGCGGCATTGCCCAAGCGCGCCAAGTTCCTCTGATCGACCTCGAAAAGTCGCTTCGAACGATTCCCGGCTTCGGCGTCGGCAGCGACGATCTCCATCTCTATGCGGTCGGCGGCGGCTGCAAGTTCACCGACGAAGGGCTGAAGGGAGGCGTCAACGTACGCAACATGCTCTCGCTCGACGCGCTTCACCGTACGCGCATCGCGTTCTCGAACAAGCAGGGGCTCGACACCGGCGCGACGCTTTCCGGCAGTGGCACCAAGGCGAACCCGTACATCGTCGACGACCTCACCTTCACGGACTTCCAAAGCACGCTGACCTCGGCAGAGCCCTCCAGCTTCGGTAGTTATCGCTGTGGCTCGGTGACGAAGACGGGCGCAGGCAAAGAGCGCGTCTACAAGCTGAAGGTCACGGACTCAAGGAAGATCCGGGCGGCGGTCTACTCACAGGGCAAAGCCGACCTCGACGTCTACGTCCTCCGTGAGCGCGACAAAACCTGCCTCGGTAGGAGCGACAAGGACGTTACCCTCACCTACGAGCCCGGCAATTACCTCATCGTCGTGGACTCGGAATCGGCCACGAACGGCGGCGAGTACCTCCTCACGCTGAACGAGGAGCGAGACTGACCCCGGCTGCTCCCTCGCTCGTCGCGATGGACCCTCAGATTTTGCCGCCCTGGAGAGGCCCCTTCACGACCCCCAGGTCGACGAAGGCGTGATCTTGCATGATGACGAAGGGCCGCTCTTCGAACGAGAGCCCGCCGTGACCGTCATGCTCCACGATTTGCAGCTTGCCCATGCCGTAGCCCATCGGGCCGCGCGAGTAGTAGTGCGCCGAGAGCTGGTAGGGATACGCACGAAGGGCCGCCGACCCGCGGATCGTGAAGCATTCGGGGCCATACCCCGTCGTCACGTCGGCATACAGGCTCCCGCCGGAGGGCAGGTCCCTTTGGCTGTAGTATGCATGACCGCCCCTTCCGTCCCGGATGTGGAAGTCGACGTCGTTTGCGTCCGTTTCCCAAACGAGTACGAACCGCACGCTCGGCTCCGTATCCCAACGGACGCCCTGCTCGTCGAGCCGCCCGTCGAGCTCCGCACGCCGCTCCGGCTGTGCCTTGACCCACGCAGCGGCGATAAGGGCCATGTCCTCTCGCAAGATGCGATCGACGCCTGCGAAACGACCTTCGGGGTACTTGCGCTTTACACCTTTCTCGATCGCGGTCATGGCCTCTGCGTAGCGACCCTCACGGAGGAGCGCGTAGGCGTAGAGTCGATGGCTCGCAGGGTGGTCGGGACGCTGCTCGACCGCCCCTTCGAAGGCATCGCGTGCGAGGTCTCGTGCGACCGGAACTCCCGCCCCAAGCCGCTCGAGGCGTTCGCCCGCAAAACGTCGTGAGTCGGCGCGGAACGAGAAGAGCTCCAGAATCGAGCCATACGCCCGCGCTGCACCGACCTTGTTCCCCGCCGCTTCTTCCGCTTCGCCGAGCGCAACGAGCGAGAGCACGTCGGCCGGCGCGCTTCGTTGCCACTTCTTGGCTTGCTCGAGTGCTTGCTCCTTCTTTCCATCGGCGATCGCATCCATGACCGCCTTGAACGGTCCACTGTAGGGAGCCTCGCCCCGGACCCCCGGCCCCGCTTCCGCCTGCGCCGCCAGGGCCGCACGAGGCGCAAGGAAAGTTCCGGGCGGCGTTTGCAGCGCCGGCAAGCGCACCGATTCCGTTCCGTCGCCCAGCAGAAACTGGAAGCGCGCGGCAACGGCACTTCTCTCCGGCGCGGGGAACGTGACATTCGTCATCATTCGCTCGATGCAAGAACGCACGCCCGCATCAGGGAGCGTGGAGCCTGCTTCCGCGGTCGCCACCGCGCCTCCCGTCCGGTCGACGGAGAAACGAACGGCCACGACGCCGCGGAGAGCTGGGTTTGCCCGAAGGCCATTCTCGTAGCAGAGACGAATACGGCCGAAGTTCTGGCGCACGATGCGTTGCATCACCTCGGAAGGAAGCCCCGGCGTCACTTCCACCGTGCCCATCCGCACGCCTGGCGCGCTCGTGGTCGCCGCGCGATCGAGGCGGCCGCCCCCGCTTCCGAAACCTTGCCCCGAGCCCGTGCCGGCTCCGTGGCCGAGCCCTCCACTCGGCCCAGCAGCACCTCGGCCCCCACCGCCTTCGCCAACGCCGCTGAGACCAAGGCCGCCTGCACCGAATGCGTCCCCCGTTTGGTCACCCCAAAGGTTCCCCCTTGCGCTCACGGGATCTCGAGCGTCTTCGCGCCCCCAAGGAGCGGTGGGTGCGTTCGGAGCGCCGCCTGCCCCCGAGTTCAAGAGCCCGATGATGCCGAACTCTTGGGCGTCTCGAAGGCTTCCGCGTCCCATGGAGCCTTCCTCGCCTTTCGCGCGGGTACCCGTGCCTCCAGTCTTTGCTTCTTCGGGCTTTTCGACGTCCTTCGGCCCTCTCCGCTCGTGCGCGACGGCAATCTTGGTGCCATCGATCGTGAGCACATCGAGCTTGGCCTTCCGATCGATACCGAATCGATTGTAGTCTGCATCTGTTTCGAGTACGAGCATCGAGGTGTAAGGCGAGAGGACTCGATGCTTCGTGGACACGGCAACGATGGCTCGCTTGCCTGCCTCCTTGTCGCCACTGGGAGGCGAGGCCAGCAAGCTCTCGATCTTCGCACTCGCCCATGCTCGCTCGAGGAGAGGCTTCTCGACTTCGCGAAGGCGCGGCTCGATGGGCGTGGCCTCGCCCAGACGAATGCGCGGCGCTTTGCCTTCGGGCACTTCGGCAAAGATGCGCACTTCGTCACCGGGTTGTACGCCGTCGATTTGATCAGGATAAGCCCAAGTGGCCCCCTCGACGTGGACGTCGATTTTCGAGCGCGTACTGCCATCGAGGCGTCGCTTCAATTCAGCGAGCGGGAGCTTTCCGTCCACGACGACCCCATCGGTCTTCAGGTTTCCTCGAACGAGCTGCGTCAGCATGTTCTCGTCCCGGAGGCCTCCGACGACGACAGCATCGATTCGTTCGAATGGGGAATCCGTCATTCCCTCGAGCTTTCCGCGGAGCTCCCGTGCTTCGTGCGCTCCCGCGGTCACGACGCCGTCCGTGAGCACGACGAGCCGACGCGGCCGGTCACCTCGCGCTTTCGCATGCGCGGTCGCATCGGTCAGCGCCCTCGCCATGTTCGACGCACCGAGGGCTCCTCTTGCCTCGAGCTTGCTCACCTCCGCCGCACCGAACGCTGTGCTTTGACCATCGAAGACGACCTCGGTCGTCTGATCGAACGCGAGTACCGACACGCGACTCCCGGGAGGAAGGGATGCGACGAGCGACGCGAGGACCTTCGTTTGCTCTGCCAGACCGAGAGCCCGCGAAGCGCTGGTATCGACGAGGAAGACAGAGGCACCGAGGGGATCGGGCGCGAGGTCGCCCTTGGGAATCGGCACGACACGCGCCATGACGTAGTTCCCAGCCCGAAGCCCACCGAGACGCTGGAAGCGGCCGACGGGCACGACGAGGTCACTGCCCGGCAAGAAGCCCTTCCGTTGGAGCTCGAACAGAGGCTTGTCGATGCCGGACGTGTGCACGCGCACCGAGAGGTTGTCTAGCCGAGCAAGTCCTTGCAGCAATAGCGTGTAATCTGCACGCGCATCGAGCGACTGCGAATATGTGACGATGATCTCTTTCTTGCCGCGCGCCGGAATGGGAAACACCCGCGCCGCGAATTCGTTACCCGGAGCTTGTTCGAGGAGGGCTGGGTCCTGTTTTCGGTGGAGGAAGTCCTCGTAGGCTCTGCGGGCGGCTTGCTTCTCGACCATTTCCGCTTCCTGCCATTCGCCATCTACCTTCATGGCAAAGCGCGAGAGCGCGGCCCCCGGTGGAAGCATGATTTTGAAATTGCCCTCGAGAATGCGCTCTTGAACGTTCTCGAACGTCAGCCGCAGCTCCGTGAGTGCCAGAGGGTCCTCGAGCACGGTTCGCGCATCGATGGCTGCGAGCTTGAGTCCGGTCCCATCGGACGCCGTGAGCGAAAGCGGCGAGGGCGCCCCCTTCTCCGGTTCCTTTACGCCCTCTGCGAGCGTTGGCGCGGCGTTCGCTTCAGGACTCGTAGGTGCAACGGCTTCGTTCGGGTCGCCCTTTGGAAGCTCGTGGCGAGTTCCCGAGAAGGCAACGGCCGAACCAAGACCGACGACGAGCAGACTGGCAATCGAAAGCGTGGACCGGCGCATTCTCCGGCAGACACGCGCGTCCACCGAAAGTTCCCACCCATGTCCCGACCTTCAGGTCGACAGACGCGTTAGCGAAGTGATTTCGGCGCGATGCTCGGGAAACAGCGCCGCAAGGGCCTCTCGGTCGGCCATCTCGAAGTCCTCGAAATCGAAGCCAGGCGCCACCGTACAGCCGACGAGAGCGTAGTCGCCCGTCTCGTCGTTTGCGAGATGCGAGGCGAACCAGATGCCGGCGGGTACGACGCCTTGCGGGACTTCGCCCTTGGAAAAGTCCGTTCCCAAGGTGATCGTGCTCCTTCCTCCCTCCCCGAGCATGACGACCTCGAGCGGAGCCCCTTCGTAGAAGTGCCACACTTCGTCGGACAGAATGCGATGAAACGCCGAGAAGCTTCCGCGGGGGATCAGGAAGTAGATCGCCGTCGAGGCCGAACGCTTGCGCGCTGGCGTCGCAGCGTCGAGCACCATCGCGGAGCGGTATGTTTCTCGATAGAAGCCCCCTTCCGGATGGGGCACGAGGTCGAGTGACGCAATGCGCTCGCGTGCGCGCGCAGACAGGCCCGCGGTCGCCTGCGCACACGTTCCGCAAGGATGACGGCGCCCTATGCGTTCCTGTCTTCCTTCCGCGGTGGCGACCCACGGCCGGCTTTCCCACGGGGGACGGTGCCGTACATGTTGATGGTGACCGCAAGAAAGCTCGACCACCCAGTCGCCTGCTCCTTCGTTCGCGCCCGCGCCGGAGCTTGCCGCCCGAGGGTCCATACCCGCCGAATCTAGCCGAAAGCCGCGTATGATTCGCTCCATCTCCGCGACAACGTAGCAAGAGAATGCTAGCAAGGGGGCCGTGGGAGCTCAGTGGAAACAAAAAGGGCGTGAGGCCGCGGCGAATGCCAAAGGCCGCATTTTTACGAAACTCGCGAAGGAAATCGCGGTAGCCGCGCGGAGCGGTGCCGACCCCGCCATGAACCCGCGGCTGCGTATGGCCTGCGATGCGGCGCGAAAGCAATCGATGCCCCGTGACACGATGGAGCGCGCCATCAAGAAGGGCGCCGGTCTCCTCGACGGTCCCGTCAATTACGAGATGGTGACCTACGAAGGCTTCGGTCCGCATCAAGTGCCCGTCATCGTCGAGTGCCTCACCGAGAACAAGAACCGCACGTCCGCGAACGTGAGGCAGCTCTTCAACAAGAAGGGCCAGCTCGCAGCCGCCGGCGCAATCTCTTGGGACTTCTCGCGTCTCGGCCTCATCGAAGCGACGCCCCCCAGCGGCGGAGCGGACGCCGAGGAGGCTGCCCTCGAAGCGGGAGCGCAAGATCTCGAAGCCGGCGAAGAGGGCGCAACGCTCTTCTATACGGAGCCCACGGACGTCGACGCGGTCGCCAAGGCGCTCGGCGAGCGCGGCTGGACAGTCGCCAACTTCAGCCTGGTGTGGAAAGCCAAGAACCCGGTCAGCATCGGAGAAGCCGAACGCGCCGACGTCGAAGCCTTCCTGGCCGCGATTGACGACGACGACGACGTGCAGAACATCTACGCCGGCCTCGGCTGAGCTGTACGCACACGCCTACTTGTCGTGCGTGCGAGCATGCACGGCAGAGTACGCGCATGCACGCGCATGCACGCAAATGACGCACATCACGCGCACGACGAACATTCCGATGGTGTTTGTCATGTGCATGGGTTGCGTGTGGCTCGTATGATGGTGTGATGCGCGTCTTTCGTCTTGGCTCGGTCGCTGCGACCATTGGCTTCTCTTGCTTGGCTGCTTGCGCGACGGAGCCCGCCGCCACGCCAACCGACGGAGGCACGCCGCCCCCCACGGTGAAAGACGCCGGCACGCCTCCGCCCGTCGACGCCGCTCCGACGCCGACGTGTACGGACAAAGTCCAGAACGGCACCGAAACCGGCGTCGACTGCGGCGGTAGCTGCAAGAAGTGCGACGGTGACACGTGCGCCCTCGCGGCCGATTGTCAGAGCCAGCGCTGCGAGAAGAACGTATGCGTTCCCATCGGCGTGAAGACGTGCGGCGTCGGCCAAGCTCGACTCTGTGATTTCAACGAGACGTGCACGACCGACACGGATTGCGAGAGCGACTACTGCTTCAAGACGCGTTGCAACAAGCCCGGTCCGGAGTCGCATACCGACGGTCGCAAGAACGCTGGCGAAACGGACGTCGATTGTGGCGGCCCTTCCGGCGTGGCGTGTGACCTCGGCAAGAAATGCAAAGTACCTGCCGACTGCACGGTCAACTGCGTCGCGAACGTCTGCGTCGATGGAAACGACCATGACGGGCTCAAGAACAACGGCGAAACGGACGTCGACTGCGGCGGCGCCAATGCGCCGAAATGCGCAACCGGAAAAGCGTGCATCGTGGGAAGCGACTGCGGCTTCGGCGACTGCAATGCGCAGGTCTGCGTGACGCCCACGTCGTCCGACGGACGAAAGAACGGAAACGAAACGGACGTCGACTGCGGCGGTGGAGAGCTCACGTTCGATGGCGTCACCGTGCCAGCCGCGCCCGGATGCGCACTCACGAAGAAGTGCGTCGCCAACGCAGACTGCGGCAGCAATGCATGTGCGAGCAACAACATCTGCATCGAAGGGCCTAGCTGTCGGGCGATCCACGGCGGCCAGACCTGCGGCAAAGGCGAATTCGGCGCCGTCGGCGCGGAGCACGAGAGCTGCTGCAAGATGCTCCCGGTTCCGGGCATTACGATCACCCAGAACGGCGTCGCGAAACAGGTCTACCTCGACAAGTACGAGATCACGGCGGGCCGAATTCGCGCGTGGATCGAAGCGATGCTCGCGCTGAACGGCGGCGACATCCAAACATGGATCAAGGACAAGATGGCCGCGGACCCCGTGCTCGCGCAGTTCTTCCCGTCGGGCTGGGCGGACTATCTTCCCTTGGGCCCCAGCGGTCCCATCAAGACGTTCAGCAACGCGGCAGGGGGCGGCGGAACCGTCAATCTAGACATGGGCATCGATACGGTGCTCGGCCAGGTCTCCTACTATCGTGGCGTCCAGGTAGGCGGCACGAGCGGCTGCTCGATGCTCCCGAACGCATACGGCCATCGCACCCTCATGTACGACCCCGCCACGGATGCAGCGGAATACCAGCGCGCGCCGCAGATACGAGACATCCTCGACGAGAAGTCGATGAACTGCATGACCCCCATCATGTTCGCCGCGTTCTGCGCGTGGGACGGAGGCTACATGCAAACGCAACCGGCCATCGCCGCCGCCTACGGGTCCGCCACGTGGCCCTGGGGCGCCTCGCCACACGTGAACGACGAAGTCGCGAAGATTGCCAACTTCAACGCCGGAACGGGCTTCAACGCGAGCAAGGCGCCTCGCTATTTGTTCCCTGTGGTCGGTTACAACACGTTCGCGAACGACTTCGCGCCGATCATCGCGGCGCCGGGTCGCTTTCCGGGCGACATCGCCTCGGTCTCCCGGCCGGGCGGACAAGAGTCATGGATGGACCTCGGCGGAAACATGATCGAATGGTCGGGCGGAAACAATGTCTACTATGGGTGGACTGGGTCTTCCTTCGAGGGGCACGTCTACCCGCGAAGCTGGAGCCCCGGCATCTACTTCCTCGACAAGTACGGCAAAGGCGGCTCTCGCTGCATCCACCTGAAGTGACGACGCCTACGCCGGCTTCGGCTATACTCTTCGTTCTTGCCGACGACTCCGCCGAACGCCAATCCGATGGACGCTGCCGAGCACGTGGAAGACGCGCTCGTCAGTTGGGTCTATCCGCAGCGTAAGCTCCTCACGAACCTCGTCGAGTCGGGCAACTTCAATGCCGAGGAGATGAAGAAAACGCTCGGCCGCTTGGCCGAAGCTGCTTGCAAGACCCTGGCGGTCGAGAGAACCAGCATCTGGCGCATCTTGCCGAATTTCTCGGGAATCGAGTGTCTGCTCCTCTACGAACGAACGCCCCATCGCCACTCTCTCGGGCCGACCATCACGCAAGAAAGCGCGCCCAACTACTTCAAGGCCATTGCGGGCGAGCACGTCATCGCGGCCCATGACGCGCGCACGGATCCGCGCACATCCGAGTTCAGGGAGGCGTATCTCGAGCCTCTTGGCATCACCTCGATGCTCGACGCGCCGGTCTTCGTTCGCGGAGAGGCCGTGGCGGTCATCTGCCATGAACACATCGGCGCCGCTCGCCGTTGGCAGTTCTGGGAGGAGCTCGTCGCCAGTACGTTCGCCGACTTCGTCGCGTTGGTACTCGATGCGGAGTCACGCGTTCGAGACGGCGGAATTGCGCGTGCGCACGAAGCCGAGCTCCAGAAACTCGTATCCGAACGCACCGAGGCGCTCAGCGAGAGCGAGAAGAACCTCCAAGCGCTCCTCGACTCAGCGCCGATCCCGCTTGCACTGCTTCGCGCTGGTGACCGACGGCTCATTTACGCAAACCAGCGCGCGCTCCAGCTGTTCGACGCGAAAGTCGATGACCTCCCACAACTCACGGACACGAGCGAATTCTGGGTGCGTCAAGAGGACCGCGCCGACTTCGCCGCGCGGTTGCTCTCCGAAGGACGCTTCGACGACATCGAAGTCGAGTTGAGGTCGACGAAAGGACGCAGGTTCTGGGCGCGCATGAGCGCGAAGACGCTGCGCTTCCGCGGAGAGCTCACGCTGGTAGCTGGCATGGTCGACATTACCGAGCAGAGGCAAGCGAAAGAGAACTTCCAGCAGATCTTCACCCACGCTCCCATCGCTCTCGTCTGCAGCAGGCTCTCCGATCAAGTGCTCCTCGACGGAAACGCGCGAGCGGCTTCCCTCTTCGAGGTGGTTCCCGACGAGCAACGTGGTCGCACCGCACCTGACTTCTGGGTTCACCCAGAGGACCGCGATCGCTTGCGCGAGCAGGTTCGACAAACGGGGCGCGTCGACGCCTTCGAGGCCAAACTACGAACGAGCACTGGCAGGCAATTCTGGGCCGAACTGTCCGCGGGAATCGTGCACTTCGACGGCGAGCCGGCTCTACTCGTCGGCAGCAGCGACATCACGGAGCGCAAGAAGGCCGCGGAAGCGGTCGAGCGACGAGAGACGCACCTCCGTACCTTGCTCGATGCAGCGCCGAGCCCGCTCATCGTGACGGGTTCGACGGACGGGCTCATTCGCTACGCGAACCCTCCTGCCCTTTCGCTCTTCGAGTACACGGCCCGTGACTTCGTCGGACGTCCCGCGCCGGACCACTTCGTCGACAAGGCTGACCGGCGGGCCTTTCTCCAGCTCATTCAGCGCGAGGGTCGCGTGGAAGCGTTCACTGCGCAGCTCCGGACGAGCACCGGTCGCAAGTTGTGGGTGCTGATGAATGCCCGCGCGACCGAACTCGACGGCGAGCCCGTCTTCATGACCGGCCTCACCGAACTCACTGCGCAAAAAGAGCTCGAACAAAAGCTCCGCGAGCTCGCCACGACAGACGAGCTGACCGGGGCCCACAACCGACGATACTTCTTCGACCTCGGGGAAATCGAGCTCCGACGAACGGAGAGATATCGTCTTTCCACATCACTCGCGATGTTGGACGTCGACCATTTCAAGCAAATCAACGACCGCTATGGCCATGCTGCGGGCGATTCCGTGCTTCGAGAGATTGCATCCATTTTCAAGGAGCAGGTTCGAACGACCGACATCGTCGCGCGCATCGGTGGCGAAGAGTTCGCGCTGCTCTTCCCCGAAACCCCCATGGCAGGAGCTGGCGCGACTGTGGAACGCATTCGTCGCGTCGTCGCCCAGAGGAAGTTTGCGGGCCTTCCCGACGGTGTTCAGGTGACCATCAGCGCCGGGCTGGTAGAGCACCGAAAGGCCGACCCCATCACCGGAAAGACGGAGTCCCTCGGCGAGTTTTTGAGCCGCGCCGACGACTGCCTCTATCTCGCGAAGACGGAAGGTCGCAACCAGGTCTCTGTCAGGCCGCGCAGAAAGAGCGAGCTCTGAGGGTGCACCAGATGCTCGCGCACTTACCCAGACACCGCATCCTTCCATGGCTCGTCACCCTCCTCGTGGCGTGTTCCGGCCTGAAGGAATTTTCACCTGGGCCTTCCGATGGAGGGCTTGCGAATGACGGAGGGCCCCTGGTCGATTCCGGGGACTCCGATGCATCCGAGCGTCCGGATGGCGGCGATGGCGCCCCCGTGACTTGCCCTTCGAGCGACGTTCGGTGCAATCCCGAGACCGTCGTTACCGGCATTCTATCGGGCGGGGAGCTCGCCACTCTGGGAAAGAAGATCGCGTTCCGCGAGCACGGGAAGGTCGATGGCGGTACGTTTTCACGCATTCGCGTGTTCGACCCGGCGGGTGCCTGCAAAGTCGGAAGCTGCCTCCCAACGCTCGCGATCGGCAAGAACAACTACACGCTGCTCGCAGGTAGCAATGCTCACCTTTGCCACACGAGCGAATCGGGCGCCGTGTCTCCGTTCATCACGTGCGCAAATGCGATCTCGCTTGCCGACGAGCGAACGATTCCCGGAGAGACATGGTTCTACCAAGCGACGTTCCTCGACGACGATACGCTGCTCTATGGTGCGCCGCTCCAACAGGCCGCCCGCGCCGTCCGCGTCGTCGGGGCGGGCACGACGAATCCTCCCTCCACCGTCATTGGACCTGTCGCATCGCCCATCGATTTCGTCGTGGGCCAAGGGACGACGCCCACACCGTGGTTCGCGTGGTACGAGCAAGGAGTGCGACTCGCGGCGCGGACGTTGAGCAATCCCGTGCCGGTCGAGTTCAACTATCAGACAGAGCCTATCGGACTGGGCGTCGTCGGCGATCAACTCGTATGGGCGTCCCGCGAGAGCATTCACCTCTCGCGCTTCACGTCCCCAGGCTTCGGAACTCCGTTGCCGCGGTCGTCCTTCGCCAACTGTTCCGGCTCGACGACCGAGGACTACAAGATGATCACGACGACCTCGGATGCCATCATCTCCATCGAAGGGTGCAACGTGCCTGGCTCCCTGGGTTCCGTACTCGTTCGCAACCATCCGGACGGAAAGCCCCCTGTTCTGCTCGCCTCCGTACCGACAGCGCTCACCTCCGCGGTCGTCCTTGGCGACTACGTCTATTACACGCTCGGCAGAATTCAGTCTGACCTCGGCTCACAGCCGACGGAAGAGCTGCGCCGGGTACGCTATCGCTAGCGCGCACATTTCCCCGCATCGTCCCACGCGCACCGACGCTGTTCGCTCCGTTCGCGCAAAAGGACGAGTGGCAGAACGTCGTCTTTCGTGAAATTCTACGAGGATGCGTCGTCGCGACTTCCTTTTCGGAACTTTTGCCTCCGTCATCTACGTGACCGTCGGCTGCGGAAGTGAGAACGAGAACCCTGGCTCGAGTTCGAACGGCGGCACTCCAGGGGACGGTGGTGGCGTGTTGCCGGACGGCGGACGCGAGAACATCACCCCCACGTCACCTGGCGAGACTTCCGACAAGCACTTCCCGCAAGGAGTTGCCTCTGGAGACCCGAAGCCAGACCGCGTGATCCTCTGGACGCGCGTCGATCCTCTTTCGCTCGGAAAGGGCGCGAACGACAACATCTCGCTCAAGTACCTCGTCGGAAAGGACCCAGAGTTCCTCGAAGTCGTCGCTCGCGGGGAGCTCCCCGCAGAAGCTGCTTTCGATCACACGCTCCGCGTCGCGCCCGTCGGGCTCTTGCCGAGCACCACCTACTACTATCGTTTCGAGGTGGATGGAAAGACGACGCGCGTCGGCCGAACGAAGACCGCGCCCACAGCCGACGACCCGCGGAAGATCAACTTTGCGTTCACGACCTGCCAAGACTACGTCGGACGCTACTACCACGCGTGGCAAGCGCTGCTCGAGCAGCAGCTCGACCTCGACTTCGTCCTCTTCCTCGGCGACTACGTCTACGAAACCGTCAATGACACGCGCTTCCAATCACCCACGGAAGACCGCAAGATCAAGCTGCCGAACGGACTCGACATCTCACCGGACCAAGATGGCTCGGTGACGTCGGCGGTCTCTCTCGCCGACTATCGAACGCTCTACAAGACGGTGCGTTCGGACGCGATGTTGCGCGAAGTGCACCGCCTCTATCCGTTCATCATGGTCTGGGACGACCACGAATACGCGAACGACTGTTGGCAGGACCACTCGACGGACTTCAACGAGAAGGACCCCAAGACGGGCACATTCTTCACGGAGCAAACGACGCAGCGTCGTGAAGACGCGAGCCGCGCCTGGGCCGAGTTCGTCCCGGCCGACGTGAAGTGGGCGCCGTCGTCGAAGTACCCAGGGGACCTCACCATCTATCGTGCACTGCGCTACGGCAAGCACGTCGAGCTCTTCGTCACCGACCAACGGAGCTACCGCTCGGACCATCTCATCCCGGAAGGCGAGACGTGGCTGGCCATGGGGAAGTTCTCCAAGAACACGCCTGTCGGCTCGAAGTTCGTCGTGCGCAAATCGGGTTTCGACCCCGAGGAAGCTTCGAAGAAGCCCTCGCTCCTCGGGGCGGCCCAGAAGGCGTGGTTCCTCGACTCGGTGAAGAAGTCGAACGCTACCTGGCGTATCTGGGCGAATGCAGTCGTGCTCCATCAACAAGCCGTCGAGCTCGGAGACTTCGATGGCGTGCCCAACTTCCTCACGGCACGCGTTTACATCTCGACGGAAGGATGGGATGGCTACCGTTCCGAGCGCGGAGAGATCTTGAAGAACCTCGCGCTCGCAGGCGTGAAGAACCTCGTGGCGGTCACGGGAGACGTTCATGCGTTCTATGCGGCAGAGCTCTATCCAGACTTCGACAATCTCCTGCCCTCACCCGTTGCCGTCGAGTTCGTCACGGCAGGCATTTCGTCCTCACCGCTCGAAGAAACACTCGCTGGCATCGTCGCGACCATTCCTGTCCTGAAGAACTTTGCCGCGGACCTCGGCAACAGTCTCGACCCTGCCCTCATGAAGGAAAACGGCGCGTGGATGAAATACGCCGACAGCGCTGCCAACGGCATAGGCCTGCTCAGCGTCGACGGGGCGCAAGTCGAGGCCACCTTCATCAAGGTCCGCGAGGTTCAGGCAAAGACGTATTCGGGCATCCTGGGCAAAGACCGCTTCATCACCAAGCTCGGCTCGAACCGCATCACCAAGGTCTGACGCTCCTTCGGCGGCGCACCGCTCGTGAAGCGCTGGGAAGCGTTCGAAGCACCACCCACATGAACATCGCTCGGGGTAGCGCGAGGGGGGGCGTTGCACCCCTCGCTCCAGGCTGTCCCCCAAACGGATGATCGCAGGATTCTTCTCTTGGCGTGCACGCGGATGGGGTTATCTTGGACGTTGGAGCCTCAACTACATGCGTATTCGCCCTGCTCTCGTTGGCACTCTCGCGACACTTCTTCTTGCTGGTGGTGCACTTCCTGGCTGCGGAAAAGAGAAAGACTCCCCGGGTCTCATGTTGGTGTTCTCGTCCGACATGTCGGTGCCGAAGGACGTCAGCGCCGTAGGCCTCTACATCCGGACCCGTACCGGGACCGTGCTTTACAACAACGTCGTCGACACCACCGAAGACGCAGAAGGCAATCGAAGCGTCCGCTTCCCCTCCACGTTCGCGATCCTCTCGAATGGTTCACCGGCCACCGTACGCGTGCAGCTCATCGCGTACGGCAAGGCGACCCCCGCAACGACCGGCGGCTTTACCCGCAAAGCCGTCGTCATGCGCGAGTCGACGACGGGCGTTCCGACCGATCGCCTCTCGATGCTCCGCATGCCGCTCCTATGGATCAATCAGGGGAGCATCACCGGCTCGGTTCCGGTCGTCACGACGAGTGAAGGCGCGTCGGGTCTGCGCCCCCTCGGTGACAGCGTTCGCATCACGGCAGCTGGCGCCGACGAAGCGAAGTACCGCCCCGAAGAAGGCATCAAATCGCCTTGTACGGAAGACCAAGCTTGGATCGGCGGCAAGTGCCGTGCTGTCGACCCCAACGCTCCTCTGCCCGCATTCACCGAAGCCGATGCTCCGGGCAGCGGCGCAGCAGCGTGCTTCAACGTCGAGTCGTGCTTCGCTGCCCCGAAATCACTCCTCGGCAAGATTCAGCCCGACGGCTCCGTCGACCTCGGCGGCACCCAAGCAACGCTCGTGAACTTGGCCCTCATCACCAAGGACGAAGTCGGTCTCAAGCTCCCCGACGGCCGTTACGCCATCTCCCTCGACTCTGACTCCGAGTACGAGGGCTTCACGATCAAGAACGACCGCATCATCCTTTCGGAGGCCGTTCGAGAGGCCCTGAAGAGCGGCCGCGCCATCGATCTCGTCGGAACGACCCTCTGCGCCGCCAAAACGCCCGACGTCGGCAACTGCGGACCGTGGAACCCGGCGCCGAACACCGTCAAGCCGACGCGCCCGGAAACGATCGACAGCGACGCGGGCCCCCTCTCGGATGGGGGCGATGCTGGCGACGCGACCAAAGACGCACCGTTCGATGCGGCTGGCGACGCACCGCCGATGCCGCCTCCTCCCCAAGGCGAGATCCAAAGCGGCGGCGAACCGAAGCTCCAGGGCCTCGCGTTCGAGAGCACGAAGATGTTCTCGATTCGCGATGGCATGTTGCCGCAATTCGACACGTCGATCCGATTCTTCCAAAAGGGCATCGTCGCGCAGCCCTTGGGTCTCAGGGCCACGCCAGACATGGCCACGGGTGCGACATTCAGAGTCTCCTACTTGAGCTTCGGCGCATCGGGCGTCGGGCCCTGGCAGAACAAGAACTTCGTCGCGATCTACAGCAACGGCCCGGCGGCCGGCGAGGGGCACATCTACGTGTACGACACGGCGCAGAACACAATCGCGACGCTGCCGGTCCCGGTGGGATTCCAGCCGATCGGCGTCATCGCCACCTCAAATTTCCCGGTGTTCATCGGTCCGAGTGGTGTCACCGCAGCCGCGGTCGGCTACTCGGACTTCCTGACGTATTCTCCCGCCATCAGCTTCACCCCGCAGCTCAACGCGGGTGAAACACCGACCGCCCTCGTGCAGGCCGTCGCCGGCGCGAACTTCCGCATCGGGACGAGCATGAAGAACGTCCGCACGTGTCTCATCAATGGCACGTTCACGAGCATCGACTGCACGCTCTCCGTCGCGGCGCTCCCGGAAACCCCGGTCGATCTCGCAGAGGACACGGACATCTTCGCGCTCGTCGCACGAGCGACTGGCACGCAAAACAACGCGGAAGGCGTCTACGAAATTCAGGGCACGACCCCCGTCGCTCGATTGACGCGTCAAATGGAGCCGACGCTCCACTTCTACCCCGCCGGCACGGGGGCGGCCGCAGGGACCGGACCGCGCAATCGCCTCACGCTGGCTCCGGGCAAAGCCTACGGCTTCGTCACGACGCAGGAGCAGGGCACACCGTCGCAAGTCTTCCAGTTCAATCGGACGGGCGCCATGCCAGCGAAGGTCGTTGCAACGAGCCTCGTGGACGCACGGGACATCCTCGCGGACCAAACCCACGTGTACTACGTCGACTATGGAACGGGCCTCAAGTCCGACGGCGCCATCTTCCGCCAGGCGCACAAGTAAACGAAACACCGTCGCGCGAGGTCGATTCTCGCGTAAGGTACCGCCATCATGGCGACTACCTTTCTGTCGGGCGACATTCTGCATGTGCTCAAGGAGCACAATGGCCCTCGCGCGCTAGCGTTCGGTGCAGACTGCAGCGGCACGTTGAGCGCAGGCATCGCCGTCGCCGTGAAGAAAGAATGGCCACGCTTTGCAGAAGCGTTCCTCGCGCATGCCGAGGGAGGGAAGCTGCAGCCCGGTGACGTTTTTGCATGGAGCGACGGACCGCTCACGATCATGGCTCTCGCCATTCAGCGCGACGGTGCAAAGCCGAAGTTCTCGAACGTCGAACGGGCGCTCCAAGGTGCGATCGCAAAAGCCACCGAAGCGAACGTGAACACGCTGCTCGTACCGAGGTTTGCGGGAGGAAAGACCGGCCTCGACTGGACCCGTATGCGGCGCCTCTTGATCGAGCTCGGCACCGGCAGCGCCATGCAAATCACGGTCTTCGAGAAATTCGTACGCACGAAGGCGGACGACTCGCCCCCTCAGTGAAACGTCATCCCAAGATTGAGCGATACGGGAACCATGTAGCGCTGCTGGGAAGCGCCATCGCCGAAGTTTGCGGTTACGGCGAACGCCGGTACGTCGACCCGAGCGCCCACATCGAGTGACACACGCTCGAGGCGCATGAACTGGACGCCACCAGAAAGGTAGCCATTGAACCCCGCACCGCCCGAGTGGATGCGTGTCTCGTAGCTGCCGTAGCGGGTCGTCTCGATGCCCTTCTCTGTGTTGCTGAAGTACGCAAACCCCAGGCCGCCGCCGAAGTAAGGAGAAACGTTTTCAGGCGACGTGTAGTAGCGGCCACCGACGTCGAGGCTTGCACTGCCGACCGAGGGCGCGGAACCGATGCCGCCAGCACGCGCCTCGAGCTTGACGGCCAAGCGGGAGAGCGACTCGTACTGCACGCCAGTAAAAGCGCCCGCAGAGGGAATCGCCGCGAAGCCAAAGGCGGTCGTCCCCATCACTCCCCCCTCGTAGCCCATGCGACCGCCACGGGTCTTGAGCGAACGAGACTCGTCCGAGAGAATGGTCTGCAGGTTGGCCGTGTCTTCGACTTTCTTGTCGTTCACGAGCGCTTCGGCGAGACGTGGAGCCGCAGCAAACGACTCTTCGAGGCCCGTCATCGCGATCTCTTTGCGCGCGGTGATGACGCCGGCCGCACTTCGTTGCTCGCCAACCACGACGACCCGGGAGCCGAGGGCTGCGATGCGAACACCGTAAGAGCGATCCGGCGCACGATCGCGCTCGAGCAAGGCATGACAGAACGTCTTCGCGGCGAAGTTTGCCTGGTCGTGCGGAACACCGACCTCCTCGACGAGGAAGCACCGCTCGGCAGTGACGGGCGCGACGGGCGCCGCCGGAGTCGGCGATACCGCGGGCACGACGGGAGACGGCACGATCACCTTGGCTTCTCCCGAAACAGGGTCGTCCTTCGCCCAAACGTCGTTCGTTGCAAAGACAAGAGCAACCGCCGCGGAGAAACTGCCGAACACGTATTTCATGAAAGCCTCCTGAACCACATTGGTTCAACCACTCAATCATTTAACCAACAAATGGCGGCCGTCTAGTCTTTCTTTCGTTTCTTCGTGGAACGCGCCGAAAATCCTCGCCTTTTTTTGCGTTGAGCGCGGCGCGCATTCGTGACGACCTGCCCCGAAGCGAGGCAGAACGCCTCCGCGTGACAGAGCGACACGATGACCGCCGCGGCGAGGAGCGAGCCGGAGAGGGGCGCTTTCGGCCCCCAGCGCTCCGTCATCGAAAGGGCAGGAGCCGCGCATTCATCCTGCGAAGCTGACAAACACGTGACACTTTGTATCGGATTTCCCGTGAGACAACGCTGGAAGCCATGCGGCATTCGTCCACGCGCCTATTCCGATATTCGTCCGACGTTCGACCCGTACTCATCGTGTGCCTCGCGGCCGCGACGAGTCTCGTCCCCTTCGTGATTCACCCTCTCGGTCCACGCCAGTGGGCAGCGCAGTGGGGTCAGCTTGCAGCCTGGTGGATCGTGAGCCTCTATGTCCGCACACACGCGCCCTACGCTCAGCACAACCACGGTCACCTGCCCGTCTTCAATTCGAAGTGGCTCAATCGCGGTTATGACGTCGTGCTCGCACTCGTGACGGGCTACCCGACCGCGTTCTGGGAGCTGCACCACAATCGCGGACATCACCGAAATTTCCTCGAGCCGGCGAAGGACGTTGCTCGCATCATCGACCTCGAAACGGGCAAACCCATGTCGCGCGCTTGGTACGCGGTGCGGGGCTCGTTCACGATTCCGTTCGATTCGTTCCGCATCGCACGCGAAGAGGCTGCGCGCGGAAAGCCGGAGATCCTCCGTAAGCTCATCGGAGAGCTCGTCACGCAGTTCGTCGTGATGGGCGTTCTGTTCTGGTGGAACGCTCCGATGGCCGCGCTCTTCGTTCTCTTGCCGAACCTTCTCGCGAGCCTCCTCGTATGGTGGGAATCATACGTCCACCACCTCGACGTGCCCGGTGACAGCGTTTACTCCGGCTCGGTCACCGTGACCGGCGAACGCTTCAACCGCGTCAACTTCAACATCGGTCATCACACGGCACATCACGAAAAGCCGACCTTGCACTGGTCGCTGCTCCCCGAACGAACCGAGAAGATTGCAGACCGCATTCCGGCCGTTTGTGTCCGCGAAACCCCGGGTGGTGGTGGACTCAGCGGAGAGCTCTCGCCAGCGGAGCTGACCACGTCGAGCTAGTTCGAGTCCTTGCCACCGTCGCCCGCGTCGAACGGAATTCCGTACGCATCGCCCATCGAGACATTGACGTCTGCCGCATCGCCCGCATCGAGCATGGGCATTCCGTAGAGCGCCGCGTTCGAAGCATCGGGATCATCGATGGGAATCCCGTAAGCTGGCGATGGCGACCCGCTCGAGGAACTCGTCGAGTCGGATGAGCATGCCGTCGTCACTGTGGTGACTCCAGCGGCGACGACGACGGTTGCTGCGACGACCGCGGCGCGGCCGACTTTGCCGAGCGGCGCGGATCGCTCTCGTGGTGTGCGAAATTCCGCGCTCGGAATCGCTCCACAGAAGGGGCAGGCCTCTTCGGTGATACGAATGTGGCGATCACAGCCAGCACAGCTTCTCAAGTCACTGCTCATCCTCAAGTCTCCTTCATCTTCTATCGTTCGAAAGTTCTTCTTCGACAATCTCGAAAGCCCCGTGATCGAAGGGTTCACCGGTCGCCGGCGACACCCGGACAATGCGCTCACGCTTCCCCATACGCTGCATCTCCAGCGCGCGGTGATGACAGAACGGGTTGTTCCCCGGTTTTCCAAGCGTCACGTGGCTCGTCCAGTTGCAGCCCGCCAGGCATTCCTTCCCATAGTAGCATCCCTTGCAGAAGCCCCACAGGTCGTCGACAGTTCGACTGCGGGTGAAGCGGAGGGGCTCACTTCGCTCCCAGATGTCTTTCAAAGATGCGTCGCGAATATTGCCGCCCGTGTAGCTCGCTGTGGGCAGCGATGGACACCCCTTGATGGCTCCATTCGCTTCGATGCCTAGGCTCAGCCGTCCCGCGCCGCACGAGCCTCCGTGCCCGAAAGGATAGTGACCGCGCATGGTTGTCTCGAACGGCCCAAAGTAGCCCAGATTGTTTCCCGTCCAGACACGAATGCCGAGCTCGTCAGCGCGAGCTTTGAGCTCTGCGAGCATCGGAAAGAGCTCGAGGAGATCGTAGGGCTGCACGAGCACAGAGGGTTCATCGGCCGCGCGCCCCATGGGCACCGTAAGCTGAATTTGCCATGCGCTCGCGCCTACCTCACCCATCGTCTCGAGGATCCGCGGCAGATGCGGAATCGAGAGACGATTGATCTGAGTATTGCAGTATACACGGAGTCCAGCAGCCTTCGCACGCTTCATGGCCTGAAGGGCAGCATCGTACGAGCCCTCCACGCCACGAAGACGATCGTGCGTGTCTCGATCTCCGTCGAGCGAAATGCTCACCCCCCGAAGCCCGTGAGCCTTCGCTTGTGCGACACGCTCTTCGGTGAGCCCGCGCCCACCAGTGGTCATGCCGACGAGAATGTTTCGAGCGACCAGTGCGTCGAGGATCTGGAGCCAGTCCTCGCGCAGGTAGGCTTCTCCTCCGATCAGCGTGACTTCTTGCACACCGAGGTCGGCCATCTGACGAACGAGGTCGAGCGCTTCGTCAGTGGAGAGCTCGTCAGGGCGCGCGCGCCCGGCACGCGAACCGCAGTGGCGGCATGCCAGATCGCACGCAAGTGTAATCTCCCAAACACAATATCGTGGCCGCCACGCTTGGTCGATCGGTCGCACATCATCGAGAAGCGGCAACTTGCGGAGGGCTAGGCCTGCGCGGGGCGCTATCGGAAGCGAACGCGGTCGTTCGCGCCGAAGCTCCTCGATGCGTTCTTGCTCACCGAGAGGATCGAAGACCATATGCCGCAGGTGAATATGCACAAAGCGCGCCTACGAAGCAAACGCGACTCTGCCGAGCATTCTTCACCACCCATGAGGCGTGAGGGTCGAGTGGCACGAGCTGTGCCGTGGGGGATGGCTTCTGCGTCATGGGGCGGGCTTCGTGGAGGCCTTGATGATCAAGTAGCGCAGGGGAATATCTCCAATGTTCCGAATCGCGAGGCTCGCACCAAGGAGCAACCCAACGATCGCGCCAGGCCCAACAGACACGACCTCCTTCGACACGAGGACCTCGCCCTCCCCTTCGAGGAAGAATACGAGCTCGGACGAGGTTTGCTGGACGTGTGTTCCGACCGACCCCTTGGGTTCAAGCTCGCAAGCTAGGGCGCAGTCAAACGGCGGAACGACCGCTCCCAAGAGCTGCCAGACACGCACCTCTCCCTGCCCTCCAAACAGATTCGTCCGCACGTCACACGAGATATCCCCGTGAGCCTCCGCGTGTCGAATGGCGTCCCACATGCGAGAAGCGTCGCACAATCCGGGCCCGCCATCGCGCAAAAAGAAGAGCCCCCTCCGACCTCGGGTACTTATTTGCTCAGAGGTACCCCTCGGCTTGCAGCGCGAACATCTTTGCATAGCGACCGCCTTCGGCGACGAGGCTCCCGTGAGTCCCCTCTTCGACGATCTCGCCGCGTTCGATGACGAGGATGCGATCTGCCATGCGCACGGTCGGGAATCGGTGGGAGATGACAATCGTGGTGCGCCCTTGCGCGAGGATTCGAAACCGCTCGAAGACCGCGTGCTCGGACTTGGCGTCGAGCGCCGCCGTGGGTTCGTCGAGAATGAGAATATCCGCTTCGTCCCGCATGAATGCGCGCGATAGAGCGACCTTTTGCCATTGGCCGCCCGACAGCTCCGTTCCCTTCGAGAACCATCGCCCGAGCGTCGCTTCGAAACCTCCTTCGAGCGAGGGAACGAGCTCGTCCGCGCCGCCCCGCGCCGCCGCGCGCTCGATGCGAGGAACGTCCCCGAGGTGCCTCACGCTGCCGACACCGATGTTCTCGCTGAGAGACAGGTGATACTGGTTGTAGTCCTGGAACACGACGCCGAAACGAGCGCGAAGTTCTTGCTCGTCCCACGCGCGAATGTCTTTCCCATCGAGCAGGATGCGTCCTTCGGTGGGTTGATAGAGCTTGGTGAGGAGCTTGATGAAGGTGGTCTTCCCGGCGCCGTTCTCGCCAACGAGCGCAAGACTCTGGCCTTTCGGGATGAAGAGGTTCACGTGACGTAGCGCCCACGTCTCACCCGTAGCGTCCTTCGACATCGGATACTTGAACCCGACGTCTTCGAAGCGGATGCCTAGCTCGGGCGCCTCTGCGCTTTTCACGTGTGAGTTGTCGCCGGCCGTTTGCATCGAGGAGGCAGCAAGTGTCTCGCCGACTGGGGTGGCGAGGAAGCCGAGCAAATTCGACATGTACAGATTGTGCTCGTAGATGCTGCCGAGGCCGCTCAGAACCGATTGGAACGCGGTTTGACCGTTTCGAAAGGCAACGACATACAGAGTCATGTTGCCGAGCGTGATGCGACCGAGCGCCGCCCCGATGGCCATGAAGGCGTAGGCTCCATAGAGTGCTGCCGTCGCCAAGAGGGAGAGTCCGTGCGTCACGAACGAACGCTTCAAGGCGAGAGCCTTGTCCTCGGCGTAGAACTGCTCCGAGAGTTCTTTGTATCGTCCGAGAAAGAGGTCTCCCAAACCGAAGAGACGAACTTCCTTCACATGCTCGTCGTTGGCGAGCACGTATTCGAAGTAGGTCAGTCGGCGGGCCTCCGGAGAACGGCGATTGCGAAGGTGGAAGCCTCGCTTCGAAAACTTCACTTCGGCCACTGTTGCCGGGATCGTTGCAACGACGAGGACGAGCGCAGCCCAAGGACTGAATCGCAGCAGGAGCGCACCGTAACCAACCAGCGTGATCAAATTCTGAGCGATGAGGAATCCATCCGTCACGAGCGCCACGGGTCGAGACGAAGCCTCGCGCCGCGCACGGGTGAGCGAATCGTAGAACTCCGAGTCTTCGAAGTGGAAGAGCTCTACCGAGACGGCCTTCTCCAGAATAGCGACGTTGAGATCGACTCCCAGGCGCGCCCCGAGAACAGTCCGGACGGCGAGCACCGCACGCGTGAGAGTCGCCTGGAGCGCAATCAAGCCAAGCTCTGCAAGGACCCAGTGAATGGTCGCTTCCTTGGAGTGCACCAGAACGGCATCGACAATGCGCTTGCCGGCGTAGGCCACGCCAAGCGGCGCGATTGCTGCGAACAGTGTCGAAACGGCGAGGGCCATCGTCAGCCAAGGCGACGACTTCCACACGAGCGCGACGGTGGCACGTAGATAGCGAAAACTTTCGATGAGCGCCGCCCATGGAATGGACGTCGAAGGGGTGCCGTTCGGCGAAGCCCCTGCGGCCAGTCCGGCGAGATTGGGCGCCGTTTTGGGCGTCCCCTTGGTTGCCAGCTTGGTTGCCGGCCTGGATGAGTGGGCCAAAGCCTTGGAGTCCTCTTTCGAGGGAGGACATTATCACTCGGGCGCGTCTCGGGGCCACTCGTGCTAGATTGCGCAGTTTGATGGACGCGCCGATTTCGGACGACGCATCGTGGATTGGAGCGCTGGAGGGGCACCGGCTGCGGCAACTGCTGGGCTCGCGCACGCTCGACCTCGCGCTCGCGAGCAAACTCGTCTACGACCGCGTCCCGCGCATCGTCGATTCGTCGGTCCACGCCGTCGTCGGCGACAACGCCATGTCGAGCGTGAAGGTCGTACTCCGGAGCGCGGACGAACACTCGCTGGACGGAAGCTGCTCCCGTTGCGCTCTTGCTTTCGGTCCCTGCGTGCACATGGGGGTCGTTGCCCTCGACCTCGCCCTCTCTGCCGCCATGCGAAGCGGGCTCCTTGCAGGCGAGGACATCGAGCCGTATGCCCGCGAGGCCCCCGCGGTGCGGAAGGCCATGCTTCTCGAGCGAAGCTTCGACAACGCGCTCGCCGGGTGGCTCGTTCCCACGCGAAGCGCACTCGACATCGAAATCAGCGCAGCCCCCGTACCCGCCGCAGACGCACCGCTCGTACGAGAATACGGAGAGCGCGGAGCCCCGGTCGCACAGCAGTCCATCGCCATTTCGGTAAGGGTCGTCGGCGAACGCAAGCTCTTGCCGCCGAGCGGTATCACGAAGCTTGCCGACTTCGTTCCACGCGACCGCAAGGTCCTCGCCTACGCCCGTGACCGCGGCGCCGGGAAGAAGGCCGCTTTTGCCGTCGGCAACGAAGCTTCCTTGGCGCTCGAAGCGATGCGACATCACGGCAGCATCTTTGCAGCTGGCTTTCGCTCACGGCTCGACTTTCGGGGAGGCTACGCGCGTCCGTCCATTCGTCTCGGCATACCCGAGGCGGAGGGCGATCCCGATCCGGCGCCTGGCTATGGGGCGGGAGCCGCACCTCCTCGCGATGCCTTCGATGTCCTCAGCGCCGTTTGGGTCACGGATGGCGGGGGGAGTATTCCCTTCTCGAAGGCGCACCTGTTCGCGGGCCCCTTCCCTTACCTCTGGACGCACGCAGGTGCGATCTATCGCATCGCCCCGGACGTCGACCTCGACGTCGCTCTTGGCCTCTCCCAGTCGCCGACCCTCTACGTTCCGCGTGGCCGCCTCAAAGACGCGGGCGCGCAACTGCTACGTGCGACCCGCGGGCGCGGCGTCGTGCTTCCCTCGCACGAGACCTTTGGTCTACCGCCGGTCGAAACACCTCGCATCGTGCTCCGCCTCGAAGGAGAACCCCTGGCGATTCGTGGAAATGCATTTGCCCTCTATCGCGGTAAGGAGTTCGCGCTGTTCGAGCCCGAAAGCGAGCAGGAGCCCCATGCGCTGCGAGACCACGACACCGAAGCGCGCGCGCGCGAATTGCTGACTCAGGCAGGCCTCAATCCGATCGTGCGCGGCGAGACCGAAGAGGTCGACGACGACTCGCCGGAATCGACGCTCTTCCTCACGAACGAAAACGCGATCGCCTTCTGGCGGGACGGTTTGCCGCTCCTTCGTTCCACACAAAACCCCATCGTCCACGTGGAACTCACCCCGCGGCTCGCGCTCGTCCGTTTGGGTGCTCCCCTCGCCGCGCGCGTACACGTCGGCCTCGAAGGCCACTGGCTCAAGGCTCGACTCGACTTCCGCGCCGACGACCTTCCGGTGGAAATGGCCGTCATCCAAGCGGCGATCGCAAAGAAGCAACGCTGGGTCGTCTTGGACGACGGGGCGCTTTGTCGCATTTCGAGCTCGATCGAGGCGCTCTCCAAGGAGGCAGCCGATGTCTTCGAAGCCCATCCCGACGGGCGCCTCCCCCCCCATCAACTCGGGCGTCTCGACCGATGGATCGAAGAACACGACGGCGTCGTTGCCGAAGACGCGCTCGCGCTCCAGCGCAGGCTTCGGGCCCTCACGGTCGCGACCGAGCCGCACATGCCCTCGACACTCACGGCAACTCTTCGCCCGTATCAGAAGCTCGGACTCTCGTGGCTTCAATTCTTGGACACGCTCGGGGCGGGAGGCATCCTTGCCGACGACATGGGCCTCGGCAAGACCATCACGACGCTCGCATACCTGCTGTGGAAGAAGGAGACCTCTGGAGCGCAAACCTCCCTCGTCGTGTGCCCGACTTCGGTCGCGACGAATTGGCTGAAGGAAGCAGAACGCTTCACTCCGAAGCTGAAAGTCGTGCTCCTCCACGGCCCTGCGCGCGACCTCAAGCGCGCACTCAAGGCCGACATCGTCGTCACGACCTACGCCATCATGAGGCGCGATGCCGACATGCTCTCGACGTTCCGCTTCCGAGCCGTCGTCCTCGACGAAGCGCAGAACATCAAGAACGACTCCAGCGCGACCACTCGAGCGGCGGGACGCTTGGACGCCGAAATGCGACTCGCGCTTTCCGGAACGCCCATGGAGAATCGCCTGCGCGAGCTGTGGTCTCTCGCATCGTTCGCGAACCCCGGCATTCTGGGCACGGCACGAAAGTTCGAGAGGTATTTCGAACGCCCTATCGCAGCCGATCGCGACGCAGCGGTCGCGAGCGAACTTCGCGCCATTCTCCGGCCCTTCCTGTTGCGACGCACGAAGAGCGCCGTCCTCCAAGAGCTCCCGCCGAAGACCGAAATCGACCGCGTGGTGTCGCTCACGACGACCGACAAGCGCATGTACGACGCGCTCGCGCTCACTCTGCGCGAAACGGTGAAGAAGGACCTTTCGCGAAAGAAGGCGGCGACGTCCCTCAGCGTGTTCACTGCGCTGACGCGACTCCGGCAGATGGCGTGCGATCCGCGCCTCGTCGATACGCAGCTCGGCGGCGAGAGCGTCTCTGGCAAACGCGAGGCGTTCCTCGAACTCGTTCGTGAGCTCGTGGCAGAAGGCAGGCGGGCGCTAGTGTTTTCTCAGTTCGTCTCGCTTCTCACGCTTTGGCGCCGCGACCTCGATGCTGAAAACATCGCCTACGAGTATCTCGATGGAGCGACGACCCACCGCGACGAGGTGGTCGGGCGGTTCCAGGACGGAAGCGCACCGCTCTTCCTCATCTCGCTCAAAGCCGGAGGCGCGGGTCTCAATCTGACCGCCGCCGATACGGTGATCCATTGCGACCCTTGGTGGAATCCTGCGGTCGAGGACCAGGCGACCGATCGCGCCTACCGCATCGGGCAAGACAAGCCTGTCACCGTCGTGAGACTCGTCGCACGAGGCACGATCGAGGAGAAGATCCTTTCCCTCAAGGCAAGGAAGCGCGAGCTCACCACCGCCATCGTCAGCGATTCGGCAGGTGCGCTCGCGGGCATCACGGCGGAAGACGTTCAGCTGCTCTTGGGTGACAGCGACGACGATGACCTCGTGCTCGACGAAGACAATCCAGACGAGAAGGGCCGACCTCGCAAGAGCGACGTCCTCGCGACCGCGACGGACATACTCGAGCCCGAGTACGAGCAGCTCGTGAAGCTCGTTCAGCGATGGCTCATCGATAGCGGGTGCCTCGAGAGCGAACTCGCATCGCTTCTTCAAGTCCCTCACGCCTTTGCCGTCGACATCGCGCGTGGCAAGCCATTCCCGTGCTCGCGCGCGACCGCCGACAACATTCGGCGGCGCATCAGGGCCTACTACGACGACAACGAGGCGAGCGCGTGAACGAGCTCCTCCGCAGCAGACCGCAAGTGCCGGAGCCGACGTACCGCGAGGTTTGCGGGGCGTGCCGCAGGCCCGTCGTCGTTTGCTACTGTCGCCACGTCCAGAAGCAAACGACACGAACGCGGGTCGTCATCTTGCAGCATCCCAGGGAGCGCGACGTCCCCATCAATACGGCTCGCATCGCCTCGCTTTGCCTTCCCGAAGCAGAGCTCCACGTCGGCGTAGAGTGGGGCGGCAAGCTGCGTTTGGACGACCCCGAACGTCCTGCTGCGCTCCTGTATCCAGGAGAGGGCGCCATCGACATCGAGGCAAACCCACCGAGCCGTCCCGTGACCCTCGTGGTCGTCGATGGAACCTGGTGGCAAGCGAAGAAGCTCGTTCGCGCGAACCCCGAAATCGCCGCGCTACCTCGCTATGCATTTCGTCCGACGGCGCCGAGCAACTACCGCATCCGGCGTGAGCCTCAGGACGATTACGTGTCGACCATCGAAGCGCTCGTCCACGTGCTCGGCGTGCTCGAAGGCGAGCCCGACAAGTTCCTTCCGATGCTCGTTCCGTTTCGCGCGATGGTCGACGCTCAGATCGAGCATATCGGACGCTGCAAGAGTCCTCGTCGCGTCGCGGATCACAATCGGCGGCCGAAACGCGACCCTTGGAACGACCTACCCGCCACGTTCCGCGAGCGCTCTCACGACCTCGTATGCGTGTATGCAGAAGCCAACGCTTGGCCGTACGACATCCGCGCCAAGAGGCCCTGGACCGACGGACTCGACGAGCTCATTCATTGGGTCGCATACAGACCCTCGACCGGCGAGACCTTCAGCGCCATCGCAGCGCCGAAGGGTGAGCTCAGCCCGACAACCCCGAGCCACGTCGGCGTTTCGCGCGAAACCATCCTTAATGGGATGTCGACTCAGGAACTCTTCGAGCGATGGACCGCATTTGCCAGAAAGGATGACGTCTTCTGCGGTTGGGGCACGTTCGCGACTGACCTCTTCCTGGTCGCTGGTGGTCCGCCGCCGCGTGATCGCATCGACCTCCGTCGGGAGTCGAAGGTGTTTACGAAATCCTCCGTCGGCACCATGGATGCTTTCCGTGAGCGTCTCGGCATCCCGCAAGGCCCTCCCCTCACCGAAGGCAGAGCCGGTGCTAGGTTGGCAACGCTGTCAGCCCTCACGTCGTATTTTACGAAGGGCACCGGCAGCACCGCGCGCTAGGCCCCGCCCCTTCCGATCACACGCGGGCGTGCTTACAGTAGAGACCCGACAAGGAGTTCATCACATGTTCACCATTCGACGAGCGAACGAACGTGGGCACGCAAACCACGGCTGGCTCGACTCCCACCACACGTTTTCCTTCGCCGACTACTTCGATCCGAAGTTCATGGGCTTTCGCGCGCTCCGTGTCATCAACGAAGACCGCGTCTCTCCTGCGAAAGGGTTCGGTACGCACGGTCACCGCGACATGGAGATCATCTCTTACGTGCTCGACGGCGCGCTCGCGCACAAGGATTCGATGGGCACCGGGTCTACCATCGTGCCAGGAGAAATCCAGCGCATGAGCGCGGGTACGGGCGTACGCCATAGCGAGTTCAACGCGTCGAATGAAAAGCCCGTGCACTTTCTCCAGATATGGATCCAGCCCGACCATGCGGGAAAGCCACCCAGCTACGAGCAAAAGCGTTTCGACGTCGAAGAGAAGCAAGATAAACTACGGCTCGTCGCATCTCCCGACTCGGCCGACGGAAGCATCGCGCTCGGTGCCGACGCGAGACTCTACGCGACCGTGCTTCGCGCGGGTTCACGCGTGACCCACGAGGCCAAAGCCGGCCGGCACACCTTCGTACACGTCGCCAAGGGCGCGGCGACCGTTGGTGGCCACGCGCTCGCGGGCGGTGACGCCGCGTTTACGAGCGATACGGGGGCCATCACGATCGAAGGATCTGGCGAAGGCGCCGAGGTCTTGCTCTTCGACCTCGCATGAGCGTGCTTTCACTCAAGGGGCGCAGCACACGAATTGATCGACGCCCGCGTTGAGCGCGAGGCCACCGCACGTGGGCGCCGTGCCTCCGCCCTGCGTGAATGGCTTTTGCTCTGGCGTGACCATCATGAGGTGCACCTGAGTTGTGACCCCGGGCCAAAACTTCTGACAGTACGTGACCGTATTGATGTTTGCTCCCGAGGTGCAGTCAGAGTCGACCGACCAGGCTCCGCCTGTGGAACGATGAACGTTCACTTTGCCTCCCCAGGTTGCGTACTCGCCGACTTGCTTGAAGCCGACGGTGCATGAGCCCTGGGCGCTCATTGCGTCGCTCGCGTCGGACGAAGCTTTCGCATCCGGGTCGAGGGCTGCGTCGTTGGCTCCGTTGCCGCTGTCGGAAACCCCTGTGTCCTTCTTCTGCCCGCCTCCCACGTCCGCCAGCCGGGCAGCATCGAGCGGGTCGCCGATACCTGCATCGTCATCGCCGCCGGAGCCCACATAGTTTGCACAGTGGACTACCCCCGCCTGCAAGAGGAGGAGCGGTAAGAGGTAACGCTCGCGCAAAACGGACGCAAAGGCCGCCACCTCCGTAGGCTACATCGTTCTGACCCAAGGGTCAT
Source organism: Polyangiaceae bacterium (assembly GCA_046351415.1). GTDB lineage: Bacteria > Myxococcota_A > Polyangia > Polyangiales > Polyangiaceae > JABFRG01. Next base: position 229,803 of record JAXLYO010000003.1, on the reverse strand, counting down.
GAGTCGCCCCGATTTGCGTGGGCAAAGAGGGGCCTTGGTCGCACATGCAACCACACACTCGAATCGACGAAGCGAGAGCCGTATTTCGGCCCCTCGGGAAACTTTTCGCGCGAACATCCGTCGAAACGACGGCCGTAGGCGCCCCCGTTCGTCCGTGCTCGCCTCGCTCTCCCCCGCACTTACGTAAGGAAATCATGAAGCGAATTTCGCTGCTCGCTCTGCTCGTCGTCTCGGTGCTCGCATGCCCGGGTCAGCCGCCGCCGCAAACCCCCGTGGCGGGTGCGACGAAGAAGGACGAAGGGCCTCTCGTATGGCGGGCATCGAAATCGGGCCTCGGCTTTCGCCTTTCCAATGCCGACGAAGAACGCGAGCTCCCTAAAGGTGCTGCGCCCAGCGAGCCGCTTTCGGACAGCGAAACGCAGGCGCTACTCGGTCGATTGCCCGCGCTGAAGGGAGACACCGACGACGCGAAGGACTTTGCGTTCCGCGGCAAGTCCCTACCCCCGCCTCGCCCCGGAAAGACTACGGCCGAGGCATTTCCTCCTCCGAGTACGCTCCTCAGTCCGCCCGTCGTCGCCGCAGGGCCTTTGACGATCACGCGCAAGATGCCCGTAGGCGCCGTCGACATCGCTCCGTACCTCACGGTGTCGTTCAGCGCACCGATGGTGCCCGTCACGTCTCACGCCGAGCTCGAACGTTCGAAGCCGCCCGTTCGCCTCACGCCGGAGCCGCCGGGGAAGTGGCGGTGGGTCGGAGCGCAGACGGTGATGTTCCAGCCGGAAAATGAGTTTCCGAAATCGACGGACTACGCCGTCGAGATTCCCGCAGGTACACGCGGCATTCAAGGCAACGTACTCGCAGCTGCGGAGACGTTCACTTTCACGACTCCAACCGTGAGGCTCGTACAGCACTATCCGAGCGGGTCCGCGCAGCCACTCGAGCCCGTCCTGTTCGCTGCATTCGATCAAACAATCGACAAGAATGCAGTCTTGTCGATGACGCGTGCAACAGCCGGCTCGGAGTCGCTTGCGCTCCGCCTCGCGACCGACGAGGAGATCGACAAAGATCCGCATGTCTCGCGCCTCGTCGAGAAAGCAAAAAAAGGACGCTTCATCGCGTTTCGCGCCGATCGGCCGCTGCCGACGGGCTCGTCGATTCAAATCGTCTACCCGCCGGGACTTCCGTCCGCGGAAGGGCCGAAGCGTACGACCACTCAGCAGGCGTTCTCGTTTCGCACGTACGACCCACTCCGTATCGTGCGCGCCACCTGTGGGCACCTCGCCGAGAACAAGGCGTGCCATCCGAACGACGGTTTCGACTTTGCGTTCAACAATCCACTCGATGCAGAGAAGTTCGACGCCAGCATGGTCAAGGTCGACCCTCCCATCGCCGGCATGAAGGTCCAAACGTCGTACAACTCGATGACCATCAGCGGAAAGACGAAGGGGCGCACGCGCTACACCGTGCGCGTCACGCCGCCCGTCACCGACCAATTCGGCCAGACGCTGGGCCGCGAGGAAACACGTACCTTCGACGTAGGGACTTCGCCGCCGATTCTCTTCAGCGAATCGTCGCACATGAGCATCGTCGACCCGGCGCTCGGTCCAAAGTACTCCGTCTACAGCATCAATGACCCGACGCTCAACGTACGCCTCTACTCGGTCGCCCCCACGGACTGGGTGAAGTACAACGAGTTCCGCAGCAAGTGGGACTACGATGGCGTCGTCGTTCCCCCGCCTGGACGCCTCGTCCATTCCGGACAAGTCGCAACCAAAGGTGAGAAGGACAGCATCAGCGAGACGCTGGTCGACCTCACACCGGCGCTGAAGAACGGTTTTGGTCAGGTCCTCGTCATCGTCGAGACGACCCGCCCCTTCAAGAACCGCTGGCAGAAGCAGTGGGTACGCACGTGGCTACAGGTCACGAAGCTAGGTATCACGGCGGTCGCCGACAACGACTCGATTGTCTCGTGGAGCACCTCTCTTTTGACGGGCAAGCCAGAGAGCGGTGTCGAGTTCACTGCGCTTGGCGGTGTGTCTGGCCGTTCGAATGCCGAGGGTATCGCCGTGCTCTCGGGTGGCGCGTCGGCGCAGGAGATCTACACGGCCCGCAAGGGAGACGACCTTGCCATCTGGTTCGGCAATCTGAAGCCCCATTTCTATCACCCGAGCCCCGTTCGGTTCTTCACTTGGGACGACCGGGGTATCTACAAGCCGGGCGAGGAAGCCAAGATCCGCGGTTGGGTTCGCAACGTGTCCTACGAGAAGAACGGCGACGTTGGGTTTGCGACCGAGGCGAACAACAACGTACTCAGCTATCGAGTCTACGACGCACGCGGATCGGAGATGAGCAAGGGCACGACCGCCATCGACGACCGCGGCAACTTCGACTTCGCCGTGAAGTTCCCCGACAACACGAATCTCGGGCACGCACGTGTCGAGCTGAGTGCCCCCTCTGGCAACGGTTCCCACACGCTGAATATCCAGGAGTTCCGCCGTCCGGAGTTCGAAGTGAGTGCGCAGGCAACAGGCGCCCCCTACTTCGTGGGTCGCCACGGGATCGCAACGGTTACCGCGAAGTACTACGCGGGCGGCGGTTTGCCGAATGCGGCGACGCAATGGACCGTCAGCCGAAGCGAGGCTTACTTCGCGCCTCCGAACCAACCCGGCTATAGCTTCGGAAACGCCGAGCATGACAGCTGGTACGGCTACGGGCGTTCCGCCAAAGGCAAGAAGGCTCCGACGAGCGAAACATGGGATAGTCACACGGACTCCCAAGGCGAACACCGTCTGCGCGTCGACTTCGATGCACTCGAGCCTTCGTACCCGATGTCGCTCTCCCTCTCTGCCGTCGTCACGGACGTCAATCGGCAGGCGTGGTCGGCCAATACGAACATGCTCGTACACCCCGCAAGTGTCTACGCGGGCCTGCACGCCGAGAAATCGTTCGTCACGGCAGGCCAACCTCTCCAGATCGACGTCATCGCTGCAAACGTCGAAGGCGCGCGGGTTGCCGGACGCGACGTGTCACTACGAAGCGTTCGTCTCGATTCCGTCCAAGAGCGGGGAGTGTGGACCGAAAAGGAAGTCGACGAGGACACCTGCGTCGTCAAGAGCGCCGCGGGCGCAGTCCGATGCTCGCTCAAGACCAAGGCGGGCGGGCGCTATCGCGTCACGGCGTTCGTCACCGACGAGCACGGCCGGAAGAGCCAAACGACCATGGGCTTCTGGGTCGTCGGCAAGGACGAGAGCACCCCGGACCGCTCGCTCAGCGCGGGACACATCGAGCTCGTCTCCGACAAGACGGAATACAAGAGCGGAGATACGGCCGAAGTCCTCGTGCGTTCCGGTTTTGCGCCGGCGGAAGGCTTGCTGACGGTGCGTCGGTCGGGCGTGGTTTCCGTTCAGCGCTTCACGCTCGAGAGCAAGTCGCAGACGCTGACGGTCCCGCTCCGCAAGGAATGGGTTCCAGGGGTCACCGTCTCGGTCGAACTGGTCGGCACCGAAGCCCGCAACAACGAAAACGGCGTCCCCGACCCTGCGCTACCACGAAAGCCCACGTTCGGTTCGGGCAGCGTCGCGCTCAGCATTCCCCCCGCCGAGCGAACGCTGCAAGTGTTCGTGACGCCGAAGGAGAAGGCGCTCGACCCCGGTGGTTCTACGACCGTCGCCGTCGACGTGAAGGATAGCGCCGGCAACACCGCGGCCAATGCAGACGTCGCGCTCTTCGTCGTAGACGAGGCTGTCCTTGCGCTGACCGCTTACAAGACCCCCGATCCGCTCACCACGTTCTATCCCATGCGTAGCCCCGATGCATCGCAGGTCGAGTCGCGCAGCCTCGTCGTCCTCGGAAAGGAGAGTGAGGCGCTTCGCGCCAAGCACGTCGTCGCACTCGACGAGATTGCAATTCGCGGCGATGAAGAGAGCGGCGGAGAACGCGGGGACAGAAACGCGCGGATGGCTCCAGGGAGGGCGATGGCCGGCGGTCTTGCAGGCCTCGGTGCCAAAGCGGAGATGGCGGCCAGCGCTGCGCCCATGGCCCCAGAGCCGATGCAGCGCGAAGCCAAGAAGGCATCGGGCACTGCAAAGAACAAGGCCCCGGACATGCCAGAGACGCCCATCGTACTCCGCAAAGATCTCACGGCCCTCGCGCTGTGGGCACCGCGGACCCGTACGGATGCCCGCGGCCACGCTGAGGTGAGCGTCAAACTTCCGGAGAGCACGACCCGCTATCGCGTCATGGCCATTGCTGCCGCGGACGCGACGAAGTTCGGAAGCGGCGAGGCCAACATCACTGCACGCCTTCCACTCATCGTCCGCGCTTCGCCCCCTCGCTTTTTGAACTTCGGGGACAAGTTCGAGCTCTCCGTGGTCGTCCAAAACCAGACCGACAAACCGATGACCGTGAGTGTGGCGGCGCGCGCGCTCAACGCGGCCGTCGATGCACGTGGTCGTCGGGTGCAGGTTGCACCGGGTGACCGTGCGGAAGTACGCATTCCTTCGTCCGCGAAGAGCCCCGGCAAGGCGCGGTTTCAGGTTGCAGCGGGTTCCGGACACCACGCCGACGCGGCGGAGTTCGACCTACCGGTATGGACTCCGGCTACGACCGAAGCCTTCGCGACGTACGGAGTGGTCGATCAGGGCGCCGTCGCACAACCCGTGAAGATGCCGGAAGGTGTCACGAAGGAATTCGGCGGCCTCGAGCTGACCACCTCGTCGACCGCCCTCTTTGCCCTCTCGGACGCGGTTCTCTACCTCGTCAAATACCCCTTCGAGTGCAACGAACAGCTTTCCTCGCGCGTCATGGCCGTCGCGTCGATGAAGGATGTCCTCGCGGCCTTCAATGCAAAGGAACTCCCCGCTCCCGAGGTCCTGCGGGCCAGCGTCGAGGAAGACCTGAAGCGGCTCCAGACCCGCCAAAGCTACAACGGCGGCTGGGGCTTCTGGTGGGGGGACGACTGGCCGTATCTCTCCATCCACGTGGCACATTCGATTCAGAGGGCCAAAGAAAAGGGCTTCGCCGTCAACGTGAACATGCTCACGCGGGCGCAGGGATACCTTCGTTCGATCGAGAGTCACATCCCGAGCTACTACGGCCCCGAAGCACGACGATCGCTCATCGCCTACGCCCTCTACGTGCGCAAGCGCATGAACGATGCGGACCCGGCGAAGGCGCGCAGGCTCGTGGCCGACGCCGGAGGAGTGGAGAAGACCCCGCTCGAGTCGCTCGGGTGGCTCTTGCCGACGTTCTCTGGTGATCCGGGTTCCAAAGCGGAGCTCGAGGCCGTCCGCAAGCACTTGGCCAATCGCGTGACCGAGACCGCAGGTGCGGCCCACTTCGTCACTTCCTACGGCGAGGGGGATTACTTGCTCTTGAACTCCGATCGACGCGCCGACGGCATCTTGCTCGAATCGATCATCGCCGATGATCCCAAGAACGACGTCATTCCCAAACTCGTGACGGGGCTGCTCGGACATCGCAAGGCAGGTCGCTGGACGAACACCCAAGAAAACGCGTTCGTCCTCATCGGTCTCGACAAGTACTTCCGTACGTACGAAAACACGGCCCCGGACTTCATCGCCCGCGCTTGGCTAGGCGACCAGTACGCCGGAGAACACGCCTACCGCGGCTACAACGTCGACCGCCAAGAAGTGCGCATTCCGATGAAGCAGCTGGCATCCCTCGGAAGTGGCAATCTCACCATCCAAAAGGACGGTCCCGGTCGCCTCTACTTCCGTGTCGGTATGCAGTACGCACCGCTCGACCTGAAGTTGCCCCCGGCGGACCACGGCTTCACCGTGACGCGCATCTACGAACCCGTCGACTCGCCCGACGACGTGAAGCGCGATGCGGAGGGCAACTGGCACGTGAAGGCGGGCGCCAAAGTCCGAACGCGTGTGACCATGGTGGCTCCGGCGCGCCGACACCACGTCGCCCTCGTGGACCCCATCCCGGCCGGCTTCGAGCCCATGAATGCCGCCCTGGCGGTGACGGGTCCCATTCCGCGCGACACCAAGGCAAATGAGAATCATCCCAGTTGGTTTTGGTGGAGTCGCACATGGTACGAGCACCAGAACATGCGCGACGAAAGGGTGGAGGCCTTCGCCTCCCTTCTGTGGGATGGCGTCCACGAATACGTGTATGTTGCACGCGCAACCACCCTGGGAACGTTCGTCGTAGCTCCGCCGAAGGCCGAGGAAATGTACAGCCCGGAGGTATTCGGTCGCGGTGCAGGAGACCGTGTCACAGTGGAGTAGGAGAGAAGCGCCGACAAACGCCCGCAAATCCGGCATACTAGGGGGGCATGAGCACGACGAAGGACCTTCACCTCGTATTCGGACTCGTCGCCTCCCCTTCGGCTCGCGGGCAGGACGAGGCGTTCGCAGCGCTGTCCTCGTGGATGCAGGAGCACTGCGGCGTCACGATCGAGCGACGTGCGTGGCCGAGCTATCGTGAACTCGGCAACAGCGTGCGTGAGGGGAAGAGCGACGTCGCATGGCTGCCTCCCGTCGTCTACGCATGGCTCGCCGAGGGCGTCACACCACTCGGGCACGTGTCGCGCGGTGACACGAGCACCTATTCCGCTGCTCTCGTTTCGAAGAAGGGATCGCGCTTCCACGCCCTCACCGACTTGCGTGGTTCACGCGCCGGTTGGGTCGACCCATGGAGCGCGGCCGGCTACGTCGTTCCTTGCATCGAGCTCGCGCGCGCAAAGATAAACCCGAGCACCATTTTCGCGAGCGAGAAGTTCTTCGGCAGCCACGAGGAGGCTCTGAAAGCACTCGCACGGGACGAATGCGATGTCGCCGGAACCTATGCCCAAGAGAAAGCTGACGGGACATTCGAAGGCGGTTGGTCCGCGATCGAAAACCTCGAAGTGCAAATCATCGCCTCCTTCACGTCCATCCCCAGTGACGTCATCGCCGCTCGACGCAATCTCGGTCCGAAAGAGTACGAGCGTGCGCACTCGGCGCTTCACCGTGCGTGCGAAGACGAGGAGGCGCGAGGGTACGTTCGTACCATCTTCGGAGGCGACGCATTTCGCAGTGGCATCGCTCCGGGGCATGCGGCTCTCCGCAGCGCATTCGAGCGGGCAACGGCCAAGGGTCTATTCGACTGATGCCCTCCCCTCCCTCGATCTATGCGATCGACTTCGGCACCAGCAATTCGCTCCTCGCTGCCGCTAGCGCGGACGACGTGTTCGATACGGTCCCCCTCGACAAGACGGCGGCCGACCCCACGGTCCTTCGAAGCATTCTGTATTTCCCCGCGGGCAAGGCCTGCTACTACGGCCACGAGGCCCTCACGAAGTACGTCGAGAATGGCCTCGAAGGGCGCTTCCTCCGGTCCATCAAGAGGCACCTCCCTTCGCGAGAGTTTCGGGGCACGATCATCCATTCCCAGAAGGTTGCCATCGAAGACCTCGTCGCATCCATCCTGCGCGAGATGAGGAATCGAGCTAACGCGCACTTCGGCACCGACGTGAAATCGGTCGTGCTCGGTCGTCCCGCTCGCTTTTCGACGAACGACGCAGACGACGATTTTGCCGAGCAAAGGCTCCGAGCGGCTGCCGAACGCGCCGGCTTCGAGGACATCCGTTTCCTCCCCGAACCCGTTGCGGCAGCGCGCGAGTTTGGCGTGACGATGGGCGAGGAGCAGCGCGACAAGCGAGAGCGCACTGTCCTCGTGTGCGACTTCGGCGGAGGTACGAGCGACTTCACGCTCATGCGACTCGGCGCATCCCCCTTCAAGCGGGAAGACGTCCTCGCCATCGGAGGTGTTCCGGTCGCCGGGGACGCACTCGACGCGGGCATCATGCGCAAGCACGTCTCGAAGAACTTCGGCGCCGACGTTTCCTACAAGGTACCGATGGGCAACAACGTACTTCGAATGCCGCTCTCTATCGTAGAGCAGCTGTGCTCACCGGCGCATCTGTCGGCGCTGAGGAGGCCCGACGTCGCTGACTTCCTTCGGGACGTGCGCAACTGGTCCGTGGGTGACGAAGACGCCGAGCGTCTCGATGCACTGCAAACGCTCGTCGACGACGCCCTCGGCTTCCAACTCTTCGAATCCATCGAGTCGGCAAAGAGGCGCCTCTCCGACGAGAAGCGAACCGACGTTGCGTTCGACTATCCGACGATTCACGTTCGCGAGCCTGTGACGCGCGATGACTTCGAGGCGTGCTCCCGCGGCGCCATGGACTCGATTCTCCAATGCCTCGATGCGACGGTCGCGGCCTCTGGAATCGCTCCTTCCGATGTGGACCTCGTGTGCTCCACTGGCGGTACCGCCCGCGTCCCGAAGCTGGCCCAGGAGATTCGCAGGCGCTTCCCCAAGGCGGAGGTGCGCTCGTTCAAGGGCTTCCACTCCGTGGTCCTCGGACTCGCGCAACAAGCGCGTTCCGTTGCGAGAGGCGACGCGGGCTAGTTTGACCATCGCGAGGCTGTGGGCTTTCCCACGGTCATCGAGGGACAGCCCCTCCCCTCAGGTCGTGCGAGCAATCTCTCCCATCTTGCCGTTCTGGTAGTCACTGACGGCTTGGAGAATCTCGGCTTTCGTATTCATCACGAATGGGCCGTAGGATACGACAGGCTCGCGGATCGGTTCACCGGCAAGCAGAAGCAATCGCGCGGCCTTCTTTTCCGCTTCATCGGTGCCCAGGCGCACGATGTCACCGCGGCCGAGGACGGCCAGCTGACCTTCGACGACGGACTGCCCGTCGACCAGCGCAGTTCCCGAAAAGACGTAGACGTAGACGCTGTAGGACGTCGGTATCGTCACGTCCTCCAGCGCTCCCGGGTCCAGCGTCCAATCATGGAGTGCAATCGGTGTGCGGGTATCGATCGCAGCGTCGACCCCCAGCGCGGAGCCCGCAACGACCTTCACGCGAGCTCGTACGCTCTTCCCTTCGGGAATCTTCGCTTTCGGAACCTCTTGGTAGCGAGGAGCCATCATCTTGTCCCTCGCCGGCAAGTTGACCCAGATCTGGAAGCCGTGGACGCGGCCTCCCTTCTCGAGAATCTGGCGGGTCGGCATTTCGGAGTGAATCACGCCTCGTCCGGCGGTCATCCACTGCACGTCACCGGCGCCAATGATGCCACGGTGACCTGCAGAATCTTCGTGCTCCACCTCTCCTTCCAGGATGTAGCTCACCGTCTCGAAGCCGCGATGGGGATGGTCCGGCGCTCCGATGGCCTGCCCGGGCGCATAGTCGACCGGACCGAGCTCATCGAGCATGAGGAACGGATCTGCCACGGAAAGGCCCGCAGAGGGGAACGGCCTCCGCACCACGAAACCGGCGCCCTCCTCCTGGCGATGTGCGGAAACCACCTTGAGAACTGGACGAATGACTGGGTTCATGGGGAAGAACGTAAGACGCTTTGGCCGGAAGCGCTCGTTGCGTAGACGCAACTTGCCTTCCACGCGCCGCTACGGCAAAAGTGCCCCCTCCTTTCATGTCCTTCGCTTCTCTCGGTCTGTCGCCCTCCATCACGGAGACACTCGATGCGCTCGGCTACGTGGAGCCGACGCCAATACAGGCGGAAGCGATCCCAGTCATACTGAGCGGCAAGGACGTGTGGGCCTCGGCCGAAACTGGATCGGGCAAGACCGCGGCGTTCGTACTCCCGATACTCGAGCGCCTCCGAAGCGCACGCCGAGAGGCCCCACGCCCCATTCGCGCTCTCGTGCTTGCCCCTACGCGTGAGCTTGCCATGCAAATCGACGCATCGATTCGTCGCTACGGTGAGCGACTCGAACAGCGCTTCAAGGTCTGCCTCGCCGTCGGTGGTGTTTCCGAGAACCCTCAAATGATGGCTCTTCGTGGCGGTGCCGAGGTCGTCGTAGCGACGCCCGGGCGCCTGCTCGACCTCGTTTCTCGGAATGCCCTTTCGCTCTCGCGCGTCGAGGTTCTCGTCTTGGACGAGGCTGATCGTTTGCTTTCCCTTGGCTTCGGCGAAGAACTCGCACGTGTATTCGAGCTCCTGCCGCGCGCGCGCCAGACGCTGCTCTTCTCGGCTACGTTCCCCCCCGCGGTGCGCGCACTGGCCGAAAAGGAGCTACGAGGTGGCGATGACATGGTCCGCATCCAGCTCGAATCAGGAGTTTCGCGTCTCGCTGAAACGGTGAAGCAGCGCGCCATCGAGGTCGACGTCGCCAAGCGAACCCAGCTCCTGCGCAAGCTGGTAAGCGAACACGACTGGCCTTCGGTGCTCGTGTTCGTCGCCACGCGGCATGGCGCAGATCACGTTGCGAACAAGCTCGCACGCGCTGGCATCCCCACCGCGGCGCTCCACGGGGAGCTCGGCCAAGGCGCCCGTTCGCAGGCTCTGGCAGACTTGAAGAACCACGTCATTCAAGTACTCGTCGCGACGGACGTTGCGGCTCGCGGACTCGACATCGTGCGACTGCCCGCGGTGGTCAACTACGACCTGCCGCGCTCCCCGACCGACTTCGTGCACCGCATTGGTCGAACCGGGCGCGCAGGCGAAAGCGGCGTAGCCATCAGCTTCGTCACGGTGGACAACGAAGCGCACTTTCGTCTCATCGAGAAGCGTCACAGGTTCTCGGCGCCCCGAGAACGGGTCGAGGGGTTCGACCGCACGGACGTCGCTGCTCCCGTGAAGGACCCGCACGGCGGTATCAAGGGCAAGCGAAAGAGCAAGAAGGACAAGCTCCGGGAAGCCGCCGCGGCTGCTCAGGCGAAGAAAGACCCCTGAGCGCTACTTCAGCACTTCGCTGAAGAACTGCTGCATGTCGGCCCAGGATCGCGCGTCGGCTTTGGCGTTGTAGGCCGCGCCCTTCGATGCGTCGCTGCCCGCTTCTTTGACGGCAAACGCGTGGACCGCGCCACCGTACGCTACGAGCTGCCAATCGACGCCGGCTTGACGCATCTCTTGCTCGAAGCCGAGGACCTCGTCCGACTTCACGAACGGATCGTCGGCGCCATGAAGCGCGAGGACACGCCCCTTGATGTTCTTTGCATCCTCGGGATGCGGGGTCGCGAGCCCCCCATGAAAGGACACGATTCCGGCGAGCGGTGCACCACTTCGTCCGAGCTCGAGTGCAGCCGTGCCACCGAAGCAGTACCCCATGGCGGCAACCTTCGAAGCGTCCACCCGCGGATCGCTCGAGACATGCGCAAGCGCCGCCCGCGCCCTCGCGCGCATGAGCCCGCGATCGTTCTTGAACGTTCCTGCGAGCTTGGCCGCCTCGTCATTGTTGGCGGGTCGTTGCCCTTTGCCATAAATGTCACCGGCGAAGGCCACGTAGCCAAGCTGCGCGAGCTCTTCCGCGCGCTTCTTCGGACCGGGACCGAGGCCCATCCAGTCGTGGAATACGACGACCGCGGGCCGCTTCGTTCCCGGGGGGATGTCCGTCGGATAGGCGAGATAGCCTTCGAGTACGGTTGCTCCCTCTTTGTATTCGACCGCCTGTGCCTTGAATGGGTGTGAACCGCCTGCCGCGGGGCCAGCGGCAGGAGTGACGGCCCCTGCGCCGCCGCAAGCAAGGGAAGCTGCGTACAGCGCCAAGGTCGACACGAACGCGAACGCACGTACGGCATTCATGTCAGACCACCACCGGGTTTTCGGCACGCGTCTTGTAAAGTTCCCAGAACTTGTTCGCCACCGTGCTGGCTTCGAGGGTCGCGCTACCGGAATCGAACGCGGTGCCCTTCACCATGCCGGTCACCACCACTTCACCGACGTAGATTTGCTGCTTTGCGAGGCGCTCGCGCAGCACGCCGACCGCCTTGTGCTGCGCTGCCTTCGCCACCGCCAGCCCCATTGCATTCCACTCGGCCGCCATTGCGTTGACGCTCTTGTCGTGGAAGGCGAAGCCACCACCGGTGACGAGCAGAGCAGAGGCGAGCTTGTCTTGCTCGAGATCCGGCAACACCTCTTGCAAGGCAGACACGAGTCCGACCACGGAAACCGCAAACGACGATTGGAGGTCACTCGTATCGGCATTCGTGAGGTCGCCTGCGCCATTTACGTATGCATTCCAGTGAAGGACACGGATGGGACCGAACGACTCCCGCACGTCGCGGAGCATCGCTCGCACGGCGGCGGGGTCGCCCAGGTCACACGGAAAGGCTTTCGCGTTCACGCCTTCGGCCCCGAGCGCCTTCGCCGCCTTGGTGAGACGCTCGCCATTTCGCGCCACGAGCGCGACGTCGAAGCCTTCGCCTCCGAACTTCCGTGCAACCGCGTCCGAGATGCCTGGACCATGTCCGCAGACCACAATGGTGTTTGCCATGGGCGGAAATCCTGGGTCCGGAAGGGCACGATGTCAAGCAGCTCGTCCCAGGCAAATATGCGAAACCCCCTCGGTTTCGCCTTGTCGCGACACAGCATGCCCTTCGTCGTCGTTCGGCGAGTGCTAAGCTTTCGGCGGTGACGATCGAAACCAAGAGGGCCCAGCCGTCGTAGGTCGATCGAGGTCGCACATGAAATCAGGCTTGTCTCTCCTCGTCTTCGGTCTTTCGCTCGGCGCCGCATCGAGCGTCACACTCCCGGGTTGCATGTCTTCCGGGCGCTCCGACAGCGCAAAAGCATCCGCCACCACCGCCACTTACGCGGCCCCCCCTCTCGCGATCGCAGACCGCGCATACCCAAAGCCCTCTCCCGAGGAGCTCGAGAAACGTCTGACGAAACTTCAATGGAAGGTCGCACGCGAAAACGGAACCGAACCTCCGTTCGACAATGCCTATTGGGACAATCATCAAGCCGGCATCTACGTCGACATCGCGAGCGGTGAACCACTCTTCAGCAGCACGGACAAATTCGACTCCGGTACCGGCTGGCCGAGCTTTTCGAGGCCCATTTCGGACGCGCACGTGCTCGTGAAGTCCGACACGAGCCACGGCATGATTCGCGACGAAGTGCGTTCGCGCGACGGTGACTCGCACCTCGGCCACGTATTCGACGATGGCCCCAAACCCACCGGCAAACGGTATTGCATCAATTCCGCATCGCTTCGTTTCATTCCCGTGGGAAGGCTCGAGGCCGAAGGGTATGGCGCCTTTCGGGTGCTCTTCGAAGCCGGCAAGAGCACGTCACTGCCGTCTCCTTCCGCCACGCAGAATGCGTGTAACTTCCCCAAACCCGGCGAGCGACCAGGCTGTGCGCCTTCGGTCGAAACGGCCGTACTGAGTGGCGATCACGCGGTCACGGAGCGCCTACGTGACGTCCCCGGTGTCCTCGAAGTGCAGCCCGGCAAGGTCGAGGGCGACAAACCTGCCATTCGCATCATCTACGACCCGGTCAAACTAGGCTATTCGACGCTCCTCGAACGTTGGGCTGCGGCATCATCGGAACACGCGATCTATGCCGCATCCAGTGAACAGAAGGCCACCGCCAAGGCCATGAGCGAACGCACCGGCACCAAGCTTGCGCTCGTCGAACCTGCGCGTCCGTTTGCCGGCCTGAAATAGTACGAGAACGAGTGGCGAGCGCGCATATTCGAGGCTAGAACACCGCGCATGACCACCAAGCACGACGCTCGCTTCGCAAGAGAGAACTTGTACGTTGCCAAGCAGCGTGCGGCGTCGGCCATGACGGCAGCGCAGAAGCGCACGTTCGAAGCTCGCCAACGGGTGCTGCAGGAAAAGACGCGCACGGCACGCGAGCTCTCGGCCCTGTCTCGCAAGATCGCAGCCGAGAAGGCCGCGGAAGCGGCCGCCGAGGAAGCAAAGAAGGCCGTGTCCCTCAAGGGCGAGGATGCCACGCCCCCGAACGACGAAACGAAGGCCTGACCTCAGAGTCCCCGTGTACGCTCGGGCCGCAGAGGAATGCGTCCATCGAGCGCCGCGTCGATGACCTCGACGATACGATCGCGATCGCGCGGTAGCTCGCCGCCGAGCGGCAGGTAGTTCGAGGCGTGATTCGTGCGAAAGACCGTCTTCGTGGGGGCGGCTTTCGCCACCATCGTCCGTAGCTCGCGAAGCAGATCCGGCACGTCGGGCACCGCGAATTTGCCACGAGACGAAAGAGTGGCGAGCGGCGTTCCGGGGACGACCGTGACCGTGAGCGCCGAGAAGAACGCGGGGTTCATCTTCGTTACGAGGTCCGCGGTGGCTTCCGCGTGCTCCAAGCTACGATCACCGCCGATGCCGAGCAGTGCGATGACGCTGAGTTGCAGGCCGGCCTCGTGTGCACGTTCGGCCGCGCGAACGTGGTCCTCGTGGTTCTGCCCCTTCGCGATGCGCCTCAGCACGATGTCATCGCCGGACTCGGGCCCCATGTAGAGGATCGAGAGTCCCAAACGACGTAGCTCCGCGAGCTCCTCTGGCGTCTTCTCGAGGACGTTTTTCGCCATGGCGTAACAGGAGACGCGACGCAAGTTCGGAAAGGCTCGAGAGGTTGCTCCGAGAATCGCACGCCAATGGTCCATGTCGAGAATGAGCGCGTCACCGTCGGCCACGAACACCTTCTCGACACGCTCCGCATTTCGGCCGAGCTGTCGCACCGCGAGCGTGACGTCTTCGAGTGTCTCCTCCAGCGGACGGACGCGAAACGCCTTCTCGCGGTACATGTCGCAATACGTGCACTTGTTCCACGAGCAACCGATCGTCGCTTGGAGGATATATGCGTCCGCCTCGGACGGCGGCCGATAGAGCTTTCCTTCGTAGCGCATGCGTCTTGCCTGTTTTCGTACTCGCCTCTCGCACATTTGCGAAGCGGGAACGTCAAGAAACGCTACCCTCGTCCGATGCCCACGAAGCCTCCGCGCGATTGTCCGTGCCACTCGAAGCGCAAATACGCCGAATGTTGCGCGCCCTATCATCGCCTGGAGCGGGAACCTGAGACGCCAGAGGCGATGATGCGGTCTCGCTATTCGGCCTTCGCCCTCGGCCTGGGCAAGTACCTGCTCGATACGTTGGCCAGCACGCACGAAGACCGATCCCTTCCGCCTGCAGCCTTGGAGCTCGAACTCACGCGCGCCAAGAACGAGCAGCGCTACATGGACCTCTGCGTGATGGAATCTTCGGAGAACGCGGCGGGCGGAGAAGTGCTCTTCTACGCAAAGATCTTCGCCAAAGGCGTCGAACGCTCGTTCGCGGAGCTCTCGACCTTCGTGCGCGAGGGGGGTGGGTTTCGCTATGCGTCTGCCGTGCTGGTGCCAAAAACGAAGATCCCCGGCGATCCACGCGCGTTGACGCGCGAATCGTTCCTTGCACTCCCTCGTTGACAGTTGGCGCGCCTGCGCTATGTTAACACTGTTCACATGGTTCAAGCTTTGCCGCACAAGTCTCGAAGGACCGCAGCGCGTGTGGTCCATGAGCAAGAAGGCACGCGTGCGCAGCTGCTGGCGGCGGCGCGCAACTTGTATCTCGAAGAAGGACCAGCCCACTTCTCCCTGCGCGAGGTCGCAAGGCGTGTTGGCGTCTCTGCGGCTGCTGTGTACCGACATTTCGACGGCAAGGAAGCCCTCGTGGGCGCTGCATGCACCCAAGGGTTCCTGGTGTTTTCGAGTTACCTCGTTCGCGCGCTCGAAGTGTCGACGCCCCTTGGACGCCTCTTGGCGACGGGCGATCAGTACCGTCTGTTCGCACTCGAAAACCCGCTCGACTACCGCTTCATCTTCATGAACGCGCCCGACAGCGAGGCGACACCGAAGAAGGTTTGCCCCGACCCTCCCACGGACGGGCGGCCCCAAGATTCCGCCTTCCGGTTCCTGGTCGACCGCGTCCAAGAGTGCATCGACGCACGCGTGCTCGGTCGCGGTGAAGCCAGGGAGCTGGCGGTATTGATTTGGGCCCACGTGCACGGACTCGTGTCGCTACGCCTCTCCGGCCATCTCGGCACGTGGGAGACCGACGAGGCGTTTGGCGCCTTCTACCAAAAGTCCGTCTCGCGTCTTTTGACGGGTCTCGGTCGCTGATTTTTTTTGCTCTCGAAGTTAACACTGTTCACATCCAGAGAGGTCTCTTCATGAAAACAACGAACGCACGCATGGTCAGCAACTACGAGGGGGACGTCGTGGTCTTCCTCATCGGGATGCGCGTCAATCGCTGGTGGAAACCGTGGCAATGGCTGCGAACAGCCATGGCGATGCCGCGGATGCTCCGCGAACTCGCTCAGCATCCCGAGCTGGGACTCTTGCATGCCGATTCTTGGTTCGGGCGCACGACGATGATGGTCAGCTACTGGAAGTCGTACGAACACCTCCACGCCTACGCGAAGATGCGAAACGCCGAGCATCTTCCTGCGTGGCGGGCCTTCAACAAGCACATCGGAACGAACGGCGATGTCGGCATTTGGCACGAAACCTATCGTGTGCGGGCCGGCGAATACGAAAACGTCTACGTCAACATGCCAACGTTCGGCTTGGGGACGCTCGCGGGCATCAAGGCGGCGCAGGCGAATCGTAAGGGTTCACACGCGTCTTTGCCGTCGCGGGAGCAGGTGGTCGCGGTTTCGCCGTGACAGAGCCCGCGGCGGTCGCCGGAGACGTGGGCACCGAAACTGCCGTGGCAGCCGCAGACGCGCTCGGCTCGGAGGAGCCAGAGGCCGCCGGCGAAAGAGACGCCCCCGGAGTCGGACCGCTCGAAGGCGTCGAGATGTCTCGGGGCTGGGCCGCCGGTGTCGTCGTGAGACGAAAGGCAACGACCGCCGCCGCGGACCCGAACACCGCGGCAAGGAGCGCACCGACGAGCAGGGGCTTCATGGACTTCGGCCTCGGGCGGCTCATCGGCGCAGCAACGGATTCCTCGACGCCGGAAGGTGTCACGTGCGCGACGTCCGCCGGAGTCTCTGCCGCAGCCGAGAGCCCACTATGCGCAGCATGCGCAGCTGCGAAGTCTCCTTTGGCCGCGCCCATATCCATCGTGAGAGACGAACGCGAGAACCCCGCCGGCACACCGGAAGCGGAAGACGCAGCGGGCGACGCTGGCGCCGGCAACTCGATAGCGCTCATGGATCCAGTCGTTTGCTGACGGCGCTTGTGGGCTTCGCGCAGGTCGTTCATGCGCTTTTCGAGTGCGACGCCGACACGCTCTTTGACGAACGCCCCGACCTCGCGATGCGTCGCAACATGCCCGTCGGCTTTGGCGGCTTGGTCGAGCGCCTCGGCCATTTCGTCTGCTGTTTGGTAGCGATTCGCCGGGTCACGTGCGAGTGCTCGTGTGAGGACCGCATTCACCGAAGGGCCCGCATTTGCGGCGATCGGCAGGTCTTCCTTGAGCAAGCGCCCGAGGGTCTCGAGGTCGTTGCCGGCACGAAAGAGACGCCGCCCTTCGATGGCCTCCCACAGAACGGCCCCCATCGCGAATACGTCCACACGTCGGTCGGCGCGTTGCCCCTGCAAGTACTCGGGCGCCATGTAAGCGAGCTTCCCTTTCACGCCTCCCGTCGTCGAATGGTCGGCCCCCTCGCCGCCGCGCCCGAGCGACTTGGCGATCCCGAAATCGGTAACGCGCGTCACGCCGTCGGTTCCGACCATGATGTTGTGGGGTGACACGTCTCGATGAACGATGGCGAGCTTCGCTCCGGTTTCATCCGTGGCCTCGTGGGCCGCATGAAGGCCGGCGCACGCATCGAGCGCGATCCGAATGGCAATGGCGACGGGAATGCGGGGCGCGTCACGCAGAAGGTCGATGATCGAACCGCCTTCTACGTAGTCCATCACGAGCGCGACTTCCCCATCGTGGTGATCGACGTCACGCATGGTGACGACGTTGACGTGCCGAATCGCCGACGTGAGCTTTGCTTCGTCTACCACCGCCTGGCGCGCTTTTGCGTCTTCGAGCAGATGTGGATGCGGCTTCTTGATGGCAACGAGCTGCCTGAAGCCGAGCGCTCCGCGCATGCGCGCGACGTAGACCGAGCCCATGCCACCGCTCGCGAGCTTCACTAGGATCTCATAGCGATCGGATGCGCGGTGCGCAGAAGCAGCCATCAGCGAGTTCGATGATACGGCACCCTACGACAAACCGCAAAAGCGCGAGAATCTACGGCCATTCGAGATGAAATGTGGCGCCGCGAGGCTGAGGCACGAGCGCCCATCGTGATGCGGCCCGCGATCGTTTGGGCGCGGGATCGCCTTTCCAATCGACCAAGAAGAGCCCGAGAGCTGCCGTCGCAACGAAAGCCCCTGCCGTGATGCCGAGGAGAACATTCGTGCGGCTTTGCGCGCTCGAGCCCGAGGTGGCGCTTCCATCGCACGATGCTGGCGGGAGCGCCCCGAGACAGCCTGCGTCGACGAACTCGTCGTGCTTCGTCTTCACGTCGATTGCAGAAGCCAACGTGACCGCGCCGGTGGCGGCCGTGACGCCCGTGGCCACGAAGAACACCCACGGCGGAAGCGGTGGGCGCGATTCGACCGTGTTGGGCAGCACGTTTCGTTCCGGTGGTGGGGTCGGCGGTGAGGACGTGGGCACAGGCGGGGTTGCGGGCGGCGGGGGAATCGATGCTGCGGGAGCCGGCGGCGTGGGTTCGGGCGCCGGCGCAGGCGGCTCGATCATCGTCAGTACGAGTTGCTTTCCTGGCTCGATCGTCAAGGCACGCGCTTCGGGGGTGCGCATCTCGCCCTTTCGATACGTGAGCTCGTGAGGTCCTGGTTCGATCCACTGCTCGTCGCCCACGACGAAGGGCGCGCCATCGAGCTCCACGGTGCACGGACGCTCACACTCGACTTTTAGCTTCGAACTGCGAGCGACCATGTTTTTCCGAATACGTGCAGCAATGGTCTGAAGGCGCGGTAGCTTGCGGGTCTTTGCGCGCTCCGCGAGCTGAAGTGCGAGCGTCGGCGCGTCTGCCTTCTCGGCCATTTCGAGCGCCGCCGCCAAGACCGTATCGTTTGGAACGAGCGAATCCGCCTCGCGATAGTGCGTCGCGGCCTCTCGGAACTTCCCTGCCCGCTCGGCCGCTTCCCCCTCCCGAAATGCCGCGGATGCTGCGGCACGCAGTTCTTGCGCTCGCGCAACGGGCCCGAAGCACGATGCGGCGATCACCAGTGCGACGAGGGCACTCTTCCGGCGCAAGATGTTCATGACGTGACGCTCAGCCAAGACCATATTTCACGAGGAGCCTTCCAAGGTACGTTCGATCGAGGCCTGCGAGCCTTGCAGCCGCCGACTGGTTACCCTTCGTCTGGGCGAGAAGCGCGCGCAAGTACACGCGCGTGAAACGTTCGACGAGAGCTTCTTTCTGGTCGGCGTAGCTTCGATTGCAATCGACGGAGGCCGCGAGCAAATCGTCGAGATGAGCGCCCTTCGACTCGCCACCCTCGAAGTCTCCAAGGGCGGCTAGCGCTTGTACCGCATTCCGAAGCTCTCGGACGTTGCCAGGCCATTCCATGCTTCGGAAGCGCTGCAGCGTCTTGGCGTCGAGGTCGAGGAGACCTACCTGCGTGGCAAAATGGCGAGCAAGCGCGTCGATATCCTCGGGGCGCTCGCGAAGCGGAGGAACACGCAACTTCACGACCGCAAGACGGTAATAGAGGTCTTCACGGAAGCGCCCTGCTTCGACCTCGGCTCGCAGGTCACGATGGGTCGCGGCGACGAGCCGAACCCGGACTTTGCGCACGGTATCGCCTCCGACGGGCCTCACCTCGCCCGTTTCCAGGACGCGGAGGAGTGAAGGCTGGACATCGAGCGGCAGCTCTCCGATTTCGTCCAAGAAGAGCGTTCCTTCGTCCGCCGACTCGAACGCGCCCTTTCGAGAAGCCACAGCGCCGGTGAACGCACCTTTGACGTGCCCGAAGAGCTCGCTCGCGATGAGCTCTTTCGCGAACGCGCCGCAGTTGACCGCGACGAAGGCGCCGCCGGATGCCTTGGACTTTTCATGAAGCGCCTCCGCGACGAGCTCCTTGCCGACGCCAGACTCACCGGAGACGAGCACGGGGACCAGCGAGCCTTCGAGACGAACGAGAAGTCCAAACAGGCGCTTCATCGCACGAGAGGTACCGATCATACGACCGTACATGTCTTCTTCGTAGGGTGTGGCTCCCCCCGCGAGCGCCGCTTCGTCCGCGTCGAGCGCGATCGTCACGCGCCCTACTTGAATGCGGCTGCCGAGTCCGACGTAGAGCCGTTCGATACGCTGCCCGAGATAGAACGTTCCATTGCGGCTGCCGCGGTCTTCGACGAGGACGCCTTCCGGCACGAGCGTCAGCGTCAGGTGAGTTCGCGACACGGACGACTCTTGGATGACGATGTCACACGGGGGCGCGGAGCCCACCGTGCACGACCCCGTCCGCAGAAAGAACTCGCTCGGCGCGGCGGTCACGTCTTTGACGCGCACGATAGCGGGGGCACTCTTCTCGTCGCGTCGAAAGACGGCCTCGGTGCCGTCCGAGAACGCATCGCTGCTGGAAGGAGAGGATGCGGGCGAGGTCTTCGGTTTGATCACTGGCACACTCCAGGGGGGGTGCATGACGACTTGGCGGAAGGACACTCGGAAGAGCTGCGACAGAGGATGCTTCCCCCTTGGTTCGAGCATTGGGTCTCCGAGCGACACTTGCTACCCGTTTTGCCGTTCGAGGTGGCGTAACAGCAGGCAGGTTCGCTCGGGCTCGTGCAGTCGCTTGCACCGCGGCATTCCAAGCTTCCATCGAGGGCCGCAGCGGCTGCGTCCGTCGCTGCGTCGCTTGCATCTGGCGTCGACGAAGCGATCGGCCCCCAATCGTAGGAGCATCCGTACGAGAACACGCTGGCGCACGCGGAAACGCAAAGGAAAGCAGCGATGGGGGTTAGGCCCTTCATCGCTGCTCAGAATACACTGCCTTTGCCCGGTGGCTACTTACAGGATGCCTCCATCGCTGCTTCGATGGCCGCTGCCCCGTCTACGTTCGCGTGGATCGAGTGACCGACGCCCGGCAGGATGGTGACCTTCGGCGTCCCCCCCATGCCCGTGACGCGTTTGGCGAAGGCGAGGCCCCCCGGAACGACGCCGTTGTTGCAGTCGTTCGAGGCCTCGAAGAATTCGAGCTTCGTCTTGGGGAAGTCCGTCGCAGCGCCCGGCCCGAGAGGACTGTTGTCGAGAAGCTTCGAGGCGTTGGCCGCACCTCCCGTCGCGCACGGCGTATCGGGGCGCCACGACGAGTCCACGAGGTTCTTGATGCCGGGGTCGATCGCACACACGGGAGCAGAGTTCCCGCCGCAGTCCCACGAGCGCCCTGCGAGCACTTGGTCACACTCGGCCTGCCAAGCAGCGCCCGGCTTGCTTTCACACTGGTAGTCGAAGCGCCACGCGGGGCCGGACGTGAAAAGCGTGTAGTCGAAGATGTCGCCGCGTCCTTGATGCGTGAGGGCGTAAGCAAGCTCAACCGAGCCGCCCGAGTTCCCGGTGCCGCAGAACTTGCCCTGGTTCTGGTGGAACTTGGTCTTGATCCAGGTAGAGAGCGTTCCGTAGCGGCACGAGTTGGCGCGGGGGCCTGCGGTGCCTTCGAACCATTGTCCCGATTGTGGAGGTCCGGCCCACGCGCGTTCGACGATGCGATAGCCCTTCAAACGAAGGCGCTCGAGCATGGCCACGGTGACCGTGTTGCCATTGCCGGCATCCTCGTAGAAGGCGCCGCCGCCACCGCCCGAGCCAAAGATGATCGTACCCTTCGCGGGGAGTGTCGGCGGGTCCGCCACGAGCAGGTCCACATCCATCGCAGGAACCGACGGGCAGCCTGCGACGGTTGCCGAGTAGCACTTCGCATTTCCGAGCGTGGTCGGCTTGTTGCACATTCCCTTCTCTGTCACCGTTCCAAGAACGACCGGCGCGTTGCCGCCGTCGGGCTGAGCGCTTCCATCGGGTTGCGCGCTCGCGTCGGCATTGGATGCGTCTCCCTCGGTCGTCACCGGAGTCGATGCGTCTGCATTCGATGCCGGAACGATGGTTCCTTCTTCAGCACTGCTGCATGCCACCATGGCGAGAGCCGAGAGTCCGAGAAGAGCGAGGGAGACGTGAACGATGCGCATGGGTGAGTTCCTCCTGAACGCATCGCCGAGTTGGCGCCTGCGTCATCCTCCATCATTGCAACCGGTATGCCGGTGGAGCATTTCCCCCGACGAGCCGCTTTTTCTCGACCATTTCCGCAGGATCCGCGCGCGCCGGGCCCCAGGATTTCCCCCGAGACCGCTTCCGCTGCGGACTTCATTCCGCAAAGCGCGGACGGTGCTGCGGACTCGAGTCCGCACGACCTCGTCGAAACCCAGCGCCCCCTCCCCTCGAGTCTCGAGAGCCACCTCGTCATCGAATGACCCACGCTGTGATAGGCTCGTTCCGTCATGAAGTTCGAGCAGCTCGATCGCCGCATGCGCGTCTACGAGACGGCACACGACCACTGTGTACTTCCCGGCATGCACATGGTGGCACGCATCGACGGTCGCTCATTCTCGCATTTGACGCGCGTTGCGCAAAAGTTCGATGCGCCGTACGACACGCGCTTTCGGGACTGCATGGTCTCGACGCTGCTCTACCTCGCCGGCGGCTGCGGCTTTTCGGTCCTCTATGGGTATACCCAAAGCGACGAGCTCTCCCTCTTGTTTCGTCAGGACGAGACGCTCTTCGGTCGCAAATTGCGCAAGTACCTTTCGGTGCTCGCGGGTGAAGCGAGCGCCAAGTTCTCGCTCGAGCTCGGGGCTCTCGGAGCCTTCGACGCCCGCATCTCCCAGTTTCCCAGCACGGAAGACGTCGTCGACTACTTTCGCTGGCGGCATGAGGACGCAACCCGGAACGCGCTGAACGGCCATTGCTACTGGCTCCTGCGAGGTCAGGGCATGACCGACCACGAGGCAACTCAAAAGCTCAAGGGGGTTTCGATCGCCGACCGCAACGAGCTGCTCTTCCGCCACGGAACGAACTTCAACGACATCCCCAATTGGCAGAAGCGTGGCATCGGCGTTCGATGGCGCGACGTCGAAGTCACTGGAACGAATCCCAAGACGAACAGCCCCACTGTCACGAAAAAGCGCGAGCTCTTCGTCGACATGGAACTTCCCATGAAGGATGCCTACGACGAGCTCGTGCGCACCATCGTCACGGAGCAGGGGCGAACCTGAGCGCTCCATCGTGGAGCATGGCGAGTGCGGTCGCCGGGGGAAGCACGTCGAAACCCAACCCGACGGGGTAGTCTTTGAGGTTGCCCGTCACGAGCGCGGAAGCCCTCCCCGCAAGGGCAACCTCGACGAAAATGCGATCGTCCGGGTCGGAGAGCGTTCCCTCGAATACGGGTACGGCTTCGAGCGGTTTCCCGAGCGAGAGCAACCGCTCCAGCATGGCCTCACGTCGGGAGGAAGGGATGGCCTTGAATTTCGGTCTCCTCACGACGTCTTCGTACTCGGCCCGAATGCGGGCATCGTAGAGCAGCGGGACTCGACGCTCGAGAAGAAGGTCGACAAGCAGGTCGGGAACGCGACCGGGGCCGAGCATCGCGGAAACGAGAACGTTCGTGTCGAGGACGATGCCCATGTCAAGCCGCGATCCGAGACGGAAAGAAGGCGTCACACAACGCGCGCGCGACCTCGGGGCGAGGAACGCCAGCGACGGTGTGGAGCTCCTCCGCCATGGTTCGTGCGAGTTCGTCCTCGAGCGCCCGGAGCGCACTCTGCCTCGCTCGATCGATGCGACGCAGCTCACGACCCGAGAGGCGCGACTCCGCCCAGGCAGCAATGTCCCACGCGAGCTCTGCGTGCCGCGTTTCGTCGCGCGCGATGGCTCGATGGGAGGCCCGAACTCGGCGGTCTGCAGCGACTGCGGCGACATGATGTGCCTCGAGGGCCGCATATGTCTCTACGATGCAGCCTTCGACCGCGTTCTCTTTCGCGAACGCATAGAACGAACGACGCTCGTGCTGCCGCACCCGAAGGGGCAAGGAATGGCCACCGAACGACTTCGCCAAACCGTGCATGGCCTCGGCATGGCGCACTTCGTCGGCCATGGCCGCCTTTGCGCGCCTCACGAGCGACCGCGGGGCCCCGAAGCTTTCGAGCTCCTCCGCGAGTCGTGCGAATGCCTCGACGCTGGCCGCTTCCGCGTGCGCCGCCCGAGCAAAGTACCCTCCCAAGCGAGTGCATGGGGTGCGGCGAGGTGCGCGTAGCCCCGCGGGTCTACGCCCGCGCATGATGACCGACGACGTGCGGGAGAGCGTCGAGCGATCGATGAGCCGGCCGTCGTCGTAGAGGTCCATGCGAATCTTCCACAGTGTTCGGACGCGACCTTCCATCCGAACTTTCGTCGTCCCAGTCACGGTCCAACGGTCACCCAGACGCTGGAACGACAGAGAACCATCGATCCCCTCGGGGGCAAAGAAGAGCTGCACCGCGAGCCATGCGTGCTCCCACTCACGAAACGAAGGAGCGAGCGCCGAAATGAGCGCGCGAACTTCCGTCGGCCGACGCTCTTCGGTGACGAACCATACTTTGTTCTCCCGCACCGCGATCTGCAGGACGACGCGCTTCGGTGCGCACAGACCATCGGTCTTCTTGCGTACATCGTCTACACATTGGCTGGCGTTGCTCGTCGCACCGCACACGGCGCCGAGCCATGCAGTGCAATCTGCTCTACCGTCTTCTGGGCGATGGTAGTACGCAACGCCTGCGTATTGCTTCAAGAGGGGGCCGATGTCTCCATCCCAAGGCGCAGCGTTCGACCTGACCTCCACGGAGAACTGCTCCGCGTTTGGACCTTCGACGCGAATGAGCGTGGCGACGCGTGCGTCGTTCGGGTCGGTCTTCGCCGTCGCGCTTGGTGCGCTCGGAATGGCGATCGCTTCTGCTGACTGGGGGGGCGCTGTGGGGCCAGGTGAAGGCGGCTTCGAACAAGAAGCCGCAAGGTGCGCGAGAACGATGCCTCGAAACACGCGATCGAATCTGTGCATTCGCATTCTCCCTCGCGCTCTCGTGCCCTTCAGTTGGCAGGTTCGTAGTTCAAGTTCGGATTGAGCCAACGCTCGACTTCTTGCGTCGTCATCCCTTTGCGCCCGCGGTAGTCGACCACCTGATCTCGCTCGATCTTGCCGAGAGTGAAGTACCTCGCCTCGGGGTGCGCGAAGTAGAGACCGCTCACGCTCGAACCAGGCCACATCGCGAACGACTCCGTGATGCGGATGCCCGTGTTCTTCTCGACATCGAGGAGCCGCCAGAGCGTTCCCTTCTCCGTGTGGTCAGGACATGCTGGGTAGCCCGCGGCCGGACGGATGCCACGATACTTCTCGTCGATGAAGTCTTGATGCGAGAGGTCTTCGCTCTTTCCGTAGCCCCATTCGTCGCGCACGCGCTTGTGCAAGCACTCTGCGAATGCCTCGGCCAAGCGATCGGCAATGGCCTCGGCCATGATGGCGCTGTAGTCGTCGTGCTTGGCACGGAAGCCGTCACAGAGCTCCTTGAGGCCGAAGCCCGTGGAGACCGCGAACCCACCGATGTAGTCGGCAAGCTTGGTGTCTTTTGGCGCGATGAAGTCGGCGAGGGATCGATTGGGCGACCCGTCGTCTTTCGCGGATTGCTGGCGGAGGAAATGGAAGGTCTCGAGCACTTTCTGTCGGCTCTCGTCCGTGTAGAGCTCGACGTCGTCGCCCGTCGCATTCGCCGGGAAGAGCCCATAGACGGCGCGGGCTCGAAGGAGCTTCTTCTCGATGATCGTGTCGAGCATCGCGTTCGCCTCGGCGAAAAGCTTCTTCGCTTCGTCGCCGTACTTTTCGTTTTCGAGAATCTTCGGGTGGACGCCACGGAGCTCCCAGGTGTGGAAAAACGGCGTCCAATCGATGAACTCTCGCAGCGTGGCAAGCGGGAAGTCGTCCAGGATGCGCACCCCCGTGAACTCGGGCTTCGGAAGGTCGCTCGGCTTCCAGTCGATCTTCGTGCGGTTCTCCCGCGCGGCCTCGATGGGCAGGAGCTTCTTTTTGGGTCCCGAGTGGAGGCGTCGCAGCTTCTCGTAGTCTTCGCGATGCTGGGTAACGAAGGCCTCGCGTCCGTCCGTACTGAGTAGGCTCGTCGTGACGGGAACGGCGCGGCTCGCGTCGAGAACGTGCACGACCGGTTCGCTGTAGAACGGCGCGATCTTGACTGCTGTGTGCGCGCGACTCGTGGTCGCACCACCGATGAGCAGCGGAACCTTGAAGCCTTGTCGCTCCATCTCGCGAGCGACGTGGGTCATCTCGTCGAGGGAGGGGGTGATGAGTCCACTCAAGCCGATGATGTCCGCGTTTTCCTGCTTGGCGCGTTCGAGAATCTTCTCGCATGAAACCATGACGCCCATGTCGATGACATCGTAGTTGTTGCAGGCGAGCACGACGCCGACGATGTTCTTTCCGATATCGTGGACGTCGCCTTTGACAGTGGCGAGTACGATCTTGCCTTGTGTCTTCACGGTCTGCCCGGACGCGGCCATTGCTGCCTTCTCCGCTTCCATGAATGGCGTGAGATAGGCGACGGCCTTCTTCATGACGCGCGCGGACTTCACGACCTGGGGCAGGAACATTTTCCCTGCGCCGAACAGGTCGCCCACTACGCTCATGCCGGCCATGAGCGGGCCTTCGATGACGGAGAGCGGCTTACCGAGCTTCGCGCGTGCTTCCTCCGTGTCGGCGTCGATGTACGTATCGATGCCTTTGACGAGCGCATGCGAAAGGCGCTCTTCCACGCTTCCCTTTCGCCACTCTTCTTCCTTCTTCTTGTCACCCTCACCAGCCTCGCTCGTCTGAGCCTTCAGCTTCTCGCCGTAGTCGACGAGGCGCTCGGTCGCGTCGGGGCGACGGTTGAGGAGCACGTCTTCGACGAGCTCACGAAGTTCGGGTTCGATCTCTTCGTAGACCTCGAGCATGCCGGCGTTGACGATGCCCATATCCATGCCGGCTTGAATGGCATGGAACAGGAAGGCCGAATGCATCGCTTCGCGGACCTTGTTGTTTCCGCGGAAGCTGAAAGAGATGTTCGAAACGCCGCCGCTCACCTTTGCGTGAGGCAGGTTGGCTTTGATCCAGCGCGTGGCCTCGATGAAGTCGACCGCGTAGTTGTTGTGCTCTTCGATGCCCGTCGCCACGGTGAGTACGTTGGGGTCGAAGATGATGTCTTCCGGCGGAAGGCCCACGTCGTCGACGAGAATGCGATAGGCGCGCTCGCAGATACGAATCTTGTCGGCAAGGGTAGCGGCCTGGCCTTGCTCGTCGAAGGCCATGACGACGACCGCCGCGCCATACTTCAGGAGCTTGCGCGCGCACTCGCGAAACTTCTCTTCGCCCTCCTTGAGCGAGATCGAATTCACGATGCCCTTGCCCTGCAGGAGCTGGAGCCCCGCTTCGATGACTTCCCACTTGGAGGAGTCGATCATGAACGGCACCTTGGCGACTTCGGGCTCACTGCCGAGAAGCGAAAGAAAGCGCTTCATCGCGGCAACACCATCGATCATGCCTTCGTCCATACAGATATCGATGACGTTGGCGCCGTTCTCGACTTGCTGGCGGGCGATGCTGACCGCTTCCTCGAACTTCCCTTCCTTGATGAGCTTGGCGAACTTCGGTGAGCCAGCGACGTTCGTGCGCTCCCCGATCATCATGTAGACGCCCTCTTGCTGCGTGAAGGGCTGCGAGCCCGACAGGCGAAGGGGAAGAGGCGCCTGCTTCTCACCGACGTCTGCCGGAACACTGACGGACTCGTTCTGGACGTGAGCGAGCTCGCGCGGGTGCCGACCGTCAAGGGCCTTCGCGATGGCTGCGATGTGCTCCGGCGTGTTGCCGCAGCATCCGCCCGCGATATTGATGAGACCGCCCTGCGCGAACTCCGCGAGGTAGCGGCCCATGTCCGCTGGCTCGAGGTCGAAGCCGGTCGGCGAAAGGGGGTTCGGAAGGCCCGCGTTGGGGTAGCAAGAGATCGCGGCGTTCGATTTCTCGGCGAGTTCGGAGAGAAACGGGTACATGAGGTCGGGCCCGAGTGAACAATTGAGGCCGATCGAGATCGGCTCGACGTGCTTCACCGCGTTCCACAAGGCTTCGCCGGTCTGTGCCGAGATCATCGTCTCGCCGCCTCGTCCTACCGCCGCCGAGATCATGATCGGCATCGCGAGGTTCGGCTCCTTCTCGAATACCTCGGAGATCGCGACGAGCGCGGCCTTCGCATTGAGTGAGTCGAAGATGGTCTCGACGAGGAGGACGTCGCACCCGCCAGCAATGAGCGCGCGAACCTGGTGCAGGTAGGCTGCTTTGACCTGCTCGAACGTGCACACGCGGAAGCCTGCGTCGTCTGCGTCCGGCGAATTCGAAAGCGAAACGGTGAGCGGTCCGATGGAGCCCGCAACGAAACGACGCTTCCCATCGGCATTCGCAACCCGGTCGGCCCATTCGCGGCACTGCCTCGCGGATGTTTCGTTGATCTCCCATGCGAGGTCGTTCAGGAACTTGTCTTCGATGATGCCTTGATAGAAGGCCGGGTCTTTGCGGCCGCCGTGCTCACGCGGGTCATCGACGAAGAACTCGCTCTGGGTGATGCTCGTTGCGCCGAACGTGTTCGTTTCGATGATGTCGGCGCCTGCCTCGAGAAAGCGACGATGGATGTCGCAGATCATCTTCTCTTGGGTGAGCGAGAAGATGTCGCCGTTGTTCAAGAGGTCCTTTTTGGAGTCTGCGAAGCGCTTCCCACGGATGTCGGCCTCTTTCATGCCGTACGTTCGAATGGTCGTTCCCATGGCGCCGTCGATGATGGCGATGCGCTGCCGAAGAAGCTGATGGAGAGGATGCGCGTGTACGGACATGTGAATGAGACCTACCTAGTGGATTTGCGTGGTTTGGACGAAGCTGTTTTGGGTGAATGGGCGGGAGCCGCCTGCGATTTTTGTGAAACGGAGGGCTTTTGGGCCACGGCGAGGACGACCTCGAAATGGGGTTTCTTGGCCTCGCGACAGGCTACTTCCGAGAACGTCACCGAAAGGCCGGCGCGTCCGAGTAGCGAGCGGAGGGCCTTCGGCGAGAAGCCGGGGTGTCGCTCACCGTAGGGGGCCGTGACACTCTGCTGCTCGTGGGGGGCTAGGCACAAGACGACGAGACGCCCGCCCGGGCGGAGGACGCGCGCGCACTCGAGAACGGCGGCAACGGGGTTCTCGGCATAGGTCAGCGTGTGGAAGAGCAGGACGGAGTCGAACGAGGCGGCGCGATACGGCAGCGCCTCGACGTTCGCCACCTCAGCCGAGGCGTGGGGAAAGGGTTGGAGACGTACCGTTGCCGCCGCGACCATCTTGGGACTGATGTCGATGCAACGAAGCGAGCGGCAGTAGGGAGCGAAGCAGGTAGCGGCGGCGCCATCGCCCGAGCCCACATCGAGGACGTCGCCCAAGTCGAGCAGGGCGGCGAGCCCCATGGCCAACGATTGCCAAGTACGCCCCGGTGAGTAGTGTCGCTCCATCTCGCCGGCGAGGACTTCAGGGAAATGACCTCGCTGCTCGCGTTCGAGCTCGTCGAGCCTTTTCCGATCCGAAGCCAAGGTAGGGTCGGAGGAGCGGGTGGCGTCGTCGAGCAAGGTACGTACACTTTCTGGAAGCGATGTCGCCGCCAGCGCGTAGAAGGCATGCTGCCCTTCCCTGCGGTCGCGTACGAAGCCGCCTTCGCGGAGACGCGACAGATGCGTCGAAACGCGCGACTGGGAGATGCCCGTCACGCGCACGAGATCGGTGACGCTGAGCTCTCGATCACGCAAGAGCGCGCAGAGGCGGAGCCGACTTTCGTCGCCCAGCACGTTCAGCGTGCCCACGTATTCGGAGAGGTGTGTCATATCTGCCTATGCGGATGTGCGGATTGAATATGCAGGCGAACCTCGAAATTGTCAAGGAGTCTCGCCGGCTTGATTCGGTTGCGGGCCTCGCCGTAAGGTGCGTCTTCGTGACGACGACAGGCTCCCTCATCCTCTCGCCCACCGCAGACCCCCGTGTCTTTCTCGCGCCCGACGGCAGACGCCTCGCGGCGCCAAGCGACTGGGCGTGCCTGCCTCCGGGCGACGCGGGCCTCACACGACGTGTGAAGGCCGCGGGCCCCAGCTGGGCCGTCGTGGAGAAGAAGGGCCGCAAGGCATTCTCGAAGGGTCTCTGGGCGCCCCGTGCGAACATCGAGGCCGCGCGCGCAACGCTGGAGGCCGAGCGATCGACGGAGGCCTATGCGAAAAAGCGGCTCGGCGACACGCTGCGCCGCGAACGCGAGCAGGTGCGCTACGTGGCATCGTTCGAGGGAGAGGTGCTGGCCTTCCTTCGCTTCTCACCACAATACGAGGAGCTCGCGCAAGCGATCGCCGCGGCGGTGACGAAGCACGCAACGCCCGTCGGGAGCGGAACGGTCGCGCGGACCAAGCGAATTTCGGTCGCGAAGCGCGCCGAGGCGGCGGTCATCGCATGGATGCGCCATCAAACGACGGCCTACGACAACATGCACATCGCGCGCGTCAAAGGCAAACGGCGTGAAGTGCGGCGTGAGCTCGCGCAGATTTCGCGGGCCGTCCTCGACCTTCATCGGGGAACGAACAAGCACATCGACGCACTATGCCCGCTCTGCGTCCAACGTATCGCCCCCGAAGAGCCCTGAAGGCGTACTCAGCCGAGGAGAGCCGGGAGGTCCTCGACGCGCACGCGAACGACCGCGTAGAAGGCGTTTCCCTTTGTCTCGAGCCCCACGTCGGCAGAGATATTTCGTCCTTGGAGGACTTGCTCCGCGAGGCCCGTCGCTTCGAGCGCAGCGTTGCGCAGATTTGCTGTTCCTGCGGCCTTCTTCGGTGCCGCCTTCGTCGAAGCCGATTTCTTGGGAGCGGCCTTCTTCGCGGAGGCTTTGGTGGGAGTCGCCTTCTTCGTCGCCTTCTTCGCAGCTGCCTTCTTCATGACGCATCTATACGCGAAGCGGCCGCCCCTGTGCTGAAGGATCGCCGACGTCAGGTGGTATGGAAGCACGCCGAAGCGCCAAGGCCCCAACGGTGGGAGCTTCGCCGCACACCTCCACTGAAGGCCCTCTCGGGTTACCTCCACCTATGCAAAGAGTTCAATGTCAGTCGATTCTGCCACCGCTTGCCGGAGGAATGACGACGTTCGTCTCCGCAAAGAGGTCACGCTCGGGGGCACGCCTGCAGGGGGGTATGCAAAGAGTTCAATGTCAGTCGATTCTGCGCTTCGCGGAAAGTGATATGGTCCGGGCATGCGGGTGCTCGCTGGCGTTCTCGGATTTGTCCTCGTGGCCTGCATTTCGCGCGGCGGCCCTCGCGACAAGACCGATGCAGGATCGCGCGCGGATGCGGCTCTCACGGTGTCGGAACTCGACACCCTGGATGGCGGGGCCCTCTTCGGAAAGCTCTGCGCCGTGTGTCATGGGGAAGATGGTACGGGGTATCGCGCCGACAACGCCGTGTCGCTCGTGAACAAGACCTATCTCGAGAGCGCGACCGACGACCAGATTCGCCGCTCCATCGTCCATGGACGCCCCGGGACGGCCATGGCCGGCTACGGAAAGGAAGTGGGCGGGCCGCTCGACGCGCTCGCCGTCGCAAAACTCTCGCGCTGGATTCGCAGCCACGGGTCCGTCCTTCCACTCCCCCTGCCCCCCGTCCCGAACGGTGACCCAAAGCGGGGTCAGTCGCTCTACGCGGCACACTGCGAGAAGTGCCATGGCACCGAGACTGCACGCGGCACCGCGGTTCACCTCATGAACCCGAAGTTCCTCGAGGCGTCTCCGGACCCGTTCCTCAAGTGGGCCCTTGTCCACGGACGGCCAGGCACCCCGATGGAGGCTTGGGAGAACAAACTCAAAGACACGGAGCTGAACGACCTCGTGTCGTATTTGCGCTCGTTCGACAAGACTCCTCGCGTCGTCCTGCTCGACCCTCCGACCGGCAAGGAACCCATCGTGCTGAATCCGCGTGGGAAAGACCCGACCTTCAAGCTCCGCGCCGACCCTTGCGGTCCGGACCCGAAATGCAAGCCCGACGAGCGCTACGTGTCGGTCGATCAAGTGAACCAAGCTCTCTCAGAGAAGCGCAGGATGGTCATCATCGATGCGCGCTCGCCCTCCGATTGGATGCGCGTTCACATTCCCGGCGCTCTTTCGATCCCTCACTACGAGACGAAACGCCTCGCCGAGATCCCCAACGACGGGACATGGGTCATCGCCTACTGTGCCTGCCCTCACCACCTATCGGGCGACGTCGTGAACGAGCTCCGCAAGCGCGGGTACAAACACGCGGTGATCCTCGACGAAGGCATTCTCGAGTGGCACCGGCGACTCTATCCCGTCACGACTGCGCCTGGCGTCGAGCCTCCGCCGCGCGCCCCCTTTTCGTCCCCCGTCGATGCCGGCGCGCCCAGCGATGCAGGGAATGCGCGCGATGCCTCCACGAAGCGAGGCACGCCATGACGACGACGGAGACCCATGGCACCATCCACGCGGTCTTTCGTATCGAATCGCCGAAGCTCATCGCCGGCATCGCCCGCATCGTTCGGGATGTCGGCGTCGCCGAGGAGCTCGCCCAAGATGCCCTGGTCCTCGCTCTCGAGAAGTGGCCCGAGACAGGCGTCCCCGAAAACCCCGGCGCCTGGCTCATGGCCACCGCGAAGAACCGCGCCATCGACGAAGTGCGGCGCCGCACACGTACCGCGCGAAAGCATAGCGAACTCGGCCACGAACTCGATGCCGCTGCGGAAGCGAGCGCTCCCGATCCCGATGCGGCCCTCGATGACGACCTCGGCGACGACCTCCTCAAGCTCGTCTTTACGTCGTGCCACCCCATTCTCTCCACGGAGGCACGCGTTGCCCTCACGCTCCGTCTCCTTGGCGGCCTCACGACATCGGAGATCGCCCGCGCTTTTCTCGTGCCCGAAGCGACCATTGCGCAGCGCATCGTTCGCGCCAAGAAGACCCTCGCCGAGGCCAACGTGCCGTTCGAAATTCCGCGCGGTGAAGACCTGTCGCCTCGCCTCGCCTCGGTCCTCGAAGTCATCTACCTCATTTTCAACGAAGGCTACTCCGCGACCTCCGGTGAATCGGTTACACGCCCGGACCTCTGCGAAGACGCCCTCCGCCTCGGCCGCATCCTTTGCGGTCTCGCGCCGAGCGAGCCAGAGGTCCACGGTTTGACAGCGCTCATGGAGGTCCAGGCATCACGCCTCCGGGCACGCACGAAGGAAAATGGCGAGCCCATTCTGCTCCTGGACCAGGACCGCTCGAAGTGGGACGGCTTTCTCATTCAGCGTGGCCTCGAAGCCCTGGGCCGCGCGGAGGCGCTCGATCCGGACTATGGCTTCTACACGCTGCAGGCGGGTATCGCCGCGGAGCATGTTCGAGCACGCACACCCGAAGCGACCAATTGGATACGTATCGCCGAGCGGTACGACATGCTTGCCCGCAAGAATCCCTCCCCTGTCATCGAACTCAACCGCGCCGTAGCAACGAGCATGGCACACGGCCCCGCCCGCGGCCTCGCCATCGTCGATACGATCAAGGACGACCCAGCGCTCCAGCACTATCACCTGTTCCCCAGCGTGCGCGGCGACTTCCTCATGAAGCTCTCCCGCTGGGAAGAGGCGGAACGCGAATTTGCTCGAGCAGCATCTCTCACCCGGAATGCTCGCGAACGCGCCTTCCTCGAAGAGCGCGTGGCCGAATGTCGTCGCGCTCGGAACGGGTAACTTCGGAGACCGAAGTGACCTCCGAGCAATCGCCTCGCTTGACGCGCCGAAGGCCGAGACGTAGCGAAAAGGGATGTGCCGCAACATTCGCGTCCTCCACCACTTCGAACCGCCGACGACCCCCGAAGAAGTCGAAGCCGCGTCCATTCAATACGTACGCAAGGTGAGCGGTGTACGCGCTCCCTCCCGTGCGGACACGGAGGCATTCAATCGCGCAGTAACGGAAATCGCAGAGGCGACGGCTCGCTTGCTCGCCAGCCTTTCCCCACCGAAGACGCCCATGCGTACGCGGGAAAGCGAGCGCGAAAAAGCACGTGCACGGTGGACAGCCAGGGCAGCCCGCGGATAAATGTCGGCCATGGGTCGCAAAATCCTCATCGGCGCCGTCCTTCTGATCTTCGTCTTCATCATCGTGGTTTCGACGAGGCCTTCTACGTTCCATATCGAGCGGAGCATGAGCATCGCCGCGCCACCGGAGGTCGCTTTTGCAGAAGTGAACGACTTCCATAGGTG
Organism: Polyangiaceae bacterium; assembly: GCA_046351415.1. Taxonomy (GTDB): domain Bacteria; phylum Myxococcota_A; class Polyangia; order Polyangiales; family Polyangiaceae; genus JABFRG01. The sequence goes on along the minus strand of JAXLYO010000003.1, from coordinate 195,718 downwards.
GGCGAAGTGGTCGCCCTTCGAGAACCTCGACCCTCAAATGACGAAAACGTTCGAAGGGCCGGCCTCAGGCCCAGGCGCATCCTATGCGTGGAAGGGCAACGACAAAGCAGGTGAAGGCCGCATGACCATCGAGAAGGTGCAACAAGGCGCGCTCATCTCGATCAAGCTCCAATTCCTGAAGCCGTTCCCGGCAACGAATACCGCGACGTTCACGTTCGCGCCCGAAGGCACCGGTTCGCGCGTCACTTGGGCCATGGACGGCAACAACAACTTCATGAGCAAGCTGTTCCAGATGTTCATGAACATGGACAAGATGGTGGGCCCGGATTTCGAACGAGGGCTTGCTTCCCTGAAGACGGTGGCGGAGACCGCCGCGAAGAATGCGCCTCCTCCTGCGGCTCCTATCAAGCCGGCACCCTAGGTCTCATTTTCGAGCTCTCGCGAGCGATATCGACTCAGACTTCGCCTTCGCGAGGAAGCGTCGCTCGGCTTCGCTCCGACAGTGAGCGTTCGCAGGCTGGGGCGCGCTCAGGACAGGTTGCTCGCAGGGTCCTGACCGTAGAACCGCGCGAGCTCGGCATAGAGTTCGGGGTGACGCTTGCGAAGCGCAGAAGGCTTCTCGAAGAACATCTCCGTCACGACCGCGAAGAACTCTGGTGGGTTCTCGGCCGCGTAGGGGTCGATGTCCACGAACTTGTGTGCATCGAGTCGCTTCGTGAGCTCCCGGAACTCGCGACCGAACACGCGGGCCCAAGTGGCGTATTGCGCGCGTGTCTCGAGCGGGGGTGCACCATCGACGGCTCCGTCCTCTGCGTCGAGCTGGTGCGCGAACTCGTGGAGAACGACGTTCTGCCCATCGGTTTCGTGGATTGCTCCGCGCTTTACATGGTCCCAGGCGAGAATGACTTCTCCCCGACTCCATGATTCGCCCAAGCGAACGTCGGGTTCGTCGAGAACGATGCCTTGCTCTCTTGGAGGCGCAGGTGCGCGGTAGGCGTTTGGGTAAACGAGTACGACTTCGAGATCCTTGAACTCGTCATGGTCGCGATGCAGCAGAAGAATGCACGCCTGCGCGGCGATCGTGACGCGAATCTCGTCCGTGATTTCCAGACCACCGCACCCTTCGAAGCGCACTTGGTCCAGAAAGATCCGCACGAGACCGCAGAGGCGTGTTCGGTCCTCCGCGGAGAGCCTTCGTGCATGAGCGACGTTGCGATCGATGATGCGAGCAAAGTCTTCCGGGAAAGGTTCCGCCCGAAGAGCTTCGTGGCGGCGTTTGCGCAAGAAGCCGAACATGATCCTGGCACGTTACCACGAGCAAATGTGCTTCGGGCCCCTGCGCTTCGCCCGACTCCGCCTCGATGACGTCGCGGGTACTTCGCTTGCCGCGTCAGGTCACGCACGTGCCCGACAACGGCGCACGCTCCACACCGAGACGCCGAACGCGAGAGCTCCCAAAAACACGATTCCCCAGGCACTCGGTGGCATGCGACGCATCGCATCGAACAAACGCTGTCCGAAAAAGCTCACGAGGAATAGCGGAAGCAGGTAGCCCAAAAAGGAGCCCCAAAAGTGTGTCCAGAACCGAACTTTGGATACGCCGAAAAACGCGTGGAGGAGCGGCGGCATCCAAAAGATGAGCCGAAGCACGAACACGGTCGCGAAGCCCTTCTTCTCGAGCGCTACGTCGTATCGATGGAACTTCGCCGGAACTTTGGTGGCAATCCAGTCGCGCGCCACAAAGCGGGCAAAAGAAAAGCCTACGACGCTCGCGAGCATCGTCCCGGTAAGTGACAGCGCGAAGGCGACGGGCCATGGCCAAATGAGGGCTGCGGCCACGACGAATACCGTTCCCGGGACCCCGAAGGGCTGGAACAGCGCATACGTCACGATGAATGCAAGGTAGCCCCACCCGCCGAGACCGCGAAGCGTCGAAGCCACGCGAGCAGGTTCTGCGAGCTCGTGAAAGACGCCAAGGCGCCACGCAACGAGGAGCCCGGTTACGACGACGAGTACCGCCACGAGCTTGAACCTGTTTTGCGAAGCGGATGCCGGACGAGGAGGCGTCACGTCGAAAGCCGTATCATCGATCGGCCATCGCGATGAATGCCTTGCATCGCCGGCTTCCCTCACCGCAGCTGCAGGTGGAGAAGTCGGCCCAGGAGCGGTCCTCTTTGACATTGCAGGATGGCGGTCCAGTTTCGACCCCTCAAGACCCTCGAGAAGAGGGAACGGGGTGGCGGCGATGCAGTTCGATTACTTCCGCACGCACGTCATCCGAAGCGTCATTTCGAACCCCGGCTCGCTTCGGCACGACCTTCAACCACGCTGCGAGTTTCTCATCGGGCGCGCCGCGAACGATGGATCCAATCTTTTCGTTCGCGAAGGATAGGTCCCAATCGATGTTGTGCTCTTCGGACCACCGCCGAAGATGGCCGATGATGATGCATGCGTCGCGCAGTGCCATGAATGCATCGTCCTCGTTCGGGGTGTCGGCGTCGCGAAGAAGCGTGCTTCCCGAGAGGCCGGGTTTTCCCGACTCATGGTTGCCATGATGGCCGTGATCGAAATGGAGAGGCTCGCGCCACCAGTGATGCGCCAGCGTTCGTGCGTCGGCCATGACCGCCTCTTTGACTTCGGAAGCCACTGCATGCGGGGTCATGTACTCAAGGGTTACGCCCATACCCTTGAGTATACCTTTCTGTCAGGACGAACGGGCGGTTACCGTTCTGTTAGGCTCGAGGGGGCATGCACCGACTTTTCCCCCAGAGTTCCCGCCTCGCAGGCCTTTTCTCGTGTGCGCTCGCGCTGGTTGGTTGCGCTCCGACCCCCCACACCACCGGAGCAAGCGCGACGCAGGGGTCCGCGAAAGATCGGTCCCTCGCCCACGCCTGGAACGTGTACGACGGAGAGACGCTCATCTTGGAAGTACATGACACACCGGGGCACCTCGTAAGCACAGCGATGCTTCCGCCGGGGGTAGCGCCTAAGCAACATCCCTTCCTCTCGGCGTCGGCCCGCAGTTCCATGCACGAGCACAAGCTCCGTGAACTGCTGGAGGAGTCGCGCGACCTTCCGGACTTCCTCCGAAGGCTCGAAGGCGCAGGCTACGCAGTACGCCCGCTGCCTGCTAACTAGGCAAGCATCATGTCGCTCACGCTCTACCTCCATCCACTCGCTTCCTATTGCTGGAAGGTACTCATTGCCCTCTACGAAAACGAGACCCCCTTCGAGTCCGTGATCGTGAACTTGGGCGACGAAGGAGAGCGAGCGCGGTTCAAGAAGATTTGGCCGCACGGGAAGTTCCCGGTGCTCCGTGACGAGGCCTCGAATCGCACAATTCCGGAGTCGACGAGCATCATCGAGTACCTCGCCCTCGCCTACCCCGGTCCTTCCAACCTCGTGCCCGCGGACCCCTGGCTCGCACACGAAGTGCGCCATCGCGACAGACTCTTCGATCTTCATGTCCACGAGCCCATGCAGAAGATCGTCGGTGACCGCCTTCGGCCCGAAGGAAAAAACGACCCGCACGGCGTCGCGCTCGCCACACAGACGCTCGACACCTCCTATCGCTTGCTCGATCGCGATTTCATGTCGCGAAGCTGGGCTGCCGGCGAAACGTTCAGCTTGGCCGACTGCGCTGCCGCGCCCGCCCTCTACTACGCGAACCTCGTCCATCCGTTTTCGGATGCCTTTCCGAACCTCGCCGCTTACATGCGGCGACTCTACGAGCGACCTTCCTTCGTCCGCGTCCTGCAAGAGGCAGAGCCGTATTTCTCGATGTTCCCGGGCTGAGGCGTACCCGAAGAAGCTTGCATGGCCCCTTTGCTCTTCGCCGATCTTGCGCGCGCCTCGGAAGCGGTTTCGCAGACACGCTCTCGCCTCGCAAAGAAGGCGCTCTTTGCAGACTTGCTCCGGAACGTCGCGCCCTCGGAGATCGGTTCGGTCGTGGGCTGGCTCATCGAAGAGCCACCCGGCGGGCCAGCAGGGGTAGGCCCGAGCCAGCTCCACGACCTCTTCACACTCGCGGCTGCCGACGAGCCCACCGTCCTCCTCCACGAGGTCGATGCTGCCCTGGCCCTCGCACGTCACGAGACATCCATCGATGCTCGATCGTCCCGTATGCGAGCTCTCGTCTCGCGCCTCACACCGCCGGAGCGGCGCCTGTTCGGCGGTTCGCTCACGCAATCGCTCCGCCAGGGCAGCGCCGAGGGAGTCATGTTGCTCGCGCTCGCGGAAGTAGCGGGCGTACCCGAGAAGGAGGTGCGAAGAGCGCTCATGGTGAAAGGCTCTCTCGCGCGAACGGCCGAAGCACTACTCGGCAAAAGCCGCGGTGACTCCCCTCCGACGCGCCTCGAGCTCTTCTCGCCGGTCGCGCCCATGCTCGCAGCTTCGGCCGAGGCGCTGAGCGACGCCATCTCCGGTGACAAGCCTCTGCGCGTCGAATGGAAGGTGGACGGCCTTCGCGCTCAGCTCCACAAGGAGGGCGATCGCGTCCGGGTCTTTTCACGTCAGGGCAACGACCTTTCGGCTGGGGTGGATCCCATCGTGCTCGCAGCAAAGGCCTTTCCCGCGACGAGCCTCGTACTCGACGGGGAGGTCGTCCTCGAGTCCTCCGAAGGTCGCGCGCTCCCCTTTCAAGATACGTTCTCTGCCATCGCCCAGGGTGGAGTGCTTCCGAAGGGGCAAAACCTACGCGGATACTTTTTCGATTGCCTCCATCGTGACGGCGTAGACCTCCTCGATGCGCCGCTTGCCGAACGCGCTCTCGCATTGGAAGCGGTCGTGCCTGCACAGAGTCGCATGCCCGCCATCACGACGCTCGACGTCGAGAGCGCCAGGGCCTTCGATGAGCTCGCACGTTCGAAAGGACACGAGGGTGTCATGGTCAAGGACCTCGAGTCCGCGTATCAGGCCGGCGCGCGCGGCGGAGCGTGGCAAAAGGTAAAAGCATTCCACACCGTCGACCTCGTCATTCTCGCCGTCGAACCAGGCAGCGGAAGAAGAAAGGGTATGCTCTCGAACCTCCATTTGGGCGCACGCCGCCCCGACGGTTCGTTCTGCATGGTCGGAAAGACGTTCAAGGGGTTGACCGACGAGATGCTACGTTTCCAGACCAAACGCCTTCGAGAGCTCGCCGTCGAAGAGCGCGGCGGAGCGCTCGTCGTACGGCCCGAGCTCGTCGTCGAGATCCGCTTCAATGACGTGCAACGCAGTCCGAGGTACCCCGGAGGAGTCGCGCTACGATTTGCGCGCGTCGTTCGCTACCGGGAGGACAAGTCGCCGGCCGAGACGGACCTCCTCTCCGACCTGATGGCGCTATTGCCCGAGAGTGCCAAGGCCTCCCCGCAGCTTTCACTGTTCGGCGACACGTAGCGAAGGCACGAGGGGCAGCCCGTCGATGATTGTGGGACAGCCGACAGGCGATTGGTCGGACTAGCGAGTCGTGCCTGTGCTCGCACGATTGGCCCGCACGAGCAGGAACGCAACGAGCAGCAGGAACGCCGTAGCCGACATCGCAAGCGACCCGTGAACCGATGACAGGCTCGCGGCTAGCCCGACGGTAACGCCGCTGAACGTGCGCAGGCCGGAAGAGGACATGCTGAAGAGCCCGAGTACCCGACCGCGCATGGTGAGCGGCGCATTCAATTGCACAATCGTCTGCGCCATGCTCCCGAACGACAGCTCGAAGAACCCCGCGAAGAACAAGAACACGAGTGCGAGCCCATACGTACGCGTCAGTGCAAACGACACGAGGGCGAGCGCCCACAGGAGAGCGAGCGTGAGGGCCGACTTCGTTTCGATGCTGAAGATGCCACGTCCACTCTCGAGAAGAATACCGGCAAGGAGAGCCCCCCCCGCATCGGCACCGAGAAGCGCGGAGTAAGCTGCACCGGGGTCCGCATGACCGAGGTCCGTTGCGAATGTCGGCATTTGCGCCTGGTAACTGTTGCCCACGAAGAACGATGCGCCGCCCGCGAGGATGATCATGCTGACGATGATGGGAAGCCCTCGGACCTCACGCACCGCGAGTACGATGTCGTCGAGTCCGCGAACCGCGCGAGGGGGTGGCGGGTCTTTTCGGAAGCTCGGACCATACGGCGCCGCTACGAGCCACAGGAGGAGGGGTAGGTAGAAGGTCACGTTGAGAAACATGCCCTGCGGCGGCGTCAGAGTGCGCATGATGATGCTGCCCACGCCAGGCCCGACGAGCATGCCCAAATAGCGCGCGGTCGCCATCAATCGGACGGCACTCGCGATAGAGGCAGAGCCAACGACGTCGTAGAGGAGGACCTGACTCGAGGTATTCCAGAAAACGCCAGCGCACCCATGCAAGACGAGGAGCGCCATGGCGTGCCACATCTGGAGGCTGTTCGTGACGAAGAAGTAACCCCACCCGAGCGACACGAACATGAACATCGCAGCGCCGATCTGAATGAGCCGACGTGGATCGAAGCGATCGTTCATGGCGCCGACGGGCACCGAGAAGAGAAGGTACGGCAACCAGTGCGAGACGACGGCGAAACCTCCGAGCGCGGACGAATGAAACTTCTGGAAGGCTACCCAGTAGCTGATCACGTGCTCGACGTTGTCAGCCATCATCGTCAGGAAAAAGGTGAGAACGAACGCACGAAACCCCGGCAAACGCAGCGCTGCAAAGGGTCGCGGGGAAGGGTTTTCCATGGTCGTGCGTCGTTCGGACTTTCCGAAAGGTCCGCGCCTTCCGTCATAGGGTCCTCACACTGAAATGGCGAAGCGAATTCTGCGCCGCTTCCGTTTCGAGCGTTCTAAGGTACCGGTCATGGGGTTTCGTCACGCTGCGAACATCCTCGCGCCTGTCTTCCTGCTCACGCTCGCGCGAGGCGAAGCGCACGCGGAGGAAGTCGGGAAAGAGCCGCGGCCCGTCGAGCGAAAGTTGCCACGCCCGTCGCTCGTGTGGGGTTTGACGCAGCTCATTCCGAGTCCGACGTGGTTCGTCAGCACTCGCGACGTACACTTCGCGCTCGGTTTTCAAGTCACGCCCGTGCTGTATTCGTTCGGGACTCACGAGGACATTTCACCCTGGCGCTTCTTCGTAGCCGACCCATGGGCACGGCACGGTGGTTCCATCGAGCTTTTTGCGGCGCCCTACGTGTTCTTCGCCGACCCGAAGGTCGCGTCCAAGTTCGGCGCCCGTGTGTACCTGCCGATCGAAGGGCGCGGAGAGCAGCTCTCCTTTGCGTACGGAATGTCTGCTTTCACGTCGCCCGATGGAACGCGCCTCGCGTTCGATGCGGCGTTCTACACGGCCTCGGGCATGGTGGGTCTCGAAGCGACCTACCTGCCGACACTCGACCCCTATGCATTCGCGATTAGTCTGCGCTTGAGGGCGATGTGATGCTGCGTCGAGATTTTCTTCGGCTTGCACTCGCGACGCCAGCTTTGTCCAGCTGCTGGATTGGGAACGCCATCGGGCGCAACGTCATCCACTCCGTCGATGCGCCGCTCGTGACGCCGAAAGCCAAGCCCGATCGCGTCCAGGGGCGCCTCGCGATTACGTGGATCGGACATGCGACCATGCTCGTCCAGCTCGGGCGTAACTTCGTTCTCACGGACCCGATGTTCATGCCCACGGTCGGGCAGCTCGCGAAGCGCCGGATCGAGCCGGGTATCTATCCTGAGCACCTGCCGTTCCTCGACGCGGTCGTCATCAGTCACATGCACCAGGACCACTATTCACCGAATTCTCTCGAGCTTTTCGAGAAGAAGATAGGGCGCCTGCTGCTTCCCGAAAACGGACTCCTGTACGCGCCGAACGGCCCCTACCCGATCCGCGACATGACGACCTGGCAACGCGACACGCGTGGTGCCGTTGCGATCACGCAGGTTCCCGTCAAACACTCGGGCTGGCGCTATGCACTCGATGCATCGTGGATGCCGCGCGGATTCTGCGGCTGGGTCCTCGAGTGGGACGGCATCACCGTCTTCTTCGGTGGCGACACCGGGTACGACAAGGAGCGCTTCAGCGCGGTACGGGAACGCTTCCCCCGCATCGACCTCGCACTCCTTCCCATTGGTCCCGTCGAGCCGCGAAAGTTCCACGCCCCCGTCCACATGGGGCCGCGCGAAGCGCTCGATGCCGCCGATGATCTCGGCGCACGTGTGATGATCCCGATGCACTACGACACGTTTTGGTTCGGCGACGACCAACCCGGTGAAGCGATCGCTCTTTTGCGCACGGCCATGGGAGAGAAGCGTGTCGATGAGAGCCGCGTTCGTGTGGCCGACGTCGGCGTGACGATGAAACTCCTGTGAGCTACTCGCTCCGTGCGGCGAGCACGAAGTGAAGCACATCGTCGTGCTCTTTCTGCGATAGGTCGGCCTTCTTTGCCATGCGGTCGAGGATGGACGGCCACTTCTCTTCCGAAATGGCCTTCACGTCCGGATGACTATGGCACGCGTTGCATTTCGCCGCGAAAAGCGCGCGACCCGAAGCAAGAGAGTCGTCCGTCGTGCCGGGCCACTTCGCCTTCGCGTTCGTCGCGGCCTCTGGCGACACCGGACCAGGCACGGGCCCTGCTTTTGGAAAACCGCACCCTATCGAGGTTGCGAGACACAGAGCGAATATTCCCCACGGACCTTTGCGCAGATGCATCATACGTTCATAGAGCCGAAACACCTGCGTGCGCTCCGAAATTTCGTGACGGATTTTCCGAGGGCGACGCGAGGCACCTCAGGTTGTCGCCCTCCCCTCGGTTTGTCCGACGCGACCTTCGAGAGCGCGCGCGAGCTTGCCGAGCTCGCTCTCCCATCCAGCCTTCATGCGACCGGTCCACGTCTGGTCGTGCATGGCGTCCAGCGCAAGGAGAAGGTGTACGGCCTTGCCGCGCACCGCGAACTCGACGACGGTATCCACATCGTAGACCCCCACTTCCGGGACGAAATCCACGTGGTTCGTGTACACCAGGCGAGTCTTCGGTGTGACCTCGACATACGTGAGCGCGGTGCGCGTGCTTTCCGGCATGCCGGCGCTCTTCATGAACGCAATCGTCTCCTTGGCTGTTGCAGTCATGACGTAGCGAAGCTCACCTCCGGGCCTTAGGTCGAGCGCCTCGACCTTCACGGAAAAGCCTTCTGGCCCCCACCACGACTCGATCCCTTCTTTCGTCGTCCAGAGCCCCCACACATCCGAAAGGGTCGCCTCGAAGGTGCGCTCAATCGTGATCTTTCGTCTTTCGTTCATGGTGTCTCTCCTGTGGGTTGCTTCCTCCGACCCTTGGTCGATCGGCCCGATGGCCTTTGCTGCTGCTGCCGCTTCTCGAGTGCTGCCGCGAATCGATCGAGGCGCGCCTCCCACACCTTCCGGTACGCCCCCACCCACGCATCGAGCTTCTCGAACTGCTCGGGCCGGAGCGAATAGATTCGCCGCGCACCTTCGGGACGCATCGTCACGAACCCTGCCTCCGTGAGAATGCGCAGGTGCCTCGACACTCCCGACTGATGAATGCTCATTTGGTCAACGATATCGCCGACGGCGCGCTCGCCGCCGCGAAGGGATTCCAAGATGGAGAGCCGGGTTGGGTCCGCCAAGGTCAGAAAAACACTCGCATGCACCATCATGTATATGTATACATGTGCATACGATTTCCGCGAGTCGAAAGAGGCTTCCTTCGTCTTCCCGCCCGATCGCCGCGCGCGCCGGGGTAGAGTGCACGCGTGTTCCGGAGGTCGCGGAAGCTTCATCCATTCTTTTCGCTTCTATCGCTCGGTGTCGCAGTGGCACTGCTGATGTCGATGACGCGCGCCGCGTCTCACGACGTCAGTCAGGCTTGGGACTCCGGCTACTATCACCTCCCCTTCGCAGCGAGACTCGGAGGCGTTCTGACGGAACGAGAGTACGTCTTCGGACCAGACAACGCGGCGCGCTTCGCCGGCTTCCCATTGCTCGGCGAGCTCATCCAAGGCGTGCTCTGGCGTATGTTCCGGCGCCCCGAAGCAGCCAATTTCGCGGCGCTCGCGAGCTTGCCGCTCTTTGCGCTGTCGATACGAGGTCTCGTCCCTCGCGACGGTAGAGCGAGCACCCCATCCCGCGCACCTTTCGGTTCGCTCGTTCTCGTTCTGCTCGGCATACCGCTGGTCATGACGCATGCCACCAGCACGTACGTGGACCTTCCCGCTTCTCTCGCGCTTTCGAGTGCGCTTCTCCGGACGACGCTGCTTCCTTCGAAACGTCTCGGGAAGGCGGCTTCCATTTCCTGCTCGCTCCTCCTCCTCGCCATCTCGACGAACATGCGCCTGCAGCATCTGCCGCCTGCACTATTCGTTCTGTGTGTGCTGGTCGCGAGGCTCTGGAGAGCGCACTCGGGTGGCGCGACATTCTCGCGAAAGTCCCTCGCGCCATTCCTACTCGTCGCGCTCGTCTTCTTCGTGCCACTGAAGAACGTGGCGCTCCACGGCAACCCGGTTTACCCGGTCGAACTCTCCCTCTTCGGTCGCGCGTTGCCATTCACGGAGACGCGCTACTCCTCGTCGCCCGTATGGCTGGAGCACGCGTCCCAGCCCGTTCGCTTCGTCCTTTCCCTGTTGGAAGTGGGCCTTCCTTCCTTTGGCGAACCAAACCGATACTCCATCGACCAGTGGACACCGCCTTCGCACCCGGGCTACCGCATGGGCGGCTCGTTCGGCGTGGGCATGGTGGTACACCTCGCCCTCGTATCTTGGTGTGTCTGCGCCCTTCGCGGTCCTATTCGGCAGCGGCTCGTCGTCGTACTCGGTACGTTCACCGTGCTCACCTCACTGATGCCTCAATCGCACGAGCTTCGATACACGCTCTACTTTCCCATCACTCTCGCGACGCTCACCGTCCTCCTCGGCGCGAGGGCGCTTCCGAGACTGAGCACGCTCGCCGCTTGGACGCTCCCGCTCGCCATCGCCGTGGGGACACGAGGAGCCTGGCTGGCGCCTGCCGGGAGCACGTTTCCTGAGCTGCTTCAAAGGAAGGTGGATCGCACGCTCATCGATGCAACGAAGGAAGGCGGGGCCCTCTGCGTCTCACGCCCACCTTGGACGTGGCTCTATGCGGCGAAATTCCATGGTCGCCACTATTCCGTTCGCGAAGACGACACGTCGTGCGCGCCTTCGACCGAACTGCGTAGTGCGAGTGCACGCACCGCCTCTTCGACTTTGCGCTGATCGTCTTTTCGATGTCGGCGCGCGACGAGGGACTCGCGCACGAGCCACAGAACCGTGGGGTAGAGAACGAAGTCGACGCCACGGCCAATGCCGACCAAGTGCGCAAGACGTGTCGTCCATTCCGGGAAGACGATGAGGAGCGCCCCCGTCGCGAACACGACCCCTTGGAGCCACAGCGCTCGACGTGCGCCTTGACTCGTTGCGACGTCGTAGACGAAGAGACCGACGATCAGAGCGAGCAAGACGATGGTGGCGGCGGTCATTTAGCAGTGGGCCGGAAGAGGGCATGCGTAAGCAAGTCGCCGACGATCGTGAACGCCCCCGAAGCCCGCTGCCCCTTGGCGAGCGTCGCGGCGGAGTAGGAAATCGTCACCGGCAGCTCGACAATGCGGAGCTTGGGCCGCATGGCGCAAAGCGCGAGCATGATGCCTGTGCCGTGGGCCATGCGCGGGTGTTCGATACGCAGGGCTTCGGCGACGGAAAGGGAGAACGCGCGCAGACCGTTGTGCGCGTCTCCGAAGAGGCGCCCCGTCAGCGCGAGCTCGAACACGCGCGCCAGGAGGAGGACAGCACGCCGAAACACAGGAGTGTTGCTCGCGCCTGCGGAACGATTGCCTAGCGCAACGTCGGCCCCGCGTTCGACGGCTTGAACGAGCCGAAGCGCATCGTCTGCTGCGTGCTGTCCGTCGGCGTCGACGGTAAGAAAGAGCCGAGCGCGATCACGCACCGCTGCACGCCTGGCGGTCTCGAGGGCTGCGCCCTGCCCGAGGTTGACGACGTGGCGAAACAGGCGAACGCGGAACCCCGGACCTTCCCAGGCCCGAGACCACTCGACGGGGCGCGGACTGCCATCGTCGACGAGGTATACGGTAACCGCATAGTCCGCGAGCACGCGGCGGAGGTCGTGGAGCACGGCGGTGAGCCGCTCGTTGTCGCCGAAACACGGCACGAGGATGGCGAGCGAAGCGGTCACGACGGGCAAACTATCGAGCCAGAGGCCGAAATTCAAGCGCATCCCCCGCCCGAGGCAAGTCGCCCCAAACGCGCCGCTCTGCCACACGAGAGGACGCACGACGCAATCAGGTGGCCCCCCATCCATGCCGAATCCGAGACCTACGACACGCTGGAACGCGCATTGCACGTTTGGAACGGCGGACGCCTTCGCACCCTCGGGCGAAAGAATACTTGGAGCACCGCATCATGAGCTCTTCCGAAAAGCTGAACGGCAAACGCATCGCATTCGTCGTGACGGATGGTTTCGAGCAAGTCGAACTCACGGGCCCTCGCGACGCCCTCGAAGAGGAAGGGGCCGAGACGATGCTCATTTCTCTGCGCCCCGGCACCGTCCGCGGGTTCAACCATCACGACCCGGGCGACGAGTTCCAGGTCGATGCGGTCATCGACTCGGTGCATCCCGAGGAACGCCTCATCACGAGTCGCAATCCAGACGACATTCCGAAGTTCAGCGAAAAGATCATCGCAGCGGTCGGCGCGAGCACGAACTAGGGCATCGGCTCCGTCGCATTCTAGAACAAGCTAGGCTGGGCGCCGGCCACGCGGGCGAAGGAGGTGCCCACGAACGGGAGCACCACGTCGCAGGCAGGCTCGAGTTGCTTTTCCAAGTAGTGCGCATGGTCGATGGGTGAGCTTCGCTTCGTCAGCGGCTCTGGCCCTCGCGTCGTGATGACGTACTCCACCTCACTCGCTTGGCTCTCGCCTTCTCCTTCGAGCATCCGCGCGGCCTGCACGTGCGGCGGCCCTCCGCGACCATTCGTGGATCCCTTGGCGTAGGCTCCGAGATCGCGCCGTAAACGCTTGCGGTACGCAAGCTCGGCATCGAAGCGCCCTTTCGAAAGGTCCTTCGTGACTTGACGGAGCCAATCCTCGAACGGCTCATCCGAGAACACCCGACGCAAGAGTTCTACCTGGACCCGTCGCGCCAGCGGCGTCCAATCGCGACGCACGGCCTCCAGCCCGCGAACGACGAGCTCGATGCCTGCTGGCTTCCGCACGGTCCCAGCATAGCGCTTCTTCGAGCCTCGGTCGGCCCCCCGCGTCGTCGGCATGAGGAAGCGTAGGTAGTGAGATTCGAAGCGCAGCTCGAGATGACTTTCGAGTCGAGACTCCGCGGCAATTTCTCGCGCGATGGTGGCCGTGAGCTCTTGCGCGAGTTCCTTGCCGAGCGCCGCGATGGTGCCCTCCGTTCCTCCTCCACGGACATGTACGAAGAGTGAGTCGGTGTCTCCGTAGATGACCGGAAGCCCCTTCTGCTCGAAGAAGGACCGCGCTCGTTCGATGATGGCGTGTCCCCGTCGCGTGATCGACGTGGGGAGCCGTGGGTCGAAGAACCGGCACCCCGGAGTGCCGAGGACGCCATAGAAGGAGTTCATCAGAATCTTGATGGCGCGCGAGAGCTCGACGTTCTTGGCCTCCATGGCACGACTTCGCGCATGGTGCAGGGACGTGATGAGCTCTGGAAGAATGGCGCCCGTCCGCGCAAAGGTCGCGCCATCTTCGCCGGGAATCGGGTCTTCGCCAGGTTGCGCGAGCCCCAGGGGGTCAATCTGGAACGTTCGAATGATGCTGGGGTACAGACTCCGGAAGTCGAAGGACAGAACGTTCTCGTAGAGCCCCGGCACGGAGTCGAGCACGTGCCCGCCCGGACTGGCTTCGCCGGCGATGTCTCCCACGTCGGGAGCGACGAACCCACGCCGATGAAGCCGCGGAAGATACAGGTGATCGAACGCCGCAACCGATCCACCTTGTCGATCCAGCGCGAGTCCCGTCAGCTTCGATCGTTCGATGGCAAACGCGAGGAGGTCCGTCTTCGCAAAAATATCGAGAACGAGCCTAGTGTCCTCGAGATTGTAAAGCGCGAGGCTCTCGCGGTCTTCGCGGTGCATACGCATGATCTCGGCCACGGGGTCGTTCGTCGCTTCGATCTTCTTCCCGCGTCCGAGGAGCTCTTGCGAGACATACTCGAGCGTGAAGCGCTCGAGCGCGTACGTCGCCGTGCGCAAGGTCGCGACGCCGTCGAGCGCGACTCGCCCGGGGATGCGGGCGACGGACGGCCGCGACGAGGAAGACCCGGGAAGGACGCGAGCGCGCTCGCCTCCGCGCCCGATGGCGAAGGGAACACGAAGCTCACGCGCGCGCGCGTCAAGAACGGCGAGGTCGAACTCGGTCACGTTCCAACCACAAATGACGTCCGGATCGCACTCCGAGATCGCGCCGAACAGTGCGCGCAAAAGCGCCGTTTCGTCCTTCACGAACACGACGGATTCGCGCCGACAGTCGCCACGCCAAGTAGGCGGGCAGTTTCCGACCACGAAAACGCGCTCGAAGTTCTCCATGGCGAGGGCTGCAGCGATGATGTCGCCGTTCAAGCCCTCGGTTTCGAGGTCGAGCGAAAGGAGCGAAAGCGGGATCGATGCGTCGGCAGACTTGATACGAGGGTTCGTGAAGTGCAGAACCCCACGCACGAGCTCGCCCTCCCCTTCGATGCTGAGTGCCCCCGTGACGAACCGTTCCATCAGAAATCGGTCCGACGGCTTGATGTCCGACTCGAGCGGAAGGACGAGCGCATCTCGCAACCTCTCACGCTCCTCCACGAGGCGACGTTGTGTGCGAAAGTACAAGGCATCGACCGGTCCCCCGTCGAGCGATACGAGCGGTCGCTGGACTCGCCGTCCGTCGTGCGTCTGCGCGCTTCGTGGCACGAACATCACGGCCTCTTGGCCCGTGACACGAACGCGCACGGGCCCTTCCGCTGCACGAGCCCACAGGACGACTTCGATGCCCTCGTCGCCATCACGCCATTCGCGTGAAAGGAGCAATGCATCGAGTTTCATCACCGTCGAACTTAGGTCAGAAGTCCGCTACTTGAAAAGGTGGCCGTGCAGGCACGAGACCGGTCAAAGGAGTTGCTTGATCCATGCTTCGATAACGCTCACCCCGACAGGGTCGATACGCGACCGACCGAGCGGCGGCATGCGCAAGTCGACATCCGCGCTCTTCATGCGCTGGAGCAAGATCGAGTTTTCCGGGCTCCCTGGAGCGACCAGGGGCGCATTCGGAAGCCCGAGCGCACTCGCCATCGGAAGGTTGTGATGCGGCGCATTCAAGAGCCCGCGCTGGACGGGCAGCACGCCAGCTCGCGCATTCCACGTCTCCTGTCCTCCCAGGTACGAGGCACCAGGATGATGACAGGGGGCACAGTTGGAAGCGAGGTAGGCACCGGCGCGCGCTTCGATCGGGGCATTGCCATCGCTCGGCGAAGCGAGTGCCGCAGGCGAGCTCTCGACGCTCGCCGCATCAAAGATGCCCGACGACGCAAGTTCCGCCAGCTGATTCGCCCTACCCTCGGACCGAGCGAAGTTCAGTTGTTCGCCACGAAACCCGAGCACGCGATTCTCGACTCGATGACATGACCAACACTCGCCCGTGCTCGGAAAGTGCCACGTGCGCGTCTCGGCTGCATCCGCATCCGGGATGGTCTCGTCGACCGACTCGAGCAGAAGGTCGGCGTCCCTCCCTTCCCGGTTCCAGCGATACGTGACGCCGTAGAACGTATCGTTCGCGGCGACGAGCACGCGCGTCTCGAGTCGCCTGCTTCGTCCACCGGTGGGCTGTGCGTTCGGCGGGAGTTCGAAGTGTTTGATGAGCAACGACCCGGGTGGAAGCGTCACGGTTCCCGTCGCCGTCATGAGCGCCTTTTGACCGCTCGGCACGTAGACCCATCTTTCCTTTGCGGCGCCATCCGACCAAAGCGGCGACTGGATGGAATAGGGCGAGATGGCCGAGGGCACCTTCAGTGTCGTGAGATTGCGGAAGATTTTCGTCTGGGACAGCTTGAGCGGTACACCGTGAGGGGTTGTCGAGCGCGCGATCTTCAGGATTTTGCTCCATGCGATCAGGTAATGCTCGCCCGCGGCGTCTTGCCCCCATCCGACGGGTGCTTGGTCCCAATTGGATTCGAGGAGAGACGTGCGGGTCCCCTTCGTCGTATCGAGGGCCCAGACCCTTCCGGTCGGCCAATCCGAATAGATGTACTTCCCATTCAATTCGGGCAAGGCAGCTCCTCGATAGATGTACCCGCCCATGATGGCGGTAAGGTCTCCGAGCGAAGCGTGCGTATAGTCGAACGTCGGCGCCATGAGCGCACCGATGGTGGGGGCCCCTGTCATGACTTGCTTCTTTCCCTCGAAAAAGGGCCAGCCATAGTTGCCACCCGCTACGACTCGATCGATCTCCTCCCGGAAGCTGTCGCCAACGTCACCCAACCACAACGCGCCGTTCGAGCGATCGAAGTTGAAGCCGTACGGGTTGCGGAATCCGAGTGCGTAGTATTCCTCGTTCGCCGCGGGGACGCCTACGAACGGATTGTCATTCGGGATGTAGTAGCCTTGCGTGAATGCCCCTGTGGGCTGGCGCGTCGGCGGATGGCTCGTTCCACCGCCTTTCTGATCGACATCGATGCGAAAAATGCCGCTGAAGAGGCCTGCGTCGAGCTTCTGCGCCGTTTGCGCAGAGCGCGTGTCGTCGCCGTTTCCGAAGTAGAGAAAGCCATCCGGTCCGAAGCGAATGTGGGCGGCATTGTGCTCCGTCGCCTGCTCGGCCTGATCGACCATGATGAGCTGCGAGCCAAGCTCGAAGACCTTCGACGCCGAGTTCCACGTGAAGCGCGAGAGTCGATTGTGCGTCGGGTTCCCCTCCGCGTTGTACCAAACGTAGACGTAGGGGTGCGGATCCGCGGCGTCGGCAAACTTCGGATGAAGCGCCATGCCCAGCGTCCCAGCTTCGCCACGTACGGCCACCAGGTTCTCGAAGTCGAGAACCAATGTGCGCTGCCCCCCACCGTGAAGGCGCACGATGTGCCCGCCGCGTTGGAGGACGAAGGGCTCGCTCGAACCGACCGGCCACTCGATGTCCATCGCACCCGAGAGGAACGTGCCTGGAAACGCATCGACGAGCGCATAGCCAAAGAGAGCAGGCACCGTGCCCGGGAAGGCGACAGGTGGCTCGTCGGGCTTGTCCACTTCTGGAGGCTCGGCATCTCCTTGGACCGATGCGTCCGGCGTGCCCGCTTCGAGACCCGGCTTTCCCCCGGCGTCCAAGGGATTGCCCCCGCCGTCGTCAGAGCAAGCGGCACCCGCAACGCTCAGCGCGACTGCGCTGGCGAGAAACAGAGAGACTTTCAATGGAGACTCCTCTCAGGGGGGAAGCTGCGTAATCCAGGCTTCGATCACGCTGACACCAACGGGATCGACGCGTGTGCGTCCGAGCGGCGGCATGCGAAGGTCGGCGTCGACGGACTTCATGCGGGCGAGAAGGATCGAGTTGTTGGGATTGCCCGGCGAGACGAGCGGGGCGTTCGGAAGGCCGAGACCGCTCGCCATGGGGTAATTGTGGTGGGGCTTGTTCACGAGTCCGCGGTTGCTCGGAAGTACTCCAGGCAACGCGTTCCACGTATCACCGCCACCGAGAAACGAAGCGCCGGGGTGGTGACACGACGAGCAATTCGCCGCCAAGTAGGCGCTCGCACGGGCCTCGATCGTCTCGTTGGCGTCGGAGGGGGAAGCGAGCGGAGCCGGGGAAGTGGCGATGCTGTTCGCATCGAACACGCCTGCCGTCGCGAGCTCCTGCAGTTGGTTCGGGTTACCGAAGTTCATCTGCTCACCCTTGAAGCCGATGACGCGATTCTCGGCGCGATGGCACGACCAACACTCGCCTTGGCTCGGGAAGTGCCAGGTACGAGTCTCGTTCGGATCCGCGTCGACAATCGTCTCGTCTACGGCATCGAGGAGTAGGTCTGCATCCGTGCCTTGCGCATTCCAGCGGTAGGTAAGGCCGTAGGTCGTATCGGTCCCTACGACGAGCACCCGTGTTTCGAGACGGCGAGTGCGCCCCCCGACGGGTTGCGTATTCGCTGGAAGGTCGAACTGCTTGATGAGCATCGAGCCTACGGGGAGCGTGACCTTCCCGCTCGCGGTCATGGTCGCCGTATTGCCTTGCGGCACGTACACCCAGCGCTGTTTCGCTGCGCCGTCCGACCAAAGCGGTGACTTGATGGCGTAGCCCTTGATGGCTGTTGGCACTTTCAGCGTCTGAAGATTGCGGAAGATCTTCGTCTCCGAAAGCTTGAGGGGGACCGTGTGCGCGGGCGCCGCCACGAGCTTCAGGATCTTGCTCCACGCGATCAGGTAGAGCTCCCCTGCAGCGTCTTGCCCCCATCCGACCGGTGCGTTTTGCCAGTTCGACTCCGTGAGCGACGTGCGAGTCCCCGCGGCGGTATCGAGCGCCCAGACGCGCCCCGTCGGCCAGTCCGAAAAGATGTACTTTCCCGTCAGCGCGCCGAGTGCAGCGCCGCGATACACGTACCCGCCCATGACGGCGGAGAGGTCACCGATCGACGCGTGCGAGTACTCGAACTTCGGAGCGTAGTAGACGCCGATGTTCACGTTGCCCGCGGCGTTTGGCTTGTTGCCCTCGAAGTAAGGCCAGCCGTAGTTGCCCCCCGAAAAAATCTGATTCACTTCCTCGCGGAAGCTGTCGCCGACGTCGGCCTGCCACAACGAGCCGTCTTGGCGATCGAAGTTGAATCCGTACGGGTTGCGGAAGCCGAGTGCGTAGTACTCTTCATTCGCTCCCGCGACACCGACGAACGGATTCGTGTTCGGAATGTAGTAGCCCTGGGTCGTCGCGCTCTGCGGCTGACGAGTCGGAGGGTGGCTGATGCCTCCGCCTTTTTGGTCGACGTCGATGCGGAAGATGCCGCTGAAAAGACCGCCGTTCAGCTTCTGTGCCGTCACAGCAGAGCGCGTATCGTCGCCGTTGCCGAAGTAGAGGAAGCCATCCGGCCCGAAGCGGATGTGCGCTGCGTTGTGCTCGGTCGCAGTTTCCACCTGGTCGACCATGATGAGCTGGGAGTTCAGCGGGAACGAAGTGCCGTTCCACGTGAAGCGCGAAAGACGGTTCTTCGTCGGGTTCCCTTCCGCGTTGTACCAGACGTAGACGTAGGGGTGCGGGTCACCGGCATCCGCGAACTTCGGGTGAAGGGCCATCCCGAGTGCGCCGCCCTCCCCGCGCATGGCCACCAAACTCGAGAAGTCGAGAACCACCGTCCGCGCGCCATTCCCGAGCAGGCGCACGATGTGACCTCCGCGTTGGAGGACGAATGGTTGGTTCGAACCCACCGGCCAATCGATGTCCATCGCGCCAGAAAGAAACGTGCCTGGGAATGCGTCTTGAAGCGTGTAGCCGAAGATGTTGGGCGTCGTCGTCGGGAACGGGACGGGCGGGTCGTCGGGCCCGTCGACGACCACGACGCCACTGTCCGTCGCATCGCTCGCATCGAAGGAAGCGTCGCCCGCGTCGGCTGCATCTCCGTCGTTCGCCGAGCCATCGATGACATCGTCGTTCGCATCCGTCGCGATGGGTGCATCGAACACGCTTCCATCGACAGGCGGATTGAAAGCATCGGGGCCTCCACTCGTCTGTCCGGAGTCCGTACGCGTGCCCCCGTCATTCATGGGGTCGATCCCCCCATCGGAACATGCAGCCACAGCAGCCGTGGCCGCGAGAGACACGATGAAGAATCGATGAAAGTGGCGCGCGCGCATGGCTGCATCCTACTCCGCAAGAGGGGGGCGTGAAAGCGACGAAGACAAGCCCTGCCCTTACGAGTTCGTTAAACTACGGCACCGGCGCGACACGGTAGGTGTGCGTCCGATGCGCTCACCTCCTGCGCGTCAACGCCGTCGAACGGCGAAAGCGAGTGAACCTCCATGCCTGCCCCTTCCCTTCACCCCCATCCAAACGATGGCATCCACTGGATGGGCAATCGGGAGCATGGAGCGCGGTGTGATGACGAGCGCGACCTCTCCTCTGCCTCGATCGCCGTGCAGACGAGCAGGCGCAAGGATGGATCCACGCTCCCTCAGAGACGGATCCGCCAGACCTCTGCCATGGGCGCTCGCACGCAATTGGCGCGCTCTTTTGGATGGTGCCACTATATTTTTGTGCTCTGGCTGTGGAAATCCTCAATGAAATCGCATGGCACGGGTGCTGCTTAGAGACATCACATGCGCAAAAAGTCCACACTCGTCTTGGCGCTGACCTGTCTCTTGTCGACCGCGGCGGTAGCCGGCTGTTCGGCTGCTTCGGAGGAAACGCAAGGCAACCTCGATCGTGATCCGACCGAGCCGGCACCGATCGATTTCACGACCCTGAAGCCCGGTACCGTCGATGCGGTCGCAGACACACTCGACATCGAGCGCGGGTCCCTCGCCGTCCAATTCAAGTCCGTTGCGGTGAAGCGATCGCTCAAATCGCGCATTGCGTTGCTCGTCTTGGAACGTGAGATGAGCGTCGAGGTTCCGCGTGAGGTCCTCGTGAGCGCCGTGCGCGCTGACCTCGACATCGACACGATCATGACGAAGCTCGAGATCCCCGAGGCAACCTTCGAGCGGCTCGCCGTACGTCTCAGCACGACCCCGTCCGCACTCCGAAGCAGCTACGCGACATCCACCGACGAGAAGAAGATGTCGACGCTCGGGAAGTTGTTCAAGTTGCAGTACCCGCCGGCTTTGCCCATCGCGACGATCGAAGAGCTGACGAACGGCAACGCGTCGCTCGAGAAGGTTCTGCGCATTCTCCATATCTCGCAAGAAACGCTCGCCACCATCGCGAAGCTCGAGGGACATCCGGTTGCACGCGGCACGATGACTGCGGAAGAAGATTGGACTTCCCTGCCCGCTGCAAAGCGCGTCGACCTGCAGGCGAAGCTCTTCAAGCACGAGAACATGATTCCGGCCTACGACGACGCTGCGGCGGATGCGAAGAGAACAGCACGTCTCGAAGCTTTGCTCGAAGCCGACGCCAACCGCCCCGGCTTCTGGAGCAACGTGGGAGACTTCGCGCTCGCATCGATCGTCAACATCGTCTCCGACTACGCCTTCTTCAACGCGTTTCGCTGGAATCCGGCAGAGCACAATGGGCAGCACGTCTCCATGGCGTATCGCGTCTACCAAGTTGCCCTTCAGGCCTACTCGTCGCTCTGGCTGATGGCGAACCACGGCACGGGCTCCGGCGGTGCATTCTGGTGGAATCAATGGAATGCGACGAACGACTTCGGCTACTACGCGGTAGGATCCATCGTCGACAAGTTGGGCATCAAGCCCGAAGGATGGGACGGTGCTGGCTGGACCCGCGCCCTCTTCGACGACCGCAACCCTCCGACGTGGTTCAGCTGGACTCTGTGGGCATTGACTCATCCCGGTGAGCCCACCACGGGCACCAACATCATGAATGCCTCACTCGACTCGTTTCAAGTGACGACTGCGCTTCTCCTTCCGAGCCTCAACGTGCCGTGGCGTACCAGCACATGCACCTCGTTCTGGTGCAAAGTAAGCCGATTCCTCAGCAAGCTCGTTCCCAAAGCCGTCTTCTGAGAGAGCGCGAGCCCCGTTGGCACACATGCTGCTTCGATGTCCATTGCGACGCAGTCGAAAGGAAGCGCCATGGCATCGATGACCGCACAGATGATGTTCACGTCCGGAGAAGACGTGGTCACGTTCCTCAAGAACCAGCATCAACAGACGTTCTTCGGCTAGGGCTGTCCGCTAGATGCTAGATGATTGGGAGACAGCCCACGGCCTCGCATCGAGGCTGCGTCGCACCTAGGGCAGGGTGCCTCCCACGAGGCCGCGCTCGTGGGGCGCGTCGAGTTCGACCGTCGGTCCCTTGGGCACGATGCGACTCGGATTCACGTTGTTTTGACTCCAGTAGTAGTGCTCCTTGATGTGGTCCAACCGGCTCACCTCGTGGATTTCCTTCATCTGGTAGAGTTCGCGCAGGAAGCCAAACAGGTGCGGATAGTCGGCAAGCCTCCGAATGTTGCACTTGAAGTGCGCGTAGTAGACGAGATCGAATCGAAGGCACGTCGTGTAGAGCGCGATGTCGGCTTCCGTGAGCTCGCTCCCCGTCACGTACCGCTGCGTCGCCAGAACCGCATCCCAGCGGCCGAGCGCCGCGAACAGCTCTTCGACCGCGACGTCGTAGGCTTCTTGAGTCGTCGCGAACCCGGCCCGGTAGACGCCATTGTTGATGGGGTCGTAGATCTCGTCGAGAACCGCATCGATTTGCTCGCGCAGATGGGGCGGTGCGAGTGAAGGGCCGCGCTTTGCGAAGACCTCGAACTCAGTATCGAACATGCGCATAATCTCGCGAGACTCGTTGCTCACGATGTTGTCGGTCTCGAGGTCGTAGAGAACCGGCACCGTCACTTTGCCGCTCATGTCAGGCTTCGCCCGCAGGTACACATCGCGAAGGTATCGCGGCGGCGGCTCGAGATCGTCGATCGGCTCGGGCGCGAGCGGGTCGGGGTCATCCTCCGTGAATTGCCATCCGTGGTCGCCCATACGAGGCGAGAGCACGGTGACTGGAATCGAGTCTTCGAGCCCGCGCAGGGCGCGAACGATGAGCGTGCGATGTGCCCACGGACACGCATAGGACACGTAGAGATGATAGCGGCGCTCCGCCGGCGGAAAGCGTGCGCCCGGCTCCCGCGAAATGTGATCGCGAAATGCAGATGCCTTGCGCTCGAACGCGCCGCTCGACGAGGTATCCCACCCAGGTTGCCATTTTCCAGCTTCGAGTCTTCCCATGGGTTCCTTCCCGAAGAGACGTTAGCGAACTTCGAGTCTCAGCGAGGGCAAAGAATGCGCACCTCGTGCGAATACGAATTCGTCACTCACGACGCCCTTGAAGGTATCAGCACCATCGATGCGTGCTACCTGCTCGAATCCGAGGGAGCGAAGCAGCCCCAATGACGCTTCGTTGCGTGTATCGACTCGCGCCTCGTACACAGCGACGTCGAAGGCGTCTCGCAGAACGTGCATGAGCCCATTGCACGCCTCGTGCGCAAACCCCCGTCGCCAAGCCGACGGAATGGTCATGTACGCGAGGAGTGCGCGTCTACGAGATCGCGTCGTTCGCTCGCCCGACTCCTCTCGGACCGTCGCTTGGACCGTACCGACGTACCACTGCTCCTCTCGCAGCAGACAAGCGTAGTTGAGCCAGATTTCGTCTCCTTCCACGTTTCCACGCCTGGACCAGCGCTCGTAGCGAGCGCGGAGAGCTTCCACGTTCGGCGGTGGCATCTCCGGAATGAACGCATAGAGGGCCGCGTCGCGAAGGAGAGGCCAAAGGCGTTCTGCATGAACAGGGCCGATCGGCTCGAGGTTGAGGCGTTCGGTGCGAATGATCGCTTCGGTGTGTACGGCCATGCCTTCAAGCATCGTCAATTCCGATTCTAGTCCCGCGATGACACAGGCGCGCCCTCGGAAATACTTCATTAGGTCGCAGTTCTCGCGCGCACTCTTTACTCCGCGTGACGACTCGGTAACGCTGCACAGGTCGTGACTCGCGCATCGCCACTACGCTAGCCCTCCCTCGTCGTCGCCAGCGGTCTTTTGCTCACGACACGCCGTGCAGCTGCAGACGAATGGCCCGACGTACCCGAGGAGCCGAAGAATCGGACCGAGAAGGCTCTCGTGCCCGTCGTCGGCGGCGATAGTGACGTGGGCGTCGGCGGCGGCTTTACGACAGCGCTCCAACGCATCGAAGAAGGCTACAAGCCCTACAAGTGGCGTCTCGAAGCGGCGACGATGATCACGTTCAAGCCCGCACCGGACGGTGGCATCGACGTCCCCCTGCAAGAATACCAAGCGAAGATCATCTTGCCTCACCTCCTTCGCGACGTGTGGCGCTTCGAGATCCGGCCATCGTTCAGCTGGCTGTCGACCTTGAAGTACTACGGCCTTGG
Source organism: Polyangiaceae bacterium (assembly GCA_046351415.1). Classification (GTDB taxonomy): domain Bacteria; phylum Myxococcota_A; class Polyangia; order Polyangiales; family Polyangiaceae; genus JABFRG01. The sequence continues at coordinate 171,720 of JAXLYO010000003.1, read as the reverse complement.
AAACGCTTCTATCTACGAGGCGGAGACGCTCGTCCCTTCCCCACCGCGCTTCTTCGAATACGGCCGTAGGTCGCCCGCGGTGCGCACGCAATCGCGTCTCACCCTCGCCCGCGGACACTTTGCTCTCCTCGGGCTCAGCTACACCCACAACTGGATCGACGTCCCTGCCGACGGAAAGCTCGCGACAGACATGCGCAGCGGGAGCGCGGCCGTCAAAGAAATCTTGGGTCGCACCGACCCCCATGGGGTTGCACGGTTCGAATACGGATACATCTACGATACGCGAGAAAACGAAGTGAGCCCCACGAAGGGCGCCTTTCATCAAGCCACATTCCGCCTGTCGCCCGGTAGCCAAGGCTCGATTCTTCCCTACCAATATGCGCAGGCGAACTTCATCGTCCGCTTCTACCAGAAGCTCGGAACCCCGCGTTTGGTCCTCGCGACGCGCGTGATCGCCGACTTCTTTTTCGGGGATGCCCCCTTTTACGAGCTGACGCGCTACGAAGACTCGAACGCAATCGGAGGAGCAAGCGGTGTGCGCGGCGTCCCCGCGCAGCGCTATTACGGAAAGGCCAAGGTCCTCGGCAACATCGAAGTGCGCGCCGACCTTTTCGACTTTCGCATCTCCCACAAGAGGTTCTCGCTGGGCGGCGTTGCCTTTTTCGACGCAGGGCGGCTGTGGGCTGACTACGTCTCGCATCCTGAACTCGATGGAACGGGTCTCGGCCTGAAGTACGGCGTCGGTGGAGGGTTGCGCATCAAGTCGGGGACCAGCTTCGTGGTCCGCATGGACCTCGCGTACTCGCCCGATGCGAGGCCCATCGGTGTGTACTTCGGAGCGGGGCACGCGTTTTGACGCAAGGCCTCAAGCGTGCGGGCGGTAGGCCTCGGACCACGCGTTCGGCTCCGGGGTGATTCGGTCTTCATACGTCGCGGGTGCTTCGATGTCCCACCCCTTCACGGATCGCTTGAGACAGAATGCGACCGCGAGCGCCCCAACCAAGAACGGTACGCCCGCACCGGTCGAGGGAGACACGATGGAGAACATCGCCGCATGCACGAGCGACATGAACGCGCCTGCCATGACGACGAAGAATGCGAACAAGGTTCGATGTACGAGTGCTGCGACCGCACCCGTCACCCAAAGACTCGCGAGACCAATGTCGACAACGGCTCCCGCTACCGGCGCGATGGTCGGATACTCCATGCGCGTCAGAAGGCGCACGATGGAAAAGGCCCCTTCCGTTGCAAGGATGAACGCCGCAATCAAGGTGTAGTGATGGGGTTTCATGCCTGTGGGAAAGGCATCAGACATGCCAAATGCGGTGCGAGCGAAATCCGATGATTCGAGGCGCACGGTCGGGGCGCCATATGCAAGGGGACACCGACGCTTCTGCCCCATGCGACGCTTTGGGAGCTTTTTCGCTTCTACGAAGACGAGCTCGAAGGTGGCGATGAGGGCGGCGGATTCGAGCGGCTCGCGGCCTTCTTGTATTCCGAAATGAGCTTCGCGACGACGGAGATTTGCACGGGCTTCACGAGGTGCGCATCGAAGCCCGCCTCCTCCGCCTTGCGCTTGTCTGACTGCTGACCGTAGCCGGTCACGGCGACGAGCCTCAGTTCCTTTCCGCGCGGTCCTGCACGAAGGCGTGCCGCGAGTTCGTAGCCGTCCATCACGGGCAGGCCGATGTCGAGCAGCGCGACATCGGGTGCAAAAGAATCGACGACCTCGACGGTCTCTGCCGCGTCATGAGCAACCTTCGTGTGGCACCCGAGCATGCCCAGGGCAGAAGCCAGCATGTCTGCGGCGTCTTCGTTGTCATCGACGACCAAGACACGCAGCGACCCCGGCGGGTGAGGCCGAGCCTCTGCTCCATTTTTCGAACTTCCGGCGCCCACGGGCAAGTGGGAGACAGGCAGAGTGATCGTAAAGGTCGTCCCGCGATCGCGTCCTTCGCTGGAAGCAACGATCGTTCCTCCGTGAAGCTTCACCAAGTTCTGCACGATGGTGAGTCCAAGCCCTAGCCCCCCACTCGCGCGGTCGAGCGTTTGCTGCTCTTGAGCGAACGGTTCGAAGATACGCGGGAGCATTTCCGGTGCGATTCCCATCCCGTTGTCGGAGACCTCGAGAACGACGGCTGCTCCGCGACGCTCCGCCGCAACCTTCACGTGGCCGAGGCGTTCGGTGTACTTCGCCGCGTTCGACAGCAAGTTCGACACGACCTGTGCGAGTCGCATCGAATCAGCGAAGACCGGCAGCCCCTCCGACGCCACGTCGACCTCGAGGTGGTGGCGACGTGCCTCGAGCTGAGGGCTCGCCATTTCGATTCCCTTGGCGACGACATCGAGGAGCTCGACGGGCATCCTCTGGAGAATCACCTTCCCACGCGTGATGCGCGAAACATCCAGGAGATCGTTCACGAGATTCGTGATCTGTGCGACTTGGCGCTCGATGATCGTGCGCTCCTTGAGCATGCTCTCGTCACCACGGAGACGCATGAGTTGCAGCGCGGTGGTGATGGGCGCGAGGGGGTTTCGGAGTTCGTGTCCGAGAACCGCGAAGAACTCGTCCTTTGCGCGACTGGCGGCTTCCGCATCTCGACGTGCTTTGGAATGCGCTTCCTTCGCAATGCGATCGGCTGCGGACGTTCCGATGTCCTGGGCAAGACCTTCGAAGAACTCGCGGTAACTTTGGTCGAATTTTCTCCGCGAGCTCACGCCTAGCACCGCGACACCGCGGAGCGCGCCGTCCGGCAACCGAAGCGGCGTGACGAAGATCGTGTTGACCGGTTCTGGCCAAGGTCCAGCTGCGATGGGCACGAGAAGATTGAGCGTGAGCGAGCGATTCTCGGCGAGGGCCTGGTAGATGGTCTCATCGGCCTGCGCGAGGCGCTCCGACGCAGCCTCGTTGCTCGCAAACCCCGAAGCGGCGACGAGCTTGAGGCGCGACCCCTCTTCTTCCGCTTCTTCCTCGCCACGCCAAAAGATGGCCGCAATGGGCACGTCCTTTGGGCTCATCGAAAAGACGTCCGTCGCACCCGCAAACACGTCACTTTGCGCTCGGAGAGCACGACGGGTCTCGGCGCGACGCTCCGCGAGGACGATTTCCGTCATCTCGACGACGGGTTGGTACACGCCACCGATGTTTCCTTCGTCGTCACGAAGCGGGGAGAACGTGAAGCTGAAGAATGCCTCTTCTGCGTACCCGTGACGTGTGAGCGGAATGTGTTCGCGGTCGACGGCGAAGTGCCCACCTTGCGTGAGGATGGCGCGCATGGGTTTGGCCAGGAGAGGATATGTGTCCGGCCAGCATTCCTCGTACGTCGAGCCGAGGTGACGGGGATGCCGCGGTCCCATGATGACCGCGTACTCGGCGTTGTAAATCTGGGTCTGCTGCGGCCCCCAAAACACGATCGCAGGAGTGGGCAGCGCCATGATCATGTCGACGTAGTTGCGAAGACTTTGCGGCCATGTGTCGACGGCCCCAATCGGAGTCTTGGACCAGTCGGTCTGTCGAAGAAATTCGTGGATCGTCGACATCGCCAATTTGCGTCGACCCTAGCGCGTCTGCTCGAAACACGGAGGGGCGTTTCGACGTCGAAAACAGGGATTTTGCATAGGAAAAAGCGAAGCGCTGAACGTCCGAACGAGCGAATTCCCTTGCCCGCCCAAGGTCCTTGCCGTCTCCATTCGGCAAAAAATATGGAGAGGCACACTACACACTAGATGTATGCCGCACGCATTGGGCAGCGGTGTGCGCAACTGCGACTCTCACGCAGCTTGGGGCGTAATCACCTTCCTCATTTCGTTGGCACGCTCCCTCCGCCGAATGCAGCCAAGAAGAGGCGCAACGAATTTTGCCGAGTCTTGCGACGCCACTAAGTTGAGCTCGTTGTGCCCCGGTCGAAGGCGGAGCAACGAAGAGAAGAGGTATCATGCGCAGAATTGGAATTGCTTCGGGATTGATCGTTGGAATGGTGGCCGTCGCGTGCGGCGACAGCGGGACGACGAATGACGTCGATGGCGGAAGTTCGAGCAGCTCCACCTCTTCGTCGGGCACCACATCGTCGTCGACCTCGAGTACGTCTTCATCGAGCACATCGAGCTCCGGCGGCAACGACGCCGCTGTCGACTCGGGCATCAAGTGCCCGGCGAACCCGTGCAGCGGTCACGGCACGTGCGTAGACACGACGGGTGTGCCGGTGTGCACGTGTGCGACCGGCTACACGGGCGCGAATTGCGATGCGTGCGCCGCAGGGTTCCAGGACAAGGACGGCGACAAGGTGTGCAAAGGCGCGTGCACCGCCACGACCTGCAGCTCGCACGGCACCTGCGCCGACACGACGGGCACGGCCGTCTGTACCTGCGATGCCGAATACACCGGTGGCGACTGCAGCACGTGCGCCGCGGGCTTCCAGGACAAGGACAACGACAAGGTGTGCAAGCCGGCATGCGCTGCTGCGACCTGCAACTCGCACGGCACCTGCGCCGACGCGACGGGCACGGCCGTTTGTACTTGCACGGGCAACTTCACGGGCGCCACGTGCAATGCGTGCAAGCCAGGCTTCGAGGGCGCGAACTGCGACACCTGTGTCGCTGGTAAAGGGGGCCCCAACTGTGACTACAGCATCGTCTACAGCCTCGACATTCCCCTCGCGGCCGACTGGAACCAAACGTCCGACGTTCCCTACGCGATCGACAACTCCGCAGCAGGAGGCGCGTTTACGCGCGTAGCCTACAAGTGGACGCTCGACGCCGAAACGGTGTGGGCGGAGATGGACGCGTTCACGGTCAACAAGAACGAACTCGGCGTTCCCGCGACCGCCATTTTCGACGGCACCGCTGTTGCGAACGTCACGGTCATCTCCAATGCTGCGCTCGTGCAAAACGTCGCCAACCCGGTGGCCGGTCAGCTCGAGTTCTGGAAGGACTGCTACGGCGCGGCCGGCGGCAACAACGGTGTCTACGACTACCGCGATACGCGAACGGTAGGGTCAGCCTGCTACGGCTCGATGCAGCTCAGCATCGGCACGGACATGATCTTCTCGTACAACCGCTGGTCGGGAGGTGGCAACAGTGACCTCGGCTTCGGCAACCAGCCGGCCGCTTCCGGCACGCATCCGGACTGGACCTTCAAGCAGAACAGCGGCGCGTACAACGTCCGCAAGCTCGAAGTCTACGTGAAGTAAGCGGTTCGCTGCCGTGCGGCGCTGGACACTCACACAATCCAGCCGCGCACGATGGCGAAGAGGGTCGCGCTGGCGAGCACGAACCACAACGTGATCGCCTGTATCAGAGGTCGGAAGCCGAGCGCCTTCAGCGCTTCGCGAGACAGGCCAAGGCCCATCAAGAACAGAGTGACGGCGAGGACGCGGTGGGCGCCTTCGGAGACGAAGTGCCCCACGCTGCGAGCAGCAGGAACGTACGTCACGATGGCTGCGACGCCGAGAAAACCAGCAATGAACCAGGGGCGCTTCGGTTTGGGCGCCCCTGCTTCATTTGCGCCTGCCGTACGCGCCCGGTACATGGCAAGGGCGAACGTGATGGGGACGATCCAAAGGGCTCGGGCCAGTTTCGCCGCGGTCGCAACTTCGAGGGCGTGCTTGCCGTACTGAGCGGCCGCGCCCACGACCGAGCTCGTATCGTGGATGGCGAGCGCGCACCAAAGACCGAAAGAACTCTCCTCCAGGTGGAAGTGGTGCCCAATCGTTGGGAACACGAAGAGTCCCACCGCGTTCAGGAGGAAGACGGTGACGAGCGACATCGTGACTTCTTCCGGCTTCGCGCGAATGGCCGGCGCGACCGCAGCAATGGCGCTTCCTCCGCAGATGGCCGTACCGACGGTGACGAGCAGCGAAGTGTCTTTCGCGATGCGGAGGCGCTTGCCCAAGAACGTGCCGAGCACGAATGCGGTCGCGATACCAACTGCCGTGTAGCCGAACCCATGGATACCGACACGAGCGACGACCGACAAGTTCATGCCAGCGCCGAGCCCAACGACGGACCAGGTGAGCAGCTTGTGAGCCAACCCGCGGGTGCGCTCGGGCCACGGATTGCCAATCGTCAGCGCGAGGACGATGCCCGAAAGGAGGGCCATGCCCGACGAAGCCCAAGGCGAGAGCATGCCAACGGCGAGCACTGGAACGAGAATCTTGCTGGCAAGCGTACGTACGGGAGACAGGGGGCTCGCCGGGGTGGGCGGGGCCACTGGAGTCGAAGGGTACGTGGGACCGGGCGCGGGCGCAGCGGGTTCCGAAGGAGCGGCCGAGGGCATCGCCGCACACTAGAGGGAAACGAATGGCTGCACCAGCACCCAAATGAGACCAGAAACGCAGAGCTTTTCAGGCGCGCTCAGGCGAGGGCGTTTCGACCGCCACCCGCAAGGGCGCGGGCGACGAAGAGCAAAACGAGCGCTCCGACAACGCTGCCGATGAGACCGGCGGCGTGGAGGTCGAGCACGCGCTGGTCGGTGAAGAGACTCGTGAGGAAACCTCCGACGAATGCGCCGGCGACGCCCAGCAAAGCCGTCATGACGAAGCCCATGGACTGCTTGCCCGGCATGATGGCGCGCGCAAGGAGGCCGACAAAGAGACCGAAAAAGAGAAAGAGGAGAAGGCTCATGGTTTTCGCTCCAGGGCTCTTTGGAAGAGCCGTTCGGGTTTGTCTTCTGCGCCCCGGGGTCCGGTGCGCAACCTGCGAAAGCGCAAGCAACTCCGAGAACTGCAACCTTTGGGCCACGGTCGCCGCACCGCGCGTTCGTGCCGCCACGAGCTTCGGGACGCGCGAACGACACGAAAATCGTCGCCCGAGATCGCAAGGTGCTCCTCCAAGAGCGCTCAGTTGTGGCAGGTTGGCGCTTCATGGCTGGCGCAAGCGAACTCCTCGAGCAACTCTTTCCCCTCGTCGTGCCGGCAAAGCTCTTTGGCGGAGGCGTCCCCGTGGCGCAGCACGTCCTTTCGGATACCGGCTTCGTGCTGGCGTGGGGGGTTCGCAGTCAGCCGAACGCTTTCATGTATCTTACAGTCGATCAAGCCAAGCTCTTGGACGAGTCGAAAGCCCCTTGGCAACGAACTGCCATGCAGAACATGGTGCACGGGAAGCCGGTGAACACCCACGAGCGCTCTCGCGCGAGCGGTAAGCTGCTCTGGTGCGGCCTCATGCACGACGACGCGTTCGGTTCATCGCGTACACTCCTCGCGCCCGCTTGGCGAAGGCTGTTCCCGGGCGGCTATCGCATCGCGCTTCCGGATCGAAGCTGCGGAATGGTGCTCGCTGCCGACATCACGAAAGACGAAGACAGCGAGATGCGCGAGATGATTTCGCAAATGTATGCGCGCGCGAAGACGCCGATGAGCGATGCTCTCTTCGAGGCAGACGCTCTGGCCCTTCCCGAGGCGTGGTATCCCTAGGTCTACCGAGAAGGGCATCCCTCACGCGGCACGAAGAAATCCGAACCGCGATGCACGATGCCACGCTGAGGCGATCTTGTAGCGGAGCACGCGCCCGCTGCCACGAAACGGCAGGGGAATTCATGGCGTTCCTGCGTGGCACGCGATGTGCTCTGGGAGGCACGCGAGCCGCCATCTGGTGCTTTCGCATCTCGTCCTCCGCATCGAGTACTGCAGAAGCCGTGCCACGTTGACTACTTCGAGTCCCACCATTTGGAGAGCCCCGCAAGATCTCGCCTTGGGGTTTCGCGATAGTGAGCAGTATCGTTGTACGTCATGAGTCGCGCACGGACCGGGTCTTTGAAGTCGATGACGTTGAGGCACGCTGGCGATTGATCGAGACGATCACGATAGCCACGCGCATCGATGCCGAGGAGGCTGCATAGAACGAGCCTTATGGTGGCCTTGTGGGAGACCACGGCAACGTTGCGGGAGGGGTGCGAGAGGACGATCTGACGAATGGCCGGGAGTGCACGCGCCATGACGCTCACGCCAGACTCGCCGCCTTCCGGAGCAAACGTGAACGGGTCTTCCTCCCACGACGCGTACTCCACGGCGTAGCGCGATTCGACTTCCTTGCGCGTGAGTTGCTCCCAGCGGCCATGGGAGATCTCGCGAAGACCATCCACCGCGACAGGCTGCATGCCGTCGGGGCAAACGAGCCTTGCGGTCTCCATCGTTCGAAGCATGGGGCTCGCATAGACAGCCGCGAGATTCTCGGGAGCAAGCCGAGCCCCAAGGGCCTTCGCCTGTGCGCGACCTTCTTCGGAAAGCGCGACGTCGGTCTCCCCCGCGAAGCGATCTTCCGCAGAAAGGACAGTGGCACCGTGGCGGATCAGAAATAGACGCGTGGGCGAGTTTGACATGGGCCCCTAGCCTATCGCGGGTAGACTGGAAGAATGGGAATTCGACGCGTTTGCCGAACTTCGACGCCGAAAGCATGCGCCCTCGCGTCACTCGCGGGATGGCTTCTTTCGCTTTCGCTCGGCTGTGGGGGCGGAAAGGGCGCGCCACCCGTGACCACATCGCAGGCTATCCCGAGCGGCTCCGCCTCCGGCCCGTCGACGCCAGCAACCGCCGCCTCGTCGGCGTCCTCTCGTGCCGCGGACGAGGCGAAGCACCAGCTCTCGCTGAACCTCGATGCGCGGTTCGTCCTTCGCGAAAGAAGTGGCAACTCGGTCATCATCGCCGAAGAAGGCAAGAAGCGCCTACTCGAGGTCCACAAACTGGAAGGCGCCGGTTGCACGGCCGACCTCGTGCCTCGCATCGGTCCTGTGACGAGCCTCGCAGCTGGCGACAAAACGAAGCACCGAGATCTCGAGCTTCAGTGGTTCACGCAGCGAAGCTCCGTCGAGCAAATGCCTTTCGGCGGCCTGGGCTTCTTCATTTGCAGCCATCGTTCCTTCTTGGTGGTCCGGTACGTGGGTCCCGAAGAATCTCTCGGCGATGCGAGGCCTAGTCTCGAACGCCTCATCGCAGAGCGCAGTATCGTGATCGAATAGTCGCCAGTCAGCTTCGGACGGGGCGGCCTCTCCGCTTGCTCGCCTCCCCGCACCTTTCGGCCAAACGAAGGCTCGAAAGCCCTTCCTTCGACCACGCCACGACGGCATCGATGAATGCGCGCACCTGCGGAGGCATGAACTCCTTCTCGGGGTAGACGAGAGAGACCCGAGATTCGGCGCCGATGAGCTCGGGAAGTACTTGCACGAGCTCACCACGTTCTACGAGCGGCGCGATGAGGAGCGTCGGAAGGAGCGCAATCCCGAGACCACGCCGAGCCGCTTCCGCGAGGAGCTTCACGTCGTTCGCGACGAAGGATCCCTCGACGGCTACTCGCCCCCCTCCAAGCCGAGGCCAGTGGGTGTGCGGGACCTCACCCCGAGCGAATCCGAGCAGACAGTTGTGGCTGCGAAGATCGCGTACGCGCTGCGGCGTACCCGAAGCAGCGAGGTAACTCGGGGAAGCCACCGCAATGACGCGTGCACGCACGAGCGTGCGCGAGACGAGACCTGGCTCGAGGTCGAGACTCGCGCGCATCGCGAGGTCGTAGCCATCACGAAGCAAGTCGACGTACCGTGCAGTCGCGTTGATGTGGAGTTGTACGTTCGGGTGTGCGCGCCCGAACTCGCATACGAGTTCATGGAACGACCCGTCCGTCATTGGCGGAACCGAGACGCGAAGCGACCCCCGAATCGTCTGGTCGTCTTTGCGCACGCTCTCTTCGGCCTGCGTCACCGCATCGAGCACGATTCGCGCATGACGATAGAAGGCGTCGCCCGCGTCCGTCAGTGTGAGCGAACGAGTCGTACGCCTCAGGAGCCTGACGCCAAGGCGCTCTTCCAACCGCGCGAGCCGACGCCCCACGGTTGCTCGCGGCACCCCGAGTTCACTGGCAGCTCGCGACAAAGACTTCGCCTCGATGGTCTTGGTGAAGGCAAGAAGTTCTGAAGTTTCGAGGGGTTCCATAATTTGTACGAAATCGTAGCAGATGAATCCCATCTGTACCATCTGCCGCGAAGACCTTCGCGCGCGCATCTTGCTCGTTCAGGAGAAAACGAACAATGAACGCACGGACGAAAACGATCGCATATTGGGTGACGACGGGTCTTGTGGCGGCAGCCTTCCTCGCAGGCGGCTTGGGCGACTTGAGTCGAGCCCCCGAGGTTGCGAAAGGCATGGCTGCCCTCGGGTACCCTCTCTACTTCCTCACCATCCTCGGCGTGTGGAAGGTACTCGGAGCGCTCGCGATCGTTGCGCCGGGTATGCCGAGGCTCAAAGAGTGGGCCTACGCGGGCATCGTGTTCGACCTGACGGGCGCAGCTGCCTCGCACGCATTCTCCGGAGACCCGATGGGCAAGGTCGTGACCCCGATCGTCATCCTGGCCATCGCCGCTGCTTCTTGGGCTCTTCGACCGGAGCCACGCAAGCTCACGAGCGCCTCAACTGCCCGAGTACCGGGCGGTCCGTCCCTCGACCAGCGCAGCGATCGCCTCGCCGAAGTCGCGTGATGGGATGAGCTTCGCGTTCTTCGCGAGCGCGAGCGCAAGCGATTTCTCGACGCTCTCGGCCATCCGCGCATTCATCGCCCGCTTCACGCCGGACACGGCGAGTGGCGGGTTTTGCGCGATCTTCCGGGCGAGCGCGAGGGCTTCTTCACGTAGCGCTTCCGCATCGGACACCACCTTCGTAACGAGCCCCATCCGAAGTGCGTCTTCTGCGGGGTAATCGTCACCGAGCAGCGCCATCTGCCGCGCATGGCCTTCGCCGACGATGTACGGCAGGCGTTGGATACCGCCGAGATCGGGGACCATCGAAAGCTTCACCTCGCGAAGGCTGAACTTCGCTTTGGCCGTCGCGATGCGAAAATCACAGGCACATGCGAGCTCAACCCCCGCGCCGATGCACCAACCATCGATGGCGGCGATGACCGGTTGCTTGCACTTCGCAACTTCGAGGAATGCTCGCTGCATCTGCTCGCCGAGTTCGATGACCTTCCTTCCCGAGGCTTCGCCGCCCGAAACGAGGGGCATGAGCTCCGGCGCCATCCCCATGATGTCGAGCCCGGTAGAGAACGTCTTCCCCGTTCCGCGTACGATGATGGCACGCAGATCTTCCTCTGCACCAAGTTGCTCGAAGACGGCAGGAGCTTCGCGCCAGAAGTCCGGTCCCATCGCGTTGCCGCGACTCGGTCCCAGAAGGATGACCTCTGCGATGTGAGTTTCGGGCCGTTCGATGCGAAGGGAGAGTCGTTCGTGGGTCGTGGTCGTCATTTCAGTGGCAAGCTCCCGGGTAGGTGATCGCGCCCAAGTTCTTTCGTCGCGCGAGGCAGGATGGTCGCATAGGGGTCTGTGTCGGGCGAAACCCGTTCGAGACGGTAGAGGGGGAACTTGTCGAGTGAGAATGGATTGACCTTCCCGCCCTTCGGAATGGGGTCTGTCGGACCGGCGAGCACGGCGCGCTGGTCGAACACGACCGTGCGCTTCGCTCGATCGATGGGAAAGAGGTCGACTTCGGAACGAGACAGCGGCCCCCAGCCGAGCCCGCCACCGCCGCGACTTTGGCCACGACGATCGGTGAGGACGGCGAGCTTCCGATAGTCGACGAGCTGAAAACCCTTCGAATCACCCACGACGTAAAGCGCCGCACTCCCCTCCTCGACGGGCACGATCAGCTTTCGTTCGACCTCGGTTCCCCCGAGAAAGACGACGACCTCTGCCCCCTTCTTGAGATCGACGGAGCCGTACGCCTGAAATCCATGAAGAGGCTGCACCTTCTTTTCACCGTTGATGGTGACCGTAAGAGGCTCAGGGCGTTCGGTCGCAATGTAGAGCGTTTGGTTTCCGCGCGAGCACCCCACAACGAAGAGCCATAGCGAAAGCGCGCAAACGAGTTCAAGACCCCTGCGCGCGGAGAGCGCACGTGCGAAGGACCGGCGTGCGAGCATGAAGTCATCGTACCTCAAAAGAACACGCGGTCGATGGCGAGTGAGGGAACGAACTTCAAAGTAGCGCGTGCGAAGAGTACGCTGGGCGAGATGACCCCGCGTATACCTCTCGTCGCCGATGTTCGGGTCGTTCTCACTCGCGCTCTTGCCCGCATCATGCTCGGCCAGAGGCGGCTTCGACCCTTCTTGCTCGGGCGGCGCTACCGCGACCTCGTGGTGAAGGGGCTCGATCCTCACTTGGGCGTCGTCCTGTCGCTCGAGCACATCACGAAGCATTCCGAGATTTGGAACCAGACACCCGAAGAGGCTCGCGCGATGCTCCGCGAGGGGGTTCGGATCGCCGAAAGAGTGCCTTCTGCATCCGTGCGCACGCGCGATGTGGAGTTGAAGGGCTCGGAAGGGCCCCTGCGCGCTCGCCTCTACGAACCCGAAGGGCTGGCGCGCCCATCCGGCGGGCTCGTCTACATTCATGGCGGCGGCTGGGTAACGGGCGATCTCGACACGCATCACACCCTTTGTCGGCGCCTCGCGTTACTCGGCAACATTCGCGTCATTGCGATCACGTACGGTCTTGCACCCGAGAACCGCTTCCCAAAGGCCGCAGACGACGCGGTTGCTGCGTTTCGCGACGTCGCAGCGCGAGCGGGTGAATTCGGGATCGACTCGACTCGCATCGGCGTGGGCGGGGACAGCGCGGGCGGCAACCTGTCGGCCGTCGTCGCGCTTGAAACGCGTGGAGACGCCGTGCGCCCGCGTTTGCAGGCACTGCTCTACCCAGCCCTCGATGCGACCTGCACGTTGCCGTCGCACACGGAGAACGGGAAGAACTTCTATCTCACCCGGGAGTCGATCGATTGGTACTGCAATCACTACTTTCGGAACGAAGACGCCCTTCGCAAACACCCCCGTGTGTCGCCGCTTCACGCCCCCGATGTTGCGGGAGCAGCAGCAGCGCTCGTCGTCATCGCGGAGTTCGATCCTCTGCGCGACGAAGCCATTGCGTATGCCAAGCGGCTTCGAGAGGCGGGCGTTCCCGTCGACGAGCGAATGGCGAAGGGGCTCATTCATGGTTTTGCCCTCATGACTGCCCTTTCCTCCGCTGCACTCGAGGCAACAGAAGACATGGCGCGCGCGATCGGCGAGGCACTCGGCCCGTCGGACAATCGTCAAGCGAAGTAGTACAGCCCTTTACCTGCCTTCACGGCCGTGGTTGCAAGTGAAGCAAGATCGCACAGGACGTCGGCGCACCCCGAAGGTGACCAGAGCTCATCGCTACCGACCCAACGCAGACGAATGTCATCGGCCTGCTCACGTGTGACGACCGCGAGCCCGAAAACGAATGCCTCTGGGAGCTCCCACAGCAGCGAGCTTTCTCCCGTGTCGTCCGGGCAAACGAGACGCGGCGGGTCGTCACCGATGCGACTCAACCATTCGCTCGAATCGCCGCCCACCACGGCGACGAGGAGCTCCGAAAGCACCATCGGGTCGAGGTTCCGGAGCTCGAGATGGGTGAGGTGTGACAAGCGTAGTCCGAGGGTCCCACCGGGAAAGGGTTCGACCTCCAAGGTGTCCGAAGCGTCGGGCACCCAGGTGAGTCGCTCCATGGGCTGCTTCGTGAACGGACTGATGAAAGAACGCCTCCCGCGTGTCTCGGCCGGTCGCCGCCAGCCAACAAACACGCGCCGAAGCTCGCTCGGATCTGCCACGAGAAAGTCGGTCTCCGTCCCCATCGCCTTCGACTATACCCGAGTGTCGCCCCCGCTAGGTGCCAGACCACCGATGATTTTGGGACAGCTTGCGGCCCTCCGAAGAGCGAGCGAGGAGCGGCCGGCGCTTACGCGTGTACGACGCGCGTGGTAGAGCGAATCCATGTCCTTCGACGTCGAGCTCGCGCGAAGCGCCCTGCCCTCTACGCAGCAGAACGCCTACTTCAATGCCGGCACATTTGGCCCCCTGCCGCGCGCCGCGCACGAAGCCATGGTCGCGCATTCCGAGTCCTCGTTGCTTCGGGGTCGTATCGGGCATGATGCGCTGCATGCGTGGCTCGACGAAATGGACGAGGTGCGTGCAGCGTTCGGTGCCTCGCTCGGCGTGCCCTCGACCGAGCTAGCCCTCAACCACTGCACGACGGATGGAGTGAACACGGTCTTGTGGGGTCTCCGCTGGAAAGCAGGCGACGAGGTGCTGACGACGACCCAAGAGCATCCGGGCCTGACCGCGCCGCTCGAGGAAGTCGCGCGCGTGTGGGGTGTCACGGTGCGAGCTGTCGACCCGAAGTCGCTCGCGGAATCCATTCGACCTGAAACGCGCCTCGTTGCGGTCTCGCATGTCCTCTGGACCAACGGCGATGTCCTCCCGCTCGCCGACATTGCCGCTGCCGCGCGCAAGAGCGGCGTTCCCGTACTGGTCGATGGCGCTCAGTCTACCGGCGCGATACCGGTCGACCTTCATGCGACGGGCGTCGACTTCTACACCGTCAGCGGCCAAAAATGGTTCTGCGGGCCCTCCGGAACAGGTGCTCTTTGGGTTCATCCACGAGCGCTCGCGTCGCTCGGCACGCCTTGGCCCTGGTACTTGTCGAAAGACCGCTTCGCCCAACCCATGGCAGAGTGGACGACGACTCGAAGGCTCGATGCTTCGACCCTCTCCATGACCTCGCTCGCGGGTATTCGCGCAGCGCTCCTCTGGCACAAGACCCAAGTCGAAGCTGGAGCTTTGGATGCGGCCATGGAAAAGGCGATCCTTCTGCGCGCGAACCTTGCGGCGCTTCCGAACGTCCGCGTCGTTTCGGTCGAACGCGCTTCGACGATCGTCTCGTTCACGCTCGAAGGCGTAGCGGCCTCGATCGCGGCAACGCGCCTCGAAGACGCGGGTGTTCTCGTTCGGAGCATTCCCGGCACCGAGTACGTCCGGGCGTCCGTTGGGTTCTGGAACGACGAGCACGACATCGAGCGGCTCGTGCAGGTGGTCCAAGCTCTGTCCACGAGCTAGCTGCGAAGGTCTATCGCTCGAGCGTGTCCAGAAGACCGACGTCGGAAGGGACGATGCCGAACGCGGCCTTCACTTCCGCGGCGCGAGCCCGAACGCTATCGAGGACACGTGCGTAATCGGGATGAGCGCGCGCAGCCGAAAGGAGCGGGCACCTTTCGAGCCACGCCAGATCGTAGAGCGCTGCGCGATCGGCGTCGCAGAGGGCGCGCACACAAGCGGGCGTGTCTCCAAGCAGACCGGCAACTTCGGCCTGAATTTGACCCATGAAGGCGCGACGACGCAGCATCTCGGGGCTGTGCCGCGTCCGCTCGTTCAAGAACTTGAGTGCTTCATGCGGGATTCGGCGACTCAGAATCGTCGCGAGAATGCCCATGGCCATTGTCTTCGCTTCGAAGTCGGGTTCGGAGGCGAGCTCCATCAACCACTCTTGCGCGAGCTGACGGTCGTCCTTCCAGCCAACGAGACGTGTACGGACGAGCCAATAGTTGTTGATGGACGAAACGTCCCGCGTCATCGGCTTTTCGAGGAGAGTGAACGCTTCTTTCCACGAGCCCTGTAGTGCTCGACCGCGCGCGATGTCCACGAGCGTGTGCGCACGAACACCCGGTTCGGCATCGGCCGCCGCGACCAAGTGAGAGATGCCCTCGTCGATGAGTCCGACCTCCATGAGCAAACGCCCGTAGTAGTCTTCCGCGTCGCCGAGTCGCGGGTTGCTCTCGCGTGCGAAGACCAGCTCACGCGCGGCCGTCACGGCATCGCCATGGGCCCATGCGATCCCTGCGAGTGCCACGTGGGCTTCGGCATTCGCGGGATCGATTCCGAGCGCGCGGCGTGCAACTTCGAGCGCCTCGTCGGCAGCCGCGTCCTGACCTGCCTCGATCTGGAACCGTCGCATGAGCGCGAGCGCATAGGCTCCGAGCACGCGAGGATGGTCGGGCGCGAGTGCCAGCGCGCGCTGGAACAAGTCGATCGCGCGCGCGTTCGAGTCGCCCCAGAACTTGTGGTACTCGTGTCGCCCACGCAGGTAGAGGTCGATTACCTCTCCCGCCTCCTGCTTGGCAACTTCGGGCTGGGTTCGGCGTGCGACCGTGAGGACGGCGGCAATGGAACGGGCCGCTTCGTCTCCCACGAGGAGAACCTCCCCCGTGGGCCTGTCGAATCGCTTCGCCCAAAGCTGGAAGCCATCGGGGACGCTGACGAGACGTACCGTGACGCGCAACTGCGAACCGATGCGTCGCACGGAGCCGGCAACGATGACGTGAACGCGCAGGGCGCGCCCGAGCTCCTTGGGGTCGGCGAAGTTTCCTTTGAATGCGGCCACGGCTCCGCGCGATCGGACCTTCAGCCCAGGTCGCATCGACAGCGCGTCGAGAATGTCGTCGGTGAGTCCGTCGGCGAGGTAGTCGTCCCCGGCGTCGCCCGCGTTGCGAAAGGGCAAGACCGCGACGGCCTTGTCGCCTGCAGCGGTATGATCCCCGTGACGGGGCCCGCGTGACGACGGTGGATGGCGGGGCGCGCTGTGCGAAATCGCCGCTTCGTCGAGCGCGTCCATCGCCGCCAAGATCTCCGTGACGCTGGAGTATCTCTCCTCCGGCCGTTGCTGCATGCACCGTAGGATCATTTCCGCGACTTCATCCGGCAAGTCGGCGCGCTTGTCGCGTGGGTCTGGAGGCGGACTCATCAGTCGCGCAACGGCGACGGAGAGCGCCGCATCACCATCCCAAGCGCGCATGCCCGTCGCCATCTCGAAGAGCATCGTCCCGAGCGCGTAGATGTCTGCGCGCGCGTCGATGTCTGCTTTCCCTTCGACCTGTTCCGGAGCCATATACGCTGGCGTGCCGATGGGCAGGCCCTGCGTCTTCACTGCGCTTCCAGCGAACGCGCGCGCGATGCCGAAATCGGTGATGACCACACGACCATCCTTGCTGATGAGGATGTTGTCGGGCTTGAGGTCCCGGTGCACGACCTCTGCCCCGTGAGCCGCGCCGAGACCGTTGCAGATGGGTTTTGCGATGTCGAGCATCCGACGAACGGAAAGGGGGCCTTCGCGTTCCAAGATGCGAGAGAGGGGTTCTCCTTCGACCAGTTCCATGGTGAGAAACTTCTGGCCCTCGTGTTCGCCGATGTCGAACGTCCGTGCGACGTTGAGATGCGTCACCCGTCGTGCGAGCTTCACCTCTTGGCGGAACCTTTCCAAAATGCCTGGCGCTGCCAACATCTCGCGACTGAGCACCTTCAGGGCAACGTTCTCGTCGAGTTCGCGATCGTGAGCCCGATACACGCTCCCCATCCCACCAGCCCCGAGGAGCCCGATCACCTCGTAGCGACCACCGAGCAGCGTGCCGGCAACGTTGCCCTCGGGCGGAATGGAGAACGGGAGCCCGGCGCCAGCGTCGCCTCCATCGAAGGCGGGGCGCAGGACTCCCGCCGTCTGGTCGGCCACGAGCGTGTGATCCGTGCCGAGGATCGGGTTCTTGTTGTCCGACATCGAAAGGGTGATCGGATCTTACTTGCGCGCCGCGGCGCGCGCCCGCCTTTTCGATGCACGACGCTCGCTGCGCACGGTACCATCGCGGCATGAAAACGACCCTTCGGTGTACGAAGTGCCAACATGGACGAATCTGGCGCATCGAGAAGATCGGCGTGAAGGACCCGCAGTACGTGAATGGCGCGAATGTTCCGCTTCAGGCGGTGGGCCGTAAGACAAATGATCGATTTTCGATGTCGTATGACGCTGGATGCATCGACGCCTACGTGTGCGCGGCCTGCGGATTCAGTGAGCTCTATTGGTCGGGCCTCGAAGGGCTCCAACCGAGTCCCCCATCAGGTGTTCACTTGCTCGAAAGCGAGCAGTCGACGCCCTACCGCTGAGTCATGAGCCGTGCCCTAGCCTAGGCGCTGAGGCGCTCCGCGATCCACAGGTGGTCGGCTTCCTTCGCTTCTTCCCGGGCGACGAGGGGCTCGCTCACGCGAATCGTGATGTCGGAGAATGGCAAAGGAATGACCTTCTTGTCCCAACCCGGGAGGCGAATCGCTCGGCTGCACTGGAACGACAGGGGCACGATGGGGGCGCCTCCTTCGTACCCCATGAGCCATGCACCGGCCTTGAGGTCGTGATACGGCCCAGCCGGTCCGTCGACGGCGAGCGTGGTCGATTGGCCGCTACGAATGCGGGCGACGACGTCGGCGAGTGCTTGTTTGCCACCGTTGCCCGTACTGCCGAGGCACAGGTCCTTCACGCCGTAGTGCCGAAGCATCACGTGGATCGGGAGCATGTACCAGGCCGGGTGGTTCATCCAGACCTGCTTCGATAGCCGCGGAAAGGCAACGAACAATGGCGCGAGGTTCTCGTGCCAGATGCAATACACGGTGGGCTGCGCTTCGCTCGGAAGCTCGCCTTCGATACGAACGTTGCACGTCTTTCGAATGAGGCGAGTGGCTGCATATGCCAGAAGGCCCGCCCCGTGTCCGAAGGCGAGGAAAGGGAGTTTGAGATGCCAGGGAACGTTGTCGACCCTGAGTCTCGCGCGTTTCGTTTTCATGGTGCCACGCGCCCGAGACTACGCGACGTGGGTGGCGGCTTCTAGGGTCTCTTCGAAAACGCTCGGATCGTCGTAGAGCACCATCATGTCGCCGAGCCCGGCGAACCTTCGGACGAAGTCAGCGGTGAGTTTCACGAAGCGGGAGCCGGTCAGCATGTGGACGCGGCCCAGCCGATGGCGATTGCGCGCCAGCCACTGGGCCCAACTGTTGCTCACGTCGAGCGACGCGCCTTTGGTGTCGCGCGCATCGACGAAAAGCGAGAAGGGGCCGTCGGCGAGAGCACGTTCGAGACAAGCGAAGGGCGCCTTTCCATGTTCGCCGCCATCGCTTCCTGTAATTTCGAGAACGACCACTTCACGCGCGACCTTCCGGAAGGTCAGACTCGCGCTTCGGCCTTGAAGGTGGACGGGCTCGTTCAGGGTCATGCGTCTTCCAACACTTTACGGCAATGGGGGGGCGTTTGCCGGTGCTTTTCGGCATACCCGGCGTTGCAAAGGTCGCGCCCATCTGCAACGCTTTTCCCTGATGACCCTGGCCGCACACCGTTCCTGGTCGAATCTCTTGGGTGAAGTCCTTCGGCCCGCAAGACCGAAGCTGAGCGCCTGTCTCGCCGCGCGAGAGGCCCACGTCGAGGCGCGGCGACATGCGGCAGAGAAGCGCGCACAGGCCATCGCGCAATGTGTGTCACGGATCGAAGAGGCGCGCGCCGCTGTGTTTCTTTCGGGCACGGGCGTCGTCAATCGCCAGATGACCGAGCTCGAACGCGAGTGGCGCGCTCTTTCGCGCCCGGACGTCGACGGCAACTTGATGGACCTGTGGGCGACCATCGCGCCTCGATCGTGGCTCGACCGAAAGCGCTTCCGCGATGCCAAAGCAGCGGAGCGTCTCGATGCAGCTGTCGCGCTCGCCAGCGACGACGAAGGAGTCGAAGCCGCAGAGCGCGCTGCCCTCGACCTCCGCGGGGCGCTCGCGGCCTCCGGCACCGTTCTCCCTGCTCGCCTCCGATGGGTGCCCTTCGAGCGTGACTTCGAAGGCATGCGCGATCTCCTCGAGAACTCCCGGCAACGCGCCGATCGTGCCTTGAACAACCACGAATCGATCGCGACGATACGGAAGCGCGCGCGGACGCTCGCAACGGAAGTCGAGGAAGGCGTCTTTCGTCGGTTCGAAAACCGAAAGGGCCTCGCAGAAGGCATCGGACACGCGGCGTTCGTCGACTTTCTGTGGCGCGCAGCGGGACTCTCGGAGCGAGAGAATCCCGTACGCCCGCTCATGGACCTTTGGCGGTGCGGCTATACGCTGTCTGCCATCGACGCCTCCACGGTGTCCCTCGAGCTCCCCCTGCTTTGAGTTCGCCCAACGTCACTGCCAGCGTACTCACGTTCAACGCCCTGCGGCGTGAGGACATTCCGATGCTTCATCGCTGGCTCAGCGAACCCCACGTGACCCGCTTCTGGGAACCGGCGACCACACTCGAAGCCGTCTACGAGGACTACCTTCCGCGCCTCTCGACCGATGACGTGCTCCCCCTCGACGCGCCCGCTGGGGTCGTTCAGTACATCGTGAGCGAAAGCAACGTGCCCTTCGCGTTCCTCCAGTGTTACCGAGTGATGGCCCACCAAGCGGAAGGGTATTGGCTGAACGAAACCGACCCCTATGCCGTCGGTATCGATCAGTTCATCGGCCTTCCCCACTACGTCGATCGCGGCAAGGGCACACGCATGTTGACGTCGTTCATCGACAAGGCGTTCACCGACCCTCGCGTCACGTCCATCCAAACAGATCCACATCCGGACAACGCGCGCGCCATCGCGGCCTATCGGAAAGCCGGGTTTCGGGACGTGGGGCGGGTCGAAACACCAGATGGCCCCGCCCTCCTCATGCGCATCCGCAGAGCGACCTGATGGAGGCCCGCGTGCTTCAGTCCTCGTAGCAACGATTGCGGACGCAGAGAGGTGCTTGCAAACTGCACCGATGTTTGTCATCGCAATACTCGCCGAAGTGACCGCGACGCTTCGTCGGAACGCACGTCGCTTCCGTCACGTGAGGCGATGCGAGCGCCTTGGCAGGTATGCAGACACTCTCGGCATCACAGCGGAAGCCACACGCTCGATCCGCGGCCCACCCGCGTTCCTCGGGTGACCCCACTTTTGCCCACCCGAGCTTCAAGCGCGAGTGCGCATACCGATAGGTATGTATGACGGTTACCTTCGCGCACCCGTCGAGGTTCACCCGCTCCGACTCCTTCACGTAAAGGAAGCCCGTGGTCACGGCATCGAGGACGACTTGCTCTCCGACACGGACGTTCAACGTTTCGTCGGAGTCGGAATGGACGATGTACGTGCCCTTCGAGAAGCACACGGTCTTGCGAGCTTCGAGTGCGTACCAATCGAACGAGTCGTGCTTGCCCGGGGCTTGATTCGCGGGAACCTCCAGCTTGTCCGAGAGCATGGTTCCGATCGGCTCTTCACGACTTCTTCCATGGAACAGGCAAAGGTTCCACTGCTTCGTGGGGAAGGAGCCTGCGTCACAGGGAGGAGCAGATGCGGCCTTCCGCACGACCAGGGAGAGCATGAGTTCCTTCCAAGAGAGCGGGTTCTCGAGATGCGCGCGAACGGTCCTGCACCGTTCGCCAAACGCAATTGGTTTCGAGAGCTCCGTCGGGTAATCCCGTTGGGTGATCACGGGCTCGCCATCGACGGTGATGTCCGAATGCCACGAAGGTGCCGCAAGGAGGTCGAAGACGTACTCCCCCTTCGGCAAGCAGAGGTTCGTCTCGGCGACGAGGTCCTTCGGCGCTCCTTTCGTCCAATGATGCTGAAGCTCGGGCCAACGACTCACGACCGGCTGCCCGTTGCGTCCGCTTCGATACTCCACTCGCCACACTCCGGGTGCCGATGCTTCTTCGGCGCCGCCATCAGCGAGCGCTCGCGTGACGCCTGTGGCAGAAACGCTCCCTGCGGGGACCGAGCGCGACGCGACCGACGCAGAGTTCCGCAGCGCAGGAACGGCCTCGAGCTCGCCCTTGTCTCCCGCGGGCCCGCCCCCAGCCCCGCACGCAGCAGAGGCGAGCACGGTGAACACGAGAGCACACGACCGGGGCACGTTCCTCGCCAAGGAAGGGTGGCGCATGAACGTTCGACACGGAAGACCGCTTCGAAGTTCCCGAAGAACGGAAACAGGCACGCGCGCTTCGAATGGCGCCTACTTCTCGCGATCGAGGTGCGCCCTTGCGCACCCGGCCGTAGCGGCATGGCGTGCCATGCGATCGCTCGCGGGCGGGACCGCTCCGAGCGCCACGCGTGCTGTGCTTTTCGCCCGACTCAATCTACAAGGGAGAGATACCCATGGGTCAACGTCGTTCGTCCTTCCTCCTTTGCGCGGTCGTCTTCGGACTTTCCACCGGTGCTTGTCGTCCCGAGGAGTCGGGTTCCCCTCGAATGGGTCCACCGCCTTCCTACGGCGGGCCGCCCCCAGGTGCTGACGGACAGCCGCCGCTCGGTTGGCATGGCCCGTCGGGTCCCGCAGGGTTTCAGGGAGGTGGAGGGATGCAGCCGCCACCCGCGATGCTCCCCGGTGGACCGGGCGCCCCCTACCCGCCGTACCCACCTCAGTACACGCCCCCTTCGCAGCCATCGCCGAGCCCTGCCCCTCCGAGAGCGGCCTGGGCTGCGGCAAACCTCGACCCCGATGATGACTACGTGGTGGGTCCTCCCGCAGAGATTCCAGACTGCCTTGCACGCCTCTCCTCCTTGGGCGTCAAAGCGCACGCGACCCAGCAACCGGTGCACGCCGAGGGCAAGCAAACCTGCGGCGCACCGCAAGTCGTCGTCTACGACTCTGGTCCGACAGGCGTTCGCTGGAGCTCGGCCCCCACCGTCACGTGTCTCGTAGCCCTTGGTCTCGCTCGATTCGAAACGATCGTGCAGGAGGAGGCGCAGCGCGCGTTTTCCTCACGCGTCAAGCGCATCGACCATGTGGGTACCTACTCGTGTCGGCCGATGGTTCGCTTCAACCTCGCGAGTGAGCATAGCTTCGTCAACGCCATCGATATTCGAGGGGTCGAACTGGAAAATGGCACTCGCATCACCGTCGACCCTGGTTGGGGACCCATGACGGAACCGCCCGCGACCGCTTCCGCGCGTTTCCTGCGCCAAACCGCGCGCCGGACCTACGACGAAGGGGCATTCTCCGTGGTTCTCGGTCCACCGTGGGACGCGCTTCACAAGGACCATCTCCATCTCGACCAAGCCCGATACCGTGTCGACGGTCTCATCGTGAAGCGATGAGCGCTCGGACTCTGGTGAAGAGCCTCGCGCGATCGCACGGTCGCACGGAAGAGCCGTGCTTCCTTTTTTCTCCGCAGGACGGTAGGTAGCGCTCTCATGCCCAAGTACAACCCCGGCGACGTCATCGACGACAGGTATCGAGTCGTTCGTGTCATTGGGCGCGGTGGCGTGGGTATCGTGCACGAGGTCACCAGCCTGGCTACAGGAAAGAACTTCGCACTGAAGACGCTCATCCCCGAGGCCGAAGACAACAAGGTGGTGGCACGACGCTTCTTGCAGGAGGCACGCGCCGCAGCCAAGCTGAAGAACCCGCACGTCTGCCTCATCGAGGACACCGGAACGTTCTCGGATGGCACGAAGTTCTTGCTCATGGAGCTACTCGCGGGTCGCAGCGTGTCTCAGATCCTGAAAGAAGACGGGTACTACCCCACGGAACGTGCCGCGCACATCCTGATCGAAGCGAGCCGCGCGATCGAAGAGGCTCACTCGGTCGGAATCATCCACCGCGACGTGAAACCGGACAATCTCTTCGTTGCTGCCGGCGAAGATGGCACACCTCACGTCAAGGTAGTGGACTTTGGCATTTCCAAGATGGAGCGCGGTAGCTTCGAAACCGCTGCCTCCGACGTGTTCGGAACTCCGTCGTACATGTCTCCGGAGCAGCTCACGTCTTCGCGAGACGTCGATGCACGCTCCGACGTTTGGTCACTTGGCGTGTGCCTGTTCGAACTCTTGACGGGCGAACTACCTTGGGAAGGAAAGAACGCGCTCATTCTCGCGACGAAAATCATGACGGAGCCACCGCGCTCGGCGCTGTCGCTGCGGCCTGATCTTCCAAAGGGCGTCGCCGCCATCATCGAACGATCGCTCGAACGAGACCCGGCAAAACGATTCCAGACGGCGCGCGCCTTTGGAGAAGCACTCATGCCGTTTGCGCCGGTCGCACCGGAGCCGGAGCCTGTGAAAGCGCCGCCGTCGAAAGCAGAGTCGACGAACTCGCGTTCCCTCATGATCGTCGTCGGGCTCGTGCTCGCACTCGCAGGCTTGTGGCTCTTCTACAGTGCGCAGAAGAGCCCCCCGGAAACGACGTCTCCGCGTTCGATCACGAGCAAATAGACCCTCGCTCAGCTCTTCTTGCGGCGGGCGTTCTTCTTCGGAACCTTTTTTCCTTCTTCGCGCGCTTCCGAGAGACCGATCGCGATCGCCTGCTTCTTGCTGGTCACCTTCTTGCCGCTGCCGCCCGAACGAAGGGTCCCGCGCTTACGCTCGTGCATCGCCTTCTCGACCTTCTTGCTCGCGGCGGGGCTGTAAGCCCTCTTCTTCGCCGATTTGCGCGCCCCTTTCTTCGCAGTCTGCCCTGCTGACTTCTTCGCGGTCTTCTTTGCAGACTTCTTCGCGGTCTTCTTTGCGGCCATGAGTATCTTCCCTTCCAGAATTGTGGCGAAAGGCGCGTGCAACAATCGAACCAGGAGAAAATACATGGAACCTGCAGGTTTCCGAGAATCTCCTATGCATGAAGACGCCGCGCTTCGACACAGGTGAGGCGCTTCTGCGGCCCCCGCGTGCATGGAACAGGGGGCGGAAGGCCAATGTCTTCATGTCGTTCTCCTGATAGAAGAGTAAAGGCATGGAAACCTCCATCCGCCTCTACAACAACGCCCAGGAGAAGACGTTTGCGGTCATTTGCAACGAGCTCGCCCGCCTGATCGACGCGGGGCTTCCCAAGGCCGAGAGCAAGGTGTGGCACGGCGGTCCGGTTTGGTTTCTCGAAGGCAATCCCGTCGTCGGGTACTGGGTGCGAAAGACGGGGGTGCAGCTCCTCTTCTGGAGCGGTCAGTCGTTCGAAGAGTCGGGACTTCTACCGGAAGGCAAGTTCAAGGCGGCCCACGCGCACTACACGAGCGCCGAGTCGATCCGCCCCACGGTCGTCGCACGATGGTTGCGCAAGGCCAAGAAGATCCAGTGGGACTACAAGAACATCGCGAAGCGTCGCGGCGTTCTCGAGAAGATCGGAGCTTGGTAGTGCGCGGCGCAGGGGCGTGGTGCCTCGCGGGCATGCTCGCGCTCGGCTGCAAGGGAAAGGAGTCGGGAAACCACGGCCCGGGACCTACGGCGACGACGAGCGTGGGTGCACTTCCATTGCCTTCGCCCACGACATCCACATCGGCACGTGCATCCGCCACGCTCGTCGATGCTTCCGCGGGAGACGGCGACGTTGCGAAACGGCCCGGCGTTCCCGTGCTCGCCGCCACCAAGGCGTCGTCGTTTTGCGCTATTTTCGGCACGTACCCGGCGAACGCTCGTGACGGCGCCGAAGGGGGGCGCGCGCGTCTCGCGAAAGACGGCATCGAAGGACTCGAGGTACGCGCGACCTCGGACTTCTCCGAGCTGGCGTGGGGTATGCTCGTCGTCGTGTCCGTCGCGAACACCCGCGACGGAGCCGAGGCGATTCGACGCAAAGGCAGCGCTCCTTCCAAAGCCTTCGTGAAACCTTGCACCGAACTTTCTGGGTCATTCACCGTCTCCAAGGAGCCCGCAGAAAAGCGGGTCGATGGCGACTCCACCGGGTGCGTCGGTTGGAACCCGCAAAAAAAGAGTGCGGTATGCATTGAATCGGACGGCAGCCTGCAACGGGGCTACAACGACACCGTGAAGTTTCTCGGAAAGACGACCGAGTCCGAGTTCACGTGGCAGAAGATCGCTCCTCGCGAGTTCGATGCCAAAGTCGACCCCAAGGCGGTCCAGAAGTTGAAGACAGCACTTCAGAAAGGCGACTACCGATCCCTTTCCGACTATCGCGTGCGGGAGATTGGGCCTGGTGAAGTGGCTACGTGGGCTGCACCGGCGTTTTCCATCCGTTACGACCGAACGAAGCGCCCCGATGTAAGCACCATGAGCGGATCGTGGAACGACGTCTCCGACTCCATCCTGCTCGAATGCGGTGGCAAGAAAATCCCCCTCTTCAGCGACGATATCCAAGGTGCAGACGAACAGGCGCTGCGCCTCTATTGGCACGGCGAGAGTGGGTCCGTGCTCACATCCTGGCGCGTACACTTCGGTCTCGAGGGCGACAACGGGACCCTCGAACGCGCGAAGTGGCTCGACATCGCGTCTCTCTGCGCGGGGCCTTGATGCCTCAATGCGGCGGGCGCGGAGGCGGCTTGGCTCCGCACACTCCCGCCAGGCACTTCGCAACGAGCTTAGGTTGTTCGGCGGACAAGAGTTCGCATTCGAGCGCGTGCTTTTGCCCGGTGCAGTTTGGACAGTCCATCGCACACTTACGGGTATATCGTGGCCCGTCCTTGGCGATTCCGTAGGTGTCTACGAGCAGAGACGGCGGACAGCACGAGCAGCACCGCTGCACTTCGACGAGCTCGCAATCCGCATCGACCTTGCACGCCGAAGGCGGTGGCGCTTGCCCCGCCTGCAAGTTCACCGTGACTGGCTTCTTCTTGCACCCTGCCGTGAACGTGCCTACTCCGAGGCCGACAAGCAGCACGACGACCCCGGCGTTTCTCATGAGATCCATTGTAGGCGCATCTCACGATCTTGAACCGAGGATCCGCACGGCTCCGCGACTCGGTGGGACGAGGTTCTTCGCGCGCTTCTACTTCTTCGTGCCGTTGTCGTTGTAGACCTTCGAAAGGCGGTCGTAGACGACCTTGCACGCGTCGTATTCCGTGTCGTACGCCTTCGTATCGGACGCGTTGAGCCCCCAGGCTCCACGACGTGTGCCATAGTTTTTGACGACCTGAGCGGCGTTGATCATCCGCTGGGGCTCGACGACCGGCGGAATCGACGAGACGTCGAAACCCGCTTCCCGTCGCAGCTTGTCGGCCATGAGGCTTTGCCCGCCAAGGACGTTGAAGGCATTCGCCAAGAACTCGCGTTGGTCGTGCTTTGCGTTACCAGCGTAGCCGTGGAAGTGCTGCCAGACGTGGATGTACTCGTGGGTCAGCAGGCTCACGAAGTTGCCCAGATAGGCCTCGTTCGAAACGGCCAGCGTGAAGTGCCTCGTCGTGATCGTGAGACGCGGGTTACCGGCGAGGTTCGTCTCGAGCACGGGCGCGGTCCCCTCACGCACGTTGATGAAGCTCTTGTGAACGCCGGGCGTGACGAGCGCAGACAGACCGTATGCCTCGTAGACGAGGTTCTCGGCCTCGACGTACTTCGCCTTCTTGAGATCCCACTCCGCGTCCTTGTACCCGAGCACGAGGTTTCGCATTTTGGAGAGGAGCTGCGCGCGCGTGACGTCATCGCTTGCCGTCGGCTCGGGCTCGTCACCGCCGGCACAACCGTAACCACCCACGGCAAGAACACCGACGACGAAGAGAGCAGCCAGGTGGGAGATATAGCGCATGCTGTCCCCGTAGCAGCGAATGTGCCATCGGTCTCCCGGCAGGGTTCGAGTGCACTTTTGCGCACTCACACCAGAACTTCATGCGGCGGACGGAATTTCGCGACCTCCTCAGTCAGCGATCGTCCGTGCCTACATCCAGCCACAGGATCATCACTCATCCAGGCAAACACGCATCCCCTTCCGTTTCGACCCCGTCCGAACGCGGCTTTGCGTATGCTGAGCTCGATGAACCGGAAGGAATCAGAGCGGCAATGACGACCCGTGCCGAAGACGACATGATCATGCTCGTCGTGGGGTGCGGCCTAGGCGTCCTCGCTGTTGCAGGCATCGTCGCGAGCATCGTTCTCTTCGTGAAGAAGAAGGTCCTTCTCGGTGCCGTGATCCTCACGATCGCCATCGTGCTCGGCTTGCTCGCCGGAGGGACTCTCGTCCTGCTCGCGTTGTCGAAGCTCGCCTGGCACTGACGCGTGGCCCCGGCTCACCGATCAAGGTGGGACGGAAAGCGGCCCGGGCACCGGAACGCCAATAGCGTCACCGCCCTTGTATCGAGGAATGCGCACCCCCTTTCCGCCGCCCGCACGTCTCGGGCGCAGATTCTCTTTTGTCCGGTTCTAGAGTAGGGACAGGCACGATCTTTCGATCGTCGACAGTCGTTACCCATGAAAAACCGCCCCTATGCCCTTCTCGCTTTGGTCCTCGGAACTGCCGGCGCCTGCGGTGGTGATCCCCCCGTCGTTCAAAAGCCTCCGATTGCACCTACGGCTACCGCTGCCCCCGTTGCCACCATGACATCCGACCCCAGTGCGCCGCCTTCCGTGTTGCTCGAAAAATGGTCTGGCCCTCACGGAGGGTTGCCACCGTTCGCCAAGGTGAAGGTCGCCGACTTCGAAGGCGCGCTTCTCGCGGCGATGGACCTCATGCGCAAGGACGTCGCGAGAATTGCGGACGACCCCGCACGACCGACCTTCGAGAATACCATCGCCGCCCTGGAAGACGCCGGCCGCACGTTCGAGCGTGTAGAAACGATCTACGGAATCTGGTCTTCGTCGATGAACACTCCAGAGTTCCAGGCTGTCGAGCGAAAGATGGCGCCGAAGCTCGCTGCTTTCGAAGACGAGATCCTCCAGAACGAGAAGGTCTGGAAGCGCGTCGACGCCGTGTATCAAGATCCCGAGAAGGTAAAGCTCACCCGTGAGCAGCAACGACTGGTGTGGCGTCGGTGGAACTCGCTCGTGCGCGCGGGCGCGAAGCTAGATGCTCCCGCAAAGAAGCGGATGACGGAGATCAACCAGCGACTCGCGACGCTCTTCACGACCTTTGGACAGAACGTCTTGGCAGACGAGGACACCGCCATCGTCCTCGAAAGCGAATCGGATCTCGAGGGGCTTCCCGCATCCGTGAAATCTGGAGCGTCAGCGGCAGCCGAAGCGAAGGGCCACAAGGGCAAGTGGGCCATCACGAACACCCGCTCTGCGATGGAGCCCTTCCTCACGTACTCGACCAAGCCCGAGCTGCGAGAGAAGGTATGGAAGGCCTACGTGGGGCGCGGAGACAACGGTGACGCGCACGACAACAACAAAGTCATCGCCGAAATTCTCGCGCTCCGAGCGGAACGCGCGAAGCTCCTCGGCTTTGCCACCCACGCACATTTCCGCCTCGAGAACGCAATGGCAAAGACCCCCGAGAACGCCACGGCCCTCATGGAGCAGGTGTGGAAGCCGGCTGTGGCGCGTGTTCACGAGGAAGTCGCCGACATGCAGAAGCTCGCGAGGAAGAAGATCGAGCCTTGGGACTACCGCTTCTACATGGAGAAGGTTCGCAAAGCGAAGTACGACCTCGACCAAGACGAAGTGAAGCCCTACCTGCAGATGGAGAAGCTCCGCGAAGGCATGTTCTGGGTCGCAGGCGAGCTCTTCGGCTTCGAGTTCTCCCCAGTGCCCGAAGGGTCCGTCGAGGTTTACCACCCCGATGTTCGTGTGTGGGAAGTGACCGACAAGACCACCAAGAAGCACGTTGGCCTATGGTACTTCGACCCTTACGCGCGTCCCGGCAAACGCTCCGGCGCATGGATGAACGCCTATCGTATGCAGGAGCGCTTCCGTGGCGAGGTCACGACCATCGTGAGCAACAATGCCAACTTCATGAAGCCGAAGGCCGGCGAGCCGGTACTCATCAGCTGGACCGATGCAACGACGCTCTTCCACGAGTTCGGCCACGCCTTGCACGGCCTCTCCTCGAACGTGACTTACCCGAGTCTCGCGGGAACGCACGTCTCGCGCGACTACGTCGAGTTCCCCTCCCAACTGCTCGAGCATTGGCTCTCCACCCCCGAAGTACTCGGTAAGTTCGCACTGCACTTCCAGACGGGCGCTCCCATTCCGAAGGACCTCGTCGCCAAGATCGAGAAGACGAAGACCTTCAACCAAGGCTTTTCGACCGTCGAGTACCTCAGTGCCGCACTCGTCGACATGAAGCTTCACCTCGCAGGGAGCAAGCCGATCGACCCGGCCGTGTTCGAAAAAGACACCCTCAAGGCGTTGGGTATGCCTTCCGAGATTGCCATGCGCCACCGCACGGCGCAGTTCAGCCACATCTTCGGCAGCGACAACTATTCAGCTGGATATTACAGCTATCTTTGGGCCGATACATTGACCGCCGACGCCTATGGAGCATTCACGGAGGGCAAAGGGCCCTACGACAAGGCTGTCGCCGAGCGTTTGCGGAAGAACGTGTTCTCCGTAGGCGACACCATCGACCCCGCTGAAGGGTATCGCGGTTTCCGCGGTCGCGACGTCGACACGAACGCCCTCATGCAGAAGCGCGGCTTCTCGAAGGGCAAACCCGCTGCCGCGAAGAAGAAGAAGTAAACCACAAGGCGTCACCCGACGGGCACTTCGCCGGATGCGATCGCATTGACGACGAGGCCCGCCGCGCGGAGGCCGAAGCTCCCCGTCACGAAGCTAACGCTTCCTCGTACGACGGAGCGTTCTTCGCACGAGTGATGCTCGTTTTTCCCACCCGGGCACACGCAATGAAAGCCTGCGTCGCCATCGTACGGCAAGGGGAGCGGCGCACGCGCCTCCTCTCTCGACCAAATGGCTTGGATGCCGAACGGTCCTTTCCGGGGAAAGTTGTACTCTGTACGGAGAATACGCCGCACGGCGTGAGCGAGCTCACACACCTGTGTCTTTGCGAGGTCGCTCTGCACGATGGCAGACGGGTCGGTTCGCCCGGCGCTCCCGAGGGTCGTGACTACGCGAATCGCACGTTCTCTGCACTCCGATAGCAAGAAGCACTTCGCCGATACGTTGTCGGAAGCATCGACGATGTAGTCGACGGAGCGTCGAAGCAACTTGTCGGCCGTCTTCGGCCCGAAGAAGACGGCCTCGGAATTTACATCGATCTGCGGGTCGATGGACCGCACACGCTCCGCAAGAACGTCTGCTTTGTGCTTGGCCACGTTTTGCGAAAGCGCTTGAATTTGACGATTCATGTTCGTTACGCACACGCGATCGAAGTCGACGAGGGTCAGGCGCCCGATGCTGCTACGCGCGAGCGACTCGACGGCAAACGAGCCGACGCCGCCGAGCCCCACGACCATCACGTGGGCACGACGAAGCCGACTCCAAGCAGGCTCGCCGTAGAGCCTTCCTAGACGGTCGTAGCGCCGGTGCATGGGGGCCATGGCTCGAACAGAGTCGGTCATGACGATCCTTCTACGGGAGTTTCGTGAAAGTGGAAGAGGCGTTCCGCGTTCTCCGAGGTGCACACTTCGAGCTCGGAGAGCGAGATGCCCTTGATCGCGGCGGCAACCGTTGCGACGTCCACAAGAAAGGCGGGCTCGTTCGTCTTCGGTCGCTTCGCGAGCGGCGTTTGGTCGGGTGCGTCCGTCTCCAGAAGCAGGCGGTCGAGTGGACAGGCACGAAGAGCCTCCGCCGCGCGGTTGCTCGGAGCCCACGTAATCGCGCCCCCGAAGGCGAGGTCGAGTCCTAGATCGAGGTACCGAGGCACGAGCTCCTTGCTCCCGCTGTAGCTGTGCACGACGCCGCCCGCCCGAGGAATCCCGACTTCCCGTAGGACAGCAAGGGCTTCTTCGTGTGCACGGAGAACGTGGAGGATGACCGGCAGATCCAAGTGTTGCGCGAGCTTCAGTTGAGCCACAAAGGTGGCTTGTTGCAGCGCAAACGTATGTCGGCGCTCGCCGAAACCATCCATCCCGATTTCGCCGAGGGCGACCCAACGCTGCCGCGTGGCGCGCGCGGAGAACCATGCACGCAGCGCATCGAGTTCGGTCGCGACCTCTGCTTCGGCGAGGGCCGCCACACGTTGCGGATGGAGCCCGGCACTGAAGAAGACGCCAGGAAGATGCTCGAGTCGCTCCTGCCTCTTCCAGTCCTCGTGGTCCACCCCCGCGAGCAACGTCGTCTGGATGCCAGCCTCACGAGCCGCGTTCCAGACACCATCGGGGTCACCGATGCGTGCATCCTGCAGATGCGTGTGCGAATCGACCCAGCCACGGGACATACGCGGATTCTAGCGCAATCGAACGTGCGCGTCCGGCGCCGTTCCCACCTCGCGCGTCGCTGCACCCGAGCCCACCGCGGCGTAGGACCTCATTACCGCCGAACAAAGTAATTCACGCGAGCGAACCCGAATATTTGCGCAGCTGGTCTTCCGCGTGGCGTAGGTCGTTCACGTTGCGCGCGCAAATAGCGACCTTCGCCCCGCGCGCAGCCGCTTCGCGCGCCATTGCGAGACCGAGCCCACGGGAGCCTCCACATACGACGACGACGCGATCACGGACGAGCTCCTTGGCACGCGCTTTCGCGAACAACCCCCCGAGAACGGCGCCGTACACGAGATGCGCGGCAATCATCGCGGTGGGGCGACCGGGGCGATCGCGCGAGGGTGGCGGCATGAGATTGGCCCATGGGATCACACCGGCATAGTTGCTCGCCCAGATCGCGAGGCCGTACGCAGCCCCGCTCCGCCGCGATTGTGCCGTGCGTGGCAAAAGTCCGAAGAGCGCGCCAAGGAGTGCCCCATAACCGAAGTGCGCCAAAAGAGAGGCGACGTTCTCCGCGTTCCTCGAGTGAAAGGGCATTTCGAGGCGACGGAAGACCCTGCGCGTGAGTTTCCGAGGAGGCGGCTCGCCCAGAGCCCCGGCTTTCGCGAAACCCGCCATGAGGAGCGACATGGCCCCCGTCGCGACGATGCCTGCCCCTGCCCCCATCAACACTTTTCGAAGAACGCGATGCATGCCCACGTGGCTGCAAGTTCGATACCCACGGAGCTGATCCGAGGTTCGGTTGTTGCAAGCGCGTTCACTCCCGAACTCATCGGGCACAAGGAGAATACGAACATGGCTATCAAAGCACGCCCCCCTCGCAGTGATCACCGGCGCCTCTTCCGGCATCGGCTTCGAGCTCGCGAAAATCTGCGCCTCCAAAGGCTACAACCTCGTCGTCGCCGCAGACGAACCCGAGATTCAAACTGCCGCTGAGACATTTCGTCAAAGCGGCGTAACGGTCGATGCCGTCGAAGCCGACCTTGCCACGCGTGAGGGCGTCGAACGCCTTCTCGGCGCTGTGGGAGACCGTCCTGTCGCAGCGCTACTCGCCAACGCCGGACGCGGGCTCGGACGCGCCTTCTTGGATCAAGAGTGGTCCGACATTCAGCGCGTCATCGACACGAACGTCACGGGTACGCTCTATCTCCTCCAACGCATGGGCCGTGAAATGCGCAAACGTGGAGAAGGACGCATTCTCATCACCGGCTCCATCGCGGGTTTCATGCCCGGGACATTCCAAGCCGTCTACAATGGCACGAAGGCGCTTCTCGACTCCTTCTCCTTTGCGCTTCGTGCCGAGCTCAAAGACAGCGGCGTCACGGTGACCTGCCTCATGCCGGGCGCGACCGAGACGGAGTTTTTCGAGCGCGCGGACCTGATGGATACCAAGGTGGGCGTGCAGAAGAAGCAGCCCGCGAGTGAAGTCGCCCAGACCGGCTTCGATGCCATGATGCGCGGCGACGGCGACGTGGTTGCGGGGTGGCAGAACAAGCTTCGGGTCGCGATGTCCCTACTCATGCCGTCGGCGGCCGTCGCAGAGATGCACAGGGGACTCACGGAACCGGGATCTGCAAGCAAAGCCTAGAAGGACGCGCGAGGATGCGCCGCAACGCAACGTCGGTAGCGTAGCCCCAGAGGGAGCGCTACCCACGAAGCACGGCCGTCAAACTTGCGAGCACGGCCAAGAGCTCCGTCGGCTCCACGGGCTTCGGCAAGTGCATATTGAAGCCCGCCACGAGGGTCTTCGTCCGCTCTTCCGCGCGCGCATAGGCGGTCAGCGCAACGGTGGGTGTACTTCCCCCCTTCTCTTGGGGCAGCGCGCGGAGTTTTCGAATGAACGCGTAGCCGTCTTCCTCCGGCATACCGATGTCCGAAACGACGACCGTGGGGCGTTCGCGCTCGATTACTTCGAGTGCTTCTCGCACACTCGAAGCAGCGGTGACTTTTGCTTTGCATCGCGTCAGCACGGCCGTGAGAAGGTCGCGCGCGTCTTGTTCGTCGTCGAGAACGAGCACGTGCACACCTTCGAGCTCGGGATACGAGGCATTCGCGTCGTGTGCGAGCAGCTGTACGGCTGGCGGACGCGATATGGAAGTCGAACGCACCACCGAAATCGGAAGCCGCACCAGAAACGTCGCGCCCTTGTTGGGTCCTTCACTTTCCACGTGAACGCTACCCCCGTGCAACTCGACGAGCTTGCGCACGATCGCCAGTCCGAGCCCGAGGCCACCACGGGAACGCGTCGTACTCGAATCCGCCTGCCGAAAGCGCTCGAAGACATGCGGCAAAAAGGCCGCATCGATGCCCAGGCCCTTGTCCTTGACGATGATCTCGACGGCAGAGTCGACTCTCTGGAGCACGAGCATCACCTCCGAGCCGGCATTGCTGAACTTGACGGCGTTGCTCAGGAGATTCCACGCGACCTGCTCGAGGCGCGTCGGATCGCCAAACACGGGGGAAGCGCCGGGGTCGACCACCTGCCGAATCGTGACGTTCTTTGCTGTCGCAGCGGGCCGTACGGTTTCGATCGCACGCTCGATGACGAGCGGAAGATCGACCGTCTGCACGTCGAGCCGTAGCTTGTCCGAAACGATTCGGCTTACGTCGAGTAGGTCCTCGATGATCTGATTCTGCAAGCGCGCGTTGCGCTCGATCGTCTCGAGTGCCCGTGCTCGCCGCTCGGGTGCGAGCGTCTCCTCACGCAGAAGGTGAATCCACCCGGTGATCGCATTGAGCGGGGTTCGAAGTTCGTGAGAAACCACCGCAAGAAACTCGTCCTTCGCGCGGTTTGCGTCTTCGGCAGCCTGGTACAGGACCGCGTTCTCGATCGCGACACTCGCCCTTCGGCCAAGGTCTTCCACGAGTCGCAGGTCCTCCTCTCCGTAGCGTCGGTCGGATTCGGCGGCGTAAACCGACATGGCCCCAACGACGCGACCGCGCGCTTTCAACGGCACACAAATGTACGAACGGAGACCGACGTTGCGGATGATGCCGAGCAGTTCCTGGTCTTGAATGCTGCTCTCGAGAAGGGAATCGCTGATGTCAGCGACCATTTCGGCGCGCCCCGTCCGGATGACATTGGGAAGGCCATGCGGTGCGTTCAGGTCGGCGGGGTATCGCCTCGAGATTTCGAAGCCCAGGGCGACCTTCGCGGGGTCGACGTGCGCAACGGCGAGGCGCCGCAGCTTCCCCGAGGGGTCCAGCATGTCGACAGTCGCCCAGTCGGCGATGCTCGGAACAGCGAGCTTGGCGAGCGAGGCCAACGTCGTATCGTAGTCGAGCGACGAGGAGAGCACGATGCTCGCTTCCGCCAGCAGACGAACAGAGCGCTCGGCCCGCTTCTGCGCCGTGATATCGTTGTACGTGATGGCAATCTCGTCGCCCAAGCTGACGACGGTGTTGCGGAACCAGCCGGTCCACCCGTTGTCGTTGTAAGGCTGCTCGTAGGTCTCGTGGTTGCCGGTGTCTGCGACTCGGCAGAACGCCTGCCAAAAGGGCGTTTGGTCGAGCCCGGGAAGCCATTCCAGAAGCGTGCGCTGCACGAGCTCGTTGGCAGGATGCCCCATGGCTCGTTCGATGGTCGGGTTCACGTAGACGTACTGAAAGTCTTTGATCTTGCCGTTCGCGTCGCGAATGGGTCGCGAGATGCCGATTCCATCTGGCGTAGCATCATGCATTTTTCGAAAACGCTCCTCGAGGCGATGGCGATCGATGGCGTGAGCCGTGAGGTCGCCGATGGTCGACAAGACTTCACGCTGTAGCGCATCGAGACATTCTTCTCGGTCGAACGCCAGCGCGAGCCCGCCGAGCACATGGTGATCGATCATGAAAGGCACGGCGAGCACTGCCTGCAGTTGCTCTGCAGGTCCCTCCCACGCAGACAGCTCTGGGAATCGAGACAAGAGCTCCGCACGTGTGGCGCACCAAACCGGTTCGGACGACCGCATCGCGAGCATGAGGGGCAATTCCGTCGACATGGGAACGCGGGCCAAGCGCGTTCGCGCACCTTCGGTGAAGCCCCGCGACGCCAAGAGCACCGCGTCGTCGCTCGAATCGACCAAGTAGAGAACGCTCGCAGACGGGTGAAATCGTTCTTGGACGATTTCGATCACGATGTCTGCGGCTTGCGATGGCGTAAGCGGATTCGACAGAGCTCTCGCGATGGTTCGAAGTGCTTGAAGCGCCATGGTCTTCGTCGTGCCGTGGCACGAGAACGAAAACGTTAGTCGCGATGGTTGCATCCTGCAAGGAGCGCCCCTTCGCAACGTCGTGAGCTCGCAATGGAAAAGCCTAGCGACTTCGGAGATGGATGGGCACCGTCACTGCGGTGCCGCAGGATCGCAAACGCCACGAAGTTCTTCGATGTCGAAGGGAAGTTCCATCACCGGAGCATCGACATCGGCCTCGGTTACCCATGACGTTCGCGGCATTCCCGGACTCCAGTCGTTGGCACAACAGCAAGCGCGACCGGGTTCGAGAAAAACGTGCGTGCGCACGGTGTGGGGCCGAAGCCGGAGCTTCACCCGTCGCCCCAGGCAGTGGATGGGAAGCAAATCGCTGGATGAAGAAATGCTTTCTCGCGCTACTGCTCGGGCGCCCCGCGAGCTCGAGTTCGTGAAGGCCCGAAAGCCGACACACCTCTAGGCTTCTTTCGAGGTGCGTTCGTCGTACGAGCGTCTTCTTCTGAACGTGCTCGGAACCACGCGCGGCGATTCCTCTATTTGTGCCTCGAAATCCCCCGGAACCGAAACGTTGAGGGCCCCGGCGCGCTTACTGGTTCGGTTTTCAAAGTCGTGCGGCGTGACTCCCGGAGCGATGACAAGCGAGCCTTTCGGGGCGTCGACCCACGTGCCTCCGACGAAGAAGCTCATCGTGCTGTCGATCACGAAGAAGACGTCGTCTTCGTGACCGTGGGGCCCCGGACCACGCGTATGAGGGTCGAGCCACCATTCCGAGATCGAATACTGCCGACGGGATTCGTCCCCATCTGCTTTGAAGACGGCACGAAGGAGGTCCCATCTCGTACGAGCGTCCCTCCCCAAAGCCAGGACGATGGGTTTGCGCTTGGTTCTCGCCTTGCCATGCGGCAAAGCTGCTACCAGGGGAAGCAGGTTCCGATCAACGCTATGGAGGCGCTTCACGGCTCCCCGTCCCCGAGCAATCCGTCCGCGGGAACCCTTTGGTTTTTCCGAAAGGACGATGGATGCGATTGCCAGCACGAGCCTTCATCGGCATAACTCGAGGCATGCGCATCCCCGGCGGTGTCGTTCACAAGCTGCCTGCCGACTTGCGCGTGGCACTAGCCTCCAATCCAACGGCCTTGGCGGCCTGGACCGACATTACCCCACTCGCTCGCAACGAGTTCATCTGCTGGGTCGAAGATGCCAAGCAAGACCTCACGCGGCAACGGCGCATCCGGCGCACACAGGAAGAGCTCGAGGAAGGCATGCGCAGGCCGTGCTGCTGGCCAGGTTGCAAACATCGCGAACGCACGGGCCGCTGAGGCGCACCGCATTTCCCTTCCATTCGACGCTGACGGCGCTAGTTTTCTTGAACGCTCATGACACCGAAGAACACGATTTGCATTTGGTACGACAAGCATGCCGAGGAAGCCGCACGCTTCTACGCGGCAACGTTTCCGAACAGCGAAGTCAAGGCTGTCCACAAGGCTCCGAGCGACTACCCGAGTGGCAAACAGGGCGACGTGCTCACGGTGGAATTCACCGTCCTCGGCATTCCCTGCGTCGGCATCAACGGTGGGCCCATTTTCAAGCACTCGGAAGCGTTCTCCTTCCAAGTCGCCACCGACGACCAAGAGGAGACGGATCGCTATTGGAACGCCATCGTCGCCAACGGCGGTGAGGAAAGCGCATGCGGATGGTGTCGCGACCGGTGGGGGCTCTCCTGGCAAATCACACCGCGCACGCTCACCGAAGCACTGGCCAAAGGCGGCGCCGAGGCCAAGCGCGCCTTCGACGCCATGATGAGCATGAAAAAGATCGACGTCGCGAAGATCGACGCCGCTCGCCGAGGCTGACGAGCGGCTCGGTCGCGCTCAGCTGGGCTTTGCCTCGTTGAGCGTCGCGTCGTTGATCCACCCACGTACGAGAAGAAGGTGCTCGTCTTCTTCTTTGTGCGCCTTTTCGAACGACGCTGCGAGCTCTTCCTGTCCTACAGCGCGCGCGAGTTGTACGAGCATCGTCCAGCCATCGTTGTCGACGAGTTCGGCAACGAGCATGGGCGGGCGAAGTTCGTTCGCTCTCGGGCCCGAAGACGGTACGGTGACTCTCTCGTATGTCCTATTGCCGCGCCATTCAGTCGATGCCCCCAGAGCGCGCGAGTATCCATCGCGCATACCACGACACCGCCTACGGGTTTCCCATCGAAGACGACAACGAGCTCTTCTGCCGGCTGATGCTCGAAATCAATCAAGCCGGTCTCAGTTGGGAAACCATTCTCAAGAAGGAAAAGACGTTCCGAAAGGCTTATCACGACTTTCACATCGCAAAAGTTGCACGATACACAGAAAAGGATCGCACCCGTCTTCTTGGGGACCCCGGCATCATTCGAAATCGTCTTAAAGTCGAAGCGGCCATCGAGAACGCAAAGACGCTCGTTTCGATACAGAAATCCCACGGGTCTTTCCGGGAGTGGCTGGCCTCTCATCACCCGAAGACGAAGGAAGAATGGGTCCGGGTCTTCAAGAAGACGTTTCGCTTTACGGGCGGAGAAATCGTGGGTGAGTTTCTCATGAGCATTGGATACCTGCCCGGTGCCCACGACGAAACCTGCGCCATCGGGAAGAAGGTGGCGAAAGCAAAGCCCGCCTGGATGCAAAGCCCTTCTACGCGGGCCCGCAAGACGACCCCGTAGTTACCGAAGGCCTACTGCTCGGCCCAGCCGATGTCTGGCGCCGAGCCCTTGAAGGGTAGTCCGACGTTGAGCCCCGTATTGATGCATGGCGACCCCGCCTTCAGATTGAAGTCGGAACCCGACACGAACTGCGGGTCCGCCATGAGGTTGTTCGAGTTGACGTACATCTTCGGCGTTCCCGTCACGAGCGCCGCATTTGCGCTCTTGTTGTTGAACGCATCGTTGTTCTGAACCGAAAGCCCGGTGATCCAATTTGCCTGGTCGACGCTCAACCACGTGTATTCGAAGCCGACGACGATGTTGTTCTTCACGGCCAAGCTCGCGAGCGTTCCGCCAGGGGTCCCGCCTGGATTGAGCGAAATGGCGAAGAACGGAGCGTTGCCCGGAGCCGCAACGATGGTGTTGTTGAAGATGTGGACGCCATCGATGACGAACGGCGCATTGTCCTCGCCTTGGAAGAGAATGCCGTAACCGTTGTTGCCGTTTCCGGTCGAGCGCCCCATGTTGGTGAACAAGTTCTTCCGAATGACGATGTTCTTGAGCGTATTGAGCGGGGAGAACCGCTCGATGAATGCAACGAATCCTCCCGTGAGTTTGTCGAACACGTTGTTCTCGACCAAGAACCCTTCGGCGTCCTGCTCGGTAATGATGCCGGACTGGATGTTTGGATTCAGCGTGGGCTGCGTCAGAACGTTGTCGTGAATCCAAAATCCGAACGGATACGTCGTCTGATGGGATTCGACGAGGTCGATCGCGCCTTGAATCTTGTTCCCGAAGATCTCGATTCCCCCGAGGCTGTTCCAAAGCTCGATGGCGAAATCCCAGTCGTCCTCGCCCGAGTACGCCCCCATGAAGATATTCTTGGTGAGCGTGTTGTTGTAGATCTTGATGGCCTTGTTGTAGCCGTCGAGGTCGTACTTGATGGGCCACCCATTGTAGCCCGTGGGACGCTCCGTTTGTGTGATGACGTTGTCGTGAATCGTCATGCCATCTTGGCCGCCGATATTGATCGCGCCTCGACCGTAGACGCCATTGGGCGTGTTGAAGGCGGCACAATTGTGCACGACGTTGTGATGGTACCGATTTTTCGTCGAGAAGATCTTCGGCGCGCCGGCAACGTTGTCGGTTCGGCCATTGAACATGACGCCCCGGTCTTTGAAGTCGACCATCGTCGTGTGGTGAATACTCACGTTGCTGCGGCCCGTCACTCGCACCGCCCAAAAAGTCGAGAGCTTTTGACCATCGAGCTTGAGCGCACTGATGTGTTGGTCGCCCATCGTGCCTTCCGGCGATTCCGCATCGATCATCGGCGTCCAGTCGGCGGTGAGCGTCGACTTCAGAATCGTCGCTTCGCCTTCCCCTTCGACGCTGACGCCGACCGCGAGCTTTGCAGTCGTCGTCTCCGTATACGTTCCGGCGAGAATCTTGATGAGCGCGCCCTGTGTGTTGACCGTGGCCGCCGCCTTGCCAAGCGACTTCCACGGTTTCGCCTGCGTACCGTCACCCGTATCGTCACTGCCGGAGGTACTCACGTAATACGTGACCGTAGGGGTGTAGGGCGGCTCGTCGTCGGGGATGGCGCCATCGCCCGCGTCGGTGTTCACGCCGCCGTCTCCATTCACACCGCTCGAACCGCTCGAGCTGCTCGAGCTGCTCGAGCCGCCGTCCGTCCCCTCCGGTGTCGAGGGTTCCGACGCGCAAGCGACGAAGCCAGCGACGACGAGCGGAGCGAGCAGCCATCGTGAGGCTCCGCACACGAGGGTGAAGTCATTTGTGCTCATGCGCCGATTCTAAGGGCGCGTGCAAAGCATCGTGGCTGCTTCTCGCAGGCACTTTCAGACACGTGCCGCAGTGCACACATTGTGAGAAATTCCAGCAACAGAAGCCATTTTCAGTCGCACGCTGCTACATGGAAAGCGTGAGCACTACTTTTCTTCGAGTCACCGCCTTCGGGAGCTACCCGGATGTCGTGGAGCGCCTCCGGAGCGTCGTCGAGGACCTCGGCACCCTCCTTGACGTCCACTTCTACTCGGAAGTCGCGCTCGCGCTGCACGTGGAGCTTCGCGCTGAATGCGTCACGCCCTTTCTCGATGCACTCTCCGCGGTGGCCTTGCGCATCGACGCAGCGGGGGCAGAAAGCCTGCGAGCAGCGGCGCTAGGTGTTGCCGAGGACTCGAGCATCGACGTCATGCTCCACGTCACTGTCGCCGAGGGCGATCCTGATGTTTCCCGAGTCGTTCCCTCCGTCCCAGGGTGATTCAGTCCGCGCGCTCTACGCTATCGGCAGCGAGAAAGAACGAGGTCCCCATGTTGGTGGGTCCGGCTTCCGAGCCGCGAAGCTTCCACATGCGTGACATGCCGGCGCTCATATCAGCAGCGCACGAGAGGGGGCTCCGGCTCGCTTCGTGGGATTCGCTTGACGTGATTCCTTTCGTGCGGCCGGCACTTCAGGCGGAGAGCGGCACGACGAGATTCTTCGCAGCGAGCATTGCCCCGTCGGCCATGCGTGAAGTTTCCAGCGTGAATGTCGCGAGGTTTTGGTTTCCAACGACGTTGTCCGTCGCATTCGGCGTATCAGGCTGTCCATAGCCCTTGTACTCCGGGTGCGAGGAGAAGATTTCGGAGATGAGCGACTGCTCGAAGACGAGCTGCGACGTGAACGATTTGCCGCCGACCGTCACCGTGAAGTGGATGTGGATGGTACGGCCGCGATACCACCCCGGGAAGCATGTGTCGAAGTCGACCCGGCCCGCGGCATCGGTCGTTTGAACTCCGCGAAAGTAGTGTTTTTGCTGTTCCGCTGAGGTCTTGAGACACATGTTGGGGTTGGGTGTATCGCCCGAATAGCTTCCCGTGATTTGCGTGTGCCACACCTTCACCTTGGCCCCCCCGATTGGATTGCACGATGCGTCGACGACCCGAAGGGCGAGCCGAACCGGCAACCCCGTGTATCCTTCACTGATATCTCTTCGCTCGCGGTCGTTAGATTCGGTGCACGGTCCCTCCGTGGCCGCCGTGGCGAGCACACATGACGCAAGCGCCGTCGGAAAGGGGTCCGGGTAGTTTCCTGTCATCGAAGCTGTACCGCCGCTAGCCCACTCGCCCGCGGCCGTCCTGTCCAAGGCTCCGTCCGCGGCAGATCGTGCGTCGTCGGAGGCGCCTCCATCACCGCCACCACCGCCTGCGTCGCCCGTTCCCCCATCGGTTGCAGCAGCGACCGCACTGCCTCCGCAGGCAAGCAAGAGTGCTCCCCCGAGGGTGGTGAGTATTCCCCCCAGGGCTTCGCGTCGAGAAATGGGTTCGCGGAGAGAAACGAGTTCAGTTTCGTGTGTGCGTTTGTGGTTCATGCAACGACTCCGAAAGGAAAGGTGAAGGACGACTTCCCCCCTGTGCTCCGAAGGCGAACAAACGGATCACCACCCGCGTCACTTCTCTTGTTGCAGCGCCCTCCTCCATTGCGCGAATGGCGGAAATCGGGCGCCTCAGACCTTTTCTCAGCCGAGACGGAGGAGCTTGAACGCGTGCGTCCAGCTGTTCTGCGTGAGCCCGGGGATGCACCAGAGCATGCAGAGTGGCTCGATTGCGCGCGCAGCTTCGACGGTGCCCATGTCAGCGGTATCCCATCCGAACTGGTCGAGGAGGGTTCGCACCTCCGCCTTCGCTTTCGCATCGTTGCCGCAGATGAACATCGTCGGCGGGCCTCCGGGAATCTTCGGTTGCACCATGAATGCGTTGCCCACACAGGAAAACGCCTTCACGAAGTGCGCTTCGGGCACCCTCTTCTGGAGGCGTTCCATGAGCGACTCGTTCAAGTCGGTGAAGAATCGAAGGACACCATTTTGCGGAGGTGCGTCGGCGATGGGGTTCGTCGCGTCGATGATGGTCTTTCCGACGAGGTGGGCGGCCCCCGCTTGTTCGATAGCCGCCTCGGCCGCGCTTCCCTTCACGGCGAGCAGCACGCTGTCGCCCCACTTCGCGGCTTCGGCAAATGTACCGATGGACGCCTTCGGACCCGCACCTTCTTTCCACGCGGCGAGTTTGCTCGGCTCACGGCTGGCCCGCATGACCTCGTATCCGTGCGCGAGAAGACCGTCCGCGAGCACTTGCCCGACTTGCCCAGATCCCAAAACAGCGACTTTCTTCATGTTCAATTCCTCGTCGTGGGTTGATTCGCGCGCAAACTCTAGGGTGTATCTCATAACCTCGGACCGAGGATCTGCGAGCGCGGCGGGTCCGAATGCTAGGAGCGACGACGACGAATACTGCTGCTATTTGAGGAGGAGCAACGACGCAGGCGCCCCTGCCCCGCCGCAGAGCCGACGGGAGAGGTTATGAGATACACCCTAGTTCCGGCGCCCAGCGAAAGCCAAGCCTCTCTTCCGACGCGAATTCGCCGCTCAGAAGGGGACGCGCACGAGGACCCGTATGTCACTCGGCGTCGCCGGAGGTTCCGGAGGGTCGACCTCGAGGACCTCGAAATCGATGCGCGTCGGTGGCTCGTTCGCCATTTGTTCGTCCGATCGTTCCCACAAATAGGGCCCCGACAAGTTGTCGAGCATGTCGAAGAACCCGCCCACCTTCGGATAGTGCCCTTCCCGTGCGTCGAGACGCCCCAAGCGGAAAGCGGCGATTGTCGAGAAGCGTTCGAGAAGCTGCGGCTCCGGCCCGCCTTCTTCGCTGCGTACGGTGACGACGTATCGATGTGGATTGCCGATGGCCAAGTAGCGCTCCTTCTTCGTTGGCCTAGCGCTATCACATCTCGAAACTCCTTTCTCTCCGCTTCTGCAATCGGCGAGTCGGCACGCGCCGTCGCTTTCCTGTTCCCAAGCGGGCCGCCTACATCTATCTCCTGAGGTCATGCGTGCGCAGACCCTCTTCTTCTTCCTGCTCTCCGTTTCTTGTGCGTCTGCGTCGACGACGACGCCGCAAGGGGACGCGGG
Source organism: Polyangiaceae bacterium (assembly GCA_046351415.1). Lineage (GTDB taxonomy): Bacteria > Myxococcota_A > Polyangia > Polyangiales > Polyangiaceae > JABFRG01. The sequence continues at coordinate 128,262 of JAXLYO010000003.1, read as the reverse complement.
GGCCGATGCAGCCCCGGTCGTGACGAAATCTCTGGGAATGAGTGATGTTTCCGTCTTGTGGCCCCTTCCCGCTTCCCCCGCCGCTCCCGGCACGCTCGGGCCTGAATCCGCGGGAGCAAAAGGTACCCTCCTGCCGCAGGCGGTCTACGACAAGGTCCCTGCGTTCGGCGTCAAACCTGCACAAGGTCTCGACTACGCCCGAATGCGTGTCGTCGCGACACGCTTCGATGGTTGCTTCTCGAAACCCAGTGGCTGCGAGGCTCAAATTCGTCTCGTGATGCAACCCATCACGGACGACGGATCGACGCTCGATTCGGCGCTGCACCTCTTCTACACGCTGACGGAGACCGAGCTTACGACCGTGGTCGCGGAGCTTCGTCGTATGCGGACGCTCGCGCCCGAGGTAAAGGACGCGCCACTCGATGTCCATGCAGGCCTTGCGGCACAGGGGCTCGAAGGAGCCTATGGAAAGGCTCTGCGCGACCTCGTACTTGCCCATGCTGGCGAAGAGAATCTCACGCGCATGACCTTCTTCCTCCGCGCGCCGCCAAGGCAAGAGGAGTGGTTTCTGGGAGGCGTCGAGCGCGTCGACGGCGTCTTCAAGACGCTCGACATCGTCGGGGTAGGAAAAGCGAATCAACGCGTGAATCGCCCCGTGACCGGTGAAGGATACACCTATACGTTCACCCCCGAGGCAATGACGCCGGAGGATATCGGTGTCTTGCTCGACTCGGAGAAGGCAAAGGCCGCAACCCCCGAAGCACGCTCGCAAGCTTTGTCGGCTTTTGCCCGAATCGAGAACCCCAACCGCTACGGTCCCGATCAACTTCCATGCGCGGGCTGCCACGTTTCCACGTTCGTGACGGAAGCAACCCGCGTCGGCTTCGGTCTTGCCATCGACACGATGCCCGACGCATTCAAATCGCAACGCGACCTCACTCGTCGCGGTGAAGCCGCATCCACGCCCTCGTCCCTTCGCGCCTTCGGCTACTTCGACAAGACGCCGATGATTGGGAGCAGAGTCGTGCACGAGTCTGCAGTCGTCGTCGACGACTTGGAGAAACGTTTCCCCATGAAGAAGTGAAGCATCTTCACTCGTCGACGTTCGTCTCGCCGAGGTTCGGACTCAAGATGAGTTCACCTACCTGCACTTTACCTGCAATGGCGAACGTCGACAGGATGCCGTCTCCGTTTCGGTCTCCCTGCGCCATTGCCCCGAAGGCTCCGGTCGTTGCGCTTGTCGACTGAACGAAGGTAGTCGCGGGTATCGTGCCTGCCGCGGTCGATGTTCCGTAGCTGTACATGTAGGTTTGCGCATCGGTCATGCTGAACTTCAGACAAGAGAAGCCCGTGTTCGGCGTCGTTGCGTCCCGCTGCCAGTCTTTGCCGGCTGAAGGGTCGGATTGATACTTGCGCCCCTGAATGGAAGCTTTCGCTGCCGGAACGGATGCGGTCGCAGGACTGCACAGCTGCCGAGACAGCCCCGCTGTCGAACCGACCGTGAGAACGCCTCCCGACATGGACTCTTTCGAGTAGGCGGCGACCGCGTTCTTGCCGATTTGCCCGAGCGAGTTTCGCGCTTCGGACGTAGCCGCATTTGCGACGTATTTGTTCACGCCATAGACTGCAAGGATCGCGAGGATCCCGACGATGGCGACGACGATCATGAGCTCGACGAGGGTGAACCCTCGATGCTGGCGTTTCATGCCCTACCTCCGCGAAAGTCGTGGGGTGTTTGGGTGGGTCTAAGATGCCAAGCCGGGGCGTTGCCCTAAGTTTCTCCAGCATATCGGTTTTCGCTCATGCGACAAGACTCGCAGAGCGCGAACATGCAGATTGCACGCGATGTGACGTTCGCCTCCGCGTGCCAAGCAAACGCAGACAGAGTGGTCGCTTCGCTTGCGCGCGATGCGATTCCCCACAGTGCAATGGGTACTCCCACTCTGTCGTTCGCGTGCGTCCTACTTCGCCGAGACTTCCTCGACGAGCGCCTCGAGCTTGTCGAAGCTGCCCGTCCAGCCCATCGTCATGCCCGCACGGCCCTGCGTGAACGTCGCAAGTTCCTCGGCGGTGTGCTCGCCGTGCACCTTCCACGTGATGGTGACGCGCGTGGCATCGGGCCCCTCTTCGCTCAATGTAACCGTCGTGAGCATCATGGCGGGCCAGGTAGGAGCCATCGGGTGCCTCGCGGGTCCCCCCTTCTCGTCGCAGAACTCCTGCGTGTAGACCAACTTGTTCGGGGCCGTGAGCTCCAGGTAGTGCACCCTTCCGTACATCGTGAGACCACTGTCCGTCTTCATGACGTAGCGAGAGGTCCCACCAGGTCGAATGCTTGCTTCGATGAACTTCATGGTCGCGCCCGTTGGAGGGAGCCAACGGCTGAAGTGCTCGGGGTTCGTCCAAAGCTCCCACATCTTCGCAATGGGCGCGTCGAACGAACGATTGATGACGAAGCGCTCTTCTCCCGTAGCCTCTTTCGCGAGGTACTCGTCGAGGCGGTCCCAGGTCGATTCGCCCCCGGCTTTCTTGATGAACTTCCGCGTCTCCCGTGCGGCCTCGACGGTCTCGAGCGCCATCGTCATGTCGAGCCTCGTTCGCTTGCCCCGCTCGACCTCGGTGAACCGCGCAGTCACTCGGAAGAGCGGTGGCGTCGTACGTGTGCCTCCGTGGTCGTAAACGAGGAGCGCGTACGGTTCCACCTCATGGTAGGTGGTGTAATTGGGGTAGTCGGTTCCGTCCGGACCGTGCATCGTGTAGTCCCACGTGCCGCCCGGACGCAGGTCCTTCGAGTGCGTCGTCAGGGTGAAGCCACGCGGCCCCCACCACTTCGCGACTTGATTCGGATCGGTCCATGCATCCCAGACCGCCTTGAGCGAGGCGTCGTAGATGCGGGTGATTTTGATTTCGTTCGAGTCATTGCTTTTTGCCACGACGTCCTCCCTTTTGGGCCTTCTTGGGTTCGAGTGTCTTCAGATAGTCCCCGAGTCGATCGAGGCTCTCTTCCCAGTACGCGCGGTACTGGGCAATCCAGTTGTTTGCCTCGAGGAGTGGCGCGCCATTCAGGCGACATGGCCGCCATTGAGCATCGCGCGTCTTCGTGATGAGCCCAGCCCGCTCGAGCACTTTGAGGTGCTTCGTCACGGCGGGAAGACTCATCTCGGAGAGGAACGGATCGGCGAGTTCCGTCACGGATGCCTCTCCCTTCGAGAGTCGCGCAAGCAAGGATCGCCGGGTCGGATCGGCGAGCGCTGCAAACGTCAGGCTCAAAGGGTCTCGGGTCTCGAGCATATTCAACCTGTTCGTTAATTAACCATTGAGTTAATTAGAACGCAAGCGCTTTCGACGGCAGCGCGATGGGGGGCGAGAGACGCGCCCATGCGGCGCCGAATCGAGAGACGCGCGGAGGCGGCGAGCTTGCTATGCCGCGTCGGCCTTCGAGCCCATGAGCTCCTCAATCGTGCGGAAGCGGTAGTCGAAGATCTGCTCCACCATGCGTGTCACGAAGAGCTCACGCGCGAGCGCCCCGAGAGGTCCGAGAGGGATTGCATAGTCTACCCTATCGCGCATGCGGGTACCGCCCTCCACCGATTCGAACTCGTGGAGATGACGCCACAGCTTGTAGGGGCCTTTGAGTTGCTCATCGACGAAGCGCGACTCCGGCTCGAACACGCTGATGCGCGTTCGCCACGAGAACGGAATACCGAAGAGGCGCAGCCGGTAGTCGATGAGGGTGCCTTCGCGAATGTCGATGGGTAGCGGGGTCACGATTCGAAACGACAAGAAGTCGGGCGTAATTCGCTCGAGATTCGAGGCGTCCGAGAAGAACGCGAAGACTTCGGTGCGCGGACGGGGAATGAACTGTGTGCGTTCGAGCGTGTAGTGCTTCATGTGACTCTCCGGGGTACGTCTTTGACGGCGGCAGGCCTCTCCTTCGACGCGAGTGACGCGAGCGCCTCATCGATCGTCGGGAAGGCGAACTCGAAACCTGCATCGAGCGCGCGCATGGGGACGACTCGCTGAGAGGCAAGGACGACTCCAGCCACTTCACCCAGCGCGAGCTGCAGCGCAAATCGCGGTGCTCGAAAGAGCGTCGGACGATGAAGTGCGTGTCCGAGCGCCTCCGTGAAATCCGCGTTCGTGACCGGGACGGGCGCCGAGCCATTGACCGGACCGGAGAGTGAGTCGGTCGTGGCCGCGAATCGCAATAGACCGATGAGGTCCTCGAGGTGAATCCAAGGCATCCACTGAGTCCCTTTTGCGAGTGCACCTCCGACACCGAGCTCGAAGGGCACCCGCATTTTCGGGAACGCTCCGCCGTCGTTCGAAAGGACGATACCGATACGCAGCGAAACCACACGAACGCCGAGCATTTCGGCGCGGGCTGCCTCCGCTTCCCAATCGCGACAAACCTCCGCCAGAAACCCGTCGGCGAGCGGCGCATCCTCCGTGAGGACCTCGTCTCCACGGGAGCCGTAGATGCCCACGGCGGAGGCACAGACCAGCACCTTGGGTCGCTCGGCTGGCGCCAGCGCTTCGAAGGCTGCGACGAGAGCCCGGGTGCTGTCGGTACGACTCGATCGAATGCGCTCCTTCTTGGCCGCCGTCCATCTCCCCTCCGCGACGGGTTCACCCGTGAGATGGAACACGGAGCGAACCCCTTCGAACACGCTGCTGGGGAGCACCGAACGCGTGTCCCAGGCAACCACCTTTCGAGCGCCATCGAGGGCGGAAGCTCCGCTTCGCGACGTCGCCACCACATGGCCGTCGAGTGCCCGGACGAGCGCCCGACCGATGAGGCCCGTCGCGCCGGTCACCAGAGCGCCTTCGCCCGAGTTGTATTCTCGCGTTGCTTGCATGAATGTCTCCGTGTGAAAAGAAGGGCGCACGCCAAATTCGTCCAAAACGTTCATAAGACTCATCAACCGAATCGTCAATCGCACTTCGTATCGCGATTTTTCCGGCACTTTATGGATCAACGTGCTAACATCGAAACCATCCGGCATGAATGAATCGTTCAATTCGTTCACGCATCACCCAACGAAGCCGCTCACTTCACGGCAAGCGGCGGCATCGCTGGGTGTCAGTGAATCGTCCGTGAAGCGATGGTGCGACGGAGGGGTTCTCCGCACGGTGCGCACCCCTGGAGGGCATCGGCGTATTCCGGTCGAGGCGGTCCTCGAGCTTTCGCGTCGCGACGGTCTCGAGATCGCAGAGCCCGGGAAGTTGGTGGGCGCGACGGGCGGGGAGCCCGCCAGCCCCGCCACGGCCCGGCGCCTTCTCGTGCGCGCGCTGCTCCGTGACGACGAGGGCGCAGTGCGCAACGTCCTCGATACCCAGCGACTCGCTTCTTCCGGACTCGACGTCGTTGCAGACGAGGTCATCGGGCCCGCCTTACTGGAGCTCGGCGAGCGGTGGGCGAAGGGCACCATCGAGATATACGAAGAACGTCGAGCATGTGGCCTCCTGCATCGCTATTTGGGAGCGCTCGGTGATCGCTTGAGGCAAGCGCCCGCGAGCGCTCCCCTTGCGCTCGGCGGAACCCTCGAGGGCGACCCCTTCACGCTACCCACGGCCATCGTCGAGTTCGTCCTTCGCGAGCATGGCATGGCCGCGCGTTCGCTCGGTTCATGGCTTCCTGGCAACACGCTCGCCCGCGCTATCCACGAAATGCGTCCGCGCCTCGTTTGGCTCGCGGTGGGGCACACGGGTCCACACTTTCGGTCCGACTACGCGAAGGTCGCCGAGGCCACGCGCGCAGTCGGCGCCGCACTCGTCGTCGGCGGAAGAGCGCTTCGCTCGCAAGAGCGCAGGGGCCTCAGGTATGCGAGCTTTTGTGACGGCATGGTCCAGCTTTCGGCATTCGCGGAGGCCATCCGATGAGTGATCGGAAGCGCATCGCCGTAGCTGGCGCGAGCGGTTTCGTCGGTCGCGCGCTCGTCGCGGCGCTGGCGGAGCGCCATCACGTCTTCGCCCTTGCGCGCGCCGTCCAAAAGAAAGCCCACGAGCATATCGAATGGCGCGCCTGCGACTTGTTCAACTTGAAGGCCGCGGAAGACGCGCTCGAGGGGGCCGAAGTTGCTGTCTATCTCGTTCACTCGATGCTGCCGCCCGCTCGCCTCACGCAGGGCAGCTTCGACGACCTCGATTTGATTTGCGCCGACAATTTCGCGAGGGCCGCCGCAGCCAAGGGTGTTCGACACATCGTTTACTTGGGGGGTATTCTTCCGAAAGGCGCAGCAGCCCTTTCACGACACCTCGCGAGCCGACATGAGGTCGAGCGTACCCTCGCGGCGCATGGCGTACCGGTGACCACGCTGAGGGCCGGTCTCATCATCGGTGCGGGGGGCTCTTCGTCCGAGATGATGACGAAGCTCGTTCGAAGGCTGCCGGTCATGGTGACACCACGTTGGACAAGGACGCTCTCGCAGCCGATTGCGCTCGAAGACGTCATTCCGCTCCTCGAGCATGCGATCGAGACACCGTCCCTCGCCGGACGCGCGTACGACATCGGTGGGACAGAAGTCGTGTCGTACGCGGAGATGCTTCGTCGAACGGGAAGAGCCCTCGGGAAACGCACGCACGTCATCACACTGCCGGTTCGGACGGCGAAACTCTCTCTCCTCTGGGTAAGCGCCATCACGGGGGCGCCTCAGGTTCTCGTGAGACCTCTCGTCGAAAGCCTCGGCCACGACATGGTTGTCACGGACGGCGGCGAGCTCCAGGCGAGCCTCAAGCAAGCTCCCGCGTCGCTCGACGTTTCGCTCCGCCGGGCGATCACGGAAGGGACACGACGGGAAGATTCGCGTATGCCCGAGGGGCCTGCGAGAAAGCTCCCCGCCCCTCGCACCGTATGTTCGATTCAGCGGCTACCGCTCGGTCGAGGTCGCGACGCACAGTGGGTCGCAGAGGAGTACATGCGATGGTTGCCTCGCTTCCTCGGTCCCTTCCTTCGCGTCACGTGCGACGACCAAGGCGTGTGTCGGTTCGTCTTCCGTCCGGTTGCGAAGCCCCTCCTCGAATTGCGGCTTGCACGGGAGAGGAGCACGCCCCAGCGGCAGCTCTTCTACGTCACGGGCGGCTTGCTCTCGGCCCAGGTCGAAGGCACACGGCCTCGCCTCGAGTTCCGCGCGGTGCTTGGCGGCGAATTCGTGCTCGCCGCCATCAACGACTTCGTGCCGCGCCTTCCCTGGCTCCTCTACAAAGTGACGCAGGCGATCTTTCACCTCTGGGTGATGCGCTCGTTCGGACGACATCTCGCGAACGACGGAAGCCCACGGACGCCCGCAGACTCCGTCGTCACTTCCGCGACGCTCTCGGCGTGAGCGCGCTACTTGACGGCGCGGACGGCCACCGGTGCGGGCCGCGAGAACGTTCCATCCGCGTAGCCCTTGTCGAGATCGATGCCGTCGCCGAGTTGCCCCGTTCGGTTGAGTCCCCAGCAGCTCACGCGACCTGGCGAGCCTGCCGCGGCACCGAGAATCGCGCAGACGTGCTTACGGCCGACTGCGAGCGCGCTTGCCGATGGAAGCGTGACATTGGACCAACTGGGATGCGGGTCGGCATCGACCTTGCCACTCGCGAGCTGTCCTTCGTCGTTCGCACCGATGCATCGAGTCTTGCTATTTTCTACGACGCACGTGTTGTTTCCACCTGCAGCGAAGACCGTGATGGCGGTGCCATCGACGTCAGGGACTGGTGCCCCGTAGCCTGCATTCGCTGGCGGGGTCGCCTGTCCTGTCTGCCCCATGGAGAAATCGCCCCAGCAATACAGCGACTCGCCTCCGCCGACTTTGCCTCCGATCGCGCAAGCGTGCTGCGCACCGGCGGCCACCCCGCGAGGAAGCGCGAGGGCGACAGTCTCGCTCAGCCAGACAGCACCGAGGTTCGTCGACCCAGGTAGAAGCGTTCCCGTTTGCTTCTTACCCGAAGCTCCGAAGCAGACGACCCGCTCGAACCAGCTTCCCCCAGGGGTCGGAATGAAGCCCTGTGCGCAACCGAAGTCGTCGCCGAGGGCGATGGCAAGGACGGGTAGTTGGTTCATGGATGGAGTCGGCTCCTTGCCGTCAAGCGTCGCGACGAGCGGTGACGACACCGGGAAGCCGAACGAGTCTCGGGTCAGCTGACCGAAAGCGTTCTTTCCCCAACCCCAGAGCCAGAACGCGTCTTTGCCGTTCACCAGCGCGCCCGCGGGAACGAGCGCCTGGGTATGCCCGCCTCCCCCCGCGATGGCCGAGGCTCCCTTCCATCCGCTTGTGAACTCGATTGGATCGACGACGTAGTCGGCGTTCGGGTTGACGGGATCGAGTGGCGAGCGGCCAAGCTGTGCGGTCGTGTTTTCTCCCCAACATGCGATCTTGCCCGTTGTCATGAGAGCGCACGTGTGTCGCGTGCCGGCCGCGATCGCTTTGGCTTTGCCGCCGTCTGGCAACGTGACCCGAACAGGCACCGAAGACCGTGGGGTTTGCGCAGCCGGCACGCCGAGCTGACCGCTCCCGTTGCCGCCCCAGCAGATGACGTCTTGGCTCGCGCGAAGGGCGCAGGTGTGCTCAGCCCCCGCGGCAATGGCGACGGCGTCCGTCAGCAACGCGATGCCAGCGTCACCCTCGACACTGCCGTCGCTTCCCGGCGTGAAGCCGTCTTCTTTCCCGCCCGAAGAGGCGTCTGAGGTTCCCCCATCGACCGTGGGCTTCGACGAGGTGTCCTCTACGCAAGCTGCGACCAAAAGAAGGACCAGGGACAAGCGGAAAGGGCGAAGCGTCATGCCTCTAGGCTACGGCGGCCAGCGCAAGAACGGAAGGGCCTGCTTCGGAACCGCAAGCTCTTCCACTCCACCCCGCGAGATCGAGCGGCAACTCCCCGCGCCGCAGCTCACGGCGCCGCGTCGAGTTCTTTGCGAATCGGCGCATCGAGTTCTTGCGGGGTCACATTGCTCGGAAACGAAGCGACCGCGCGACCACCGCGACCGACGAGGTATTTCGTGAAGTTCCACTCCGGCGCACCATGGGCAGCCGCGAGGCGTACAAAGAGGGGCTGCGCGTTCGCTCCCGTGACGGCATTCTTTTCGAAGAGCGGAAAGGTGACGCCGAAGTTCTTCTGGCAGAACGTCGCGATCTCCGAATTCTGCCCCGGTTCTTGTGCGCCGAAATCGTTCGACGGAAACCCCAGGACCGAAAAACCGCGCGCTTCGTAGGTGCGATGGAGGCGCTCAAGGTCGCGGTATTGCGGCGTGTAGCCGCACTTCGACGCAGTGTTGACGACGAGCAGCACTTTTCCGCGGTATGCACCAAGAGTGGTCTGCGAACCGTCGATACGAACAAGTGGCACATCGTAGAGCGCGTTCGCGTCCAGTCGTCTCGCGTCGTGCTCTGCTTTGGCTTCGGCTTGCGGAGCCCGGCTTCGCGTCGAGCATGCGAGGACGAATACGAACAGCCATCCAACACGTTTCGGTTCAAACAAGACCCACCATCCTTTCCCAATACGGTCGCAAGTCGAGTGTTGCATCGACGCGCTTGAGTAACTGAAAAAGCCCCCCGAGCTTTCGATGCAGGAACACGAGATGCTTCGGCGGCGCGGAGTACTTCAGACTACGAATGAAGTCGGTCGTCGCCTCGCGGGAGCGCGCGTTGTAGTCGGTGTCGCGAAAGTGAAAGGGCTGCTGCGTGGTCGAGAACGGCGCAACGCTCACGCGCAGCATGTCCACGAAGAGCGCTTTGGCCTCGTCCGACTCACGTCCGTCGATGAGCTCGAACGCGATGCCTCGTTCGATGACTTCTTCGTGGGACGCAGATTGCACCGTCCTCAAGAGCGAACCGTAGGCGCTCCTAAACTCTGCGGAGTATTCTACCGTCGCTCCGAAATCGAGGAGCACGATTCGACCATCGTCACGCACGAGGAAGTTGGCGGGATTCGGATCGGTTTGAACGAGGCCCCACTCGAAGAATTCACGACAATACAAGTCGAGCAATTGGGTAGCCACTTCGACGGCTCGCTCGGCCGGCGCAGCTCGGAGCCAAACGCCGAGGGGAGTACCGGATTCCCAGCTCGTCGTGAGGACACGGCCCGAAGACAAGTCTGCGTGGCTCTGGGGCACGATGAAGAGCGGATCGCCATGGAGCTTCTCTCGAAAGGTTTCGAGGTAACGGCGCTCACGTTCGTAGTCGGCTTCATCGTGGAGGACGCGCTTCAACTCTCCGAAGAGCTCTTTGAGGTCGATACGCCTCCCGCTCAGGGTCATCATGCCCGCGCCGAGCTTCTCGAGCGCTTCGACGTCGCTGTCGATGCTCTCGGAGACTCCGGGGTATTGTACTTTGACGGCGAGTTCCTCCCCTCGCCTCGCTCGATACACCTGCCCCATACTTGCGCTCGCGACGGGGGCCTCGTCGAACGCGTCGAACCGTAGAAGGGCGTCCTTCCCGAGGTCTTCCTCGATGACTCTCTTCAGTGTTTCGAACGGCACGGGGGCGCTCTCGCCTTGGAGCGACGTGAGAATGTCTTGCGCTTCCTTCGGCAACCAATCACTCGCATCGATGGAGAGCATCTGTCCCGCCTTCATGAGCGCGCCCTTCATGCGGCCGAGACTCTCCACCATGAGACGCGCCTGAGCGATACGCGTCGCCGTGGCTTCTTCCAGACTCGCCACGCCACCGAGCGCTCGCTTCATCTTGTGGCGTACCTCGTGCCCCGCGACCTTCGTCGCCAGCCACGCAACCCGCGAAGACCTTGCCCACACGCCCCTCGGAAGCTCTTTCGCGCTCGCCATTCTGGAAAGGGTAGTGCCGCCGAAATGCGGGCGGAAGCTCAATTCAACAAACCTTATACATATTGGGTACTCTGGGGCACCCCGCGCATAAACATTTCGCAATCGTCATAAATGTGAGCCAAATCCCTTGCGCAATTCTAGATCCGTGCGTATACAAAACCTACACAAACCTTATACAAGGAGCCCTCATGTTCGACTCTCGAAAGCTTGCGTTCGCTTCTGCTCTCCTCGCCACGGTGGTTGCCTGCAGTGATACGGCTACGACGCCCACGCCCACGCCTACGCCCGAAACGGATTCGGGAGTCACCACGGATGCCGGTACGACGGATACGAGTATCGCAGCCAAAGACATCGTCGACACGGCGGTCGCCGCTGGTTCGTTCAAGACCCTCGTTTCGGCCGTCCAAGCCGCGGGGCTGGAGTCGGCGCTTCGCGCACAAGGTCCGTTCACGGTCTTCGCCCCCACGGACGATGCGTTCAAGAAGGTTCCCGACTTCCTCCTTTCGAAACTCGTCACCGCGCCGTACAAGACCGAACTCGGCCTGATCTTGAAGTATCACGTGCTCGCGGCGAAGGTTCCGGCAGCCGACGTTCTCGGCAAGAAGCAGGACGTCGACACGCTCCTCGGCGCCAAGCTCACCGTGGACGGCTCTGGTGGGAAGGTCGTGCTGAACGGTTCCGCCAATGTCGCGACGGCCGACGTCATGGCCTCGAATGGTGTCATTCATGTGGTTGACGGCGTCATCCTTCCCTCCATCGTCGACACGGCGGTGGGCTACGATGACGGCACCACGAAGTTCTCCACCCTCGTGACGGCCATCAAGGCTGCGGGGCTCGTCGACACGCTCTCCGGCCCCGGTCCTTTCACGGTCTTCGCCCCGACGGATGCGGCCTTCGCGCAGTTGAAGAAGGACATTGGCGAGACGGCGTTCAACGCCACGCTCGCCGACAAGGCCGCACTGACGCAGATCCTCACCTACCACGTTGTCTCCGGCACCGTTTTCGCGAAGGACGTGAAGGCCGGTCCGGTCCCAACCGTCGAAGGCAGCAACATCGACATCACGACCGATGGAGGGGTGAAGCTGAACAAGGACTCGAACGTCGTCCTCACCGACCTCCCCACCCGCAACGGCGTCATTCACGTCATCGACCGCGTCATTCTCCCTCCCAGCAAAGGCTGACCAGAGAGGAGCCCCGTGGAAACGACCCCGGCCTCGTTCGCAACGACCGCCCCTCCTCGAAGGTCGCGGCAGAACTCTCTACGGCGCCTCACGGTGTCCGTAGGGGCCGGGGTCGTTTCCTTTTTCCTTTCGGTCTCGGTGGACTTGGCACTCGCGCTACCCAAACCTGGAGAGCGCGTGCCGTCCCTCACGATAGAGGACGCGTGGGAAAGGCGAGTCGACATCGATCGACTCGGCCGAAAGCCGCTGCTGCTCGTCTACGAGGACGAAAAGTCCGCCAAGCAGAATACTGCGTTCAAAGAGGAACTCTCGCGTATGGCGAAGGGTGATCGCTACAAGCAGAAGGTCGTGCTGCTCGCGGTGGCCGACCTCGATGGCTACGATTACTGGCCGGTTCGCGGCTTCGTCCGCGATGCCATCAAGAGCGAATCGCGCAAACAGAACCTTCCCATCTTCTGCGACTGGCAAGGACGCATGCGCGAGAAATTGGGGCTCGTACGCGGGCAGAGCAACATCGTGCTCTACGACAAGAACGGAGAGCTGCTCTTCTCGCACGCGGGTGAGCTCTCGAGCGAGCAGCGAAAAGCGGTGCTCGGACAGCTCCGCGCTCAGCTGGGCGAGGCTTCGCCTTGATCGCGATGTCAGCGATCGAGAATGTCCCGAACGATCTGCTGGAGCTCGACCGGGCTGGGCTCGACGTGGACGCCTCGCTTCCTGGCATGCGCTGCATGCTTCACGGCTCCAGGCCCGCCGAACACGAGAGGGACGGGGCCACAGGCGCGAATGTACTCGTCGAGGACTTGCCGCGTCCGCGCCGGGCTCGTCGAGTACGTGAGCGAAAGCGCGACCAGGGACGGGTTCGTGGATGTCACGGCGCTCTTCACGGCAGCGGGCGGCGTACACGCCCCGAGAACGACCGGACGCATGCCCCACGACGCGAGTTGGAGGCCTATACCGAGAATGCCTATCTCGTGCTCATCGTCGTCGAACGAAGCGAGTACAGCGCGCGCGCGCGCCTGACCGCGCGTCGTCAGCGCAATGAGGTCTCGCAGCAGCGTGCTGAATCTCTGCGTTGCAAAGTGCTCGTGCGCGATGGTGAGCGTTCCCGCCTCCCACCGCTCTCCGATGGTACGCATGACAGGGTGCACGACCCCGTGCAGCACGTCGAGCGGGTTGCCCAAGACGAGCAGCCTCCGCACTTCCACGTCCAGAGCGATGTCGTCGAGCCGATGCACGGCATCGAGGATACCTTCCTGGCTCGCTGCAAACGGATCTCGCCCGAGGTTCGACGCAGTGGGCTTGATGGCGTCAGGAGAAGCGTCGGTCTTGAGTCGAACGAGGCGAGCCGCTTCGGAAGCGGGAAGTCCCTCGTCGCACCGACGGCGCATCTCGGACACGACCTCCACCTCCTTGGCGGAGTAGAGGCGATAACCGGACTCGGTCCGATGCGGCTGCGGCACTCCGTAGCGGCGCTCCCACGCACGCAAGGTGGGCTGCGGCACGCCCGTTCGCTCGGAGACGACCGCGATACGAACGAGCTCACCCTCGTCTTCTTCGAATGGGCTCGTGGAATGCTTGTCGGCCATAGGGACCTTCCGTCACCACACTGTACAGAGTTTGCAAAAGGATAGTAGGGGATGCATTCGAAATCGACCGCACGCAATCATGCCATCGTCATCGGGAGCGGATTCGGTGGGCTCGCCGCCGCTGTCCGCCTGGGGGCTCGGGGGTGGCGCGTCACCATCCTGGAACACCATGACCAGCCGGGCGGGAGGGCACGTGTGTTCCGCGAAGGCGGGTTCGTGTTCGATGCCGGCCCCACCGTCATCACTGCCCCCTTCATGTTCGAAGACCTGTGGGCGCTTTGCGGTCGGAAGCTCTCGGACGACGTCGACCTTCGGCCCGTCTTCCCCTTCTATCGCATCCGATTCCACGACGGAACGTCGTTCGACTACTCGGGAGATCCTGCGAAAATGCGCGAAGAAGTGCGGAAGCTCGCGCCCTCGGACCTCGAGGGGTACGAGGCCTTCCTGACGATGAGCGAGAGGATCTTCAACATCGGCTTCGAGCAGCTGGCGCACGTTCCTTTCGGGTCTTGGAAGTCGATGGCGCGGATCGTCCCCGACATGATGCAGCTGCAGAGCTACCGCAGCGTCTACGGGCTCGTGGCCAAATACGTGAAGAGCGACAAGCTTCGCCAGATCCTGTCGTTCCACCCGCTGCTGGTCGGCGGAAACCCCTTCCGAACGACGTCCATTTACAGCCTCATTCCGCACCTCGAACGCAAGTGGGGCGTTCATTTCCCCATCGGCGGGACAGGTGCGCTCGTACAAGGTTTGTTGCGTCTCATCGAAGGTCAGGGCGGAAGCATTCGCTACGAGAGCACCGTGGACGAGATTCTCGTCGACGCGGGTCGAGCGACTGGCGTGCGACTCCGCTCCGGAGAGCTCCTTCACGCAGACATCGTCGTCTCGAATGCAGATTCCGCCGCCACCTATCGACGACTTTTGCCGAAGCGTTACCGCAAAGTGTGGACCGACACGCGCCTCTCCATCTCCCGCTACTCCATGAGTCTGTTCGTCTGGTACTTCGGCACGGACCGAAAGTACGAGGACGTGGCGCACCACACCATCCTGCTGGGGCCCCGGTACAAGGAGCTCCTCGACGACATCTTCTCGCGAAAGACACTCGCAGACGACTTCAGCCTCTACCTTCACCGCCCTACGGCGACCGACCCGGCGCTCGCGCCCGTTGGCTCCGAAGCGTTCTACGTGCTGTCGCCCGTTCCGCACCTCGACGCGCGCGTCGACTGGCAATCGCACGCCGAGACCTATCGGAAGTCGATCGAGCGATACCTCGAACGCACGGTGCTGCCGGGCCTATCTTCACACCTGCGCGTGAGCCGTATGCTGACGCCCATTCACTTCCGTGATGAACTACTCAGCGAACGCGGTGCGGCGTTCGGCCTCGAGCCCATCCTCGCGCAAAGCGCCTACTTCCGTCCGCACAACGAAAGCGAAGAAGTAAAGGGGCTCTATTTGGTCGGTGCTGGAACGCACCCTGGTGCGGGCGTGCCCGGTGTGCTTTCGTCTGCCAAAGTGCTCGACTCCATCGTCCCTCACGCGCCCATGTGAAGCCAATGCGGCCCAAGCTCGTACGCACGTCCGACTTCGAAACCTGCAGGCGCCTTCTCGCGCAGGGCTCCAAGACGTTCAAGGCCGCATCATTGCTTCTGCCACGGCGAATGACGGAGGGCGTGACGGTACTTTACGCCTTCTGTCGCATCGCCGACGACGCCGTCGATGGAGCGGGTTCCAAGGGGCCTCGTGCCGTGGCGGACCTTCGCGACCGCTTGGATGGCGTGTTTGCCGAGCGTCCCCGCCACCAGCCCGTCGATCGGGCTCTCTCGGCCGTGGTCGCGCACTATGATCTTCCGCGGGCTCCGTTCGACGCTCTGCTCGAAGGTTTTCTCTGGGACACGGAACGCGCGCGCTACGAGACGTTCTCGGACGTCTGCGCATACGCGGCGCGGGTCGCGGGAAGCGTCGGCGTTCTGATGACCTATCTCATGGGCGTTCGTGATCGTCTCGTCCTCGCCCGCGCGTGCGATCTCGGCGTCGCGATGCAACTCACCAACATCGCCCGCGACGTCGGTGAAGATGCGAACATTGGACGCCTCTACCTCCCCGCCTCGTGGCTTCGCAAAGCAGGCATGGACGTCGACGCCTTCGTTCGAGCTCCCACACCGAGCGAGCCGGTTCGCTCTTGTGTCGAACGACTCTTGTTCGAAGCGGAGACTTTGTATCGGCGCTCGGAGGCCGGCATTCTCGATCTTCCGAGCGACGTACGAGGCGCCATCTACGCTGCGCGACTCATCTACGCGGAGATTGGCGCGCGCATCCGAGAGCGCAACTTCGACTCGATTTCGGGTCGTGCCTACGTCCCGACATCGCGAAAGCTGACGCTCCTCGCACGAGCCCTCGCAACGCGACCGAGCGCCGCTTACGGCGCCGCAAGGTTGCCTCCCCTTCCAGAGGTCGAGTTTCTCCTGCCGAGGGCAACGCATGTCTGAAGCAGGTGCGCTCGCTTCGTTGCGCGAAGCGGCGGGCGACGAGCTCGTCGAGCGCCTTCTACATCTCGATCGGCGGATGACCGAGCAGCAGACGGAACGCAGGTCGCGAGAGCTGGGTCCGCGGCCGCCAACGACGCACGACGCGCTAGACTGCGACGTTCTCGTCGCCGGCGGCGGCCTTTGGTCCGTGATGGCCCCGCTCCTCGCGAAGCAAGGCAAACGGATCATCGTCGTGGACCGGGCGCGCGTGGGCGCCGCCCATCGTGAATGGAACGCGAATCGCACTGAACTTGACGCGCTCACGAACGCAGGCCTCCTCTCGGAGCGCGAACGGGACGACCTCATCGTCGCAGAATACGAACGCGGGTTCTGTCAGTTCCACGGAGGCGGCCCTCATACGGTGCGCGGCGTGCTAGATTGCGCCGTCGATGCGGCGCGGTTGCTCGACCTCGCGCGCCGGAAGGGCGAGGCGGCCGGCGTCACGTACGTCGATGGCGCCCTGGTCACCGGCGAAACGGCAAGTGAAGCCGGCGTCCGTGTAAACCTCCGTGAACGTGACCGCACGCGAGAAGTCACCTGCAAGACGATGGTCGATGCCCGAGGCGCGAGCAGCCCCTACGCAAGCTTCGACCTCGTCTGCCCTACGGTAGGCGGCGTCTTTCGAGGGTTTGCAGAGGGTTCAGGAGAGCGCGAAGTGGACCCTCGCGTCGGCGAGATCCTCGTCACCGAGGAGGGCCTCGACCGCGGCATCCAGCACGTATGGGAGCTCTTTCCGGGTCGCGAGGGAGAGGCCACGGCCTATTTGTTCTATTACGCCAAGCGGCTCGAAGTCGGCTCCCTGACGCAACTCTATGCGCGACTCTTCGCAAAGCTGCCGAGCTACAAGCGCGGGGAAGCAAAGCTGGTTCGCCCCACGTTCGGCTTCATTCCCGGCTGGTCTCGGCTGGTGCCACCGCCTACGTCCCCGCACCGAAACATCGTCCTCGTGGGCGACGCTGCTGCGCGTCACTCACCGCTCACCTATTGTGGCTTCGGTTCGATGCTGAGATCGCTCGCGCCCCTGTCGAAGGCCATCATTTCCGGTGAGGCCTACGAGCCCCACGAGCCCATCCACGCCCTGACGGGCATCCTCGCGCACGTTCTCGCCTCTCGAACGCTGGAGGGAGACGCACTGAACGAACTCCTCGATGCGGCCTTTGCAACCCTCTCCGGCCTCGGCCAGGAGACGTATGCGTCCATGCTCACGGACACGATGAAGCCGAAAGACTTCCTCCGCTTCTTGCAGTTGACCGCGCGCCGCTATCCGTCGGTCTGGCCGACGCTCGTCCGTGCCGTTGGCGTCCGCGGCGGTTTCCACTTCTCCAAGGTCGTCATGCGGGCCTTCGCAACGAGGGCCCGTTGAACCCGAACTGCGAGCGGCGCGAGAAAGAAGCCGTAGGGAGCCTGCCCGAATTCACCCTGGTGGTGCCTCGCGTGGAGCAAGAGCACTTCTCGCACGTACGGGAAGCGCCGCAGAGCGCGAATGGACGCCCGTCGATGCGCGAGCCCATC
Source organism: Polyangiaceae bacterium (assembly GCA_046351415.1). GTDB lineage: Bacteria > Myxococcota_A > Polyangia > Polyangiales > Polyangiaceae > JABFRG01. The sequence goes on along the minus strand of JAXLYO010000003.1, from coordinate 110,699 downwards.
GTGGAACACGAGATACGAAAGCCCGAACAACGTCATCCCGACGCCGATGCCGAATGCCCATGCCCCAAACCGTGCTTCGGGATGCGTGCATCCGTAGAGAATGAGCGCGATGGCGATCGGCGCATGGGCCACGCTGAGCGCGTCGTTCCGTTCGAAGAGGCCGCGTCTCGGCTGATGATGCGTGCGGTGAATCGCCCAGAGCAACCCGTGCCACACGAATCGATGCAGAAGCGCAGCCCACACGTCCATGAACAGCGCCACGGCGAGCGCAAGCGGCAGCCACAGCGAGACGGTGGTCAACACGAGGCACCTCGATGATCCCTGCGCGCGTCTCGTCTTGGTTTCGTGCATGGTTCGCTCGCGACGCAGAACAGCGCATTCGCCGCACCTTCGGGCAAGTGCGAATCAGAGGACTCGAGCATCTGCGAACGGCCCTTGCTCGAGGTCCGGTCCTCGTCGTTTCCAACCACACGAGCTTCTGGGACCCCTTGTGCGTACTTTTCCTCACGCGGCGCGTTCTTCGGGCAGAGGCGAGGGCGATGATGGACGCGAAGAACCTCATGCGCCTCCCCTTCTTTGCCCTCGTGGGTGCGTTTGGAGTGCACAAGGGCGAGCCACGTGACGCGCTCTCGGCAATTCGCTATGCCGTCCGCGCCCTCGAACGCCCAAACGACCTCGTGTGGATCTTTCCGCAGGGCAAGGAGGTTCCCATCACGCAATCGCTCGCGTTCGAAGGTGGTGCCAGCCACGTCGAGCGACTCGCCAAACGAGCAAGCGTGATCGCGATAGCGCTCCGCTACGAGTTCGGCGCCGGACCGATGCCTTCCTTGTGGGTTTCGATCGGATCTCCCCGCCCCTCTGGGCGCGACGTGAACGAAAACCTCCGTGAGGAGGAAGGTGCCGTGGCGACAGAGCTTGCCCACATCGAACGAGCACTCACCACCCACGACGCCTCTTTCGAAACGCTCATTCGAGCGAGAGAAAGCTTCGCCATTGCGCTTGGCTCTCGCGTGCTCTCGTGGTTCGCGCGGCGCAGTCTTCAGGCTCATGTGGACCCCTCGGTACGCAGATAGCCCCGCGCATCGAAACGAAGCCGTTCTTTCCCCCAGCGCGTCTCGACGCCGAACACGGCTCCAGCGAAGGCGGCCAAAAGAAGCACGTCGCCCGCCGGGAGGAAGACGATGTCACGCGGTCTCAGAGGTTCCCCACTCGCCGCTGTGGCGAGTGTTGCAACGAGCATACGCGCCACGGTGGCGATCACCGCAAGCAGTATTCCGTGAGGCACGAAGCAGGCAACGAGTAGTTGCAACGGGTACGCAAAGAACAGGGCCGGGTACGAGAGAAGCAAGTGCGGCCGCTGGTGGCGAATGACGAGCAGCCAGCGAACGTAGCGCTGGAAGACTTCGCGTAAGGTTCGTCCAGATAGGGCGCTCGTCGCCGGGAAGGTGACGCAGCTCACCCGAAGGCCCGCACGGCGCGCTCGCTCGGCGAGCTCCATGTCCTCTCCAAGCACCATCGCAAGAGACGAGAACCCACCGAGCATGCGCACAGTGGCGGCCGTCGTCAGAAAGCACTTCCCTACCATGCCTCCCTCGTCGAGGCGCGCGAGCAGCGGAAACGCATGGAGGGAAGTACACAGCACTGCCCGCGACGCGTAGTCTGCTGGGGTCTTGGACGTGCGTTCCACCGGGGCTGCCCATGCGATGTGCGAGCCCGTCGTCATTGCCGCATCGAGTGCTTGTACGAGCGAGCCTGTCAGCACCACGTCCGCGTCGACGATGAGCACGCGGCTGGTGTCGCTCGAGAAGTGGATGCCTTCGGCATGTGCAAGCTGCACGACCTTCGGGTTCCCGGCCTTTGCGCCTGTCACCGTGATCGCAGCGTCGAACCCTTCCTCGGTGAGAGCTTTCACGATGGGCGCGAGCGCCGCCTGCGCGACCGCGTCGTTCTCCGAGGCAAGGAACCGAATGCGCGCGTGGGTCCCCGCAGCACGTGACGAAAGCGCCGCTTCTTCGAGGTGCGACGGAGCGCCATGCACGGGACGGAGGACCAGCATCGACTGGCGCGCATGTGTGATTGCCAGAGCAGGCGAGCGGCGCTTCAAAGCCGCAAAGGCAGCGCACGATGGCGGTGCGATCGTCCACAACGCAAAGACGAGCTCACTCGTCATCCGAGCCTTCCCATGCGAAATGGAGTGAGGAAGCGTACCCACCCTCGTCGGAGGCGCTGGGCATCGAGCGTTTCGTGAACCGCGTGGGAGTCGCCCGTTCGCAGGAGACTGCGTGCATAGAAGGGACCGTCTTCGAGCGTGACGACGCGGTCCGGTGCACGCGCACCAAAGGCCTCCCGCGAAACTCCCCAGAGCGCCTTGGAGAGTCCTACGCGCGGAGGTGGAAGCCGATCGAAGAGGGCGCCATCGTCGTCGAACCCAATGTGAATCTTGCGCTCGTTCCCGAATACATCCTCTGCGACATAGTCCACATTCGTACGAGCCCCCGACGTCGCACGGGCCCATGTCCAGGAGCGAAACCCCTCTTCGAGGCCTTCATCTCCGCGATTCGCATCGTGGTAGCCACTGCCTCGAAACGAAAGCCCAGGCTCTTTCATGTGCACCTCGACGCGCCCGCTCGGCGCGATGGGACACCACTCGTGCCGGCCCGCGGCGTCGAGCGTGCGGGGTGAAGCGTGCGTACGCCCCGGCATGAAACGGATCGTGCCGACGAGAGGCCGCTGGAGAGGCGTCGTTCGCTGATCGATGCGCACGACGAGCGCATCCCTTTCCCAACAGAGGGAACTCCGCCCGAGTACGATGCCATCCCGATAGACGCAGTCGTCGTCCATGGTGCCTTCACGGAGAGACCAGTGTTTGCCATTCGGTCCATAGATGGCGACGTTCACGGCCGAGAAGTCACGGGCCCGTGCGGCTCCCGCATGGCGCGCTGCGAAGTATGCCGGTGAGAAAGGGTTCCCCTGCATCGCGATGACGACCACCGCGTATGCACCATCGTCACTTACGGCATCGAGATAGTGCCAGAGGTAGCCGCCGGCGGGGATAACCGCGTCGAACGCAAATCTTGCTCGACCGCCTCTGCCGCGAGAGCTCCGCTGAGCGCTGCCATCGGGACACCGGGCCCCGGGTGAACGCTGCCACCCGCGAGATAGAGCCCCGACATCCTCGTGCGCGCTCCCTGCCTCTTGAACGAGGCGAAGATTCCCTTCGGACGTTGCCCGTAGAGCGCCCCACCCGTTCCAGGGTAGCGCTCGTGAAATTCCTCCGGCGTCGTTTCGCGCATCGCGGAAAGGTCGAAGGCCGCTCCACAACGCTCGAGCATTCGAAAGGTACTTGCTTTGCATTGATTGCGCTCCTGTGTGGACCATGCGCCGGGTCGATCACCGGTCGCGGGGGCGTTGACGAGAAAGAAGAGGCGTTCGGTCGCACGCGCATCCGACACGTCGCCGCGATCGGGCGCGCAAACGTAGACGGTGGGCTCTCGGGGGGTACGGGCGCGTTCGAAGACGTCCGTGAATTCGGCTTTGTAGTCGTCCGAGAAGAAGACGTTGTGATGTAGGAGCGGGAAGGTCTTCGAGTGACCGACTGCGCAATAGGTGACCGCCGAAAGGGAGCGTTCGGAAAGCGGCACGCGCATGGCTCGAGCCTCGTCTCCGCCGACGAGGTCCGATAGCCCACTGATGTCGCCACAGAAAACAGTGGCCCGCGCCTCGTAGCGTACTTCACCCGCGACCACACCGGACCGCGTTGACCGGGTCACCTCGATGCGTTCGACCTTCGCGTTCGGCACGATGTCGACCCCGTTCCGCACGCACAGACGCGCGAGCGCTTGCGTGAGCGCCGGAATGCCACCAGCAACGCGAATCACCCCTGACGCCTCGACGTGCGCGACCAGAGCGAGGGTCGCCGGCGCCTCGAAGGGTGAAGCGCCGCAGTATGTCGCATACCGGCCGAACAACTGTCGAAGCCGCGGCTCACGGAAGCGACCGAGCGAGCTCCAAAGCGCGCGATGCCCATCGATTTGGAGCAGCGACGAAAACCCGACCGCCTTTCCGTGCCGGAGAACATCGGAAATGCCCGGCCGATGTGCGCGGATGAAGGGGCCTTCGACCGTCCGGTAAATGCGCTCGGCATCTTTCATGAAATCGCGGAAGGTGTCCGCCTCCCGTGGTCCGAATGTCGCTCGTACTGCGTCGACGGAGGCCTGGAGGTCGGCAAACAGGTCGAACCTCGTTCCATCGGTCCAAGCATGCCGCGCCAGAACGCCGGCACGCTCGCAGGAGACCTCCGCCCAAAAGTCTCCGCCGCAATCGTCGAATAGTTCCTCGAAGACCCAAGGCATCGTCAGGACACTCGGGCCTGCCGACACGGCTTCGCCGCTGACGCGCTCCGACCGAACCTTCCCGCCGACGTGGGGTTGCATCTCGAGGAGCCGTACTCGAAAACCGCGACACGCGAGGCGTGCCGCCGTGGCAAGGCCCGCGACCCCTCCTCCCACCACGAGTACGTCATCCATACTCCAAGTCTATGCACAAACTTATATATTGAACAGTCTTTGTATAGACTTTTTGCGATCCATGACGCACATTCCAGGAAAGGCATCGGGGCTTTCACATGGACGCACGCGCACAGTTCGAAGTGGACTTCGGAAAGGTCGTCGCAGAAGGCATCGGGGAGGCCCCGCCGAAGCTGAGAGAGGCCATTTCCTATGCCCTTTTTCCTGGAGGGTCTCGATGGCGGCCGCTTCTGGTACTCCATGTCGCGAAGGCCTGTGGGGCGACCGATGGCGCCCGGGCGACCGCTTCGGCGTGTGCCATCGAAATGATGCATGCGGCATCTCTCGTGCACGACGACCTTCCGTGTTTCGACGCCGCCACGACGAGACGAGGAAAGCCGACCGTGCATCAGAAGAGCGGCGAAGGCGCGGCGGTGCTCGTGGGAGACGCACTGATCGTGATGGCGTTCGACGTGCTCGCGCGTGCGGGAGCCCTGTCCGAAATCGCTGAGCTGGCGCGCGCCTCCGGGCCGATGCGTGGACTCATCGCCGGGCAAGCCTGGGAACTCGAGGCCCAGGTAAACCTCGAGGCGTATCATCGAGCGAAGACGGGCGCCCTCTTCGAGGCAGCAGCCACGATGGGGGCGATGGCGGCGGGCGCGGCCCACGCCGAGTGGGTCCCCTTCGGTGAAGCGCTTGGCCTTGCCTACCAGGCCGCGGACGACCTTGCGGACGTTCGCACCGATGGGCGGAGCGGGAAAACGGGCGGACGTGATGCAGCTTTCGGACGACCAAGCGCCGTCGCGTTGCTCGGTCTCGACGGAGCCGAGCGGCGTGTTGCCGTCTACATGGAGCGCGCGCAATCGCTCATTCCGAAGTCCGCAGATGCTTCGTGCCTCGAGGGCTGGATGCGCGATCTCGAGCGAAAACTCTCTCGGATTTAGGGCACATCTCATAACCTCGGACCGAGGATCCGCGTGCGCGGCTGGCACGAATGCTAGGAGCGACGACGAAGAATACTGCTATTGGAGGAGGAGCGACAACGCAGGCGGGCCTGCCCCGCCGCGGAGCCGACGGGAGAAGGTTGTGAGATGTGTCCCAGTCGAAGGCCTCGTGGGGCCAAGGCCTGTGCCGTGAATTTGTTCATGCATAAGGTCGCCGGGCGCGGTATCGAGAGCGCATGAGTCCGTTTCGACGTCGTTCCACCTGGGTCGTCATCGCGCTCGGACTTGCACTGTCCGGCAGCGCGCTGTGGTCGACGCGCAGTCGGGCGGTCACCACAGTGCCAAGCAGTCGCAAGGACCTCGAACATCGCATCGTCGCAACGGGGCGGGTACTCGCGCCCGCTCGGATCCAAGTCTCGTCGCTGGCGGCTGGGTTGGTCGTGAGCGTGGGCCCTTCACTCGGGCAGCACGTGGACGTGGGCGACCTCCTCGTGCAACTCGACGACAGCGAGGCGCGGGCTGCGCTCTCGCAGGCACGGGCCTCGGTAGAACAAGCGCGAGCCCGCGTTTCCCAAGTCTCGGGCGTCGGAAAAGAACTCGCGAACCAGTCGCTGCTCCAGGCGCAGTCGCAACTCGACAAGGCGCAAGCCGACTTCAATCGCACGCAGCAACTCGCGGCTTCTGGCGCCGTACCGCCCACGGAGCTCGAAAACGTGCGTCGAGCTCTCGATGTCGCTCGCGCGCAACGCGCCGCCGCGGCGGCCCAGTTCGCGGGAACCACTGGTTCGGATGCTCGCCTCGCTTCCGGCGGACTCCTGCAGGCGGAAGCACAGCGAGCCGGGGCGGAGGTGCGTCTCTCTCAGCTCCGCCTGCTGGCAACCAGCGCCGGTACCGTGCTCGCTCGCGCGGTCGAGCCTGGCGACGTCGTCACACCGGGGAAGACACTGCTCACGCTCGCCGCCGATGGCGACATGCAGCTCTCCTTCCAAGCCGACGAGCGTAATCTCAGCGCCATCGCGCTCGGGCAGAGGGCCCGCGCCTCGGCGGATGCGTTTCCTGCGACGGAGTTCGATGCAGAAGTGGCCTATATCGCGCCTTCCATCGACCCACAGCGGGGGACCGTCGAAGTTCGCCTGAAGGTTCCGAAACGGCCCGCGTTCCTTCGTGCAGACATGACCGTGTCCGTCGACCTGCTCGTGGCAACGCACCCGCGCGCGCTCGTCGTTCCTTCCGAAGCCGTACGTGGCGCAACGTCCCCGTCGCCCCATGTGTGGATGGTCGAGGGCGGAAGGCTGAAGAAGCAAGCCGTCGACGTCGGCATCGTCGGTGAAGGAGCCGTCGAGATCCTTTCCGGTGTTTCCGAAGGCGCCGAGCTCGCCCTTCCGGAGGGAAAGCCCTTCTCCGAAGGTCAAAAAGTTCGTGCAACGAGGAAGGCTCCCTGAAATGCCGTTCGAGTGGTTCGTGGCCCTTCGCTATTTGCGCGAAGGACGTGCGCAGACGACGCTCGTGATGGCCGCCGTCTCGGTCGGTGTGAGCGTCATCGTGTTCCTCTCTGCACTCATCACCAGTCTGCAAGAGAGCCTCATCGACAAGACGCTCGGCGCTCAGGCGCACGTCACCCTGCGTGTTCCGGACGAGGTACCGCGGCCGCTCGTCGACGCCCACGACGACGTCGTGATCGCGCGCGCTACGCAGAAAGCTCCCCAGCGTTTGCGATCCATCGACCAGTGGCCACAGCGTATCCGAGAGGTAGAAGGCGCCAATCAGGTAGTCGCCGTTTCGCCCTCGGTCATCGGCGCAGGGTTCGCGGAGCGAGGTAGCGCAAAGAAGCCCGTGGTCGTCCGAGGGGCCCTGCCCGAGCAACTCCGCGGCATCGTCGACCTGAAGCAACGCCTCGTGCAGGGCCGCTACGACCTGAGCGGAAGCAACGTACTCGTCGGAACGACCCTCGCCAAAGATTTGGGCGTCACGGTCGGAGAGAAGGTTCGTATCGTTTCCTCCGAGGGCATCGACGACATCGTCACCATCGCAGGCACGTTCGAGATTGGAAACAAGGGCGCCGATGGGTCTTGGGTCGTCACGTCGCTACGCGAGGCGCAGTCGCTCTTCGCCCTTCCGGGGGGAGCCACGGTGATTGAGCTCAAGGTCCGTGACGTCTTCGAGGCTGAGCATGTTGCCGAGGACCTGCGCACACAAACTCCGCTCGCCGCAGAAAGCTGGATGACCCTGAGCGCAGAACTCCTCTCGGGCCTCTCTGCACAGAGCAGCTCGAAGAGCATGATCCAGTTCTTCGTCGTGCTCGCCGTAGCTCTCGGCATCGCGAGCGTGCTCATCGTTTCGGTCGTGCAGAAGTCGCGTGAGATCGGGATTTTGCGCGCCGTCGGAACTCCCTCCAGGCGTGTCCTCGTCGTGTTCCTCCTCCAGGGTGGACTGCTCGGAATGGCGGGGTCTGTCGTGGGGTCGCTCATGGGCGCAGGCTTCGCGCTCGGCTTCGCAGCGGCGGTGCTCGACGAACGCGGACAACCACGATTTCCCATTCATCTCACCCCTGGGCTCTTCGTGTGGTCGACGTTGCTCGCGACTGGCGTAGGGCTGCTCGCGGCAGTCATCCCCGCGAGGCGCGCCGCCACCATGGACCCCGCGAGAGCCATTCGCAATGGCTGACGACCTCGCACGAGCAGAAGACCCGACCCTGGTGACTCGCGACGTCATCAAAGACTTCGGCGAAGGAGAGAACCGGACACGCGTGCTCCACGGTGTTTCGATCAGCGTATCGCCAGGCGAACTCGTCGCCCTCATGGGTCCGAGCGGCTCCGGGAAGAGCACCCTCCTCAACATCGTAGGGCTTCTCGATCGTCCGACGTCGGGTTCGGTCGTGCTGAGCGGTGTCGAGACGACGACCCTCGACGACGCAGGCCTCACGCTCTTTCGCGGAGAGAAGCTCGGGTTCGTCTTCCAATTTCACCACCTCCTTCCCGCCTTTACGGCGCTGGAGAACGTGCTCCTCCCCACCTGGGGTCTTCGCGGACGTCCGCCGCGCGACATGGAGACGCGCGCGAAGGACCTGCTCGCGGAGGTAGGGCTGAAAGACCGCATGCACTATCGCTCGACCGCCCTGAGCGGGGGCCAGGCACAACGGGTCGCCGTCGCCCGCGCACTCGTACACCAGCCTCGGCTCGTTCTCGCGGACGAACCGACTGGCAACCTCGACACCGAATCGTCGCGCGAGGTGTTCGACCTGATGCGTCGTCTCAATCGCGACCTGGGAACCGCCTTCTTGGTGGTCACGCACGACCCCCGCATCGCCGAACGGTGCGACCGCCTCGTCGACATGGTCGATGGCCGCATTGCCTGAGCGACCATCGCCTCGAGCTCACGCAGCGACTGGGGGTGCGGAGAGCAGTGCATCGCGGAACATCGTGGCTGCGCGACCGAGCTTCTTGTCGGCACGAACGTAGAGCTGCGGGCGAAAGATGTGGATGGCGCCTTCGCTCCACGGCACGGGCAGAATCTTCTTCGATCGAAGCTCCGCGCGAATCAGATTTTCCGGCATCCACCCGAAGCCGAGCCCAAGCAAGATTGCCGCCTTCTTGGCGTAAAAGTCGTTCAAGCGAATGACGAACGACGCTGACAGTGTCTCCGTTCGTAGCGAAAGCCGCGGGTCGGACCCACGTACCGTGAGCAGCGTGTGGCGGGCCAATTCCGCCGAGGTCACCGCGTCGCCACTCACGAGGGGATGATCCCGATGCGCGACGAGCCTCGCACGAATCGGCGGCAGCGGAGTCCGTTTGAGGCCTTCGGTGGATGGCGGGACCACGGCGACGAGGAAGTCGGCTTCGTCCCGCACGAAAGCCTCCTCCGCTCCGCCCAAGAACTCGCTCGAGACCTCGACGCGCGTCGTCGCCTTGGCACGGCCGATCTTCGCGACCGCCCGCAGGATGGGCTCTGCGGGGAAGATGCCATCGAAAACGACGCGCAGCCGTGGTTCCCATCCACTGCGAATCTCCGCACACGCGTCGATCAGAGCCTTCTCAGCGGAGAGCAAGTGCCGAGCATGCCCGAGCAACGCTTCACCTTCTGCCGTCAGCTTCGTGCGATAGCGAGAGCGGTCGAGCAACGTGAGGCCCATCGAAGCCTCGAGGGTCGAGAGGGCATAGAGCACCGCCGTGTGGCCCTTGTGCAACGAAGCCGCGGCCTTCTGGAACGTTCCGAATCGCGCGACGGCGTCGAGGGCCCGCGCTTGCTCGAGCGTGATGGTCATGGCTCATTGTGCAATTCATAGACAATGTTTGCCACAACATTGTTCTTTTTGCCTTCCTTCGTCGACGCTACTCGATGGGGCATGCAAATCCCCTACGTGCGCGGCCGTGTCGCCGAGCAGGCCCATGTCGGTGTCCCCGGCGACCTTCACGAAGAAGAGTATGCGCGCGAGGGGTTCTTCGGGCGATACGCCCATCTGTACCGTAGCCACGCCCCCGTCGGTTGGACCCGCATCGAAGGGCCTCTCAAGCCGCGCGCCTACGACACGAAGCTCGCGCCCCCCTCGGAGGCCGCTCGCGCTGGCGACTACACGTCTGCGAAGGTGTGCTTGCTCGAGAACCAAGACGTGCGCATTTCGACCGCTGCGCTTGGGGCGCCGATGCCTTACGTGTTTCGCAATGCGGACGCCGACGAGCTCTTGTTCGTACATGCGGGCGCGGGCCGTCTCGAGTCCGACTTCGGTTCCCTCGCGTACGAGTGTGGTGACTACCTCACGATTCCCCGGGGAACGGCCTTTCGCCTCGCCCCGACGAGCGCATCGTCGTTCCTCGTGATCGAGACGACCGGAGAGCTCCGCGTGCCGGACCGCGGCTTGCTCGGTCAGCACGCCCTCTTCGACCCCGCGGTGCTCCGTGTGCCGACGCCCGGCGAAACGTCGACATTGGCGGCGAGCCCGAACGGCGAGTGGGAACTGCGCATCGCGCGAGAGCGTGCGCTGACGCGCGTGTTCTATCCCTACTGCCCCCTCGATACCGTAGGTTGGAAGGGGACGCTGTCCGTCACCAAGTTGAACGTCCGAGACATTCGCCCCGTGACGTCGGAGCGATACCACTTGCCGCCGTCGGCGCACGCCACCTACGTCGCCGATGGAGTCGTCGTGTGCACCTTCGCACCGAGGCCGCTCGAAAACGGCGACCCGCTCGCGATGAAGGTCCCCTTCTACCACTCGAACATCGACTACGACGAAGTGCTCTTCTATCACTCGGGTGACTTCTTCAGCCGAACGGGCATCTCTGCGGGGATGCTCACGTTCCATCCGCAGGGCATTCATCATGGCCCGCAGCCCGGAGCCGCGGAGCGCGCGAAGTCAGCCACACGCACCGAAGAACTCGCAGTGATGATCGATACGCGCCGTCCTCTGACGGCAACGCCGGAGTCCTCCAGCATGGAGAACGGCGACTATTGGAAAAGCTGGCAAGGAAAGCGCTGAAGGAACCCACATGCACAATCCCCTCAACCTCCAAGGCATCGAGTTCATCGAGTTTGCGAGCCCCGACCCCGAAGCGCTCCGTAAGCTGTTCTTGTCGCTCGGGTTCTCGCGCGTCGCCACGCACCGCGACCGCCCGATTGATCTCTACGTGCAGAACGACATCCGGTTCGTGCTCAATCGCGCGCCCGGCACGCACGCCGCGAACTTCGCAAGAGCACACGGACCATCCATTTGCGCCATGGCTTGGCGCACCGGCGACGCAGACTACGCGCGCGACGCTGCGACGCTTCGCGGTGCGACTTCTGCGAGCAGCGACTACCGCGATGCCCGCGGTCGCATTCCCGCGGTCGAAGGCGTAGGGGGAAGCCTCATCTACTTCGTCGACTCGTGCTCCGAGACGAACCTCTGCGAGTCGCTCGGCTTCGTTCTCCGCGATGACCGCGACCATACTCCGACCAAGGGTTTCCTCACGATCGACCACCTGACGAACAACGTCGAGAAGGGAACGCGCAAGAAGTGGGTTTCGTTCTATTGCGACGTGTTCGGCTTCACGGAGGTGCGGTACTTCGACATTCGCGGAGAGAAAACAGGTCTCGTCTCCAATGCCCTCCGCTCTCCGTGCACGACGTTCAGCATTCCCATCAACGAAGCGACGGACAAGCACAGCCAGATCAATGAGTTCATCGAGGAGTACCACGGTGCGGGTATCCAGCATGTGGCCTTTCTCACGCGCGACATTCTCGCTTCGCTCGAAGGGCTCGACGGGAGCTCGGTAGAGTTCCTCGACATCGACCCGGACTACTACACCAAGGTCTTTGGTCGGGTCCCCGGCGTAAAAGAGGACCACGCTCTCATCCAGAAGCGGAGTGTGCTGGTCGATGGAGACGCGGAGGGTTACCTCCTCCAGATCTTCACGAAGAACATGATCGGCCCCATCTTCTTCGAACTCATCCAGCGGCAAAACCATCTCTCCTTCGGCGAAGGAAACTTCGGCGCGCTGTTCCGGTCGATTGAACGTGACCAGATGCGACGCGGCGTCTTCGCGGACGCGCAGACGCAGGTTCCTGCAGAGCGCGCGCTACCGAGCGAAGCTCACTGAAGCGAGGCACGCGATCCTCTCGCGGAAGCGACGAATTTCGCATGAGGGCCCAGCGGCCACGATAGACTCGTGGCCATGGGCCTTCTGACTTTCGCCATCAACGTCACGCTCGACGGTTGCTACGACCATCGCGTCGGGATCGCGGACGAAGAACTGCACGACTACTTCACGCGCCTCATGGACGCCTCGGGCGCGTTTCTCTACGGACGCGCGAACTACGAGCTCATGGAAGAAGCGTGGCCTTCGATCGCGCGTGACGAAAGCGCCCCGCGCGCGCTTCGCGAATGGGCCGTCAAGCTCGAAGGAAAGCGAAAGTACGTCGTTTCGACGACGCGCAGCGACTTCTCTTGGAACAACACGGTGCACGTCCAGGGCGACCTCCGCGAGCGTGTCAAAGCTCTGAAAGAGAGCACTCCCCTGGGCCTTCTCGTCGGAGGGCAACAGCTCGCGGCCTCTCTCGAGAAGCTCGGTCTCATCGACGACTACCGCATCGTGGTCCACCCGGTGCTCGCGGGGAAGGGCCCGACATTGTTCCAGGGCGCGCTCCAGCAACCGAAGCAACTCGACGTCGTTTCGGTGGAGCGTTTCAAGTCCGGCGTGATGGCGCTCCACCTGCGCCCGATGAAGACCTGAAAGGCCGAGCGCAAAGCGCCGTCGTGTGCACTCTCAGCCGCTCTGTGCCAACGGTCGTCTTCGCTTCGAGAACACGACCCCTACGACGCCGAGGAGACCCACGAGGCGGGTCACACGGTCGAGCGTTCCCTCCCCTCGGTATCCGTAGTCGGAGGAGCGAACCTGGTACGGATCCTTCTCCAAGGCCTGCACGAGGTCCGGCGCACCGAGGAGCTTCCCATCGGGCAGGGTCACGACGGTGCGGCGCGCGCGAATCGCGTCGAGGACGCTCTTTTCATCGGCAGGCTCATCGGTGAAGACCAGGGTCCGGCAGATGCCGAGAACGCTGGCGAAGTGGTAATCGGACGAGCCGATGGCAGCGGGTGGCGGCTTCGTTTCTTCGTAGTAGGTGAGCATGTCGAGCCAACGCCAGCTCGGACTTCGCCCCGCAAGCGCGATCGGATGCATCACTTCGACTCCATCGAGCTCGGAGCGCACCGCCTCGAGCCGTGGCTGGAATGCCTTCACGGGGTGCGCGCCGATGGCGACGCCACCTTGGCGATGAATCTCCGAGACGACGGCTTCGATGGGTTGGTCCGGCGAGACCGTTCGGGTAAGGCCGATGGCGATGAGATGGTATCCGCCGGTCGTGACCTCTTCACCGGGTATGACGAGCGGCGCTTGCTCGCCCATTGCGTGGTCCGCCCAAAGCTTCGCGATGCGCCCCGCGAGGACGGTGTTGTGCTCCGTCACGCCCATGACATCGAGCCCACGACGACGCCCCTGCCGAACGAGCGACATGGGCGAAAGAGTTCCATCGCTGTAGGTCGTGTGCATGTGGAAGTCCGCTTCGAGAACGCGATGGCCCGCTCGATGCACGACGGGACGCTCGGGAGCACGATCGCACAGTGCACCGCCCATGAGGCCCACGAGGACGAGAAGTGCGGAGGCGAGCCAAGTCGGCGACAGCCGGGCGACGAAGGACCTCGAGACAAGAACCGCCATGTGTCAGTGCCTGAAGAGCGGAACGAGCTGTCCCATCGCGACGAAGTATCCGAGGACGAGAAGCGGCAGCGAGACCAGATAGATCAAGAGACACACCGCCGCACGACCACCGCTGAACCCAAGCCCTCGCTTCATGCACGCGAAGGTGAGAATGCCACTCCAGAGAAACGTGAGTGGTATGGCCTTCGGCAACACCGCAAAGAGCACGGTTGCTGGAGCCGGCGCGAGCAAGCACGCGGCTGCAATGCCGAGAAGCATGAGGAACCATGGACCATGCCCGACGAGATAGAGGGCAAAGGCGCGTCGAAGCGGCACCTTCCGCGTCACGGCCCTCACGGCGATCGAAAGCGCGAGGAACTGCGCAATGGGCACGTAAGCGTACGACCCCATCGCCACGACCAGCTCGAACGGTGCGAGCCTACCCGTCGCCGTGAAGGCCACGAAGGCACCGATGACGAAGAGGAGGCGGAGCGCCCCCCCCACGAGCGTCGGGAATTCGTTGAGAGCTGCGTCATGGATCGACGCGTACGTACGGAACGGTCGAACGAGCACACGCGCCGAAATGCCGAGGTCCACGCATCCTAGCTAGACGGGCAAGCGCGTCCGGTCAAATCGGCCGCCCCGATGTGGTTTGTCCGCACGCCCACGTGGGTGCAGAGATACGTGCACTTTCTCCGTACATGAACGATGGTCGCTGCACGACCAAACTACTTCGCGGGCGCTCCTACGCATACACCCATGCAGTCCGAGCCTCCGCGCTTCGGGTCGCAATCGTCGGTCGGGTCGTCGACGCACGTCGTGCCTCCTGCACACGGAGCTCCCAAGAACCCGCCGCAGGTCGCAAGGCAGCAGCCGAGGCCTGGTACGTTCGTCGTGCCCGCGCTGCACTTCGCGGTGGAGCAGTCATCGGCATCCGGGACGCAGCCCACCGGTTCTTCGCAGTGAAAGCCGCTCGTGCACTTCGTGACGGGGCAGACCAAGGCTGGGCCGCTCAGCGGCGCAGGCGCGGGCGCCGGGGCTTCGGGCACACAGCTTCCGACCTTCGGGTCGCAACGGTAGCCCGCGGAGCATTTGATGTACGTGCACGGATCCGCCGGGCGGGACGCACTCCTCGCGGGGGCGCCTTGAATGGCACCCTGCGAATTCGCAGGGCTGGCATCGTTCTCGTCGGCGGCACAAGCCGCAACTGCAAGGCCGAGCAAAGAAGCGGCAGCACAGACGAAGACGATGTGGCGATTGTTCATGGAAGATCCTCTCGGTGGATGCGGTCGCTGGTGAATGCGGGCACGCAGGCTTTCGCATCACGACCGAATCGGACATCGGAGGCCCCCCAGGGACTGCCGCTCGGGTCAACTGAGGGAGACGAACTCGACGCGCCCGTCGGAAAGACCGCAGGCGACTTGATGCGGGCCGTTGCCCCAAGCCACGCGGGCGGTCGGGGGCGCTTTCACGTTGGTCTGGGCGCCCCGCTTGTCGAGTGCGATGAGGGTGACCGACCCGTCGGCCAGTGCGGCGATCAAGCGCTTTCCCGTCGGATCGAACGTCAGACTGACGGGGGCTTCGGGCACTTTGAGGCGTGCCATCACTTTGCCGCCGGCGACGTCAATGAGCGCAATGGTGCTATCGTCCGACCCCGAAGCCACAATGCGTCCTCGCACCTCGGCGGCGAGGCTCGTCACGCCAAATGCATCCTGATGCGCTTCGATTCGGTGCAGGATTTCCGCGTTGGCGACGTCGACGACGAAAAGTCTGCCATCCAGCCCACCGGTGCCCACGACCAGATGGATGCCTCGGGGCCGCACGATGGCCGAGATGGTCGCGTCGGAGAGCTCGTAACTCGTGACCTTCTTGCCACTGGCGAGTTCGAACACGTCGACGACACCCTGCTCATTGCCGCTGAAGGCGTACTCGTCGTCGGCCGCAAAACCCGTGCATGGCGCACTCAACATGACGGGCCGTGGGGCTCGCCAAGGCTTCTCGAGACGAACCAGCAGAGACGACGATACCGCGACGACGGACTCGTCTGTCGCGACGTGAACGAAGGCGACGCTGCTGTCGAGCCGCATGCTCCCCACTTCTTCGACGCCCTTCAGAACGCGGAAACGACCGCTCTTCGCCCCAACGGCTACGAGCCCACCGCGACTGGCGAGCGCCGTCACCGGCGAGACGGCCGTCGGAGCTCTGGAAAGCAGGGTGTCGTCCCACGCCCGCACCTCGTCACCCGCCACCGAGTAAAACGTGCCTTTGCTCAGCGCAACGGCGCGAACGGGTCCCAAGTGCGCTTCGAGCGCCCCGCGGGCCTCACCCGTGAGCGCGTCGACCATTTGAACCCATCCATCTTCGAGCCCCGCGAGGACGTGGCGTTCGTTGGCCGCCAGCGCGCAAACGGGTCCTCGGAGTCGTGTGCGCCGAAACACCTTCTCTTTCGCGGCGTCGACGATGACGAGCCAATCGCCGAGGCCAAGCGCAAAACGGGAACCTTCGAGCGCAGCTACCTTCCACGTGTGCGCCGGCTCCGTGACTTCGAGCTTCAGCCGGCCCGTGACACTGCCGCTCATCATCGACAGGAACAAGAGCTCGCCGTCGGCTTTCAGCCCGACCATCGTTTTGCCGACGATGGTCACTGCCACGAACGGTCCGCCTTCGAGGCGCCACCGACATCGCCCCGCAAGGGTCCACAGTTCGAGACCGTCGAGACGCGCGACGCCAACTTGTTCCCCCGATACGCACATCGCATCGACCGCCGTCGTATGCTTGGCGAGCGTGCTCTTCGCGTCGTTGGTGAAAAGCAGCAAGTGCTCCTGTCCCGCGTGGGCCGTGAGCCACCCCTTCCCTGCGCTCTGGAGTGCGACCGGGTGTGCAGCCCCCGTGGCGATGCGTCCCGAGACGTGGCCATTGGCGTCGAGCATGACGATGCGGCTGTCTTCACAAAGAGTCGCAACGCCGCCGTCGGCGTTGGGGACGATGTCGTGCGTGTTGCTCTCGGTACGGGCTATCCAGCGAGGGGTCGTCATTGTGGAAGTACGCGCGCCGAGCGAGCCCGGCGTACGGCTTCTTTACACGGACGGGGCCCCGGCGGAAGGGCCCCTGGGACGAATTCGGAGGCGGCCAAAAACCGGCATAACATACTGTATTCGCAGTACTTTTGCGCGCCCAATGCGCACATGACACATTTTCGGAAGTGAACTTCAGCCTGCCGCGAGCGTCGCCAAGAGCTCATCGAGTTGCTGGTGCGTCTCGGGTGTGCAGTCTTGAGCGCCGGAAGCACAATGGGCGTCGAGCGCCTCTTTCGAGGGGTGTAGCTCGTGAACGACGACGCGCGTCGTCCGATCGTCCAGCGCTTCGAACGTCACGGTAGTGATTGACTGCCCGCCATCCCCTTCGTCGTTCGTCCACACGAGACGCTTGCCGGGCACGACCTCCGTGTACGTGCCGAAGAATGACATGGGTGCTGGAAACGATGGATGGCTGAACTCCAGGCGATAGCTCCCGCCGACGCGAACGTCCATCTCGCACCCGAGCATCGTCATGCCCATCGACCGCGGTGTCCACCAACGCTTCATGAGTTCGGGCTTCGTCCATGCCGCGAAGACGATGTGCGCAGGGCCGTTGAAGACTCGCTGAACGACGACCTCTCGGTCCGACGTACGTTCTACCGTGGTTTGATGTTTCATGGACGTGCACTTCCCTTCTTTCTCTTTGGATTCGCCGCGCGCTCTTCGCGCGTGAGTTCGTCGATGACGTGGTCGAGCGCATCGAACCGTGCGGCCCACATCGAACGGTACCGTTCGAGCCACGCGCACTCCTCTTCGAGGTCACGCGGTCCGAGCCTGCAAGTTCGCACACGCCCGACCTTTTCGGTCGTCACGAGCCCAGCGTCCTCCAAGACGCCCACGTGCTTCTTCATGCCCGTCAGCGTCATGTGAAACTTCTCTGCAAGGTCCGAGATCGACGCGTCCGAGCGGCCAAGTTGCTCGAGCACCCCGCGTCGCGTTGCATCGGAAAGAGCCGAAAACGCAGCGTCGATCCGGAATGCAGCATACTGAACCATCTGGTTCAGTATATAAGCGAGCGGCGAGACCATGCAAGGGAAACGGGCCCGTGCCTCCACTCTGGCACGCCTGGCACGGAAGCTGCTGAAGGCATGGTCGGTGAAAGTGCGCCTAGGGGCCAAGCCGGCGGCCCTCGTCTGCACGCTTGGCGCCTCGACGTTCGTCCGTGCGATTGTGGCAGCATTCATGGCACTGTTCATCACCCGGGGCATCGCGATGGTGGGCGCCCTCCCCTCACTTCTCGGATCGGGTGGCGCGTGGCGGCAAGCGGGCGAGCGACATCTGCGAACGACGCTGGGCTTCCTCCACTTGGAGCCCTCCACGCTCGCGACGAAACTGGAGGGCGAAGCCGTTGGTCTCGGCTCGAGAGTCGCCGGGTGGACCGCAGAGATCGCCGGCGCATCGTTCGGGGCCCTCCTCACGTTGCTCTTCATGTCGCTTGCGACGTACTTCGTCCTCGTTCATTGGAACGACGTCGTGAGTCACGCGGAGACGATGTTGCCCTTCGCGCCGCGCCACATGCATGCACTATTGCTCACGGTGCGCACTGGAGAACGACGGTGTGAGCATGCCCCTCACGCGACGTCGTTTGAATGCGTACGGTCTCGCCGCGCTTCAGCGCTTCGAAGTGTTCCGCCGTCACCACCACTTGGTGAAAGAGGCTTCCGTGCACACCTGGAACGAGGTCGTAGCCTCGCTCTGCTCCGAGACGAATATCGGAAGCCGTGACGATGACCTCGTGCCCGTGATTCTTCACGGTGAGCGGCAAACTGTCGTCGATGACGGCTTGGATATCTTGGGTGCATACCGCTTTTGATCCGTCAGCAGCGTCGCCGTTTGGACCATCGAAGCGTGCGTCCGAGGCTGCTTCGCCGCTGCTCGAATCGAGTGCTGCCGCAGCATCGGTTTCGGGAGTACCAGCGTCATCCGGTTCGGAACCAGGGTCGCCCGAGGTCGCGCAGGCCGTCCACGTAGCGCCGAGCAGCGATACGCCGAGAACACCGAGCGACCCCTCCAAAAACTCTTTGCGCGTGATCATCGGCACTCCTTCTTACACGCAGTCGGGAGCTCGAGCGAGTGCTCTCCGACGGCAAGCTCCACCGTGGCAGAGTTCGTCTTTCGTGCTACACCGTGGCCCATGCAAGAGCGAAAGATTGCGGGCTTTTGTGCGGCCAGCGTCCTGCTCGTGGCCATTGCATGTAGCAGCTCCGGCGGGGGTGGCTTTGGCGACGAGGTAAACGGCAAAGGCGACGGCGGCTCGGGGGTAGGTCTAGGGAGCGGTGACGGTGGCCAAACGAGCGGCCAGGTACATTGTTCGAGCGATCTTCACTCGATCTTGAACGACAGCAATCAGGTCATCGCTACGTGCCCAGGCAACGAGGGCTGCGCGGAGGGCAAGTGTGTGCCCGCCTGCGACGCAGCTGCGGCCAACAAGAGCTCGATCGGCTGCGACTACCTCGCCATTCCGCCCCCATTCTTCTCCGGCTCCACGGCATGCTTCGCCGCGTTCGTCGCAAACACATGGGGCACGGACGTGACCCTCACCGTCGAGCAGGGCGGCCAGCCGCTCAACGTCGACAGCTTCAGCTACCTGCCTCAAGGCTCGGGCTCCACCATGAGCTACAGCCATCTTTCGAATGGCGTCGTCCCCGCAGGCAAAGTCGCCATGGTCTTTCTCAGCAACGAGTCTGCGGCTCCGTGTTCGGGCAACGTGACGGCCGCCAAAGGGGTCTCGGCGCTCTCGGGTAGCGGCCTCGGCAAAGCGTTTCGTATCAAGAGCAATGCTCCGGTGGTCGCATACGACATCTTCCCGTACGGAGGAGGCGCAACGGCGGTCACGTCAGCGACGCTCCTCATCCCAACAACCGCCTTCGGTGACAACTACATCGGTACGACCGCCTATCCGGCCAACACCGGCACGCCATGGCTCGCCTTCGCCGCGCGAGAAGACGACACGCAAGTCACGATCAGCCCCACCAACGCCATCACGGCCGCCGTCGGCGTCGCAGGTACCGCCAAGGGCGTTCCGGTCACGTACAAGCTCAACGCGGGCGACTACATCAAGATTCAGCAACCCGCAGACTTGGTCGGAAGCCCCATTCAAGCCAACAAGCCCATCGGCAGCTGGGCGGGAAACACGTGCGCGCAAGTGCCGACCGGCAAGGTCGCATGCGACGGCCTCCACCAGCAGATCCCACCCATTCGATCGTTCGGGTCGAGCTACGTCGGTGTACATTACAGAGACCGCTACGACGGAAATCTCGAGTCACCTCCTTATCGCATCATCGGAGCCGTCGACGGCACGACGCTCACGTTCACGCCTCCGGTCCCCGGCGCGCCGGCGACCATTGGCTCCGGTCAGGTCGTCGAATTCCGCGCGCAGAACGCCTTCGTCGTGACGAGCCAGGACGACAAGCACCCGTTCTACCTGGCGAGCTACATGAGCGGATGCGCCGACGCAATCGCCAACCTGAACCCCAACGATTGCCGTGGTGACCCGGAGTTCGTCAACGTCATTCCCTCCACGCAGTACCTGGCATCCTACACGTTCTTCACCGACCCGACATACCCGGAGACGAACCTCGTCTTCGTCCGAGGTAAGGGCAAAAATGGGTCGTTCTCCGACGTCTCGCTCGATTGCAAAGGTGTCCTCTCCGATTGGACGCCCATTACGGGTACGGACTTCGAGTGGACCCGCGTCGACCTCGTTCGAGGCAACTTCCAGAAACAGGGAAATTGCGACAACGGCGTTCACGAAGCCAAGAGCGATGCTCCGTTCGGCCTCACGGTGTGGGGCTGGGGCTCGGCGGCCTCGACCACATTTTCGTCGAACGCCGTCAGCTACGGCTACCCCGCTGGCGCGAGCGTCGTTCCGATCAATACGGTCGTCGTGCCCGCCGGCCCCAAGTGAGATCGGCCGGGCGCATCCTCAGCGCGGCTTCTTCATGTCCATGAGAATGCGCGTTGCCTCATCGACCCAAAGGTCGCCCGCGACGCCGTCCTTCCACTTGTCCTGTTGCCGCTGGATCCGGGGGTCCTCGGAGACCTGCTTTGCGCCGAGGATCTCGACCTGCATGAGCGGCTTCTTGTCACGCTTCTTCGGATCGAGCGCCTCGAGTTCTGCCTTCGCTTTCGCGTAGTCGGCTTGCCACGTCGTCCGCTCGAGAACCTTGAGCGTCTTGTCTTTGCGAGCCGCCATGAGCTTTCCGAACTGCGTAATCGGCGCGAAGTCTGGATTCGCCGTCGTTCGGGCCGTGCTCGCAGCTGCGAGGTCGGCCACCTTCCACGTGTGAGGCACCTTCGTGAACGGCGCCGCGTCGATGGTCGACCAAGGAATCGCGTGCGGCAGGGTGCGCTCTCCGGACTCGACGAAGGACGTGGGGTCAGGAAGGAGAACGTCGGGCACGACGCCCTTCAGCTGCGTCGAACCACCGCTCACGCGGAAGTACTCTTGAATGGTCACCTTGTAGAGCCCCAGCGGGTCGCCCTTCGTCTTCAACTGGTGGTCGAGGTCGATGACGGCTTGTACCGTCCCTTTGCCATGCGTCGCACTCGTGCCGACGACCACGGCTCGCTCGTAGTCTTGGAGTGCGCCCGCAACGATCTCCGCCGCCGAGGCGCAGAACCGATCGACCAGGACGACGACCTCTCCACCGAACACGACGGATTTGTCTGCATCTTTCAGCACGACGACCTTTCCCTTGCCGTCCTTCGTTTGGACCACGGGTCCCTCGCTGATGAAGAGCCCCGCGATATCGCGCGCGTGTGTGAGAAGACCTCCACCATTGCCGCGCAGGTCGACCACGAGAGAGGAGACGCCCTTCTTCGTGAGGTCCGTCAGAATGGCTCGCATGTCACCCGTCGCGTTGCGCTCCCCCGGCTTCTGCGACTCACCGTAGAACCCTGGAAGATGCACGTAGCCGACGTCGCCCGCCTTCGTCTTCAAGACGGCTCCACGTGCGTACGTAGCTTCCACGCGCACGATGTCGCGCGTGATCGAAATGGTCTCAAGCCTTCCGTCGGACTTCTTCACTTTGAGAACGACCACGGTTCCCTTGGGCCCGCGGATCATGCTCACCACCTTCGAGATGGGCATGTCCATCACGTCGACGGGCTCTTTGCCTTCTTGCGCGACGGCCTGAATGAGGTCCCCGACCTCGAGCTTGCCTTGCTGGAATGCAGCGCCGCCCGGCACGAGATCGTAGACGAGAATGTAGTGTTCCTGTTCACGCAGGGTCGCGCCAATGCCTTCGAGACGCCCCGTGAGCGCGATGTCGAGCTCGGCTTCCTCCGCGGGAGGCAGGTAGTTCGTGTGCGGGTCGAAAGCACCATTCACCGCGTTGATGAACGTCTGCGCGGGCTCGAGCTTGTCGACGGAGGCAAGTCGCGCGAACTGGGTCGCATAGCGCGCAGCGAGTTCCTTCTGCACCTTGTCTCGCTGCCCTTCGAACGTGGGCGGAATTTCGCCGAGCGCCTTGGCTGCCGCTGCCTCCCGCTTTGCGTCGTCGGGGTCCGCCGAGCTCGAAGGCTTCGGCGCCGCAGCCTTCGGGTTCGCCTTCTTCTCGAGCGTGTCAGCGAGCTCCTGGGTCCGTTCGAGCACTTGCTCCTTC
This sequence comes from Polyangiaceae bacterium, assembly GCA_046351415.1. Lineage (GTDB taxonomy): Bacteria > Myxococcota_A > Polyangia > Polyangiales > Polyangiaceae > JABFRG01. The sequence continues at coordinate 88,402 of JAXLYO010000003.1, read as the reverse complement.
AGGACCCCACGCCAGCGCGCGGCGAGCTCTTCTTCGGATTTGCAGAACGCGCGCTTCTTCGGGTCGGTTTCGAGGGTCTCGTTTTCCGTGAACGAAAGCGGGGCAGCCAAGGTCTTCGCGATGATGCCCGCCACGAGGCGACGGCGCGCCGTCAGGATGACCGCGGCCTTGCGCCCGAGCGAGAGATTGCCCGCCTTGAGCTCGTCATCCATGTCCGTCTCGAAACGTGCGAGCTTCTGAACGTCTCCCTCGAGCAAGAACAACTTGCCAGAGTCGAGCTCGTCGACGAGGCGCTGAAATGCTTCTTTCGAGACTCCATCGTCGATGGGACGCGTGCGTACGTGCTCCCGCAAGAGCTCTGTCGCAGCGTTCGCGAGGATCGGTTCGCGAGCATCCGCGGGCATGTCCGCGAGGTCACCGCCGGCAAGGGGCGCGCCCGTATCGTTCGCCGAAGCGGCCGAAGCGCCGCCCGCATCGGGACGGTGCGTCGAGTGACACGAGGCGAGGAGCGCGAGCAAAAAGAAAGAGCGACGCATGCCGGAACCTTAGCACTTCTGCGCGGCAGGCCGCTGCCCAGAAGACGAGGCTGACGTGTGGTTCAGCTGCGGGAAGGCATGGGGGAAGCCTACTCTGTCTCGGTGAGCGTGCAGCCGAGCGCCGGGCCCCGATACGTCGCGACGGATCTTTTCCCGAAGATGCCCGTGCCGAGCACCGCACTCACCGATTTGTCCTCGTGCACCTTGAGGCTCGGGAGAACGGGGAGTGAGACCTTGAGGTCAGCTTTGCACTCGTCTTCTTTGCGGCCGACGACGTGGATGCAAGAGCAGTATTCCTTCGCGGCCATGGCGCGAATCAAGTGGGGCACTTTGAAGTAGTCGCGAAGAGCCGCGCCATCGGGCTCGTCTTCGACGACGGGCGCGGTGGGGTTGCCGTTGTATTGGGCGGGGTTCTCTTTCTCCGCGGTCATCATCGGGCCCGACTTGGCTTCGACCAAGCGGAGGACCTTCGAGAAGAACTGCTTGCGGTCGAAAGCGCCGCCCTTGTCCATGGCGAGACGCACGATGACGAGCTTCTGGGAGGGGCTCGCTACGACGAGCTGACCTTGGTGGCCGATCATGAGCAGCGCGTCGGCCGGGAGGTCCTTGTATTCGGATGGGAGGCCTCGGCCCGTGATCGGGCGGTTCGTCGTGAGCTGCGTCGAGTAGGCGCGCGTTTGCGATGTGCCCGCGAGCGCCTTGGCGTTCACGCCTGGCGCGACCTGAGTCATCAGGTCGAAGTACCACGACGGAATGATGGCCTTACCGTTCACCTTGCCCCGATCGACGAAGAGCGTGCCGACTTTGGCGAAGTCGCGTGCGGTGAGATAGACGTACGACGAGCCGACGAAGACCCCCTTCGAATCTTGCTCGAACGTTGCGTTCTTGATGCCGAGCGGCTCGAAGAACCGCTTAAAGGGGATGGCATCGTACGCCTGCTGGCTGGCCGACGTCGTGCGAAGCGCGGCCGTGAGGAGATTGCTGTCGCCGCTCGAGTAGTAGAAGTATTCGCCTGGCTTCGGGTCGGTGCGAGGCGGAATACTCGTGAGGTACCCGCGGAAGCCCGTCTTGGGGCCCTCCATGTAGAGCATGCGCGTTGCGTCGGAAGTGACGGGCACGCCGGAGTACTCTTCTTTGAACGCAACACCCGAGGACATCTGAAGCACGTCGACGATGCGCGCGGGGGACTGAAGCTCGGGAAGGTATTCTTTGATCGGCGTCTTGAGCGTCATGGCGCCGCGATCGATCTCTTGCGCGACGAGGATCCCTGCGAAGGTTTTCGCCATCGACCACGAGAGATGCTTCGTGTTTGCGTCGTAGCCACGGCCATACTCTTCGAACAGCACCTTGCCGTCGCGCATGACGAGAATGGCATCCGTGTTGACGCCCTTCCCGGGCACGTCCAGGATCGCGCTGAGATCGTCCGCAGCGACCTCGGCTTCATCGGCCGCACAACCCGCGCTTGCGGTTCCCGCAGCGACCAAGAGGGAAAGAAGGGCGACGGGAAGGACGCGGTGGTGACGGAGCATGCCGCCCCAGTATGCACGGCACATGCCTCTTCCGGCGACTCATTCCTCACTCGTTCCTCCGCTGAAAATGCGCTGCGAGCGCCTGCGCAAAGATGCCTTTCGGGGGCACGGGCCCGCATTGCGGTGGATCGCGCTTGCACCAGGTGCGGGACGGGCGTCCGAAAGGATCGCACGCGAAAAGTCTGGGCCCTGGGCAAAGTCCTGGCACACACATAACCTTTGCATCGTTTCGGGCGCCTCTCCGGATGAAGAGAGACGCAGCGAGAAAGAAGACCGGCGAATGATCAACGCTTCCCTCGTGCTGAATATCGCCGTGCTCATTCCGGTGGTGCTGTCGTTGCTGTTCAACGCTGCATGGGTGGACGCCGCTTATGGATCTCCTACCCCCGCACGGAAAATCCTTTCGTCCGTCTACGGGTCGATTCTCGTCTGCTCGGTCATCCTGCTCGTTCATCCGGACATTCGGGCCGCGTCCGCGCTCCTCGGCGTGCAGATCATCTACAAACTCTTGAGTCCGATCGTCGTCGGAACCCTCAAGAACCCGGTCGTGCTGTCGAACATCGCTATCGCGGCGTTTCACATCGTGACGTTGGTTGCAACGACGCAGGCGTGAGACACACGCGACGTGTCGCGCAACGACCGCACAGAGTGAGGTCCCAACGCTACGCATGACGGAGCCTTCAGCTGCGCCCCGCTGCGCGTGTGGTCGCGTGTGACACCCAATTGGAGGACATCGAACGAAATGTCGTGCGGGAGTCTCGTCTGCGCATAATCTGAGAAACTGGCGGGATGTGCGCTCGGCGCACCTTCGCAGCGTTCCCCCTCGAGGTACATCTTGAACAAGCCCAAGCTTCCGCTCCCATCCCTTCCCTCCGAAGTTCGCCGCCCGCGCTCCCTGCGCAATCTCGTGCTCCTCGGAAGCGTCGGTAGCGCCCTGGTCGTCGCATGCTCGAGCGGCGACGGCGCCGGGGGCGGAGACGGCGGCACGGTCAACAATGGCGATGGAGGCACGGTCACGGTCGTCGGGCCCGACGGCGGAACGCAGCAACTCCCCGCCAGTGCGACGAACAAGATCAAGGACGGCGACGAAACCGACGTCGACTGTGGTGGCGCCGTGGCCCTCCGTTGCGCCGACGGAAAGAACTGCATCAAGGGGTCGGACTGCGCGAGTCAGTCCTGTGTCTCCGGTGTCTGCGTCGCCCCCTCGGCGACGGACGGCATCAAGAATGGCTCCGAATCGGATGTCGACTGCGGTGGCTCGTCTGCGCCTGCCTGCGCCGACGGCAAGCGCTGCAAAGCTGCAACGGATTGCGACAGCAAGGTTTGCGTCGGGTCCATCTGCCAGGCTCCGTCGTCGAGCGACGGCGTAAAGAACGGAACCGAGACCGGCACCGACTGCGGCGGCGCCGACACGAAGATCGCCCGATGTCCAGTAGGCCAAGGTTGCGCGCAAGGCCCCGACTGCACGAGCTTGGTGTGCACGGGCAACGCGTGCGTGGCCCCGACGAACACCGACGGCGTGAAGAACGGAACGGAGACTGGCATCGACTGCGGCGGCCCTGATGCGGGCACGGCGCGCTGTCCCGTCGGACAAGGGTGCACCGCCGACGCGGACTGCGGCGCCAAGAACTGCGATACGGCGGCGACCAAGCTTTGCGCGCCGCAGTCACCGACGAATGGCAAGAAGGACGGTGACGAATCGGACGTCGACTGCGGCGGAACCAATGCGCCGAAGTGCGCAGCGAACAAGCTCTGCACGAAGGGCGACGACTGCGCGAGCGGTGGCTGCGGCTACAAAGGTCGCTGCGTGACGGCGCGCAGCTGCACGGGGCACTTCGGCGGTGACACCTGCGGCCTCGGCGAGACCGGCACTGCGGGTGCGGAGAACGACGACTGCTGCAAGACGGCGCCCGTTACTGTCGGCGGCAACACGGTGCAGCTCGACGTGTACAAGGTCACGGCGGGTCGCATGCGTACCTTCTTGAATGCCGTGAACGGCAACGTGCGAAAGTTCATCCAGGACACGCGCGCGGCCAACAAGATTCCCGCGGGCGTCAACATGCGCGCAACGTGGGACCTCTACTTGCCGGTGAGCTTCGATGGCAACACCGACCCGGGTGAACTCTCGCACCCGGGCTACCCAGCGAACGGCAACATCCCCGGCGTGTACACGAGCGCCAATCGACAGCTGAGCGGCTTCATGTATCAGGGGCAAAACCTCGGACAGCAAGGCTGCCGTATCGATGCCCCCGGAACGCACACGTATTGGCTGAACCAAGCGCAGCAGGCAGCGACCTCCGGCGACATGCCGTTCGCCTACAATTCGAGCGACCTCTACGACACGAAGGCACTCAACTGCGTCAACTATCTCATGGCGCAAGCGTTCTGCATCTGGGACGGCGGACGCCTCGAGACCTTCGACGAGTGGCTCGCCGCTTGGGGGCCAGCCGGGTTTCCCTGGGGTGGGACCCCTGCACCGAAGGGCCAGACCAACGCAACGTACGCTGCGTATCGCTTCCCCACCGCGACGGACGCGAGCCTGCGCAACAATCCCAATGCAACGCCGAGCCTCGTGCCTCCGGCCGGATACTCGATCGAGTACGCCACGTTCATTTACAGCTACGAGTACCCTGACCTACGTGACGTCGTGTTCAACGGCGTGACGAGCCAGGACTACATGTCGTTCATCAACGCGCCGGGGCGCTTGCGCGGTCGCGGCCCCGCCGGCCACGCTGACATCGTCGGCACCATGATGGAAACGACCAGCGAGAATCTCTCGCTCAGCGACAACCCAGCTTCGGCGAGCGCCACGTGGACCTCGAACGGGTCCTTCGAAGGCCACGGCTGGTCGAAGGGGCGCATTTGGAGCGGCTTCTCGCTCATGAACAAGTACGGCAAACAGGGGCTTCGCTGCACGAAGCTCTGAGCAAGACGTGAAGCGCTGGGGGCGAGCGACGGGTGCGCTTCGCTGCTCAGCTCACACGCACAAAAAAATTCGAGCCGGAAATCTGCTTCGTACGAGTGTCGAAGCACGTCCCGGCATCGTCGTGGGCCTTCGTTGGCGCCCGTCTAGAAGCTCACCCTTTTTTCGCAGTCTTGTCCCCGCAGACGATGACCTGAGTGACGAACCTTCCGCCAGCGCGGAGGTCATCGTTCTTCGCCTCGACCTTGAGCTTCTTGCGCACACTGACGGGGGCGGGAGACTTGGAGTGGGTCATGACGTTCGAAGCTGCAAAGGACGATCCAAGCGCACCTCTCTTGGGCGCCGGAAAGACAACCCCATGAATTCTTTGCCAAACACGCCTAGCGTCGCCGTTCGCCCGGTCGCAGCGCCGACGAATACGGTCGTTTCCGCACCCGACTTGTCTCATCGCAACCAACATCGATGACCTGCGGGACCACTCTACTCGGCGCGTTCAGGCGGCTTCGACCCGCTTCCCATCGGCCTCGGGCATGCGTTTCCCGGCCGCACGGTCCGAGCAGTGCGAGAGGTAGCGCCCCACTGTTTCGCGCAGAGAAAAGCAGCTCATGCTAGGCAAGCACCATGAAGTTCCAGGGCTTCGCCGACACGACGGGTTCGTTTTTCCGAAAGCTGAAGAAGAACCAGAATCGCGAGTGGTTTCTCGAACACAAAGAAGAGTTCGAGCTCGGCTGGCACGAGCCCATGAAGCACCTTCTTGCGGACGTCTACGAACTCGTGGACGACGCCTTTCCGTATTGCGACCTCGATGAACCGAAGGTCTTTCGCATTCATCGAGACGTGCGCTTCGCGAAGGACAAGGCCCCGTACAAGACACACGTCGCGGGGCGCATACCCGTCAAGCGCGCGGGCCGCACGACAGAGGTCCCGATCGCGCTCTACTTCCACGTGGGTGACCGCGAATGCTTCGCCGGTTCGGGGCACTACATGATGGACCCACGTGGTCTCGCGAAGTTCAGAGCAGCCGTGCTCGACGAGGAGAAGGGCCGCGAACTCGACGCAATCACGCGCATCTTGACGAAGAAGGGGTTCTCGATCGAATCCCACGACATGCTGAAACGCGTCCCGAAGGGGTTCGACCCCGAACACCCACGCTCCGAGCACTTGCGGCGCAAGGGCCTCATTACGCGCTTTCCTTCGGTGCCCCTCGATCTCTTGACGCAACCGAAGCTCGCCAAGCACCTGGCCACGCAGATGAAAGTCGCAGCGCCTCTCGTCGAGTGGCTCGTTTACGCGACGGCGTAGGTCGCTCTCGCTCACCTCGTCTCTCTCGAAGTTGCCCTCGGTGCCACACAAACTCGGGTCGATCGACCGTTCCGACAGGTGAATGTCGTTGCGCGGTACAAGTCGGAGCGTAAGCCTCCGCACATGCGTCTCTCATCGAGTCTCGGCCTTCGTGTACTCTTCACGAGTCTCCTGCCTGGACTGGCCATCACTGTATCGCATTGCGGCGACTCGGCCATGGACGGTCCAGCGAACCCACGTTCGCAGAGCGCCGACGCGGAGGTTTCGGAAACGGCGACGGAGCCGCAATCCCAAGACGACGCGGGGGCGGCGCGCGATGGTTCGGGCGACGCTCGAGGCGCGACGAACGACGCCGGTGGCGATGCCGCGAAGCCGAAAGGAGATGGCGGTGTGGACGCGGGCAAGCCGTCGAACCTCCTCGGCCCCTTCGGTAAGCTGAGTTGGCTGAGAGTGTTTCCAGGGGATCTCTTCGCGTGTCATGCGATTGCGACCATCACGGACGAAGTGCGCTTCTCCACCGAATGGTACCAAGGGAATATCGACTTCGGAGACGGCGTGCCGCACGGGCCTGGCATCAACCACATGAATGCGCTCGTTCATCTAGACGCGAGTGGCAACCTCCTCGGCGTTCACGTCCCGAGTCCCATCGAGCTGTCCTACACCTCGATCGGTCAAGACCCGTCGCAGCAGAACGGTTTCGCGCGCATCGGTACTGAACTCCGCGCGTGGGACGCGCGCACCCTGTGGAAGCTCAGCGACGCTGAGTGTGCGCACGAAAATCGCAGCACCTTCGAACTTCCTCTTCTACGGTGCAGGGTTCCATCCGGGCGGTTCGGTCGTCTTTGCAAGCAACAATTCAGGCGTCGGCATCGGTTGGAACGGGATCGCCGTTCCAACGGTCTACTCTCTCGTCGGTTTGAACGCCTTGGGCGTCCCGCAATGGTCGAAGCTCATTTCTCCTTCGCTCACGTTGTCGCTCTACCGCCCAATTCGGCCGCTCGTCGACGCGACGGGACGCACGTATATTTCCGACTGGATCGGACGGAGCGACGGACAGTGGACCTACGACGGCGTCGTCCAAGGGAGTATTCCGCTCACGAGCAAGGGCGCATTCCTGCTCGCCGTGGACGAGAGCGGAAACAAGCGCTGGGCGAAGAGCCTCTGGTCGGCGCACACGGACGCCATCAGCGAAACGCGCCCCTTTGCGAGTGCGCTCGATCAGAATGGCGATCTGGTCATCGCGGCTTGGGCTGACATCGATGCAGGCACCGGCCCCTACGGCACCTCTGACGAGCTCGCGTTCGTACGCTTCGATGGCGCAGGCAATCCGACGTTGATCGGAAAGATACCCGCAGCCCAGGTGAAGGAACGTAGTGGGATGATCATCGACTCCGGCGGCACGATCTACTTCACGGGCACGTACCAAGGAACCTACGCGCTCGACGGTGCACAGTTTTCGTGTTCCGTCGGCCGGTGCGGCTTCGCAGTCTCTCTCTCTTCGAGCGGCGCTCTCCTCTCCAAAGTTGCACTAGAAGGGTGTTCCGCGGGCGCGCCTTCGACCAGATTTTCCCCACCCGCACTCCACGCGGGCGGCATCGTCTTCACGGGCGTGAGTCGCGGATGCACTTTGGGCGGCACCTCGCTCCCGACGGGAATGCTCGTCGCTCACTTCGACCCCTGAAGTGACAAAGTCGGGCGAGCAAAACTGCCTCGTCGGGGCAGTCGTGCTCGGGGGCGAGCTATGAATGCTTCAGGTGGTACGCCTTCGCCGCGCGCTGGATCAGCGCGGCCGCTTTGCGCGGTCCTTGCCAGCCGTCGACCTCGACTCTTTCCTTGCCAACCTTTCCCGTGGCGACGAAAAACTTCTCGAGTCCGTCGCGAACGCGCTTCGGAAGTGATTGCACGTCTGCGTAGTCGCTCGCATGCACGGGCGCGACGAGGACTCGGTCGTTCTGCACTTCGCGCTGCCCCCGTCTCTCCTGCTGACGAAGTCGAATGACTCCGATCGGAACGACGTCGATCACGATCCCGACGGCCGTCGGGGTATCGGAGAGGACCATCGCGTCCAGCGGATCTTCGTCTTCGGCGAGGGTTCCTGGAATGAACCCCCAATCGAACGGATAGACGTAACCGAGGGGAAGCGGCTTCTGGAACACGAAAACCTGTAGGTCCTCGTCGAACTTCATCTTTAGGTCCTCGTCGAACTTCATCTTGGCGTTCGCCCCACCGGGCGTCTCGACGACGAGATGGTAAGGCGCCGCGCTCGTGGATGGAAGCCGCGGACAGCTTCGCGTAGTCGACCATGCGAAACGTTCTGCAATTCGTGCACCACCTCGCTGACGGCCTGCTCTTTGCATCGAGCGATGTGTCACGACGACTCGAAGAGGACTTCGCCATGTCCGCTACGCATCTCATCATCCGCTTCGTGCTCGGTCTCGCCTCTGCCACCCGAGGCGACGACGACGTCGCCGTCGAGGGCGCGAACATGATGCTGACAGCTATCGCATTCCTGGTCTGCGCGCAGGGGTCCTGGTGGCTCACCGAGAGGGAGCCGATGCCGGTATGGTTCTCCGGGTTTCTCGCAGGAGGAGTTGGGTTACTGACTTCCGGTGCACTCTACACTGGATTTCACTACCTCCAGAGCATGTGATGTACGGACCGAGTCTCGCGACGTGTAGAGGCTAGGGTCCACCAAAAGACGCGACGTTACCCGAGCAGCGAACCGAAGCGAGCGTCGGCGCGCACAGGAGCGAGGTCCGGATCGTTCGCGAGGAGCGCTTTATCGGCAAAGCCCGCGTCGAGTGCGCGACGAAGGTGCCCGAGCGCGCGTTCGACTTCGCCGAGGCGACTGGCGGCACACGCAGCGTTGAACAAGTGAGTGGGAGCCCCATAGGCACGAAACGCTGCAAGGCAAATACGCTCGCATGCCGCGAATGCCCCTTTGCGAAACACTACCTCGGACGAACGCAGGAGCCATCCATCCGGAAAACGGGTAACCATCGCCGGCTTCTCGAAGACCGCGGCAAGATGTGCTGCCCCCCCACAGCCCACGAGCGCATGCGTCACCAGCTCCAGCGACGGCGTGGCCCGAAGGGCTTCTGCAAAGACGTCGAGGGCGCCCTCGCTCGTACCCGCGACGACGCCTAGCAACGAGAGAAGGAGCGGCGAACTGTTGGACGACGCCAACGTGTCTCGTGCCGAGGAAGGTTTGCCCTCGCACAAAAAACACCACCCCTCGGCTTCGAGGCAGAGGTCGCGCTCATGGGGAGTTGCAGGCCCCCTCCCCTTGAGCTTGCCGATTGCCGTACGCGCTGTCGCGGTATCCCCGACCGACAGAGCTGAGATTGCCTGCGAATACAGCGTCTCGGCGGACTCGATGGTCATACGAGGAGTATACGCACTCAGAGCGAGTTGTCTTCCCCGGCCGCCCGCGTCAGCAAGCCTCGCAAGATCCCGTGCTACGGAAGAATTCGAATCTGGCCCTCCTCCACCTCGAAATCATGGAAGTCGCGCCAGGCAAGCGTCGACCACTGTATCGTCGTAGCCTCCCAGGCGCGCACCTTCATGCCCAAGAACGTCTCCTTCTTCATTTCGTCAGGATAGTACGTGTAGCATGCATACTTTGGGGCAACGGCGCAAGCAACCACACTTCGACGCAGGACGAAGGCCGGTGTGCCATCGTCATTTGAGAATCCCTGCGCTCGGCCTACCACTGCGATGAGGCGTCCGGCACGATAGGTCAATGCTTCGAGCGTCTCCCCGTGCTGGGGGGACTGAGAGCTGTGACGCAGATCGACAGCCCAATCGACCGGAAGAGCCACGACGCCGTCCGGCAGAGTCACGAGGAGGCGCGACAGGGACGCGAGTCCTTCTTCGAGCGCCACGGCCGTTACAACGGGTGCCCCGACGCTGGGCTCGTACGTCACGGGCAGTTTCGTTTGCTGACAGGAAGGCGCTTTCCGAGGCAGGCTCGACTGAAACCCTGCAAGAGCCTTCTTCGCCTGGCCGACGTAGTCGAGGCAATAGGCCAAGACCGACTTCGCGCGCGCGAGCTCAGGCGGCACCGCGGTGCCTGCGACCCATACGGGAGGCTTCGAAGCATCTGCGGAAAGCGCCGAGGGTGCGGGCATCGCCGGTGAACTCGATGCGGTAGCAACCGTGATCACCGTTGGCGCGGACGGGTACTCCATGGGCCCTCCCCACGTGCTGACGGCCTGTCCTCGGTCGCGGCAGGCGACTGCGAAGAGTGCCGTTGCGACGAGAGCCGACCTCGACAGTGAAAGTTTTCTCGCCATGGACGTTCTCAGCACCTGCTATTTTCTGTTCGATGATTGCGCGATGGCTCCGCTACTTCCGTCGAAAAAAGTATCGACGCGGGGTGCGCCTCCACCGATTTCTGGCACCTGACATCCTACGCGAAGTGGACATCGTCGACGATGCCGAGGTGGAGGAAGGGTACGTCTTGGCGAAGATTCGCACGTGGAACGTGCTCTACCTAACCAAGAGCGGCGGACCCCCGCCGGAGCCGGGAGAAGCGGTCCGCATCGCGATCGAAAGGCTATGGGAATGGCGTGGGCGGCCTTGGGGGGGCCCCGTGCCCGAGGACGACGGATCGGGCACTATCTGAGCACACGCGAACGCAGCGAACGGTCTGGCGATGGCGTCGATTCATGCGGTTGCACCGCGTGGCAGTTCCACCAAGGATTCCGACGCCGTTGCATGAGCGTCGAAGCGGGTCGGCGCGACTACGACTTTCGCGTCACGTGCGCGACGAGATTGTCGAGCGTTTGGTCCGTGCCCGTATCGATACCCAGCGTGACGAAATGATCGAACGCTTCCGGCGTCGCACAGCGAATCGTGACCGTCATGCGCGTGTGCTGCCCGTCCGCTTCCAGTCGCACGGTGCCGTAGGCTCCCATGGCGTCGAAAGCGAGCTCGCTTGGCCGCTCGATTACCTTGTAGACCCCCGAGAACGGCGGCGCGTGCGAGCTTGCGTTCACGAAGCGAAACGTCCCCCCCGGGCGAAGGTCCACCGTGCATTCCGAAAGGGGTGTTCCAGTGGGGTCCCACCAGAGCTTGAGTTGCTCCGGATCGGTCCACGCGTCGAACACGTCTTCGCGGGATGCGACGAACGTGCGACGGAAGGTGATGGTGGAGGTCTCGCGATCCAAAACGGTCTTCAGTGCGTTCATCGCCGGTGTTCCTTTCGGTTCTTCTTCTCTTCGAGCAGACGCGCGAGGCCATCGAAGCGGGCCTCCCACTGTTGGCGGAAGGGCCCGATCCATGCGTCGACATCTTTGAGCGGGCCGCCAACGACGAGCCTCCGAGGACGCCTCTGCGCTTCACGGCTCTGTTCGATGAGCCCGGCCTCTTCAAGCACCCGCAAATGCTTCGAAATGGTGGGCTGTGCCAAACCAAACGGCTCCGCGAGTTCGGAGACGGTCGCTTCACCTTCCGCCAAGCGGGCGAGCATGGCGCGCCTCGTCTTGTCGGCCAGCGCCATGAAGATCGTATCGAGTCGTTCCTGATCAAGCATTGCCACATAGCTATATAGCCATATGGCAATACTGTCAAGTGTCGTGTGGTGCGTGGTGCGCCTTAGCCCCGACTTCTACTGGCCACACATCGTCTGGATGGCTTCGAACAGGTCGGTGCAGCCTGCAACGGGTGCAAGCCCTCCACACGACGTGCTCGCCGCATTGTACTCCGCGTAGCAAGGCCCGTCGGCTTCGGTGGAACTTCGCTGCAAACAGGTGTTGAGCTCTTGTTGAGTCGCGCATTGGTCGCAGACGCCACGCCAGCAATAGTCGAGCTTTGCGTAGTCTTGACCGCATGTGGGGGTCTTCCCTTGGTCGATGTAACATCCACCGAAATTCTTGAAGCCCGTGCTCCCGCCGGGTGTCGTGAAAACGATGGGTCCCCAGCTTCCGTCTGCGAGTTCCGAGAAGACGCACGACGCACACGTTTGGTTGAAAAGGCGCGTCTCGATGGATCGATACGACGCACCTTTGACGAGCTCCTCGGTGATGAACTTCATGTCGAGAGCGTTGCAGGCCGGAAGGTCGTGCGGGAGACTCCACTTGAATTGCGCCGTGCTCGGTTTCGAGCGAGCGCAGGCCGGTCCGACCCAGGGCTTGCCTGAGTCGACCGCGCTGTCCCCGCCCCCGTCTTTCGTGGTCTCTGCGTCCCTGCCCGCATCACTCACCGCGTCGGAGCTTGCGTCCTTGGTGGAGGTCGATGCATCGGGGTTCCCCAGTGGGGAGGTCGAGGTGGGGGACGTCGTCGGGGTCTGCGTCGCAGAGCGGCCTCCGTCTTCACCGACGACATAGACGTTCGTCGTGGTGCAGGCGTAGAGCGAAAGGGAGCCCAAGGCACTCAGCACGGCGATCATACGGGCGACAGAAAAGGTGCGGGACATGCGGCAATCCTTGCCCCCGCAACCGCGAGGCGCACGTCTACCTACGTGGGCGTGCCACCGGTTCTTCCCTCGCCTCGCCCTTTCCCGGCGCGACTCAATCGGACATTTTATGGAGTGCGGGGGCCCCAATGCTCACGCGCGATGAGCTCGGCTACGCGCGCACGAACGGTATCGCGAATGCGGAGCACCTCGCTCCCGGACTTTCCTTTGGGGTCTTCGAGGGGCCAATCTTCTCGCGGGAGCCCGGGGACGACAGGGCATGCTTCGCCGCACCCCATGGTGACGAGGAGTGACGCGCTCTCTGCGAGCTCCTGCGTGAGCCGGGTTGGCTGGACATCGCGGAGGTCGAGACCAACTTCGCGCATGGCCACCACGACTTCGGGGTGCACCGCGGAGCCGGGCTCAGTTCCTGCCGAGATGGCGCGCGCCCTCGTGGCGTCTGCCATCGCATTGAAGAACGCGGCGGCCATCTGAGAACGACCTGCATTGTGCACGCATGCGAACAGAACAACCTTCATGCCTTCGTTCCTCCAGGGTCGTGCGGGGGCACGAGCCATCGAAAGAGGAACGTAGCAGCGAGGGCGCCCAAAATCTGTGTGATGACGAAAACCGGCACATCGGCCGGCCGGATCCCCGCGAACGTGTTCGTCATCGAGCGCGCGAGTGTGACAGCGGGGTTGGCAAATGAAGTCGACGAGGTGAACCAGTAAGCAGACGTGATGTACGCGCCCACTGCAAAGGGCGTTGCGGTCGGGCGACGGCGCGAACACCCCCAGATGATCGCGAGCAGCCCAAAGGTCGCGATGAACTCACTCAACCCTTGCGACGCGCCGCTCCTCACGTGCTGGGATGCCTCGAACAAGGGCTTGCCGAACATGCCATGCGCAGCGACAACCCCCGCGAAGGCCCCTGCGACCTGCGCGACGACGTAACCAGGAAGATGGCTCCACGGCATCGAGCCCGTGATGGCGTCTCCGAGACTCACGACGGGATTGAAATGCGCACCGGACACCGGCCCGAAGGTGAGGATGAGCGCCACGAGTCCGGCACCGGTGGCCAGCGTGTTCGCGAGCAGTGCCAACGCTGTCGATTGCGGCGCCAGTTGATCGCCCATGATGCCGGAGCCCACGACCACCGCGAGCAAGAGCGCCGTACCGAGAGCCTCCGCGACGAGCTTTCGCGACAAGGACACCTGCAGACTCGCCTCGGATTCGTGCGCCATCGGGATAGCCTTCTCGCTTCGAACCATAAGTTTTGCGAAGCCCAACGTCCATGAAGTTCCGCGACATCGAGGCGTTTCGGCGGTAAGCGTCGGGAACGACCATGAGCAAGGTTCGCATTCACGGTTTCTCGGTCTCCCTCGACGGTTTTGGCGCCGGCGCCGATCAGAACGAGCAAAATCCTCTCGGCAAAGGAGGCCCGAATCTCCACCAGTGGTTCTTCCCGACGGCAACGTTCCAAGCGATCGTCGGCAAGACCGGCGGCACGACGGACGTACATGACGCGTTCGCGAAGCGCGGTATCGAAAACGTTGGCGCGTGGATTCTGGGTCGAAACATGTTCGGTCCCATCCGCGGCTCCTGGCCGAACGACTCGTGGCGTGGGTGGTGGGGCGACAATCCGCCTTATCACGTGCCCGTGTTCATCCTCACGCACCATGCACGCGAATCGATCGCGATGGAGGGGGGCACGACCTTCCACTTCGTCACGGGCGGTGTCGAAGAAGCTCTTCGGCGCGCCAAAGAAGCAGCGGGAGAAAAGGACGTGCGCATCGGTGGCGGTGTCGAGACCATCCGGCAGTTCCTTCGGGCTGGTCTCGTCGACGAGATGCACCTCGCGTTCTCGCCCGTCCTGCTCGGTCGCGGCGAGCACTTGCTCTCCGGGATCGATCTTCCGTCGCTCGGTTTCCGCGTCCGAGAACACGTCCCGACGGAAGCGGCCACGCACGTGGTGTTCGTGCGCGAGCGTCCTCGGTCGACCTGAGTTCGGCAGGACTCGCGTGGCGCTCCAGCGCGAGGCTCACTTCTCGAAGACGAGCTTCACGTTCGGCAGCGCGCCAAGATGCTCGACGACTCGTTCGTGGTCGACGAGGTCCCACGTTTGCGTGTTGCAGAACGTGATCGTGAAGGTCGTCTCCGAAGAGCGCGAGCACGTGGACGCGAGGCGAACGAGCGTTGCTTCGTCGTGCGCGGAGACACGAAGCTCGGAGGTCGAGGTCTTCTTCACGATGGGCGCGACGGGGGTGGGATCGGGCGTGGGGCGCTCCGGCACGACGATGTCCGCGTTGTGGGTTTCGACCGCACAGCCAGAGCCAAAGGCGAGAGCGACGGTGGTCATGAGGACAGCGAGGAGGCTTTTCGAGTTCATGCTCCTCCGTTCTGCAAACGCCGCGCCACGCTCTAAGTCGCGGTTATTTGCGAGAAACTCCTCCAACGAAGCCGTAGCCCGCTGTATCGATACACTGTCCGATACAGGCGCATTCGAACCATGCAGCCTCGTCGCCTCAATACGTTCTAGGCCGACTTCGTCGTTGCTCGATCGGAATTCAGAAGGCGTTGCATAGCTGTGGCTATGTGCAGAAGACCCGCGGGTCGCGGGGTCACGGCTTCGTTTCCTCTCCGCACAAAATCCCCGGCCGCATGTCTGGACGCCTCCCGACGAGGCGGCCGAGTCGGCGGCTGCTGGCCGGGGATTTTTGCGTTCGCTCTCACTTCGCCGCGCCCCGCGCCTCCGCTGGATTCTGCCGAGGGCGTGAGGGTGGTCAATGATCGATAAACGAGGTCTAGCCCTTCCGTCGCGATAGGACAGCGGCTGTACGCAGTCGCGCGACGCGCTGAATGAAGTGCGTCGGCATGGTGCCCTCGTAGGCGATGCGAATCGTGCCCTTCTCGATCTCGTACTTCGCGCGCTCTAGCGTTTCCGCGAGTTCCTGCACGAGCGCTGCTGTTACCGGGTAGAGAGAGAAATGCGCCTTCCACCCGGCAAAGTGGATCGCCGCCTTACCCTCGATCTTGTACGTCGGCATGCCATACGAGATGCACTCCTCGGCCTCCGGAATCGCTTGCCGAAGGATGGTCCGAACGCGGCGGAGGAGCCGTTGGTGCTCTGGAGGCCGTGATTCGATGTATTCGGCAACAGTCGCGGGCGCAGAGTTCTTCTTCGCAGCCATGCGGCGAGCATCGTACTCCAGAGACGGGAGGCCGCGCAGCCCACGCAGAGGAAAATTCGGCAGCAGTGTCCATCGCTTGGGAAAAATCGGACGTCTTTCTTCGAATCGCCGCATCCTTTTTGCGACGCCGGTCGTCGTCATGGCAGGAGACAACGGAATGGCCCCCAGCGAAGCGAAACCATCGAAGACGAGCAAGCCGACCGGCGAAGGTACCAAGGCAAAGCCCTGGAAACTGAAGACCCCGCCTGGGACGGCGGAGTACGAAGCCTATCGTGACGCAGAAGCAGACCCGCCGGCCCTCGTCGTACAGGTAGGCAAAACGCAGCTTCGCTATCACCTGCGCGCCATCGACGATCTCGCCAAGATGCTCGCGAAGCACGGTGACTGGATGCTCCTCGGGTCCGCAGACGAACAGAAGCCTGCAGCCGAAGGCACGGTCGAAGCTTGGGGACGATCCGAGAAGAACCCGGTGAAGGGCTGGTACGGCCTCAAGAAGGGTCTGCGCGGTCGATTCGGCATGTATGTGCCGCCGGTGCTCGAAGCACTCGGCCTCGCGGAGGTCGAACACAATCCGAAGAACAACCGCATGCGCACAACGGGCAAATAAGGAATCGCGGCGCGATGGCAGGTCGGCCGCACGGCAAGGCGTGGTAGTAGCGAGGCGTCATGTCCTCTACGACGCTGGAAGCGGCGGTCGCCACCGCACGAGAAGCATTCCTCGAGGCCGTCCACGAAATACGACCCGAGCTCCATCGCTACTGCGCACGGCTCACCGGCTCCGTCATCGAAGGCGAAGACATCGTCCAAGAAGCGCTGGCGAAGGGCTTCTACGCTCTCTCGCTCAATCCGGAGACGCCGCCTCTTCGGCCGTGGCTCTTCAAGATCGCGCACAATGCGGCGCTCGATTTCTTGAAGAGCCACGGGCGAAAGTACACCGAGTCGAGAGCAGACCTTTCTGAAGTGGTCGGCTACGAAGACGCGCCGGATCCCGCCGTCGTGCGCGCGGCGCTCGTTCACTTCTTGACGCTTCCCGTCAGAGAGCGAAGTGCGGTCATTCTGAAGGACGTGCTCGGACACTCCCTCGAAGAGACCGCCGAAACCATGGGAACCACGATCATGGCCGTGAAAGCATCACTCGTCCGAGGGCGCGCGAAGCTTCGAGAAGCAGAAGGCGGCGATGCCCTCGCCGAAGCCACGGCCCGAGCCTCCCTGGAGAAGTATGCATCGCTCTTCAACGCCAAAGACTGGGATGGCGTGCGAGCCCTCGTCGGAGAAGATTGCCGTCTCGACCTCGTGTCGAAGTCGCAGCGCCAGGGCAAAGCCGTGGGCATGTATTTCGGTCGCTATGCCAAAGAGTCCGTCACACTTCGCTTGGTGGAACTCGAGGGAACGCTCGCCCTCGCGGCTTTCGAGGGAGATGCGTCTTCGCCAGCGTATTTCATTCTGCTCGACTGGGAGAGCGGCGTCGTGACATCCATTCGCGACTACCGCTACGTTCCCTACATCGCGCGCGAAGCTTCGTTTCGATTCGTGTAGTTTACCCGCGACGTGTGACCTGTCGGCTCAGGCCTCGACGGGTACGGCTCCGTGGAACCTACTGAGGAAGTCCGATTCGCGTTCGCGCAGCGCCAACTGCACACCTCCGAGCGCAAGCCCTGCTGCCGCGCTTTGCGGAAGCAGTCTTCGGAGGCGCTCGATACCACCCGGAACCGTGGCGCTCATGCCCGCAATGGCACGAAGACAGCCGTATTCGTCCGTGCGCCGCTCGTGCATGTTGAGCAAGGCACCGAGAATTTCGGCGCGCTCTCCTTCGTCGAGTTTGGGCGTGCTGCCGATCATGCGGCCCCATTCGTAAAAGTAGGGTCCGAATGGCAAGATGAATTCACGCTCACGACGAAGTGCGCGCGGCGAGCGCAGCGGCAAGAAGCGGTGGTTCTCCTTCGCCATGAATTGCTTGTTCAACTCGCCCGCGTACACGAACACGCCTGCGAAGCGCGAGGGGTCTTCGTGCGTGAGTCGTGAGTATCTTCGCCCCAAATCCGAACCTGCATGGGCAGGACGCCACGTCTCAACCACCCGTGACAAGTCTCCGAGGTTGTGGGTCACCGTCGTGGCCACCGAAAGGAGCTCTTGGATGCAAGCCCCCTTGCCGGTCCGTGCGCGTTCGCGTGCACGGGTGACAAGCTTTGCTTCGCGGGCGAGCTCTGCCTCGATCCACGCTTGCGCGCGCTCGACAAGAGCTGCGTCGCCGAGCGCGAGCGCCCGACCGAGCGCCCCCGCCATCACACTGAACCACTCCCCCTGATGGCCAGAGAGCACTTCTTTTCCGCAAACCACGTGCCGTGCAGTCACCGGCCGAACGTCCCACCGCGCAACTTCTTCTACGCGCTCGATCGCAGACGCAAGTCGCTTCCCTTCCAAGCTTGCCCATTCGAGCTGCCGGATCCTTACGTCGACGTCGGTCGGGCAAAACGTGGCGACGGTCGTGAAATGGGCTGCGAGAAGAAACACGAAGTAGTCCTCGCCGGCTTCTCCTTTTCGCCATCGCGCATCCAGCTCGGGTGCCCTGTTCAAGATCGCGGCTGCGGGAAGTGCGAGCTCGGTGTCGAGTGCCCAGGCGGCCGTCGCTTTGACCTGTTCGAGCAACAACTTCGGCGCAATGCCTTTGGGCTTTCGTGACTTCGCCGCCATGCCGCTATCCTCTGCTCGCTCATTACTATGGTACGACACTCACCTCCATGGAATCACGTCGCACGCGCACGCAATCGGGGCTCTTCGGCACCATGTCCACAGCCCATTTCCTGCGCCACTATTGGCAGAAGAAACCGCTGCTCGTCCGTGGCGCTTTTCCCGATTTTCGCGACCCGATCCTTCCAGACGAGCTTGCGGGGCTCTCCTGCGAAGACGGTGTGGAGTCTCGGATCGTGCGGGAGAAGGGAGCACGCGGCTCGTGGGAAGTCACGTGGGGTCCTCAAGAGGAAGGCGCGTTCAAGGAGCTACCCGACCGCGCGTGGACGTTGCTCGTCCAAGAGGCAAACCGCTGGGTGCCTGATGTTGCGATGCTCCTCGAGCCCTTCGCATTCCTCCCCAACGTGCGGATCGACGACGTGATGATCAGCTTCGCAGCACCAGGGGGAAGCGTCGGTCCTCATACCGACAGCTACGACGTATTCTTGATTCAGGGGCAAGGCGAGCGCCGTTGGATGTACGGGGACAGGCCGCTGTCCGATCCGGCCTTCGAGCCCGGACTCGATCTGCGTATCTTGCGGAGCTTTCGCGCGGCCGAAGATGCGGTGCTTCGCGCTGGCGACATGCTGTACCTGCCACCTGGCTATGCGCACCACGGTGTCGCCGTCAGCCCGTGCCTCACGTACTCCGTAGGTTTTCGTGCGCCCAATGCCGCAGAGGCGTGGTCATCATTCGCCGAATGGGCGGCAGGTACGACTTTGGCTTCCGCGCTCCTCGAAGACCCGCCTCTTTCGCCCGCGAAGAACCCGGGTGACATCCCCGTACGTTTGCTCGAGCGTGCGAGGCAAATGGTGCGATCCATCGACATGTCCGACGATGCCATCGATCGATGGTACGCCTCGTTCTCGACCCGATTGAAGCCCGGCCATGTGCTCGAAGGCCCCGCTCGCGTGCCGAGCATCGATGTCTTGCTCGAGAGGCTCGCTCGCGGAGCTCGCGTTCGTCGATCCGAAGAAGCGCGCTTTGCACTCTTGCCGAGGAAACGCGACGCATCGCTGCTTCTCTTCGTCGGGGGCACGGAAATGCAGGTGCCAGCGGATGCGGCCCCCCTCGCGCGCATGATTTGTGCATCGAGACGATACGAAGGGCCGGGACTCCTTTCGCTCGCCAAAACGAAACGAGCACGCACCTTGCTCCACCAATTGTTCTGCATGGGCGCCCTTGTCATGGGGCGCAGGTCGCAAGCGAGGTAACTGCAACCGACCTGCAACGCGTTTGAGAGCGCGTGCAGCGACGATACACCCTCGCCCTGTATCGATACACCAAGGCTCGAAGGGGCCGGTCGCGAAATCGAGGCGTTTTCTTGCACGTGCCGCGGTGCCGAACGACCGAACGAGTCGGCACACGACTTGCTCTTGGTCTCGAGCATCACGTCGATGTCCGACGAATCGAGCAGGACCACACCATGAAAGTCAGAAAACTCGCCGCTCTCACCGCCCTTCTTGGATCTCTCGTCATTGCCTGCGGCGGAACGGCAGACTCAGAGACGGATATGACGCAGCAAGCGCTGCACCGCGCGAACGAATTCTACGTCACCGCGCACATGACAAACAGCATCGAGTCGGTCCGCTGGGCCGTACGCGAGGGGGCGAATGCCGTCGAGATGGACCTGCGCTTCCACGCAGACGGCACCCCCGACGAGTTTCGTCATGGCGGGATCTGTGACTGCAGCTGCAACCCCGTGAACGACGGAACCCACGTCTGTCAGCAGCTTCGTGCGGGCGAGAGCAACGCGTGCGAGACGAGCACCAAGGCCCTCGACATGATGGCCGAGCTCGTCAAGCAGTCCGACAAGCTCGCACTCGTCTTCATCGATTCCAAGGTCGACGGGAGCATGCCGACTTCCCAGCAGCAGGCTTCCGGCAAGCGGGTCATCGACATGCTCGACACGCATCTCTTCGATCGCGGTTACCGGGGCAAAGTCATGGTGAGCGCGGGGAAGGCGAACGCCTACGAGTACCTCCTCTCGGCTGCGAAACGCGCAAATGAGTCCCCCTTTCGGAGCCGCATCTACTTTGCCCTCGACCAGATGGGCGACTCGGGAGAAGACGCGGCGAATGCACTCTCCATCCTGACGCAGCTTCCAACCCGCAATCGCGCTTTCGGCACGGGTATCACGTCGTGCTTTGCGAACAACTTCGAAGCCGCCATCAGTACCGGCGACCAAAACGAGGACAACTATACCTCTGCGCTCACGTACCTTTGGACCATCGACAGCGAAAAGTCGATGAATCAATACCTGAGTCGAACGCGCCCCCGCGCCATCCTCACCAACAAGCCGGCACTCCTGCGACGCGTCGCGCTCTCACGGGGGCTCAAGCTCGCCGAGCCGGAAACCCCGTTCACCGACGTGATCTCCGATTCGATCGTCGGGCCGACGAACCGCTCCTGCCGCTGCGATTATCACAAGGGCGGCTGTACCATCGCGGAACCCGCCCCGCCTGGTACCGCCTGCTCCTGCTCGTATGTGTTTCTCTGGACCTGTCGCGGCGACCTCACCACGTGCACGTCCGCAAACGACGAGAAGTGCAAGCGACCCGACGCGACCAAAGAGAGCTGTCTCCAGGGGCGCGGCGACTGCGGCGGTTACCGGTGAGAAGGAACAGGGAACGCGCAGAGGAAACTCAGCCTGCGCGCTCGAGCGGAGAAGCGGCCGGAAGCACGCGGCACGCGCCGAGCCCTGGATAGTACCGTTTGTTGGCCCCAGGCGCGGCGTAGCCGTTGATGAGCACCCGGCGCGGGACGCTCGACCCGTTGGGCAGGCTTCCGTGAACGGCATACGGACCGAAGAACAGTACGTCCCCCGCGCGGCCAGTCACCGACACCGAACGAGACGTATCGACACTGCCCTTCACGAGGCGACGGGATGCGTCGAGGGTGACTCCGTCGAACGGGACGAACTCGAGCGGCCCGTTCTCTTCGGTCATGTCGTCGATCAGGAGAATGGTCTGCACGTAGGAGCCGCGGCCGGTGACGTCTCGCCACGTGTCGCCTCCCTTGTCGCGGTGCTGGATGTCTTGGTGCCAATCGAACGCTACACCGTCGTTTGGCATCTTGTAATGCGCTTGGCAGAGGAGCTGCTCGCAGTGGCTCGTTCCAAGGAGCTCGAGCGCAAGGTCGACGAGCCTCGCATCTTCACTGAGCCGCAAGAGACAAGGCTCCGACCCGCCGGCCCATACGACACGCTGTACCGCGAGGGTTCCGTCGGGTGCCTTGCCGAGGGCAAAGAACGCCCCGTCATGATCGCCCGTCGCCGGAAGGGTGTGCGCGGTCGCATAGAGTCGTTCGAGCGCCGAGCGGGCCACCTGCACTTCATCGAGACGAAAGAGGCCACGCCGAACCAGAAAGCCCCCATCGTGGAACGTTTGCTTCTCGTCCGCGCTGATCCTCATCGTGCCCTCTCTGAAAGGATAGCAAGGCGGCGATGGCAGTCGAAATTTGCGGCAAAGCGGCTACGCGGTGTGGTCGCAGCGAAGCGATGGTGAGCAGCGGCTCCTACCGCTTTGGCGTGGCAGCGACGGATGGCAACGCGGGCTTGCTCAGCTCGGGAAGGGGCGGCGCCGAAGGGCTCCACGGAACCTGCGCCCCCGACCACGTGATGGGAGAAGGTGCCGCAAGAACGAGGTTGCCGCGCGATCCGGCCTCTCGGTAGATTTCGGGCATCTTCAGCTGCAAGTCGTACTGCAGGTATTGCGGGTTTCGTTTGAGCGCCGCGCCCACGAGATCAATCTTCGCCGCGATCGCGTCTGCTTCGCGCTCGACCAGTTCCTTGCGCATTCGCATGGTCTCGATCTCGGCGGTGACGCGTTCACGCTCGGCGACCGCCTTGTCGCGAAGGACTGCTTGCGTCGCGCGTTCGAGGTTGGCCTGATCCATCTGCTGGGGGAAGTGCAGGTTCTTGATGTTGACCTCGTGGACCAAGACGAGCTTCTGTTCCCGCTCCCGCATCATGTCGAGAAAACGCTTCTTCACACCGACGAGGATGTCCGCCTGCTTCTCGTTCAGCTCATTGGCTCGAAGAGGCGAAACGAACTCGCGCGCCGCCTCCCCGATCGCAGGCTGAATGAAGGTGCCGTACAACTGCACCGCGGTGATGGTGTCTTCCTTCGTGGGCGAGACAGCGTTCACCAGCTTCCGCACCGCTTCGTCTGAGCAATCGGCCGAGTAGCGTACCGAAACGTCAAAGCCGAAGTGGACGCCATCCTTCGTCAGCGTGTCGAGAGATTCCGTTGTCGTGGCCATCGAGCAATCCACGAGTCGAAGCTCGTCATACACGCCGAGAAACTGCGTCCCGGGCTTGAGGACCTGCTGATCGAACCCCTTTTTGCCGGTGTAGAACTGCAGAAGCCCGGTGCGGTTGTAGTAGAGGGCGCGATGCGCTTGGGGCACGTCGCGCGTCGCGCAGCCCAAGGAGAAGACACACAGAGTAGCGAGTAGGGCGAGACGCTGGGGGAGGGCGCGACGAAACATTTCAATTTCGTAATGTTCTGACTTCGATTTCGCAAGGGCTACGGACAGGAAAAAGCGAACGCTTTGCTGGGAATGCTCCAAAAAGCGACGCGCGAGAGACTCCGCACGGCGCTTTGCGGAAAGACGGTGGATCGGGAGCCCACCTGATCTGCGGCCCTCCGTGCCAGCTTGGACAGCTACCACATGAAAATACGGGGGATTTACCCCAGACAAAAGTGGCACATTCACTGCATTGGTGCCACGCATGACATTCCACTTTCGGTCGCTTGCGCTGATGTGCGCGCTCCTTGCTCTTCCACTCGGTGCCTGCGCTGAAGCCGAAGGCGAGGGGGAAGAGACGGCGGAAGACGACATCGAAACGGGCGTCGTCAACGTTGGCTACACATACAAGCTCGCGGACGGCCGTCTCGGTGTGCTGACGTCCGTCTCGGGAGACAACGCGGTCGTCAGCACGTTCGACAAGACGAACAAGAGGCTCACGAGTGTGACCGTCAAGAAGTCGACGCTTACCGGCTTCACTGCCTTCAGCGCTTCGGCGCCGAACACGAGCGCCAATGCTTCTCGGCGTCCTTCCGTGGCAAGCTTCTTCACGAACAACACCGACTACCCACTGTTGAACGGGCAAATCGGAAAGCTCGAGGTCGTCTGGAAGAACGTCGACTGGATGGACTACAACTGCGTCGCGAACTCGGTACGAAAGACGACGTGGGACTTTCCGAAATCAACCATGGCGGACCAAGATGCCTACTACGCGAAGTACGGTTTCGCACCGGTTCTCGCTGGCAAGATCACCGTGACCCACTTGCGCGCGCAAAAGGGGATCGAGAAAGTGCTCATCTATGCCCTCTCGTCGAACCCAGACCACCCTCGACACGCCGTGGTCCAAGACACGGACGGACTCTGGAACTCGAAGATGGGCAGCGGACCTCACATTCGCCTCGCGGACGCCGAGCTTCTCTACGGACCGGACGCCGGGGTCCCGGTGCGCCTCTACGCGAAGAAGCGCTAGCAGCGAACTAGCTGCGAGGAGCAAACGCTGGTGAGCCGCATCACTGCGTAGCGACCTTGTCCCACCATTGCAGCGGGGCGCAGCACTCGGATAGCCTTGTCCGATGCTCATCCGCAACACGGCGCCTTCGGACGCGTTCGTCTTCTTCGGCGCAACCGGTGACCTCGCGTACAAGAAGATCTTCCCTGCCCTTCTGGCGATGTCGCGTCGAGGGCGTCTCGACCTCCCGATCGTCGGCGTCGCGAAATCCGGGTGGACGCGAGACCAGCTCGTGGAGCGCGCGCGTGCGAGCGTCAGCGAAAACGGCGGCATGGACGAAGCGTCCTTCTTGCGCCTCGTCCAGCACCTGCACTACGTCGATGGCGACTACAACGACCCGGCGACGTTCACCGCCATCTCGAAGCTACTCGGAAGCGCGTCGCATCCGTTGCACTACTTGGCCATTCCACCAAGCATGTTTCCGGTCGTCATCGAACGCCTTGCCGAGGCGGGGCTCGCGAAGGATGCGCGCGTCGTCGTGGAAAAGCCATTTGGCCGCGACCTCGCGAGTGCGCGTGCGCTGAACGACACGATTCACCGAGCCTTCCCGGAGGATTCGATCTTTCGCATCGACCACTACCTCGGAAAAGAAGCGGTACAAAACATCCTCTATTTTCGGTTCGCGAACGCGTTCTTGGAACCACTCCTCAATCGCAACTACGTCGAGAACGTGCAGATCACGATGGCCGAGTCGTTCGGAGTCAAAGGACGCGGCAAGTTCTATGACGAGACGGGCGTCATTCGCGACGTCATCCAAAACCACCTGCTCCAGGTGATCAGCTACCTCGCGATGGAAGCCCCGAGCAGCACGTACCCCGAAGCCATTCGTGACGAACAAGCGAAGGTGCTCCGCAACATCCGTCCCATGCGACCCGAGAACATGGTCCGTGGTCAGTTTCGGGGCTATCAAGACGAGCCGGGCGTCGCGAAGGATTCGTACATGGCGACCTATGCGGCGCTGCGCCTTCACCTCGATTCGTGGCGATGGGACGGTGTTCCCTTTTACGTACGTGCAGGCAAGTCCCTCCAGATGACGTGCACCGAAGTGACCGTGGAGCTCAAGAACCCGCCTCAAGTGGTGTTCAAGGAATCGGCGCCTCCCATGGGGAACACGATTCGTTTCCGCTTGGGTCCCACGGTGGCGATCGGTCTCGGCGCGCGCGCAAAGCTCCCCGGTGACCAAATGGTCGGTGCTCCCACCGAGCTTTGCGTGGCGCGAGAGCCCAAGCAAGGAGAGGCGGGCCGCCTCGGTGACTACGAACGCCTCCTCGGTGACGCGATGAACGGGGACGCAACGCTCTTCGCGCGCGAAGACGTGGTCGAAGCAGCCTGGGCGATCGTCGACCCCGTCATTCACGGACCGAGCCCACTCTATCCATACGAACCGGGCACGTGGGGCCCCGTCGAAGCCGACGCTCTCACCGCGGAAGTAGGCGGCTGGAACACACCGACGTAGGTATTCGTGGGTCCTTCGTCATCGACGAGCCAGTGACGCCCCCGGACGAAGAACCACCGCATGCTGTCCTGCTCGACGCCGGTGGTCTTCTTGCACGGGCAAGGCGCTCAAGGGAACGAGACCGCGTTCTCCCCGTCCCCTGGACGTTCTACTTGTCGCGAACCCAAGTCGTCCCGTTGGACCAACGAATCACGTCATGGCCGTCGAGCACGGTACCTGTGCAGCAACCAGGGTCGTCGAAGAAGGCGACATCGATAGCGCGCGGCCCGGTGAACTTGCCTTTGAAGGGACCACGACCAACCTGGGGCATCGTCACCACGAAGTTCGGCCCGGATCCTTCGATGACTGCGCCGCCGTGCCCCCACGAGCCAGCGAGCGAAACGACGTTCCCTCCCCCGACCGGCGCGGGCACAGCGGCTGCGCCTGGAGCAGCGGAAGCGCAGCGCTTGACGATCTCGAGTGTGGTGGCGTCTGAAGCTGCATATCGCCGCTCCATCGTTTCGCTTGCCTCGGCGGCGCCGCCGGCGCGAAGTCCTACGGTGCCGACGTCTGCCGAGAGTTGTTGTCGCTTGGAGCCGCCGAGCGAAGCCCCCTGTGCGCGCACACACGCTACGTAGTCGGCAACGCCTTCGTTGACACACACGCCGTCGAGCAACGTGCGCCCCGGTGGGCACGTCACGGAGGTCTGATTCAGCTGCGGTCCTCCGCAAGCGACTGCAGCCAACATAGCTATGGCGAAACGGATCGGTTGCGTGCGCATGATCGGCCTATGGTCGCCGAAAGGCGCGATGGATGCAATCCGACACAGCGCCGCGAAGAGCGCAGATGCCGCCCCCCCATCGGCGGGTGAAACGCATGATTTCGGCCGTGGCGCGGGCGTTTGCGCTGATACTCTCCCCTCATGGGCGGCGAAAGCTACGAGAGCGCGCTGGTAGCAGAGCTCCAGGCGCTTGCAGGCGTTCCTCCAGGTACGGACACGTTCACGCTGCGCTGCGATGCGGGCATGGTCACCGTGTCGTACAAGCAGTGGAGCAGCGGGCCTTCGGACCTCAAGCTCGAGGCGCGTTACGACGACGCGACGCGAGCCGTTCCCGGGTACCGAAATTTTCCTGCTGCGAGAACGGTGACCGCGCCGCGACCGCTCGACATTCAGCTACGCCATGAAGACAGCGAAGACCGCGCGGCGAAGGCAAACGGTCTCAACGTGGAATGGCAGACGGGAGATCGCGCGTTCGACGAAGCGGTCTACGTCAGCACGCCCGGACTCAGCGCAGACGTGCTGAATGCGGTGCTCGCCCCCGGCGTGCGTGAGGCGGTCATGAAGCTCTTCGAGCTCGGCTTTCGCCTCGTCGCCATCGACGACAAGGGCACCGTTCGCGCCGATGTCACGGAGTTCGTCGTTGCACGACCTCGGGAGGGTCGCGGGCGCGAGGCGATTGACGCTTTCGCACGGCTCCTCATGAACCTCCCCCTTGTGGTCGCCTCGGGAGAAGAGCATGCGCCGGTTCCCTACGCCAAAACGACGCGTGTGCTCGGCTGGACCGCGCTCATCGTGGGTCTCCTTTATTGCGGCGTCCTATTCGCCCCCGTGTTCGTTTCGCCGCCCTCGCCTTCGGAAGACTTTCTCGGTTTCGCGGTCGCCGTCATCGCCCCGTGGGTGGCGCTGGTACTGGCGATCCCCGCCCTCCTCTTCGCCAAAGAGGTTCACGGGGCGCGTGTGACCTCACGCATGCGTGGGTCTTCGCGCACGGCCATCACCGCCTTTCGCGCAGGCTGGGTGGCTGGGACGTGTGCCTTGTTCGTGACGGCCAGCATCCTCCACGCGCTGTCGCTCTTCTTCTTCGTGCATCGTCGCTGATGGGAATGCCTCCGCCCGCACGCTTGTTCGTCATCATGGCTGCCGAGGCGCCCACGGCCGTGGTCATCAGGCGAGGTCCCTCATCGTGGTCAAACATCGTCGCCTGGCGCACGACGGACGACGTATTCACGGAGGGCGCCTGGTTCAAGGGCCGCATCTTTGCGGAAAAGTGCGATCTATCGCCCGATGGCGAGCTCTTCGTCTACGCAGCGCACAAGGGCAAGAATCTACGAACGAGTTACTCGGACGCGTGGACCGCCGTCAGCAGACCGCCTTGGCTTCACGCGCTTGCTCTGTGGCCTCTGGGGACGACTTACGGCGGTGGTGGACGGTTCAAGGGGAATTGCCAACTGGTGGGTCGCGGTCTCCATCGCGCTCACCCCGATCACACGGTCGGCGCCCTCGAACTCGTCACGGGTTCGGCCCCCTACCATGCTTCGACGAACGAAGTCGACGGGCGGAGTGGACGGGAAGAGATCAGAACAACCGACTCGTCTTCACGAAGGCGGGTTGCGTGTTCGCCCGAGAAGGCGGGAAAGACGTACTCCTTGCGGACATGAATGGGCTATCGCCGCGCACAGAGGCGCCTCCGCTTTGGGCGATGCAACCCTTGGGGCCCCGAAAGCCCACGAAGTAGCGCCCCATCGCTCGTTTGCGTTTTTCACCGTCTCGGACGTGGCCACACGTGGCACGAAGACCGACGAAGAGACCTTGCGTGCATCAAAAGAGAACTTATCATTCTCTTTTGATGGCACAGGTGCAGAAGGATTATGTTCGAGGAGCCATCATTATGGCCGCGGCGAAGCTTTTCGCGGATGTGGGTTTCGAAGCCGCGAGCATGTCACTCGTCGCGGAGCGGGCGGGAACATCCATCGGAAACCTCTACAAATACTTCGCCAACAAGGACGAGCTCTTCGCTGCGGTACTTCCGGAGTCCTTCGCCAAGGCGCTTCGCGAAAAGACGCGGCGTCGGGTCAAAGCCGTCGGCAACGTGCAAGACATTCGCCGCCTTCCGGTGACCGCGCCCTACCATGTGCTGGCCGACGACCTCCTCGACTACTGTCTCGGGCATCGAGAGCGCGTGGTCATTCTCCTCGGACGCGCAGAAGGTACGCCTTATGCGACCTTCGCCGAAGACTTCGTGGAGCGACTCACGACGTGGGCGTTCGAGTACATCAAGCGGGCGTGGCCGAACATCGTCCCGTCCCCAGCGCTGCGGTTCGCGGTTCGTCGCATCTATCGCAGCTTCGTGGCCTCCATGGCGGACACGCTCGCAAACGTACGCGGCGAGACGCACGTGCGCGAGGCCATCTTCTATCTCACCGCGCATCATCAAGGTGGCTTGCTCCACTTGCTCGAATCTGCCGCCGCCCGGACGAGAACCTCATGACACGCACGCTTGGTCTGAAGCACCGCACGACCCCACGCCAACTCCTCGCACGCATCCTGGACGAGCCAACCCTCTCCGCGCAGATTTCTGCGCTGTCTCCGCCTGTGCTCGCGCAGCTCATCGAGCGCGTAGGCCTCGAAGACGCCGGTGAGATCGTAGCGTTTGCCACGACCGAGCAGTTGGCACGGGTGTTCGACGACGACCTTTGGCAGAGCGAGCGCCCCGGTGAAGACGAGACGTTCGATGCGAAGCGCTTCGTCTTGTGGCTCGAGATCATGCTCGAGGCTGGGGAGGCCTTCGTGGCCGAGCGCCTCGCAGAGCTCCCGGTCGACTTGGTCACCCTCGCGCTCCACCGTCACGTGATTGTCCTCGACCTCGAGTCGCGCCTCGCAGAGCTCGGAATGGAGGAGGCCGAAGAGGTCGACAAAGCGCTCTCGAATTGCTTGCACGAAGAGATCGACGTGTTCCTCGTCGTCGCGAGAGAGCAGGAGGGCTGGGACACGATCTTGACGGCGCTCCTCTTGCTCGACCGTGAGCATCACGACCTGCTCGTGCGAATACTGGAACAGTGCTGCGCGCTGACGATGGATCAGGTCGACGACGCGGGCGGTCTATACGAGGTACTCACAGCCGAGAAGATGCTCGAGGCAGACGTCGCAGCAGAGCGGGAGGACCGGCGGGCCGCGGCAGGCTTCGTTGCGCCATCCGCCGCCTCGGCCTTCCTGAAGCTCGCGCGCTCTTCGAGTGCCTCCCGAGTGACGGAGCACGATCCGCTGACGCGTGCGTGGTTTCGTGAGCTCGGCAGCATCACCGCGACGCCGAATCCCTCGAAGGAATCGCATGGTTCCAGCGCCCCCGACCTCATCGCACTTCTGCGCGAAGGCGCCGTGGTCGAAGCTGCGCCGCCGAAGCTGCTTTCTAGCGGCGAGAGCTCTGAGCCGCTTTTGCTCCGCGCGATGCGCGTACTCGCGGGCGAAGCGGACCCCGCATTTGCCCAGAGAAGCGAGGAGCTCGCCTACCTGGCGAATGTCCTTGGATCAGGCTGTTCGTTCGAGGGAAGGCGCATGCGCCCCATCGAGGCAACGCGAGCGGCCCTCGCGACGACGAACCTCGGCCTCGAGATCCATCTCGGACCGCGCAAGCGAGACCCCCTTTCGGCAGCACTCCGCGCTTTGCGAGAGGTCCCCGCAGACGGACTGTTCCGCATCGCCTTCCAAGCTCTCCATCGAGACGTCATCCTCGTCGCGGCGAACGCTGCCGCAGAGCGCCTTCCCAGAGCCGCAGGCGCGCGACTACGTTCTGCGATGCTCAAGCAACAGCCGTGGCGCGCACTCGCCGAGGTCGATGCCCTTCTCGAGACGGAAGATGCGGCGGTGGTCGATGCGTTCCGGGGCCTCGTCGATGAATGCCCCACCTTGCGCGGCGCACTCGGCGCGCCGAGCGGAAGAGCCGCCGCGCCGAGGTTCTTCGAGACGTGCGAAGAGATGCGACGTGCGGCGGCTTTCGTTTCGGGGCGTCAGAGCGCAGGCAGCGGGAGCGCCTTCAAACGGTAGCGTACCGTGCGCTTGTCGCCGGCCGGCTCGAAGATGGATGCGGTTTCGAGGAAGAGTAGCTCTTTATCGCTCGCCACGACCTCTGCGACGTCGCACACATTCTGGGTGAGCTCCGTGGCGGCTGCGGGTGACGAACCGCCATAGAGTCTGCCTCCGTCGCAGATCCTGCCTCCTTCCTTGCCGCCATTGGAGTTCTTGGACCAGACCCACATCGCCTCGCCGAAGGGCCGCGCCAGCCCGAGGCGTGCCCCTGCCGTGAGAGCGCCGGTCTTTGCGCCAGCTTTCGAGTACACCGTCGCGTCGGCACCATTCACGACGACGAGTTCGTCCTTTCGGGACAGGAGTCGGGCGAAGTAGAGCGTTTCCTTCTCGACGACGTCCGTCGTCACGAGATCGTCCACCGCCGGATGCACGTTCCACTGCGCACCAGGTAGTGGGCGCGACACGGCCCCGAGAACGAACTTCTTCTCGTCCGTGGCTCGAGTCCGATCGAGCAGGAGGTAGACTCTCTCTCCACTGGCAATGGCGCCGTTGCAGAATTTGTTGAAGCCCAGCATCGGTCGCAAGGTCTTCCCAGGGTCTTCGAGTGGCATGTCGATGAAGCGTCCTTCACTGTTCAGTCCCGGCGACTCGCAAACGAACAAGTGACCTCCGTCGATGGAGAAGTCTCCCGATAAAATGTTCACGTCGATGAGCGGCTCCGGCTTGAACGGTGGGCGCTTGCTGACGCGGAAGATCTTCCCATCCGCGTCGTTGGGGTTCTCGAGGGTGTTCGAAGTTGCGGGGCGCGCACGATCTGCCCGTTGTGTCGCGTAGTACACGTAGTTGTCATCGCTCTTGAGCGAGCCATGGAAACGGGAAGCTTCCTGGATCGTCGTCACCGCCTGGGTTCCATTCGCGACGTACACGATGCGCGTGCCGAGCACGACCATCGTTCCTTCTGGCAGCGGCAAAATTCCGTAGCTGCCCGAAGTCGCGCGTTCTGCCGGCTCCTCGAACTCGTAGCGTGTTTGCGCGTTGTCCGTTTCGGCGCTTTCCCCGCAGCCCGTAGCGAGCGCCAAAGCGCACACTGCCCACCAACGTTTCGTTTTCGTGTCCATGGGAGCTGGGATAGCACGCCTTCGCATTGGTTCAACCATTTAATCACTTGATGACATTTGTTGACAACGGCCATCATTGGTTATATGGTTCAACCACAATGGGTCCTTCTCGGAATGTCGTGCGCGCTATCGCCGTGCTCCACGCGAGCGTTCTGCCGTTCGGGTGCTGGAGCGTATGCAACGAGGAGAACGCGCTACGAACGATCTCGTCAGACGTGGAGCGAGATTTGTCGGGTCGACTCCGATCGACGTCTCCGCCCTACACCCCGTTCGAGAGCTGCAAGGCTCTGTGCGAAGCAGAGCCCGGTCTCCTCGAATTCAAGGCGTGCTCCGTGGCTCCCGTCAACCGAGATGCGTCCGCGCCCGACCGCGAGAAGGTGATCGTCTCTTGCCAGGGCATATGGGCGGACTGCCGATCGGTACCTTCGGTCTCCTTCGGAAGCGGCCGTGTCCCCGAGGGCTATCGTGCGGGGGTTTCGACCGCACATCTCTCCGAGAGTGCACGGCTCGAGAGCGCGGCAGCGGTCGCATTCGAGCGACTCGCGAGCGAACTCGAAGCACACCATGCGCCTCGCGCTCTCATCGAAGCGGCAAAGCAAGCGTCGGAGGACGAGAGGCGCCACGCAGCACTGATGGGTGCCGTCGTCATGCAGCTCGGAGGGACGTATGTTCCATACGACGCACCACCACTAAGGCCACGTCCGCTTTTGGACGTCGCACTCGAAAACGCGCGTGAAGGCGTCGTGAACGAGACGCTGGGTGCCGTGCTGAACGCCCACCAAGCGGACCACGCGGAGGGTTCCGCCTTGCGCACAGTCTATGCCACCATCGCAAAGGACGAGCTCGCCCATGCGCGGCTCTCGATCCGTGTCCACCAGTGGCTGCTCACGCAGCTTCCTTCGGAAGCGCGGGTGCTCGTGACCCAGGAGATGGCTCGCGCGATTGCATCCGCACGTCGGCAGTTCGAGGCGAACACCGAGAGCGAACCCAGCCTCGGTCTACCCTCCCGCAGCGACACGCAACAAATCGTGAACGCACTCTCGAAGCACGTGTGGAGCGCATGCGCATGAGACTCCTTCTTCGCGCCCCCGTCTCGAGCGTGCGCAGTCTAACGGCTCTTCTCGTGTTGGCAGGTGCTTCGACCGCGCGGGGACAGGAGCCTGCTTCCCCGCCCTCGCTCGAAGCGCCCTCGCCTCCCCCGGTTGAACACGAACCAGAAGTGTCGCAAGCAGAGCCTGCGACCCCCGCTGCGCAGCCGGTCGCAGACTCACCGTCTCCCCCGGCCCCTTCCTCGCCTCCCCGGTGGTGGCGCCAGCCGATCCTCACGGGAGGGCTAGTCCTCGGCGTCGGATCACCTGCGGGGTGGCTCGGTGCGACGGTGGTCTATTCTCCCATCGATCGCTTGGCGATCGCGGGCGAACTCGGGTTGGGAACGAACGGCATTCAGAGCGCCCTCATGTTGCGCGCGTTTCCGATCGACAGTGCAAAGAGCGCACACGCCGTCGGAAGGGGCGGCGGCGGCATCGGTGTGTCCACGGGCACCTATGCCGAGCGCTCATTTTCCAATGGCGGAAACGGTCACGTCTATTTTCGGCGCGCGTGGTTTCTCAACGTCGAAGGGACGATGATGGCGTGGCATGAGTCCGGCGCCGAAATCGAACTCGCGTTCGGGGTCGGCGTTCTGCTGAACCGTGGCGATGGCGTGTGCACGCTGACGCTGAGCTGCGCGCCGCTAGGCATCGATCCGTATCTGGCCATTCGCTTTCGCTTTGGAACTTGGTTCTGACCGTTCACAGACGTCTCCACGCGAGCGCGCTATGAACGCGAACGACACCCCGAGAGGCCGATTCAGCCTTCAAGCATCGCGACCACCAAGCCATGACCTCCCCGACCAGGTCGGGATCCCGCTGGCCACGCATGTTCGTTCGATGTATTTCCCCGGCATGCGCCAACGTTTCTCGGGCCGCTCGCCCTTCGGCAGATTTCTCGGAGTCGCCTTCGTGGCGACCGTGGCGTTGCACTGCGGCGGCAGAGGAAAGGCAGGCCATACGAGCACGACGCCCGCGCAGCCCAAGATAAGTGAGTTCGAGCTCGCCCAGTTTGGTTGCCAGGCCGGGGACCATCAGAGCTGCCTCAAGGCCCTTGCGAGTCCCGAGGCGGTCGGGGGAGTGCGTGAGGCCTTGCTAACGACCGTCTGCCTGAAACATGTCGACCAGGAGCTGTGTTGCAAGAGCCGCGATGAGTTGCCGTACGTCCAGGAGGCGAAGGCCGAGTCCGGCCCCAATCCCCAAGCCCTCGCGCTGAGTACCTGCGGCTTGTTTTGCTTCGGGCAAAACGGCGGCCGGCGCTTCTGCGATGTTTTCGAGGGCAGCCTCGGGGAGGTGAATCGGATTCGCGCCTGCGAGGGCGACCCCGAGATCAACGTCATCTGCGACGGGATCCCCGAGGCCACGCGGAGCGAGATTCGCAGTCGTCATGCTCGGATCGAACGCGAGCGAAAGATCAAGGAGGCTCAGTTTGCGGAAGACCTCCGGAGACGGAAGGAGGCGGACATCGAAGCCTACCATCGCCTCAGTGTGACGAGGAACACTGGTCGCGGAGCACCTGCACCGCAGCCCTCGATCTCGACACCACGCCCTCGGCCTCAACGCTTCTCGTGTCAGTACATGTTCGTGACCGGCGGCTCGAGCCCCAGCGGGTGGACGAAGGCGGAGCGGCACTTCTACGACGCACCAGACTGCGGCGGCGTGTGTTGCGAGGGCCAGTCGGTCTGCTGCGTAGACGCAAAAGGAACCCAGGAGTTCTGCAGCGAAACTCATAGATCGAACTACGCAGAGCCAGAAGCCCACTTCTGTCGCAACGGCGGTCGCATGCGAGATGCTCGACGTGACGACTACCCCGTTCTCCCTATTTTGCCCGGCGAGAAGTACCAGAACAAGCCGCTGTGACGTTCAAGGGATAACGACGATCTCGAGGACATGGGTCCAACCTGCGGGCCACGTCAGTTGATGATCTCGCCCTTCGAGCGCGCGAGCCGCTCCTTCCACGCCTGGATGTCCTCGGGTGTGCGCTTATTCCAGTCGCTCACTTCTCCGACGATTTTCAGCGGAGCCGAGCTCCGGTACGAGCGCGAGAGGTTCCCGGGGAAGCGCTTGTTGGTGACATTGGGATCGTCCTCGAAGCTACCCGTGGGCTCGACGATGTAGACGCGTTCGTGCCCCTCTCCTTTCGCAAGCGAGGCTGCGAGACCGGCACCGGCCACGAGTGCTGTAAAGTACACGTGATTCATCACCAAGTCGGCTTGGTAGTTCGAGCGAAGCCCAGGGGTCAGCGCCTCCCCCACTTGCAGATCTGCGCGGGAGCCGTGGAAGAAGGGCCCGGGATCCATCTCCATCGAATGGGCGACCGCTTGGGCAAGCGCGCGGTGCTTCGCGGCCTCCACGCGGCCGCCGTGATCCTCGTAGGCCTCGGCGAGCTTCTCGTGCACCGCTCCGAGCGCCGTGCGCGCCGAACGGTCGTCACTTCGCGTCGCGCATCCGAGCGATGTCTCGAGCCAGTGAATTCGTTCTACTTGGCCGTCCTCGAACCGAGCGATGTAGTAGGCCGCGAGGAACTTCTCGAAGTCGTCTGTTGCTTCTCTCCAAGCCTCGAGCGCGATCCGTAGCGCCTGCGATGCGTCGGTCGATTCGATGGCCATGGCCTGCAGGCAACGCTTGACGGTGGGATTGTTGGGATCGAAGGGCATGGTCAGAGATGCATCATGCTAGCAGCAACGAACGAGACGCGTGTTCGCACGTGGTCTCCTAGGCTCCGAGCGATTCCATGAGGCGGCCATGTGGCAAAGAGCCACGCTCGCGCAAGAATGCCTCGACCCGCGGCGGCTAGTGACCGCGGACCGTATGGCGACGCTGCGGTGTTCCCATCACCTGAGCATGCTGCCGCATCAACTGCACCTCGGGCCGCGAATGGTTCCGTATATCGAGGTGGGCTCCTCGCTGCGGGTCACGCGGCGTCTCGGCCTGCACGGCTTCCGCGGGCTCGGCCGTCGAGGGTATGACCGGAATGTCCACTTCGAACGTCGGCGCCGACTTCACTGCACGGTCGCGTGTCTTGCGCGCGCTTCTGCCAGTAGAAGAAGCCTTCCCCCTTGCAGTACGCCGGCTCCCCAGGACGCGGGAGCTCTTCTTGGCTGCGCGCGGGGTCTTCTTCGAGCGTGCGCTCTTGGTTGCCATCGGAGGTCGAGCGCTCTTGCGGGCCGACTTTTTTGCGGCGGACTTCTTCGCGCCCTTGGTCTTCGAGGCGACCTTCGCGGCCGTGGTCGCCGCCTTCTTCTTCGCCGCATTCTTCTTCGGGGCGCTCAGCTTCTTTTTCGTCGGCATGACATACCTCCGCCTCGAAGGAATGCATGCATCGTGCCCGCGTCGGTGTGACGTCCGCTCGACAGCTTCGCCCCAGTGAGCTCCTGCATTCCTCTTTCAGCATGGATTTGCCAAATGGGGCTCTGCTACTTTCTTCGTGATGCATGATCGAAGGCGCTCATTCTGCTTCTACGGTGCCGTAGCGGGGTTCCTCTGGGTCGGTAGCTTCGCCTGCGCGCCAACGGCGGGCGCGCGCGTGACTGCGGGGCACGATGGCAGTGCGGCGGCGGCGTTCGTGCGCGGGGACTTTGATCCAAATCTTGGCGCTAGCGATGCTACGTGTATCGAAAGCGACGCGAGCGGCACATGCAAGAAGCGTGAGCGTCGCTGCGTCGACGGCGACGTTCGCGGTTTCACCGCGATTGCGTATGACTCCAAGCGGATCGGATTTTGGCCCTGCGACACGCAGTTCCCCGTCGACAAGATGATGCGCGAGTTCGACCTGCGCCTTGGCCAACAGGTCGGCACCTCGACCGACTACGGCAAGCCGATTTACGCGACCGACAATCCTCGCATTTTTGTCGAGTTGCGGACCGCCGGCGGCCTAACCGTCAACGCGTTCTACCTGATCGCGCGAGGTGCCGATTGGCGCGTCGCGCTGCCACTCGATGGCTCCAGCGATCCCGGCGCCGTCTGGAAGCTTGGGTCTTTGGTTGCAGATTGTCCCACCGATCGACGTGAGCACATTCTGAAGGGCACACGCTCTGAACTGCAAACAGCGTCGACGCTAGACGCAGATCGGCGGTTCCTCCTCGCAGCGCAGCTCTCGGCCTGTGGGGAGGAAGAGGAAGCCACTTCGCACATTCTCGGAAGTGATGCGCGATCGATGTGGGACTCAGCGCGCCCCAACGCGCTCGCGATAGCTGAACTCTCCCCCAACCTCCGGAAGCTGACTGCACACCATCTCCTCACCTCGCCGTCGAGAAGCGAAGCGGCCGCTCGACTGGACAACGTGGCCCGCATCTTGGTCGACGCTGCGAGGGGCGCCTACTGGGTCGCCGAAGGCGCGCGTCCCAATGGGTGGATACCCGGCCCGTCGAGCGCTGCCGTCTTCCGACCCTACATCGCGAGGCTGGCTGACACCGGACCCGAGTGCTGGCCGCGCCGAGAGGCAACCGTTCGAAAGGCTGCGCAAGATGGGCGTTTCGCGACCGCCGCGACGCTCCTGTCGACTTGCCGGAAGGGAGAGCGCCAGTCCATTACGCCCAAAGCGGGTGCTCCGAACTTCAGCGGCGATGCGGACGCTTATCGACGCGAGCTCGCACGCGCTCTGGTGCTCGCATTGGGTCGGCAAGTCGTCTTTGAGCCGGAGCACCTTCGTCCGAACTGGAACCCGGCGACGCCTCTCACGAGCCGCATCTCGGCCCTCACTCTCGTCGACTTCGAGACCCTCGCGGGCCTTCCAAAGATGCGCCAGTCGATCACGATGGACGTAAGTGGGGTCGACATCAAAGAGACCGCGGCGCACAGTTACACGGTCGGCGCAAGTGAAGCGGAGCAGACGGCCGAATGGCAACGGTTCACGGGCGAAGTGACCGCCGAGGCAAAGCGCCTGCTCGCACGCCGCAACGCGCTACGTGAAGAGATCGCGGCCGCCGACGCCGCCATCAAGAACGCGAAACCTACGGAGTACAGTCGTGCGGGCAGCAAGGCTCCGGAAGGCACGGTCACGACCAAGCGCGAATGGACCGACCGCTTTGGCGTGACGCACACGGAGACCACCACGAGCAAGCAAGGCGGCCAAACGATGGGAGGCGTTCGCGTCACCGTTGCGGCTGACACGAGCGCGGCCGAAGCGAAAAAGAGCGCGGCCGAACGCGAACTCACAGAGGTGCTCGCCAAGCTGAGCGCGCTTGAAAGCAAGGCTCAAACAAAGTCCGCAAACACGAAGCTGACGAAGCCAGAGACGCGGCAGGCGCGCGCAAGTGTCGCGTATCGGGGCTTCGCCAAGGTGCGGTTGTCCCTCGCGGCGGATGGCGACGAAAAGGTGAAGGACCTGCGCGTCGACTTCACCTCGTCAGACGGCGCATATGGGGCGATCGACCAGCTGGCCCAGAAGGGCGACGACGATGTCACTCGTTCGTTTCAACAGCTCGCACTGCCGGTCTTCGAGCGCAAACGGGACGAGCTCTTGGGTCACGCCAAAGGGACCCCAACTGAGTTGGCCGACGAACGGGTGCTGTCGACGCGCTGCTGGGGAAAGACTCACCGAGCAACGACCTCGTTTCGGTCCGACTGCGGAAGGCCGACCTCGACTAGCCGCTCGAACGGACGACACCGAAAAATGTATCGAGTGCCTCATTCCGGTCGGTGGCTAGAACATCGGAATGAAGCTGATTCACTCTGTTCACCGCGTCCTTCCCCTTGCCCTCACTGCTGCCATCAGCGCCGCCGCCGCAGAAGGGTGCGCGGCGAATGCCCCCGAGCTCACGGACTCGGACGACGAAGCGATCGTGGGGGGGATCCCGGCGACGAGCACAAAGTTCGATGCGGTTGGCGCCATCATGTTCCAGCCGACCGCCCCAGCCGGGCAACCCGCGCAGGCAAAGCGTGCAACCTGCACCGGCACACTGATTGCGCCGGACGTGGTGCTGACGGCGAAACACTGCATCGTGGTTCCGCCCTCGCAGACCCCGGACGGGAAGGTGCATGCGCTCCTGGATCTCGGTGCAGTCTCGTTCGCGGTGGGCGCAAACTCGGCCGCTCCGAAGCGTGAGGTCGCGGTGAAGAGCTTGCGCGTGGCGAAGATGAACGAGCCAGCGGGCCAGACCGGATTCGGCTCGGACGTCGGCCTCTACATCCTCTCGGAGCCCATCGTCGGCGTGACGCCGCTTCCCATCGCGAAGGTCAAGCTCACGACCGAGCTCGAGGGGAAGAGCTTCGTCGCCATGGGCTATGGCGTTCAAAACGAAGTCGGAACCGCGGGCACGCGCGTCATGGGAAACGTGGGCCTCAGCAAGCTCGACGAAAAGCCGAACCACCTCCTCTACTCCTCGCTCGACAACATGCTCCAGGCCTACGCCGCGCAACTCGGGCGCGCTCTCACGGACGCCGAAAAGACGCAGGCCGAGAAGGACTACAACGCGGACTTCATTCCGGACCATGAGGCGCACGTGGGGGCGCGTCCAGGTGACGTGCAGCCGTGTTTCGGCGACTCTGGCGGCCCTTTGCTTCGAAAGGTCGAAGGAAAACTCAGCGTGTTTGGCGTCGCGAGCTGGGGCCGCAACAACTGCTCCGGCGGTACCGTGTACGCGACCCTGGGCGCCTCTCCGCTCGAAATGCTCGAAGAGGTCTTCCCGGCCGCCTGCGGCACGACGACCTCCAACGGAGTCTGCCAAGGAACGGAAGTCGTTCGTTGTTCACCGCTCGGCGAAGGCCCGCGCCGAATCATCCGCATCGACTGCGCCGACGTCGATCAGTCGTGCCGAGTCGTCGGCGGAAAGGCCCTCTGCGTCGACTGACGAGCGTGTTGGGTCGACAGGCTGCAGCGCTCCGCGTCCGCAGTGGCGCACCGGAACAAGCAGTACCCATGGTGTTCGAGTTCGCAATGATGGCACTTTGGCACATCATGTGCCTCAATATTCCCGTAACCATTTGAAATCATTTGGCCGGGCGCCAGGCACACGCCATGCAATTCCTTCCTCCATGAAGACCGCACGACGCCTTGGAGTAAGCCTCCCTTCGATTCTCTTCCTTTCCCTGTCTGCGAGCGCGGCGCGGGCCGAAGCCCCGCCCGACTTCGCGGAGCCGACCATCGTTCACGTCGGCGAGCAGTTTCTTATACATGAACACTACACGCGTTCACATGCAAACTACCTGCTTCCGGTGAATGAGCTTGGCGTTCCCGGCGCCCGCATCCAGCCCGCAGAGCCCGTTCTCTCGATCGCCGACGGGCCGACGATCGCACTCGGGCTCCTGGCAAAGCAATCCGAGACGGACATGGCCGCGGCCGTGGGTCCCTTCACGATCGCCACGATCGAAGCCAGCGGGCGTATCACGAAGACGAACATCGAAGTGCCCTGCGCTGGAAAGATCGCGCGCGGCATAGATGGATGGCTCTACGCCGGCGTGTGCGACGGCAAGATGCATCGTCGTTTCATCGACGATCGCTTGCACGCACGAGAACTGACCGCACCGACGGCCTCGACCGGCGCAGTCTACGCAGCGACCATGGTTGGAGACCACGCTTTTACTTTCACCCAAACCGGCGATCACTCCGAGTGTCGCGACCTCGCGGCGGACGGAACCGATGTCATTCGCGACCTTCCCTCTCCCACTGCGCTCGTTGGCGGGGTATCGGAGGGCTACTTCATTCCGAAGAAGAAGGGCCGCACGATGAGCATCTCGACGCTCGCGGGCGACGTAGAGCCTCGAACCATCGCCACCATCGACTCATGGATGGATGACAATGCCATCGCACTCTCGCGAGACGAAGTAGGGACGTTCGTCGCGCACGGCGACCCGGCCATGGAGAACAACAACTACACGAGCATCTTCGAGTTCCGTGACCCAAATGGAAAAGTGGTATCCTCGGGCCGCGTTGCGGGCGTGCGCTTCTTCCTCGGAGGCGCGTGCAACAGCCGCGGATGCGCTGCCGTCAACGGATATTACCCAGGCGTGCTCTTCGCGAGCCGCAACGGAAGTTCGTGTTCGGTCTCGAATTTGCCACCACGCGAGGGAGAGCCGGCGATCACTGTCCGCGCGCGATGCGAGGCGACGCCGAGCGCAGTGGTGCCGCCGGTCCGCAGCGAAGCCGAAGGTGGCCTGCCTACGCAGCCCGGTTACCAGCGATCGGGTTGCACGATGGCAGGCCCCAACTCGAGCACCGTGACGATCAGCTGGCTTCCCGCGGTAGCCATCGCGGCGTTGATCGGCATCGTTCTCCGGCGACGCGCCGGTCGAGCACGCGAAGCTCGGTGATGTCCGAGGTCGACTCCTAAAGCAACTTCAGGCCGGAGAACTCGAAGGTGTACTTCATCTGGTCGGAATAGATGCACTCAACTGTGCCTGACACAATCCACTCACCGGTAAAGCTGATGTTGGAGCGCGAACTCTGAACGCTCTTGCTGCATGAAATGATGGGGCGGAATGCCCAATGGGAACTGAGCGAAGAATTGCCTCGATTGGCACATCCTCACGAGCCGCATGAATCCCGACTTTCTCGATCTACTGCGCGCATTGCTCGCCGCTGACGTCCGCTTCATGGTCGTGGGTGCCTACGCTGTCGGAGTGCACGTCGGCCACGCGCGACGAAGGACCTCGATGTGTGGGTCGAGTCCAGCAAAGAAAACGCTCCGAACGACGCGACCGTGAACGATTGGATCGCAGGTCATTCGTGCGCTCGTTGAATTCGGAGCACCGCTGATGGGGCTCACCGAAGGCGATCTGCGCGAACCCGGACTGGGCTTGCAGATCGGGCACGAACCCTTGCGCATCGACGTCCGGACGAAGATATCTGGCCTGACCTTCGAAGAAGCATGGCCGAACCACATCGAAGCCGCCTTCGGAGAAGGCGTCCGATGCCCCGTCATCGGCCTCCAAGAACTCCTCGCAAACAAGAGCGCCGCCGGGCGACTCCAAGATCTCGCCGACGTCGAAGCACTCGAAAAAATCCAAACCGCGCTCCGCGAGAAGTGATCAAAGTGAAGAGCCCTACTGCGACACGCCCCTCACTTCGCTAGTTGCCCGTGAATACGAGCGGGATGACAGCGTGGGCGCGCGCGTTTCCGATGGGAGGCGGAAAGACGGTTCGGTACCACGCGGCGAGAAGGCACTTCATCGGAGCCTCCGCGATAGAGCTCTCCAATGCGTGCACGCGAAGCACGGTCCCGTCGGCCCCCACGATGAGCTCAAACTTAGCAGAGCCGTGCTGACCTCTCATGCACGACGTGAAGTTCGATCGCTGTGCGCGAACCGACGCGACCATCATTTCAGGAAGCACTCCCCCTCCACGGATCTCGGATGAAGGGCCGGTGAGCCACGGTTCCCACGGAGTCTCGGCGGCAGACGTGGGAGCGCGGAGTGCACTCGGCGCCGGAGCCTCTGCTCGCGGGTCTCGCGCGGCCTCGTCGCTTGGCTCGTTCGTGGGCACCTTCGGTGAAGC
Source organism: Polyangiaceae bacterium (assembly GCA_046351415.1). Lineage (GTDB taxonomy): Bacteria > Myxococcota_A > Polyangia > Polyangiales > Polyangiaceae > JABFRG01. The sequence goes on along the minus strand of JAXLYO010000003.1, from coordinate 46,381 downwards.
TCCACAAGCGAGGACGAGCGAGACTGAAATCAGGCGAGACAGCTTAGGACGCATGTGTATCTGCTCAGACACCGGCGGAGCCATCTCCTTGGCAGAAAGGTCGACTCACGCGCGCTGTATTTCAGGCGCTCGTTACGGGAATTTCCCAGCTGGGACCATGGCTCTCGGCGACATGGCGTGGCGCGTGAGGGTCGCGCAGGAATTGGGCACATCTCATCACCTCGGACCGAGGCCCGGCGAGCCCGGCTGGCACGAATGCTAGGACCGACGACGAAGAATACCTGTCGGGAGAGAGCGAAGTGACCGAGCGTCCGAAGCTTGGAGAGCGCGGGGAGAAGAACCGCGGGGCGCGGGGGCGCGCTTCGTTCCCGCTCCGCACAAAATCCCCGGCCGCATCCTGGACGCCTCCCGACGAGGCGGCCGAGTCGGCGGCTGCTTTCCGGGGATTTTTGCGTTCGCTCTCACTTCGCCGCGCCCCGCGCCCCGCTCTGTAGAGGTTGCTCCTTGCGATGCAGATGTCCTCGACACATGCGGGTGCAGCTCACCGGCGATTCACGTGTGGTGATCGCTCGTGCGCGGTCGCCTCAGACTTTCAACGTCTCGGTCGCGAACGACACGATGAGGACAAACACTCTCAACGTCGCGGTCGACTTCTCTCAGCAAGCAGCCTTCCCTACCACGGAAGTCCCGCCCGCCCCTTGACGCAAGGCGCTGGCCCTGCGAGCGTCACGGACGTCGTGGCCCAAGCACCCGAAGCGCGCGCTATCGCCCACATCGCCCAGCGCGCCGCGCAAGGCTCCGACGCTGCTCGTGCGACGATCGCGCGGATCCTGGCGCGTCACGGCGACCCCGAGAGCCTCGCACGCAACCTTGCCGAGTCGATCGCACGGCACGCCCGCGTCACCCTCAACTTCCACCCCGATCGCATCCGGACGGATGGTCTCACGGTGGCGGAGGGACTGCTCCGTGACGGGGCTTACCTCAGTCAGTTCGACACCGGTGTCACGAACGGCAGCCCCACCGCGTTCGTCGGCGGCGAGCGCGATCGGTGGGAAGAGCTGCTGTTCGGCGGTGCTTACAACACGGACTCACCCAGCGAGCCCGTGTTGGAGCGCCCCAAGTACGGCGCGCTCGATGTCATGTCGCATTCGGATGGTGGTAGCCCTCGCTTTGGCTCATGCTACTTCGTGCTACGCCGTTCGATGCTTGCACATTGCACCTTTAGCTGGGGAGATAGCCACGAGGGGCCGGAGCACGTTGGCACCATCACGCGGCTCGAGGCCGTGATGGCTGCGCTGCTCGAGGCCGTCGACACGACGGGAACGGCGCTTGGGGTCGGGGAGCTCGACGTAAGTGCGCTCCTCGCGCGCCTCTCGGACGCGAGCCACTACGATGCCCAGACGAATCGTCCGCCCGGGAGAGCACTCGACGACTATGTAGAGGCCCAAGTGCACGGGCCCATCGTAATCGCGCGGGACATCGAGGCGCTCGTCATCGACCCGGCGTTCGACGGCACCGAAACGGGCGCACACCTCGGCGCCATTTCTGCGCAGTACGGGTTCACGCTCCGACGACATCGAGGGTTCGTGCTTCTTCCCTCCGAAGTCCCTCCCGACTTTCGCGGCCCGCAGATGCCGACGCTCGCAGCGCGCATCTCCGGCGGCGCGGAATTCGACGCCGCGACACTCGGAAGGGCCGCGCGGTCTCTGCACGACGAACCGCAAACGTGGAGCGATTGGGACACGTCGGCGGGGACCTGGCAGGACATCAAACGACTATGGCATGTGCTCGTGCGTTTCGGCCGAGAGCGGACGAACTCGCCCTTGAGTCCCCCTGCAGCCTGAATGTCGCAGACCACGCGAGCCACCTCACCGACGAGTCACGGAAAACGCTGTGCCTGGCAGTGACCGCTACTCTTCGAGCGTCCAGTCGTCGGCTTCGCATTCGAACGTCTCATCGCGAAGGTAGAAGAGGAAGTGACGGCCCGGGGAACGGTCCGATCCCAGCACGTTCCAGGGACTCGGGCACTTCGCCAACTTGAGGTCTCCCGAGACCTCGTAGAACTCCCCCCAGGCGGGAGCGTCGCCGCTGAAGCGGCACTGCCCTCGATACCAGCCCTCATCGTTCGTTCCCCCGAGGTGGTACTTGCGCGCGTCCTTGAAGCGGAGGCGGAGGCGCTGGCCCTCCGCGAAGCGAGGGAACTGAAACGCGTTGGCGCCGAACTCGAGAACGACCTCTCCCGCCTCCACGCGAACGACCGGCTCGGGAGCATTCGGCTCCGCGTTCCATCCGTCGTTCAGTTTTCGAAAGTGAGTGCTCATCGCGCCCACTCCGCCGAGCGAACGACCCCTGCGAACTTCATCTCTCCCCCCAAGGAGAGGGGAGCTGCGAGATGCGCTTTTCGATATGCACGCGCTCATGTGCGTTGCGTGCGCATCGAAGGGCCTCTCGCAACGTTCGGGCGGCGCCTTCCACGTCACCCGCGTCTTCGAGGAGCGCCCCTCGAACCATGTGGACGTAGGGATAGGCCGCGGCGTCGATGTCGGTGCGCGCCAGGAGCTCGAGTCCCTCGGCCGGGCCCTTCGCTTTGCCAAGCGCGAACGCTCGGTTGACGCGCACCCCCGGAGTGGGTCGAAAGCTCTCGAGCAGAGCGTAGAGTGACGCAATCTCGTCCCACTCCGTGGCTTCCGCGGAGCGCGCCCGCGCATGCACTGCCGCGATGGCGGCCTCCGTCTGATAAGGGCCAGGTGTGGCAGCGCCGAGCGCGCGCTCGAGAAGCGCGGTGGCACGGGTGATTGCTGTGTGGTCCCAGCGCGTCCGGTCCTGCTCGGGGAGAGGAACGGGGTGACCGTTGTCGTCGAGCCGTGCCTCTCGCCTCGCGTCGTGCAAGAGGAGAAGGGCGAGCAGACCACTCGCTTCGGCCTCGTTGGGATAGGTCTCCGCGACGGAGCGCGCAAGGCCGATGGCGAGGCGGCACAGGTCCGCGCGGATCGGGGCGTTGTCGTCGCCGGACCAGTAGCCTTCGTTGAAGAGCAGATGGATGGCGCGGAGCACGGCAGGCAGGCGGGGAAGCGCGCGCTCAGGGATGGTCCCTTCGACACTACGTCAATCGGGGCATGAGCACCCTCATGATCAGGCCTTCTTCCAGAGCGCCAGCGCTGCGCCGCCCGGATCGCGGATAACCGTGAACTCGCCAGCCGGGCCCCTGCCCTTCTCACGCACGAGCGACGCGCCGAGCTCGATGGCGCGCTTGGTGGCAGCATCGACGTCTTCGACCGCCACGAAAGGGATCCACTCGTCTCGATCACCGTAGCGGTGCTCCTTGCTCCCGAGCGCGGCGAAGGGCCCCGCAGTCGCTGCAAGCATGGTCATCCCGCCGGGCCCTTCGGACGACTGGAAGTCGAGCAGCGACTCTAGAAAAACCTTGGTTTTATTGGTGTTCTTGCCGTTGTTGTGGAACCAAACGAAGGGGGATGACATGCTCGCGTTCTCCTTTTTGTGCTCGGGCCGCGACATGCGACCTCGATAAGGAGACGCGGCACGGCCCCCGGCTACGACAGGCATCCGAAAAAAAGTTCGAGGCGCGTCCTCTCAGCGCGCGGACCTGCGGCCGACGGGCCTTTTCGCGGTCTTCCGAGCTTCTTGAGCCCGGCCGCGCGCAAACTCGACGCTGGATGGGCGACTTTGCACGCCTCGAGGCCAAGGACGGCGGGCTCTTCTCCGTCGACATCAACGGCGTCTTGATCCGCGGGCATTACGTTCGCGTCGAGCGACCGCACCTCGTCGAGATCGCCTGGGGCGAAGCGGGCAACGAAGCGATGCCTCCGGGCGCGACGCACTTACGTGTGACGTTCGAAGCGCGAGGCCCCGTCACGCGCGTCGAGCTCACCCATCGTGGCCTCGTACCATCCGAGGCCGCAAAGCACGCGGTCGGTTTGCCTCACTTCATCGAACGACTTGGGATCGCTGCCGCCGGCCGAGATCCGGGTCCGGATCCGTGGAAAACGGAGCCTCCGGCTTGAGGCGCACCATCCCTGTCCGAACCCCGCCGGCTCGCTTCTGCACCGCGCGCGGCTCGAAGGCGCGCCGCTGACGGACATCTGAAAGCCGTCGTCAGGTCGTCGGCGATGGAGCAGCCGCTAGAGGCGAAGCTCCGTAGGTCACGCGCCGCCCAAAGCGTCTCGAAAGGTGGGCACCCATTGCGGGCCAACCATCGCCGACCTACACTGCCGCGCGAACGCACCCAACGAAGGAATGATTCATGAAACTTTTGCCCATCCGATGAGCACGTGCAGCCGCAAAGTTTTGACCGTTCTCGCCGAAACGAACACTCCTCACGAGTTCACGTTGGTTGATTTCGCGAAGGGCGAACACAAGCAGCCGGCGCACATGGCACGCCAACCCTTCGGACAAGTGCCCGCGATGGATGACGATGGCTTCATGCTCTTCGAGTCCCGCGCGATGTGCCGCTACATCAACGAGAAGGTCGGCGGCGACCTCGTCCCGACGGACATGAAGGCACGCGCAACCATGGAGAAGTGGATCAGCATCGAGGGCGCCAACTTCACGCCCCATGCGATGAAGTTCATCTACCACTACGTTTTCCAGCGCGCCCAAGATCAAGCCGTGCTCGACGCGGCTCGCACGAGCCTCGAGACATGCCTCAAGATCATGGACGAACAACTTTCGAAGACCACGATGCTCGTGGGCGACAAGTTCACGCTCGCCGATATCTGCTTCATGCCCTACATCGGCTACTGCATGGCCACGCCCGCGAAAGAGATCTTCGCGAAGTTCCCTCACGTGATGGCCTGGTGGAATCGCGTGAGCGAGCGACCGAGTTGGCGAAAAGTGACGGCCGCAAACTAAGCGTCGTTCACGTTGCGAGACCACTCCCCGCGCGCGGCCGCGAGGTTCGCGCCGGGAACAGAAAAAGCGGTCGCAAGGGGGATCGTCGAAGTTCCCGCGCAGCCGACTCGATATCCCGCGCCGAAAGCGGCTGCGTGCGTCCTTCGGAGAGTTCGCGAGCGATAGCTTCGTGGGTCTTCCCCTGGGCCAAGCACCGCGCGATGCGGAGCGTCGCCTTGCTCAACATGATTCCCAGCACCGTTCGTTGGACGCAGAGCTCTTCGACCCATCCGAAGACCTTGTCGAGAGGCGACTCTGTGGGAAAACGACGCTCGACCGCCGAGAGAATTCTTGTCGAGGACGGCGCATTGAGGAGGAGTGCCAAGAACCAACGCTGCTCAGGGTCCTCGACCGCGTAACGAGCGGACATGAGTTGCATGGATCGCAGGCGGTCGCGAAAGGCGGAGGCGACAAGCGTTCCCCAGGAAGAACTTTTCTCCACCAGCGAAATGAACGGGTCGATTCGTGCGTCGAGTTCGGATGCCGTCACATCCGGTCGCTCGCGCCAGGCTGTCCACACCGTCAGCAGCATGTGAAAGGTCGCTCCGGGGTCCGCGGCCTCCAAGTAGCGCGTAAGCCAAGCCTCGAAGCGTGGACTTTCGCAGGTAATCATCAAACGCGCGACCTGTGTGTTCCGCTGGGCGGTCGGGTCGATGTGGAACGATGAGAACGCGAACCCCGGCGCCACAAAATCGCGTTGAATACCCACGAGCGGATTCTCCAGCGTTCGGACGACGACCGTGGACGACGGGCGCTCCAGGTGAAACAGCGCATGAATGAACTCGGACCCAGCCCGAATTTGGCGCACGTCTCCCGGTGAGAGTTGCTCCGTATCGTGGGCGGTCAGATCGCCAGCATAGGTGTACGAGTTGTAGCGGGCCTTCTCGACGAAGTCGTATTGCGTGTGCATGCTGGAGCCCGACAGCACCTGAAACGCGCCATCGAACGAATGTTCGTGAATGGCGATCGGGCTGTCGATCCAGAAGTTGACGTCGATGACCATTTGCCGAGCTCGAAAGACCGTAACGGGCGGGTCTCCGAACCTAGCCTCGAGATCGGATTGCGCCGGCAGATCGAATCCTGGTCGATTGCACCACTCGAGGACATCGTCGGGCGTCACGTGCAGGTGGGCGGGCGTCCGGACGAGCTCTTCTTCGGCGATGGAAGAGATCGCCCGATCGTCGAAACCGGCGGAACGCCAGCGCTCCTCTATTCTCCTGCCCAGGTCCTCGAAGTATTCCATCGCCTCGTGTGCCATTGTGCGTCCCTCGAGCTCCCGCAGGAAGCCTGTTCGCCCTTGAGGTTCACCCACAGTACCTCATCGGTGTTCGGATTGAACCTGGGCCTCTTTGCGGTGCTCCCCGCCGCGTTTGGGTGCTCGGATTGTCGAAGGTACCCCGGAGAGTCGTCGAGACGACGAGAACACGACAACTCCCGTAGACGGAGAGTCTGCGCAATGACTAGTGTGAAGGGTGCATGAAGCGAGACTCAATCGTCGTGATGGCTCTCGCTGCGAGCGCGTGGGGGTGCCATAGCGAACCCCCTCTCCCGATCCCTGAGCGCGCGGGAGGCGCGGTATGGATCGACGCGGACCCAGCTATCGGCCTCCCCTTCAAAGACGTTGACGATGGGTATGCGCTCGTGCACGCCCTTTACCGATACCCGAATTCAATACGCGGCATATCACTGGGACACGGCAACACGAACGACCTCGACTACCAAGAGGAGGTCACGCGCGCGCTGATCGCAAACTACTCGGCGAACACTGGCTTTCCTGTTACGCGCGGAGCGGAGAAGCCCGGTCATTTCGACGACAGTGCCGCTGCCCGTGCGATCCGTCAGGCCCTCGCGGAGGAAGAACTCACGTTTCTCGCGCTTGGGCGATTGACGACCATTGCTCAAGTCCTCGCGCACGATTCGAGCTTGGCCAAAAAGGCGAAGGAGCTCGTTATTTTGGGAGGCAACCGGGCGGAGGGGCGCCCCACGTTTGGCCCCCAAGCGATCGTCTTTCCGGACTCGAACTTGGAGGGAGACTTCGACGCGGTCGAAGCGCTGATGGCGACATCCGTTCCGATCGCCTTGATCGCAACCGAGCTGACGGCGCAGGTGACTCTGACGGCGAGCGATCTCGACGCGCTCGCCGCGCGCGGCAATGCGGGAGCTTACCTCGCGAAGGCAAGTCGCCCATGGCTGGAGCTCTCGACTGTATTCGTCCAGGAACCCGGATTTCATCCTTTCGACCTCATGGTGACGGCCTACGCAGACGATGCCTTGCGGCCGTACTTTCGCTGCGAAGCAATGCTCGCGCAGGTCGTCCGCGGCCCCGACCCCTCGTTCAAGCGGCGTCCGGGCGAATTGCGAGCGCTTGTCGTCTCGCCGACGTTCACGAACGGAAGGCCCGTGCGCTACTGCAGTGGCTTGCGCGACGACGCCAAGCGCCACATGCTTGCTCGCCTGGTTCCATGAACGGCGCCTTCCCCTCAACGCCGAGCGTTGTCGATACGCAAGACGGCGCCGACACCGTTTTCTCCACGCACGAAGGGCTCACACCGTTCGATCTCCCCCAGATATCGGCGGACTACATGTGAGCGTCCACGCACTGGTCGGGAATTCGTTGTTCGGGCCGGTATGGCGAGATCTACCGCTTTGTCGCACTCCCTAAGTCCGCGAGCGAGGCCTTAGATCGCTTCGAGATCGAACCAGGCGAACTCACGGCCTGGACCGCAGTCCGTGTTCCAAAGAAGAATGCCCTCGGCTGAGACGAGTGGCCAATCCTTGGGCAACCAATCCGGTTCGGAACGCCAAGACCACTCGCTGACCTCTGCTCCGTACCGCCACGCTCGGACTACACCCGGCCCGTTCGCAGGTCCGGTGAACGCAACTAGGAACCGATCGGTCACGAGCAGTGGCAAGGACGGAGCAAGGGTCTCGACGTCCACCTTCACGAGGCGAGTCCCGTCTTCAACGTGAAAGACGGCGATTTGGCCCTGCCCTCGCACTGCCAGTCGTGACGCGGCGGAATCGATGGCGATCTCGTCATCCGCTGAGATGCCGACTTCGGTCATTGAAACGAGGCGGTCTCCCACAATGAAGTGGTCGATGGCCGTAGACCATGGATCCGCGCCCATGGATCCAATCGCAAGGGGCACCCCCGCGTTCGAAACGGCAAGTCCGCGACGAACTCCCCCTATCCCGCGATAGGTCCTGCGTTCTTCGCTTCTCAAGGATGAGACATCAATCTCGTAGGCATGCGGTCGCGTGCGTGAAATTCGTCGTTGAATCGCGAGCCACTCGCCGGACGGAGAAAGGGCGAAGCTGGAACCGGTCGTCTTGAGATCGAATCGACGAAAGCTCAGCGGGGGTCGTGCAGGTTCTCCAACGTGAACAAAGTCGCCTTCATCGCTGGACACGCTCCAAGCGATGGACGCCCCCGCCAGAGCCGCTATCGCACGAGCACCGTCGAACCGTGCGAGTGCTCTGAGTGTGGGCCATTCGAGGAGAACGACCTCTTTCTCATCGTCGACTGGATGTCCCACTAGCATCGTCGCGCCAGACCAACCGCGCAACCGATAGCCCTGAATGGCAGAAATCCTTTGAACCGACAAGCCGAACACGAGGCAATGATGGACGATGGGGTTGTCCCGGTATTCAATCGGTCAGGGAGCGGGCGGCCGTCTGCGCAAATGCCGCTTCCGAACCATCAAGAATGCGAATGCCCCTTCGCCTTTCGTTGACCGTCGGGGGAAGAGGCATCGTGGTACAGCGTCTTAGTTGCGCGGGCAGGATTTGAACCTACGACCTTCGGGTTATGAGCCCGACGAGCTACCAGGCTGCTCCACCGCGCAGGGTCCTTTTACTAAGGTGGCTCTGCCTGTCAAGCATCGACTCGGTCCCGTCGCGGGGATGCTGCATTTTGCAGGTTTTGCCGACAAAACCCGTGGTTCGAAGGCCTGCGTCGAGCCTTCTCCTGCTTTCAGTGCCGCACGGCGGGCCGCGCGTTTGGCCGCATCGTCCGCAGTCATCCCTCCTTCAGCAGTCGACGTAGGCGTGGCGAACCGTCCGCACGACGGGCGCGAGGCGAACCGCTTCTCCGAAAATCTCACGCTCTCCAAAGGACCCGCGAAGCACCGCGCGGCCACCCTTGCTCTCGAGCTCGATGCGCTCTTTTCCGCACTGCACGAGGACACCATTTTCCAAAGCCCCGGCGTCGCTCCCCACGATCGAACACGAAGGAAACGAACTACAGTTCTCCCACATCTGAAGGCGTGGTTTCGTGACGCCTCCGTCCGCGCCACGCGACGGACAGAAGACGAACTCCTTCGTGGGCTTTTCACCCTTCTCCTTCGCGCTGTCACGTACGAAGGTCACGAACACGTCGGTCCCAATCAAGTGCAAGCCTTCGGGCCCTCCACCGCAATCGGAGTAGACTTGCTGCAGCGTCAAAGTCGCCGCCACCGTGGGAGCTGGCGCTGTCGCGTCCATCGTCGCGAGGGAGAGAGGCGTCGCAGCCGGCACCGGCGCCTGCTTCGAAGGGATGGAAGCAACGAGAGGCGCCGTCGAAGCCCCCTTCCCCTCGACCGGTGCGTCCCGTTTCGCGCAAGCCGCTACCGCTACCGCCACCCAGCCTAGAACCCAAAGTCCGCGCGTCATGTTTCCACCGTCGCAGCGAGAAGCGAAAGTGTGACGCTACAGCGCCGTGAAGCTGCCCTGGATCTGCGCACAGTGCGCCTTTGCATCTGGGAACTTCGAGCACTTGTAATATACACGCTGCGCATCGATGCTGTTCGCATCGCACTTGCCCACCGCGTTCTTCACGGGACACTCCGGTCCGGCCAAGATCACCGCGTCCTTGCAGCCAATCGCGCCCTTGTCCTTGCTGCCCACGTAGTTCGAGATCTCCGACGCGCTCGTGATCTTGCGGCAATAACCCTCGGTCGGCTGCGGGTAGTAACAAATCAGCACCGAAGCTCCCGCCGCGATCGTGTCGTCGGTGGTCTTGCCGTCGCTGACATTCGTCTGCCCAGTGCAGCTCGGCGTCGCGCTGGCGTCTTCGGCAATCTGCTGTCCGCTCGATCCACTCGTGGTGCCGGAGCTACTTCCTTCAGAGGACGAGCACGCTCCGATAAAGACGAACGCCAGAGGACAAAACGCGAGAAGACGGGACGCAAGGTTCATCGCGTTCCATCTTCGACGTGCTCCCGCGCACCGTCAAGGCTCAGTCGTTCTCCCAGCCCGTCTTTCGCTCGTAGTACTCGCGGAGGCCGATGAAGAAGGTGCGGAAGCCTCGGTCGATCATTTCCCCGTAGGCTTTGCCTGGTTGCCAGCCTTCCACGAACACGCGCTCGAGGCCGATGACGAGACCCGTGCGGTCACGACCATGCCTGCAGTGTACATAGATCGTCCCGTTGGCAGGGTTCTTCAGTTCTTGAATGACCGTGTCCATCTGCTTGTCGAAGCGACCGCTCAAGGCGGGCTCGAAGGCGGACATCGGCTTGTGGATGACTTTCATGCCGTACTTCGGCGCGTCTTCGATTTCCTTCTTGATGGCCTTGGGGGTGGCTTCGATGAAGTCTCCGACTTCGAGATCGATGATGGTCTTCACGCCGAGCTGCTGGAGCTGCTTGAGACCTGCGGTGCTCGGATGCCCTCCTCGATAGAGGCCGGGCTTCACTTGGACGAGATTCGCGAGTGGCGCATCGCCCGAGCTGAGATCGTCTTCTGCAGATAGAGTTTCCCCGTCCCCTTCACTCGCTTCGGCGGCACAACCCGAAAGGCCCGCTGTTGCGCAAGCCAACGTGAACGCGAGGCCGAGCGAGCGAAGGGAACGGAAGTCGTGCATGTAGGACAACTGAGCACATTTCGTGCCTCGGATTTCCTGCCTTCTGAAGCTCGCAAGTACTCGAAAAGACGAGGTCGAGGTCCGATAAAGTGGTTCCCGTCGGATCCAGGTGGTGAGCCGTCCTCGCCCCGGGATCTCCTTGCGCTACGCTGTCGGCCCATGACGCTTCGCCGTGCCTTCTTCTTCGCCTCTCCCCTGCTCGCCACGCTCGTGGGTCTCGCCTGTACGACGACGTCGAGCTCGAGTTCCAGCTCGGGAATGACGCCGAGTGACGACAGCGGCGCCTCCCCGGGGAACGACGCAGCTTTGGCCGATGCCGGTAGCTCGGGCGGAAGCGATGCCGGAAGCGATGCGACCCAAGATGCTGGGCCGACGGATTCCGGTGCATCCTGCACCTTCGTCAACCTGAGCGGCTCGAGCTCATCGGGTGGCGCCTGCTCGACCACGGAGGAATATTCGTGCAACGGAAGCACCGTGGAGATCACCTGCGACTGCCCCGCCAACACCTGCAAATGCGGCGCCGTGACCACCGCCGCGAACTGCGCGAAGGGCTGCGCCGCCACGGAAAGTATTCGCGCCACCTGCGGCGTCGATACGGCTCCGCCGACCTCGGATGGTGGCGGTTCTTCCTCGTCGAGCTCCGGAAAGTAGCCTACTATCACGGGCGTGAAGCTCCCTCCGCCGAAGCCGCCCGAGCATCGTTCGAGCAACCGCATCCCGCTCAGGCAGCCCCCGCCGCTTCCGCCGCCGCGCGCCCCCCTTCCCTCGGAAGACGGGTACATGTCGACCCAGGGCAAAATGTCTCTCGCCGACATTGCCCTCGCCCTTCGCGACGAGCAGCTCCAGGCGAAGATCGTCCACTACCGCGCCGACCTCGAGACGAACGCGGAGCTCGACGCCATCACGCAGCAGGTCATCCGTGAGCTCACCGAGCTCCAGAAGGCCGCGCAAGGGCAGCGCGCACAAGAGACGGCCGTCAGTGGTGACCGAACGCAGATCGAAATCGAGCTCACCCAAGCCCTGAAGGAGATGCTCGGCCGCATCTTCCGCAAAGACCGCCTCTCCGTGGTCTTCGAGCGCAAGCTCGCCGAAGTGTCGAAGCGGTTCGCGCGCCTCTTCTTCCGTTCCGAGCTCCACGAGAAGATCGCGGGCACCTCGGGCGAAACGAAGGTCATGCGTTTCCCGGAGCAGGCGCTCTACCATATGTTCGCGCGCAACGAAGAATTCATCATGAAGCAGATGGAGGACCTGCCCTACGCGCGTCCCGAGCTGCTCGATGAAACGGTCGAGGTCTTCAGCGGCATCATCAAAGAGCTCCGCGACAGCTTCCTCTCGAAGACGACGCCGGAACTGAACGAACTTCTCACCATCCTTCATGACGTACTCCGCGCGTTCTTGGTGCAAGAGCTGCCGAAGCTGCTCGGCGAGATTTCCCACGAGGTCGTCAAAGAATCGCGTCTCGTCGAAGCGAAAACGTCTGCAACCTACAAGATATCGGCCTCGCACTTCCCAAAGTTCCGCGTAGCCTTCGAGCGACGCTTCCTGCAGCGCCTCGTGCCCTGGGTCGAAGACCAGATGCTCGCCAAGGTGCGCTCCATGTCCCGGAAGTTCCGCTCGGAGACGCTCCGCTTCGTGGCCGACCCGCGCATCTTCAGCGACGTGTGCGAGGTCATCTGCGACTCTGTCTACGACCTCCTTTACAACGACGGCTTCCTCGACCTGCCCGCCGATTGGCGCGCGAAAATGGCCGTGGAGGGCTGACGCGCGTCTCGCGTCGAGCAGAAAGCGCCGCGAAGGCCACGGCGTCTCAGCGTCAGCGGAACAAAGTGATACTTGGTGCCAAATAAAATTGGCACTCAATATTTTTCCGTGCCACAAAACAGGATGAAGCGTGGGTACGTCTCGTCCATTTTCTGTGTGATTTCATCGGTTGTCGCGTGTAGCGGAGGCGACGCGGACGAGGCGGACTCCAGCGGGTATGCGGCGCTCGAAGAGCCCCTCGCGCCTGTCGACTGCTCGGAGAACTCTGGCCAATTCTGCGCGGTTGCGCGCTCCGGCGGCGCGCCGTGCAGCAACGCTTATGGTGCGAACACCGAGGGTTGCGCCAACCAGATGAATCCACCGCTCCCGAGCGTCCTGCGATCGATGTCGTTCAAGGGCTTGGACTTGCTGACGGGCGTTCCCAGCAAGAAGGTGCGGCACTTCCCGAGCAACACCGGCTGCACGGACAGTCCGAACGGCGCCTGCCAGCAGGTCCTCCCGTTCATGCAAACCACGCGGGACGGTCGCATCGCGGTTTCGACGCAGTACAACACCTCGGAGATATCGCTCTTCGCGTTCCGCCCGGAGAACATGGGCTACGACTTCCGGGGGCTCGGTGGACTCGCCACGACGACGCCTACGCTCGAAACGGCGCAGCCTCTTCTCAACCAGAACACAACGAAGCCGTACGATTACCAAGCCGGCACCGTGAAGCTCGACGTCATGCTCTGGCACAACCCGGTCGAGTCGAAGCTTGGCACCATGTCGTTCAAGAAGGTTGGTGCGAACTACAAGTTCGAAGGACCCCATGCGCTCTCGCAGATCTTGTGCGAGACCTCGAGCCCCGCTTCCGACCCGCCGGAGAATCGAACGCGCAACCCCTACCGTTGCCGCGCGCGCTATGCGGCGAATGGCACCGAAATCGAGGGAACCTGCACCGACATTACGCACATCATCGGCACGCAGCAGCCGTTCAACTTCGGCAGCCCGATCATGGGCTTTGGCCCGAGGCAAGTCGAGCTCATCAGCGTCGATGTCACGATGTTCAACGCCAAACCGCTCTCTAGTCACTTCGGAGACAAGATCGCGGGGATCACGGACAAGCGCGCGGAGGGAGGCCTCTGGGTCTATCCGCGCAATCCCTCGGGCCTCACGACGCAGATCATCGCGGGCGTGAAGGTGCCGACCCTTCCCGCGTTCCAGCCGTACCTGGTGAGCATGGATGCGGGACGCACGGCCCTCGAGTCGAAGATTCAAGCGGCGCTCGCGCCGATCCAGATGCCCTTCCCCGTGCCAGAAGCAAGCGCCGCCGCCGCGGATACGGCCATGAAGTCCGCGCTCGACGCCTTCATGGTGGACGCGCAAGGTTGCTACGTTTCGTCCGAGCCCGGTGCAGCGTTCAAACCGAACGCGCCGCTCTATTGCGAGTTCTGGAAGAACCGCCGTCACCGAAACGAGTTCTATGTCGACGTGGACCACGACAACCAAGTCGGCGCCGTCGTACCGCCCGGGAATGCGCCCACGCTCATGCACTGGAATGGCTTCGAGACCGGCCCGAACGAAGCCAACAACAATCTTCCTGGCTCGGTTGCATCGCCGTTCTCGACGCGCAAAGAGTTCGCCGAAATGACCGGCACGGCCGACGGGCGCCTCATCGTTTTCAACGCGATTGGCGGCGGCACGCACTACATGGCGATGCCGGAAGGCTACGGCTGCCGCATCGACAAGATCGAAGCCATTCGTCCGCTCGCTCAGCTTCCGTTCGACCCCGCCGTCGCGCACTACCCCATCGCCGCGGCGCAGCGCTCAGGCCTCGGAAATGCGAGGCCCTTCGAAGACGCTGACGGCACGCCGTTCAACATCGGCGACGAGATGCACAACATCTACCCCTGGATCGATCGCGAGGGACGGAACATCTTCTCCGCGACTTCGCCCGGCGACCGTGACAACTGGTTCGCGACGAACCTCGGCACCGGCAACTTCTCGAAGTACGTCAGCCGCACGCAGCCGAAGATCGGCATGGCGCTCGGCGCGTGGACCCAAGGTCGCATGAAGATCTTGGACGACGGAAGCAACTTGGCGGACTGGGCTCCCGGCACCGACCTCGCCGTGAAGGTCGGCCTCTACTCGACGCGGGGCCCCAATCACGAAGTCACCGGCACGCAGCAGATCTACAGCCAGGTGAAGCAGATTCAGGTCTTCAACTCGATGGAGAACGAGTGGTTCCATCTGGATGCCCACAGGCCGCGCCTTCCCATGGACGTCGTCTGGAACATGGGCACCGACTCCCAACGCAACATCGAGGTCGCCTTCGACGACTGGATCGATCGACGCGCGGTCGTCGTCGCCCCCATGATGGCCCTCTCCAAGGCGCGTCCCTACAACGTGTTTCAGAAAGACGGTTTCGTTCGCAAAAACTTCACGCCGGCCCCGCTCAAAGACCCGGCCCACCCCGAGCTCGGGACGTGCAGCGGCTTCGGTCAATTCGGCGAGGCCAACTGGAGCGAGTGGAAAGACGCGTGGAGCAAGTGTGGACAAGGCGACCCGGAACAGTACCTTCCGCGCTACGAATTCTCCGAGACGCCATTGCTCGTCAACAATGCGACGGCGAACACCACGAACGGCGGCGTCCCCGAATCGCTCGAGCTCCGCGGCGGTGCACGCGTCGAGCCCGTCTCTCTCGGCGGCGTTCGCGGCAAGGGCGTCTACCTCGACGGCTTCAACGACTACATCGCGACGAAACCCTTTGGTTCGTACGACGACGGCACCGTCGCTCCCCATTGGCTCGCGAGCGCATTCTTCGATCTCCGCGCCCAAGCTGAAGACAGGACCGAACGCATCTTGTTCGCGTTCGGTGACGGATCGTACATCGCACTGCGCAAGCGGTTCCCCCACAGCCCGACCGATCCGAGCGACCCGAACGATCCGCAAGGGCCGCAGGGAGGGCGCGGTGGCAACGGTGGAGCCGAGAGCGCAGGTCCTCCGAGCGCTGACCCCACCTTTCAGATCGTGCTCTTTCACGGGCCACTCAAGGCCACCAAAGTCATCAGCGTGGGAACAGCCATCAGCGAGAAGCGCTACTTCCACTTGGCCGCGCTCGTGACGAATACGTCGGCCATGCAGGTCAAGTCACGCGTCGTCCGCATCTTTCTCGACGGCACCGACGCAGGTAGCCAGACCTTCACGATGTCGCTCTCGACACCTTCTGGGTTCAACGTAACGAACGGCAGTGGCAAAGGCACGTTCTACCTCGGAGACCCGGGACCGACATTCGCGACCACGCGAACGAAGCGAACGTTCAAGGGCTGGGTCGACGAGCTTCGCTTGTTCAAGCTGGCTCAGCAAGAGACCGGGCAAGATTATCTCCCCGAACTCGTCTGCAATCATGCGTTGGGCACGCTCGTCGACATCGGCGTGAAGCCGGGAGAGACCGAGCAACCGACCATCCAGCGTCTCCGCGATGCTTACAAGAAGCGTTTCGCTTCGGGCCAAGCGATTCCGAAGACGCTCGCCTATTGCGAGCAGATGCGACTCGGAAGCCACAGCGACAACGCGGACATCGGACCTCAGCGAACGGTGACCGGCGACCCGCGCGCGTGCATCGACTATATCCACACGAACCCCAACGCCAACGCGGAGCTCGCTGGCCGATGTCTCCACAAGGCGAAGATCGATGCCCCAAACCTCGTGTGGAACGCGCAGCGGCCCGATTCCCACAACACGAAGTTCTGCCTTTCCTGTCACCAGGGAACGACCTCCCCATTCAAGGGTCTCGCGGTCACGGCGCTCACGCCGCACCCCCTGGGCTACGACATGTGGCAGGACGAGCGTAGGCAACCCCTTCAGCCCATCCCCTTCATGGCCGGCGCCTATGGGGGAGCCGACACGGCGGACGCATCGCGTTCCCACGAGCAGCTCTACAACCGCATCTTCCTCATGTCGCCTGCGTCGGGGGGTGGACGCTCGACCGACGCAGCGCTCTCGGATACATCGGGCTACGCGACCCCTTGGTTCCAGTGATCCGGGTGCTCGCCATTCATTTGTGAGGCACGTCGTCGTCGAGCCAATAGGCGCGCCCGGGCTCGACGACCAAGATCTCTTCGAACTTGGCTCCGAACCCTTCGCCTCCGATGTGGGGTTCGATGGCCCAAAGACCTTCCTTGGGTCCCGTGTGATCGGGGCCCAGAAGCTCGGGGAAGATACCACGACGGAGCAAGGTCGCGTACGTGTGGAAGGAGAACCAGCTCGCCGGTCCAATGTCGATACCTGCGCTCCGGAAGCCAGAAAGAGGCACGCGTGGAATGCGATGCGCGAGTACGGCGAAGGGGTAGAGCGCGTGGCAGTTGTCATAGCCGGCGCGAGCGATCTCTTGGTCGATGTAGCGCCAGATTTCGCGCGTCGTCCTCGTCGATTCGAAGAGCGCCGGAAGCTCGCTTCGGAGACGTCGCAAGAGCACCTTCGCTTCGTCCAAGGCGGCGTGGGGGCCTAGCGATGCCGTATAGCCAATGTCACCGATGAAGCCGTCGACGATGGGAGCCGCATCGAGAATGAAGACGTCACCAGGCTTCAAGATACGGTTCGAAGGGAGGTACTCGCGGTAGCCGCGATAGCCATCGAACCGACTGTGGTCCCCAAACCATGCGAGGGGCACGTGGAAGAGGGCACGGACGCCGCGCGCTTGAAGCTCTTCGCCCAAGCGCGCTGCCGCTTGCTTCTCGGTCCACCCAGCGCGGAGTTCGCCCGCGACCTTTAGCGCCGCGCCATACGAGAGGCGTTGCGCCTTCCGATACCCTTCGAGGGCACTCGCATTCGGCACCCTGTGAGAATCCGTCCGAAAGCTGGAAAGGCGAGCAATGAGGGAAGATGCGATCATGGGCAGGCGAGGATTTTAGCACGCGCCGCCCCCTTCCCTGACCGAGAACACGCGAGCGCCTACTTACAGGCGTCTGCGCAGGTCACGGCGAGGCAATTGGCGGCGGTGTTGCCGTTGGGCCCCACTTGCTTCACGGGTTCCAAGCACGATTCCGCCCGCGTCTCGATCTCCTGCGGATGATCGATCTGGGCGTCGCAAATGCACGAACGCGCACTCGAGAAGACCGGACCGCAAGTTCCATCCCGATCGCAGCTCGTGAGGCACGCGGCAGTCTTCATACAGGAAGCACACGCCTCAGAGGTCACTTTGCAGGTCGGCAGCGGGTGCTTCTCGTTGTCCTTGGCGGCGCGGCCGATGGCGGCGAGGTCGTCGAACACGAGGATGAAGGCGTCGCCAGACGCGGCCTGGGCGATGGTGCTCGTTCGTTCGCCGACACGGAAGCGACCTCCCGCGGCACCACCGGCCCAGATGCGATTCTTACTGTCGAGAGCCACCGAGTAGAAAGTCGACCCGTGGCTTGCAGCAAAAGAGCTGACTGTCGGGGCGCCGCTCGAAACGTAACCAATGGCGGCTGATTGGTAGGATATCTCGCGATCGTTTCCGCTCGTAGGACTCGGAGAGAACCCGACGAACACCGGAACGCCATTTGCCATGACCGTGGGCGTATGCCGAGCGTGAAGCTTGATGCCCGGAATGGGGAGGCTGTCTTTCGGTCCAGAAGCGCCGACCGTCATCATGGCGAGAGAAGGCGGCGAAGCGGAGCCGAGATACATGAAGACCTTCGGATCACCCGGCGCGGGCAAGACGTCGGCCGGAGCGTCATTCGGTACGTACGTGTCCACACCGGTGCCTGCACTCAGGTCGACGGTGCCGTCCCCTTTGATGTGAAAGAGACCCGCGCTCGGCGAAGATTCGGGTCGATCCGCAAGGAGCCAGAGGCCGCCCGCCCCATCTTGCCGAAGCGCGACCGCTCCTTGTGCCCCAAGGTGGATGAGAGGCTTTTGTGTAACATGCACGTGGTGGGCGAGCTTGCCGCTAGCGTCGATCCCGAACGCGAACAACGAACCCGCATCGATATCCGCGTAGGGGATGTTGAGGCCGAGGACAGAAGTGTTCTTCGAGAGCAGCGAGCCGGCAACCCATACCTCGTCACCCTCGGCCGAGAGCGCGTAGACGTACGCATAGCTGTCGAGTACCGGAAGCTCCACGCTCCACTTCAATTGCCCCGTCGCGGAGTACCGCTGCACGAGCTGGGGTCCGTCGCCTTCGAAGTTCGTCCCGGCGAGCGCAATGTCACCAGATGGAAGGACGATGCCGCGCATGGGACCGAAGTCACCGTAAGACCCTTTGTCGTCGACCGAGCAGCTCGGCTTCGATGCGACGGTGAAGCGGCCCTTGACCTTCCCTCCGGCGTCGAGGGTGACCACTTCGGTCTTTCCATCGAATCCACCCGAGCACGAAAGCACGAGCGCGTGCATGTCGTTGCCGGAGGGCAGCAGGTCGAGAACACGCGATAGGCGGCTGCCCGGGGCGAGATCGCCGATGAGACTGTAAGGCTGTGACGGGTCGATGGCCCCGCCGTCGCTGCTCGACCCGCCATCTGTCACGCCACCACCGGGGACCGACTCCGAAGAGGCGCACGCGAAAGCGGTAATCGTGGCGATGACAATCGCGGCAGTACGTTCGGTCTTCATCCCTAAGCTCCCGGTGAAAGTTCAGCCAACTGATAATTCATGTGCATCAGTATGACTAGACGATCACGTCATGGCGCGAGTGTGAATCTCGGATACGGTCGGAGCGTTGACGGTGCGCGCTCGAATCGCGAAGGATCCGCGAAAACGCACCATCGGCGGGCGGCATGAGGTTTGCTCAAGGAAGGGCATGCGATCTTCTTCCTTCATCGGCCTCACTGTCGCGATCGTGTGGGGCTTTGGGTGCTTTGGGCAAACCACCGACGACTCCGCTTGTCGCGCCAGCGTGAGCGACTTCTCCGATGCATCGACATGTATCGACTCGACGGAAGACGGCCTCTACTTCGTGCCCCGCGGGCGCGCGACCCTGCGCGCGAGAACGACGCAGGGGCGCCGCACGGTCACGGTCACTTCCTTTCCGGCACAAAAGAGCGACGACGCGGGCTCGACGTCGGGTGATCCGGTCGCGACGCTCGAAACCTCCTCTGCGGAAACAGACGAATGCGGCCGGGTGTCGGTCTCCTTCCGGACGGGCGGTCCCGGTCTTGCGACGTTTCGCTTCGACGATGGGAACGTGAAGAACATCGAGGTCCGGGAGCCCGATCGCGTGGATGTGCAGCCGTTCTTCGATGGCATCGCGGCATCGTTCAATGCGGAGCAACGTAGGTCGGCCGACGCTCCGGCGAAGTTCTTCTCGGACCCCATGATCCTCGCATCGAACGGAACGGTACGAGCCGAGGTCCGCTTCTACGCACGGGGCGAACGGCTGCTCGGAAACGGTGCTGCTGTCTCCTCGGAAGGCCCCGTGACGCTCACCCCTTACACGAAAGGCAAGCGAGACCTCGTCGACCTCATCGCGGGACAGCCCGGCGACGGCACCGCGACCGTCTTCAATGGTGCGGCGAAGGTCCAAGTGAACGTTCGCGTCATTCCGCTCACCGACATCAAGACCGTGCGATGGTACGCCCAGTCCGAGGACCCCAACTTGGCGCCCACGGGTGACGGCAAACGGACTTCGATGCTGCTGGCCCGCGCGATGGACGAAGGGGGCCGCATTGTGCATGGCACACCTTTCTCGATCAGCCGAGGAGCCGTCGCGCTCGGCACCGGCGACCTCGTCGCCTACGACTACGCCGTAGGGGCCGACCCGCTCGTGCTCACGGCCACCGCGGGCGCCTCGAAGGCAGACATCACGATTCACCCAGCGGGCACGCCGAACCTGCAGGTGAAGAAGGCCGACGACGAGTTCGCGGCTTGTTCCGTGCACCCAGGGAGACGAGCGACGCCCTTCCTGGGAGTCGCAGCTCTTCTCGCATGCGGTGCGCTCGTCGCACGTCGACGACGCGAGAAGCTCGTGCGTCAGCGTTGACGTCAAAGAACCGCGAGGCTCTCTTCTTCGGTTCCCTCGTAGCTCGTGTCGAGCCATGCATCGGCAATCTCGATGGCGAGCGTCTTCGTGAGCAGGCGCAAGCTAAGGGCGAGAACGTTCGCGTTGTTCCATTTTCGAGCGCCGCGGGCGGTTTCCGCATCGACGCACAGCGCCGCGCGAATGCCAGCCACCTTGTTCGCCGCGATGGAGACGCCCGTGCCCGTAAAGCAGCACACGACGCCGAAGTCCGCTTCGCGCCGCGCGACCGTCTCGGCGACGATCTTCGCCGTCGGTCCCCAGAGCCCCGCAGGAATGCGAGTGACCGTGTGACCTCGGCCCTCCAGGTGCTTGCAGAGGGTCTTCACGACCGAGGCATCGTGATCGGTGCCCACGACGATCTTCATCGAGACGGCTCCGCGCTCCCCACTCTTGCCGCCTCTGCAGCACGTGCAGCACGTTCGGACTTCTCGCGGGCGCCGTTCACGGCATCGGCCGCCGCATCGCGAAGCTCTTCGTCGATGTTCTCCTGCGGCGCAGGAATGGGCAGACCAATCAGCAGGTCGAACATCAAGACGGTGACGTCGGGCGTGACCTCACGCGCATAGAACATCGCATGGGCCGTTTGCAGATTGCCCTTCTGGTAGACGCCTTCGAACCAGACAGCGCCCTTCTTCACGTCTCTCGGTTCGCCGAAGCGCATGATCCACCACAGCGTGATGAACCCGTTCATGATCTGAACTTGCATGTAGACATCGGTGCCTTCGGGCTCCTTGCCGACGATGCGCGAGGTTTTGAACTTGGAAGGCGCGAGATCTTTGTACTGACCATAGGCCTGCACCTGCGAGAGCACTGTCACAAGCGGCGCGCGAATGACCGTCTCCGCGTGACCGTAGCGATCGCTTCTGCCAGGCGGAACCCAATTGCTGCGGACCAAGCCTCCGCCTCGCATGATGCGCTGCACCTCCGGATCATCGGGCAGCGGCTTCTGCGGAGCTTGAGGCCCCGGCGCCACTTTGGCCGCAGGCGGCGCGCAGGGCTTGGCCGCAGAGAACGACGCGAGCGAAAGCGACAGAGCGAGGACGGAGAGAGGTACGAGCTTCATGTCGGCGGGGCGAACTTGAGACGACCATCGGTGAGCCACCACTCGCGGAAGCGAAGATGGATGCGTTCGCGATCACGGCGAGAGGCGTCGTCGGCAAGGCCGAACTGCTTCCCGGTGAGTTCCGCGAGTTCGACGGCCGCCGCGCGACGGAGGGAAGTCTCGTCGTGCAACAGCGCATCGATGAGCCACTCGATACGGTGACGTCCGACGTTGGAGGTCCACCAGCTGCCCCACTTGCGCGCATCGTCGAAGAAGTCTTGGCGCGACAAGTGAACGAGCGCACCACGCGCAGCTTGCGCGACTTGCGCGAGCGGGTCGCCGAGGAGTCCGATCAACATCGGAACGGCGATGGGCTGAAGGAGCTCGCCCATGGCTTGGATGACGAGGAGCCGTTTGGGCGGCGCGACGCGGTGCTCGCGGGCGAAATGGGCGAGACGCTCCAACACTTGTCGCGGCGCCTGCTCCGAAAGCATGCGTGTTGCATGCACGGCGACTCTCCGAACGCGCGCTTCTTCGTCGACGATGCGGCGCACGAGGACGTCACAGGTTTCGAGGTAAGCGAGCTCTGTCAGGAGCAAGGTCGCATAGAGCCTTCGTTCGAGGTGACCGTCGTCGCAGTAAGGGAGCACGAACGGGAGCGCGACGCGCCTCTGCCTCGCCACGACGCGCATGACGGGCCCGCAGTCGGCGACTTTCGGAATGGGTCCGGTCTCTCGAACTTCGACGGCGAGTGGCCCGGGGAAGGCTTCCATCAACGCAGGCATCGCCGCCCCACCGAGCCGAATGAGCTCAAGCTCGGTGGCTTCGTCGGATGAAGCACAGATTCGCGCCACGAGGTCGCGGTGCTCGAGTTCGACACTGAGGATGATCGAAGGGAGCTCTTCGACGACGCCGCCATGGGAGCGGTTCGGCGCGTGTGCGGGGACGAATGCAGGTCCCGGCGGACGCACACTACCCGGGCGTCCGATCTGATTCACGAGAGAGCGCGTCGCATCATCGTGCAGCGATGATGGCTCGAGCACCGCCGCTCCTTGCGGAGCCGAGCGAATCGGATCGCCCGGTTGCCACACGTCCACCTCCGGCAACGCGGGGGTCGGTACGTTGCCGTCTGGAACCCAAACGTCGACGGGCTTTTCCGCCGGAGCTGGCGCGGCAGGCTTCCACGAATCGACGCGCGGGGGCGGAGCGACGGGTGCCGGTTGTGCGGCGGGTCTCCACGATTCGATCGGCGCAGGCGCTGGCGCGACCGGCGCGGGCTCCGCAGAAGGCTTCCACGACTCGATGGGCGCAGGCGCCGAGATTGCCGTAGGCATTGGAGGCGCCGCTGGAACCACGAGCGGACGCGCGTGATCGTCACGGTCTTCGCGCGGGATGGGTGGGCCCGAAGGGCGACGCACCGCTACTTCCGGTGGCGGCGCAGAGGGCCGCGCGACGAGCGACGCGGGCGAGATGCGCGCTGGGACGATGGCGGGAGGCACCGAAGACGGAGCCACCGGGAACGGCGCACTCGGTGGAGGCACTTCGCTCCCAGAAGGCGGCGTCTCCATCATCGACGAGGGATGCGGCGCTGCTTTGCCAGAAGCCGCCATCGTGGCCGTGACGCGACGTTGCGGATCTTCCGCCCCCGCGGGCCCTGATGCCCCAATGCGCTGCGAGTCCGGCATCGACGAGAGGAACGGAACGCCGAGCGCGGGGGTCGGAACTTGAACGCCCGCTCTCGGGGTCCGCGTCGAAGCCGGCGCCGGCGCGCGCGAGCTGTTTCCCGTGAGCTTGCGCCGAACGATGAGGCTTTCGAACGCGCTGCCCGCATCGGCCGCGCACGCAGCAACGACCTTCACGTCCTCCTCGGTGACGCCGTCATCACCGTTGTCGCAATAGAGAAGCGCGACGACGCGGGTCCGCACGCTGAGTGGGATGGCCGCGACGGCCCCCCCCCTCGGGCGCTTCAGGTCTGCGGCGAGAACGGCATCGACCCCATCGGGTTGCGGCCGTCCGACCACTGCGGCGCGCGTCATGCGTGCACGATTGAGGATGCTCGGCAGGTCGAGCGGCACACCGAGATCACGAATCTGCGTGACACCGGCACCATGCGCTTCGCGGCCTTCCGCGATGTCTCCTTGCACCATGAAGAGCGCGGTGTAGTCGAAGTATTGCCGCGCGAACTCGAAGAACAAGTCGAGAACAGCATCGCGATCTTCGCAGTGCTCGAGCTCGACCTTCACGACTTCTGCCGTGAGCGGGCCGCGACGTTTCTTGCGGACACGTGGCTGCTCGGGGAAGAGTACCTTCTTGAGCGCGTCGGGCAAGTCGGCGCGGGCGGAGGCTGGTGCCTTCGCGTTCACCTTCGTCACCGGCGGTTCGGTGAGTACGCGGCGCTCGGAGTCGCTCGCGACGAGACGCACGATGAGGCGTTCGTAGCGACGTTCGAGCGGGTACTTGTAGGCGCGAGAGAGGCCTTGCCTAACGCGGAACGCGAGCGCGAGGCGTTGAACGATGGGTACCGCCAACCGCGAGCTCAACTGCCACTCGTTGTCCGAGTCGAGCGGCTCGGCAACCGCAAGGAGAAGCGCGCCCTTCTCCATTCCGAGGGGAAAGAGGGCCTCTTTGATCGCGAGCTCCGCTGGGACCGCGGCGAGCAGCTCCCGTGGCGGCTCCGCGAGTTCACCATAAGGCGCCGCTGGAATTTTGAACCACTCGGACAGGAGCGCCGTCAGGTCCGCCTCGTCCACGCGCGCGACCTCGAGCAGGTTCGTGGCCAGGTCCCCCCCATAGAGGACCTGTCGGGCGAGAGCGTCTTCGACTTCTCGCACGCTCGCGACTCCGCGCTGTACGATCAGCGAGCTTAGCGACATGGCCTTCTCTAACGAGAGAAGTACAAGAATCGCGCGCTCAAAGGCTCCTTGTCAACCCGTGAAATGGTCGTCATGGCTTCTCGAGGGCTTCCGCAAGGGCCGAGAAGGTCGAAGGTTTTGCCTCGACGTCGACCGCGAGCCCTCGCTCTCTGCAGCGCGCGCTCGTGGCCGGCCCGATGCTCGCCATGACGAGCCCCGCGTAGGGGCCGGCCCCATCGGACGAGAGCCCTGCAAGGTCCAAAAATGCGTCGACGGAATTGGGCGACGAAAAGACGACAATCGCTTCTTTCCGTGTGACAGCCCCGGAGCTACGCGCCGCGTTCAGCCAGCGAACGAGATCGGGGCCACGAGCGTCTGCACGCTCGGAGCGGTACACGGCAACGTCCTCGACGTGATGCCCGGCCTCCCGCAGCATCTTCGGCAGTTCTTCGCGCGCGACCTCTGCTCGCGCGAGAAGGATGCGCGCGTTTCCGTCACCGAGCTGCTCGCGCATCTCCTCGGCGAGCCCCTCCCCGTGCGTGCGCGATGGAGGCGCGACGAGATCCGGCATACGCCCCTTTCTCGTGAGCGCCGCAGCTGTCGCCGGTCCCACACACGCGATGCGTGTATCCGCGAAATCGTCCGTAGAGAAGTCTCTTCCCAGAAATGCAGCCACGCCATGGGCACTCGTGAAGACGAGCCAATCATAGTGGCCCGCCTTCACGCGTTGACGCGCTTCCTCGACGCGCGAAGGATCGGACGGTGGTCCCAACGTGGCGAGGGCGATCTGCGTGACCTCGGCGCCGCGCTCTTCGAAGAAGTGACGCGCGGGCGGGTCTTGGCCCGGTTCGAAGACGTCCTGCGCTTCGGGTCGCAACAAGAGGACGCGCTTCCCGGACAGCACGCCATGCAGCGTAACCGTGCAGACAAAACAAGACAAGGAACGCCCTCGGGTCGATTCCGTGATGGTCCGGAAGGCGTACGCACACTCTCGAGCATGCCGAGGCACCTCCGCGCATGATGCAAATATGCTCCGCTTCACCGTCAGATCCCTGACAGAGAAAGCGCAGGCCCTCCTGCCCGCATCGATTTCCTCTCGAATGCGCGCCTCTGCGCGAGCGGCGGGCCGGGCACGACCGTTGCATCCTACGTTCGGACGTCTGCGACACCCCCGCCCCTCACCCCCGAAGCTCTTCCACCTATGCTAGAGGCACCATCATGAAGCCGAGGTCTTTCGCCCGCCCCCTCCGCCCTCGGGCTTTGGCCATGGTCGTCACCGGCGTCCTCGTCCTCGCGTGCGGCACGCGCACGGCGCTCCTGTCCGACTCCGACATCACCGGCATCTTTCCCGGTGACGACAGTGGCGCAACGCCGCGCGACGCCACGACCGATCGCTCCATCCCCCCGCGCGACGCAAGCCGCGACAGCGTGCCCGGGCTCGACGTCACGGTTACTCCAGATGCGCCGCTTCCGAACGATTGCCCCGACGCGGAGAGCACCTTCATCTACGTCGTCACGTCGCAGAACGAGCTCTACAGCTTCTATCCGCCCACACTGAGCTTCAAGTTCATCGGGAATTTGGCCTGTCCCGCAAGCCCCGGCGAAACGCCCTTTTCCATGGCCGTCGACCGAAAAGGGTTCGCCTACGTTCTCTTCACCGACGGAAACCTCTTCCGCGTGAGCACGAAGACAGCGGCCTGTCTTCCGACGAGCTACCAGCCCAATCAGCTCGGCTGGTCCACGTTCGGCATGGGCTTCTCGTCCGACGACGACGGCAACGACCAGCTGTTCGTCACCCACGACAACAGCAACTTGAGTGGCTTCTCCGACGGCCTCGGCACGATCAACACGCAGACCTTCCGCCTCTCCTCCGTCGCGACGTTCAGCCCCCCCATCGTGCAGCGCGCCGAGCTCACCGGAACGGGTGACGGGCGTCTCTTCGCCTACTGGCCCGACGAGGCCTCGGGACAAGACGGCGCATTCATCGCGCAAATCAACCGCAAGGACGGCCAAGTCATCGGCGCGAGCCGTATCGACGTCGGCTCACCCCACAGCGCATTTGCATTCGCGTTCTGGGGCGGCGACTTCTGGATCTTCAGCGGCGACCAAACGCAGTCGTCCATCACGAAGTACGACACGGGGACGAACACCGCGTCCGAAGTGTCGACCATCGGCTCGACCATCGTCGGCGCCGGCGTTTCGACCTGCGCACCCCAGCAATGACGCGTGCGACGCGCTGCGGACGCCTCTGCTCTTGCGCAAGGGGCACCTCGGTGGCTATCAAGACGCATGGGCTTTCCTCTCAGCCGCCCTCGGCGACTACGCCGTTCGAGCGCGCTCCGTGCACTCGTTCGCGAAACGTCCATCGACCCGCGTGACTTCGTTCTCCCGCTGTTCTTCCACGCGGGCCTGACGGAGAAGAAGCCCATCTCGACACTACCGGGCATCTTCCAACTCCCCATCGGTGAAGCGAAGAGCGTCGCGCTCGACATGAAGGCGCACGGTATCGGGGGCTGCATTCTGTTTGGCCTCCCGGAGAAGAAGGACGAGCGCGGTGAGGTCGGGCTCGACCCGAACGGTCCCGTGCCCCGCGCCATCCGAGAGCTGAAATCCGCCGTCCCCGAGCTCATCGTCATGGCCGACGTGTGCGTCGACGAGTACACGAGCCACGGTCACTGCGGTGTTCTGCAAACGCGTACAGACGGCTCCGTCGACGTCGACAACGATGCGACCGTCGACATCCTTTCGAAGATGGCCGTCGTGTTCGCAAACGCGGGCGCAGACGTCGTCGCCCCGAGCGACATGATGGACGGCCGCGTGGCTGCGCTTCGCCGCGCACTCGACCAGAGCGGGTTCGTCGAGACGGCGCTTCTCAGCTATGCCGTGAAGTACGCGAGCTGCTTCTACGGCCCGTTCCGCGAAGCTGCCGATTGCGCGCCTCAATTCGGCGATCGCGCGGGCTACCAGATGGACCCTGCCAACGGCCGCGAAGCGCTCCGTGAAGCGGCGCTCGACGTCGAAGAAGGCGCCGACATGCTCATGGTGAAGCCCGCACTTTCGTACCTCGACGTCATCCAGACGGTGCGCAAGTCCACTACGCTTCCGCTCGGCGCTTACAACGTATCCGGTGAATACGCGATGCTCCACGCCGCGGCCGCGCAAAAGATGATCGACCTCGACCGCGCGGTGCTCGAGGTCCTCACCTCCATCAAGCGCGCGGGCGCCGACTTCATCTTGACCTACCACGCGCTCCACGCGGCCAAGCTCCTCGGCGCATGAAAGAGTCCTTGCCTCCCTTCAAGCGATTGCTCACGGTGTTCTTCGGTGTCGCCGCCATCGCGCTGCCCGTCGCCACGGCACTCTCCACACTCGCTACGCCTGGCTGCTACGATCGCGGCTGCGACCAGAAGGGCCTCAACTCGCCCCAAGTCAAAGGCAACCTCCTCGACCCGAACACGTGGGAATCAGGCCCGATGGAGGCCGACTGGCTCGATTTCGGCGCCGGCCAGACCTGGGTGTTCGACACGAGCAGTCTCGGACCGCGTCAACCGACACGCATCACGGGCTACATCAGCGCGCAGAAGAAGTCCGTCGTGATCAATCCGGATGGCGTCCCCACGCCACGCGCCTTCACCCCCGCGGGCGGAAATGTGTTCGAGGTCCAAAGCGCCGACGCCAACATCGTCGTCGTCCACAACACGACGTGCGCGCAGTACTACGTGCGCGTCGTCATCGAGTCGGACGGACCTTTGCCCGACGCAGGCCCCCTGCTCGACGCAGGGGACGCGAGCGCGGATGCCCGCGACGCCAGCGACGCCACGACCGACTGAAGAACGAACCGAGAGGCGCGCTTCGCTATTGGAGACCGCGGCGCGCCGTGTCGCCCGGTGCGGGCTCCGGCGCTACACCCTTCGCGGGTTGCGTGACGGGATTCTCGATCTGGCGTAGGAGCGTGTCGCGACGCACGACCGCGTACTGCGCGCGGTCCCGCGTGTCACGTCCGGCATACCGCGCGAGCCATGCTTGCCAACACGAGACTCGCTCCTGCGGCGAGGCACGCGGCGTGTCGTCGAGCGCATAGCAGTGTTCGAAACGGGCTTCGCCCTCGTACACTGCGTGGAAGCTCGGACCGCACGCAACCGACGCAAACGCCGTGACCCCGATGAGAGTCGCACGAACTGGTCGCATGCCTAAATTGTCCTCTCCTTTCGCGGCGCGCGCAACCCCGCGGCAAGCCGAGCAGAAAGAAAGGTAATTCTAGGGGTTTACGGAACGCTCCGGCTTCACTACATGCCTTCCGGGAACCCACATGTTCACCGGTCTCGTCGAAACGCTCGGTAAGCTCGAAGCACGAAAACGTGCCGCAAAAGGCGCACGCCTCGTCATTCACGCGGGCTTCGAAGGCCTCGTCCTCGGCGAGTCCATCGCCGTCGATGGCGTATGCCTCACGGTCGATCGCATCCTTCCCGGCGGCTTCGAGGCCGACGCGTCGTCGGAGACGCTCGCACGCACGACGCTCGGCGCTCTTTCCGAGGGCTCGCGGGTCAACCTCGAACGCGCCCTCCTGCCAACCACGCGGCTCGGCGGCCACCTCGTGTCGGGCCACGTCGACGGCGTCGGTGAGCTCGTTTCTCGCGAGCCCGACGGCGAATCCGAAAAGCTCACGTTCGAGATGCCCGCATCGCTCTCGAAGTACGTGGCCGAGAAAGGATCTATCACCGTGAACGGCATCAGCCTCACGGTGAACGGCGTCACTGGGTCCACGTTCGACGTCATGATCATTCCGCACACGCTCGCGCGCACCACACTCTCCGATCTCGGCGCCCGTTCGGGTGCGAAGAAGGTCAACCTCGAGGTCGACATCCTTGCGCGCTATGTCGCACGCCTCCTCGGCCACGACGCTCCTGGGGACGGAAGCCACGCCCCCCACGACGCCGATGCCCGCCTGCACGCGCTTCTCGAACGAAAGGGCTACGTCTGAAGATGTCTCCGGTTCTATCGATTGATCCCGGCCTCCTCGAGCGCGTCAACGGTGCGATCGCCGACATTCGTGCCGGCAAGATGGTCATTCTCGTCGACGATGAAGACCGCGAAAACGAGGGTGACCTCACGATGGCCGCAGAGTTCGTCACCCCCGAAGCAATCAACTTCATGGCGACGCACGGTCGTGGTCTCATCTGCGTGACGCTCACCGAGGATCAAATCGAGCGCCTCGAACTCCCGATGATGCAGGCGCCGGGCCGCCGTGGTCCCCCGCTCGGCACCGCATTCACCGTGAGCGTCGAGGCGCGCCATGGCGTCACGACCGGCATTAGCGCCGCAGACCGCGCGCACACGACGAAGGTGTGCGCCGACCCGAACACGAAGCCGGAAGACCTCGTCAGCCCCGGCCACGTGTTCCCGCTCCGCGCACGCAATGGCGGCGTCCTCGTGCGCACCGGCCAGACGGAAGGTTCCGTCGACCTCGCCCGCCTCGCGGGTGCCACCCCCGCGGGCGTCATCTGCGAGATCATGCGCGAAGACGGCACGATGGCCCGCATGCCGGACCTCGAGGTATTCGGCAAGAAGCACGGCCTCCGCATCCTCAGCATCGCGGACATGATTCAATACCGCCTCCAGACAGAGCAGCTCGTGCTGCGCGTCCGCGAAGGCGAGATCATCCTCGATGCCACGGGCACCCCTTGGCGCGCACTCGTGTACAATGCATCCGTCGACCAACGGCAGTTTTTGGCCCTGGTGAAGGGCGACATCGAAGGGCCCGAGCCCGTCCTCTGCCGCATGCACCAAGGGTCGCTGCTCGCCGACGTGTTTGCGACGCGCGAGCAAGACGGCGGAAAGCGTCTCCGAAAGGCTCTGTCATGCATCGAAGAGGCGGGTCGCGGCGTCGTCGTGTACTTACCCTCGCTCGACACACCGTTCTCCGAGCTCGCCGCGTCCACGCCCCCTGGCGGTACAGCGGAGGCGCCCCCTTCGTTCTCGCCGCCCGCTGCTTCGGCGAGCCCGCTCCGTGAATTCGGCTTGGGCGCCCAAGTCCTCCGTGACCTCGGCGTGGAGCGCATCAAGCTCCTCACCGCGAATCCCCGAAAAATTGCGGGGCTCCGTGGTTTCGGCCTGACCGTCACCGAAAACATCCCGCTCGACCCCCCCGGAAACTGCTAAGAAGCGGTGCCATGCGAATCCTCGAAGGGCAGCTCGTCATTCCCCCGGACGCAAGCGTCGCGATCGTCGCGAGTCGCTTCAATCAATTCATCGTCGACCACCTGGCCGAGGCCGCAGCAGATGCGTTTCGTAGGCACGGCGGCGAAGATGCGCGCCTCACGCTCGTTCGCGTTCCGGGCGCATGGGAGATTCCTCTCGCCGTACGCGACCTATGCGCTTCCGGGCGCTACGACGCCATCGTCGCCGTCGGCGCCGTCATTCGCGGCTCCACCCCACACTTCGAATACGTGTCGGGCGAAGTCACGAAGGGCATCGCAACACTCAGCCTCACGCACGGCATCCCCGTTTCGTTCGGCGTGCTCACCACCGACACGCTCGAACAGGCGATCGATCGCGCCGGTGCCAAGTCCGGCAACAAGGGCTTCGAGGCCATGGTCTCCGCCATCGAGATGATCTCGCTACGCCGACGCCTCGTCAGCGAAGACCGTCCTCGCTCGTCGTCCGCCCCGCGCAAGAGGTAACGAGGAATGGGCGCACGACACGGGGGTCGCGAAGCGGCTCTTCAAATGCTCTTTCAGCAAGAAGCCTCGGGCACCGAGCCCGAGACGGTCGTTGCGCTTTTCTTCCGGCACTTCGAGGCCGACGCCGAAGGGCGCGAATATGCCGAAGAGGCCTTCTTGGGCACCCTCGCCGCGCGGAGCGAAGTCGATGACATCGTCACGAAGGCGGCAGACAATTGGAGACTCGAGCGCATGTCTCGCGTCGACCGCAACGTGCTGCGCCTCGCCGCGTGGGAACTCTCGAAGAAGCCGGACGTTCCGCGCTCGGTCATCTTGAACGAGGCGGTCGTCCTCGGAAAGACCTACGGAGGCGAGTCGAGCGGCGCGTTCATCAACGGCGTGCTCACGCGCGTCGCCGACAACCTTGGGCGTCGCGACGAGTCGCCGTGACCGAGCTGTCGTTTGTCTCGGCAGAGCTCAAACGATTCGAAGAGACCCGCGCGGACCTCTTGTGCCTGTTCATCGACCCCGAGGTCGCTCCGCTCACGTCGGTGGCCGACATGGTCGACTTTCGCCTCGCGGGGAGGCTCAGTCGTGCACGCATCTCGGGCTTCCTCGAAGGCACGCAGGGCGCGCGCTATCTGACGCCGGGCCGACCCGCACTCCCCTTCGACCGCATCGTCGTCTTGGGTCAAGGTGCAGTCCGCGAGGAGGGTGACAGCGCATACCTCGATCAAGTCCTCTCGATCGTGGCCGATCTGAGGTCCGAACGCACCATCGTCGAGCTTCCTCGAAGCACGCTGACTCCACAGGCGCGCGGCGAAGCGCTCGCCGCGTACTTCCTCTCGAAGGAAATTCCGCCACTCTGGTTCGTCGAACCACCTTCCGAGCAAGCAGAGCTCTCCCTCGGCTTCCGGGAGCATTGGCAAAAAACGCGAAGGCCTTGAGACCGCCATGACCAAGCTCGATCTGTCGTTCGACCGCCCCGTCACGAAACCCGCGCTCGCTGCAACGGTCGTCATCTTGCGCAACGCCGAAAAAGCGAATGAAGGGTTCGAAGTGCTTTGCGTAAGGCGAAGCGCCGGCAGCAAGTTCTTGGGCGGCGCGATCGTGTTTCCGGGTGGCAAGGTCTCTTCGGACGACGGGCCGGAGGACGCCCAAGAGGACGCGTGGCGCACGGCAGCTTGCCGCGAGACACTCGAAGAGGCGGCGATCGCCCTTTTCGCCGGTCGCCCCGTTACGCACGACGAAGCCGTTTCGTATCAGCGAGATCTCGCGAATGGCGAGACCTATCGCTCGCTCCTCGCGCGCATTGGCGCCCAGCCCGATCTCGGAGCCTTGGTGCCGCTCTCACGGTGGGTGACGCCCACGCAAGAGGCGCGGCGCTTCGACACGATGTTCTACCTCGTGGAGGCCCCACAAGGTCAGCTCGGGCAAAACGACGCAACGGAAACGGATGCATCGTTCTGGGCAGCGCCGAAGACGGTCCTCGATCGATTCCTACGGCAGGAGGTCGCGCTCTTCCCGCCCACGCATCGGACGCTCGAATTGCTCGCGGCCTTCGACTCTGCTGGGGCCGCCACACGAGCGGCGAAGGCAGCCGGAGCACGCGCGCTTCTGCCGATTTGCCCCGAGCTCACGAAGCACCTGGACGAACGCGGCGAGACACTCGCACTCACACTTCCGGGCGACCCCGCGCACAGCATTCGTGAAGCACGCATCGCAGGTCTTTCGCGCTATGTTCTGCGAGGAGAGCAATGGTTGCCCGAAGAAGCACCGAACGTGGTCGCGGACGCCCACAGCTGACCTTTCCGCTGACGGCCCAGGACATGGCGAACCTTTGCCATGTGGACTTGAAAACCGTGCACAACTGGGTCGCGCAGGGTGCCGCGAGTCCATGGCTCACCCCAGGCGGTCACATGCGCTTCGAGCGCTTCGAGGCGATTCGATTCCTCCGGACGTTCGGGTTCACGGTGCCCAAAGCCCTTGCGAAGGCCAAACCGCGCGTCGCCCTCGTGCTCGAGAACGCACCCATGCGTGACCTCGCGAAAAAGGCCCTCGCACGTTCGTTCGAACTGACGACACATGCTTCCGCATTGGAGGTGCTGCTGCATTTGGAGAACGACCCCAAGGATGCCATCATCGGCGACGACCGCGAGCGCAGCTCTTGCATTCTACATGTATTTCGATTTCTAACGACCGAAGAGCGTCACCGCGGCATCCGTCGCATCGTGTTCAGCGCGGCTCCGAACATCGTGGAGCTGCGACCCCACGCCACCGGGCTCGTGGCGCACGCGACCCCGGGCCTCCTTCGTGCGGTTCTCGAAGAGGACTTCGGCATGACCTGAGAGCAAGCCGGGAGTCGCTCAGGGGAGTCGCTGCACGAGTACAGGCCATTCTCGTGCGGCGGGACCGGCGATCTTCTTTTCGAGCCACGTGCTGCCGTCCCACTCCCACGTCTCGCCACTGATGCCGAGCGGACGATCGCCTCCGAACACGATGAGCTTTCCACCGAGCGGAGCCATCGCATGCCGCGCGAAGATGCCGTTCTTCGCCCCTTGCGTGCTCCAGGATGCGCCATCCCAACCCCACGTTTCGTCGCTCGAGCCGCCGCCGTTGATGCCCCCCAGCAGAAAGAGCTTTCCAGCGAGGCTTCCCATCGCGGCCATCGAGCGCTGGCTCGGTGCCGTCACCGTCGTGCGCTGAGTCCAGACGTTGCCGTCCCACTCCCACGTGTCTCCCTGAACGCCGGGGCCGAGGCCACTGAAGATCACCATCTTGCCGCTCAGAACCGAAACGGCCGAGAAGCCTCTCGCGGAAGGCCCTGTCACGGCACGCTGTGTCCAGGCGTTACCGTCCCACTCCCACGTGTCGTCGAAATATTTCGGCGTCGTGGAATCGAGGTCTGCACCACCAAAGAGCACGACCTTGCCAGCCAGCGTCGCCATGATCGGTCCGCGTCGCGGCGCAGGGCCTTGCACGACGTGTTCGCGCCAACGAAGGCCATCCCACTCCCACGTGTCCCCAAGCGCCTTCGGAGCGTTGATGGGCGGACCCCCTCCACCGAAGAGAAACACCTTTCCCGAAAGCGCCGCGACTCCCGCTTGCGTCCGCGGCGAAGGGCCCGTGACTTGCTTCTGCGTCCATGACGAGCCGTCGTACGTCCAGGTGTCCGAGAACAGGGTCCCGTTCGTGTGGCTTCCGCCGAAGAGCGTGAGCTCCGGTTTGGCAGGCGCCGGGACGACGCATTCGTTGCCTCGAGGGACGTAGCCTGCGTGGCATTGGAAGCCGCACACCGTTCCATTGCACGTCGCGTCCGCCTCCAGAGGTGCGACACAGGGCACGCAGGACGAGCCGCAGGTCGCAATGCTTGTGTCTTCCACACAAACGCCTTTGCAGGCGTGGGTCTTCCCGCTGCACGTCGTGCTCGCGTCGGGCAGTGGAGAGGTGTCCCGCCCGGCATCGCGCGACAGCTCGCCCGCATCGTCGTTTTGGACGGCTTCGGTGCCGCAAGCAGCAGCAAACACGGCCATTGAAAGCGTGAAACCGCAAAGCCCGAAAAAGCGAGCACGCGTCGAAGGACAAATGCGAGGGTTCTTCACATCCGTCTATTGCGCGCCTCGCGCCGATTCCGTCGGAGAAAGATCCCCGCAGACCTCCTCACGGAACGAGAGACGGAAAAACCGAAGACTACCGACCTTCGCCGTACGCGCGCACGGCGTTCAGGATGCCGTCCGCGAGCCGGTTCTGGTAGGCGTCCGTGACCAGCAAGGGCCCCTCTTCGGTATTCGAGATGTAGCTCGACTCGAAGAGCACCGCAGGCATGCGAGCACCGACGAGAACGTAGAAGCCCGCCGTGTGGACGCCGCCATCCACCGCCCCAGGATACGACGGCCTGATCGACGAGAGGACCGCGCGTTGCAAGAGCTCGGCAAAGCGCTTCGAGCGCGTCGACTGGTCGGCGATGCGCATGCTCGCGAGAATGGAGGAGAGCTCCGCGTTTGCCTGTGCGCTGGTCGCGTTTTCGCGTGCGGCGAGCCTCCCGGCCATGTCGTTGGAGGACGTATCGAGGACGTAGGTTTCGACACCTTTGCGGCCGTGACCTTCGCTCGCGTTGCAATGGATCGAGAGAAACAGGTCTGCGCCGCTGGCGTTGGCACGGGCAGTTCGTTCTTCGAGCGTGACGAGCCGATCGTCGTCCCGCGTGAGCACGACGTCCACACCGGCGCGAACGAGCGCTGCAGCGACCTTTTGCGCAATGGCGAGCGTGACGTCTTTTTCACGGATGCCGCCGGGACCGAGCGCTCCCGGATCGATGCCGCCATGACCTGGGTCGAGGACCACTTTGCGAAGTGCACGATTGCTCCGCGACGGCGGCGTGCGTGCAATGTCCATGACGAGACGGTATGGCTCCGGAAGCGCGAACACTTTTCGAAATGCCTTGCC
Organism: Polyangiaceae bacterium; assembly: GCA_046351415.1. Taxonomy (GTDB): domain Bacteria; phylum Myxococcota_A; class Polyangia; order Polyangiales; family Polyangiaceae; genus JABFRG01. Next base: position 10,902 of record JAXLYO010000003.1, on the reverse strand, counting down.
GTCGAGTTCGAGCGCGACACGCGTTCCGCGAATGGTCGACTCCGTCCGAATGCGCGTGACGATACCCGCTGTGACGAGCTCCTCCTGCATCCCGCTTCCATCGACGCCTTCGAGGTCGACATAGGTACGCGGCGCCCCTGCGACGGACGCGTCGTCGCCCACCCGAAATGCTGCGGGACGATCGAGGACGATGACGACGCGCGCGTCTTCTCGCCCTACCCAACGCTGGATGCGAAGGATGCGATGCGATGGGGGCGCCACGGGTGAAGCGCCCCCATCGAGCTTCAGTTGCACGATGCCTTCGCCGATGAGTGCGCGATCGACGGCCTCGAGTGTGCTCGGGCCCGGACGGAAGGCGGCCAGCTGCGAAAGTGCTGCTGTCACGCGATCACGACAGACGGCAGACGGTGCCCCCGCCTCGGCGAGCGGCAAGGTAGGCGCTCTTCCGCTCGCAGCCTCCGCGAGTCGTCGGTCGATACGGTAGAGCTCCAAATACGTAGCCTGCGCGTCGCGCGCGAGTTCGCCCGTGAGGAAGGCACCTCGAAGCGCGCCATCACAGCCTTCGGGCCCCTCTAGCCGCGCAGCGGCGAGTCGGTACGCTTCGACCGCATTGTCGCCATCGTCTTTTCGCCACTCGATGCGATAACTCCGCTCGTAGAGAGCTCCTGCGAGATGGCCGAGTTCCGTGCCTCGTGGCGTTGCGCCTTCCAGCCTGGTTTGCGCGAGCATCCGCTCTCCGCACGCCGAGAGGCGATCGCGAGTAGGTGCCTCGGTCGTGTTCGATTGAAGCAGCGCGGTACAGGCTTCCGTTCCGGAATTACCTGCATCTTGCACAGGATGACCCGAGGAACCACACCCCATCAGGGTGGCAACGACGAGCATCAGGTGGGTGTGGAGCCCCCGCATTCGCGCCCGAGTGTGGGTGAGGCCGGCGCGAACGTCAATGGCGGGCTCGCGGGCCTGATTTTCTGCGTCTGGCTCGCACGTAAGACTTTTCCGAACGCAAGAATCCGGTGCTAGACTCCGGGGACCCGCGATGAGCGTCGAAGACATACCCCCGAGTCTGTCTCCCGAGGAAGCCGAGCTTCTCGCGGCCAAGATCACTCCCTCGTGGGAAGCGCCGCCCATGGACGAGGAGACGGCGACCGACATCGTGGTGCCTTCCGTGCACAACACCCCGCTCGTACCACCGCCACACGCGGAGACGGAACCGAAGCTCGTCGCTGCTGCGATTCGCCGTGAAGCGGGCGCCGACGTTCCCCCTGTCGACGGCAACAGCGATTTTCCGACCCAACGTGGCAAGGACGCGAGCAAGCTCGAAGCCGAGCTCAAGCAACACCTCGAAGCCACCGCCGCCGCCACCGAAGAAACAGCCGATGCGACGGTGCGCATGCCCTCCATTACCGATGGGCTTTCGGACGGCGACATCGTTGCGGCCGATCCCATCGCAGTGCCTGGACCTCCGCGTGCCCCAACCCCATCGGGCCCGCCGCCGCGCAAAGCGCCCGCGCCGACTGCGAACATGATCCCCTACGTGCCGGAGGGCGACCGCTCGGCAACGACGGCTCGCATCCGCGGCGTCGAAGACGACGAGATCCCGGAGTCATCCGTTCGTGGCAGCAACAAGGGCCTCGTCATCGCGGTCGTGGCGCTCGTCGCAGTGCTTGCGTTCGGCGGCGTCTTCTTCGCGCTACGTACTTCCGGCGCATCTGCAGAGACGGCGCCAACCGGACAATCGGGTATGGTGCAGCCCCCGTCTTCCAAGGGCGGCGACGTGCCCGCGCCGGAAGCCCTTCCGGAGAGACCCATGGCCGCCGGGACTGCGAGCGCAGAACCCAAGAAGGCGCCTCCCGCAGCGACGCCGGCATCGAGCCCGCAGCAAGCCGCATCTCCTTCGCCGCCGCAAAAGCCTTCGCCCGCCGTGGCGCCCCCTCCACACGCTGCCGCAGGTCCCAAGCCCGGCGGTGGTGGAAGCAGTGGAGGAGGTACGGCTGTGAAACCTCCGCCCGCAGCCGGCAAGCCGGGCGGTATCGTGCGCGACAATCCTTTCTGAGCAGACGAGAAACTCCCACATGAGACTTCGTGCTTTCCTTTGTGCCCTTGCCGTCAGCGCTCCATGCGCGCTGACGACTGCCCACGTAGCTCTCGCGCAGGCCTCCGCAGACGACGCGACGACGCGCGCGGCTCGCGCACGATTCGAGGAGGGCGTGCGCTTCTTCGACAAAGGCGACTACGAAAACGCGCGCGCGGCCTTCCTCCAAGCTTACGTGCTCAAGAAGCATCCCGCGGTGCTCTTGAACCTCGCGCTCAGCTGCCAGAAGGGCAACCATCCCCTCGAAGCATCGAAGTACTTTCAACAGTTCCTGCGCGATTCGTCGCAGCTCTCGGAAGCCAAACGAAGCGAAGCCGAGCGCGGACTCGCGGACGTTCGCACGAAGCTCGGTCGCGTCGAAATCGTCGCCGCACCGGGCTCGGAGATATTCGTCTCGGGTGAGCGCGTAGGCAATGCCCCGCTGAAGGACGCGGTCGACGTCGATCCGGGCTCGCATGTCGTCTCGGCCAAGTCTCCCGAAGGCGTGACCACCGAGCAAAAGGTCTCGACGAGCGCGGGCCAGAAGGTCACGGTCAAGCTCGGCGAAGCTGCGCGCTCGGCGGAGCCGGTGCCCGCCCCCGTCGTCACCCCGCCGCCGAAGGCAGAGCCTCCGGCCGCAGAGCCACCGCCGGCGCCGCAGGTGCAAGACCCTCCCGAAGCAGAACCAACGAAGAAGAAGAGTCTCCTCTCGCCGCCCGACAACATGGTGCCGGTCTACATCGGCCTCGGCGTCGGCGGTCTCGGCTTGATCGGCACGATCGGCTTTGCGGCCGCCAAAGGCAGCGCGCAGTCGTCCGTCGACAGCGTCGAAGCTCAAATCCGTCAGAAGCGAAGCGAAGAAGGCGCGAGCGCTGCCGGCACTTGCGTGAATCCTACAACTAGATACGCAAACGCTTGTGCGACATTGAAAGACAACCTCGACAAGGTAGACAGCAATGCGACACTGGCCAACGTGTCTGCGGTGGTCATGGTGCTCGGGTTCGTCGGTGCCGGCGCGTTTTACCTTTTCGGTCCGAAGACCCATGCAACGGAGGGCGCGAAGCCCGCGGGTGCGAAGCGAGCACTTCCTCCACTGAAGCTGAGCGGTATCGACGGTTGGCTCGGCGGCGAAACCCGTGGCGTCGTGCTCCGAGGCACGTTCTGATCGCCCGCTTCGGGCGCCCGGCGCTCGGAGCAACGGCGGCAGACGCCCACCTTTCGCGACGAATACGCAGCTTCAGACACGTCTGGGCAGGCGGGGGCAGGGCGGCGTACGACCGGCGCTACCTGCGCATGAACGCGCATGAAACGTGACGGAAGGGTCGTAGATCGCTCACTCGGAATGAAGGACTGCCGTACTTACCTCGTCGAACAGAGGCAAGTGATCGTGTTACGCTTGTACGATCGCGCTCCTTCGAGCCGCACGAGCGCACCACCACCCAACCATTCATGACCCTCCCGTCCACTGTCGAAAAGAGCCAATTCGCCCCCCGCCGACCGCTCCGGCGCGCAGTGGCGAGTGTGCTCGGAGCATGGCTCCTCTTTTCGATGGCGTCGTCATCGCCGGCGCTCGCGCAAGAGAATCGCACGGCATTCCTCGCCGAGAAGCTGAAGGCCGACGACTACCGTGTTCGCACGAATGCAGCCCTCGCCCTCGGCGCCACGAACGACGAAGCGGCCGTCACGCCGCTATGCGGAGCCATCGCGGACGACAACGAGACCGTGCGCATCGCCGTCGTCGCCGCCATGAAGCGTCTCGCGAAGCCCTCGGCCATCCCTTGCCTTCGCACGCGCCTCCCGGCCGAAACATCCGAGTCGGTGAAGGCGCAGATTCAACAGACCATCGAGGCGCTCGATATCAATCCGAACGCGAAGTACTACGTCGCTTTCTCGCAGGTGAACAACAAGACCGATCGTCCGCAACCGGAGATCGAAGCCGTCGTCCTCGCAGCGATGAAGAAGAAGCTCGGCGCGGAGGGCGTCTACCAAGTCGCTCCGAGCAAAGAGACTCCCGAACAAGCCAAAGCCACGATGACGGCGCGCAAGCTCTCGAAGGGCTTCTACCTCTCCATCGTGGTCGAGCCCTTCGACTATTCGAGCGGAACGAAAGCCATCGTCAAGATCGCGATCTTCACGTACCCCGGCAAAGACTTGCGAGCAGAAGCGCCGGGCAAAGCCAAGACCAGCGCAGCCAAGGGCGACAAGGCCGGGGAAGACAATGCGCTCACCGCCGCATCGGAGTTCGCACTCGAGCAATTCACGAAGAATGTCGACCAATTCTAGCGGCCTGCCGCAGAACTTGGTGCAACGGACGGCTTTCGGTCAAAATGCGAGATAACTCATGAACGTGAACTCCACCGCTCCGCCGGAAAAATTCAAGCGCAGCATTCGCAACTACCTGCTCGATTCACGCTTTCAGCTGAAATACACGGGCTGGATGTTGTTCGGCGCGATCATCATCAGCGCCGTGCTCGGCACGTTCTTGCTGAAGACGAGCAACGAAGTGGTGGCGCAGAGCGAGAAAGTCGCAGCCGAGAGCAAGAAGGTCTCGGACGTCATGAAGATGCAGGTCAAGGACGACCCCGTCTATGCGCTCGACCCGGTGCTCGCGAAAGCCGTCGGAAGCGCAGCGAGCTCGAGTGACGCAGAAGTGCAGAACCAACAGCGCGCTCTGCTCCAAAAGCAGCGCGGCATGCTCAATACCGTCATTGGCGCTCTCCTCGCTCTCGTCGTGCTGATCGGTGCGCTCGGCATCTACACGACCCACAAGATCGTGGGTCCCATTTACATGATGAAACTGCTGCTGAAGCAGGTCGGCGACGGCAAGCTCAATTTCAATCGCAAGCCGCGCAAAGGCGACGAGCTACAAGACTTCTTCGAGGCCTTCTCACGCATGGTCGAAAAGCTGAAGAAGCGCCAGCGCCTCGAGGTCGAGCGCCTCGAAGACGCCATCGATGCCGCGAAAGCCCAAGGTCTGAGCAAGGAAGCGATCGAGCGCTTCGAGGCCATCAAGAACGAGATGCGAAGGCCTCTAGAAGAATAGGGTCATTCGTACTTGCGACGCGCGATGACGCCATCGCCGTTCGTACTCGACGACACGACGTAGACGTACGTCGGGGTCGTCGTCGTGCTTTGTGCCATCGAGCCGACGAACGTTTGGTAGTTCTGCTTCGTGGGCGTCTCGAGTGAAACGTCGCGGAGCACAGATGAGTGGCTGACGAGTGCGGTGTCCGACAACGAGCCGCCGAGGCCCTCGAATACAGCCGTCTTCTCCGAGAAAGCGCGCTCGTTCGGTCCTTTGCATCCGTCTTTTGGACATCGGTAGACGCCGCCCGCGCCCGTCCAATAGACGAAGGCACCGAAGACGCGGATGTCGTGCGCGGCCACGATGACATCGTTGCCGGAGATCGTCGTCTTTGCCCCCGCCGATGGAAGCGATGCGGACGCGCGAAACACGAGCGAGCCACGTTTCAAGTCGTCACTTCCGTAGATCGTGAAGAAGACATCGGTGGCGTCTGCGTAGATGCCTCGAACGTCGGACACGTCACTCGCGACGATGCTCGTCGGTTGCGGTGTGAGGTCGGGAACGACGCGCTCGACGGTCTTCGTCATCTTGTCGGCAAAGTAAATCACCGTGTCATGGACGAAGAGCGCCGTCGGCGTCATGGCGCGACTGACGATCGGTGTGACGATGCCCGTCGTCGTGTCAGCACGGTAGACGCCCTCGCCCGTCGCGAAGACGATGTCTTTGCCGTAGGTCTTGAGCGTCCCGTTTCGGACGGTGTTCGTGAGGGTCGCAAACAGTTTGACGTCTTTGCAGGTTGCTTCGTCGCACGACTCGATCGTGCCGTGCGTCGCGTCGTCGTAGTAGATGCGCCCATCTGCGACCGTGAGCGAGAAGGGCGCCTCCATCTTGTCGCGCACCGTTTGCCACGCTGGGTTCGCGGGTAACGCGGGCGCGTCGGCGGCATCGGCTCCGCCGTCGAGGGGGGTGGGCTCTGCGTCGGTTCCGCCCGCATCGAGCAGTGGGTTCCCGGCATCGTTCGTGGCACTCGCCGAGCTCCCGCAGGCAGCTTGCGCGAAAAGGACTCCAAGTGAACAAGCAAAGGCAAGGTACTTCATGAGGGTTGAGATGCCCGAGAGCTCACGAACGGCTCACCTTCGCTCGCGGATGGTTGGAAATCGCAGGCGTACACGGCCACCTCGTGCCCTGGGGCGCGGCCGCGAGGCCGTTCAGGCGTCAGCCGTGATGGCGCCCGGGAAGTACTCGACCCTGTCCCCAGCGGGTCCGAAGTGGACGACGGCCACGTCGATTCGGAAACGCCGAATCGTTGGGTCCGTCTTTACACGTGCATCATACAAGAGTCGCGCGGCCCGAAGGATGCGCTGCCTCTTTTCATGCGTGATGCTCGCGAGTGGACCTCGCACGCCGACCCCACTGCGATAGCGAACTTCGCATGCCACGAGGAGATCGGCTCTGCGAGCGATGATGTCGATCTCGAGCGCGCCGAAGCGAACGTTTTGCCCCTCGACGAAAAAGCCGCCGTCCGTGAGGTGTTCACGAACCGCGGCTTCTGCACGCGCGCCCCGAGTGTGGCGTACGTTTGGACGCTCAGTCTTCGCAGCGATCGCCCGAGCCCACCTTGTCGCCACAGGGGTCGCCCGCGGGGTCGTATTCGGTGTTGTTCTTGATGCAGTAGCTGCCGCTCAAGCCTTCATTACCGCGACCCGTGGACGACACGAGCTTCGAGCACGTGAAACCGTCGGGGCAGCCACAGTAGATGGCGCCGTCGTTCGTCTGGCCCTGGGCATTGGCGCAACGGCACGAACAGTAGACGGCGTTCGCTTGCTGGCGCTTCGAGCACTCGGAAGGGACACACTTCTTCTTGCGCGGGTTGACGGATGCACCGGTGGAGTCGACGGGGCCCGTGACCTTCGTGGTCGTACCGGGAACGACGCAGTCTTGCGCCTTGAGCGTGCTCTTCGGATCGGATGGCGAGAGGCCGACGCCATTGCCGTCTTGGCCGAGCGGACAGCTCGTACGACCACGGTAGTGGTTCACGAGGCAGAGACGCGTTTGGCACTGGAAGCTCTTCGACTCGGTGATGACTTCCTTGATGCTGAAGCCCGAGAATTGCGGATCGAATTCCTGCTCCGGCGTACACGGGTCACCGACTCCGCCTTGCTTGCAACCCTGGCCAGCGGTCACGAGAACCGCTGAAAGGACGAACGATACAGCGAAGATGGATCGAGTCATGGGCATTGGCGTACCACTTTCCGCGGTCACTTTGCCAGAGGAAAGCTGGCAAGGGGCGACACATCTTGTGTGTCGGGGGGCCTCGGGGTTGCTCAACCAGATTGGCCCCCGAAATCGCTTGCACGAACGGCCGGCTGCCGGACACGCAAAAGCGTCCCGGGGGAGGAGTGGGGTCCCCCTTCGGCCTCGCCTCGGCCTCGCCGCTCCCTCCCTCGAGCCTTCGAGGCAGGGCACGGACGCCAACAATGTGCCTTGACAACCCGGTGCCAAGATTCGTACCATCCGGCGCCGCTGCAATCCTATTATCTTTTGAACATCGTTGAGAAATTCGGGTTTCCGGTGCGTGCATTCCACACCCGATTTTCGAATCTCTTCGCGAAACGCTTCATGAAGTCGCTGTGAGACTTCCGCTTTTTCAGCTCTCTCCTTTCAACGCTTCCCTCCTTCTCGACTGCTCACAGCGCTTCGGCGCTTTCGTCCTTCTCTCGTTCCTCAGGAGCCCATGATGCGCACACGCATGTTCCGCTCGGTCGTTCTAGCCGCCCTGCCCGCGTTGCTCGGCCTCTCGCTCGCGTCGCACGACGTTTCGGCCCAGCCGCGACGCGGTGGCAAGCCGAAGCCGCCTGCCGGCGCACCCGCCAAGCCGCCCGCGGGTGGTGGTGACATCGAGCTCGACGAGCCGCCGCCGGATCAAAAGGGTGCGAAGAAGGACAGCGGCGTCACGCCCACCGCAGGCCAGATGACGGAAGCGGCCGCGAAGGCGAAGCGTGAGTTCGCGAACGGCGCGTGGGAGAACGCGGCGCTCGGCCTCTACAACGTCTACAAGGGCAACACCGGCGACGACGAGGGCAACAAGCAGTACGCCCAGTTCGACCTCGCGATCGCGCTCTACAACCTCAAGTACTACCAGGCGGCCTACGGCATTTTCTCCGAAATCGCAGAGAAGCCCAGTCACCTGAAGTTCAACCAAACGCTGCTCTGGCTCGCGAAGCTCGCGACCGAGCTCCCCGAGCCCGCTGACATCGTCGAGCGCGTCGGTAAGTACAGTGAGCCGCAAATCAACCAGTTCAAGAACGAGAGCCAGAGCGAGCTCTACTGGCAGCTGAACTACCTGCTTGGTCGATACAAGTACCGCAATCGTCAGTTCGAAGACGCCATCCGCCTCTTCAAGCACGTCGACCGTCAATCGAAGTACTTCATCAAGGGCCAGTTCTTCACGGGCATTTCGTACGTGCAGCTCCGCCAATCGGTGCCCGCGGTCAAGTCGTTCCAGGAGATCGTCAAGGCGATCGACGACGGCGTCGAAGGTGTCGACGACGAGGCGCGTATCCGCGACCTCGCGTTCCTCTCGCAGGCGCGCACCTTCTACTCGGCCTCCGTCGTTCTCGACGAAGCGACGAACCAACCGAAGATCAAGGAAGACCGCCTCTCTGCCGCAGTCAAGTACTGGAACAAGGTCGACGTCGGTAGCGAGTACTGGCTCGACGCGATGTTCGAAGAGTCGTGGGCCTACTTCATGGCAGGCGACTACGCGCACGCGCTCGGAAACATCCACGCGATCGAGGCGCCATACTTCCCGAACTCGTTCTATCCGGAAGCGCAGATTCTGAAGGCCATCATCTACTTCTCGAACTGCCAGTACGAGGACGCGACGGTCATCACGGCGAAGTTCCAGGCGAAGTACCAGCCGATGTACGACGACCTCAACAAGGTCCTCGGCCGCTTCAAGGGCGACAACCAGGAAGAGGCGTTCTACAAGTTCCTGAAGGACGTGCGCGACGGCAAGGCCGACCTTCCGCCCCGGATCAAGATCGTCGTCTCGAACGCCCTCTCCGACCGCCAGCTCCTCCGCCACATCAAGTATGTCGAGCTCCTCGACGAGGAATCGAAGCGCGTTGCCAAGGCTTCGGCGAAGTTCACCGGCTCGCCCCTCGGCGGCGACGTCAAGGACGCCCTCCAGCTCGCTCGCGACATCGCGGTGCGCAACGCCGGTCAGCTCGCTCGCGAGCGTTACCAACGAAATCTCGATGAGTTGAACGAGCATCTCCGCGATGCCGCCAAGATCCTCATCGACATCACGGCGGCCCAGCGTGGCCAGCTCGACGCGGCCCTTGCCGGTGGCGCATCGAAAGATGTCCAAGAAATCGAGCGCAACATCGTCAAAGGTGACGACGAACACGTCATTTGGCCGTTCAAGAAAGAATATTGGCGCGACGAACTTCAGTTCTATCGCCAGTCCATCAAGTCGAAGTGCGCGAGGTAAGGCAGAAAATGCTTTGTTTTGAGAAGCTCCAAAAAATTGCAGGCGCGGTAAGCGCAAGTCTGCTCGTCCTCGGTGTCGCGGCTCACACGAGCAACGCCGCTGCGGCAGAGGTTTGCATCACCGATACGGCCAAACAGGCGCTCGCGGCTTGCCCCGGAAGCGGCCCCAAGGAGTTGAAAGGTGGCGGTAAAACGCCGCAGGTCAGCTTCCGTGGCGTCGCCCCCCAGGCCGACCCGAAGAAGGGCGACAACAAGCCGAAGAACCCGACCTTCGAACAAGGTGCGGCGCAGCGCGACGAGCGAACCAATCGCTTGAAGGCGCGTCAAAAGGCCCTTCTCGTCACGGAAATCCAGGGCCTCGAGAACCTCTTCCGCAACACCTCGAAGAACGCCCAAGACCGTCCGCAGCTCGCGCGCCGTCTCGCAGAAGACTACGTAGAGCTCGAAGCCGCCGCCTTCCGTGAGAAGACGGAAGCCGAGATGAAGCGCGACGGGTTCAAGAAATCGAACCCGAAGGCCGCAGGCCAGCAGCAGACCGTCGCCAACCAGGCCGACGGCATCATGAAGAAGGCGCGCCTCAAGGCCATCGAGAACTACACGCTACTCGTCAACGACTACCCGAACTACCCGGCGCTCGACGAGGTCCTTTACTACCTCGCATACGAGTACGAGCAGGCGAGCGACCTCTCGAACGCACGCCGCGTTTACTACGACCTCATCAAGAAGCGCCCCGACTCGAAGTACGTTCCCAATGCGTACCTCGCATTCGGCGAGCTCTTCTTCAACGAAGCCCAAGGCGACCCGAGCAAGTGGGACCTCGCCCGCGACGCGTACCAAGAAGTCATCAAGTACCCGGTCGAGAAGGGCAACAAGGTCTACGGCTACGCTTGGTACAAGCTCGGCTACGTGTACTGGAACAAGGGCGAGTACCAGAACGCCCTGAACGCGTTCAAGAAGACGATCGACTTCGGCACGCAGAACTCGCAGCTTCCGAACGCTGCGAAGCTCGCCGAAAGCGCGCGCCGCGACATCATCCCCGTCTACGCGATGCAGGGTAACCCGCGCGCTGCGTACGGCTTCTTCCACCCGCTCTCGGGCGACCAGGGCGGCAACGAGAAGACCTACAAGATGATGGACGATCTGGGTATGAACTACCTCGATACCGGCCACTATCCCGAAGCGATCGAGCTCTACAAAGACTTGATGAATCGCGACACGTCCGGCTCGAAGACGTGCGTCTACCAGGCGCACATCACCGAAGCCGTCATGGCGATGAAGTCGAACAACAAGGAAGCGATCCGGAACGAGCTCG
>JAXLYO010000002.1:0-853122 GCA_046351415.1 Polyangiaceae bacterium | reverse complement strand
CCTCTGTTCGAGCCTGGTACTACGCCGGACGGCGGAGCCGGCCGGGGAGACCTCGGAACCTCGAGCGGGGGTCCCGCGAAGGTGCCAGCCCAAGAGCTTGTGCCCCAGACCATTCTTGTCCACGCTTCTCCTGATCTTCCCGCGCTTCGATTGTGCGTCGCGAAGGGCAAGTCCGAGCCGGTACCGGTCGCCAACATCATGCCTCGCTCGAATCAGGTGGGCGTCGACGTAGGGGGCGCAGCGTATCTCGGTGACATGCGATCGACCTTGGTTCCAGCGCAGCAAGCGTATCTCGTCCGTACGGCGCTCACCGAGCGACGTGCCAAGGAATCAGACCCACCCCAGCGGCACGAAAGTTGTGAGTTCTACTTGTCGTTCCCTGCAGAGCAGGGTGTTGACTACTGGCCCGTCACACTTCCCCAGTCACTTCCGGCGACATCGCTTCTCGTCGTGACGGGGTGTCGCAATCCCACACCAACATGCCCCTCACCCTCGCTCAAAGTGGTTCCGATCAGCGCCACAGAGAGCTTTCCTGGGATGACCATGGGATCCTTCGTCCCGCTGGCAGATGAAGTGACGGGTGATGTGAAAGTCACTGTGGACGGCACCGTGAACGGTAGTGGTTCCGGCGTCGTTGCGGGCGGAAAGGCGAACCTTTACGAGGCGACTCCACCGCGCGACATGACGCTGGGCGCGATTTCGAACCAGATAGCGTTCAGCGCTTCGATCTCGCTCCAACGGAACGGTGTCGAACTTCTCAAGGGAACCCTGGCAAGTTTGGCCGCATCCGTCGACGCGACGACGGAACCCGCGCGCTACTATGGCACCCGCTCGCTCGTCGTCGTTGCGCTCGGCTCCTCAGTGCCCTCGGACGAGCATCCTCAGCGAGGCCTGCACCTTCTCGCGCTGCCTCTCGAAAACGTCACGACGGCGGTCGTCGACATCGATGCAGGGACCCCCTCGACCGAGGTCGACGCAGGTTCGAAGACGGACTGACGGGCTCCGTCGAAAGGCGCGCTCAGATGTCCAAATTGCGGACGTTGAGCGCGTTCGTCTCGATGAACTCTCGTCGCGGCTCGACCTGGTCGCCCATGAGAACCGTGAAGATTTGATCGGTCTGCACCGCGTCGTCGAGGCGCACCTGGAGCATGACGCGTGCGTTCGGGTCGAGCGTGGTTTCCCAGAGCTGCTCGGGGTTCATTTCGCCGAGGCCTTTGTAACGCTGGATTTGCGTGCCTTTTCGGCCGCGGCCGTCGATGTAGTCCCAGAGGGCATCGGCGTCCTCGAGCTCACTCTCGGCCGAGCCGCCTTCGCCGTCCGCCTTCTCCTTCTTCAACTCCTTGACGAAGTAGGGGGCGGAGCCGAGTGAGCGCACGTCTTGCTCGATCGAGTGGAGCTCTTCGTATTCGGCCGATTCGACGAGGGCCCAATCGATGAGGGTCTCGCGTGCCGCAGAGCCCGGGCGCGGCTTGATGGTGACGACCGCCGCGCCGTGCTCGGCTTCCCAGCCGATGTCGATTTCGATGGGGAAGATGTCGGGGTACTTCCGCTCGAGATAGGTGCGAATGGCCGGAATGGCCGCCTCGACCTTGCGGCGCTCGCGAAGCTCGTTCTTTCCGAGACCGCCGCCGCGAAGGACCGCCGCAACGATCTTCGCGTCTGCACGCCGTTCGATCTTCCCGAGTGCGCGACGGAACATGCGAAGACGTTCTGCGAGACGGAGCAGCGGCTCCCCGGAGAGCGTGGGGCCACGGCCGCTCGCGCGCGCCGCGAGACCATCGACGCCATGCTCCAAGAAGAAGCGGTCGAGGGCGGGACCATCCTTGAGGTAGAGGTCCTTCTTGCCACGCCGGACGCGGTAAAGCGGGGGCTGTGCGATGTAGAGGTAGCCGCGCTCCAGGATCTCCGGCATCTGCCGGTAGAAGAACGTGAGCAGCAGCGTGCGGATGTGACTTCCGTCGACGTCGGCGTCGGTCATCAGCACGATCTGGTGATAGCGCAGCTTCTCGATGTCGAAATTGCCGCCCTGCTCCGGCGAACCGATGCCGCAACCGAGCGCTGCGATGAGCGTTCCGATCTCGGCCGAAGAGAGCATCTTGTCGAGACGCGCGCGCTCGACGTTGAGGATCTTTCCACGGAGCGGCAAGATCGCCTGGAACTTGCGGTCGCGGCCCTGCTTCGCAGAGCCACCAGCGCTGTCACCCTCGACGATGTAGAGCTCGGTCATCGTGGCATCACGGCTCTGGCAGTCTGCGAGCTTGCCGGAGAGGCTCGTGTAGTCGAGGGCGCCCTTGCGAACGACTTCGCGCGCCTTGCGAGCGGCTTCACGTGCCTTCGCGGCCATGATCGCCTTTTCGAGGATCTTGCGGGCGACGTGGGGGTTCTCTTCGAAGAACTGATGAAGCTTTTCGCCGACGGCGGTCTCCGTGATGCCCTTCACTTCGCTCGAGACGAGCTTGCTCTTCGTCTGCGAGTCGAACGACGGGTCCGGGATCATGACGCTGATGACCGCCATGAGGCCTTCGCGGATGTCCTCGCCCGAGAGGCCGCTCTTCACGTCCTTCATCAAGTTGGCGCTCGTGCCGTACGAGTTGAACACACGCGTCAGCGCGGCCTTGAGGCCCGTGAGATGCGTGCCACCATCCTTGTTGTGGATGTTGTTCGTGTAGCAGAAGATCTGCTCGGCATAAGAAGCGTTCCACTGGAGCGCGACTTCGACGGAGATCTCCGAGCCGTTCTCAGCGGTCTGCTTCGAGACGAAGTGGATGACCTTGTCGTGCTCGGGCTCCTTCGTCTTGTTCAAGTGCTCGACGAACTCACGGATGCCGCCCTTGTAGAGGAACGTCTCTTCGCGACCACCTTCACGTTCGTCGCGAAGGACGATGATGAAGCCGGCGTTCAAGAACGAGAGCTCGCGGAGGCGACTCGCCAAGATGTCGTAGCTGATCTCCGTTTGCGAGAAGATCTCCGCGTCAGGCTTGAACGTGAGTTTCGTGCCCGTTTTGTCGGTGGCGCCGATGGACGTGAGGGAGCCCTGCGGCACGCCGCGCCTGTACTCCTGGAAGTACACGTGGCCTTCGCGCTTGATCTCGAGCTTGAACCACTCGCTGACGGCGTTGACCGCACTGATGCCGACGCCGTGAAGACCGGCGGAGACCTTGTAGCTCGAGTGGTCGAACTTGCCGCCCGCGTGAAGCACGGTCATGACGACTTCGGCAGCGCTGATGTCGCGACCGAGCTTCTTCGACATCTCGGCGTGGAGACCGATCGGAATGCCGCGACCGTTGTCTTCGACCGTGATGCTTCCGTCGAAATGGATGGTGACTTCCATGCGAGCGCAGAAGCCGCCGAGGTGCTCGTCGACCGCGTTGTCGACCGCTTCCCACACGAGATGGTGCAAACCGGAGCCGTCGTGGACGTCGCCGATGTACATGCCCGGACGCTTCCGAACGGCTTCGAGACCTTCGAGAACGGTGATGCTGTCGCTTCCGTAGTTGCTCTCGGCAGGGGGATTCGCACTCGCTCCGGCCGAGGCCGATGCGGTGTCAGAAGGCTGTACGTCGGTGGCGGTCATGCTGGGGCGGGACTCTAGCCAAGCAGGGGTGCTTTTGCAAGGCAAAACCGCGCTGAAACCCCAGTCATTTCGAGTATTTATTATGCCTCTCTCAGGCGTCGTCGCGGCTGCGCGAAACCCGGTTCAAGGGGGTGCGAAAATGGCCCCCTGTCGAACCTCGAAATCGCGCCGATCCTGGCCTTCCGCAGCGAGTTCGCGCGGGATGAGCGAAGCGCGCGTCGTCGTCAGAAAGACCTGACTCGTGCGTACGGAGAGGAAGCGAAAGTAGCTCTCGGTGCGTGCAGCATCGAGTTCGCTCGAGACATCGTCGAGAAGCAAGATGGGTTCGACGCCACGCGCCACGCGGATCGCGCCCATCTCTGCGGCCTTCAGCGACAGGACGAGCGCGCGATGTTGACCCTGCGAGGCCACGAGGCGAGCGGGTGCGCCGCCAAGTTCGAGCGTGAGGTCGTCGCGATGCGGCCCGGTTCCTGCGCTTCCTCTCCGTGCATCGCGTTCTCGGTCGGCGACGAGCCGCGCCGCATAGTCCGCTTCGCCGAGCGGCGCGGAGGGCTTGTAGGCCATCGTGAGCACGAGCCCAGGCGCGGCGACTTTCGCGAATGTATCGTGCGTGAGACCGGAAAGCGCGGAGATCACGGACTCGCGCATGCGCGTCACGGCGAGGCCGTGCGTGACGCAAAGTGCCTCCCAATGATCGAGGTCTTTCGCGTGCACGCCACGGGTTTCGAGCACCTTTTGACGCGAACGCAGCGCGGTGCCAAACGACTCGAGACTCGCTCCGTAACCCGGTGACGTGAAGAAGCCCACGCGATCGAGGAGACGCCGTCGTTCTCTCGATGGGCCCATCGTGAGCGTCATCTCTCCCGGATAGAACACGACGACCGGCGACTTCCGAGCGTACTCCGCGAGCGATGGAGGCCTCTTTCCGTCGATCCGCGTCAACCGCTTGCCGCGAGCAAGGCCCAGAGATTGTTCGCGCGGGAGACCTGCCTCCACGAAGGTCCCCCGCACGCTCGCGACGGTCTCGCCCAGACCGCCGAACGGAAGGAGGTCGGCGAATGCACTCGTTCGGAAACTCTTCGACGTGCAGAGCGCGTAGATGGCTTCGAGGAGGTTCGTCTTGCCCTGGCCGTTTTCGCCATGGAACACGTTGAGCCGCGGCGAGAACGATGCCTCGACGTGCTCGAGATTCCGAAAGTGACGAACCGAGAGACTCGCCAGTCGAAAAGCTTGCCCATCCGCTGTTTCGGGCAGCAGAGGCTGGTTCAAATGCGCATCGGCATGATGACCGCGAGAAAATCGCGGTTGGTCGCACTCGTGCCTTTGGCGCCCTTTCCGTCGGCCTCGCCTTGCCCGGGGCGGAGGACCGCAGGGTCGAGCTCGCCGTTCAGCGAGAGGACGACCGTGTCCGAATCGAGCGCACCCAAGACGTCGAGGAAGTACTTGGCGTTGAAGCCGATGGTGACGCCGGCGCCATCGTAGTCGACCGGAAGCTCGTCGAAGCCGTCACCCGAGTCGGGCGACTCGCTCGAAATACGCATGGACCCTGCACCGATTTGCACCTTCACCCCACCGGTGCGCTCGCTTGCTGCGATGGAGACCGCGCGAAGGGCGCTCGCGAGCTCGGCGCGCGATGCCTTGATGGCTTTGTCGCTCGATTGCGGAACCACTTGCCCGTAGGGCGGAAACTGCGCGTCGACGAGCTTCACGCTGAACGTCATGGAGCCGAACTGGAAGAACGCGCTTGCACCGCTCTGCGTGATGGTCACTTCGCGATTCGCGCCTTCGTTGCCGCCTTGCGCAGCTTGGCTGAGCGCTTCGTCACACAACCCACGAAGCTCCATGATGGCCTTCAGCGGAATGAGCATCGTCGCCGAAGCGAGCTTGCCTTCGACCGTCGCTTCGTACTTCGAGAGACGGTGCCCGTCGGTCGTCACCATGCGCACCGTGGCGCCCTCCCACTCGAACAGGGCGGAGTTGAGATGCGCACGCGTCTCGTCCGTCGAGATGGAAAAGTACGTCTTGTCGATGAGATCCTTCAGGACGGCGACCTCGAGCGAGAGCGAAGCGGCGCCTTCTTGCGGCGACGGAAGGGGCGGGAAGTCTTCGCCCGGCATGCCACGAAGCGTGTACCTGCGCGCGCTGCCTTTGGCTTTGAGCGTCGTTGCTGCGCCGGCAACCGCGATGATTTGAATCGGACCGTCCGGCATCATCTTGATGCGCTCGAAGAGATCCTTCGCGGGAACCGCCACACTTCCCGGCTTCGTCACGTCGACCGGAATGCGTCCCACGAGCGAAAGGTAGAGGTCCGTCGCAGCGAGGCGGAGCGTCTTGTCTGCTTCGACCGCAAGGAGCACGCTCGAAAGCGCGGGCATCGTGCTCTTGCGCTCGGCAACGCCTTGCATGCGAGTGACGAGACGAAGGAGGTCTTTCTTGGCGAGCGTAATTTCCATGGCGTAGGTGGCCGAGAACGAAGCGAGTAGGCGGGCTAAGCTAACACGGTGCGTGTGCCGTGAGAGACCCAGAAAAGGGACGGATGCGGATGAACGGGACGAAGAAACGCGACGGGTTGGGCGCGCGCTCTTCTTCAGATCTTCTCATTTAAGAAATTTAAGATCGTATTGGTAGAGCCTGTGAAGATCGGGGAAAAGCCAATTACGTTCGTGGTTTCATCTGGTTAGGACCTTCTCTTGCTGTGGGCAAGGCCGGGGACAAAAGGCCGAGTTACCCACATGTGCGAGGGTGTCGCCGAAAGGAGGCTCCTTGTCCCCAACTTCCTGGGACGGGGCCCCCATGTAGGACACAGCCTCGCCAGCAATCTTCCCACAGGCCTTGGGGCTCCTTTTTGGGGTCGAACTCGGCACTCCGGCGCGAAGAGGGCCGCTTCGGGTGCCGCCTCGGTCAGGCAAAGGTGCGCGCGAGCGCGAGCATGAGTTCGTGTTTCGCCTTCGCGTAGGTCTTGGGTCCGACGTCACCCGTTTGGCGCGCCCGCTCCAGGTCTTCTAGTTCCTGCAACAGAGCTTGCCGATCACGCGCGCCTTCCGCCTTCGAAGGGCCTTTGCGGGCCGCTTTGCCATCACCTTCGCGCCGGATGGAGAGGACGGCGAGGTAGAGGGCATAGAAGACGATGAGGCCGCCTAGGAGCCATACGAGCGACTGGACGATGCGCCTCGGGAGCCCCGGTTCGGGAATGTCGGTGACGGCGATCTTGAGCGTGGTGAGCGGCGGGTCTTCGCGGCGAGCTTCCTTTTCGGTGATGCGCGCCTTCTGGCCTTGGGCATCGGTCTGCTCCGTGGCCTCTGGAAAGCCCTCGACCTGGAGACGCGTCGAGCCACCGGTGCCAGAGACGACGCGCGCAAGGGCAACATGCGGCGGAAGGCCGACCGAAAAGCGCACCGAAGGATCTGCGTCGTAGGGCAGCTGGAACTTGAACGAAACATCGTGGCGACCTGGGGTGAACGTGCCGCGCACGCGATAACCCGTGGGGGTTGCATCGACACCGACGTCGGTCATGGCTTGCTGAGCGGTGAACGCGGTGAAGCCTGCTGGCAAAGAAACCTGCAGGTCGGTCGGCACCCAGGCTGTTTTGCCAAAGTTGTAGAATGCAATCGCTTGCTCGAACTGGATGCGGTCGTCTTTGACCTCGAAAAAGAGGCCCGTTTGGGCGACGACGAGTGCAACGTCGAGGGAGTTCGTGACCGGCAGGACGTGAAGAAGCCCACGCTGCCCACCGTGATCGGGCAATCGGAAGGGCATGAGAGCGAACGTCGCACCGTCCCGCACGACGCTGACGCGATAGGCGAAAGAAGATTGCGCCGACTGGTGATCGAAACGCGCGACACCATCGGCTCCGGATTTGGCAGCAACGCGTTTTCGACTCTCGCCTTTGGCGATCGTGTTTTCGATGATGCCGAGCGTCACTTCCACACCGGGCATCGGCTTTCCGGCGACGTCGACGATCGAGATGGCGATCGACCCGTCGGGGAGCTTGGGGTCGGCCTCGCTCTCGTCAGGAGGAATCGCGTTCGGATCGGGGCCGCCTTCACCGCCCGCGTGGGGGTCGTGGTTGTGCGCCGGCGGGTGCCCTTGCGGCAATTCGTCGGTCGGTCCCTCCATGTTCGCAGAAGGTGGTGCCGCGTCGGCTCTTCCGGCGTCGGTCGTTTTGGACGAGGGAGCGGCGCCGGCATCGATACGCGGGGCTCCCGCGTCGGCAGCTTCGAGCGACCCCGACCACACGAAGAACGAACTCGAGAGCGCGAGCGCGGAAAGCATCGAAACGCGGGCCCGCGGGCGAAGAGCTTTCATCGCGCCTCCTCCACGTTGAGGGGCTTTGCGCACGCTTTGCAGAACTTCGCATCGAACTCGTTCGAGGCTGCACAGGCGGGGCAAATGTGCCGTGCGACCATCGTGCGTTCGCCCGCGTCGTCCTCGCCGCCATCGACGGCTGCACTCGGAACGTTGGGCAGGCCGGTCGACTTTGGTGCAGCCGGGGGCGGTGCAGTGTCCTTCTCGCTTTCGCTTTCGCCTTCCGCGGATGCGATTCCGTCCTCGTCTTCCTTGGGAAGAAGTCCCTTGGCGCGAAGGTGCTTTTTCGCGAGAGCCTCGGCCTTGCGTCGTTGCTCGTCGCTCACCGTATCGAGCTCCCGCAGCAGCGCTTTCGCTTCTTCGCGGTAGCGTGAGGCGACGTCGGCGAAATCCTCGTCGGTGATCTTCCCGATGTCGCGTTCGTTCTCGAGGTCTTTCAGGGCTCGAAGAACCGACTGCTTTCGATCGAGTAGTTGCTGCCGTGACGTCATGGTCTCGAAGCGCGCGTCGTCGAATTCGGGCGGAAGCTCACCATCGCCGGCGAGTGCGCGCACGCTGTTCCAAAGGGCGAAGACGGTCGCGAGGAGCGCCACCGCAGCCAAAATGAGGGCGGAAAGAGCGGGGCGCTCTGCCAGCAGGAAGTACGTGGCCGCGCAGAGCGAGCCCATGACGACCAGGATGGCCGCGTTCTTTTCGATGAACGTGAGCGAGTTTCCGAGGTCCGAGGGAGCCGCTTTGGCGGACGCTGCGTTTTCCGTGGGTGGCTTCGAAGGGGGAGAGCTCTTCTTCGTCTCCGAATCGGTCTTGCTCATTCGCGTCCGTCCAGGTCCTTCAGCTCTTCATCGAGCCTGGCGTCGTAGTCGTCTTGCTTCTTGACGGTCTGTCCGTCGCCTGAGGATGCCTGAGCGACCTTGGGCGCGCGGTTCTTGTCGTTCTTTCGCCAGCGGAAGAGCATGAAACCGAGCCCTGCGCCAGCGCCCACGACCGCGACGAGCGGAAGCATGTAGATTGCACGTGTTGCGCCTTGGTTCGGTGGGACGCTGAGTGCAGCGGTGCCGAATTCCGCGGCGTATTCGTTCAAAATGGTCTCGCGCGAGACTCCCTGGGCGATCTTCGCGCGGATGCGTTCTCGTGTTTCGTCGGCCGTTCCACAGGCGCACGAGGAAAGCGCATCACGGGCGCACGTGCCGCACATGCAGCGAAGGGCCGAGAAGATTTCGCGCTCCTTTTCGTTCTCGATGTGGACCGTGCCGACGTGCGAACCCGTCGTCTGCCATGCGAAAGCCTGTGTCGGCATCATGGCGATGAGGACACCCAGGAAGGTCGCGAAGGTCGCTGTCGCCGTTCCACGCGCGAATTGCCACACGCGGGATTCGTTCGGTTGCAGCTCCGGCCACAGGCAGATGAAGCTTCCGAGTAGAAGCACGAGGAGCCCCAGCCAGATGTACGTGACCAGCGGGTTGATGTGGATCTGGAAGGCCGCCACCTTCGTCTGCGGATTGATGTTTCCGACGACCAGATAGAAGTCGTCCCGTGCCGTATGGAGCGTCGATGGCTTCGTCACGGGCGACTCGGGCGATTTCTTGTAGATGTATTTCGCGGGCGAGGTAGGCCCAAGGTCCTTGCCGTTTTTCTTCACCGTGACGTCCGCGAAGATCATGCGCGCCGTGGCGTCGACCTCCATGCGGGGACCCTTGTACGTAATTTCGTACTGCTCGACCTGATAGCTCTGGTTCGGTGAGAGGGACGTCTCTTTGCTGACGTTCCACGATTGGCCGATGAAGCCGAAGAGCATCACGATGAGGCCGAGGTGGACGATGTAGCCGCCGTAGCGCCTTCGGGAGGTCGCAGGCAGCGTCACCATCGTGTACAGGAAGCCCGGAACGAGGCCCGCGTAGTAGAGAAAAGCGGGCGTTTTCTTTCCAGCTCCGCTCTTTGCCCGTGCGCGATAGAGCATCACGAACTCTTGGATGATGATGACGAGGTTGAAGACCACGCACATCATGCCGAGGAGCGGTGTCACGGCGTTGAAGTTGCGAAGGCTCGATCCGAGCAGGCCTTCGTAGATGGCGTCGCCCCAGACGATGGCAGGAAACCCGAGAGAGCGGCCGAGGGCGAGGTGGAGCACCGCGCAAAGGACCGTTGCGACGACGGGCGCCACGAACGCGCGCTTGAGGGCGCTCGTGCTGGTCTTCTTCCAGCCGAACAGCGTGCCGACGCCCATGAGCGTGAAGATGATGAGGCCGAGCGGCTGTACCCACGCATTGTAGTAGGGCGGACCGACCGTGACTTTTTCGTCCCAGAGGGCGTCGGACAGCATCGGGAACGTCGTTGCGACGAGCACGAACGCCATGAAGCCGAGGAGGGCGAAGTTGTTCAGAAGGAACGTGAATTCGCGAGAAAAGATCGACTCGATCGAGGGACGCTTCTCTTCGAAGGGAATGTTCGCCGTCATGCGGCGGAACACGATTTCGAGGGCCACATACACGACCGCGCCGGACGTGAACGCGAAGATCATGACGCGCGCGGAGAGAGGCATCATCGACTTGGCGAGGAGAAGCCAGATGCCGGGGCCGACAGCGGCCAGCACGAGCCAGCCCGCGGAAAGCGCCGCCCAACGAAAACGACGGACGAGCGGCAAATCACGCAGTTCGGGCCAGCGGTAGAGGATGAGGGAGAAGCAGACGAGAACGAGGATCGCGAGCGCGACGACGAAGTAGTTGCCGATGGACGACTGCGCGAACGCGTGGACACTCGCGATGGCGCCGGAGCGCGTCAGAAACGTGCCGAAGATCGTCATGAAGAACGTGAGGCAGACGAGGAACACGTTCCACACTTTGAAAAGGCCGCGTCGCTCCTGGATCATCGCCGAGTGGAGGTATGCACTCGCGACGAGGAACGGCATGAAAGCCGCATTTTCCACGGGATCCCACGCCCAATAACCACCCCAGCCGAGGACGACGTAGGCCCAGAGCATGCCGAGCGTGTTGCCGATGCCGAGGAACATCCATGCAAACAGCATCCACTTGCGGACGGCGTGGACCCATTCGTTGCCGAGCCTTCCCGTGACGAGGGCGGCGACCGCGAACGCGAAGGGAATCGTGCACCCGACGAAGCCGATGTACAGGCTCGGCGGATGGATGATCATGTAGAAGTCTTGGAGCAGGGCGTTCATGCCCACGCCGTCTTTTGCGGCGCCGGAAATGCCGGTCGCGAAAGGGTTGGCCGGGAACGCCATGAGCACGCCGAAGAAGAAGACGACCGCCATCAGCGTGGCGAGCACGTAAGGCTGGAGCTCGAGATGCTTCTTTCCGAGCCATTTCAGGCACACGAAGATGTAGACGCCGAGCAGGAAGAGCCACCACAAGATGGAGCCGTCTTGGCCACCCCAGAGCGCCGTCAGCAGGTAGATGGCTGGCATACTGCGGTCCGAGTGACCCGCGACGTAGCGAAGCCGAAAGTCGTGGCTCTGGAAGGCGTAGGCGAGGCAGAGCACGGCCGTGGCGATGAACCCCACCGTCGCGTAGGCCCCGAGCCGCGCCGCAAAAAGGGTGCGGATGCGCCCCGTTGCGCCGGCCGCGAGCCCGGTCAAGAAGGTATAGCTCGCCGCGAGCAGGACGCAGAGCACGAGCGCACTCCCGAAAAGTGGGAACGAAGACCACATAGATGTTAAGGCAGGAGTGTAGAGAGGACTGCGTCTCAAAGCTAGTCCACTGCGGCTTTTGGGCGCGGCTCGAGACGGGTGGCGACGCGAATCGTTTCGCCGTCGCGCCGCCTCACGCATCATCCCATGTCCACGCCCGTGCCAGAGCCACCGTCCGCGCCGCCTTCCGAGCCCGCACCTCCGGCATCGGACAGCACGAGCGTGGCCTATGTCGCGAAGACCCATCTCGCCCTGTTCTTCGTGCAGCTCGCATTCGCCTCGCAGGCGGTCGAATCGAAGGTGGCGATGCTTCCCCGTTCCGAAGGCGGTCTCGGAATCAGTCCGGAGGCGATCGCGCTCATGCGCATGGTGTTTGCCGCGCTCGTCTTTCAGGTCATCTTTCGTGCGAAAAAGCTGCCGATGCCTTCATGGCAGGACCTGGGGCGCGTCTTTGGCCTCTCGCTCGTCGGCATCACCATCAATCAGATGCTGTTTCTCGCGGGGCTGAAGCGAACGACGCCCTTCGTTGCCGCCTTGCTCAGTGTGACGATTCCGCTCGCCAGTGCGGCCCTTTCGGCCCTCTTTCGCAAGGAGCGCTTCACGCTCGCCACGGGCGTGGGCCTTCTGCTCGGAGGTTCGGGGGTCGTCATTCTCGCCGGGTGGGGCTCCCTCGATCGGGGGGCGGTGCTCGTGGCGGTCAACAGCGTTTGTTATGCAACCTACGTCGTGCTTTCACGCGACACGGTCCGCAAACTGGGGGCCATCACGCTCATGACATGGCTCTTCGCCTTCGGGGCGCTCAGCTACTTTCCCTTCGGTATCGGCGCCCTCGTTCGCGACTATGCACACCCATCGCCACTCGCGCTCCTCTTCGGGGTGTACGTCGTCGTGGTGCCCACCGTGCTTGCGTATTTGGCAAATGCTTGGGCGCTCGGGCGTTCAGGGCCCTCGCTCGTCACGGCGTACATCTACCTCCAGCCTGCGATCGCGGCAATTCTCGCGTGGTTTCAGCTGGGCACGCACATTCCGGAGCGGGCCATCCTCGCGACGCCGCTGATTGCGCTCGGGGTTTTCGTCGTGTCGATGCGCTTCAGAGCGAGAGCGCGCGCGTGAGGCGCTCGAGGCTCTCTTCGAGCTTCTCGTAAGGTGCGGCCCAGGAGAGGCGAAAGCCCGAAGGGTCGCCGAAGAACGAGCCGGGAGCCACGATGACCCCGTGTTCGCGAAAGCCTCGTTCGATGCTCGCGCGCAAGTCGGAAGCGCCACCCACGCGAACGAATCCGAAGAGGCCTTCGGAGGGCGCATGGAAAGCGAGCGCCGGATGGGACGAGGCCCACGCACTGCAAAGGGCACGGCGCTCAGGAAGGCGCGAGACGAGCTCGTCGCGGCGTGTGGCGAGAGATGCGAAGAGCGAGACCCCGATCGGCGCCATGCTTCGAGGCAAAAGACCGAGGTGCGCCGTGAGCTGGTGAGCCATCGCGCGCGTGCGGTCTTCGTTGGCGAGGACCCAACCGATGCGTTCCGGACCGTATCCGAACGTCTTCGTCAAGCTCGAGGTCGTGACGACGTTGTCGCCGAGGTTGCGTGCAGAACGCAAATACCGTCCATCGTCGTCGCAGCGGGTGTCGAAAGATGCGTAGGCTTCATCGACGAGGAGCGTTGCTTCGGGAGCGCGTTCGGCGAGGCCCTGTGCCAAGCGGCGAAGCGTTGCGTCGGGGGCGCGCACGCCCGTTGGATTGTGGAGGTTGGAAACCGTGACGACACGTGTGCGCGGGTGGACGAGAGCGAGGATGCGTTCCAGGTCGAGGGCGTAGTTCTCCTCCGGCCTTCGCTCGAAGAAGCGGACCGTGGCACCCAGGCTTTGCGGAATACGGTGAAGGGGTTCGTAGACCGGTGACTCGACGAGCACGTCGGCGGGCTCTCGCGAGCTGCCTGGCGAGAGGAGCGCCGCGTACGCGAGGAAGATGCCGTGCGAAGCACCGAGGGCAAGGGTCACCTCGTTCGAAGGGCGGCCTGTGTGACGGGCGACGGCGCGCGTGAGATCCGCGAGTGTCGCGTCCTCGTGGGGGGAAATCACGGCTGCCCTCCGTGTGGGTTCGCCGCTGCTCCCGAGGTCGAAGGTCGCGAGGGGGAAGTAGTGGTTCGCCCACGTAAGGTAGGCCACTTCCTCGAGAAACATCGGGCCCCGTACCTCCGGCACTATTTCTTGACGGTGAAGGTCGCGTCGCGGAGGACATTGCCTTGGGCGAGCGAGAGCTTCATCGTGCCCTCGAAACCATCGCCCTTCTTCGTGCCGATGAGAAAGCCCGTGAAGCCTCCATCGGTGGGGTCCTTTCGGAGCACGGCCGCCGAAACGTTCGACTCGGCGACGACGCCGCTCAGGATGAATTTTCCGAAGGGCCCGTCGCCTTCGCCCTCGACGCGGCCGCCGTCTTTGACCTTGATGGAGATCGTCCCGTCACCGAGACCGGTACCGGCGTCTTCGCCGCGAAAGCGAAAGCCCTTCCAGTCTTTCTCTTCCGGTACGTAGAGTGTGCCTGCCGTGGCTTTGTACGTTCCCGTGTAGTCTGCAGCGGCGGGACTACCGGCAGCGGCAGCACTCCCGGAAGCTGCAGGCGCCGAGGCGGAGGCAGAGCCCGGCGTGCCCACGATAGAAGTCGTGCCGAGGGGCGCGAGGGGCAGAGTCGTCGCCGAAGGAGTGGGCGCTGGGCCGTCTTCCTTCTTCGAGCATGCCGTGAGGGTGAGTGCGCAGAGCGCGAAGGCGGAAAGAAGTTTCATGAGGGCACCACCTGTGTGTCGACCGTTTCGCTGCCTGCGGGATGTTTCTCGAGAATGCGGACGCCGACTTCGCCCTCGACGTTCACGAGTTCGCCCCGCGCGACCTCGACGCCCGAGACGCGCAGGACCACGGGTTCGCCGAGTCGCCGACCGAGCGCAAGCGTATCGCCTGCACGAAGACGCGCCCATTCGCGTGCCGCGAGCTCGACGCTTCCGACTTCGACTCGTACCGTCACGGGCACGTCTTCGAGCACGCGTTCGTTTGGCATGGAGGAGTGTTCTAGCCGAGACGCGGGGTCGAGGTCCACGATCTCGCCGAGATAGGTGAGAGCGCTCCGGTTCATGTCGAGCGTACAGCGGAAACCACATTCAGCGGCGGGAGTGGCGAGCGTGACCGGCCATGCGCCCGTTGCGGGAACGGCTGTAAGGACGAGCACGTCGGAAGGTGCGAGCGAGGCGACTTCCGCGGTGGCGATGACCGCTTCGTGTAGAACGACCTTGAGGGCGATCGGCGCTCTTCCGAACGAAGCGAACGAAAGCGAAGCAAAGGGCCGCGGTGCCCGGAGCCACACGCGCGCAAGGTGCGCTTCTTCGCCGACGATGACGGAGTAGGCAGCGTGAATGGGGTCCGCGGTTTCTGCGAGCCATGAGGACAAGGACGCGGAGGGCGTCGCGCGTTCGGCGAGGAAGAGCGACGAGGTATCAGCGAACACACGGCGTGCGACGGATGTCGCAATGGCAGCGGTCGCCCCACAAAGCCTCGGAGAAGCTTCTCCGTCAGGCCTGAGAACGGAAGGCTCCTTGGATTGGGTGACGCGCGCAATCATGGCGAGGACGAGGGAGAGGTCGAGCTCGAGCATCACGGAGTCGGCCGAAGGGGAAGGTTCTCTCATTTCCACGGCGACGCCTTGCGGCAGAGGAGGAAGAAGGCCGATCCCCACGGTGAGAGGCGCGATGTCGCAGCGTACCCCAAGTCGCTCCGAAAGCGCCCTTCCCACCCGCTCGACGTCGGCGAAGGCTGGAAAGTGGTCGATCGCTTGTCGTCGAGAGACGATCTCGTCTCGCGTCACGAACGGCAGAGCGTCCCACGGGAAGGCATCGATGCGTTCGGTCACGGGGTCCATGCCAGGGTCCAGTGTCGATCGCTCGTCATCTTGAAAGCGCTCTCGGGAATGCCGAGGGCACGACCGAGTGCCTGCACTTCGCGCAAGGTGAGCGCGGCATGCAGCGATGCTTCAAAGAGTGCTCGCTGACGTTCGGCCCGCTGACGCGTGGCACCTACGGCGGAAGCGTCGATCGGCGCGTGGCGGCGCACGAGCTCCTGGAGCTCTGCGGCCGTGTCGGGCCTCGAAAGGTCTCGAATGAAGAGCGTGCCACCCGGTGCGACCTTCGATTTGGCTGTTTGGAAAAGGAGGACGGGGTCTGGAATATGGTGCACCACGCTGTTCGAAAGAACGAGGTCGAACGTTCTTTCGGTTGCGTCCGACTTGACGTCGCCTCGTGCGATGACGATGCGATCCGCCAAACCCGCGGCGGCGACGTTGGCCCGCGCGAGCGTCAGCATGTGAGAAGCGAGGTCTGTGGCTACGACCTTCACAAATGGGTGCATGTTGCACAGTTCGATGGGGATGCGAGCCGTGCCCGTCCCGAGGTCGAGCACGTCGAGTGCACGGCTCTTCTGGCGCGAAAGCGCAGCCAGCGCGTCCTCGCAGAATGCGCGATTGACCGCCGCATGATCCATCGCATCGTAGTCGGAGGCTTCTTCCTCCGTGTCCATGACCTCGGGCTCGAGGGTTCGAGCGAGGGGCGCCCCCATCTCAGCGGCCAAGGAGAATCTCGCTCTCCATGACGGCGCTGCCCGTGCGCGCGAATTCCGCGAACTTCGCGTACTCGTCGCCCGGTGCAACTCGCCCCGCGGGGACATCTGCGATGCGTTCGAGACGAAGGGTGTGTCCTTCGACGCGATCTTTGACACTCACGGTTCGATCGCCGTCCTTCCACTCGCCCACAGGCAACGAAGGCGGCACCTTCATCGTCTGCGGTACGACGACCTCGAGCGACACTTCGACGTGCGATGACGACGAAATGAGGAGCGGCGTTTGGCGGGTAGCGAGGGACGCGAAGCTCGAAAGCTGGAGCGGGGAAATCGGACGGAGGGCGAGCCCCTGGCCTTGTGCTCGCGCGAGGCGGGAGACCTCGGCCTTGATGACGAGGGCGACCGGTGCGTCGAGATCCGAAGCGCCTTCGACCTTCACTTCTCGGACGCGGGCTCCGGGAAGGATGCCCGCGAGAAGCCGCGTTTCCACGAAGTCGGCGAGGTTTGCCTCCGGGACTTTCTCGAGCACGTTGCGCATCGAGATGCCGAGGCGGCCCACGAAGCTCTCGCGGAGGTTCACGGTGGCAGACCCGTCCTCGCGAAGGTCGGCGCGACCTTCGACGCGGAACGAATCGGCGGTGCCATCGGCGTGGACCGTTGCTTTGGGCAGTTCCGGCTTCAGGATGATGGCCGGCTGGTCACGCAAATCTGCAGGCACGTAGCCGAAGGGGGCGAACTTGTCGCGCACGGTGAGCCAGCGTGGTCCGCGATCCGTGTGGACCCGAAGCACCAAGCTGTCCCAGGGGTCTCCCTCACTGAGCGCGCTCTTCGGTGGCATCGCGAGCCTGTTCTTCACGATGGCGAAGTCGGTGTCGATGCCGAGGAGCCGGAGGCCGTAGAGGAATGCCGCTTGTCGCGACCCGCTTTTGCCCGTGAGCACGCGCCTGCCATCCGACTCGCGACCGTCTTCGACGTGCGAGAGGATGTCTCGATAGAGCTTCTTCGCGCGTTCGGTGGAAGCTTTCTCCGGGACCCCCTTCACCACCTCGAGGACCTGCTTCTGAAGGCGCGGGTCGAAGGGGGTCTCGTCGATGGCTGCATCGGCGAGCCTCGCGAGGGTGTGCTCCCACGTTTGCCCCCAGCCGATGCGAACGCTCGGAAGGAACTCCACCGCCGGGACGCTGTCCGGCTCTTCGATCGCCGGCGGGCTCTCGATGACGACCCAGCGGCGTTCGGTGAACGGGCCGCGCTCCGTGATGGTGGGCTTCGGAACGGCGCCGCGTGATTCGATCGTGAGCTCTCGCGACTTCGGCGTGATGCACACGAACTCGCTGCGCCAGTAGCCCTTGTCGGCCTCGCGGAAGAACCAGGTGGGTCCGCGGTAGCGTTCGCCTTGGGCTTCGCTGGGGCTCGTCGTCACGTGCTCGGTCTCGATGTAGTCGCCAAGCTCGAGGTGCGGCATGGTCAGGGTCTGCTTGCCTTGGACCTGCTCGGGCTCCAAGATTTGGCCGCTCGGCTTGATGACGCGCACGCGAAGGACGAGTCCTTCTGGCGGGTTCTGCTCGGCTTCCTTCCCGATCGCTTCTTGCGATTGCACCTTCACGATCTCGTGCTCGAGCATTTCGCTCGTGCCGTCGCCGTGGACCCAGACCGACGAGTAGTCGAGCACGCGGGCGGACGAACCTGCCATGCGCTTGCCGGACTTCTCCCAAGCTTCGAACTCACGGATCACTTTTCGACCGTCGATGCGATACGGCTCTAGGTTCGTGACACCTTCGATGAGCTCGAGCGCGTCCCTGAGCTCTTTGCCTTTGCCGCCCGCGCGCAGCACGTCGGCGAGGGCGCGACGGAGCGCCGTCTTGTCGCCCTTGGCGAACTCGCGGTCCGCGAGCCGCAGTCGAAGGTCGGCGTCACCCGGGTTCTTGGCGAGGGCTTTCGCGAGTTGTTCGAGCGCAGCGGTGGGGTCACCCGAGCGCAACAGCACGTCGGCGAGCTTCGATGCGATGTCCTTCCGATCAGGATGCTTCGCACCAATGCGTTTCAGTTCGACGATGGCGCGAGGGTAGTCCTGACGCGCGAGCGCTCTCGTGAGGTCGATCTCGGAGTCGGGGTCGAGCTTCTTGATGCGCTCGCCGAGGGCATCTGCTTCTGCAAGTGCCCCGTCGTCTTCGAGCGCGTCGCGATAGAGTTCGAGAATGGAGGTGTTCTCCGGAAACGCGGCGGTCAAGTCCTTGAGCGCGCGCATGCGCTCTGCTCGCCAGCCGAGGCGCCCGTAGAGACGAACGAGCTCCGCCATGATGTCGGGTTGGTGAGGTAGTTTGGCGACCAGCGCCCGGAGCGGACGAACCGCTTCCGTGGCACCGCGCTGCGAAGCGTCGTCCAGCACCAGCCAGGTTTGCGAGTACCAAAGGAGAGGGTCGCGCAAGATGGCCTTCGAGTGATACGCGC
This sequence comes from Polyangiaceae bacterium, assembly GCA_046351415.1. GTDB lineage: Bacteria > Myxococcota_A > Polyangia > Polyangiales > Polyangiaceae > JABFRG01. The sequence continues at coordinate 834,561 of JAXLYO010000002.1, read as the reverse complement.
GCTCGGTGCGGCGTCGCACGTCGGTCGGCATGGCCGCATCGCCGCGCGCATAGATAGAGGCGTGCTCCAAGGTGACGCCGGCAGCATCGCCTGCCTGCGTGATGGGTTCGATGAGCCAGCTTGCGACGTCATCCATGCCCTCGCCGTGCGCTGCGTGTGCCGCGAGGATCCGGGAGAGAGCGCTCGCTGGCGGCAGCTCGCCCTTCGTGAGTTTGGGAAATCGAACGTCGAGCGGGTTGATGGCCGAGAGCACCGTCACGGGGGAAAGCCCGTAGGGTTTCGTCGCATCGGCGTCACCCGTGATGCCGGAAGCCGTGCCATCTGGATTGAGGAGGCGAATCGTCGTTCCGTCGCTCATGAGGCGAGCCACGATGCGGTGTCTTCCCTTCGGCATGTGCACGAAGGCACCGAAACGCTGCCAAATGCCCCACTGACGAAGGTCTCGTTCGATGACGGGCTGGTCGTCGACCCACACCTTCACCGAGCTCTGGACGGCGACGATGACGTCGCGATCGGCGGGAACGTCGACGAAGGTCTCCGCATAGTAGATGCCGTCACCCGCCCGTTGCTTGATGGTAGCGACGCAGCGAGGTTGTTCGGAGTCGAGCACGCGCGGAACGATGCCGCGCACGGGATCGCGCGCCCAGGTGAGTGGCCACGCGGCGGCAGTCTCCGGTGGAAAGCTACGACGACGATCGGCGGCGCTTCCTTGGCCGAAGGGGCCGGCCAACCGAATGTTGCGCACGCAGCCGAGCATGTTCGTGATGCGCTTGTCGAGGTCGTCGGCGGTTCCCGCTGGTTCGTCGGCGTTCTCGGCGACGCCCCACTCGAGGAGCGTCGAGACCGCACGCCAACCGAGGCGACCCGGGTTGCGCGAGAGCCGCTCGACCATCTGGCGATGGGTCTTGTAGAGATGCGGAACATTGCCGCGCAGTGTCGTGAGGTGGACCGCCGCGTACCACGCAGCGAGCTCCGCATCCGGATCGCTGCTCGCAGAGGCTTCCTCGAGCACAGCGAGGAAAGAGTCCGATGCCGGTACGGGCTCACCATGGGTCTCGTCGTAGATGCCGCGCGCGAGAGATGCGTGGAACCCGCCGCGGGGCATCTTGGCAAGCTTTGCGCGAGCCTCGGCGGCGCGCTCGGCGGTCCCACCGGGCTCGAACATTTCACCGAGGAGCCACCGGCCCGCGGCTTCGCGATCGCCGGCCGCGCCTTCCGAACGAAGCGTTGCGATGTCGGCCGGACCCTTGACCACCATGGGGCCGCCGCACGCAGCACTGGAGACGACCACCGAGAGCGCGAGGCCCGAGACAAGGAGAGATTTCGATAGAGTCTTCACTTAGCGCGCTCCGTAGACGAGTCGTTGACCGAGTGCCCGATCGACCTCTTCGCAGTAGGTGCGGAAGGCCGGGTATTCGGCAGCGGAAATGCGCGTCTTGTCGAACGCGACGTGGGTACGAACACGGAGGGAGCCACCGTTGTTTTCGACGGTCACGGTGTACGCGCCGTAGGGCGATTGTCCGCTCGCGGCTTTTGGCGCTTCGAGGACCTTCGCGCCCGCAGGTAGCTTCACGATCCATTCATCGTCGGTGGTCGTGCGTGCCGGGAGCCAGAGATCGCGTTTGCGCGTTCCGAGCGCGGCGTAGTCGCGGACGAAGTGATCTTTGGGACCCACCGGGACGGAGTAGCGATCGCCATCTTTGCGCGCGAAGGACTTGGCCTTGCCACGCGTATGGAGTTTCACGGGCTCCTCGATGTTCTCGAGGTCGCCGGTGTCGACGGCATCCGGGTCGAAACCCGGGATGGCGGCGCTCAGGTCTTCGGTGATGCGGGTCTTTTGCGCGGACGCCGCGTGATAGCGCTGACGGAAACCGGCAGCATGAACGCCCGTCACGCGAGCGGTCCAATCGATGGCTGCACTGCCGCCGTCGCCGAGCGTCGCTTCGGTTCGGAGCGAGAGAACGCTTTCACTCGCGGGCGGGTCGGGGAGGTGCACGAGCTTCGGTTTTCCTTCGTTCACCTGGACGGCCAAAGCTCCGCGGTCCATCTGCGGAAGCTCCGTCGAACCCGTGTATTCTGCAGTTCCATCGAGGTAGAGGTTCATCGAGGGAACGTACGCAATCGCGTGGTCGAAGGGCGCGAGACTGGCGGGCTCCGATTCGAAGTCACCCTTGTGTCGCGTGCGCACGATCACGATCGTCGCGGGGATGCCGAGCTCTTTCAGCATCGTGACGATGAGCGTTGCCTTGTCTTTGCAGTCACCGAAGCCGCGCGCGAAGATCTGTGCGCAACGGTAGGGCTTGTAGCCGTGGATGCCGAACTCGAGCGCAACGTAGCGGGTCTTCTGGACGACGAAGCCGTAGACGGCGCGAACCTTGGCCGCGTCGGTCGTGAGCCCCTTCGTGATTTCGAGCGCCCGTCGCCTCACTTCGTCATCGGCGACGAACTGGTCCTTCACGAGACCCCAGTACCAGCGTGCCATGTCGTCCCAGGATTTGTAGGTGGAGACGTGCACGTGCGCGAAGAGCTCCGAGCCCGGCGGCTGCAAAGGCTCGCCCTGGAGCGAAGGGACGTCCGTTGCGGTGTAGCGGTAGATGCGCTCGTCGCCCTTCTCGGTCACGCTCGACTTCAAGTTGGCGAGGTTCGGCTTGTTCGTGAAGAGTTGACGCGTTTTCGGTGTAATCAGCACGTAATCGGCGTGGAAGATCGCGTCGCGCCCTTGTAGGTAACGCACCTCGCCGAAGTAGTCGGCGAACACGTTGCGTTCGGCCACGTCTTCGATGCGATAGAGAACCTCGACGACGTCGCCAGGGAAGAGCCGAGGAAAGTGGACGTAGGCCACGCGGGAGCTCGAGTACATGGCCATACCCGGGTCGTCGGAGTCGGTCTCTCCCATCTCGGTGGCTTCCTCGACCTGACCGGTCTTTCGGTAGATGCGCGCGCCCCGGAGCTGCACCGTCTGTGCGTCGGCTTCGTATCCGAAGGCGTACTCGCGTCCCTCGGCGGCCGCGGCGTCGGTCAGTGGCTGGAACACGACCTGATGGAAGCGGCTCGCGAGGCCGTTGGCGAACACGCTCGTCACCTGCAAGTCGACCAGCGTACGGCGCGCTTGTCCGTCGGAAGGGCGGTTCCGCCAGGCGAGGAACGTGTCTTTCGAGATCGCGTAGCCCTCGTCGGCCTTCGGCTTCGCCGTGGTCGCGTGTGCAAGGTATTCACGAACGTCCTTGTCCTGCGGCTTGAGTTCGAGCACGCGGTTCAAGAGGCGCAGCTGCTCGTCCTTGTTGCCGCCGACCGCGTAGACCTCGGCGAGGGCGCGCATCGTGTCCGTGTCGTCGGTGGCGAGCTCGAGGGCCCGCTTGTAGAGCGCGATGCCTTCGGCGCGTCTTCCGAGGGAGATGTGTGCACGAGCCGCCGTGACGAGGCTTTGCGCGCTGTCTGGTGCGAGTGCGACGAGTCGTTCAGCCCAGCGGAGAACCTCTGGCTCGTCGCGGCGGGCAAGGGCGAGCTCGAGGTTCGTGCGGACGAACGAAGGATCGTCCATGCGAAGCTGCGCATAACGATCCATCGCTTCTCCTGCCTCGCGAATTCGGCCGGCTCCGCGCAGTTGCGTCGTGTACTCGCGCAACAACGACACCGAACGCGGGTGACGCATGAGCGCGTGCTCGACGACCGTGAGCGCGGTCTCTCGCAGGCCCGCTTCGCCGTAGAGTTCGACGCGCGTCAGTGTGGCAGGCAGGTTGTCCGGATCGAGGGCGAGGACGCGATCGTAGTAGGGAATTCCATCGCGCCAGTTGGGTCCGCCGCGCGCATGGCTTCCGCGCGCGAGTAGCACCGCGATGCGCTCGTCTTTCGACGTGGCCGGAGTGAGGAGCTTTTCGGCCTTTTCGATCCAAGCGCCTCGCTGATTGCGGTTTTCCGCGAGCTCGCCCGCGAGGAGAAGCCTCGGAATCGTAGGCGTCTTTTCTGCAGCTTTCGTGGCGAGGTCGCGAGCTCGATGTTCCGCAGGGTCGTCCGACTGCGTCATCTGCAAGTAGCGCGCATAGGCTTCGAGCGACGCCGCGTCTTTTCCGACGATGCGCTTTTCGAAGTCGGGAATGGGACCGCGCATCTCGAGCGCACGAGGAGCCTTCGCACCTTTCACCTCAGGTTCGGGCAATGCCTCAGAGCCATGGGCGCCGTCCGCATCCACGGACAGGGCAAGGTCGGGACTCCCATCGGGCTTTCCGATGCGCAGGGAGAAGATGGGGGCATCTTCGTCACCGCAGACTTTCACGAGAATACGGTTCCAACCGGCTTTGAGGGTGACGGTCGTGGCGAATCGATCGGCATCGAGGGCGCGGTACTTCTCGTCACGCAGAACCTCTTCTCCGTTCCAATAGACGCGGAGTGCACCCGAGCTTCCCGCGTAGAGAGACACCTGACGGGGCGACGGGGTTTTGGGCAACGCCGTCACGTAGGTCGTCGCGAATGCGCAGATGTTCTCTTGAGGCCGAAGGAGCGACGAGAAATCGACCCAGCCGTTGTTGAAGACGGGAGGCAGCGGGCGGTAGCGCACGGCACGCTCCTTCCCGGGGTAAGCCTTGTTTTCGAAGGCGTCGCGTCGCTCGCGTTCAGGTAGTTCCTCACGCAGGAGCCCCGACTTTCCCTCGTTGTCGAAGGGCCCCAAAATGAGCCATTTGTCGATGAAACCGAGGCTCGCAATGCTCGCGCGCGAGCCCGGCAGGTCACCTCGACGACGCTTGCCGTACGCGGCGAGAAGACCTGCATAGGTTCGCGCCGGAGCTGCGAGCGCCGTGCTCTCGGACAGGCCGAGCAGCGCTTCCTGGATGAGCGTGGGGTCGGACTTGTCCCACTCTTGCCAGAGCGTTCGCAATGCCGTGTAGGCTTCCGGGCCTCGCGCGCGAACGACGTCGTCCCGCAAAGACTTCACGCGATCGAGCGACGATGCGCGTCCCGTTCCTGCCGCCGGAGCTGCATACGAGGGTGTCGTCCCGATCGAGGGATACGCAAAAACCGAAACCCCGAGCGCGAGGCCGAAAACGAGCCGAACGACGAGCTTTAGGATGGGGCGAGGCAGATTGCGAGAATGCACGCCACGGTTGTCATGCGCCGAGGGAAGAACGTCAAGTTGCGCGGAGTCGCACCCACCACATTTCGGGCAAAAACTCGGAAAGTCGTGCGAGACTGTTGTAGACCTCCGAAAAGCCATGCTCCGCGCAATCATCAAGATGATACGGCCCCACCAGTGGGTGAAGAATCTCTTCGTGATGGCGCCCATGTTCTTCCACAAGGACGTCATCATGGTGCGCGAAGGCGTCATGTCGCTGAACCTGCTCGTCACCGGGCGGGCGGCCGCGGCCACGCTCGTTTTCTGCTTTCTCGCGGGAGCGGTCTACACCATCAACGACCTCGTCGACGTCGAAGCCGACCGAATCCATCCGGTCAAACGTCTGCGGCCCATCGCCAGCGGCGCGGTGCCCGAATCGATGGCGAAGCTCACGGCCGTGGCCCTCGTGGTGGGGAGTCTCGCAGCCGCGGTCTGGCTCGACTGGCGCTTTGCAGCGGTGGCGCTCTTCTATCTGATCGAGAACATCGCCTATTCTTTCAAATTGAAGCATGTCGCGTTTCTCGACGTGGGCCTCATCGCTTTGGGGTTCGTGCTCCGCGTCGTCGCGGGCGGCCTTGCGACGCGCACGCCCGTGAGTGAGTACATGTATGCGTGTACGGCTCTGCTCGCCTTGTTCTTGGGCTTCGGCAAGCGTCGTCACGAACTCGCAGGGGAGAACGCAGGCAAGCAGCGAGCGGCTTTGAAGGCCTATTCGCCCCGATCGCTCACCGTCGCGATGGCTCTCACCGGTGGCGCGACCATTGTAACCTACATCCTTTATACGCTCGACAAGGACACCCGCGCCTTCTTCCGCACGGACTATCTGTGGCTGACGGCGCCCTTCACGGTGTTTGGCATCTTCCGTTTCTTGGCCTTGGTGTCGGGCCGAACGAGTGGCAGCAAAACCGGCAAAGCCGAGTCTCCGACTCAGGCCATGCTCAGCGACGTGCCGTTCGTGCTCAATCTCGTGTTGTGGGTCATCGTCGTCGTCGCCGTCGTGTATCGGCTGACACCTCGCGTGGGCTGAGTACATGGCCGTCCTCGTCGCGCTCCTCCGAGGCATCAACGTCGGGGGCAACAAGCGGGTTCCGATGGCCGAGCTCGTGTCGCTCGCGAAAGCGATCGGCTGCGCGACGGCAACGACGTACATCCAGAGCGGGAACCTCATCGTGACGACGAAACATTCGCCTCCGGACCTCGAGGTAGAGCTCGAGCGTGCCCTTCAGAAGAAGTTCGGGTTCGAAGTCGTGACCATCGTCCGCACGGCCAAGGAATGGCGAAGCTACGCGGAAGGAAGCCCCTTTCCGGACGCCGAGAAGGAGCGTCCTCAGCTGCTGCATCTCGGGCTGACGAAAGGCTCTGCCAAAGCAGGCGCGACGGAAATGCTCGAAGGGTACGCAAAAGCAGGCGAACGCGTCCACGTCGGACGCAACTTCCTCTGGGTCGACTTCCTCGGAGGCGCAGGGTCGTCGAAGATCACGCCGAACGTGCTCGATCGCGCGCTCGGCTCGACGGTCACGATGCGCAATTGGAAGAGCGTGCTCGCGATTGCTGCGATGCTACCGAAGTGAAGCCAAGGCCTTCGTCCTCGCTCAGAGCAGGCCTTCGGAGACGACTCGCGCGCTTCCCATGCGCCGTGCGGGCATGCCGGCGTTCACGGCCGAACAGCCACCTTGGAGGCCGAGCCCCGCGGGACCGACATAGACCGCGCCGCTGCACACCTTGCCGGTGAACCCGATCGAAGCGCCAGGCATCTTCCGCACGAGAAACCCGTCCTTCGTGATGTCGTATTCGCCGGGGCCGACGTAGGCCACCACTTTTCCGACCTCTGAAGGCTTGCGGCCGTCGGGGTACTGGTCATGGATGTCCACGTCGATGACGACGTGGAGGCCCTTGGCGCCATCTGGCAGGCGGAGCTTCTTCGGGTCGATGTGTTTTCGAATCGTACCCGTGAGCGCGGTAAACCCCTCGTGATCACGACTCGCGTTTTCGAGCGAAACGATCGCTGTACCGTCTCGAAGGACGCGCACGTCGTAGCGTGCGGTTCCACTCGCCGGCGCCGTATCCGAATGCACGGCCGTTTCGACGGCGGTGCGCACGAAGCCGCCTCGCGTGATGCCGAGGTCGGTGTCGTGTTGGGAGAGCCCTTCGCGAAGACCGAAGGTCGTGCTCGCGGGACCCGGGGCCGAGAGCGCGTCACGCGCAGCACCCGGGATGGCAAGCGCGACCTCTCCCTTCGTACCGCCAGCGCCTGCCTTGTTGCCGAACACGTCGAGGCGCCAGCCCGGGTCTGTGGAAGCCGTTCCCGGAGCGCGCGGCGCTCCGACCGTCGAGGCCTCGTCGCGCCCATCTGGCGCGTTGGCAGAAGCTGCTCCGCCGTGGCTCTCCGAACGACGCGGAAGCGTGGCCGCTGCGACCGCTCCCCCGGTGGGCACCGCGGGACGAGAAGGCGGCGTGGCGGAAGGGACCTCCGCGGCGAGCGGCTCTTCGGAGAGCTCGACTTCGTGACTCTCGGTGGGCGCCGAAACGTGCGCGCGTTCCGGCATACGAAGCGACCGAACGGTGGCGAACGCTATCAAGTGCATGGTGCATGCACAGGAGAGGGCTACCGGACCGCGCCAAGATCGCACGCCGTTACCTTAGCGCACGAGAAGGGAGGAGGCGACCGCGTCCGCCGTTGGTTCGAGGGCATCGACGTGCAGCCAGTGGCTCGCCCCGGCGATGACGGTCACGGCGAGATGCCCTTGTTTCGAGAGCGTTTCGGCGCGGGCGCGGTCTTCCCCGTCCCAAACGCCCGATGCTCCGCCGATGACGACCGAGAAGTGGGTGGTTTCACGCTCGAGGACGGACCAACAGTCTCGGGCGAAGTAGTCGTTCAACAGCGCGTCGATCACGTCGAGGTCGAGGCGAAAGCGGAAGCCGCCGCCTTCTCGTGCAACGACGTTGAGGGCAAGCCATGCGATGAGGTTTTGGTCCAGCCCCGCATGGCGAAGAAGTTCGTCGAAGGCCGTGCGCGTCTCGAAGACTTCTGGAAGCGAACGGAGGGCATCCACCACGCGCAGGGTGCTCTCCGAGCCATGATGATCCGGGCGTGGACCGGGCGCGGAGTCGAGCGTACAGCAGACCGGGAGTTCGGGGTCGCTCTCCGCGTAGACGAGTGCGACCTTTCCGCCAAAGCTGTGCCCGACGAGCGCGGAGATGGGTTTGGAAAGCGAAGCGGCGAGTTCTCGAACGGCATCGGCGCATGCAGCCAGCGTGAACGGAGCTTTCATGGGCTCGCTCCGGCCGTGGCCTGGCAAGTCGACGAGCACGATTTCCCAAGCTTCGCCTTCGCTCTCGCAGCGTTCGAGGACGCGTTTGGCGAGCGTACGCAAGTTTCCGCCGCTGCCGAGGATGCCGTGGAGGAAATAGGCGGTCTTGGGGGCCGTCGACGAAGAACGCGACGTAACGAGTGCGTGGGGGAGGACGCCCATCGCCCTCTCTCTAGCGTCTCACGGGCCTCTTTGTCCTGTCGATCGCGACAAAGTGGCGCGATCGCGGACGCGGGACGACAATGGTCCCATGGCTGCGAAGGAAGGAGTGCAGGGGAATGCCCCGACCGATCTGGCCGCCAAGCCGGCGCCGTGGGTCGAAGTGGGCCTCACGTTGCCGATCTTTCTCTTCTATCACCTCGGCGTCATCTTTCTCGGCATCCAGAACGCGACCGACTTTCTGACGCGAGGGCTGCTGCGCGCGGCCGAGGGCGACACGCTTCGCTACCTTGGCCTTACCGGCGCCATCGCGGCGGTCTTCGCGGCCGTGTTTGCGATTGCGGGTCGCGGTCAAGGGTTCGCCCCGAGGAAGTTTCTGCAGATTGCGTGTGAGGGAGTCCTCTATGCGATCGTCATGCGCATTGCGGCGGGGTATCTCGTCACGCGGGTTTTTGCCGGGCCACCCGCGCTTGCCGAGGGGGGCCGCTTCACGGGGATGATCATGGCGCTCGGCGCCGGCTTCTACGAGGAGCTCGCGTTCCGCGCGATCTTGTTCGGTCTCGGCCTCAAGGTGATCGTGTGGCTCTTCACGCGCGAGAAGGTGAAGTTGCTGGGGGCCCGGAGCTTCCGCATCACCGTGCGCTCCGCGTTCATCACGGTGGTGTACGGTCTCCTTTGCGCGGCGCTGTTCAGCGGCATGCACTACGTCGGAGAGCTCTCGGACGCGTTCGACATGAAGTCGTTCTTCTTCCGCGCGGTGCTTGGCCTCGCGCTCACGCTGATCTACGTGACACGTGGGTTCGCCGCAGCAGTCTGGACGCACGCGCTCTACGACATTTGGGTCCTGGTGCTTCGCTGAACCCGACTTCGTCCGACCACCGCGAGGCCTGTGGGCTGTCCCACAATCTTCTAGGGACAGCCCCTAGGTTGCGGGGGTCGCGTCGGGGCCGCTGGGTACAGCTTCCGGAACGGGCGGCTGCTTGGAAAGGCGGGTCGCGAGCAGGAGGCCTACGATCATGCCGAGCGCCGAGGCGACATAGGGACTCCGTGGTCCAATCGACCCGTAGAGAAAGCCCCCGAGCGCCGGACCGAACATGCGCGCGAGACTCGCGAACGATTGGCTCGTGCCGAGAGTCTCACCTTGTTCGGCAGAGCTGCTCCGCCTGGAAATGTAGGCGGAGGTCGACGGTTGCGAGAGGCCATTGCCGAGCGCAAGTATGGCGCCGACGACGTAGAGCGACCAGGCTCCAATCGAAGGCGTGAGGGCGAGGAGCAGGAAGCCCACGGCTTGGATGAACAGGCCCGCGCGCACGAGCGTCACGTCGGCGACTTTGCCGGACAGCTTGCGCACGATGAGGCCTTGCACGAGTGCGCTCGATACGCCGATGAGCATGAGCACGAGCCCGGTTTGCAGCTGGTCGAACCCGAAGATGTCTTTGTTGAAGAAGCGAAACGTTTGGTCGAGGCACGTGAAGGCCAAGATCGCGACGAAGTTGATGAGCACCATCGCAGCGATGCCCGGCTTTTGGAGCGTGCGCTTCGTGGCGGCGAGGTCGAGTGGAGCGAGGCGTCTCTTCGATGGAGCCCGCTTTTCCGGCGGCAAGGATACGGGGACGCCGCGCAATACCCACAGGAAGTTCACGAAGGCGAGCGCCGCAGCCACGAGACACGGCACCCCACCCGCGCGACCGTGGATGAGCACCTTGGCGAGCGCCCCGCCGATGCCAGGGCCGATGATGAACCCGAGACCGAATGCTGCTCCAATGAGGCCCATGCCTTTGGCGCGCTCTTCCGGTTTCGTGACGTCGGCGATATACGCGCTCGCCGTGCCGAGGTTCGCGGTCGCGATGCCGCTGAAGGCACGTGTCAGGAAGAGCCACACCACGCTGTGCCCGAACGTCAGCGAACCAAAGAGACCGAGCCACCCGAGGATCGACGCGAAGACCGACCAGAGGAGCACGGGTCTCCGACCGATGCGGTCCGAGAGGCGCCCCCAGACGGGCACGAACAGGAATTGCATCAGCGAATAGACGGACGCGAGCAAGCTACCGACGAATTCCGTCGATCCGAATGTGTCGCGCGCGCCCTCTCCGAGAAACGGCAGGACGAGACCAAACCCGAGCAGGTCGAGGAAGACCGTCAGGAAGATCGCACCGAGCGAGGGAGCGCGTTTCACGCCTCGGATGTAGCACGCCTCGTCGCGTAGACGAAGGCTTCGAGATTGCCCTTGGGACCGGCGAGGACGCAGTCGCGGACACCGACGATGTCGAAGCCGGCCCTCTCGACCTGAAGCGTGACTTCCTCGATCGTGCGCTTCCGCAGATCTGCGTCCCGAATGACGCCTCGACTGCGCGTGGCTTCCTTCTCGCCGACCTCGAACTGCGGCTTGACGAGCGCGACCAATTCACCACCCGCGCGGAGACAGGCGGCGATCGCAGGGAGCAGCTTTTCGAGTCCGATGAAGGATGCATCGACCACGACGAGGTCGACTTCGCCGCCCAAGTCGCGGGGCGTGAGGGTGCGTGCATTCGTGCGTTCCCGGACATCGACGCGGGGGTCGGAGCGGAGCTTCGCCGCCAATTGGCCATACCCCACGTCGACCGCGACGACGGATGCGGCGCCGTGCTCGAGCAAGCAATCCGTGAAGCCCCCGGTCGATGCGCCGACATCGAGAGCGCGCTTTCCTTTGGGCTCGACGCCGAAACCGAGGATCGCACCTTCGAGTTTGTCTCCGCCACGCGAGACGTAGCGGGAGCCGCGCTTCTTGACCGTGAGCTCCGCATCGCTCGGCACGAGCGTTCCTGGCTTGTCGATGCGCACGCTGCGGAAGTGGACGTCGCCCGCGAGAATGTAGGCCTGTGCACGGCTCTTCGATTCCGCAAGGCCGCGGTCCACGAGCAGTTGGTCGACGCGTACTTTGCTCATGGGGAAGGGAACGCCTCCGCGTGGAGCGACCGGGCGAGGACCTCCACGCCCTCCGCAAAACGAGGTCCGGGCCTGAGCACACGATCATCGGTGACCGGCACGACGTGGTTCTCCCGCACGGCTCGCAACAGGTGGAAGCCAGGGAGGGCCGCGGAGATGCCCGTGCGTGCGGCGCTTCCCATGTTCGTCGCGTCGAGTAGGGTGTCGGGGTTCCACGCGGCGAGCTCTTCGATGCTGACCGCGGGATAGGGCGTCTTCACCGCAGCGACGTTCTCTCCGCCAGCCAGCGTGACGAGCCCACCCGGAAAACTCGAGGGCCCCGCCAGGTAGATGGGGCGTGTCGACAGGAGCATCGCGATGCGTTTCTTGGGACGCGAACCGACCGCGACCGTCACCTTTTTCAGCACGTCTTCCGCGGATTGCCAGACCGCTTCGGCCTCTCGAACGTGAGAAGTCGTCTTGCCGAGATCGTGGAACATCTCTTCGATGTCGCGGACGGATTCGGGACTCTTGAAATACGAGTCGATGTGGCGATCGCGGAGAGGCTGCTCGAGCCGTGTGGTCGCGGGACCTCGGGGGCCGACGACGAGGGTGGGACGTCGCGCAAGGATCCCCTCGAGGTTGGGCTCCGCAAAGTCCGAGACGGCCGGAACGGAAAGCGCCGCCGCCGGAAAGTTGCATTGATTCGAACGGCCCACGAGAAGATCACCGGCGCCGATCGCGAAGAGCGTCTCCGTGAAGGACGGCGAAAGGGAAACGATACGCAGCGGCCCGCCTTCGGACCTCGACGGACCGTCGCTCCCGCCGGACTTTCGCGTGCAAGCGATCGCAGCTATCGCGAGGAGTGCGTGGACACCGAAGTCGCGTCGCGTGACGCGGCCTTTCGCACCGGAATCGCTCATTCGCGCGAGCGACGGCGGACGAGAACGCTTACCGCGATGAGACCGAAGACGAGCGAGCCGCGCCATGGGGTCGGCTTCGTGGGGTCGAGCGCACACGAAGATGTGGTCGTCGATTCAGCGGCGCTCGTCGGCTTGCTTCCCGAGCTCGCCCCGGCGGGTGCGGGGGCGCCGCAGACTTCTGCGTTGCAAGCGTACCCTTCGGGGCACGGATTGTCGGTCGAGCAGCCTTGGGAACAGACCGTGTTTTCGCCGATGGTGCGACAAAGCCCGGAGCCGCATTCTTCGTCTGCGGCGCACGCTTCGCCGAAGCCTGCGAGTGTCGCGCCGTCCTTCTTGCCGGTGTCTTTGCCCGCGTCTTTCGGTGTGGGGCCCGCAAAGGGAGTATCGTCGGGGTCTTGCGCTTCGTTGGCGGTCCAGGAAGGCGCCGCGTATCCACCGGCCGCCGCTGCCGTCATCGCGCCGGCGATGATGAACGCGCGATGCGAATCGGTGCGGGTGTAGATGGCGTTGTCGCAGCTGGACTCGGGGCCGCGGGACAAGACGCCGTAGGTGTAGATCGTCCCCGCCGCGTTGAAGTTCTTCTGCGGATAGGCGCCGGAGCCGGAGTCGCCCTTGCACACGCCGGCACCCGTGAGGAACTCGCTCGGGGCGACGGCGCGATTGCCTTGGTCGTCGACGATGTTGGCGCAGCTGCCCGGGCTCTGGCTGCCATCGATGCAGAGCATCTTGATGTCTTGGCGAATGCGCCTCTGCCCCGAGTCGTTCAGGCCGGGGCCCGTGACGCCGTATCCGATGGCCGTGAAGTTGTACGAGTAGCGTGCGAAGTTGAAAGCGGCGTGCTGGACCACCGGCGTGGCAGGCGTGGCTTCACCCGCGGGCACGCTGCTCGAGAGCACGAGAAGCGCGATGTCGTTGCCGATGGCCTTGTTGCTCGACGGATAGAGGACTTCGCTCACGCCGCGATAGCCGCCGGACCCGTTCCCCATCGTTGCGTTCGTCGTGACGCCGAAGGTGGCGGCCGTGTAGTTGGCGTTGAATACCGACGTGGGCGTGATAGCCTCGCCCGTGTCGAGAGTGCTTACGCAGTGACGTGCGGTGAGGACCAGGTTCCTCGCGATGAGCGTGCCGGAGCAGCGACCGGCGTTGCCGATCTTGATGCCGACCGCAAACGGATAGCTCGACGTATCGGAGCCGCCCGAGATGGCCTGCTTTGCCGAGCCGATGACGTAGCCGCCATGCCTCGTGGACGCGGTGCCCGACTTCTCCTCTTCACTTCCGTGGACCCCGCAGGCCAAGATTGCGAGCAGGGGCGCCGAGGCGCAAACGAGGATGCGGACCTTCATGTGCGCCTCATTCTACCGTCCGATCGTATCTGTCGCAAACGTCGCGGCGAGCAGGGAAGGTGACGGTCCTCTCCTACGTATGAGGCGGTAACACACATTCCCTTCGCCTTTTCCGCACATTTCGGACGGGGCGAGCGGGAGCGTGGGCGTTTGGACGAAAGTTGGCCCCCTTGTATGGATTTTGGCCCACTTACGTCTGAGAGTTCGTTCGAACCATGTGAGGACCACTGCCAACCGGCATCAACCGGCCATTGCCGTCGCCGCCCGTCAGGGAAGCTTCGGTGCAAGGCCGAAACAGGAGACCTACGTCCGCTTGCGCGGTAAAGGTCGTCCCTGCGTGAAACAGGAGATCGTGTCTATGAAGAAGCTTTCGTTCGGATGTGTATCGGCCATGACCGCGGCAGCGCTCACCCTCGTCCCGTGCGTCGCCTATGCGGACGACGATGGCAACGGCGGCGAAGAGCCGAAAAAGAAGGTGGAAGTCAAAGTGACGGCACCTTCCACCGCGGCTGCCAAAGACGCTGCCCCCGAGGTTTCCGACCACGAGAAATTCGTGGGCCGATTCGCGATCGGCTACTTCGGCGTCGCGGACGTTCCGATCGCGGCCTCGCTCCCCGCGATTCCCGACACGCTTCCGACGAACGCCGTCGCGACGCCCGTCCAGACACGCAACATCGCAGCGCCGGTCATCGGCGCTCGTTATTGGATCAGCAATCGCTTCGGCATCGATGCGGGCATCGGTATGGGATGGTCGAGCGGCGGTTCCAGCACCAACACCTCCGGTAGCGGCTCGGTCGCAACGGAAGGCGCCGGCGCGTTCGGCTTCATCTTCCATGGCGGCGTCCCGATCGCGCTCGCCGGCGGCAAGCACTACACGTTCCAGCTCGTTCCCGAGCTCAACGTCGGCTTCTCCACACAAACGTTGAAGCCGCCGCCCGGCTCGCCCAACAACACGCCCGACACCTCGCTCAGCGGCTTCCGCTTCGACATCGGTGCGCGTGCGGGCGCCGAGATCCACTTCGGCTTCATGGGGATCCCGGAGCTCGCGCTCCAAGCCTCGGTCGGCATGTACTTCCAAGCGGGCAGTGTGAGTGCGACACAAGGGCAAAAGTCCGCTAGCTCCTCCTCGTCGGGCTTCGGTACGACCGTTCAAGCCGACCCCTGGGCCTTGTTCACGAAGAACATCGCCGCTCTCTACTACTTCTGAGGTGCTGCGATGAAACTCGTACGGATTGTGTTTCCCGCCTTCGCGGTCTCGCTCGCGCTCACATCGTTCGCGTGCAGCGGCGGTAGCGGTGGAACCTTCAGCATTGTGGATGGGGTCTACGACGACACGCCGGTCCGCGGCGACGTGCCACCTGTCCACGGCTACGAGCAGCCGAACGGAAAGGGCGGTAGCGAAGGCAGCTCCGATGCCGGCCGTAGCAGGGACAGCGGCGTCGCGCCCACGCAAGACGCGGGTGGCAACGGCAGGCCCTTTGCGTGTGGCACGCCCATGCAGTGCACGGCGGGCGCAACCAAGGCCGACGTCGTCTACGACTGCAACTCATTCCGATCCGACGGCAAGGTCGTGAGTGGGGGCAACGAAGTCGGAACGTGGGCGCAGAGCGGTTCGAGCAGCATCTCCTTCGTCCTCAAGGGGGGCGACGGAGGCAGCAGTACCACCTTCACGTGCATTCCCAAGCCCGCCGGCCCCGTCGACGCGGGCAAGGACGCCGCCAAGGACGCCGAACCAAACTGAAGGCCTCGGTGGGGGCAAGCTCTGCTAGCTTGCCCCCATGCGCTTCGTACGCCTTTCGACGCCTTCTGGTCCCCGTTACGCGCGACTCGTCTCGGACGATCGCGCGGAACTTCTTTCTGGTGCGCCGTACGACGTGAATGCCGATGGTGGGCGCGCAACCGCAGAGATCGTCACGTTCTCGAAAGACGACCTCCTCGAACCGGTCACGCCGCGCAAGATCCTCTGCGTCGGCCGGAACTACGCAGCACACGCGAAAGAGCTCGGCAACGACGTGCCGAAGGAACCGCTGCTCTTCTTGAAGCCGACCTCGGCGCTCCTGCGGCCGTTTGGCACCATCGTGCTGCCTCCCTCCACGATCAGCGAGCGGGTCGAACACGAAGCAGAGCTCGCCATCGTCATCGGTCGCACGATCAAGAACGCGAGTCCCGACGAAGCGCTGCGTTCCGTATTTGGCTACACGTGCGCAGGAGACATCACGGCGCGTGACCTGCAGAAAAAAGATGGTCAGTTCACGCGGGCGAAGGGCTTCGACACGTTCTGTCCGGTGGGGCCCCACGTGGAGACAGACTGCGACCCGCGTGACCTTCGCGTGCAGTGTTTCGTGCGCGACCAGGCGAGGCAAGACGGCAGAACGCGCGACATGGTCTTCGCTGTTCCCGACCTCCTCTCGTACATGAGTCACATGATGACGCTCGAGGCGGGTGACCTGATTCTCACGGGAACGCCCGAAGGGGTGGGGCCACTCGTCTCCGGTGACACGCTGCGCATCGAGATCGAAAAGATAGGTGCGCTTTGCACGAATATTGCCGGGGCTCCCGCGGCGTGACGAAGCGTGCGCGCGTCACCTTTGGCGTCGTGCTGGTGGGGGCCGTGCTCGCGCTCGCTTTCTGGTTTCGGAGGCAGCACGACGTTCCGACCGACCGTGGTTGCGGACCCGGTTTCATCGCTGTGGGGCCACGGTGTCTCGTTCCAGAAGGATCCGAGTGTCCGCTGCCGCTCGTGACGACGCCCCACGGTTGTGATGCTCCCGACGCGCGCGTCCTCGTTCCTGCGAGTGACTTCGAGTGGGCGCCTTCGGATTGGGAAGCCCCTACGAAGGTGAAGCCCGTCCACGTGCGTACACAACTTTTCGAAATCGACGCGTTCGAAGTGACGGTCGGCCGTGCGACGTGCGAAACGTGCCCGTTACGAGCGCTCGCGCCAACGCCCTTCGATGCACCTCGCGCGCTCTCGAACGTGACCCGTACCGAGGCGGCCTTCTACTGCGCTGCACGAGGTGGTCGACTGCCGACGGATGCCGAATGGCTCGCAGCTGCGCGCGCGGACGTGTCCCGTTATCCGTGGGGCGATACGGGGGCAGTGTGCAGGCGTGCGGCGTGGGGTCTCGCGAAGGGACCATGCGCCAGCGGCGCTACGGGACCGGACACGGTTGGCACGCATCCTTCTGGCGATACGCCCGCTGGCATTCATGACCTCGGAGGCAACGTGAGCGAATGGGTCATTCGTCCTTCAGAGCCGCTCGAAGGGCATGCGCGCGGCGGGCACTATCAAGCCGAGTTCGCCGCGGAGCTCCGCACGTGGCAGGACCTCGCTCTCGATCCAGAAACGCGCGACTCGCGCGTCGGGTTCCGATGCGCCTATGATGTGCCGGCCCCATGACACCACGAACAGTTGCAATCTTGTGCATCGGCACCGAACTCACCCGCGGCGAACTCGTGAATGGAAATGCGGCGTGGCTCTCGGAACGCATGACGGCGGAGGGCTTCGAAGTCACCGAACACGTCGTGACGGACGACGACGAAGCGCGCATCGTGGCTGCGTTTCGCCGCCTTTGTGACGCCCATACGATCGTTCTTTGCACCGGAGGTCTCGGTCCCACGACCGACGACCTCACATCGACCTCGGTTGCGAAGGCCCTTGGCGTTTCGATGAAACGCGACGAGGTCTCGCTCGAAGCGATTCGCGCAAGGTTCGCGCGGTTGGGTCGTACGATGAGCATCTCGAACGAGAAGCAGGCGGACTTCCCCGAAGGGGCCACGGTGCTTCCGAACGCGGTGGGCACGGCTCCCGGGTTTGCGGTGAAGTGCGGCCGGGCTCAGGCGTTCTTCATGCCGGGAGTTCCGCGCGAAATGCACGAGATGTGGGAAAAGCAAGTCCTCCCGAAGATCGCGCACCTCACTCGAAAGACGCAGCATCAAATACACTTGCGAACCTTCGGTCTTCCAGAGAGCCAAGTCGGCGAGCGTCTCGCAGGCATCGAAGCGTCGTATCCAGGGGTCGTGCTCGGCTATCGCGCACACTTTCCGGAGATCGAAGTGAAAGTGCTCGCACGCGCAGATGACGAAGCCCGCGCGACGAGCCTCGCCGAAGAGGTCACGGTCATCGTGAAAG
Source organism: Polyangiaceae bacterium (assembly GCA_046351415.1). GTDB lineage: Bacteria > Myxococcota_A > Polyangia > Polyangiales > Polyangiaceae > JABFRG01. The sequence continues at coordinate 816,682 of JAXLYO010000002.1, read as the reverse complement.
AAAGACTCGGCGCGCACGTGTTCGGGGGCAAGCACGACACGTTCGCCGGCGTCGTCTCCGACGTCTTGAAAGCGAAAAAGCACACGCTCGCGATTGCCGAATCGTGCACGGGGGGCGCCGTCGGACAAATGTTGACGGCTCTTCCCGGGGCCTCGTCGCTGCTTTTCGCCGATGCGGTCGTCTACGCCAACGAAGCGAAGACGCTCTTTTGCGACGTTCCGCCGGCGCTCATTGCAGAGCACGGTGCCGTGAGCGAAGCGGTCGCGCGTGCTCTCGCGGAAGGCATTCGTGCGCGCACGGGCGCGACCATTTCACTCGGCATCACTGGCATCGCGGGTCCAACCGGCGGCACCGAAGAAAAACCCCTCGGCACCGTTCACTTGGCCGTTGCGACGAAAGAGCGCACCGTACACGAGCACCACGTCCTCTTTCCGCGCGATCGTGTGATGGTGCAGAAGCTCGCGGCGTATGTGGGGCTCTCGATGCTGCTCAAAGCGGCTTCTGGCTAGGTTCAGATCGTGCAGAACGGCGGGCTCTTCGGCGTGCCTTTACCGGGCGAGCTCTTCTCGAGGAGCTCGTCACAGCCATGATGAAGGAAGAGGCTCGGCGCTAGGGAGCTAGGGCCTTTCCGGGACGGTATCGCGCGCATTATTGTATGCTCTTCGAATGCGACGCCTCTTCACGTCATTCGCCGTGCTCTCACTCACGTTCGGTTGCGGCTCGAGTGCTGCGGAAGTCGATGCTGGGGCAGCAGACGCGGGCCCCGATCCGGACGCAAAGCCAAGTAGCGACAGCGGGTTCCCCGTAGACGGAGGCGTTTCTAGCGATGCGAAAGCTTCAGGGTTTGTGGTCTTCGTAACGAAGGCGGTGTTCGTAGGAAACGTTGGTGCTTTGAGTCAAGCGGATGCGGCGTGCCAACAGTTCGCGGCGGCTGCCGGCTTCGGAGGAAATTTTCGTGCTTGGCTCTCGACAGACACGTCCGATGCGATTTCCAGAGTACCGGATGGTGCCGGTCCGTGGCGGACTCCTGCAGGAGCGGTGGCCTTCAAGACAAAAGCGCAATGGGCGGGATACCCAGACGTAGATCTATCCATCAACGAACTTGGGCAGCAAACTGAAAACGGTGGGTTGTTTTGGACCGGTACCGACGTTGGCGGAAAAGCAGCGGGAGCAGCCCCTCACCCGAACTGCAAGAATTGGTCAATTGCTAGCGCTGGAGGCGTGGGGGCAGCGGGCAATGGAAGAATCAAGCAAGACAACCAAGCGCAGTCGTGGACCAACGGGTTTGGCAACCGCTGCAACGAACCCGCGGCGCTGCTGTGTTTCCAGTATCAGTAGTCTCGAGTAATGTCTTCGCGCCGCGTCGCCGACCCTTCGGCCTTCGTAGCCACGTTACCGTATGGGTGCGACCGGGCCCGGGCGGCTATAGCGCAAAGGCACCAAGTCGGTTCTAGCGCACCTCTCATGACCTCTCCCGTCGGCTCTGCGGCGGGGGCGGCCCCGCCTGCGTTGTCACTCCTCCTCAAGTAGCAGCAGTATTCTTCGTCGTCGCTCCTCGCATTCGTGCTCGCAGCGCTCGCAGATCCTCGTTCCGAGATTATGAGATGTGCCCTAGAGATGGACCCTCGGCGGCTCGTTCCCGACGCTTGCAGCCCATGACTTCACCGAAGCGCACGTTGCCGTGGAGGAAAACCCGGTGGGACTCGGCTTTGCCGGTCCCGCCGTGAACGTGAGCCGTTTTCCCTTGGAGCCGATCGAAATCGGACCCAAGTGCGGTCGATCGAAGCAGACGAAGTCCGCTTTGCGAATGGCAGGTTTCCCGAGACTCTTCGTGAAGCTTGCCTCGAGCACGGAAGCGGTTTGTTTGGCTCCGCGTTTGGCGTCCTTGGCGACGTCGGCGTCGTAGTCGACGCGCCATGCGAGCGCGATCTCGTCGCCCTTCTGGAAGTAGGCGCCGCGATCTCCGCCCCAGCCAGCCGCAAGTGCGCGAGCTTTGTCTTCGCCCGCCCACTGCTCGAGCAAGAGCACGAGGCCCATCTCGCCGAGGGTGTCTTGGTCGCTCTCTTTGAACCCAGGGTCGAGCGCACTTGCGTTCGGTGCATTCACCGCAAGAGGAGCTTCTTTCGCTGCGTACTTCTCCGGATGCATGAGCTGCTCGCTCGTCGTCGGAGGGTTCGCCCACGCCTGATCGACGGCTTTCCAGCCGCCCTTTCGACGCAGGCCATTCACGAAGCGAAGCCCGAGGGCATACGGCGCGACGAGAGAGCGTTGCATGATCGCCGGCGTATTGCGCTTGCTGCTGCCCCCGGCCGCCGCCAGCAAGAGCTGCTCGGCCTGATCATCGGGAATGTCGAGCACGGAAATGCCGCCCATCTTCGAGAGAAGCGGGTCGAGCATCGCACTCGTCGCGTCGCCTTCGGCGAGCGCGCTCCGCGAGAAGGAGCGATCGCCTTCGCCGGGCTTGTACTTCGTCTGCGTGCGGAGGTCCCATGTCTGATCCTGGAGCGCGTGCACCAGCTCGTGAAAGACCGTCGCATCGGACATGTCGCCTTCGAGGTCTTTCGCCATGTACATCGTGCCGTCCTCGGGCGCGTAGAAGCCCGCGAGTTGGTCCTCGAGCATCGCGTACATTTCCGCTTCGTAGTCGAACTGCTCCGGAAGGACGCCAAGGAGCTGCTGCGTTCTGCCCTCGCGCACGATGGCTTCCGCGGGCACTTCGCGGTGCACGTGGTCCTTCACGCGGGCGATCATTTCGTCGCGACGCAGGAACATACCGGGTACCGGCTTCTTCGAGCGAAGTCCTCGGGCCTGTTCGACCTGCTTCAGCGTCCGTGCGAGCATCGCGTTCACCGAAGCTTCGTTCGAGCCTCGCGCGCTTTCGGCAGGGGCCGGGATTGGGGTCGTGCTCGTCGCCGAAGCCATCGCCGTGGCGGCTGCCATCGGGGTCTTGGGGGCCGCGTCCGGCGAACCACCACAGGACACGAGGCATGATGCAAGGAAGGCCGCGGGCCCAGAGGCCAGCGTCAGCGTCGAAATGAGCGCTTTCGCGCGAAGGGAACCTCTCATGCGTCCTTTCCGAGTCCGCGAAGCGCAGACGCGAGTACGCGTTCGAGGTTAGCACCGTAGGCTCGCGTGAGTGCTTCCGGTGGCGTACCGGCGGGAACGCCGAAGATCGCGTTGCCCGCGACCAGCACGTCCGCACCCGCTGCAACGGCCTGCTCGGCAGTGCCTTCCGCGATTCCTCCGTCGACTTCGAGGCGGATGTCACGCCCCGATTTGCGGATCCATTGGCGCGCGCTCGAGATCTTCGGCAGCACCGCGGGGATGAAGGCTTGGCCCCCGAAGCCGGGATTGACGCTCATGACGAGGACGAGATCGACGCTGTCAGCGACGTACTCCAGCACCGCCTCCGGAGTATGCGGGTTGAGAGAAACCCCCGCCTTTTTTCCGAAGCTGCGAATGAGTTGGAGCGTGCGATGGAGGTGCGTGCAGGCTTCCGCATGCACCGTGATGTAGTCCGCGCCGGCGGTCGCGAAGGCCTCGACATAGGCATCGGCGTTCTCGATCATCAGATGGACGTCGAGCGGAAGCTTCGTGGTTTTGCGCAAACTTTTCACGACGGGTGGGCCGATCGTGATGTTCGGAACGAAATGACCGTCCATGACGTCGACGTGAATCCAGTGCGCGCCCGCCTCCGTCACTGCGGCGATCTCTTCGCCGAGTTTCGCGAAGTCTGCGGAGAGGATCGACGGGGCGATCAGGATGGGGGAGGGACTCGGGGCCTTCGAAACCATGCTCGGGCAATGCCCGGCAAACGGACGCACGTCAAGGAACCCGGCGCGGGACTTGGAAGTTTGGGATGTTTGTGGAAAGGTGTGACCTTCGCATGGAAACGCGGGCAATGACGAAAACGGACTTCGACGCCATCGTCGGAGTCATCGATCGTTGGTGGGGCGGGGCGCCTGGCACGTTCGCTGAACCGGTTTTTTTCCATGAGCTCGGCGAAAACGCCCTCGTCGTGGAAGACAAAGGCGAAATCGTAGGCTTTCTCCTCGGTTTCATCGTTCCGCGGCCCGTGCCCTCGGGCTACGTCCAGCTCGTCGGAATCGATCCGGACTATCGAAGGCGCGGCGTCGGAAGGCTTCTCTACGAGCGCTTCACGGAAGTGTGCCGCGCACAACAGTGCGAACGTCTCAAGGCGATCACCACGGCTGGCAACGAAGGTTCTCTGCGCTTTCACTTGGCGCTCGGGTTTTTGGCCCAAGAAGTGGAGGACTACGCGGGCCCCGGCCGCAAACGCGTCGTCTTCACGAAGAGTCTCGGTCAAAGTTTGGTTCCGCCGAACGAAGGCTCCGCGCAGAGCGGGCCCGGTGGCGGGGAGGTGCAATCGTGAGCGAGAATGAAGGCAAGCGGACCAAGCCGAGCCAGGAAGAGACGCTTCGCTCGGGCTCTCTGAAGTCGCGGCAGATTCCCACGACGGGTGCTGCGGGCCCTTCGCTCTTTCCGAGCGCGGGCGCCGAGGGATTGAAGGAGCGTCTCGCGGAGATCGGCGTGTTCGGCGGTCTCTCGGACGACGCGCGCGCATTCTTCGTCGACAATTGCCAGTTCGTGAAGCTCGCGATCGGCGAAGTCGCGTTCCGCGAAGGGGAACCGGGTCGCGAGATGTACGTCCTCCTCTCGGGTGAGCTCGAGGTGCTGAAGCGAAGCCGTCGCGGACGCGACACGCGCGTCGCCATTCTCGGACCGAGCGATTGCTTTGGCGAAATGTCCGTCATCGACCTGCAACCCCGTTCCGCCACGTTGCGGGCCCTTGCGCCAACCAAGCTCCTGCGCATTTCCGCAGAGGAGCTCGACTTGTTGTATCGCACCGATGTGAAAGCCTACGCGATGCTCGTGCTCAACATCGCGCGCGACCTGTCGCGTCGCCTGCGGGTGGCTGATGGCCTCGTCGCACAAGTGACCGCGACGATGCTCGACGAATACTCGAAGGCACGCGCGTAAGCCCGCCTTCTCGTCGTATCAGTCGGCTTTCGCGTCGCCCGCGTCGCTGGCGTCGAAAGAAGCGTCGCCGGCTTCGAGGGATGCATCGCTCGCGTCTGGCGAGTCGCTCGCATCGATCGAGGCGGACCCGTCTCTGGGGACCGAAGCGTCGCTGCTGAAAGGCGGGGTCCCCGTGGCCGCGTCGGTTCGTTTCGTCGGATCGTCCTCGGACGATGCGGCCTCGGGCGGAAGTGGTTGCGGATTCAAGATGCAGGCGGCGGCCCCGACGGACATCATCGCGCCGAAGAGGCAACCGAGCGCGACCTTCGCTTTGTGGTCGGGCATCAGTCCGTACCTCCATCGAGCGAAGCGTCACCCCCCTCGCCGACTCCTCCATCGCCGCCGTCGCCGCCGTCCGCGGCATTCTGACTACCGTCTGCATCGCCCACCGATGCGCCGCCGCTCGTGGACGAACTCGCGCCTCCTCGATCGTCGTCACTCGGAGGAAGGGGCTGCGGGTTGAGACTGCACGCCGTCGCGAGGGCAACCCCCCCAACGAAAATCCAGTACAGGCGTGATTTCGACCCAAGCATCCGGTCTAACTCTAACACATCTCGTGCCACGGCGTCATCCCGTGTCATTTCAACAGCTTGGGCGACGCTCAGGATTGCGTTCAGTGTGACGAGGGCTGCGCCAGGTCCGGATCCCGCTTCCAAACGGCACAATCTGACACATGGCCGTCTTGGTGCAGCGACGCTAGACTCCGGGCCGTTGTCGGTCCTCGAATTTCGCGAAGTGGTGAAGCGCGTCCCCGACGGAAGGGCGCGGCGAACGGTACTCGATGGTGTGTCGTTCGTTCTCCCCGAAGGCACGTTTGCCGTTCTTCGCGGTCCGAGCGGTGCTGGGAAGACGACGCTCCTTTCGCTCGCTGGAGGGCTCGCGTCCCCAACGTCGGGCGAAGTCCTCGTGCGGGGGGAAGCCACGTCGCGTCTACGAGATCGCGCGCGCGCCGAGCTACGCCGCCGGGAAGTTGGCTACATGTTTCAGGATCTCCAGCTCATCGATCGCCTGACGGTCCTCGAAAACGTGCTTCTTCCGATCGTGCCCGTGGGAGTTCGCGCTGGCGATCGCGTCCATGCGCGCAAGCTGCTCGATCGATTCGGTATCGGGAGCCACGCCGAAGCTCCGGCCTCCCGCCTTTCGGGAGGCGAGCGACAGCGTGCGGCGCTTGCACGTGCGCTCGTCCATTCGCCGTCTCTGCTGCTGCTCGACGAGCCGACCGCGCACCTCGATGTCGAGAACGCGGATCTCCTCCTCGCAGAGCTCGCGTCGCTCGCGAAAGAAGGCAAGGGGGTCCTCGTGGCATCTCACGACGATCGCGTGCTTCCTCATGCGTCGCTCACGCTCACGCTCGCCTCCGGAAAGCTCGCATCGTGAACCTCTTCGAACCCTGGATCTTGCTTCGTCTGGTGGCGGCCTTCGTGACGGCCGTGCTCTTCCTCCGCGCGCTGATCCCGGCAGTGAAGGTGCTTCGCCACTACGACTTGCATGCCGCGACCGAAGGGCAATTGGCGCTCGAACGACAGCTTCTGCTTTCCACGACGCTGCTCCGGATTGCGCTGCTGCTCCAGGTCGTGGGTGTCGTGGTGGCAGTTCTCTCGGCAGAGAAGCTCGCACCGCAAATTCGTGGAGCGATGTGCGGCTACGGTGTCTTCGCGTCGAATGCGTGGGGCTTTCCGTCGCTCTTCGTTTCGTCGGGGCTCGCCCTCGTGTCCGGCGTCGCGGCGCAGCTCATGTCCTTCGATGCGACGCAGAAGCGGACGCAGTTCGTGCGCGCGATGTCCTGGCTCATGATTGGGCTCGCGCCGCTATCGGTGCTCGACGCGGCTCTGGCATTCCAGTTCGCGCGCAAATTGGACCTCACCGTCATCGCATCGTGCTGTTCGGTGGAACTCGATGCGGGCGGCGCAGCAGCAACGGAACCGCTCGCGGCGTCGGGCTCGCGCAATCTGCTTTCCTTTGGACCACCCGTGCTCATGGTGCTCGCGCTTGCGCTTGCCGTCGTTGCATGGCGAAGGCCTGGCGCGAAGAATGCTGCCGCCGCGGGCGTCGTTTCGCTCGTCGCACTACCCATCTCGGTCGGCTATGCGGTGCTGGAAGTTGCGCCCCACGTCTTCGAGACGCCTACCCACGTCTGTCCCTTCTGCCTCCTCAAAGCAGACGTCTACGGCATCGGTTACCCGCTCTTCGGTTCACTCTACTTCGCCTTCGTATGGTCCATGGGTGCATGGCTTTCGACGGCGCTCTCCAAACGAAGTGATTCGCCGACGGAAGCGCTCGGCCTCGCAAGAAGACTGTTTCGGGGGGAATCGATTGCCTGGGCGATTGCGCTTCTTACGTCGCTTTGGCCCACGGTCAGGTACGCTTGGGTCACCGGAGGACTCTCTTTGTGGCATTGACGTCGATCGCTCGTTCCGTTTCCGTCGCCCTCTTCTTTCTGGCCATGGCGGCCTCCGGTGCCTGCAAGAAGAACGAGGCTGCGCGATGCGATCGGTGCGGCATGCTGATCGTGCCCGAAAGCGCATTTCGCACCGAGCTGCTCATGCCGGATACGGGGGGCAAGACCTCCTTTGATACCGTGAAATGTGCGCTCAAGAAGCGTGCGACGCGAAAGGTTCGAACGACCGTCCGCGTGCAGGAATACTACTCGCGAACCTGGACCGACGGTGAGAACGTCGTGTTCGTCGTAGGAAGCGACGTGCTCGGGCCGATGGGCAAGGACCTCGTGCCCGTCGCCCCGGCGCAAGCCGACAAGTTCGTGCACGATCACGGTGGGGACAAGACCCTGAAACTCGGCGACATCAGCGAAGCCGTCTTGAACGGAGTTCCGTGAAGGCCCTCGGCGCACTTTCCCAAGCGGGCGGGGTGCTCTTCACGCTGCTGTTTGCACTGCATGCTCGCGCGGATGGCCCGACCCCGCCCTCCGCTCTTCCGGCGCAAGCACCCGCCACCACGGGGACGCCTCCGCCGCTGCCGCCTCCGCCGTCTTCCGCTCCGTCGTCGAACCGTTCCGTTTCAGAGCCCGTGCCTGCCACACCCGTGGCTGCCCCCGCCGCCCCTGCGGCCGCTCCTCCCCCGCCGCCTGCCGCCAAGGTATCGAACGACGACGAGGACGATGACGACGCGAAGCATGGGGACAAAGTCAGTGTGACGCCTTGGCCGTCGCTCCTCATCGAACCGGGGGCGGGTGCCATCGTTGCGCCGGCGGCGCGCGGGGGCGCGACGTTTGGCTTCAGTGTCGGTCTCGTTCGATTGGCGACGCGGGACAGCAGCACGAAGATTGCCTCGATCTTGGCGCTCCACGCGGGCTACACCTTCGCGCCGCTCGTCGATCGTGGCGAACTCACGCTGACCGCGGGCCTCGGCGTCTCGGGGCCGTGGGCGCTCTCCCTCCGTGGCGGCCCGACCATCGATACGAATGGCGTTCCCGGCTTTCGTGCGGGGCTTCGGGGGACGCTCTATCACGGCGCCGGCGTGGAGGTCTTCACGCACCACGGCTTTTCACCGAGGAACGACACGAGTGTGTACATGGTGCTCTCGATCGATCTCGTGCCCGCGACGCTCGCGGTCTTGTTCATCGGTGCCTTCGGCGGGCTCTTCAAGTAGCGGGGCGCGCAGGGGGCAGGAGCGTTTCGATGAGTCCCCAGCGAACGCCGCGGTCTGACACGATGATGCGCTCCGCAGCGAGAGCATCCATGACGGCGAGGGTCACGTAGGCCCCTGCGACGATGACGTCCGCGCGCTTCGGATCGAGTCCCGGCACGACCTGCCGCTCCGATAGAGGCATGCCGGCGAGGCGCTTGGCCACGCGTTCGACTTCGCCTCGATTGAGCTCGTAGCCGTGCACTTTGGCACCGTCGTAAGGTGCGATCGATCCATGGACGGCGGCGAGCGTCGTGACGGTACCCGCGACGCCTACGACATGTGCGCTGCGTGCGTTCTTCGCATCGGCGAGAGGCGCCAAGATCGACTTCGCATCGGCGCGGAGTGCATCGATCTCGGGGAGGGTCGGCGGATCGGTCCGAAGGTGGCGCTCGTGTAGCCTCACGCTTCCGATGTCGAAGCTGTGCGCATAGCTCTCGCCATCCGCAGCGCGATCGGTCACGACCTCCGTACTGCCGCCGCCGATGTCGAACACCGTGGCGTCTTCGCGAGGAACGGTGAGCCCTGAGAGTGCGCCTCGAAACGTGAGCTCGGCCTCTTCTGCGCCGGAGAGTGTGCGCACGGGAACACCGAACAGAAACGCAATGTCCTCACGGAACGCGGGTCCGTTCGTCGCGTCGCGCATGGCGCTCGTGCCCACCATGGCGAGTTCCGTCACTCCGAGTGCGCGGACCCGCTCTGCGTACGTGCGAAGGCAACCGATCGTCCGTTCGATGGCCTCCTTGCGGAGCTCGCGCGTTCGATCGACCCCCTCACCGAGGCGAGTGACCGTGGCGCGCTCCTCCAAAACGGAAAGAACTCCGTTTGCATCTCGTTCTGCGACGAGGAGCAATACGGAGTTCGTCCCGATGTCGATGGCGGCCGCTCGCATGGGGGCGGTCGTGGGCATCGCTTACTTGATGTTGTTGAGGTTCAGCATTTCTTCGACGTTCGGCTGCACGATGAGCTCGACGCGACGATTCTTCTGCATGTCGTCCTTGGCCTGGCTCTCGACGGTGCCCGCGATGGGGTCCGTCTCGCCGTAGCCCGACGCGGCCCAGTGCTTCGCATTGAGGCCGCCGCCATTCACTTTGCCCTTCTTGTCCGGGGTCGCCGGAGAGATGAGGTAAAGGAGAACTTGGCGCGCGCGGGCGAGCGAAAGACCCCAGTTGTCGTGGAAGGGTCCGCCGCCGTATTTGGCGTTGTCCGTGTGGCCTGCGACCTGGAAGTTGCGGCTGTTCAGGTCCTTGTCGTTGCGGACGATTTCGGCGACCTGCGAGAGAGCTTCTTTGCCCTGCTCACGAAGCTCGTCTTTGCCCGAGTCGAAGAGGATGTCACCGGGCAACTGAATGACCATGCGATTGTTGCGCACGACGACCTTGAGGCCGATCTTGCTGAGCTTCTCGAGCTTGCTTCGGAGCTCCTTGAAGCGGCCCTCGATGATGGCGAGTTGCTCTGCACGTGCGCGGTACTCAGAGAGCGCCTGCTGGAGCTTGGCTTCTCCGGCTCCGGCGGCCTTCAGCTGATCGCGCATACGATCGAGCTCGGCCTGAGCTTCCGTGTAGCGGCTCTGATCTTGGGCGAGCTGCGTCTTGGCGGCTTTCAGCTCGGCGGAGATCTTGTCGATCTCGCGTTGCTTGGCCTCCATCTCTTCGTCCGTGTGCCCGCACGCCGTGCTCGCGAGCATTGCTGTCGTGAGCATCATCCAACCGAACGTCTTCTTCACTGGAATCCTCCTCGGAGCAAAGACTGCAAGCGCTCGAGTTCGCGCCTGCGCCGGGCGGGAAATCTACGCGCCAAAGCCAAGCTTCGTCAACGCTCGCGGTCACACTTCCTCCCCTTACGAACGATGAGCCGAAGCGATGCAGAGTGCTGTTCATGTGAGACGAGGTGGTCTGAGAGCTCGACACTTGGGAAAGCTCGTGCTCGCGGTTGCGCTTCTCGTCGCGATGACGTCGTGCGACGCCGCGAGGTCGCCCATGAACCCTCACGGCTCCACCGAAGGAGGCTCGGAGGCAGCGGCCCTTCGCGCTTCTATCGCGAGCTCCCCGGTGCTGCACCTACGACCGACCTCACGCTGCTCGGTGCCTCCGAAGACGGCGCGCGCGTCATGGCGACCGACCGGAAGCGGCGCGCCCTCTATGTTTGGCAAGATGGCCGTTTCGAGGAGGCGTCTCTCCTAGGAAAGGACTCGGACTCGCGCCGTGTGCTCTGCGCGGACGCGCGCAACCGCGTCGTCGCTTACGCAGTGGATGGCGCGCTCTTCGTCGGCGACCTCGAAAGCGGCTCGCACCGCCCGCTCGTCACATCTTCCGCGATCGTCGATGCTGCGCGCTCGCTTCCGACGGGCTAGTACCCAGGGGCGATCCACCGCACAGCTGCGGCGGCCTTCGCGTGGGCGCGAGGAACGGCAGGGACGTATGTCGTTCCTTCGGGCGAGCGGGGTGGTGTTCGATTTCGGAGCGCGCCACCACAGCCGTTCCGGATGGCGAGCCTGTACGCGCCGAAGGCGGAGGGGAGATACTAAGAGACGAACCTCCGCGTGCGCGACGATGGGGCGTTTGCCCTCATGAAGCACAACGCGCCACCGACCGCCGAAGGCGAAGTGCATCGCGAGTACCTCTATGATCTCGCGCCGAAGGGACGTCCGGTGCCGCTCGACTGCGCAGAACACGCCGTCAGCACCTCGAAGTGAGCAAGGTGTCGCTCGGAGACATCACTGGCGGTGCTGGAGGTGCTCGACGTGACGCGCCGTGACGTCGCGAGTGTCGTCGGAGGTGCTCGGAGTGTCCTCGCGGACCCTCACACGGAGTTCGATGCACGCCCTCGCGAGCCATCGAAACAAAACATTTTGTCGCGATTGGCGTTCCATAATTTTACGAATTATTCCAATTCCCACATTTTGAGATGCGCCCTGGATTCGGCCCTAAGATGCATTTCAAGCGGTTTTTGTAGGGGTCTCGTGAATTTTTTGCTGTTCGCGCTTTCAGCCGGATCGCGCGTCAAGTTTTTCGTTGACGGTTAACGTAGGTTACCATATACCTATATCAACTGATTACCTCTGCAGGAGGAGTTCCAATATGGCTGCAAAGAAGACTGCGAAGAAGGCTGCTGCGAAGAAGACCAAGACCGTCAAGAAGGCGGCAGGCAAGACCGTGAAGAAGGCGGCGAAGAAGACCGCCAAGAAGCGCGCTGCCAAGAAGCCGGCCAAAAAGGCTGCTAAAAAGGCTGCTAAAAAACCAGCTAGTAAGGCCGCCAAAAAGGCGGCCAAGACTGGCAGCGGACGGGCTTCTGCGAAGAAGCCGGTGAAGGCCGCTCCCCCCGCGGGAGTACCGTCGATGCTCGGCGGCGCTCGTCCTCGTCACGATGACGGGGAAGAGTAGGACTTTCAGTCCGTAAATCGGGGGCTTAGGTCTCCGAGGGAAGAGGTGCAATCCAGGAGGTTGCGCCTCTTTCTGTTTTGTCTCCCGGCCTCGTCTCATCTCATCTCAGCAAGCTCTACCGTACGCGTGATCGATGGTTGCCAATCTGGGTGCTTAGCTCATTTCTTATGGCGCGGAGCGGCGACTGACATTGAACTCTTTGCGACCTGTCACCCGGGCTCGCTCCGGACATTGAACTCTTTGCGACCTGTCACCCGGGCTAGCTCCGCAAAGAGTTCAATGTCAGTCGATTCTGATCCTTCGCGCACTGTACGTAAAGGTGGGGAACACTTGGAAGGCCTGCACATGTCGCCTGTCCTCCTGCGCAGCCCTCCGGGTGTAGGGTGGCACCCGTCCAGCAGAAATCTAGACCTCCGGAAGCCTACGAAGGTAGGCTTCCGCCCGTACCGAAATCCGGGCGGGGATCTGCGACGTTGGTTCCCCTATTCCGGTCGAAGGCGATCGTAAAGGCTCGTTTTCACTAAGCAAGTGTCTGTTGGAGAAACGTCCGACATTCACATTTTCTAGGAGATGACACATGAATCTTGGCAAGACTTTGGCAATGGCGGCGGCGGCTGGTGTTCTCGCGGGTGCAGCGGTCGCGTGCGGCGACGCGAAGCCCCCGGCAGATCCCTCGGCAGCCGTCACGACGGCAACGACGCCGGTCCCCGCCACGACGGGCACGGACGGCAAGATGTCGTGCAGCGGTAAGAACGGCTGCAGCGGCAAGAAGTAGTTCAACGCGAACCGCGTTTCTCTGCGTGCGTCCGTTCGGAAGTCCCGAGCGGGCGCACGTTTCCTTTGTAGTATCGGCGCAGCAAAACGATGCATTTTCGAGATCGCCATCGCATCGCAGACTTGGGAGTTGGCGTAGGTGCGCGTCCGCCACACTACGGGGCCTTGCTCGAACACGCGGGCGCGACGCTCGCGCATGGCGAGGTAGACCCTTCGCGCGCGGCGACTACCGCTTCTCGCATTGGATGGCTCGAAGTCATCAGTGAGAACTTCATGGGCGACGGGGGTCGTCCCCGCGCATCCCTCGACGCGCTGTCGGCCAAGTACCCCATCGTCACCCACGGCGTGTCGCTCTCGATCGGCGGCACCGATCCCCTCGATCCCGCATATCTCTCGCGTCTCCGACGCCTTTGCGATCGCCTGAATCCCCCGTGGTTCTCCGATCATCTCTGCTTCACGCGCGCAGGAGGGGTCGACCTGCATGACCTTCTGCCGTTGCCGATGACGCGCGAAACGATCGTGCACGTGTCCGAACGCATTCGGCGCGTCGTCGACGTCATCGGACGCCCCTTCGCGCTCGAAAATGTCTCCAGCTACCTCACCTACTCGCAGGACGAGATGCCCGAGTGGGCATTCCTGTCGGAAATTGCCGAGCGCGCCGACTGCGGCATCCTTTTCGACGTGAACAACGTCTTCGTCAGCGCAAAGAACCACGGCTTCGACCCCCACACGTATCTCGATTCCGTGCCGCACGACCGCATCCTGCAATTTCATCTCGCGGGCCACACCGACCGTGGCACCCACCTGCTCGATACGCACGGCACGCCCGTCTCGGACCCCGTCTGGTCGCTCTATCGCGATACACTTCGCAAGGTGGGGAAGGTCTCGACCCTCATCGAATGGGACGAGGACATCCCTCCGTTCGAAACGCTTCAGAGGGAGGTCGAAAAGGCCACCCTCATCCGGAGCGAGGTCTTTCGATGAGCCGCCTCTCGCAGCTCCAAGAAGGGGTCGGGAAAGCCCTGCGCAGCGCATCACCCGTCGCCGAAGATGCGGCGTCTCGATCGTTCGCGGAGGCGGAAGTTCGAAAAGGGGGGGTCGGCCCGGCCGCAGCGCATCTCGAGATTTACCGCGAGCAGTTCGGCCTTCGCCACGTGGGGTCGCTCCTCGACGATTTTCCCGCCGTGAGGGCCGTCCTGGGGACGGACCCGACGAAGAAGCTCCTTGCCGACTATCTCGTGAACCATCCGCCTGCGCACTACTCGCTTCTCTACGCCGGGCATGCGTTCGCAGACTTCCTCGCCGCTCGCCCAGAGGGGCCGCCGACGTACTTTCTCGCAGACCTCGCAGCGTTCGAGTACGCGCTCGTCTCGATCACGGAGTGCGCCGATGCCTCGCCGCTTTCGATGGACGTCGTCGCTGCCGTTCCGGAAGACGCATGGCCCAGTGTTGGCCTCGCGTTCCATCCGGCATTCCGTCTCATGGCCTTCGCCTACCCGGTTCATGACGTGCGAAGGTCGGTCGATCTCGACCAGCCCGTCTGCTCCGAGCCCGAGGAGGTGCAAACGTACGTGGCACTCTGCCGCGACGTCCGTGGAGCGACTACCTATCTCGGCATCGGAAAGCCTCAGTACGATGCCCTCGAAGCTCTGATGGCCGGCAAGCCGCTCGGCGTCATCGCGGACGAGCAGCTCCCCACGTGGTTCCAAGAGTGGATTGCGTGGGGCTGGGTCGTGGGCGTCGTGGGCGTCCCGGTCGCCGGTGCGGTCGCCGGTGCGGGAGAATGCGACGAGCCATCGGGTCCCTCCCGCTAAGGAAAACGTGCGCGCCCAGGGGCGCATGCTACGCTGGCGGGCCGTCCCATGAATTCTTCACAAAATCCCCTTCGATTGCACGTGGTTCTCCTCTCGGCCTTCGCGCTCCTCGGGGGCGCGGCGTGCGCATCCGATGGTGGCGAGCCGAGCGTCGAAGGCGAGGACAGCGAAAGCGGGTCTTCGGACGACAATTTCACCGCGGGACCCAAGCTCAATCTCCCCTCGGAGACGGACACGACCAGCTCCCTCGCCGGCCTGCCACTCGACGCTTCGAGCGAAAAGAACGATGCATTCGTCGACATCCGCGGTCTTGGCGACTCGGGATGGTCCGAATCGAAGCATCCCCTTCCGGCAACGTTCGGCGAGACCCTCGACAAGTTCGGCAATGCCTACCGCGGCGACCTTTCCTTCATCAACTGGGAGACGGTCGTCGGCGAGAGCTGCAACACGTGGGGCAGCGCATCGTTCTACTTCGTCTCGAAGTCCGAGAACCTGAACCAGCTCTACCAGCGCGGCTTCAATCTCATCGGCAACGCCAACAATCACGCGCGCGATTGCGCGAAGGGGCCCGACGCGAGCGGCGCTCTCGTCTCCGGCGAGCTCATGACCGCCTCGAACATGGCAGCCGCGAGCACGGGGAAGACCTGGCTCTGGGCGGGTGTCGGCAAAGGTGACCCCACCGACACGAAGCTCCAGACATTCACCATCAAGGGCAAGCAAATCACCGTCGCGCTCGGAAGCGGCTACTTCGGCAGCGCCCGCACATGCGCGAATTCCGTGTGCGCAACCCAGGTCGAGTCGGCAATGCAAAAGGTCCTCGCCACGAAAGCGCAGATTCGCATCTTCGCGCTCCACTGCATGGAAGTGGGCGACCCGAAGTACTGCAACAGCGAAGTCACGAGCGCTGGCCAGCGCTTCATCGAGCTCGGCGGAGACGTCGTTTTCGGCCATGGCCCCCACGTGTGGCGGCCGGTCTACGTCGTGCGCAAGAAGGCCGGCACGTCGACGAACGGCAGCGCAACCGGAGTCCTCTTCCAGAGCCTTGGCAACGGCGCACACCCAGCGCTCAGCGACCAGAGCAAGAACTACATCGGCCGTGCGCTCTTGAACCTCTCGGACCTCAAGCTTCGTCAGGTGCAGATTCTTCCGATCCGGAACTACCGCGAAGGCTCTGCGCCCGAGCGCAAGGGACGCATCGCGTTCTCGTCGGTGCCGCTCTCGGAAGTCGAGGGCAACGTGAAGCTCACGCTGCACCCCGAGAAGTCGACGGCGGGCTTCGTCAACGTGAAGCCCTGAGGGCACGAGGCCCCCGGGCCCTTCTCTGCGGCCGCCTGTCCCCTCTCAGGGGGCCGGCACGCCTTTGCACGGTCCGGAGCAGGGGTGGATGAGCTTCCCATCATAGAACGCGTTCATCTGCTTCAGTGCGTTCGGGTCCTGTCGGACACTTGCGTGCACGGGGTTCTCCGGCTGCGCGCCAACCTTGTTGTACGCGCTCGTGTCGAGACCGAAGTCGAAGATGGTGAGACCCGACTTCAGCTGCTCCGGCGGGGCGCTCGGAATGCCCCACGGCTCGACGGGACCCGGGGCGATCTGCTTGAGCCCGAGGGCGCGCGCATGAAGGAACGAACCCAGGTTCGGGACGGACGAATCGCCGAGGCCGATCTGCATGAGGATCTGTCGGTCGGGACTTCCGGGAAGCTTTGCGTCGATCAAGAGGTCGGCGAAGTTCGCCGGGTCGACCCGATCGAGCACGTTTGCGGTGGTCGCGACGTAGACTTGCGCTTTCAACGAATCGCGTCCAAACGCCTCGTCGATGATCTTGCCGAACGTAGTGAAGGGACGCGCGCGCGCCATCATGTGCGTATAGGCGGCTCCGCCCACGTCGAACACGGCGCGCTCGATGTCGGGGTTCAGTGCCGCCATGATGGAGCCCATGATGTGACCTTGGCTTGCTCCGAAATAGGCGACTTTGTCCTTGGTCCCGTCGAAGACGAGGGCGCCAGCGTTCGAGACACCGTTCTGCACGTGCACGCCGTCCGCATCGCCTCCCGCGAGTGGCCGCTTCAGCTCAGCGAGGTCTTTCATCGGACCGAGCATCGCGCGCGTCATTACGAGCCAGTTCGCCATCGATTGCGTCACCTTGTCGGGCAAAAAGTCGATGGCTGCCGCTTCGTCGGAAATCTGTGAAGCGACGGCGAGCGCGTCGCTTTCCGCCATGCCGAGCCAGTCGATGCTGAACATGACGCCATTCAGCCCCGTCGCGATCGGCTTGGACGCGCCGTAAGAGACTTCGTCGCGGCTACCGAAGAAGCCGTGACCCATCGCAACCTGTCGACCGGGGCCGAAAGAGGCCTTGACCGACGTGGGAATGTTCACCACCCAAGGTGTCGTGATCGTGCCATTTTCGACGATGTTCCCCTTCGCGTCTCGTTTGAGGCGCGTGCGAATCTCGTCGGGATTCTCCAGAAAATTCGGTCCTTCGATGGTGCCTCGTACGAGCTTCCATACCTGTGGGTCGGTGCTCGGCTCGACGCCGGTGACGGCGACCTTGGGCGTGTGCGTCTGCAGCCATGCAAGCGTGAGTTCGCGTGCGCGGAGCGTGTCGCGCCGCACGGCATCGAGCGAGCCCGTCGTGAAGTCCCAGGCGAGCTGCAAGCTCTCCCTCGCAATGCCTGCCTTCGCGATGACGGGGAAGATGTCTGCTTCGTAGTGGCCTTCGACTCGGCGCAGCGCCTTCTCCGTCGCGCGCTTGTCGCGGAGCTTCCGGAACCCCTCACCAGGGGGCGCAAGGCCCCCGTCTTCGCGACGAACGCCCATGAGGGCGACCACGTACCTCGTCTTCGGCTTCAACGCGACGAAGGGACGAAGCACGATGGGGGCACTCAGCTTGTCGCCGGCGTCACCGATAATGTCCGTGTAGTGTGCAACGAATGCGCCCGTGTCGGCCTCGAGGATGACCGTTGCGCTCTCTTTGCGCTGGCTCTTCGTGGGGTCGTCTTGAACCCTCGGCAAGCCGTCCGTGACGACCACGCCCGGCAAGGCTGCGACGATCGTCGGAACGATCGATGCGCCGTCGATGGTCATGCGCGTGTAGATGGACGCGGGTTTGTCCTTCGCGGGGGTGCGAAGGTCGGCGGTCCCCGAGAGGCTGATCTTGTAGCCCGTCGGCGTGCTTGCGTCCGGCACGCGGAAGAAGTCCGACGGGAAGGGAACGCGACACTCCTGCGGGCCGAAGAGCGGCTGGCACGAGAGCGGCAGAGCGAGCTCCACTTCATCCGTATCGAGCGAGCATGCCGTCGAGACGAGCAGGGCGAGTAGCGATCCGCGGAGGAAGGAGAGCATTTTCATTTGGGGGCCGGTCCGTCGGAAGCTTGGGAATTTGCCTTGAAGTTGAAGGGGTACATGGCCTTCGTCTCGAAGTGCTTCGCGCTCGGAGGGAACGACAGCTTGGAGACGACGCCAATGATGCACGCGCCGATGGTCTGATCGGGGACGGTGGTCTTGTCCGGATCGATCATCACGTCTTTCACAGCACCTTTCGGGTCGATGAGCCACTTGACGACGATGTTCCCCTCGAGGCCCGGCTTCGTCTTCGCGACGGCATCGAAGCACGCGCGCGCCTCGGCTCGCTTGGCCATGACCGCATTGCGGATGTCATTCGGACCGCGTCCGGGCTCCGGTCCGGCGTTCGCGGGCTCCGCCGTCGCGACGAGTTTTCGGCCCGTGCCCGCATCGGCGGGAACCTGCGTCGAGGTCGTGGGCGCCGAAGGGTCAGCGGTGGGAGCCGCACTTCCCAAGGGAGCGCCGGGCACACCGCTCGCCTGAGGAGTTCCGCCACCACAGGCAGCGATGACACCGGGAATACCAGCGCCCAGGGTGAGCGTGAGCACGAATCGAACAGCCTTCGTTCCGGTGTAATTTGCAAGCACTGCAGACATGCCAAACATGGGGGCCTCCGGGCGACTTGTGTGAATTCCCCGACGCTTGTACACCAGTCGGAGGATGCGCGCCCGGATTCTGGCAAGCTGCAGCGTGATGGCCATTGGCCTTCTCACGAGCGTCTTTGCCTGTGACGGCGAGAAGATCGAGGTTTCCTGCGACCAAATCCCGGACGGTGGCTGTCCTTCGGCGGGCGACGCGGACCTCTGCACGGCGGACCCGACTTGCAATGCGGTCTATCGCTGTCGCGACACCCGTTGGACGCTCGTCCAGACGTGCTCGGCGCGGCCCGTCGTACTTCCACGTGATGCGGCCTCGGACGCGTCTACACCTTCCGACGCGTCGCTTTTCGATGGACCGCTGCCCGACGGCGCATGGGGCGGTCCCGGTTGTCTCGACCTCCAAGCGCCCGATTGTTCGCTGGGTCTCGCGCTCTCGTGTGGCAGTGGGTGTTGTGGTTGCGAAGACGTCTTCGTCTGCAAAGCCGGAACCTGGACGACATGGGGCGTGTGTCAGGGCGGGAAGGTGACGGAGGTACCCTGAACGCTCAGAACGGTCTGTCCGTTCTGTCGCGAGGGCGCACGCCTACTTGATGATGGCGATGAGCTGGCGGTTCACCGACACGAGACGGCCGTCCTCGCCCCACAGCGTTCGCACCTCGCTGGCGTAGCCGCCCGTGCGAGCCAAGCCCTCGCCTTGATGAAACAGGGGCGCGTCTCGAGGCAGACCGGTGAGAGGCTCATGGAGATCGATGCCGAACGTCAGTGTCGCGGCGGCGCGTGGCTCCGAAAACGCGACCATCTCTCCGATCCACCACGCATCTGCGAGCGCGGTGACGAACGCCGCGTCATTCTCCGTCACGTCGAGCCTCGGACGCAGCCAGCCGGAGGTGCTCGCTTTCTGGCCGCTGAACGGATAGCCGTGCACGGGGCGATACTCGAAGTGTTGCGTGAATTGCGGTGCGAAGGCTGCGCTCATGTCCGCCAGAGGCGTATCCTTCCACGGTGGCATGCGCGGCCGCTCTAGGTCGAGGCGCGGAAGGGCGAGGCTTCGATCTGCGCCGAACACGGCGACGGCGTGCGTGAGGAGCTCACCGTTCTGCGACAAGTCCGCACACAGTGTCGTCACCGCCTTGCCGGCTCGAAGAACGCGAACGTCGATGCGTGCGTCGCCAGGAACGGGAGAACCTACCAGCTCCGCGGACAGCGATCGCAACGGTCGCGCATCGTCGCTGAGCTCCCTCGTCATCGCCCGGACGAGTCCGCCGAGCACGAGGCCACCGAAGACGGCCTTTCCCTGACCCCAGCCTTCGGGGACGCAGAAGGCGTACCTTCCGTCACCAAGGGTTCGAGGTGTGAGGACGGCGTCGAGATTTTGCATCGCGCGTATGTAGAGGCGCTCCCACCCAAACTCAACCCGTCTTCACGAACGGCTCCCACTCCTTGAACGGCTGTCGCTCCGAGAGAAGGATCTGTGCGACGAAGGACCAGCGGGGTCGGAAAGGCTTTCGGAGCAGATGCATGTTCGCTTCTGCCGGCGTCATGCGACCCTTGCGTACGTTGCAAGGTTTGCACGAGGTCACCAGGTTTTCCCATGTGCCAGCACCGCCGCGGCACTTCGGGAGCACGTGATCGATGTTGAGGTCGCTCCGGAGCAGCGGTCTCTTCGCGCAGTACTGACACTGGAAGCCGTCGCGGGCCATGATGTTCTTCCGACTGAGGCGAATCGGCTGCTTGGGAAGCTTGTCGTAGCGCTGCAAATAGACGACGCGCGGCACGCGAAGTCCGCCGCGCACGAGAGGAATGACGTCATCGCCGCTGCGAACCGGCAATTCGCGCCAAGTGTCCCAGTCGCACGTGTTTCCGTGCTCGTCGAGGGCGAGCGCGACGCCCGCATACATCAAGACGACGGCGCGCTGCACGGTGGCCACGCGAACGGGCGCGTAGTGCCGATTGAGCACGAGTACCGGTTGCATGAGCTGCGCGTCGGCGGACGGAGGATCCGGTTCGTTGCGCCGAACCTCGTGCGCTGCGACGTGATGGATGAGGGGACGCGAGGACGGAGCTGTGCGCGTGACGCAGCGCACGTGAGAATCCGCAGGGGCCGGAACTCCTTTTTTCTCGTCGATCACAACACTTCAAATCTAGCACCCCGCCTGGAAAGTGCGACAAGCGCCCATTGAAAGGGGAGACCCGAGGCGCTACGCTTCTTTCCCATGCCTCACCCGCCAAGCGATCCCGACGCGCCCGACGCCACCACGGAAGCCGCGCAAGGGCCCGAAGGTGAAGGGCACACAGTGCCAAAACGCCGCACGGCCACTGCCAGCGAGCCGAAAAAAGGCGCCCGGGTGGGCGTGCTCGTCGTGATCGGCCTCGTCACCGTTGGCGCAGCGCTTGTCGGACTCGTCCTCGGAGGCATGCAAGACAAGGGCATGTACTCGAAGGACATCGATGCGCTCGTTCGCGAGAAGAGCCGGTTCCAGGGCAAGGTGGTTCGCGCAGAAGGTACGCTCGTCCACGGCACCCTCGTGAAGCGCGAGTCTCCTTGCGAGTATCGATTCTCGATCGAGAGAAACGGAACGGTCGTGCCCGTTCGCTTCGGTCAGTGCATCGTCCCAGACACGTTCCGCGATCTTCCCGACACCGAAGTCGGCGTGACGGTCGAGGGCAAGCTCCTCGCCGACAATTCGTTCGAAGCCACCCTCGTGCTCGCCAAGTGCCCGAGCAAGTACGACATGGATCAGCGCGCCAAGAAGGGCGAATCCATGCCGCACGCCGCTCCGGGCCGGTCCATGTAGGCCTACGCCAAGTGGGTTTCGCCGAATCCGTCCCCTGGCTCTCTGACTTCGCGAGGCGCGCCGGGCTTCGCTACGAGCCCGATGCCGACGAGCGATGGTTTCGGGCGTGGGAACCATTTGCGACGCTCCGCGTGCCGGTACACTACACGCACGCGCTCCACGCAACGACGACGGACGGGTACGCGTCGATTTCCATCGCTCGTATGGCGGTCACCGTGAAGCACTGGGGCACGCAAATGCCGTCGGAGACCGAAGTGCGCGCATGGGTGGCAATTGTGCAAGATGCACGTATCGATTCGGTCATCCAACCGAGCACGGGGGCCGTCGCGGTGACGTCCGATCGAGGTAGCCCGTTTGCCGAGCCGCTCGACCTCGTGACGCTTCCCCGCCAGCGCACGGGTGACCCCGCGTTCGATGCGGTGTTCGCATCTTTCGCAAAGGTGTCGCTCAGCGAAAGGCCGTCACCCATTTCGAAGAGTCTTCGGAAGCTCTTGCTGTCCTGGGGCGTGCCGGTCCATGCGGAATTGCGCCCAGGTGGCTTCGTTCTTTGCGCACCGTTGCTCCCAGCCGACCCTGCGAGTGTGTCGTGGCTCGTCACTGCTTCTGGCATCTTTGGGGAGAAGGCCAGCAAGGCAGAACGGTAACCGAATGAGGCACTCTCTTTCCCAACGTCTGTCGTGTTTCGCAGCCAGCCTCGTCGTGCTCGCGGCTGGCGCGAGCGCCCATGCAGAGGCCCCAGCGCAGAAGCCCCCGTCGCAAGGTGGAGCGCACCCCTACGAGGGCCATGTGTTTCCGCTGTGCAGCAAGCCTGCCGCTACGGGCGCCGAGTCCTTCGACGCGCACTACACGGTGGGTCGTGAAGCCTTCGAACACGGTGAGCACGGCGAGGCATTGAAGCAGTTCGTGCTTGCATACGATGCCGACTGCAAGCGTCACGAGATTCTCGTCATCGTCTCCCGCGCCTACGAAGGCGACCAAAACTACGCTGACGCAGCTCGCGTTCTCGACCTCTACCTGACGCGTGTTCCCGATGCACCCGCGGCCGCAGGCATTCGCGAACGCATCACCAAGCTGCGCGAGAAAGCGCGCGTGCAAGCGGAAGAGAAGAGTCGCGCTCTTGCTCAACAACCCAAAACGGAGTCGGCGCCTGCGGCACCCGTACCCACGACGGATTCCTCTTCGGCGGCCGCCAGCCGAGGTCAACCGTCGATCGTCCCTTGGCTCGTCGTGGGGGCGGGCGGAGCCGTGTTCCTCGCGGGCGCGATCACGATGGTTGCTGCCGCGACCAGCCTTCCGGAAGGCTGCAATTTCGGTTTCCCGAACAGTCATTGTGACGACGCGAAGAACATTCCCGAAGCCGAGCGATCGCGTCCCGCTACGTTCGTCTCTCTCACGATGATGGGTGTGGGCCTCGCCACGATTGCGACGGGTCTAGTCCTGCATTTCGTGGACAAGCCTGCGGCTGCGACGGCGCGCACGAAGCCCGGATGGCGTGTCTTGCCCATGTTCGGCAGTGGCAGCGCGGGCATGGCGCTCGCGACCTCGATGTGACCTCTTCAAGGGTAACCCGTCCACGCGCGGACGAGCGTGCCGAGGAGCATGCTCGCGCCGTTGGCGAGCAAACTGAGGAGTGCCGACCGGCCCCACGATAGGCGGGCAAAGTAGCGCACGAATACGGTTTCGGTGGACCAAGCAAACAGCTCTGCGAGGCCCACCATCATCGCGAACGAGCAGCCCGGCACGAGCAGCAAATAGGGAAAAAGGAACCAAACGAAAGGATGCGTGAGCGCACTTGCTCCGAGTGCCACCCTCCAGCGCGCCTTCCCCACGTAGCGGTAGAGGGGGCCCTCTACGGCTTGGGTGAATACGAACGCACGAAGCCACGCGGCAACGTAGGTCGCGGTCCAGAGCTTCAGGCGATCGCACCTTTCGGTTCGCTCGTGGCCGCTCGCGGCTGGAGACTCGGAATCCACTGCTCGCGTCCCTCGAGGACGAGCAAGGCGAGGAACGCGAGCTCGAGGTAGCCATGGAAAGCGGCGAAGCGCAGGTATCCGAGACGCGCAGGCTCGAGATCGCGCGCGCCCCACGCCAGGAACGTGATGCTGGCCACGGCAAACCCCGCAAGCCCTACGCGTCCGAAATCGTCGCGGAGAGCGCGAAACGAACGAGAAAACGACGGAAGCCCTTTTCGAGGTCGCGCCTCGTCCGGAACGAGTCTCAGCCAAATGCTGTAATGTACACTTTGAGCAAACACGAAAAGAACGACGAAACGGATGGCCGTCGTTTCGTTCGGGCAGAAGGGGGCGTACTGCCACATCGCCTGACGAAGGTCGGTTCCCGTTCGAAGCGCCGAAGCAGCGGCATATTGCGAGAAGCCATCGAACCCTCCGCTCAGCATGACGATGGAAAGCACCGCAAAGACGATGGCCGGCGCGAGCGCATGGCGCAGCGAACGTGAGAAGCAGAGCAGAACGACCGCTGCGATGAAGTTGTGCGCGTGTGCGAAGACGAGGGAGAACGTCGCCGGCAGGGTGAACGCCGCCGCGTACAACGCCGAAACGACTCCGAAGGCGATCGCTTTGCGAAAGAGATTCGTCCGCGCCGCGAGGGTCGCACCGACGAGCGCGAGGAGTCCAACCTCGAGCTTCGGGAAAAACCAGGTCGCCGCGAGCGGCAGAAGCACGAGCAAAACGATCAGCGGTCGCCGATGCGCGCCTGGCTTCACGACCAAGTAGCGAACGTCGGAGAGGAGATGGGGCACGCCGAGTACCAGCGGACCTAGTGCGACAAGTGCCAACGGAAAGCGAAGGCTTAGCGCCAACGCGAACACGATGCCGAACGTCCCCGCCCATGCAATGCGCCGGCTCGGGCTTCCGTAGAAGCTCCCGAGCCAAGGTGCGAAAACGTGCAGGACCTTCCGCCGCACGGCATCGAGCGACGAGAGCAGCGCCATGCGCGCGCCTTCAGGTCTTGCGCGCTGCGCGCCTTGCGAACGCCAAGAGCGCCACCACGAAGCTGACGGCGCATGCCGCAAACGGGGTGAATGGCGAGCCAGCAGGCGACGTGCTGCACCCACCACCCGTAATCGACGAGCCTTGCGGGCCGATGTCGTCCGGGTCAGGCGTCACGCATTCGATGCAGTACCCGACTCGCAAGGTGGTTCCTCCCGCATCGTCGCCGGTCGCGAGGCTCTTCCTGCACTCGCGGCTTTGGCACGTGCCTTGGTCGCCATTCGTGGCCATGCAGACGCTGCCCAGAATTTTGCTCGCGCACGGATTGCCTGCATCGGCCGGGGGCGTCGCGTTCGCGTCCGTCTTGGGCCCCGAGTCGCTCGCGCTCGCTGCGGCATCGCTTGCACTGGAGGCGTCGCTCGTCCCTCCGTCCGTTGCGGGCGGGCCCGACTCCGCGAAGAGCAGTGCGGGCGGGCCGAGCATGGCGAGCGCGAAGCCAGCGATCGGGATGAGGGTCGACACGACGCCGGTAGGAAGGCGACGGCGGATGGAACGCGGCGAACGAAGTCGGTTGCGCATGGACCGAGAATACAACGGACGCTCGGGGGATCGAAAGGAGTGTATGTTGAAAGTGTGTCCGCCCCCACGGAACGACAAACCCATACCGCTCGCGTGCGTTCGGTCGAAGACGCAGGCGCGGGGCTCGTGGAGGTCGTGCTCGACGTACCGCCCCCGTGCGCGAGGGCCTACGTCCATGTCGGACAGTATGTGGAAGTCCTTGCCGAAGACGCCGTTGCCTACTTTGCTCTGTGTAACGATCCGGGCGAAGCGCCCTTCCGATTGCTCATCCGTCCGCGCGGCACGGTGGCGGAAGCGCTTGCACGGGCGCATGCGGGGGCAGCGTTCACGGTCTCGGAACCGCTCGGGAGTGGCTTCGAGTGGGACAAGACCCGAGACGCAGACGTCTTCGTCGTCGTCGCTGGCACGGGCTTCGCGATTGCACCAGCCATTCTCCGCGCGCGTCTTTCCGAGGGAGCGAGCGCTTCGACGTTCTTGCTCGTGGGTACTGCGGGTGAAGTGCCCATGGCTCACGCGCTTTCCGGCATACGCGCGGCGGGCGTGAGCGTGACGCTTTGCGTGCCGCTTGGACACGGCCGCGAGGCGGTCTTTCCACGCGTCGAGGCCGACCTCGAAACGACGCTCGCGCTTCGCCTTTCCGATTTGCGGTCTGCGGGCGCCGAATCGTCGCGTAGGCGCGTGTGTGTGTTTGCAGCTGGGCCCGAGGCACTCCTTTCATCACTCGAGGCGCTCGTCCGCGCGGAAAACGAGCGCGCCCGAACGACGTGGTGCGAACTCCTGCTGAACGCCTGACGACAATGGGGTAAGCTTTCCCCTTCTCATGTTGGCGGGCGGAGGCAAAGAAGAGGTTCGTGCGAGCGTGCTGAAGCCGTACCTCCTTCGCGTGGCGAGTGAACACGGAGAAGAGGCGCAGAGAAGTGTGCTCTCGGCCGCCGGCGTAGACATGGAAGAGGCCGACCGGCTTTGGATCTCCGTCGACGCTTTCTTCCGGGCCCTCGGAAAAGTGCGCGATACCCTCGGCCAAGCCTCACTCTCGGATTTCGGCCCATGGGCGACGAAGCCGGAAGTGCTCGGGTCCCACGTGCGCATGCTTCGAACGGCAAAGACGCCGCAAGACGCGTATCGCTACCTCGCGGACCACCCGCTCGAATTCACGAGAACCGGCGCGTGGGAATGCGAGACGAAAGCGCGTCTCGTCACGATGACGTACCGCCCGCGGAAGGAAGACGAGACGCGAAAGTTGACGGCGGACGAACAGACGCTCCTCCGCGCGATTCACGTCGCAGAGCTCTCGAGCTACCCCACCATCTGGGGCCTCTTGCCGGCGCGCGTGGAATACAGAGACGAGGCGGGCGACGCTGTCGTGTACGACGTCCACATCCTGCCGGCGCGCTCTCTCCCGCTCCCGCCGCCGGTGCTTGCAGCAGGGCTCGCGCTTCTGCTCTTCGGCATTCTGTTCGCGGTGGGCACCTGGATCTCGGCGCTCATCGCTGCGCTCGTCGTTGGAGGCACGGCGCTCGCTCTCGGTCAGGCGCTCGAGCGCGTCCGTGCGGAAGGACGAGAGCGAGCGTTCGAAAAGAATCGCATTGCAGCTCTGGAACAAGGCCTCGCCCTCAAGGGAGACAGTCAGAAGGACCCGAGCGGCGAACTCACGGGTGCGGTGCTCGCCGGCAAATACAAAATTCGCCGACGCATCGGTTCGGGCGGCATCGGCGCGGTGTACGCAGCGGAGCACACGACGCTCGGGCACGAAGTGGCGATCAAAGTACTTCGCGGTGCCGCGGCGCGTGACGCGAGCGAGATCGCGCGGTTACGTCGCGAGGCGCAGATCCAAACGCACGTCGAGCATCCGAACGTCGCACGCGTCTTCGATCTCGACCAAATGGCAGACGGTTCGATCTTCATCGTCATGGAGCGTCTCCACGGTCGTTCGCTCGCGGATCGGCTCCAACGAGAGGGCCTGGTCGCGCCCGGCACGGCCATTCCCGTGTTCATCGACGTGTGCCGAGGCCTTGCGGCAGCGCACGCGGCGGGTGTCGTCCATCGTGACCTCAAGCCAGGCAACGTCTTTCTCTGCGATGACGGCACGTCGAAGATCTTGGACTTCGGCATGAGCAAGCTCACGTCCGCCGAGGCCCTCACGCAACAGGGCTACACGCTCGGGACGCCCGAATACATGGCCCCCGAGCAATGCATTGGCGCAACGGTCGAAGCCCGAACGGATCTCTACGCGCTCGGCGTGCTCATGTACGAAGCGCTGGTGGGGGAACTACCGATCCGTTCTTCGAATCGCCGCGAGCTTCTCGACTTGCATCAGCGCGAAGTGCCGCAGCCGCTCAAAGCGCGCAGGCCAGACCTTCCCATCCCGGACGCACTCGATCGCGCGATCATGCTTTGCCTCGAGAAGAAGGTAAACGCTCGGCCGAGGTCCGCGGAGGAACTCGGCTCGATGCTCGAGGCCATCTCGCTCGAAGGTCTGCCCAAGACCTACCCCTTGAGCGTGGCTCGCAAGCGCAAGACGGCGCGCGAAGCCGTACCGACGGAACGGCCGCCCGCAGATTCGTGAGCTTCGCGACGGTCAGTGACCGGGCTGGCTCGGCTGGCCTTGGCCACTCGGCGGACGGCGCGGAATGGTCATGCCGTTCGGCAGACGAATGACGGATGCGCTCGGTGCGGGAGCCGCGGCCGAGCCTGAAGGACGTGCCGTCCCGAGTCGCGGAAGGGCCGTGGCCGCCGGCTTCGCTGCAGCGGCGGTCTGAGCGGCAGAAGGAGCCGACGTGCCCTCGTCCGCATCGGGCGTACGGGTCGTCACTGCGTACACGCCGGCGATGAGGAACAGAAAGACGCCCACTGCAGGCAGCCACATGGGCGTCTGCGGCTCCGCTTCGGTGGCGTGCGCGCTCGGGGAATGGGTCGCGTGGGTGTCGGTGGCTGCCATCGTGCTGTCCCTTATCCCTCCCCCGGTCTTGCCCGTCAAGCTGCGCAAATGGCGTGGCTTTCCGCCCCTTCGTGCCCCGAAGAAGCGGTGCTACGCTAGGCGTCGCGATGCGCTCTTTCGTCCGTCTTCCTTTCGGCCTCGTGCGTCTTGCCCTTTCGGCCCTCCCGCTGTTCGCCACACCGTTCGCCTTTGCCCAAAAGGTCGACGCGCCGGGCACCGCGACGGGGGCCCAACCGGATGCGCGCGCTGGCGCACAAGTTACCATCGAGCAGCAAGGGAAGGCCGTGGCCCTCGGCGTCGTTCTCGGGGGCGACGGACGCATTCTCTCGAGCATTCGCGTAAACGAGCCGAACGAAGAGAAGGTCCCCGAAGGCCTTTCGTCGCGTGACGTCACCGTCCGTTACGCCTCGGGCATCAAGGTCCGCGCCCGCGTCATGCACACGAACAAGCTCGGGCTTGCCCTCGTGGTGCCGCTCGAAGGGCGCCCCACGTTCGGCGTGAAGGCAAGCTCCGAGGCCCCGACGGGGGGCACCATGCATCTCGTAAAGGACGGAAAAGACACGACGGTCGCCCTTGGTCCGCATCCCACGGGCGGAACGGACCTCCTCGTCTCGGCGGGCGGGGAGGACTTCAAGGCCGGAACACCGCTTTTCGACGGCTCGGGGGCAGTCTACGCCGTCGCCCTTCGTCAGTGCACGATACCTACCGCTGCCGCGCCCAAATCCACCTGCAACATCGAGTTTGCGCCGGTGCCGCTCATCCGCGCGTTCTTGTCGAAAACGCCCCCGACCGCCACCATCCCGTCTGCGTGGCTCGGCATCGGCGGTGAGTCGATCGACACGGGGGCCGTTCGAGGGGTGCGCGTCATCGCGGTGGCCCCCAACAGTCCAGCCGCCGCCGCGGGCCTCTTGGCGGCGCAAGAGCTCGAAAAGACAGATGTCATCCTCTCCGTGGACGGCGAGGCGGTCGCGAGCCCCGAAGCGCTGGGCGCGAAGATTGCTGCTCACGGGGTGGGCGACAAGGCAAAGCTACTCGTTTTTCGGGGAAATCGCCTGAGGGACGTCGTGGTCGTTCTGAAATCGGCGCCCTGATTGTGCAAGGATTTCATTGACAGAAGTGCCCCTCGGCCGTCACGATTCCCCCGTGCCCCTGCGGATTGAAGTTGCCGGCGAAACCAACGTCGGCATGAAGCGAAACCACAACGAGGATAACTTCTCGATCATCGAGGAGAGCGGCCTCTATATCGTCGCGGACGGCATGGGGGGGCATGCTTCCGGCGAAGTGGCGAGCCGCATGGCGGTGGATGCGCTTCGAGAGTTCTTCGCCGTGACCGCCGACGATCCGGAGCGCACGTGGCCCTACAAGATGGACCGCGCGAAGGGCTACGAGGAGAACCGCCTCATCACGGGCATCAAGCTCGCGAACCTGCGCATTTACGAGAGTGCACAGCGCGACGCGAAGCAGCGCGGCATGGGCACGACGCTCGTCGCTCTCTTTGCCGTGGAAGACGGTGTCTATGTCGGGCACGTCGGCGATTCGCGCGTTTACCGTATCCGCGATGGCAAGATCGAGCAGGTCACGGAAGACCACTCGCTCTTGAACGATTACATCAAGATGAAGCGGCTCACGGCCGAAGAGATCGCGAACTTTCCCCACAAGAACGTCATCGTGCGCGCCCTCGGCATGAAAGACACGGTGAAGGTCGACACGCGCTTCGAGACGCCTCGGGAAAACGACGTCTACCTCATGTGTTCCGACGGTCTCTCGGGCCCCGTCCCAGACGAGGAGATCTTGCGCATCTGCGACTCGACGCCGGACCTGAAGTCCGCTGCGGCCGCCCTCATCGCGAAAGCGAACGAGAACGGCGGGCCGGACAACATCACCGTCGTGCTCGCGCGCTGGGTCAGCTGAGCGGGCTCCGCCGAAAAATGGATTGCGACACCGCGATCAATTCGCACAGCGTGCGGCTTCCCGCGGCTGACATGTTCCCTTGTCGCACCAGAGCATCCGATCGCATCCTCTCTTGCCCTTGACCTCGCAGGGCTCACCAAGCTGCGAAAAGAGGCTCAACATGGAAACGCACGCGCGCTTTTCACCTTCCACCGACTCACACGAGAGGTCTTCGTCGCATTGGACGCTGACACTCCGACCGAACGAGCAGTCATCTCCCAGCCCTCCGACCGGGGCGGGGATGCAGGTGTTGCTCTT
Organism: Polyangiaceae bacterium; assembly: GCA_046351415.1. Lineage (GTDB taxonomy): Bacteria > Myxococcota_A > Polyangia > Polyangiales > Polyangiaceae > JABFRG01. Next base: position 786,617 of record JAXLYO010000002.1, on the reverse strand, counting down.
GCACACGAGGCCCGTCTGGCAGTGAACCGGTCCGCAATGCCCTCCCTCGGGGCTTCGCGGTTGGCACGTGTCGGACTGGTCTTTCGTGTCGCTGACGCAGTCGAAACCTTCCGCGCAAGACGAGCTACAGGGCTGGTCCTTTTGCCGTGGAATCGACGCGAGGCCGGACCGGCGCGGAGCCGCGTCGCCGTCAGCGCATGCACCGCAGTAGCTTGGGTTACCACTCGTGCGGGCGCCTGCGATGCAATGAAGACTTCGGCACTGGCTGTCGTAGGCGCACGCTTCGCCCGAGTCGAGCGAGCCGGGGTGCGCGAGGCATTCAGCGAGTGTCACGGGGTTGCTGAAGATGAAGTTGGGCGGAAAGGACGCTTCGAGCTCCGCGAGGTCGACGCAATTGTCCGTCGTCCGAACCTCCGTCAGGCAAGCGTCGAGGCGACCTAGGTCGTAGCCCGGCGCGCTGGCCTGCGCCACGCACGCGCGCACGTAGTTCGCTCGCTGCGAAGGGTTGTAGGCCTTGGCCGACCTCTGCTGGCCGGCCGGTTCGCCACATCGATTCGCCATCGCCAGGGCTGCGTCGAACATTTGTTCGCACTTCATGGTCAGCGTTGCGACCGCGGTCTCGGATTGACCGAGGCCGATCACTTTGCCGCCGCACGCCGCCACGAGCGCCGCCGAGACGAGAAAGCCGGTGATGGAAAGTTTGCGCAGTGGAGATAGATGCACGCCTAGCCTCATGCAGGTGTCGCGCCACCTTCGAAGTCCTGACGAATGCAGTCGTGCGCGCGGATGTTGCCCATGGCTCCGTCATGATCTGGCACAGCTTGAGCCGGTCCTCCGCACTCGCTGCTGTAGGGGTTTGTGTGGTGGAACCACATCACGGCGGTGCCCTCGCGCTCAGTCAGCGTAGGAGGCCGAAGGGCGCCTTGTACGCGCTGTGTCACTTGCTGCAATACTTCGTCTTCAGCGAAGTCGCCGCGGAGTCCGGTGCCTTGTCTGCGCGAAGGCGCTCACACGCGGCCTCCTGAGCTGACTTGCTGTCGCTTGTGAGCATTTGACGAAGAAACGAAGCCTGCGCGTCCGCCTTTTTGGTTGAGCCAAGCACACCAAGCGCCGCCTTGGCCAACGACCCATCTCCCCAATCGGGGTGCGCTCGCCGAAGCGCCTCGAAGGAGGTAGCTTTTCCTTGCAACGCTTCGTATCGACCGACGTACTCCGCCACGGCACTGGCCTCGTAGAGTGCGAGCTTGCTTGCGCACGCCGCGGCGTCAAGAGCCATAGGCCCCCAGATCCCCTCGTTTCGACCCTGGTGAATGCCGAACGTCAGTCGAGTGCGTGTGGCCTTCACGAAGCAAGCAAACTCCTGCGTCACGCCCTTGTAGCCAGGGTGGGCGGACATGACGTCGAGCCGTCGAAGCGCCGTCTGCATCGTGCGAATGTCGCCGGTTCCGCGCATTTTCTTTTCTGCGAAACCACCGCCGAACGATTCGAATGACGCGCGGGTGGCCTCCCATTCGAGTGACATCGCCGCGAATGCCGTCTCACCTTGCGAAACGCGAGCACTCTCATCGGGGAGGCCTTGCCGGAGGTGCTCCAAGGCTGCAAAGTAGCCAGCCCTCTCGCGACGCGCGAACGCAGGAAAGTGATCCCGCAGCAGATCGTAGAGCGCACTCGCGCGTCGGCTCGCGGCAAGGGCGACTTTCGATAGCTCGAGGGAGTCTGCACGATCCGCTCCCTTGAGCGTCCACTCGTTTTCCCATGGATAGCCGCGCGTCGACGATCGCTCGGCTACCCATGCCAGTTTTCCGTAGGCATCGGCCAACTCCTCGACACCGTCCGGGCTTGGGGCATCGAGTTCACTCTCTAGCTTTGCAATGCGGTCGGTCAGCTGCCCACTCACGAGTCGCCCACCACCGTCCAGTCGGGGATCCATCGCAATCAACCGAGGGGACGGCGTCCATTGGAGGTGAGGGGCGACAACAACAGGGGCCGCAATCTTGGGGACCTTGGCGGTCGCCGCGGGTCGAGCGGCAGCACCGAGCGCGGTCACTTCGATGCGGAGAAGAGCACCGCAACCGAAAGGGGGTGCCTTGTCGTCGGACTTTGCCTGCTTGCAGACCGCAGGCTCGCCCGCGTGGCTGAGTGACTCGCGACTCGAGGTCGTCCCGCCGCCTGCGCCCGCCCCTAGGGCGCTCACGTTCGCCGATGCGCCCGCAGACGCGCCGGCTCCAAACTCGAAAGCACCTGCGGTCAGCGACGTAATGACGTGCGTCGCACCTTCGCAGGCGCCCTTCAGATCAGACGAGAGCAAGGTTGCTCGCGGCGCGTCGTAAGATCCCACCATGGACAGCGAAACGTCGAGCTGACCTTTGCTTTCGAGCTTGCTCTCGAACTTCGCTGCAAAGATCGGCATCGCCGCGTAGAGCTCGTCGGTCGTGCGAATGACGACCCGCTCGTCTTGTGGTGTTACGCCGACGTAGCTGTAGGCTCCGGGGGCCGTGCAGCGACGGAGAACTTCCATCTCGCATCCCTCATAGCGAACGACGACCACCCCCTGTTTGGCCTGCGACTCGAGCGCTACGCGATCCGCGAGAGGCCACTCGACGACGAGGGGCCTCGACTGACTCTTCTTGACGGAACACTTGGCCTGACCAGCGGCTTCGAAGGAGGGGGCTTCGGGGGCCTTGCCTTGTAGTGCTTGAGCCCCCCCGCATCCGCCAACGATGCTCGCGAGAGGAAGAAAGAGAGGGAGTGCGAGGAGGAAGGTTCGTCCGAATGCAGGGTTCATGGTTCTTCTTCGTGCCCCTTTCGACTCCTCACTTCACGTAGAGCTGCGCGGCGCCGATCCCCGCGCCCCGGGTCGCGGTGATGATGTACTTCGCTTGGACCGCGATCGGGCTCAAGGCGAGCTTGATGCAGTTCGCCTTCGATCCGAGTACGGCCTGCGAACCGGCGACGCCGGGCTTGCCCGTCGCGCTGCCGAATTGAGGGCTCATGCCGGGGATGGGCGTGAGGCCGACGATGGTGATGTCGAGCTGTTGGATGCCGGCGCTCGCGGCGACGACCGTGTAGCAACGCCCGGGTTGCATCGTGAACGAGCCTTCCAGCGTTTGCCCTTGCTGGAAGTTGCCTGCGATCGGATTGCCTTCCTTCTGCGCACCGGGTGCCTCCGTTGCACCCATGCCCACGAGCGGCGCCGAAGCTGCGGCAGCGAGATTCGGGTCCATCGGTTGTGCGGAGCCACCGGTCGCACCTCCCCCGCCACCACCGGAAGGTGCGCCACCGCCGCCTTGCGGCACGGGAAGGCCCGGGATTTGCGGCATGCCGGGCTGGCCCGGTTGACCACCCTGCGGTTGACCCGGCTGCTGCGGAACGCCCGGTTGCTGCGGAACGCCCGGTTGTTGCGGGTACTGGCCCTGCGGTTGCTGCGGGTATTGCCCTTGCGGTTGCTGCGGATACTGCCCTTGCGGCTGCTGCGGGTACTGACCTTGCGGGTACTGCCCTTGCGGCTGCTGCGGGTACTGGCCCTGCGGGTATTGCCCCTGTGCGGTGTTCGGGGGCGGCTCGTCTTTGCAGCCAGCGGCAACGAAGGTGAGGGTCGAGAGGGCGAAAGCAAACAAAGGCAATCGGGCAGCAAACATGGTTGGCTCCTTGTGAGTAGAAAGGCGGCGCCGAGTCTACCGAACCGAAGGCTTCAGCGTAAGGCTTCTTTGGCGATCTCGATGAGCCAGGTAGCGCCCTTCGGCAAAACGGCATCGTTGAAGTCGTAGTGAGGATTGTGGAGTCCCGCGCGATGCTCGGGGTCGCCTTGTCCGAGCCACACGTAGGCGCCCGGCTTCTTTTCGAGCATGAAGGCGAAATCTTCGCCGCCCATCGAAGGGGGGAGCGATCGATGGGCGCTCTCGGCGCCAAACACGCGTGAGGCCGCCTCGTACGCCATGTCGGCCTCGGCAGAGCTATTGACGGTCGCGGGGTAGCCGCGGATGTAGGTGACCTCAGCCGCTGCGCCGAAGGCTTCGGATACATGCTTGCAGATTGCACCAAATTGTCGTTCGACGTCCGCGCGGGTCGTCTCCCGCAGGGTACGCACCGTTCCGAGAAGGTCGACATGCGCGGGGATGACGTTGAAAGCATTCGTCTGGCTCGTGACGACCGAAGTGATGCTGACGACGACGGCGTCGAGTGGGTCCGCGGCGCGACTCGCGATTTGCTGGAGCGCAGTGATCACCTGCGCCGTCACGGGAACGGGGTCGAGTGCGAGATGCGGCATGGCGCCATGCCCGCCGCGACCCTTGATTCGAACTTCGACACGATCGGTTGCGGCCATCACGGGCCCTGTGTGAACCGCGACTTGTCCCATGGGCAGCGCCGGCCAATTATGGAGCGCGAACACCGCATCGACGGGAAATCGATCGAAGAGCCCTTCGTCGATCATGCGCTTCGCCCCGCTTCGCCCCTCTTCTGCAGGCTGGAACACGAGGACGACCGTACCCGCGAAATCGCGCTCCGCTGCGAGCTCCTTCGCGGCTGCGAGCAGGGTCGTCGTGTGACCATCGTGCCCGCAAGCATGCATGCAGCCTTTTCGGGTCGAACGATGGGCAAAGGTGTTCTCTTCGTCCATGGGAAGGGCGTCCATGTCAGCCCGGAGTGCGACCATGCGCGCCTTCTTTCCCTCGGGAGTGGCGTGCTTTCCGACGACGACCCCCACCACGCCCGTGCCGCCGATCCCGCGATGGACCTCGATGCCCATGTCGGCGAGTGCGCTCGCGACGCGTGCCGATGTGTCGTGCTCCTCGTACGCGAGCTCGGGAATGCGGTGGAAGCCCTGGCGAACTTCCGTCCACGCAGGCAGGTTCGCAGCGATGCGCGCGAGGGTCGCTTCCACGCGCGTCCGCGCGTCGACGGTCGTAAGGTCGGTCATGCGGACGATGCTACTACCAATGTAGCGTCGTGCGGAGGTGTGCCGCGAGGCTCGCGGCCATTCGCTCGTGGCTGAGGAGGCCTGGATGGAACGCGCACCCGTCGCGCTCTTCCGCCGAGGCGGCCTCCCACGCCAAGAAGGACGCGTTCGAACCTTGGCCGAGCGAGCTCACGAAATGGCGGAGGTCGGCCCTGGCTTGCTGCACGTTTGCCGTCGTTTTCCTGGCGCCGACGGCATAGACGACATGGGCCTCGGGATAGGCTTTCCGGAGCGTCTTGTAGAATGTCGCTTGGGCCGAGAGGTAGCGGTCGCGTTCGTAGGAGAGCGCCGTGTCGTTCGTCCCCAGGTTCACGACGACGACGTCGGGGACGAGGGCTTCAGGCTTCCACGGGAAGTCACGTCGCTGCACGAAGGTGCGCGTCCAGAGGAGTGTCATCGGGTGCGATGTGAACCCCTTTGCATCGCGATAGACGCCGCGTCCCGAGTAGCAAATGTTGGTGTAAGATGCATGAAGAAGGTCTGCGGTGAGGCCGGCGTAGCTGACCGTCGAGTCTTCCGTGTTCTGGTCGAGCGGACACTGTGCGGTGGGGCCCGTGTTCCCCGCGCCGCATGTGATCGAGTCGCCGATGAATTCGATGCGCCGTTCGCTCGGGCGTGCCCTCGGCAAGACTTCGCCTCCTTGGACGGCGAGGGACTTCACGTGCCACTCGCCGAAGCCGGCCTCCGTGAGGCGCACGAGCGAGAGTTCGTGTTCACCTGGCGTGAGGTCGTGCGCGAGGACATAGGTCTCTTCGCCGGTCTTGCCCTTCACGATCGTATCGGTCTTCGGGTTTTGGTCGACGCGAACGCGGAATCGATTGGCCCAGCCCGTATCCATCAGCGCCGTGACACCGGTTCCCCGAAAGCGAAGGCGCACTTCACACCCTGACCAACCGCAGCCGTGCCCTCTCGCGGTCTCGACGAACCTTCCGATGTAGAGCGGCTCTTTCGGCCCGCCGCCCCACGTGAGCGCAGCGTCGCTCGCGGCATCCGCGCTCTCGAGCATAGCGTTCTCCGAGGTGTCCGAGGTGGATCCGTCGAGGGAGCCTGCATCGCGAAGCGCGATAGTCACGCTGGAGGCGTCCGTTGCCTCGACCCCCGGTGGCGGTGGCGGCGGAAGATCGCTGACCGCGCTCGATCGCGCTTGTCCTTCGTGACATGCGGAAAGGCCGAACGCTACCCAAGAAAAGAGCGCAGCGTTCGCCCGCAAAGCTCCAAGCAAACGTGGTAGCAATCTCTTCGTGCTCATCGCGACTTGGAACGTAAACGGCATTCGGGCGAGGTTTCCTCGCCTCTTGGAGTGGCTCAGCGAACGCAAGCCGGACGTGGTCTGCTTGCAGGAGCTCAAAATCGAAGACGCGCAGTTCCCGGCGCTCGAGCTCCGAGCTCAAGGGTACCACGCGGTCACGTTCGGACAGAAAAGTTGGAACGGCGTCGCCGTCCTCTCGCGTGAACCCATCGAAGAGAGCGTGCGTGGCCTCGAAGGCTCTCCGGACATGGGCTCTCGTCTGGTCGGCGTGAGGCTCGGGGATCTCGAGGTCGCCAGCATCTACGTCCCGAACGGCAAGACCGTGAGTCACGAAGACTACCCGCGCAAGCTCGAGTTCCTGGGGGCGCTCGGCGCCTACCTCGAGCGTCGCGCTCCCGCCGGAAAGTTCATCTTGGGAGGTGACTTCAACCTCTGTCCCACGGATCTCGACACGTACGACCCTGTAGGTCTGAAGGGGCACATCTTCCACACCGACCAAGAACGTGCGCTCTACACGCGGCTCATCCAGGCGGGCATGGTCGACCTCTTTCCCCACAAAAAGCCAGGCGAACAGGTCTTTACGTGGTGGGATCACCGAGCGGGCGCGTTCCACAAGAAGCAGGGCCTCCGCATCGACTTCTTGCTTGGAAGCGCGGACATTGCTGCGCGCGTTCGCGACATTTTCGTCGACCGGGAGTTCCGCAAGAAGTCCAAAGACGGCCACGGCCCTTCCGATCACGCGCCGGTCGTGGCGGATATCGATCTCTCCTGATCGTCTGGCGCAAATCGGACGCAAATCGACCAAAAGTGTCGGGTAGGCGAGGGCGGTGGACCTCGACCGAGGAACTCGGTGCCACACCTTGAGGTCCAATCCGCAACGGCTGATGCGGACGGGTCGACAAGTTTGTCTCGCTGATGGACGGCGTCGCGAGAGGAACCATGCGTTTGCGGCACTCCGCAGTCATGGAACGCCGGTTGCTATGAATCCTGTTGTCGCAGAGTGCGGCAGAAGGACGACGAACCAGGCTTCCATGAGCTCTCGAACGAATCTTACACTCGGTGTTCTCATCTGTTTTGCCCTCGGCGCATTTGGCTGCGCGGTCGACACGGACCAGAACGATCCCGAGCTGGGTACGGACGAATCCGCGCTCATGAACGAGCAGGCACCGGCTGGTCAGATGGCGGGCGCGGCGCTCTTCTACTCCGCCGTTCACTCGAAGACGCTCGCCTACGCGTATGATCGCGCGTTGAAGAATCCGGAAAACGTCCTTCCCTCGCGCGTCACTCAGGCGCGGTTCGACGAGCTCGTGCTGATCGCGCAGAAGTCGGGTTCGCTCGGTGAATTCCTCCGAAAGAGCTCTCGCGTGCCGGCCTACGACGACGTGATCTGGGGAAGCGAGAAGTGGTGGGAAGAAGTCTCCGACGGAAGCCTCCGCGACCAAAAGGACGTGACGCCCGCACCGCACACGTTCTGGTACTGGCTCGGCGTGAACCTCAACAGGAACTCGTTCCGCACCAAGAAGGGCTGATCTGAGCGTCAGCCGATCGTGGCCGTGAGAATGCGCTCGGCGCGCAACTCTCGCCGGCCACGCCCCGGTACTTCGAATCCGATGACCCGGGGCGGCGACTCTTGCATAGACGTCACCATCAGCGAGAACGTCACGGCAGGTTTTCGGGAAGGTCGATAGCTCACCTTCAAGGGAACCTGTTTCGCCATGGCTTCTCGGCAGGCTTCGAGGACGCCTTCGCGCGCCATGCGATCGCCGATGCGTACTTCCCACAGGTCTCGGGCCGAGGCCGGAGCAAGCTCGTGGATGCACTTTCCCCAGACCGCGATGAGTGCGTCGACGTCGTCTTCGGCGCGATGTTCGCGCGTGCGCGTAACGCCAAAATGCTTGCATAGTGCATCTAGTGCGTGGCTGTCGAGCATGAACGCACGCCGAGAGAGGTTGAGCGTGTCGATGTAGTGCTCCACCTTGAAAGGTGCAGCGTCCTCGTGGGTCTTCGCCCGGGCAAATTCCATCTCCAGAAACCGCACGTCCCAGATAGCCCCATGGGCGACGAAGATGGCACCTTCGAGCTCTTGCCGAACGCGCGCGGAGATGTCGGCAAACGAGGGCGCCGTGGCGAGCTCCTCGGCCATGATGCCGTGAATGTGCGTGTTTCCGATGGGGACGTTCCCCGGTTTCACGAGCGAGGTGAAGGACGAGACGACCTCCCCTCCGCGGACGCGTTTGATGCAGACCTCGATGACACGATCTTTTCCGAGGTCGAGCCCGGTCATCTCGAGATCGACGAATGCGAACGTCGTCTCCGCGAAGGGTGCGTCCCAGAGCGGACCGGGCAAACCAGGGAGGGGCGCGCCAGGCTTCGTCACACGGCTTCGACCGTCATCGCGATGCCTTGACCGACACCGATGCAGAGTGCGGCCATTCCGCGCTTCTTCTTTTGGGTGGTGAGAGCGTGAACGAGGGTCACGAGGACGCGGCACCCGCTCGAGCCGATGGGATGGCCGAGCGCAATCGCACCACCTTGCGCGTTCACCTTCGCAGGGTCGAGCTCGAGTCCGCGGATGCACGCGATCGATTGCGCGGCGAACGCCTCGTTCAGCTCGATGAGATCGAGGTCCGAGACGGAAAGGCCGGCTCGGGCGAGGGCCTTCTTGCCAGCGGGGATGGGACCTTCTCCCATGAAATTGGGTTCGACGCCGGCCGTCGCGAAGGACGTGACGCGCGCGAGCGGTTGGAGATTGCAGGCCTTCAGCATCGCTTCGCTGACGACGAGCACGGCGCTCGCGCCGTCGTTCAAGGGCGAGCTGTTGCCAGCGGTGACGCTGCCTTCCTTTCGGAAGACGGGTTTCAACTTCGCGAGAGCCTCCATCGTCGTGTCTGCACGGGGGCACTCGTCCTCTCGAACGACGAGGGGGTCACCCTTCTTCTGCGGAATCTCGACGGCCACGATCTCCGTCGTGAAGGCACCTGCTTTCTGTGCAGCGATGGCCCGACGGTGGGATTCGACCGCGAACGCATCTTGTTCTTCGCGCGAGATCTTCCACTTGTCGGCCACGTTCTCTGCGGTCTCGCCCATGGAGAGGAGCGGAAAGCGCGCCTGCATCTTGGGATTCGGAAAGCGCCAGCCGAGGCTCGTGTCGTAGACGGGAGGAGGCGTCCTCGGGAAAGGTTCGTCGGCCTTCGGCATGACGTAGGGTGCGCGGGTCATGCTCTCGACGCCGCCCGCAATGACGACCTCCGCATCGCCCGTCCAGATGCGCATGACCGCGTCCGTCACGGCTTCGAGTCCAGAGCCGCAGAGGCGGTTCACGGTCACGCCCGGCACCTCGTAAGGCAACCCGGCGAGCAGCGAAGCCATGCGAGCGATGTTGCGATTGTCTTCGCCCGCTTGATTCGTCGCGCCGAAGACGACGTGATCGAGGCGCTCGGCGGCTTCCGGCGCCGCTCCTACGATGCTCTTGATGAGAAGCGCCGCGAGGTCGTCCCCGCGCACGCTCGCGAGAGCGCCGCGATGCTTTCCGATGGGCGTGCGGACGGCGCGTGCGATGTAGGCAGCCTTTCCCTGGAACATCACCAAACCTCGCAGCGGTTCGTACGAACCATCTTGTGCCCCGACTTGCAGGAGAAGGCCGCGGCGAACTCGGGCAAGTTCGAGAGCGGACCATTCACGCGCAGCTGAGGCGGCGCGTGGGGGTTCGTCGCGATGAGCAGGCGCATCGTCTCGTCACGGTACTTGCTGCACCATCCTTGGGCGAAGCCGAGGAAGAAGCGCTGCTCGGGGCTCGTGGCCTTGGAGCTGGCGGCCGGCGCCTTTACCGGGAGCGCCGCTGCGGCACCTTGTTGCTTGCTGCGAAGCGCGAGGAGCGAGAGCTTCACGCCGCCCAGGTCGGCGATGTTTTCGCCGAGCGTGAGCTTGCCGTTCACCTGGGTGTCGAGCACGGTGTAGCCGTCGAATTGCTTCTCGACACAGCTCGCGCGCTTCTCGAACTCCGCGTTGACGGCTGGCGACCACCAATCCTTCAAGTTGCCGGCGGCGTCGAACTGACGTCCTTCGTCGTCGAAGCCGTGCGTGAGCTCGTGGCCCATGACCATGCCGATGCCGCCATAGTTCGTCGCCTGGAGCATCGTATTCGCATAGAAGGGCGGCTGGAGAATACCCGCGGGGAACACCATCTCGTTCAGCGAAGGGTCGTAGTAGGCGTTCACGGTGGGCGGCGTCATGAACCACTCGTTGCGGTCGACTGGCTTGCCGATCTTCCGGAGCTGCCTTTGCTCCTCGAAGATGTTCGCGCGCGTGACGTTCGCGAAGTATCCGGTACGCGTCACCTGGAGCCCGGCGTAGCTGCGCCACTTGTCGGGGTAGGCGACCTTGTTGGCGATCTTCGCAAGCTTCTCGAGGGCAAGGCCCCGCGTCTTGTCGTCCATCCATGAGAGATGCGAAAGGTTCCGCTTCATCTCTTCTTCGATCGCCGCGATCATCTCACGCACGTTGGCTTTGCCTTCGGGCCCGAGCGTCTGCATGACGAAGGGTTGAGCGAGCGCTTCACCGAGGGCTGCGTCGGTCATGCGAACGCATCGCTTCCAACGAGGCGGAAGCTTGGCCGTGCCCTTCAAGATTTGTTGCCAGCGGAATGCCTCGTCGACGAACGCGTGCGAAAGCGTAGGGGCCGCTGCTCTAAGGACGTGCCACTTGAGGTACGCCTTCAATTCCTCCGTGGGCGCGCTCGTCACGAGGCGGCCGACGTAGAGGAGGTACTGCGGCTGCGCCACGTTGAACTCCTTCGCGCCGCCGAGTGGGAGCGCGCCGAGGTACGAGGCCCACGGAAAGTCCGGAGCGATCTTGGCGAAGTCTTCTTTCGGCGTGAGGTGATAAATCTTCTTCGGGTCGCGCCGATCTTCCTTGGTCATCTGTGCTTGTGCGAGGCCGCTTTCCGCGATGAGTACGCGTGAAGCCGTCGCCTTCGGATCCTTGTCGCCGATGAGCGCGAACATCGCGGCGACGTGTTCCTCGTACTTCTTTTTCAGCTCGGGGAACTTCCCCTCGGCTTTGACGTAGTAATCGCGATCCGGCAGGCCCAGCCCCGATTGATCGATGGCGCCGATCATCTTCGTGGCATTGGCGAAATCTTGCTGCGAGCCGAGAGCGAAGAAGGGGCTGTGGCCCTTCAGGTGCTCTTTTCCGACGAATGCGGCGATGCCCTTCGCGTCACGAAGGGCGTCGATGGCGGCGAGGTCCGCCTTGAGGGGTGTCGCACCGGCGGCCTCGATCGCTTCTTCATTCATGCAGGATGCATAGAAATCGGCGAGTTGCTTCTGGGCCGGCGTTGCATTCTTCGGCGTGTGCTCGAGGATGTTGCGAAGAATGGTCTCGTTCTTCTCGTGGATGACGCTGAAGCTGCGGCTCCAGGTTGCTTCGTCGTCGGGGATGTTCGTGGCCTTCTGCCATCCACCGCAGGCGAACTGGTAGAAGTCGTCACAGGGCGACGTCGAGCGATCGAGCGCCGCTTCTTCTTCGGGTGAGAGACCTTCGAGGGCCGGTGCGGGTGGGGGTGCGTCGACCGTGCGCGCGGGTGCACTCGTCAAGGACGAAGGCGCGGGCGCCGTTACCGTCGGGGCGGGGAAGGCGGTGGGCGGCGGGGCATCGCCACCACAGGCAGAGGCAATCGAAGACGCGGCGACGACGCCGAACAAGGAGAGAGCGAGCGGCTTACGCATCCGTAGCGAATGCCGAAAACCCGGGCACAATGCAAGCAGGCCGGGCCGTTCGGCGTGCCGAAATGCGGCCCGTTTGCCGCGGGCGGCGTGGCCAGGGCGACACCGAACCTCGGGACGGGGAGGCAAGGGTGCGGAAATCATTGAGTTTCATGCGACGGCACGGCCGATGCTCTGTAGCTTGCGTATGCACCTCACCCGTGGCCCGGCCTCCATCGTCTTCTCCTTGGCAGCGCTCCTTCTTTCCTCGTGCAGCGCTCGAAGCGTGTCGCACGCGGATGATGCGGGCAGTGGTCGTGCACAGCATGCGTCCTCGATCGCGTTGCGTTCGCCCAAGGTCACGACGCCGCCCGAGTTCGTGATCTTCGTCGAAGGCAAGCCGCATCTCGTGGTCGCCCAAACGGTGCAGCCGTCTTGGACGCGCGGCCCGGCGAAACTCGTTCACGGTGAATCCGCGTGGACCGCCGAAAAGGAAATGGTGGCGGACGCGCTGCCCGAGTCGGTCCGGAGTCGGGACACGCGATCGTTTTCGCTCATGGGCGCTCGCGGTGTCCTGTGCACCGCGGAGGTGCGTGGCGATGCGAGTGCACCTCGGGCCGTCGCGCGACTCGCTCCCGATGGGCCAACGTCCGAAGCCGCGCAGCGAGAGCACGACGCCATCGTGCAAGGTACGCGCATCTGGGAGAGCGAAACGTCCGACCACCTCGTCGTTCGGCCGCTCGTGCCCGTGCGAGGCGACTGCGCGTCGGCGCTCTACGCGAAGGCCGCGGAAGACGCGCGCACCTGGGCGACAGCTTCCGCCCCTACGGGACCGCAAGAAGAGGTCGCACGCACGGCCTTTCGTGCGCTTCCGCAGTACCGCGCCCAGAAGGATGGAGATACGGGTGCACTGAACGTTCTTCCGACGGTGCGGACGTTCGATGTGGGCACAGCTCGCTACTACTTCGTGTCCGAGGGGGAGGAATCGTCGTGCGATGCACCGAGACTCGGAGCGCTTTTCTACGCAGACCGCGCCGAAACGCCCCGTGAATTGGGCCTCGTCGCCGTGTCGGGAGACATGGCCGGAGAGGCCGCTCTTCTCGTGCACGACGCGGGGACGGGTGACGTTCACGTCCTCTATGGCGACTTCGAACTGCCGATCCGAAAAGGGCACGAACCCGACCCGAGGCGCACGGTGCGCGTCCCCTTCGAGGGTTGCGGCTGCTAGCGATTCGTGGGAATCTGCGTACCCCCAACTCGCGTCACTAGCTCAGCTGGATAGAGTATCGGTTTCCGAAGCCGAGGGTCGGTGGTTCGAATCCACCGTGACGCGCCCATTTCACAGACGTGGGGCTCTTCTCACCAGATGGTGGGGAGGGTCTTTTTGCTTGAGGCCTACGGGTATCTGGAAGTCTCAGACGGTGGGTCGTACCGAACGATAGCCGTAAGACACCGTGGTCCAAGCGAGCCCGGCAACCTCTCGCGTATGAGGAGAAAACCATGCGGAAACACCGAGATAAACAGAAAGATCATTTCTATCGTTGATTGTTTACTTAACAGTGTTATGTTTTCTGTGTGCGTAACGTCTTGCTGGTGCTTCCCGTGCTTCTTCTTGCGTCGTCCGCGGCGGCGGAAACGCGACCGGCGCAGGTTGCGCTCACGGAAGCGACGGTTGCGGCGCGTGCCATCCGGTCAAGCCGAGAAGTTGCGGTTGCCGCGGCAGAGGTACGAGCGGCCGCAGCAGAAGTCTCGACCGCCAAAGAGGCGTACGTTCCTCGAGTGACCCTCGAGGGGCGCTACACGCGGCTCAGCGATTTCACGGCGCCGCCGTTGTTCTCTTCCGACGGTCGGCTCGTGGGAACGACGGCTCCCGCCGGGACGCTGAACCCCGCTCCGACGGTGGCCGTGGCGCTCGGCGACACGCGCTTTCCGGTCATCGTCGACAACTGGTTTCTGCAAGCGCAGCTGGCGGTTCCCATCTCAGACTACTTCCTCCGCATCCAAGGCGGCGTGCGTGCGGCGAATGCTGGAAAAGATGCTGCAGAGTACGCAGCGACTGAAGCTCGTGGGCGGGCCGTACTGGGTGCATTGGGTGCGTACTACACGTGGCATCGAGCGCTCCGGGTGCAATCGCTCGCGCGGCTGGCGGTGGAAGACCAGAAGGCGCACCTCGCCGACGCCGAGAAGCTGCTTGCGGAAGGTCTGGGACGCGAGGTCGACGTGCTTCGAGCCCGCACGGGGCTTGCCAATGCGCGCGCAACCGAATCCGAGAGCGCTCGCGGCGTGGCCATGAGCGAGGCGCGTCTCGGCATCGCACTCGATCTCCGTGATGCGTCCTTCGTCAGTGACGAAGTTTTCGAGCTTCCGCCCACGCCAGCTTCGCTGGAGCGTCTTCTCACAGAGGCCTACGAGAAGCGGCCGGAGCTTGCACGGCTGCGGGCCCTCGACGCGCAAGCACACGCTGCAGAGAGCATCGCGGAACAGGGAAGGTTCCCGACGCTGGTCGGCGTTGCCAATGCGACCCTCGCCAATCCCAATCCTCGTCGCATTCCGCAATCGAACGAATGGTTTCCCACGTGGGACGCGAGCGTCGTCGTTCGCTGGAACCTCGACGAAATCATCACGGGCACGTCCAAAGCCAAGGCGTTTCACGAGAAGCGCGGCGCCATTCAGGAGAATCTCCTTCGCCTTCGCGACGGCATCCGGCTCGAGATCATGGACGCCCGCACCGAACTGGAGACGGCGCGCGTGCACGCATCGGCAAACGAGGAGGCGCTTTCGGCGGCGACCGAGGCGCATCGCCTGGCGCGCATCGGCTTTCGTGAAGGCAAAGCCTCGGGGGCCACGGTTCTCGATGCGGAGACCGACCTCATGCGCGCACGCGTCGGCGAGCTCGAGACGCGCGTGGCAGCCAAACTCTCGGCAGTACGCCTTGCCTACGCAGTCGGGCGCCTCGCCGCCGAATCCGACAGGAGCGCAAAGCCATGACGGCTGCCAGGGCCACGCAGTTTTCCTCGCGTCCGGCGGTTGCAGTCGCAACGCGCAAAGGGGATACTCGACCGCTATCCATGGGCTCTCAGGAACGCCGCGAACGCGAGAAGAACGAACTCCGCGGAAAGATCCTGTCCGCGGCGCGCGAGCTATTCGCAGAGCGTGGCGTCGAGGCGGTGACGATGCGCGCCATCGCTCAACGCATCGAGTACACCGCGACGGCCATCTACTTTCACTTCAAGGACAAGGCCGACCTCCTCTCGGCCCTCCTCACGGAAGACTTCATCCTCCTCGCTGCACAGTTCCACGAAATTGCGGAAATCAGCGACCCCATCGAGCGCTTGCGGCGTGCGGCGACCGCCTACGTGCGCTTCGGCCACACACACCCGAACCAATACCGGCTCATGTTCATGACGCCCATCGTCGAAACGGCTGTCGAAGGACCCGTACCGATCGAGAAGGGTTCGTGTGCGAACGACGCTTACGCGTTCTTGCAGCAAATGGTGTCCGACGCGGCCGACGCTGGCGTGCTTCGTGACGAGCTCGTCGACCGCGAGCTCGTGTGCCAGCTCTTTCACTCGACGCTCCACGGCATCGTGTCCATGCGGATCGCACATGGTCCTGGCACCGTGCAGGCGAAGTCGAAGCACATCGAGTGGCGCGCGACCGAAGACCTCCTCGAGCTCGCATGCAATGCGATGTTCGCTGGGACGATCAAAGAAAAGGCACTTCGCGAGTGGCAGCGCAAACATCGAGCGCCGAGCACCCGCACAACGCAAGCAATCAAAGGCAAGCGGAAGGCAACGTAACATGTGGAAGCACAGTCTCTTCGCACTCGCGCTCCTTGGCGCGGGGTGCTCGGTCGCGCACGCAGAAAAATCGGCCCCGCAAGACTCGGTGTGGGTCGAAACCAAGAACGCCCGCCCGGAGTCCGTGAAGCGGGAGCGCATGATGGGCGGCATTCTCGTTGCGAAGTCCGCTGCAGATCTCGGCTTCAAGACGGGTGGCATCATCGATGCGCTCCCGGTTCGTGAAGGTGATCGCGTGCGCAAAGGGCAGCTTCTTGCGCGTCTCGACGACGCAGAGGTGCGCGCCGGCAGACTGCAGGCTGCAGAATCGGCGCGAAAGGCCGAACGTGATGTGGGGCGCTTGCAGAATCTACAGCGCGATGGCGTCGTACCGAAGGCCGACCTCGATGACGCAACGACTGGCTTGGCCGTCGCACGGGCGTCCCTCGCGCAGGTCAGCCACACTGCGAACAAGATGGTGCTCGTCGCGCCTGACGACGGCTGGGTGGTGAAGCGCTATGGCGAGCTCGGAGAAGTCGCGGCGCCCGGGAGGCCCGTGTTGCGCTTCGAGAGCCGCACCGAAGGAAAGGTCGTGCGTATCGGCGTGACAGCGACCGAGGCCCTCTCTCTCAAGGTCGGGGCTCCCTGCACCGTCGCTTTCGACACCGACCTCTCGCGTCGCCATGATGCGTCCATCGTCGAGATCGCACGCGCGGCGAACCCCCAAAACGGGCTCGTGGAAGTCGAAGTGCGTCCGCAGGAGCTTCCAGTGTTGCCCGACGGTGTTTCGTCAAAAGTGTACTTTGCAGATACTTGGACGGGTATCCATCTTCCGGCGTCCGCCCTCTTCGAGGAAAACGGTGACCGTGCCGCCGTGTTCGTAGTCGATGCGGCTGGGACATTGCAAAAGCGAGTGGTCGTCATCGCGTTTTCGGATGCGACTGGTGTCGGCATTGCATCGGGGCTCGATGAGTCCTCCGAGGTGGTGCGTAGTGGAGGCGCGCTTCTGCGAGAACACCAACGCGTGACGATTCGCCGATAGCGGACACGAAACTTCTGGG
Source organism: Polyangiaceae bacterium (assembly GCA_046351415.1). Taxonomy (GTDB): domain Bacteria; phylum Myxococcota_A; class Polyangia; order Polyangiales; family Polyangiaceae; genus JABFRG01. The sequence continues at coordinate 769,869 of JAXLYO010000002.1, read as the reverse complement.
CTCGCCCGTTCCAAAGGACATCCATGACACTCGCGGAGTTCGCGGTCAAAAGGCCGCAGTTCACACTCGTCTTGTTTCTGATGCTTGCCGTTCTCGGCTTCACGTCGGCGCTCAACGTTCCGAAGGCAGAAGACCCTTCGTTTGCCTCGACGAACTTCGGGGTCATCGCCGTTTTGCCCGGCGCGAGTCCGAGAGACGTGGAGCGCCTCGTCGTCGATGCCGTCGAAGCGCGCGTCAAACGTCTCGACGATCTGAAGAGCATCAAAACGCGGATCGACGACAGCGTCGCGGTTGTGGAGGTCGAGTTTCGTGCGGAGACCGATGGTGACAGAAGACAGGACGAACTCGAGCGCGAGATGACGTCGCTTCGCAGTGAGTTGCCGGCCGAACTCGCGAAACTCGAAGTGAAGCGTTTCGACCCGAGCAAGGTGTCCGCCGTGCAGGTCGCGATCGCCTCGGAGACAGCGCCGTATCGCGAACTCGAGCGAACCGGAAAGGCGCTCGAGAAGCGTCTCGAGAACATTCGCGGCGTCGGGGACGTGCAGCTCTGGGGTCTTCCCAAGCAAGAAGTGGCGGTCTCTCTCGACCTCGACCGATTGGTGGCTCTTCGCCTTCAGCCCGCAGAGATTCTCACGGCGCTGTCCACCGAAGGCGCCCTCGTGCCTGCGGGAGGCGTGGTCTCCGGCGGCAAGCAGTTCAATGTCAAAGCGAGCGGCGACTACCGGAGCATCGAGGACGTGGAGAACACGTTCGTCCGCGTGGGGAGCGGCCAGAGCCTTCGTCTTCGTGACGTCGCGACGGTGCGCTGGCGAGACGGCGAGCAGACACACTTTTCTCGCGTGAACGGCAAACGCGCCATCTTCGTGTCGGTCCCGATCCGCCAGGGGGAAGATATCTTTCACGTGCGAAAGCTCATCGACGCAGAGCTCACGAGCGCAGCGCAGACTTCCCCCCACGACGTGCACATCACGTTCGATCAGGCCGAGAACGTCTCGCATCGTCTCCGAGGCTTCCTGGGTGACTTCGGCATCGCCATCTTGCTCGTTCTCATCACGCTCCTGCCGCTCGGACTTCGTGCGTCGGGCGTCGTGATGGTGTCCATCCCGCTCTCCATTGCCATGGGCGTCACGGCCCTTCATGCGCTTGGGTTCTCGATCAATCAACTCTCGATCGTTGGCTTCGTCATCGCCCTCGGCCTTCTCGTCGACGACTCGGTCGTGGTCGTCGAGAACATCGCGCGCTTCCTTCGCAAAGGGGCTTCGCCGAAAGACGCGGCGATTCGCGCGACGAAGCAAATTACGGCGTCCGTGCTTGGATGCACCGCAACGCTCATTCTCGCGTTCTTGCCGCTGCTCTTCTTGCCGGGGGCCGCGGGGCGTTTCATTCGCAGCCTTCCAACGGCCGTCGTCGTGACGGTTGCGGCCTCGCTGATCGTCTCCCTCAGCGTCGTACCCTTCCTTTCGAGTCGCTTCTTGCGTCCGGAGAAGCACGAGGGAAACCGCATTTTCCAGGGCATGTCTCGCTTCATCGAAGCGAGCTATCGCCCCATTCTCGGACGCGCCCTTGCGTATCCGAAGACCGCGCTCCTCCTTGCGACACTCCTGGCAGCGGGCGCGTTTGCACTCGTCCCCCGTATCGGTTTTTCGCTGTTTCCCAAGGCGAACCTTCCCCAGTTTCTCGTGACCATCGAGGGTCCCGAAGACGCGAGCACCGAGGAGATCGATCGGGCTGCGCACTACGCCGAGGGCGTCATCGCCAAACACGCTGGAGGGGCGGCGGCGCAGGTCATGACGACGGTCGGCCGCGGCAACCCACAAGTCTACTACAACGTCGGCTCGCACGAGGAGCGCTCGAGCTACGGGGAGATCTTCGTTCGCCTCACGCACTTCAAGCCGGAGGAGACTCTGCCCGTATACGAAAGGATGCGAGCAGACTTTGCGCAATACGGGGCAGCGCGGATCGAACTCAAGGAGTTCGAAAACGGTCCTCCGCTCGATGCGCCCATCGCCATTCGCGTACTCGGTGACGACGAGGAGGGCCTGCGCGCGGCTGCCCGAAGCGTACAGCAAGTTCTCGAAGCGACCCCGGGAACGATGCTCGTGCGCAATCCGAGCGCCGACAACAAGGCCGACGTGCGCATCCGTGTCGACAAGGAAAGGGCGGCGCTTTTCGGCGTCTTCTCCCACGACGTGGATCGGAGCGCACGTCTCGCGATCGATGGCATCGTGGCGGCGCACTTCAAACCTGCGGGCCACGACGAGTCGATGGACATACGCCTCATTCTGGAACGCCCAGGGGATCACGAGCCCGTCGCCAAGAAGCCGACGCGCGAGCAGCTCGAGCGCATTCTCGTGCCGTCGCACACGGGGGCTCCCGTGCGGCTCTCGCAGGTCGCGGACGTCACGTTCGAGCCCTCGGCGACGTCGATCAGGCACTACAACAAAGAGCGCTCGACGCTCGTCACCGCTCAGGTCGCGCGCTCGTACAACACCGATCGCGTCACGAAGGACGCCCTCTCGCGACTCGAGTCCCTCAAACTGCCGCCGGGCATCCGACTTCGGCCTGCTGGAGAGATCGAGAACCGCGAAGAGAGTCTCGGTGGCATGGGCGGCGCCGTCGCGATCGCCATCTTCGGCATTCTCGGCGTGCTCGTCCTCGAATTCCGCACGTTCAGGGGCACGCTCATCGTTGCGTCGGTGATCCCGTTTGGAATTGCGGGGGGGTTGGTCGCGCTCTTCTTGAACGGTGACACGCTGTCCTTTACGGCGAACGTCGGCTTCGTCGCGCTCATGGGCATCGAGGTGAAGAACTCGATCTTGCTCGTCGACTTCACGAACCAGCTGCGGGCAGATGGTTACTCGATTGACGAAGCGATTCAGAAGGCCGGCGAGGTTCGCTTCGTTCCCATCTTGCTGACGACGCTGACTGCGCTGGGAGGTCTCATCCCGCTGGCGCTCGAGCGCTCCCCGCTCTATTCGCCGCTGGCCATCGTGCTCATCGGAGGTCTCGTGAGCTCGACCCTCGTCGCACGTATCGTGACGCCAGTCGTCTACAAGCTTCTGAGACCCAGCGTCGAGCACGTGGAGGGAAGCGGAGAGGGCACTCCCGCAAGCTTCGAAGCAGCTGCGCAACCCACCGGAGCGTAGGGCGGCTCAGGCACCCTGATCGGCCTCGGCTGAGAGCTGTCCAAGGCGTGACGTCACGCAGCTCGCTCGTCACCGAACGAGGCGCGCAATCCCCGAGATGGCTTCGCGCACGCGCTCGCTCGGTCGGGCTTTCGGTCCAAGGTCGAGACGACCACTCGTCGCGAGGGACGCGAGTCCGTGTAGGCCAGCAAAGAGGCCCACGCGGTACGTGGCGCTGGGCGCGCAACGCGATTCCCGTCGTCGCATCCGCTGCGGTGCGCATCGAGCACGGCCCTGCGTGGTTTCGCATCGACTTGGCCCCAGGTGCGCTTCTTTCCGTCAATCGCGATGCGTCGCGGTGGGCCCTCTTGACGGGCTTCGAGTTCGGTTTGCGTCGGTTGGCGCTCGAACCTTATGCGCGGGGCGACGTCCTTTTCGCATCGCAACCGTTCGACGCGGTCCAGTTGGGCGTCGCCATCGGTGCGCGCTGGGAGCGAGGTAGCCTCTTTGGAAAAATGGAGGCTCGCCTTCGCCCCTTCGAACTCGAGGTCGCGGGCGCTACCTCCTGGGGCATGCAACTCGCGAGCGGCGTCCGTTTTTGACGACCCGTGAAACGGGAGTGGGGTCCCTGCGCGTCCCTGCGCTTTCGAGAGCGACTCAGGATCCGCGGCTCGCGGTATCGCGTGCAAGCGTCAACAGGAGCGAGACGAGTTCGTTTACCTGTTCGTCGTCGAGGCTCTGTGTCCAGCCGGCGACCATCGGAAGATCGTGCGGGTTGCGACGCTTCCAGAGTCGGTGGTGCTTCGGGGTGACCGCCAGTCGACGAACGCGGCGATCTCGCGCATCGGCGTCGATCTTCAGGAACCCTTTGCGCTCGAGCGCGACCGCGAGCTGCTTCACGTTCTGGTGGGACATGTTCATCGCTTGCGCGACTTCACCGAGCGACGGCGGAGTCGCACGGCTACCCACGAGCTGAAGCAACGCGGCTTGCTGACTCGTGACCCCCGAAGGGGCGAGGGCGCGGTCGAGTCGCGTGCGAAAGGCCGATGAGAGCGCCGTCACGAGGCGAAAGACACGGATCCGTTGCGCCGTGCGTGTGTCCACCTCGTTCAGCCCGTCGTCGAGCCAAGCTTGCCCTTCCCTCATTATGTAATATATTACCTAATATGTCCGCCGGTGGCCACCGATGATCGCTCTCTTTCCCCATTGCGGCTTTCTTTCGGAGACGACGCGTATGCTTCACCTCGCGAGAGCCCTTCGTGCGCAGGGGCGCGAGGTCGTGCTCGCCACCCATGGGGGACCTTATGCGCGCGTACTCGAGGAAGCGAACGAACCGTACGAACGTCTGACGCCGCAGATGGATGATGCGCGATGTGCTCGGTTCATCGACGACCTCGTTCAGATAGGCAAGCCCGGGGTGCGCCTCCTGTCGCGAGAAGAGGTGCGGGCGAGCGTTGACGCAGAGGCGCGCTTCCTTCGTGAAAGAAGGGCGGAAGCCGTGGTCATCGGCTTCACGTTGACCGCCTACTTGTCGGCGCGGGTGGCGGGAATACCGCTCGTTGCGTCGCATGGCGGCTCGTTCGTTCCGCCCGTCTTCGAGCGCGGCCTTTTGCCGGTACCGATGACGATGCCCATCCCAGGGACTTCGTGGCTCCCGTCGTTCATCAAGCGAGCGATCGCCAATGCGGGGCCGGAGCGACTCACCGGGCCGGTCGCGTTCCTCAATGAGCTTGCCGACGAGCTAGGCGTCGAGCGGGTGCCCTCGCTTGCGGCGCTCATGCTCGGCGATCTCACCTTGGTGACGGACGTCCCCGAAGTGCTCGGAGTCCCTCGCGACGAACTCGCTGCGTGGCGACCTCGTCGGCCGAACGCATACCGTCGCAGCACGAAGCTCGTATACACGGGTCCGCTGTTCGCCCGCCTCGATCGCCCGATCCCGCCGGCCGTGACTTCGTTTCTCGATGGGGCGAAGCCCACTGCATACGTCGTTCTCTCGTCGGTGAAGGCCGACTTTCTTCACGCCGTCGTCGCGCGCGTTCGCGCGGCGGGGCTTCGCGTGATCGTGGGCGCGACCATCCACGATCTCGGAGAGTCGGGTGATCCCGAGATCATCACGGCCGGAGTTCTGCCGAGCCACCTCATCATGCCGAAGGTAGACGTGGCCGTCATCATGGGTGGGCAGGGCACGGTCCAGACCGCCATGGCAAGCGGTACACCCTTCGTCGGGATCCCGCTTCAGCCCGAGCAAGAGCTCAACGTCAGCCTCGCGCACCGCCACGGGCTCGCCATTCCGATCGCGCCCAGACACGCAGTGGGACCACGGCTGACGAAGGCCGTAGCGCGTCTCGTCAACGAACCCCATCACCGTGAAGCAGCGCGGCGGGTGCGCGGCTTCTATGAAGGAGTGGACGGCGCGAAGCTAGGGGCAACGGAAATCGTTGCCTACCTGCAGCGTGCGCCTGGATCGGTCGAGGCGAGCGGCGCAGTCCCGAGCTAAGTATCTGTATCCTTGAACCAAAATGAGCGCGGCCTCGAAGCTCATGTGTTTGCTATTTGACAGCGGCACAAAAAAGCAGCGACCCTTTCGCGCACCTGTTCGAAAAGGTTTTTTCGAACAACCACCAGCGCATCGCGCCTTGAGTCAGGATCTCATCATGCTTTCACGTCATCGCGGTTTGCTTCTTTCTGCCGGAGCAGTCGTTCTCGTAGGCCTCGTGGCCTGCGGCGACGACGCAGGCTCTTCCACGTCTTCGTCCTCGAGCAGCACGAGCTCGGGCGGTGGCGACGGAGGCAGCACGAGCTCTTCTTCGAGCTCGAGCACGAGCTCTTCCGGTGGCGACGCCGGTAAGGATGCGTCGGTGGAGACGCCAGGCATCACGGTCTCTGCTCCGAGCAAGACGCAGACGACGGAAGACGGCGACAAGGTGACCTTCACGGTGGTGCTGAAGAGCAAGCCCACGGCCGACGTCACGATCGCAGTCACGTCCGACAAGGTTGCGGAAGGCACGGTCGACAAGGCGACGCTCACGTTTACGGCAGCGAACTACAACACGCCGCAAACGGTGACGGTCACGGGCATCGACGACGAAGTGGACGACGGCGACATCGACTACAAGATCAACATGGCCGTCACGACGACGGACACGGGCTACAAGGCGCTCACCGTTGCGCCGATCGCGCTCAAGAACATGGACAACGACACGGCGGGCCTCATGGTGGGCACGCCGTCGGGCACGAAGACGACGGAGAAGGGGGGCAAGATCACCTTCACGGTGCGCCTTCGCAGCAAGCCGACGGCCGACGTGACGGTGCCGGTCCTCAGCGACAAGGTGGCGGAAGGCACGGCGGACAAGGCGACGCTGACGTTCACGGCCGCGGACTACAAGACGGAGCAAACGGTCACGGTCACGGGCGTCGACGAAATCCTCCCCGACGGCGACGTGGCGTACAACGTGAAGCTCGGCAAGACGACGAGCGCAGACACGCTCTACAAGGACCTCGAAGCGCAAGTCGCGCTCATGAACGTCGACGACGACATGCCGGTGCAGATCGTCGGCAACTGGGGTACGCACTGCGTCCGCTTCGTGGATGGTTCCGGCAAGTGCTGGGGCCGTAACGACTGGGGCGTTCTCGGACAAGGCGACACGGCCAACCGCGGTGACAATCCGAATGAAATGGGATCGAACCTTCCGTTCCTGAACCTCGGCACCGGCCGCACCATCAAGGCCTTCGGCCCGAGCATGCGCGGCGAATCGAACATGTGCGCGATCTTGGACAACGACAAGGTCAAGTGCTGGGGTGCCAACTACGCCGGTCAGGCGGGTCTCGGGGACACGAACACGCGCGGCGACAACGCGAACGAGATGGGCGACAACCTCCCCTACGTCGACCTCGGAACGAATCGCACGGCCAAGTTCGTGACCGAGGGTGACGCCTTCGCGTGCGCGATCTTGGACAACGACACCGTGAAGTGCTGGGGCTCGGGCGCGAGCGGCGTGCTCGGTCAGGGCAACTCGAACAACATCGGTACGGGTGCGAACCAGATGGGCGACAACCTCCCCGCCATCAACCTCGGCGCGGGTCGCACGGCCAAGCAAATCGCCGTGGGCCAGTACCACGTGTGCGCGATCTTGGACAACAACACGGTCAAGTGCTGGGGTCAGAACAACGTTGGACAGCTCGGTCTTGGTGACACGAACCACCGCGGTGACCAGCCGAACGAGATGGGCGACAACCTCCCGGTCGTCAATCTCGGCGCAGGCCGCACGGCGAAGTACATCTCCGCGGGTCTCGAGTTCTCTTGCGCAGTGCTCGACAACGACACGGTCAAGTGCTGGGGCAACAACAACTGGGGCAACCTCGGTCAAGGTGACGGTACACACCGCGGCAACGGGCCGAACCAAATGGGCGACAACCTTCCGATCGTCCCGCTCGGCGCGGGTCGCACTGCCAAGAGCGTTTCGGCTGGTTGGGCGAGCGTCTGCGCGGTGCTCGACAACGACACCGCGAAGTGCTGGGGCTACAACGGCTTTGGCGAGGCTGGCTACGGCGACACCAACCAGCGTGGTGACCAGCCGAACGAGATGGGCGACAATCTTCTCGCCATCGATTTCGGCACGAACTTGAAGCCCGTCTCGGCCATCACGACCGGCACCCACGCCAAGTGCGCGATCTTGAACAACGGCACCGTAAAGTGCTGGGGCTACAACAGCTTCGGTAACCTCGGGTATGGTGACACGGCCTACCGCGGTGACAACGCGAACGAGATGGGGAACAACCTTCTCCCCGTTTCGCTCAAGTAGAACGACCACGGGCCGCAGAGTGAGAGGTTTCTACCTCTGCTCCTAGGCCTCTTCCAAGCCAAGGGGCTCTTCGAGAAATCGAGGAGCCCCTTCCTTTTTGACGCCCAAGCAAGACAGGCCCAAGCAAGACACAAGGGGGGCGTTATCGCATTGACAGGGAATCCCGATAGGGGCGACGCTTGCGCTCAAACTTTCTGGAGCCCCTCCAGAGTCGAACAAGGATTTTTCATGAACCTACGCAATCGCAACCTCCTTCTCTGTGCCGGCGCGGTCGTTCTCGGAGGCCTCGTGGCCTGCGGCGACGACGCAGGCTCTTCCACGTCTTCGTCCTCGAGCACGAGCTCTGGCGGTAGCGACGGAGGCAGCACGAGCTCTTCTTCGAGCTCGAGCTCGAGCTCTTCCGGTGGCGACGCCGGGAAGGATGCGTCGGTGGAGACGCCAGGCATTACGGTCTCTGCTCCGAGCAAGACGCAGACGACGGAAGACGGCGACAAGGTGACCTTCACGGTGGTGCTGAAGAGCAAGCCCACGGCCGACGTCACGATCGCAGTCACGTCCGACAAGGTTGCGGAAGGCACGGTCGACAAGGCGACGCTCACGTTTACGGCAGCGAACTACAACACGCCGCAAACGGTGACGGTCACGGGCATCGACGACGAAGTGGACGACGGCGACATCGACTACAAGATCAACATGGCCGTCACGACGACGGACACGGGCTACAAGGCGCTCACCGTTGCGCCGATCGCGCTCAAGAACATGGACAACGACACGGCGGGCCTCATGGTGGGCACGCCGTCGGGCACGAAGACGACGGAGAAGGGCGGCAAGATCACCTTCACGGTGCGCCTTCGCAGCAAGCCGACGGCCGACGTGACGGTGCCGGTCCTCAGCGACAAGGTGGCGGAAGGCACGGCGGACAAGGCGACGCTGACGTTCACGGCCGCGGACTACAAGACGGAGCAAACGGTCACGGTCACGGGCGTCGACGAAATCCTCCCCGACGGCGACGTGGCGTACAACGTGAAGCTCGGCAAGACGACGAGCGCAGACACGCTCTACAAGGACCTCGAAGCGCAAGTCGCGCTCATGAACGTCGACGACGACATGCCGGTGCAGATCGTCGGCAACTGGGGCACGCACTGCGTCCGCTTCGTGGATGGCAACGTGAAGTGCTGGGGTCGCAACGATCACGGTACGCTAGGACTCGGAGATACCACTCGGCGCGGTGACAACGCGAACGAGATGGGACCCAACCTTCCGTTCGTGAACTTCGGTACTGGGCGCACGGCCAAGTACCTCGCGCCGAGCATGCGCGGCGAAGGCAACATGTGCGCGATCTTGGACAACGACAAGGTCAAGTGCTGGGGCGCAAACTGGGTCGGTCAGGCCGGCCTCGGTGACTCCAACAGTCGCGGTGATCAGGCGAACGAGATGGGCGACAACCTCCCCTACGTCGACCTCGGCACGAACCGCACCGCGAAGTCGATCGTGACGAGCTACGAAGCGACGTGCGCCATTCTCGACAACGATACGGTCAAGTGCTGGGGCAGCGGAAGCAACGGTCAGCTCGGCCAGGGCAACACGAACAACATCGGCTCGGGCCCCGGCCAAATGGGCGACAATCTCCCCGCCATCAACCTCGGTGCAGGCCGCACCGCGAAGATGCTCGCGATGGGCCTCTGGCACACCTGCGCGATCCTCGACAACAACACGCTCAAGTGCTGGGGCGTCAACAACGCCGGACAGCTCGGTCTCGGCGACACGATTACTCGTGGCGACAACGCGAACGAGATGGGGGACAACCTCCCGACGGTCAACCTCGGCGCGGGTCGCACGGCCAAGTACATCACCGCGGGCTTGGAATACACGTGCGCGATTCTCGACAACGACACCGTCAAGTGCTGGGGCAACAATTCGTGGGGCAACCTCGGCTACGGCGACACGGGCTTCCGCGGCAACGTCGCGAACCAGATGGGCGACGCTCTTGGGGTCGTCAACCTCGGCGCAGGCCGTACGGCGAAGTCCATCTCCGCAGGTTGGGGCAGCACGTGCGCTGTTCTCGACAACAATACGCTCAAGTGCTGGGGACAGAGCCCCTTCGGAGAAATGGGCTACGGCGATACGAATAGCCGCGGTGACAACGCGAACGAGATGGGCGACAACCTTCCCATCGTGAGCCTCGGTACGAATCGCACGATGGCCCAGCCGACGACCACGGGCACGCACGCGCACTGCGCCATCTTGGACAATGGTCTCGTCAAGTGCTGGGGCTACAACGACTGGGGCTGGCTCGGCTACGGCGACCAAACCTACCGTGGCGACGGCGCAAACGAGATGGGCGACAACCTGCTTGGCATCGTCCTGAAGTAGGCACGACCGCGAAGCACGATTGACTCACGGGCCTTCCGAGAAATCGGGAGGCCCGTTTTGCTGTGGCGCTCCTCTCTGTCAGTAGGTCGCCTGGCGAACGAGTCGTACCCGACCGAAGGAGAAGTCGGTTGTCTGCGTGAGTTCGAGTTCGCGGGCGTCGTCGTGAATGCGGGTCGCTTGGATCATCGTGACGCCGAGCCAGGGGATGCGGTACGTCGCCCCTTCGGCATCCTGGGCGATCTCCCCGAGCGATTCATAGGGCGAGCGGGACCCGCCGAAACCCATCTCCCCAACCAGGCGGAGCGAGCGACCGTCCGGCTCGATCGAAATCTCTTCCTGGCTCTCGAACGCGGTGACGCCCCACTTGGAAAGGCGTGTCGTGTGTCGGAAGACGCGCCCCTCCTCGTCGCCCTGCCGAAGCGTCGTCGACAGAACGGAGCTCCCTGTCACGCGCGCAAGGAGCGCCATCCCCTCGACGGTGAAGCGCGGTGCGTTCGACGTCTGGAGAGCCGATCTGTCCGTGAGCTCGAACGTGAAGGGCCCGGACCAAGCTCCGAGCAGTCGCGAATAGTACCGAGAAGCCAGATCGCTCATATGCTCGTTCCTGCTCGATTCGAGCCGTGCACGGTCTTCAGCCGATGACGGCGCGGTCGACGAGGCAAAGCGTCGGGTTCTTCGTCGTGTGAACGATGCGCGAAGGAATGTCGAGAACGGGTGAAGGCTGACGCATGGCGCGAAAGGCGGCCTGCTTCGAAGCTCCCTGGGCGAGGAGCAGCACCGTTTCCGCTCGTTCGATGACGGGCCTCGTCAGCGAGATGCGCGGCTCGCGGCCGTCGCGCGCCGGAACCGATACGACCGAGCGCGAGCGTTCGTTTACCTCGGGTTCCCCAGGAAAGAGGGACGCGGTGTGGCCATCGTCCCCGATGCCCAGCAGCACGATGTCGAAACGCCCATCCGGCAAGTCGATGTCGAGGCGCGCCGCATAGGCGTGAGCCGCGTCCTCCAGGGTGCCATCTGCGGGCGTAGGTGGAGCGTGAACGTGCGTCTCTGGACGATGGTCGAAGAGTGCCTTGCGCGCGGCGCCCACATTGCTGCGCGGATGGTCGGGAGGGACGAAGCGTTCGTCGACCCAGTACCAATGGGTGTCCGACCAAGGCAGGTGTTCCGCTCGGAGGAGGCCGAGCATGGCGTAAGGTGTGGTGCCTCCGGAGATCGCGACGCGCACCGGCGCATCGGGGTTTCGACCCCTTGCTGCCCACAGGAGACGGCTCACGGTGTCGGCCGCAAATCGAGCGAGCGACTCGGGTGTTTCGCAGACGACGACGAGAGGTTCGTGCATGGTGATCGGCAGCGGGGTAGACGGCATCACTTGAGCCGCAAAGGGCGGAAGGCCACACCGACTTCGTCGGCGAGATAGATCGAGTCGGAAGGTCCTTCCGAGCCCGCGCTGTAGTGAACGAGCGGAATGAGGTTCTCGCGAAACGCCGTCACGATGGGGTCGATGAAGTGCCACTGTGCTTCCACTTCGTCGTGGCGTGTGAAGAGCGTCGCGTCACCACGAATGGCATCGAGAATGAGTCGCTCGTAGGCCTCGGGACCACCGCCGCCGAAGCCTTTGCTGTACGAAAACTCCATGTCGACGCCCCGAATGGAGAGGGTGTTGCCGGGCACTTTCGTGTCGATGCGAAGGGAGATGCCTTCGTCTGGCTGGATGCTGAACACGAGAATGTTCGACGACCGACCGACCCCATCGGGGAAGAGGGGATGCGGCGGGTCACGAAAGTGGATGACGACTTCGGCGAGCCTTCTCGCGAGCCGTTTGCCCGCGCGGAGGAAGAAGGGAATGCCCGCCCACCGCCAGTTGTCGACGAATACGCGAAGCGCCACGTAGGTCTCGGTTTGCGAGTTTGGAGCGACATCTGGCTCTTGCCGGTAGCCCGGTACGGCGATGTTTCCGACGATGCCTTCGGTATATTGCGCCCGTACGACGGATTGCTTCGCGTTCTCTTTCGTGATGCGACGAAGGGTCTTCAGGACCTTTACCTTTTCGTCACGAAGCGCGTTCGCCTCGAACGCAATCGGAGGCTCCATCGCCACGAGCGTGAGTAGCTGCAGCAGGTGGTTCTGGACGATGTCGCGCGTGATGCCGACCTTCTCGTAGAACTTGCCGCGCCCCTCGATGCCGATGTCTTCCGCCACGGTGATCTCGACGTGGCTCACGTGCTTTCGGTTCCAGAGCGCTTCGAAGATCATGTTCTCGAAGCGCAATACCGCGAGGTTCTGGACCGTTTCCTTTCCGAGGTAGTGGTCGATGCGATAGAGCTGCTCTTCCTTCACGTACTGGAAGAGCTCCTTGTTCAAGTTGTGTGCGCTCGCTTCGTCGTCACCAAATGGCTTCTCGACGACGACGTGGCTCCGACGTCCCTTCTCGGCATCGTGGGAAAGGAGGCCCGCTTCTGACAGGTGTTTGACGATGCCCAAGATCTCGTCGGGGCCAACGGCCAGATAGAAAACGTGGGTTCTCGGTCCCTCGCTCTCCTGCTCTGCCAAGCGTAGCGCAAGCTTGCTGTAGGTCTCCTTGTCCTCGAAGGTCCCCTGTACGTAGCCCATCGTCTTCGAGAGGCGGGCCCAGACGTCGGGGTCGACCGATTTCGTGCGACTGTGCCTCGTCGTTCCTTCGAGCATCAGACCCTGGAAAGCCTCGTCGGTCCACGGCCTACGAGCCACGCCGACGGTATTGATACCTTTGGGAAACGAGTTCACCTGTTCGAGGTGGTAGAGGGCGGGAACGAGTTTTCGCTTCGTCAGGTCGCCCGAGGCACCGAAGATGACGAAAGTGGCAGGGACGTCGAGGCCGGTCGGAATCATGGGGTGCCGCCCACTTTATCGCGTTCGCGCCGAAAACCGTAGCGGGCGAATCAAGTGCGGTGACTCTTGCCAGAGTCGGGTATCTGCGGGAGGGTTCGTTTCATGACGCAGTACGCGATGGGCATGGTTGGCCTTGGAGTCATGGGCCGGAATTTGGCTTACAACATGGCGGAGCACGGTTTCTCCGTAGCAGCGTGGGACGCGTGGCCCGAGCCCGTCGCGCGCTTCGCGGAGGAGGGTAAAGGCCAGCCGCTCACCGCAGCGGTGCATGGCGAGAAGGACCTCGGCGCATTCGTCGCCTCTTTGCGCACCCCGCGCCGCATCGTGCTGCTCGTGAAGGCAGGCGACGTGACCGACAAGACCATCGATGCACTCGTGCCGTTTCTTTCCGAAGGAGACATCCTCATCGATGGCGGCAACGAGCACTTCACCGCGACCGAGCGGCGCGCGAAGGATCTCGCGAAGAAGGGCTTGCGCTACTTCGGCATGGGCGTGAGTGGAGGCGAAGACGGGGCACGCCATGGACCTTCGATGATGCCGGGAGGTGACAAGGCCGCCTACGAGGAGCTCCGGCCCGTCCTCGAGACCATCGCTGCGAAATCGGCGGATGGTCCGTGCGTCACGTACTGTGGTCCGGGCGGCGCAGGGCACTACGTCAAGATGGTCCACAACGGCATCGAGTACGGCGACATGCAGCTCATTGCCGAAGCCTACGCTTTGCTCAAACACGTCGGCGGTCTCACGAATGGAGAGCTCGCCGAAACCTTCGAGCAATGGAACCAAACGGAGCTCTCGTCATTCCTCATCGAGATCACCGCGCGGATCTTCCGCGTGAAGGACGACCTCGGCCCCGGAGACCTCGTCGACGCCGTGCTCGATGCGACGGGCATGAAAGGAACCGGGAAGTGGACGGTCCAGGAGGCCTCGGAGCTACTCGTTCCCATTCCCACGATCGCAAGCAGTGTGGAAGCACGCATGCTCGCTGGCCGCAAAGCCCTTCGGAAGACGTTCTCGACGCGGCTACAAGGCCCGCAACCCGAGCGCCTGTCTCCCTCCGAAAAGGCTCGGTTCTGTGACGACGTGCGAGGCGCTCTGTACGCCGCAAAGGCGTGCAGCTACGCGCAAGGGTTCGATCTGCTCGGAGCCGCCTCGCGGGCGCGCAATTGGAGCCTCGATTTTGCGGAGATTGCGCGCATCTGGCAGGCGGGGTGCATCATTCGAGCGAAATTTCTCACGCGTATTCGTGCGGCTTACACGCAAAACCCTACGCTCGAACATTTGCTTCTCGACCAGGATTTCGTGCGGGAGCTCGGCGAGCGCGAAGGCTCGTTCCGTCGTGTCCTTGCGAAGGCATTGCTTGCGGGCATACCTGCATTCACGCTGTCGGCATCGCTGGCATATTACGACTCACTTCGCACAGAGCACTTGCCTGCGAACCTCACACAGGCGCAGCGAGATTTGTTCGGTGCACATACCTACAAGCGTCTCGATCGCGACGGAGACTTCCATTCTCCGTGGAGTCCTTCATGAGCAGCGCGCGTCGAGCGCTTTTCATGGCATCCGTGTTCGTCGCGGCGTGTGGCGGTACATCTAGCACGGGCGGCGACGCAGGAAACGGAACGAACGACGGGGGCACGGGTGGGGACGGGGGCTCCGACTCGCTCTGCGTGACGAATGTGTCTGCCGACGTACCGGAGGTGTATCGCCGCTTCTTTTCTTGCGCCGACGTTTCGGTCGACGGCTCGAACGTGGTGCTCAAGACGCGCGCGCTCCCTCCTTACAAGACGTATTACTACGGCGCTGCGAGTCCGAACTACGCGCCGTTCGATACGAGTCGAGGGCCGGAATACAAGGGCAACCCGAACACGCTGCGAGAGCAGAGTCTCACGTTCCGCATTCCGAAGGACCCCGTTGCTCGAGGCGTCACGATCACTGCGGCGATCGTCGATGGGGTCGCTGGTGGACAGATGTCGACCTACGATTACAAGATGGGCCCCGCCGGGATCGCGGTGAACAGCGTGCTCCTGTACAACCCGCTCGCTGCACCCGGTGACGACATCGAGCAGGAAAAGTACACCTTCGATGACTACAACGCGCACCCCGACCCCGGCGGCAATTACCACTATCATACGGTGAGCAAGGGGCCGCTCGAGCAACTCCAGAAGCGCGGACTCGTAACCAAGACGACACCGGGAACTGCGGAGATCGAATTCTACGGCGTCATGTGTGACGGAACATTCGTGCTGGGTTGCACGGAGCTCGACGGCGGAGCTCCAAATACGAGCGACCTCGATCCGCAAAATGGGCACGTGCACGACATGAAGGCCAGCGACGGAGCCGCGCTCGCGACCGCCCGCTACCACGTCCACATGTGCCCGAGCGGTTTTGCTTCGGCCCCCCGGAAGTTCACGCCGGAGGTGCGTTACTACAGCACCTGCGTCGTCGAATGAAGCAATAGAGCAGGCCGCGAAATTGCATCTCTTCTTCGGTGACGCCGAGACAAAGGAGAAGCCGATGCCCCAAAAGAACAAGAGCGCCATTCGCCGAGAGGACCGCGCGGGCCACCTAGACCCCAAGTATGTTGCCTCGCTTTTGGCGCGCGGAGCCGAAACCCGTCAGCGCCATGACGATCGAGCCTTCGTCACGAGCAGCACGAACGATGATCTTGCTGAAGAACTCGGTGAGGAAGCGGTCCGTGCGATGACGAGCGGTGAAGACGACATGGCTGAGCATCGTGATGCCTATGTCGCCGAAGAGCGTGGAGGGCCGTTCGTCACCTCATCGGCGACGCAGGAGTTTGCCGATGGTGTCGACGAATCCAATCCGGAGGATGCTCTTCGTGAGCCCTTTCCGCGCGTCTGAACGAGCGCAATTGCCTCGGCACGCGGCATACCCTTTTGCCTCAGTTTGACAGTATGGTCTGACGCGTGCTGGGGAACTCTCAACTGAAAATCGCCCGGGCGACGCCGGAGGACTTGCCTTTCGTGCATGCGCTGCTTGACGAGCAATGGCGAGAACACGAAATCGTCCTCTCGAAAGAACGCGGCGCTGCGGCCATCGCAACCTTCCTCGCCGATGCATCCCTTGGGCTCGCCCTTCTCGCGCGAAACGTGGGTGCCGCGGGAAACGACCCCGTAGGGCTCGCAGTTCTGGCCTACACCTTCACCCTCGAGCGAGGGGGGCTCGTCGGTTGGTTGGACGAGCTTTACGTCGTGCCCACGCATCGAGGTGCGGGGGTGGGTACGAAGCTTCTCGATGCGGCCTTGGTCCATGCCCAGACGGCCGGCTGCGTGGCCGTCGAACTCGAAGTCGTTTTCGGACACGAGCGGGCCGCAAACCTCTATGCGCGTGCGGGCTTCCAGAAGTTGCCGCGGGCTCGCTGGTCCCGAGACCTCTTCGTTGGAGAGGGCGAGGTACAAAAGTAGGTGGGCCAAAGGGCACCCTCGACGCCCGCCATGCGCTGCGTTCGTCGGGGATACCGATGGCCCGGAGAAGAAAGTTCAGTCAGACGAAAAGTTCAGAACGAAGCTCCGTCGAACAAGTGGTTCACGAGGGTTTGGTCGACCACTCCTTCATGGCTTGGTCGCCCGGGCGGTCGATATGGAGCTTGTCGTCGACAGAGGTGACCCAGCTGATGGGGATGTAGTGGTGCTGGCCGCTCGCATCCTTCTTGAGCTTGATGTAGTCCGAGCCTTCCACGTGGTCGACGACAGCAAATTGCCCATTGTTGGAACAAACGACGGGCAGGTTTGGTTTGATTTCGTTGGCGTTGATCATGTCTCTCCTCATTCTTTGACGCGGTCTGTACTCACGGGTGAGAGCGGAGCTCTCGCTTTTTTTGCATGCTGGTGTCGATCGTCGTGCAAACGTCTTCGACGCGCGATGCGCGAAATATGTATTCCGCACGTTTCTGTTCCTGGAGGCTGTCGGAGTGCACAGAAACCAGGATGCGGCCGCCGCGGAGATGCTCTTCGTAGCGCTTGGCTTCTTCCTCGGGGATGCCCATCCCGACGAGCGCACCCATCACGCCCCCCATCGTGAGCCCCGCGGCAGCGCCGCTCATCGCCGCGAAGAGCGGTCCGGCGGCAATGAACGGTCCAAGACCCGGAATGACGAGGGCGCCAATGCCTGCAAGCAACCCCAGAGCCCCACCCGCGAGCGCACCTGCGCCCGCACCGGCAAGTGCCCCTTCGGGAGCCTTGGTGCTGTAGTCAGCGGCGAATTGTTCACTCGCGTCGCGTTTCGGAAACAAGACGGAGATGCTGTCCCCCGGAAACCCTGCCGTCTGCAGTTGGTTGACGAGCGATTCCGCCTGTTCATGACTGTGAACGACGCACATGACTGCCTTTTTCATGGGAGCACTCCTTCTAGATTTCTTTGGCCAAGTTGGAGATCGCCGTATCGAGCGCGCGAAGTTCGCCTTCGAGCTGTGCGCGTTCTCGCGAAAGGGATGAAGGGTCGGCGGCCTTCGAGACGTTTTCCAACGTGGCGCGGGCGCGCGTCACTTTCGCGACAGCCTCATCCACCTTTCGTTCGAGATCGGCACGCACCGCCGCTGGCTTGTGAGACATGGAGAGGCGGCCGCGCAGAACCGAGATGCGCTGCTCGAGCTTCATGATCTGTTCGTCGCCTGCCCTTTCTGCCTGAGTGCGCGCCTCACGGAGGACCCGGTTCGCGTCCTGCGTGACCGGATCTCGGCTTTCGCCCGGCCGAATTCCTTCCGCTCGGTCGCGTGATTCCTCTGGGCCTTTGACCACCGCTTGCGTGAGCTCGGCCTCCCGTTCGGCCTCGGCTACCAAGGCTTCGTTCTGAGCTTTCTCGGGTGACTTTTGGCAGCCCGGCACGAAGGAGATCCCCGCGATCAACGCGGCGCCGGAAACGAGCGCTACGCACATGGCATGTCGAAACTTCAGCATGGGGTCCTCCTTCCTGCGCATCCTCCACCTCTCGTTGCTCGTCCGGTCTGGCTCAGTACTCGTGTGAAGACTTCTCCTCGCGCGGCTTCGGAGTGTGGGGGCGCGGCGGAGGAACCGGGGCCATGCCCTCGCCATCGGCGCGCTCGATGTCTTCTCGGGTCGTCGAGGGAAGCGGCTGACGCCCCTTCGTGTTGGGGTAGGTGCGGGGCGGCGGTTCGCGACGGAGCGGCGAACGCTCGTCGGTGGCTTGTGCGCCCTCGAGGGAATCGGCCTCGCGCGTGCGCGTCGTTCCGTTCGCTTCCTGCTCGGCCGTGCGAGGGGGAGTGGGGTTCGGGGCGTTCGTAGCAACCGGGTTCTTCTTGGCGTTCATGACAGACTCCTTTCGACGTGCGATGCAGTAGGAGGTTTGAGCACGTTTGATGCCAAGCGATCGCGGGCGAGATTTCCGCGACTTACGCCGTCTACCTCACGACCGACTTCGCGCCCATGTGAGGCGACTCTGCGCACTGTGCCAAATTGCCATGGTCGGTGCTGGGCTCAGGGCACGCGCGCGTCACTTTCCACAGCCTGTGCGCTATTTGTGCATTCTCCACGGATCGCAAAGCTCGTCTGCGGGCACGGCGGCTGCAATGCACCGTCGCATGCGCTTAGGCAAAAGAGAGATGACGGCACGTCGTTCGAGGTCGCCCATCGCGAGGGGGGGACTCGTTCTCTTCGCCATGTGGTTCTGCGGGGGCTTGCCACAAGCCTGTTCGGCGCTCGACAACACCGTCGATTGTCGTGCGCTCTGTTCGCGGTACTCCGACTGCTACGACGAAACGTACGACATCGCGATGTGTGAGCGTCGCTGTCGAACGCGGTCTCTCGGAGACCACACGTTCCGTACGAAGGCCGATGTCTGCGAAGCGTGTATGGACGACGAGTCCTGTACGCGGCGAACGTTTCGTTGCCAAACGGACTGCGCCCACATTGCGCCGTGAGCCGCGCGTGTTAGAGTGACCGTGCTCCCTTTTCGGGAAGCAACCATGCGCACGCCCTCCTTCATCGATTGAACCGCGCCAACGCGCACTCGCCACCCCCATGCCAGATCGCATGGCGACGTGGCCATCGAACAAGGAGACTTCATGGAAGCTGTGCTGCAATTGCACGGCGTGGCCGCGTCTTTCGACGGGTCTGCGCCGATATTCTCGAATGTGAACGTGCGCCTGACGCGAGGGCTCATCGGCCTCGTCGGCGCCAATGGTTCGGGAAAAACCACGTTGCTCCGATTGCTCTCGGGCGAACTCACGCCGAGCGATGGCCATGTCGAGCGCTTGCCGAGCGCGGCACGGGTCGCCGTCTGCCCTCAGCATACGGGACTGCTCACCGATTCGGTGCGGGTCTTCGGGCAGCGGCCGTCTTCTTTGTCCTCACGACTCGAACTCGACTCATTCGAGCTCGAACGCTGGGAGACGCTCTCTCCGGGCGAGAAGAAGCGATGGCAGATTGGCGCGGCCCTCCATGAAGAGCCAGACATCTTGCTCATCGACGAGCCGACCAATCATCTGGACGCCCACGCTACGCGACTCCTACGGCGTGCGCTCGCCTCCCATCCGGGACTCGGCGTCATCGTCTCGCACGACCGACGCCTGCTCGATGAACTCACGAATCGCACGTTGCGCATTCACCAGGGCAAAGTGGCGCTCTACCCGGGAAACTACGAGGAAGCGTGCGTGTTGTGGGAGCGAGAGCGGCAGACCGCAGAAGCCAAGCACGCGGCTTCACGAGAGGCCGTCGCGAAGGCCTCCCGAAAGTTGGAAGCGGCCTCACGTGAGCGAGAAGAGCGAGAACGAGGACGAAGTACGCGGCACCGCATGAAAGGGAAGCGGGATCACGACGCGAAGAGCATGGCCGCCAAAAACCTCGCGGACAAGGCCGAAGCGAGAGCGAGTCGTTCCGTTGCGCTTTCACGAGAAGCGCTCGTGCGTGCCACTCGAGACGTCGTTCCCTTCGAACGTGATCGGACACGTGGTAGGTCGCTCCGCATTTCATTCACGAGACCGGCGAGCACGATTCTCTTTCATCTCGACCGAGCGGACCTCGTTGCCGGCACGCATGTCGTTGCGAAAGACGTATCCCTGACGATCGGAAGAGACGAACGAGTGCGCATTTCGGGGATGAATGGCGCCGGCAAATCGACGCTGTTGTCGGCACTCCTTCAAAGCCATCGTGGAGCGCCCTCACACGTCCTCTACATGGCGCAGGAGCTCGGCGCTGCGGATGTTCGTGAACTCCTCACCAGGGTGCGCGACCTCGAACCCGAAGCTCGGGGGCGAGTGTTTTCATTGTTCGCTTCTCTCGGCAGTGATCCTGCGCGAGTCGTCGACCGCACCGTCGACTTGTCTCCTGGAGAGGCAAGGAAGCTCGCGCTCTCGTTTGGACTTGGGCGCGGGAGTTCGGCGCTCGTCCTCGACGAGCCCACGAACCATCTCGACCTCGCGACCATCGAGCGCCTCGAACGCGCCTTGACTGCGTACAATGGCTGCGTCGTCCTCGTTTCCCACGACGAGGAATTCGCTGCACGCACGACGACGCGAACCTATACGATCGAGGGCGGAAGGCTGCGGTAAAGGTCGGACTCGTCCGACCATCGGAAGGCCGTGGGCTGTCCCAAAATCATCTAGGGACAGCCCCTAGGCTAGTGAGCGCTCGGATCCACGCCGCCGCTGCCGTGAGCGAGGCCCGTCTCGCCGGGTGCGTGCAACGTGCCTTCGGGCCTTCGGGGCGGCTCGTCATAGTGTTGCCGAGAGGCCTGCTTTGCCGCAAGCATGTCACTCAGCCCAGGTGCAAATGCGGCCACGGCCGTATGCACGACGGCGCCGAATCCAACTTTGACGTTGCGTCGGTGGTTGCAGGCTGCATCGAGAATCGCGTCCGCCACTCGCTCCGGAGGAATGCCCGAAGTGGGGAGCTTCGGCTCTCGAGCCATGTAGTTCTTCGCGTGCTGAGGGTAGGGCGTGTCGACGGCGGCCGGCTGGATGAGTGTGATGGCCATCGGCGTGCGATCGACCTCTTCGATTTCCACACGAAGCGCGTCGGTGAAGCCTTTGACGGCGTGCTTTGATGCAGAGTACATGCCTTGGAGCGGAACGATCGCGTCGGACACCTCGCTGCCTACGTTGATGAGGGCCCCTCCACTTCGCCGCAAATGCGGCAGGACTACGAGCGACCCGTGCACGACGCCCCAAAAGTTCACGTCGAAGAGGCGCCGACTGTCTTCGTCGGTGACTTCGTCGAGGCGCCCGTAGATCGAAACGCCCGCATTGTTGACCCACGTGTCGATTCGTCCGAAGCGCTCGACCGCGAGATCGGCGAGGTTCTGCACCTGAACCCGATCCGAGACGTCGACGACGGCGTGAAGTACGTCCGTCCCGTACCCTCGAAGCTCTTCGGAGATCACCTCGAGGGTCTGCTTGCTTCGAGCCCCGAGTATGAGCTTGGCACCGCTTTTGGCGGCGCGCTCGGCGGTCGCGAGCCCGATGCCACTCGATGCGCCGGTGATGACGATGACCTGATCCTGGACGGGCTTGAGTGTCGTCATGGTTCCCTCGCTGGGACGAGCGTGCAACGAACGGGCCGAGACGATTTTCTTCACAAAGTTAATGTTGGCGTCCGCCCTGTGCAGAGTAGGGGAGAAAGACGATGGCGACGCCGTGGGGCTCTTCGAAAAGGATGAAGGCGGCACTCTTGGGCATGGCCGTTCTCCTGAGCGCGCCCGAAGCTCGGGCGATCCGACCTTTCATCACCGACGATGCGCGCGTCGTCGGAGCAAGACATTTGCAGCTCGAGACGTGGTGGCGACGCGACAAAGACTCGCTCCAGCACTGGGCGCTCTTCGCGTTTGGCCCGAACGACCACGTCGAGCTCACGCTGGGCGGCGCATATGGGCTCTCGAACGTCGTGTCTCGGAACCCCGGTGTGCCGTCTCCGACCTTTGCTTTCAATCTACCGCTCCTGCAGGGAAAATTTTTGCTCCGGGACGCCGAACCGAACAAGCTTCCGGGGCTTGCGGTGGCCGCAGGCATCGTTCCACCGCTCGGTAGGGGGGGCTTCGAGCCTCCTGGTTTCAGCGGGTTTGCCTACGTCGCCTTCACCGAATCTCTCTTCGAGGAGGAACGACTGCTCCTTCACGCGAATGTGGGGGCGACAGTTCTCGGCGCCAAAGGGCATGATCCGCTCAGCCCCACGTGGGGCGTAGGGCTGCAGCTTCGTACCTTTGCTGCGTTTCATCTCGTTGGCGAGTTCTTCTCGGGCGACCCATATGCGAGCGGAGCGGGCGGGGCTGCCCAGGGAGGGTTCCGCTACATCTTCAACGATCACGTGCAGCTCGATGCCACCGTGGGCGGCGGAGTCTTCGGTGCGACGCCCCTTCCGTTTTGGGCGTCGAGTGGCGTTCGTCTCGTCAGTCACGAACTCTGGTGAGCGACGGCGGCGCGCCCGCTTGCCTCACTGCGGCGTTCTGACGCCCACCCGCGACGAAGGCTTCCCGAAGGAGGTCCTCGTCGCGAGCGTGCCAACCTGCGTGGGATCAGGCCGCGGCGGCACGCGGGAGGCCGGGCTGAACCACGACTTTGATGCAACCGTCCTTCTTGTCGCGGAATGCCTTGTACATGTCGGGCGCGTCTTCGAGCGGGACCTTGTGGGTAATGATGAAGGAAGGGTCGATCGTGCCCTTTTCGATCATGTCGAGAAGTGGCTTCATGTACTTCTGCATGTGCGTCTGCCCGGTCTTCATGGTGAGCCCTTTGTTCATGAAGGCCCCCATCGGAATCTTGTCAGGCATACCGACGTACGCTCCAGGCACCGACACTGACCCGCCCTTGCGGCAGCACATGATCGCTTCGCGCAGCACGTGCGCTCGATCCGTCGTGAGTTTCACGGCAGCCTTTGCTGCGTCGAGCGCTGCGTCGATGGAGCTCGCTGCGTGGGCTTCACAGCCGACCGCGTCGATGCACCGATCGGGGCCTCGGCCCTCGGTCATGGAATCGAGTCGGTCCTTGACCGAGCCCTCCGAGAAGTCGATGGTCTCTGCCCTCCCCGCGCTCTCTGCGAGCGTGAGCCGCTCCGGCACGGTGTCGATCGCGATGACGCGACCCGCGCCAAGCATCCAGGCGCTTTGGATCGCGATCTGGCCCACTGGGCCGCAGCCCCAGATGGCCACCGTATCGCCGGGTTCCCCTGAGCACGATGCGTGCCGCCTTCTACGTTGCTCGAAACGCGGAAAACCGCCGCGGAGACGACGCCCTGCGTCAGCGTGCTCGCCACAGTTGTGGCGGCGACGTCACATCAACCGGCTACGGCCCGAATCTCTCGCGAGGTATTTCCTGTGCGCTTCGGAAGAAAGACGCGAAAGGTCGTTCCTTCTTCGCTGCTGCTTTGCACAGTGACGCGTCCGCCGTGCGCGAGCACGATTTGTTCGACGATGTAGAGCCCGAGACCTAGGCCCGTACTCTTTCTGCCTTGGCCTACGCCGCGATGGAATGGCTCGAACACCCGCGGCAATAGTTCCGGTGCGATGGCTCCATCGTTGCGAACGGAGATTTCTATCCCGTCGCCTACTTCGGAAAGTCGGACTTCGACGGGACGGCTAGGACCGCCGTGCGTCAACGCATTGCCGACGAGGTTGGCGATGACTTGTTCGATTCGTGGACCGTCCCAACGTCCGACGAGGTCACCCGAAGCCTCGAAATGAATGACCCGCGATGCATTTGCGGAAGCGATGTCACCCACGACGCGGGATGCCAGCGGTGCGAGGTCGGTGTCTCTGCGATCGACGGGTATGCCTCCTGCGAGACGTGCGCGCGAAAGGTCGAGCAGTTCGTTGACCATATCGAGAAGCTGCCTGCTGATGCGCCGAATTCGCCCGGCATGCTTCAGGATGGTCTCGTCGGTGTTTTGATGGCTGAGGACGTCGGCGACCATCAGCATCGACGCAAGGGGTGACCGCAGGTCGTGTGTCACGATGGCGAGAAGCTCCTCGTTCATGCGCAAGGTTTCCTCGAGCTTCGCGCGCTGAAGATACATCTCGAGCAGAACATCGACCTTGTGCTTGAGAATGCGTGTGTCGAGCGGCTTGAACAGAAAATCGACGGCGCCCGTTTCGTAGCCTCGGAAGGTACGCTCGGCGTCGCGTGCGCCCGCGGTGACGAAGATGATGGGAATCCTTCGGGTCCGTTCGTTGCCGCGCATGAGCTCTGCGAGCTCGAAGCCGTCCATGTCCGGCATCTGCACGTCAATCAACGCCAGCGCGAATTCGTGCACGAGGAGCAGCTCCAATGCTTCGTGACCGGATGCGGCCTTGTGCAGCTCGACTTCATCGGAACGCAATGCCGCTTCCAGAGCGAGCAAGTTCTTTTCGAGGTCGTCGACGAGCAGGATTTTGGGCAGCTGGGTCTTCTGCATGGTTACTCCGTAAGGGATACGAGCAATCGTGAAAGTTCGGCGAGGGGGGCCACCCGTGTTGGTGTCGTCGCGAGAATGGCTGCACGTGGCATCGTTGCCATGTCGGCTTCATCGGGGTCTTGGATGTAGACGTCACCACCGTGTGCGCGCACGCTCGCGGCACCACTCGCTCCATCCTCGCTCGCCCCCGTCAATACGAACGCCGCCAGTCGTGCTCCCCAGACACGGGCAGCAGACTCGAACAGCGCATCGATCGCGGGTCGCGAATGCTTGACGGGGTCGTCTTGAGACAACGCAAACGACAGGTCGCTCGCAATGAGCAGGTGGTAGTCGGGTGGTCCGAACCACACCGCGGGTGAGATCGGCTCCTTGTCCTCGGGTTCGTGGACTGGACACGCACACTTTGGCCCGAAGATCTGGGTGAGCAGTGTCGGCGTGCGCGGGAGAACGTGCACGACGATGATCACCGGCACGCGAAGGTCGCGTGGGAGGGGAGGCAAGAGTGTCGTCAGCGCTTGAATGGCGCCCGCCGAAGCTCCGAGTACGACCGCCGAGACGTCCTTGGGCGTTCGCGCGCCTGAACCGTCCTGGGGAAGGGACGGTTTCATCGCTTCCGGTACCATCGTTCGGCCTCCAAGAAGGTGTCGAAGGAATCCTTCTGCGCAGAGAAGCGAAGGGTTTCCTTGGGACCAAGCCCCAGAAAACCGCGGCGGACGAGCGCTTCGGCCATGACGCCGAGCGCGCGCTCCTGAAGCGTTCGATCGAAGTAGATGAGGACGTTTCGGCACGAAACGAGATGCATCTCTGCGAACACGTTGTCTGTCGCGAGACTGTGATCCGAGAAGACGATGCGCGAACGGAGGGAACGATCGAATATCGCCGAACCGTAGTTCGCGGAGTAGTACTGCGAAAGCGACCCCTTGCCGCCGGAGGCACGATGGTTCTCCGTGAAGAGTGGAATGCGGTCGATGGGGTAGATGCCGGCTTCTGCCTTTTCGAGGGCGAGCGGATTGATGTCTGTCGCGTAGATCGTGGCGCGATCGAGGAGTCCCTCCTCTCGAAGCAGGATGGCGAACGAGTACACTTCCTCGCCGGCGCTGCACCCTGCGACCCACAGACGAAGGGAGGGGTAGGTCGCCAGAATGGGAACGACCTTCTCGCGAAGGGCGCGAAAGAACGGCGGGTCGCGGAACATCTCGCTCACCTGCACGGTCAGGTACTGGAGGAGGCTCGTGAAAGCCCGCGCATCGTGAAGAATGAGATCTTGAAGCTGCGATATGGTCCCACAGGTGAAATGTACGAGCGCGGTTTGGACGCGTCGCGCGAGGGACGTCATCGAATACTGCCGAAAATCATAGTGATAACGGAGATAGATGGCGTCGAGCAAAAGACGCAGTTCGATCTCCTCGGGCGTCATGACGACAACCACACTCGGATGAGAGAAAGCAGCATCTCCACGTCGAGGGGCTTCGCGATGTAGTCGTTGGCACCGGCCTTGATGCAGCGGGCTTGGTCGTCCGGCATGGCTTTGGCGGTGATCGCGATGATGGGAACCTTTGCGAACCGGCCCCCGCGCTTGCGGATTTCCTGCATGGCCTCGATGCCATCCATCTCGGGCATCATCACGTCCATCAAGATGAGATCGATGTCTTCGCGTGAGGTCACGAGGTCGACCGCCTGCCTGCCGTTTCGCGCGGTAAGGAGTTTCGCTCCTTTTCCTTCCAAGAGGCTCGTGATGGCGAAGACGTTGCGGACGTCGTCCTCGGCAAGGAGGATGTGCCGGCCTTGCAAAGTCGATTCGCGATTCTGCGTGCGGGCGAGCGCCTTCTGACGCTCCGGCGGCAGCTGGGACGTGACCTGATGCAGGAACAACGTGACTTCGTCGAGGAGCCGCTCGGGGGAACGAGGTCCCTTGACGATGATCGAATTGGCATGTCGTCGAAGACGCATTTCGTCGTCTGTAGACAGCGACCGTTCCGTGTAGAGGACCACGGGCGGAAGGAGAAGGGCGCCATCGGCATCGAGGCGATCGAGCTCGAGTTCCGAATTTCCCTGGCTCAAGTCTGCGACGATGCAGTCGAACGCCTGCGCCTTCAGACATTCGCGCGCCTCGTTGGCACTCTCTGCGACGATGATTTCGACGTCGTCTCCACGAAGGAGCTCGCTCACGGAGGCGCGCTCAGCGGGGTCATCCGCGAGAAGCAGAACCCTGCGTTTGCCCGCGGACAGCTCACGCATCCGCGTCAGAGCGGCGACGAGCGCGTCTCGCTTGATCGGCTTCTGATCGTAGCCGACGGCTCCCAAGGAGCGTGCAGAACGGCTCTTGTCGCTCGCGGAAATGACGTGCACGGGAACGTGTCGCGTTGCAGCGTTGCGCTTCAGGCGATCGAGCACGGAGAGGCCGGAATGGTCGGGCAACTTCACGTCGAGGACGATCGACGCGGGAATCACCTTCGAAGCGAGGAGCAACGCTTCGTCGGCCGTCGTCGCCACGAGACACTGGAAGCCGAGTTCGCGCGCGATTTCCGCGACCACGCTGGCAAAGGATGCATCGTCTTCGACGATGAGGAGGACCGCAGATTGACCATCGAGAGAGTCGCGATCGTCCTTGATCGTCGCAGGGGGCATGCGAAACGGAGCCGGAGTCTTCTTTCGAACTTCGGCGGGTCTCGCCGCGAGCCGCGCAGTGCCGGCGCTCGGTGTAGCAATGCGAACGTGTTGTGATGCTCCAGACGTCTCCGAGGCGGTGGGGACGGAAGGCGCTGGCTGTACCGAAGGCACGAGTGGCAGCCGGAGTGTGAACGCCGAGCCCTTGCCTTCCTCGCTCTCCACCGACACGTCGCCGCCGAGCAAACGGGCAAGTTCACGTGAAATCGACAGTCCGAGCCCCGTTCCTCCGAAGCGGCGGTTGGTGGTTCCATCCGCTTGCCGAAAGGCTTCGAAGATCGCCTCATGGTGTCGCGGGTCGATGCCGATACCCGAATCCGCCACCACGAAGACGATCTCACGGTCCGCCTTTTCGACCCGAAGGGTCACGTTTCCCTTCTCCGTGAACTTGAAGGCATTCGAGAGGAGATTCTTGAGAATCTGTTCGACGCGCTGAGAGTCCGACTTGAACGAGACGTCACCCGTCGGAGCGACGACCTCGAAGTCGAGCGAGCGCTGCTTCGCAACGGGCTCGAACATCCGGGTCATGCTTTGCACGATGCTCGGCAGCGACAGCGTCTCGAGGTGAACGTCGACCTTTCCTGCTTCGATGCGCGAAATGTCGAGGATGTCGTTGATCAGTGTGAGGAGGTCGTTGCCGGCCGCGAAGATGGTCTCCGCGTACTTCACCTGTTCCGCGTCGAGATTGCCCCGCTTGTTCTCTGCAAGCATGCGCGCCAAGATGAGGCTGCTATTGAGAGGCGTGCGCAACTCGTGCGACATGTTCGCGACGAAGTCGGATCGATATCGACTCGTTCGTGCGAGCTCGTCGGCGTGCAGTTGAAGCTCGTCGGACAAGCGCACGAGCTCGGCCTTTTGAGCCTCGAGGCTTGCATTCGAAGCTTCGAGCTCCTCTTTGCGTTCCGTGAGCTCGGCATGTGCTGCGCGAACGGCGTCCGTCTGCTGGAGCAGCTCCTCGTTGCTCGCGTTGAGTTCTTCGTGCTGTGTTTGGAGCTCCTCGGCCTGCCGTTGCGTCTCGTCGAGCAGTTCGCGGAGCTGGTGCTTTTGCCTCGCCGCGCGAATCGTGCCCGCTATGATGTCGCCTACGCGAGACAGCATGTCGAGGACACGGGGTTCGACCTCCCCGAAGAAGCCGAGCTCGAGGACGCCGAAAGGCATGCGATCGATGTACGTGGGAAGAAGAACGATCTCCTCCGGCTCATGGGTTCCCGTTGCAGAGGCGACCTTCAGGTAGCCTTTGGGGACGTCGCGAATATGAACGACATCATGCTTGGACAATGCGGCGCCGACGAGCCCTTCCCCGCGTGCGATCTTCGTCGGTACTCCGTCAGGGAGCGCATATTTTTCGGTGAGCTCGAGCGATTCCCCCTCGGCGAGGTAGTAGGCCGCGACGCGCGCCTTCGCCGCTTCCGCAACGAAGGCGGTCGTTCGAGTGCACACCTCTTCGACGGATAGGTCACCCATGAGCGCTTCGGAGAGCTTCGCTTGTTGCTCTCGCGACCACGCTTGGAGGTCGGCGCTCTGGCGGGCAATGTTCTCCTTCGTGAGCGCTTCCGAAAAGGAGCTCGAGATGTGAACGAGTTGCTTTCGTGACACGACGGCGATGACGATGCCGAAGACGACGAGCGCGGGCAGGATGCCAGCGAACGTCGTCGTGCGCGACGTGGCCAAGATGACTTGGCGATCGTGGCGAAGCCGTTCCTCGTCTTCCCGCATCGTGGCGATCTGGCCGCGAATCTCGTCCATTTCGAAGCGCCGGAACCGCATCGCCTCGACCGACACAGTCGTCGTGGTGTTGCTCCTCTCGAGCTCCTGCTGGGCCTTCTTGAACCATCGGTCATAGGTGGACGCGAGCTCGGCTGCACGGCGCTCTTGAATGGGGTTGTCCGACACTTCGTAGCGAAGCTGCTGGATGTGCGCGTGGGGATGTGCGTTGCGGTACGGGTCGAGGAAGTCGTTCGTGCCGGCGAGCAGATACCCGCGCAGGGCGGTTTCTTGATCGACGATCGAACTTTGCACGCGCGAAAGCGTGCCGATCACACGATCGGTGTGGTCTACCCATGCGGCTGCCTGCGTGAGACGCTCGATCTGATACATCAGTAGCGCCGCTGCGAAGATGAGCAGCGCGATCGGCGTCACGACGGCGATGAAAAGCGAGCGCGAGATCGAAGTGGGTTTCACGGCGGTAGGATAGGTCTCGCCGCCGCGATCGCGAAGACGCGGGCGACGTAGAGATGTGCCTTCGGAAAAACCTCAGCTTGCCGTCACTGCAGAGCCCGCGCTCGTGCGGAGGCGCTGCAAGAAGTCACTCAACTCGTCTGCGTGCTCCTCCTCTTGCGCCAAGATGCCTTCGAGCATGCGGCGAGTCGTCGAGTCCTCGTCTCCGATGAACCGAATCATCTCTGCGTACACCTCGATGGCGATTCGCTCTGCAACGAGATCCTCTTCGAGCATTTCCGACAGGCTTTCTCCAGCGACGTAAGCGGCGTGGGCACGCGTTGTCAGGCCCTGCGGATCGAAGTTGGGTTGACCACCGAGCTGCACGATGCGTTCGGCAATGAGGTCTGCATGGGCTTGTTCCTCGGCTGCATGCTTGCCGAGCTCCGCTGTGATCGCGAAACCAGCGATGCCGCCGAGGTTTGCCGACATGAAGTGATGACGTTTGTACCTGAGGACGCACACGATCTCCGTCGCGAGTGCTTCGTTGAGCAAACGCAGCACCGTCTCTCGCTGTGCGCGATAACCCTCCGTCACGGCGCCCTCTTCCATGTGCGTGCGTGCGCGCTTCTGGATGGCAGCAATGTCGATACTGAAACCTTGGGGCTTTGCTTCGTCCATGGGAGCAGGGGCATTGCAGCATCAATGCCACACCCCTGCGCGTGTCGTTTCGCCGCATTCTCTCGCAAACACCGAGCGAGTCGCGGGTCATCGTCGACGAATGCCGTGGCAAAATGCGCCAGTTGTTTCCTTTTGCTACGCCCGTGCCCGCACCACCCAGGTGATCACCGTGTCGCCGCATCGATACCTCCTCTTTCCCCCGGGACAATTGCGGCATTTTGCCCCACTTGGGCGAGGGGGCGGGACGACGCCCGCTCATGAGAACGATGCGCATGGATAGTGCAAGGCCACTTGCAAGCGCAGCGTGGCGTTCCGCACGCTGAGAAAGCGAGACCTGCCGTGACTGCTTCTCCCCGAATCCTCCTCATCGACGACGACGTCAACCTTCGGGGTCTCATCGAAGACGAGCTCACGAAGCGAGGGTATACGGTCGTCGTCGCATCTTCTGCCGAAGAAGGTCTTCAGCGCATCGCGCGGGAAGACGTCGCCGTCGTCCTCACAGACGTGAACATGGGAGGCATCGACGGGATCAAACTCTGTGAGCGCGCTCTCGCCATCCGCGAAGACCTCCCCGTCATCGTCATGACGGCCTTCGGTACGATGGACACGGCGATCGCCGCGATCCGCGCGGGCGCCTATGACTTCGTGACGAAGCCGTTCGCTTTCGACAGCCTCGTCATGATGCTCGACCGAGCTCTCAAGCTGAATGCGCTTCGAGGCGAAGTTCGGGCGCTCCGCAAACGCGTGGAGCAGAAGGTCGAGGAGCCGACGCGCATGATCGGCGAGAGCCCCACCCTCCAGAAGATGCAGGACCTCCTCCAGCGTATCGCCCTCACCGAATCGACGGTGCTCATCACGGGTGAAAGCGGAACCGGAAAGGAGCTCGTCGCACAGGCTGTTCACGAGCAAAGTCCGCGTCGGGGAGGTCCGTTCGTGGCCATCAACTGTGCCGCCATGCCTGAGCCTCTCCTCGAAAGCGAGCTCTTCGGCCACGCGAAGGGAGCATTCACGGATGCGCGAAACGCGCGGATCGGTCTTTTCGTCAAAGCGAACGGGGGCACGCTGCTGCTCGACGAGATCGGCGAGATGCCGCTCGGGATGCAAGCGAAGCTGCTTCGCGCGCTGCAGGAACGAACGGTGCGCCCCGTGGGCAGCGACATCGAAGTGCCTTTCGACGCGCGCATCGTTGCGGCGACGCACCGTGACCTCGAAGCGCAGGTGGCGCAAAAGCTGTTTCGCGAAGACCTCTTCTATCGCATCAACGTCGTTCGCGTACACGTGCCGCCGCTGCGCGCGCGGGGCAACGACATTCTGGCGCTCGCCACGTTCTTCCTTCACCGCATCGCCGCGCAAAGTCATCGCGAAGGTCTTCGAGGCTTCTCCTCGGCTGTTACGGAGCGCCTGCTCTCGTACTCGTGGCCTGGCAACGTTCGAGAACTCCAAAATTGCATCGAACGAGCCGTTGCGCTCGCTCGTGGTGAGTACGTTGCGCTCGAAGACCTTCCTGACAAGGTCCGCCAGTATCGTGCGGATCACATCGAGAGTGCGACGGCAGCGACCGACCCGGCCAGCATGCCCACCATGGAGGAAGTCGAACGTCGCTATGTGCGACAAGTGCTCGATGCCGTCTCCGGGAACAAGACGCTTGCGGCGCAAATCCTCGGGTTCGATCGGCGCACGCTTTACCGCAAGCTGGAACGCAACGATGGATCGAACGGCCACACGACCGAGCGCGGCGTCCTTGCGGCGGGCGTGAAACCGCGTCCTCACGACGCTTCACATCACAACTAGCATCGCAGTTCGATTGCTCGCGCGGGTTGCGTTGCAGCGCGATGAAACGGTCTACGCGTGATGGGTGCAACGCCTCTTTCAAGTGTTCCACCTTCTCCGTGAGACGCTGATTGACGAAAAGGCCGAGAAGCAACGCAAGCGAGAACAGATAGAGACCGATGAGCGTCGTCACGATCACCGACAGCCCGGCCTGAAATGCGCTTCCATCACCGAAGACGCCGAGATACGTGTTGTATCCTACGCCGACGAGACCCACGACGACGACGACGACGAGCGTTCCGGGGGCCCGCGGCAGCTTCATGCGGCGCGCACTCGGGATGCCCAAGAGGTAGAGCCCTGCGACCACCAGATAGAGAATGGCGGCGACGATGAGGATCCCCACGATCGCTTTCGTCGTCCCGTGGAAAACGTCCCCCAAATAGCGCAGGACGAACGCAACGATCGCCGTGCCCACGCTGAGGCCAATGCAGCCCGCGAGTGCACGGAGCCTCTTTTGCAGCCACGCTGTTGCCACACCAAGTTGCGCACCGAAACCATCGAAAATGGCATGAATGCCGGAAGAGCCCAGCCAGACCCCGAGCAGGATCGTGAGGATGGAGGGCGTTGCATGGTGCTCGAGGACAGAGCCGAGCTCTCGCGAAACGAGTTGGCGGGTGTCGTCTGGAACCGCCGAAAACAGAGACGCCAAGCTCGCGAGTGAGCGCCGATCGAACATGACGACGAAGGCGAGGGCGGAGTACGCGAGCGGCAAGAGCGAGCAAAAGAGCCAGAATGACATCTCCGCCGCGACGCCTAGGGTACGGCGCTCTTCAATGGCCGCAAGAAATGCCTTCAAGCGAGCTGAAGCGCGGACGTTCATGCGGCCTCTCCGCCGTCATTGTCTTGCGTGTTTCGCTTTCGCGCGGCGAGGCGGAGGAAGTCTCGCTGAACGCGCTCGCGCTCTCGGTCATCCATGTCCTCGACCGCCAAGAACCGATTGTCCGCTTCGCGAACGGCGCGAACGAGTTCGTCGAGCTTGAGGCGCATTGCCTCGGTGTCGCGATTTTGCGTGTGCTGGATCAAGAACACCATCAAGAAGGTGACGATAGTCGTGCTCGTATTGATGACGAGTTGCCACGTATCCGAGAAGCCGAAAAGGGGCCCAGAAGTGACCCAAGCAAAGACGAGAAGCACCGCCGATAGAAAGGCGTAGGGCGAGCCTACGAGCGTGGAGGATCCTTCCGCGAACTTCGCGAACGTCGTTCGATGATCTCGGTTTCTTCGTCGCATGAACGCACGAAAGAGCACGCAACGTGCCATCGGGCATGTCCCATGCATTCGAGCGCGAACATGAAAATCGATACATCTTTCCGCAGCTCGCTTCTCCTTCTGACGCTGGCAGTCGCGCCACTCGGGACGTTCGCCTGCAAGAGTGACAAGCCTGCCGAAGGCCCTGTCGAGAAGGCAGGCAAGAAGGTCGACAACGCAGGCAAGGAGGTCAAGGACTCCGCCAAGAAGGTGGGCGACGACGTCGAGGATGCCTCCAAGAAGAAGTGATCGTGGCAGTGCACGCGGTACGAGGTGCTCGACATTCTCGCTACACACGGCGCATGTCTGCCGCACTTCGTCCCGCGAGTGACCGGGCTCGCCGTCGAAATCGAAGCGAAGTCGAGCCGAGCGAACTGGCACGACGAATGCAACTTCTCGCCGCAAAGGAGTTTCCTCAAATGCTTTACTGGACCGCTGTCTTTTTCGTCATCGCCATCATTGCCGCGTTCTTTGGCTTCAGCGGAATCTCTGCTGCAACCGCTGGCATCGCGAAGATTCTCTTCGTCGCGTTCCTCGTTCTCGGCGCCCTCTCGCTTCTCTTTGGCCGCCGCTTCGCACGATGAAGACGGGTTTCTCGGCCCGCTGGTTCGCACTCGCCTGCGTCGTGCTGAACGTCGTGTTCAATTACGCGTCCGAGCTCTTGCTGCCGCTTCCTTCGATGCGGTCGATGAGTGACCGTTACGCGACGTTTTTCACGCCAGCGCCGTATGCGTTTTCGATCTGGGGAGTGATCTACCTCGGGCTGCTCACCTACGCGATCGCCGCAGTGCTTCCGAAGTACCGCACCGTGGCGCTCTTCGATCGATTGTCCTATCCGCTGGCAGTGACGAACCTCTTGGCAAGCGTTTGGGTCGTCGCGTTTCGAGCCGATCGCATCGACGTGTCGGTCGTCGTCGTGCTCGGTATGTTGCTCCTTTCGGGCCACATGTTTTGGCGTGCGCACCACGCGGCGCGCAACCGAGAAGCGGCATTTCGGTTGACGGTACCCTTCGCACTCCTCTTCGGCTGGGTGACGGTCGCAACGCTCGCCAACCTGGGGGCGTATGGCGTCTTCTTGGGAGGCCTGGACAGCCCCACGGCAGCGCCTTCGACAGCGGTGGCCTTCATGATCATCGCCGTTCTCGCTGCGAGCGCCGTGGTGTTCCGCACGCATGACTTCGTCTATCCGGCAGTCGTGACGTGGGCGCTCGTTGCCATTGCGGCAGAGCAGTGGTCGACCACAGTGGTTGCAACTGCTGCGGGGTTCGGGGCGGCGCTTTGCGCTGTGCTCGCGACCTACAGTGCCTACGCTCGAGGCAAGCGCCCTCGATTCCGCCATACGACACGCAACGGGACGCCAGCGCATCGGCGCCAGCTCGAGTCGTATATTTAGCGTTTTGGGGTGAGGGTGTGCGTCAGACGTAAGCGCGCAGCAGCGCGAAGACGAGCACCCCCGTCACGGAGACGTAGAGCCAGATGGGGAACGTGATGCGCGACACCTTCTTGTGGAGCGGAATGCGGCCCGACAGGGCAAAGAAGAAGCTCGAGAAGATGAGCGGCAGGACGAGCGCCGACAAAACGATGTGCGAGATGAGAATGAAGAAATAGATGGGGCGAATGAAACCCCGTCCAGGGAACAGCGTGTCCCCGTGCATCGAGTGATACACGAGGTACGAGACGAGAAAGAGCGCCGACGACCCGAGCGCGCTCAGCATACGACGGCCATGGGCCGCGCTGTCGGTGAACCGAACGCGGTACGCTCCCACGAGGAAGACGGCGCTCGTTGCGTTGAGGCAGGCGTTCAAAGCTGGAAGGTAGCCAAGCCAGGACGGCGCCTCCGCCATACGACCGTGGCCGTAGATGACCTTCACGAGCAAACCCAGCGCCGCCGCGCTCACGATCAGAATGGCCACGATCGCCCTCCGTGTGCTCACCCCACGGAGAGACGAAATTTGGACGGGTGCCATGGACATGGACGCGGTGTTAGGGCGAGACCGCGCGCGTTGCAAGCCCGTGCTACGTTCCGTCGTCGTGGCCCCCACCCGTACGCCCAGTGAGCAGCTTCCGGCGGCCGAACTCGCGAAGGCCGCGGCCACTTTGTGCACGGCGTGCGGGCTCTGTTGCGACGGTACGTTGTACGGTCAGGTTGCACTCGAAGGGGCGAGCGACGGCCCGCTCGCGCTTCGCCTATCGAAAAGGGGGTTCACGATCCTTCAGGATGGCGGCGGGGCGACGGCGTTCAAGCAACCTTGTCCAGCGTTGCGGGGCGCGCTCTGTGACATGTATGAGGAGCGTCCGCCCGCATGTGCGCGCTATGCGTGCTTGCTCCGCACGAATGTCGAGAGCGGTCGCACCGAACTTCCCGTGGCCGAGCGGATCGTGGTGCGAGCGCGTACTCTCTCGGCGCGTATTCGAGCCGGGTTTCCACTCGAGCGCGATCGGTCGCTGTGGGAAGGCATTGTCGCGCTCGAACCGCCTCCGGACGAAGCGGAAGAACAGACATGGGCCGAGGCCCACGCAGACGCGATCGATGCCGTAGCTTCTCTGATCGAGCTCGTTCGCGCGGAGTTCGAGCCGAGGTTCGCTGGAGGAAAGGGGAAAGCCCCGTGATCGACGTGGCACGCGCTTTGCTCTCTTCGAGGTCGATGAAAGCGTCGTCACTCCTTGGCGGTTCGTGCGTGATTGTCCTCGCGGCGCTCGGCGTGCACGCGGCGTGCAATTCCGCGAGCGCAGCACCGCAGACCGCGGAGGCCCCAAAAGAGCCCGCGCCCGATCCGAATGCGCTCGGACCGAAAGACGAAAGCCTCGCGCCACTCTTGCGCACCTCGCCGCTTCTTTCGCCTCTCCTCGACAAGGCGAGCACGCTGCGCCTGCAGGTCCTCGTGAGCGCGGTTCGCGAACCCGCTCCGGGGGCGGTTCCTCCTGTTGCGACCCTTATACGTAGTGGTTATCGCGTGGATGCCGAATACTTTTACCCGGCGAGCTCGATCAAGCTCGCCGCAGCGGTGGGGGCTCTCGAAAAGCTTGGCACCCTTCGAAAGAATGGCGGGGAGGGTGCGAGCGTGGATGCGCCTCTTCGTTTCTTCGCGGGGTCGGGAATGTCGCCCCAAGAGCGCGATGGGTCGAACCTCGATGGTGGTCGAATCACGCTCGGCCACGAAGTGAAGAAGGCCCTCATCGTGTCGAACAACGACGCCTTCAACCGGCTCCTCGATTTTGCCGGTTACGACGAACTCGCCGGTCGTATGGCGGGCGATGGATTCTCTTCCGTTCGCATTCGTCACTATCTCGGGGCCGCTCCTAGCCTGGCGGGCGATGCGCGTCAGAACCCTCGCATTCAAATCGTTGCCGCGGAAGGACAGCCACCCATCGAGATCGAAGCACGTCAGTCGACGCGTGCTCTCGGGGCATCCGATGTGCCGGGCCTCACCGTCGGTAGCGCGTACCTCGACGACAAGGGGCAGAAGGTCGACGGCCCGATGGACTTCAGTCAAAAGAATCGAATCTCACTTCGTGACCTTCAAGACATGCTCATCGGAGTCGTCCGCCCTGATCTGCTTGCAGATAGGAAGACCGCGCTCGATGAACCAGAACGAGTCTTCTTGACCGCGGTTCTCGGAACACCCCCGAGCGCGTCGAAGAACCCGAGCTTCGATGCGGAGTCGCAACCGGATAGCCTGCACAGGCCGCTCCTCGTCGCCGTTCGCAAGGCCATGCCTGGGCACCGCATTCGTTCCTACGAGAAGAACGGTCAGGCATACGCATTCGTCGTCCAGAACACGTACTTGGTCGACGAGACGACGCATCGCTCCGTCTTCGTTTCGGCGGCGGCCTACGTGAACGGCAACGGCACGATGAACCTCGATCAGTATCGGTATGATGACGTGACGCAACCCCTCTTCGACGGCCTAGCCGACGTCATTGCGCGTCAGTTTCTGAACTAGAGGTGGTCCGACGAGCCAGACCAGGGCACATCTCATAGCCTCTCCCATCGGGTCCGCGGCGGGGCAAGCCCGCCTGCGTTGTCGCTCCTCCTCGAATAGCATCAGTATTCTTCGTCGTAGCTCCTAGCACTCGTGCCAGCCGCGCTCGCAGATCCTCGGTCCGAGGTTATGAAATGCGCCCTAGACTTGGCTCTTGGCCTTCGTGATGCGCTCCAGCGCGACCCCGAGGACCATGCCAATCACGAAGACGAACGAACTCCGTAGGCCGCCCCCGAACGTCACGAGCGCAGGGCCCGGACAGAATCCTGAGAGGCCCCAGCCCACCCCGAAGAGCGCAGCGCCGACAACGAGCGCAGAGGTGATGCCTTTGGCGGACGGCATATAGAACGTCGTGTCGAAGAGCGGAGCGCTTCGCTTCATCACCAGCTTGCGCAGCACGAAATGAACGCCGATGGCGCCCACCATGACGAAGGCAAGGCTCGGGTCCCAGGCACCGGCGACGTCGAGGAAGCCGAGCACCTTCGAGGGCCTCGTCATGCCGGAGACGGCGAGTCCGATCGCGAAGAGAACTCCGCTCGCAAATGCGGCCAAATTCTTTTTCATGGGGTTCCGGGCGGTAGGTGAAGGGCGTGTCGCGTGACGAACACGGTGAGCATGCCGACCCCCATGAATACGAGTGTGGCGACCAGCGAGCGCGCCGAGAGCATGCTGAGACCGCAGACGCCGTGGCCGCTCGTGCAACCTCCGCCTCTCCGCGTGCCGAAGCCAACGAGGACCCCGGCCGCGAGGATGACGCCGAGCGGAGCGGGCCCCACCGCATCGAAGACGTCGGGCATGACGAACTGAACGAGCATTCCTGTAATCAAGAGTCCGCCAATGAAAAAGGCGCGGAAAGGGCCCCCTTCGTCTTTCTGGAGGACGTCTCCGAAGATCGAGCTGATACCGGCGATACGCCCGTGCGTGAGGAGGAGGAGGGAAGCAGCGGCGCCGATGATGGCTCCACCCAGGCAGGCTGTACCCGCATGTGCGAACAAGTTGCTCATAGACGCCGTCTCTCGGAGGGAGCTACGATTGTAGCATGCGCCTTTCTGCATTCGCGTCGCTCGTTTCCCTTTCGCTCGCGTTCATGCCAATCGGACTTGGCGCGGCCGGGTGTGCTGCGGAATCAGAGGAAACGCCATCGGAGGAGAACATCACGACCCCTCAAGTCTATTGCGCCGAAAACTCGCCTTGCTCCATCCCGAGCGACCTTGCGAATCCGACGAAGAAGTTCTTGCGAGACAACCCGCGACTGTACGAACTCCGTGGTGGCCACAAGGATTTCTCGACCTGCGTCGGTTACGGCGAGCATGTCTACGACGGCGACTTCACGGTCTCCTCCGCGAAGGTGATCCAAGCGATCGCCACGAGCCAGCCCAAGGACCTTTGGAGCGGCACGAGCCAGTACCAACTCACGTACGATCGCAACACGAAGAAGGTCTACACGCGCAACGATACGCACCCGCCGATCGCGCTCGGCATGGTCTTCATCCTCACGCTGAAGATCGCGCCTCTCGTCTACATCCCGGTGGCATTCGAGATCGTTTCACTCGATCCAGGGACGGGCAAGTTCGCGTTCAGCTACGTGCTACAGAACAAGAGCCAGGGCATTCAAGCGCTCGCGTTCAACGACACCGCAGGTGGCTCGCATGTCGTCCACGAAACGCGCTTCAAGAGCGATTCGGAGTTCCGCGATCGCAACTTCTACATCTACTTCCACGAGAAGCTGCTCAAGGAGTTCTACGCAGCCCTCGCGAAGAAGCTTTCGACGCCGCAGCCGTAGTGGCGCGCTCCCTATGCGGGGAGCGCCGCGCGAGCTCTTCCCATCGACGTTCCGCGATCGTTATCGCGACAGGAGGATGCCGGCGGCGACGATTCCGACGAAATGCGCGCCGATGACCGCAGAGCGCTCACCGGAATTTTGTTCAGCGCTGGCCTCGGCCTCCGCCGTTTCGAGTCGTGCTCGCACGTGGTCATTGTGGGATTCGAGGAGCTGGAGCTCGTAGCCGTACGGTCCGGGGCATCGTCCCGAATCCTCCGCACAGATGGCGTCGACGAGGGTGAAGTCGGCGCGAAGGTAGCGCTGGTTCAAGGCGGACCCGAGATGGTCCTTGAAGCGGGCGAGACACAGTTCCTCGGACGCCTGCACGCAGTAGGTATCGCGAAAGCGGCGGCGGTAGGACTCTTGGTTTGCTTGCTCCAAGAAGAGGCCGCACCCCGCGCCGGGCGTGACCCCGGGGCGAACGACGCACGGCGGGAAGAAGTCCTCCGAAGCCGTTGCATGGGCCTGCGCGAGTTTGGCATGACCTTCGTCGCTCATGTTCGCACACCCCGAGACCACCATGGTCGGGGCAAGGAGAAGGGAGACGAGGGCAACGTGGCGAACGAAGGTCATGCCCTCCTCCATGAGCAACCGTCGTGCCGCTGCACCGTATCGATATTTTCCGACAAAAACGCAATGAATGGCGGCACTGTGTACCGCCATTCACGTAGAAGCCGTTACGTCACTTCACCGTGTCACTTCACCGCATCGGCCACCGAGATCGGCGTGCCGGGCCGGCGGCATGCACCGGAAGAGGTCACGCTGACACCCGCGGCGTTCGCGAAGCAGGCGTTCGAGTAGGTCTTGCCGTCGCATCCGCAGACGGGCCGGTATTCCTTCGTGCACATGACGGGGGTCTTCGTGCAGATGCCGCCGAGGTCCGTCGCCCCGCAGGTCGAGTCGAATTTGCAGAACGAGTCGGCTGCGCACGTGCCGTTCACGCCGCGGGTTCCGCAGAGCGCGCCGTCCGGAAGGGAGCAGGCGCCGGTGTGCGAAACGCTCATGCCTTGATTCGAGGCCATGCAGGCGTTGCCGTATGTCTTGCCGTCGCATCCGCAGACGGGCCTGTATTCCTTCGTGCACTTGTCCATCTTCGGCGTACACACGCCGCCGGCGTCGAACGATCCACACGCGGCTTGGACCTCGAAGAAGCAGTAGGAGTTCGCTCCGCAGCGGCCGGGAGCGCCACGGGTGCCGCAGGTCGCGCCGTCCGGAAGCGTGCGCGTTGCCGGCACGGGCCTCGAGGCGAGGTTGTCCTCGGACGCGCCTGTCTCTTCGCTTTCTTCTGCTGCACCCGCGCAAGCGACGAGCGAAGTTCCGAGGACGAGAGAGGCGGCGATGAGGATGCGTGAAATCATGTGGGTTACTCCTGCCTTGATGTAAGTGCAGGTCGTGTGCCATGCGCACGCTCGGACTCCTGGATCGAATATCATTGACGAAAACGTTGATCCTGGATCACCGTTTTGTGACCGTTCGGATCACAGTGTCTGCTTGATGCCTACATGGATGAGCATGCGAGTGGACTGCGCCGCCAACGGCATTGCGTGTCGCTGAACGCGTGGCGAGCGCCGATTCTGCGGTATCGTTTTCAGGGCGTGATGAAACTCTCCGAGGTCCTCGTTGCGCAGCTTTCGCCCGACGAGGCCTCTGCTGTTTCGGATGCACCGGCGCTCGAAGAGACGCTTCTCTCCGGCATCGCTGCGGCGGAAGCCGCGTTTCCTGGGATTCTGCTACCCCACGAGGCGTTTGCTCGGCACGTGGGCTCCGTGCTCACGGGGGCGGCAGACATCGCACGCGCTCTTTCGAGTCTTCATTGGGGCGAGCTCTGGCTCACACTGGCGTGCGCGCGCGGCGACGAACGAGCGCTTGCGCTTTTCGAGCGAAACTACATGCGCGCGCTGCCGAGTGCCGTCGCACACCTTCGCCGCGACGAAGCGTTCGCTGCCGAGGTGCAGCAGCGCGTGCGCGAGAAGCTCCTCGTCGCGGCCCCGGCGGAGTTGCCGAAGATAGGGACGTACTCGGGCCGAGGTACGCTCTCTTCGTGGCTGCGGGTCGGTGCGGTGCGTGCCGGTCTCACGCTCCTGGAACACGAAAAGAGCGGAGCGCTCGGCAAGGCCGTAGGCAACGCCGGCGCGGGAGCTGCGAGTGACCCACTCGTGGCTGTCGCCCGCGCGCACGACTACGAGATAGACCATCTCAAGCAGCAGTTCGGGCCCGCGTTCAAGCGGGCGTTCAGTGATGCACTGGCGTCGCTCTCTCAAGACGATCGAACCATTCTTCGTCTCCACCTGCTCGAAGGTTTGAACATCGATCAGATTGGTGCCCTGAAGCAGGTACATCGGGCAACCGTAGCCCGCTGGATCGCGGGTGCGCGCGAAGCGCTGTTCGATCGAACACGGAAGGGTGTCCTCGGAACCACACAGCTGACTGCCTCGGAGTTCCAGAGCCTCGGAGAGCTTCTGCGAAGTCAGATGGACGTGAGCGTCCTGCGCATTCTCCAAGAAGACTCGCCGCTGAAATCCCCAGGTTCGTGACCCCGAAGGGGCTCTCTCGATACCTTTCAGCGGAGTTCGTTCGGCTCTGAGGGACCGTGGGGTAGCGCAAGACAAGGGAGAAGCACCGCGGAGCGCCGGGGTTACGGCTTCGTTTCCGCTCCGCACAAACTCCCCGGCCGCATGTCTGGACGCCTCCCGACGAGGCGGCCGATTCGGCGGCTGCTAGTCGACGACGGGGACCACGGTCCTTCCCGGCCCCTTCTTCGGTGGAGCGGGCGGAGCGGGCGCATGCACCTTCGTCGTCGACATCGCTGCGGAGGCTTTCGGCGCGGCAGAGGTGCTCCCTTCCGTCGTGGGGACGACAGAAAGCGCGGGCGCAGTGTTCGTAGGAGCGGTCGCTGTCGCCGTCGTGGTTGCCGTCACGACGGCACTTCCCAAAGGCTCCAATTCGATGCCGCGAAACGCGCGTTCCGCTGCACCTTGGCGCTCGAGCAGTGAGAGTGCCGCCGCGGCAATGAGGCCGGCGACGAAGAGAATGCCGGCGGTGATGGCGATGGGCGCAACGAAGCGAGAACTTTGCTGGCTCCGAAGGGCAAACTCGAGCTCAGCGCGGAATGCGCTCACCGAGGGAAAGCGCCGCTTCGCGTCCGGGTCGAGGGCGCGGCGAATGATGCGGCCGTAAGGCGCTTTCAGCCGGCGAAGGTCTTCGCTCTTCGGAAACGGGGCACGAATGTCGCGTGCGAGTAGTCGATACGCGATGAGGCCGAGCGAATAGAGGTCGGACTGGAACGTCGCCGCCTCGCCGCGCGCTTGTTCCGGAGCCCAGTACGCAGGGGTTCCCACGGCCCCCCCCTGCGTGCTGGCGCTCGCATCGGCCGAGAGGTCCCGTGCGAGTCCGAAGTCCATCACTTTGACGTCGCCCTTCGACGTGAGCATGATGTTGCTTGGCTTGAGGTCGCGATGGACCACCTTCTCTTGGTGCGCCGCTTCGAGAGCGTGGCACACCTGAACGAGGATGTGAGTTGCCCGCTCCGTCGTGAAAGGGTCTCGCGCGGCGGCGGTCTCGAGGGTCGTTCCTTCGACGAGTTCCATCGTGATGAACGTGTGCTTGTCGTCGTCGCCGACGTCGAACACGCGACATACTGACGGATGGTTGATGCTGCGCGTGAGTCGCATCTCACGAACGAGTTGTCGCGCAGATGCGGAACCGGTCTTCGCACTCCCTGGGGCGATGAGCTTCAGTGCAACGGTCACGTCGAGCCGCAAGTCTCGTGCTCGGTACACGACGCCCATGCCGCCGCGTCCCAAGACTGCATCGAGTCGAAAGCGGTCCGCGAGCACGTCGCCCACGACCGGCGCAACTGCAAAGTGTGCAGACTGCACGACTTCGCCCTCGGGCATGGGAGGCGCCTTCACGGAGGAAGATCGCACGGCCTCCGCAACGAGCGCGCGGCAAGCGTCGCATCCGTCGAGGTGTGCTTCCGCGGCCCGCATGGCTTCGGGAGTCAGTTGGTGATGGACGAAGTCCATCACTTGGCCATCGTCGAGGCAGTCCATGAACGCGGGGCTCATTCTAGAGGCATTTTTGCCGAGAAACGTGATTCTTCGGCGCGAGCCCCCGCTTTATTTGAGACGCTCGATGGTCAAATCGTCGACGAGAAAGCAGCTTCCGTCGGCGCCACCGAAGTTGCTGAGCATCACGCCGAGTGCGTCGCTTCCAGCCGGCGCATCGACGTTGACCGTGAACCGATTGTAGTCGACGAGAGGTCCGACGACTTTCGTGGTCGTTTCTTGAATGGCGGTGGCTTTCACCGCAAGGAAGGCAACCGTGACTGCGTTCGTCGAGGGCTTGCCCGTGGCATTCTTCAGGGCTCCGGAAAGACGGTAGGTTCCGGGAGAGACGATCGAAGCACCTCCGGCGAGGCTCCGAATCTGCCCCGGCGTGCTCACGCGGCAGACGAGGCAGGCGCTCTTCCCGGAGTTGGCTTCGATCGAGCGTTCGAGCGTCGCATTCGTGGCGGACCAGCCAGGTCCGCACTCGGGACCCGGCGTCTCGAAGTCCGGGTTCAAGAGGGGGGCTCCTCCAGCGTCGATCGCCACGGCTGCATCCGCGTCCGAAAGGGGGCCGCCATCGTCGCGCGCGCCGGCATCGCTTTCGCCCTTCACGCAGAGGTGATCGACGCAGACGAGGCCGCTCGAGACTTTGTCGCAGTCGCTCTGCCTCGCGCACTCGTCGAAGGACCCTAGGATGGCTCGACACCCGGTCACCCAGTAGAGGGCGAACATCGACATCACAGAGAGTGCTCGTTTGTGTGTACAATGCATGGTGTGCAAGCGTCAGAATCGAACGATGCCGGACGACGCCGCGAGAACGGCGGTGGTTGTGGGCGAGGGCTCATGGCCGAGCGAGAGGCGCCACACGAGCCCAACGACTGAACTCACGAGCCCGACGGCCATCGTGATGTCGGCCCCGATGGCACGGTTCTGCGCGGCATCTCTCAGCGCAGGTTTCTCGACGGGGTCCCGTGAGTTCTTGGCTTCGCTTGCCGTACCGTTTGCCCAGATGGCGACTCCTCCGCCAACCGCGAGCGCCGCGGCTCCCACCCCCAGGACGATGTAAGACGTGGTCACCTCGGTGCGCCACGCGCTCGCGCGAGCGTCGGCCGAAGCGGAACGTAGCGCGCTCCCTTGGCTGACGCTTCCCTCGGACGCCTTCGGGGTCTCAGCCCTCGGCTTCGTGTTGGCATCGGCGAGCGCCTTCTTGCACCGCTCGATGCCATCGAGCGCCTTCGTGAGCACGTCCGGCTCCGTGCTCGGGGAGTACACGTAG
This sequence comes from Polyangiaceae bacterium, assembly GCA_046351415.1. Lineage (GTDB taxonomy): Bacteria > Myxococcota_A > Polyangia > Polyangiales > Polyangiaceae > JABFRG01. The sequence continues at coordinate 725,631 of JAXLYO010000002.1, read as the reverse complement.
AGCTCATAGAAGGTGATCGCCTGCGCATGCGAACCGGCGCGCTCGTACGAACGCGCGATGTTGAACGCGAGTCGAGGCGTGGGTTCGATGGCGTACGCTTTCCGGAACGTGGCCGCGGCTTCGGCGTAAGACCCAGCTGTGAATTGCGCGAGCCCGGCCTGCACGAGCTCCTGGGCCTGGCCGCCGACCGTATTGTCGGCGCGGGCCTCCGATGAAGACAACATGACGGAAAGCGCGAGGGCGCAAGAAAGGACGCACCACCGCTCGCTCCAGGTCGCCATGCTCGAAGGGTAGCAGGCAGTCCTGGGGCTCCGCAAAGATCGCGGCGCGCTAGAAGGGACGGGCGCGTGCGATATCGACCCACGCGATGTCGAAGCGCGCGAGGTACTTGCGAATGCGGTCCGCATCGTTCGCGCTTGCCTTCGCTTCGCGCGAGCGGGCGAACAGCTTCCGTCCAGCTTCCGAGAGCGTCTTCGACGAAGCGCAAACGGAGAGTACATCTTCGAGTTGAACGCGATCGAAACGGTCGAGTCGTTCCGCGCGCATGCTTCCCAGAACGGCCGCCACGCGCGAGCCTGAGCTGAAGCCCGCCTCGCCTTCGATCGGCGCGGGACCACCTTGCGTCAGTCTGGCCACCTCGTCTTGTACGACGCGTTCGGTGATTCGGCCGCCTTCCGCGAGCGTCGCCATGCGCGTCATAGCGGCGTCGAAGTCTCGAAAATTGCCGGGCCAAGACCACGTGTGCGCGAACTTGAGGAACGAAGCTCTCGCCTCCTTGCTCATCGTGAGATGGAGCCCGAGTCGACGCGAGATCTGTGCGAGTTCGAAGTCGAGGTTGGGCGCCATGTCTTCGGGCCGATCGCGAAGCGCCGGAAGCTCGAAGGTCCACAGGTTGATGCGCGCGTAGAGGTCTTCTCGAAACGTGCCGCGTCGGATCTGTTCGGGGAGGTCGCGGTTCGTGCCGCAGAGAAGCTGGAAGTCGCTGGAGACTTCGCGGTCAGACCCCATGGGGTAGAAACTCTTCTCCTCGATCGCACGGAGAAGCATGGCTTGCTCGTCTTGCCCGAGCTCTCCGACCTCATCGAGAAAAAGAACGCCTTCGTGTGCCTTGCGAAGGAGGCCTGCGCGATCGGCCACCGCGCCGGTGAAGGCGCCCTTCTTGTGACCGAAGAGCGCGCTCATCGCCGCATCGCCCCGGAGGGTCGCGCAATTCACCTCGGCGAACTCCGCGGTGACCAGTCGCTTCGCCTTTTTGAGTTCGAAGATGCGCTTGGCGAGCCGACTTTTGCCTGCGCCCGTGGGCCCCGTGAGGAGGATGGGGGCCCGCGAACTCACCGCGACGCGTTCGATGCGTTCGATGAGGGTATTGAAGTGTGCATTCTTCGTCTCGATCCCGCTCTTCAAGAACGATTGCGCGAAGACCTTCTCGCTCGTGAAGCGGGAAGCGAGTCGGTCGTACTTCGAAAGGTCGAGGTCGATGATCGTATACGTGCCCTCGCGCCGCCCGTGCGCTCCGCCGCTCTGCTCGGAGGCAGGCCTCGACCGCCGCGAAATGCGCTCCTCGGCGGTGTGCTTCGACGGAGAGGTCTGAATGAGACGTGCTGGGAAGTAGCGAGACTCCGCGAGCAAGAACAAGCAAATCTGCGCGACGTGCGTTCCTGTCGTGATGTGGACGAGGTACTCCTCGTGATCGAGATCGAACGGATACTTGAGGGCGAAGTCGTGGAGGACTTCGTATACGTGCTCGAAGTCCCAAGGGTTCGTGAATTCGACGAGGTGAGGTCTCACCGTAGTCTCGGGTGACACCTGCGCAATGTCTTCCGTGACGACCTTCGCGAGGTCGGTGGCGCCACGACCATGCAGAAGCTCGAGCCGATCGACGATGAGATCTTCCTGCTGAGCAAGGCACACGGTCGGACGCCACCGGTTCCAGCGCCCTTTGCCGAACGCGGCGTCGAGGGTGGTGCCGAGAAGGCCGAGTACGACGACGCGTCGACGTCTGGTAGCCATCGACGGTTTATACCACAGGATATGTGCGCGGCGAGGGCGGCTCGGGAGGGATGCTTGCGCGGACACGCGATCTGGCCGATCCTCTCCGAATGGCGAACATGGCCCCCCTCACCCCGGCGGACGAGAGCTTCTTTCGCGACGCACCGCAGCGAATCGTACAGCAGATTTCCCTCGGGGCGGAGCCCGACCTCGTCTTCGAGGCTCTCGCCGACGCGAGCTCATGGCCAAAATGGTTCCCCCTCATGAACGAGGCCGCGTGGATCAGCGACCAGACGAGCGGAGTCGGCGCCGAACGCGAAGTCAACCTGAGGCTGCTCGGCCGCTTCAGGGAACGGATGATCGCATGGGAGCCGGGGGAAAGGTATGCGTTCACGATCGTCTCTTCGACGAGCGGCATGGCCTCCACGATTGGTGAGGACTATCGCATCCGTCCCGACGGCCCCGGCCGGAGCCTGCTCGACTGGACGTTTGCGGCCGCGCCGCGCTCATGGGTAAAACCCGCAGCGCCCATCGTGAAGCTTGCCATGACACGCTTGTTCGCAGCGGCCGGTCCGAGGCTCGATCGCTATCTGCACGCGGAACGACGATAGTTATCTGTCTGTCGCAGATTTATTCCAATAGATACAGAGAAGACCCCGCTCGTTCGTGCTCTCGCGAGGAAAAGCGAGGGTTTCCGCGTCGGACTGCGTTGGCATCGCGCGTGCTTAGGTACTTCCATCATGAACACCACGGACGAACAGAACCATGTGACGCTCGAGACCGCAGGGGCGCCGATCAAGGCGTGGACCGTCGGCGTGCCGTTCGAAGCGGAAGCGGAAGCGCAGCTCCGCAGGGTGGCGTCCCTCCCGTTCATCCACAAGTGGGTAGCGGTGATGCCGGACGTGCATGCGGGCCTCGGCGCAACGGTTGGCTCCGTCATCGCGACCAAAGGAGCGATCATTCCGGCGGCCGTCGGTGTCGACATTGGGTGCGGCATGATGGCGACACGGACGACGCTTCGTGCGGTCGACCTTCCGGACAACTTGCGAGGCCTTCGCTCCGCCATCGAAGCCGCCGTCCCCCACGGTCGCACCGACAATGGTGGACGAAACGATCGCGGCGCATGGGGAAAGCTGCCGGAGGACGTGTCGCTCGCCTGGGCGGAACTCGACGGAGGCTACCGAGAGATCATCGAGAAGCATCGAGCACTCGATCGCGGGGCAACGTCCTCGCAGCTCGGAACGCTCGGTACGGGAAACCACTTCATCGAAGTGTGCTTGGACGAAGCGGACCATGTTTGGTTCATGCTCCATTCCGGTTCGCGTGGTGTCGGCAACCGCATCGGTAGCTACTTCATCGAGCTCGCGAAAAAGGACATGAAAAAGTACATGATCAACCTCCCGGACGCGGACCTCGCGTACTTGCCGGAGGGCACGGACCACTACGCCGACTACTGGAAAGCGGTCAGCTGGGCACAGAAGTTCGCGGCAAAGAACCGCGAGCTCATGATGCAGAGCGTGGTGCGCGCAGCCAAGGCATGTGCCGACATCCCGAGCTTCGAGCTCACGGACGTTGCGGTGAACTGTCACCACAACTACGTCGCACGCGAGCATCACTATGGTGAGCGCGTCCTCGTGACCCGTAAAGGGGCGGTGCGCGCGGGTGAGGGAGACCTCGGCATCATTCCAGGAAGCATGGGCGCAAAGTCGTTCATCGTTCGTGGAAAAGGCAATCACGAAAGTTTCTCTTCGTGTAGCCACGGCGCAGGTCGCACCATGTCGCGGACGCAGGCGAAGAAGCGCTTCTCCGTGCGTGATCACGAAGAAGCGACGAAGGGAATCGAATGCCGCAAGGACGCCGATGTCATCGATGAAACGCCGGCAGCCTACAAGTCCATCGATGACGTCATGCACGCGCAACGCGACTTGGTCGACATCGTTCATACGCTGCGCCAAGTGGTTTGCGTCAAAGGCTGAAGAAACCAACCGAGAACCAAAGGTGCTCTTCCAATGATCACGATCGATGGATCCATGGGAGAGGGCGGGGGACAGATCCTGCGATCGTCTCTCGCTCTCTCCCTCCTGACAGGCAGTGCGTTTCGCATCGAACGCATTCGTGCGGGGCGCGCGCGTCCTGGACTCATGCGGCAACACTTGGTCGCACTTTCCGCGGCGGCGCAGGTGGGAAACGCCGAAGTTTCCGGGGACGAACTCGGGTCACTGTCGGTGACGTTCAGACCGCGGATGATTCGCGGAGGGAACTTCACGTTCTCGACAGGCGGGGCGGGGAGTACGACGCTCGTATTCCAGACCATCTTGCTGCCACTCGTCCTCGGCACCGAGGAGCCCTCGCGCATCGCGTTCGAGGGAGGCACCCACAATCCCATGGCGCCACCGTTCGAGTTCTTGGAGACCACGTTTCTTCCGCTCGTGCGGAAGATGGGGGTGGTCGTTCACGCGACGCTCGAGCATCCGGGTTTCTATCCCGCTGGCGGCGGGTCTTGGTCCGCGAGCATTCATCCGCAGAAGGAGCTCGGACGATTCGAACTTCTCCACCGCGGTGAAATCTTTCGAACGCACGCCGTCGCGCACGTGTCGCTCATCCCGCCGTCGATCGGGCTCCGAGAGACGGCAGAAGTCGCGAGGCTCCTTGCATGGGATGATCCGAGTGCGACGGCCATCCACGAAGTCAAAGATCCCAAGGGGCCCGGCAACGCACTCCAAGTGTTCGTGGAAAGCGAACATGTCACGGAGGTCATCACTGGGTTCGGAGAACGAGGCGTTCGCGCAGAAGCGGTCGCCAAGGCCGTTGCGGAAGAAACGAAGCGCTACCTTGCCACGGACGTACCCGTCGGCGAACACCTTGCCGACCAACTCCTTCTTCCGCTGGCCCTCGCAAAGGGCGGAACTTTTAGGACCCTCGGGCTGTCGATGCACACGAAAACGCAGATCGAAATCTTGAAGCTCTTTCTCGACGTGAAGGTGAACGTCATCCAAGAAGAAGCGGATGTCGTGCGCATCACGGTCGACTCCTGATGCCCCGCCCCAAACAATCACCATTGAACGACAAATTAATTGTTGACGAAGTAGAAAAGAACGCGCATAGTTTGAATGCTGAGGGCGCCTTCCGCGTCCAACTGGCGACAACAAGGAAGAGGGAGCCTCGCGAGAGGCTCAATGAACATGGTCTTTTATCCGTCCACGCAAATCGAGAACGTCCAAGCCCCGAAGCCAGCATTCATGCTGAGCCCCGGCGGCAATGGTCGCGCGAACGATTGCGGAAGGAGCCGCGATCGACGCCATGGCCTCCGACCTGCCGTTCCCCTGGAATAGCCGAGCGCGCTCACCTCCGTGAGCTGCCGAAGCCGCCCAGGGGACCCCTCGGGCGGCTTTGTCCGTCTCGGGCGTCTCCTCGAGCGTGCTCGGGGGTCGAAGTCTCGACGCGGAAAGCCTCCTGACGAGTCGCCTCGGCGAGAGAACGGGCAAAGCGCCCTAGAATGGGCCGGTAGCTCAATGGATGAGCAGCAGGCAACGAACCTGCAGGTTGCACGTTCGACTCGTGCTCGGCCTACCGCTTGCCCTGCCCACTTCGTCCTGTCCGAGAAGGCGTCCGGGGTGTGGAGGCAGTGAAGCCAAATCAAACACAATTGATTTCAAATTCAAACGTCATTGTTTGAAGAAAGGACGTGCTCCGTGAAGCTCTGTCTGTGAGGCACACGTGTGCCCTTCGCCCCGAAACACAACCCTTTTGCCGCGGCCCGTCACCGCACCTGATCTTTGAAAACCCGATCTTCGAAAATACAAACCGCGAGGCGCGCGCCTCAGGGTTCGAAATGCCGAACCGGAAAGCCGCGCTTCGCAACTGCTCTGTGATGCGACCAGTGTTGCAGCTTCGCTGTCCACGAAGTGAGACGGGTGCGACCCCCGTACAGAGCGCTCCCCAGTGGTCCAACTCAGAAGGACGCCTGAAAACTGAATCCAGGAACCAAAAAGTGGGGCACGAGGACTTGCTTCGCGTACGCCCTCCCCGGCGATGTCGGGGACGAAACGGCGCGAGGTGAGGTGAGGCCAGGGTTACGGATGCACCGGGCCTGGTCCGTTACAGGGCTTGGTAGGGAAGCGAGGTTCCCAAGAGGTCTCTTTGCGCGTGCTGTGCGGGTGCAAATCCTGCCTGGGGAACTGATCTACGGAGCCATTCGGGCCATCCGTACCTATTCATATCAATGTAATTTACACAGAAAGGAGAAACGCCCATGGCCATCAAGTCACTTTTTTCGTCCGCCCGCGGCCAAAAGCTCGCGCCGGCAAACTCGCGCAACGAAGCGGGAGGTCTCGCCTACGCGTTCTCTCCGGAGCACGCGCTGGCGCAGTACGCCGCGACGGGCACGTTCAACCACACGTACTACGCGAGCGGAGAAGAGCAGCTCGAGAAGGTGCTCGACCTCGCCAGGAACGTCACGCCGGAGTTCCTCGCGAAGACTGCGCTGTACAGCCGCGAGCATGGCCTCATGAAGGACATGCCTGCGTTCTTGCTCGCGGTTCTCGCGACGAAGGACACGAACATGCTCGCCCGCGTCTTTGCTCGCGTCATCGACAACGGCAAGATGCTGCGCAACTTCGTCCAGATCGTCCGCTCGGGCGTGACCGGTCGTAAGTCGTTCGGTACCGCGCCGAAGCGTCTCGTGCGGCGCTGGTTCTCCATGCGGACGCCGGATGCGATCTTTCGCCAGTCTCTCGGAAGTGATCCTTCCCTTCAGGACGTCATCAAGATGGTTCGTCCTTCCCCGAAGCTTGGGGAGGGGGAGACCGATGCCGTGCGTGAGGCCCTCTACGGCTACCTCATTGGGAAGGACGTCGCGCGCGACAAGCTTCCCACCTTGGTGCAGACCTTCGAAGCCTACAAGGCGAGCAAGGTTTTCCCGCAAGAAGGTGGCATCGTCGCCGAGCTTCCGAACCTGCCGTTCGAAATGCTGACCGCCTTCCCGGGGGATGCGGCGTTTTGGACGAGTCTTGCGAAGCGCATGAGCTTCACGCAGCTCCGCATGAACCTGAACACGCTTTCGCGTCATGGAGTTTTCCAGGACGACGCGATGGTCGCGTTCGTCGCCGAAAAGCTCCGAGATCCGGAGGAAGTCCGTCGCTCGCGCGTACAGCCCTTCCAACTGCTCTCGGCGTTCAAGGCGGCGTATGAAGAGATGCCCCAGGCGATCACGATGGCGCTCCAGGAGGCCATGGAGACCGCGATCGAGAACGTACCCATCGCCCTCGGCAAGGTCGTTCTCTGTCCAGACGTGTCGGGTTCGATGCACAGCCCCGTGACGGGCTTCCGAAAGGGAGCATCGTCGAAGGTCCGGTGCATCGACGTGGCGGCCCTCATGACCGCCACGATCCTGCGCCGCAACTCCTACGCCGACGTCCTTCCGTTCTCGGACGACGTCGTCCGGCTTCCGCGAAAGCTGAATCCGCTCGACTCCGTCATGACGAATGCGCAGTACCTCGCGTCGCTCCCGAGCGGGGGTACGGCATGTTCGGCGCCCCTTCGTGAACTGAACCGTCGCAAGGTGGAAGCGGACCTCGTGATCTACGTCTCCGACAACATGTCCTGGCGTGACTTCTCTGAGGCGCCGGGCAAGGGGCCCTCGTTCCTTCGCGCGACCGTGATGGCAGAAGAGTGGGAGCGCTTTCGCGAGCGCAACCCTCGCGCAAAGCTCGTGCTCATCGACGTTCAGCCCTACGGCTCGACGCAGATGGCAGAGCGAGCCGACGTCCTCAACGTTGGCGGCTTCTCGGATGCTGTGTTCGACACGGTCTCGCTCTTCGCAAAGGGTGAGCTCACGAGCGAACACTGGGTCTCGGTGATTCAGAACGTGTCACTGTGACGATTGCAGAGTTTCGGGGTGCGCGCTGCTTCGGTGGCGCGCGCCCCGGAAGCGGCCAAATGCGGCGTGCAGCTACATGGTTAAAGGCCGAAAGGTCGAGGGGGAGTCAGAGCCCCCACCCGTGCAAACGGGAGCCGCCGCCAGTCTCGTTGGTCGTTTCTTTCGCGCGGATGCGAATGCCTGTGGTGACTACACGCTGAAACCGTGCAGGTCGTGAGTTCGAATCTCACCGCGCTGTTCGCCTCGCGAACGGCATGTAGCTCAGCTGGATAGAGCAGCTGTCGCCACACACCTCCTTGTCGCAAACGATCGAAGGACTCTCGAACATACAACCCCCATCAACGGGGTAGATGCCCGTGCAGACTACACTCAATTGGGGATTGAGGGTCCTCGGACCCGTGTCTGCGCGAACCCTTGCTGCCCCACTTTTCTTGGAGATGCCCATGTCCATGCACACATTGCTCCTCACCCCGTGGATGGCGCCCGAGCGCGTCATCTCGTGGCAGCGCGCCATCGTGCTCTTCTACCTCGGCAAGGTCGAGGTACTCGAAGAGTACGAGGAGCGTGTCACTGCTCCCTCGATCACTCTCCGAACACCTGCGGTCGTACGCCTTCACAAGGGCGCGCCATCGCGCGCTCGGGAGCGCAGCGTTGCCTTCTCCCGTGCGAACGTGTTCGCGAGGGATGGTTTTCGCTGCCAATACTGCGGCGCGCACGAGGCCGAGCGAGCGCTCAATCTCGATCACGTCCTTCCACGCGTCCGCGGTGGAAAAACGACGTGGGAGAACATCGTGACGTCTTGCTACCCGTGCAACGCCCGCAAAGGCGCGCGCACCCCAAGCGAGGCGAGCATGGTTCTTCGCACGAGGCCGCGAAAGCCCAAATCACTTCCCTACGTTCCGAAGGTTCGCATGAGCGAGCGTGTGCCATCCCTCTGGAAGGACTACGTCGCCTAATCCCTCCGGAACCGTCTTGTCGCGCAGGCGCGATGGGCCCAGACGAAAAACAGGGCCAATCCTGGGTGTAGCTCAACCTGGTGGAGCTCAGCATGCATCTTCTCCCGTCGGATTTGCGGCGGGGTCGGCCGCCTGCGTCGTTGCTCCTCCTCGTCATGCAGGAGCATGACTCGTCGTCGCGCCTTGCATGCGACTCGACCGCGCTCGCAAACCCTCGGTCCGAAGAAGCAAGCAGAACTCCGTCCTCGGTTCGGATCCGAGAGATGTGCTTGGAGTCGTCCAATCCGCGTGCACGCAAATCCTGGGTGTAGCTCAACCTGGTAGAGTCCTCGGTTCGGATCCGAGAGATGTGGGTTCAAATCCCGCTGCCCAGACTGGTTTTTCGAGGATCGGGTTTCAGGCTTCGACGATGGCCTTGAAGCCTCCGTAGATGAGGCGCTTTCCGTCGAAGGGCATCTTCTTCGGGTCCATGAGCTTCTTCATGCGGGGGTCTTCCATGACCGCCTTGTTCACGCGATCGCGATCTTTGCGCGACTTGTAGGTGATCCAGGAGAAGACCACGAATTCGTCGTCCTTCAATTTCACGGCTCGCGGAAACGACGTGAGCTTGCCGACTTTGACGTCGTCCGCGATGGTCTCGACATAAGTGAGCGCACCATGGCTCATCCAAATCTTGCTGCAGGCTTTCGCGATCTTCTTGTAGAGCGCGAGGTTCTTCTTCGGGATGGGAATGACGAATCCGTCGACGTAGGCCATGGCTGCGGCTCCTCTCGAGACGACCTTAAGGCAAGTGTGCTGAGGCAGGCAACGGCGAATCGTTCCGTGAAATCGCCACGCGAAAACGATGCGCTCCCCCTCCGGCGGCTCATCGGCTAAGCCGAAGGGTATGCCCAAGCTACGTGCGTTCGATGTACCCACCGTGGTCGGTTCGAAGTATCCGGCTCCCTTCGACGTCCCATGCAGAGAGCGCATCTCTCGGCGTCTCGGCGACGCAACCGGGATGAAAGCCTTCGGCGTCACGATGACGCGCTTGCCTCCTGGCGCTTGGTCTGCCCAACGTCATTGGCATTCACACGAGGACGAGTTCGTCTACATGCTCGAGGGAACGGCCACGCTCGTGACCGACGAAGGCGAGGAGCTCCTCGTGCCAGGCGACTGCGTGGGGTTCAAGGCGGGCGACAAGAATGGTCACTGCATTCAGAACCACGGGGCTGTCGACGTCCTCTTCCTCGTCGTGGGCTCACGTAGCGACGAAGACCACGGGGAATACCCCGATATCGACATGAAGTTCACGGCGGGCCGCTACACCGGAAAGTCCCGGTTCACGCACAAGAACGGCGAACCATACACATGATGACCGCAGCGGACGTATCCAAAGCGCTCGCAGAGGCCGCGACCCCGGAAAGAGCAAAAGCAGGCGCGTGGTTCTTCAAGACGGGAAAGGGAGAGTACGGCGAGGGCGACGTGTTTCTCGGAGTCACGGTGCCGCAGCAGCGACGCATCGCGCGTGCGCATGCATCGCTCTCTCTCGCCGAGGTGAAGCGTCTTCTGCGATCGAAACTTCACGAAGAACGATTGACCGCGCTCTTCATTCTCGTGCGGCAGTACGTGCGGAGTGATGCAACGACGAAACGAGACATCTACGAGTTCTATCGCGCGAACCTCCGGTCAGTGAACAACTGGGACCTCGTCGACAGTTCGGCGCCGCAGATCATGGGCGCCCACTTGCTCGCGCTTCCCTCGCGTGAAAGACGAGTCGTCCTCGATCCGCTCGCGAAGTCTACTTCCTTGTGGGAACGTCGCATCGCCATCCTCTCGACCCACGCGTTCATCGGTGCGGGCGACGCCAAAGACGCCTTCCGTATCGCGACGATCCTCCTCCGCGACGAACAAGACCTCATCCACAAGGCCGTTGGCTGGACGCTTCGCGAAGTCGGCAAGCGTATCTCCGCAGACGTACTACGCACATTTCTCGAGAAACACGCCGCCCGCATGCCGCGTACCGCTCTGCGTTACGCCATCGAGCATTTCTCACCGAAAGAGCGCAAGACCTGGCTCGCGCTTTCGTAGTGCCGCGCGTCCTCTTGTGAGAAAGTGAAACCATGCGACGTCTCGCATCTATCGGCACCTTGGTTGTCATCGCGGGGCACTTCATCTTCGGCGCCGAAGCACATGCCCAGACCACTCCTTCCAAGGAAGTCCCCCTCGACGTTGCAGAACCGCCTTTCGCTCACGGAGACTTCTCGTGGATGAACGGTCAGAACCGGCAGCCAGAATCGTTGCTCAAAGCTGGGCCCGTGAATCTCTCTTTGATCGTCGACGCCTACTACCTGTGGAGCACGAATCATCCGGTCGACCACACCGCATTTCCATCGACCACTGCGCCTCGTCACAACGAGCTTTCGCTCAACATGGCCAGCGTAGGCATCGAGCTCCCTCCGAACGCCATCGATACGAAAGCAGGGGGGCCGGTCGGACAGTTCGCACTGCAATACGGTTCGATGGGCGAAACGAACTTCGGCCAAGATCGCACGCTCTCGCGCGGCTTCTTCCTCACGAAACCTGCATTTTTGCCCATTCGCGCGGCATCGGCCGGGTGGCACTTTCATTGGTTGCATGGTGCAAATATAGAGATTGGCATTTTGCCTTCGTACATTGCGCTCGAAAGCTACATCCCGCAGGAGAACTGGAACTACCTGCATCCGTTCGTGTCGGACTTCACGCCGTACTACTTCTCAGGCGTGCGCGCGCAGTTCCATCTGAGCCAGAAGCTCAAGGTGGAGGCCTGGATCGTCAACGGCTGGCAGACGTTCGGGCAGTGGCACGAAGGGCGTGCGGGCGGCTACCTCTGGAATTATCGGCCGACCGAGCGCCTGTCGTTCACGAACACCATGTACCTCGGACAAGAAGCGGCGTTCGACCCGAAGTCGATCCGCTGGTACACGGACAACTTCGCGCAGTTCCAATACTACAAGGCGCAGAGCGGCTTCGTTCGAAGCGTCGCCGTCTGCGTGGTGGGCGACCTGGGATACGAATATCGAGGAGACGGATCTCGCTACGGCTTCCGCACGGGCGAATCGATCACGCATCGCATCGACTTCAAGGGGAACGTCGGGCTGACGTTCCGCGCAGACCTCTACTACGACCCGAGCCAAGCCCTCGTCACGTCGCTTCCGCTGGAGAGTCCCTACACGCGTCCGGCGCAGGACCGCGAGTTCTTCGGTGGGGGCATCACGACGACGGTCGACTTTCTGCCCAGTCCGTGGCTGCTCACGCGGCTCGAGTTCATGCATCGAGCGACCTCGATCCCCTATTTCAGCGGTCCCGGTGGCATCACGGGGCCCAATGGAGTCGCTCCCTCGGGTACCGCTGCTGCGACCTACATTCCCGATCTTCGTCGCAGCGACAACCGCATCGTCGCAAACGTCACGCTTCGGCTCTGAGGCTCGCTAGCGCTTTCGCGCACGCCAAAGGAGCACAGGCACGACGAATACCGTGAGAGAGGCGAGGCACGCGGCGAGACCAAACGTCTCTCCGCGTGCGAGCGCAGCAGCGAAGCGAACGAAGCTCGCGAGCCACAGAAGAAGCACGAGCACGAAGAGCCCTCGCTCTGGAGCCAATTGGCCATCGCGCGAATCCTCGCTGCGTTTGGACGGCGAGCGGTACGGGTGCGTCACGGCCGATCCCTCGGGAGTGTGTGCGCAAAGACGGTGCCTTGGCCCACGACGCTCTCAACTTCGGCAGCCCCGTGGTCTTCGATGCTCCTGGCGACCCACGCTGCTGGCGTACCACCATCGACCGACTCCACGATGCCGTCGGGCCGAAGGACGAGGAGCCACGAAGGAGCCCGGGATGTGCGTGCATGGGTCGTGCTCATGCGCGCGAAGGTAGCCAGTCCGCGCGGCAAAACAGCCTTCTTTACGATTTCTGTATGCCCCCGCTCTGACCCTTGACGTTATCTTGATAGGCAAAATCTCAAGGTCCCGCCATGAAACCTTCTCCCGGGCGCGACCGCATGCGCCGCCTTCTGCTCGGCGCGCCGAAGGACGTCAAAGACCCTCACGCGTTCCACAAGTTGTCCCTCGTGGCGCTGCTCGCGTGGGTGGGGCTCGGTGCCGACGGACTTTCCTCGTCGGCGTATGGTCCGGATGAAGCCTTTCGCGCGCTCGGAGAGCATACCGGGCTGGCCTTCTTCCTTGCGCTCGCGACGGCCGCGACCGTCTTCATCATCAGCTACGGGTACAGTCGCATCATCGAGCAGTTCCCTGCGGGAGGCGGTGGCTACGTGGTGGCATCGAAGCTTCTGCACCCGCGCGTGGGGGTCATTTCGGGGTGTGCGCTCCTCGTGGACTACGTGCTCACCATCACCATCTCCATCGCGAGCGGTGCCGATGCGCTCTTCAGTTTCATGCCGCCGACGCTTCTTCCCTGGAAGATGCCGGTTGCTCTCGCCGGCATCGCCATTCTCACCGTGCTCAACATCCGTGGCGCAAAGGAGTCGGTCGCGTCTCTCGTTCCCATCTTTGCCGTCTTTCTCCTCACGCACGGCCTCTTGCTCGTCGTTGCCATCGGGTCCCACGTGGGTAGCGTCGGCGTCGTCAGCCAAGAGGTCCGCGTGAACCTCTCTCATACAGCGCAGACCATGGGCGTGTTCGGCGCTCTCAAACTTTTCGTCCATGCTTATTCCATGGGCGGTGGCACCTACACGGGCATCGAAGCCGTGTCGAACGGAGTGGCCATGATGCGCGAACCCCGCGTACGAACCGCGAAACGAACGATGACGCTCATGGCTGTATCGCTCGCGGTGACGGCGGGCGGCATCCTTCTCGCGTATCTGTTGGTGCACGCCGCACCGGAGCCCGGGAAGACCATGAACGCCGTCTTGCTCGAGCGCGTAATGGGGAAGTGGTCCATCGGCGGAGTTCCCGTCGGAACGGGTCTCGTCGTCGTATCGCTCTTCAGCGAAGGAGCACTGCTCTTCGTTGCGGCGCAGGCGGGATTTCTCGATGGTCCTCGCGTTATGGCGAACATGGCGACGGACTCATGGCTTCCCCACCGATTCGCTGCGCTCTCGGACCGTCTTTCCATGCGCAACGGCGTCATCATCATGTCCGCGTCTGCCTTCGCGGCGCTTCTATATACGCGGGGCGACGTATCGAAGCTCGTAGTCATGTATTCGATCAACGTGTTCTTGACCTTCAGTCTCTCGAACCTCGCGATGGCGCGGTTCTGGACGAAGCACCGGGCCGAACACGGCGCATGGCGGAAGAACCTTGGAGCACACCTGCTCGCCCTCGCACTGTGTGCGACCATTCTCGTCATCACGGTCCTGGAGAAGTTCACCGAGGGTGGTTGGGTGACGCTCGTCGTGACGGTGGGACTCGTGGGCGTCTGCTTCTTGATTCATCGTCACTATCGGGCCGTCGTCGCAGCGCTACGCCAACTCGATGTCGACTTGCCGTCGCCCGACGAGGTCGAACAGGGAATCATGGACCCGTCGAAGCGGACGAGCGCCGCATTCGAGCACGGTTCGATCGAGGGTCTCGCCGAGCATCACAGCGCCACGGACCCGGACCCCGAGAAGCCCGTCGCTATTCTCCTGGTCGGAGGCTATTCCGGGCTCGGAAGGCACGCGCTACTCACGCTGCTACGCATGTTTCCACACCACTTTGCGGGCGTCGTGTTCGTGAGCGTGGCCGTCGTCGATTCGGAGTCGTTCAAAGGAGCAGACCAGGTCGATGCGCTCGAGCGAAGGACGCGAGAGCACCTCCTCCGGTACGAGCGCTACGCTCAGACCCTCGACCTAAGGGCTTCGAGCGCGTTCTCGGTTGGCACCGAAGTGGCGGTTGAGCTCGAACAGATTGCGGGAGACCTCAGCCGACGCTACCCACGCGCGCTGTTCGTCGCGGGTCAGCTCTTGTTCGAAGACGACACATGGTGGAATCGCGTCCTCCACAACGAGACGGCGCTCATCGTGCAAAAGCGGCTGCAACGGCTCGGTCTCCCGATGATCGTGGTGCCGGTTCGAGTCGACCTCGCGTCCAAGACGGCGAAGGTCTCCACGCGAGAGGCGGCTTGAATCGTACTCAGCGAAGGCGTTCGGCTTCGGCCTTCAAGTAGGCGGCGCGCTCTTCCAAGAATGCGTGCATGTAGCGGGTCAAAAAGAGCGCGTTCGCGATGCTGCCCAGGATGCCGAGCGGGCTCTCGAACTGGAAAAGATCGACCATGCGCGTTCCCCCGCGCTCCTCCGAGAACTCGTGCACGTGCGAAAACGACCGAAAGGCACCCCGGACCATGCAGTCTTCGAACATGTGAGGGCGGTCGAACTTCGTCATCTTTGACGTGAGCCGCTGCTTGATGCCGAAGTGCGTGGCCTCCCAGGTCACCTCGTCGCCGAGTTCGAGGAGCCCTGTTGTCTTGCCACCGACGACACGTTCTCCGGTTTTCGCCGTCGACCCGACGTGTGCTTCGACGCTGCGCGCGAGATCGAAACAAGTCTCGGGGGTCGCGCCGATGAACGTCTCGATTCGAATGAGCGGCATTGCGCGAATCTTGATCCTTTCTTGACGCTAGCGGGGTCCAGCTTGACGACCAGCTGACGTGGCAGAGGCTTATAGATCACCCGAGCAGGAGTGAACGTGAACAGATTAACCACATTTTTGGGGTTCGTGATTTTCACATTCGTGTCGTCGGGTGCCCTCGCACAGGACGCGGGCACGAAAGTGGACGACCCCGGCACGCAGTCGACGCAGCCGCCCTCGGCGCAGCCCGCACCGAAGGTCGAAGAGGACGAAGGGTCGAAGCGCGTTCAGAACTTGGAGCGACGCCTCGCAGAGCTCGAAGCCAAGAGCATCGAACGCGCGAAGCGGGAGGCGGTCGAAAAGGCCGCCTCGGACGCGAAGAAGGCGGAAGAGAAGAAGGTCGAAGCGGACAACGCTGCGAAGGAAGCGGCTGAGCCTTACGCGTTCGGCGACTTCACCTGGATGCCTGCGCACCAGGGCTCGAACGAGCGCCCGCTGAAAGCGGGACCGTTCACGGGCGAGCTCCGCATCGACGCTGCGTATCACTACTCATTCAATCACCCGAAGGACAACACCATCTCCGGGTCGAGCGAGGTGTTCCGTCACAACGAGCTCCAGATTACGCAAATCGGATTCGGAGGCGACTTTCTCTGGAAGAACGTGCAAGCGCGCCTGATGACGCAGTTCGGCATGTACTCTCAGACGACGCCGCGCAACGACGCGAGCCCGGCGCGCGGTCAGTGGGGGCTCGACAGCGCGTACCGCTACATCTCGGAAGCGTACGGCGGCTACCACTTCGACGTGCTCAAAGGGATCAACGTTCAGGCCGGCATCTTCATGTCGTACATCGGTCTGTGGAGCTACTACAACGCCGACAACTGGACGTACCAACCGTCGTACGTTTCGTCGAATACGCCGTGGTTCTTCAACGGTGCTCGCGTGCAGATCTTCCCGACCGAGAAGCTCAAAATCGAACCGTGGTTCGTCAACGGTTGGCAGTCGTACGGCAAGTTCAACGAAGCGCCCGGTGGAGGCGTGCAGGTCGACTATCGGCCAACCGAATGGCTCGCCATCATCGGCAACCAGTATTTCGGGACGGACACTCTCGGGACCCCCGACCGCAAGCGCATCCACTCGGACGACAGCATCATGGTGCGCTACTACAACAATCCAGGTGGCGCGCTCAGCCGAGCCGCGGCTTCGTTCACGGTCGACCTCGGTTGCGAATTCGGCGGCAACGTCGACTGCACGTCGCAATACTTTCTCGGCTTCATGGCATACCAGCGCTTCTGGTTCGACAACAACCACTTCGCGGCGACGGTCGGCGGTGGTGCGATCACGAACCCAGGGCGCTACCTCGTTCTCATGCCACCCGTCAACGGCGCCACTGCGTTCTCCGGAACCCCGTACTTCACCGCGGCTCCGGGAGACCCGTACCAGGCGTGGGACATGCAACTCACGTTCGACTGGATCCCGCAGCAGTTCGTCACGTTCCGCACCGAGTTCAACCACCGCGCCGCGAATGTTCCCTACTTCTCCGGCCCCGAGGGTGTGACCCCCCCTGGAGGCAATCAAGGCGGGGCCGGCTCACAGGTGAACGGTTGGTCGCCCGACTTGGTGCGCGCGGAGAACCGCCTCACCTGGGCGCTCCTCGTGAAGATGTAGTGCGGAGGATGTCCATGGATGCGCTCTATCTAGGAATCACCATCGGTTTGCTCGTTCTCACGTTTGGACTCGTTCGCTTGTGTGAGCGCGTGTGAAAGGAGGCTCTCCGTGTCCATCTTGTACGTCGCGGGCGGCGTCATTTCTGCGGCCCTTCTCGTGTATCTGTTTTGCGCACTGCTCAAGCCGGAGTGGTTCTGATGCGCCCCCTCGACTACGTTCAAATAGCGCTCTTTTTCGGCTTCCTCTTGGCAGCGGTGAAGCCGCTGGGCGCCTACATGGCGCGGGTCTACGAGGGCGAAGCCAAGACGATGCAGCGCATCATCGGACCGATCGAGCGCTTCCTCTATCGACTCATGGGCGTCCGCAAGGACGACGAGATGAGCTGGAGAGTCTACGCGCTCTCGATGCTCCTCTTCAACGCTTTGGGCCTCTTCGTCGTGTATGCGCTGCAGCGCCTGCAAGGTAGCTTGCCGCTCAACCCGCAAGGTCTACCTGCGGTGAGCCCAGACTCGTCGTTCAACACCGCGGTCAGCTTCGCGACGAACACGAACTGGCAAGGCTACAGCGGAGAAACGACGCTCAGCTATTTGACGCAAATGCTCGGGCTCACGGTGCAGAATTTCGTATCTGCAGCGTCCGGCATGGCCGTGCTCGTCGCGCTCATTCGCGGTCTCGTGCGGAAGCAAAGCGACTCCATCGGCAACTTCTGGGTCGACCTCGTTCGAAGCACACTCTACATCCTCGTTCCGCTCTCGCTCGTCGTTGCCGTCTTCCTCGTGTCGCAAGGAGTGGTGCAGACATTCTCCCCTTACGCAAACGCGCACTTCCTCGCCGAGACCAAGGATGCTGACGGAAAGGCCGTGGTGGGCGGACTCATTGCTCTTGGGTCTGCGGCGTCCCAAATTGCCATCAAACAACTGGGCACGAACGGCGGCGGGTTCTTTGGTATCAACTCGGCGCATCCGTTCGAGAATCCAACACCGCTCTCCAATTTCGTGGAGCTCGTGTCCATTCTGCTGATTCCGGCGGCGCTTTGTTACACGTTCGGAAAGATGGTGAAGGACACGCGGCAAGGTTGGGCCGTGCTCGGTGTCATGCTCGTCATTTTCGTTCCGCTCGTCTTCGCGACAGCGTGGGCCGAGACGCGCGTTTCGGCCGATATCGTCGCGCACGGCGTCGACGCCGCCATCCGCTCGGACGCCGCGGGTGGCAACATGGAGGGCAAGGAGCTTCGGTTCGGTGCCATGAACTCCGCGCTATGGGCGGCGACGACGACCGCAGCGTCGAACGGGTCCGTCAATGCCATGCACGATTCGTTCACGCCACTCGGCGGTCTCGTGCCGATGTGGCTCATGCAGCTCGGCGAGGTGATCTTCGGTGGTGTGGGTTCCGGTCTCTACGGCATGCTCATGTTCGCCATCATCGCGGTCTTCGTGGCGGGTCTCATGGTCGGTCGTACGCCCGAATACCTCGGAAAGAAGATCGAGGCGTTCGAGATGAAGATGGCCTCCATCGTCATTCTGGTCCCTGCGGCGACGGTGCTCGTCGGGACTGCCATTGCCGTCCTCGTCGCCGGCGGCACGAAGGGTATCGCAAACCCTGGACCCCACGGGTTCAGTGAGGTCCTCTACGCGTTCTCGTCCGCTGCGAACAACAACGGGAGCGCTTTTGCGGGGCTGGCCGTCAATACTCCTTTCTACAACGCTGCGCTCGGTATCGCGATGTTCCTCGGTCGGTTTTGGATCAAGGTTGCCGTCCTTGCCGCTGCGGGCGCGCTGGCGAGAAAGAAGTTCGTTCCAGCGTCCAGCGGCACGCTGCCGACCCACACGCCGCTCTTCATGGCCATGCTCACGTTCGTGGTCGTCGTCGTTGGTGCGCTGACGTACATTCCCGCGCTTGCACTCGGTCCCCTCGCAGAGCATCTCCAGTTCGTGGGAGGCGCAAAGTGAGCACCAGCACAAAGCCCGCGTCTCGTCCGCTCTTCGACGGGCCGATCGTGCGCGGCGCGCTCGCTTCTGCGTTTCGGAAGCTCGACCCGCGCCATCAAGCGAAGAACCCCGTTATGTTCGTCGTCGAAGTCGGCAGCATCTTCACGACGGTGCTCTACTTCCAGGCTCTGGCCGGAAAGGGCGAAGGTCGGCCTGGGTTCATCCTCGGAATCTCGCTTTGGCTCTGGTTCACCGTCCTCTTCGCGAACTTCGCCGAAGCGATGGCAGAAGGACGCGGCAAAGCTCAGGCCGACACGCTCCGAAAGGCACGAAAGGGCGTCCCGGCAAAGCTCATTTCTGAACCGATCCGGACGGCCGCACCGAGTGTCATCGAGGCGTCGGCGCTTCGCAAAGGGAACTTCGTGATCGTCGAGGCCGGCGACACCATCCCCTGTGACGGGGAGATCGTGGAAGGTGTTGCGTCCGTGGACGAAAGCGCCATCACCGGTGAGAGCGCTCCCGTCATCCGCGAGAGCGGTGGCGACCGAAGTGCGGTGACCGGTGGAACGAAGGTTCTCTCCGATTGGCTCATCGTGAAGATCACGGCAAACCCAGGCGAGACCTTTCTCGATCGCATGATCTCGATGGTCGAGGGGGCAAAGCGTCAGAAGACGCCAAACGAAATCGCCCTCAATATTTTGCTGGCAGCGCTCACGATCGTCTTCTTGCTGGCGACGGTGACCCTCCTTCCATACTCGATCTACAGCGTAGCGTCGGCCCATGCAGGCGTTCCTACGACGATCACCGTGCTCGTCGCGCTCCTTGTTTGTCTCATTCCGACGACGATTGGAGGTTTGCTCTCGGCCATCGGTATCGCAGGGATGGATCGGATGATTCAAGCCAACGTGATCGCCACGTCGGGACGCGCCGTCGAGGCTGCTGGCGACGTGGACGTCCTCCTCCTCGACAAGACCGGCACGATCACGCTCGGCAATCGTCAAGCGACGAACTTCTTCCCAGCACCTGGCGTGACGGATCAGGAGCTGGCGGATGCGGCGCAGCTATCGTCGCTTGCAGACGAAACGCCGGAGGGTCGGAGCATCGTGGTGCTTGCGAAAAGGGAATACAACGTTCCCGACCGAAGCGCGAAGGAGCTTGGCGCGGAGTTCGTTCCGTTCACCGCGCAGACACGCATGAGCGGTGTCGACATCGGAAACCGCGCGGTTCGAAAAGGAGCCGCGGACTCGATCGCGAAGTACCTAGGAGACGCGAGTGCCTTCCCGAAGGAAGTGGCGGCTCAGGTCGCACGCGTGGCAAAGCTCGGCGGCACACCGCTCGTCGTCGTCGACGGAAAGCGCGTCCTTGGCGTCGTCTACCTGAAAGACATCGTCAAAGGCGGCATGAAAGAGCGGTTCGTCGAGCTCCGCAAGATGGGGATCAAAACCGTGATGATCACGGGCGACAATCCGCTTACCGCTGGGGCCATCGCAGCGGAAGCGGGGGTCGATGACTTTCTCGCGGAAGCCACCCCGGAGAACAAGCTCACGCTGATTCGCGAGTACCAAAGTGGAGGGCGTCTCGTTGCCATGACGGGGGACGGTACGAACGACGCGCCCGCGCTCGCTCAAGCCGACGTCGCCGTCGCCATGAACACGGGGACCCAGGCCGCCAAAGAAGCCGGCAACATGGTGGACCTCGACTCGGACCCGACGAAGCTCATCGAAATTGTCGAAATTGGCAAGCAGCTGCTCATGACCCGCGGCGCGCTCACGACGTTCAGTATCGCGAACGACATTGCCAAGTACTTCGCCATCATCCCGGCGGCATTTGCGACGACGTACCCGGCGCTTGGCACGCTCAACGTAATGCGGCTCGCGTCTCCGGAGAGCGCCATCCTGTCCGCGGTGATCTTCAACGCGCTCATCATCATCTTCTTGATTCCACTGGCGCTCCGCGGCATCCGCTACAAGGCCGTCGGGGCGGCGGTCCTCCTTCGAAAGAACTTGGTCGTCTATGGCTTTGGCGGTGTCCTCGTTCCCTTCGTGGGCATCAAGTTGATCGACGTCCTTCTCACGCTCTTGCATTTGGTTTGAATGGAGACTTCGATGATCACGCAATTGCGCGCGGCACTGGTCGCACTCCTGACGCTCACGTTTCTCACGGGCGTTCTCTATCCGCTCGCGGTGACAGGTGTTGCGAAGGCGGCGTTCCCCGAGAGGGCCCGCGGCAGTCTCATCGTGCGCGAAGGGAAGGTGCGCGGATCGGCGCTCGAAGGCCAAGCGTGGGATGACCCGAAGTACTTTTGGGGCAGACCGTCGGCGACCGCACCGTTCCCGTACAATGCGAATGGAAGCGCGGGCTCCAATCTAGGCCCCACGAACCCCGCCCTCACGGACGCGATCAAAGGACGCGTACTTGCTCTTCGAGAGGCGGATCCGAGGAATGTGGCCCCGGTTCCCATCGACCTCGTAACGACTTCGGGAAGCGGTCTCGACCCTCACATCTCGCCCGCGGCTGCTCGATATCAGCTTTCGCGTGTCGCGCGTCTCCGAGGTCGCTCCGAAGCCGACATCGCCCGTCTTGTTTCAAGGTTCACCGAAGGGCCGACGCTAGGCGTTCTTGGTGAAGCGCGCGTCAACGTCACGCTGCTCAACTTGGCCCTCGATGAGCTAAAGTAGGAGGCTCGTGACCGACCCCGACGCTCGACCCAATCCTGATTCGCTGCTCGTCCGTGTGAATCGTCAGGCGGCTCGAGAAAAGCGCGCAAAGCTCCGCATCTTCCTGGGGTTTGCTCCGGGCGTAGGAAAGACCTACCGAATGCTCAGTGTCGCACGTGACCTCATCGACACGCATCGGAAGGACGTGGTCGTTGGGGTCGTCGAGACGCATCGCCGCTCGGACACGGCCGCGATGACGATCGGGCTCGAGCTGCTTCCCCCTCGAAAGGTCGTTCATCGGGAACAGACCCTGAAAGAGTTCGACCTCGATCGGGCCATCGCGAGGCACCCGTCGATCATTCTTCTCGATGAGCTCGCCCACACGAACGCGCCGGGGAGCAGGCACCCGAAGCGCTGGCAAGACGCACTCGAACTACTCGATCACGGCATCGACGTATTCACGACGGTCAACGTTCAGCACATCGAGAGCCTCAATGACGTGATTGCGCAGATCACGCACATTCGGGTTCGAGAGACGATCCCGGATTCCATTCTCGATCGCGCTGACGAACTGGAGCTCGTGGACATCGCGCCCGAAGAGCTGCTGCAGCGGCTCGGGGAAGGAAAGGTGTATCTTCCAGAAGAGGCGAAGCGAGCCGCGAGTCACTTCTTCAAGCGAGGAAACCTCCTTGCTCTCCGAGAGCTCGCGCTACGCCATATGGCACAGCACGTCGACGAGGACGTCCTCGAGTATCGAGAAGAACACGGAGTCGTCGACACTTGGGCCGCGGGTGAGCGCATCTTGGTGTGCATCGGCCCCGCCCCGAGCTCCGGACGGCTCATTCGTGCTGCACATCGCATGGCCACGGGCTTGCGCGCCCCTTGGTCGGCGGTCTACGTCGAGTCCGCTGCGCTCGGCGGCATGACGGAGCACGTGCGTGACCGTCTCGAGTCGCACTTCCGGCTCGCCGAGTCGCTGGGCGGTAATGTCAAGAGGCTCTCGGGCGAGCGGGTCTCTTCTGCGCTCCTGAACCACGCCCGCAAATACAACTTCACGCGTATCGTCATTGGAAAGCCGACCCATTCACGCCTTCGCGACAGGCTGAGAGGGTCTCTGCTCGACGAGATCGTGCGCGGAAGCGGTGACATCGATGTCCACGTCATTCGCGGCGACGAGGGTGTCGAGAAGCCTCGAGTCGAGTCAGACAGGGTCGCGCCCGTTCGATGGGACGCATACGGGAAAGCGGCGATGCTCATCTTGGCAGCTACCGCGCTCGCGCTCGCCGTGAGGTCGGTGTTCCCTCTGCCCGACCTCATCGTCATTCATTTGCTCGCGGTCATGCTCGCCGCCATAAAGTACGGTCGAGGGCCGTCGGTGGCTGCAGCGGCGCTCAGCGTGGCCGCCTACGACTTCTTCTTCGTGCCGCCGTTCTACACGTTCGCTGTGTCGGACGGGCGCTACATTCTGACGTTCGCCATGATGTTCGGCGTGGGCCTCGTCGTAAGCGAGCTCACCGCGCGGATTCGCCGGCAGGAGCACGATGCACTCGCGCGTGAGGCGCGGACGGCAGCCCTCTATGCGCTGAGTCGTGAACTCGGTGCGGCGGAAGACGTGACGCAAGCTTCCAGTGCTGTCGCTCGCCATGCAGGTACCGTGTTCGACGGGGAGGCCTTCGTCCTCATGGGCGTGCAAGGGTCCGAGGAGTTGAGCACGGTGGCCTCCTTTCCGGAGGAAGCTCGCCTGGAGCACAAAGACCGCGTGGTCGCGAAGTGGACCTTCGACCATGGAAAGGTGGCAGGGATCGGGACGGACACGTTGCCTGGAGCGGCAGTCTTCGCGGCTCCGCTCGAGTCGCCCCGTGGCGCCAATGCGGTGCTGGCAGTACGCCCTCGCGAAGGTGCTCCGATTCGCACTGAGCAGCGCGAGTTCTTGGACGGCCTCTGCCGACAGGCGGCGCTCGCCCTCGAACGACTGCGGCTCGCCGAGGAGGCGGGGGCGGCTGCGCTTCGCGCAAAGACCGAGGAAATGCGAAGTGCGTTGCTCTCGGCTGTCTCGCATGACTTGCGTACTCCGCTCGCGGCGATCACGGGCGCGAGCACGTCGCTCCGCGATGACAAGGGGCTCGACGAAACCGTTCGGGCCGACCTACTCGATGCGATTTGCAGCGAAGCCGAGCGTCTCGAGCGCTTGGTGTCGAACCTTCTCGACATGACGCGCCTTTCTTCGGGCGCTGTCACGCTCAAGCGCGAATGGGTTCCGCTGGATGAGATCGTCAGTTCTGCCCTTGCTCGCCTCGACAAGGTGCTCGGTGCTCGCGTCGTGCGTACGGACCTCGCACCCGACCTTCCCCTTCTGTCGGTTGACGCGGTCTTGTTCGAGCAGCTCTTCATCAATTTGCTCGAGAACGCCGTGAAGTATACGCCGCAAGGTTCGCCTATCGAGATCGCGGCGAAAGCGAGCGATCGCGAGGTTTCCATCGAAGTGCGTGATCGCGGTCCCGGCCTCCCGCTTGCTGCAAGGGAGCTCGCGTTCGAGAGGTTCTACCGAGGCGCGCACGTGGGCGTGCCCGGTGTAGGCCTTGGCCTCTCGATATGTCGGGCGATCGCGCAAGTCCACGGCGGCATCATTCGTGCCGAAGATCGACCCGGTGGGGGTGCCATCTTTCGCATTACGCTTCCACTTCCCGAGGGAGCCCCTACGATGGCACTCGAAGGTGAGGAAGGAGCGCTGTCATGAGTACCGAAGGTCCGCTCGTTCTCGTCGTCGAAGACGAACCGCAGATGCGTCGCTTCGTGCGCGCGTCGCTCGCGTCTCACGGATACCGACTCGTCGAAGCCGGAACGTGCGAAGAGGGCATGCGCCTCGCGACGAGTCACAATCCTGACTTGGTTCTTCTCGATTTGGGGCTCCCGGACGGTGATGGCATCGACTTCACGCGTCGCCTGCGTGAGTGGACGCAGATCCCCGTCGTCGTCGTTTCGGCCCGAGGTCGAGAAGACGACAAAGTCGCGGCGCTCGACGCGGGCGCCGACGATTACCTGACCAAGCCGTTCGGTGTGAACGAACTCCTCGCGCGGATGCGTGTTGCGCTACGTCACGCGAGCACAGCCTCGACGGCTGGCGCGCAGGTACTCGAGTTCGGTGCGTTATGCATCGACCTCGTGAAACGAAACGTGCATCTTTCAGGCGTAGAGGTGCATCTCACACCCATCGAATACAAGCTTCTCGTTCTCCTCGCGCAAAATGCCGGTCGTGTTTTGACCCATCGCCAAATCCTCAAAGACGTGTGGGGGCCCGGCGCCGCGGAAGCGCACTACGTACGCGTCCACATGGCCGCGCTCCGAAAGAAGGTGGAACTCGACCCGGCGCGGCCCAAGCTTCTCGTGACGGAGCCCGGCGTGGGGTACCGGTTGCGAGAGCCGGACACCGCGACCTGACGAGCTTCAGGCGCGAGGGGTGGCGCGGAGCTCGAAGGCCCGCGTCACGATCTCGACGCCGTTCTTCAGCGTCTGGTGTACCGGACATTTGTTCGCAATGTCGAGCAGACGAGCCCGTTGCTCTGCGTCGAGGTCGCCGTCGAAGGTCACGATGCGCTCGATCTTGTCGGTTGGAATGGGCGAGTCGTCGACGCGCACTTTGGAATGGCTGAGTTCGACTCGTACCGATCGCAGCGCCCAGCCCTTCCTGCGTGCGTACATCGAACACGTCATCGACGTACATGCACCGAGCGCGGACAAGAGCAGCTCGTAGGGGGCAGGTCCCGTGTCGGTAGCGCCGGGCTCCCCAATGGGCTCGTCGGCTCTCAGCTGGTGCTGCCTGATCGTAATGGATTGTGCGAAACCCTCTGCATTTCCCTGGGCGATGACCCGAACTTCTCCCATGCCCATTTCTTAGCGCGTCTTTCGGCAACCTGCTGCTGTCGATTCGTGCAAGTCGCTTTTTATGGGGAGTGTTGCTCGAATGTGCGTGACGTGTCGCCACGCAGCAGACGGCGAGGGGCTGTGCCCTGAATGATTGTGGGACAGCCCACAGCCTCGCGATGGTCAAACGAGGGCCGGAAGCGCGGGCTCCGGCCCTCGATGGCCGAAACGGTCGCCACGCCATCCTTATTCCGATCCGCCAAATCAGGTATTTTGGGTACGCTGGAGCCTCTCATCAAGGAGTGCCCTACCATGCGTCAGATGTTGTTTCGCGTTTCTGCTACGGCTCTCATGATCGCTTCTATCTCCGGCTGCGGAAAGGAGCGAGCGAAGTTGAGTGCAGACTGCACAGAAGTGGGGCCGAGCGGCTTGGCTCATGGCCTCGATCCCTGTCTGAAGCTCGCCGCGAAGTACCCCGACAAGGACAATGGTCTCGGAGTGGCTTGGAGTGGCATTCAGACGCATTGTTCGTTCGACCCCGTGCTCTCCCCCTCGCGCCAGAAAGAGTGCGACAACGCGTGCGTCATGATGAAGACGCTCTCTGCGGGTCACAGTGGTGGTCCGAGCGAAGGCAACACCTACGTGCGCGTCTCGACGGGCATGGGGGAGTGCCGCGGCGGAAGCTCGGGCGGTTCGTCTTCACGCGGCTCCGGCTCCCCATCGAAAGCGACGCCGCTCACCGAGTAGTCGTCCGGCGTACGGGGCTCGAACAAGAGGCTCCGCGTGGAAAAAAAAGAACGCACCCACCGTGAGGACGGGGGTGCGCTCTTCAGCGTTCAGCGTTTCGCGTGACTCAGGCGTCTTCGCGGCCCGCAGATGCGAGCCACGCACGACGAGCGCGCGCGTAAGCGTCTTTGGCGACATGCTCGGCGTCTTCTCGCGAGAAGGGCTCTTGCTTGTCTTCGATTTTGTCGCCTTTGGCTTTCCGGCTCTCGACTTGTGCGAACGTTGCTCTTACGCGACCACGCACTTCACTGAGGGTACCGGGAAAGCCACCGACGACGGGCCGCCCTTGGGCGAGAAGCTCTTGCTTCCAGCGTTCGACCCAAGCTGCGGCGACGGTCACCGCCGCCTGCTCGAGGAGCAAGCGACGGGACGCCGCGCGCTCCGTATCGCTCACCACTTGCGGCTGCGATCTCCGCCGCCGCCACCGCCGCCGGTACGCGGCGCGCGCTCTTCGGCTTGATTGACGCGAAGTGCGCGGCCGTCGAGGTTCGCACCGTTCATCGCTTGAATGGCGTTCTGCGCTTCGGCAGGAGACCCCATGGTGACGAACGCGAAGCCGCGGGATTGACCCGTCGCACGGTCCGTGACGAGGTGCACGTCGCTCACTTCGCCAAGTTGGGCGAAAGCGTTGCGAACGGAGGCTTCGGTGGATTGGAAGGACAGGTTGCCGATGTACAGACGGGTAGACATACGTATCTCGATTCAGTGAGCGACTCTCGGAAAGCACCGCCCACATAGAGGCGTTTGCTGGATATGCCTGCCCATCCAACGAGTCGCGGATCAGAGAAGCTGGCTGCTGCGGCACAGTTGCCGCGTGCGTCAGACCAGTAGCTCGATCGCAACGCTCGAAGGGAATTCGAGTGTCACTCCCTTACCGTGGAGGACGTTTGACAAGCGCACCTTAGCGCACCACAGCCCTTTCGCAAGGACCGTATCTTCAGGCCTCGAGCGATTTAATGCGCGGACCTGAACGTGTGCCCATGACGCCCCTGATGATCATGGGGGTTACTCGAGCCGTGCGCGCCGCTCGTCTCCCTGCTGCGCGATGGATTCGTGTGCTTTGCATGCGCCTGCGCGCCGTGGCTGCGAAGCGGCGTGCTTTCTGCGCGGGCTGGTGCATTCGGGTTCCCCGTGCCAAGCGTCGGCGTGGGCGATGATGCCGCGGCTTGCATGCGAAGGACCGGAATGGACTTGCGGATGAAGCGCTCGATGTCGCGCAAGTACGCGCGCTCTTCCGGATCACAGAAGGAAATGGCTCGGCCCGTCGCGGCGGCGCGACCGGTGCGTCCGATGCGGTGAACGTAGCTCTCCGCGATGTTCGGCAGCTCGAAATTGACGACGAGCGTGATGCCTTCGACGTCGATGCCGCGAGCGGCGACATCGGTCGCGACGAGGACACGAATCGCGCCGCTTCGAAACCCTTCGAGCGCGCGTTCGCGGGCGTTTTGTGCCTTGTTTCCGTGGATGGCGAGCGACCGGATGCCTGCGCGATCGAGCTGCTCGGTGAGGCGGTTCGCGCCATGCTTCGTGCGCGTGAACACCAGCACGCGCGTGAGCGTTTGGTCTGCGAGCAGCTCCATGAGAACGCCGCGCTTGTCGTTCTTTTGAACGAAGACGACGGACTGATCGACGCTCTCGGAAGTCGTGACCTTCGGCGCGATCGAAACGCGGAACGGGTCTTTGAGCATCGTTCGCGCGAGTGCCTCCACAGGAGGCGCGATCGTCGCCGAAAAGAAGAGCGTTTGGCGCGGCTTGCTCGAAAGATACGCGACGACGCGACGGACATCGTGCACGAAGCCCATGTCGAGCATGCGGTCGGCCTCGTCGAGCACGAAGTGCGTCACGTGGTCGAGCGTGAGGAGCCGCTGCTGCAGAAGATCGAGCAGACGCCCGGGGGTAGCAATGACGATGTCGGGGCGACCGGCGAGTGCGACCTCTTGGCGCTTCTGATTCACGCCACCGTAAATGACGGCGTGGCGAAGACCGAGGTGCTGGCCATACGCGGTGATGCGCTCCGCGATCTGAATGGCGAGCTCTCGGGTGGGGCAGAGAATGAGTCCCCGAATGCCAGCTCCGGTCCGCGAGTCGCGACTCAACTGCTGGATCATCGGAAGGACGAACCCTGCGGTCTTCCCGGTACCCGTTTGGGCGCACGCGAGGACGTCGCGTCCAAGCAAAGCCGGCGGGATCACTTCCTTTTGCACGGGAGAAGGCGTGACGTAGCCCTCTTCGAGTACAGCGCGCACGAGGGAGGCATCGAGCCCGAGTGCCGTGAAGGGCGAGAGAGGAATGCTCGCAGCGATTTCAGGCGAAAGAGCGCGAGGTTGCGCCGGTTGTGGGGTGATCGCACTCGGCGAAGCGGCTGCGCGTGGCGCCTCGTGAGAAGACGGCCGGGCTTGGCCTTGAGCATGGGTCTTGCGACCCGAAAAGCGGGGACGGCCAGGGCGTGCCTGGGCGCGCGAACGATTGAATGTCATCGAAAAAGTTTCTCTCTCGCGGAGCCCGCGCGGCTTTCCAAAGAGGGGAAGGCGCTGCAGGGCAGAGGTGTTTGGAGCTCCTCGATTCCGCGAAGTCGCGAAGGAGCTTGGATCACGCGAGAGCGGCCATTCCGCTCACTCAATCCGCAGGAAGCGATGCGTGATGCAAAGGGGCTTCTAGCGCGCTCCGTCGCTCTGCGCAACCTTCACGGACCTTGACGTGACTCGACATACGCGCTTCATGGGGTACGCAGATGCCAACAACATTCGAAAAACGCCAAAAAGAGAAGAACCGCCAAGATCGTCAACGCGACAAAGAAGCGAAGCGCGATCAGCGCAAGGCGGAAAAGGCGAACCGGCCCGCAGGCACCCAAGGCGAAGATCCCGATATCGCGGGAATCGTCCCCGGGCCGCAGCCCATCCCCGACGACTACTGACGAGCAAGCGCAGGAACGCTCAATCGCGATCCATTCTCGCCGCCGACTCGCACTTCGAAGCTCTTCGCTACACCACGAACGGGCGCGAAGTTGTCGACGTCGCACCCTGCGAGGCTGATACGAAGGGCGTGACCGATGCCGACGAGATAAGAGGTTGGCTGCAGCGCAAATGAAATGCGCGCAAAAGCCCCGGGCTCGAGGGGCTTGGCGTCACCCCGAAGATAGGTGTGGTTTACACCCGAATCTCCGAGTTCGCGAGTGTGTGGCAGAGCGCCCTCGGCTCTGTGGAGCGCGCGGAACATACCCTCCGTGACGTACTCGACGCGACCATTCGGCCATACGTCTTCCAGGTATGCGAACACCGTTGCGTCCGTGGCCGCAGTGCGCAGCCAAAGATGGAGAGCAACGTGTCCCGTGATTTCGATCGGCGAGACGAGCGAGTCCGTCGTGAACGTGAGCATACGATGGGCGAGCGCCGATCGGTCGCTGTAGCCAACGGGGGCTCGGAGTTGGATCAAGCTTCTCCAGCGACTACGCACGCCGCTGCCGAGCGTTTCGTCGATGGAGTACGGCACGGAAGATTCCCCGGCTTCCTCGCTCGGCGAGAGCTTTCCGCCCGTACGGAGATGGAACAGGAGGCTCTTCGCTTCAGGAGGTGGCCATCGCCGAGCAGCATGCCAGGACTCTCTGCCCATGGTGAAGTAGCGAACGCGGGGAGTATCGCGATACGCGTCTCCGTCGCCCTTCAGGTAGGTGTCGAAGAATCGTATGTATTCTGCAACGTGGTCGTATGCGGGGAGAGTCCGTTGTCCGAACGGACTCGTGTCCTGAGTTCCGCCGTGGTCCCAAGGGCCGAGCAGCAGGTAGCTCTCGCATGCGTCGGTCAGCACGGCGTGACGCTTGATCGCAGCGTTGGCGTAGCCCGAATCGTGCCAACCGCCCACGCTGAGCACGGGCACCTTCGAACTGCACATTTCGTGGACGTAGCTGTGGGGGCTGAACGCGCCGATCGAAAGCTCGCCAAGTGCCTTCGAGGGGGCCTGGTCATCGCGAAAGACGATGTTCTCGACGCTGGCATGGACGTCGTAGTTGGCCTGGTGCTCGGAGACGGCTCTCGCGAGGGTAGCAGCTCCTTCGATGGCACGGACGCCGCGAACGGCCCGTTGCATGGCGAGGGACGTTGCGCGGGCGACGCGGTCGTCCCCCAATGCGGCGAAGACCTTCGCACGGAGGCTTTCGCCGCGATCGGCATAGAAGTCGCTCTTCCCGAGGTATGAGCTCGACAGCGCACTCGCAATGACTTCGTGGAGCGCGTTGCGATCGAGCGCATCGTTTGCTTTTCCCCACGTCTTCGTGAACCAGGCCAGTTGCACGCCGCCAGGGCAGGCAACGTCTTCGTAGACGTCGAAGAGGGAATAGAGCGGTGCAACAGCGCACAACCCGGGGTGCCCATCGATCCGCAGGAACTCGGAGCACGTGCCCGAGTACGACACCCCCATGGCCCCGACGCGTCCAGACGACCAAGGCTGTGTGACGATCCAATCGAGGATCTCGCGTTGGTCCTCGCGTTCGTCGGACGACCATTCGCAAGGGCGGGAGCCGAAGGATGCCCCGGAACCACGTGCGTCGACCGAAACCCACGCGTAGCCAGCTGCGAGGAATCTCTGCCTCGGCTCTCGCGTGACGTCCGTCAGCGCGCTCAGCCCGAGCTTTTCGAGGGGGGAGGACCACGAAATGCCGCGAAAGTATCGTGTAAAGTGCACGATCGTGGGTAAGCGATGACGCCGGATACCCTCGGGCAAGTAGAGGTCGATGCCGAGCTTCACCCCGTCGCGCATGGACACGTAGAGCGAACGTGCCGGTGCTGCATTCGTACGGACCGCCATGACGTAACCTACACTACCCCAACACCCGAACCACCCGAAACACGGGATACCGATCGGACCTTCTTCGGGGGTACACTCCTCGATATGAAACGCCCCCGCTCGACTTCTGTGCACGCACGTCCGTTCGCGCCCGCCTTGGCCCTCCTGACGAGCCTCGTCTTTGCCTGTGGTGGGTCGCCGCCGCCCCCCGCTCCAGTGACGCCCGCAGGGGGAGGCGGGCTTACGGCTTCCACCGTACAGCCGGTCGTGACGGCTCCCGTCGTCTCTGCCGCTCCTCTGGAGTCGGCGCCTCCGAAGCACGAGAACCACGTGGCGAAAGCCATCGAGAAAGCCAAAGGCGAAGCTGATGAAGAGGCCCGCGGTCGACAGGCCATGCACGGCTTGTCGTGGACCGAGAAGAAGCATCTTCCCGCGACGGTGCTGAAGCTCCTCGAAACCGCAGGAGACCCCGGCGCGAAAGCTGCGGACTTCAACGTGCAGGTGCAGGAGCTCGTTTCGAAGCCCCCGCTCGCGGAAGGGCTCGAAGATTTGTGCGGTAGGCCGGCGACGAACGTCCTCGCCGACCTCGCGAAAGTCGATGCGAAGAAGCGCTCGGAGAAGCTCTATGCGGACTGCAAGCTCAGTCGCCGCATCAAATTCGCGGAGGCAGACCTGCCCCGCATGAATGCGAGTTCCATTCTGCTCGTGCTCGCTGCGAGGGAACTCCTCGCGAAACACGACGCGATCGTCGAGGGTCACGAGGAACTGGTGAAGTACGCCCTGTACGCGTTCGCTCAGAAAAAATAGCGGACGCGCGTGATGGCGACGAGACCCGGACCGGAGACGCGCGTTCCCTCTCGCGCGCACGCGGCGATGCTCTGCGTTACGCTCGCCGTTGGGCTTTCGTCGTCATGCGCCGAGCCTTTCACGCCTACCTGCAGGGTAGCGGAGGAGACCTTCGTCGTTCTCGACACCGCACTGCCGGTGGGGCAAACGGGTGCTTCCGTGCCGCTCTTGGGGGAGAGGGAAGACGGCACCTTCGAAGCAACCTGGCTCTCGAGCACTACCGTTCGCCATCGGAATCAGCCCGTCGCAGTCGTTTCTCGTGCCGACCTCGTGACGGTACCGCCGGACGGAAAGAACGCCCGAAGGTTTGCCTTCGTTGCGCCTAGCGCTCTTCGGGCGCGCCGTGGAAGTACGACACCGCTCGGTGCGCTGCTCGTGGACGAAGGCGTTCTCTTTCCGTGGATCGAAGAAGAGGTGTCGACTCAGCGCGACGGCACGCGCAGCACGAATGGACTCCTTCGAAGTCAACTCGTGCGGTTCGACGGCAGCGAGGGGGCGGTGGAATCTCCGTCGTCCATGCGCTGCGAAGATTGCAAACTCGCGGCCTCATTTGCTGCCACGGCCGGTCGCGCGGCCATCGTCCTCACGATGACGTTTCGCGACGGATCGAAGAAGGTCGAGAGCGCGGCGTACTCGGGGCGCGGTACCGTCACGCACGCTGAAGAGCTCACCTGGGCCCGAGTCCTGCCACCCAAGGCCGGTGAAACGCCATCGATGGATCAGGACACGTCTTCGTTCGATCCTTCCTATGCGATCGAGGTCGTCGCTGGCGGCTACGTGGTTCAAGGCCCCGCTCTCGTGGCCCTCTTCGATACGGACCTCCTCCCGAGGTGGCCAGCCCCGCTCGCAGTTCCATCGGGTGCGCGCGTGGGTAGCGCGGGGACCGATCTTCTCTTCGTGTGGCCCGAGCCGGTCGCCGACGGCACGCTCTTGCGAGATGACAGCTCGATTGGCCGAGGAGAAGGCAGAGGCATCTTCTTCGAGCGACGTAGCTTGCGCACCGGCGCCCCGACCGGAACGCCGTTGCGTCTTTCCGTCGGTGCCGCGGTCATTGGTGTCGTCCCGAGGGGCGCGGTCTTGCGTACGTCGGACGGAGTCGACTACTTCGCCCACCTCACCGAGACCGGCGTAAAGCGGGGCGGGGACGTGCGGCTCCCCGATGTACGAGGGGCCGAACTCGCGCAGCTCGGCGTTGACCGCACGCGTGCCCACACGTTCGTCGACATGCGTGTCGCTCCTGGAATGGTCTTTCGAAGGAGCATCGTCTGTGAGCCATAGCGTCCTCGCCAGCTTGGCCGTCGCGTTTGCTGCGACGTTGGTTGCTGGCACCGCCCTTGCCAGTGAACCAGATGCGCCCGCGGAAGCGCCGCTCACCTTCGTCTTTGGGAATCCGCGTCTCGGGATGGAGGGGGGAGTCCGCACGTTCGACAGTCTGGGGCGCCTCGTCGTGTATACGACGAGTGCCGTTCCGGCAGGCGTCTTCCAGGACGAGACGACCCCCCACGGCAAGGCGCTCGGGGTCTTCGGTCGTATCGGTAAGCTCGTCTTGTTCGACGAGCCCGTCGCGGAATTCGAAGGTACGGCCATTCACGAAGTGTTTGGCCACGGCTCCCGAGCGCGGGAGTTCCATATGAGCGCGTCTTACACGTTCACGCTCCCGGGGGTGTATTGCTTCTTGTTTTCTCCGGAATGTGGGTCGCGCGGTCACACACAACGTGCGGCCTTCGCGAAGACGGTCGACAACGAGATCGCGATCGTGGCCGGCGGGGTCGAGGCCAACTACCTCACGGCGCACTGGGTGAATGCACGCATTGCGGAGACGGCCGGCCGAGTCCGCTACGACGATGCCCTTCTCTACTCGCTCTCCAAGATGCAGTACGCGGGGTCGTTCTTCGGGCTGAAGAGTGCCTCCACGGCGACCAGCGGTTCGAACGACATCGAGAACTACGCGCTCTTGCTCGCGGATCGCCAAAATCGCCTGAGAAGCACCGACCGCGATCGCATCGCAATGCGTCTCACCCTTGCGTCTTTGTGGAACCTTGCGGACCCCATGTTGTGGGCGTCCATCTACGGGCTCTTGGTTCGTTACGTTGCGGTGGGCGAGCGCACGTGGCAGCTGCCGCTGCCCCGCGTACTAGGCGCTACCGTGTTTGCCGTACCTAGGTTCAACCTCGCGCCGTTCGGTGCAGAGCACTACGTCGATGTGTTCATGCACCACTCGCGCATGACTGCGAACGTCTACGCGCGTGTGGGTTCGAGTGGCAATGGGAGCTATGCAGGCGCGGGCGCGCGCGTCTTTCGGTTCAAGCTGGGAGAACGCGTTTACGGAGGGACAGAACTCGACGTGTGGAAACAGCCCGAGCTGCTGTTCGAAGAACGTGCGGTATACAACCGTCGAGAGCTTTGGGGATGGAATGTTGCGACGACCGCGGAATGGCGCTTCCACGAGCGTGTCGGCATGTTTGGGCGCTTCGGCTACAAGACGCGTGGTCACTTGATGGGGCAGCCTCTGGCGGAAGGTGTGCACGGCTACTTCGGGCTCACCCTCTCCCTCGAGCGTGGCGCTGCGGCCGCGAGAGATGCTTCGGACATGCGCAATCGTTGACCCGCGGGCGAGCTCATCGTAGAAGCGAAGACGTCGGCCATCCCTGCGAAATCCGCCGCGGAATCCGCCCCCTACGTGATGCGATACCTCCTCCGATACCTGGTTGCTTTCATCGCGTTCGCATTGCCCTACTTCGCCACGCGCGACGCGCATGCGTATGCATGGATGATTCGGCACGAGTACACGTCGTGCGCCACTTGCCACGCAGACCCGAGCGGCGGAAGCATCCTCACGCCCTACGGCCGCATGCAGAGCGAGCTCTTGCTCCGCTCTTGGTACGACGGGAGCAAGCCTTCCGATCGCGACCCCGGTACGCTCGGTGACTTTGCGTTCGGGGTGGTCAAGCTGCCCGAGCCCCTGCTCCTCCAGGTCGATGTTCGCGATGCAGTACTGCAAGAAGTGCCGACGACCGGGACCGCCCCGACGGCACGACTCATCAACATGCAGACGGACCTCGCTGGGCAGGTGACCGCCGGACGTTTCCGCGTCAATGGCAGCATTGGTGCCCTCCTCGGCAAGAGCGGTGGTGCGCCGACGTGGGTTCTCGGACGGCAAGACATTCACCTCGTCTCGCGTCACCACTGGCTTGGCGTTGACCTCGGAGAAGACAAGTCGTGGCTCCTTCGAGCGGGCCGCATGAACTTGCCTTACGGCATAAGGTCCATCGAGCACGAGCTGTGGGTTCGCAAGGAGCCCGGTGTCGACATCAACTCCGCGCAACAGCATGGTGCTGCGATTTCGTACAGCGGCGAAAAGTTGCGCGGTGAGCTCATGCTGATCGCGGGCAACTTCCAGATTTCGCCAGATGACTACCGTCAACGCGGATACTCGGCGTTCATCGAATGGAGCCAGGCGAACAATGCGACGGCAGGCATCAGCAGCAAGCTGACACGCGCCGAAATCGACGGGCGCTTCGGCGCTGCGACCATCCGCCAGTCGCACGGGCTATTTGGTCGCTATGCACTTGGAAAGATGGCGGTGTTCTCTGGTCAGGTCGACATGCTGCTCGCGTCTCCGAAGTCGTCGTCGACGCAGGTGGGTATTACGAGCGCGCTTCAGGCCGACATCGAGCCGTGGCAGGGCCTTCACCTCCTCGGTACGGGTGAGCTCCTTCAACGGAGCTTCACGCGCGAGAGCCTTGGTTTCGGTCTCTGGGGAGGCGCGCACTGGTTCTTCCTCCCGCACATGGACCTTCGCGCCGACGTCATCTATCGCAACGAAGACGCGGGCGCCGGTAGGTTCGGCACCTTCGCGTTCCTTGGCCAGGTCCACGCCTTTCTCTGAGGCCCATGAAACATCGTCTCAACTTTCGCATTCGTTTCGCCTCGATCGCGTCCCTCGCGCTCGGGTTGCTCTTTTCGGATACCGCCCTGGCGACGCCCAGCTATCCCGACGTCATCGCGACGACGCTCTCGACGCCGAAGGTCCCCGAGTGCGCAATCTGTCATACGAACGGCGTGACGGGGCTCGGAACCGTCAATACGGCGTTCGGCAAGACGATGCGCGAGCGCGGGCTTCGACCCAATGACGAGGGCTCGCTCAAGACAGCCCTTTCGGCGATCACGGCGGAGAAGAAAGACAGCAACGGCGACGGTATGAGCGACATCGATGCGCTCAAAGCGGGCCTCGATCCGAATGGCACGGCAGCCTCCGATGGCGGCGCTGGCACCCCCGCGACGCCCGAGACCATACAGTATGGCTGCGCGCGTGTTGCACCGGTGGGCGGAAACGAAGGCGAGCACACGGCGGCTCTCGCGTCGCTCTTCGTGGGCGCCCTTCTCGTCGCGCGCCGTCGTCGAGCCCGTTGAGCGGGCGTTCGCGGCAACGACGCCATCGCAGCACGAGAAATGGAACCGGTGCGCTTCGTGGAAAGTCCCGTCGTCGATGCGGTGCGTGGACGCAGGTACCCCGCTGGTCGTGAATCGAGTCAGGAGCCGAACACGCCGAACCACGCGCGCGTGCGATACACCATGCGAACCGTTCCGTTTTCCGCGTAGCGCTCGAAAATGTCGTCCAATTTCGCATAGAAGTCATCGTGGCCGTGCGTGCCTGCGGCGGGCACGTAAGACGAAGAGCGCGCGCGACCTCGAAGGCCGTCGAGTCCGAACGTTTGCGCGTTGTCGAACGTGCTGGCGCGGACCGTCGCGCCTTCGAAAAAGGAGGCGATCTTCTCTTGGCTTGCGGTCCACTTGTGACTCACGTTTGCGTAGTCGGGCGCGCAGGCAAGCAGCAGGTCCTCGTAGGCGCGGGAAAACTCGCTGTCGTCCGTGAGACGGTCGTTCCATGCGAGCGCAATGCCTCCGCCCGGCGTGAGGATACGTTGGGCTTCGGCTCGGAAAGCCTCTGGGTCGAACCAATGAAAGGCTTGCGCTGCGAAGACGAGATCGACGTCTGCCGTCGGAATGCCTGTACGCTCGGCGGTTTCCGGAAGAACTGCGAGGGCAGGGAAGCGCTCTTGGACCCGACCGAGCTGCTCGCGCATGGCCGCGTTCGGTTCGACAGCGGTGACGCGATAGCCTCGCTCGAGAAAGGGCTCAGTCGACATACCCGTTCCCGCGCCGATATCCGCCACGTGACGCCGCTTTCCTTTCCCCAATCGTGCGTCGATCCAGTCGAAGAGAGTGGAGGGGTAGGTCGGTCTGTAGAGAACGTAGTCGGCAGCGCGCTTGGAAAAGCGCGTCACGGGGCTTTCTTCGTTGTGGCCGCCAGCGCCGTGCTCCGTGGACATTGTCTCTACTGTAGAGCCGCGGCAGGAGAAAGGGGAGGACTTCGGCAATCCC
Organism: Polyangiaceae bacterium; assembly: GCA_046351415.1. Classification (GTDB taxonomy): domain Bacteria; phylum Myxococcota_A; class Polyangia; order Polyangiales; family Polyangiaceae; genus JABFRG01. The sequence continues at coordinate 688,380 of JAXLYO010000002.1, read as the reverse complement.
TGGCGATTCAGCACGAAATCGTCACGGAGCCTTCGACGGAACGATCGACGAATGCGTGCGTTCGCGCCAGGGTGAGCGACAGCCCGCGTTCACCTCGCCGCACACTGACGCCGCGCCTCACGCTGTTTGCCAGGGCCTCGTCGAGCGCAGACAGGAGCGCTGGCTTTTGCGTAGGCCACGAGGGCGAGGACAAGACGACAGAGGCTCCACGCACCTCCCCTTGTCCTGTCACGAGGTGTTCGAGCAGCGCGTGACCGAAGAGAACCACGAGTGCTCGTCCTTCGGCGATCGCCGTATTGGCTTCTTCCTCGCTCGGCGGTCTCTCGTCGTTGCCTCGCGCGGGCATCGACAAGGCGACGAGCACTCCGCCTTCGTCGAGAAGAGCCAGCGTATCCTGCTCGGGAAGCCGCGCGTTCGGGAGCTTTGCCCCCTCGGTGCCTGGCAACCATCGCAGGAGCGCCTCGTACTGGGCTCGATTGATCTCCGCCTTCGCGCGGGGAAACGTGCGCCAGATGGCCATGTTGAGAAAGTCGTGCCAGTTGCACGTACGACTCGGCACCTCGCCACGACGATATATGTGTGCGTCATACATGTTGTCGAGGGCCCACGCTTCACCTCGTTTCCGGGGCGCGTGAGGCCCGAACCGCACTGGCAGACCCGTGGCATTCGTCACGCCGGTGGCAGCGGCGGTCCAGTCGTCGAGGGACGGCCAGCTGGCATGGTGCGCGAAGTCATCGAGGGCCCGTTCGAGGTGCCAGAATTCGCGAAGATGCAGGTGCAATGTTGCGTTCCACAGGTCCAAGGCGGCTCGTCGATCATAGGACCAACCGCGGCCGTCGTGTGACGAATCCGTTTCATCGAAGAGGCGCAAATACCACGGCATTTTGAGCGAAAAACGTGGTGCGGGGTCATTCTGTGACGTTCTGATTACGGATGTCACACGACGTTTGCGTGCTTGTTGCGAAACGCACTCCTCGTCGTCGTCGAACCGTTTTGCCTTTGTCGCACGGTGTCGCGATGAAACGTAACGCTCGTGTGACGTTCGGCGTCCTGACTTTCGCCTCCGCATGGGGGGGTACTGCGGCGGCGCAAACCGTCGACAAGACTCCCGAGACCACCAAGCACGAAGCGGCACCCGCGCCAACGGCAGCGCACCCGTCGCCGGACCACTGGTACGACCGCATCATGATCCGTGGCTATGCACAGCTTCGATTCAATCGTCTGTACGCCTCGAGCGACTCCATGAAGAACGACTTTGCCGACAAGTCGTTGGCGCCCGGCTCGACCTTCTTTTTTCGTCGCGCACGCGTCATCCTGCAGGGCGACATCCACAAGCATGTGTTCATCTACCTGCAGCCCGACTTTGCCGGTGCGACGAACGGCGACGTACAGAACCTCGCGCAGATACGAGACTGGTATGGCGACCTCGCATTCGACTCGAAGAAGGAGTTCCGGTTGCGCGTAGGACAGTCGAAGGTTCCGTATGGCTTCGAGAACATGCAGTCGAGCCAGAATCGTGCTCCGTTCGACCGGACGGAAGCGATCAATAGTGCGCTTCCCGGAGAGCGCGAGCTCGGCCTCTTTCTGTACTACGCACCCGAAGTCGTGCGACGGCGCTTCAAGATGCTCGTGGATTCGGGGCTGAAGGGCTCCGGCGACTACGGCATGCTCGCGCTCGGCCTCTACAACGGCAACGGCATCAACCTCAAAGACAAGAATACGAACAAGCACGTGGTTGCCCGTGTGACGTATCCGTTCGTCATTGGCTCTCAGATATTGGAGCTCGGTACGGGTGGCTATGCAGGCGACTACCGCATCACGCGAGGCGACAAAGTCTGGAGCTACAGAACCGGTGGAACGAACGACGACTTTCGCGATGTCCGCCTCCATGCCTCGATGACGCTCTATCCGAAGCCCATCGGGCTGCAGGCCGAATACAATATCGGTCGCGGTCCCGAGCTCGAAGGGAAGGTCGTACGCGAGAAGTTTCTCCACGGAGGTTACGCCATGGTCATGGCTCGTTACGAGCACAAGGACCTCGGCGCCTTCGTTCCGTTCGTGCGCTACCAGTACTATCGCGGCGGACGAAAGAGCGACACGAGCGCTCCTTCTTCCGAAGTGAAGGAACTCGAAGTCGGACTCGAATGGCAGATCGTTCGTCCGGTCGAAGTGACTGCCTCGTACATGAAGGCGGAGCGGACCACGAATGGCAAGACCGAAACGGGAGACTTCGTGCGTCTCCAATGTCAGCTGAACTACTGACGCGAAGGAAGCGTCGCACCAGCGAGCCTGCGCCGGTTGCAGCGCGCGCCCCGCTCCGCTAGGAAAAGAGGGTGTCCCTCCCGCATGCCGTCGTGATTCCGTTTGCTGTGCCCGAAGGCGCACCCGGAACCGCCGGGCTCGGCTTGGGGCTTGCTGCCCTCGTCCATTCGTTCGCGCAGATCGGAGGGCATAGCGTAGGACTCGCGCAGCTGTTCGCGGCCACGTCGCCCGATGCGGAGCCGAAGCCGGTCGAAGTGTTCGTGGCGCCGCAAGCTTGGAAAGATCTCGAGCAGCGTTCGTTGGATCGCGGCACCAGTGGGCAAGCGCCGCGTCTCGTTCTCACGGGGAACTTCGAGCCACCCACGAGTGGGCCTGGCATTCTGCAGCTTCTCGCGTTCGATCCCAAAAGCGGTGAAACGCGCGCATCCGGCGAGGTTTTGCTCGATTCGGAGAATGCCGGAGGGCTCGTCCTTTCGCTCTTTGATCATCTCTTTCGGCAGATCGAAGGCGACCTCGGTACCGTGCGCGACATCGAAGGGCTTTCGTGGGAAGTGCTGGAGAGCGTACTCCACGCGGAGCGATGCGTCGTCCACGACCCTTCACGGGGGGGGCCGCACGACAGCATGGCGGCGCTCATGCATCTCGGGCGTGCGGTTCTCGATGCGCCGAACGCGGTCTTCCCTGCGGGCCGACTCGCGGCGCTCGCGCTGGACGCCGTGACGTCGAAGCCGAGCGATGAGCGCCTCGCCCATGCGACCTTGCGCACCCTCGTGCGCGCCGCCACCGATGCGCCCGAGCAGCTCGCCCTCTCCGAAGCGACCGCGGCGCTCGAGCTGCGCATGGGCCTCGTGAGCGCTGCAGAATCGCGGGTGCGTTCTCTGCTCGAACGCTCGGACGATCGACCACGTCTTCACGCGCTCCTCGGCGCGGCGCATCGCATGCGTTCCGACTTCGAAGGAAGCCGCAACGTGATTGCGAAGGCCCGCGCCCGCTTTCCGAAGGATGCCGGCCTCGCGACGGAAGAAGGCCTCCTCTACTTTGCCGACGGCAAGCAGCAATTGGGAGCCGAGGTTTGGCTCGGTGTTTTGCGCGAGCACGGCCTCTCTCTCTCGCCGTTCTCGCAGCTGGCGGAGTTCGCGCTCAAGCAAGGCGACGCTGCGCTCGCGTCGCAGCTCGTCGATCGGGTGCTCGAGGCGAACGCCGCCTCTCCGCTCTTCTTGAGACCCGCGATTCGGTTGGCCGAGACATTCGAACCGAAAGGGCTGCCTCGTGCTTCACGTCTCGTCGACCTGGGAAGGCGTCTCGTGGAGCAAACGCCGGGTGACATCGTCGCTCACCTGGTGCTCGCACGCGCGCTCGGGCAGCTGGGGGAGCGTGAGAACGCGCTCGCCGAGATATCTTGGGTACTCACGCAGGGGAGGGGCACACCGGCGGCAGCCGAAGCCGCCAGGCTCGCGTTTGCGATTCGCGAGCCCGAGGCTGCAGCCGAGCTCGATGCGGTCCTTCGCGCGGCCGAGGAAGCCGACGTTGCCGACTTGGGCACCATTGGAGCCCGCGCGCACAAGTTCGCGTTCACCTACGAGGTATGGACGGCGCACTACGCGCTCGGCATCACCGAAAAACGCCAGGGTCGCTCAGCGACGGCGCTTCGTTGCTTCGAGGCGGCCATTGCGGAGGCGAGCGGTGCGACGCCCGCCTATCTCGAAGCATCTGCGGCTGCTCTCGCTTCCCGTCAGCCGCTCTCGGCCGTGAAGTTTGCCGAAGGTGCCATTGCCCTCGAGCCAGAAAATGCGCTTGGTTGGGCGACGCTCGCGAAGGCGCAGCTCGCCGCACGTGAGCTCGCGCGCGCCAGAGAGTCGATCCTTCGTGCGCTCGCGCATGCGCCGAACGACGCGTCGTTTCTCGCGCTCCAAGAGCGCATCCTGAACGCCAAACCGACGTGGGTCGAACGGCTGCGCAGCACGTTTCAGCGAGGCGGAAGAACTCGCTAGGCCGACTTCGTCGTCGCTCGATCGGAATTCAGAAGGCGTTGCATAGCTGTGGCTATGTGCAGAAGACCCGCGGGTCGCGGGGTCACGGCTTCGTTTCCTCTCCGCACAAAATCCCCGGCCGCATCTCTGGACGCCTCCCGACGAGGCGGCCGAGTCGGCGGCTGCTGGCCGGGGATTTTTTGCGTTCGCTCTCACTTCGCCGCGCCCCGCGCCTCCGCTGGATTCTGCCGAGGGCGTGAGGGTGGTCAATGATCGATGAACGAGGTCTAGGGGGTATCTCATGACCTCTCCCGTTAGCTCCGCGCCGGGGCGGGCCCGTCTGCGTCGTCGCTCGCGGATCCTCAGTCCGAGGTTATGAGATACACCCTAGACGAAAGAGCGACCCTCACCTCGGTACGTGGGGATCACGTAAGGCTTCTCGCTTCCCGAGAACCCATGGAGCTCACCGAACCGCTCGCAGAGCTCGCCTCCCTTGCGATGACGAAAGAAGACCAAATCGCCAACCTCGAGGTTCTTGGCGCTCCTGCCCACTTTCGGTCCCTTGCGGAGTGGTGTTTGCACTTCGCCTGCGCCTTCGAGGGGTAGGAGCTCGAGGCCGGAGGGTAGGTACGGCAATGGCAGTCGATCGAGGCCGGCCGGGCCCGAAGCGGGGTAACCGCCGCCCGTGCACGTGACAATCCCCTTTTCCGGCTCTCGCGTCACACGAAGGGCGAAGCCCGCGGCAGGGACGAGAGAAAGCCCGTCATAGCCGTCGAAGAGAGCCGGGGCGTAGAAGCCGCTCCCTACCGTGACCTCCGTGACGCTTGGGTCGTTGGATGTAAAATGCAAGCTGCCTGTGCCGCCACCATTCACGAAGCGGAGCGGAAGGTCGTGCTTCACTGCGCACGCGACGGCCTCGGCGCGGCGTTCGAGCACCTGTGACATCGAGCGACGTTTCATCAGTGCCACGGCGCGGTCTTTGGAAGCCTGCCCAGTGTGGTCGCGCACGCCGGCGATCTGTGCCTCGTAGGCCATGAGGCCGTCGAAGCGAAGATGCGGCCACTTCGTGCGAGCCGCCAAAATCCGGTGAAGGTCCTTCGTCGACTTGATAGCCGATCGACGGACGCCGAAATACACGACGCGAAAGTCGGAAGACACGTCGAGGTCGAGTGCGACCGAGAGCGTGACCTGCATCGCTTTCGCGTAGCTTTCGTAGAGGTCGAGGTGGAAGGGGAGGTCTGCCATCAAGGTGATGGACGCCCCCGCAAGCATGGCCCGTTCGATTCCGGAGAGCTCCGATGCGTGCGATTGCGGATAAGCCACGACGATGTCGGAGAGCCCTTGGGCCGCGAGCCAACATGCCTCGCGCGCACTCATCGCCAAGATTCCCCGAAAGGGTGAACCGGACTCCAAGATGCGGCGCATGACCCATCGTGAGCGAAGGGACTTGCTACCGATGCGGACCAGCTTGGCTCCGGCAGCAGCGCGAAGCGTGGCGACGTTCGCGTCGAACGCATCGAGGTCGAGCCAGGCAAAGGGGGCGACTGTCTTTTCGAATCGTGCGGCGTAGCTGCGATACCGCTCGTCCATTTCGCTCGAGGGTGAAGCGAAAGGCACGGTGTTCAGCCTTGGAGTGTTTGCCGCAGTGCCTGGGGCTGACCCACGAAGAAGGGCCTCGCGAAGCGCTCGAAATGTGCCATGACGAGATGCTGCGTTTTCAAGAGGTCGTGACCGTCGTCGACCAAGTGGAGTTCCACGTGCGGCTTTCCGGCCGCGAACCGCGTGACGGCCTCCGTATCGACGACGTCATCCCGAACTCCGTGTACAATGCATGTAGGGACGCGCACGTCGGGGTAGCCGCCGTCGGCTGCGTCCATGCGTGAGAGCTCGGCAGCAAACTCGTAGGGAACCCGAACCTTGCCACCATGAGCGTAGTCGTCGACCTCGAGGGAGCCCGTCTTCTGCCATTCACTCCAGGCGGCCTCGCCCAACCGCGCACGCCACCTCGGAACGAGGCGAAATGCCGGGGCAAGCAAGAAGAGGGCGCAGACGCGCGGATCTTGTTCGGCGACGCGGGCTGCGCACAGGCCTCCGAGGCTCGAGCCGATGAGAACGACGCGATCGCGCTCGGTGCCGATCTGTTCTCGGACGTGCTCGGTCATGGCGGAAAAGCTCAGTGCCTCCATACTGGGCTGGCGCATGTCGAGGCGCTTCAGCTCGACTTTCCGCGTGCGGAACGCACCCGCAAAAAGCTGTGCCTTCGCGCTCTCTGGGGAAGACGCAAAGCCGTGGAGATAGAGCCAACGAGGAACGCTCATGAGTCTCCATTCTCCTCTCTCTCTCGGGAGACGTACAGTGAAACGTCAGGCATTTTCTCTCGTGGTTCGCGCGGCATTTGCGTCGCGCACCACGATGGGGCACTTGAGCGAGGCCGCAATGAAGCATCGCGCGTGGGCTTCTGCATGAAGGCGCTCGAGCTCTGCGGGTGAAGGCTCCTTGCCACGGAACTCGATCGTCGGCACGAGCTCGATGGCGACGAGCGCTTCTCGTCCCTCGTCGTTCTTGCCGAGCGTTCCGACGGCCTCATCTCGATAGTGCGCAGTCGAGAAGCCCGCCCTCTTCGCGAGGTCCAAGAACCAAAGCATGTGGCAGCTCGCTGCCGCGGCGACGACGGCCTCCTCCGGGTCGACAGCCTTCGGATCCGAAAACGGAGGCCGAACGATCGCGTCCGAGCACGAGCCTGGCACCGTGAGCCCGCCATCGAACGACCAGGCATGTTTTCGGCTGTAGCTTTTTCCTTCGGCAACATGGGTCCATTCGACGACGGCGTGGTGGAGACTCATGCCCTCGTTCTTGCCCCAGCTCGCGGAGCGGAGCAATGTGAATGGGTGTCGTGCAGCGCTCGCATCCTTGGCGTGGTGATGGCGGGCTGCGTTGCGTGCGCGGGCACTCCGCGTGCGGGCGAGCCGTCGCCGATATCGAACGGCGCATCTTCCGCTGGTGCACTCGTCGTTGCGCCGCCGCCGGCTGCCACGGCTCGGACGGAACCTCCATCGATCGACAAAGCGCCCACCTCTCCCGTCGACGAGGGAGAAGTCCGATTCTGCTCGTTCCAAGGAGGCCAGATCACGACCTGTCGCTCTTACAGCGGTGTAGTCAACCTCTTCGACGAAGGTGCATGGATGAGTTGCCGCGTAACCTTGAGCCGCGTCACCCATTGTATCGGGCCTGCCAACGGCCGCGTGGTCGTGTTCACGGGCTCCTCGTTCGAAGAGTGTGTCGTCTCGAATGGCTCGCTCGGACCGTGCACATCGTTCTTCACGGGGAGCGCTCCTCTCGCTCGCCCCCACTGAAGCGATGAAGCGGGCCCTACTTCTTCGGTGCCGTGGAGGCGGAAGGGGAGGGCGCTGCGCTGGATGCTCCGGACGCGCTCGCAGCAGGCAAGGGCGCACTCAAGAGTGCTTTCAAGCGCTTCTGGGCGTCTTCCTTGCCGACGCGCGCCGCTGCCTGTTTTTCCGGTTCCTTGAGCGAGTATTCTTCGTCGCCGATGGCGAACACGACGTTGTTCTTGCGAGCCGCTACCCACTCGGTGCGGGGAGCGTCTTTGCCGGTGAGCCCGAAGGAGAGACCCTCGTCGCCGATGCCCGAGACGCTCGCAGCGCCAGGCTTTGCCTTGAGTGCCTTCATGACGTCTTTCGCCTGCTCGGCGTCGTCCCTGACGAATGCAGCGACACGGAACCGCTTGGCGCCTTCCTTGTAGTATCCGACGGCGCCTGCTCCCGCGTTCGCGATGCCGAGCGAGTCTTTGGGAGCGAACTGAATGCCGTTCGGAATCAGGTTCTCCGTGGGGAGCGCCTTCGCCGAGGGGAGGAGATCTGCCTTGCCAGGGAGCTTCTCGCCGATGGCCTTGCCGATTTCAGCGAGGGCAGCGGCGCTCGACTTGGCGAGTTCGGCAGGAGACTCTTGCTCGTTGTTGTACTGGAGCTCGACGAGGTGCTCGCCCTTCCACACGTAGGCGCGACCCGTTCCGATGGCACCGGCGCCGCCCGCTGCGAGCACGCGTGGAGTGGTGGGCTCTGCCGGGTCGCCGTCGGCGATGACGCGCTTCGTGAACATACCGTAGGCGCCGGCTGCGTCGGCAAACTGGGACAAGATGATTTCGACGACGCTGCCTTTGCCTGCCGCATCGACATAGTGAACCGACACGACGCGCTTCAATTGGTAGCGTTTGTAGACTTCGCACTCACCGTCGAACGCGGTCGTGCACACTTCGTCCATCGTGTACTTCGCCTTCTCGCCGTAGGTGCGGACCTCGCTGTTCGGGTCGACGCAATAGCCCCCAACGGTCCTTGGGAAGTACGCTCCGCTCACCGCGTCTTTCACTTCCGCTCCGCCACCCGCACACGCACTCGCCTTCGCGCTGGCGCTTGCGCTCGGGGCCGCAGAGCTCGCCGCGCTCGAGCTACCCGCGCCGAGGCCCGGCGGGGGAGGGGTGGGCTTGGGGTCCTCTTTGCATCCACCCGTTACCGCCGAGAGGGAGAGGAGCGCGAGGAGGAGCGACCGAGCCGGGGAAATGCGGGAAATCATGCGACTCTTTCCTACCTAAACATGCGCCCGGTTGCCACGCATCTTTTGCATAGCTCTTCGCAAAGAAGTGCTTCCGGTCGGAATTCGAGGCCCGCGCCGCGCAAATCTGCGAGGAAATCGAGGCAGTGGAGCGGACTTTTCGCCGGCACGATGCTTGCTCTACCACCGGTTGGATGATTCCGTCCTCGCTCGAGCTGCGCACGCCTTTCCGCCGAAACCGGCGCTTCGTGCGGGCATTCACCCTGATGGAACTCATGGTGGTGGTCATCATCATTGCCCTTCTCGCGGGCATTGCGACCCCCGCGATGATGAAGGCGCGCGACGATCGCCGGACCGCCGCGAAGGCCATCGAAGTCGCAGCGTACATGCGGGAAGCCCGCGCGCGGGCTTTTGGTCGTGGCAATGCCGTACTGCTCGAGTTCCAGGTGAACGGGGGCACGGCCCAGCGTGGCTACTTCTCGCTTCGCGAAGACGCCGATCCGCTGACGAACGCGCCTCGCACCGGCGGTTGTCGCAATACGAATTGGGCCACCGCACCCATCGTGAGCGAGTACTCGCTGAACAGCGAAGGTCTCGCAGACCTTCAGGCTACTTCCCCGACGGGCGCGAAGGGGTACATCTGCTTCACACCAGGTGGCCGCGTGTATGCGGTGCAGAGCAACGGCGCGACGTCAGCGCAAATCGCGACGGCCTCGGGAATGCTCGCTCCCATCAACATCGACATCGTTCGGAAGGACGGCCTGGGGAACAACATCGGCATCGTCCGCACGGTCATCCTGTCGTCGACGGGCTCTACGCGGGTGCATTCGCAATGAGGAACCGGCGCGGCTACTCGATGATCGAAGTGCTCTCGGCGATCACCATCTTCGGGGTCGGCGCGGCCGGCGTCATCGCCATGCAGCGAACGAGCATCAAGGGCAACTACGATGCGCGCGCGCTCGACCAGGCGACCAGCATCACCCGTGAGTGGAACGAGCGTCTTCGTCGCGATGCCGCTTTTTGGACGGTTCCCGCGACGCTTCCCACTGAAGCTCAATGGCTCACGACCTCGAACGTAGCGCTCGCCAATGCAGCTAGTTTGCCCGCGTGGTTCACCCCGACGGTTCCGGCGGCTTCTCCGGCCGGCCTGAGCCCTGCTTTCGATCTGCTTGGACGTGACCTCACGTTCGCCGAAGCCACCGGCACGAATTCTCAGGCTGTATTTTGCACGCAAATTCGTCTCCAGCGAATCAACGCGTCGCTCATTCGTTCGGAGATCCGCGTTTCGTGGATGCGCGCGGGCGGTACGCTCAGCTGCCAGCCCGGCTTCGCCGTCGACGATACGCTCCACCGAACGCTCTACGTAGTGAACACGATGCGAGGGAATTTCTGATGCGGGGCCAAGCGCAAGAGAAGACGGCTTCGAAGCACGTCATCACCGCAAAGCAGGCGCGCGCTCGTCGTGCGTTCACGATGGTCGAGCTCATGGTGGCCCTCACCGCCGGACTCGTCGTAGGGGCTGCCGTGATGGGCCTTTCCCGCATCGCGACGCACACATTCAACGAGGAAGTTCGTACGACGGGGACCGAGATGTCCATCCGTGTTGCGTCCGACCGCCTTCGTGGCGACCTTTCTCGCGCTGCTTACATGAGCACGCCGAATGGCCGCGTCGACCCGCTGCTCATCTCTCCTGCGGGCAATGCTTCCATCGACCCCGGCAACAAGGCTCCGAATGGCCTTGGCCGCCTCGCGAGCATCAATCTGAACCCCGGCGGCTCCTACAACACGTACGCTTCGCTGAAGCTCGCTTCCGACGCGCAGGGCCTCGGGGGCACCACGCTCTCGCCCGATTCCATCACCCTCGGCGGCAACTTCACGACGGCAGACGAATACATCGTGCAGTCCGTCGCGCTGAATGCGGGCCCTTGTGGGGGCGGTCAGATCACGCTTTCGCGCGACAGTGCGGCATTGCTGCGCCTTACCTATCGTGCAGACGGAACGGCGAAGACAGACGCGGAGGCCACGCAGTCGCTCTTCGACGCGTTTCAGCCCATCTCGACGCCGGGCAACACGCCGAACTTCATGGCGCGACTCACGGATGACACCGGTCGCTCGCAGTTCGTCATTCTCTGTCCGCAAGGCATCAACGTCACGACGGGCATCCCGACGATCGCCGTTCACAACGACACACCGATCCTGGGCGGCTTCCAAACAGGCACGCGGGGTGGCACGACGGGGCTCGGCGTCGGTCGCATGACGGTGAATCCCGTGCAACTCGTGCGGTGGGAGGTTCGACCCGATGCCACCAATCCAGAGCAGTTCAACCTCGTGCGGACGTGGCTCGATGCATACGGAAACGTCGTCAACGGTGGGACCGAGCTCATCGCCGAGTACGCCGTCGACTTGAAGTTCGCGTTTTCCGTGGAGGACCGCGGTGCGGCAGTGGGCGGTCGCTACAAGAGCTTCCCGTTCAACGATGCGCAGAACACGACGTGGGGCACCCCTGTGGGGTCGACGACGAACCTCGGACCGCATCTCATTCGCTCGGTGCGCTTCCGTGTCGCGCTTCGCGCTGCCGTGAACGATCGAGTGAACAACATCGCCAGCCCCGGGGAAGGGTATCTGTATCGCTACTGTATGGACCTTCCCACCTGTACGGGGCCGGAGCCCCGATACGCGCGCGTCCGCACGATTACGGGTGAAGTCGCTCTCCCGAACCAGCAGAGGATCCTATGAGCAGCCTTTCTACGCTCAAGCTGCGCGTACGTCGGCGGCGCGAGAGCCGCGGCGCGATCATCTTCATCGTGGCAATGACGTTGGCGCTGCTCGCCGCCATGGGCGTGTACGCACTTGCTGCGACGAGCGCCGAAGCCCGGGTCAGCGGCTATCAACGCCAGGCCACTCAGACGCACTACACGACGGAGATGGGCCTCGGTGCCGCCGTCGATGCGCTGTCTGCGGAGAACGCGAGCTATATCGAACGCCAAATGAAGGTCGCGCCGAGCACCGCATGCCTCTCGACCCCCATACCGGGGCCCACTGTGTCCGATATCGCGAAGCAGTGCGCACGGCTGACGCCCGCCTACTTCTCTTCGAAGTGGACAGCGGACAATTCCGGCACGACGACCGCCGCGATGAACACGACGACGAACCTTTGGGGCCCCATTCTCACTGGTTCTGGAACGCCCGACCTCAAGGCTGACTTCGTGGGAGAAGTCACAGAGCCGCTCACCGGCGGTGCTCAAGCAGGCTTCGACACGAACAACGGAAAGTGTTTCCGTCGCTTCACCATCAGCGGCTACGGCAAGATGGTCGATACGCCGAAAATTCTCAGCCAAGAGGCCGCGCGCGCCCGTGTGAGCGCAGGCCCCTTCGATTGTGGAGGTTGAAAACATGAAACGCGCAATCAGGTCATGCCTTTCATGTGTGGTTTTGGCGGCAACGTTCTACGCCGGGTCGGCGGAAGCGCAAGTCGCAGGAACGACGAAGAAGCAGCTGCCAAACGTCCTTTTGCTCGTCGACACATCGGGCTCGATGGAGCGCATGAACGACGGCACGATGCCGACGTGCACGCCCGGAACGCAGACGGCGCCGAACCGCTGGGGCTCTCTCGTGCAAGCGATGAGCGGTACGTTCCAGCCCTACTACTCTTGCATGACGCAGCCGCGTAACTCGACCGCGTTCCGCAACGAGTATCGCTTGGCTCCTGCGACGCCGATCTACGACGAAGACTACGCCCTCCCGTACCATCGTCCGCTCGTCGGTACGAACCCGGCACAGATGTGCGCGATGTCCCATACGGGGGCGTCGCTCTTACCGAAGCTCTTCAATACGGGCGCCGGAACCTTCGGCGGTTCTTGCACCTTCGACCAAGCAGAAGACGGCCAGCTCGACATCTCGAAGGACTGGGTTCGCTTCGGGCTCATGACGTTCGATACGGAGCCTGGGCCCACGAACGATCAAACAGGGCGTTGGAGCTACGCCATCGGCGCGACCAAGCAGGGCAGGGTGGCCAACGATCCGCTCGGCAATGCATGTGCAACCGTCGACTACGAAGTCGGCAGCCGAAGTACGGCGGCCCCCGAGTGGGAAGGTCCGTTCATTCCTTTCCCCGACCAGAACGCCTCACTCACGGACATTCGCACGCAGAACGAGCGAATCCAACGAGCGCTCCTCGCACTCCGCCCTCACGGTGCGACGCCGATCGACGCGATGCTCGAAGATGCGAAGAACTACCTTCTCGTCGACCCTGCCGGGCCCAACTTCGTGGACGACTACGCGAAGGGCGACTGCCGCGACCAGTACATCATCCTCCTCACCGACGGTGCTCCCAACACGAACCTTCGCCCCAATTGCGAAGGGGCAGGCGGCCAGTGCCCCTACCCGAAGGCGACGGCGACGGTCTCGTCGATGTACACGGCGACGCGCTCGATTCCGACGTACGTCATCGGTTTCTCGGTCAACGATTCGAACGGCAACCCCTCCGCGTTCCCTTCGCCGCACACCACGTGCAAGGCCTGGTACAGCGCCGCGGTCGGCGGCCAGACCGGCGCTGCCGCTGCAGCCGCATTTGCGAGCGCATGCTCCGTTGCGAACCCGCCTCGAGACTCGGCGGCGGCGGCATGCTGCTCGCTCAACGAAATCGCCGTGAACGGAAGCGGCCAGCCCGCATATTTCGCAGAAAACCAAAGCGACCTCGCGAAGGCCATGGCGGACATTCTCGCGCGCATCGGCATCGGCGTGACGACGCGCACCGTCCCCACCTTCTCTGGCGTGTACGGAGCGAGCTCCCTCTCGGCGACGTTCTTCCCCGCGTTCTCTCCTCGTGCGGGCGCACCCTGGCAGGGTGGCGTCCGTCGTGAACGCTTCGTGTGCGCCGGCGCCAATCGTGTCGAAGTGACGCCGAGCCAAGCCGATGGCGACGACTTCGAGCGCAACTTGACCGAGCAGAACGCTGCCAACCGTCGCCGTGTGCTCATCGTCAATCCCAACGACATCAGCCCCGGTTCGAATGTCGATGCGCGTCTCAGCCTTCGTCCCTTCGCGTCAGCTGCGACCGACTTTTCGAGCGAGAGCGGCACGAGTAAGCTTGCGGCCGCCGACGTTTCATCCGCGTTCACGTCTTTCTACGACGAGCGGGTTTTCGAGACGAACGCGACCTCTTGTCGCAAGTCCGTTGACCCGAATCCTCCGTCTGGACCGGCTCTCCAGATTCCGGCGCTGAACGCGATTCAGTGCGCGAAGCTCGCGTACGGATTCGCCATTGCCGAGAACAGCTCCACGCTGAACTTCACGGGTGGCTACAACTTTTCTCGCATGCGATGTCCGCCCTACGACATCTATGCGGACCCGAACAACCCCGCTCCCAATGGATGCGCGCCGTTCGGTGCGGTGTTCCACGCAAACCCGGCGTACCTTCCGCCGCCCTCGGCTCCGCTACGTGACGAGTCGTACCTCGCGTTCGCGCAGAAGTACAAGAACCGCCCGCATACGCTGTTCGTTGCGACCACCGACGGTCTTCTCCACGCTTTCAAAGCGGACGAAGTCGGAACCGCACACAACATCGAGATGTGGTCGTTCATCCCTCCAGCGGTCCTTCCGGATCTACAATCGAACGTACCGCGCGGCGATCAGTCGATCCTCGACGGTGCACCGGTCGTTCGTGACCTCGTGTTTTCGCGTTCTGCAACGGACGTAGGTCCCTCGGCCATCACTGCCACGAATGCTTATCAACAGTGGCACAGTGTGCTCGCCGCAGGCTTCGGTCAACGTCGTGGCTTCTATGCGCTCGACGTAACCAACCCGGGTCCTGGCACGTTCAATGCCGCGACGGGGCTGGGTTCCGAATCGTGGTCGACGACGACCGTGGCGAATCGCTTCGATGCCGGCACCGGCAAGGTCCCCGGTCCGCAGTTCCTGTGGCAGCTGACGGACTTCCCGTCGTCGACGAATCCCGTTCCGGGTCCGCAAGTGCGCACCGACCGCGCTGGGCGGCCGCGCTTCACGATGTTCGGTCGCAACAGCGCGGTGCCGGCGTTGACCACGCTCTTCTTCGATCCGTCTCCTGGCGGAGCGGGCGCCAATCCGCGTGAAATCGGCGTGGCTATTCTCCCCGGCGGCTTCGAGGATGGACCTCGTTCGGGCTACTGCGATCGCGCAGTCAACACGCAGACGTCGTTCAATCGACAAGACGCGTCCTTCCCGGCGCGTACGCACATTCGCAAGTGGGCCGCCGACTGCAACGATGGCGTCATCGGTCGTTCGCTCACCATCGTTCGTGTAGACAACGGAGAAGTCATTCGCGTCTTCGGCCGTCCCGTGGACGTTCCCGGTGTGTTCCGAGCTTCGAGCCGCTTCACTTCGGCTCCGCTCGACTCTCCGATGATCGGAACGCCGGTCGTGTTCCCCGTCGGCGCGGGCTCCGTGACGCAGAAGGTGTTCGTCGGCGATGCGGACGGAACCGTGTGGCGTTTCGACCTCTCGTCGAAGAACCCAGCTTTGTGGGAGGCGACGCTCTTCTTCGACACCCAGACGAACAACACCGTCAAGACGAGCCCTGCGAGCGAAGCCGACAGCCAGCCCATCCTCGTGAGCCCGGTGCTCGCGTCGGACACGAGTGGCAATGTCGTCTTGGCCGTCGCGACTGGCGAGCAAGACGTGCTCACGCCGCCGGTCACGGGCGACAACTTCGTGTACTCGCTTTCCGAGTCGTTCGATGCGACGGGCAAAGCGTATTCGAAGCTCAACTACTTCACGCGTCTCGAGAATGGCGAGCGCGTGACCGGGCCGATGACGATCTTCGATTCGATCCTCTACTTCGCAACCTATCGTCCGCCGCTCGTGGCAAGTGGGCTCTGCTCCGGTGCCACCGCGTTCATCTACGGCATGGACTTTGTCCAGCGTGCAGTACCGGGATCCCCCGGCAGCGGCGGTATCCCGCGTACCTTCCTCGATCCCGTCCAGTACCCGACGCTCGTCAGCCCTGGTGGAAAGATCGATGCCGGTAGCGATCTCGTTCCGGGTGTCGCGATCCGTTCTCTCGCAGCGTGCAGCAGCGTGGACCTCGAACAGTACGCCGCGGGTACGACCGGGTCGTTTACGGCGGGTACGTACGAGCTCATCTTGCCCAAGGCGAAGAGCGCCAGCTATGCGGGCGGTATTCGTGGCTCCGAACGTCAACGCGTTCAGCTCCCGCTCGTGCGGACGCCCACGCGTCTTGACTCTTGGGCGGCTATCGTCGAGTAGTGAAAGGCGTGCGTTCCGTATTGTTGAGCACGGCGTTTCTGACGCTTGCGGGCGCGGGCTGTCGTACCGAACCTGACAAGCCCGAAGCGGCGCCGCTCTTGCTCACGGCGAAGACAGCCACACCGAAGGACCATCTCGCTCCCGCCGAGTTGGTGGTAGGGCAAGAGAAAGCCTTTGCTCTTCCGCTCCCTCGTGACCTCAAAGTCCTTTATCGGTTCCCGAGTGCCGTGCACGCAGAGGGCACCGTGTCTGGCGAGGCGGTCGCGAACTTCTTTCGTGCCCGGGTCCAAGGTGGCGAAGTCCAAGTGGCAGCGCGCGAGACGCGCTTCGTTGGCGTGCGTGTCCCCGCGGAGCCTTCGCGCTTTCTGCAGATTCGCGTGACGTTCGATCGGCTGACGGGGTGTCACGTGGTGATCGAAGACGTGACACCCCCGCCGGCGCCGACGGGGTCACCGGCAGATCGCATGCGCCAGGTCGGACTCACCCCCGACGGGAAGCTGCTCAATCCGAACAAACTCGAGTAAGGTCGGCGCATGCGTACGCGTGCGAGCTTGCGGGTCGTCCTGGGTTTCAGTCTCGTGACGGGCGGCCTTCTACCTTCGTGCGCGTCGGAGACGCCTGGGCAAACCGTGGCCTCGTGCGACGATGGAAGCGGCGAGCGCCTGTTCGTGGTCGCCTCCGATGGTTCCTCCAGTGCCGTCGGCGTCGTTTCGGAGTCGAAGAGCGCGCTCGCTTCCGGCGCCGACCTCGGGGGCGATCCGCGTCTCGCGAGTTCCGGCGGACGCCTATTCGTGCTCGCGCGTGACTTCGATGTGCTGTTCGAGTTCGATTCGGCGTGCGGGAAGGCCGTACAAAAGCGGTCGACGGGGGTTGTCGCAGGCCAAGGTTCGAGCAACCCGCAGGACGTTGCGGTTGCACGTGACGGCACGCTGTGGGTTCCGAAGTACAACGTGCCCACTATCGCGCTCTTCTCGAAGACCGGGGCAAGCGCCGGCAGCATCGACCTCGCATCGTTCGACGAAGATGGCAATCCGCAGGCAGGTGCGATCGCCATTGGCGATTTCGGTGGCGGAGAAAAGGCCTATGTCACCGTGCAGCGGCTGGACGACGACAAGGGCCTTCGATCGACGCGTCCCTCGTACATTCTCCGCTTCGATGTCGCGACGCGCGCGTTCGAGGCAAAGCTCGAGCTCAAGGCGCGCAATCCATTCAGCCGATTCGAGCGCGATGGTGACCTTTTCTACCTCGCCTCGGCCGGTGACTTCCACGCGACGAATGAGCCTGCTGCCGGCATCGAAGTATTCGATCCGAAGTCGTTCACGTCGCGGCTCCTCGTTCCGGAAACGGTCCTCGGTGGCAGCGTGTCGCAGGTCGCCGTTCGCGACGGGTGCGGTGCTGCCATCGTCGCCGATGCGACCTCCAAGAACCGAACTGCGCTCGTCACGTTCGATGCGACGACGGGGGCCGCTACGACGACCTATGCGGCGCCACAGTTCGGCCCCACCGAAGGATTCGAGCTGTGGGCCCTCACGTGGAGTGGTAGCGAGCTTTACCTCGGCGATCGACGTCGGGGCGCCTCGGGTTTCCCCATTCATCGCTACGAACGAAAGGGAAGTGCAGGGTGCGCGCTCGCTTCCAAGGGCGTGCCCCTCGTCGTTCCGCAGAAGCCCGTTGCGCTCGTGCCCATGGTCGCGCCGTCGGGCCTCCGGGCGCAATAACTTGGAATTTGGGCTGCATTCGCGTACGTCTCTGTCGAAGTGAAGGTTTCCGCGCAAGGCGAAAGCAGTGCTGATGCAGGAGTGAGCGCGGGACGCGGAGGGCTCTTCGTCCTCTTCGCGAAGGTGTTCTTCATTGCCTCGGGTCTGCTGCAGCAAATCTTCCTGCCGCGCGTCATCGGGCAGGCCAACTACGGCGCACTCTCGATCGTCTTCGCATTCTCGAACGTGCTCAACAACGTCGTCGTCGCTGCGTCGATTCAGTCGGCGAGTCGTGTCGTCGTAGAAGCGAAAGGTGAGCATCGCCAAGCGTTGTCCGCGGTTCTGCGTCTGCACGTGCCGATGTCGATTCTCCTCGGCCTCACCTTCGCGGGCGTCTCGCCCTTGCTTGCACGATTCGAACACGCCGAATCGTTGTGGATGCCGATTGCACTCATGGCGCTCGTTCTCACGGCCTATGCTGTCTATGCGCCCATCGTCGGGTCGCTCAATGGGCGGAAGGCGTTCTCGAAGCAAGCGATGCTCGATGTGACGTTTGCGACCATGCGCACGTCCGGGCTACTCGGTCTAGGCTATCTCTTCACGCGTCGCGGGTACGGCGTACTCGGGGCGGCACTCGGCGTCGTATGCGCCGCCTTGCTCATCGTCCCCATTTCGTGGGTCGTCGCGCACCGCGGCACGAAGGCATCGGAGGCCACGCGCTCCGTGCAGCCCACGTCGACCTACTCGCTCGATACGAAGGCCTACCTGCGCGGGCTCTTGTCGCTTGCGCTGATCCAGCTGAGCACGAACATGCTCATGCAGATCGACATCATCCTGCTTGGTAGTTCGCTGTCATCGGTCGGCACGCAGGAAGCCGCGCACGAGTGGGTGGGGGTTTATCGGGCGTGCCAGGTATTCGCATTTTTGCCGTATCAGCTCCTCTTTGCCGTCACACAGATTCTCTTCCCCATGGTGGCGACGGCGCGGGCTGCGGGGGATCGAGACCTCGTGCGTGCCTATGTCGAACGCGGAGCACGCATCGCGCTCTTGTTTGCGGGCCTCATGGTCGCTGTGATGGCCGCTCTTCCACGAGGCATCGTTGGTCTCGTATACGACCCGACCGTGGCCGCGCGTGCCGCGGTCACGATGCGCATTCTCACGGTAGGGCAGGGGGCCTTCGCCTTGCTCGGGGTGACGACCACCGTCCTCGCGAGTCTGGGGAAGGAGAAGAAGGGAGCACTGGCCACGTCGTTCGCTCTCGTCCTCACGATGGTGGCTCAGTACGTTCTCGTTCCGCGCTTTGCGTTCGGCGAGATGCAGCTCGTCGTGACGGCTTCGCTCGTCTTTGGAGCGCTCGTGCTCGGCCTGTTCCTGGGCTGGTGGAGCGTGGCGAAGGAAGTGGGCGGCTTCATTCCGTTGCTGACGGCGCTGCGTGTTCCGCTCGCGGTCGCCAGCACCATCGCGGTCGGCGTCGCCATCGGACCGACCTCGAAGGTCATGACGCTGGTGTTCGCGCCCGTGTGCGCGCTTTCGTACCTCGGCGTGCTCTTCGTGACGCGAGAACTCGGAAAGAAAGATCTCGACCTCGTCCGCACGCTTGCCAAGCGCGGTCGCGGCTGAGCGAACGCTGAACGTTATCGGCAGCGTCAGAAGTCGCCGAGGCCGCTCGGCCCGGGAATGCCACCGGTGGGAGGCGTGCTTCCGCGAAGGCCGTGCTTCTGCACGAGCTTGTGTAGGTACATGCGGTCCATGGCGGCGAGGCGGGCTGCCTTGCTCATGTTGCCTTGCGCCTCGTCGAGGAGTTTCGTGAGGTAAGCGCGCTCGAACTCGTCGATGGCCTCCTCCTTCGCGACGCGGAAAGGCGCGCGCGGCTTCGGCGCAGCCGGCTCTTGATCGCGCGTCGCCGGTTCGCCGAGCTCGTGGAGCGCGCCTTTCAAGACGATGGCGCGTTCGACGTAATTGCGCAGCTCGCGGACGTTGCCGGGCCAGTCGTGGCGCCCCATCTCCGCGAGGACTTCTGGACCGAAGAGACGCTCTTCTTCGGGCATACCGAGCTGGTGGAGAAAGCCGCGGATGAGCAAGAGCAAGTCTTCGATGCGCTCGCGCATGGAAGGTACGCGCACGCCCACGACCGCGAGACGGAAGTACAAGTCTTCGCGGAACCGGCCTTTGTTGACCTCGCGATCGAGCTCGCGATTCGTTGCCGAGACGACGCGTACGTCGATCTTCCGCGGTTTCGTTTCGCCGACGCGGCGCACTTCGCGCGCTTCGAGTGCGCGCAGCAGCTTCGGTTGGAGCTCGAGGGGGAGTTCGCCGATTTCGTCGAGGAACACGGTGCCGGTGTTGGCGGCTTCGAAGGCGCCGACGCGGTCACGTTCTGCGCCCGTGAAAGCGCCGCGGACGTGGCCGAAGAGCTCGCTCTCGATGAGGTGCGGAGAGATGGCGCCGCAGTCGACGATGACGAACGGCTTGTTGGCGCGGGGGCCGCGTCGAACGATTTCCGTCGCCACGAGCTCTTTGCCGGTGCCGCTTTCGCCCTGGATGAGCACGTTGATGTCGCTGTTGGCGACGCGCTCCAGCAGCGCGAACAGCTTTCGCATCGCGATGCTCGCGCCGATGAGCTGACCGAACGACGGCGTAACGGGTAGCTCGACTTGGCCGCCTTCGGATGCGGAGATGCGAAGCACCGACGAACCGAATGCGAGCGTGCCGCCCGTGGGAGAGAGCTCGGCGTCGCGCACGCGAACGCCGTCGAGTCGCGTGCCGTTGCGGGACGAAGAGTCGACGATGCGCCACACGATGCCGTCGCGTTGGATCTTGCAGTGGAAGCGCGATACCGCGCGGTCGGTGAGCACGACGTCGTTCGAGGGGTGCGTGCCAATGCGGCACTCGTCGCCATCGTGCGTAACCGTGCGGTGGACGGCAGCGCCGCCATCACGTTCGATGAGGACCGTGAGTCGCGGAAGCGCGATGTGCTCGACGAGCTGTTGGACGGTGACCGAGCTCTCGCGCATTTCTGGCAAGAACCTCGAGGAGGCCGGACCGAGCGGCGGTGCCGAGGGCACGTGCACTTCCATGGAAGGGAGCGGCGCCGGAGCATCCGTTTCCGGCGCGACTGGACCGGTGCTACCCGCCCTCGGCGGAGGCCGCGGCGGAGCTGGGGGTGGTTTCCGAGGCGTAGACACTGTCTTCTCCCTTATCCCAGGGAAGGGCCTTTCTTACAAGCCCGACCAGCCCGCCGCCGCCCACCCGTGCGACGGGAAGGCCTATGCTTCCGCGTCTTTGCGGCGCCCTGGCTTCGTGGGACCGCTCGCGAAAATGGCCTGTCTGAGCGTGTTCTGCAGCTCTTCCGACTCGCGCAGCGCCTCACGCGAGCGTTCTCGCCCGTTCCCGAGGGCCGTTCCCGCGAAGGAGAGATGATTGCCATTTTTTTCGATGAGGCCCCGCGCGACCCCCAGATCGACGAGCTCGCCCAGTGTGTCGATGCCTGTGCCGTACCGGACGTCGAACTCCGCCTCCGTGAAGGGCGAGGAGCACTTGTTCTTGGCAAGTTTGACGCGAGCGCGTCCGCCTACGAGCTCGTCGGACACTTTGACCTGGGCGATCCGTCGCACGTCGAGACGCATGGAAGCGTAGAACTTGAGCGCGTTTCCGCCTGTCGTCGTTTCGGGTGAGCCGAACGTCACGCCGATCTTCTGGCGCAATTGGTTGATGAATACGATCGTACAGCCCGTGCGATACGTCGCGCCTGTGAGCTTGCGCAGCGCTTGGCTCATGAGGCGTGCTTGCAGGCCCATGTGACTGTCGCCCATATCACCCTCAATCTCTGCTTTGGGCGTGAGCGCGGCGACCGAATCGATGACCACGAGGTCGATGCTTCCCGAGCGGACGAGTACCTCCGCGATCTCGAGTGCTTGTTCACCGGTGTCCGGCTGTGAGATGAGAAGCTGCTCCGTCTCGACGCCGATTTGCCTCGCGTAGTTCACGTCGAGGGCGTGCTCTGCGTCGATGAAGGCACAGACGCCGCCCATCTTCTGCGCTTGGGCGATCGCGTGGAGAGTAAGCGTCGTCTTGCCGCTCGACTCTGGACCGTAGACCTCGACGATGCGCCCACGGGGGATGCCGCCGATGCCAGTAGCCAGGTCGAGAGCGAGAGAGCCCGTCGGGATGACCGCGACCGGTTCGAAGTGTTCGTCGTCGCCAAGCTGCATGATGGCGCCTTTCCCGAACTGTTTTTCGACGGAGTGAATGATGCTCTTCATGTTGCGCAGTTTTTCGGTGAGTTCCATCATCATCGTGTTTCTCCAAGGGACGTTGGGGGTTCGAATCGATCGAAAGTCGTGAAAAGGAGCGCTCCTCGCGAAAGGGGAGCCACGTCGACAGTGCGCGGCGGCACGCTTCGCTCAGGCAGCGCGAGAGGTGATTCCGCCCCGATCGAAGACTCGGAAAGCGATGGCTTCGGCGACGTGCGCGGCTTGCACCTGCGCTTCTTGGCCAAGGTCTGCGATGGTGCGCGCGAGCCTCAAGACCTTGGTGTAAGCCCGCGCGGATAGCGCCATACTCGATACCGCACGCGCAAGAAGTGCCTCACCCTGGTCGTCGAGCGCTGCGACCTTCTCCAGCTCCGTGCCGGATAGCTGACCATTCACGCGCGCCGTGACGGTGCCTTCCGAGAACCGCGCGGTTTGAATGGCACGAGCGCGTTCGACACGTTCGCGGATTGCGGAGGAAGGCTCTCCGCGCTTTCCGCTCCGCAGTGACACGAGATCGACCGCGGGCAACACGACATGCAGGTCGAGACGATCGAGTAGCGGGCCGCTGATGCGGCTTCGATAGGCGCGCTTTCGTTCCTCGCTGCACGAGCAGACGCGGCTCGGAGCGCCGTCGTAACCGCAAGGGCAGGGGTTCATCGCGCAAATGAGCAGCGGACGCGCGGGAAAGTGCGCCTTGGATTGCGCTCTCGAAATCGTGACTTGGCCGTCCTCTAGTGGTTGACGCAGTACCTCGAGTGTCGACCGCTTGAACTCCGGCAGTTCGTCCAAGAAGAGGACGCCATGGTGCGTGAGGCTGATCTCTCCCGGGCGAGGCGGATCACTGCCGCCCACGAGGGCTGCGTCGCTCAGCGTGTGGTGGGGGGCACGAAAGGGGCGCTTTCCGAGGAGACCTTGTCTCGACGTCGCCAAGAGGCCGGCGACACTGTGCACGGCCGCGACCTCGAGCGCCTCGTATTCTTCCATGGAGGGCAAGATCGTGCCGAGCCGGCGGGCGAGCATCGTCTTTCCGGCGCCTGGAGGCCCGACCATGAGCATGTGATGCATACCCGCCGCTGCGATTTCCATCGCACGACGCGCGCCTGCTTGGCCGCGAACTTCCTCGAAGTCGTCTTGGAGGTCCGACGCGGACGGCGATGTGGCCTCGCGTGATTCTGCTCGCGGCAACCTCGTCGTTCCGTTCAAGTGGCGGAGCACGTCGCCGAGGTTCTCCGCGATGCGGACATCGAGCTTTCGCACGAGCGATGCTTCGAGTTCGTTGCCGGCGGGCAAGATGACCTGCGTGACGTCACGCGCGGCGAGAAGATAGGGCAGAACGCCCCGAATCGAATGAAGCGCGCCTGACAGAGACAGCTCCCCCAGAAAGAGGAGACCGTCCAGGGCATGTCTCGGAACTTTGCCGAGGGCTGCAAGCGTGGCGCACGCGATCGCCAAGTCGAAAGCGCTGCCGCTCTTGCGGAGGTCTGCGGGCGCCAGGTTCACGACGACCCTGCATTCGGAGAGGTCGACGCCCACTTGTGCGAGTGCGCTCTTTACCCGAACGCGACTCTCGCGCACCGCCGCTTCGGCCATGCCGACCAGCTCGAAGTACGGGACGTTTCGCTCCGCTTGCACTTCGACGCGAACGGTGTGCGCATCGAGCCCGAGGAGCGTGGCACTGGCAGCGACGGCGAGCATGCACGGAGACCTTGCGAGGCGCGTACCAAAGGCGAAGAGCTTCCTTTTACCGGCGAAATGCGATGGAGGAGCCGTCCTCGGCCAGAACGGGGTGTCCTAGGACGACGAAAACGGAGCTCCGCAGTGCATGCACCCCCCTTGACCTTCTTCCGCGAACGAGGACCACCCACAGTGGTTGCACGCTTTCAGTGTAAAATGCACGGGGTCGCGATCGTCCCAATTCCGTGGAAAGGCGTCGGCGATCGCGCCGAGGTCGCGACTCACGGCGACGATGAGCTCCACTCCGCGCTCGTCGCGATGCACATGCTCTCCGAGGCCGATCGCCAGGCGCTCGTCTTCCAACTGCGAGGCAGACTCGAAGCGCTCACAGTAGTCGACCAGTCGCGCGCGGAATGTGCTCGGCAGGGATCCGAGCCGCAGGGCCTCTTTGGTCCCGTGCCCAGAGCGAACGCGGCAATGCTTCGAAAAGAAGAAGCACTTTTCCGACTCGCGCCAGAAGTGCTCGGCGACCTTTTCGCCGCCGATGTCTTGCGTGCTGTAGCCGAGATAGAAGTCGCCCTTCACACCCGGGGCATCCGTGCGAATGCCAACGTACTCATCCATGATCTTCGCGCGATAGGCACGCCCACTCAAGACGTACTCGACGAAGGTGCGCGCACGCTCGGGCTCTTCGACGATGCGCGGCTTTTCGACGAGCGAAGCGAGTGCGCGAGAGAGTTCGAGGCGCTTCGTTCGCCGCTCCTCTCTGTCCTCGCGTTCATCGGCATCTGCCTCGTCGATCTCTTCGAGCGGGTCGTCTGGAATGACGCCCGCAGGAGGTGGCGGCATGCGCGATGCGTTCGAGGCTGGGGCGCCGCACGCGGTGCAAGCGGGCTTTTCGGGAGCAAACACGAACGAGGCGTGGCAGAAGCGGCACGTACGCGCCTCTGCGAGCTCAGCGATGTCTTTGGAAAGCGTTGGAAACTGCTTCGCCAAGAAGACGAGCTCGTTCGTCAGCTGGGTGAGGTAGGCCCCGCCCTTTTGGGGGGCTTCAAAGATGTCCGCGAGGGCGAAGACGTCTCCGAGCACCACACCCAGCACCTGCTCGTCGAGTTTGACGAGGTCCACCTGAAGCGCCATGGCAAAGAGACGAAGGCGATTCTCGGGTGAGAGGGTAAGGACGCGTGCGACTTCGTTTCGAGCCCTGGGACCAGAGACGTAGCATTCGCGCGTGAGGTAGAAGCGCGGCTCCTCCGGCGAGACCTCGTTGGAAGATTCGGGGGCACCGTGCTCGAGGTTGAAGTCGCCATGGGCGGCGCACTTCGTCTCGAGCCATGCGATCGTTACGCCGTCGTAGCTCTTGAGAACAAGCCGCGCGGTCGCGCCATCGAGCTGGAACGTGACGCGACCGATGAGTCCGTCGTCGCGGGGAGCGCCGCCATCGAAGTCGTCGACGGTCGCGGTCGCGCCACCCACTTTTTGGGCGAAGTCCCGCAGGAGGCTCGAGGGCCGGACGGCGCGCGCCTTGTTCTTTCGCGGCGTCTTCGCGGCCGGAGGCTCTTCGGAGCGCTTCTCGATCGGGGGAGCTCCGCCGAACAAATCCGTGAGCCACTTCATGGGGAGTTACTATCGCCCAGTCACCTCATCGCCGTCTCCATTCGTAACGAATCCATTGAAGAATCCACCCGAGGGCCGCGTCACGAAGCTGACGCACGAGCAGCCACGTTTGGTAAACCATGGATTTCGTGAATGGAACGCGAATGCCTCGGTAGGAACGCTTCCTGCATACGGTCGCTGTACCCGTGTCCAGGCTTGTAGGTCGATTCCCGACCTCCACTCTTGACAGGGGCGTACGAAAGTGGCTCAAAGGCCCGTCACTTCTACGTTCTTTCGGCCAGACGGTCCGAAGGGTGAAGTGGCAGGTCAGAGAGGGAGTAATTGTGACGCGCCGTATCGTTTCTCGCCTAGTCGTTCTGCAGCTTTTGGTTGCGGGCTCCTCGTTCTCTGCAGCCGCGCTCGCGGACGAATCTGCGCCGGCTACGCCGAGCAAAGACGTGGCGCCCAACAATGCGGGGCAGGCCGGTCTCGTCGGCATGCAGACGGATGCGACGCAAGCACCGGGCGCCCAACCTTCGGGGGCGAACACCGTCGGCGGCGCTGGTCCCTCGCTCACCCTTGGGGGGAGCGCAGACGGCAGCGGCGCTACCGCTGGTGCCACGGGTACCGCACCCGGCACGACCCCAGACGCACCCAAGGAAGAGAAGAAGGAAGAGAAGAAGCACTGGCTCGACAAGTTCGCCGGCTCCTCGCTCTTCAGCCAGACCTCGGCAAACCTGAATACGTTCTTCCCGAGCCTCCAGGCCGACCGCAACGCAACCGTCGACACGTACCTGCTTTTCGGTCCACGCTATGCGCTCAGCAAGGACTTCCAGCTCCGCGGTCGCGCGGGCGTCTCCTACGAGTTCACCAACGGCGACACGACGTATCGCAACGAGCCCATGTTCATCGATACGGGCTTTTCGCTCTTTTACCGCGGCATCCCCGCCTTCGCGAACATCAAGATTGCACCGAACATCGGTGTCGCGCTGCCGACCTCCAAAGCTTCACTTGCGCGCGGCATGTACTTCAACCCGAACCTCGGTGTTCAGGCAGCCTACGGCAACGACCACTTCCTCGGCGGTGAGTTCGGGGCAATCTTCATCGTCTCCTACAGCCACCCCGTCTACAACTCGAAGGCTGCGCTGCGCGATCCTGCCCCCTACGCCCTCTCGACGGTCGGCGGTTCGACCGCGGCCGACGGGCAGCAGACGAGCCCCGGCCCCATGAACGTCAGCGACAACTTGGCGTTCAACTTCATCGTGACGCAGGAGTGGGGCAAGTTCGAGCCCGGCCTCTGGATGTCTGTTCGTAGCGAGTTCTTGTACACGCCAAAGGAATTGCCGGGGGTTCGGTCGGTCGCTGACCCGAACACGGTGCGCAACAACACCTACTTCGCAGCGTGGCTCGACTATCACTTGAACGACTGGTTCACGCCGGAGCTCGGCTACTACATGGCGCGTCGTTCGCTGGCCGACAACGGCAAGTACGGTAACCCGTTCTTCTCGGAGTATCAGGACATGCGCGTCTATCTCGGCGCGAACATCCAGCTCGACTCGCTCTTCAAGTCCGTTCTCGGCGTGAAGGCCGAATCCGGCATCGTTCGTGCGCAGAACAAGACGCCGATGATGGCGTTCTGAAAGGCCTGCCGTCGAGGGCGCCAGGCCGCACTCGGAGTTCTCAGCTCCCTTCCATGTCGTGTAGAGTGGCGTCGTGACCGACGACGCCATCCTCTCCGACCTTCTCGCATTTCTTTCTTCGAGCCCGACGCCGTTTCATGCGGTTGCGGAGGCACGCAGGCGCCTCGACGCCGTTGGCTTCACGCTGCTCGACGAGAGCGAGCCGTGGGGGGAGCGCTCGGGTGGCGCGCTCAAGCCCGGAAAGTATTACGTCACGAGCGGCGGGTCGAATCTGATCGCGTTTCGTGTGCCTGACGGCGAAGCGAAGGGGTTTCGGCTTCTCGGAGCGCATACGGACAGCCCCAACCTGCGTCTCAAGCCGAAGCCCGTGTATGCGCAAGAAGGCTACCTCCAACTCGGCGTCGAAGTGTATGGCGGCGTCCTCTTGAACTCGTGGCTCGATCGGGATCTCGGTATCGCTGGGCGTGTCACCGTTCGCGAACGTGACGGATCGATCGGGACACGGCTCCTCAAGGTAGACCGCCCGCTCTTTCGCGTGCCGCAGCTCGCAGTGCATCTCGATCGCGAAGTGAACGACAAGGGCCTTGTCCTCAATCGACAAGAGCACATGGCCCCAATCTTCGGACTCGGAGGGGCCGACACGGATGCACTCGCGGAGCTCGTCCAGAAGGAAACCCACGTAGAGCCGTCGGACGTGCTCGGCATGGACCTCATGCTCCACGACGTGACGCCAGCATGTGTTGCGGGGGCGGGCGGTGAGTTCCTCTTCTCGGGCAGGCTCGACAACTTGGCGATGTGCCATGCGTCGATCTCCGCACTTCTCTCATGTCAGGCATCGGCGTTCGTGCCGCTGATTGCGCTCTTCGATCACGAAGAGATCGGCAGCGAAACGATGCACGGCGCGGGGTCCGCGTTCTTGCCGCGTGTCCTCGAGCGC
Organism: Polyangiaceae bacterium; assembly: GCA_046351415.1. GTDB lineage: Bacteria > Myxococcota_A > Polyangia > Polyangiales > Polyangiaceae > JABFRG01. Next base: position 660,540 of record JAXLYO010000002.1, on the reverse strand, counting down.
ATCGCCGGTTCGCGTGAGGCGTTCCTGCGGATGTGTCCGGCATCGTTCTTCGTCTCCGCAGATATGGCTCACGCGGTTCATCCCAACTATGCCTCGAGGCACGAGCCCCGACACAAGCCTCGTCTGAATGGCGGACCCGTCATCAAGGTGAATGCCCAGCAGCGCTATGCGACGGATGGACGCACGGCAGCCTTGTTTGCGGACATCTGCCGTCGTGAAGACGTTCCCGTGCAGCACTATTCGCATCGCACCGACCTGCCGTGCGGCACGACCATCGGGCCCATCGTTGCAACACTGCTTGGCATCCCCACGGTCGATGTCGGCAACCCGATGCTCAGCATGCACTCCGCGCGCGAGATGTGCGGCACGCAAGACCCTGCACTCATGGTCCGAGCGCTCGGCCGCATGCTCGGCGAAAACGGCTGAAAAGGCAGACCGAACGCGCGAAGATGACGCGATTGTCATCATTGGGCAACGCGTTCGAAATCAAGAAAAAAGCCCAGATCCAAGCTCAGCCAGCGCGGAAGGTGCCGAAAATTGCGAAAGTCTTTACGTCGGACGCCGTTGTGGGTTCTTATGTCTTTCGCGTCGGAAGTTCCGACGCAAAAACCGTGAAGGACTCGCCGACGCGCGGGTCCACGAAGGGAGTTCCGGGCGATGCGTTTGCAGAGGATCGTAGTTTCGGTAGTCGTAACGGGGGCACTCGTCGTGCTCGGTGCAGCTTGCAAACCCAAGCTCGGCGGCGCCTGCAAGCCCGGCAAGGACAGCTGCATCGATAGCAAGACCGCCATGCACTGTGGCAAGGACAACACCTACGTCCAAGTGAAGTGCGCCGGCACACTCGGCTGCCTCAAGTTCGGCTCGCGCGTTTCCTGCGACGACTCGGTCGCCGAGGATGGCGATGCCTGCATGGGTGACAGCGAAGAAGAGTACGCGTGCAACAAGGGCAAGAAGAAGGCCGTCGTCTGCCGCGATGGAAAGTTCACGACGCACCTCGACTGCAAGGGCCCCAAGGGCTGCAGCATGATCGGCAAGATGCTCAACTGCGACACGACGCTCGCAGACAAGGGCGACAACTGCTCGAAGCCGGGCACCTACGCTTGTGCCACGGACAACAAGCAGATGTTCATCTGCTCGTCGGACAAGAAGTGGGACGTTTGGCGTTACTGCCGCGGTCGCGACGCTTGCCAAGTGAAGAACAACGGCAACGAAGTGAACTGCGACGTTTCGATCTCCGAAGAGAACGACCCCTGCGGCGTTCCGAACGCGGTGGCGTGCTCGGTCGACGGCAAGAAGCAGCTCATCTGCCGCGGCGGCAAGTTCGTGCAGGAGCGTGAGTGCAAGAAGAACGGCTGCACGCTCTCGAACACGAAGCGCATCGACTGTAGCTGATCAGGCGGGGCGAACCGCTTCACTGCCAAACGAAAAAGGGCTCCTCGTCGAGGGGCCCTTTCTCTTTGGAGCTCTTTTGCTCGAATGAGCTCAGGCGTTCGAGAGTCGTGCGATGAGCGCTTCCCGGTAGGAATGTACATCGAGACCGACTCGCGCCACGCCGTCGTTCATCGCGGCTTCGGCGACTGCCGCTGCGACCATCGGAACGACGCGGCGATCGAAGGGCTTCGGGATGACATAGTCTGGACCGAAGCTGAGTCCGTCGCCATCGTATGCAGCTTCGACGGCGTCCGGCACGGGGAGCTTCGCGATGGCGGCAATCGCTAGCGTCGCAGCCCGCTTCATGTTTTCGGTGACGCGACGGGCTTGGACGTCGAGAGCCCCCCGGAAAATGCCAGGGAAGCCGAGCACGTTGTTCACTTGATTCGGGTGATCGCTCCGGCCGGTCGCAACGATGGCGTCGGGTCGAGCGCTGCGGGCCCTCACGTAAGCAATCTCTGGGTCCGGGTTCGCGAGCGTGAAGATGATCGGGTTCTTCGCCATCGTTTGCAGCATGGCCTCGTCGACCACGTTGCCAATGGAGAGGCCGACGAATGCATCTGCATCGACGAACGCATCGGCGAGGGTGCGTGCGCGCGTTGCGCGGGCAAAGGAACGCTTTTCTGCGGTGAGGTCTTCTCGCTCGGTATGGATGACGCCTCGAGTGTCGAGCAGCGTGATGTTCTCGCGCCTCACGCCGAGGGTCACCCAAAGCTCCATGCAGCGAATCGCTGCAGCACCGGCACCGTTGCAGACGACGCGAAGCTCAGAGAGCTTCTTTCCTACGAGCTCTGCCGCGTTGAGCACTCCGGCACCCGTGATGATGGCTGTCCCGTGCTGGTCGTCGTGGAAGACGGGGATCCCCATGCGCTCTTGAAGGGAACGCTCGATCTCGAAGCATTCGGGGGCCTTGATGTCCTCGAGATTGATGCCACCAAAAGTGGGCTCGAGGCGGGCGACGGTGTCGACGAAAGCACGCGGATCGCTCTCCGCAATTTCGATGTCGAACACGTCGATATCGGCAAAGCGTTTGAAGAGCATGGCCTTGCCCTCCATGACCGGCTTGGCCGCATAGGGACCAATGTTGCCGAGGCCGAGAACTGCGGTTCCGTTCGTGATGACCCCAACGAGGTTCTGGCGAATCGTGTACTTCGAGACGAGGGCTCCGTCTCGGGCAATCTCACGACAGGGCTCTGCGACGCCCGGTGAGTAGGCGAGCGCGAGGTCGTACTGCGTGCTGGTCGGCTTGCAAGGTACGACTTCGAGTTTTCCCGGACGCGTTCCCTCGTGATAGGCGAGCGCTGCCTGACGCAAATCGGCGACGTCTGTCATAAGATACGTCCTTACCATGAAGCGCATCGTCCTCGTTGGAAACCCCACCGCGCAGAGCGGCATGAACCGCGAGCGAATCGCCAAAGCGAAGGCCCTTCTCGAGGCGGGAGGCGTCGTTTGCGAGCTGCAAAATACGCTTCCGGACGGAGAGACGATTCCCGTTCTCGCCCAGCGCCTCGAGAAGGACACCCCTGACGTGGTGATTGCCATGGGAGGCGATGGCACGTTCCGGGAAGTCGCCGCCGCTCTGATGGTGAGCCGTGTCCGCGAGCAGGTTGCGATGGGCATGCTCCCGACGGGCACCGCGAACGATCAAGGTCAGAGCTTCGGACTCGCAGCCGGAGAAGATTCGCTGTCGCGCAACGTCTCGGTCGTCCTTGGCGCCCGCGAAACTCGGCTCGACGCCGTGTACATGCAACGCCTCGGCGTCGATGGCGAGGTGCTCGGGCAGGACTACTTCTTCGATTCGGCGGGGTGGGGGCTCTCGGCGCGCGTGCTGCTCGCACGAAATCGCGACCGCGATACGGTCCACAAGCTGGGGCCGATTCGTCACCTCTACCGTGATCACCTGGTCTACGCGGGAGCATTCGCACGCGTCTTCATGGACTCGTTTCTTCGGGACCAGACCTTCGACGTCACCTTCGTGGCCGACGGTGAGCCGCACGAGTGGAAGGGGCTAACGGACCTCATCATCAAGAACACGCGCATCTATGCGGGCGCATGGGTGCTCGATCGCTCTGCCAGTCACGACGATGGTTTGGTCGAGCTCGTGCCGTTTCGAAATCAAGCTGATTGGGTCCAAAAGGCGTTCGTCGACCATCGCGGGAATTTGCTTCCCGATGCGCTCAAAGACCCCGCCTCGCGTATCGCAACCGATCACGTCTCGGCGCGTCAGATCGAGCTGCGGTTTTCCGCGGCGGCCTTGCCGCTCGCGCAGCTCGATGGTGAAGAGGCGAACCCCTCGCCGGGCGCACGCGTCCAAGTTCACCGAGAAGCGATCCGATTGATCGTGCCCGATCGTTTCTCGAACTTCCCGCCGCCGCCTGGTCCGGAGGAGTCGGCTTGATTTCGCTCGAGAGACGCCGCTTGTTCGGTTGAAGCTATCCTGAGCAAAGGTTCCACCTTATGCTTGGCTGCATGCGGAGGAAGCTTGCATGGTCTGTGGTGGCCACTGGGGCAATCCTCAACGTCGCTTCTTGTTCGGTGCGTCCGTCGTACACGCTGCTCGGGAGTGAGGGAGGACAAACTCTTGCGGATGGAGGCGGCCTTGCCTCCGACGCGAACGAGGTCGGAGATGCGACGACGCTCGCGGATGGCGCGAAGTGCTTCACGAAGAAGAACGGCGATCATTTTCGCTTCTTCATGACAGCGCAACAGTGGAAGGGAGATCTCCTCGCGCGACCCGCAGGCGAGAGACCGGATGATCTATGCCGCGCTGCCGGGTCGAGCGTTTGGCCAGGGACCCATTGGAAAGCGTACTACTGGGCGGTGGCCAACCAACATCCGTCCAAACAGCTCGGAGAGCCGTGCGACGGTTGGTGGGTCAGCCCGAAGAACAAGGGTGCATTCAAAGTCTTTCCGAACATTGCTTCGCTGCTAGGTGCGCCGCTCGGTGACATCAACGTCACGGAATTGGGGGAACCCTACACGACCGGAGCCACGCGTGTGTGGACGGGAGGCACCGCATTGAATGCTGGGAAGAGATGCGGCTCCTGGGATTCTCAGACGGAAGATGGCGTAACCGGCTGGCCGTTCCCCGACCTCAGCAGCTGGATGAGCACAGGCACCGTTACGCCTTGCAGCGCCGACGGACACCTTTACTGCATCGAGCTGCCCTGACCGGGCGAGGCGCAACGGTGGTCAAGGGACTCTGAGGTCTTTGCAGCAGCGAAAGCCAGTCGAGTAGTCGTGGTAAGTCACGTCGTGCGCGTCTGTGCGGTATTTGCAGCCATCGCCGTTCTGATGCGTGTCCAGGTAGTAGCCGCCGCGGAACGTACCGGCAGGGTCGTCGACCCATTCGTGCACGTTGCCAACCATGTCATAAAGGCCGTAGCCGTTCTTGCACTTCTTGTGACGGCCCGTCTTGGAGACCGTGCCGGGTACCTGATTGAGGCGCGGATCGTTCATCGCGCTATTCGACGCATAGGCCGCATCGGAATCCTTGTAGTATACAGATAATGGGGACTTGCCGGAGTCGTTGCAGTAGCCCTCTTTGAGTTCGTCGCCGTACGGATAGGTCGTCGGGCGCTTGCCCTGGCATGCCTTGACCCATTCCGACTCCTTGCACAGGCGTTTGCGCGCGGCTTTGCAGGCGCCTTCCGCTTCGATTTTCGAAATGTAGGCCTGTGGAACCACTCCCGGCTTCGACACGGCCTTCACTTTTCGATCCTTCGGTGACTCGTACGGCGATACATGTGCGCCCGTTTTCGCATCGACGAGAGAAGCCTCCCACTTGTCGACGCAAACGGCGCTCACCTTGGCATCGGCGCCGAGGTCGACCTTGCCCATCTCTGGTGGGCAGTCGCCCCTCGCTGCCTCGCCCTCGCTCGGCACGAGCGCGACCGCCAGCAGTACGAGCGTACTGCCAAAGAGGCGCTTCGATGCACTGCGGGTGGCGTCCATGCCCGCGAATGCATAGCGGATTTTTCTGTACGTGCAATAAACAGGTATGTGGAACGTTTTGGCAAAGGCGGCGGAATCTGGCGAGATTTCATGCGACGTTCGGAAAGCACTCTTCGGCGGAAGCGGCGAAGTGCGTGTGTGGATGCTCCTTGGGCCGGTGGTACCCCCGTTTGATTGCGCGCTCGCGTGCGAACTCTCCGTAGGGGGCTCGGTGGGAAAGCACATTCAGGAGACGTGCGCCGAGGTGCTCGTTTTCGTCGAAGGAGAAGGAGAGGTCACTGTCGCTGACATGACCGGCATGATGCGACCGAGCGCCACCGTCGTGGTGCCGCAGGGCGAGACCCTCTCCATTCGCAATACCGGGAATATCCCGCTTCGCTACCTCATCATCAAAGCTCGCGCCTAGGCCGATTTCGTCGCGCTCGCTTTGAAGCGCCCAGGTAGTTTTGGGCTCGGGACCCAAAACTGGGGGAGAGGCTCTACGGAGCTCAGCTCCGTGGAGAGGGGGCAAAGCCCCCACAGACTGCATCAGTGCGGGATCAGCTTCAGGAACCACGCCGCTGCGCCGCCACCAACGAGCAGCAGGAAGAGAAGGCCGAGCACGATGGGGAGCATCGAACTGCTTCCGCTCTTCGCAGGAGTCGCCGCACCGGGCTTGCCTGGAGGCGCACCCTTCGCGGGCTGCGGAGGAGCCGCACCCGGCGCGCCCGGCTTCGGCATGGTCATGCCCGGCGCAGCCTGGACGCCCATCGCAGGAGGCGTCGGCAAACGCGGCGCTGCAAGCATGGCTGGTGTTGCCGCGGGAAGCGGAGGTGATGCGTCTTCGAGGGCCGAGAGGTTGCCCTCTTCCGGAAGCGATCGAAGGGACGCGCGGAGCGACTCTTCTTGCGGACGCCTCTGCGATTCCGATTGCGGGAGTTGGCCGATCTCCGTTGCCCAGTTCGTCGGGTCGACGAAGCTCGCTGCATCGAGCGGGCGTGCCGCATTGTTGGGGGTCGCTTTGACGACGACGCCACGACCCGTTTCCTCTTCTTTGAGAGAAGTGAACTCGAAGAGCGCCTCTTCGATGAGCTTGTCGATGATCGAACCCTGCGGGGCGCGCACCTTCGACTTGTCGCGCACCGTGAGCTGCACGAGCGCGGCGACGTCGAACGTGCCGACTGCCTGCCCATTGGCGAACAAGAACTTCGTCAGGTCTTGGGCGAGCTCGCGCGCCGTCTGGTAGCGCGCGTTCGGATCCTTCGCGAGCGCCTTGTTGACGATGCGTTCGAGCTCTTTCGGGACCTTCGGATTGATTTGAGATACCGGCGGCACGATCGCCTGCTGCACCTTCTTCACGGTTTGGAAGTCGGTGTCGCCGAGGAAGAGGCGCTGTCCAGTGAGCAGCTCCCAGAGAATGATGCCCACGGCGAAGATGTCCGTGCGGGGGTCAACCTCTTGTCCCATCGCCGCTTCCGGAGACAGGTAGGCGAACTTGCCCTTGATGATGCCGGGCTCGGACTTTTCGAGCTGGCTGCTCGCCTTCGCGAGCCCGAAGTCCACGATCTTCACTTCGCCGTACTTCGTGATGAGAACGTTTGGCGGAGACATGTCGCGGTGGACCAGCTCGAGGTGTTGCCCGTTCGAGTCGACGACCTCGTGCGCGTACGAGAGGCCTTTGCAGATCTCGATGCCGACGAACGCCGCGATGGGGACCGGAAAGTCGCGGCCCTGTTTCTTCAGGCTCTCGGCGATGGCTTTTAGGTTACCGCCATCGACGTACTCCATGACGATGAAGTACGCGTTGTCACCGACACCGATGTCGAAGACCTGCACGCAGTTGGAGTGCGAGAGCTGCGCCGAAAGACGCGCCTCGTCCAAGAACATCGAGATGAACTTCTTCTTCTCCGAGAGGTGCGGCAAGACGCGCTTGATGGCGACTTGCTTGCGAAATCCCTGGAGACCTTCACTCTCCGCGCGGAACACTTCCGCCATACCACCGGCCTCGAGCTTCTCGACGACGCGGTATCGTTGTTGTTGGATTTCGGTCATGGGCGAATGGGTCCCTTGCAAGTCGATGACGTGGGCCGTGCCAGGGTGCCACTTCCGTACCCCGAAGATCAAGGACGGAAACAGCGTAATCGCGCCGTTTTGTCGCTTCTTCCCACGCGTTCGTCACGAAAATGAGGGTAAGGTGCGAGGCGCGAATCGTGGCGCGTTCTGTTCGTTTCTCGCTGGGTTGGCCTCGTGCCCGAGGCGCAGCCACTTCGTGCACCTCTGCGCTCGCGTTTTCGTTCGTTCTGCTATCTGCGACGGAGGTCCTGGCGGAACCCGAAGTCACCGGCGACACGGCAGTCCAGTGGTACGATGTTCGAAGTCCGTCCGGGCAAACCCTGCTCACGCGCCGTCGTCTCACGACGACGCTTGGCGTCAGCGGATACGACTTGCTCAGTGACGACGCCAAGCCGCCCGCGGAGAAAAGGGGCCTGCGCCCCATGCTCACGTTTCGTTCCCGTCTGCGTTATGACGCTGACTACGGTGCGAAGGGCGCCGAAGCGACGCCTACGGACCCATCGAGCTACGTCCCTGGCTTCGAGCGCGGTCCTGTCGACCTGATGTATGCGTACATCGAGGGGAGGCGCCTTCCGTTCGCGCCCGTGTCGTTTCGTCTCGGCCGGCAAATCCAGCTCGACGCGCTCGGATACTGGCAGATGGACGGCGGATGGGCGCGGCTCGACGTGATGCGCTATCTCGCAATCGAAGGATATGGGGGCCTCGAGGTGCGCGGTGGCTTCCCCATGTCGACTTCGCGGGCGGAACGCGACGGCATCTGGCGCGGCAGTCGTGATGGACTCGACCCTTCCGCGTTCACCAGCTTCGTCGATCGCGGGCTCGCCCCGGCGTACGGTGCTGCGCTGGAGTCGAACGGCATCGACTTTTTGCACGCGCGCGTCGCCTACCGTCACGTCGACTCCACGGGAACGGTCACGACGAACCCGTTCTCCGGCGAGACGACGACGGGCACGCGACTATCGCAAGAGCGCCTTGCGTTCGGAGTCGATTTGTCGAACGCGACGCTGGGCGGGGTCAAGACGGGGCTCGTCCACGACCTACTCACGAATAGGCTCTCGAACGCGTTCGTGTCCGTCGACGCCTATGCCGGCAGCCGGGTCACCTTGAGCGCCGACTGGGACTTCTATCAACCTACGTTCGATGGCGACTCGATCTTCAACTTCTTCGCGACCGCGCCCATGCACCACGGAGAAGCGCGCTCGAACATCCAGCTGGACGATCGTTGGTCTGTCTCCGGCGGCGCTTCGCTCCGCGGATACGATGCGACCTCCGAGAGTTCGGGCGACCTTCTCATCGGTGGCAACGCTGCTGCCCGCTACGTCTTCCCGAGCGGTCGCATCGGCCTACGTGCCGACGTCGCGCGGGGGGGCGGAAGTCATCGGGCCGGCGGCGATCTCTTCATCGAGAAGCTCCTCGAAGCGCGCTACATCCTTTCGGGCAGGGTGTCCGCATGGGATTTTCGTGACTCGCTGCGTGCAGATCGCGGCGCTCAGACCTTCGGCTACGTGGCCGGGGCCGGGTATCGTTTAGGCGAAAGAAGTCGCGTGCTTCTCGAATTCGAACACAACATGAACCGCCTCGTGGGGCAGCGCTATCGCGTCGTCCTCTGGCTCACCGTGGCGATGGCGCAATGACGACGAACCCGAAGACGAACGTCCTTTTTCGCGCGCGACTCATGCGCGTTCTGCTGGCCTGCGCGCTGCTCGTCGCGACGTTTGCTGCGTTTGGAAAGGCGCCAGCCGCTCCTCCGTCCATCTTGCCGCCTGGCTCCGATCCGGACCGAGGGCCGAGCACCGTCATCTTCCCGCCGCAGAGCGTACCCCTCAAATTCGATCACAAACTGCACGTACAGGACCTCGGACAGGCGTGCACGTCGTGTCACCCCGGTGGTGCGACGAGTGCGCGTTCGGCGGACGTCCTCCTCCCAAAGGGCACGGCGTGCGACGGTTGTCACAAGAGCGACCATCACGACGCCTTCGCCGTCAAGATGCTCGCCGACGCAAAGGCGAGCTGCGCCACCTGTCACGACGGGACGAACGGAGACCGCGTGCCTGCCGTGCGCATCCCGGAACCGAACCTCGTGTTTTCCCACAAGGCCCACGCCGTTCGGAACATCGGGTGTGCGCAATGCCACGGCGATGTCTCGGCGGTAGGGCTCGCGACGCGCGATCAACTTCCGCGCATGCGCGGCTGCGTGAAGTGCCACTCACTCGAAGAAGGGCCCTCCATTGCACGCGGCGATGCCCGGGGCGGGTGCGAAACGTGTCACATCTCCGGAGGGGCCAAAGAAGGGGGTACACTGCGCACACTCTTCGGGAGCGGCAAGATGCTCCCGCCGAAGTGGTTACGCAACGCAGGGCACGATGCTGCGTTCATTCAGCGGCACAAGTTCGTCGCCGCGAACGATTCGAAGTTCTGCGCGAATTGCCACAAAGAAGAGTCCTGTACGGATTGCCACGACGGCCGGGTACGCCCGAGGAACATCCACCCGGCGGACTACTTGTCGATGCATGCGACCGAGGCGCGCATGCAGACGCAAAACTGTACGAGCTGCCACCGGGAGCAGAGCTTCTGTCTATCGTGTCACCAACGTCTCGGTGTGGCGATGAGCGGTCCTGCCGCGGCTCGTGAACAAGGACGGTTTCACCCGCCACGCTCGCTTTGGTCTGGGGCCGCCGGGCAGGGCGGGGCCGGTAGCGCCGGTGGCCCGCGTACGATGCACAGCCGCGAGGCGATGCGAAACCTGAATGCGTGCGTCAGTTGCCACATCGAGCGCGACTGCGTGGTCTGCCACGGAGGAAAGGGCGTAGGCGCAGGCTTTTCCCCCCACCCGCCTGATTTCGCGGGGCGCTGCGGGGTCCTCCTGGCACGAAATCCGCGCCCCTGCCTCGTCTGTCACGAGAGCGATTCCACCGAGGTGGCCCGATGCCGCTGAAGTCACCGCGGGCGCGGGAGACCGCGAACCCAACATTTCCGTTGGGTGCGGCATTTTACCGAGAATTGCGCGATCTACTCTTGCGCGCGTGCCATCTCGAACGATATACCGGGGCACTTCTTTTCGTCTCGGAGGCATGCCTTGAAAGAACTCGTCCGTTACCTGCTGGAAAACCTATATGTGGATTTTCAGGGGGAGATCTCCCTCGACATGGTGCGCCAGCTCCTTCGGGCGGACGAGAGCCGCGAGGCGCGTCAGCTCCTCCAGAAGCTGATCGAGGACAAGGGCGTGGACGACCTGCTGCTCACGCTGGCAGACGTGCTCAAGGAGCACCTTCGCACGGGCATCGACGAGCAAGTCATCAAAGAGCAACTGACGACCTACTCGGACAGCTGAATCGGCGGGCGCTTTCCGCTGCCCTCCTCTTTGCCGCGTTCATCGCGGGGTGCGACGTCGGTCCGCGCGACGACGAAACGCGCCCGAAGGCGGAGCTACGCGTCGTGTCGGTCAACCTCCGCGAAGACACGCCGCACTTCTCCGACGAACCCATCGAAATCGCGTTCGATCAGCTGCTCCGTCCCTCGAGTGCGGTGCGCCAATCGTTCGTGATTCGCGATGCTTTCGGCGCCGCGGTCGAAGCGCCCCTCGTGACCTACGATCCGGTGCTCCGAATCGTCCGCATCGAAAACCCGCGCCTCGATCAAGCGGACGAGAACGTGCGTCCGTGGATGCTCGATCAGCAGCCCTACACGCTTACACTCGGAATTCCAGAACCGGGTGAGGACACGGGCGGCTTCGTGTCCATCGACGAGGGAAAACTCTCGGAGACGTCGAAAAGGCGTTGGGGATTCGTTGCACGGATTCGTCCACGCGACACGACGCCACCCGCGGCGGAGTCGTTCTGCGGTGACGTCCTGCCGCTGCTGCAAGCCAAGTGCGGTTCTTGCCACGGGGCTGCTCGTGCAGACATGGGGCTCGACCTCTCGTCGGGGGAGGCGATTCAGCGAACCGCCGTGGGGCGCCTCGCGCGCCTATCTGCAAACGCATCGTCGAGCCGCGATCCCATCTCCGCGGGACGTGTGTTCGGGAGGAACATGGCACTCGTCGACCCTCGCAGTCCGGGGACGAGCTTTCTTCTCTACAAGACATTGCTCGCAGCCCCCGCGGCGCCTGCGTTCGAGACACCGGCTTGTGGAACGCAAACGCAGCTCATCGCGCCTCGCGTTGCGCACTACGCGGGGCTGAGCGATGCGGACCGATCGCGGCTCGCAGCGTACGTAGGAGGGGACACCATGCCGCCCGCTCGCGACGTTTCCGCGCCCGATCGAGCGCTACCTCATGCGCTGACTTTGGACGAGCAACGAATTCTCTCGGCATGGATGTCACGAGGCGCGCCAACTCCCTCGTGCTTCAGCTGCGCCATCGTGCCGCCCTGACGGGTCAAGTGTCACGATTCGATCGAATGGGCTGTTTGGCGCACTCTCGCTGCATGGAAATGGCCTAAGTCCGTAGCGTCATTTCGTAGCCTGCGATATTGTAATCGCATGACTTTGTGGAGCCGGCTATCGCCGGTCGCGTTCCTGGGCCTCCTTGCCGTTTCCGCCTGCGCCTCGTCCGACGAGCAGAGTGAAGACGACATCCAGCGCGGGAATGCAGCCCGCAGTTACCTTGCGGTCGGCATGGTTCGCTTCCGCAGCGGCAACTTCGGTACCGGGGCCCTCATTCGACCCAACGTCGTCCTCACCGCAGGGCACGTCGCCGTAGGCTCCGTCGATCGTTTCTATTACGGCAGCCCTCCGCCCGGCAAAATGGCCGAGTACCAGAACCTCCCTAGCGTGAAGATTGTCGATAAAGCGCTGGGCGAATGTTACGAGTGGGGCACTTACAAGCGCCCGGCGACCTGTGTCGGCGACCTCGACGTGGGGCTCGTGAAACTCGAGAAGGCCATTCCCGACGTGACGCCTCTGCGCATGTACGAAGGTGCCTTCGAGTGGCTCGAAGGCGCCCTGAAGAAGCAGCCTGAGACCACGGCGGTCGGGTTCGGGTGTCACACGCTTCCGGACGGCAAACAACGCTACGAAGAGCGTCGTTATGCGAAGAGCATCTTCGAATCGCTGACGCCTACCCAAATCGTTGTTTTGCCCGGAACGGGAATCGCTTCGGGCGGCGACTCCGGCGGACCACTACTCTACAATTCGTTCATCATCGGGACCGTTCGGGGACCCAACAAGATGACCACCGACGGCAATCCGTGCGGTCGCGCGAAAGAAGAGTACGTTCGCATCGACCGGACGCGCGAATGGGTCAAGAAGATCCTGGCGCAGTGGGGCGCGCTCTAGTCGGAGGGACGGCCCCTAGTCGCAGTCGCAGCTCAGGCAGGCTTTCACCGAATCGGTGCCGCACATCGCGTGAAGCGCTTCGCGAAGTGCCTTTCGTGCGCGATGCAAGCGAACCTTCGCCGTTCCAGTGGTCGTATGGAATGCGTGTGCGGCTTCGTCGAGTGACCCTTCTTCGATGTCCACGAGCCGCAGGATCGCTGCGTGATCTGGTGTCAACCGGTCGAGCACACCGAGGCTGCAAGCGCAGACGGCCGCCTCGTTCGGAGGGAGCTCTGTAGCGTCGCGCGCGATCAGCGCAACTTGTGCCTCGCGACGCGCCCACGCTGCGTGATGATCGGCGATCGTGTTCCGGAGCACGCGGTAAAACCACGCTTCGAGCCGCTCACCATCGCGCAGCGTGCCGAGTTTTTCTGTCGCGCGCATGTACGCCGTTTGCAGCAAGTCCTCCGCATCGGCGCCGGAACGGACGCGCCTGCGAACGAATGCGAGGAAGGCTTCGCGTTGCTCCGTGAGGAGCCTGAGGAGCGAAGCCTCCGTCGCCTTGTTCATCGTCGTCGTGGATGACTGCATCGGCTCCACGGCGACTTACTTCTTCTTGGCGTTCGAGCATCCGCAAGAGGCCGGACATTCGCAGTTGGGCCCGCATGTGCACACGGGACCGCAGCAGCATTCGCCATTCTTCGGAACCTGCGAGCCGCACTTGCAACCCGGACCGCAGCTCTTGCACTCACATTGTTTGACCTGAGACATGTTCACTTCTCCTCGTTCGAGAGCAGCATTCTTTCGCGCTCTCTGACCTTGAAGACGTCGCTGGCTCCACAAAGGTTACCGGAAACGAAAAAAAAAGCGTCATGGGGGTGGAACCCAAGGCTTTTCGTGGGGTTGTGGAAAAGAGAAAGGCCCGACGGGAGAACCGCCGAGCCTTTCGTGACCTATCACCCGCGGTAGGCAGCCTTACTGGCTGCCGGCCGGTGCCGTACCAGGGCCTTGGGCCGCCGGACCTTGCGGTTGCGTCGTGCTTTGGTTCGCCGCGCTCGGGGCAGGGCAGTTGTATGCAGAGTCACCACCCGCGGGCTGTACCCTGCGAGAGCCGGTGTTGATGTTCGTACGAACGTGGGCGCGAACACGACGGATGGTGAGGTTGAGAGTGCTCATGGTGAAGTTCCTTGGTTGGGGGAGAGGCGCTCACCGCTACCGTGCGGTGCGCCGATGCAACCTCTCATTGCACCGGACGTGCCACCCACCGTTCGCGTGTGATCTCGCGAGCTTGGCCCCGAACGAGCCCGGTTTTCACGTCATGAGTCGGAGGAGCGAGGGACGAGTGGTCCGTTCGTTCACTTCTTCTTGTACTTCGCGGTGAGGCGTACCGATCCGAGAGAGTGTGCTTTGACGGCGGCGTCGACCTGCTTGACGGTGCTCGCAGTCGTGACCTCGGCGAGTTTGTCGACGTCGAGGGCATAGAGGACGAACTCGTACAAGTCTTCACCATTCGGCGGGCAGGGGCCTGTGTAGCCATTCGCGCCCTTGTAGTTCTTCGACTGCTTTGCGCCGGCCGGAACCGAGGGTTCGGCCTTCTTCTCGAGGCCGAGTGGCAGTACGAACACGTCCTTCGGAATGTCGAACACCGACGAGTGGAGGAACTTCAGCGTCGTGTCGTTGAAAACGATGGCATAGCTCTTCGTGCCTTCGGGGCCTTCGGTCCACGCGAGGTCAGGGTGGGTATCTGCGCCGTCGCACGTGTATTCCGAGGGCATGGTCTCGCCATCGACGATCGTCTTGCTGCCGAGGGCGAAGGCCGGTTTGGCAACGTCTGCGGCGGCATCCCCGCCCGTTGCCGAATCGAGCGTCGTACCTGCATCGGTGGCGGAGCTTCCGCTGCTCGAGCCGGTGGTTTCCGAACTACAGGCTGCAAAGATGGCGGCCGCAAGGAAGAGCGGCGCGCAGCACGAGCGGGACGGACGAAGGGACCGGGCGATTTCGATGTTCACGGCTTAGCGCTAGCACAGCCTCGGGGTGTCGGCGAGACCGCCGAGGAAGAGAGCCGTTTCGGGGGGGGCTCCGGCGGTGGGCGTTCTAGCGAGGCAACCGCGGCCATCGCCGCTTCGACGTCTGCCAGGATGCCTCGCGCATGTGCAAGAAACACCTGACCGCTCGGAAGAAGCTCCATCCCACGCGACGTGCGCTCGAACAGTCGCGTGCCCAATTCTTCCTCGAGCGCGCGGATCTGTCGACTCATGGGCGGTTGCGCGATGTGAAGGCGGCGTGCGGCCCGGCCCACGTTGCCCTCTTCTGCGACGGCGACGAAATAACGAATCTGCGAAAGGCTCACGCGTTCGAGCGTAGCGCGCTTTGGGGCCTTTGCCATGCCCGAGGCGCGCTGCCGCTTGCGCCAGATCAAAGAGGTATTGGACGCACGGCGTGCGAAAAGTGCATGTTCCCCAGGTGTCCGTCGACATTCATTCCCGCTCCGACATCGTCCGGCTCCATGCCGCAGGAATCGCGGCCGCCGAAACGCTTCAGCGTGTAGGCGAGAGGCTTCGCCCCGGCGTCACGACTGCCGACATCGACCGCTGGGTGCGGAAATACACGGCCGACCAAGGCGCTAGACCGAGTCAGCTCGGCTACGAAGGGTTTCCGCACGCGGTGTGTACGAGCGTCAATCACGTCGTTTGCCACGGCATGCCCTCGAAGAACGTAGTGCTCCGCGAAGGAGACATCATCAATGTCGACGTGACGACGGAGCTCAGCGGGTTCCATGGCGACACATCGGCCACGTTCATCATTGGCGAAGCCTCGGCTGCCGCACGCCACGTCGTCGATGTTGCCCGGCGTGCGCGCGACGCTGGGATCGCGGTCGTTCGTGAAGGGGCGCGGCTCGGTGACATCGGAGCGGCCATCGAAGAGCTGGCGCGCAGCGAAGGATGCTCTGTCGTACGCGACTTCGGTGGGCACGGAATCGGCCGACGCATGCATGCACCGCCCCACGTCTCGCACGTGGG
Source organism: Polyangiaceae bacterium (assembly GCA_046351415.1). Lineage (GTDB taxonomy): Bacteria > Myxococcota_A > Polyangia > Polyangiales > Polyangiaceae > JABFRG01. Next base: position 644,830 of record JAXLYO010000002.1, on the reverse strand, counting down.
GACCCGAGGCTCTGGCATGCGCCTCCGCGCCGGCATGGCCCTTACCATCGAGCCCATGATCAACCTTGGTACCCCGGCCGTGAGGATGCTTTCCGACGGATGGACCGTCGTGACGGCCGACGGAAAACTCTCCGCGCAGTTCGAACACACGTTGATCGTCACGCGTGAGGGGGCCGAAATAACGACGCTTCTCGACAAACCCGCACCTTCGGAGCGCTTCTCGTTGTAACGAGAAGACATGGGGAAAACACGCGCGAAGTCCGGTGTCTTCATCACGAGTCTGACCTTGCTCGCGGCGCTCACGCACACGAACTGCGGCGGAAGCAGCGAGGCACCGAAACCACCGTCAGCGCCCGCGACGCCTCCCGTTCCTTCGGCGACAGCGGTTTCGACGGCGGCCGCCGTCGCTCCGGTCGAGCCCGTCTCTGCGGAAGATAGGCAGGTTACGGTGCTCGAAGGGCTCGAGCTGTTCGTCCCGGCAGGGTGGCGTGTCCTTCCGGGCCCGCAGGTGAAGTTGTTCGATCCAGAAAATGCCATCCTCGTCACTGCCGAACGATCACAAGCCGGAAGTGGTGCGGCAGCCATCGCAAAGCTCTGGAGCGCGATTCGCAAAGAAGGAGCCCCACCGGTCGAGCGGACGATCGATGCTCCCGAAGAACGCAACGGCTACGACAGTCGCGTTGCACAGATATACAAGACCGATCCGGCGAGTGGTCGCATCTTGCAGGCGCAGGGAAAGCAGAAGGGGTCGGATGCGCTCGCCTTCATCGTCGATGGTGACTTGCAGGCCATCGTGAAGCGGCAAGCGCAGCTGCAGCAAATTACCGCCAGTCTCGAGCTTCCAGCAGCGATCCAAAAGGAGGAAGACCTCTCGAAGGTCGAACCAAGGTCCTTCTCATCCGAAGACGCGAAAGTGCTGTCTCGTTTCATCGCGGAGAGCGTCGCCGAGGCGGGCATTCCAGGGCTTGCAGTGTCCGTCGTTCAAAACGGCAAGATCGTCTTCGAAGAGGGTTTCGGCGTACGCGAGCTAGGCAAGCCCGCAAAGGTGACTCCCGACACGCGCTTTCTCATCGGCTCGGTGACGAAATCCATGACGACGCTCCTCATGGCGAAAGCCGTCGATCGCGGGCTCTTCGGTTGGGATACGCCCGTGGTCGATGCGTGGCCAGCATTTCACCTCGCTGACGAGACCCTCCAGAAGCGCATGCACATGCAGGACCTGGTGTGCGCGTGCACGGGACTTCCTCGTCGGGACTTGCCGATGATCTTCGAACAGAACGTCAAACCGGAGGACGTATTCAAACAGGTATACGCATACGCTCCCACGACCAAGTTCGGCGAGACGTTCCAGTATCAAAACCAGCTCGTGGCCGCGGCGGGATTCATTGCAGCCTCCACGTACAAGAAGCAAGGGGACCTGTCCGCCGCCTATGCGGACGCCATGAAGAACGAAATCTTCACGCCCCTCGGCATGACCCAAACGACCGCCGATTTCGCAGAGGGCGTGCGAGGCGCGAATCGCGCTTCGTCGCATGCGCGCAGCATGCTCGGGGAGAACGAGCCCTTCCCGCTGTCGTGGGAGAAGATGGTCATTCCCGTCGCACCCGCGGGCGCCGTGTGGTCGACCGTGCACGATCTCGGGCTCTACGTTGCCGAAGAAATGCAGGAAGGTGTTTCTGCTTCGGGGACGCGCGTGGTCTCGGCTGCGAATGTCAAGAAGCGCTGGGAAAAGCGCGTCTCGGCTGGCCCCAAGACTTACTACGGACTCGGTTGGGGTGCAGGTTTCAGCCGTGGTCTGCGTTTTCTCGATCACGGAGGCGCTGTGCTCGGCATGCGTTCGAAGCTTACGTTCGTTCCGGAGAAGAAGTTCGGCATCGCCTTCCTCGCAAACGGTGACGGCCGCTACTCGGTGACGAGGCACGTGACCGACAAAGTGGTGGCGCTCCTCTTCGGAGCCGAGGATGTGACCGCGAAGAACCGTCCGCTGCTTCTCGGCGAGTTCCAACGTGAGCAAGCGGAAGAGCGCGCAGAACTGGACGAAGCTGCAAAGCTCGATTGGTCGAGGGGGTGGCTGGGGGCCTATACGAACCCGGAGCTCGGCTCCGTGAAGCTCTCGCGCGTGGGAGGGCGCGTCATGATCGACGTCGGGGAGTGGCGCGCTCGGGTTCTTCCCATGAAGCCCAAAGACGGACGCCAGCGTGCGGTGATCTCGAGTCCGCCGCTCAGCGGCCTTCCGCTGGTTCTCGTGGGCGATGCAAAGGACCGACGGCTCGTCGTCGAGATTCCCGGACAGGAGCGCTACGAACTCATCCCGGCAGAGCGCTCGCGGCGCAAGTAGCGTGGAGGGAAGTCAGAGAAGCGATTCGGTCGCAGTGGGAGGGGCCGTTGGCACGGGGTCTTTGCCGATGCGCTCACGAACTTCGCTCGGGGAGGGGAGCCCCGAGTCTGCGAATGCGCGCGCCATCGCTTTGACGCTCGAATAGCCGGCGAGGCGAGCTGCCTCGCTCAACGAGACATCGGGCGAAGAAAGCAGCAGCGCACCGGCAGTCACACGCCAGCGAAGAATGGCCGGTCGCCAACCACGGTCGAAGAGCTCGAAGTCTTCTTGAACGCGCAGCAGGTTGCGTAGGAGCTGGCGCTCGGTCAACTGCGCGCGAGCAATGAGGTCGACCATCGTCGGGCGCGTCGCGAGGCGAGAGAGGGTTGGAAATACCGTGGACGCGATACGCGAAACCACACGCCCCGTTCCCGTCGAGCCGGAAAACGGTGAGGGCGCCGTCTTGTCGAGTACGCCTTCTGCACGGAGTCCGTCGATGACCCGATTGAACGAAGCCGGAAGGCGATCCATGTTCTTGGCGGGGTCTTCGACGGACGTCTTGAGCTCGTCCCACGGCAGGCTCTTCACGTTGGGAAGCCGCGTGAGGTATCCGCGAAACGTATCGTTGAAAAACGGTGGCCGCAGTCGAAGCGCGAGAATGGCCGAGGGACCATGCGTGCGAACGACCTCTTGCGGATTCAAGCTCGGCGCCAGGGTGTCGGTCGCTGCGGTGAACGCGTCACCCTCTTCGAAGCGCTGCGAGCCTACGCTTAGTGCGCCGCGATAGATGTAAGCTGCAAGATGCCAGCGGTCGTCTTTCTGCCAGCTCGTTGGCAAGTAACGGTTATCGAACGTCACGCCATCGTATTGGAGCAGGTAGACGCCGAACTGGCGGTCGACGACCGAGTGAATGCGCATGAGGGCCGAGGGACGTCCGAATTCGAGCTGGAAGGGGAGCATCTGTGTGGTTCTCTTGTCGCGAGGTCGTGGGTCATGGGCCGACGCAGCCGCGGCCGCGCTGTTTTGCGGCGTAGAGGCTCTTGTCGGCAGCATCGTAGAGTGCACTGGTCGTCGCCATGTCGTCGTTCCACTCTGCGCAACCGATGCTCGCAGAGCAGCGTAAGGGGCCTCCATCGTCACCCTGGATGGAGAGCGCGCGAACCGCGTCGAGTACGCGCTGCGCGACGGACCGCGCGGACTCGAGATTGGCCTCGGGCAAGATGAGAGCAAACTCGTCGCCTCCGATACGTGCGAAAATGTCTCCCTGACGGAGCCTGCCGCGGACGACGGTCGCGACTTTGCGAAGAAGCTCGTCTCCGACCAAGTGACCGTGCTTGTCGTTGACGGTCTTGAAATGATCGATGTCGACGATGATGAGCGACAGGAGCCGCTTGTAGCGTTTTGCGCGAATGAACTCGCGCGTCATGGCCTCGTCGAAGTAGCGACGATTGTGCGCGTCCGTGAGCGCGTCGACCGTCATCATGCGGTAGATCGCCTCGTGGTAGCTTTGCTCGATCTGGTCGCCCGTCATGTACTTGAAGATGACGCGGCCGACGCGGAGCTGGTCACCATCCTTCAAGCTCTTGGTCTCGACCCGGTCGTCATTGACGAAGGTCCCGTTCGTCGATCCGAGGTCCGAGACGACGTGACCCTCGGTCTCCCAGATAATGCGCGCGTGGGTGCGGCTGATGCTCGACTGATCGATCGAGAGTTCGCACTTGGGGGAGCGACCAATCGTGAATGGCTCGCCGCCGATCTCGGAGCGTTTTCCGAGGTCGGGACCGTAGAGCTGCACGAGGCATGCGTACTCCTTGGGCCGCGGAGGCTGTTCCAATTGCCAGGCGTCTGGACGAGTCTGGAGGTCGGATTGCCGATCGCGCGTACGCACGATCTCATTCTACGCGCCAATCCGTTGAGAGCGCAAAGCAGATCTCAGCCGCGCGGCTGTGAAGGAGGACGCCTCCCTAGCTGCTTCGAATGGCGCGGTACCGGCCGATGAGGGCGTTGGTGGAGCTATCGTGGTCAAGGGCGCCATTCGCGGCGTCCTTCAGTTCGGGGAGGATGCGACCCGCGAGCTCCTTTCCGAGCTCGACACCCCACTGATCGAAGCTCGGAACGTCCCAAAGCACGCCCTGGACGAAGATCTTGTGCTCGTAGAGTGCAATGAGCTCACCCAAGCTTCGAGGGGTGAGTTCCTTCGTGAGGAACGTGGAAGAGGGGCGGTTGCCGGGAAATGTCTTGAACGGTGCGAGAGCCCGCGCTTCGTTTTCGGGCATTCCCTTCTTCACGAGCTCCGCGAAGGCCTCCTCCGTGGTTTTGCCTCGCATCAAAGCCTCGCTCTGCGCGAAGCAATTCGAGAGGAGCTTCTCGTGATGGTCGGAAAGCGGGTTGTGCGACTTCAAAGGGGCGATGAAATCGCAAGCGACGAGGCGCGTACCTTGGTGGATGAGTTGGTAGAACGCGTGCTGTCCGTTCGTTCCAGGCTCGCCCCATACTATCGGACAGGTCTCGTAGCCGATGGGGAGGGGCGTGCCGTCTCGTGCCACGCTCTTCCCGTTGGATTCCATTTCGCCCTGTTGGAGATATGCGGCGAAGCGATGCATCGACTGGTCGTAGGGCAAGATCGCGAGCGAGTGGGCGTTCCACAATTGCGAGTTCCAGACGAGAGCGCCAAGGAGACCGGCACGCCTGGAGATGGAGCTGTGCGGTACCGTCGTTCAAAGCGCGCCTCCAGCAGCCTTCAGTTGAACTACGCCGACGGCGAGCGCGATGGGCAGTCCGATGGCGGACCGAGCGAGAACCGACCGCCGACCCGGTCCCTGGAACTGAACACAAGCTCGCTGCGTCGATGCCGAACTTCTTCACGGCTTCGCAGGATTGCAGATGCAACGAAATGTTTTGCGGCGACGCCTTCCTTCGAGCCCGCGGATGCCAGCACCCAAGCCTTGGCGCTTTCGGCATTCGTCATCGTCTCCTGGGTCGTGAACGTCTTCGAAGCGATGCAGAACAGCGTTCGCGCTGGGTCAAGCGACCTTAGAGTCTCGGCAAGGTGCGTACCGTCGACGTTCGAGACGAAATGGACCCGGATCCCCTTTTGGGCGTACGGCCGGAGCGCCTCGGTGACCATGTACGGACCGAGGTCCGAGCCGCCGATGCCGATGTTGACGACGTCCGTGATCGTTTCGCCCGAGTGGCCGCGCCACGCGCCGCTATGCACCTTGTCGACGAGAGCGCGCATCTTGCCGAGCACCGCACGTACCTCGGGCATGACGTCCTTGCCGCCGGCAGCCGCGATGACGGGCTTCGAACTGCGATTGCGTAGCGCCACGTGCAAGACGGCCCGTTTCTCGGTGAGGTTGAAGAGTTCGCCCCCGAACATGCGGTCGCGGTCCTTCTCCACGCCTGCTTCCTTGGCGAGCGCTTCGAAGAGTTTCAGCGTCTCTTCGGTGACCCGCTGCTTCGAGAAGTCGAAGAGCCAACTGCCCGTTTCGACGTGGAGCTTCGCAAAACGCTGCGCATCGCCTGCGAAGAGGGCGCGCACGGGCGTACTTTGGAGCTCGCGTTGATGGGCTTCGAGTTTCGTGAACGAGGGCAGGGACGTCAGCATGGTGGCGCAAGCATACCTGCTCGCTCACCGCACTGCAGTGCTTCTCGCGCCTAGACCGTGACGTCTTTCAACGTGATTTGGGAGCGTTCGGCAACACCGAGGCCGAGATCGGCTGCGGCTTTGATGTAGGCGGGCGGGCGGCCTTCGGCGGTCAGGGTCTTCAGGTTGAAACCCTTCCGGTGCTCTTCCACGACTTCCCAGCCGATGGCGTCGATCGCGACGGGGTCGGTCGAAGCGTAGACTGCCTCGTGGACCTTCACGTAATCGGCGTACTTCCACTTCGGACCGCCGTGCGCCATGACCTTGTACGCGTCTGCAATACAGAGACGGACGCGCGACTTGATGACGTCTTGGGCGTACATCATCGCGATTTGCGGGCTCGCATGGTGTGCGTGGAAGTCGTGGGGGTTGATGCTGCAGCCGTGCGTCATGTTCTTGAGTGCGCCCGTGTAGCCGCAAATGGAGTGATCCTTCACGAGGGCGAAGTTGATGGCCGCGGTCGCTTCGGTGAGGGCGCGTACGAACTTGGTCGTCGTGCCAGTGCCCGGGATCATGCGGTCGCCCATGGTGGCGTCCTTGTTGCTATGCGTCGTGACCTTGACGCCCTTCGGGACGTTGCCCTGATTGATGCGGGTACCGGCGAGGAAGTCGCCGTATTGCTCGAGCACCGTGATGTTCTCTGGCTTCACGCCGGATTCGATCATTCCTTCGAGGAACGGAAGAACGAGCTCCTTGTTGGTGCCCATATTGGTGCCGGCGATGCCATTGACCTTCACGCAAACGATGTCGCTCGGATGAACGAACTGAGCGATGGCGGTCTTGAGGTCGCCCTTGCCCGTGAGCTCCATGAGAACGCGCGTGAGCATGGCCTTTGCGTCCTCCGGCTTTGGATACTTCTGGTTCGCTTGGAGCGAGTCCTTCTTCGTGACCTTCACCACGTGACCCGGGCGTGCGAACGGCACGAAGCCGGCGGGCGGGGACGCAGCCATGCTTCCGTCTTTGCTCTGACCCGCCGAGGCTTCGCGCTCGCCACCGAGCGTGGCTCCGAGAACGCCAGTTCCGCCGACACCCAGCGCAACGGCGCCGACAGCAGATTGACGAAGCATTTCACGACGAGAGGGGCGACGGTCATCCATGGCCGTAACCTTTCCACGCCCCCTCCATAACGGCAAGTCCTCCGCGAATTCTCGCGTCGAAAAGTACGGCACGCGAGCTTGCCTGGGTGGTGGCCAGGGACACGGTTCCGCTGCGATGCGACACCGGCCCGAGTACGAAAACCGTTGGATCCAATGAGGGGGCGTCCTGGCACGTTCCGCGCAATGGCGATGGGGCGACCTTCGAAACCGATCGAAGCGCAAATCGACGAGGACGTGCGATGGAAACGAAGACGATGAAGATCGTTTACACGGTGGTGGAACGCGAAGCGGGCAAGGAGAAGAAGAGCTTTTGGGTTCGCATTGGGGTGGGGTACGTCAATTCCGATGGGTCCCTGAATCTGAAACTCGACGCCATGCCGGTGAACGGTAGCTTGCAGGTGCGAGACTACGAGCCGAAGGATGCAGAGCGCGGTGAACGGCCCTCGCGCGGCCACTATCGTGACGAGCGAGAGCCGCGAGGAGCTCTCGCGTGATGCGGTTGCCCCCTACGGCGGAAGGGCCGCGGTGTGGGGAGCGAAGGGCGAAGTCTGCGAGCGTGCGGGTCACGCTCGTGGGCCTTGCTCGTCGCTACGCCGGCGTCTTGAAGGTGCTCGGAGTGGTGGCGGCCCTGTGCGGGCTCTTCTTGGTGGGCGCGGCCACTCGTCCTCCACCGGCGCTCGCCTTCGTCCCGAGTTCGAGTTCCGATGCTGGCACGCCCGAGGTGATGGTGACGATGCAGGCGGCGGCAGCGCCGAGTGCGGGGGGCATCGCAACAGCCCTTCCGGCCGCGTCGACTCCGAGTGCGCCTTCCGCGACCCAGGGAGACGCCGGGGCCTCTATCGTGGTTCTCAACACGGCCACGGCTCAGGACCTGAGGCGTTTGCCCGGCATTGGTCCGAAGCGAGCCGACGCCATCTTGGCGCTCCGCGCTAGGCTCGGCCGCTTTCGCAGCGTCGATGAACTCCTGCGGGTGAAAGGGCTCGGCCGAAAGACGCTCCAGCGACTCCGGCCTCTCTTGCGCGTCGACCCGCCGCCGGAATAAGTTTTTGGCGTGCACGTCGCGAAGGTCATCACGCGTTCCGCCATCGGGCTTCTCGTGGTGGCTCTCGCCCCGGCCTGCCGGTGTTCGCGTGAGGCGCCGGGGGACGCCCGGAATCCCCAACCCTCGGCGAACGCCGGTGAAGGCGCGAGTTCGACCACGGCAAGGGGACGTGAGCCGCAGGCGGTCGGGTCGCTGGGAGGCTACACGTACGAGTCGCGTTCCTTCGATCTGACGAAGACCTCGCTCAAGGTCATCGACCTCCATATGTCGCGTGACTTGGAAGGGGCGCTCGCTTCGTCGAAAGAGGGGATCGCGATCGTGAACGGCGGCTTCTTCGATCCCGAACAACGACCCCTTGGGCTCGCCATGTCCGATGGCGTGGTCCTCTCGCCTTTTCGCAAAAGCACGGGGGGGGTCCTTCTCGTCGTCGACGGGCGTGCGTCGATGTTCGCGGTCGAAGAGTTCTCCATGCCGAAGCCTCCTCCGGCACATGGTTTCGGCATACAATGCTTGCCTCGGCTCATCGTCTCCGGCGAACGCAACGTGACTCGCGACGACGGCAAGCACACGGAGCGTACCGCTCTCTGCGTCGAGGGCTCTGCCACGGATGGCGGCAGCGGCGGCGATCGCCTGCGTTTCGTCTATGCGCGCGGCGCGCGAGGCGGCGACGGACCTACGCTCGCGGAGTTCGCGCAGTACCTCGCAGGGGAAAAGTGTCGTGACGCGCTCAATCTCGATGGCGGTCCCTCTGCGGGGTTCGCGTACCGCAGGCCGGATGGTCAAATCACCGCGTTCAATCCGCGCGGGGCCGTGCGCCACGCGATCGTTGCGGAGACCCGCTAGCGGCGCGCGTCGCCTTCGCAGCGACCTTCGCTTTCCCCGCTCGCGGTGGCTCCTTCTTCTCGGGCTTTTCGCGCTTCTCCGGCGTCTCGACGACGACCTTGATGCGCGCGAAGCAATCGTCGGGGTGTGCGCGGCTCTTTCGCACGAGTGCGCTCGCGGCGATGAAGCGCCGGGTAATGGGGTCGTGGTAGCCGCTCACCTCCGGTAGCTCGGGTTGTTCGGCGCGGTGGTAGCGCACGACGCGGGCCATGAACAAATCGCGAAAGTACTTCCCGACGAGGGAGGCGAGGGCGACCAACATGTGCGCGTCCTCGGCGTCGCGCACGAAAGAGATATCGCCGATATGGGGCAGGGCGTAGGTGCTGCGCGCGCGGCTTTCGTGGACCGTCGCGCGCAGGTGTTGGTCGAGCAGGCGAAAGCGCTCGTCGTAGCGATTGTAGCCTCCGACCTTCCCGCAGGTGACCTGCATGCGGTCGGGAGACGCATCGCGCGCTGCCAAAATGAGTCGCTCCATAGCGTGGAGGTCTGTGTCGAATCGCGAGACCCCTCGGCGGCTCTCCTCGTTCAATTGCTTCGTGCATACGACGACGGAGCGCACCCAGGAGAGAACGATTCCGCGCCGAGCCAGACGCTCGATGTCTTTGCGCGCCTTCTTCACCATGGCCTCGGGGGCTAGAAACGCCTCCGCTTCGGCCGACCAGCATTGATGATGATGGTCGCGCGGACAGAGCGCGCGAAAGGCACGCGGGCCATCGAGGAGGGCGAGTGAAAGCAAGTCGGAAGGGGTCGCCGCCTCGTGCCCGAGCGAAGCGAAAAGCGCCCGGGCCCACGCTTCACCCTGCGCGGTATCGCCGAACGCCACGATGCGCTTCGAATCGCCGAGGCGGGCCCGAAGTCCGCCACGTGTACGCTTCGTCACGAGGGCTGCACCGGCTTCACTGACCGAGGCGGCGACTCCCGTAACGAGCAGAGGTCCCAGAATCGGGCCGAGCCCGTTCTCGTCGATTCCTAGAAGTACCTGCTCCGTCGACATGGGCCCGTCTTTCGTAGCATGGTCGCGCTCCCACCCGGGCGCTCACCTGCAAGTGCCCAACATCGTTCGTGTTTGGAAAGAGCCTCCCGCTTTCGACGAAAGCACCGTTGACGGGGCCGCCGGTCGTACATACCTTGGTTCGCCTCGCAGTACGCCGGTTCGGCGACAGGCCGAACCACGATTCTCCGTCGGGGGGCACGCAAGTGCAGCCCGAGCACAGCGCGCGCGCCGCATCAGAGCGCAAGGAGCTTTCCCCGTGAACAAGACACAGATGAAGAAGTTCAAGACGCTCCTCACGGAGAAGCGGGACGAAATCATCAAGAAAGCGAAGCAGACATTGGAAGAGGACATGTCGCTCGACTCCAATGACCTGCCGGACGAAATGGACCTCGCTTCGAGCGAGTACCTCCAGTCGTTCACCTTCCGCCTTCGCGGCCGCGAGAAGAGCTTCCTCGACAAAATCGAGCGCGCGCTGAAGAAGATCGAAGAAGGCACCTTCGGCACGTGTGAAGAGTGTGAAGAAGAAATTTCAGTGAAGCGTCTCGAGGCGCGCCCCGAGACGACGCTCTGCATCCGCTGCAAAGAAGACCAAGAGCGAAAAGAGAAAGATTACAGCTAACGAGGGGCTCTGCCCTCGCTCCATGGAGCGAAGCTCCATAGAGTCTCACTTCCGGTTCTGCGTCCCGAGCCCCAAACGCAGCCCCCAGTCGCAGCGTTTTGGGGCAAGAGCGCAGTTGCGGGGCGGGGCGACGTGAGAGCGAACGCAAAAATCCCCCGCCAACAGCCGCCGACTCGGCCGCCTCGTCGGGAGGCGTCCAGGGAAGCGGCCGGGGATTTTGTGCGGAGCGGAAACGAAGTCGTGCCGCCGCGACTCCACGGTTCTTCAGCGGCGCGTCGACGCGCGTGCCCCCGCCATCAGTAACGCCGGCAGCTACTTGCGGGCCTTCTTTCCGGGTGGGTTGCTGGAGGCGGCTGTCTTGGGTAAGGCGCGCGAGGCTTGGTTTGGGGCAAGCGCGGAGTTGCGGGGGCGGGGCGAAGTGAGAGCGAACGCAAAAATCCCCGGCCAACAGCCGCCGACTCGGCCGCCTCGTCGGGAGGCGTCCAGGGAAGCGGCCGGGGATTTTGTGCGGAGCGGAAACGAAGCCGTGCCCCGCGACTCCGCGGTTCTTCAGCGGCGCGTCGACGCGCGTGCCTCCCCCCGCGACTCCGCGGTTCTTCCGCGCGTCGACCCCCCCGCCCCGCGACTCCGCGGTTCTTCATCCGCGCGTCGACGCTCGTGTCTCCCCCGCCACTCCGCCACCTGCAACGAAGGCAGCTATTGGCGGGGCTTCTTTCCGGGTGGGTTGCTGGAGGCGGCTGTCTTGGGAGGGGCGCTCGATGTGTTTGGGCGAGGCGGGGCGCTCGAGCCTCGTTCGATGACTTCCTTCAAGAAGCGTCCGGTGTGGGAACCCTCCGTTGTCGCGATGGTCTCGGGGGGGCCGGCAGCGACGAGCGTGCCGCCGCCATCTCCACCTTCGGGGCCTAGGTCGAGAACCCAGTCGCAGCAGCTGACGACTTCGAGATTGTGTTCGATGACGACGACCGTGTTGCCTTGGTCGCGGAGCTCGTGGAGTGCAGTGAGGAGAACTTCGATGTCGGTAAAGTGCAAACCCGTCGTCGGCTCGTCGAGTACGTACAGTGTTTGCCCTGTCGCACGCCGCGCGAGCTCACGTGCAAGCTTCACCCGCTGCGCTTCACCGCCGGAGAGCGTGGTCGCAGGCTGGCCCAACGTCAGGTAGCCGAGACCGACGCGCAAGAGTGCGTCCATGCGTTCTTTGAGCCGCGGGATCGTCTCGAAGACACGCGCGGCCTGCTCGACGGTGAGCGCGAGGGCGTCGGCGATGGAGTAGCCACGGTATTGCACCTCGAGTGTCTCTCGATTGTAGCGTTTGCCACCGCATGCGTCGCAGTGGACGAAAACATCGGGAAGAAAGTGCATCTCGACGCGAAGGACGCCATCGCCCGCACACGCCTCGCAGCGACCGCCTTTCACGTTGAAGCTGAAACGCCCTGCCTTGTAGCCACGGGCCCGCGATTCCGGGAGGCTGGCATAGAGCTCCCGAAGAAGCGCGAACGAACCCGTGTACGTTGCAGGGTTCGACCGTGGCGTGCGTCCAATGGGCGCTTGATCGATCGAAATGACTTTGTCGATTTGCTCGAGGCCGCGGACGGCTTCGCACTCTCCTACGGATACCGAGGCACCGTAGAGCCGCGACCGCGCGGCCGGCAGCAGCGTGTCGATGAGCAGGCTCGACTTTCCGCTTCCCGAAACGCCCGTGACGGCAGTCATCACGCCTAGCGGGAGCTTCACCGTCACGTCCTTCAGGTTGTGAGCTTTCGCCCCCTCGATGGTGATCCATGCCTTGGAGGGAGCCTTTCGCTTCTTCGGGATGGGAAGGGCACGTCCGCCCGCAAGCCACGGCCCCGTGATTGAATCGGGGTTCTTCATGAGCGCAGCGGGCGTGCCTTCGGCGACGATGCGTCCCCCGTGATCGCCGGCGCCAGGGCCCATGTCGACGATGTAGTCGGCGGCGAGCATCGCCTCGCGATCGTGCTCGACGACGAGTACCGTATTGCCTAGATCTCGAAGTCGCGCTTGAGCCGCGATCAGCTTCGCGTTGTCGCGGGCATGCAACCCTACGGACGGTTCGTCGAGCACGTAGAGTACGCCAACCAACGCCGCGCCGATTTGCGTCGCGAGTCGAATGCGCTGTCCTTCGCCCGACGACAGCGTTTGCGCACTTCGATCGAGCGACAAATACTGCAGACCCACTTCGATCAAGAAGCCGAGGCGCGCCACGACGCCCTTGAGCAGCGGGAGCGCAATGGCCTTGTCACGCGCCCCGAGCACTCCCGTCTCGTCCGCCAGAATGCTCTCTGCCACTTCGAGTAGCCTCGAAAGGGGGAGCTGCATCAGTTCCGAGATGTCTTTGTTCGCGACCTTGATGGCGAGCGCTTCGGGCCGTAAACGGCGCCCTTTGCACGTATCGCACACGCGCCGAACCAAGAAGCGTCCGATGTCGTCGTCCGATTCCTCGAGCTCCTCGTCGCTCTCTTCTTCGAGTTCTTCTTCTCCTCGGAAGCGCGCCATGAGCCTCGGCACGATGCCCACGTAGGCTTTTGCCTTCTTGCCCTTGCCCTCGCTCCTCCCTTCGAGGACGTAGCCTTGCTCTTCTTTCGTGAGGTCCTTCCAGGGGACGTCCGGGTCGAGACCGAGGGCCTTCACTGCGGCAGACACTTCGGTTGCCAGACGCAGCGAACCTCGCGGACCCCACGCGAGGACCACGCCCTCTCGAAGCGTGCGCTCCGGCGCTCCGATCACCCGGGCCGGGTCGACGGCGGTCACGCGCCCCAAACCATCGCAGGCGGGGCACGCCCCATGTGGTCCGTTGAACGAAAACATGCGCGGCTCGATGGGAGGAAGCGAGATGCCGCACGAGACGCAGGCGAAGCGCTCGGAGAGCCAGACGGGCTCGTTGTCGGAAGCTGCATAGAGCAGGCGTCCTTCGCCCACTTTGAGAGCGAGCTCGACGCTGTCCGTCAGACGACTTTTGATGCCCTCCTTCAACACGAGGCGGTCGACGACGACATCGAGATCGTGGGGCTTCGTTCGATCGAGTTCGATGGTGTCACCGAGATCGACGATTGACCCATCGACTCTCACGCGAACGAAGCCTTCGCGACGAAGCCGCTCGATTTCGAGCTTCAGTTCGCCCTTTCTTGCTCTGCATACTGGCGCAAAGATGGTGCATCGCTCCCCGTCTGGGAGCGCCAAAATGCGGTCGACCATCTCTTGGACGGTCTGGGCCTGGATGCGCTTTCCGCACTGAGGGCAATGCGGGATGCCTACGCGCGCAAAGAGCAAGCGCAAGTAGTCGGCGATTTCCGTGACGGTGCCGACCGTTGAGCGTGGCGACTTCGAAAGGGGACGCTGTTCGATAGCGATCGCGGGAGAGAGTCCGTCGATGCTGACGACGTTGGGCTTCGCGAGTTGCTCCAAAAACTGCCGAGCATAGGCCGACAGCGATTCGACATAGCGCCGCTGACCTTCTGCATAGATGGTGTCGAACGCGAGCGACGACTTGCCGGAGCCACTAGGACCGGTGAAGACGACGAGCTGCCCGCGAGGCAACGACAGCGACACGTCTTTGAGATTGTGCTGCCGCGCACCGACGACCACGAGGCGGTCCATATCGAGAGATAGTCGCTAGCACGGAAGTCAACCGTGCGGCCAGCCGAGAGCTTGATATTTACATGTTGTTCGGCCGAACAGAATCAGACGCAGACGGCACGGTCACGTGCCCCATCGGCTCGCCTCGAGTCTCGCGATGTCCTTCTTTCGCTGCTTCAAGGCTGAGCTCGCCACTTCCCATTTCGGTGGAAGGGCTACCAGCACCGGTTGCGAGGAAAATTCCAGCAGCAAGGACGAGTCCCATGCCGCCGATGGCGATGTGATCCGGACGTTCGTGCAAGAAGGCAACGCCGAGGAGCGCGGTCGCAACCACATTGAGATAGCCGAGGCTGCTCACTCGCGCGGCTCGCTCGATGCGATATGCCTCCGTCATGGCGATTTGAGCGATGCCGCCGGTGAGCGCCGAGATGGCGACCATGCCGTAGCTGAGCGGCCCCACTGCGCGCCATCGAAAGGCAGCAAGGATCGAGAAGATCGTCCCGGCGAAAAGTGCGAAGTGGAGAGCCACCGCTTCGGGTGCCTCGTTTTTCCCGAGCTTCCGCACGGCCATCATCGCGCATGCAGAGAAGAAGGCCGCCATCACGGCAAACAAGGCCACGGGGGATGTCGGGGTGTGCGAATTTCCGAAGAGAAAGTTCGGACGAAAGATCAGAACGACCCCGAGTAGGGAAAGCGCAAGACCCAACCAGAGCGCTTTGCCCGGTCGCTCGCCGAGGACGAGGGGGCTCAAGAGGGCAACACCCAAAGGGGCCAGATTGAAGAGCGTTGCGGCGTCACCGAGCGGAAGCGATTTCTCCGAGAGCACGTGGAAGGTCGCCAGCATCGCCACGCTTCCGAACGCGGACCGCCAGAACATGGCCTTGCGGTGCTTCACGCGGAGGACGGACCCGCGGTACCTCCCGAACCCGAAGGCCACGACGGCTCCGCCCAGCGCGCGAGCCGCGGCCACCTGCGAGAAGTCTGCCTCACGGCTCGCCACGCGCGCCGAGATGTTCATGGTGGCGAACAGAACCGACGCGAGCACCATCCACCCCGCCGCCCGCACGCTCGGCTTCGAGCGATCGAAAGCGGCACTTTTCCAGAAACTCAGCTGGAAAAGGATTGGCTTCAGAAGGGATTGCAGGAAAACCACGCGCTGTTTGGTCGCAGAAATGAGGAGGGGAATGTTACCATAGGGACCGCTTTCATCCGTTGCCAGAGGCGTGCATGCTCAAAGTTGCTTGCGAATCGTGCGGAGCTCCGTACCAAATCGACGAAAAACGAGTTCCGAAGACCGGACTCAAGATGCGCTGTCCAAAGTGTGGGCATGCCTTCGTCGTTGCGCATCCGGGAGCCGATGCTGCTGCCACGCCGAGCCCCGCCGCGAAGGGCCCCGGCAAGCCTCCGGTACCGCACTCGCATTTCGGTGGCGTCGACCTTCCGGCACCGGCCGGTGGCGGCATCGACCTCCCCGCACCGACCGTGCGCGCACTCGGAGTTCCAGATGCGCCGCCTTCTTCCGCTGGCTTGCCTGCGGCCAAGCGGGTCTCTCCTGCTGCAGGCACACCTCGCGGTGGACTCTCCGACCTGCCTGCACCGCGTGCGGGTATCCCGGACCTTCCTGCGCGTCCACAGATCAAGCGTGCCGCACCTCCGCCCCAAACGGGCCTGAGCGACCTCCCTGCTCGCAACGAGATCTCGCTCGACCTTCCGTCGCCGACCTCGCCGAAGAACGATTTGCCAGCGGTCTCGCGTCCTGCGTCGTCGTCTCGCGGCTCGGATTTGCCTGCGGTCTTCGGCGGCCCGTCGCGGCCTCCGAGCGGGGCCGCGCCCGCAGCGAAGTCGCCTTTCTCGGATGGCATCGAGCTCCCTGAACTGGCTGCACCCGGCTTGCCAGTCGTCTCTGCGCACGACGCGAACGAGGGCAGGGCTGGCCTTCCTTCGCCCGCACCGTTGAAGGCACATTTGCCCGCAACGGTTTCGGATGCGCGAATGCTGCCGACTGCGCGCAACGCCGACTTCGGCGCCATCGAGCTCGATGCGCCGCCTCCTCGTGCACCGAAGATGGCAGGGTTCGTTGCGGAAGAGCCAACGATGGCCCGAAAGCGAGAGGTCCCCGAGTTCGAGATGCCGCCGCTCGATTTGCCACCCGTGTCGAGCGCCGGGTTCGGCGAGGGTTTGTTCGGAGAGCTCGAGCTTCCGGTCTCCGACACGAAGGCAGAGAGCGATGGTCTCGAGCTCGAATTGCCGTCGGGCCCTCCTCCAGCGCCAGGGGACGGCCTTCGCGAAGGATCTCCCTTCTCGGAGCCGCCGCTCTCTGCAGGCAGTGCTGCCAACTTCGGCGAGATCGAACTCTCGGGCGGAGGCGGAGGCTTCGCTCCTCCCTCGGGTGGCGGCGGAGGCATCGATCTCAAAGGTCCCGCTCCGGCCGAAGTCTCGCTTCCGACAGCAGGCTCGCGTACGCCCGTCCGCAAGATCGACGAAAAGCCCAAGTCCCAAGGCAAGAGCATCGCCGTGCTCGCATTCACGCTTGTCCTCTTCGGCGGCGCGGCCTTGCAGCTCACGAAGTACGGGGCCTTCGGGTACCTCGTCATCCTCGATGCGGTTCATGCCAAGGACTACGCGGCGTCTGCCAAGGGCGCGGAAGAAGCCACCGAAGCACGTTGGAAAGACGACACGTTCCAGAGCGCGCGCGCAGCCGCAGACGACGTGGCCTTCACGCACGAGTCGAAGCCTCGAGCGCTCGCTCTCACGGCTTACGCGACGTATGTAGAACGCATGCATCAGCTTCGTTTCGGAGCCGACGCCGCGCGCGCAAACCGCGCCGACGGGTGGGCCGTCACGCTGAAGCAAGAAAAGGGCGCCTACGTCTATCTCGGCAGGAGCGCTGGTGCTGCGCTCGCTGGCGACTACGCGACGGCCCGTGCAGAGGCGGCGAGCGCGCGTACGGTGGCCAGCGGTACTTCGCTCTTGGCGGCGGCGCTCCTTCAAGGCGAAATCGAGCTCCGTGCACGCGATGGTAAGGCCGCCGCTGCCTTCTTCGACGAAGCGTCGAAGTCTGGGGGCGGGGCGCGTGCACATTTCGGCAAGGCCCGCGCGGCGTTGCTCGATGGCGACTTCGGTCAAGCGAAGATCTCCGCAGATGCGACGATCAAGGAGTCACCGCAGCACCCGGGCGCAGCCCTCGTCCTTGCGACTGCGCACCTCGAAGAAGGCAACTATGACAAGGTGCTGACGGCGACTGACCGCGTGCTCAAAGGGCCAGGCAAAGAAGCCGCCGGACCCAAGGACGAGGCAGAGGCGCACGCGCTACGCGGTTGGGCCCTCCTTCGAAATGGAAAGGGAGGTGAGGCGAAGGTTGCGTTCGAAGCTTCGGTCAAGCAAGAGCCCACCAATGTGCTCGCCCTCACTGGGCTCGGCGAGTCGCTGTACTCCGAAGCGCGCTACGGTGAGAGTCTCGTCCGCTTCGAAGCGGCTGTCGCCATCGACCCGAACGACATAGGGGCCGTCGTCGGCGTCGCCAAAGCGAAGATCCAACTCAATCGAACGAAAGAAGCGAAAGAGCAGCTCGCGGCTCTGCGCGCTGCCCAGCCGACATCGTCGAAGGCGGCTTTGTGGAACGGGCGCCTTCTCTCGTCTCTCGGCGACTACGACGTGGCGGAGAAGGAATTCGATGCAGCGGTAAAGCTTGCACCCGTGACCCGCATCGAGGCCATCGATGCCTACGTGGGGTATGCGGCCTGGCTCGCAGAGCGTGGCAAAGCGAAGGAAGCGGAAGCCAAGCTCGCGGAAGCCAAAGCGAAGCTCCCGACCTCACCGCGCCTCGACCGCGCCTTTGGCGAGATCTCCGTCGCGCAAGGCAAGTTCGAAGAGGGCATCGCGCACTACCAAGCGGCTCTCGCACGCAACGCAAACGACTCCGCCACCCGCTTCCTGCTCGGCGCTGCCTATCGCAAGATGGGGAACGCTGCGGCCGCGACCGCTGAACTCGACAAGGTGTACGCGACGGACAAGGACTACCCCGGCCTCGCCCTCGAACGCGGTCTTCTCTTCGAAATGAGTGGCAACGTGCAGAAGGCCCTCGACGAATTCAAAGGGGCCCTCGCAAAAGCTCCGAACGACGCGGACCTCCAGCTGCGCGTTGCGGCAGCTTACGTCACCATCGGCAAGGCCGACGACGCGATCCCCATGCTCGAAAAGGTGATGCGCGACCGGCCGCAAAGCGCGGAGACCTATCACTACATGGGGAGAGCTCACCTCTTGAAAGGTGGCACGAGCGTCGCAGAGTCCATGCGCTTCTTGCGTCGGGCCGTCGAACTCGATCCCAATCGCGCCGAGTACCACGTGTACGTCGCGTGGGCGGCGAGCGAGCTCGTTCCGAAGAACCTCGCACTCGCCGAGGAGAGCTCTGAAAAGGCGCTTGCGATCGACAAGTTGAACGGCGATGCCTACTGGCAGCGGGCCGTCTGGGAGCTCGCAAAAGGGCTACTCGACGATGCCCTACGCGACGTGCAGCGCGCCATCGAGCTTCGGCCCTCTCGCGCAGAAGCACACGCGACGCTCGCCGAGATTTACGACGCGCGCAACCAGCCCGCACAAGCTGCGGTAGAGTGGCACAAAGCCGTCCAGGCGAACGACAAGCAGCCTTATTGGCGGTATCGAATCGGCAAGATGCTCTTCCTCCAGCACAAGATGGCGGAAGCCGCGCCGCACCTCGAGTTCGCAGCCTCCGAGGGCGAGAAAATGACACAGCGTCCGGGGTGGCTCGTCGAAGCCGAGTTTCAATCTGCCGAAACGTTGAAGCGAGCCGGGAAGAAGGCCGAAGCCATCCCGCGATATCAGGCGTTCTTGCGCATGGCGCCGGAGAACCATCCCGATCGCGACGACGCAAGGGCGGCGTTGAAGGCTCTTGGGGCACCGGAACGCGAGTAGCGCTGCCTCGCGAAGGTCAGGCTCGCAGCTGTGCGAGCTTGGCCGCCATGCGCGCGAAGGCCTCCACGTCGAGCGTTTCTCCGCGCGCATCGAGATCGACCGCTGCGTCCACCGCCGCGCGAGCAATCTCCTCGGACGTGCCGAGGCGCGACCACGCATTGCGAAGTGTCTTGCGTCGCTGCTCGAAGGCGCCCTTCACGAGTGAACGGAAGAGCGGAGTCTCTTCGGCGCGCGGAGTCGCGTGCGGCGTCAGCATGACGATGGCGCTCGTGACTTCCGGAGGAGGGAAGAAGCAGTTTCGCCCCACCGTGCGAAGGCGCTTCACCTGGAAAGCAGCAGAGACGAAGACGGTGAGCGCACCATATATCTTGGTGTCCGGGGGCGCTTCGAGTCGCTCCACGACCTCCTCTTGGAGAAGGAAAACAGCTCTCGAAATCACACGCGCTTGCTCGACAGCGCGAACGAGCAAGGGCCCCGTGAGTTGATAGGGAAGGTTGCCTGAGAGAACTCGCCGCCCGTCGCTGCCCGCGCCGAGGAGTTCCACGATGTCCGCGGTCTTTGCGTCACCTTCGACGAGCGTGAGTTTGCCTGCGTGCACGTGCGACGCGAACCGTTCTGCGAGCACCGGCAAGAGATCGCGATCGCGCTCGACGGCGACGACGTGTTCCGCGCGTTCCAAGAGTGGCGCTGTGAGAGCTCCGGTGCCCGCCCCGAGCTCGAGAACTCGCGCTTGGCCTTGCTCGGCCGCCGGCACACAAGCGTCGGCGATGAAGGATGAGGTCTCCTCGCTCGTCAGGAAGTTCTGGCCGAAGCTCTTCTTGGGCCGAAGCCCGCGCTCACCCAGCGATTTACGCGGATCGTTCATGGGCTTCCTTCAGCGTACTTTCGAGGAGGGGCTCGGGAATCTCTCGCAACGGCCGCACGGTCACACCTGCCCGACGAATGGCGCGCATTCCGAGCTTCTCTTCGAGGTCGGCGCGCGTACGCAACGCACGAGCGACGGTCTCACTGAATCCGGGGGTCGATGGGAGGACGACCGGCGGGGGCCTCCATTCGACACTCACGCGTGCCTTACGCAGAGCACGCAACACCGGAAGCAGGAGTTCCGTATCGCGTGGGACGGGGGCGATGATGCACACCGTGCCCGGCGGCGATTGCTTCTTCTCGAGCAGAGAGCGAAGCCCCACCGCGAGTTGGAATTCTGATTGGGGACGGGCGTCCTCGTTTTTCGGAGGAGATTCTATCCCGAAGGCCGCCAAATAGTGCCGTAGCCGCGCCTCGCGCAAATGGGGGGCTTCGGGAAGACGAAGCGTGAACGGGGCCCGTTGCTTCAGGCTGTCGGCGCGGGTCGCGACCCCTTCGATGTCCGAAGGAGAAACGCCGCCGAGTGAGAGTGGATCGAGGGGCCTCAGGTGCTCGAGCACGCGTCGCAATACTTCGCTCTCGTCGAGCTCGGAGCGATCGGCATCGGCGAAGAGCGTGCACGAAAGAAGCGCTTGCTCTGCAGCATGCAAAGCTTCGGGCCCGCGCGTCGGTGCAACACGCGCGAGCATGCGCGACGCGTAGCAATAGAGGCCCGCGCGCCCGCGTCGAAGGTGGGAGGCGAAAATGGATGCGGCACCGTCGATGGCGAGGTCGAGGGGGGCTTGACCCACGCGACCCGACGCGAGGTCCGTCGACGCATCGAGAAACACCCAAATGACATCCTCGGTCTCTTGTTCGGTGTCTCGCACGAGGAGCGTGCCTCTGCGCGCACTGGCCTTCCAAGCGATGCGCTTGAACGGGTCGCCGGGGACGTGATCTCGCAGCTCCCGCAGCTCGTCGCCTTCGCCGCGCCTTTGCGACGTGAAAGAGTGAACACTCCCAGCACGCTGCCGGCCACCGCGCGCGCTCGAAGCGAGTGCACGCGTCGGGGTAGGCAGTACGACGACGCCGCGTGGATTCGCGAACATGAGGGGCGCTTCGTAGAGCGCGTCGCCGCCGATGGGGATACCGCGCGCGACGATCGACAGACCATGCAACCCATGGCGCCCCACGCGCCTTCCCCGGACCACGACGCGTATCTCGGCGGATGCTTGCGCAGGGAGGTCGATTTCTTGCGGTGAAAGCTCAACTTCGAGCAGCGGGGAGGCGAGCGGCCTCAGGGTCACGCCGCGAACATCTGCGTCGCTTCGGTTGCGCAGTTCGATGAAGAGTTCACACGGGTGGTTGCGGCTCACCTCCGTCACCATTCCGCGCGCGCCGCTCTTGTCGCGCCATATCATCTCGAAGCCAGCACGACGAAGCTGGTTCACCGTGGCTTCAGCGAGTGCACGTCCGAGTGCGACCGCAATGATCATCGCGCCCCCGAAGCCGATCATGGGCGTGCTCTTCAGTACGACGCCGAGAATGACCATCGTCGTCCCCGCCATCGCGACGTGGAGCGTCGGTCCGGTAGGGTAGAGCTTCACGGAGCGCCGCGTTTCATGGCGGGTCGATAGCTGACTTTTGCGATCGCCTGCTCGATGATTGTCTCGCGGGCACGAGTGGCTCCCTCCGAGTCACTATCGAGCACCAGACGATGGGCAAGGACCGGCACTGCGAGGGCACGGATGTCGTCGGGCAAGACGAACGCTCTTCCGCTGACGAGCGCGCACGCCTTTGCCGCCTGGACGAGCGCAAGGGTCCCACGCGGGCTTGCCCCGAGTACGACCTGTGGAACTTTGCGCGTGAACGCGGTCAGCATGGTGGCGTAGTGCAGCAGATCGTCATCGATGAAGACGCGCGATGCGAGCGCTTGAAAGCTGCGCACTT
Organism: Polyangiaceae bacterium; assembly: GCA_046351415.1. GTDB lineage: Bacteria > Myxococcota_A > Polyangia > Polyangiales > Polyangiaceae > JABFRG01. The sequence goes on along the minus strand of JAXLYO010000002.1, from coordinate 622,917 downwards.
CGTCGGCCGACAGCACCGGGGCAGCTTCTTTCGTTTCCTGGCCATGCGTGCGGAGCATGAGCACTTCGTCTTCGTGACTTGGGTAGCCCATGGGAACTCGAATGAGAAAGCGGTCGACCTGGGCCTCGGGGAGGGGATACGTGCCCTGGAGATCGATGGGGTTTTGTGTCGCGATGACGATGAACGGCGACGGAAGCTCGTAGCGATCACCCTCGATCGTCACTTGACGCTCCTGCATCGCTTCGAGGAGCGCAGACTGAGTCTTCGCGGGTGCGCGATTGAGCTCGTCGGCAAGAACCACGTTCGCGAAGATGGGGCCAGACCGCAGAGAGAACGTGCCGTCCTTGGGGGACAAGATGTACGTGCCTGTAATATCTGCGGGAAGCAGGTCCGGCGTGAACTGGATGCGTCGTGCCGAGCATCCCATCGCCGCAGCGAACGCCTTCATCAACGTGGTCTTTGCGACGCCCGGAACGCCTTCGAGGAGCACATGGCCGCGCGCGAGCAGCGCAATCGTCATTGCATCGATGGCATCGGGCTTGCCAACGAACACCTGCGCAATGGCGCGCTTCAACTCGACGAGGCGGTCGCGGGTCGATTGTAGTGTGCTGTCGCTGAGTTGCGTCATGGACCGGAAAGGAAGCTAGCGCCGTTCGGGGCTGCGAGAAAGAACGCCAGCATGCCGAGCGAACGGAGTTTTTGGAAGGTCCTTCTCATCCGGCCGCCCCGTTTAGGGTTTCGAGGAGTCTTGCGGTCCTCGCGGCAAGGCTGTCCACGTCTTTCTCGCGAAGGTCCGCGCCTTTCGCAAGAAGCCTCGTTTCGACGCGCGAGAGCTCAAGCAGCAGGCTTTTCAGCTCGGGCATGTGCGAGGGCGCCAAGAGGCCGCGTGCAACGAGTTCGTCCGGGAGTGTCGCGGCCGGCGGCAGTGCGTCGGCATCGAGGAGCCAGCGCAGCTCCGCCTCGAGCGCGTGCTTCCACTCGAGGGCCACGAGTAGTCGCGGCGCATAGCCGCTGGCGAGCAGCGCATGCCGTCCAGGAAGCCCGCTTTGCTGGAGCACAGAAGTTGGCGCCGTGTAGCCAGGGTCGCGGTGGCGGTAGCGATTGGCGCTCCTTCGCGCGACCCAAACGACGACGGAAAGGGCGAGCAGGAGCGACGCGACGTAGATGGCTGGCGTGGGGAGCCCTTCCTGACGGACGTTTCGGGCGAAGTCGGAAAGCGTGCGAAGAGCGTCGTCGATCGTGCTGGAAACTCCCTCCTCTTCACCGAATCGGCCCTTCTGGTCGAACGCCCCCGTCACGATGTGAAGTGTTCCTCCTCGCTTGCCCCAACTGTCTTCGTCGATCGCGTAGCGCAGAGCCCCTTGAGCAAAGGCTCGATTGCCGCCGTAGCGAAGCATTTCGTCGATGACGACACTCGCGTCGGAGACCGCCAAAAAGCGTCCGCGCTGGACGGTTCCCGCGACCGCCACGATTGCGTCGTCTCCTTCCGTCGTCCGGACGCGCAGCACTGGAGACAAGTTCGGATGCCGCAATGCGGATGGGTGATTGAGCGCGACACGCTGCACCTCCGAAACCGTTGGATGCGCGCTTGCGGGTTCGGCGAGGGGGAGAGACGCGTTTTGACGAAGGGTCTGCGAGGGGTGCGCGGGAGCCGGAATGCGCCCCATGCCGAAGTGCTCGAGCAGAGCTTCGCCGGTTCCGAAATCATCGAACAAGACGACCCTTCCGCCGCCCTTCATGAACCGCGAAAGACTGCCGACGTCGAGTGTGCGCTCCGGATGCACGATGAGCACGGCGTCGTCCGGGGTGAGCACACCGTAGTCGAGTGTCGTTCCTACTTGGACGTGCTGAGGCCCGAGGGTTTGTTTCGCGAGGGCGACGAGCTCCGCACACCCTTCCCAGTCGGACGTGCGTGTGTCGAACGGGCGTGCCGAAGCACGCTTCGGCGCGAGAAAGAGCACGCACGCAGCGAGAAAAGACAACGCAAACCGATGCTTCGACGTGAGGCATCGGCAGAGCTCGACCGCGAAAGAAAGTGCGCGCCGGGCCAGCGTGCCTACATGCCCCACATGTGCTCCCACGGCCGCTTTCTGCCGCGCAGCCATGGGCATTCCATGGCCGAGAATTCGGCGCGCGCACCGTGGAAATACGAAACGCGCGTTCCTACCATTCGAGAGCATGCCGGGTACTTGACCATACCGTTCCGATCGTTACTCTTCCATCTATAGAGCGCGTGTTCGCTTCGAGCATGGCTCCTTCACCGTAGGAACTCCCATGCTACCGCCGTTCATCATCGAGCAAATTCGCAAGAGAGAGCAGGCGGAACGGACCGAAGAGAGCCAGCCGCGCCTCGAACTGCCGCTTCCTGCGCAAATCACGCCACCGCTCAGCACGACGGAAGACCCGAGCGAGAAGAATCGCGGCGTGCTGATCCTCGATATTTAGCGCCCTGAAAAGCCTCGACTTTTCGGGGCGTTCCGGCCTATGAAAGCCCTCGTGATGAGGGGTAGAGCCTGTATCTTCTTGGGAGCGCTGAGCTTGCTCGCGTTCACCCCTCATTGCTACTCGACGGACGGTGGTGTCGCTCCACCGGTCAAGACGATGTACTACCCCGTTGGGCTGGCGGTGTCGCCGGGCGGCAAAGCCCTCTACGTGGTCAATTCCGACTTCGATCTGCAATACGACGGGGGCACCGTCCAGGCCTTCGATCTGACGCGTATTCGCAAAGAGGCCGCCCAGAACGCGACCAGCATGGGCAGCGGATGTCCGGGCGTCGAGTCCCGTGACATCGACGTCGAATGCGCGCGGCCACGGCCAACCGAGGAGTTTTGGAAGGCGACGGTAACGATCGGTGCATTCGCCACCGACCTGCAGCTGTCCAGTCTCGGTTTTCGTGACCCGACGTTCGGAGTCTCTCGAAGGCTCTTCCTCCCGGTCCGCGGCAACGCCTCGCTCACGTGGATGGATGTCCCCGACGACGCGAAGAACCCGAGCGCCGATCCGTTCGCCTTTCGTTGCGGCCAAGGGGCGGGAAGCCGTTGCGATGCGGCCCACCAGGCTGGCAACAACGTGAATGAGCCCGGCAACACGCGGCACATCACGCTCCCAGGTGAGCCCTTCGGTCTCGCGCAGTCGGAAGACGGTCGGTCCGCGGTGATGACACACCAGACGAGCGAGCAAGTGAGCCTCCTGTCGACGGGCATTCGCGCCGAATCGCAAGCCGCCGAACCTCCGGCACTCCAGTTCGTTGCCGACAAGATCCCAGCGGGTGGCGTTGGCGTGACCGCCATTCCCCACGACGCGCGTGCCTTCACGACAGGCGTCGCGCCCCGACCGGCATTCCTCCACACTTCTCGCGCCGTTCCCGAGCTTTCGTTGCTGCGTTACTACAGCGATGAAGGCATCAGCGCAGGGTCTTCGCTGACCCGCCCGTTCGTCGTGCGCGAGAGCGCGATTGCGGTCTCCGGCAATGTTTCCGGCGTCGACTCGCGCGGTATCGTCATCGATCCTTCGCCGCGCATCCTCTGCAAGAACGCGGTGCAAGGTCCTTCGCTCGTTCGCACGCAGGCTGATGTCGATCGCGACTTCCTGCGGTGCGCTCGGCTTCCCGCGCGCCTCTTCGTCGCGAGCCGTTCGCCAGCATCGCTTCTCCTGGGAGAAGTCGGCGAGGAGACGTCGGACGAGGGCCGTAACTACGATCCTGATCGCGTCACCTTCCGTGGCAGCTTCCCACTGTCGTCCGGACCTTCGAAGGGGTATTTTGCACCCATCGTCGACGTCGACGGGCGCCTCTCGCTTCGGTTGTTCATCGTTTGCTTCGACGCCGCGACCATCTACGTCTACGATCCCGAGATTGGCCAGCTCGAGAACGTGCTTCGCGTTCCACCCGGCCCCTTCGCGATGGCGTTCGATCCGTTCGATTTCGAGGCGGCGGCCAAACACGCGCAAGTGCCGACGGACGCCTCCGGGCAGCGCGTTTACCGCTACGCGTATCTCGCCAGCTTCACGAATTCGTATGTCCAGGTCATCGATCTCGACAACGCGCAGGCTCGAAAGGGCTCATTCGAGAAGATTGTTCTCTCGCTTGGCGTTCCGGCGCCGCCGAAAGGCTTGAACTGATGGCCGTCGGTAGGTTCGTCGCGAAATCACTTGCCGTTCTCGCGGCTGGCTCGCTCCTCGTGGGTGCGGGCGCCCTCGCGAGCTGCGCCGATCCCCCGACGGAGAACCCCCTCCGAACCTTCGAACGCGCCCAGAAGCTCGACATCGTCTGCTTGAAGGTCAACGACGCAAACGGATCGGCCGTGCAAGGCTCGCCGCTGCCGCTCGACGCATGCACGCCGGTGCCCGTCGGGGTCGATGGAACGAGTGCGCCCAATCACCTTTTCGCGCTCGTGACGCAAACCGCGCGCGGCGAGGTCGGCGTGGTCGACCTCACGTCGCACAAGGTCGTCGACATCGATCGCGGCACACCTGGTACGAACTTCATTCCCGTCGGCGTGCTTCCGACCGGTATCGCTTCTTCGCCGAAGAGCGAGATGACCTACGTCGTGACGGCCGAGCCCAACAAGCCCGGGCTCTACGCCATTCCGTCGAAGACGATCCTCGGCGATTCCCAGGGCCTTCCGAACGCCGTCGTGCCTACCCTCGCGACGCTTCCCGTGTGTCGCTTGCCTGGACGCCCTGCGGCGGTCGAACTCGTTCCGCACGCCTCACAGTCGTCGGACGACCCGGGGTACGACATCGTGGTCGTCTTCTCGGGTTCGCGTCTCGAATCTGCACGCATCGTGGGCTATGACGCGGCGCCCTTCCTCCGCGGGGCGGGCATCGTCACGAGTGCGGGAGCCTCCGTTACGCCCGGACGCTTCGACGCCTGCATCGCGAAGTTCGACTTGAGCGTTGCCGGCTCGTATGCGGCCGAGATCAAGAGCGGTGGCACCTGGCCAACAGGAGCGCCCTACGCCGACGCGAGTGACCTGCGCGATGCTCTTCCCGCGAACAACGCACCCGGCTGCAGCGCGGTGCCTTCGACCGATGCGGGAACCGACGCGGCGCCGAGTGACGGTGGTGCGGGCGACGCGAGTGACGCGGGCAGCCCCGACGATCTCCAAGGCGTTCCGCGCCTCGGCGAAACTGCCCGCGACGGTTCGATGCTTTTCATCGCGGACGAGGCGTTGCCGCTCGTTCACGTCGTCGACCTTTCTTCCGGCACTCCCGTGGAGCTCGCTCCCTACGAGGTCGGTAGCAGCCTCGACCCCTCCCGAAAGCCCGTGGTCTCGAGCGTCGCGATCAGTCCGACGACGCGCGACTACAAGCGATATCTGTACGCGGTCGATCGCTCGACGGGTACGATCGTCGTCTTCGACGCGACCGACCCCAAGACCGCGAATCGCTTTCCGCTGCGCCGTCCCTATCCCGAGCTGAACCCGTTCCAGGAGCCCGATCGCATCGGTTTCGCGTCTCCCGTCACTTCCGTGACCTTCGCACGTCACGACGTCGCGCTGCGCAGCGGACGTAGCGCGGCTCCTGTCGGGTCGCTGTGCAATCCGAATCCGAATGCGAGCGAGGCGAACGATCCCGGCGCGCGCTACCGTGCGAACGCGGCCAACGTCGAGTTCGACCTCGGGCCCACGCGCCTTCGAGGTGTGTTTGCATTCGCGACGCTGACGAACGGTCAAGTCGCGACCATCGACGTCGACGACTGGGACTCTCCCTGCCGCCGTCCGGTCGAACTGCGCAGCTTCAGCGCAGGCACGACGTCCTCTCTTCCCGCGAGTTCCATTGCGAGCGCGCAGGACGTGGTCTTCGACGCGAAGAGCCTCGACCCGTATCAGACGCCCGTGGCGGCGACGGGTAGTGTTACTGCCGAGGCGTTCTTCCCTGTCTCGGCGCCCCATTCTCCCCGCTCGCTCTTCTTACTTCGGAACGATCCCGGTACTTCCGGCAATCGCATTCCGCACCTTACCAACCTACCGAGCGTTCAGCGGGGCAACACTCCCCTTGCGACGAACGGCAGCGAGGGCGAGAAGAACGTCATCATGTTGCCAACGAGGACGACGCTCGCCGATCCGAACATCACGGGGGGCGTCGCGGACGTCCTCAACGAAAATCGGTGGCGACCGGGTCGTCCAGAAGCGGTGCCCAACGTTCGCTTCTCGTTCGAAACACCCGACGTCCATGTCGACCAAGACTGGTCCGTGGCCTACGAGAGCGGTCTTCCGAACGTGAGCGGCATCGTCGGCACCATGAGCAGTACCGACGGATACAAGAGCCTCACCGTCTCGCAACCCGAGGCATTCTTCTGTCGGCGCGGCGTCGAAGATCTTCACCTCGGTCGTGCGCGTGCGCAGGCCGCTCAAGCTGCACTCGTCGCTGCTGGGCTCCCCACCATCGAACGTCTCGACGAGAAGGTTCTCGACTACATCCAAGCAAGCGACGACGTATTGCCGGCAGCCGACCCTTACTGGCGCGAGCCCAACTCGTGTTGGGAAGGCGCGCTCGCTTCGAATGATCGTCCCACCGATCGCCACGACTACTGTGAGCAGCTGTTCGGCACGAAGGACGTTCCCAACATCGAGCGCGACTTCCCGATCGTCGAGGCCTACCAAGATCGCCTCGTACTGGGGCGCTACGCCTTCATTTCCGGCAAAGAACGAAACACGCACAATCGCGTAGTCGTCGCCGACAGCGAGACGAATCAGAGTCGTTTGCGGGCGCTCCAGTGTTGCTTCCACAATCAGATGCACTTCAACGTGCGCGCCGGAAGCCAGTGGCTTGCGGTCGGCTCCGTGCAGGGCTACCTCCACCACGTCACGGCCGACGATCGGGGCGCATGCGTTTCGAGCTGCGATCAGCGCGATGCCCTCTTGAACGCGCGCACGATCGCGGTTCCACGGCCTTCTTCGACGGGCCCCTTCCTCGCTCCCACGCGCGACAGCGCGCTCGCGATGCGAAACCCGGCGTTCTCCTACGTCATCTACAACGGTTTCGACAAGGGCGACGTCCCGCCTGTTCGCGACATGGTGTGGAAGTTCCAAACTGCAGGGCAATTCAGCGTTCTCTCGGTAAACATCGCGCTCAGCAGCACGGCGGTTAGCTTGCAGTCGATGCGCTACATCGGTCCCCTCGGTGTACTGGCGGTCGTCGATGGCTCCCTCCAAGGGCTCTCCCTCATCGACTTGAACAACATGGCTTTCCGCGGCAACCCGCTTCTCTGACGGCCTGCGATGGCGAAGGGCAAGGACGCTTCGGCGACACCGGTCATGCTGCAGTTTCGGGCGGCCAAAGACGCCAACCCCGACGCGCTCGTCTTCTTTCGCATGGGCGACTTCTACGAGCTCTTCTACGAAGACGCGGTTGTAGCGTCTCGCGCGCTCGATCTCACGTTGACGAGCCGGAACAAGGGGGCCGAGGACGCCATCCCGATGGCCGGGGTTCCCCATCACGCCGCGAGCTCGTATGTCCAGCGACTAACGGAGCAGGGTTTCCGCGTCGCCATCTGCGAGCAAATGGCCGACCCGAAGACGGTCAAAGGCATCGTTCCTCGCGACGTCGTTCGCGTGGTCAGCCCCGGTGTCGCATTCGACGACGCAAGCCTTCCGCCGCGTGAGAACTTGTTCATGGCCGCTGTCGTTCAGGGGCCGCACAAGGGAACGAACACACGCGCAAAGACGGGATACGGAATCGCGGCTTTCGATCTGTCGACAGGAGAGCTCTTCGCATGCGAGGTCGTGGGCGAAGAGGCCGCACTGGCCGAGCTGACGCGCCTCGACCCACGTGAAGTCGTCGCAGACGCCGACACCGACTTGCTCGTTGCAAGGTTCCAAGGAATAAGGCCGCGCAGTGTTCGCCCTCGAAAGCGCGAGGGGGAGGCCGAACCGCTCGACACGGCGATCTTTCGTTGCGATTCGGCCCTCGCCACACGCGCTGCAGCGTGGGTGTTCGAAGCGGCGATGGAGGCCGAACCGAAGCAAAAGCCGGTTATCTCCACCGCGCAATACTACACGCCGGAAGATCGCCTCGTGCTCGATGAGGCGACACAGCGACACCTCGAATTGTGTCGCGCCTTCGATGGAGACACGCGGGGCTCGCTCCTGTCGCACATCGATACAACCGTGACCACGTTCGGTGCGCGCCTTCTGCGGAGGCATTTGCTCTCGCCCTTGTGCTCGGTGACCGCCATCGACGAACGCCTCGACAGGGTAGAGCTATTCGTCACGCAGCCGGGATTGCGCCGGGACGTTCGCGCCCGGTTGTCGAACGTCGCCGATCTCGAGCGGCTCGCGCTGAAGCTACGCTATGGGCGAGCGCTCCCGCGCGATTTGGCCTCCCTGCGCGCCGCGCTCCGTGAACTTGGTCCGCTCTCGGAAGCGCTCGGCGCGTGCCCAGACCTTCTGGCGCGCGCGGCGATCTTTCGTGACCTCGACCTGTGCAAGGAGCCGCTCGAGCTCCTCGAGCGAGCCCTGGCGGACGACCCCGCGCTCCGTCTCGGTGATGGTCCGGTCCTCCGCGCTGGGTACGATGCCGAGCTCGACGAAGCACAAGCGCTTCTCGAAAATGGGCAGGAGCGCGTGACTGAACTCGAGCGCTCTCTTCGCGAGAAGGCCCAGGCTCCGTCTCTCAAGGTTCGCTTCACGCGGGTGTTCGGTTGGTACATCGAAGTTTCGCGCGGCCAGGCCTCTCGCGTTCCCGCCGACTTCCGCCGCAAGCAGACGGTCGCTACGGGGGAGCGCTATTCTTGCGACGCGCTCGATGTGCTTGCCGATAAACTCCTGCATGCGGAGGAGCTCGCACGGGCCCGCGAAGGAGACCTCTATCGCGAGCTTGTCACGAAGCTCGCCGAGCATGCCGCTCGCTACGTCCAAGTCGCTCACACGCTCGCCGCCTGGGACGTGGCGAGTTCCCTTGCTGACATTGCACATCGTCACGACTACGTTCGCCCCACCGTCGACGACTCGCGCGCCCTTTCCATTCGTGAAGGCCGCCACCCGGTGGTCGAGCGAACGGCGTCCCTGGGGCGATTCGTGCCCAACGACTGCATGCTCGACGCAAAGCTTGGCGCGGAAGAAGGTCGCATGTGGCTCATCACTGGTCCGAACATGGCGGGCAAGTCGACCTTCATGCGTCAAGTGGCGCTCATCGTCCTCCTCGCGCAGATGGGGTCTTTCGTCCCCGCAAAGAGCGCGGCCATCGGCGTAGTCGATCGTCTCCTCACGCGCGTGGGAGCAAGCGACAACCTCTCGAAAGGCGAGAGCACGTTCATGGTCGAGATGAAGGAGACGGCCAACGTGTTGCGGTGCGCGACGGGAAAGTCGCTGGTCATCCTGGACGAAATTGGTCGGGGTACGAGCACGTACGATGGGCTATCCATCGCCTGGGCCGTGGCCGAGTACCTGCATGACGTCAGCGAATCACGGGCGCTCTTCGCGACGCACTACCACGAGCTCACGGAGCTGCCGCGGGACCTTGCCGGAGTCCGAAACTACAGTGTTACCGCGCGCGAGCATGGCCAAGCGCTCGTGTTTCTCCATGCCCTCAAGTCCGGCGCAGCATCGCGGAGCTACGGCGTGGCTTGTGCGAAGTTGGCGGGGCTGCCCGAGCCCGTTCTCTCCCGGGCGAGAGACGTCCTCTCACAGCTAGAGCGCGGTGAGAGCGGCAAGGGACTCGGAAAGGGCGGGCCTGCCAAAGAGGCTCCTCAGCTCGATCTATTCGCGGGGACGGCACCCCATGCGGTGATCACGTTGCTCAAGGAGCTCGACATCGAGAGGCTGACGCCCATCGAAGCGCTGCTCCTTCTTTCGGAGTGGAAGAAGAAGGTTTGACGACTCAGGGGCCCAGCACTTTGATGGCTTCTTCGACCTGTGTATCGATGCCTGCTGCCAGGTCTTGGCTCGCGAGCTCCACCGCAACGTCGACGGCCGGCGGGTTTCCTTCGATTGGCGTGCCGGCCCCATCCACGCAACTCCACCCGCTCACGTATGTGTAGATAGGAATGCCTTCTACGATGAAGCTGGGAAGTGTTTTCCGAGGCGCACCTGCAGAAGCGCCGTAGGCGCCGGGGCCAGAGCGGCCGACGACCTTGAGCCCAGCTTTTTTCGCGGCGAACACGAACAGGTCGGAGGCGCTGTAGATATTGCCATTCGATACGACGACTTGCTTGCCGGTGTAGGAGAAGAGCGCGTCGATACCGTCGAGCTCCGGACCCGGCAGCACTTTGGTGGAGTCGCCATTCGGGGGCGTAGACGTCGGCTCGAACTCTGCGGGATGTGTTCGGCCTTTGCGTGCAAGGCACTTGACGAGGCCACCGCGCTGGCTGGGCGCCTTGCTACCCATCGCGAGAGCAATCGCGAGGTCTTGCGAGCCGCCTGTGTTGCCGCGCACGTCCCAGACGATGCCCTTCGCCGACGGGTACTTCGCGAGTTCCGTCTGGAGGTCTTGGATGCGGCCCGCGACCCAATCTTTGTACGCCGCGGTCGTGAGAGGCGAGGGGAGGGGGCGCGTCTGTGTGCTGCCAAACGTCTTCAACCAGACGACGAGATAACCGTCGGGCCGTAGCGTGACCGAAAACCCGTCGACGCCGGGTGATCGATTGAACGAATCGCCACAGGAGATAGCCTTGTCGAGCCGTGCGGGCACCGTCACGTCACGTTCAGCTCCAGCGAGGTTCTTCACGCGAAGGATCCAACCTGGCTTTGCAAGGCTGAGGATGGACGCGGCGGTCACATCACGAGCTGCCGGTGCGAAAGGCTGCGTGGGCGCACAAATGGGAAGCTCGCCTAGCGCATCGAGCATGCCTTTGCCCTCGTACGAAACTGCGCCGTCGCGAACGGCGACGATACGTTCGCCCGGCATGAGGTCGATGTTGGCCGTATCCAAGCGACGCGAGACGACGATCTCGTCTCCACTCACGGATGTACAAACGCCGTGCCACGAAGCTGTGCTCATCGCGATCTTGTCGTCGGGTTTCCCGCCGCATGCGGTCTCGTTCGTTGGCGTGTGGAGCGAGTAGATGCCCGAGTGGCCTCCGGGGACGGCGCGAAAGGCAGCCTGTGCTACGCGAAAGAAGGACTCGCCGCTTCCGTCACCCGAAAGAAGCGCGAGCTCGGCGTCTTCCAGCACCTTTGGTTCATCGACCGGACCGCGCCAAGGGTGGTAGTCGAGCAGAAAGGTCGTAACGCGCGCCATGTCCGGCACCTGTGCGACGGCCTTGGGGTTGGCGTCGCTGCAGCGCGCGTTCTTGCACACCTGAGTAGGGTTCGGGCAGCGTGCTTTGGTCCCCCAAGATAGATTGCCCGCAGCGTCGGCCGTGCACGTCTCCACGTAGGCGCCCGCACAGCGCGTTTCGGAGACGGCTGTACAGGCTTTCGTCACCGTAGGCGCGGTCGTCGTGGCCGTGGGAACGGGCGATGGACCCGCGTCACCACTCGAACACGCGAACACGAAACCGGGAAACGTGCATGCGACGAGGCCTGCGAGCCGAAAGCAAGAAGCGCGCTTCATGGCTCCTCTGTAGCCGATGCGGCAGAAAACGTTCAGACGTTTTCGGAAGAGCTACTTCGCAGCTTCGACGTGTTTGCCGTAGGCACTTGCGTCCATCAGCTTCGCGATGTCGTCGTTGTTTGCGACTTCAATCGCGATCATCCATGCCTTGCCGTAGCAATCCTCGTTGACGAGCTCGGGGCTGTTGCCGAGGTCGCCATTCAGGGCGACGACCTTTCCGGACACGGGGGCGAACAGGTCGCTCAGCGTCTTCACGCTTTCGATCGTACCGAAGGTCTTTCCGTGCGTGAGCGAGTCGCCCACCTTGACGTCGAAGTTCACGAGAGTGATGTCGCCGAGCTGTTCGACCGCGAAGGCCGTGATGCCCACGGTGACTTTGTTACCTTCGACCTTCGCCCATTCGTGATCGGTCGTGTACTTGAGGTTGTCGGGGATGCTCATTTGGTTACGCTCGCACGCTTGTAAAAGGGGGTTTTGACCACGACGGCTTCGATACCTTTGCCGCGGCAGTCGACCATGAAGCTCGTTCCAATCGCGGTCATTGCGGTTGGAAGATAGCCGAGACCGATGTTCTTTCCTACGGTGGGCCCGGGGCTGCCGCTCGTGCAAATGCCGACGGCGTTTCCGTTCGTGTCCTGCAGGGGGTAGCCATGCCGCGCGATGCCGCGCCCCGTCACCTCGAAGCCGACGAGTTTGCGCGTGGGGCCGGCGGCTTTCTTCGCGAGGAGTGCCTCCTTGCCGACAAAGTCGCCCTTGTCGAACTTCACGACCCATCCGAGCCCAGCTTCGAGCGGGTCGGTCGTCTCGTCGATGTCGTTACCGTAGAGTGAGAGACGAGCTTCGAGTCGCAGCGTGTCGCGCGCACCGAGACCGCACGGCTTGACGCCGTCTTCGCGACCAAGCTCGAGCAGGGTGCGCCAGAGGGCCGGTGCATCGTTCCAGGGGCAGAAGATCTCGACGCCGTCTTCACCGGTGTAGCCCGTGCGCGCGACGGTGCAGGGGATGTTGGCGACGACTGCATCTCGGAATGTGAACGACTTGAGCTCCGCGCACTTCGCCGCATCCGAACCCGCTTTCGCGAGGACAGAGAGCGCTTTCGGCCCTTGGAAAGCAATCAGCGCCGTCGCCGCACTGCGGTCCTCGAACTCGCAGTGGTTCTCGGCGGCCTTCTTGAAGACGGCGGCAATCTTCTCGTGGTTTCCGGCGTTGCAAACGATGAGAAATCGCTCTTCGGAGGCGCGGTAGATGATGAGGTCGTCCAGAATCGTGCCCTCTGCGTTGCAGCAGCACGTGTACACGGCCTCGCCGTCCTTCAGTTTGCCGACGTCATTCGTGACGAGGTAATCGACGACCTGTTTCGCATAAGGCCCGCGCATTTCGAGCTCGCCCATGTGGCTCGCGTCGAAAAGACCCGCCGCGGTACGGACCGTTTGGTGTTCGTCGACGATACCCGTGTATTGTACCGGCATTTCCCAGCCGGTGAACGGGACCATGCGCCCGCCCGACTTCTGGTGTTCTGCGAAAAGCGACGTTCGCCTCAATGCCGTACCACTTGCTTCCGGACCGCCACTGCTGCCTGACATGCGGCGAGCCTAGCCCGCGGAGCCCGGCATCGACAATCGTCGAAAGGGAAAATCGTGCACGCACAATGACCCCAAGTAGCGCTATGCTGCATCCCCATGCCGTCCTCGTGGGATAAAGCAGCTGCAGGGTACCTTTCCGAGTGGGTTCCTAGGTTCAGGCCCTACCATCGAGACCTTGCGGATGAACTCGCGCTGACGCCCGGCGCATCGGCCCTCGTGGTCAGTGCGGGACCAGGAGCCGAGGCGCAGATCCTCGCGCGTGCCGTCGCGCCGGGTGGGCGCGTCGTCGCTACCGACTCGAGCCCGGAGATGATTCGTTTGAGCCAAGAATTGGCCGAGCGCGCGGGCCTGTCGAATGAACTGCAGGGGCGAGTGGCCGACTGCGCCGACACGCTCGGCGAGAAGTGGGATGCCATTGTCTGCGCGTTCGGCCTTTGGCAGATCGAGGATGCGGAACGAACGGCCACCATCGCCGCGTGGTCCAAGGCGCTGAAGCCGTCGGGGAAAGTCGCGATTCTCGTATGGGGGCCGGAAGACCCGACGGACCCATTCGAACAGCTGGAATCGGCCTTCCGCCGGAGCCGGCCCGACTATCCGATCGCGTCGCGCAGGCCTCTCGCGTCGCGTGAGCGCCTCCAAGAAATGTTCGAAACCGCTGGACTATCGGTCGTGCGGTGTACGGTACTTCGCCACACGCAGGTCTTCGAGCGAGCGGAGATGTTCGTGCACTCCATCTCGACAGCATGCGGTTGGCGGGGCCTCTGGGAAGAGCTAGGCCAGGAGCGGCTCGAACAGTTGGCGGCGCCCTTCTACGAAGCCGTCGGAGGGCCCACCACGCCGCTTTCGTTTGCGCCCGCGGCGACCCTTTGCATTGCAGCGTTGCCCGGGGCCGAGGTGAGTCTCGGTAGCCGTCCGAGCGCACGAGCTCCGAAACTGTAAAATAGCCGTTCTCATGCGGCACAAGGCGCGCTAATCAGGCGTTTAGCCCGGGATGAATGTCCTTGGGCCTCAGGGCATCTTTAGCCAAAACCGCTTTCGAGCGCTGGAGCACCAGCTGGAGCAGCACGCATAATGGGACGTTATCAATTCACATCCGAATCCGTAACCGAAGGCCATCCGGACAAGATCTGTGACCAGATTTCCGATGCCGTTCTCGACGCCATCTTGGCGCAGGACCCCAAGGCTCGGGTTGCTTGCGAATCGCTCGCGAAGACGGGCATGATCGTCGTGGCCGGTGAAATCACCACCACGGCGCGCGTCGACTTTCCGGCCATCGTCCGCGAGACGGTGAACGGCATCGGCTACACCGGGTCCGACATGGGCTTCGACGGCAACACGTGCGCGGTTCTCACCGCGGTCGAGCAACAGAGCCCGGACATCTCCCAAGGCGTCACCGAAGGCGCAGGCCTCCACAAGGAGCAGGGCGCAGGCGACCAGGGTCTCATGTTCGGTTACGCAACCGACGAGACCCAAAGCCTCATGCCGGCCCCCATCGACTATGCCCACCGGCTCGCGCGCCAGCTCGCCGCGATCCGCCACGGCAAGAAGGTCGACTTCCTCCGTCCCGACGGCAAGACGCAAGTCACGCTCGAGTACGAAAACGACGTTCCCGTGCGCATCGACGCGGTCGTCGTTTCGACGCAGCACAACGAGACCGTGAAGCAGAAGCAACTGCGCGACGCGATCATGGACCTCGTCATCTTGAAGACGCTTCCGAAGAAGCTCATGGACAAGAACACCAAGTTCCACATCAACCCCACCGGTCGGTTCGTCGTCGGTGGCCCGATGGGCGACTGCGGTCTCACGGGTCGCAAGATCATCGTCGACACCTACGGCGGCATGGGCCGTCACGGTGGCGGTGCGTTCTCCGGCAAAGACCCCACGAAGGTCGACCGCTCGGCTTGCTACTACGCCCGCTATGTGGCGAAGAACGTCGTCGCCGCGGGCCTCGCCAAGCGCTGCGAAGTTCAAGTGGCGTACGCGATCGGCGTTGCTCGTCCGGTCGGCGTCCACGTGAATACCTTCGGTACCGGTAAGGTTTCGGACGAGCGTCTCGAGAAGTACATCCTCGAGCACTTCGACATGCGTCCGAAGGCCCTCACGGAAGAGCTTCGTCTCATGCGTCCGCAATACAAGGCGACGGCAGCATACGGTCACTTCGGTCGCGACGAGTTCAGCTGGGAAAAGACGACTCGCGCCGCGAAGATGGCCGATGACCTCCTCGGCAGCAAGGGCAAGCTCAACGGTAGCGCGAAGAAGAACGGCAAGAAGAGCCGCTCCGAGCACGCGTCACTCTGAGCGAAGCCGTTACGTAGGCCCACATCGAGCGCAACCTTTGCTGCGGCAGAGGTTGCGCTTTGTCTTGTCTCGCGAGGCGCAGCTCGCGGGCGCTACGCATCGGATGTACAATCGAGCGCGATTGATGTCTGCGCTACAGAGTCCGTCCTCCTCACCCGACGCGCGTCCCGCCCTCGTTCTCGTAGCCGACGATGATTCCTCGATTCGCTCACTGCTCCGCTCCTGGCTCGAGCGCGCAGGGATGACGTGCATCGAAGCCTGCGATGGCGAAGAGGCGTTCAAGCTCGCGAAGGAGAACGCGGAAGAACTCGCCTGCGCGATCTTGGATGTCCGCATGCCGAGGAGCGATGGCTTCCAGACGCTCGAAAACATCCGGAGAGATGCTTCGACGAGGCTCCTGCCGGTCGTCTTGCTGACGGCAAACGCGACGGGCGACGAAGACATCATCCGAGGCGCGTCGCTGCTTGCGACCGACCACCTTGCGAAGCCATTCTCTGGCCGCGTGCTCATGGCGAAGGTGAGCGCCATCGTTGCGCGCACCAAGCTGTGGCGCGAAGTTCTCAGTGCGCCGGTGACGCCCGATGACGGGAAGCCCAACGCCGAAGCGGAAGATGCGAACTCTCTCGCGCCACCGTCGTTTCGCGTGGGAGATCGCGTTCAAATATGCGACGCGGTGCTTTCCGGTGACGAGCACCTCATCGGTCTCTACGGCATGGTGATCGACATCGTGGGTGACGGACTCGTCGTACAGTTCGATCACTACTGGGAAGGCAGCCCTCGCGAGATCATGTTTCCGCGAGAGCTGCGCAAGTGCTGAAAGAGCGTCCGATCCAGTAGGACGCCCCCCCTTCTGCTGACGAACCGCTAGCTCGTGGTGAGCTGGCCGCGGAGGTGATGGTGCGTTTCCGGAACGGGGAAGCCCGCCGCGCCGAGCTCTTCTCGGATGGCAGCATTCGTATCGAAATACACCTGCCAGTAGTGGTCGTTGTGGCAGTAGGGGCGAACGGCTAGGACTGGGCCCGCGAGCGTGAAGTCCACGATCTCGACATCGGGGGCCGGTTGGCTGACGACATGTGGAATTTTGGCGAGGCGCGCCTTCAGAAGCGCGATCGCTTGCTTGTGGTCCGCGCCTTGCGCGAGCTGAGCGAGGCGATCCACGCGTCGGAATGGATTCGCCGTGAAATTCTGGATGCCGTCGCTGAAGACCTTGTTGTTGCCCAATATCGTCCGAACGTTGTCCATCGTGTTGATGGTTGTCGTGAACATGCCGATCTCCTCGACGGTTCCGACGACGCCTCCCGCGACGCTCACGAAGTCACCTTTGCGGAAAGGTCGCAGGATGATCAAGAACGCCCCCGCGGCAAAGTTGGCAAGTAGGCCGCCCCACGCTGTTCCGATGGCGAGGCCCGCTGCCGCGAGGAGACCGGCGAACGTGGTGGTCTCGATACCGACGGTGCCGAGGATGACGAGTGCGAGCAGGATGTTGAAGAGCACGTTCGTCACGCTCTCCGCGTAGTGAATGAGCGTCGATTCGACGCTTCGCGCCTTGAGAGAGCGCGCGATCAGCTTCTTGAGCCAGCCAATGACGAGGCGCCCCACGACGAAGACGATGATCGCGCCAAGCAGCTTCTGCCCCACGTCCGTCGCTTTCAGATAAATCACGTTCAACAATTTTTCGTCGATCATTCTGCTTTACCCAGTGTTCGTAAGAAGACGAAGGTCGACCCGCGCATGATGGGTCGACCTCCGAAAAAGGAAGAGATTGGAGCGATCTACTTCGCGATGTGTTGTTCGATGAGCAGGTTCGTCGAAGGAGCCGCGACGTCCGGCTTTTCCTCTGCCGTCACCTGAAGGTCGAATGCCGTCTCGGGAACGCTGGCTTCGATGATCTTTCCGGTTCGGTCGCCTTCGCTGTACTTGAGCGAAGAGATGCGCGACCACGCTGAGCCGGAATCCTTCCGGTGCCACACGACGTAGTGCTTTGCGGCTTCGTGAATGCGGCTCGGCGGGGCGAGGTGTTCCACCTTGATGGTGACGCGCGTGTGGTGTTCTGCCTCCTCTACGTTGGCAACGACGACGACGTCTGCGTCTGGAGCTTTCGCGGACCTCGGAGTGTACTTGAGCGAACCGCCACAGGCGGTCATCACGAGGAACATCAGTGGAAGGGCAATTTTTTGCATGGTGGTTTGTCAGTTCTCCAAGAGAGGTAAGTGAAGGCCGCCAAAGAGGGGGACGCTGGCGGCCTTCGGGAGTGTCCGACTACATCTTTCGTGCCACGGCTGAGCAGCGTGGCACGAACGAGTGGTTTCGAACGGATACGCGAGCGCGAAGGTTCCTTTGCAGGATCGTGCTGACGGTCAGTGAGGCTTCGTGCCTACAGGTTTCGTCGCTGCGGGCTTCTGCGCGGGCGCCTCTTTGAGGATGTGGAACTCGACGCGACGGTTGTTCGCGCGACCCGCCTCGGTGTCATTCGTGTCGATGGGCTTCTCTTGACCAAAGCCGTGCGCCACGAACATGGCCTTCGGCTGGCCGTGATCGACGAGCCACTTCACGACCGCGTTTGCACGGTCTTGACTGAGCTTCTTGTTCGCCGCCGGGATGCCCTTGTTGTCCGTGTGACCTTGGATGTCGAGACCCTTCACCCGATCTGCGTTGGTCTTGATCGTCTCGAGGAGGGCGCCGAGAAGTTCGTCGTTCTCCTTGCTCTTCTCGATGACTGCGCTGCCCGTCTTGAACTTGATCGGGGCGAGCTTGATTTGGTCGTCCTTGATTTGAGCAACGGGGCAGCCGTTCTTCTTCGGATCGGGGTTCGCCTTGCCGGGTTCATCCGGGCACGCGTCCTCCCCGTTCGGGATGCCGTCCTTGTCGCGGTCCGGATCGGGGCAGCCGTTCGTCTTCGGGTCGCTCGTCTTGAGGCCCGGGACGTCGGGGCATGCGTCGTCCTTGTCGTAAACGCCGTCGCCGTCGCGGTCCGCGGGGCAACCGTTCGTCTTCGGGTCTTCGGTCTTCACGCCGGGCACGTCGATGCAAGCGTCCACGCTGTCGTAGATGCCGTCGCCGTCGCGGTCCGGCGGGCAGCCGTTCGTCTTCGGGTCGCTCGTCTTCTCGCCGGGCACGTCGATGCACGCGTCAACGTTGTCGTAGACGCCGTCACCGTCGCGGTCCGCGGGGCAGCCGTTCTTGGTCTTGTCGTCCGAACGTACACCGAAGGCCGTCGGGCAAGCATCCTCGGTGTCGAGGATGCCATCGCCGTCGGAATCTGCCGGCGCCTTCTTCTCGGCGCTGGGCATCCACTCGACGTTGAAGAGCGCACGAACCTGCGGAGAACCGTAGCCCCCATTGAAACCCGTGCCGACGCCGGCGCCAAGGCGAATGTCGCCCGGAATCGTGTAGTGTGCACCGAGCGCACCTTCGACGGGTGTGGCCATTTTGCCGCGAAGGTCACCAATCACCGCGGTCGAGCCCCAGACTTCCGGGCCGATCACGAAGCGCTTGCCAGCTTTGACACCGGCGGACGCCGCGAAACCGATCTCGCTGCCGAACGTCGGCGCAGCGTCCGAACCGTAGGAGCGCTCGGGGCGGTAGTTGAAGCTGACGCGCGCCGCGTAGACGAACGCGCTTACGTCACCCGCTACCATGATGCGGGGAGAGAAACGGAACTCCTCGTCGCCCGTGTAGTTGACCTGCTTTCCTGTCGGCAGCCAGAATTGCGAACCTACCGCTAGGCGGAACGGACCGTCGTAGTCACCGAAAAGCCGGAAATCGAGTCCGAGGCGAAGGTCGCCGATGGCTTGTTCGTCCTGCGGACCAGCGAAGGTCACATTCGATCCATTGGCGGCGCGAACGGTCGTGCTGCCCGTGCCCTTGTCTTGAAAGAGAACGATGGGAAGGCTCGCCGCCAAACGAAGGCGCTCGAAGAACACCATCGAGACGCCGGGATTGAGGGTGAACACGTTGCGCAGAATCGAGCCACGCACCGAGCCGTCGTTCGGTTGGCCCGCGGGGACTCCCGGTGCGCCGTCTGGGTTGTGGACGACGAGTGGGCGGTACTGATAGTCGCCGACGATCCCGATGGCGGGCCGAGCTTGACCTCGGAAGTCGAGGGACTCGAGCGCGAACCATTCGCTTCCGCGTTCCGAGGGCTCGAAGCGGTTCACCGCGAAGCCCGTGGGGGTCGTTTGAGCGGAAGCAGCGCCGACGACACCGGTCGTCGCAAGGAAAGCAAAGCAAGCAGGAAAGTATTTGGGATTCATGAAGGGCGTCCCTCGAGGGTCGTGGTCATGCGGCGCCCACAAGCAAAGGGCGAGCCAAACCGCGAGTGGATGTGCCCGTCGAAACCGAGAGGAACCTCAGCTGCTACACAGCGTTCGCATGTAGCGACGTCGCTACAAACGATGAACGGAAGCGACAGTCATGCGCGACCTCGAAGGGCTCGGAAGCTCAAGCCTTCGGGGCCGTCGAGTTTCCGTCGCGGTGATCCTCGCCGAGTTGCCGAGCATCGCGGAGGCCATAGCGCTGCATGAGACGGTAGAGGTTCATACGGTCCATCCCGCCCTTGCGAGCGGCCTTGCTTACGTTTCCCTGCGCCCATTCGAGTAGCGCCGTGACGTAGTTCCGTTCGAAGATGGCGACGACGCGTTCTTTCGAGGGACGAAATTGCACGTGAATGTCGACCGGCTCCGACCGCGGCAATTGCGAGGGAGAGCGTGCTTCCGCGCCCCACTGGTTCGGTTCTGTCTGCTGAAGTACGATCGCCCGCTCGACGTAGTTGCGAAGTTCGCGAACGTTGCCTGGCCAGTCGTACCGCATCATTCCGTCGATGAGCTCGCGCGGAAAGAGGTGGGCTGAAGCCTGTGCATCGAGCTCCACGAGAAATTGCCGGACCAGAATGTCGATGTCTTCGAGGCGCTCGCGGAGCGGTGGAACCCGAAGCGTCACCACCGACAAGCGATAGTAGAGGTCTTCGCGGAAGCGGCCGCTGTTGACCTCTTGTTCGAGCTTTCGGTTCGTGGCTGCCACGACGCGAACGTCGACCTTGCGCGTTTGGGTTTCGCCCACGCGACGAATCTCGCGAGCCTCTAGTGCGCGCAGGAGTTTCGGTTGCATCTCGAGTGGCAGCTCGCCGAGTTCGTCGAGAAAAACCGTGCCCTCGTGTGCAGCTTCGAACGCGCCGATGCGCTCGCGGTCTGCACCGGTGAAGGCACCCCGGCAGTGTCCGAAAAGTTCGGATTCGATGAGAGAGGGGGAGATGGAACTACAGTCGACGATGACGAAGGGACGCTGAGCTCGTGGGCCACGCCGAACGATTTCGGTCGCGACGAGCTCCTTGCCGGTGCCGCTCTCGCCTTCGATGAGGACGTTGGCGTCGGTCGACGCGACGCGCTCGATGAGGGCGTAGAGCTTCCGCATGGTCACGGACAAGCCAAACAATTCCCCGAGGCTCGGTCGATCGAGGAGTTCTACGGGGGTCTCGGCCGGCAACTCGCGTACGCGCACGGCCCTATCGCCCATGCGCAGGACGCACTCCGTTCCGGGGAGCTCTGCGTCATGGATGCGCACACCTTGAATGTGCGTGCCGTTGCGCGAGCCCGTATCGATGGCGCGCCACACGTTTCGTTCGTGCACGAGACGGCAGTGGAATCGAGATACGCTCGGGTCGTCGATGATGAGGTCGTTCGAGGGGTGCGACCCAATCCGGAAAAGCTCTCCATCGAGTACCACGGTGCGTGTGGTCGGCTTTCCGGCTTCCTGCTCGACCGTCAGCTCGAGACGAGCCGCGACAGCGGAGCGCAGGAGTCCTCCCTTGGCGTCGCGCGTAGGGCGCACCGATCCCGAACCTTCTGACATGGCTGGAATCTACCACATACGTCGTTTCGAGCTCTGCCAGAAGCCTCCATTTTCATCGCGGAATTGGCGGCAACCGGGGTGTAGCGCGGAGGCTACGGTTGAGGTGTGGATGCTACAGGTCCGACGGGATCGGACCAAGAAATGGCTTCGCCAATCGATTCCGCACGTCGCTGATCTCTGGAGCCAGGCGGCGAACACGCACTCCGAACACTAGATGGTTGCGTGATGGCCCACCCCATGCTCGCATCCTTCGTGGCGTGCGAATGCGTTGGTCGATTCGGTCGAAATGGTCGCTTGCGGCGGTGTTCATCGCGCTGCTCCCGCTGGCCTTCTTTGCAACACGTGCGCTCCGCCTCTTTCGTACCGGCTTCGAGAACTCCGAAAAGTCGTTGGAGGCTCTGGTCATCCAAGAGATTGGTCGGGGAATCACGACACATCTGGAGCGAGCCGCCGATGTCGCCGTCCGCGTAGGTCGCGTCCTCGGAGATGGAGACATCGCGAGCGACACGGCTCGGGAGTCTCTTGCGAAGGACCTCCTCGCGACGGAGCCTGTCATCGAGCGCGTCGCCATCTACGATGCGGAGCGCACCTTCATCGACGAGATGAAGCAAGGGAAGGGGGGCGGGCCCGTTCTCAGTGCACCGAAGCTCCCGCCGAGCGCTGTCCCAGGTTGGTTGTCTCCCGACCCAGGTCAAGATACCGCGGACCTCCGCTACCTCGCACCCATCGGCAAGGACGGAGTCGTTCGAGGGTGGGTGCTTGCGCGCATGCGTCCGGGCGTTCTCGACGAGCTCATCGATTCGGTCACGCACGGGGCGCTCGGTGACGGGACCGACGACAAGTGCGTTTCCCTCTTCGACGAGAAGAAGGTGCTCCTTGCCGGAAGGATGGCCGGGAGTCGCAACCGCCTTTTCCTCGACCAGGTCCTCGGGGATGCTGCCCCGCCCCCCGGAGTGTTGGCTCGCACGCAGCTTACGCTCGCAAGCGGGGAGGTCGTCAACGGTGCGCTGCTACACATACCTTCGCGTCACTTCCTTCTCGTCATCGTGCGACCGGAACGTGAGGCGTTTCCGGAGCTCTTCGTAGCGCGTCGCGAAATCGGTATCGCGTTCGTCGTGTTGCTTGGGCTCGCTATCTTGGTTGCGGCTCTGTTGGCCGAGCGCACCACGGCACCGATTCGTGCCCTGGTCGCTCTCACGGAGCGCTACGGAAAGCGAGAGTGGGCAGCGAAGAGCACGGTGAAGACGGGCGACGAACTCGAAGTGCTTGGAACGTCTCTCACCAAAATGGCCGGAGCACTCTCCGAAGGGGAAAAGGAGATCGCACGTCGCGCGGGGGTCGAAGCGTCGCTTTCGCGATACTTGCCGGAGAACGTCGCGAAAGCCATCGCGAGCGGAGAAGGTTCGCTCGAGCTCGGCGGAAAGCGTCGTGAGGTGACCGTGCTCTTTTCTGACGTCGTGTCGTTCACGGCGTTCTCCGATTCGGCGGAGCCCGAAAAGGTCGTCGCATTCTTGAACGAACTCTTCGGTCTGCTTTCCGAAATCGTCTTTCGTCACGAAGGCATCGTCGACAAATTCATCGGCGATAGCCTCATGGCGCTCTTTGGAGCAGCGGAAACGGAGCAAGAACACGCCGTTCGAGCGCTCGCCTGCGCAGAGGACATGCATCGTTTCGTGGAATCCATGCAAGGCACGTGGAACGAGAAGTACGGGTTTGCGGTGCATCTCGGTATCGGCGTCAGCACGGGACCTGCTGTCGTTGGAAATCTCGGAAGCGAACGACGCATGGAGTACACAGCCATCGGAGACACGGTGAACGTCGCTTCGAGACTGGAGAGCTTGGCGCGTCCGGGGCAGACCCTCGTTACCTCGAAGGTCGTCGCCTCGGCGAATGAAGCTGGCGACGATACGTACACCTACCGAAGTTTGGGACTCCAGCGCATTCGGGGTAAGTCCGAAGAGATAGAAGTGCTCGAAGTGGAGATGTCGTGAACGTGCGCAGGAGCGAGCGATGACGAACGTCGAGAAGGTATGCGCAACGTGCGGCGGGACGGCGGTGAGAGACGACGGCCTGTGCCCTGACTGCGGGGAGCGTTCTTTCGATCCGCTCGTCGGACACGTCCTCGATGGGAAATATCGTGTCGACTCTCTTCTCGGTGCGGGGGGGATGGGCAAGGTCTATGTCGGTACGCATCTCGCGCTCGGCGAGCGTGTGGCCATCAAGTTCCTCCATCGCATCTACGGAGAGTTGCCAACCCTCCGAGCGCGCTTTCGCCGCGAAGCGGAGCTGCTCGCGAAAATTCGCCACCCCGGGGTCGTATCGGTTCTCGATTTCGGGGACCTCGACGGGGAGCTCTACCTCGTCATGGAGCTCGTCAAAGGAACACCACTGTCGAACGTGCTTTCCAAGAATGCACCGGCGTTGCCACTACCGCGCATCGGAGAGGTGTTCGACCAGCTGCTCCAGGTGCTCGTTGCGGTGCACGAGGGAGGGGTCGTGCATCGAGACCTCAAGCCCGACAACGTCATGCTCGTCGAGCGCAGTGGTCGTTTCGATCACATCAAGCTCCTCGACTTTGGCCTCGCGCGCATCCCCCAGTCGGGCGAAAAGACACGTCTCACCGAGGTGGGGTCGGTACAGGGAACTCCTCACTACATGTCACCGGAGCAGTGTCGCGGTGAAGACGTAGGGCCCGAAACGGACGTCTACGCGGTTGGATGCATGTTGTACGAAAGTATCACCGGAGTGCCGCCATTCGACGCAGAAGAAAGTGCCGGCCTACTCGCACAGCACATGTTCGTCGAACCTCCCGCCATGGACACCGTCGGCCACAAGCGCACGGACATCTCGGTGGGGCTACAGAAGGTGGTTCGGAGAGCCTTGTCGAAGTCGCCAGCGGCACGCTACTCCGCGCTCGAGTTCCGTGACGCACTTGCGGCAGCACTGCAGGGGACGGACCCCGACTCCATGCTGGAGCGCGCGGCGGACGAGCGTGTGCGTGTCGCGGCGCTCGATCGTGAGGACCGGGCTCCGACACAAGTGAAACAGGAGAAGGCCCCAACCGAGGATGCATCACTCGAGGCGGCCACGGTCGTCATTTGGGTTTCGAAGAGTCACGGAGCGTCGGAGATTCGAACGGCGCTCTCCGTTGCGGGGTTTCGTGCGACCCTGTGGGAGGACGCTACCGATCCACCGTTGGTCTATCGCGACGAGCCCATTCGAGCGTTCGTCGTCTCGTTCGCTGATGAAGGTCAAAAGCGGCTCGTGCGCCTGCGCGAACTCTCGAAAGGGACGCTCGTTCTCTGCGTAGGAGCGAAAGGCGCTCGGGAGATCACGGACCTCATCCGGGCCGGCGCCACCGATGCGACGATCGAAGGTGCGGCAAACGACGAGATTTCCCGAAGAGTCAAACGCATGCTGAGGCGAGGAAGATGATGGTGATGCGCTCTCATCGATGGGCAATCGGGGCAGGAGTCTGCATCGTGGCGAACTACGCCCATGCAGAGGACACGATCTACACCGTGAAGAAGGGTGACACCTGCGCGGCGATCGCGGCGCGCTTCTATGGCGACTCTCGCATGGTCGACGTCATCCACGAGGCCAACCCCGGCATGGGGACTCCCCCGCACAACCTGGCCGAGGGCCGCACGCTTCGTCTCCCGCCGAAGCCCATCGGGAAGGTTGCCGCACCCGACGCGAGAATCACGGCTCTGCGAAACAAAGTCGAAGTGCAAGCTCCGGAGCCGAAGCCTGCGAAGAAAGAAGACCCGCTGTTCAAGGGCAATCGGGTCGGTACGAAAGAGAGCTCCGCCGCGGACCTTCTCTTTCGTGACGAGAGTCAGCTGAGACTCGGAGAGCACACGCTCGTCGTCATTCTCGGGGACGTCCAATCGCGTGCGAGCAAAGTCGGGGAGGCGTCCCTCGTCACCGGCTCACTTCGGGCTCGTCTCGGGGAACTAGCAGGCCGGAAGGATATCGACGTCCCCACCGGCAAGGTTTCGATCGGTCGTGGCGAGGCCAAAGTCTCCGTCGACGACAAGAAGAGTGCGCGGCTCGCGGTCTACAAGGGCCAGTCCGACATCACTTCACAGAAGAAGACGGTCAGTGTGCCCGAAAACTTCGGCTCCAAAGCGGACCTGGGCAAGCCCCCGAGCCCGCCAAAGCCCCTTCCGGGAGCTCCCAACTGGACGAACCCTCCTGCTTCGCTTTCCTTCGTCAAGGGGGACACGGCCGTGGTGACCGGCGACTATGGGCCCACGGGGGCCGTCGCGGTTGCGGCTTATCGTTTGCAACTTGCATACGATGCGGACTTCTCGGACGTTCTCGTCGATACGAGGGTGCCTGCCGCGGTCACGCATCTCGAGACGCACGCCACGCACGCCACGGGCTACTTCGTGCGCGTGAGCGCGATCGATGCCGATGAGTTCGAAGGACCCTTTTCGGTGGTACATCCCGTGCGCGTCGTCGCTCCGCCGGTCACGCGGCTACCGGGTTACACGCTGGGCATCGCGCCGCTTCCGGGAGCCTCCTGCGCGGTCGATGGTGGCGAACTCATGGGACCGAGAGCCCTGTCGTCGCTCACTTCGCATCGTCTCACGTGCGCACTCGCAGACAAGCGGGGGGCTGCGACCGTGGACGTGCCAGCCGCGCGTCCCAAGGTGCTGCGCTTGTACGGCGGGCGTGTCACTCCTGAAGGCCGTCTCCGAGTGTGGCTGCTCGATGAAAAGAACGAGCGCGTTCCGGCGTCCGATGCCGTGTTCGTATCGGATCATCCAGGCGTCGAAATCTCATCGGTGGTGCCGGATGGCGCGTCACCGGGCGCGTACGTGCTCGAGCTGAAGTGGAGTGGCTTCGTTCGCAATGTGCGAATCTCGGTGAACGCTGCAGGGATGCATGGTGAGCCTACCGCGTCACTCGTGCTTCCGCCGAAGGTAGAGCCGCTAACGCCTGCGAAGGAGCGCCCGTCCATCGAGCTCGAGGCCGGGGGTGGCGGTCTCGCAAGTACGAGTGACCTCGGGGGACGACTCTTCTTCGGCCTTGGTCCTCGCTTTCCCGTAGAGAAGGGGTACTTCGCGCTCGGGGCTCGCGTTGGCTTCGAGGGGTACAAAGAGCGTTTTGACGTCGTCGCGCCAGCTGGCCTCTCGAGTCCGTCGATGACGCATCAAGCCGTCGCGATCGGTGCGCCCTTCGCGTTTCGCTATGGCACGAGGGACGCGCGTTTCTCGCCCTATCTCGGTGTCATGCCCGAATTGCTGCTGCAGCAATCGACGCTCTCCTCTAGAACCCGTGCTCCGCAGGATGGAAGCGCCATTCTCTTTGGGCTCACGGGGTACGTTGGCGCCTCGTATGCGCTGGGACCGGGGGCGTTGTTCTTGGAGCTCGGCTATCGAGGAACCAGTGTGAGTGAGTACGATGTGGCCAAGGTCAAAATGACAGGCGCGACGCTGAACCTCGGCTACCGATTCTCGTTCGGTCGCTGAGGCCCGCGCGTCGCGCGCGTAGGGAGCTGCTTCTCAGCAGTCGTAATACAGGTAGAACTCGTGCGGCGTCGGACGCATTCGCACGGGATTCAGTTCCTTGTTCTTCTTGTAGTCGAGCCACTCGCCAAGCGAGTCCTTCGTAAAGACGTCCCCGCGGAGAAGGAATTCGTTGTCCTTCTCGAGGGCATCGAGCGCTTCTTCGAGACTTCCCGGCATGTGGGGGATGTCCTTGAGCTCCTCGGGTGAGAGCGCGTAAATGTCCTTGTCCATCGGGTCACCCGGGTCGATCTTGTTCTGGATGCCGTCGAGGCCTGCCATGAGCATGGCAGAGAACGCGAGGTACGGGTTGCAGCTCGGGTCCGGGAAGCGGACCTCGATGCGGCGCGTCTTGGGCGAGGGGCCCGTGATCGGAATACGAACCGAGGCCGATCGGTTCCGGCTCGAGTACGCGAGATTCACCGGAGCTTCGAAGCCTGGGACGAGGCGGCGATAGCTGTTCGTCGTCGGATTCGTGAGGGCGGCGAGTGCCCCGGCATGCTTGATGATGCCGCCGATGTAGTGAAGCGCGGTCTGCGAGAGGCCCGCATATCCGTCACCGCCGAAGAGCGGCTTTCCTTCCTTCCAGAGGGACTGGTGCACGTGCATTCCCGACCCGTTGTCGCCGAAAATGGGCTTCGGCATGAACGTCACGGTCTTGCCATTGCGGCGTGCAACGTTCTTCACGATGTACTTGAACCAGAGGAGCTGGTCGGCGACTGCCCCGAGCTTGTTGAACTTCACGCCGATTTCGCACTGACCGCCGCTCGCGACCTCGTGGTGGCCGACTTCGACTTCGATGCCGCTCTTCATGAGCTCGAGCATCATCTCCTGACGCAGGTTGCCGAGCGTGTCGGTCGGCGGGACGGGGAAGTAGCCTTCCTTGTGGCGCGTCTTGTAGCCGAGGTTCGGGAACTCTTCGCGGCCGCTGTTCCACGCACCTTCGGCGCTGTCCAAGAAGTAGTAGCCCTGGTTCGGCTTCGAGTGATCGAAGCGCACGTCGTCGAAGACGAAGAACTCCGCCTCGGGGCCCATGTATACGGTGTCGGCGATGCCGGTCTGCTTCACGTACGCTTCGGCTTTCCGGGCAATCTGGCGCGGGTCACGGCCGTAGGGCTGCTTCGTGATCGGGTCGAAGATCGAGCACACGACGCTGAGGGTCGGGTTCGCATAGAACGGATCGATCTGCGCCGTGGCAGGGTCCGGGATCATGAGCATGTCGGAAGCATCGATGGGCTGGAACCCACGAATGGAGGAACCGTCGAAAGCGATTCCGTCCTCGAAGAGACCTTCGTTCAATCGTTCTGCCGGAATGGTCGTGTGCTGCCACTGACCAGGCATGTCGCAGAACTTCAGGTCGACGAACTTCACGTCGTTCTTCTTGGCGAGCTCCAGTACTTCACTTACTTTCATGGATTCCTCTCTGTTGTCTGCTTCTGCTAAGCGCGAAACTGTTTCAGATGGCCTCTTCACCGCGTTCACTCGTTCGGATGCGAACGGCTTCTTCGATGGGGCTCACGAAGATCTTTCCATCGCCGATGCGGCCCGTCTTCGCGGCGTCTTCGATGGCTTGGAGCACGTCGTGAACCAACGTGTCGGGTACGACGACCTCGATCTTCACCTTGGGGACGAAGTCGACGACGTACGCGGAGCCGCGGTAGATCTCCTTCTTGCCGCCCGTTCGGCCGAAGCCCTTCACCTCCGTGACGGTCATGCCTTGGACGCCGACTTGCGAAAGCGCGTCTTTGACTTCGTCGAGCTTGAACGGTTTGATAATGGCCTCGATCTTCTTCACGGGGCAGACCCTAGTCTTCTCGAGGTTTCGGAAATGTTTCGAAATGTAGAAAAGCGAAACATCGCGCAAAAGCTGGGTCTTTCCGCATGATTGGTCACTATCCCACGCCGGTGTCCGAGCTCTCGGGACTCGCCACGGAGTCTTCGCGCCTATGGGTGAAGCGCGATGATCTCACGCACGCGCGCTATGGCGGAAGCAAGGTTCGCAAACTCGAGGCGCTGCTCGAACAGGCCGAGCGGCAGCGCGCGCGTCGCATCCTCACCATCGGCGCGGTGGGCAGCCATCACGTGCTTGCAACGGCCTTCCATGGAACTGCCCGAGGCTTTCAGGTCGCTGCGCTGCTCGTACCGCAGCCGAGGACACCGCACGTCGAAGAAACGGTGCGCGCGTCGCTCGCCTCGGGACTGTCTGCCATTCCGCTTCGAAGCTATGCGTCGGTTCCCCTTGCCGTGATGCGCGAGAGACGCAGAGACGATTTTTGGATTCCTCTTGGTGGCTCGTGTCCGCTCGGTTCGGACGGCTATCGGCTGGCGGCTCATGAACTTGCGGAGCAGATCGCCCGAGGCGAGCTTCCAGAACCCGAATGGATCGTCGTTGCGCTCGGGTCGGGGGGGACGGCTGCAGGCCTCGCGGCCGGCCTGGCAGAGGTGGGGCTCTCGACGCGAGTTCTTGCGGTTGCCGTGTCGAAGCCTGTGATCGCGCTTCGCTTCATGCTGCAGCGTCGACTGCAAGAACTCGGACTCGATCGTGCGATGACCAAATGCGCGGCGGGCAAGCTCGTCGTCGATGGGTCGTATGTTGGCGCGGGCTACGGATACGCGACCGACGCGGCCACGCGCGCTGTGAGTCTTGCGCATGCCGAAGGGCTCGCGCTCGACATGACTTATACGGCGAAGGCGTTCGCCGCCGCTCTTGCCTTGAGAGAAAAGGCGAAGACGATTCTGTACTGGCACACACTCGCGTCTCAAGACGTTCGCCTTCTCGGGCCAACGCAGGCTGCGGTTACGCAGGAGCCTCTTCTCCTCACGCCCGACATCGCACGCCTGCTTCGATAGGCGCGACCACCTTTCCCTACAAATCTATCCGTAGATTCTGGCCGGGATGGGGGACGCATGGCACTGTTGCGGGATGGACCGACCGACGGTAAAGCCGCCGAAGAAGGGGCTTCCGGCCGATCAAGGGGTTGCGCCTGCGCCCATCGCGGCTCCCGTGCGCGGCACCGTTCCGACAGCACGTATCCGGCTCACGTCGAAGGAACCGCCGCCGCTCGAAAGCGCCGACGAAGAGGTTCCCTCGAGTCGTCCGAGTCGGCCACACGCGATCGTCACCGAAGAGGTGACGTACAATCGTCGCGCGGACGCCCGCGTCGATGACGAAGACGAGGACTGATCAGCCCTTCTCGGCGGCGGGCGTCTCTTCGGGGGCCTTGTCCTTGCGGTTGCGATCGGCTCTTTGCTCGAGCAAGTACCAACCGGCGGGCAGCACGAGGACCGCCGCGAGGAGGCAGCTGATTTCGCCCATGACGGCAAGGCGGCCGAGCGAACCGATGGCTTGGTTGTGGGACCGCACGAGCGCGAGGTAGCCGAGAATGGTCGTGAGGGAACAGAGGACGACCGCGCCGCCCGTCGTTTCGAGCGCGCTCAAGATACGACGAGAGCCGCCGTCGGCGTGGTAGCGCTGCATCAGATTGACCGCGTAGTCGACACCGATTGCAAAGGTGATGGGAAGCGCCGCGAAGTTCAAGAAGTTGATCTTGATGTGGGTGACTTGCATGTAGATCGCCACACCTGCGAGCCCGACGAACAACGCAGCAAGAACGGAAAGCGACTGGGGACCTCGGCGGAAGGCGAGGAACACCGTGAGGAAGGTCATGACGAGTGACAGCGAGACAGCCTTTGGAATGTCGGATGTCACTGCTTTCAGGATGTCTGCGAAGACCACCGCTCGGCCCGAGCCTCGCACGAGATCACCGTTGGGCAGGATGGTCTCGCGGAAGGAGTCCGCATAGCGAATGAGGTAACGCAGGTCCTCGTCGTCTTGCCCAACCGTGGGCTGAATGAGCACGAGGGTGCCGCGCGTGCCGGACTTGTCTGTGAACGAACGGGCGAGGTCTTCCGGGAGATCCTTGGCAGTGAAGGGGACCACCTTGTCCGTCGGCAAGATGGGCTCGAGCTCCTTCCAATCCTTCTCTGAGATCATGTTCTTTTCGTGCGCGCGGATGAGGCGATCACGAATGGCGACGAGCGTCGGCAGCTTCTCGGCCTGCTCTTTCGGGACGAAGTCCATGAGGGCATGCACTCCCTCGAACGGCTTCTGTCCTTCCGGCGCCGCATTCCAGCGTACTTGAAGCGATTCTTCGAGCATCTGCGCCTGCTCAGGGGTCTTGCAGAGGACGACCATCGCGGACTTGTATTCGCCCAGGATCTTCA
Organism: Polyangiaceae bacterium; assembly: GCA_046351415.1. Lineage (GTDB taxonomy): Bacteria > Myxococcota_A > Polyangia > Polyangiales > Polyangiaceae > JABFRG01. Next base: position 591,953 of record JAXLYO010000002.1, on the reverse strand, counting down.
CGGAGAGATCGGAGATGCGATACATGTCGCCGGTTTCGGAACGCGCGTTCTGGACCTTGCGCAAGTCGTACTCCATCGGGTCGCTCTTTGCGTAGCGAACCGAGAGAGCCGCACCGGCGATGGCGATGAGAACGCCGAGGCCCAAGATGAGCCGGGGTGCTTTCGGTACGAGGTACGAGAACGCACGTCCGTAGGAGATGCCGCTCCGACGGAGGCGTGCGAAGAGCCCCATGTTCTCGTTTGCAGCAACGTGGACCGTCTTCGCGTCGAAGACCACGAGCAGGGCGGGCAAGAGCAAGAGCGTGACGAGCCAGCAGCAGATCATGCCGCTCGCGCCGATGAACGCGAAATGCTTGAACGCGCGGAAGTCGGTCACGCTGAGCGACATGTACGCCGCCGCTGCCACGACCGCTGCCACGAGCGTCGACTGCCATGTCGCGCGGTGCGTCGTAAGGATCGCTTCGGCCGCGTTCGCACCTGCGCGCCTTTCCTCGTAGTAGCGTGCGAGATAGAGGACGCCGACGTTGATGCCGTTGCCGGCCACGATGCTGAAGAGGAAACCCGTGGCCACGTTGACGTGACCGATAGCCACCTGGGTGAGCCCGAAGGTCCAACACAAGCCGCACAGGATCGTGATGGCCATGACGACGAGTGCGCGGGCGCGCATGAAGTAGAGGAGCACCACGCAGAGAACCATGGCGATGCCCGTAAGGCCTACTTCGAACAGGTCTCGCTTGATGGTGCCGTACTCGGCAAGGCTCGTGATGAGGTCGCCGGCATAGCCCACTTTGACGCTCGCGAACTCCGGCCGCGCGTGGACCTTGGAGACGACCGCCTCCACTTTGTCGCGCACGACTTCGCTTCCTGCGAGGTCACCGGCTTGAATGGGTGTGCCGATCATGACGACGAGCGCGTTCCCTTCGGGCGTCTGATAGTAGCCGTCGGGAAAGCGCTCCTTCTTGTCCTTGTCGCCGAGGCCGAAGCGCTTGCGAGCCATCTCCGCGTCTATTTTCGGCGGCTCGGCTGCGTCGTCGTCCAGGTTCGTGTCCTGCGCCTTGCCGACCTCCCAGTCCCAACGCGCTTCGAGATCGTCATGAAACTTCTCAAGGTCGGCGCGCTTTGCGAACAGGCCGCTGCGAGGCTGCAAATAGTTCCGCGCTTCGTGGATTCCGTCTTCGGCGTGGCTCACGACGGAGGGGCCGAGGGCCTTCACTTCCGGAACGAGCGCGTCGCCGAACTTCCGGAGAAGCGCGGTGTCGTTCCCCTCGAGCATGACGACGATGCTCTGCGAGGTGTTCGTGTTCTCCGTGACGCGACGAAGCTCGATGACGCTCGGTTGCGAGTCCGGAAGTAGCTGGTCGTAGCGCGTGCGTAGCTCGAGCCTCGTGGTGAAGTAGAGGCCGAGACCCGAAAGGAGCGCTACGAGGAAAATGAGGAGCCAGGGGCTCTCTGCCTGGCGCTTCGCCAGTGCGTCGATGAGGGCCGCGAAACGCTGGGCGACTTTGCCTGTCGGCGGCGGCGGGAGAGAACGAGCGGCAGAACGCACTTCGTGGATGACTAGCGCGTTTTTTCGTGAAACGGAATGAGAAGGACGTTACGAAAACGCAAAGAAACTCATTCGTCTGACTTCCGAATGAGTGACTCATCAGAGCTCGGCGCAGGGCTCGGTGACGATTCGGATGGGACCGAGGAAGGACGAACCGGAAGCGCTTTTCGTGAAGGACGAAGTGCTGGCTTTTGTCCTTCGTTGGGCTGCGTCGTCGCGGTGGCCGTTGGCACTGGTGCCGAAGCTGTCAGTGCAATACTGGGCAAAGGCCCTTGCGGTGCTGGGGGAAGTGCTTGGGGAAGGAGGACGCCTTGTGACGGGGCAGTTCCATAGGCGGCGTGAGGGGGGACATCTTGAGCTCCCGCGCGCGGCAACGTCGTGCGACCGAGCGCGAAGCCGCCGAGGGCGAGGCATGCCATGGCCACGTACGCGGAGGCCGGGAGGAAGCGTTTGGCATTTCGCGCAGCGATGTGAGACCCGGGAAGGACGACGATGGGCGCTCGTTCGGTATGTGCTTCCTCGTCCGCATGCGTGACAGGAGGAAAGCTCGATGCACCACGCGCCGCTTCGACCGCTGCAGACGACTCAGGTGCAAAGGAGATGGCGGGCACGGCCGAGCGCGACGTGGCCGCAAGCCCGGCGGCGAGCGAGGGAGGGGGCACACTGCGCTTCACCGCGAAGACGTTCTCGAGCTCGCGCGCGACCTCTGCAATGCTCTTTGGTCGATACTCGGGAGCCGGCGCGAGCATCGCGTCGACGAGGTTGACGATGTTTGGCGGAAGTGGCACCCCACACGTACCGAGGGATGGGGCTTTCCGCAGAAGGACGTCGCGCAGGAGCCGCTCGAGCCGTGGCGTGTCGAAGGCGGGACGGCCGGAGAGCATCTCGAACAGAATGGCCCCGAGCGCGAAGACGTCCGTTCGATCATCGACTTCGTGCGGGCTGGCCACTTGCTCGGGTGCCATGTACTGAGGAGTGCCTACCGCCATTTCGAACTCGGTCACTGCGCCGTTCAAGTCGAGCTGGCGCAGGTCATCACGGATGCGCGCGACACCAAAGTCGGTGACCTTTGCTCGGCCGGTATTCCGCTCGAGGAGGACGTTGGCGGGCTTGAGGTCGCGATGGATGATACGAGCCGAGTGAACCGCCGCGACGCCCATGGCGATGTCATGAGCGATGCGCAGGGCCTGCTCGACTTCGAGACGTGGTTCACGGCCGAGGCGACTCTCGAGATCTTCGCCCTCGACGTACTCGAGCGCCATGAAGGCACCGACGCTGGGATCAACCCCGACGTCGAGCGCGCGAACGACGTTCGGATGGTCGAGGGTCGTCAGGATGCGCGCCTCTCGGAAGAAGCGGCCCACGAGGACCGAACTCGCGAGGTTCGCATGCACCACTTTCAGCGCGACGATCTTGTTCAGACCTTCGTGCTCTGCCTCATACACTGACCCGGACGCGCCATTCGCTCGATGGGCAAGAACGCGGTATCGGTCACCGATGATTGTGCCTTTGCTGAGAGTCATGAATGCTCGTCCGCGTCGTCGTGGAGACTGACGGTTCGTAGCCTCCAGTATTCGCTGCATTCGGCAAAACGGTATCCGTTCTGGCGGATTTGTGGCACCTCCAACCACCCGTCGCCACAGCGGTCACCTAGAGGGGAGGAGACCTGCGTGTGCGCGACCTGCGAGATTCACGGGGAATATGTAGAACGTTCGTCGTGATGCTTTCCCGTGGACACAAAAGTGCACGACCTGCCGATTTCGAGGGAAGAATTATTCTTCTCCGAATCGACGCTCGGATGTCCAAAAATATTAGGTTGAGTCAGTCTTCGTCGGCACGAAGCTTGGCGAGCACGCCGAGGTCTTCGAGTGTCGAAGTATCGCCTCGCGTCTCGACCACCCCTGCGGCGACGTCTTTGAGGAGGCGTCGCATGATCTTCCCGCTGCGAGTTTTTGGAAGCGCATCGGCGAAGCGAACTTGATCGGGGCGTGCGAACTTGCCGATCTCCTTGTCGATGTGTTCGATGAGGTGTGTCTTCAGTTCCTTGTCCGCGGTGACGCCGCTTTTCACCGTCACGAACACGACGAGGGCCTGACCTTTGAGCTCGTCGGGGCGGCCGACGGCTGCGGCTTCGGCGACGGCTGGGTGGCTAACGAGGGCGCTTTCGATTTCGGCAGTGCCAATCCGATGCCCCGCAACGTTGAGTACGTCATCGATGCGGCCGGTGACCCAGAAGTAGCCATCGGAGTCGCGTCGGGCACCGTCACCTGTAAAGTACACGTTCGAGATGACGCCCCAATACGTGTCCTTGTACCGTTGCGGGTCGCCGTAGATGGTGCGTGCCATGGAAGGCCACGGACGCTTGATGATGAGTTTGCCGGCGCCGGCACCCTTCACTTCGTCTCCGTCGTCGTGCGCAAGGGAGATATCGACGCCGAATAGTGGGAGACCCGTCGAACCAGGCTTCGAGTCGACCGCGCCCGGTAGGGTCGAGAGCATGATGCTGCCCGTCTCCGTTTGCCACCACGTGTCCACGATGGGGCAACGGCCCCCGCCGATCGTCTTGTGGTACCAAACCCATGCTTCGGGGTTAATGGGCTCACCCACACTTCCGAGGAGGCGAAGACAGGAGAGATCGTACTTCTGCGGCCACTCGTCGCCGGCGCGGATGAATGCGCGAATCGCCGTGGGGGCCGTGTAGAGAATGGTAACGCCGTGACGCTCGATGATCTCCCAGAAGCGACCCCAATCCGGAAAGTTGGGGGCTCCTTCGTACATCATGCAGGAAGCGCCGTTCGAGAGAGGACCGTAGACCAAGTAGCTGTGACCCGTGACCCAGCCGATGTCGGCGGTGCAGAAGTAGAGGTCCGTGTCTTTGAGGTCGAAGACGTACTTCGCCGTGACGTGCGCAGCGGCAAGATAGCCTCCGGTCGTGTGGAGGAGGCCCTTCGGTTTACCGGTCGAACCCGAGGTGTAGAGGATGAAGAGCGGATGCTCCGCATCGAAGGCTTGGGCGCGTTCGGCGAGCTCGATGCTCTTGGGTGAAGGCGTGCGCGAAAGCAAATCACTCCACCACACGTCGCGGCCGGGCTTCATGTCGATGTCGGTCGCCGCCTTGCCCATGCGTCCGAAGACGATGACCTTCTCGACACTGGGGGCACCTTGAACCGCTTCGTCGGCCATCTTCTTCAAGGGCACGATGTTGCCGCGGCGGTAGGCGCCGTCTTGGGTGATGAGGAGGCGGGCTTGGCAATCGTTCATGCGATCGCGAAGGGAGTCGGCGCTGAAGCCGCCGAATACGACGGAGTGGGTTGCTCCGACGCGAGCACATGCGAGCATCGCGATAACGGCCTCGGGAACCATGCCCATGTAAATGGCGACGCGATCGCCAGGCTGGATACCCAAGTCGAGGAGGGCTGCGCTGAGGCGGACGACTTCACGATGAAGTTCGAAGTACGTGAGGGTTCGAGTCTCACCGGGCTCACCCTCCCAGATGATCGCGGCCTTTTGGCGAGCCGCCGTCGACAGGTGGCGATCGAGGCAGCTTTCCGTGATGTTGAGCTCGGCGCCCACGAAGAACTTGGCCTCGGGCAGGTTCCACTCCGCGAACTTGGTGAAAGGCTTTCGGAAGACGAGGTCTGCCGTCTGCGCGCGCCAGAAGGCCTCGGGGTCGTCGAGCGACTGCTTGTAGAGAGCCTCGTAGGCCTCCTTCGACGCAATACGTGCATGCTGCACGAAGGTGTCAGAGGGGGAGAAACGCCGGGAGTCTTGGGTGCGGGGTTCGTTGCTCATCGAAGGAATTACCTGGAGGGTCGAGATTATCGATTGGCGCGTGCCACGCCAAGCACCGATTATTTCGCCGCGCGAGGGAGGGCTCCCGCGCTATGCTCTCGCGCATGTTTCGAGAGGATGAGGGCTGCTCCGGCGTGATGCCCACGGGGCGAGCGGCTCGATGGGCACGACTCTGTTCCCTGCCGGTACTGACGATGGTCGCCGCTGGGTGCAGTAAAGGTTGCGCGGCTCAGAAGGGGCCAGTGCCGGAAGCACGCGGAGTGAGCGAGGTCAGCATCACGGCCCCGGCTGCACTCACGGACACGAGCAAGACCGGTCAGCCACCTCACAAGGGAGTGAAGGCAACCCTCGACTGCCGTGCGCAAACGAAGTCCATCAGTCCTCATATTTACGGGATTGGCTTCGACATCACGGGCCACTCGAACTGGAAGGAGCCCCGTCAGTGGGAGCTTGGTGTTTCGGCGCGTCGCCTCGGGGGCAATGCGGCAACGCGCTACAATTGGGAGCTCGGAACAGCCTTCAATCATGGCTCCGACTGGATCTTCGCGAACAACGGAATGCCAGGTGGAGAGGCGTTCTACGTCACGTTCATGCGTCAGAACGACGAGAAGAATGCGGTGAGTGCGGTCACCATTCCGATCATGGGCTGGGTCGCGAAGGACATGACCTCCACGTCGTTTCCCCTGGCCAAGTATCCACAGCAGAAGGTGACGGATGGAAGTCGTGGGGCGGGAAACGGCATCAAGCCAGACGGGACGGAAATACCTTCTCCTCCACCGACCGAGACAAGCGTTGCGGCGAGCCCGGAGTTCGAAGGACGATGGGTGAAGACGATGGCCGCCATGGCCAAGAGCCAGAAGACGAAGCGCGATCGCATCTACATCTTGGACAATGAGCCCGCGCTCTGGAACAGCACGCATCGAGACGTTCATCCGGAGCCGATGAGCTACGACGAACTCATGCAGCGCACGAAGGCCTATGCGACGGCCGTGCGGGACAATGATCCGGAGGCGCTCATCGCGGGCCCCAGTTCGTTCGGGTGGCCCGAGTACTTCTTCTCGGCGAAGGATGCGAAGGCAGGATTCCAGAACAAACCAGACCGGCGAGCGCACGACGATTTGCCGCTTCTGGCCTGGTATCTCCGGGAGCTGCGCGCACATGAAAAGAAGACCGGCAAGCGCCTCCTCGACTTGCTCGACGTGCACTTCTATCCGCAGAACGAGAGCATTGGGGTCGGAACGATGGGCGCGGTCGACCCGAAGACGGTCGGCGTTCGTTTGCGGTCACCGCGCGCACTGTGGGACCCGACGTACAAGGACGAGTCGTGGATCGGGGAGCCCGTGCGCTTGCTCCCGAGGCTCCAGGATTGGATCAACGAGTACTATCCGGGGACGGGCATTCAGATCGGTGAGTGGAACTATGGTGCCGAGGGAGACATGTCTTCGGGCCTCGCGACCGCCGAGACGCTGGGGCTTTTTGCGAGCCACGGTGTGAGGTCGGCTTTCTACTGGCCGTATCCGGCAATCGATAGTCCCGCGTTTTTCGCATTCCGTGCGTTCAGGAACTTCGATGGCCAAGGCGGCAGGTTCCTCGACCAACTCATTCCGACTCCGCATGCGGAAGGACTCAGTGTGTGGGCTTCGAAGGACACCACGGGCAAGCACCTCGTCCTCGTCGTGCTCAACTACGATGCGACGGCCTGGATTGCGCCGAAGGTAGAGCTCGGAGGATGCACGGCCATCGAGTCGAATGCGGCCTACGTATACACGGCCGGAGCGAAGAACTTCGTGAAAACGCAGCTGCAGGTCGATGGCTCGACGCTCACGGGAGACTTGCCGCCCTATTCGATGACGACGCTCGATATTCGCCTGAAATAGACGTTTTTCGAAGAAGTGAAGAAAGCGAGCAACCGCTCGCCGGGCGGGCCGATGGGGGTGTCGAGGAGACACTCTGATGGATGGAATTTCGGCAAGCAGTGCGTCGCGAGCTCGGGACTACGACTTTGACGAGGTGGAGGCGCTTCGGAAGGACGACTCGACCAGCGACATCATGAACAAGGTCCGTCACGATGCGGACGCGAACTACACGAAGGACGTCTTCATTCGAGGAGACGACAAGAGCTCGAAGGAGCTGCGCGAGGAGTTCAGAAACGAGCTCACCGAACATGCTGCCGAGACGGCCGGGCACCTCGCGCTCCACCAGGTGCCGGAGCTGGTGGAGGCGGGCATCGTCGCCGGAGCTGCAACCAGCGCTGCTGTCGTGATCGGGGGCGTGGCCATTGGCGCTGCATTCCTTCATGCGGTCGAACAAGGCGAAAAGGTGAATGCGGCGCGCGACAAAGACGAGTCCCGCCTCGCCATGTTGGCGTCCCTGCACTTGCCAAAGGGCTTCATGACGCAGGAAGGCAACCGATGTGACGTGGCTTCGAACAATGGCAAGGCCGGCCGCTATCTGATCTTGGAGGCACTGGAAGGAAAGGACCACAAGTACAAGGCGGTTCTTCAGATGCACTGCGATCGCGGACAGCATGCGGCGCTCGAGGTGCTGAAGAGTGGAACGTTCAAGCCCGGGATGAGCGCGGAGCAGTTGCTCAAGGAGCGACCGAATGTGTATGCGGCCTATGCGAAGGATGCGGCCTTTCGCGCGGGGTTCGATGGGCTCCTTTGGGCAAAGCAACATGACCCCGCGGAGTTCGACGCCGCCGTGAAGGCGCTTGGATCGAGGGATGCGGCCTACGCCAAGAACCATGTGCGGGTGCAAGGATGAACGCGGCAGAAGGTCAGGGGACGCGCGTCACGAGGTCTTGGAGCGGTCGCGAAACGTCTCAGCAGCGAGCAGTTCGGCTAGCGGCGCCTTACGCGCTCATCGTGCCGGCCGCGATGATGGCCATCCTGATGTTTCCACTCTTTCCGGATGGAGCGCCTGGAGTTCCTAACCGGCTCGTGTTTTGCGCAATGGTTCCGTTTGGCGGGTTGTTTGGATATCTGGTCGCGCTGTTGGACCGGGGAACCTGGAGATAAGCGATGAGTGCTTATCGAGGATCGGGACCCGGACACGAGGTTCCGCGGGAGGAAGTGAAAGCGCCCTTTTGGAGACGCTCGAGGGCACTCAGGCTTGCGGTGGGGCCTGCGATCATTGTGCCTGCGGTGGCTCTGGTGTTCGCGTATCGAGCAGGGATGCATCGTCTATTGCATCGCCTTCTTGGATACGGCGAGGAGTCGTGCAGCTACGGAACCATGCTTTGCGTTTGGTTGGTGCCGGTCGCGTTGGGTGGGCTCTTTGCGTACATCCTGATGATTCGAGATCGCAGTACTTGGAAGTGATGACTCGAGAAGAGAGCAGTGGGCGCGCATAGAACGCCGCGGAGACGCGCGCGGGATGACGGATTGTATTCACTGTGCAAGGGAGAGGAGATGTGTACCCTCGAGGTATGCGTCTTTTCTCCGTTGCGCGTGCAGGCTCCCTGTTCGGTGTTCTTGCGGTGACATGTGTTATCGCGTGTAGCGGCGATGGGACGAACGGAGGGGGAGGGGACGCAGATGGGTCTGCGGCGCAGGACGGCCAGACGAATCCGTTCACGCCGGGCGACGGTGGGACGACGCCGAGTACAGCGGTGGGCGAGGTGTTTGCGAGCACCCAAAGTGCGCTGTACAAGCTCGAGCCGTTTTCGAAGGTGCTGACGTTGGTAGGCGACTTCGACTGCATCACGCTCACGCCCGACCCGAACGATACCCAGGACGGCATGGCCGACATCGCGGTCGACAAGAATGGGAAGATGTACGGCATCGGTCGTGTGAAGCCGACATCGAATTGGGCGCTCGTCGAGATCGACAAGGCCACCGCCCACTGCAGAAGCATTGCGGAAATCGGGGCAACGTTCCCGACCGGGCTGACGTTCGTTCCTGCGGGCACGGTCGATCCGAATGTCGAGGCACTCGTTGGGATCTTTATCGGTGGCGACTACACGCGTTTCGATCTGAAAACAGGGGTCGGGACGAAGATCGGAACGGCCGGCAAGGACTTCTTCTCGAAAGGAGCCGATATCGTGTCCATCATCGGCGGGAAGACTTACTCGACGAATCAAGGAGCACCGGATCACCTGCTCGAGGTCGACACGAAAACGGGCGCCATCTTGCGAGACGTGGGGCCTATCGGCAACGTGTCTTTGATTGCGGGGCTCGGGTATTGGGCGGGGACGCTGTATGGCTTCAGCTACGAGGGGAAGCTATTCGCGATCAACGTCGACACGGCCGCCGCGACGGAGATACCGATTCCCAACGCGCCCGCAGGCCTCCGCTTTTGGGGCGCCGCGGTCACCACCGCCGCCCCCACACAGCCCCCGAAATAGCCCGTACCGGAAAGCCCCGTCCGGTCAGCAGACCCGTCTGACATTGAACTCTTTGCGCAGGTCACGCGTCACTTATGAGCGCGCGACGTTTGGCGCGCCGACGAAAGACGACGAGCAGACCCCTCAGCAGACCCGTCTGACATTGAACTCTTTGCGCAGGTCACGCGTCACTTATGAGCGCGCGACGTTTGGCGCGCCGACGAAAGACGACGAGAGTCGGCTGACATTGAATTGCCTGCGATGTCCGGGGACAGCAGATCTGCAGTTTCGACAGTGACGCGTGCGGAAGAACGCGCTGGGTTCGTGGCGTCGTGGTGCTGGCACAGGACATGCGGAGGGAGCCCGCATGTCCTTGCCCCGTTGTATTCGAACAGGTCAGGTGTGGATGGTGACGCGACGTACGACTCGCCGGCACTTCCTTCTTCGACCCGATGCCGATGGCATGTCTCAGCGAATCTACTGGTACACGACAGCGGTGCTCGCAGAGAAGTTTGGCATCGAGCTGCATGCCGTGCAGGTGCTCTCGACCCACATGCACGAGGTCCTTACCGACGTTCGGGGGAACCTCCCTGCCTTCATTCGAGAAAGGAACCGGGCCCTGGCGAACGCGCTGAAGTGCCATCGCAAGTGGCCTGAGGAAGTTTTTCAGCGTGCGCCTGCCAACTGCGTCCAGCTTCTCGGAGAGGCGGCGGTTCTCAAGGAGATTGCTTACGTCCTCGCCAATTGCGTCAAGGCGGGGCTCGTAGAATCCCCTGAACAATGGCGCGGCGTCGGCGTGACGGCCGCCGATATTGGTAAGCGTGTCGTTCGCGTGAAACGTCCGCCGTTGTATTTCGACCCGAGGAACCCCGTCTGGCCCGATGAAGCGGAGATCGCGATCGTGATGCCCGCGAGCGTGCGCGCTACTTTTTGCGAGCAGGCGAGCGCAGCCATTCAACGAGTCGTTCGAACGGCTGTTGCCAATGCGCGGGAGGCGGTTCGGCGCGCCGGGCGGCTATTTTCAACGATGGCCGACGTTTTTGCTACCCCGTTCGCTCGGAGGTCCAGTTCCTTCGAGCGCTTCGGGGGTCGCGAACCTACGTTCGCCACGGGAGGACAAGCCGAGAACGCAGTGCAGGCTCGGTCCCAGCGCCGTGCTTTCCTGGACGCGTATCGCTCTGCAAAGCGCGCGATCAAGGACGACGAGCCCTGCCACTTTCCCGAAGGAACCTGGCGCTGGCTCGTCGAACTCCTACCGCAAAGATTTCAATGTCAGACGGGTCTAGCTGAGACGGGTCTAGCTAACGGGACGGGGCCAGCTGCGGGAGGGGGAGCGGCGGTTAGTGGGTTCCCGCCATGAGGCCTTCGATGCGAGCGAGCATGAAGTCGCGCTGCAGGCGCAGCGACTTGGGCAGCTTCGGCCCCATCTGATCGAAGAACGAGTCGAGCGACTCGAGCTCGGTCTTCCACTCCGACAGCTCGATGTGCGTCGCTTCGTCGACCTTCTTGTCCGAGTCCGCGGCCATGCCGGAGAGGTCCAGATCACCCGCCTTGGGCACCCAACCCATCGGCGTCTCGTAGCCACCCACGCGGAGGCGCGAGCGGTCGATGATCCACTTGAGGACACGCATGTTCTCGCCGAAGCCCGGCCAGAGGAAGCTTCCGTCCTGGCCCTTGCGGAACCAGTTGACCATGAAGATCTTCGGCGGATTCGACAGCTTGCTCTGCATATTGAGCCAGTGCCCGAAGTACTCGGCCATGTTGTAACCACAGAAGGGAAGCATCGCCATCGGGTCACGGCGCACGAGACCCACCTGGCCAGTCGCCGCTGCCGTCGTCTCCGAGCCCATGGTTGCTCCGAAGAACACCCCGTGCACCCAGTGGAAAGCCTGCATGACGAGGGGCACCGTCGTTGCCCGTCGCCCACCGAAGATGATCGCGCTGATCGGAACACCCTTCGGATCATCCCAGTACTTGGAGATGGCCGGATTGTTCGTCGCAGGCGCCGTGAAGCGCGAATTCGGATGCGCCGCCTTCTCGGTCGAGCCCTTCTTCCACGGACGCCCCTGCCAGTCGGTGAGCTCCTCCGGTGTCTCGCCGTCCTTGCCTTCCCACCACACGTTGTTGTCCTTGGTGAGCGCCACGTTCGTGAAGAGCGTGTCCTTCGCAATCGTCGCCATCGCGTTTGCATTCGATTGCATGCTCGTACCTGGCGCGACGCCGAAGTAGCCCGCTTCCGGATTGATGGCCCAGAGGCGTCCGTCGTCCCCGACACGCATCCACGCGATGTCGTCGCCGACCGTGTACACCTTCCACCCCTTGAACCGGCTCGGCGGAATCATCATCGCGAAGTTCGTCTTGCCGCACGCACTGGGGAAGGCCGCTGCCACATACGTCGTCTCTCCCTCGGGGCTCTCGACGCCGAGGATGAGCATGTGCTCCGCGAGCCACCCTTCCTTGCGGCCGAGATAGCTGCCGATACGAAGCGCGAGGCACTTCTTCCCGAGCAGCACGTTGCCGCCGTACCCCGAGCCAACACTCCAAATCGTGTTGTCCTGGGGGAAGTGGCAGATGAAACGCCGCTCCGGATTCAGGTCGAGCGTCGAGTGGAGTCCGCGATTGAAGTCGTTCGACGTCTTGCCGAGCATGTCGAGCGCCTGCTTGCCCATGCGCGTCATGATGCGCATGTTGAGTGCAACATACACGCTATCGGTGAGCTCGATGCCGACCTTGCTCATGGCCGACCCCACCGGGCCCATGACGTAGGGCACGACGTACATCGTGCGTCCCTTCATCGAGCCATCGAACAGCGCGCCCAGCTTCTTGTAGGCTTCGTCCGGCGCCATCCAGTTGTTCGTCGGTCCCGCCTCGTCCTTCGTCGGCGTGCAGATGAACGTGAGATGCTCGACACGGGCCACGTCGTTCGGATTCGAGCGTGAGTAGTAGCAACCCGGAAGCTTCTCCTGATTGAGCGGCTTCAGGATGTCATTGGCCACCGCGAGCTCGGTGAGACGATTCTTCTCTTCCTCCGAGCCGTCGCACCAGACGATGTTGTCCGGCTTCGTCAACTTCGCCATTTCCTCGACCCACGCGAGGACTTGGGGATTTTTGGTGAGGGGCTTGGTCGGGTCGACTTTCACGGGGATCGAAACGCTCATGTTGACCCCCTTCCTTAGCGCAGCTTTCTGGCATTCGCGAGCCAACAATGTGCTTCGATTCCGCGTCCTTCGCCTCTCTCCGACACCCCTGATTCCATTGGCAATTGTGGACGTTTTCGGAGTTTCTCCTATGCTTGGGGTATCCGATGACCACTTCCCTTCGCTTGCGCTTGCCGAGGCCGTTGCCAGGTCTGCTGGCACCCTCCCTGGTGCTCCTGCTGTTAGGCTGCGTCGCTTGCTCGTCCCCCGCCCAGGTGCCGACCAACGTCAAGGCAGCGCCACCCCCCAAAGACGACGGAAAGCCATCCGAAGGCGGCGAAGGCGGTCTCGAACACTCTGCGGCACTCGAGCAGCTGCGCGTCGCGCCCCTCGGTCCCCGCGACGACAAGCAGGGCAGTGTGCGGATGCCCCTCCCGGACCCTGCCAGCTGGACCCGAGTCAAGTTCTGGGGCGTGAAGAGCCTCGTGGGTTTTCGCTACGGAAAGGGTCATCACGGTATTGCGGGCGCCTTCGTCACGCACGTGGTCGACAACAAGGCCGAGCACGCCTGCAACAAGAGCTTCGAAGATTGGGCGAAGCCCATGATCCAACTCTTCGAAGTCGAGATGAAGTACGAGCCGCCGACGGCCTTCTCGTGGCACGACAAGCAGCAGCCGAAGGAAACTGCCCCGTACATCATCCCCATCGATTCATTGACCGCGAAAACGGCAACCCTGGCTGTGCGCGACGAGTACGTTGCCGCCTACGCCGTGTATCCGGTGTGGAACAACGCCTGCCTCGTCGTGGGCGTCGGCATCCCGTCACGCGACGACCTTCCTCGCGCGAAAGCCGCGCGCGATCGTTTCGCAAAGGACGTCTTTCCCGCCATCGAGATTCTCTCGAAGGAAGAGCCTCCGGAGCGTTACTGAAGCGCATCCCCTCCGTTCACGTGTTCAACGACGAACTCGCGGCCTGTCTCCGGCGACGCCGACTTCGCTGCGCCCTCCACGCGATGCCCGCAGCAAACATCAACGACGAGACCCCGGCGGCCCCGCTTGACCCACCGCTCGGGCCTCGCAGCGTGCAGCCTGCATCATCTCCGACCGCTGTCGGCGTCTGGCAGCGGCCATCGGTACTGCATACAGCCGGGAAGACGCACTCGCGAGCCGATTGGCACTTCTTGGTGCATTCGCCGTTGCCGCACGTGTAGGGCGCGCAGTCTTGGGTGGTGCCGTCGCCCAAGTCCACTGTGCGTGCGTCCTTGCAGAACGCTTTCGTCCTCGACTCGCACGCTGCAAGCGCATTGCACACGGCACTTTCGCCACAGCGCCCGCCAGGATTGGAGCCCGGCTTTGCAGCGCCACAACGGCCGTCATCGAGGCCAGTCACTTTGGTGGAAGCTGCACATGCTTCGCAAGGTGCGTTGCATGACGTACCGCAGCATACGCCATCGACGCAGAACCCGGTCGCGCACTCGTCGTTTCGTGTGCATCTTGCACCCGTTGAAGGTCTGCATACGCCTTCGGAGTCGCACGTCTTTCCATTCTTGGCCGAACACGTATCTGGGTCATCCGCATTGCGAACGGGGCTGCATCGTCCCGGACTCGGGCCTGCGCATGTCTGGCAGGCTCCGCACGCGTTGGACTCGCAGCACACACCGTCGGTGCAGAACCCTGACGCGCACTCCGTCCCCTTGGTACAGCCACCGCCTCGCAGGTGAAAGAACCATTGATCGGCCTTCAGGTCTCCGCCTGCCGTGTCCCGACCGCCGAAGAGCGTAGCCTTGCCCTGCCCAGCGAGTCCCACATAGCTCCCGTCGATGTGTGTGCTCGGAGCCTCCTTCTCATCGCGATCGACGAGTAACGCCCATTCTGAACCGTCCCATGCCCAGACGTCCGTGTACTCGCGATCGGCCGCGCCGCCGAAAAGGACGACGCGCTTCCGGATGTCGTCCCACACGAGCGTGGACCGATAGCGCGCCCAGGGGTGAACCTTTGGTTTCTTCTCCGTCCAGGTCGTCCCATCCCACGTGAAGGTCTGATCCGACAATCCGCCCGGCCTGGTCCCGCCGAAAAGAACGATCTCCGAGCGCACGGGATCGAACACAGCGCCCGTCTGTTGCAGTTGTGGTGGATTCGCGCCGATGCGTGGTGTCCAGTCCACGCCGTCCCAGCCCCACATGTCGCGATACTCCGTCCCCGACGCGCTGTACCCATTGATGACCCAAAGGCGCTCCCGAACGGGGTCGTAGAAGCTGCTCGCCGCGTATCGCTGGGGAGGAGAATGCGCCGGGATGACCTTCTTCCAGTTCTGCTGGGCGGTCCACGTCCAGAGTTCCGTCGGGAAATATCCGAAGGGGGGCACGAACACTGCCTGCTGTCGTGCGGTATCGTAGACGAAGGCGATCGGTGCGGCGTTGCTGACCGGCGTTGCTGGAGACGTTCTCGGTTGCCAGCTCTGTCCTGTCCAAAGCCAAGTGTCTTGCAGTTCACTCGAATAGCCGGAGCCGAACAGCAACACTTGTCCATTCGGGAGAGATGCCAGATTCGCGTGGTAGCGGCCGTCCGGGAACACGGAGCTCGGGTCTTTCGAAAACCCAGCTCCGTCCCAGGTCCACAGCTCGTGCGAAAATGTCGTCGCGTCGAATGCTCCTCCGAACAAAATGACCTTCTTCGTCGTCGGATTGGAGGTGAGCCCGAATGTGGCCCGAGGCGGAAAAGCGGCTGTAGGGGCGAGCTGTGTCCATGACGTTCCGCCCCACGTCCATACCTGAGACGGCGCACTTCCGTTGGTCGACACGAGCATGAGTTGGTTGCGCGTTGCATCGATCGCCAGGCTCGAAGTGGTGAAGGTTGGCTTGGCACCCGAAAGGGTCCGCTGCTGCCAATCACTTCCGTTCCATGTCCAGGTCTCGAACGGCTGCGCGGCGCTACCGACCCCTCCCGCGAGCACCACCTCGCGATTCACGGGGTCGAAAGCGAGACCGTGATTCATTCGACCTGAAGGCCGATGGGCGGTCGTCTCCTGTTTCCAGCTCACACCATTCCAAGTCCAGGTTGCATCGGGATAGGTGTCATCGTCCGGGTTCTTTCCTCCGAACAGAACCAGCACTTTGCGCGCGGGATCGAACGTGAGAGTCGCGCCCATCGCGGGCGGAGGACGAACCGCGGGCGCGAGCGCAGTCCAGTTCGTTCCATCCCATGCCCAGGTGTCGGAGAGTCCACGGCCATTCGGAGCTACGCCCCCGAACAGAATGACGTTCTTCCGCTCGGCATCATAGGCCATCGCAGAGAATCGCCGAGCCTCGGGGATGGTCACGGGGTACTTCTTGTGAAAGGCGCCATCCCAGGTCCACGTCTCGAGCCCGTTGCGGCCGTCGAACAAACTGCCGAGGATCACCGTTTCTTGTCGCACCTCATCGAAGGCGAGGTGAGGCGCGCTCATCGTGCCGATGCGAGGCACGAATTCCCAGGCCTCCACCTCGAACGCGGGGTCCAGAAGGACCGGGTAGTTGACGTCCGCCCTCGATGGGAGATCTAGCGTCAACACGCTTTTCGTCGCATCCCAGGACAGCGAGCCTTCGATACGCTTGCCGCGCGAATCGAGCGCAAAAGGGGGAGGGACGTGCAAGAGGAGCCGCTCCCCAGAAGAACGGATCCACAGGCTACTCTCTCGGAGATCCGCGTGGGCCCCAGGAGGGAGGTCGAACTTCCACGAAAAAGTCCGTGGAGCTGCCGCGTCCCGCAACAGGAGGAACTCTTCGAACGAGCCACCGCCGTCCCAAGCACCCGCAAAAAGCAGGTCCGTCTGGGGAAGCGCGCCCTCGTAGGTGAGGACCCCTTGCGAAAGTGCGCCGGGCACAGCGTTCGCTCCGACCTGCACGACACCGACCTGGGTTGCCAAGAGGTCCCCCATGCGGAACGCCTCGGATGCGTGCATCGGCAACGTTACGTTTGCGTCGGCATTGAGCGACGACGTAAGGCGAAAGGAAGCCCCGTCGACTTCGATTCGAGACTGAGCGAGCACCCTGCCGATTGTTCGGTCCGCCTTTGCAATGTCGACTGCATGCTTCACGATCGCGCCGGGCGCTTCCGTGAGTCCGGGGCTCTCTTCGACGGCGGCCGTCGTGCAAGCGAACGGAAGAGCGCACGCAGCGAGTAGTGGCCAGAGGCGATTCAATGGGGCCTCCGCTTGCGACGCCTGAACCCGGCCAACAAAGCCACGCCACCGGAAAAGAGCACGACGTCCACGCCGGATTTCCGACGGTCTCCGCCATGCGCGGAGCAGGACGCGTCGTCCGCGGACGTTCCTGGTTCTTCACACACTCCCGCTGGCGAGCACACGGACGGGAACAAGCAGTCCGCAACGCTGGCGCATCTCTTCAAACATGCCACGGAGCATTTGTAAGGCGCACAGTCTTGTCGGCTGCCGGTTTCAGTCCGCAAGTACCGTTCGTCCTCGCAGAATGCCCCCTTTTGCGTCGAACACACGCCGGTCGCGCTGCAGGTGGCGTCTCCGCCACAGCGGCTCTTGGGGTTCGTGCCGAGCTTTGCTGGACCACAGACGCCATCGTCCTTTCCGCTCGCCTTCTCGGACGCCCTGCACGATTCGCAAGCGCGATCGCACGCAGTGTCGCAGCATATGCCGTCGACGCATGCACCTGACCCGCAGTCGGAGGAACTCTTGCAGCTGGCGCCTTCTGCGGGGGAGCACTTCCCGACGCTGTTGCATTTTACATGGTCTGCAAGTGCACAGGAGTCGCGGTCCTCTGCATTGAACACTGCGTTGCATATCCCTGGGTTGGTTCCTGCGCAGGTTTCGCAAGTTCCGCAGACCCTGCTTTCGCAGCAAACACCGTCAACGCAGTAACCGGTGGGGCAATCGCTGTCCGCCCCGCAGCTGCCGCCGCGTGAATACAGAACCCACGCATTCTGGGTATCTGAAGGGAGCCCTTGCGGATCGCCGCCGAACATCAGCATGCGCTTACTCGCGTCGTGGTACGCGAAGCCGGGTTGCACGCGACGAGGGGGAGCGACGGTCGTCGTAATGGGCGCCCAGTCCGTTCCGTCCCACGACCAAGTGTCTCCGAGTGCGCTCGCTTCGCCGAGCCCCGCATAGAGGACGACAGTACGAGAGCTGGGCACATAGACCATCGCGTGCGCGGAGCGAGGGGGAGGGTTCGTCTTGGGCTTCCTTTCGGTCCAATTGCTTCCGTCCCAGACCCATGTGTCGCGCAGGACCGTGCCGCCGGAACGCCCCCCGAAGAGAAGCACGTTTCCTCGCGCAGCGTCGAAGACCATCGCCGCGTTCGTTCTCGCAGCCGGGGAATTTCCGGGCGTCGCAGCGTTCCAAGAAGACCCGTTCCAAAGCCACGTGTCCGCCATCAGCACCCCCGCATCCGAGCGCCCCCCGAAGAGGATGCCTTTGCCGCGCGCATCGTCGAAGGCGAGCGTCGTTGCATGCCGTTGGGGCGTGTCGCCGTCGTACACATCCATGGTGAACCCATCCCAGGTCCACGTACGCAGGTCTTGCGTCGACTCAGGGCTTCCCACGAACAAGGCCACGCCTCGCGCCTGATCGAACGTCGAGTGCACGTCGTGCTCGGGGAAGGCGAGCTGGTTTTCGTTGAGAGCCCAACCAGCGTCTCCGACGCTGAACGTATACGTGAGCCCAGAGAGCTCATCGTGCTTGTCGCCTGCGAAGCGTACGAATCGGCTCCCAGACCACGCGAGATCCCCACCGGTGGCCTCATCGCCTGCGCCGTACGGCACAAAACCGGTTGCTGCGTCGCCGACGAAGGTTTCTTTGTCACCGCCAAGCACGATCGTCCGACTGACGGGATCGAATGCCGCGCCCATGACCGGATCCGAAAGCGACATTTTGATGTCGATCGGAACGTTGACGTCATTCCAGGCATTGCTCGTCCAGCGCCACACCTTTTCGGATTGAAGGAGCAAGCAGCCAGCCTGGTCCGAAACGACGACGTTCCCGTTCGTGGGATCGGGGCCGCCTCCCACGAGGCGCCAATTCGTGCCGTTCCACCCCCATGTTTCCTGGAGAGCGATGCCACCTCTCTCGCCTCCGAACATGACGACTTCGTTGCCGCACGTCGCCATGCCGAACCGGGCATGTTCGGGGGCCGCAGTGATGGGCGCTTCCTCGGTCCAGTTGGTGCCGTCCCAGGACCACGTATCCTTCAAATATCCCGCGAAGCCGATGCCACCCGTGAGGAGCACCTTCCTTCGGACGGGGTCGTACGCGATGCGATGGTAGGCCCTCGCTGGGGGGCGGGTCGTTGGCTTTCGAAGTACCCAACGGTCATTCACGTACGCGAACGTGTCGTCGAAGAACTGGTGGGCGTTTACGTTCTCGCCGCCGAACAGGATCGTCTCCTGGCGGTTCGCGTCCCAGGTCATGGCCACGCCATCACTTCGCGGGGGGGTCGACGAGTAGCTTCGCTGGGTCCAGGTCGTTCCGTTCCAACTCCATGCAGGGTCTGGATCGCTCATGGCTCCGAACATGAGGAGCTCGGCTTTCACGGGATTGGGGACGAGCTGCGCACCCACCTTGCGGCTCGGCAACCGTTGGCTGTACTCGATGCGCCAGCTCGTGCCATCCCAGGACCAAGCGTCGTTGTTCGTTTGGCTGTCGTCCATTCCGCCAAAGAGCAAGACACGCTGGCGAAGCGGGTCGTACATCATCGCGTGAGCACGAAGGGGTGGAGGAGCGACACCTCCCGTTCGTTGCGACCAACTTTGACCGTCCCACGTCCACGTGTCGCGTAAGACGACGGTCCCCTTGTCGTCCATTCCGCCGAAGAGCACGAGCTGCCCACGAGCGGCGTCGTACGCCATCGCTGCGTCGCGTCGTGGTTGAGGGCTCCCACCGGGTTGAGGGACAAGGGACCAATTCGATCCATCCCAAGCCCACAGATCGCCGAAGACATGCGAAGCGTCGTAGCCGCCGAACACCATCGTGCGCTTGGACTTCGGATCGTATGCGAACGCCGAACCTGCTCGGGCAGCAGGCTTCGTGGCTGGCGTCTTCTGTGACCAGGTGGTGCCATCCCACAGCCACGTTTCGTTGGAGAACGATTGTGAACCCAACGTACCTCCGAAGACGACGGTCAACTTGGCATTGTCGTCATACGCGCTTGCGGCTTCGGCACGAGCCGCTGGCGCTTGTGTCGGGTACAAGCGCGTCCAGGAGCTTCCGTCCCAACGCCAAGTCTCGTCCGTGAGATGCGAACTGCTCGTCGAATGGCCGCCGAACATCACGATCGACCCCCGCGCGCGATCGTAGACCACACTCGCTTGGTATCGCGCAGTCGGGTTGTCTTGGCCCCGGGGCACGAGCCACTCGGTCCAGTTTCTTCCGTCGAGGAGCCACGT
The DNA here is from genome assembly GCA_046351415.1 of Polyangiaceae bacterium. Classification (GTDB taxonomy): domain Bacteria; phylum Myxococcota_A; class Polyangia; order Polyangiales; family Polyangiaceae; genus JABFRG01. Next base: position 571,760 of record JAXLYO010000002.1, on the reverse strand, counting down.
CCTGCCAACGGAGTACATGACCGCGCGCTGGCGCTGCTCGTCGTACGTGAGGCTCGGGAACGCGACATTCGACGGAGCGGAGAGCTCCTTCCACACATTCGTTTCGAAGGCCGGGTCGAGGAGGAGAGGATAGTGAACGGACTCTTCGGAATCGAGCACGACGCTCATCGTTCGCGTCTCATCGTTCCAAAGCAGCTTCGCAGCGTAGGTCTTTCCGCTTGCATCGACGGCGGCGGGACGAGGCACGTGGAGAACCATATTTCGCGCGCCGTCCAAGAACCACAGACCATCGGCCCGCGACTCGACGTGCTTGACGGCCACGGGAAGGGAAGTGTCGAACGAAAACGTGTGGGGCGCCGACGCGTCTTTCAGGAGGAAGAAGGCTTCGGTCGCGAAGCGCGATGAGGTCACGACTTCGTCGACCGAGGGAAACACGTTGCGATAGTAGACCCGTCCTTCATCGAGAATGCCTTCACTCGAAGCCGCATGCTCGAGAGAGAAGGAGAAGCGGAGAGACGACACGTTCCCCGCGCCGAGTTTCATGGGCGCGCTCGCTCGCGATGGCAAGAGCGCAGCGAGCTCCGCATGACGCCCCGCACGGGAGGCTCGGAGCCCGTGCGACGCAAACCCTTCGGCATCGTCCGCGAAGCCTTCATCCGTTCTCGCGAGAGCTGTGGCGAACGAGGGGACGTTCTCTGCGAGCCTCGCGGCAGTAGATGCAGGACTCTCCGCGTCGGGGCCCGAAGTGCACGCCGGATGCAAGGAGAGCGCGAGCGCGCAACAACCGATCCACGCAAAACCTCGAGCGCCAGCACGTATGTGGGACGAGTCGCGCATCTATGAATTGTACATTCATCGATCCACGCGATCGATGTGGTTGTATGTCCTACGTAAAGGGGGCCGGAGCGCATTTGGAGCGGCAGAAATGCAACGTGATGCCGCCGACGCTGCGCTCACATCGGCGCGTCGCGCTATCGTGTCGTTCGTGAGCCATCCCCCGAAGGAAGCATTCCTCAACGCGCGGAGCGGAACGTTCTCGAATGTCTCTCGAGAGTGGACCCTCTCGGCCGACCAGTGGTCACAGCGGTATTACCAGTTGCGCGAGCGCAAACTCTATCTGGTGGAGAACGACAACAAAGAGCAGCAATACGAGGAGAGCGAGCTCGACATCGAGACGTTCATTCGTGAACATGCGGCACACCTGGAATCGCCGTACCCCGAAATCGTCGCGTTCTTGACGGGGACACGCTCGGAAGAATCTTCGTCCGACTGAGCGTCCAGCGAAGCAGTGCTTGGTGTCGCTGCGCTCCGCAAGCGGGTCAGCTGGCCGGCTGTTCCCTGAGTCTCGGCGCCGCATACAGAAACGCGAGTACCGTGGCGACGACGAGAACGATCGTCGCAGCGACGCCCGCTTCGAGACCGTAGCTGCCGCCGGACCACAGAATGTCGACGGGCTCCGTCTTCAAGAGGCGCGCATTGGTCGGGTGCCCGCTGATGGGGATTCCGTACACGTATCCCATCGTGACGTTCCACGAGAAGTGAAAGCCCGTCGCGAGGGGAAGGGATGGTCCCGTGGCTCTTCCCGTCGCTCCACGGTCGAAGAACAGAAGGCCGAGGAGCAAGCCGGCGAGCGCTGTGTTCATGACGGAGAGCGTCGTGGCTCCTGGGTTCATGGCGTGGAGCAGTCCGAACAAGGCTGCGGGCAAACCCACGGCAAGCGAGACGGGCAGAACACGTGCCAGCACCCCCACCATGGCCACGCGAAACGCGAGTTCCTCGAAGAGAGCCGCCACGAGCATCGCGCCGCCCCGGAGCATCCAATCGCGCGAGGTAGGGCCTTCGTCCGGGCCCGCCGGAGATACGACGAGCCCTCCTTTGCCCCAGGCGATGCAGAAACACGCGGTGAGGCACATCGCGCCAACGAGGACACCGAGCACGAAGCGCGTGGCCCCGTTCTTCGGCGTGGCGAGACCGATGTCGCGAGCACGGAGCCCGCACATTCGGACGAAAAATACATACGTGCAGGATGCACACAGAAGCAACCGAATGGTCCGTGATACGAGTTGGTCCGTGTCGGGCCGAAGCATCCGAAAGTGGATGGGCACCATCAGCAACGCGAAAACGAACACGAAATGCACGACCGCGAGCACGAGGACCTTGGCCAAAGGTGCTCTCGGCGAAATCGGCAGCTTCGGCAGCTCTGTCGGAACGGACTCGCTCACGGACGGGTTCTCGCGCGCAGCCGCTTCACGCCTTGGCGACGGCGTTTGCGAGCGCATCGGTGAACTCGTCGATCGTGGCGGTTCCGCCGAGGTCGCGCGTCTTCACACTCGAGGTTCGGAAGTGCTCGACGAGGGCGTTCTCGACCTTGGTCGCCGCAAGTGTTTCTCCCACGTGGTGGAGCATCATCACTGCGCTTTGAATGAGCGCCGTGGGGTTTGCGAGCCCCTGGCCCGCGATGTCGGGCGCTGTGCCGTGGACCGCTTCGAAAACGGCATTCTCCATACCGATGTTCGCACCGGGGACGATGCCGAGCCCGCCGACCAAGCCGGCAGCGAGGTCACTCAGAATGTCGCCGTAGAGGTTCTCGGTCACGATGACGTCGAGCTTGTTGGCGTTGCGGACCATCTGCATCGCGCAATTGTCGACGATGATTTCCATCGGCTCGATCTTCGGATGCTTCTCGGCGACCTTTCGAAAGCAGTCGAGGAGGAGCCCATCGGAGAGCTTCATGATGTTCGCCTTGTGCACGACCGAGACGCGCTTTCGGTTCATGCGCTCGGCATACTGGAAGGCGTATTCGCAGATGCGCGTGCAGGCCTTTTCGGTGATGAGTTTGATCGATTGGGCGATGCCCGGCATGATCATCAGTTCGAGACCGGCGTAGAGGTCTTCGGTGTTCTCTCGGACGATGACGATGTCGGTCCCTTCGAACTTGGGCTCGAGCGTTGGCAGGCTGCGGACGGGCCTCACATTGGCGTAGAGGTCGAGGGCTTGCCTCAGCGAAACGTTGACCGACTTGAAGCCCTTGCCAATCGGCGTGCCGATGGGCCCCTTCAGCGCAACCTTGTTGCGTTTGACCGACTCGAGCACTTCTGGCGGCAAGGTAGTGCCGCGCTTCTCGGCGACTTCCGCGCCCGCGTTGACGGTCTCCCAGTCGATCTTCACGCCGGTTGCTTCGAGGACGCGTTTCGTTGCCTCGGCCACTTCCGGCCCGATTCCGTCACCGGGGATCAAAGTGATCTTGTGTGCCATGCAGCGTGTACGCTACCACGAATCTCGTGCAGCCTTCACGAGTGCTTTCGAGACTTTCTGCGTTGCCGCTGCCGGGCTTGAAACTTTCGGCGATCGAGTGGCTGCCAGCCCTGGAATCTGCGTCAGAGGCGCCCTATGTGCTCCTCGTCCACGGCTACATGGATGCCGGGGCGACGTGGGACCTCCTCGCACCCGATCTTGCCGCAGCGGGGTTTCACGTGGTCGCCCTCGATCTCCGTGGGTACGGTGACAGCGAGCACATCGGAAGAAAGGGCTACTACCACTTCCCGGACTACGTGCTCGACGTCGCCGAATTCCTCGATGCGACAGGGGCTCCCGATCGCATCTCCGTCGTGGGGCACTCGATGGGCGGTGTCGTATCGACGCTCTATGCCGGAGCTCGCCCGGAGCGCGTAGCTTCCCTCGTGCTCGTCGAAGGACTCGGACCTCCCGATAGCCCGCCCGGGGTTTCGCCGGAGCGCATGGGCGAGTTCCTGCGCACCGTTCAGAAGGCACGCGGGGAGACGGAGAAGGCCATGACGCTCGAGGAGGCCTTTCAGCGTCTCCGGCGCAACCACTCCACCATCGACGAGGCGATCGTTCGCACGCGCTTGCCCCATTTGTTGAGGCGCGTCGGCGATGGCGACGCGTACATGTGGAAGCGCGACCCGCTCCACCGTACCCGGAGTCCGATCCCTTTTTCGGCCCGGACGTTCGGCGAGTTCGCGCAGGCCATTACGGCGCCGGTGCTCTGGGTCGATGGAGGCGCGAGCGGCTATCATCCGCCGGACGAAGAGGAGCGGCTCGCACAGTTTCGTTCGCTACGTCGCTTCTCGCTCGAAGGCGCAGGTCACATGATTCACTGGACACGGCCGAATGAGCTCGGCGCCCTCGTGCTGGACCACCTCAAGGCCAGCCTTTGAAGGCATGAACGACTGCCTCGAGGCGCTTCTGCTCCTCACGTGACGGCAGCCCGACCGAAAGCAGATTCGTAGATTCGGGGCGAACGATGCGTCGAACCAAATCGCGAATGTCATCGCGCGTGACGGCGAGGTTGTCGCGAAGGCGCTGTTCCGGGGTCTCGTACCGTTCGAACAAGTGGCCGCCGGCGTGGAACCCCGCGATGTCTTCGGGGCTGTCGCGAAGGGAGCGTACTTCCCACTCGTTGCGCCGCCGCGCTTTCGAAAGCTCCTCTTCGGAAGGACCCTCGTTGCCAAGCTCGGTCAACATGGCGAAGATCTCCTTGGTGACCTTTGCCGCGCGCGTGTGCTGCACGCCAGCCGCAAAGTCTAGAACGCCATCGTCCTCGTAGCCATCGAAGTTGGCGCTGACGTCGTAGCAGAGGCCTCGCTCGTCGCAGATGCGGTGGTAGAGACGTGTCGACATGCCGTCGTCGAGGATGCGAAGCAGCATGTCCATCGCCGGTCGCGCGGCATCTCGCTCCGAAATTGCGCGGAACGAGAGGCGTAGCTCCGTCTGGCTTGATGCGTTGTCTACGAACGAGAACACCGGCGCCGTTTGTCGGTTGGTCGGCGCTTCGGCCAGGATCGTCTGTCCAGGCGGCAGGATGCCGAAGTACTTCTCCGCGTAGTCCATGACTTCGCGCTCGTCGATGGCCCCCGAGAAGGCGAGGACCATCGAGCGCGCGCCGTAGTGCTTCGCGTGATGGGAAACGAGGAGATCATGCGTGAAGGAGTCGACGTGATCGGCCGTGCCGGTGATCTTGTAGCCGAGTGGATGATCGGGGTAGAGCAGCGATCGACTGAGATTGTCGGCATCGACTTCGCGACCCTCGTCGTCCAAGTCTTCGAGAATTTCCTCGCGCACGATCCCGCGTTCGACATCGATGTCCGGAAACGTCGGATTGGCGAGGATGTCGCTGAACAGGTCTGCGGCCACACCGATGGATTCCGAAGGTACCGTCACGGAAAAGACGCCGAGGTCGACCTGTGTTGCGGCGTAAAGGTATCCACCCAGGTTTTCGAAGGCGAGGTTGACGTCATGCGCTTTCGGCAGCTTCGGCGTACCTCGGTAGAGCATGTGCTCCAGGAAGTGCGAGATGCCATTCTCGCTCTGCGCTTCGAAGCGTGAACCCACGCGTACGTAAGCAGCCACGTGCGCGCGCTGAAGGTGTGGCAGTGGAACCGTGACGACCCTTAGGCCGTTCGAAAGGGTCTTGAAGGTCGCCTGCGGCCCGGGCTTCACGGTTCGTCGTCTTCGACGGGTGCCGAAGATGCGCCGGCGTCGCCGGACTTTGCGTCGACCATGAACTCGGGGAAGAGCTTGATGTCGTTCTTGCGCTCTTCGCGCAAACGCTTCACGTACGCGGCGAGGGCTTCGTTTCGCTTTTTCGTCAGAAGCGCTTCGGTGAAGGCGTCCTTGTCCTTCTCGAAGGACTCCTTCGTGGCTGCTTTGCGCTCCTTCAACTTCGCGATGACGAGTCCGCCAAAGCTGTGGAGGAGGTCACCGCTCACAGCGCCATCTGCTGCGGCGAAGGCGAACTCCATCAGCTTGGCGCTCTCTTCGCCGGCTAGGGTGGAGATGGGGTCGCCGCTTCGATTGAACGACTGCGAGGTCTCGATCTTCGGCTTGTCTGGATCGGTCTCTGCTGTGAATGCAGGCACGGCTGGCGCCTTCGGGGCGTCCTTGTTCGGCTTCGCACCGGCGTCTGCCGAAGCCGCTGCGGTCGCGCCCGCGTCGGCGGGGCCCGCGGCACCATCTTTCGCAGCACCCGCGTCGCCGACTTTGGCGCCTGGGGGCGGAGTTTCCTCGAACGGCTTGATTTTGACGTCGGGGATTTCCGCTTGCTTGTTCTTCACGAGCGGCTCGATCGCGGCCTTGAGAGCCTCGTCGAAGCTCTGACCCGCTTTCCATGCGGTTTGCAGCTTTCCAGCAATGACCTTGGCTTCGGACTCGCTCCGCTCCTTCGAGACCATCTGGCGCGCGAGGTCTTTCTTGAGTTGGCCCTCGATCGCAGAGGCCTTGCTTGCGTCGTCCTTTGCGATGATGTGGTAGCCGAACTCCGACTGGATGGCGCCGTCGGTCATCTCACCAGGCTTCAGCGCGTCGGCCGCAATGCGGAACGAAGAAACGAAGCCCTTCGTGTCGTCACCGACGTCGCCGCCTTGCCCTGCGCTGCCGTCCTCGGAGAACTCCTTGGCGACGCTTGCGAACGCGGCGCCGCTTTTCAGCATGGCCCACGCGCGGCCGAGCTTCGCCTTGGCCTTCGCCTGGTCTTGCGCGTTCGCGTTCGGAGCAACCTTCACCAAGATGTGGCGGATGTGTTTGTTGTCCTTGGGGAGGAACGTCGCCTTCATGCCCTCGAACTCTTTGTCGACGAGGGCTTTGTGCGTCGCGTCCTTGAGCCAAGTATCGACGTCACCGGCGTTGACCTGCGTCATGTAGCGGGCGACGTAGTCGGTCTTCACCTCGACGTACTCGACGGTCGCGTTCGTTCTCTCGCGAACGTAACCACCGAACGACTCTTCGTCGCTGACGCGCACGGGAGCACGGATGATGTCGCGCATCTTCGCGGCGAGCATTTCCTTCTGCTGCCAATCGCGGAACTCGGTTGGCGTGAGGCGCGTGAAGTAGCGGACTTGCTCTCGGTAGGCTTTTTCGCTGAACTCCTTGGTCTTGCGATCTTTGAAGCCTACGTTGAGGCGGCTGTCGTCGCCCTGGATGTACGACGAGCGCATCGGATTGTCGCTCGGGAACGTGAAGTAAATGAATCCGTGGAAGATCGAATCCGTGACCTCTTGCTCGGTCACCGTCAGCCCCACGCGCTCGGCTTCCTTGATGAGGAGCTCGCGTTCGGCGAGACCCTCGGCCACCGTGCTCCAGAGCTTCATTTGGCGCGCGCGATTCGCGTCCTTGGCGCCCGTTTGGTCGACCGGGGTGAGAAGCGTGTAGGCCGCGCGGTGTTCTTGGGGGCTCACGCAGCGGTTGCCGACCCGAAGCGCGCAGTTCTCGTTGAACGCTTCTTTGAGCGATTTGCTCTGCTTTCCCGCGCCCGGGCCGAAGTTGATCGCGAATGCGGCGACGGTGCCAATGATGACGACACCATAGACGACATTGGAGAGGTTCTTGTTGCGGAGAAAACTGAGCATTTTTCGATCGATGGGTGCATTCCGCGGGGATGCGGGCAGACCGTCCCAGGGCCAATAACATGGCTCCGGCGCCCCGCCTAGAGGGCGTTATCGCGGCATGCTTTCGCGCGCGGGTGGAAAGACGATGCGATCGATACCCAATGCGAACTTCGCCAAGCGAACCGCTTCTTCGAAGTCCACCGCGTCTTTCACCATCACGAGCTCGTAGAACGTGTCGAGCGTGACGGCCGGGTCGACTGGGTCGGTGATCGCGCGCGCGCCGCGCGTCAGTTCCTTGAAGCCGAGTTCTGTCGCTCGCTCGGACCCTTGCGCCATGTGCGTGTAGATTACAGCCTCCCGGATGCCCGGGAATGCGTTCTTCTCTGCGCGGAAGGTGATGGTCACCTCGAAGCTCGCGACGGGCTCGCCGTTTGCGCCATCTCCCGTCGTCGGTTTGATGCGTACGCCGGAGTCGAGGATCAGGTTCTCCCGAACGCGCTCCGCGAGTGCGATTTGTTCGCCCAAGGTGCGATAGATGACGAAGCCCTCGCTTCGTAGGGCTTTTTTGAGGTCTGCGGCGTTCAAAGGTAGCCGGATCTTCCAGGGATGTGGCCGCCCCGTCAAGGATGCTCGTCGATGTGGTGATTATTCCGAGGCATCTTCTTGGGGCTCGGGCGTAGCTGCTGCTACCATGACGGAACGTGACCACTCGCCGGAGTCTTTCTCAACCCGCCGACCCCGTAGCTGCCCAGGGCGCACCGGATGCGCACGCCGTGCGTCGGGGAGAATCTCGCGTCGAGGCGTCGGAACGCATCGTCGTCCGCCGCGGCGAGGCGCTCCTCGATGCCTGGACCCTGAACGTGAGCGCCGGCGGCATGCGGCTCGTCCTGGAAGACAAAGTGTCGCTCGGCGATATCATTGAAGTGCGCCAAAACACTGAGGTTTGGCGCGCGGCGCAGGTCGTGTGGATCCAGGAAGAGCCGGACGGGGCCGTCATTGGCGTCGAATACATGGACAGCGCCCGGCGATCGTCGATGCCTCCCCGCAATAGCGAAGGCGGCGGCTGAATCCGGCGTCCACGCATTTTTCCTGCGAGGACGTTTGCGCAGTCCCGGGCTCTGGGTCATATGGATGCCCGCGAGCCTGGACGGTGCACGGACCCCACTTGTGGAATTCCAAGCACCTACGGAAGAGGTTGCGCGAGGACCGAAAGAGCGGGCAAAATGGCAATCATGGCGAAATTCGTGAGCATTCTGGCGGGTAGCGGCGGCGTCTCCTCAATCTCGCGTCTTCTCCTCGCGGCTTGTGCGGGCACCGTGATGCTCGCAACCTCGTGCGGACAGAGCGAAGTGCCGGCTGACGAGGAAGACCCGTCCGACGGTGAAGGGCCGAGCGAGGCCGATCTCTCGTCTCCCCCACGGTCGACCGGACCCCTCACGTTCCAGAATCGCTGCGCCGGCGGCAAACGCATCGTCATCTCTGCGCTGGGTGACGTGCTTCTCCACTCGCCGTTGCAGGTGCAGGCCTATGCCTCTGCCGACAAGTTCAACAGCCTCTGGAGCAACGTTCGCAAGCCGCTCGCGAAGGTAAATCTCTCGTACGCCAATTTCGAGGGGCCCGCGGCAGAGGGAACGGCTGCGGGCGGTCGCCAGGTGGCGGACCCGGGCTTGCGTTTCGACAAGGTCGTCTACGGCAGTTACCCGGCTTTCAACTACCATCCCAGCCTCATCGACGGCTTGAAGGACCTCGGCATCGACTTCGTGTCGACTGCGAACAACCACGCGCTCGATCGCGGTTCCGTCGGCGCCGACAAGACCATCGACAACATGCGTGCGAAGGGCCTCGCGTTCGCCGGCACGCGGCGTTCCACCGAAGATGAAAAGTACTATGCGGTCAGCGAAGCGAACGGCATTCGCGTGGGTTGGGTGTCCTGTTCGTTCTCCACGAACGGCATCCCCGACAAGAAGAAGCAGGTACTGCTTTGCTACGGCGACAAGGCGAAGGTGCTCGACATCGTCAAGACGCTTCCCGCAAAGGAGCGCGTCGACGCAGTCATCGTGACGCCTCACTGGGGCAACGAGTATCAGAACTCGCCTGCCGCGGCGGAGAAGGCGCTCGGTCGCGAGTTCCTCAATGCAGGGGCGACCGCTGTTCTTGGTGGGCACCCCCACGTGCTCCAGCCGTGGGAAAAAGTCACGATGCCCGACGGCGAAGAGCGTTTCATCATCTACTCGCTCGGCAATTTCGTGAGCGGTCAAGTCTCGGCCAAGATGGGGACCGCAACCCGCACGTCTCTCATGCTTTTCCTCGGCCTCACGAAGACGACGAGCGGCAAAGTCATCGTGAACGGTGCGAAGTACATTCCGCTGTCGATGGCCGCCAAGCCGTGGCGGATCAGCTTCGCCTCGGAGGGGAGCGACAGCTTCAACTGGGTGAACACGATGTTCGGCGCTGAGAACCGCATTGCGGCCGATGGCGATCCGAACCCCGCAGCCGGCTGTCCGTGATCCTCGAGCCGCAGCGCTGCGAAGACGGACGAATCGAGGCGGAGTTCGCCGCGTGCACCGGAAAGGGCGTCGGGCAGGGTTGCGTCCTCGCGGATGGGGCTCGAGGTGAGTGCGCGAGGCTCCTCTGCTCAGACGAGCCGTCCGGCGAACGCTTTCTTTGCGTCGGCATCGCGGCCGTGAACGATGCAGGCCTGCCCGTCGCCGAAGGTGCGGGCACGGGCGGAGAACTTTCCGGAGGTGGATGCGCGCTTTCGGGCATTGCACCACAGGCTCGTTCGACCCACCTCGACGGACTCGCGCCTTCGCTCCTCGGCGCGGTCCTCGTTCTCTTCGCATGCCGGCGAGGCCTTCGCGTTCGCTGAATGGTCGCCTCCTCGTGATCGGACAGGCATCGTAAATCGCTGGAATCACTCGCGCGCGACCATGTTGTCGAGCGGATTTCGAGAACGCAGGGCTTGACTGCTCCGGCCCCCCCCACGGTAGAAAGGTCATCCGCGAGCGGCGACCTCCGGGTCACCGTCACGATTCATCTACACGCAGCGCGCACGCCGAAAGGGGCGCGCTTTCGTTCCTCGGAGATTCCTCATGCGAAATACGACAACGATTGGTCTTCTTCTCGGTGCGCTCACGGTCGCAGCCTGCGGCGGCGAAGAGCCCCAAGTGAAGGCCCCCGAGACGACCGCAGCTTCGGTCAACACGACGCCCGCTCCGGTTGCTCCTCCGCCGGTGGAAGCCCCGCCGCCGCCGAAGCCGACGCTCGCTGAGCTCCAAATGAAGGCCGGTCAGGGGATGATTGAAGGCTGGAACTCGCACGACGCGAAGAAGATCGCGGAGTTCTACGCGAATGACGCTTTGGTCTCTGGTCCTGCGTTTCCCGAGCAGAAAGGCAAGGAATCGGTCACAGCCAACCTCGCCGGCATGTTCGCGGGGATTCCCGATATCAAAGTCGCCCCGCGCTTTGTCTTCATGAAGAATGAAGTCGTGGTCGCCGTCATCGACATGGTGGGTACCCACAAGGGCGATCTCATGGGCATGCCTGCGAGCGGCAAGCCCGTCGGTTTTACGGTTGCGGTTGCGCAATGGTTCAACAACGACGGTCTGGTCAAGGAAGAGCACGTCTATGTGGATGACGGCACGATCGCGGGCCAAGTCGGCATGAGCAAGCAGAAGGTTCGCTCCGCGCCGACGCTGGGCGCGATGACCGCCTTCGCGGCGAAGAACAACGACGCAGAGACGAAGAACGCCGACCTCATCAAGACGTGGTACGGCGCCTTCGAGAAGAAGTCGGCGGACACCTTCCTGGGCTCGCTCGCCGATGGCACCGAGTGGGACGACATGACGATGCCCGATACGTTCAAGGGCAAGGACCACGCGAAGAAATACTTCGCCGAGGCGACCAAAGCGTTCCCTGACAGCAAGGTCACGATCAAGAACGCCTGGGGCATCGACGAGTTCGTCGTCGCCGAGGTCACGTTCGCCGGCACGCAGAAGGGACCGTTCATGGGCATGAAGGCGAGCAACAAGCCGGTCAGCATGGACACCCTCGACATCATGCGCGTGAAGGATGGCAAGGTCGTCAAGGGCTGGAGCTTCGGCAACAGCATGCAGGTCGCTGCTCAGCTCGGTCTGCTTCCGAAGCCCGGTGCACCCGCAGCCAAGCCCGCAGGCAAGCCCGCCGCTCCCGCGGGTAAGCCCGCCACCCCCGCACCGAAGAAGAAGTAAAGTCTTCGGCAGCGTGCGGCATCCTCGCCCCACGCGACAGACAGCCGGCACAGGGGCGAGCGCCCTCGTGCCGGCTTTCTTTTTGGAGGAAATCGAGCCCATTTCCTTCCCAGCGAGAGCCTCTAGACGCGGGAAAGGGGCGTGGTAGGCTCGTGAGCTCGATGTCGCTGAGGTTCACTTGAAAGTCACTTTTTGGGGCGTGCGCGGAAGCATCGCGTGTCCGGGAAAGAAGTTCACGACCTACGGTGGCAACACCAGCTGTGTCGAAGTCGACGTCGGTGGTCACACGGTGGTCTTCGACGCGGGGACGGGGCTCCGACTCCTTGGCAAGTCACTCCATCGTCGCGGCATCCACAAGGCGACGCTTCTCTTTTCGCACACGCACTGGGACCACATCTGTGGCTTTCCGTTCTTCCAGCAGGCCTACGATCCTCGCGCGACGCTGCAAGTGTACGGTGGTCACTTGGCCGATGGCGGTGGCATTCGCTCGGCTCTCGCGGGCCAGATGATCGCGCCGAACTTCCCGGTGCCCATCGACATCATGCGCGCCTCGCTCATGTTCCACGACTTCCGCGCCGGCGACTCGTTCGAACTCGCACGTGGCGTTCGCGTCAAGACTTCGCCGCTGCATCACCCGAACGGCTCGACCGCCTACCGCATCGAGCACGCAGGCGCTTCGGTCTGCTACGTCACGGATACGGAGCACGTCCCGGGCAAGCCCGACGAGCGCATTCTTGCGCTCATCGAAGGCGCAGACCTCGTCATCTACGATAGCACCTACACGGACACCGAGTTCCCGAAGCGCGTCGGCTGGGGGCACTCGACGTGGCAAGAAGGCGTCCGCCTGTGCAAGGCCGCGCGCGCAAAGAAGCTCGCCATCTTCCATCACGATCCGGATCACGAAGACGCCTTCATGACGAAGATCGCCGCTGTCGCGAAGAAGGCGTGGCCTGGTGCGTTCGTCGCGAAAGAAGGCGCGACCATCGACGTGAAGAAGCGCTAGCCGTTTGCTCGGCGCGCCCGCCTTGCAAGCTTGGAGGCGACCCGCGAAGGGCCCCCACTCATTTACGGCTTCGCGAGCTTGTCGTTCAGCTTCTTCACGACGTAGGGGTAGCCCTGTCCGTCGGTCGTCAGCATCTTGTGGAACTGCGTGTAGTAGTTCTTCGCGAGGCTCGAGCTCTCGGTGACGATGTCGACGATGTGATAGTTTCCGCCGGAACCGTTGACGATGTAGTCGATGGTGACCGGTGCTTCGCGCACGTCCGTCTTGTGCTTTGCGATGGTGCGGACGCGCGTGTCGCTGCCAATCTCGACGCTGTTCTCGAACGTGACGTTGAAGTTCATCGTCTTGTTGAGATTCTTCCGATAGTTCTTCTGGACGATCTTCTTGAGGAGGTCCTTCGTCTCCGCCTTTTGGGCATCCGTCAGGTCCTTCCAGTGATTCGTGCAGGTCTTGATGCCGATGGGGCACGGGTCGCCGAACGTGCGGCGCGCGAGAACGTCGTAGTCGATGGCCGCATCCATCTCGGCTGTGATCTGCGTCTCACGGGACGCGGAGGCGGATTGCTTCAAAAGCGCATTCAACTTGCCGTGAACGTTTTCGACGAACCCTTTGGAGCCGGCATCGGCGGACGCGAGCGCGGGGAGCAAGAGGACAGAAAGAAGGGCGAAGGGGCGAAGGGCTTTCGAGAGCATGATGGTCAAGGGGTTGGACGGTCACCGGAGGCCATCTATTCAACGAAACGGTGCCAGTTCCGCCTTCCCCCTTAGTCGATACCCGTTCAATTTCAAATATTTGGCGCCTTCGGAAAAAAGAGGCGAAAGACGCCCGCCCGGGGAATCGTGTCGACCTCGATACGGCCGCCGAAGGGGGCGTGATCGTCCATGATTCTTTTGACGACCGCCAAGCCGAGGCCAGCTCCTTGCGTTCGCGTCGTGTAGAAGGCATCGAAGATGACCTCCCTCTGCTCTTGGGAGACGCCGGGGCCGGCGTCACGCACACTCAGTTCGATTTCCCGAGGGTGTTCGGTCACGGTCACGAGCACGGTACTGTTCGGCGGGCTCACTTGAACGCCATTGCGTACGAGGTTCCAGACGACTTGGCGAATGAGCGCTCCGTCGCAAAGCGCGATCGCTCCTTTCGCAGGGCCCTCGTAGCCGACGTGGGTATCGGCGCGCCCTTCGTTCTCTGCAAGGGCAACGACGTCGCGCGCGAGTCTCACGAGACTCACGGGTTCGGGATGGGGTTCTCTTGGCCGCGCGACATCCATCATGTCGCCAACGAGGGTCTCGAGGCGCTTCACTTCACGCTGAACGATGTCGCAGAGTTCCTTGTCTTCGGCCGAAAGCCCAGGAGCTTCCTTCAACATCTCGACCGAGCCTGAGATCGAACCGAGCGGGTTGCGAATTTCGTGAGCGAGCCCTGCGGCAACCCGGCCGAGAAGAGCCAGACGTTCGGCCGCAACCGCTCTTTCCTCTGCGATGGCGAGAGCACCACCCGCGCGTTGCAGTCGTTCGGCCAAGAGTCCGGAGAGGGCCGCGACCACCACAATGCCCACGACATTGAGGACGACGGGGAAGGCGAGCTCACGGGGCGTGACGATGTACCCGCCGGCTGCTTGATCGGGGGGCGCCTGGACGACGTGGGTCACGAAAGCGAAGCAGAGCGTCAAGTACGCGCCGATGCCCACCGTTCCGACGAGGCGAGCTCCGCGAGCACCGAGTACTGCGGCACCGAGCAGCGCACTCAGGGCGTAGAACGAGACCGCGCCGCTCGTCGGGCCACCCGAGACGTAGACGAACGCCGTCCAGATGAGCTGATCGAGTGCGAGCTGCAGTAGCCCGACGCGTTCGAGGTTCTTGCCTCGACGGAGGAGCCACGCGTAGCCCGCCGCGAGCGCAAACGCGATGGCGAGCGTCGAAAGGGCGATACGCGGGCTCGGCGTACTGAGAGCGAAGGGACCGCGCAGGTAGAAGAGCGCCGTCGCCAAGAACAGGCCGACGAGCAGAAACAGGCGCCCCGCGGTGAGCCAAGCGAGACGCACCGCGAGCGTACTGCCTGCGCCGGTCGTTCCCGACGCAGGCTTCGCGGGGCCCATCGCCGCGCGCGTGGGGCTCACTCTCCCTTGATCTTGCCGGCCATCGAGAAGATCGGAAGGTACATCGCGATGAGCACGACGCCGACGGTGCCGCCGATGGTGACCATCATGAAGGGCTCGATGAGGCTCGTGAGCGAACCGACCGCGACGTCGACTTCGTCATCGTAGAAGTCGGCTATCTTGTTGAGCATCTGATCGAGCTGACCCGTCTGCTCACCCACTGCGATCATCTGGTTTACCATGTGGGGGAACACGGCGCTCTCGAGGAGCGGACCCGCGAGCGTCTTGCCTTCCGACACACGGAGGCGCGCGAACATGATGGCCTCTTCGATGACCACATTTCCGGCGGTTTTTGCCACGATTTCGAGGGCATCGAGAATGGGAACGCCGGAGCCGAGCAGCGTTCCGAGCGTGCGAGTGAAGCGCGCCACGGCGACCTTTCGGAGCACGTCGCCGAGCACCGGAAGCCGCAGGAACAGCTTGTGGTAGATCTTCTTCCCCTTCGGAAGCTTGTACGTGTACATGACCGCGCCGACCAGGAGGCAGGCCACGAGGAAGAACGCGAAGAAGTGTCCGACGAAGAACTTCGACACCTGCATGACGATGACCGTCAAGTAGGGGAGGGCGTCATCGCCACCGAGGTCCTTGAAGATCGTCTGGAACGACGGGATGACCCAGCCGAGCAGAATGCAGAGAACGAGGATGAAGACCACGAAGACGACGGAGGGGTAGACCATCGCGCCACGCACTTGGCGGGCGAGCTTCATGGCTTTCTCGTTGTACGTCGCGAGACGCTGGAGAATCGTGTCGAGAATACCGCCGATTTCGCCGGCCTGAACGAGGTTGGTATAGAGCGTATCGAACACCTTCGGATGTTTGCGGAGCGATTCGCTGAAGGTGGCGCCCGTCTCGACGGAGTTCTTGATGTCGCGAAGAACGTTTCCGAAAATCTTGTTCTCGGTCTGCCCTTGCAAGATGTCGAGGCATTGCACGATCGGCAGACCTGCGTCGATCATGGTGGCGAAGAGACGCGTGAAGGTGACGAGGTCTTTGCTCGACACACCACTGCCGAACTGGATGTTGAATTCCTTCGCCTTCTTCTTGATCTTGACGGGTGTCAGCTGCTGCGAACGCAGGCGGTCTTGGACGTCGGATTCGTTCTCCGCCGTCATCGCGCCTTTTCTCAGTTCTCCCGTTCGCGCTCGGGCCTCGTAGACGAATTCCGCCATGACTTTCGCAATCGTACGGCTCTTTGGCCAAGAAGCGCAAATGAAGCGGAGCGAAACGCTTTGGGTGCGCAAATGAAGCGAAGCAGCAGCGCGGGAAAGAGCCATCGCTCCCGTAGCGAAACTCGGTTTTCTCGCCGGGGCGCCCCAGAGGTGACTACGCTGGCAGCGTGGTCGACCTCGACGCACTTTCCGCACGAGTCGTAGGCGCGCGCGCCGCTCCGCTCGCCGCCGTCGGGTTTTCGGTGTTCGCTGCTGGCGTGTGGACCACACACGTAGGCGGGAGTGCGCGAATCGTCTTCGACCTCGCGAGCGTCACGAAGCCCATGACGGCCGTAGCGTTCGCACGCTCTCGGCTCGATCGCACGAGAACGCTCGCTCATTTCGTTCCGGAGCTGGCGGGGACGCCTGGCGGAGAAGCCACGATCGAACTGCTCCTGTCGCATCGCGCTGGCCTTCAGCCGCACGTGAAGCTCTTCGACGAAGATGCGCCCCCCGAAGGACGGGCGTCGCGATTCGCCAGCCATCGTGACCGTATGGAAGCACTTATCGAAGTGGCCAAGGCAACGCGCGATGACCTCGCGGGGGACGCTCCGCACCCTCCTGTCTACAGCGACGTCGGTTACCTTCTCGTAGGCGAGGCCATGGCGCGTGCGCTCGGATTCGAAGCCGCAGGCGATGCGATTCGCGCTCTAGCTATCCAGCCCCTCGCGCTGCGGAAGGAAAACGACGAATGGCTCGGCACCCCCGCAGAGCTCGACCGAGCGGCCCTGGAAGTCGCACCGACCGAGGTCGTCCCATGGCGAGGCGGGGCCGTAGTTGGAGAGGTCCACGACGAGAACGCCTGGGTGTACGGCGAGAAGAGGGGATGCGGTCATGCCGGGGTGTTCGGCACGGTTTCCGGGGTTCTTGCCTTCGGGCGTGCCGTTTACGACGCGCTCACGCGCCGCGAAGGTCCCTACGCCGATGCAGATCTCGCGTGGACGCGCACGCCGAGACCCGGCGGCACGCTGCGGGCAGGCTGGGACGGTAAGAGCCCAGAAGGATCGAGCGCAGGTGCGCGCGCGAGCGATCGTACGTTTGGCCACTTGGGGTTCACCGGGACCAGTCTGTGGATCGACGAGGGCAGGGGGGCGGTCGTCTCTCTTCTGACGAATCGCGTGTATCCTACACGCGAAAACACGAAAATCCGCGAATGGCGCCCGATTGTGCATGACGAGCTGTTCTCGCTCGCGGACGCGATCGCGGCTAAGCTGCGTCCATGACCGCGCTGCTCCGCCGCTCGGAACCTCTGTCGCTCCCGCCGAGGCCATCGATGCGTCCGGGCTTTCGCGCGCCGGGGCTCAACAATTTTCGCTTCGTCCGAGCTTACGTCACGACATTCCAGGTCATCGCGAGCTATCTGTGGCTCTCGTTCCGTTCCCGCATCTTCGGCGCAGACTACCGCGAGCAACGTATTGCCGAGGTGCATCGCACGAACGCCATCCGCGTCGAGCAGACGATCATCAAGCTCCAGGGGCTTTTCATCAAGGTCGGGCAGCTGCTCTCCATTCTCGCGAACTTCCTTCCCGACGAGTTCCGTGCTGGGCTCGAGCGCCTCCAGGATCAAATTCCTCCGCGCCCCTTTCCCGAGATTCGTAGGCGTCTCGAGGAAGAGTTCAAGAAGCCCGTCTTGCAAGTCTTCGCCTCGTTCGACGAAGTTCCGATCGCCAGCGCTTCACTCGGCCAAGTGCACGAAGCTCGCCTGCACGACGGCACCCGCGTAGCCGTGAAAGTGCAGCATCACGACATCGACCGCATCCTCCACCTCGACCTCCGCGTCATCAGGCGCATCATGAGCATCGTGCAGTGGTTCGTTCCCTTTCAAGGAATGGATGCATTCTACCATCAAATCAAAGAGCTCTTGCACCGCGAGCTCGATTTCGCCCTCGAAGCGGACAATATCGAGATCATCGCGAAGAATTTCGCGAACGATGATGCCGTGCGCTTCCCCGTGCCCGTTCGTTCGGTCTGCACGAAGCGGGTCCTCACCGCGACGTTCGTGGAAGGCTGCAAGGTCGGTGACCTCGCCTCGCTCGATGCGATGGGGGTAGATCGGAAGGAGCTCGCGACGCGCCTCGTTCGTATCTTCTGCCAGATGATCTTCAAGGACGGCATCTACCACGCCGATCCGCACCCCGGGAATTTGCTCGTCGACGCGAAGGGCAACCTCGTGCTCCTCGATTTCGGTGCCGTTGCCTCGCTCTCGCCATCCATGCGCGAGGGAATCCCCGAGTTCCTCGAGGGGGTTCTGCGACGCGATACCGATCGCATCTTGAAGGCGCTTCGGAAGATGGGATTCATCTCTCGCACCAGTGACGTGGCAATGACGGAAAAGATCGTCGACTACTTCCACCGGCGCTTCCAGGAAGAGGTTCGCATCGAGAGCTTCAACTTGAAGGACGTGAAGATCGACCCGCAGCGCGGCTTCGAGAACTTGCTCGACCTCCGCAAGATGAATGTCGGCATGAAGGAACTCTCGTCGGTGTTCCACGTGCCACGGGATTGGGTGCTCCTCGAGCGCACGCTCGTGCTGCTCTACGGAAGTTGCTCTGCACTCGACCCGGACTTGAACCCGATGGGAATCATTCGCCCCTACCTGACCGAGTTCGTCCTGGGCAATCGCGACTTCTCGCAGATCGCCATCGAAACGGTGCGCGAGATGGCCATGGAAGCCATCACGCTTCCGGAGGACCTCAAGAAGTACCTCACGCGAGCCGTGCGCGGAGAGCTCGAGGTGAAAGTGAGTGGTCTCAAGGAGGGCTCGCGCGCCGTCTACTCGACGGGCCGGCAGCTGATGTACGCCGCGTTTTTCATCGCGGGGGGGCTCGCCGCGCTCCAGCTTCACCTGCATGGTGACGACAAGCTCGCCCGCTACCCGGCCATCTTCGCCGTCGCGGCGTTCATCCTGTGGGTGCTCGCATCCATTTTTGGTCGCCCTCGCCTTCGGTGACGCGATAGAAGTTGGGGATGGCCAAGCACATCCTCGCGATCGACCAAGGCACCACTGGCACGACGGCGCTCGTCGTTTCTCTCGAAGGCCAAACGCTCGGCAGGGCGAACGTCGAATACCCGCAGCACTACCCGAAGCCCGGGTGGGTCGAGCACGATCCTTCAGAGATTTGGAGCAGCGTGGAGCAGGCCATCGGTCGCGCCCTCGCGCTTGCCATGGTCTCCGGCTCCGACATCGCCGCGATCGGTATCACGAATCAGCGCGAGACGACGGTCGTGTGGGACAAGAAGACGGGCGCGCCCATCCATCGTGCCATCGTGTGGCAGTGCCGGCGTACGGCCGACGTGTGCGACGAGCTCCGCAAACGGGGGGTTTCCGACCAGGTGCGAGCCCGAACCGGGCTCGTCGTCGACGCCTATTTCTCCGGTACGAAGATCGCGTGGATCTTGGACCACGTATCTGGCGCGCGTGATCGCGCAGAGCGCGGTGAGCTGTCGTTCGGCACCATCGACTCGTTCCTCGTCTATCGGCTCACCGGTCGCGAGACGCACGTCACCGATGTGACGAACGCTTCGCGGACGCTGCTCATGAACCTCGAAACGCTCGCGTGGGACGAAGAGATGCTGTCTCTCTTCCGCGTTCCACGCTCGGTCCTTCCGTCGATCGTCGGTTCGGCCGAAGTGGTCGGCCGTACGCGTGGCCTTTCCTTCTTGCCAGACGGCATTCCGATTTCCGGAATCGCGGGTGACCAGCATGCCGCGCTCTTCGGGCAAGCGTGCTTCCGCGAGGGAGAAGCGAAGTGCACCTACGGAACCGGGGCATTCGTTCTCAGCAACATCGGCAAGAAGCCCATTCCGAGCAAGAGCGGGCTCGTCACCACGGTTGCTTGGCGCATCAAGGGCGAGACGACTTATGCGCTCGAGGGAAGTGCGTTCATCGCCGGAGCTGCGGTGCAGTGGCTACGGGACGGCCTCGGACTCATCAAGAGCGCACAGGAGATCGAAGCGCTCGCGAAGAGCGTGGAGAGCTCCGATGGAGTTGCATTCGTACCTGCATTGGCGGGTCTCGGGGCCCCGCACTGGGACCCGGGGGCGCGGGGCATTCTGACGGGCCTCACGCGCGGGAGTACAAGAGCCCACATCGCCCGCGCCGTCCTCGAAGGAATCGCGCTCGAAGTGCACGATCTCCTATCGGCAATGGCGAGCGACGCGTCGAGAATCGAGCGGCTCCGGGTGGACGGAGGTGCGGCCGCGAACGACCTGCTCATGCAATTCCAGGCCGACGTTTCTGCGGTCACGGTCCAGCGCCCGTACGAACTCGAGTCGACGGGGCGGGGCGCGGCCATGCTGGCCGGCATCGGTGCGGACCTGTGCGACGTCGGTCAGGCCGAGAGGATGCTCAAGTTCGAACGGTCCTTCTCTGCCGCCATCTCCGAAAAGGACCGAAATGCCCATCTGGAGCGCTGGAACGACGCCATTCGGCGGTGTCGCACCTCCGCGCACGCCTAAAGGCCAGCTGCAGGGGCAGGTGGGGAGCGGGGCGCCTTCCTTTTCGCCAATTCCCGTGCGATGCTGGAGGGACGATGACGACAGAGCAGTCAGGGCGGACGCCGCGGGAGGTTCCCGTCGACTGGGAGGCGCTCGAAGATGCCTTCGAGAACAACGCGCCGGAAGTGCACAGCTATTTGCATCTTGCGACCGGTGAGGTCCTTCGCGTCGTCGATGGTGTAGCCGACCCGCAAATGCATGTTCGCATCGCGTCCGACGGTCAGTACCTTCGTATCGACCCGGTGAGCTCCCGCGAGCAATACCGCTGGATGGAGCGCTTCATCCCCGTGGTGGAAGACCTCGAGCTACGCGATCGGCTGGCTGCGGCCATCGACGGCAAGGGAGCGTTCCGACGCTTCAAAGACGTTCTCATGACTTACGCCGCGGATCGCGAGCGGTGGTTCCTTTTCCGCAGTGAGCGTCTCCGAACGTTCATGGAAGCTTGGCTCGACGCGCACGCCATCAAGGCCACACCCCGCCCAGCTTGGGTCGATGGTCCTCCGTCCGAGATCTTGCCGGACGCGGCATCGCCCTCGTCCGTGTCGCTCGATGCCCAGGCCGCTGCGGGCGCGGGCAGCGTGGAGGAGCCTCCGAAGTCGCAAAGCGGTCGCAGGACCCGAACGGCCGAAGCAAGCCGTCAGCAGCTGCGCGAACTCGCCGAAGCGCTCGGCCCGCGCGAGCTGGACACGCTGGTCTCGTTCGCAGAATTCCTGAAGGCACGAAGGGCCGCCCGCGGGTTCGCGCACCACTTCGAGCATCAGCGCGAAGAACGAGAAGCTCCGTCCATTCGCACGCTCCGCACGGGCCTCGAAGACAGCGAGAGCGGTGACAAGGGCACCGCGTGAAGGCTCGGGCAGGGGCGTTCGGCCCTAGCGCTCGCATTCTCATCGCGCGCGGGGTGTTCCTCGCCGCGCTCGCTTGTTCAAGCCTCTTCGCGGCTGGGCCCGCGCGCGCCGACGGGGTCGTCGTCGATCGCGTTGCCGCACGCTACACGGTTCCGGAGACGGGGGGCCCCACGAAACCGCGCTTCGTCACCGAGCGCGAACTCCGGTTTTGGGCGCGCGTCGAAGCGACCATCGACGAAGGTACGGCGCCGCCCGATTTCTATGCGCGTTACGCTCGAACGGCTCTCGATCGCTTCGTCGCGGAAGACATGCTCGCATCGCTCCTCGTCGAACGCGGCGCCGAACCTTCGGACTTGCCGAAGTCGGCGGTCGAAGCGCGGGAAGAGCTCGAAGCAAGAGTCACGGGGCCTGCCAAGCTGGCCGAACTCATGAAGGCCGACGGCATTTCCGAAGCCGAACTAGGGGCTTTCATGCGGCGTCGCGTCCGCGCCACCGTTTACGTCGATCGCGCCATTTCACCGATCCTGAAGCCCGCGGAAGACGAGGTGTTCCAGGGCTTCCGCACGATGCCGAGTCCCTTCCGTACGCTGGCCTACGAAGAAGCCCGCGGGAGGTTCGTTCGGTTCTACGTTCACGAGCGCTTTCGGTCGCTCTCCTTGGACTTCGTGAAGAGCGCGCGAGCGCGACTCACACTGACCGTACTCGGCGCATGAGCGGACAAGCCGACAGCAAGAAGGTCGTCATCGCGGCACTGGCTGGCAACTTGGCGATTGCGGCCTGCAAGTTCGCCGCGGCCTACTTGAGCCACTCGACGGCAACGCTCGCCGAGGCGGTCCACTCCGTCGCCGACACCGGCAATCAGGGGCTCCTGCTTCTCGGCATGCGTCTCGCGGCGCGGCCCGCAACGGAGCGCTTTGCCTTCGGCCGCTCTGCGGAGAAGTACTTCTGGCCGTTCGTCGTCGCGCTCATGCTCTTCTCCGTTGGCGGTGCATTCGGCGTCTACGAGGGCGTGACGCATGCAATCCACCCGACTCCGGCAGACGGGTCCCGTTGGTGGAGCTATGGCGTCCTCGGCCTTTCCACGCTCTTCGAAGCGCTCAGCTTTCGCGTGGCCTGGCGCGAGTTCAAAGTGCTCTCGAAGGGAAGGCCGTGGCGCGACGCGATTCGTGAGGCGCGCGACCCAACGATTCCTCTCGTGCTCGCAGAGGACACGACGGCGCTCCTCGGCCTCGCCATTGCCCTCGTGGCGGTCGTCGCGGCCGACGTGACCGGCATTCGCATGCTCGACCCCATCGGCTCGATTCTGATTGGGCTCGTACTGTGCGGCGTGGCTTTCGTGCTTGCGCGGACGACGCACGCCCTCTTGATCGGCGCGAGTGCGACCGCGGAAGAACAAGGGGAGGTGCTCGCCCTCACCGAAGGGGTCGACGGGGTCACGAGGGTTACGCAAGTCCTCACCATGCATGTGGGGCCTGATGTCGTCATTCTCGCGATGAAGATCGCCTTCCGAGCGGGCATGAAGGTGGAAGAAGCAGAGGACGTCACGAACGAAATCGAGCGGCGGATTCGCAAAGCGCTGCCGCACATGCGGAAGATCTTCATCGAAGTCGACGCGAAGGGCGACGGGAGGGGGCTCGAGGCCGCCCGCAGAGCCTTCGCCGCCAAGCTCGCCCGCGGGAGCATTCGTCCTCCATCGGCTCCCGTGGGAGAGGGGCCGCCGCGAGACAACCCGGACAGCGGCCCGGAAACCCTCGACGCCGACTCCGCATGAGCGCGACGAAGGCCTTGTCGCGGTACACGCTGCCCATCGTGCTCTTTTTGCTATCGGTGGTCGTTACGGTTTGGCCGACGCCCGCATCGACGAAAGCTGCCGCTGCCGCGCCCGCCCAAGGCAAGCGCATTGGGCTCGTCTTCGATGTCGGTGGTCGCGGCGACAAGAGCTTCAACGACGCCGCCTACGAAGGTCTGCTGCGCGCCGAAAAAGAACTCGGCGTGCGTATTACCTATCTCGAGCCCACGGGCAGCGAAGATCGAGAAGCCGCGCTCCGGCTCTTCGCGTCGCTCGGCTACGACCTCGTCATCGGTGTGGGCTTCATCTTCTCGAGTGATGTCGACGTCGTGGCGCGCGAGTATCCCAAGGTTCCGTTCGCCTGCATCGACTACTTTCCAGGGCCTTCAGGCATGCCTCCGAATGTCGCGGCGCTATCCTTTCGTGAAGAGGAGGGCTCCTACCTCGTTGGCGCCGTCGCCGGACAGCTTACGAAGAGCAAACATGTCGGCTTCGTCGGGGGCATGACGGGGCCCCTCATCAAGAAGTTCGAAACCGGCTACCGCGTCGGCGTGAAGAGCGTGTGCCCCGCGTGCGAAGTACACGTTGGCTACGCCGGTGCGACGCCCGATGCCTACCGGGACCCCGCTAAAGGCAAGTCCATCACCGTGAGTCAGATCGCGCTCGGCGCCGATGTCGTCTATCACGCCTCTGGAGCGACGGGGCACGGTGTCTTCGAAGCCGCACGCGAAGGCCATGCGCTCGCCATCGGCGTCGACTCCGATCAACACGACGAAATGCCTGGCGTCGTCGTGACGAGCATGGTGAAGCGAGCCGACGTCGCAGTGTTCAACATCATTCGCGGTATCCACGAAGGCGCTTTCGTCCCCGGCATGCACGTCTTCGGACTGAAGGAAGACGGCGTCGACTACGTCCATGAAGGTCCGCATGCGGCGAACCTGCCGCCCGCGGTGATTGCAAAAACCGCGCAACTGAAGGCCGATGTTGTCAGCGGCAAAGTCACGGTTCCGAAGGAATGACCGCGGAGGCTCCGGGGAGAGCGATACGAAAGAAGCGAGCCGCGTTTTCGCCCAGAAAGCCAGGTAGTCGTGCGTCCGTGAGACCGTGATCGCCGAGGTGGACGAGTTCGCGATCCCACGCATAGGGCAAGTTCGGAAAGTCGGTGCCGTAGAAGATGCGCTCGGGGCGCGCGTCGAGCAGACGGCGCGGAACGGGGAAGTGAAGGTAGTGGCCGAGCATCATGGTGGAGTCGAGCCAGAGATTGTCGAAGGTCTCCAGCAGCGTCTCGTATGCGGAGAACTCATCGGCGCCGAGGTGAGGCACGCACACGCGCAGCTTCGGGAAGCTCCGAAGGACCTCCGCCATGCGCTCGGCGCCGCAGATCGTGTACGGATCGATTTTGTAGCCGGCGCTCTTCGGCTCGCGGCCGGCGTGAATCACGAGCGGCAGATCACGAGCGACACACGTGTCGTAGACGTCGTGGAGCGCGGAGTCGTCCACCGCCATGCCCTGCACGTGGCAGTGGAGCTTCACGCCACGTAGTCCGAGCACAAACGCCTCTTCGAGGATGTCCTTGGCCCCTTCTTCACCCGGAAAGACCGTGGCCAAGGCCGTCACGCGATCTCGACCACGCGCGCACTCGGCCATGAATGCGTTCATCGACCGCGCGATTCCTGGTTTGTGTGCATAGTGCAACAGAACGAGATGGCCTACGCCGCGCGAGAGCAAGAAGTCGAGAACCTCGCTTGCGTGCAGCCGGTAGCGAATGGGCCAACCATGCGTATCGAACCAGCGCCAGATGGCCTCGAAAAGGCGAGGGGCGAACGCGTGCACGTGGGCGTCGACGATGAACGGTAGGCCTCGGGGAACACGCGCCCCCTCTTCGTCACCGAGCGCGCGGAGCGGCAGCGTGAAACTCGGCATCGATGCAGCGCACGGGATCGTCATGGCGGTTTCGCGAATGCGTGGTCACGGGTATGGTACGCGAGGTGGACGAGGCCCGCGCATTTTCCGAACGCACGGTCGCAGAAGGACGGCTCGTCCTTGCGCCCTTGCCGCTCGGGCCGGGCGACTGGCTCGCAGGCTTTCCCGAAGAGAAAGCGCTCGTCGGTGAGAACGCTGCGCTAGCCCGTCGGCAAGCGTTCGAAGGGGGGCGCGCGGCCCTTCGCAGGGCGCTCGCACATTTCGGCATTCCACCCTTTGCCATCGTCAAGGACGAACGGGGAGCTCCCGTCATGCCTTCGGGGTTCGTGGGTTCGATTTCTCACAAGACCGAGCTCGCGGTCGCCATCGCGAATCCGTTCGATGGGTTCACTCTCGGCATCGACGTCGAAGCCGTGAAGGCGCCGAAGGGGGACATCGCACCGCGCATTCTTCGCGAAGAGGAACGAGCAGAAGTCGAGCTCCTATTGCCTGAAGAGCGCGTCCGCGGGCTCCTCGTTCGCTTTGCGCTCAAAGAAGCGGTCTACAAGGCGATCGATCCGTTCGTTCGACGGTACGTCGATTATCGCGATTGCGCTGTTTCGTACGGAGCAGCAGGCGAAGCACGCATCACGCTCTTTCTCCGTCCGGGAGAACCCGCCCTCGATTGTACAGCGCGCTTCTTCGACGAGGGGCAGCACGTGGTCGCCATCGCTCGCGCGCGCGTCCGCAGTTAGCTCGAAAGTTCTCGCTCGAGTTCGTCCAAGAACCTTCGCAAAAATGCGGCGCGTGGCTCCGCCATTCGCTTGGCGCTCTCGGTGTGGAGCTTCTCCGGGATACGGAGGAGCTTCTTGTAAAAGTGATCGATGCCCCACAGCTTGTCGTCCGGTGCGCGCTCGCGACAGAACGGATCGCGGGGAGCGTAGAAGGGCCGCCGCATCTCCGAACAAGTGGCGAGGCATCGAGCGACGCCAATGGCGCCTATCGCGTCGAGTCGATCGGCGTCCTGCAAGATGCGTCCCGTGAGCGATTCCGGCATGGCGCCTTTGGAAAAGGCGTGGTCTCGGATCGCCGCGGCGACCTCGTTGGCAAAGGCAGGGTCCGCTTCGATCGAGTCGAGAAGGGCGCGTGCATGTTCCGCGCAGACATCGCCGGAGCGGGCAGAGTCCGGGTGGTCCTTGGGGTAGTTGAATAGTTCGTGGAGAAGCGCAGCTGCGCGGCACGCCTCCACGTCGGCGCCTTCGCTGCGCGCAAGCGCCATCGCGTTCGCCGCGACGCGCAGCACGTGCGTGAAGTCGTGTGCGGGCGGGGAACCTTGGAGCCGCTCCTCGGCCGCGCGTTCGAGGACGCTCCATTGATGGGCGTTCAGTGTCGGCATCGTCATCTCGGCGGACCCGGTGCGCGACGATCGTCTTTGGGGTCGCCGAACGCTGGCGGCGAAAATGCGTCCAGCGCGTCGAGGAGCCCCCCCGCCGTTGCGTCCGCGAGATAGAGGCCGCGATGCTCCTTCGCGGCGAAACCCTCGCTCTCCATGTGTTCGAGGAACGAAAGCAGACCATCGTAGTAGCCGCGCACGTTGAGAAGACCGAGCGGCTTCGCATGGAGACCAATTTGGGACCACGTGAGCATCTCGAACCACTCATCCATGGTTCCTGCCCCACCGGGCAGGGCGACGATGGCGTCCGCGAGCTCGAACAGCTTCGTCTTGCGGACGTGCATGCCCGGGACGACATGAAGCTCGCTCAGGCGCTCATGCGCGAGCTCCTTCGTGACCAACGTCTCCGGGATGACGCCGATCACGTGCCCACCGGCTTCGAGCGCTGCGTCGGCGACGGCCCCCATGAGTCCGACACGCGCACCCCCGTACACGAGCGCGAGACCACGTCGAGCGACCTCCTGTCCGAAGGCCGTTGCCGCAGCGAGGTATTCGGGGCCTCGCCCCGGTCTCGAGCCGCAATACACCGTGATGCGTTTCAACATGGTTCGCGCCTTTCTCTGGTGTGCACCTTGCCTCAAAGTCGCGCAAAGTTCGCGCGTTTTGTCGAAATTACGCGGAAAAAGGGCCTTCTTTGGCGATGGAATTGCCCCCAAAAGAGAGTAAAACATGCAGGCTCGACAGAAAGCAGGAGAGAAGAAGACATGGCGAAACCGATTCGTAAGGTAGGGGTCATTGGGGCTGGAGTCATGGGCGCAGGCATCGCTGCTCATCTCGCCAATGCTGGCGTGTCCGTGGTCCTGCTCGACATCGTTCCCCCGGGGCTTTCCGACGCGGAGAAGAACGACAAGTCGGCCCGCAATCGGTTTGCCGCTGGCGGCCTCGACAAGGCCATCAAGAATCGCCCCGCGCTCTTCTTCCACAAGAAGAACGCGCTGCTCGTCTCGACGGGCAACACAGAAGACGACTTCGACAAGCTGAAGGATTGTGACCTCGTCATCGAAGCCATCATCGAGAAGGTCGAAGCGAAGCAAGCCCTCTTCGAGCGTCTCGAGAAGACGCTCTCGGCCGACGCGGTCGTTGCCTCCAACACCTCCGGCCTCCGTATCGTCGAGATGCTGAAAGGTCGCTCGGCGCAGTTCAAGGCGAACTTCCTCGTCATGCACTTCTTCAACCCCGTCCGCTACATGAAGCTCCTCGAGATCGTCGTGGGCCCGGAGACGGCACCTGCCACGCTCCAGCGCATCCGCAGCTTCGGCGAAGACGTGCTCGGCAAGGGGATCGTCATCGGCAAAGACACGCCGAACTTCGTAGGCAACCGTATCGGTGCGCACGCGATGATGTTCACCATCCACCAGATGCTGAAAGACGGACTCACGCCCGAGGACGTCGACAACATCACCGGCACGCCGATGGGCCACCCGAAGAGCGCGAGCTTCCGCACCGCCGACATGGTCGGTCTCGACACCTTCGCGCACGTGGCGGACAACTGCTACACCTCGCTCACGAACGACGAGGACCGCGAAGTCTTCAAGGTGCCGGACTACATCCGCGCAATGGTCGAGAAGAAGCAGCTCGGCAACAAAACGAAGGGCGGCTTCTACAAGAAGCTCCCCGGTGGCGGCGGCATCGAGACGCTCGACCCCAAGACCGGCGAATACCGGGCGAAGGGGGGCGACGAGGGCATCAAGAGCGCCATGAAGAGCGTCGCCAAGATCGAGGACGTGAAAGAGCGCCTGCGCAAGCTCGTTGCCGACGAGGGCAAGGCTGGCCAATTCGGTTGGAAGGTCCTCGCCGCATCGCTTTCGTACTCGGCTCGCCGCATGGGCGAAATCGCCGACGACATCTCGGCGGTCGATGACGCGATGAAGTGGGGCTACAACTGGGAGCTCGGCCCGTTCGAGACCTGGGACGCGCTCGGCTTCGTGCAAACGACCGACCGCATGATCAAGGACGGGGTGAAACTGCCCGAGTCCGTCCTCAACATGAAGGCCTCCGGCGCCACGTCTTTCTACAAAGAGAACGGCGAGATCTTCGACCTCGCGGCGGGCAAATACGTCCAAAAGAAGGCTGACCCGCGCAACGCGTCGCTCACGATCCTTCGCAAGGGTGGCGCGCCCGTTCTCAAGAACGACGGTGCCGAGGCGTGGGACCTCGGAGACGGCATCCTCGGCCTCACCTTCAAGACGAAGATGAACAGCATCGACCCCGACGTCATCTCGATGCTCGGCCAGGCGATCGAGAAGGCGGAGACCGATTTCCAGGGCATGGTGCTCGCGAACCAGGGCGAACACTTCTGTGTCGGCGCGAATCTCTTCCTCGTCGTCATGGCTGCTGGTGCGCAGCAATGGGAGCAAATCCGCACGATGGTGCAAGGCTTCCAGGGGGCGATGCAGAAGCTCAAGTACGCGAAGGTTCCCGTCGTCGTCGCGCCCTATGGCATGGCGCTCGGTGGAGGCCTCGAGCTCTGCCTCGCGTCGAATGCGGTTCAAGCGGCGGCGGAGACGTACTCGGGGCTCGTCGAAGTGGGCGTCGGTCTCATCCCCGGCGGCGCCGGCAACGTGAACATGCTCTGGCGCGCACTCGAAGGTATCCCGGAAGGCATGCAGGCGATCACGCAGGAGTACGTGACGCAAGTCTTCAAGAACATTGCGCTCGCCAAGATCGCGACCTCCGCGGAGGAAGGGAAGACCCTCGGCTACTTCCGGCGCACCGACGGCGTGTCCTTCGACAAGGCCCGCCTCGTCACGGACGCGAAGGCGCGCGCCATCGGTCTCGCCAACTCCGGTTATCACGCTCCGATTCCGCGGGCTTACGTGCTCCCCGGCGAGAGCGGCATCGCGACCCTCAGTATGATGGTCGACACGCTCGTGGCGGGTGGTTACGCTTCTGAACACGACGCGAAGATCGCGCGCAAGCTCGCTACGGTTCTTTGTGGCGGCGCGGGCGGCGCTTCGCACGAGGTCACCGAAGAGGAGATGCTCGCACTCGAAGCGGAGGCCTTCGTCAGCCTTTGCGGCGAGCCGAAGAGCCAAGAGCGCATGCAGTACATGCTCATGAACAACAAGCCGCTCCGCAATTAACAAGGGCTTCGCCCTCGCCCCAATGAAGTGAATTCATTGGGGCCCCACTCCCACTTTTGGGTCCCAAGCCCAAAAGAAGGGGCCACCAAGTTTCGGTCCTCTGGACCTGTCGGAGAAAGAAAAGAACATGAAAGAAATCGTTGTTGTCGAAGCGGTTCGCTCTGCTGTCGGTCGTGCACACAAGGGCTCTCTTGCGCTCCGTCGTCCCGACGAACTCGCGGGCGAGGTCATCCGTGGCCTCCTTGCTCGGGTTCCACAGGTCAAAGCATCGGACATCGAGGACTTCGTTCTCGGCTGTGCGATGCCGGAGGGCGAGCAGGGGCTCAACGTGGCCCGCGTGGCGGGCTTCCTCGGCGGCCTTCCGCAAGAGGCGAGCGCCATGACCATCAACCGCTTCTGCTCGAGCGGCCTCCAAGCCATTGCACTCGGTGCAGGTGCGATCGCCATCGGTTCGAATGACTTCGTGATCGCCGGCGGCGTCGAGTCGATGAGCATGGTTCCTATGACTGGCAACAAGCTCTCGGCTTCGCCCGAGGCGATGAGCCAGTTCCCCGCCGTCTACACCCCGATGGGCATCACGGCCGAGAACGTCGCGAAGAAGTTCAACGTCACGCGCGAAGAGCAGGACAAGTTCGCCCTCGCGAGCCAGAAGAAAGCTTCCGCGGCCCAAGAGGCGAAGAAGTTCGCCGACGAAATCGTACCGGTCACGGGCATCAAGTTCGATGGTAACGAGCGAAAGACGTTCGAGTTCAAAACGGACGAGATGATTCGCCCCGACACGACGCTCGAAGGCCTCGCGTCTCTCAAGCCCGCGTTCTCCACGACGGGCTCGGTCACAGCTGGCAACAGCTCTCCGCTTTCCGACGGCGCTGCGGCTGCCCTCCTCATGAGCCGTGAGAAGGCAAATGCTCTCGGCGTGAAGGGCCTCGGCATCTTGAAGTCGTACGTCACGGTCGGTGTCGACCCCTCCATCATGGGCATCGGCCCCGTGCCGGCGATCCAAAAGCTTCTTCAGAAGACCGGGCTCAAAATCTCCGACATCGATCTGTTCGAGGTGAACGAGGCTTTCGCCAGCCAGTGCGTCTACGTTCAGAAGACCCTCGGCATCCCGGAAGACCGCCTCAACGTGAACGGCGGTGCGCTCGCCCTCGGCCACCCGCTCGGCTGCACGGGTGCCAAGCTCACCGCGACCGCGCTCTACGAGCTCAAGCGCCGCGGCGGAAAGTACGCAATTGTCTCGATGTGCATCGGTGGCGGCATGGGCGCCGCGGCCCTGTTTGAACGCATCGCCTGATCGGCGCAGCGGGGTCGAGCGCATCAGCTGATTTTCCCTGCGGTTTCCGGCTTCTTTGCGGCAAAAGGGCAGTTCCTCGCGGCTGAAAAATTGCAAGGTTAGTCGATTGCGCTACGCGGCCCTCGCGCTACATTGCGGGGGCCATGCGCACCTCCCTTTTGTCGCTGTCCTTCGCGTTCGTCCCCGCGGTCTGCCTCGCCGTTGCCTGCGGAGGCACGGACGTCGTCATCGACGACCTGGATGCGGGTTCGACCCCGCCCATCACCACGAAGGACAGCGGGCCGAAGGCGGACGGCGGCATCACCGACCCTGACTCGTCTACGACGAAGGACAGCGGCAGCGATGCGTCCGTTGGGCCTCTCACCATCAAGACGTCGAAGCTCGTCTCCGGCGAGTTTCTCATTCGCGGCGTAACCGAAGACGGATACGTCGCCTACCTCCGCTTCGAGAACAACAAGACATCTGCGGAAGTCATCTCACAAAACGGCGGTACGCCCATCGTGCTGAACGACGACCTCGGTGACACCGAAGACATCTTCGTGAGCGGTGGCGCCGTTGGCCTCTGGACGAACCTCGATGCGAACGACGTCGGTAAGTTCTTCGTGTGGACGAAGGCGAACGGCCTCAAAGACTCGACCATCAAGACTGCCATTGGCGACTTCGCTGCCAGCAGCGATGGCTCCCGCGTAGCTTACGTGAAGGTCAACCCGACGACCGAGGAGCTCATGTTCTCGGACACCGCGTTCACGATCGTCCCCGTGCAGGTGCAAGACGACCTCGGTCGCGGCGACAACACGACGGATTGCACGCCTTCTTACGGCTTCCACAAGACCTTCCTCGTCGCGGCAACCTGCAAGGACGGCACCACGAACGCCACCGTTCGCCGCGTCGATTCGACCGGCGCCAAACTCACGGTAACGACCGGCATGGCACCCGAGTACTCCGTGAACGACAACGTCGACAAGGTCTTCACCCACACACGCAACGGCGCAGGACGCGTCTATGCACTTTCCGGTGGAGCCTTCTCGCAGTCCGTCGAGTTGCAGAATGCAGGTGTCGCGCAAGGCTTCCTCGCACCAGATGGCACCTACGTCGTCTTCCGTACGACGCCCGGCGTTCTTCGCCGCGGAAACGCGACTGCACCCGCCACGAACGTGGACTTGTCGACGACGCCTGTGCTCACGAACCTTCTCGATCGCTCGAAGGACCTGAAGTTCGTCGTGACGGCCAGCAAGATCGACAACGGTAACCCCGACATTCCGCGCTTCGACCTCTTGCTCCAAGGGACGACGACGCCTGCGGCGCCTACCGTGGTGGTGCCGACGGCCATCAGTTTCCCGCTCGGTTTCACGACCGACGGTAGCCACTACGCCTACCTCACCAATGTCCCGGCCGCAGGGGTCTTCGCGACCATGAAGCTTCACCCCATGACGGGCGGTGGTCAGGACGTCGAACTCGGCAAAGACGCCTTCTTCTTCCTCCCGCTCGGGGGCAAAAACTTCGCCTACGCCGACACCGCGCGCGAAGACGCGAACGAGGACGTCATCATGGACCTCAAGGCCTCTGCGGGCGTCTCCACCCCCCAAACCATCGCAAAGGGCGTCCTTGCCGGCATCGATTCCCTTGGGACGAAGGTTTTCTACGTCGTTCCTGGCGACGCGCTTTACGCAGCTGACGTGCAGTAAACGGCCTTTTCAGCGCGTTTCGTGCTATCTGGCGATGCCTCATGATCGCCCTCGCGCTTTTCGGTGCAGCCGCCATCGTTGCGTGGTTCATTTGGCAACGGTTCCGAGATCCCAAGTCCCAATGGATGGGGCGTGCCGCCGCATTCATTTTGCTCGCGCCTTTGGTGGCTGCGGGGGTTGCGCTCGGCTCCTACTCGCTCCTGCGTGACACGGGGGTGCCCCCGGAGCCAGCGAGCTACACCATCGCCTCCGGCGTCCGTTATGAGCGTCGCGTGGCTTCGCACCCGAAGCCCCTCGTGTGGCACGTGGTCAAAGTCGAACTCGGTACGCACGGCGTTGGGCTGAGCGTGACGACCGGCGACGCATCGAAGCTGCTTCCGTTCGAAGCCAAGACACCGACGGCCGTCGCGAACGAACTCCACGCTGACGTGGTCCTCTCCGGCGACTTCTTCGAGCCAAGGGGAGCCTTGAATCCGCTCCAAGAGCCCATCGTCCCAGGCGCCTCCCTTCGCACGAAGGGGATGGCGGTTTCCCACGGTACGATCCTGGTTCCCGGGAAGGATCCTTCGCCGAACACGCTCTACATCTCCGAAGGCAACATCGTCAGCATTGGTGCTCCCTCCGGCAATGTCTTCAACGCCATCTCTGGTGACTGCGTCTTCGTCAAAGAAGGCAAGGCGCAAGCTTTCACCGAGTGCGCCGTTCCGAACGAGAACCAGCCGCGTGTCGCCGTGGGCGTCGATCGCGGCGCCCGCGTTCTCACGTTCGTCCTCGTCGAAGGCTACCGCGCGGGCCGAAGTGCCGGCGTGACGATGAACGATCTGGCGCGCATTCTCATCGACGAAGGCGCACATACGGCTCTGCAGCTTGGCGGCGGGCCCCATGTCGGTCTTGCTGGTCGCGGTCCCGATGGCGTCATCAAGCTCCTGAACGAGCCGTTCAACGGCGGCGTCCCCGGCATCGAACCCGCGGTCGCGAACCATCTCGTCGTGACGTCGTCCGATCGTCTCGCCACGCCGTAAAGTTTCGCTGGGAGCGGCTTCTACGGGCTTTCTACGGCCGACGGGAACCTCGAGCGCGCCGTCTTGTCTCTCCTCTCACGAGGTGATTCATGGGCGGCATTTCGGTAGACGGTGGCGGACTCGGAGGTCGGCGAGCACTCGATTCGGAGATCAACATGATCCCGATGATCGACCTTCTGATGGTCACGATATCGTTTCTCCTCATCACGGCGGTGTGGAGCAACATGTCGAGAATCGAAGCGAGCACCAACGCGCCTTCGCAGAGCCCGGACCCGGTGACCCCACCTGCGCACGTGCTATCGCTCCACGTATTGGCGGCCGACCCCGCACGCGTGACGCTCGAATGGCGCGATGGCGACAGCGTCGTCGCAACGAAACAGACGTCACGAACCGAGCTCGCGAAGAGCATCGGTGAAGAATGGAGAGCCCGCGGAGCGCACAGAGCCGCATCGGACCCGAAAGCCGATCGCGCCGTCATCCACACATCGAACGACGCGAGCTACGCAGACTTCATTGCCGTCTTGGACGCCGTTTCTCAGGAGCAGCGAGACGTGAACGTCGCCGGAAAACTCCGCAAGATGCAGGTCTTCGAGCCGGTGCTCGCCGCGAATTGACCGCCATTGACCGCTCTCACACGCCCGTTGAATAGAGCGGGGCGCGGGGCGCGGCGAAGTGAGAGCGAACGCAAAAATCCCCGGCCAACAGCCGCCGACTCGGCCGCCTCGTCGGGAGGCGTCCAGGATAGCGGGCGGGGATTTTGTGCGGAGCGGAAACGAAGCCGCGACCCCGCGCTCCGCGGTCGTTCGTCGTTATCCGCCGGAACCCGCGAGCCCACCGATGAAGTCCGACGAAGTCGAACGCGAAGTGAGAGCGAACGCAAAAAAAACCGGCCAGCAGCCGCCGACTCGGCCGCCTCGTCGGGAGGCGTCCAGGATAGCGGGCGGGGATTTTGTGCGGAGCGGAAACGAAGCCGCGACCCCGCGCTCCGCGGTCGTTCGTCGTTATCCGCCGGAACCCGCGAGCCCACCGCCAGCCACCGATCGAACTCCGACGAAGGCGCCCCAGACTACGCGCGGCCTTCAGAGCGCACGACGAGATCCGTCGCCGCGACGACCCCGATGGGCAAGAGCAATAGGCCGAGCCCCGGAATGAGCATGAGCGCGCCGCACGCGAGCCCGAGTCCGCTCACGGCAAGGAAGTTCTTTCCGAAAAACGTCAGGCGGTCGCGAACCCCCGCTCCGCGAAATGCGAGCGGGTAATCGAGCAAGTCCCACGCGATGACGAGGGCCGCTGCGTAGAACTTGAGCGGAACCGTCACGATCGCGAGCGGGGGCACGAAGAGCGAAAGCAGCGTGAGTCCGCCGATGAACGCGACGCCGAAGAAGAGACCCGTGAACGTGACGCGCAAGGAGCGAGCGAAGTTGCCCGTCGTTTCGGGCCACACGTGCGAGTGGAGACTCGCTTCGCGTCTGCGGGAGAGCTCATCGAGCGCGAAGCCCGAGAGCGGTTGCGCGAGTGACGACCCTAGCAAGGCGGCGATGAGGACCGAGACGAGCCACAATACGACGCGCAAAGCCCACGCGCCTACGACCGCCCACGCGGTCTCTTGCGCCGCAATATACGGCCCGAGGAAATGCTCGACGAGGAACACCCCGAGGCCAGAGAACGTGGCCACGAGGAGCACGGCGATGAACGCAGGCACGGACGCGTAGCCCCAATTGCGTGGCTTGCCGCAAATGAAGCCGATGCCGCGGAAGAGCGCAGCGACGCCTTGGAAGAAGCCTACGGCGACGTTCTTCGCGACCTGCACGCTGCTCGTTCCGCGCGGCTCGCGCTACTCGGCCGCGTGGGCGAGTTCGGCGTCGCGGTCGTCTTCCGGGTAACCGACCATCCGGTTCTTGTCCGGGTCCCACACCTTGAGGCGGAATCCACCGATGATGTCCTTGAGCGAAAGGGTCACCGTTGCAGGGTGCTGGAGCTCCGGAATCGCGGACATGGCGTCCGGAAGGCGGTAGAACGGTATCATCGGGTTCAAGTGGTGCACGTGATGGTAGCCGATGTTACCGGTGAACCAACGCATGAGCGGCCCCGTCTTCAGGTAGCTCGAAGACTCGAGGGCAGCCTTCGTGTAGCTCCACGCGTGACGCGGCTGCACGATGATCTCCTCGAAATTGTGCTGCACGTAGAAGAGGTACGAGCCGGCAGCCGTCGCTGTCGCGAGCGGCAGGAACATGCCGAAGAAAAAGGTCGAGAACCCGAACTTCCAGATGAGCCCGGCGGTGAGCCCCCAGTTCACGAGCAGCGCAATGAGCGAGCCGATGTTCTTCTTGGGTTGGCGCATGAACGGCGAGACGCACAGCCCGAGCATGAAGATGGTGAAGTAGCCCATCAGGATGTTGAGCGGGTGGCGAATGGCTCGATACATGAACCGCTCGCGGCCGGACATCTTCTTCCACATCCCCACCGTGACCATCGCGTACGAGCCGACGTGGGAGCCTACGATCTTCGCGTTGTTCGCGTGATGATAGTTGTGCGAATCACGCCATGCCTGCGGCGGCGTCATGACGAGCGTGCCGTAGATGTAGAAGAGCACCTTCGCGACTCCGGACTTTCGGAAAATCGCGAGGTGCAAATAGTCGTGGTAGAAAATGAAGAGGCGCACGATGGTGAGCCCCGCGCAGATCGCGCTGAACATGCGAAGCGGCATCCACGGTGCGCGCAGCGCGGTATACGTGAAGCTTCCGTAGACGAAGAGCGTAATGGCCAAGAGCAGCCAGCTTCGCGCTGACTCTTCCTTCGTGAAGGGCTTGGTCGCGTCGATGAGCTCTTTGCCGGTGCGGCCAGCTGTTTGCTCGGGCGTATCGTGGGCGGGCGTAGCGAGATCTTCCATGCGAATTCGTGCGTCGACGCGAAGTGGGGGAGGTTGCGGGTCTTCCCAAGGAGACGCGTTACTCCGAAACTTCGCTGAATTCTAAAGATTTGGCGGAAAACGCCAGGACAATTTGCTGCGAAGCGTCATGCGCAGTCGGCGAAGTTCTTATGCACCTCCGAGGCCCCCCGAGCGATCGCGTAACTATTCTTGATGACTAGGGTTTTTGCCCCGTGGAGACGGCGACGGAGATT
This sequence comes from Polyangiaceae bacterium, assembly GCA_046351415.1. Lineage (GTDB taxonomy): Bacteria > Myxococcota_A > Polyangia > Polyangiales > Polyangiaceae > JABFRG01. Next base: position 535,129 of record JAXLYO010000002.1, on the reverse strand, counting down.
CCTGCCGTGCCCGCAGATGGTCTTCGAGCCTTCCGAGAATGGACTGAACGTTGCTCATGCGCGCCCCCGTGTCCTTCACGGCCGAGAGTTTCTGCGAAAGGTCGTCGAGCGCTGCAAGGCGTCGTTCGAGGGCACCGGCGCGCTCTTTCTGGTGCTCGTCGAGCAGCGAGACGCGCTGAAGGAGGTCCTCGAGCATGGCGAGACGTTCGATGCTCGTCTCGACGGACTCGAGCTGCAGCTGGAGCGCTTCTACTTTTTGCTCGAGCTCACGCGTGTCGACCCCCGCACGCGCTTCGCCGATACTTCGCTTGCGCGGTGCGCGCACGAAGACGCCGGCAGCAAACCCCACGATGGCCGCGAGGAGAAGATACGGAAAGACGGTCCAGAAAATCGAGTGCATGGTTCAGCGAATCCGGAAGTCGATGCGGCGGTTGCGGCGGCGGCCAGCTTCTGTCTCGTTGTCGGCGATCGGTCTGTCGGCCCCGAATCCGCGTGCCTGAATGTTCGCGGCATCGATGCCACTCGCGACCAAACGAAGGCGCACGGTGGCTGCTCGTTGATCGGAGAGCTCTTGGTTCGAAACGCGCCTTCCGCTGTTGTCCGTGTGACCTTCGACTTCCACGTGCACGCTCGAGCCCTTGAGGAGTTCCGCGACGCCTTGCACCGCCTTCGCGCCTTCGGGCGTGAGCTCGGCTTGCTCACTCAAGAACTCGACGGGATGTGCATCGACGTAGGCGTGAATGCGCGCCTGCAGCCGTCCGGTTTGCGTTTCGACCTCGATGGCATCGGTGTAGTTCGTGATGTCGCGCTTGAGAGCCTCCGCGATCGCCGCCTTCTTCTCGAACGAGTTCACGTAGCCCGAGATGCGCACACTATCGCGTGAAGCATGGATCGCTACATTCTCGACGGGCGATAGCGTATCGAGCCATGTCGGCAGGAGCGCGATCCATGCAGCGTCCTTCGCACTTCCCGACACTTCTGTCTCATCCTTCACCATCCGAGAAGGGAAGCGGGCGCGAGCGGCATCGACGACGAGAAGACGCCCCGGCTCGTCTGGGAATATGCCGCGCACGACGAGATTCTGCCCCAGTGTGAAGATGTCGCAATAGGGCGTGACGCTCTCCTCCGCCGCAGGCAACGGCGACAAAGCGCGACGTGCGTCCGAGCGCGCCTCGGCCCGAAGTGCGCGTGCGAGCGTCGATGCATTGGTTTCCGCGCAGAGAAAGGCGAGCGCAGACACAGCGCAGAGCGCAACGCCGACCGTGGTCAGCGTGCGAAGTGGCGTGAGCGTTCCCGACCCCTGGTCCATCGCGTCATGCCTCGAGTCCGAGTAACTCGACCGCCTCCTTCGGGCGGAGCCACATCGCACTCTGGTCGCCTTCGTACACTTCCGTCCCATCTTGGAAGAAGTGGAATTCGTAGCGGCTGAACGCCGTGTCCTTCCGGACGCGCGACTGCAAACAGGTGGCCTCCAGGATGAGGGGGCTCCCCGGCTTGGCGAGCGCCTTGAACTTGGCGACATTGATCTTTCCGCCGTAACCGACCCAGCCGTTCGCGTGTTTGAGACCCATGACGTAATACGCATGGAGGAGTCCGAGCACACCGGTCATGTGCACCATGAGGCCGCCCGAAACGTGCCGGGGATGCCGTACGGGATGGGCACGCTGTTCGCGCGTGATCGGCAGGTCGTCGTGCGTCGGCATGCGTGCGCGAACAAAACCGCGCTCCTTGTCGATCTCGAGGACCTCGTCGATGAGTAGGCCACCGGGACCGTAGGGGCTGTCTGCTACGAAGTCGGGGTCGAGGGGCATGGCGCTCCACGTATAGACGACGTCGTGTTAGCGTGCGAGGCATTCGTGTCCGCCGCCAGCGTTCTTCGAGCCTACCCCGCCTTCACCGCCTACCAGGTCGTGCGCATGGCTGCGGTGTCTGGCTGGCAAATTCAGAGCGTCGCCATCGGGTGGATCGTCTACGCGCGCACAGATAGCGTCCGCGCCCTCGGTTGGGTAGGTCTCGCACAGTTCCTTCCGATGCTTCTGCTCATCATTCCGGGGGGCCTCCTCGCCGACCGGTTCGAGCGTCGCATGCTCCTCGTGATCGGGCACATCTCGCTGGCAGTGACCTCCCTTCTGCTCGGTTACGCGGCGCGCCACCCCGAAATCGGAATGACGCCGGTGTATGGTGCACTGGCTTTGCTCGGCACGGCGAGAGCCATCACGGGCCCGGCTTCGCAAGCCATGCTTCCCACGCTCGTGCCGAAAGAGGCCTTTCCGCGTGCAGTCGCTGCGGCGTCCGTGGTCCTGAACGTGGCGACCCTCGTCGGTCCCGCCCTCGGTGGGTGGCTCTACGGAGTCTTCGAGCGCCGTGCCTCCGTCGAGCACGTCTTTCAAATTTGCGCGCTGCTCTTCGGCATTGCAACTGTTCTGCTCGCGCTCCTGCCGCGCGGCAGTGCAGGGGAAGGCCGAGCCAGTATCGGGTTTCGCGCGGTCGGCGAGGGCCTCAAGTACGTATGGAGCAACAAGCCGGTTCTTGGCGCGCTCTCGCTCGACCTCTTTGCGGTTCTCCTCGGTGGTGCCGTCGCCCTACTTCCAGTTTACACGAAGAAGATTCTGCACGCGGGCCCCGAGGAGCTGGGCTTCCTGCGGAGTGCGAGCTCACTCGGCGCAATCGCGGTGGCGGTTTGGCTGACGGCCTTTCCGCTCAAACGTAGAGCGGGCGCCACCATGTTCGGTTCGGTCCTCGTGTTCGGTCTCGCCACGGTCGTCTTCGGCTTGTCGACGTGGGTTCCGCTTTCGGTCGCTGCACTGTTCATCGTGGGCGCCAGCGACATGGTCAGCGTCCAAATTCGCCACACGCTCGTGCAGCTCCATACGCCCGACGCGATGCGTGGTCGCGTCAGCGCCGTCAACATGGTGTTCATCTCCGCATCGAACGAGCTCGGCGAGTTCGAATCGGGAACACTCGCCGGCTTCATCGGGCCCGTCGCAGCTGTCGTGGTCGGGGGCTTCGGTACGTGCGCGGTGGTCTTTGCGTGGCTGTTCCTCTTCCCGACGCTACGAAAGATGGATCGGCTCGACGACCAGCGCTGACTCGACGCCGACTCAGCAACCTGGGATGGGGTCTTTGCCATCCCAGAACTCGTTCACGAAGCCCTCCCACGCGAGCTTGTTTTCCTCGGGCCCGCACTTGAACTTGGCGGTGCGGGGCAAGGGCGCTCCTCGGAAGATGGCGTCGGCTTCTTTGTAGAAGCGGACCATCAGCTCGGCGGCATATTCGCGGACGTCGTTGTCGGCGTGGAAGGCGTAGTACGTGCCGCCCCGCACCATCGTCGTTCCAGGAGAATAGGGCGCGTAGCAGGTGCTCTTCGTGCCGCATCTCGTGCGAATACGGCGATAGAGCTCGGACATGGTGCGGCTCGACCAATCGTCGTGCGCTTGGTCGTTCAGGTGGAAGGTCTCATGGACGAACGTTTCGTGGACGCCGGCTTCCGTCTGGAGCAGGCTGCCGCGGAAGTTGTAGGCAATGCTCCAGTCGATGGCATACGCAGAAGGAGTCGTTCGATTCTCGGAGATGAAGAACTTGAGGGCGATCGGCGTCGTGCGATAGCGATGCTTCGGCGAAAGGGAAGCCATCTGCTTCATCCACGCGTCCGTCTTCTCGTAACTGCTCTTGATCCATTCGAGGTGATGACGTTCGGGACCGATCGGCTCGGCAGGCACGATGTGGATTTTGCCACGGAAGCCTCCGTCCATCATGTGCTCTCTCTCGGTGTCGCTGCGTACGCCAAAGCGCTCGAAGAGGGTGAGTGTGATGCGATTGGCCTCCGGGTCGGCGGACCACGTCTTGGGTGGCGGGACCGGAGGCGCTGCTGCAGTCGAAGCGATCGTCGCTACCTGGCCCACAGGCGTCGCGGTGGTCGTTCCGACGGCCACGTCCCCGCCGTGCGGAGGAGTCGTAGGGGCGAGCCCCTCCTTGGTGGAAGCGGTTGGGGCGACCCGCGTCTTCGAAGGGTCGACCTGACAAGCCAGATGGCACAGCGAGAGGGCGTAGATCGCGGAAAGCGCGCGCATGTCGCGATGCCTAGCGCCTACGCGCTTCGGCGCTCGCGTGTGGCGGCCCGTAGCCTTCGACGACCTCGGCTTGATGCACTTCGTTCGCGATGCGCTGCTCTTCCTCGGTGACGCGAATGCGATGCTCGAGGTCGATGCGCGGGAAGCGATAGTGGAGGACGCCTTGGTCATCGACGTCGACGGCCATCTGGTCGGGGAGACGCTTCGCCATGTCGGTAAGCAGCTCTTCACTCGCCGAAAGCGAGAGACCCATGGCGTGCGCGACTTCCTGTCCCGTCAGGTTGCCTTTGCGCGTGACGGCGAGTGCAAATACCGCCTGCTCGTGCGTCGTGCGCTGAGACTCGTCGCCACTCTTCTTGAGCGACCTTCCGCTCAGAAACCCGATGAGCCAAAGCGCGACCGTGAAGCACAGGATAGGAACGCCGAAGATGGCGCCAACCGTCGCACTGTCGAAGAGCCAGGTGAGGACCGAAAAGAAGAAGAGCGCCACGGGCAGCCCCATGGCGAGCGCGCCCCACCCGAACGCCTTGGCAACCGTGCCTCCGACCTGGGCCGTTTTGCCGGCATACGTCACCGACTTGGCCACCAGCGGCGCGCGAGGGGCGCCACACGCAGTGCAATACGGAATGACCCCACGATAGACCAGAGGGGCTTGCTGGCCGCAGCGGGGACACATCGCACCTACAGCATGCGCACGAGGTGCCGCTTGGTCAAGGTGCCATCCGTCGCAAAGGGCACCTTCTATGGCTGCCTTCGATGTAGTAGAACGCGCCACCATGAGCCCGACGAGCCCCGGTCTGGAAGGCCAGACGCCGCGTGTCCTTCGCATCCTTCTCCTCGAGAACGTTCACCCCTCGGCTGCGGAAATCTTGCGTGCGCAAGGCCATGCGGTCGAAGAGCTGAAGACCGCCCTCAAGGAAAGCGAGCTCGCTGCGCGCCTCAAAGAAGTCGACGTGCTCGGCATTCGCAGCAAGACGCAAGTCCGTGGAGCCGTTCTCGAAGCCGCTCCGCACCTGCTCGCCATTGGTGCATTTTGCATCGGAACGAATCAAATCGAACTCGACGCCGCGAAGCGCGCGGGCACCGTGGTGTTCAACGCGCCGTTCTCGAACACGCGCAGTGTCGCCGAAATGGTCATTGCCGAGATCATCATGCTCGCCCGTCAAATCGGCGACCGCTCGCGCGAAGTGCACGAAGGCAACTGGAAGAAGGCCGCCAACGGTTGCTTCGAGGTTCGTGGAAAAACGCTGGGCATCGTCGGCTATGGGCACATTGGTTCCCAGGTGGGCGTCCTCGCGGAAGCCATGGGCCTTCGCGTCCTCAGCTACGACATCCGTACCACGATGGCGATTGGCAACGCGCAGGCTCAGAATTCGCTCGACGAGCTCTTGGCGCAGTCCGACTTCGTGACGCTCCATGTCCCCGAGACGCCCCAAACGCAAAACATGATCGGCGAGCGCGAGCTCTCCATCATGAAGCGCGGTTCGTACTTGCTGAATGCGAGTCGCGGAACCGTGCTCGATGTCCCGGCACTCGCGAAAACACTGAAGAGCGGCCATATCGCTGGTGCTGCGGTCGACGTGTACCCAGAAGAGCCCGAATCGAACTCGCCCGGCTTTTCGTCGCCGCTGCAGGGGCTACCGAACGTCATCCTGACGCCTCACGTCGGTGGTTCCACCGAAGAAGCGCAGGCAGCCATTGGCAAAGAGGTCGCGACCAGCTTGAGTCGCTTTCTCCAAACGGGCACGACCATTGGTGCCGTGAATTTCCCTCCGTGCGAACTGCCGCTCGTTCCTTCGACCCATCGCATCGTGAACGTGCACCGTAACGTTCCGGGCGTCTTGCGCGACATCAACCGCATCGTCTCCGAGCGCAACGCCAACATCCACAGTCAGCTGCTTTCGACTGACGCGAGCGTCGGTTACCTGATCATGGACCTCGATCAGAACGTGGCTGCAGAAGTCGCCCGTGACATCGGCGCGCTGGAGACCAACATCCGAACGCGCGTCATCGCCTGAGCCGCGCTTCTAGGGCACATCTCACAACCTTCTCTCGGAGGCTATGAGATGTGCCCTAAAACACCTTGCCGGGGTTCAGGATCCCCTTGGGGTCGAGCACGCGCTTCATCTGGCGCATCAGCTCGACCTCCGCTGGGGTGCGCGTGAAGCGGAGGAAGTCCTTCTTGAGGAGACCGATGCCGTGCTCGGCCGAGATGCTTCCGCGGTGCTTCTGGACGAGGTCGAAGACGTGGGTGTCTGCTTCGTGCGTCTTCGATAGGAAGTCTTCCTTCTCCATCGACGAGGGCTTCATGACGTTGAGGTGGAGGTTGCCGTCGCCGATGTGCCCGAAGAGGCAGATCTCCCAGCCCGCGTAGCGCGTCGCCATGAGTGCGTTCAGGTCTTGCACGAAAGCCTCGAGCGCGGCGATCGGAAGGGCAATGTCGTTCTTGTGGGGAAGTCCGGTCGCCGAGAGGCTTTCGCTGATGCCCTCGCGAAGCTCCCAGAGGCTTCGTGCCTCGGACTCGTGCTGGGCGACCACCGCGTCGACTGCAAGGCCACTCTCCAGAATGGGCATGAGGCTCTCGGCGAAATCACGCGCTCCCTCGACCTCCAAGAGCACGTAGAAAGGGTGCGAAGCGGAAAACGGCGCGCGCACTTTTCGATGCGACAGGAGCCTCGCGAGACACGCGTCGGTGAAGAACTCGTAGGCGGACACGATGCCAGGAAGTTCGCGCACGCGCTGGAAGAGCGCGAGCACCGCCGAGAGGCTTTCCACGGCGAAGAGCGCGACGTCGAGTCGTTCCGGAAGCTTCGTGAGTTTCAGTGTCGCTTCCGTGACGAACCCGAGCGTGCCCTCGCTACCGATGAAAAGCTGACGCAAGTCGACGCCCGTGTTGTTCTTCTCGAGTGCGCCTCCGAGGTCGAGCACCGAGCCATCGGCGAGGACGACTTCGAGACCGAGGACCCAGTTGCGCGTAAGGCCATAGCGGATGACCTTCACGCCGCCCGCATTGGTGGCGATGTTGCCGCCGACATGGCTCGAGCCCTTGGAGGCGAAGTCGACGGGCCAGGTGAGACCGTGCGGCGCGGTATGGGCGTGCACTTCGGCGGTCACGGCCCCCGCTTGCACGCGGACGGTTGCACCGGCCAAATCCACCTCGTACATGCGCCTCATGCGCGCGGTCGAGAGAACGACTTCACCGCTCGCTGCGACGGCCCCGCCTGCGAGCCCGGTGCGACCACCCGAAGGGACGACGGCAACGCCGTGGGCGTTCGCGGTGCGAAGCGTGTGCTGCACCTCGGCGGTGGTTTTCGGGAAAACGATGATGCTCGGAGAAGGTGCGAAAACCTTCGTCCAGTCACGCCCGTACACCGCGAGGTCGTCCGGCGTGCGCGAAAGAGCGTCGTCGGAAAGCCCAGCGGCAAGTTCGGACAGGAAGGCGGGCGAGACGATCGTCACGTTTGGCGCGCGCCACTCTAGCGCTCGCAGTGCTCGCTGCAAGCACAAGCGAAGCGCGCCCTTCCGCTGCTCGAGAAGTGGCGATACGCATGGCGTGTGGGCTCATGTGGGGAGCCCGAAATTGCGCCACTTCGTAGCTATGACCGGGCAAGTCGCGTACGCTGAAGGAAAGGTGTTCGAACGTCGAAGGCGCATCTCCAGAAGCGTCCCATTCGACGTTCGAGGGGATGGGAAGCCACCATGTGTCGCTTGCTTGGAATCGTCAGCTCGGAGCCTACGGATTACCGCATCGTCTTGCGGGAAGCGCCCCGTAGCCTCGCGACGCTTTCTCAAGAGCATCGCGACGGTTGGGGCATCGCCGTGTGCGATCTCGATGGGCCTTGGGCGCTCGAGAAGGGCGTCCTTCGCGCGTGTGACGACGAGCGCTTCCACGAGATCGCCGCCGGCCGTCGCGGCAACATGTTGCTCGCCCACGTGCGCCTGAAAACGGTGGGCGAGACCTCCCTTGCGAACACGCACCCGTTCGAGTCCGACGGTTGGGTCTTCGCGCACAACGGCACCATCAAAAACCTGGAGCAGCTCGAGCGACTTTGCAGCGCCGAGCGCCTGCGCGCGGTGCAAGGGCATACCGACAGCGAACGCCTCTTTGCGGCGATTCTCACCCGGCTCGACGTTGCCGGTGTCGATGCGCGGTCCTCCGATGGCGAGGTCGTGCCGGTACTCACGGAGTTTTTCCGCGAACTCCGGTCACTCAAGGACGCCGGCACCTTCAACGGTCTCCTCTCGAACGGTCGAACCCTGTACGCGCATCGCTTTGGTCGATCGCTCTATGTCCTGAGGCGGGGCCACGGCGATTCGATCATGCCCGTGCGCGTTGCATCCGACGGAACGCGCGTCGAGACGCCGTGGAGCGGGCGACGCAAAGCCATCCTCATCGCGTCCGAAGCACTCACCGACGAACCCTGGTTCGAAATTGAAGACGGCACGCTCCTCCGTGCAGCGCTCGGCAACGAACCCACGCTCGACTGGCTCGACTCACCGTCGAGCTAGGGGGTGGCGCCAGAGGGCGCCGAACGCTACTTCACCTGAACGGGGCCGTGGTCGTCGCAGTGCCCGTCGTGCGCGTGGTGCAGATGGCCGCCAACGACATAGTCCGTGTGATCGCCATGGGCGATGGCGTCGTGGCCGCACGAGGGCCCGTGGACATGCGTCGCGTCGTGGGACGCGCAGGCATGACCGTGCTTGCAGCCGGAGGGATTCTGCGCGGAAACGTCGAGCGCGTGCTCGTCGACGTGGTCGCCGTGAACATGATGCAGGTGCCCATCGTGAAGGAAGTCGACGTGGTCGCCGTGCGTGACCTGCTTGTGACCGCAGTTCGGACCGTGAACGTGGGAATGGTTTTCGTGTGTTTTGTGATCGCTCATGATTCCTCGCTTTCGTCGTCGTCGTCATCGTGGTCTGCGTGATCTTCACTCGCGTGCTCGATGGCATCGCGGAGTAGCTTTGCGATGTGTGCGTCGGCGAGGCGGTAGTAGACGTGCTTGCCGTCTCTTCGCCGGGTCACGAGGCGCTCGCTGCGGAGGAGGCGCAGTTGCTGCGAAACCGTGGACATGCCCACCCCGGCAGCGGCCGAAAGCTCACTGACACACCATTCACCGGTGCGCATGCGCTCGAGCAACTTGAGGCGCGCGACATCGCCAGCGGCACGGAAGATCCCCGCCGCCCGCTCGAAGGTGGCTTCGCTCACGGTGCTCGATTCACGAGCAGGATGCGCGTGCGCGTCGTCCTTGCAGGTGGGAAGGGATGTGGAACGATGGATTGCGCTTGCAGCTACGGGCCGATGGGCCATAATTCACCAATTGGTGAAATGATGAATCATGCGGCTTCGTTCGTCAAGGTAGCCGCTCTCTCCGTATCGCTCCCTCCAAAACATGAAACGTTCTTCCTCCTCGCCGTCGTCCTCGCGTCGCGACCCGCAGGGCATGCTCGATCGCAAAGAGCAACTGCGTGCCGCCGGCCTCCGTAGCACCGGGCCGCGCATCGCCGTTTTGCGCGAACTCGAGCTCGCCAAAGGCCCCATCAGTCATGCCGAGCTCGCCGACAAGCTCGCCAGCGAAGGTTTCGATCGCGCCACCGTCTATCGCAACCTCATCGATCTCGCTGACGCCGGTATCGCGCTTCGCAGCGACCACGGTGACCACATCTGGCGCTTCGAGTTGAAGGCCGCCGCGCGCGCCGGCGCCCACCACAAGGACGCTGTCCACCCGCACTTCGTCTGCACGGAATGCGGCACGGTTTCTTGTTTGCCCGAAACGGCCGTGCGCATCGGAACGGGCAGCCGCATCCCCCGCTCCCTCCAAGAGCGCCGCGTCGAAGTGCAGGTGAAGGGCACCTGCGACACGTGTGCGTGACGAGGCGGAAGCCTCGAGGGGCCGCAGCCTCCTCTCCGCACCAAATCCCCGGCCGCATGTCTGGACGCCTCCCGACGAGGCGGCCGAGTCGGCGGCTGCTGGCCGGGGATTTGTGCGTTCGCTCTCACTTCGCCGTGCCCCGCGCCTCCGCTAGATTCTGCCGAGGGCTTGCGGGTCAACCATCGATGAACGAGGTCTAGGGCGTGAAGTTCGCGAGGACTGACTCGGCTGCCATCGTGAGTTTCTGGGCATCGCTGCCCTCCTTGGCGATGAAGGACGCTACGACCCAACCCTTGTCCGGGTAGGCCCAAGCCTCGGCGCGATATCCGAGTACTGCGCCGTTGTGTCCAAGCATGGGGCCCACTCCACCCGTGAGGGAAGGGTCGAGCCGCGTGAATCCAAGCCCGTAGCCAGCCCCCTTCTGCATGGGCACGGTGGTCGTCATGAGCGAGAACCCCGCCGGGTCGAGGACGGTCTTGTCGAGATACAGAGCCTTGGCCCACGCCACGAGGTCTGCGGGGGTCGTCACGACGGCACCGTCTGCGCCGATCCATTCGAGTTCATGCGCATCGGGGCCGGGCGCGATCGCTTCCTGAATCGGTTCTTCACCGAACACGAACGTGTGCTTCAGCGACGCCTTCTCGAACGTCGCCGTGCGAAGCTGCGAGGCCCAGCCCGACCCGGTGGCCTTGTCGATGATTCGGCCTGCGATGAGGTAGTTCGTGTTCGAATACGCCCACTGGGCTCCAGGCTCGTTCGTGAACGCGATGTTCTTCACCCATGAGATGCGCTCGTCCACGCTCGGAGTGCGAGACCTATCCTTGGTGGCATCACGGTAGTTCTGGGTGGACAGATAGTCGGGGATGCCGCTCGTATGGTTGAGCAGCATTTTGACCGTAATGACATCCGCCTTGGGGAAGTCGGGGAGCCAAGTTCCGATCGGTGCATCGAGATCGATCTTCTTCGCCTGTGCCAGCTGGATCATCGTGGCGGCCAAGAACGTCTTCGAAATACTCGCGATACGAAAGAGCGTGGCGGGCGTCGACGTGAACGACTCACCGCTCGCACTGCTCGCGACTGCCAGCGTTCCGCATGGGGCAACGTACACGCCGAGGGCCGCGTGCTTCGCGCGTTGCGCGTTTCTCTCCGCCTCGAGCGCGGAAGCAAGTTGGCTTCGCAACGCTTCGCACGCGGGGTTCACACTGCCCGCGTCGGGTGTGCTGGCTTCGGCGCTCGTCGCTGCGTCGGCTGCTGGCGGTGCGCTCGGTGTAGCCGGTGCGGAGCTCGAGCATGCGTAGGTTGCTACGACGATGGCGAGGGTCGGTAGAGCAGTCTTCACTGTCATCGCGCCCGCCCCTCGCAAGTCGTATGCCAGGTGAAACCCCTGAACTTTCAGGGAACATGCACCTGTTCCGTCAGTGCGCTAACGAAGAATGATGGACATCGCACGCACGAGACTGACGCTCACCTGCGAGGAGAGGCCACGATCCATCGAAGGACGAGGGCCCGAAATCAAAGCGGGCGCGCGATGCACAGCCCGTCCGCATTCAAGTGTCCTTGCGTCACTTGGAGCTTTCGGACGAAGTCGGCGAGGTCGGTGACGCTTTCGCCGTTGGGGTCGAGCGATAGAGTCGTCCCAGCGGGCGGCGCTTCAGCGGGCGTGCAGGTGCGGGCGGGGAGCGTCGTCGTGCCGACCTTCAAGGGAGCGAATGCAACGCCTTCGAGGTCTTCGAGGGTGAGAGGCGCGTTCGCGGTTCCTTTGTTCTTCATCTTCGCGACGAATGCCAACTGATCGAACCGCAGCGGCGCGTCTTCTTCGAGCGCGTTCCAGAAGGGATGGTCCGCGTGGAAGGTGATCTGCGCGATGGTTTCTTCGTTGCCCTTCAGCGCGAGCCCTGGGGGTGGTTCCCCGCCGCTTTGCCCGAGGTCGGGGTTCAGGCAATTGATGTAGCGCGCGGGCGTCTTGAAGCCGAAGCGGAACGACACCTCCGTCGGCAAGTCGCGGTCCGTCGGCGAGCAGGTCGTGCCGCGGTACGTGGCCTTGCCGACGTAGAGCACGTTGTAGCCCTTCGACTCCATCTCGAGGACGTTTGGTTCGTCGCCACCTGCGAGGCCAACGCGCGTCGCCGAAGCTCGCGCGGGCGTGGACGAATATCCAAATGCATACTTGGCCGCGCTATCGAAGGGGAGTCCCTTCTTGTTCTGGTTTTCGAGCGTCGTGAGGAGAAACGAAGTGTCGTCTTCACCTTTGCCCGGGAGCGGCCCCGTTTGATGAAGGTCGACGAGGAAGGGGCCCTTGGCCTCTGCCACGACCTCACCCGTCACGCTTCGATCGTTCGGATCTCGATCCGGGTCCGCGGAGATGGTGATGTCGGAGAGCGAAACGTAGAAGTGCTCGAAACGAACTTCCCAGCCGTCGATGAAGTACGCCTCTTGCGTGGGCGTGGGTGGGAAAGAAAACCCCTCGGCGCCCAAGCCCTCTCCGGAAGCGGTCACTTTGATTTTTCCTCCGGCAACCGGCTCGCTGGACGAGCACGCGACTGCCGAGACGGCCAAGAGGCTGCAGGCACCCAATCCGAGGTGCTTGAATGAGTTCCGTTTGATCATGCAACTCATATGCAATAACAACATGGTTGTGTCAAGGTTGCGGCGACCACTCGAACGAATACACACCGCGGTTCTTTCGAAGCCCGTTCATGAGCGTGTTGCTCGCCCCGTTCTGATCGTTGTCTGGGAAACGGAACAACAGTGGCGCGTCGCTTTCTTTGGGCACTTCCGCGAAGTCGACGTCGTCGAAGACCGGACGAGGGTCGATGCGCATGGAAAGAGAGCCGGGGCCTTCGATGGTGATGTTCGCGGGAATCTTCGAGACGATGCGTTGAAGGCATATGGGGTTCGAGCCAGGGAGAGCAGCGCTATCGGGGGCTTTTGCGCGATTCGTGTCGATGCGAAAGTCTGCCGCGAAGGGAATTGCGGTGCCCTCTCGTGTGGCGGTTCCCGTCGCGTGGAGCACGACTTGCCGGGCACTCGCGCGTGTGAATGCGTCGATAGCTCCCTCGCCGAGCCACACGTCCACGCTATTCACGGCGCCCGTGAGGGCATCGCCCGCCAAGGCAAACGCTTTGGGGCGCGGGTCGGTCAAATCGACGTCGATGCTCGTACGGAGCTCCCCGACGAAGGCTTCGGCGCTGTAGCACCCGGTTTCCCGTTCGGGTCGCGTGCGATCGCGGCGATCGAGGTACACCGCTTGGACGTGCACCTTGGCGCTCGTCAGCGAGACGGAAAAGCCGGAACGCGTCTGGAACGTGAGTGGTGACCCCGCGATCGCATCCTTGGGGCCTGCTGCGGTTGCAACGAACGATATGCGACCTCCGCCGGTGGAACCGATGCATGCCGCGAGCGAACTGAGCAGAGTGAGGACGAGAAGGCGTCTCATTTGTCTGCGCCCCCGACGGTAATGGTCAACGTGGCGAAGAATGCGCGAGGCGCGCCTGCGGTAAAGTGTCGCGCGGGAACCAAACTTGGTCGTTCGGCGCTCGCATTCCAATTGGACGCGAAGTTGTATTCGCCTTGGCGATACTGCGAGCCGGTGAGGTTCGTCGAAGAAAGTGCGACTTCGAACCCACGCCACGCGAGGGAAGCGCTCGTGTCGAGCGTGAAGATGGTGTTCGACCGTTCGCCGAAGGGCAGGCTTCGGCGGCCCACGAACGAGATGCCGGCCCCGAGCGCACCTTCGACAGCCGTTCCGTCGATGCGTACGGGAAGCTTCGCGTGGGCTACCGTGTCGCTTCTCAGCACGGTGTCGGGTACGTAGGGGACGAGAAGTCCCGTATCGTCGAACGTCGAACGAACCAGCGTGAGATTCGCGGCTTGATCGAGCCATGCTCCCGTGAGACGAAGCGCTCCGGACCAGCCCGTGCGCGTCGTGCCATTGGCGAGCGTGTTGCGACCTTCACTCTGTGAAAAGACGAGGTCGCGGTCGACGTGCGTACCGAAGAAGATCGACTTGGCAACGAGCGTCACGCGACCGATGGGACCGCGGAGGGCGCGCGCATAGGTCACGCCACCTTCGTAAGACTCGACGCGTGCGAAGGGCGTATTCACGTCTTCGTACACGTAGATCGGGTCAATCGAACGGATGCCTTGCCCGTACGCGAGCGCAAAGTTGACGCCGGAGAAGGGGCCGAACGTCGCAGTGGCCTTCGGCGTGATGGCGACGCTGCTCGTCGTGGCGCGCTGGGTCGGCTCCCGATAGGCACCGAAGTCTCCTTGCGAGAGGCAGCTAGCGTCGCCGGGTGGGTTCTCGGCATTCGGGCGTCGCACGGCCTTCACGGCGCACGCATTCAAGATGTCGAACGCGAACAGGTCTGCGCGAACACCGCCTTTCAAAGCGAACTTCGGCAAGGGGCGTACGAGACCGTCGGCATAGAGGCCGATGTCGGCCAGCTTCGACTCGTTCGAAATGTCGAGAGCGTAGGGGGCATTCGTCTGCGCCGCGACGCGGTATTGGGTGGAATTCGTGCTGTCCATGCGGGCGAAATATCCGAACTCGAGCTCGTGCCTCTTTTGCCCTTCGCCATGATGCATGCGAGCCCAGCCGCGGCTGCCCACCGTGATGGATTGGATGTCTCGGTCGATGAGGTCGCCGCGCTGCCCATGCGGACGCTGCACGGGCTCTTGGACGTCGAGCAAGAACCCCGTGAAGTTCTCTTGCACGCGCATGCCCCGGAGCGTGACGAACAGCTGCTCATACAAGTCGGTCGCGCCGCTCTTCGTGTGGATGTCGCCCGCGAGTGAGAAGCGCGTGCTTTGCCCGCCTTGGCGCGGGTCATAGGTGTCGTAGAAGCCTTTGGTTCCTCGGGTGACATCGTCGTTTCGAAGGAGGCCTGCGCTTTGATAGTCGGACCCGTAGGCCGTCGCGAGAACCCGATAGGTGCCCTCTTTGCCGATCTTGCCTTCGTACTGCGCCATCGCCGTTGCGCGTTTGGCCCCGCGGTTTTGTCCGAAGCCATCGGTTCGATAAATCTCGGCACCACCGAACGTGCGCTCGCTCTCGTCCTTGGGACCCCACAGGAGCACGAGCCTTTGCGTGTTGAAGCTTCCGGCCGTCAGCTTGCTCGTGAAGCCGCGACGCTTGAGGCCAAGCTGATAGTCTGCGCTTCCCGCAACGGCGTAGTTGCCTTGGCGCGGGTCGAACGGACCTTCGAGCACGCGCAGCGACGAGACGAGTTCGGGCAAGATGAAATGCGTGTCGGCGTATCCGTTCGCATGGAGGTTGCCCGACTCGTTGATGGGCACGCCGTTCACCGAAAACTCGATGTCCTGGCCCTCGCGCGCATCGAACCCGCGGAGGAAGACTTGTTCCGCGTGTCCGTCACCGCCTTCGTTCGTGAGCATGATCCCCGGAGCGAGCTTGAGGAGGTCCGAGGCGTTTTGTCGGGGCACGCGCTCGAGCTCGCCGACGTGGATTTGGAAGTCGGAGGGGCCGCGCGAGGGAGGGGTTGGTCGCCCGCGCACGCTGACGTCTTCGGGAGCGGGCTTCGCCTCGGGCGCCGCGGTGGGCTTGGGTGCCGGCGCGGGAGGCGGCACGGGCTTGTGAAAATGGAACGGGACCTTGATGCGTGACGCGATGGGTTCCCCGTTGCGATATGCGGGCACGAACTCCCACTTGCGGACGGCGAGTGTCGCCGCCTCGGCGAATGCCGATGAGACGCCCGGGGCGAGCTCTTCACTCTTCGCCTCGACGACGTGCCCCTGTTGGTCGATGGTGACCACCAACGTGACGATCACGAGCTCGGGAGCATTCGCCCGCTCACTCTCGGGGTAGAGCGCCTCAGGGTGGTTGCGCGGAACCGGCGTCGTCACTTCTCCCTGGGCGATGGCAGTGGCCGCGCAGAGCAGCCAAGCGCTGCCCAAACCGAGGGCCATCAACGAGCGGCGCGCACGGCGAAGGGGGGAGGCAGGAAAAGACGAGGAAGATCGCATCAGTTGAATAGTTGATGAACTGTTGCATCATCAACGTATCTCGGAGAGAGCGATCTGACCGAAACCGAACCCGACGTCAATACCAGATGGGTCGCAACACTATTCGGGTTACAAATGCATCTGAATTGCGTTCATGAAGGGTACGCCCGCGGCAGGTGTCCACCTCGCGATGCCCGTAGGCATCGACACTGGGGCGTGCGAATGCTCAGACGAGACCGACGCGAGCCAATGCAGGCGTTTCGTCGGCATCGCGACCACGGAAGGCCCGGAAGAGGTCGGAAGGGTCCACGCTGTCGCCGCGCTCGAGCACGTGCTTGCGGAACTCGCCTCCGACGGCGTCGCTGAAGAGGCCTTCCTTCTTGAAGCGTTCGAAGGCGTCGGCCTCGAGTACGCTGGCCCACTGGTACGAGTAGTAGCCGCCTGCGTAGCCTACGGGGCTCGAGAACAAGTGGTTGAAGCTCGCGATCATGGCGTAGTCGTCGGGCAGGGGCGTCGCCGAAAACTCGCCCATGATCTTGCGCGCGTAGGCAGTCACGGTGCCGTCCTTCGCCGGGTCATAGCTCGTATGGAGCATGAGGTCGACCGTGGCGAAGCTCAGCTGTCGCATGATGGCGGTCGCTGCACGGAAGGCACGCGCACCGCGAAGGCGCGCGATGATCTCGAGAGGGAGGTCGACGGCCGTGTCGAAGTGCTTGGCGAAGTCGGTGAGGGCCTCCTCCTCCCAGCACCAGTTCTCCATGATTTGCGACGGTAGCTCCACGAAGTCCCAGGCGACCTTCGTACCAGCGAGAGAACGTACCGAGACGTTCGAGAGCATGTGGTGGAGCAAGTGCCCGAACTCGTGGAAGAGCGTTTGCACTTCTCGATGCGTGAGCAACGTGATTCCGGCGCGCGGAGGCGTGACGTTGGCAACGATGACCGCCATGCCTTGCGTCTGGTGCGGGGGGAGGCGATCGACCATGCCGTGCATCCATGCACCGTCCCGCTTGCCTTCGCGCGGGAAGAGGTCGAGATGGAAGATGCCGATACGCTCGCCACTTTGAGCTTCGCATAGCGCATAGCTGCGGACCGTCGGGTGCCACGTGGGGATGTCCGCGAGCGGCATGATGCGCACCGAGAACAGCTTGCCGGCGAGGCGGAAGAGGCCGGCGAGGACCGACTCGAGCGAGAAGTACGGGCGGAGCGCCTCTTCGTCGTAGTCGTAGAGCGCCTTGCGCTGCTTCTCCGCGTAGTAGGCGATGTCCCAAGCGGCGATGTCGCCATCACCTTTGAAGGCCTTCAAGGATGCGTGCTCCCGTGCGAATGCCGCATCGACGCGACCTTTGACGCGCTTCAAGAATGCAAGTGCGGTCTTTGCGTCCTTCGCCATGCGGTTTTCGAGGACTACGTCCGCGAAGTTCGCGTAGCCGAGTAGCTTGGCGCGTTCTGCACGTAGCGCAAGAACCTCCGCCATGATGGGCTCGTTGTTGTAGGCGCCCGACGTGCCGCGCGAGTTGTACGCGCGATACAACTTTTCCCGAATCGCGCTGCTGTCGAGGTACGTGAGCGCCGGTACGTAGCTCGGCGCTTGGAGCGTGAGGCGGTAGCCCTTCTGGCCGCGACTCTGGGCGCTTTCGGCAGCGAGTTCGAGTGCTCCGTCGGGCAGGCCCGAAAGTTCGCGTTCGTCGGTGACGACGAGCTCGTAGGCCGACGTGGCGTCGACCACGTTCTGCGCGTACTTGAGGGTGAGTTCGCTCAAGCGAACGTCGACTTCCGTCAGCCTAGCTTTGGCTTCGGCTCCGAGGCTTGCGCCGTTCCGTTTGAACTCGCCGAGCGCATTCGTGAGATGCCGTTTCTGCGCACCTTCGAGGGCCTTGCCTGCCGGAGAATTCGCGAAGTTCGAAATGGCTTCGTAGAGCCCTGGCTGGAGTGCAATCGAGCTGTAGGTCTTTGCAATCTCCGGCTGGACTTGATTGTAAGCTTCGCGGAAGGCGGGGTCTTCACGCACGGCTTCCAGGTGCCCCGCGATCGAAGTCGCGAAGTCTAGCTTCTCGGTCGCGCTATCGAGGGCCCCGAGAATGCCTTCGTAGGTCTTCGGTCCGTTCGGAATTGCCTCGATGGCTGCGCGCGTATCTGCGGCGACCTTGGGAAGACCGTCGCGCACCGACGCCGCATCAACGGATGAAAAGACCGGGGCGTGAGAGACATCGAGGAGCGGGTTCTGCATGCTATGCGCTATCTTATCCAAAAATGACGGAACCGTTCGCTCTCTTTCGCGAGGCCCACATCCTTTCGGATGGGACCCACGTGACCGTGCGGGCCCTCTTGCCAGAGGACCGTCCGGCGCTCGAAGAGGCACTCCATCGCGCGACCCCAGGGACCCTCCGGAGTCGTTTCTTGTCCGAGTCGTTTCGCCCGAATGCAGAGATGCTTCGGTACCTTACGGAGGTCGATGGGTGGGACCATGTCGCGCTCGTCGCGACCGTGGATTCGCTCGACTTGAAGCAGGAGCTCGGAGTCGGTATCGCCCGATTCATTCGTCTTACATCGGCGCCCAACACGGCGGAGGCGGCCGTGACAGTCGATGCCGCAATGCGTCGTCGAGGTCTGGCGAAGCTCCTTCTGGGGGCCCTCGGAAAATTGGCATTGGAGCGAGGCATCGAGCACTTTCGTGCCTACGTTCTCGAAGACAACGACGCCGTCCAAACGGCCCTGGACGCGGTCGAGGGGGTCGTTCGCTTTCGCGAAGACGACGTGTGGGTCTACGACATCCCCATCCAACCCAAACGCGGAGACGATGGCGGCGAGGGGACGGTCGACAACGCAAACCCGTTCGCGAGCGCGCTCAGGTTCGTGGCGCTCGCAACGGACAAGGTCCGCGTGTTCTTGAAGACGACGAGGGAATCAGTTCCGCTCTTGCGAACGCGCACGCCGACGGCGGAGCCCGATGGTGACGAGGCCAAGCCCGAAGAGTGATGCGAGAACGCTGCGATTGCCGATGGCCTGCGAGGTCGTCGTCGGGGTCGCCGCGCAGCTACTGGAAGATCCCGAGCTACCTTCTGCGGGCGGCTTCGGTTCGCACACGTTCTTGCCCCCGTCTGTTGCTTTGCATTCGTAGTCGGTGGGGCAAGCCTCCGTCTTGCAGTCGACAGGCGCGCAAACCTTCGTCGCGCCAATGGCAAGGCACCCATTCGAGCGACACGCCGCTGCATCGGTGCACGTGGCTCCGCCCTTCGCGAGACGCGGGTCGGGACCACCCTCGAGCCACGGCTCGGCCTCTGCGGCTTCGAAGCCCTTCATGATGAGTTCCTTGAAGCCGGCGGGGAACGAGAAGATGTTGCGGGTTTCCGCGCCAATGCAACCCGCAGCGGGGTTCTGTCCGCCACTTTGGCCATTGCCGCCGCGCGACACGATGCCGATGACGGCGCCCGTCGCCTTTGCGATGGCCGGACCACCGCTGTCGCCGGAGCAGATGCCTTCACCGACTTCGAATTCCACGGCGGAGATTCCAATCTGCTCGGTCGCTGGACCGACCATGTCGACCGTGAGGTCACGCTGCTGACGGACATCCGGATCTTGGGATTTGTCCGTGACGCCCCAACCGATGGCGGTGAACTCTTCACCCACGGTCGGTGGCGCATCGAGACGGATGCTGGAAATCGGGATGCCTTCGATGGGCGCAGCGAGAACGACCAGTGCAACGTCGTGGCTGCAGAGCGTCTTCGCTCCATCGTCGATGATGGCCGAGCCCGTTCCATCGGGCTTGGGACGCCCTTGGAACTGGGGGCGGTCTTTGCCCTTGAAGACGTAGAGATCGGTGGCCTTGCGGTTCTCGTAGACCTTGCCCGCGCCAACGGGGGTTCCGTCGGTCTTGCACGCTGCGCCTTCGTCGGTGCGCGCCACGCAATGGCGTGCGGTGAGCACCAGGTTCGGAGCGAGCATGGTGCCCGTGCAGGAACCGATTTCGCCGGTCGTCTGGTTGAAGTACACGAGTCGTACGACAGAATCTTGGCTTTCGTCGGAGTTCGACCCTTTGATGATCGCGCTCGTGGCCTTGCCCGTGGCTTTCGAGTTCGCTCCCTCCGGGGTGCTCGCACACGCGACAAGGAACAGCATGGAAGTGGCGGGAATGACGGAAAAGTAAGGTCTCATGTTGCGTTGTCTCGGACGAGGCACACTCTTACGGACGTCTCGTGCTCGGTCAACGTCGTCCTTGAAAAATCGATGCGCATGATTTTCGTCCTACCTTTGCGCACCTGTAGCTTTCTCTCGTGTTCGTAACGCGCGCGTGGCGAACGTTCTCACGGGCACGCATGCGGCCTCTGCGTTAGGGTTTACGGCGGAAAAAATGAAAATTCTCTACGGCGTCGTTGGTGAAGGCATGGGTCACGCGATGCGATCGCGCGTCATTCTCGAGCACCTCGTCCGCGCAAAAGATGCGAAAGAGGACGGAGTCGCAAGCCACGAAGTCGAGATCATGGCTTCCGGTCGCGCTGCAGAATTTCTCTCGAAGCGTTTCGGGAGCGAGAGTGAGGTGAACCGCATCCACGGCCTCCACATGATCTACGAAGAGAACCGCGTCCGTCTCGGCCGAACACTCTGGTCGAATGCGCTCGAAGGGGCAGGCGGAATTCCGAAGAACATTGCCGCCTACTTCGACCTCATCTCGGACTTCAGGCCCGAGGTCGTCATCAGCGACTTCGAGTCGTGGACGTACCTCTACGCGAAGACCCATCGGCTTCCCGTCGTCTCCATCGACAACATGCAGATCATCCATCGCTGTTCCCACGACGACGATGTTCTCGAGGGGCATCGCTCCGAGTTTCAGGTGACGAAAGCGTTCATCAAAGGGAAGCTGCCCTTCTGCAACGAGTATTTCATCACTTCTTTCTTCCGCCCCGACGTTCGGAAGCCCCACACTCACCTCTTTCCGCCCATCCTTCGCAGCGAGATCCTCGAACAGAAGCCCGAAGAGGGAGACCACCTTCTCGTGTACCAAACGGGCGAGGGCTACGACTCACTCCCCGGCACGCTCAAGAAGACGGGTGTAGAGTGCAGGATTTATGGAATGAAACGCGACCTCAAGATCGAGGAGCGGGACGGGAACTTGCGGTACATGCCGTTCAGCGAGGCGACGTTCATATCCGACCTGGCCACATCGCGGGCCGTCATCGCGGGCGGCGGGTTCACGCTCATGGGGGAAGCGGTCTACCTTCACAAGCCCATGCTCTCGGTGCCGGTCGGAAGGCAGTTCGAGCAGGTCATGAATGGCCGCTACTTGCAGAAGCTCGGCTACGGGCAAATGGCCGAGGGCCTCTCTGACCCGAGCACCGTGCACGCATTTCTCGAGCGCGTGCCGGACTGCAAGAAAGCGCTCGCTGGCTATCGCCAGAATGGAAACGAGGATCTCCTCCGAGCGGTGGACGAGTTTCTCGATCGCGCTGCGGCGGGTGTCGCGTAGGGGCCTTTCGGAGGAGCGAAAGCGCCCACCACGAGGCGCCCATCACCCGTCATTCTGAGGAGCGGAGCGACGAAAAACCCAAGCCGCCACCGGTTCAGCCGTGCGTGAAACAACGCTGGCCGCTCGCCATCGCCAAGCTCCTTCGCTCGCTCAGGCTGACATCTACTCGGCCGCACACGGTCGAGTAGATGTCACTTCGGGCCGCCGGGGTCTTTGGGCTTCTCGCGGTCATTCTGGACGCAGGACGAGAGGTCCATGAGGAGGAAAACGAGCGCCTTCTCCTGCGCCGTGAGGTCCGCGTTTCCGCAGGAGGCGGGCGGGTTCGAGGCATCGGAGCCGGTCGATACGTGAATGTCGCTGAGGACGGCCTTGCCGCACTGCTCGTCGACGGGCTTGGCGACGGGCGTGTTGAACGACATGTACTTCACCTTGAAGGCGTCGTTCGGCTTGGAGATCCAGTTGAGCGACTTTGCGTTCGTATCGCTCACGCTCTTCGCCACGTCCTTGAGCTCGATGTTGGCGGCGTCGGCGCTCGCGTTCACGTTTTGCAGCCACTTTCCGAACGAGAGACCCTTCGGGAAACTCGTGTCGATGGCATAGGTGTTGGCTTGGCCGTCGGCGCCCGCAGTCGAACCCCACGTCGCGACGCTTGCGACGTCGGCCGGGCCGTTCTTGAACCACGTGTAGTGGTAGTGCGTCGCGAACACGCGCCCACCTGCGTCGAGATAGTCGCGCAGGTTCGTCTTGTCGTTCGCAGACTTCGTCTCGTTGCGCTCGCCGCCCTCGCAGGAGAGCATGACCATGTCGTACTTCTTGAGCGTGGGGACGGCGTTCCAGAGGGTCTTGTCGGCATCGTTGCCGGTGACACCGCTGATGTTGCCTCCGTTGCCCCTGTAGACGTGGACGCGGCCATTGCCCGTGGGCGCCGTGAACTCGCTCGCGTCGATGCCCATGCGGGGAAGGAGACAGGGAAGCGGGTCGGCGCTGCCTGTCGTGATCGCGATTTGGGGCATCTCGCCTTCGGATTGCTTGCCGGGCAAGCGCAAGAACGTCTCGCGATTCGAACCATCTTTCGCGTTGAAGGTGTGCTCTTTGCACGCGTCGATGTTGACCTTCAGCTGACGACGCCATTTGCCCACTTGGATGACGAGCGGAATGTCTTTTCCAGCAGGAATACCGGCGAGCAAGAACTCGCCTTTCTCGTCGGTCAAAGCACTCGCCACCGGTGATACGGCAAGCGCGCCGCAGCGATCACATGTTGCGCCATTCACGAGCGGCGGAAGCGGGTCACGCGTCTGCGGTACGTACACGATGACGTTGTAGAGCGGCAGCTTGCCGGAGGGGTCGAAGACGGCGCCGCGAATGCTCGTCTGGAGTGGACCCGACGGACACGTCTTCGGAACGTCGCATTCGAGACCGACGCAAGGCCGCGCGTCGGCGCTCGCGTCGCCGGTCGGGCATCCCGTGATGCCGCACTTCGCGCTGCCGTCTTTGCCGTTCGGGTCTCCTGAGTCGGGGAAGAGACTGTTGTCGTCGCCCGAGCCGCAGCCGGCGGTGAGCACTGCGTAGGCAAGGGCGCTGAAAACACCCAGCCCGAGCAAGCGTGTGGAAAGCATCTTGGTCATCGTGCTCCTCTGGACAAGGAGCGTACCACAGCGAATTTGCGCCGGTCGACTCTCGGGCAAATCAAGTGGTCGACTCGGCGCCCAGCACCTACAGCTGCGCTTGCCCACTCACGTGGAGAGTCGCGCACGGTCGCGCTTTGCGCTCACTTCGGAGGTGTCGGGGGGATCTTGTCGTCTTGGACGCACGACGAGAGGTCGAAGAACATGAACTCGAGTGCGCGCTCTTGGGGCGTCAGCTGCGTCGTATTGCAGCCCGATGGGAGGTTCGCATCGGAGCCGCCGGCGCTCGAGACGTGCAAGTCGCTCATGACGCCGCGGCCGCACTGGTCGTCCGGCTTGGCGCCGACCGGCGCGTTGAAGGTGAAGTACTTCACCGACTCGCTACCGGTTCCCGTGCCGGACGAAATCCAGCGTTGGGCTCCTGCTTTGACCGTACCCACGTCGTTCGCCGTGCCGGAGAGATCGATGACACCCTTGTTCGGTGTGGCGCCGATGACCTGGAGCCACTCGGCGAGGGCCTGACCCTTCGGGAACGTCTGGTCGACGGCATACGGCGCACTCGACGAGCCGCCGGTCCAGTTGGCAAGGCCGGCGAGATCGGGCTCACCATTCTTGAACCAAGTGTAGTGGTAGTGCGTTGCGAACACGCGGCCGCCGGCATTCAGGTAATCGCGCATCGCCTTCTTCGCCGCGGCCGGCTTCGTACCGTTCTCCTCGTCGCACTCGCAGGACAGGAGGACGATGTCGTACTTCTTCAAATTGTTCACGTCGTTCCAGAGTGACGACTGCGGGTTCGGCGAACCGCCGCCCTGAACGTTGCCCCCGCCGACGCCCTGGTAGACGTGCACGTTGCCGTTGCCGCTCGGCGAGGTGAACTCGCTCTTGTCGATGCCGAGTCGGCTGAAGAGACAGCCGAACGGGTCACAGCCGCCGGTCGTGAGCGCCATCTTCGGCATTTCGCCTTCGCTCTTGTTGCGAGGGAGACGCATCTTCTGCGGGTCGGTGAACTTGTTGTCCTTGCACGCCTCGACCTTGATCTTGAGCTCGCGACGCCACTTGCCGACTTGGATGACGAGCGGAATGTCGTCGCCGACCGGCGCGTTCGGGATGGTGAACTCGCCCTTCGTATTCGTGAGAACGGCTTCGCCCACGGGGTTGACGGCGGTCGAGCCACACGTCTCACACGTCGCGCCGTGCGTGATGGGCTTCGGCTCGGAGTTCGGAATGTAGACGACGACGTTGTACAGAGGCACTTCGCCCTTCGGATCGAACACCTTGCCGCTGACACTCGTCAGGGGGCCCGAAGTGCAGTTTTGGCGTTGGCACTCGAGATTGATGCAGCCGCGCTGCCCATCGCCGCTATCTGGGTCGGAGCACCCTGTGATGCCGCAAGAGCGTCCGCCGTCGCTGTTTCCGCCGTCGTCGTCGCCGAAGCCGCTTCCCGTGGTCGAGCTGCATCCCGCAGCGTAGCTACCGAGGCCTAACGAGGCCGTGACGGCCAGGGTGAAGAGAGTGCGGCGCATATCGATTCTCCGGCGATAAGAAAATGGATGTTACGGAAAGACGTAGCAAAACCTTCCCTGCCTCGTCCTTCAGTGACAGTTTCCGATCTACCACGAAGGGGGCTTCCCGCAACTGGCCTACTTCATACAACGCTGCCAGGCTTGAGCACTCGTGGCCGCCATCGCGCAGTCGTACTGGGAACGACTGGGCGGGTTCTTGGTGCACGGGCTTCCGCCTTTGCCCTGCGACTGCGCGGCGGCCATTTGCTTCGCTTGGGCAATGATTTCGGGCGGGAGACCCTCGAGGCGCGGATCGCTTGCCGCCATCAGTTGGAGATACTTGTCGAACGCGGCCTCGCACTCCGCATTCGAGACCTTGGGACCGCCTTTGGTCGGGCCCTTCGCATTCGCGGAACCCGACGCCGCCGGACTCACGGGCTGTGTCTCGATGACGGGCTCTGTGTGGGCGACCGTCGTGGTCGCGGCGCTCGTCGCTGACGCGCTTCCCGCAATCGGCACCATCTCCATCGACTTGGCGTTTTCCGCCGGCTTGCTCTCCGCACAGGCGAGGAAGACGGAGGCGCCAAGGGCCCCCGGAAGGAGGAGCAAGAGGGAGGAAGGGAAGGGGCGCGTGCGCATGGCGGGTCAGTATAGCCGGCGTTCTGCAAACGCCAGCATCAGGCGCGCTTTTTGAGGACGGGTGTGGCGATGAGCGCTGTCAGCAGGAGGCCCACCGCGACGATCGCGCCGCCAATCAGAGGGCGGTACTCGAGCCACGGGAGAGCAGCACCAAGGGTGGCGAGCAGGACGCCCGTCATGCCGCCTCCGACCAAACGACCCACGAAGGCTCGTTTCTCGTTCGCTTCAGCGCGAAGCTTCTTCGCGAAGGGCCGGAAGGGTTTGATGAACAGAATGCTCCCGATGAGCGCGGCGAGCACGAAAGCCAGACGCGTGTACCATGCAGTTTTTGGATCGCCGCCCGTGCGCAGCATGTTCTTCGGTTGCTCGTCGCCATCGACGGCTTCGAAGACGGAAGCGGAGGGCCCCGCCGATTGGGCCGCGGCGGTATTGGGCACGAACGGTGTGAACTTCGCCGCCTCTTGTTTCGCCACGACGCTGACGATTTCCGGTTTGACGACGTAGAACGTGACGCGGACGTCGCCGACCTCGGGAGCCTCGGGCTTGCCCCCCAGAAAGACGGACATGCCCCCAGGCGAAACCTTGGCCTTCGACTTCACGTCGAGGGGAGCCGCGTCGAGCATTTCCTGAGTGATGGGTAGCGCCTCGAACTTGGAGAGCTTCGAGAGGAGACTTGGCGGGCAGGGGAGCGCACCCATGCGCGCCGCCTTCGCGCTGATCATGCGGCCCTCGTACGGAAACAGGCGGGTGTTGTCGTGGCCAACCGGTTCGCGGAACTTGCCGGCATCGATGGGCTGCGAGGCGAAGCGCTTGATGTAGGTAACTGTGCCCTCGGTTTCACCGCGGAGCTCTTCCCATTGGAAGACTTCCACGACCCGTACGAGCTTGAGGACCTTCGCGTGCACGCCGAAAACATCGTCCTTCACCTCTTCGTCCGTCGTGGCGAGGCCCGTTGCATGGACGAGTTTGCCCTCCGCCGTCGGATCGATCGTGTCGACCTGGGTGAGATGGGTCACGGTGCGGAGGGCGTCGTCGAGCGTCTGGTACCCTAGTGAAGCGCGGCGTTCGTAGCTGTAGAGGCCACCTGTCCCGACGACGGCGAGGATGAGTCCCAGGAGAAACGGGCGCGCGGACTCCTTCATACGTGCCTGGAGCGACGGTCCAGCCTCTGCCGTCCGCAGTTTGGGGGCCCCTCCTGCTGCACGCGCTGCCTCAGACGGTAGTTCTCGTTCCTCGCGCCAGTCGTCGTCGCTCATCGCTCTCTCATCGCGCTTTCATCGCGCACCGCGCTTTCATCGCGCACTCGCCTTAACGTAACAGCTAGCCGAATACCTGGATCATGCATACCTCACCGCTGAAAAAAGATGCTTTAGGCGGTCTCTAGTTGCTGCACGAATGCGCTCTTCTGGTAATGTTTTGCTGTGATGCGAAAGACCTTATGTGGACTGCTGGGAACCGCTGCGCTCTTCGTCGTCTTCAGTGGCAGCGGTGGCTGCGGATCGGACGAGCCGGTACCGGACCCCACGTTCGACTCCGGTACGGTCGACCCGACGGGTAACAACACCATTTGTCTTCGTGTGAACTGCGAGATCGATCGTGATTGCAAGGATTGCGAATCGAACGCGAAGGTGTGCAACCAGAAGGAGCACCGCTGCATCGCCTGCGGTCCCAATGCGGGGGGCAAAGGGTGTCCGCCGGGTCAAGATTGTACCCAGTATGGCGACTGCGTTTCGGCGAGCACGCCCGCCTGTACGACCGACGCGTCGGGCGAGCCCACGGTTACATGCAAGGCCGACTCCGACTGTGGCCGCTGCGATCCCAAGCATCGCGCGTGTGACGCCGCATCTGGCAAGTGCGTCGGCTGCACCGACACGAATCGCAAGATGTGTCAGACGACCGATGCTTGCATCAAGAACAAGTGTCAGCCTCAATGTCCCGATGGCTGTGCGACGGACAGCGACTGCTCGAAGTGCGGAGAGGGAGACCTCGCGAAGCATGCCTGCGTGAGCGGGCAGTGCGGGTTCTGCAACGACAAGGTTCCCTGTCCTGCGGGCAAAACCTGCAACTTGAACGCCGGCACTTGCGAGAACCACTGCGGTCAAATCGATGGCATCCGTGACGGTGTCTGCACCTCTGACGCCGACTGCGCAAACTGCGAGACCGGCACGAAGAAGTGCAAGCTTCCGGTGAACGGCGGCCTCGGCGATTGCGTGTTCCCGTCCCCTGGGTGCGAAGGCCTCGGTGCGAACCTCACGCTCCCAGCGCCGTTCGATCGTGTGACGCAGACGTGCAGCAACGACTCCGGTTGTGCGAATGTTTCGGCGGACATCAACATCGGCAAGTTGCTCCGCCAGATTACGGGCATAAGCGCGATCAAGGACGCGAGCATCAAGTATCCGATGCATGCCTGTGCGAGCGTGGGCATCACCGGAAGCGGCCCGAACGAAATCCGTTGTGGAGTCTGCGTGCCCTGCAAGAAGGACGCAGATTGCTCGCCCATCGACGTGCTCCAAGTGGCAGCCGAAATGTTCGGCCCGCTCGGTGGCATTGCGGCGGCGATCCTCCTCGACCAGATCTTCGGCCCGAGCGACCGCAAGGTCTACATGCACTGCAGCATCATCGGAAACGAGCTTGGCTATTGTGCGCCTTGCCCGAACTTCCTCACGCGTTGCGGTCGCACGAACGACCCGCCGGACCCGAACGCGAAGTGCGAGCACACAGTATGCGAAGAAGGCTCACCGCTGAAGGCTGACCCGTCCTGTGAACAGAACTGTGCGGCCGAAATCTGTGCCGTCGACCCGTTCTGCTGCAACGGCCGTTGGGACTACAGCTGCACCCGCAAGGTCGGTCAGCTCTGCACGAAGAAGGTGTGCATCACCAACTCGTGTATCGGCAAGAAGGCTGGCTCGTATTGCGGCGAAGCCAACGACTACGACTACTACAAGTGTGACGACAACCAGAAGCGCACACTCATCACGCAGTGCGGCTCGGGCAAGAAGTGCCACCGTACGGACCCGAACGACATCCGCTCCACCGCCGAACTGAACGGCGATGGCACGGTGAAGTGCTACTGACAGAGCGCTCCCTCGTTCCGCGAGAACGAACAATGCGGTAGGGTAGGGCATGGCCGAGGCAATGCCCCCCTTCGATCCGAACGCGCCGGCTGCGCCGGGCGCAGGTCTTTTCGGTTTGCCGTTCAGTCCGGATGCCGCTCGGCTCGTCGTCTTGCCCGTCCCATGGGAAGCGACGACGTCGTACGGCGGTGGAACGTCACAAGGGCCGCGAGCGGTATTCGAAGCGAGTCGGCAAGTCGACTTGTACGATCTCGACGTCACGAAGCCTTATGAAGCGGGCATCGCCATCCTCGAGGAAGACCCGCAGGTCGTCGCGTGGAACGAAGAGGGAAAAGCCGCGGCGGCCCGCGTCATCGCAGACCCGTTCGCCACGGGCACAGGCATCGAAGCGGACAGGGAGGTCGTGAATCGCCTCTCCGCAGAAGTGAATCGCTACGTCGAACGCGAAACCGAACGCCTCTTCGCGTCCGGAAAGCTTCCCGGCATTCTCGGCGGTGACCACTCCGTTCCGTTCGGAGCCATCCGTGCGGCCGCGCGCCGCTTTCCGAAGCTCGGCATCCTCCATGTGGACGCACACTCCGACACGCGGGCGGCGTACGAGGGCTTCGAACACTCGCATGCCTCCATCATGTGGAACGTGTGTCGGTCCCTTCCGAACCTCGAACGCCTCGTGCAGGTCGGCATTCGCGACATTTGCGAGGCGGAGGTGGCTTTCGTCGAGTCTCTCGGTGATCGCGCACGGGTTTTTTACGATCGCGA
This sequence comes from Polyangiaceae bacterium, assembly GCA_046351415.1. Lineage (GTDB taxonomy): Bacteria > Myxococcota_A > Polyangia > Polyangiales > Polyangiaceae > JABFRG01. Next base: position 506,165 of record JAXLYO010000002.1, on the reverse strand, counting down.
CCTCACCCGGGCGCGCCATCGCGGTGAACCGTGGGAGCGTCTCGTCGATCACATCGTCGCAGCTCTGCCGGGCGAAGTGTGGGTATCGTTCGACATCGATGGTCTCGATCCGCGTTTCTGTCCACACACCGGCACGCCCGTGCCTGGAGGCCTCGACTTCTCCGAGGCCGTCACGCTCTTGCGCACCATCGTTTCGTCGGGGCGCAGCATCGTTGGTTTCGATCTCTCGGAGGTTGCGCCGAACGGAGAGAACGCAGCCGATGAATGGGACGCCAACGTGGGTGCCCGCTTGCTCTACAAACTCTGCGCCTTCTCCCTCGCGAGCCAGGGGCTGGCGAAACTCCGCGACTGAAGCGCGAATGCGGTAAGGCTCGGACAGGGAAGGAGGCGACCACCATGCGATACGATCTGTGTGTCATCGGGGCAGGCCCTGCGGGCTTTGCCGCAGCCATGCGGGCCCACGACCTCGGTCGCAAAGTCGTCCTCGTCGAGGCGGGCTACGTTGGTGGTACGGGCGTTCGCCACGGGGCGCTGTCGTCCAAGACGCTTTGGCACCTTTCGAACGATTATGCGCGCGCCCGGCGCGACGACCGAGGATACCGAGCGAGGGACTGGGAAATATCCTTCGAGCGAACCATCGCCGAAATGCGCTCTGCCGTCCGCGAGCGACAGGCCCTGCTCGAACACCAGCTCGCTGCTCTCAAGGCCCCCGATGCGCGCGGTGCACTCGTCGATCTCGTAAAAGGTCGTGCGCGATTCATTTCGCCACACCAGGTCGAGGTGGCGGGCGAAGGAGAGCCGCGCCTGGTCGAGGCCGACTACTTCCTCATCGCGACGGGGTCTCGTCCGCGCGTTCCCGGCGGCATCACGCTGACACCGGGGCGCATCGTCACGAGTGATCAACTCGAAGACGTGGCGGGCTTTCCGAAAAGCATGGTGGTCGTCGGCGCGGGGGTCGTCGGCTGTGAATACGCCACCATCTTCGGCAACTTCGGGCAGACGTCGATCAACGTCATCGACCGTCAGCCTCGCATCTTGCCATCGGAAGACGAAGACGTTGCGGAAGTCGTGGCGCGCAACTTCGAAGACATCGGCATTCGCATTCATCGCGCCGCGACGTTGCTCACGCTCGAATGCCAAGCGGAAGGCGTGCGCTACCGCATTCGCGGACAGGACGGCCGCGAAGAGACGATCGACGTAGAGCTCGCGCTCATCTCCACCGGTCGCGTACCCAACACCGATTCACTCGGCCTCGAGATCGCAGGGGTCGAGCGTGACGGGGGCGGTGGCATCGTGTCGAAACGCACGGCGACGACAGCGCCGCACGTTTTTGCGGCGGGCGACGTTACGGCCGACGTTTCACTCGTCAATATCGCAGAGCTCGAGGGGCGGCATGCGGCCGAATGCATGTTCGGCACCGAGGTCAAGCTTGTCCAATACGATGCGCTCCCTTCGATCATGTTTCTGAAACCCGAGGTCGCCAGCGCGGGCATGAACGAGCTCGAAGCGAAAAGACGCGGTGTCCCCTATGTCGTCGGTGTCGTGTCGAATCGCTTGCTCGCGCGAAACATCGCCATGCGCTCGACGGACGGATTCGTGAAACTCCTCGCCACGAAGGAGCCGCCTCACCGCGTCCTTGGGCTCCGTGTCGTCGGCCCGCAAGCGTCGAGCACGGTTCAGGGCGTTGCATTCCTCATCGAACACGAGTGCACCCTCGAAGACATCGACAGCTGCGTGCATCCACACCCGGCGATTCCCGAAGGAGTTCAAGAGTGTGCGCGCCTCATGCTCGGAAAGAGCGTTCTGAAGCCGTCCGTATTCGGGCCCGCCTTACTCCGGATCGGCGAAGGCTGACCGAGGAGGACTGCCGGTTGCCCTCGGGGCGCCACGGTTCTGCTAAATGAGTGACTCCTACAGAAGAGCTCGATAGCATCGCATGCGTGCGCTCGGCGTCGCCGTCTGTGGGGTCGCGGTGCCACTCGTAACCTTAGGAGAGACCAACCATGCGTGATTCGAAGTTTGCCTCCACGATTCGTCATTCCGTCGTGCTCGTCGGCCTGTTCGCTGCGCTTTCAGCTGCCGCTTGCAAGAAGAAGGAAGTGCCGCCCCCGGCGCCAGAGACGACCACGAGTGCCCCCGTTGCAACCTACGCCGTCGGCGACAAGGTCGACGTCAAGTGGAACAACAGCTGGTGGAAGGGCGAGGTCCTCTCCGTCGACAACGGCAAGTACCGCGTCCACTACACGGGCTGGTCGAGCAATTGGGACGAGACGGTCGCGGCCGATCGAATCCGTGCTCTCTCCGGCGAATCCAAGGTCGGCAGCATGGCCGAAGGAACTGGTTCCGCGGACCCCGCGGCTTCGGCTGCCCCCTCGGCTTCCGCATCCGCCGCTGCGTCCAGTGCGCCCGCGGCAACGGCTGCCGCGTACAAGGTTGGCGACAAGGTGGACGTCAACTGGAAGGGGAGCTGGTACCAAGCGAAGATCCTGTCCGCCGGGGCTACCTACAAGGTCCACTACATCGGCTGGGCCTCCAGCTGGGACGAGAGTGTTCCGGCGAGCCGCATTCGTCCTTGGACCGGCAAGGCGTCCAAGGGCTCCGGCCCGAACTGACACCTCGGAAAAACACCGATTCGACGAGACGCCAGGGCAGATTTCCCTGGCGTCTTTTTGTGCCCGTTTGCGGCGGCGCGTGCCGGTTCGGCCTGCTACGCTAGCGGCGAATCGGAGGAGTCGGCCCCATGGCGAACGCATCTATCGTGGAAGAACGCAGTAATGGCACGGGCAGCGGCACGAACACCAAGGCTGCGGCCGCCCCTGCGTCCGCCTCCAAAGAGCCTACCGCTTCTGCCCAGTCGACTTCCACGCCCGCTACGACGCCGGACATGGTCGGCATGCTGGCCGCGATGCGCGCCGCCGCTCGAAAGTCGAAGCGCGCTCCGAGTCTCGAACAACGGCTCGCGCATCTTCGTGCGATCGAAAACCTCCTCGTCAAGAACCAAGAGGTCATCGCCGAAGCCATCTCGAAGGACTTCTCGCATCGCGCGACGCAAGAGACGCGCATGACGGAGATCATGATGCCGGTCTCTCTCGCCCGTCACACGCGAGAGCACCTCGCCGAGTGGATGAGCATCCAGGACCGAGAATCCCACATCATGACGATGACGGGGCGCTCCGAGCTCCGGCCGCAGCCGCTCGGCGTCGTCGGCATCATTGCCCCCTGGAACTACCCGGTGCAGCTTGCGTTCGCGCCGCTCATCCAGGCCATCGCCGCGGGCAACCGCGCCATGCTGAAGCCGAGCGAGTTCACGCCGGCGACGAGTGATCTCATCAAGCGGCTCATTTCCGAGACGTTTTCTCCCGAGGAGGTCTGCGTCGTCACCGGCGACGCAGACGTCGGGCAGGCGTTCGCGAAGCTACCCTTCGACCACCTCGTCTTCACGGGTTCGACGCAGGTCGGAAAGCTGGTCATGAAGGCGGCGGCAGAGAATCTGGTTCCGGTGACGCTCGAACTCGGCGGCAAGTCGCCGTCCATCGTCGGCCCCAAGTTCTCTGTCGATCGCGCTGCTGCCGCCATCATGCACGGCAAGGTCTTCAATGCTGGCCAAACGTGCGTCGCGCCCGACTACGCGCTCGTTCCGCGGAAGCAAGTTCCCGCATTCGTGGCCGCATGCAAGGTCGCCGTCCAGAAGATGTTCAGCTCGCTCGAGAAGAACCCGGACTACACCGCGGTCGTAAACGAGCGGCACTTGGGGCGTCTTCGAAGTTATCTCGAAGAGGCCAAGCAGAAGGGCGCGGAGGTGGTCGAGCTAAACGTCGGCGACAGGATGGAACGCAAGATGGCTCCCACGCTCGTCCTCGAACCAAGCGACGACATGCGCGTCATGCAGGACGAAATCTTCGGACCCATTCTGCCCATCGTTCCCTACGACACCCTCGACGAGGCCATTGCCTACGTGAACGATCGCCCGCGCCCCCTCGCGCTCTACTTGTTCGAAGACGACAGCCAAATCGTCGAGCAGGTTCTCGAGGAGACGATCTCCGGCGGCGTCACGGTCAATGACTTCGGCATGCATGTCGTCCAAGACGCACTGCCGTTCGGCGGCGTCGGCGCGAGCGGCATGGGGCACTATCACGGTCGCGAAGGCTTCGAGGCCTTCAGCAAGATGAAGCCCGTGTTCTACCAGCTTCGACTCAACGGTGAAGCTCCCTCGTAGGCCCCCTTCGGCAAGGCGGTCGACCTGACCCTTCGCTTCCTCATCGGCAAGTAGCACAGAAGGAACCAATGTCGCGCCACGTCTGCGAAGACTGGCGCGCGGTTCGATCTGCGCCACGTCTGCGAAGACTGGCGCGCGGTTCGATCTGCGCCACGTCTGCGAAGACTGGCGCGCGGTTCGATCTGCGCCTGTCAGCGGAGGCGAGCGCGTTGTATGCGCACCGGCACTGCTTCGAGCTCGGCGCCCTCATCTCGGTACTTGCCGAGTTTCCGGGTCAGGAAGAGCGACGCCACGGCTACGACGCCCAAATCGTCGAGCCAGCCAATGACGGGTGCCACGTCCGGAATCGCGTCGAGCGGCATGACCACGTAGGCAACCGAGAGGAGGACGAACAGCTTGCCGAGGAACGATGCTTGGCTGTCCTTGAAATAGCGGAGCAGTGCTTTGGCGTAACCCACACGACGAACAGCGGTGATGCTCATGTATGGGGAACGTAAGCACTCCCTTCCGCGCTCGCAAGGAAGCGCTCTTTTCCGCCAAGAACTGCGCAGAGTTGCGGGCACGGGAAGGGGACGGAAGAGCTCGCCGTTCAAGGAACGACGCGGAACCGCGTGCGGCCGACCAACTGACCGTCCTCGGTTTCCACGTCGAGCGTCCAGTGCCCGGAAGGCGTATCGGGAAGGGTTGCTTCCTTGAGCGCCGAGCGCATGCGCACGCTGTTGCCCTCGGTGCTTCCGCCGAGAGCGCCCGACTTCATCACACGTGCCGTGACTTCCGAACTTCGGTGGACGACGGCACCTTCGCGCCGCCAGACGTGCAAGAGCCCGTCGCCTTTGCCGCCCGGAAGGTCGATGTCGGTCACGGCGAGCAAGTTCGAAAGTTCACGGGCCGCGATGTTGTCGACCTCCATGGTCAGCAGGCCGTCTTCACGCACGGAAGTGCCGAGCGCCGCGTGGGCCACGTACATCGGTGCCGGCGGGATCACACGCCGAGCGGCGTAGGCAACGCACGACGAGAGGCCCATGCCGAGAGCGAGCAGGACGAGGGGCAACGGCTTTTTCCACATCGACCTCCGGACGAAGAGGGATGCGAACGAGAGGAACCCGAGCGGCGCGGCGACCATCAAGGAAACGACGCTTCGCGTGCTCGGCAGAAGCGCAGGGATCACGATCGTCACGCAGCCGAAGATCGCCACCGCGTGAAAGAGCCCAGCAAGGATGCGAAACCTCATGAGCACGCGGTCGAAGAAAAGGTCGAGTGTCGAGAGCACCGCGCAAACGACGAGAAGCACCGGTACGAATGCGTTCACCGAATCGAACGTCGCCGCCTTCCAATAGAAGGGAACGAGAAAGAAGAGCATGCCTTGGTACAGGTTCTTCAAGGCATAGGTCATGGCGAAGAAGCCGAGCTTCTTGGTGCCAAGCATCTCGCTCGCTCCTTGTCGCTCCTTGTCGCCGAACAACTGGAATGCGGCGATGACGAGGAGCCACGCGCCAGCGAGAGACCAGCAGAGCAGACGAGCGTGATCGAAACCCTTCTGCGCGAAGAGGATCACGGAGACGCCGAGCCCGAGCGCATACACCGAGTGCGCCCACCACAACATGCGATGATGCTTCTTCAGAAAGGCCCGCGCGCGATCCATCGGTGATGCGCGAAAAGGAACGGGCGGAATGCTGCGAAAAGAGTTCGGGCGCGCAACGGGACTGCCGACGGGAAGGGGGATCCCTTCCGGCGGTTTGATGCGCGTATTGTCGCCGGGAGGACGATTCACAGCTTCACCCATCTGTCTTAGCGCCGAGCGTCAGGCCTCGTCAAAGAACGCGCAAGTACGGGCAAGTCCTTCCGAAAAAATCGATTCTGGTGTGAGTAGGCTGACGACGAAGAAGGCGCCCCTCGGAAACCCGAAGAAATGCCCCGGATGGACATGCACGCCCTTTTCGCGAAGAAGGCGAACGGCGCTCACGAGGTCGCTCTCCGTTTCCGGAATGCGAAGAACCAAATAGATGCCTCCCTCGACGGGCAATGCGCTGACCGCGCTGCCACGCGTGAACGTGTGGGCCGTCGTGAGATTGCGCTGGGCCCGAGCGCGGATAGCCTCTCGCGTACGAGCCCCCAGCGGAAGCAGTGCGCTGACGGCATTCATGGTCGGTGCCGAGACCGACAGATAGGCATCGCCAATCACCTCGAGCCTTGCCATCGCCTCGTGGACGCGCGCTTCATCGCCGGCCACCAGCGTCCAGCCGAGCTTCAATTGCGGGAGCGCCGCTTGTTTCGAGAGACCGAAGAGCGAAAACGTGAGACCTCGCGATGCCGTGCTCGCACTCACAGCTGATGAGGGTTTGCGTGCTTCGTAACACTCGAACACTTCATCGGAGAGGATGGCGATGTCCGTGTCGAGGAGTGCCTCGAGCGCGTCGCGACGAAGATAGGTTCCCGTGGGGTTGTTCGGATTGACGACTACGATGGCCTTGGTGCGGGACGACACGCATGCACGCGCTTCGCTCGCATCGAAGTAGAAGGCGCCATCGAAACCGAGCGGATAACTGCGGACCTCGATTCCTTCCAGCTGCGCGAGGTAGTCGAAGAGCGGGTACGAAGGCGAGGGTACGAGCACTTCGTCGCCGGGGTCGCAGAGGAGCTTGAACAGGTAGCCGTAGGCTTCGCTCGTGCTCGTCGTGAGGAAAATCCGCTCCGGAGCCGCGACATGCCCACGTGTGGCGAGGTCTCGAGCGATGGACGCACGGGCCTCGGCGTAGCCGAGAGCGTCAGGTGTATAATGCACGTTGAACGGCGAGGAGAGCGCACGGGTGAGCTCCTCCGGAAGAAGCGTGAACCCAGCCTTCGTCGGGTTCGCCTCCGTGAGGTCGAGTACGTTTTCCTGGCCGTGCGTTCGGAACGCCTGGGCGAGCGCGTTCTCGGTGAGGTCGAAAGAGCTCCGGGTCGAGAAGGGGCGCGCCACGGAGCCGTCGTAGCAGAATTTCGTGCTATGAGCGGGTCATGAACTCGAAGTCACTGGGTCTCTTCGGCGTCGTTTGCGCATGGTTGGTTGCTTCCGCATGCACGAAACCCGCGCCCGAGCCGACGAAAGGCGAAAGCGCCACTGGAAGCCAAGAACGCGGCTCGAGTGCATCTGGCTTGCCCGGCACACCCGTGACGCCGGCTGCGCCCTCGGCTTCTTCGCCGAGCATGCCTCCCATGTACGCCGTGTCCGGCTCATCCGGAGCCGCGGCGCAGGAAGACATCGTGTGGGAAGCACCGAAGAGTTGGGTATCGCAGCCCAACCCAAACACCATGAGAAAGGCGACGTTCAAGGTTCCGCGGGGGCCAAGCGACGGCGAAGACGCCGAGTGTGCCGTGTCGCAGGCGGGCGGCAACCTCGAAGACAACATCAAGCGCTGGCAGGCGCAGTTCGAGGGCTCACCGCCCGCGAAACGAAGCGAGCGCAAGGTGTCCGGCATCGCAGTCACGGTCGTCGAGATCCAAGGAACCTTCCTCGGCTCTGGTATGGGACCGAGCACCGGCAAGAAGCCCGGCATGACGATGCTCGCCGCGATCGTCGGCACGGAGCCTCCCCACTTCTTCAAGCTCGTAGGGCCCACCAACAGCGTCAACCTCGCCAAGCCCGACTTCGACAAGCTGCTCGAGTCAATCAAGCGGAAGTAGGTTTACGCTTTCGAAGCGACACGAGGTCGATGGGCTTGGGGCATATGCTGCGAAGCTTGCAGCTGCCACAAGCAGCGCCGCTATAGATGCGATCGAAGTAGGCCTGGGCGCTGTCGAGCATGCCTTCGCTGTCGGTGAGCATGCCTACTTCGAAATTTCGACGCCCTTCGTTCTTGGCGCCGAGGCCTGCACCGGTGAAGTTCGCGCTCCCGAGGTAGAGCCACGTGCCGTCCACGATGATGAGCTTCGCGTGGACGCGAGGGCAATGTCGGAGCGCCGTCTTGCCGAGGTGTTTCGCACCTGCGAGCGCTTGAGCGAACGGTCGGGAGGGAAGGGCGCCATGGAGAATACGCACGTCGACCCGGCGCGCTGCGAGAGCGTCGAGCGTGTCGACGAACGAGACGTATGTGCCGCGTGCACGCGCTCTCGTGCCGATGGGCGCCTCCGTTCGAAGTTCCTTGAGGTTCGCCGTCGAGATCCAAAGGCTCACCTTCGCCTGAGCAGCGCGCGCTTGCAGCACGTCGTCGTGGTGTTGCTCGTCGACGATGAGGCGCCCACGGAGGTCGCGCGTCGCCGTTTCCATGGCCATAGAGGTAGGATACCTACTTACACGGAGCGCGTCTGCTGGAGAATGATTTCGCCCGTGTGCCGCGAGAAACGCACGTCGTCGTTTCCTTTTTTGGCGAGCCCTTCGGCCCGAAGGCGCGGCGCGTGCTCCGACTCGTACTTCAAGAAGGCCTCCCGCGACGCAAAGACGTAACGGCTCTCGAGGGCCAGCACGTCGCCATCGACGCGCACGATTTCGCCCGAGAGGGCACCCGCTTCGCACACGTCTCGGCAGTGCTCCTCCACGAGCCAAGCCTGCCAAGAGGCGCAGACCGCGGGGTCGCTGAATTCGCAACGAACGACGTAAGAAAACATGGTCAGGCTGCCGCGATGGACCCGCCGCCGCCCGTTCCGGGCTGCGGTGCGATGGGGGCGAGTTCGAGGTTTTCGGCGCCTTCGAGAATCTCGAGGCACCCTGCGAGGGAATCACAGAGGTTCAATCGGCGCCTTAGGTCGCCTGCGCCCCGGAGACCCCAGAGGTAGCCAGAAAGGTGCCGGCGCGTGCAGCGGACCCCGTGCGGTTCGCCGCGTGCTTCGACGTTGGCGCGGAGGTGCTCGCGGCACAGTTCGACGCGCTCCTTCGCCGTGGGCATCGCGATGAGCTCGCCGCGATCGAGCAGCGCTCGTGCCTCGCGGAAGATGAACGGGTGTTCGATGGCGCGGCGTCCGACCATGACACCTTCGCAGCCGGTGCTTTCGATGGCGTTCTTCGCGTCTTCCGCCGAGCAAACGTCGCCATTGACGATGACGGGAATCTGTACGGACTTCTTCGCCTTGCCGGCCCAGGTCCAGTCAGCGGAGCCTTTGTGGCCCATCTGGGCGGTGCGGCAATGGATGGTGAGCGCTTGGATGCCCGTGTCTTCGAGGCGCTTGGCCAGTTCGACGATGGGCATGTCGGACTCGGGGCCGTAGCCGATGCGCGTTTTGACGGTGACAGGAATCTGCGGGACGCGCTCGACGACCATCTTGGCCATCTCGACCATGGCCGTCGGATTCTTGAGCCATCCTGCGCCTGCGCCGCGCCCCGCGATCTTCGGCACCCAGCAACCGCAGTTGATGTCGAGGAAGAGTGGCTTGGCTTCGGCGGCGACTTCGGCGGCTTCGGCGAGGCGCTCGGGATTCGAGCCGTAGATCTGGATCGCAGTGAGCTCATCGTCGGGGGAGAGCTGGATCTTGCGGCGGGCCGTCTTGCACCCTCGAAGGAGCCCTTCGACGTTCACGAACTCGGTGACGCAAATGTCGGCCCCACGTGAGCGGCAGAGGCGGCGAAATACGTCGTCCGTCACGTCCTCCATGGGCGCAAGGATGACCGGCTTCTGATTGTACAGTGCACGTAGGCGGTCGAAGGGGTTCACAAAGACCTCGTGTACTAGAGCACTCGGCATTTGCATAGCTGGAGAACGGGCGGTTGCGGCGCGTCGCGTGTGGGGGAGTTCGAGGGGGAGCGGACGCAGTCGCTCGCCCCTCGAGCGCACGACGAGCTCATTGCATAGCTGGAGAAAGGGCGGCTGCGGCGCGTAGCGTGTGGGGGAGCTCGAGGGGGAGCGGACGCAGTCGCTCGCCCCTCGAGCGCACGACGAGCTCATTGCATAGCTGGAGAAAGGGCGGCTGCGGCGCGTAGCGTGTGGGGGAGTTCGAGGGGGAGCGGACGCAGTCGCTCGCCCCTCGAGCGCACGACGAGCTCATTGCATAGCTGGAGAAAGGGCGGTTGCGGCGCGTAGCGTGTGGGGGAGTTCGAGGGGGAGCGGACGCAGTCGCTCGCCCCTCGAGCTTGGGAAGCACGACGAAAAAGCCGAGAGGGAGTTTGACACGCCTTGTCACTCCTTCCCCCGAGGAATACGTTTTCGAGCATGCACAGTCATGAGGACCGTGAATTCTCGCCACTGTCGCTCGCCGTCGTGACGGTTTCCGATACACGGACCCTCGAAACCGACCGCAGCGGGAACGTGCTGGAATTGCGCATGCAGGCAGCCGGTCATCGAGTGACTGCGCGCCGTATCGTGCGTGACGACCAGAACGCCATCGTGGCTGAACTCGAAGCGCTCCTCTCGCGGGGCGATGTCGACGTCATCGTGACGACCGGGGGAACGGGCGTCACCGGACGCGACGTCACCCCCGAAGCGCTCGAACGAGTCTGCGAAAAACTCATCCCCGGATTCGGCGAACTCTTTCGGTGGCTGAGTTACGCGACGATAGGAACGTCGACGATTCAGTCTCGTGCAACCGCCGGTACGGCTCGGGGGAAGTACATCTTCGCGCTCCCGGGGTCGACCTCTGCGTGCGAAGAAGCATGGGACAAGATTCTCGTTTTCCAGCTCGACGTTCGTCATCGCCCCTGCAACTTTGCGGAGCTCATTCCGCGCCTCACGGAAAAATGAGCAAGGCGTGACCGAAACACTCGTTGCCACCTACCATCCCGCAGAGATTCGAACGCGGACGCGCATTCTACTCAGCCTAGGCGGCGCGATTGTCTCGTTGTTCTGCATGTTCTTCGGGATTGCGATGCTCCCCGATGGGTTTGGTGGCCTTCTGGCCCTCGCGGGGTGGCTCCTCCTGCCGGTTCTCACCCACGTCTTCTTCATGGTGAAACCGCGACCTCGCGCGCGGGTGACGCGCGTCGAGTGTCATCCTGGACACGTTCGATTGGGAAGCGGCGTCGTGTTCAAGCCGGCGGACGTCATCGGCGCTTCGACGACACGTCACGAGGGAAAGTACCTCGTCCACTTGTACATCCGCGGAGCGTCGGCGCCCCATGCGTTCACGTTCGACAGCGAAGAGGCCGTCGGCAAGTTCCGAAAGTCGCTCGGGCTCAAGCACGATGGAACGGGGACGCTCGAGTGGGCGATGTCGAAGGGCAGCGAGTTGTGGCTCGGCGTCATCGCAGGCATCGCGAGTTTGCTCTGCGGACTCTCGAGTGCCTTTTTGCTCTTGTGGACGTTCCTTTCCTACCGTTCCCTTCGCGGCACGCGCTTGATGGCGATGAGCTCCGAGGGGCTCTTCATCCCACCGATCGCGGGGCACGTGGGCACACACATTCGTTTTGCGGACATCGCGTCCGTCGAAGTGGTGAAGGGAGGCTCTGGGCTTCTGCTCATGACGACGGCGGGGCATCCGATACGCCTCCCGAGCAATCAAATTTCCGACGTGGAATGGGCACGCATCGCGGCGCAACTCGAAGCTGCCAGTCGTCGCGCCCGCGGTGAGCGCACCGAACGCGAGCGGCCGATCGAGCGCGTCATGCAAATTCAACGAGCGGACGGAGAGCCCATTGGATCGTGGCTCGCCCGCCTCGAAGCCGCGTCTCTGCATTCCGACTATCGGGGAGGCGCACTCGACCCCACCGAGCTCATGCGGGTCACGGAAGACCTGGACGAGGCGCCCCTCAACCGACTCGCGGCCGCGCGCCTGCTCCGCCGGACCACGGAAGAAGGGCGCGTGCGTATCGACGAGGCGCTCGCCAACATACCGGTCCCGGAGCGCCTCGTGCGGATTGCGCTGGAATCCGAGGGGGGCTCCGCTGCCGAAGCGTTTGCAGAGGTGAACGCGACGGTGCTTCGTCGCCGGACGCTGGGCTAGCCGCCTCTGGCGTCGGTAACGCGGTCGGCACCAAGTGTCAATTTTGAGACCCAGGCCTTATTTACGGTCTTTCCAGGGCTTTTCCGAAGTTGGGCTAGCGACCTGCATCGTTTTCGGACATGCTCTCTGACGATGCGAAATTCCGCCCTTTGGTCATCGCTCACGGCGCTTCTTTTGGCGACTGCATGCGCGCGACCTACTGCCGAGCCGTCGGGTCAGTCTCAGCCCCAAACCTCGACCAGTCCGCTCACGAACGCCACTTTGAAGTGGCCGGCAGTCGGAAGCGAAGACAAGGTTCTCCAGAAGTCGCTTCTCTTGGAAGATCGCGCTGCCATCGACAAGACGCCGATGCCCGTCCTCTGGCCGAGTGCGCCCGGCGTGACGCGCGTTGCCTACATTGGCCAAGACGCCTTCTACAGCATCGCCGCGACCTCGGTTGCCGAGGTGCCGAGCGGGAAGTCGACGGCGACGATCACCGTGCAGGGCACGCGCAAGTTGATCGAGCACGAGAACATGCCGAAAGGCGGTATCTCGAATCGTACCTTCCGTGGTGCTCCGACCTTCTACACGGTCAACGAAGGCATCGTATCGGCGACGTGGTTCGAGTACGGCGTGAGCTACAGCGTCGACGTCGAATGCAGCAACCGTGACGATAGCCGTTGCGGGAGCGACGCTTACTTGCAAGAGCTCGTCGAGAGTCTTCGCTTCGTCGGAGGTCAGCGATGAGACATCTGGCGTTCGTTGCGGTACTGGCCTCGACGCTCGCATTGCCGTTCGCGGCAGAAGCCGCTGACGCTGGCGTCGACGCGGGCCCGTTCACGTATGACCCCCCGGGTACGCTGGTGCCCGCAACGTCGGGGAAGGGACGCGCCGATTCGAAGGTGTACGTGCCGACGATGCTCTTTCCCATCGCACAGCCGGCGGCCTTCGCAAACTCGCAAGTGTACGGACGCGGCGGGGGCTCGGGCCCCGGTGGAAGTCAGTGCGACAAAGAGAACTTCAGCTACCCGTGGCACGACAACTATTGCGAATCGCGCTCGTGGGACATGCCCCTGTGCCCCTCCGGACAGGGCCATCAAGGGCAGGACATCCGCGGGCCGAGCTGCGTCAAGAACGTGCACAACGTGATCGCGGTCGAGGACGGAACGATCACGAACGTCGGCACCTACTCGGTCTACCTCACGACGAAGGACGGCACGCGTTTCGATTACCTCCACATGGGTAGTGTCGCCGTGAAGGTCGGTGACGTCGTGAAGCGCGGAGCCCTGGTCGGCAAAGTATCGAACGAGTTCGGTGGAACGCCAACGACAGTCCACCTGCACTTCAATATCCGCCAGAACGTCCCGTCGCTCGGGAACGTGTACGTGCCGCCATACACGTCGCTCGTCGAGGGCGCCTAAACGCCTCTTGAACCCCAACGGCACGACCGATCCAGATGCGGGGCCCGTCGTCACGCCGGACGCAGGGCCCATCGTCACGCCCACCCCAGACGCGGGAAAAAAGCCGCCCGCAGCTTCGCCGCCGCCGTCGAATGCACCTCCGGGTGAAGACGGGTGTGCAACGAGAGCGCCCGGTTCGTCGCTCGACGCTTCGACCTTTGGCGCGTTCGTCGCGCTTGCCATCTCCGCGGGCGCGATTGCGCGGCGCCGCGTGAGAAAGGCGCGCCGCGGCGTGTAGCTCACAACCGGGGGAACGCACGGGGAGGGCGCGCGCAAGCCTGATGGCCGCGCGCGCTTCAATCAGAACGAGACGTTGAATACGTCGCGGAAGCGACCGTAGGGCTCGTCGTTGGGTTCGAGCCGGCAGATGCCGACACGCAAGCTGATCGTCTCTTGATCGTTCCAGGGCCACCAAAGGCCATAGATGAACATGTGGCTGACGGGCTGCTCCGTCACCGCGAACGCGAACTGATTCGAGCGAAGCCCGCCTGTCTTTTCGACCGCCTCCTGCATGTACGGGTGCGCCGTCATGATGGTCTTCGAGGTGTACTCGGCCTTGAACCCCGTCTTCAGGGCTGCACGAGCGGGTTCGACGAGTTCGCCGACGATCGAGCTCGTAATGCAAATCAGCCTGCTATCCCAGCTCCAACCGCGAGCCGGCCACTGCTTTCGGAATGCTTCGAGGGACGCGAAAATCGGATCCCAATCCGGGCTCGGGCGCAATCTCATGGACACAATGTAGCGGGAGTTCCGCGCTCTTGCCAATTGCGTAGTAGAGTGATCGAAGAATGGCTCGTCGCGTGGTGGTTCTCGTTCGGCATGGTCAATACGATCTGGACAAAGCCGGCGAAGGTCTCGGAGGGCTCACCGAACTCGGGCGTGAGCAGATTGCCCGCACGGCGCAGCGGCTTCGGCGCTTCAAGTTCGATGCTGTCTACGCAAGCACGTTGCCGCGTGCGCTCGAGAGCGCAAAAATTGCGACAGAGATCTTGGAGCAGCCTGTCGTCATAGGACGCGGCATCGCCGAGGGGCAGCGCTTCCTCCGTTCGCCCATGCTGCGCGAGGGGTTCCCGACGAAGGTGCGAGGTTATGCTACTCACAACATCGCGGCCGACCGCGCGCGCTTCGAGCGTGCGTACGACCGCTTCTTCGCGAAGCCTACGAAGTCGTCGTCGGAGCTTCTCGTCTGTCACGGAAACATCATTCGCTACTTCGTATGTAGAGCCCTCGGCATTCCTGTCGCCCGGTGGCTACGGCTCGGGACGAGCCACGCAGCCATCACGCGCATCGTCGTGAAGGACAATGGGGTCGTTGGCGTCGCCTCCTTCAACGAAACGAGCCATTTTTCCAAGAAATGGGTCACTTGACGGGGGCCGCACGCGTCGCATTCCTCTGCCCTGAAATCTGGGCTAGAACGCCCCCACGATGTCGTTCTTTTCACGAGTTTTTCTCGCGTGGTCGGCCTACTTTCGCATTCTGTTCGATGCCGCTTTTGCGGAGCGGGTGGCAGGAGTCGGCGAGGCGAAAGCACTCCCAGAGAGCGCTCCCGAGAAGGCCGCCCGACCGGAACCGGAGAAGAGCGCGCAGGTCCGCATGCCGCGCGGGCGTGAGGCGCTCCAGCTCCTCGGGCTCTTGCAGCGCGGTGGCCGGTTCATCGACTTCGTCGAACAAGACATCGCCACGTTCTCCGATGCCGACGTAGGCGTAGCCGCTCGCGTGGTTCACGAAGGGTGTCGGAAAGCCATCCGCACGCACTTCACCATTGCAGCCATTCGCACCGAGGAGGAGGGCGCAAACGTCACCATCGATGCCGTCACGCCTGCGGTTTCGCTCATCGGCAACGTCGCCGGAAGCGCGCCCTTTCGTGGCAAGCTGGAACACCGCGGCTGGCGCGCCTCCCGTGTGGAGCTCCCAGACATGAGCGACGACCACGACGCGAACGTCCTCGCCCCCGCGGAGGTGAGCCTATGAGCGCACGCGTCGTTGGCATCGACCTCGGCACGACCCACACTGCGGTGGCTATTCCGAACGTCGGAAAGGACGCGAACGGTGACGAGGTCATTGGCGTCTCGGTATTGCCGCTCGCGCAGCACGTCGCAGCGGGCGAGGTTGCTCCGCGCGATCTCTTGCCGTCATTCGTCTACTTGGCCCACGAGAGTGAAGAAGGCCTATCCCTTCCGTGGGACAAGAAGCGCCGAATCTCCGTCGGTGAGTACGCGCGTGCGCGTGGGGTCGATGCGCCCCTTCGCTTGATCTCGAGCGCGAAGAGCTGGCTCAGCCATGCAGCAGTCGATCGACGTGCGCCGCTCCTTCCTCCGGCGTCTGCCGAAGACATCGAGAAGATCTCGCCCGTCGAGGCAACCTTTCGCATTCTCGAACACGCAAGCGAGGCGTACACGCATGCCACGGGTGAAGACCTCTCGCAGAGCAAGGTCTACCTGACCGTCCCCGCTTCGTTCGATGCCTTCGCGCGCGAGCTCACGGTCGAGGCGGCGCTCGCTGCCGGACTCGAAGACGTCGTGCTCCTCGAGGAGCCGCAAGCCGCGCTCTATGCGTGGCTCGACGCCAAGGGCGAGGCGTGGCGCAAGGAACTCCGCGTCGGGGACGTGGTGCTCGTCGTCGACGTCGGCGGTGGCACGACCGACTTTTCGGCCATCGTCGTGGAGGACAATGGTGGCAACTTGGAGCTCCGTCGCGTTGCAGTCGGTGATCATATCCTGCTCGGCGGCGACAACATGGACCTGCTCCTGGCCCACGAGGTCGAAGTTCGCCTTTCGCCCGATACGCCGCTCGATGACGCGAAGCGCTTGTCCCTCATTCACGCGTGTCGCTCGGCGAAGGAACGCCTCCTTTCCGATGCCAAAGTGAAAGAAGTGCCGATCGCCCTCGCAGGGCGCGGCTCGAAGCTGGTTGGCTCGACGCTGCGCACCGAACTGAAGCGCGAAGACGTCGAGCGAATCGTCCTCGATGGCTTCTTTCCCGACGTTCCGCGCGAGGCGGCACCCCTCAAGCGTTCGCGCGTGGGTCTTCGCGCCGTCGGTCTCTCGTATGCAGACGACGCAGCAGTCACGCGCCATCTGTCGGCGTTCTGTGCACGCCACGGAGAAGCAGTGCATTCGGACTTCCTTCGACCGACGTGCGTTCTCTTCAATGGCGGCGTCATGAAGAGCGCACCTATTCGCGCTCGCTTGATGGCAACGCTGAATGGCTGGCTTGCGGCGCTTGGGGCACCTCCTGCTCGCGAGCTCTCTCAGGCCGACTACGATCTCGCGGTGGCGCGCGGCGCCGCCGTCTATGGTCTCGCACGCGAGGGCAAAGGCATTCGTATCCGCGCGGGTGCTGCGCGCTCGTACTACATCGGCATCGAAGGGAACGCGCCCGCCATCCCAGGGGTAGACCCGCCGCTCGACCTTCTCTGTGTCGTGCCCTTCGGTCTCGAAGAGGGAACGACCCGCGACTACTCGGAGATTCTTTCGTTGGTCGTTGGCGAGAAGGCCACCTTTCGATTCTTCGGTTCTCCTTCACGGCGCACGGATGCCTTCGCCTCGAAGCGGCCCCTTCGCGGCGCTTCGGGTATCGACGAACTTCCGGCTATCGAGGTAGAGCTCCCTGCCGAAGGACGCACCGCGGGGGAGGAAGTGCCGGTGCGTCTCCGCATCGACCTCACGGCCATCGGAACCCTCAAGCTCTTCGCCATTCCGATCGAGCCGAAAACCGAAGACGAGGCGTGGGAGCTCGAGTTTTCGGTGCGGCAGTGATTGGCATCGACCTCGGCACCAGCAATACCGTACTTGCCTACGCGACTGCCGCCGGGGCCATCGAGACCCTCGCCATCGAACAACTCGTCGGGCCGGGGCAGCGAAGCGCCCTCTCGCACTTACCATCCGTGCTGTACGCGCCCATCGAGGGGGAAGAACGCGACACCGCTTCGACCGATGCACCCCACACTTGGATTTCGGGAGCGTATGCTTTGCGACGTGGTCGGGAGGTGCCGGGGCGGTCGATCTTCTCCGCGAAGAGTTGGCTCACGCATCGCAGCGTCGATCGAAGCGCGCCCATACTCCCATGGGGGGCTCAGGGCGACGTGCCGCACCTTTCACCGGTCGTTGCCAGTGCGCAATACCTGCTTCACGTGAAGCGCGCGTGGGACGCCGCGAACCCGAAGGCGCCGCTTGCTACACAACCGATCGTCCTCACGGTCCCGGCTTCGTTCGACGACGACGCCCGCGCGCTCACCCTCGAAGCCGCGCGGATGGCCGGCTTGACGGTGACGCTCCTCGAAGAACCCCAGGCGGCATTCCAGAACTACTTGCATCATGCAACGATCAAGGGGTTGCGGAAAGTGGCGCCGACGGGCAAGGCGCTGCGCGTTCTCGTCTGCGACGTCGGCGGGGGCACGACGGACCTTTCTCTGTTCCACGTAGGCGCGGGCGCGAAACCCAAAGTCGAACGGGTCGCCACGGGCCCACACTTGCTCGTGGGCGGCGACAACATGGACCTTTTGCTCGCGCACCACGTCGAAGTACAGATGCTCCAAGGCAAGGGCGAGAGCGCGCTCGCTCCGTTCGAGTTCGTCCAGGTCCTTTTGGGCGCTAGGTCGGCCAAGGAGAAGCTTCTCGGAAGTGCGGGGCAGCCGCCGGTCCCCATCGCGGTCGCGAGGGCTGGATCGAGCCTCGTCGGGTCGACGCTGCGAGGGGAGCTGACGGAACGAGACGTTCACGAGCTTCTCGTGGACGCCTTCTTCCCGAAGGTGACACAAGACGCATCACCCGAGCGGAAGAAGCGCGGCTTTTCCCAGTTCGGTCTCCCGTACGAACGCGACGTCGCGATCACGCGTCACCTCGCGCACTTCTTGCGGACGTTTGGCGAGGGGCTTCCGGTCGACGCCGTCTTGTTCAATGGAGGCGTGTTCCACGCAGAGGCCTTTCGAACACGGGTGCTGGAGGTGCTCCAGAGCTTTCAGACGGCGCCCCTCGCAGCGTTGCCGCTCGTCGATCCGGATCTCGCCGTGGCCAAGGGAGCCGTTGCTTCTCTGCTCGCACGAGCAGCAGGCTCACCGCGCATCGAGTCACGCGCGCGGAGGAGCTACTACGTCGCGGCAGCCGCGGAGGACGGCGTGACGCACGCGGTCTGCGTGCTCTCGCGTGGCACACCGGAGGGGGAGGTCACGAGTGACCCGTCACTCGTACTCGGTGTGAGACGAGGAGGCGTCAGCAGGTTCGAGCTCTACATCGCGAAGGACGCGCGAGTCGACGCCGTCGGTGCGTCGTTCCCCATGGACGACGAGCACTACGCGAAGCTGCCCTCGCTCGTGGCAGACATTCCTTCGGATGGTGCGCGCAGCGGCGGGGAAACCCCCGTGACGGTGCGCGCCGTGCTCCGCGATCGCCTCGATTTGTCGCTCGTCAGCAAGACGGGGGAACACTTCGCGCTCGGGTTCGCGCTCGCGGAGCCGCCGCGTCTGCGAACACCATCGCAGGCGCCACCCCGTACCGGGCCGCTCACGGAAGCCCTCGGACACCTCGCATCCGTGCTCGGCGTCAAGGATGCGTCGCATCGCGACGTCGTAGACCTCGGTCGGACACTCGAGCAAAAGCTCGGACCGCGCTCTGCCTGGTCGCTCTCCGAACTGAGATCCATATGCGACGCGCTTCTCGAACATCGCGGTGCACGTCGCAAGTCGGCGGAGCACGAACGCGCGTTTTGGCAGCTCGTCGGGTTCGCAGCGCGACCCGGTTTCGGAGACCCGCTCGACGAAGCCCGCGTGCGGCGCATCTTCTCGCTCTTCGAACAGAAGCTCGCTTTTCCTGACAAGGTGCAGGGCTGGGCTGCATTCCTCGTGACGTACCGCCGCATCGCACCGGGGTTGCTCGAGAGTGAGCAAGTGGCCATCCGCGATGCGTTCGACCCCTTCGTGATGCCGGCCCTCGCGAAGAAGGCGAAGGGGAAGAGCCCGCCGCTCGCAAAAGGGGAGCTCGATTCGCTCTTGGCGTTCTTGGAGCGCGTACCGAAGGAGCGTCGAGCCGACTATGGAAACGTCGTGATGGAGCGCGCATACACCGACAAGTCGATTCCCGTGCTCGATGCGATGAGGGCCGTCGCGAGCCGCTACCCGACCTACGCCAGCGACCATCATGCGGTCGACGGCAAGGTCGCGGAAGGGTGGGTCGAGCATCTCATTCGCCTCAAGTTCCACGAGTTGCCTCTCGCGGCATCGCGGTTCGTCGCGATGGCGCGCCTCACGGGCGACCGCGTCCGCGACCTTTCCGAAGGCGTCCGAAGGTCGCTCGAACGTGCACTCACGAAGGTGGGTGCTACGCCCGAAGAGACGGAACCCCTTCGCGAAGTCGTCGCGCTGACCGCAGCACAGCGCGCTTCGGAGTTCGGTGACGACCTGCCGCTTGGTCTCGTGCTCCGGGACGACCGAACGAGCTAGCAGCGCGCTGAAAGAAGTCGAGCTCGACCCGCTACGCTACGTGTATTCCGCAGCAACCTACGAGGGGCTCGTGGGGGCAAGGGACTGACCGGGCCGAATACTCTCGGGCGGAAGGACGCCGTCTTCCTCGAGAAACTCTGCGCGAATGCGGCCTGCAACGAAGAGCGCCGGAAACGAAAGAAATACGCCCGCGAACCCGAAGAGGTGCTCGAACAAGACGAGACTCGAAACGAGGATGAAGCCAGGCACTTTGACGTGCTTCGCGGTGAGGCGCGGGCTCAAGTAGTACGACTCGATCTTGTGGAGGAGGAACGTCACGCCGAGGAAGATGCCAACGCCGAGCCAGCCCTTGGCTTGATAGGCGAGCAAGCACAGCACCACGCCTGCCACCAAGTTGCCGACAACGGGGACCAGCGCCGAAACGAAGATGAGCGCCATGAGTGAGGGAATGTGTGGAATGCCCAACGCGATGAGCACGGGCAGCGTCGTGACCGTGTTGAAGACGGCGACGACGAGCTGGAGTTGCATCGTGACACTGATCGAGTCCGCCACGTGCCCAAACCAGCGAAGCATGCGGCCGATGAGGGAGCGAGGTGCGATCTTGTCGCCGAAGGCCTCGAGTTCGTCCCTCTCGAGCATGTAGACCACGGCAAAAATGAAGCCCACGAGCGCGTGCATGAAAAAGCGTCCGACTGCCGTCGCGTAGCCGAGCGCACGGCCTGCGTAGTCGTGCACGCCTTCCATGACCTTCTCCGCATCCCCGAACTCGTGCTTGATGCGCGTGTAGAGTGGATGCTCACGAAGGTCGCTCATCCAGTCGGCGGCGTGCTCGTTCAGCTTGTGATAGCCGCGCACGGCTCCCATCGCGCCGAACGCGACACCTCCCCCGACGAGGGCGAGGAAGAGGAACAGGGTCGCCAGGAGAATGCGCTTTCGAGGCCAGCCCGTGACCTTGGTGACCTTGTCGCAAATGAAGCCGAACGAGCGCTCGAAAGCGATGAAGAAGATGAAGAGCGCCCACAGGTGTCGGAAAAGAAAGAGAAGACCGAGAAAGACGCCGATGGCGAACAGACGCGAGAGCGTGCGCTCCCGGAAGAGGTCGTAGAGGCGATCACGGCGTTCCATGCACTGCGAAGCGTATTTCGCTTGGCGAGAAGCGGCCAACCTTTGGGGGCTAGGCGCTCGGGAGTCGTTAGGTGCCGAGCAAGGCGGCGAGCAGATCTTCGGCGCCCTGTGCCATGTCCTGCATGGTGGCGGCTTGCTCCTTCACCTCGACGGGCATGAGCATTTCCTCGGGAATGTCGGACAAAAAGCGGCTCGGCGTGCGCGGCGCGGGCTTTCCGCGCATCACGCGATGCGCACACCGCGAAAGCGTCAGCTGCTCTTTCGCGCGCGTGACACCCACGTAGAAGAGGCGTCGTTCTTCCTCGATGAAATCGACACCCGGAGGGGTAGGGAGGTCCGTCGAGCGACTATCGGTCGTCCGCTGGTGCGGAAGGAGACCTTCTTCGCAGCCAAGGAGGTACACATGGTCGAACTCGAGCCCCTTCGAACCATGGAGCGTCGAAAGCGTCACGACGTTGCCCGGGTCGGCATCGGCCTCTTCGTCGCTCGAGTCGAGGAGGAGGGCTTGGAGGAACGTCGCCAGCTCACGCGAGCTCAGGTTGCCCCCCGCGCGGACTTCGCGCTTGTGGAAGGATTGGATGATGCCCTCGACGTTGGACCACCTTCGAGAGGAGACGGCGGGGGAGCCGCTCGAGGCATCGAGCTCTGCGCGGAATCCGATGCTCTCGCAGAGCTCGCGCGCAGCCACGCTGGGCTTCGCCGTCTCCACGAGGAGGCGCTTGCGCAGATCGCCCATGGTGCGCTCGAGGCGCTTGCAGCCCTCGCGTGCGGGGGCCGAGATGTCGTCGATGGCGTCGACGCGTTCGATGGCTTGCCAGAGGGACCAGCCGCGCGCTTTGGCTTGCTTGGCGAGGCGCTCGACGCTCGTCTCACCGATTCCGCGCGGAGGGTAGTTGATGATGCGGCGCAGGCTTATTTCGTCGCTGCGATTGAGCGCGAGCTTCATGAAGGCGAGGAGGTCCTTCACTTCCTTTCGCTCGAAGAACTGCTGTCCTCCCACCATGCGATAGGGGACTCCTTGTTCGCGGAGACATTCCTCGACCACTTTCGCCTGGCCATTGGACCGGTAGAGCACCGCGATTTCGCGTGGCTTGATGGATTCTTCCTTGATGAGCGTGCGAATTTGCTTCGACACCCACTTCGCTTCCGCGTCCGGTGAAGGCGCGACGGCCATCCTCACGAGGTTTCCGCCCTCTTTGTCGGTGAACAGAACCTTGCGGTGCTTGCCATCGCGACGCATGGAGATGACTGCGTTGGCGACAGCGAGCACGGGCGCGCGCGAGCGATAGTTCTGTTCGAGCTTGATGACCTTCGCGCCGGGGAACTCCTCCTCGAATTCGAGGATGTTGCGAACGTCGGCGCCGCGCCACGCATAGATCGACTGGTCGTCGTCGCCGACGACACACACGTTTTTTCCTTCGCCTGCGAGCGACTTCAACAGGGCGAGCTGCGCTCGATTCGTGTCCTGGTACTCGTCGACGAGGAGGAATCGGGCGCGCTCTTGCCATCGGCTCCGCACGTCTTCTCGCGTCTGGAGAATTTGCGCAACTTCGCACACGAGGTCGTCGAAGTCGTAGGCACGAAAGGCGCGGAGGCGGTCGCGGTACTTCGGGAACACGAGGCGGGCGAGCTCGTCGTAACCATCGCCTTCGCGAACGCTCATGGTGGTTTCATCGAGGAACGCGTTCTTCGCGAACGAGATGCGTCCGAGGACGGCGGCTGCGTCGAAGTTCTTCGCTCCGCGCATCTGGGCGAGGAGCTCTTTCACGAGCGCCACTTGGTCGCCTTGGTCGAAGATGGTGAACGCGCCTCCCTCACGCTTGGACTCCCGCGAAAGCACCGCGAGCCCGAACGAGTGGAAGGTCGACACGAAGAGTGCTTCCGCCTGCTTCTTCATGCCTTGCTTCGCGGCGAGGCCGTGGACGCGCTCGGCCATTTCCTTCGCGGCCTTGTTCGTGAAGGTGAGGGCGACGATCTGTGCGGCGGGAATGCCCCGCTCGAGCAGCCGGACGATGCGCTGCGTGATGACCCGGGTCTTTCCGGAGCCAGCACCGGCGAGGACGAGCGCGGGCCCGGTGAAATGTTCGACAGCTTGTTTTTGAGCTGGGTTGAGCGACACCTTGAACTGGACCTGCGAGCCTTTGCCCCTCCTATAGCGCTCGCCTTCCCCAGAGCGCGCGCCAATCTCCGCAGAATGAGAAGGAAAAGTTGGCCAGGTACGGTCGAGTAGGTAGATGTGGGATATGCACCGATACCTAGCGCGCTGGGCGCTGTATCTAACCCTCGGATTTGCCCTCCTTTTTTCGTCTTCCGCGCGGGCTTGGGTCGAGTGGCATCATATCGGGGACGAAGTCCACGTGGAGCTCGACAAGGCTGGGATAGGGCATTTCGAGCACGCCCTTCGTTATCGCGTCCAGATGGGGCCCCTCAAGACTCTGGACCTTCCGGGGATCGATGCGGCGGCCGAGATCGACGAAGCGGGGACGTGCCGCGGTGACGACGGCACCGAGGTCCCGGTCCACGTGAGCGCGCTTCCCGAGGACCCGAATGCCTCCGCACAGGTCATGGGTGATCGCGGTCGCCCCAAGAAGACACTCCGCATCACGGTCGATGACCCGAAGGGGCTGAAGCGCGGGCTGTTCACGTTCCTCGTTCGCTATCGCCTCGACGCGACCAGCCTTTTTGCACGCGATGGCGCCCTCTTTCGATTCACGTGGACTGCTCCGCCCGCCTCCGAGGGCTACGATACGGGCAAGGTCGTCCTTCGTATCCCTTCGGCACCTTCCGAGCCCAAGCCGACAGACGAAGGCGCGGTGCTCTCGACCTTGCGCAGAGAAGCGAGTGCGGACGAGCTGACGCTCATTCGACCGCACGTCGCGCGCGGTGAGGCGCCCTCCGTCGCCGTTCGGGTCGATCCCCGTGCGTTTCCCCAGCTCGATCGACCGGACCTTCGTCCGCGCGCTGCCGTCGTCGTGAAAAACGAGTCACGTCTTCCGCTTCTCTTCTTCACGCTGGCTGCCGCATTGGGAGGGGCAGCGCTGTTTGCACTCCTTCGCCTTCGTGCGCGCGCGTCCGATGCTCCGCTCATCCGGCTCCGCTTCCGAAAGGAGATTGCCGCCGTCTCGTTCGCCGTCGCGATTGCACTGCAGTGCATGGTCGATCGCGCGGTGGGGCTCGTGCTGGTGCTCGTGCCGATGGTTCTTTCGCTCCAGCGCACCCGGCCCATCATGGGCGCGCAAGCGCCGAAGCGGGCGACCGGGACGTGGCTGGCTCTGCGGGATGCCGACGCATTCGGCGCTCCGCCGCTCGTCTCCCTTTCGAGCCCGATGGGACGCCTCTTGTTCGTGATCGTCGTGCTCCTCTCTGCCGGGCTGGCCGTCGCCTCGTCTCGCCTGCACCCCGATGCTCCGATTCTGGTGTGCGGAAACGCGAGCGTCCTTCTCGTCGTGTTCCTCGCAGACCACGGTGGCCTCTACGATCGCGCGCTGCTCCAGGCGCTCCAGACGCTCCGCAAGGCTTCGAACTTCCGGGTGGTCCCGTGGGCCCGCCTTCCCGGGGAGCGCGCGTGTGAAGCTTCGCAAAGCGCTCCGCGCGCGCGCAATTGGGACGAACTTCGTCTTCGCGTACAGCCGAAGGGCATGGTTCCGGGCGCACTCGCGATCGAAATCGCCTGCGCTTCGGAATTCGCGGTCCTCGCGCGGGTTCGCGAGGGAAGCCCAGCGGAACGAAAGCTCCGCAGCGGAACCATCGGCGCGGGTGTCACGCTCTCGTCGGGGCGAACCGCCGAGGAGCGCGTTCTCGTCGTTCCCGCATCGAGCCCCGCCGCGGCTTCGGCCATCGCTACCGAGCTCTACGCGACCATCCGAGAGCGTCGAAAGAATCGGGCATTCGAGTCGAGCGACCAGCCCGGCCACGTCTCGCCGCCCCGCTTTCGCGGAAAAGAGCGCCGAAACAGCCTACATACGTAACTGTTTCGATAGCTTGCTTCGTGTAGTATCTCGAAGCCATGCTCGAAAGAGAACTCGCCGTTCTGGCCTACGCCGAAAGCAAGCTACGCGATCAGCGCGTGGCGCTCGTGGGCCCCAACACCGCCGCACTCGGAGAGCGCGTCCTCGGGCTCGGTGCCCGATCCGTCCACGTCTTCGACGACCACGCTCCTCGTCGGCACGAACGTGGTCTCGTCATCGAGGGCCTCGGGGGTGACGACTTCCCGGTGCGCCCCGGCGCTTTCGACGCGGTCTTCGTTC
The DNA here is from genome assembly GCA_046351415.1 of Polyangiaceae bacterium. Lineage (GTDB taxonomy): Bacteria > Myxococcota_A > Polyangia > Polyangiales > Polyangiaceae > JABFRG01. The sequence continues at coordinate 480,857 of JAXLYO010000002.1, read as the reverse complement.
CGCGTTTCGAGACGTTCTCGGATGCTCCGCGCTGGCTGGTTCGGTTCCGGCGCATGGTCACCGAGTACGGTCTCGTGTTCGTCGGTATTCCCGCCGACTCTCGCTCTCTCTCTTACGACCACCTCTACGATCTGCTGAGCGTCCAGTTCGAGCACATCCGGATGGTCGGAGAATTGCCGTTCCAAGGCGTAGCGATGGCCGAACTCGGCGAGCGTGACGAGGCCGTCGATGTCGGCATCGATACGCAGCTCGTGAGCGAGTCTCCAGAGCCGCTTCGCTACTGGGCTATCGGCAGTGGTTCAGCGTTCGACGTCGACCCCTATACGGTGCTCCAGCTCGACGTGGCTCCGAGCGACGCGCCTGCGACGCCCACGCGTGACCAAGCGAGCCGCATTCATGGGCTCGAGAGCGAACTCGCTCGCGTCCGTGCACAGCTCGCGTCCGCAGTCGCATCTGCTTCTCCCAGTGCGAGTCTCAGCGAAGAGCTCGATCGCCTGACCCTCGAACTCGAGGTACGTGAGACGCGCTTGCGTGAATTCGCGACACAGACCCAGAAGCTCACGATGGACGTCGAGCGCGTGTCCGAAGCGCTCCGTGATCGCGATCGCGCTCTGCTCGATCAAGAGGCAAAACACGAAGGGCACCTTCGCACGCTCGAAGAGGACGAGCTGAAGCGCGTAAGGGAGAATGCGCTGCTGCACACGCTGCTATCGGAAGCTCGTTCCGAGCTGAAGCGCCGCGACGAAGCGCTCGATAGCCTCACGAAGGAAGTCGAATCGAAGTTCGAATCGCAGTTCGGCGACGAAATCGAAAATGAGCGCGCGACCGAGGCCATCACCGAATGGAGTCTCCGCGCCGAGACCCTCGAAGCGCGCGCAAAGGAACTCGAGGCGAACCTCGCCGCACAGGAAGGTGAGCACGCGCGCGAGATCGCCGAGCTGGAGGCAAAGCTTGCGGAGCTCGCACACGCGAAGCATGCGGCCGAAACCGCGCACGCACGCGCCACGCGAATCGCTACGGAGCTCGTGTCACGGCTCGACAGCGGTGGTCTTCTCGCGGCCCCCATCATGCCGATTTCGAGAGGGCTCGTTTCCGACGTCGCCAGCGGCCCCGAGGCGCATACGGCGCTCACGGACAAGCTCGAACATCTCTCGGGACTGGTCGCTCGCCTGACCGGTGAAGTCGAAGCACGGGGCTGGCGAATCGCCGAGCTCGAGCAAGCGCTCTCTGTGCAGACCCAAAGCCACACCCTCGAAAGTGAGGGGGCGGGGGCCCACAGTTGACTACTTGCGCTTTATTCCCGAAAAGGAGCGCAATTCTGAGCAGGAAGCGGGCCTGTGCGTTGACAGACCAGGCGTGCGCCTTAACTTGGGAGCCACATCGTGAACGTGCGCTCTCTGTCTTCGTCACTAGGTTGTAAAGTATGGGAAGCATAGCGGAAAAGCGCTGCTACTACGAGGTCCTCGGGGTCGCCAAAGATGTCTCGTGCGACGACCTGAAGAAGGCGTATCGGCGCGAGGCGATGAAGCACCATCCCGATCGAAACCCCGGCGATCCGGAAGCGGAGAAACGCTTCAAGGCGGCAAGCGAGGCCTACCAAGTGCTGGCGGACGACGAGAAGCGTCACGTGTATGACCAATTCGGCCACGCTGGGCTCGAGGGAGGTGGGGGGTTCCCGGGGGGCGGAGGTGGAGGTTTCGGTGATGTGTTCTCGCAGATGCAGGACATCTTCAACGAGATGTTTTCGGGCGGTGGCCAGCGCAGCTCGCGCGGTCAAGACGTTCGCGTCCAAGAGCAGCTCACCCTCCGCGAGGCCGCGTTCGGCATCAAGAAGGAGATTCTCTTGCGCATCGCGACACGGTGCGAGACGTGCCAAGGCAACGGTGCCAAGCCCGGCACCAAGCTTGAGCACTGCGGTCAGTGTCGCGGCTCGGGGCAGGTCTCTTCCGCACGCGGGTTCGTCATGTTCAGCACGACGTGTCCGAAATGCCGTGGACAGGGCTCCATCATTCGGACGCCTTGCGACGACTGCAAGGGGCAAGGCGCCGTCGAAAAGCCGCGCAAGGTCAACGTCGCTTTCCCCGCTGGCATCGACTCCGGGCAACGACTTCGGGTCACGGGTCAAGGCATGCCGGGGCCTCGAGGCGCTCCACCAGGCGACTTGTACGTGGACGTACAAGTCGCCGACGACCCGCGCTTCGAACGTGACGGTGCCGACCTCGCGACGCGCGTGAAGGTTCTCTTCTCGGACGCCGCACTGGGCGCCGAAGTGAACGTCCCCGTGCTGGACCCGGACGATCCCGACGCGGTGGCGGAGGTCAAGGTTCCTCCGGGGACCCAACCCGGAGCGGTGCTCATGCTGAAAGGGCAGGGGGTTCAGCGGCTCGATGGGCGCGGTCGCGGGCAGCTTGCGGTCATCGTCGAGGTCGAGGTGCCCACGACGCTCACCGACCGTGCGCGCAAGCTCCTCACCGAACTCCACGAAGAGCTGCAGGCTTCGAGCGGTCGCCCCAAGAAGACCAGTGCTGGATAAATGGACTTCGCGAAGCTGAAGGCTTCGCTCCGCGAGGTGTCCCCCGTTGGCGCTCGCGGACGTGTCCTTTCCGTGACCGGTGTGTGCCTCCGCGCGACCATGCCGGGCGTGCGTCTTGGTGACGTGCTCAGTGTTTCACGTGTCCGTCTCGGGAGCGGATCGCCGTTGGTGACGCCCCTCCTCGCCGAAGTCGTGGGCTTTCACGGCGGCGAGGTCGTGGCCATGCCGCTCGGTACGATGGAAGGCGTCGGGCCCGATGACGAGGTTGAGTCCACCGGCTATCCGCTTCGCGTGCGCGTCGGACCAGAGCTTTTGGGTCGCGTGGTCGACGGTCTTGGTCGTCCCATCGATGGACGAGAGCTCACCTTTGCTGCACCTCTCTACGCGAACGTCGGCGCAGAGCCGCCTCCACCTCTCTCCCGTCGTCCGGTCGACCGCATCTTTCGAACGGGGGTGAGGGTCATCGATGGACTCTGTACCCTTGGCGAAGGGCAGCGCGTCGGTCTTTTCGCAGGTTCCGGCGTCGGAAAGAGCACGCTGCTCGGCGCTATCGCGCGCCACGCTGCGGCTGACGTGGTCGTTGTTGCACTCGTCGGCGAGCGAGGACGCGAAGTCGGAGAATTCATCGAACATTCCCTCGGCGAAGAGGGGCTCAAAAGGAGCATCGTCGTTGTCGCGACGAGCGACGTGTCTCCGCTCGAGCGTCTGCGTTCCGCGGAAGTGGCGACAGCGTACGCGGAGCACTTTCGCGACCAAGGCGCCCGCGTGCTCCTCCTGCTCGACTCGATCACGCGGTATGCGCGTGCTTCACGAGAAGTTGGCCTCGCGGTCGGCGAGCCCCCCGCGCGGCGCGGTTATCCTCCGAGCACGTTCGCGCTGCTTCCGCGCCTCTTGGAGCGTGCAGGTCAAAGTGCGCGCGGGTCGATGACGGCTCTCTACACCGTGCTCATCGAAGGTGGTGACATGGAGGAACCGATTGCCGACGAGGTGCGAGGTATTCTCGACGGGCATATCGTGCTTGATCGCGCCGTGGCGGAGCGGGGGCGCTACCCGGCCGTGAATGTGCCTGCGTCCCTCTCCCGCGTCATGTCGCGCATCGTTACGCCGGAACACGATCGAGCCGCGAAGAAAGTTCGCGCTCTCATTTCGGTCCGCGAGGCCAAGCGCGATCTTGTTGCGCTCGGAGCCTATGCCAAGGGGGCCGACCTGATTCTCGATGAAGCTCTTGCGAAGGAAGAGCGTATCGAGCGGTTTCTTGCGCAATCACCCGATCTCGCAGAGACGGAAAGCGCTACGCTCGAAGCGTTGGCGCGTGCGGTCGGGTAGACGCTGCCCATCAAGACGCGGTCCTAGCGCATGAGGGTAGAGTGCTTATGATCGTGAAGAGGGGGCGGTGGTGATGGACTCGAGAAATAGTGCGCGAGTCGCAAGAAGCAAGAAGTGGCTCGGTTGGCTCGTGATGGCCGCCGTTGCCCAAACCGTCGGGTCTTGTGGCGACTCGAGTTCCGGTGCCTCGGGTGCGCTGCAACTTCAGCCGGCGGCCTCCAAGGGGCGCTTCGTCGCTCGCATCTCCGGCGAGCGTGGCACCGTGGCGGACGCGACGGTCACAATCGATGGCCAGGTACTTGGCAAGTCCAACGGTCAAGGCGTTTTCGAGCTGGAATTGCCCACGGGACGCCATCACCTCAAGATCACGGCCTCCGGATACGTGGACTGGGAACACGATCTACCGGTGGTGGGTGAGCCAGTGCAGCACGAACTCTCCATGGCCTCGCTGCCGGAGCCAACAATCGTGACCACGAACCAACCCGTCACAACGCTACAGGTCGGGCAAGCGACTTTGGTGTTCCCTATGGGTGCGTTTACGTCGGACGTACCCGTCACGAGTGTGCCCGTGCAAGCAGCGCTCATTCCCGGAGCCAGCAATGCTCACCCTGGGAGTTACCTTTTCATGGACGCTGGTGGTGAGACGAGGGTCGTGCTTGGCGCACTTCATATTCGTTCGCCGATGCAACCGAAGACGAGCGTCTTCGTCGCGTTTCCTGTTCCTCCTGATGTGCCGCCGGATTCGCTCCGATTGTTTCATCTGGATGCCGAAGGCGAAGCGATTGAGCCGACGGCCCCGACGCAGGTCGCCGACGGTGCGGCGACGTTTTCCGTGTCTCATTTCAGCACACTTGTCCTCACGAAGAAGGCCGAGGCAAAGATCGTGGCGGGGATCGTCGACCTCGTGGGGGTGGCGGAAACGCGCACGCCGCCCTCGACGACATGGAGTACGGCGAAGGAGGGGCAGGTGCTGGCCGAGGGCACAGAAGTGCGGACGGTCGGCAACCATACTTGGGCGCGCCTCACCTACGGCTTCGGGACGGAGATTCGCCTCGGACCAAACTCATCATTCGTCGTGACAGCCGATCCGATGGGCCTCGCGTGGGTTGGATTCAACGTCCGGCGCGAGGTTGTGAAATGGCAACGAAAGCTGAAGAAGAAGTTCGAGGTTCGCCAGCCCTTGGGCGGCACTTGTTCGATTCGTGGCTCGATCGCGTCATGGAAATCCGAGCCGGTAGCCACACAATCCAATTTGGAGGAGATCGACTTTCAAGTTTACGAAGGTGAAGGCGTCTGCAACCTCGCGTCGGGACAAGAGATCATCATTCCTTCGGGGCAGAAGGCGGTGGGCCAAGTACCCGTGGGGCCTGAATCGAGTTCATCGCCGAATTCGGATGCGGGCGCCCCCCTCAGCTGTGGCACCGTGCCCGGGTGTTCCGAGTTCTGTGCCAGCATGGAAAAGCTCGCGTTGCAGCAATGCGCCGAGAAGAAGGGCACCGTGTCTTCCGAGTTCAATTATCCCAACTGTTTGTCCGCTTGCACATGCTTGAGCCAGTCGTGCCCGACGGCACTTCCGTGTGTCGCCAATCCTTCGTGCCCGGGATGTCCCCCTGAATGCATCAACGCGGTGAACGGCTGCCCAACCTGGGGTGGTTGGCTGAAGTGCACGATTGTTCGTTAGACCGACCTATCCACCACCGTGGCCCCGCCGCGGGCGGTTGCTCCCTCGCATTCGAAGCGCCTGGAGGGCACGACTACATCCGTTAGCGAGACACGTACACTTCGTCGTTGCAGGGAACGCGCACGTCGCGAAGTACGCCGGTACTTCCGACGCGAATGGTGTGGAATCCGCATGATACCGGAAGCGAGCCACCTCCCCCGCCAGCCAGGTTGCCATCGACAAAGATGCGATGTCCCCGCTCACTCGGGTCGGTGCGTACGTAACCGATGCCAGGAAGCGACGGAGCGACGGGGGCTTCGTGACTGCGAAGGATGGCGGTCATGCCCACCGCAGCGCTCTTCTTCGAGGGCTCGCGCGGGGGTTGGGCTGCTCCAGAGGCCGAGGCGAACGAGATGTCACGCGCGTGATCCCCGACCCACACGACGCCGCCCAGCGCTAAGGCCGTCAGCGCCGCGGCAACGGTCAACGCGACGAGGCGAGAACGCTTTGGCTTCGCGGTTCGTTCACCATCGAGGTTCTTGACGCTCGAGTAGGAGGGAAGCGAATCGCGCGGCGCGAACGCCAGCGGAGGCGGGACGCTCGAAGCGTAGATCGACGCATGCTCGTATGGGCGCGGAGGCTCCGAATACGCGAACGGACTTGGTGCAGCCTGCGCGGGCGGCCTTGCGCTGTCCCGCACCTCGGTTGGCGCTGCAGCTGGCATCACGATGGCCGCCGGTGGGGTCGATTCAGGAGCGGCGGGAGGAATGGGAGGAGCGGGAGGGGAGAGAGGCGCTTCGAGCAGCGGCGGAAAGTCGCGCTTGGTCAACGGTGCTTCGCGAACCGTGTCCGGCAAGGGGCTCGGCGCGTCGAACGACGGCGGCGGCGCGAGGCGGGGAATCGGAAGCGAAAGCGGGATCGCGCCCGTCGTCGTCGGAATCGACGAGGGTCGCTCGTCCTTTCCCTTCGCCATCGCTACTTCGAGGTGAACCGCCCGCTTGTTTCCGGACTGCGGAGGTGGCGTGATCGTATCGGCTTGTTGTCTCTCTCCCGCGAATGCATCGGGAGCGATGCTGACGGCCGGTCGCCTTGCAACGACCCCCGAAGGGCGAAGGAGTGACGAGCTCATGTCCGTCGCATGCACTTTCAAAAGCTCTTGCAAGTAGCGCTGTCCAATGTCGGAGCACCCCTCGGCGCGCAATGCCGCCACCATGTCCCCTGCGGAAAGGTTTCGAAGTTCCGTCTCCGGGTGAAGGCCCCGTTCCAGTGCGCTCGCAAGGCGAGCGGAGAGGATGCCGGATGCCGCGAAAGATGCGGGAATGGTCTCTGCCACGTCACTCGAAGAGCGCCGCAAGAGTCCATGGAAGAGGCGGCAGCCTGCGTGCACGTCGGAGCGCACGTTGCCGTGCACCGTCTCCTCGAGCTCAAGGGCTTCGAACAGATGACTCGCCCCGGGAGGCTTGGTCAGCAGTGTTTCGCGAGCGAGCGACGTGGCGCTGCCGAGGTCATGGAGTCGCACCGTTCCATCGAGGGACAAGAACAGGTTCTCCGGTGTCACATTGCCATGCACGATCGGGGAGAACTCGTTCGTCATGGGGTCTCGGGCCAGATGCAGCGCGTGGAGGGCCTCGAATACGCGGAGCGCGAGGAGGACGGCGACCGGTTTCGGAATGCCGACGTCACGGTCGTGCAACTTGCGCAGCCACGTGGCTAGCGATACGCCTTCGTAGAGATCAAACACGAGCACATGCTGCCCGTCAGAGTCGACGCCGTACTCGATGAGGTGCGCGAGGCTTGGGTGCCTCACTCGCGAATACGCCATCGCCTCGCGCTTCAACCGCGCCGGGCCGCCACCACCGCGGCCGAACTTCAGCGCGACATTCCGCAGCAGGCCGAAAGGGTATTCCGCGAACGCGGAGAGAACGAGGCTCCGCGCGCCATCGTGGATGACGCGATCGACGACGAACGACTTCGTGCCCGTCAAATAGACAGTCGTAGGTAAGCTCGCCGCTGGATTCTCGGACGGTACGACCCCTCTCCACGCCATGTCGCTTCGGTGTAGCGAAGGGACAGCTCCTTGTCGAATAATTTGACACTGCGTGACATTTCTGTGACGCAATGTGAAATCGCGCTGGAGCGAGCCGTCGGCTACAACCGAGCCCGTGAGTTTGCTCCAAGTTGCAGACCTGAAGTTCGGATTTGCGGGGGACGTGCTCTTCGAGGGGGTCACATTCACCCTGAACGCGGGCGATCGGCTCGCCCTGGTGGCCCCCAACGGCGCAGGTAAATCGTCGCTTTTGCGTCTCATTTCGAAGGAGTTCGAGCCTGATCGGGGTAGCGCTGTCGTCGAAAAGGGAGCCACCGTCGGATACTACCGGCAGTCGCACGAGGTGGCGGCGGAGGGGACCCTCCTTCGCGCGCTCCTTTCGGGTTTTGGCGAAGTACTCGCCCTTCGCGACGAGCTCACGGCTGCGCAGGAAGCGGCCGCCTCGGGGGCCCAAGACGACCTCGATCGCCTCGCGCATGCAACCGAACGTCACCATCAGGCACGCGCCGACGAGCTCGAACACAAGGTTGCGGCCATCGCGACGCGCCTCGGTTTCACGGACCTCGATCGAGAAGTTGCAACGCTCTCGGGCGGAGAGCGCGGTCGCCTCAATTTGGGTGTCGTGCTCGCGAAAAGTGCCGACCTTCTGCTCCTCGATGAACCCACGAACCACCTCGACCTCGACACGATCGCGTGGCTCGAAGAATACCTGCGAGGGTATCGTGGCGGTTTGCTCGTCGTCTCTCATGACCGCGCGTTCCTGGACAACGTGACATCGGGTACGCTCGAACTCGGTCGCCGCGGCATTCGCAGCTATACGCTAAGGTACAGCGACTACGTGGTCGCGCGCGAAGAAGACCTGGAACGAGAGCGAGCACTCGCCAGCCGTCAGCAGGCGATGGTCGAAAAGACCGAAGAGTTCATCCGCAAGAACATTGCGGGGCAAAAGACGAAGCAAGCACAGAGTCGTCGAAAGATGCTCGACAAGCTCGAACGCATTGATCGTCCAGAGGACGTGTGGGCACTCGCTGAGCGCGTGACGTTTCGATTTGCTGCTGCTGCGCGTTCCGGGGACATCGTTCTCGACGTGAAGGGCGCCGCGGCCTCTCGAAGCGGGCGCACGCTCTTTCGCGACTTCGACATGCTCCTTCGCCGTGGCGAACGTATCGGCATTGTAGGTCCCAATGGGGCAGGCAAGTCTACTCTGCTCAAGTTGCTCGCGGGGCGTGGTCTCGCGGAAGACTCCGGCTCCGTCAAGCGCGGCACCAATTTGCAAGAAGGATACTTCGATCAGCACCTAGGCGATGTGGACCCTTCACTCACCGCGGTCGACGAAGTGCGCCGCGTAAGGGGAGACTTCACGGTGGAAGTCGCGCGGCAGTATCTTGCTCGCTTTCGGTTCTGGGGTGACGATCCCCTCCGCGTCGTATCGGGGTTCTCCGGCGGCGAGCGATCCCGTCTCGCGCTCGCGAAACTGCTGCTCGAGCCTCGAAACCTTCTTTTCTTGGACGAGCCCACGAACCATCTCGACATTCCAGCGGCGGAAATCCTCGAAGAAGCGCTCATGAGTTTCGAGGGAACGGTGCTCTTCGTTTCGCACGATCGGCGCTTCCTCCAGTCGGTAGCAACGCGCATCATCGAAGTACGCGATGGCAAGGCAACGCTCTTTTCCGGAGGCTTCCGCGACTTCATTCGCGGAAAAGAGGAGATAGGTTCACGCGAGCCAAGGATGCAATCCGCGCCTCCCAAGAAGGAAGTGAAAGCGAAGGGGGCCTACGAGGAACAGAAGCAAGCTTCGAGAGACCAAGCGCGCAGGAAGCGCCGCCTGACGGAGCTCGAGCAGCTCATCGCTTCCGGTGAAGCACAAGTCAAAGCGCTGCGCGCCCGACTCCGGGAAGACCCCGGTGGCGATTGGGAGAAGCTCGCCTCGATGGCGCGCGAGGAGCAGGCGCTTGCGGCTCGCGTTGACGCTATGCTGGGGGAATGGACCTCCCTTTCCGAGGAGCTCGGATGAGACGTAGAGACTTCCTGCTGTTGTGTTCGGGAGCGCTCGTCACGGCGCCTCTCGTCGCGTGCGGTAAGAAATCCCTGGGAACTCCCGGTACTGTCGTGCGAGACGACACGAAAGGCCTTCTCTTTACCTGGATTGACGCGAGCGGTGAGTACCACGTCGAAGAAAGCGCGCCGGCGGTTCCCTTCGAAGGTCGCGACTACGTTCGGGTGGTCGACCCGTCGCATGACGAGGGTGCGAACATCGTCATCGTCGACCTACGCAACACGAAGTCCGACGGGACCTACCCTGTGCACTACGTCACGCGAAGCGAGTTCGAAGGCGTCGCTGCGAACAGGAAGAAGCAGCGTTCCACAGCCTCGAGTGCTCCGAGCGGCGCAGGGAAGCCGACCGCATCTGGCAACAACGAGGGTGTCATCATTTATGGGGCATCGTGGTGCAAGCCTTGCCACATGGCGGCGGCCCACTTCAAACGGCGAGGTGTTCCCTTCATCGAAAAGGACATCGAGGAAGACCCGGCGGCTGCCAAAGAGATGCAGCGGAAGCTGAGTGCGAGCGGCAAGCGTGGAGGTTCCATTCCAGTGATCGACGTTCGCGGAAGAATCCTGCTCGGTTTCGACTCGGAAGCCGTCGACGCGGCGCTCGAAGCTACGAAGTAAGCGTTCTCGACAGAAGACGAGGAAGGGGCACGCCCCTCTCAGATGTCCGTCATCATCGTCGTGACGATGTAGTCCGCTCCGAAGATCACGACGATGCTCGACACGACGGCCTTCGCCGTCGCCTCACCGACGCCACGTGCGCCCCCCGATGCGTGAAAGCCTTTTTTGCAGCAAATCATGCTGAGGAGGAACCCGAAGACGAGCGCCTTCACGAACATCATGCGGAGCGAGGGCATCTGCAGGAACTGGTAGACCTTGTCCCAGAAAATGCCGGGGTCGATGTTCTGCCAGAGCACGGCCACCACGTAGGCGCCGAGCATGCCTGCGATGCCGAACGCGAGCGACAGCATTGGAAGGACGATCGTCGTCGCGAGCATACGAGGTACGACGAGGTATTGTACGGGGCTCAGCCCCATCGTCGTGATCGCATCGATCTGCTCTGTGACTCGCATGTTGCCGAGCTCGCTCGCGATCGTGCTCCCAGCGCGGGCCGTCACGACGACGCCGGTGAGGACGGGCGCGAGTTCTCTCGCGAGAGCCACCGCGACGACGCCGCCCACCATGCCTTCCGCAGAAAACTGTCGGAACCCGACGATGGTGCTCACCGTGAAAGCCATGCCCGTGAAGAGACCCACCAGTCCGACGATGAACATCGAGCCAGAACCGATGAAGGCAAATGCGTTCATGAGAGGCGCGATGCGGAAAGGCGGCGAGACCATCCAGCGCAGCGTCTCGCCCACGAGGATGAGGGTCTCTCCGATTTCCTCGGCCGCACTGATGGGAATCGCGATGACGCGCGCAAAGAAGCTTCCCGGATCAGCTTTGCGCGCTTCGCTCACGACCTCTCAAGTACCACGATTCTAGGGTTCACGGTAGAAGCGGGGCACCCGGCGAGAGATATGGGTGAGGACTTCCCAGGCGATGGTTCCGCCGTGGTCGGCGTGCTCTTGGGCGCTCAGAAAGTCTTTGCCGAGGGGGCCGTCTTGTGAGCCGAGCACGACGACTTCGTCGCGTAGTGCGGCGCCTTCGTGATCGGTCACGTCGAGCATGGCAAGGTCCATCGAAATTGCACCAATGTAAGGTGCACGTTTTCCGCGAACGAGAGCATGCCCGCGATTCGAAAGAGAGCGCGAGAGGCCGTCGGCGTACCCCATGGGCACGGTCGCGACGCGGGTAGGGCGCTTGGCGCGCCAAGTGGACCCGTAGCCGACGGCCTCGCCGGCGTCGATGGTCCGAAGGTCGATGATTTCCGTACGTACGCGCATCGCCATCGTGAGGTCACGCGAACCTTCCGGTGCCACGGCACCGTGCGCGAACGGGCTGATGCCGAAGGCTGCGACGCCAGGGCGTACGATGTCGAATCGTGCTGCCTGCCGGAGAAGGGCCGCGCTGTTGGCTGCGTGACGAACGCTCGGCTTGATGCCACGCTCTGCGAGTACGCGGGTGGCTTCTTCGAACCGCGCAGCTTGATGATCGAGCGACTCCGTGGACTCGGCGTCGGCCGCTGCGAGATGCGTCATGAGCCCGGTCACGCGGACCTCCGGGGTCTTCTCGATCTGCTCGGCAAAGGCAGCGATCTGCGGCAATCGGACGCCGAGCCTGGCCATGCCTGTGTCGATCTTGAGGTGGACCGAAATGGGGTGCTCGAGGCCTCGCGCGCGCACGAGCTGAGCAAAGCCTTCGAGGTGGGCGCGGTCGTAGATGACCGGTGTCAGCTTGCGATGCAGGACCTCCTCGAAGGCACGACCGTAGTACCCCCCCATGACGAGCAGCGGCTTGCCGATTCCCGCTTCACGAAGTTCGATGGCCTCTTCCAGCAGCGCCACGCAGAAGCCGTCGACGCCGGCGCGGTCGAGAGTACGTGCGACGGCAGGCGCGCCGTGGCCGTAGCCATCGGCTTTGAGCACGGCCCATACCTGTGCGTTCCCCGCGGCACGCTTCAGCACGGCAACGTTCTTTCGCAGCGCCCCCAGGTCGATCTCGGCGCGCGTGGGACGAACTGCGTCCGCCGGAGCGGCGCGCTTCATCTTCATGACGCGAATCTGCCCTTGCGACTCCCGAAGCTCGATACCCGTTTCTTGTTCTTCCCGCACGATAGCTTCCATTACTAGTGCAAACGCCCGAGCATGGACAGCTAATTCACGCGGCTGCCGAATCAAAAAAGAGCGGGAAATTCCCGAGAACGGCGCGCCCTAGGGCTTCGCTTTGCGAGACGCCATCCACACACGATAGGAGGTGATGTCGTCCTTGTTGCCGCGTGTGAAGTACAGGCGGCACCCGTCCTTGGATACCCATGTGGGGTAGTTGCTCGTCCCTGGCGCGTTGAGGCTCGCCACGTACTTTGGGGAGGGGGCGGCGAACTTGCCGCTCGCGTCGCGCTCGCTCGAGACGATGGAACGGAGTCCGGTGTTCGCGTCGTAGCGGCCCATGAACATCGAAGGACCTCCATCGGCTACGGGATTCGTGCCCGTGAGCGTGGCGTCGACGACCTTCGTGTTCGCGGTGTCTCCAAGCGACCCCATGGCAACGCTGTGGAGCGTGCTCGTGCCGCTGCTCGGTCCGAGCATCAAATAAAGACGACGGTCGCGGCCGATGTATGGGTCGGCGTAGCGAAGGTTCTCTTCCTTCGGCAAGACGAGCACCTCGCGACGCTCCGAGAAGTCGTTGTCGTACGAAGAACGACCGTCTCGCGCGGCGATGAAAACGCGGTTGGCGCGCCCTGCGTCTTCGACCCACACGATGGTGGAGCGGTCCGCGGAGATGGTCGGATGCCGAATCGACTTGCTGCTCTCGGTACCCGTGGGCGAGAGATTGGTCGCCGCGCCGCTTTCGTCGAAAGTCGCATGCATGAGCATACACGCGCGGCTTCGGCTCGTGGCGCAGGCGGAAAAATAGATGTGCGCTTCGTCGTCCGTGAGGGTGGCGTCGATCCAGTAGTCGAAGTCGAAGCCAAAACTCGGAACGGCCTCGAGCCCAGGAAGCTGCTTCTCGCCTCCGAAGTCCGACTTGGGGTCGCACATCGGGAAGCTCCGGGCGGAAGGTTCGGGCGTAGAACCATCGACGATTCGCACCGTGCCGTCTCCGCAAGAGAGCACGGCGCCACCGACGACGAACACGAGCTTCGCCCGGACCGTATCGAGTTTCATCGTCCGCACGGCCCGGTAGCCTAGCAGGCCCCCGCGGGTGCGCTACGTCCTACAGTCAGACGCGAAGGACGCCGTTCTTCAGGAAAGCGTAGAGCGCTGCCGTGACGGCATTCGCGTCGTAAGGGAGGCCGCGCATGACGATCTGGTAGAGGAGCTCCTTCAATGCGCCGAGCGTGAGAATCGAAAGCATGCGCGCGTCGCCACTCGCGACGATACCGAGCGCTTGACCGTCGGTGAGACTCTCTTCGAGGAGCTTGCCCACTTCCTCGTAGAAGCCAATGAGGCGTCGGTCGAAGTCCTCGTCTACCCCCACCGCCGCAGAGAGGAGAATCTTCGTAGTATCGGGGTCTTCGAGGAGCGCGTGGACGATTCGTTGGATGTTGGCGAGCACCTGGCTCTCGACACTTCGAGCGGGATCTGCGACGTCGACGCGCTCGATGGCTGTTCCGATGCGAACGAGCGACAGCGAGACGAGCTCTTCGAAGATGGCGCGCTTATCTGCAAAATACAGATAAAAGGTTCCGCGGGCGACATCGGCCGCGCTGACGATGTCCTCGACATTCGTCGCGTGATAGCCCTTCTTCGCGAAGAGATGCCTCGCGAGCTCGAGGAGCTGAGTGCGCCGAGCGTGCTTGTCCATGTGTATGCAAAGGTAGGATATTTCCACCTCGAGCGGGCAGTTTTCTGTGGTCGAAAGCGTTCTGAACCTCGAAACTGACACGCGTGTCAGATTGGGCCTTGCGCCGTCCCCCGTGGCGGTTCAAGCCCATGCACAGATGCGCGCACCCGAGGAGAGATCGCCCATGGGAACCCAGGCAAGCCAGAGAGATACAGGCGTTACCGGCAACTACCTCGCGATCGGCATGGATGTCGGCTCGACCACCGTGAAGGCGGTCGTCGTCAATCCTGCGAACAAGGAGATCCTCTGGAGCGATTACCAGCGCCACCACACGAAGCAGCCCGAGAAGGTGCTCGAGCTTTTGCAGGCCATCCAGGCTGCCTTCCCCGAGCGGCCGAGCGGCGGCTTCCGCATGTTTCTCACGGGCTCCGGTGCGGCGCCCCTCTGCGCGTGCACGGGCGGCAAGTTCGTCCAGGAGGTGAATGCGGTCAGCCTGGCGGTAGAGCACCTCCATCCGGACGTCGGCTCGGTCATCGAGCTCGGCGGCCAAGACGCCAAGATCATCATGTTCAAGGGCGACGAGAACGGAGACAAGACCGCCATCGCGTCGATGAACGACAAGTGCGCCTCGGGAACGGGAGCGACCATCGATAAGTGCTTCTTGAAGGTGAACGCGCCGCCGGAGCTCGTCACGACCCTTCGTTTCGACGATTCGAAACTGCATCACGTTGCGGCCAAGTGCGGCGTGTTCGCCGAGACCGACATCGTCAACCTCATCAAGAGCGGAATCCCCTCGAAAGAAGTCCTCTGCTCCCTCGCTGACGCGATCGTCATGCAGAACCTCAGCGTTCTCACCCGAGGTGGCACGCTGAAGCCGCGGGTGCTTCTGCTCGGAGGTCCCAACACCTACTTGCCCTTCCTCCAAGACTGCTGGCGTCTTCGCATTCCCCAAGTGTGGGAAGAGCGTGGCTTCGACTACCCGAAGGACGTGCCGATCGAGGAGCTCATCTTCGTCCCGGAAAACGCGCAATACTACGCGGCGCTCGGTGCGGTGCTCTACGGTCTCCACGAGCCGGACGACATTGGCTGGATGAAGCCGACCGACGGGCTCCACGAGTACATCACAACGGGCCGCAAATCGCGTCTTGGCGAGACGGCTGGCCCTCCGCTCACGAAGTCGGAAGACGAACTCGCGCAGTTCCGTGAAGCGTACAGGATTCCGAAGTTCGAGCCCGCGAAGTTCGAGCCGGGGCAAACGGTGCAGGCCGTCGTCGGCCTCGATGGCGGCTCCACGTCGAGCAAGGCCGTCCTCGTCGACTTCGATACCGGCAAGATCCTGGTGAAGGCTTACCAGCTCTCGAAGGGCAACCCCATCCAAGACACGAAGGAGCTCCTCACCCAGCTGAAGGCGTACGTGTCGGACCAGGGCGCGACGCTCGAAGTGAAGGGCTTCGGCGCCACCGGCTACGCGGCCGACGTTCTCGAAGAATGCGTGAAGAGCGACGTGAACATCGTCGAGACGGTCGCGCACATGATGAGCGCCGTTCACTTCTTCGGCGACGTCGACGTCGTATGCGACATCGGCGGCCAGGACATCAAGGTTCTCTTCATCAAGAACGGTGACATCCACAACTTCCGACTCTCGAACAGCTGCTCCGCCGGCAATGGCACGCTGCTCCAGGCGACCGCAGACCAATTCGGTGTACCCATCACCGAATTCGCGGACACGGCGTTCCAGGCCGAGCTCGCTCCGAAGTTCTCGTACGGTTGCGCGGTGTTCCTCGACACGGACCGCGTCAACTTCCAGAAGGAGGGCTTCTCGAAGGAAGAGATGCTTGCCGGTCTCGCACAGGTCCTTCCGAAGAACGTGTGGCAATACGTCGTGCAAATCCCGCGCATGGCCGCTCTCGGGAAGAAGTTCGTGCTCCAGGGTGGCACGCAATACAACCTCGCCGCCGTCAAAGCACAGGTCGACTACATCAAAGAGCGCGTGCCCGGCGCCGATGTCTACGTGCACCCGCATACCGGCGAGGCGGGTGCCATTGGCGCAGCGATGGAGACCCTTCGCGTCGTGAAGCGCAAAGGCAAGAGCTCGTTCATCGGCATGCAGGCCGCCATCGACCTCGAGTACACGACGAAGAACGACGAGGAGACGGTCTGCCACTTCTGCCCGAACGAGTGCAAGCGCACGTTCATCGACACGAAGACGCCCGACGGCCGTTCGAGCCGCTACATCGCTGGTTTCTCGTGCGAGAAGGGCACCGTCGAGTCGAAGGAAGACATGCTCAGCCTCATGGCCGAGCGCAAGAAGACCGCGCAGCAATACCCGAACATGGTCGACTACGAGGCCAAGCGCGCCTTCATGCACTTCTACAACGCGGCTCCGATGCCCGAAGCGGGCTCACCCGTGAAGGACCTCGAAGTGCGCAAGGGGCTCATGGGCATGCGTCGAGTCCCCATCACGCGGCCGTTCCAGCGCTCGACGCCGGAGCAAGCGGCGAAGCGAAAGAAGACGCGCATCGGTATCCCGCGCGTTCTCAACCTGTATTCGACCGGCCCCTGGTTCCGCACCTACTTCGAGGCGCTCGGCGTTCCGAAACAGAACGTGGTGTTCTCCGACGAAACGACGGAAGAGTTGTGGGTCGAGGGCGGCAAATACGGCTCGATCGACCCGTGCTACCCCTCCAAGGTCGCGCAGGCTCACGTTCACAATCTGCTCTTCCACCACCACACCGAGAAGAAGAAGCTGAACTACATCTTCTTCCCGATCTTGACGCACATCGACTCGTTCGTCGCCGACACGATGGACAACGCGAGCTGCCCGATCGTCGCAGGTGCTCCGGACGTCATGAAAGCGGCGTTCACGAAGGAGATCGACTTCTTCGCGACGCGCGGCATCGAGTACTTGGACCCCGCGGTCTCCTTCGTCGAGCCCTTGCTCATGGCGAAGCGCATGTTCGACACGTTCAAAGACCGCCTCGGCATCACGGAAGACGAGAACGATTTCGCCTGCCGTGAAGCCTGGAAGGCCCTTCGCGCCTTCGACAAGGACGTGCAGGAGAAGGGAAGGGCGATCCTCGAGACGGTGGAAGCCGAAGACCGCGTCGCCATCATGATGCTCGGGCGCCCGTACCACGCCGACCCCGGCCTCAATCACGGCATCCCGGACGAATTCCAGGTGCTCGGTTACCCGATCTTGTCGGTTCGCTCTGTCCCGAAAGACCGCGAATACCTCGACCGCTACTACAAGGAGGAGCTCGAGAGCGGCGTCATGAAGAGCCCCCTCGAGATCAATCACGTGTGGCCCGAAAACTACTCGGTCAACAGCGCGCAAAAGGTGTGGGCAGCCAACTTCGCCGCCCACCACCCCAATGTCGTCGTTCTCGACCTCTCGAGCTTCAAGTGTGGCCATGACGCCCCCACCTACGGCCTCATCGATTCGATCATCGACGCGAGCAAGACGCCGTACGCGGCGCTTCATGACATCGACGCCAACAAGCCCAGCGGGTCCATCAAGATCCGCGTGAAGACCTACGCCCACGCGCTCAAGCTCCACGAAGAGCGTCTGCAGGACGCCTCGAAGCGAAAGGGCGCTCTCCTTCTCAAAATCGAAGAGAAGCGCCTCGAGCTATTGTCCCTCAAGAAGAGGCAGCTCGAGAAGCTCTCCAAGAAGGACGAGACCATCGAGCGTCAAATCGCCGAAGCGATGGAGCGTATCGAAGCGTACCGCACGAAGGCGACCCCTTCGAAGGAACTCCCGAGCGGCATGGTGCTCCTCGGCAAGAAGAATCAGGACGGACGCATCGTGCCGATCACGCCCAAGGCGTCGGCCGAAACTTCCGATGCAACGTCCGCAGCAGAGTAACGAAAGCGTCGAAGGACGCTGCGACAAGGCCGTGAGGAGATGACCATGGAAACCACTGGAATCAACGCGAAGAAGCGACTGAAACTCATCGACCAGAACCTCGACGTGGAAGCAGAACTGAAGGCGTTCGAAGAGGCCGAACGCACGCGCCTCGGTCTCGACGAAAAGACCGAGCAGTGGATCGACAACATGATCGGTCTCAACTTCACGAAGTCGCAAAAATCGAAGGTCACCATCCTCGTGGGTGGGCTCACGCTCGCCCATGACCAGTTCGTCGAAGCTGCGCTCGAGGGCGTTGGGTACAACGTGCTCATGCTCGACGTCCCGAACAACGAGGCGTTTCAGTACGGCAAGGAATACGGCAACCGCGGACAATGCAACCCGACGTACTTCACAGTGGGCAACTTGGTGAAGGCGCTCTGCACGCTGCGTGACAAACATGGCCTCACGGAAAAGGAAGTCGTCGAGCGCTACGCATTCCTCACGGCCGGCGCCTGCGGTCCGTGCCGCTTCGGCATGTACGTGACGGAGTACCGCAAGGCGCTTCGTGACGCTGGCTTCGACGGATTCCGCGTGATGCTCTTCCAGCAGAAGGGTGGCGTGAAGCAGGCGACCGGCGAGGAATCGGGCCTCGAGCTGAACGGCACGTTCTTCTGGGCGATCGCGAAGTCCATCTTCGCGGGCGACGTCTTGAACGCACTCGGCTACCGCATTCGCCCCTACGAGGTCGAAGCCGGCGCCGCCGACAAGGCCCTCGACGAGGCGAAGGCGATCATCTGTGACGCGCTTCGCAAGAGGACGAACATTCTTCCCGCGATCTGGAAATGCAAGCCCATCCTCCAAGCGGTGAAGGTGAACAAGCTGCTCGTGAAGCCGAAGGTGAGCATCATCGGCGAGTTCTGGGCGATGACCACTGAAGGCGACGGCAACTACCAGCTCCAGCGCTTCCTCGAGGGTGAAGGTTGCGAAGACGACATCCAGCTCGTCGCCGCCTGGCTCCTCTACTCCGTGTGGGAAGGCCGCTTCGACTCGAGCGAGCGCGAGGACCTGCGTGGTGCCGATACGTCGTACTACGGTTTGGGTGGTCTCGGTGCCTTTGGCCTCTTCCAGAAGAAGCTGGGGCTCGCCGCGGCCGACTTCGGGATTCGCGCCTTCTTCCAGACCATGGCGCACCTGATTGGCCTCTATGGCTACAAGCTGCCGGACATGGATAAGATCGCGGAAGTCTCGCACGAGTACTACAACAACGACCTCCGAGGCGGCGAGGGCCACATGGAAGTCGGCAAGCTGATCTTGAACAGCGTCGGCAAGAAGGCTCACATGACACTCAGCGTGAAGCCCTTTGGCTGCATGCCGAGCGCGGGTGTGTCCGACGGCGTGCAGTCTGCCATCACCGAGAAGTTCCCGGGCACCATCTACTGTCCGGTCGAGACGAGCGGTGACGGCCGAGTGAATTTCTACTCACGCGTCCAGATGTACATCTTCAAGGCAAAGCAAGCGGCCTTGGCAGAGTTCGAACGCGCGCTCCAAGAGCAAGGTGTCACGCGCGAGCAAGTCGAGGCCTTCCTCGCTGCGAATCCGCGGTACGCATCGCCGCTCCACAAGGCACCGCATGTGTACGCTGGCAGCGCAGCCGACCTCGTTGCGGAGGTGGCGCCCTACATCAAGTTGACGCGCAAAGAGCGCTGGAAGAACCGCGTCTCGAAGTTCCTCGCGAAGTCGCAGCAGGCTGCGACGAAGGCGCCCCACATGGTCGTCGAAATCGTGGAGAGCGCGGTCCGGGAAGCTCCGGGCACGATGCGCAAGGTGAAGGAAGACATCGACATCTATCGCGCAACAAGGAAGAACAAGAAGATCCTCGAGAGTGCGGAATTGTCGCACGCAGCCGAATAGCATCGCGCTCGCACGCTTTCTGAACGAGGTCGGAGCATCCACGCTCCGGCCTCGTTTCGTTTCGGCCGCTCCATAGCTCGACTAGGTACGGTTCGCGAATCCACGCGAGGTCGAGCGCAGCCCTGTGGCACAATGGGGCCATGCCGTATCTTTTCGAAACGGAGGAGCACGCTGAGCTTCGACGCAACGTGCGTCGATTCGCGGAGGCGCATATCGCTCCCCATGCACACGCCTGGGAAGAAGCGTGTGAGTTCCCGGAAGACCTTTACGCGCGCGCGGGGGAGGCCTCGCTACTCGGTGTGTCTTTCCCCAGCGAGATAGGCGGCAACGATGGCGACCTTTCGCATGCGCTCGTCGTGGGCGAGGAGCTGGTCCTCGCAGGGAAGTCCGTAGGCACCTGCGTCGGGTTGAACAGCCATGCGATTGGCCTTCCGCCCATCGTCAAGTTCGGAACGAGCGCGCAGAAAGAGCGTTTCGTTCGGCCTGTTCTTGCAGGAAAGGCCATCTCGGCGCTGGCCGTCACCGAGCCTGGAGGCGGGAGCGACGTGGCGGGGTTGAAGACGCGCGCGGTACTCGATGGCGATCACTACGTCGTCTCTGGCGCCAAGACCTTCATTACTTCGGGCTGTCGCGCAAACTTCGTCACGTGTGCCGTTCGCACGGGCGAAGCTGGCCATGGCGGCATCTCGCTGCTGGTCATCGAGAAAGGCACGCCAGGTTTCACGGTGTCGTCGAAACTGAAGAAGACGGGGTGGTGGGCGTCGGACACTGCCGAGTTGTCTTTCGAAGAATGTCGTGTGCCGCGCGAGAACCTCATCGGCGAGGAGAACGCGGGCTTTCTCGCAATCATGGCAAACTTTGCGACCGAACGCCTCCACCTTGCGGGGCAATGCGTGGCCATCGCCGAGCTCGCATATCGGGAGAGCGTCACCTACGCCAAGCAGCGCGAGGCATTCGGCAAGTCTCTGATGGGGTTCCAAGTCACGCGACACAAGCTCGCAGACATGCTCACCCGGCTGGCCGCTGCCCGCGCGCTGACCGGAGAGGCGGTTACCCGCCATCTTCGCGGTGAACAAGACCCCGTGTGGTTCGCCACGGCAAAGAATGCGGCTTCGGACATGTGCTCGTTCGTGTGTGACCAGGCCGTGCAAATCCACGGTGGGAACGGCTACATGCGCGAGTACCTCGTCGAGAGGTTGTATCGAGACGCGCGGCTCTATCCCATCGGAGGCGGAACACGCGAGATCATGAACGAGATCATCGCGAAGGGAGAGGGGTACTGATGCAAGATTACCTTTCGAAGGTTCCTCCCGATGTCTTCAAGCTCTGCGAGCGGCTCTCGCAGAGCGGCCACAGAGCATGGATCGTCGGTGGCTGCGTTCGAGACCTCATCTTGGGCCGCCCCGTGAACGATTGGGACCTTTGCACGGATGCGAAGCCAGATGAGCTCCTCAAGATCTTCCCGAGGGCGATTCCGACCGGAATCCAGCACGGCACGGTAACCGTCGTCGAAAAGGGGGAGCACTACGAGGTCACGACACTCCGCGGAGAAGGTGCCTATACTGACGGCAGAAGGCCCGATAGCGTGTATTTTACACGTGAACTGACGGAAGATCTCGCGAGGCGCGATTTCACGATCAACGCGATTGCGCTTTCTCCCATCACGGGCGAGCTCGCCGACCCCTTCTCGGGCCAGGTCGACTTGCGCGACAAGGTGCTGCGGGCGGTCGGTGTGGCGACCGAGCGGTTCTCGGAAGACGGACTTCGCGTGCTCCGCGCTGCACGGTTCGCGGCTCAACTCGAATTCGAGCTCGAGCCTTCCACGATGTCCGCTATTCGGCCAACGCTCTCGACCTACAAGAAGGTCGCAGGAGAACGCATTCGCGACGAATGGATGAAGACCATGAAGGCCGCGAAGCCATCCCGGGCGTTCGACATCATGAAGGACACGGGCATCCTCGAGGTCACGTGCCCGGAGCTCATGGAGAGCGTCGGTTGCGAGCAGAACAAGTACCACTCGTACGACGTATGGGGTCATGCGATGGCGTGCATGGACGCCTGTCCGGGCGATGCCATCCTGCGCATTAGCGCGCTCATGCACGACGTGGGTAAGCCGCGCTCGCGCGCATTCAGCGAGAAGACCCGCGACTACACGTTCTATGAGCACGAGCGCATTGGCGCGGAGATGGTGGAGCCGATCTGCGCTCGCTTGCGATTCTCGACAGACGAGCGTGCACGCGTGACGGACCTCGTGCGGCATCATATGTGGCACTACGATGGGTGGTCGGATGCAGCGGTGCGCCGTTGGATCAAGCGCGTAGGCAAGGATCGCATCGAAGACCTCTTCTTGCTCCGCGACGCGGACGTACGCGGGAAAGGTCCCGACAAGGCGACGCCGGAGGACTTTCTTCCGACGCAGCAGTTGCGTGCGCACGTCGAGAAAGTTCTTGCAGAGGGGGCTGCGCTGTCGACGCGCGACCTGGTGGTGAACGGGCGCGACTTGATGTCCGAGCTCGGCATGCGTCCGGGTCCTGCCATTGGCCGCGTGCTCGAGGGACTTCTGGATGACGTCCTCGGCGACACCGCTCGAAATGAGCGCTCGTGGCTCCTCGCAAGGGCGAAGGAGCTCCTTCTCGCCGAGACTTCAGAAAGCAGCAAAGCCCCGAAAGCGTGATATGTAAGGGGCGTGCGAATCGCGTCATGGATCCTGGCTTTCCCGGTCGTCCACCTTCTCGGCGTAGGCGTCGCGTACGCTGATTCGCCGGCGAAGGCGGAACCGAACGAATCACGTGAACCCGACGGCTCGGAAGAGCCGCGCAATGTCGTCGTCATCGGTGATGAAGCAGCCTCTCCTGACCTTGGGCCGCCGTCCGCTCCGACGACGTTCCAGCTCGGTGACTACACGCTTCGTCCGACCGCATCGCTCCGTTTGCGAGGCGAATATCGTCGCGAACCGCCCGAGGCAGGAGGGCGCACGATGCTCGCGCTCGGGTCCATGGCTCCTGCGGGCCCCGTCGTTCGCGATGCCGGTGGCATTTCGGAACGCGTGAGGTTGGGCCTTGGTGCCGATCGAGGTCCGCTTTCGCTTCAGGTAACGTTGCAGGATGCACGTATTTGGTCTGCTCCGCGCACTGCCACGTTCATCGGTGGCGCTGCGGGGCGATTTGGCCTCTATCAAGCGTACTTCGAGGCGCATACGGAAGGTCAAAACGTGTCGTTCTTCCGTGCCGGGCGTCAGGCCATCGACTGGGGCGACGGCACGCTCCTCTCGAGTGCAGATTGGGCTCCCACGGGGCGTGCACTCGACTCGGTGCGCGGAAGGTTCGCCGCGAAGAACTTCCGTTTGGAGGCGCTCGCCGCGTTTCTCGAAGGGCCGACGCCCTATGGCTTGACGGGGAGTGATCTGGCCGGGCCGCCCTCGTTCGGCATACAGCTCTACGGCGCGCTCGCACGGTACACGCCGCTTCCGCTCCTCGGCTTCGAGCTCATGTCCCTCGTACGCGTAAGCCGCAGTGCGAACGGAAGCGATGGCTCGTACTTCGATGCGGCAAGGGCGTTCGGTGAACGAGCGACGGTGAGCGCGCGCATCTTTGGCGCAGACGATACGTTCCGGTACAGTGCGTTCGGCGCATTCCAGTTCGGCGAAGTGGGCGCGAACGGCGCGAGCATTGCCGCTTGGATGGCGAAGGCCAATGTCGAGAAGACGTTCGATTCGGTCTACTGGGATCCTACGGTGGCGGTAGGCGGTACGGTCGCTTCGGGCCACGACGGTGGCACCGTGTACCGGCAGTTCGATCCGCTCTTGCCGGACGTGCATCGTTTCCACGGGCTGTCGGACCTTTTCGGAAGTTCGAACATCGGCGATGTCCACGGTTCGGTTGCCGTGATTCCGACGGAAGAGACGCGGCTTGCGCTCGAGTATCGCTATCTGCGCTTCTTCGATTCGAGCGGCGAGTGGATCTCGGCGTACACGACGACGATTGGTCGCGGCGCCACGTCGACGGACTTGGGACACGAGATCGATCTCTCGTTCCGCTGGCGACTTTGGAAGAAGCTCGACATCGACGCGCAGTATTCGCTTCTCGTCCTTGGCGACGGCGCGAAGTCGGTGATGAGCCGCATGGGCCGAACGACCAGCGAGCTCACGCAGGGGAGCCTCGGGACCGTGTCGCCCGGAGGCCTCACGCAGACCGCGGACCTCGCGCAAATGGCGCTGCTCCAAGCCACGCTTCGCGTCCCCTGACTCTGCAAAGAGTTCAATGTCAGTCGCCTCTCAGGGGTCGAGGTTCGCTGGGCTCTACCCTCGGTTTGAGGGTGAGGTGCCGCAGGTTGGATCAGGGCGGATCCCACCCGCGGGTCGATGAGAACCGAAATGACTCGGGTTTTGTGCGTTCGTCGGCGCCTTTGGGGGTGGCCCGGGGCTTGCTCTTCACCTGCTCACACATGAATCACCACCGCCCTCGCAGCCAGACGATGCCGCTCATCTTCCGTCACATCGCCCGCGAAGTATCCGATGCCGGGATCGAGGTCGACTGGGATGACAACGAAGCTTCCCCCGCGAGTCAAGCCTACGAGCGGCCCCAGCGCATGCGCGGCTGGGAAACCGACGAAGGCTGAGCGCCGAACGCCGCCGTTCGCTCTACCCGTTCCAGCGTCGGTTTTTTCCGACGTCAGCGTGAACGAACCAGTCGTGGGCACCGAAGTATGTGCCGATTCCGCCTTCCCAACCCATCGCGCGAAGCTCGCGTTCGACGTCTTTCGGGTTCTCTCCTTTGCTCGCGCCCTCGAGCACGAGGCGAAAGTCCACGGCGTGCCCCAGGGAATGCTGACTGTGGGAAGCGACGTGATGCCCCTTCTTTCGCATCATTTCGTTGAGCTTCTCGCTGCGATACCCGCTGACGAGCTCGATGCGCGCGCCCGGATGATTGCGGAGCAGCGAACGCAGCAGCTCGAGCAATCGCGGGTCCATCGTGGTCTCGCTCGCCATGGCGCGATCGCGCAGTAGAGAATCGAATCGCTTCCCGGTGGGCTCCGTGCGCGACACGAGCACGCGCTCTCCCGTGTGCGTCTGCACGAGTGTGCCGAGTATTGCCTCCGAGGCCAGCGCGTCCTCGGCTGCGTCTGTACTGGTGTCCTTCTCGGCACGCGACTCTCGGCCTTTCGGCCGCTGTCTTTCGCCATGCAGGGTATCGTCACCCAAACGACGCGAGGTCGTGATTTGCGTGAGCACGCACAGACCGAGAACGCCGCCGTTTTGAAACAACCACCGAAGCATCTGCCAGTCTCAGTATGATATGTTTCGAGGCGTGAGCATCGAAGAGAAAGCCGTCGTTCGCAAACATAGCCGAGGTCCAGCGCTTCACGCACTCGTCGCCAAGCCCGAGGGAACTCCGCGCTACGCCATCGGTCTCGTGCACGGCTATGCCGACCACGCGGCTCGCTACAAGCACGTCATCGAAGCGCTTCGCGAGAAAGGCATCGCCACCGTGGCCCTCGA
Organism: Polyangiaceae bacterium; assembly: GCA_046351415.1. GTDB lineage: Bacteria > Myxococcota_A > Polyangia > Polyangiales > Polyangiaceae > JABFRG01. The sequence goes on along the minus strand of JAXLYO010000002.1, from coordinate 455,601 downwards.
CCTTCGCGGTCATGGTCGCTCCGACGGCGCCCGCGGTTTCTGCGGCGAATTCAGCGAGTTCTGGGACGACCTCCGTGAACTAGGCCCACTCCTCGACGACGTCGCGCCCGGCGTTCCCCGCGTCCTCTTTGGCCACAGCTTTGGCGGCCTCGCAACTGCGAGCAGCCTCATCGACGAGCGCGGCGGCGGCCCGAAGGTCGATTGGAAGGTCGCCATTTGGAGCGCGCCGTTCTTCGAGCTCGCCCTCCCGGTCCCCGCGTTGAAGAAGCGCGCAGGCGAGTTACTCGGTCGCATCATGCCGAAGTTCGGCATGGCGAGCGGTCTCCACGGCGCCGACCTCACGCACGACACCACCATCGCTCGCGGCTACGATGAAGACCCGCTCGTATTCAAGAAGGCCAATGCGCGCTGGTTCACGGAAGCCGTCAAGACGCAGGAATTTCTCTTTTCGCGCGCCGATCGCATCAAGCTCCCGTTCTTCATCGGATTCGGCGGCGCCGACAAGGTCGCTTCACCGGAAGGCGGACGTAGGCTCGTTGCCAGGGCGGGAAGTGCGCACAAGGAGTTCAAGCTCTACGACGGGCTCTACCACGAGATCCTGAACGAGCCCTCTTGGCGGGACATTCTGAGCGACATGCTCGCGTTCGCAGAGCGGCATATGGCCTGACGTCGACCGGATCGACAAAATGAAACGGGCAAGACCCGAAAGTCTTGCCCGGCTCTTTTCTCGCGCCGTGGACTTAGGGCGTCACGCAGGCGCCAAGGTACACGTTGCCGAAGGCGGCTTTGCCAATTCTGCAGATCTTGCCACCGGTGCACTCCGAGTCCACCTGGCAGGCTTGCGTGTCGTCCGCACCGCAGCTCGCCTTGCAGCGCGTCCCGGCGTTCGTGATGAGCGTGGCGCAGGCCGAGGCCGGAAGTTGCGGCTTCTTGTTGTCCTGGTCGGGGACGATGCAGCAGACGCCCGTGGCGCAGTCGCTCGTCTCCTGGCACTCGAACATGAGCTTCTCTTTGGCGGGGTTGCTCGGCGCGGGGCAATCGGCCGAGTTCGCCACGCACGAGGTCGGATCAAACCCGCCGCCTGCGTCGGCCGCCTTGCCGAGGCCCCAGCAGCAGGTCTCGCCCTTGGCGCAGTTCGGGCCCGCGCCGGAGTCCTTGCCGAAGGCGAACGGGCAGAAGGGGCCGTCGTTCGGGGAGGGCTTCGGGGTGCAGGTTCCGCCGTCCTTGCCGCTGTCCGTCGTCGTGCCAGTGTCGGTCGTGGTGCTGCCGTCCTTCGTGGTGCTGCCCGAGTCTTGCTCTTCCTCACCCGCGTCTTCGTCCGGGGGCGGATTCGTGACGGTGGTCGTCGTGCAAGCGACCATCAGCGCGATGGTGCCAGCGAACATTCCCGCACCAGCGAGGAGCCAAGTCTTTTGCATCTTATTCGTCGTCGTCATGTCGTCACCTATCGTTCGAAGGACCTGCGTATTGCGGGTAACTAAGTCTGGAGTGTTCGTAGCACGGCCGGGCCGACGCGTCCTGCAACAAGTGCGCGTCAGCGGCGGGGTGGCCCAGAATCATTCCCTCGATTTGCCCGTATGTGGGGCAAAGGAGTCAGAAGTCGTTGATCGCCTTGAGATGGATCTTGCCAGGCACGGGCTTCATCTGCGCGCAGCACGCGAGGCGGTGATTCTTGGGAGACTGAAACATATCAAGGATATCGAGCTCTTCGTCCTCGGGCTCGGTCAAGAGCTCCAGGCCTTCGACGACCTCGACGCGGCATGTGCCACAGCTCGCGCTTCGGCAGGAGAAAGGGATGGGCGCGTCGTGGCTGTCGCAGAGATCGGCGACGGCGCCGCCGCTCGGGGCTTCCGCGGTGGTAGAGGGACCTTTGGTCGGCTCGAATACGACTGTCGGCATGGAGGCCTATATAGGCGAATTTGCAGAAGACGCCCGCGAAAAAGATGCGCACGTATCCGTCATAACGGACGCGTGGTCATTCGTCGCGGCGGCCCAAAAGGAGCGCATGTTCGCGACGCGGCTCGCGCTCGAAGGCGGCGGCGGTGGGCAGATGAAAGTGGGGTCGCGCTTGAGCTGCAGCGGCGAGCAGCGTGAGCCCGAGCGGGCGGGCTGCATCGGCCACGAGCTCGTCCGCACGGAGGACCGTGGCCCGAGTTGCCGAGTCGGCCATCATGAGTGTGATCGTTCCCCCTGGCGCCAGGACGCGTTCGAAGGCCCGCAGCATCTCGGTGAGCTCGGTCGTCCATTTGCGTCGCGTATCGGCTGGGGAGAGCGCTCGGTAGCTTCTGCGTGAGCCGAGCTCCAGCGCATGGAACGCCGAGCCGTCCATGTCGAGCCAGCGCAGGCGATCGGCATGGTGCTCGTAGTAGTCGTACGTGGCTGCATAGGGCGGGGAAGTGACGATGGCGTCGATGATGCCCGCGCCGAGGGACTTCAAGACGGAGGCGTTCTCGATGCGGACACATCGCCCGAAATCCATGCCCTTCTCGGTCATGGATGCCGTCGCTGCGGCTTTCAGGTCGTCGAACTGCGTTTTGCGCGCGATCCACTCCGTCGTCTTCTTCACGAGCAGCTTGGCCGGATAGCCCGCGGCGATGCGTTTCTCTCTCGCGCCTTCCTCCTCCTCGCGCGGTGCACGGGCACTCCGCGCGCTGTCTCCCGAGCGTCGGCTCAACTTGGTGAGCAACGAAGACAAGACGAGCTCGAGGTCGAACTTGCTCGCGCTCCCGCGAATGAACTCCTGCAAGCTGCCGAGTTCGAGCAGGACGTGTGGCGAGAAGAGCGCTACGTCCTCGGGGCCGAAACGACGACTTGCGCCCGCGCGCGCCTTTCGTCGTTCGTCGGCGAAAGCGGCCGCCGCCTTCGCATCCGAGAGGAGCTGCTCGGCGTACCCTTCGGGCCACGTTCGGAGCTTTGCCTGACTGAGGCGCACCGCGAGAGGATTGAGGTCGGTGCCGTAAGGTTCGCGACCCGCGAGCAGCGTCTCGACGAGCACGGTTCCCGAGCCGCAGAACGGATCGAGCACGCGCATGTCCGGCTCCGTCAATGCCCGCACGAGCCGCGCGGCCGTGAGCGGATGCATGCGCGCCGGGTAGCTGTGGAAGCCGTGTACGTGCGCGCGCGTCGCGTCCTCGCCTTCATCGCGAGTGTCCCCCTCTTGCTCCGAGGGAGCGACCGCGAGCGCCTCGGCGAGTTTGCGCGCGAGGTCCGGATCGCCCGAGAGCGCCGCTTCGCCTCCGACATGTGTGAGCGCGCGTCTCATCGATTCTCTTCCTTGAGCGGTGGCGCACTCGTGCTCTGGAACGCGAGCTCGTCGGTCTCGTCAGAGACGCGAACCCGGTCGCCACCTGCGAGCGTCACCAGCATCTTCTCGGCCTCGGGCTCTTCCACACGAAGCTTGTCGGCGAGCTCTTTGGGGGTCACGGAGCCAGGTGATGCTTCGACGACCTGCGCAGCTGCGAGCTCCCAGGCGCGGGCGAGTTCGTCCTTTCCAACCTGCTCAGCCTTGGCGCCCCTTCGATAGCTACGGAAGCCGAGCAAGAGCGCGACGATGCCGACGCCGAGGAACGCGAAGCCAACCGCGTGTCCCCACGCGGCAGCACCGACTCCGAAAAGCACGAGGCTCGCGAACCAGAGCGTGACGCCGAAAAGCTTGCCGAAGAGTGATGCCGCCGTCTGTTGCCTCGACGTTCGGAGTGCAGCGCGTACCTCCGCAGGTTCCGACGCGCCCGCGATCGCCGGAATGCGCGGAGCTCCACAGACCGCGCACACGAAGCGAAGCTTTTCGCTCGGCAACGTAGCCGACTTGCTGCGGCACTCGGGACAGTAGGTGAGCTCGTCCGACATCCGAATGGCATGCACATAGCACGCAATCGGAGGCGATCGATGCGGCGATTCCGCCCAGTCGTCAGGGCTTGATCACGGTCGTGCCCGGCGGCGGCTCGAATTCGAACTCCGCGGGTGGCACCGGATCGTTGATGCGCGGCTTCGAAAAGTCGAAGCGATTTTTGCTGCCCTGGTTGTCGAGGATGAGCACGCGACGCACCTGGTAGGTTGCGCCATCGACGTAGAAGAGCACCTTCTTGTAGGCCGGCGTCGGGGTCTTCGGTTCGCCCACGAGCACGAAGCCTCCGGGGAACTTCATGTCGGCGCCGTTGAAGAGCGTGAAGTTGAACGTGTCGGTGAGCTTGCCGCTACCGGTGAGGAAGGAGAGGGCGGCCGGGTACTGCGTCTTGTCGACCGGCTGCTCGTACATCTGTTTGTTGCCGACTTCGAAGACCCGGATACGCGAGCCGTTCGACACGATGCGATTGCCCGCGGGCTCGTTGTAGCGCCACGACATCTTGCCGGGCTTCTGGAACACCACCGTGCCCGTCGAGCTCGTCTTCTTGTTGTGGAGCGTCGCGGTGAACTCTTGCGTGAAGTCGGCTTTGAAGGAATTCGACTTGTCGTAGAAGGCCTGCACCTTGTCGACGACGTCCTTCGTCGCGGCAGCGGATTGCGGCGCTGCGGGCGCGGGCTCGTCGGCGCTGGCGGTTCCGACGTGGGTCGCGGCGAGAAGGCCCGAGCCCATCGTTGCGAGGGTGGCGAACATCAAAGCTCTGCGCGTAAGTCGAAACTTCATGGCTCTTCTCTTCTTCGATTCCTAGTCGCTCAAGCGTCCAGCTGTAAAGTTAGACGGCGGGTGCATCCCGTTCATTCACCCGTACAACCCTCTGAAATTCCGAAGTATTCCTATGCCTTCCGTGCCTTCCGGAGCAGGGCAGGCAAGGAGCGGCCGCGAGTCGACGGCGGAGGCGGCAGCGCATGATGGCTTTGGAGGCGGGTCACGGCGCAGGCGAGCGCATCGGCGGCATCGGCTTTTGGGGGCCTCGGCATCCGAGGATGACGCGCACCATTTGGGCGATCGGGGCTTTTCGGCGCGTCTGTGGCCAGCGACCGTCAGCTTGACGTGGGCCGGGGGGTATTCGGCGACAGGCAAGCCTGCCCTCGCGCAGACGAGCATCGCAACACCGCGAGCATGCCCGAGCTTGGCTGCTGCTTGAGCGTCCTTCGCGAAGAAGAGGGTCACACTTGCGGTGTCCGGCTTCCGCGCCTCCACGACGGACACGAGCGCTGCTTCCAAGAGTACGAGGCGCTCCGGAAGGGCAGGCTGTCTGGGAGGCGCATCGATTCCAGGAGACGTGCGAAAGGCGCGTGCCGACCTTCTCCGCCACGCCCCAGCCGAATCGAAATCGAAGCGTTCCTGGATCGAGACCGAGGACGTGCGTCACTTCGAGAGACGCGCCTACCTTCATCGGAGATGTCGAAGTCGGAGTAGACGTGCTGCACGTCGTCGTGGTCGTCGAGCATTCGGCGAGGTTGATCGCAACTTCTGCGTCGCGGTCGGTGACGGGCTTCGCTTTCGGCAAAAGCCGAGCCGCGAGCTCTTCACGGTGATCTTCGCTTGGGCGAGCGCGTCGAGAACGACGTTCAGTTGGTCGGGCGTAAATGTCACTTGCCATTCTTCGCCGCCGTCCGAGTAGTCGTCGGCACCCGCGCCTACCGCGAACTCCATGAGCTGGTCCTCGGTTGCATCGGCCTTCGCGACTTGGAGGAGGCCTTTCCGGTCGAAAGCCCACGCTGCCGTTCCATGGCCACCGAGGAGGCCGTTGTTGCGCCCGAAGATCTTTTCGGATCTCGGCCACGCTGCGGTTGCGGTTGTCGGTCAGGCTCTCGACGAGACAGGCGTACCGGAGGCCCGTGCCTTCGTAGAGCACTCTTCGTAGGCGACGCCTTCGAGCTCCCGCACCGCGCTTCACCGCGCGCTCGATCGTGTCGTGCCCGGCATCGATTGGCCCTTCGCGTCCGTGATGGCTTTTCGGAGGCGCGGATTGTTGCCAGGGTCGCTACCCCCCATCTTTGCCGCAACGGTGATTTCGCGAATGAGCTTGGTGAAGAGTTTGCCGCGCTTCGCGTCGGTCGCGCCCTTCTTGTGCTTGATCGTCGCCCATTTGGAATGGCCACTCATGGCGTCTTTATAGGCGCAATCGAACGACCGCGTAAACGCTGCATTTGGGAGAACTCAGGGCTTCGGACGGGGGCGAGCCGGCGGCCGCGCAGGCGCTTGCGGAACGGGCTTTGCGAGTGGTGCCAAACCGCCGAGCCGCGTGCTCGCCAAGAAGCCCTCGTCCGTCCGTCGCACTTCTGCGGTGAACTTGCCGAGGTCTTCTCGGACCACGTTGCCCGTTCCCAGGTCGAGCGTGAAGTCTTCGGTCACGATGTTGCCGGAGACGGCTACTTCGCGCTTCGAGGACAAAGGGCCCGCCTTCGTCGCAAAGGCACCAGGCAGACGCTGGATGGCCGATGGTCGCGGAAGCTCGAGCGTGCGGTGCACGTGATACTGATACGTGCGGGTGATCGAGAGGTCGCTCTCGCGGGCTCCTTGTGAGAGGAGAACCGACGAAAGGTTGCCGGAGTAGGGGCGCGGATACACCACGTGAATGGCGTCGAGGCCCGGAACGACGAGCGTGCCTCGACGCTCGTCGCGCGAAGCATAGCCCTGTACGTGGACCTCGGCACGAATGGCGAGTTCACCGCTCCCTTCACGAGAGGAGAGTGCGACCTCGTCGACCGTGGCGGCGGGAAGCCAGCCGAGGACGACGGTGCGTAGGGCCTTCTCACGCTCGAAACCGACGACGCGGATGAAATCCTCGGCGAGGGCTTGCGCTGCGGCGCCGCGGAGAAGAAGTGTGATTCTGCCCGTGGCGTCACCGGTGGGTTCGACCTTCAGGCGAATGTCTACTTCGTCACGAACGTTCGCGACTTCCTCCCCCGACGAAGGAAGGACGCGCGAAGCCCCGGTGAGGGAGAGGGCCGAGCGTCCACGGAGCTCGGGAGAGATGCGCCCGATGGGAAGTGGAGGGCCCTGCAAATCTGCATCGACCCAGGCCTCGCCATCGGCGAAAGACACGAGCAAGAGGGGGTGCGTGTAGCGACCGAGGCGGGGCGGAAAGTTCGCCTGGCCGCTATAGGGCTCGTTCTCGGCGACCCAGATGTCGCTTTTGATCCCACACGTGCCGAGCGCACGATGAAGGAGCCACGTGCGCGAACCCTCGTGTGTACCCAACATGAGACGTGCGCTCTCTCCGCCTTCGCGATTCGCGTAGTCCGCAAGCCAGTCGGGCATGGCGCGATGGACCACCTTGCCGACGGCTTCGAGGGCGGCGGCGGCTTTGCGACGTTCCTCCGATCGCTTGTCATCCGCTGCGGCGGGCTCGACCTTCGAACACGCGGCTTTGGCCCATTCCGTGACTTCCCGAGCGCCGTCTTCGAGGCTCGACGCGCGCTCTGACAGTGCACGGCCAACGTCCTGCCAGGTGCGGGTCGTGGCTGTCACCGAGACCGCGCGATCACGACGAGGCGTTCCGAACTCGATGCGACGAACGGCTTGGTCCTTGACGTGGAACGTCTTCGAGACGAAAGCCCCTTCGACCTTCTCCTGCGCCGCACCGAGCATAGGGTGGCTGCGAAGATTGAGTGCAACCGCCTTCGGATAACGAAGCGAGATGTCTGCTTCGACGACCGCAGTTCGCTCGGGCATCAGGTCCGGGCCGTCGAAGCCGATGTTCCAGGTGTCGTCGGGCGCGCTGAAGCTCTCGTAAATGGCTTCGACGAGATCGCCAGCCTCGAGTTGCGACAGGTCTGCATGCGACTGCGACGCGTTCGGAGTCGGGTTCGGTTCGATGATGCGGCCGTCGCGCTTCAAGATGCGCCGACGAAGGACCCGGAACGTGTCATCACCATCGACGCGTACGACGGATGCCTGGGCGTTCAACTCGACGTCGGTGGTACCGCCCACTCTGCGGACGTCGTAGAGGGTGACCCGCAGCACGCCGAGTTCGCTCAAGTCATAGCGCTCGAGGTGTTTGAGGATCGCGGTCGGTGCGCTCGGCATCGCGCTGCCGCGTTCGTCGCGCATCTTCTCGCCGAGGCCCTCGAACTCCTTGAGCGGGTCGTCGCCCGAAAGACGAAGAGGGCCGGGAAGGTGTCCGACCGAGTCGTCTGCCGTCGTGAGCATGCGCTCGAGGAAGGTGCGTGCCGGTCCGTCTTCCGCTTTGGACGTGAGGAAGCGAGCGGAGAGCGTCCGCTCGCCTGGCGCCATGCGATCGAAGATGGCGCGCGCAGCGGCTTCGTTGCGCTCGACCAGCTCGTGACGCAAGGACCACATCAACCAGTCGTTCTGTTTGCCCTGCAAGGCGCGCAATCGATCGAGCTCCCGGCGCGCACGGTCGCGTTCACCGACCTTGAGGAGCTCGGTGTAACATGCATCGGACCCTCGGTTCTGCCCGGGAGCAAGCATGCAGAACTGGTTCGTTCGTTCCTTGCCGGTACCCTCGTCGGTGGCATTCTTGATCGATCGATAGAGGGCGCTCTTCTTCATCGGATCGGAAACGCGGCGGTATGCGGCGGCTTCGCGATCGAGCAGGTTTTCGCGAGACGAGAGGAGGGCATCGTACAGGCCGAGAATCGAACCTCCCTCGTGGAGCACTTTGTCCTTCGTGCGGTCGAGCTGCGCCAGCGCGGCGAGCTGCGCTTCCTTTTGGCCGCGTCGCCTTGCCTCCGTTTGGGCTGAGCCAATCATGGCCTCCCATGCGTTCGGCCTCGAAGCCAAGACGCGCTCATAGGCACTTCGTGTGCGCTCCGCGCGGTCGGAAGGCGCGAGGTCTGGCGTCATCTCGATGACGCGTGCTTCGAGCAAGTCGCGGAGCGCGCCTTGTACATGGGGTAGCCACTGCGCCGCCAAGTTTCGCCTTCCCGCGGCGATGGCCGCAGCGACGTAGGTCGTTGCCTGCGAGGGAGTACGCTGCTTCAGCATCACGCCGAGCAGTGCGTCGCGCTCAAGGATCTTCACCTTGAGGTCGTCTGCCGCTTCGCCGGGCTTGGGGGCGTGCACCTTCCACGGCACTTCACCCTGGGTCGTCTCCGGAGTGAGGAAGACCTCGACGCGCTCGTTGTCCGAGGTCGCCGCTCGCAGTCGGAAACGGGTCGTGCCCTTCGCGAGTTCAATGTGTGCAAGATGCAACATTCGGCCCGGCCCTTCGGCGTGAGCGCGTGCGAAGATCGCCGTGCTGGGACCGCTGCCTGCATGGAGGACGGCCGGCGCCGCTGCCCAGAGCCCGACGAAGGCCCGCGCGGGCTCCGTCGCGGTGACGTCGAACACCACGTCGCGCGTGCCCGAGGTGGCGGAAGCGGCGGTCACGGAGAGCTCGCAGCCGAGCCCACGCGTGATGACGGGGGGGACGTTCACGCCCAGCATCGAGGGAATGCCGGAGGGCAACTTGCCGGAAGCGGGCACTTTGGGGGCTTCGTCGACGCTCTTGAAACGTTGCCACGTGTCTGGTGCGAACACGGTCGCCTCTTGGACGCAGCCAGAGCGCGCACGCCATTTGGCTGCTTCCGCTTCGTCACCATCGAAGATCGACAGCGTTTCGAGTGCGCGTGCCAAGAGCGCACGCGGTAGGCCAGCGTGGCTGTCGTCATGAATCTTTGCAAGTCCAGGGCGAGCAGGATTCTGTGCGCCGGAGTAGGGCACGCGAAACGCGAGAGCGCTCGGTCCGTCGAAGCCCGCGACGCGCCGGTAGACGAGGTCGTCGAGGGAGGCCATCACCGCGGGCGCTAGGCCGTTGTCGCCAGTCGACATGCGAAGCGTATCGAATGTCTTCTCGACCGCGCCTTTGAAGTCACCACCGAGCTCGGCTCCAGCTGCGAGCTCGTAGTGAGAGAAGCTTGCTGCGGCATCGGGACTGCGTGCAGGGGGAGGGCCGCCGCACGCCGGGGTACACAGGACACCGGTGACGAGTGCGGCCAAGGCCGCGAGGTTGGAAATCGAGCGGGGCGCTTTCATTTTTCTCTCCGGACGAGGCGAAGCGGGCGTCTCGAAAGTGCATCGACGCGCAAGAGCCATGAACGATACTTCTCGTATTGATCGACGGGGATGACGTGCGCGTCGAAGAGCGTCTTTCGTTCGACGACGATCGTCTTGCCGTCGCGCTTGTAGGTCACTTCGGAGCGCCCGAACGGGCCTCCGTCCTCGACACCGCCGTCCGGGAGTGACTCCGCATCGTATCCAGCGGGCGGTGTCACGCGGAACACGCGGGTCTGCTCACTGGGTGCCATGCCTGGGGGAAGGACGACGGGAAGGGTGCGCTTCGTGAGTGGTGCGAGCTGCGAGGTGAACGGAACGTTGCCCGACGTCAGGACGACGAGCTCGCCTTCGTCTTTCCGGGCGAACCCTCCAGCGTCTGCCGTGCCCGTGTACCGAATGCGTGCGTTGCCATTCGGTAGGTCGCCGTCGAAGTCTACCTTCTTGTCGACATGAATTTGCGAGAAGAAGCCTCCTAGCGCCGATTCTTCGATGTATTGCGCACGTGCCTGCTCTTCGCGCGCGGCGGTACGCAAGAAGAAGGCGCTGTCGCCACGATGCGTCTCATCGGCAGTGAGGGTACCGCTGCCGTCGGGCTGGAGTGCGATCTTCCATTCGGTGCGGAAGCCGTGCGCGTCCGGCTTCGTTGCCGGAAGTGTGACGATCTCGGCGGGACCATCCATGCGGAGCGCCTTGGCGCGACCATCCATCGAGGGTAGAGGCCCGAGCCGTGACTGCGGGCTCGTCGCGTCGAGATACGTGCCGGCGTCGCCGCGCGCTCCGGGCAGGAAGGCGATGCCGTGATCGAACATGGGGATCGCGGCGCCGGGGGCGAGCAGCACGCTGGGCATGCCCGTCATGCGGGTCTGCACGAGCACTTCCTCGGCTTGGACGCCGACTGCCTTGAGGAGCGAAATGAGGAGGAGCGCCTTGTCGTCACAGTCGCCTTCGCGGCGAGCCAGCAGCTGCTGGGGACGATTCGGAAGCCACCATTCGCCGCTCACGTAGTTGACGTACCGAATGTCGTCCGCCACGAAGTTGAAGAGGGCTCGGAGCTTCTCGTCGCGCGTGCGCGCCTTCTTCGTGAGGTCTTTGGCGAGGCGCTGGACCTCTGCGTCGGGCTCGGTGAAGCCGCGCACCGCCTCCGCGTACCACTTGCGGAAATCGTCCCAGTTCTTGAACGTCGAACCGACGACGAGGGGAACGGTCTCACTCAGCGCGGGTGCGAGAGGCTCGTCCTGGATGTTCGGTGGCGTCTCCCAGACGAGGTGGAGGAAGCGACGTCCGCCCTCGTTCTTCTCGGTGCGCTTGTGCGCGCCGCCACGTACCACATCGACGAAGATGGGACGTGAGGAAGGTGCTTCGACGATGACCTCGTTGTGGATGAGAGGGTGCGTCGTGATGGCGCCGGCGTAGTCGGAGAAATAGAACGGAGCGTCGCCTCTTCCGCCGACGGCCGTGCTCGTCCAGCTACGGACGGCGACCTCGACCGTGTCACCCGCTGCCAAGGTGGGCCACTGAATTTGGGGCCGTCCGCCCTCCTGTCGCTCTTCGGTGGGGTACGCGATGCCGCCTTCTTTGCGGTGCACGCGCGCGAAGAGCAGCTCGGAGAGGTTTCCTTCCTGCGGGACGTCTTCGGCGAGTTCCTGCTCCGAACGCGGCGGAATCACGATTTCGCGTGCATAATGCAACAACTGCGAGACTCGGCCGTCGTCGTGCATGGTAACGACGCGCATCCAGTGCAGCTCGCGATCGGCGGCTTCGGGTACACCGGCAGGAACACCCTTTCGCCGCGAGAGGAACACCTGGGCCGGGGTGATGTGGCGTTCGTCGTCGTAGCTCGAGGCTTGCTTCTGCTCCGTGCGCATCGCCATTTCTGCTCGCGTGCGCGCGTCCGTGGGCTCGAGTTCGCGTGCGCGCCGGAGCGCCGCCATCGTCTCGTCGGGCTTCCCGCCCACGTATGCATAGGCGTTTGCGAGCAGCGACCAGTTCTCTGCGCGGTTTGGCGACATACGCACGAGCGTGGTCGCGAGGGGGAGGGCCGCGTCTCTCGGGCCACCGCTGATGGCCATGCGGACCAGCGTCGACGCCTGGAGGGGGTTCGTCAGGTGACCGTCGAATGCGTGGGCGACGGCTGCACCGAATGCATGCCTGTCTTGCTTCGCAGCAACCGACGTCGCGTATTCGAAGACGCTTCGGCCACGACGCTTCAATTCCGTGAGGGCGATCGAAAGCGTGTTCGGGTCGAGCGATTGGGAAAGTTTGGTGACGAGGGCGAGGAGGTCGAGCGAGGCCGCTTGGGGACCGCGAAGCATCGCACGCCTTGCCCGTTGGAACGCGTTCATTCGGCCCGCATCACCCAGCTGAGATTCGACGTAGGCCCTCGTGAAGTCGTCGTCCAGGCCGAGGTCGGTGCGCGCCATGAGCAACGAGTAGGCCCAATCAGGGCTTCCGTTTCCCGCGCGGTCGGTGATTTGCGTGTCTCGCGCGAATGCGGACACACGGGCGTCGCCCTTGATGCGAGCCTCGCTCAGCCACTCGGAGCGATGCGTCGATGCCTGGGACGCAAACGCCGCGATGGCAAAGTCGTCCGGCGTCGCACCAGCCCCCGCGCCGAGGGCCACGCTGAACAGTCCGCCGGCCTTGGGACTGCGAAGGTCATCGGCATCGGCGGCCGAGCGCAAGATCGCGTTCATGAACCCTTCGCGCTCGTCCTTGAGCGTGCGTCCGAGCGCGGTCACCGTGGGCGTGAAAGTGACTTTTCCAAACGTGGCGGGGAGAGCGGCCATGTCGGCGCTCGTCGTGAGTGCGAGCGGCGCGCCGTCCAGATCCGTCGTACGGATACGCACTCTGCCCGAGTCGTTCAGCGCGCCCGAACACGTCTTCACGGAGAGCAGGTGTTCTCCCTTCGGCGCATCGATACGTGCGGCGACACGGTCGAGCACGGCCCCCGCGTGCACGTTCTCGTCCTTGGCGACGTCGGTACCGTCCCACGACACGCGAACCTGCCCTGCGGATGCGACGCGAACGATGAACTTCCGCTCGTCGGCGAGCGTGACCCGAGTTGCGATGTAGCTGCACGTCTCTTTGCGCGGCTGCATGAACAGGTCGAGCGGCAACCCGGACGGACCGTTGTACGACGGTGGGATACGGCGCTGACGGACTTCGAACGCTCCCCAAGAATGGTTCGCCTTCTCGTCGCGGAAGGCACTCGGCTCCGGTCCTTCCTTTCGATCGAGTCCGCCGCCCGTGTCTCGGAACGGGCCCACGATGGCGACGTGGTGGACGATGCCCGCAGCTTCGCTTGCCGCGACCCATGCTTCGCTGGCAATGTCTTCGGAAAGGTCGTGCGCTAGGAGGTTCGCTTCCGCGCGCACTTCTGCATGGGACGCACCTTTGGCCACGCGAATCAATGCGGCCTTGGCAGTGCCCCAGCTCGCCGCGGCCGAGAGTTGATCGAGCAGCCCAACGGCCGCGAGCGCTTGGGCTTCACTCGTGGTGGCGGTGGTCGCGATCGTGGCGAGCCTGCCCACCATCTTGTCGGGCGTCGTGTCGACCCAGCCGATGCCTGCGCTCTTCGCCGGCTTGATGCCTACGTTTGGGAGTCGAGATGCTTTCGCTGTCGCGCCCGCTTTCTTCGGCTCGGGGGCCGCGTGCGCTTCGGTGACGGGCACGGAAGTTGCGACGGCCAGCGACGCGAGGGCGAGAAACGTCGAGAGACGGGGCGCGAGCGAGCGGTGGTGGGAGGCGGCCATGGGAGGCCGCAGCATGCGCGGGATATTCGGCCCGCGTAAATGAGAAAAGGTGGTCCTTACCCCATTTGAAACACGAAAAAGGCAACGCCGAGGCCGACGAGCATGAAGAGCACGACCATCAGGATGATCGTGACCCGCACGATGGATGTCGCGCGCTGGACGTGCTCCTGCACGACAAATGCAGATTGCATCTGTTGCCATGCTGCGGCGCCTTGTGCCGCGGGGTAGCCGCCTGGTGGAGGCGCGAAGGCGCCAGGGCCTCCGGGGAACGCTCCAGGCGGTGACTGCATGCCCATGGGCGAAGGGGGGCTGCCGTACATGTTCATGTTCGCCATGCCCATCATGCCGGCCATGACCCCTTGAACTTGAGCGACTTTTTCAGCGGTCCGAAGGTGATGGACGTGCGCGGCACCGCAGAAGCGGCATGCCGCCGCGTTGTAGTCTTCGGGCGTGAGCGCAGCCCCGCAAGAGGCGCACTTGCCGACGTCGGGTCCGCTACCTTGTGTCATGCGCGCGCGACCGCGTGCTGGGGCACCCACTGCTGTTGGCCGTTCTGGAAACCGACACACACTTGGCCGTTCGCTACCTGGACGACCCGCCCAGGGTATTTGTTGCCGTCAGGCCACGTGACGAGCACGTTCATGCCGGGTCCGATGCCATTCGCGATGGCGCCCATACCCATGGCGCCGAGCATGGCGCCACCCAGAAAGCCGACGTTTTGGGCCACGCCCGCGTAGGCGTTGGCCGCTTGGTTCGAAGCCATCTGCATGTGCTGCGCGACGTTCGCTTGGACGGCCTGGGCCATCATTTGGTTTTCGTACTGCTGCGCTGCCTGCTGATGGTTCGCGGGAGCCGGAGCGTTCTGGACCGGTCCTGCGCCGGCTTGCTGTGCACCGCTCGTGCGCTGGATCGACACCGGGCGATGCTGACCGCCCTGTTGGATACGCATGGCCTCTTGCTCTACCGCGGGGCCGTAGTTTGCATACTGCATGGGGTTTTGCCCCATCTTCGTGGTCCAGCTGCCGGAAATCTGCGTCCACGTAGCGCCATCGATGCCGTAGGTTGCGAGCATGCGCTCGTACCCGTAGGCCTTCGAGGCTCCTGCCATCGCGATGAAGTCTTCGAACGAGGTCTCGATGACGCCTTTCCGCTTCGCGAGAGCGGCCTGGTACATCGGCATGTAGGCGGTGGCGACCTGGCCCATGAGTGCCATGTCTTGCATGCGAGCGGTCCATCCGCTCTTCGCAGCTTCCCAGTCGGCTCGCGTTACCCCCATGCCCTCCACGATGCGCGCCTGCGCTTCGAGGTCGTTGGGCTCGTCGGAGATGGCGGCGCCGAGCTCCGCGTAACGTTCGAGAGAAATGCCATTGATGGGGGCGAAGTGCGGTCCGTTCATGATGGTGCGCCATTCGAGCGGAAGCGGGGCCCCCCGTCAATGAAGGAGCGCCAGCGCAAAGTCAGCCGGACCACGTCGCCGGACCACGACACCGAGTCCGTGCTCCCGAGACCCGAGTTCTCTCCAAACGTGGACGACGTGGTGGAAAAATCTGCTATCTTGGTTTTCGTGCGCGCCAAGGCCATCTTTCCCCTGCTTCTCCTCGTGGGCGGCCTCTCGACCCAGTGGTCGTGTGCATCGAATGCCTCGGGCGGAGCGAGCGGGCACGAAGACGAGGATCCGGGCGACGTCGCTTCCGACGACGTCACGGCTGGGAGCTACTCCTGCAATGCAGGTACCGGCGTCGCGTACGAAAACGGCGTCGAGGTCGGCACGCTCAAGCTCATGAAGGTGGGCGGAAAAGTGGCATCCGTGAAAACGGGCCATGCCTACTTGAAGCTCCGCGCCGCGATGAAGGCGAAGGGCGTCACCCTCTCGGTGAACAGTGGCTTTCGCACGATGAGCGAGCAGCGGTACTTCTACAATTGCTATGTCACGCAGAGCTGCAATAACGGCCACTTTGCATACGAGCCCGGCTACTCGAATCACCAGAGTGGTCGCGCCATCGATCTCCAAATCTCCGACCACCCGAAGTTTCGGACGCTGCTGAAGACGCTCGAGCTCACGGACCTCTGGAAAGAGACCGTGCCCGACGAGCGTTGGCACTGGGAGTTCTTCGGCGCCGATCCCGGGGGCCCTTGCGGACCGGCCGCTTCCTCGTCCGACGCGGGCGCTCCCGACGCGCGTACGTCCGACGCGCGCTGAATTGCGGGCTGCGGACCTCGACCGGGTGGATCATGGACCTCGAACGCACCTCCCTCGCGGAGGCGATTCGAGGGAAGAAACGCCCGTGATTCCGAAGGAATGCGCGCGTTCTGCCACACTGGCGCACATGTTGCTGATGGAGGAGTCATGCATCGCCGCCACCAGCTACGCAAACTCACTGTCCTTTCCGCGTTCTTCGGAGCCGTCGTGACCGGAGGCACGAGCTCAGGAGGCGCCGAGAGCGACGAGGAACTCGTACCCCCGAGCGGCGTGCCTTCGAGTCGATCTCTCGTCCATGCGGAGCACGCCCTTGGAGCGCATCCGGGGGCCGCGGGGGATCGCGCGACGTAGGCTGTTCAGACGTGCGTCGCGGTACTCATCGCTCGCGTCGTTCGATCAGAGGCGTCGTTCGCGGCGGCGGAGGAGGCTGAGGCAGGACCGCGGTCGTCGCTGCGGGGGCGATGCAGAACCCGATGGTGCCATTGCCGTAGTCCTGCTTGCAGCCGGGCGATGCGGAAACCGAGGTGCAGTCACCATTGCCGCGACAAGCGCGCGTAGAGCCAATCGGAACGGGTTTCTGCACGCAAGTCTGCGCGAGGCCGTCCGGGCCGGTTGCCCGAATGCATGTCGTTCCGATGGTGCACGTATTCGGATCGGTGCAACATGCACGCATTCCGTCGGTCTCACAGGCTTCCCGCGTGCAGAACGCGGCGGTCTTCGTGGCGCAGCAATGCTCTCCATCTGCGCATGGGAGCGTGCCGCAGATCGCAGGGGCCTTCACGTTTTCGCATGGGGGCGGGAACTTGCCCGCGTCCACCTTGGCCGCGTCCTTCGCTTGCCCCGCGTCCCCCACGTCCCCCGCTGGGAGATTCGGGATGCTGCATGCGAGCTCCGCCCCGACGCACGAGGTCAGGACATCGACGCACTTCTTCCCGGGGATGCACGTCGTGGCCCTCCCGAGTGGGCTGGCGGAAGGGGCGTCCGTACACGGAACGTCGATGCAGTCGCCATAGAGCCAAACGGCGAGGTCGAGCGTGCGGTTCGGAAGAAAGGCCACTTGGCGCTTCGCGACGACACAGCCCGCGTAGTTGGGCGGTTTGCACAGACTGGGGTCGACCCCCGCGCGACCGGCGCGCACGACGATGGCGGCTTCCGACGTGCCGTTTTCTGGGTAGACGAAGAGGTCGCCGATGTAGCCATTTGCGCCGCAGGTGCTGGTGCGGACGATGCGCGTGCCGGTAGAAACGGACTGCACGGCGCGATCGAAGGACGGCTCGGACGTGATGGCAACGCCTCCGAATTCCTTACAAGGGATGTCGGTCCAAAGCTGCAACCGTACCTGCGTCGGCTCCTGACAGGCTCCAAACAACGCTCCCGCCGCCGCCATGCTGACGACGGTCGCTACGAAAGCCTTCTTGCCCGAGCGCATCTGCGGCATCCCCCCAACCCCGAAGGCTAGCACAGGCGCCTTTCGCCTCGAGCCCCATCGTGGTAGGACGCTCTCCCCCCCATTCATTCGGGGCATTCGGGATTTTCAGAGGAGTCGAACGATGACGGACGCAGCCAAGGGTCAACCCATTACGATGGGCGCGGGCAACCAATTGAACGTGCCCAACAATCCCATCATTCCTTTCATCGAAGGCGATGGTACCGGTCGTGACATCTGGCGTGCCTCCGTTCGCGTGCTCGACGCCGCAGTCGAGAAGGCCTACGGCGGCAAGCGCAAGATCGAGTGGCTCGAAGTGCTCGCGGGTGAGAAGGCTTTCACGCAAACGAAGAACTGGCTTCCCGACGAAACCATCGAGGCTTTCCGCAAGTACCTCGTCGGCATCAAGGGGCCGCTCACGACCCCGATCGGCGGCGGCATCCGTTCGCTCAACGTGGCGCTCCGCCAGATGCTCGACTTGTACGTCTGCCTCCGTCCCGTGCGCTGGTTCAACGGCGTTCCGAGCCCCGTGAAGAAGCCGCAAGACGTCGACATGGTCATCTTCCGCGAGAACACCGAGGACATCTACGCGGGTGTCGAATACGAGGCGAAGAGCGCCGACGTGAACAAGCTTCTCGGCTTCATCGAGAAAGAGTTCCCGAAAGACTTCAAGAAGATCCGCTTCCCCGGCTCGACGGGCATCGGCATCAAGGCCGTGTCCGAAGAGGGGACCGAGCGTCTCGTGCGTTCGGCCATCAAGTATGCCCTCGATGCGAAGCGCAAGAGCGTAACGTTCGTCCACAAGGGCAACATCATGAAGTTCACCGAAGGCGCGTTCATGAAGTGGGGCTATGCGCTCGCTGAGCGCGAGTTCGGCGACAAGGTCTACACCTGGGACAAGTGGGAGAAGACCAAGGCCGAGAAGGGCGAGGAAGCGGCGAACGCAGAGCAAAAGGCGGCGCTCGCGGCGGGCAAGCTCCTCGTGAAGGACGCCATCGCCGACATCACGCTCCAGCAGGTCCTGACGCGCGCGAAAGAATTCGACGTCATCGCGACGATGAACTTGAACGGCGACTACCTCTCCGACGCGCTCGCTGCGCAGGTCGGCGGCATCGGTATCGCTCCGGGCGGCAACATCAACTACGTGACGGGCCACGCCATCTTCGAAGCGACGCACGGCACGGCTCCGAAGTATGCGGACCTCGACAAGGTGAACCCGGGAAGCGTCATTCTCTCTGGTGAGATGATGCTCCGTCACCTGGGCTGGATCGAAGCGGCCGACCTCGTCATCAAAGGCATGGATGGCGCGATTGCGACGAAGAAAGTCACCTACGACTTCGCTCGCCTGATGGACGGCGCGACCGAGCTGAAGTGCAGCGAGTTCGGCGACAACATCATTGCCAACATGTAGAGGGCGTGCGGCGTCGAGGGGTGAGCTTTGCTCGCTCCCTCCTCGAACGTCTCCACCTGTGCTCGCAGCAAGGGTTAGAATCAGCCCAATGGTGACCGGTGTCGTTCTCTTCGATGGCGTCTGCAATTTCTGCAATGCCTCGGTGAACTTTCTCATCGATCGAAATCCCAAAGACACGCTCAAGTTCGCGCCGCTCCAGTCGGAGGCGGCGCGAACGCTTTTGGGACAAGTGGGGTATCCCGTACCCGACGCAGCGCGCGACCCCGACAGCATCCTGCTCGTTCAAAATGGCCGGGTCTACAGCCACTCGGCGGCGGCCGTTCGAATCGCTTCGCACCTCGTTTTCCCGTGGTCACTCGGCGCACTCGGCATTCTCGTCCCGTGGTTCGTGCGTGACCTCGTGTATCGATTCATCGCGAAGAACCGCTACCGATGGTTCGGCAAGTCGGAGGCGTGTCGTGTCCCGACACCCGAATTGCGCGCGCGCTTCTTGGCGAAGTGACGGTCTTGCGCCGAAGGTGAATGCTAACGCCGAGGCGGAATGAGTGGATGCCGCCCGCTCGCTTCCTGGGAAACCGAGCCGAGCATATGCCAGGTCGAAGCGAGGTCTCGTGCACCGACGAGCGATCGTTGCGAAGCCCACGTGGCAGCCTCTTCCAGCGTGTCCAGAACCGCGCCATTCTTTCCGATGCGGGCCGCGTGAAACAGCGCTCGTGCGACCGTGCGCACCGTCGCGCCGAGGAGCCCCTTTCGTAGGATGGCGTAGGCCACCCCGCGCACCTCTCCGCGTGTGGACCGAAGAAGTTGAAGAAATGCGTCACGCACTTCTTCGCTCGGGTAGCCATCGTCGATGTCCGGCGTGACGTGGAGGACGACCGCGCCATCTTCCGGGTAGTCGCTCGCAACGGCGAGAATTTCGGCGTGGAGTCGCTTCGCGTCGTTGACCGTCGGCATCGAGCCGTCGCGAAACACGAGCACGTTGCCGATGCGCGCGAGGGCATTGGCAGGCGTGGCCCAGCGGACTTCGGGCTGGTTCGGTTGCTCCGCGTGAAGGCGAGGTCCCATTGGATGAACCCCCGAGGTTATCACTTACGGAGGCCAGGGCGAACCATCATTCCTCAGACGGTGGGCGCGAACTCGGCGGGGGCGGCTGGGCTGGCCTCGCACCGCTCGGCTGCGTTGCGTAGATGCCGAGCTGATGCCACGTCGAGATGAGGTCCGCGGCACGGGCAAGGGAGCGTGCTTCGGCCCAAGCTCCCGCTTCGTCGAGAGAACTCACGACGGCGCTCGATTCACCGACGCGGGCTGCATGCAGGATGGCGCGGGCGAGTGCGCGGACCGTGACGCCCATGAGGCCGCCGCGAAGCACCGAATAGACCGTACCGCGAAGGACGCCGCGGGACGAACGAAGGAGGTCGAGAAACGCCGCGCGTGTCGGCTCGTCCGGATACTCGGCCTCCACGTCGGGCGATACGTAGAAAAGTACGACGCCTGCCTCGGGATACTCTTTGCCGAGCAGCAAGAGCTGATCGCGTAGCGCGTAGACCGCCGAAGGGGCCGGCGTCACTTCGTCGCGAAACACCGCGACGTTCTTGACGATGGCGAGCCCATGTTCGTGCGTGCACCAGATGACCTTTGCTTCGGCGGTATCCGTCGCGGGGGCGACCGGCACGACTAATTTAGGCTTCGAAGCGGCCATCCGATCTTACAAGAGTTACCGTTCTTCTCGCGAGAAGCCAACAAAACCCAATGGAACACGTGTCTGAATGGAAGGAACATGTGTCTGAATGGAAACCGGATGGCGCGTCCGAGGATGGACGGACCATCGGTCTCGATTCGGCGGAGACCCTGCGTTTCGTGCGACCCGTGGATTTCCTCGCAGATTCGAGGCTGGGAGGCTTCACAGGTCCGCCGCATTGGACTATTGACCTGAGTCCGCCTTGGCGGCCCACACCGGACCCCCCAGGCAAGACCTAAGGAGTGTCGTCCATGCGCAAGAAGATCGGACTCATCGGAGCAGGCAATATCGGTGGTGAACTCGCGCGTCTGTGCGCCAATGAGGAACTCGGCGACGTTTGGCTCTTCGATATCGCGGCCAAAGAGAATTTCGCCAAGGGCAAGGCTCTCGACCTCGAGCAGAACGGCTCGGTCCTCGGCTATGACTCGAACATCCGCGGCACCTCGAGCTGGGCCGACCTCGAGGGCGCCGACGTCCTCATCATCACCGCCGGCATCCCGCGGAAGCCGGGCCAATCGCGTGACGACCTCGTCGCGACGAACCTGCCCATCATCCGCGACGTCGCGAACAACGCGAAGAAGTACTGCCCGAACGCATTCGCCATCGTGATCTCGAATCCGCTCGACGCGATGGTGTTCGAATACCAGCGCGTGACGGGCTGCAAGAAGGGCATGGTCGCGGGCATGGCCGGCGTGCTCGACTCGGCGCGCTTCCAGTGCTTCCTCGCTCGCGAAGCGAACGTGAGCATCAAAGACGTTCGCGCGATGGTGCTCGGTGGTCACGGCGACGACATGGTCCCCGTGCTCTCGATGACGACCATCAACGGCGTCCCGGCGACGACCCTCATCGCCAAGGACAAGCTCGCAGCGATCGTCGAGCGCACCCGCAAGGGCGGCGGCGAGATCGTGAACCTCATGGGCACGAGCGCGTACTACGCGCCCGCCACGAGTGCGGTCGCGATGGCGGAAGCCTACCTCCTCGACCAGAAGCGCCTCCTTCCGTGCGCGGCCTACCTCGATGGACAGTTCGGCTACAAGGACATGTTCATGGGCGTGCCCTGCATCATCGGAGCCGGCGGCGTCGAGAAGATCATCGAGATCCCCCTCACCGAAGAGGAGAAGGGCATGCTCAAGAAGAGCGCCGACAGCGTTCAGGCGGTCGTCGACGTCTGCAAAAAGACGCCGTAACCCCCCCAGGGGCAAGCGATAGAGCTTGCGCTCGCGAAAGAAGCCGCTTCTCTTGAGAGGCGGCTTTTTTTATGCACCGCGGGGTTGCGCGGTGTCAGACGACGTGTCAGATTTTCTCCTAGAAACTGGCACTGAGTGCCAAAAGGAGTTTCCCTCATGTATGACTGCATCGTAACCGGTGGCCTCGTAGTGGACGGAACGGGATCGGCTCCGCGTCGCGCGGACGTCGCGATCTCAGACGGACGCATTGCGGCGATCGGCAGCTCCGGCGAGCTCGGCGGCGCCGCGGCGAAGCGCTCGATCGATGCGGAAGGCGCCATCGTGACGCCGGGGTTCGTCGATGTGCATACGCACTATGACGGGCAGGCGACGTGGGATCCGGAGCTCACTCCTTCGCTCCTTCACGGTGTGACCACCTGCGTGATGGGCAACTGCGGCATTGGCTTTGCGCCGGCACGCAAGGAGCACCGAGAGCGCCTCATCGAACTCATGGAAGGCGTCGAGGACATTCCGGGCGCTGCGCTCGCCGAGGGCCTGAAGTGGAACTGGGAATCGTTTGCAGAGTACATGGATGCGCTCGCGAAGATGCCGCGCTCCATCGACATTGCCACGCAGGTTCCTCACGATGCTCTGCGCGTTTTCATCATGGGCGAGCGCGGCCTCAATCGTGAGGCCGCGACGGACGAGGACGCCAAGCTGATGGCCGCGTGTTTGCGCGAAGCCCTGGTCGCGGGGGCCGTCGGGTTCAGCACGGGGCGCTCCGACAATCACAAGTCCGCGCGCGGTGCAGACACGCCGGCGGCCTTCGTCGAGGCGAAGGAGCTCGCGATCCTCGGGTCCGCGTTCCAAGGGCTCTCGCACGGCGTCGCGCAAGTCGTGTCTGACTTCGACATGAACCATGGTCCCGAGCATTTCGAACGTGAGTTCGGGGTCGTACGGGCTCTGGCGGAAGCTGCGGGCGGACACCGCCTCTCGATGTCCCTCATGCAGCGCGACAAGGAGCCGCTCCAGTGGAAGCGGATTCTGGGCGAGGTCGAGGCGGGCGTCGCCAAAGGACTTCCGCTCTACGTTCAGGCGGGGGCTCGTGCAATCGGCGTGCTTCTCGGCCTCGATACGACCTTCCATCCGTTCCTCGGCTTCCCGAGCTATCGGGCGATCGCCGACTTGCCACTCGAGGAACGTCTGCGACGCATGCAAGATCCGGCCTTCAAGGCGAAGCTTCTGCAAGAGAAGCATCACCGCGTCGCAGGGGACAACTCGATCCCGCCGCTCGTCGACGAACTCTTGGAGCGCCTCGAACAAATCTCGCTCCGCCTCTTCAAGCTCGGCGAGAAGATGAACTACGAGCCCAAGCTGGAAGACTCGGTCTACGCCGAGTCCTACGCCAAGAAGATGCCCGTCCTCGAGCACCTCTACGACCTCCTGGCCGCCGGCGAGACGCTCTACTTCCCGCTCTACAACTACACCGAGTTCAGCTTGGACAACGTCCGCACCATGCTGACCCATCCGCGCGCTCTGTTCGGGCTCAGCGACGCCGGCGCGCACGTCGGAACGGTTTGCGACGCCAGCTTCCCCACGTTCATGCTCAGTCACTGGGCTCGCGACCGTAAGGAAGGCCTTCCGCTCGAGTTCGTCGTGCACGGCCTCTCGAAGCGCAACGCCGATTACATGGGCTTCCGTGACCGCGGAGAGCTTGCGGTCGGAAAGAAGGCCGACCTCAACGTCATCGACATGGCGAAGCTGCGCCTCCTGAAGCCGCGCCTCGTCCACGACCTTCCCGCAGGCGGCAAGCGCCTCCTGCAGGATGCGGATGGCTACCGCGCGACCCTCGTCTCCGGCACCGTCGTCGCCGAGAAGGGATCCCCTACGGGCTCCCGTCCGGGAAAAGTCGTCCGATTCGCGTAAGCGAGCGGACGCGCGAGCCTGCCCGATTCGCGTGAGCGAGCGGACGCGCGAGCCTGCCCGATTCGCGTAAGCGAGCGGACGCGCGAGCCTGCCCGATTCGCGTAAGCGAGCGGACGCGCGAGCGGGCCCCATTTTTCGCCTGTCCGGCCGGCTCAAGCGTGGTAGCCACGTAGGCGTGAAAATCCACGAATACCAAGGCAAGCAGATCTTCGCCAAGTACGGCATCCCCGTGCCCAAGGGCTATCCCGCACTCTCCGTCGATGAGGCGTTCGAGAAGGCGACGGCTCTCGAAAAGGAGACCGGCAACTCCCTCGTCGTCGTGAAGGCGCAAATTCACGCCGGCGGTCGCGGCAAGGGCGGCGGCGTCAAGGTGGCCAAGGGCGGACCTGCGGAAGCGAAGGAGCTCGCGTCGAAGATCCTCGGCATGCAGCTCGTCACGCATCAGACTGGGCCCGAGGGGCAGAAAGTTCGTCGCTTGTACATCGAGCAAGGGCTCGACATGGCGAAGGAGTTCTACCTCGCAGCGGTCATCGACCGCGAGCAGCGCAAGGTTGCCTTCATGGCGTCGACCGAAGGCGGCATGGACATCGAGAAGGTCGCTCACGACACGCCCGAGAAGATCTTGACGATCCACGTCGACCCCATCACGGGCCTCATGCCGTACCAAGCCCGCCAACTCGCCTTCGAGCTCGGCATGCATACCTACAGCAAGGAGACCGTCGGCAAGTTCACGAAGGTCATGCTCGCGCTCTACGAGTGCTTCATGAAGGAAGACTGCTCCCTCGTCGAAATCAACCCGCTCGTCGTTCTCAATAACGGCGACGTGATGGCACTCGATGCGAAGGTGAACTTCGACGAAAACGGCGAGTTCCGCCACAAGGAATGGGCGCAACTTCGCGATACCGACGAAGAAGACGCAGTCGAGCTCGAGGCCAAGGCCGCCGGTCTCAGCTACGTCTCGCTCGACGGCAACGTGGGTTGTCTCGTCAATGGCGCGGGCCTCGCGATGTCCACGATGGACATCATCAAAGTCTTCGGTGAGAAGAGCGGCGTTTCCCCCGCGAACTTCCTCGACGTGGGCGGTGGTGCAAACCAAGAGCAAGTCGAGAAGGCCTTCACCATCATCTTGAAGAGCCCGCACGTGAAGGCGATCTTCGTGAACATCTTCGGCGGCATCATGAAATGCGACGTCATCGCGAACGGTGTCGTTGCCGCTGCCAAATCGATCGGCCTCAAAGTGCCGCTCGTCGTACGCCTGGAAGGAACCAACGTGGAACTCGGACGAAAGATTCTTGCGGAAAGCGGCCTCGCCATCACCGCAGCAACGACGATGGCGGATGGCGCCCAAAAGGTCGTCGCCGCGGTCACGGGAGGTGCAAAATGAGTATCCTCGTCGGAAAACAAACGAAGCTTCTCGTCCAGGGCATCACCGGCAGCGCCGGCGGCTTCCACGCGAAGCAGATGATCGAATACGGAACGCAGGTCGTCGGTGGCGTGACGCCAGGCCGTGGTGGCGAAAAGTTCGAAGGCAAAGTTCCAGTCTTCGACACGGTGCGTGACGCGGTTGCGAAGACAGGCGCGAACGCCACGGTCATCTTCGTACCTCCGCCCGGCGCGGCTGATGCCATCCTCGAAGGTTTCGACGCTGGTCTCGACCTCGTCGTGTGCATCACCGAGGGCATTCCCGCGGTCGATATGCTCCGCGTCCGTCGCGTACTCGAAACGCAGTCGAAGACGCGCCTCATCGGACCGAACTGCCCCGGCGTCATCACGCCCGGAGCCTGCAAGATTGGCATCATGCCCGGCCACATCCACAAGGTCGGCAACATCGGTGTCGTCTCGAAGTCGGGCACGCTCACGTACGAAGCCGTCGGACAGCTCTCCGCGCTCGGTGTCGGTCAGTCGACCTGCGTCGGCATCGGTGGAGACCCCGTTGCGGGCATGGACTTCATCGACGTGCTCGAGCTCTACGCCAAGGACGAAGATACCCACGGCGTCATTCTCATCGGCGAAATCGGAGGCGGCGCCGAAGAGCGTGCAGCCGAGTACATCAAGAAGAACTTCAAGAAGCCGGTGGCTTCGTTCATCGCGGGAACGACCGCTCCGCCCGGAAAGCGCATGGGACATGCTGGCGCCATCATCTCGGGCGGGAAGGGCACCGCTGCTGCGAAGATCGACGCGCTTCTCGCCGCCGGGTGCAAGGTCGCTCCCAACCCGAGCGAAATGGCGAGCACGCTCATGAGCATGATGAAGAAGTAGCTCCCATGGAGTGACAGACGGAGTGACAAACGGGACGCCTGCAAACGCGGGCGTCCTTTGCTTTTTCACCTGGAGGAGCAGCCTCACCCCAATTGCCCGGCCAGAGGCGCAATGATAAGAGGCTCAGCCATGCGCAAACTCGGTGTTGGCATTGCGGCGCTCGGACTCGCCTTTCTTGCATGCGTGGCAGACTCGGGCGGCTCGCGGACGTCCGCGAGCGACGCTGCAACGTCTGCGGACACCGGCGTTGTCATCCAGTCCGATGGCTCGGTGCAAGATAGCTCGCCGCAGGATAGCGGCGTGAGCTGCGAGCCTGGCAAGACTCCGTGCGGGGCAGCGTGCGTGGACCTCCAGACGTCGGGCGATCACTGCAACGCGTGCGGGCATTCTTGTGGCGGAGGCACCTGCGTTGCCGGAGCATGCAAGCCTGTGCCGCGTGTGATGGGGCAAGCGGCGCATGATTTCGCGATCGATGGAAACATCCTCGTATTCACGGCGGGCAACTTCGTTCAGAGCTGTTCGGTGGATGGTCCGTGCGCGGGCGCGGGTCTGAAGAAACTCGCCGATTTCACCGCGGTCAACCCCGGGGGCACGGGAGTCATCGCAGCAGCGAGCGGCTCTTTCGATTTCGCTGGAAACACCGACGGCAACGCGCGGCTCTACGATTGCCCCCTCGCCACCGGGTGCACGACCCTCGTGAGCAAAGGAACGTCGATGGCAGGTTTCCCGATCATCCGCTCGGTGACCCGAAGCTCCACGAGCTACAGCGTTTATGCGCACAACCCGATGACGGGCATCCTCGGCTTCACCTGCACGAGCGGTGTATGTGGCGCGCTCGCTCTCGCTGCTGCCAAGACCGAGGCGGCCAACCTGTTGGGGCTCTCTGCCACGAAGGTTTATTACAGCGCGACGACGGGAGGCGCCGTGTACAGCTGTCCCATCGACAGTTTTCCGTGCACGGGTACGGCGTTCATGGCGACGCCGGCGCTTTCGTTCGCCGTGACCGGTGCGCAGCGCTATCTTCGCTTCACGACGCCTCAGGGGCGCTCCGCGATCGGACATTGCCCGGAGGCAGGCTGTCCTGGCGGCAACAACCAACCGAGCATCGTGTGGCAGACCATTGGACAAATCGAGTCCTTCACGGCGGACGAGGACGAGATCTTCTGGGCCGAGACGGGCGGGGGAGGAAATCTGATTCGCTCGTGCAAGCGGGGCGCGTGCGCCCTTCCTCGCGACCTCGCTCCGTTCGCGGTTACGCCCACGAAGATGATCGTCACACCCAAGTCGCTGTTCTGGATCGACACGAACGGCGACGTCGTCTCTCTCGCGCGCTAGTTCCCCGGGTCGCCCTGGCCGAGGGAAGAGCCTGCGAGCGCGTAATGTAGGGAAATGTCGTTTCACTGAGGCGCCGGGACCTTCGATGGCCCGGTCTGCGCCACGCCCCTGGCGGTTTTCCGCTGGGAGACTCGAGAGCGGTGGTGCTCCTTGTACCAGCGCCAAATCCGCGGTATTGCGGTGGACATGCGTTGGATGCTTGTGCCGCTCGCCGTCCTTTTGACGGCTTCGTGCGACCCCAAGACCCCACCGCGTCTGGCGGTCAACGGTTCGATCGAATTGGTCGAGACCATTCCTCTCGAGACCGCACTCGATCACCAAGACATCCGCGACACCTCCGAGGTGTGGCTCGACATGATCTCGAAGGCCAAGAAGACCCTCGAGATCGAACAGTTCTACATTTCGAACGACCCGCGTCCTGGCAAAGGCGTGCTCGAGCCGGTGCTGAAAGCCATCGAAGCCGCCGCCGATCGCGGCGTGAAGGTACGCATCCTCGTCGACACGGAGTTCTTCCACAAGTACCCGGAGAGTGTGGAGCGTCTCGAGCTTCGCGCGGCCATCAAGGTTCGCAAGCTCGACATGACTGCCATCATGGGCGGCGTGCAGCACGCGAAGTACTTCATCGTCGATGGCAACGAGGTCTTCCTCGGAAGCCAGAACTTCGACTATCGCGCGCTCGAGCACATTCACGAGCTCGGTATCCGCACCACCGACACCGAGGTCGCTCGCGGTCTTCACACGATCTTCGAGCTCGATTGGGCGACGGCCGAGTCACAAACGCCGCCGAGCGGCCTTGGCCGTGACGACACCACGCTCGGGTATCGCCCCATCATGCTCGGCGCGAGTCCCCGGAAGTTGCTTCCGAACGAGCGCATGTGGGAGTTGCCGAAGCTCATCGCTTGGATCGACGAAGCGAAGGACACCGTGCGCCTCGAGCTCCCTGAGCTGAAGCCCACCTATCGCGACGGCCAGCCCTTTCCCGAGCTCTACGATGCGCTCGTGCGCGCTGCGCGCCGTGGCGTCCGCGTGAGCCTCCTCACGTCTACGTGGGCCGAGAACGACGTCGTCCTGAAAGACCTTGCTCGCTTGCCCGGCGTGTCCGTCAAGGTCCTTACCATTCCCCCTTGGTCCGGAGGGCCGGTTCCGTTCGCGCGCGTCGCACACGCCAAGTACATGATCGTCGACGGCGTGCGCGGCTGGCTCGGCACGAGCAACTGGGAAGGCGACTACTTCTATCGCAGCCGCAACGTCAGCCTCTTCATCGACGACAAGGCGTTTGCCAAGCAGCTCGAGAGCGTCTGGACGTCGGCGTTCAAGTCGAACTACGCCCACTTCGTGAACAAGTAGGTCAGGCTTGGCCAAACGAGGGGCTGCACTCGATTTCGATGTCGAAGTGCTCGATGGCGCCCTTTCTCCGAAGCGTCGCGGGGTTCTGTGGATTGTCGAGTTCCTCTCCCTCGCCCTCGGCGTTCTGCCGTTTCTCGTCTGGAAGGGAAACCCCGACGTTTCGTTCGCCCCGCACTTCTTCGCCCTTCAGGGGCTCGTGACGTTCCTTTGGATGCGGAAGCTCGCTCTGCCCGTTCCGACCTTTCGTGCCTCGAAGGTGCGACTCGAGGAAGGCGCGCTCCGCATCGGCAAGCGCCGCATACGCGCGCGGGACGTGACGGGGGCATCCACGGCCATCCTTCAAGATGACGTGCACGAGGTAGCGCTCGCCGTGCGCGGCCGCCTGCGCCCGATTCTTTTGCGCGTTCCTTCCCGAGAGGCCCTCTCTGCGATTCACGACATGCTCGGCGTAGGGCAGCGCGATGCCAACATGCTGGCGTGGCGTGCGGGAGTGAGCCCGTGGGCACTCGGCGCGCTCTCGTTCATCGGCATCGCGCTCCAGCTATGGTCGCTGTCGCGCGTTTGGTCGAACGAGCTAACGCACTTGTTCGCGGTGGTCTTCTTCTTTGGCGCCGTCATCGCCGCGACGAGTCTTCTCGGCTTTCTCCTGCGCCATCCTCTGTTCGATACGTTGCGGCAACGTCACCGGGTCACGCTCTCGCGGGCCGGCGTCCATGTCGTGGGGGCCTACGACGGCGAGACGGAGCGAAACGTCCTCGGCGCCTTCATTCCCTACGGAGAGATTGGAGACATCGAGCTGTCGGGCTCCACACTCGCCGTTCAGCGAGTTGGGCGTACCTCGGTGCCACTCGTGCTCACGATTCACGATCGCACCGAAATGTCCCAAGAGGAACTCGCGCACGTGGCAGCGCAGATTCGCACGGCGGTGGCGCGAAACAAGGGACCGAACGAGCCAGCCGGAACGATCGAAGGAGAACTCGCGCTCCTCGACAAACGTTCGGATACGGCCACTTGGCTCGGGCAGCTTTCCTCGCTCGAGCAATCTCAAGGACAAGGGTATCGCGGGACTCTCGTCGATCGCGAAGCGATGCTTCGAGCGGTCGCGAATCCAGACACCGCTCCGGCCGTGCGTTTCGCGGCCGCGCGGCTTCTGCGCCAAGACCCGGACGCCCGGGTCCGCGTGAAGGAGGCGGCAGAGCACGCTCGCTTCGACAAGGAAAAGCGCATGCTGCGTATCGCGCTGCGTGACGAGGTGGAACCCGAGTCCGTTGATGCCGTTCTCACGGAAGTCGAAGAAAGCGCTGAGCGCTATCGCCGAGGCGACACTTAGGCCCTCTCTCGAGTGGAGGAACGGAGCTCCAGATGGCCTTCCGAGGGGGCGCCCTCAGTCGATGGGGTGCCGAACGCGCGCAAAGGAAAGCACGGTCGTTTCCACGGCTCCGTTCGCCAAGCGGTAGCTCTCGTGTTTCTCGAAATTGTCGACGCCGCGAAAGACGATGCTCAACTTGGCGAGCAAGTCCTGCTTGTCGTTCAAGTTGGACGCATCGATGTAGCGAAAATGGATCTCGCTCCCGGTGATGGCGACGACGCCGAGGCGCGGTTGGTTCCCTTGCGCGCAGTAGTGCGTCAGCATGAGTCCGGCCCCGTCACGATGAAAGATGGTCAGGGTTTGGTCGCCTGACGAGGTCATGAACGTCTCGACGACCGCGCTGCCGTTCGCGACTTCTCGATAGGACGCATACACGAGCTTTCCATTGGGAAGCTTCGCCGACCAATCTCCTGCGAGACCTCGGAGGCGAGCGTATGCGGCTGCACTCGCCTGTGCGTCCGGCGCGGTGTAGCCCGAGGGGAAGATCGTATCGATGCGTGGCGTGCGACTGTTCGGACATCCGCAAGCCGAGAGCGTGAAGGCCGCCATGGCCGCAAGAGCGCGCCCCTTCGCTTTCATGAACGTTCCAGATCCTTCAAGACCCGCATCGCGGCATTGTGGCCTGCGGCGCCGATAACCGCCCCCGCAGGGTGACAGCCCGCGCTGCACGAGTAGAGGCGTTCAATCGGCGTCGCGTAGGGCAATCGATCTGCGAAGCCGAACGAATTGTCCACGTGGTGGATGTGTCCGCGCGTGATGCCGAAGTGCTTCTCGATCTTCTGCGGGTGAAGCGAAAATGTGTCGACCACGAGATCACTCGTTCCTGGCGCGAAGCGGTCGCAGATGGAGAGAAGGTGCTTCACGTAGCTCGCTTCCTCGTCCTCCCAGGTGCTCCCGACGATGTCGTACGGGACCCATTGCACGAAGAGGGCTGCCGTGTGGTGCCCCTTCTCGTCTCGGAGCGTCGGATCGACGGCGGTGTGCAAGTACCACTCGATCGTCGGGAAGTCGCAGAGTTTGCCTGCCCGCACCTCCTCGTAGCCAGAGCGGAGCTTCGACATCACTTCCTGTTCGTCTGGCAGAAGGTGAATCGTCGGCCCGAAACCCGAAGCCGGCGTGTTGGGAAGGCACTTGAATTTCGGCAGGTCCGAGAGGGCCAGGTTCACTTTCAACGTGGAGCCGTCGCGCCGGTATTCGTCGATGCGCGTGTTGTACGCCTCGGGAAGGAGATGTCGCCCGATGAGGTTTTGCATACGGAACGGGTCGGCATTGCAGACGACGACATCGGCCGAAAGCGTCGTCCCGTCGTCGAGCACGACTCCCTTTGCCGTGCCTCGCTCGATCACGAGAGAAGCGACCTTCTTTCCCGTCTCGATCACCGCCCCATGTTCTTGCGCCCGTTCGGCGATGGACGACGTCACGCGCCCCATGCCTCCCTCGACGATCATCCACGTGCCGCCCGCGTCGGGAAGACGGCACATGTTGTGGACGAGGTAGTTCATGCCCGTGCCGGGGGTGTCGAAGCTGCCGAGCATGCCCGAGAAACCGTCTGTGACGGCATACATGGCCTTGAGGAGGTCGCTCTTGAAGCCGAAGCGATCGAGGTACTCGCCCACCGACTTTCGGCATAGGTCGATGAAGGCCGTGCGGAGCTCGCGCCTTACGTACTTTTCTGCCGTTTCTTCGAGGCTGAGTGGCTCCTCCATCCACGTCGGCGCGATGTCTTCGCGAATCTGATCGAGCTCCTTCTGCATGGCTTCATTGGCGCGCCAGTCTTGCTCCGAGAAGAACGTGAGGAACTGGCGCTTCATTTCGGCCTCGTCCGATCCGAAGAGAAGGTGGCGACCGTCTGTCGTCGGAAGGAAGTAGTGCGGGTTCCGACGCGTCCTCGGAAGGCTGATGCCCATCTTCTGGAGCAGCTCGGGGGGCATGAGCCCGAGGAGATACGCGCCCGTCGACGCGCGCAGGTCAGGCACTTTCTCGAAGGGCTTCTCCGTTCGCACGGCGCCGCCAATGACCGGCTTGTCTTCGAGCACGCGAACCGCGAGGCCCGCCTTTGCGAGAAAGAGCGCCGCCACGAGGCCATTGTGACCTGCGCCAATCACGATGGCGGACGGGCGGGCCTTGGCGTTTCGTTCCTGCTGTCCGTTCGGGCTACTCGACATTCCGTGTGTCTATCTCGAACGGACCGCTCGTGGATCTGGTCCTGCGTTCAGGTACTGCAAGCGCGTGCCCTCCGTCGGTTTTTTGGGAGTGCGAGGCCCTCGCTCTTGCAACTCACGGGAGGCTTGCCTAAAAGCGCGGAAAGTAACTGACATTTCGAGTTCGGCGAAGCCGCAGGCATCGAGCCTCGACCTCACGAACGCGGCAGCTCCCCGGAGACGGAGAGAGAGAAAGACGATTCCCCATGGCCCTCGAACGTACCTTCTGCATCATCAAGCCCGACGCCGTCGAAAAGAAAAAGGCAGGCGCTGTTCTCGCTCACCTGGAAGAGAAGGGCTTCCAGATCGTCGCACTGAAGAAAGTGCACCTTACAAGCAAAATGGCGGAAGGGTTCTACGCAGTCCACAAGGCGCGCCCCTTCTTTGGCGAGCTCTGTGAGTTCATGACCCGCTCGCCGGTGGTCATGGCCGTTCTTGAGAAGGAGAACGCGGTTCTCGACTACCGCGCCGTCATGGGCGCAACCGACCCGGCCAAGGCCGAGGCGGGTACGCTCCGCAAGCTCTTCGGCACCAACGTCGGCGAGAACGCCGTCCACGGTTCCGACTCCCTCGACAACGCGAAGATCGAGATCAGCTACTTCTTCGCCGGCACCGAAGCTGCCCCCGTCGCCTGAGTCGAGCGACCGCGTGACCGATCAAGAGCGCATCGAAGCGGCCTTCGCAGATCGAAGCTTGCTCCCGCAATCGACGGATGCCGTACTTCGGACCGTAGGTGCGCTCGATCGGGGCGCCTTGCGTATCGCCACGCCGCCTCCATCCGATGCGCCCGACGCGCCGTGGACGGTCCATGCGTGGCTCAAACAAGCCGTGCTTCTCTACTTTGCGATTCGCAAGATGGAGCGCATGGAAGTGGGACCTTTCGAGTTCCACGACAAGATTCCCATCAAGAAGGGGCTCGATACTGCGGGCGTGCGTGTCGTCCCCCCCGGTGTCGTTCGCTTCGGCGCTCACGTCGAATCCGGCGCCATCGTGATGCCGGGCTACGTCAACATCGGTGCGTACGTCGGAACGGGCACCATGGTCGACACGTGGGCAACGGTCGGTTCCTGCGCGCAGGTCGGTCGTGACGTTCACTTGTCCGGCGGCGTCGGTCTCGGCGGGGTCCTCGAGCCTCCTTCGGCCCAGCCCGTCATCATCGAAGACGGCGCATTCATCGGATCACGCGTCATCGTCGTCGAAGGGGTGCGCGTGGGGCGAGAGGCCGTCATCGGCGCCGGTGTCGTGCTCACATCGTCTACCGCTATTCTCGACGTGACCGGGAGCGAAGTGGTCGAGCACCGCGGTCGCGTGCCGGCTCGTTCCGTGGTCATTCCCGGTTCACGTCCCAAGAAGTTCCCGGCCGGTGAGTTCGGCGTGCCGTGTGCGCTCATCATCGGCAAGCGCAGCGAGAGCACCGACAAGAAGGTGAGCTTGAACAGCGCGCTTCGCGACTTCGGCGTCGCCGTCTGATACGCGTCCGCTCGACCTTCGCTTTCGAGGGGACGACGCGATAGGATACCGCCCGATGACTTCGCCTTCTCTCGCGACCGAACTACGCGACACACTCCTTTGGCTTTGCGCCATCGACTCTCCCATCGGTGAGGAAGCTGCCATCTGTGACGCTGTGAAAGCTCGGCTAGAGCGGTTGCCGCTTGCAGCCCCCATTCGCAGGTATAGCCACTCCATCGTCGTGCCCGTATCGCGAGGGGCCAAAGCCAAGGGGCGCCCCCACGTGGCACTGTGCGGTCACTTCGATACCGTACGCACCGAGAATGGAAAGGCGCGCATCGAAGGCGACCGCGTGTTCGGCGCCGGTGCGAGTGACATGAAGAGTGGGCTCGCGGTCATGATTGCTCTCGCGGAGCATTGGCACGCGCTTGGCGCCGATTGCGATCTGACGCTCGTATTCTACGCGCGGGAAGAAGGTCCATTTGCCGAGAACGAACTGGGACCCGTCTTGGCCGAAGACAAGGAGCTGCTCGGCATCGACCTCGCGGTGTGCCTCGAGCCTTCGGACAACAAGATGCATCTCGGTTGCTGCGGGTCGATCCATGCCGAGCTCACGTTCGAGGGCAAGACAGGACACTCGGCACGGCCGTGGGAAGGGGACAACGCCATCTATCGGGGCGCAGCGTTCTTGACCGACATCGCGAGTGCGAAGCCAGAAGAGTGCGAGCTCGAGGGCGTCACGTATCGGAGCGTGTTCACCGTCACGCGCGCCTGGGACGGAGGGCGAGGTCGCAACATCGTTCCCGATCGCTTCGTCGTCAATCTGAACCACAGGTTTGCTCCCAAGTACTCGCTCGAGGAGGCCGAGCAGAACCTTCGCCGGCTCGTGGGCGATCGCGCACGCATCCACATAACGGACTTGTCACCTGCGGCCCCCCCGAACGCCGCGAACCCACTCGTACGCGCGCTCGCCGCGTCCGGGGTCGCGGGCGTTGCGCCGAAGCAGGCATGGACCGACGTGGCGCGATTCGCAGCGCTCGGAATTCCTGCGGTGAATCTCGGTCCTGGCGAAAACGCGCAAGCTCACCAGAAGAACGAGTCGACAGGCGTGGGACTCATCGTGGAGGGCTACGAGATCTTCCGCAGATGGTTGACGGACCTGCCAAGTTCCTCGTAGCGTTCGAAACCGATGCGAACCCTCCTCATCCTCACCGTCTCGGCGCTCTCACTCAACCCGTGTTCGAAAGAGGAGGGCGGCGCCGAGCCCGCAACGAGTGCCACCGCTGCAACGGCCAAGCCCGCGGCAGACGGCCCCGCGGTCAACGAGAAGAACATCACGCGCTATCCCACCGAGCGCAAGGTCGACGAGACCGCGACGACGCTCCGTGAGTTCGATGTGCGACAGTCGCCGCCCACGGGAGCTGTCGTCGCGCACATTCCTGCCGGAACCAGTGTGAAGAAGATTGCGACCATGCCAGGTGCGGCCCTCGTGACCTTCACCGCGCCGAACGGTGAGAAGACGATGGGCTGGCTCGGCGACCAAGCCTTCGAGGTCATGCCAGAGGCCCCGACGCCGAACACGCCGAACGTGCCCATCGTCGTCAATCGCGACGCAGGTGCAGGTGTCGTGAAGGACGCCGGCGGTGCACCTGCAGTGGTCGACGCAGGCACGGCTCCCGCAGCCGCGACGCCGAAGCGCAAGGCAGTGAACGGAAAATGCGATCCGGGTTGGGTCGTGTTCCCGACGGGGTCGGACACCTGTCGACAGACGTGTACGAGCGACGCTAGCTGCGGCAACCCGGGCTTGAAGTGTCTACCCAAGGGAAGCCAGAAACTCTGCGCGACGCCGCAGGGATAGGCGGAGCCCGAGCGGTCAGACATGGCTCGAAGCTCGGTGCAGAAAAGCCTGCTGATTTCGCGCCGTCGGTCGTGGTATAACTTTGCACCATGACGAAGCAGGTTTTCGGAAAAGTAGCGGGCGGTCTCATGATGGCCCTTTCGCTGATCTCTGTGGGCGGTTGTGGCGGTGGCGCGACTCCGGGCGGCGCAACGCCGGCGGGCAAGGGCGGTCTCGTCGGTAACCCCGGTCCCGACTTCTCGCTCGACTCCGTGAACGGCCAAGGCAAAGTTTCGCTGTCCGGAAACAAGGGCAAGGTCGTCATCGTCGACTTCTGGGCCACCTGGTGCGAGCCCTGCAAGAAGTCGTTCCCGAAGCTCCAAGAGCTGAACGTCAAGTACAAGGGAAGCCTCGTCATCATCGGCATCTCGGAAGACGACGAGAAGGGGCAGATTGCCGACTTCGGCAACACGCACGGAGCCAAGTTCCCGCTCGTGTGGGACGAAAAGAAGGCGCAGGCCGACAAGTGGAAGCCGGCCAACATGCCGACGACGTTCATCGTCGACAAGCAGGGCGTCGTGAAGTTCGTCCACCAGGGCTACCACGACGGTGAAGAGGCCGAGATCGACAAAGAGATCAAGTCGCTGCTCTGAAGACCGTTCTCTTCGTTTCCAAACCCGTCGTGCCGCCGTGGAACGACGGGTCGAAGAACCTCGTACGCGACGTGGCGAGCCACCTCGCGCGTGTGTCTCCCATCGTCCTGACCGACGGTTCGGAGACCTCGCTTCCGAGCTCCGTTCGTCGTGACGACGTGTATGTGACCTCGGGCGCCTTCACCCCAGCGCTCGAGGCCAACGCGCGCGTGTTCGGTCGCCTCGTTCTCGGCGAGCGCGCAGCGGCATGGCATTTCGTCTTTGCGCCGAATCCAGCCTCCTCGTATGCCGCGCGAGCTGCGCGAACGATGGGTCGCATGCGCGGTCCCGTGTTCCAAACGATTGCGAGCGCTCCCAAGTCTTTCGAAGGCGTTTCCAAGTTGCTCTTCGGAGACGTGCTTATCGCACTGAGCGAGCACACCAAATCGCGGCTCCTGGCTGCCGGCGCGAAGAAGCGCATCGTCGTCGTTCCACCGTGCGCGGCGCTACCAGCCGCTGCGCGTGGCATCGCTCGCGGAAGTGCGCGCACCGTGGCGCGGCAAGCGCTCGGTCTATCCGAGACCGACGTGGTCGCACTCTACCCGGGGGACTACGAGGTTTCGACCGGGGCACGCACGGTCGCAAGTGCCGCGGCGGCCCTCGTGCGCGAGGGCGTGCGCGTCGTGTTCGCGTGCCGGGCCAAAACGATGCGGGCAGGTGCAGCGCGCAAAGAAGTCGAAGGGCTCCACGCGGATGCGAGTGCGAACAGCGCAAAGGGTATGGCCCCGCTTCACGTGGGTGAAGTGAAGGACATGTGGCAATGGATCGCCGCTGCCGATGTCGTGCTTTTTCCCGTCGATGAGCTCTACGGAAAGGTCGACCTACCGCTCGTCCTCCTCGAAGCCTTGGCGCTCGGCAAACCCGTCGTGGTGGCGGATGGAGGACCGCTGCCGGAGCTCGGTGCTTGCACGGTCGTGCCACCAAGAGACTCGGAGGCTTTGGCGCGCGCTGCATTAGCCTTGCTTCGTACGCCCCCGAAGGCAGAAGACCTCGTCGCGCACTACGAGAACCATTTCAGCCCCGCGGTCGTGGCAGGCAAGTACGACGCTCTCTACGAGGAAAGCGGTCTCTAGGTTGCCTGCCTTATGGTAGGAAAACCGCATGACAGCGCGTTTTGGCGA
The DNA here is from genome assembly GCA_046351415.1 of Polyangiaceae bacterium. Lineage (GTDB taxonomy): Bacteria > Myxococcota_A > Polyangia > Polyangiales > Polyangiaceae > JABFRG01. The sequence continues at coordinate 418,465 of JAXLYO010000002.1, read as the reverse complement.
ATCGCCGATCACTCGGGACATCCGTCGTAGCTATCTCGACTTCTTCAAGGGCAAAGGCCACGAAGTCGTCGAGAGCGCTTCTCTCGTTCCATCGAACGACCCGTCCCTCATGTTCACCGCGGCAGGCATGGTCCAATTCAAGGACGTGTTCCTCGGCAAGGACGTTCGCTCCTACACGCGTGCGACCTCGAGCCAGAAATGCATCCGCATTTCGGGCAAACACAACGACCTCGAAAATGTCGGCGTGACGGCTCGTCATCACACGTTCTTCGAGATGCTCGGCAACTTCAGCTTCGGCGACTACTTCAAGGAAGAAGCCATCAGCTACGCGTGGGAGCTCCTCACCAAGGTCTGGTGCATCCCGCAGGAGCGACTCGTCATCACGGTGTTCGGTGGTGAGGAGGGCATTCCGGCCGACGACGAGGCGCGGGGGATCTGGAAGCGCGTCACGGGCGTTGCCGACGAGCGCATCATCGGCATGGGTATGGCCGACAACTTCTGGCAGATGGCCGACACGGGCCCGTGCGGTCCGTGCACGGAAATTCACTATTTCCACGGCGACAACCCCGATGTGTCGACGTTCGGACAGGAGCCCGACGCGGCCGGCAACGGCTGGATGGAGATTTGGAATCTCGTCTTCATGCAGTTCGTGCGATCGCTCGACGGCGACAAGGCGACGTTCACGCCCCTCCCCAAGCCCTGTGTCGACACGGGCGCGGGTCTCGAGCGCGTGGCGAGTGTTCTGCAGGGCAAGAGCAGCAACTACGACGGCGACATTCTGCGCGCGCTCGTGGACAAGGCTGCGTCGATAGCGAAGAAGACGTATCGCGGCACGCTGGCCGACGACGACGTCTCGATGCGCGTCATCGCTGACCACGCGCGAACGACGGCATTCCTTCTCTCCGAGGGCATCATGCCAGACCGCGCCGGTCGCGAGTACGTGCTGAGGCGCGTCATGCGTCGCGCCATCCGCCACGGCCACCGTCTCGGCATCCAGAAGCCATTCCTCCACGAGGTCGCCCTTTCCGTCGTCGACCTCATGGGCGGCGACTACCCGGAACTCGCGCGAGCGAAGGACCTCATTGCCAGCGTCACCGAGCAAGAGGAAGTCCGCTTCCGAGAGACGATCGATCGCGGCCTCAAACTCCTCGACGAAGAAATCGCGGGGCTCCGCGCTTCGGGCAAGAAAGAACTTTCGGGGGACGTGGCGTTCAAGCTCTACGACACGTTCGGATTTCCGCTCGACCTCACGGAGGTCATTGCCAAAGAGCGCGACCTCTCGCTCGATACCGAAGGCTACGAGAAGGCCCTCGAGGCACAGCGGTCACGCAGCGAAGGCTCGAAAGTGGGCGACGCCGCGATCGACGACGTCTGGCGGGAGGTGCTCAATTCCGCCGGCGAAACACGCTTCACCGGCTACGATCGCGAAGACGGAAAGTCGAAGCTGCTCACGGTCGTGAAAGAAGGAAAGGTCGTCACGCGAGCGAGCGCAGGCGACGCGATTTCTTTCGTCGTGGCGGAGACGCCCTTCTATGCAGAATCTGGCGGTCAAGTCGGTGACCGAGGAACGGCAAAGAGCGGCAGCGCCGTCATCGACATCGAGAACACCGAACGCCCCATCGCCGGTCTCACGGTTCACCACGGGCGCATCCGCGAAGGCGAGGTGGAGACCGGCCACGAACTCACGCTCCTCGTCGACAACGCGACGAGGCAAGCAACGCGCCGCAATCACTCGGCTACCCATCTCTTGCACTGGGCACTTCGTACGGTGCTGGGGCCGACTGCGACGCAAAAGGGCTCGCTCGTCGGTCCCGATCGCCTTCGTTTCGACTTCTCACACGGAAAGCCGGTGACGGAGGACGAACTTCGCCGCATCGAAGACCTCGTCAACGACAAGGTGCTCCAGAACGCTCCGGTGCTCACGGAAGTCCTTCCCATCGAGACCGCGCGTTCGAGGGGCGCCGTCGCCATGTTCGGCGAGAAGTACGGCGAAGTCGTGCGTGTCCTCACGATGACGCAAGACTCGGTCGAATTCTGCGGGGGCACGCACGCTCGTGCCCTCGGAGACATCGGTCTCTTCAAGATTCTTTCGGAAGGCGGTGTCGCTGCGGGCGTTCGTCGCATCGAAGCTGCCACGGGAAAGAATGCGCTCGCGTTCGTTCGCGGTCTCGAAGCAACCGTCGACTCGCTCGCCAAGACACTGAAGGCAAGTCCGTCGGACCTCGTCGAGAAGACGACGCGTCTCGCGGATCATGCGAAGGCTCTCGAGAAAGAAGTGGCAGATCTCAAGCGCAAGGTCGCTCTCGGTGGAGGCGGGGGAGGCGGGAGTTCGCTCGACGGCAAGCTGGCCGAAGCGCGAGACCTCGCCGGTGCGAAGGTTCTCGCGACGGAGTTTCCGGGGCTCGACGCTGCGACGCTCCGCGAAGTGGCCGAGCAGCTTCGGGACAAGCTCGGAAGCGCCATCGTGCTCGTTGGGACGGTGCAAGGCGAGAAGGCGCAGCTCGTGCTCACCGTGTCGAAGGACCTCACCGCTCGCTTCAAAGCAGGCGAACTCATCCGTGGCGTCGCGCAGATCATCGGCGGCTCGGGGGGTGGGCGTCCGGACATGGCGCAAGCGGGCGGAACCCAAACGGACAAGCTGAAAGACGCGCTTTCGCACCTCTACACGTTGATCGGTTGATGTAGGAAAATGTAAGTAGCGAGCGTTTCAGGGCACTTAGGGCCTTGCGCTGACGCCGTGAACAGGCGACGCTACAAGGACCCGCTTTGATGGACACGCAGCGTCAACCTCAGCCTCCTTTGGTGACCGGCACCGTAGTGAACGATCGCTACGAGATACGCCAGAGTCTCGGCAAAGGCGGTATGGGTGAAGTCTTTCTCGCCTACGATCGATCGACGCAACAAGCCGTCGCGCTGAAGCTGGTGCGCGAAGAGTCGAGGCAGCCGGGCGACGACGAAGCCCTTCGCCAAGAGCTCATTCACGCACGCTCCGTCGGCCATCCCAACGTGTGTCGCGTGCACGATCTTGCACCGAGCCCATACGGCCCGATCCTCGTGATGGAACACATCACAGGTCAGACGCTCCACACCCATATTCGTCGAAAAAAGGCGCAGGGCGGCTACACCGCAGACGAATTCCGTCGCATCGGCAGCGAGATTTGCAATGGCGTCGCTGCCATCCACGCCCAAGGTCTCGTCCACGGTGACTTGAAGCCCGGCAACGTCATGGTGACGGCTTCGCCCGATGGCGGCATCGGCAAGGCGATCGTCCTCGACTTCGGCTTCGCGAAAGAGCGTGCGCGCTTGAGCGGTCGCAGGCCCGGAGCGCCGCCGGACGGCGGAACGCCGCACTACATGGCGCCGGAGCGCATCCGTTCGGGTGGCGCTTCGCAAGAGGACGACATCTACGCGCTCGCACTCACGCTTTGGGAGATGTGGACGGCTCGCGTTCCCGAGCCTGGCTACAAGCCGCGCGCCCGTCCGATGCGCGAACAGATTCAGTTCGACGTTCCATCGAAGCTCTCTATCGACGAGACGAAGCAGATTTTCCGCTGCTTGTCGGAAGACCCCGCGCTCCGTCTCCAAGCGCGGCACATGCGCTTCTTCAATCCGGTCACCTTGACGACGAGCCCCGTGCAGGTCGTCAAAGATCGGCTCGACCCAGGCCCGCCCCTCGGTCGAAGTGCGGCCGCGACGTTCACGCCGAACGCGCAATCACTCCTCGCGACCTTCGCGAGCAACGCGACCGACTACGTCGGCGAGCTCATTACCCTCGACAAGCCGGTCCTCAGCATCGGTCGCCGTCCAGACGCCGACGTGGTCGTGCCCGAAGCGACCGTCAGCGGCATTCATGCCGAGTTCCGCTGGACCTCCGGTAGTTGGCAAGTCGAAGATCGACAGTCCACGAACGGCACGTATGCAGAGCACACCTACGAGCGCAAGCAGTCGGTGAACTTGCTGCATGGAGGCGAGGTGCAGCTCGGCGAGCTACGCTTCAAGCTCGTCAACTTCGCGAAGGACAGCCCGCAACACAAGCGAGCGAAGACCTACCTCGAACGTCGCTGCGGCCTCACGGGGCTTCTCACGCGCGAGCCTTTCGTTCGTGCACTCGAAGAAGAGGCAGCATTCGCAGAGTGGGTCGACGCCCCGCTCACCGTGGCTCGCTACGAGCTCCGCGGACCGAATCGCCTCGTGTCCGAGCGTCCGACGATTCTCGAGATGCTGGCGCTTCGCCGGGCAGCTACACGCGCGGTCGAGTTAACCGACATGCTTCTTCTCTCGCTCGTCGGTGTATCTGCCGGCCGGGTGGGGCCGCTGCGTTTCGCCGTCGCCATGGTCGGCCCTGGGGCGCAAGAGGCGCGGAGCCTCGTAGAACAGGTCGTCGGACAAGTCCAAGGAATGATGCCGGAAGGGCTCGAGTTGGCCGCTTCCATCGCTCCCCACGTCGCAGGCCGTGCGGCACGCTCGCTCATCGAGTAAGAGAAGTCGCGATGGCCGAGTCAACGCCTCCGCCGAACACACCACGTTCGGCAGAATCCGATTCCGAATTCCCCGTAGCCAAAGGCAGCGGCACGCATGCTGACGGCAGCGAGTCGGTATCCATCGTAGGCACTCCGACGCGGCCAGATTCGCTTCCGCCACCTTCCGTGCGCGAGAGCGTGTCTCCCGTTTCGTCCCGTGCAGCGCGCGTATCGACGCCCCCGCCGCGCTCGCGCACGTCGACGCGCCCTTCCATTCCGCCCTCGGAACCGCGCCCGCTTTCGCGTCCCGGAATCGATCTTCGTGGGCCCGAGCGCGCGACCCGCATTCAGCTGACGGTCATGCTGGTGCTCGGAGTGCTTTTGGTGGCGATTCCGCTCTATCTCTGGCGCCGTCCGCATGGCGAGGCGAAAGATGCCGACGCGGGCGTCGCTCTCGCTGCAGATGGCGGTGCCCCGGCAGCGGCCGCAGGCAACACCGTCGGACCCGATGGGGGAGCACCCGCTGCAGCGTCTCCCATCACGCTCACCGAAGCGCGCATCGCTTCATGCCAAGACAAGGGCAAGAAGAAGACTGCAGAAGAATGCGACCGCCTTCCGTTGCTCGAACAGGCGCTCTCCAGGGCCGTGCAGGAGCACGGTTCCTGTATGGCGGAACTGCTACCGGGCGAAAGCGTGCAGTTTACATCGGACGTGAACTTTCCGCGAAAGAAGGTGGGGCTCACCGCACGCAAGGCCGGGGGGACCGGCAACGGACGTTTGCCGAAGACCGCGAAACACTGCACCGAAGAAATTCGCCGTGCCTTCACGGCCGTTTCGATCGCCGAGATGCCCCACGCGCATTCCCGGTACCGCGTCGTCGTTCTGGCGACCTTCCCCAGAAGCCGCTAGAAAAGGGGCCATGGAACTTTTCGGCCAAACCGCGCCCGAGATTTCGGTCTACGAAGTCGGACCCCGAGACGGTCTCCAGAACGAGAAGGCAACCGTTCCGCTCCAAGACAAGCTTCGCCTCGTGGAAGGGCTCGTTTCGGCTGGCCTTCGTCGTATCGAAATCACGAGCTTCGTTTCTCCGAAATGGATCCCCCAGTTGGCGGATGCCGACGAGGTCGCGACCCGTGTTCGGCCGGCAGATGGCGTCGTCTACTCTGCGCTCTGCCCGAACGCAAAAGGGCTCGAACGCGCCGCCGCAGCGAAGCTGCCCGAGGTCGCAGTCTTCTTGAGCGCCAGCGAGACGCACAACAAGAAGAACGTGAACAAGACCATCGAAGAGACCCTCGCGGCATTCTCCGAGACGATCGGCCCTGCCATCGAGCTCGGCATGCGCGTCCGCGGCTACGTATCCACCGTGTGGGGCTGCCCCTACGAGGGCGACGTCGATCCCAAAGCGTCGATTCGGATCGCCAAACGACTTTTCGAGATGGGGTGTTACCAGGTGTCGCTAGGTGACACGATCGGCAGTGGCACGCCCAAGCAGACCGAGGCCATCATGAAGATGATGCTTTCCGAGTTCCCGACGGAGGGCCTCGCCATGCACATGCATGATACACGCGGTACTGCGCTCGCGAACATCGTGGTGGGCCTCGAGCTCGGTATCCGGCATTTCGACTCTGCAGTGGGGGGCATGGGGGGCTGCCCTTATGCGCCCGGGGCTGCGGGCAACGTTGCCACGGAAGACCTCGTCTACATGCTCGACGGAATGGGCCTCAAGAGCGGCGTCGACCTCGGGCAACTCCTCGAAGTGGGCAAGGCGGCGGAGAGCATCGTTGGCCGCAAGCTTCCCTCGAAGGTCCTCATGGCCGGCGCAAGGAGTCTGCGCGCATGAAGGGGCTTGTCTTCTTGTCTGCAGCCCTCGTTTCCACCGCGGCATGTCAGCGTGCGGCAGAGGAACCTGCGCCACGCGAAGCGCAGGTGAGCTCCCAAGCCACGACGCCTTCCGCACCGAAAGCGCCGATCGCTTCCGCGGCCGTCACTGCAACGGCCGCACCGACCGCCCTTGCGCCCACGCCCACGGCCACGTGCCCACCGGATCCGGACAAGGCGGGCCCGAAGATTCCGACCTACACCCTCTCCATTCCCGAAGTGAAGGGCGCACAGATCGAGGCGGAGTTCGTATGGGCCCCTCGTGACTCCGAGCGTGGCCTCATGTACCGCACGAGCATGGCCGAGAATCACGGCATGCTGTTCAAGCTTCCCCGAAAGGACCAGACTTTCTGGATGCATAATACCTGCATCTCGCTCGACATGCTGTTCATCGAGGGTGACGGAAAGATCGTTGGGATTCTCGAGAATGTTCCCACTCTCAACGACGAGCCACGTTCCGTAGGTGTCCCCTCCGAATATGTCCTCGAAATGAACGCCGGGTGGTGCAAGAGCCACGGGGTTCGTTCCGGCCAAAAGGTCGCCTTGCCCGACCCCATCAAGAAACTCATCGTGCGCTGAGGCGCGCTGCTTTCTCAACTTCTGCCCAAGGCCTTCGACATGCGTACACATCTCCACTCTGGTTCATGGCTGTTTTGCATCGCTGGTATCAGCATGGCTTCGAGCGTCGCCTGTAGCCGCAGCGCTCCCGAGCCCGACTCGATTCGCCGAGAGCCGATGATGTCCCCGGTCGCTGCGAGCGGACAACCGCAACAGCAGCAAGCGAAGCCGCCGACCGTTCCGCCGCCGCCGCGTGCACCGGAACCTCCCGCGCGGGGGGCTGTTCCACCTGTGACCGATGCGCCGGAAACGCTCGTCAAAGATGGTGGCGACGACCCGCTCGCAGGGAAGTGGACCCTCAAAGACGCGACGAAGGACTTCCCCGGAACCGGTACACTCGTGGCAGCCCTCGAGACCTCCGCGGGAAAGATCGAGTGCAAACTCCTTGCGGACAAGGCACCGAACACCGTCGCGAACTTCGTCGGTCTCGCGACGGGGCAACGTCCGTGGAAGAAGCCCGGAACGTCCAAGTGGATCAAGAAGCGCGCCTATGACGGCACGGTGTTTCACCGCACGATTGCAGGCTTCATGATTCAAGGTGGTGACCCGAAGGCCGATGGTTCCGGCGAGCCGGGGTACGTCATCGCGGACGAAATCTGGGATGGCGCAAAGCACAATCGCGCAGGCCTCCTTTGCATGGCGAACCGCGGCCCGAACACCAACGGTGCGCAGTTCTTCATCACGGACGCCGCTGCGCCGCACCTCGACGGCAACTACACCATCTTCGGCGAGTGCGAGCCGGTCAGCGTCGTTCACGACATCGCCACGGCCCCTGGGCGCGGCGAGCACCCCGTGAACCCCGTCGTGATCCAGAGCGTGAAGATTTCTCGCGGCGAGCCCGCCAAAAAGAAGTAGGCCTCCGGAAAGGGCCGTAGCCCGGAGGCGCCCCGACGCCGCGTCAGTCGGGCTGGTGCACGATCGTCTGCGAGCCGTCGTGGAAGTAGTACTTCTGGTACGGCCCGCGCTCGAAGCTCGCTGCACCGAAGAGGTTCCACGCGACCGACCAGACGCTTGCGGCTTTCCAGAGAGCGCCGAGCTTGCGTCCACCCATCGCCAGCGCGACGAAAAGCAGGGAGGCGTAGTCGTTCGAGAAGCGGTACCCAAACTGAGACCAGCCGCTGTTCTGGTAACAAAGGTTGAAGATACACGGAATGGCTGCCGTGACGAGAACGGACGTGAGCAGCGCGTCTCGCCGCTTGGGCCACAGGAGCCACAGATAGAGGGGGGTCGTGAACCAGATGGCGAGCCCGTGCTCGTTCACGAGGAAGGGCGCGGCGCCAGGGACATGCGTGCCTCGTGCCGGAAGCCAAGGGAGGCTGGTGAGGAAGATACCGAGGTTCTTCGGGAAGTAGTGATAGCCGAAGAGGCCCCAATGCTGGATGCGATCGCGCCACGCCACCGTGAGGTGCTCGTGGCCGAACGCGGTCGGATCCATCGTCTTGAAGCGCGCGTAGTTCGTCGCGCTCGCGAACGCGAGACACGCGAGAAGGGGCACCGCAAACACCACGAGCTTCTTCGCTGCACGCGGGACGTCGAGAAGACGGAACGAACGATCGATGCGTGCAAACAGAGTTCCAGGGTCCTCCGAAGGCTCCGCGTCCGAGCGACGACACGTGCGAAGAACCTCGAGGAAGAACAAGAGCCCCGCGGCCGTCATCGTGACACGGGTGAGGAAGATGAAGCCGAGAAGCATGCCGGCAGTGAAAGGGCGTTCGCCATCGAGGGCACACAGGAGGTAGAGCCCAAGGAGCCCGGCCCCGACGACGTGGCCTGCAAACCACACCGTGCCTTGAACGGCCGTGAAAAAGTACACGGTGCCGAAGGCGAAAAGCAGGGCAAACAAGGCATTTTCGCCCTCGTTCCGCTCGCTCTTGCCCATGCGACGAAGCTTCTCGAGTGTGAGGAAGAGCGCAGCGGGAGCGATGCCCGCGAGCCATACGACGAACTGCGCGTCACGAAAGTTTTCGGGGCTCCCCGCGATCCAGACGAGCGGAAGCATGAGCATCGCAGGGAAGGGAGGGAAGCTGATGTACGTCTTGCCGCCGAAGACCGCGAAGTCGTTGTTCCCGGCGTAGCTTGGTGGGCCATTCACGAGATCGTGCCGCCCATGCACCCATGCGTCGGCCAGTTGCGCGAAATGGTTGTAGGGAGAGTGCGCGAGCATGCGGTCGCCGGCGAGGATCGCGAAAACCGCCGTCGTCACGACGTAGAGCCCGAGCGCGATCAAGATGCGTCGCGAAGTGCGGCCCTGATCGAGCCATCGCGATTTCGTCTTGGCGGCGTGTTCTGCGGATTTTGCCGGTTCCGCCTCCGCACTTGCGGCCGAGGGCAGCTCTGCCTCCTCGACATTCGCCGTTTCGCGCGCATCGTCCTTGGGCGTCTCCGTCGCGTCTTGCTCTGCGCTCATGGGCCGGAGCTCGGAGCTAGCATGCTTCCGCTCCCGAGAGCCCGCGAAGCGAACGCGAAGCGACCGGGACGCCCAGGTGCGTATGAAGCTACGCGACTGCAAAGGCGCATGCGCGCTTCGGGCTCGTAAGTAGCTGGAATGAGCAATTATTGCGTTGGCACGGCTCTTGGATAAGGGAAGGCAACATGGCCCTTCCGTTCGACACTTCGACTCCTGAAAACCGTGGTTCTGGGCGAGCGGTGAACATCCTGGCGAAGACGATCTACCGGGAATTGCGCCAAAGCGGCTATTCCGAGCGCGAAGTCATGGCGCTTGCCGGCGAGATCCTCGGTCTCCTCGCGCACGACGTTCGCGATCGCCGCGAAGACAGCTGACGCGCGCTTCCCAAAGCGTTGTCATGCGAGGCGGGACGCTCAGGTCACCGTGCTGATGGCGCATGGCGATCGAACGTGAGCAAGTGCGAAAAATCGCCCATCTTTTCTGACGTAACGTTGACACGGCGCGTCTCGATTCGCGACAATTCTCCTATGACGAGGGAGCTCGGATGTTCGCGGTAATCATCAGTGAGAAGGGGGGCGCCGAGCGCCGGGAAACCTTCGACAAACCCGAGCTGAAAGTTGGACGCGTGCAAGGCAACGACCTCGTTCTCCCCAAAGGGAACGTCTCGAAGCACCACGCGAAACTGCTGTTCAAAGACGGGCGATTCATCGTCAGTGACCTCAACAGCACGAACGGGACGTACGTCAACGGTCGAAAGATCGCTCAGGCGACCATCGTTCGCGAGGGCGACAAGGTCTATGTCGGAGACTTCGTCATTCGGCTCGAACTTCCGCAAAGTGTCGGAGGCAATCTTTCGGCGCCGCCGCTCGAAGGGGCCGATCAAGAAGTGCCGACGATGGCGAGGGAAAACCCCCTTCGCAACATGCCCCCGCTCGTTGGACCGTCCGGTCCGCCGCAGCCCGTGCAGCAGCGTCCTTCCGCACCGCCCGCACCCGCCGCACCGCCGGCCAGGGCCGATGCGAGACCCCAAATGGGTACGGCTCTCGGCATCGGCTCGCCGGTCCAAGGACCTCCGCAGGCGCCGCTCGGCCCACCGCCGCTTTCAGATTACGGCGGCCCGTCTCCGTCGCCGTGGGACCGGGTGTCCGAGCCGCCGCCGCCGCCGGAACCGCCGCCGCCCGCGCCTCAGTTCCAGCCGCCTGCGCAACCGCCGGCGATGCCTGCGTCGCCGCAGGTGGCCGGTACGCCGATGGGGGCTCCCGTGGGCGCCGGCCCGAAGGCTCGCGTGGGCGGGCCTCGGCCCGGAACGATTCCGCTCGAAAGCCGGCGTCCGTCGGTCGCTCCTCCGCCGGTTGCCCCTCCGCAGGCCGCTCCGGCTGCTCCATCGATGCCCGCGCAGGGCCCCACGCCTCCGCCGCTCAATGTGATGACAGCGCCGCCGGACGCGGGGCCGATGACGCCCGCGGCCAAAGCGCCCGCGCCCTTGCCGGTCGAGACCCGCGAGAACTCCGCACAGTTGGCGGGGCGCACGCTCGCACTGCTCTCGCTCATGAAGAAGATCGCTTCGGCGATCGATCTCGGAGCGCTTCCGCTGTCGCCCGACGCCGCGACGGTGGCGCAACTCGAACGCGTGGTTCGCGATCAGGCCGCGCAGCTTCGTGCTTCAGGCGGCATGCTCGAGGGCATCGATCTCGAGCTCGTTACGGCCGACGCGCTCAGTGAACTCACGGGGCTCGGGCCGCTCGAGGCGCTGCTCGAAGACGACGTCGTCACCGAGATTCAAGCACTGCGGCCCGATCAGATTCTCGTGCGCAAAGGCGAACGCATCGAACAAGCGGAGACCGGTTTCACCGGCGAGCTTGCGCAGAGGCGCATCGTCACTCGTCTGCTCGCGCAAGCAGGGACGACGCTTCCCGAGAATGGCGTGGCCGAATGCCGATTGCCCCGAGGAGCCCATCTCGTCGCGCTCTTGCCGCCGGCCTCACGCCCTGGCGCCTTCTTGATTCGAAAGCGTCGGCATCTGGAGAACACGCTCGAAGACCTCCTTCGTGCGAATTCGCTCTCGCGTCCCATGGCTTCGTTCCTCGAAGCGTGTACGCTCGGGCGCACCAACCTGCTGGTTGCTGCATCGAGCGGAACGGCCGGCGATCAACTCATCGCCGCTCTCGCATCTCTCGTTGGTTCTGGTGAGCGCGTGGTCGTCGTTCAGAATGCCGATGCGATTCATCCCCATCAGGCGCACGTGGTTTCGGTCTCGGCTTCGGCCGAAGCCATTCGTGCGGCGTGCCTCATGGGCGCCGACCGTCTCCTCATGAGCAGTACGGCATCGAACGTCGCCGGCCTTTCTTTCGAAGCGATCGCGGGCGGCGTTCACGGTGTCGTGGTCGTCGTCGTTGCCAACTCGCTGAAGCAAGCCTTCGCGCGGCTCTCCTCGCAGATCACGCTCGGACGCCCCGGCGTTTCGGCTGAAGCTGCACGCGAATGCATCGGTGAGAGCTTCGACCTCGCCGTCGAAGTCGGGTCGAGCCAAGGTCGGCTCCGTGTCTCACGCATCGCGGAAATGGCTGGAAGCGACGCGAAAGGCATCGTCTCTCGTGACATCTTCTCCGTGTTCGGAGGTGGTCCCGAAGGCGGCGAGGGGACGTTCGCTGCAACGGGCGTCGTTCCGCGCGTGCTTTCCGAGCTTCAGGCGCGCGGCGTGCGGGTCGACGCGAGTATCTTCAAGAAGAAGTAAGCAGCTGCTGCACGGCGTGCTCAGGCGATGGCGTCTTCTTCGGCGCGCTTCACCATCTTGCGATGCAAGAGACGCTTCTTGAGCGGCCCGATGCGGTCGATCATGAGCGTGCCCTGGAGGTGATCGTACTCGTGCTGAATGGCGACGGCGAGGAGTCCGTCGGCTGTCAGTGTGAAGGTCTTGCCGTTTCGGTCCTGCGCTTCGACATGCACCTTCTCGGCGCGGCAAATCTCCTCCGTGGCCCCAGGAAAGCTGAGGCAGCCTTCCTTCCAGGAGACCTCGCCATCCTTCTGCACGATCTTCGGGTTCGCGAACACGCGAAGGTCGCTGGGCTCGTCTTCGGCCGCGATGTCGATGACGAAGAGCTGCAGCGCTTCACCAATCTGTGTCGCCGCGAGACCAACGCCCGGGGCTGCATACATCGTCTCGGCCATGTCGTCGACGAGCGCCTGGAACTTCGGACCGAAGTCGGTCACGGGCTGGCCTACGTCGCGGAGGCGCTTGTCGGGGTAGTGGAGAATGCTGCGAATCATGGAAGCTCTTTCTCCAGTCTAATACCGGAGTTCGTTCTTGGAAACCTCTCGGTCTCGAGCCGCCCGCGTTGGTTGGCGTTGTGGCGATGACACAGCGTTGATACCGTCATTTTTATGGCAAATTCGCGCATTCCGACGCTCGTCTTGATGCAGCTCGCGGCACTCGGAGGCTGTCGCAACGGCGCGGAACAACGACCGCCCGAAACCGAGCCCACGTTGCTTCCCGTTGCGAGCGCATCGGCCGCGCCGCCCCCCGGCGCTTCGGGCTCCACCGCCCCGACGCCTGTAGCGACCGTCGCGCCCCTTGGAAGTGGCGCCCCCGTCACGTCGTCGGTTCCCTCGGTTGCCGTGACCTCGACCTCGCCGCCCGTCCGTGGCTCGGCAACGACTGCGGGGAAAGGCAGAGCGCGCAAGGAAGGGGAGGTTTGTGATGCCGAGCGCGCGTGCGAAACGGGGCTCTATTGCGTCTTCGGTTTCAATGGCGCGGTCTTCTCCAAGACGGGTACCTGCGGAGTTCACAAGCCCATCTACGAGGGACGACCGCTCGTCGTAGATGGGCACGTGCATACCGCATCTTTGCGTTTCGCGCGCGATGTCGTATCCGAGGAGAACGCCGCGAACGGCGACCTGCTGGCGACGTTGCGAACGGCGGCTGTCGAGGAGCACGCGAGCATTGCGGCTTTCGCGCGCACCATCGCTGAACTGATGGCGCTCGGGGCTCCGTCTTGGCTCTTGGGGGCAACGGCGCAAGCCCTTTCGGACGAAGTCCGCCATGCGTCGCGCACGCTCGACTTCGTGGAGAGGTTCGGGGGCGGGAAGGTGGAGCCTTCGCCTCTTTCCGCAGCGGTTGCCCCCCTTCGAGCCGGTGTGGGTGCACCAGAAGCGCTCTATCGCGATGTCTTCCGGGGCGGAGCCATCGGCGAGACGCTGGCCGCCGCACGCGCAGATGTGACCAGTCTCACGACGAAGGACCCCGAGCTGGCAGCGTTTCGACGGGAACTCGCCGAAGACGAAGCGCGGCATGCGGCTCTCGCCTTTCGCACACTCCAATGGCTGAGCGCGACGTTCCCCGAACTCGAAGCGGTTCGTGAAGAGGAAACGACTGCGTTTCGCCAAGGTGCGAGCGCAGCGGACCGTGCGCTGGTCGAGCCTCTCCTCGTGCAACTTTGAGCGCGCTCAGCGACGATAGTCGATGGGGCCGTGGACATATGCGTCCTCGCCGCAAAGCTCCCACACGGGTGTCTTGAGGCGGGGAGCTTCTTCGGGCGTTGGCGGTCCGGCCCAGTCGACGGCTCCCGGACGACCTCGCGGACCGAAGAGAGAGGGCGCGATGAACGCGTGGAGGTCGTCCGCAAGTTCGCCAGCGAGGAAGCTTCCCGCGAGTTCGGCACCGCCTTCGACGAGGAGCGACACGATGTTGTCGCGCGCAAGAGCCTCGAGCGCCGCACGAACGTCGATGCGGCCCTCGGGAGATTGCGGGACACGAATGATGCGAACGCCTGCATGAACGAGGGCCTTCTCGTGCTCGGTGGCTGGAGTCTCGTCGCTCGTGATGACCCAGGTTGGCGTCTCGCGGGCGGTAGCGACGAGGCGACCGCCGAGCGGTAGGCGCAGTTTCGTATCGAAAACGATGCGGGCGGGGTTCACGCCGACGACAGTTCGCACGGTAAGGCGTGGGTCGTCGGCGAGAGCAGTGCCAATGCCCACTGCGACGGCATCCATGCGTGCGCGAAGCTCGTGCACCTTGGCGCGCGCGATTTTGCCGGTGACCCACTTGGACGAGCCCGTCTTCGTTGCGATGCGACCATCGAGCGAAAGCGCGAGCTTCAGTGAGACATGGGGCACGCCTTGCGTCACGAACTTCTGCCAGGGGCGAATGAGCGCGTCGCATGCCTTTTCGCAAACGCCGGTCACAACCTCGATGCCTGCGGCGCGAAGGCGCTTCATGCCGCCGCCTGCGACGTGTGGATTGGGGTCTGCGGAGCCGAATACGACGGTTTTGATGCCCGCTGCGAGAAGGGCCTCGGTGCAGGGGGGCGTCTTGCCCGTGTGATTGCAGGGCTCGAGCGTCACGTAGAGTGTCGCGTCACGCGCGCGATCGCCCGCAGCGCGCAGCGCCATGATTTCGGCGTGCTCTTCACCTGCGCGTTCGTGATGGCCAACACTGATGATGGTGTCGTCCTTGACGATGACGGCTCCGACGTGAGGGTTCGGGGAGGGGTGACCTTTGCGGCCTTGCTCGAGGGCCTTCAGCATGAAATCTTCGTGTTTCATGACGTCCCCTTGGGGCTTCCGGTGGAGGCTTTCTCGCCGCGAACGAGCATGTCGAGCTCTTCGCGGAGCTCGGTGATGTCCCGGAACGATCGGTACACGCTCGCGAAGCGAACGTACGCGATGCCATCGAGCGTCTTCAGCCGTGCCATGACGCGCTCTCCGAGACCTTGGCTCGTCGCTTCTTTCTCACCGAGGTCGATGAGCTCGCGTTCGACCGCGTCGACGATGCCTTCGAGAGTGGCCACGGGAATGGCGCGCTTCTCCGAGGCGCGGAGGAGACCCGAGAGAATCTTCTGGCGATCGAACACCTCGCGTCGCCCGTCCTTCTTGACGACCATCGGAAGGACTTCTTCGACCCTCTCGTAGGTCGTGAATCTGCGACCGCAGGCTTCACATTCGCGACGACGACGGGTGACATCGTGGCCCGCCGAGGTCCGCGAGTCGATGACCTTGCTGTCGGCGTGGGGGCAAAATGGGCACTTCATGTGATGGATTGCCGCGCCGTGTGTGCGGCCTACCGTTACTTGCTTGGAGGCTCGATTTTTGCGACGCGACCGGCGTGACGGCCGCCCTCGAACGCGCCGTTCAACCACGTCGTGAAGATTTCGGCGGCGAGACCCGAGCCAACCACGCGTGCGCCGAGACAGAGGACGTTCGCATCGTTGTGCGCCCGGCTCATCTTCGCGGTGTAGACGTCGGAGCAAACGACGGCGCGGATGCCGGCGTGCTTGTTGGCCGCGAGCGACATGCCGACGCCACTACCGCAGACGAGGATGGCCCGATCGGCTTTGCCACCCTTTACGAGTTCGGCTGCGCGATGCGCGAAGTCGGGGTAGTCGACCGAGTCGCCGTTGTGGACGCCGAGGTCTTCAATTTCGTGCCCGAAGGTGCGCGCGAGCGTGACGAGCTCCGCCTTGAGCGCGAACCCTCCGTGGTCGGCAGCGAAGACCAGTTTCATTTGCCGTCGTACTGGGCGAAAATGAGGGCGGCGTTGGTACCGCCGAACCCGAAGGAATTGTTGAGCGCGTACTTGATGCGGCGTTCTCGTGCCACGAGCGGCACGTAGTCGAGCACGCATTGCGGGTCGGGCTCTTCGAGATTGATAGTCGGAGGGACGCGGCCGTTCGCGATGGCCATCGCGCAGACGGCGCTTTCGACGGCGCCGGCGGCACCCAGCAAGTGGCCCATCATCGACTTGGTCGAGCTGATCCAGAGCTTCTTGTCGGTGGCGTGCGCTCCGAAGACGCCGCTGATCGCTTGCGACTCGGAGATGTCGCCGACGGGCGTCGAGGTCGCATGCGCGTTGATGTAGTCGACCATCTCCGGGGAGATCTTTGCGTCCTTCAGCGCCATGCGCATCGAACGCTGTGCGCCTTCGCCTTGCGGGGCCGGCTGCGTGAGGTGGTGCGCGTCACTCGATGCGCCGTAGCCAACAATCTCGCAGTAAATGCGTGCGCCGCGCTTCTTGGCGCGCGTCAGCGATTCGAGCACCATCACGGCGGAGCCTTCGCCGCAGACGAACCCGTCGCGCCCTTGCGCAAAGGGACGGCTCGCGCGATGCGGCTCTTCGTTGCGACGTGAGAGCGCCATCATGGCTTCGAAGCCACCGATACCGACGGGCGTGATGGTCGATTCGGCGCCGCCAGCGAGCATGACACTGCACATGCCGCGCTTGATCCACTGCACGGCTTCGCCGAGGGCGTGCGCGCCGCTCGAACAGGCACTCGTAGTCGCATAGCTCGGGCCCTTGAGCCCGTGAATCATCGAGAGTTGCCCCGCCGCGAGATTCGCGATGATACGCGGAATCGCGTAGGGACTGATCTTCCCGGGGCCCTTGTCGATGATGCTCTGCTTGGCCGTTTCCATCGTGCCGAGCCCGCCGAGGCCCACGCCGACGAAGCACCCAGCTTCTTCGCGTTCTGCGTCCGTGAGCTCGAGCTGCGCGTCGCGAACGGCCATGTGGCCCGCGCCCACCGCAAACTCGGTGAACCGGTCCATCTCCTTCACCTTCTTCTTGTCGATGAATTTGGTGGCGTCCCAGTTCTTCACTTCGGCGGCGATGCGTGCGCGGTAACCGGTGGTGTCGAATTGCGTAATGGGGCCAACGCCACTCTCGCCAGCGAGGAGTGCTTTCCACGATGACTCGAGGTCTTGCCCCATGGGGCAAACCATTCCAATTCCGGTTACGACGACACGCTCCATGGGCTCGCTCTGCTCCAGATCCGCTCTACTTCTTCGCGTGCTTTTCGACGTAGTCGATGGCGTCTTGCACGGTGCGGATCTTCTCGGTGTCTTCGTCCGGGATGTCGATCTCGAAGGCAGCTTCGAAAGCGAGGACGAGTTCAACGAGACCCAGAGAATCGGCGCCCAAGTCTTCGACGAACATCGACTCAGGCTTGATGTTTGCCTCGTCGACGTCGAGCTGCTCTTTGATGATTCGTTTTACTTCGGCAGGAATATCCTTGGCCATTGTTTCCTCTGGAATGCGTTTTGCCCGAAAAGAACGGGCGTAGGAGAGCGGTTTCTACACACTCCCGCGGCCAGTGTCTAGTGTTCCCATGTAGCGCCGGGGAGGGGGAGACGAAGAAAATAGTGCGCAATGTTTCGCGCAGTTAGGCGAGGCCTTGGCGAAGCGTTTCAGCGCAATGCGTCAAACGTACATGCCGCCGTTCACGCGAAGCACTTGGCCCGTGACGTAGGATGCTTCTTCGCTGGCGAGGTACACGCAGCTTGCGGCGACTTCTTCGGCGCGGCCCGTGCGACCGAGCGGAATCATCTTGTTCAGCTGCTCTTTCATCGCAGGCGTGATCGTTTGCGTCATGTCGGTGTCGATGAAGCCGGGCGTCACTGCGTTCACGGTGATGCTCCGCGAAGCGTACTCGCGCGCGATGGACTTCGTGACACCAAGAAGGGCCGCCTTCGTCGCGGCATAGGCTGTCTGACCTGCGTTGCCCATTTCACCGACGACGCTCGACACGAAGATGATGCGACCCCACTTGGCCTTCATCATCGGGCGGGTCGCCGCGCGTGCGCTCGTGATCGCGCCTTTCACGTTGATGTCGAAGAGCTTTTGGAGCTCTTCGTCCTTCAAGCGCAGAAGAAGGCCATCGATGGCGATTCCGGCATTGGCGACGAGAATGTCGAGACGACCGTGCTTCTTCGCGAGCCCCTCGATGGCGGCCTCGGTGCTGGCGGTATCGGCAACGTCGAAGCCGAGGATCTCTGCTTTGCCGCCTTTGGCGATGATGCCGTCCGCGACTTCCTTCGCTGCTGCTTCGCCCTTCACGTAGTTGATGACGACGGTGGCGCCTTGCGCGGCGAGGGCTTCGGCGGTGGCACGACCGATGCCGCGAGAGGCGCCGGTGACGAGAGCAACACGAGAGTCGAGTCGGAACATGGAGAGAGCCTTTCTGTGAGGATGCAAAGAGCCTGCCCCGCCGCGGACCCGACGGGAGAGGTGATGAGATGTACCCTAGGCCGCCGAGAGAGCGGTTGCCGCGGCATCGAGCGAGGCGGCGTCGAAGATATTGGTCACGGTGATGGTCTTGGCGATGCGCTTGACGAGTCCTGCGAGGACCTTGCCCGGGCCAATCTCGAGGGCGGAGGTGATGCCGTTGGCTTGCATGTATTGTACAGATTGTTCCCAGCGGACGGCGCCGGCGACTTGCCTCGTGAGCAGCTCGGCGACGCGCTCCGGGGATTGGTTCGGCATCGCATCGACGTTGGCAACGACGGGGAACGCGAGCGGCGAAAGGGAAACGCCCGCTACGGCCTTTGCGACGACCTCGGCCGCAGGAGCCATGAGCGCGCAGTGGAAGGGGGCACTCACCTTGAGCGGGATCATCTTGCCGCGCGCCGCTTCGACGCGAGACGCTGCGCGCGCGACCGCACCAGCGCTCCCGGCGATGACGATTTGCCCAGGGGCATTGAAGTTGGCGAGGCTGAGCACTTCGCCCTCCGATGCCTCTTGGCAGATGCTCTCGAGGACGCTCGCATCGACGCTCATCACTGCAGCCATGGCGCCTTCTCCCGGAGCGACGGCACTCTGCATCGCGCGACCGCGCGCCCGGACGATGCGAATCGCGTCTTCGAACGAGAGCGCACCGCTCGCGACGAGGGCCGAGTATTCACCCAAGGAGTGCCCTGCGCCGAACGCGGGGGCCGGAAGGTTGGGAACGCGTTCACGCAGCGCTTCGAGGAGCGCGATGCTGACGGTCACGAGCGCAGGCTGAGCGTTCGCCGTGAGCGTGAGCTCGGCTTCCGGGCCTTCGAGAATGATCGTGGAGAGCTTCTCGCCGAGGGCCTCGTCGGCGCGTTCGAAAATGCGGCGGGCCGCCTTCGACGCTTCGAGTACGTCTTTGCCCATACCGACGGACTGGGAACCCTGCCCAGGAAAGAGCCACGCCGAGGAGGAGGTCGTCATGCCGCTGCGAATACCGCAGAATTCGAGTCTTCGCCATAGGCCCGAGCACGCGCGCAACCGCGTACGCACGACGCGAGTCGCAACGAGGATGCCGCCGTCCCCGCGTGGCTGCTACGCTCGATCATCATGCCTGTCCTAAGGTTCGCAGATTTCCGTCGCATCGTGTTTTTCACGGGCGCGGGGCTCTCCGCAGAGAGTGGCATTCCGACCTATCGCGGTGCAGGCGGCTTGTGGAACGAGTACCGCTACGAAGATTACGCATGCCAGCGCGCCTTCGATCGAGACCCCGAGAAGGTATGGGATTTCCACGATGTAAGACGCGCGTTCGTTGCATCGAAGGAGCCAAACCTCGGCCATCGCATCATCGCGGAAGTGCAGCGGGACATCCCTGGCACCGTCGTCGTGACGCAGAACATCGATGGTTTGCACGCCCGGTCGTCCGCGAGCATTCACGCGACGGAGGGCGCGCGTGGCCGTGAGGGGTTGGTCGAACTCCACGGGAGCTTGTGGCGGGTGCGTTGTGATGCAGAGCGCCAGGTGCACGAAGACTTCACGCTCCCGATCGAACGAAAGTGCTCATGCGGTGCATACCTGCGCCCCGACATCGTCTGGTTCGAGGACGCACTCGACCCCCGCGTCGTCGCGCGGGCGCGCGAGGCTCTCGCATCGTGCGATTTGCTGGTGAGCGTCGGAACGTCTGCGGTGGTGTATCCCGCCGCTGACCTTCCTCGTATTGCCGCTCGGGCGGGCGCCGTTACGGTCGAAGTGAACTTGGAAGACACGCCGATGTCCGATCTCTACACGCACCGCTTGCGTGGAAAGGCTTCGGAAGTGCTCGCCGAGCTTCGCTGACGAACCACTGCGCGGAAGCCTCCACTTGCTTCGGGGCACGTTCGCCGAGGTCCGATCGTATGGCGGACGTCACCTTCGCGCTTGCTAGACTCCGCGGATGGGTGACAGCGACTGGACGCATTCGTTCACTCGATCCGAGCGGGGTCAAATACTCGCGTCGTTCCTTGCCGCCTGTGCATGGGGTCTCGCGTACGTCGAGGTCGGGTATCCGGCTGCACCGGATCCATTCAACGTGCCACGCGTTGCCGCCTACGCTGGTCCGGCGTTCGAGCCGTCTCCGAGGGTTACGGATCGCGTAACGGAAAAGGAGTGTGTGCCGACCGACGCAACTTCCGAAGCGACGCTCGCGTTATCCGGAAACACGATACGTTTGACTTGGGTTGCGCAAATAGCCCGCAAGCCGACCGCGGAGCTTCCCTATGCTTCGGTCGTTCACCGCATCGAAGTGGCGGACGGCGCCGGTCCCGTTTCGGTCTACCTCTCCGCGCGTCCGATGATTCGAGATCAGGTGGCCCAGGCCCCATGCGGTGCACTTCCCTTCGCGACGGAAGAGGCTGTTGGCCACTCCCGATCGCCCCATTGGGTCGCGCGCTTCGAAACGTATGGCGGCGACGACAGCGCCCCGCTCCAGTGGGGCGCCATCCGCGATTCCACTACGCTCCGCATCTATGACGGAGTCGGAACCGTGCAGGAGGGCCTGTCTTGCGAGCGTTGGCGGCCACTCAAGCAGTTCGATATTCCCGCGAGCGCACGCATCGAGGTTCTCACTGAAATCGAAGAGGACGGCGTCAGACGCCCACACCTGTGCTCCGAAGCCAGGACGGCAAACCAGCCGCGGCCCCGGGCCACGTGCGGACAGGGTATGAAGGTGGAGTTCATGGAGGAACTCGAAAGAACCAGGGCGATCTACAAGCGGAAATTGAGCACGCTGTCTGAGCAGACCCGCGCCGACGGAGTCGCGCGACGCTAGCCGCCTTCTTTGACGTCGGCGCCGCTATCGATGACGAACACGTCGGCGTTGCCGTCCGATACGTCGTTGTCGGCGGCGCTGTCCGTGGCGCCATCGGCTCCGCCGGAGCTCGACGACGAGACGATCACGCCGCCTTCGGCGCTCGGGTCGACGAGGCTCTTCGACCCCGACCCTTTGAATTCCTCGCGTTCACCGCAAGCGAGCGCGAGAGCGAGCACGGAAAAGAGCGCGACGAGAAAAGCGGCTCTGCGCACCTAGCAGCTCCACGTCGGGCCGGAGCAAGTGCATACGTCGGGCTCTTTCGAAGACGCCCCGTAGCGTGGACACTGGCGGTTCTCCTCGAAGAAGCCCGCACAGGGGGTCCCTTGCTGAATCTGCATGATCGGGCAGGCGGATGGCTTGATGAGGAACTCGGACTGGCGCACGGGCTCCTTGCCGCTGTCGAGGAAGACCTCACAACGAAACTTTCCGGCAGGAAGCGGAAGCTCGTCGCTCTTCTCGCCCTTGTCGTTGGTGGCGACGAGCTGCGCCGAATAGGTGCCGCGCGTCGAGCCAGGCGAGCTCACGCCTTCGGTGGCCGCGAGCACGCGATTCGCGTCGGCGCCTGTGGCCAACTTGGTTTGCCGCACGAGCACGAGGATCGAGCCGTCGTCACGGCCGGACGAAACTTCCGCGACGCAATAGACGGCCTTCGCATCCGCTGTAAACTCACTCTTCTTGCGCGCGCCGTCGGAGTCGAGCGAGGCGTACAGGTCCGTCACCGCGAGCGCATTGCACGACGCGAGAACGGGAACGAAGAGAAGAACACCGAAAACGAAAGCGCGCGGCTTTGGACTGCGCGCTGCGGCAAGAAGGCGTCGCATACTGAGAACAGTATACGTCACTCGAGGGTCGCTCAGGCTTTTTTGGCCTTCGTGACTTCTTTGCCCTTGTAGTGCCCGCAGGCGGCGCAAGCGCGGTGCGGAACCGCGGGCTCGCCGCAATTGGCGCAAGGGATGAGCTGCACCGGCGTCACTTTGTCGTGATTCGCGCGGCGCATGTTTCGCTTCGATCGGCTGGTTCGTCGTTTGGGGACGGCCACGGCTAGACTCCTGTAAGAACGAAAAAACTCTTATTCTTTCGCCACTTTTCCGCTCTTTTTGAGACGAAGCAGAGGCAAAAGCCTTGGGTCGATGGATGCTTCCGCTTCCGGTTCCGACGCCGAGGAACCATGCGTCATACCCGGGCAATCCTCCGAGCACAAGGGGGTCATCGGTGTTTCGAGCACGAGCTCGTCCCGAATGAAGTCGTCTAGGACGATCGTTTCGCCCTCGTACGGGAGCAAATCGGCCTCTTCTGCGGCAAATTCGTAGTCTTCTGCTTCGACCTTGAGCTCGCCAGCGGGCACGGCCATGACGCCGATTTCTTTTTCGACTTTGAAGACGACCGGCTCCAAACAACGCACGCACGGGGTCTCGAGCTCTGCGGCGAGAGTGCCGTGAACGACGATGTCGTTGCCACTTCTCGATACGCGGACATCGATCTTGCCTTCTTTGCCGGTGGTCGTTGCGGTGTGATCTTCGAGAACCCCGCGCACCCAAACGGCCCGAATCGGGAACGTAAAGGCTTTTCCCCCGGCGTCGATGTCGGCCACCGAGATGGGGAACTCGTGCACTTCTGCTGCCATGATGAACTCTTTAGTAGTTAGGCCCAGGCACGAGCGCAAGGGCCGGCGAAACTATGGCTGGCAGTTGACGTACGCGGCGAGCTTCTGTTGGCACGCTGGGATCGTGTCATCGAGCTCGCCCGCGCTGTTGCACGTTGCCTTGTTGTCCATGAAGCAGTTGAAGGCAGCGTTCAGCTGTGTGAGGCATTTCCCAGCGGCGTTCACACTGTTGATGCAGTCGGCATCCTTCGCTTCCGTCGTCCGGCAGTAGGTCTTGATGCGCTGACAAATCGCGGGAAACGCCGGTGCGCCGTCGCCGCCCGCATCGACGTTGCGCGCGATGCACGCTGCGGTCGCTGCGCGTTCGGTGGCGCAGCCGGGAAGGCTGTCGTCGAGCTCTTGGGCGGCGTTGCACGTTGCCTTCTTGGCGATGAGGCAGTCGACTTCCGCTTCGCTCTCGGCGGTGCACGCAGGGTTGGTCGTACACGTGCTCGACGCTGCAGCGTCACCTGCGCAGTAAGCTTGCGCTTTCACGCAAGCCGCGGAAGGCCCGGCGCCGCTTCCGCTGCTGCTCGCGCCGCTCCCGAGCTTGATGCACGCCGTGGTCGACGCGACAAGAAATACCGCGGCGACGGCCGAGGACTTTCCGAGGTTCATGGCTTGGCCGGGGCGGAGGGCGCGGCTGTCGTGATCGCGTCTGGGTCCCCCAAGAACTCGAAGTGCATCGTGTCTTGGAGCGCGTCGTGACCGAGCCAGTAGAAGCCGTAGCGCTCGAACACGACCACCCAAGAACGGGGCATGGCCATGCGCTCGAAGATCGAGCTCACGCGCTTTTTGCAGAGCGGGTGGTCGGGCCACGGGTCGACGCAGCTGCAGCAGGTGTTGCGTTGCGGCTCGATGTCGATGGCGATGCCGTAGAGGTGATTCGAAATCTCGCCGCCGCGATAGGTGTTTTTGTAGCGAATGCCGCCCGCAGAGCCTGGCTTGTAGGCGTCCGAGGCCTTCGTGGCCTTGAGCGCCGCCTCGACACAGGCAAGGGCAGGGATGATGCGCTGGTTCACCGTGAGCGTCATGCCCATGAAAGTGGTCGCTTTGGCGTAGTGACCCGGCGGGTGCGGATTCAGCTTCCGATCACCGAAACCTGTAAAGTACCCGTACTTTTCGGTGCGGTAGGCGAGCGACTTCGCGAACAGCTCTTTCCCGGCCTTCGGATCGTCTTTGGGGAACCAATTGGCGCGGATGAGGAAGCTCTGTGCCGCCTGCTCGTTGCAATTGAGGGTCGCGCCGCCTTCGCCGGGGATCGTCACGCTCACGTGCGGAATCTCGGGCCCCTCGGCGGTCGTGTCTTTTGCGACCTTCTGCGCGTTCGCGGGGATGGCGAGCAGGAGGAACGAGAGTCCACTCAGAAGGGCCGTGCGCAGCGGTCGGGGTTCCACGGAAAAACGCATAGCAGATGGACGGTGCCCGTGCGAATTCGATACAAAAGCCAGCGCTTACGCTAGCTTTGCCGCTATTTGGGGGTCACGCCGCCAGCGAACGGCAGAATGGTCTTCAGGTCTTCGTCGGTGAAACGGAGCGAGAGGCCGAGGAAGTAGTCGCGGCGGTCTGCGAGGAAGATGTGGTCGGCGCCGCCGAGAACCCAGAGGCGGTTCAGGAACTGGTAGCCCAAGTAGAGCCTGTAGCGGGGCTTCAACGATTCGCCGAAGCCGAACACGTCGTTCACCATCTCGAAGCGATTGCCGAACAAGTGCAAGTCGAGACCGACGCCGCCGGTGGATTCTTTGATGCCGAACCTTCCGGTCACCGGGCCGAGGCGCTTCGCGAATTGCACCGAGACGCGGAAGGCGTCGGTCGTGGTCGTCGTGACCGTGCGGTAGTGCGCGGGCTCGTTCGTGTTCGTGGTGTCGGTGTCGGTTTGGGTGAACGTCGTGCGACCGCGTGGGTCGTTGATGAACTCGACGACGTAGTATTTGTCTTCGCGCGGCTGGAGGCGCAGCTCCGCGTAGCTCTTCACGGTACCCGCGAGGAAGTTGTAGTCGCTGCGAAGGCCGACGATCGTCTGAAGCCGGGTGAGCCCGCCGACGTATTCGTTCACGCCCTCGGCGACGCCTTGCACTTCGTTGATGAGTGTCTCGTCTTTGGTGAGACGCCCGATGGTGCCTTCGCCGCGGTCGACGCGACCGGCGACGGAATCGATGTGCCCAAGTGCGCTTTCGAGGCTCGCGGACGCGCGATTGACGCGTTCGATGGTCGTTCGGAGTTCGCCCGGCGCATTGCCGTTCTTCGGGTTCTGCGCGGCGAGGAGGAGCTTCAGGTCTTCCGTGATGAGGCGGACGTTCTCGAGGATCTTGTTGAGCTGCGGCTCGCCGTTGCCCGTGATGCGTTGGACGTTGCCGATCGTCTCTTTGATGGCGACGCGATTCTCGCGGACGGTTTGGTTGAGGGCCTCCGTGGCGTCGGCGACGTTCTGCAGAATCTTCCGCATGTTCTCGCCGCCTTGGTCGGAGCCCACGGCGCCGGCGAGCTGCTCTGCGACGAGCTTGATGCGGTCCGCGATGCGCGCGACGTCGTTCATGATCTGGTCGGTGGAGGCCGACTCGACGATGTTGTGGATCTCGTCGCCGTCTTTCAGCTTCGGCGCCCCTTCGGTGCCTGCCGTGAGGACGATCATGCTGTCGCCGAGGAGAGAAGCGCTCTTCTTTCCGAGGCTTGCGTTGTCGTAGAGCGTTACGTCGTTGTGGACGCGCACCTCGACACGGGCCATGCCCTTCTCGAGGCGAATCGTTTTGATGGTGCCGACGGGGATACCGGCGATCGTCACGCGCGAGTTGTTGGCGAGGCCGGTCGCGTCACGAATGTAGGCGTGGACCGTGTACGAGTCGCCACCGCGGGTGCTGCCCCCCACGCGCGTGTAGACGACGTACCCTGCGACAGCGGACGCCGCAAAGAAGATACCTACCTTCGCGGCCTGGGTCAGCTTCGCCATTTCAGCGTCTTTACCCTACGCAAGGACAGATGTTCAGTCAACGCGCGTGAGTTCGAAGGAGCCTATTCACAGCGGGCTTTCGAGGGACCTAGGGAGCGACCTCTTCATCGTCGAGGGAGTCGTCGTCCACATCGGCTCCGCCGTCGCCCTCTGCCGAATCGGGACCCGTTTGCGGTAGGGGAATGGCGTCGAGCGCGAGGTCGAGCTCCTTCTTGCGGGTATCGAAGGCGTCTCGTTCCCCTTTGGGAATGGTCTGGACGCCGCCCATTTTCAGGCTGAGGGGATCGATGAAGACGGTGCCGCGCTTCACCGCGAAGTGGAGGTGAGGGCCCGTGACGCGCCCCGTGGCGCCGACGAAGCCGACGAGCTGCCGTCCTTCGACTTTGTCGCCGACCTTGAGGTGCGCGAAGCGAGAGAGGTGGCAGTAGACCGACATGAGTCCGTTCGCATGGAGGATCTGCACCGTGTTGCCGCAAGGCCCCGTGTTCTCCGCCCCTTTCAACGTGCCGGATGCGACGGCGTACACGGGCGTGCCCGTCTTTCCGGCAAAATCGACGCCGTTGTGAGGCATCACGCGGTGGAGCACCGGATGCATGCGCGTCGGGTTGAAGCGCGACGTGATGCGCGCGAACGGAATCGGCATGGACCACGCGCCATGGTACGGGCGCTGTCCCTTCTCGTCGTAGTGCTTCGTGGTGCTGTCGTTCGAAAGCGAATAGATTCGAACGGGAGAAGCTCCTTTGCGCGCTGGAATGTACTCCACGGCCTCGACGTCTTCGTAGCGACTGAAGGCGCCCTCCACGCGGGTTTCGCGAGCGATGACGCGTAGGCGCGACCCCGTGCGGATTTCTGCCATCGTCACATGACCTTCGAGTGCCTCGTCGAGCTTCCGCGCGAGCTCCGCCTCGAACCCCGCCTTGACGAGCGAGTCGCGAGGGTCGTCGCCAATGACGACCGGCGCCTGCACGCGGGCGTGTTCGACGGTGAGGCTCAATTTCTTCGCAACGAGCTTTCCGTCTGCATCGGCCACTGCTTGGTAGACCTCGGTGGGGTTCGTTTCGTACTCGAAGCCGACGAGCTTGTGGCCCTGCCGTTGAAAGGCGACAGAGAAGACGTCCTTGGGTTTTCCGTGATCGAAACTCTTTTGGCCACTGAAGGCAGCGACGACGCGGGCGATGTCTGCGCGCGAAAGCCCCGCCTTCTGCATGGCGGCGGTGAAGGTACGCTTGCCGAGCGTTCCCTCGATGACCTCCGTGCCCTCTTGCGTCTCGCGCATGTTGCGGAGGCGGAAGGTCTTCGGGGCGTCGGACTTTCGCGCGAAGCCCCCATCGAAACTGCCAAGGGACACGACGCCGGAGGCACCGGCATCGACGAGCGGAAGGACGCGCGCGAGGGGAACTTCGGTCGTCTCCGTCTCCGGCGCGCGCGTCTTGCCGCGCATCATCACGAAGGCCCCGATCGTCAGGAAGACGGCGACGCCCCACGCCGCGTAACCTCGGGTCCTCGCAGCCTTGGCTTCCGGAGAGAGCGTCTCGGGCGGCGGCGCAACCTGCGAATCTTCAGGTGTTTCTGGCGAGGAGGCTTCGGGAACGGGCGTCAGCAGAGGGGGGGAGGTCGCCCCTTCTTCCCCGACGTGTGCGGACGCTTCCGATTCCACCGGCCGACCTTTTAGCCCGCCTTTCCGCACGTCGCAACTCGAGCGCGGCGGGCGAATCTCGCGTATACTCGCCCCCTCTCTCATGGACGAATCGACCAAACAAAACCTCGTGCTCGGTCGCGAGTACTACGCGAATCAAGATTGGGAACGCGCAGAGCAGATGCTGAGGGCGGTTCTCGAGAAGGAAGATCGCTTCGCAGACGTCCACAACATGCTCGGCGTGATCGCACACGCGCGCGGCAATTTCATCGCCGCCGAGAAGCACCTCGAGCGTGCGCTCGAAATTAATGCACACTACACCGAGGCGGCGCTCAACCTTGCCGTCACCTACAACGACCGCGGCAAG
The DNA here is from genome assembly GCA_046351415.1 of Polyangiaceae bacterium. Taxonomy (GTDB): domain Bacteria; phylum Myxococcota_A; class Polyangia; order Polyangiales; family Polyangiaceae; genus JABFRG01. Next base: position 390,682 of record JAXLYO010000002.1, on the reverse strand, counting down.
TACGAGAAGGCACGAGAGGTCCGCGCCAAGATCCAAGCGAGCCCTCAAGCGGTCGCTGGCGATTTCGCGGGGGATTCGTTTGCGCGTGGTCGGATCGCCAACATGCATGCCGAGCTCGCGCAGGCCTACCTCGACTGCTCGATGCAGACGGAAGCCATCTCAGAGCTCGAAAAGGCCGTTCACCTCTGTCCGCAGTTCGCCGATCTGCGCACCAAACTGGGTGGGCTCCTTCGCGAAGCGGGCGACTTGCTCCGCGCAAAGCGCGCCTACGAGGAAGCGCTCGTCACGCGCCCGGGCTATGCGCCGGCGAGGCTGCAGCTCGGTGTGACACTTCTCGCCCTGGGCGACAGCGTCGGCGCCGAGGACCAGTGGAAGAAGACGCTGGAACTCGAGCCCGAGAACGCACAAGCCAAGATGTACCTGCGCGCGCTCAAGCGCGAATCGATTCCTGCGCAGCCGAAAGCGGACTCTCCGGGCTAACAAGGTCAGGAAGGCGCGGGGCGAGCTCGATATCCGCATCGAACGTCTCGGCGAAGAGCTCCATCGTGCGCTTCACGAGCGCTTCGGGCGTCGTTTGGACGCCGAGCTTTTGCAGCGACGTGACGCCGTGCTCGCGAATGCCGCATGGCACGATCGAACCGAAGAGGGAGAGGTCGTTCGCTACGTTGAGCGCGAAGCCGTGCATCGTCACCCACCGGCTGAGACGCACGCCGATGGCTCCGAGCTTGGCCATGTGGACGGGGCGTGCCGCGTCTTCCGCGGTCCATGCGTGCGGCGAGTCGAGGTCGACCCAGATGCCGATGTATTCGGGGAGGAGGCGCGCCTCGATGCCGTGGTCGCGGGCGAGGCCGATCATGACGTTTCCGAGGTCGCGCACGTACTTGCGGACGTCGCAGCGCTCAGGCTTGAGATCGAAGATGGGGTAGGCGACCAGCTGCCCAGGATTGTGGACGGTGGCGTCGCCGCCACGGCCCGTCTCGTGGAGTGTGGCTCCGACCCGACCGAGCTCTTCGGCGCTCGCGAGCACGTTGCCTTCTTTGGCCCCGCGACCGAGGGTCACCACGGGATGGTGCTCGAGCAAGAGCAGCGTGTCTGGAATGGTGCCGGCGATACGTGCGGCGACGAGCTCGTGTTGGAGTGCGTGCGTGGCGTCGTAGTCGACCGTTCCGAGCCAGACCGCGCGAATGTGGCGTTTGCCTGCGCGCGTCACGGGAGCGTTCACTCCGGAACCTTCACGCCCTTCGCGATGAGTTCGTCTCGGAAGGTGTCGAGGTGCTCGGTGAAACTGTTCGCGACTTCGGGGTCGAACTGCGTATGGACGCAGCGGTCAATCTCGGTGACGGCCACTTCGTGCGGAAGCGCCTGCCTGTACGCGCGATCGCTCGTCATGGCGTCGTACGTGTCGGCCACCGCGATGATGCGGGCGACGATGGGAATGTCGTGTCCTTTCAGACCGAGCGGATAGCCGCGGCCGTCCCAACGTTCGTGGTGCAGGTGCACACCGGGAATGAGCGGATGCAGGAACTTGATGGGGTCGAGAATATCGCGGCCGAACGTCGGGTGCTTCTTGAACCCTTCGTATTCGTCCTGCGTGAGCTTGCCCGGCTTGTTCAAGTTCATGACGCAGCCGATCTTGCCGATGTCGTGCATGAGCGCGCTCTGACGAACGACCTCGACGATGTCTGGCGGGAGTCCGAGACGCGTCGCGAGGTACATGGCATAGGTTGCGACGCGGTCGGAGTGCCCGGCCGTGTAGCGGTCCATCTTGTCGATCGCAGCGGCGAGACCTTGGATGGTCTGCTGGAACGTCGCCTGGAGGTCTTCGTACAGGCGGGCGTTCTCGACGGCGGCAGCGGCGCGCGAGGCGACGATGAAGAGGTGCTTTCGCTGGCCTTCGTCGAAGCGCTTGTGCTGCGAGAAACTCATCGCGGCGACGAAGCCGAAGGTGCGTGCTTGGCCGCGAAGAGGAAGGACCAAGAGCGACGTGAGCGGGAACTCCGGCGCCACGTCGAAGTAGGCGAGGCTCTTCTGCCCGTGCTCGAGAATGGCTCCCTGCTCCGATAGGCGTGCGAGGACGTCCTTCGCTTTGAAGCTGCAGGATGCCTCGATGGGCGTCCCGCTCGCGTTCGGGGCGACGAGGCACGCGCGCTCCTTGTAGCCGCCTTCGCCGTCGTCGAGCCAAACCGACACGCGGTCGGCGCCGAGCTCTTCGATGGAGGTGCTCGCAAGGGTGCCCATGACCTCGTCGAGCGAAAGGGAAGCCTGGATGGCTTCGCTCACTTTGTAGAGGGACAGCGCTTCCTTCAATCGGAGGTTCTCCGTGGCGAGACGCTGCTTCTCCAGACCGCGCTGTACGACGTGGATGACCTCCTCCATCTTGAAGGGCTTCAAGATGTAGTCGTAAGCTCCTCGCTTCATCGCGTCGATGGCGGTCTCGACGGTGCCGAACCCCGTCATGATGACGGTCAGTGCGGAGGGCGAGTGCTCCGAGACCTTCTGGAGGAGCTCGATGCCACCCATGCGGGGCATCTTCAAGTCACTCAAGATGAGATCGTACGGACCGCGCGACAGCTCCTCGAGGGCAGCCGCACCGTCTTCGGCGGTGCGCACCTGGTACCCCTCCATGCCGAGAAAATCGGCCAAAATATCGCGGATGAATTTTTCGTCGTCGACGATGAGCACCCGCGGTCGTTCGTCGCTACCTGCGCTCACGGGACTCTACCTACCAAAACCTTCGGGAGAACACGAGCTTTCGCTTTCGCACCGCCGCTCGGAGGGCTATATCGTCCCTGAGGGATGGGCGCCGACGGTCGCTCGGGTTCCACTTCATGCACGTCTTTCGTCACGCCCGACTTCTGCTGCCGGAAAGCCCTCGCGCGCGCGCGGTTGGGCGGCTCGACCGTCATGAGCGTGCATGGTGGCTTGCGCCCTCGATGCTTTCGACAGGGGCTGTCGCGCTCATCGGGATAGCCGTCGCCCTCGCCTCGGGACGCGACCCCCTCGTGACGACCCCGTGGATCGAAGGGCCCCGCATCGTCCGCATCCTCTGGAGCCTTCTGGCGGGGGCGTTCGTGGGCGTCGGAGCGGTCGTCCTTACGAAGGAACTCGTGCGAAGGTCCACTGTCGGCAAGGCCCTCGCGCGGGAACTCGCGCTCGGCTTTCGCTCCCGCAAAGTGTCTGTCCTGGTGGTTCAAGCCTTTCTCACCGGCGTCTCCGAGGAGCTCTTGTTTCGGGGCGCTTTGACGCCACTCATCGGCGTCGTTCTCTCGAGCATCCTCTTCGGGCTCGTTCATCAGATGCGCGGCCGCGGCCGTCTCCTCTGGGCTGCATCTTCCGCCGCCGTGGGGTGCGCGTTTGCCCTCGTATACGTCGCGTCGGGCGAGCTCGTGGGAGCCATCGGCGCACATGTCTTCATCAACGTGGTGAACGCGCTCTACCTGCGTGGCTCATTTGCGTCGCTCGCTCCGCACCGTGATGTGCGGGTCCAATCCTAAGGCGCCACTGTCACCACGCGTCACAGAGGCATTGGCGTCGAATTCGAGCAGCATCTCGGTCTCGTCGAAAGGCGCAACGCGGAAAGGGTACTCGATCGTCGCCGCATCCTTGCCTTCTTGGATGGCAAGGGGAAGCGTGGACCCCGCGCTCGTCACCGTTGCGCTTCGAATCGTGACCTCGATGCGGTCATAGTCTCCCACGGGAACCGAACTCGCCGCGAGGGGTAGTTCCTTGCCTAGCCGAAGGAGATTTACGGTGCCGCTCTTCAGCGGAATTCGCACCCATCCCTTGTCGGCGGGTTGCGACGCATCGTGAATCGACGCCGAAGCGAGGTCCACGTCGACGCGCTCATAGGTGCCGGGAGAATCGGTGAGTTGCAGCGAAAGGGAACCGACGCTCTCGGCATCAGACGCGCCACACGCCACGAGAGGTATCAAGCAAGCAAAGACAAGAAAGGGGCGCAGGAGCATGGAGTCGACCTCGAATGGGAGTCTCGGCACGCGGTCTGGCCCGCGGCTTCGACTCGACCCTGCTTTCTGGCCGCCGGGAGGTGCCGCGCACTTGCGGAACCATCGAGGGAGAAAGCGGGTATGGGGTTCATGTGAGCAATACGTCTGATGCCGAGAGGCGTCGTTGCTCCGAGAACTGCAACCCGTCTGCCACCGGGCCCGAGCATCAGGAATCATGCAGTTACGTCGCGCACGCGCTTTCTCCGCATGACATCCATGTCTTGCTTGAGCGTGGAGACCTCACTCGACACTAAGTGTCCGTAGACATTCGTGTTTTGACAATGAATAGGCGCCGGCTGGTGCTCGTCTAAGGCCGAACGAGGTGCCGAAAACGCACTGAAACGTGCGCTCAGACGACGGGTCGCACGTCCGGCTCGCGCTTCGAGGCCGTGATGCGAGCGGCCGCGTCGAGGGAGGAAGCGAGCTCCTGCGTGAGGAGCCGCAGCGCGCCGATCGCGCCTTCGAGGCGCCCCGTCACGTCGAGGAGCTCGCGATCGTGCTCGTCGTTGTTTCGATCGAGCTCACGCTGCAGCGTTTCGATTTGGAAGCTCAAGTCGGTATCGATGGCACGGGCGTGTTCGTCCTCGACGGCCGAAGAAGCGGCTGCCCAAAGACTGTTGTCCGTGAGAGGGGCGAGAGGGCGCTTCACATCGGCGATGTCACGCTTGGCGCGAAGGGAGTCCCAAGCGATGCGATGCCTCGCACGATCGTGCAAGAGCGTGTCGACGGCTCGCCCAAAGTTCTGTTTCATCTCACGGCCTCGCTTCTCGAGCGCATCGAGTTCGGCCTGGAGCCCGTGCACGAGTTCACTCGTTCGTTGCACTCGCGGCATCATGGCCCGAGCCATGCGCGAAAGCTCACGGGCGCGTGCTGCGTCTGCCGCCGTGATGGCCCCACGAGCCTCGGCGCGATCGATGGACTCCTCGAGGTGCGTCGCCGTGTCCGCCCAGCGTTCGGCCGCTGCGGCGAGGGCTTGGGGAGGAAGCATCGAAGGGCGCGGGATCATGCTCGGGCGCATCGACTGTCGAGACTCGAAGAAGGGCGCCGGCGCTGCAGCGGCAGCGTGTTCGATGCCCTCGACGGGCGTGAGGTCGCTTCCGCGCCGACGGGTCTCCGCGGGCTCCTCGATGATCGTGTCACCTGTGATTCGAACGGCAGGCGTGTTGGGTGCCTCTTCTTCGCGTTCGCGCGCCTCGTCGGCTTCGATGATTCGATTGAGCGCGACGACGACCATCTCCGCGTCTTGCGGGCGGTCGTCCGGAGAGCGAGCGATCAAGCGCAGCATCAAACCTTCGAGTTCGACCGGAAGACCCGGGGTGCGCGCACTCGGCGGAACAGCGGTGCTCGAAAGAGGCTTCAGCAGCATCTCTGCCTGGCCTTTGGCGGCGAATGGGAGGTCGCCGACGATCATCTCGTAGAGGACGACCCCGAGGGCGTAGAGGTCGGAGCGTGCGTCGCCCGGCTCCCCTTTGATGTACTCCGGCGCGATGTAGCCCGGCGTTCCGAAGATCTGGTCCGAGATGGTGACAGAAGGGAGGTCGAGGAGCTTGGCAATGCCGAAGTCGGTCAGCTTGACGCGCTCGTCGCCTTCTTCGGTTGGGACGAGCAAGATGTTCTCGGGCTTCAGGTCACGATGGATGACGCGCGCCTCGTGCGCGCGGGCGAGCGCCGCGGCGATTTGCACGGCGACACGCACTGCTCGTTGCCAAGGAAACTTTCCTTGCTGCATGTGGTCGAGCAGCGAGATGCCGGGGACGTACTCCATGACGAGGTAGGCGAAGCCGTCGGACTCGCCGACGTCGCTGATCTCGACGATGTTCGGATGCGCGATGCGATTGACGGCGCGGGCCTCGCGAAGGAAGCGCTCGCGGTAACTCACCTCACGTTCGAATTCCCGGCGCAGCACTTTGATGGCGCTCAAGCGATCGATGACCACGTGGCGTGCAAGGTAGACGATGGACGTTGCGCCCGAACCGAGGCGCTTCAGGAGGCGAAAGCGCGAGGCGATCGTCTTGCCGAGCATCGGATCTTCCTCGGATCGGAGCATGGTTCCATCGGAGGGGCAGAACGCCGCAGACTCGTCATAGACTTCGAGGCAGGCCGAGCAGACGCGCACGCATAGAGCCTATCAGCATTCCCGGAGCGGCTGTCGCCGCTTTCTTTTGCCTGCTGTCCTCTGCTGCCGCTTGCGGAATCAGGTCGGCACCGGCCCGCCGAAAAGGCCGAAGAAGCGAAGCACCCACAGCGCCACTTCGAGCACGAGAAGGACGATGGCGACTCGCTTGAGAGCGCCGCCGAAGCGGCCTTCCGCGAGCAAAAGCACGTTTCCGCGCGTTGCGAGAAGCCAAATGGCGCGAAGACCGAACGTGAGAAGGAGCGGTGCGACCACGAGCCCGAACGGATTCATGTGCGGATCCCACGCGCCATGAACGACGGAAAGCACCGCGCGACTCGAGCCACAGGACGGGCAGGGGATGTGAAACCACGTCGCCGTCGGGCAGCGCAGCCAGCCGTACGAGAGGGTGAAGGCAAAGGCGACGAGAAACCCGCTGAGGAGGAGGGCCCGGCGCCAATACGGGAAACCTGCGGTGAAACCTTCACGGAAGGCGCGGACGAAGGACGCCCCGAAGCCGTCACCGGTATCTGCCGCCGTCATGCTCGCCACCTATGCACCTCTCGCGAGAACAAACCGAAGAAAGGTAGATTTTTCCCCCGTCTTCGTATGAACTTACCGCTGAACGAGGCTTCGGCCACTTTTCCCTTTCCCAATTCGATACAAGGTATGCGATGCTCCTGCGCAGCAAGCGGCGGGACGTCCTGCTTCGCAAGCACGAGGAGTTAGAATGGACCCGATGAATAACGGAATTCAAGCTGCAGGTTACGGCCCCCCGCCCGGCGGTGGTGGCTATGGCGCACCTCCCGGTGGCGGTGGCTACGGCGCACCTCCCGGCGCTCCCCCCGGCGGTGGCGGTTTCGGTCCTCCCCCCGGTGGTATGCCGCCCGGTGGCGCACCCCCCGGTGGCTACGGCGCGCCTCCTCCCGGCTTTGGTCCTCCCGGCGGCGGCTTCCCGCCCCCCGGCGGCCCGATGATGCCGGGCGCGGGCGGAGACGTGAACACCACGCTCCCGCTCATCCTCGCCATCCTCATGATCTTCCCCTGCTGTAACCTCTTCTTCGGCGTTCCCGCCTTGATCTTCGCGATCCAGGCCGGCAACCTCAAGAAGACGGGTGACCTCGAAGGCGCCCGCGGCAAGGCCAAGATCACCTACATCATCGCGGGTATCGGCTTCGCGCTCTACATCATCGGCAACATCCTCTACTGGTTGCTCCTCGCAGCAAACAGCTAGTCGGTACGTAGCTGAAGCAGAAACGGCTCTCGAGAAATCGAGGGCCGTTTTCGTTTAAGAGTCCGTTCGCGCAGCGCGATGGCGAGGAACGACGGCGACGGCGTGCGCGACGACGATTGCGCCAACGAGAGCAGCCGACAACGAGGAGAGAGCCGACCGCAGGTCTACCGATTCCCACGCTGACCGAAGGAAGTCGTCTACCCCAGCAACTTCGCGTGATGCTTCAAGTGCGACTTCACGAACGTCTGGATGAAGTAGTAGCTGTGGTCGAACCCCTCGTGCCGCCGCAGTTTCAGCGCTTGCCCCGCGTCGCGACACGCCGCCTCGAACAACTCCGGGCGTAGCTCTCGCGTGAGGAACTTGTCGCTCGTGCCCTGATCGATCAGGATCTCGCTCGGCAGCTGCGTCTTTCTGACGAGCTCGCAGGCATCGTGTTCTCGCCATTTCGCGCGGTCATCCCCGAGGTAGCGAGAGAAGGCCTTCTCGCCCCATGGCACCTGGCTCGGTGCAACGATGGGAGCGAACGCCGAGACGCTCTTGTAAAGGTCCGGGTGCCGCAGAGAAAGGGTGAGTGCACCGTGGCCGCCCATCGAGTGGCCAAAGATGCCGCGTGCGCCGGTCGCGATGGGAAAGTTCGTCTCCACGAGTGTCCGCAGCTCTTCGGTCACGTACGTCTCCATGCGATAGGTGCTCGACCAAGGAGCCTCGGTCGCATCTACGTAGAAGCCGGCGCCCTGACCGAAATCCCAGTGCTCATCGTCACCGGGGTACCGCGCACTGCGCGGGCTCGTGTCGCACGTGACGACGATGAGCCCGAGCTTCGATGCCGCGCGCTGCGCACCTGATTTGGCCGCGAAGGTTTCTTCGGTGCACGTGAGCCCCGCCAAGAAATAGACGACCGGCAAAGGCGCATCCTTCGCGGCATCCGGCACGAACACGGAAAACCGCATCTCGCCGCCGCACACCGTGGACGGGTGCTTGTAGAACCCTTGGGTTCCGCCGAACGAGCGCATCTCCACGCTCTTTTCGAACGCGGGCGTGCTCAAAACTCGACCACCGCGCGGATCGATTCTCCGGAGTGCATCAAGTCGAACGACTTGTTGATGTCCGTGAGCGGCAGCTTGTGCGTGATGAGGCTATCGATGTCGATCTTGCCCTCCATGTACCAGTCGACGATCTTCGGGACGTCCGTACGGCCGCGCGCGCCGCCGAACGCCGTGCCTTTCCAGACGCGCCCGGTGACGAGCTGGAAGGGACGCGTCTTGATCTCCTGCCCGGAACCGGCGACCCCGATGATGATCGACTCGCCCCAGCCGCGATGGCAACACTCGAGCGCTTGTCGCATGAGGTCGACGTTGCCGACGCACTCGAACGAGTAGTCTGCGCCGCCCTTCGTGAGTTCGACCAAGTGAGGAACGAGGTCCTTGTCCCCGAGATCCTTCGGGTTCACGAAGTGCGTGAGGCCAAACTTGCGAGCCATCGCCTCGCGCGCGGGGTTGATGTCCACGCCGATGATCATGTCGGCACCCGCCATGCGCGCGCCCTGAATGACGTTGAGGCCGATGCCGCCGAGTCCGAAGACGACCACGTTGGCGCCTGGCTCGACCTTCGCCGTGTAGATGACCGCTCCGATGCCAGTGGTGACGCCGCAGCCGATGTAACAGATCTTGTCCATGGGGGCGTCCTTGCGCACCTTCGCCAGGGCGATCTCGGGGAGCACCGTGTGGTTCGCGAACGTGGAGCACCCCATGTAGTGGTGGATGCGCTCTTTCCCGATCGAGAAGCGGCTCGTGCCGTCAGGCATGAGCCCTTTGCCCTGCGTCGCCCGGATAGCGGTGCAGAGGTTCGTCTTGCGGCTCAAACACGATTTGCAGCCGCGGCACTCGGGTGTGTAGAGCGGAATGACGTGGTCGCCCTTCGCGAGGCTGGTCACGCCAGGACCGACGTCCACTACGATGCCCGCGCCTTCGTGCCCGAGAATGGCGGGAAAGAGGCCCTCGGGGTCGGCGCCCGAGCGGGTGAATTCGTCTGTGTGGCACACCCCTGTGGCTTTGATTTCGACGAGAACCTCGCCCGCCTTCGGGCCTTCGAGTTCCACTTCTTCCACGACCAACGGTTTTCCGGCTTCGTAGGCAACGGCAGCGCGCGTCTTCATGCCTCGCAGCCTAACAATGCTTCGAACGCAGCGCGAACACGATTCGTTCGCCCTTCGTAGACTTCTTGAAGCTCCGCCGCAGATGGATAGCCGAGGGCGAGGTGAGCAGACCGCGGATCGTGCACCGAGTAGAGCTTGCGATCGAGCAGGTGGAGGCGTCGCTCGAGCATTCGCAAGAAGCGATAGTCTTCCTCGAGCACGGAGTCGTTTGGCAGGCCACGAAGCCCCCCGGGGGTACCGCCCGCGGAAGGTGCTTCCCCCCGCAGGACGCGCCACTGCGCCATGAACTCGAGGTCGACGTAGCCGCCGTAGCCGAGCTTCGGATCGAACAGCTCGCGTTTGCGATCTTCGGTGCTGCGCTCCCTTTCCATGCGCATCCGTAGGTCGTAGACGTATTGGGCCGTTGGGGCCGTGAACGTGCGCGCATGAGTGAGCACGCGTTCGACGTGCTCTTTCATGCGAGCGTCGCCGGCAAGGACGCGCGCGCGCAGCATGGCCATGCGTTCCCAATCGGCGGCGAGCGGGGGCCCGTTCACGCCGTGGTACCGCTCGAAGGCCTCGCGCGTGACGACGAGGAGTCCCTGGTTGCCCGAGGGCCGGAGGCGCGTATCGAGATCGTAGCCAGGACCCTCTCCGTGGGGGATGGAGAGAAGCCGGAGGAGCTTCTGTACGGCCCGTGCCGCTCGCTCGAGCACATCATCGTCTTCGCACACGAAGAAAAGGTCGAGGTCCGACCCATAGCCGAGCTCGCCGTCTCCCAGCTTGCCCATGGCGATGACGGCGAGGCCTTCGCCGCGAGGCCAGATGCGCTCGAACGTGCGAAGGACGATTTGCTCGGCGAGATTGCCGAGCTGGGCATAGACCTGTTCGTCCGAGAGCACGCGAGAAACGTCCGCAAGCCCCGTCGCGATCATCACGACACCCCGGGCAACCCGACACGCAGCCACGAAGAGCTCGTCATCGGTCTCGTCCTTCGCGTTTCGCGCAAGCTCTTCGTCGACGACGTCCTTCGGCGCCGGAACCTCCGGGGAGAACAGAACGCGATCGACCAGCTCCGGGTGTCCGACGAGGCGGGCGGCAAGTGATGGGGCATAGCCGCAAAGAGAAAGGAATCGGTCCTCGATGTCCCCGTTCTGATCGAAGGCCCGCAGGTAGGGCGCCGGGGAGACGAGTCGTGCGCTGAATTGTTCGAGGAGGCGTGCGACGTTCGCGGGTTCGGGCAATCGAAAGATCTTCCGTACCAAGCTTTCGCGCTGCGCCGCACTGCGGTCGGATCCGAGAGGCCAATCGGGTCGGCGAGCGAGCGATAACAGGTGTTGACCCAAGTCGGCCGTTCCGACCCCGGTTGCCCGGAGCTCGTGCTCGACCAGGCTTTCCGACCCCGAGCTCACGGCATAGGCGATGCGTGCCTCGCTCGAAACGGCCGTCTTCGAGCGCTCCGGTTCTTGTGTTCCCAGGCTTCGGAAGGCCGCGTGTACGCGCGCGCGTCGGCTCTTCAGCGTCGCGAGAAAGTCTCTCGAGCCGCGAAAGCCGAGGGCGCGACTCAGAAGGCCGAGTTCCTTCGGAAGGACGTGCGTCGGGATACCCGCTGCATACTGCACGAAGTGCTCCGCGCGTCGCTGAAGCAAATAGCCCTGCCGAATGGTGTCGAACTCTTCGGTGCTGACGAGGTCCTTTTTCAAGAGTGCGTCGAGCGCAGCGAGCGTCGGGACCTCCCGGAGGTCTTTGTGGAGACCACCCCAGATGAGCTGGAGCGACTGTACGAAGAACTCTGCCTCGCGAATGCCACCCGGACCGTGTTTCACGTCTCGCGCGGGGTCCTCGGAGAGCTCGGCGCGGCCGCGTTCGACGAGCGCGCGAAGTTCGTCTGCGAGGGATGGCGCGACGGTCCTTCGCCACACGAACGGAGACAAAGCCCCCAGAATGCGCGCGCCGAGTTCGAGGTCGCCGGCGACCGGTCTCGCCCGGAGAAGCGCGGCGCGTTCCCACGTTCGCCCCCAAGCCTCGTAGTACTGCTCTGCGCGTGCTGCCGAGACGGCGAGCGGTCCACGTTTGCCCTCGGGGCGAAGCCTGAGGTCGACTGGCCAGACGATGCCGTCCTCCGTGGGAGATTCGAGGAGCGTGCAGAGGCGCTGACACGCGCGGGCGAAGTATTCTCCGGGAGCAGCGCCGCTCTTGTCGCAAGCGCCCCCGTCCGTCTCGTAGAAGAGAACGAGGTCGACGTCGCTACCGGGGTTGAGCTCGCTGCCGCCGAGTTTCCCCATCCCGAGAATCGCAAGGGAGATTTCTTTGCCGTCCTCGTCGCGCGGGGTCCCGTGCCTAGCGGAGAGCTCGCTTACCGCGTGCGTATAAGCTGCTTCGATGCATACGTCCGCGAGGTCCGAAATCTCGCGGGCCGTTTCGGTGAAGAGAGCTCGCGTGGCGCACTCGCGAACGGCAATGCGAAGCCTTTCGCGCTGAGCAAACATCCGGAGCGCGCTCTCGAAGGACTTCGCAGACGCGACGTCGGCCCGCAAGCGCTCGCGAAAAGTTTCATGGGTCCGCTTGGAGAAGAAGTCGGCTTCTTGGAGCAGCACGCGTGCGGCCGCTGCCGTCATCGTACGCGCGAGCGCCGGGAAGCACTCGAGGGTCACGCTGAGCGCAAGGACCGTGTCCTCGGTCGATGTACCATAGTCGTTTTGGAGTGCGGTCGCTCGGCGCCGGATCCCGCGGTAGATGGTGTCGCCGAAACGACCCATGGCCCAGTCGCGGATGCTCGCGTAGGCACTACCCGCACCGGAGCCGAAGCGAGTGGGACTCACGGTTTCCTTAGATTCCCGGACCCCAGAGTCGGAACATCATCACGAACGCCCAGCCGAAGAACGCATGGCCAACGATGTTCGGGGTGATGCGACCGAAGTAACGTGATGCCATGCCCCAGAGAATGCCGGCGCCCAGCGTGCCGAGCGGCAAGATGGGGTTCAGGCCGGCGACGGGGTCTTTGAGGTTCCAAGCGGTCGGCAGGTGCGCGAGCGCGTAGAGCACTGCAGAATACATCCACGCGCGGCGTGAGCCGGTGAGCGGTTCGAGGAGGAGCGGCACGAGGCCGCGCCATACGAGTTCTTCGGCGATCGCCATCGTGATGACGATGAGTGCGACCGCGCTCATGTGCGCTTTCAGGTCGCCGGGGCTTCCGAATTGAAGATAGAGGCGAGCAATCCAGCTCTCCCGCGGCGTGCCTTGCGGGCAAACCACGCGTGTGAAGCCCCACGCCGCCCCGATGGTCACGAGTGCGATGGCGAATCCGAGCGAGAAGTCTCCCCACTTCGGTGAAATCCAGGACGAGAGGACTCCCTCGCGCTTCGCGTAGACGACCGCCGCCACGGCGAGAAGCACGTACGGCACGAGCAGGGTGAGCGCGAAGGTCGCCGAGCCCAGGTATTCGAGCCGAAACGCCCAGTGGTTCGCGGCTGCGACGACCAGGGTGATCAAGATCGGGAGAAGGAGTCGTTTCATCGAGGGCCCCGCCGGCGACATTGGCTCAAACCATGAAAGGACAGCGAAAACACCAAAAAACGGGACGCTGGCCGGGAAGGCCGCGGACCCGGGACACCCCCGGGATAGTCCTAGAACGGAGGGTGGGGGTAGGCCATTTCTCCGCCCATTCGTGCGCGATTCACTTCGGCGTTTGACGGCCCCTACGAAGCGGACTACGCTCGTTCGAACGTTGGCCCCAGGTGGGGGCGCTTCGTGTGGTCGGCCAGGGCACCTTTTCAGGCTCGGCGGACCCCTCGCAGCGGACCACTTGTCGCCCTGAACACCAAGACCGCGGAATCGCCGTAAATCGACGGCGCACCCGCCCAACCTCATCCCACTCCGCACACGTCTCACCGACTGTAGGCGACTCCCAGCGAACGAAGGTCGCGGAGCCAAAGCAGCGGTCACAACGAAGTCCGAAACGCGAAGGCGAAACACATGACGTTTACAGAAGCTGCAGCCCAAGTGCTGCGAACCGCCGGCAAGCCGCTCCACTACAAGGAAATCACCGAACTTGCGATCGAGAGCAACTTGCTCTCGCACGTGGGCAAGAGCCCCGAGGTGACCATGGGAGCCCGACTCGCGGCGCTCATGAAGAAAGAGGACGACGACAACCCGATCGTTCGTGTGAAGCCGGGCGTCTTTGCGCTCCGCGAATGGAAGAACAAGAAGAAGGGGAATTCCTCGAATGCACCCGAGGGCGACAACGAAGTGAACGCACTCGAAGTCGAAGCCGCCGCCGCCAAGGTTGCCCCCCCCTCGTCTGCACAGGTCATCTTCGATGACGATGACGACGACAGTGAACGCGCACCGGGTGAGCACTCCGGCCAAGACGCTTTCCGCGCTGATCTCGCGGCAAGCGGCGCAGACCTCTTCGACGACGAAGACGACGACGACAAGCCCATCATGGCACCGCCGTCCACGGCAAACGTGGCCGGAGCCATGGGCGGTAGCGCGGAAGAAGGAGGCGAGGGCGGTCGTCGCCGTCGTCGCCGTCGTCGTGGTCGCGGTCGTGGTCGCGAAGGCGGCGAGGGTCAAGAGTTCCAAGGCGGTGGCAACAACAACACTGCGGTCAGCGCCGGCAACGGTGGCGCGATGGAAGGCGATGTCGAATCTGGACGTCACGACGGTGCCGGCTCGAGGCCCATCGTGCGTGAACGCCCGCAAATGGGTGCTTCCGTTCCCAACGAGATTCCCGTCACCGAAGGTGACGAGCTCTCGGGCCGTGAGCTCTCCGACGCGGCATTCCTCGCGCTCTCGGCGTGTGACCGCACGCAGGGCCCCGTGGGGCTGCGCAACCTGACCGACAGCCTGATGCGCCGCGGACGTTTGGTCGGCGACCAGGCGCAGGCCGCGACGCAACTCTCTGCTTCGATGCGTGCCGACAATCTTCGTCGCGCAGGGCAGGGGGTGCGGCCTCGGTTCCGCTTTGCTTCGGGCGGACGCGTTGCGATTACCGACTGGTCGCTCGGCACCGACCTCGTCCGCATGGAGCAAGAAGCGCTTCTGGCGGTCGAGCGCTACAAGGAGGCCGCCCGCAAAGCGTTCCTTCGCAAGGTGCAAGACCTTCCGGGTCATGCGTTCGTCGAACTGTGCTTGGTCGCGCTCGAGCGCATGGGCCTCGGCAGTGTCCGCGCCATTCGACGCGCAGGATCTGGTGGCGGCGAAGCGCACTTCGCCGGCATCCACCGCACGGGCGCCGACGAGATTCGTACGGCGGTCGTCATTCGCAAAGACGGTCGCGAAATCGGCCGTGAGCGCGTCAGCGATCTCCGCGGTGCGCTCCACCACTATGGCCCGGCCGCTTGCGGTTGGCTCATCACGACGGGCCAGGTTCTCTCCGGCGCTCGCGAAGAGTCCGCGGCCCCTTCGGCACCCCCCATCGCGCTCTACGACGGGCTCTCGTTCTGTCGTTTGCTCGACGAAGCGGGCGTCGGCGTGACGAAGACCCAGGTCTCGATCGGCATTCCGGACCTCGAACTCCTCGAGACGCTCCGCGGCATCTGAGTCGAGCAAGCGAAAGCGACGGGGCGCGATCGAAAGGTCGCGCCCTTTAGTTGTCGTCAATCAATGCGCGTGACGAAGCGACCGAGCAGCTTCTTCTTTCCGCCGTCGGCGAAGTCGACTTCGAGCTTCAAGGCGTCGCCGGTTCCCTCTTCGCTGAGAACGACGCCTTCACCGAACTTGGGGTGGCGCACGCGGTAGGAAGTCGCCCGGGCGGCCGACGCGCGCGACACGACGATTTCGAGCGTCGCATCTTCGAGCTGGGTCGCGGGCTTGAGCACGCCCTCCGTTACTTCTTCGCGTTGGCGATCGAACCACTGCGCCAGCGTCATCACTGTCGTCGACTGATCTTCGTCGAGATAGAGGACGATGGCGGGCTCGCCCGACCCGAGACGCAAACAGGTCCAGGTGTGATCTTCGCACGCGAGCGCGACCAGATCGTGGGGAACCTTTGCCGTGCGTCCGCTCGCCTGGAAACGAACGAGCTCGGTGAAAGAGAAGCCGCCCTCACCGAACAGCAGTAGTGCCGGGCCGTCGAACGTGCGACCCAGCGCTTCCTCTACGTCTGCGACGCGATCGGCATCGAAGGTGAGAACCGTAGCGCGTTGGGGGCGCCCTGTTTGAGCGGCGCGCAACGCCAAGTACGCGGTGCGGACCGCTCCTTCGATGACGTATCGCCTGCTCGCGGCCGCGCCACCCTCGGCTTTCGATTCCCTCATGGGAAAAGAGTACCGAAGGTGGGCCGGACTGAACACGTTTTTGCCGTACACGAAGTCCACATCCGAGTTCGCACCGCCCGAGGGGGTAAGTGTTCGAATGTAATGAGGTAATGGGTGCGTGCCAGCGACGCGTGACTCAAAGCGCGTGCTTCCCGAGAAGGCCTTGCGGAAGCTTGGTCTTGTCCCCGGTCTTGAGCGTCACCGTATACGATTCCCCGTCATCACCGAGGACGAGCTCGGTCTCGTAGGTGTACTTGTAAGCGTTCTTTTGGAGCCCCTCTAGCTCCTTCCGCTCCTCGGGTGACATGTCGTCCCCGCGGTCTTCGTAAGAGAGTGAGTCTTCGTTCTTCAGCGGAATGGACGTCCCGCAGCGCGGCTTGGGCGCGAGCCTGCACGGCGTCACGAGCGCAGTGCTCGACGCGTAGAGTTCGAGACCTCCCATGTTGTAGTCCGCGTTGTCGACGGTCGTGTGGACGAGAAGCCACGCGTGACCGCCCACGGTCTTCTCTTCGAAGTGGTCGATGTTGCCTTGATTGTGCACACCGAAGGCGCCAGGCTCGTAGTTTCCGACCTCGACGGGCATCTTCTTCCACGAGCTTCCTTCCGCGAGGAACAGGAACTTCATGTCGCTGCCTTCTTCACCAGGGCCCGGTGCAAGCCGAAGGGTCTTCGCTCCTGTCGCGGTCGGCTTTGGCAAAACTTCGCAGAGGCCCTTTGCATTGCCGGACAAGGCGAGGGGAGAGAAGTAGTCGGTCCTTCGGCGGACGAGGCACGCGCACGCCTCGTCGGGTGTCGCGAACGCCCGCGTGCAGTCTTCCTTTGGCGCTTTCGACGACATCTTGCTCTTCGCATCATCGAGCCGTTTCTTCACGGTGGCGTTCGAGCGAAGCGATAGCGACTCCTCGTAGTAGCGTGCGGCTTTGGCCCACTCGCCGCTCGTCTCTTCGACGAGACCACTGTTGAACAGGACCTGAGCGCGCAGCTGCGGAACGTGCACGAGGCCGCGCGCGTCGGAACAAGCAGCCTCGGCGATGTGATAGGTTCCGTCTTTGTAGGCCGCGTAACAAAGCTCGCTCAGAAGGACGCCGTCACGTTGCGCTTCGGGCACCTTCGAGAACGCCGCGACGGCTTCGTTCCACTTGCCCGCTTTGCCGAGTGTACGACCCTCTGCGATCGCGCTCCGCAAAAGCCTCTTCTGTTCCGGCGTCGGCGGCTTCACGTCGCTACGTGCGGGAACGGGACTACGGGGCGCGGAGGCGTCACGCGTGATACCGGCTTCGGCTTGCGGCGTCGACGTGGGGGTCGATGTGCTCGCCGTAGTGAGCGTCTGCGACGGAGCGGGTGCGTTGCTCTTGCAAGCGGTCGAGTACAAGCCCGAACCTGCGAGCGTCAGATATGCCGCCCCGTAGAACGCGTACGTTTTCATGAGAACGACATACAATTGATGAGGTCGACTTACTAGCCCGGCCATCGCGAGGCTGTTGGCCGTCTCGTCGTCATCCAAGGACGGTCCGGGTCTGACTACACCGGAATCACGCCGCGCTTGCGAGCCGGGCGCTCGATGCGCTTGTGACGCGCGAGCTCGAGCCCCCACGCGATCGTTCTGCGCGTATCTCTCGGGTCGATGACATCGTCGACGAGTCCCCAGCCCGCCACCTTGTAGATGTCGATGTTCTTCTGAATCATGTCGACGATGCCCTTCTTCATCTCGGGGTCGGGGACCTGATCGCCGAAGAGTTTCTTCGCTGCGATGCCGACCATGCCTTCGGCACCCATGACGGAAATCTCTGCGGTGGGCCAAGCGACGATGAGGTCGGGTTCGTAGGCGCGTCCGCACATGACGTAGTAGCCCGCGCCGTAGCCCTTGCGGACGACGACGGTGATCTTCGGCACCGTTGCAGCGCTCATGACGTGGAGGAGCTTCGCGCCGTGGCGAATGATGCCGGCGTGCTCCACCTTCGAGCCCACCATGAAGCCCGGAACGTCTTGGAGAAAGACGAGCGGGATATTGAAGGCGTCGCAGATCTGAACGAAGCGAGCGGCCTTGTCCGCCGAGTCGACGTCCAGAATTCCTCCCAAGTACATGGGTTGGTTCGCGACGATGCCGACGCTGCGTCCGCCGATGCGAGCAAGACACGTGATGACGCTGCGTGCGAACTTCGGCTTGATGTCGAGGATGTCGCCGTCGTCCACCAGACTGCGAATCAACTTGTACATGTCGTACGGCTTGCGCGTCGATTCGGGCAGGAGGTCGAGCAATGCTTCGTCGCGCCGGTCGATGGGGTCGGTCGCTTCCTTGGCGGGAGGCGCCTCGTCGCAATTCGAAGGGAAGAACGACAGGTACTTGCGGACAGAGTCGATGCAGGCTTCGTCGCTCTCGTATTCACCGTCGCCGACGCCGCTCACTTCCGAGTGGATCTTCGAGCCGCCGAGCTCTTGCTCCGTGATGTCTTGCCCTGTGACCGCCTTCACGAGGGCGGGGCCTCCGAGGGCCAAGCTACCTACGTTCTTCACCATCGGAACGAAGTCTGCGAGGCCAGGGATGTAGGCGGTGCCCGCGGCTCCAGGACCGACCATGGCAGCCACTTGAGGAACGACGCCGCTCATGACGACCTGCTCGCGGAACAAATGCCCCGAGCCTGCGAAAAGAGAAATCATGTCGGCGTGGCTCGAGCCCGGGTCGATACGCGCCCCGCCCGAGTCGATGAACCAGACCATCGGCCATCGGCCTTGGAGAGCCATGTGCCGGAGACGCGTGACCTTCTCTTCGCCGGTCTGCCCGATGCTGCCGCCCTTCACCGTGAAGTCGTAGGCGGCGGCGCACACCATGCGGCCATCTACCTTGCCGAAGCCACAGATGACAGCATCGGCCGGAGGCTTGTCGTTGCCCGACGGACCTGCAGCGAGCCCCATTTGCGTTCCGTGCTGGCCGACCTCGAAGAAGAGGCCGTCGTCGAAGAATCGGGCGAAGCGCTCACGCGCCGTGAGCTTGCCACGGGCGTGTTGCTTGTCGACCTTGTCCTTGCCACCCATGGCGCGAATGGCTTCGCGCTTCGCTTCGAGGTCTTCCACCAGCTCTCGCATCGTTGCCATGTTCGCTTCTACTGCCTTTCGCAGCGCCACCGGCGCTTTCGTTTTTCTACTTGCCTGTCCAAACGGGGGTGCGCTTTTCGAGAAACGCCATGAGGCCTTCGCGTGCGTCGTCCGTCGCGAGCACTTCTGCGAGCTTGTCGCGCAGCATGGGAAGAGCCTCGTCGATGCGCGCGTCACTCTGCATCGCGAATGCGCGTAGTCCGAGCCTGAGTGTGCTCGGACTGAGGGAGGCTAGACGCCGAGCGAGAGTTGACACGTCTACGTCGAGCATCTCCTTGGCGGAAACCTGTCCGACGAGCCCGTATTCGAGCGCCTGCTGTGCGGAAAGGCGGTCGCCGAGGAGCATCATGTGCATCAGCTTCCGCTTCGGGACGACGCGCTGCAAGACCGCCATGATCATCATCGGAAAGAGTCCGACTTTGACCTCCGGCGTGCCGAACGTCGCCTCTTCGTCGGCGACCGCAAACGTGCATGCTGCAACGATACCGAGTCCGCCACCCATGGCTGCCCCGCGCACCCGCGCAATCGTCGGCTTCTCGAACATGTAGAGCCGTTGAAGAAGGTCGGCATAGTCGCCTTGATGCGGAATTGTCGGTGCGTTGCCTTCTCCGCCGGTCATTTGAGAGAAGTCGCCCCCCGCGCAGAACGCCTCGCCATCACCCGTGATGACGACGACGCGCACCGGAGGCGCAGTCGCGGCTTCATTCAATGCATGGAGGAGCTCGTTCACCATCTCCGGGCCGATGGCATTTCTGCGCGCCGGGTTCGAGAGGACGAGCGTGCGGATGATGCCTTGCTCGTTCGGCGTATCGACGACGTGGACTTTTCGATACGAGATGGCAGCTTGGTTGTCGCGGTATGCGCTCATCCGCCGGAGCCCTCTGCTTGTGGCGCGAATCGATCGAGCGAAAGAATCTCCCGTGCTTGCTCGACGGTTGCGACCTTGCGGCCCACGTCGCGCACCATACGCGCCGCCGCCTCGATGAGCTCACCGTTCGACTTCGCCATTTCACCGCTCGGCAGGTAGAGGTTGTCTTCGAGGCCCGCGCGAATGTTCCCGCCAAGGACGAGCGCCGTCGCCATCATGCGCCAGCCGACCTTCGAGATGCCGATGACCTCCCACTCGCTGCCCGGGGGCATGATTTTCGTCTGCAGCTGCAAGCTTTCGACGGTCGCCGGAATGCCTCCGAGCACGTTCACGATGAAAGAGAACTGCAATGGCGCTTTGAGCACGCCCATGTCGAGCAGCGGCCAAATACCGTGCGTGTGTCCCGTGTCGAAGCACTCGAGCTCGGGCTTCACGCCGGCTTCGTTCATCGCGCGGAGCAGGCGCAGGATCTTGTCGTACGTGTTCTGGAACACCATGTCGAAGACGAAGTCCTTCCGCTTCTCGGAATACTTCGCGTAATTCATGGTGCCCATGTTGAGCGCACCGATGTGGGGTCGGCACCCTTTGATGGCGCCGACTTGCTCGGTCGTGTCGTCGGAGAGCGCCCCCGTCGAGAAGTTGAGCAGGATGGGACAGCGCCGTTCGATCTCGGCCTTGATCTTGGCGAACACCTTCGGGTCATAGGTCGGCGAGCCGTCCTCGTTCCGAGCGTGGATGTGGACGACGGAAGCGCCTGCGTCGTAGGCGCGCTTCGTCTCGTCGGCGATCTCTTCCGGCGTGTAGGGGATGCCCGGACAAATGCGCCGATCGGCCAGAACGCCGGTCACGGCACAGGTGATGACGCAGAGGTCAGGGTCTCGCTTCGTGGGGTTCTCGATCGTTTTCATCGTGCCTCCTCTGCTTTGGAACTGGAAACGGGAGCGCTCTCGGTGCCCCCGAAAGCTCGTCCGTCTCGTTCGATGGTGATCCGCACTTGGGAAGCCACCTTCTTCAAGATGCGCAGGAGCTCCCGAACCTCCGCGGCGCTCAGAGTCTTCAGCGCTTCACGAAACACTTCCATAGGTTCGACGGAGATGTCCTTCGCGATTTCGGCGCCCTTCTCGGTGAGCTTGATTTGCACGACCCGCCGGTCTTCGGTGGAGCGCTCGCGGACGACGAGTCCCTCGCGTTCCATGCGGTCGATGATTCCGGTCACGGTGCTGTTTTGTGCCCGTATTCGCTCGGAAAGTTCGGTGAGAGAGAGGGAGCCGATTTGCTCGAGCCCCTTCAGGACCGTGAGCTGGGGGCCGGTCAGCTGGGCGCGCTTGGCCAGCACCTTCGTGATGCGCCGGCTCTCCGTGTACAGGTACACGATGGCCTCGATGACGGCGTCGGTGTCTCGGAGAAGCGTCATGCATTTACTTTCGTGAAGCGAAGTTTCGCATGCTAACTAAACGCGCTTTGCACGCGCTGTCAATCGCGCGATATCATGGGGCCGTGTCGCAGCAGGTTCTTCGAACAAGCCGCCTCCAACTCGTGCCGGTCCAGCTCGAGATCGTCGAGGCGGTGCTTTCGGATCGATTGGATGAATGCGAGCGGCTTCTCGGCGCAAAAATGCCGCAGCCTTGGCCGGGCAGGGCGCTCATCGAACGCGCATTTTCGGCGTCTCTCGAAGGCATTCGGGCGGACCCCGTGACGAGGCTCTGGGGGGATCGCATCGCCATCACCCTGGGCGACGATCCGCGGGTCATTGGGAGCGTGGTCTTCCACGGCAAGCCGACTCCGGAGGGGGTCGTGGAAGTGGGCTATGGCATCGAAATGAACTCGCAGGGGCTGGGGCTTGCCACCGAGGCCGTAGGCGCTCAAGTCGAATGGGCCTTCACGGTGAGCGGTGTCCGGGTGGTACGCGCCACCACGCCTCCCTGGCACAAGGCTTCGGTCCGGGTCCTCGAAAAGTGCGGCTTTCACTGCGAAGGCCCTGAAGAGCATGAAAACCTAGGCGAAGTTTTGGTTTTCGTCCGTAGCGCAACCTGAGCGGGCCCCAAGCGAGCGAAAAGCGAGCGTCTAGCCAAGCGAGCGTCTAGCCAAGCGAGCGTCTAGCCCGCGAGCGAAATGCGAGCGTCCAGCCCGAGCGACTAGCGGCCTGTCCTGCTTCTTTGGGACGCGCGCGATCGAAGCTGTGCTTTCCTGAAAAGCCGAGCTACGCTGGCGTATGTTTGGGCGCCCTGCGTGTTTCGTGCGCGGGGCGTCCGGAACGCTTTCCCCAAAGGAGAATTCCCTCATGTCGCAACGCTCCCGCTCGCTCGGCTTCTCGTGGCTTCTGCTTGCCCCTCTCGCACTTGCGGCTCCGCTCGCATGCATGGGCTGCGCATCCGAAGACGTGGTGAGCGACGAAGAGGGGGGGACCGACGAGAACCTCACGGTCAGCGCGGCCGCCGACCGGCTCCTCGACGTTCCGATGTACTTCGCCGTGTCCACCGACTCGCTGAATGGAGCGCTCCCGCGACAGCAGTACCCGTATCCGACGGTGTGGAACAAGACGAGCAGCGAAGGCTTCTCGGGTGATGTCGGCCTTCGCATGATCGTCGTCAATGGGACGAGCGCCAAAGTCAAAGGCGACGCGGCGGGGCGTTTGATGCGAGCCGGCGCCCTGCAGGAAGGTGACATCGTCCTTTCGTTCC
The DNA here is from genome assembly GCA_046351415.1 of Polyangiaceae bacterium. GTDB lineage: Bacteria > Myxococcota_A > Polyangia > Polyangiales > Polyangiaceae > JABFRG01. The sequence continues at coordinate 368,295 of JAXLYO010000002.1, read as the reverse complement.
GCCCGAACCTGGCGGCCACGATGTCGTATCCGCACATCCAGATGGGCTCGACCCACGCCGGACTCATCGTGTCCGAGGGCGAAGGCGCTACGAAGACGGCGCTGAACGTCGACTCGCCGCTCAATGCAGAATACAACGCCGACAAGAACGACCCCACGAAGTGGAGCCGTCTCTCTGCGGTGCACTACGCCGGGGCAGGCAATGACCCGCTCGGCACAGAAGCTCTTCACGTCATTCGTCCGCGCAACTTCACGGCCGCTCAGAAGGCTCAGCTGCTCGGCTGGTTCGGCAAGATTCGACCGGACATGCCGAACCTCTACAAGCAGATCCCGTTCAACGGTGATTACCTCGCGCCGAGCTACGCGACTGGGCAGCGCACCATCAAGCAGAACGTCACCGCGCTCGGGAAGATTCTTCTCCGGAAGGACACCACGTCGAAGATCGGTATGTACTGCTCGGAGCTCGCCTGGCACTTGCTCTCGCTCGCAAACTGCACCGAGTCTCAGATCGAGAATGCGCCGGCCGAAGGCGCGGCTTGTGTCCAAGAGCCGTTCAAGCCCATGGCGATCCTCGGGGGCAACGAGTACATCGGGCTCGGCGATGGTCCGGTGCTCAACATCAAGCGGGCCGCCGCGGACAAGCAGGCCGGCCTTCTTGCTTCCGTGTTTCCCGAGTCGCCCAATGCCGTGCGTCTCTCGCCGGGACACCTCGCCGTTTCTCAGCTGCTCGACCAGAACGGCATGATGAAGGCGACCAAGCAGTACTACGGCGCGAAGCTCGCCGGGCAGAACGACGTTGCTGGCCAAATCGCTGCCGGCGTGAACAACGGCGTGCCGACGAACTATTCGCCCACCGCGTTCCTCGTGAACACGATGCTTCCGAAGAACGACCCGAATCGGAAGTTCGACTACGTGGCGACGATCGTCTTTACGAACACCAGGGCTGCGTACGACAAGGCCGTGAAGCTCTCGAAGAACCCCGTTCCCTGAGCGAGGGCTCTCGCTTCTTCGAAGCGACACGAAACGGTTCGATGTAAAATGCATCGAACCGTTTTTTTGCGCGAATCGAACCTAGACGGACCGGGGATGCACTCGATACTTCAAGCCGGGCCGGGAAGGGGGAGGGTGTTGTACTCCCACTTCAGCACGCCGCACGCGACCAAGATCTCGAGGCCGCGCAGCACGTCGCCCGTCGTCGATTTGCCAGCTTTCGTGGCGGTCGCGAGCACGTCTCGGAGCGGCGTCGGCGAGGTCACGAGGGAGCGGGCGTATTCGACGGACTCGGGCCACTCGACGTACGCGAGCTCTTTGCCGGTCGGGATGACGCGTTCGCCGAGACGGTCGCGATAGTTGGCGGTAGGGCCTTCGTCGGCGCGAACGGCTTCTAGGCCGGTCAGCATGACGTCGGGGAGGTCGAGCTTCAGAGGGAACTCGACGTGCGGGTTCGTCTGGCCGATGTAGTAAGCGAGCTTGCCTCCGCGCCACCGGAACAAGTCGGCGCAGCGGTCTCGGCCTTGTTCGCGAATGGCGCGAAACACATTGATGGGCGTGACGAGTCCGAGGCTGATGAGCGTGTCACCGATACGGCCCTCGTAACGAGGCAAGACGGCGAGGGCGAGGTCGAGCTCTTCACGCGTCAGTTGATCGCGTCGTACGAGGTACTCGCCGAGCAGCTCCGTTGCGTCCGTCGACGCAACATGATGGAGCTTGCCGTGTACGAAGTAGAGCTCCTTGTGGAGCGGCTTCTGCGTGCCGGGATGCGTTTGCTCGACGAACAGCGCGCCCGTCTCGCGCTTGATGACGATGCGCCCCAAGACGCGGAGCACGCTCTCGGCGGTGAGTACGTCCTTGTAGTCGGGCTTGCCGGGACCGTGGACATCGCCGGTGCGCGACGTGGGCGGCGGCAAAAAGCGTTGGAGTTCGTCGATCTCTTCGATGGGCTTGTACCCGCGGCCCATGTAGTCGACGCGGTCGCCGCGCATGACTTCGCCCGTCGTGATGGCGTGGACGATTTCGGCGAACGAGTAGGGCCCGAGCTTGGCGCCAGACGCGAGATGCACGTAGGAAGGGAAGGTCTCGTAGCGACCCGTCGGTGCCTCGAGGATGTCTTCGCGATCGTCACGAGCGTCTTTGGGGCTGAGTTCGACTTCCTCGACGACGGCCTTCGGCATCGCGTTCGCGGACACCCTTCGCAGCGCGGGTATGGCGCGTCCGGTCGGGTTTTGCAGAACCCATTTGACGCGGGTCGCGAGGGCGCTCGCAGCGCGGGCACGCGGGACGGAAAAGGGCTCGAGGGCGAGACCGAACTCGGCTGCGGTTTGGTGTCGTGCCGCAGGGTTTCGGCTGAGGCCTTTCACCAATGCATCGAAGAGGCCCTCGGGGACGCGGTCGCGGAGCTCGTTCACTGCGTCAATGCGTCCGTCGCGAATGGCGAGGAGGACCGCCAGCTGTCCGCCCTCGCTGAAGAGCGGCCTGCCGAGCAAGAGCTCTGCGAGGATGACAGCTGCGCTGAAAAGATCGGCGCGATGGTCGAGTGGATCTCCGGCCACCTGCTCAGGGGCGAGGTAGGCGAACTTGCCCTTGAGGCCCTTGCCGCCCGACTCGGCCTGCATCGAGCGCGTTTGCCCATGCGCGAGCCCGAAGTCACCGAGCTTCACGACACCCGACGTCGAGAGGTAGACGTTCGACGGCGTGACGTCTCGATGGGTCATCGACAGGAGCCGACCCGTTTCGTCGCGCGCGCTGTGAACCGCTTCGAGTGCGTTCAGAATCTCCCGCACGATGTGGGTTGCGAGGGCGGCCTCGATGCGTTCGCCCGCCTGGCGAACCCTTCGTGAGAGGCGTTCGCCGTCGACGCCCTCGACGAACTCCGTCGCCAAGTAGGGTTCGCCGCTCGCCACGGTGCCGGCTTCGTAGACCCGGACGACGTTGGGGTGCGTGATGAGGGCCTGCAAACGCCCTTCGCGCGCGAACATGGCCTTGAATGCGAGGTCTTTCTCGAACTGAGGCAGCGGTCTTTTCAGAATGAGGGGGTACGGCCACTCCGGATGCTCGTCGGCTTTCGCCAGGTACACCTCGGAGGTGCCACCGACGGCCAGGCGCTTTTCGAGAGTGAATGGGCCGAATCGCGGAGACGACATGCCTAGGACGCAACATACCCGACAATCGCGCATTTGTAGGAACAATGGGCGAAACGGTCGCCTCGTACCCGTACGCTGCGCTAGAAGGGGGCTCATGGCTCGTGTGCCACGATTTCCGGCCTTCGCATCTTTCGCGCACCTCGCGCTCGTTCTCGCCTGTTTCGCCTCCGCGGTCGCAGGGGCAGCCTGCGAGGCGTGTCACGGAGGCCAGCAGATGCACGGCAAGGACCCCAAAGGCGAGGGGGCGGCACCCACGTTCCGGCTCTACTTCGTGTCCAACCTGGCAGGGGCGCTCGAGCCATGTGGCTGCGTGAAAGATCAGCTTGGCGGCATCGACCATGCGGCTGCCTTGCTCGCGCAGGAAAAGAAACAAGCGGAACATGCGGCACTCGTCTCCGCAGGTCCCCTATTTTTCCTATCGAGCGATGGCGAAAAAGCCTATCGCGACCAAGACAAGAGCAAAGCCGAGACCCTCGCATCGTCACTCAAGCAACTGAATCTCGTCGCCTTTGCTCCCGGCACGAACGACGTGGCGAGCGGGCCGGAAACCCTGAAAAAGCTGGCGAGTGCGACCGCAGCCTCGATGCTCGACCTCTACTCACCGGACGCAACCGCGCGTCACGCGGTCAAGCAAGTGGGCGGCGTCTCCGTCGGGTTCATTGGCGTCGGTCCGAAAGCTCCAGCAGATGGGCCCTCGCTCTCGGAGCGCGTGAAGGCGGAGGTCACGGCCGTGAAGGCAGAAGGCGCCAAGGTGACGGTGCTCCTCGGCTCCGTGGGGCGCGGTGAAGCCAAGCGCATCGCCGACTTCGTCCCCGAGCTGAACGTCATCGTCGTCGGCGAGCCGCAGTTCTCGGGAGAAGTGAACACCGAAGCGCCGCCGGGGCAGCTCGTCGGACAAACCATCATCGCCGAAACGAGCAACCACCTTCAGACGGTCGGTGCGATCGACTTCTACGTGCGTGACGGCAGCTACACATTCGCGGACGCCAGCGCACTCGGTGAAGGCAAACGGAAGGCCGAACTCCTGAAGCACATCGCCGAGGTGCGCGGAAAAATCGCGAACCTCGAACAGGAGGGACGCGGTCAGAAACCGGAAATGGCCGAGAAGAAGGCCGATTTGGCGAAGAGCGAAGCCGACCTCCTCGCGATGGAGAACGCAAAGGCGCCTGCGCAAGGAAGTTACTTCCGCTATCGCCTCCGTGAGGTGCGCTCGGGCCTCGGGACCGACAAAGGCATCTCCGACCAGATGCTTGCATATTACAAGCGTGTCAATGACGCGAATCGCACGCTCTACGCCGATCGCAAACCACCGGTCGCGCCGAAAGGCACGGCATCGTTCGTTGGCATCGACGCCTGCTCGAGCTGCCATGCGGACGCGCGAAAGGTGTGGGACAAGACCGCCCACGCGCATGCCTACAAGACGCTGTCAGACGGCTTCAAAGAGTTCAATCTCGACTGCGTGAGCTGCCACGTCACGGGCTACGAGCGTCCGGGCGGGAGCACCGTGACGTTCGTCGACAAGCTGAAGGACGTCCAGTGCGAAGTTTGTCACGGCCCTGGTTCGCAACATGCGGAAAATCCGAAAAAAATCGCGATTCCGACACCCCATCCGGCGCCCGATACGTGTGGCGCGTGTCACCATCCTCCGCACGTGCACTCGTTCGATGCGGCTGCAAAGATGGCCGACATCCTGGGACCCGGCCACGGCAGAGCCAAATAAGCCCGCCGCCCGGTTGCCCAACTGTACAAATAGGGGGTAAAGAGAGGGGGAGGCAGGCCCGTGGCAGACGAAAAAGACCTTGAAAAGAGCGCCTATTTCGCTCGTCCTTCCCGTCGCGAACTGATCACACGGGTAGGTACGTTCGCGGGGGTCACTGCAGGCGCAGGGATCCTCGGCCGTGTTCTGCTCGATCGCGGAGGCTTCGAGGCCGTTCAATCGACCGGCGCGAAGCAGGTGCGCGACTACCGCCTGAAGGAAGCGCCGCAAAACGTGGCCGAGTTCGCCATCGCGAAGCACGTTGGCGACGAGAGTACCGTGAGCGCCGACGACCTGGTTCGTCGTGCGGTCGACGCGCTCGGCGGCATGAAGCGCTTCATTTCACGGCAGGACATCGTCGTCGTGAAGCCGAACATCGGGTGGGACCGCATGCCCATCCACGCGGCGAACACGAACCCGAACGTGGTGGCGGCCGTCGTCAAGCTCGCCTACGAGGCGGGGGCCAAGCGCGTCGTCGTCGCCGACGGGTCCTGCAACGATCCGAACCGCTGCTTCCAGCGCTCCGGCATTTGGAAGGCCGTGCACAAGCTCGACATGGGCGCCGAGATCGTCCTTCCCGCGGAACACCGCTACCGCACGACGCGTATGCGCGGCGAAGTCCTCGACGAGTGGCCGATCTTCACGACACTCGTCGACTGCGACAAGGTCATCAACGTCCCCGTAGCCAAGCACCACAACTTGGCGAAGTTCACGGCCGCCATGAAGAACTGGTACGGCGTGCTCGGCGGTCGTCGCAATCGTCTCCACCAGAATATAGACACTTCAATCGCCGACCTCGCGACCTTCATGCGGCCGACGCTCGTCGTCGTCGACGCCATCCGCGTGCTCATGCGGAACGGTCCCCAAGGCGGCAACATCGACGACACGAAGGTCGTGAACCAAGTGTTCGCGACGGTCGACCAAGTGGCGGCCGACGCCTACGGATCGACCCTCATCGGTCAGAAGCCGGAGAATATGCCCTACCTCAAGATGGGCCATGAGCGCGGCTTGGGCACGATGCACTGGCAAAACCTCCGTGTGAAGGAAGTCTGACCGTGAACAAGGCCGTGACGAGCGCGCACCGCCGCACCGAGACGGGGAGAGGCCCCGCGGAGAGACCCGCGCATGCGGCCGTCGTGCTCGATACAGAGAGCCTCGACCGCGCCGCCGCGACGTTCACGGAAGATGCATTCCACACCGATCCGATCCCGTGGAAGACGGGTCAGATCGGGGTCGTTGCCTCCATCGACGGCGCCCTCGGTTCACCGCTTCCCGCGCCGGTCAAGGCTCCGACAAACGCCGCAGCCATCACCTCGGCGCCGCCTGCGGCCATCGCCCCCCCGAAAAAGAAGAAGGTCGACCCGAAGCTTCCAGGCTCGGGCATACCGGCGCGCAAAGTCATCCGCGGACTCGTGTGGGCAAGGCGAGTGAGCCAGGTCGGCTTCTTTTCGCTCTTCATGTACTTCCTGTTCCACACGGGCTTCCGCGGGAGCTTCGCGGCAAACGCCGACACGCCCGTGCGCTTGCCGTACTCGGTCGAAGCGTTCTTGCTGGCCGACCCCTTCGTCTCCGCGATGACGGTGCTCTCGACGCATACGGTCTACCGTGGGCTTCTCTGGAGCGTCGCACTCCTTGCGCTCACGCTGGTGTTCGGTCGAGTGTTCTGCGGTTGGATTTGTCCCTTCGGGACCCTGCACCATTTCTTCGGTTGGATTTTGCCGTCGAAGAAGGGAAGGGGCGCGTCTCGCGTCGAGGCAAACAAGACACACACCTACCAGCGCGCGAAGTACTACCTCATGTACGCGTTCCTGCTCGCGGCCGTCGCGGGTAGCGCCATTGGCGGTTTGTTCGACCCCATCTGCGTCGCCGTCCGCGCCATCGGCCTCGGCGTCATTCCTGCGGCCCAATACCTCACGGGTCGTGGGCTCGGCGCGGTCCAAGACGTCCACTCACGTTCCGTCCAGCACGGGGCCGACGCCACGCAGGATTTCCTCTCGACGACGGTGTGGCAGTCGAAGCAATTCTACTTCCACCAGACCTGGCTCATCGTCTTCCTGCTCGTCGCGGTGCTTTTCGCGAATCGCTTCATCCCACGGTTCTGGTGTCGGGTCCTTTGCCCTCTCGGTGCGTTCCTCGGTGTGTTTGCGCGGTTCGCGCTCTTCGGCATGGAAAAGGACCATGCAAAGTGCACCGATTGCAACTTGTGCCTCGTGAACTGCCAAGGCGCCGACAGCCCTCAGGGCGGCGTGAAGTGGCGTCAGGACGAGTGCCACATGTGCATGAACTGCGAGACGTCGTGCCCCGAAGACGTCATCAAGTTCCGCTTCCTCCCGAACCGCAAGAGCGCCATCGTGAAGCCCGACATTCAGCGTCGTACGCTTCTCGCGACCGCAGCTGCGGGCGCTGCATTCATTCCTGCGGCACGCATCGCCGACTCGCTCGACGTGAACTATCATTCGAAGGTCATTCGTCCGCCCGGCGCCGTCGAAGAGCGCGCCTTCCTCGAGCGCTGCATTCGCTGCGCAGAGTGCATGAAGGTGTGCCCCAACAACGCGCTTCACCCGGCGTTCATGGAGTCGGGCATCGAAGGGATTTGGACGCCCATCCTCATTGCGCGCATCGGCTACTGCGAGCACTCGTGCGTTCTGTGCGGTCAAGTGTGCCCCACGGGCGCCATCCAGAAGATCACCGAGAAAGAGAAGCTCGGTCAGGGCGTGCCCCCTATCAAGATTGGTACCGCCTTCTACGATCACGGCCGCTGCCTGCCATGGAGCATGCAGACTCCCTGTATCGTTTGCGAAGAGTTCTGCCCCACCTCCCCCAAGGCGATCTGGGTCGAGGAAGTCGAAGCACCCGTCCGCGACTCGAAACCCGGTCCGAGCGGCGAGCAGCCCGAAATGAAGACCGTGAAGCTCCAAAGGCCGCACGTCGACCCGAGCCTCTGCATCGGCTGCGGCGCCTGCGAGAAGGTTTGCCCCGTTCAAGATCAGCCCGCGGTGTACGTCACGAGCGTCGGCGAAACACGTTCCAAGACGAACGTCATCCTCCTCGAGAACTCCAACTATAATCAGAAAACCTGATCGCCCGAAGGCAACCACGACCCTCAGGCGCGAAACGGCGAAGGGCCTAGTAAGCTCTCGCGAGCACTTTCTCAACGCCTGCGACGCGTCACGGGGAAGGGGCCGTGACGCGCTTTTGCATGCCCGTAAGCGTTGAGGGAGCGCGCCCCGCCGTGTAAGGTGAGCTCCGCTTCCCTATGGCTTTCTTTGGCTCGATTCGTGAGTTTTTGCAGCGGGTTACGATGCGCGTGGTCGACTTCGCAGAGAAGTGGCCCTGGGTCGTCGTCACGGCCACGCTCGCTTTGGCAGCCGGCTTCGGGCTGTTCGCCCAGAAGACGCTCGTTCCCCGTACGGATCTCACGGAACTCCTTCCTCGTTCGAGTGCAGGCTTCCGAGCGTACGAGCATCAAGCGGGCCGTTTGCCGGGGTCCACCAACATCGCGGTCATCGTCGAATCACCTTCGCCCGAGGCGAACGCCAAGTTCATCGACGCGGTCTCCGCGAAGGTCGACGCCGAGCTCGCGAAGCAGAAGGCATGCATCGACAAGTGCAACAAGGAGCCTGCGTGCGTTGCCGCGTGTGGACCTGACCTCATGTCGTACATGGAGGCGAACACCAAGGACGTTCGCAAGTACTACGAGGACAACAAGTGGCTCTACGCCACGAAGGCGGAACTCGAAGAGATCGACGAGACCCTCGACCGCCAGATCGCCCTCCAGAGCGGCATGGTCGAGAACCTGGAAGACGACGAAAAGGCGCCCGCGCCGAAGCCATCGGCCTCCGCTGCCCCGGCACCTCCAAAGCCTTCCTCGACGCTGCCCGCGCTTCCCGCCCCGAAACCCACCGCGTCGGCCACCACGGCCGCACCTGCTCCATCCGCGGCCGCGCCCGCACCTGCCGCCTCTGCGCCGTCGCCGAACGAGAAGCAGGCAAGCCTCGGCCTCAAAAAGTACAAGACGAAGTTCAAGAAGGCCATCGACGACCGCGACAAGTTCCCGACGGGGTACTTTGCATCGGAAGACCGCAAAGCATACGGGCTCCGAATCATCACGAAGGTCGCGCTCGGGGGCGCGGAAGGCAAAGCGCTCATCGCGAAGGTCGAGGACCTCGTACGATCGACGGAGCCCGAAAAGCTCCATCCGGAGCTGAAATGGGGTCTCGGCGGCAGCCTTGCTCAGGCCGAAGCCGAGAAGGAAAGCCTCCTCAGCGACGCCGTGTGGGCGAGCCTCGCCGCGGCGATCATCATTCTCGGGGGCGTCATCATCTACTTCCGCTCACCGTGGTCGCTCTTCGTGATCATCTTGCCCGTGCTGCTCGGCGTTTCGGCGGCTTATGCGTTTGCGGCAGTGGCCTACGGCTACGTCAACACGGCGGGGCTCTTTCTCGGTGCCATCATTCTCGGCAATGGCATCAACTACCCCATCGTACTTCTCTCGCGCTATCGAGAGTTCGTCGCGACGGGCATGACGCCGCACGAGGCGCGGCAAAAGGCCGTGTGGAATGCGTTCCGGGCAGAGTTCGTCGGCGCCGCAGTCGCCGCGATTGCGTACGGTTCTCTATCGCTCACGCAATTCCGCGGGTTCAGTCAGTTCGGCTCGATTGGTTTCGTGGGCATGCTTCTCGTGTGGCTCGCGATCATCCCGACGGTCCCGGCCACCATCGTCGTCGTCGAACGCATCCAAGCGAGGCTTCCTTCGTTCCTTCGCGACCCGAAGAGCAGTGTCCGTGCGGACGGCTCGAGCGGGCCCATCATGCGCTTCATCGCGAGCGCGACCGAGCGTGCGCCGCTCCTCTTCGTCATTCCCGCATTCGTCGCGACCGCCTACTTCGCTTACCGCGCGGTGCCGTTCTTGAAGGACCCCTGGGAGTACAACTTCGGTGCGCTGAGTTCGCAAAAGGCAGAACACCACGGCGGTGTGAACTACTGGAGCAGCCGTGGTGATGCGGCCTTCCACGGAGCGAACAACCTCGCACCGGTACAGATCCTCGCCGACTCGGTCGAACAAGTCGCGCCGCTCAAGAAGCAAATCATGCTGAACGACGCGAAAGACCCGCAAGGGCGTCTCGTCGAAGAAATCATCACGGTGTGGGACATGCTTCCTGGCACCGAAGAAGAACAAAAACAGAAGCTCGAGCTCATCGACACCATTCGCGGCCGGCTTACCCCTGGCGTTCGGGCACGGCTCTCTCCGGAAGAGCAAGCAGACGTCGACGAACTGAAGCCGCCTGACGCTCTCAAGGTCGTCGAGCCGGAGAATCTTCCTCCGTTCATCAAACGGCGCTTCACCGAGCGCGACGGGCGCTTGGGTACCGTCATGTACTTCAAGTTGAAGGTCACTTACTTCGGCGACGCACACAGCGCGCTGCGTCTCTCGGAGACCCTCGACAACGTGAAGTTGCCGACGGGCCAAACCGTACAAACGGCGACCTATGCGACGGTCTTCGCGGAAATGATGCGAAGTTTGCGACGCGATGTGCCGCTCGCATCGCTCATCGCCTTCTTCGCCGTGGCGGTCGTCGTCATCTTCGCGACGGGCAGCGCGCGTGGCGCACTCGTCGTTCTCACGTCCCTCTTGGTAGGCGTCATCGCCACGCTGGGGGGCGCGGCGATTTTCGACGTGAAGCTTCACTACGTCAATTTCATCGCCCTTCCGATCACGTTCGGCATCGGTTGCGAGTACCCCTTCAACGTCTATGACCGCAGCCGCATCCTCAAGGGAGACATCACGACGGCCGTTCGGCGCACGGCCGGTGCGGTCGCTCTGTGTAGCTTCACGACGACGGTCGGCTACGGTGCACTGCTCTACAACGACTTTGGCGCGCTCATCTCTTTCGGAAAGCTCGCCGTGGCAGGAGAGATCGCATGCATCATTGCGGCGTTGTTCGTGGTTCCAAGCCTGCTTCATCTGACGAAGAAACGCGACGCTTCGGGAGCGCAGCCGCCACCGCCCAAAGCTGAGTCGAAGTAACGTGCGTCGATTGGCCCTGATCCTCGGCGTTCTGACGCTCTTGGCAGCGGCAACGTATTTCATCGAGGGGCCCGGCGAAATGAACGACCTCGAAATCTACTACAAGGCCGGCATTCGCTTCCGGCAAGCAGAGAATCTGTACCCAGCGACGGACGGACACTTCGAGTTCAAATATCCGCCCATCGCCGCAGTGCCCTTCGTTCTCGTTTCGCTGCTTCCACTCGGTGCCGCGAAGGTGCTTTGGCTCGTGGTGCTCGTGGTCGCGCTCGGCTTCGCGTTCGAACGTCTGTGGCGGGCGTTCCCGGCTGTGTCTCCTGTCGGAGCCGGCGTCATTCTCCTCGTGCTCGCCCGATGCTTCGAGCGTGAGTTCGCGAATGGACAAGTCAATGCGCTGCTTTTGCTCTTGGTAACGCTTGGGTTCGAGCGCATCGCGCGTGAAGATGATCGGCTGGGCGGCGTGTTGCTCGCGGCGGCAGGCCTCTTCAAGCCGCACCTGTTCGCGTTCGTGCCGTACCTGCTGCTACTGCGGCGTACGAAAGCGGCGAGCGCAGCCCTCGTCGTGTTCTCGGTGGGTCTGCTTGCCCCCGTCGTGCGGTACGGTTCGGAGGGGCTCCTCGATCTCTACCGAAACATGAACTTGCGGTTGACTGCGAGTACCGCACGTCTCCTGCCAGACACCGCGAACGCGTCGTTACCAGGTCTCCTGACGAAGCTCACCCATGGTTCTCCGCGCGTCGTGACGGTCATCGCGTTCGTGGTGGTGGGGGCCGTCCTGTGGGGGCCGTATCGCAGAGTGAAGACCGATCGCGATGCGGGAACGTTCCGTGTGTTCGACGACCTCGCCATCCTGATGCCAGCCGTGCTGCTTCTCTCTCCCCAGGCGTGGGATTTTACCGCGTTCACCGCCGCCGCGGCTGTGTTTGCGTTCGTTTCGATGCGGCGTGAGCTTCCCAAGACCCTTGCCTTGCTGGGGGCGTTTTCGTGCATCGTGCTGGCTGTCGACATGAAGCTCTTGCTGGGACGCGGCGCGACGTTCGAACGCGTCATGCACTTCTCTCCCAACGCGTGGGTCCTTCTTTGTCTGCTCGGCATTGCCGTCTACATCCGAACGCGTGTCGCCAAACCAGAGGGTCTCGCATGAGGCAAGACCGCACGGTTTGGACGTTGCGCTCGATTTTCTGGGTGGCAGGCCTCGTCGCGGGCATCGCGTCGTTCGCCGCGGATCAGTCCCTCAACTTCAAGGTGTTCTCTCACGCAGCGCACGACTTCGCCGCCCGCACGCCGCTCTATCCGGGGCTCTGGCCCTACTTCAAGTACAGCCCCGCGTTTGCGATGTTTTTCGTGCCGTTCGCATTCGCGCCGGGCTTCGCCGGCACCGCCCTTTGGTCTCTCCTGAACTTCGCAGCGGCGTTCGAAGGCCTTCGTGCTGTCGTGTCGCGCGAAGATCTCGTGCGTGCGAGTCTCGTGGCAGGTGCGGGCGTCATCCTCTCGACCGACGGCGATCAGAGCAATCTCCTCGTGGCCGGTTGCACGCTCGGAGCGCTTGCTTGCTACGAGCGTGGGCGTCCATTTCATGCCGCATTCGTCGTCGGAGCGGCCGGCGCCATCAAGGTATTTCCTGCATCCGTCGCGCTGCTCCTCCTGTTGTTCCCGAAGAAGGGGCGTGCTGTCGGAGCGCTCTTCGTGGCGGCGGCGTTTTACTTGCTCGTGCCGCTTCTGTGGCTTCCCCCGAGCAATCTGCTCGCTCAGTATCGGGGTTGGCTCACGCTGCTCGGTAACGACTACGCGTTCCATGGATGGTCGGTCATGACGACCATTCGCGACTACTTCCACTACGACATGCCACCGCGCGTCGGGCAGGTGGTTGGAGCTCTCCTCGTCCTCGTGCCGGCGGTCGTACGCCGGGAGAGATTCGAGGAGCCCGGATTTCGGCGCATCCTGGTGGCCGCGTGGATGACCTATTCGGTCATTTTCAACCACCGCGCCGAGTACTGCACGTTCACCATTCCGGCGCTCGCTTTCGGCGTCTATGCGACGGCGCGAGGCGGCAAAATGCCTGTGTGGCTCCTCGTCCTCATGGGCGTTGCCTACGTGGCAATCGGCCCGTTCTTCACACGTCCAGAAGAGACCGTCGGCGGCGGCATCGTGGGGGTTTTGGCGGCCCACCGGAACAATCATCCCCTGCGGGTGGTGCCGTGGGCAGTCGTCTTCACGTTCATGCTCGTCGACCTGTGGAAAAAGCCTCGGCCGGCGGCCGGTTTCCCTTCGCGATGAGTTATTTCGTTCCGACGAAAACCCGACGGCTCTGATAAGGTGTCCGCCATGAACCTGTCGTTTTTGCAGGCATGTCGGCGAGAGCAAACTTCGCACACGCCCGTTTGGATGATGCGACAGGCCGGCCGCTACATGCCGGAGTACCGAGCTCTTCGTCAGAAGCACACGCTCCTCGAAATCTGCAAGACGCCGGAGCTCGCGACCGAAGTCACGTTGCAGCCGCTCTCGCTCGGCATGGATGCGGCCATTCTCTTTGCGGACATCCTGCTGCCTCTGGAACCGATGGGCGCCGGTTTCGAGTTCGCGAAGGGCGAGGGTCCGGTCATCCACGAGCCCATTCGCTCGCAAGAGCAAATCGACCGTCTTCGCGTCATCGATCCGGAGGAAGGGCTTGGTTACGTGCTCGCCGCGATCCGTATGTTGAAGACGCAGCTCAAGGTTCCACTCATCGGCTTCGCCGGCGCGCCGTTCACGCTCGCGAGTTACCTCATCGAGGGAGGCAAGAGCAGCCACTTCGACAAGATGAAGCGCTTCATGTACGGCGAGCCTTCAGCGTGGAATGCCCTCATGGGCAAGCTCGCGGAGGTCGTTCGCAAGTATCTTCGTGCACAGGTGGCCGCGGGAGCCGACGCGATTCAACTCTTCGACTCGTGGGTGGGGCAGCTTTCCCCCGATGACTACGTCGAGTACGTCCAACCACACGTGAAACACATTCTCTCGGACGTCGAGAAGCTCGGAGTGCCGGTCATTCATTTCGGCACCGGTACGGCCACGCTGCTCGAGCTCCAGCGCGAAGCGGGAGGAACCGTGATTGGTCTCGACTGGCGCACACCGCTCGCAGAGGGGTGGAAGCGCATCGGCCACGACCGCGCAGTCCAAGGCAACCTGGACCCCACGGTTCTCTTCGCTCCCCGTGAGGTAGCGCTCGCCCACGCGAAGCGCGTACTCGACGCCGCAGGTGGCCGTCCAGGCCACATCTTCAATCTCGGCCACGGAATTCTACCTGAAACTCCCGTCGATACCGTGAAGGCGGTCGTCGACTTCGTCCACGCTTATCGAACCTCCGGCTAACATCGTTCCACACAAGCGGTCTCCCACCACCACCATGACGAAAGCTTGTCTCCTCATTTCCCACGGCACCGTCGATCACCTCGACGAGCTGCCGGAGTTTCTCAGAAACATTCGTCGTGGGCAGGCGCCACCGCCGGAGCTCGCAGAGGAGGTACGACGCCGCTACGAAGCGATCGGCGGAAAGTCCCCGCTGAACGACATTGGCCTCAGCCTCGCGAAAGAAGTTGCTACTCAGCTCGGCGCTCCATGCGTCTATGCCGGGCGCCTTTGGAAACCCTACGCGAAGCAGGCGGTCGCCCAGCTCGTGGAGGGCGGCGCCGAGACGGTAGCGGTGATTCCGCTCGCTCAGTTCTCCGCGCCCGTGTACGTCCACCACGTTCGCTCGGTAACGTCGGAGCTGCCGGTGACCATCCGTGGCATTGGTAACTGGGGCACGAACCGAGGGCTGATCGACCTTTTTGCGAAGCGCATTCGGGCCGTTCACGTTCCCGGAACACCCATTCTCTTCACGGCGCACAGCTTGCCGAAGTTCGTCGTCGACTCCGGCGACGCATATGAGAAGGACGTGCGCGCGAGCGCTGACGCCTTGCTGGCTCGCCTCGGAGCGGACTTCCGTGGCGAGCTTTGCTTCCAGAGCCAAGGGATGAGCAAGGGACCCGAGGGCAAGCCCGTCGAGTGGCTGGGGCCTGACTTGCTCACGACGCTCAAGGCGCTCGCCGAGCGAGGAGAGAAGGGCGTCACGATTGCGCCGATTGGCTTTCTCGCTGATCACGTCGAAGTTTTGTACGACCTCGACATCGAAGCCTACAAGCTCTGTGAGGAGCTCGGCCTGACGTACAAGCGCATGGAACTTCTGAACGACGATCCCGAGTTCGCAACCCTTCTCGCCGGCTTCGCGCGCGAAGCTCTTTCCTGAGGCCGGGACTTGGCATCGCACGTCGTCATCGTCGGGGGTGGCCTTGCAGGTCTCGCGTGTGCCTACCACCTTCAGAAGCGCTTGGCGCGCGAGCCGGGAGCCCGCATCACCCTGCTCGAGGGTGGGGCTCGTCTTGGAGGTGTCCTCGAGACCGTCGAGCGCGACGGCTTTCTCTTCGACCGCGGCGGTGACTCGTGGGTGAGTCAAAAGCGAGAGGCGACGAATCTCGCGATGGAGCTCGGCCTCGAGAAGGAACTCATCTACCCGCTGCCGACCGCAAAGCGAGTGTACGTCGTGCACGGAGGGCGTCTCGTTGCGATGCCCGAGGGGCTCGCCTTTGGAGCACCTACGCGAGTGTTTCCCATCCTGCGGTCGCCGCTCTACAGCCCGCTCGGAAAGCTGCGAATGGCCCTCGACGTGGTGCTTCCGCGGGGTAACCCGGAAGGCGACGAATCAGTCGGAGCTTTCGTGACGCGTCGGCTCGGTCGTGAGGCAAAGGAAGCAGTCGTGGGACCTTTGCTCGGCGGCATCTTCTCTGGGGACGTCGACGAACTGTCGCTCCTTGGCAGCTTTCCGCAGTTGCGGGAGGCCGAACGTCAGCATCGGTCCCTCATCTTGGCACTTCGTCGTCGCGCGAAGGAGAGCGCAAAGCGCGGTCAAACGGCGACGTTCACCTCGCTTCGCAAAGGAATGTCACAGCTCATCGACACGCTCGCGGCGTCGCTCGGACCCGGGACCGTCAAGACGGGGGTGAAAGTCCAGAGCGTCGTACGGGAAGGAACGGGCTACATGGTTCGCACCGAGGGCGGCACGTTCGAAGCCTCCGCAGTCGTGCTCGCCGTGAATGCGGGGGTCGCGACCAAGCTTCTCTCGGATTCGGCACCAAAGGCCTCCGAAGCACTGGCTCGGATCGCGTTTGGGACATCTGCCACGGTGCACTTCGCCTTCGAGCGAAGCGAAGTCGAACACGCACTCGACGCTTCTGGGTTCATCGCACCGAAAGAAGAGCGACGCAACATCCAGGCGGCGACCTTCGTATCCTCGAAGTGGCCGGGGCGCGCGCCGGAGGGGAAGGTGCTCATGCGCACTTTCTTCGGCGAGCCTGCATCGAGTGAGAGCGATGGGGAACTCGCTACCCGAGGCCTCGCCGAGCTCGCCGCGCTCGCAGGGGTGAAGGGCAAGCCTCTCTTCACGGAAGTATCGCGTTTCGTGGCGGCGAGCCCTCGCATGCTCGTCGGTCATCTCGAGCGGGTCAGGCACTTACGCGAGCAATTGCGCGATGCGCTTCCCGGCGTGCACCTGCTTGGCGGTGGCTACGACGTGGCAGGCATCTCCGATGTCGCGAAGGCGGGGCGCGAGCTCGCCGAGAGCCTGGGAGAGCCCTCCAAGCTCAAGGAGTAGGTAGTTTGAGAGACCGGAAGATCGACATCGAGCCCTCCGAAGGTCTGTCCAGCGACTTTCAGAATTCGGCGGGGTCGGTGTACGTACCGAAGACCTCACGAAGAACGTCGCAAATCTCCTGCTGCGTGCAATAGGCCTTCGCCGCGTCGATGATGGAGGGCATGACGTTCTCGTTCGAGCTTGCGGCGGCTCGTACGGCCGAGAGAGCAGCTGCGACCTTCGCGGCGTCGCGCGAGGCTTTCACCGCATGGAGGTTTTGGACCTGCTTCCTCTGCACTTCTTCGTCGATCTTGAGGAGCGGAATCTTCGAGTCGTTCTCGGTGATGTACTTGTTCACCCCGACCATGACGCGCTCGCCATTTTCGAGCTGGCGCTGAAAGCGATAGGCGCTCGCCGCGATTTCGCGCTGGGGATAGCCTTTCTCGATGGCCTCGACGATGCCCCCCATGTCGTCGATGCGACGAATGTAGGTCATTGCCTCCTCCTCCATGCGGTTCGTCAGTTCTTCGACGTAGTAGCTACCGCCGAGGGGGTCGATCGTGTTCGCGACGCCACTCTCTTCGGCGATGATTTGCTGCGTGCGGAGGGCGATCGTGACGGCCTCTTCGGTCGGAAGAGCATACGTCTCGTCGAGCGAGTTCGTATGGAGCGACTGCGTTCCGCCGAGCACCGCGGCGAGTGCCTGCAACGCAACTCGGACGACGTTGTTGTAGGGTTGCGGTGCGGTCAGCGACACGCCAGCGGTCTGTGCGTGCGTTCGAAGCTTCATCGATTCGGCCTTCTTTGCGCCGAAGCGTTCCTTCATGAGACGCGCCCACAGACGACGTCCGGCGCGGAACTTCGCGATCTCTTCGAAGAAGTCGTTGTGGACGTCCCAAAAGAACGAAAGACGTTGGGCGAAGTCGTCGACGTCGAGGCCGCGGTCGACGCCGCTTTGCACGTAGCCGATGCCGTCGGCGATGGTGAACGCGAGCTCCTGTGCCGCGGTCGCTCCGGCTTCGCGGATGTGATACCCGCTGATCGAGACGGTGTTCCAGCGCGGGACTTCCTTGGAGCAGAACTCAATCATGTCCGTCACGATTCGCATCGCGGGCCGCGGCGGTACGAGCCAGGCATGCTGCGCGATGAACTCTTTCAGGCAGTCGTTCTGCACCGTGCCACCAATGGCGCTCCGCGGAATGCCCCGAACGTCCGCGAGGGCGATGTAGAACGCGAGGAGTACGACCGCTGGTCCGTTGATGGTCATCGAGGTCGTGACCTTGTCGAGAGGAATGCCGTCGAACAGGACCTCCATGTCCCGAAGCGTGTCGACGGCGACTCCGCACATACCGACCTCGCCGAGCGATCTTGGGGAGTCGCTGTCGTACCCCATCAGCGTAGGGAAATCGAAGGCCGTGGAGAGACCCGTTTGCCCTTGCGAGAGGAGGTACTTGAAGCGCTCGTTCGTTTGTTCGGGGGTACCGAAACCCGCGAACATGCGCATCGTCCACAAGCGGCCGCGATACATGGTCGGCTGCACGCCGCGAGTGAAGGGGTACTCGCCCGGGAAGCCCAGGTCGCGCTGATAGTCGATGGGGGATGTGAGCGGGGTCGCGAGGTCGCTGACCTCGAGGTCGCTCCACGTCGAAAAGCGTTCCTGACGTAGCGGCATTTTCGCGAGAGTCTTCGCTTTCGTGCCGTTCTTCCAAGCTTCGGCGGCGACGCGCAACGCGGCGAGATCGCCAGGAACCTCCCCCTCGTACGAGGTGGGTTCGCCCACGGGTTTAGCCTCTACCGCTCGTGCGGGTTTTCCGCCCAGAACTTCCTGCGCCATGCGCGCATGCTAGCACAGTTGCGGAAAGGGAGCCGGGGTCCTCATCCCCCAGCGTTTGGGAAGAGCCCGCATTGCCTCCGCGGTAGGCCGGGTATTTTGCTGGGCTTCAGGTGGCCTTGTCCTCGGCCTCGGTCGCGCCCCCCTTCTTGGCGCGCGCGTACTCGATGACCATGGGCATGACCGAGAGAAGGACGATGCCGATGACGACGATCTCGAAGTTCTTTCGGACCACCTCGAGCTCGCCGAGGGCGACACCGGCGCCCATCATGAGGGTCACCCAAGCGATGGCGCCGATGATGTTGAACATGATGAAGCGGCTGTAGTTCATCGCCCCGGCGCCCGCGACGAAGGGGGCGAAGGTACGGACGATGGGAACGAAACGCGCCAAGATGATGGTCTTGCCACCGTACTTCTCGAAGAACTTGTGCGTTTTCTCGAGGTGCTTCTTGTTGAGCCACTTCGACTTCTCGCTCTTCATGACGCGGGGACCGATGGCCTTGCCAACGTGGTAGTTCACCGTGTCCCCGAGAATGGCCGCCACGATCAAAATGAGTGCGAGCAGAGGGACACTGAGGCCGCTCGCCGGACGATTGGCAACGGCACCGCACGCGAACAAGAGCGAGTCACCGGGCAAGAACGGAGTGACGACGAGCCCGGTCTCCGCGAAGATGATCGCGAAAAGAATGCCGTACGTCGTCGTGCCGTATTGCTGCGTAATGAGGTCGAGGTACTTGTCGAGGTGCCGGACGACGTCGATGAGCTTCTTCAGGTCCATGTGCGATGGTCGTGCCGTACGGGGCCCCCGAGGTCAAGCTCTTTCTCAGCGATAGACCGAGTAGACGAAGCCAGGATCGAGGGTTCCGCGTTCCGGGGCAGCCGCCGTCTCGCTCCCGTGGAAGAGGAAGTACCCCGACACGGCGAGCGCACCTGCAGCAAGTACCCCGGCTCCAACCCAGAACCAAACGGGGAGGCCACTCCGATCGCGCTCGAGTGTTACCGAGAGCCTCCGAACCCTGTCGTCCTCGATGGCAACATCGGAGACGAAAGGAACCATGCCGCTCTCTGTGACCCGGAGTCCGTGAACACCCACCGGTAGGGGAATTCGGACGGTCCCTCGACCCACGGCCGTGCCATCGACCGCCACCGCCGCGTCGACCGGCGCAGTGACCTCGAGCGTACCGCTCGGCGCGACGAGTCGTGCTTCGATCGTGGCCGTCGCGGCTGTGAGCGTTGTCGTACGTTCGAACGATCGATAGCCGCTCTTTTCCACGACGACCTTGTGAGCGCCCACGTCGACACGAAGCGGGCCAGCGAGCGGCGTTGTCCCTACTTCTTCGCCGTCGATGACGACTTTGGCCCCCGGTGGGTCACTCGTCACGGTCAGAGACACGACCAGCGGTTCGACCGTCTTGAGGAGGTCGTCGGCGTCGTGCCGCTCCGCCGTAGAAATGACCGTTTGCCCCTCGGCGACGTAGCGAAGGACGAGCTCTTGGACCTTCGCGTAGTGACGCTGCGCCTTCTCACACACGGCGATGTTCCAGAGCAGTCGCGCATCCTTCGAAGCGTCGTAGGCGCTTCGGAACTTGAGAGCCGCGCCTTTGTAGTCGTTGTCTCCGTAGAGCATGCGACCTGCGTCGTAGTCGACCTTCGCTTGACCCGTGAGCGACTGCCCAAGTGGCTTCGGAGCCGCGTTGGCGATGCTGGCCGTGAGCACGATGGCGAGCATGATGGCGCCACGCTTCATTTGATCTGCATCTTTCGAAGCGGATTGCTCACCGGCTGAGGGGCTCGTGGAAAGGTCCCCGACGCTTGCGCTTGCGTGAGCGCAGAGGCCGAAGCAGACCCCGGAGTCGCTGGCGACGCTACGGTGGACGGCGCTGCAACCGCCACCTCGGCGGAGGGGGAAGGAGGGGGAGGCGCACCCTCGGACGACCGAGTACCAAGGTTGGGCTCTGCCGGACCCTCCGGCGAAACGAGCTCTACCGAGACCCTGCGCGACTTGAGCGCATAGAAGGAAAACGCGAAGGCCACGCAGAAGAGCACCGCCACGAGCCCCACGAGGCGTGCGGTCAGCTTCGGGCGGCGCCTCAGCTGTCGAATCTCCGACCGCCGCGGTGCACCCGAGGAAGGGGCCTCCTCAGAGCGCGGAATCATACTCGATATGCGTGTAAAGTGCATGTGAGCCTGGGCTTTGGACCCGGCAAACGGCAAGAGAGCCTGCGCGAGCTCCGTGACCGTGAGGTAGCGGTCTGCCGGCGAGGGCGAGAGTGCAGTCGCGATGACTTCGGAGAGGCCCTTCGGGAGGGTCGGAACGAGTTCGGACGCGGGGACGTAGTCGTTGTCGAGCACCTTTGCCACGACCTCGGGCATCGTGTCGCCGCCGAAGGGGACCTTGCCCGTGACGAGTTCGTAGAGCACGACGCCGAGCGCCCAGATATCCACGCGTTCGTCGACGTCCTTTTTGCGACGCAAATTCTCCGGCGCCATGTAGAGCACGGTGCCCATCATCGAGGCGTCCTTCGTCAGGGCGTCGATTTCTGAGGCGCCGAGCTGTTTGACGATGCCGAAGTCGACGACCTTCACCACGATGTCGCGCCCTGGACCCCGCGCAAGGAAGAGGTTGGCGGGCTTTAGGTCTCGATGGATGAGGCGCGCGCGATGCGCTTCTGCGATGCCCTCGCACGCTTGAAGCACGTAGTCGACCGCCTCTTCGGCTGGGAGCCGGTGCTTTCGCTCGAGTAGCGATTCGAGGTCTTCTCCTTCGAGAAGCTCCATGACCATGTACGGCACACCATCGTCGGTCGTCCCGACGTCGTATACGCGAGCGACGTGTTCGCTACGAAGGCTCGCGCATGCTTTGGCTTCCCGCCGAAACCTGGTCACGTAGTCGGGAATGGCGGAGACGTCAGGA
This sequence comes from Polyangiaceae bacterium, assembly GCA_046351415.1. Classification (GTDB taxonomy): domain Bacteria; phylum Myxococcota_A; class Polyangia; order Polyangiales; family Polyangiaceae; genus JABFRG01. Next base: position 346,986 of record JAXLYO010000002.1, on the reverse strand, counting down.
TGCAGCATCTTGATCGCGACTTCTTTGTCGAGCTCGATGTTGCGTGCGGCATACACGGTACCCATTCCACCAGAACCAAGTAGGCGCGAAACTACGTACTTGTCGGCGATGACGGAGCCTGATTGGAGAGTCGCCACGCGTAGGCTCACTATCCGAGGCGCCTGCGGAAGACGGTTCCGATCGTTCCCGAAGAGGAGAGTTCGAGCCAGTAGAGGTAGCCCCCGGCCACGACGACGTCCGCGACGGCCTCTTTGGTCTTTGCCTCGACGAGCCGAGGCGTACCCCCGGCATAAGGGACGACTTCGAGTCCCTTTCCGTCTGCAAAGTAGACGTCGTTGCCCGAGATCAGGACTCCACCGTAGGTCCCGGTCGAGCCTGCGAAATCGAGCTTTTCGGCGATGGTGCTCGGCGTGCCGACGAGGTTCGCCACCGTGGTCCGATAGAGTACTCCCGTTCCGTCTGCTTGTTCGGGCACCCATGCAAGTACGAGGCGTCCGTCCGAGGCGGCAGCCAAGTTGCGAATACGCCCGCCGGCCTTGGGGTTCGCGAGGACCTTGACGAGATTGTTGCGGCAGTTGGTGGGCGGATTGTCGCAGCGATAGAGTGCGTTCGAGCCCGAGTGTACGAAGAGGAGTCCGTAGGCGGGGTCCGAGAAGAGTGCGACTGCCCGAGAGACACCGTTCTCCACTGGAATCGGGAACGGATCTTCGGTCCCGCGCGTCGCGTTGACGAGGGCGATGCCACCACTACCGGCATTGCCGACAGCGAAGTACGAAGCGCCACCACTGGCGGTGACACCGTCCAGTGCCGAGGCATCGAGGAGGTTCGGCGAGACGACGGAGCCGGCGTTCACATCGGAGGGCAGGACTTGCGCGAAGTCTGCGGCCCCGACGCCGAAGTACGGCGCACCAGCGCGCGTCCCTCCACCCAAACCGATTGGGCGCGCGCTCGCTCCGAAGTCGTGTACGACCGTTTGGCTGCCGGCGTCGAGCCGCAAGATCTTGATGCCCTTCGTGGCAACGTACACCTGATCGGCAATGGCGGTCAGGCCGCGCGGATTCTCGAGGTCAGCGGCGACGACTTCCGCGCGGATGGAACTTCCGCTTTCGGGGATGCCCGCGTCACTCGTCGCGAAGGGGCGGTTCGTGGCAGCAGCGATGTCGCACTGAGGAACCTTTTTCGACTTCGGGACGCAGCGCGCCGACCCGATGAAGCCCGTGACACGTTCACCTGTCGGCGTACCGACTTTGGCTTTCGTGCAGGCGCCGCGGGGGAGGGCGAGACGACCGCCTGCGATGCGAGCCGTTCCGACTTCGCCGAAGGCAGCATTCGCGTCTTGGTCGAGGACGACGAGCGTTCCTGCGTTCGTGGCGATGCCGACGCCGTCGGTTTGCAGGGCGACGTTGAAGTTGCCTCCCGAATCCGTGGGAATGGCGACGGAACACGTTGCGTCGTCGACAACGAGAGGGACTCCGTCGGCGAAGCAATCGGCCGTGGGGAAACATTCACCGGGGACCGCTGCATTCGCCGTGGGGGCGGCGGAGCCTCCAAAGATAGAATCGGGTTCGTAGTCTTCCAATTTCGAACTGTCGATGACGAGGGACGTGCACGTGCCGCCCACGTCTGTCTTCCCGTCGCCGCAGTTGTTCGCAATCTGCGTGAAGGGGTCGAACGACGCGAGCGGACTTACCGTGGCCCGCGGTACGAGCAATGATGCGTTCGTCAGGGCGAGCGGGGACTTTCCGGAAGCGGACCCGAAGCCGAGAAAATGGAGCGGAAGGCGGAGCTGCGCCGTGCGGTCTTGCGGAATGGTGACCGTGACATCTCGAAGCACGCGCGCGGAGTTCTTCGAGAATCCAACGGCGCGAATGCGCACGGGGCGTCGCGGGTCATCGGAGGCGACGACGTTCAGGGTCGCGGGGAGCCGTATGGTCCCGCCCGGGTGTACCGGTTCGGTGTTTCCATAGACGAGCTTGCCACCCGAAGTGATGTAGAGGCCGATCGCATCGATATCCTTCGGAATCGAGACGTCGGTCGAGAGAACGACCATGAGGCCGCCCGTTTTCGTCGTGCTGCCGCCACACGCCACGCCGAATGCGAGGCCAAGAAGGGCGCTCTTCAGCGAGCTTCGCCTCATGCTGCGCTCAAGAGGGGAGGTTTCCGCCTTTGCCTGCGACGCCGGCTTCAGGAGTGGCGTCGTGAACGGCAGCGGATTCGACGGTCTTCAGCTCGTCGCTCGGGGGAGATGCTTCCTCTGCGGCGCGTTTTACCGCCTGCGGATCCTCTTCGATGCGGATGACCACGGCCGTGATGTTGTCTTCACCGCCTTGCTCGTTGGCGCGTGCGATGAGCTTCTTGCAGGCTTCGCGCATGTCGCCGCTACCGAGGACGATGTCGCGAATCTCCTCGTCGGAGACCATGCCTGAGAGGCCGTCGGAGCAAAGGACATAGACATCGCCGATGCTGGGCTCGTCGTGCTGGAGGTCGACGACCACCTGATCTTGCATGCCGAGGGCGCGCGTAATGACGTTGCGCGGCAGTTCGTTCTTCTGCTCTTCGCTCATGTCGGGCATCGCCATGAGGTAGTCGTTCACGAGCGAGTGGTCGCGCGTCAGTTGCATGATGCCGGTCTTGCGGACGCGGTAGCAGCGAGAGTCGCCCACGTGGCCGATGTAGATCCGGCGCTTGCTCGGGCTGAACATGGCCCCGACGACGGTGGTGCCCATGCCGTGGCAATCACGGGACCGCGTGCTGCGCTCGAAAATGTGACGGTTCGCGACTCGGATGCCCGTGAGGAGGCGGTTTTCTTCCTCCGACAGGTTCGTGTCGAAGTGAAACGGCCACGTCACGTCTTCGGTGGCGGTCGACTTGAAGAACTCCGAGATCGTCTCCGTGGCGAGCTTCGAAGCGATGTCGCCGGCCTTGTGACCGCCCATCCCGTCTGCAACCACGAAAAGGTCGAATTCCTTCAGAACGATGAACGAATCTTCGTTGTGTTCACGCTGAAGTCCGACATCGCTCATACCGGCGGCTATCGCTCGCAACAAGTGCAGTCCTCCTAATTGCAACGTCAGGCTCGCTCCGGTTCCGTCTTGACGACGCCTATCAGGTTTTCACTCCGGTACCGGCGTGTCAAGGGAGGTCCGTCGAGATTGGCCGGCTAGCCGATGCACGAGGGAGGGGTGGATCATGCAAGGACCACCCCGCTGCCTCCTCTCGGTTCCCATGGCCTCCGACGCGTCGTTTCGCGGCGCGTCGAGCGCCCGCTTGCGATGAGCTCTCGCAAGCGAGCTACGTGCCAACTCAAACGTCCATGATGTCTTTTTCTTTGGCGGCGACCATGGTCTCGACCGCCTTGTTTGCGTCCGCGACGGTTTCCTCGGCCTTCTTTTTGGCGCGTTCGACGTCGTCCTGGCTTGCATCGCCGTTGTCGTCGAGCTCCTTCAAGACATCGAGTGCTTCATGGCGCGCTTTGCGGATGGTGACGCGGCATTCCTCGCCGTACTTTTTCGCGATCTTCACGAACTCCTTGCGTCGCTCTTCCGTGAGCGGCGGGAGCGGGATGCGGAGAATGTCGCCATCGGCTTGCGGATTGAGGCCGAGGTCGGATTCGCGGATGGCCTTTTCGACGGCCTTCATCTGCGTCTTGTCCCAGGGTTTCACGGTGAGGAGACGGGCCTCGGGAACGCTCACGTTCGCCATCTGAGCGAGCGGAGTCGGCGTTCCGTAGTAGTCGACGCGAATTCCGTCGAGGAGACTTGGGTTCGCACGGCCAGCGCGGAGCTTGGCGAGGTCGCGCTTCAGCGCCTCGTGCGATTTGGCGATGGCAGACACCAGTTCTTTTTGAACGTCGTCGAGCATGCCCAAAGGCTTACCGCATCCGCATGGGTTTCCGTCAACGAAAAGGGAGGAACATGTAGGTTCTTGTGGGACACGAATGCTCGTTCCGTCTTTCGGAATTCGGACTAGGTTTCCGCGGACCATGAAGGCGCGATGGTATGGGCGGGGACTCTTGTGGCTGGTGGCCGTCGTGCTCGTCGCGTGCTCGAAGCCAGCGCCGCCGCAGGAGCAAGTCACGCCCCCCATCGTGGAGACCGAGGTCCCGGTGCCGGAACAGCTGCTTGCAGAGGGGGTGATTCCCACGCCCAACGCCAGCTGGACCAAGCTGCAGCGAAACATCGGAGGGCTCGTCGGCATCCTCCCCATGACGTTCGGAGGGCTCCTCTTCACGCTCTCGGGGTTCGATGTGCTCGCGGGCGATGTGGTGGACGGCTCGCAGCCCGCCTACTTCGCGATCTCGAGTGCGTCGCTCGGAGCCCCTGCGGCATCGGGCCAGCGTCGAGAGCCAGCGCCGCACTACGTGTTCGCGCTCCGCATGATCGAGTCTCGCAAGGCGCGTGCGATGCTGCTCGACGGTGATCGCGCGATGTTCACCGCCGAAGAACGTGGGGGCATGACGCGGCTTCGCGGAAAAGGGGCGCGCGAGTCGGACGCCACGATGGCGATGACCAAGTCGGGCTTCTTGCTCGTGGCCTCGTCCGCAGCCGACCTCGACGAGCTCGGCGCCTACGCCTACCGGAACCTGCCGAAGAAGCCGCTCCCGTCCGAAGCGCTCGTCGTCTCGATGCCACGGTCCGTCGTGCGAGGCATGCTTCGCGCGAAACTGGGGGCTGCGTGGGCCCCCTATCGCGACGATCTCGCGCAACAAGACAAGCAGGCCCGTGCAGCGCACGGCGGGCGCGCCCCCGACTTCGGCGATCCGCAAGCCATCCTTGGTGCCATCGATGGCCTCGTTCAGAAGAAACTCGCGCTGCTCGAGAAGCTCGAGTCGGTCCGCGTGGCGCTCGATCCGACGGATGCGGAACTTCGACTCACGGCGACGCTCGAAGTCGCCCAGGGGGATACGACCTTTTCGCAGATGGTCACCGGGGACGCATCGCCGCTCCTCTCGGCCCCCTCCGATGCGCTCGTCTCCGTCCTCTATCGCGACAGTGAGCAAGAGCGCAGCGCCGATGCCGACGCGTTTGCGCCATGGCTCGCGTCGGTCGTCGGACAGCGCCTGTCCGAGGCGGATACATCACGCCTTCGTGCGCTTCACCAAGCATGGGCCAAAGGTCGCGGCGACGCGCTCACCGTCTCGTTCTTCGGGGGCGGGGCGCAGACACCGGGAGTCTCCGCGTGCGCGAAGGTCCAGAAGCCGGAGGCGATGAAAGAGCTCTTCACGGGCTTCCCGGACCTCCTGCGATTGAAGGCCATCCGGGAGCCCCTCAAGCTGAAAAGCGTCGACGTTCGGCCCTTCGATCGCGAGGGGATCAAAGGTTCGGAAATCGAGCTCTACGCGCCGAGCGCAAAGGGCGAAGCATCCTCGGCCAAAGCAGTGAAAGGAGGGACGCCGGCCATTTCCGTGGCGTATTCGGATGCGGCCCCGGGCGAGCGCGCATGCCTGGCGCTCACATCCGATCCGGTGCATTTGCTCGCGAATACGGCGAAGCCGGCGCATCGTCTCGGCGACGACGCTCAGACCGCCAACATGCTCGGGTCGCTCGGGGAACGAAGCCGCCTCGTCGCGGCCGTCCACGCGCTCTCCGATGCCGAAGGCAATCCTCTGCCCGCCCTCGTTTTCGCGTGGGGAAAATCAGATCAAAGTGGATTCGCTCGCGTGCAAGTAACCTACACATGGGTCCGGGAGCTCATGCGCCGGTCCCTGAAGTTCTGACCGTTTCTACGTATATCCGGCCGCATCGGGCGCTGATAGAGTGCGTCCTTCGAGGTTCGTCATGGCTTCCAGGTTCAGTATTCGCCTGATCTTCTCCGTCATCGTGTCGTGCATTCTCGCCATCGCGTGCGGACGCGCGGGGCTCGACGACTATGCGCTGGTCACGGACGCACAGACCAAGTGCTCGAGCGAAACGTGCCCGGACGGATGCTGTGACGCCACGGGGCAGTGCCGCATCGGAAGCGATTCACGCGCCTGCGGAAACCTGGGCAACCAATGTCTCGACTGCGTTGCTGGCGGCGGCACTTGCGCTCCGCAAACCAAAGAGTGCGGCAAAGAGCTCACGACCTGCGATGCGACTTCGTGCCCGAATGGTTGTTGCTCGAAGAACCCGTCGGGCACTTTCTTGTGCTTGGCAGGGTCGGGCGACACGGCGTGCGGCAAAGGTGGAGCCGCGTGCGAGAACTGCGGGGCGTCGCGTACGTGCAGTGCGGCGACCCACGCGTGTATCGCTGGCGGCTGCGGGCCTTCGAACTGCGATGGCTGCTGTCTCGGCAACCAATGCATGAAAGGTGTCGACGGGAAGAACTGCGGCAGCGCGGGGCAGGCGTGTACGAACTGCGATGCGTCGGGCCAGAAGTGCACTCCGTTCAGCGGCGTACAAGGCGGACGTTGTGAGGGCACTCCCAGTTGCAGCCCCGCAAACTGCAAGGGCTGCTGCACGTCGGACGGAAAGTGCGTGGGCGGCGTCGACCAAGTTGCGTGCGGCGTCGGGGGAGCGTCGTGCAAAGCTTGCGGCGCGGCCGAGGCCTGCAACGCCGGCAAGTGTGAGCCTTCATCGAAGTGCAATCCGACGAATTGCACCGGTGATTCGTGCTGCTTCAACGACGAGTGCGTCCCCGGCACTGGCGATACCGCATGCGGAGTGGGCGGCGCGGCATGTCAAAATTGCGCTGGCAACAATCAAACGTGTTCGGCAGGAAAGTGCGTGGCCCCCACCTGTTCGCCCGCCACGTGTCCGAACGGCTGCTGTCAGGCCGGCTTCTGCGTCACGGGCACTCAAGACGACGCATGCGGCAAAGGTGGTTTGGCATGCAACGATTGCTCCGCGAACGGGCGCGTGTGCGGTGCCGGTAACGTATGTCAGGTGCCCTGCAATGCGCAGACGTGCGGCAACGGCTGCTGCGAGGGCAACACGTGCCGCGCCGGCTTCGGAGATGCGCGCTGCGGAAGCGGCGGAGCTCAGTGCGACAATTGCACTGCGAAGAACCAGACGTGCGACATCAACCAGCGCACGTGCGTCGCACCGAATCAATGTCCCGAGCCGTATGCGGGCTGTCCTGCGGCGGCCTCCACACCGGTACCCGTGCCGGTGACCAGCTGCTCGGCGCAGAACCTCCAGGACGCGGCCGCCGCGTGCGCCCAAGGGGCGAACAGCGGACCGTGCAACGCGTTCTTCCAATTCCTGGCGCAAACGAGCCCCGACTGTGGAACGTGTCTCTCGCCGTTCAAGTTCCCCATCGGCGAAGGCACGGGCATCTTCAATTGCGCGGCCCCGTTCGTCGATGCCGATTGCAACCACAACACGGGGTGCGTCACCGATTGTGTCGAGAGCAGCTGTGACCAGTGTGGAGGCGCCGCATCCACGAATGCCTGCAAGAACGACGTTCGCAACAATCAATGCAACGCGTTCGTTGGTCAGTCGGCAGCTTGCATTGGCCCGGCGATTCAAGGCGCTGGCGGAGCTGCCTTCTGCAATCCCGCGGCCTACCCGCCAGCCAACGGTCGATTTGGTCGCTGGCTGGCGGCGGTCGGAACGCATTATTGCAACCCCTGAAGTCGCGGGAGGCTGCGTTACCCACGTGAATCGACCCAAGCAAAACCCTAGGGCAAAAGCGCCGCTCTTGGGCGAAGGACTCGTCACGAGACACGTGGTCGTGCCTGCCAAGAACGTCGTGTTCGTCAAAGGTGTCCTCGAGGCGCATGAAGGCCTGGCGCAGGTCTTCGCCGAATCGGGAGGCGACCTCGTCATCGCAACGACGGAGTCGCAGACCGCCGAGCTCGATGCACTTCTGCCGGGCCTCTTGGCCGAGGTCGGCGGGTTCACGCGCGATGCCTGAGGGCGCTACGTCTCGTCGTCGTCGGTGAGGATGAGCGGGCGAATGCTGTGCGGGCTCGAATCGAGCTCGAGGGCGCTGCCTCGATCGACGATGTCGATGAACGAATCTGGCGCGAGGCTCCGCTGGCTCGGAGGCGAGGACTGCCCCGCTTGACCCAGGGCCTGCTTGTTCTCGAGAAATCGGAGGGTCTCTTCGCCGCCGAGGCGCTCGAGGACCATGCGGAGGTCACCCGACAAGGGAGAGTCGAAGACGAGACGGGAACCCGTCGTCGGGTGATCGAACTCGACGCGAACGATATGGAGACATGCGCGATCGAGGCCGTTCTTCTCCTCGAAGAAGCGGTTGGTCGGAGCGTGGCCGTAGCGAGCATCGCCGAGGACGGGATGGCCGATCGCGGCGAGATGACGACGCACTTGGTGCGGATGCACGCCTTCCGGAACGGCGCGAACGAAGCTGTGCCGCGCAGCGATTGCGAGGCGACGATAGCGCGTACGAGCAGAACGATGTGTCCCACCTTCGCGAAGGTCGCGCTGGATGGCGCCCTTGTTCGGCACGACGCCGCGGACACCTGCAAGATACACCTGTCGGGTCGTCGGGGCTTGCATGGCCGCTAGCCACGCCTCTCGGTAGCCTGCGTTGCGCACGAAGAGCGCGATACCGCTCGCGGAGTGATCCGAGACGGGGACGTGAACGGCGTCCGGAGCCAGGTGCTTTCGAACGCGCGCAGTGAGGCTCGTCGGGTCAGCCTCGTCGAGCCCCTCGGAGCCGCCTTTCTCGACGGCGAGAATCTCCTCGTCCTCGAAGAGCACCCGAGGCGCGGGCGCACCCATCTGCCTTAGAACGACCACCGTTTCGACTTCCTCGGTGAGAGGGATCATGTCGAAGGGCCGAACCTGCGTTGCGACGTAGCCGAGACGCGCGAGATGGTCGAGGTCGCGACAAAGCGTCTCGGGTTCGCAGCTCACGTACGCGAGGACAGGGATGCCGAGGCGGGCGAGGGCACGGCGCGCTTCCGGTGCCATACCGCGACGCGGAGGATTGATGACGGCACCGTCGAACCGCTCCCCGCGATCGACGAGCTTCTGGACGGCTTCGCCGACGTCGGAGGCCTTGGCGTTCACGCTGACGTTTGCTTCGCGTGCAGCACGATTGGCGAGCTCGACGGCTGGCGCAAACGATTCGACGAGCTCGACCTTGGCGTTGTCCTTCGCGAGCGCGAGGGCAACGGCGCCCGAACCTCCGTAGAGGTCCAAGATTCGCGTGCCGGGCTTGCGCGTGCCGAGGACCTGCACGAGGAGCTCGTGAATCTTTGCCGCCTGTCCCCGGTGCGCTTGCACGAAGGAGCCGTAGGTGGCGAGGTGCACGGTGCTGCCGATGTAATCACGCGCGTGCGTGACGCCGGAAACGACGCGCGTTTCGGAGCCGAGGATTTGCGGAGAATCTCCGTCGTGGAAGTTGAGCGCCACGCCGACGATGGATGGCTCGCGTTCGCGAATGCGCGCGGCTGCCGCCTCGAGATCGGCGAGGGCCGCAAACGCGCGATCCTTGACGACAACGAGCGTGAGGAGAATGCCGGCGGGGCCATCGGGCGGAGCGAGCTCGCGGATGTCGACTGCCCGGAGCGTCCCCTTGCCACTCGATTCGTAGGCCGATAGAGCGGTGCCGGCCGCTTCGGCTGCCGTCATGAATTGCCGCAGCACCTCCGTCACACGGAGAATGGCGGGACTGAGGACACGGCAATCGGGAATGTCGAGGACCTGGTGTCCGCCACCTTTCGCGTAAAGCCCAACGCGACCCTCGGAGCCCACGACGAGCTTCGCGCGCGTGCGATAGTGGGCGCGAGGCTCGGCAGGCGAGACCGTCTCGGTGAAGCAGAGTTCGAGTGAGGGGTAGCGGGAGAGGGCTTTGACGACCCTGCCGCGCTTCACGGTGAGTTGATCGTCGTAGCGATTCTCGATCAGCGGACAGCCGCCGCACGTCGCTGCGTGCGTGCACTCGACTTCGGCTGCGGGCGGCGACGGACGGCGACGCCGCACATCGGTCACGTCACGCGAAGACTCGTCCGAATCGGAACCGGACGGCTCGGCCGGGTCGTGCTGTGTCATCGGAACGAGGACTCCACAGCAAAAGCTTCTCACGATTCAATTCCGCGTCGAAGGACTTTTGTTCGAGCGCTTCGTAGCATAGCCTACATGCCGCACATGCGCGTCCTCATGGTTTCATCGGAGGTGTACTCACTTGCACGCACGGGGGGACTCGGCGACGCAGTGGAAGCGCTTGCGAAGGGACTCGCCCATCGGCGCGGGCATGGCGCTAGCGCAGCCGTGAGTGACAGTGACAGTGACACTGCAGAAGTACTCGTCGTCACACCACGCTACGGTTCATCGAAGGTTCCGGCCGACGCAAGACGCTGGAGTCAGAGCATTCCCCTGCGCTTCGGACATCAATCGCGAGCGATTGGAATCCTGGAATTCCAGCGTGAAAATGTTCGCTACTGCTTGATCGAAGATGACGGGCTCTACGGGCGAGAAGGCCTCTACGGCGACCGCCACGGACCGTATGGAGACGATGCGCTTCGCTTCGCCACGATGAGCCTCGGGGCGCTCGAGATATCTGCGCGCGCGTTCGGAGGAGCGCTACCTGATGTCATCCATGCACATGACTGGCATGCGGCGCTTGCGGTCGTCTACGCGCGTACGGCGCTCGGGCCAAGGTTTCGTGCCATCCCCAGTGTGTTCACCATTCACAACCTCGCGCATCAGGGCATGTTCGATCCAAATGTGCTCGCGGAGCTCGGTCTCCCGTCGTCGCTCGCGACGCCCTCCGTGTTCTACGAGCGAGGAGCCGCGAACTTCTTGAAAGCGGCCGTCGCGCTCGCTGATCGCGTGACAGCCGTCAGCCCGACGTATGCGCGAGACATTCAAACGCCGCTCGGTGGCTTCGGACTACATCCGCACCTCGCATACCACCACGAGAAGCTCTTCGGCATCGCCAACGGTATCGACGAGAAAGCCTACGACCCCGAAAAGGACCCGTTCATCACCGCTCGCTACGAGATCGCGACCGCACGCGAGGGGAAGCGAGAGAACGCGCGCGCCCTCTGCGAAACGCTGGGGCTCGCGTCGGGAAGGCCACTCTTCGGTTTGGTCGCACGATTCGCGGAGCAGAAGGGAATCGACGAAGCGCTTCGCGTGGTCCCAGCCCTCGTCCGCCGCGGGGCCTCGTTCGTGATCGTGGGCATGGGCGAGGGCCACTACGAGCGCTGGGCTTCCGAGCTCGGCCATGCGCTTCCACGGGACGTTGGGGTGCGCATTGCGTTCAGTGAAGCGCTCGCTCGGAATGTGTATGCGGCCTCCGACTTCTTTCTCGTGCCTTCCCGGTTCGAACCTTGTGGTCTCACGCAGATGTATGCGATGCGCTATGGCGCAATCCCCATCGTTTCGCGGACGGGAGGGCTAAGGGACACGGTGGACCCGATCGACGTTCACGAGGGAACGGGCACCGGGTTCTTCGCGAAACCAGCCGACGCCCGGTCGTTGCTTCTCGCATGCGAGGATGCGCTCGCCCTTTATCGCGATGCTCCTTCCTTCGATGCTGCGAGAGTTCGCGCGATGCAGCAACGCAACGACTGGGCAAACGCCGTCGAAGCGTACGTCGCGCTCTACAAAAGCGCGATCCGCGAAAAGGCGGAAAGTTCGACCTAGGGGCTGTCCTCGAGCACGCCGAACTAGAACTCGGCGCTACCTGGAACGCGCGGGTAGGGGATGGCGTCGCGGATGTTGCCGAGGCCACAGATGTAGACGAGCAAACGTTCGAAGCCGAGGCCGAACCCTGCGTGCGGCACGGTGCCGTAGCGCCGCAGGTCGAGGTACCACTCGTATCCCTCTTTCGGCAGCTTGAGCGCATCCATGCGCGCCTCCAGCACATCGAGGCGCTCTTCGCGCTGCGAGCCACCGATGATCTCACCGATGCCAGGAGCGAGGACGTCCATTGCGGCCACCGTCTTGCCGTCGTCGTTCATGCGCATGTAGAACGACTTGATCTTCTCCGGGTAATTCATGACCACGACCGGGCGGCCGACGTGTTCTTCGACGAGGTAGCGCTCGTGTTCGGTCTGCAGGTCTTTGCCCCACTCGATGGGGTACTCGAACTTCTTCTTCGACGCCTCGAGGATGCGGACGGCTTCGGTGTACTCGATACGCTCGAAGCTCGATTCGACGAACTTTTCGATGCGCGAGATGGCGGTCTTTTCCACGCGATCGGCGAAGAACTTCATGTCGTCTGCGCGTTCGGAGAGTACCGCACGGAAGATGTACTTGAGGAATCGTTCCGCGAGGTCCGCGTCGTCTGCAAGGTTGGCGAAGGCGATCTCGGGCTCGATCATCCAAAACTCGGCGAGGTGCCTCGTCGTGTTGGAGTTCTCCGCACGGAACGTCGGGCCGAAGGTGTACACCTTCGACAGCGCCATACAGTATGCCTCGACGTTGAGCTGACCCGAGACGGTGAGGTAGGCCTCTTTCCCGAAGAAGTCTTTGCTGTAGTCGATGCCACCACCGGGGATGCGCGGAGGGTTGACGGCGTCCAAGGTGCTCACCCGGAACATTTGGCCGGCGCCTTCGCAGTCGCTCGCCGTCACGATGGGCGTGTTGACCCAAACGAACCCTTCTTCCGTGAAGAAGCGATGGATCGCTTGCGATGCGGAGTGGCGAATGCGTGCAACGGCACCGAACGTGTTCGTGCGCGGGCGAAGGTGCGCGATCTCGCGCAGGTACTCCATGGTGTGCGCCTTGGGTTGTACCGGGTAAGTCTCGGGGTTCGCGACCCAGCCGACGACCTCGATGCTCTCGGCGGCGATCTCGAACTTCTGCCCCTGCCCCTGCGAAGCAATGATCTTGCCCTTGCCGACGATCGAGCAGCCCGTGGTCAGCTTTTGCACTTCGCTCGCATAGTTCGGAAGCGAGCTCGGCGCGACGAGCTGGATGGGATCGAAACACGACCCGTCGCCGAGGTGGACGAACGAGAGACCCGCTTTCGAATCACGGCGGGTGCGGACCCAGCCGCGAACTTCGACCTCGGTGCCTTCGAGAATGGCCCCGGAGAGGGCCTGCTTGACGCTGATCGACAAAGTCATCGTAGTTCGATGAACTAGCACAAACGGGGGAGGCGATGCTTGCTCAGTTGCGGGACTTCCGTGACGCTCTCCGCGCCTCGCCGGCGGCCTGGGATTCTCGCACGACCTCCGAGTCGATAGCGAGCGGCGGCACCTCCGTGGGCTTGCCATTCGCGTCGATGGCCACGAACGTGAGCAGCGCGGTCACGCACGGCCACCGTCGCTTGGTGGTGGGCTCTTCGCCCTCCACGACGATTTCGAGCTCGAGGGAAGTGCGGAACGCTGCGGTGACGACGGCGGAGAGTGCGACCACCTGACCCACCTTGACGGGGTTCTGGAACTTCAGGTCGTCGACGAACGCGGTGACGCACATCTTTCCCGTATGCCGCTGCGCGCAGATCGCACCGCAGAGGTCGACCCAAGCCATGATCTGACCACCGAAGACGTTTCCGAGTGCATTCGCATGGGGCGGCAGCACGTATTCGGTCATCTCCGTGCGGGAGTCCTTCTGGGAGCGAGGCGCAAGCGACGTCATGCGTCGACGTTTAGCACGCTTTCTGCGCCTTCAGAGCAGTCGCGAGAGCGCTTCAGAGCCAATTCTGGCAAGCCGGATGAGGTCGCCGAGAATGGCGTCCTTGCGGTGATCCACCTCGCACATGAGCAAGAAGCGTGGTTCGCGCTCGAGATAGGCGGCGGAGATGGCGATGCGCCGGCTGTTGTCGAACAAGGGGAGAAGGTCACGGTCTGCCTCGCGGTCCGGGATGATGCCGATGAACGTTCCCTTCTGCGCTGCCTCCGTGAGGACGCCCAGGTGTTTGCGCAAGATACGTGTGTTTTGCACCAAAATGTCGTCCCCGAGGGCGCGGGTGCATGCAAGGCCTTCGAACGCCTCTTCGGTGATGCGGAACACGGCGCCTCGCCCGAGCGCGTCGATACCTTTCAGGAGGAGCCAAGGAACCTCGAGGGCGTCGGTCGTCGTGGCCAGTCGCTCCTCGACGGTCCGTTCATCGGACAAGAGCGCGGAGAGGGCTGCGGGCGCGAGGCTCTTCGGCCTCCCGGAAGGGCGCTGTGTGCTCACGGCTTGCCGCCGCGCGAGAACTGGAACACGACCTCGCTCTTGCGAATCATGCCAAGTTGGTCGCGGGCAATGCGCTCGATCGCTGCAGGGTTGTCGCGAAGCGCATGCACCTCGGACCGGAGCTGCGAGATGTCACGTTTGAGGTCCGAATTCTCGTTCTGCACGACCGAGAGCTCCTGGCGCAACGTTGCGAGACGCGGCGCACCATCCGACCTCAGCATCATGAGCGGCACGGAGATGAGCGAGACGATCAAGAGCCCCAAGGGCAAAAAGCGCTCGAGAAATGAACCCACGGTTCGACCGTAGGCCAAGGAGCGGTGGGGGGTACAGTTTTTGACGCAATTTGGCTATGTTTTCCCGGATGCCCGCTTCCACTACGTCGTACGAGCCCGTGATTGGGCTCGAAGTGCACGTCCAGCTGGCGACACGGACCAAGATATTCTGCGGATGCCTGGTTTCTTTCGGGGCGGAGCCGAACACCCAGGTGTGTCCGACGTGCCTAGGGCTCCCGGGCGCGCTCCCGGTGCTCAACGCCGAGGCGGTCCGGCTGGCACTCGTAGCCGCGACAGCCCTCGGGTGCGAGGTGCCCCGGCGCAGCGTGTTCGCGCGTAAGCAGTACTTCTACCCCGACCTGCCCAAGGGCTACCAAATCTCCCAGTTCGATCGGCCTCTGGCGCTCGGAGGCGGCGTCGTCCTCGAGGCCACGAACGACGCGCCAGAGAAGCACATCCATCTCGAGCGCATCCATATGGAGGAGGACGCCGGCAAAAGCCTGCACGGTGGCCGCGAGGGTTCCCGCATCGACCTGAATCGTGCCGGCGTTCCGCTCGTCGAGATCGTCTCCAAACCCGAGGTCACGAGCGCGAACGAAGCCGCGCGGTACCTGAAAGCGCTCCACGAAGTCCTCGTCGCATTGGGGGTCACGGATGGCAACATGGAGCAGGGGAGCTTTCGCTGCGATGCGAACGTCTCCGTCCGTCCCGTCGGTACGACCGAATTCGGCGAGCGCGTCGAAATCAAGAACGTGAATTCGTTTCGTTTCGTCGAACGCGCGATCGAGTACGAGATCGCGCGTCAGACCATGGTTCTCGAAGAAGGGCAACGAGTCGTTCGAGAGACGCGCGGCTGGGACGAAGACCGCGGCCTCACGTATTCCCAGCGCACGAAAGAGCTGTCGGACGACTATCGGTACTTTCCCGATCCGGACTTGCCCGCGCTCGCCATTCCGGAGGAGGAGGTGGCGCGCGTTCGTCAGGCGCTTCCCGAGCTCCCTCGCGCCAAGCGCACTCGTTACGTTGCGGAGCATGGCTTTTCCAGCCAACTTGCGCGCACGCTCACGCAGACCGTAGAAACGTCGGCATTCTTCGAGGCTTCAGCGGCGCGCACGAAAGATCCGCTTCGCCTCGCGAACTTCTTCGTCACGGAAGTCCTCAAGGACGCCACCGTCGAAGGCGCCGCGCTTGCCTTTCCGGTCCGACCGGAGCAGCTCGCGGAACTGGTCGATTTGGTCCACGAAGGCGCGATCAGCGGCAAGCAAGCCAAGGAACTGTACCTGGCCCTGCGCGGGTCTACCGAGGGCGCGCGCGAGCGTGCGAGTGCGCTCGGCATGACGCAGCTTTCGGACGCCGGGGCCATCGACGCGGTGGTGGCTGAAGTGATCGCCGAAAACGCGCGTCAGGCCGAATCGCTCAAGGCCGGAAAGGTCGCCCTCCTTGGGTTCTTCGTAGGTCAAGTCATGAAGAAGACCTCCGGGCGCGCGAACCCGAAGATGGTCGAACAGGCGCTCAAGGCGGCGCTGGGTCTTCCATGAGTCGCGAGCATTCGAAGCCGCGGGGGCTTTCTGTCCACGGAACACCCCAGCGTGTGCTCATCGTCGACGACAATCGCGACCTCGTCGACGCGCTGAAAGCCGTTCTCGAGAGCGTCGTCACGGAGATGGGCGTCGTGTCGGTGACCACCGCCGTCAGCGGAAAAGAGGCGCTCCTCGTGGCCGATCGCGATGGTTTTGACGTGGCCATCATCGACGTGCAGTTGCCCGACACGAGTGGCGTCGAACTGATTGGTGCGCTTCGTGAGCTGTCGGCAGCGAGTGAAGTCATTCTCATCACGGGCTTCGCCACGGTCGACGCTGCGATTGGCGCCCTTCGGAGCGGTGCTTTCGCCTTCGTGCTCAAGTCGTTTCGCCCGGAAGAACTGAGGGCGATCGTCGAGCAAGCCCTCGCCAAGGTCGGTCTCAAGCGTTCCCGGGAAGAACTCGAGCGCCGCTATCGTGACCTCGTCGAACTCACGGACGTTCTCGTCGTCGCACTCGACGACTCCCTTCGCGTCGTCTTGTTCAACCAGAAGGCCGTGGTGACCACCGGTACCGAACGGGCCGACGCGCTCGGGATGAGCTTTCTCGATGCATGGATTCCTTCACGGGATCGACATCGCATGAACGAGGCGCTCCTTTCGACCATACGCGAGCGTCGTGCGCGCGAAGTCGAAACGGAGTTCGAAGCTCGCGGAAAGGTTCGGCGCGTCCGTTGGCAGCTTTCGTTCGCGAGCGGCGTCGTCAACTGCATCGGCGTCGACGTGACGGAGCGTTTGGCTCTCGAAAAGCGAGCGGCCGACAGCGAAGCACTGTCGGCCATGGGCGTTCTGGCGATGAACCTCGCCCACGAGATCCGAAACCCGCTCAACGCAGCCAACCTCCAGCTCCACCTTTTGGGGCGCCAAGTCGACAAGATGGAGGTTCCCGACGAGGTCAAAGACAGCCTGAAGAGCCGCGGAAAGATCGTCGCCATCGAGATCAACCGCCTGAATCGCATGCTCACCGAGTTCCTCGAGCTTGCGCGGCCCCGCGGCATCGTGCGCGAGCCCGTGCACTTGGGGCGTCTCGTGAACGACGTGCTCGAACTCGAACACGAAGCTGCCAAAGCGAAAGGCATCGAGATCGTACGCGACCTCTCGAACTGCGTAACGACCGGTGACCGAGAGAAGTTGAAGCAGGTCGTCCTCAACGTGGTCGTAAACGCCTTCGAAGCCATGAAGGAGGGCGGAACGCTCACGGCGCGTGTTTCGGCGCACGCGTCCGATAGCGTCGCCATCGAGATCGAAGACGATGGTCCCGGGATCGACGAAGCCGTGCTCCAGAACATCTTCGATCCGTTCTTCACGACGAAGGAAGCTGGCACCGGTCTCGGTCTATCGATCGTACGGAAGGTCGTGGATCAGCATCATGGCGCCATCGAAATCGAGAACGCGTCCAAGACCCGGAGTCCACTCGAGACGCCCTCTTCCGAGAGGCGCCCGCAAGGAACGAAGGGGCCAGGGACGCGTGTTCGAATCGTGCTGCCCTCGCGTTGAGCGAGGCCGTGTGGTTCAGCTGCGACCGGGCGGCTTCAGCGGAAGAACGGACGTCGAAATCGGGGGCGGCGGAATCTTGCCCGAGGGGCGAGCGTCCGGAATCCCTTCACCGAGTTCGATGGCGGACAGCGCGGAGAACACCTTCTCCATGCCGAGTTCGAGCGCAGCTTCGCGTTGGAAGATCGCGCAGACGCGGACGAGGCGGAGCGACGTCGTGCGGCCGAGCTCCATTTCGCGCTCGAGGAACGCGTCGAACGATCCGAAGCCTTTCGCCTCGAAGAGGCGCTTCGCCTGGATTTCCTTCAGCACGAGCCCGATGTCGAAGAAGCCCTTCGCCAGGTTCTTGCGGAAGGTCTTGATCTGCGTGGTCGCCACATGGAGCGCCGCGATCTTCTGTTTGATGTCCTCGGCGCCAATCGGCGTGCGAATGGTCGCGCGGGCGCTGCCAGGAGGAGGCGGCTCGGCCGCACGGGCACGGGCCTCGGCGGCGTGCTTCGCTGCATGGCGGGCTGCCCACGGCGCTGCACCACGGAGACCCAAACGACGGCTCGACTCGGCGCTCTTCGCCGCCGCCTTCGCGCCCTTTTCGGCTTTGGCGGGCTTGGCCGCCTTGGCTCCTGCCTTCGCCTGAGGCGTCTTGGCCGGTTTACCCGCCGGTGCCTTGGCCTTGGCTTTTCCGTCGCCCTTCGCCGCTGTCTTTGCCTTCGGTTTTTTCGTCGCCATTTCGATGCGTCCCGGATCTTGGCTTGAACGTTCTACGTCGTATGAGCGAGGGCGTAGGGCGGATCCCCGTACGCGCTCCGAGGGACGGCTACGTCCCCGGGCACCGCTCTTATCAGAATGATTGCGGCCAGGTAAAGGCCCGACCACAGGGCGCGATGAATCGCGCACGACGCGTTTGCATACCGTCGCTTCGAGACCCGGGAGGTGATCGCGAGTGGTTCTAGGCGGTCGCCGTGGTCGAGGTGCCTTCTGGCACCTCAATCCGTAGCATTTCCGAAGGCTTGGACGGGCCCTCGAGCTCTTCCCGGAGCGTTTGCACTCGCGCTCGGCTCGCCTCGAGGCGGGTTGCCAGCAGGTCGAGGTCTGCACGGGCCCGGGTCTCGTCCATGCCCCCCGCGATGCGCTTTTCCCGCGTCGCGTGGAGGACTTCGAGGATCTCACGGTGGAGCTCTTCGCCCGCGGTGACGACCCAGGTATCGAGCCTCGTCGCGAACTCCTCGATCATCTCATCCATCTTCGGGGCGACGCGCTCTCCCGCCTGCTTCAGGATTTGCGGCCCGGCTTCCTTCGCCTGCTTCTTGTACTCTGCATCGATTCGCCCTTTGACGACCAGGGCGAGCACCGGCGCCGCGACGAGGAGCACTCCACCGACGGCCAAGTTGACGAACAGGGTTCCGAGGCCCACCGCGAAGAGTGCGCCAACACCCACGTCGTACTTGAACGTGTCGACCTGGACTTCGAGCCGGCGCAGGTCCGTTCCCATGGCGCCCGCGACGCGCTTCGTCGTCTCCGACGCGTCGTCGCGAATGAGGGCGATCGTCTTCTCCGCGAGCTCTTCGAGCTTTTCGCCGATTTCCTTCGACTCGGCCTCGGCCCACTTCCGAAACGTGTCTTCGAGGAAAGAGGGAAGGTAGTTCGAGAGGTCTTCCTTTTTTGCCGCATCGATGACTTCGGGAAGCTTCGCGGAGACGTCGGCGATGAAGCGCTCGAGGTCTTTGCGCGCGCCCATCTTGATGGCCGAGATTTCCTCGCGAATCTTCATGCGACGTTGCTCGATGGTGCCCGCCTGACCCGCGAGGTCTTGGTCGAGCATCTGGATGCGGCGGTCGAGATCTTCGACCTTCATCGCGATGGATCGGCGCCGTGCGTCGAGGCCCTTCGAAAGAAGTTCGCCCACCGACAGGCCTTCGCCTAGCGCATTGCCGAGGAGAATCTTTCCCCGCTCTTCGGAGAGAAAGCGCGTGAGGTGCGAGAGAAGCTCAGGCATGCCGCTCTCTTCCATCTTGCCGGAGAGGGCCGTTTCGGCGCTGACCGGAAAGACGACCGGGTTCTTCACCATCTTGGCGAGCTGCGTTTTCGCATAGGCGAGAGCCTCGACACGCTCGTCTGCGCTGAGCACGTCCCACTTCGTAATGACGAAGACGATCTTGTCACGAGAGGCCTTGAGTAGTTTCTCTTCCAAGAAAACGCGCTCGCTCTCTTTCAGGATTTGCCCCGCGTCGAGGAGAAACAAGACCGCGTCGGCACGAGGAATGTAGCTGTACGTGATGTCGGCACGCTGATGCGACAGGTCGTTCACGCCTGGCGTATCGACGAGCAGGATGCGTTCGCGCAAGAGAGGGGCAGGGTAGCCGACCTCGATGTAATCGACTTGGTCGGGACTGGAACCTCCGCCCACCGCGAACTTGCGCAATTCGTCGAACGGAAGGCTCGTGCGCTCTTTCGTCGTCGAAACGATCGTGGCCTCGGGTGCATCGGCGTATCGGAGATGGTGAATGGTCGCCGTGGTTGGCGTCACCCCTACGGGCAAGGCCGGAATACCGAGCAGCGCGTTCACGAACGTCGACTTGCCGTGATTGAATTCCCCGACGACCACCAAGTGAAACCGGTCTTCCTCGAGCTTCGTCACGAGGTCCCGTGCGATGCGTTGGCCCAGCGTCTTCGCTCCGAGCTCTTCAGCCACCGTTCCGAGGTCTTTGAGAGCGGATGTCACATCAACTTGGCGCTGCCGAAACGCATCGAGCATGTTCTGGTTCCTTGTCTAATCAAAAGGGCGAGAAGCAGAGGCGGGAGTGTACCTCAGGCGTCCCACTTGAGGAGTGCACGAACGCGATTGTCGACCTCTTCCATGGAAATGCCGGGGGCATCCCCTTCCGTCTGGAGGGCCAGGGGCTTTGCGCGCTGCGACTTCTTGAAGAGCTCGCTTTCTGCGAAGACACGCATCGCGAGAACGCGCTTCGGTAGCCACGGATGGGTGGCAAAGGCTTCCATGTACTTGCCGAATCCCTCTTTGCCCTCCTCGTACTGATCGAGGAACGCCTCGAGATTGAACTCGTCGTAAAGTTTGCGGGAGCCGATCACGAGCTTCGTCAGCGCGCGCGCCGACACCTCGGGGTTCTGGGAGCAAATCATGCCCGCGCGATCACACGTGATTTCTGCGCGCCGCGACCACGCGTTCAGCGCGAGGATGGCAGGCTCGGCGATGAGCCGTGTGAACGCGCCAGCGATGTGCGTGAGGTAGTGGAGCGCCGTCAGGTAGACGACGTGATGGTTGTGGATGTGACCACACTCGTGACCGAGAACGGTGAGCAGTTCTTCGTCGGTGTAGTGGTCGACGAGTGCAGAGTGCACGAAAATCAGTGACTCTTCGTTCGTGCCGAACGTCGCTGCGTTCAGGTTGGGGTTCGAAATGATGTAGACCTCGGGGACCGCTATCTGCAGCGTGTCGGCGCAACGGCTCACGAGCTTCTGGATGCGCGGAAACTGCCTTTCGGACACTTTGACCGCGCTACCGAGCAGTTGGCTCCGCCACACTTGCTTGTACATGCGGACACTACTCGCAACGGCGAGCTCGACGGGCTTCATGCGCTCGAATGTCGCGCGCGTTTGGCGGTCCGAGACGTAGGCGTATTCGTTTCCGGCGGGGGAGTCACCGCCCGCATGGCTGCCGCGCTTTTGTTTGACGTATTCTTCGAAGTCGAGCTCGTGCGCAAGCGCCATAGTGCCTCTTTCCTGAGAAGGTAACGACGGACCCGTTCGAGCGCAACGTGGAGGAAGCCTATTTTCCGAACTCTCGGGGCCAGTCCGACCATCGGAAGGCTGTGGGGTGTCCCACAATCATCTAGGACAGCCCGTAGGCGAAAGGAGCGCACAAAAAGGAGACGGCCCTGGGACGGCGCCGCGCTCAATGCGCGTGACGCGGAGCCGTCCAAGGGCCTTCGGGTTGGGGAATGGGTAATGGGTAACGTGCACCTCCTTTGCTGCTGCGACCTGTCTCTGGAGGAAGAACCACGGGCGCGCGTCCTGCATTCCCGGAACGAACGGCCTTCGAGCGAGCTTCAGGCTTTTTCGGGAGGAATCGAACCAGGCAGCAGCGAAAAACTGGGCAGCGGCGCGGGCGGCACGCGCTCCGAAGCATCGCCAGGCGCCTTTGCGTGTGCCGGCGGTTTCAGCGACTCGAGGATTTCGACCATCTCGTTGATGTCGTGGACGGCGGCATCCTGCTCGCTCGGCCCCGATGCGCCCGCGACGTCGTGGCTTTGACTGTGCGGGGGCGGGGGAGCGCTCTTCGCTTCGCCCGCGAAGCCCAGGAGTGCTCGCTCGAGTTCGCCGAGGGCATGAAGACGAGGCTCGAGATAGGAACGTTCGTTCTTCGCAAACCCGCGAATGCCATCTGCCACGCCGATGAGGCCGTGCTGCATGCGGACGAGGCGCTCCGCGAGCAGATTGAGCGCATCGCGCGAGGCGGCTCCTTCCGCGAGTCCCACTTGCGCTGCATCGAGTCTTGCGATGAGCTCGGCGTTCTCAGCGCGAGCGTTCGCGAGGGTCTGCTCGACCTCGGCCTTCGCGGCTTCGGCTGCCTTCGTCGCGAGCTCGGCGCGGAGCGTTGCCGCCCGCTCTTCCGCGAGGGCCCGTTCGAGCTCGTCTCGTTCGAGCGCGGACTGGGAGAGCGCGGCGCGAATCTGTTCGACCTCGGTGTTTTGCGTGCGCTCGGCTTCCGCGCGCTCTTTCAGCGTTTCGCGGGCGCGAGCAAGCTCGGCGATCAGCTCTTTGCGTGCGCGTTCGTGCTCGGCACCTTGGCTGCGTGTCGATGCGAGCTGGGCGCGAACCTCCTTCAAGGCCTCCTCTTGTTCGCCGAGACCGCTGCGAGCTTCGAGCACTTGACGACTGAGCACCTGACGCGCGGCCTCACTTGCTTTCAGTGAATCGGTAAGCTCGGAGAGCTCGCCGTCGCGGCGTTTGCACTGCGCTTCGGCCTCGGCGCACGCATCTTGGACTTTCGCGAGTGCACCTTCGAGTGCGGCAAGGCGCTCTGCCTGCTGCTGGATTTCCTGTGCCGCTCTTTCGTTCGTGCGCGCGGCGTGGTCGAGCGTTTCGCGCGTCTCCGCGAGCTCTTGTTCCAGTGCGCGCTTCGTGCTCTCACCTGCCGCGAGGAGCCCCTTCGTTTGCGAGAGCTCTTGCTCGAGCGCTTGGCGCGTTGCTTCGGCTGCACCATGGAGCGTCTTCGACGAAGGACCTTTGCCGTCTTCGGAGGAGCGAGATGCGAGCTCCTTCTTCGCTTGCGCTAGTTCGCGTTCCAGTACGGCGCATTGCGCGAGGAGCTGCCCGACTTGCTCGTAATCGACAGCGAGCCCATCGGGCGGAACCGTCTCCGCCTGCGGAGGTGAAGTCTTGCGCTTCCCCGTAGAGCCCTTCGACACAAGCGTATGGTAGGCGACTCCAGGGGCCCCGGGGCAACTATCGGGACGGCGACACTTTCAGCCTTTGTTCGTGCGCGATGCGGCTCGCTTCTTTGCCGGCGCTGATTTCGTGACCACCACCGGATTCTTGGGCGCGGCCTTCTTGGGCGCGACGGCCGTCTTCTTCGCGGGAGCCGCGCGAACGACGGTGGGCTTTGCGGTTTCGGCGGAAACTCCGGCGCGTTCGTTTTGCACCTCACGGAGGAGGTCGAGCACTTTTTCGGCGTGTCCTTCGACTTTCACCTTCGGGAAGACGGCGACGATGCGGCCGGTCGGGCCCACCACGTAAGTCGTGCGAATGGTTCCTTGGGTTTCGCGCCCGTACATCATCTTGGTGCCATACGTACCGTAGAGCTTGTGTACGGTCAGGTCTTCGTCCGAGAGGAGTGGGACGCGCAAATCGTACTTTTTTCGAAACTTTTCGTGACGATCCACGCTGTCGCGGGAGACGCCGAGGACTGTCGCGCCGAGGGACGAAAAGGCGCGCTGCATCTCCGTGAAGGCCTGCGCCTGCCTCGTGCAGCCCGGTGTGTCGTCCTTCGGGTAAAAGTAGAGGACTACATAGGAGCCTGCGAAGTCATTGAGGCTCAAGGCTTTGCCCTGATCGCTCGGCAGTTTGAACGTTGGGGCTTTGTCTCCGGCCTTCAGCATGCGATCGTTATATCGTAGGGCATTCGAGGTCATCAAGCGTGCAGCTCAATTTTGCAGCCAAAGAAGTAGTGCTGAAGCTCGTCTACTACGGGCCTGCGCTCAGCGGAAAGACGACCAACCTCCAAGCGCTTCACGACAAGGCGGAAGACGGCGCGCGCGGTCGCTTGATGACGCTCGCGACGCGTGACGACCGTACGCTCTTCTTCGACGTCCTTCCGCTTACGCTCCAGAGCGACACGGGCATGACGGTGCGCATCAAGGTGTTCACGGTGCCGGGCCAGGTCATTCACGCTTCGACGCGCAGGTACGTGCTCCAAGGTGCAGACGGCGTGGCATTCGTCGCCGATTCGCAGCTCGCAGAAGCCGAGGCGAATGCGGCCGCCTTCCGCGACCTTCGTTCGAATCTCGAAGAGCTCGGGCGCCCCATCAAAGAGATGCCGCTCGTGCTCCAGTTCAACAAGCGTGACATGAGCGGCGTTCGAAGCGACGACGAATTGAAGGCGCTTGCCGCCAAGGGACGCGAGCCGATTTATCCTGCGGTAGCACTCAAGGGCGAAGGCGTCGTCGAATGTTTTCTCGGGCTCCTGAATCTGACCATGAAGCGACTCGAGCAAGACCACCAGCTCGCGACGAAGACGGGCCTTCGCCGGGAAGACGTTCTGCGCTCGACCGCCAAACAGTTCGGCGTCCAAGGTCGCGAACAACAGATGCTCTGCATGGACGTGCTCGGGAGGGGAACGTGAGTCCCGCTTCCATTCCCACCATTCCGCCGGTCGCGCTCGATGCCGACCCCGGGCTCGAGCAGCTCATCGAACGCGCTTCTCTCGAAGATCTCTGCAAGGGCGTCTTTGCGTTGTTCGGCATCCCCGTGCGCATCATCTCGGAAGAGGGGACGGTGTACGGCATCGTCGACGTCCAGTTCGATCTTTGTCGGATGATTGGCGAAGACCCGCAAGGCCGCGCGCTCTGTCGCTCTACGGTCGACTCGGTGCGCAAGTCGGTACCGGGTCGTAGCGACAAGACGCCCGACGCTGCTGCGTCCGACCCACTGCTCCACCCCTGCTTCAGCGGTCTCCTCTATCGCCTCGACCCCATTCTCTACGACGGCCGGAGACTGGGCCGCATCGTCATCGGTCCATATTCGACGGCGCCTGCCATCGACCTCGGCCCTGAGAAGCGTGAACTCTTGCCCACTCTCGATGGCGAGAAGTTCAAGAACCTCTCCGCTCGCGTGCCTCGTGCGAAGCCAGAGACGGTCCACCGCATTGCGATGCATCTTCGGGGGGCGCTCGAGCTCATCTTGTTCCACGCGCACAAGGCGTCTCTCACTTCGAGTGCGCACCTCGTGAGCGTCCGCGAGAGCTTCCGAGAGTTGTCGGACAAAGCCGATCGTCTCCAGGCTGCGTATCATCGCCTGAAAGAGGTCGATCGCCTCAAGTCGAGCCTCCTCGCGACAGTGAGTCACGAGCTGAAGACGCCACTCACGTCCATCCTCGGCTACAGCGAAATGCTTTCCGAGGGGCTCGTTGGACCTCTCAACGACGAGCAGAAGGAATACCTGCGAACGATCCACGATCGCGGAATGCACCTTCTCAACATGATCACGGGCCTCCTCGACATGTCGAAGCTGGAGCTCGGCACGCTCAGCATGAAGCGCACGCACGGCAAGCCGCTCGAACTCGCACGTGAAGTCGCGACCACGATGCTGCCGATCGCGAAGAAGCAGAACGTAACGCTCTTGTTCGAATGCACCGAAGACAAGTTCGAAACCCGTTTCGACCCGGTCCGTCTGGGGCAGGTGATCACGAACGTCGTCGAGAACGCCATCAAGTTCACGCCGGAAGGCGGCAAGGTCCTGCTCTCGGACCGTATCGTCGAATCGTTCGATGGCGACGAAGGCGAGGTCGGCTTCGCGCTCATGGCGGTACCGAAGAAGTTCTACGAGCTTCGGGTGCTCGACAATGGCGTCGGCATTCCGGAGCACCTCCGAGAGCGCATCTTCGATGCGTTCTACCAGGTTGATTCGTCGTCGACGCGCGGCCATGGCGGCACGGGTCTCGGCCTGGCCATCGCGAAGCGCGTGATGGAAGCTCATGGCGGTACCATCGAAGCTCGCGCGAACGAGCCTCAGGGCACCATGTTCCTCATTCGCATCCCTGCTCACGACGGCTCCCGAAAGAGCATTCCCAGCGTGGCCCTTTTCCCGAGCTCGTTGCCGCCGGAGGGCACCGAGGGCGACCCGTTTCCGTGACCCGATGAGCACGGAAGACGCTCGCATTGCGCTCCTCCGCGACGTGCTGGAGCAGAGCGGGCGCAAGACGGCGACGATCGACATCGGGGACGATGCGGCCGTTCTCCCCTGGGCAGAGGACAACCTCGTCGTGTCGGTCGACGCGCAGGTGGAGGGGACACACTTCCGGACCGACTGGTGCACCTTCGAAGACATCGGCTATCGCTCCTTCATGGCCGCGGCGAGTGACCTTGCCGCAATGGGAGCTCGGATCGTCTCTGCGACGTCCGCGCTCACGCTGCCCACGAACTTCGCGGACGAAGCGCTCCGCGGGCTCGCGAAGGGACAGCGGCTTGCGGCGGACGAGCTCGGCTGCGCCGTCGTAGGAGGCAATCTTGCGCGCGGGTCGGAGCTATCGGTGACGACGACGGTGTTTGGACATGCCAAGCGGCCGCTCGTGCGTTCCGGTGCGCGCGACGGCGACGAGATCTACGTTGCGGGGGCGCTCGGCCTTGCGCGCGCAGGACTACTGTCGTTCGAGCGGGCGATCGACGTGCCGCTTGCGCGTGAAGCCTTTCGTCGGCCCGTTGCGCGCTTGTCCGCGGGCCTCGCTGCTGCAGCTCAAGGCTGCTCGTCGTGCATGGACCTTTCGGACGGGCTCGCAGAAGATGCGGTGCGCCTTGCGGCGGCGAGTAACGTCTCCCTTTGGTTCGAAGGCGAGAGCCTCGTGTCGATAGGGGGCCAACTGCTGAACGACGCTGCGGCGGCGCTCTCCGAATCACCCCTCGCGCTAGCGGTCGTGGGAGGAGAGGACTACGCGCTGTTGGCGACAGGTCGTACGCTACCCGAAGGCTTCGTCCAAGTCGGCCGCGTTGGGGCTAGAGCGTCGGACGAAGGTCTCGTGTTCGTCGATGGCGCACCGCTCACGCTCCGAGGATTTTCGCACTTCGAAGGCTGATTCTGCGCCGACGTTTCTCGAGTAGGTACGCCGCGACCACGCCTCCCAAGAAGCCGCCCACGTGCCCCGAGATGGAGATGTGCTCGCCGGCAGCCGGAGTCATTCCGTAGAGCAGGCCACCGAAGCATGCGAACGTCGCGAGAGAGAAGAGAATCCACCCGAAGCTGCGACTGAACCAGCCCGAGAGGAGTAGATACCCGAAGAACCCGTAGACGATGCCGCTTGCACCTGCGTGCACTCCCGAGCCACCGATGGTCCACGTGACGAAGCCGCCGATGACGAGCGAAAAGAGCGCCACGATCGGGAAATGCCAAGTCTCGCGAATCATCACCAGCCAGCCGAGCGTGAGCACGCCGATCGTATTCGAAAAGAGATGCGAGACGTCGTTGTGGAGGAACGGGGCGAAGAGGATGCCGACGAGTCCATGCGTCGTACGCGGCTCGATTCCGAAAGCGCGCAGCCGATCGCCCGTCGCCACGTTCACCAGGTGGACGAGCCAGAGGAAGGCGAGAAACACCGTGAGGACCGTGAGATGACGGCGAAATTCGCTCTTGGCGACGGCCCAGAGCGACTTCGTCTCACGCGCCCCTGCGCCGCCCTTCGCCTTTTCTCGCATACGAGCTCAACGTGTAGGCCAGGCGAATGATTCCCGGGGGTTCAGAAGCCGCCGCAGACGGGCGGGACGTTACGACCTTGGAGCAAGTTGCGGATGACGCCCATTTCGGCCGCGTTACCCGAGGTGCTGGCTTGTGCCGCCATCGCGTTGCATTGCGCCGCCGCGGCGACGAGCATGCCGCCTTCGGGCGAAGCACCGAGGCGTTTGCCTTCGGCGGCGAGCTGATTGCAGCACGCCTTGAGTCGCGCGACGTTCGGGTTCCCAGAGGGGCCCGTCTTCTTGCCCGCATCACCCGCATCGCTCGCGTCAGGACCTGCGTCCTCACCGCCCATCGGGACCAGCGCGGTCTCCATCGTCGCGGGCGTCGTCGGAGGGGGTGCCACGCCGGCGTCCACGACGGGATCGGGCTTCGGCTTGCAGCCTGCCGAAGCACCGATACCGGCCGTCGCGAGTGCGAGGGCAGTGAAGGCCGCGTGGCGAAGGTTCATCAGAAGCCGCCGCAGACGGGCGGGACGTTGCGACCTTGGAGCAAGTTGCGGATGACGCCCATTTCGGCGGCGTTGCCGGAAGTGCCCGCCTGCGCGGCCATGGCGTTGCATTGCGCGGCGGCCGCGATGATCATGCCGCCTTCCGCAGAGCCCGCGCCCATGCGCTTGCCCTCGGCGGCGAGCTGATTGCAGCACGCCTTGAGGCGCGCCACGTTCGGGTTGCCCGCCACGCCGGGCTTCTTGCCTGCGTCGACGCCCGTGTCCGGTCCCGCGTCTTCCGTGTCCATGGGCTTCAAGTCTTCGACCGTCGCGGCAGGCGTGGCCACGGGAGCCGGCGCGCCCGCGTCGACGACCACAGGCTCCTTCTTCGGGCAGCCCGTCAGCATTCCGAGCAGGGGAAGTAGCGTCAATCCTACAGTCGTGAACTTGCGAACCATCGGTCCTCCTTGCGTGTCTGACGCGCAATCCTACTGAGAAGTCGCGCATTTGTGGGAAAAAAGCGCCTTCCCTGAAAAAGCGAAACCCCGCTGCCTCGGAAGGCCACGGGGTCTCGTCTTTTTTGCCGCCGCTCCGGTAGAGCTATCGGCTTTCGCTATCGGCCTTTCGGCTTCAGCTGCAGCCCATACTATTGCCACAGTTCAGGCACTTGTAACATGCACCGTTTCGGACGGTGATGTGACCGCAGACGTCGCACACGGGGGCATCGCCCATCATGGCGTCGAGCTGCGCGTCGAGCGGAGAAGCGGGTGGGGCCCCGCCAAGCGTCGTGGTGCCCGCTCCTCCTGCGAGCGCGTCCTTGGACTCGAGGCCTTCGCTCATGTTGGAGCTACGAATGACGGCATCCTTCGTATGCGTGAGCGGCTCCTC
Organism: Polyangiaceae bacterium; assembly: GCA_046351415.1. Lineage (GTDB taxonomy): Bacteria > Myxococcota_A > Polyangia > Polyangiales > Polyangiaceae > JABFRG01. The sequence continues at coordinate 318,342 of JAXLYO010000002.1, read as the reverse complement.
TTCTTCGAGGCCTGGCGTCTCGTGCTTGTCGTGCGTCGAGCCCAAGAACCCTACCGAGGACGGCGCCTCCTCCGGCTTCACGTGCGCGAGGTCGTACCTGTGGAGGTACTCGACGCCGAGAATGCGGAAGAGGTAATCGACGATGGAGGTCGAGATCTTCACGTAGGGGTGCCCCTCGACGACACCTTGCGGCTCGAAGCGGGTGAACGTGAATTGCTCGACGTAGGTCTGGAGCGGCACGCCGTATTGCAAACCGATCGAGACCGACATCGCGAAGCAGTTCATGAGAGAGCGGAAGGCCGCGCCCTCTTTGTGCATGTCGATGAAGATCTCACCGAGCGAACCGTCTTCGTATTGGCCCGTGCGGAGGAAGATCTTGTGACCGCCGACGCGCGCTTCCTGCGTGAAGCCAACGCGCTTCTTCGGAAGACGAACGCGGAGACCCGGAGGCCGCGTGCCCGCGGGGATGGGCGCGGCGGCGAGGTTCAAGTAGAGCTGCGTCGGGTCTTGCTGCTCGCTCGATTGCGGAACCGGGGCGAGATTGAGCGCCTCCGATTCGGCCTGGTCACGCGCTGTCTTCTCGTCCTTCTCTTCCTTCGTCTTGCTCGACGACGAGAGCGGTTGCGAGGCCTTGCATCCGTCGCGGTAGAGGGCGACGGCCTTCAGACCGAGCTTCCAACCCTCTTCGTACACCTGACGAACTTCGTCGACCGATGCGTCGTTCGGGAGGTTGACGGTCTTCGAGATGGCTCCGCTCAAGAACGGTTGGACCGCAGCCATCATCTTCACGTGCGACATGGCGGCGAGGAAACGCTCGCCCGTCGCGCCGCAGCGGTTGGCGCAGTCGAAGACCGGGTAGTGGAGCGGCTTCAGGTGCGGCGCGCCTTCGATGGTCATGCGACCCACGATGACTTGGTTCGCTTCGGCGATTTCGTCCTTCGTGAAGCCGAGGAACTCGAGGAACGAGAAACCGGGCTTGCGCATTTCCTTGGTGATGCCGAGGCGCTCGTAGGTCTCTTCACCGAGAACCCAAGGAGCGAACGCATTGCCGAGGTCGAAGATGCCGTGGAGCGAGGCCTCTGCCTTGCTGATGTCGTCGTCCGTGAGTCCGTGCTCCTTGAGCGCGCGGCGATTGACGTGCGGTGCCGTGAGGAACGTATTCGTGCCTTGGACGTAGGCGACGATTTCTTGCATCTGCATCTCGGAGTAGCCGAGCTTGCGGAGTGCGCGCGGAACCGATTGGTTCACGATCTTGAAGTAGCCGCCACCGGCGAGCTTCTTGAATTTCACGAGCGCGAAGTCGGGTTCGACGCCGGTCGTGTCGCAGTCCATGAGGAGACCGATGGTGCCCGTCGGTGCGAGGACGGTGGCCTGCGCGTTGCGGTAGCCATATGCCTCGCCGAGTTCGACGGCTTGGTCCCAGTCTTCGCAAGCGGCCTTGTAGAGAGCCTCGGGGCAACCGTCGCGGTCGATCTGGTAGGCCGCATCGCGGTGCATACCCATGACGCGAAGCATGGGCTCGCGGTTCTTGGCGTAGCCGTTGAACGCGCCCTTGGTCTTCGCCATCTCGGCGCTCGCCTTGAAGGCGTGCCCGCACATGATGGATGTGAGAGCCGCGGCGATGGCGCGCCCCTTGTCGCTGTCGTAGGGCACGCCCATCTGCATGAGGAGGCTGCCCAAGTTGGCGTAGCCGAGGCCGAGGGGGCGGTAGTCGTGGCTGTTCTTCGCGATGTCGTGCGTCGGGTAGCTCGACAGGTCAACCAAGATTTCCTGGGCAATGAAGAACGTGCGGCACGCGTGGCGGTAGCCCTCGATATCGAACGTGTCGTCGTCGTTCAAGAACTTCGTGAGATTGACCGACGAGAGGTTGCACGCCGTGTCGTCCAAGAACATGTACTCGGAGCACGGATTCGAGCCGTTGATCTTCCCGCTGTTCGGGCAAGTGTGCCACTTGTTGATCGTGGAGTCGTATTGGACGCCGGGATCGGCGCAGCTCCAGGCCGACTCGGCGACCTTGTTCCACAGCTCCTTGGCGTCGAGCGTCTCGCAGACCTCGCCGGTCGTGCGCATGCGCGTCTGCCACTTGCCGCCGGCCATCGCCGCCTTCATGAAGTCGTCGGTCACGCGAACGGAGTTGTTCGAGTTCTGACCGCTCACCGTGCGGTACGCCTCGCCATTGAAGTCGGACGGGTAGCCCGCGGCGATGAGAGCCTGGGCCTTGCGCTCTTCCTTGCTCTTCCATTCGATGAAGTCGACGATTTCCGGGTGGTCCATGTCGAGACAGACCATCTTCGCTGCGCGACGCGTGGTGCCGCCGCTCTTCGTGGCGCCCGCTGCGCGGTCGAAGACCTCGAGGAAGCTCATGAGGCCGCTCGACGTGCCGCCGCCGGAGAGCTTCTCCTGGCGCGCGCGGATAGAGCTGAAGTTCGAGCCCGTACCCGACCCATACTTGAAGAGGCGAGCCTCGGACTTGATGAGCTCGTAGATGCCCATGAGGTCATCGGAGACTGCTTGGATGAAGCATGCCGAGCACTGCGGACGATCGTAGGCGCCGGCGGTTTGCACGACGTTCGAGCCGCTCTCGTCCATGTCCCAGGCCCAGTTGCCGCCGGAGCCGGTGATGCCGTAGGCATGATAGAGGCCGCAGTTGAACCAGACCGGGCTATTGAACGCGCCGTACTGGTTCACCATGAGGAAGGAGAGTTCGGCCTCGAACGTGTCTGCGTCGGCCTTCGTGGCGAAGTAGCCGCCGAAGTCCTCACCCGCCGTACGGATGGTGTGCGCGATGCGATAGACGACTTCGCGGACGCTGCGCTCGCCGCGCGCCTTGTCGCCATGGAGGCCGGCCTTACGGAAGTACTTCGAGATGACGATGTCCGTTGCGAGCTGGCTCCAGTTGGCCGGGATCTCGGCGCCTTCCATCTTGAAGACGATCGAACCGTCCGGATTCGTGATGACGCTCGAGCGGCGCTCGTAGACGACCTCGTCGAGCGGGTCGGTCCCGGGCGTCGTGAAATGACGCGCGAGGGTAACTCCTTCGCGCTTCGCGCTCACCCGGCCACGCTTCTTGCTGACGCTCTCGCGCGCCGCCTTTGCAGTGGTCGCCGTCGCCGAAACACCTGCGCTACCCGCAGCGCTACGCGCGGCCTTGCTGCCGGTACCTGCCTTCGCGCTTTGCGACGGCTTCACATTCTTGTCCTTGCCGCTATTCGCTCGCTGCATGCCTGCGCCATTGGTCTGGGTCTTGAACGGGATCGATTGTGCCATATGCTTCCTCTTCCAACGCAATGCTCCCGCCCAACGCCGCGCAGACGACGGCGATGCACGCGCGCAAGCGTGCCATACAGGCCCTGTGGATTGGCCTGGGGGGGTGGGGGTGGACTCTCCTGAAACGACTAAAAAAAGGGACGACTGCTTACCCACCCTCGGACTCCGCAGGGGATGCGGAGGCTTTGGGCCCTTGCGCCGGAGAAACCTTGCCTGGTGCTACAGCAGGTTGAAAGGGAAGGGGAAGGAGGGAGCGCCAGATGTTCAGCAGTCGAGCGGTCGATTAGGTGTACGGTGCAGCTGTTCACCTGAGCGCCCGCCCGAAAAGGGCGACCACGAAACAGCACTCTGTGAAGAGTCGGCTTCGAGGGCGAAGACGGACACTACCTACAAGATCTGGGGGTGTCCAATGGAAAACACTACGATCGCTCGTATGCCGGGGTCAAATATCTCGGCACTCGGTGTGGGACAATGTCAGACATTTGCCTTCCTTCACGCTAACTCTTTGGGATCATTGTTTTTCACTGAACAGCCGGCGGCCGCTAAACGACAGGATACCCAGAGGGCACCCACACGTTGTTCAGGGGTTATCCACACCCCCCTGCGAGGACTCTGCCCTCGCCCTACTTGGCGGAGCCAAGTAGGGACCCACTCCCGGTTTTGGGTCCCGAAGCCCAAAACGTCTGGTTTTTGTGACGGCTCGTCGCTGCGGTTTTGGGTCCCGAAGCCCAAAACGCGGGTTTTTGTGACAGCTCGTCGCTGCGGTTTTGGGTCCCGAAGCCCAAAACATCGGGTTTTTGTGACAGCTCGTCGCGGCAGTTTTGGGGATGCGCAAAACTTCAGACTATTGATGCGTGTAGAATGCACGTAGGAGCTTTGCTCTCTAGCAGCTTTCTCGTGAGGACGACGTGGCTCAGGATGGCCGTCGAGACGAGGATGGCGGGAAGCCAGACGTAGGGGGCGTAGAGGACCCAGGTGTTGACGTCCTTTGGGGCGGTTCCGAAGGCGTGGACCATGGGGGAGGTGGCCACTGCGATGAGGGTGATGACCAAGAGGCAAACGATGCCCCACGCGTTCCAGGCCCAGAGAAGTGCTCTTGGGGCCTTGTTCTGCGCCAGGGCTGCAGCGACGACGATGGCGGCGGCGCCGGTCACGATGTCGAAGTTGTAGCCGGAGTAGGAGAGCCACTTGGGCATGATGTTCTTGCTCGCTGCGTGATGCATCAGGAGTTCGAGAGGCAAGCGAAACGCCTGCAGCGCGACGAGCCCGACGGTGTCGACGTGATGGGCGAGGCTCTTTCCCAAGGGTGAGAGGCCGAGCGCGAGGCTCGTGACGAGGACGCTTGCGATGAGGATCGCCATGGGCGGCGGGAACGAGCGCGTTTCGGCGAGGGCTCCCGAGGCCGCGAGGCAACCGGTCGCCGTGAGCGCCACACCGTAGCCGAGTCCCCAGAGGACGGTTCTCTTGCGGGAGCCCTTGCCGAAAAGGACGGTGGCGGCAAGCGCGACTGCGATGACGATCGCGATCATTCCGTTCCGTGTCCAGGCATCTGGGGGAGGGGGTTCGATGTTCCACATGGTTCCACGGTAGGAGACGCGCCGAGGTCCGGAGTAGTCCTCCAGGCAGCACAGGACTCGTAACTTTGGGTTTATAATGTGCCCATGGCACCCAAAACGCCGCCCCTCGGTCTTCTCCCCTACTTCGTGCGTGCGGCAAGGCTCGCGAACTTCTCTGCGGTGGCTCGAGAGTTCGGGGTGAGTGCGGTGGCTGTCAGCAAAGCGATTGCGTCTCTCGAAAACGACCTGGGAGTCCGGTTGTTCCACCGCTCCACTCGATCCGTTTCCTTGACGGAGGAAGGGCGCACGCTCCTCGAACAATGCGAGGGACCGCTCGAAGCACTGTCGGAAGGAGCCCGCGCCGTCACCCGCAGGACGGAGAGCGGACTCGTTCGCATCTCGTGTGTGCCTCCTTTCGGGAAGGTCGTGCTCATTCCCATGTTGCGTCGGTTCTTTCGCGTGCATCCAGACGTGAAGGTCGACGTCGTCCTCGAAGCTCGAAATGCCGACTTCGTCCGGGAAGGCTACGACCTCGGAATTCGCGCGGGCTCACCTCCCACTGGCGACGTCGTCTCGCGAAAACTCGCGGACCTCGCCTTCGTGCTCTGCGGCTCTCCAGAGTTCTTTGCTCAACGTGGCGTCCCGACCACCATCGAAGAGCTGCAGCGACTCCCCTGTCTGCGGCTCGGCTCGCACGCGGCGGGTGACTTCACGTGGAAACTCGGCTCGCCCTTCGACGTGCGCGTGAAGAGTTCGTTCGCTTCACCAGACATCCTTGCGCTCGAAGTCGCAGCGCTTTCGGGCCTCGGCATCATGCTGGCTCCGCTCCCGCTCGTCTTGCCTCACTTTCGCTCCGGCGCGCTCCGGCCGGTCTTGCCCGAATGTCTTCGCGGCGGCCTCGGACTCCACGTTCATTATCGAAGCCGCAAGAACATGCCGGCTCGCACGCGGGCTGTGCTCGACTTTCTCGTCGAAGAAACGCGCGCGCACCCGGACTTGCAAGGAGACCCCCTCGAGCGATGCCGTCCCTACTGGGCAAGCCCGTCCTAGCCGCGGCTCCGGCAGGCGAGTAAGGTGGCCTCTCGCGACCGATGAAGACCGAGGTCATCCAAGTGGGGGGCATGACGTGCGCCGCATGCGTGACGCGTGTGGAACGCGCCATCGGATCCGTCCCCGGCGTTCACGAAGTGAGCGTCGACCTTTCGTCTCATCGCGCGCGCGTCGTCTGGGGGGCAGAAGGGTCGAAGGAAGCGCTGTTCTCTGCCGTGCGCAACGCGGGCTACGAAGTCGCCGAGCGCTCGGCGCCTGACCCAGACCTCCAAATCGAAACGCGTCTCCGATCGGAGCTGCGCATCTCGCTCATCTTCTCGATTCCACTCTTTGCGCTGGGCATGTCCCATGAACGCATTCTTTCGGGGTGGCCCTCCGCCGTCTTGCAGCTCGCACTTGCGCTCGCGATCATGGCTTGGCCGGGGCGCGGGTACTTCGTGCGCGCCTGGCATGCGCTTCGTGCCCGGTCTTCCGACATGAACACCCTCGTCGCCCTCGGGGCCTCGACGTCGTTCGGATACTCGCTCGTCGCCCTCGTTCTCCAAGGCGAACACGCGGCTCACCGTCTTGGGCTCTACTTCGAGACAGCGGGCATCATCGTCACCTTTGCCCTGCTTGGGCGCGTCCTCGAATCGGGAGCCCGCAAGCAGCTCGGAAGTGCTCTCACGAGCTTGCTTGCGCTGCGGCCTGACACGAGTCATCGCGTGTCCGGCGCCGACGAAGCAGATGTTCCCACGGCGGTACTCGCGCCCGGCGATGTCGTGATCGTACGGCCGGGAGAACGCATTCCCGTCGACGGTGAGGTCACTTTCGGCGTCTCCGAGGTGGACGAGTCGATGCTCACGGGAGAGGCCCTCGCGACCCCGAAAGCAGCGCACGCTCGGGTTCTCGCTGGAACCATCAACGGGGCAGGGGCGCTGACCGTTCGTGTGACGGCGCGGTCGGGTGAAACGGAACTCGACCGCGTGGCCGAAGCGCTCGAGTCGACGGCGAAGAACGCGCCGATTTCACGCGTCGTCGATCGCGTGAGTCGCGTGTTCGTTCCCGCCGTCCTCTTCCTCGCTGCAGCCACCTTTGCTGCATGGTTTGCGATGAATCCGCACGTCACCGGCCTTCCAATGGCCACGCAACGGTGCGTTGCCGTCCTCGTCATTGCGTGCCCGTGCGCTCTCGGCCTCGCGACACCCGCCGCCATTCGGGTTGCGCTCGGACGCGCCGCGGAACTCGGGATGCAGATTCGCGGCGGCGCGGTGCTCGAAGAGGCGAGCCGGGTCGACTGCGTGCTTTTCGACAAGACGGGGACGCTCACGCGCGGCAAACCAGAGCTCACGGAAGTGATTGCGGCGGGTGAGCACGAGCCCCTCGCGCTCGCGGCAGCCGTGGAACGCGTCAGTGAACACCCTCTTGCGCGAGCGATCATTGCGCGTGCACGCGCCGAGAACGTCGACGTCGCCAAGACCCGCGCGTTCGGTGTCGAGGTCGGCGCAGGAGCATGGGCCGACATGGATGGCGAGATACTGCGGGTCGGTACCGCCCAGTGGTTACGCGCCTCGGGTGTGGACGTCGGCGCCCTCGAACGAAGGGCCCAGAAGGCCATGAACGAAGGCGCGACGGTCGTCTTCGTTGCGCGGGGTGCAGCCGCGGCGGGGGCCCTCGTCCTTCGCGACGAGCCCGTGGACGCTGCCTTTTCCGTCGTTCGCACCCTCGAAGTTCGCGGCTACGAGATTGCGATGGTGACAGGCGATCACACGAAGACTGCAGCGCACGTAGCGAAACGACTTCGCATCGCAGAGGTGCTCGCCGAGCAGAAGCCCCAGGACAAACTTGCACGCGTGCAGGAGCTCCAAGCCAGAGGCCGAACGGTTGCCATGGTCGGCGATGGAATCAACGATAGCCTTGCGCTCGCTCGCGCCAACGTGGCGATCGCCATGGGAACCGGTACGGGCGCCGCGCTGCATGTCGCCGACGTCGCACTCGTGGGGGCATCCGTGGCGGCATTGCCCGCTCTGTTCGAGCTCGCGCGCGCGACCATGCGCACCATCCACCGCAATCTCGGGTTTGCGTTCGTGTACAACGTGGTCGGCATCCCGCTCGCCGCGGGGCTTTTCCGACCCTTCTTGCATTTCGAACTCTCACCGATGTTCGCGAGTGCGGCGATGTCTCTCTCGAGCGTGTCCGTGCTCACGAGCTCCCTTCTGCTTCGACGTTTCCATCCAAGAAAGCCCGCTCCTATGAAGAATACCGAACTCGCCGTGACAGGAATGACGTGTGGCAACTGCGTACGCCACGTCGAAAAGGCGCTTCGCGAACTACAAGGTGTCTCGTCGGTGGTCGTGACCCTCGACCCGGGAACCGCCAAGGTTCAGGCAGACGACAGTGTCGGCGTGCCGCTGCTCGTGCAGGCCATCGAAGACGCGGGATACTCGGCGGTCGCGAAGGGGTAAGTTCCTCTGAGGTAGCGCCGTCCCACACCCTCCGAGCGCACCTTATGCGTCGTCGATGCCTGCGTCGTCGCCGACGTACGAAATCTGCGGCTCTGCCACGGGCGCCCGCGGGATGAATTTTGCCGCGGGCAGGATCACGACGGCCTTCTTCGGGTGCGGCTTGTAGAGGAGCGCCGTTCGTCCTAGCACTTGGATGAGCGCCGCTTCCGCGCCCTTGGCGAGGGTCGCGAAGGTCTCGTGGCGGTCTTCCGGAGCTTCTGGCTGAACGCGCGCCTTGATGAGTTCGTGCGCGAGCAATTGCTCTCTGCATGCAGCGATGACGCCTTCGGTCACGCCATCCTTGCCCACGGCGAGGACGGGCTCGATGTGGTGTCCGCGAGACCGCAGAAAGCGCACCTGCTCCTTGGTGAGCGGGCGAAGCTTGCGCTCCTTTTGCGCAGCCTCTTCGCTTCGGACCTTCTTCTTCTGCGCGTTCTTTTTGGCACTACGAATACTCACAGCTTCTCCGTACACCGAAAGACGCGCGATGCCCAGCCCGCGCGTGGCGTCGTGCGTATGCGCGGTCACGCTTTGGGCGCGAACTCCGCGAGCGCCTTCGCGAGCGCGTCGTCGAACCATCGATCGATCACCTTCGGAAACGGCCACATCCACCCGTATTCCGGCCCCACGAACCGCGCCTTCAGAAACTCACGGAGCTCGCGTGCGGCTTCTTCGCCACGAAACTCCAGCGTGGCCCTGATCGTCTCCTCGTAGGCCTCCCATTCGATGCGCGCACGCCCGTAGGCGAAGAACAATGGGAAGAAGGGAAGGAGGTACAAGAACGTCATCTTCACGTCCCCCATGCGTGCACGCTGCCTCAGGTGGACGCGCTCGTGACGCAAGAGAATGACGCGATCGATGTCGGCCGTGTGCTTCCAGTGTTCCGGCACCCAAAGTTTGCCGAAGAGAACCGTGTGGTAGCGGCTCATGTAGGCGCGTTGACCGCCGAACGTGATGACGAGGAGCGCATAGTGGATGGCCCTCTGAAAGGCGCTGTCTTTCTTCTCCTTCACCTCGAAGGATGGAAATTCTGCGCGCATCTCCGCGATGAATGCGTCGCTCAGCGGGAAGACCGATTCGTTCACGACGCGAGGACGTCTCCCGCTGCGACCCCGCGGCCGCCCCACCATTCGGCAGCCGTCACGGGTTTCTTTCCTTCGAGCTGGAGCCGCGTGATCTCGACGAAGCCTTCCTTGCAGGCGACGACGACGTGCTTCTTGTCTGCGAGCACGACTTCTCCGGGGGCGCCGCTTAGGCCGGTGGCCAAGAAAACGTGAGCGCCGAGCACCTTCAAGGTCTTGCCCCGATGGCGCGTGAAAGCGCCAGGCCAGGCGTTCATGCCCCGGATGTGATCGTGCACCGCTTTGGCTGGCTTCGCAAAGTCGATGGCACCGTCTTCCTTCTTGAGAAGCGGCGCGAGCGTTGCGAGAGCGTCGTCTTGGGGTTTTGCGACGTAGGCGCCTTGTGCGTAGGCCTGGACGCCTTCGCGAACGACGACGGCCCCGAGCGCGGACAGGCGATCGGAAAGTTCGCTGGCGGTTTCGTTCTCGGCAATGGGTGTTGTCCATGTGTGCAAGATCGCGCCCGTGTCCATGCCCGCATCCATTTGCATGAGCGTGAATCCAGTCTCCGTTTCGCCATGGACGACGGCCCATGTGATCGGGGCCGCGCCGCGGTACTTGGGCAAGATGGACGCATGCAGATTGATGCACCTCAGTCGAGGAGTCGCCAATATCGCTTCGGGTAGGATGCGCCCGTAGGCGATGACGACGCCGATGTCGGCTTGTTTCGTCGCCAGCCATTCGGGAAAATCGCCGGAACGCAGCTTCGTCGGTTGGACGACGTCGAGACCCAGCTCGAGAGCACGTGCTTTCACTGGTGGGGCGGTGAGGGTGAGCCCTCGCCCCTTGGGTTGGTCGGGCTGGCAGACGACCCCCACCACGTCTGCGATGCCCGTGAGCGCATCGAGGGCTGGAACGGCGAAGGCGGGGGTACCGAAGAACACGGCGCGCATGACCGCTTTTCTACTACAGCTACGTCAGTTTCCGACGGCGATATCGGCCTCGGGTTGGAACTCGGCCATGTCGCGCACGCCCACGAGCGGCGGAACGATGCGCAGCTTGTATTTGCCGCGGGGAAGTGCGCCAGCCGGAACCGCCGACAGTTTGCCATTGTGCGAAGCCCACTTCCGCTTGACGGCGGACCACGTCGTGGAGACTTTGATGACGCCGCCCGGCATGAGTGTCACACGCGCGGTACGACTTTCAGGCTCCTTTGCGTGCGGCTTCTTCCCGGCCGGCACGTCGACGCGACGGCCTTTCGCGTCCGTCGCATGCACTTCGAAGTGCGCCGTCGGGTCGAGGCGAAAGAAGACCGGGGTCTTCTCTTGGCTTTCGTTCGTGATGGTCATGCGAAGCAGAAGGTTTCCACCGGGTGCTACGCTCGAACCATCGGGTACGACCTTGATCGAGAGCTTACCCTTCATTTCGACGTCGGCGTCTGGAGAGGCATTGCAGTCGTTTCGAGCAAAGGCCTTGTCGAGATTGTCGAACAACGCGCCGAGGCACTCATCCTTGCGCTGCGGGTCGCCGCCTCCGGGCGTCGTCTCGGCTTGGTCCGCCTCCGACGTCTTTGGCACGTACGGCACCACGGTTCCGATCGGCACCATCTCGAGTGGCTTTCGCGGTTCTGCGGCACAGGCTGTTCCGAGCACGATGGCGCACCCGAGCAAAGCCACCATGCGGACGTGAGCAGTGCTCATTCGATGCAAGCCTCCCATTGGTCGGCGTTGCCCGCGGCCATGGCGCAAGCAAACTCGCGCGGGGTGACCTCGCGCTCGCACTGGGCTTGGGTTTCTACGTAGGAGGGCTCGAGCATGCGTGCGGCAATGGCGCGATCGCGAAGGTCCTTCGCTTGCGCCTCGGAGAGGCGAGTGCGCTCCCCTTCGGAGCTTAGAGTCATGTCGAGATATCGGGAAAGCATTTGCCTGCATTCAGCCGGAGAAATGCGCTTCCGTTGGCATCCGCCGACGCCGCCCGAAAGAACGGCCACGGCTGCCCATGAAACGAAGGCGCGAAGACCCACACGGCGGACGAGAGGCGAGGGGGCTTTCAAGGCTTCTTGAAGAAGGGAGCGAAGGCGAGGGCAAGCTGCATCGCCACGAACTTCTTGCCAGTGAGTTCCACGTCACCGTCGGAGAGAGCGTCTTCCGGCGCCATCTTCGCGCTGGCGAGGGCGAGGAGTGTGCGCTCGCCTGCGCGCACGGTGACGTCTGCGGCGTCTCCGGCCACCTTTTTTGCGGCTGCGGTCCCGACCGCTGCCTCGGCGGTGAACTTGCGAGGTGGGGCGTCGGGGGCTTCGCGAAAGTCGCGTAGCTCGAACGACAGGTGCGCTGAGGCCATGCACAGGTTTTTGAGTAGGCGCGGGTCGGTGAGGAGAACGGGCGGCGTCGAGAGCACTTTGCCGCTCTTCAGAAATGCGCTGAAGAACGCGTCGGCCGCGGCTGCATCGAGGGAGACCCAGGCGTCCGGGCGCGGGACGAACTGGGTGCTCACGGTGAGTTTCGAGCCCGAGACCTCGAGCTTGAACGTGCCTTCTCCCCGGAGCTCGATGCGGACGACGAACGAACCTTGCGCCGTCTGGGGGACGAGCTCACTGTGGATGCGCGGAAAGTCCTGGACGATGAAGTCGCGGAGGTTGATCGCGTCGATACGGAGAGGCGAACTCATGCTCCCCGTCTACCAGAAAGCGGGCTATAGAACTCCATCATGCGCGTCATGAATTTCGGTGCTGGACCCGGGACCCTTCCGTTGCGAGCCCTCGAAGAGGCCGCTCGGGAGATGTGCGATTTCGGCGGAACCGGCATGAGCATTCTCGAGCACAGTCATCGAGGGTCGACCTATGACGCGGTCCACGCGGAGACGAAAGCCCTTTTTGCGAAGGTCCTGGACCTGCCGGACACGCACGAGGTCTTGTTCCTCCACGGCGGGGCCTCACTGCAATTCGCGGCGTTGCCGATGGCGTTCTTGCCCGCGGGCGGGGAGGCACACTACGTCGTTCAAGGTACGTGGGGCGAGAAGGCCCTGAGCGAGGCCGTGAGCGTCGCGAAGCTCCTCGGTGGCGGGGCACGGGTCAGCTCGTCCGTGGCCGAGAAAGATGCGGGCGGTGCGTACACCGAAGTCGTTCGTGGTGGCGACATCGCGCTGCCCGCGTCCTGCGCCTACCTTCATCTCACGAGCAACGAGACGATCCACGGTCTACAATACGGGCACGATGAGCCTCTACCGCTCGGACGCCCCGATGTCCCCCTCGTCTGCGATATGTCGAGCGACTTTTTGTGGCGTCCCATCGATGTGCGCCCGTTCTCGTTCATCTATGCCGGGGCGCAAAAGAACGTAGGTCCGAGCGGCCTTTGCGTCGCCATCGTGAAGAAGTCGTTCATCGCCGGTGGTCGCAAAGACTTGCCGACGGCGCTCCGCTACGACGTCGCGATGGAGCAGGACTCTCGCACGAATACTCCGGCGGTGTTCTCCGTGTACTTGGTACGCAATGTTCTGCGCTGGCTCGTCGACGAAGGCGGGACCGAGGAAATGGCGCGCCGCAACCAGAAGAAGGGCGAGGCTCTCTACGCCGCGGTGATGCGCCATCCGGACCTCTACCGGTGCCCCGTTCGTCCCGGCAGTCGCTCGTACATGAACGCGGTCTTTCGCCTGCCCTCGCCAGAAATCGAAAAGGCATTTCTGGAAGGTGCCAAAGCGAAGGGAATGCACGGCCTGAAAGGTCACCGCAGCGTCGGCGGCATTCGCGTGTCGATGTACAACGCCGTGCCTCTCTCCTGGGTCGAGGCGCTCTGCGATTACATGGACTCGTTCGCGAAGACGGTCTGAGCGGCCCGAGCTCCGGAGCCCCCTGCTTCTCGGCGACAAACGCACGAAAGCCGCAAGCGCGCTGAGCACCCTTGCGGCGTGGGTGGGGACCTGCCGAAGAACTACTTCTTCGCGGCGGTCTTCTTGCGGCCCGTCACGCCCTTCTCGAGCGCCGAGGCGACTTCCGGAGCAATGGCTTCGCCGCGAGCCCACTGGTCGGCCTTCACGAGGGTCGTCTGCGCTGCCGCGGCAAGCTTCGAACGACGCGTGCGGCTGAGAGACGCAAACTCCGTTTGGGTTTCGTTGGGGGCGATCTTCAGGGCACCTTGCAAATATCCGCGCATGACTTTTTACCTCGTCGAGAAGAGGGCTCGTCTTAGCCGATCCCAGGCTACCCGGTCAATCCGCCATTGTTCGGCGCGTCAGCCGGCCCAGGTCGCCCCGACCCGTCGCCTGAGGGCCGTCGCCTCGGGGGTCAGGGCAAATCGGCTCACGTCCCCGGCGAACCGATGCCCGAGCACGGCGGTGAGAGCGGCTCGGCCGGGGCTCGCGGTTGCCTTGAGGAACTTGGCATCCATGCCTCGGAGCTCGTCGATCGTGGCGAGGAGGTCACCCGTCACGAGGTACGCCGTGCGAAGCTCGGCGTGCGCGAGAGCCCCCGTCAAGGCTTCGATTGGAATCAATCGGGCCTCGGAGCTCGCGAGTCTCGGGACGAGCTCTTCGAGCGCCTTTCGCTGTTTGCGCGAAATGTTCTTCGACACGAGCGGTTCGTATTGGCTGACGAGACGCGCGGAAATCACGTCGATGTCCTCGCGACCGTAGTTGGGCGCGACGAGCCTCGCGCACGCCACGAGATAGGCCTCGATGTGCGGCGGAGGCAGCTCTTCGAGCCAGGGTACCGAGAAGGCGATCTTCGCGACAGCGCGGGCCATCGAGGCGAGCTGCGTCGGTTCCGGCAGGTCGAGCAGCTTCTGCGGCACGACGACCCAAGGTTCGTCCTGAATGAGCACGCGCGTGCGATTGACGGTCGGCGTGACGACGAGCTCGATGCCCGTCACGGAGAGCGCGCGGGCCACGCGGTCGAGGAGCGCACGGGTCGGATGCGCACCACGGACGCGGTCTCGGCTGGCAATCCCGAGGTCGGTCAGATCGGCTCGCAACACGCGGCTCTCGAGACCGGACACTGCGGCGGCGACGTCGAGCAGCACATGCGCCGCAGGCTTCGGCAGGACATTGCCGATGAGGAAGGTGCGGTCGAACGGCGTGTGATGGACGTCGAGCTGCGGCAGACGACGGTCGCGCAGCCACGTCTGGCGACCCTCATCGAGGTCGCCCGTGATGGCGCGGAGCTCGCTGAGGACGATCGCCTCTTCGGGACGGCGCTCCGCGTTCAGCGTGCGCTCGAGCAAATCGAGAGCCGCAGCAGGGTCGGCCACGGAGAGAAGCGGCTTCGGGTCTGGCTTCAACATATCGAACAGCGTGCGGCACGCCTCCTCGTTCGAGCCCATACGGGCAAGAGCAGATGCGAGTTCGAACCGATACTCGTAGAGTGTGTCGTCGAGTGCGATGGCTTGCTTCAGGTGGCTCACGCCCTCGCGAACGCGACCAAGCTTGTCGATTTCGATGTGGCCAAGAGTCGCGAGCCAGCGCGCATTCGAAATCCCGCGCTCTTTACCTCGTGCGACGACTTGGAGAAGCGCCCTTGCGTAGGATGTGGGGTCCGACTTGAAGAGCCGCGCGAGTTTGGTGAACGCCACCGCGTTGTCCGGAGAAATGGCGATAGCCTCGATGAGGGCGCGCTCGGCATGTCCCGTTTCCGACAGTTGCACGCGCATGTCTGCGAGCTCGAGCAGCACGTCCGTCTTCGTAGCAACGTCTCGTTCGACGTTGGCGAGTCGTTCGAGGAGATCGGCCATCTCGCCGCGGTGGTCTTTGGTATCTCCTTCTTCTGCGGGTTCGTGTGCCTTGTTGGCGAGCCTGCGTAGAAGGGCACGAATGGCGCGAGGACCATCGGGGTCGAGTTCGACGGCCACACGCAGCGTGCGCTCCGCATCTTTGAGAGATTTCGTGATCTTCTCGTAGATGCGGGCGAGCGCAAACAACGCGGTGAGGCGGGCCTGTGCGTCATGCTCGGGACTCGCGACCGTTTCGAGGACTTCGGTGGCCGCATCCCACTGGCGAGCTGCGATATAGAGCTCCGAGAGCGTGAGCAAGGAAGGCGTGTGCTTGGGAGCCGTCTGTCGAACCTTCTGCATCGCTTCGATGGCGATCGGAAGATTGCGGAGTTCATCACGCGCAACGGCAGCGATCTCCGTGCCGAGCATGACGATCGCGTCGGGCGAGGTTGCCTTGAGCAATGTGCTCCGCAGCGAGTCCACGAGCGCGAGGTGTTCGCCGCGAGACTGACGAAGTGTGGCGAGCGAGGCCGCGACGGGCACCGAATCCGGATCGATGTCGATGGCTTCTTCGAGGAGGAGAGCCGCGCGGTCACCACGAGCCTTCAAGCTGCCGAGATGCTCGTCCGCCGAGTCGGAGAGGAGGAGCGATGCCGCGTCGTGCAGGTAGCGGGCTCTGGCGTTGGGCTTTTGGCGAGAGAGCGACGCGAGAGAAATGGCGGCGGCGACCGCACCAGGGACGTCGTTCAGGCGATTGGCGAGCCGCGCGAGACCGGTCGCTGCGGTGACGCTTTCCGTGTCGAGTGCGAGGGCCACGCGATAGCGTTCGAGTGCTTCGCGGAGCAGCTCCGCATGACCTTGGCCCCAACTCTCCAAGATGAGTGCCAGCTGCACTTCTCCGATGAGTCTTCCGGAGTCGTCGCTGGACAGCGCCGTGAAGGCTCGCAGGGCTGCAATGACCTGGTCGCGGGCTGCGATGTCGCCACGCCTTGCATGGAAGTACGACCTTCGCAGCATGGCTTCGAGCGCGCTCGGGTCGGTCGGGTCGAGAGACAAAATGCGACGGTATGTGTCGCTGTCTTCGTTCGACTCGAGACGCCATTCCTCGATGGCGGCAAGGGCCCAAAGCGAGCCCATGCGCGCTCGCGCATCGACGAAGTTCTGACCCTGCAGGGAGAGCACCTGGGCAAGACGAGCCCACTCGCCGCTTCGGCGGAGCAAGACCTCCAGGCTTCGAAGTGCGGGCACCGATGCTGGGTCCTGCGAAAGCACCGACTCGAGCAGACTGGTGGCGCGGGGGATGTCTTGCCCCACTTCCATGAGGAGGTCGGCGAGCTCGAGCGAGAGAACGCGGTGACGGCTACGATCGCGCTCGGGGCCCGTGGTGCGCTCCAGGCGCTTGCCGAGGAGCGTGATGCGTTCGCCGAGGCCGACACCTTGCCCGCGAAGCGAGGCGTCCTGATCGAGCGCTTTGCGACTGCGACGGCAGAGGACGCGATCGAGACGGTCGCCAATGAGGTCGTCGTGCGGTGCTTCGGTGAGCGCCTGCACGTAGAGCTTCGCTGCTGCGGCGTCGTCGCCGCCGCGGAGCTCTTCGATCTCACCCGCTCGAAGGAGGTACATCGCTCGCTCGTCGGGCGTTTGAGCATTCTGAGCGAGGCCCTCCAGGGCGGTGCGGAGCGCCGAGTAGTCGCCGAGCTCCGTCAAAATGCGCGCGATCTCCGCCGGCGGAACGAGGTGTGAGGGGTCGAGGGCGCGGGCTGCTTTGAGCGATGCGAGGGCCTCCTCCGGCGCTTGGAGCTGGCTCTCTTGGACGTGTGCGAGCGCGAGCCAAAGTTTCACCTTTTCGGTTCGCGTGTGTGCGAGATCGATGCGCGCGCGCAGTGACTCTGCAGCAAGGGTGAAGCGCCCGGCATCCTCGTGGAGGCGCGTTTCAAGCACGCGCGCCTCGTGGTTCGCTTCGTCCTTCGTCAGGACAGAGGTGACCAGCGTGATTGCACGCGAGGGGTCGACGGTCGCGAGGGTTTGCGCCGCGCGGATGCGAAGCGCGGCGGATTCGCGGTCCTCGGTCGTCTGATTCGCCTCTTCGAGGAGGGCTGCGGCCACGGCCTTCGCGTCACCCGCTTTCGCTCCCGTGCGGTGCAGGCCGAGGATAGCGTTGCGCCGACCCGGGTCGAGCAGGAGGATCTCTTCGTAGATGCGCGCTGCGCGGCGCGGCTCGCCGAGAACGTCTTCCCAGAAGAGCGCGGTCTTCTCGAGATAGGCTACCTTGCGTGCCGGATCGGGCGCCTTCATGGCCGCCTGGGCGTAGAGATCGATCAGCGAACGTACTTCGGTGTCGAGACGTTCGGACGGGGCAGGGGTGAGAAGGCGAGCGAGTTCGTCCACCGCCTCCGAGTCTCCCGGGGCCCTCTGCCGGGCTGCCGTCAAATGCGAGAGCGCCTCTTCTTGATCGTCGATTTGTTCGGCCACCTTGGCCGCGCGGAGAAGCGCTTTGGCGCTCTTCGAGGCCGAGTCTTTGAGGCGCTCGCTTTCTTCCAGCCAGAGTTCGAGTCGTTCGGGATGACGTTCGGTTCGCGCGAGCAATCGGTCGAGCGTCTCTGTCAGCGTCTCGTCGTCCGGAGCGAGCGCGGCGGCGTGTTTCAAGTCTGCGATGGCGCTGTCGAAATCTCCGATGCGCTCCGCGATCGATGCGAGCTTTCGAAGCTCGTAGCCGACTTGGCCTTGGTCGGTCAGCATCGTGAGACGCGTACGTCGCGCGCGGATCGCGTCGCGCCACTGACTGGAACTCTCGTACATGGCGACGAGCTCGTCTTGGACGCGTCGATCGACGAGCGGGGAAGTGGGGGCACGGCCGGCCGCGCGCTCGAGGAGTTGGATGGCGCGCGCGTCGTCCTTGAGGCGATCTTTCGCGATGCAGGCTGCATCCAGCTCGAGTTGGGCGGAGCGAGCGCCGCGTCCTTCAAGGAGCGCTTCTTGATCGAGCATGCGACAGAGAGTGACGGCATCGTCGTGGGCGCCGAGAAAGCGTACGACGTGGCTGCGCACGGGACCAATGCCCGGATCGAGCTCCAGCGCGCGCTCCAGCGCACCTCGGGCCTCTTCCGTACGACCCAGCACGCGCTCGAGAATGCGCGCACGCTCCGTGTGCAGCCATGCCGCGAGGTCGGGCTGAGCTCCGTAGGCGTCCGCCATGCGCGATAGGTGGTTCGCGTAGACTTCGTAGGTTTCCGGCGCCATCGGATCGAGCGCGCGCAAGTACTGCACCTCGAGGCCCTTCAATGCGGCGGAGTGGTGCGGCGATTTTTGCAGCACGCGTTCCCATGCGCGCGCGATCTCCTCGGTGGACTCTCCTTGCGCGTCGAGCAAACGCGCCCGTTCGGCGATGAGACCGATAACCGAAGCGTCGACCGTCGCGTGAGCGAGCTCCTTGTCGAGGTGGGAGATCATTCCCGGAAGTGCGGTGCGACCGTGCAGCCTTCGACGCACGATGCCGTGCGCTACCTGCATGTTCGGATTCACTTTGAGCGCAGCTGCGAGGTGTGCGTCGACCCGAACGTCGTCGCCGACGAGCTCTCCAGCGATGGCCAGCTCCAGGTGTGCGCGAGAGAGCCCGACCGGGTCCTCCGTCGTTTCGAGGACAGCGATGCGCGCGAGCAGGAGGTCCATCACCTCCGTCGCGGCTCCTCCCTCGACCGTCGAGAAGCCCGTCGGCGAGCCTTCCGAAAGTGGGGGCTTCGGCCGTTTGATCGTGAGCGGCGGCGGCCCCTGCGAGGGCTTTCCATCTGGGCGCCTCGGTGGCGGCGGTGCGGAACGGGAGACACGGACCTCGTCGCCTTCGAGGAGAGCAAGTGCAATCGGTGTCGGCGAAAGCTCCGCCTGAGGGCGTCTCGCGCCCAGGTCGAACGGTGTCGGAATGGCCACGGTCGGGGGCCTTCGCGGTGCTGGCGGCTCCTTCTTTTTGGGCCCCGCGGCTTTCTTCAGCGAGCGCGCGTGTTCGTCGATGTCGAACGCGTCTTCCTCGCCGGTAAGCGCGAGCAAGTTGTCGACCGAGAACGAGTCGGGCGGGATCTCGACGAGTGAATCGTCGTCGACGTCGATCGCGGGTTCCGAAAGGTCTTCGTCGAGTTCCTCCGTGAGGTCGATGCTCTTCAGCTCTTCGCGATGAGGCTCCGAAGGACCTCTTGCACGTGCGAGCTTGGCACTGCTTCGGTCCTTGTCCGACGTCTCACTCATGGCCGTATGCTAACGTGGTTAGGCGTCAAAAAGGCGTTTTTCCGTAACCCTCGAGCGCGGTTTCTGCGAGGGGGAGGATGTCGGCACAAGCGCTAGCGGGAAGATCGTGTTCCTCCTCCGGGTCGGTCCGCGCGTCGAAACAGCGCCAGCCGGCATTCGACTGATGCGCAATCAGCTTTCGTGTCCCGACGATGGCGCCCCAATTTTGGAAGGAACACCCCCACATCGACATGCAGTTCGTGATGAAGCGCGGCGTCGCCTCCGGGCTCCCACCGCGAAGGAGGCTCTCGCCCGCCATTTTGCGACGGAACGGAGCCAGGTTGGGCTCGTCGAGGAGGCCGAGCAAGTCGAGCAGCGTCGGCATCACGTCGATCTGCAAGAGCGCGCGATCGCGGAGGCTCACGAGTGAAGCGCGTTCCGCCGCGGTGAGCGTGCCAGGCGGCGTGTCCACCCAGGCCGGCACGTGGACCTCGGGTTCGTGCAGGCTGCCGGTGTGGCCGTGCGGTCCGTGTTCGTGCATCTGCTCGCCGTGATCGGAGATGTAGAAGATGGTGATGGGGCGGGCGCTCGCGTGCACGGCCTCGATGAGGCGGCTGAAACCACGGTCCTGATGATAGATGGCGTCGTGGTAGCGATTGAGGAGCTTGTCGTGATTGATAGGCCCCGAATCGTCGCCTTCGGGTTGGAATGGCGCGTCCTTGTCGTCAATGAGATACGGGTAGTGCGTGTTCGATAGGTGCACGACTCCGAAGAACGGGTCGGGCATCTTCGGGAGTTCTCCGATGACGTGATCGAACAGTTTCGTGTCTTCGGCGCCGGCATCGAGAGAGGCGTTCTCCTCGAGTTCCGTCGCATTGATGCTTCGGTCGAATGGGAGGTTCTCGAGCCACCGACCTTGGTTGCCGAAGAGGACGTTTTGCGACGTCCAGTATGCCGTTGGGATCTTCGCCGCATGTGCGTATTCCCAGATGAGCGGCACCGTGGTCATTTCTTCGCGCGTGGCGGTGGGCAGCAGCCCTGTCCACATGATGCCAATCGAGATCGTCGTCGTCGAATCCATCGAACGCATCTGCATGAACGGGATGCGGTCCTTCGCGGCCTGGTTCGAGAACGGGTTCACCGGGCAATGCTTCTCGTACGCCGTGCATACGCTCTTGAAGCGCACCGATTCGTTGACGACCATGAGGACACTTCGCGGCTTGGACGGGGAGGCCGAAAGCGGTGGAACGGGCTGTGGGATGCGGGCTCCCGGATGGAGGCGGCGCACTGTTTCGTTGTGGTCCCAGTGAGCGCGCGCTCCTTGTCCGAGGCCGGAAAGGTAGAGCGCTTCGGGCGGCATGCCTTGGCGTGCGAACCGGTCGGGGCCAACGAAGCACATCGCCATCATGGCGATGCATGCAACATCCCAACAAAAGCGAGGCGCCTTTTTCGGCTCTCGCGGTCCACGTAGCCAACGCAGGACGAAGGGGAGGGCGATGGCCGTCCCGATCGGGACGCCGTAGGAGGCGAAAAAGCGCGCGGGGGAGGTTCGAAAGTGCTCCCACATCGGCGGCCACAAAGTGGTGCCGGATAGAATCACCGTGTGGTCGATGAACGCCTGGTAGCGCTTGAACGTGTCTTGCTGTGACCCGACGAGGACCGCTGCGGCGAGAACGAGGAGCACGTGCGCGAGCCCCCGCATGCGTCCGCGCTCGTGCACCGAAAGGAGCAGCAGACACGAGAACAACGTCATGACGAGCGCTGCGATCACGTTGTACGCGCGCACTTCGTTCGGAGGGAAATGCGAGATGAAGACTGCCCGCTGCCTTTGATCGAGCACGCACAGAAAGGCCCCTGGCACGAAGCAAAGGAGGATGGAAAGGGCGCGCCGGGCCTTCGTCACGTCCATGGTCGAGCCACACCATGTGGCGAAATTATCGAGTGAAATCAAGCATATTTATCTTTTTCTTGCATCCATGCGCATTGATGCATAAATGAATCGGGATGGACGTCACGCAAGTCCCCGAAACACCCGCCACAGGCGCGCCGGAGAGTACGGGCGCCTCGGCCGTCGGCGTGGCCGTTCCATCGACGAATGCTGGGGCAGGTCTTGGTCTCGCGCGCTGGGACCTTTATCGAGTGCTTTCCGAGCCGATTCGCCTGAGGCTTCTTTCCCTGGTTGCGGAAGAGCGGCTCACCATCGGCGAGCTCGCAGAGCTCCTTGGCGAAAGCCAGCCAAACGTGTCTCGGCATGCGGGGTCGCTCAAACAGTCCGGGCTCGTGCTCGTGACACGCCAAGGCACGCGTAGCTTGGTCGAGCTTTCCCCGACGGCACAAAAGGACGCCGTCGTTCTCGACGCGCTCGAGAGCGGGCGCTCTTTGTGCGAGGCCGATGGGTCACTCCGTCGGATCGCCGAAGTGGTGCTCGCGCGCGACGCGGCTTCGCGTGAGTATTTCGCGCGTTCGAGGGAAGATGTGGCCGCCGCCCTCGCTGTTCCGAGCGAGCTGCCTTCCTACCTCTCCGCGCTTTCGTGTCTGCTTCCGAGGCGCGCGCTGGCTGTCGACGTCGGTACCGGTGACGGTAGTTTGCTCGACA
Source organism: Polyangiaceae bacterium (assembly GCA_046351415.1). GTDB lineage: Bacteria > Myxococcota_A > Polyangia > Polyangiales > Polyangiaceae > JABFRG01. The sequence continues at coordinate 296,415 of JAXLYO010000002.1, read as the reverse complement.
TGGTGGCGCCCGTCTTTACGCGCGTCATCGCGCTCGATCGGGCCCCCGCTCAGCTCGAACTCGCCAAGCTTCGAGTTCAAGCGCGCGGGTATCGCAACGTCGAGCTCCGTGGAGGCGACCTCGAGGCGCTTGCGGACGTGTACGGCAAGGTCGATGTCGCCTTCGCGGTGCGGCTATTGCACCATGCGGCGAAGCCCGAAGACCTCCTCGTGCGCATGCGACCGCTCTTGGCGCCGGCCGGCGCCCTGCTCCTCCTCGACTACGCGGCGCACGACGACGAGACGATGCGTGAGCAGGCAGACCTCTGGCTCGGCTTCCAGGCGTCCGAGTTGACCAAAATGGCGACCATGGCGGGCTTCTCCGACATCTCGGTCGTATCCATCCCGTCGCCCAGCAAAGGCAGCGACGCACATCTTCCGTGGATCGCACTCATCGCGAGGGCTCATGCCTCGGCCGACGAGATCGCATCTGCGACACCGCTTGCACAAACGGCCCGATCCGCTACGAAGTCGGTCTCGAAGAAACAACGTTCGTAGCACTACCAAGCAGCACAAAAAGGAACATGATCATGGCGGACAACAAGACGAACTACAAGGTCAAGGACATCGGACTCGCTGACTGGGGTCGGAAAGAAATCTCGATCGCCGAGAGCGAGATGCCCGGCCTCATGGCCCTCCGCAAGGAGTTCGGAAAGTCGCAGCCGCTCAAGGGCGCACGCATCGCCGGCTGCCTCCACATGACCACCCAGACCGCGGTTCTCATCGAGACGCTCACCGCGCTCGGCGCCGAAGTGACCTGGACGACCTGCAACATCTTCTCGACGGTCGACCAAGCAGCCGCCGCGATCGCCGTGACCGGCGTTCCGGTCTTTGCGTGGAAGGGCATGACCGAGGCCGAGTACGAAGAGTGCCTCGAAGCACAGATCTACGCGTTCAAGGGCGGCAAGGGCCCGAACATGATTCTCGACGACGGCGGCGACCTCACCGTCTGGATCCACAACAAGCACCCCGAGCTCTTCACGGGCGACGATCCGATCCGCGGTCTCTCCGAAGAGACGACCACCGGCGTTCACCGCCTCTACGACATGGCGAAGGCCGGAACCCTCAAGGTCCCCGCCATGAACGTCAACGACTCGGTCACGAAGTCGAAGTTCGACAACCTCTACGGTTGCCGTGAGTCGCTCGGCGACGGCTTGAAGCGCGCTACGGGCGTCATGTTCGCGGGCAAGACGGCGGTCGTGGCTGGTTACGGCGACGTCGGCAAGGGCTCGGCCCAAGCGCTCCGCGCCCTCGGCGCTCGCGTCATGGTCACGGAGATCGACCCCATCTGCGCGCTCCAGGCCGCGATGGAAGGCTACCAAGTCACGACGATGGAAGAGGCGGCTCCGCTTGCCGACATCTTCGTCACCGCGACGGGCTGCAAGGGCGTGCTTCGTCCCGAGCACATGCGCGCGATGAAGGACCAGGCCATCGTCTGCAACATCGGCCACTTCGATTGCGAAATCGACGTCAACTGGCTCGAGAAGAACCCGGAGATCAAGGAAGAGAACGTCAAGCCGCAGGTCGACCAGTTCATCTTCCCGGACGGCAAGCGCATCACGCTTCTCGCCCGCGGTCGCCTCGTGAACCTCGGTTGCGCGACGGGCCACCCGTCGTTCGTCATGTCGTCTTCGTTCTCGAACCAGACGATTGCGCAAATGGAGCTCTGGCAGAACTGGAAGAACTACAAGAACCAGGTCTACACCCTCCCGAAGAAGCTCGACGAGAAGGTCGCCATGCTCCACCTCGGCAAGCTCGGCGTGAAGCTCACGACCCTCACGAAGGAGCAGTCGGAGTACCTCGGCGTCGCAGCCGAAGGCCCGTTCAAGCCCGAGCACTACCGCTACTGAGCGATCGTAGACCGTCCTTCGAAGAACCTGCATTGGCCGTGGCCTCTGCAGGTTCTTCCGCTTGAGCGACCATCGAATGTGACAGTTTGTGACAGATCGTGCCTTGTGTTTCGTTGGATTGCTGCACTACACTGCCGTGACGTGAGACCTTTGGCCGCCGCACCTGTTGTGAGCTTCGTCGCAATTGTGGCGTGCGCAAGCGCGACATCTGGAACTGGTTCCGATGACGCAGGGGCAGACGCGGGCCCGCCTCGGATCGAACTCGCGATCGAAGTCGAGTGTCCTGTCAAAGGCGAGACCCGCACCGTCACGTCCGTTCCAGGCAAAGAGCCAGCATGTACCGTCAGGCGGAGTGGTACGAGTTATGCGGTATCCGCTGCGGTCGTGAAAGGCGTCGACAACTTTTGGCAATCCGAGGGTTGGCCTGAAGCGGGAAAGACACTCGAAGTGGCCGGAGGCCTCACGATTACCGGAGCGGAGTGCCCGTTTTCCGCGACCAAGTGCGTGCTGAGCGCGGAGGCCGGTATGGGGGCGGCCCCGGGTCGTGCTTCGTCCAATGTCGCGTGCGAAGATGGAAGCGGGCGGAAGGCCGCAGGTTTCATCAAGGTCGAGGGCTGCGATAGGTAGCGATTACGAGTTTGCCGAGAGCCATTCGACTCGTTGCCGAGCGATGTCTTTCTGCGTGGACCGTCGGGGCGACCGCTCGCCCTCGCGTTGCGACCGCTCGGCACCGTTGCCAAGGCATGTCCGCCGTGGTCGTGCGTTGATGAAGCATGGCAAGACGCGATCCCGCTCTTCTACCGCTCGTTCTCTCGAGTGCTCTGTCAGTCTCGTTCGTGGCGATGCGTAGCCTCCTCGTCGGGCACACGTCCTATCTCTTCCTCCTTTGGAACCTCCTTCTTGCGTGGATACCGTACGGTCTTGCGCGACTTCTTGCGGTGGGGATGAGGACGCCGACGAACAGAGCGCTCGTCTTCGTTTTGGCGGTCGCGTTCCTCGGATTCTTGCCGAACGCGCCCTACCTCGTGACGGACCTCGTCCACTTGAAAGTCGCCGCGAGCGCGCCCTATTGGTTCGACGCACTCATGTTCGCTTCATTCGCATGGTCCGGACTGGTGCTCGGCATCGCCGCCGTACGAGTCACGGCCCATGTCGTACACGAGCGCCTGTCGAAAAGTGCCAGTGTCGCATACGTGGTCGTTGCGTCTGCTCTCTCCGCATATGGGATATACCTGGGTCGATTTCTTCGCTTCAACACCTGGGACGCCGCGTTTCATCCGTTTTCGGTCGCCCGTTGCTCGCTCGCTCCGCTGGTGAACCCGCGTGAGTACTCGACGGCGTGGCTCTTCACCATCATGTTCTCTGCGTTCTTTTTGGCGACCTATGCGTCCCTCACGACTTCGAGCATCGCGTGCCGCGCGCGCGACTCGTGACCTTTGCCGCGACCTGATGACGGCGTCGCGAAACCGCTAGGGCTCCGAGCGCCAAGAACCATGGCACGATCGCGTCCTCGGCACGCTGCACACCGCAACCGCATCGCGATTTGCCGGGAACGCTCGACGTGTGATCGATGCTCGTCACGGGGGCGGAGGACACCGCGACCTTGCACTCGGCTTCGCTCAAGCTCACCACACCGAAGATCGAGTCATCGGTGTTTCGCGGCTCGCTGGAGGAGATTTCCCGTTGGAAGAAGAGACCCTCCATGCCTTGGCACGGTACGGACGCCTTCCTCGCGTCGTCTAGCCAGTTCGGGCTCGACTCTTCGCGGGCGCTCAGCTTCGAGACGAACAGGTCGTTCTTGATCGCGTACACCGGGCATGTGCCATTCGAATAGCGACCGACATCGTGCGGTTCGCCTTCCTTCACTTCGAACCAGGTGCCCGCACGCGCCGACGCACCGTGATCGTCCGCTCCGCACGGGACACCCCACAAGCGCATGCTGCCTTTGGGAATGCGCTGCACGATGTAGCGGACGGGCACGCGCTTTCTGCCCGGTTCGGGAGGAACGTCAGCGAAAGCCGTCGTCGAAAGGAACGCGGCGGCCGCTGCGCAGACGGCAAGGACGCTGCGTTTCACGGGGCCGCTCCGGGGATGTCCTTCTTTGCGGCGGCGACGAGAGCGAGTGCGTAGCTGCGGATCTTGTCCTCGCTCGGACCCTCGATCATGACGCGCAGCTTGGGCTCCGTCCCGCTCCAGCGAACGAGTACCCGGCCTTCATTGCCGAGTGCGTCTTTCACCTTCGCCGAAGCCGCGGCGAGCTTCGGCATGTCTTCGAGTGGCTTGCGGGACGCGAGGGTCACGTTTTCGAGGACCTGTGGCACGCGCTCCATGGCGCCATGTGCGAGCTCCGAGAGGGGCTTGCCGGTGCTACGCATGACCGCGAGGACCTGGAGCGCAGCCACGGTGCCGTCGCCGGTCGAGGCATGATCCAAGAAGATGAGGTGCCCCGACTGCTCACCGCCGAGATTGTAGCCGCCGCTCCGCATCGCTTCGACCACGTAGCGATCGCCGACGGCCGTACGAACGAGCTTTCCGCCGAGCGCCGCCATCGAGCGTTCTAGGCCGAGGTTGCTCATCACGGTCGCGACGAGGGTGTTCTTCTTGAGTTTACCCTCCTCCTTGAGGTGGCGAGCCGAAAGCGCCATGACGACGTCACCATCGACGACCTGGCCCTTTTCGTCGATGAGCACCACACGGTCGGCATCGCCGTCGAGAGCGATGCCGATGTCTGCGCCATGCTTCACGACTTCCGCGCGCAGCTTGTCGGGGTGAAGCGCCCCTGCGTCCTTGTTGATGTTGACGCCGTTCGGCTTCACGCCAATCGACGTAAGGGTCGCACCGAGCTCCGCGAAGACCATCGGAGCCACGTGGTATGCCGCTCCATGCGCTGCATCGACGACGACACGGATGCCGTCCAACGTGAGGGCGCTCGGAAAGGTGTTCTTGGCGAACACGACGTAGCGGCCGCGCGCATCTTCGAGCTTCGTTGCTTTTCCAATGCCGGGGCCGGTGGGGCGCACGCCGAGGGCGCTCTCGTTCTCCATGAGATGCTCGAGCTCGAACTCGAGCTCATCGGGGAGCTTGAACCCATCGGCGCCGAAGATCTTGATGCCGTTGTCGGCGTAGGGGTTGTGGCTCGCGCTGATGACGATGCCGGCGTCCGCACGCATGCTCGTCGTCAGGTGCGCTACGGCCGGCGTCGGGATCGGCCCACAGAGGACGACGCGACCGCCTTGCGAGCAGATGCCCGAAGCGAGCGCCGTTTCGATCATGTAGCCGGAGAGGCGCGTGTCTTTACCGATGAGAATTTGCGGCGTGTGGCTCTTTCCGCGGCCCGCGACGAATGCAATCGCACGGCCGAGTTTGAGGGCGAGCTCGGGGTAGAGGGGCTCTCCGTTGGCAACCCCGCGAATGCCGTCGGTTCCGAAGAACTTGCGCACGCGAGGTTTGGAGGTGGAAGCGGCCTTCTCTTTGGGTTTTGCCATGGGTCGTTGGGTCCTCGAGTCGATGACTCGCTGTTGGAACGGCAGTTAGTCGCGGAAGTTGATGTATTGAAGTTCGATTCCAAAATCGCTCGCACGCATGAGCGCGATGGTCTTCTGGAGGTCGTCCTTGTTCTTGGCAGAAACGCGGACTTGCGCCTCTTGAATGGAGCTCTGAACCTTCAGCTTCGATTCCTTGATGGCCAGGATAATCTTCTTGGCGACCTCGGTCTCGACGCCTTCTTTTACCTTCACAAGAATACGCGAGCCGCCCTTGCCGGTCGCCTGGGGGTCCTGCGCGTCGAAAAAACGCAAGCTGAGTTTCCGCCGAACGATCTTCTCCTGGAGGACAGTGAGCGCGGCCTTGGCGCGGTCTTCGGTCGTCGAGTCGATGACGAGGCCTTCCTTCGTCTTCTCGATGTCGGTCGACGTGTCCTTGAAGTCGAAGCGCTGTGCGATCTCCTTCTGTGCTTGCTGGAGCGCGTTGTCGACTTCGTGCCACTGAACTTTGGACGCAATATCGAAGCTCGGCATGCGTGCGATGCTATCAGAGGTGGCGCTCGGCTTCAGAGCGCAATCGGCGGGTCCATCGGAAGACCGAGGAGAAGGGATCGCGCTTCGCCCACGAGATACAGCGACCCTGCGACGAGCACGAGGCCTCCTTGGCCTGCGCGCCTCGTCCCTTCCGCGAGCGCCTCCGCCACGGACTCTTTGGACGTACCGTCCAGCGTGCGTTCGAGGTCGGCGAGGGGCGCCGGGGCACGCCCCTTCGGTTGCACGTAGATACGCGAGCGAGCTCTGGGGCCGAGTGTTCGTAGTGTTTCTTCCCACGATTTGTCGGCCATGGCACCGAAGACAAGCACAGCCGGTACGAGCGCGCGAGCGTCGAGCGAAGCAGCGAGCGCCGCTGCGCCCTCGGGATTGTGTGCGCCATCGAGTAGGTACTTCGTTCCGTCCTTTTCGATGAGCTCGAAACGGCCAGGCCAGCTCATCGAGCGCGCGCCGACTTCGAAATGCTCATCGCGACCGAGGGCGCGCGCGATGTGCCACGCGACCTCCAAATTGTTCGCTTGGTAGGCGGGGAAGAGGTCTCGCAATGGAGCGAGGACGGCGGCGCACGCCTCAGCCTCGTGTGCGTGCGAAACGATGGGACTGCCGATGACACGCGCCCGCTCCCGTATGGTTTTCTCCGCCGCCGAAGGGAGACGTCCGAGAACGCAAGGTACACCGCGCTTCAAGATCCCCGCCTTTTCGCCCGCGATTTCTTCGAGTGTGTTGCCGAGATACTGCATGTGATCGAGCCCGATGCTGGTGATCGCCGTCACGAGTGGTCGTTCCACCACGTTCGTGGCATCGAGGCGGCCGCCCAGCCCCACCTCCAAGACGGCGAGCTCGACCTTGGCCTTTCGGAAGACAAGAAATGCCGTCAGCGTCGCGACCTCGAAGAAGCTCAGGTCGGGCGCAAGCTCTTGGGCTTCGTTCAAAGCCTCCGCGAGTGCCTCGTCGTCGATCGGCTCCCCGTCGATGCGAATGCGCTCTGCAAACCTACACAGGTGCGGCGAAGAGTACATGCCCGTTCGGAGCCCCTCTGCGCGCGCGACGGACTCGACGAATGCGGACGTGGAGCCTTTGCCGTTCGTGCCTGCGATATGCACACAATCGAAACTTCGCTCTGGGTGTCCGGCGCGCTCGCAAGCCTCGCGCATCCCGAAGAGGCCTAGTTTGATGCCACCACCACCCAGCGCGTAGAGCGCTGCGAGCGGCTTCGCGAGCGGCGAAGCAGGGCCTGACATCAGGCGTTGGGGAGTTTGCGGGAACTGCGATCGCGCGGAAGCTTTCGCGACGGTCGGTCGTTCGGGAGCTTGCGCGTGGAGCGGCGCTCTTCCGGAACGTGCGGCAAGAGCAATCGCAGGATGGTAGCGAGCTCTTTCTTCATCGAGAGGCGGCTCGTGATGCGATCAATCATGCCGTGCTCCAAGAGGAACTCCGACGTTTGAAACCCTTCGGGCAGCTTCTGTCGAATCGTGTTTTCGATGACGCGGGGACCCGCAAAACCAACGAGGGCCTTCGGCTCGGCGATGTTGACGTCGCCCAGGAATGCGAAGCTCGCCGCGACACCGCCGGTCGTCGGGTTCAAGAGAACGCTCAAGAAGGGGAGCTTCGCGTCGCGAAGGCGTTCACGCGCAGCCACGGTTTTGGCCATTTGCATGAGGCTCAAGATGCCTTCCTGCATGCGTGCTCCGCCGGATGCCTGAAGCAAGATGACGGGAAGCTTGTGCTCGATCGCGTGCTCGAAGAGGCGCGTGATTTTCTCGCCGACCACGGAGCCCATCGAGCCTCCCATGAAGGCGAAAACGAATGCACCGTAGGCGACGGGGATACCCTCGAGCTTGGCCGATCCGATTTCGATGGCGTCGCGACTCTTGGAGCTCTTCATGGACGACTTGACGCGGTCGCTATAGGCCTTGCCGTCGGTGAACTTCAATGGGTCCGCAGAGCTCAGAGACTCATCCCACTCATGGAGCTCACCCTTGTCGAGCAAGAGTTCGCGCCAGCGCGCTGCGCTCAGCTTGTGATGTTTCGAGCAATGCGGGCAGACTTCGAAGTTGGCTTCGAAGGCTTCGGAAGTGGTCGTTTCTCCGCAATCGTCACAGCGGCGAAAGACGCCTTTGCCGAAGCTTTGCTTCGCGCTCGCGTCGAGCCCGGCGGCTTTCTTCGTGGGCCACGCCATTCTAGAAGGTCATCTCCGTGAGGTCGCTCGAGACTTTCAGGGTGGGCTCGGTGCGGTCTTGGATTTCGCGCGCGGAATGGCCCGGGGCGACCTCCTTGAGCACGAGGCCCTCGTTCGTGATGTCGATGGTCGCGATCTCCGTGATGATGCGGTGCACGACGCGGAGCCCCGTCAGCGGGAGGTTGCAGGTCTTCAAGATCTTCGGAGAGCCGTCTTTCGCAGCGTGATCCATGACGACGACGACGCGCTTCGCGCGGGCCACGAGGTCCATGGCACCGCCCATGCCTTTGACCATCTTTCCGGGAATCATCCAGTTCGCGAGGTCACCGTGCTCGGAGACTTGCATCGCACCCAAGATAGCGAGGTCGATGTGGCCGCCACGGATCATCGCGAAGCTCTCGGCGCTCGAGAAGATGGCCGAGCCGGCTTGCATCGTGACGGTCTCTTTGCCGGCGTTGATGAGGTCGGCGTCGACTTCGCTTTCGGCAGGGTAGGGACCGATGCCGAGGAGGCCGTTTTCACTTTGGAGAACGACGTCGACACCTTTGGGAATGTAGTTTGCGACCAAGGTCGGAATGCCGATACCCAAGTTGACGTAGAAGCCGTCCTTGAGTTCGCGCGCCGCGCGCATCGCCATTTGGTCTCGCGAGAGGGGTTTCTTTTCGCTCATGGTGTTTCCTCGCGCCTCTTTTATTTCCGAACCGTGCGGCGCTCGATGCGCTTCTGATAGGACGCACCTCGGAAGATGCGCTGCACGTAAATTCCGGGGGTGTGGATTTGGTTGGGCTCGAGTTCGCCCACTTCGACGAGCTCCTCGACTTCGGCGATGGTCACCTTGCCGGCGGTCGCCATCATCGGGTTGAAGTTCGCGGCGGTGTGGCGGTAGACGAGATTGCCGTTCTTGTCGCCCTTCCAAGCCTTCACGATGGCGAAGTCCCCCGTGATGGCAGGCTCGAGAACGTAGTTCCGGCCGCCGAACGAGCGCACTTCTTTCTTCTCGGAGTACTTTGCGACGGAGCCGTCTGCGTTGTACTTCAAGGGAAGACCGCCATCGGAGACCGCCGTCCCGACGCCCGTCGGCGTGTAGAAGGCAGGGATACCCGCGCCACCCGCACGAACGCGCTCGGCGAGTGTGCCCTGGGGGCAGAGCTCTACTTCGAGCTCACCCGAGAGATACTGTCGCTCGAACTCTTTGTTCTCGCCGACGTAGCTCGAGATCATCTTGGCGATTTGGCGGTTTTGCAGGAGCACGCCCAAACCGAAGTCGTCGACCCCGCAGTTGTTCGAGACGAAAGTGAGGCCCTTCGGCCCGAGCTCGCGCAGAGCAGCGATGCAGTTCTCGGGGATCCCGCATAGCCCGAACCCACCTGCGAGGATGGTTGCGCCGTCGGGGATGTCGGCGCACGCCTCTTTGGCGCTCTTTTTCACCTTGTCCATGGTGACGGGAACCCTACCCGATGGGGCTTCCGGGTGGAAGGCCCGAGACGTGACGACGCTTCGCCCTCGCTCCTTCCAAAGGCGGCGCGCACACGCAAATCGTGCGGAGTTTCGAGCGCTCTGCCGAAACGTTACGCTGAGTGCGCGAGCGGATGAACGAGCGGAAGCCCGGCGTTTGCCCAGGCGCGCGTGCCGCCGATCAGCGAGTAGACCTTCGTCGCGCCGTGCTGTCGGGCAAGGCGCGCGGCCGTTTGGCTGCGAACGCCCGCCGCGCAAACGAAGAGGACGCCGTCTCCCGGGAGGGTGCCCTTCGGATTCGTTTGGATGTGGCCGAGTGGCAAGAGCCGGGCGCCTGCGATGTGACCTCCCGCGAATTCAGCGTGTTCGCGCACGTCGATGACGTGAACGGCGCCCTTGGCGATGAGTTCCGACGCTTGCTTTGCAGTGATCGACTGAACCATGCGTCCATTATAACGGACGCTTTTCTGTCCGCCAGGGGTGGCCCCAGAAATATTTGAAAATATTGTTGTTACGAATGGTTACGTGCGGTGTGTCTACGTATCCATGTGTGGGTGCCGGATGATGTCCGTCATATCGGACGATGTGCAGGCATCCCCGCCGTCGTCTTCAGCGACCGTGGGGATGGTTTGCCTGGAGCCGGCACAAGGTGCGCACGAGCGCGTCGATGTCTTCGCGCGTGTTGTACGGTGCAAGGGACGCACGGACGGTGCTTTCGTGTCCGAAGCGGCGGAGAATTGGCTGCGCGCAGTGGTGACCGGAGCGAACGGCGATGCCGTCCTGGTCGAGAGCGGACCCGACGTCTTCGCTGCGATGACCATCGAGGACGAAAGAGAGCACGCCGGCCTTCTCCCGAGGCGCGCCCACCATGTGGAGGCCCGGGACCCGTGCGAGTTCGCCTTCTGCATAGTGCAGAAGCTCGTGCTCGTAGCGGGAGATGTTTTCCATCCCGAGCTCGCGCACGTAATCGATAGCTGCACCGAGTCCGACAGCGTCCGCGATGTTACCGGTCCCGGCTTCGAAGCGACCGGGTGGGGGCTGGTAGAGTGTTCGCTCGAACGTGACGTCGGCGATCATGTTGCCGCCGCCTTGCCAAGGAGGCATGGCTTCTAGGACATCGCTCTTTCCGTAGAGAACGCCGATACCGGTAGGTGCGAAGACCTTGTGTCCAGAAAAGACGTAGAAGTCTGGACCGAGGGCCTGCACGTCCACGGGCATGTGCGAGACGGCTTGCGCGCCATCGATGAGGACGCATGCGCCATGGCGTTTGGCCATGGCCGTCATCTCGCGCACGGGAACGATCGTCCCGAGCGCATTCGACACCTGTGTCATCGAGACAATCCGCGTCTTCGGACCAAGGAGCTTCTCGTACTCTTCGAGGATGACGTCGCCGCGAGAGTCGACGGGGGCGACTCGTAGCTTCGCGCCGCGTTCACGGCATAGCTGCTGCCACGGAACGATGTTGGCGTGGTGCTCGAGCCACGTGATGACGATCTCGTCGCCTTCATGGACGTTGCGGCGACCCCAGCTCTGTGCGACGAGGTTAATCGCCTCGGTCGTCCCTCGCGCGAAGACGATGTTCTGCGCCGAAGGGGCGTTGAGGAACTCACGAACCTTGTCGCGGGCGGCCTCGTACGCGTCCGTCGCTCGTGCGGCCATTGCATGAGCCGCTCTGTGCACGTTGGAGTTCTCGTGTTCGTAGAACGACGAGATGCGGTCGATGACGCACTGGGGTTTCTGCGTGGTCGCCGCGCTGTCGAGCCACACGAGGGGCTTGCCGTGGACGCGCTCGCGCAGGATGGGAAAGTCACGTTTGACGACGTTCGGCTCGAGCGGACGAGAACGACTCGACCGCGCAACGCCGCTCATGTCGTCGGACGTGCTGGGCGCGCCCAGCGCTTCGAACGTCGGCGAATAGGCGTATGTCGTACTCGGGCTTGCGGCTCCTGCGGGAACGGCGCTTCCAGTGGGGACGGGCGCTGCGCCCGACACCGGCACGGTCGATTGGGACGTGGGGGGCATGGCGCTTCCGGTGGGCATCGCTCCTGCCGGTGCGGCGGGGCTTCCTGCGAGCGCAAGGAAGTACGGTACGCTTCCGTCGCCGCCGAGATTCCCCGGCTCGCGCGCCAAATGGAGTGCAAGCGGGGTCGTGCCGAGCGGCTCTGCGAAGAGAGCCGGCGCATTGCGGAGGTCCGACTCTTTCGGCATGGGCGCCGCTGCGAGGGGCGGCGTGTGCATCGCACCGGGCATGGGCGGGCCATTCTGCGTAAATGAAGGCGCGCTGATGCCGGCGGCGTTAGGCGCTACGACGCCGTTCGACGGGCTCGCGGGGGCGCCTTTGAAGAACTGGTTCGCGAGCGCTTCGATCTCTCGACCGAGAGCGCCTGCGAGGCCATTCGGATCACTTGTAGTCATGGTAGGCGCTCACATCGACGTTTTCGAGCACGCCGAGTGCGTCGTCCGTGAGGACGGCCGCCGAGCAGTAGAGCGAGACGAGGTACTCGGCCCCGCCGCGCTGATTGATGCCCATGTGCCGAACCGAGAGGCTGGGGGCCGCCTCGCCCGGGAGGCCCGGTTGGAAGAGCCCGACGACGCCGCGCTTCTTTTCGCCCGTGCGCATGAGGAGAATGTTTGTGCGTTGGTCGTCACCGATGCGAAGCTTGTCGCACGCGATGATGGGAAGGCCGCGCCACGTGATGAAGGGCGAGCCGAAGAGCGTGACCGTCGGCGGCGGGACTCCGCGCTTCGTGCACTCACGCCCGATGGCTGCGATGGCTTTCGGGTGCGCGAGGAAGAACGCGGGCTCTTTCCAAACCTTGGAGATGAGCTCGTCGAGGTCGTCCGGCGTCGGAGGGCCTTTGCGCGTAGAGATGCGCATCGAAGGCACCGCACTCGCGAGGAGGCCGTAGTTCGGGTTGTTGATGAGTTCGCTCTCCTGGCGCTCTTTCACCATCTCGATGAGCACGGCGAGTTGCTCGCGCACTTGGTCCATCGGACTGCGGTAGAGGTCGGAAATGCGCGTCGGAACTTCGAGCGTCGTCGTGACCGTACTCAACGTGTACTCGCGCGGCTGCTCTTCGTACTCGATCCCGGCGCGGGGAAGCACCTCCCCATCACTCGGGCTGCACTGGATGCCGATGTTGGCTTCCGAGCCCTCCTTCACTTTGTTCACGCGATAGGTTCCGGCTTCGAGCGGAACCCACGGAAGGAGGCTGACGAGCCATCGAGGCGTCGTGCCCACCCATTGCGGCGCCGTCTTCGTGACGTTGGCCAGCTGATAAGCTTGTTCTGCGGTGAGTAGCGAAGGGTTCGGCATTTGCGCAGGAGTGGTCATGGTTTGGCGGCAGGGTAGCTCATCGGGAATGCCGAAAGGCACAAAATTTGGCCCACTTTTGCCGGGCGTGTTGCTTTCGGACCGTGCGCACCCTCGTCACCCGTATTCCTCGGCTCGCCCCTTTGGCCTTGCTCCTCGGTCTCGCGTGTTCGGCTTTTGCCGCGTCGGCCGAGGCCGCGCCTGCCAGGGCAAAGCGAGCACCGGCGCGCACGCATCGCCACTCGGCGCAAGCCGGCACGATCACTCCGGTCGTTGCCACCGCCGCCAAGGGCGCAGCTGCCGGGAAGAAGGGCGACACGCGAACGGCGAGCCTGGCTCCGCGAGCGGTGAGTGTTGGCTCCCCGACGGACGGGAAGCTGGAAAACGGCATGCACATCGAGCCTTCGGCTTCCCTCAGGTTCGCTCCGGCCTACGCGCAGCACGACGTGCGCTGGGGGCTTCCATCGATCGTGCACATGATTCAGCGGGCATCGAACCAAGTGGCGAAGCGCTTCCCTGGAAGCGTCATGAACCTGGGGCACGTCTCGCAACGCCACGGTGGGGAGATCGATCGGCATGCGTCTCACGAAAGCGGACGTGATGCAGATATCGGGTTTTACGTGAAGAACGCTCAGGGCAAGGCCCTGCTCTCGGATGGCTTCGTGGCCTTCGACGGGAACGGCAAAGCAGAGCACTGGCCCGGCGCAGTCTTCGACGATGCGCGAAATTGGGAGCTCGTTGCGGCCCTCGTGACAGACCCGGAGGTCCACATCACGCACATCTTCGTGGCGACGCCCTTGCGGGAACGCCTCCTCGCCTACGCCAAGCACGTGGGGGCACACCCCGACATCCGTGAACGCGCTTCCGAGCTCCTCGCCCAGCCGCGTGGGTCGCTCCCGCACGACGATCACTTCCACGTGCGCATCGGATGCCCGAAGAACATGACGGAGTGCATCGAGCTGCCGACGCCTGCGAAGCATCGGAAGAATCCGATCGCACGCCACGCAGGGAGCGGGAAGGACCACCCCGCGAGCCATGCGCCCGGCGCGAAGACGCCTGCCAGCACGCCGAGCCCGGCGCACTCGAAGTCCGCAAAGGTCGAGAAGCCCGCAGCACCGAAGGCCGCGAAGCCTGCGGAGAAGCCGGCCGAGGAGGAGGACGGACTTTCGAAGCTCCTCGGGCCCCGCATCCAAGGTCTCGATTCGGTGGTCATTCCTGCGCGCATCGAAAAGACGGAAAAGCCGGAATCCCCGAGCGCTTCCGAGCCGGCTGAGAAGGACTCGAAGGGCGCCACTGCTCCGGATCGAAGCTTCGACGACGTCGACGGTCCGGTCTCGGCCAGCCCCGACGAGCACTAGGACCATCGGACGGCTGTGGGCTGTCCCAAAATCATCCCGGGACAGCCCCTAAGCGACAGGAAGCGCCTCCTTCGCGACCTATTTCACATGGGACCTCGGACCTCCTTCGCGTAGGATGAGAGGTACCCATGTCCGAGTTCAGCAAGAGCAGCCCTGATCACGGCGCTCACGGTGGCGGCCAACTGTTCGGTCGCGCGGCAGAGCTGCGTGAGCTCGAAGACCGCCTCGCGCTCGTTCAACTGGATGGCAAGGTTCGCTCGCTGACGGTTCTCGGCTCTGCTGGCATCGGCAAAACGAGGCTCGTGCGCGACTTTTTGCGCCGCGCTCAACACAGCCGAAGCTCGCGGGTCTATCGCGGCGGCACGAGGGAAGGGGACGCGACGTTCGGCGTCTTCGCACGCCTGCTCCGGTCACGCTTCGGTCTCGTCGAAGGCATGAGCGCGGAAGAGCAGAAGGAGGCCGTTCGCGCCGAGGTGGCGAAGGTCTTGGGAGACCGCAAGGTCGGCGACGTCTGTTACTTCCTCGGGCAGCTCATGGGGCTCGAGTTCTTCGACTCCCCGCTCATTCGCGCACTCGCCGCAGACGCTTCGCAAGCGAGCCACCTTCGCCGGGCGGTCATGCGTCGGTTTTTCGAAAGCGATGCGGCGAGCCAATCAGGGCCCATGGTCCTCTTGTTCGACGACCTCCATCACGCGTCGACGGAGTCGCTCGAACTCCTGCGCTACCTCATGCGCGAGACGCAGGCGCCGATCTTCTTCATTTGCGTCGGAAGGCCCGATGTCGTCACGCGGTGCGACGACTGGGGGGGCTCGAACGAGTTCCACGCCACGTTGGACCTCGGCCCCCTCTCCGAAGCGGACGCAGCCACCGTCATGCAAGACTTGCTTGCGCCTTGCGGTGATGTGCCGGCGGTCGAAGATCTCATCGACGCCGCGTGCACCCTCGCGGGTGGAAACCCTGCTTTGCTCGAGCAGATGGTGAGTGTCTTCTTCGAGATGAACGTTCTCGAAAGCGAAGACCCCCTCGCGGAGCAAGATCGGTGGATCATCCACGAGGAGCGTCTCGAAGGTGTCCGCCTTCCGCTCACCGTACAAGACGCCGTCGAAGCGCGCATCGCATCGCTCTCTCCCGAAGAACGCACGCTCCTCGAATACGCGGCCATGATGGGAGGCGTCTTCTGGGAGGGAGGCCTCGTCGCCCTTCGTCGAAGCGAGAAGAGTCGTCCCGGGCTCTGGAGTGCAACGGCCGATCCGCCGCAGGTGGCGGTGAAGCTCATGCTCGAGCAGCTCACCTCGCGCGACTACATTCTGCGCCTTCCCGACAGTACGTTCCCCGGAGACGACGAGTACGTCTTCAAGCACAACCTCGAGCGCGAAACGCTCAGCAAGCAAGTGCCCATGGCGATTCAGAAGCGTTGCCATGCGGGCCTCGCCGATTGGCTTTCGTTCAAGCCGAACGTGCGCGACAACGAAGAGCAGCTCACGCTTCTCGCGAAGCACTACGAGCTCGCGGGCTTCCACGCCCGTGCTGCGGCGGCGTACATGGAGGCAGCGGCCGTCGCGCGATCGCACTACGCCAATGCGAAGGCGGCCGAGCTCTACGCGAAAGGACTCTCGCTTTATGCGTCATCGGGCAGCTCGGCGCGCATCGAAGAGTTGATGATCGCCTACCATCACTACGGCGACGTTCTCCACCTTCTCGGGCGCACCGATGAAGCCGAGGCGACGTTCCGCAACATGCTCGAGCTCGCGTATCGCCTCGACCTCAAAGCGAAGGGGGGAGCAGCGCACGGCCGTATCGGGCGCTTGTATCGAGACATGGGCCGCCTCGACGAAGCGACGCCCCATCTCGAAGCCGCCCTCGGCCTATTCGAGGCCGCCAAGGACGAACGCGGTCTCGCGAGCACCATCGACGATATCGGAAAGCTCTATTGGCTGCGCGGCGACTACGAGCGCGCCCTCGAGGCCACGAAGCGCTCCCTTGCCATGCGTAGGCGCCTTGGTGACCGTCGATCCATCGCTCTCTCGCTCAACAATTTGGGACTCGTCTATCAAGATTCGGGGCAATACGCCGAAGCTCGTCAGGCGTTCGAGCAAGCGTTGCAGATTCGCCGCGAGATTGGCGATCTCGTGGGCGTCAGCGTGACGCTGAACAATCTCGGCACCGTCGCGCAAGACCAGAGCGACGATGCCCGCGCGCTCGCGCTCTTCAACGAAGCCCTCACCGTGGCCAAAGAGAGCAACGACAAGGCGCGCGTCGGCCTCGTGGTCGTCAATCTGGGTGAAACCTACACACGTCTCAAACAACCCGACTTGGCGATTGCGTGCTTCGAACAGGGGCGGGAAGTGGCCGAAGAGCTCGGCGACAAGCTCGGGGTCGCCGAAGCCATCCGTGGCCTCGGGAAGGCGCACCTCGCACGCAGAGACTTGACCAAGGCCCGCGAGTGGACCGGGCGCGCCGTCGAACTCCTCCGCGAACTCGACAGCAAGGTGCAGCTCGGCATCGCCCTGCGCGTGCTCGGAGAAGTGGTCGCAGCAGGCAGCGCGGGTGGACCGAGTGCCCACGAAGCGCGAGAGCATCTGCACGAATCGATTCGCATCTTCGAGGCGATCGGCAATCAGGTGGAGCTTTCCCGGAGCTACCGCGCTTACGCCGACCTCCTCTCCACATCTTCCGAGTTCGTCGGAAACCCGGATGCCCAAGCGGAGGCGCGCAGATATGCGGCCCTCGCCGAAGAGCGCGAAGCGCGACTCAAAGCCTGAAGGTGGCCGCCTATTTGTAGGCTGCACCTTCCGGAAGGAAGGGGCGTGTGAGGTTCTGGCTTCCCGTGCTCGTGACCACGATGTCGTCTTCGATGCGAATGCCACCGAAGTGGGAGAGCTCCTCCACGAGCTTCCAGTCGACGTGGGAGCCTTCGGGCTTCTCGCGTAACTCGGCGAGCAGGGTGTCGATGAAGTAGATACCGGGCTCGATCGTGATGACCTGACCCACTTCGAGCGAAGCGGTGTGGCGAAGGAACGGGTTTTCGGCCTTGGGTTTGCGGAGGGCGCAACCCACGTCGTGCGTCTGGAGACCGAGCGAATGACCGAGGCCATGCGGGAGGAAGACTCGGCTGATGCCTTTCGCGTCGGCCTCTTCGGCGGAGATGTCTCGAAGGACTCCGGCCTTCTTGAGCAGCGTCGCCACGGCACGGCAAGCATCGTCGTGGAGCGTCTCGAATACCGCGCCAGCTTGGACGCGCGCAGCGAGCCCCTTCTGCGCTTCCTCGAGGCCGAGGGCGAGTTCGGCGAAGGTGTCGGCCCCCGCACTGCCGGGTCTCACCCAGGTCCGCGTGATGTCGGAGCAGTAGCCTCGATACACGGCGCCCGCGTCGACGAGGAGAGACCGCGCACGCTGCCTCTGGGTGCCATAGGCAATGTGGTGCAGGATGGCGGCGTTCTCGCCGGCCGCGACGATGTTCTTGTAGGGGGTCTCGGGGTCGTCCTGACCCGTCGCAGCGAGGTAAGCGAGGTGCAACTCGAGCTCGGACGCGTCCCCGCTCTGGAAGGCCACGCGGAGCGCTTCGTGACCCTTCGCGGCGAGGTCATTCGCCCTTTGAAGACACGCGACCTCGTACGCCGTCTTGCGCGAGCGCAGTGCGTCGAGCGTGGCGAGCAGTGCTGGAGGATTGACGGCCTCGATGCCGAGTTCGGCGGCGCGTTCAGGCGTCTCTCCGATGAACGCCATGCGCGCAGGGAAGGTGCCTTTCGCGCCCTGGACCTCTCCACGATGAAGCTCGAAGGTGCCTTCGAAGTACGACGCGTCGACGGGGCGGGGCCTTTCCCAGAAGCTGGTGTTCGGCGGCCAATAGAGCCGTGGTTTGCGCCCCACCGCGAAGACGACGGCGCAGTCCGGGTCCCAGAGGTTCGCCCAGTGTTGAAAGTGGGGGGTCGGCCGGTGGGGGAAATACTGATCGTCGAAGATCGACTTCTTCTTGGCGCTACCCGAGTGGACGACGATGCCGTCGAGATCATGAGCGGCGAGAGCCTTCTCGTAGTCGCGGACGAGCTCCGCAACGTGTTCGCGGTATGTCGCACGCAAATCAGACGAATCGTTCGAGGCTTGCTTCACGGGATCGAGCCTAGCAAATCGTGCCTGGCCGAACTAGGCTACTCGCCGGGGAACCTCGATGACCGACAAGCCTTCACAGACAGAGAGCGCCGCTCTCGTGACACGTGCCAAAGCAGCGCAACTCGCCTGGGCAGCTCGGTCCGTGGAAGACCGCATCTCGGCACTTCGCCCTCTCGCGAAACGCATTCTCGAGGAGGCCGATGCGATCGCGGAAATCGTCCACCGCGAGGTGAAGAAACCGCTCGCGGAGGCGCTGCTCGCGGAGGTGCTGCCTTCTGCGGACGTCGTGACCTATTGGTGCAATGTCGGCTTCGAGCACCTCGAGCCGATGGACGTCGAGCTCGATGCGATCTCGTACCCTGGAAAGTCTGGGGTCATCACACGCGAACCACGTGGCGTCGTGCTCGCCATCATGCCGTGGAACTTCCCGGTGGCGCTGCCCCTGCGAACCATCGTACCCGCGCTCCTCGCTGGCAACGCCGTGCTCTTCAAGCCGAGCGAAGTGAGCCCCGATTCCGGAAAGAAGATCGGCGAGCTCCTGAAAGGACTCGTGCCCGACGACCTCTTCACGGTGTGCACGGGCGATGGCTCTCTCGGAGCCGAGCTCTTGCAAACCGATGTCGACATGGTCGTGTTTACCGGCAGCGTGGCGACCGGGCGCAAGGTCGCGCATGCCTGCGTCGACAAGCTCATTCCTTGCGCGCTCGAACTCGGCGGCAAAGACGCGGCCATCGTTCTCTCGGATTGCGACATCGAACGTGCCGCGAACGGAGTGGTCTGGGGTGCGCTCTCGAATGCGGGCCAAAACTGCGGCGCCGTCGAACGCGTCTATGTGGAAACGTCCATCGCAGAGGCCTTTACGAAGCGTGTCACGGCTCTCGTCGCCTCCCTGAAAGAGTCGGATGTTGGGCCGCTCGCCACGAAAGCGCAGTTCGACGTCGTGGCTCGACACGTCGCCGCCGCGAAGGAGCTCGGCGCGAAGGTAGAAACAGGCGGGGACCCTTCGGAGGCAGCCGATGCGAAAGGCCCCTTCCGGTATCCGCCTACGGTTCTTTCGCTCGCGAAGGACGAAGGTCCCCTCATGACGGAGGAGACCTTCGGTCCCATTCTTCCGATCGTCAAAGTACGAGACGCGGAAGAGGCCGTTATCCTGGCAAACGCGTCGAAGTTCGGTCTCACTGCGAGCGTATGGACGAAGGACATCGACCGCGGCAAGGCGATCGGGCACCGCCTACGCGCAGGGGTCGTCACCGTCAACAACCACTCCTTTACCGGCGCACTCCCCATGACGCCCTGGACCGGCGTCGGCGAGAGCGGCTGGGGTGTCACGAATTCGCCCTTCGCACTCGATGGCCTGACGCGTCCGCGCCTCCTCTTGGTCGACAAGAATCGCGCGAAGTCGGAGCTGTGGTGGTACCCCTACACGGACGTGCTCACCTCCATCGCGCGCACGATGGCGAAGTTCAAGGGCGGCGTCGGCCTTTTCGGACGCATCGGCGCCCTCTTCACGCTGCTCGGCCTACTGCCGAAGCGTCTCTCCGGAAAGTAGCGCCGCCAGGCCTCCGTCGTCCCGCGACGTGAGGTCGAGGTCGAGGGACGTGAGGGTTGCGTATCCGCGGTCGAAGAGGTCCGTGTCGCTTCCCGGGTCGTCCTCGTGCTTGACGCCGGGCCCGCCGAGCCAGAGATATTCGCGACCACGCGGATCCGTGCGGAAGAAGAGCTCTTCCTCGTAGTGGCGCTTTCCGAGGCGAGCGGCCCTGACTTCGTTGTTCCAAGCCTTCGGGACGTTGAGGCTCACGAGCGCGCGCTCACGCGCCTTCTCGTTCAAGAGGCGGGTGGCAAGGGTCGACGACAGCTTCGCTACGGCGGAGAGGTCCGAGCCAATCTCTGCGCTCGCGGC
This sequence comes from Polyangiaceae bacterium, assembly GCA_046351415.1. Lineage (GTDB taxonomy): Bacteria > Myxococcota_A > Polyangia > Polyangiales > Polyangiaceae > JABFRG01. The sequence goes on along the minus strand of JAXLYO010000002.1, from coordinate 276,178 downwards.
GAGGGAGGGAATGCCGCGAAGAGCAGCCTCACGCGCAGCGGCCACCGTCCCCGAATAGAACGCGTCCTGTCCCAGGTTGAGCCCGCGATTGATCCCCGAAACGACGACGTCGGGCATGCGGGGGAGCACGCGGTCACCTGCATGAAGTGCAACATACACACAATCGGCGGGCGTTCCGTCGAGGGTGAAAATGCCCGGTTCGAGCTTCTTCAATCGGAGCGGTCTGTGCAGGCTGAGCGCGTGGCTTGCGGCGCTCTGCTCGGTCTCCGGTGCGAGGAGCACGACGTCGAAGTCCTGCAAGAGTACTTCGCGCAGAATACGAATGCCTTCGCTGAAGTGGCCGTCATCGTTTGCGAGGAGAGCAAGGGGCTTCATGGGCTCTCCTCGTTAGCAAGAAACGGCCGCGGTTAGAACGACGCTGGGGGGCGAAACGACGCCGGGGGCGAAACGACGGCTACGCCGAGATCCCGAGAAATGCAGCAGCGGGTGGCCGAGGCGAAACGAGGGAAACGGACGCACGTTGCCCCACGCGCATCGACTTCAAGAGGTCGTGCGTTCACTCCATACTCACGCGACGCGCTTGCTGGGTGCACGGGCGAGGGTTCGGGCGACGATCTGTCGCGCGATGTGGAGCGCCATCGTCATCACGGGAAGCTGTGAGTTGACCCCGAGGCTCGAGGGCAAGACGCTGCCGTCGGCTACGAACAGGTTCTTCACCTCGAACGTTTCGCCGGTTTCGGCAACGACGCCTGCGTCTTTCGACGCCGCCATGCGCGCAGTGCCGAGGGGGTGAAAGGACATGGACTCGACCCGACGCGCGCTCGGTGGCGATGCGAGAAAAGCACGGAGCTCCTCCCTCGACGTGAGCGGCTCTGCTCCGAACACCGGCAAGAGGAGCTCGCGAGCGCCAGCGGCGAAAGCCATTTCGCCGAGGATGCCGATGCTCTCCCACATGCGGGCGCGATCACGCTCCGCCATGCTGTAGGTGATGAAGGGCTCTCGCGAAAAGAATCGCCGAATGCGTCCACTCGGCTCGTCGTGAATGAGTGCGCCGAAGAACGCGAGCTTGGGAATCGTGCGAACACGAGCCCGATGGGCCCTCCCTACGCCGGGGAAGGCAGCGGACAAGATGCTCGGCGCCGTGTAAGCACCGATCAGTGTGATGCCGCGGCTCGCATAATGATCGGAGTAGACGCTCTGCATCGCGCCGTCCCACCCGTTCACGTCTTCGTCGAAGAGGGCGCCCACCCGGAACGATGGATGCAGCGTGAGGTGCCTTCCGATATGTGGCGAGTGAAGGCCGCTTTGTCGCAGCAGAAGCGGCGTATGGAGAGACCCGCAGGCGACGACGACGAGAGGGGCATGCACCTCGAACGATTCGCCCGGGCGACCATCGTCAGAAGGCGCAAAGTGACCCTTCACACCGACCGCGTGTCCTTCACGGATGATGACGCGTTCGACGAGCGCATCGGAGACGATGATGCCGGCGCGTTCGGTGACTTCTGGGAGCATGACGACGTCGACGCTGCGCTTCGCTTGGTTGGGACAGCCGAAGTTGCACCGGGAAGCCCCCTTGCACCCCATCATGTTGCGGCGGAGGCTCTTCATCGGGATGCCGAGCTTTTCGGCGCCCATCACGAAGAGTTCGGTCGACCGCGAGCGCATGGCGTCGGGCACGACTTCGACCGACAAATCGCGTTCGAGCTCTTCGTAGAGCGGTGCGAGGGCCTCTGCCGAAAGGCCGGAGAGGCCGAGGCCGTGCTGCCACTCGTGACGGACCTCGTCCGGAATGCGAAAGCAGACACCGCCCGTGACGACGCTGGAACCACCGACACACTTTCCCGCGAGGACGCTCATGGTCGGTGTTTCGCCGAACCCGAAGGCAAGCGAGAGACCGGACTCTCTCATCAACTTGGCGAGCGACGTCGAAGGGCTGTAGCTGCCGTATTGGGCTGGCGTATGGTGCGCGCCTTCTTCGACGACGACCACGAAGAGACCTGCCCTCGCGAGCTCGCGCGCAACGACCGCACCACCGGAGCCCGAGCCCACGACAACGGCATCAGCTCGGAGGTCGAGCGGAGCGCGTTGATCGCGGCCTCGGAGGACGTTCATGCGACGTCCTCGTGCGACGCATGGTGCGGTGCGATGTCTGTCGCCGCCACGATTTCTGCGTCGCTGTCGAATTCTTCGTGCGCGTGCTCGCGGAGCCGAACGCCGCTTTCCAAGGGCACGGGCGCAGGCTCGGTCCGTGCGACGAGCTCGAGGTGTCGGGCGAAGCGCGTTTGATCGGTCGCGCGATACCCCATGTGCGCGAGCTCCGCCGCGTCGTCGTAGAAGACCATCGTCAGAATCGCACGCACGCCGACGAACATGAGCAGGAGGTTGGTGACGCGTGATCGCTCGAGCGCTTCGAGTACGGAGAGCCTGCGACCGACGGGGAGGCGAGGCAGGACAGCGAAGTGTTTTCCGACGAGGATGGGAGAGAGCCACAGCGCGAAGATCGCGAACCGAAGACCGAAGCGCACCACGAAGCCCGCGCCGTCGATCATCGAGAAGACGCGATCCGTGACCTCCTCGATGCGCGTCGCCGTAAGCGCTTGCTCACCCCCTTCGAACATCGCCTCGGCGAGCGCCCTCACCGTGGTGCGATCGAAACTACGCACCCGCGCTCGGGGCGCGACGGAGAGCTTCGTCGAAAGGTGGGCGCTTTTCATGGTACTTCATGAAGTGTAATCCTCGTTTCGGGGTCGCGCTCGCTCGGGTGCGAAATAAAATACGCAATTTGTTCGTGGTCAAGGCACTGGGTGTCCGTTTGCCGCGGGCGACCGACGTTGGCCCGTTGATTGGCAGGCATGCGGATGTCACCATTCGGAACGCTCATGGCCGCGAAGAAGTCCGCCGCAAAGAAGTCCCCTGTGAAGGACTCTCCTGTCGCGACGTCCGCGAAGGTCGCGAAGAAGGCGAAGAAGACTGCGATCACGAGTCGCGAAGCCGTCCTCGCAGACGCGTGCCCGCTCATGGCAGCCATCATCTCGGTCGTTGGCCCGTGCACGATGGAGACGAAGCCGAAACGCGCGCCGTACGAATCGCTCATGCGTGCGGTGGCGCACCAGCAGCTTCATGGGAAGGCTGCGGAGACGATCCTCCGGCGCTTTTGTGCGCTCTATCCTGGCAAAAAGTTCCCAACGCCGGAGGACGTACAGTCTACCTCGCTCGATGCGCTTCGGAGTGTCGGCTTTTCTTCGGCCAAAGCCTTGGCGTTGAAAGACATCGCAGAGAAGGCACTCTCCGGCATCGTGCCGAGCTCACGCACCATCCAGAAGCTCTCGAACGAAGAGATCGTCGAGCGTCTCACTCGCGTGCGCGGCGTGGGGCGCTGGACCGTCGAGATGCTGCTCATGTTCCAACTCGGGCGCGAAGACGTTCTTCCCGTCGACGACTTCGGACTTCGCCATGGACTTCGCGTCCTCAGGCAGAATGCGGGTCGAAAGAAGGACCTGCCGCTTCCTGCACCGAAGGAACTCGCCGCCTATGGTGCAAGGTGGTCGCCCCATCGCACGATGGCGTCGTGGTACCTCTGGCGCGCCGCAGAGCGTGACCGCGCCATGAAACAAGCTGAAAAGAAGACGTAGCGTCATGTAGGCGCCTTGCGTGCATGTCGCATGAACACGCGTACGTTCTGCGCCTCGCTCCGACTCATTTTTCGTTTTGCATGATCGATTTCCCAGGGAGAGGAACACTTCCGAGAGCGAGACCGTTCTTCCGTCAGTGGGGCGGTTCTTCTCTCACGACGTTCTTCGCACTTCTCGCACTTCTGAAAGGCCTTTGGTCATGCCGAGTATCGACGACAGTTTGGTTCGCGTAGCCGTTGCGCTTCATCTCGATGTGGCGCTCGATTCCGTCCACTCGGAGGACCACCTCGTCCGCGACCTTGGACTCGACCCGCTCGACCTCGTGCTCGTCGTGCTTCGACTCGACGAACTCGTCGGGGCGCAATGTGCCCTCGCCAATCTGCAGAGCATCGAGACGGTGAGAGACCTCGAAGACATGGTGCGCGATTGGCAACGTGCGTCTGGGCAGAGCATGATCGTTCCCTCGCGCAGGAAGGAACTCGAAGCGTCCCGAAAGCAATCGGGCACGCTGCCCATCCCGCCGGCACTCGTCGACGTACGAAAGGCTGGCTGAGACTCGCGGCTCTTCAGTCGGCGCGTGACGATGGGCCGTTGTCACTGACGGTGGCGAGAACGCGCGCGAGCAAGATCTCACTCGACCTGTCGTGCTCGTCGAGCTGGAACGACCACGTCCGGTGCTCGCCCTGAAACTCGCCGTAGCAATCGAGCGTCACGATGCCGTCGCGCTTTCGACCACACGCAGTGACGCCGTACTTCTCGAGGAGGCATGCCGTATCGCCCGCAACTTTGAGGAGGTCCATCGGACTTTCATCGTAGCGAAAGCTCAGGCTCGGCGCTCCCACGGAAAGAGATGCGACCCCGACATGACGCCGGAAGGGGCTCCGGCAAACGGGGCCTGGGCGAAGGTCGCGATGTCGACCTCGAGAAGCGTCGGGGGAGCCTTTCCCACGGAGATCACGAAGCTCTTTCCGTTTCGCGTGAGCGCGACGCCCCTCGGAAACTCGAGGTCGAGCGACCGGACGAGCTTTCTCTTGGAGACGTCCCAGAACGTCACGATGTTGCCGTGGGGGTTCGTGACACAGGCGATGCCGGAGTCTTCGTCGATGGCGACGCTCAAAGACTCACCCAGCATGCGTGCGACGGTGGCCTTCGGAAGCTTCATGCGTTCGCACTTGGTCTTGCCCGCACGAATCGTGACCCCTCCGAGTGATGTCGTTTCGGGAAGCCCTGCCCGGGGGGCGGACGAGACCACGAAGTCGCCGTTCGACCGGAGCGCGATGTGGCCTGCGTTGATTTTCGAGTCGGCGAACGTGAAACGCTCGAGCAGCCGCGCATCGCTCGTGTCGACGTAGGTGACGGAGGGCTCTTCACGCACCGCTTCGAGGTCACCGCCACCGTTCGTGATGACGAGCGTCGTTCCGACGAGGATGCAGTCGTGCGGGGCTTGTCCGTGGGATGGGAACTCCCCCAGCACGTGGAAGGTCGCCGGGTCCCGCACGGTGATGACTCCTGCATGGGTCGCAAGGTCGCTCTCGACCACGAACAGCTTCGAGCCCGCGGCGTCGTAGGCAGCGTGTCCGTAGAAAGCGCGGCCCGGGGAAGCCAAGATGGGCGAGAGGACGATGGCTCGGTCGAGGTCGACCAGCGCGCCTCCGGGACCGCGTTTTTCGAATACGACCGCCGTGTTTTTGCCGTGACGCGTGGTCGGGTCGAAGGCGACGCCGTGCCCGAGGAAATCGAGCTCCGCTCGAGAAAGCGCGCCCGTATCGAGATCGACGATGTCGAATGTGAACAGGTCTTCGCCGCGTTCGTTTTTGCCGCGCGTGCCGCCGACGAAGGTGCCGAGGGAGGAGCCACGTGCGCCGCTTTCACCCGAAGGAGCCATGAACACACCTTATCAGGGGCGCCGCCGGCACGCGAAGGAGAGATGCGTGGTATGCGTGGTAGAAGAGCGAAGGGCAAACAGAGAGAGACGAGAAGACCCATGTACACCGTTCGAGATTACGGAAGGATGATGAGCGACGACGTCAGGCTCGAAGCCTATCGGGCTGCCATCTCTTCTTCCGTTCGGCCCGGCGACGTGGTCATCGACATTGGCGCTGGCACGGGCATCTGCACACTTCTCGCGCTTCGTGCGGGCGCTTCGCATGTCTACGCCATCGAATCGAATGCCGCCGTCCAGCTCGTCGCCGAGGTGTGTGCGCAGAATGGCTTCCGAGGAAAGGTCACCGTCGTCCATGGACTCTCGACGGACTTCGAGATCGGCGGAGGGCGCCGCGCCGATGTCGTCGTCTCCGACCTGCGAGGAGTCTCCCCGCTCTTTTCGAAGCACCTCTCTGCCCTGGCGGACGCACGGAATCGCCTTCTCGTTCCGGGCGGAAAACTCATTCCCGTCAAAGACCGCTTGTTCGCGGCGCTCGCCTCCGCAGAGGCAACGCATCGCGCCATCTTCAAGCCGCACTTCGATGCACCGCTCGGGTTCGATTTCTCGTCCGTGGGCGAAGCCCTCGTGAACGCGTTTCATCACGATCGAGAAGTGCCCATCGCAAAATCGCAGGTCGTCTCCGAGACGCTGACCCTCGGTGACCTCACGTACGGCGAAACGCCACCGGAGCTCGTGCGAGGGGAGGGGGCGGTCACGGCATCGAGGGATGCGGAGGTTCACGGCATCGTTCTCTGGTTCGAGGGGCAGCTTGCGGAAGGCGTCTCGCTTTCGAGCTTCGACTGCCGCGTGTACGCGCGCGGCTTCTTGCCGCTCCGGACACCCCTCCGCGTACGGGCCGGCGAAAAGCTGGAACTCAGCGTCTTCGCTCGGGAAACCAGGGACGACTACCTTTGGGCGTGGTCGTTGGGCCGCCCCGGCGAGCCCACCCAGCGCTTCACGACGCTGCACCCATTCATGAATCATCACAAATAGTTAGCGCGAAGTCTGTTTTCTCTTGAATGCAAAGGCTTGCGGGTGCATCTACATGGACGCTACCCTTGAAGGTCCCTAGAGGAGCTGTACGTATGTCGAGCAAAGAGAACGCTGGTATCGCACCGCAAAGTGATTCGCATGACGCACGTGAAGTGTTCGCCGCGAGTACCGGCGAAGCGAAGCGTTCGTACGCGTCTCCGCAGCTTCGTCGTCTCGGAAGCGTCCGCGAGCTCACACTCGGCGTGACGACAGGGCCGTTCGAAATTTCGATGATGGGCGCCTGATCTGCCGAAAGCGCCTCACACCGCTTGGGGTGAGGCTTTCGCCGTTGCCGTGACGTCGTGATTCTCGTTCTCCTCGGGTCTAGTCAGGGGCCGCGAGAGCGCGAGTGGAAGCGCGTCCTCTCCGAGGCTGGCCTCGCGGAGCCCACGTCGCTTCGCGTGTCAGGCGGCGCGCACGTCGCCGTGTGGGGGCCGCAGCACCTCGTTCCAAAGGAGGGTGGCAATGGCCTCTCTGTGCGCGAGCGCGGCGTCACCGGTGCGGCGATCGAGCTCTTGGAAGAAGAGCGGGGGACGACGCTCCGCGCGTGCTCACCGAGCATCGAGGGGAGGCCGACCTACGTGCGAGTGCTTCCAGAGGGGCTCCGGCTTCTTTCGACCGACCTTGCGACGCTCGCCGCGGTCGGGCCAAAGCCAGCGATCGACGCGAGCGGTCTTGCGGGGCAAACCGTCTACGTCGGCGCGCGGCATCGCTTGCCTTTCCGCGACATCGAGCGGATCCCCGCGCTCGAAGAGTGGGTGTTCGACGCAGCGGGTGCCGTGCGGAAGGTGGCGAGCGAAGCGTCGAAGGCGGAGGTCCGGACGGTGCAAACAGGGCCGCGCGAACTCGCCGAGGCGTTTTGGGACCTCACGCGTCGTGCGGTGCGGAGGGCCATCGACGGCAGGACGCGCGTGGCCGTCATGGCCGCAGGAGGGCTCGACTCGAGCGCACTGCTCGCTGCGACCATCGCCGAGGCGCGCGGCGCCAATCCCAAGGAGGTTTCCACCATCACGTGGCATTTCGGGGGGCGGGGTGACGACCGCCCTTACTTCGCAGACCTCGTGCGCGAGCTCGGTATCGTTCCCGTGTACCTTGCACCTACCGTGGCCGCGAACGACGTGCTCTCGGCGATGGTCGCGCGTGGCTTGCCGCTGACGCCACTGACCGTCACGCTCCAGACATGCGCGATTCGCGCGGCGAAGGAACAGGGCGCCGAAGTGCTCCTCCTCGGCTCCGGCGGAGACGAAGTGCTCGCAGGGGTCGTCGAATCGGCGATCACGGGCGACGCGCTGTATCGTCCGCGGGGGCTCGCTCGCGCACTCGGACGTGCCATGCGCTATCGCGCACCGGTCGACATGCCCTTTTCGCGGCGGCTCGGCTTGATCGGACGACCGCTTCTCCGGCCGTTCCTTCCCGCTTCGATTCGTCTCCCGCGCATGAAGAGGGCGCTCGGGCGCTACATGCCGCATCTCGGCCCACGGTCGATCGAACTCCTGGACGATGCAGCACGGCAGCGCGTCCGCGACATCATCCCGCGCACACCCACCGAGCGCTTTCGAGCGTTCGCAGGGCGCCCGATGTTCGAGGAGTATGCAGAGCACCGCTCGCAAATCGAGGGGTTTGCGGGCCTGCCCATTCGCGACCCCTACTTCGACGAAGAGGTCGCTCGCTTCGTCGCGGCCATCCCACCGCCGCTCCTCCTCCACGGTGACTTGCATCGCGGGCTCTTCCGGGAGGCGCTGCGAGGGAAGGTCCCCGAACGCATTCGCGTGCGATCCGACAAGGCATCGTTCGAAGAGCTCGTGCATGCACTAATGGCGCCCGCCGAGACCCGAGCCCGCGCCCTCGAGCTTTCGCGTGGCAGGCGAAGTGAGGCACTCGGCATCGTCGACGGCACCCTTTTGCATCGCGAAGTGCGCGAAGCACTCGGCGGATCCATGGATGACGGGTACGTTCGCATGTCGTTCCTATGGAGTGCTCTCGTGGTGGAGGCCTTTCTTGAAGTGGCTGAGTGAGACATACGCGGACGGTGCGCTCGTTCTGCGCATCGGTCGCGATGGGGACACGGTCCTCGCTGAGTGGCCCGAGCTCGGGGTCTTGCGGGCTCCCCGCAATGGTGTCGCGCACACCTTCGAACCCGCGGAGGGCGCAGACGTCCTTTCCCTCCAGAAGCTCGAACGTGGTGTCGTCGTGGCGCTTCTGCGTCACCTTCGCGGAGAGCTCAGCCTTCATGCAAGTGCCGTCGTCCAAGGGGACAAGGCCGTCGCGTTCATCGGCGAGAGCGGCTCTGGTAAGTCGACGTTCGCCGCGTACCTCGGGCGCAAAGGGTGGCTGACCTTGGCGGACGATGTCGCCCATATCGAGCAAACCGATGAAGGCTTTTTCGTACTGCCATCGGAACGGACGCATTTCCTCCTGCCCGACGCCTGTGAAGCCCTGGGCGTGCGCGCCGACGACGGCCGCGCGAAGACGTCCGTCGATGCGAGCCAGGTGGGGGAGCGCACGAAGCTCGCGGCGCTCGTTTCGTTTGCCGACGACGACTGCGTGCGTGTCGAACGCGTGAAGGGGTTCGCGACGGTCGGGCTCCTTCTGCCGTGCTTGGCGCGCTTCGTGTTCGACGAACCTGCGGTGCTGAAGGCCGATCTCGAACACCTCTCCCACATGCTCGCACGGGTGCCCCTCTATCGTATCGGCCGACCGCGCGGCTTCGAACATCTGGCCGAGGTCGAGCAACGGATGCTAGAGGTGCTCGGAGCATGAGTTCGGTGAGTGCAGAAAGCGACTTCCGCGACCTGTCCGTCGTCGTGCCCTCTCATGTTTTCGTCCGTGAGTTCGATGGGGAGCTGGTTCTCCTCGACCTTCAGGGCGGCGATTATTTTGGCCTTTCGGAGCTCGGCCTCCTGCTGTGGCATGGCCTCGCATCCGGAAAAACGCCCCGGGAAATCGCAACCGACGCGGTCTCTCGGTACGAGGTCGACCTCGAAACCATGGTCGACGATTTCGCGAAGCTCACCGAAGAACTCGTGAACAAGGGGCTCTTGCTCCGACGTTCCGCATCGCCGTGAGGGGGCGGAAAAACGCCGAGATCGCGCGAAAATGAGGCGCACCGCGGTCGAATACCTCAAAATGCACCTAGGTGCGCCCCTGTGCTAGGCTTGATAGTTGGAGGACGTCTTATGAGAGTTTCCTTGAAGTTGCTCGCAGCAGTTGGTCTCAGTGTTTCCGTGGTCACGGCGATCAGTGCATGTAGCGATACGACCATCGTCGCCGCGCCGGATGGCTCTCTTGCGGATACCGGCCTCCCCGATACTTCGCTTCCCGACGTGGTCACGACGACCGACGCGTCCGATGCCCAAGTGAAGCCCGACGTGTCCGACGCGTCGATCGATACGCGTGACGGTGACATTCCCTATACTGCGCTCCAGTTCAAGACCGCGATGGTCGATACCTACTGCCAGCGCGCCCAAAACACCTGTTGCTCCGGGAAGCCCTTCAACATCGCGACCTGTCGCACCATCCTCGATGTAGGCGTCGAAGGCAGTACGCTGCAGCTTGGGCTCCCGAACGTCGATCAGAAGAATATCGAGGTCGACATCACTCGGGCGAACGCGTGCATCGACGGCGTCGCTGCGCAGACCTGTGTCGACAAGACTGCGAACGCCGCTCAGATTAAGGCCATCGCGCAGGACTGTTTCGCCGCGTTCAAAGGCAAGCTCAACGCGAACGACCCCTGTCACCAGGACATTGAATGCAAGCCCGGCCTCTACTGTGAAGGCGGCTATGACCCTGGTACCGGCACCTACCCGCCGGCCGGGGGAACCTGCAAGCCGCTCAAGCAACTCGGGGACGATTGCCACCAAACCGACGCGTCTCTCGCCGACAACTGCTCGACGCGCGGCTCCGGCGACTCCGGGCGATACTGCGGTCCGAGCGGAAAGTGCGAGGCTCTCATCGCGAACGACCAGGCGTGCTTCCTGAACACGCAATGCGCGAGCGGTTCGTGTGACCCAGCAAGCTTCAGCGGTGGCAAGGTGTACTGCAAGTCGACCTTCACGGACACGCAGCTCTGCACGTACTTCACGCCCTGATCGCATCGTCGATCTCGCGACGAACCTACGGCGCCTTTTGCTCGGTCACGGCCGGGCAGGGCGCCGTTTCCGTTTTCTTCTTCGGCAAAATCTCGACGCGCTCGGGCGCTTCGTAGCCGGCGATGAGCGCGAAATGTTCGTAGGCGCATGGCTCGACGCGGAGCTGAGGCACACCTCGGAGGCGTGCGCCTTCCGCGACGAGGGACGTGCGCTCGTCCTTCGGGAACGCGCGGCCCCGCGAGGGCAAAAATGCCGCGTAGACGAGCAGCGAGCCAGCCATCGCACCGACGACCCACGTCTTTCGCGCAAGGCTCGGACCCGTCAGACGATGCGCGACCCCGACGGCCGTCGCGATCGCGAGCGGAACCGATGCCGCGACGATGGGAACCATGGCGCGAACCGCATGGTGGGTCGGAGCTCCGTCCTTCACGTTGCCCGCGATGAGAACGACGCCCATCGTGGTGACGCAGAACACGACGCCGAGCAGCCGGAGTTTCGTGTCCCTGGGGAGCCACAAGAACGAGAAGACGAGCCCAGCTCCGAGGAGCACGTACTCCGGGGCCGCCTCGAACAGCGCGAGCGGGTATTGCAAGATGCGCGTCGTGAGTGGCGGCGTCTCGAACGCGGCGCGATACTTCGACACGCGGGAGAAGAAGTGCGTGTACTCACCATGCGAAAAGCGGTTCCACGCCATCCAAGCAGCGGGCCCGGCGAGAGGGAGCACGCCGTAGAGCGCAGCTCGCGGGCGATTCGACCCGGGTGAGCACAGCGGCCGAGCGATGGCGAAGGCGAGCGCCGCGGTCCATGCCTCGTAGCGGCACAGGGTCGCGAGAAGGAGAAGAAGCGCCGGTACGAGCGAAGGCGTGCGCCACGCGAGTGACGCGATCGCGATCGCCATCCAAATGGACGCGTACGCTTCGGGCACAGCGGCGTTTCCCAGGAAAACCATCCAGGGAAACGTGGCGAGCCAGACGAAGCCGATCCAAAGGCCCCAGCGGGGCGCGATTCCGGAAAAGAAGCGTCGCGCGTAGAAGTAGAAGAGCCCGAGGGAACCCGTGGTGAGAACGAGGCTCACCGTGCGCGCGACGGCGAACGATCGCCCGAAGGCCATCATCGCGGTGCCCGTGAGGTAGAACGGAACCGGGAGCCAGCTCGTGCCGCTCGGGTCGAGCCTCGGTGCGTGGGCAAACCCTTGCGCGATCACCGTGCGCGCGAAGTCGTCGTCCGACACGTGGACGAATCCCTGGCGACGAACCCAGTAACTCGCGCCGAGGTAGGCGAGGACGACGAGGAGGCTTTCTTTGGCGAAGGTGCGGCTCGTCTCGGCCGCGGCGGCGCCCATCGCGTTCGTCGCGTTTCGTCGCGAAGCGGCCTACTTCGAGCCGGCGGGAGGCGTCATGCCGGCGCCGGTCGATGCAGGGGCTCCGGTTGCGCCGGGCTTCGGGGCCTTCTCGATGCCGTGCTCTTTGCGGCGCTTTTCTTCGAGGGCCATCTTCGTCTTGAGGGCGCGGTCGCCGGACGACGAGAAATAGGCGAGCGAGACGCTCGTCAGCATGAAGAGGCCGGCGGCGATGGCCGTGGCGCGCGTGAGGATGTTGCCAGCGCCACTACCACCGAACACTTGGCTCGCACCGCCACCGCCGAACGCCGCACCCATGCCTCCGCCCTTGCCCTGCTGAAGGAGCACGACGAGCATCAGAAAGACGCAGACGAGGATGTGAACGATGTCGATGAGCGTAACGAACATGAAGAGTTTTCCGGGGTTACAGTCAGTTGGATGACTGCGAAATCTCGCTTGCGGTTCTGGCGATAGCACCGAACGAGCCGATGTCCAAGCTAGCGTTTCCAATGAGGGCCCCGTCGACGTCTGGGCAAGTGAGCAGGCCTTTTGCGTTTTCGGGCTTCACCGAGCCGCCATACAGGATGCGCAACTTTTGTCCGAGGCCGGGGGCGGCGGACTCCAGCCATCCGCGGATGGCCCCGTGGACCTCCTGGGCCTCGGCGGGGCCAGCATTCTTGCCGGTGCCAATGGCCCACACGGGTTCGTAGGCGATGGCGGCCGGCTTGCCGTTTGGTCCGGCGCATTCGCGAGCAAGGCGGGGAAGGACCGCATCCAGCTGGGCACGGACGACCGAAAGGGTCTGGCCGGCCTCACGTTCATCCAGCGTTTCACCGACGCACACGATGGGGGCGAGGTCGTTGTCGAATGCTGCGGCGACCTTTTCTGCGACGCGCTCGTTCGTGTCGCCAAAGAGTTGGCGCCGCTCGCTGTGGCCGCAAAGGACCCACGTGCAACCTGCATCTTTCAGCATGCTCGGGCTGACTTCGCCGGTGAACGCACCTTCCTTCTTCGGGTACAGATTCTGCGCCGCAATGGCGACGCTCGTTCCGTCGGCTTCGTGGGAAGCCGCGGCCAGAACAGTGAAGGGCGGGGCAATGAGAAGGTCGACCGAGGGAACGGCGCTCGCGAGCTTCGCGCAACCCGCCGCGAGATCGACGCCGTCGGCACCGCCGCGGTACATCTTCCAGTTGCCGGCAATGAGCGGCCTACGTGCCTTGTTCATGAGTTTTGCCCTCCGCCGCGAAGCGCTTCGATGCCAGGGAGTTTGCGTCCTTCGATCCACTCGAGGGCCGCGCCGCCGCCGGTCGAGATGTGCTTCATCTTGTCAGCGATTTCCGGACCCGCGGCGCGAACAGCTGCCGCGCTGTCGCCGCCACCCACGACCGTGAGGCCGGGCGCGTCCGCCATGTGCTTGGCAACGCCGAACGTACCGGCCGCGAAAGGCGTCTTCTCGAAGAGGCCCATCGGTCCGTTCCAGAAGACCGAGCCGGCCTTCGCGATGGCTTCGCCGTACGCCGCGATGGTGTTCGGTCCGATGTCGAGCGCCATCTGTCCTTCCGCGAGTGCGTTCACCTCGGCTCGGGTACCTTCGCTCGCTTCGAGCGACTTCGCCACGATGACGTCCGTGGGGAGGAGCACCTTCGCCCCGCGGGCCGCCGCGCGATCGAGAATACCGCGCGCGAGAGGCAGCTTGTCGCCCTCGACCCGAGATGCCTGCATGTTGCAACCTTTGGCTGCGAGGAACGTATTGGCCATCGCTCCGCCGATGAGCAGCGTGTCGACCTTTTCGACGAGCGCTTCGAGAATGGCGAGCTTGTCGGAGACTTTGGCGCCGCCGAGGATGGCGACGTAGGGCCGCGGGGGGGCGGCGACGAGCTGGCCGAGGGCGGCGATTTCCTTCTGCAGGAGAAAGCCGGCTGCGCGCGCCTGAAAGAGTCGCGGAAGCGCGTGGACGCTCGCGTGGGCGCGATGAACCGCCCCGAACGCATCGTTCACGTAGACGTCGGCGAGGGCTGCGAGCTTGGCGGCGAACTCTGCGTCGTCCTTCTCTTCTTCTTCGTGGAACCGGAGGTTCTCGAGGAGGCAGAGCTGCCCCGAGCGGAGGTCGAACACGACCTTCTTCGCCGAGTCACCGATGCAATCGTCCGGCATGTGCACCTCCACGCCGAGGAGCTCCGCGAGCCTTTCGCCGCATGGCTCGAGCGAGAACCCTTCGTGCTTGCCGGGCTTCGGGCGCCCCAAGTGACTCGCGAGGATGACCCGGGCCCCCTGAGACATGGCGTGCTTGATGCTGGGAAGGGCCTCCTTGATGCGCGCGTCGTCGGTGATGCGCGCACCATCGAGCGGCACGTTGAAGTCGACGCGCAAGAACACACGCTTGTTCTCGAGCGTGAGGTCCGCGAGCGTTTTGATGCCTTCGAGGGGATTCGACATCACAGACTCTTCGCCACGAGCGCGGTGAGCTCGACCATGCGGTTCGAGAAGCCCCACTCGTTGTCGTACCAGCTCATGATCTTGACGAACTTGTCGCCGAGCACTTGCGTGACCGTCGCATCGAAGATCGAAGAGCGCGCGTCGCCGATGAAGTCGCTCGAGACGAGGGGCTCTTCCGTGTAGCCGAGGATGCCCTTGAGCGGGCCTTCCGATGCGGCCTTCATCGCCGCGTGGATGGCGTCCTTCGTGACGGGCTTCGTCGTGGTCAAGGTGAGGTCGACGACGCTGACGTCCATCGTGGGGACGCGGATGGACTGTCCGTCGAACTTGCCCTTGAGCGAGGGGATGACTTCACTGAGCGCCTTGGCGGCGCCGGTCGAGGAGGGGATCATGCTCTGCGCCGCGGCCCTCGCGCGTCGAAGGTCGCCCTTGCGGTGCGGGACGTCGAGGAGCGTCTGATCGTTCGTGTACGAGTGCACCGTGTTCATGAGGCCGTACTCGATGCCGAACGAGTCTTGCATGACCTTCGCGATGGGGGCGAGGCAGTTCGTGGTGCACGAACCGTTCGAGACGATGTGGTGCTTCGCGGAGTCGTACTCGCCGTGATTGACACCGAGTACGATGGTGAGGTCGGCGCCTTTCGCGGGAGCGCTGATCACGACCTTCTTGGCGCCGGCGGTGATGTGGGCCGCCGCCTTTTCCTTGTCGGTGAAGAGACCGGTGCACTCGAGCACGATGTCGACCCCGAGGTCCTTCCAGGGGAGCTTCGTGGGGTCTTTCTCGGCGATGATCTTGGTGAACTTGCCACCGATCTCGATGCCGCCTTCTTTCACCGTCGCGCGAACCTTCGCACCGCGATGCACGGTGTCGTAGTTGTAGAGGTGCGCGAGCGTCTTCGCGTCGGTGAGGTCGTTGATCGCCACGAGTTCGACCGTGCTTTCTTTGCCGAGCTCCGCGATGACGCGAGCAATGCACCGACCGATTCGCCCAAACCCATTGATTGCGATTTTCGTAGCCATGATGGAGGCGAGATCTAGTCGCCACCGGACAAAGTCGCAACGATCATCGCTGCTCCGGCGTCGCAAAAAAGAGCGAGCAAAACGCGCAAAAAAGACGCAAAAAAGCCCGACGACTCGCCGGGCTTTTTCGACCTTCCGCTGAGCTATGCCAGCCGTCCGCTCGGGACCTTCAGGTGTTCGTCGCGGGCTTCGGAGGAACGCTGCCGAAGATGCTCGCAGCCTTCCGCTTCTCCTTCGCCGTCCGCTCCTTCTCAGCGTAGGTGGGGATGACGATTCGCTGGCGTTCGGGGAGCTCGCGACCCTCCCAGACTGCCTGAATTTCTTCGGAGTCCAGTGTCTCGCGTTCCATCATGGCCTTGGCCATCGCTTCGAGGGTGTCACGGCGCTCCGTGAGGAGCTTGTGGACCTTCTCGTACTGCGTCTGGACGATGCGGCGCACTTCCTGGTCGATCTCGATGGCCGTCTGATCGGAGTAGTCTTGCTGGCGCGAACCGTAGTCGCGGCCGAGGAACACTTGCTCTTCTTGGCGACCGTAGGCAAGGGGGCCGAGCTTCTCGCTCATGCCCCACTCGCACACCATCTTGCGTGCGATGGCTGTGAGCTGCTCGATATCGTTCTTCGCGCCGACCGACATCTTCCCAAAAATGACCTCTTCGGCGATGCGGCCACCCAGCGCCGAGGCGATGCGGGCCTCTGCTTCCTCGCGATTCAAGCTGAGCTTGTCTTGCTTGGGGAGGTACCATGTGAGACCGAGCGCTGGGCCGCGGGGAATGATGGTGACCTTGTGCACCGGGTCGTGGTTCGGGCTCGCGAGAGCGACGAGAGTGTGACCCGCTTCGTGCACGGCGGTGTTCCACTTCTCTTCCTCGCTGAGGACCATGGAGCGACGCTCCGAGCCCATGCGGACCTTGTCCTTGGCGAGTTCGAAGTCGGCCATGCCGAGCGCGTCTTTGTCTTGGCGGGCGGCCAAGAGGGCGGCTTCGTTCACGAGGTTCTCGAGCTCGGCGCCGGAGAAGCCGGGCGTACCGCGGGCGATGACTTCGAGGTTCACGTCTTGCACCAGGGGGGTGCGCTTCGTGTGGACGCGGAGAATGGCTTCGCGTCCGCGGACGTCGGGGAGGTTGACCGTGATGCGGCGGTCGAAGCGACCGGGGCGCAAGATCGCGGGGTCGAGAACGTCGGGGCGGTTCGTGGCGGCCACGATGATGACGCCTTCGCTGGACTCGAAGCCGTCCATCTCGACGAGGAGTTGATTGAGCGTCTGCTCCCGTTCGTCGTGACCGCCGCCGAGCCCGGCGCCGCGATGACGACCGACCGCGTCGATTTCGTCGATGAAGATGATGCACGGAGCGTGCTTTTTGCCCTGCTCGAACAGGTCGCGAACGCGGCTTGCACCGACGCCGACGAACATCTCGACGAAGTCGGAGCCGGAAATGCTGAAGAAGGGAACCCCGGCTTCACCCGCGATGGCGCGAGCGAGCAGCGTCTTGCCGGTGCCGGGAGGACCGACCATGAGGACGCCCTTCGGGATGCGGCCACCGAGACGCTGGAACTTCTTCGGGTCCTTCAAGAAGGCGATGATTTCTTCAACCTCGTCCTTCGCCTCGTCGGCGCCGGCCACGTCGGCAAAGGTGACCTTGTTCTGCGACTCGTTCAGCATGCGAGCCTTGCTCTTGCCGAAGCTCATCGCCTTGCCGCCGCCCGCCTGGAGCTGGCGCATGAAGAGGAAGAACATGAGTCCGATGAGGGCCATCGGCAGAAGCGTGAGCAGCGTGCCGGAGAGCAGTGGCGAAGACTCGTCCTTTTCGAACTTGATCTTCGGAACCGGCTGGTCGGCCTTCTCGGGCTTCAGCGTCGCGATGAGCGCTTCCGTCGGCTCGGGGCCGATCGTCTCGCGCATGAAGCCGCCCTTCTGCGGGTCGGAGCCGTGGATGCGGTACTGGTACTCGTGCTCCTTGATGTTGATCTCTTCGACGTGCCCAGCCTTCACTTCGTTCATGAAGTCGCTGAAGGCGGTCGTTTGCTTTTGCTCAGGGTTCAATGCGCGCCAGATGACGAAGAACATCAAAAGGACGACGCCCCAGACGAGGAGAGTTTTGTGCGAAGGCTTCACGATAGGTATTCCACGAGGCGAGGCAGAAGGAGGCGGACCAGATTCCGCGCAAAGCCGGCGTACGAAACGTGCAGGCCTTGGGCGGCGTTACTCATTAAGTCTACGGCATTTCTGACGAATCCGTCAGTGGTTCGGAGACTTTTTGTATCTTCTTTACCCCTTGGAAGGTGCCCGTAAAGGTGCTTGGGGTCGCGCTCGGGGGCTCTTCGATGCGATGTAGACAGTGTGCGTACGATCGAAGCGCACGACAAGGCCTCCGGGAAGCGCCACCTCCGCCCGAGG
Source organism: Polyangiaceae bacterium (assembly GCA_046351415.1). Taxonomy (GTDB): domain Bacteria; phylum Myxococcota_A; class Polyangia; order Polyangiales; family Polyangiaceae; genus JABFRG01. Next base: position 258,313 of record JAXLYO010000002.1, on the reverse strand, counting down.
GTGTTTTTCTGGGAGGTTTTCGAGGGCGATTCGCGCGGCCTTGGGAATCGGATGCTTCAGGGAGGCGAGCAATTCCCGCAGGGAACGGTCTGCATGGGCGCCGGAGGGGGCCTTCGGCTCCGGCTGGCCGCGACCCGGGCTGGGCGAGCGCCGGCCGAGTTCGTCTGACAATTGCGACAGATGCATGACGATGTTCGTGTCGAATTCCGTCAAGAGCGGCATGAGTTCGCGGCGAATGCGCACCCGCAAGAAGCGGGGATCGAGGTTACTCGGGTCATTCGCATAGGGAATGCCGTTACGTTCCAGGTGCGCGAGGACGTCCGATTTGCGCGCGTGAATGAGGGGGCGGATGCGCACGCCATCCCTCGGTGGTAGCACGGCAAGCCCCTCCGCCGTTGCGCCCGACAGAAGGCGGATGAGGACGGTCTCGGCGCGGTCGTCGGCGTGGTGCGCCGTCGCGACGAAGTGGCACAGATGACGCTGCATCGCGCGTTCGAGCGCCGCGTGCCTTGCTTGCCGTGCTCGTGCTTGGAGATTGCTCTTCGTCGAGCCGAGTTCGACCTTCTCGATTTCGAACGGAACGTCCCAACCTCTTGCGAGGTCTTTCGCGTGATCGAGCTCCGCAGCCGCTTCGCGCCTCAGGCCGTGATCGACGCCGACCGCGACGAGCTCGAGAGGTAACGTCTTTCGAAGCAGAGACAATACATGCAATAGCGCGGTCGAATCGCCTCCGCCGCTCACGGCCACGAGGACGCGGGTCTTCTCTCCTGCGGTGCCATCGGCGCGCGACGCAAGAATGTCGCGCATCGTTCGGCGCGCCAGCGTGAGGAGGGACGGACCCTTCATCGTTCGCAAGAGAAGACCGCGTAGCCTCCGACCGGTTCGCCTTCGGAAAGCTGCGCTGCGGTTGCCCAGGTGAGGCCGATTCGGCTCTTCGTCGCGGCAATCGCGAAATGATGGTCGCGGGCGCCCTTTGGCGGCAAGAGTCGCGTCGGATGGTACTTCACGGTTTGCGCTTCGACCGCTGGGTCGCCGCCGAGATCGACGACCCGGAACACGAAGCCCCCGGCATTTTGGTATGCGACCACGATGCGCGAGAGCGGGGCGTCGCCGTCGCTCGTGATGTAGGCGAGGTCAGCGAAGGGGACTTCGGTATCGACGAGTAGCTCGATGACGAGCTTGTCGTCGCTCGCCTTTGCGCCGATTTGCCAGATGGAAAGCTTCGTGGCGTCGCCTGCGAGCGCGAAGATCTTCTCGTCTGCGGCGATCGCGGTCGCCCACGTGCCGGCGAGAGAACGCGTGTTCGAAAACGCAGGAATCGAGGCCGTGCCGCTCAGCGTGGTCGTGGATACTGCGAGGCCGGGAAGGCCACCCGCGTCGCCCGATACTTGCGGGCCCTTCGTGATGAGGGCGAGGAGCTTGCTTGTTGCGGCAAGGACCGGCGGTACAGTGGTGGGAGGCGCAGATTGAACCGCGGGGTCCGCTTGCGTCGTGTCGCCCGTCTTGGTCATTGGCAAGACGATGGTGGCCGTGTCACGCGAGTAGGCTCCGACGAACTTCCCGGCGATGCGAGGCACCGTGGAATGCGCCTTCGCGACGAGCACGTTGCCTGGCGCGACACCGAAGCGGCTCGCACTGCCCGAGACGAGCGCGGAGTTTGCGGCGACGTTGACGACGTCGACACCCGCATTGCCGTCGCATTGGTTGCGCCCGAGGAGAACGAATGCGCTGCCTTCGCTCGCTTCGTCGGCAAGGTACGTGAGGCCGATGCCGTCTGTCTGCGGAAGGTTCGCGCATCGGCTGCCGAGGCCACCTTGCGAGCCAAGCTTGGAGCCCCCGGCGCCGTCCACGAGCTGCGTCGTGATGAACGTGCGTGCCTCTCCCGAGCTCGCGTCGGCGCCGGACGGACCGTCACTCGCGAACTCGGCCGAAGCCACGAGGAAGTTGTCTCCGAGAGCGACGATCGCCGGGGAAGGGATGGGTTGTGCACTCAACGTGGGCACGGAGCCGAGCGGTCCTTCGCCCACCGTGTTGAGCGTGCAGCCCGCGCCAGAGGGCTGGGGAACGCATCGCGCCATGGAGCACGTTTGCCGCTCGCCGCAAGCGCCGAGGCGATTGGGTGCGGTTCCGAGCGTGACCGTGATGTCGCGGGCATCGGAGGTGTCGGCGCTGCTGCACCCGACGGCAACGACCTCGCAGTTCGCGCCCTTCGCGGTGGCGACGAAGGCATAGTCTCGCTTCGGAAGGTCGCCGAGCGGAGGCGCAGCTTCGCCTGGCTTCCAGATGGCCCGCATCGAAGCGCCTTCGGCGGGCAGACCCGATTCACTGAGTGCGACGAGCGCGTTGCAGGACGCACCAGGGTAGGCCGCGACTTCGATCCACGCGACGCCATCGTTGCTCGGAAGCACGACGCTGAAGTTCACGATCGGATTCGTCCGACACTGCAGGAACGCCGATGTCACGAGGAGCAGCGACGCGCGCCTCGCCAGTTTCGTCTTCATTGCACCATGGACTGACGCACTTCCGTCTTTTGGTCGGCTTTCACCGTGATGGATAGCGTCTTGATGACTTGAGGGGTGGAGGTCGACACGAGCTTGATGGTGTGGCGACCAGCGGGCACCGTGCGATTGAAGCTCGGGCTCGGACCGAGCGATGCACCGTTGTCGGAAATCTCCGAGCAGCCCGGCAGACACACGATACTCAGCGTACCGGTGCCGGCCGCAGCCACCGGCGTCGGTGCAGGCGGCGTCGTATTGGCCGGGCGCTTCGGCGGCTCTGCTTGCTTGGGCGGCTCTGCTTGCTTGGGCGGCTCGGGTTGCTTCGGCGGATCCGGCTGCTTCGGCGGCGGAGTCGGAGCTTCGGCGGTCGGGGGCGGCGCTGCGGTTGCGGTCATCGCGGGAGCCGGCGGCTCGGGCTCTTGCGTTGCCGTCGGCGCCGGAATGACTGCGCCGGTCGTCGGTGCCGTGGGCGGAGCCGAGACCGAGAGAACGCCGCTGAACGCTTTGCGCGCGGACACGAACGGACCGCCCACATCGGCACCCGCTGCGCTTGCCGTCGAGCCGCTCGGAACGACCTTTGGGTCGTGCGCGGACTTGTCGTCACCCGTGCGGAGCGCGAAAAGGAGAACGATCATGCCCGTCAGCATGACGAAGACCGCGACAGCGCCGGCGATGGCGAGATTGCGCTTCCGGTTGTTCACGACTGCCTGGGCCGTGACCGTGCGAAGCTCACGTGGGTCGTGAGGCAAGCGAGTCCCGGGAGCGTGCGTCACTGCAAACGCATTGGGGGCGGGGGACTCGGTCGAAACGAGCGAAGCGTTTCCGAATGCGCCGAACGCTTGGCCTTGGTTCGTGACGAGGGGAGCTGCGCCACTCGAGCCGAGCTCCGCATTGAAGTTGCCGCCCTCGAACGGATTGAACGTCTCGTTTTCGATGGCGGGGCCTGGCGCGCCATACGGGGCGTTCGACGGAGGGCGCGCACCCGGCGAAGGGAAGGCGATTTGCGGCATCGCATCATGGCCGGGGCGCAGGGCGTGCGTAGGGGCCGAAGGGTCGGGACGCACGAGGTCGTGCGGAGCCGCTTCGACGACCGTCTCGTCGTTCTCTTCGCCATCGTCATCGGGCGGAGGAACTGCGCCGTCCAAGTGATGGAGCACGGGGATCGGCGGAGGCAGCGTCGCTTTGCGCGCCTGGGCGATCATGGTCGGCGGCTCGGAGTTCGCAACGCTGCTCGGCGGTGCTTGCGAGGGAGCGCGAGGAGGGGAAGGCGCAACGGATGCGGGACGCTCGGCTTTCGCCCCAGGCGGCGGTGCGATTCCGAATTGCGTCGGGATGCGGGCGCGTTGAGGATCGGACGCAAGCCCCGCTCCCATGGCGGCGCCTAGGCCCACCGCGGGCGGCCGCGGCGCATTCGACGGCGGCTTCGAGGGTCGAGAGCTCACGCCGACGGGGGCATGCGGAGGCACTTGGGACGATGCGCGGGCAAGCCCTGGCGCGGCCGTCGGCGCGACGCTCTGCCGAGCGATCGGCATGGGGCTTTCCGGGTTTGGTTGGGGAGCAGGCCTTCGTGCGGGCTCACCCGCCGCTGGCCGCGGGCCCGTTTGCGGTTCGTCTGGAGGCGACGAGGGCGCGTTGTTCCCGAGGGCCGAGCTCACGCTGACGGTTTGCGTGACTTCTGCCGCCCACCTCAGGTGCGCCTCGCGCTTTTGCATCCGATCGTGGAAGATCGAATGCATGTAAGCTGCAATCTCATCGCTCGCGATGAAGAGGCCGCGTCGCAGGAAGAACGACTGCAGTGCGCGCGAGAACTCGCGGGCCGTGCGATATCGCTCACCGCGATTCTTGACGAGGGCCTTCAGGATGATCTTTTCGAGGTCGACTGGGTAGCCGCGGATGATCGAACTCGGCCTCGGGACGTTGCACTCTTGCACCTTCGCAAGGGTGTCGAGGTCGTTGTCCATGCGGAAGAGTCGCTGGCCGGTCGTGAGCTCCCACAAGACGACGCCGAGCGCGAAGATATCGGAGCGTCGGTCGATCTGCTCGCCGGCGATCTGCTCGGGCGCCATGTACGCGAGCTTGCCTTTCAACGTACCGGCGCGCGTGCTCGACGACATGCGGGAGCTGAATTTCGCGATGCCGAAGTCGACGACCTTCGTCACCCCGTCGTACGTGACGAACAAGTTGTGTGGCGTTACGTCACGGTGGACGAGACCGAGCTTTTCGCCATTGTTGCCGGAGAGCTCGTGCGCCGCGTGAAGCCCCTCGGCCGCGTCGGAGATCAGCTTGCACGCGATCTCCGGAGGCATTGGCCTCGCGAGTTCCTCCGTGCGCCGCATCAGTTCGCGGAGCGGCTCGCCGTGGAGATACTCCATCGCGATCCAGTAGGTGTCTTCGTGCTTGCCGAGCTCGAACACGGTGGCGACGTTCGGATGCGAGATGCGCGCCGCGACGCGCGCTTCGTCGAAGAACATCTGAACGAACGAGTCGTCTTCGATGAGGTGCGGATGAATGCGCTTGATCGCCGCCCACTTCTGGAAGCCTCCGGGACCATCCATGCGCGCGAGGTGCACGGTCGCCATACCGCCGATGCCGATCTCGTCGACGACGCGATAGCGCCCAAGGAAATACGTTCCCCGTGCGTTGGCGAAATTTTGGCTATCCAAAGGGTTGCGTTGCAAGAAGCCTCAGCGAGTCCTCACACCCACGGGACCAAACGTGACGTCGTCCGTGGGCCTGAGCCAGAAATAATACGCCGAGAATGCGCCGGCTGCGAGCATCACTCCGCCTGTCACCCAGGGCCAAGGTGTAGCCCAGAAGCTTTTCCCCGGTTTTGGAGGTACCACAGGCGCTGTGGATGTAGGTTCTTTCATCACTTGCACGACTTGTTCGACCGACGCGAGGCGGTTGTCGAACTTGTCGAGCGCGTCGACGCGGACCGAGAGCGACGCGCCGGAGAGTGCCATGGAGAGCGGGATCTCGAACGTGACGCTCTGTGCAGGCGGGTCGTTGTGGTCGTACGCCTTGCCCGTGAGCTTGTCGCGGACGCGGACGCCCAGGCGATAGATGACGGGGACGTGCGCGGCGTCGAGCTCGGCAGTCACCGAGAACGCCTTGCTCGCGGGGACCTCCGAAGGGAACTTTCCGCCGAACTCGATCGAGCCGATCTTCGCGACGTCCTTCTTCGCACTCGCCGCGAGCTTGGCAGCTTTGTCGCCGGCGTCGGCCGGTACTTTGAACTCGCTGTCGAGGACCCCCGCTGCGCGAAAGGCTGCGATGGCCTGAGCCGATTTTCCGAGAATGGCGCGCGCGCTTCCGAGCCTGACGTACGCGTCGAGCACTTCATCGGGGCCGAGGCCGCCGCGCTCGACCATGATGCGATAGTCGCGTTCGGCTTCCTCGTACTCGCCGCGGTCCCATGCGGCACGCGCTTCGCGTGCGTGAACGGAAGGCTCGGCGCCGCGCGCACCCGTCGCGAGAGCGACCGTGCACAGAAATGCAGCCGAGGACAAGACACTGCCAAGCTTCACGAGGCTCCGATGGTACCTGGCGGCCCACGTAAAGGAAACGCCAACCATGCGTTCGTCAGGGAAACGCCTGCTGAGGTCTGCCGCGCGAGAAGTAGAAGTTGAACCGTCCGCTCAGGTGCCCGCGACAGGGTGGAGGCGACGGGTAACAGGCCTCGCGGGGGTCGGCGAAGTACAGGTCGAAACTGCCGTCGACCAGGCGTTCCTCGGCGTTCGCTTCGTCGATCTTTCCGTTTGGGAGGTGCGTGAAGATCATCTTGCTCTTGCCGAGCACGGGCGTTGGCGTCGTCGTTTGCGTGCCGTCGCACTTCTTGACCTGTGCGGCACATGTGCCGTCGGCCTGCAACTCTACCTCGCGAACGGCCTGCAGAGGGATGTTGCGCGTGCGGCACGTGCGCTGCAAACCGAGCGTCGCGTTGACGAGAAGAGGCGTTTTGCGTGGAGTAATCGGCACACCGGGTGGCGTTACTTCGGGAGGTAGATCGACCTCGAGCTCTTGGTTGTATTTGCCGCCTGTTCCGTTCGCGGCTGGGCGAATGGCGTTGATGTCGGTGACGAGGATGAGCAGGTGGTCCGAATAGGTCTCGAAGTCGCTGCCTCGTTGAAGCCTGATTTGCAGCGTTTCGCGATAGGGCGATGCGCCGAAAAAGTCGGGCGCGAGGTCGAAAGGACCGGACCAGCAGTCACCCACGTCGAGCTGCCCGACCGCGCTGCCGTCACCGCCCTCGGTGCCACATGCCACAGCGAAGATCGCGGCGACGCCCGTGAAGAATGCGCAGCGTCGGATGCGCCCAACGCTCACGACGAAACCCTCGAGGATCGGGCCTTCGCTTCCGAGAAGAGGGGAAGGGACGTCTTCGCGGGGCCGGGCTTCGGCCTCCGTCCGATGACGGCGCCCCCCAGGACCGAATCGCCCTCGTAGAAGACCGCGACTTGTCCTTCGGTGAGCGCGCGCACGGGCGTATCGAATCGCGCGACGACATTTCCGCCCGGGCTTTGCTCGACGATGGCGGGCGCTCCGTCATGGCGATAGCGAATGCGGAGGTTGGCCGCGAGAGGAAGGGAGACACCTTCGGCGAGATGAACGTCGAGGAGGTCGACCATGTCGTCCATGAGGCCCGACTCGGGGCCGAGGTGCACGGCGCCCGACTCGCCATCGATATGCGTCACGAAGGTCGGATAGCCCAATGCGACACCGAGGCCCTTGCGCTGCCCGACGGTGAAGTGGTGAACGCCCTTGTGCGTGCCGAGGCTCTTGCCTTCGGGGCCGATGAGCTCTCCGGGGCGAACGCGCCCCGCGCGCTCTTCGACGAACGATGCGTATTCGCCGCTTCCGACGAAGCATAGCTCTTGGCTTTCGCCCTTGTTCGCACCGGGTAAATCACGCTCGATGGCTTCGCGCCTCACGTCGGGTTTGACGCTCTCGCCCAGCGGAAACAAGAGGCGCTCCAGTTGCGATGTGGGTGTATGATACAAGAAATAGCTCTGGTCTTTGTGGAGGTCGACCCCGCGGGCGAGGCGGGCCGTGCCGCTCCCATCACGCACGATGCGCGCATAATGCCCGGTGGCAAGATAGGTCGCGCCCAGCCGATCTGCGATGCGAAAGAGCTCTGCGATCTTGACCGAGCGATTGCACGCATTGCACGGACTCGGTGTGACGCCGGCAGCGTAGCTTTCGACGAACGGGGAGATGACATCGCGCTCGAACTGTGCGCGCCGGTCGAACGTGTAGTGCGGGAAGCCGAGCGCGTCGGCCGTGCGCCTCGCGTCGTACTGATCTTCGGGAGCGCAGCAGCGGCCCTTGGCGTCGGGAGCCTCGGGGTAGTCCCAGAGATGGAGCGTGACGCCGATGACGTCGTAGCCCGCATCGAGCAGCCGTGCCGCCGCGACGGCCGAGTCGACACCGCCGCTCATCGCGACGACGACGCGGGCGCGGGCGCGGGTGGGCTTTGCCGAGGAACTCGATGCTGCAGGCACGCCTCTCTACATAGCACAGGTCCACGCATCCCCGTCGCCGGTCGCTCGTCGCCGACTCGCCGTCGCGAGGCGCGTTCACTGACCCGTGAGCAGGGTACGGACACCGTTCGTGCCCCGGTCGACCAGTTTGGCAGCGAGGTCTACTGCCTCGCTGTAGCGATAGACGCGCGATTGCAGCGCCAAGAGATCCGTCGCAGAGAGCGAAGCGCCGCCTGCGCGCGTGACGGCGTGTATGGCCGCCTCGCCGCGATCCATTTCGGCCATCCATCCATGGAAGACCGAAGAAAATTCCGACGCGGGCGGGCGCGCGGTCGGCGGGGGAGTCGAGGGAGCGTGGTGGGGACGTACGGCGGGCCTTACGGGGGAAACGTGGGAATGCGCCATGGCGATTCGCCCATCGTCCACGGGCCGGAAGGGTTGCGAACAATCCGAAACGCGATGCGAAATGTCAGAAGAGGGAACGCTTGGCGGCCGCGGCGAGGTTCGCAATCGCGCGCGCGTGCAGCCTGCTGGCCCACGATTTGGAAAGGCCGAGGCTTCTTCCGGCTTCCTCCAGCGTACAATCTTCGAAGTAGTGCTTCTGGAGAAGCGTTCGTTCGGCTTCCGGCTGCTCGAGGACGAGGGCACGCAGCCGCGCTTCCAGTTCCGCCCGCGACAGCGCCTCTTCTGCCGAGGGAGCTTCGTCCTTTGCGAGCAGGGTGTCGTCGCTTCCTCCCATCTTCAAGAACGAAAGCGCCATGGCCATCGCGGACGCCGCGAGGTTTTCGCCGAGGAGGCGGTCGGCGTCTTCTGGCGTCGTGGGCGCCTGCGTCGCGCCTTCTTCGACCTGCACTTCTTCGACGCGGAGGCTTGCTTCGCGGGCGCGCAGCTCGCGGTAGAGCCTTCGCGGGATGCCGCCCCGGGCACGAATGGCGTCGAACATGGCGCCCTTCACGCGGAGATTCGCCCACCTTCGGAAGGGAACGCCGAGGCTCGGATCGAAGCTGCGCGCGGCATGAACGAGGGCCTCCTGGCCCGCGGAGCGAAGGTCGTCTTCGTCGAGAGCTGCACCGGCCGTCTTCTTCAGTTGGCGGGCGAGGAGGTCCACCACCTCGAGTCCCTCGGCATAGCGGGCGCGCTCGAGCTCGGACGCGTGCGCGTGTTTCGACCCAGCGTCGGGCATGCACGACTCTTCGCCGAGACCCGGGCTGCCGTCAAGCAAGACGAAGTTCGGCGGCGGAGGTACCGAGAAGTCCGGTATACTGAGGGCGCCCATGGACGCTCCGGCCTCCACGCTCCCCAAACTCACCGCTTGGCTTTCGGCGCTTTCGACGAGCCCGGACTACGCCATCGCGTTCGCCCAGGCCTACGAGGCGCTTGGCGGCAACGAGCGTGACGCGTGGCTCACCGAACTCGAGGGTGAGCACGCCAATGCGGCGGCGTACTGGCCACTCCTGGCCGTCGAGCAGGCGCCCTCGCGCCTCCGCCGAATCCGCTCGAAGCTCGAAGCTACGTCGGAGCCCACGACCGCCTATCGCGACGGAGATACGATCTATCTCGTTCGGTCAATGTACTCTGCATTCATCGGGGCGGTGCGATTCGTCTTTGGCGCGAGCGGAGAAGTGGCTTCGGCCCACGCGCTTCCGCTATGCGACAACACCTCCTTCCGTGCGAGCCTATCGGCCCAAGCGACGGTGATCGCCGTCGCCGACGCGACTCTCGATATCGCACGGGGGGTCGTCGTCAGTCGTCGTCTCGGTCGGGACATTCCCGAACTCCTCCTGTCGCATCCCGAGCTGCTCGATCGGCATCGCGAGAAAGAAGGCAAAGCCTCGTGACGGACGGCGCCCAAAACGACCTCACGAATCGGTGTGGCAGCTGCGCACGCTTCGTTCGCCCCATGGAGAGGACGATGCCGAACGGGGAGGTGCGTCGCGCGGGCGAGTGCCTTCTCGCGATCTGGCCGGCGCCACTCTACGAGAACAATACGTGCAACAAATACGTCATGAAGGGCACGTTCCAAGCGCACGCCAAGGCGACGCGTACGGTGCGGGCCCGTGAGCGCGAAGGCACCCGAGAACCGGAGCCTGTCGTCATTCCAGAGGAGCTACTAGACATGGATGCAGACGAGTTTCGAAGCGTACTCAAGCAGGTGCTCCGTGAAGAGCTAGGGCTCGTCCCGACGGATCTCGCGGCGCGATTCCGAGGGGGAGAGCTCGTGCTCGTTCCTGGCAAAGAGGGCACAGCAGAGAAGCGCGTGCCCATCGAGACCTTCTTCCACAAGGTCGTGATGATTCGCGACAAGCTGCGCGTGCTCGAGCAGAAGATCAACGGGAACCCGAAGCTTGCGGACGAAGACAAGGTACAGATGCAGCAGTACGTCACGCAGATTTACGGTTCGCTCACCACGTTCAACGTACTCTTTTCGAACAAGGACGATGGGTTCTCTGGACAGAAGTCGGACGACTGAGAGGGCCCCGGTTCGCCGCTCTTTCGAACGCACGGCAACGCTTGCGGCGTGTGCGCTGTCTTTCGCTTGCGTGCCGGTCGTCGAGAAGCCTGAAGTGCCCGTCGGCGTTTCGGTCACGAATTCGCCGACCATCGAATACGCGTTCAGTTCACTCGACCGCCGCCCCGTGAGCCGCGCCGCATTCGCGGGGAAGCCCACCGTTCTCGGCTTCGTGACGACGTGGGACCTCCAGAGCCAGGCCCAGACAGAGTACCTCGTGAAGATGTTCGACACGGATGGCGACAAGGTGAACTACGCGCTCGTGTCGTTCGACGATCGCAAGAATCGAGAGCTCGTCGAGGAATACGTTCGTACGCTCAAAGTGAAGTTTCCCGTCGCACAAGCCGACGTCGATACGGTCGCCGGGCGCGGTCCCTTCGGAGCCGTAGCGGTGCCGAGTGTCGCGGTTCTCGATTCGTTCGGGCGCTTGGTCTGGGCCAAGGGTGGCCTCACGAAGCCCGACGAAGTGCGCGGCGCGCTGCGAGCGGCGAAGTGAAGTAGCGCCTTCCGTCAGTGGAAGGCGCGCCATGCGGCCAGAAGGAGACCCACGACGAAGAGCAGCGTCGCGAGCACCCGGCGCACGCGATCTTGCTTCATGAACGGAAGCGCCAGAAAGCCGAGCGCGAGACCGACACCCGTCACCTGCGCGAGCTCGACGCCGAGGGTCGCGAGGCCGAGCGTGAGAGCGGTCGTCGTCCCGAGAGCACCGCGAAACGCCGTTCCGAACCCGAGCCCGTGTACCAGGCCGAAGAGCGCGCACGCGAGCGGGCTGGCCCCGCGCTTCGGGCTTCGTCGCACCTCGAACCCGACGAAGCCGATGGTGCAAGCGATGAGGACCTCGACCGGGCGCTCGGGGATCGAGGCGCCCCCACGAAACGCGAGCGCGAGCGCGGCGGTATGGGCGAAGGTGAATGTCGTCACCGCGAGGAAGAGTCTCTTCTTTCGCTCGCCAGCTACGACGCTCGCAAGCGCCAAGCCGAGCAAGAAGAGCAAATGATCGTAGCCGAGCGCGACGTGTTCGAAGCCCAGAGCGAGCGCGTCCCTGGTTCGGCGCCCGGGTCGCGCGGTGTCTTCGTTCGGACGTCCAAGTGCCACGTCGGGATGGGCCCCATCCACCAGGACATCGTGGTCGCCCACACGGAGGAGAAGGTGATGCCGATCGCCCAAGAGCAGACCCAGATGGAAGTGCAGGGATGCGGGCGCTTCTTGGCAGGTCACCACGACATCGAATGCGACCCCGTCTTCGGCGGGGTACGGTGCTGTGCGCTCGGTGGCGCACGGTGCGCCCTTCGCGCCCTTCGCGTCGAGAACGTTGTTCGCGCCGAGCTTCGCGTAGTCGCCTTGCGCGAAGGCGAGCGTGATGGTCGTGCGCGGGCCCTCAGCAGAAACGATCGTCCCTTGCGAGAGACCGAGCGTGTGCGCGTGCGCAGAAAAGCCGAAAGCCAAGGTCGTGAACGCGAAAGCGATTGCGCCCAGCAGCGTTCGCAGTAGTTTTCGCCCCGAATGCAGGTCATCTACGAACCGATCGGCTATGCGCGAACGCCCTTTGTCGAGAAGGTCGATGCGCCTCGCCAGGGCGTCGTAGCCGTGGGAGCGCGCGCAACCATCGAGCTCACCCCGAAGGCGGAGTTCGCCGACGCGCTCCGAGACCTCGCAGAGTGGGAGCGCGTGATCGTGATCTTCCACTTCCATCTCGTGACCGACTTCAAGCCGTGTGTCCAGCCCCCACGCAGCAGCACGCGCCGCGGTGTCTTCTCCACCCGGTCGCCCCATCGGCCCAATCCCATCGGCCTCACGGTCGCTCGCCTCGTCTCTGTCGAGGGCACGACGGTCGTCGTCGAGGACATCGATCTGTTGGATGGTACGCCCATCTTGGACATCAAACCCTACGTCCCCTACGCCGACGCCTTCCCGGATGCATCTTCCGGCTGGCTCGAGGGTGCTGCACAGGATCCCAAGCCCAAGCACGACGTCGCGTTCTCCGAGCTGGCTTCGGCACAGCTCGCGTGGCTCGGCGAGGAAGGAACGCTTCTGCGCCAGAAGCTCGTCTCTGCCCTCGAACTCGGGCCTCAGCCGCATGCATACCGCCGCATCCGCACGGATGGCGATGGCCTCGTCGTATCGGTCAAGCAATGGAGGGCGCGCGTGCGGGCTTTGCCCCCACGCACCATGCATGTCGAGCGCATCTTCACGGGATACCGTCCGAGTGAGTATCACACGCGACCGGAGTGCGCTCTGCACCTCGCCTTCACCGAAGCGTTTCCAACGTGAAGCGGCGCGACCCAAAGGCGATCGTCCCGATGCGGGCTGCTACTTTCCGGCCGCAGAGCGCCGATCAGCTCGGTGCCTTTCTCGCCAAGGCCGACTGCAACTTCGAGATCAAGTTGGACGGCGTGCGCATGATCGCGGACTGCCGTGGACCGAAGCCAACCATGCACTATCGGAGTGGTTTGCCTGCAGACTTTCGCGAGCTGGTCGAGCCGCTGAAAGCCCACCCTTCGGTGGTCTTCGACGGGGAGGTGGTCGCCTTCGACGACGCGGGGCGGCCGAGCTTTTCGACCCTCGCGCCGCGCCTGCACATGCGGAGCGGTGCGCACTCGGTCGTTTGCTACCTCGTATTCGACCTTCTCTACGATGGAGGAGAAGACCTGACGGGGCTACCGCTCGCGGAGCGTCGTGACCGGCTCGAGGCGATCTCCTTCGCTACGCCCCTCGTGCGCGTGCACCCGGCTCTCGGCGATGGGCTTGCCCTCCTCGAGTTCGCTCGCACCCACAAGCTGGAAGGCATTGTCCGAAAAGAACGGAAGTCGCCTTACGTGTTCGGACCGAAGACGAGCGACAGCTGGCAAAAGCTCAAGTTCGAACGGGAAGACGACTTCGTGATCACGGGCTACGTCACGAATGGGACGCGGCTCGTGTCGCTGGAAATTGCATCTTTCACCCAGAGGGACCTCGTCCTTCGAGCCCGAGTCGGTAGTGGTCTTTCCGATGCGGTCACGGCCTTTTTGCTGGAGACGCTCCCGAAGGAGGCCGCTCGTGACTGCGCGGCCGTGGGGGAGCTTCCGCCTATCGCTCGCGGGGACGTTCGCAACTACGTGACACCGAAGCACGTCGTCTCCGTGCGGTACCAGGAATGGACGCCCGACGGGCACTTGCGCATGCCGACTTTTCGGGGGCTGCGCGTCGACGTGAGGCCGGAAGATTGCGCGGCCGAGCCGGAAAAATAATGCCTCCCCGTCGCGCTCGGTCTGTCAGTGTGAACCCCTAGCTTGTTCGCTAGGTGGGCGGCGTAAAATGCAGTTCTTAAGGCTTCCGATTTATCCTTTTCGCGGAGCGAAGAGGTCCGGCATGCGCACCGAACGGCCGAAGCTACCCTGGTTCGAAATTGTAGGGATCCACATGATGGACCGAATGTACACGCGAGCGGAGAGACCCTTCCAACCTAAGGACCGCAGGCGCTCACGTCAACCGACGAAACGCGCCCGAAACGCGCGCCTCGATTGAACCGCGGTGCCCTCTTTTGAGCCATGTTCTTCCGGGGCGCGAGTTGCTAAGCTACGGCGCTTCATGAGCTCGCAGGCCAGCCTTGCAGGCGCCCTTTTGGGTGGCACCTATCGCGTCGGCGTATGTCTCGGCCAAGGTGGAATGGGCGCCGTCTACGAAGCCACGCACGAAGCACTCGGGCGTCGTGTCGCGATCAAGGTCTTGCTCGATCAAGGTCAGCAGCTGACGGGCGAGGCGCTCACCCGTTTCCAGAGGGAAGCGACAGCCGCCGCGCAGCTCGGCCACCCGAACATTATCCAGGTGACCGACTTTCGCCCGGCAACGGACGGAGAGCCTCCGTTCATCGTCATGGAGCGACTCGACGGCGAATCGCTCGAGGCAGCCATCAAGCGAGAGGGCAGGCTTCAGCCCGACCGCGTCTCTCGTATCGCACAGCAAGTGCTCGAGGCGCTCATCGTGGCGCACCGAGCCGGCATCGTGCACCGGGACATCAAGCCCGCGAACTTGTTCCTGACCCAGATTCCCGGCGTAGGAGAGGTGGTGAAAGTCATCGACTTCGGCATCGCCAAGCTCAAAGGCACGGCGACGCATCTCACGGCCGCAGGCGCGAGCATGGGGACGCCCCTCTATGCAGCCCCCGAGCTCCTGTGGGGTACGGAGAGCGACGAACGCGCCGATCTGTATTCGCTCGGCGCAACGATGTATCATGCACTTACCGGGCACCCGCCCATCGTGGCCGAGACGCTGCCCCAGTTCTTGACGCTCGTGCGTGAGCAGTTTCCCGCCCCCCTCCACGAGAAAGTTCCGGGCATCGATCGCGATCTCGCCCAAGTCGTCCTGTTTTCGCTCGCGAAGGAAGCTGGCTCTCGCTACCCGTCGGCTGTCGCCATGCGCGACGCACTGCGGGGCGCCGCGAAGGGCTCGCAAGCGCCCATGGTGAATGCCACGGCACCCACGGCAGCCCTTCCTCCGTTACAGGCGGTGCAACAAGCATCGCTTTCGCCGCGCCCTCACCACGTGGCGACGGCCTCCATTGCCCAAGCGCCCGCGGCCTTCGCCGCAACGGGAACGCCCCAACCCTACACGTACCCGAGCGGGGCCCCTCACGCGATTACGCCTCCGTCTGCCTATCCACAGCGCTCGTCCCAATCGTTTTCGACGCCGCAAACCCCAAAGAAGAGCGGGGCAGGGCTCTGGATCGGGCTTGGACTCGGCGGCCTTCTACTGTTCCTTGGCGCCGGTGCGGCTCTCTGGTTGCTCGTGCTCGCCCCCGACGCGAAGACTGCAGTCGCCACGGCATCCTCTGGGACGGCATCGGCGAGTGCCGCTGCGACGACCGCACCCTCCAGCACGGCGGGAGCGGTTCCGTCGCCGACCGTCGACCCGTCGACCGGGCGAGCCGTCATCGTGATTCCTCCCGCGTCTTCCTCGCGTACGTCGCCGACGCCGCCTGCGGTCCCGACCGCGCCAGGCACGCCTTCGACGCCCCCGGAACCCAACAAGCCGCCCGCTACCGGGCGCATCAAGAAGGCGAACTGCTACGTCAGCATGACGGGCAAGACATACAACGACACGTTCGCGCTGAAGGCATCGATGTCCAATCGCACCGCGCAGTACAATCAGTGTGCGGCGAAGGCCTGTTACATCTCCGGCGCGAAAGACAAGTTCGAGGGCGGCGACGACTACACATCCGCGAACTACGTGGTGAACGTCGACAAGAACGGCGGAACCGGCGGGGGCGTCACCGCTCAAGGCATGCCCTGCGTCCCTCTCGATTTCTGCATCAAGACGGTCGTTTTTGCGATGCCTCTCCCTCCTCCCGTCACCCCGGGGCCCATCTCCGTATCGTGCTCGTTCGTTCGCGAACACGTGAATTGACGGATAGTTTCGAGGGCTTCGGGCAACGCTCGGCCGCGCGTATGCAGAGAATTTGGCCCTTTCTTTTCGAGTATGCGTAGTTAGGGGCATGACTGCCATGTCTGCCACGACGCAAGCGCTCCCGATGTTCATGGAAACCGCGGACCGCGAGCAGCAAGCGAGTGAGCTCGATGGCGCAGTCCTGGTGAGACTCGGACCGTTCTCGATTCAAGATCGCGGGACGATGGAAGAGCGCTTCCGCACGTCCCTTCGCGCGGCCTTCGCCCGGCGTGACGTTCCCATCGCGACGGACTCGAGCCGCCTAGCCGACGTCGTGATGCAGGCTCGCAAAGCTTGTGAGACGCACGGTTTTCGCCACTTGGTGGTGTTCGTCGAATCGCTGAGTCCGCTCGTCAATGCTCGTGGAACGCTCGACGGCGAAGATTCGCGGCTCCTCCGCGATCTTTTCCTCCTCCAGCAACGTGGAGAGGTAGAGATGGTCCTCGACCCCGAAGACCGGGACGTCGAAGTGTTCGGGCCTCCGGTCGCTCTCGGGTCACTCGTGCCACGCCCCTCCGACTTCGCGCCGCCGGCGAGTGAGGTCGTTCCCGTGGCGGTGCCCTCGGCACCCGCGACACCTGCAGAGATCGAGAAGCTCGAGCTCGAAGCACCCGAACACACCGCCTCGGTCCTCGAAGCGCCCGTGATGGCGCTTCCCGAGCCGGTGCTCGAGTCACGCCCGAGGACGCTCGAACCTCCGGCCCTGCCGCTCGTGCCGGAGAGTCCAGAGACATCGTCCGACCTCGAGGCGCTGTGCGACGACGACTCGGAAGACGAAGATTCTTTCGAAGAAGAGGCTCCGGAATTGCCGACCCCCGAAACGCGTTCGAAAGAGCCTCGCGTCATGCTTCGGGATCCGCTTTCCGAGCTCGACTTGGAAGAGCCCATGAAGGTCGAGACGAGCCTGTTCCAAGCCCCCCAGAAGGCAACCGTTCCATGGCGTCCCTGGGCAGAGCAGCTCGAGGCAGCGCGCGGTCCGCAATCGCTCATGACGCTCGAGAAGCTGTTCGTGGAGGCGTATATGCCGCTCGGCGAAGCGATCGGTGATGGACTTCGCGACACACGAGCACTCAAGGCCTACGAGCGTTTCGGCACCACGTTCTCGCACGTCTATACGGAAGCATTCCCTGCGTTTGCGGCACGCGGCAAGCGCCCGAAGATGGTCATGGACATGCCAGAGTTCGCGACGACCCTCGCGCGCCAAAACAACGTGCGGCACGTGTCGCTCATGTGGTGCGACGCGATGCGCTACGACGTGGGCGTCCATGTGAAGAAGGCCCTGCTCGCGGGGCCGAACAAGCTCTTGTCCGAGAGCGTTCTCTGGAGCGCCCTCCCCACCGTCACGCCTCGCCAGGTCGAAACGTTCGTGCGCGGTCGTGACGCCCTCTCGGCGGAATACGAGCCCGTGAGCGAAGCTTCGATTGGTCGCGACCGCACCGTGGACGTGGTACGCCGCGTTCGCGTCGGCTCTCGTGAGCTCTACAAGTTCGACGGAATTGCGGCGCGGCTCCTCCGCGGTATCACGCACCCCGAGGAGCTCGCCGAGTCGCTCGTCAGTGCACTCGGCACGTTCCTCGCGGGGCAGAATCGCGTGCAAAATGCACCGAGCATCCTCTGCATCTTCGGCGACCACGGCTACGCGCTTCGCGGCACGACGGTGGTCGAGGGCGGCGCGCTCCCTGAACAAGTTCTCGTGCCGGCGCAAGCATGGCTTCTCGGCCCCGTCCACTGAGCCCCGTCCTTCGGTGGCTCGAGCGAGCGACCGATCACCGCATCGCGGTGAGTGACGAACGTGGAGCGCACGCGTACGACGCCCTGGTCGCGCGCTCGCTCGTAGCGTCGTCCTCCCTGAGAGGCGATCGTGCCTCGCTCGACGGCGCCCGTGTCGCGCTGTTGCTCGGGCCAGGTGCGGACTTCGTGTCGGCCTTCTTCGCCGTTCTCCATGCGGGGGGCGTGGTGGTCGTCCTGTCTCCCCTCCACCCGAAGGAAGAGACTGCCTACTTCTGCAAAGACGCTGCCGTCACGTGCATCGTCGCGCATGACGAGTTCGCGTCGCTGCTGCCCGGGGAAGTCCCGGTGGTCGATGGCCGCAAGCTTGGTAGCGGCGAGCCGCCTGCTCGGAGCGCTCGAGACAACGTGGGACTCGAGGCGTACGGGGAGCACGTTCCCGCGCTCCAGCTGTACACGAGTGGGACCACCGCCAAGCCAAAGGGGGCACTCATCAGTCATGGAAACCTGGCGGTGCAGCAAGGCTTACTGGCGGAGGCGTGGGCGGTCACCGCGGCGGATACGTTGCTGCATGCGTTGCCGCTCCATCACATGCACGGGCTCGCGATCGCACTACTGACGGCGATGGGCGCGGGGGCGAGAGTGAACATGCACGCGAAGTTCCAAGCGAACGCCGTGTGGGAGGCGATGAAGGACGCCACCGTGTTCATGGCGGTTCCTTCGATGTACCACAAGCTCTTGCAGGCCTTCGACGAAGCCCCTCCGGACGTGCGGGACCGCTGGACCGACCACGCGCGTGCCTTGAGACTCGCAACGAGTGGCAGCGCGGCCCTGCCGGTTTCCCTCGCGGAACGCTGGCTACACATCGCGGGTGTCATTCCCCTCGAGCGCTTCGGGATGACCGAGATTGGTGTCGGTTTCGCGAATCCGCGAGCTGGCGAGCGCAGGCCAGGGACCGTCGGGCTCGCGCTTCCCACTGTGGAGAGCCGCATCACGAGCGATGGAAAAGAGGCGCCGGAAGGGGAGCTCTGGATCGCCGGCCCTAGCGTCTTTCTCGGCTATCACGAGCGGCCGAAGGCCAACGACGAGAGCTTCGTCATGGAGGGCGACGTACGCTGGTTTCGTACCGGGGACACGGTGACGAAGGACGATGGCGGCTACCTTCGCATTCTTGGTCGAACGAGCGTCGATATCCTGAAGAGCGGTGGCTACAAGCTCTCTGCGCTCGAAATCGAAGAAGCCCTGAGAGCCCATCCTTCTGTGAGCGAAGTCGCGGTGATCGGTGTGCCGCACGAGCTCTGGGGCGACGAGGTCGTCGCGTGTATCGTCCCGAAGGGTGGGCAGGGGGTCGACCCGGAGGTGCTGACGGCGTTCCTCAAGGAGCGCCTCGCTCCTTACAAGGTTCCGAAGCGCTACCTCGCCTACGCAGAGCTCCCGAAGAATGCCGTCGGAAAAGTGCAAAAACCTGCGTTGCGCGAAAAGCTCATGGCCTGATTCCGCGCTCGCACGGTGCTGAAAAACACGGAAATGAACCCATCACGCGAAGCGCGTTCGAAATTTGGCGGTGTTTTTCACACTCCAGCAGCTAGGTGAAAGTCTAGCGGCTGCTTTTTCAGCAGCCTGCTAGGTTAAGCGAAAGGTCTCATGCTTACGGCTTCCTCCCTTCACCGAAACCTCCTTGCTCTCACTGCTCTTTTGCCTCTGGCACTCGGGCTCCGCGGCATCTCGGGCTGCAGCAGTTCCACCGGGAACGGCTTCGGGGACGAAGATGGCGGCTCCGGCACGGACGGGGGTGGCGGAAGCACGAGCGGTGGTCTCACGGGCAGCGATGCAGGTAGCAAGGACGGCGGCAACGTCTCTTCCGGTCCTGCCGAGGTCTTCGGCCAGAGCGACGCGACGCTCTACAAGCTCGACCCCGACACGAAGGCCATTACGACGATCGGCAACTTCAAGGGCGCGGACGATTCCATCATCGACATCGCGCTCGACGCTGCTGGCAACATGTTCGGCGTCACGGGCAGCACGCTCTACAGAATCGACAAGACGAACGCCAACTGCACCAAAGTAGCTTCAGGTGGGTTCCCCAACTCGCTTTCGTTCGTGCCGGCGGGTACGCTGGATCCCTCTGTCGAAGCGCTCGTGGGCTACGAAGGCGCGAACTACGTGCGCATCGACCCGCAGACCGGCGTGAAGAGCGTCATCAAAGCGAACGCCCTTCCGAACGGGCTTCAATCGAGCGGTGACGTGGTTTCCGTCAAGGACGGTCCGACGTACCTCACCGCACGAGGCACGGGCTGTAGCGCGAGTGATTGCCTCCTTCTCATCGACCCGAAGACGGGTGCGATGATCAAGAACGAGGGACTCGTCGGCTATTCCAATGTCTTCGGTCTCGCGTTCTGGGCAGGGACCATCTACGGCTTCAACGACGCCGGCACCCTCTTCTCGCTCACGCTCTCCGGCGGCATCAAGAGCACGAAGATCACGATCCCAAACGCGCCCGCTGGACTCTCTTTCTACGGCGCAGGTTCCACGACCTCGGCTCCGGTCGGTCCGAAGTGACGCCCATCACCGTAGTCGAAGCGAAAGCGCGCATCCGCGAGACGACGGCTCGTCTCGGGCGGGGTGTGTTCGCGTTCGATGCAGACGGCACGTTGTGGACGGGGGATGTCGCGGATGACGTCATCCACCGCCTCATGGCCGAAAAGCGTGTCCGCAAGGGCGCCCACCCGGTTTTTGCACAGGCTCTGCTCGAGGCAGGTGAGCAGGTCGCACCGGAGGACGTACACGAGGCGTTCCTCCAAATCATGCGACTCGACCGCGAAGGGCGAATCGATCACGGTCGAACCTGCGAGCTCGTCGGCATGCTCCTGAGTGGGTGGGCCGAGCACGAGTTCCATGCATTCTGCATCGAGACGCTCAAGGCGGCGTCGCTCCCGGAACGCCTCATTCCGGAGACCTGGGAGCTCCTTCGGTTCGCGGAGGCCGAGGGGCACGCGGTCGTCGTCGTGAGTGCTTCACCGCTCGGCGTCGTACACGCTGCATGCGAGGTCGCCATGGGACCCAAGCTTCGAACGGGCGTCGGTGTGCGCGTGACCGACGGGGTCTACGAGGCATCGATCGATTCACCGATTCCCTACAACGAGGGAAAGGTCGTGCATCTCGCGCGTTTTCTGGAGGGGCGTCCCGTCATCGCCGCGTTCGGCGACAATCGCTTCGACATCCCCATGCTGAAGCACGCAGCGCACGCATTCGCAGTCCGTCCGAAGAAGGCTCTCCGTGATGCGGCGCATGGGGTGCCGGGAATCTTCGAGCTGCTCGCCTGAAGCGCGGTCGTTCAGCCACCTTGGGCGCGTGCCACGTCGAGCCGTTTCATCAATGCCTCCCGCTGTCCGAGTAGAGCGGCCCGCGTGGTCTCGTCCGGCGTTTCACCGAGCGACTTGAAGTCGTCTCGCCGGTCGACCCATCGAAGGGCCGCAAAGGGTGAGAGCAGTACGACGGCGAGTACACCGAGGCGCCCAGCGAGCGGCATCGGCAGGAACATCGAAAGGATCGAGAGTGCGACGGCCCACCCTCCGAAGGCGACGAGTCCCGCGCCGAGTTTGTAGGTCGAGACGACGTCCTTCGTGGGTCGCAGGGCCGCCACGACCCAACGTGGAATCTGGTACGGCACGTAATAGAGAATGACGCCAACGAGTGCGAGCGGCGCGAAGAAGAGGAGCCTCTTTTGGGCTCGCGGGCCCGGCAGCCCGAGCACGGCAGCATCACTCGTGCGCGCCTTGCATAGCGCCTCGTAGTAGGCAGTGACCTCACCGCGTAGAGCGACCAGTGCGGCGACATCGTTCAGTTCGAACCATGCTCGCGTAGTTTCGACGCGGATGGCGCGCTCCTGGATGGCCAAGAGGGAACCGGTGCTCTGATCGCCATCCGAAGCGTCTCTGCGGGCATCGTTCTCGTACATGGAAGCGATGAGGTCGATCCGTACGCGGTCGTCCCAGTCGTTGGCCGTGACGACGAGCTCGTCCAGGTCTTCCTTCATCCGTGACTGCACGCGCGTGACGAGTTCGTCGCCCTTCGCCGTCTCGCCGTCGAGACTTCGCACGGGGCCGTAGGTGAGGAGAGCGCGGGAGCGAAAGGAGTCCTTCGCGTCGAACTCGAGTCCGATTCCTTGGTAGGTGAGATTCGAGCCACCGGCTTCGTGCGCACGCACGAGCATGCGCGCGGCCCCGCTCTTCAGAGGAACGAGGTGGGCTTCGCTGTGGCTGGTGCCTTCCGGAAAAATGAGGATGTTGCCGCCCGCGCGCAAATGGAGCGCGACTTTCTCGAACATCGACTCGGTGTCGCTCGCGGCTTTGTCGGGGTTGTCCCTCCGTCGCACGACGGGCACGGCTCCTGCGGTGTCGAGTAGCGTCCGCATGAGGGGCATGTCCCACAACGTGCTCTTCGCGAGCGGCGCGATCGAAAAGTCGCAGAGAGAAAGAATGAGAACCGGATCGATGAGCCCGTTGTAGTGGTTGGCAAAGAAGACGCGGCCACGCGTGTCGGACTGCGGAGGTACGCCTGAGCTTTCGACTTCGCGAAAGTAGAGCGACACGATGCGTCGAAAAAACGTGCGGAGAACACTGCGTACGAAGGGCTCGCTCATGCGCGCGGCCGCGTACTTTACGAAGATTTACGAAAGTCTCCTATCTCCGAATAGGAAAAGGCGACTTAGAATTCACGAGTGCGCATCTTTCGCCATTCTTTCTTCGCTCACGCTCTCGTGCTCTCTTCTGCTTTCGTCGTCGCCGGTGCTGCTGGCTGTGGCGGAGCGCCGCCACGAGCACCGGGCACGCCTCCTTCGGCACCGAAACCGAGTGCTGCACCTCGACTCACCGCAGAACGCGCCAACGCCATTCTTGTCGACGCGTGGAAGACGCGCGGCGTTTCGCCCGCGCCGAAGTGTGACGACGCGACGTTTTTGCGGCGCGTGACCATCGACATCACCGGGACGATTCCGACGGTCGAGGAGACGAAGTCGTTCCTCGCGGATGCGGCGCCGGACAAACGATTGAAGGCGGTCGACCGTCTTCTCGCTTCGAACGCGTACGCCGATCACTGGACGAACTACTGGGACGACGTGCTCATGGGGCGGGACAAGCGAAACCAGTCCGTCGATCGGGGCGCGTTCCGCGCGTGGCTGAGGGCACGATTCGTAAAGAACGAACGCTGGGACAAATTCGTCTTCGACCTCGCCACGGCTCAAGGGGTGAACTCGCTCGGCGGTGAGAAGCGTGCGCAGATGCAAATGCCCGTACCGGGAGGCAAGAGCGAAGAACTCGAAGGCTCCGGTGTGAATGGTGCCGTCAATTTCACGCTGCGCTTCTCGGATGCGCCAGCGGACTTGCCGAGCACCCTTTCCCGCGTCTTTCTCGGCGTGCAAATCCAGTGTGCCCAGTGCCATGATCACAAGACCGAGAAGTGGAAGCAAACCGACTTTCGCGGCTTCGCGGCAGCTGCGCTCCACATCAAGCCGGAGCCGGTCGACAAGGGGCCCGTCATGGGCGTGCGCCGCGTCGACCTCGTCGACAACCCTCGCGTGTTCCAGCGCGGGAAGGATGCGGAGACCCAGCTCATTGCCAAAGCCAAGCCCATCGCGCTCGACGGGGCAGACCTCACGCAAGGTCCGAATGGGCAGGGGACCCGCAAGACCTTCGGCACGTGGCTCGTCAGCGAGAAGAACCCTTGGTTCGCGCGCGCTTTCGTCAACCGCATGTGGGGGCATTTCATGGGACGTGGGTTCGTGGACCCTGTCGATGACCTGAGACCTTCCGCTACGGCTGACGCGCCTGCGCTCTGGGAGGCGCTCACGAACGAGTTCGTCGCGAGCGGCTTCGACGTGCGGGCGCTCATGAAGCTGATCGCCTCGATGGATGTGTACCAAGTTGGGACGGCGAAGGGGACGAAGCCTGAGCTTTGGTCGCGTTATCGCCTCGTCCCGCTCGGCCCCGAAGAGTTGCTCTCCGCCCTATTTCGAGCGACGAACCTCGACGAAGCGGCCGAGAAAGAAGGCCGCCTGAACTTGCCCGCGATCCGCGCACAGCTCTCGAAGAATTTCGGCTTCCTCTTCGACGTCGACGAGGAGTTCGATTCGGGGGACTACGAAGGAAGTATTTCGCAAGCACTCATGCTGTTGAATGGAAACGTCACGAACGTCGGCTCGCGGGCGGTATCCGGGACCGCGCTCGATTCCATCCTCGCGAGCAATCGAACGACGAAGGAGGCCGTGACGGCGATGTATCTGCGCGCACTGTCACGCATGCCGACCGCCGAGGAAATCGCGAGCGCTTCGGACTACGTCGACGGGGCCACCGCCGAGCCGCCCGCGACCACCGGCGCCGGTGCGGAACGAAAGAAGCGAGGCAAGGGCAAAGCAGACCCCCTCACGCAACTTGCTCGAAAGAACCCCGTGACCCTCGACCCGAAGAGAGCAGCCTACGAAGACCTCTACTGGGCGCTCCTGAATAGCAGCGAATTCGTCTTCAATCACTGAGCAAGGGAAGAGAAGAACCATGAAGTATACATCCTTTTCTCGTCGCACTCTCTTCCGTGGAGCCTCTGGTCTGGCACTTTCTGGGCTCGTGTCGAAATTTCTCGAACGCAGCGCTCTGGCGCAGGGCGTGGGTAAGCCTGCGGTCGCTGAACATCTCATCGTTCTTTGGATGAACGGAGGACCTTCGCACATCGACACGTGGGACCCGAAGTCGGGCCCGACGGGCGGCCTGCACAAGGCCATCAAGACGAAGACGCCGGGCGTCAGTATATGCGAGCACCTCCCCAAGCTCGCCGAGATGAGCGACAAGCTCGCGATCGTGCGCGGGGTGACGCACAAGGAAGGGAACCATGTGAGGGCGCAGTACCTGATGCGCACGGGCTATGCGCCCAACCCGACCATCGTGCACCCGTCGACCGGCGGTTGGCTCGCGGCGAAGCGCGGCGCACAGAGCGGGCTGCCTCCGTTCGTGAGTATCGGTGGGCCGAGCCTCGGCGCTGGGTTCCTTGGCGTACAGTATGGGCCGTTCGTCCTTCCGAAAGGGGGAAAGGGCCCGGAGAACGTCGCGCTTGCGGCTGACGTGGACCGCAATCGCTTCGAGCGTCGCGAGAAGCTGCTCGGCAAGATGGACGATCGCTTCGAAGGCGCCACCGGAGACGCGAAGGTGCATGGCCGTCGGGAGCTTTACCGAAAGTCGTCCGACCTCATGTTTGCGCCCGACCTCTCTTCGTTCGACGTGAGTCAAGAGTCAGACGCCACGCGGGCTGCGTTCGGGGACACGGACTTCGGTCGCGGTTGCCTCACCGCTGCGCGCCTCGTCGAGTCGGGTGTCCGCTGTGTCGAGGTCGTGCTCGATGGCTGGGACACCCACGTCGACGTCTTCGGACGCACACAAAAGCTGATGAATGCGGTCGATCCAGCGATGAGTGCACTCCTGAGCGAACTCGGTCGCCGAACGGGCAAGTACGACGGCAAGCGTACGCTGCTCGACTCGACCCTCGTCGTGTGGATGGGCGACTTCGGTCGCACTCCGAAGATCAACGGCAACGAGGGCCGCGACCACCATCCGCAATCTTCGAGTGTCGTCCTTGCCGGTGCTGGCATTCGAACGGGACAGGCCTACGGGGCCACGGACGATGCGGGAGACAAGGTCGTGAAGGACATGGTCACGATCCCGAATCTGATGGCCACGCTGGCGTCACCGCTGGGCCTCGACCCGAACGAAATGGTGATGACGCCAGTGGGACGGCCCATCGGCGTCACCGATCACGGCGCCCCCGTGGCGGCTCTCTTGCGGAGTGCCAATAGCTGAGGGGCCCCTCGAAATGGCACCACGTGAGGAAATGTGGCACGGGCGCCCCTTTCTGCTACTTTTCTGGCCTTCCCATGCGCCGTCTTTTTCCCGCAGTCACTTGTACGGCCCTTGCTCTGGTGTTCGCTTGCGCAAAAGGCGCGACGGTCGAGGAAGAGGAAGACGGCGGGTCCGTCGTTTCCGATCCCGACGCGAGCGGACCGCTCCAGCCTTGTGAGCAGGGCAAGTGTCCGACCGGGTTCATCGACCTCGACAAGAACCCTGGCACCGGTCGGTGCGGCTGCGAGTACCAATGCACGAAGACGGCGGACACCGATTCGTTCGACTCGAAGTTCATCGACGAGAACTGCGATGGCAACGACGGTATGGCCGGGCAGTGCATCTTCGTTTCTCTCACGAAGGGCACCGACGAAAACCCGGATGGGACGACGAAGAAGCCCTTCAAGAGCATCCAGAAGGCCGTGCAGTTCGCGGCCGACGAACTGAAATACCGTCCGGTTTGCATCTCGGGTGAGATCTACGCGGAGAACATCGACCTCAAGCCGGGCATCAGCCTCTACGGTGGCTTCGACGAGCAAGACCCGCTCGTTCCGTTCCGCCGTGCAAAGAAGCGCTCGAATGGCGTGACGCCCATCGAGACGATCATCGACGCACGTGCAGGCTCGGGTGCGCTCGCAGGCACGGGTATTTTGGTCGCCGATGCGAAACGCGAGATGCACATCGAAGGGCTGACCATTCGCGTGAGCCTTCCCGTCGGCGTCAACGATGGTCTCTCTACGTACGGTGTTCGCATGGTCACCGGAACGGGACCGCTCGTCGTGCGCGGCAACATCATCGAAACTTCCGACGGTCACAACGGCACGAATGGCGCGCCGGGCGACCCGCATTCCTCTGCCGCGACACCGGGGCAAGCGGGAGGCGCGGGCTGCGGAAATTGCGGCGGTTACGGTGCGGGAGCGAATCCGCCCGTGTGTCTCAATCCTGGCGGTCGCGGCGGCAATGGCGCGAATGGCAACAACAACGGCAATGGCGGCTTCACGGGCGCCGGCATCGGCGGAGGTTCCGGCGGTGGTGGCGGCGGCGGTATTGCGTGCATCAGCCCAGGCAGTGGCGGCGACGGCAACAACGGAAACCCCGGAGCGCTAGGCCCGAACGGCACAGTTGGTGGCTCGGCGGGCGGCGAAGCTGGTCTCGTGAAGAGCGGTCTCTACACACCCGCGAGCGGTGGCAACGGCATTCCGGGCGAGCGCGGACCGGGTGGCGGGGGTGGCGGTGGCGGCGGAAGTACCGCGCGCAACTTTCCGTTCTGCGACGCAGATGGAGCGGGCGGTGGCGGATCCGGCGGCTGCGGTGGCGAAGCGGGGCGCGCGGGCCTCGGTGGCACGGGCGGTGGCGGTTCGTTCGGCGTGTTCGTCGCGGGCGGTACCTGCAACGTGCTCGAGAACCTCATGAAGATCGGCAAGGGCGGCAACGGTGGCAACGGTGGCCCGGGGGGCGCAGGGCAGCTCGGCGGTGCCGGCGGCGCAGGCGGTCCCGGCGGCGGTGCGGGCGGTGACGGCGGGCGTGGAGGCCAAGGAGGCCAAGGCGGCGGCGGCAGCGGCGGTGGTGGCGGCGGCGGCGGTCCGAGCGCGCCCATCGCGAAGACGAGCGCGGCAACCGTGACGGAGAAGGACAATCAAGGCGCACCCAACACCGGCGGCGCTGGTGGCAATGGAGGCGCAGGCTACGTCGGCGCGGCGAGTGGTGGCAAAGGGCTGCCCGGCAAGAGCGCGCCCATCCTCACGCTGAGCACCGGCGCGCCTTAGGCTCGCGTCTCGGGTGCGAGCCTAGACCTCGTTCATCGATCATTGACCACCCCCACGCCCTCGGCAGAATCCAGCGGAGGCGCGGGGCGCGGCGAAGTGAGAGCGAACGCAAAAATCCCCGGCCAGCAGCCGCCGACTCGGCCGCCTCGTCGGGAGGCGTCCAGACATGCGGCCGGGGATTTTGTGCGGAGAGGAAACGAAGCCGTGACCCCGCGACCCCGCGGGTCTTCCACGCATATCCACAGCTATGCAACGCCTTCTGAATTCCGATCGAGCGACGACGAAGTCGGTCTAAGCGAACGATCGCGGCATCTCGGTCTAGGAGAAGGCTGGGTTCGTTCGGGGACCCGGCAGTGAAGGAGTCGTACGGCTCGAGGTATACGCGGTGCGATGTCGCCATGAGCTGTCCATGCCGCCAAAGACGGAAGCGCCCGCGAACGCGCTGAGCCTCGCGCCCTCACGCATATTCCCCACGATTTCGCGCGATTACGCGCTGCGTCGCGCCGCGCGATTCCTCAAGTTGGGATGGCTGGAACGGGCCTTCCATGCTACCCGTAACCGCCGTGTCGACCTCGATGAACAACCCGAACCCGACCTCCGCCTCGGCGCCCGCCGACGCTCCGAAGAATACCGCAGACGCGCAACTCGCCCCCGAGCTCTGCCTCAAAATCCACGAGCAGATGGTCCGAGCGCGCGTTCTCGAGGAGCGGCTCATCACGATGTACAAGCAGGGCGACGGCTACTTCTGGATCGGCGGGCCCGGTGAAGAGGCCTTCAACGTCGTCCTCGGCATGTTGGTGCACAAGGGGCAGGGGCCCGCATACGACTACCTCCACCTCCACTATCGATCGAGCGCGACCTTGCTCGCGATGGGGGCCGACCCGGTCGACTCCCTTCGCCAGATGAAGAACACTGCGAAGGATCCATACTCGGGTGGGCGCAACTTCGTGAACCACTACTCGGTGCGGAAGTGGAACATCGTGCCCGTCTCTTCGCCGATCGAAGTGCAATTCTCGATGGCTCCAGGCACGGCGATGGCGCAGAAGCGTCACGGTGGTCGAGGCATCACGATCGTGCAAGGCGGTGACGCGGGCACGGCCGAAGCGGACTTCGCGACCAGCCTCGTGTGGAGTTCGCGCAAAGGCAGCGAAGTTCCGCTCCTCATGATCGTCACCAACAACAAGTGGGGTATCTCGACACCATACGAGGGCCAGCACGGCGAGAAACACATCGCCGATCGCGGCAAGGCCTTCGGCATGCCCACTGCGGTCATCGATGGCAACGACCCCGAGAGCGCCTATCACTCGCTCAAGCGCGCCATGGACTACGTTCGCACGGAGCGCCGCCCGTTCCTCGTCGAGGCCATGGTTTCGCGCTTGTACGGTCACTCTTCTGCGTCGGGCGCCAACTTCGTTCGCGTCGAAGACGACTGCCTCGTGCGCTTCGAGAAGAAGCTGGAAGACCGAGGCCTCCTCACCCGCAAGGCCATGGACGACATGCGTGCTAAATACACGCAAGAATTGCTCGAAGCCTCTCGCGCGGTCCTCAAAGAACCGCAGCCCGACGGCGCCACCATCTACGACCACGTCTTTGCCGACAAGAACTACGTCGGAGGGGAGAGCTGACATGGCAACCCTCGTTCAAGCCATCCGTATGGCCCTGCACATGGGCGAAGAACACCTCGGCGTGACCGACATTTTCGGCGAAGACGTCGGCCCGCCGCTCGGAGGTGCTTTCACGGCAACCCAAGGTCTCAAGACGAGCTGGAACTCACCGCTCGACGAGCGCGGCATCATCGGTGCAGCGACGGGGCTTGCACTCGCCGGTCAGAAGCCCGTCTGCGAGATTCAGTTTTGCGACTACATCTACAACACCATCGACCTCCTGAAGCTCGCGGGGGCGATGTACTGGTCGTCCAACGGCGACTGGAATTGCCCCATGGTGTGCATGACGCCCGTCGGCGCGGGTATTCGCGGCAGCATCTACCACTCGCACTCGTTCGACGCGACGGCGACCCATATCCCCGGCTGGAAGATCGTGATGCCGTCGAATCCGCTCGACGCATACGGTCTCATGCTCTCCGCCATCGCCGACCCGAATCCGGTGATGTACCTCGCTCCCAAGGCGCTCTTGCGTGCGCGTGCGCTGCCGGGCGAGCTCATTCCTGGCGAGCCCAACGACGAGAAGGCACTGTCGAAGCTCATCGACGCTCCCGTGGGCGATCGCACGGGCTGGGTGCCGCAGTGGCCGAAGCTCGAGCTCATGTTCACGCCCATCGGCAAGGCGCGCATCGCTCGGGAGGGCACCGACGTTACCGTGGTGAGCTACGGCCGCACGCTACCGGTTTGCGTGAAAGTCGCCGAAGAACTCGCGGCGACGGGAATCAGTGTCGAGGTCATCGACCTTCGGTCGCTTCATCCGTACGACTGGACGGCCATCAAGGCGAGCATCCAGAAGACCCATCGCGTCCTCTACGTCAACGAAGAGACCGAGATTACGAATTTCGGTGAGCACCTCATTCGCCGTACCGTCGACGAACTCTTCTACGAGCTCTTCGCCCCGCCGAAGCTTCTCGCGGGTGCGTTCGTTCCCGGCATCGGTCTCGCCGACAATCTCGAGCGCGCGAGCGTCCCGCAGAAAGACGGCATCGCGGAGGCCATCCGCGAGCTCGCATCGCACGAGCCGTGACCGACCCTTCGCCGCAATCGCGTCAAACGCCCGAAGCGGGTGACGGCGGCGAAAACTCATCCTTGGCGCTCGTGGCCGACACATGGCGTGCGCTCCTTGCGCCCCGAAGGTTGGCCGCCATTCTCGTCGTCATCGTTCCGATTCTCTACTTGCAGAGTCGCTTCAGCCGCGATGAGCGCGCTCTCATCTTGGGAGCCCTGCTCTGCACGGCGTTCGTGGCGGTGGCGCCGGCCTCGTGGCGCGTACTGTTTCCCATCGACCGTGACCTCCCGAGTCCTGCGCTTCGCGCCATCGCGTACGGAGCGATCGGCGTCATCGCGGTCTCCGGCATCGGTCTCGTGATTCCGAAGGTGTTCCACATTCCGGCAACCTTCCTCACGTACAGACCGTCCCTCATCGTGAGCGTCGCGCTCTTTTGGGTCGGCGGTTGGGGGCTCGCACGCGACGTCGACATGGAAGAGCAGGTGCTTCGGGCAGAGGCACGGTCGCTCGCACTCGCACGTGAAGCCGAACACGCGCAGCTTCTTGCGCTGAAGAGCCACCTCGATCCGCACTTCTTGTTCAACACGCTGAACGCGATCGCCGAGTGGTGCCGGTCGGACCCTGAGGTGGCAGAGAAGGCCGTGCTCGAGCTCGCGGGCGTCCTACGGACCGTGATGGAGGGCATCAAACACGAGACGTGGAGCCTCTCGCGCGAAGTGGAGCTCGTGAAGGCGGTCTTCGCGCTCCATGCCATTCGCGACCCGGATCGCTTTCGGGCGATCTGTGAACTCGAATCACCTTTGCCCGCCATCGAGGTCCCTTCGATGGTGCTGCTGCCGCTCGCCGAAAACGCCATGAAACATGGACCCTCTGCCGGGCATCGAGGCGACGTGCGGCTGACGGTGCACAGGGAAGGGGAGTCGGTCCGTATCGTGATCGAGAACCCCGGCAAGTACCAAGGTCCGCGCGTCGGAGGGGAGGGCCTCGGGATCGTTGAGAAGCGCCTTCGCTTGACCTACGGTGACCGTGCCGCGTTCGAGATGTCGTCTCGGCAGAGAAGCGACTCGGTGGGCCCTTCTACCGCACGAGATGTTACCCTTGCGACGTTGAACCTACCGGTGAACCGATGACCCAGCTTACATCTCTTCCGCTCCGTGTGGCCGTGTGTGACGACGAATCGATGGCCCGAAAGCGGGCTCTGCGCCTTCTCGGTGAGCAACTCGACGTCGAAGAGGCACACGAATGCGAGAGCCCTACGGCGCTTCGAAAGCTCCTCGATGACCGAGAAATCGACGTCGTCTTGCTCGACATCAACATGCCTGAAATGACGGGGCTTGAGTTCGCGCGTACCCTCTCCGAGCCGCGTCCACACATCGTGTTTCTCACCGCCCACGCGGAGCACGCGGTCGATGCGTTCGAGGTTGGCGCGACCGACTATCTCGTGAAGCCCGTCGATTCGGATCGCCTTCGAAAGGCGCTCGATCGCGCGAAGAAGCAGATCGATACGCCGAGCGACAAGCCAAAGGCCGTGGACCCAGGCGCAGCTCCCGCGCGTCTTGCCATTGCGACCCGCGATGGCGCCATCCTCCTCAGTCCCGCGGACGTCACGCACTGTACGTTCGACGGCCAGTTGGTCACGGTTCACACCAAAGAACGGGCCGTTCTGTGCGACCTTTCGCTCCAAGACTTGGAGCAGAAGCTTCCACATCTCGAGCGCGTGCATCGCCGTTCCCTCGTGGCTCTCGCGCACGTAGAGCGCTTGGAGGACCTGCCTTCGGGCGGGTATCTCGCGCACTTTCCGGGGTCGAAGTCGGCGGAGGTGTCGCGCAAGTGCGCCCGTTCTCTGCGGCGCAAGCTCGGGATCGGCTGAACCGGGTCACGACTCGGGCTAGCTTATCGAGACGAAGGGGTCGCCCGGGCGACGACCAAGAAACCGGGAAATTCGAGGACATACGGAAGGCCCGCTATTTTCGCGCCCCTCCGCTTTTCCGCCACTTTTTCGCGCCTGTACGCGTGTAACCTCGCAGGGTGGGAACGAATCCCCCCTCCCCGACCTCCTCTGGTTCGCAACGTTCACGGCCCCCTTCCGAGAAGCCGAAGAACAGTGGCTATGCCGTCGAGGATCGAGAGCTCTTGCTCTCGCTGTTCAAGCGATACCTCTGGACACCGCTCATTCCACACATCCCGGCTTCGGTTTCTCCGAACGCGATCACGTATTGCGGCATCGTGTGCGTGCTCCTCGCGGTGTTGTGTGCGTTGCTTGCGCCGACCGTGTCGGGCCTCTTGTGGTACGCGAGCGCTCTTCTCCTGTTTCTGTACTGCAACTTCGACAACCTCGACGGGGCACACGCGAGGCGCACCGGGCAAACGAGTCGACTCGGCGAGGTGCTCGATCACGGCCTCGACGGCCTCGCGACGGGCGCATTCTTCCTGATTTCGGCGCTGATTCTTTCGCCCGACGTCCGCGTGCGGTGCCTCATCGTGATGCTCGGAATGCTCGGGTACTCGATCACGTTCTTCGAGCAGTTTCACCGCGGCAAGCTGGTCATCCCTGCGCTCGGACAGCTCGAGGGAACACTTGCTGTCGGCTTCGCGGAGGTTCTTTGCGGAGTCTTCCATGAGCCTTCTTGGCTCCGTCTCTCGCGCACCTTCAACCTGGGCGACGCGTTCGGACTCGTGATCGTGTTCGGCTTCATCCACAACTTCGGCTCTCCACTCGTGCGCTGCTTGAAGGCCAGGGTTCCCATGACATCGTTCCTGCCCGCGGTCCTCGTCCTCGTGACTCTCGCGCTGCCGTCCCTTCGTGAAGCACATGTGATCTATCCGGCGATCGCCATGTCGGCAGTCGGAGCGAGTGTGACCGTACGTCTCATCGTTCGCAGGCTCGCCGACTGCGCCCATGACACCATCAGCTTGTCGAGCTGGATTGCCGGACTCTTCGCCGCTGCCGCGGTGCTGCTCGGGCCATTGTGGGCGAATCCGATGGCGATCGGAAGCGCAACGGCCGCCGTGTTCGGTCTGCTCCTCGACTTCCGATTCAGCAGCGTCAGTGTGAAAGAGTCGGCCTGACGCCTGACGCGCTACTGCCCGAGAAGGGAGGCCGTGCGAAAGGCCCAGCCGAGATAGCAGAGGACCGTGATGAAGAGGACGACGCGAGGGCCCATGGCGAGCGGTGCCCCCGTCTGCGCGCTGCCTCGGCTCGCGTGCAGTGCACGAGCCGTCACCTCAGCGGGGGGGGGGATCGCCGGAAGCGCGCGCAGTTTCTCGTCGAGGTCGTCGGTTTCGCTGCTCATGGTTTCCTCGGCGAACTCAATTCGTCCTTCAGTTCTCTTCTAGCACGCGAGAGGCGCTGTCGGTACGCCTCGGGCCCGAGGCCCAGCATGGCTTGAATCTCGGTGGGCTCGAGCTCCCGAATGGACACGAGCAAGAGCAGCTCGCGTGCGCCGGTGGAAATGCGTCCAAGCGCGGCTTCCATCGCGGCAAGCTCCTCACGGGCCTCCGCGGCCCCTTCCGGAGAGGGCGGATGCGCGGCCTCGTCCTCCTCGAAAAAGCGACTCATGTCGAGGAGGCGCCAACGTACATGGCTGACATGTAGATTGCGAGCCACGGTGAGGAGCCAAGGCAAGAGTCTCGTGTCGGGAAGGAGCTTCTGCGCATTCTTCTTCAGGCGAAGCCAGGTCTCTTGGAAGAGATCATCCGCCACGTCTCTTCTGCGCGAGAGGCGAAAAAGAAAGCCGTAGAGGCGCCTGTGGTGGGCTGCGTAGGCGCGTTCGAACGCGCCAGGCGCTTCGGCCCGGAGTGCCTCGACGAGTGCGCGTTCTTCCTCCACCACAGTCGGCTTAACGCAAGATTCTGCCGCCCGTGACAAGTTTTCACGATTTGTGTCACGGGTTTCGTTTGAGCGCGTTTCTGCTTTTGACGGTTCGACAACGACGTCCGAACCGCGCTAACAAAGGAAATAGCCCATGCTCTCGTTCATTCGTGACGGCGGTGCCCCCATTCTCTTCGTGATCGCGTTCGGTCTATGGACTCTCGCGTCCTCGCTCTCGTTCGCTGTTCGCCCGGGAAGGGCACGCCTCGCGTCGCTCAAGTGGATGCACCTCGTCGTGCTGTTTTCGACCCTCTCCGGAACGTTCGGCAACATCGGCGCCGTGTTCCACTACTTGGGCGACGGAAAGCAAGGCAAGGAGGACCGCGTGCAGGTACTGCTCACGGGGCTCGGTGAGTCCATGAGTACGCCCATCCTCGGCTTTGCTTTCCTTGCACTCAGCGCTCTCGGAATGGCCGTCGGCCTGCGGAGGCTTCCACCGGAATGACGCACCGCTCGTTCGCAGTCTTTTCCCTTGTCCTTACCGTCGCCACGTTCGGCTGCGGAAAGGACAAGGCAGGTTCGGCGGCTGGCAGCGACGCGAGCGCAGCCAGCACAGCGAGCTCGCCTGACAACGTGCAGAATGCACCCAATGGTACGCCGAGCGCGACGTCCACCGCAGCGTCGACCGCCGAGGCACCGGCCCCCACGGCGACTCCGATGATCGCCCTCGTGCCGAAGCCCGTCGATACTTCCGCCGAAGCGGCAAGCAAGGGAACTCGCCGCGTGAAGATGGATGACGCGGAACTTGCACGCATCGTGGGTTCGCTGCCATCCCTCCTCTCCTCCGTCGGACCGGAGGTGCGGTTCTTCACGCCGGACCAGGCGGGAGAAATTGCGAGAAAGGCCAAAGAGCGCGAACGGGAGCCGGCGAATGGAGTCGTCTTTACCGCCTCCCCAGTCCTGTGGAACCCGGAAGGGACGCAAGAGTACCTCGTGTTCACGGGTCGGTCGAAGCACTCCGGGTTCGTCGCGGCCCTGAAACTGGTACCCCCTTCAGGCTACGAGCTCGTCTCGTCGTTCGTGTTCCAGCGGGAGACGACTCCGGTGGTGCTCGCCTACAAGGAAGGGTCGCGGCGTGAGCTCTTCTGGACGTCTTGTTGGGGTTGCCCTGCAGAGCAGGGCTCCGTGAGCATTCGCGACGATCATCACGTCGTCATCGTCCAGCACTGAGGCAACGAGTGGCTACCCGAAAGAGAACCGAACGACGAATCGCCGAGCGTGCTGCGGTGAAAGGTGCCAAGGAACGACTCGCGCTCGCAGAGAGACTTCCGGGAGGCGCGCCGGACCACCCCATCCGCGTAGAGAGCGCATCGCTCGTGGAGCCGACTGCGCTCGGGACGCCCTGTGTCGTCTGCGGCGCGCACATGCTGCTCGTGGATCACGAAGCGAGAGTCATCGGAGGTACCTCGCTCCGCGTCGTGACGTGCAAGTGCCACGACTGCGGCACCCGGCGCGCGCTCTATCTCGAGATCGTCGCGCCGCTCCTCCAGTAGGCGCGCCTGCCGACGACCTACTTGATGCGGGCGGTGCCGGTCATTCCAGCGCCTGTCGCACTGTTCGTGTTGGTCGTGACCGTGAAGCTGACGGCCCAGTCTTTCACCGTCGGCTTCGACGTTTCTTCGACGTACATGTCGAAGAATCCTTCGCCGGCAAAGAGAGTGGCGAGCGCTTCTTTCGGGATTTGCGCGCTTCCTGCCGAGGGGGCGTAGCGGCAGGTAAGGGTGTGAACTTCGTTTGGCGATGTCGTTGCGAAGTATGCGACGAAGGTTCCGCTGCTCGTGCCTGTCCACGTGATGCCGAGGCCTGATGCGCGCGTCATGTCGAGTGTGCTGTCGGGGCCTGCGTCGGCGGCGAGGAGGGGCGCCGTGACGACGAGCTTCGAAGGGGCAGTCAGCGTCGTTTGGAATGCGGGGACACCCGCGCCCTCGACTTTCGCGGTGAGCTGCTCGCCGCCGGAGAAGAGTGTTTGCGCGCTGGATGAACTCGGCGTGTACGTGTTGTCCGACTTCGGCGTGATCTCGATCGTCTTGGAGCCGCCAGAGATAGTGAGCTTGCCCGCAGAAACATCCGTTCCGTCGGCGCCATCGCGTGGTTTGATCGTCTCGGCGACGCATGTACCGAAGGTCGTGGTGGCGACGACGTCGTCGGTGGACTTGGCGCCGATGGCAAAGAATGCGCCGGCACGATAGTTCGATGCCGCGGAGGGCGCCGTGACGGATTCGCTCACCGCAAACACATTTCCCTGATGATCCGTGACGGGCTCCGATGCATCTCCCGCATCGGGACGGGGAGCAATGCCCTCGTCGGGAGCCGACGCGGAGTCGGAGGTGCTTCCGTCAGCGGCGTTGCCGGGGGTCGTCGCCTCGTTGCAGGCAAGGCCGAGAGATACGCCCGTGGTGACGGCGACGAGAGAAACGAAAAGGCTACTGCGGCGGAGCATCATGGTTCGCGAGTATATCGCGAGCGGCTTCTTCCGGTGCAGAAAGACTCTCGTCATTGCCCACGTTCGTCGCGCCTTCCCACTTGGCGATGACCACAGCCGCAAGCGCATTGCCGCATACATTCGTGAAAGAGCGGGCCATGTCCATGATCTCGTCGACAGCGAGAATCATCGCAACACCTGCCTCGCCCGGAAGACCAAAGCTCGCACTCGTGCCGGCGATGATGACGAGTGTTGCGCGAGGAACACCTGCCACGCCCTTCGACGTCAGCATGAACGTGAGGACCATCAGGAGTTGCCGCGATAGCGAGAGCTCGATGTGCGCGGCTTGTGCGATGGTAAGGCTCGCGAGAACGAGGTACAGGGTCGACCCATCGAGATTGAACGAGTAGCCCGTGGGAATGACGAAGCTCGCAACGGGTCTCGGGACGCCGAACTTGATGAGGTTCTCGAGAAGACTCGGCAAGGCGGCTTCGCTCGAGGCGGTGGTATACGCGGTCAAGAGGGGCGTGCGAATGGCCTTGAAGAAGCGCACGACAGACACCCGCACGAGGAGCAGAATCGGAACGAAGACCAAAACGATGAGCAGAACGAGTGCGCCGTAAAGGCTGCCCACGAGCTTCGCATACCGAGCAAGGAGGTAGAGCACGGCGGGCCAGCCTTGCACGTAGCCGCCGCCACCAATCTCGTGGCCCGAGGCCATGAGCGAGACGTTGTAAGCCATCGCACCGAAGACACCGATGGGCGTCAGCTTCATGACGAAGCCCGTGTACGCGAACATGCCTTGCGCGACGCTTTCGAAGAAGTGGATCGCGGGCGCGGCCCTGTCACCGATGCGTGTGAGGGCAGCGCCGAACAGCGCCGAGAAAACGACGATCGGAAGGAGGTCACCTTCGGTGGCGTGCTTGAACAAGTTGGAAGGAAAGAGGTGCAGCGCGAGGTCCCACCCACTCGGAGGCTTGGCGATGGAGGACGCCGTGGCGGTGCTATTCAGTGGCAATCCATCGCCTGGTCGAATGACATTCGCGACGAAGAGCCCGAGGAACAACGCGAGCGTCGTCACGATCTCGAAGTACAGGATGGCCTTGGCGCCCATGCGCCCCACCGACTTCAGGTCCTTGGCTTGGGTGACACCCACGATGATGGTGGAGACGAGCAGCGGAATGACGAGGCCTTTGATGAGGGAAACGAAGGCCTTCGACAGGAAATGAAAGAGGTTCTCTGCGAACGGAAATTGTTTCGCAGGAAGAAACCCACCGAGGACGACACCAAGTACGAGCGCGACGAGGATCGCCGTAAGCCCTTTGTTGCGTGAGCCTGGTGCTTCCGCGGTCGACGTCAAGGCCACGGGAGCGCCACGTCTTCGCCGAGCTTCGCGATGGTCTCGTCGGCGTAGGCAATCACCTCGCTCATGCGCTTGACGAGCCCTTCACCGGACGCCGGGGTAAGGAGCGGTTGATTGCCGAGATCGCGTCCGAGCAGGCCGACCACATCCATCTTGCGGAAGCGTTTGAGCCTGGCGATGAAGTCCTTCGAAAAGCGCTTCGTTTCGTGGAGGCGCACGCCGTTCCGCTCTTGCGGCTCTTTGGGCATTGGGTCGAGGAAGGCTCCGTCGTTGTCGATGAAGAGCAGCTGCCCCTTGCTTCGGCCTACGTTTCCACCGCTGAACCGATCGAAGTTCCCCGTCATGTAGTCGAACAGCACCATCGTGCTCATGGCCGCTGCATCGCCTACCTCTGTCGGCGAAGGCGTAACCTCGCCGGAGAGCCACTTCTTCCAGCGCGAAAGCTCCGGCTCGCGTTCCATGGCAGGGAAGGTGAGGTCCGGGATCCACGGAAGGATGGCGCCGTAGACGAGGCCTTGGTCGGTGAGCTCTTCGTCGACGAGAGGTCCACCCCCCGCCGCCTTGAGCTTCGCTTTCGGCAGATGGTAGGGGGTCGCTTGCGGGAGATAGCGTCCGATGCCGAGAGCAAGGCCGAGTCTCCGAGCAGCCACTTCTCCGCGGTAGCGTCGCCCGCCGCGTTTCGACGTGGGCTTGAAGGCGGCGACCTTTCCGTCCGCGAACGTGAGCTTGAACACGATCGACGTATGTCCGATGGACTGCGCGCGCTTCAGTTCGGTTTGGTAGTTCCCGGCGAGCATGTCGTCCGAGAAGAGCTCGTAAGGGGGCGGGTCTTCGCGCTGGAAGGCCGTGGCGCTCGGGGCCGGCGCTTCCGCCTGCGTGGCGCTCGTGGCGCTCGAGGTGGACGCGCTCTCCGCGGTGCGCGCGGTAGAGGGGGTCTCGCTCGAGGTCGTTTTGCACGCGATGGGGCCGACCATCGACGAAAGCGCGACGAGCACGAACGAAGCAATCGCGAGGCTGGCGGTGAGGCAAGGGGCCCCCGCGCTACGAACGCTCACGACTTGCCGATGCCCACGCGGTCGCGAAGAAACTTCATGATCGCGTCGTGGACGAGGTCCGGCTGTTCTAGCGGCGCGGCGTGGCTTCCGCCGGGC
Organism: Polyangiaceae bacterium; assembly: GCA_046351415.1. GTDB lineage: Bacteria > Myxococcota_A > Polyangia > Polyangiales > Polyangiaceae > JABFRG01. Next base: position 219,554 of record JAXLYO010000002.1, on the reverse strand, counting down.
ACCATCAAGAGCTCTGCGTCGGGAATGCGGTGCGCCATCGACGTCGAGAGCCATGCCGGCGTGAACGTGTCGCGTTCGCCCGCGATGACGAGCGTCGGAACGTGTACTTCTTCGAGATAGGACTCGGCGGTGTGTTCGCCTGCGAACTTCAACATGCGCAGGAACATCGCGATGTCGACCGAGGCCATGTGCGTCATGTACGGCACGATGTCTTCGATGCGCGCGTTGTCTGGATCGAGGTCGCCGAGCTTCAGGGCCATGCGCAGCGCCGTTTCGTGCGGAATGCGAGGCCAAACGGCACGTACGACTTCGGGGTACTTCTCCACGAACCGCGTCAGCGAGGGGAGGATGTACTCCAAGATCGGCATGCCGCGAACGGTGTGGGTGACCTTGCCGTAGCTGCCGCAAATGAGAACGAGCGCGCGCGTGCTCCCGGGATACTTCCGATAGTGCTCGAGCGCGACTTGCACGCCCATCGAGTGGCCGAAGAGCACGTTCGGCTGCTCGGGCTCTGCGCGGATGACGCGTTCGAGGTCCTCCGCGCAGTCTTCGATGCTCAGTCGGTCGGCATCGGTGGGCGGCGCACTACGGCCATGCCCACGATAGTTCCAGTGGGTGAGAGAAAGGCTTTCGGCGATTCGCTCCCACGAGCGCTTCCAAATGAACCCGTCGCAGCCGATGCCATCGGTGAAGAAGCCGCGAACGTTCGGTCCATCGCCGTGTTCAGGGCGATCGTAAGCCCGAACGTAGAGGCGGGTGCCATCTACGCCGGGAACGAAACTCTCACGCTCGAACGGTGGTGTGATCGGCGGAGGAATGGCGGACGGACTCAAGAAGTCCATGATCGGCCTCTTCTTCGAATTCTAGCTTCGCGAGGGCTGGAAGCGGAGAAGCTCCTCAGGGGTCTTCGTCTTCGTCGCCGTCGACTTCATTCACGCTCGGGAGCTTCTTGATCTCCAAGCGGGAAATCTTCCAGGCGCGCTGGACGACCCAAGAGAGAGAGCGATCGAGGCGAGCGGCCTCTTCTTTGATTTCCTGGAGCATAGACTCCGGGAAGTAAAGACTCTGCTTGCGCTTGTCGGTCTTCGACGCGTCGTTACGGGGATCTTTATCTCCGGTAGCCAAGGCTTCCTCCTTCAGTATGGTACGGTGGGCGAGAGGCTCGTACCTCTCGGATATCAGGAGCATAACAGCGATACTTCGAGAGAATCTACGACAATGTTGTGAGAGACCGCGCTTTCGGCCGGATTGGTGTACTTTGACGGCCGATGCGCGCAAACAGCCTGAAAACATGGATCGTTCCTGCCGTCGCGTTCGGTATGGGGGCGCTCGCACACGCGACGATGCGCGAATTGCCGGCTCACGGGGCCGACCCCGTGGCTGCGAGCACGGCGCCCGTCGCGGCGCCCGTGGGGTCGTCCGATAGCCCGTTTGCGGTCACGCGAAAGCTCGGCGAGGCGCTCGTTCTCGTCGAGAAGGAATACGTAGAGCCCGTTCCCCGCCAGAAGCTCCTCGATGGGGCGCTCAAGGGCATGGTGCAGAACCTCGACCCGCATTCGGCGTACATGGATGTCGAAGAGTACCGCGCGTTCCGCGCAGACACGGCGGGACGCTTCGCCGGAGTTGGCATCGAGGTCGATGTGCGCGGCGACGTCATCACCGTCATTGCGCCCATTGAAGGGTCGCCGGCAGAACGCGCAGGCGTCAGGAGTGGCGACCGCATCGTGATGGTCGACACCGAGAACGCCCAAGAGGTTGGCTTCGATCAGGTCGTGAAACGCCTGCGGGGCCCCGTCGGAACGAAAGTGAAGCTTGTCGTTCGCCGTCCTTCCGTCGCGGAACCGATCACGTTCACGCTCGTGCGCGAGAGCATCCACGTCTCGTCCATCGCGACGAAGCGCCTCGATGGCAACGTCCTCTATCTCCGCATCAAGCAATTCCAAGAGCGCACCCACGGCGAATTGCTCACCGCCTACGCGAAGGTGCGTGGCAGCACGGCCCCCGAAGGCATCATTCTCGACCTGCGCAGCAACCCAGGGGGCCTCGTCGACGAAGCACTCGGAGTTGCCGACGAGTTTCTCGACTCGGGTGTCGTCTATACGATGCGCGCCCGCGAGCGCATTCTCGAAGAAGGGAAGGCAGGCCCGGGAGGCGCCCTCACGAAGCCGAAGGTAGTCGTCCTCGTGAACGAATGGACTGCGAGCGCGTCCGAGCTCTTGACCGCGGCTCTTCAAGATCAGGGTCGTGCGAAAGTCGTGGGCACCGTGAGCTTCGGAAAAGGCAGTGTGCAGACCATCACGGACTTGCCCGACGGGTCCGGCATCAAGCTCACGATCGCGCGCTACTACGCTCCGTCCGGCCGTGCGATCCAGGCCGTCGGTATCAAGCCCGATGTGCTGCTCCAGCCTTCGAAAGAGGGGTTTCCGATGCAACGCGAGAAAGATCTCGAGGGGCACCTGCCGGACAGCAAGGACCGAAATAGCTCTCTCGATGCCGGGGCCATCCTCATCGACGCGACCGCCGGCGAAGTGGCGGTGCCACGTGAGGTGCCCGAAGACCCTCGCAAAGGCAAAGACGAATACCTTCGCGTGGGCTACGAAACGCTCTTGCAGTTGATGAAGCGCTGAGCCGACTCTCGGTCGTCAAACGACGAGCAGCGCCGAAAGGCCCGCCTGGGTGCCCGCCTCGAGTGCGCCGAGCCATGTGCGCGGACTGTCTGCTTCGGCGTCGCCACAGGCGAAGATGGAGGGGGCCGCTTGCCTGTTTTCCGTCAGGATGCCGACACGCTCCATGAGAGGGTTTCGGACGAAGGGCCACGCGATGGTCTCCGGCGCTTCGCCGAAGAGGCTTCCAGGAACGAGGAGCGGACGGCCAGATGCGCCGAGCGTCACGGGAGCGGAGAACGTGAGCGCAAACGGGAGTTCCGACCGCACCGGGAGTTCGCCCGCAGGAAACGATTCGGCAGAGTTGTAGCGAAGGCCGCCAGATACGAGGTTCCCCGTTGCGAGGATGATGACCGCAGCGAACACCGTCGACTCGTCGGCGAGGGTGACCGTGAAGCCTTCACCGTCACGCATGATCGAAGACACGAATCCGGGAACCTGGCGCACCTTTCTTGCTGCGAGGCTCGCGTCGCGTGCGCGCAAAAATCGGAGCCCCGTCGGGCCGGGCGGAAGGCCGACGGATTCCCCGAGCGGAAAGGCCACCTTTTCACGAAGCGTCGCGAGCGCGGCTCCGTGGAGCGGAAGCCATGGTGGAAGCAGGCACGCTCCGGCGTCCGGGAACTCGGTGCGGAGTGGCGCGAGTTGGGAAGCGAGCCACGAAACGCGCGCTTCGCTCGAGTTGCGGCGAGCGAGCTCCGCATCGGCCATCGACAGCTCTTCGGTGTTTTGTACGAGCCTCGCGGATACGGCAGCGAAGCGAAGACCACGTGCCTTCGCGAGGCTATCTGAGGAGAGTGCCCGCGCGAGGTAGTCGGCGTCCCAGTTGCCATGGTTCGCGCGCGGCAAGAGCACGGTCGTGTGCGAGAGCTCGCCGAGGTCGAGCATTGCGCTGTCCATACCGGAGACCTCGCGCAAGCGTCCCGCCGTCGTCGCGACGATGGCGCCCTCCTTCGTGTTCACGAAGCCGATTTCAGAGAGGACTGCGCGCGCATCGGCGGAGAGCGCATCGCCTCCGTCGAAGGCGCCTCCGGCGAGGACCGTCGAGCCCGCCGCGCCCTGAATCATCGTGACGTCGACGTTCGCTGCGCGCGCAGAAAGGGCGAGCGCTGCGGCCGTACCAGCGATGCCGCTGCCGACGATGACGACGCGGCGTGTGCACTCTTCGGCGCCCGGTGCCGTCATTCTTCCCCTCGTCCGAGGTGACTTTGCATGACCTCGAGCGCGAGCATCTCTTGGCGCGCTTGGTCCGGACCCATTGCGACGAGACGCTTCTTCGCTTGCCGTAGGAGGAACGTGCGCGCTTGTTCGATGCCCTCACGAGGTTCGAGCCCGCACTCTTCCGCCACGAGCTGACCGCATCGAGCAGCGCAGCGCATGCCACCACAAGCCCCCAGCCCGAGTCGCGTGCGCCGCGACACGTCGTCGACCGTGCGGGCACCTTCCTCGCGCACGGAGTGACGGACTTCCGCTTCGAGGACCGGCTCGCACGGGCAGACGACCGTGGCCTCGCGGGGACGCGACTTGACGCGTTCGAGGATGCGTTCGGCTCGGGCACCGTGTCGATAGACGAGCCTTCGCGAGGCCACCGGCGTGATGTGGTTCGCGGGAGCGAGCAGTGCGTCGTCGACCTCGCGTTCTCCGCCAGGAAGAGGGACTTCATGCGTGCGACAGCGCTCGCCCGGGCAAAGTTTCGCGGCGATGAGGTCGCTCATTTCTTCCGCAAACAATCTGTAGCTTGCAAGCTTTCCGCCGATCATCGAGTAGATGCCGGGCGCCCCGTCGACTTCATGATCGACGACGGCGTGTTCCCGAGAAAGTGCGTCCTCGTGGGGACCGTACTCGTAGAGGGTCGGCCTCACGCCGGCGTACGTTCCGATGGCGCGCGCATTGCGGATAGAGGGGAATACCCGCGCAAGGCCCTGGACGAGGTAGCGAACCTCTTCGCTGGTGGCGTTCACGTCATCGAGGGAACCGTAGTAGTCATCGTCGGTCGTCCCGAGGATGCTCATGTTCTGCCACGGCTCGAGGAAGATCTGGCGTCCGTCGATCGTTTCCGAGACGATGGCGTAGTTCGTGAGGCGGCGGTCGTAGGTGATGTGGATGCCTTTGCCCGGTCGCACGCGTACGCGGGAAGAGGGGAGGTTGCCGAGCGCCGCTGTCACGGGCCCCCAAGCCCCCGTCGCATTGACCACCATCTTCGTGGCGACGCTGTGGACGCGATTGTCGAGCGCATCGCGGGCGACGACGGCGTACGCATGGCCGGATGCGTTTTCGCCCTCGTTTGCAGGGTTCTTGGCGATCGATTCGACCGTCGTGTGCGTGTGGACTTTCGCACCGCGCTCAATGGCGTCGACGGCGTTCAGGGCACAAAGACGTGCACCGTCGACTCCCCACTCGTCGAAGGTGATGCCTCCCTCGATCTTTCCGGTGAGACCCGGCTCGAGAGATTGCATTTCACTCGGCGTGAGGCGCGTGTGTTTCTCGCCGCGCTTGAGGGGCTGGTAGTCGTCGTAGAGCCGGAAGAAAGCGTCCACGAGTTCGATCATGATGCGCCCTTTGACCCCGGCCTTCACCGGCATCAAGAACGGGATGCGGAAGAGCAAGAAGGGAGCGATGCGCTGGATGTAGCCCGAGTCGCGGCACGAGCTCTCTGTGACGCTGGGGTTTTGCGAGAGGTATCGCGGACCGCCGTGGATCATGCCGCTCGAGTTGCCGCTCGCACCGAAGGCGAGGTCGTTGCGTTCGAAGAGGACGACCTTCAGTCCACGCAGGGCGAGGTCTCGCGCGACCCCGGTGCCGTTGACGCCTCCGCCAATGACCACGACGTCGCACTGCTCCGTGGGAGCTTTGGCGGCCACGTTCATGGGCTTCGGTGGGACGATGGAGTCGATGGTCGCCACGCGCTCAGCCTCGGAGCACCAGTGCGGCGTGGACCACGGGCATCATCAGAACCGCGGTGATCGAGACGATGACGAGGCTGAAGCCTGTCCATTCGGCGGGCGCGCCGATGCGAGCGAGCGACCCGAGCATGAGTAGAACCCCGATGAGCGCGGGGCCGCGCGAGGGCTTTCTCCAGAGCGCCGCACTCGTTGCGATGGCTCCCACGGCCGTACCTGCGGTGAGCCAGGCCTTCCACAGATAGGGGCTCGGTGCGAGCCTGAACCACACCACGAGCCCAAGGCACGAGACGCCGCCGAAAAGAAGGAGCGCCATCGAGGCGACCAGTCCTGCGTTTTCGTGACGGTCGGCAGCCATGCTTCTTTCAGCCTCGCACGCGAATGGCGTAGACGAGCTTCGCCACGCTCTTCAGAACGTTCGGGACGCGCTTGAACAGGTTGATCGAGGGCGGTCGCTTCTCCATCACGCGCACCGGGATCTCGCGGGTGCGCACACCGCCGCGGTCGGCGCGAATGACGAACTCGCTCGCGAACACGTCCTTGTCGACCAGGCACGCCGTCACCGTGTCGATGAGGACGCTGCGTCGAAATGCTTTGAGGCCGTGCGTATCGGTTCCGCGGAACCCCAGAAGGACTTTCAGCATGCCCGAGTAGGCGATGCTCGCAGCATGGCGGATGAGGGGGCGTTCGTCCTCGGCGCCTGCAGCGAGCTTGGAGCCGATTACGAGGTCTGCGGCTCCACTCTCGATGAGTTCGACCGCTCGGCGATGAAAGTCCGCATCGCACAGGTCGATTTCGTCGCAGATGACCACTTCGCCAACGGCCTCGAGGATGCCTGCCTTGAGAGCCTTGCCGTAGTTCGGTTCACCGGCGCTGATGATCTTCACGCGACCATGCGGTTCGTTTCCGTACTTGCTCGCGAGCTCGTTGCCGATTTCGACGGTGCGATCCTTCGAGCCGTTCTCGGCGAGGATGATCTCGTAATTCCAATCGAACGCAGAGAGACGCTCGCGGAGGTCGACCACCGCGGCATGCAGAATGGCCTCTTCGTTGTAGATGGGAATGACGATGGAAATGGACGGCTGCTGGGCCATGACGCTCACGTGGTGGGTCATACACCATCGTACCCAGCGGCGTCCAATGCATCGCCTCCGCTATTTTTTCGCGGTTCCGGAGAGCCGAGCGGCCTTGTCGGCGGCGTCGCGGCCGAAGATGAGCGCGTCCTCCATCGACGAGTAGTTCCAGCCCCCGTAGCGCCCCGTGGAGACGATGCGCGCCTCGTCGAGGAAGGGAAAAATGGTGCCGGTGCTCTCGAAGTACGCGTGGTCGAAAACGACGTAAGCGTGGTCGATTTTTCGGGGGCGGGCGAACTCGATGTCGTCGGGACCGCCAATGAAGCCCATTTCCGTCATGGCGTTCGCGACGCGCGGCAAAACCTCGGCGAGGTCTGGTGTCTTGCGCTCGGCGAGCTCCACGTAGAAGCACGCCTTGCCGGGCGGCGCGAGGTCGGAACTGAAGTGCGAGTAGCAGCCGATGCGATAGAAGGGGTACTTCTCCTCGGGCACGTACACCCAGTGGTGTGGTGTTCCGGAAGGGACTTTGGTAGCGACGTCGAGGTAGTAGAGGGCGTTGCAACGGAGCTTCCGTGCCGCGGCGGCGATCGCGTCGGGGGCCGACTCGAGGAGCGACGTCAGGACCGACAGCGGGCTCGTCGAGATGAGCGTGTCGTAGGTCACCACCTCGCCGTCTTCGAAGTGAAGAGCCTTGTTCTTCCAATCGACTTTGATGGGGGCTCGGTTGTACTCGATCTTCGGAAGGCGCTTCGCCATGCCCTTCGAGAGTTCGCCGATGCCGAGTTTCGGGTAGACGAACGACGTGTTGTAGCCGAGCTCACGATCGTTGATGCCGAGTGCTCCCGCGACCACGTCCTCGAGCTTCGGCATGGGGACGAAGCGCTGGCACCAGTCGGCGGTGATCTCCGACGGGTGGACGCCCCAAAGCCGCGCATTGTAGGGAATCATGAAGTGCCGGCTGATGCCTTCACCGAAGTGCGCGAGGCAGAACTCTTCGAAGTTCTTCGGCTGCTTCTCGTGCGCGGTGTGATGTGCCTTGATGAAGCCGAGCAGACACTCGTTCACGATGGCGGGAGGAAGGCCGTAGGTGTTCGCTTGGAACGGGTAGCGCGTGTAGACGCCGTGCGACCATACCGCGCTCTTTCGCTGCACTTCGACCCAAGGCGCGTCGAGCCATTCGAGCGCGAGCTTTCGCATCGACGCATCACGAAGGTGCAAAAGGTGACCGGTGCGATCGAAACGAAAGCCCGAATCTTCGAGCGTGATGACGTGCCCACCGGCGTGTCCGAGGCGTTCGAAGATGCGGTAGGGAACGCCGGCCATGTCGAGATGAAGCGCGGCAGACATGCCGGTGAGGCCCGCTCCGAGAATGGCAACGGGGACGTGCGAATCAGACGAAGGGGCGCCATCGGGCCGAGAAGACATGCGCCACAAACTACCGCAGTTTTGGCAAAACCGCTCCACCTGCCGATCGCTCGGTGCTAGGTTCCGGCGCCATGGCGTTTGCGCGACACTCCCTTTCTGCGCTTTTTGCGCCCCGCCGCCGGTCGGCAGGGCCCTTGCTCTTGTGCGCTTTTCTGAGCTCCACCGCGTGGGCCGTCGGGTGCAGCAAGCCGGAAGAGGCGAAGGTCGACCGCTCGAAGACGAGTGACAAGGCGGAAGCGATTCCTACCGACTTCGTCTTGAATCCCTTCATGCCGGACGACAAGGAGCACAAGGCGCAAGTACAGGTCCGCGGAGGCGATGGCGGCGTCTCGGCGCCCCTTGCCGCAGGCTCCGCTTCGGGCACTGCCGCGGCCGCCCATGCACCACCCGGCGAAGAAGAAGACGCTGCGGGGCAGGAGAAGGTCCTCGAGCCGGGCGCCGAGCCTCGCGCCGAGCGACGCTACGCCTTCGCCATCGGCAAGCCTGAGACGCGCGTCGCGAACATCAAGATCTCCGCAAACGGCACCGACCAACCTGGCCTCAAAGTCACGATGAGTATCGTCGCTTCAGGGAAGGCTTCCAAGGGGAACGGCTTCCTCATGCAGGTCAAGATCGTGAAGCTTGAGCTCGTGCCGAACAACGAGAAGGAAAAGGCTCTCGTCGCACAGGCCGGCGCGGCGCTCGCACAAGCGACGGGCATGGTGGCCCAGTTCGAAGTGACGAACCGCGGCAAGAAGGGCGCGCTCCAAATGGCCGCGCCAGACGGCAAGAAGCTCGGTGAAGCGGCGGAACAAGTCGCCGGTATCCTCACGCAGGCGACGGACCTGATGCTGCCTCCACTGCCGGCTGCTCCGATCGGCGTCGGTGGAAAATGGGAGCAACGAAACTCGCAGACGTCCGATGGGTCGAAGTCCGAGGTCACCTCGACGTTCACCCTGAAGTCCTTCGCGGACGGCTCCGGTGTCATCGTCGGTGACAACCTCATCAAGGCGACGTCGATGCAGCAAGACCCCCGAAGCCAGCGCACGTTGAAAGAATCCGTCGAGGGAAAGGGCGCCTACGAATGGACGCTTCGATTCGACAAGCTTCCGACGAAGGTGGGTGGCGAGGTCATCAACACGGTCGTCCGTTCGATGGGCGACAAATCGCAAACGCAGACGGTGAAGGTGAAGCAGACCTTCGAAGAGCCTGGCGCGAAATAGCCAAGAAGTACGGCCGCTTCCTGCGCGTTTCTGGCAGAGGTTGAAAGCGTAGGGGTCGCGGGTATATGATTCAAATGTTCAGTGCACGAGGGAGTAAGTCATGGCAGAAGGATTGAACAAAGTATTGTTGCTCGGAAACCTTGGTGCCGACCCGGAGCTGCGGGTAACGCCCGGGGGACAGTCCATCCTGAAGCTACGCCTCGCGACGACGGAGAGCTACCTCGACAAGAGCAACACCCGCCAGGAGCGGACCGAATGGCACTCCATCACGGTGTGGGGCAAGCGCGGTGAGGCTCTCTCGAAGATTCTGAACAAGGGCTCCAGCATCTTCGTCGAGGGTTCGATCCGGACGTCGAGCTACGAAAAAGACGGCGAGAAGCGCTACCGCACGGACATCGTCGCGAACAACATCATCCTCGCGGGTGGTCGGGGGCGTGGCGCTGGCGGCGGTGACGACTTCGAGCGTCCCGCGCGCTCTGGCGGCGGCGGCGGTCGTCCGCAGCAAAATGCGGGCGGCGGCGGCGGCGGTGGTGGCGACGACTTTGCGGCCGACGACTTCGGCGGCGACGACGAAATCCCGTTCTGAACGAGCCGGGCGTCCCTTTTCGTGAGCCCGCGGCCTTCCCAAACTTGGCTACGTGCTTACGATGATTCGCTTCTCGGCTTGCAACACAGGCAAAAAGACGCTATCTCGCCTGTCCCCTCGGAGATCCCCATGAAAGAAGGCATTCATCCTGATTACCCCGCAGCCAAGGTCACTTGTGCTTGCGGCAACACGTTCGTGACGAAGTCCACCCGCGGGGATTTCCAGGTCGACGTCTGCTCGGCTTGCCATCCCTTCTACACGGGAACGCAGAAGCTTCTCGACACGACCGGTCGCGTCGATCGCTTCAAGAAGCGTTACGCACAGAAGTCGGGCGGCGCGGCCAAGGCCGAAGCTCCCGCAGGCGAATCGCAAGAGTAAGCCTCGCGCTCGCGCGCATACCTACACGTCCCATGTGCGAAAGCACGTCGGGACGTGTTCGTTTTTCTTGTCTCCGGCGCACGTGCGCGCGTTGGCACTTTGGGTAGCGATCCCATTCCGGGTGGCCAATCGGGGCAGGGATGTCTACGATTGTCACAGAGATGCTGGCGACGGCGACTCAAAACGAGATCTCGCACCGCCGTAGGCGGATGCTCAGAACGAGGACGCGCACCGCCGCGGGCGGATGCTGAGAGGAACATCACATGAAAGCCGAGTCCCCCGCATCCACTGCACCGAGCCCTGCCACGCGCCCCTACATCGGCGGTCAGGCGGTCATCGAGGGCGTGATGATGCGCAGTCCATCGTCCCTCTCGGTCGTCGTCCGAAGGAAGGACGGAACGCTTCACGTACGTGAGCGCGCCGTCGCCGATCATCGCAAAGGGTGGGGCAAGGTTCCTTTCGTTCGCGGCGTCGCGTCCCTCGTCGAAGCATTCAAGCTGGGGCACGAGGCACTCAAGTTTTCTGCTGAGCAGTTCGAGCACGATGCGGAAGCCGAGGAGCGGGCCGAAGAAGCCGCCAAAGCTGCAAAGTCGAGCCACCTGAACGCCTTCTTGGCGACGGGGCTCGGCGCGTTCTACTGGCTCACGGCCGATGGCGAAGGCGGGGCAGGGCGGATCCAGAACTCCCAGAAGAGCGAGAAGAAGGAAGGCGGACTCGGAAGCATCCTCATGGTGCTCTTGCCGATCGCCATCTTCGTCCTCGCGCCCCAAGCCGCGGCGTCCGGTCTCAGTAAGGCGCTCCACTGGAACTTGCCGCTGCAGTCGCCTGGCTTCCAAGCCCTCACCGGCGCTTTCAAACTTGCGATCATCATTGGCTACTTTTCGCTCTTGCGACGTACGACCTTGATTCGTCGGATGTTCCAGTACCATGGCGCCGAGCACAAGGCGATCAGCACCTACGAGGCCGGCGAGGAGCTCACGGTCGAGAACGCGCGCAAGAAGACCACGCTCCACCCGCGCTGCGGGACGACTTTCGTCGTGATGGTCGCGCTCGTATCCATCCTCGTGTTCACGGCGCTCGGGAGCATCCTGCCGAAAATCAACACCGGCAAAGATTGGCTCGACTTCCTCGTCTTTTTCGCGATGAAATTGCCGCTCATCCCGTTCATCGCGGCAGTGACCTTCGAAATCCAGCGCCTCTTTGCCCGGTTCCTTTCGAACGGCCCGCTCCGCGTCCTTCTTTGGCCGGGCTTTCTCGTACAGAAGATCACGACGGTGGAGCCTGACCTCGCCCAACTCGAGGTGGCGCTTGCCTCGCTTCGTGTCACGCTTTTCCGCGAAAAAGGCGCAGCCACCGAAGCGCGTGCCGACGCAAAGTTCGCGGACTACGAAACGTTGCTGACCTCGGCGTCTTTGTCGTCTACGACCGGAGCGAAGGCGGCCTGACGCCGCCCACCTCACGATGCTGCCACTCGAAAAACTCCATCAGCTCGCAAGGCGTTACGCCGAACTCGATGACCTCATGTGTCAGCCTGGGGTGCTCGCCGATCGCGGCCAACTCGGAAAGCTCACGAAAGAGCGAAGCGAGATCGAACCGGTCGTTCTCAAGTTCCGCGAGTTCGAGCAGCTCGAAAAGCAGGTTCGTGAGCTCGAGGAGGCGTTCGCCGATCCCGAGCTCAAAGCATTGGCGCTCGAAGAGCTTCCCGTTCTGACGAAGACGCGCGAAGAGCTCACGCGCGAGATCGAGTTTCTCCTTCTCCCGACCGACCCGAACGACAAGCGCAACACCATCATCGAAATCCGCAGCGGGGAAGGCGGGGAAGAAGCCGCGCTCTTCGCAGCAGACCTTTACCGTATGTATGCGCGCTACGCCGAGACGCAGGGGTGGACCATCGAACCGATGTCGCTCAGCGAAAGCGCTACGGGGGGCTACAAGGAGTGCATTGCGCTCGTCTCCGGTAAAGAGGTGTATTCACGCCTCCGCTTCGAGGGCGGCGTTCATCGCGTGCAGCGTGTTCCCGCAACGGAAGCACAAGGCCGCATTCACACGTCGACCGCCACGGTCGCCGTTCTCCCGGAAGCCGAAGAAGTCGATGTGCAGATCGACGAAAAGGACCTCGAGATCTCCATTGCCGCGAGCGGTGGTCCCGGCGGGCAGGGCGTCAACACGACCAACAGCGCCGTCCAGATTCAGCACAAGCCTACGGGGCTCATCGTCAAGTGTCAGGACGAGCGCTCGCAGCTGAAGAACAAAGCGAAGGCACTCAAGGTCCTTCGGAGCCGTCTCCTCGACATCGAGAGAGAGAAGCAAGAGGCACTCGTCTCCGCAGAACGTCGCGGGATGGTGAGCACCGGCGAGCGAAGCCAGAAGATTCGCACGTACAACTATCCGCAGAATCGCGTCACCGACCATCGTATCAAGCTCACCCTGAACAAGCTCGATCGCGTCATCAACGGCGAGCTCGGCGAATTGGTGAATGCTCTTCGCGCGAATCGCCAAGCGACGTTGCTGCAGATTGCATCCGGCGAGTACGTGCCGACCCAGCCCGTGACGTACGACGATGACTGATCGGGGGCGCGCATCGTCCGCTCCGCCGATCGCAGCGCCACCTCCCGAAACGCTGTTCGTCGCGACGGCCCTCGCGCCGACGGTCTATTCGCGCAATCGCATGTTCTCGCTGTTCAAAGACCCGGTGCATGCGGCTGCGCGCAAGCGGGGTCAGCTCGTTCGAAGCGTGGCACGCGATTGGCTTCGGGCGCAGAAAGGAAATGGGGGCATCGTCACCCGATGGACCCAGACAGAAACGGGGTTCACGTTGTGGTACCGCATCCCCGCCCTGCATTTGGACCGCACCCTCGAACTCTCTCCGCTCGAGCGCGCCTGCCTCCTCTACTTGCTGGAACGCGGCAAGGCGGAAGGCGTAGAACTTTCACGTGAAGAGCGAAGCGCCGTGGAACGCGCGCTCGCCAAGCTGGTCGCGTAACTGCGGTCAACCGGGAGGCCACGCCATGGGCCTGCCGCCGAGCACGTGCACGTGCCAGTGAAAGACGCTCTGGCCTGCGTGCTCCCCCGTGTTCATGACGAGGCGATACCCCGAAGCCTGTAGGCCATCGACATGTGCAGCCTCGCGCGCCAATTGCATGACGTGCTTCACGAGGTCGCCACCTGCGAGCACGGCGTCATCGATGCTCACGACGTGCGTCTTCGGGATGACGAGGATGTGCGTGGGGGCGACGGGGTGCAAATCACGAAAGGCACACGCGTGTTCATTTTCGAGCACGAGTTTCGAGGGGATCTTCTTTGCGGCGATTTTGCAAAAGATGCAGTCGTCGTGTGTCGTGTTGTCGGTCATGGCGTTTCCTTCGGGGGGAGGCGAGGGGCAAATTCGCGAGCGAGCCGAGCGCGCAAGTCCTGTTCGGCGCTCGACAGCGGTTCGGTGTAGGGCGGCGCCTGGGTACGGGGGTTTTGGGCCTTACGGGGCCCTACGTACAGCCACACGCGATGGATGCGGCCGAAGAGCCCGCGTTGGCCAACGAACAACGCGCGCAGGTCTGGTCCTGCTGCCCTTCGCGGACAGGGGCGCAGCGTAACCTGCGTGCCGTCGTGCAGGGTCCCCACGAGCCCTACGAGCGTTTGGGCGACGGGATCGGCAAAGGAATTGGCGGCCCCTGGCATGCCGTGTTCGACCCACTCGCCGAGGGTTTGGTGCGCTCCCTCCGCGGTGAATGAGAGGTCGAGCGCATGCTTCGCACAGGCGGCCTCGAGGTCCGCGAAAGAACACTCGGCGTCCGCTTCGAACGTGAGGTCAGTGTCGCTGAAGCGAAGGCGATTCATACGAAGTGCCTCGTTCGGGGCAGAAAGGTCTCGTCGTGCGCTTCCAGGTTTCCCGGATTGAGGATCCCATCCGGATCGAAGACGCGCTTCAGTGTGCGGAAGGTCTCGAGCGCTCCTGGGAGTTCGCGGGTGAGCAAGGGCGCCTTCGAGCGGCCCACACCGTGATGGTGTGCAATCGTTCCGCCGGCTGCGACGGCCGCGGCAAGCCCCGCACGCCAGGTCCTGTCGTAGCGTTCCTCGCAGCCTTCGTCCCACCCGCCGCCTTCTGTGCGAATCGTGGTGCCCGCGAATGAAAAATAGATGCAGCACCCGTCCGGGTACGCATGGCTGAAGTGCGACATGACGAAAGCGGTTTCGCCGAGTGCCTTCCTCACGCCGTCATAGAGCTCGGGGAGTCGGGACCAAGGAGAGGCGACCTCGAACGTGTCCGAGAAGAGGCCGTCTTCGAACACGGGCGCTTGGCGATAGCTGACCGTATAGCGATGCTCGAACCACTTGCGTGCGGGCCCTTCTCCAGCGTCGTCGCCGCCCACGCGCGTGAGAAGCGCGTGGGCGTGCGAGGCATCGGCCGCGACCTCTTCCTTCCGGTCACCTTCGAACACGAGCACGAGGAGCGCGGGGCCGAACGCGGTCGCGCCGAGCTTGTCGATGAGACCGTTTACGGAGCGAGCACTGCGGAGCGCGTTGCGGAGAAACTTGGCGCCGAGCCCTGGCGTGTGGGCCTTGGGACCGTGGCTTTCGGAGTCCGACGCATCGGGCTCTTTTCGGACCGAGCCTCGACGCGCCAACATGGCGTCGAATGGGTCGTAGAGGCGAGCGACGGCGGGCCTCAACCCCGCTTGCATCAGCGTACGTAGAGCGACGAACCCCGCTTCGGTCGAAGGGAAGGTGTAAGATGCAAATATGCGGTCGGTGGGGGCAGCGTGGATGCGCAGGGTCGTCGCCGTGATGATGCCAAGCGTGCCTTCCGAGCCGACGACGAGCGGCACGAGGCTCGAACCGTCGTCTCCGTTTCGGATCGTCATGACTTCGCCGGTGCCGAGGACACATTCGACGTCGATGACCATATCCTCGATCTTCCCGTAGAGGCTCGAACACTGCCCAGCACTGCGCCCCGCGACCCAGCCTCCTACGGTGCTGCACACGATGGACGAGGGAAAGTGCCCGAGGGTGTAGCCGGCGGCGTTCAGAGATTCTTCGAAAGGAAGCCCCATTGCTCCCGCTTCCACCGTCACACGCTGATTCGCCCCGTCGAGGGAGCGCGTCCTGGTCATGCGCTTCAGGTCCACGATGACCGTCTCCTCGTTCGGCAGGATTCCCCCGCAAACGCCGCTTCCGGCGCCAAACGGAACGAGCGGCGTACCCGTCCGGCGTGCAAGCGCGACGAGCTTTGCGACTTCTGACGTGCTCTCGGGCCACACGATGGCCGATGCCTTGGCGGGCGCGACATTGCCCGAACGCACGGCGAGGTGTTGTCTGGGCCACAGGTCTCGCGCATAGAGGACCCGATCGGCTTCGCTTTGGCTCGTGCGGAGGCCCGGGAGGGACCGCGCGACTTCGGAGAGAAACGACATGCTGTGTGCTTCCTGGGCGCAGCTAGCGCGAGCATCTAGCCTACCATGCCTCGTCCGCCCCGCGCGCGAGCTCTATGCGTCCGGAACGCTTCCGTGTGGCGGTCTTTGGCAAGGGCTCTCTGTTGCGGAGCGCGAGTTCCTGCTAGGGTCCGCCGCGATTATGGCCGAAAAACCGTCTTTCGCTCAGGCTCTCGTTTCCGGCGGACTCGTCGCTGACGGGGCCATGGGAACGCAACTCTACGAGCGTGGAGTCCTCTTCAGCGCTTGCTTCGAGGAGCTCAACCTCTCGCGCCCGGAACTCGTACGGCGCGTCCACGAAGACTACGTCCGGGCGGGCTCTACCGTCATCGAGACGAACACGTTCGGCGCGAATGCGCTCCGTCTCGAAAAGCACGGCATCTCGGCGAAGGTGAAGGAGATCAACGCGGCGGCCGTGAAAATTGCGCGCGAAGCCGCGGGCGACAAGGCATACGTCGTCGGCGCGATTGGGCCCTCGGGCTATTTCCTCGGCGAGGCGAGCAAAGAAGACCTCGCTCGCGTCGGTGAAGCGCTCTACGAGCAAGCCTGTGCGCTCGTCGAAGCGGGGGTCGACGGCATCATCGTCGAGACCATGCGACAAGCCACCGAGCTTCGCGTCGCGATGGAAGCGGCGATGCGGGCGACCGGAGGCAAGGTGCCCATCATCGGTTCGGCTTCTCTCGACGATCACAATCGCATGGCCGAAGGGGCTTCCGCGAAGGAGATTGGCGCACTCCTCAAGGATTGGGGAGCATCCGCCATCGGCGTCAACTGCTGCGACGGCCCGATGAACGTTCTCTCGGCCGTCGAGGAGATGGTTCCGCTCAAGTTGCCCGTGTGGGCGCTCCCGAACGCAGGCCTCCCGCGACGCGTAGACGAGCGCCTCGTCTACGTATCGACTCCCGAGTACTTCGGCGTGTACGCGCGACGCATGTTCAAAATGGGCGCCGGGCTCGTCGGCGGCTGCTGTGGCACCACCCCCGACCACGTGAAGCGAATCGCCGCTGCCGCTCGCATGATCGGCACGGCTCAGGACGACGCCCCCGCAGCCGATGGCGAAACCAACACGTTCACCGCGGTGCCGGAGCGATTCGCAGGTGGCTCGCTCGTGCCGGTTCCTTTCGCGGAGAAGAGCAAGCTCGCTGCCGCTATCGGAAGGAAGTTCGCGGTGTCGGTCGAGGTGAATCCGCCGATTGGTCTCGACCCCGCAAAAGCCATCGCCGCGGCGCGCATGCTGAAGGCCGGCGGTATCGACGTCATCAACATCGCCGACGGTGCGCGCGCTCAATCGCGCATGGCGAACTTGTCGCTCGCGGTGCGCATGCAGGCAGAGGTTGGGGTCGAGACGATCCTTCACGTGTGCGGGCGCGACCGCAACTTGCTCGCGACGCTCGCACACTTGCTGGGCGCCCACGACCAAGGCATTCGCAATTTGGTCATCATCACCGGCGACCCGCCGAAGATGGGTGACTTCCCCGATGCGACCGCCGTGTACGACCTCGATTCGATCGGCATCCTCAAGCTCGCGCAGCGCCTCAATCATGGCCTCGACCCAGCAGGTAAGTCGCTCGGCGGCACGACGAGCTTCATGCTCGCCACGGGCGCCGAGCCCGCTGCGCTCAACTACGAACGCGAGCTCTCTCGTTTGCGCGCCAAGAAGGCGGCGGGTGCGGAGCTCATCATGACGCAGCCCGTGTACGATCCTGCGGTGCTCACGAAGTTCTTGGACGACATCGAACCGCTGGGTATTCCCGTGCTCGTGGGGCTATTGCCCCTCGCCAGCTATCGCAATGCGGAGTTCCTCCACAACGAGGTTCCCGGGATGCAAGTCCCCGAGCACATCCGCGAGCGCATGCGAAAGGCAGGCGGGGGCCCGCAAGGTCGCAAGGAGGGCGTTGCGATCGCCCGCGAGATGCTGAGCGCCGTTCGCAGCCGCGTCGTGGGGGCGTACATCATGCCGCCCTTGGAGCGCTACGAACTCGCGCTCGAGGTCGTCGACGGCTTTCTCGAGTCCAAAGAAAGCGCCGAGGCCGTTCGGCAGTGAAGCACCGCGCGGTCTTCGTCGCACTCTACGTCGCTGCATCGGGAGTCTGCGGCGGTTGCGGCGGTTGTCGGCGATCACAGAATTCTCCGAGCGGCTCGAGCGGCGGCGAAGCTCCGGTGATCGTCGAAGGCCCCCGCTGCTCGTTGCTGCCGAACGCAGTCACGCTCCCCGACGGGGTGCTCGACATCGGCGCGGTTCACGTGAAGGGCGGCCGAATCGTCTTCGGCGCTACGATGCAGCCTGCCTCGCCGACGGGGGCGCCGAACGACGCTGGGTTCAATACCGGCCCTTCGACGAAGCAGGCCGTCGTCCTTTCGATCGACCTCGCATCCGGTGGCGTCACGACGACCACGCTCGGAAGGCAGCTGGCGGACGACCCGATGCCGTACGCGACGTTCTCGGTGGGCAGTGACGCCACGCTCGCTACGTTCGTTCGCTTCGAAGGCGACGAGAAGACCACGAGGGTCGAAGCGGCGCGTGCACTCGTTGCCGGGACCGTGGCGGGCGGTGTGTTCACGGAGGTCGGGAAGGGCAAGCGGGGGCTCGGTCCAGTCGTTTCGTTCACCGTGGGCGATCGCGCGGGCGTGTTTCTTTCGGCGATGACGGGCGAAGCAGGGCACGAGAATCGCCTGGTCGTCAGTGACGTTCGCTCGGGTGCGGTGGTGAGTACGGTCACGACGGAAGGTGCGTATGCCGAAGACCTCGCCCTCGTGCCCACGGCCGAAGGGACGGGCTTCGCGATGGCCTGGGCTGCCCTGAAGCCCCAGTACGACGACGCAGGCGATCGACCGGAAGGTCCCGGGGTCGATCGCGCGGAGCGTTGGGTCGAGGGGGTCAAGCTCGATGACAAGGGCGCTTGTGTCAAAGCACCGTGCGCTCCCGTACGACTTTCAAAGGGTTCCGCTCACGTCGGCTACTTCCAGCTCGTGAACGAAGGTGTCACTACATTGTTCTTTCGCGATGACGAAGAAAGGCACGTGGGCCGCGGCTCTGAAATCTACTCGCGACGCTGGGGCGGTCCCACCCCCGAGGCGGTGATGTCCGTTCGCAGCGAGGGAGTCGGCGCGCGGGCCTTCGACGTGCTCAAACCCACGTGGGTCGCGTACACCAACGTTTCGGAGGAACTCCAGGTCGCAGTCACGACGGCTGCGGGCGGCGAGTTCGCATCGCTCGATGCAGGAGGGGTGGACCTGCACGACGGCCTTCTGACCGCCGATGTACGCGTGCTCGATGTCACGCATCGCGCGGGGACGAAAGACCCGCCATCGGGGCCGCTGCCCGTCCGCCTCGTCGTCCTCCGCGGTCGGCTCGTGCAGCAACTCGATTGCACGGCGCGTCCTTGAGAGCGTCCCCAAAAAACCGGACAAAAACCCAGTGCTTGCGCGCTTGTCCTTTGTGTTCCGCCTTCCTTCGACTACGCTCGTGGCGTGCGCGATGGGGCCTATAGCTCAAGTGGTCAGAGCCCCCGGCTCATAACCGGGTTGTTCCTGGTTCGAACCCAGGTGGGCCCACGGTTTCGGAGAAACAAAACCGCCGGACGGCGGTGTGGGATCTTCAATGAAGGCGTGCCGGCATCCGGGCGCCGCGAGAGAACAGAGAGGGGTCGAGTTTGAGCCAAATCCAGCAGACACAAGACCAGCAAAGCCAGCTGGCCAAGCTTGCAGCGGTAGACGCGTCCCTCAAAGAGGTCGATGAAGAGCTGAGCACCGCCAAAGCCAATGTCACCGCGCTGGATTCCTCCATCGAGGCGCTCAAGGCCAAGGTCGCGTCCAAAGGCTCCGAGTCTGGACGCCTCGAGGGGCTCCAGAAGGAAGCGATGCTGGAAGCGCGGAGCATGAACCTCCAGCTCGAACAGTCGCGCGAAAAACTGAGCCGTTCGCGCACGGAACGCGAAGTGAATGCCGTGCAGCGCGAACTCGAAGAGCTCCGCCGCCTCATGCGCGACCGCGAAGTGGAAGCCGAGCGCCTCGGCAAGGAGCTCGAGCAAATTGCACTCTCGGCAGAGGCCACGCGAAGCGAGCTCACGAAGCTCGAAGGCGAACGTGCGGAGCTGAGCGGAGCAGCCAATGCGCGCATCGGTGAGCTCGAAGGGCGCCGCGCCACGCTGCAAGGCGAACGCGAGACCATCTCGAAGCTGCTCCCGGTCCCTCTCTTCCGGAAGTACGAGACGATTCGGCAAAAGCGCGGCACCGGCATCGCGACCACGACGACGGGTAACTGCTCGGCCTGCAACATCGCGCTTCCGCCGCAGCTCTTTCACCGTTTGAGGCGCGAGCCGCTCATCGAGCAGTGTCAGTCCTGCAATCGCCTCATCTTCTACGTGCCCCCGGCTCCGGCAGCGACGCCCGCGGCCACTTGAGTAGGAGGCTTCGGCGATTCCTTTCGAAAATGGGGTCGGAAACGGTGCCGGAAAAGGTGGACTGTAAAGCCTTGATCCTAGAAGCGTTATCGCCGAAGCTAGAGCCGTGAAAAGTTGTCCTCATTGCCGCCGCGGCTATCCTGACGATGCTGGCTTTTGCCCCGTCGACGGTACAGGGCTCATTCAGGCGAGTCTCGTGCCCGTCGCCTCTCCCGACGATCCGCGGCTCGGCACGAAGTTGTGTGGACGCTACGAACTGAGGCGCGTCGTTGCCGACGGCGGCATGGGCCGCGTCTACGAAGGCATCGATCGTCAGACGAACACGCGCATCGCGGTGAAGGTTCTGCACGACGACGTGTCGCGCGACGAAGTGGCGGTCGAGCGCTTCAAGCGTGAGGCCGAAATCTCCGCGGCGCTGCCGCACGATCACATCGTGCAGGTGACTGACTTTCAAAAGGACGCGTCGCAGAACTTGTCGCTCCTCGTCATGGAATTCCTCGAGGGCGAAGAGCTTCGGTTCGTTCTCAAGAGGGAGGGCGTCCTCCCTCCCGAGCGCGTCATTCGCATGCTTGCCCAAGTCGCCATCGGCCTCGACGCCGCGCACAGCAAGCAATACGTCCACCGCGACCTCAAGCCGGACAACATCTTCCTTTGCGGTACCCGCGAGGGCGATCACGCAAAGCTCCTCGACTTCGGGTCGGTCAAGGACAAGAACAAGGACTCGAAGAAGCTCACCGTGATGGGCACGACGATCGGCTCGCCCTTCTACATGGCGCCCGAGCAAGCTCAAGGTCTAGAGACGCTCGACGCGCGCGCCGACGTGTGGGCGCTCGGTGCGATCGCGTACGAGTGCATCGTCGGCAAGGTTCCTTTCGAAGGCACGAATGGTCCGCAGATCCTGCTCGCCATCATGACGAAGCAGCCTCAGCCGCCGACCAAGAAGGGCAAGGGGGCGAAGTATCCCATTCCCTCCACGGTCGACACCGTCATCGAAGATGCGCTGGCGAAGAACCCGAACACCCGTATTGGAAGCGTTGGCGCTCTGGCGCAGGCGTTCGGTGAGGCATACGGCCTTACGGGCAGCTTCCTCGACTGGGCAAAGAAGTCACAACCGGAGCTGAAGGACCTCGTCGATGCGGCGCGCCCTCGCATCATGTCGCACGCACCGGCGCCGCTGGAAGCCGCAGCAGACCCGTTTGCGGCACCCGTCGCGCATGCAGCCCCCGGTCAGAGCGCGCGTCCCTCGGGCACCTCGCCCATTCATCACCCCGGACCGTCCGCGAGTCATCCCGCAGCACCCGTTTATCCCTCGGCGTCGCAGCCGGCAGCCCCCATTGCTTCTTATCCTCCCCAGGGCGGCGCCGCGGGCATGGACGCGGCCTTCGAGGCCGCCCGTCTCGCCGACATGGAAGCGCCGATGGAAGTGCCGAAGGGGCGGCCTGGCTGGGTCATCCCCGTCGTCATTGGGGCCGTCATTGGCATCGTGTTGCTCGCTGTCGTGATGCTCGCTCGCTGATCGAGCCACGCGCAACGCGGGTTCGCCGGGGGCTCAGACTTCGAGCGCAGCTTGCGTTTGGGCTTCGGTCGCTCGTCGCGCTGCTGCGGCTCGTCGGGTTTGCTGAACGGCGAGGGTCGCCAAGACCACGGTGCCGATCAAATAGAACACCGAGGCGAACACACCGGAGAACTGTATCTGCTCGCGGGCCGATGGGTACCTGTAGGCGCTACGCTCGATCTCCACCAGGAGGGCCGCGAAGGCGGGACTCGGGGCAGCGAAGGCAAGCGAGTTCTCGCCGTCGCCACGCGTCCCGCCGGAAAGGATGACGAGAATCCATGGAAGGGTCGTGAGCAGAACGCCGACGACGATGGTACCCGCGCGGGCAACCCACGCGTTGCCGCTGCGTGCGCGCAGGTACGTGCAAAGCGCAGTGTGGAACATGATGAACGGAGCGAAGTAGGCTCCTGTGATGAAAAGCGATTCGCCATCGCTGTTGCGAACGGTCGCGAGCCGAGACGCGGTGACTGTCGCGATCCACACCGCACATCCGATCGTGGCCGACATCGCTTGGGCGCGCAGATGCGCGGGGCCGAAGAATCGCTTGGCCGCGCTCACGCTGTCTCGTTTCCAGGTCGCCTCGAGCAGCTTCGACGGGGCATCCGCTTCACCCGCGAACAGCAGTGGCGCGGCGAGGAGGTAGAGCGCAACCGCCACCTGCGTGAGCAAGCCGATGCCGAAGCGCGCGCTTTCTTGCGCCGCGAACGGGATCGTGACAGCGAGTCCCGTGACCACTGCGCTCGTCGAGAGGAACCACACCTTCATCCGACTGGCGCGATCGCCATTCGCGTCCTCGAGGTTCGCGATCGCGAGTTCGTAGAGGAACCATGCTGGCAAGAGCAGACAGGCGAGGGGAGCAATGATGGCGAGGAGGACGTACGTGAGCCCGAATTCACCGCGAGTAATGGCGAGTGGAACCCAGATAGGAGCTCCTTCCTTGAAGCCACCGACGACGTGGGACGACAGGACCGACCCCCCCACACCGAGGAAGAAATAGAGGATGGGGGCGAGGAAGATCGCCCCGAAGAGGGTGACCAGAATGGCCCCGCGAGAGCTGTGCATGAGCGAACTCATCGCGAGGCCGAATGCGACCGAGAGCGCGGCGAACGCGAGCAGGAAGGCAAACGCGAGACTCAGTTCGAGACCGGTTACTCCGCCGAAGACCGAGCAAATGGCCCCCACTGGAGCGAGCACGACGATGTAGAGGGCGATGCCCGCATAGGACGCGAGGAATTTTCCGCGAGCGATGCGTGTGATGGGCATGCCCGTGAGGCGGAGGGCCTCCCATGTACGACCCTCGCGCTCGGCGGCGATGGCGTTGGCAGAGAGGCTCGGTCCTGCAATCGCGACGACCGCAGCGGCAATCGAAAAGAACGTGTGAAAGAGAATTTCGCCGATTTCGCCGGGTGAGGTGCTCGTCGCGGATACGCCGCCCACTGTACACATGACGAACGCAATGACGATCGTGAGTCCGAGGAGAATCCAAGGCGTACGCGTGAGACGACTCGACTGTGTTAGCTCTCGCTTGAACAGGGGGTTTGCTCGTTCGAAGAGCCGATAGACGCCCTGCGCGCCGGAACGAATGCTCGAGACGTTCATTGGATGTCTCCTTGGGTCACTTCGAGGAAAATGCGTTCAAGTTCGTTTCGCTCCGGTTCGACGCCGAGAACGCCGACTTGAGCCACCACGAGCGATTTGACGATCTCCGAGATCACGTCGTCGCTCGCAGGGTGTTGCACGAGGACCGTAGCTCCAGTCACGTGGACAGAAACGGCGCCGGCTGCAGCTAGGGTAGTTCTCAGCGTCTGTTCGTCGACGCCGGTCGACTTGATGCGGAGGCGAGTCGTCTGCAAACGTAGAGCCGGCGCGCCTTCGCTCCGCAGGGTCGCGGCATTCGGGTTCGCGAGATCAATCGACCTACCGAGCTCGGAGATACTCCCTTGCGCCACCACATGACCGCGCTCGAGGATGGCTACGGACGTACATACGTCTGCGAGCTCGGTGAGAATGTGGCTCGAAAGGAAAATCGTCTTTCCCATCCTTCGGAGCTCGCAGATCAAGTCGCGCATCTCGATGCGCGCGCGGGGGTCGAGGTCGCTAGCTGGCTCGTCGAGGATGAGCACGTGTGGGTCATGAAGCAGCGTTCGCGCGAGCTGGAGCCGTTGCTTCATGCCTTTTGACATCGTTGGCACGAGTTTGTCTTGGAGCTTCCCGAGGTCCGTGAGCTCCAAGACGGCCGATACGACGGCTTCCACTTTCGCTCGGTCATGTGCGCCTCGTTCAGCATACGTCTCTGCGAAGAACGTGAGGTACTCGCGCACGGTGAGGCGCTCGTAGATGCCCGCGTGGTCTGGCATGTATCCAACGCGCCGCTGCACTTCGCTCGGGCGCGTCGTGACGTCGAGGCCGTCGATGCAGACGCGTCCGAACGTGGGGGCAAGCAACGTCGTCATCACGCGGATGGTCGTCGTCTTGCCTGCGCCGTTGGGGCCGATGAAGCCGAAGATTTCTCCTCGGCCGACCTCGAAGTTCACGTCGCGAAGGACCTCTGTCCGGTCGAAACGCTGCCACAGCCTGTGAACACTCACGGCGGGCGGCGGACCTATGCCCGTCTCGCCGCTCGTCTGGGAAGACTCTGCGAGTGCACCGGGTGAGCTCATTGCTTGCCTCCATCCACGTCGCGTCCTACGACGCGCAGAAGCACGACGCTCTTGCGAATGGCGAGCCCAGAATCGCTTTTCGGGGCGTCACCTTCGGGTGCCTGATCGAGCTCGCCGATGAGGACCGGGTGGTTTCGCGGCCAGAAGTTCATGCTGGGTCGCAATTCCTCGAGGGCTCCCCACGACTGCTTGAAAGCTTTGCGCTCGCTCTCGGTCAGAGCGCTCTCGAGCTCGTGCGCCCGGAAGGTTTGGGCCTCGGAGTAGTAGTAGTGAGCAAACACGAAGGTCCCGTCAGTGGCGCGGACCGATTGACCGGGGCCGATCGAACGACCGATGTAGAAGACGCCACGTCCGGGCACGCTGACGAAAGGACGACGAATCGTGCGCGCGGTCGTGTTGGTGACGGTTACGTCGGTGCTCGCGATCGTGTCGAACTGCACGGTGCCGGCTCCCTGATAGGTGCGTTCCTCGCGTGCGATGAACGTACGCCAGGGCCGTGTGCGCACGCCAAAAATGCGCATCCCGCTCTCGCCCTTGGCGAAGCCGCTGTAGTCGAACTGTTCGTCGGCAACGGCGTCGCTCTCGCTCATGCCGAGGTTGAGAAGCGCCCCTTTGCCCTCGGCACGGATGTCCATCGTCGTCGCGTTCGGCGGGTAGAACCCGCGGAATAGGACTTCGCTCCCATGCGCTTCTCCTGCGGCGTGTTCAACGAGGGTGATGCGCCTTGCGCCTCCAGAGAGTCCTCGCGAAATCGAACCAGTCACGAGGATTGCGGCGAATGTCACGCCGCTCATGAGCGGCGCGACGACGTAGGGCGAAAGAGGATTGCCTCGCTTCCGCGCACGAAGGAAGAGGACGGGCCCAACCAGGATCGCGTAGATGCATAGAAGACCGGCAGCGAAGGCCAAACCGAAGCGGAACCCTTCGTTCGGATCGAGGGCCCTCCTCAGGGACTGCCCCTCTCGCAGATCGTCGGACGAAAGGGTCGTCAGGGACATGCGCGCGCGGTCTCGCGCATCCATGACGAGCGCATACATCTTCGCACGCAAGAACGTGTCGTTTGCGATGCCGGTGTCGTGCGGGTCGAAGGCCAAGAGTTCGATGTGCCCGAGTCCGCGTTCGCGCTCCGCGCCATAGGGGGACGCGTTGACGTCGGGGCCGGCGAAGTCGTGGCGTACGTGTTTCGGCTCGAAGGCGCGTGGGATGCTCACGAGACGTCTGGGGTTGACGGGGTTCGGGCTCGACGCTTCGGGATGGTTCGTTGCATGCGCTAGCGACAGAACGCGTGTCATCGTCGCCCCGGAGGCGTGGTTTTCCACGATGCCGTTGCCGAGCATGCGTTCGACTTGCGGAGCGCGGAAGAGCTCTGGTTGGTCTGCGATGACCGCCAATGTACCGCCGCGATCGACCCACTCGATCAGGGCTTCGGCGTGCTCTCGGGAGAGGCTTGCGAGCGTCGACAAGTCGACGAGTGCCGCGGTGACGCTGCTGTAACCGGTATGGGTCTGCGGGAGGATCCACGCGTCGGCTTTCGACGGGTTCTCCGATGCCGGTCGAGCCAGTTGCGCTCGCTCGCGAAAGAGTACGTTGTTGCCCTGGTCGAACGAGCCTGCGAACGCCGTATGGGCGTGAATGTCGAGCAGCGCGGGAGTGGTATTCTCCACGATCGAGACGTGGACCTCGTTCAGCGCTTTTCCGGAAGTGTCGGCGAGCGTCACGTGCAGGCGCCCATTTTGGCGCTGCGGGACGATGGGGACTTGTACGCTCGTCGTTTCTCGTGGCGCGATGGAAATGGGCAACTCGAAGAGGGGATCCGAGCGTCCACTCCATGTTGCTATTGCGATCTGCAGCTTGCCGGAGAACGGTCTGTCGAGGTTGTTCCACGCTTTGATGCGCACCTCCGTGCTGCGTAGCGCAATGGTACCGTTGTTGATGGGTAGAACGGACTGCACCTGTAGCGACGAGGCGCCTTCCGAGAGGCTGAGCGGGGCTGGTACCTGGGTGGCCTTCGCTTCGCGGAGGGGAGCGACGCTGGCGACGGCGCCGAGCGACACGAGAAGAAACGCATGTAGAAGCGGTCGTGCCTGTAGGCGCAGGAAGGACATGGGTGTGCCTTTAGACGTGGGAGGGAACCGGGATATTCCAGGCATGCGGTAGGACGTCTCGGGAGCTCGGAAGTTCCAGGATTTCGCGTTGCGCGTCATGTCGTTCTGCTGCCCACATCGTGTGGGATTTGCGCAGCTCCACATGCAAAACGACCGTGGCCCCTTCCAGACCCATGGAACGACTTCGCTCTCGTACGTCATACTTCTGGAGTGCTGCCCTACAACAAGCGTCCCAAGTCTGACCCGTCCACTTCTAACGCGTCCAAGGAAGCCGACGACCTAGGAGACGAGACCCTCGTCGCGAAGGATCCGCTCAAGACGGAGGCGCTCGCTCGCGCAAGAGCTCGTGGCCTCGCGAACGCTGGAGCAGGCAGCGCGGGCAGTCTCAAGGACCGATCGAGCGGCGGTGGCGAACGGCCGCGTCTCTTCCAAGACAGCCTTTCCGAGGACGACGTCACGCGCCTCATGCCGAGCACGCGTGACGTGGGCGCTGCAGCGGGCGGTGGTGTCTCGAAGCCCACGCTCGGTGAGTTCGTGCGAGCACGTCCCGCGGCCGGCAAGGCCGTCGAGATCGAGCGCCGCGTGAACGAGGACGAGCTCGCGACGAACGTGTTCGACCAGCCGGAGAAGAACAAGCTCGCACATGGGCGCAGGCCGGTGCTCGCGAGCCCAGCGAAGGCCACGTTGCTCGAGCCGGCCCCCGACTTCATGGACGGGTCGGACGAACGACTCACGCTCACGAACGAGTTCGATTCCGACGGAGACCTTCCGCTCGGCGACACGGGTGAGCAACGGGCTGCCGCTGCCCTCGAGGCGCAAGAACGAGCAAAGCGTGCGCCCGCAGCCTTCGCTCGCGTCGAGCCTGTCACGACTTCGACCGCACCGCACCCGTTCGCGCCGCGGCCCGCCACACCGCTCGCAGCGGGGTCCGGGGCAGTTCTACCTGCAGCGGCCGCCTCTGAAGCGCGGATCGATGCAGGGACTACCGTTACCGGATCGCGTCCTGCCGTGGCCGAAGGGCGTTCGATGGGGGCATGGGCCGTCGCGTTTGCCGCCGTGGTCCTGCTCGTCGCAGGCGGAGCGTTCGCAGCGCTCAAGAATCCGGGGGGCGGAAGCGAGGCCGCAGTTTCGCTCGTCGATCCGATGACGAAGGGAGCGGCTGCGCAACCCGTGCTGCCGCCGGCGCCGCAACCGCAGCCTGTCGTCGCCCAACCGCCGGTCCTTCCGCCGCAACCGGTCGTCGCACCTCAAGCTTCCGTGGCGCCGTCGCCTCAGCCCGAGCCGCCAGCAGCACTTCCTGCCGCGGCAGCGCCTCCTCCGGCCGAGCCGGTCGCGGCAAGCGCAGCAGCCACGCATGCAGGCCCCGCGCCGAAGGGCCCGCATCATGCTGCTCCAGCGACGCCCGCGCCGAAGGCTCCTCCGGTGGCCGCGGCGCCTCCCGCGCCGAAGGCTCCGCCGGTTGCGGCCGCTCCTCCGGCGCCAAAGGCTCCGAAGGAAGGGAAGAAGGGCATGTCGGACGAAGAGAAGAAGCTTTCTGACGAAGCGAAGGCACTCGCCGACAAGCAACTCCAGCAATCTCTCTGATCGTCGCGCGTCAGCGCTTCGGTGTGCAGCGGGCAAACGCATCGCCTGCCACGGCCTGGACCACACAAGGGCCCAAGCCTTCCGCTGCGCAGTCTAGCGAGCGTGGCGACTTGCGTGCGCAGGTCTGAACGACGGACCCACTGCATGCGTCGCCCGCGCAGTCACTCTCGCCTTTGCATGCGGAGACGGCGCCTTCTGGCGTGAGCTCCCCGCCCGCGCACGGAAGACCCAGGTTCGCGCATCTTACGCGTTGTTCGAGTCCGCTGATGCACGCGACAGCAACCCCGTTCTCGCACTGAACTGCCGAGGTCGTCGTGCACGCCACGCGAGAGGCTGGGCCGCAGTACGACGTCGCGCCCGCACCACGACATCGACCATCGCCCGAGAGCGTGCAGTCGAATCCAATGTCGACGGGAGGGGAGGTTCCCTCCGTGAGACAGACATGCAGCGACGTGCCGTCGCAACCTCCTTCCGTGCACGAGGAGCCGCCTCCGCCGCAGCGTCCGTCGACGCAGCGCTTGCCTTGAGCCACGCAGCTTTCGAGAGCGATCGGTGCGCCCCCCGCGGCGCTGCACAAGACACGTAGCCCGTCCCCCGCGCAACTCGCGTAATCGCGTGCGCTCTGCGAGCAATTGGGAAGGGCCTCCGTTCCCACGAGACACGCACGAACGGCGGCGCAATCCGCGGCGTCGCGGGCACAGCTCCAAAATTCACTGCGGGCTCCGCGCGGAGCGAGTTCGACGTTCGCGGAGCAGTCGAACGAAAGCATGGCGTCATCCATGCAATTTGCAGCGTTCCACTTGCCACTGACGGCACCGCAGGCACTCAGTTTTGCACATGTTTGGCGTGCGGCCTTCTTGGCGCTCTCGACGTTCGTCGCGCACAGGGGAGCGGGTTTTGCGTCAGGGGCCGCATCGTTGCCGCAGGCGGGAGCGGAAGGATTCGCTTCGCACAACGTCGGAAAGTCAGTCGAGTGGAACAGGTCGGTACAGGCGCAGAGAAGCGGCACCGCGAATGCCGCGAGCCAGGCGATTCGTCGCCAACGCCGAGGCCGTGTCAAAACGTCGCTCCGATACCTTCGTGGCCGAGGTGCCAGACGCGCCTGCTCGTTGCCTTGCTCGCCGTGGGTTTGACGAACAGTACGGTGGCGACGACTGCGAGCGCGCCGGCCGAAACGAAGCTCACGAGTGCCAGCGTGTCCCACGTGCGCACGGACGACTTCTCGTCTTCGCACGAAGGGCGCGCTGCGCAGGCGGCCTTGAGGGAATCTTGGGCACCTCCTGCGCCGACGAAACTGCCGACGCCGAATGCCGCGAGTGCCACCGCACCACCCAACGCGAGAAAGGCACCGGTTTTCGATCCTCCGTCTCGGGGCGCAGCCTCTCGCGTTGTGAGACCTTCCGGCGCTCCTGATCCATGCGGAGCGGTGGGCGTAGTCGTAGGCGCTGGGGAAAATGCGATCTGCAGCGTGCGCGCTTCGCTCTCGTGAAGCGAGAGGTCGACATCGACCGTCTGCATACCTTCGGCGCGCGCGCTCACGTGATGTCGTCCTGGGTCGACGAGGATGAAGACGGAAAGCTCTCCTGCGCCAAGGGTTCGCCCGTCGAGCGACACGCTGCACGAAGGTATGTCGGCCGGACACTGGATGGTGAGCTTGGGGACGCGTGGCGCGAGCGCTTCCGCGGCCTTTGTCGAAGCGCGTTTCACCTCCGCGCTGCTTTCGCGTTCTCCTTCGTGGAGTGCCAGGTTGTAGTGGTGAAGTGCGGACGCGAGGCGTCCGAGCTTTTCGGAGCAGTGGCCGAGATGAAAGCGAACGCTGGCCGTATCTTTCGTCTCTGCGACGCGTTCGAACTTTTCGAGGGCAGATAGGTAGTCACCGCGGGCTTCGTCGGCTTGTGCGCGGACGAAGAGCTCTCGGGCTTTGGCAACGTCGTCTGCGCTCGGTGCGTGCGTAGGTGGTGCCGCGGAGGCCGCGGACACGGAAGCTCCGAGCACGGAGAGCGTCAGCGCTGCTTGCAGACTGCGGCGGAGAACGTGGGCCATGATCGAAGGGATGCGCGTGCGCGTTCACACACGAGTTCGTCGGGCCGCTCGTCCGCTGCTCGAGCCCCGAGAGAAACCGACGGAGGGGGAGGAGGGGGAGGGGGAGGAGTCCCGCCACCGCCGCCGCCGCCGCCGCCGCCGAGCCCGCCGAGCAGCGAGAGGAGGTCAGGACAATCGGTCTTGCACTTGGTGAGCGGGCATTGGACGACGCCGAGAATAGCAGCGAGTTGTCCGAGGTCACCGTTGGCGCAGTTGAGGACGCAGCCGAGATCTGGCTGACCACCGGAGAGGCATTGCGTGATCGCGCATTGGAAGGTGTCCCGGCATGCTGCGTTGGCGAAGCAGGAAGTGAACTTGTCCCCGCAGTTGTTGTTCAGGCACTGCGCGCAATCGATGACCTTGTCGATTTGGCTGCGTTCGTCGGCCGCGTCGCGCACGTCCTTCGTCGACGCGTCGACCGTCGGCGTCGCATCGATGAACACTTCGCTGTCGACGGTGTTCGTGCTGCTGTCCTTCACGACTTCGATCGTGGTGAAATCGTCGAGCGGGCCGCGGCTGCCGCAGGCCAGGAACGCACCCAGCGTCATGGGGACGAGACATGCGACGAGCAGCGAAGGGCGCTTCATGCGGCCTACGATGCCCCGCTGCGAACGGTCTGTAAAGGTCTGCGTCTTGCCCCCCGGCCTGGGAAGGCTTTTCGCGCGTTTCCTGACCTTCTTGCGTTCGGCCTTTACAGAGCGCCGCCGTTCCGGCGAAGCTGTGCCCGGCTTGGTGGGGGGCTTTTTAGGGTGAACCTGCTCAACGCCCGCACACCCCCAGCGCATCTCCCCCATGGACGTATTCGACGAAGTAAGGGCTTTTGCCGTGGCTTGCGCAGGCGCAAGAAGTGCGGGCAAGCGGGTAGCATTCGTTCCCACGATGGGAGCTCTCCACGAAGGGCATCTCCATCTCGTTCGGGAGGCGCGCAAGGTCGCCGACTGGGTCGCTGTCTCCATTTTCGTGAATCCGACGCAGTTTGGTCCCAATGAAGATCTCGCTCGGTACCCGCGCGACCTCGAAGGCGACCGCAAGAAGTTGGCAGGTGAATCGGTCGACGCAGTCTTTTCGCCACCCTCCGCGGCCATGTATCTCGCGGGCGACGCGACCCGCGTGACCGTCTCGGGCCTCACGGCGAACCTGTGTGGTCCGTTCAGGCCGGGGCACTTCGAGGGGGTAACGACCATCGTCGCAAAGCTATGGAACGTGGTGGGGCCTTGCGTGTCCGTCTTCGGTCGGAAGGACTACCAGCAGCTCGCCGTCCTTCGTCGACTCGCGGCGGATTTGTTCTTTCCCGTGTCGATCCTCGGCGTTCCGACCGTGCGGGAACCTGACGGACTCGCGATGAGTTCGCGCAATCGCTTTCTTGGCCGAGAAGAACGCGAAAAGGCGCTGACCATTCCGCGTGGTCTCGCCAAAGCCGTGGAACTCCATCGCCTCGGCGAACGGCGGGCGGGGGTACTCCGTGACAGCGTGGCGGATACGCTGCCGGCCTCGGCGCAAATCGACTACGTCGCCGTGGCCGACCCTGATTCTCTCGTTCCGTTCACCAACGCGCAAAGCGTGGGGGACCGCGCGCTCGTCGCACTGGCACTTCGCCTCGGAAACACACGGCTCATCGACAACGTGGTGCTCGGCGAAGACGCTTCTCCGATTGCGTCGTCTCCCGCGAGCGAAAAGGCGCGTCCGTGAACGCTCCGCAGAAGACGAACGAGAACGCCCGCGGAGCTTTCATCGTACTCGAAGGCATCGACGGCGCTGGCACGACCACGCAAATGGGTGAGCTTGCGCGCATCGTGTCCTCTCGTGGCCGTGAGGTCCACGTAACGCGCGAACCAAGTGATGGCCCCATCGGTACGATGCTCCGCCTTTTCATGCGCGGGCGCATTTCGAGCGCAACGGGCGGACCACCGGCAGAAATGATGGCGCTTCTCTTCGCGGCCGACAGACTCGATCACGTCGCCTCCGAGATCGAACCCGTGCTCGCGCGCGGCGGCGTCGTCATCTCCGATCGCTATGACGCCTCCAGCATTGCCTATCAGAGCGTATCGAGCGAGTCAGGCGCGACCGATGCCGTAGCGTGGATTCGCAGTCTCAACAGGAGCGCGCGAAGGCCGGACCTCGTCATCGTCGTCGACGTGTCTTCCGATGTGGCGCTCGAGCGACGAACCGCTCGGGGCGGGAAGCCCGAACTGTACGAGCGTCACGAACTCCAGACGAAGCTCGCGGCGTTCTATCGGGACCTTCCAACCCACATGCCGGAAGACACCATCGTCGTCGTTTCGGGGGAGGGCTCTCGCGAAGAAGTGACGGCTCGCATCGTGGCCGCGGTGGAAGGCGCGCTGCCACAGCTTCGCTGAGCCGTGCGACGCCCGCGGAGACACTTTTCTTCGCCGGAAACTTGCCCTTCCGCGTTCACTCGCGGAAAACGAGGGTCGATGTCGATTTCGCGCGCTTCTCTTCTCGTCGTTTCGCTCGCCGTCTTCGCCTGTGGTGGAGACCCCCTTCCGCCGCCGAAAGCTGCCGAGGCACCGTCGGCGCCGAAGGCCGCACAACGTCCCGGAACCGTGACTCGAAGCGGTGTTCGCAATGCGATCGCCGACGGGCCCGGTGCCTTCCTCGCGCACGTCGAACTCGAGGACCAGCCCGCATTCAAGGACGGGCGCTTCTATGGCTTTCGCATCGCGAAGTTGCTTCCCGCCTCGTACTGGGAAGGGATCGACCTCAAGCCTGGAGACGTCGTAGCAAAGATCAACGGACTGCCCATCGAGCGCCCCGACCACGCCGTTGCGATCATGAAGGTGCTCGAGAAGGCCAAGGAGATCCGTGTCGAGGTCGAACGCAGCGGCGCCCTCCGAGAAGTCGTCATCCCGATCGTCGAAGACTGAACTCGCGTTGGCCAACCATCAGAGGAGTCAGAGCCGCGCCGCCGCTAGTCGGTCTTGATCGAGTGATGCGCTGAGCGGCGGGTCTTCCTGCGGGAAGAGCAGGCACAAGGCGTTCGTCCTTTCGTCGATGAACACGTGTTCTCGATCGATGTGGCCGTGGACGAAACTCGCTTGGTGCAAACGTTCGATGACGTCGAAGAGCATCTTCCTCTCCGCGGGCTCGAGCGGCCGCCCCACGGGCGCGCCCGGAGGAACTGCGAGCCAAGCGATGGCACCTTCCGGCTCGACGCGGCATACGGTCTGAGCGTTCGGGTGATCGGCGCGCGCGAATGCACCGAGTCGTTCGAGTACGCCCGTTCGTAGCGAAATGCAAACGACGTCGCGACCGAGCAGCGTGTCGGTAAATCGACGTTCGCCTCCCTCGATGCGCTCTTCGAATCGTGTCGTCTCGGCGTGTGCTTCGGTCGGCGGCACCGTGGCGGGGCGAAGCGCGATGCGTTCCACGACGTCCGGCCAAACGAGCTCCTGCAACTTCGCGCGCGCAGCGAGGGCGCTCTCGGGGCGATCGGCAGGAGCCTCTGCGAGGAGAGAGAGAACGAGGGCATCGTGTGCCTTCGAAAGATCGCGATGCACCGCGCTCGGCAGAAGCCGCGGTGGACCTTCGAGTGAGGGCCTCGCACCGGTGAGCATTTCGAGGAGGAGCGCGCCGACTCCGTAGATGTCGCTCTGGGTCGTCGCGGGGCTTCCACGCCGCTGTTCCGGGCTCATGTAGGCGAGCGTGCCGATGACGCCGGCCGTCGCAGTAGCGCTCATATCGTTCAAGTGCGCGACGCCGAAGTCGGCGAGCTTCGCGGTTCCTGCCGCATCGAACAGGACGTTGCCGGGCTTGATGTCGCGGTGAAGGACAGAGAGACGATGCGCCTCGGCGGCTGCGAGCAGAACGGAACGGGCGATCTCCACCGCTCGACGAGGCGAGAGGGACTCGCGCGCGATGAGGTGTTCCAGCGTGCCGCCTTCCATCCAGACTGTCGCGATGGCCGGCCCTTCGGGGACGTATTCACGAAGCCCGACGATGTTTGGATGGTTCATGCTCGCGAGAATGCGAACTTCGCGCTCGAAGCGAGCGAGTGCGTCGCGGCCTGTTCCGACGGCCGCGTGACCGACGAAGATCTTGAGGGCGACCTTCGAGTGCTGCACGACATCGGTGCATTCGAGAACGCGCGCGTTCGCGCTCGAAGCGACCTCCCGCTCGACTTCGTAGCGTCCGAACATGCGTGGCTTGCGCACGCTCGCAGGAGCATGGGCCGAGGCAGGGGAGGCCTCGCTACCGGGCGGAACGGAAGCACCGCCCAGGGCATCGAGCTCTTCGTCGCACTCGCGTTTCGCTTCGCGAAGACCGAGCTTGTCGAACGCCGTCGAGAGGAAGCCCAGCGCAGCCTTGCGTTCGAAAGTGTGTGCACCTACGCGCTGCAACGCGCGCACACCTGCCTCGAGCTTGCCGAACCGGACGAGGAGGGAGCCCAGCGCGAGCGACACGTCGCTGCTCTCCGGATTGCGACGGAGCGCGGCTTCGAGCACTTTCGCCGCAGCGGGGGCTTCCCCGAGCGTCTCGAGCAACGAAGCTGCACGGACCACGTTGCCGCCGAGCTCCCATGCGCGAGCTGCTTCTTTGCGCTCGCCTGCGCCCTCGTAGGCCTTCGCCGCCCAAGCGTATTCTCCGCGGGTCGAAAGCTGATAGCCGAGGCGCGAAAGAGCACCCTTGTCTGCCGCCAGCGCCGGAAAGAGTCGACTGCCACGCGTCTCGTCTTTGGCTTGTGCACTCAGCAAGATGGCTCGCGGCAGGTCTTGCGCGAGCTCCGCTTGTTCTGCGGCCTGCGCCCACACACACGCGCGTTCGTAGATTTCCGAGGCTGCAGCGTGGTTCCCTCGCTTGGCGCAGAGCTCCGCTGCATCGAGAAGACGCTCTTGACGAACGAGCTCTGCGACTTCGGGGTCGAGGGTCATGACTACAGCGTCGAGTCGTCTTCGTCGTCGTGGTCGTTCGCGTCGTCCGCGTCGGAGAGGGACCGCGCCCCAGCGGCATCGACGTCGAGGAGCACTCGGTATGGCCGTACCGGGGAATCGCCACGCTGCTTCGCGGCTTCGTCTGCGCGACTCGCCAAATCCGGAAGGATGCCGCGTTCGCGTCGCCGACCGCCGGGGCCGCTCGTGTCGACCCAGAAGTAGGACCGGTCGCGAACGTCGATGTGCACGAAGCCGCTCGTCGGGTACACCCCAACGCCGCCGTAGCCCTGCTCGCGCGCGAACTTCGCCACTTCTTCGTCCGCGGCGCCGGGGACCACGAGGTCGATGGCGCGGCCGCGTCCGTGGTTGGAGCGTCCGCCGGGCTTTGGAAGGCGATATCCCGAAATCACTCGAAGCTCGGCAGCATCGAACTTGCGCTCGACGCGGTAGATGCGCGAAAGCAGCCGTGGCTCGATCGGATGCATCGCCGACGTGCGAGGGTCGCGCAGGAAGCGAGCAGCGCGGTCGAGGTCACTTGCCGAGAACCCGCCGTCGTCGTCACGCGCCGGAAGATCGAGTCGCTCGCGCGTGTTGATTGCGAAAAGCGCGAGCAGTGGACGACCTTGCGCGTCCCGCGGAACGGGAGTTCCGGGCGGCGTGTGCCAGGCCTTGACGCTTTGTGAGTAGCCCGGCGGCGTGGCGCTCTTCGGGGGGGCCTGCACGTGCTTCGGTTTGCTCGGCGCGCTTCCTTGCGCGTGCGGCTGCGGTGGATGCGCCTGGGCGAACGCTGCGCGCTCGGGAGCGGGGAAAAGGGCGGCACAGATCACGACGAGCAACGACAAAAACGACGTGCGCAAGGTCATCGCGAGAGCGTGTGGAAAGACGCGCGAACGGCGAAGTCGAAGCGGAGTTCGCTCGACGGCTGCTGGCGGAATTCGCGCCTCACCCGATGCACCGAGAGGAGGCCTTCCTTCATTCCATCGAAGGCGACTACGGGCAGCGTGGCGCGGCCGCGGTCTTCGAAGGTGCAGCGTGTCGTTGGAAGCACGCCATCCTTCGCAGCGATGTCGACATAGACCAGCGAGGAGGCTTGGCCAGCGGCCAGAGCCGCGTCCGTCGTGGACCACGTCAGGTCGATACCGTGGGTGGACGAGCTTCGCGGCACGAGCACCGTCATGCCGTCCAGGAGCTCGTCGTCTCCGACGCGGAGCTGTGCGAGGTCCTGCGGCGCTTCGCCTTGGGCGATGCCGGCGGCGCTCCGGAACTCGTATCGTTCACCGGCGGGCAAGTCGGCCGCGTTCGAGGTGAAGACGGAGCCGCGAACGAGGTCGGCGACGTCCGGAAGGTGCCTTCGGGTCATCGTGCTGTCGCGATCGCCCACGCGGACGACGACAGCGCCGGGGTCTGCGAGCTCCACCGGACCCGACGGAACGGGCAGGCGAGCCCTTCCGAACTGCAGACATGCGCCCACTTCGGGAAGCGCAAGTGCCGCGCCGACCAGCTCGAGGGCGCGTGCTTCGGGTTCGGAACGAATGAAGCGCGCGACGGCCGCATTGCTTTCGCTGCGGCTCCCGTTCGGGCCGAGCTCGGTCGTCCGCGTGACGGCATACACCGCATGACCCGAGGGCGCGGACGCGTCGCTCGCACCCACGGGAACGGAGCAGCCCACGAGGACTGCGAGAACGCTCGCCAAAAGCACGCTTCGCGTCATAGGCGAATCATACCAAGACCCACCTGCGCCTGCAATGCGCACAGTTAGGCCGCGGTTTTGGGGCTTTTGCCCTGTTACTTCACTTGCGGAAGCGCGAGGGGAAGTCGTTTTCGGCTGCGCGCTTCTTCAGTTCTTCGTCGTCAGGGTGCAGGCGAAGGGCGCGTTCTACGAGCGCGCTCTCGACTTCTGGATGCTTGGGGTCAGGGAGGCAGCACTCGACCGGGCACACGGCCTGGCAGGCTTCGTGATCGTAGAAGCCCACGCACTCCGTGCAGAGCTCCGGGTCGATGATGTAGATCTCGTCGCCTTCACTGATGGCTTCGTTGGGGCACTCGGGTTCGCAGGCGCCGCAATTGATGCAATCGGCCGTAATGTAGGTAGCCATGAAAAATCCCGGCCAACCTAAGGCCTTGCACCTTGGAAGTCAAACGCGTACGAAGCGTGGGAGCTCGTAATGTCATTCTCGCTTGCCTCGCTTGCCTCGCTTGCCTCGTCCGTTTTGCGGTCGGGTCTTCGCTCGGGGGCAGCGGGGGCAGGGCGGATAGGCGGAGCCGCATGGGCGACACTGGCGGCGCTTTCTCTGCTCGGGCTCCAAGGATGTACGCCTTCCATCGGCGACGGCTGTGTCGTTTCGACCGACTGCAGCACGCGCGGCGATCGCGTGTGCGACACCAGTCAGCCTTCTGGCTACTGTACGGTTCTCGGTTGTCGGGCAGATAGCTGTCCTGAAGACGCGGCCTGCGTCCTCTTCGAGGCGCGCGTGCCGGGGTGCGGCCCCGACGGTCGCGAGCTTTCGCGGACGGGTCGCTCACTCTGCGTGAAGACCTGCGAGGTGAGCGACGACTGCCGTCCGGGCTATCGCTGTGTCGACCCGCGTATCGTTCCGATCCACGGCATTCGGCTCGAAGCAGCCTTCGGCGCGGTGTGCCTGCCAGAAGCCTCGCTTCCACAGGTAACGGCCGCCGAGCCCGCGGTCTGCAAACCGGCCAACTGACGGAGGACCATGCGCCTCGCCATGCTCCGGCGGTTTGCAGGTTCGCTTCTCGAGGCCCTCGTCGTGCTCGCGCTCCTCTCGACGGTCGTTTTCCTCGCGCTGCGCCTTTTGCCCGGGGACCCTTCGGCGCTCATCTTGGGAGACCACGCGACCGCCGCAGAACGAGCCGAGTTGCGGCACCGACTCCATTTGGACGAGCCGATGTATGTGCAATATGCACGGTTCATGAAGGGGCTCTTCAGCCTCTCGCACGGTGATTCGCTGCGGAGGCCCGGTGTCCCGGCGATGGCCCGAGTCGGCAGTGCGTTCTGGCCAACGGCGACGCTGGCGCTTCTGGGAACCGCGATGGGGGCGTTGCTCGGCGTCACGCTGAGTGTCCTTGCCGTTGGACCCTGGCTGCCGAAGGGGCGACGTCGCATCGTGCGTTTCGTCGATGTGCTCGCGGCGACGCCGCTCTTGGCCTTTGCGCCTGCGCTCACCTACGTGCTTGCCGTATGGGCGCGCATCGTGCCGCTTCCCGGCGACCCGCAAAGTGCGTTCGGCGGAACCTTGTTCGCCTCCGCTCTGCTTGCGATTCCGCTCGCGGCACACGTGTCCCGAACGACCACCGCGGCTCTCACGGCGATTCTTTCATCGCAGTACTTGAGTGTCGCTCGCGCCAAAGGTGCAAGCTTCGTCCGCACCTGGGTCGTGCACGGGCTCCGCAGTACGACAGCCCCCATTCTCACCGTGGTGGGCAGTCAACTCGGCGCCCTCCTCGGCGGAGCGGTCGTGCTCGAGCGCCTCTTCGAGCGGCCCGGCCTGGGTTCGCTCATGCTGGAAGCGTATGCATCGCGTGATTTGCCTGTACTCGAAGCGGCCGTATTCGCTTCGGGCGCCCTTTTCGTGGCGACGCAAATCGCGACCACGGCCGCTCAGACGATGCTCGACCCGAGGGCCCGCTCATGATCGCACGGGCGGCACGCGCGCGACGACGATGGGACCTGTGGGTGCCGTTTGCCTTCTTCTTGCTCGCTTTCTTGCCTGCGTTCTTTTCGAGCGAGACGCCGGGCACCATTGCCCCAGAGCGCGCTTGGCAAGCGCCGTCCGCGCAGCATTGGCTCGGCTGCGGGGAAGGGGGCATCGACCTCCTCCCGCTCGTGAGTGCAGCGCTCGTGCGGGGTGTTGCGCTCGCCGTCTCCGTGGCGCTCACGGGTTTCGTCATCGGGACGCCGCTCGGTGCGCTCGCCGCGTTTTCTCGAGGCTACTTCGAACGTGCGGTGCTCCGTGTGGCCGACCTCCTGCAGGCCTTCCCCTCATTTCTTCTGGCCCTCTGCCTCCTCTCGGCGGTGCGCTCGCCGAGTCGCGTGCACCTCTACGTCGTGTTCTCGCTGACGGCGTGGGCGCCCTACGCACGTTTCGCGATTGCAGAGACGCGCGTTCTCCGGAGCGCCGCATTCGTCGAAGCAGGACGTGCCATGGGGCTCACGACCGCGCGCATCGTGCAGCGACACATTCTTCCGAACCTCCTTCCCATCGCCGCCGTGCAGCTGGGGGCCTCCGCGGCGGCGACGCTGGTGAGTGAGGCGGCGTTATCGTTCGTCGGGCTCGGACCGACGGGGGGCATCACCCTCGGATCGGTGCTCGATCAAGGGGTTGTCTCCATGTTGCGTTCGCCCCACGTTCTTTTGGTGGGAGCCCTCTCGATTGCCCTTCCGGCGCACACGTTGTTGCGCGTTTCACTCGGGCTCTCGAAAGTGCGCACGTGAGGGGGTAGGCTAGAGCCGTGCTTTCGCTTCCTCCGCTCCCACGCAATCTCGAAGCCGCGTTTCGCGACCTTTCCTCGAAGAAAGTGGACGTGCGCCGCGGGGCGGTCCTCGATGTCGTGAAGCATGGTCTCGGCGACGAGCGCGTCCGCGAGCGCGCGGTGCCGGAGCTCGTGCGCCTCTTGCAGAATGATCCGAGTGGACAGGTCCGAGCGTCTGCCTGTGTGGCCCTCGCCGACCTCGGCGCCGACAGTGCGCTTCCGGCGTTGCTTGTCGCCGTGGAAGACGAAGACTCCTTCGTGCGTCAAATGGCGCTGTCGGCCCTCGGTGAAATTGGCGACGCACGGGCCCTTCCGCGTGTCGTGCGGGCGCTCGAAGACGAGCGTCCCGAGCTCCGCTACCAGGCCGTCATCGCGTTCGCGCACCTTGCGAAAGACGACGAGCCGGAACTCCGCCGCGTGCTCGTCGCCAAGTCGAACGACGACGACGATGCGGTTCGTTACATCTCGCTTCGCTTGATGGAGGAAGCGTTTCAGCGCATCGGAAGCACCTTCGTCGACGAGGCGGTCAAAACGAGGCTCCGCGCATCGCAGAAGGACGAACACGTCGACGTCGTGCTTTCTGGCGCGCTCTTCATCGTACGCGCACTTCGTCTCGAGGGCGCGGACGAGGCACTCGTGCGAACGGCGCGTTCGGTCCTCTCCACGATCGTGCGCGACGCGAAGTGGAAGTCGAAGGCCCCTTGCAAGGAAGACGAGGGCGCGGCCGTCGAAATCGTCGGCGAACTCGGCATGAAGGAGCTCGAGCCCGACCTCGTTCGTCGCGCCTATGGGCTGAAACGTCTCGTGACCGACGCCTGCTCCTTCCATGCGAAAATTGCGCTCGCGCGGCTTGGTCACGAGCGCACCGTCGCAATGCTGCTGTCGGACCTGCAGAGCCGATCGCTCGAGTCACGAACGCTCGCGGTCGTGGCGAGCGGTCGCGCGCAGCTGAAGGAGGCAGTGCCGCTCCTCGAACGACTCGAGGGGAAGGTGGATGCGACGCTCCTTGCCGAGGCACGTTCGTCGATCCAAAAAGGGCGTTCGCGGTGAGTGTGGCCCATCCGATGAGTGCCGGCCGCGCGCGCGCCGAAGCAGCGGTGACCACGTTCTACGTTCTCGGGCTCGGTCTTTGGGCTTCGGGCCTCTTGCTCGCAGGCGCGATCGTGGCGCCGGTCGTCTTCCGCCACGTGCCAGCGCCGACGAGTGGCGACGCGATGGCGCTCGTGTTTCGTCGCATCGACAGCCTGTCCCTCGGCATTGCCGTCTTCCTCGTCGCCTGCGAGGGCACGCTGGCGACGCTCCGACGTGAGCTCAAGCGTCAGGACATCGTGCGCATGGTCATGCTCGCGCTCATGGTCTCGGGCGCGCTCGCGCTTGCGCTCTACTTCACGCCCCACATTGCCGCGCTCCATGAAGCGGGCATCGTCCGCGACGGTTCTCCCGGGGGCCAGCAGATGGAATCGCTTCATCACGGGGCGAGCCGAATAGGCTCGTGCATTTGCATACTTGCGGTGGCATCTGCCTTCGCACAGGTGTCCCGAACGCGAGTCCGTGAATCAAGTTGACCGCTATTCCGTCCATTGGTAGAAGCGCGGGCTTCGCTCTGCCGCGCATTGCTTGATTCGCCTTGCGTGTTTGGCATTTCGCGTCAGAACAGAAAACGGCAAAGGCCGGCAAGTCGCCGACCTGGGCCACCAATAAAAAAACGGATTGCAGAGATTGAATTCCTTGCGGTTGCTTGCTACGAGCCGCGTGCATTGAGGAGACGGGACAACATGAAGAAGATTCTTGGACTCACGGCAGTGATTGGAACGATTGGTTTGGCGCTCGCATGTACGACGACGGTCAGCGGCGGCGGCAGCGACAGCGGCACGGGCGACACGGACTCGGGCACGGTCGTCGACAGCGGCACCAAGCCGGACACCGGCAAGCCGCCCGTCGATAGTTCAACGAGCTGCTACGAAGAGGACAAGGCCGGCTGGTACAAGCACGGCGAGCCGAAGCTCAACCAGAACAAGGCGACGACGCAGGACCTCACGGACTTCTTCAACGCCTGCTTCAAGGGCGGCTCCACCCAGCAGAGCTGCGAGGCCTACACCGGCACGAAGGCAGCCCCGCTCCACACGGACGTCGTCAACTGCGTCTTCCCATTCTACAACCCGGCGCTCGACCAAGCGACCTTCGAAGCGCTCCCCGCGAGCGTTTGGACGCCCGCTGGCGAGAGCGGCATCGTTCTCAACATGGGCACCTGCCGCGCTCTGGCGGTCAATGCCCCGGCGGGCTGCGCGCTCAAGTACACGCAAGCCACCGAGTGCCTCCGTGGCGCCTGTGACTCGTGCGAAGACGACACCGGTTTCGGCAAGTGCATCGACGAGGCCGAGGCCGGCGGTTGCAAGACCATTCTCCCCGAGGCAGCTTGCGACAGCGCCGTTACCGGTGGCGCCGCGCAAGCCGACGCACTCTGCGGCAAGGTTGCGGACATCGACTACCAGGACGACGCGAAGCTTCTCGCGGCGTACCTGAAGATCGGTAACGCGTTCTGCGGCAAGACCGGCGACCAGTGAGAAAGACGTCCCTTCTCTGAAGGGATGCAAGCAAAGGCCGCGTGTTCTCTTGCGAGAGCCGCGGCCTTTTGCTATTTCCGAGCGGGTGATGAATCGTAGCTGGCTCGCCTGTGGCCTCTTTCTGATCGCGGGTGGCTCGAGCGGGTGCGAGGGCTGCAACAAGCCGAAGGAAGCTCCGCTCGTCGTAGACGATGCGGCCGCCCCGATGCACGTGACCTCGAATTCGGCAAAAGCACACGTCAATCCCTCGTTTCATCCCCAGCGCGTCCACGCAACGGCGACTCCGGCGCCCAGTGCGACCGCCACCGCCGCCCCCTGACGCGGCACCGCGGCTCTCCGTGGCGCTGGTTCTTCGAACATTGCGCTCGCAAATTCCTGTAGACGTGGCATGAAGGAGGCCATGCTGAACGCCTCCCGTACCACCAAGTTCCTCCTCCCGGTTGCTGCCGTTGCACTCGCCCTCGCTTGTTCCGCGTCTGGAACGCAGGTGGGCGTCACGGAGGACGACGCGGGCGGTAGCTCGACGTCTTCGTCCACGTCGTCGTCTTCGGGCGGAACGGACGCAGGCAAGAAGGATGGCAGCTCGTCCAGCTCGTCGTCGAGTTCTTCCAGTTCTTCGAGCTCGTCCAGCTCTTCGAGCTCGTCGAGCGGCGGCGCCGACGCATCGAAAGATGCGACGAAGGATGTGACCGCGGCAGTGTGTCCGAAGGTTCCAACCGCCGCGGAATACGCAGCGCACTCGAAGCCCCCGATCGCAGGTGGCAACTGCACGCCGACCGAGATCAACCAGTTCGCCGACAACCTCTCGGACCCGAACAACCAGACTTGGGGTGACGTCCGCACGCTCACGAAGACGAACGTCTCGGCGCAGTGCGCGAGCTGCCTCTTCACGGACCAAGCCGACGCGACGTGGGGCGCGATCGTCATGCTGACCTCCGACCCGGATAGCATCCTCGCCAACTGGGGCGCGTGCCTCCAGCGCTACGCCGGTGCGCCTGCGGCCTGTGCGGCGGCATACCAGCAGTACTGGGAGTGCGGCAGCATCACCTGCGAGCAGTGCACCCCCCAAGCGGCGCAAGATGCCTGCTTCGACGACGCGTACGCGGCGGGAACGGGCTCGTGCGAGGGCCAGCCGAAGACCTCGATGAACACGATCTGCGGCGCGAACCTCTCCGCCTGGGAAGCCATGTGCGACGGCAATCCGCAAGACATCGTCGAGCTCGTCTTCAATCACGCCGTCAATCTTTGCGCGCAGTGAGGAAGTGAGCGTGGCTGCCTCGGAGGGCGCAGAGGCGCCCGACACAGCACTGTACTGCGTTCTCACGAAGGGTGATGGCACCGTGGCCGACGGAGATTTCTCGTCGGCCATGCCGGATGCGCTTGCACTCCGCGCCTTTCGCGAAATGCGTCGCCTTCGGCTGCTCGACGCGAAGATGATCATCTTGCAGCGCCAAGGCCGAGTGGGCTTTTACGGAGCCTGTACGGGGCAAGAGGCGGTACCCATCGGGACGGCGCTCGCCCTATCGGAGAATGACTGGGTCTTTCCGGCGCTTCGCGAACAGAGCATCATGCTCGTCCGCGGCTTTCCGCTGACGGCGTTCATCGCGCAAGTGTTTGGCAACTCGGGAGACGTGCAAAAAGGGCGTCAAATGCCGAGCCATCACTCGGGGCGTCAGGTCCATCAGGTGAGCTGGTCGTCCAATATCGGCCCGCAGATCCCCCAGGCTGTCGGCGCCGCATGGGCGATGAAGCTTCGCAAAGACGCGGGTGTCACGCTCGGCTTCATGGGCGACGGGGCGACGAGCCAACCCGACTTCCATTCGGCGATGAACTTCGCGGCCGTGTTCAACGTGCCTTGCGTTCTCGTCTGCCAGAACAACCACTGGTCGATCAGCGTACCCACGGCGAAGCAAACCGCCTCGAAGACGATCGCCATCAAGGGACGCGCCTACGGCATGCCTTCGCGCCGCGTGGATGGAAACGATGTCCTCGCCGTGTACAGCGCCATCCGCGAGGCCTGTGAGCGCGCGCGCTCCGGCGGCGGCCCTACCTTCATCGAGTGTCTGACCTATCGCATCGGGGCGCACTCTACGAGCGACGACCCGACGCGGTATCGCTCCGATGACGAGGTCGCGAGCTGGATGAAGAAAGACCCGCTCGACCGCCTCCGCGCCTATCTTTGGGCAAGAGGCCTCTTCGACGATCAGAAAGACGCGGCGCTCGAAGAAGAGCTCACGAGCGAGATCAACGATGCGGTCCGCAAAGTCGAAGCGATGCCTGCCATGGAACGAGCAAGCCTTTTCGATGACGTGTACGCGGAGCTCCCGTGGCACCTGAAGGCCCAACGAGAAGAGCTGCTCGCACACCCTCCAGCACCTACGCACTGAGCGTCCGAGGCGATGAGTGGAGGCTCGGGCGTCGGTAGCGTCCCCCCGCGCCTAGACCCCTTGGTTACGATGGACTTAAGGGCCTTTCGGACCCTATGGTTCGCCTGAACCTCGAGGAGATTTCATGACGACGACGAAGACCTATGACGCGATCGTGATCGGCGGTGGCCCCGGTGGCTACGTGTGTGCCATTCGCCTTGGCCAGCTCAAGCAAAAGGTCGTCTGCATCGAGAAAGAAGAAGTGGGCGGCGTGTGCCTGAACTGGGGCTGCGTGCCTTCGAAGGCGCTCATCAACGCGAGCCACACCTACGAGAAGTTCCAGCAAGGGGCAGGCATCGGCCTCATGCTCGAGGGCCAGGTCAAGGTCGACTCGAACAAGATGCA
Source organism: Polyangiaceae bacterium (assembly GCA_046351415.1). Lineage (GTDB taxonomy): Bacteria > Myxococcota_A > Polyangia > Polyangiales > Polyangiaceae > JABFRG01. Next base: position 174,800 of record JAXLYO010000002.1, on the reverse strand, counting down.
GGACTGGAAGAACGGCATCGTGAAACGCTTCACGACCGGCGTTCGCGGTTTGCTGAAGGGCAACGGCGCCGACCTCATCATCGGCACCGCGCGCCTTCTCGGTCCGAACAAGGTCGAAGTAAAGACGAAGGAGGGCGGAACCGAGATCATCGAAGCCAAGTCCATCGTCATTGCCACGGGCTCGACCACGATCGAGATTCCAACCTTCAAGTTCGACGGCAAGCAAATCATCGGTGCGCAAGAGGCGGTCAGCCTTCGTGAGATTCCGAAGCGCATGGTCGTCATCGGCGGCGGCGTCATCGGCCTCGAACTCGGCTGCGTCTACCAGAAGTTCGGAACGGAGATCACGGTTGTCGAAGCGACGGCGCAGCTCCTCCCCGGTACGGACCCGGACGTCGTTGCCGTCGTCGAAAAGAAGATGACGAAGCACGGCGCCAAGATCTTCAAGAATGCGAAGGCAGCCGGCTACGAGCGAAATGCCGACGGATCGCTTGCGGTGCGCGTCGACATGGGCGAAGGCAAGTTCGATACGCTCGTATGCGACACCGTGCTCGTGGCGGTCGGCATGCGTCCGCATACCGCGGGCCTCGGCCTCGAAGAGGTGGGCGTGAAGATGGAGCGAGGCTTCGTTCCGTCCGACAAGTTCGGTCGCACCAACATCCCGAACATCTACTCCATCGGCGACGTGAGTGGCCCTCCGCTGCTCGCGCACAAGGCCAGCAAGGAAGGCGAAGTCGTCGCCGAAGTCATCGCCGGCCACAAGGCAGCGAAAGACTGGGTTGCGATCCCGGGCGCCATCTTCACCGACCCCGAAATCGGCACGGTCGGCATGAGCGAGGAAGCCGCCAAGGCGAAGGGCATCGACTACCGCGTGGGCAAGTTCCCGCTGACGGCGCTTGCGCGTGCTTTCGCCGTGAACGAGACGGACGGCTTCTTCAAGGTCGTGTCCGACAAGAAGACGCACCAGGTGCTCGGCGTCCATATCGTGGGCCCCTCGGCGACCGACCTCATCAGCGAAGGCGCGCTCGCGCTCGAGATGCATGCGTTCCTCGAGGACCTCGGCCTCACGATTCACCCGCACCCCACCTTGGGCGAAGGATTGATGGAAGCGGCGATGGCCGGCCTCGGCCATGCGATCCACATCATGAATCGTTGAAATCGTTCATGAATATGACCCGCGAAGGGCTGTGCTAGAATAAGCCACGGTCTTCGCGGGTTAACGATTTCAGAGTCAGAAGACATAGAGGAGACGGCAGACGGATGGGCATTTTCGATCGCATGGGCAAGGCAATCTCCAGCAACGTCAACTCGCTCCTCGACAAAGCCGAAGACGACGGAAAGATGATCGAACTCAATCTCGAAGAGATGGGTGATCAGATCAAGCGCGCGCGCCAAGAAGTCGTGAGCTCCGTCGCCACCGAAAAGCAGCTCAAGAAGAAGCTCGAGAACCTGGTCGCGGATGTGGAGCGTTGGGACAAGCGTGCCGAGCTCGCCTTGAAGGGCGGCGACGAAGCGCTCGCGCGCGAAGCACTGAAGCAGAAGAAGCGCGTCCGCGAAGAGTCCGAGGCGGCCGAGCGCGCGCGCGTCGAAGCCCGCGACACGGCGCTCAAGATGAAGAAAGAGCTCGAGCGCATGGAAGCGAAACACGAAGAGCTGAAGATGCGTAAAGGCTCGATCATCGCGCGCGCCGAGCAGGCTCGTTCCGCCTCGAACGAACTGGGCACCGGCGGCGGAGGCAGCGCATTCGCCGAGTTCCGCAAGATGGAAGAGAAGATCGAGGGGCGCGAAGCCGAAGGCGCCGCGATGGCCGAGATCGAAGAAGCGCTCGGAACGACCGATAAGCGCGACCTCGAAGCGAAGTTCCGCGACCTCGAAGCAGGCATCGGCACCGGCAAGTCCGCCGGAGCGACCGAGATCGACGACGACCTCGCGGCCTTGAAGAAGCGCATTCGGATCTAGGGCACATCTGACAACCTGCTTCGTCGGAGTTCGACGGAGCTGGGCGGCTGTTCGTTGGGTAGCGTCGGATAAGGGGAGAAGACCGCGGAGCGCGGGGTCACGGCTTCGTTTCCGCTCCGCACAAAATCCCCGGCCGCTTGTCTGGACGCCTCCCGACGAGGCGGCCGAGTCGGCGGCTGCTGGCCGGGGATTTTTGCGTTCGCTCTCACTTCGCCGTGCCCCGCGCTCCGCTCGGGCACCACATTTCCACACTGGATCGCATAGGGGTGCGAGCTGGGCGCGCCGCACGACTGCCGGCAAGCTAGGGCACGAGCGATGAGAGGTGCCGTGTTGGGGTTGGTGTAGGGACCTTGCGCGACGTAGGCATGACACCTCAGTGGGCTTCTGTTGGACTTTGATCGATCTCCCGCAAGATCTCCGCCACCGCCTCATAGAGCGCCTCCGGAATCGCGTCGCCGATCTCGATGTCTCGTAGCGCTCGCGCCACCGTCACGTTGCGGAGAATCGGAACACCGTATTCCCTCGCAGCCTGAAGCAGCCTTTGCGCGAGGTCTCCCTCGCCAAACGCGATGAGGGTCGGCGTCTCGTCGCCTTCCGCCTCGTCATACCGGAGCGCACACGCGAGGTGCGTTGGATTCACGACGACGACGCGAGCCCTCTTCACTGCCGCGACGTTGATCTGCGCCATTACCTCGCGGTGGGCCCTCTCTCGAGCGGCCTTGAGTTCAGGGTCGCCGTCATTCTCACGATGCTCGCGCTTCACCTCGTCTTTGCTCATGCGGAGCCGCCTTTTCCAATCGCGACGAACGACGAGGAGATCGATTGTGCCGAATACGAGTCCGAGCGCGCCCACTTTGAATAGGAGGGGCAGCAAGATGGCCCCGAGGACGGCGAAGGTTCTGTCCGGGCGGGAGGCGAGAGAAGCTAGGTCAACCGCGCCCACTCTCAATGCCTTCACGCCGAGCCAGAGTGCGAGGAGTGCGAGTGCGAGCGACCGCACGATCGCGAACGCGCGTGCGCCCGACCAAAGGTTTCGAAAGCCGCGTACGAGGTCGAGGTTCGATACCTTCGGCGAAAGTCGCTTCCATGCGAGGGGGCCACCGCCCTGCACGACGGATGCTGCGATCGTGCCGACTGCGGCGAGCGCGAGAACGGGAAGGGTGAGGACGAGCACTTCCGAGGCCACCTTCCACGTGTCGACCTGCGAGAGATGGTTCGTCGGGTCTGGCGCCTTCGCGAGCGACAGGGATAGGAGAATGCTCCCCTTGGTTCGCTCGAACATCGCGAGGCTCCACGCGGGTAGGACGGCCAGCACCAAGACGAAACCGACCGATTGCGAGAACGTGGGACTGAGGCCGCGATCGCCTTCTTCTTGCGCCTTGCGCAGCCTCTGTGGGGTCGGCTCCTCGGTCTTCTCGCTCACGACGAGCGCTTGGCCTTCTTCTTGGCCGCGGCGACTTTGCTCTTCGCGTGCTTGCTCTTCTTATGGACCGCAGCCTTCTTCGACTTGGCGGCCTTCTTGGCGATCGCCTTCTTTGCTGCCGGGCTCTTCTTCGGCGCCGGTCGCTTCTTCTTCTCGAGCGGCGCGGGTCGCTTCTTGGAGCTCTTCTTGGGTGCGGGACTCTTCTTCGCGGCCTTCTTCGCGGTCTTCGTCACGGCAGGGGTCGCCTTCTTCTTCTTCGCAGGCTTGTTCGCCGCCGCGGTCTTCTTCGCCGCCTTCTTTGCGGACGCTGCGGGCTTCTTCGTGGCAGGGGTTGCCTGCTTCTTCGGGGATGGGGCAGGGGTTTCCGCATCCGGCGCTTCATCCGCTTCCGGCTCGGACGCATCCGGGCTATCTGCTTCGGCCTCAGCGGGGGCTACCGCAGGCGCTGTCTGGATGAACGACGAAACCTTCTTGGGTTTGGCGGCAGCAAGCTTTGCCTCTTCGGCTTCGCGGCGCGCTTCCTGAACCAGCTTGAAGAGATCGGCCGTGAGCTCCTTCATGCCGAGACCGGTCGCGGCAGAGATGAGACGCAGGTCGACGCCCTTCTTCGCGAACTGCTTTTTGACCCCTTCGAAGGCTTCCGCCACCTCGGTGAGGTCGCCTTTGGACATGACGACGATAGTGGGGCGCTTCGCAAGCTCCGGGTCGTACTTCGCGAGCTCCTTCTTCAAGGTCTCGTAGTCCTTGAGCGGGTTCCGTGATTCGTCCGGGTCGAGCGTGACGATGTGGAGGAGCGCGCGCGTGCGCTCGACATGCTTCAAGAATCGGTGCCCGAGCCCCGCACCCTCCGCGGCTCCTTCGATGAGGCCCGGAATGTCTGCAACGACGAAATGCGCTTGGTCGTCGATGCGAACGACGCCGAGCGACGGAGTGAGTGTCGTAAACGGGTAGTCTGCAACCTTCGGACGCGCGCGCGAGACGGCGGAGATGAACGTGGATTTGCCCACGTTCGGGTAGCCGAGAAGGCCCACGTCAGCCATGACCTTGAGCTCGAGGCGAAGCACGCGCTCTTCACCCGGCTCGCCGGGCTCGCTGCGGCGAGGCGCCCTGTCGTACGGGGTCGAGAAGTGGATGTTGCCCCGGCCGCCTTTGCCGCCTTTGGCGACGACGACACGCATGTCGGGCTCCGTGAGATCGAAGAGGAGCGCGCCGGTCGCCTTGTCGAAGACCTGCGTGCCGACGGGGACGCGGCATTCGCGTTCGCGCCCGCCGCGGCCGTAGCAGTCTTTGCCCTGTCCGTTCTCACCGGCTTCGCCCTCGAGGGCGCGAACGTAGACGAGGTCGAGCAGGGAAGAGAGCCCCGCGCCCGTCACGAGGACGACGTCGCCGCCGCGGCCCCCGTCGCCGCCGGAAGGGCCGCCGAAAGGAACGAACTTCTCGCGCCGGAAAGCGACGCAGCCGTTGCCGCCCATGCCTCCGCGAACCGTGACTTCACAGGAATCGACGAACTTCACGGGTCGGTCCTAGCACACGCGCACGCACACACAACAGCGCCCCACACTCCCCCTCGAACCCATTCTCGATTATCATCGCCCTCACCATGAAGGTCGAAGGCAAGGCGGCTGAAAAGGCACACAAAACGGCCAAGTCCGAGAAGTCCGAGCTCGTGCGTTTCGGCGTCGCGATGGAGGCGGGGCTCCTCGATCAGTTCGATGCGCTCGTCGAGGCCCGAGGGTCAACACGTTCGGAGGCTCTGCGCGACTTGGTGCGCGCCGAGATCGTGAAGAGCCACGTCGAGCGGGGCGTCGACGCGGTGGCGTCGCTGACCCTCGTGTACAACCACGCCTCGGCCGAGGTTTCAGAGCGCCTCATCGAGATGCAGCACGAACTCGGCGAGCGCATCCGTTCGACGATGCATGTGCACCTGAGTGGCGGCTATTGCCTCGAGGTCATCGTGCTCGCAGGGCCTTCAGAGGTGCTCAAGGCTGCCGCAGACCGCTTGCTTGCGGTCCGCGGCGTGAAGCATGGCGGCATCGAGATCGTGACCGACATCACGAAGCACAAGCACCTTCACGCGCACGGGGCGAAACACAAGGCGCCGCCGGGAAAGTAGCGGCTTAGCGAATGCGCAAGTTCAGCGTGTAGGTTCCCGCTGAGTTCGCTTCGCCATCGACGATGACGTAGTACGTCGTGCCGCTCTTCACGTTCGGCACGACGAGTGACTCCAAGTCATTTTTGTCTGCGTGGGCGTTGGCGCACACGATCTCCGATGCGGCGTTCCCGCAGTCGCTCCGGACGTAGAGCGCGTGAGGGAAATCTGCCTTGGTGATCTTGACGTCCATCACGCCACCTTTGTGCGCCGTGACCGCGTAGATGTGATCGAGACTTCCGCCGCCATTCGTGGAGCCCGCTCCGCAGATCTTGTTCGATGCGTGGTTCTTCAGAAGGCCAATCGTCGTACCTTGGAAGGTAACTTCACTCCACACATCGACCGGTTGGCCGGGGCACGCATTGTTGCCACTCGGCTTGACGGTCGGCAAACAGTTGCTCGTGCAGTCGTCGGTCTCGGTGCTGTTGCCGTCGTCGCAAGTCTCTCCGGGGTCCGGCGTCCCGTCGTTGTTGCAGGCGCCGCCGTCCTTCTTCGTGCCGCCGTCGCCTTCGCTCGTGAGACACGGGTTGCACTCGCCAAGGTTGCCGTCGTCGCCGCAGTACTGCTGCGCTTCGGTGCCGTCGGTGCAGTAGCAAGTAACCGCTTCGCCTGCGGTCTTTCCATCAGGGCACGCGACTTTGTTCGGGCACGGCCCGCACGGCGTGAAGGTCTTGTCTTCTTGGCAGGTCTTTTCGCCCCCGGTGCGATCGGCGCATTGGCAAAGCACGGGCTCGCCAACTTTGATTACTTTGCCGAGCTGCTGGCACCCGGTTGCTTCAGGCGTGCTGCAGTGGGTTGAAGAAAAGGCTGCGCCGAAAAGCGCGAGCGCGCCAACACCGGCGAACCAATGGCGAGACTTCGACATACGCATGTTCAAGGCTTGAGAGTGAACGAGATGGTGTAGGAACCCGTGTTCGGCGCGTTTGCTGCGCTATCGACGCCGACAGAGTAGACCTGGTCCTTCTGGACGGCGAAGGTGAGGGTCTCGGGGCCATTGTTGCCAATCGAGGCGTTGACGCAACGATTGCAGGGGCCTCCGGTACATTGGAACTGCGAGGCGGGGTCGCCACAGACCTTTCGACCGACGAGCATCGCGTCGAACGTTGCGCCGGTGAGCTTGACCTCGAGCGTGCCGGTGTCGTGGGGCGTGACCGCGTAGATGTGGTCTTCTGCGGCGGCGCCACCGCTCGCGGCTTGGCAGCTCGCGTTGGTCCCGGTGAATGCGCTGCCGGGGTTCGCGGTCGCGCTGAACTGCGCGCGATCCGTCGAGCCCGTGCCCGTGACGGGGACGTTCTTCGCCCAGAGGTGGACGGGCTGTCCGCCGGTCGTGCCGCACGTAGATGCGCTGTCGGGGTTGCCGCTGATGCCTTTGCAGTTGGCGGCGCAGCCGTCGCCCTCTTCTTTGTTTCCATCGTCGCAGTTTTCGCCGCTGTCGATCGTTCCGTCGCCGCAGATCGCTTGGGTGACGAAATTGAGCTCGAGGTAGAACGGCCCTTTGCTCTTTTGGCCGGCGGCTCCGTCGATGATGAGCCAGTATTCGCGCCCCTTGACGATGGGGCGGTCTTTCAAGACTTGGCGCTGACCCGGCTCGCCGGGAGGTACGCAACCGAACTGTTTGTCGGCCTCTTCGCAGGAGCCTTCGCGGATGGTCATCGACGGGGACCAGTCGCCGTCGGGAATGACCTCGGCGGAGAGCAGACCCGTGCCGGTGGGAATGAGCTTGTAGACGACGTCGGGAACGCCTGCGCCGGTTGCGCAGGCCGTTTGATCTTTGCCGTTGAAGTCGTCCTTTGCGTTCGTCGTGTCGCCGGTGATCTTCGTGAGGCCGGGCGCGATGGTCGTCGCGAAGCCCGGACAGCTATCGACGTCGCCGGGGCCCGTGCCGCTGTCGGTCGTGCCGCCATCGGTTGTCGGCTCTTCGCCGTACGGGCACTCTTCCGTTGCCGAGAGGCGGCAAGGTTCGAAGCTCTTTCCGTCAGGGCGGCAGAGGCGCGTGCCCGAACCCGTGGGCGTGCCGTCCGGCGCAGCCTTGCAGTTGCAGTTCGAGTTGTCGCCTGGCGTGCAGATTTGCGGAGCGACCTTCTCGCTGCTGCACGCGTTGACGGACACGACGGTGGCCAGGACGATCGCGAACGAAATAAGCCGTTTCATGAGGTACCTCTTCGAAGTCGCACGCTAGTTTTATTGCGATGTCGGCGCCGCCAGAGCACGAGGCCGGGAATGCTGAGAAGGGCGAAGCCCCAAGGTGTCGCGCCCTGCTTGTTGCCAGTGCTTCGTCCGGTGCTGCAGCCTTCGTCCGCAGCCGGCGGAATACGCCCGGGCGGATAGATGTCGCACAAGGCTGCCTTGTCGTCGGGGCGGAGAGATCGGCGGATGTCGCCTTCGTTGTACGTCGGCGCCATGAGCGCTTCGGCATCGCCAGAGTGATTGATACCGACGAAGTGACCGACCTCGTGCACGACGATCGACTCGACGTCGAAATGCTTCTTCCCGGTCGTTGTCGTCGTCAGCTGGTTGAAGGCGGCATTGATGGCGATGTCTGCGTCCCAGATCTCTCCGGTGTTCACGTCGAACGAAACGCTCGTCGTCGCCAGGGTTCCGTCGATGCCCTTGTAAGGCCAGCCGTTCTCGCGGAAGAAGATGACGTTGATGTTGTTCTTGCTGCCTTCGTTGAAGAGCACTTCGCTCTCGTCGGTCTCAGGCCCGGGCACGAGGTAGAACGCCGACTCGCCGCCATCAGGGCAGATGACGCCGTTCCAACTACCGAAGGCCTTGAGGAGCGCGTCGCGTGCGTCCTTCGGAGGAAGCTGGCTCGTGCCGCCACGGTTCAAGTTGTACTCCACACCGTTCTCGCGCCAGTAGAGAGGGAAGCCCTTCTTCTTGCACGGCGGCTCACTGTCGTCCGGGTCGCATTTCTCGGTCGACGTTTCGCGACAGGTCGTCGTGCGACAAAAGGCAGACGCGAGCTCGGTCGTGAGCAACGTCGTAAGCGCGAGTCCAAGAGAAAGGGAGTGCCGGAGTTTCGTCTCCAGGGGCATCGCCTCACAGAATAGCAGGTTCTCTCGCCTCGGGTGGATTCCAGTGCTGCTTGAATCGAATGTCGGTCAATTCTTCGTAAGAATTCGGAATCGCGCCGGATTTTTGGGGGGTCGGGACTTCCGAATTAGAACAAACCCGGTATCGCGGCCCACTTCACCTTCTTCTTGTAGGCGCGGTAGTCGGGGTCCATCGAGAGGTGGCGCTCTTCGGTCCATGCGCGCATCGCGTACACGCCGCAAAGGCCGATGAGCGAGAGGGCCGTGACGGCGGTGATCGTCGGTATTTGTTCGAGCCACCACGCGATGCACTTGCACGTGTACGCGGGGTGACGAATCCAAGCGTAGGGGCCCTTCGTGATGATGCCTCGGTTCGTGAGGTTCGAGAACTTCGCGCCGAACGAAACCGTCGCCCACGCGTAGATGATGAAGAACCCAACGGTGACGGCCTTCAGCGCAACCAAGTAGGTCTCGTTCTCGATGTGCCGCGAGACTCCTTGGAAGGGGAGGTACGTGCCGAGGATGTTGTTGAAGGGCGGATAGCAGAAGATGGCCACAGCCCAGCCGAGCCCGGTGGGCTCGACGCTCTTCGTCTTGTTGCCGAACCAGCGCGACTCGAGGCCGTAGCCGACGAGAGCGAAGCCGCAGTCGACGATGAAGACCGTGTCATACGTGAGGTCGACCCCCCACTTCACGTTCGGAAGCGTGTAGGATGCACTATCGAAGAACGCGGCGATGTCGTGGCCCGTGGGGATGATCGCGAGAAGGCCGCGCTTCACTTGCCCCGCCCACAGCATGACGCCGTCGTAGGTCACGTTCTTCGACTGGAGCATCGGGAGCGTCGCCACGCCCTTCTTCTTCGCGATGGCATTGGCGACAGAGGTGAGGTGCCCCGACACGAAGCCGATCATGAGCGGCGTGAAGAAGCCCTTTACGGCCATGCTGAGCACGGTGTTCTTGAGCCGCTTCAGCCGGAAGATGTGGAACTTCCGCTTTCCCCAGATGACGCGATAGACCACGGTGAGCAGCAGCGCGCCGTCATTCGTCCAGAAGCTGCGATACGTTCCGTTCGGGTTCTTCTTGTCTGCGCCCGTCTGTTCGTATCGCTTCAGCGTCACGTAGCAGTAGGGAATGCCGAGGATCGCCCAGACGCCGAGCACCACCGGATAGAACGAGCGCCACGGGATGAACGTGTCCCCTCGATAGTACGGGTGGTTCAAGTAGAGGACGCCAAGAAGGGCCAGCGTCGCCATCACCGGAAGCCAGCGCCAAAAAGCGCGATTCCATCTGTTTTGCTCGAACCTTGCGGGAAGCGGCGGAGCCTTGGGCGCGGCACTGCTACGAGAAGGCGAGGATTTCGCCTCGGTCTCTCCCGATCCTGCTGCTTCGTCCGCCTTTTCCTCGCTCATCGCGGCCTTTCTCATGCCACAGCGGGCCCCCCAACGAAAGACGCAAAATTTGCGTGTTGACCTTAGGGGGGAAAATGGGTTTTTTGCGCCCCCAGGACCTGCTCAGGGGGTCTGTTGTTAAGGGGTCGCGCGGCTAGAGCGCACACCCGCCTAGAACGGAGAAATCGTGGAGAGTCTACATCTTGCGGCTATGGGAACCGGTGTGGTGGCGCTCGTCGTCGCGCTCGGGTTTTACTTTCGCGTAAAGGCCGCACCCGAAGGCAACGAGACGATGGCCCGCATTGCGCGGCTCATCCGTGAAGGCGCGATGGCGTTCCTCTCCACGGAGTACAAGGTGCTCGCTGGGTACGCGCTCGTCGTCTTCGGTTTGCTCTACTGGAAACTCGGCGCCGTCCCCGCTTGCTCCTTCCTTGCTGGCGCATTTCTCTCGCTCCTCGCCGGCTTCTTCGGCATGAAGGCCGCAACCTACGCCAACGTGCGCACCGCAGAAGCCGCGCGCAAAGACGGCAAAGCTTCCGCGCTCCTCATGGCGCTCGATGGCGGAGCGGTCATGGGTCTGTGCGTGGCCGGCCTCGGTCTCATCGGCATGGGCGCCGTCTACGGCCTGTTCCACGCGAAGGAGCACTCGCTCTTCTCCCACGTCATCCACGCCTTCGCGGTCGGCGCGAGCAGCATCGCGCTCTTCGCGCGTATCGGCGGCGGCATCTACACGAAGGCCGCAGACGTCGGCGCCGACATCGTCGGAAAGGTCGAAGCGAACATCCCAGAAGACGACCCGCGCAACCCGGGCGTCATCGCCGACAACGTTGGTGACAACGTCGGCGACATCGCCGGCATGGGCGCTGACATCTACGAGAGCTACGTCGCAGCGGTCGTCGCGGCGATGGCTCTCGGCCTTTCACTTCCGACCGACAAGCTCGTCAACCTCGTCACGCAGGGCACCGATGCAACCGAGTCGCACCTTCGTGGGCTCGCTGTCGCGCTGCCGCTCCTGCTCGCGACGATTGGCCTCGTCGTCAGCATCATCGGCATCTTCATCACGCGTCTCCTCAAGAACTCGGCGCCGGCGACGGTGCTCCGGTTGGCGCTCATTCTGCCGCCCTTCCTCGTCGTCGCGGCGGCCTACTTCGTTCTTCCGAAGTTCAACATCGGCACGGGTGCGGTTATCACGCTCGCCGCGGGCGCCATGGGCGGAGCCATCGTGGGCCTCGTCACCGACTATTACACCTCGATGGGCCCGGTCACGCGGGTTGCCGAGGCGTCGATGACGGGCCCCGGTACGAACGTCATCCGCGGTCTCGCAGTCGGCCTCGAGAGCTGCGCGATTCCGCTCATCACCATCTGCGCGTGCGGTTGGGTCTCGAATCACTACCTCGGCCTCTACGGCATCGCGCTCGCTGCGGTCGGTATGCTCGCGGGCACGGCTATCGTCATGACGGTCGACGCGTACGGTCCGATCGCCGACAACGCGGGCGGCATCTCGGAAATGTCCGGCCTCGGCAAAGAGGTTCGCGAGATAACCGACGAGCTCGACTCCGTCGGCAACACGACCGCCGCCGTCGGCAAGGGCTTCGCGATTGGCTCAGCGGTGCTCACCGTCGTCGCGCTCTTCGCTGCATTCAACATGGAAGTGAACGCCGCCCGCGCCGAGCGCGGCAAGGCAGCCCTCGTGCTCATGCTCACGGACAGCAACGTGCTCATGGGGATCCTCTTCGGATCCATCCTTCCGTGTCTCGTCGGCGCCACGACCATGACCGCCGTCGGTCGCGCAGCAGGCGCCATCGTCGAAGAGATTCGCCGTCAGTTCCGTGAGATCCCGGGCCTCCTGGAAGGCAAGCCCGGTGTCGACCCGCAGCCGAAGGCCATCGTCGACATCGCCACGAAGGCCGCCATCAAAGAGATGATGCTGCCCGGTGCGATCGCTGTCGTCGCGCCCGTCGCGATTGGCTTCACGTTCGGTGCAGAAGTCCTCGCGGGTGCACTCGCGGGTGCATTGGCTGTAGGTGCCACGCTTTCGCTCCTCATGGCGAACGGCGGCGGCGCCTGGGACAACGCGAAGAAGTTCATCGAAAAGGGCGGCCTCCCCGGCCACAAGAAGGGCTCTGACGCGCACAAGGCTGCGGTCGTCGGTGACACCGTTGGCGACCCCTTCAAGGATACGTCCGGCCCCGGAATCGCCATTCTTATCAAGGTGATGAGCGTCGTTTCGCTCCTTATCGCGCCGCTCCTTCCTTGAGTTCCCAAACGGGCGACGAAGCCTGATATAAGTCAGCCCGTCGTTTCCGTCGTCGGGCGGCACCCAAGGGCAAACCAGTGCAACGTAAGGAAGGTTTTCCGCGCGAGCACGTAGAGTCCATCAGTCAATCGACGACGATTTAGAAACAGACACACGTACGTGGGTGCGCCCGACAAGGAAGGGCCTCACTCAAGAACTCAACCGGAGGACCGCTGATGAAGAAGATGTTTTGGATGGGCCTGGGACTTTCGCTGCTCGTTGCCGCTTGCGGCAAGAAGGGCGACCCCGACGCTCCGAAGGGCGGCATCTGCGACCACACCGACGAAGGCACCTGCGAAGAGTTCAAGAGCAGCGCCCTCGGTCTCGCGGAAGGCTTCTGCAAGGCAGCTGGCGGCACGTACGTGAAGGACAAGGCCTGCCCGAAGGAGAACCTCCTCGGCAACTGCGCGAAGGAAAGCGGCGACAAGCACATGTTCTACGCTGGCAACGGCAAGAACATGACCGCGGAAGACGCGAAGAAGGAGTGCGAGTCGAACAGCCTCTCGAAGGGCAAGTGGACCGACGGTCCCGCCGCCGCGACGTCGAAGGAGCGCAAGGCCCCCGACGCAGCGAAGATCAAGGCGAGCTGCGACAAGAGCGAAGAGATTGGCTCGAGCTGCGACGACTACAGCGTCGCGGACGCCCTCGACCTCAACAAGTCGATGTGCGAAGGCATGAAGGGCAAGTACGAGAAGAAGCCGTGCCCGACGGACAAGCTCGTCGGCTCCTGCGTCTTCCCGACCGGCCGCACGACCCGCTACTACGTCCCGAAGAAGGACAACGCTTTCGGCATGAGCGGCCCGGATCACAAGAAGGATTGTGAGATGGAGATGCTCGGACAGAAGGGCTTCTGGATCGACGGCCCCGAGTTCAACACGAAGCCCGCCGCTGGCGGTGCGCCGACTGCAACGCCTCCCGCAGGTGGCGGAGGTGGTGGCGGAGCGAAGCCCCTTCCGGGCAAGCCCGCGACGCCCGCGAAGCCCGCGACGCCCGCGAAACCGGCCGGCAAGAAGTAAGCTCGAGCTCTGCGCGTGAGGAGCGGGCGCCCCGGTTGGGGTGGCCCGCTTCTTCCTTTTGTGGCGCGGGCGATTGCGCGTAGCATCTCGGCGGTCTCTCGTGCGTACCTCGCCTCGTCTTCGTCGCTCGTCGTTCGCGCAGGGTGCGCTCGTCCTTGCTGCGCTCTCGAGTATCGTCGCGACGAGCCCTGCACGAGCCGATGAACCGCGGACCTCCAAGCAGGGGTATTCAGGCTACGAGAAGGACACCATCGCGGAAGCCTTGAAGACCGTCGGTGGCGAGCTCGAGACGGAGCCGGAAGGGAAGTACGTCGAGCGCATCGACGTCGTGCGACTCGAAGTCTTCGAAGACCGTGACCCGCTCCCGCGCTTCGCGATTCGGATCCTCAACTCGGTGCACACGACGTCGAAGGATTGGGTCATCCGCAGAGAAGCGCTGATGGAGAATGGGCAGGTCTTCTCGCAGGCTCTCCTCGATGAGACGTCACGCAACCTCCGGCGACTCTCGGCGCAGGTCACGGTCGGGTTGGCAGTGCCGATGAAGGGAAGTGCCCCTGACCGGGTGCGGATCCTCGTCATTTCGAAGGACGTGTGGAGCTTGCGTCTCAATTGGGACTTGGCGGCGAACTCGGGAGGCCTCGAGTCCCTGACGCTGAAGCCGTCCGAGACGAATCTCTTCGGCATCCATCACGTCGCCTCGGGGACGTTCCTCTACGCCCCTGAATCATATACACTGGGTGTATCATACACGGTTCCGCGGTTCGGGAGGTCGTACGTCGGTGCATCTGCGTCCGTCGGCATGATCATGAATTCCGCCCGCGGAGAGCCCGAAGGCTCGACGGGAGCTCTCTCCGTCGGGCAACCCCTTTACACGACGCGCACCCCGTGGGGTTGGAACGCAGATGCCGGGTGGACGAACAGCGTCTACCGTCGCTACTCGAATGCCAAGGTCTTCCAATTCGATTCGAAGAAGACGAAGACGGAGGACCGCATCCCATTCGAGTACGAGCAGCGCCTTGGGTCGTTCTCCGCCGGCCTCACGCGGTCTTTCGGGTGGCAGTACAAGCAGGACATCAGCTTCACGTACGGCTACTCGTCGAGTCTCTACCGTACGTTCGATCTCTCGGCCTACGATCCCGTCGCCGCCGCAGACTTTCGCTCGCGGCTGCCGGTGACCGATACGCGCTCGGGCCCGGTCATCCAGTACCACACGTACACGACGAACTTTCATCGCATCACGGACTTCGAAACCCTGGGCCTTCAAGAAGACTACCGACTCGGTCACGACGTCTACGTGCAGGCCTATCCGATCACGCAAGCACTCGGGTCGACGCGTACCTTTCTCGGCATCTTCGGGTCCGCACAGTACACGGCGCCCATGGGCGATGGCTTGGCGCGCTTCTCGGTCGAGACCACGACGGAAGCCGAGGAGTCGCGCCTTGCCGACGCTTCGTGGGAAGCGCGCGCGCGCGTCGTCACGCCGCGGTTCTTGGCAGGCCGTCTCGTGTTCGATGCAGGCATCTTGAGTCGCTATCGCAACTACTTGAACCGGCAAACCGTGCTCGGCGGAGACACGCGCCTCCGCGGCTTCCCGTCTCGCTTCTTCCAAGGTTCCGACTTCTGGGTCTACAACTTGGAATATCGCACGCGCCCGCTTCGTCTTGCGTCCCTCTACTTCGGCGGTGCGTTGGGGTACGACGTGGGAGACGTCTTCGACGGCTTCGGTTCCTTCCGGCCGAAGCAGGGGATTGGGGTGGGGCTCCGCGTCCTCATTCCCCAACTGAATCGGATCGTGTTCCGAGCCGACCTCGGGATTCCCCTGACGCGTCCGCTCCCGCGCGGGGTGGACCCCGTGAGCTTCTTTGTCGCCTTCGGTCAAGCATTCGATTTCGGCAGTGCGGGCCCCTGACAAGCTCTGCCATTGCGATAAAGCGTAATGGTTACGCTGTCTTTTACATGAATCGGTGCAGGTTCCACCCTCGTGGTACACTTTCGGAACTCCTTTGGAACCGATCGCCCCCGTTTCTGTCGGCGACATCGTCGTCGACAAGTATCGCATCGACCGAATCCTCGGTGTCGGGGGCATGGGCTACGTGGTCGCAGCGACGCACGTGCAGATCGATCAGCGCGTCGCGATCAAGTTCGTGAAGCCGAACGTGCAGCCCGGCTCCGGCGACAGTTCCGTCCGCCTCTTGCGCGAAGCGAGGTCCGCCGCGAAGTTGCAGAGCGAACACGTTACGCGCGTCTATGACATGGGGCAGCTACCGCCCGGCCATCCTCAGGCTGGCACGTCCTTCATCGTCATGGAGCTCGTGGAAGGCAGAGACCTCTCGAAGGTCATGGAGGAAAACCCGCGCGGCCTTCCCGTGCCGGACGCCGTGGAATACGCCCTCCAGATTTGCGCGGCTCTCGTCGAAGCTCATGCTGCTGGGATCGTTCATCGTGACTTGAAGCCGCAAAACCTCGTGCTCTCGCGTCGCCTTCAAGGCACGCCGCTCGTGAAGGTGCTCGACTTCGGAATCGCGAAAGACACGAGCGGGCTCGGCGACGAAGCGAAGTCCCTCACCGATTCGAGCGTCGTTCTTGGATCGCCGCTCTACATGTCACCCGAGCAAATGCGCGGCGGTCGTGAAGTGTCGCCTCGCACCGACCTTTGGGCGGTCGGTGTCATTCTGCATCAGTTTTTGTCGGGTTCGCTCCCGTTCGATGCACCCACGGTGCCCGAGCTTTGCGTGAAGGTCCTCACGCTCGACCCGCCTCCGCTCGAAGAAGTCGCGCCACACGTTCCACCCGCGCTTGCCGCCATCGTTCGCCGCTGTCTCGAGAAGGAACCGCAGCTTCGATTCGCATCGGCTGCAGAGCTCGCGATGCATCTCGAACCGTTCTCGCGGAGCGCCGAGCGAGGCATGATGGACCGGCCATGGCGCTCGATGGCAGAAACGTTGGATAGTGGCGCAAACGACCCTGCTGGGCTCGTCTCCGTCCCGAGTCCTTCGCACCCAAGCCATGGGGTTCGCGCGGGCGGTGGCACCACGGGCTTCGTCAACGTGTCGCTTTCACACGCGCCGACTCCGGAACCAAAGCGGTTCAAGAAGCGGACGTTCTTCTTCGGGGCCACGCTCGGCGCGGCCATCGTTTCGGTTCTGGTCGTGGCGCTGAGCACGCAGACCTCGAGCACGCGGCCGAGTGCGATCCGCCTGCCCGAGCAGGGGGCTGCTCGCGGACTCGCCGCCGGCTCTCCACCTTTGGCCGCGACCGACCCGGCGCCCGCAAGCTCCGCCTCGAACGTGGCGGACCCGTCGAAAGGGCGTCCGGTCGTGGGCTTGGTGCCCGGTGTTTCCAGCGCTTTCAAGCCGCGCACGCCGGGGGGGGAGTCCACGGCACCGGACGTGAAGCCTACCGCGACGCCGGTGGTGTCTGCGACGCCCTCGTCGACGCCGACGGTGCGCGTGGGTGCAAACGGCGCACCGATCTTGTAAGCTCGCTTCGTGCCGTCCCGGTTCGCGCGACTCTTCTTGCCCTTCGCTTTCGCGAGCGCACTCGTCGTTCGCACGGCAGAGGGGGCGGAGCCCGATACTGTCGAAGTGCTCCTCCAAAAGGGCAGTGAAGCGCGCAGCCAAGGCCGCGACGAAGAGGCGCTCAAGTACTTCGAGCAGGCAGACGCAGCGCGAAAGTCTCCAACGACGCGCGCCCAGATAGCGCTCGCCGAACAAGCGCTCGGACTGTGGGTGCGCGCGGAGAACCACCTGCTCGAAGCCCTCGCTCAACCCGACGACCCTTGGGTCCAAAAGCACAAGCCTGCGCTCGAGGGTGCGCTTGCCACGATTCGCCAGCATTTGGGGACGCTCGAGGTCCGCGGTCTCGCGCCTGACGTGAGCGCAACCTTCGTCGTCGACGGTGCCGTCGTAGGCAAGACGCCCCTCGCAGCCGGGCTTCGCGTCGAATCCGGCAAACGCCTCTTCGAAGTGCGTGCTCCCGGTTACCACACACTCACACGCACCGTGTGGATCCCCGAGGGCGGTGTCGCCCGCGAAACCGTGAACCTCGTCCGTTCGACGGAAACAAAACCGGCGTCAGAGGATCACACGACGGTGAACGCGCCCGCATCGACGTCTTCGACACGCCGCACGCTCGGCTGGGTCAGTATCGCCGTCGGTGGCGCCGCAGCGGCGTTCGGCGGCGTCTCGCTCGTGCTGCGACAGGGAGCGACCGATAGCTACAACTCGCCCGAATGCCCTGGGGTCGGTGCCGGCGTGGCGCAGTCGGCAACGTGCCAGTCGTACATCGACGCGGAAAGCACGTGGAAGACCGTCGCGATCGCATCATTCATCGGCGCCGGCGCGTTCCTGGTCACGGGGGTCGTGCTCGTCGCAACCGGCTCTCCGTCGAGCTCTGCGGTTGCCCCGCGCTCTTCGCGATCGAACTGGATCGAGTGCGGCGCCGGCTTCCTCTGCCCCGCGCGATTCTGAGTTTCCGCGCGCGCGTGGCGCGTGGCGCGTGACAGGGGGAGGCCGCTGGGCGGCTGAGGAGGCCGGCGCAGGCTTTGCCAAGTGCTCCTTGAGCTTTCGCGGCTCCTGGCGTCGCTCGAGCCAAGAGGGTATTCTCGGACGATGCGCCGTTTGCGCTCCTTTGCTTTTCCTTTGCTCGCCATGGCCGCGAGTGCATCGCTCTTGTGGGCCCCGGCCTGTGCAGGACTCAAACAAGCCTCGCCGCAAGTCGATGCGTCCTCCGATGCTCTCGCGTCACCAGAGGTCATTGCACCTTCCGACGCGGGTGCCGATGCAGACGGCCACGAAGGGCCGCTTACACCTCTCTCCGACACGGTCTGCGACGGTCCCGCAAATCGATGGGCCTCGACGACGAAGAGCGACGCCAAGTGCAAAGGCCGCATCGTTCGTTTGCTCGAAAGCTGGCAGGGCGGAGATGGCGCCGTCCAGACGACGGGCGTCGCGATCGCGCGCGCGCCGAGCGGTCGCACGGCCATAGGGGTTCATCGCGTGCATACACCCGAAGAGGGGGAGCTTCGCCTGTTCGCGCTCAATGGTACGCCGGAAGGGTTCGCAGTACCTGTGCCCATTCGTGTGTTCAACCAGAGTGGCTTCGAGAGTCATGGGGTAGGCATTCGCATCGCACGCGGCTCCACCGACGACTTTCATGTCGCATACCAGCGCGTGGACGACGCTGCAGGCGGTCCCGTTCTCTATCGCCGGCTCACGACGGCCGGGGTCCTCACGACGCCGGAAACCGTAGCCATCGTGCCCGATGAAGCGCGACCCTCGCTTGCCGCATCACCGAAGAACGACGACGCCGTCATCTCCTACTTCATCAAGCCTTCGAAGGTCATCTCTCGTTTTCGCACCGGCACGGGCTTGAAGCCCGAAGTGAGCGTCACCGAGTCCATCTTGGGATCCGCACCGGCGGCGGGCAGCAGCTCCCTCGCGTACGACACTTCGGGCCAAGCGCATGTGGCGTACATCTACTCGACCAACCCAGCATCGGCTGCTCCCAAGTACGTGCAGTCCAACGGTCAGTACTGGAACATCGGTTCGCAGACACTCGACAACGGCACGTCCGCGGGCATCTTCGGGTTCAGCATCGCCATGGCCGTGCGTGGGTTACAAAAGTCCGTCGCGTACTTCGCTCGCCCAATCGGAAGCTCCACGGCCGAGCTCCGCGTGGCCACGATCGACGGAACCGGCGCATTTCCGACGATCGAGACGGTGCTGCAAGATATTCCCATTCCCACACCTGGAGCGACGGCCGTGCATCTCGACCTCACGTTCGACCGCCTCGGCGCGCTTCACATGGTCGCCGTTCTCCCTGGCGCCACGTGCAAGATCGCGTACCTGCGCCAAGTGCCCGCGCAAGCCGGCGCGTTGAAGTGGGTGGAGGACCTCGTCGACGAGCCCATCGCTTGCTCCAGCGACAACGATGTTCAAGTAGCGCTCACGGTAGACGAATCCATCCGCGCCCACATCGTCTATGCGGTGGGCGCGGTCGGTGCCTATTACGCGACGCGCTACGACCGGTAGTCGCGCTTCGCCACGCTCACTGCAGCGTGTCGCGCAGCTTGATGACCAGCTTGTCGTTGAAGCAGGCCCAGTCGTCGCCGAGCTCGCAGGCCTTCTTCATGAGCTTGAGGCCGTTTTCGCGCTGACCGAGCGAAAGAGCCACGACGGCCACTTGCGTGCAGTCGCGGACGATTCCGTTGGTGCAGCTGCCTTGCCAGACGGTGACAGCGTTCTTTGCGTTGTCCACCTCCACCTTCACGGAAGGATCGACGTAGGTTCGAAGGAACGCGCAGGCGAGGATGTTCTGCCCGTTGCATGACTTCCGGTACAGCGACACGGCGTTGCTCTCGTTCTTCGCGACGCCCTTGCCCATTTGGTACATGCTGGCGAGGCTTGCGCACGATTCGTCGCGAGCGTTGCACGCCTGCTCGTAGTGCTTTACGGCCTTGGGGACGTCCTGGCGTACGCCCTGGCCCGTCTCGAGCATGTAGCCGAGATTCGAGCAACCCATCGCGGAGTTGCCGTCGCACGACATCTTGAAGAGCGCCGCGGCTTTGGCGTCGTCCTTGTTCAGACCGTTGCCGCCGAGCATCATGACGCCGAGGTTGCTGCACGCGTCCTTCCACCCGCCGGAGCATGCCTTGAGCAGAGACTTGGCAGCGATGCTCGTGTCACGCGGTACGCCCTGGCCGAACAGGTAGACGAGGCCGTGGTCGTTGCAGCCGACCTCGTCGCCGTCGTTGCAGGCGCGCGTGAAGAGGTCGAGCGCGAACTTGGGGTCCTTCTGCTGCACGAAGTTTCCGTCGAGCATGACTTCGCCGAGGTAAGCGCATGCGCGCGGGAACCCGGACTTGCAGGAGAGGGCGAGGAGCTTGGCGGCGTCGAAGGGCTTCTTCGGAACACCGTTCGCCCCGACGAGCGCCATGATGGCAAACTTGCTGCAGGAGGCGAGGTTGCCTGCCTTGCACTGGCTTCCGCACTCGTTGCCGTCCTGGCCCGAGCACTCGTAGGCCTTCACGTTGCTCGCGTTCGTGCACTTGCCCTCGAATTTCACCATGCCTGCGGGGCAGGTGACGACCTTGACGCCTTCTTCCTTCTCGCTTTGTTGCACGACCGGAGCTTGATCGGCCTCGAGCTCGGCAAGCTCGAGTCGAACGAGCGCGCCGCACTGCGACGGGGGCTTCGTCGAATCGGGGTTTGCTCCCTGGCAATCAGAGAGACGTCCGTCTTCGATGTGGAAGCCTTGCGATTGCGCGGTGCCGCCCGAGCCGCCGAAGCCGAAGATTTGCGCCGCAGCGCGAGCTTGCTGCTTCTGGCCCTTGTCGACGGCGAACGCTCCGACCATGGCGCCGCGCACGATGTGCGTCGCACCCGGGCAATCGCCGACGAGGTCGCGCTTCTTTGCTTTGTGCCACGTCGTTCGGTACTTGCCCACCATGACGAGGGCGACGTCGAGGACGGCTCCCTGTTGGAACTCGCCACCGAAATTCGCCGCGATGCCCACACCACCGAGCGGGAGATTGGCTTTCACCTCGTCTGCACTTTCGAGGCGGACGAGCTGCTGCTTCATCGACATGCCGAGGAAGCCGTACTTTCCGTCGATGTGGCAGGCGGGGAGGACGCGGAGGCCGCGCGTGTCGTACGAGACGACCGCGATGCCCTCACGCATCGACACTTCGAGGTCGCCGCGGGCCGTGGGGGTCCAATCGACGACGAGGGGCTCGCCGTTGCCGACGATGACCTTCGCCTCTTTTTGGTTGGGGTCGATGGTATTGCCCCACTGCTGCCCATTGGGGTCTACCTTCGGTAAGCTCGGGCCACAGCCCGCCGTCGTTCCCCCAAAGACAGCGAGCCCGACGAGAAGCGTCGCGGCGCGTTTCGAAACCGTACGAGAAAGCAAACTACCCATCATGGCGGACAGGGTAGCTTCGGCCCTGATCGCCCGTCAACGTGGGTTATTTACTTACAGGGGCCGAACCCTCGTGGAGTATGGTGCCCTCGATGGAAGGGCCCCTAGGTAAGCGAATCGACGCACTCCCGCCGAAGGACGTCGTCACCGACGACGAGATCCTCGATGCCTTCCTCGCCTACGTCGCGGACGAGGGCCTCTCCCTCTATCCGGCTCAGGAAGAGGCGATTCTCGAACTCTATGCGGGCAAGAACGTCATCTTGAACACCCCGACGGGGTCCGGCAAATCGCTCGTGGCCCTTGCGCTTCACTTTCGCGCCCTCGCGCGGGGTCAGAAAGCTTACTACACGTCGCCGATCAAGGCGCTCGCGAGCGAGAAATTCTTTCACGTCGCGCGCGAGCTTTCGCCCGATTGGGTCGGCATGATGACGGGGGATGCGACCATACATCGCGAGGCCTCGATCATCTGCGCGACGGCCGAAATTCTCTCGAACATCGCGCTCCGTGAGGGAAAGGACGCCGACGTCGACTACGTCGTGATGGACGAGTTTCACTTCTATTCGGATCGCGAGCGCGGAGTTGCTTGGCAGGTTCCGCTGCTCACCCTCCCTCAGTCTCAGTTCTTGCTCATGAGCGCCACCCTCGGCCCCACGGCCATCTTCGAAGAGACGCTCACCAAGACCACGGGAAGAGAAACGGTGGTCGTGCGCTCGGCGACGAGGCCCGTTCCGCTCGATTACAGCTACCGCGAGACACCACTCCACGAAACGATCGCAGACCTCCTCGCGGAGAACCGGGCGCCCATCTACCTCGTCAACTTCTCGCAGCGCAGCGCAGCGGAAGAGGCGCAGAACCTGATGAGCATCGACGTCTGCACGAAGGAGGAGAAGAAGAAGATCGCCGAGCTTCTCGTGGGCGCCCGCTTCGACACGCCTTACGGCAAGGAAATTTCGAAGTTCATCCGCCACGGCATCGGTATTCACCATGCAGGCCTTCTTCCCAAGTATCGTCTCATCGTCGAGCTCCTCGCTCAGAAGGGGCTGCTCAAAGTCATCAGCGGCACAGATACGCTCGGCGTCGGCGTCAACGTGCCTATCCGGACCGTTCTCTTCACGAAGCTCTGCAAGTTCGACGGGGTCGGGACCAAGATCCTCTCCGCACGCGAGTTCCACCAGATCGCCGGTCGCGCAGGGCGCAAAGGCTTCGACGATCGCGGTTCGGTCGTCGCCCAAGCGCCGGAGCACGTCATCGAGAACCTGCGGCTCGAAGCCAAGATCCTCGCAGACCCGTCGAAAAAGAAGAAGATCGTGAAGCGCAAGCCGCCCGAGCGCGGCTATGTCCCGTGGGACAAGAATACCTTCGAAAAGCTCTCGGCCGCGCAGCCCGAGGCGCTCCTGTCGCGCTTCAAGGTAACGCACGGCATGCTGCTCGACGTGCTGCTGCGCGAGACGGGGACCGGCGGCTGCAAGGCCATGGCCAGGCTCATATGGGGCAGCCACGAGTCCCGGCGCGACAAGCGTGCGCATGGTCGGGCTGCGCGGGACATGTTCCACGCACTGGTCGAAGCAGACGTGCTGCAGGTGAAGGGGAGGGAAGTGTCGCTCCGGGAGGGGTTGCAGCGAGACTTTTCGATGCGCGGGGCGCTCTCGCTCTATTTGTTCGATACGTGGCCGAAGGTTGCCGACCTCAGTTCGACCTACGCGCTCGACTTGCTCTCGCTCATCGAAGCGACGCTCGAAGACCCGGGTATCGTGCTCGACCGCCAAGCGGACAAGCTGAAGACGGAGAAGATGGCCGAGCTGAAAGCAGCTGGCGTGCCGTTCGAAGAACGCGTCGCCGAGCTCGAGAAGATCAGCTACCCGAAGCCGCTCAGTGAATTTGTGTATGATACCTACAACGCATTCGTGCGCCTCTACCCTTGGACGGCCGAAGAGAACGTGCGCCCGAAAGCGGTGGCTCGCGAGTTCGTGGAGCAGTTCGCTGGCTTCAACGACTACGTCCGGGAGTACGGTCTGGAACGCTCGGAAGGCGTTCTCTTGCGCTACCTTTCCGACGTCGTCCGAACTCTCGAACAGACGATTCCCCCAGAGGCGAAGACGGAAGAGGTGAAGGAGGCGGAGTTGTTCTTGGGCGCGCTCGTGCGTCAGGTGGACTCCAGCTTGCTCGACGAGTGGGAGCGCATGCGGCAGGCGCGTGACGCGATGACCGTGCACGCCGCGACCGCGGAAGCGGCAGAGGCTGCGCTCGCACCTTCCGACGTGACGCGCGACATGAAGGCGTTCCGAGTCCTCGTCCGCAACGCCGTCTTCTCGATTCTTCGCGCGGCGGCCCGTCGGGACTACGCCGATTGTGCGGCGCAGGTCGTGCGGGGCCCTGGCTCAGCCTTCGGTGAACTCGAGTTTCGGGAGGGCTTCGAGCGATTCTATGCCGCCCACGCAGAAGAGCCCACCCTGCACACGGGGCCTGCGGCACGCGCACCTTCGCTGCTCACCCTGGACGAGACCGATGACCCATGGGCCTGTGTGCAGACACTCGTCGACCCGAAGGAAGAGAACGACTGGTACTTCAAGTTCCAAGTCGACCTCGCGCAGTCACGAGAGCTCGGTCGACCTGCCATCGTGCCCATCGAAATCGGGACCTGAACGTCAGCGTTTTCGTTTTGGCCGCGCGTCGCTCTTCGCAACGCGTGAGACGGCCTCATCGTAGGCCCGCTTCAATTCGCGAAAGGCCGCCGCATCGCCGCCGAGGTCCGGGTGACCCAGCTTGGCTTTCGCGCGAAACGCGCTCTTTACTTCCGTGAGGGTAGCGCGCTCGCTCACGCCGAGCACCTGCCAGATGGAACGCTCGGCCCGTTCTGGTGTCGGGCGACGTCGTTCTGGCGGGCTGCCTTCTGCGGCGGAGCGACTAGGCCAAGGCGGCTGACCGCGAAGGACCCTCGTCCAGGCCTTGGCAAAGCGCGGGTCGACGACCGAAAGGGTGCGTCCAGCGGCCTTCTCGGCTTCCGCAAGGGCCTCTTCGTGCGATGTGGCGCCGCCGTTCGACGCATCCGGCTTGCGAAAAGGCAGGACCATTGGCGCGCCCGTCCACCAAGCAGCCCAAAAAAAGCGGCGTCTTTGCGTCATGGCGATGGAACAGACGGCGACGGCGAGTTCGGTCATGGGCGCCCTCGATCCTCTCTACCAGCTCCTGCGAAGGCCTGCTAACGAGGGGTGTGGCCAAAAGTTCGCCGTCGCGCATCGCTTTCGTCTCGCCGAGCGCCGCGTCTCGCGTGAACGCGCTCGCGGAGGAGCTGAGGAAGCGCGCCGCGGCCGACCCCTTGCTCGTGCTCGGCCGCACCCGAAGCGCGGCGGACGAAGTCGTTCGAGGAACCCATTCGGCGGCCACGTTCGGGTGGCAACGCACGACGCTCGACCGCTATGCGGAGCGTTGTGCCGTCGCGAACCTCGCGGCTCGTACATGGGTGTCGGCTTCACGGGCGGTGCAGTTTGCCGTCGTCGTTCGCGTCGCGCACGAGGCACTTCGTACGAAGAAGCTCGGGCGCTTCATGCCCATTGCCGACAAGCCGGGTTTCGCGCGTGCGCTCGCTTCGACGCTGGAAGAGCTACGGCTCGGTGGCAAGTCGCCAGAAGACCTCGCGGACGTCGAGCCAGAGCTCTCGTACCTTCTTCGCTCGTACACCGAAGAACTCGAACGTGACGGCTTGGCCGATCGCACGGTTCTGCTCCGGAGCGCAGCGGTGCATGCGCCGTTTCCCGGTGACGTGTTCTTGTGCGACGTGCCGCTCTCGTTCGCCGCGGAGGCGGCGTTCTTGGGGCAAGTACTCTCCCATGCGAAGGCGGCCTTCGCAACCGTTCCTCGCGGAGACGTCACGACGCAGCAGAGGCTCTCGGACCTTGGGTTCGAACTCCGCGTCCTTGCGCCGGCCGACTCACCGCTCGGCGCGCTCCAGCAACGACTGTTTGCATCGGAGCAAGAGAGCGCCAAGACGAAAGCCGCGTCGTCCGAGGCGCTTTCGGTCGTCTCGGCTCCCGGCGAGAGCCGAGAAGCGGTGGAAATTGCCCGCAAGATCCAGAGGCTGGCGCGAGGAGGCGCCCGTTTCGACAAGATTGCCGTTCTCCTCCGAAATCCAGAGCTCTATCGCGAATCGCTCGAGGAGGCATTTCGGCGCGCGGCCATTCCCGTGTACTTTGCACGCGGTGCCCGCAAGCCGCATACGGCTGGTCGCGCCCTGCTCGCGTTGCTTCATTGCGCGCGCGAAGGGCTCTCTGCTGCGCGCTTCTCCGAGTATCTGTCTCTCGGTCAGGTGCCTGAACTCACCCCCGGAAGCACACTTCCGGCGCCCCTCGGGCGCTTCGTGCCACCGGAAGAGTCCATCGCCGACGGGATCGACGACGCAGCCGCGGAGGCGCAACCTCCGCCGGAAGACAGCCCGCTAGGGGCGCGGGATCCGGAAGAGCGACCGGTCGTGGAAGGCACGCTCCGCGCACCTCGTCTCTGGGAACGCATGCTGGTCGAGGGGCTCGTCATCGGAGGGCTCGAGCGATGGAAGCGACGCCTCGCCGAGCTCGAGTCGAGGCAAGCCTACGCGCGCAGTGTCGCGAGCGCAGACGATGGCGAGCACTGGGCTCGCGAAGAAGCGGCCTTGGCATCGCTTCGAACATTCGCCCTTCCGGTGTTGACGCTTCTCTCAGAGCTCCCAGCACGTGCGACCTGGGGCGAATGGATGAAGACGCTCTCCGCACTCACGGAGCAGGCCATTCGGCACGTCGAGCCCGTTCTCGCGGCCATTGCGGAGTTTGCGCCCATGGCGAGCGTTGGGCCCGTGTCCATCGACGAGGTCATCAGCGTGCTCACGCCGCGCCTCGAGTCGACATTCGCACCTACGGTCGGCGGCAGGCACGGAAAGGTGTATGTTGCGCACATCGACGAGAGCCGCGGGCTCGTGTTCGATGTCGTGTTCGTCCCGGGCTGCGTGGAGAAGCAGTTTCCGGCCTTGGCCGCAGAAGACCCGCTGCTTCTCGACGACGTTCGGGCGCGCCTCCCTGGTCTCACGCTGCAGGACGACCGCGTCCGCGCCGAACGCCTCCGGCTCGAGCTCGCCGTGGGGGCAGCAGAGAAGGAACTCGTCGTTTCCTACGCGCGACTCGATCTCGAGTCCGGCCGACCGCGTACACCTTCGTTCTACGCCCTCGAACTCGTTCGAGCCAACGAGGGGATCCTGCACGGCTTCGACGCACTGGCGGAGAGAGCGAGCGCCCACGCACAGGCACGACTCGGCTGGCCCGCGCCGAAGGACCCGGCGGAGGCGATCGACGAGGTCGAACACGACCTCTCGATGCTCGAACGCCTGCTCTATGCGGACGAGAGTGAGTTCGTCGGTGTTGCGCGGTATCTGCTCTCGGTGAACGCGCACCTGGCGCGAGCGCTCAGGGTGCGTGCTCTGCGGTGGAATCAGCGAAAGTGGAGCCAGGCGGACGGCTTCGTGGAACCTGGGGACCTCGGCAAGGCCGCGCTCCAGCCCCACATGCTATCCCAGCGAAGCTTTTCACCGACGGCGCTCCAGCACTTCGCCGCGTGTCCATATAGGTTCTTTTTGCAGGCCATTTGGCGGCTTGCACCCAAAGAGACTCCCGAGGCGATCGAAGACCTCGACGCTCTCCAACGGGGCTCTCTCGTTCACGAGGCGCAGTTCCGTTTGCTGCTTCGCCTGCGCGAACGTGGCCTCTTGCCGTTCACCCCGGGAACGGAAGCTGCGGTCAGTCAAGAGCTCGACAGCGTCATCACCGAAGTGGCGGCGCGCTTCAAAGAGGAACTCGCCCCTGCCATCGAGCGCGTGTGGATCGATGGCATCGCGGGCATTCGTGCCGACCTCGCAGAGTGGCTCCGCCGTTTGCGCGCCGACAGCCGCTACGAACCCGCGTTCTTCGAGTTGTCCTTCGGGCTCACGGGAAGGGACGATCGCGACCCGCGAAGCCAGGACGATGCCGTCGAGCTTCCGAATGGTCTCAAACTTCGTGGGTCCATCGACCTCGTGGAGCGACGCACCGATGGAGTCTTGCGCGCGACGGACCACAAGACGGGCCGCGTGCGTGCGGAGAAGGGAAGCATCGTCTCCGGCGGCGAGATCCTCCAACCTGTCCTCTACGCGCTTGTTCTCGAGAACATGATCAAGGGTGCGAAGGTCGAGGGCGGACGTCTCTCGTACTGCACGCAGGCGGGGGCCTACGAGATGCGCGACATCCCGCTCGATGCCACGGCGCGAGCCTCCGCCGACATGGTCGTTGCGACGATTGGCCAAGCCCTAGAACGAGGCTTCTTTCCCGCGGCGCCGGCGGAAGATGCGTGCAAGTACTGCGATTACGCGCGCGTCTGCGGTCCGTATGAGGAGCTGCGCGTGAAGAAGAAGCTGCCTGGACCGCTATCCCAGCTCGTCAAACTCCGAGGGCTGTCATGACGCTGGTCGACGAAGACGCGAGGCGCATCATTCGTGAGGACCTCGACCAGAATCTCGTCGTCGAAGCCGGCGCGGGTACCGGCAAGACATCGGCGCTGATTGGTCGCGTTCTGTCGATCCTCGCTTCGGGCCGTGCGCGCCTTCCTCAGATCGCGCTCGTGACGTTCACGGAGAAGGCGTCGGGCGAGATGAAGCTTCGTCTTCGCGCAGACCTGGAACGCGCGAGAACCGCGGCCGAGGGCGAGCAGCGCGTTCTTTTCGAGACCGCCATTGCGGAGCTCGAGAGCGCGCAGATCGGCACGATTCACGGCTTTTGCGCCGACCTCCTTCGTGAGCGTCCCGTCGAAGCGGGTGTCGACCCACTCTTCAAGGTCCTCGACGAACGCGAGAGCGACGCGCTCTATGCATCGGCATTCGACCGCTGGTTCGAGCGACAGCTCGAGGCTCCGAGCGAAGGGGTTGCGCGCGTGCTTCGTCGAAGAACGAAAGACCTCCGGGACGGGCACGGACCCCGGAAGGTGCTGTACGACGCCGGCAAGACGCTCATCGGGCAACGCGACTTCGATGCGCGTTGGAAACGAGCGCCCTTCCAGCGAAGGGAAGCGCTGGACGCCATGCTCGAACGCCTCGCGGAACTCGCGCGCATCTCCAAGCTCGCGGAACACCCGGACGACTGGCTCGCTCAGAGCATGGCGCATATCGAGCGCACTTGGGAAGAAATCGAGCGACGGGAGCGTGTAACCGAAACCCGCGACTACGATGGAGCCGAGCAAATCGTCCGCAATTCGCTTCGCGGCTGGCAAGGTCGCTACTGGGGCTACAAGGGGTCGCCTCGCGTCAAGTACAGCGCGTCGATTTCGCGTGAAGAAGTCTCCGCCAAGCGCGACAGCACGAAGGCTTTCATCGAAGAGACGCTGCTTGCTTCCGACGCCGAGCTCGCGGCTCTGCTCCAAGAAGAACTGACCCCGCTCGTGACGTCGTACTGCGAGCTGCTCACGCGCACGGGCAAGCTCGACTTTCTCGACCTGCTCGTTCGTGCGCGCGACCTGCTCGTGAATAGCAGCGCCGTCGCCCGCATGACGGCTTCAAAGTATCGCGTCGTCCTGTGCGACGAATTCCAAGATACCGATCCACTGCAGCTAGAGATTCTCCTGCGTGTCGCGACGGGGAGGTCCGGCGCGTGCGCCTACACTGACCTCTTGCCCGAACAGGGGCGCATCTTCTTCGTCGGTGACCCGAAGCAGTCAATCTACCGCTTTCGGCGCGCAGATGTGACCCTCTACGAACGCGTGAAGGCGTGGGTTGCTGCGAACGGCGGTCGCGTCGTCACGTTGTCGTCGAACTTCCGCAGCGTGAAGACGATTGCCGACTTCACGAACGCGGCGCTGTCGAAGAGCATGCTGCCGAACCCTCGCGGTTCGCAGGCGACCTATGCGCCCATCTCCGCCGTGCAGGAAGACATCGCGGGGCAGCCGGCGGTCGTCGCGCTTCCCGTTCCCGCGCCGTATTCGCCGAAAACGGGCAAGGTGTCGTCCTACTACGTCGGCCTCTCGTTTCCGGATGCGGCTGCCGCCTACGTCGAGTGGCTCGTAACGCAGAGCGGGTACAAGGTGCGCGAGAAGGACGGCACGCTCGTTCCCGTTGCTCCCGGACACATCTGTATATTGTTTCGCCGATTCACGAGCTTCGGAGAAGACGTCACGCGGCCCTACGTTCGTTCCCTCGAGGCGCGTCGCATTCGTCACGTTCTCGTGGGAGGCCGCAGCTTCCACGCGCGGGAAGAGGTGCTCGCACTGCGCAACGCGCTTCTGGCCATCGAGTGGCCGGACGACGAGTATTCGGTCTTCGCGACGCTGAGAGGACCCTTTTTCGCGCTCTTGGACGAACTTCTTCTTTCGTTCCGTCACGTGACGAAACGAAGCTTGCATCCGCTGAGGCCGAAGCCGGAAGCGCTGCCCGACACCCTCGTGCCCGTCCAGGAAGCCCTCGAACTCCTCGGTAAGCTGCATCGGGGCCGCAATCATCGGCCGATCGCCGATACGCTCTCGACATTCCTCGAATCCGTCCGCGCGCATGCGGGCGTCGCGTTCTGGCCGGCCGGAGAGCAGGCACTCGGCAACCTGCTGCGGGTGATGGAACTTGCGAGGAAGACCGACCGCAAGGGGACGACGAGCTTTCGCGCGTTCGTGCTCATGCTCGAGCGAGAGGCGGATGAGCAAGGAGTGTCCGAGGCCCCCGTCGTGGAAGAAGGCGCAGATGGTGTGCGCATCATGACCGTGCATCGCGCCAAGGGGCTCGAGTTCCCCATCGTCATCTTGGCAGACCCGACGTGCTCGCTCTTCTACGAGCAGCCTTCCCGATTCGTCGATACGGGCAGGAAGCTTTGGGCGGGGCCACTCGCAGGGGCCATGCCCCTCGACCTCCACGAGCGCACGGCCGAGGTGCTCGACGACGATCACGCCGAGGCCATCCGGCTCGTATATGTCGCAGCAACCCGCGCGCGCGACATGCTCGTTGTCCCTGCCGTCGCTGACGAAAAGGTCGATGGATGGCTTTCACCATTGTATCCTGCACTTTATCCGCCACCGCGGCGCTGGCGAGCATCGACCCTCGCGCCGAATGTGCCCGTGTTCGGGGACGATGCGACGAAGGAGCGTCCGGCCGCGGCGCGTGTCGGGGCAGAAGCATCCGTTCGGCCGGGGCTCGTCCATCCCGAAGCAGGGACCCACACGGTCGTGTTCTGGGACGCCAACGTCCTTGCCCTTGGCAAAGAGGAGGACGTGGGCGTTCGTCAGCAGCGCATCCTCGCGAAGGACGATTCGGGCGCCGGCGTCTCGCAGGGGGAGTCAGAGCATGCAGCTTGGCAAGCCGCTCGTGCGCAGGCGCTCGCACTCGGCGCGAAGACCGACCTCGCGGTGAGAACCGTGACCGCATGGGCCGAGGCCACTCTTTCGTCGTCCGTTGCAACGGCGCCAGAGCCGGCCACCCGCGTCGTCGTGCGAGAATCGAGTCGTGCAGCGCGAGGGCCCCGTTTGGGCACGCTGATTCACGCGATCTTCGAGCACGTGCCATACGACGCCACGCCGGGCGCGGTGCTACTCCTCGCCGATGCTCTCGGGCGTCGCTACTTCGCGACAGAAGCCGAGGTCGCTGCGGCCGCCGAAGCCGTGTCCGGTGCGCTGGCCCATTCGTTCTTCGCGCGGATCCGCAAAGCGGACGAGGTGAGGCGTGAGGTGGTGCTTTCGTTCACGCAAGCGCCCGTCGCGACCGAAGGAGGACCTTCCGTCGTCCTCGAAGGCGTCGCGGATCTCGTGTTCCGCGAGAAGAAGCAGTGGACCGTCGTCGACTTCAAGAGCGGCGAGAGTGGCGGCGCCGCTGGGGCCCAGTACGACCTCCAGCTCGATATCTACAAAAAAGCCATCGCCACGTCCCTGGGGCTTTCCCCAAGCGACGTGGCGGCGGTTCTGCTCGTGGTGTGACGCTGTGCCTTAGCTGTCGCTCTTCGTGGGCGCAGCTTGCTTCTTCAAGAGGTCGCGGATCTCCTCGAGGAGAACTTCGGACTTCGGCGGGGCCGCAGGAGCCTCCTCCTTCTTCTTCATCGCCTTGGTCGCGGCCTGCACGATGAAAAAGAGAACGAGGGCGATCACGATGAAGTCGACGATGTTCCCCAGGAACGCGCCGTAGTTGAGCTTCGCCATGACGCGCTCACCCTTGTCGTTCACGATCTCTTTGAGTGGGATCGAGGCGTTCTTCCAGTCGGGGTTCGGCATCACGACCGCAATCAGCGGCATGATCAGGTTCTCGACGAGTCCGGTCACGATCTTACCGAAGGCACCACCGATGATGACGCCGACGGCGAGGTCGAGAACGTTGCCTTTGAAGGCAAACTTTTTGAAATCTTCTACGAATGCCATGTCAGTGCTCCTTCACTTCGGGGCCGGAGTGGTGACCGGGGCTGCGGGAGTTGCAGGAGCCGAAGTGGTGACTGCCGGTTGCGTCGCCGGAGCGGATGGCGTCGCGGCCGCGGGCTGAGCTGCGGCAGGCGCGGGGTTCGAAGCAGGGCTCGGCGTCGCAGGAGCCGCAGGTGCCGTTTGCGCGGGGCAGGGAGGCGGCTCGGGGCAGGCCGGGCACTTGGCTGCTTCTTCCTCTTTCTTCGGCGGCTTGATGTCGTTCCAGCCGTAGATGATGCTGAGGGTCGTCGAGGTGTCGAGCTGCTCTTTGCCCGGAAGCGGGTCCTTCGAGTAGCGCGCCTGGAAGCCGACGCCGAGCGAGAAGCCCTCCATCAGCTTGGCCGTCAAGGTCGCGTCGAAGTTTAGACGCGAGTCCTTCTTCGAGATGTCCGTGTCGACGAAGGACTGGAGGTATTCGATGCCGGTCGAGAAAGCGACGTCGGCGTTGAACGCGCGCTTGTAGCCGAGGAACGCACGCGCCGAGTGGTCGGTACGGGTCTTGGCGTTCAGCGGAAGCGCCGGGTCAGGCTTGCCGGTGGCGTCTGCCTGCACGCGACCACTCTCGGTACGGGTATCGAACTGGAAGTCGTAACCGAGTTCACCCCAGAATGACTGCGCGTCATCCTTGAAGAAGATGTACTTTACACCGGGGTCGAGGTTGAGGCGGAACGCCAAACCTTGGAAGCGGTCGTAGCGACCGGTCGTGATGAGGAACAGCGAGAGTGAGTCGACGAGGTAGCGATCGTAGCGAAGACGGCCCTGGACGTTCTCGGCGGTCGTATCGACCGGCTTGCCGGGAGGTGCACCTTGACCGTAGTTGCCGACGATCGATGCTCCGAAGCCGTTCTCGGCGCGTCGCATGTCGAAGGCGCCGTTCATCGAGAGCGCCAAGAGTCGCGAGTTACCTGTCGTGAGCAGACCGCCGGCGGCGACGCTGATGCTAGTCGAATCGTCGGTGGCCTTTTCGACCTTCGGAGCTTCGCCGAGTTTGGGACCGGTCACCATGGCTTTGGCCTCGGGCGGCGGTGCCGCAATCGTCTGCGCGGACGCGACGCTCGCAAGGCTCGAAACACAGAGAAGGGTGCTGACTACAAGTAAGTTTCGCATAGGCCGCTTATCACATAGGAAACGCCAATTCGGAAAGAGAAATGCACCAGCTTGCGCTTGCGAAATGCGTCACAACTGCACGAGTTCAAGGACCGTGAAGAGGTGTAGCGGCGACGCTACAGCTCGCGTGGACGGCTGAAAAAATTGCGCGCTGCCTCGGTCACGGCCCATGCACTCGGCTGCCCGTGGAATACAACGACAGAAACGGA
This sequence comes from Polyangiaceae bacterium, assembly GCA_046351415.1. Lineage (GTDB taxonomy): Bacteria > Myxococcota_A > Polyangia > Polyangiales > Polyangiaceae > JABFRG01. Next base: position 141,894 of record JAXLYO010000002.1, on the reverse strand, counting down.
CATTGCCACGTCCTTCGCGAGCTCGGGCGACACGCGCAGCGCCTTTGGCACGCAGAGAACGAGCGGGTGCGAAAGCGGCGTCGCAGCTGCGAACTCGATGCGCCGAAAGTACGCCCCGCGGTCGTGCTTGGACAGGACTTCGACATAAGCTCGGCGATCGCCAAGGCGGAGCTCGATGTCCGGTACGAGCACTTCGCCCCCTGCGCCGGTGAGCACGTCATGGCACACCCGCGCTTGCCAGGGCTCGCCGGTCTCGGACCGGGCGTTCTTTTCGAGAGCGCGGAGCAGCGTGCTCGGAACTTCGCCGAGACCATCCGTGGCGGAGTCGGCGGCGGAGTCGGCGGCGCCTCCTTCTTCCTTGCGGAATACATACGTCTTGTTCCGGTATCGGATGTCTGCGGTGAGGGACACGCTGCCGGCGAGGCGCAAGGTGGGCAGCAAGTGGACGAACGAAACGCCATAGCGGGTCGTCGGACCAAAGAGGCTGCTCGCTCCGTCGATGGTGAGTGCATACGAATCGTCTTTGCGCTCTGCGCGGAACAGGAGGCCGAGAAACTTCAGCTTTCGAAAGATGGCGCGGAAGACGGCCGGTGCCACCTTGGGGATCTCGGCGCGCACGACGGTTGCGCGCATCAGAAGAGCGTCCTCTTGGGCGCGATCGTAACGGCGGAGGAGCTCTTCGGCCGAAGGAACGTGCACTTTGGTCACGCGAGTCTCCCCGCGGAGGTCGCCGAAAAGGCTTCGTTCGACGTCTTCCACGGACTTTCCGAGCTCGCTTGCCGCCCGCGCCAGCACGACGCTCCGATCGAAGCGGCCCGAACGTCGCGCCTCTGCCGCCATGGCGAACACCTGACTGCGGAGCTGTGCGGCGTCGGGACTCGGCATTGCGTCGAGGGAAAGCTCGTCTTTGAGGAGCTTCGCCATGCCTTGGCGTACCTTCACGTCCGTGGCGGCAACGTCGACAGCGCCAATCTCCGATTCGAGTTCTTCGAGGGTGGTACCTTCTGCGGCGCGAAAGACGTCGAGAAGGGCTTGGGCCAGAGGCAAGGCGCGCTCCGCCTTCGTGCGAACGGGCTTGATCTCCGATCCGCTCGCCCGCAGGCGCAGAAGATCAACGGTAAGCATCGTGCTCCCTCCGCCGGAGACTCGTCGACTCTTCACCCGTTTTTGCGGTGACCAGCTCGTAGAGAACAGCGTGCTTGCCTGGCGTTTTGCGTAGGACGCGGCCGAGGCGCTGGACGTGTTCGCGAACCGAGCCACTTCCGGAGACGATGACGGCGACGTCGGCTTCGGGAACGTCGACCCCTTCGTTCAGCACGCGCGCTGTCACGATGGCGCCGTAGTCGCCGCCGCGGAAGCGGGCAAGGATGTCGATGCGCTCTGCGAGCTTCGTCTGATGCGTGATGATGGGTAGGAGGAACAGTCGAGCGATGCCGTAGGCCGTCCGATTGTCCGTGGTGAAGATGATGGTACGCCTGTCTCGGTGCTGATCGAGAAGCTTGCCGAGTAGGGCGATCTTCGAGCGCGGAGCGAAGGAAATCTCCCGTTGGCGGCGGTAGGCTCGCATCGCTTCACGCCCCTCGGTCGTGCGTGAGCTTCGAGAGAGGAATTCTTGGAACCCGCGGGGCGACCCCATTTGGATGCCATGCTTGCCTACGAAGGCCAGGTAGGTTTGACGCGCTTCCGTGTAGGACGCACGCTCCTCGGGGTCGAGCTCGACCATGATCTTCGTGGTGTCGTAGTCGGCGAGGTACGAGCCCGCGAGCTCGGTGATGTCCTTGCGGTAGACTTGGGGGCCGATGAGAGTGAGGTAGCGCGCTTCCGACCCGTCGGCGCGCTCGGGCGTCGCGCTGAGACCAAGCCGGAAGGGAGCGAGAGACCCGTCGGCCGATGCCGCATAGCTCTCACTCGGGAGGTGATGGCATTCGTCGAAGACGATCATCCCGAACGTGGAGCCGAGGCGGTCCACGTGGAGGTGCGCCGAGTCGTAGGTCGTAACGGTGAGCGGGCGCACGTCGTGGCTGCCTCCACCGAGGAGACCGACCTCCGTCTCGAAGGTGCTCGAGAGCAGGGCGTGCCACTGGCGAACGAGCTCGAGGGTAGGAGCCACGACGAGCGTGGGGCGCTTCTTCGCGGCGATCGCCATGAGCGCAACCTGCGTCTTGCCAGACCCCGTCGGCAAGACGACGACGCCACGGCCCTTCGCGCGGAGCCAGGCTTCGAGTGCTTCCGTTTGGTACGGGCGCGGCTCCTTCAAATGGTGGGTGGGCAGGTCCAGCGGCTCGTAGCGCTTGGCCAAGTCGCGAAAGGGCACTTCGTTGGATACGAGCGCCCGCACGATGCCTGCGTAAGCGGCGGCACGGGCGCGATGACACCGAGCGCGCTCGTCCCAAAGAACACCTTCGGCTTCGGCCCACTCCGTAGCGTGCTCCGGCAGGTTCCGGAGTTCGAGGGTTCCTCGGTGGAAACTGATCTCGAGCACGGAACAGAGGTTTAGCTCTTTTTGCGCGGGCCCGCCCTAGAAAAGCCGCGCGGCGGTGTCGTCTCCGAACAGCCAGGCCCGCATCGGGATGCGGAGGTGGCTCCCTTCGACGACGAGGCGGTCTCGGGAAACGAGCCAATCGGCGGCACGCTTGCGTCCTTCGGACCATGCCTCCACGCCGAGGTCTCGCGCGGCGGCTCCGAGGTCGAACCCCTCTGCCAAGCGAAGACCAAGCATGATGCGCTCTTTCAGAAGCGTTTCGGGGGAAAGCGGCTCCTCCAACGTCGTTACGGGCTCGCCTGCGATCGCACGTTTGACGTAGGTGTCGGGTTTGAGCTCGTTTCGATAGCGAACGCCTTCGGCGTGAGGTGTGCGGTAGAAGCCAAAAGCCCCCGTCCCAAGTCCCATGTATTCTGCACCGTGCCAGTAGGCGAGGTTGTGACGGGCCTCTTCTCCAGGGAATGCGTAGTTCGAGATCTCGTAGTGTCTGAACCCTCTGCGGGTGAGCGCTTCATCGATGGCGAGGAACGCTTCGGCAACGCGCCCGTCGTCGGCGAGCGGGAGGCGACCGACCTTCGCGAGCTCACCGAAGCGCGTGCCCGGCTCGATGGTGAGCTGATAGCAGGAGAGGTGCGAGAGACCGAGCTCGGCCAGAGTCTCCGCTTCGGACACGGCGGTGGCGAGGGGTTGGTCTGGAAGGCCGAAAATGAGGTCGCCGGAGATGCGCGGCATGCCCGCGGCTTGCGCTCCACGCAGGGCCGAAAGCGCCATGGGGCCGTCATGGAGGCGTCCCAAGAACTGCAGAGCCGAGGGTTCCAAGCTCTGGACGCCGATGGAGAGACGGTTGACCCCCACCTCTCGGAGCGCTCTCGCCCGGGCTTCGTCGAGCGAGGTCGGATTGCATTCCACGGTAATTTCGACGTTTTTCGATAGAGGGAGGTCGCGCTCGAAGGCCCGCAGGGTTCGGCCGAGTTCACGAGGGTCCCAGAGGCTCGGCGTCCCGCCGCCGAAAAAGATACTTTCGATGGGTCGTCCGTCGAACGCAGGAAGGCGTTGCCCTAGCTCGGCAATGATGGCGTCGGAGTAGGCGCGGTGATCGATGGCAGCACGATCGCTCGCGTAGCTCGTGAAGTCACAGTACGGACACTTGGCGAGACAGTAGGGGAAATGAACGTATACCGAAGCCAATCTCGAACCCGCCTGCCTTGTCTCGTCAGCGTACTACTCTTCTTGGGCGCATGTAGCCAGGCGCGAAGTGCCCTGCCTTCGGAAGGCCCCAGCATTGCCGCACCATTGGCTTCCGTGCCGGTGGTGAGCGCGAGCCAAGCCACCCCGGCCCCGACGGCAAGTGCACCGCGTGAACCCCTCGCGAGCGCTGGCCCCGCCGCCGACGCGGGCCCGCCGTACGATCTCGCCGCCGATCTCGGTGCGAAACGGGCGCTCGCCATGCAGGACCTCGGCAAGCAAGCCACGACGGCCGTTGTCTCCGACGTGTTCCTCCTCGTCTTCCCGGAAGGCGCGGGCGCAGCCGTTGCCCAGCAGCGGGCGAGGGAAGGTGAGCGCATCGTGTGGGCGTTCATGGACGGGAAGTTCACGAACAAGCCATTCCGCGCGGTAGCGGCGTACCTTTTCACGAGCAGCGTCGCGTACCAAGGCTTCTGCAAAAGGACGACGGGCAAGGCGTGCATTTCGCCGTTCGGCTACTACGAGCCCGACACCCGTCGCATCATCATGAACGGGGCTGGCCTCTACGGCACCTTCACGCACGAGATCGTCCACACGTTCGTCGAAGCGGACTTTCCGGAGGCCCCCACCTGGCTGAACGAAGGCATCGCGTCCGTATTCGAGCAGCCCTATTACGATGCATCGGGCATTCACGGGGCGAAGAACTGGCGCTACCCGCGCCTCATGAGCGGCTTCCAGGCCGAGCCCCAGACCCTCCGGCTCCGTACCTTGTTGACGATGAGCGACGATACCTTCCGGGGGACCAAGGAAGACTTACATTATGCCTTCGCTCGCTACGTGTGTCAGTGGCTCGACGTGCAAGGCAAGCTCTGGCCCTTTTACCATCGCTACCGCGACACGTTCGCCAAGGACGCGACCGGCGTCAGCGCATTCGTGGCCATCACCGGAAAGGAGCCCGAAGAGCTCGATGCTCCGTTCCGCGCCTGGCTACGCGCGCTTTAGGAGCGTTCGTAGCTTTCGTAGCAGGGCATCGGGAGGCTTCGACGGCTTCGCACACACTGACGCACAATTGCGGCCGATTGGGGCGAGTGTTACTGTTTAAGCCTTAGAGTTCTCTTCTTTCATGATCTCGATCGACAACATCATCGAACGGGTGCGCGCGTACCAACCTGGCGCGGACACGGATTTGGTGCGCAAGGCGTACGATTACGCGAGGGTGGCCCACGAGGGCCAAAAGCGCAAATCGGGCGATCCCTACTTCGTGCACCCGGTGAACGTTGCCGGCATCATCACCGAGCTCAAGCTCGACGGAGCCAGCGTTTGTGCAGGCCTGCTCCACGACGTCGTTGAAGACACACTCGCCACGTACAAAGACATCGAGCGCGAGTTCGGCGTCGAGGTGGCCGACCTCGTCGATGGCGTCACCAAACTTTCGCAGATCAACTTCGTCTCGAAGGAAGATCGGCAGGCCGAGAACTTCCGCAAGATGGTCGTCGCCATGGCACGCGACATTCGCGTTCTCTTGGTGAAGCTGTGCGACCGCGTCGACAACATGCGCACGCTCCAGCACATGAAGCCAGAAGCGCAGGAGCGCATCGCCCGCGAGACCATGGAGATCTACGCGCCCCTGGCAAACCGCCTCGGTATCAACCAATTCAAGAGCGAGCTCGAAGACCTCTCGTTCCGCTACCTCGAACCGGATGGCTTCACGGAAGTCTCGGCGGCCGTCGCGAAGACGGAGAAACAGCGCGAACGCTACATCGAGGACGTCTCGCGCACACTCACGAGCCGCTTGGCCGAGCAAGGTTTCGCCTGCGACGTCTCGGGGCGCGCGAAGCATCTCTGCTCCATCTGGCGCAAGATGAAGCACAACCAGGTAGGCGTCGATCAGATCTACGACGCCATCGCCTTCCGTGTCCTCGTCGAGAGCGTCAGCGACTGTTACGCTGCCCTCGGCGTCGTTCACTCGAAGTGGACCCCCGTCCCTGGGCGCTTCAAAGACTACATCGCGCTTCCGAAGCCGAACATGTACCAGTCGCTCCACACGACGGTCATCGGTCCCGGCCGCGAGCGCATCGAGATCCAAATCCGCACGCACGAGATGCATCGCGTCGCCGAGCGCGGCATTGCAGCGCACTGGAAGTACAAGGAGCGCTCCGGTGGTGGCGTCTCCGACCAGGACCAGGCGCGGTTCGGCTGGCTACGGCAGCTGCTCGAGTGGCAGCGCGACATGAAAGATCCGGCCGAGTTCTTGGAGGGCGTCAAAGTCGACCTCTTCCAAGACGAGGTCTACGTCTTCACGCCGAAGGGGGACGTTCGCGTCTTCCCGCGTGGCTCCACGCCCGTCGACTTCGCCTACCAAATCCACTCCCAACTCGGCAACCAGATCACCGGCGCTCGCATCAATGGCAAGCTCGAGCCGCTGCGCTACAAGCTCAGGAACGGTGACGTCATCGACGTCGTTACATCGCCTTCTCAGCAGCCCAGCAAAGATTGGCTCGAGTTCGTCGCGACCACGAGCGCCCGCGCCAAGATCCGAAACTACCTTCGTACCGAGGAACGCGAGAAGTCGCTTCGGCTTGGCCGCGAGCTCATCGAGCGAGAGTTCTCTCGGGCGAGCATCTCGCTCAGCAAGTTCCTGAAGAACGCCGAAGAGGTGAAGAGCGTGCACGAGCGCTTCAGCGTCTCGACGAACGACGAGCTCTACATCCAGATCGGCTACGGTAAGGTCGACCCGAAGGACGTCGTCACGCATCTTTCTCCGCCGTCGAAGGACGGCCGTGACTCGATTCCGCCGGACTCCATTCGCGAGAGCAAGCTCACGGGCTTCGTGAAGAAGATCGTGAACCGTGGCGACGAGGGGGGCATTCGCCTCGGCGGCATCGACGACGTGCTCGTTCGCTATGCGAAGTGTTGTAATCCTCTCCCGGGCGACGACATCCTCGGCTTCATCACGCGCGGGCGTGGCGTCACCATTCACCGACGCGGCTGCACGAAGGCTTTCGACACCGACCCCGAGCGTCGCGTCGATATCCAGTGGGACACGAAGGCCAAGATCAATCGGGCGGTGCAACTGCGTGTCGTTACGGCGAATCGTCCAGGCATCTTGGCCACGGTCGGCCAAACCTTCAGTGCGCAGGGCATCAACATCAGCGAAGCCAACTGCCGCGCGGGCGACGATGGACGCGCGGTCAATGTCTTCACGTTCCTCTGCCACGACCTCAGCCAACTGAAGCTCGTGATGCGCGCGCTCCAGAAGGTCAACGGCGTCGTCGCGGTCGAGCGAGCCTAGGCGCGCGAGCGATTGGGTCAGAGCGAGCCTAGGCTCGCGAGGTCAGAGCGAGCCTAGGCGCGCGAGCGATTGGGTCAGAGCGAGCCTAGGCTCGCGAGCGATTGGGTCAGAGCGCGCCTAGCGTCGTACGAGCCCTCAACGCGACGCGGCTGTGCTAGAGCCTCGTCCATGCGCGTGACAGTGGTAGGTGCGGGCCTTGCGGGCTGCGAAGCTGCGTTTCAATTGGCTGAGCGCGGTATCGAGGTGCGTCTCGTCGAACAGAAGCCGAAGCGCCGCACGCCTGCGCAGAACAGCGACAAGCTCTGCGAACTCGTCTGCAGCAATTCGTTGCGAGGCGCCGCGCTCGTGAATGCGGTCGGCCTCCTCAAAGAAGAACTTCGTCGGTCGGGCTCCCTCATTCTCGCGGCAGCCGATGCAGCAAAGGTGCCGGCGGGTGGGGCGCTCGCGGTCGACCGAGACAACTTCTCCGACTACATCACCAAGGTCATCACGAGCCATCCGCGCATCACGTTCGTCAGTGAAATCGTGAATGCCATCCCCGAAGCGTCCGCCGAGAACCCCGTCATCATCGCCACGGGGCCTCTCACGGGCGACGAACTCGCGGCAGACATCGCCCGTGTCGTCGGTGAGAAGCAGCTCGCCTACTACGACGCTATCGCGCCCATCATCGCAGCCGACTCCATCAATTGGGACAAGGTGTTTCGACAGTCGCGCTGGGGGAAAGGCGCGGAAGAATCGACGGAAGGTGAAAGTAGCGCTCCGGAGGCGGAACGCAGCGCGGGCGCTCCCATGGATGCAGAAGCGCTCGGCGATGCCGCGTACGGGAACTGCCCGATGGATGAGGCGGAGTACAAGGCATTCGTTGCAGCGCTCGTAGCCGCAGAGAAGGTGAAGCCGCGAGAGTTCGAAGACGTGAAGTACTTCGAAGGGTGTTTGCCCGTGGAAGTGATGGCCGAACGCGGCGAGATGACGCTCGCCTTTGGCCCCCTCAAACCCGTCGGTCTCACGGATCCGAAGACCGGCAAACGGCCCTTCGCGGTCGTTCAGCTGCGCCAGGAGGACGAGGGCGCGACCGCCTACAATCTGGTCGGCTTTCAGACGCGTATGACCTACGGGGAACAATCGCGTGTACTCCGCATGATTCCGGGCTTGGAAGAGTGCGAAATTCTACGTTTCGGAAGCGTTCACAGAAACACGTTCATCAACGCGCCAGACTTGCTCGACGAGCGCATGGCACTCCGCGCGGCTCCGAACGTCTTTCTGGCGGGTCAGATCACGGGCGTCGAAGGCTACGTCGAAAGTGCAGCGGGCGGGTTTCTGTGCGGCTTCATGCTCGCGCGGCAGCTTTTGGGCGAAGCGCCCTGTCCGCCTCCGAAGACCACGGCACTCGGCGGCCTCATGACGCACCTGGCTCGCAAGCAGCCGCACTATCAGCCGTCGAACATCACGTGGGCATGCATGCCGCCGCACCCGAACCGCCGCTTGAAGAAGCGCGATCGGTACCAGGCTCTTTCGGAGGTCGCTCTCAGGGATTTCGCGGCGTGGCTTTCCTCTTGGAAGCACGGCGAGCCGGCCGCTCAGGCGCCCGTTCCTCGAACGAATGAGGAAGCTTCGCCGCCTTGAGGCGTGCGCGCGTCGTCGACAGAGCCAAGTCGCCGACGTCGCAACCAATCGCCTCTCGTCCCGCCATCGCTGCTGCGACGAGCGTGGTGCCCGAGCCGCAGAAGGGGTCGAGCACGAGGTCGCCTTCGTGCGTGCACGCCAGTACGATGCGCTCGAGAAGCTTGAGAGGCTTTTGCGTCGGATAGCCCGTGGTTTCTTTGCGCAAGGGTGTATTGGCGACCATGGAAGGGCAGTCGGTCCATACGGAGCCCAGCATGCGCCCGCGATCCGCATAGTAGCGGTACGTGCGTCCGCCGACGGTGCGCTCTCGGTAGCGGCGCCCGTCGACGTCTTCGTTCGTGAAGTGCATCGAGAGGCTCGTCCCCGCGTACGGTTCGCGAAGGACGGGGCTGTCGGCGTTCCAACAGAGTTCTTTTCCCTTGGCGAAGATGAGAATCGTTTGGTGGCTATGATTCGGGCCGTTCCGTGCTTTTCCGCCATTGCCGGGGACCCAGATGATTTCGCCGCGGAAGGCACGGGCTCCAAAGAGCGACGAGGCGAGGACCTTCGCTTCGTGGATGGTGCGATGATCGAGGTGGAGCCAGAGGGACCCGCGCTCGTCCAAGCAGGACCACACGCTCTCGAGGCGCGGCGAGAGCCACTCGATGTACGACGCAATGGACGGCCACGTGTCGGCGTACGCCTTCACGCCGTCGGCGCGCGCCATTCCCGCTTTGGTGCGCGCTTGATGCGTCTTTCCGACAGCGAAAGGGGGGTCGAGGTAGGCGAGCGTGGGCCGTTTGGCCTCGTCTTTCCATGTCGGGTGCGCGGAGAGGTCTTTCGCGTCACAGCGGAGGAGACGAATCACGGGCGGAGGAGCTCCAGCGCGAGCTCGGCATCGGCGGGGAGCTTCGTGCTCTTGTAGTGGACCCAGGAACGACGAGGCCCACTCGGTTCGCATCCGAGGAGAACGTCCTCGTCGGAGCAGGCGACGCGCACGTGAATGTGATCATCGTGGAGGCCGCCGGGATGCGGCTGTGCCATGGCTTCGGCCGCGCGCGCGAGGATTGTCCCGTTTTCTCCGCGGGCAATCGCCCATTCGAGCAGTAGGTTGCGCAGGTTGCGATGGACGAAAATCCATTGCACGCGGGCCTCTGGATCCGTGAGGAGAAACTTCACGAGTAGCCACTCGCGAGCAACATCGAAGCGCAAGAAGCGCTTGCTCACGGAGTCGTATGCGAGGCCGTCTGCTTCGACGCGCACGAAACCGGGACTCGCGACGGGTTCGCCGTCGAGTGTCTCCATGTAGAGCAACAGGTCGACGTCGCGACCCGTGCGATGCGACAGGTGAGGCAGCAACGTTCCGCCATGGGCAACGGCGAGATCACCGACGCGAAGATGTGCGCCGGGGCGCTCGGTCGCGACATACTGCGAGGAGCGCTCGATGGTTTGCACGAGGCGCGCAAGGCCGTAGTGGCGACCATCGTGCCGAAGCCACGAATAGCCTGCTCCCTTCTCGGGAAGTTCGGCCGCGCCGGTGAGGACGCCGCGACTCGGCAGGCCTACACTTCCGCTCCGGCCCGGGGTGAGGGCCGTCGGAGCATGCACGCAGCCGCTCGCCAGAAAGGCAGCGGCGAGGCACGGAAGGACGTGCGTGAAGAATGCGGGCGCGCGCACAGTGAAGGTTTGTTATCACAGGAGCATGGTGGATTTCATCAGGCAGGTCGTGTGGGTGGCGTGCGGCCTTGGTGCGCTCGCGGGCTGCTCCAAGGAGACGCCGACGGGAAGCACTCCACCTTCGACTTCGAGCACCACTTCTGCTGCACCGACGACAATCGCGACGCCTACGTCCGCGCCAACCGGCACCTTGGCTGCGGTCGCGACGACGACGGCGACTCCGGTGGGCAGCGCTCCCGACGTGCGCACCGCAACGACAGCGAGCGCGACGCCAAGTTCCTCAGCCACGCAGGCTGCGTCCTCGGGGGCGGCCTCGACGGCGATGGCTTCCGCGAGTGCGCCCGTTCCGAGTGCAGTTCCATCTGCGAGTGCAGCGCCCGTCAAATTCGCGTCGAGTCGCGTGTCCGGCGACAACTTCACGGTCGACCTGATCGCGCCCGCCGAATGCGCGGTCGGGGCGACGTGCGTCGGGCGAATCGTGCTGCATGCGTCCGCACCCTTTCACGTGAACGACGAGTACCCTTACAAGTTCCAAATGGACGAGAGCCCGAATCTCGAGTCGCTCGGCGCAGGCCTCGTGTTCTCCAAGAAGGACGGACACTTCAAGAAGACGTCCGCAACGGAGGCCGAACTTTCCGTCTCGGTGAAGGGGAAAGCAAAAGGGGAAGGGAAGATCGCCGGACAGTTCCGAATGTCGGTGTGCGCCGAGGCGAAGTGCCAGGTGGAGTCTCCGAAGCTTTCGCTCGCTGTCGTCGTGAAGTAGTGCGTTGGTCTGACGCGGTGCGAGGCAAGGCTATGGGCTGTCCCATCGTCATTCAAGGACGAGCCCTCGTTCGCGAACGCTTGCAACGAAGTGTCAGTGGCGCGAAGCGGCGCAAGAACTAGAGTCGAGCATCATGAAAAAGCACACTCTCGCCCTTTGCGTTCGCCGCATCCGCAGCTCCCTTCGTACGAACTTGTCCACCGGCGGCGACAAGTGCACCGTGTCTGACGCCCCGACTTGCAAGACGAACGGCTCGCGGCTCCCTTCGCCGCCCCCGTGCGGTGGAATCACCCACGACTCCGCAGCTTCGTTTTGAGTCAGTGGAAGCAAACCGCGCCGACCCTCTACGAATGGGCTCTTTTCTCGCGAGAATGGCCACATGGGGCGGGTGTGGGGGATGGGTCGTAAGGTCCTACAGTGTAGAACACACGGATACATCTGCGCGATACTACTGACAAAAAACTTGAATACTGCTCGTCGTTCAGCGTCCAATGTTGTGGAAGCCGAAAAGGAACTCGAGCGCAATGAAGCGAGCCGTATCTTTGTCCGTGAGTGTGGCGATGTTGGGCGTGGTGACGTTGGGCCACGCGGGGAACCAGCTCTACTACAAGCCCAATTGGAAGGGGAACGACACGAAGACCTACGCCCGCAAGGAAGACGCGGCGGTGTTCTGTGTCGATCGGAAGTTCACCCTCAGCGTGCAAGACGGTCTCGCCTACTGCCACGCGACGAGCTCGACCGTGCATACGGCAAAGGTGTTGTGCGTCAACAACATGACCCTCTACACGACCGACCAACTTCCAGCGGCGGTGCGGAACAAGTTCGGCATGGCGGACAAGTGTCTGAAGGCGGGCAAGAACGCCGACGATCCGGCGAACTACTTGGACCCATCATGTGGCACCGACAGCACCGGCGGTGGTTTCCTGGTCGTTCAGAAGCCCGGCGCGGACACGTGCGAAAAGACGCTTACTCACGAAGACGTCATGACGCCCGGGAGCGACCGGTTCCCGAACCAGCACTTCCTTCCACAGGACCTCATCGAGCGCTACGCCATCCGTTGTCCGCCGAACAGTGCCATGGAGCTCGAGAACATGATGGTCACGTGCAAGGTAGGCGCGCGCGCCCCGACACCGAACGTGAAGAAGTAGGGGAGAAGTCAGCCGCGCTGGCTGTAAGCAGCGATACGCGCCTCGATGGTCGCGAGCGCATCCTGACTCGCGTAGCTCTCGGGTAGCTCGTATTGCTGATCGCGCCGCACGACGTAACCGAGCGCAATGAACGTCGTGAACGCATTCTCGATGAACGGCGCCGCAACAGCCTCGCGCCCGACTTCGCCCTCGACGTACATCGGCTCTCCGACGGAGAGAGCACGCTTCACGAGGTCCTTCGGGGACATGGGGCCCTTGATGAGTACGCGCAGTGTTCGCGCCGCGATGCGGTAGCTCTCCATGAAACTGCGCAAGATGCGCGCATAAAGGCGCAAGTCGCGGGCGTTGGTGATGACGATGCGCGCCTCGTGCGGACCTTCGTCGTCGCTCTCGTCTGTTTCAAGTTGCGCGTGCTTGAGAACTCCATCCGCAATCAGTGCATCGAGTCCCTTGTCGAACAGGGCTGGCGCTTGATCGGAAGAGTGTCCGAATTCGCTCGCGAGCAGGCGAAAGACGTCGATGCTGCGTTCACGGACGTCCGCGAGAGAGACGGAGTCGCCATCGCGACCGAGGTCCCGGAAGGCGATCGATACGACGGCGCGCTCCACGAAGAAGTGCACGAGTGCGTTCTTCGAGATGTCGAGCGCCGCGCGAGATGCCTCTGGCACGACGTAGAGCGTGCCCGAACCGGGTTTTGCGCGACTTCGCTTCTCTCCGAGCGTGCCGCCCTCTCGGTAACATTCGACATGCCCGGCTCGCACGAAAAGGTCGCATGCTTCGCGCAAGGCGGAACGACGGAGCGGTTGGCCAGGCGTGCGAGAGAGCAGGGAAGGGGAAAAACGTCCACCCTCCTTCGCGAAAACGCCTGCGAGTACTTCGCAACGTTCTTCGAGCTCAGCGTGCGAGATTGCTCGTTTGTCGTGACAGAGGAGCACGGTGGCAACGAGCGCTCCGGGCGTTACGCTCGTGACGCGATTGATCTCCGCCATGACCTTGCGCGCCAAGTGCGCAACGAGAGCACGTCGCTTGGCGGGCGTGGGAAGTGCGCGGTTTCCGTGACTGCTGCTGACGGCTTCGTCCGTCGTCTCGCCCGACGCGAAGGGGGCGAGCGTGATGCCTCGTTCCTTTGCCGTCTCTTCGAGTGTCACGGGCCTTCCGAATTGGACGCTGATCTTGCCGTAGCGGTTCTTGAGTAAGCTCGCCGTGTCGAGAAGGCCCCTCACGTCTTCGCGAGGCTTCTCTCCGCCGGCGAGCTCGCGCGCGAACGACTCCTCCTCCATGGTTCGCTCGTAGCTGATGGAGACGGGGCAGAAGTAGACCGGCTTCGTGGCGGCTTCGAGCGTCGCTTCGACGACGAGCGACAGTAGACCTACCTTCGGCGGCAAGAGCTTCCCCGTGCGCGAGCGCTGACCTTCCAGGAAGAATTCGAGGGGATGGCCATCTTTGATGAGGCGCCGCAAGTAAGCGTCGACGACGGCGCCGTAGAGACGATCGCCGCGGAACTTCCGCCGAATGAAGAATGCGCCTGCCCTTCGGAGCACGGCACCGAGAGGAAAGAAGTTCAAGTTGTCGCCGGCTGCGACGAGAGGGACGGGCATCTTGGCCTGGTGGAACACGCGGGCCATGACGATGTAGTCGACGTGCGATCGATGGCTCGGGAGAATGACGAGAGTGCCGTCTTTCGCTCGTTCGCGCAGCGTTTCGAGGCCAGCCACGTCGACTTCGAGGTCGTTGTACACGCGAGCAACTGTCGCGTCGAAGATGCGGTCGAGCACTGCCAGCGCGTTCGTGTCGAGCGATGCTTGGAGTTCCTCGACGATGGCATTGGCGCGCTTCGTGATGGTGTGGCGCTCTGCCTCTCCCGAACCCGCCATGTCGCGAATGAGCCGCTGCAGCTTCGGGCTTCGGATGACTTCATCGCGAAGGCGGTCGGCGGGCTTTTGCGTGGGCCCAACGACACCGCGACGCTCTCGTTCGAGTCGGCGCAAAAGCGCGTAGGTCACTCGCCGAATGAGTGCGCCGTCATTCATGCCGGGGTGGCGCGCGAGGAAATCGCGGAGGTCGATGGGCTCGCTCGCTCGAAGTGTGACGTGGCGGTAGTTCATGAAGAACTGCACCACCGTCCTCGTCTTTCCGGGCCACTCGCGCGGCCCGAAGAGCACGTCGACGGGGCCCGCGCCTGCCTTGTCGGGGCTTCGCGACCACACGAATACTTGCGGACAGAGGTAAATCGGCGTGTCCGGTTGCGCGCGCTGGACGTCGAGGAGCGTGCGCAAGAAGGCATCGCCCTCGATACGGCCGCGGGCGCCAGGCTCGAACAAGGTCGGAGGCCGCTTCAGAAAGAGCGCTGCCGTAGCGCCCTGAGTCATGGCCTCCCGAAGCATGGCTGCGTCGTCTGGGCGAACGAGCGTCCGCTGGATGGCCCTCAACCAGCCGCGCCCCATCGGCTCCAAGATGAAGAGGCCGAGGTCGTTGGCGAAACGGATGGGCGGGAGCTTCTCGCGCTTCGTCAGAAAATCGAGCGCAAAAAAATCCACGAAAGAGAGGTTGCGCAGCACGTAAACGACCGTGCCTTGCTTGTCTGCTTCGCGGATCTTGGAAGCCCAGGAACTCTCGACATCGACGTGTTCGAAGGCCCGCCGATAGAGCCACGCCATCATCGGGTGTGGCTCGTACGTCGGCAGAGGTTTCGAATTCATCGAATTCGGGATGCTATGCGCGCGGTTCTGGGGGCACCGGGCGAATGGAGATCAGCCGCCGAAGGACTTCTGGGCGATCGCGATGATGCGCTTCGCTGTGTCGCCAGCAAGGCCCGTCTTCGCGTTGTAGGGCCACGCGAAGTTGAAGGTCTGAACCTGGCTGCACGAGAGCGACGTCAAGATGTCGTTCTGTTGACCCTGCTGTTGGAAGCTGAAGCCGAACTCGGCGTACATGCACTGCGTCTTCGGAGCTTCGAAGTTCTTCTCTTTGCCGAAGATGTCGTAGACCTCGTCGGTCGTGTTCACGTCCGTGAGCTGCATCCAGCCGAGAATGCGGAAGTTGTGGAAGCGCGATACCTGCTGTGCCGGCGGGGCCGCAGGAACCGGCGAGCCGGGGAGGAGACCCGGAGGAACCAGGCCGGGCGGAAGCAGGGCAGCGGCGCCGGTGATGAGCTGCTGGATCTGCGGAGGCAGCGTGGGGGCGCCTGCAGCCGGAGCGCCCGCAGCGGGAGCGGGCGGCTCGAAGTTCTGCAAGCGGTACACGATCACGTTGGCCTTTTGGGCCTTCAATTGGTCGAAGGGTTGCGAGAGCGTGCCGCAGCCCGTGACTCCGAAGAGGAGTACCATCCCGAGACCAGCGTATTTCGTGAACGTTTGCATGAAAAGTCCTCCTAAGACGCCGGGAGCGGCGACACCGGGAACCTACACCCAACCCCGAGCTCCTGCCAAGGGCATGTTTCTGCTAACGTATTTCTCATGTTCACGATCAAGAAGATCGACCACGTCGCCGTTTGTGTTGCTGATCCCGCTGCTGCTGCGGAGGCCTACGAGAAGAACTTCGGCCTGTCGGTGAGCAAGCGCGAGGTCGTCGAGAGTCAGAAAACCGAAGCGTGGCTACTGCCGATCGGCGAAAGCAACATCGAGCTCATTTCGCCGCGTGGCAACGAAGGGCTCGAGAAGTTCCTCGAAAAGCGGGGCCCGGGCATCCACCACATCGCGCTCGAGGTCACAAACATCGAAGCAGCCCTCGGTTTTCTCAAGGCGCTCGGCGTCAAGCTCATCGATGAAACGCCAAGGATTGGAGCGCGCGGCCACAAGGTTGCTTTCGTTCATCCGAAGGCGACGGGCGGGGTGCTCGTCGAACTCGTGGAAGATTCCGCGCACGCGCACCCCTGATGGGGCGCGAGCCGTGCGAACGCGCGCCGGGGCACTTCGCCGAAACGTCACGGAGAAAGACGACCCGAAGAGCTCCGAATTGTTGTAGGCTCATGCGCACTTGAGTCCGTCCGATCCGCCTTTTCGGCGCTTCGAGACCTTCGGGGAATTCAACATGCGTCGATTCGTCACCGCCATTGCCCTCAGCTCTTTTTGTACCCTTTCGGTAGCGGCCTTCGCGCAGCCGGCGAAGCCTGCGGCGGCCCCCGCCAAACCTGCGGCGCCTGCGGCAGCTCCCGCCAAGCCGGCGGCCCCCGCAGCAGCAGGAGCGAAACCTGCCGCGGCGAAACCCGCGGCGACCCCGGACGCGTTTGCGGAAGGCGTGAAGAAGTTCAAGGCCGGCGACTTCGTCGGGGCGCTTCCCGAGTTCAAGTCCGCGCTCGAGAAGGGCACGCTCAAGGGCGACAAGCTCGCGCAAGCACTGAACTACACCGCTCAAACCCAAGACAAGCTCAGCCAACCCCGCGAAGCGGTCGAATCGTACGAGAAGTTCTTGGCCGAGCCTCCGAAGTCGATGAAGAAGGAAGTCGAAGAGGCTCAGAAGCGCGTCGCCGAGATCAAGGCGATGGGCGGTCACGTGAAGGTGACGTCGGTCCCCGAAGGCGCTCAAGTGGGGGTCGACGGCAAGGAGCCGACGGGACCGACGCCGCTCGACCTCGACCTCCCGCAGGGCAAGCACGTCCTCAAGGCCACCGCACCGGGCCATGATCCTGTCGAAAAGGAAATCGAGGTCACGTTCGCGAGCGCGCAGACGCTGAACCTCGAACTGCCGGCGACGCCTCCGCCTCCGCCGCCCCCTCCACCTCCGCCTCCGCCGCCCGTCGCGAAGGTCGAGCCTCCGCCGCCCCCTCCGCCGCGCAGCAAGTTGCCTGCGTACATCACCGGTGGTGTCGCGGTTGCCGCGCTCGGCGTGGGTATCGGCTTTGGCGCAAAAGCGCTCTCCGACCAGAGCACGTTCGAGAAGACGCCGACGGAAGACAACGCGAACAAGGGTGAGAATTCCGCGCTCATCGCCGACATGGCGTTCGGTTTGGCGCTCACCTTCGGCATCACGAGCGCAGTGCTCTTCTTCACCGACGATTCGCCGTCCGAAGGCGCAAAGGCCCAGAAGAAGCCCGCAGCGGCTCCCAAGCAGGCGACCGCACCGGTGAAGCCGAAGATCATCCCGATGCCGATCGTCAATTCCCATGGTGGCGGCGCCGGCGCCTTGATTCGGTTCTGAGGTAGACGATGAAGAAGATTGTCTTGATGTTTGTCGGCACGGCACTCGTAGCGATGACGGGGTGTGAACTCATCGTCGACTTCGATCGCAGCAAGATTCCACAAGAGGGCACGGACGCGTCGGTACAAGACGTGACTCAGCCTCCAGTGAGCGACGCAGCGCAGGACGTCTCCACGAGCGACGCCGCGAAAGACGCGACGCCGAGCGACGCCGCACCCGATACGGGGACCGACGCGGGCAGCGACGCGAATCTCGACGCTGCAGCAGACGCCGACGGCGTCTGATCATCACTCAGGTCAAACAGGTCGAAGAGTTCGAAGAGAGCGAGGCGCACGGGGTCACCGGCGCCCTCGCTCGAGGCCGAGCCGCCCGAATCAGTTCGCCACGCAACGCGTAAGCGGCGTACCCGAAGCGCGCGGCTTGCACGACTGCCCCGCGAGGCAGTCTGCGTCGACTTGGCAGATGCGCGCGCACTTCGTCTCGCACAGACTCGACGCACACTGCGCGTCGTTCGTGCAATTGACACCCGGGCCAAAGCCGAAAGTCGATTGAACACAGAACGGGAAGCGATCTTCCGTACGATCGAGTTTGTAGAGCGTGCAGTAGTCGTCGCCGATCGCTTCGCATTGGCTGTCGCGCGAACAGTAGCCAAGGCAACTGCCCTCGCAGAGGTTGCTCTTGCATTTGCTGTCGCCACCGACGCACGTGTCTCCAGGCGAACCCGTGGCGCCTCCCGGAACGACACCGCAGTACCAAGCGTTCGGCAAGGTCGCTTCCGGTTTCATGAGTCGACATGAGGTCCCATTGGCACAATCGGCGTTCACGCAGCAGGTGTCGACGCAGCGCTGGTTCGCGCAGCGGCCCGACGCGCAGTCTGCCCCGCTCTGGCAAGCGACGCCGCCACCCTTGGCGGGGGATTGCGTAAGGGCAGGGAGTTGCAAGAGCTTGCGCGGCGTGCAGTATTTGCCTCCCGTACCGCCCGCGTAGCAGGTTTCCGATTCGGCGCAGTCCGTCGACTTGCAGCAGAGCTTCGTACAGAAGCGCGCGCCGACGTCCGTTCCGAGAAGACGCGAGTCGGCGCAAATGCCGCTCTGGCACGCGCTCGAGCTCGAGCAAGGTTGGTAGCCGAGGTTCGCGTCGACCTCTGCGTCCGCTGGCGCCCCGGTGTCCGGAACGGAGCCGTCGGCCGGGGAGACGTTCCCTGCGCAGGCTTGGGTGCCTTCGTCGCATACGAGACCCTGCGCAGCGCACGTGGTCTGGCTGCAGGCGGCTTTGCACTGACCGAGCTTCGTCGCGCATCGTTGCCCCTCGGGGCACACCGATGCGCCTGTGCCCGTGCACGTGAACGTCGGCGGGTCGGACGAGACGATGACCTGACAAGCGACGCCGGCGAGGGCGAGCCCAATGGCGCCGAGCACGATGCGTGAGGTCGTTCGATTCATGGGAAACGGAATGCCATCTGCCCAACGGTGGGCGCCGGAGGTTGCGCGTCTTTGGTGCGTGCAAAATACAAGACCACCGTGGCAACCGTCGCGACGGCGGCGACGACGAAGCCAACGTCGGCGACGACCGCAAATGTATGTGCGCGATCGGTGTCGGCTTGGAGGCTCGCGTAGGGATAGCTCGAGGAGGTCTGCGTCCCTGCGGACGGCCGAGTGCCCAGTGCGAGCACACCGAACGTCCCCGCAGCGGCTGCCGCGCCGAGCGCGATGATACCGGTCGTGATGTTCACGGCGTCGATTCGCCCGTAGGAAACGGGATGCGCAGAGGGCACAGCGACCGTCTTGACGATGACTTTGGGCGAGTCGTCTTTGGGGGTCGAATTCTTTTTTGCGCCCTCGACGCGTTTGATGATGCCCTCGACCTTTTGACGTTCACTCTCGGTGACATCCGTCAGTTCCTGGTACTCGTGGAGGTACGCGAGTGCGACGTCGTAGTCTTGGAGACGTTCGCTGACCGTGCCGAGATTGAGGACGAGATCTTTCGCGTTCGGGTCGAGCTTTCGTGCCTCGAGCAGCTCGTCGCGGGCGCGGCGGTACTCACCATTTTGATAGAGCTCGCGCGCCTTCTTGAAGTGCTCGAGCGCCCCGCTTCGTGCTTCTGCGGTCACCGGCTCGGCCGCGACGGCAGTCGACGAACCGACGAGAAGCAGAAGGGAAATGGCCGCGGCACCAAAGCGGTACATCTGTTCCGGTAGCATAACCCAATTCGCGTGGTTCCGGAGCCGCAAACTGTAAGGTCCGGTGCCGCGCCCCGTTTCCCGGGCATGCGCTTTTCCAAGGCAGTTTGGTCCTCGGTGTTTGCGGCTCTCGGGCTCCTCCTCTCGGAAAAGGACGCTCTGGCGGAGAGGCCCTATGCCGAACCCCCCAATGGATTTCCCGACTGTCGGGATGGCGGTTCCCGGAATGCCGATGGCTGCGAAGAGCCGCCTTCGCCGCCGGCCCCTATCCTGCGCAGGGCGGGCGTGAGGTTCCTTTTGGGGCCGTCTTCCGTCACCACCGGTGCCGGCCTCGGCTACGGCATCCTGGGAGGCCTCGATGTGGGGACCGGTTCCGTAGGAGGCCGCTTCTCGGCGACGTGGACGCGGTCCGAGCGAGCCGATGGAACGAGTCCTACCGGGCAGGGCTTCGCCCAGTACCTCGCCGAGCTCGTCCTCGATCCACGGAGGCGGGGAGCACTCCACCCCATCTTCGCGGTGGGCGTGGGCGCCGCGACCGTTCGCTCCAAAGACGAGACGAGCGGCGCGGGCGTGGGCACTGCGAGGGTCGGTGTAGAGTACGTCTTTGGTCTCGACGACGCGGACGTGCGCGTAGGAGCGAATATCTTTGGCGCCATGATTGGCCCCGCGGAGCCCGCGCTCAAAGATCTCCGAGGGTACGCAGGCCTCTCCCTCCAGGTCTCCGTCGGCTTTTACTGAATTGCGAAGGCCGCAAGCACTCGCTAGGTTGATGGCTTGCGCACGCGCGTCCGCTCTTCCGGTTTCTCTCGCTCGGCGGCTCTTTCATGGAGCGCGACGTTCGCGTTCCTGGCGGCCTGCGGTGCGACGGGAGTGCGCCCAGCTCGAACTTCGGCTCTTACTCGACCGGGCGATGCGCACGTCGTCGCCGCCTGGGTCGTGCCATACGAAGACAGCCTCGCGAGCCTCGAACGAAATGCTCCGCTGTTGACGGTGGTGAGCCCGGCCTATTTTCGTCTGAATGTCGTGGGGCTCTCCGCGGCCCTGGAAGAGTGGGACCCGGGCGTTCCGTTCCCGCGCGCACGCATCGATCGTCTCGTCGAGAAGGGCTCCCTTGCTCGCGCGAGCGTGCTTCCGCTCGTCGGCTGCATCGGCCCATGCGGTCCCAAGATTTCGCGCCTCCTCGACGACAAAGAGGGCAGGGAAGCCCACGTTCGGAGCCTCGTGCATGCGGCAAAGGCGCAGAACCTCTCGGGCCTCTTCATCGACTACGAAGACGTCGATGCGAAGGAATCGAGCGTAACCTCCTTCGTGACCGAGCTCGCGGCGGCGCTCCATACCGAAGGAAAGAAGCTCGGCCTGGTCGTTCAAGAACCATGCGGCGCCGCACCGACCTGCAAGAGAGCGCCATACCCTTTTGCGCTCGACACACTCGTCCTGCATGTCGACCTCCTCGCCGTCATGGAATACGACTATGCGGTCGACGGCAGTAGTCCGCCTGCGCCTGCTGCGTGGGTGAAGCGCGGGCTCGAGCACCTTGCGCGGGCGATCCCTTCGCCAGAACATCGCAAGAAGACACTCTGCGCGGTACCGCTCTACGGTCGTGCCACCGCGGGCTTGTTCGAAGACACGGCGTTCTTGCATCGTGACTACGTGGCGCGCCGATTGGGGCAGACGCCGTTCGTGATCGACGAGGAACACGAAGACGCCGAAGCGCTCTCGAAGGTCGCGACGGTGAGCGCAGGACAGAAGAAGGGCAAGCTCTACATCGAAGACGCGACATCGCTCGCGAAGCGTCTGTCTCTCACGTCGGAGTGGGGGCTGGGGGGCGTCGCGTTGTGGCGCCTCGGCGGAGAAGATCCACAAACGGCGCAAGTTCTCGATCGCTACCTTCACCCACCGCGTGGAGCCGCCATCCAGGCGAAGACCTTGGCGGGGGAGGAATAGACGAGGTTGTATCCGCCGGCTTGCAAACGCTCGATGCCGCGCAAAATTTCCTCGATGGTCTTCCGCTCGCAGGCGTGATCGGCCGAATAGTTCTGCGCGTGAAGGCCGATGTGGAACGGTGCGCGATTGCCTTCGTAGTGGGACTTCAAGTTGGCCAGCACCGTTTCGACACCCGCGCGCGATGCCTCGTCTTTCTGACAGGGAAAGCGCTCGAAGAGATTCAAGTCCAGGGAAGGAATGAATGCGCCCTGACCCGTGGACGTACCGCCACCCTGGTCGATGGCCCAAGCGTAGACCGGCGCCTCGAGGATCGCGTGTGCGCCGATCGAAACGCGTTTGCCTTCCTTCGCCACGTAGGGCAGCTCAGCGTCCGGAGGGAGGGGACCTTGAAGGGAGAAGGGCCACGTTTGATCACGGAACCGACCGATCTCGACGATGTTCGGATGCAGGACCATGGAAGCGTCGTAGAGAATCTTCGTTGGCGCGCGTTCGAGCGCCGTGAAGTACGCGTCCGAGAAGCTGAGGTACGGTGCTCGTGCACCCCAAGGGTAGTTCGCCCAGGTCCACGAGCCCGGCGCGGGCACGGCCTTCTGGATGTCGCGAAGAGCGGCCTCGTCGTCCCCGAGCCACTTTTCGACCGTCCACGATGCGCCGTTGCCATGCGTTTCGCCGTGGAGCCCGACGTAGTTCTCCGCGGCGATCATCTTCCACCAGGCGCTCACAGGACCGCCGACGTGGTTGGATTTTCCTTCGAGGTAGTTTGCCGTGAGGAAGAAGGTCGTCTCGCCCCAGGCTCGATGCGCAAGCAACGTTTCGTAGAGCCACGAGAGACCTTGCACCTGGCCGCCATCGTCGACGACGATTTCGATGAACTGGGGAACCTCACGTTGGAGTACGGACCGCTCCGAAATCTGCATGATGCCGTCGCCATTCGTATCGTAGCCCGGCTTCGGGAAGACGGAGGCGTACCGCGCGAGGAGCGGCGTGAGAGAAACGGGCGGTCCGCGGTCGGGGATGGGCCTTTGCGGAGGCGGCGGGAACTCTTTCGAGGGACCCACGTTGTCGTCCCAAGCGCCTCGTTGAACGACGCTGCGACCGGAGCGAATGTAGTGCACGCCTGCGAGCGAGAAGCCGAGGAGCGCGAGGAAAGACAAGCCGTAGAGGGCCCAAGGCCTTCCTGAATCGGGGGCCTTCACGGGCGCAGCAACGGCATTCGTAGCGGTCCCAACTTCGGGCAGCGTGAACTCGACGAAGTAGTGGAGGACACGCTTCGTTCCCGAGGGCTTTTTTCGCGTTCGCTCGCGTGCCTTGTACACTCCATAGGCGAAGAGGCCCCCGAAGACAGTGAGCACCGTGATGCCGAAGATCAGGCTTGCGAGGGGGCCGGCGACGTTCATGCGCTAGACGCGCCCCTTACGGTCGAGCTTGCCCCACGACATCTGGATACCGAAGAGCTCTTCGATGCTTGCGAGGACGCGGCAGACGTCGAGCACGATCGAGAACATCATGCGCTCGATGGGCGCCAAGAACGCGTAGAGGACGTTCTTCTGGTCGATGGCCAAGCAGTAGAGGGTGGTCGCGGTATCGAGCGTCACGAGCATGATCCAGAAATAGAGCGCGGCCGGGCGAATCGCGGTGTCGATGCCGGCGATCAACAAAAAGACCACGGTTACGCCGGTCATGACAGGCCAAATCAACGCTTCGAAAACCATGTACCAAAGCATGACCGTCGAGACCATGGAGCCTTTGCGACCGAGGAGTGCGCCGCGGTGCTTCTTCATGGCCTGAAGAATGCCTCGGGTCCATCGGTAGCGCTGCTTGATGAGTGGGATGAGGTCTTCCGGAGCTTCCGTACGCGCAACCGCTCGTGGCTCGTAGCAAATCTTCCAGCCATCCATGAGAAGCTTGAGCGTCAGGTCGCAGTCCTCTGCGAATGTGTCGTGCGCGTAGTTGCCGACCTCGGCAACGGCACGCTTTCGGAAGAGGCCAATGGGACCAGGGACGATGCTCACGCCTCGCACGAACCCTTGCGCGCGCCGCACGAGATTGAGGCCTTTGATGTACTCGAGATACTGGAGCTTGCTCCAAATGGTTTCGAGATTCGTGACTTCGACGGCCCCTGCAACGGCGACCACGTCCGGGTCTTCGAAGTGCCGAATCATCATTTTGAGGGCTTCGCGCGAAAGGGCCGAGTCGCTGTCCATGCACAGGAAGAACTCTCCGGCCGCCCGTGTGAGCCCGAAGTTGAGAGCCGAAGACTTGCCGCCATTGGGCTTCCACAGCACCTGGACCCGCGCGTTCGGATACTCGCCTTCCATCGTTCGGGCTCGTTCGAGGGTGTCGTCCGTCGACCCGTCATCGACGATAAGCACTTCGTAGCGTGGGTAGTCGAGCGTCAACAGCGATCGAATGGAGTTCTCGATGACCTTCCCTTCGTTGAACGCGGGCGCAATGATCGAGATGAGCGGTTGGAAAGGCGGGGTCGTCGACCGTTCACGTCGTCGCTCGGAGATAGATCGGTCGACCTGGTCGAGCACGGAAAAGAGCAGCAGCAGAACGTGCCGCAACATGAGCACGAGGAAGAACGCGAGGAATGCAAAGCTGATGATGGTGCGCGCCGCCAAGTAAGGCGTGTCGAAGAACACTGGAAGGGAGACATTCGACCCCGCGGCTACCTCCGTCGCTCTCCAGGAGATGTAGAGGAGGCCCGAAGCGAAGCCCACGAACAGAATGCCTTGCACGGCGTCCGTCTCGATCAATCGGCGAACGCCTTTGGAGCCGCTCATTTGGGGGGCTTCCGATGACGCGTGGGCATCACGGTCTCGTCGGAAAGGTCTTCGTGAATGCGCACGATGGTGGGGGCCGAATCTTCGATCGGAAGGGTGCGCATACGCGATGTTTGCGGACCTTCTGATTCAGGGTGCACGGGAGGTGCGTTTCTGTTCGAGAGGAACAGCGTTGCATCCTGGCGCGGCTCATGGGCAGGCACAGGTCGTCCGGGCGGACCGCTCGGCGCGGCGCGTGGATCACCAATGAGCGTGAAGGCGTCACTCTGTATGCCGCGAGGGCTGTTCGTCGAGCTGGCGGGCGACCCCGTGGTCGCGCTCGCAGTTCGAGGAGCCGCACGAGAGGCGACGAATCCTCGACCCTGCACGAGTTGCAACGTGCCTTCGGTGCCGTACACGTTGCACCAACCCGCGTGCCGAACGATGAGCCGGTTTGCGGGTTGCCCTGCCGCCGCGTCGACGGATCGGTCGTCGATGAGCTCGATACTGCCGCTCGCGGTTCGGACGAATTCGGTGGCGACGGGGGACGTCGTTCCAACGGTGCAAAGGACACTCGTCTGCCAACTACGAAGCAGCTCCATAAGTGCGCGTACACCGAGCTTGGCGGTGGCAGGCTCCATCCAAGAGAGGGCGGGGTCGAGCGTGTCGAGCACCACATGGGTCGCGCGCCGCTCTTTCAGGTACTCGCCGAGCTCGAGCATGGGCGCTTCGACGGAGTTCATGCTTCGCACCTTGTTGACGAAGAATGGGGCGAACGAGAGCACCGAGAACATGCCGTTGCGAATCGCCGGGCGAAGGTCGACCTCGAAGACGCTCTGCGCGGTTTCGAGGACAGTCTCGGGGGCCTCGCTGGTGACCAAACAGGCTGGTCCGCGGGAGAGCGCGGCGAGCGTGTTCGCGAGGGCGAACGCCGTCTTGCCCCCGCCGCTGCGGCTTTGGACCGCAATGACGCCCCTCGCGGGAAAACCGCCAAGTTCAGCGTCCAACCACGCGATGCCACACGGAACGAGGGCAGTCCACACCACGTTCCCAAGCTACCAGGCGAAACCAAGTCGGCTCAACCCATCATTTCCAGGACCGAGCACCGCAGAAATGCGACAATGGGAGGGCTTGAGCCGAATCGACTGGGTCGTACAGAGAGAAGGGTTCGAACCGGTCGCGATCCGGGCGGGGCTTCGTGTAGGCCGTAGCCAGGAATGTGAGATTTGCATCGCGGATTCGGCGGTTACGCGCGTGCACTGCCTCATCCGTGCAGATTACGACCAGCTCACCCTCATCGATCAGGGGCGCTACGGCACGCTCGTGAACGGACAGCCCGTTGCTGGGTCGGTTCGCCTCGGTCTCGGGGACACGATCGACATCTGTGGCCATATCCTGGTGATCCAGCGTGGCGACGCACAGTCCGCCGCCCGTGCTCGACCGGCTTCGCTCCTCGAGAGCACCGAAATCAACCCAACCGGAGAGCTCTCTGAGGTCGTCAAAGAGCACCTCCGCACGGTTCCGCCTCCGGGGCCACGTCTGGTCGTCGATGTCGTCGAAGATCGGGACCCCGCGCCGAGATATCGTGACGCTGTGCAACTGAGCGGAAGGCGCGTGCTCCTCGCGCTCGCTGACCTCCGCACGAACGTCGAGCCGCCGCCGACGCTGTTTTGGGACCTGAAGACACGATTGCGAAAGGCGGGTACCGTCGCCCGTGATGCGGGGGCCATTCTAGAAGATCTCGGCAAAGTCTTCGTCGAGGCGGGTACACCGGCCGCGGGGGTATGTGTGCTGGCCGATCCGGATGCATCCGTGCTGTCCATCGCGTGTGCTGGACGCGAGCCTCCCTGGGTTCTTCGAGGCGGCGCGAGGCTTGCGCGGCCGCCATCGGTCGCGAGCGTCGAGCTCGGGCGCATTCGTGGGGCGCAATTCCCAGCAAAGCTTCTCCATTTCGCAAAGGGCGACGCGCTCATGGTTCCTTCTCTCGACTGGGCGGCGATGCTCGGAACCATTCTCGTTCGCGACTTTCCGGGACCCATCCATGCCGGAGCCTGGCTTCGTCAACTGCCCAACCCTCCGAGAGGAGGCTGCGTCCTATGTCTGACGTTCGCCTGATACCGCGTCGTTCGCTCTCGGCGGTCTTCGTCGCTACGGGGCTCGCTTGGGCGGTTGCATGCAGTTCGTCCGCGCCCGTCAACCAGGACGGTGGGACGGCGGACGGAGGCGACGACGACGAGTGCACGAACGCCATCCACCCCAGCAGAGAGAGCACGCAGAGCAAGTACCCACTCCACAAAGCCATCACCGCATCGGTGTTTTGGGTCGGTGAAGACGAAACGACCGACAACGGCTTCATCCACAATCGCGCGAGTGCATGGCAAGAAGACTGGGAGGGCGACTACGGGGGCGTCGACGATCCAGAGAAACGTCGAGGGTTCTACCCGGCGTCGTTCTCTCCCAAGCAAAACCCGTTCTACTTCGCGCTGCCCTACAACGACTTCGACGAAGACGGCAAGCGCAAGCCGAACGTCGCTACGCTCGTGCCTTGGTACGACGCGAACGTTCCACAGACTCGCTCGCTCGTGAAAGATCGGTGGGTCGAGGTATCGAACGGGGACCGCCACTGCTTTGGGCAGTGGGAGGACGTGGGCCCTTACCTCGAAAACGACGAGGCCTACGTCTTCGGCGGCGCAAGACCCGCAAACAATACCGACCCAAGCGCGGGTATCGATTTGAGCCCCGCGATGGCGACCTGCCTCTGCATCGACGGCCTCGGCACCGTCACATGGCGCTTCATGGACGAAGCCGACGTCCCACCCGGACCCTGGCTGCAGGTGGTTACGAAGCCATGAGGCCATGAAGGCGCGTAGTCGAAGTGTTGTCGTTGGGCTCTTCCTTCTCTCGGGCTTCGACCTCGTCGTGCATGTACGCAATGCTCATGCGGCAGGGCCAACCGAAGAGGACACGCTTCGCAAGGAGGCTCAGGCCGCATTCGGCCGCAAAGACTACAAGACGGCGGCGTCGCTGCTCCAACGCGCCCATGCGCTCGAACCCGCACGTGCGTCCACGCTGAAGGACCTCGCGGTCGCGCTCGCCGCCGACGGCCGTGTCGACGAAGCCGCCGTCGCCTACCGGAAGTACTTGGTGCTCGCACCGAAGGACGAGGAGGCGGAACTCACTCTCGCTACGACGCTCTCCTGGAGCAAGGACCCCGCGTTGCTTGCCGAGTCCGAACAGCGACTCACGGCCTTCCTCGTGAAGCACCCGAACCCCGTCTTCCCCGCTCACGGCGCCGCACGTCTCCAGCGGGCCCGGGTCCGCGCGTGGCAGAAGCACATCACCGAGTCTGCCGAAGACTATCGCGCCTATCTCACGACGCATCGGGACGACGATCCCGTCGTGCTCGAGCTCGCACGGACACTCTCGTGGAGTCAGAGCCTTTCGGAGCGGCTTGCCTCCATTGAGGTGTTCGACGGCTATCTCGCGCGACACCCGACGGACGAGGACGCGAGGCTCGCACGGGCGCGCGCGTTTGCATGGAGCGGGAAGAGTGCTGAAGCCGTGCGCGATTTGCGCGCGTACGTTGCGGCGAGGCCCGCCGATCGAGATGGCAAGCTGGAGCTCGCCAGCGCGCTCGGAGCGACGAAGGACCGCGCGTCTTGGGCCGAAGCCGTTCGCGTCTACACGGAGCTACTCCAAACATCTCCGAACGACGTCGCCGTTCTCCGAAAGCGCGCACAGCTCTACACCTGGTCCGGCGCATTCGACCAAGCCGAGGTCGACTACAAGAAGTGCTTCGAGCTCGCGCCAGCCGATGACACGCTCCTTCTCGAACGTGCGCAGGCGCTCTATCAGGGCGCGTCGCCCAGTGATGCAGTGCCGCTGTTCGATCGCTACATCGAGAAGCACCCGAAAGACGTCGACGCGAGGAGTGCGCGTGCTCGTGCGCTGCTTTGGTCGGGAGAGTACGGCCGCGCGGAGAGCGAGCTCGACGCCCTCATGCGTGACCCGGATGCGGCAACTCCGCCGAAGCACGAGGCGGTGGCACTCGACCTCGCGCGTCTGTATGCGCAGACGTCCCGAAGGCACGAAGCCTGCGACCTCATTGAAGAAGTACTGGAGAGAAACCCGAAGAACGAAGTGGCGCGCGCCGAGCTCGAACGCGTTCGCATTCCCCTCGGCTCCCGACTCGATCCGTCGTTCTTTTTTTATGCCGACAAGTCCAATATCGTCGTCCTCGCGAGCGGCGTCGAAGCTCGCTTTGCGTTCAATCGGAACTATGGGCTCCTCGTGAGCTCGTACGGGTACAGCCTCGGTACCTTCCAAGAGACCCTGCTTGCAGCTCGCACGAGCGCTGGCGCCTTCGGACACTACAAGATGTTCGACTTCGAAGCGTCGATAGGCCCGCGCTTCTACGAACACTTCGAGCCCAACTATGGAACCGCCGCCAAAGTTCGCTTTACGCCGGTTCCCGAGCTTCGATTCGAAGCCTCCCATCAGTACGACGACATCTATTTCGACTTGCTCCAGCCCGCATCGCTCTCTGCGGGGGTTCGAGGACATGCGCTCTTCTTGACGGGTGACATTCGATTGCCATTCCGGACGCGCATCTCCGGGCGCATCGGCACGCGCCAGCTGCAGCCGGACAATCACTCGTTCGATGCGACGGCAACGGCGCTCGTGAACATCAAGGGGCCTCTCAGTGCGGGCTACAACGTGCAGTACATCGGCTGGACGGACAATGACCCGTCCTACTGGAGCCCCCAAGCCTTCGCTGCGCATCTCGGAATCATTCGATTCGCCGGCATGCTCGGCAAAGGTACGTTCGGCTACGACGTGCAGGGCACCTTTGGGGCGGCCGGGGAGCGGATCCGGAAGGCTCCCGACAGCGGATTCGGCATTTCGTTCGGTGGCAGCGCGGCGCTCTCGTACGAAGTGAGTCCGCGATTGGTTCTGCGTCTAGGTATGCAATATTCGCAGACGGTGCGCCGCATTCCGAAGGCTCCCGTAGGTGGAAGTGCCGCCAACCCCCTCGAAGAAGAAGAAGACCAAGAGACCCGCTATTGGTGGCTCGCTGGAAATGCGAGTGGCACCCTCTATTTCTAGGGCACATCTCATCACCTCGGACCGAGGATCCGCGAGCGCGGCTGGCACGAAAGCTAGGAGCGACGACGAAGAATACTGCTGCTATTTGAGGAGGAGCGACAACGCAGGCGTGCCAGCCCCGCCGCGGAGCAGACGGGAGAAGGTTGTGAGATGTGCCCTAGGTCGCTTCGCTACTTCTTGTCGAGAAACGAAGGGTAGAGCCCGTCGTGCAGCGCCCGAAACCCGAAAGCCTGCGTCATGTCGACGTTCTGGCACTTGTAGTATTTTGTGTATTCTTCACGCTTCGAGGGCGAGAGCGAGGCGAAGTAAGATGTGGGGTCGCGAAACCCGAGGATGATCGCCTCGATCTTGTCGCGGGTGATCTGCTTCGTGTCGTGAAACAGCATGATGCCGCCGCCGACTTTGCGCGCGATGAACTGGCACCAACCAACCATATCGCCTTGGAAGGGGTTTTTCTGACCGTTGCAAACGCCGCCGTCTTCCAGGTGATCGTCGTCGAGAATGTTCTTCGAGAATTCACCGGGGGATGGATAGGTCGAGTCGAAGTCGAAGTCTTGGCTGTCGTGGTGCCAACCGACGGGTCGATAGTGCTTGCCGTCGAAGTCTTCCGTTGCGAGCCAGTTGAGCTGTGGGTCACCCGCAGCGCCGAAGGGGAACCGAAAGTAAAGGCGCCCGTTGTCGGCGTCTCCGATGTTTTCCTTCACGGCCCGAACGCGTGCGCGGAAAACCGTTTCGGAGAGGGATGGTTGGGGCTCGTGGTTGTACGAGTGACTGGCCAGCTGCTGTCCGCGCGCGCGCGCGAAGTCGAGTTCCGCGCGGTAGCCCGGAATGCGCTGTCCTACCCAGAAGAAGGTCGCCGGGACCTTCAATCGGGACATGGTGGCGATGATGTCGTGGGAGTACTCGCTCGGACCGTCGTCGAAGGTGATGGTCAGAATGCCCCGCGTAAGGAGGTCGACCGCCGTGCGGCCCTTGTCCGGATAACGCTCCAGTTCCTTTTCGAGCGACTCGACTTCGCCATTGGACCCGATGCACCCGAGCGACGCCGTGAGAAGCATCGCAAATGCACCCTGACGCCAACCTCGCCGCATGGTCGAAAGCGTACCACGATGCGCTGTCCTTTCGCTACGATGGCCGGGTCATGGACACCTCTGCCTACGTCGCCACCGCTGCCAAACGCGCCAAAGCCGCCTCCCGCCTCATCGGCACCGAGACGAGCGCGCGCAAAGACGACGCCCTTCGCCGGCTCGCGAAGGCCCTCGTAGAGCAGCGTTCCGACGTTTTGGCTGCGAATGGGGTCGACGTTGCAGAGGCACGAAAGGCGGGGCTCGCGGAGGCCATGGTCGATCGCCTGCTCCTCGACGACAAGCGCTATGCAGCGATGGTGGGCTCCGTGACGGACGTGCTCGGTCTGACCGATCCTTCCTTCGAGACCGTGACGAAGGTCGAGCGCCCCAGCGGTATTCGTGTGACGAGGATGCGGGTTCCGCTGGGCCTCATCGGACTCGTCTACGAGGCGCGACCCAACGCGACGGTGGAGGCCTCTGCGCTGACGATCAAGACGGGCAATGCGATCATTCTTCGTGGTGGATCCGAGGCGTTTCGAACGAATCAGGCGCTCGCGAACGTCATTCGAGGTGCGCTTCGCGACGCGGGGCTTCCCGAGGATGCGGTCCTCCTACTCGAAACGACGGATCGCGATGCTGTGCGCGCGCTCATCCAGCAAGATGCGTACGTCGACCTCCTCATCCCGCGGGGAGGGGAGTCGCTCATCCGCTTCGTAACAGAGAACGCGCGCGTTCCCGTCGTGCAACACTACAAGGGCGTCTGCCACCTTTACGCCGATTCGGGGGTCGACCCGGAGCTCGTCGCCAACGTGGTCATGAACGCGAAGATGCAGCGTCCTTCTGCCTGCAACGCGCTCGAATGCTTGCTCGTGGACGCGAGCGCCGCACCGTCGGTTCTTCCCGTCGTGACGAAGAAGCTCCTCGCTGCGGGGTGCGAGCTTCGCGGATGCCCGGAGACGCGGGCCATCGCTCCAGAGGTTCGCCCCGCAACCGATCAAGATTGGGGCATGGAGTTTCTCGATCGCGTCCTCGCTATCCGCGTCGTGAGGGGGCTCGAGGGCGCCCTTGCGCACATCTCCGAATACGGGTCGGGCCACACGGAGGCCATCTTGACGAAGAACGACGAGCACGCTGCCCGATTCCGACGCGAAGTCGATGCGGCATGCATCATGGTGAACGCCTCGACGCGGTTTCACGACGGCGGGGAGCTCGGCCTCGGTGCCGAACTCGGCATTGCGACGAGTCGCCTCCACTGGCGCGGTCCCATGGGGCTCGAGTCGCTCACGACCATCAAGTGGGTCGTGGACGGCGAAGGTCAGGTTCGCGCCTAACTAGTGTAGACCTCGTTCATCGATCATTGACCACCCTCACGCCCTCGGCCGAATCCAGCGGAGGCGCGGGGCGCGGCGAAGTGAGAGCGAATGCAAAAATCCCCGGCCAGCAGCCGCCGACTCGGCCGCCTCGTCGGGAGGCGTCCAGACATGCGGCCGGGGATTTTGTGCGGAGAGGAAACGAAGCCGTGACCCCGCGACCCGCGGGTGTTCTGCACGTAGCCACAGCTATGCAACGCCTTCTGAATTCCGAACGACGAAGTCGGCCTAGCTTCCGATGAACACGCCGGACCGACTTGCGGTCGAGATTTCGGTGCGCAAGCGGGCTTCCTTGCGGTCGAGTTCCTCTCCGGACTCGCCGCGTCGCCTGCGGCTCTTGATGAACGCGAGCTCGACGATGGCGAGTTGCTTGCGCCGCCGTAGTGAGAAGAACGTGTAGCCGCGAGCAAACAGTACGCCCCAGTTGCGGAAGCCGATGGCCACGTAGCTCGACACCAAACGGAGCTCGAGTGGGTGAATCAGGTGCCCGACCTCGGAGGAGAGCTCGCGAAGCAGGATGTTCCGATCACGGGAGACCAAGAAGCCGAGAAGTACGAAGTAGGCAACGTCGACCATGAGTGAAATGAGCACCATGACGACGAGACCGCCTTCTTCGAAGTAGCTCGGTAGGCCATTGTGCATCGCGTGCATCGCCATCGCGCAAAGGAAGCCAAAGAGGGGGGCGAATACCTTGATGAACGGACTCCGCGTCTCGGCCGCAATGCCGAAGCCGAGGCCCGTGCAAGCGGTGAACGTACAGTGCGACAAACCGAGAAGTACCGTGCGCATGAAGAGGAGGAACACGAAGCCCCCGAAGCCAGACTCGGCGAACGCTTTGGCAACGTAGAGGATGTCCTCCGTCAGCGTGAACCCCAGACCAACGATGCCACCGTAGATCGCGCCGTCGAGGGGGCCATCGAGTTCTCGCATTCCGATGAGCGATAGACCTGCGATGAGTGCGACGCCTACGGCCTTGAACCCTTCCTCGAAGATCGGGGCGAGGACAGTGGCGGAGAACTTGTTCATCTCTGCGTCCCCGGGACTGATGTCGAGCACGCTCGTGATGGCCGATTCGGCGATGCCAGAGCTGATGCCGCCGCCTACCGTGGCGAAGAGAGAGCCCCACATGAAAGCGCAAAGGATGAGCCACCACGGTTCGGGCTCGAAACGGTCGCACCAGCGAACGAACAGCACGTACACGACGACGAGCGGCGTGACGAAGAGCATTCCGAGCAGGAAGCCGAGGACGAACATCGAGCCGCAAGCATACCGAACATGCGGCGTACTGTCAGGGGGAGGGCGGGAAGTCTCCGAGGTCGCCGAGTTTGGAGGTTACCGGTGCAATCGCCGCCGCGATTCCGTGCAGCGTCTGGCCCGGTTGGCGAAGATCGAAGTAGAGCAGGCGGTGGGGAGCTCCGGCGGGCTCGAGGAGCGACGGGCATCTTTCACCCGCCTTCAACGCGAGGACCGGTAGTTCGTTGACGACAAGGGGGCCCGTCGTTTCGTAGCGCCCGGCAAATGCGAGCACGGTCGTGGCCGTGGGGTCCGTCCGAGGCTTGTCGTAGGCGGTGTAGAGTACACGCACGTGCAGCCGGTCTGCGGGCGTCATTCGCGGAACGATGGTGGGGCAGCCCACCGCGCCGTGGTCGGTGGCGCCCTTTCGGGGGTTTGGTCCAAGAATGGGCTCGGGGCCTGCGACGGTGGGGACAGCGTCCACGCGCTGGAAGTGAACACCATCGCCGCTCGCGGCCTCGCCGATCGACGAGCCGGACACGTAGAGCATGTGGAATGTACCGTCGGGGAAGACGGCGACGGACGGCTCTTTGGGCGCTTCGGTTTCCCATCCCCCAGGGTTGGCCGGGCCGAGCACGGGATTCGCTTCCCTACGGAAGTGGATGCCGTCGCCCGAGCGAGCGAGGCCAATGCCGTTCGCGGTCGCATAGTAGAGCCAGACTTCGCCACGGACTCGGAGGGCGGAAGGTCGCCCGAGCGCCGTGCCCTCCCAAGGGAGCGCGGGCGCCAGCACGGTGATCGGCGCTTTGCCGAAGTGCCCCGTTGCACCGTAGAACGTGCGCGCATCGTCAGCACGCGTGCGTACGATTTCGCTCGTCGTGTCGCTCGTGCGCTTGGTCGCATAGAGGATGACACCCGTTCCGTCACCGGCGAGGACGCTCGGTTCGACGTATTCGGTTCGAGAGCTATCGAGAACGAACGGTGCGATGCCCTTCACTTCTTTCGCTTCGAATTTGCGGAAGGGGCCAACGCCGGAGGAGGGGACCTCCGCGAGATCGCTATCGGACCCGATGGTCGCGCAGCCCGCGATAGACAAGACGAGGATGACGCGTTTCATTTGCCAAACCCTACGGTCACTGTCGTCCCGATGTTCATGATCGTGCCGCCAGCCGTGTAGTCGCCGACGAAATCTGCCGCGTATGCCTTGCGTGTGAGGCTGTGGGCGAGGAGGGAAAATTGCCCGTGAACATCCCAGCGAATCGACTGGAGGGTGGGTCCCACGACTTCTCTGCCCAACGCGAAGCCTAGGCCTAGGCCTAGGATGTGGCGATCGCGATCGATGTAGTTGGTCGCGCCCGTTTGCTCCGCGATGGGTGACGCCTCGTACGCGTAGCCGAGACGCCAGAGTACGTTTGCAGCACGACTCCCCGATATGCCTTCGAATGCCACGCGGGGAACCACGCGGTCGTGGATGACGAGCGGAATCGTCGGCTGCGGCGTCGGTGCCGAAGGCGGAGTAATGCCCGAAGGCCAACCGCCCTTGGGTGGCGGAATGTCGAGTTTCGCCAAGAGCTGGGCGACCGGCGGCTCGTAGGTGCTCCAGCGCACCCACTCGACGTCCAGCATACCCGTCACCTTCATCGAACCTTGCGTCAGAACCTGGCTGAGCGCGAAGACCCACTGACCGGGCTGGAAGTTGTTCACGCTGTGCGTCTCGAGTTCGTAGAGCGCCGTCGTGAGGCCTGAGATGTCGCCATCGACCTTCCCGGTGAGGTCGAGACGAAGCCTGAACTCGCCGCGGTGCACGAGGCCGAGCGCCGTCTTCTTTCCGAGTTTGACCCGCGCCCCGAATTGCGGGTAGCGCACCGCTGTGAGGTCCGCATCGACCTGGTGCCGAAGCGGAGAGTTTTCCGGTTTGACGATATCGGCTGCGCCCGTGATCTCGAGGTATCCGCGGGTCGATGCCATGAACGAGAGACCGCCACCCAGTTCGAGCCAGTCGAAGGGTTGGATCGCGAGATTGGCGGAAAGCACCAGACGCTGGTTGCGATTGTCGTAGAGCTCCCAACGCGGCTCTTCTTGGCGCTGCGCACGGACGCGCGAAATACGCTCGTCGGGCAAGTGGACGGAGAGCCCGAATGCAACCGGCACTTGGAAAAGTTTGCCAGGGACGACGAGGCCGCCGTTGATGCCGCGCACCGAGTCGACCTCGCTCGACTTGCCATTGACGCTGAGGCCGTGAAACGCGGCGCTGTAGCCGATCATGGCTTCGAATCGCTTCGACGCCCCGATGCTCGCTGGGTTGTAGTAGTTCGCAGGAACGCCGGATGCGTTCGCGGCGCCGGCGTTGGCCATGGCGGACTCACGCGAGCCGAAGCCGAACGTGTCGATGGGATTTGCCGCGGCGACCTCGGTACCGAGCAGGAGGGCGAGCGCCGGTGCGCTTCGAAGAAAGCGCCTCATAGCTTCACCCCGATGGTCGTTCCGAACGAAAAGGCGTGCCCGGAAGCGCGTACCTCGTTCGGAGACGTCGTGCTGATGTCGATGGATCGCGGGACGAGTACGTGAAGCTGGCCGAAGACGTCGATGTCGAACGGCAGCTTGGCGAACGTGACCCCCGCGCCCCACGTGAGTGCGACGCGGGAAGCATCGAGGGTGCGACTGGGAACGGGGCCGATCGCTTGCGTGCCACGAGAATAGGCGTCACTTGCAGCCGCCTTGGAGCCCAACGGGGATGGCTCGAAGAAAGCGCCGCCCCGAGCACGAAGAGCGACGGCGTTCGTCTTGAAGACGCGTTGCTCGGCACCTACGCGAACGACGACCGTGTCGGACATGTCAGGGACAGGAGGCTGCAAGATGCCGCAATCCGTTCCGTCCTCGCAGCGCACGGTGGGCTCGAGGAGTCCCGGGTATGCGCTCCAATGCTTCCATGTGACGGAAATGGCGAGCGTTCGTTCCGTGCGAACGAGCGCCGCCTCGAATCCGGCTTGGAACGGGTCGTATTGTGCGAGACCGGCGATGTTGAATACCGGCAAGTTCAAGGAAGAAAGACGCGTGGCGTCGACGGCGACGGCGAACCGCGCATCGAGCTTTCCGCGCACGACCGCGCCGACGACGAGCTCGTCTTTCTTCGAGACTTGTCGCGTGTAGGATGCACCGAACGTGGGTGCGTACGTGGCGACGAGCTGATCTTCCACCTTGGCGCCCACTTTGCCGGTGGCGTCCGTTGCGATGTTGACGGACCCTACGATCTCGGCGAGGGCCGCGAACCCAGCGCCAACGCGAATACCCGAACCGAGGTCAGCGCCCAGCCCAACGCGCACGGCGACGGATTGCGCGCGGTCGGCGAAGAACGGGTACTGGGGGGTCTCGGGATAGAGAATGCGCCCGCGCACGATGACGTCGCTCGGGGTGTAGAAGGCGAGCCCGAAGCCTACGCGGTCTTTGAGCGCGCCACCGAACGGGATGGGCACGTCCGCGCCGACGACGATGCCGTGGGCGCCGGGGGCTGTCACGCGGGATGTCGTGCCGGCTTCACGCGCGAATAGCGAAAAGGTCGCACCCGTGACGCCGAGAGTGAGCTTGCGTGTGGTGAGACCCCCGAGAAGGGCAGGGTTCGCGTACACGGCCTCGTACCCGCGCGCGTGGGCGATGCCCGTGCCGCCGAGCGCCGACGAGCGGCCCCCGTAGCCAAAAATATCTTCGGGAGATGCATGGGCCGCTTCTCCCAGCAAGGCGACGACGCCGAATGCGGACACGCCGATGATTCGTCGCATCATGTCGCGGCCTCGCTGACGTGTGTCGAGCCTATTTTGTTGCCGGCGAGTTGACCGCAGGCGGCCTGCACTTCACCGCCGCCGCTGTACCGCAGCTTCGAGAAGACACCGTTCGCACGGAGGCGCGCGCGGAAGAGTTCCAGTTCTGCGTCGCTCTGCCGCACGAACGGATCATCGTCGCCGATGGTGTTGTAGGGAATGACGCTCACGCGAGGACGCATCGACGTTTCTTCGGTGAATCGATGCACCATCGCGGCGAGGGCCGATACGTCTTCTTCCGAATCGTTCACGCCTGCGAGTGGGGTCAGGGCCCACAGCGGAGCGATGTTGGTCTTCTTCGCGTGGTAGATCACGGCCGCAAGCACGTCTTCGGTGCCATGTGCTCCGGCGATGGGCATGAGATGAGGGCGCTTTTCTTGGCGCGCGCTCGCGATGGACCAACCAAGTCGCACGTTGGGCGCATCTTCTGCGAGCTTCCGAATGCCGCTCGGGAGGCCGGCGGTCGTCACGGTGATGTTGCGCGCGTCGATGGCAAGTGCGCTCGGATCGGCCATGACGTGGATGGACTCGATGACGCGATCGTAATTCGCAAGCGGCTCACCCATGCCCTGGAACACGACGCCATGGATGCGAGCACCTTGCGGCAAGCCGGCCTTCCAGAGGCGCACCTGTTCGACGATCTCCCAGACTTCGAGGTTTCGTACGAGACCCATGCGCCCCGTCGCACAGAAGCGACAACCGAGGGCACAGCCCACCTGAGAGGAGACGCAGATGGTGAAGCGGCCCTGTTTCTCGAGTGGGATCCGCACCGTTTCGAAGATATCGTTCGGACGTTCTATGTTCGCGACGGCAACTTTGCGGAACGCGTCGTATCCCGACGTCTCCCGGGCGCGCACTTCGAGGGCGCCCACTTTGCCGCGCGCGTGTGCCGCATCCATGGCCACCCGCCTTACCCCTTGGACCGTCTTCGGAAGTGCCGACGTCCGGTGCACGATGGACACGATACGACGGGCCTCAACGGGCAGGAGCACGGGCAGCTTTGCTGCGAGCTCCGAAGGCGTCACGGCTTGAAGGAAAATCGGTTCGTCCATCTACGTTGGTGCGGGCTGCGAACGAGGACCGCACGGCCGCCGCAGCGCTCCCTTCGTACCTCGGTTTGTGATTCAGGAGAACCCCGGAAGGGCATGTGATACGCTAGGGCGCGATGTTCGGCCTCAGCTTCGGCGAGCTTGTCGTGATCGTGATCGTCGCGATTGTCGCGATCGGTCCGAAAGACATGCCGAAGGTGCTTCGGAAGGCAGGGCAGTGGGCGGGCCGTCTTCGAAGAATGGCCTCCGACTTGCGTGCCCAAAGTGGCATCGACGATGCCCTCCGCATCGAGGGTATTTCGGAAGATATTCAAGAAATTCGAAAGCTTGCGCGCGGCGAGCTCGATGCAGTCCAGCGCGCGGCAGCTCCGAACGACGTCATCTACCAAGAAGAACTGCGGCGCATGGAAGACTCGCTCCTTCGTGAGCGCGAGTATCCGAGGGAAGGTGCCGACGGATACGATGCGGTTCCCGTCGCCCCGCACCATGCGGAGCACCCGCTTCCGATGTCCGTGTGGGCTCGGAACCCTCTCTATGCGCTGGGCGACGAAACCGCCGAGCTGCCGCCGCTTCCGGAAGGCCAAGAGGAGCCCACAGCTCCGCCTGCGGGGCCCACATTGGCCGAGGAATCCCTCGCTTCGGGATTCTCCGAAGTCGACGAGGGGCCCGTGGCCTTCGAACGTAGCTCCGGGCATACAGCGGAGCCCAATGGCGCGGCTCTAGCCGAACCACATCCGACGGCCGATGCGACTGCGACGACGCCCGAGCCCGACGCAGAGGCGCACGCCACGCCCGAACCCCATGCTACGCATGCGACGCGGGGGACCAACCCATGAGCCTCGACGAACAAGCCGAAACGCCGGAAAACGACGTGCGGATGACCATCTGGGAACATCTGCAGGAGTTCCGCGTGCGTGTCGTCCGTGCGGCGATAGGACTCTTCATCGGCACCGCGCTCTGCTGGAATTTCCGCGTCAACATTCTCCACTGGCTCACGTATCCCTACGAGCGCGAGTGGTTCGAACGGAAGTTCCCTGGGGTCCCGGAGCTGCAGACCTTGTCGCCCGCCGACACGTTCGTCGGCTATTTGCAGCTTTCGTTCGTCGGCGGTTTCTGCATCGCCATCCCCATCGTGTTCTACCAACTCTGGGCCTTCATCAGCCCGGGGCTCTACGCGCGAGAGCGAAAGTTCGTCTATCCCTTCGTCTTCTTCTCCACGTTCCTCTTCTTGTCGGGTGTGGCGTTCGCCTACTACGTCGCGCTGCCGTTCACGATTAGCTACTTCTTCTCGCTCCTCGGCCAAATCTCCGAAGGCGGCATGGTCCTCACGCAGCGACCGACGATGGAGTACTACCTCGACTTCGTGACACGAATGCTGATCGCCTTCGGCTTCGTCTTCGAGCTCCCGCTCTTCATCACCTTCATGGGGATCGCGGGCATCGTGACTCCAAAACAGCTCTTGAAGTTCAGCCGCTGGGCCATCTTGCTCTCGTTCATTCTGGGCGCAATCGTGACGCCGGGCCCCGAAGTTACGAGCCAAATCGCGGTGAGCGGAGCGCTCGTGCTCCTCTACTTCATGTCGATCGGCCTCTGCTACATGTTCGCCAAGAAGAAGGACGAACCGACAGAAGCCCCGGCCGCGCCGGACGCATCGGAATGAAGAAGTAACGTGCTTGGTGCTACTGCGCTTCTGCGGGAAGCGCGATGCGCCGGGCATCGAGCCAGAGACCTTCGAGGTCGTAGACGCTGCGCGAGTCTTCCTGGAAGACGTGTACGACGACGTCGCCGAAGTCCATGAGCACCCACGTGGCGTGCGGCATCCCTTCGACGGAGAGGGCGCGCTTGCCCTTCTTCTTCAGCGCTTCTTCGATGGCCTGAGCGAGCGCGGCCACTTGGCGGTCGCTTCGACCCGTCATGAGCACGAGGAAGTCCGCGTAGTCGACGCGGCCGGCGACATCGAGGATCTCGAGGCCAAGGGCCTTCTTTTCGAGTGCTGCCGTCGCGATCTCGATCGCCATGGTGCGCGCGGCTTCGCTGGCGACCGATGCGCTCGGTGCAGCGGCAATGGGCTTCCGCTTCGAGCGCGGACCGTCCATCTTGGCAGAACGCGGCGCAATCGATTCCCGTCGTTGAGGCGTGGGAACCCCGGGACGCGTCGTCGATGCGACCTTTGCGCCGGGCTTCTTCGCCGCCGGACTTCGAGCGAGGGTGCGCTTCTTCGGCGCCTCGTCCTTGCCGCTACTGGCTGCGTGGTGAGATGAGCGGAGTTTCGGGCGGTCGTCCGTGCGCTTTGTCGATGCCAAACGTGATTCCTCTGCTCCGCATCCTACGCGACACGCCCGGTCGCGGTCTACCCTTACAGGCCTGAGCCAGGGCGACTACTCCGCAAGCGGCCCTTCAGCGGCCTGCTAAAGACGCGTGCCTTCGACCGACACGACGGATGCACCCTCGTGCTCGGGGATGAAAAGCATGCCGCCCGGAAGGTGGTCGTAACGGAAGAAGCGCGCGCTGTCGCTGACCAGCGTGCCGTTCGCTTGGCGGTAGGTGACCTTCCGCTGCGCGCCTTGCGTACCTGCGGGAAGGTCGATGTGCTCACCCATCTTGATGTTGCCTTCGCCGTCGATGCTCGCGAGGCGGAAGCCGAGGCGTGCGGACGCGTTCATGCTCTGCGTGCCGCGGAGCGAGTTGACGGCGATCACGCGGTCGAAGAGCTTGCCGTACTGGTAATCCGAGATCCAAGCCGGGTCGCAATAGCTCATCATATCGTGGGGTGTTTGTGCTCCCGCCGGGTTCACGAACGAGTTCGTGATGATGTTGTAGCCCCACACGCCGATCTTCGCTTGGGGGTAGGGGTACTTCGGATCCGTGCCTTGCGCGCCGCCGCAGGGGGCGTGGTCGCGGCCGTGTGCGTGGCCGATCTCGTGCGCCGCGGTGTTGGCGGTGCTCACGCCGGGGAAGCCCACGCCGACGCTTGCACGGATACGCGCGTCGCTCGCATCGTCGGCAAGACCGCTGAGGCCCGTGACGCAGCCGCGGCTGCAGAAGCTCTCGAAGCTCGATTTGGGCGCGAACGCACCGTAGTAATACACGTCGTCCGCAACCTTGTCGGCCGCGCGGAGGCGAACGAGGGCGTTGAGGACATCGTCCCAGCCCTGACCGTTGCCGGCGATGGTGCTGTTCCACTTGTAGGGGGCGCGAACTTGGATGTCGACCTTCGCCACCGGGTAGAGCGAGAGGAGCGTCTGGCGGTAGGTCTCGATTTGTTCTTCTGAGGTGTCGGGCAACCGGCCCGAGCCGTCGGCACCGTACTGCACGGGGACGAGCACGATCTTGAGCTCGTCGGCGAGCTTCGCCGCTCCAAGGTCTTCCTGCGAGCCATTTCGCGGATAGCGGGACTCCGATTCGGCGGGGGCCGCATCCGTCGTGATCTCGCCATCGACAGCGAGCGTGATCGAGTACTTCAGGTCAGCGGTGACTTCCTCGCCCTTGAGGACGAAGTCGAACGCCGTACCGCTCTTGTCATCGCTCGAAGCGACGGACACGGTCTTTTTGACCTCTTTCGAAACCTTGCCAGCGGCATTCACGAGCGTGAGGTAAGCCACGACGGACTTGGCTTCCCAGCCTTCGCTCGGGGTGACGTATGCGCGGAGGACGCCGGGCCTTCCGGCAACGATGGGAGAGCTCGAGTCAGCGACGCGCTCGCCGGCCGTTACGACCGGGACTTTCACGGCCTGAAAGATGGCGACATCGGTAAGCGTGAGGCCTTCTGCAAGCTTGGCGGTCGAAACCGGATCGACCGGCGCCGCCGAGGTGCCTCCCGAAGTGCCGCTTCCTCCGCCGCTCGATCCGTCGGCGACGACGGTGGTGCAAGCAGCAACGAGGATCGCGGAGAGGCTGAGGCTGAGGAGTCGCGTCATGGGGCGTGGTTTTAGCCGAGAAGCGAGACGATGCACGTATTTTAGCGTTTCCGTTTTGGCAACGCTGCGTTGCTTTCACGCCGATTCGGCAACCCCTTGGCACACCCTTCAGAACTCCCAAATGGCTTCAAAAGCGAGCCCGATGGTTCGAGAATCGTTGGGCTTTTTGGATGTGCCGTAGTTCTGCAGCTTGAGCGCCGGGAGGAGGCAACGCACCACAATGTAGGAGGAATCCTTTCCTGCTACGACACGCTCGCCCAAGACTTCTCCGTATTCCGAAAGCGTCAGCACCACGCGGGCCGCACCGGGGCCAAGCTCTCGCGATTCATGCGAAAGCGAACGCATGCACGCCACGAGCTTGTCGAGTGCGCGATCCGTTGCCTGCGTGACGCGTGCGCGCTCGGGACCTCTCGCTTCTGCGAGCGCGATCGAAACTTTGCCGCTTCGCGCGACGT
The DNA here is from genome assembly GCA_046351415.1 of Polyangiaceae bacterium. Taxonomy (GTDB): domain Bacteria; phylum Myxococcota_A; class Polyangia; order Polyangiales; family Polyangiaceae; genus JABFRG01. The sequence goes on along the minus strand of JAXLYO010000002.1, from coordinate 99,709 downwards.
ATTCGTAGCCCTCGTCCGGCGCCAGCGTCGAGCCGCTCGTCGAGGGGGCAGGTGGACCAGAGGGAGCGGGAGGAGGCGGTCGCTGGGGATCCGTAGCTGCGCCGCCCGCTACGTGAGGAACTTCGTTCGTGACTCCCTGCGCGCACATGAGCGAACACGACGCGAGCGCCAGCGTCGCGCACGTGCGCGTGAGAAAGAGAAGCGCGTGCCTCCGGCGCTCAGCCACCGAGCAGGTGTCGCGCGATCACGACGCGCTGGATCTGGCTCGTGCCCTCGTAGATCTGGAGGATCTTCGCGTCGCGCATCAGCTTCTCGACCGGGTAGTCCTTCACGTAGCCGTTGCCACCGAAGATCTGCACGGCGTCGATGGCCGTGGCCATGGCAGCGTCCGCACCGAATGCCTTCGCGCAGGAGGAGGTGAGGGGATTGCGAATGCCCTTGTCGAGACCCCAAGCGGCCTTGCGCACGAGAAGCTGCGTCGCTTCGATGCGAATGGCCATCTCGGCGAGCATGAACTGAACTGCTTGGTGCTGGGCGATCGGCACGCCGAAGGTCTTGCGCTCTTTCGCATAGGCGGTGCATTCGTCCAAGCAGCGGCGCATGATGCCGACCGCGCCGGCGCCGATGGTGGGACGCGTTTGGTTGAACGTTTCCATCGCCACCTTGAAGCCCTGGCCGGCCGGTGCGAGGAGGTTCACCTTCGGAACCTTGACGTCTTGGAGGGTGAGGCCGCACGTATCGCTTGCACGCTGACCCAGCTTGTCCTCGTGACGCAGGACTTCGAAGCCTGGCGTGTCGCGATCGACGATGAATGCAGCGATACCCTTGTGCTTGAGAGCCGGGTCTTCCGTGGCGAAAACGACGAACCAACGAGCGTAGCTGGCGTTCGTGATCCAGGCCTTGCTGCCGTTGAGCACGTAGTCGTCGCCGACCTTCTTGAAGCGGCATTGCATTCCGGCGACGTCGCTTCCAGCGGAGGGCTCGCTCGTGGCGTAGCTCGCGCGGGCGGGCTCCGACGTGAGAAGGCCGAGGTACTTCTTCTTCTGCTCTTCGGAGCCGGCCAAGATGATGGGCGTCGCGGCGAGCGTATTGGCAGTCATGCTCGTTTGGATGCCGCTGCAGCCGTAGGCAAGTTCCTCGACGACCATCGTGTCTTCGAGCTCACCAACACCCGCTCCGCCGTATTCCGTCGGAATGGTGACGTTGACGAGGCCTGCTTCCCAGGCTGCCTCGAAGACACCTTTCGGAAACTCGCTCTTCTGATCGGCTTCTGCCGCGACCGGGATGATGCGCTCCTTGGCAAAGCGCTTGGCCATTTCGATGAGTTGCTTCTGTTCGTCCGAGAGCGAAAATTCGATCATGATTTTCTCTTCTACCTTGTGATGTCTGCTCTATTCACGACTGCGGCGTCGTCGCTGCTCGCCCTGTGCGCGCGCGGCTTTTCCGCCGAGAATGTATCCGATGACGATGCCGAACAGGAGCACTCCTGGAATGAAGAGGAAGTGTTCCGGTCCGGGCGTGTTCATTTGCCTTTGCCCTCAGCGGAAGCCACGCCTCCTTGTGCGTGTGCCTGTGCGGCGACGGCTCGATCGAGCGCGCGATCGAGTTCTTCGATGCGGGCGTTCAGTCGCGCTTGTTTGCGCCACATGAGCGCTAGCCAGGCGAAGAGGATGACCCAGAGGACCGCATAGGCTTCGACGAGGAGCACCTCGCCGCTGCGGGTTTCCCCACCCTCGACAGCCTGGAAAGTCGTCGCGCGAGATTCGGCGACGTCGGCACTCGGCGAAGCAGAAGCAGGGGCCGGAGCCGCCTGCGGAGCGGTGGCGGTCGTGCTTGGCGTGGTCTGCATCAGGTTTCCATCCGATCGTCGATTCCCAAGTCGATGGCGTCTTCTTCGAGGCGCTCGAGTTTTGCTCTCGCCAGTTCGTAGCGGACGCGCGCCCAGATCAGCAAGACCGCGAAGAGCGTAAATGCAATGAACGTCAGCGTGAGCGAGAGTTTCATGGCGGGGTGCTGCAAGCCTCCACCCTTCTGAGTGATGACCGTCGGATGCTGCCCGCCCCACTTCTGCACGCTGTAGTGAATGATGGGCAGGTTGAAGGCGCCCAGAATGCCGAGGCCCGATGCGAACCGGCGCTCCTGGGGACCGTCACCCGTGAAACTCCGAAGCATCGAGTAGGCCACGTAAATCATCACGCTGAGGAGGCACGTCGTGAGGCGAGGGTCCCACGTCCAGTAGTGTCCCCACGCCTTGGCGCCCCACAAGGGACCCGTAGTCAGCACGATGAAACCGAAGGCCACGGCGAGCTCAGCGCCCGCACGGCCCAGCGCGTCCCAGACGTCGGTGCCTTTGACGAGATAGCCGACAGAGCCAACGAAGCATGCCGTCGCCCCGAGGTACATGCAGTACGCGCTCGGAACGTGGAAGTAGAAGATCTTCTGGACGATGCCCATGCGCACTTCGGCTGGGGTACGGAGGAAGATCTGCTGGATGGCAAAAACGAAAAGCGCAGCTGTGACCGCCCAGAGTGCGTAGAACGCGATCGAAGAACGCCCTTTCATCGGGCGGACGATAGCACAGCTAGCGGACGGGCGGGGGGCGCTGTGTGCTGCCGGGCTGGGCTTCGAGCAATGTTTTCTGGAAGGCTTCGAGGACCTCATTTTTCGGGTCCATGTTCATGGCGAGGCTCAATTGAAGCTTGGCCTGCGGGCGGTCGCCGAGAAGAGCAAGCTCTTCGGCGCGCCTGGCGAACGGGCGTGCCGCCGGATTGCGAACCGCATCTTCCAGACGTACGGGCTTTGGCGCTACCGAAGCCCGAGGGTCTGCGACGGCTCCGCGTACGGCCATGGACGCGCGCGTCTCGCCGCGGGACAGCCCCATGTCGTAGCGCGCTCGGGCGTCGGGGTCGGACAAGATGCGGTAAGCCTCTGCGCCGCGACGAAAAATGCGGCCGATGACGACCCGCTCGGCCTCCGCCCTTCGGCGATGGCGGTCCGGATGAAAACGCGTGCAGAATGCATGAAAACCCACCTGGATTTCGTCAGGGGTTGCGAACGGAGGGAGGTCGAGCACGTCGTAGTAGGTGAACGAGTCGAGTCGAGCTCCCCAATCGCTGATGACCAGTGAATCGCTTGCGGGAGCGCTCGAGGGAGAATTCATGCGTAGCCTCCACGGACGGGTAGATTCGCGACACGGTCCATCATGGGCGGCACTTGAGATTCACGCGTGCCACCGACGAGCTGCATGACCGCATGCGTACTCGCGCCCGTTGCTTGGTCTTTGGCGCGCACTTGCAGGGTGCCCCCTTCGTCGAGCTCGAACGTCACGTCGAGGGTCAAAGCTCCGCGCGGTGCCGGAGGAATCTCCGTCAACCAGAGCTCACCCAGGAACGTGTTGTCTCCGAATCGAGGGCTCTCGCCCTGGGCTACGCGAATGCGGACGGAGGTTTGCCCGTCCCGTGCCGTGGAGAAGAAGCGCGTTCGATCACAGGGAATGCGGGCGTTCCGCGGAATGAGCACGTCGGTGAATCCGCCGGCGGTTTCGACGACGAGCGCGCGCGGCGTGACGTCGACGAGGACGGGGGCCGAGGCGAACGCAGCCATTTGCCGCGTGACGTCGGGGCTCGGCGGGTAGGGCGCGGGCGGAGCTGGCATGAGCGAGCTCGGCGCGATCGAAATGGTCTTGGCCGCGGGCGGCAAGGGCGGCGGAGCACTGGGGGGGCGCTCGTTCGGCGAGCGTTCCGACGGACCGGGATGAAACGAAGGAGCCGACGCACGTGCCTTCGGAAACGAGGGGAGTTGTTGCGTTGCGCCTGCGGGGGCCGGCGAGAGGGCCGGACCGCCGGCTCCTTCGGGGAAGTTTCTCGGGTCGTGCCTGGAAGTTCGGGTTTCGTCGTCGATGGACCCGAAGAGCCCTTGCGGTGGAATGCTCTTCGCGACGATGCGCTGCGGCGGCATGCCAAGGGGCGCGCCCTTCGACGTGTCCTCTTCGCCCGGCGCCCAGAAGAGCCCCGGGGACGTCGAGGGCGGCACCGAAGCAGGGGAGGGCGGAGGAGCTCCAGGCATCGAAGCCGTCGAGCGAAGGACCGGCGGCGCCGCGGGAAGCGGCTCCGAGGCACTCGACGTGAGGAGCGCAGCGGCTTGAATTGCTGCGCCCATCGCGACGACCTCGTCGGGGTTCAATGTCGACAGCGCGGGCTTGCCGAAATACATTTCGACGCGGCGCTGCACGAGTGGCATGCGCGTCGATCCGCCGACGAGAATGACGCGGTCGATGGAGGTTGGTGAAAGCTTCGCGACCGCCAGAGCTTCGCCGGTGACTTGGAGCGTGCGATCGACGAGATCGATGGCGATGCGTTCGAGCTCGGGGCGGCTCATGGAGAACCGGAAGTCGAGTGCTCGACCGCCGACGCCGTACGCTACTTCGGGGATGCGTATCTCCGCTTGCATGTCGCGGCTGAGCATCCACTTGATCTCTTCGGCAGCGACACGGAGTCGCTCGTAGGCCTGCGGGTCGCTGCGCGCGTCGTAACGGGAGCTCGACAGCAGCTCTTCGTTCATGCGGTCGGCGATACGAATGTCGACGTCGTCACCGCCAAGGAACGTGTCGCCTGCCGTGGCGAGGACCTCGTAGACGCTTCCGTTCAAGTCGAGGATGGTGCAGTCGAACGTGCCGCCGCCGAAGTCGTAAACGGCGACGCGCTCGCGGCCTGCCTTGCCGAGTCCGTAGGCCAGAGCGGCCGCCGTGGGCTCGTTCAAGATGCGGAGGACGTCGAGACCCGCCACGCGCCCTGCGATCTTGGTGCTCGCGCGTTGCAGCTCGTTGAAATGGGCGGGGACGGTGATGACGGCCTGCGTGACGTTCTCACCGAGGTCGCGCGAGGCGATTTCGCGAAGCCTTCGAAGGACGATCGCCGAGAGCTCGGGAAGCGAGTAGTCGTGACCTCGAGCGCGAACGACGCAGCCCTCACTCGGGCCTTCGCGAAGCTCGAAGGGAGAGCGGGCGCGGGCTTCGGCGAGCACTGGACTGTTCCAGGGGTGCCCGAGGAGGCGCTTCACGCTGAAGATGGTGTTTCTGGCATCGATGAGGCGCCGCGCCCTTGCTCCGCGGCCCACCAGGATGTCGCCGCTCGGATGAAAACTGATGACGCTTGGCGTGAGGGTCTTTCCCTCTTCGTCCGGAATGACGCGCACGGACGGCTCGCCGTTCGGGTTTGCAAACGCGGTAGCAACGACGGAGTTCGTCGTGCCGAGATCGATGCCGACTACGTTTCTCACTTGGTCATCAGCCTTCAGCGATTCGAGAGGGCGAGTTTGTTCTTCGCCATCTTCCCGACTTTGGTGCGGCCCGCACGGGAGATCACTTCTTCGAGCAGCTCCTCACCGAGGCCATGCTTGGCCTCCGCAAAGTGGAACCCGACGTAGTAGAGCGCCTCGATAGGAAGCTTCTTGTCCTTTAGAAGCACCTTGCCTACGTCGTAGCCGCGCCGTGCGAGTTCTCCCATGAGGCGCAGGCTCTCGTCTTTGGCGCGAACTTCAGGACGCGTTTCGTAGTCGTCGTTCTGGCGCAGTGTCTTGTGCGCGAGGAGCATGCGGTCCTCGTCGGTAGCGAATTCGAACTTGCAGAGAATGCGAAGGAGCGAGAGGGCCTTGTCGGTCTTCGTCGTCCGGTCGACTTTGGCATGAAGGGCGCGGAGGTCGGCTTCGAACGCAGCGCTGTCGATGTCGCGCACCGTGTCGAGAATGGCTTCCCAGCCGCGATCGGAGGCAGCCAGGCGGCTGACGAGCTCTTCGCGAAGCGCCTTCTTGAGCGCGGTGCTCACGTTGCGTGCCATCGGCTTGAGGGCCGTACGGAGCGTCCAGGATTTTTCGCTGTCTTTCGTTTCGATGAGCGCGCGTGCCAGGGGGTTTGCGGCGGCTTCGTTCGTGAGCAGCGCTTGCATCGCGAGGTCTGCCCTCGGCTTGTCGAGCTTGAGCACGGCGTCGATGAGCACTGCGGCGCTCTCGGCGTCCTTCCGGCGCGAGAGGTGTTCGATGACGAGACGGGCGCGTTCGAACTCTTGGTGCGCGACCAAGCTGAAGAGTCGCTTCGTCGCTTCCGGAGCGACCTCGATGGAAGCCAGCGTGAGGAGTGCCGCCTGCGCGAGCGTGCGGTCGGGGCTCTCCGCGGCGGTCACGAGAGCGTCGACGAGCTTCTTGTCGGCTCGCTTGCCGGTCATGCAGAAGCGGACCGCGATGAACGCCTCTTGACGCACGTGCGGATGACTCTTCTTGTCGGTTGCGCACGAAAGCAGTGTCGGGATGGCGCGTTCGTCCTCGAGGAACCCCAGGATCTTGATGGCTCCGATGATGGCGGCGGGATGCGGCTCTTTGCTCGCGCGCGCTTTCTCGATGAACTTCTCGGTTTCGGCCAGGTAGGTACGGCGCTCGCGTCCGTCGGCGCTCTTGATGACCTGTCGCATGCCGACCGCGGCGCGCTTGGCAGCCTCTTCCTCTTGCGAGGTCATGCTCGCGAGGAGGGTCGCAAAAGCGCTCTTCCCGCCGAGCTCTGCGAGGACCGCATCGAGCGCGCGACGCTCTTCCGGGTTGGCGGAGGCCATGCGTGCTTTGATTTGCGGGACGATTTCTTCGCCGTACGCCCCGAGTGCTCTCTTCGTGGCCTGGCGCACTTCCGCTTGTGTCGATGCCGCGAGGTCGAGCAACGGCGCGACCGCCTTCGCCGGTTTCGCGCGTCCGAGGGCTTCGATGGCGTGGCACTGCAGCAAAGGAATGCCGCTGCCCATCGCCGTGAGCAACCCTTGGGTCGCTTCCGGAGATTTTACACGCAACTCGCCGAGTACGATGGCGGCAGCGATGCGTTTCTCGATTGCTTCCGCGTCGAGGAGGGCCACGATCTTGTCGAGCATGGCCGGGAGGGTAGCTCAGGGGGGCGCGGTTGGGAACGTCACCCGGACCAGGCAGAAGCGGTTTCCGTCCGATTCCGAGGTGACGGGCTGCATTGTCGCGCCGACGCCCAGTTCGGTTCGGAGTGAAGCCAAGGACGACCATTCCGTGGCGACGTAGAAGACAGAGATTCCGGCGGCCCTTCTTCGCATCAGGTAGTCGGAAAACGCGGCGCCGCCGTGGATGAAGAGCGCGATCTGGTTGCCCGAATAGTAGTTTTCGCCCTTCCAGTTCAAGTGGTAGGCCAAAGCTGGCTCGCGGCTTCCCGGGTCGAATCTCGTCCTTGCAACGAACGCCTCGAAGGCGGGCCTCTGTCCGAAGTGCTGCGACACGAGAGGCGCATAGACGAACGACAGATAGAGCGCGAGAGGCGCAGCCAACACCGCGACCGCCACGCGACCTCGCGAGAACCTCACGAAAAGAATGCAGAGTGCGGTTAGTACGAGGACGGCGAGATAGGACTTGCCAGCTTGGAGGGGGGCGGCGAGGGGCCAGGCGCGGTCGTACCGATAGCAGAGGAGGGCGATGAACCGAGACGGTCCAAACGTGCTGCCTCGCATCGTCGCGAGGTCCGAGACGACGAAGAGTGCGCACACGCCGCCAACGACGGCGGCCAAACCTCTCGTGCGCGCGCGGGCGCATTCGACGCCCACGAGCATGGCGAGGGGTGGCACGACCGGAAAGACATAGTGATGAAACTTCGTCTTCATCGACGTGACGATCGCGAACGCCACACCGGCCCATACGAGGAGGGAGAGACGTCGCGCATCTCTGAGAGCACCCACGATGGCAGCAGGTAACATCGCGACGAGTGGGAGTGCGCCGTACCCGAGTTGCGCGAGGTAGTAGCGGAGTCCGGTATCTTCGAGCTCGTTCACGTCGTGCAAATGTTCGAGTGCGCGCCCGAACATGTGACGGAGCACGAGGTCGTCGTAGAACAGGCGGCCGTGTCTTGCGTAGAGGGCAACGTACCAAGGAAGGATAGCGAGTGCCGCTGCGGTGAGGCCTGTCAAACGTTCGCTCGAGAGAGCGAGGTCCTCGAAGCGCTTCCGTGACACGACGTCGGCCAAAAACACGCTCGTCGGCAGGACGAGTCCGAGCGGCCCCTTGGCCATGGCCGCGGCGGCCGCAGTGAGAGAGGCCGCGTAGAAGAGAAGCGTGTTCCGACTCCGCGTGCCGGCGAACTCTTGGAAGACGTAAAGGACGAAAATGCCGAAGAGCGTTCCCTGTACGTACGGCGTGAGCCAAGGCGCATGCAAGGTCACGGGGGTGCAGGGAGGGTGATCCGGTAAAATCCCACACGTCCCGAACGAGCCCGCGCGCACGAGGTCGCGATGAATCGCAAACGGCGGAATTCCGCCGCGGGAGGTTACGTACGCGACCTGGGAAGTGAGAAGGAAAGAAGCGAAGAACGTCAGCGGCCAACTTGGCGCAACCTCGAACACGAGGCCTCCGATGGCATACGGCCGACTCGCCACTTCGTCGACGTGCGAAGTGCGAAGCAGGAGAAACCCGCACGAGGCTTCGATCCCAGCAGTAAGGGGCATGTCCGTGATCGCCTGTCGGGCCATCAGCAAGTAGAATGGACAGAGCCAAAGGATGACGCCGCCGATGAGGCCTGCGCGGCGACCCAATCGATGCGCGACGCCTTCCGCGAGCACCGCACTGCCGATGACGGCACAAAGAAAGTTTGGCAAACGCACGGCCCACTCGGGTTGTGCGTGAATGGACGGGAGCACCTCGCCGGGCCGAAAACCTGCGCCGAATAGCCGCATGCTGATGGACTCGAGCCAGAAGAGAAGAACCGGCTTCGAGTGGAACCAGCCTTCGTTCGCCCACCATGGAGAGATGGCGTCGTCGCGGGCCAGTATCTCGCGCGCAACCTCGGCGTAGTGCGTCTCCCAAGGGTCTGTCAGACCGTACGCGCCGAGCATGGGAAACCCGAGTGCGACCCCAACGCTCATGACCCATGCCCAGACGGGCCACGTTCGCGTCGCGCCAGTGTTCCTCGCGCGCGCCATGGCGACGAGACTCGCCACGACCCCGAGAAGCATCATCGTTCCAAAGACCGAGGTGAATGCGCCTCCGAACCGCCCGAGTGTGCCGCTGACGGTGAGACGAACCACGACCACGAAGCTCGTCGTCGACACTGCCACACTCGCGAGGGGGCGCCACGGCAGTCGCCTCGCGAGCGGGACGTCCACACCTCGACGAATCGAGCAAGCTGGCAGGAATCCCAAAAACGAGAGTATGGCGAGCGTGGCCCACGGAAGAAGGGCGTCCAGGACGGGAGACGCCTTGGCGGGCGCGCTGGGTCGCGCGAAGGCCCAGACGAGAACGAACAGAGACGCGACCGTCGCGATTCCACGAACGGCTAGTTCATGACGGAGCCACGCGCCGGCGAGGGCTTTCGGCTTCATGGCACCACCAGCTGTCCGCCGTACACGCGCCCGTCTGGGCGTCCGCGCACGCCCATGCGTCTATCGTCCTCGCACGGCAGTTGACCGAGCCCGTAGTAGACGGCGTAACTCCCGGTTCGGAAGTGAGGGGGTAAGTTCACCTCGAATGCATCCGAGATGACGTCGCCGGGCATCCAGAACGCCATCGGATAGGCGAGTTCGCGGTGTTCGGCAGCGTATCTGGATGGCGCGTGATCGATGTGGAGGAACGTGCAGTAACCGCCGTGCTGCGCTGCGCTGACGCGAAAGTGGGTGACGATACGAAAGGTTCCGCGCGGGGCCGCGCTCAAGGCCTTTCGGTCGAGGTCTTCGAGTGAAACCCCCAATGCCGTGATGCCTCCCTCGAACTCCGCACGGGTTCCGCGAAGATCGGTTCGCTCAGTCGAACCGACGATTTCATCGAGCGGGCTCCCGGCGCCTGCGGGTGGGCGTCGACGAAAGACCACGAAGGCATCGTCCGCGTACCCAATCGGGAGATTGCGACCGTGCCGCTTGCGATACTCGAACGACAGCTGCGCGAGTTCCGCTTTCGATGCGACCATCCATGGCTCGCTTTCCCCGGCCGAATCGAGCCACGAGATCCACGATGCGGGGCCGCCCTCCTTCGCGACGATGCTCGGCGTCGCGTTGCTCGCTGCCATGCTTTGCCGTGCAATTGGGGTCGCGAAAAGCTCGCTCTTCGGCCCGCGGGTTTCCCGCCAATACTCGATCGCCCCTGCGCCCGTTTGTCGACGAAACCGAGCAGAGAGCGTGAGGGACCACGCGAGCGTCGCGAGTGCCACGAGACCAGCAGCTCCTTGTCGAAAGCGCACGCGAAGATTGGATGGGGGAGACAAGAAGGCGCTCGCTGCGACGGAACAGAGCGCAAACGCGACGGCAGCCATCATGACCCCGAGGACGACGTTCGAAGCGGACGGCGCGACGCTCGATGTGGGCGTCGACGAAGCCGAGGCGGGAAAGAACTCACGCACGCCTTGGCCGCCCTCGTTCGTGAATTCGAGTCGCACGAGTGAGGCGAAGACGGCCGCGACGAAGACGCCGGCAAGAGGCGCATGCGCACGCTCGGGCATCTCGACCCGTGTCACGTAAAGTGCAAGCAAGGTCGCGAGCGGAACGAGGAGCACGACGGGATGTTGCGGCCCACGGAGCAGCGCCATGCAGAAGAAGGCGCCGAGCGGCCGGAGTGGCTCCGGAGCTGCCTCGTGGACGCGGGTCGAAAACCTAGCGAGAACGACAGGCACGAAGACACACGCGGGAAACGTGGCGCGCAGGCAGCGAAGCCACGCGTCTTCGAAGGTGTGCGCGACTCCATACGCTTCCCACGACGCGCGGACTCCTGGCAACCATGCGAGAAGCCAAAGCGCCATCGAGAGGTGCCGAAGCTTTCCTCTCGGCAAGGCGAGCGCGAGCGCGAGGAGTGCAGGCGCCTCCGTGCGGGAAGAAGGCGACATGAGGACGGTCGAACCGAGCGCGGCGGCGGCGAGCAGTCGCTTCGCGGAGGGGCTCGCGCCGGCGAACACGATGACGGAGGTTGCCCACAGGTATGCAAAGAGGTCCTGCGCGAACGCGCTCGCACTCGCGGCGGGGTGGAGCAGGCCCGAGCGCATCGCAAAGCCGGGAGAAGCTGCGAGGAACGCTACCGCCACGAGGCTGCGAATCACCCGAGCCGAGCGGGTCACTCCGCTCGGGCCGCCCCCCAAACCGAGCAAGGCGACACCGAAGAGCCCCTCCATCGCGGGCGTGCTCTGGAACGCTGAAAGGAATGGCACGTCGGGAAGGCGCGCCAAACCTCCCGAAAAAGCTCAAAATTCGCGTGCCTGAACTTTCTTGAGCCGAATGGCCGTTCTCGTCGCTACTAGACCGAACAGACATGGCAGCGATCACGTCCCACGCAACGCTCGCTCCTGCGCGATCACAGGAGAACGGCTCGCCAGAGCACGATGCTCTCCGCGCGATCGCGAGGGGCGATGCGACGGCAGTGCGGGACTTCTACGACGCGCATGCATCCTACGTGGCAGGTGTTCTCTTTCGGGTCTTGGGCGCTGACGCCGAGCTCGACGACCTCGTTCAAGAGACGTTCCTCTCGGCCCTCGATGTGTTGCATACCGTCGAGAATGCGGCTTCGGTTCGCGGTTTCCTCGCGACCATCGCTGTTCGCAAGGCGCTTCGACTCGTTTCGAAGCGTCGACGTCGTCGAACGCTCTTCGGGGTCTTCGCACTTTTCGGCGCGACGCGTAGCGACCCGCGCGCGACGGCGGCCGCCGAAGACCTCCTCGAAGCGCTCGAGCGGCTTCCGACGGACCTTCGCATGCCCTGGATTCTCGCCCGCACGTACGACTTCACGCTCCCCGAGGTGGCAAAGGCGTGTGCCATCTCGCTCGCCACCACCAAGCGACGCATCGCGCAGGCCGAAGAGCGCATGCGCGGGAGGTTCGAACCGTGAGCCGCATTTTCGATGCCGAGCGGCAGCGACGGGTGTGGGGCGAACTCGAAAAGCGCATCGCTCGGCGCAGGCGCGCCCATGCGGCCGCACGCTTCCTATTCGCGGGGGTTGGAACGCTCGCCATCGGTTGGCTCCTCCTGCGGACCGTGACGGCCAAGGCCGAGAGCGAGCATGACGACAGCTCGAGCATCGTGACGGCGCACGACGGGCGCTCCGGCGCTGGTGCCCTCGAGCCGGCCCGCGTCTCCGCCCTTTCCGAGGGCGACGGCGGCATGCGCGCCGATTGAAAAACCGCGGACGATGGGCTTTTTCACGCGGCGTTCAGGGCCGCGGTCTGCCATAGTTCCCGGCATCATGAACACGTCCGAGATTCAAGCGCTTCATCAACGTCATGTGCTCACGCCGTGGGCAGTGCAAGGAGGCCTGACGGCGCCGGTGATCACCCGCGGAGAAGGTCGCTACCTCTACGACTCGGAGGGCAAGAAGTACTTCGACATGTCGAGCGGCCTCATCGCCGTCAATCTCGGGCACGGTCATCCCAAAGTCGTGAAGGCGATTCAAGATCAGGCGGCGACGCTCTGTTACGCCGCGCCTTCGCTTTTCCTCGAGGCCCGCGCGGAGCTCGCCGCGGAGCTGTCTCGACTTTCACCGTTCCCCGAAGGCGCTCGCACGTTCTTCACGACCGGCGGCGCCGAATCGAACGATGACGTCGTCCGCATGGCGCGCACGCTGACGGGGCGCAACAAGATCATGACGGCGTACCGATCGTTTCACGGCGCGTCGGGCACGTCCATCACCCTCACGGGCGAAGACCGCCGCTGGGGTGGGGAAGGCAACACGGGCGCGGGCATCGTGCGCTTCTTCGCGCCGTTCCCCTATCGCTCGAACTTCTATGCGAGCTCACCGGAAGAAGAATGCGAGCGCGCCCTCGCCCACATCGAGAACATCTTCACGTACGAGAACCCGAAGCACATTGCGGCGCTCATCATCGAACCCGTCGTCGGGTCGAACGGCGTCATCGTTTACCCGGACGGTTACCTCGCCGGTCTTCGCAAGCTCACCGAGAAACACGGAATCCTTCTGGTCTTCGACGAGGTCATGACGGGTTTCGGTCGCTGCGGCGCTGCGTTTGCCTGTATGCGTTGGGGCGTCACGCCGGACATCATCACGTTCGCCAAGGGTGTAACGTCTGCGTACCTGCCGCTCGGCGGCGTGATGGTGCGCGAAAACATCGCGAAGTACTTCGACGACAAACCCATCCCGAACGGTCACACCTACTCGGGGCACCCCATGACGATGGCGGCTGGGCTCGCAACGCTTCGCGCCTACCGTGAAGAGGGCATCTTCGAACGTTCCCTCGAAGTGGAAGCTTGGCTGAAGGAAGGCCTCGCGGCCATGCAGAAGAAACACTCCATCATCGGCGACGTCCGAGGCGTAGGTGGCTTCTTTGCCGTCGAGTGCGTGAAAGATCAGAAGACGAAGGAACCTCTCGTTCCGTGGCAGGGCGCCGGAGGTCTCGGGCCCATGAAGAACTTCTACGCCGAGCTTCGCAAACGCGGCATCTACAGCTTTGGCAAGTACAACATCGCGATGGTGGCGCCTCCACTCACCGTCACGAAGGCCGAACTCGACGAAGCGCTTTCGGGTTTCAGCGATGCGCTCGGCGCGTTCGCATCCTCGCTCTGACCCGACCCGGGTCCGGCAAAGGCGCCCTCACGCGAGCTGTCATTCGAGCGGGGCGTGAGGCGCGGCGAAGTGAGAGCGAACGCAAAAATCCCCGGCCAGCAGCCGCCGACTCGGCCGCCTCGTCGGGAGGCGTGCAGAAAGGCGGCCGGGGATTTTGTGCGGAGCGGAAACGAAGCCGCGACCTCGCGGTCCGCGTTCCCTTTCCGCTAGCCCACCCGTGCCTCACGGCTCCGATGAAGTTGGTCTAGGCCCGCCAGAAAAAAACGAACCCGGGTCCGGCAAAGCCGGCCCGGGTTACGCCGCTCTCGCGGTTGTCGCCGCAGCTCATGCAAAGAGGAGCTTGGGCGACGGGTCGCAGGTTAGTGCTGCGCGCTCCGCGTAAGAGCCTTGGTAAAACATAACATGGTGTAGGTTTCCTCCTCCGGCGGGGGTGCCGGCACTCCGGTCAACGTGCGAATGCAGCGCTGGTCATAGGAGTGTTTCGGGTTGAGGGCGTAGTCGCCGTTGCGCTCCGGGTGTCGGAGTGCTCCCCGACCGAACCAATTCGGGCAACATCGTTGCCAGTTCCGGAGCCATGTAATTTCAACGATAACCATGGAGTTCGCGCTGGGAAGGCGTGCGTCGAGACGTATGCACGATTTCGAGGTTCCCGTAGGGGATCCTCCCACCTCTCCCAAGGCGCATCCGAAGAGGGAAGTGGGAGACCTTTCTCACAAGTGACGCCAGAACACCTGTTGACACTCGCGAGAAGACCCGCTAACTCTTCGCGTCCTGTTGCGGGAATAACTCAGTGGTAGAGTGCAACCTTGCCAAGGTTGACGTCGAGGGTTCGAATCCCTTTTCCCGCTCTCTGGTTCGAGGGGCATAGCCCCTCGAGCTCCCCAAGACCAAGAGGCGTTTGGCGTCTCGAGCTTCCCGAGACACAGAGGCGTTTGGCGTCTCGCATGGTCCCTCGAGCTCCCCGAGACCTGGAGGCGGTTGGCGGAGGGGGCATTCTCGGTGGGCGCGTTTCTTCGCGATGCTCGACTCTGGATCGTTCTGGATCCTTTCGGATCGTCGGAGGCCCAGGCTAGCTCGGCCTCGGCGGGTGGCGGAGGAGCACAAAAGGCCGCAGTTTCGCACCTGGGGCCCGTGTAGGACAACTGCCTACCTTGGCACACGAATCGCATTACGTGGGAGCAATCTCTCTCAGGAGTCCTCCCCATGACGCGTTCGCCCCTCCGCTCGCTTTCTCTCCTCGCTCTCCTCACGCTCGCTGCCGCTGGCCCAACTGCTTGCGCGAGCGCCGATGCGCAAGGTGACGAAGAGGTCGATGTCGACAGCAGCGACATCACGGTCGTCGATCACACGAAGGTGAAGAGGCAGTCGATTGGCAACTGCTGGGTCTATGCGGTTGCCGGCTGGGCAGAATCTCTGAACGAGCGCGCCACCGGAACGGAGATGAACATCTCCGAGAGCTACATCACGTACTGGCACTGGTTCGAACAGCTCACGAACGGTCGCGCGTCGACCGAGATTTCGACCGGCGGTAGCTTCGGCGTCGCGACGGATCTCATCACGCGGTACGGCATCGTGACCGAGGGCAACTTCATTCCTGCCGAGCAAGAGTCGGAGATGTCGAACACGCAAAAGAGCGCCCTCGACGCCATCAATCTCTCGATGAAGTCCGGCGTTCTGAAAGACCCCGCTGCACGTCGCGACCGCAAGCTCGTTCGCGCCGAACTCGATCGCGCATTCGGCCTCAGCACGGCGGTGAAGGCGAAGCTCGACAAGGTGTTCGGTGTGTCCGTGAACAAGACGCTCGACCGCGCGTATGCTTCCAAGAAGACCGGGACGGATATCTTGCGCGCCAAAGACGTTCCCGTGTCGGTCCCCGACGCAACGACGCACGTTGCGAAGAAGGTCACGCTCGCCGACGCCATCGGAACGGGCTCTTGGCTCTACGGTCGCACGGGCACCTACGCGTTCCAGGAGGTCGACTACCCGAGCAACGCGAGCTCTCGTCGCGCTCTTCAGGTGCGTATTCAACGCGCCATGCACGACGGTGCACCGGTCGTTCTTTCGTGGGCCGTCGATTTCAACGCGCTCACCCGCGACTCGAAGTTCTCCAAGGTAGAACTCGACCGCCGCGGTCCGGGTCGCCAAGGCGGCCACATGACTGTCTTCTCGGACTACCAGGCGCGCCTTGCAGACGGCACGTTGCTCGAAGCCGGCAAGACCTACGACAAGACCAAGCTCGAGGCTGCGCTGCGCACCGATACGAAGATCGAGTTCTTCCGCATCAAGAACTCTTGGGGCGCCCTTCGTTCCGACCGCTGGGACATCGGAAACGGGTATCACGACATGATGATCGACTACCTGAACGGCCCGATCAAAAAGTGTGTCGAGGTGAACGGCACCAGCGACCCCAACAACTGCCCGACGACGCAGACTCCGCTCTGGGACGTTGTGCTCCCCGCCGGCTACTGATCTCTCCGAAGAACGAGGGTCGCCCGAAGCGCTCGAGCACGGTCGTGCTAGCGATTCCGGGCGATCTTCTTTTCTTCTTCGACCAGAGCGTCGAGCTTGGGGCCGGGAAGCGTATGGGGGCCTTCGGCCTCTCCGCGTTTGTGCGGCGGTACGGGCGTCGTCGCCCGCGAGTAGGCGTCGTCACCCCACCCTAGATCGAGCTCTTCGTTGTGAGCCACCGTGCTCCAGATCGCTTCATCGTCGTTCTCATCGATGCCGAGGGCGCTCGCAGGAGCGATGCAATTGCGATGGGGCAGCGGCGCTTCCGCGTAGCTTTGGGAATGGGGCGACATGGGGTCCTCTCGCGACTCTTGGTACTCGGGTTGGCGCTCATCCTGGCGCTCTGGGCGCTGCATTCACCATGATCTGTTGCTCCACCTCCGCGAAACGATCATCGACCGGGCGCAGAAAATTCGTCTCGGTCTGTCGCTGTAGGTGCGTGCCTACCTTCGAATACGTTCGCTGTGCTGGCTTCGCATGACGGAACTCAGGTGTGCGGCTTCGTCTTCACGCGCTTTGGATCGATGAAGCCTCGAAACTCGCCGGCGAAGAAGTTCCACACAGCGGCCACTCTCGGGACCTCTCGGAGCGCGCGATGTCCCACGAGCCACAAGTCGTCGGTGGGCCAAGCTGCTGCGTCCGCATCGAGGCCTTCTGCGTAGCGAAGGGGTGCGAGCTTGCGAAGCTTCAAATAGGCCTCGGGCGCGAGCACCATCCCGAGCCCGGCTTCTGCCGCAACGAGCTGCGACGTCGAGTGGCTCGTCCGAAGAGCGACCTTGGCGTTCGGCGCATGCAGGGAAAGCCAACGCGCAGGGGGAAAGCTTGCGAGGTCGTGATCCCACGCGATCCATGGAACATCGGTCCATGACCGCACACGACCGGCACGCTCAACGACCTCCGGCGCCCCCGCCGCCACCCACCTTGCCGAACCGAGCTTCGTGATCATGAGGTCTGAGCCGCTCGGATGCGACGACCTCAACGCGAGGTCTGCTTCGTGCCTCGTGAGGTCGAGTGCCCTTCGCGACACATCGAGTTCGATCGTGATTCGCGGATGCAGTTCGAGGAGCCTAGGCAGAGCCGGCGCTACGAACAAGTCGGCCACGCCCGGTGAAGCGCTGAGTCGAACGATGCCCTCCGCACTCGCTTCGACACTCGACACGTCACGCGTGATACGACCGAACGCCGCATCCATGGCTTCAGCCGCGGGCAGCATCTGCTCGGCCGAGTGCGTCGCGAGGAGACCTGCCCTCGTGCGTTCGAACAGCCGAACCCCGAGCGCTTCCTCCAGCGCAGTCAAACGACGGCTCATGGTCGACGTATCGAGACCGAGTCGCTTCGCTGCGATGCCGAGCGTCTTGTGACGGTAGATGGCGAGGAAGATGCGGATGTCCGCCCACTGAGCTTCCTCGCAGACTCTCTTGTCTTCTTTCACGGCCAAGGACCCCCTGCCTCGTCCAGAGAAATCAGAAGAAGACCGGGTTCGAAACGGCGAATGCTTTGCGGCCCGGGTGTAGCGGAGCGAGGTCGCCTTCGCCGCGGGCGTGGAACACGACCCAGTGACGTGCCTTCGATTCCGAGGGCTTCACGTTCACCGTTTGCTCCCAGCGGTTGCCGGGCGGCGTTCCCGTGCTCGTGCCGAGCTCGATCGTCTCGACGGTCGTTCCGTCGACGATCACTTCCAAGTTCTTCGCACGAACCCACGAGGGAGATTGTATGGTCAACGTGAACGCGCCACCCGCCTTGTTCGTGAGCGTGTCGCCGGGGCGTTCACCACCGGGGCCCTTCACTTCCATGAAGATGCCTCCGCTCACGACGGAGTGACCTGCCCGCAGCGTGTCGCGAACGGCCTCTTGCGTGAGAATCGATGGGTCGTGATGGCCGAATGCAAGACAGTTGCGTGGATAGCCAACGGGGGACGTGCGGATGCGATGGCTGTCGGAATTTCCCACGCCCCACACTGTCTTGCCGCCGTTCAAGAGCGCGAACCAATCGGCAACGGACTTCTCTCGATTCTTGTCGAAGTCGCTGTTGTTCCATACCTCGACCGCCGCAAATGCGTCCGAAAAGTCGTCCTTGCGCGGGCCAGAACCTTGGAGCGTTGCGCGACTGAATCCAGTGCCGGCGAAGTAGCCGAGCAGCGCCGTCTCGGAAGGGTGATTGACGATGAGTACGGGCTTTTCGGGCAGATCGTTGACCTCTTTGAACACCTGCGGGATTCGTTTGCCGATCCATTGCGCGGCACCGTTGTTGCGCAAGCTCGGCCGAGGGACGAGGGGCACGACCCCGAAGTGACCGATCGTGAACGTCGTCAATTCCGAGGAAGGGAAGCTGAACGCCCACGAGGTGAGACCGAGGTCCGAAATGATCGGCTGGAAGTCGGCGATCCACTCGTGCTCGCTCGATACCGGAATGTCGAGTCCGTCGGCGATGGCACTCTTCACCTTCTCGCGTGGTGAGTCCTGCGAGTCGAACGAGAAGTTCGAGTGCACGTGGAAGTCGGCGCACATACGATCGGGGTTCACCACACTTCGCGCGAGCTTTGCCTCGACCTCCACGACCTTGCCCGCCTCGGCGTTCACGGTCTTGTCGACGAGCTCCCATTCGTATCCGTGGCTGACGTAGACGCGATGCGTACCAGGCGGAACCGGGATATCCACGTCACCGTTCATCGCGAAGACCTGCAAGCTGCGGTCTCCGTCTTCGCCGAGCACGCCGAAGGCCGGCGGAAGCGTCGGAACCGGTGTATCCGGGATGACTTGAATACGCACGGGAAGCGGCTTCCCGTCGCTGGCGTTCGTCGCGCGAATGCGCAGGGTGGAGAGGTCGCCCAGCACGAGCGCGTTCGTGCCGCCGAGTGGCTGGGGCGTTTGATTCACGTAGCCCGGGTAGGTGACGAGGCCCGTGGACCCAGCCGGCGCATGCGCACGGAAGGCCCCTCCGGCATCGGTCGTGACGCCGACCAAGTACTTGCCGTCCTTGTCGAGGATGTGGACTCGTGCGTCTGCGAGCGGGAGGCCCCCAGAGGTCTTCACCGTACCCGTCACTTCGGGGTAGGGCGGCAGTTTGTCGTGCACCCGCGCCGCGGTGAGCACGCCATCGAGGCCACCTTTGGCCGTGAGCACTTCGGCGTAGTCGACGGACTTCTCCGAGCATGCGCCAATGGTGCCGAGCGCTTTCGCGACGAAATATTGAAAGCCCGAAACTTCGAGGCCGAACTCCAGAGGAGCGCCCGCCGAGCGGATCGCGAATGCCGCTTCGGGACCTCCGTCGAAGTAGACCCAGTTGCTCGCGCCGCGCGGGTCTCCGTAGGCCTGGCTCTCGGTGAACGTCTGGGAACGATAGTAGTGGAAGAGCGCGATCGTCTCCGTATTGGTGACGTCGATGGGTTCACCCGTAATGTTGAGCACCGAGAGACGCACCTTGATCTGCGTCGCTCCCGGTTCGAGGACATAGTCGAGCGCGACGGGATACTTGTATTCTGCAGGAAAAACGGCCTTGAACGGCTCGAGGAAGGCGATGTCCTTGAGGACGCCGGACGCGCGCACGATGGCCGCCTTGCCGTCACTGCCGTCGTTCAGCACCGTGACGTGGTCGGGGGAAACAGCTTCTTTCGACAGCGCGAACAGGGTTTCGCCATACTGCGATTTGCCACCCGGGAGACCATCTTCGGCCACCGGCTCGATGGCGACGATCTCGCCGCCGAAGGGCGACATGCCGTCCGAAGGACTCTCGTTGCCGATGTACGCGGCGATGGTGTCGTTCGCGATGAGGAAGTCACCGATGCGCACACGATTGCGTCCGTTTGCCGGCAGTCGAATCTGCGCTGCCTTGGTGATGCGCCCGGCGTAAGCTTTGTGGTCACGTTTGGCAGTCTCGGGCGCAGGGTGACCGTCACGCGAGCCGCTCGGGAAGCGCGTCGCTGCCGATACGCCCTTCGCCGCACATGGGTTGCCGGGATCGGGGGTGCCGCCCTCGGTGCCTGCGCATGCGACGATGGCAAGCACGGCCGTAAACGAGAGCGTCGTCAGGCGTTGCGAGGAGGGCAGGCGCGCGTTCATGACGGTTCCTCATAGCGCATAAAGCGCATTAAGCTAATGGTTCCGATTGTTTGAGCGCAAGGTGGGCAAAAGATTGTCCATTGACGCACCCCGCCATCGGGGTTATCCATCGCGGGTTGCGTCTCTTTACGCCAATCACGTCGTGGGCATTTTCGAGGCCCATCCCGTGGGCAGCCTGCATGCTGCTGACCGCCGGTTCAGCGTGTGCGCCGTCTTCGAATGGGGGACCGCGCGCGCAGAGCGCGGAACGCCAGAGCGAGACAGAGTACGACCTCGCGAGGGACATCTTCTACAAGGGGCAGCCACGAGGGGCCCTCGACCACGCGAAACGCGCCGTCGAACTCGACCCCGACAATGCGAAAGCCCTCTACTTCACGTCGGTCATCTACGCCTGGTTCTGCAGCGAAGAGCCTCTGTTGAAGGGCCCCGATTGCAGCGTCGATCAGGCCGAGACCTATGCGCGAAAGGCGATTCACGCCGACGAAAACTTCCGCGACGCAAAGAATCTCCTCGCGCAAATCCTGCTGTGGCGCGAGCGCTACTCGGATGTGATTGCGCTTCTCGAGCCGCTGACGCGCGATCCTGCTTACAGCGCATCGCATCTCGCCTGGGGCAATCTCGGGTGGGCCCAGGTTCAGTCAGGCAAGCTCGATGCGGGCATCGTGTCGCTGCGCAATTCTACCAGCCAACCAAAATTCTGTGTGGGGCACTATCGCCTCGGCGTCGCCTACACGAAAAAGCGCGACTACGCGGCTGCCGAAGAGGCATTCACTGCTGCCGTCACCGTCGACAGCCCTGACTGCAAGAACCTGCAGGTTGCGTGGGAAGAGAGAGGTTACGCCCGCGTAAGGCTCGGAAAAGCGGACGGAGCCAAAGAAGATTTTTTGCATTGCAAGCAGATTGCACCCGAGACAAAGAGTGGTCGCGCATGCTCTGTTGAGCTTGCCAAACTGGGAACTCCCTGAGATGAAGGAAGGCGCAGTGGAAACGGTCGGGCAGATTCTGAGGAAGAGGCGGGAAGCGCGCGGCATGAGTGTCGCGGAAGTTTCGCGCGTCACTCGCATCCCTCTCGTGACGCTCCAGTCCATCGAGCGCGATCACTTCGACGACCTTCCGGGCGAAGTGTTCGTCCGAGGCTTCCTTCGTTCTTTCGCGCAAACGGTCGGTCTCTCCGCGCAAGACATCCTCGCGCGTTACACGCAGAGCCGTCGCGTCACCGAGGTCACCCAAATGCCGGTCACGGCTCCTGCCCGCGCGGTTCGCGAAGGCAGCCGTCGTTTCGGTGTAGCCATCGCTTGCGTGCTTTTGCTCATTCTCTTCACGCTCGCCGTGTCCATCATGCTGCGCCCGCGCGGTCGTGACGTTCCGCTCGAGCTTTCGGAGAACCGTACTCCGGCGACGCAGCTCGACGTTCGCGTTTGAGCGACCTTCGAAGCGAGGGCTACCTTCTCCGCGCGACGCCCTTCGGCGAGAGCGACCTCGTCATCGCCGTCTTCACCGAAGCCGTCGGGAAGGTGAGTGCGCTCATCCGTGGCGGACGCGCATCGCGAAAGCGCGTCGGCGGGGCCCTCGAGCCGTTCCACACTGCCGCCTTCGATCTGAAGGAGCAGCGCGGCGAACTGTGGGGCTTCAAGAGCGCCGAAATCGTCCGCATTCGGTCGAGGCTCACGACAGACCTCGAGCGCATGGACCACGCAGGCACGATTCTCCGTGCCCTCCGCGCACTGGCGCCGCCCCGAACCGCCGAGCCGCGTGCGTATGAAACCCTCACGACCCTGCTCGATGCGTTCGACGAAAAGGTGCACCCGAGCGCCGCGGTCTTCGGGGCGGGCGTCCTCGAGCTCCTCTCGGACTTCGGGTACGCGCTCGAA
Source organism: Polyangiaceae bacterium (assembly GCA_046351415.1). GTDB lineage: Bacteria > Myxococcota_A > Polyangia > Polyangiales > Polyangiaceae > JABFRG01. Next base: position 77,742 of record JAXLYO010000002.1, on the reverse strand, counting down.
CTCTCGCGCTGCGTCTCATGCGGCACGCAAAGGCCTCCGGGCCGAACGGCCGTCCTCGAGGCTTTCTCGGGCGGCGTCGTCTGCGCTACTTGCCGCCTTTCGCTCCGCTCCAACGCAAAGCTCGTCCGTCTTTCCGCCGAGTACTGCAATCTGCTCTCGGCGCCCCTCTCGCTCGGTCAGCGCATCGCGGAGCTCTCGAAGCTCGAGTCCAAGGAAGACCTCCTGGCGCTCCATCGCATCGGGGAATTGGCGCTCGCGGCTCATGGCGATATGGAAGAACACCGATGACCGGTATCGCGTGTTTCGGCGAAGTGTTGTGGGACGTCTTCCAGATCGACTCGGACGATCCGACCCGTTTCGTCTTCGAGCTCGGCGGTGCTCCGGCGAATGTGGCGTCGACATTGGGAAAGCTCGGGTGCAACGCCTACATCGTCGGCTCCGTCGGCAGAGACCGCTTCGGCCGTCAACTCACCGAGAAGCTCGAGCGCGACGGTGTCGATTGCCGATACCTCGCGATGTTGCCCGAACGCACGGGGCTCGCCTTCGTCTTTCGTGACGAGGCCGGGGAGCCGAGCTTCTTGTTTTATCGACGGGAGACGGCCGACATGTCCTACCGCGCGGGCATGCTTCCGAAGCGCTTCCCGAAGCTCTCGCTCGCGCTCGTTGGTACCAGCACCTCCGTCGACGATGAACTGCGCGAAGCCACGCATGTCTTCCTGGAACGGGCGCAGAAGGCGGGCGCGGAAGTCGTTCTCGACCTCAACGTGCGAGCACACCTGTGGTCGTCGCGCGCCGCCATGCTTCGCGAGACTCGAAACCTCGCAGCGAGCGCAGCCCTCATCAAAGCTTCGTCCGCGGACCTCGAGGCGCTCGGCAAAGACGTCGCGTGGCTGAAGAAGGTCGCGCCGCGGGCCGTTGTCGTTCTCACGCGAGGGAAGGGGGCGGCCGAAGTACTGGGCCCCTTTGGCCGCATCGCCGTTCCGACGAAGCCGCGAAAGGTCGTCGACGCGACCGGCGCAGGGGACGCGTTCCTTTCAGGCATCTTCGCGGCGCACGCTGCTGCGCAAAGCTCACCCATTTGGGAGAGGACGCCGGCATTCTGGAAGAAGGCCGTCTCGCTCGGACACTTGCTTGCCGCGCAGGCCGTTTCGAGCGCAGGCGCGACATCGGGCATCAAACGACTTGCGCAGGCCCGGCGCTTTCTGGAAGAACTCCGGCCATGACCGACCCCGCCATCCGCTGCAGAGCGATCCGTTCCCCGCGAGGTGCACGCGTCACCGAGATCGATTGGGGCGATGGTCACAAGGGCATCTACCCCCACGAGATTCTGCGAGGCTATTGTCCGTGTGCAGGCTGCCAAGGACACGAAGCGGGCATCGACTACCTGCCGCCCAGCGACAACCAGCAGGAACTCGAAGACATCGTCCCCGTCGGCAACTACGCGCTCCAGCTCTTTTGGTTCGACGGCCATCAGAGCGGCATTTACTCGTACCGGTACCTTCGCCTCCTCTGCAGCTGTCCCGAGTGCCGGCCCGATGCAGCCGCTCGTCCCCAACTTTCGCGAGCCTAAAAGTTCCCCAGAAACTTGAATTGTTTCCGTGACTCAGGCGTTGTGAGAGCCGGGCAGTAGCGTGGCAGCACGAGAAGACAGCGACAGGACGACAGAGAAGGCCGAGCGGGAAGCGCCGCGCGAGAAATCGCATGCGGAACGTGAGGCTTCCGCCGTCGCCGCGGGACTCGATCGTTCGAAGCTCGTCGTGCGTGCCGCCGTCGTGGCACTCGGGACCCTCGCATCGCGGTTTCTCGGGCTCCTGCGCGACATGGCACTCGCCGCGCTCTTCCCGCGAGAAGCGACGGACGCGTTCTTCGTCGCCTTCACGATCCCCAACGCCCTGCGGCAGTTGCTCGGCGAAGGCGCCGTATCGAGTGCGGTCATGCCCGTGCTTGCGTCTCGTCGCGCAGAGGGCGGCGAGGAAGCCGGACGAGCCTTCTTCGCGCGCGCGCGCGGCATGTCGATCTTGGCGCTCATCGTGGTGACGGTGCTCGGAGTCGTATTTGCTGAACCACTTACGGAACTGTTCGCGGGGGGCATGCACAAGCAGCCGGGGCAGTTCGAACGAACGGTATCTCTCACGCGCAGCGTGTTCCCGTACGTGATTTTTGCCTCGAGCGCTGCGCTCGGTATGGCCGCCCTCAATACCCGGCGTAAGTTTGCGGTCGCCGCGTTTGCGCCGGGCTTGCTCAACGTCGCTTTCCTCATCGCGGCGTTCACGCTCCCGGGGCCCTTCGCGAAGATGGGCATCGATCCGGCACAGGCGATCGTCGTCGGCGCTCTGTTCGGAGGGGTCCTCCAAGTCGTCGCGCAGTGGCCCGCCCTCGTTCAGATTGGCTACGCGGGGCGTCCGCGCATCGACTTCCGCGACCCACACGTGCGTCAGATGCTGAAGCGCATCGTGCCCATGACGTTCGGAATCGGCGTCTACTACATCGACCTCATCCTCTCGCGGCGACTTCTCTCGGGTCTCGGTCCCGGCGCGCAGAGCTACTTCTCGTGGGCCATGCGGCTCTGCGACTTTCCGCAAGGCATCTTCGTGATGGCTCTCTCCACCGCCGCGCTACCGAGCCTCGCAGAGCTCGCCGCGAAGAAGGACATGGAGGAGCTGCAGAAGACGTTCTCCTACGGGCTGCGGCTCTCGCTCTTCGTGGCGATTCCGTGCAGCATGGGGCTCATCGCCCTCGCGGAGCCGCTCGTGACGCTGCTCTTCGTGAGAGGACAATTCACCGCCGCGGACGCAACGGAGACGGCTCGAGCGCTCCTCTTCCAAGGTGGTGCCATCTTCTCGGTTGCCGCCGTTCGGCAAGCCGTGCCGGTGTTCTATGCCTTGGGGGACACGCGCACACCCGTCCTCATCAGCGCCGTAGACCTGCTCTCGTTCATCGCGATCGCCCTCGTCCTTCGTGGGCCACTTGGGCACGTGGGAGTGAGCGCCGCCGTCGCGGGGTCGAGCATCGTGCAGATGGTGCTGCTGCTCGTGTTTTTGCGTCCACGGCTCGGGCGCCTCCGCGGCGCAGAGATTCTCGCGTCGTGCGCGAAGACCTCGGTTGCTGCTGGCTTCGCATGCGTCGGAGGCTGGGGTGCGACCCGCCTTCTCGCGCGCCCCGCGTCGACCCTCGGAGGTCTGCTGGGCTTCTCGGTGTTCTCGGTGCTTTTCCTCGTCGCGGCTTGGGGGCTTCGTTCCACGGAGCTCGATGGACTGCTCGCTGCGGTAAAGAGACGCTTGGGGCGCAAGAGCGGAACGAAGTAAACCGCCGACTCGAGAGCCATTGGCTTCGGATCGGCGGTTCGTTCGTGCGCGATGAAAATCAGCCGTTGCTCTGGCCGTATCCGCCGCCGCCGGTTTGCGTGCGCGAGTCGGATTGGGGACCACACGTAATGCGGCTGCATGTGGTCGGGCTCGGATCGGCGCCCGCGCCCGTGTTCACGTCTGTGCGGAGGCTAGAGCGCGTGCGACGAATGACGATTGCGAGTTTGTTTGAGTTTTTCATGGGGGAAGTCCTTGGTTTTGGGTGGTTGCGCGTGGGCGCAGGAGAGAAGGGCGGAGGTGGCCTGATGACTTCGGGGATTGCACGGCACGTGCCCACGATGCGCCGAATGCTGCCGGTGAACTACATTCAAGAAGAGTTGCGCAAATCATCAGGTGTTGAGGGACGAGCAACGGAGCATGTTGTCGTCTCCACGACAGCTGTCTCGAACGTGTCCTCCGCTAGGAGATTCGCGCGCCAATCAATCGCGGTAGGCGAGGATCGCATCCCGAATATCGCGTGGCGCACGCAAGCCTTCGTCTTGGAAGGCATGCGCCATGGCCTCCGCGGAGGCGTATCCGATGGCTTTTGCGATGTCTTGAAGCAATACGTCAGGGCGCGAGAGAAAGAGCACGGCCAGCTTCAGCCGGTACCGTCGTGCGAACGCGCGCCAGTTGGTGAAGCCGAAGTGGACTTTCGGCACCACACGGCACAGCGCCGCATGCAGCCCGCGACTCGTCGTGCCCCAGAGGGATGCGATCTCAGCGCTCGATGCGTTGAGGCTGATGTGTCGCAGCATGGGGACGAGTGCGGCCCACAGAGCGCCGTCCACGGCTTCTTCCACCACGGACCGTGACGTGAATCCTCGTTGGAGAATCTGCTCTTCTTGCAGGTGCGCAAGAAGAGCGAGTGCGTGGCTCTTGCGCTCCGCGTCGCCTTCGGACTCTTGAACGTCCCTCGCCGCTTGCAAGGCGGCCTCGGAGAGCAAGACTCGTTCGGGGCCATGAGAACCGCGCGTACCAAAGGCGTCGCAACCGACCCGAAGCTCCACGGCGCGAAAATTGGAACCCCGCGAACGATAGGCAAGTTCGCGCTTTCCGTTCTCGCCATCGAAGTAGGAAGCCGAGGCGATGAATGCGCACGGTCCGTCGAACGTGGGTCCTCCGAGCCATCGAAAAGAACCTTCGATGAGGATGTATAGAATCGATGCGGGGACGCTGTCGCTCTCCGGACTCGTGAAGCGGCTGTCGAAGATGAAGTCCTTGCGGTGTTCGCTCAGCATGACCCAAGCGGGCCCTACGACGACAGACATGTCCAATTGCGCGGGACTGATGCGAAGCGTGCCATTCGCCGTGTGCATGAGAGGGAACCCGGTGGGAGTTCGTTCGCGAAGAGCAAAGCCTCACGACTTCGACGCGGCATCATCCAACCAGAGCCGCCGCGCTCGCTCAACGAAATATCCCCTCCTTTCACGGGTAAATTAAGCACTCGATATCGCAACGCAAGCATGCGCGTCACCGATGACCGCGTGTCCGTGCTACATCCCTTCGCATGACTCGCGTCCGCGTCCACGAAGCCGCCTTTGCCTACGGAGCCACGGCACTGTCGCAACTTCCTCCTCCTACGATTGGCGAGGTCGCATTTGCTGGGCGCTCGAATGTCGGCAAGTCGACGCTCATGAATGCGCTGATGGGGCGCAAGAATCTCGTTCGAACGAGTCGAACACCAGGTGCGACGAAAGCGATCAACTTCTTCAAGCTCACGTTCGAAGCGGACCTCTCCCCGACGGGGGATACGTCGGCGACGGTTGCAACCAAACTCGAATGCCACTTCGTCGACTTGCCAGGTTACGGTTTCGCAAAGGTCTCCAAAGATACGTCGAAGTCTTGGGGCGACCTTCTCGAAGGATACCTTGCCGAGCGCCCGACCCTGCGCGCCATGCTCTTGCTCGTGGATGCTCGCCGTGGCCTCGAGGACGACGATCGGGAGCTCCTCGAATATATGGATAGTACACACAAGCGCGATCGAGGCGTCACGGTGGCCCGAATCGTCGTCGCGACCAAGCTCGACAAGATTCCGAAGTCGGGCCAGAAAATTGCCCTGCAGAAAGTCCGCAGTGAAGCGAAGCTTCCAGGTACGTGGGTCACCGGGGTGAGCGGCGAGACGGGCGAGGGGACCCCGGACCTCTGGCGCCGCATCATTCCCGCACTGACCACGGCCGATTGAAGGTATGATCCCGGTCGTGCGGACCACCACTTCCATGCGCGCAGCCATCGCGGCGTTGGGGCTCTCGGCCGGGACCTTGTCGATGGGGCTCTCCGGCTGCGGCCCGAAGCAGGCCGCTTCGGCGCTCGAGGTGAAGACCACGTGGTGCCCGGAGCACTACGAACAAGGGCCGGGCGATACGTGCTTCGCCCTGCCAGCGCAGAAGAAGGACGCCAAGATCCTCCTCTATTTCCCAGGTGCAGAAGATCCACTCGGCGCGAAGTTGGAGTTCGCCGTGCTCTCGTCGGCGTCCGCGAAGGGCTATGCGGTGGTCTTGGCGCACGGAAAGCGCGGCGCGTGCGGTTTCACGCACGACGTGAAGGACGGAAACTGCTGGCCCGACGACGACAAGGAGATGTCGTCGCTCACGGAAGGTTGGGAGCAAGCGCTTTGGCAGGTGACGGCGCTGCTCGAGGGGGAGTCCCATCCGCGCTACGTGGTTGCATTTCGCGAGGGAGCCGATTTTGCGACCAAGCTGTCGAGCAAGGGCATGCTCGTCTACGGCGCTGAAACGCCGAATGCCCTTCGCGTGGACGGCGTTGCGCTCGTCGGTCTGCCTTCGAACAGCTCGGTCGCGCAGCTCGGAAAGCAAGTTCCGCTCGCCGTGTTGGACGAAGAAGCGAGCCAGAGTGTTTCACTCAAGGAAGAGCTTGCGCGCGCGAAGTGGATTCACGCGCGCTGCAATCGAAGTACGCCAGCACTCTCATCCGCAGATTTCGAAACAGCAACCTCCGTGCTCGTCGAGATGACGCCGCCGCCCCCACCACCACCGCCCCGGCCGAAGAAGGGCCAGAAGAAGAGCGACCCGCCGCCGGTGAGGAAGCCGGATCCGCCGAAGGCAATCCACACGGTTGGCTGCGTGCTCGAGTAGTCTCAGTGCTTCGTGCACTTCGCTCTAGCGATCGTGCGGGTGTGTGGGTCGAGGAGACGTAGGTAGGTGCCCGGGCCGCGGGATGCTGCGATGAGCCCCCCGGCTTTTGGAGGCTCGACGGTGTAGCGTTCGAGGAGGCCCGTCGCCGAGCACTTGCTCTCGCCGTCGTAGTCGCCATCGATGTCCACTCCGAGGAGCGTCGAACGACCTCTTCGAGATGCTTGCGGCGTTCCTGAGCACGCGTCAAACGATGCGTGACCAGACGCCCGTACACTCGGGGAGCACCACCTCTGCCGAATGCGTCGCCTCGAAAGAGAACGTGCGTCCGAAAAACATCTGCGTCAGCGTTTCGCCTTCTTCGAGCGAGCTGAATCGGTAGTCGGTGCGAATGGACGTACGAACGAAGCCGAACACGTCCTCGAGCATCCGGTAGTAGCCTCCGAGCGCCGCGTTTGGCTCCTTGGGCATGAGCGCCCCCGTCCCGAGTGTCTCGAGGACGATCGCGTGGCCGCCCTTCTTCGTCACGCGGAGCATCTCCGAGACGGCTGCGCCAATTTCCTCGCGCCAGGTGTCGGGGTACCACGACGTGCAATGACCGAACGTCCATCCGGCCACGGAGAGATCTGCGACCGCGGCGGCGATAGGAAGCGACTTGTTGTCGGCGACGCCGACGCTCGCATGGGTGAGCCCGAGTCGCCGAAGCTTCGCGTTCGCCACTTCGGCCATGGCGGGGTAGAGATCGAACGCATCAATCCGCGCTACTTTGGGGGCGAGAAGGACCGTGAGCCGCCCCGTGCCCGCGCCGAATTCTGCGACGACCTTTCCCTCGAGCGGACAGATGTCCACGATGGCCCGAAGAGCGTTATCATCGTAGTCCTCGCGGGAAACGAGAAGGTCATATGCGTCAGCTTTGCTTTCGTAGATGACCTTGTAGCGAGACACGTGACCATCGTACGCCCGCTCCCGCGGCCGAGGGCGGAGTTTCCCGCGTTCGAAAGCCCTCTGAAGTCCTGCCTTGCAAAAGGCCGAAAGTCGCACTATTTCTCTTCGTGCTCCGGCATCTAGCGGAGAATTGGGCGCATAACTCAGTGGTAGAGTGCAACCTTCACACGGTTGAAGTCGTAGGTTCAAGTCCTACTGCGCCCACAGTCTGCGAGGGCTCTGCCCTCGCTCTACTTGGCGTAGCCAAGTAGAGTCTCACTCCCGGTTTTGGGTCCCGAGCCCAAAACGGAATGCTCGTTCCGCACCCGGCTCTTCTCTTGAAAGGGGGGCAGGGCCGAGTTTTGTCTTTTTGTTAGCCGCTCACTGCCGGTTTTGGGTCCCGAGGCTCTCGAGCCCAAAACGGAATGCTCGGGGGTGCTGTCGTTCGAGATTTGGTCCCTCTCTTGCTCGTGGGTGCCTTGAACGACTCGTCGTGCACGCGTCGCGCAAATGTGTAGTGCGCAAGCAATCAGATAGATTGCGTCATCGAGGTCTCTTTTGTGGCAGAGCTTGTTGCCGCGGCTATTCTCGGCGCATGCGCCTTCGAACCGTGTTCTTTGCCTCGTGTTTGGTTGCTCTTCCGATGGTCGTGGTGGGGTGCGGTTCAGACGCCGGCGAAGAGCCGGCAGAGGACGACCTCACGCGCGCGTCGAAGGAGCTCGAAGCGGAATTCAAGCTCCTCGACGGCAGCCGCGAAGACGTTGCGAAGCTCCAGACGCAAATCCAGGGAGTGGCCGACAAGCTCAAGCAACAGAAGAAGGACGCGAAGGCGAAAGCTGCCGAGCAGGTCGGCAGCTACACGCAGGCCCATTGGGACCGCGCTTGGTTCACGCCCGCCGAGAAAGACCTCGCGATCGACGCGCGTTCGAAGGACCTTTTCGACAGGCCAGAGAGACGCAAGCTCGACGGCGTCGAATCGAAGCTCGCAGTCTTGAAGTCTCTGCTCGCGCTCACGGACCTGCAGGACGCCAAAGCGCTCGCGCTCAAGGAGCAGTATGTCGAGATCGGCATCTCCATCGAGATGAATGGGTCGCTCGGCTTGGCCAAGCAGGGCTTCTCACGCTTGTTCAACATTCTTCGCACGAAGGTGAGTTGGCTCGGCAAGGTCTTCAAGGGCCTCCGCCGTGAGACCGCCGGCTCCTCGGGTGAAGCGAACAACATCGATATCTCCGGCGACCCCAAGGACTATTGGAAGAAGGACCCGGTGAACTCGACGGTGTGGCACAAGCGCAGCGCTGACGAGGTGACTCCCGCTCGTATCGCCGAAGGACCGTGGTACCGCGGGGTCGACCTGCCGCGCATTCCGAAGGCGGGAGAACTCTGGACGTTGAAGGGGCTTCGTAGCCAACAGTCCGACGGCTCGCATGCTGCAGCGGACATTGGTTTCGAAGGCGCCACGGTGAAGCTCAAGCTCCGGAAAAGCGAAGTGAACGCCTTCGAGGAGCCGGTGTACTCACGCCTTCTCTGGGCCATGGGCTACGAAACGGAAGCCAGTTACCTCGGCAAGAACGTTCGGGTCGAACCACGTGTCTATCTCGCGGCCCATGCTTCGAAGGCTCGGTTCGGCTGGAAGTTCCGCATCGGAGCCAGCGCAGACGACATCGTGTCCGGCAGGCCGCCGAAGGGGATCAGCATTCCCATCCAGGGCATCGATGTCGGCCCCGAGCCTCAGTTCTTGACTGTGCACTACAAGGACGGACACGACGAGAAGGGCGACGTCGCACTTTCGAACCTCAAGAAGGCGCTCGATGACCGCCCCCTCATGGACTCGATGCAGTACATCGACATCGAGCGCGCCCACTTCGAAGCGAAGGCCGGTGACCGCGACGCGATTGGTCCCTGGGACTTCGATTCCGACGCGCACATCAACCAACGCGAGGTACGTGCGCTGGGCATCACGATGCTCACGTGGATGAACTCGACGGACATGAAGCCGAACAACCTCCGTCTCGAACTCGCGGAGAAGAGCGGCAAGCTCACGCTCTCCAACATCGTGAGCGACGTCGGCTGTCAATGCGAGCTCGAAACGTTACCGCCCATCATCAGCATCGACCCTGCGTCGCGCTTCCTCCACGGCAACAACAACGCTTACACGGTGGACGCATTCGATCGCATGACCCTGTCCGACGCAAGGTGGGGGGTGGCGCAGGTCGCACGGCTCACCGCTGCGCAGATTCGCGCCGCCGCAGCCACGGGCGCGTTCACGAAGGACGCCGAGAACAAGACAGTCGCGAACCTGATCTCTCGACGCAACTCTCTCGTGAAGAGCTTTGGCCTAGAGGTCGACTTTCCGCCCATCTCCGAGTGACCTTGCTGCGCGGCGCTTCGTCGAGCGCCGCGCGACCGGCGTACCGTATCGTCAGGGAAGGTCGGGCCCTGCCGTGATCGGCTCGTACATCCGCGTCAGCTGACGCATCACTTCTAGATTCGTCACGTACTTCTTCAAGACCGCATCGGCGCCGGGGAAGTCGGGATTGAGCGTAGGCTTGCCCGCCGTGAGCTTCAGCTTCGGGGTACCGTTCGGGTTCAGAATGTACGCTCCGGTGCCGACGTCTTTTTCGACGACGTAGGCGCTATAGATGAGTTCATTCGCCCACTCCAGCATACGCGCTCCGATGCTCTTCTCGTGGGCTACGCCGAAGACTTGCTCCGTGCCGATCGTGTGCGCGCGATACGTGAGACTCGTCAGCGGGTCGACGAACGTGTAGGTCTCTGCTGCGGGCCAGTTGACCTGCTCTGCATCGGACACGACGATGCGCGCGTCGTTGATGAAGTCTTGTGACCAGCTCGTGGGGAAGAGCATCGTGCCCCACACCATCGCGAAGAGCTGTTCGTTCCATCCGAAGAGCGGGTCGACGATCTTCGGATTCGCGGGGCGAGCTGCAGGGCCCGCTACATCACGCCACGAGGGGTAAGAGAGTTGCGCCGTCGGTACGGTGCCGCTGCCCGTGGTCGCCCATGGAGCGAACGAAACAGCGTCGCCCGTCATCAAGTTCGCCATGAGCCGCCGCATCTGCGTCGGGTACAGCGTCGCAAAGTTGATGTTCTTGTAGCGCCCGTCGACGAAGTCCTCTTTCGAGTTCGAGATGAACGAGTCGAAGCCTTCCGCCAAGTAGTAGATGGACCACACCTTGTCGTAGAAAGAGCCTACCTGCTTCTGGTAGTCGGACCACCAGTATCCCTTGCTGTAGTCGAAGTCGTTGTGCACGAAGCGACCGGGACCGACGGGAATCTTGAAGTCGTGTGTCGTGTCGGGCGCGGGGAATGCGTCTGCAACGTAGAGCGGCCCCTTGACCCCTACCGGCGGGTAGTTCGGACAATCATCGGCTTCGGTGGAACAGAACACGCCAGGCTCCGGCCTCACGAGATTCTTCGTGAAGAGGTCGAACGCGAGCGTACTTCCGACGGCGAGCGGGCCATAGTTTCCGTCCGCGAGTAACGCGGGGTCTGGATTGGTTGGGTCGTCGTTCTCGAGCACCATGGCAAAGCCGAACGTCTTCGCAATGAGCTGCATCGTGTCGAGCGTGCGGTACTGTGTTCGGGCGACCGTGTCATACGAATTGAAGAGTGTGCGATTTCGTCGGAAGTTGTCGACGATGTACCTGTTCTCGTAGTTCGCTTCGAGAAACTTCATTTGCTCGTAGGCATCGGCTCCTGCGTCGTACGCAAACGACGGTACGTTGCCCGAGCCCGCATACTCGTCCGACGAGAACATGTAGCCGCGTCGCACGCGACCATTGGCATCCACCGCGGAGCCGACCGTGGTCAAGCTCGGGTAGTTCTTGTCGGTCACGATGGGCTTCATGTCTCGGTAGTCGACGACATCCATCGGTGCTGCCTTGCACGATGTTCCGAGCGGAGACTTGTCGTTCGGCGTGCAGTTCGAGAGGAGCCCGAACTCGCTCGCGTACTGCGAGTAGTGCAAGTACGTCGTGTCTCCGTTGGGAGCAGGCATGTAGATGATGCCGAACAGTCCCGGTGGGTCATCGAACCCGAGCAACTGGTAAGCATGACGCTTTCCTTCGCCACTGCCCGTCACCGAGAGGCCTGGCGCATTCCACACGTCCACCGTCCCGCCGTAGGCAAAGCGGATGGCCGCACGGTCGTATTTGCCCGGCAACATCATGTCTTGGGTCGCGTCTCCCGGATAGTCCATGACGCTCGTGGTCGCATAGCTCCCGATTTGTCCGTTCACTTCCTCTTCCGTGATGGGGTCGAGGTAGCGCGGGCCAATGCACGAAGCGCCGTCGGTATTGCCCGCGACGCATGGCTTCGTGACCGTGCCATTGCGTGTACGGAGCTGCCAGTATTCGTCCGCATAGTTGAGAGAGTCGAAGCTGCCGGCGAAGTTGTGACGAAGCCCGACCGAATGGCCGAATTCGTGCGCGAAGACGCCGATGGAGAAGCGCTCCCGCACGAGATCGTAGAGCTTGCTGCGGTAGTTCTGCTCTTCGAGCGGTTTGTTGCGATCTGGCTGCGGAAGGATGTTCTGGAGCTGCCTCGCAAGGCCCACGAGATGATCCGCGTCGGGCGCTTCCCGTACACACGAGTGGCGCTTGACGCGTCCGAGCGAGCGGACACGTTCACTGTTCCTGCGATAGGCGGGGTTCGTTCGGACGACAGGGGATGCACGGTCGACGTCGCTTTGCGTGGGGGTCGCGCTCGGGCTCACGCCGGCGATCTGCAAGATCTCGGGGACGAGGAGCTTGCTCTCGATGTCCGTCCCGCGGAGCTTCTTCATTCGCGCCGCGATCGTGGCATTGCCCGGACTCGATTTTCCGGCCTGGGCGAGTGCGTCCATGCGTTGCTTGAACTGAAGACGCTTCGGTCCTTTCTTGGGTTTGCCGCCGGTACTCGTCCGCAAGTGGTCCATGGCATGCGCGTCGAAGGCGGCTTTGCGACTCGCGAGTTCGGCGGCACTCATGGGCTTTCCGGCGGGCGCGCGGTTGGTCGCGAGCCACTCGGAGACGTCGAGGCCCTCGATGAAGTTCTCGGGCGAGATCCCGCCGTTCAAGAGCTCGATGATCTCAGCGACCCGTCCCGCGGCTTGGTCGAGCGTCGATCCCCATTGGTTGACGCTGCCTGCGATCTTCTCTCCCGTCAGCGGGTCTTCCGCGTCCATCATGATGCCCCAGGGCCTCTGTGCTTGAGGGCTGTCGATGATGGAGAAGAGGTTGTATCGAAGGTCGCCGATGCGCGGCGCGACGCCGCTCCCGCACGCCTTGTCGTCTTTCGCGGGATCGGAAGGGTTGTGACACAGCACGAACACGTTGGGGACGGCGGCGGCCGGAATGGTGAGGTCGTCCGCCCACGTCTCGGTCCAGCCAAACTTGGCCTCGCATCCCGTTCCACCGGTTCGGCGACATTCTGCGATGCGCCCCGCCGCAACGGCCACACGCATGCTTTCGTTCCACGCCGAGACGACTTTCCTGCTTCCCGCGAACAGTGATTCCGGAAAACCCTTGTTCACGTACCAAGGGATGGTCTTCACCGCGCGGTCCTTGAGGGGGAGCGTGCACTTCTGCTTGAACTCGTCGCAGCGGGAACCTTTTCCAGCGGCCGCGCACTCGTCTTCGGTTCCGTCGGCGTTGTCGTCGCGATGAGGGCTCGCGCCGACCGGGGTTTTTACGGCACAGGTCACTTCCGCGTGGGACTTTTCCCAGATGTTCCAACGAGAAGCGAAGTGATGCCACTTGTCGTCGACGATGCCGAACTTGCGGTCGTAGCCGTAGCGATCGTTCGTGAAGAGACCAAATGCCTCCATCTTGTTGCCGTCGTACTCGAGCGCTTCGTAGTCGGTGTCGACTACCTTACGGAACGCCATGCGAAGCTTCACCTCGCTCGGGTTGCAGCTGATTTCCGGGAAGGCGCCGATGAGGTAGCAGGCCGGAAAGTCACCCCAATCGGGATCATGGATCATCTTGGGTTTGGCTTGGACCTTCACGGTCATGTCGAGGTAGCCAGCCTCCTTTTCGAAGACGAGGTGGTCCTCCTCGTCCTTCTCGCTCGCGGTGTACTTGAGCGATTCCCATTGAACCCCGTCGTACATGCCGATGAGCGAGAGAGCGTCCAGGTCGTAGGCGGACGTAATCTTGTTTTCGGACCAGTCGACGCGGACGTAGTCGCGGGAGTACCAGGGGCGATCGATGTCGTTCTCGACGACGACGTTGTTCTCTTCACCGGTCTCCGCGTTGTACTCGCGGACGACGTCGAGATGTTTCTCGATGGGGAAGGCAGCGACGACTTGCCCGTCGTTCACTTTTCGACTGACGCCGCGATAGTCGGAATCGTTGACGAGCTCGTAGGCGAGACGCGCGATGACGGCCTTTTCGGTCATCTCCCAGCGAATACGCACGGTTGGCTGCGCGTCGGAGTTCGTGAAGAGGCTTTCCGAACCTGCGCCTGCCGAGACGTCGACGACGGTCGTGCGCATGTAGAATTCGGGGTCGTCGCTGGGGTCGGTGTAGTTTGCACCGACGAAGAACGACTTCGGCAGGATGCCGGGCTGAGTGCGGTCGATTGGGGCCCGCTCGCCGGCGCAGCCGGGAATGACGAGGGTCGCAACTGCGAGAGCGAGGAGAGCGAGTGTGCTTTTGAACTGCGTAGATGCCATCGGTGCCTCGCCGGCGCTTCTAGCACGGGTCGGCATTCGCCTAAGGGGTCACCTTCGATGACGCGGTCGTAACCCGCGTGTCCGAAAAAGCCCTGCGTAAGTCCGCGAAAGTCTGCGTAGTCGCGTGTCGCTCAGTACGGACGCTTGCCGACGTAGTTGCCGGCAGGGCTGTAGTTGCAAACCCAAAGTTCCCAGTTGGAGAACCCCTTGAACGGGCTGTTCGACGTGCACTTCTTCATGCCGCAGCCAACGGTCGTAGTCGCTCCCCACACGATTTGCGTGTAGTGTCCACATACACCGCTGCACTTGTTGGTCGAGTACGTGTACTGCGCGGCCTCGTCAGCCCACGCTTTCACGACGACCTCGGGGCTTCCCGCGCCGGCGGTAGCGAAGATGTTTTCGCCGCGACTCCCGTTGTCTGGGTTGTGGTTGTACTGACAGCCATCGGCCCATGCCTGGGCAACCTTCGCGTCGTCGGCAGACCATTTGAGCGGCGTGAGTGCCGGGTTCGGCGTCGGCGTCGCGGCGGCACGCACTTTGTTGTGGGCTTCGAGCATGCCATTCATCTGCGGGTCGATGTTGTCGCCCGACGACCCTGAGGTGCCCGATGCGCCAGACGAACCCGACGCGCCGCTGCTACTCGAGGATGTGCTGGTTCCAGAGCATGCCAGGAGCAGAACCGGAACCGACAAGAATAGGCGGAAGAAGTGCATGTGCGAACGAACCATGTCAGCGCCGACCCTTGAAGCCCATCATGCCTTGAACGACCGCTTCACTTTGCTCGGCGATCTCCGCGCTCTCGCGGGCGCGATCGGCGCAGTCTTCGCAGAGCTTCTTCGATTTTCCATCGACCTTGACGGCGATGAGAGAGCTCACTTCTTCGTCGCAACCTTTGCAAATCGGCATGGCCTCATCATAGCGTGCGCGAGGGGCGAGCGGCTCGCCGAAAATCAGCGGACGTAGCGGAGGCGCGCCACGTAGGGATAGAAAATGGTGGCCACCACACCTGCGAGAAATCCGTACATCAGCTCCTCGACGGGGATGCCGCCCACGAACCGGTGGACGAATCGCTCCGTGTGCCAAACGCGCTCGAACACGCCAGGTCTCACGAGGGCATACACTACGCATACGAGGAAATAGGTGAGCACGGACACGAGTCCGCCCAAAGGGGCGGCCACGGCGAGGTCTCTTCGTACGAAAGAGATCACGGTCGCAACGACCGTCATGGCGATGAACGAGCCGTAGAGAATGTGCACGCGCAGGGCGACCAAAAGAAGCGATACACCGAGCGCAGTACCGACGATGACGCTTGCTCGGACGATGGTGCCACGCTTCTCACCAGGGTTCGCGGCGGCGAGCTTCCGCCGGAACACGAAGGCGTACGCGGTGCTCATGTATAGAGCGAGGGCAACGACGAACAGGATGTCTTCGATGCCGAAGCCGATCCGCTCGATGAGACCGAAGAGAGAGGGGGGCGACCAATAGCTCCCCGCGAAGAATCGCTCTGTCGCAGCAAAAGGGAGGCTTCCGACGGCCGAGAAGCGCATCATGCGGCGCAGGTCGGGACGAGCGACGTACACGACGACGCCCGGGGCAAGGAAGAGGCACGACAACCAGAGGAAGTCGTTCATCGTCAGCCCCCGCCGTGGAGCGGAACAGCGAAGGCGCGATGGCTGATGGCGAGCTCGAACAACAACGTAGCCGTGACTGCACCGCCAGCCCGGACGAGCATGCCGCGAGACCCAGGCTTCGATCGAACGAACAGTAGTGCGAGCACGCTGAATGCGAACGCAGGCAGTAAATCGCTCGCACGGAGCCCCAGCAGAAGGTGCGCTGCACCGGGGACGAACATCGCCGCTGCAAACGAGACGAGGGCCAGCAAGAACATCGCCACGGAGGCAGCTGTGGAAGACGTGAGCACGACGAACGTGCGCTTCTCCGAAGCGCGATCCGAAGGCTCGTCGGGCAGCGCCGTCGCGATGGCGCACGAGAGACGGATGGGCACGAGCAGAGCGAACCACGCGAGCGAGAATGCCGCAGGCGCGCCTCCTTGGCCCAAGAATCCGATGAGCGGCAGCACGACGCCCGTGCCGAGCACCTGGAGGACTTCTCCTCCGCCGCGATACGAGAGACGAAGGGGAGGGAAGCTGTAAGCCCACAGGAGAAAGAGCCCGAACGCGCCGACGAAGGGAAGAAGCCACGAGCGCCCCATGGATGCGAGGAGGCTCAGGCTCACGAGCGCGAGAAAGCTGCACACGAACGACGCGCGTAAGAGGCTCGAACGCGAGAGCGCTCCTTCGACGAGTACGCGAGAACCCCCAGAGAATGGCGTGAACGTCTGGTTCTTGCGGTCTGTCTCTTCGTCCGCCGCGTCGTTGCTGAAGACAATGGCGAGCTGGTCGAAGAGCCCGAAGGTGAACACGAGAACGGCACTCTTGGCTTCGAAGCCAAAGCCTGCCTGGTACGCGAGTGCTTGGCCGCAAAGCAGCGGTACTGCGATGTTGGACTGCGCCGGCAAGCGTGCAGCGCGCACCCATGCGAGGGCGCGCCGAATCACGCGCGCGCCCCGACACGATGTCTTGCGCGGAAGAGGGCGAGTCCGGCGGTGAAGTACACCAGCGAGAGTAGAGAAAGGACGGAGGCGCGGCCCATTACGTCACGCAAAGGAGCTCCGCTCAGAGTGCGCGCGAGCGCCTCGTGAAGGTGCGTCGTCGGCAGCAGGTCGAAGGGGCCTACCGGCGTATGGTCGATGTGGAAGAACGTCGCCGACGGACGCGGGAACACGACGCCCGAGAACAACAGAAGCAAGAACATGAGTACGCTTGCCACGAGAAAGGCGCGACTCTGCGTCTTTGCGAGGCTGGCGACGACGAGCCCAAGCCCGATACTTGCCGTGGCGGCGAGAGTTGCGAGGCCGAGGACGACGACAAAGGAACCCGCCGGACGAAACCCGAGCAGCCTCGCGCAGCCGAGCGTGAGACACGTCCCGACGATAGCGAGGACGAGCTGTACCGCGCTCGTGCCGCCGAGGACGGCGAAGGTGGAGACGGGCCAAAGCCGAACGCGCTGCATCGCGCCAGACTCGAGCTCACGCGCGAGCGCCATGGCACTCGAGAAGATGATCATGATGATCGATAGGACGAGAAGCCCGGGGACGTACATGTCGAACGCGGTTCCTCCGCTCACACTGTCGCGCGCGTGCATGAGAATGCCGTAGAGCACGGTGAAGACCGGCGTCGTGAGAAGCGTGAGCAAGGTCCCTGCGGGGTCCCGCGCTTGCTGACGGGCGGACTTTCCGAGGAAGAGGAGGAAGTTCATTCGGGCAGCCTCTGCCCTGTGATGGAGAAGAAGACGTCCGAGAGCGATGCGCGCCGCGTGCGAATCGAAGCGGGCCGCAGCCCCTCGCGTTCGAGGTCCGTGGTGAGGCCCGGAAGGGAAGAGAGTACGTCGTCCACTTCGGCCGAAAAGGTGGTGCCACGCCATTTGCCGTGTGGAAGAGCTCGTTCTGCCCATTGCTGTGCCGCTGCACTCGGCGTGGGGGCTCCGCCATTGAAGTCGACTTCGAGGTACGCCTGTTCTCCGAGCCGGGCGACGAGCTCTTTCGGCGTTCCGAATGCAGCGATTTCGCACTGGTGAATGACCATGACACGGGTCGCGAGCGTCGCAACGTCGTCCAGGTCGTGCGTCGACATCAGAATGGTCGCGCCACGTCGTTGCTCGTGCAGGATACATGCATAGAGAGCGGCTTTGTTCTCTGGGTCGAGTCCGGCAGAGGGTTCGTCGAACAGGAGCAGCGCGGGGTCGTTGACGAGGGCGAGCGCCACGTTCAGACGACGCAGCATGCCTCCCGAAAGGCGGCTTGCGAGCTTGTCGCGTTGCGCGTGGAGTCCGAGTCTCTTCAGAAGGGAGGCGACCCGCGCGTCGACATCGCCGAGGCCGAAGCACCGAATCGCGAGCCGTAACTGTTCGGCGACCGTAAGGTCCGAAAACGCGAGCGATTCTTGGGCGGAATAGCCCACGCTGATGCGCCTGTCGGGCGAGCCGGCGACGAACACGGTGCCGCTCGTGGCCTCCTTCAGACCTGCGAGGATCGAAAGAAGAGTGCTCTTTCCTGCTCCATTCAAGCCAAGCAGTGCGATGACCTCGCCCGGCTCGGCGGTAAAGGACAGCTTTTGGAGGGTCGCCTTCGCTCCGAACGAATGGGAAAGGTCGCGAACGACGAGCGTGGGGCCAGCGAGCTCGGGGAGCCTGTTCACGCGGGCCCCTCTGCGGGCGTCGACCTCTTCGCCGGCATGCAGATGCCAAGCTCCGCCGCGACCGCTTCGCGAAGGCGATAGAAGGGAAGGTCCGCCCGCGTCCTTCCGTCGCGTGCGTAGGTCTCGACCGGGAGCAGCTGGCGTGAGGCGAGCGTGCGGTAGAGACGACGTTCGTCGTCCGTGGTGCGCGAAAAGGGGAAGGGGTTCCGGTGCACCGTCTCGTCGATGCGGTGGTACTTGGCGTCGTTCCGGGCGATGAGGTCACGAAGCTCGCCCGCGCGGACGAGGAGCCAGCGCAGGAACGCCGCGTCGAAAGGACCGATGTCGCATCTCGACCGTGGATCGGCTTGGACCCACTTCTGCCAGTCGAAGCCGTAGAGAAAGTCGTGCACGTAGCGAAACTGAATGGGCTTGCCGCCGAATTGCGCTGCGAGCTCCGCGACGAGCGCGGCCGTCTCGTCTACTTCCGCCGTCGACTTGCGAACGAGAGTTTCGGCAACGAGGTCGAGGTCGAGGAAGATGTTGTGCGGAAAATGCACGCGGAACGCGAGCGTCATCTTCGAGAGTGCGTCGCGTACGTCGTCGCGCGCCGGGTACGCGGCCATCAGCTCGTCGATGGTCGTCGGGCACGCGCGATGGGGGCCCAAAGATTCCGAGGGCGCCTCGAAGCCGGCGGACGGCGCTTGGTTGGTACTTTCCATCGAACGAAGCCGCGCACTTACCATATCACGCTGAATGGAGCTTTTACGACCAAGGACGTTCCCAGCAACAATTGAAAACCCCAAAGACCAAGGTGGAGCCGTCCCTTGAAGCGATTTTGTGCGGCGAAGGCATTCGTGACCGCCGCGGGGCTCTCCCTTCGAATGGAGGGATAGCACGCCAATAGAAGGACTACCGCAGGGAGCTGACCCACGACCAAACGTCCCAGCACGAGGGGGGGAACGACCGCGAGCAACACCGCACCGAGGAGATAGCAGCATTCGACCGCGACTCTGGTCGAGCGATTGCCGAGCATCGTTGCAAAGGTTCGCTTTTTCCCTTCTCGGTCACTTTCCTCATCGGAAATGCCGCTGGCGAGCGCGCTCGAGAGTGCCAAGAAGGCGAGTGCAGGAGCGAGCGCGACCATGGTCCGTGAAGCTCCGAACAGAACCCCTGACTGGAGGTACGCGTTCAACCAAGGCAAGAGGAGGCCTACGCCGAACATCTCGAGCAGCTCCCCGCCGCCGCGGTAGTTCAGCGCGAGCGGTTTGAATGTGTAAATTGCAAATACCAAGACCGAGAGCCCGGAGAGCCTGAAAAAGTACGGTCTTTCGCACGCGACGCCCGTTGCCCAAGCAAACGCGAGTAGCAGACCGCCTGCGAGAAGGCCCATCCCGAGGAGAGCTTGCGCTGGCAAGATGCCATCGGGAATCGTCTTCGGGGAGCAACCGTCCGGGAACCGGCGCCGCTTGATCGCATCGACCTCTTGGTCACCCCAGTCGTTGAGCAGCACGATATACGTGACGTCGAGCGTGGTGAACACGAGGCCGAGCACGAGCCCGAGAACCGAGAAGCCATGCCCTTCGCGGACGCCGATCGCCTGACCGAGAACGAACGGCGCGAAGAGCTTTGGCCAGCTCCCCACCTTGAGCGCATACACGATGCGGCCCTGGAGCGACAGCGCACGGATCGCCGCGACTTTGGCCGCGGCCTTCGCGAATGTGTCTGCCGGTTGCACGAAGTCGCTCGCTCAGAGCACCTTGCAGGCTTCTTCGAACGACAGGCGCGGGTTGCGCGGAAAGAGGGTGGCGGGGTCTCCCTCGCCGAGATTGCAAAGGACGCTCGAGCGCCATGACGAATCGGCGAAGAATTCTGCGTCGACCTTCGGACGGTTGAAGCCGCCCATGGGGCCGCAGTCGAGCCCGAGTGCGCGAGCCGCCACGACGAAGTAGCCGATCTGGATGCTGCTGTTCAGCTTCGCCGCATTCTCGCGCACGGTGTCGTTCTCGAACCAGCTCTTTGCGTTCGGGTTGTTCGGGAAGAGCCGTGGCGTGAATTCGTGGAACATCGAGTCGAACGCAAGAATCGCCGTCGCCGGGGCTTTCATCGTCTTGTCGACATTGCCGGCGTCGAGAGCAGGTCGAAGTCGCTCTTTCGCTTCTTTGGACACCACGAACACGACGCGGAGGGGAACCGTGTTCGCGGCCGTCGGACCCATGCGCGCGAGCTCGTAGACGCGCCGCAAGGTTTCGGGAGAGACCGGCTTGTCGATGAAGCCGTTGAACGTTCGCGCGCTGTCGAAAATCTGGTCGAGCGCTGCTGCTTCGAGAGGAGCCTTCATGTCCGGGACTCTAGCAGGATGCTGAACAACCTGAACCCGACCTTTGTCATGTGTATTCCGCAGTCAACGATTGGCCCTGTTTTTCGCGCGCCTATGGCTGCGTGAGCGTACGGCTTCTCGGTGGCGTACCGGATGGAAGCCGAACGCCGCGGAGGTGCACGTGACCTCGCTGCGCGCTTCGTTTCTTCCGCCCGTGTGGAACCGGGAGCTCAGTACGGCTTTTTGCCGACGAAGTTCCCGGCAGGGCTGTAGTTGCAAACCCAGAGTTCCCACGGCCCACTTCCTCCGAAGGGGCTGTTCTGGGTGCACGTCTGTACGGCGCAGCCGACGGTCGTCGTGGCCGCCCAGACGACCTGGGTGTAGTGGCCGCACACGCCCGAGCAGCTGTTGTTCGCGTAGTTGTATTGCGCCTTCTCGCTCTCCCAGGAGCCGACGACCTTCTCCGGCGTATTCGTGCCGCCCGACGCGGCATAGAGGTTCTCGCCGCGCGGGCCGCGATTGGGGTTGTGCTGGAACACGCATTTGGCCGCATAGGCTTTCGCGACGGCGGCGTCGGAATCCGACCAATTGAGCGCAGGGATCGGGGTGGCCGCGGCCGGACTCACGCGGCTGCGAGCGAGGTTGTGCGCCGCCACGATGCCCTTCAGTTTCGGATCGGTCGCGTCCGTGCCTTGAGGGACGTTGCCCGAGCTGCTCGACGTCGAACTCGAACTCGTTCCACCGGTAGAGCTCGACGCTCCGCTCGAGCTATTGCCGCTCGAGCTCGTCGAGCTTGCGCTCGTGCTCGAGGTGGAGCCGTTGCCTCCGCCATTGCCGGACGTGGACCCATTGTTGGGATCGCCCGGGGCCTCGCTCGCGCCGCCGTAGACCTCGTTCTTGTCCTCGGCCACGCCGCCGCAGGCTGCGGCGGTGGCGAGGGCCGTCATGCCGAGAAGGGCGAGGCCGCGTCGCCGAAGCGACCAGCGGGAGGAACGGGAATGCCGAGGCGTGTCCGAGGGTGTGGCCGTCATGAACTGGAATGTGACGCAACTTGACGCTTAGTGCCACTTTTTCCGCGGAGGCCATAGTTTTGTGATGAGGCGGTACCCGGTGTCGTTTTTCATTGAGGAATACACGCGGTTGCCTGGAGCCACGGCTTTTGGGCTTCGCGCCACCCGCGGTTACGCGCTGATTCGAACACAGGCAGCGCGCTCCCAAAGGTCGCACTAGAGCGCACAAGAATCCTGGTCTAGAGTGCCCGCGCATGTCGGCGGCCCGGTCTGTACGCTCTTTGGTGGCGCTCGGTACGGTCGTGCTCGTCGGTCTCGTCGCAAGTGGTTGCAAGCCCAAACCCGGCGCCGCGTGTTCTTCCGACGGCGAAGCCCGCTGTATGGATCCGACGGCCGCGCTCATTTGTCACGAGCGCGTCTGGACCCCCATGCAATGCCGTGGTCCAAAAGGGTGCAATGCGAGCGGCGCGCTCATCGACTGCGATGAATCGAGCGCGCAAGCCTCCGACTTCTGCGACCAGGACGGAAACTATTCCTGCAGTACCGATCGCCGAACCCAGCTTCGCTGCGTCAAGTCGAAGTGGGTTGCCGATACGCGCTGCGCGGGCCCCAAGGGGTGCGTAACCACCACGCTCAAGGTCGAATGTGACGACACGATCGCCAGCGTGGGCGACGTATGCTCGAAGGAGCGCCATCACACTTGCAGTCAAGATCGCAAGGCGGTCCTCATCTGCAAAGGTGGCGCCTTCGTGCAGGCTCAGTCGTGCCTCAACAAGACGACCTGCGAGATTTCTGGCGACGAAGTCGGATGTCGTTGAGCGAACCGGAGCCTACCTCCCTACCTGCGCTCCCTCTGCGCGAGCGCGCGCAAAGGTGGGCCGTGCAAGCGACGGTCGGGTTGGGGGCCATGGCGCTCACGCTCGTGCCGCTTTGGCAAGTCGCCAGCGCGCTCGTCTACGCGTCCTACACGACGCTGGGGCGCGACCAGGGGATCTTCCAATACACGGCCTTCGCTGCGAGCCGCGGCGTGCGCCTCTACCACGACCTTCGTGACATCAACGGTCCGCTCATCACGGCGGTGCACGGACTTTTTCTCGCGCTCGGCGGCGCCGACGAACACCGGTTCCGCACGCTCGATCTCGTCGTCACGGCCGTCTGCTTCTTCGTGACGGGTTTCTTGTGTTCCGAGCTCTCTCGGCGAAGGCCGCTGGCCGAACGCGTTCTCTGGGGCGTGGCGGCGATGAGTACGCTCCTCGTGCAGTACCTGCGTTACCTCCCATGGGACCTCGCGCAGCGCGAGAGCTTTGCCAATTGGTTCATGCTGCCAGGAATCGCGCTCCTCGTTGCACCTCGGCGTGGGAAGGTCGCGCACGCCACGTCAGGCGCGCTGCTGACTGCCGCGTGCTTTGCGAAGCCGACCTATGCGCTGTTCGTTGCGCTGCAGGGGGCGGTGGTTCTCCTCACGAAGCCTGAGGCGGGGGCAGAGGGCCTTTCGAGGCAGCGTCGGCTCATCGCGTTTGCGCTTGGGGCGTTCGTATGCGCCGTAGGATCGGTGATCGTCATCGCGGCTTTCGGCGACGTCCGGGCCTTCGTACGGATGTATACGGTCGAGTCGCGACAACTCTACGGGTTCATCTGGCCGCATACGATGCGTGAGGTCTACACGCTTCCGTGGGTCACGAATCCTGTTCGCATCGGCCTGTCCACTTCGGCCGTCGCGCTCGTGCTCGTGGGGCTCCGTGTCTTGCCCTGGCGTGCCCTCGCTCTCGTTCTCGCCCCCGTGGCCGGCTTCGGAAGCCTGGTCATGCAAGGGAAGGGGTTTCCCTATCACCTGCATCCGATGAGTGAACCTGCTGCGCTCACATGGGTCGCTTGCGCCATCGCGCTCTCCCATCATGTGCGTCGCGCGCCCACGCTCGGCTCACGCGTGCCTCGGCGCATGCTCGCGGGCGGGTTCATGCTCGCCCTGTGCGCGGGGGCGTCGTACTACGGCACGTGGGCGATGCGTGGGTCGCCGCACATCTTGAATCCGTGGACGGTCGCCATGGGGCGAACGGCTGAAGCCCGCATGTCGCGTGAGTATCTCGATCGCTTCAAGATGCCCGACTTCTTCCCGTACGAGATGCGACAGGCAGCGAACTACCTCAAGACGACGACGCCGCCGGATGGAACGGTTCAGCTGTTCGGGATGGACCCTTACCTTCTCTTCTTGTCGCGTCGCCTCTCTGCGACGCCCTACATCTACTCCTACGACCTCAACACCGATGCAGCATGGAACGGCGCGAACGAGACGCTGCCGGAGCCCAAGAACATCGCGGCGCGTGATCGCGTCCAAGCGATGGGCGACGAGCACGCACGAGACCTCCTTGCGCGCGTCGCCGCGAAGCCCGCGGCCGCCTGGGTGCTCTTCGATCGTGCGCCATTGTCGTCCTACGACACCGCCGAAGAAGACCTGCGGCGGACTCGTCCAGAGCTTTCCGCCTACCTCCACGAGCATTACGAGGAGCAAGCGTCGTTCGGCGGCATCCACGTGTTCCTTCCTCGGGGACCCGCGAGCACGGGGCTTTCGCAGCTTCCTGGCGAATGACGTCATGGACTTAGCGGCGTTGCTGGCACGCGCGGGCACTTTTCGCAGATGGAGGCACTCCTATGCACGTGTCGTACCGTGTGCGGCCTCCACCTATATTTTTGCGCCAACATAAATATTCATGTTGCGTGGAAGACACTCTGAGACAGAATCGCTACACCGATGCAGACGACCGCCGCGCGCATTCTTCCGGCCAACCTCGAGTATCCGCCGTGTCTCATCGAGGAAAAGGGGCCCGGCCTCTTCCTTGCATCCAAAGAAAATCGCGCCAAGGCGATCCTGCAAATCGACGAAGCTCTCCTGCGTTCGATGCCAATCGATCCTTTCGACGCGGCACGAACGAAGAAACGGAAGGCGCTCAGCGTAGAATGTGCTGTGAACGCCCTCCGCAAATCTGCCTCCACCGCGCAAGATACCCCTCCCTCGACGCGCTCGCCCCTCGCGCCTGCCGCTGACGGCACGCTCGACATCGATCCGGACGACATCGCAGAAGTGGAGCTCGTTGCGGCGAATCTCACGTCCGCGTCGATCGCTTCGCTCGCGGTCCCGCGGAAGACGTCCTTGAACACGCCGCGCATGACCGATGCGACGCCGGCACCCGTTCAGGTTGCCCCGGTTGCCGCAGTTTCTTCGGTCTCGCACCCCGCGCCGCAGCCCGTGTGGTCCTCGGAAGTTCGCCTTCGCGCAGCCGCTCCAGTGCAGCCGGTCCACGCGCCTGTCGTCTCGCCCATGGCGCAGACCATGCCTTCACACTATGCGCCGCCCGCGATGAACGCGACCCGCTCCTCGAGCATGCCGCCGCCCGTGGTGATGCCGTCCGTGCACCCGCAGGCGCAGGAAGTCCGCGCGGCGAGCGGAACTCGAAAGAGCATGAGCACGGGGCTCGTCCTCGGCAGCGCCTTTGCGTTCCTCGCGGTTGCCGCGGGCGTGTTCGCAGTTTCGTTCCAGCTTGGCGCCGGCTCTTCTCCGAAGGCCGCGGCAGCAGGAACGACGCGCACCGAACGCGTTACGCGCGTCGTCGATCCGGGGATCCGTGTCGCTGCGCCCGAGCGCGTGCCGACGATCTCGGTCAGCATGCTTCCGCGCGCAGGCCGCTGAGTTTCGCGCTCAGCGCGCGAGCATCCAAATGACCAGCGCGAAGGCGACTGCGCCGATGGCGATCGCCCACGGAGGAACGGGAAGGGAGGCGAGTCCTCTTGGGCGACCGAGGCCCGACGTCTTGTCGCTTTTTGCGACGCTCGAACGAACGTCTTCCGGGATCTTTCCAGGCTTCGGAAAGACGGGTGCGGTGAGCGATTTGTCTGCGCCCTCCACAGGCGACTTCGGCGACGGCGCTGAAGGCATGTAGCTCGGCATGGGAGGTGGCGGCGGAGTCGCGCGGATGATGCGAACCTTTGGTTCGGGCGGTCCGCTCGCATCGTTGCGCTCGGCGCGCGCACCCGCGATGGCGTCGCTGATCGAACGCGTCGACGGCGGAGGCAAGCTCATGGCCCGCTCGAGGTTTTCCTCGTACCACTGGTCGGTCTTCGCGCGTTCACCCGGAAACGCAGAGTCGAGGATGTCCGTGACGGGACGTCTCGAGCTCCTCCGCTCGAGTTCCTTCGAGAGCGCGCGCGCGAACGCTGCCATCGTCGTGAAGCGTCGATCCGGATCAGGCTCGAGTGCACGCATCGCAATTGCCGCAAATGCTCGATCCACGTCTGGAACGACTTCTTCGGGTCGCGGCACTTCGTTGTTTTGGATGGCACGAAGCGTCTCGACGGGGGTTTCTCGGACGAAGAGACGCTTGCCCGTGAGCAGCTCCCAGAACGTGATGCCGAGTTGGTAGATGTCGATGCGACGGTCTGCGGAGCGAGGCGTGAGCTGCTCCGGCGCGAGGTAAGTGACCTTTCCCTTCGCCACGCCCGTGAGGGACTTTGCGCGGGCCCCCCGCGTACGCGCGAGTCCGAAGTCGATGACCTTCACGGTGCCGTCGGTGGTGACGTAGATGTTCGACGGGTTGACGTCGCGATGGACGAGTTCGTAGCTCGCGCCTTCCTCGTCGGTCAGTTCATGCGCGTAGTGCAAGCCTTCTGCGACCCGGCGACATACCTCTGCCGCAGCGGTATCGGGAATGCGTTCTCCCTTTTCGGCGAGCACGTCGAACGAGTCCGCGAGAGTGCGACCGAGCAGGAGCTCCATCGCGATGTAGTATTCGCCCTCGGCCACGGTCGCATCGAGAACGCGAATGAGGTTTGGATGCGAGAGCCTCGAGAGAATGTGCGCTTCATCGAAGAAGAGATCCGCAAAGTACGAGTCTTTCTCGATGAGTTCGCGCTTGATGACCTTGACGGCCACGATGGGCTCTTTTGCGTCTGCCCGTGGATCACGCGCGACGAACACCTCCGCCATGCCGCCGGAGCCGACCTGGGGCCCGAGTTGGTAGGGGCCGAGCGTTGCGCGTTTCGTCACCGTAAGGGAATCAGGCTACCAAACGCGCAGGGGCCCGTGGAGTTTCCAGTACTCGTGGGGGAGGGCCTGGCCCCTCAGGTGATGCCGGTAGACCGCAATTTGTGATTGGTATCGCGAAGATACGAGCACGCGTGGGGTGGTGTGTTAGGCTTTCAGCCATGCAAACGCGTCTTGCGCTCGTTCTGGCACTTTCCGCGCTCGGCTTCTCGACCTCTGCCGATGCACACATGAAGATGACATCGCCGGCGCCACGCAGCGCGGCGGACGGTTTGAAGACAGGGCCCTGTGGTGGCGTGCCTTCGAACGGCACGTTCACGCAGCTCGCCCCAGAAGCTACGGTTCAGGTGAAGTGGACCGAGACCGTCGACCATTTCGGCTGCTTCCAAGTCGCGTTCTCGGCCAACGGCGAAGCGGGGCCATTCACAGTCCTCAAGCAGATCGATGACGAAGCAGGCGACATGGTTCCGCGCCAAGTGCAGACGAATGTGAAGCTCCCTCAGGGCGTGACCTGCAAAGACTGCGTGCTCCAGGTGCGGCAGCTCATGCTGGGGCGCTACTGCAAAGGCTCTCCGGCGCTCGATGCCGGCGGAGGTTTCGAGAATATTGCGAACCTCGGCGCGGGGGACGTCTACTACAGCTGTGCAGACGTGCGCGTCGGCGACTTCGACGCAGGTCTCCAGCCGGCCGATGGCGGCTCATCTGGTACGACGAGCTCGTCGGGGTCCACATCGAGTTCGAGCAGCTCGAGCTCTTCGAGCTCCTCCAGTGGGAATCCGTCCACGGGACCCGACGCATCGGACGACGGAAACCTTCTCGTCGATGACAACGGCGACAAGAATGCTGCGGGGTGCTCGACGAGCAGCGGCAACGGCGGCGCGGCAGTCTTCGGCATCGTCGGCATTGCGCTGGGCCTGACCCTGCTCCGTCGTCGCCCTCGCTCTCGCTCTTGAGAGGGTGCTAGCTCACTTCGGCGGAAACAGCCGCCTCGTCTTCCATACTTCGAGTTCGCGCAGGTCGGCCCATACGTCGCGCGCATTGGCGTAGCGGAATGCCTCGCGCCTTCGCAGCATCTTCGAGACGAGCGCACCGAGCGGAGTGCCGAGGCGTTCGGCGATGTTGCGCGGCTCGCCGCTGCCAATCTTGTGGACGATTTCGTCGTAGGGGGCATCCGGCTTGATCGCGGGTTGTCCCGTGAGCATCCACAGCATCAGCAGACCGAGCTGATAGATGTCGCTCTGCTTCGTCGTGTAGCCAGTCGCCAGAATCTCCGGGGCCATGATGGCGTGGTGAACGACGTTGGGCCGAATGCCCGTGAGACCGCGCAACTCGTGGCTGATGCCGAAATCACTGATCTTGACCTCCGGGCGCTCGCCTTGGGAGATGAGCACGTTGCCCGGGTGCAAGTCGTCGTGGACGATGTCGTTGTCGTGCAGGAACTGGACGGCGGCGAGAATCTGGCGAACGAGCTCGATGACGAGACCCTCTTGCATCGGGGTGCCGAGCATCTCGATGAGCGAGTGGTCGCAGCGTTCGAGCGCGAGATAGAAGAGGTAGTTCTCTTCGAATGCGTCGTAGATGTAGACGACGTTGGGGTGCCGCAGCGAAAGGAGGCGCTGCACCTCTTTCGACCACTCGGCTTGCACCTGCGAGTAGGGACGGTTGGCGGGCCGCACCATTTTGAGGGCATAGGTTTGGTCGAACGGTCCGACCCCTTCATAGACTGCGCCGAATGCCCCGGAGCCGAGCACTCTCTGAATGGCGTAGCTCCCGCGCGGAGACCGGAGGATGCTTCCAACCTGCGGGTATTGCACTGTGATGGCGCCACCCGGTGAGATGCTTGGCACCGCCGCCGTGTTTTCGGTTCGATACACGGGGCGCTGCTGAGTCTGCGAATGCAATTGGGTCTGCGAAGGCGGTGCCGGAGGAAATGAGCCGGTGAGCGGCACCACGCTGCGGGGTTGCGGCGGGGGCGGCGTGCCATACGGCGAGGGCGGTCTGCGAGGATCGTCAGACAAGGTACTTCACTCTACCCCAGTGATCCGAGGTTGCCTACAGCTTGAGGGGCGCAGTAAGAGGGAAAAGAGTGAAAGAAACGACGAAAGACGCAGCACGGACGGCGACGCGAGACACAGCGCGCGACCATTCGACGTTCGATCGGGCCTACTACGACAAGCACTACGAGTCCGTCGCCACGCGCGTCCACGGACCTCGAGAGATCGCCGCGCTTGCGTCTGGCGTCGTCGGCATGATGAAGTGGTACGGTGCTCCGATTCGGAACGTGCTCGACGTGGGTGCGGGACCCGGATTGTGGCGTGACTGGTTCAAAACAGAGCTCCCACGGACGCGCTATCGCTCCGTCGAGTACAGCACCTACGCGTGTGAGCGATATGGTCACGAGCACGGGAATCTCGTCACGCTGAGCGGCAACGAAGCGTACGACCTCGTCGTGTGTCAGGGGGTCCTGCCCTACATCAACGACGAAGACCTTCCGAAGGCGATGGCAAAGCTCGCGAAATTCTCGGGCGGCTTTCTCTACCTCGAATGCGTGACGGAGCGCGACCTTCGCACGGTCTGTGATCGCGACCTCACCGACACGCACATCCATCGAAGGAAG
This sequence comes from Polyangiaceae bacterium, assembly GCA_046351415.1. Lineage (GTDB taxonomy): Bacteria > Myxococcota_A > Polyangia > Polyangiales > Polyangiaceae > JABFRG01. The sequence continues at coordinate 48,492 of JAXLYO010000002.1, read as the reverse complement.
GGCTCGGTGTATCGCGCGCACCTCGACAAGCACTTCGTTCCCGTGGGCGCGGGCCTCTACTACGCAAAGAAGGGCCCCTGCGTGTTCTACGAGCTCGAGACGCCGGGGCGCGTACCTCTCGCGAGCAAGAAGTCACCGACGGGCCGAAAGACGCGCGCTTCGGCGTCGCGGCCGATGAACAAGTCGGCGTGAGCGACGGGGTAGTTCTCGTCGCCCACTTCGAGCAGGGTCTTGTCAGTCGAACCCACGTGTTCATACACGAGGCGCGCGGTCGTAGCGGGAACGACGCCGTCCTGCCTTCCGAGAACACAGAGCAGCGGATGCGTTACGCTCTTCAAGTGTGACGACACGTTGACCTCGCCGATCACGAGTTCGCGACTTCGAATCCATCCGGCGATCTCTCGGTTCAAATCGGAGTCCGGATCTTCGACCGTCTGAACGAGCAAGTCGGGCTGAGAGAGATTGCTCGTCTGAGCGTGGACGTAGAGCGACAAGAGGCCAGGGGCGCCGGTAGCGAGGGCAGGGAGGGCCGCCCTCGCGAGCGCACGCGTACCGCGCATCGGGATCGCGCCAATGACTCTCTTCGATGCGAAGAGAACGCGAACGAGCGGATGCACACTGTTCCACGTGACGACTCCTGCGAGTGTGACGAGAGAGCCAATCGGCAATGCATCGGGGCCTTCCACGGGAAGGTGCGCGAGAAACGAGAAAAGAAGGGTCGTTCCGAGGCTGCAGCCGATGAGGTCGATGGCGTGCGCGTCGGCTCTCGTCTCCGCGAGAACATGCTTCACAGCGGCCGTGACCCCTTCGCGTGCGATGACACCGAGATCGAACTTCGCGCGGCGCTTGCGCTTCCAGTCCATCGTCCACACTTCGAGGCCGCGCGCGACGAGGCTCGACACGAGGGAAGCACCATCTGGATGATACGAGAGGATGAACGAGTTCATCCCGTATCCGGGGATGAGAAGCACGGGCTTGCCTCGCACCGCACCATCGGCCGGCGAGAAGCGCTTCATGTGAATCGTGAGGGAAGGGGTATCGAGGCTACTCATGAACTGACGAAAGGCACGGGCGGCGCCTCAAGACGAGAGGACCGCAAATTTGAGATAGCGCCCTTCTGGGAACGCGGGAAGGGTCGGGTGGTCTTCGGGGAGGCCATGATATTCCGAAAGCACGAAGCGATTCGTCTCGAGGCTCGCATCGTCGATGGTCTCGAGGAAGGTCTTCGCGTCCACGTGACTCGAGCACGAAGCTGCGCAGAATACGCCGCCAGAGGACAGGATGGATGCGCACGCGACGTGAAGGCGCCGGTAGGAAGCGAGCGCGGTCCGAACGCTCTTTTCGTTTGGGGCGAAGCTCGGCGGGTCGCAGACGATGAGGTCGAACGATTCACCGCGCTTTCTGGCGAGGTCGAGAAAATCGAAAGCGTCCGCGGCCACGAACCGATGGGACTTCGGGTCGACGCCTGCGGCGCGAAAGCACACTTGCGCCGTTCGATGGGCCGCGCCAGCAATATCCACGCTCGTGACTTCCGTCGCTCCGCCCAAGGCAGCGCGCAGCGAAAAGCCGCCCGCGTACGAGAACAGGTTGAGCATTCGTTTGGACGACGATGCGAGCCGCTGCACGCGCTGCCTGTTCTCGCGTTGGTCGAGGAACGCCCCTGTCTTTTGTCCACGAAGGACGTCGACATGGAAGGGGACGCCATGCTCGGTGGCCACGACTTCGGCCGTGGGAAGGTCACCGAAGATGGCGCGTGGCGCCCCGCTCGATCCGTGCTTGCCTGTCCGATCGATGAGTGTGTCTAGGCCGTTCGCCCGCAAGACGTTCTCGAGCGCGCTGCTGACCTGCGGGGTTGCCAAAAAGCGCGTCAATGCATCCGAGTCCGACTTGAGGACGGCGACGTTGGCGTAGCGATCGATGACGAGACCTGGAATTCGGTCGCCCTCACCGTTGACGAGGCGCATGGCGGTCGTCGTGCCGTCGCGGCCGAGCCGTTCACGTCGTGCGAGCGCCTGCTCGAGACGGCGGCGGAAGAGTTTCGTGTCGATGGTCGCTTCGCTCGTCCAAACACGGGCCGCGATGGGGCTCGTCTCGTCGTAGAGCGCGTGGGCAATGCAGCCCTGGTCGTCCAAAATGGAGACGACGTCGCCGGTCTTTGGCGAACCGCTCGTGGCGCGGATTTGCTCGCGAAAGACCCATGGATGCCCGCGCAGGACAGCTGCGGCAGCTCCTTTGCTGAGAGTGAGCGCGTGCGATCCCGACTTTCCGGCCATGGTTTGCCCGATCCGATACCACGAGCCGCCCAGATATCCTCCAATCTCCGCCTGGGTGCGACCGCGCAGCACCCTTTTTTGCGTTGCAGCGAGCGCGCGTTGACAACGTTCTACCCCGCGGGTAGAGCTCGCCCCGAATCAAGTGCGCATCACATCCCTGCGGAGGCTCGCGTGAAAAAGGAAGTTCGGCTCTTCACTGGAAACGCCAACCCGCGCCTCGCAAGTGCGATCTCAGAGCAGCTCGGGGTGCCGCTTTCGAAGGCTCGCATCAACACGTTCTCGGACGGCGAAACGTTCTGCGAGATCGGTGAAAACGTTCGCGGGGCCCACGCCTTCATCATCCAACCCACGTGCCTTCCGGTGAACGACCACGTGATGGAACTCCTCATCATGTCGGACACCCTCCGCCGCGCGTCGGCGGGGTCGATCACCGCGGTGTTGCCGTACTTCGGCTACGCACGCCAAGACCGCAAGGTAGCGCCCCGAACACCCATTACGGCGAAGCTCGTGGCGGACCTCATGCAGGCCTCTGGCGTCACGCGCGTTCTGTCGGTCGACCTGCACGCCGGGCAAATACAAGGCTTCTTCAACATTCCCTTCGACCACCTGCACGCGATGCCGGTGATGCTCGACGACTACCTCCGAAAGAACTTCGACGCTTCTGCCGTATTCGTTTCCCCGGACGCAGGCGGCGTGGAGCGTGCGCGCGCGTATTCGAAGCGTCTCAATGCGAGCCTCGCCATCATCGACAAGCGTCGTGAACGCGCGAACGTGAGCGAAGTCATGCACCTCATCGGCGACGTGCGCGGCAAGGACTGCATCATCGTCGACGACATGATCGACACCGCGGGCACACTCACGGGCGCCGCGAAGGCTCTCGTCGACAATGGCGCAAAGCGTGTCGTAGCCGTTGCCTCGCACGGCGTTCTTTCTGGCCCGGCCATCGAGCGCATCAATGCCTCTCCGCTGGCCGAGGTCGTCGTGACCGACTCGATTCCGTTGAACGCGGCGGCTGCCGCATGCCCGAAGGTTCGCCAAATCAGCATCGCGACCTTGCTCGCGGAAGCCATTCGCCGCATCCACCTCGGCGACTCGGTGAGCTCCCTGTTCGCGTAGGAGCAGCGGAGGGGGCGTCCCCAGAGCGAGTTTCGGGCGCGAGTTCCGGGCCTGAGACCCAGAACGGTGGGGAAAGCAAATTCGACTACCGGTTGTCTCGGGGGTCTGCTAATGAGCCGGGCCCCCACCCCAGAAGGGCCGAAAAACAGCCGTTCTGTACAGGGAATGAAAGAATTAGAGGAGCGAGACTTCCATGACGACGATGCAAACCCTTTCCGCAAAGCCGCGTTTGACCGCAGGAAAAAGCGAAAACCGCCGCCTCCGTGCAGCTGGCAGCGTGCCCGCGGTGGCCTACGGCAAGCGTCTCGAAGCGTTCTCGCTCTCCGTCGCGCCGAAGGACGTCCTCAACATCCTTCGCACCGAGCAGGGCCAAAACACCGTGCTCAAGCTCAACGTCGAAGGGAAGTCCGAGTTCCTGGCGATGATCAAGGATTACGCGTACCACCCCGTTACGCGTGACCTCACGCACGTCGACTTCATCGAAGTGAAGCTCGACGAGCGCATCACGGTCGAAGTTCCCCTCGTCACGACCGGCAAGGCCGTCGGTGTTGCGAAGGGTGGCGTTCTCCGTCAAGTCTTCCGCAAGCTGCCCGTCAGCTGCGTTCCGGACCGCATTCCGCTGAAGATCGAAGCGGATGTCACGAACCTCGATCTCAATCACGCGGTCGCGACGAAGGACCTGAAGCTCGGAGAGGGCGTGTCGGTCCTCCTCCCGGCCGAGCAGACCATCGTCTCCGTCGTGGCGCCCGAGAAGGATCGCAGCGAAGAAGCCGCTGCCGCCCCGGCCGCTGGCGCCGCTGCTCCGGCCGCTGGCAAGGACGCAAAGGCCGCCGCCCCGGCCGCAGCTGCCAAAGACGCGAAAAAGAAGTAAGGCCTCTCTCCCGCCAAGGGAGAGAAGGTCGGAAGCCTGCCCTCACGCTAGCCCTGCTCGCGGGGGAGGGCAGGTCGAAGGGCTTTCCACAACACAGGTTCTCTCATGTGGCTCATCGTCGGGCTTGGCAATCCAGGCAAGAAGTACGAGAAAACGCGCCACAACGTCGGCTTCATCGTCGTCGATGCGCTCCGAGAGGCCTGGGGCCTTCCTGCATGGTCGGACAAATTCTCCGGACTCTTCACGCGCGGAAGCGCCAAGGGGGAGTCCGTTTTGCTTTTGAAGCCTCAGACGTTCATGAACGTCTCCGGTGACTCCGTGCAGCCTGCAGCGGCCTTCGCGAAGGTCTCCGTCGAGAACATCCTCGTCATCCACGACGAGATCGACATGCCCTTCGAAACGCTGAAGTTGAAGAGTGGCGGCGGTCACGCGGGCCACAACGGGCTCCGCAGCATGGTCGATCGACTCGGCTCGCCTCATTTCCAGCGTCTGCGGTTCGGTGTCGGGCGCCCCGGCCCAGACTTCAAGGGTGATGTCGCCGACTTCGTGCTTGGAAACTTCCCTGGTGAGCAGGCTGCCAAGTTGCCAGACTTGCTCATGAAGTCACAAAGAGCCATCGAGCTCGTGCTCGAAAACGGCATTGGGCCCGCCATGAACGCGTTCCACGCAGTGCCGAAGGCGGCGCAGGCTCCGAAGTCGCCGAAAGCGCCCAAAGCGCCGACCGACGCGCCGACCGGCCCAAAGGCGAAGCCGAGCGAGCCGGCCTGAATGCCCTGAATGCCCCGAAGGCGGGGCGCTCGCCTCCCGCACGTCGACCGTCAAAAACACTTTTCAGCTGCAGGGAGTGTGCTAATCCCAGCTCCCCCGAACTTTGGGCTCTCCGTCCGTCGATGGAATCCAAAGCTTCTCGCTCACGCGGCATCGCGTGGGCCAACCCAGCCGAATACCCGGTTGGGCGTCCAAGAGGAGAAACACATGACACAAGCACAAACGCACATCGCGAAGGAGTACGAGACAATCTACATCCTTCGCCCCGACGTCGATGCGGATTCGGCCGACAAGGTCCAGGGCCGCGTCGCCGAGGTCATCGCGCGCGAAGCCGGCAAGATGGTCAAGGTCGAAGCCTGGGGCCGTCGCAAGCTCGCTTACCCGGTGAACAAGCAGAAGAAGGGCGTCTACGTTTACGTGAAGTACGTGGGCAAGGGCGGTCTCGTCTCGGAGCTCGAGCGCAACTTGAAGCTCGCCGACGCCGTCATGAAGTTCCAAACCGTTCTCGTTCGCGATGAAGTTCTTCTCGCCGACGTGTCGGTTGATCCGGAAGAAGTGAAGTTCGAACGCCTCGAGCTCGCGGCCGACGAAGACGACGGCTCGGACTCGCTTGAGCGCTCCCTCGGCCTCGTCGACGCTCCCCACGAGCCTCGCCGCGAACGCCACGAAGACGAGTTCGCCGATGACGAATTCGCCGATGACAAGCAAGACAAGAACAACGCCGCGGACGCGGGCGAAGCGAACTGAAGGAGGCACACCATGGCTGATTATGATGACGACCGAGACATGCGTGCGCCGGACCTCAACGGCGACATCCCCGGGCGCCGCCGCGGTGGCAAGAAGCGCGTTTGCCGCTTCTGCTCCGACAAGGCGGTACTCATCGACTACAAGGACCCCCAGGCCCTCAAGTACTTCATCAGCGAGCGCGGCAAAGTCGTTCCGCGCCGCATCAGTGGAAACTGCGCGCTGCACCAGCGCAAAGTGACCCAGGCCCTCAAGCGCGCGCGCAACATCGCGCTCTTGCCCTTCACGGTCACGAACTAAGGAGCCCTACCATGCCGATGAATCTCCAAGTCGTCCTCCAATCGGACGTCGAAAAACTCGGAAAGTCTGGCGAACTCCTCAAGGTTCGTCCCGGCTATGCTCGCAACTACCTCGTTCCGCGCGGCCTCGCCGTGTTCGCAACCGAGAGCGCCGTTGCCCGTGTGAAGCACGAGAAGGCGGTCGCGATCGCGAAGCACGAAAAAGCCGTCAAAGAGGCGAAGGCCACTGCCGAGAAACTCGGCACAGCGGTCATCAAGGTGGTTCGTACGGCTGCCGAAGACGGCAAGTTGTTCGGCACCGTGACGACGAAAGAAATCGAAGCCGCGGCGAAGGCCCAAGGCATCGAGATCGATCGCCGCAAGATGCACCTCGCAGAGCCCATCAAGGCTGTCGGCACGTACGAAATCCCGCTCAAGATCATGAGTGAGGTTTCGGCTACGCTCAAAGTCGAAGTCACCGCGAAGAAATAAGCGGCGGCGTAGCCGTCACTTTTTCGCTGTGATGCTGAGCCCTCCAGGGCGAAGGATCCCATCCGACTCTCACGCAGCAACGAGCTTCGGCCTAGGTTCTTCGCCTTCGGCTCAGAATGACGAGATGGGGTTCACGTTGATCCCTTTGCGCCTCGGCAGTTTGCCGGGGCGCTTCCGTTTGAAGGATGGTCCTGTGGAAAAAGTGCGGAATTTTCGTGAGCGACCTGTGGAGAATCCGCCCGCCATCGAGGGTCGGGTTCCTCCGAATGATTTGGACGCGGAAGCCGCGGTCCTCAGCGCGGTCATGCTCGACACGTCCGCGATGGACAAGATCCTCGAGTTCTTGAAGCCCGAGCACTTCTACTCGGAAGCCCACAGACGCATCTTCGAGGCCTGTCTCGAGCTGAAGAGCTCGGGTCAACCGCTCGACGTCGTGCAAGTCGGTACGTGGCTGAAGACGCGCGATCGCATCGAGCAGGTCGGCGGCATGGCCTATCTGACCGAGGTACTGAACGCGGCTCCCGTCGTCGCGAACGTGCAGGCATACGGCAAGACGATCCACGAGAAGTGGCGCATTCGACAGCTCATCATGACCTGTCAGCGCGTCTCCGCCGAGGGCTACCTCGACTACGGCGAAGCGCAATCGTTCATCGACAAGGCAGAGCAGTCTGTCTACAACCTCGCGCGCACGAGCGAGGGCTCCAACGTCGAGCGCCTTCGTGAAGTCGTCATCAAGGCGTTCAAGAAGCTGAACGACGCCGTCAAGCGAGGCGACCGCATCACGGGCGTAGCGACCGGCTTCGAGCGCTTCGATCGCAAGACCGCCGGACTCCACGACGGCGACCTCACGATCGTCGCGGCGCGCCCCGGTATGGGCAAAACCAGCTTCGTCCTCAACGTCGCGGCCAACGTTGCGAGTCCCAAAGGCAAGCAGATCGACACCGAAGGCGGTCAGCGCTGGGAAGAGGAGGGGACCGGCGTCGCCGTGTTCTCCCTCGAAATGCCTCGCGAGCAGCTCGCCAACCGTATGGTGTGCTCCGAAGCACGCGTCGACGTGTCGAAGCTCCGTACCGGCTTCCTCGATAGGTCCGACTGGGAGAAGCTCACACGCGCGGCATCCTTCTTGAGCTCACTGCCAATTTGGATCGATGACTCACCGAGCCTCTCACTCCTCGAGTTGCGAGCGAAGGTACGGCGCCTCCAAGCCGAGTACGACCGCACCGACGACACGGGCCGCAAGGTCAGGCGCGTGGGCCTCGTCGTCATCGACTACCTCCAGCTCATGCGGGGGCGCGATGGCGCGCAATCGCGCGAGCAGGAGATCAGCGAGATATCTCGAGGATTGAAGGGGCTGGCCAAGGAGCTTCAGCTCCCGGTGGTGGCCCTCTCGCAGCTCAATCGTGCGGTCGAAACGCGAAGCGAAAAGTCGAAGCGACCGCTCATCTCCGACCTTCGTGAGTCGGGCGCCATCGAGCAAGACGCGGACAACATCGTCTTCATCTACCGCGACGACTACTACAACAAGGAAGAGTCGACCGAGCCGAACATCGCCGAGCTCATCATCGCGAAGCAGCGTAACGGTCCGACCGGTACCGCAAAAGTACGTTTCGACCGCGAATACACGCGCTTCGACAATCTCGCGCTCGGCGAATACGAGGATGACGAAGACGGCGGCTAGCTGCTAGAGAAGTCTCATCGCGATGCAAACGCTCGCCGAACTCTTGAGAACGAAACGCGTCATCGTGACGGTCGGGGCCGGCGGTGTCGGGAAGACCACGACGGCTGCCGCGCTCGCGGTCGCCGCCGCAAGAGAGGGGAAACGCGTACTCTGCCTCACGATCGACCCCGCGCGAAGGTTGGCGGAGTCTCTCGGCATCGGCGAGATGCGGACGGAGGCTATGGATGTGGACCCCGCTCGTTTCGCAGCAGCGGGCATCCCGTTCAAGGGCCGCCTCACGGCCATGATGCTCGACACGAAGGGCACGTTCGACGACCTCGTCCGCCGCTACTCGTCGTCGCCGCAGAAGGCCGAGGCCCTGCTCTCGAACAAGCTCTATCAGTACGTTTCGACGTCGCTCGCGGGTACGCAAGAGTACATGGCAATGGAGAAGCTTGCCGCAGTGAAGGGCGACAAGAACTACGACCTCGTCGTGCTCGATACGCCTCCGACCGCGAATGCCCTCGACTTCCTCGATGCTCCAGAACGCCTGGTCGGCGCGCTCGACTCCGCCGCCATGCGTTGGTTCGTCGAAGCTTTCCAGTCAGGCAGCAAATTCTCGCTGAACTTTCTCGCCAAGGGGGCGGCAGCTGTGCTCCGCGGCATCGGAAAGATCACTGGCGGAGGGTTTCTCGAATCCTTGAGCGAATTCATCGCGCAGTTGAACGACCTCTTCGGAGGATTTCGCGAGCGCGCCGCACGTGTCAAAGACGCCCTTCGAGGAAATGACGTGTCGTTCCTGCTCGTGACGTCACCGAGCCCAGAGAGCTTGTCGGAAATCCTCTTCTTCGCGGACAAGCTGAAAGAGGCCTCGATGCCCAGAGCCGGCTTCGTGATCAACCGCGTCCACGACGTTCCTGCCGATGCAGCTGCAGCGGGGCCGACCGACGTGGCCGCCGCGATGGCTGCCGTGGGCCTCGACCCTCGTGCATTGCCGCGCGTGGAACAGGCCTTTCGCGACGCGAAGCACCAAGCCGAAACCGACCGGGCCAACATCGCGAAGTTCATGGCGCCCTATGCAAAGGTACTTCCCGTCGTCCTCGTTGCGGAGCGAGACACCGACGTACACAACGTCGCCCTCCTCTCCGCCCTCGGCGACACCCTTTTGGCGGGCGGCGACGTTCGCTGAAAGCGACGGCGCCCGAACGCTGCGCGACGTTCGCGAATCAGTTGACGTTCGTGGCGCAGGACCAGTGGAACTTGTTGCACGGGTTCTCGAAGCCTGCGCTGTCCCCGTTGGCGTACCAGCCGGCGTACGCGCATTGGTATGCCGTCGTGGCCGAGGCGAGCGGATAGTAGGTATTTCCTCCGCCTGGGCCGAGAATCGAACACTGGCCGTTGACCCACTGGCTCGTGACCGGACCTTGCGCAACCGCTCCCTGTGCAACGCCGAGCTCAGGCTCGTCCGTGTCCGCAGCGCAGCCTGTTCCGAGGGTGACCAGTGCAAACGTGGCAGCGAAGGTGAGGGTGGCGGAGGCGAGCTTCATGTTGATGGGCGTCCTTTCGAAGGGCGGGAGCGCAGGCGAGAGCGCTCTCGGCGGTGGGTGGTGCCGCTACCCATTGCAGGCGCCGTGCCGCCCCATTTCCAGACCTTCCGCCGTCTGCGCGTTCCCATTTTCGGACTTTGTGTTCCGAAAGAAGAGACGCTGTCTCTTCGAAGCCAACAGCGTTTCCGGACGCGAGACGGAGGCCTACTCGACGTGCTCGACTTCGTCGGGCATGTCGTCGAAATCATCGCCTTCATCGCCCTTTCGCCCGCGGCGTTTCGCCTTGTAGACGACCTTGATCGGCGAGCCTCCGAAGTCGAAGTGCTTTCGCAATTGGTTTGCGACGAAGCGACGGTACGAGAAGTGAAGCGACTCCGGATAGTTCGCGATGGCCACGAACGTGGGCGGCGCCACTTCGGCTTGCGTGATGTAGTAGAGGCGCGGAGCACGGCCACCTTGTGTGGGCGGTGGATGTGTATCGAGCACCTTCTCGAAAAATCGGTTCAGCTGCCCTGTCGTCACACGCTTCGTATAGGCCGCGAAGAGTGCGTCCAAGGTTTCGAACAACTGAGGGATACCGCGGCCCGTCTTGGCGCTGATGTGCACGATGGGTGCATGGGCTGCGAACGTGAGCTTGTCTTTGGCGAGCTCCTCGGCCTTCTTGTGGTCGGCCTTTTCGAGCAGGTCGCTCTTGTTCAGAGCGATGAGCATTGCGCGACCTCGGTCGTGAGCGAGGCCGAGAATCTTCGCGTCCTGTTCCGCCACACCCTCTTTGGCATCGGCGATCAAAACGGCGACGTGGCAACGCTCGATGGCGCGCACGGCCGCGATGACGCTGATGCTTTCGACCGCATCGTGTGCCTTCGTGACCTTGCCCTTCTTTCGAATGCCCGCGGTGTCGATGAACACGTACGAGACACCGTTGCGGACGACGTGCGTGCTGATCGCGTCTCGCGTCGTACCCGGAATATCGCTGACGAGCATCCGGTCTTCGCCGAGGATGCGATTGAGGAAGCTCGACTTGCCTGCGTTCGGGCGACCGACGATAGCGATGCGAGGGATGCGCTCGTCCGTCTCTTCCGGGGGAGGAAGCGTGTCGGGGAGGGCATTGACCACGTCGGCCTCGAGCTCACCAATGCCGCGGCCGTGGAGTGCACTGATGGGGTACACCTTCTCGACGCCCAAGCGATAGAGCTCGAAGGCTTCGGCGTCTCCCTTGGGCGAGTCAGCCTTGTTGGCGGCGAAGAAGACCGGCTTTTTCGCGCGCCTCAGGAGTGCGACAGCGGCCCGGTCGGCGGACGTGAGTTCGGTGCTGCCGTCCGTGACGAACACGATGACGTCGGCTTCTTGAATGGCTTCCTTCACGTGTTTCGCGATGCCGCTCTTCATCGGGTCTTCGTCTTCGGGATCGAAGCCGCCAGTGTCGATGAGCGTGTATTCGCGACCGAATGCCATCGTGTCGGCGTAGTGCCGATCGCGGGTGACTCCGGGCTCATCGTGCACGAGCGCCAGCTGCGCCTTGGCGAGACGGTTGAACAGGGTGGACTTGCCGACGTTCGGGCGGCCCACGACGGCGACGAGCGGCAGGCCATTGGAGCCGGCGGGAAGGGCGCGGCGCGTTCTCGATCGATGGTGCTTGGTCACGGTCTCAGCCCTCGTAGCCCAATTCGTCGAGGCGTGCCGCTCTTTCGTACCAACGAGGGTCGACGCGGACCACCGTGGCAAGGTGCACCTTCCGTTCGAGCATCTCTTCGAGGCGCAGGCGCGCCATCGTGCCAATTTCCCGGAGCACGAGACCGCCGCGACCAAGGAGGATGGGCTTGTGAGACTCTTTGTCGACGTAAATGACCACGTCGACGTGGAGTGTGGGCTTCGAATCGTCGAAGCGCTCCACGAGGACGGCGACACCGTGGGGAACCTCTTCTCGCGTGCGCTTGAGTACCTGTTCGCGAATGAACTCGGACACGAAGTAGCGCGCAGGACGGTCCGTGAGTTCGTCTTCCCCAAACGCAAATGGACCTTCCGGGAGGTGTTCCTCGAGCGCCGAGACCAGGGCATCCAAGCCGTCGTGGAGGCGGCCCGAGATGGGTACGAGCGCCTTGGCATCGGGGAAAGCGTCATTGAAAGCCGCGAGAATGGGAAGGAGCTTCGCCTTCTCCTTCACGCGATCGATCTTGTTGATCGCGATCACCATCGGCACGCCGGTGTCGCTCTGTTTCTTCGCGATGGCAACATCGCGTTCGTCGATGGCGTCCTCGGGGAGGGCGCCCGGCTTGAGCACGCTCTCGCGGAGATCGGTGACGAACAGCACGACGTCCGCCTGACTCGCTTCGCCCTCCGCAAAGGCATTCATCCGAGAGCCGAGGGCGTTCTTGGCTTGGTGGATGCCCGGGGTATCGATGAAGACGAACTGCGACGCGCCCCGAACGAAGTAGCCCGCAAGGTTGTTCCGGGTCGTCTGTGGGTGGTGGCTCGTGATGGCGATACGCTCGCCGACCAAGGCATTGAGGAGGGTGCTCTTGCCCACGTTCGGCCGTCCCAAGATGGCAATGCGGCCGCACCGCGTCGCTTCGCCGCCGGACCCACCGATTCTCGAGAGCTTGGGGGCAGCCTTGACGGGGGGCTTCGGCGCGCGTCCTTCGGCGGGCATCTGTGTTCGCTTCTGCGGAGATTGGGGAGCTGCCGTGGAAGAGGACTTCGATGCGACCTTCGGCGTCTGCTTCGCGGGCTCGCGTGTCGAGGCCTTCGGAGCTTTCTTGGATGGGCGATCGGGCAAGGGCTCTCGCTGGGGCGGAGGAGGGGCCTTCGCGGCACCGCGCCTCAGCTTGGCTTCGCGTGCGGCCCGCGCCGCCTCGGGGCTCAGAACGTTCTCCGCGCGCTCGACGCGCGGGGAGCCCTTTGGCTTGGGGCCCTTCTTCGAAAACTTCGGCTTGCCTGGATTGCGCGAATTGCGCGGACGCTGGGCCATCTTGCGAACGGACCCTACTCGGGGGCGGGCTCCGTTGAAAGCCTCGTCTCAGGCGTCCAGTGGCTCGCTTCGTCGTCGCGTGGCCAGCCCGAAAGTCGTTCCCGGGCTCCGAAGCGCCCCTTGTATCGAAGCGAGTGGCAATCGGCGACGAGGAAGCCAAGGTAGAGGAAGCGCTTTCCGGACTCGCGTGCGACCGAGATCAACGAAAGGACGTTCAGCGTTCCGAGGGACGCCTTTGCGTAGGCCGGGTCGTAGAAGAAGTACGCGGCGGAAAGCGCGTTCGGTGTCTCGTCGCAGATGGACACGCCGACGATGCGATCGCCGTCGTAGAAGGCAAGTTCGCGCGCCGCGGGGTGCGGAAAGGCAAACTGCATGCGGTAGTGCTCCGGCAGCATCTCCTGCCGCTCCCAACCCCGCGCCAAACTCCGATTTTCGTGCCAATGCCGGAAAAGCTCGAGCCTTCGCTCATCGACCTCCGGGCTGCCATATTCGAGCCGGAAAGCGTTTGCTCGTTTCCAGACGCGCTGCTGGCTCGCGCTTGGACGAAACGCTTCCACGTCGATGCGGACAGGAACGCACGCCTCGCACGCCGGGCACGCTGGCCGGAAGTAGTCCGGCCCGAAGCGGCGCCAGCCGCGCTCGAGCCAAGCCTCGAGCTGCTCTGGAGACACGTCGAGCGCCACGCGATGCTCGAGCGATGCGACCGCGTCCGGCAGGTAGGCACAGGGGCCTTCGGGATCGCGCAAGACGCGCAGGATACGAGCCACGGTAAAAGCGTAGCAGTCCTTCGCGGCATTTTGATGGTCGCGGTTTCAGAAGCACCTTTTTCCCGTGTATTCCGGTGTTTACATCCTCGTCCGGGGCCAGTATGACGACTTCATCATGGCGGGCGACGACGAAGCGCAGGCAGTGCACGCGGGCGAAGCGACCGATGCGGTCTCGTCCGGGGCGGAGGTCGCCTCCGCACCCGCGGAAAGCATGACCGAGCCCCAAGAAGCGCCCGCCGAAGATGAAGGTGTGGCGCCCGACGTTGCCGCCGCCCGCGCGAAGAAACTCGAGCTCTCGTGGGCCGAAGGGTTTGGCGTGGTCGCGGCGCTGGGCATCGTGGTCCTCTTTCTCATCCCCCCGCTTGCTCGCAGTGGCATTTGGGATCCGTACGAACTCAACATCGCCGACCTGTCGCGCCGCATGGCCGTGACGCTCCACGGTTCCCAGAACTTGTCGCTCGAAGATGCCGACAATTCGCTGCCTCACCTGAATGACCTTGGTCGTCCGCAGCTCGCGTTCACGTCGATCGCGCTCGGTTTCAAGGTCTTCGGCTTGCATGATTGGGCCGGCCGCGCGCCGCTCGCAGTGTGGGGCTTCATCGCGCTGCTCGCGACCTTCGGCTTCATCTCGCGCCTCACCGACCGCCGAACGGGCGTGTTTGCAGCTGCTTCGCTCGTTTCGATGCCGCTCTTTGCGGTCCAAGCTCGCACGATGCTCGGCGACATCGTGCCCATGGCTGGCTTTGCGATGGCGTTCGGAGGCCTGCTCGTCGCACTGCTCGACGACGACATGCGCGCACGCACGACATGGCTGCTGATCGGCGTTCTCGGTCTGGCAGTTGGCTACTTCAGTCGCGGCGGCATCCTCGGAATCGCAGGACCTTGTCTCGCGGTCGGTCTCACCTGGGCGCTCTACGTCTTCCAAGGGCGGCCTCGCGATGCGCTCGCCCACGGCGTCGGTCTCGTTGCGCTGGTGGGGGGCATCGTGTTCGCTGCTCGGGGATATATCGCCCTCGACAAACTCGAATATCGCAGTGACCTGAGCCTCGCGGTGGGCGCCCTCATTCGGCCCCCCGCAAAATACCCGACCTTCGATCAAACGATCGCCCACCTGGGGCACGCCATCGCGCCATGGAGCGCGTTCGTGCCGGTCGCCCTGGGCCGCATGTTCTTGACGCCGCCCGTATCGGAGCACGCAGAACGCGAGAGCGGAACCCGCGCGGCGCTCCTCATCGCGGTCTCCATCGCTGTGGGCCTCACGGGCTTTCTCGCGGCCCGAACCGAGTTCATCGCCTTCACCGGCGTCGCTGCCATCGCCTGCGTGTGCGCCGTTGCGCTCCGCGACTACGAGCGCGGCGCGCATGCGACCATTGCGCTTCCCGTCGTATGCGCGGTCTTCCTCGGGCTCTTTCACCACGACTTCCACCAGTTCCCCGAGAAGGCCTACCAAGCCTTCTCCGTCGCCAGCACGACGTTCCCCGAAAATTTCAAAGAGCGCTCCCTCCTCCTTTGGACGGTCGTTCTCATCGGTTTCGCGATCGTCGCCCTCCTCACGTGGGTCGAGCGCAATCCCAAGCGTGACCCGTTCGATGCGAAGAACTACGAGAAGGCTCTCCAGGCCATCGCGGACGCGTGGGATGGCAACCTCACCGTTGGCTATTTCGCGCTCGTCGCAGGCTCTTCGATCGCGGGGCTCGGCCTCTGGTATGGCGTGCGCACGCACGCGAGCTGGCTCACGCACATGAATCCGGTCGCCCGTGACGTGGTCGGGAAGCTTTGGTGGATTGCCGCCATCGTGCCGCCCGCGCTCGTATTCGGGACGCACTTCGCGTGCGACCTGTGGGTGTGGGCCTTCGACCGCGCGGGGACGTTCGGCCGCGATAGTTTCACGCGCGGCCTCGAACCGCTCCGATCCATCTACCGCGGCATGTCCGCCGCCCCGGAATCGGAGCGTCGCTTCTATCTCTTCGTGCTCGCTCCGCTCGCATTCTTGGCGATTCCCGCGGCCGTTTTCGGTGGCCTCTTCGTAGGGATGCATCTTCCACTGGCCATCTGCATCGCCGCAGCGCTCCCTTCGGGGGTCCTCGCTTTCATCGCGCTCGGTGTGCTCGGCGACCTCGTTCGCGGCAGTCGCGCGGCTTTCCTCGCGCTGGCGAGCATTGGTTTCGGCCTCACGCTTTCGGGCGTCTACTATCCGGAACTCGCAAGTCAGCTTTCGCCGAAGCAAGTGTTCGAGAGCTACACGCAGAAGAAGAAGGACGGTGACCCCCTCGCGCTCTACGGCGTCGGTGGAAAGACGGCCGCGTACTATGCGGGCGGCCAGCCCACCGTCCTCTCCGATACGAGTGCCGCCTTCAATTGGCTCACGAGCAAGGGCAACGAATCGCGGCGCTTCATGGCCGTGCGCGGCGAGGAGCTCGGGTCGCTGAACCAGCTCCATCGTCAGCGTTTCCACAAGAACTTGCCGGTGCTCGATGGGCGCTCCAGTCAGATCCTCCTTCTCGGTAGCTCGCTCCTCGAAGGCGAGAAGAACGAGAACCCGCTCGCAGCTTATGTCACGGACGTGGCTCCGCGCCCGCAGCGCCCGCTCGACGTGAACCTCGAAGACAAGCTGAAGGTCCTCGGTCTCACGGTCATGGATGAGCATCGAAAGGTCGTCGACACGGTCGCTCCCAACAAGAAGCTGCACCTCGTCACGTACTACGAAGTGCTTGCCCCCATCACGACCGACTGGGAGGCGTTCATCCACATCGACGGCTATCACCGACGGCACAACGGCGACCACAAGCCGTGCAGCGGGAAGTACCCGATGTCGCGCTGGGTGACGGGCGACCTCATCATCGACGACTACGAATTCACGCTCGAGCCGAACTTCACCAGCGGCGACTACACCATCTACTTCGGCTTCTGGCTCGGAGAAGGTCGCATGAAGGTGAAGAGCGGTCCGAACGACGGCGACAATCGCATCAACGGCGGCGCACTCCGCATCAGGTAAATACATGCCCAACCCATTCGTTCACGTCGAGCTCAACACTGGCGACGTCGCCACTGCACAGAAGTTTTACAAGGCGCTCTTCGACTGGAAGTTCCGCGAAATCGAACCCGGCTACTTCGCCATCGACGTCGGAGAGGGGACGGGCGGCGGCATGCAGAAGAAGCCGATAGCGGAGTCCCCCACCATGTGGCTTCCCTACGTACTCGTCGACGACGTGAAGAAGACCTCGGCCAACGTGGAGAAGAACGGCGGCAACGTTGTCATCGACTACATGCCCATCGATGGCATGGGGGCGCTCGGTGTGTTCATCGACCCCACGGGCGCGCCGCTGGGTATCTGGGAGCCCACGGAGATGAAGGCGGAAAAGGCGCCCGCGAAGAAGGCCGCGCCGGCGAAGAAGACCTCCGCGAAGAAGGCCGCGCCGGCGAAGAAGACCTCCGCGAAGAAGGCCGCGCCGGCGAAGAAGACCTCGGCGAAGAAGGCTGCGCCCGCGAAGAAGACCTCGGCGAAGAAGGCTGCGCCGGCGAAGAAAACCTCGGCGAAGAAGAGGTAACCTAGCGCGTCGGGCTCGGGAAGCGACGCAAGACGATTTTCGTCGTCGCGCCTGCGCTCTCCGCGTCTTCCCAACCGAACGACGTCGATGCTGGCGAACCGCCAGCTGCGACCACGAGATGCGAACGAACGCGCGCCGTTCCCCGGTCGACGCGGAAATCGTTCTCCGTGCCGTCTTCGTTGTTGAGGAGAAAACCACTGCTACCGCCCAAGAAGCGGGCGCGAACGGACGACGTCGCCGCGTCGAGCCATGCAACCACATAGCTTCCATCAACGGCGGGGCTTGCGCCGATCACGACGTCGGTTTGGTCGCCTGGCGTGAGAACGTGCACAGGAGCGGCTTGATCCGTCGGAACGCGACGCGTGTTCTCGACGAAGCGCTGTACGAAGACGTTCGCGTCGCCGGACTTGCTTCGATCGGTCCAAGCAACCGCGAAGCGACCGTCCGGAAGTGCTGCGATGGATGGGCCGCCCTGGGCACCGTCCGTCACGGCGTTGACGGTCTGCTCGCCGCCGCTCGGCGTTCCATCGGTACCGACGATGCGAAGGCGGACGTCACCCGCAGCTTCCCAGACGCACGCGAAGCCATTGGGGAGCGCGACGACCGACGGCCGAATCGCGGTACCGGACGACGAAAGCTCCTGAAGTGGGCCGAGGACACCCGCGAGGGTCGAGCTCCGTCCCATGATCCTGCCGGTCGTATCGTCCTGCCAGACGATGAAGAGGCCGAAGTCTGCGGCCGCGATCGCTGGGTGGCTTTGAAGGCCGACTTCTGACCCCGTATTGACGAGGATGCTGGATGCCCCCATGGCGCGAAGGGTCGTGTCATCCATGATCCGCATGCGGATGTTTGGCGGGTTAGCCCCTTGGTCGTCTTCGTATGTAACATACACGCGGTTGGCGAACCACGTGCCCGCCGGGTTCGACTGCTTGCCGACTTGACTCGTGCCGGGAAACACGGAGGGGTCCGAAGGGAGGAGGAAAGGGAACTTCGCCTCCGTTGGAATGCCAATCGGCTGAAGGCGGGCGTCGAGCACGCGTACGCCAATATCGACGTTCGCGCCTGCCACCTCGAAGAGCCCGAAGAGACGACCGGTCTGCGGGCCAAAGAACATGGCGGGGGCTGACTTGGCCGACGCGACCGTGATGCCGTTCTGTGTGTCGTCACCGGAGAGCGGGTACTCCGTGGCCGCGCACTTGTCGCACTGCACGTCGGCGTCTTTCGCGTCGCATTGCTCCGTGAGGTCGACGACGTCGTTTCCGCAGACAGCGGGAGTGACGTAGCGCTTCAGGGTGAGAGGGACCTCGACCTGGGCCTTGTCGAGCTTCGCGGTGGCGCATGCCGTCATGAAGAGGCCGCCGTTCACGTCGAGCGCACGGGCCCAGAACGCGTGGCTCTTGCCGTCCTGCTCGAGGCTGAGGGAACCGCAGAAGCTCCCTTTACCCGTACAAGCAGCAGCCGTGAGCTCCGCGGTGGCAACGGAGGCAGCAACCATGTCTTGGGCCGTGCCGGTTGCGTCGTTGCATGCGGACCCGGCCGCGAGGACCCGGAGTTCGATCTTGGTGACGCGGTCGAGGAGAGCTTTGGGCGCTACGATCGCGGGGGCGATGTCGACGTGACCGTCAGCGCCCGAAGCGCACGCTACGGCAGTCGTGCAGGCACAAGCCACGACCGTGAAGAGGGAAGGCGATCGCCGTCGGGAAACCATCGAGCACGCACTCTACTCCGTTCGGCCCCCGCCGCGAAACGGCCAAAAGCGTCGCCACCCCGGCCCGGCGGCACCCGAGGAAGGGGTGACCGGACGGTGTCTCGGAGGCGGCGGCTCGATACCGACGAGTGCCGCTGCTTCCCGAACTTTCGCAGCCGACGACTCCGCGCCGCTCACGACGACGTATCGCGCGCCCCGCTTTCGAAGGTCGCGAACGACGCTGTCTGCCCATTCCGAGAAGTCGATATCGTCGTCCGGCTCGTAGGCGCAAAAGACCGCATAGGTCTCGTCGTCGACGCGAGTGATGGGTTCTCGCATGCGAGCGAGCGTCTCCCTGCGGGTCAGCTCTTCTCGTCCTCGCGCGAAACCTTCGAGCAGCGCGGCACGAACCGCGTGGGTCCCTTGCGCACACTCGTCTTGGAGCTGGGTGAGCGCGCTGCTCGACCCGCGATGAAGGGCAAGCAATCGCCCGAGGTGTAGCGCGAGCGAGAGAACATCGGCGGCGCCCCGCTCGAGCTGCTCGACGAGCTCCGCCCGGAGGCCTTCGCAGGCTGCAAGGGCTTCGCGATCTTCGCGCGAGAAGGGGAGAGAAATCGTTTGCGTCACCGCACCGATGTCATTGTTTCTGGGTTGCCGTCGTGGCCACGGGCGCTGGAGGCGGTGGGGGCGACGCGGGCGCGGCCTTTTTGGCCTCGGCTGCAAACGGATCCGCCATGTCGCTCTTCGCCGGTTTCGCGGCTGGCGCTGCTGGGCGAGCTGCTCCCCCCGCCCCGCCCACGCCCGCACCGCTGGCTTGACCTTGGTCGCCGCGCCCCTTCATTTCCTCAGAGCGGCGAGAGGCGATCTGACGAACGTTCTCGAGAGCGGCCCGGGCAGCATCGGCGTGGGTCGGAACGTTGAGCAAGCGTTGGAACCGGGAGCTCGCGGACTCCAGGTAACCGAGGTCGCGATAGCATGTGCCTGCTTCCATCGTCGCATCGTAGCCCGCCGGCGTACCGAAGGCCGTCGATGCCAGATGATCGTAGCGTGTGAGCGCCGTAGAACAGCCGCTCGCTGCCCGCACGCTGCGAGCTGCCCACAAGGCTGCTTGTTTGTCGCCATTCGCCGCAAGTGCATCGAAGCGACGGATAGCCTCGGAAAAATTGCGTGCATTGTACGCGGACATCGCATTGCCGAATTCTCCCTCGGCGTTCTTGAGGTTTCCTTCGCCACGGGCAGCCCTCGAGTCCTTGTCGTCGCCATCGCGACTTGCTTCGGTCTTTCCGGCGACGCCACCGAGCGGACCTGCGTTGCTGAGCGCCGCTTGACCCGGTCGGTCCGTATTCGGAGCAGGATCGGCCGGAGCCGCAACAGCAGGCGCGGCGGCGACCGCGCCGCGATGGGCGAGCGCGACGCCATGGGCCGTGCCGCCGCTCGCGTACTCGGGCCGCTCCTCGTCGTCGGCCCCGCCGGCGCTCACCGACGAGAGGGGCGTTCCTTGTTCGGAAACGGACATCGCCGCTTCACTGTTCTTGTGGCGCATGCGAAGCGCGAGTGTGCTTGTACCGACCATGAGCAAGAACACGGCCGCCATCGCCGTTTGGGGACGCATCGCCCAATTGCCAGCCGCGGAGAAGAATCGCCGAGACGGGCTCATGCTCGAGCGGGAGCGAGCCGAACTCGCGGTCGCGCTGCCGATAGGAACGACCTTCGCGGCCTCTTCGGTCGGTTCGACGTCTTCGGCTGCATTCGCGCCCTCTGCGGGCAGCATCGCGAGAATGCGGGCCTCCAGGCTGTCGGGTGCTTGCACCTCGGGCAACGCCGCGGCGGCTTGTCTGCCGCGCTCCAAACGGAGGGCCGTCGCCTTGCAGGAGGCGCACGTAGCGAGGTGTGCCTCCAGATCTGCGCGCGCAGCATCGTCCAGCTCGCCGTAGAGGCGATCGAGGATGAGGTTGTCGGCGGTTTCGCAGTTCATGGTCGGCTCGGTCTGTTCAATCGTTCAATGAATGTAAGAATGCTTTTCGCGAGGTCTACTTCAAATCATGTGCAAATTCTTCGTACTCGGCGAGTGCTTCTTGGAGCCGTTCGAGTGCATAGCGCATGCGACTCTTCACAGTGTTCTCCGGGACGCCCGTCACTTCTGCAATCTCCTTGAAGGGTAGGTTCGAAACCTCTCGAAGGAGAAACACTTCGCGCTGGTCGTCCGGCAAGAGGTCCACGGCTTTCGCGATGCGGTCCTTCAGCTCGTTGCCCGTCGCCTCGCGTTCGACGTCCGTTTTCGTGTCGGCCGTCTGTTCGCCCAGCGTCGGTCCCTCGTCGCTCGAGTCGCCGGCCGCAGAGCTTCCGCGCTGATCGAGGGAGGGGTGTTTGCGAAGCGCATGCTTGCGCATGTGATCGATGCAGAGGTTGCGAGCGATCGTGTAGAGCCAGGTCGAGAATCGCGCCTCGTGCTTGAAATCCTGCGCATTTTGCACGACGCGTAGAAAAGCGTCCTGAACGACGTCTTCCGCAACGGCCGGGCTCCGTGTGTGGCGTAGCACGAAGTGGTAGAGCCCATTCTTGTGTCGCTTCAAGAGGTCGGCGAAGGCGGCGCGCTCGCCACGCTGAAAGCGCGTGAGGAGTTCCTCGTCGCTCGGCGTGGCGGTGGCGCTGGTGCCGCCCACTCCCGCTTTGGCTTGGCCAGATGTGCTCACGCTTCACCTTGGGCGAAAGGGATGAAAGCGCGATGGAAGACGAAAGGGGGGACACGCAAAGACTCCGTTCCTTGGCTTGAACGGGGCAGCGGCGCCGAAGTTCTATTTTCAACGCAAATGCGCGAAATGCGCCAAACCGACCTTGCGTGCCAGGCCAGCCGTGAGGCGGGCCGAGGCCGGGGGCGGTTCGAGCACTCCATGCCCAACATGTGGCAGGGAAGGGCGCACGAAATCAAGAAGGACGGAAAGGACCGCGCGTCATGTGGGCAAACGTAGGAAATGTACCTACATAGCGCAACTGCAGTTCTGTCGAGTGTATCGTTGCAACCACCGCGCCTGGCATTTAGACTCCTCGCCGCGTTGCCGGACCCATGTCGATCGTCGTCACGTTCTGTTTCGAGAGCGTGAGGCGGCCTTCACCCAGTCGGTGACTCACTTGATGACGTGGTTTGTGTGAAAGGAAACGTTGATATGCGACGACCGCACGCTGGTTGGCTACTGCTCGGATCCGCAGCTTTTGCGGCGGGTGCATTCGTTTGTGCCCAACCCAATGCAGAGGCCCAGCCGGGGAAGCCGAAGCCGACTGCGACCGCGAAGCCCAAGGCCAGCGCGAGTGCCAGTGCGAGTGCAAGTGCACCGGCTGCCTCTGCCTCGGCGGCAGCGAGTGGAGCGCCCGCGGCAAGCGGTACGGCCGTCGCCTCCGCAGCGCCGACCGGTAGCGCCGCGCCTGCTGCGGCCGGCACATCCGCCGCGGCCCCCGCGATGGAAGGCCCGACGTACGCCGTTCGCCTTCGCGACCTCGAAGGTCGCGTCGATGAACTGAAAGACCAGATTCGTCGCAGCCACACGCGCCTTTCGCTCCTCTCCGACACGATCATGACGGGCGGCGTCGCGGGGTCGCGCGCCGAAGTCATCTTCAAGAACGAGCTCTCGGGCGCGTACAAACTCATCGGCGCCACGTTCATTCTCGACGGCGCGGTGCAGTACAACAAGCAGGACGAAACGGGCACGCTCGCCGACCAAAAGGAGATTCCGATCTTCACGGGCCCCGTTCCGACGGGCGACCACACGGTGCAGATCAACCTCACGTTGCAAGGCAACGGGTTCGGCGTCTTCACCTACCTCCGCGGCTACAAGCTCACTTCGAAGTCTGCGCACTCGTTCACCGCAGTCGAAGGCAAGATGCTGACGCTTGGAGCCGTCGCCTATGAAAAGGGTGGCGTGACGACCCCGTTCGCAGAGCGTCCGGCCATCGAGTGGCAAGAGAAGATCGGCCCCATCAATGGCGGTAGTGGTGGCGGTGCAGCTCCGGCGGCTGGAACTCCGAAGGCTGCGGTCAGCGCAGACTCGAAGTCCGTCTCCGGAGGTGTCTCCGTCGGAGGCGGGAAGTGACGACCAAGCGCACCAAAACGCTTGGCCTTCTCATCGCAATTCTCCTGACGGCGGTGCCTTCGGTTGCGTTCGCAGACGCAGAGGCCAACATCGTAAACGCCCGGAGCGATTTCTCGTTCGCCGATCGTGAAGCCCCCAGCGTCGAAGCCGCGGTCGCGCGTGCCAAGGCGCAGCGTCCGACGTCGGAACAGCGCATCGCCAATGGCGAGCTCCTGTTCCGCATGAAGGACTACCAGCGTGCAGTGGTCGTCCTCAGCGAAGTCATCGAGGAATTTCCGAATACGCCCGCCTACCCGGACGCTCTCTGGCTTCGCGGCGAGACGTACTACGCCTCGAAGGAATACCTCGCGGCTCGCCGCGACTACAAAGCGCTCGTCGATCACGGGTCGGAAGCTCGGTTCACGCCGTACATGTCGAAGGCCCTCGCGCGTCTCATCGACGTGTCGCTCCGCATGAACGACCTGTCCGGTCTCGACGAAGTGTTCGCGAAGTTGAGCCAGGTTCCGCCGAGCCAGGTGGACGCGGGGCTTCAATACGCCAAGGGAAAAGCCTACTACTTCCGCAAGAGCTACAACGACGCGAAGTCGAGCTTCAACGCGGTGGGCCGCGATTCACTGTATGCGCACCAGGCTCGCTACTTCGAAGGCCTCGTTGCGATGCGCGAAGCCGTGGCGAGCCATTCGGGAAAGGGCCCCGCGAACTACAAGGCCGCCATCGAAGCGTTTCGCAAAGCCACCGAGCTTCCGCCTGACACCGAAGACCACCGTCACGTGAGCGACCTCTCGTGGATGGCCATCGGCCGCCTCTTCTACGAGATGGAGCAGTTCCAGCAGGCAGCCGAGGCATATTCCAAGGTCGGACGCGATTCGCGCGAGTTCGACACGATGCTCTACGAGCTCGCATGGGTCTACGTTCGTCTCGGTGACGCCCAACGCGCCGAGCGCGCGCTCGAGGTTCTGTCGATCGCCGACCCGAGCTCTCCCGTGATCGGCGAAGGCACACTCCTCCGCGCCGACCTCCTCCTTCGCGCTGGCTCGTTTCGCAAGGCACTCCAGCTCTACGAATCGGTCAAAGAGCGGTACGACCCACTTCGCGTCAAGGTCGAGACGTTCCTCGATTCGACCACTGACCCGAGCGTCTACTACGAGAAGCTGAGTCAACAGCAGCTCGACGTCCTCGATCAGAGCGAAATCCTCCCGCCCATCGCCCTCAAGTGGGCCCGTGAAGCGGAAGATGGCCCCATGGCCTTCGCGGTCATCGACGACGTGAACGAGTGCCGCACGCTCATCAAGCAGTCTTACGGCATCATTGACCGCTTGAGCGCGCTCGTCGACGCGTCGAACCGCGTGCGCGCCTTCCCCGAGATTCTCGCCGGTGAAGAGCAAGCTCTCGCACTCATCAATCGCATCTCCCATGGTCGCTACGAAGTGGCGGTCGGGCTCGACAGCGAGGAGCCCAAGAACCTCAGCGGAGAGATCGCCACGGTGCGCACGCGTCGCCGTGAGCTCATGGCCCAAATCAAGGGGCTACCGCAGAACAACGCTGACTTCGCCGAGCGCGATCAGCAGGGCACCAAGCAGTGGAACACGCTTTCGCAAGAAGTCACGCGTCAGTCCCACGAAGTCGATCGTCTGAACGCGGTCATCAACGGCCTCCGTCGCATGTTGAAGCAGGACTCGCAGCAGGGCGTGGCCCGTGACCCTGCGACGCTCAAGCGCTTCAACGACGAGCTCGACACGAATGAGCGCGATTTGCGCCAGCGCCAGAAGGACATCGCCACGATCCGCACCCAGATCGACATCGGTCGTCTGCAGGTGGGCCTCGGCGACGCGCGCTATCAGTCCGATGCGAAGGCCCGTGCCGACTTCCGCGATGCGCTCGAACGCGAAGTCGCGCTCGCGGCGCAAGGGCAGGGGGGCAAGGCGGCCATGGTCTACGCCCAGCGCGTCCAAGCCATGCTCACGCAGGCCCGCACGTCGGAAGACCGCCTCATCACGGTGTTCCTCAACCTCGAATCCCAAGTCGGAAAGCGCATCGCCGAGC
The DNA here is from genome assembly GCA_046351415.1 of Polyangiaceae bacterium. GTDB lineage: Bacteria > Myxococcota_A > Polyangia > Polyangiales > Polyangiaceae > JABFRG01. Next base: position 23,648 of record JAXLYO010000002.1, on the reverse strand, counting down.
TGAAGGACAAGGTCGAGGCCGAGCGCACGAAGATCACGGGCTACGAAGAGCGCCTCAACGTGCTCGACACCGAAGCCCGTGACCTCGTCGGCAAGGTCGCGAAGCGCAACTTCGAACTCGTTCGCGACAAACTCCGCAACATCGTTCTCCGCGCAGACGTCGGCATCACCGAGCAGGCGTGGGAAGTTCGCGAAGAAGAACTGTATCGCGTGCGAAACCTCCAAACCGAACGCGCCCGTCAAGAGTCGACGCTCGACGACGAGCTCCGTGAAGTCCTCGACGACTCCACCGATCGAAAGTGAATGGCTAGATGAGGAATCGAATCTTACTTGCGGCTTCTGCTTGCGTGACGCTGCTCGCAGCGCTCTCGGTACCGAGTGCGTCCGCACAGCCCGCGCCCGGAAAAGACGCGGGTCCTGCGGCCAAGGCCGATGGCGGCGCAACACACACGTCTGGCGATGCCGGTGCGGCACCCGCGACGGCGGCCACCGCTGCGTCAGGCGATGCCGGTGCAACTCCGCTCGCCCAGGCTCCGATGGCGGCGACCGCTTCTCCCGCAGCAGCGCGCAAGTTTACGCCGCCTCCCCCGCCGACCCCCGCGCAAATCGCAGCTCTCCAAACCTTCAAAGGCGAGACAGAGGAATTCGAACGCGGTGCTCGCGGCTATCGCGACACGGTGACGGCGATCATCCGCCTCCACTACGAGCAGAAGAAGAAGGAAATCCTCGGCGACCTCGACGCAGAAATCAGCATCGAAAAGGGCGAGCTGAAGAAGGCTCGCGACAACGCCATTTCGCGTCTCGAGCGGTTCGTTGCAGACTACAGCGGTTCGCGCGCGAACGTGAAGGCGACGCCCGACGCCATGTACCGTCTTGCCGCTCTCTACGAAGAGCGCGCCCGGTCCGAAGAAGCGACCGAGCCCGTGGAAGACGGCATCAAGCCGGCCATTGCACTCTACAAGCGCATCATCCGCGAATACCCGAAGTACGGTGAAGTTGCCGGCGTCCACTACTTCCTAGGCCACGCCTACAACGACTCCGGTCGCACGGCAGAAGCGCAGCAAGTGTGGCGTGCGCTCGTCTGCCACAACAAGTTCAAGTACCCGACGCCGCCGGATCCGAAGAATCCCGACCGCGACACCATCATTCCGCTCCCTCAGGACCACGACGAAGTGTATTGGTCCGCGTGGCGTTCGCGTCATCGCGATGCGAAGCAGCTCCGCAAGGGCGAGCCCGACACGCAGTACGAAGATCCGTATCCGAAGAGCTGCGAACCCCTGCCGCAGCCGAATCTGCGCCCCGGGGACGACCCGAAATACGTCGCCGAAATCTGGTGGCAGATCGGCAACTGGGAGTTCGACCAACTCGACTTCGGTAGCGGCGTCGTGCGCGACGAGCCGGCGAGCGTCTACGGATTCAACCGTGCATCGAGCGCCTACAACCAGTCGATGCGCTTCAAGAAGCCACCGCTATACGGCGTCTCGCTCTACAAGGACTCGTGGACGCTCTTCAAGCAGCAGCGCTTCGAGGCGGCGACGCGCGAGTTCATCACGCTCCTGCTCTACACCGACGAGCAGCAGAAGCTGACGGGTGACCCTGGCGCCGACTTCCGCGGTGAAGCGTTCACGTACATCGCGGGCTCGCTCACGAACATCGACTTCACGGGCCCTGGGCCCGACGATCCGTACATTCAGCGCCCGGACATCATCGACACCGAGTCTCGCCCCGACGTCGTCGAGAAGAAGCTCCACGTCGCCATCGACCGCGTACGCGATCCATCGCTCATCCCGCAAGACAAGTCGTGGACGTTCGATATCTACAACGCGCTGGCCGAAGAATTCCGAAGCCTCAATCAGTACAACAACGCGATCGAGGTCTACGAGCTCATGCTCAAGAACTGGCCGATGCACCCCGAAGCACCTTCGGTGCAAGCGGGCATCGCCGACGCGTACGAGCAGATCGCGAACACCAAGAAGACCGGCACGCCCGAGCACGAAGCGGTCTTCACGAAGGCCCTCGAGGCCCGAACGAAGCTCTCGAACTACATCGGCACGACGCCGTGGACCGAAGCCAACAAGGACAACCCGGGCGCACTCCGTAAAGCCGAGCGTCTCGTCCGCGGTGGACTTCGCCAAGCCGCCGTCCAGCACACGAACAATGGTCGCGGCGCCGTTGCCGCAGCCACCGAAACCGGCGACGCAGCTCGTCAGCTCGAGCTCCTCACGCGCGCAAGCACCGAATACAAGCTCGCTGCAACGGGTTGGAAGGGGTACCTCACGCAAGACGAGAACGCCCCGGACGCCTATGAGAGCCGCTATTGGCTTGCAGACGCGCACAGGAACGCGGTCCGCATCCAGGTCGCCCTCCACAAAATCAAACCGTCGCTCCACGCGGAGCCCGGTCGTCAGGACATCGACGTGGCGAAGGCCGCGGCCATCGACGCCCGCGACTCCAATGAAGACGACAAGTTCCTCGACAACGCGGCACTCTTCGTCGTCGACATCGCAGACGTCGATCGTGATCTAGCCTACCAGCTCTTCGAAGATTCGAAGGGCGCGCAGGGCATCGAGAAGCGCGAGGAAGTGAAGTTCAAAGGCGAGTCGGAAAAGACCGTCCAGGTGGACACGGTTCCTCCGGTCGTCCTCCAGAGCATTCAAGCGCGTGACGAATACGTCGGCCGCGTCCCGGCGACTCTCGACGTCCAAGGACACGCACTCGACTACGCGTACTATGCCGGTGAAACGTTCTTCCTCTACGGACAGTTCGAGCTCGCTCGCGCGCGCTTCGAGCCGATGTACAAGGAGAACTGCGGCAAGAACAAGTTCGGCTACCTCGCGTGGGAAAAGCTCATCACGATGAGCAACCTCTCGAAGGACCTCGATCGTTCGACGAAGCTCGCCGAAGAGGCGAAGGCCAAGTCGTGTGCAACGAACGAGGCCGAAGAGGCGAAGGGTGCACTCATCATCAACCCGACCATCCAAGAAGCGTCGTACGTCCGTGCACGTGCGAAGTTCGAGGAAGCAAAGGCTGCCCCGCCGGGCGACGCGAAGAACAAGCTTTGGCGCGAAGCTGGCGGTCTCTACGAAGCCGCGCTCAGCGCCGCACCGGCGCGCGACGAAGCTCCCGAAGCTGCCATGAACGCCGCCTACGCCTACAAGCAAGTCGGCGAAGTCGCGAAGGCCATCGAGCTCTACAACAAGTTCATCTCGGAGTACGGCAACGAAGACCGCTTGAACAAGTTGCAAAAGGGTGACCCGAAGACCAAGGCTCCGGCCGACCCGAAGAAGTACGAAGAGCGTCTACGGTACCTGAACGACGCGTACGACGCGCTCGGCACCACGTACTACAGCTTCTTCAACTACCAGCGGGCCGCCGAGACATACGAGAAGGTCGCGAACAGCGAGCGTTTCGACAGCGAGAAGCGGAAAGTCGCGTCGAAGAACGCCATGGTCCTCTACGCAAACATGGGCCAGCGCGACAAGATGAACTCGCAGTACAAGGTGTACGTCTCGCTCAAGCCGAGCGCCGAAGAGAAGACGAGCGCCGACTACTTGATCGCGACCTACGACTACAAGCAGTGGAACCCCAAGGGCGGTGACACGGGTCAAAACCGCACGGTCCGTCAGAACGCGCAGACCGCGCTCGAAGACTTCAATCGCAAAGCTCCGGCCGGCAAGTACAAGGTCGAGGCGATGTACTTCCTCGCGAAGATGAAGAAGACGGTCGGCGAGAACAACCGAGCGGCATTGAAGGCCGTCGTGGCCGCCTGGGAAGACTACAAGCGCGTCGCTCCCGCCGGCAAAGACGGCAAGAGCGCTGCGTTCGAACCGCCCTACGTCGACTACGCGGCCGAAGCCGACTTCACGATGGTCGACGAAGACATCAAGGAGAAGTACGACTCGGATACGCGTCACAAGTACGCCGGTTCGATCGAGGAGATCTTGGGCAAGTTCGACCCGAAGACGCAGAAGACGATCAAGGCTGGTAAGTACCAGACGAACGCGGACGAAGCGGACAAGTGGGACAAGCAGCTCGAGCGCATCGTGCGCACGTACCCCTCGCTCGAGTGGGTGCCGGCGACGCTTGCACGGCAAGGATCCATCTGGGACTCGCTCCGCACGGGCCTCTACAACACCGTTCCTCCGGCGCTGAAGTACTACACGCCTGCGCAAGAGAAGTTCTTGAAGCAGATGGAGGAGTCCGGTCGTCCAGAACTCGAAGACAAGGCCGCCGAGATTCGCGATGCAACGCGCGAAGGTTGGCGCGCGAAGAAGGAGAGCGAGCTCAAGGGCTCCGACACTCTCATGATTCGCCGCTACGCCAGTGCGGTCGCGCTCGCAAAGAAGTACAACGTGAAGAATGCGCAGACTGCCCGCGCAATCTCTCGTCTCGCGTACTTCACCGACATCCTCGGCGACCCGAAGATGAAAGACTACGTCACGCAGACGGCTGACCCCTCGGACGCGAGCAAGAAGCTCGACTACAAGGATCATCAGTACGTTCAGAGCAGGCCTGGTATGGCATCGGTTGCCCCGCCGAATGGTCTCGCTCCTGTCCTCCCGGTGGCCCCATGATCAGCTCTTCTGCGACCAAGTTCGCTCTCACGCTCGTCCTCTCTGGTGCCGTCGCCCTCGCGGCGGCATGCGGCGGCAGCGGTCCGAAAGTCAACTACCCGAAGGGTGACGCCGGCGGCATCGCGACCGATGCGAACGGCAAGCAAGTGGGGGTCGTCGGAACGCCCGACGAAAAGTCCGGGCTCTCGGGCTCCGCGCTCGCGGCCTACAACAGCGGATTCGAAGCTTGGATGAAGGGTGACCTCACCGCCGCGAAGAAAGGCTTCCAAGAAGCCGCTTCTCAGGACCCGAAGTCTCCCGCGCCTGACTACTCGCTCGGCGTCGTACTCGAGCACTTGGGTGACAGCGCTGGCGCCCAGCAAGCGTTCCGTTCCGCCTTCGGGAAGAAGCCCGACTACGACCTGGCGATGGGGGGCTACGCGCTCTCGCTCGCAGGGAAGGGCGCGCTTTCCGAGGCGGACACGTTCCTCTCCGAGAAGCACGCGAAGATGCCCAACTCGGCGCGTATCGCGGTCTACCTCGCGGAAGTGAAGTCCCTCGCGGGCGATCACGGAACCGCGCAGCAACTCGGACAAGACGCGCTCCGCATCAACGCCGACTTCAAGGAAGCGATGGTCCTGCTCGCGCGCGATCACTACCGCGCCCGAAAGATGGATCTTGCACGCTATGCGCTTCAAGCCGTCATCGATGGTTTCGGCGAAGGAAGTCCGCCGCGCGACAAGGAGAACCCGGAAGCCAACTTGCTCCGCGGTTTGATCGAGCGCGAGATCGGTCGACGAAGCGTGGCACTCGCCGCGTTCGAAGTTGCGGCGAAGAAGCGTCCGAGTCTCGTCGAAGCCCAGGTGCAACTCGGTGCCATGAAGCTCGAGGCCGGCAACGCGCAGGAAGCGCTGGAACCGCTCGAAACCGCGGTTAAATTCGGGCCCACGGTTGCACTCGCGCACCTCAACTTGGGTGATTGCTATCGCCTGCTTGGTCGACCGGGCGACGCGAAGAAGGAACTCGAGCAATCGCTGGCACTCGACTCGAGCCTGGCGCAAGCTCACTATAACTTGGGTCTGCTCTACCTCGTCTCCCCGAATGTCCCGGGCTTCAACCCGGATTCGCAAATGACGGCGTCGATCACCGAGTTCGAAAAGTACAAGACCATGCGTGCGAAGGACGTGAAGGACGACGCAGACGATCTCCTGAATCGCGCGAAGGCGAAGCAGGCAGAACTTCGCGCCGCCAGTGCAGCGAGCGCCGCCGCGAGCGCGCCGCCCCCTCCGCCTGCACCGCCGCCGCCCGCAGCAAGCGGCTCGGCCTCCGCCGCCCCCGCCGGCACTGCGGCTCCCGCCGCGTCGGGCACCGCTGCTGCTGCACCCGCCGCAACCGGCACTGCCGCCAAGAAGTAACGTCAGCCACACACCGAGCCTAAGGAGCCCACACCATGCGCACTCGAATCATCACGCTGCTTGCTTTCGCTTCGGTCTGCGCGTTTCCGCTGAGCGCGAGCGCCCAGCAGAAAGGTGCGATCACGATTCGCGAGGTCACCATCGTCGGCCGCGTCCAAAAGCCGGTCGCAGCCGTCGACGTGAGCAAGATCTCCCCGAAGCTCACGCTCGCCGAATTGAAGCAGCCGTTCCTCGATCGCATCGAAGAAGCGGCTCGCAAAGAGCCGTTCTGAGAGAGCCTTCGAATTCGTGGAGCTCGTCGTCTCGATTGTCGTGTCGAGCGCGTGCGCTGTCGTCGCGCTGCGCCGCCTCTTCGGTGTCCTCGGCTTTCCGTCCTTCGATCTCCGAGCGCTGCTCGCCGAATTGAAGGAAAAGCCGTCCGCGGTCGTTGCACTTCTCCGAGCGCGCGGTGCAGGGACGTGGGAGCACCTTTGTGCCGAGGGATATCGACAAAAGGGCGATGCGGCTGCCGCGACGCTCAATGAAGCACTGCTCGAACTCGAGCACGGGCTCTCGAAGGGGGCCCGCGTGCCGCGCGTCACCGCGAGCGTCGCATCGAGCGTCGGGTTTCTCTTGGCGTCCCTCGTCATTCGGCGTGGTCTCACGTCTGCCGCAGAAGAACCGACCCCGGTCTTCGACGGCCTCATCGTGGTCGCCCTCAACGTCGTCTGCGTGGGGGTCGCTGGCGCCGTCACCTGTGCGACCGCCGGTACGATCGCCAATCGGATCGCCAAAGCACGGTGGAAAGAAGGGGAGGGGCTCATCGACGCACTTCGTCACCCCGAGGCCGCGGCAGAAGCGGGCTTCGTGGAGGGCGGCAGCGCGTCGGGACCGGCGTCGAGCAGCACCGCTACACCCGACGGCGACCCTGACCCCACATAGGCGGCACCTATCCTACCTGTGCATGCCTGCGCTTCTGTTCCTTTTTTCGTTCCGTAGCGCTAGCGCTGTAAGGTACGCTGTCACGGTCGGAGTCTTTCTGTCGAAAGGCTTCGATTCGATCGGGAACTTTTTTCATCCTGGGGCGTCAAACCAACGCGAGGCCGCAAAGTCTCGCACCAAGCCTCGGCTTTTTACGTTTCACCACCTCGATCGTTACGTTCGTTCGCGACCAGCACGGAGAATCTTCGCATGTCGAATATGAATATGGGGCCAGGCGGACAAGCTGCACCGGGAGGCGCTGCACGCCCCGGACAGATGACTGCAGTCATGCGCGCCATGGCGGTCCAAACGGGACCGAAGGTCTTGCGCATCGGGCTCGTCAAAGGTGGTCGCGTACTCGAAGAGCGCGTCATCAAGTCCCGTCAAACGGTGACCGTCGGTCCGAGCGAGAAGTCGACGTTCGTCATCTCGAACGCGCAGCTCGCGCCTCAGTTCAAACTGTTCGAACTCATCGGCACCGAGTACTCGCTGAACTTCCTCGACGGCATGTCGGGTCGTGTGGCGCTCGCAACGGGCATCACGGATCTCGCGGCTCTTCGTGGTCAAGCGAAGCGCTCGGGCAACGCGTACCAAGTGAAGCTCACCGACGACGCGCGCGGCAAGGTCGTCATCGGCGACACGACGTTCCTGTTCCAGTTCGTTGCGCCTCCGCCCGTGCAACCTCGTCCGCAACTGCCCCTCGCGGTGCAGGGCGGCGTCGCAGCTTCCGTCGACTGGACGCTCACGATCATCGCGGCCTTCAGCTTCCTCCTCCACTTCGGCGTCATCGGCGCGATGTACTCCGACTGGATGGACCCGCCCGTTGCCGAGAACTCGGTGCAGGGCTTGGTCGACATGATGAAGAAGATTCAGCCTCCGCCGATCGAGGAGAAGCCGCCGGAAGAGAAGCCGGAAGACAAGGCTGTTCCCGACAAGACGCCGGACAAGACCCCGCAGAAGGCGGCGGCCAACAGCGCGCCCGCTCCGGCAGGCGCAGGTGGCGCGAAGGCTCCGGTCAGCAACGCGCAGGCCGCAGCGCTCGCCGAGAAGGCCGATCAAATGCAGATGCAAATGCTCGCTGCGTTCGGAGGCACGTCTTCGGTCGCGGGCGCCCTCAATCGCTCCGACATTCCCCCGGTCGACCTCAGCGGTGCAGCTGCGGCGGCGGGTGGCGTCGCGGCAGGTAACGGCGAGCTCAAGCTCGGCTCTGGCGGCGGTCCCGTCCAAGGCGGCAAGGGTGGCGGCGGCCTCCAAGGCATCGGCGGCGGTACCAAGGGTACGGGCGAAGGCGGCGGCGCCGGTGGCGAGCGCAAGGTCGAAGGTCCGAAGGGCGACGCTCAGCTCGGTGGTACCTCCATGTCGGTTCCCGTGAACGGCGCCGACCGCGTCATCGCTGGTCTCCGTGGTCGCTTCCGTAGCTGCTACCAGCAAGGTCTCTCCTCTGACCCGACGATGTCCGGCAAGGTCGTCATCAGCGCCAAGGTCGGACCGAACGGTGAAGTCGAAAGCGCCAACGTCTCGTCCAACACGGGCCTCTCGCCGACGGTTGCGTCCTGCATCGCTCGCGCGGTCAAGAACGCTCAGTTCGACGCGCCGGGCGGCGGCGGCTCGCAGCTGAACATCCCGGTCACGTTCGTGCAGCAGGCGAAGTGAATCCGAAGAGCGGATTCACTTCGTCCTGAGCGAAGGACCTTCGTTCCGTATCGAAACACTTCGCTAAGAAAAAAGGTCGCTCCCTTGAATGGTGAGCGACCTTTTTGCATCGGATGAGAAGGCTATCTTGTGCAGGTAGCCCAGCCGTAGCGTAAATACCCGATATCTCGTAAGTAATGAGCTTTTGACATGTGGAAGGTTGTTCAGGTAGTCTGAGGCCTTCGAAAGGTGTAGAAAGAGATGATGCGTCGTACGTGGAATTGGCTCGCGGCAGTTGGCTGTGTTGCATATTTCGCTGTTCCTGCGAGCGCGCAGCCTGCGAACGGTGGCAACAAGGCCGCAGCAGCAGCAGGAGCCGACGCGAACGTCGACTTCTCCAAGACGGTCGTTCTTTCTCCCGCCGATCAGTTGAATGAATCGACGAAGGCGATTGCGTCGATGGAGCGCGGTAGCGCGAACATCCGCAAGATGCTCGAGCAGGCGCGTAAAGAGCGCGACGTCGTGAAGACGCTTTGCCTCGACGACAAGCTCTCGCAGATGGACGTCGCGATTCGTGCGGCCCGCGAGCGTCGTAGCGGCCTCGAAGGCGCGGTGAAGACGAAGGACGCGGAGCTGTCCAAGCACGAGTATACGATCCTCACGGTGCTTCGTCAGCGCGGCGATCAGCTCATGGCGGAAGCGACGACGTGTGTCGGTGAAGACTCTGCCTACGTGGGCCAGACGAAGACGACGCTCGCGATCGATCCGAACATCTCGCAGACGGAAGACGCGCCGTACCCCGCGCAGGAGTTTCCGCCGAGCCTTTCGCTCCCGCCGCAGTGCGTGAGCTGTAGCCTCTGAGCGGGCTGAGACGAACGGCCGGTGGTGCGGCCTTCTTTCTGACCCCCCAGTAGGCTCGGGGGAACGTCGTGCTCGTGGCGGCTGCTCTACTGGTGCCGCGTGCCATACTCGCGCTCGCGCTCGATCACCGGCCCAAGGTTGTGCTTGCGGCGTGATACGTGCAGATTCCTTGCGTTTCACATTTTTGGCATGGCGCCGAAATCGCAAAAGAAAAACGAAGTCTGTTCTTGCCAGAAGCTGCGGAAGAATGTTGCAATTGCCTCCGACCTTGGTACACGTCGTGCGCGCCCACTGAACACTCGATAACGACTGCACTCGCGCCTTTATCTGGGTGACCCTTCCGAGGCGAAGCGCCCAAGACCCTTGAAGATCCCATCTTGATGACCTTGAAACGCCGCCCCCTCCGTCGCATTTCAGTCGGCTTCGCTGCTGCAGTTTCGCTGCTATCGCTCGCACAAGATGCAAGCGCGCAAGCCTGGCTGAAGGATCGTCGCTTTTCGGAAGGGCCCGGTTACAAGACGGGTGACTTCGAACTGCATCCGGGTCTCGGAGCGGAGATTGGTTACGACTCCAACTGGTTCCTTCGAACCTCGAAAACCGGCGCTGCCAATGGCAACCCGGTCGATGCAGCGACGTTGCGCGTTACGCCGTCCTTGGTGCTGCAATCGCTCTCTCCGCAGCGCCGCGAAGGGCAGGAGACTCCGCTGCCGCCGCCCGTTTCTTTCCGCGCCGCCATCGCGGGCACGTACCGCGAGTTCTTCGGAGGCGGCGGTATCAGCGATCAGCGCAACCTGAGCTTGAACAGCGACGTGCGCGTCGAGATCATGCCGCAACGTCCTTGGACGTTCGCCATCATCGGCGGTTACATCCGCACGATTCGTCCGAACACCAATGCGAACCCCGACATCTCGTTCAACACGAGCAACCCTTACGTCGGTGGTGAGCTCACCTGGACGCCGAACAACGGAACGTTCGACACGACGGCGGCCTACACGTTCAACGCGATCCTCTTCGAGCAATCGGCGGGTGCACCTTACACCAATTTCCGTCACGAAATTGGCTACCGCAATCGCTGGCGCTTCCGCCCGCGCACGGCGCTCTTCTCCGACACGACGCTCGGCGTCATCACCTACAACGATGCGAACCGCGCTGCGAACGTCCTCACCGACTCCGTTCCGCTCCGCTCGCGGATCGGTCTGAACGGCCTGCTCACGCCCCGCATCGCCGCGCTCGGCTCGGTGGGCTATGGCGGCAGCTTCTACTCGACCGGAAGAGCCACGACGCAGCAGTTCGACAGCGTCATCGGTCAGGCGGAGGTTCGCTTCTACCTCACGGAGAACCCGGACGCGTCGGAGCCTGGCAAGGTGTCGCTCACGCAGTCGTCTCTCGGTCTCGGCTACGTTCGCGATTTCGAGAACAGCTACCTCTCGGACTTCAATGAGGTCAACAAGGGCTACGCAAACCTGTCCTATTTCTTCGGAGGACGGGTGCTCACGAACATCACGGGCAGCGTCGCGGCGGTCGGCTATCCGAACCTCTACGTCAACAACGCCGCCGGAGCGCCGGTGCAGGTGCTCGCCGGATTCACGGCCGTTCGTCCCGAAGTGCAGGGGTACGGCGAGTATCGTTTCACCGACTCGCTCGCGGTCAATCTCACATTGACGTTTGCCGCGAACCTGACGGACGCGAACTACACGCCTCCGGGCAACACGCTTCCGTTCCACCTCAGCTGGAACCGCTTTCAAGCGTTTCTTGGTGCGCGCTGGGTGATGTGAGCGGCCAATGAATGGCGGCAGCGCGCGTGGCACCAACACGAGGGTGCATCCAGGGTCCAACAGCCTTGCGCTCATCGGCAAAGGGTGGGTTTCGGCGTCGCTCGTTTCGCTGTCACTCTCGGTGAGCGCGTGCGGCGGCGTGTGTCCGCCTCCTCCGAAGAACCTCCCGGCGCCGACGTTCACGACCAGCCTCGGTGTGGGCGACGTGTTCGAAGTCCTCGTGGTCGGCGAAGAGAAGCTGCCGAAGGAGTACCGCGTCGCGCCGGACGGAACCATCGACTTTCCGTACATCAAGCGCCTCCAGGTGAACGGCCTCGACCCTCAGGAGGTCCAAGCCCGCATCCGTCTCGCGTTGCAGGAGGGCAAAATCCTCTCTGATCCGCAGGTCTCCGTCTTCGTGAAGCAGTACAACTCGAAGAAGGTGAACATGCTCGGGCAGGTGATGAAGCCCGGCCCGCTGCCCTACGTCGACGGCATGAAGCTGGTGGATGCCATTTCGCAGGTGGGCGGCTTCACGGCGCTCGCCGACACACGCGAAGTCGTGATCATTCGTACGATCGGCCCCGGTAAGACCGTGACGGCGGTCGTGTGCGTCGAGGCCATCACGGACGGCAAGCAGCCGGACATCCTTTTGCAGGCCGGCGACATCGTCAAGATCAGTCAGCGCGTCATCTGAGCGAAGGAGAAGCGTCGCCCCTGTGAAGCGCGTTCTCTTTCTCTACACCGGCGGCACCATCGCCATGGATATGGCGTCAGCTACGACCGCCGAGGGCCGTGTCACGTCGACACTCGCGCCAACACCGAAGGACCTGTGCCTTGCCATTCCCGAGCTTCGCGAGCTTGCGGACATTTCGGCTCGTACGCTCTTCAATCACGATTCCGCCGACCTCGGGCCATCGGATTGGGTGGAGCTCGCGCGTGAGATTCATGCCGCGCTCGAGCGAGACGATGTCGATGGCGTGGTCGTCGCCCATGGCACCGACACGATGGCGTACGGCGCCAGCTTCGTTTCGTTTCTGCTCGGGCCGCTGCCGAAGCCGGTCGTGTTCACGGGGGCTCAGCGGCCGCTCTCGGCCGTGCGAAGCGATGCGCGCTCGAATGTCGTCAACGCGACGATCGCTGCGACGCTCGACCTCCCGGAGGTCTGCATCGCGTTCTCCGACAAGGTTCTCCGCGGCGTTTGCGCGACGAAAATGGATGCATGGGGCTTCGAGGCTTTCGCGTCGCCGAGCCAGGAGCCTCTGGTGACGCTGGGGCTAGACGTCGCGCTAGAAAGCCACGTCCGTACGGCCGCGCCCCTTGGGCCCTTTGACGCACGCGTCGAGCCCCGCGTGAGCCTCGTGCGCGTCTTTCCGGGCCTTGAGCCGGACTTCGCCCTCGCGGGGCTGCGGCAAGGCGCCTGCGGTCTCGTGCTCGCGACCTACGGCACCGGCACCTTGCCTGGCGGAAGGGGGTCGCTCGTGCCCGTGCTCGAGGAAGCGCAGGCCAAGCGCATTCCCGTCCTCGTCGTATCGCAATGTCCGAGAGGCTATGTCGAGCTCGAACGATACGAAGCGGGACTTCGCGCAAAGAAGCTCGGCGCCATCGATGGCGGTGCCCTCACACAGGAAGCTGCGCTCGCCAAGATGATGATTGGCCTCGGTCGCTTCCGTCGGCCCGAGGACGTAGTGCGCTACCTCGAGGAAGACACGCTCGGCGAGCGCACCTATCTACGCGCTGTTCGCAAATAGAACTTCGAGGCCATGTAGGCTTTGCCGGCGCGCTGGGCGAGGAGCTTCACGACGGCACCGAGCGGAACCGCCAGCAAGACGCCGAGGAAGCCGAACAGCGTGCCTGCGCTCACCATCGTGATGAGGACCTCGAGCGGCGAAAGGCCAACGGAACGTCCGACGATGCGCGGTGTAATGAAGATGCTGTCCAAGATTTGGACGCCCCCCATGAGCGCGGCGACGGCGATGATCGGCCCCACACCGTTCCAATCGAGGATCGCCATCGCGAGCGCGAGGGTGAGACCGAGACCGAAGCCAATGTAGGGCACGAACGCGAGCATGCCCGTGAGGATGCCGATGGGCACGGCCAGGCGGATATCGATGATGCGGAGACCCACTGCATAGAGCGCCGACAGGACGATGTTGGCCGTCAATTGTCCGCGCACCCAGCCGCCGAGCGTGCGATGGACCTGCGACGCGACCTCGATGACGGGCGGATACCAACGTCGTGGCACGAGCTCGCCCAGGCGCTTCATGATGAGGTCGAAGTCCATGAGGAGATAGACTGCGAAGATCGGGATGACGAGTGCAGAGAGGAGGAAGCCGACGTAGCTCAGCGTGCCGAAGACCGCAGTCGCTGTCGCCGCTGCAAGGGGGCCGAACTGAACCGTGCTGAGTCCCTTGGCGAGCTCCGCCATCGATCGGGGGGCGTGAACCTTGAACGTCGCGAAGAGCCAGGGGTCGATGCGCCGTTCGAGGCTCTCGATCTGCTTCGGCAGATCCTCGCCGGCCTCCTGGAGCTCTTGAACGAGTGCAGGAATGGCAAAAACGAACCCCGCGACCACGAGGCCAACGAGAGCGAGCATGACCAAGACGGCACCGAGGCCCCGTGGAATGCGCCATTGTTCGAGCTTGTCGACGGCCGGGTCGAGCGCGTAGGCCAGCAGAAATGCTACGAAAAGCGGAGCCAAGACGCCACGCAGCACGTAGAGGACGAGCAGCGACAGCGCGATGCCGAAGAAAAATAGGAGCGATCGGAGGTTCGCAGAAAGGTGCGCTTCTCGCGGATCGCTGGACATCGGGAGAGAAGTTAGCAAAAGGTGAGGGAATGGTGCGTCGCGAATCGTCAATTCCGAACAATCCGTCGCCTGGGACGGTTCCGCCGCCGACCGTGCAGACGCCCTTCGTTTCGAGCCCCTCGCAGGTGCCGGGCCCGGTCGACACGGAGCCTACGCTTCCCGTCGCCCACGAAGACGGCCACCGCGACGACGAGTTCCTGCATACGGACGAGACGGAGGCCGCGGGTTCTCCAGACGACCACGGCACCGATGAAACCGCCGCCGCGGGCCTCGTTCGTTTCGACGCCGAAGTCCCGAGACACGTCCCTTCCCTTGGTGAGCAGGAAGGAACGACCCTGCCGAATCTGATGGGCGTCATGCGGCGGCTCCTCGACGACGATGGGTGCCCTTGGGACCGCGAGCAGACGCTGCAAACGCTGAAGCCCTTCGTGCTCGAGGAAGCGTGCGAAGTGATGGACGCGATCGACGCGGGCAACTCGGATGCGCTGAAAGAAGAGCTCGGAGACTTGCTTCTTCAGATCGCGTTTCAAGCCGAGCTTTCGCGCAAGGAATCGTCCTTCGGAATCGACGACGTGGTGGAAGGCATCGTCTCCAAGCTCGTCGTGCGGCATCCGCACGTGTTTGGTGACACGTCCGTGAGCGGCACGGACGACGTGCTGAAAAACTGGGAGGCGCTCAAGCTCGCCGAAAAGGGCAAACGTCCGCTGCTCGCTTCGATCCCTCGCAATCTTCCTGCTCTTCTCCGCGCGCAAAAAATCGGAAAGAAGGTCGCCAAAGTCGGCTTCGATTGGGAATCGCCAGAGGGAAGCCGCGCCAAGATTCACGAGGAGCTCAAGGAGCTCGAAGAGGCCGTGAAGGAAGGCGAGAAAGCTCGTATCGAAGAGGAGTTCGGCGACTTGCTGTTTGCTCTCGTCAACTTCGCTCGGCACATCGACATCGACGCCGAGGGCGCCCTCCGTGCGGCGTCCGACAAGTTCACGAAACGCTTTGCCCACGTGGAGCAGCGGGTCACCGAGAAGCACGGCGGGTTTTCGGAAAAACCGCTGCCGCTTGCCGAGCTCGATGGCTACTGGGAAGAAGCCAAGACGCACGAGCGAACCCGATGAGCGACCTCAAGCCGAGCGCGAAAGGCGCGCTTCATCCGGTCGCTTGGTTGCCGGAGGAGTGGGCGACCCACGTGAAGAAGGTCGGCGGTCGCTCGTACCACGCCTCTCAAATCTTCGGATGGCTCATGCAGAAGGGCGTGCTCGCGACCGAGCACATGAGCAATTTGCCCCAAAAGCTCAGAGACGACCTGAAAGAACTAGGCGTCGCACCCGTCGCCGAAATCAGCACCGAGCGGCGCTCCCTCGACAATACGCGCAAGATTCTTCTCCGCCTCGGTGACGGGGCTACCGTGGAGACCGTGCTCATTCCGATGACCCGGAAGGGCGGTCGCCTGATGCCCGAGGACCAGATCGAAGACGCCGACGCGGCAGCGGCTGCGATGGACGATGACGACGCGACAGAGGCGCCCTCTCCGCGGACGCGGGTGACCCAATGCATCAGCACGCAGGTCGGCTGCGCCATGGGCTGCGTGTTCTGCGCGAGCGGTGTTGCGGGGCTCAAGCGAAACATGCGCCCCGAAGAAATCGTCGCTCAGGTGCTCATGGGTAAGCATCGCCTCGACGAGGACGAAGACCTCCGCAACGTCGTGTTCATGGGGATGGGCGAACCGCTCCACAATTACGAAGCGACGGCTCGCGCCCTCAAGTTGCTCACGCATCCCGACGGCATCGGCCTCTCGACGCGCAAAGTGACGGTGTCGACGAGCGGGCTCGTGCCCGAAATCCGGCGCCTCGGTGAAGAATTCGAGGGAAACATCGGTCTCGCGATCTCTCTCCACGCAGCAGACGACGAAGCTCGCAGCCGTCTGATGCCCATCAACAAGAAGTACCCTCTCACGGAGCTCATCCCCGCGCTCCGCGACTACCCGCTACCGAAGCGTCGCCGCATCACGATCGAGTACACGCTCATCCGGGGAAAGAACGATTCCATCGAAGACGCGCGGAAGCTGACGAAGCTCTTGCGCGGTATTCCCGTAAAGGTGAACCTCATCCCCATGAACCCCATCGAGGCGAGCTCCCTCGGGCCTGCGGAGGGGCAGGGCGTCATGGCGTTCCAGCGCGTCATCGTGGAGGCAGGCTATTCTTGCTTCATTCGAAGGCGCCGAGGCGACGACGTTTCTGCCGCATGCGGACAGCTGGCCCTGCTCGGAGCAAAGCCCAAAGTCCGCGTGAACCGCGACTGACAGCCCACAATCCGGTTTCCCCGAGGCATCTCTCGGAGTAGAAGTCCTCGTGTGATGCTCCCGTTCATTCGCGTCGCCGACATTCAACTTGGGCCTTTGCCGATCCATTCGTTTGGCTTGCTCGTGGCGACCGGCGTCATTCTCGGGACATCGATCACGCTCCGCCGCGCTCGCGCGCGCGGCCTAGACGTCGATTCGCTGAACTCGTTCATCACATGGGCGCTCGTGAGCGGCTTCATCTTCGCTCACTGGCTGAACGACCTCTTCTACGAGCCGGAGCTCATCAAGAAGGACCCCCTCCGGCTCCTGCGCTTCTGGGAGAGCATCAGTTCGTTCGGCGGCTTCGTGGGCGGTGTCCTTGGGGCCTTCCTTTGGAAGTACTTCGAAGCCGTCCCGTTCATTCGGACGCCGTTCGGAACCATTCCGAAGTTTCGTCGTCGTGCGCACGCGGCTCCCATCTTGCCGTGGTGCGACATGGTCATGGGGGTCTTTCCCGTCGCGTGGATCTTCGGACGAAGTGGGTGCTCGATCGCGCATGACCACATTGGTGCGGTGGCCCCGGCCGGTAGTCCCATCGCCGTCGCCGCTCCATACGAAGACTTCCGCATGCTCATGGCGCCTTACAAAGGCCCGCCCACGATCAAGTTCGAGTGGGGCCCTTACCCTCGATACGACCTTGGTCTCCTCGAGCTCATCTTCACGATCGTCATCTGCGTGTTCCTGGTCGCGAGCTGGTCTCGCAAGCTTCCGACCGGTACCTACTGCGCGTTTGCGGCACTCACGTACGCGCCCGTTCGCTGGGTCATGGACGGGTTCCGCCTCGAAGCCAACGACGTCCGGTACGCGGGCTTCACGCCCGCACAGTGGCAATGCATCGGCCTCTTCGGTGCGGGGCTTTGGGTGGCCTATGTCGCCTGGCAGAACAGCAAGAAGGACATCGACCCGATGGACCTCTGGCGTCGTCAGCCGAAACCTGTCGCCGACGGCGTTGCGGTAGCACCTGAAGCGGCCGCGACTACGACGACTTCTTCGTAACGGGCTCTTCTGCTTCGTCCGCCGCGAAGTTCGCCTTCAGGATGGCGAGCACGTCTTCCGGGATGGGAATCTTCGTCGGCCCCTCGAGATCGCAGAGCACGCACGTGTGTTTGATGACGGCGACGGGCGCTCGCGAGCCTTCGCGGACGAACCGATATCGTAGCGTGCACGACGAGTTGCCGATGTGGACGACGTCGGTCTCGATGTCGACCGCGTCACCGTAGCGAAGAGGCGCACAGTAATCGATGTCGATGTGCACCGCGGGGAGCCCGATGCGACGCTTCATGACCATGCCTGCATAGCCTCCGTCGACGTCCGCGAAGAATGCCTCCATGGCCTCGTGGCAGAAATTGAGGTAGCGGGCGAAGAAGACGATGCCCGCGGCGTCGACGTCTTCGAAGTGAACGCGCCGCCGATGGCTGATCACGAAACGTCTTCTTTCAGGCTCGCGATGAGCGCAGGGGGCAAAGAGGCATTCGCCTCGTACGCGGCATGCTTCACCTCGAGGGACACCGCCAGCGAAGAGACGGGGGCTTCCTTCAGCGCGCCGAGGGCTTCGGTGGGCAGCGGGAACTTCAGGTAGAGCACCGCGGACGCACGTACACCGGACTCCCGCGCCTTGGAGTACACCCCTCGGGATTCGTAGGTGTGGTCGCTGACGGAGATGAAAAGGCGAAACGCTCCCTCGATGCCGGCCGCCGCTTCCAGAAAGCGCTCGCGCTCGGCCTTGTCGTCGATTTCGATCATGAACGTAGCCGAGAGCTCGCCATCGGCCGGGACGAGTTCGTTGTACGTTTCGATTTCGTGCAGGACGGCGGCTTCGCGGGAGATTCGCTCGGTGCGCAGCATCTCTTGGACTTGCAGGAGCGCCGTATCGTGGTTCTCGAACACGGCGGTCATGCGGTCGCCGAGACCGATGCGTCTCAGCTTCTTCTCCGCGACGATTCGCGTGCGGAACGCTTCGCGGATGGATTCGTAGGCGCCGAGCGGCAAGACCTCGTCACGGGTGATCGGTTTCATGTGTTGTCTCCGTTGGAAAGGCGTACGCCGCCGCTCGGAAGTCCGTAAGCGTAGGCGAGGGCCTGAATGGGGTGGAACACTTCGCGCGCGTTCTCTTTCGCCATGCGAAGCGACGAAAGAGGACAGTCGGTCACGACGACGGAGGCTTCGGCTTGTTCGACAGCTCGGACGAGCTTTTGCGCATACTTGCGACCCATTTCGTAGTGCTGAGCCTTCATGCCCCACGTTCCGTCGACCGCGCTGCACTTCTCGATGATTTCGACGGTGGTGTCGGGGAGCAGGCCCAATATGCGGGCGCCAGGGTTCCCGATCTTCTGTGCACGGAGGTGACACGGCGCATGGTACGCGACCTTGCCGATGCCGCGTTCGAAGCTCTTGTCGAGTTTCTTCTGCTTGCGGAGGCCGTCGAGGAACTCCATGAGGTCGAACGTGTTCTCTGCGACCTTGCGCGCATCGGCTGTATCGAGAAGCTCCGGGTATTCTTTGCGAATCGTGTACGAGCAGGACGGATTCGGAACGACGATCTTGTGGCCCTGTTCGACTGCGGCCAGGAGCGACTTCACGTTGGTGCGCGCTTTGGCGCGCGCGGCGTCGATGTCGCCTCCGTCGAGATTGGGGATGCCGCAGCACACCTGCGGTGGGCGCGTCACGCGGTAGCCGTTCTTCTCGAGCACCTGAACTGCGCTCGCACCGATGTCGGGGAAGTTGAAGTCCGCGAGGCAAGACGCGAAGAGTGCGACCGTGCCTTCTGACCCGGCGTTCGCTGCAGGTACGTGCTTGTCGAGCCAGCGTTCGAAGGGCTGCGACGCGAAGGGCGGTAGCGGGAACTCTTCCGAGATGCCGAGGACCTTCTTTTGTACTTTGCGGAGGAGGGCGTTCGCGCTGACGAGGTTCGCCATGGGCGCGGTCATGCCGGACGCGAGCTTCCCGAGGACGCCGGGCTCGCCGAGCGCCTGGTCTTGGAGCGTCACGCCCTCGCGCTTGGCGCGAAGTGCTTTTTCGCGGCCGAGGAGGCGAGGAATGTCGAGGGCCCACTCGTGCCCTTGGTCAGGCGTATACGGGCAGTCGATGTAACAGAGCTTGCACTGCCAGCAGAGCTCCGTGACGGCGCGAAAATCGTCGACGTCGAGTCGCTCGGCCCCATCGGCTTTCTTGTGCTCGATGTCGCGGTCGACGCGCGCGAACAAGTCTGGGAACGAACCACAGTAGTTCACGCACATGCGGCAGCCATGGCACACCTCGAACTGGCGCTTGAGCTCGTATTCGAGGTCAGCCGCGTCCCAGTAACGGGGGTCCGACGGACTCTTGACGGGCGGCTTCTCTGGCTTCGGTTCGATTTTCATAGTGCGTCGGGCAGGAGTGGGATGCGGGATGGCGGGTCGCCAATCGAAAGGCCGCGCGCGACTCGGGAGTCACCGCGCGGCCTCTCTTGCTCGCGAAGGGCGAGTGGATGACTACTTGAGGGTGTCGAGCATCTTCTGGAAGCGACCCGCGTGGCTCTTCTCGGCCTTCGCGAGCGTCTCGAACCACTCGGCGATGTCGTCGAAGCCCTCTTCGCGGGCGGACTTTGCCATGCTGGGGTACATGCTCTCGTATTCGTGGGTCTCGCCGGCAACGGAAGCCTTCAGGTTCTTCTCGGTATCGCCGATCGGAAGGCCCGTCGCCGGGTCGCCGACCTGAGCAAGGTACTTGAGGTGACCGTGGGCGTGACCCGTCTCACCGTCGGCGGTCTCCTTGAAGTTACCGGCGATCTCGGGAAGCCCCTCGATGTCCGCGACTTGAGCGAAATAGAGGTAGCGGCGGTTCGCTTGCGATTCGCCGGCGAACGCGTCTTTGAGGTTTTGATGGGTCTTGGTACCGGAGAGGGACTTGGCCATTTCTATGCTTCCTTTTGTTTCGTTGCACGGAGGGTGCGGTCAGTTACTGGCGACAAGCGGCGCACGTGCCGCGGAAATAGAGTTCTACGTGGTCGACGCGAAAGCCGGGAGCTTCGTGCTCGACGCGCTTTGCTTCCGCCTCACCGGCGCTCTGTGTGGCGACCGGAATGTCGAACACTGCACTGCAGACGCGGCAGACGGCGTGATGATGGGGCCGCGTGTTCGGGTCGAAACGTGCGGCGTGCCCGAGCCGAAGCGTTCCTGATTGCCCGCTCTTCGCGAGAGCGTCGAGTGTATTGTACACCGTGGCGAAGCTCATCGTCGGGAAGTCCGGGCGAAGGCGCTCGAAGAGAGACTGCGCGGTGGGGTGCGATGTTTCGCGGCTAAAGAGCTTCACGATCGCAGCGCGTTGCGGCGTCATCTTGAAGCCTGCTTCGCGAAGAGATCGAAGCATCTCGTTCTCACGCGCTGCCTCCTCGTCTAGGGCCCCGTTCATCGCTCTCCCGACTTAGATGAGAACGATTCTAAAATCAAGCCATGGCTCGGTTGGCCTGGGGAATGACCTCGGCTACGCCGAAGTGGTGCGCCATCGAATCGCGCGCATGCGTTGCGTCCGCGGAAGGACTTGCGCCGAATCGATCGCAGTGGCGGCACCGTGTCACCCGTTTGGGTGTGACAAAAGACACGCTGCAACTGTGAATACCTCACCACGGTGCGCGTCTATTCCAACGTGCCATCCGCACGCTAACCCCCACATTCTTCGGCGAAATCGATACTGCTTGCACGAAGCCTCGCGTCTTTGCCACTTGGTCTAGTGTTTGCTACCGTCTCCGCCGAATTGCCCCGAGGCCTGCATCGAGGGTCTGCCGCTCCGAGCGGCTCTCAGTCGAGGGTAGACCGCGGACCACGCCCAGAACCTTTCCATTCTTCCACCTCATCCGTTACACTTGCGCGCGCCGCGTATTCAGCACGCGCACCAGGAGGCTCTTCGATGTTCAAACGTATCGCTCTTTCCGCTCTCTTCATCTCTTCTGTTTACGCTGTCGGCTGCGGTGGCAGCGACTCGTCGGCCGAGAAAGCGCAGGAGAAGCTCCAGAACCCGACCGGCTCCTTCACGAAGGACAATGCCTCGGCCGCCTTCACGGCGAACACCGATACGTCCTCCAAGGCCAAGAGCGGTGCGGGCGCAGGCGCCTTGTTCGGCGCATCGAACGGCCGCGAAGGCCTCCGTGCGCTCAGCGCCGACTACTTGAAGTCGGACAACGTCCGTCTCAAGGCTGCGGGCTACGCCCTTCGCGCCCTCGACGGTTTGGGCGACAGCGGCATGCAGTGCGGCCAGCCCAGCGGCGACTCCAGCAGCGCTTCGGTCGACTGCACCTGCGGCGGTGGCGGCACGGCTTCGATCGAGATGGAAGCGGAGTCCGACGGCAGCAAGCTCGTCGTGGACGCGAACTATGATCAGTGCAAGATCGGCGACGTCACCCTCAACCTCTCCATGAACATGCTGATGACGAAGGAGAAGATCATCACGTTCAAGAAGCCGCGCACGGGGTCGCTCGGCGGCATGACGGCTGGCTACAACATCCTCATGAACATGGTCGGCGACATCACAACCGCCAAGGAGTCGGTCAAGGCCGACATCGCCTACCTCTCGCAAGACGGCTGCATCTTCGTCTCCGTCGAAGTGAGCGGAACGACCGCCGGCAGCCTCACGTTCGGCACCTGCGGCAGCGACTACGTCATCCAGGGCAAGAACGGCGAGTGGACCTGCTCCGGCAATAGCTGTGTCAGCAGCGACAACGGCGAGAAGTTCGACTTCACGAAGGAAGGCACGCCGGCGGGCCAATGAGCCTCTAGCGCCCCGCCGCGACGCCCCGTCACTCTTGTGACGTGGGTTGTGTAGGAGGGGCCCTTCAGCGGCGTTGCTTTCGAGCGGCGCCGCTCTTGCTTTTGTGATGCTGAACACGTTGACAGGGCAAACGTTCCTTTGAGATATTCGAAGGATGCCGCTGATTGAGACCGAAGAAGCCGCGCGTCGTCTTGCCCGAGCCATTGCGAGCGACTTGTCGCTCTACAACGAAGACAAGATCGTCGGAGGCATCACGAGCGACAACCTCTTCGAAGCCATCTCCGAGGAGATCGAAGAGGGGCGCGCTCTCTACAAGCGTCGCGTGTCGCCCGACCTCTATGGCCGGAACTTCTACGATCGCGCGCTCGTCGACATCTTGGTGAAGGCCAAAGGCCACATCAAGTCGAAGATTTGGTAGACGCCGCGCTTTCGTTCGTGGTCGCGCGTGCCCATCACGGTGCGCGCTTGGATCGTTTTCTGACGGAAGTCGTATCGGCGACCCGGGCTGCCTCGCGGTCGGAGGTGCAGCGATGGCTCGAAGCGGGAAGGGTGGCGTTGAATGGCGTCACGGTTTCTTCCGCGAAGCAGCGTATGACGCTCGGCGATCGCGTCGATGTCGTACCGCTCGCACCTCAGCGCTCGGAAGCGGCGCCGGAGAAGGACGTGGCCTTCGAGATCGTCTACGAGGACGATGACATCGTGGTCGTGAACAAGCCTCCTGGGCTCGTCGTGCACCCGGCGGCGGGGCACAGTGGTGGTACGCTCGTGAACGGGCTGCTCGGCCGCGGCCTCTTTCGTGCTTTCGAAGGAGGCGCTGACGAGGACGCGCACGTTCGACCTGGCATCGTGCATCGCATCGACAAAGGGACGAGCGGTCTTCTCGTGGTTGCTCGCCATGCGGCCGCCCGCGAGCATTTGAAGGCGCAGTTCCAAGCACACAGTATCGAACGGGCATACGAAGCGCTCGTCGTGGGACGCGCGACGTCGCGGACGTGCTCGACCTTGCACGGACGCCATCCGACATCGCGCCTCAAGTTCTCGGGACGCGTGAAAAGCGGCAAGCGCGCCGTCACACACGTCGAGGTCGTCGACGCGTGGGAACAGGCGACGCTCGTTCGTTGCACGCTCGAGACCGGACGAACTCACCAGATTCGCGTTCATCTCAGCGAGAGCGGCACGCCCATCTTGGGCGATGCGCTCTATGGCAAGCCGCCGAAGGACCCGGACCTTCGGCGAATCAGTGAGGCCCTCGGTCGCCCAGCACTTCACGCCGGCGTCCTAGGTTTCGTGCACCCGGCCACGCAGAAGACCGTCCGATTTGTGGCGCCGTTGCCGCCCGATTTCTCGGATGCCCTCGCAGCGTTGCGGGACATGTCGTAGCGATCTCACGAAACGCTCTTTACAGTGAACTCAGTCCCAGCAGTTGCCTGGCTGGTCGCCGATGTGGACCCAGTTGCGTTGCTGCTCGTCCACCTTTCCGCGCTTGCCCGTGAAGGTCCAGCCCCCATTCCCGTTTGCGTCGTGGAACGCAGCCATTCGAAAGCCCTGGCCGAGTTCGTCGGCGCAGATCGCGTCTGCGGCCGCGAGAGAAGTG
>JAXLYO010000001.1:0-896259 GCA_046351415.1 Polyangiaceae bacterium | reverse complement strand
CGGCGACTTCACCTTCGACTTGCTCGAAGGCCTCATCTGCAAGACCTTCCGCTACGAGCACGCGCCGAAAGATCGCGGGGATCTCTCCCAATGTTCGCCCACGAAGGTATTTCGGAAGCTCTCGCACGATGACTCGGTCGGGCTTGCCCGAGGCAATCGCACGCACCATGTCCTCGAGGTCGGCATCCGTTCGGTCACCTGGACTTCCCGCGATGACGGTCAGCTTGCCTCCTCGGCCTCGCGCCTCACGTAGCTTCTGAACGAGCTGCATCACCGCGAGAATGCCGTCGGTGTTGTGACCGAAATCGAGCAGAATCTGGACGCCATTCTTCTCGATGAATTGGCCTCGCCCGGGGTTCTCGGCCATCGTGAACGTGCGAAGACCACGAACGATGGACGTGTCGTCGACCCACAGCGCCTGGGCCATCGCGACGGCCCCGAGCACGTTTTCCACGTTGTAGGCTGCAGCACCGCCGAAGGTGATGGGAGCATCTGCGACGCGACCGAACGTGGTACGCGTGCCGGTGCCTGCCTGGATGGAGACGATCTCGCCATTTCGAGCGAAGACGGCACTGCCGCCGCAGTCGATGTGCTCTGCGATGACACGTCCCGCGGCCTGCGTGCGTGCGTCACTTCCATCCAGGTTCGCGAAGAACGCGACGCTTGCCGCGACCCCTTCGGCGAATGCCACGAGGTGCGGGTCCGCGGCGTTGAGGACCACGGTCCCTTCGGGCACTACCGCTTCCGCCACGACGCCTTTGACACGGGTCATCGCGTTGAGGTCGTCGATGCCATAGCCGCCGACGTGGTCCACCGCCACGTTCGTCACGAGTGCCGCGTCGCATTGCTCGATCGCCAGGCCGCGCCGCAAGATTCCGCCGCGAGCCGTCTCGAGCACGGCGAGTTGCACTTCGGGGTGGCGGAGCACGACCCTCGCCGCGCTCGGTCCGGTCCAGTCGCCACGCTGCAGAATCGTATCGCCGACGCGAACGAAGTCCGTCGACGTGCTGCCCACGATGATGCCCGCGCACCTGCCGATGTGGGCGAGCAATCGAGACGACGTCGTCTTTCCATTGGTGCCGGTAACGAGAGCGACCTTGATCTTGCCGATCTCGGACCAGTCGATGCTCTCCACGTCGGGAATCGCGTTCCGATCGAACGTAAGCGACTTCCGTCCGAGGCCGATGCTGACCTTCTCGTCGTCCCACAAGAAAGGCATGTCGCGTTCGAAAGCGGCCGCTTCGAGTGCGAGGAGCGGAGGGTTCTTCGCCGCATCGAGGAGCTCGGCAAACTCGGTTCGCTTGGGTTCGAGTGGATGAGGGGCTGCGCCGGAAAGGACCGCGCAGGCGCTCTCGGCGGCCCATTCACTCACGTCAGCGAGCGGAAGCATCACGTCGATGGGCGCCGCGTAGCCGAACACGACACCACCACGATGCGCGCGGCCTACGAGCTCGATGTCCGTGGAGAGGCCGAGCGCCCCACGCATGCGGACGAGCTCCGCAAGGTAGGCGGCCTCCGCGCGCGCGACGGTTTCGCCTTGCGCGAGGCCGAGCTCGACGAGCACGAGCGGGAACGGAGCCAGGTGATTGGGACCCGTGAGGCGTCTTGCGTCGAGGAGCTGCACGCTTGCGCCTCAGTTGTCTTCGCGCGCGAGGCGCACACCGCGTTCGTCTTGAATGACCGTGAGGCCCCCCAAGACCGTCGCTTCGGCTGCTTCGCGCGCGTCTTCACTGAGTACGTTCATGCGAGGAGCGCTCGCATCGCGCGGAAGACTGCGTTGCGAGCCCTCCGTCGTTCCGTCACCCTTGAAGTAGATGATCTGCTTCCAGCAGCGCGAAACCTTGTCGCCGAAGATGAGCACGAGGTCGCCGGTTTGCGCCAGCTTGAGGGAAGCTTCGACGGCTTCCTGTTCGTCGATGACGATGCGGATCTTGTCGGCAGGGAAACCGCATGTGAGGAGCTCTTGTCGAATGAGCTTCGGGATCTCGTCCGAGCCACGACCGCGGGGATCATCGTCGCGTTTGACGATGATCTCGTCGAAAGCCTTCGCGGCGATGCGCGCCACCGCCCGTACGTCTTCGTCGCGGCGGTCGCCGGGAGCCGAGAGCACGCAGATGCGCTTTCCGGTGCAGTCGAGCCGCTGAACGAGGTCGGCCATGACCTGTACCGCGGCCGGATTGTGCCCGTAGTCGAGGATGACCTTGAACGGCAATTTGTCGAAGACGTTCATGCGCCCAGGTACCTGGAAATAGGACGTGTCGAACGTGCGGAGGCCCTGCCTGATGTTCTCGACCTTCACACCCATTGCATAGGCCATGACGGCCGCAAACATGGCGTTTTGCACGTTGTGGAGCGCCTTGCCCTCGAGCGTTGCAGGGATGAGGTGTGTCCACAATAGGGGAAGATGCACGCCTTTGTCGTAGAGCGTGATCATGTCACCATTGATGCCCTGCTCGAGCACGCCAGCGAGCCCACCCGCACGAAGGTGTTTTTTCACGAGCTCGTGCTTGGGGTTCATGGTCACGTAGGCAATGCGCGTTGCTTCGGTATGCGACGCCATCTTCAGGCAGTGGAGGTCGTCGGCATTCAGTACAGCGACGTCACGGGCAACTTCGACGACGATGCGCTTCACTTCGGCGAGCTGCTCGAGTGTATCGATGCCTTTGCTGCCGAGGTGGTCGGAGGTGACGTTGAGAACGGCGCCTACGTTGCAGTTCCGATAGCCCATGCCGGCCCGCAAGAGGCCGCCGCGCGCGGTCTCGAGGACTGCGAGATCGACCGCGGGGTCGCGAAGGACCATCTGTGCCGATTGAGGGCCGGTCATGTCGCCCGCGACAGTGCGTTCGCCATCGATGTAGACGCCGTCCGTCGTGGCGAGGCCGACCGTGTGGCCATTCATCTTCTGAATGTGGGCGAGCATGCGAGACGTGGTCGTCTTGCCGTTCGTGCCCGTGATCGCCGCGATCGGAATTCTCGACGGCGACCCCTTCGGGAAGAGCATGTCGATGACGGGGCCTGCGACGTCGCGTGGCTTTCCTTCCGTCGGTGCCACGTGCATACGGAACCCAGGAGCTGCGTTGAGCTCGCATATGCCACCGCCGACGTCACGGTAGCTCTCCGTGATGTCTTGCGTGATGAAGTCGACGCCGCAGACATCGAGACCGATGGCACTCGCTGCGCGAATGGCCATTTCTCGATTGTCGGGATGGACGACGTCGGTCAGGTCGATGGCGGTGCCGCCGGTCGAAAGATTGCCGGTGCCTCGCAAGAAGAACACCTCTCCGTTGGGCAAGACGGTGTCCTTTGTCACGTTCTTGGCGGCCATCAAGCGCTCAGCCTGTGCGTCGAGCTCGATGCGCGTCAGCACCTTCTCGTGGCCGATACCCCGCCGCGGATCCGAATTCACGATGTCGACGAGCTCGGCGATGGTGTGCTTGCCGTCGCCGACGACGTGCCCAGGTACACGCTTGGCCACCGCGACGAGCTCACCGCCGATGACGAGCATGCGATGGTCGAAACCCGCGAGGAAGTTCTCGACGACGACGCTGCGGGAATGTTCGCGCGCCTTGGCAAAAGCCGCGCGTACGTCGTCGCTCGTCTTGAGGTCGAGCGTGACGCCGCGGCCGTGGTTTGCATCGAGCGGCTTGACGACGACGGGGTAGCCGAGTCGTGAAGCCGCGATGGCTGCTTCCTCGGCCGATCGCACCACGCGCTGGCGAGGTACCGGCAAGCCCAGGTCGCCGAGAATGCGATTGGTCTCTTCCTTGTCGGAGGCGATGGCCACGGCGATGTGGCGCGTCTCCGAGGTGACGGTCGCTTGAATGCGCTTCTGGTGCTTCCCGTGTCCGAATTGCACGAGGCTGTACTCGTTGAGGCGCATCCACGGAATGTCGCGTTCTTCTGCGGCCCGCACGAGGGCACCCGTCGAAGGGCCCAGCTGACGACGCTGCGCGAAGTCGATGAGACCGAGTAGCTCACTGCGGAAGTCGAATGGCGTGGCGTCGGCTTCTTCTGCTTCGACGACTCGCAGATGGTTCGGAAGGAGGCTGTGCAAGAGTCGAAGCGCGAGCTTCCCCGCAGCCTCGCCCACGCGCTCTTCCTCGTACTCGTAGACGACGTGGTAGCGACCCACGGTTCCTTCGGCGCGTGTCTTTCCAAAAACGACCTTCGCGCCCGTCAGTTGCTGCAACTCGATCGCCACGTGCTCGAGCACGTGGCCGAGCCAGGTTCCGCCGTCCTCCGAAAGACGACGCACGAAGCCGCCCGGTTCCGAGTAGGAACACGTATGGCTCTCGAGGCTCGGCAGGGCAGCCAGAAGTCCCTCGTTGAAGCCGGGGATCTTCGCGCTGGGCCACTCTTCGAGCACGCCGAGGTCGACCGTGAGCCGCATGACCGGAAAATGTGCGTAGAGGCTCGGTCCGCGATAGACGCGTCGTTCGAGGAGCTTCATTTGTCGGTCCGGTCGGTGTTTGCTTCGGCCTTGCGCGTTTCGAGGTCGAACGTTCCACCATCGCTGAGAACGTGGAGGCGGATGTTCGTCATCGTCACGGGCTTGCCGAGTTTGACGTCGGCGATCGAGGAATGCGTGAGCTCGGATGCGTCGACGATGGTAAGGGCACCCGCACCGACGACCGTCAGCTTGCGATGCGGGTCGATGAAGGCGGCGGTGTCCTCGTCGAGTCCGACGCCGACGGCGAAGGGGTTGTATGCAAGCGCCGTCAACAGGCGTCCCATGCGGTCGCGCTGGCGGAAGTGCTGGTCGATCATGATGCGGTTCGTGAGACCGAAGCCTGGGACGAGAACCACTTTGCCCGCGTGCGGCGTAGGGCCTTCCGCTCCGTAGGCAATCATGTGCTCGCTCAGAATGGCTGCACCCGCGCTCGTTCCACCGACCGTGACCCCTCGTGCATTCGCTCGACGGATGGCCTTGGCCACCGCCGTTCCACCGAGAATGGTGGTGAGCTTCAGCTGGTTACCGCCCGTGATGAAGATGCCCGAGGCCTTCTCGATGTAGTCGAGCCATTCACCTTTGCCGGCTTCATCGCGCGTCGTGAAGGGAAGGGACTTTGCTTCGTCGGCGCCGAGTTTGCGAAACAGCTTCTCGTACCTGCGACCCGTGTCCTCGAGACTCGAGGCCGTGGGAATGATGACGATACGGGCATGCTTGCCATTCGAAACGTCGATGAATCGACGAAGAATGTCCGCCGTGCCTTCTTTGTCTTCTGCGCCCCCAATGGGAACGATGTATCCGCGCTTTTTGTCGCCGTCGACCTTCGATGGGCTCATCAGGGTGCCTCAATCATTTTCGAACATTCCAAGGACCGTGGGCTTCTTGTCTCGTACAACGAAGCGTCCGCGGGCCATCACGTCTCGCACTTCGTGCTTCTCGTCAAGCACGACCAGATCGGCATCGGCGCCGGGGTGGATGTGCCCCTTGCCGGGCAGGCGAAGGAGCCCTGCGACGTTGCTCGTGAAGATGGGGAGGACCGTCTCGAGGGCCTGTCCGCGAGCGAGGAGTGCCGCAAGGGTCTCTGCGAGCGCGCTCGGGCGCCCGGTGTCCATGGCGATGAGCTCACCGGCCTCGTTGTACGTGGGCAAACACCCCCCGCCGTCGGAACTGCACGTGAGCTTCTCTGGAGGGGCGCCGCTCGCGAGGTAGACTTCGATCGCGTCTTCGGCGGAGTACGCGTCCTCTCCTTCGTCCACGGGAAATGCAGTGACGTCGATGGCGCACCCGCGCTTCGCGAGTTCGATGGCTTCGTGGAAGAGCGCCGTCTTGCGGTTCACGTGTGTGGGGTGGAACACCCTCGGCGGCAGTTCGGTCGTGTCGAGGATGTGCGTCACGAGATCGAGCCCACGAATGCCGTCGCCGAGGTGCAAGTGGAGGATGCCGGCCTTGCCGCTCATGAGACCGGCCACGTGGCAATCGGCGGCGATGCGCGCGATTTCAGCGGGAGTGGGCTGAGACGAGCGATGATCACTGATGGCGACTTCGCCAGCGCCGATGATGGCGTCGACGAACGTGATGTCCGACCGAATGCTGCCCGTGAGGGTGATAGGCGGGACTTCGTAGCTGCCGGTCCAGCACCAGGCCGACAAGCCCTCTTGCCGGAGGCCCAGGGTCGCCGCGACGAGCGAAGCGACGTTTCTCGTCGTTCCGTCCGTCCCTAGCACCCCGACGCACGTGGTGATCCCTCCGCGCGTGAGCTCCGAGAAGCGCACGCTCGGGACGCGGGATGCAGGCCCCTTCTCGCCACCGCCGCCAGTCACGTGGACGTGGGCGTCGATGAGGCCCGGAACGACGCGCGCGCCGGCGAGATCGACGATGGTGCAGAGCTCCTTCGGAACGTGGAGAGAATCGGCGGAGATGGCGAGCACGTGCCCGCCCCCGACGAGGATGTCACGACGCCCTATTTTCGTCGGCGCGTACAGGTCCGCGTGTCTCAACAAAGTGAGGGGGGCAAGGGGGGCCATTTCGATAGCCGTCCTATCACGGTAGGCCGATTCTGCGCTAACACCGTCTTCATGCAGTTCGCTCAACTCGGCCGCACCGGCCTGCGTGTTTCGCGCATTTGCGTCGGATGCATGACCTACGGCGTTCCCGACCGCGGTCCGCACCCCTGGACGCTCGACGAATCCGCGAGCCGCCCGATCCTGAAGCGAGCTCTCGAACTCGGCATCAACTTCTTCGATACCGCCAACATCTACTCCGACGGGACGAGTGAAGAGATCGTCGGACGCGCGCTGCGCGACTTCGCGAGACGTGACGAGATCGTTCTCGCCACCAAACTGTTCTATCCGATGAGCAAGGGGCCGAACACGGGCGGCCTGTCCCGAAAGAGTGTTCTCCGCGAACTCGACGCAAGCCTTCGCAGGCTCGGTACCGACTACGTGGACCTCTATCAGATTCATCGGTGGGACCCAGGCACGCCCATCGAAGAAACGCTCGAGGCGCTCCACGACGTCGTTCGCGCGGGAAAAGTTCGCTACATCGGTGCATCGTCGATGTTTGCGTGGCAGTTTGCGAAAGCCCTCCACACCTCGGAACGAAGAGGGCTTACGCGGTTCGCGACGATGCAGAACCACTACAACCTTCTGTATCGGGAAGAAGAGCGCGAAATGAACCCGCTGTGCGTGGACGAAGGCGTGGCGCTCTTGCCGTGGAGCCCACTTGCGCGCGGCCGCCTGACACGACCTTCTTCGGAAACGACACCTCGGCAAAAAGCCGACAAGGTCACGAAGGCCCTCTACGAGCCGACGACGGTAGCCGACAACAAGATCATCGATCGCGTGAACGTGCTCGCAAGAGAGTGCGGTGTGCCTCCAGCACAGGTTGCCCTCGCGTGGCTGCTCCAGAAGCCTGGAGTGTGCGCGCCCATTGTTGGGGCTTCGAAAGAACAGCACCTTCTCGACGCCGTAGCGGCGCTCGACCTCAACCTTACGGCAGTCGAAGTCAACAAGCTCGAGCAGCTCTACGTGCCCCATCGGGTGCTCGGGCACGAGTAATCCCTACGCTTCGTTTGACTTGCGGACCAAGACCTTCGAAATTGAGGGCATGAAGTCGAACTCCTACCGTCAAACACTCTTCCTTCTCGCGTCCTTCACCTCGTCGGCCTTCGTGTTCGTCGCATGCGGCGACAGCGCCTCGACCTCCAGTTCGAGTGGCTCGTCGTCCGGCGACCCCGTCGAGGATAGCGGCTCCTCGTCCGATGCTGGCACCAAGGCGGATGCGTCCAAAGATTCGGGTGTGACGGGCGTCGATTCGCAGATCGGCGGCCAGGTTTCCGGCCTCTTCGAGGTCAGCGCGGGCGATGGGGGCGCAGACGCTGGCGTTCCCGCGCCCGTGCTCGTCCTCCAGAACAACGGCAAGGACGACCTCACCATCACGAAGAACGGCGCCTTCAGTTTCCCGACGAAGACTGCCGCGTATGCGGTGACGGTCAAGACGCAGCCGGTAGGTCACACATGTACGGTTACGGCTGGTAGCGGCACGGCGACGGGCACCGTGACGAACGTACAAGTCACCTGCGCGCGCGCCGAGTTCGTCGTGACGGCAGACGTCACGGGCCTCAAGGGGGCGGGCCTCGTGCTCCAGAACAATGGCAAGGACGATCTCGCGATCACTGCAACGGGACAAAAGCCCTTCGCCACCAAGGTCAAGTTCGGCGACGCGTACTCCGTGACGGTGAAGACGGCTCCGACGCACCCGACTCAAGCCTGTACGCCTGCCTTGGGAGGCATCGCGACGGGCAACGTTACCGTCGCCGTGGCCTGTGTGGACGACGTCTTTCCGATGGCAACCGTCGCTGAATCGAAGACGTTCTCGCAGGCTGCTGGACAGCTCGATCTCTACACCGTGTCCCTCGCGTTCGACGGAACCAAGTACTGGGTCGGTTCGGGGGACGGCAGCACGAGCACTTTCACGACGTCGAAGACCCTCGCGTCGTACAGTGTCGCGGGGGCGTTCGACACCTCGTACACGACTTCCGGAAATCCGCTTTCGCTCTTTTCGGTCGGCGGCAAAGGGAACACGGTCTACGCTTACGGCACGAACGAGACGAACAAGGTCAAGGTGAAGGACAACGCCGGCGGTCTGACCGACTTCGCGACGCTCACGACACCCTTCTCGGGCATCACGTGGCCCGTCCTGAATCAGGCCGGGACGGAGATCCTCACGAACATGAACGGCACCGTCCAGCGGCGGAAACTCGATGGCACGGATCTTACCGCCGTCACCCTCACCGGCTATGGGTCCGAAGCGGGCGAGGGCGACTGGTACGCCTTCCACGTCGTCGACGCTTCGGGTTACTTCCTCACGCTTGCGGACGGCGGCAAGTTGACGGCATGGAACCCCGCGACCGGCGCTCGCGTCAAGTCGACACAGCTTGCGAACTGGAACGTCAATTGGTCGTTCCAAGCGGGCATCTCGTTCAGCTATGCGAACGGAATGGTGTGGGTATTCGACGGAGCGAACGACCCGAATCCCGTCGGTGCGTGGCACGGGTACGACGTCGGTCTCTGAGGCCTTCGCTCCGTCGCAAACGAATCGCGACTTGCTCGATCAGGGCGCTGGCTTTTGGGTCAGCGCCCCGAGGAAGTCGCGCTTTCCGAGGTTGACCCCGCTGTGACGCAAGATCGCGTACGTGTGGGTTGCATGGAAGAAGAAGTTCGGCAGCGCGTGCTCCATGAAGTAGTCCGCGCCCGTCATCGTCTTGCCCTCCCAACGAGGCTGCGTGATGACGGCCTCGGCGGCCTTGGCGAAGTCGTTGGCGGTGAAGCCATCCAGGTACGCGATCGTCGCCTTCACGCGGTCTTTCAGCTCGCCGAGGGTCTTTTCGGAATCGTCGTTCTTCGGAGCTTCTTTGCCGGTGAGACGTGAAGCCGCGAGCTTGGCCGTATCGCAGGTGATTTGCACCTGCCTCGCAAATGCAAACTGATCCGGGGCGAGACGCAGCGTGAGAAACGTGTTTGCATCGAACGCCTTCTCTTTCGCGAACGCTTCGGCTGCTTCGAGCCACGTGCCCATCTGCACGAGGTGCTTCTTCATCTGCTTGAATGTTTCGTAGTACATGGCCCAGCACTCTAGTCCCGAGCCAGAAGTCCGCTACTCCTAAAGAGGACCGCGCGTGCGCGGACACGAGAACGTTCGACGGATCGGACGCGGCGAACGAGTCGAGCGTGCGAATGAATCTCAGGCAAGGACGCGGTCGAGAAACGCGCGTGCGCGTGTCACCACGACGGGAGGAATGCCGTGCCCGCCCTCGAACGGGACCCACTCGACGTCCCACTTCGCCTCGAGCATGACATCGCGAAGATGTTCGCTGACGGAGATCGGTAGGATTTCGTCGCTTCTGCCGTGGCTCTGGAGAACCGGAAGACCTCTGCGCGTTTCGAAGAGCGGCGCCCATTCTCCCGAAGCGATGTGTGTGCCGGAGAGGAGCAAGAGGCCCGCGATGTCGCACGTGGATCGCAGCGCGACATCGAGCGCAAGCATCGCGCCCTGGGAGAAGCCGCCGAGAACGACCTTTCCTTGCGGCGGCGCGAGTTCGTCCTTCAGCGCCGCAAGGAGACGCACGATGAGATCGCTCGCTTCGTGGAGTCCGTCCGGCACTTCGGTGATGTCGCGGATACCGAGTGCCTGCCTTCGCATGCGCGCTTCGAGGTCGAGATTCCACCACGCCCGTCCACCGGCGAAGGCCGGACCGAGATCGATGGGTGCGGCCGGAAATACGTAGCGCGTGCCCGGTGGCCCACCGAGCACACTCCCGAGCGAGGCGAGATCGTCACCGGGTGCCCCGAATCCGTGCATCAGGACGACGAGGGGGCCTGTGCCCCCGCCTTCACCGTCGCTGCCGCCCGTGACCACGATGTCCATCGAAGAAGCGTCAGCGTAACACTTCGAGCAGCGGCGCGGCGGGTGGCTTT
The DNA here is from genome assembly GCA_046351415.1 of Polyangiaceae bacterium. Classification (GTDB taxonomy): domain Bacteria; phylum Myxococcota_A; class Polyangia; order Polyangiales; family Polyangiaceae; genus JABFRG01. Next base: position 885,834 of record JAXLYO010000001.1, on the reverse strand, counting down.
TGCCTTTTGGGGACGCTCGCCGTAACGTCGCGTCGCGCGTCGATGCGGTCACTCCGTGCCGCGAATCGTTCGCTCGCCACCCACGATTATTTACGTCATTATTTCATCGACATGCGTAGCCAAATAGAAGCTGCCGTGGCACGCGCCAGCGACGAGTTCGGCCTCGAGGAGTGGTATCGCTCCTGCGTAATGCCGCTCCTTCGAACGAGCCGCGAAAGTTGGCCGCTGTGTTGCGGCGGCGGGTGTGAGCCGTGCAACCAGAAGCTCGTCTCAGTGGCGAACCGAGCGGCCGAACTGCTCGGGCGCGAACCCGGTCCGAATCTATTCGATTAGCTTTGTAATTGTTCGTGCGCGATCGGCTTTTCCGAGCCAATACATTCACCATCGGACGAGGATTCGACTGGCTTCGGCCACGGAAGATGTTCATCCTGCGGGGGGGGATTTTCATGACGCACGCAGACGAGGTTCTTCGACTCGACCAGCAGTTGTGTTTCGCGCTCTATCGAGCTTCACGCGCACTCATTCGTTCGTACACGCCGCTCCTCGAGCCGCTCGGACTCACGTACCCGCAGTACTTGGTGCTGCTCGTGTTGTGGGAAGAGGACGGTCTCTCGGTGAAGCGACTCGGTAAACGTTTGTCGCTCGACTCGGCGACGCTGACGCCGCTCTTGAAGCGACTCGAGCTCCAGAAGATCGTGGAGCGGCATCGTGACACGGACGACGAGCGCGTCGTTCGCATTCGTTTGACCCCCGAGGGAAAGGCGTTGCGAACCGAAGCTCGCAAGGTTCCGCCGGCCATGGCGTGCCACGCAGGATTCGATTTGTCCGACGCGAACTCCGTCGCGAAGATTTCGCAAATCCGAGGCGACCTGAACGCCTTGAGTGCCCATCTCGAAGAAGCCTGATATCCGCTCGCGAACGGCTCCGAACGCTAAGCGCTACCGCCTTCCGAGGATCGTGCTACGGTCCCGACAGTTCGTAGCACCATGGTTTCCGTTCTTCTCGGCTGGCTTCTCGGAATTGCTCAAGGGCTTCGCCATGCCTTCGAGCCGGACCACCTCGCCGCGGTGTCGACGATGGTGGCCGAGCAGAAGTCGGCGCGTGCGAGCGTCTCGTACGCAACCGCGTGGGGCGCCGGGCATGCGCTCGTTCTCACGGTGGTAGGGGGGCTCCTGTTCTTCCTCCGCACCGAGATGCCCGTACGTCTCGGCAACGTGTTCGAACTTCTCGTCGGTCTGATGCTCGTCGTTCTCGGGGCGCGTGCGTTGCGCCAGGCGATCCGCGAAGGGAAGAAAGCAGGCCTTCACGTTCCGCTCCACACTCACGCCGGAGGAGCTATCGTCCACGAGCACGCTGGCGCGGCCGAGCACGTTCATCTCAGCCGCTTCACGTTTGCGAGGCGCCCGCTCTTCGTCGGCGTCGTGCACGGCCTCGCAGGAAGCGGCGCGCTCACGGCGCTCGTGCTCCCGAAGCTCTCGTCGATGATGCATGGCGTCGTGTTCATGGCGCTCTACGGCTTTGGGGCCATGCTCGGAATGGCTGTGCTCGCGGGTCTCTTGGGTGCGCCGCTCGCTCGTCTCGCGCGGACGAAACGCGGGTTGCCCACCTTGCTCGCTGTGAGCGGGGGTCTTTCGCTCGTCCTCGGCGTCGTGTGGGGCTCCTCCGCATTCCTACGCGTGCTCGCCTAGCTACACCGCAGCTATTGCCCTCGCGTGAGAAGTGAGCGACGCTCGTAGGTATGCGCGCCCGATCTTTCGTTCCTTTCGCGTCAGCTCTCGGCTCTGTGGCCATCGTTCTCGTCGCTTGCGTGAGTGATACGAAGACACCGACCAGCTCCACGTCCGATGCATCGACCACAGAGGACGGCGCCGTCGTCCAGCAGGACGCGAATGCGACGGATGCCCCGGTCGAGGAAGACGCGGGCGCCTGCAAAGTCCCCACGGCGAACGGCATTCAATGTTTCGGCGAGCCGCGCTGCAAAGCGATCTTCGAAGCATGCTGCGTGTCTCTGGGAGGCGTTCCGCCGACCTTGACGGGGGCATGTGTCCCAAAGGGCGACGCAGCGCTGAAGACGTGCCAGGACGCAAAGGCCGTACTCTGGGAATGCGATCGTAGCAAGGACTGCCCCAGCGCCGGAGCGAAGTGTTGTGTTCCGAACGTCTTCAAGATCGTCGATGCCGATGCGTGTCCGATGAAGATCGACATCGACGACCAGAGTGGCCCGCCGCAAGACGGGAAGGCGACCCGATGTGTCCAGGGCAGTGGCTGCGGCCCAAGTGAAGTCACGGCGTGCGAAACCAATGCAGAGTGCGAAGCTGGCAAGTCCTGCGTTCCCGCGATGCTGCAAGGCAAGATGTTCGGCCTCTGCGTCGCCCGCTGAGCCGACCCCAGCGAACACGGGGCCCTGCGGCGCCGCGTTAGCGGAGGAACGCGAGCGCGCGTGCGACCTTGGGCCCCACCTTCCGCGCGAACCAACCCATGCCGAGTCCAACGGCGATGCCACTCGGCACGTCGATGAAGTAGTGACGCTTGCAGAGCACCGTTGACGCCGAAACGAAGACCGCCACGATGCCCGGCACGTGCCAGTAGCGCGGCATGCGCTCGCGCCAGAAGTTTGCAGTGTACACGCTAAAAGCGACGTGCATGCTCGGGAACGCATGGAAGCCGCGGTCCATGTCGAACATCAGCTGGAGCGCGCGATAGGAGAAACCCTCCATGTGCCGAATGTCGGGCTGCTCGACGCGGGATGGAAGGATGTAAAAGAACACGAACCCGACGAATGCACCGGCAAGTGCGCCCATTGCTCCCTCGTAGAGCCACAGACGATGCCGCGACTCGACGATTGTCGCTGACGTGAGAAGCGCGAAGTACGCGTAGTAGGGCCACACCATCCAATGGACGAACGGGATGTAGCGGTCGAAGAAGGTCTCCGGCTTCCACACGTCGCCGCCCGCAGCCATGATGGCGAAGTTTCGCGGCGTGAGTGCGAAGTAGAGCAGAGCCATCGCTGCTGCGCTCACGGCCACCCATCCAATGAATTCCCAGATGCGCGGTCTAGGTTCGAAGAGAATCTTGTCGTCGCTTGGCTTCACCGATCTCCGACTTGCTTGTCCAACTCTTGTCCAACCCGCCATATGGGGCAGGGTGGACAAATCCGAGGCGACGCTCGGCTCGGGACACTATAGACATTCGCGGAGAAACTGCATGCGAATACTCTTGGTGATGCCGACTCCGTTCGAGAACGGACGGCTCGGGTTGGAGAACGTCGTCTGGTTGTCGGAACCCGTGGCTCTCACGGCGGTCGGTACCGCGGTGGCCGAAGGGAATGACGTCCGTGTCATCGACCTGCGCCTCGAAGAAGAGGGGTTTCTCGCCCGCATGTTGGCGGAATTCGACCCGCATGTCGTCGGCACGACCAGCATGACGACGGACGCGTATCAAGCCAAGGCCGTGCTGCGCAGTGCGCGCGCCATCTGCCCAGATGCGCTCACGGTCGTCGGGGGCCATCATCCCACGCTCACGCCCGAGGAATTCGAAGACAGCTACATCGACGTCGTCGTGCAAGGCGAAGGCGAGCTCACGTTCCGCGAAATCATTGCGCGTTGGGAGGTGCAGCGCGCGAACGGTGACCGCACCTTCGAAGGAGTGGCCGGCGTGCGCTACCGCAAGGCCGACGGCACGATTCGCGTAAACGACAAGCGAGCCCAAACGGCGAGCCTCGACGACCTGCCTGTTCCGGACCGAAGGCTCATCCAGAAGTACCAGGGTCGGTACTTCTTCAGCGCCATCCGACCGATGGCGTCGATCTTCACCTCGCGCGGATGTTCGTTCGACTGCAACTTCTGCGCAATCTGGGAGTTCTACGAACGGCGTACGCGCTTCTTGTCCGCAAAAAAGATCGTCGACCAAATGGAGGCCTGCAGCGAGCCGTTCGTGTTCGTGCTCGACGACAACTTCCTCACGAACAAGCGCCGCGCGACAGAGCTCTGCGACGAACTCGAGCGTCGTTCCGTGAAGAAGTTCTGGATGACCCAAGGTCGAACCGACTTCGCTGCCGATCACCCCGAGCTCATGGCCCGCCTCGCCAAAAATGGGCTCGTGATGGTGCTCTCGGGCTTCGAGTCGAACAGCGACGACAACCTCGCCGCCCTTCGGAAGAAGAGCACCTGGCAGAAGAACAAGAAGGCCGACGAGGTCATGCGCGAGAACGGCATCTTCTCGACGGGCATCTTCATGGTGCGTGCCGACTTCACGGTGGCCGACTTCGAGTCGCTATTCGAGTACGTCAACTCGCTCAGCATCATGATCCCGCTCTTCACGATCCTGACGCCGCTCCCGGGCACGCAGCTCTACAAGGCGTACAAGGACAAGCTACTCACGACCGATCATCGACTCTTCGACCTTCTCCACGCGGTCCTGCCGACACGTCTTCCGCGCGAGGAGTTCTACAAGCAGTTCGCTCGATGCTATGGCGCTGCGGAAGCGAGCGCATATCGCGCGACGCTCACGTTCGGAAAGAGCCGCCCCGGTTTCGCCTGGAAGATTCGCGGCGGCCTCCTATGGTTCTACGCGCGAACGTGGCGATACCTCCGCATCCAGCGCGACTACCGATCGTTCTTGCGCGACGAGGAAGGCCTTCTCGACGGACCGGGCGCTCGTGCCGGGCTCACCTGGCAGGACGTGACCTACCCGAAGGGGGACGAACACGAAGAGTCGGAGGCCACGAAGCAGGTCACGACGACGGGCGGAGCGAAGCTGGTGAAGCTCCGCATTCCGCGGCACACGTGGGCCGACGAAATGAAGGCGCGCGCGGGCGCAGAGCGCGGTGTAGAAGGGGTGGCATCGTGACAAAGCCTGCCGCAACCAACTCCTTCTTGCGCGAACTTCGTCGCGATGTCGAACGCCACCCCGGGGTCAATCACATCTTTCTCCAACGCTGCGCGTCGAGCCCGTTTTCACGGGAGGACTACCGGGTGTTCGGAGAGAATCACTACCCGCTCGTGTGTGTGTTTACCAACTATCTCGAACGCTTGCTTCTGCGGGGGCCTACCAGCGAGTCGAAGCTCTGGCTCGCGAAGGTGCTCGTCGATGAATACGGCGAGGGTTCCGAAGGTGAAGACCACGCGACGCTCTACGGGCACTTCTTGCGTGCGGCGGGAAGCACCATGCCTGATCGCGAGGGGAGTGCGATCGTTCCAGAGCCCGCAGCGGAGTTCATCCGCGAGCATCGCCGCATCGTGACCGAAGAGCCCTTCCTCGTAGGTCTCGGGGCCGTCGGGCCCGGTCACGAATGGGCCATTCCGCGCATGTTCGACGCAGTCATCCCCGGGCTCGTGCGGGCGGGTTTCACCCCGGAAGAGATCAACTACTTCACGCTGCACGTCGCTCAGGACGTCGACCACGGCACGTGGCTCGAAGAAGCTCTGCTCACGTTCGGCAACACCGACGAAGCGCGCGCGCAGATTCGACGCGGTGCGATGCTCTCCCTCGAAGCTCGCGACCGCTTCTGGAGCGGCGTCCAGAGTGCCATCGTCCGCTATCGCCAACCCCGCGCGGTTCGGAGTGACGGAGCGAAGCCCCGTGCAACGGCAGAGGAGTTTGCGCTCTTTCTCTGGGATTCGCTGCCCATGGCTCGTCGGGTAGAGAACGCGCTCGGCAAGTGGAGCGAGCGAAAGCGCCCGACCCTTCGCGCACTCGTCCTCGAGGGACGCGCATGAAGTCGCGGTTTCCGCTTCGGCGGAGACACTTCTTGCTCGGAGCGTTGGGCCTCGGCAGCTGTGAAGCTCTCTCCCTCGCTGGAAAGTTCGATCATTGGCGGCGTACCCCTCGCACCGAAGGTACGCCGTACGAGGTGTCGATGGCGCGAGCCTCGCAAGAGAGCGGTATCGTGCACATCGCACACTCCACACACGCCATTGTTCTCGAGAAGAAACGATTCCTTACCGACCCTTGGTTCCACGACCCGGCGTTCGGGGCCCTGGGGCACGCGGTGCTTCCTGCGGTCCTGCCGGAGCACGTTGGCCCCCTCGATGCCGTACTGGTAAGCCACGATCACCCCGACCACGCAGACTTTCGGGCCATCGACCGTCTCGACAAGCACGCTTGCGTCCTCGTGGCGACGGCGTCCCTCGCCGCGCGCGCGAAACGAGCGGGCTTCTCAGACGTGCACGTACTCGCACCCTGGGAGGCCTTTCCCATGGGGACCGTGACCGTTCACGCCGTTCCCGCGCTCCACGACGTCTACGAGATAGGCTTCGTCGTCAAGTCACACGACAAGAGTGTGTATTTTGCAGGTGATACGCGCACACATCCCGACCTGCCGGCGATTGCCGAGCGCCTGGCACCCACGTTCGGAATCCTGCCCGTCGATGGCACACGCATTCGAGGCACTGCGCTGGCTGTGATGACGCCAGAGGATGCGATCGCTGCAGCCAAGGTTCTCCGTGTAAAGGGAGTCATGCCTTCGCATGCAGAGGCGGTTTTCGTCGACCCGCTGGTCGAGCATGCGCTCGCGACCACCGTGCCCCAGGCTTCCGAAGCCTTCGGGCGCCTCGCGGTTGCGAATTTGCCCAACGTGACATGCGCTCTTCCTGCGCCAGGTGCGTTCGTCCCGCTCTAGGGTGCTTTCGTCGTGAGGCCTCTATCGGGGAATCACGGCGTAGGTGAAGGCGAGTGCGAGAGCGCCAAGGACGAGGACGATGGGCGTCGTCAGAAGGCCTACGCGAAGAAACTGCCTTCCGCTCACGCGAGCGCCTCCGGCCTCTGCGGTCGCAAGCACCAGCATGGTCGCGAGCGACGCGAATGGAACGATGTTCGGCCCGACGTCGACGCCGATGAGGGTAGCGAGCACGGCCTCGTCGCTGTCGTGCGAGAGGACTCCCTCGAGAAGCAACGTGGCTGGCAAGTTGTTCGTCAGGTTTGCGGCGGCGGCGGCGGCAAACGTGTAGCTGACCCCAGGAAAAGGCGCGCTCTTCAGAACCGATTCTACCGAACGCGAAAGCCCGAGATTCTCGACGGCCCTCACGAGTACGAACAATCCGAGGGCGAATGGGACGAGGCGAACGGGAATGCGCCTCGCCATCGCCCAGGAAACGCGCTTCGTGTACAGGCCATAGGCACCCAGTACGGCGCATGCACCGAAGGCGACTCCATAAGGCGCGAGATGCAGGGATGGCGCCGCCGACAGCAACACGAACGTCGACACGAGCGTGACCACGGACGCAACGAAGTACCTTTGGTGCGTGACGTACGATTGCGGCGCATCGACCTGCGTCGTCGCAAAGACGCCGGCAAGCTCTTGGCGAAAGTAGAGACGCAAGAGCGTGAATGTCGCTACGAGCACGACGAGCTGCGGTAGTGCCATGCGAAGCACGTAGGTCGCCACGGGAACATGAAAGTGCTCGAGCAAGAGCAGATTCGTGAGGTTGCTGATAGGCAACGCCAGGGAAGCCGCATTCGAGACCATCGCGCACGCAATGACCCATGGGGCCGGCTTCAAGTCGAGTCTTTTGCAGAACGCGATCACGAGCGGCGTCAAGAGTACCGCCGTCGTGTCGAGCGAGAGCACGAACGTCACCACGGAGCCCAAGACGAAGATGTTCCGAAACAGCCAGCTCACCCGACCACGTGCCGATCTCGCAGCATGCATCGCTGCCCAGCCGAAGAAGCCGCTCGCATCGATCAGGGCCGCCAACGTCAGCAACGCCAACAAGAATAGGAGTACCGACCTGCCTTCGACGGCGACGGCCACGGCCTCGGTCGGGCTCACGAGGCCGAGCAAGAGGGCGAGTGCTGCGCCGCCGCATGCGGACCATGCTTCGTGGAGGCCACGGGGCTTCCACACGACCAGGACCACCGTCGTCGCGAAAATGCCGAGTGTCAGAGCGATGCGGAGCGGGGGTGTCATCGGCGGAGGAGCATCGCGACCATAGCTCGCCCTGGGCCAACCTCGTGCGTCCTTCGCGCAGGCTCTCGTGATATTCCTGAACCGTGCGCGGTCTCGTGTGGCTTCTCTCGTGGGTCTTTCTGGCGTTTCTCGCGGTGCCCGCGTCTGCGTCGGATGCCGCGCCCGCTTCGGGTACGGCGTTGTCGCGTCTTCGGAACGCGGGCGTCCTCCGTTGGGGCGGAGACGTTCAAGGCGGCGAACCCTACGTCTACACGGACCCCAAGAACCCCGAGAAGCTCATCGGGTTCGAGGTCGACCTCGCGGAAGCGCTCGCGAAGGAACTCGGCGTTCGCGCGGAGTTCGTGCAAGCCGATTGGTCCACATTGGTCGCTTCGCTCGAGCGCGGAACGTTCGACATCGCGATGAATGGTCTCGAGGTCACGGAGGAACGGAAGGCGCGCCTACTCCTTTCGCGTCCGTACTACGTGTTCGCCGAGCGGCTCATGGTTCGCAAAGAGTCCCAATGGCCGGCGCCTTCCATCGAGGTGCTCCAAGGCAAACGCGTGGGCACCCTCGCCAACAGCCTGGCCTTCGAGCTCTTGCGCACGAAGTCCACCCCGGTCGTCTACGAGGGGGTCGATGAACCGTATCTCGATCTCGTCGCTGGTCGAACCGATGCCGTGCTCCTCGACGACATCATCGCAGAGCGATATGGCGTGCCGAAAAAGGAACTCCGCGTCCTTGGTGACGTTGCGGAAGGCGCCTACGTCATCGGCATTCGACGATCGGAGCCTGATCTCCGCGCGGAGGTCGATGCTGCGCTCGGCAGACTCATCGATCGAGGCGAACTGCGGAGCATTCTCTCTCGCGCACGGCTCTGGAACGCCAGGCAAGAAAAGCTCGGTCAACTTGCGCCCCGGACGACGTCGGAGCCCGCTGCCGTCGAAGCTGCGGAGCCGAAAGCACCGCCAACACCTCCCGCCTTCGGAATTTTGCACCTGAAGTCGTTCGTCAAGAGCGCCGCCGTCACCTTCGCCCTATCCGTTGCTTCGATGAGCCTCGCGGTGGCGTTCGGACTCTTGCTTGCGCTCGCACGCATGTACGGTGGAGGTTTTGTTCGAAGCGTGGCGCAGACCTATGTCGAGGTCATCCGAGGGACGCCACTCCTCTTGCAGCTCTACCTTCTATACTTCGGCCTTGCGCCCATCCTTTCGCTCGGCGCTTGGCCTGCATCGATTCTCGGACTCGGTATGAACTACGCGGCATACGAGGCCGAGACGTACCGTGCCGGAATCCAGTCGGTTCCCGTCGACCAAATGGAAGCGGCTCTTTCGCTCGGTATGTCGCGGCGACTCGCTCTCCGGCGTATCGTCCTTCCTCAGGCCGTCCGCCACGCACTTCCGAACGTGACGAACGACTTCATCGCGCTCCTGAAGGACAGCTCCCTCGTCAGCGTTATCACGTTGGTCGAACTCACGAAGCAAATGACCATCACCGCTGTCGACGTTCGCGGGTGGCTCTTGCCCGGCCTTTCGTGCGCCCTGCTCTATTTCGTCATGAGCTATCCACTCGCCGTCCTTTCACGACGCATGGAGAAGAAGCTCAAGAAGCAGGCGGAAGAATGATTCGCGCAACGGAGCTCACGAAGCATCGCGGACCCGATTGCGTGCTCGATCGCCTTTCACTCCACATCGAGCCGGGCGAGCGCGTGCTGCTCTTGGGACCCTCGGGGGGAGGGAAGTCGACGCTTCTTCGGTGCTTGAACGGGCTGGAGACTTTCCAAGCGGGGGCGCTCGAAGTCGCTGGTATTGCGCTCCCCGACGAAGCGAAGTTTCGCGCGTCGCCAACGCATGCCGAAGAACTTCTGCTCGCATTGCGTCGGAAGGTGGGGCTCGTATTCCAGCACTTCGGTCTCTTCGCGCACATGAGCGCGAAGCAAAACGTGATGGAGGCGCCGAGGCAGGTGCTGCGGCTTTCGGTCGAGGAGGCCAGGTCACTCGCGCTTTCGCTGCTCGAGAAGTTCGGCGTCGCGCATCGAGCCGAGGCGCTTCCGGAGGCGCTCTCGGGGGGGGAGAAGCAACGCGTAGCTCTCGCCCGCGCCCTCGCCATGAAACCCTCTCTGCTCTTGCTCGACGAACCGACGAGCGCGCTCGACGGCAAGGCGCGTGATACGGTGTGCGAGGCGCTACACGACGTTGCGAACGAAGGAACGACGCTCGTCTTTGCCTCCCACGATATGGAGTTCGCTCGCACGATGGCGACGCGAGCGATCACGATTCGCGCGGGGCACATCGTTGGAGACGCACCACCGTCCGAGACGCTCTGACCGAAATGCAAAAGTGCCGCAGCAGCTTGCGCTACTACGGCACGCTTTCGCGAGGCTCCGCCGTCGTTACGACTTCTTGGCGGCCTTCTTCTCGGCCTTCTTCTTCTGCTTCTCTTTGGTGGAAAGCTTGGGCTTGTTGTTGGTCTTGCCGCGCTCGATGCCTTTAGCCATGAGATTGCCTCCTCTATTCGTGGAACCTGCGATCTCGCAGCCACGGTGGTGCGCGCTAGCTTATCAAGTGCGATAGCTGGGGTCGAGTCGATCGAGCCTGCGAAGGAGCGCGGGCCATGCGAGGTCCGCACCGAGGCCCTTGGTTGCTTGTTTCGCCATCGCTTGGGCCCCCGCGACGATGGGGGCGGGCACCGGAATGAGCTCGCTGCCGCCCGCTTGGGCCATGGTCTGAATCCGGCAGGAGGCCTCGAGAAAGTACATGGCCAAGAACGCTTCGGCGACGCTCGAGCCCACCGTGAGGAGGCCGTGGTTGCGGAGGATGAGGAACATTTTGTCGCCGAGGTCGGCGACGAGACGCGGCCTCTCGGCATCGTTCAGGGCGACGCCTTCGTAGTTGTGGTACGCGAGAGAGCTCAGCGGGAAGATGGAGTGCTGCGAAATCGCGAGGAGCCCTTCCTTCTGAGCCGAAACGGCAACACCTGCCAGCGTGTGCGTGTGCAGAACGCATTTCGCGTCGTCACGGACCGCGTGAATCGTGCTGTGAATGAGGAAGCCTGCGGGATTCACCGGTAGCGGCGTATCGATGACCTTGTTGCCTTCGAGGTCGATCTTCACGAGGCTCGAGGCCGTGATCTCGTCGAACAAGAACCCGTACGGGTTGATGAGGAAGTGCTTTTCTGGACCAGGCACCTTGGCGGTGATGTGCGTGAAGACGAGGTCGTCCCACTTGTAGTGGGCCGTCAGGCGGTACGCCGCAGCGAGGGCGACGCGCGTCTCCCATTCTTCCTTCGAAACTTTTCCTTCTAGGCTCGGGATGCTTGTCATGCCGAGAACTCTGATTCTGACGAGCGGAGCGGTCAAGTTACTTCAATCGGACACTTTCATGAGATGCACCCGAGGGGGCGGCGCCACTTTGGAATCATTCGAAGCAAATTTTGCGGACGAAACGGTGCTGCCCCCGCATATACCGCGAAGAGAATGCGACGCCCTCCGAGAGGACGGGGCGTTTCAGCCCGATGCGCTCGCCTCTGCCAGGGCGCGCGTGACGTACTCGCGGAACACCTCGATCTTTCGAGGCATGTGCTTGTGCGCTGCGTGTACGAAGAAGAGGCCTGCACCCACTCCCTCGTAGTCGGAAAGGACGCGAACGAGGTCGTGCGTGAGCAGGTCGTTGCGCGTCGTCAGCGGCGGCAAGAGCGCGATGCCACTCCCCGCGATGCAGAGCGTCCGTACGAATGCCATGTCGTCGGTATTGACCGGACCACGGACCTCGACCGAGATCTCCTCCGTCTTGCTTTTGAGGTTCCAGGTGGTGGCGCCATCTTTTCCGCGGAAGAGAATGCATGCGTGGCTACCCAAGTCGCGCAAAGACTTCGGCATGCCGTGCTCCGCGATGTACGAGGGTGCGGCGAAGAGGTGCATACCGATGCTCGAAAGGCGCCTCGCGATCAACGTCGAATCGCGTAGGACGCCAGCGCGGATCGCGACGTCGAACCCGTCGCGGACGAGGTCGACGTGTTTTGACGAAAGGAGGAGTTCGACCTCGACCTTCGGATGGCGCTTCGTGAACTCGGCGATCGCGCCCGACAAGAATGCGGTAGCCACGTCCGTCGGGGCCGTGACGCGAAGCCTTCCTCGGACGTCTTTCGGCTGCTCGGCGGCGTCCTTGGTCGCGGCATCGAGCGTGCGAATGGCGCCAGCCGCGTCGTGGAAGAGCGCGCGGCCTTCGGGAGTAACACGAATGGCTCGTGTCGTTCGCTCGAGCAGGCGTGCGCCGAGTGCGGCCTCCAAACGGACGAGCGCGCGACTGACGGTGGAAGTGGGGACGCCCAGGTCTCGAGCCACCTTGGCGAAGGTCCCTTCTTCGACCACGCGCACGAAGAGCGCGATGTCGTTCAGATCAGCGCGCTCTTTCATCGCGGTGGCGACCTTACTCGATTCGGCCTTATTGCTTCACCAAAGAAACGTCGAGGCTGACCTTGATCTCGTCGCCCACGAGCACGCCGCCGGCTTCGAGCACGTTGTTCCACGTCATGCCGAAATCCGAGCGCTTGATCTTCGTGGTCGCCGTTGCGCCGATGCGGGTGTTGCCCCACGGGTCCTTCGACGGAGCCGTCGGTCCCTCCACCTCCAGCGTGACCTTGCGCGTGACGCCGTGAATGGTGAGATCACCCGTGAGCTCGAAACCGTCCTTGGTGGCGCCTGTGATGCCAGCGGCAGAGAACTTGATGGTCGGGAACTTCTCGACGTCGAAGAAGTCGGCGCTGCGAAGGTGAGCGTCGCGCTTCTCTTCGCGGGTCTGAATGCTCGCGACGTCGATCTCGACTTCGACCGCGGCGGCCTCGGGGCGCTTCGCGTCGTACTTCACGGTGCCCGCGAGCTTCTGGAATTCGCCGCGCACGTTCGTGATCATCATGTGACGCACGCTGAAGGTGACGCTCGAATGGGATGCGTCGATGGCCCAGGCTTCGGCTTGAGCGGTGGATTGGGCGCCGGAGGTGACGGATTCGGTTTGCATGATGAAGACTCCTCTTTTCGAACGAACGTTTGTTGTGTTCGGGCAATGTGCATCGCCGCCGTCCGTTCGATTAGACGGACGTCCAACAAAACATCGTTGCGGTGACGCAACGATGCTTGCGGGGCGCCCAAATGCGAAAACCCCGCCTTTTTGCGGGGTCTTCACGAAGCCGTCACGTAGGGCCGCTAAGCTTCTTCGTGGATGGAGCGAGCGGGTCTCGCTCTTTTTCGTTTTTGTCGCCTTACTCGCCGCTTGCAGCGACGGGGACCGCTTGGGCGGGCTCGGCGAGCTCACACCAGGCCGGGTTGTGCTTGCCCGTGCCCGCGATGTTCGCCGCGAGATCGAGGTCGAGCTTCAACTTACCGGCTTTGCACGAGTTGTAGAGGATGGTCGAGGCTTCCGCGAGGTTCGCGCGAAGCATGTCGATGTCCTTCTGACCGAATGTTGCTTCGGTCACCATGAAGAGGGGGATCTCCGTGTTGGAACCGAAGTTCTGCGCGAGCCACCGAAGATTCTTGTAGGTGGCGGGGCTCATGTGACGGAGCTGGTCGAGGAGCTTGGCCGTCTTGACGATGTTCGACTTCGTGGGGCCACCGCAGTCGTTGTCCTTGAGGAGCATCTTGGTGACGAGCACGCCGCCGGCGGGCATCGGCGTCGAGCCGTCGTCGACCTTGGACTTCTTCACGCGCTCGATCTTCCCGTCCTTCGAGTAGTAGTAGTACTGCATCGAGTGGATGTTGCCGAAGCGGTCCTGCTGCGACATCAGGAAGTCGATGAGCAGCATGTCCGAGATGTCCTGCATCTGGATGATGGTCTGTGCCGAAGCGGCCATGGTCGTTCCGGCGATCGCCGAGACGTCGGCCGTGTTCAGGAGGCGCTGATATGCCGAGGTCTGCACGAACTTCGAGTGGAAGTTCGGAGCGGCGCCACGCACGTTCAGGCCGGCGTACTTGTCTTCGCCGCGCGCGTTCACCTGCAGGCCCCCGTAGACTTGCGTGAGGTCGGTCGTGAAGATGCTGTCCTTGTATTTCGAGGTGGCGGGGTCGCTTTCGGCCTTCTGGAACGAAAGCCAGCTCACCTTGGGGTAGGAGTCGTTCGGCTGATTCTTCAGAATCGTGAGCGCCTCTGACACGATCGCCTTGTGCTCGGGGAGGTCCATCGTGCGGATGACCGCAGGCTTGACGTCTCCGAGGCCGCCGAAGGCTCGTGACAGGTGGTAGTAGCCCAGGATCGAAGGCGTATAGCTACACGTGATGCTCTGCTTGTACTTCGCGAGGTGCGTCGTCGGACGATCGGCGAGCTTGCAGATCGCGTCTTCGGTCTGTTGACGGGTCTTCCCATCGAGAAGGGCGTGCACGTCGGTACCAGGATTGGTGCTCGACAGCTTCGGGCAGAGGGCGACTTCCTTGAACGGAGCGCTCGTTTCGCGGGGCTTCGTGCCGAAGAACGAGTACGAGCAGAGCTCCGCTTCGTCCTTGTCGTCGTCTTTCTTGTAATTTGCACCCTTCATGCGCTTGGGGAGCACACAGAGTTCGTCGGGCTTGCCCGCCGTCGTCGCCGGGAAGTGAATCGTTGCGCGACCCCGCGCGCGATCGCGATCGAGGAGGTTCGAGTCATCCGTGGACTCTTCGTCGGAGCTACCGCAAGCCGTGAGAATGCCGCCGGAAGTCGCGCAAAGAAGAGAGAGGGCAACGAGCGTAGAAGAGGGCGAAAGACGCATGAGGTCCAAGGTAGCTCACCCCTCGTCAGCAGCACGAGAAAACTGCGCCGCAGCCACAAATAATAGGTTCACAGCTGGCGATGTCTGGTGGCGATGTCTGGTGGCGATGTCTGGTGGCGATGTCTGGTGGCGATGTCTGGTGGCGATGTCTGGTGGCGATGTCTGGCGGTGTCCGGCGAGCGGCGGCCGCAAAAAGAGGCTATCCGGGGACACGGCAGCACGGCTCGCTGCAAGCTACGCAGTTACCGCTACTGCGGCGCTGTGCGGGCTTCGAGCTCTGCCAGACGGTTGACTCACTCTCGTGGGAGGAGCGGGCTCGTGGGAGGAGCGGGTCTACTTCAGCTTCTTCAGAAGGAAGATTTGGCTTCCCGCCGCAGTCGCGTCGCTACAGACGATGGGGCGACCGTCGTCGAGAAACACGAGTCCTTCGGGCTTCCCAACGTCGCGTGGCAGTTCCCAGACCTTGAGTGCCTTTACCTTCTCTTCGCTCGTCGAGATGGTCTCCTGCATTTGCAGAACGGCCCTGCCCTGATCCGTGAGGAGGTAGAGGTCGCCCTCGGGGCTCACGGCGGCGTCGCTCACGTCCGTGGCGACGCGACCCGTATTGTCGCCGAGCGCCCACTTCTTGAGGACGACGCACTTGCTCGTCGTGCCCGAAGGCACCTTGAACGTATCGGAGGGGCGGATCCCCAAGCCACGTGCATAGCCCTTGGCTGCGTCACCTTGGGGACCGACTTCCGCGATTTCGACGGGGTCCTTCTCCTTGATGACGAGCATGTGGCCGTTCTTCAGAAGAACGAACCCTTCGCCTCCCGCGTTGCCCGAGCTCCAGGAGCGGGGCAGGGCGATGGTCATCGTGTGTTTGACGGTCGTCGCCTTCGAGTCGTAGACCGTCATCACGCCGCTCTGTTCGCCGAGGACGAAGATCTTGCCGGTAGCATCGCTCGCGATGGATTCCCATTGGGGCGTGCCGCTCACGCGCGTCTCCAGTTTTTGGAGGGCTGGTCCCGTCGCTGGGCCTACCGCAAGCGTGCCATCGCGATCACCGACGGCGAGGAGCTCGAGGCCCGAGGTTCCCTTGCGTAGCGCGAGGCCCGACAGTTCCGGGATGGGGGACGATATGGTTTTTTCGATACTCGCTTTGGCGGTGGTGAGGTTCTCGTCGGAGAGATCAGTCTCGTCCGAACCTCCGCACGCAAAGGTCGCAACGAGAGGAAACGCGTAGAGCCAAAGACGAGCCATTGTCGTAGATTACCTGCCCGAGCCAGAATGGGAATCGCGAACGCTAGCTCGACTATGCCTCGAATCCGCGCGGGGGCAAGCACTCTCGCTGGATTTGTCTTCGTTTGCACCTTTTCACAGGAACGCATGGCACGCGCTGACTTGCCAGCGCCAGCGCCACAAACGGGTTCTTCGATCTCCTCTGCGAACTCTGCCACACCCACGCCGGCGCCGACTGCACCAGCTCCGGGGGAGCCCACCCTTCGACTGGAGGACGCCGTTCGCATGGCCATCGCCAACAACGAGCGAGCCAAGAAAGCGACGTACCGAGGGGAGGCAGCGCAAGGACAACTCGAGCGGGCTCGGGGCGCGTTCTTTCCGACGCTGGTTGCGGGAGGAACCGCAAGCCTGCGTCCCGAAGAAGAGAAAGACGCGACGCGTACGTCGGTTGGTGGAACGGTCACGCTCTCTCAGCCCATTCTTTCTCCGAGCGCGTTCCCTCTCTACTCGCAGGCGGCGCGGCAACTCGAATCCGAACGTTGGGGGGCAAAGCAAGACGTGCGGCAGCTCGCGTTCGAAACGGCGCGCGCATTCATCACGGCGCTTGCGCAAGATTCGGTTCTGGAGGCGGCACGACGACGTCTCGATCGCGCAAAGGCAAACCTCCAGAACGCCGAAGCACGCGCAGAGGCGCAACTCTCGGGGACGAACGACGCGACCCGGGCCTCCATCGATCTCGCGACCTCGCAGCGTGAAGTCGTCCTCGCCGAGGCGAGCGCCGCACGAGCGTACCTGCAGCTCGGACTTCTCGTCGGGACCCGCGTCACGGCGAAACTCGTCACGCCGGACCGCACGATGCACGCCGCCGCATCCTTCGAGAAGGGCCCACCCAACGCGCTGTCCGCAGCGCTCGAACGCCGCCCCGACGTCCGCGCTGCCCACGAACGAACAGAAGCTCTTCGAGCATCGGCCCGCGAGCCGCTCTATCGACTTGCCCCGACCTTGAGCGGCACGGCGCAGTTGAGGCTCACCCCCAACCCTCCGACGAACGAGCGGTGGCAAGACCTCACGCTCGGACTCAATCTCGGCTGGACGATTTTCGATGCGGGCTTCCGCTATGCAGACCGCACGACGCGCGTCGCTCAGGCGGAGAGCCAGGCCCAAGACGAGAAGCTCCTTCGTCGCACAGTGGAAGTCGACGTGAACGTCGCGCTCGTCACGTTGCGCGCGGCACGTGAAACGCTGCGCATTGCGGAGGAGGCCATCCGTGCCACGCAGAAGAACACGGAAGAGACCGAAATTCTGTATCGGCAAGGTCTCGCGCGCGCCATCGAGCTCACGGACGCGAACGCGCGTCGTTTCGATGCAGAAGTGAACCGCGCTTCTGCGCGATTGACGATGGAGCAAGCCTACCTCGAGCTCCGAAACGCACTCGGCTTTGGGCCACTCGACGAAGAAGGAGCTACGCCGTGATGAGGCTTCGCAACGTAGGTAGGTCGACGGTGGCGCTCTCGCTGGTCGCGCTCGGCATGTTCGGGTTTGGCGTCGCCTGCAAAAAGGAAGCAGGCAAGGACGGATCGCCCGCGGGTACCACTTCTGGCGGAGGCCGCGGAGGCCGCGGCGGTGGCAACCTTACTTTCACGGTCGATACACTCCAGATAGAGCAGAAGAAGATCGACTACATCATCACCGCGCCCGGCACACTCGAAGCGTTCGAGCGCGTCCAAGTGACGTCACGCGTCGCCGGCGTCGTCGACCGCGTCGCGTTCACGGAGGGCCAGTCCGTGAAGAAGGGAGACGTCCTCGTCGTCATCGACTCCGAGCGCTTTCAGTTGGCGGCCAACAGCGCCAAAGCCGCGCTCGACAAGGCCCAGGCCGCCCAAAAGGACATGGAAGGGATGGTCCAACGTCGCGAAGGCGCGAGTGACAAGCACCCGGGGCTCATTCCAGGCGAAGAACTCGAGAGCTACCGAACGAAAGTGCTGACGGCAAAGGCGGATTCGGCGGTTGCGAGCGAGAACTTGAAGATCGCGCAGCTGAACCTCCGAGACTCCGCCGTGCGCGCTCCGCTCGAAGGGGTCATCCAAACGCGCACCGTCGAAACGGGTCAGTACGTGAACCAGGGCTTCGTCATGGCCACGCTCTTGCGGAACGACCCCATGCTCTTGCGTTTTCAAGTCGAGCCTCTCGAGGCACCGCGCCTGAAGCCGGGGATGCTTGCGACGTTCACGTTGCGAGAGACGCAAAGGACCTTCGAGGCGAAGATCACGCTCGTGGCCGCCGCCGCCGACCCCGCGACTCACATGGTCGGCGTGACGGCAGAAGTGACGACGAGCGGGCACGACTACTGGTTGCGTCCCGGCTCTTTCTGCGACGTATCCATCGATGGCAACGGAACGCGCGAAGCGCCGCTCATTCCTCGCACCGCAACACGTGCGACCGATCACGGGTACATCACCTACATCGTCGAAAACGACGTGGCGACAGAACGCGTCGTCAAACTCGGCCTCAGCTCCAAGGACGGTTGGGTCGAGGTCAAAGATGGACTGAAAGCGGGCGACTGGATCGTCGTTCGCGGTGCCGAGGCCTTGACGACAGGCGCGAAGGTGAGGGCAAACAAGCTCGCGTCGTTCAACCCCCTTGCGGCGTCCACGGCGCTTGCACCGGCACCGGGCGGAACGGGTAGTGGAGGCCCTGGCGCTCCGGCCGGCACGGGCACCGGGCGGAGAAATCGCGGCGGCGGGGGCGGCAGGCCTGCGGGAACGACTCCGTGAATATTACAGACATCTCCATCAAGAACCCGGTCTTCGCCTGGATGATGATGGCGAGCACGATGCTGTTCGGCATCATCGGTCTCACGCGTGTCGGCATCAGTCAGTTTCCGGATGTCGACTATCCAAACATCTCGGTATCGGTGTCTTGGCCCGGCGCTTCACCGCCTGCGGTCGAGCGCGAAATCGTCGAGCCGCTCGAGCAGGCCATCTCCCAGGTGGAAGGCGTGAAGCAGATGAGCTCGCAAGCGCGCTCAGGCAGTGGTCGCATCACCGTGACCTTCGACATGTCACGCGACGTCGACGTTGCACTGCAGGACATCCAGGCTCGTGTTGCGCAGGCGCAGCGGCAACTACCCAAAGACGTTCCAGCCGCGACCGTATCGAAGTCGAACCCCGACGATCAGCCCATCATCCAGATTGGCGTCTATGGCCCCTTCTCGCGACAAATGCTGGCCGACGTTGCCCAGTATCAGGTCCAACAAAAGCTCCAGACCGTGAGTGGTGTCGGCCAAATCACGCTGAGCGGGTTCCTCCAGCGCAATGTACGCATCTGGCTCGATGCGAGCAGGCTCGCGGAAAAAGGGGTCGTCGCGTCGGACGTCATCGCTGCCATCCGCACCGAGCATGTCGAGGTTCCTGGCGGGCAGCTCGACACCGGCGGAAAGCAACTCGACGTTCGCCTGCTCGGCGAAGCACTCGATCTCGATACGTTCAAGCATCTCGTCGTGCGCAGAACGAAGCCAGCCCCCGTGTACCTCGAAGACGTGGCGCTCGTCGAAGATGGGTTCGAAGACGCGACGTCCCTCGCGCGCCTCGACGGCGTACCCCTCCAGACCATCGGTGTGCTCAAGCAGCGAGGCACGAATGCGGTCGCGGTTGCGGCATCCGTGCGTGAAAAGGTCGCCGAGATCAGCCGAAACCTCCCTGAGGGCATGAAGGTCGAAGTCCTCTCCGACACGACGGTGTTCATCGAGGAGTCGGTGCACGAACTCGAACTCGAGCTCGTCATGGCGGTGCTGTTGACGGCGATCGTCTGTTGGCTCTTCCTGGGCTCGCTCTCGAGCACGGCCAACGTCGTCCTCGCCATCCCGATGTCACTCCTTGGCACGGTGGCCGTCGTTTACTTCCTCGGCTTCACGCTGAACACCTTCACGCTGCTCGGTCTATCGCTCGCGGTAGGCCTCGTGGTCGACGACGCCGTCATGGTCATGGAGAACATCTACCGCCATGCGGAGATGGGCAAAGACAAGAAGACGGCCGCCGCCGAAGGAACGAAAGAGATCACGTTTGCCGCGCTCGCCGCCACCCTTGCGGTCGTGGCGATCTTCTTGCCGGTCGTCTTCATGAACGGCGTCATTGGCAAGTTCTTCTTCCAGTTCGGTGTGACGCTCTCCGTTGCCGTCCTGCTCTCGTACCTCGAAGCCATCACGCTTGCGCCTGCGCGCTGCGCGCAGATGTTGAACACCTCGCGCGAAGGCCGAAGTCGCATTGGCCGCGCGGTCGATCGCGGCTTCACGCGGCTGGAGGGCTTCTACGCGAAGTGGCTCACGCGCGCACTCGTGCACCCTTGGAAGGTGCTTTTGGCTTCCGTCGTACTCATCGCGGGGACGGGGCTTCTGGTCCGATTCATCCCGACCGAGTTCATCCCTTCCCAGGATCAAAGCCGGCTCAACGTTCGCCTCCAGACCGAGGCAGGCACGACGCCGGCAGCTGCAGCTCCGCTCATTGCAAAGGCCGAACAGCGGATCGCTGCGCACCCCGAAGTCTCGCGCGTGCTCGCCACGCTCTCCGGCTCGAGCGGCAGCATGAGCCTCACGCTCGTAGAGCCAAGCAAAAGGAAGATGACGGCCATGCAGCTGTCGGCGGTCCTCCGAAAGGAGCTCCAGGGCATCGCGGGTCTTCGCGCATCCATCCAAGACCCTTCCCAACAGGGTTTCGGCTCGACGCGCTCGTCTCCCGTCGACTTCACCGTACGTGGTTCCGATTGGAACGTGCTCGTGAAGAGTGCGACGGCACTCAAAGACGACCTCGAGCAATCGGGCATGGTGACGGACCTCACGACCGACTACCAAGTGGGTTCGCCGGAGTTGCAGATCATCCCCGATCGTCGTCGGGCGAACGAGCTCGGCGTCTCCGTGAGTGAGCTGGGCACGACCGTGAGCGCCCTCGTAGGAGGCAACATCATCGGCAAGTACTCCACTGGGGGCCGCCGCATCGACATCCGCATGCGCCTTTTGGCGAACCAGCGCACACGCCCGGAGGACTTGTCTGCTGTGCGTGTTCGTGGGTCGGGCGGACAGCTCATTCCCATTTCACTCGTGGTGACGGAACAAGAAACGCCCGTCCTCCAGAGCATCAGTCGCATCGATCGTGAGCGTGCCATCGGCATCACGGCGAACGTCGCTCCGGGGCATTCGCAAGCCGAGGCGATGGCCAAAGTGAACGAGCTCGGGCGCACGCTTCCCATTGGTTACTCCGTCGTTGCGGGCGGACAAGCCTCGCAATTGCAGGAGACGACCGGGGGGCTCGGCTTCGCGATGCTGATCGGTCTGATGGTCGCGTACATGGTGCTCGCGAGTCAGTTCAACTCGTTCCTGCACCCCGTCACGGTGCTCACCATCATGCCCCTCGCAATAGGCGGAGCCATCATCGGTCTGGTCCTTTCGGGCAAGTCGCTCAACCTCTTCAGCATGATTGGCTTGCTGCTTCTCATGGGCATCGTGAAGAAGAACTCCATCTTGCTCGTGGAATACGCCAACCACATTCGAGAGCACGAAGGGGCAGGCGCTCTCGAGGCCGCCACGCGTGCAGGCCCCTTGCGCCTGCGTCCCATTCTCATGACGACAATCGCGACGATGATGTCCGCAGTCCCCCCGGTACTCGGTTTGGGACCAGGCACCGAGACACGAAGCCCCATGGCAGCAGCGGTACTCGGTGGTCTTGCGGTATCGACCGTCTTGAGTCTCGTCGTCGTGCCTGCGTTCTACGTCGTGTCGGATCGCATCCGCTCGAGGCTCTTCAAGCCAAAGCCGGAGCCTTCGAGCGTTCACGCCTGAGCCACGCTTTCACGTGGGCGGAGGTCAAGCGCGCGCCTTGCCGCGGTGGAACCGGAAGACGATCGTGAAGTAGCCGAGTACGAGGAGGGCTGCAGGAATCCACCACGAGAGCGCGGTGCGGAGTGAGGTGTCTGGGGACGCCGCGGTCTGCGCAACGTAGGAAACGCCGCTGCGTGCATGCAGCAGCTCGGGGAATGAAGCAGCCCCCACCATCGCGACGAGCGAAAATACGTTTGCCGCGGAGAGAACGAACGCCATGCGATCTTGCCCCTTGGCATGCCGCGACATGCAAAGACCGAGTGATACGACCGAGAGAGCGAAGAACGCCCACATGAACGGGTGCGAACCACGGAGAAAGTCGGGCCTCACCCATACGCTGAACGCCGCGGAAGCGAGCCAAAGGACGATGCGCCCAGCAAAGAACTTCTTCGCGAGGGACCGTGCGCGCTCTGCCACGACGCCGTCCGTCTTCCAGAGAAGGAACAGCGAGCCATGACTCGCCAGCGTCGTGGTGACGAATAGCGCGATGGTCACCGTGTAGCCATCGAGGATGCCGCGCTCGTCCACGAGCTTTACGCCGTCGAAGAGGGAGAGGTCGAGACATCCTTCTTCGTCGATCGCGAAGCCGCGCACCAGGTTGCCGAGAGCGGCTCCGAACAGCACCGCGAGGACCAGCGACGACAGTTGGAACACCGTGTCCCAGAACGCCCGCCAGAGGGGTTCGACCACATGGCTACGGAACTCGATGGAAATGCCGCGAAGGACCAGGGCCCACAAGATGTGGAATACAGCCAAATAGAGTCCGGAGAGCGCTGCGCCCAGGACGCCCGGAAACGCGCAGAAGAGGATGCCGCCCATCGCAATGAGCCAGACTTCGTTGCCGTCCCAGTAGGGACCGATGGCCGCAAAAACCGTGCGCCGCTCGCTATCCGTCTTCGCCACGAAGCGATGCAGCATGCCCGCGCCGAAATCGAAGCCGTCGAGAACTGCGTAGAGGCAGGCAGCGAGTGCGAGGATGCAGAACCAGACCGCACTCATGCGCCACCTGGCGAAGCGACTTCGGCTTCGTCCGCTTCGTGGTCGTGCGCCGCTACCGGACCGCGAAGCACGTCTCGACCTACCAAGTACAAGAACAAGAGCCCGAGCACGAAGTAGAGCCCGGTAAACCCGATGAGCGAGAAGAGCGTCGTCCCAGAATGCACTTTGGGGCTCGTGCCATCGGCGGTCTTCATGAGTCCGTAGACGAGCCAGGGTTGTCGACCGAGCTCTGCAGACATCCAGCCAGCCGTCGTTGCGATGTAAGGGAAGGGGAACGCAAGCATGAGCGCCCAGAGCAGCATGCGCCACTGCTCGAGCTTCTTCCTCAGATGGGCGAAGTTGCCGATGGCCATCAGCGCCATGAACATGGTCCCGAGGCCCACCATCACGTGGTACGCGTAGTAGAGGAGCTCGATGTTCGTGGGCCACTGTTCTCGCGGGAACTCTTTGAGCCCGCGGACGTCTGCGTGGAAGCTCCCGTAAGCCAAGAACGAAAGCACGCCCGGAACCGCGATGGGGTTGTCGAGGCGTTCGGCCGCCACGTTCGGCTGACCCAGTACGACCATCTCGGCCATGGGACCGCTTTCGAAGCGGCCCTCCATCGCGGCGAGTGCGACGGGCTGGTGCTTGGCGACCTCTTTCGCGTGCAGGTCTCCCGTTGGCATTGCCATGCAAATGCTCGCGAGCATGCCGGCCCGCAGGCTGACGGTCAGCATTCGCTTCGCATGTTCGGTGTAGATTCCCCGGAGCAGCCAGAAGGCGCCGACGGCGGTCACCACGAACGAAGCAGTGAGTACGCTCGCGGTCATGTTGTGCGCGTATTGAACGAGCCCCCAAGGGTTCAGTAGGAACGCCCAGAAGTCTGCGAGGACCAGCTTCCCATGTTCGCCGACCCGGTAGCCGACGGGGTGCTGCATGAAGGCGTTCGTGACGATGATGAAGTAGCCGCTCAGCCACGTTCCCGACGCGAGGAGAACGGAGACGAACAGGTGCTTTCGTTCGCCGAGACGCTTTTCGCCGAAGAGGAGGAGCGCCAAGAAGCTGCTCTCGAGGAAGAAGGCGAACATGCCCTCCATGCCGAGGGTTTGGCCGATGACCCCGCCGGCGTAGCTCGAGAACCGCGACCAATTCGTTCCAAACTGGAACTCCATGGGGATGCCGGTGACGACACCGACGGCGAAGTTCACGCCAAAGATGCGAATCCAGAAGCGCGCGAGGTCACGATAGTGCTCGTCGTTCTTTCGAAGGGCGAGCACCTTCATCACGACGATGAGCAGGGCGAGGCCCATCGTCAACTGTGGGAACAGGTAGTGATAGATGACGGTGAAGGCGAACTGCAGTCGATGCCATACCAGTGCGTCCGCCATACACCTTCTCTTACTACGCGCGCTTGCGGCGGACGATGGCGATCATCGCAGCGCCAAAGGCAAGGAGAGCCGCGGCCGCACCGTCACCGCTGCTGTTTCCGCCGGCGGTCACACAGCCGCAGCCGCCCGTGTCGCCGTCCGCAGGGTTGCTACCACCATCTGCGCCGCCGCTCGAGCTCGAAGAGCTGGAGCTCGACGAACTCGAAGAGCTAGACGTCGTGCCCGAGTCCACCTTGCCACCGTCTCCGCCGCCGCTGGAGGAGGTCGAACCGCCATCGGTCTTCGGGCCGCTATCGGTGCCTGCATCCGCGGGGGGATTCACGCACGTGCCTTGGGTGGCAGTGGTCGAGGTGCACACTTGCGGGGGCGTGCAGCCATTGCCGCCGGTGCCGCGGCAGCCGTTCACGCACTTCTTCGTGGTGCCATCGCAAACTTTGCCGCTCGTTGCAGCGCCGCACTGGCTATCGCTCGTGCAGTCGGCCACGCAAGCGCCGCTCTGCGTATCGCAGAACGTCTTGCCACCGGGGCGATTGGCACAATCGGCGGCCGCCGTGCACTTACCGCAGCTTCCGTCGCCTTTGCAGTAAGGGTTCTGCGTGGTGGGGCACGCGTTGTTCTGCTCGCCGTTGTCGGAACCGCAGGCTGAACACGTGTTGGTCGCGCTGCACACGGGCTTGGTCGCACCCGCGCAGGTGACTTGGCCGTTGCACTCTTTGCACGCTCCCGCCACGCATGCCTTGCCCGTCGGACCGAAGCAGGTCGCACCGCCGCCGCCGTAGTTATTTGCGCAGGCGACGCAGGTTGCGGTCGTCAAGTCGCAGGAAGCCGTCGCGCCGGCGCATGCCGGGAAAAAGTCGCCCGCCGCCTGGCCGCAGATCCCTTGATCACCGCACTTTGGGCGGTCCGCATTGGTGCAATCTGCATCTTGTGCGCACGCCTCGTTGAAGAGGAACGTGCCGGCAGCGTATCGATTGGCCGGGCCGCTGTCTGGGGACGTCGGGTAGTTCGGGCCCGCGGGGCCAAAGTGTGCGCCGCCGACGAAGGAGATGGCTCCGCCTCCCGTGTCCGTGCTGAGGCCTGCGATGGCGCCGCCGCCTTGATTGCCGTTCAGTTCCGTGGGGCCGTAGCCGTAGGCTACGACTGCTCCGTGAAACCCTGCGGGGAGACTGAGTGGACACGGAAGCGGCAGGATGCGGCTTCCGCCGACGAGCGGTGCGCCCGCGCCGGCAGCGAAGTCGATGTTGACGAGCATCTTCTGCGTGTCGCGATCGTAGATTTGGACCGAGATCGGAACCTGGAGGCCGTCCGACTGGTGGTCGAAGGCACCGAGGGCATAGACCGAGATGGGGCGGTTGACATCGAAGTCCATGCCCAGCGTACCGTTGTACGCCTGGTTCCCGCTCGTGTTTGCGGCCACGACATATGCTGTCGTTTCCGCGGCGGACGCATAGGTGGCAACCAAAGACGTGACGACGAATGCGGCCGCAGAGGCCCAAGAACGACGGTATTGCATGCCGCCATTACACCTCGAAAGGCAGGAGGTGGCCTAGTCCTTTGACCGCAAAATACACCTATCGGTCGTGCGCAAACCTTCCGCCACTCAAGGGAGGTCCTTGAACCACTGCCACGTGAGCGCCCGATAAGGCTCGCGCACGGTGTGGTTCCATTCCGCAGGCCAGCCCGGGTCGAAGAACGTGTCTTCGCAGAATTGGAGCGAGCCGGGCGCCTTGCATCCTTGGTACGCGACACAATTGAGCTCCGTATTGACGGACTTCGTGTCTTTCGAACAACCGTTCAAGGCGGCCCATCGATCGCGATTCGTGTAGGCCCAGGCGATTTTCTCGTCGGGGTCTTTCGTGCGGTGGGTGATGAGCACGGGGAGCCGTCCGCAGCCGACGTCGTTGCCGCCATGGCTCCCATCGCCGACCGCGATGGCTTTGACGTACCCCGCGCGCTTGCATCCGAGCACGCTCATGAAAATGCCGCCGTGGCTGAAGCCGAAGCCGAGGACGCGCGAAGGATTGATGCAGAACTCCTCGCCGAGCATCTTGACCATGTCGTCGAAGAGCTGCAGGTCGGAGTTTCCGTTGATGTCCCAGCCGTTCCCGTTCGTGGAGGGGTACACGGTGAAGCCGTCGTTCTTCACGTAGTCCTCCATCTTGAACCACGACTGGAACGTGGGGCCGCTCGCGTAGAGGCCGTGGAACGTGAGCGCCACGGGGTAGGCCTTGTTGGCGTCGTAGTTCTTCGGACCCCAAACGTAGAATTTGCGCCCAGCGCCCGTCGTGAATTCTTTGCCGCTCATCGTAGGCTGCGACTTGCCGCAGCCTTTGCTCGTCGTTGGGAGCACGGGTGGTTTCCAGCCGCCGGGGTCGATCTCTGCGTCCTCGACAGGGGCGCCGTCGGTCTCGACGACGGGCTGGCTCGTATCGGAACGCGTCGATGCGTCCGTCACTTCGACAGGCGTGTCGCCACCGCAAGCATAGGGGAACAGGGCAGCGGCCGCAGTCGTCGCGGCCAAAACGGAAAGCACAATCAGTTTCACGTTCGATTCCTAGTTCAAGACGTTCGGGAGCTACTTACGACGTAGCGTGCGGATGA
Source organism: Polyangiaceae bacterium (assembly GCA_046351415.1). Taxonomy (GTDB): domain Bacteria; phylum Myxococcota_A; class Polyangia; order Polyangiales; family Polyangiaceae; genus JABFRG01. The sequence goes on along the minus strand of JAXLYO010000001.1, from coordinate 859,157 downwards.
CCTTCTTCTTCTTGGTAGCAGCGGCAGGCGTCACGCGCACACGCGGCCTCATCGAATTGCCGACGAGCGATAGCAACGTCTCGACGTTGTGATGGCCTTCGATCGGATGACGAAGGGGCAATTCCGGACGCACGCGATACCGGTTGCGCCTTCCGTCTCGTTCTCGTTCGACGTAGCCCGAGGCTTCGAGGTCGCTCACGATGCGTTGTACGGCGCGTTCCGTGATTCCGATGCGCGCGGCGACGTCTTTCATGAGTGCGTCGCGTTCGTCTGCGAGGCACAGAAGAACGTGGGCGTGATTCGTCAGGAATGTCCACGCAGCAGACTTGACGGAGGATTCTGCGACGCTCGACTTCTTCGCGGACCGCACGCTCGAGGTAGGCATGAACCCCAAAATATAGCATCCGAAAGGAGCCGCCGCATTCGCGAATCGTCTGTCGCGCATTGGATTGCTCCTTGGCTCGACGGCTCGAAAGCCCGAGCGCGCCGGTAGTCCCATGTATGGGTGGCTGCGCGAGGAAGCGACAGCTTGGCTCAGGTCTTGGCTCGGGCGGGGCTGAGGGCGTAGCTCTCCGCGCGCGCGAAGGGGTCGCCTTCTTCGCGCGACGTCTCGTGTTCGACGAGGAGCGCGATGCACTCGAGCTCGGCGATTTTCTTTGCGAGGAAGCTACGGATGCGTTCGCGGAGCGCCCGGTCGAGGGCTGCGAACGGCTCGTCGAGGAGAAGAACGGAGGGCCTCGTCGCGAGTGCTCGGGCGAGCGCAACCCGCGAAGACTCGCCGCCGCTCAGCGCACGCGCCGACCGCGAAAGGAGGGGCGAGATTTCGAGGCCATCCGCGAGCTCCTCCAGCCGGTCGTCTTTCCGCGCACCGTAGCGGACATTTTCTTCCACGGTGAGGTGCGGGAAAAGTGCGGCTCCCTGCGGTACCCAACCCACGCCACGCTTCTCGGGGGCAACGTGGAAGCCTTCGTGACTCCACGACTCATCGCCGAGGGTGATGCGGCCGCGGGCGATGGGGACGAGCCCGGCAATGCCCGCGAGCAGTGTACTTTTGCCGACACCGGAAGGCCCCGAGATTCTCAGGACGCCGGCCTCTGCGCGAAAGCGTGCCGTCACTTCGAACGGGAGTGGGCCGCGGAGACCGCGGTCGAGCGTCACGTCGACGTTCAGTGGACCCATGGGTCTTCCGATCGCGCGCGTCTCGTCAGGACGGCGGACGCGACGAGGCATGCCGCAGCTGCTGCGGTGAGTGTGATCGCTAGAGTGCGGGCATGGGCGATCTCGCCGGAAGCGAGCGCATCGTAGAGGGCGATCGAGGCTGTCTTGGTCTCTCCGGGGATGCTTCCTGACACCATGAGCGTGACACCGAAGTCTCCGAGTGAACGTGCAAACGCGAGAACGGCCGCCGCGACGATGCCTCCCTTCGCGAGCGGAAGGTCGACCGTGAGGAACGTGCGGAAGCGCGTCGCGCCGAGCGACCTCGCCGCCGCAGCGTAGATGGGGTCGACACTGCGCAGAGCTGCGCGGGACTGCCTGAGGACGAGCGGAATCGCGCCGGCGCATGCCCCCACGATGGCCCCCGTGCGCGTAAAGACGATGCTCGTGCCGAAGATGCGCTCGTAGGCATGTCCGATCGCGCTTTCGCGACCCAAGGCGACGAGTAGGTAGTAGCCGAGTACCGTCGGAGGCAAGACGAGCGGCAAGGTGAGCACGAGCTCGACGGCGTTCGCAACGAAGCCGCGTATGCGCTCGAGCCATGCGGCGAGCGCTACCCCGACCAGCGTCGAAAGTACCGTCGCACAAAGTGCAACATACATCGATACGGCGAGCGGCGGCATGGTCAAGGGAGCTCGAACCCGTAGCGGGCGAGCACGGCCGCTGCATCGGGACTCTTCAAGAACGTCATGAACCGCGTGGCGCTCTCGCCATTGCCGCATCGCACGGCTGCTTGGAGGAGCGGATCGTACGTGGCAGGAGGGACTGGAAGGAGCGAGCCCTCGCCTTCGGTGAGGAGAGCCTTCGATGCGAACGCCACGTCCGCGTTTCCCGTCTTGGCGAAGGTGAGTGCTTGGTCGACGCTGTCGGCAACCACGATGCGGGCGACCAGTGCGTCCCACAGTCCGGTCGCCGTGAGCGCTTGTTTGGCCGCTTTGCCATACGGGGCATGGTCCGGGTTGGCGATGGCGATGCGCGCATACTTAGGATGGGTGAGCTCTGACAGCGTCGACGGGAGGGGGTTGTCGGCCTTCGCAAACAGGACGAGGGCTCCCCGCGCGTAGAGCGTGAGCGAGTGGTCGTCACACGCGTGCGCTCCACGCTGGGGCGTCGTGCGGAGAGCATGCTCTTTCGAAGCGGAAAGAAAGACCCCGTAGGGAGCGCCTTCCTCGAGCTGCCGGGCGAGCATGCCCGACGCTGCGAACGTGAACGTGACCTTGGCGCCGGTTCGTTCCGTGAACAGCTGCCCCAGTTCCGGGGCCGCGCGGCGGAGGTCGGAGGCCGCAGCGACGTGCAAGGTCGCGAGGCTTGGGCCCGTAGGGGGCGTTTTTCTGCACGAAATGCCCCCCGAAAGGACCACCAGCGTCAGCGCCGCGAGGTTTCCTTGGAGGGCCGTCATGCGCTCTCCCACATAGCAGCGGAGAGGCCGCTCGTGCTAGCAAAGGGACATGGCAGAGAAGCGCACCGCTTTCGCGATCTGGAAGGGTCTCGGAAAGCTCGAGAAGGACATCGTTGGCGTGAGGTTCCAGGGCAAAGTGTGGGACCTCCACACGCCGCTCGACATCGGAAGCGATGCCGACGTGGAGACGCTCGTTCCCGTGCGCACGTCCGAGCCCGATGGCGTTCGCATCATCCGTCACTCTTCCGCTCACGTCATGGCCGACGCCGTGCAGAAGCTCTTTCCCGGAACGAAGGTCACCATCGGTCCGGCGATCGACGACGGCTTCTACTACGACTTCGACAAGAAGGACGGAGGCTTCACCGACGAAGATCTCGCGAAGATCGAGAAGTCGATGATGGAAATCATCAAGGCCGACACTCCCTTCCGCCGCACGGAAATCACCCGTGAGGAGTGCATCGCGAAGTTCGAACAAATGGGCGAGACCTTCAAGGTCGAGATCATCAAAGCGATCCCGGAGGGCGAGGTCGTGTCGCTCTACTCCCACGGTGCTCCCGGCAAAGAGTGGGTCGACGTCTGCGAGGGGCCGCACGTTCCGAAGACGGGCTATCTCAAGGCGATCAAACTCACGCACGTTGCGGGTGCGTATTGGCGCGGTGACGAGCGCAACCCGATGCTCCAGCGCATCTACGGGACCGCCTTCCCCAGCGTCGAAGCACTGGAAGAGCACCTGAAGGCCATCGAAGAAGCCAAGGCGCGCGATCACCGCAAGCTCGGCAAAGAGATGGGGCTCTTCATGTTCGACGAGTCCGCGCCGGCCATGCCGTTCTTCTTGCCGCCGGGCGCCTATGTCTACAACTCGCTCGTTTCGTACGTGCGTGAGCTCTATCAGCGTACCGACTACGAAGAGGTCATCACCCCGCAAGCCTTCGACCCGAAGGTATTCACGACGAGCGGTCACTTGCCCCACTACGCGGACAACATGTTTCGCTTGTGGACCGAAGACGAACTCTCGAAGGCCGAGTTCGGGGAGCGCGAGCTCTTCGACAACGACCCGACGACCGGTCAACCGTTCTACAAGACCATGCGCGAAGCTTCGATGGGCCTCAAGCCCATGAACTGCCCGAGCCACTGCATCATCTTCGGTTCGAAGCTCCGCAGCTACCGCGAGCTCCCGTGGCGCGTCGCCGACTTTGGGCGTCTGCATCGCTACGAGCGAGGCGGCACCATCCACGGCCTCTCGCGCGTACGTACGTTCTGCCAGGACGACGCGCACATCTTCTGCACGAAAGAGCAGGTCGCGGGCGAAATCGAATCGTTCATCAAGCTTCTCTACGAGGTCTACGCGACATTCAAGTTCGAGAAGATCGACATCAAGCTTGCGACGCGCCCCGAAAAGCGTGTCGGCACGGAAGAGTTCTGGGATCTTGCCGAGGGAGCGCTCGACACGGGGCTCAGGGCCGCTGGCCTTCCGTTCGAAATCACGCCAGGCGAGGGCGCCTTCTACGGCCCGAAGATCGAATTTCACGTGCAAGATGCACTGAAGCGAAGCTGGCAGCTCGGCACCATCCAGTACGACCCCAACCTGCCGGAGCGCTTCGACCTTTCCTATATCGGCGAGGACGGAAAGCAGCACCGTCCCATCATGCTCCACCGCGCCATCCTGGGGTCGCTCGAGCGCTTCTTCAGCGTGTTCCTCGAGCACTGCGGCGGCAACTTCCCCACGTGGGTCGCGCCGAAGCAGGCGATCTTGCTGACGGTCAGCGAGAAAGCCGATGGCTACGCGACGGAGGCGCTCGCGTATCTCAAGTCGAAGGGCGTGAGGGCGACCGCTGACCTTTCTGCCGACAAACTCGGCGCGAAGGTGAGGCTCGCACGCATGGCCCGCTATCCGTATCGCTGCGTCATCGGCTTGAAGGAAGCCGAAACGCGTTCCCTGGGGGTGCACTCGCGCGACCGAGGCGAGCTCGGTTCGCTTTCGCTCGACGAATTCGCCGCCATGGTACTGGCCGAGTCCGCGAAACGAAGCTAGACCCACGGAAGGCAACAGAGCCGACGGGAGAGGGGACTTGAATGAAGCTGAATAGCGGGTCGATGTTTGCAGTAGGCGGCATGGTGGCTCTCTTCGCGGGGCGCCGCGCCATGGGGCTGGGGCTCTTCTCCCAAGGCCTCTCTGTCCTCGAGCGCGGCTGGCGAAAGGCGCACCCGGAGTTCCAGGGCACGTTCGCCGAGCGCTGGAAGCTCGCCGAGCAGTTCTACGACAAGACGCACCAACACAAGACGAACCGCATGCTGCACATGGTGGGCATTCCGTTCATCGTGGGGGGCGCTGTCGGCCTCCTGACCCTCAAGCCATACCGTCCGGCTTGGGGCGTCGCTGCCGGGTCGTTCGCCGTGGGCTGGGGTCTCAACATCGCAGGCCACATGTTCTTCGAAAAGAATCGCCCTGCGTTCGAAGAAGACCCGCTCAGCTTCTTTGCGGGCCCGGCATGGGACGTCCGCCAGCTCTTCACGAAGAAGAAGGGCGCGACGACGAACGACGCCGAGACGGCGAGCCCGGGTACGGCCGCCGCATCTTCCGAAGCGCAGCCAGCCGTCAACTAGTCCTGCTAGGCTTCGAAGAGCACTTCGCCGCGTTTGCGCGCGGCCTCGACATCGCGTGAGTCGCCCGCGAGGATCGCCCACTCGCGTGCGTTCGTGAGCGCGCGCGCGGCAACGAGGGCGGTGCGGGCATTCGGGAACGTCCAGGAGAGCGTTCCTGGCTGGGCATTGTTCCAACCATAGACCACGAGCGTGACCCGTTGTTTCGCGCGCGGGTTTTCGATGGACCGCAGCTGTGTGTCGCTTGCGGGCTCTTCGGTTACCCGCGCCTCCGCAGTTGCGCTACCGTTCGCCGTGCGTCGGCTCGAATTCGGTAGTCTCCTCTCGGCCATCTCACCCCAGAGTGGATGTGCAGTGTCCATCCGTAAAGTAAAATTCTCCAAAATCGTATGACACACCGCGTAAGCGAATATTCCCCATGAAAGACTCGGAGCGCGGGGCCGGTCCCCGTCCGAATCTTTCGGGATCCGCGCAGCCTTCCGGGGCCGAGGCCGCTCCGTCATCGTCGGCCGTGGGAGCGCTCGTATCCGTCGCCCCAGGCAGCCAGGTACTTCCGCAAGCGACGCTCCCGTCTACGGCTGCAGACACGCAGGTAACGCGCGCCCTTCCGGCGCCGACCCCGTCACGGCCGTGGCCTTTCCAGCCGTTCCCCAGCATGATCGTCCTTGCCGTCGGCCTCCTGTTCGCGATGGCGCTTGGCATCGTCGGTCTTCATCAGCTCGATCGATCGAGCGACGCATTGGCGTCGCAGCGAGCCGAGCTCCTCGCGCGTACGCTCGCGAAAAGGCTCCCGGAGCTCCCCTCACCCGTGCGCCACGAACTCTTGCGACGCGCAGCGGTGGAAGCCCCCGGCACCGAGTACGTCGTCTCGGACAGTGGCTACGCTCTGCTCGATGCGGTCCTTCTCGGCGGCCGCGCGCCAGCGGAGCTCGCTCGCGACCTTGCCCGTGGGCGTGGGGAGACGACGACGGCGCTCGGTCGTACGCGTTTCTACGTCGCGCGCATCGATCACGAAGAACGGGCGCGATACCTCGCGGTCTTCGTGCGCGCTCCGTCTCCTCCCGAGTCCCGAGCGAGCCTGCTTGGCGCGCTCTTCGCTCTCACCGCGCTCCTCCTGGCGGTCGCAGCGGTAGCGACTCATCTCGTCGTCGGTGACTCTGCGCGTGACGTTGCCTCGATGACGGAACGTATTCGTGAAATGGCGCGCGTCACGACAGAACCCGTGGGCGATCCGCTCCCTGCGCGCACGACGGACGAGGTGGGCCTCCTCACGCTCGCATTCAACGATCTGCGTAGCCGTTTCGAAGAGGCGCAGCGCGGCTACGGCACGGACCTCGATCGTGCGCGCGAACAGGACCGGGACCGCGCGGCGTTTCTTGCCGCGGTCAGTCACGAACTCCGGACGCCCCTCAACGCGATTCTCGGGTTCGCGGACGTCCTTCTCGCGGAGGTGGATGGCAAGCTGACGAGCGATGCTCGCGAGAACGTCGAACAGATCCGCGGCTCCGGCGCACACTTGTCCGAGCTCATCCAGGGCATTCTCGAGTTCTCCGCGCTCGAAGGCGGTCAGATGCGATTGTCGCTCTCGGCGGTCGACCTCGAGGCGCTCTCCCGCGACGTGCTTCGCGGCTTCGAGGTCCTCTCTCACGGACGTCCCATTCGCTTGTATGTTGCAGACGTCGTGGGCGGTCCTGTCCTCGCCCGAGCCGATACGACGCGCGTGCGACAGATCCTGTCGAACCTTCTCAGCAATGCACTCAAGTTCACGCGCCGCGGCGAGATCCGGGTGAAGGTCTGGAAAGAGGGGAAGTTCGCGGTGCTCTCCGTGCGCGATACCGGGTCGGGTATCCGCCCCGAAGAACGCGCCCAGATCTTCGACGACTACAAGCAATCGCGTAGCGAAAAGGGGCGCGGCAGCGGCACTGGGCTCGGCTTGGCGATCACGCGGCGCCTCGTCGTGCTCCACGGTGGATCCATCAAGCTCGCATCGGAAGTCGGTCGCGGCTCCGAGTTTCGCGTCTTCTTGCCTCTGTTCGACGCAAGCGACGTGTCGGCGTCTCGGCCCGACAAGCCCGCCGAGCGACCATGGGGGACGCGATGAGCGAATTCGCGCGGACCTACTGGAAGCTCGTGGCCGTGCAGCTGGCCGCGGGCCTCGCGGTGTTTCTCGTTGCGACGCTTCTCTCTCCGCGCCTTCTCCTCCTCGAGACGGGCTCTGCCTATGAGCTCTTGCCGTTCGGCTATTTGCTCTTGCTGGCCTATGTCGTGTTCGTTCACGTCGCGACGCGTATCGCCCTTGGGCGTGTCGGTGGCGTCGTGCGGTCTCCGAGCGCATCCCCGAGCTTCGCTGCGACCGAAGTCGCGCGACTCGGAAACCTGCCGCTCGTCCTCGCGTCATCTGACTTCGTCGCCACGATGATCGGGGCAGCGTTCCTCATCACGGCGGTGGGCGCAGATATCGACCCGGTTACGAAGGCCACGGTCGTTCTGTTGGTGTCCGCCCTCATGGCCGCAGCCGCGCTCGCGACCTTCGTCCTGTTGCGCAAGCTCGTTGGGTCTTTGCTCGAGCGTCTCCCACCCGTGTTCGTGCGCGAAGCGACCGAGCTCAGCGCCATGAAGGAAGTACGCGCACTCCACGTCGGAGGGCGCATCGTCTTGTCGGTCGGTGTGTCGGTCGGGTTCATCGCGGCAGCGCTCCTGCTCCTCGTGCTGTCTCACGGACGCACGGCCGACGCGCAGGGGCGCGAGGCCATGGCGAGCGAGCTTGCGCGCGCGGTTCTCGCGCCCGTCGAAGGAAACGAAACCGGAAGCCTCGCCGCCTCCGAAGAAGCGGGCGCACTTGGGTTCACGACCAAAGTGTCCGCTCGTCCCCTGCGCGAACCCGAGATCACACGGAACCTCTCGGGGGTGTGCAAAGTGGCCTATCCGATCGAAGGGGGCAGCGTGGTCGTGACGTTCTCGGCGAATCCGAGCGGCGCGATCGCCTCCGTCTACGTCGGTCTCGGGCTCATCGCGGCGTTCTTCGGCGCCTTCCTCGGGTATTTGCTCGGCCGCGCGTACGAGCGCGACCTCGACATCGCAATATGGGAGGTCAAAGGGATGGGCGTCTTCGGGGGGCGCATGCGGCAGCGTGCGTCACCACGCTTTGCGCCTGCATTCGAACTACTCGAAGCGGTCGATGGTCTAGGTGACGTGTTCCAACAGTTCGCGTTCGCGCAGCGCAGGGCCATCCAAGGCAAAGCGCAGACCGAGCGCATGAGAGCGCTCTTTCTCGCATCGATGAGTCACGATCTGAAGGCTCCCCTGAATGCGATTCTCGGCTTCGCAGAGCTGCTTCGTCGTGACGACCTCACGCCCGGTCAGCGTGAGAATGTCGACATCATCGTGTCGCGCGGCCGTGAGCTCTTGCAGCTGGTTCTCACCGTTCTCGACTCTGCACGCATCGAAGCTGGCGCGCTCCAGCTCGCGCGTCGCGAAGTGGACATGGAGATGTGCCTGAGGCGCGCGCTGGCGGAAGCTCGTGAGCTATCGGAAGAGTTTGGCGTGACCATCCGCGGTGAATTGCCGGACGACCTGCCTGTGATCATCGCGGACGAACTGCGGCTCGTACAGGCGTTCGTCTGTATTTTGCACTCGTCCGTGCGCTTCACGACCAAAGGAGGCGCAGTCACACTCAGGGCCGAGACACCGGGGCCCGGCGACGACTACCTCCGCATCGCCATCGAAACCAAGGCTGGCGCCGTATCGCGCGAGGAGCTCGAGCGAATCTTCGTCGCCTACCTCTATGCGGACGAGGCGCGCAAGTATGGGTCGTTGGGCCTCGGCCTGTCACTCGCTCGTTCGCTCATCGTGCTCCACCTGGGACGCATCGAGGTGAACACCGTCGACGGCCGCGTCGTCTTCCGCGTGGACATCCCCCGGACGTTCCACGGACCCATGTCCGAATCGTCACTCGAAGTAGCGCTCTAAGCCCGGTCAGGTCCGAAGGCCGAGGAGCACGCGCGCTCGATTCGGGTCGACGGGGCCTCGGCCGACGCTCTTCGCATACTCGGCCGCGCGCTTTACGAGCGGGGCGCTTCCCTCCGAGAGCACGCCCTTTTCGAGATAGATGTTGTCCTCCAGGCCGACGCGCGCGTGACCGCCCGTTCGGATCGCGAGCTCCGTCATGGGCCTCTGGAAGCGCCCGACCGCGGCGACCGCCCACGTGGCGCCGGGCACGTTTTCGACCATCGAGCGCATGTACTGTACATGTTCTTCTTTTGCGCCTAGGCCGCCGGGTACACCAAGAACGAACTGGAAGTGGAGGGGACCCGTGAGGATGCCTTCCTTGACGAGCGAGAGCGCCTCCTCGACGTGGCCGACTTCGTAGCACTCGAGCTCCGGCATGGATCCCGCCTCGGCGATGAGCTTCGCGAGCTTGCGGATGTCCGGGCGGGTGTTGACGAAGACGTCAGTCCCGAAGTTGAGCGAGCCGCAGTTGAGCGTAGCCATCTCCGGCTTGCATGCGAGGGGGCCGGCGCGCTCTTCGATGCTCATGCCGACGGCGCCGCCGGTCGTCGTTTGGATGATGCAGTCGGTCTTCTTGCGGATAGCGTCGATGACCTCGGCGTAGCGCTCTTTCGATTGCGTGTTCGAACCGTCGTCGTTGCGCACGTGGAGGTGAATGACGGCCGCACCCGCCTCGCGACAGCGCGCAGCCTCGTCCGCAACCTCCGTGGGGGTCAGCGGCAAGTGCGGCGTGTCATTTCTCGTGACCTCCGCACCGACGATGGCAGCGGTAAGAATGAGCTCCGTCGAGGCAGGCGTGACGATGGGGGCGGGGCCGGTCGCGACGTAAGGAGGGAGCGCAGGCATGTAAAGCTGCTTCGGGGCCCGCTGCATGGCCTTGGGAGTCACGCACGTCCCGCTCGCGCGGCAAACGACGACGGGCTCCGCGAGCACGTCTGCGGCGCTCGGGGCAACGCCGGGCTGGCGAATGTTGCTGATGACCTTTCGCGCCTCGAACACCATCTTCCGGCTGGTGTTGCCCATCTGGACGATCTCTGCGGTCGCTTCGATGTAGTCGCCCGCGAATACGGGCGCCAAGAACTCGACGCTGTCGTAGGCGCGGAAAAGCCCCTCGTCGCCGTCGATGCGAATGAGTAGCTCTGTCGCGAGGTCACCGAAGAGACCGAGCATGCGAGCGCCATCGACGAGCTCTCCCGCGTAGTGGGCGTCGTGAGAAGACATGCGAAGGCGAACGAAGACCTTGAGACCGAGCATGGTCGGAAGCCTACCCCGACCGAACCCGGGCCGTAAAGCCAGAGGCCACCGGCGTGCGCTCAGTCGGAGACGCGGCTAAAGACTTGCGCGGGCTGCCCGCCGTTCTTCGGCATGATGAAGACGCGCTGAGTTACCTCGTCGCCTTTCCAAGACGCCGACACGGCGACCCGCGGCTCGGTGTCCCCGGCGATCTGCGATGCACTGAATGCGATGCCCACGGGGCGCATGACGACTTCCCTCTGCAGCGGCGGGTTGACGCGGGGAGCCATGGTGACCTCGCCGTCGAACTGGGGTTTCTCGATTTCGGCGGACGACAAGAGCGTGTTCATTCGCACGAGGGTCGTGGACGCCACGTCTTGCGCGACGGGAAGCGACACGAGGATGAAGCCGCATCCATTCGAGGTCTGGAAGCGTCCATCCGCGGAAAGCACCTGCGCATGCATGAGCGAGGAGATGCGCATGTCTTCGGCGCTCGGTGGTCTCACGACGAAGTGGACGTACCGCTTCGGGTTGTGGTCGTCGCGGCCTCCGTAGATGACGAGACCGCCAGCCAGCGTCTGGATCTTTTTCAGCGGAAGGGTGCCATGATGAAAGGCCCCGGCCGGTTGACCGCCTCGCAGCAGGATGGAGTCCGTGACGAGCGAGGCGCCATTCGCTGTTTCCTCGAGACGCACCGACTGCACCGAACGCGTAGAATCCGGTTCGGCGTTGATGGTCACCGCTGCCTGGAGGGAGTTTCGTTCGAGAATGCACGAATAGATGGCGTTTCGCGGGCTGAAGGCTTCGTTGTTCGAGCGATCCGTGAGATACGCCATGCCGTCGCTTTGCTTCACACGCAAGTGAGAGGGGAGCGGCGACAGGCTCTTCGGCGGTGCGCTGCTCGCGTATTCGTCGGACACGACGCCGACGGGCAAGTCACCATAGAGGGTACCCTTCGTGCCGGAGGAGGGCGTGCGAAGGTCAGACGCCGAAGCGGAAGGCGCTTTGACGGGCGCGTCGGCCATCGCCGTTGCACAGGCGATCACCGAGGCGAGAGAGAGTAGGGAAGCCGGAAGGACGTGGAACTTCATGGCGCACTCCTTCTCAGAGAGACTTCAAGTAGGTTTCGAGCGCGGTGAGGTCGTTGTCGCTCAGGTGTTTCGTCTTGCCCATGGTTCCGTCGGAAGCACGAAGCAGGTCTTTCAGCGAGTTGTAGCGCCCGTCGTGAAAATAGGGGCCCGAGCCAGCGACGAGCGTGAGTGCCGGCGTGTGCATGCCCGTCGTTTTGTCGATGGCGTGCTTGCTGTGCACATCGTGCACCTTTCCATCAGTGTATTGTGCACCCGAGTGGCAGCTCGCGCAGCCCGTTTCTTCCGACGCGAAAATGCGTTGTCCACGCTCGACCAGGCTCGGGTCGAGCTTCGGGCGGCGCGGGGCAGGGAGCCCGCTGATGTAGCCGCTCAGTGCCGCGAGCTCGAGATTGCGGAGCCCTTTGCCTTTGAGTCGCTTGAAGGTATGGCCGAGGTGTTCCTCGAGGGTCGGCTCGTCGCCTCGCCACGAATAGGGGGCGGTCGCTCCCACGCGACCCGCGAGCAGAATCGTGCGGCGCGGCCCGTCGGGGGTCGACCACGTGATGGCATCGTCCCGTCCGTCCGGGTGGCAACTGGCACAAGCGCGACCATCGCTCGCGAGTCGCGTGTCGCCTGCGGCGTGGAACAGGATGCGTCCAAGGGCGAACTCCGCAGGGAGGGGCTTCGACAGCGGCTTCATGGCGACGCGCGCGACCTCGGGCTCCTTCGTGTCTACTGCGCCGCTCGCCGCATCGAGCGAGAACACACTCAGCGTACGGTCGAACTGAGACCACACGACGGCCACGTGGCTCTTGTCGTCGAGCGCGATGCCAGTCGGTCCTGCACCGACGTTCCACCTGTTGCGCTCGGCAAAGACGGGGTTCGACGCACTCGCGTCGTACGCGATGACGGCGTCGAGGCCGAGGCAACTGACGAGGAGTGAGCCGGTCTTTTCGTCGACGACGGCACTTCGTGGAAGGAGGCAAGGGCCCACGAACCGAACGTCTGGCTGGAACTGAATACTCGCGTCGCTCTGGTGTCTTATCGACGCGTCGAGGAAACGGTGTTTCGACTGATCGAAAACGCCGACCGAGGCCATCTCGGCTGCGCTCGCCTGCGACGAACCGTAGCCGCTCGTGCGTTCGCCGATGGGGCCTGGGTCGACGGAGACTTGCGGAACCAGCAAGCGACCCGGAAGCGATTTTGCGGCAACGAGCGCGAACCCCTGGCTTGCTTTCGGCCGCTGATCGTTGAGGGCTCCTGTGTTGTTCACGTTGATGCGCGCGACCTTCATGCTGCCAGCGCGTGGGCCCACGCCGCGATCTCCAAGGGGAAACGCTGCCACGCGTTCGACCGCATCGAATTCCTTGTCGAGGTCGATCACCGTCAAGTAACCGCCCGCTGCGTGGGAAACGTATGCCGTGCGACTCCCACTCGGCACGAGGACCGCGCGTGGCTCTTTTTCGACGCTGATCGTTCGCTTCGATGCAAGGGTTGCGCTGTCGAGGACGGCGAGCGCTTGTCCCCAACCGTCGGTCGTGAGGAGGCGTCCGCCGTCGAGCGTCATCGCGATGGGCTCGACCATCGTCTCGTTCACGCAGCGCGCAGATAGAGCAGCGTCGGCCTTGGTCGTCTCGAATCCGAGCACGCGACCTTGGTCTCGCACGGTCACGTAGATGCGCCCGTCGGATGTCGCGAGCAGCTGGGAGGGCGTACCTCCGACCGGCGTGCGTGCGATCTCGACCTTCTTGTCGAGGTCGATGGTCAGGATTGCTTTTTCGTCTTCGTCGGCGACGAGTGCGACGCGCTTGCCCTCGATGGTGCCGAGCACGATGGGCGCGCTTGCCATTCCGTCGTCGCCTGAGCCGTTCGAGATGCGTATGAACGTGGAAGCCACGTGACATTGCGCACCTGCCTTGGCCAAGGCCGTTGCAGGAAGGCTCGGACTCTTGGCTTGGGGCGTCTGCCCTCCACATGCCGCGACCACCGTCGCGAGCGTGAGACCACAGCCGAGGATGCCCTTGTTGCGTTTCGTCCGCGCCATGGGGGATGTGACAGTCGAGCGATACGAACGATTCAGCCTCCTTTGCGCATTTCGTCGATTTGTAGGTAAAGGTAGGCAAAACCTGCGTGGCGTCGTGGGTGGAGCCTCCGCGCGCGCACCGAAATCTCGGCCGCTCGCCCCTGCCTTTCGTCGCTTCGGGCGGCGCTCTCGACCGCTCCCGGCATCCCGCATTGCTCTCGTGCCGCGTGCCGTGCTAACCCCACACAGCTCCTATGGTTTTGGTCCAAGCGCGCAATCTCCCGCGGCACGTCGGCGTTATCATGGATGGGAACGGTCGCTGGGCGCAGCTCCGGGGCCGGCAGCGGGTCGACGGGCACCGCGAAGGCGCGAAGACCGTCCGGTCCATCGTGCGGGCCGCGCGTCGGCTCGGCATTCGCGCGCTCACTCTCTACGCGTTCAGCGAGCAAAACTGGTCGCGACCGGATGGGGAGGTCGACGCGCTGTGGGTTCTCCTCCGAGAATTCCTCGAATCGGAGCGCGAGGAGATCTTGGAGAACGGCATCCGCCTCGACACCATCGGCAATGTCGGCCGGCTTCCGGCACTCGTGAAGAGTTTGCTCGAGCCACTCCGCAAAGAGAGCGAGGGCAACGAGGCCATGACGCTGACGCTTGCCCTCAGCTACGGTGGCCGCGAAGAAATCGCCCTTGCTGCCCGCGACCTCGCGAAACGTGTGCAGTCGGGTGCTCTCAACCCCGAGGACATCACACCGGAGCTGATGCATCGGCACATGCCGAGCCTCACCGTCGGCGATCCCGACCTCGTGATTCGCACGGGCGGCGAGCATCGCATCTCGAACTTCCTCCTCTATGGGCTTGCCTACGCGGAGCTACACTTCACCGACGTGCTCTGGCCCGACTTCACGAACGAAGACCTGTTCGAGGCCATCGCGAGCTATCAGGGGCGTGAGCGACGTTACGGCCAGGTGCTTACGAGCGTGGAGCCGGCTGCCCGAAGTAACGTGGAGCCCGTCTTTCGCCTTGCCGTTGGCTAGCACAGCTGAGATTGTGCGGGCAGCGTGAGCGAGAAAAGCGCACCCAAGTCCCAACGTCCGCCCCCGTCGAATTTGGCGGTGCGCGTCCTCACGGCGGTGGTCGCCCTTCCGCTCATCTTGGGCCTCATCTTTCGGGGGCCGCCGTGGGCGCTCTTTGCGCTCATTCTGCCTGCGGCCATGGTGGGCGCATTCGAGCTGTTCGCGATGACGCATCCGGGCGATCGCGGTTCGCAGACATTCGGCGTTCTGCTTGCAGCCGCTGCGGGGCTCGTCGTCTATTTCTTCGGCCGCGACCCGCGTGTGCTCCTCACGTTGCTCATCGTCCTTCCTGCGCTCGGGCCGCTGCTCACTCTGGCTCGACTCGGCGACATCCAGACCGCAGGCATGCGCTCCTTCGCGATCGGTGCGGGGGCGCTCATGGTTTCGGTACCGCTCGTCCTCTTGGCCGTGATTCGTCGTGATGACCCGAGGGATGGACCGACGTACGTCGTCATGTCGCTATCGTTTGCATGGGCGGCGGATACCGGAGGCTACTTCGGCGGACGCTTCTTCGGTCGTCACAAACTCTATGAAGCGGTCTCCCCCAAGAAGACCATCGAAGGCGCCATCGGCGGCCTCCTTGCTGCGGCGCTCTCTGCCGTCCTCATCCAAGTGATCTTGAAGCCGCTCATGCCGCTTTGGCACACGGTCGTCCTCTCCATTGTCGCGGGGGCCCTCGGCCAAGCCGGTGACCTCGGCGAATCGCTCATCAAGCGGAGCGTGGGCGTCAAAGACTCGGGCGCGATCGTTCCGGGTCACGGCGGCATTCTCGATCGCGTCGACGCACTGCTGCTGACGAGCTCCTGCGTCTATCTCTATACCCTCTGGTTCGGCAGCGCGCGCTAACGCACTGCGCCAAGCAGCGATCGTTCGCGCAAGAGTTGCCGGCGCGCGCTTCGCGCTTCCCCATGCTCCGGATCCTGGCTAAAACGGCGGCCAACATGTCGACCGATTCCAAGTCCGCCGTGCCCGCAGCAGCTCAGTCCTCGCGCCATTCGATGGCCCCCGCGAAGGAGTACGACTTCTTCAAGGTCATTCAAGCGTACTTGGACGTCGCTGCAGACACGATCCAACTCGAGCCCTACATCCGCACGATCCTCAGCCAGCCGAAGAACGAGATCATCGTCAACTTCCCGGTGAAGATGGATAACGGCGAGATTCGCTTGTTCAAAGGCTACCGCGTTCAACACAACAACGTCATCGGCCCGTTCAAGGGCGGTATGCGTTACCACCCGCAAGTCTCGCTCGACGACGTGAAGGCACTCGCGACGATGATGACGTGGAAGTGCGCACTCATGCGTCTGCCCTACGGCGGAGGCAAAGGCGGCATCAAGTTCGACCCGAGCAGCGTCTCGCGCGCGGAGCTCCAGCGCATCACGCGTAGATTCACGCACGCCCTCGGCGAGAACATCGGACCCGAGTACGACATCCCCGCGCCGGACGTCGGCACGAACAGCCAGACGATGGCGTGGATGATGGACACCTACTCCAACATGGTCGGCTCTGCGCAGAAGCAGAGCGTCAAGGGCGTCGTCACCGGCAAGCCGGTCGCGAGCGGAGGAACGCTCGGTCGCACGAAGGCCACGGCGCAAGGTGCGGTCTACTGCCTCATCGAGTGGGCGCGCGAGCACAACTTCGAGCTCGAGGGCAAGACCATGAGCGTGCAGGGCTTCGGCAACGTCGGCTCCTACACCGCGCTCATTCTCGCGAAGCTCGGCGTCTCGACCGTGGCGGTCGGCGACCATACGGGTTACCTCTACAACCCGGAAGGCTTCAACGCGCACAAGCTCCAAGAGTACGTGCTCAAGAACGGGTCGATTCAGGGGTACCCGAACGGCAAGTCCATCAGCCGCGAGGAATTCTTCGCGACGAAGGTGGACATCTTCGCCCCGTGCGCACTCGAAAACCAAGTAGGCGAGACGGAAGCCAAGGCCCTCGACTGCAAGATCATTCTCGAGGGCGCAAACGGCCCCTGCACGCTCGAAGGCGAGAAGATCCTTCTCGACAAGGGCGTCTCCATTCTCCCCGACGTCCTCGCCAACTCCGGCGGCGTCACGGTTAGCTACTACGAGTGGACGCAGAACAAGCGCTCGGAGAGCTGGAGCGAAGAAGAGGTCGACGAGAAGCTCGAGAAGGCCATGAAGCGCGCCTACAAAGAGGTCGCAGACTTCTCGCGTACGAAGAAGGTTTCCCTTCGCGTGGCGGCCTACGGTGTCGCGCTGAACCGCATTCAAGCGGTCTATCGCGAGCGCGAAATCTTCCCGTGAAGTAGCATCGCGAAAGCGAGGTACGAAGCGACGCGGATCGAAAGGTCCGCGTCGTTTTGCTTTGTGGCGGGCGGGCCTACGCGCGCGGAGCACCCCCAGCGCCCTCTGCTGTGGGGTCGTGAAGTGGAGGGGAGTTGCTGCTACACTAGCGAGATGACGACGCCCGATGACCGCGCTGCCGCTCGCCGAGCGAGTTGGACCGGCGGAGTGGTTCACTCCAAGGCCGAGGCCGAAACGATGGACCTCGAGTTCTGGGCCAATGCGACACCTGCTGAACGAGTGCGCGGCGTTACGCAATTGGTGTTGGAAATGGGTAAAATAGGAGAAGACGATGGACCTCCCCTCCGACTTCAAAGATCTGTTGGAGGAGTTCGCTCGCGACGGGGTTGAGTTCCTCGTGGTGGGGGGCTACGCCGTCGCATTTCACGGAAGACCACGCACGACGAAGGACATCGATGTCCTCCTGGAAGGGAGTCCGCAGAACCTCGCCCGCGCGGCGCGTGCCTTGACGCGTTTCGGCGCGCCGCCGAACGTCGTCTCGGCGGTGACGACGATGGCCGACGCGGATGTCGTATTCATGGGCCAAGCCCCGTTGCGTATCGACCTGATGCGAGCGATCGATGGAGTCGGCGCCGAAGATCTTTTTCGCGACGCCGTTCGGACCGAGATCGACGGAGTCGAGCTCAAGTTCATCGCACTTGATCATTTGATTGCCAACAAGCGCGCCGCTGGGCGTCCACAAGACCTGATGGATGCGGAGTTTCTCGAACGAATCCGCGCAGTGCGGAAGAACAAATCAGGAGAGATGCGCTAGGCTCGCGGTCGCGCTCCGTCGTCTCGCCCTCTTGGTCTCGAGGGCGCTCCGTTGGGCAGTTGAGCGGTTGGGGCGCGTCGCATAACGGAAGAGGGACCGCGGGGCGCGGGGTCACGGCTTCGCTTCCGCTCCGCACAAAATCGCCGGCCGCATTCGTGGACGCCTCCCGACGAGGCGGCCGAGTCGGCGGCTGCTGGCCGGCGATTTTTGCGTTCGCTCTCGCTTCGCCGTGCCCCGCGCCCCGCTCGATTCAGCCGAGTGCGTCAGTGAAACAGCCGCACGAGTGCCCACACGAGAAGCGAAAGCACGGAGGCGATGACGGCGATCGCGATGCGACTGTTTCGTCGCTCACGCAAAAGGTAATCGCGCTGTACGCGTAGCGGAGCCTTCTCGATGGGGATGGGCATCTCCCGCTTGGATTCGTCCGACTCCGACACGCGCGCTAGTCTATGCGAAGAAGTTGAAGGGTGCCTTCACGAGAGAAGAGGTCGCCCACTTCTCGCGTACGAAGGAAGTTTCTCTTCGCTTGGTGGCCTACGGTATCGCGCCGAACCCCATGAGAAGCGCTCTCCGCGGCGATCAACGATCGACGACCGTGGCCTTCTCGAAGGAGCTCAGCGGAACTTCCTTGCCGACTTGGTAGTACGTACCGGGGGCGACGAGCGTCGTCTTCTCGCAAACGCCGTTCTTGTTCAGCGCGAACAGCGAGCCGGGATTGTCGGCAAGCTTGGCGATCTCGTAGACATGTCCCTGCTTGCTTTGCCCGCGATCGACCGGCGCCAGATAGTAGCGCGGGGCAGGGACGTCGCAGCCATTGGCCTTGCTGGACGAGTAGTCAGCAATCGCCTCCGAAGTGCATGCCGCATCGGCGAAGTAGCCACTGTTGATTCGCAACGCGAAGGGAAGGCACGTCGAGACGCCATTGTCTGGTGTCCCGAATAGACAGCCCTCGTTGCGGATCGTGTCGAACTGGGCGCGCAGGGAAACGGGTTCGTCGCCGACGGTGTAGTAGAGACCCTTGACTCGCCCTTGGCCCCAGGGGGCGCTCTCCTTCACTTCTGGCAGCGTTGTCGGAGCAACTTCCTTCCCGATGGCGACCGCGCGACCCCCTTGTGCTTCGACGCAGACGCCTTTGTCGTCACGCTGATACGCCGTGCGCACGGGAGATGCCTCGTGCACCGCGACTCGCCATGCGCCGCAGGTCGAGCCGACGCCCCGCACGACGAACTTCGCATCATCTACAGACTGGTCGACGAACGTTCCTGCAGTTCCACCGCACGTACTCGTCGAGAAAGCATCGCCGCGTGGCTCCGTCGCTTCCTTGAGCGGAAGGCATCGACGGGTCCCAGTGGCGTCGAGTCCCACGACGCACTCGGCATCGGTCGCGGTCGCCGCATAGCTCATGAAGATGCGAGAGCCGTCGTTGCCGGCGAAGGTACGCGCGTGGACGCCTCCCTTGTCCGCGCCTTTGGAAACGAGCCCTTCGACGAACTCCGAGGGAGCGATCTCGGCAAGCGGATACCACGTCTCGTCCTTCGCTGCCTCCGTGCACACGCCCCGTTCGTTCACGCGATAGGCTTGTGCAACATTGCTTGGAGTCTTGCTCGTGGCTTGGTAGATGTGCACGCCGTTGTCTTTCGGTTCACGCGTGTAGCCGTACCGTTGGCCATTGAAAGGGTAGTGGCCGCCAAGGGGCGCGCTCTGACAGGACGGATCCGCGAAGTGAAGCTCCGGGTCGTTCATCAGGTACCTTTCCGAGGGAAGACAGCGGACCCTACCGTCTGCCGCGATTCCCGGGGCGCACGCCGTCCCGAGCTTCGTATCGAAGATTCCCTGGGCGAATTCTGCGCCGTCCGCGGCGCGAAGGTACCGTGCCTTCAGTCGCGTGCCCCCTACACTGTTGGATGAAACTTCGCCTGTGGGGGTGCCCGGCGCCGGTTTCCCAGGATCTGGACGACCGCTCGCTGGCGGCGAAATGTTCGCGGCATCGTTGATGCTGCAGTGGATGCAAAGTACAGATAAAAGCGTCGGAAGAAGAATGGAACGCATGGGGGCCTCCGTGAAGCGAAGTGCACCCGCCCTCGCAGGGTGCAGTGGGTTCCAGGAGGCAATGCAGCGATCGTGCCAGCATCGGTTTGACGCTTGGGTTCACAAAATGCCGGAATTCACGAACTCTCGGAGTACGAACGCATCGTGCCACGTGCAACATGCAACGTGCGCAACACGATGCGAAGGCAGTGAAAGCGTGGCGATGTAGTGGGGACTACCGCCCGGTGTTGGACGATGGAAAGAAGCTCTACGCATCACTCCGTGCATCGATGAGGGGCGTTGCGCTCGGGGGCGGGTTCGTCGCCTGCGCCGCGCAGCGAGCGTCGACGAACCGCCCGTTCGCTCTCCGGGCCTCTCAGGGGACCCAGCCAATGCGATAGAGCGACGCGACCTCGTAGGCCGGGTCGATCACGCCGTTGGCGTTCGGAAAGCCCGTGCGGAGGATGAGACTGAGGTCGTGATAGCCGGGGCGATAGATGTTCGTGACTAGCTTCCAGGTGCATCGCGCGTAGAGGTCCACGGGGGGAGCCGGTAGCGGGGCGATGGTTGGTGCCGATGTTTGTACAGTACACGCATTGGTGAACTTGACCGGGACGCGTGTGCCCGTGAAGTCTCCGGGGTCGTTGTTGCTGTAGTCGATGGCGTAGACGTTGGCGACACTCAGGATAGACTGGTCGTTCAGGTCGAGTCGCTTGCCCGTCGATGAGACCGAAAAGAGCTTCCACTCGACGGTGACGTCATCGTTCGGGAAGCACCAAGCACGGTAGTCGGACTTCGCGTACCTGATGTCTGTGAAGGTTTTCCTGGAGATGTCTTCCGGACCGTAGGCACAGCGTGTAGACCCTGGCGGTTGATTCCAGGCCGTCGGAATGCTCGAGGACGCATCGTTCGTGCCGGCGTCTGTCGGTGGGTTGGGAGGTGCGGGCGGCGTGACGGGCGAGCCACTCGAGCCAATGCGGTTCGAACCGGAAGGCGCGGGGGTGATCCCCTGTGAGCCGTCACCGAGGTCTTGTTCGCTGGCGGCACAGCCTACGAACGATGCGAGCGTGACGGAGATCAAGAGGGGAAGTGCGATGCGATAGGGCGAAGTCATGATGTCCTCGAGAAAGAAGAAGACGTTGGAGTGAAGGGGCCTGCTCACTCTTGGCGATCACGTCTCCTCGTTCTCACTGAAACGCACACCGGTGCCCATTTCGTGAATGCATGGGGGGTCTCCTGCCACTGAGAGCACGACCTTTGAATCGCTCTCTCCTCCCGCGCCTTCTCCTTTCAGCGTTTCTTCTTCTTTGTGCTGCGACTGCACGAGCGGAAGGTCCCCCGCACGTCGCGGTCGCCCTCGACTATCAGCGACGAGATGCGGAGACGTGTCCCGACGAAATGGGGCTTCGGGGGCTCATCGCGGCGCGACTCGGCTACGATCCGTTCGTTTCCACCGGGACGACCGCTACGCTCGTGGTGCTCATCAAGCGCTCCGGCTCGGGCCTCGAAGGGACTTTTCGCCGCGTAGACGTGCGCGGGATGGCCTATGCCCAGTCTGCAGCGCTTCGAAGCGTCTCGACCGACTGCAGTGAGCTCGCGTCGTCGCTCGCCATCGAGATCGTGATCGCCATCGACCCACTTCGCTCTATCCGCAACGTCGAACGGGCACGAACTATCACATGGAGTCCATCGACACCGGAAACGGCCGCCCCCGTCAGAAGCGATGCCGCGCGTGCGGACGGTCCCGTGGCATCGCAAACGCGTTCCACCGAACACGCAACGTTCGTGCTCGGTGCCGGTCCTTCGATGTCGTTCGGATCGCTGCCGCGAGCTTCCTGGGGCGGAAGGGCTCTCGTCGGCGTCGGCTATGCGCGGTTCGAAGCAAATATGGAAGGCCGATTCGACCCGCCTGTCACGACTGCCGCGAAAGGCGGAGAAGTCTCGACGTCTTTCGTGCTCCTCACGCTGGCTCCGTGCATGAAGGTGCTACGGGGCGCACAGGCGTCGATGCTCGTGTGCGCACAGGGGTCCGTCGGTGCATTGCGTGGCACTGCTTCGGGATTCGCGCGCAACCGCGAAGAAAACTCCTGGTACGTGTCTGCCGGGGCGCGGGTGGTGGCGGAGCACTTCTTCCAACGAAGTCCCTTCGGCGTGCGCGGAACCCTCGAAGCACAGGTCGCGCTCCGTCCCTTGCGACAAATGGTCTCAGACGAGGTCGTGTGGACGACACCGGTCGTGTCTCTATCCCTCATTCCGACGCTCGTTGGTCGCTTTCCCTGAGAAATGACATCACTCGCGACCAAACGTGCATGCGTGGTTCGTCCCACCTTTCGTAGCGTCTTCGACGATGAGCTCCCATTCGTATGGAATGCACTTCGGCGACTCGGCGTGCCCGAACGGGATCTCGAGGACGTCGCGCACGAGGTGTTCTTGGTCGTTGCGCGTCTACTACCCGAGTATGATCCAGAGCGGTCCCTCCGGCCTTGGCTCTTCGCCATCGCCGCGAAGACGGCTTCGAGCTATCGCCGCCGAGCACAGAACCGCCGCGAATCTTTGCTCCCGTCGGAGCTCGATTCCGCGGATCCGACACCGCTTGCGGACATGCAATTGCGTGCCCACGAAGAGACGAACCTCGCTCGCAAGGCGCTCTTGGCGGTTCCGGAAGATCGCCGCAGCGTTCTCGTGCTCCACGACTTCGAAGGCGTGCCGATGCAGGAGATCACCGCGGCCTTGGATATTCCCCTGAAGACCGGATACTCGCGGCTGAGGATCGGGCGCGAGGAGCTCATCGCCGCAGCCCGGAGACTCGCACACGCGCCATCGCTCTCGCGGAGCACGCCATGAGACCAAGTGATGCCCGGCCCCTGCAGGTCTTGGCTCTCGTGAAAGCGGAAAGAGCGTCGCTCTCGGACCCGGGACCAGCGCGCGAGCGTCTGCGGTCACGGCTCGCGCCGCTCTTCGAAGTCTCCGCGGTCGTTGGTGCGGCTGGAGGTGCCGCTGGCGTGGGTAGCGCGAACCCCCTCCCAGGGCGCACCTTGCTGGGATGGCCTCTTCGACCACTGCTGAGGACGCTCTTTGGGCTCGCCACGGGATTCGTTCTCGGCGTGGGAGTCGCACGCGCGCCGACTGAACGTCCTGCGGAGGCTGCCCCTTCAGCAACGGCTCTCGCGCGCTCACCGACCTCGACTGCCGTGGCGCAGCGTATGATTCGTGAAGTCGTGACGGTGGACGCGCCCGTCCGTTCTGCGCCTCAGGCTGTCGCGTTCTCGAACGCCGCATCGTTGCCGCCGAAGCGGCCAGCGAACGCGGGCGACGCCAATCTCGCGCGGGAGCGCCAACTGATCGAACAGGGGAGAACCGCACTCGCTCGGGGGGACGCTGCGGCCGCACTGCTGGCATTCGAAGCCCACGAGCGAGGGTTTCCGCGGGGGCAGCTGACCGAACTTCGCGAGGCCATGCTCATTCACACGCTCGCAGCACTCGGTCGGAGCACAGAAGCCGAGACGCATCGTGTTGCGTTTCGGAGTAGGTACCCCGACAGCATGTACGCCGGGCTCGTAGAGTGAGCTTTGGTCGCTCGCCTCGCCCCGCCCCGATACCCCTCTGCCCCCTTACCCCTCGGGCGCCTTGATGAGCACCATGCCCGAGAGAGGCGGGAGGACGAGGCTCCCCGAGCGCGGGACGCCTTTCGCGTCGATGTAGTTGCCTCCGAGGGCGATCGTCTTCGGCGCGGTTTTGGCGTTGACCTCGAAGCGCAGCGAGTCTTCGATTTTGAGCGGCGCGGCGGTGACCTCGTAGAACTCGATGCCATCGACGTAGGTCGTGCCAGAGCGCTCGTCGATGCCGATGGAGAATGTCGCTGCGGCATCGCTTTGGGGACCTATGAACACGAACTCGTGGTCGACGCGCTTCGTGCCGAAAGCGCGCTTTTGCACGGGCGTCAGGTTCGCGAAGGGGCTTCCCCGTTGGCCGATGCTCGCCGTCAAAATGCCTCTTTCCGTCGTGCCGAGGGTGCTGACACGAAGCAAGTAGGTCTTCGTGCTCGAGACGGGGCCAACGCCCGCTCCGGACGAAGTGTAGATGCGTGAGTTCTGGCGAATGGCGTTCGCGTAGCTGATCTCGAGCGAACCCGTGCCCGTGAGCTTGGACGTCGCATTCGCCTTTGTCGTGGCGTTGTTCGTGGGCGAATAGACGATGACAGTACCGATCCCTGCCTCGAAATCACCCGTGGGGAAGGCGTTTGCGCCGGAGAGCTTGGGCGTCGCGTATGTCTTGAGGACCACGGGGGTCACGCTCGAGTTCGCATCGAAGCCATAGTAGGCGCGCCACGATGCGAGCGAGTGCGAACGGTAGTCGTTTCCATCGATGGTCGAGTTGATGATGACGTCGTTTTGCGTGGGCCTTACGTAGAAGTTGCGATCGAACGTCCCGAAGCTCGGGAGTTGCCCGGTCGCCGCACTCACGTTCATGACGAGCTGGTCCTCACGCGTCGAGAACCACACGTTGTCCGTGTAGGTTGCATTCGTGATGGGCGCATTCGGCAGGCTCCAAATCTCGGCGCCTTGACGGCTGTCGTAGGCGAGGTTGCCGATGACCTTGGCATCGTGGGCGTAGTTCGAGAGGAGGGAAGCCCGCGTGGCACGGGCCATCGTGTTGTTGGTCACTTCGATGTTGGAGGTCGCATTGTCGAGGTAGATGCACGAGGAAGAGAAGGCATCGGCTGTCGGCTTCCCGAACGAGTTGCCCGGTGTATCGAGAACGACATTGCCGTCGATCTTGCGGTTCACGTACACCTCGGCGCCACGCCAGGTGTAGATGCCGCCGCCATCGTCGAGGAGGAGCGTCGCGTTCGTGACGACGTTGTTCTTGACGGTCACACCGCTCGCGACGAAGTGGACGCCGTTGTAACCCGAACGATCGACGACGTTCGTGTCGATGAGCATGTTCTCGTCGGCGATGCCCCCGCCGACGGCGATGCCGCAGTGGTTTCCTTCGTCCTTTTCTTCGAGGCGAGGACCGGCGCCAGGCACCACACCGCTGTACTGGACGACGTTGTGCACGATCGAAGTATTCATCGCGGTGTGCTGGGCCAAGATGCCCGTATTGCCCGAGCGGGTGACGGTGGAGTTCCGGATGGTGATGCCATCCGTTCCTCCGAGGTAGATGCCGTTCTTGCCCGAGTGCTCCACGTCGATACTGGAGAGAAGGACGCCCTTCGCTTGGTTCAGGTGGATCGCATTGCCGTTTGCACCACGGAAGCGGATGCCATCGACGACGACGTTGCTCTTGTTCGCGATGCGGAAGAGCGTGTCGACCGTGCTTGCCTCGACGAGCGCCGAAGGCGCAGCTGCGCCGCTGAACAGGTCGAGTTCCTTCTTCGCCGCGTCGTAGAACCATTCGCCGGTTTCATCGAGGGTCTGGAGGCTGTCCTGCAAGAAGTAGCCCCAGCCGGGGAGGCCGACGTAGATCGAGGGCGCATTCGGATTCTGGTATTGAATGGTCGTTCCCGTGTGCGACGTCACCGTCGAGCGGTCGAGGACATAGGCCACCTTGCGCACCACGACTTCGGCACCCGTCCAATTCGGCGAAGCCTTGAGTTCGTTGTCGACGATGCCGAGCGCACCTGCGTAGTTCCCGACATACAGGCCTCCCTTGTCGCCGGGTGGTCCGATGACCGACTCGTAGGTGAGGTAGCCACCGTTCGCAGCAGACGCATTGGGGTAGCGTCCCATCGGCTCGGAAACGCCGCCGACGAGGACCACGTTCACGCGAGCGCCACACGAAGGGCAGGGAGCCTTCCACACGCCCGCGGCGCCTTGCGCCGTGAAGCCGCTCAAGGTCACGAGTCCTGACACGATGGGCTTGGGCTTCTTGCTGTCGCCGTAATTGCCGTAGGCGATGGGCTTTCCGCTGGCGCCCGATTGGTTCACGACGATGCCGCCCGCGAACGTCTCCCCGCGCTTCAAGCATACGTTGTCGCCAGCAGCGAGCGTTGCTGCGTTCACTTTCGCAAGCGTCTTCCAGGCCGCTGCAGGCGTCTTGCCGTCATTCGTGTCGGCACCGCCCGAGCTGTCGACGAACAGCGTGCAGGCGGTGCACACCGCAGAGCCGGTCACGTTGGAGCAGGTTCCCGTGCCCCCGCAGGGGTCAGGGTCACACGGATCATCGATGCAGCTTCCGGAGCGGAAAGGGAACTCGTACGTACCCGCCGCGCAGGTGGTCGTATCGATCACTCCCCCGTCATCCCCCGAGTCTCCGGGGTTCGTCGAATTTCCGTCCCCCTGAATACCCCCGTCTCCTCCGCCTGCCTTTGCATCGGCGACGGCCGCGTCTGTTCCGGGGCTCGCTTCTTCGGAACCGCAATGGACGCCGAAGAGACTGCCCCCGACGAGGACCCAAGAGAGAACGATCGAGAACGAGGATTTGGAGTGCTGCATCGACATCCGTGCAAAATGCAATTATGCGCCGCCGTAGTGTTGCGTCGTTGTCCTCGTGTCTGTAGCCAGGCAGCGACTGCAGTGTTCACGCCGGAATCGGACACGAAGCTTGCAAACGGGCGCTGTTCGAATGTCGAAAGACGAACGATATCGACGAGTCACGAGCTCGTTCTGCGCGTGTGTTCGGTTTGCTGTCGTGTGGTCAGAACACGCCGACGAAGCCGCCGCCGTACGCGGGGACGGGGCCCTGCTTCGTGTCGCTCGCTCCGATGACACCGATGTTGGGCATCACATGCAAGCTGCTCGCGGAGGGTGCTCGGTCGCGGGTGAGTAGGAAAGCGGTGACGCCGCCCGCGATGGCTCCTGCCGTCGTCGCAGCAATGAAGCCTCGGGCCTTGTTTGGCGTCACGTTCTCGAAGATGAGCGGGCTCGAGAGCGCCGCACCACCGAGGGCCCCGAGACCCGCGCCGAGATCGACGACGAGCGCGCGCGTCGGAGCGACCTTCACGAAGATGGCTGTCGTGCCCATCGCAGCGACGCCCGCCGCAGCACCGATGCCGAGTCCTATGCCTGGAGACGTATCGATGGTCCCGCGGGCGAAGGCTTCGGCCATGCCACCGAAGAATGCGCCGAGACCACCGCCGCTGTGCGCAAGAATGGCTCCGCCTTCGTCGATGCGCGTGCGGATCAGCGGAATGACCGAGAGCGCGAGACCCGAGAGGCCGCCGGCGACGCCGTACGCATAGCGGTCGGAGAGTGGTTGCACGTTGGTGCCCGAGGCGAGCGCGAGGCCCGCGAAGACGCCCCAGCCGGCACCCGCGGTGAGGTAGTACGCATCGCCCGTCGATACGTCCCACTCCGCCGAAGCGATGAGCGCGCTGCCGAGGCCTACGCCCGTTCCCAGCGCCAAAAGCGGGTAGAGTACACGGGGGTCGTCGGAGCCGCTGGCGCGCTGGAGTCCGTAGGCCGTGAACGCTCCGAATGCCGCGCCGCTCACCGCGAGGATGCCGCGCCCGGAGTTGCGCGTCGCGGGGGGAGGTCGCACTTCTTCGTGGGGTTTGCTCTTCTCGGGGTCGCTCTCCTTCGCGAGCTGCGTTGCGGACGACGACGAGAGCAGCTCGCGCAGAAGGACGAGACCTCGTGCCGAAACATCCGATGCTCGCGCGCGTGCAATGCGCACATGGAGCTCGCGACCTCCCGGAGGAACGACGACCACGCGTACGAGAAATTCGCCGGGCTCACGAGGCTTCTGCGGCGCGACGCGTTCGAGGCGCGCGCTGACCACCCACGTGCCGCGTGTTTCGGGTGACGTCCCCGGCGGCTGACTTGCGCGCTCGAGGATTTCGAGCTCGGAGACCTTGGGCGGTCCCTCGTCCGAGTCGCCCACGCCCATCGTGAAGCCGAGGTCTTGCACGCCATCGCGGAGCGTTGCGTCGAGCTCCTGGGCCTTTTCGAACAAGCGACCCTCTGCGGGCGTCGGCGCACGCGCCGCACCATCGGGACCCACCGTCACCGTGGGCAACACGACGATGCGCGTCAGCCCTTCGCGCACTGCCGCAACCGGGGCTTTCGGTGTCGGCGTGGGCGGAGGCGTCGTCGCGGGTTCGGGAGCATGCGGCGGCGGCTCGTCGGCATGTGCAATCGCCGGGAAGGACAGAAGTCCTACGCCGCATGCGACCGAGAGAGCAGCCGATACTCGCCTCACGAGGAAGCTAATAGCAGGCTTACAGGCCGTCCGGATCTTGGTTTCGATTCAAGCACGCGGTCAGCGCAGCTGTCTTCGTGAAGCCGCACTGGCCATCGGCTTGTCGCTTGCACTCGGCGTTTTGGTAGCACGCGTACACGGGCATGTATTCGCACGTGGTGATCCGCGAGCTATCGGCGCAGATTTGGCCGCTGCAGCCCGTTTTCACGCAGGGCGCTTGCACCGGCGGCTGGTTCGGGGCGCACGTCGGCGCGCCATTCAAGAGTGCGCAATGCGTGCTCGAGGAGCATCGCATGGCGCCGCAGCGCGAGAGGATGTCGAGTTCGAGACGCGACCGAAGACCCTTGCGCGAAAGCGTGAGGGCGAGCGAATTGCTCTGGGTCGCGACGTAGACGCGGAGCTTGGCGCCGCCCTCGGGTCGAAGCGAGATGCGGTGCCCGCCGCTCTGCGCATAGGCGTTCCAGCGGCCCTTCTCGACGACCGTGCAGGGGGCGCGGAAGCAGCGAACGTTCGGCGGCGCTTGGACCGTGGCAGTGTAGGCGCCGTCGCTGTTCAGCACGAGCGTCTCGAACTCCACGAAATCACGGGAGCGCGGAATCGCATAAGCACCGAAAAAGCGGTTCGCGTAGCTGGCGCTGAGGTCTGCGGTCGCCTCGGCGCTCTCGACGTCTTCGTCGGCGTTCGCGGCGTCATTCACTTCGGCTTCGGAAGCGCAGCCCACGAAGAGGGCGGAAGCGAAGACAAGCGGTACAGCGAAAAGCGAAAATTTCATGGGCGCCACTTCTAGCGGAAACGATGGCGCCGGCAAGCGGAAATGTCCTACGGACACCTACCGCATCTCTCGTTCAGGGGTCCCGGGGGAGGTCCATGTCCTCCGGCAAAGCCTTGTACGCGCGGCTCCGCGTGGGGGGTCCTCCATCGGGCGCGGTTCCGACGAGGGCTCCGCGGGCCGCATGGGCCCAGGCGCAGCTCAGTTTTCGCCCGCCTTCCGTGCGCGAGAGTTCCTCTGCGAGATTCCCGAGAGGGGCGCCACCAGTGCCTTTGGCCGCCGCACTCATCTTGACCGTGATCGCATCGACTGCCGCCGTCGCGCCAATGCAAAGTGTGGCCGCGAGCTCGCCGGCTCCGCGGAGCCGCACGCGATCCCCAGACCCGAGCGTATGCGGGACGTAGAGGACGGCGCCCGCTGGAGCGCCGCCATCCTTGCTTTTCGCGCCGCCGTCGCTTCGACCGGTACCGCCATCGAGACCACCGGTACGCAGGGGTTCCGGCATGACCTCCACGCTCCCCGCATCGACCTCGAGGTCGAGCTCCTCGTTCTTCACGGTCGCCCGCATGCGCGCGGTTCCGAATCGAGCGGCGCCGAAGGGGGTCGCGACGATTCGTTGGCTGCCGGCGGGCTCGGACCCGATGGTGAGGGCATCGAAGTACCCAGCCAGGAGCCACGTTTGCATCTCTTTGCCGACGCAAAGGCGCGCGCGGCCGGGGCCCGAGACTTTCACTTCTCGACCCGAGGCAGCCTCTTTGACCACGATCGACGCGTTCTGTGTGAGGTCGATCCACTGATTGCGCGGAACGGGGTCGCCCTCATGGAAGGTCTTTCCGTCACCGGTCACGTCGCCGAGGACCTTCATGGCGCGGCAATACACCATCTCCGTGGCGCCGCCGTCGCCACTGCCTACGGAGGGTGGCGGAATGGGTGTATCACGCACGGGCTTGGAGCATGCCACGACGACGAAGAGCGCGAGCAATGGGGTGGTTCTCGTTGCCCAAGCGTGTGCAAACATGGCGCACTACTCTGCCACTTTGCCTAGAGCCACGCCCACTTTTCGAACGCAGCCCGTATCGTGGAGCTTCGTGCATAGCGACTGCAGATACCTGAGTTCGGCCTCCGAGGCCGTGCCCGCGCGCATCTTGGACTCGATCAAGAGCTGCGCCTTCTTCGGGGTCTTCTTTTCGAGGGCCTGGGCACGTTCGAGGTCGGAGTCGACATGCTTGCCGAGAGAACCCTCCACCTGTGCCACGCAGACGGGGTCCGGCTGTTCTTTGCAGATCTCGAGGAGCAGTCGCTTTTCCGCTTCGGTTCCCTTGTCGGACAGCGCTTTGGGGGCGAGCGTCAAATGCGCCATCCAAAGCTGACCGTGCGCCTTCATGTCTTGGGCCCGGGCGTACTCGTCGGATGAAAGCGTACCGTCGGGAAGGCGCACGGGAACAGGCGCGGGGTCGACGGTCGGAGCCGGGCTACCGAGCGCCACGGGGATAGACTCGGGCGGCGTCTCTGCGGTCGCTGCGACGGGCTCTCGCGCAGGCCTCACCTTCTCCGGATCGCCGAGAAAGAACGAGCGAACGCCCTTGCACCCCGTTGCCTCCGAAGCGAGGACCAAAGCGAGAAAAGAAAGCGTGAAGCTCGAAGGGCGCATGGCGATGCCGCGGCCTTACTTTCGAGCCGCAAGTCGCCGAAGAATAGCGTCCGTCAGGAAAGCCGCAACCAAAGCCGGCAAGACAAAAAGAGTCATGACGCGCAGGAAGAGGACGAACCCCAAGCTGCTCAAGGCGCCGAACCCGAGATTGTGCGCCACGAGAAGGTCGCCCGTCGCGCGCTCGCGTTCCATGTAGTTGACGAGGTTGAAGTACCCGAGGCTCGAGACGAGGAGCGCGAGAATGGCGTACGCGAGTCTCATGGACGTTGTTTCCCCTCTCGCGTGGCAGGGGCGGGGACCGGTGCGCCGGCACCGGCGGGCGCGCCAACTTGCGAGGCATCTATCTTGGGAGCCGTGAGCATGGCGAACAAGATGGCGTCGCCGATGGGACCGCCGCTCACGAAATTGCGCGAGCCCGTGCCGTCGACCGGCAAGCCCACGAGATGTGCAGAAGCGTAGAGACTCGAGAACACGTGCTCATCACCATGGGCGCGAGCGGCTCCGAGCGCGAAGCCCGTCGCAGAAACGCCGAGCCCGAAGATGACGGGGCCCGAATCGACGTCGCCCTTGCCACCACCGACGAACTCGCGCACGAGGCCGAAGCCCAAGACTTCGCGATACAGGTTCGTGCGGAGCGCATTCCACAGGTCGCGGGAGAGGTTTGGCCTCGCGAACGACAGGTAGTACGCAGCGGCGGCGGTTCCGGAGCCGCGGGCCACGTCGCGTTTGGCGCCGTTCACGCCATCGACGGCTTGGTAGAGGAGGCCCGTGCGCTGCTCGATCCACTGCGAGCGAGCGAGCGCTTCCCACTTTTCGAAGAAAGGCTCGTGCGATGCGCCGGTCGCTTTGGCATGGAGCCCGAGCGCGCCGATGAAGACGGCGTTGTCGACCGGATACGTCTCGCCGGGGTAACTGTCGAGCAGGAGCACGGGGCGCTTCTTCGCGCGCCGGAGCAGCGTCTCTATCACCTGGTCGAAGAGCTGCGCATCGGCATGTTCGGGATCCGCCAAGCGGTCCATGCCCAAAGCAAATGCATAATACATCAAAAAGGCGCCGTGGTCGCGTTCGTCTTCACCGAGAGAGCGCAGGGCGTCCTGGTTCCACGCTTCGCCATCGTAGGCGCGCGTGTTCGGGTCTGCGAGACGGTCCATCGCGAGGCGCAGGATGACGAGGGCGTCGTCGCGACTGCCGGGGTGTTGCATGGCGGTCTGTGCGGCGCCAATGGCGGTCATCAGGTTCGTCCCCATCGCCCACTCGCCATCGAAGCGCTTCGAGCCCGTGCGGAACTGCATCGACTGGGCCATGCGCTCTACCTGCTTGCCCGTGCCGTGGAGCAGCATCTCGACTTTGCGCTCGTCGCCTGCGTAGTACTTCGTCGCGTCGCGCCTACAGATGCGAGAAGGCACGAAGCGCACGGTCAGACATGCGACCACGAACATGAGCAGCCGTGCAGCCACGCGGAAGCTTCGCCGCGCGGGTGGGGGCAGCGAAGGAGGCGCCATTTTCGCATGCAAAAGCGGCGGGGTAACGGGCTGAGACGGCGAGGGCACGGAGCCCGAACTATTCGCGGGTTCTGGGGGTGAAGTCAATGCCAGTCGCCCTCCAGCGTCGCGGCCGGGTAGGCATTTTTGCCCTGTTTGGATTTGTTTGGTTTCTCCGCTTTGCTGCTCAGTACCCCTTGCGGGCGACGATGGCGTCGCCAGGGCTAAGCTCGCGTCGCGCGTCCGTGACGATGCAGAGTGCCGAATTGTCGCGCACCGAAATGACACGGATTTCGGCCATGGTCTCCGGCGGCAAGGTGTCCTTCGAGCTCGGCCCGGGGACGCGTTCGACTTCGGCCGGTGAGTCACTCTCGTGCGCGATGCGTGTGGCCGCGTTCTTCGAGGGAAGGGAATCGATCCAGCCGTCGCCGGTGCGCATGGCGAACAAGCGATTGCCGGGCTTGAGCCCCTGTTTGGCGCCTGCCGAAATGAACACGACGTGGTTCTGACCGTACATGTCGTTTTGCGAGAGGCTGGCGATGACTTTCGTCTTCACGTCGACCTCGTTGCGGACCGGCGCGACCACCTCGAATTTTCGCTCGATCGGACCAACGAACGCACCGCGCTCGATGGCGTCGCTCGTTTCGGTGATGCGGCCGCGGGCGATGCGCTCCTTGGCATTCCAGTTGTCGACCTTCACAGTGCCTTGGAGCTCGACGATGTTGCCGGGAGCCGCTCGGCGAATGGGGCGGAAGATGGTGAGCTCTTGCCCGACCTGCACGGGGCGGTCGCCGTTCACGCGGATGTAGACTTCGTCGAAGTCGTCCAAGAACATCTTCTCTTCGCGAGAGCCGACGATTTCTCCCCAGACCGCGTCGGCACCGTCATCGACGTAGCCCTCGTTGCGGAGGAAAATGGTGTTCGGCGAGACGCGGCCTTTCGTGACGAAGCCGGCCGTGGTCTTCGTTTCCGGCGCATTGGGCTTCAAGCGAACGGTGTCGCCCGGGTAGATCCAGTGCGGGTTCTTGATCTGCGCGTTGTACGACCAGATGCGCGGCCACTGGTACGGGTTCTGGAAATAGAAGTCGCAAATGTCCCAGAGCGTGTCGCCACGGCGCACCGTGTGGATGCTCGCGAGTGATGTGCCGCCGAGGCGCGAGCCGTGCGAGAAGATTGCACCGGTGTCGCCGCCGCGAAGCGTGCCGCTGCCGCCCGGCTTTCCGCCGAGATCGAAACCGTCCCGATCGTTCGGGCCCGTGATGGGCTTCGACGACGAACTCGACACGTTGCCGCCTCCGACGGGACCCGTGGGGGCACTCGGGGTTTGCGTGGGGGGAACGACGACATAGGTGTTGCCGGGCGTGGGGCTTCCGAGCGAACCGCCCGTCGGACCGGGAATGTTGCCTGCGCCGGCGCCACCTCCACCACCGCCCGTCGTCTGTGCGAAGCCCGCATGGCTCCACGCGATCTGTGCCAAACAAACGAGCAGCGGCAGAGCGATTCGGAACGTTCTCATGGTTTCTCCTTGCGCGCCGGTTCACCGCGGGCACGACGAGCAGCGTCGGTCCGTGGAAAATCGCGCTCGAGCTGGTCTCGCGCAGCCTTGGCCTCTGCCGTCTTGCCGAGCTTCGTTCGAGTGAGCGAGAGCTTCAGCAGAGCGTCGGGGACCTTGTTGCCGAGCGGAAATCGTGCGACGAGGCCAGCGAACTGCTCTTCCGCTTTCTCGTACTGGCCTTGCGCGAAGTAGCACTCGCCGCGCCAGTAGTGGGCGTTGTCGGCATACGGATGGTCGGGGTACTTCACGAGGAAGCCCGCGAGCGCTTCGAGCGCGGCGTCGTACTTCTTGTCGTGGACGAGCCCGAGTGCTCGTTCGTATGCACGCTTCGCGTTGGGGTCGAGCGCGCTCGGGCGCTCTGCCTTGCCTTGCGACTCGAACTTCACGACGTCCGGATCGGCAGGAGCCGGGGGCTCCGGAAGCGCTCCGCCCGAAGGTTCCATCGAGTTCTGCGCGCGCGAGCCGTCGGAGCGATTGCGGCGGTATCCGGGCTGCCCGACCACCTTGAGCTGCGGACGATCGGCTTCCTCTTTCGCGTCGCCGTCGTCCATGTCGCTCGCGTTGAGCCGCACTGCATGGAGCTGCGGCACGTTCGATTTCTTCGCGGGTTCGGGCGCTTGGACCTTCGCGTCCTCCCGGCCGTCGCCGGTGAGGCGGCCAACGCGACCCTCGGCGTCCTCTTGGACATGATCGAGCGTTTCGCGCATTTGCGAGAGCTCGGCTTCCCGACCGTGGGCACAGCCCATGAGCGAGGACCCCGTGAGAACGAGAAAAAGCGCCGAAAGCGCACGAGATCGAGACTGCGGCGACCGCACGACACGACCCGCAGATGGGAATCGACAGACCACGGAAGGATGGTAGCGCCCACCGTCCTTCTCGGACCACTTTTCGCCCCTTCGGCATCCGCTTCCGAGGGGGCCGAAACTTACATAAGTAGACCAAATCAATCGGAAATGACGTGTTCCAGGACCCTTTGGGGTATGCGATTCGCCCATGACCCAGGCGTACCTCAGCGGCAAACCCGGCCTTTACCGCGCCCCGAAGATGAGTCAGATTGCGAGGGCTTTGCGTCCGCGCCGTCGAATCGATCTGAAAAAAACGCTCTTTTTGCTGCCCAACCTCATCACGTTGGCGAGCATCTTCTGCGGTTTTCACTCCATCTGCCTGAGCGCGGTGGCCGCCAATGGTGCGACCGGTGACGAGTTCTATCGGGGCGCGCTCTTCCTCGTATTCGCGCTCTTTTTCGACATGCTGGATGGCCGCGTCGCCCGGCTCACGAAAACGCAGAGCGCCTTCGGTCTCCAGATCGACTCGCTCGCTGACGTCATCTCCTTCGGCGTCGCGCCGGCCCTCCTCGTCTACAAGTGGTCGCTCTACCAGCGCGAAACCGCAGGGGTCTTCGTGTGCTTCTGTTTCGCCGGCGCCGGTGCAGTCCGTCTCGCGCGATTCAACGTTCTCTCGATGGGAGACGACGGTCGGCCGCAGAAGCCGAGCAAGTACATCGTCGGCCTCCCGGTGCCGGGCGCAGCGGGTATCTTGATCTCTCTCATCATCGCGAACCACACGATCGGTGGGCCGCTGAACCGCGCGACCTACGTGCTTCCGCTCATGGGCCTCATGGTCTTCTTGGGCTTCCTCATGGTCTCGACCATCAAGTTCCGGAGCTTCAAGGACTTGAAGTGGGGCGGCCGCACCATCGCGCTCGTGTTCTTCGCGGTCGGGTCGAGCGCCATCGTCTCGGTCCAGACGAAGCCTGCCTTCGTACTCGTCTGGCTTCTCTCGTTCTACATCTTGATTGGCCTCATCGAGACCACCGTGAACCTCATGCGACCGAAGCGTGCTCCCGACGGCGAGGTGCGGCCTTCGAGCGCCCCGCCGCCCGTGTAAATGTTCGAGGACATTCACCAGCTTCGAGAACGGGCACGCGGGGCGATCGCGCGAAACGCACTCGACGAAGCGGCGAACTCTCTCGTGCTCGCGGCCATGCAAACGCATGTGCCGGAGAACGACTACCAAACCGTGCTCAGGCCTCTCGCCGACGTGCTCGTTCGTCGCGGTGACCCTCGTAGCTCGCTCACGGTCCAGTGGTACATGGCGCGCACCGACCCGAGCGGTTGGCAGCGTGCCGTCGGGCTCTTCCCGCAAGTGCCCCACGTCGACCGTGCGCGCACATACGCCGCAATGGGCGAAATGGACAACGCCGCGCGAGAAATGGAAGCGGCCGGGGTCATTGCGGCCGCGGCCATTTTCCGCGAGAAAGCCGGCGATTTCCATGGGGCGCGAGCGCTGTGGTCTCGGCTCTCGCAGGTCGCAAACGGCGCGAATCGAAGCAATGCGTACATCTCGGGCCTCATCGAGTTCAATCTCGGTCGCTGCGCCAACAAGTGCAAAGACACGCGCCAAGCACGCGAAGCCATCGTCTCCGCGGTGCGCATGCTCGAAGAGGCCGCTGACCACTACGAGAGCGTCGGACAACGCGAGCGCGCCTTCGACTGTTTCCAGGTGCTCGTGCAAATCGGTCGCGAGTCGCAGACGTTCGAAAACGTGCTCGAAGGCTACGTAAACTGCATCCGCATCTTGCGGGAGGACCACCTCAAATACTTCGCACTCCAATACTACGAAGACGCGCTCTCGGCGGCGCGCAAAGGCAAAGAGCTCTCGGCGGCTGCGACCATCGCGCGCGAAGCCGCAGAGTACGCTCGCTCGCTCGGAATGCATGCAGCTTCCACGCACTATACGCTCCTGCAAGCTGAGCTCTGGCGCGATCTCGCCCGTGCTCATGCTGAGCGCGGGGCACCGCCGGAGATCTCCGAGAACGCCATCCTTGCGGCCGTGCTCGCGTTCGGTGAGGTGGGGCAATTCGCGCGCGTGGGTGGGCTCTATCGTGAACTCTCGCAGCTCGGCATCGAGTCTGCGCGGCAGGCCCACTACCTCCGAGCTTCGTCACGCTACCAATCGCTCACCGACGAGCACGTCGAAGCCGCTCCCCTCGCATCCCACCTTCGGCAAGACTCGAGCTTCCCTGACGTGTGGCATGTCGACGTCGTCGAATGGGAGCAGCATGGGAGCGCCGCCGAGGCGTGTGCCGACGTTCTCCTCGACCCACGCTGGCCAGACCTCATTCGTCGCAAAGCGATGATCGCGCGTCTCACGTCGTTTGCCGTCGAAGGGCGTCAAGAAGACGCTGCCTCCGCCTCGGCACGCATTCGGTTGGCCGAGCAGCTCGCCGACCTCCAGCTCTATGCCGTTCTCTCCCCGCTCGAGCGCCTCTTCGAATCGAAGGAACGAGGGGTGCGCGTGGCCGTGCTAACCGCGATGCAGCGGCTCTTCTTCAAACGAAGCTTCGACACGGTGCGGAAGGGCATCAAAGACAGCGATCCCACCGTCGTTGCCGAGGCGGCGAAGGCCGTTCGCTCGCTCTACTTCCAGCACGCGTTCGACCCGCTTTCTCGCATCGTGCGCGAATCGAGCGACCCCAAGGTCCGCGCGGCCGCCATCTTCGCGCTCTCTCGCGTCGACACGGTCGAAGCCGCAGAGTTCCTGCTGGGGGTGCTCGATCACGGCGCACCCGTCGAACGCGGGGCGGCCATCGAGTCGCTCAAGCAAGCGCGCGGCGTTCGTTTCATCGAACTCGCACGGAGCGTGCTCGCTACCTCGAGTCCTACGACGCAGGCGTCGCTTCGCGACGTGCTCCGGGCTCGGGGGATTCAGGCGTAGGACAGGTCGACAGGGCGATAGGGCGACAGTACGAAAGGTCGACAGGTCGACAGAGCGACAGTACGACAGGTCGACAGGTCGACAGAGCGACAGGTCGACAGAGCGACAGAGCGACAGAGCGACAGAGCGACAGGCGACGGGTGGACAGTACGACAGAGCGACAGAGCGACAGTACGACAGGTCGACAGAGCGACAGGTCGACAGGTCGACGGTAGAAGTACGACTTTCGCCGACGCGACCTCGAAGCCTCACGGGCCCGAACTTTCTTGCCTGCCCTGGACGCGCACCTTTCGCGCCAGCGCGCGACGGGCAGCGGCAGTCGTCGGCTGGCGCTGTCACGAAAGCTGCGCGGGGGGGGGCATGCAAGAAAAGTTCGGTTTTATGCGGTTGGATGTCTATCTCGTGGCTCGGGAGCTGGTGGCAGCGGTGGTTCGGGCGAAGATTCGCGATGTTGAGCTTCGCGACCAGGCTACTCGGGCGGCGAAGTCGGCGTTTCTCAACCTGGCGGAAGGGCTTCCCAGCCATAGCGGTCCTATGCGTCGGAGGTTCTTTTCCTCGGCTCGGGGCTCGGCTGCAGAAGTCGCTTCGGCGTTCGATCTTGCTTTGGTGCTTGGTGTCGTGTCGTTGGCGGAGGCCGAGCTCGTCATCTCACTCGCCGCTCGGCTCTCGATCATGCTCTCGCGATTGTG
Source organism: Polyangiaceae bacterium (assembly GCA_046351415.1). Taxonomy (GTDB): domain Bacteria; phylum Myxococcota_A; class Polyangia; order Polyangiales; family Polyangiaceae; genus JABFRG01. The sequence continues at coordinate 821,422 of JAXLYO010000001.1, read as the reverse complement.
AGCTCGCGTCAGCCTACCAGACCGCGTAGCTTCGCTACGCTTGGCGGGTCGCCCATGACGATGAGCGTCATGCCGGATTCGAGCTTGAAGTCGGGCTCCGGGTTGTACATGAAGGTGCGATCTTTGGCGCGGACCGCCACGACGAGGAGGCGCGTTTCTCGGCGGATGGGCGTGTCTTTGAGCATGAGGCCTCCCATCTTCGAACCGGCCGAGATGGGGACTTCTTCGATGCGGAGCGCTTTGTCTTTGTCGCGGAGCATCTGATCCAAAAACTCCGTCACTTCGGGGCGCACGAGCTCGCTCGCCATGCGCCTTCCTCCGATCTGCGTGGGGCTGACGGTGGCGGTGGCACCGGCTTTCAGCATCTTGGGGGCCGCGGCGTCTTCGACGACTTTCGTCACGATGCGTGCGCTCGGGTTCAAGCTTCGGGCGCTGAGCGTCACGAAGAGGTTGTCCTTGTCGTGCGTGAGGGCTGCCACGACGCCCTGCGCTGCGCCGATGTTTGCTTCGAGGAGCGTGTGGTCGTTCGTGGCGTCTCCGACGATGAACAAGAGCTTTCCATGACAGAGCTCCTCGTCGATACGGAGAAGCTGCACGCGATTGGCGTCGATGACCACGAAGGGGGTCTGCGTCGCGACCAGCTCTTCGATGACGTGCATACCCGTCGACCCGGCCCCAGCAACCACGATGTGACCCGAAAGCGAACCTATGGCTTTGCGCATGCGATTTTTCCGAAATGCTTGTCCGAACACGCCTTCGACGAAGAGGGCGGTCAAGTTACCTTGGACGTAGGCGAGGGTTCCGACGCCGCTCACGATGAGCAGGATGGTGAGCAGGCGCGCACCCGGCACGTCTCCCATTTGATTGAGCTCACCGAAGCCGACGGTCGAGAGTGTGATGACCGTCATGAAGATACAGTCGCTGAAGCTCCAGCGCCCACCTCCAAGCACGTAATAGCCCGCGCCGCCCGAAGCGATGAGGAGCAGGAGGATACTGAACGCCGCGAAGAGGCGCCGAATCGGGGGGGCCACGCGTGCCATTGTACGGGGCTGCCTCGCCGGAGCCCCAATTCCTGGTTATTTCTTCCGCTTCGAGGGGGCGTGCGGCGCCGGGCTTCCCTTGATTCCCACCGCGGAACGCGCGAATGCCCGGGCCGCCTTGAGGATCTCGTCGGAGAGCTCCGTGCCCTTCGTGGCCCGTGCGAGCGAGAGGCCGCCATAGAGCATGCACAGGAGGCCCAAGGCGAGCGTGCGACGGTCCATACCGGCCATACCCGATGGATCCGCGAGGTCTTCCAGCGCAGAGAGGTGAACGTCGAGCTCGGCCACGAAGGCGCTGCGCTCGTCGCGCTCCGCTTGTGCGATCTCCGACACGACCGCCGGGAGCGGGCAGCCTTCTTCCGGGTGGTCTCGATGCGTTCGAGATAGGTACACCCGGAACAGGTGATTCAAGCGCTCTTCAGGCGAAGCGCCTTCTGCCGAGCGGAACACCTTCCGTCGTTGATCCGCGAGCGCATGACGAATCGTCTCTTCGACGAGGCGGCTCTTCGAGGCAAAGTGCGCATAGAAGCCGCCGACGGTGAGGCCGGCGCCTTTCATCACTTCGGTGACACTCGCGCGCCCGATGCCCGAGGCGCGTAGAAGCCGTGCAGCGGAATCGATGATGCGTTCGTGCGTGCGCTCCTTCTGGTCGGAACGCGTCGTTCCTCGCGGTTCGCTTCCGTGCTTGGCGGCCGGCGTCATGCAGCTGTGCATAGCGTGTTTCGACCCTCCCGACGAAACAGATAGTCGACGAGCGCGTTTTCCGCCTCCACCTTGGGGGCTTTCATGTCCGCAAAGGCGTCGCCCGAGAGAGCGCGCGTGAGAAATTCGTGGGTGTCGGCCCAGAGCGAGGTCTCGAAGCGCGGCCTGAAGAAGCCAAAATGGCCAATGGGCTTCCCGTCGAAGTCGCTCGGCTTGACGGACCGATGGGCGAGGGGCGCTCGCCCGATCTTCGAGAGCATGGCGCGTACGGCGCGCTTCGGCGCAAACTCGTCGTCGGTGAAGCTGTAGAAGAGCGACGGCACGTCGTATGCGCGGAAGCGGTCTTCCGCAGAGGGCTCGTGGCCCAGCAGGTATTCAGGATGAAGGCACCATTTCGCCCACTGGCGGGCGACGCCTCCGGGCAGGTCTTCGCCCATGCCCAGTTTGCCTGGCACGTACCCAAGGACGGCGGTCGTCGCGGGAATGAGCGCCCGCAGCGCGAACTCGATGCGCATGCGCGAGGGCATCGGGAAGTGCCGGTAGTAGCCCAGCTGAGAACCGACGAACACTGCGCCTTTGGCTTCACGATACTCGTCGAGGAGGCCCACCATCTGGCCACCGAAGCTGTGCGCAACGATGGCGACGGGCCCGGGTCGGTGTTCTCGCAGGAATGCGTGGGCCGCCCGCGCATCGCTCACCCAATCGGTCATCTTTGCGCGGAAGTTTCGTAGCGAGGAGGGACGCGAGGTGCCGACGCCGCGATAGTCGTACGTCATCACACGAATGCCGCGAGACGCCATATAGCGCCCGAACTTCCCGTAGTAGCGCTGCGGCACCGCCGTCGCCCCGTGGATGAGCACCGTACCCGAGGTCTCCTGCGCGCCGCCCGCCAGAGGCACCTCCGGCTCGTAGAGCGTCGCACCAAGTCGCATGTCGTCCGCGGTCGTCAGGGTCAGATTCGTCGTGGTGTTCATATTACGTTTGTAATATTACGATCGACATTCGACAAGGGGGCGACGGAAGAAAAGCAAAAAGCCCCAGCCTTTTCAGGGCTAGGGCTTTGCTTCTTCTCCGAAAAGGGCTTCTCTCGGCCCAGGCTTTCACCCGTCAGCGACGTCGCCGCGCGCGTCTCGCGACGAACAGTGCACCCGCCGCACAGAACACCGCGAGGCCGCCGTAGTAGCCGCCCTTGCGACGAAGCGTGCTGCATCCGCCGCCGCCGACCGACGCGGGTGAGTTGCCAACCGACATGTTCGCTTGTGTGCGCGTCCCCTGACCGATGACATCGCAGCCGTCATAAAGAGTACATTGCGGCTCGCCCTTCTCTTTGGTGACCACGCGACGGATGGGGAGCGTCGCTTGTGTGGTCGACGCTTGGATTTCGAGGTCTGTCGCGAGCGCCGCTTTGGGAAGGTCGGCGCGCATCCGCGTGACGCGTGCCAAAGAACGCCCGCCGAAGAGCGCGGCCATGTCGTTCGAGAAGGCTTGGCTGGGCGTGGCCGTGACGTTGCCTTGTCCGTCTTTCACTGCCTCGTAGGGAATTTGACCCGTCATGTTCGAGGTCGAGACGTTCGACTGCACCTGCGTGAGGGTGAGCGGGACGGAGCTTTCGATCTCCCACGCCGAAGCGCCGAGGGCGGTGACGTTCTGAGCTCGTAGTGCTTTGAAGTTGGACGAAGACGTTCCCCAATCCCACACGAGCTCCTGCTCCGTGATGGTGAAGGAGGGAAAGTTCTTCGGCTCCCATCGCCCGTCGCCGATCGTCCAGAGCGTGATCCCCACGACTGCGCCGGTTCCCGCTGCGACCATGCGCAAAGGGAGCTGCGGAGATGCGCCCGGTGTCGTAACGCGAATCGGGACCATGGCTTGGATACCCTTGCCAGGGACGAGCTTCACCGCGAGGAAGTCGAAACCTTCGGTCACGTACGACCCGATGATGGGCTGTACATCGGCGGGAATGACGAAACTGTTCTTCGCGAGCCACGTCTGCAAGGCCTGCGGGTCGGTCGAGCGCAGCTGCACGGTTTCATACGGACCCACGGTCTGTTGTTTGAGCACCTCGACGGGCGGTGGGGCGTTGGATGCTTCGCCGGCGGCAAGACCGTCCGAGCTCGCAGTCGCGCTACAGCCAAATCCGCCGCCGCTCGAGCCCCGGCAGTTTGGCGGGGGGCAATTCTCCGGCGGAGGAATGACCTGCACACCCGTCAGCGCGTCGAGTGATGCAAACACTGCATCCGAGCTCACACCCACCTTCGCTTCACCACGAATGGGCAAGACCCACGCGAAGGCCGAGGGACTGCCTTGATAGCGAATCTGATCGTAGAGCGTCGACTGCTGCAGGTCGATCGCCATGATCATGCGGTGGTCGGAGACGACCGTGTTGTTCTCGGGGTTGGGCTGCGGCTCGTGGAAGCAACCACCGCATGCCTCTGCCGAGCCTTCGAAGAGCGGCACAGTGGTGAGGGCGATCATTCCGGCGAAGAAGAGCGATGCAGGGACTCGAAAGCGCATGGTCATGAGATAGCAACGAGCATGCCATGGGGGATGCGGAAGGAGTGTGGTTTTTCGCGCGGATTCGCGCGTGTTTCGCAGTCGAGCCACGCCAGTCGATAGCGATTCTAGACGGCCTGTGCCTTGAGCATGACCGCACTGTCAGAGGTTCACCTCAGCCGCCGAGGTAGGCCTTTTGGATCTCTTCGTTTTGAAGCAGCTCGCGGGATGCGCCGGAAAGTGCGATCTCTCCCGTGCGGAGCACGTATGCGCGCGAGCTCGAGCCCAGCGCGACCTTCGTGTTCTGTTCGACGAGCAAGATGGTGACACCCGACTTGGCGATTTCGCGAATGGCCGCGAAAATCTGCTGCACGAGCTTGGGCGCGATGCCGAGCGAGGGCTCGTCGAGCAAGAGCAGCGTCGGGCGTGACATGAGTGCGCGCCCGATGGCCAGCATTTGCTGTTCGCCGCCCGAGAGCGTGCCGCCCTCCTGCGTCATGCGCTCGCCAAGGCGGGGAAAGAGATCTGTCACGTCTTTGATGGTGTCGCTCATCGTCTGCGCGTGACGATGAATGTACGCGCCGAGCTCGAGGTTCTCTCTCACCGTGAGATTCGGAAAAATGGCGCGCCCCTCGGGAGCGAGCGAGACGCCTTCGCCGACGAGCTCTTCGGTCGTCATGGTCGCGATGTCTTTGCCGCCGAAGAGAATCTTGCCGCCGCTCAAGGGCAAGAGCCGCGCGATGCTCTTCAGGGTCGACGTCTTGCCGGCGCCGTTGGCTCCGATGAGGGCCGACACTTCGCCTTTCAGGACCGAGAAGCTGATGCCCTTCAGTGCTTTGATGCCACCGTACGAAACGTGCACGTCGTCGAGGGTGAGGAGGGCTTCGCCGTCCTTGATCGCGGGCGCCGCACGGAAGGGGTGAGCCGTTCTCATGGCGCGCTTGCCTCTTCGCTCTTTGCGTCGTGGTGCGCGGGCTCCTCTTCGCCGAGGTAAGCTGCGAGCACGGCCGGATGCGTGCGTACTTCGTCGGGGCTCCCGTGGGCGATCGTCTCGCCGTGATCGAGCACGTGGATCTCTTCGCAGACGCCCATGACGACCTGCATGTTGTGTTCGACGAGAACGACGGTGAGCTCGAAGGTGTCGCGAAGCCAGCGGATCTGGTCTTTCAGGCCTTCGGCCTCACCGTAGTTCATGCCGGCGGCGGGCTCGTCGAGCAGGAGAAGCTTGGGCCTCAGCATCATCGCGCGGGCGATCTCGAGGCGCCGCTGATCACCGTACGGAAGCGCCGTGGGGTCCGAGTCGGCGAATGCGTCGAGCTTGAACACGGCGAGGAGTTCTTTGGCCTGCTTACGCATGCGCTCTTCGTCTTCGTAGTGGCGTTTCGTGCGAAGAAGGGACGACCACATGGTGGCTGTCTTCTGCAGCTCGCACGCGACGAGCAAGTTCTCGAGCACCGTGAGCTGCGAGAAGAGGCGAATGTTCTGGAAGGTGCGTCCAATTCCTTTGCCAGCGATCTCCGCGGGACGAAGCGGAAGGAGGTCCGTGTCGCCGAAGTGGATCTTGCCGGCGTCGTGTTTGTAGACGCCCGTGATGAGGTTGAAGACCGTCGTCTTGCCTGCGCCGTTCGGACCGATGAGTCCGAAGATGCGACCGTGCGGAACCGTGAACGAGACGTCGCCGACCGCGCGAAGACCGCCGAAGTTCTTGGTGACGTGTTCGAGCACGAGCTTCATGCCGTAGCCCGCTTCTTCTTGAAGAGTTCGCGTTCACCGAAGACGCCCTCGGGACGCATGACCATGAGCAGAATGAGCACGGCCGCATAGATGATCATGCGAAGCGCGTTCAGGTCGAGCCACTCGGCATGGTGACGCAGGTCTTGGATGAAGTTCGTGCCCTGCACGAGTTCGATGGCCTTCACCGTGAACGTCACGAAGAGAGCCCCGAGCACCGCGCCGCTGACGCTGCCAGAACCGCCGAGAATGACCATCGTGATGGCGTCGAACGATGCTTGGAAGTTGTAGGTCTCGGGCTGCACGATGGGCGTTCCGTCTCGCATGATGGCCGAGAGTGCACCTGCCACGCCCGCACCGACCGCCGCGATCACGAAGGACCGAACCTTGTACTTGGTCGGGTCGACGCCGACGCTCGCCGACGCAATTTCGTCTTCGCGGAGCGCGCGAAGGGCCCGCCCCCAGCCGGAGAACTTGAGACGAAGAGCGAGCACGACCACGAGCGTCGTGATGCCGATGAGCCAGAAGGGCCCCGCATAGAGCGGCACGCCTTCGTTCTTCGGGCCCTGGTAACCATTCTGGCCGCCGAGGCTCGAGATCGCGCCCGACACGCAGCTGCCGATGGGGCCGAAGAAGCCGTCTTTGCCGATGTGTCCGCAGATCGCTCGAAGGGGCTCGTCGCCGGCGGGCTTTGCAGTCGCGATGGTGAGGCGCACGATCTCCGCGAAGCCAAGCGTGACGATCGCGAGGTAGTCGCCTTTCAAGCGAAGGGACGGCAAACCCACGATGAAGCCTGCGAGGCCTGCGATGAGTCCGCCCGCGAGCATGCCGAGAGGCACGATGATGAACGACTTTCCGAATGCGACGTCACCTCCGCCAAACGACTGGTGGAGGTTCGCGGCGACGATACCGCTCGCGTAGGCACCGAGGCCGACGAAGCCAGCGTGTCCGATCGAGAACTGGCCGGCCATACCGTTGATGACGTTGAGCGAAACGGCGATCATCACGTTGACCGCCGCGAGCATGAGCAGCTGCCGCACGGAGCTATCGCTGATGATGCGATCCAAGAACAAGTCGAGGACGAGGCCAACGCCGAAGGCCGCGAGAACGATGATGAGGTTGCGGAACCGCAGAGGGGCGCTTTGGTTCTGCATCACTTGATGACGCGCAAATACGGGGGAAGCTCGCGCTTCTTCTTGCCGAGTCCGTCGGTCTTCGGCGTTCCGGAAGCGGCTGCGACCGTCGGAAGCGGTGCAGGCTTGATGGCTTCTTTCGGACGACGTTCCGCCGGGGGCTTGCGGCTCTTCGAGCCTTTCGCTTCTCCAGCCTTGTCTGCTGCGGGCGGAGCCTCGGAAGGCGCAGCTTGGAGGCCGTTGCGCTTCTTGTTGTCGGCCTTCTCGCCGCGTGCGACGCGTTCGAGCTTGGGCTGCTTCTCGGGGCGCTCGGACTTGCCCTTCTGCGCTTCGGCAGAGGTCGCTTCTTCTGCGGGCGGCGCTTCACTCGGTGGATTTTGCACCGCCGTCAGCTGAGGACGTGGGCGTGCGGGCTTCGCCGGGGACTGGGCCGCGTGGATTTGGAGCTCCGACGGAACGTCGTCCGGCCAAATCATGCCACGGTCGCCGTCACCTACGAGCGCAAACACACTCGTCCAGGGCACGACGCAGAAGAACGGTGCACGATTGAAGCTGAGCGTGCACGTGAGTGCGTCTTCACCGACATGGAGATCGGGAATGGGAATGGGCATGTTGAGCCCTACATCGAGAAGCAGCTGAGGCTGCTTCTTGAGCCATACGGGAATCGTCACGCCTTCGCGACGCGGGTCGAGAAAGACGCGAACGACGGACTGCTCGAGCAGCGCAATGCAGACGTCTTTTTTGGAGGGTAGTTCTTGCTCCACGCAATATCACTCCGGACGGGCACACGCCGCGTCACAGCCAGACAGGTTATCGCTCGAAGCCGAAGCGCGGTAGCGAAAACGCCCTCGTTTGCCGGTTTTGAATGCGCGGGCAGGGGAATGCTTTAGAAGGTCCTTCGTGGGCATTGCATTTCGCGAAGCGATTTTGTTGGTGGAGCCGATTGCGTGCGTCGTGCCTTCGCACGTATTCGATGCGTTCAATTGGTGCACGAGCGACGAACTGCAGCTTCGTTTGCCGCCGGAAGGCCTCGATGCAGCGCGCCCACTCACGTCGGACAACCCTCCGGGCATGGCCTTCGTGTTCACGTCGAAATGCGATTTCCTGCCGAGCGAGCTTGCGTCCTTGCACGTGCCAAAGCTCTCGCATCCGAAGGAGCGCATCCTGGCGCCGTACGCGATCGATGATGCGACGGACGACCTCTATGGGCTGCGCGTTCCACCAGGCGACGTGATGTGCCTCGCGACCGACAGCTTCGCCGGCGTGTTCTGGGGCCTTCACGACTGGGCGCACTTCCACAACCACGGCCCTTTCGAGGAGCGCGCGTACACCGAGCTGCAGTGCGATCTGGCGGCCATCACGTGGCTTGCCCGCAACCGCGAAACGCTCTCGCTGGGCGACGCGACGCTCGACCGGCTCCTTTCGGAATGGGAGCCGGTTGCACGAGGCCGCTTCGAAGACGAAGGACGCCCGGTGCCTCCCATTTCCGATCTGTGGCGAGAGGCCCTCGCGCGCATCGCCGGCCATCCAGGAAGAGAACGCGCCTAGCGATTCTGCTTCGCTGCGCGACGCGCGATCGGATCGAACGCAACGTTGGGGAGCACGCCAAGCAAGCGAGTCGCCGCGTCGAGCGGAATCGGGAAGGCGATGATGGCCGGTGCGCGTTCGAGCTTCTTGACGATGTACTTTGCAGCTTGTTCCGCTGTCCACTTGAACGGCATCTTGAAGGTGTTCTTGGCCGTCATGGGCGTTTCGACGAAGCCGGGCTGCACGTCGGTGACACGGATGCCGTCCGAGGCGAGTGCGGAGCGCAGACTCTCCATGTAGACCGAAACTGCAGCCTTCGTGGCGCTATACACGCCGCCAACGGGCAGGCCACGGCGCCCTGCGAGGCTGGTCACGGCGACGAGGTGACCGCGTCCGCGCTTCTTCATGAGAGGAATCGCATGCGTCACGGTTGCGATGGCGCCGACGACGTTCACGGCAAGTTGCTTTTCGACTTCGTTCCACTCGAAGGACTTTGCGTGATCGCCGGTGCCGACACCCGCGTTCGCGATGACCACATCGAGCCCGCCGCTCGCTTTGTCAGCCGCCTTGAGCGCAGCGAGGACGGCCGCCGGGTCGCTCACGTCGAGGGGCACTGCCGTCGCCGAGCCGCCGCTCTTCTCGATGCGTGAGACAAGGCTCGTGAGCTCCTTCTCACGCCTCGCAGCGACGTACAGATGAGCGCCTTTGGCTGCATACTCCAGAGCAATAGCATGACCGATGCCACTCGAGGCACCGGTGAGGAAGACGTGTTTCATTCCTCCACTGCTTACTTCCTATTCGGAAACAGTCCACACGTAGTCGGCGCCGTAGTTGGAAACCTTGTGGCCGTTCGCGCAGGACGCGGAGCCATGCCCGTCGCGCTCGGTATCGATGCACCAACGAACGGCGCTACCGCAGGCGTCGGCGGCCGCATGCATCATGCTTTCCGTGCAGCCGCCGTGCTCTTTTTGGGTGAGCGCGTTGTCGCTCGACGCTTGTTGGGGATAGAGGTCTTCCTGCGACACATCCGCAGCGCAACCGGCGAGCCCCACGCTCGAGAGCGCGAGTGCGAGGGCCGAGAGCATCACGAAACGGTTCATGCGCTGGAGGAATGCAGCTTCGATGCCACGGGTGTCGGGGCGACTTTGCCCACATGCACCGCGTTTTGGTGACATCACGATTCCCGCGGAAATTCTAAGACACAGGGTTCAGTGAGAAATCCGCCTGGCATGAACAATTATGCCTACATGGACATTTTCGGGTCCACCGGTGGATCCCGCTGCGACTTGTTTGTGGCAGCGGAGACCCATTCTGCTGTCTGTTTTACGCACCCCGAGGTCTGGCCTACGCAGCGATCCCGTCAGGGCAGCGCTGCCCGCGTGAGCTTCCCGGGAATCCAGGCCTGCGTAGATGTTCGTCCTATCCAACGATTAGGATCCGTTGCGCCGAGCCGTCTCGGGTCGTGGAGCCAGACGTCTCCACGTGGTCCGAGAGAGCTCGGCGCGTTCTCGTCAGCGCAGGGCGAGTAGGCCGTACAGATCGTCGGTCAACGTGTCGACGCCGGTGACCTTCGGGCTCTGTGCAGCGCAGCTCCTCGCGTCGTAGTACGTCGTGATGCCGCGCGGCGTCGTGATCGAAACTTCGTTGCGCGCCACGCTCGCATCGCATGCGCCTCCGTTCGCGTGCGCGAGTTTCGCGAACGCATCCTTTGCAGCCTGCACCTGCGCCTTGTTCAGGACGCTCCAGCCTCGGCTAATCATGAAAGGAAGGTCGCTCGCCACGTTCTCGCAATCTTCGTAGGTCATCTCGCGGGCTACGAGGTCGACGACGAACGTATGATAGCTTCGATCGCATTCGGAGCCGGCGGGCGCCGTCGTCGCGACTCCAAACAGGGGCGTTCGAAACGTGAGTTTCGTTGCGTCCGCGGGAAGAATCGCCTCCGCGTCTCCGCAGCCTGGCTCGACGCTGCCGAGTGGGCTTCGCTTGTCGTCTGCGTTGTCCACGACGGTCGAGCCACCACACGCAACGAGTGAACCAACGAGACTCACCACGAAGAGAGCTGCAACGTTTTTCATCAGAACCTCCTGCCCTATGATGGAGAGAGGTCGCGAGTTTGATCACGGTTTCGACGTATGGTGCCACCATCGCGTTCGCGACGCCGTCGCACTCAGAGCAGCACGTTGCGCATGCTGGAGAAGAGTTCGCTCGTACCTTTGATCTTCGGCGGGCTGGCGGAGCAGCTGAGCGCGCTCTCGTACTTCGTCGTGCCTCGCGGCGTCGTCACTTGCACGACGTCGAGACTCGCGTCATTCGTACAGGGCGCGGAGTCGACGCTCTCGAGGCATGCGAACACGCGCTTGATCGTGAGCACCTGCGCATCGGTGAGGACGCCTTCCCCATGGCTGGGGGCATACGGCTCGTTGCTCGCAACCGTGTCGCAGCCCTCCCACGCTATCGCCTTCGCATCGAGGTCGACGACGTACCGAACGAGATGGGGGTGGCACGTAGAACCCGCCGGTGGGGGGACGCTCAGTGCGCCGCCTGGCGACGTGGCAGTGAGTTTCGTCACATCGGGCGGAACGATGGCGCTCTCGGACGTATCGAGTGGACAACCCAAGGGCACACCGGAATCCGAGAGAGCTCCCGCGTTGATGGCTTCGCAGTCGGGCACGCGCGAACAAGCGCCGCGTCCGTCGGAACGACATGTGTATGTTGCACGTGTTTGAGCGGGGCATTCTTGGGGGCCTGCGCTCTGTGGTTGGCCATCGCAACGTTCGCTCGGACACACTTCGCCCTCACCGAGGCCATCGGCCATGCGACCGAGGGAGGTGCTTCCTCCGCACGCTCCCAGCGCGCCGGCGCACAAAGCCACGAGGAAAGCGCCGGCCCGAATGCGGTGTCTCCGGCGCGTTTCGAGTTCAGGGTGTCGTCGCATCTTCCACCTCCAATAGCTTACGAAGTCTCGACGCGTGCGGGCCGCTGGGCGTTGCCTGCAGCAGTCGGGTCGCGAGCGCCTGGCCTTCCTTCCGGCGGCCCGATCGCACGAGCGCCTCGGCACGAAGGACGTTCGCTTCGAGGGCGAGTACACCATGAGGGTACGTCGCATCGTAGGTCTGGAGCACCGTGAGGGAGGCGCTCGGGTTTCCTCCGCGGAGCGCCTTTCGTGCGTTTTCGACGAGGCGCAGTTCCTCCGCGACGTCTGAAGGGGCGTTCGAAGATACGGCGTTCGGAAGTTTCGTCGCATTCGAAGCAACCCCTCGACTCACCGGGGAAAGCGAGGGGACGACGGGGACGATCGGAGCTACCTCGAGCGAATCGGCGCTCGAAGCCGAGTGAGCGGGAGCGCTCGGATCAGCGACAGAGGCAGAGGCAACAGGTTGCGCTTTGGTTTCGACTGGTGCGGATGGCGCAGACGGAGCAACGGAACGCGTCGCGAAGGTGGAAGCGAGCCCGCCCGAGAGCGCGATGATGCCCAGCAAGGACGCGATCCAGACTCCTTTCGCCCCGAAGAACCCGACGACTCCTGCCGTGGCGGTCTTGGTGGCGACGGAACCTGCGACCGTGTTGCCGATGAGCGCACCGGAAGTCTGGGCAGCGCTCCCTTTTGCGGTAGCCGCCGCAGCGCCGGTACTTGCACCGCTACCCGCTGCGGCGGTCGTCGCGAGCCCGAGTGCACCCGCGATGCGCGCCTTGGTTGCGCGTGAGGGCGCATCGCCCAGTCCTGAAGCGAGGAGGCGCGCGCCACCGCTGTCGTCCGCAAGTTCGTCTAGTAGTCGTTTCGGATCACTCATCGTATTCTCGTAGGCGTTTCGGGAAACGCGCATCGACCTTGGTGTGGAAAAATTCCCGCGCCCGGCGGAGCCGAGAGGCGACGGTGCCTGGTGGAATTTCGAGAAGGGTCGCGATCTCCGCCATGGACGTGTTTTCGAGCTCGAAGAGGACGAACACGAGTCGAAGGTCGTCTTCCATGCTCTCGAGAATGGAATCGAGTGCTTCGCGCGCGATCCGCTGGTCAACCAGGTCTTCGGTGCTCACGCCATGGCTTTGGCGCGATTCCTGAGAGCCGAGGTCTTCCACGTCCTCGACGCGTTCACGGCGGTATTCCGCGCTCCGCCGAATCGTGGACGCGACACGTAGCGCTGTGCCGAACAGGAAGCTTCGTTCGCTTCCGACGAGGATGTGCGGGAGTTTCTGGGATGCGACGATGAAGACCTCTTGCGCCGCATCGTCGGCACGACTGTCCGAGAGACCAGACCTTCGGAGGAGGCGCCACACGAACTCGAAATGTGTCTCGAACATCACGCGAAGTCGGTCCTCACCCCCGACGCCAGGCTCGATGGTCGGGGGAGGGAGCTCCACTTGGTGCGCGAGACTCTTGCTCACAGCATGCTCATGGGGGCCGAGCGCGATCTTGATCATGGAAAGTGCACGATGGCCCCAAGACCCACCCGAATATGCAACGTTGGCGCCGTGAAAACCGTCGTATCGGGCTCGACGTAGAAGCGGTCGAGAAGAAGGATGCGCTCGAGGACCGGGCGCGCCTCGAACTGCAACCAAGGCCAAGGCCCGATGCGGAAGGGCGCGGAGATGCCAGCGGCGATCCATGGGCTCACCGTCGAGTTCGACTGAGCGAAGCGACCCTCGGCCTCTACCCATCCGCCCCGCAGAAGGCCGCAGAGGCGCAGTTCTGCAAGTGCTCCGGGAACTTGCAGTGCGCATCCTTCCAGTTCGAGATCGGTGAACGTGAGAAGTGCCTCTGCGCCGCCGCTCTCCGCGGTGACCACGGAAGGCAGGCCGCGTCCGACGGAGGCACGAAATGCCGCTCCGACGAAACCCGGGCGCGGGAAACGGAGGGCGGCGAAGACGCGTGCGCCGAAGGCCGGGCCAGCGAGTGACGTCGACTCGAGGTGACCGCCCACACTCCAGCGCGCCCGGGCACGTGTGGGGGACGGGGCCGTTCGGGAAGGCGCTTCCGACGGAGGAGGAGGGGCTGCGACAGAGGAAGCGCTGGCAGGAGCTGCGGCCGGCACCGAAGGGGCTGACTCCGGGGAGGGTTCCTTCGCATCCGGATCGTAGGCAAACGCAAGGACGAAGGCGAGCACGGAGACGACGTCTTTGCAGTCGGCTGCGTGGACGAGCCGCGGCTCGGACCCTTGGAGACGCAACGTTCCCGTGAACCCGGTCTGGTCCGCAACGATGCGCACACTCGCTTCGCTGGGCGCGCCATTCGATTCGTCGATCGAGACGATCGAGGTCCGCTTCTTCACGTCATCGATGAAGGCGGACCGGTCGGGACACCCCTTCGCCACTTCGTAGCGCAAGGGGACCTGCTCGACATGAGGCTCCGCAGCGACGGCGTCCTGCGCCGAGAACACGAGCGTCGAGGTGAGGAGGCCGAGCAGATGCTTCATGGATCGACCCTCGAGACCTTGTGTTCCGCTCGGAGGTCCACGCTCACTCAACTCTTCAATGTCCGATGACCCCTCGCAAGGAAGTGGTAGGCAATACTTTTTCCGGAGACGTTCGATCGCGAGAGCCGCGCAGCGGTCCGGCATGCCGAACCATGTTTCGGCCTTGTCCGTGCGAATCGTCGAGCAAGCCTGCGAGAAAGGCCGATTGCGCGACAATCCCCTCTTGCGCTTTCGGCCACGCGTTCTACGTTGAGACGTACGAAAGGGGGCGACTGGTTTCGACGGAGATCATCAACAGGTTTGCTGCACGCCGTGGTTCCTTGGCCCCACGTAAAAAGCTGAGGAATTTTGATTGCGAACGATAACGCAGTCGCTCTCGCCGCCTAATTAGCGGTCCTTGAGCCGTCCGATCGAAGAGTCTGCCAGTACTCTTCGAGAGGGCGTCATTGAACTGGCTGGTTCCTGACCGGGTGTCCGGGTGAGGAGCGAGGAGCAAACAGGACAATAGCTTTGCGGAAAGCCCGTCGATCGGCGAGCCGCACGGCGACTTAGTTGGTCGACTAAACGTGTAGATGCAGCTTGCGTGAGATTTTCGGACCCGGGTTCGATTCCCGGCGCCTCCACCCAAGACCCCTAGAAACACGGCCTTCCGTGAGACTCGGGGTGGCAAAAACCGAAAATGGTGACGATATTCGGTTCCTCACTCCAGGCCGCCGCCTCCCAGAAGGAGGCGGGGCTTGGGGCAGAGGGGCGTCGGGTGAGGACGGTGGAGGGCTGCCACCCATCAACGTACCTGGCAAGGCCGGGAACGGCGTCCCGAACGAGGGCGTGCTCAGCCCGCTTGCCGCCCGAATGTAGCCCTCCGTCGTGGTGATGGTGGAGTGGCCCGCGTGATCCCTGACGGCCATGTGGTTGTCCCCGCGAATGATCCTCCACGTAATGCCGGTCGCCCGGAGATCGTGGAACGTGATGGCCTTCCGCGTGCTCTTGGTCGCCACGTCGGGGAAGAGCTCGGCGCGGGTTACCCCCGCAAGACCGAGGCAACGGCGCAACTGCCGCGAGCACTTTCGGTCGGTGGCTTTGGTGCTCAGCACTGGCCCTACGCCACCCGACTGCGCCTTCATCGCGCGGAGGAGCGGGAGCAGCGCCGGTTCGATGGGGACCCGCCTTGCCACATTGGTTTTCGTGGCCTTCAGTGCACCGGTCTTCCTGTTCGCGCTTTGGTGAACGTGGACGAGACCATGCTCGAGATCAACATCCGCCCACGTGAGTGCGTGCGCTTCGCCAGCTCGCAAGTTCAAGTAGGTCACCACTGCGAAGGTGCGGCGCCACTCAAGGGGAACCTCGTGGCAGGCCATCAGCTTCTCGAACTCGCTTGGATAGAGGAATACTTTCACTTTGCGCACGCCCTTGTCGGGTCCGTCGACGTTCAGCGCGGGGTTGTCCTCGCGAACGCGAAGCTCGCGCCGTTTCGCAGAGCAGGCGTCGCGGAACATGCCACGCATGAGCGCCCACACATGGCTCGCGCTCTTCCACGAGAGCTTGCCGGCCCGGACTTCGCCGTCGAGATAGTGTACGTGGTCTTCGAGGTCATCACGACGAACAGCGCGCACGTCGCATGCCCCGAGACGCGGGAGGACCCACTTCCTAAGGCGTCCGCGATCGTCGGCTACGGTCGACAGTCCGCGTTCCTCTCGCGTCTCGAGCCATCGCTCGCTGTATTCAGCGACTGTTTCCTTCACCAAGATCGATACGGCGCCGATCTTGCGCGCAGTCTCACTCACTTGCTGCGCACAGTTCTTTGCGGCGTTTCGGTCGTGCGCAGGAATACTGGGATCAAGGCGAACGAGCGGCCTCCGCCCATCCGGCAGCGTGACGCGCGCGTGCCAGCCATCGTTCTTCCAGACGACGGAACCTGATGCCGGGCGGCCCTTTGGCTTTCGAGTTAAGTTCTTCATATCGGAACATCCTTTCCGGTCACGCCCCCGGCCGTTGCTAGCGGCGCGGGGGCATCATTGTTACTTGCGACGGGCGCGAAGCCCAGCGGCGCCCAGGGCACCTTCTGGACTCCAGGGTTCGGAGTTTGTTTTTGCGAGCGAAGCAAGGGGCACCGCGGGCTGACGTGGCACGAAGAGCTCCTCGTTCGCCACCCACACGCGTCCGAGCTTTTGAACCCGACGGTCACCACGTCGAGAAGCTTCGCGACAGCGTTCGTTGAAGCGCTTGGTGCTCATACCCGGCGGCGGCGCCTTGCTCGTGTATTCGCGCGCCGATGTTTGCATCAGACGCGCGAGTCGGGGCGCAAGGAGGTCTGCCAATGCGACGAGCTGGACTTGAAGGAGTGCCTCGAACGTCATGGCGTACCCTCGGTGCTCTTGCGGCGGAGTTGAACGAGTGCCTCACGAACCTTGTGAGCACCCGAACCGTGCGCCTCGAATGCGATGCCCTGCCTACGGCGCAAGAGGCCGTCCGCGTCGAAGCACAGCCGGCACTCAACACAAGTGGTCCCGCGCGTTTCAAAGAGGCACGGAATCCACGAGATTCCCGCCTCCTTCCATGGCTTCTTCCCGTTTGGGAATGTCGGCACCACGATCGCGGGCGCATACCCGCGCGCCATGGCCTCGTGGGCGTGCTCGGGAAGGTCGACGCTCGCGAGCACCGAGACCGGCCCCCAGTCAGCCCGCGCGACTTCGCGCCACGCGTGCGAGTAGGTCCACGTCGGACCGGGCCAGGTCGCGCACGCAGCGCTCACGATACGAGCGGTCTCCGATGTGGCAGAGTCACCGGAGTAGTGAATGCGCAACGGCAGTTCTCGACGGCGACGGCGCAAACGCGCCGCGAACAAAGCAATGAGCGAGGCTTCTTCCTTCGCCAGGTCCAGGGCGGTGAGACCTTCGCGCTTCGCATTCCTTTCGAGGCGGGCGTTGTGGCCACCTGGGCCGCGCCGAGCAAGACAACCGTTGCGCATGAACGGGCATGTCGGCGAGCACGTGCCCTCTACAGGGGCGAGCGTGACGTAGCCTTTTCCGATCCCTAGCTTTTCGTTCCTGGTCTTCCCGACAATGATTGTCTGCGTGGCCTTCGGTTTGATGCGTACGGCCGGGGCTGGCTCTGGATCGCCGTCGCCCCCGTCATCACCCGAAGCAGATGGTTGCCTCGAAGAGGAGGAGCGCGATGCGCGGTGCTGGTGAAGGCGAATGAACCGCTTTGCTTGCGCCACGGGTGACGCTCCCCGTTTCGCAGCCGAACGGCTCAGCATGCGCGCGTAGAACGAGCGCTCACGATAACTCTCGGCTCTGCGAAGGCCTTCGACGAGTTCCGCTCGGAACGTCTGGTCATCCCAATCTCCATACCTAAGCATGACCCACCTCCAGCGCGCGCTCGCGCACGAGCTCGTCGTCGATGCGTGCCAGGGTGGCTGGTCTCGGCCACGACTCCCGGCGTTCGATGCGTTGCAGTTCGCGGACGCTGACATGCGCCCGCTTGGCCAGACTTGAGGTGCTGACGCCGACGAGGGCGCGCACCATGCGGATCGTTTTCATGACGATCTCTTTTGCCGAAAACGGACGCGCGGTCAAACCCGCCGGCCACGTAACGTATCGTAATTACACATGAAAAGATCGCTACGGTACAGATTTTCAGTGTCGTTTCGGCAACTTGCGGTGCCGACAGGATCATCGACCAACCCCAAAAAAGATCAGCTCAGATGGCCGTTGCCCCACGTGGACATCGTCACGCGCGTCTCGACCGTGATGAGCAATTCAGCGTGGCTCGGGTCGACACTTGGGAGAAGAAGCTGCTCGGTCCGCACTCGCAGAGAGGAAACCAGGTTGTCGTCTTCGAGCAGGCAATAGATGGGAGCACCGACGGTCCGCTCGGCTTGGCCTACCTGCTCCACATGGGCCGGCATACTGAGGGCATCGAACAGCGTCTTCATCCGGTTGTCGATGTCTCCACCGCGAGTGATCAAGTTGCCCGCAGGCTCGGGACGCAACAGCACGATGTCTAGCTCAGTGAGTCCCCGCGCCTGCGCCGTCACCAACGGAATGAATGAGCAACCGCCGCGCTCTCGCAGATTGGAGAACTCGCCCTCGCGCTCCGGTGGCCGGCGAAGCTTGTCGCACGAACTTAACGGGGGGTGTCGCCAAAGCTCTTCGAGTTGCTGGCTGAGCTCGACGCGTAGCACGCTCTTCGTCTCGGCTTTCGCGTTGGACGGAAGGGACCCGCTGTACCGCAGCACGAACCTCATCAGGCTGCCCACTCCGCGGCAAGAAGCTCCGCTTGCTTCATCACGGTCTCCACGGCCTTCTCCGTCTTGTCCGGCGGGTAGCCTCGCTTCTTCAGCGTTCGCCGCACCATGGTTCGCAGCTTCGCCCGCACCGTCTCCTTCACCGTCCAATCGATGGTCACGGAGTTGCGAATCGAGTCGGCGAGGTCTCGGGCAATCTGAGTCAAGACGGCGTCGCCGAGCACCTTCACGGCGGAGTCGTTGGTTTCGAGCGCATCGTAGAACGCAAGCTCCGCCTCGTTCAGATTGAGCTCCTCGCCTCGCTTTTGCGCGGCGGTCATGTCCTTAGCGAGCCGAATGAGCTCCTCGATAACCTGCGCGGTCTCGATGGCGCGGTTGCGGTAGCGCGCCATCGTCTTTTCGAGCTTGTCGGAGAAAGCTTCCGACTGAACCAGGTTCGTCCGCTTGCGAACCTTCAACTCGTCGTTCATCAGCTTGCGCAGAAGTTCGATCGCGAGGTTTCGGTGCGGGAGCGAACGAACCTCGGCCAAGAACTCATCGGACAGAATCGAGATGTCCGGTCGCTTGAGTCCGGCCGCCGTGAAGACGTCCACCACGCCGTCGGTAGAGATAGCCTTCGACACAATCTGCCGAATGGCGTGCTCCACGTCTGCGTCCGACTTGCCCGACGCCGAACCAGACGTCTTTACGACCGCAGCCCTCACTGCTTGGAAGAACGCAACCTCTTCGCGAATCGCAATCGCCTCGGCATGAGGCACGGCGAGCGCAAAAGCTTTCACCAAGCCGAGCACGGCTTTGAGAAGCCGGTCGCGCCCATCTTCGAGCGCGAAGATGTGCTGCTGCGCGGCGGGCAAGAGGAGCAGCCGTTCTACGGGGGTACCCCGAATGAACGCCGCGTAATCGAAGCCGTGAAAGAGGTTTCGGCAGACCTCGACCCTTTCGAGCATGGTGGCCACGGCCTCGGCTTGGTCGATCGCCGTTTCGCCCTGGCCGCCGCTCTCGGTGTACGTGGCAAGCGCCTTGCGCAGATTGTCGGCAAGCCCGAGGTAGTCGACGACCAAGCCACCGGGCTTGTCTCGAAACACGCGGTTCACGCGGGCGATAGCCTGCATGAGGCCGTGCCCCTGCATGGGCTTGTCGACGTAAAGGGTGTGCAGGCAGGGGGCGTCGAACCCGGTGAGCCACATGTCTCGGACGATCACGATCTTCAACGGATCGTTCGGGTCCTTGAGTCGCTCCGCGAGTTCTGCGAGCCGCGGCTTGTTGCGAATGTGCGGCTGCCAGTCGGTTGGGTCGGATGCCGATCCCGTCATGATGACCTTGATCGCGCCGGCCTTGTCGTCATCCGAATGCCATTCCGGTCGAAGGGACACGATCGCCTTGTAAAGAGCAACGCAGATGCGCCGCGACATGGAGACGACCATCGCCTTGCCGGCCATCGTTTCGAGGCGCGACTCGAAGTGCTTTACGAAGTCTTGGGCAACGAGACCAAGGCGTGTCTCCGCACCGACAACCGACTCGAGGGCCGCCCACTTGGACTTCAGGCGCTCTTTCCGGGCGTCTTCCTCTTGCTCCGTGACCTCTTCGAACTCGTCGTCGATGACCTTCTTCAGCTCGTCGTTCAGCTCGAGCTTCGCAAGCCGGCTCTCGTAGTAGATGGGAACGGTCGCGCCGTCTTCGACAGCCCGCTGGATGTCGTAGACCGAGATGTAGTCGCCGAAGACCGCCCGCGTGTTCTTATCCTGGGCGTCGATGGGCGTCCCTGTAAACCCGATGAAGGACGCGTTCGGTAGCGCGTCGCGCATGTGCTGAGCAAAGCCCGGCACCACGTAGCCGCCGCTCTCGGTCTGCACGAGCTTGCTCTTGAAGCCGTATTGGCTGCGATGGGCTTCGTCTGCGATGACGACAATGTTTCGCCGGTCGGAGAGCATCGGGAACTTCTCGCCCTTGCCCTCGGGAAGGAACTTCTGAATCGTCGTAAAGACGACCCCGCCCGCCGCGACCTGGAGCAAACTGCGCAGCTCGTCACGATCTTTGGCTTGCACCGGCTTCTGCCGAAGCAGTTCGTGGCACTTGGAAAACGTGCCGAAGAGTTGGTCGTCAAGATCGTTCCGGTCGGTGATGACAACAACCGTGGGGTTCTCCATCGCGGGGTGGAGCACGACCTTGCCCGCGTAGAACGTCATGGTGAGGGACTTGCCGGAGCCCTGCGTGTGCCACACCACGCCAACCCGGCGGTTGCCATCGGGACGCGTTGCACGAACGGTCTCTTCGACGGCAGTGCGCACGGCGTGAAACTGATGGTACCCGGCAAGTTTCTTCACGACCGCGTCTCGATCTTCTTCGAACACCACGAAGTTTCGTACGAGATCTAGAAAGCGGCCCCGGTCGAAGACGCCGTGCAGAAGAATCGAGAGCTGAAGATGCGTGGGCGGTGCGGACTTGTCTCCGATGATGGTGCGCCACGGCGCAAAGCGTTCCCAGGTTGCGGTAATCGTGCCGACGCGCGCGTCGATGCCGTCGGAGATGATCAGCAGTTCGTTGAAGACGAAGAGCGAAGGGATCTGCGCCTTGTACGTCTGGAGCTGCTGAAAGGCGTCTTGCACCGTGGCGTCTGGGTCGGCCGCGTTTTTGAGCTCGATGACGGCGAGTGGGAGCCCGTTCACGAAGACGACGACGTCCGGCCTTCGATTATGTTGTCCCTCAACGACCGTGAACTGGCTGAGCGCAACCCAATCGTTCTCCTCGACGTTGTCGAAGTCGACCAAGCGAAGCCGCTCGCCCTTCACCTCGCCGCCCTTGGTGGCGATCTCGACCTCCAGCCCTTCGCGAAGGAAGCGATGAAAGCGACGGTTGTTCTGAAGAAGCGAAGGCGCGTCAGGAATGGTGAGGATGCGAAGGGCTTCGTAGATGGTGGTTTGGGGAACGTTGGGGTTCAGGCGCCGCAGGGCCTCTTCGAGCCGCCCCTTGAGCACGACGTCGCCGTAGGTTGCGCGTTCTGCCGCCGGCTCATCGGGGGCGATGTCGGGTCCGTGCAGGCACTCGTACCCGAGACGTGCAAACGTCTGAAGCGCGAGCGTCTCGACTGCATCCTCGGTCACTGCGCTCACGGCTTTTTCCCCCTCCTTGAAGGCAGCGCCTTCGTCGCCCGCTCGAACGCGTCGTCCACTGGAGCTGGTTCACGCGCCTGCTTTTCGCGGTAGGCGCGAAACGCCTCTTCAGCCTTGGTCTTCGCTGCCTCGGCGGAGACCTTTCCAGCGTCGGTTAGAACGGGGCGCCCCGTCGTCTTCAGGAACTCGTCGAGCTTGACGATCCAATCGCGCATGGTCATCGGCTTCCGGTCGAGCGCCTGAAGCTCGGCAAAGTCGAGGTACATCGTGACGATGCGATTCAGGACCGACAGCTCGGTCTCGGAAAGGTAGTTCTTGGCGACCTGGGCGTCTTCGCGGCGCACCGTGCCCGGTGTGCGCGTCGTGGTGAGGCCCATCATCGGCGCTTCGCCGTCTGCTCTCGCGACAATGACCTCCGCTGCGGTGTGCCCGTGCGCAGCGAAGTGCATCTTGTTTTGCACTGTGGCGAAGAACTGCTGTGAGAGATCGGCGTCGGCTTGGTAGTCGATGCTGGTCGCGTAGATGTCGAGCACCTTCTGGTAGAAGCGCCGCTCCGAAGCGCGGATGTCGCGAATCCGCTCGAGGAGCTCGTCGAAGTAGTCTTGCTGTCCCGGACCGGGTGGGTTCTTCAGGCGCTCGTCGTCCATGGTGAAGCCCTTCACGAGGAACTCACCAAGGCGGGCCGTTGCCCACTGACGGAATTGTGTGCCGCGAACGCTCTCGACGCGGTAGCCCACGGCAAGAATCGCGGGCAGGTTGTAGTGCCGGAGCTGCCGTTTTACCTCGCGGTTTCCCTCGGTTCGAACTTGTAAGTAATCCTTACAAGTTGCCTCCTCGGAAAGCTCGCCCGACTCGAAGATGCGCCCGAGATGCTGCGTTACGTTCTGGGGCGTCACTTGGAAGAGCTCGGCGATCTGGGCCTGCGTCAGCCACAACGTGTCGCCGTCGAACCGGCACTGGATGCGCGTCCGACCGTCCTCGGTTTGGTAGAGAATGAGCTCGGACGTGGGGGGTCTGGAGTCGGTCACGACGTCCCCCCTCGGAGGTGGGCGCGGACTTCGTCAACCCAAGCGTCGTACCAGTACCAGGTGTTCGCCACCTGTACGCCAAACCCTTTGCCGTCCCCCTTCGCGTCTTTCGCCTTCCACAGCTCCGTGTGCTGGTGCATGCCGAATTCGCGAAAACCTTCCGCCTTCATCTTCGCGACGACCGCCGAAGGCAGGTGTTTTGGACGCTCTGTCTCGCGGAGGACCGCATATTGCGCGTTGACCTCTTTGGCGAGCGGGGAGTCCGCTTTGACGAAGGTGATGACCTGATCGGCTTGATTCAAGTGGTTCGCCGTCTTGGGCACGAAGATCACGCGATATGCGAACCGTGGGCTCTGAAAGATATTGTCCGGGAGCGCCCCCTGGAACCCGGAGATAAAGGCCTGAATGTTCGCCGGGAGATCGGCGTGTTCCCGGAGGGCGTCCACCTGTTCCTGTTGCAAGGACGCAAACTGCAAACTCACTGCAAGATGCTTCGCGATACCCAGGCTTTCGCCGAACAGACTCGAGATCACCTCGTGGAAGTTGATGCAGCACGCTTGGAACTTCGCGCTCAGTAGGTCGTCGATGCGCGAGGTCATCTGGTGCTCAATCTCGTGCCGCACGCCAATCAAGAACCGAAGGTTCTCAGCGACGTCGCGTGCCAAGGGGCACCCCTTCTCATTCAGGCATCGTTCAAGCTCCCAGTGTTTGTACGCCCCGTGCTTGGTTCGGTCGTACTTCCGACGCTCGCGCCCTTCCTTGTAGTAGCGATAGTCGACGTTCTTCTCGCGGTAGTAGGCGTGCAACAGATACGTCCACGCGATGTTCATCAGGACGATGAACGTCTCGGACTTGAAGGTGATGTTCGGGTTGTTGAAGACCTGCACGGCCGCAAGCGCCGCCTCGCGAGACTTCTTGAGAAGCTCCTCTTTCACCGAGAAGACGCGCCGGATGCGCTTCTTCTTGCTCACGACGCCGCCTCCACGAGCTTCTCCGCATCTTTCACGCGGACCTCGCCCGAAAGTAGGCGTGGAAGAAGCACGTCGCGGATAGAAGCTAGCGTTCGGCTTTCAGCGCGAGACGTTGCAACGCGCTCATTGAGGTCGTCCAGAGTTCGCTTCATCAGCGTTTGCTCGTCCACGGAGGGCAACGTCAGCTTATGAGCGAGAAGAATGTCGCTGGGCAGAACGCCGGTGCCGTGACCGGAGCTCTGTACGCGCTGCAAGAGGTCCGCTTGCGCGTCGAGCATCGCAAACAGCAAGATGGTCGGCTCAACGCGACTGGCGACTAGTGCCTTCACGTCCTGATTGAAAGTGACGTCCTGTCTCGCCTGGCTCACTCGGACCTTCTCGTGAAGGCCCATTCCCCGGACCATAACCAAGGTCGCTCCACGCGGAGCAACGCGAAGACCCGAATCAACGGCTTTCGACGTTACGAATGCGTCGGGCTCGTCTGCGTGGATGGCCGTCATGACCTTCGGGGAGATCCACGGGATGACTCCACTCCAAAACGCAGGATTGGACTTTGACGGCGTCGCGCCGGAGAGCGCCGTGGCCCACTCCCCGAGAGGTGCGCATCTCCACCCCTTCGGAATCGGTCCCAACTCCGAATCCTCGAAGCTGTCGGGAAAGAGCGCGGCGGTCTCGGCGTCCATGCCGAACGGCGCGCGTCCCTCTGCTTTCGCGCGCACGGGGTCGAAGTCCACGAACCAGCTCTTGAAGAGCGCACGCGCCATCGCTTCCAGCGTCTCGTTCATGCGGCGATTCAGTTCGATCTTGTCGTCGAGGGCCCCGAGAACGGCGAGCACGCCATTTCGGTCGACTGGACTCGGTAGCGGAATGGGAAGGCGAGCTACGTCCTTTAGGTTCAGCGTTGCTTGGACTGTTGTGTTGCACCAGTCGCGAATGGTGGCTTGTAGCTCTGGACTTGATAGTGCGTAGTGAATCCATCGGGCATCGACGTCGCTTCGTACCGGAAGCACTCCGACCGCGCGCGCGGTGTTCCAACCGACAAGGTCTGGGCCGGCAATCGCGGTTTGCCCTACGGTTCCGACCAGCGACAAGAGAAGCTCTCCGCCTCTGAGCCGGGTTCGCCCGTACTTCGCTTCTACGGACCTTGCAACCCGCAGAGGGGAACTTGTATCGACTCTACCGTGCCGGATGTCGGTTACACGAACGATGGGAATCCCGTCGGAATCATGCTGCCCTGGTTGAACGATGCCGTAGCTGATTCCCCGCTCTTCCTCGACCAACGCGGCAAGAGGGACGACTTCGATCTCAGCCGGCATCGATGGTCCCCAGGGCACGCCGGATAGCTGCCTGCAAGCTATCACTCTGGACGAACTGCTCCTCGAGCTTCGCTACCAACTTCGGAAACCGCTCCTCGAACGACTCCTGGTCGTCCTCGATATCTTCCGCCCCGACATAACGCCCCGGCGTGAGCACGAACTGATGGGCCGCAACCTCTTCGAGCTTTGCGCTCTTGCAGAAACCCGCGACATCCTCGTACTTGCCGGCGCCCTTGTCTCCACGCCATGCGTGGTAGGTGCCTGCGATGCGCGCAACATCCTCCTCCGTCAGCTCTCGCTGTACGCGATCGATGAGGCGCCCCATCTTGCGGGCGTCGATGAAGAGAATCTCTCCGCGGCGGTCGCGGAACTTGTTGTTCTTCTTGTCGCGGGCGAGAAACCAAAAGCAGACCGGAATCTGCGTCGAGTAGAAGAGCTGTCCGGGAAGGGCCACCATGCAGTCGACGAGATCGCCTTCGACGAGGGCTTTGCGAATCTCGCCTTCGCCCGATTGGTTCGACGACATCGAACCGTTCGCGAGGACGAATCCCGCCTGCCCCGTCGGGCTCAGGTGGTGAATGAAGTGCTGCACCCACGCGAAGTTTGCGTTGCCGGCAGGCGGAACGCCGTACTTCCAGCGCGCATCATCCTTGATGCGGTCCTGGCCCCAGTCCTTCGAGTTGAACGGCGGGTTCGCGAGGATGTAGTCGGCCTTTAGATCCTTGTGCAGATCGCGGTGAAACGTGTCTGCGTTCTCGCTCCCTAGGTTTGCCTCAATGCCACGAATGGCGAGGTTCATCTTCGCGAGGCGCCACGTGGTCGGGTTCGACTCCTGGCCGTAGACGCTGATGTCCCCGACCCGACCGCCGTGCGCTTCGGCGAACTTCTCCGATTGCACGAACATGCCGCCGGAGCCGCAGCAAGGGTCGTAGACGCGCCCCTTGTACGGCGCGAGCATCTCGACCAAGAGACGAACGACGGAGCCGGGCGTGTAGAACTGGCCGCCCTTCTTGCCCTCGGCGAGCGCGAACTCGCTGAGGAAGTACTCGTACACGCGACCGAGGATGTCCTTCGACTTGCTCTCCTTCGCGCCGAACCCGATCGTCCCGATGAGGTCGATGAGTTCGCCGAGTCGCTGCTTGTCGAGCTGCGGCCGGCCGTAGTTCTTCGGCAACACGCCCTTGAGGGAAGGGTTGTCGCGCTCGATGGCGACCATCGCATCGTCGATGAATTGGCCGATGGTCGGCTGTTTTGCCTTGGCCTGAATGGCTGCCCACCGCGCCTCGATGGGAACCCAGAACACACGCTCCGCCCTGTACTCGTCCCGGTCTTCGGGATCGGCCCCCTCGTCGGCTTGGGCGGAGAGGCGCTGGTGCAGCTCGTCGAACGCGTCGCTGATGTACTTGAGGAATACGAGACCGAGTACGACGTGCTTGTACTCTGCGGCGTCGAGGTTGTTCCGCAGCTTGTCGGCGGCTTGATAGAGCTTGCGCTCGAACCCTAGGTCTCGACCGCTATCTGGCGGTGGTGCCGACGAGCGACTCGCACGCGCCCCCTTTGCTGCCGCCGTCGACTTTGCCTCGCTCGGGGTGGCGGTCTTGGCGCTCTTGGCAGGCTTGGCGGTCTTCGCGAACGGAAGGTCGCCTTGGTTCTTTGTCTGGGTTTTCTTCGCTGCCATGCCAGCGGTCGACGATACGCGGACTTGCAGACTTGATCAACGTTGGATAGCTTTCGCGTGTGGCGAAGGAAAAAGCGGTCAGTCCCCTCGACCTGGTCACCATCGCGGAAGCCGCAGATCTGCTGGGGGTCAGCCTGCCAACGCTCCGCCGCTGGGACGAGACGGGCAAGTTCAAAGCCCGGCGGCACCCCATCAACGGGTACCGCCTCTACAAGCGAACGGACGTGATGAGGCTTCGCGAGCGCATCGAGCGCGGCGCAGCATAGGAGCGTCAAGCGGCTGACGCCCGCTCGGCCATCGAGCCAGACGCCGGGACGCGGGTGTACGCTTGCCCCATGACCACGATGCGCTGCTTTCCTCTGCTGAAGACCGTGCTCGATGAAGTGTGGCAACAGCTTCCTGGAAGCTCAGACGCGGAGAAGGTGACCGCAATTCGGGCGAAGGAGAGCTACCTGAGAGAGCACTACGGCAAACTCTCGACCGGCACGGTCGCGCTCGACTACGCGGACCCAGCGACCCGCTACGTCTACCTGTGCTGCTACGTAACGTCGCACGCAAACATCGTTGCGGACCTGATAGCGCAAAGCGAACCGCTGAAGACCCTCTTCGCGCAAGAGAAAGTCCAAGCCACGTGTGTTGGCGGAGGCCCGGGCAGCGACCTGCTCGGCGTCCTCAAGTTTCTAGACGGTCAGTCCTACAAGCCCAGGCTGAAGTTCTTTCTCTACGACAGAGAGCAGGCTTGGAGCGAATCGTGGAGCGACGTCGACGACAAGGTCGGAGCCGAGATCTCGACGTACTTCCAACCGTTCGATGTGGCCGACGAATCCACCTGGAAGAAGAACGTCAAGTACCTCCAGTCGGATCTATTCACCATGATCTACTTTGCTTCTGAGGTGCATGCGATTCGAGACAAGGCGGCCCCGTTTTTCGAGAATCTGTTCCAAGCCGCAAAGTCCGGTGCCATGTTCCTCTACGTGGACAACGCATCGTCGGTGTTTTTTCAGTGGTTCGACGAGCGATTCACAGGTCGAGGCATCAACGTTCTGGCCTCTAACGATTCTGCGCAACTTCGGCTTCCCAATGCCGAAGAGAAGACAGACCTCGGCGACCACTACCATCGCATCGAAGGGCAACCGAAGATCACTGCGAACGTTGCTTACCGGGTGCTACGAAAGGCCTGAATGATCATCTCGGCGAGCTACAAGACCGACATCCCGACGTTCTACGGGGAGTGGTTCATGCGTCGCGTGCGCGCCGGGTACTGCATGAGCGTGAACCCGTACAGCGGGCAGGTCTACCGAGTGGCCCTGGAACGCGCCCACGTAGCCGGCATCGTCCTTTGGACCAAGAACGTCCAGCCGTTCCTAAAGCACCTGCCCGAGCTCAAAGAACGGGGCTACCCGACGGTCGTGCAGTACACCATCAATCGATACCCTCGAGCCCTCGAGACCTCCGTGGTGGACGCGGAGAAGAGCGTCGAATCAGCGTGGCGGGTTCGCGAGCTCCTCGGCGCGCGGGCGCTGGTGTGGCGCTACGACACCATCATTCACTCGAGCCTCACGCCCGGAGAGTTTCACCTCGACAACTTTCGCTGGCTCGCAGGCCGCCTTCAAGGTGCGACGGACGAGGTCGTCATCTCGTTTGCGCAGTTGTACCGAAAGACGCGACGCAATCTCGAAGCAGCGGCTCGCGAGGTGGGCTTTGACTGGCACGATCCTCCAACCGAAGAGAAGCGACGCCTGCTGTCGGGCCTTCTCCGTATCGCTCGTGAACACGGAATCCGCGTCAGCGTCTGCTCGCAACGCGACCTGATCGTCGACGGGGCGGAAGACGCAACGTGTGTGGACGTACATCGGCTTGAAGGCCTCGCCGGTGGCACCATTCGCGCTCGTCTCAAGGGTAACCGAAAGGACTGCGGCTGCTTCGAGTCCCGGGATATCGGCGAATACGATACGTGCCCGCATGGGTGCGTGTACTGCTACGCGGTGCAGAATCGGGAGCTGGCGCTCGAACGCTTCCGCCAGCACGATCCCGACTCCGAGTATCTGTTTGCGCCGGCCCACCGATCCTCCGACGGCGGCTCAACGCGCAAGGGGACGCTGCCGCTCTTCGGCGACTGACAGTCGATGACGGGCGATCACTTTGCGAACGGTCTCGGGCGCCCAGCGACCGCCCCGTTTGCTCGGATAGCCTTCCTCGGAAAGAGTGCGCGCGATGTCTCTGAGCGACAGGCCCTGCCCGTGAAGATCTAATATGCGCCCCACGGTGCGGCCTTCGCGCTCGTCGAGCTCGATACAGCGGCGTCCTTCGTCATCGGTATGCAGAGCGCGTTTCCACCCGAGCGCGGCGCCACCGAGGCGGACCCCCTGCGTCCTGAGGTGAGCGAGGGCGTCTCGCGTTCGTTCGCCCGTCGCTTCGCGTTCCCATTGCGCAACCGACGTCAGCACGTTCAATACGAGCCGCCCGGATGCCGTCCGCGTGTCGATGTTGTCGTTCACGGAGAGCAGGGAGAACCGCGCACCAAAGTACTTTTCTACGAGGTCACCGAGGTCCCGTACCGAGCGGGTGAGGCGGTCGAGTTTCACCACGAGGATGCCGGTCGCTTCGCCGTCGACCAAACGAGAAAGAACGTTTTGAAGCCCGGGACGCGCGAGCGACTTCGCTGAGAGCCCCGCGTCCTCAACGATGTCGACAAGCTCGAGGTCAAGGGCCGTGGCGTAGGCGCGGAGCTTCGTCCGCTGGGCGTCGAGCGAAACGCCTTCCTCACTCTGCAGTTGGGAGGAAACCCTTATGTACCCAAGCAGCCGCGCGTTCGCTTTGCCCACAACAAAGCGTAGCGCGCACGCGATCGCCGACAACGAGAAGAGCGTTTCGTTGTTGATCGCACCTTTCAGGATCGTGTGCGATCGATCACACCCTGCGGGCGCTTCGGCGAGCAGCACCCATGATGAGCCGGACGCCCTTGGTGATGTCATCGATGGTGGCGTCGTCGAGGTCACGAACAGTAGCCAGCAGACGCGCCTCGGACCGGCGCAGCGAAGGTCGTTGGTCAGGTTTCTTGCCGGCGAGAAGCTCGTCCACGCCGACGCGGAGGCTGTCGGCAAGGCGCTTCACGATGGCCATCGACGGCTCGAAGCGATTCCGCTCGATGCGGCTCAGGGTGGCGTCGGCAACGTCGGCCTTCTCGGCAAGCTCTGCCTGCGTCAGCCCGGCTCGTTCACGAGCTTGCCGGAGGCGGGGGCCGAGGTTGGGCGTAGCTGCCACGACTAGGCATGCTCTCCGGCCCACTTCCCACATTGAACGACCTATCGGAAGATCAAGTCCTTGATGTGATCTGCCTGACGATCGACAATGAGAGGATGCGTGACGGTCGAAGTGTTGTCTTGCTGGCATCCGCAAGCTGTCGACTGCTTTGACGTTCCGCAGAACGGAGGGGGAGCTGATGGCGGACCTGGGCAAGCTGGAGCGAGTGGACGTACGAAAAGTCTGGACTCACGAGGCGCACGACTTCACGCCTTGGCTAGCGGACCATATCGACGAACTCGGCGAACTCCTCGGCTTCGAGCTCGAAGTGGTCCAGCGTGAACACGCGATCGGAGACTTCTCGCTCGACATCCTGGCTCGCGACCTGGGGCGCGACTGCCTGGTCGCCATCGAAAACCAACTCGAAGCGACCGACCATAGCCACTTGGGGCAGCTCCTCACCTACGCAGCAGGGACCGAGGCGCGCACCGCCGTTTGGGTCGTGCCCGAGTTCCGCGAAGAACACCGGCAAGCTCTCGACTGGCTGAACCGAGGGCTTGAAGGGTCCGTGGAGTTTTTTGGCGTCGTCGTCGAGCTCCTTAAGGTGGACGACTCCAAGCCCGCCATCAACATGCGTCTTGTAGCCGCGCCGAACAATTGGTCCAAGGTGAAGCGCTCGGAGGTCACCGGCGAAGTGACCTCGAAGATGGCCGCCTACCAGAACTTCTTCCAGGTGCTCATCGACGAGCTGCGCGATAAGCACAAGTTCACCAACGCCAAAGCGGGTCAGCCGCAGAACTGGTTCAACTTCGCGTCGGGTACCGGGGGCTTCACCTACGGCGTGTCGTTCACGAACGACGGGCGCGTCCGAGCTGAGGTCTTCGTCGATCTCAAGGACCGGGAAGCGAATGTAGCCGCGCTCACGCGGCTTCGTGACCTCCGGGCGGACATTGAGCGCGAGATCGGGGAGCCGCTGGAATGGGACTCGCTCGAAGGTCGCCGTGGGTGCCGCATCGCGGCCCATCGTCCAGGCCGCATCGATGACCCCGCCGACCAACTCGAAGAGTACCGACGCTGGGCGGTCGACCGCCTCCTGAATCTGAAGAAGGTGTTCGGGCCACGCCTCCGTGAGGTCGGCAACGGCGCGGGGCAGTAGCGCGAACTTTCGCTAGGCCCCCAAGTTGTCGGTGAGGACAGCCGGGTTCGGCCGGCCGTCACCGGATGCGTTGCCGACGTGTATATACCTCCGCGCGAGACGTATATACCGCGCTGGCCTACGTCGGAATCGTTCGCGATTCCGGAGGTGTACCGAGCTTCGGCCGGGCGGCCCGGAGAATCTCCTCGATGGCTTCGAGCTCTTCCACCACGGCGGCGAGGGAGAAGTCATCCTTTTGCGAAGGGCTGACCTGAACCGCAGCTTGAACCTGGACCTGTTGGGGCGCGAGCAGCCCATTGATCTGGGCTTTCACCTTTTCAGCTTGGACGGCAGCGCCGAATGCACCCCGTGCTTCTGCACTCCGGGAGAGTTGGGTCAGACGCGCGAGCGCCTGGTCCCGCTTCTGCTCTCGTCCCTCCCGTGATTCGGCCTCCCAGCGCGCGTGAACGCGCGCGACGTAGGCACTCGCGCACCGCTGCGAGATGCCGAACTGTGCGACCAGGGCCCGGGACGCCTCTGCGGGTGCGGCCCCACCTCGCAGTAGGACGTCGGCGGCCTCAAGGCGATGGTTCACCTCCGCGTCGCTGGGCCTGTGCCCGCCACGCTGGGCCCCCGACTTTCTGGCAACGAATGTCTTCATTCTGTTTCAACGATAGCAGCCACGTAGCCCGCCGCACGGGGACGCTGTGGGCGTCCCCGCAGTCATCACCGGCGCAAACCCGCGCGGAAGCCCGGTGCCTCGACGAGGGCAGGAAGAAGGTTGCTGATGTCGTCGGGGTCAATTCCCTTCAGGGCCGCAAGTCGTCCCAATGCCCGCGCTGCCTTGTCCGTCGCCTCGACTTCGGCCTGTTCTTTCAGCAGGAGGCGCGCCTCCTGCACGCTATCCCTCGTGTAGCGAACCGGTTCGCCGAGTCCACCCGCGTTCTGTACAGCTACCCAGCGCGGGTCCGTACGGAGCCGACGAAGGCGCTTTGACGGGGTATCAGGCAGAGCCTGAACCAATCGCGTGCGTTGGTGCGTCGCGAACCTCCAGAACGCCGCCCGTTTCTGCGGATCTAGGAGGTTCGCCGGATCGGTCAAGTCGAGGTCTGGGCGTCCACCGTCTCGTGCACGAAGGCGAAGTGAACGCCCGTGGGCACGCACTTCTACCCGTCTCACTTCGTCCCGCCCGTTCCAGCCATAAAGCCTCCATCCGGGCGCGTAGACAGACGTCGTCGGTGAGATGTGCAAGCGGTCCTCGATCGCCAGAGTCTTGCAATGCGTTTGGACCGAAGTGGCGTGCGCCCTCCGCTTGCCGATGCTGATGGTCTCGGCTGCGCCCGTGCGCCGTCCGTGCGATTGCGTGCGCTCGGGTCCCCCTCGGGCGTGGGTGAAGTAGTCGGCCTCCGCGCTCGAGATGTGGAGGCCAGTGAAGTCCCCGCAAAGCTCGAGTTTGTCGACGTACCATCCAGCACCGCCGGCATCGCGCGCGGTACTGACACTGCTGTTGCCCGTGAGCCAGAACGTCGCGCTAGGAAACCATGTGTTCATCCAGCACTCGAGCCCGATGGCCCACACCGAGCGAGCCTTGGTCTCGAGAAACGCTTTCCCGATCGCGGGATACAGGTTCAGTTGAGCGCCGTCGACGATGATCTTGATACCATTACCGTCTTTCGTTCGTCCGACGTCGGCGCGGATGACAACGCCATGTTGATCGATCAGGTCGAGGTCTCGCGCGAGCTTGCGACCGTTTGCCATGAAGGTGACCAGTTCCCTCAGCTCGGCAGACCAAGTCGAAGACGGAGCCTTGATCCCGAAGCGCGTCCCGCCGTCGACCTGAGGTGGGGCAATGCACTTCACGGCGGGGTCGGGCGCTACCTTCGCCGCATTGGCCACTTGCCTTCGGAGCCAGTGGTCAACGGGCTTGCTGGAGCGCTCCCCCGCCTTGCGGGGTCGCTGCGCCTTCGGCGCGCGGGGGACTGCAAGTGGCTCGTCACCGCCGCCGCCTTCGTCCCCGCTTCGCGGGCCCTCGTCGCTGCCGGTCGTGTCCTTGATGGTGAGGCCACGCTCGTTGTCCTTGCCCTCGCTCGAAGCGACGGCTGCGGAGTCGGCTGCGCCGACCACTTGCGCCCCCCTCTCATCGGCGCCGTTCACTTCGCCCCCGCTTTCTTCCCGTAGAGCGCTTTCCGGGCGAGTTTTTTCGCCTCGCGGGGGTCGATGAAGGCAAACAATTGGCCCGCGCTCGAGGTCGCCGCACGAATAACGTACGCATCCTCCGAGAGCTCGCGGAGTTGTCGTTCAAGCACTGGCGCCGTCAGGTGGCTGAGCTCCACGATCGCCACGGGCAAGGCATCCAGCACCGTGAAAGGTGTGCGCGCAAACCTCGCCTCGAGCGCATCGATCATTCGCCGAAAGGCAGTGGTGGGCCGCTGGCGCAGTTTTCGGAAGAACGCCTCACGGTTGCGCTGGCGCTTTGCCCGGCACTTCCCCTTGCCGCAGCCGATGGGTGGTCGGCGCGAGCCTGCTGCCTTGGGTTCGCCGCAGACAGAGCATAGGTCACCCATACGGGTCGCAACGCGCGCCTGTAGAGAGCCCGGGACACTCGGATTCATGGCTCACCTCCTTGTCCCCCAGAGCGGCGGTCTCGGAGGCGAACGACGTTTACGCTTTGAGCCAGCCGGCGCGCCTCAAGTTCTCGAGCAAGCTGGGCGACGACATCCCATCGACGGTCAGCCGTCGCCTCGATGATGGCGTTCGCCAGGGCGATCTCGATGGCGTCGGTCGACTCTACGAGTTGCGGTTTTGGCGCGCTCGTTTCGTCACTATGCGGCTCGACGACGATCGCGGTTTCGAGCGTATTCGCGCCGATTTGAGCAGTTTCGGGCGTGGTTTCGATCGTTTTCGATTCCCGGCGCCTCCACCTATTAAGAGTGCGCGACCCCCTTCGGGGGGCGAGCATCTTCTCCGCGCCGCTCATCGCCTTTGGTTGAATTTGCGTCGAGTGATTCGACGAGACTCAGTGAGGGCAAATTCCACCAAAGGTCGATTCCCCGCGCCTCCACCCTAGTTTCCCGACTCGTTCGGGTTCGATCACACTAGCAGTCACACATAGCCCTGAGGGCAGAGGTCCAAAGGGAAGCCCTACGGTGAGGGCCACGGACTCCGCGATCTTTGCGTAACGAAGCTTCGTCGCGTAGTCCTCGGGTCCCGTGCGTCTCATGAGCTTGTGGATGTCGAGGCCGGCAAGGGCTTGCCCTGTCGCGTAGGTGTCGCGGAGGCATCGGAAGTCGACGGGGAGGTGAGTCGCGGTCTTCGCCCAGATGCGCGGCGCGTCGACTCCTGCCGTGCGGAGGTCTTTCGCGGAAGATGCGCGCGACGCGATTCTCTCCACGGCCCGGTGTGCTGAGGAAGGGAGCCACGCGCCCCCGTCTTCGCCTCGAATGGCTTTGAGTAGCGGATGAAGCACCGGCTCGATCGTGCCTGCACGCGTGTGAGCTACTTGGAAGAGAACCCAATGCGCCGCTTTGCCTTCTCGGTTGGCGGCGGCGGTTCCATGAGCTCCCGAATGGCATCGAACACGGTCCGGAACTGCGCGTCGTACTTGCGTTCCAAGGCCGAGAGCTTGCGCGATAGCTCTGCGTGCTCGGTGAGCATCCGGCGAATCTTGACGAAAGTTCGCATGATTTGGATGTTCACGGCGATGGCTCGCTCGCTGTGAAGGACGCTGGAGAGCATCGCGACGCCCATCTCCGTGAAGGCATAGGGTGCGGTACGGACGCCGCCTCGACCCTTTGAAATCACAGTTTGTGATCTCAAACCCTCCCACTCCTCGGCCGAGAGTTGGAACATGAAGTCCTCGGGGAACCGAGCCGGGTTGCGCTTGACCGCCTGAACCAACGCTCGCGGCTCCACGCCGTAAAGCGCAGCCAAGTCGGGGCTGAGCATCACCCGCTCTCCCCGAATCAGGAGGACCTTGCTTTCGATGGTCGGTACGAGGGCCTTGGTCACGGAGGGCAGGGTACCCCGCTCGCACGCTTCGGGGAAAGCTCATCGCGCACCACCCTTCCTCGACGACGGCAAGGGCACGACGTTGTCACCCGCGAGCCTTCGGGCCTCTAGTTCCGTGGCGAGCATCACGCCCGGCGAGGGCGCCAATGTCGCGCGACGACTTTGCCGCAGGGATCGGCAATGGATCGATCGGGAATTGTACGACCCTCATCCCGGGCAGTTGCTACATGTGTTGGGAAGGCACCGGCTCTCCGGCGGGGCGGACCCGACTGCGTTGTCGCTCCTCCTCAAATAGCAGCAGTATTCTTCGTCGTCGCTCCTAGCATTCCCCCCGCCGCGCTCGCAGATCCTCGGTCCGAGGTTATCAGATGTGCCCTAGGCCGACTCCAACCATCGTTGATCGCGTGGCTTCCGTGTTCGAATCCGTCTCGAATGTCGGCTTGTCGCATCGATTTGTGAGATCGCTCTCGGGCATTTGGGGAGGCCGATGGTCAGAAGCGAAGCGCGTCTCCCCGTCAAGCCCGCTCGCGCTGGAGCCGTGCCAGCGACCGGGCGATCATCAGCGACCACGCGGTGAGGCCGAGCCCGAAGGCACCCGCGTGGAAGGAGTTTCTCGGGTCGAAATCGCCAACTCGCAAGAGCAGAAGATAGACGATGGCAAGATTGCCCACTGCGTACACGACGTTCACGCGAGACGACGACTGGCCGCGGAACGGTGGCGAGGCGAACGGCGTCGGAAACGTGCGGCCCAGCACCCCCGATACGAAGTGCGGGACGAAGTTTGCGAAGAAGACCCCCGCGAAGAGGTAAGCCGGAAAGCAAGACCAGGGCATGTGACCTCCGAAGGCAACTACGTGTTGCCAACTCAAACGTAACCTACACCATCGCATCATGGCAACTCGCGCTTGCCATCTTGTGATGTGGGCCATATCTTCCCGGTCGAGGAGTTTCAGCGAGACTTTGTCCAAACGAGCGCGAACACGTCGAACGCAAGGCGTGCTTGGCGGGCGCAGCGAGCTCGTCGTGAAACGGGTACTCGTAGCCACCGTCGCAGAACTGGCCGAGTCAGGCTATCGAGCCTTTCGCATGGACGCGGTGAGCGCGGGGGCCGAGGTCAACAAGACCACGATCTACCGACGTTGGCCCGGAAAGAGACAGCTCGTCGCGGCCGCGGTCGAGTGGATGCGGAGGCTCGTGCACGACGTGCCGTTGCCCGATACTGGCTCCCTCGAGCATGACCTCGTCGAGGCCTTTCGGCGCAGGGCGCGATTCAAGGACCGCACGGAGGGGCAGGCTTGGGCGCGGCTGCTCGCGGAAAGGCACGACCCCGATGTCAGGGGCGTCATCGGCGATGCCGTCAAAGAGCGCGGCGACGCTTGGTACGCGATGGTGTCACGGGCCATCTCGCGAGATGAGCTGCCGAAGGGCACTGACCCTCAGTTGCTCTTGAGAATGCTCGGGGCGATCGTCGACTCATGGACCGCAAGCCCGTCAGGCCGGCTGAAGGCCGAGCTGCTCGAGGCCGCCGTGCGCACCGTGGTCGCCGGCGCGCGCGCGGGTACACTGGTACGCTCCCCGAGGCGTCGCTGGCCCACTACTATTCGAGCACGACGCCGGCCCAATTTGCCGTGAACGTGACGGGCGGGGGGACCGAACCGCCGCTCGTGAGGACCTTTTCGCTGGAGAGGGCGCCACTGGCGTTGCCGCTCTCGGGCGCATGTCCACTCACGGTGAAGTCGCACGTGCGCGCTGGTTCGATGCCGGACAGGTATTGCTTTTCGGTGGCCGTCTGTCCATTGGTGCGGAAGTAGCGGCCATAGGTGACCGTGCGCTCTGGAAGACCGATGATGCTTCCGCACTTGTCCTTTCCGCTGGCGGTCTTGCTGAAAGTGACGGAGACGGCGTCGTAGAATATGCCGTCCGATTCGTATTGGGCGCCCGTGATGGTGATGCGGTCGGTCTGCACCGTCGCGATGATGCGATTCGCGGTAAAGGATTTGCCGTCGACCGTGAAGGTGAAGCTGCCGTTCAGGGCAAGAGCGCCATCGGTCGAAGCGGCGCTGTCGCTGAGTGTCACCCCTCCGTCCGCAGTGGTTCCGCCATCGTCGTCTGTGGGAGCCCCACTGCTCGTGCCTGTCGTGCCGCCCGAACTACACGCCGCTGCAAGCGTCACCAAAGCGAGGGAAAAGAAGGAGGAAAGGAGACGAGAAGAAGGGGTGGTGGTCATGGCGGGTTGGTTGGACGGGGCTCGACCCGGCCTATTCAACGGTGTTTGCTCGTTGCACGAACGGTCAGGTCGAAGCCGCGCGTGTGTCTCGAGGATGCGGTGGTCCCTCGGTTTTGCCGGGGCTTTGGCCGTGCGACCGTTCTGCGCGAACGTGGCGATCTCGCGTCGAAGAAGGGTCGAGAGCAGAGAGTTTCATCGTGCTGGCCAGTCGCTCGTCCGTGTACGCGAACACGCGGGATCCATCGGGCGAAGGGCCGAGCCAGGTATTGGCAAGGGCCGTTCCGTCACTTTTCGATGACAACGCGGCATGCGCGCTTCGGAGCGGCGCGACGCTTGCACCGCCTTGCGAGGAACCATGCATCGAAAAAGCCTCAAGGGTGTTCTTCTCGACGTCGACGGCACGCTCATCGACAGCAACGACGCGCACGCGGCTTCCTTCGTCGAGGCGTTCGCAGCCGAGGGCATATCCGTCGACTTCGACCGAGTGCGCGCGCTCATCGGAATGGGCGGTGACAAACTCTTTCCCGTGCTCGGAATCGAACCGCGCTCGAAAGCCGGTGAAAAGGCAGCCCGTGCGAAGAAGGAGATCTTTCGTGAGCGCTACTTGCCGGAGCTCCGGGCTTTCCCGGCCGCGCGCGACCTCCTCGATCACATGAAGCGCCGCGGTCTCGAACTCGTCGTCGCCAGCTCGGCGAGCACGGAGGAACTTCGGGGGCTCTTGAAGCAAGGATCGATCGAACACTTGATGGACGATCAGAGCTCGGCCGACGACGCCGAAGCCTCCAAGCCCGACCCTGACATCATCCTCGCCGCAATCGCCCGCTCGACGTTCGAGCGCGAAGACTTGGTCATGCTTGGCGATACGCCGTACGACGTGGAGGCGGCTACGCGCGCTGGTGTGCCAATCGTGGCGCTCCGATGCGGTGGCTGGTCGGACGAAGACTTGAAGGGGGCGGTAGAGGTGTACGACGGTCCCCAAGACTTGCTCGCACACTTCGATGAATCGTACTTCGGGACGAGAGCCTGAGCCGCCCGTCGAAGACGACACGAGCTCGGTCTCTCGGAGCGGGCGCGTCGGCAGGCACGCTCTTCGGGCCCGGGAAATCTATCGAATGCGCTGCCCGAGGTGGGAGCTATACCGACACTTGCGCACCGATTGGTGTCAGTGTTTCCCGGAGGTTACCATGCGCTACGTCACGAAATTCGCTCCCCTCATGCTGCTCGCCGCGCTCGGCTCGTCCCTCGTCGCTTGCGGAGGCGCCTCCGAAGAAGAGGACGCCGACTCCAGCGAAAGCGAGGTCCGCAAGCGTGTCAAACCCAAGGGAGGCATGGGCGCTTTCGATCTCGCGAAGCCGACGTGGAATCCCGCGGGCATCGTCGGAGACTACAGTTTCGCCGGGAAGTCGATGCCCGTCGATAGCCGGCGAGAGCAAGTGCCGGGGACCTTTGGCTTCATCCTGCGTTCCGGTGTGGACGATGGAATCCAGAGCATGGATCAGCTCCTCGAGGAGGTGAAAATCGTGGGCGGGCAGGTGGAGACCCGAAAGCCAACGGGACTGCGGGTTCGCTTTGCTGAGGTACCTACGCTCGGCAAGCGTGTCCACTGGGCGCTCGGCGCCGGCTTGCCCATCAAGTCCTCTGGGTATGTCTACGGCGACGGGGCGTGGGCGAAGACGTCGGCACTACTCTATGTGCCGCCGGGGCCAATCTTCGTGCTGAGCGATATCGATGCCGCGCCGACCGAGATCACCGCGCCAGAGGGGAAGCTCACCGAGCTCGTTCTGCCAACGACCCGCGTCTCCGTGGACCTCGACTCCTACGACCCGGACTACCCGTCTCCGTCGAGCGCATGCGATGCCGTCCCTGCCATCATCGTCGGATCGGGCGCCGCGCTCGATACCGCGCGCGTGCGGAATGCCGGCGGGTCGCTGAAGACCATGGTCGTTCCTCACGGGTCGAAAGCGACGGTCAAGCTAAACGCCTACGGCATCGTGAGCGAGAAGCCCACGGTTGCGGGCGGAACGGTTTCGTTTCTGCTGAATCGACTCGAGGTCGACGACGTCGAAGTCTCCTTGTCGGGCGGCGGCACGCAGCTCACGCGTGGTCAATACTCGGTCGAAGTGAAGGATGGAAACACGTACCGACGGCTCGAGTGCGGCAGCTTCCCCACGCATACGGGTATCGATCTGCCCGACGGAACCTACCGCGTCTCCACGTGGGCCGAAGGCCCGAGCGGAACCATTCGACACGTCGAAGAAGTCAGCTTTCCGTAGGGCGAGCGGCCAACGCGCGGAAAAGGGGCTGCAAAGGACGGCCGCCTAGTGCCTGAGGTCCACCTTCGCATGCGTGTCGCCATGCTTCTTCGGCGGCTCGTTCGTGAGCCACGCCTTGGCGAGGTCGAACGCGAAACGGAGGCCCTTGGCACCCGACATGTCCCAGATCTCTGCGCTCGTGGGGCGAAAGGTGATGACGCGCACGGTCGGGTCGTCTTTCCCATTCGGGAACCACGCGTCGGCCATCTTCGACCACAGCGTCTCGATGAGCTCGCGATCGTACGAGACCTCGAACGAGCCTCGCATGGCAACGTAGTGCGTCTTGCTTTGGCCCGTGCAGAGACCTTCCGACTCTCTGCGCACGTCATGCGCCTGAGAGGTATCGGAAGAAGTGAGGAAGTAGACGGTGGCGTCTTCGTCGACCTTCGCGACCGACATGGGACGCGCGTTGGCGTCCGAAGGTGTTCCCGAAGGAAAGGTGGTCATCATCAGCGAGCCAAGGTCGCGCACGAGGTCGGTGAGTTGTTCGGTTTTCATGGGTCAGTCTCTAGGCAAAGCGCGTGCCCCTCGAACCCCCTCGCATTCTCCCGAGATGGCGCGGAGTCCGCTCCTTTTACAGAGGCAATGTGCCCCATGCGTTCGCTCTCGCCACGTTTGGCGCTTCGAGGTAGACCTTCCGGGTGGCCGTGACGAATGACTTCGCGTTTGAGCTTCCAGACGGTTTCGTCGAGCAGCTGGGCGAAGCTTGCTCGTCCTACGTGCATGCAGCGGATTGCAGGGAATTGACGCTCGCGAGCTTCATGACGCGAGACGACGCGACCATCGATGAAGTCCTGCTTCGTCTCGCGGAGCAACGCCTCGAGGTTTTTCGTCGAAATGGGGCTGCCGACCACGCGCTGCCCATCGAATTCACCGACCACGATGACCTACGCGTCGCGTCCTTCCTCTCCGTGGGACGAAACCCGATGATTTCTTTCTGCGCCAACGTCACTTCGGCGCGGGAGGTGGCGGGCGGGCGGCACGTAGCGATGTTCTGTGCGTACCAATACTTCAAGCCCGGCGCAGGCGCTCCGAACGTAGACCTTTTCGAGCGTTTCGCACGCATGGTGGCGGGCACCCTCCGCCCCATCTCGACTCGCTTTGCGCAAGCTGCCGGACGTTGAAGGTCTCGCGGAAGAGCAAAACACAATCGGACATGTCCGGAGGTCGTAGCTCGGGTGCCTCCGCACGGGTCTATGTAGTACGCATGAAAACGACGCAACAGAGAACCTGGACACGATCTTTCGGGAGCATGCTGGTCGCCTTTCCCGCGGGAGTACTGGCGATGGCGTGCGCGGTCGAAACGGAACCCACGCCAAGCGTTGAGGTCACGGAACACGTTGCGCCTCGCAAGAGCGCAATGAACGAGACTTGCTCCATCACTTGCACGGTCTTCGGGCAGACCCCTGCCAACTACGCAGTATGTTGGTGCGCCGGCGGAGAAGCCAACTGCGCCTGCAATTGGGGCCAACCATCCGCTTCATCGTCGTGCTCAGCCGACTGTCGAGCGCCGAATCCAGGTACGTATTGAGCTTACATGTTAGATACACGTATCTAGTCGATACAGACGAGGGTCTTGCCGCCGCCTCGTGCGCTTTCCGCGTTGCACCCGTACCCACCACGGACGTCTGCCGACGCTGTCATCGAGCGGGTCGGCGCGGCGATGCTGCAACGCCAATGGGCCGGAGATCATGGGCGCTCGGGGCTTCCTCGTGGGCCCGGGTCGGCTACACTGCCGGCGTGCAAAGCTCAACCATTCTCCGTACGGTTCTCATTTCGGTCGTCCTCCTCGCATCGGCATGCGGCTCGACGACATCGACAGGCACGAGTTCGAGTGGCTCTGGCGAGGGCGACTCCGGCGCGTCGGGGGATGCAGGCGTCCTCGCGGATGGCGCTTCCAGCGATGGCGCCGTACGTAGACAGCCCGACGGGGCGGTATGTTCGAAGCAGGTCGTTACCGTACCGGACAGCGCCGCATCGTCGAATCCGAGCGGGGGACCTTCGGGCTGCAGCGAAGACAAGGACTGCGCGGTTCGCTACCAAGGCGACTACTGCAACTGCGCTTCGGAGCCGCGCCCCATCACGAGCGGATCGGCCATTGCTTTCGACGAGGGCTTGAACGGCATTTCCCTCGGATGCACATGCAGCGTGCCCCCGATCTGTGAGAAGCCGAACGCGACGGCGTACTGCAACAAGGGCGTCTGCGCGCTCCGCTGAGCCGGCAAGTACGCGGCGAGCACTTTTCGCGACAACGGCTTGATACGGAGCTAGATCGCGTCCCGCGCTGTGGTGAGGTTGCCGCAGACCGTGACGCGCATCTTGAGCTTCTGGCCAGCCTTCAGGTCTTTCGCATCCACGGTGAGTTTCGTACGGCGCTTGGGCTTCGAGTCGTTCTTCATACGCCAAAGATCTGCAAACGACATTCCAGGGTCACGCAGACTCCGGGTCGAGAAAAGTGGAATGTTTTCGAAGGCTCGCCCCGAAAACTGTCACGGAGTGGAGTCTTTGCCGATCCACCCGACGGTACGTCTCTTGCTCGGCGGAAATGTGCGCCTTCGCCTTCATGGAAGGGGTGCGCTGCCTGGTTCTGCATCGTTCTGCGCGCCCTTGCACGCGAACGGCTCCGCCCGCCGTCACTCACTTCGTGCTTCACCGGCGCTGACGTAGAGATATGTTTGCCGCATGAGCGAAGGGAACGTCGAAGCGCTACTGCAACAAGGAAAGTACGGCGAAGCACTCGAAGTGGCTGCGACCAAGCTTCGGAGTGCCAGAGAGGTCAACGACGGCGCGGCCATTGCACTCGCACTCATTGACGAATCCCGTGCGGAGCTTGCGCTGGGCGATCGCGATCACACCGTGCAGAGCGTCGACGAAGCGATCTCTCGTGCTCGTCGTAGTTTCGGCCCCAAAGACACGCACTACGTAGCGGCCCTGGAGCTGGGGGCCGAGATTGCGGCCGATGCGAACATGCCGAATGTCGCGGAGGCACGTTTTCGCGCGGCGCTCGATATCCTGGAAGAAACCAAGGTGTCTGGCGTGCTCTTGCTGAAGACGCTGTTTCATCATGGGGTCTTTCGTACGACGCAAGAGGATATCGCGGGGGCCGCCCGAGCGTTTCTCTCCGTCATCCAGCGGACGCCCGCCGACGCAGCGCACGACGCACTGTCCTATTGCGCCATGGCGCACACCGCCCTCGGTCGACTTGCATTCCAAGGAGGCAAACCAGCGCAGAGTCGCGCGCTGGGAGATCGCGCCCTCGAGCTCTGGCTGACGATGGGCGTTGCGCGTCGTGCGGAAGTCGCCGATAGCATGGCGCTCGTCGGGGCTTCGGCGCTTGCAGAAGGGGACGCAGAGGCGGCGATTTCCTTCCTCGAGACGGCCAACGAAATCTACGAACGGTGCACCGGCGATCACAAGAGTGCTCATGCGACCTGTGCCTTCGACTTCGCTCGTGCGCTCGATGCGCACGGACGAAAACCCGAAGCGCGCGCAGCATACCTCCGTGCGCTCGACATGTTCCGGGAAGGTGACCCCGTACGACTCGAGATCGAACAACGCCTGATGGACCTGGCACGCCACTAACGGACGCAGGACCAAGCCCCCTCCGCATATCGCTCATCGGGGGCGGGCTTTGCCCTCGTCATTCCAGTACGTCAGGCGAAGTTGTCCGCAGACGATGTCATCACCGTGCTCGAGTGTATGTTCCTTGACGGTCGTGCCATTGACGAAAACTGGTTCATCGGGCGCGAGAGCCTCGATCACGTGAACCCCTTCTCGGAAGAAGATGCGTGCATGACGAGGAGCGCACCGAACGCGCTTCGGGCGAACGATGCAAGATGCATCTTTCCCGACCAGAACGGGACGTTCGGCGAGCGCAAGAATCTCACCATCACCGTCGACCCATTGGAGCCTAAGCATCGTTCCCTCCCCGAAATGTATAGCGAACGAGACCGCGTGCGGGGCGCATGAAGCCCGGTCCCTGCGCATGAGGACGCGCGTGCCAGATGTTCGAACACTTTGCCTTTCGAGCCGAAAACCAAGCCCGTAAATGTTCGAATCGACTACTGATTCGTGCAGTGTAAGACGTTCGAACAAAATGGCATGAATGTTGTCGCCAGTGTCACGTCTCACCCGCATGCGTGATCGGAGACTCCCTCGCTTCGCCTCCCTGGCCCTTCTTGGGTCGCTCGCGTGTAGCACCGCTATCGTAGAGAAAGCCGCGACACCGCCTATCGCCGACGGAGGTGCGGCGGACGCGGGAAACGCGGATGCCGGTCGCTCGCCGAAGGACATTTGCGCGGAATACATCCAATGCGCAAACGCCGTGTCACCCACCAAGGGGAGCACGGCCGTGCACGCGATTGTTCGGGAGCGCGAGTGCGTGTTGGCGGGGCGCGCAAGCCGAAGCCGAGGTTTGCGCGAACGCCTGCGAGACGGAGATGAAGGGGAGTTGGCGAAGAGTTCCCGGGAATCCCGCCTGCGGGGCCGTCCAATGTCCGGGGCTGTCCGCCGAGCCCACGGAAGGCGAACAGTGCATGGCAGACAACTGCTGCGCCGAATACACCGCGTGCAATGCGGGGGCGATCTGCACAAAGACCGGCGCATCTCTACGGCGTGCGCGCCGTATCAGCGTGACGTTGCCGCATACCAAGAGTGCGCAAACGCTGAGGCGAAGAAGGACCCGGAAGGTGCTGCCGCTTATCAGGCCTACGTGAGCTGCGGCAAGACGCACACGTGCCTTTGAGGTTCACACGGTTACAGATCG
The DNA here is from genome assembly GCA_046351415.1 of Polyangiaceae bacterium. Classification (GTDB taxonomy): domain Bacteria; phylum Myxococcota_A; class Polyangia; order Polyangiales; family Polyangiaceae; genus JABFRG01. Next base: position 777,346 of record JAXLYO010000001.1, on the reverse strand, counting down.
ATGACGACGATCTCCGGCCGCGCGCCCAAACGGATGGGCAAGATGCTCGTTCCGATGCCGCTCGTGACATAGAGCTGATGACCGTTCTGCGAGACCAAGCCATGAACGTAGAGCTGCCCATAGCGTGACGGCACGACGGGCGACCCGATGAAGGGAAGCGCAACCTGGCCACCATGCGTGTGTCCGGCGACCGTGAGGGCGACCCACGGAGGCACCGATGGAAAAATGTCTGGCTCGTGGCTGAAGACGATTGCCTGCGCGCCCACGGGAACGCCTTTCATCGCCTGTTGGACGTCGTCCTTCCCTACCTCTACGTCTCCGACACCGACAAGCCACAGCGGCGCGCCATTGACCTGGATTTGCGCGGCCTCATTCGTGAGCACGGGAATCTGTGCCGAGCGAAAGGCCGCTCGAGTTCTATTGGCATTCTCGCCCCATTCATCGTGATTCCCCAGGACGGCGAACACCCCGAGCGGCGGATGCATGCGCGCGAGCCCCTTCACGATGGGCTCGATGGGAATGAAGGTGCTTCCCGGGACGCCGCCCTCGCGGCTGCCGTGTCCGACGACGTAGTCGCCGAGGAGGAGTACGAGGTCTGGGTGCTGCTCCGAGATCCGATCGACGATCGTTCGAACTTTTTCCATCGTGATGAACGGCGCACCGGCATGAAGGTCCGACAAGAGCGCTACGCGGAGATGAGGGAGCGGTGCCTCGACCTTCACGGTCCGCACGACGAGCAAGTTGGGCTCGATGCCCACGCCCCACACGAGGCAGGCCACAATCGCGATCACGACGAAGCGAACGATTCGCTGCGTGCGGCTGCCTCGACCCTTTCCAAACATGGGCCACAGGATACGCTGCTCGTACGATCGAACGAGGACGTTTTCCGTGCCCACCTGGAGCTCGTGGCGCGCGGGGATGATGAGGTATGATCGCCCCATGACCTTCCGAGTGCGCACCGTTGTACTTTCCTTCGCCGTTCTCCCCCTCGCGATCTTCGCGTGTGGCGACGACGCGGGAAACAATGCAGCGAACGGAGACGGCGGTTCGAGCGGTTCGAGCGGCTCGAGCGGCTCGAGCGGCTCTCCCGATGGCGGCGGTGGGGAAGGCGGCCTTCCGAACTCGTGTGAGGAGTTCGGCCGCACGCGGCTCCAGGGGCGACGTTCACGCTTCCCAAGCCGGGGAATGGACACATCTCGTATCCGGACCTGCAAAAGAGTTTTCCCGAGGTGGACTGGAAGAACATCGATCGACTCTATGTTCCCGCAGGCATCTACAAGTCGTTCCAGCTCGGGAACCTTCCGACACGCGACGCGAAGAAGCCGCTCGTCATCACGAACATCGGCGGGCAAGTGCAAGTCGGCCCCAATGACCCTGGCGGCAACTTCATTTGGTCGATGTCCGGCGGTTCCAACTGGGTACTCACCGGTCGCTTCGACCCCACGTCGAAGACGGGCGACGAGAACATCGTCGGCCATCGCTGCGGCGCCTACGCGGCCTCTCGCGGCAAATACGGCTTCCTGAGCGACGATGCATATGCCGTGGGGCAATACTCCCACATGGGGATCGCGGTCTCCGATGCGACCCAGTTCGAGATCGAATACGTGGAAGTTACACGCTCCGGGTTCGCCGGGATTCGACTCCTCAACTCGCGTGCTGCTGGCGACCCTGCCCGCCCGATGGAGAACGTACGCGTGCACGATACGTACATCCACGACATCGGCTCCGAGGGGTACTATTTCGGGTGGACCGGTGACCCGCCGTCCAATCTCTTCCCCGGGCTCCAGGTCTACAACAACCGCATCATCCGCACCGGCAGCGAGACCTTGCAGGTGCAAGACCTCGGCGAGGGCACGCACATTCATCACAACGTCTTCGCGTTCGGTGCGCTCCACTGGCTCGACAACTTCGGCAACTACCAGGACAACGGGACGCAAGTGCTCGTGCGCTCTGGCACCGTCGAGATCGATCACAACATCGTGCAGGGCGGCGCCGGAACGCTGCTCAGCTTCTTCAGCTCGCCGGAACCGGGCGATGGTGACCGCAAGGTCACGTTCCACGACAACTACTTCGCGGACACACGAAGTCTAGGCGCGTACTTGAACGGTACGTCCGAAGGCGCCTCGTCGTTCACCTTCCGGGGCAACTTCTTCCGCGGTCTCGACTTTGGCTACAAGACCGTCAATCCGTCGGCGTCGGATCCTGGGGTTGTCTTCGGCATCAACCAGGCACACAAGGCGCCCATCTTGCTCGAAGGCAACACGTTCGAGGGGCCTCGAGCGCTCCTTGCTGGCGTTCAGCTGAATGGAACGAAGGCCAACATCACCGCGACGGGCAACGTGAACGCGAGCGTTCCCCCAGTGACGTACGTGGCTTCAGGCTATCCGAACGTGCGCCTGCCCGTCGAGGAAAGCTTACGTTCTGGGGGAAGACCGCGACGCTGGCGCCAGGGCAGCCGCCCATCCAATACACGGTGGGCGACGTGGTGCTCCACGACCTCGACCTCTATCAAGCGACCAAGGCCAATACGAACGAGGTTCCGCCAGAACACCCCGAGTCGTGGCAGAAGCTTGCACGACCTGCTGACGACTTCCGTACGGCTCCCGGGTCGCCCTACGCTGCCTTCGGCGTGCGGTGAGCGTACCGCCGATGGTTTTTCCACCAGCTGACGCGGTGCGCAAGGTTCGCGCACCCGTCGACGTCGTGCGGTGACGGAGCACGTGCTCGAGTCCTTGCTCAGTGAGTCGGCGCATCGAGAGATACTCTTCGCGCACCATGACGCCCGTAGGTGCGAGGTTCGTGGCGACGATGGTGGCGCGGTAGTCGGCAAAGGTATGCGTCGCCGAATAGGTGGACAGAACGCCATGCGAGAGGTGGGTAACCGTCGCCGCTCCTGCGAGCACTTGGTGGACCGAGCACTTCTGCGGCCTTCGTTTCCAGCCGACTCGCAGTCGCCGCGGCACTCGCGACAGTAAGGTGCCGGCGCGTAGTCTGCACGTGCACGAGTTCACCGGTCGCCCGGGTGAACGTCACTTCCTCGAAGTCGCCGAAGTCATCGGCTCCCCGAGGGCCGCTTCTTGAGCAGCGGACGCCTGGCTTTGGAGATGGTCGTTGCCTCCGATTACTCGAGCACTTGATCTTCTTCTGCCGCCTTCGGCCCACGCGCGTACGTCTTGGCGCTGCGTTTGGTCGAGGACGAGCGAGCCGGGGCGCGCGGGAGCATTCGCGGTCGTTGCGCTGCGGATCGAAGCCGCTGCGATCGCTCGGGCATGGTCGATTTGCTCCGGGGCTCCCGCGCATGACGGGACAAATGCTCGCAGGCGAGACCATACGCAAGAGGGGCCGCGCGAACGGCATGTGGAGGACGCCTGCGAAGCACGTCAAGAGAAGTGTGCCGAGTGCGAGGCCTTTGCCCCACCGAACGATCTTCGAAGGCGTCATGGAAAGCTCCTCAGTTCGGGAACGGCCCGAGCGTGGCGGACGCTCCCGGTGTCGTGACCGCGCCCTTGGTACCCACGAGAGCGGCCGCGAGGGCATCGAACTCTGCCTGCGTTATCTCGCCGACCTTCGTCGCCGTCGGTTTGACGAGCGGCTGCAAGTCCATGGCGATGTAGCTCACGAACTTGTCGAAGGTGCCGGACCCGATCTTGAGCATGGTATCGGCGCCCTGGTGCGCGGCCACCATGTCCCGGCAGGTGTGATTCGGCGTATTGACGTTGGCCGGGTCGTTCACGGCTGCCCCGGGGTACGTGTCGGCCTTGAGCGCCGCTCCAACGAAACGCGCGAAGCACACCGTGATTTGCTTGGCACTCGGGTGGCCGGCGGGAATGGGGGTTGCAACCTGGTTGAAGAAGAACGTCTTCAGGTTCGCGTCCGTGAGAATGCGGGTTTCGACCACAGTTTTTACGAACGACTCGAGCCCAGCTTGCCCACCCAAGCGTTCATAGAGGGAGAGGGAGCTCGAGCCGCCGTCTTCGACCACTGTTCCGCCCGACGAAGACGTGCTGCTCGAGCTGCTGCATCCGCCCATGGCGAATAGGCTGCATGCAAGGCTCAGTACGACCGGTCCTGTTGTGCTTTTATATGTAAGATGCATTTCATTTCTCCTGGCGCATCTCACCCCTGCCGCCGAAGGCGGATGAGGGATTCTCGAGGTGCTCAAGATCTCACTCCGGCGAATGTCGAAGCGGACGTTCACGCGTCGAAGGGCATACGGGCGCGACGCGTTTCGGGATTTCGAAGAAAGAAGAATTTCCACGCGTTGGGGCAAAATGTCTCCGTACGCAAAAAGTACGGCCTGCCCAGGCGTTGATTTTGTCGCTCAGCGATAGGGGCCTTCGTTGCGGCGATCGCCTCGCAGGTCGAGAAGAAAATCGATCAGTGCGTCGGCCGCCGGCATGAGGTCTGCGGGTGTGCGCGTGACGCCGTCACCCTCGGCAACGAGATGCCCACCGACGCCGAACGTGACGCTCGAGAAACGCGCGCGCACTGCGGGAAGGGGCGCAGCTCCGAGGGCATCTGCCGCATTCTTCGGAAGCTCGAGGTCGCCCAGGCTGAGATCGAGCCGTGTCGTGGGGCCGGATTTGCGCCAGTGGGTCGAGAGAGAAACGTCGAATACACGCGGTTCGCCGAGTGCAAGGCGCACGACGCGCTGCGCGCCGATGATCGCCGGTCGATGGGGAACGAGCGTCGCGCCCTCTGCTCGAGCGCATGAAACCCACGCAGCTTCGGCGCCCGTAAGAGCTGCGGGAAACGGAAGCTCACGGATCGCGATATCGAGCAGCCTCGCCTTCTCCCTCACGGCTTCCGTGAACGCGACGAACGTTCTCGTATCATCCTGCGGGATCTCCCCGCGAATGCGCATGTCGTGATCGGTCATGTGGAACTCGAGGTGATCTTCGAGTCCTTGGAGAACTCTCGCGAAGAACGCCTCGAGCAACGATCGCGGGAGCCGCTGCTCATGGGAACGGACGACGTAGCGACGAGCAAGGCCAGGTGGCAATAGATTCTCTCCACGAAACCCCTCGAGGAGCCCGATGGGATGGAAGTCGAGCGCCAAGTCCAAATCGGGAAACGAGAAGCTACCGAGGGCGCCCATGCGTCCGCCTTCGGGGGAGTCGAAGACCGCGAAGCGAACCATGCCGACGCTACCCGCGACGAGGCACGGTGGTCTTCCCGGTGTGAGGCCAGTCGCTTCGGCCACCTCTGCAGCAACGCGCGCGAGCCGATCCACCGACAAGCCGCCTAGGGCGGCAGGGTCCCGCAGCTCTGATCCGATAGGATAGACATCGAGCGGCACCGAGAACTGCGGGTCGAAGGCCCACGGAACATCGAGACTCACGGACAACCGCGGCTCCAGCGATATCCAATGATTGAGCGCCGTCGTTGCACCACCCAGGGAAGGGAAGAGGAACGGCACGGGCGCGCCCGAGAGCAGTGCTTCCTTCGAAATTCGCACGCGCGCGAGGTCCGTCACTCGCACGTCGTCGTTGCCCATGCGCACTCTAGCCGCAAGCTCGAGACATAGAACCACGGCATCGAACTTGGAATCGCGACCCGAGCGGAGAAGCACCGTCCCGCTCACCGCCTCGTCGACCAAGAGACTCGAAGAGGGCATCGACACTTCGAGCGTGACGGCTTGATGGAACCCCCGCGGCGAGCGGATCGACACGGGTGTACGCACGCCTGAACGAGGACCAGGCCGGACTGGAACGGGAAAGGACGCGGTCGGATCGACAGCCCAATCGACGCCTAGGCGCACGTCGGCATGGGTCCTCACATGACAATCTGGGCCCGTGAAGTTCGGCGGCAGCCACTCGGGAACATTCAGCGCGATTGGATATCGATAGTCACCCGCAGGGAAGCCTCCTGGCGGAATGTCGACTTTGAACGGCATGACGAAGATGGTGCGCGAAACCACCGAACGATTCTTGCCGGAGCCGTAACCCGCCACTGCCTCGGTGTGAAAGGAGATGAAGAGGTGTTCTGCGCGCTCGATGGCAACGGGGGCAACGACGCGGAGGTACGCGTGATGAGTGGTCCCTGCCACGAGCGTTCCCTCTTGGAGGAGGAGTTCGAAACGACAAGTGGGAAAGAGCGACATTTCAATGCTCCACGTAGGCGAGAGGAAGCGAGTCCGCTACCCGCGCGGGCCCTCGCGAACCACGATGTCGAAATGCATGACGTCTTCGCGCGTGCCGAGCTTTTCGTAGAGGGCGATCGCCGGATCGTCGCCGTAGTCGGCCTGAACGAAGATGACGTAGGCCCGGTGCGCCTTGCAGATGGGCTGCAAGGCTTCGATGAGAGCCGTTGCGATCCCTTCTCGGCGGAATGCTTGGTCGACGGCGAGATCGTAGATGTACACCTCGCTCCGCTCCTGTTCGAACTTGGGCAGCATATAGCCCGCGAGGGCGCCGACCACTTTGTCTCCTGCCGATGCCACGAGCGCAATGTTCTCGGGGCGCGCGAGCCACGAGCGTACGTAGGCGTCCGACGGTGGCTTGCTCTCATAGGCGTCGGCGTCTTCGAAGGCGTGGGCGAAGAGAGCGTTCATTTCGCGATACTTCGCGATGTCTTCTGCGCCGAGGCGGGAAACGTGGTGCATCGTCACAGTTGCCCGCAAGTCTTCATGTCCGCGGAACAATGTGCCTTCGGGTAGCGATACCCCTTGATGATCTTCGATGGGAGAACGTTGCCCGGCGGGTTGTCTCGGATCGTGGCTTGGAGGTTGGCGGACGGACGGGAGCCTCCGCCTGGCGCAACGCAGAGAAACTCGAAACGGTGACCCTCGTTGTTGCAGCCGCTCGGAAGCTGCAAGATGGCGCTGCCATCGGAGACGTTGGCGGTCGAGAGGCCGATTCCCGCCTTGCACGGAAAGTAACCGGGCGAAGTCGCGGGAAGGTAGTCGGCCGAACCTTGGAGACCGCCGGTGTAGTTGAAGCGAACGTAGGTGAACGAAGTTCCATCGCCGAAGGCCCAAATGCCGTCAGTGAGCTCGGATTCGAAATTGGCCCTGGCACCGCCGTCGCCCGGCGTCGCAATGGGACAAGGATCTTGACCCGCGTCGAACGGAGCGTCGAGCGAGGCGTCGTTCGGGCTGCCTGCGTCCCTTACGTCGGGGATGTTCGCATCCGATGTGTTCATGGCGTCCTCGGTGGCCACGGATCCGGCATCGTTCGGCGCGGACGTACTGGCTGTACTGCAGGAGGCGATGGTGAGGACGCAAGCGGGTACGAGAAGCAGGTGTCTCATCGAGCTTCAGTCTACCCAAGATGGCTCGATGCGGGTCTCGAAATGGGCGAGCGGGCAGTGCCGAGCGAGCTACCCTAGGGGCTGTCCCTAGAAAGATTGTGGGACAGCCACAGCCTCGCGATGGTCGGACTAGTGCCGCATGCGCGCGACGACGGCTTCGTGCCGGACGAGTGCTTCGCGTGCGTCACGGATGCGTTGGTGCATCTTTTCGCGCTGGCTCGCGTCTCCTCGCACCGCCATCGCCTTCCCATACATCGATGCCACTTTGGACAGTGCGCCCATTTGCTCTGCGTTCGAAAGGTCCTGAATGCTCGCGCCATGATCGGCGCCGGGAGCGTAGTAACGTCCCGAGGAAGGGTGCAGAGGCGCATCGAGCGCACCGCCACTCCAGGGGTCGAGCTCACCGTAGATGAGCACGAGCCGCTCCGCGGACGTTTTGACCCAATCGCGCGTCCTCTCTGTCACGCTGCCATCGAAGGCCGGCAGTGGTTCGCCTGGAATGATGCGCTGGAAGTAGGCTGCGCTCGTCGAATCGGCGATGACTTGCGTCTGGAAGAGATCGGGGCCGAGGTGTTTCCCGACTTGGAGCGCGAACCCTTGTTGCCATGCCCACTCGTATGACAAGGCGGCGTAGGAGATCTCCGCCCGTGTCGCGGGCAACGTGTGCGGCGCTCTGCCGCTCTGCAAATACTTTTCGAAATAGGCGACGTGCGCCTGATCGCTCGCATTGGCCTCGGGGATCGCATCGCAGTGGCCCCCGGATTGCCAGAATCCCCAATCGAAATGCGCGATGCTCGACTCGAGCGAGTAGTTCGCGTCGGCCTCGGAGAGACCGTACTTTCCGACCAACGCCGCGGTGAACGCGGGGCGCCGTATTCCGAGTGCGCCCGTCTGGAATGCATGCAGCGCGGTCGTACACGCTGCGGGAAACACACCCGAGTCGAGGCGCTCTTGGTAACGTGTGTCTTGTCGCGCGAGGGAGGCTGGTGCGACATAGCCCACCGTGCCGTCGACGTCGTTCGGGAAGAAGAAGCGATGATACACGGCCGTGATTCCACCTTTGCTCGCGCCCGTGCTTACCCACTTCTGAGGGTAGAGCTTCTTGAACGAGGCGATGACCGCATGCGTGTCCCTGGCGCCGTTCTCGATGCTGAGGCTGGTCCACAGTCGGTCCTTCGCCGGGGGTAGCGACTCGCCTTGGAAGCGATGTTCGAGAATCACCGTGTTCGTCGCAAAGAGGATGCTCGGTTCCATCTCGTAGATGACCTCCGGCAGCCCATAGCCATTGTCCATGATGGTCGTCGGAGCGCTGCAGCTTCGATGAATCAGCTGCCCCCTTTGCTTGAAGACGGTGGCATTCCCCTCGTTCGTATGATCGAGCTTCTGCGTAAACGTGAAGGTGAAGCAGGTCGCCGCGCCCTCCACGTACTTGCCACAATCGACGTTCTCGATGTCTCCGACCCCTTCGAGCTTCTCCAAAGACGCGCCAAGCGCTGATTCGACGCATACAGGAGGAGGCTCCGGTGGAGGTGGTGGCGCAGGAGGCGCGGGGGTCGTCTTTGGAGGCGGCGTTTGCGGGGCGACTGGCGCGGGGGCATCGTCCGAGCACGCAACCGACAGCAGCCATGGGATGCACAACAAGAGGGGAGCACCACGCTTCATGGGCCGCGTGGTTAGCAAGAGTCGTTCCGTGTCGCGCTCTCCCGCTTCTTTCCCCCGCATCCTGCGATGGCCTCGCCATTTTCGAAGGAACTGGTGGCCGTCGTTAGGGTTCTATCGACATGATGCTTACGGTGCCCGGGCCCCCAAGCCCTCGTAGATGCCACCGCGATTTCGGATTCGCGGCACAGGCCCCTTGGCTCAGTGTGGCACAGCTGGATACCAATGGTTCCGAGTGGTTGAGCACGGCACAGCGGCTGCAATCCGGCACACATGCGCAAACTCGCTCTTCTTCCTCTGCCTTCTTCCGTCCTTGTCGCAACCTTGCTCGCCACGCTGACGGGCGCGTGTTCCAAAGAACCGCCCGTCGTGACGGCAAACATGAACCTCGGAGCTTCGCTCGTCCCGGTCGCGAACTGCGACGAAGCTGCATCCGTCATTCGGTCCATCGCGCTCGCGGACATCGAGCGAGCCGGCATAATTGAGCTCTCGAACTCAGGTGAAGGGCCGCGTGGCACACCCCAATGCATCGAATGGCACTGGGTATGACTCGTCGCTTTGCGGCAACTGGTGGACCGACGCGACATCTACGGTCAAGCGCAGCGTCATCATGGACAACTTCATCTACTCGGTCGCAGGGGACGCCATTCGTATCGCCGACCTCGGCAATCTCTCGAACACGCTCGCGGTCGTCTCACTGAAGTAGCTACGTCAGAAGCCGAGGCGCGCGTCACTCAAGGTGGCCGTGCCTCGGTAGTGCTTGCGAATGAGGAGGAAGCTGCCGCGCGCATCGAATGTGAAGCTCGAGGGTGCGCGGCCGAGTGGCGTCATGAGGTCGAAGCGAACCGTGACGTCGAGCTGATCGATGAACGTCGGGTACTTGCTCGGAGAGAACCCGAGGGTCAGAATCTCGCCGCTCGCTTCGTCGACCCACGCGGAGCCATGAAACGCGTCTTCCGCGGGCACCTTTGGCTGAAAGGCGATGCGCGTTTGGTTTCTCTGCAGATCGCGCCCCACGATGGAGAAGAAGTAGCGACCCTGCTCTGCCGCGAGGAAGGGAAGTCGAAAGTCGCTCATCTTCGGCTTCTTCTCGGCTTTCGGTGGTTCGGCCTTTCGCTTCGCTTCCTTCTGCCTTGCCTCTTCGGTCTTGTCGGTACCGTCTTCGAGGTATTGGACGAGCTCGGTCGTCTTCTTCGTGGGCGTCGCGATCACGCGCAGGACCATCTCTTTCGTTCCGTCGACGTGGCCACTGCGGTCGAGTTCCTCCATGCGCCCGCGGAGCGTGTACGACCCTCGCTTTTTCATCTCTTCGAACTGCTCGGCATGGACGGCCGTGCGTGAGAGAAGGGGGGCAAGCGACGGGACGAGCGGTGCGGCCGGCGCTTCATCCGCACGTGCGGCGACGGGCGAGTGCCAGGCTCCGGCAACGAGGAGTGTGAGAAGCACACGAGGAAAGAACGCGGCGCGCATACCCAGATCCTTCCACTCGGCCTTCCCGCCGGCAAGCTGGGCGATCGTGGGCCTCGGCCCTCGTCGCAGCCATGGTTACCCCTTAGGCACCCTTCACTGGGTCAGAAATAGCTGCTTCGAGTCCTTTCGTGCCGACCGGGTGCGGGAGTCGCTCACGCCGCAACCTTCTTGAAACGTCTCGCGCTCAGGTACACGAGCAAGACGCTCTGGATGACGAGGACCAGGACGTGGGGCCACAGCTCGAAGGGGCCGGCATCCCTCAGAACGACACCTCGCATGATGGCTATCATGTGGGTCGCAGGCAAAAGGCGACCCATGTATCGCAGTACGACGGGCAAGCCCTCCGCCGGAAAGATGTACCCCGAAAGGAAGATCGAAGGCAGCAGCAGCATTTGGGTCATCTGCTGTGCAGCTATCTGCGTCTTCGCGACGGTCGACAGGAATAGGCCGAGTGCGAGAAGCGAAAAGAGATACACGATCGCCATCGCGAACAAGAACACGAGGCTCCCCCGAATGGGCACGCCGAAGCCGAACCGCATCGCCGTGAGGACCATCGCCATCTCGGCGAGTCCGATGATGAGGTAGGGCCCAAGCTTTCCCAGCATCAGGCCAAGTGGATGAATCGGCGTTACGAGGAGCTGATCGAGCGTCCCTCGCTCGCGCTCACGAACGATGGAGACGGCCGCCAGCATGATGGCGACGATCTGGAGCAGAATCGCGACGAGCCCTGGGATGATGTAGTTCGGCGTGCGCCCATCGGGGTTGAACAAGATGGTCGGTTGCGCCGCCATCGGCACCGACGCGCCTTGCACCCTCTCTTGGACGGCAAGCAAGTTCGACTGCGCGACGAGTCCGTTGATCGAAGCAAGTGCCTGCGCGCTCGCGGTGGAATCACTTCCATCGATGAGGACGAGGACCTTCGCCGTTTGACCGCGCGTCTTCTTGTCGTGGAAGTCAGGAGGCAATATCACGCCGACGCGTGCGCGCCCAGAGATGATCTCTTCGCGCGCAGCCTTCGGGTTGGTCGTCACGGTTTCGATCTTGAACGTCCCCGTTGCACGCATTTGGTCCTGGAACTCACGGCTGTCGGGCGACCGGTCTTGGTCGACGACGATGGTCGGCAGGTTTCGCACCGTCTGATCGATGAACCCGAACAGAAGAAGCTGGAACAAGGGAAGCGCGAGCGCCATCACGAGCGTGGCGCGGTCCCGCCTCACATGGAGGAACTCTTTCTGGAAGATGGATACGAACGAGGCCCACATTCAAACGCCTCCCTGTTCCGCGCGCCGCGCCAGGGCCGCCTCTTCCGTCAACGTGACGAAGACATCTTCGAGAGACGGGGTGATGGCACGGGTCGTTGGCTTTGCGAAGCCAGCGTGCTCGAGTCTCGTCACGAGCTCCTCTTCCTCCATGCTCTTGTCGATGACGGCGTGTACGGCCTGTCCGAAGATCGTGGCTCCCTTCGTGAAGGGTTGGTCCCGAAGCCACGAGAGCGTACGCGCGGCGTCACGGGTCTCGATTTCGAGGCGCTTCGCGTCAGGCTTGTTGACGGCTTCGGAGGCCTTGAGCACGTCCGGTGTCCCCGTGACGAGCAAGCGAGACAAGTACAAGTAGCCGACCTCGCCGCAGCGCTCGGCTTCGTCCATGTAATGCGTTGTCACGAGCAGGGTGATGCCTTGCGCGGCGAGCTCGAAGAGCAAGTCCCAGAGTTCTCGACGCGCCACGGGGTCGATGCCTGCGGTCGGCTCGTCGAGGAAGACGACGCGCGGCTCGTGCATGAGCGCAGCGCCGAGCGCGAGGCGCTGTTTCCAGCCACCGGAGAGAAGCCCTGCTCGCCGCTCGAGATACGGACCTATGTGCGTCAGTTCGACCGCCGCGGCCTTTCGTTCGCGCTTCTTCGTACCCGAAAGACCGTAAATGCCGGCATAGAAGTCGAGGTTCTCCGAGACCGTGAGGTCTTCGTAGAGAGCGAACTTCTGACTCATGTAGCCGATCTGCTTTCGAATCTCCTCGCCCTTGGTCGCCACGTCGAGGCCGAGGACGCTGGCCTTCCCCTCCGTAGGGGCGAGGAGGCCGCACAGAATGCGGATGAGCGTCGACTTGCCGGAGCCGTTTGGTCCGAGGAGGCCATAGACGAGGCCGCGCGGTACCGACAGATTCACGCGGTCGAGCGCAACGAAGTCCCCGAAGTTTCGGGACACTCCTTCGACGAGGATGGCTGGAGGATGCACGTAACTCAAGGGCGTGGTACCTCGATGAAGGCAGCCATGCCCGCGCGCAGCCGGTCGCGTCCTTCCTTGACGCCCACGCGTGCAGCAAAGACCTGGTTGGCACGCTCGTCTGCGGTTTGCAGGTTTCGCGGCGAATACTCTCCGACGGACGCGAGGTGTTCGAGCGTCCCCTTGAAGTGTTCCTTCGGAAACGAGTCGACGGAAATGGGGACCTCGCTCCCGATCTTCACGAAACCGAGCTGCGTTTCGGGAACGTAGATGCGCAGGTAGAGCTGGTCTTCCTCGAGCAACGTTGCGACCTTCGCATTCGGCATGACCAGGTCGCCGGGGCGGAGGTCGAGGGACTCGACGCGGGTCTTGCGTGGCGCACGCACTGTGGCTTCGGTGATGAGGACCTTGATCTGTTCGAGCCTGCCCTGGGCACTCGTGACCGAGCCACGCGCGGCTTTGATGTCTTCGACGCGGGAGCCGGCGCGAACGAGCCGTGCCACTGCGTCGGCCTCGAGGGCGCGTGCTTCCGCTTGCTGGAGTTGCTCCGTTCGGACGCCGTTTTTGAGCTCATCGAGTTGCTTCTTGAGTGCATCGCGTGTCGCCTGCGCAGCCCTGAGGGCGAGTGCGGCGTTGTCGGCTTCGACTTGTGCGACCGCGCCGGCCCGGAACAAGCTCGCGACGCGCTCTTGATCGAGGCGCGCCTTCTCGACAAGGCTCTCTTGGGCAGCGAGACGTGCCTCGGCGGCGCCTATCTGCTCTTGCCGCGCGCCGGTCTTGGACTCGACGAGCGCGGCGTTGGCCGTCATCGAGCGCGCTTTGGCCTGTTCGATCTCTTCGGGCCGGGCGCCCTTTTCGAGCTTCTCGAGCAGTGCTTGGGCTTGGAGCAGGGCGCCCTCGGCCGCGAGCTTCTGTGCCTCGAGGTCACCGAGTTCGAACACGACGAGGGGCTGTCCTTCTGCAACTTCGTCTCCTTCGTGGACGAGCACCTCTTTGATGCGACCACCGACGCGGGAACCCACGTCGATGGTGCGTGCTTCGACGGTGCCGCTCCATTCGAAGGGTTTCTTCGACAAATAGACGCGATAGCCCACATACGCGACGAGGCCGAGAACGGCGATCGCGAGGACCACGAACCGCGGGTTGCGTTTCTTCACTTCTTCACTCACGAGGCCTCCTTGGGCGATGCGACTTGGCGCGAGGGGCAAGACCCTCGAAGAGAAGGTCGACGAGCCCGCGTACATGCTTTTCCGGAGAAGGAGGCTCGCTCTTTCCGCGCCCGATCACGATGTCGAGGAACACGTACTGCACGAGCCCACCCAAGTAGGTTCGAGCGGCGACATGCGGGTCGCACCGACGGATGCGCCCTGCTCGCTCTTCGGCAGCGAAAAAGCGCGTGAGGGCGCGAAGGGCAATGACCGGCGGCGGATCGTCACTCGCGAGAATGGAAGGCAATCCGGACGGGCTCGGATTCGACCATGCCATCATGAGGACGGGAAGCATGGTCTGAAAGAAGCCGATGGCCTCGATGCCCACCTCTTCGAGCGTCGCGCGCGGATCCCCTCGCTCGCTCTGCGCGTGGAGAGTCGCCAGCCAAGGGGGCGCCCCCGTCGGGCCGAGCATCGCTTTGGCGAAGAGATTGTCCTTCGTGCCGAAGCGCTTGAACACCGAGCCCTCGGCTACGCCCGCGCGCCGGGCCACCTCTGCCGTCGTTGCCCGCGCCCCCTGCTCGAGAAACACCGCCCGAGCGGCCTCGAGGATCTGCGCATCGCGAATGACCACTGGTCGCGCCATTAATGAGTGTATACTCATTAATCACGAAGAGCGCAAGGAAGCTCGCCTTCAGGCCGAACGCTCGGACGTCGGTGGGCGATCAGGTACTTCATGCCGCCCGAGAACACGGGCACGTCACACCTGACGGAAGGCCCTTTGCGTAAGGAAACGAAGCATAGAGGGCCGAGCGAGCGGTGCGTACGGTGAGACCATGCGCCTTTCGATCCGCCGCGGCTTCGTTGCCGCACTCGTTCTTACCACTTTGGGAACCTTTGCCGGGTTGGCCTGCGGCCCGCTCGCCACCAACTCACAGTGCAGTCGTAGCCCGATCGCCAACCGATACGGGTACTATACTGTCGACAACAGCAGCAATCGTGTCCCGTTCGACGGCGAGATCAACGTGCAGAGCGGAACGCGTTTTCGCGTGGAATTGTCCGGCGGCAGCTACACGCCGTCGGTGAACTGCCAGCAACCGGCGCGCGCCACCCTCGAGCGCATCGACGACGTCACCTTCGTCGTGACGATGCAAGGACCGTTTCCCGCGATCTGCGGGGTGAACGTGGACGTGCCCGCACATCTATGTCGTGAGAACCCGGACCCGATCTTGTTTCGCGTCTCCGGACCAGGAGCACCGTTCGACGCGGGGCCGCCTCCGGCAGACGCTTCCCAGGACGCACCGCTCGATGTCGGTGCGCCGACCGATGCTGCACCGGACACTCTGGTCGCCGACGGAAGCAGTGACGCGCCCATGGAGGGAAGCGCACCCGACGCGGGCGGCTGCAACCCGGACATGGTCATCTCGGAAGTGTATCCCCACGGCGGCATTCTCTATGGCTACGACTACGTCACGCTCCACAACCGCTCGCGCGTGACCATCAACCTTTCGGGTTGGTCGCTGCAGGGGCAAGACGGCTTCTCAACGGGGGATTGGGACGTGACGCCACTGAGTGGCACCGTGCCGCCAGGCGGGTACTATTTGGTGCGGCTCGCGCAGACGGTGGGGGGCAACGTCCAGTCGCTGCCCGCGCATCAAGCAAGTGGTACCTACAACCTTCCAGCAGGCGGCGGTCGCGTAGCGATCGTCGCGGGCCTAGCGCCGCTCACCGGCGCGTTTCCGGCGGGCTACGTAGATCTCTTCGGCTATGGATCCACGCAGCAGTTCGAAGGTGCAGCATTCAGCGGCCTTGCCTCCGGCTACTCGGCTGCACGCAACGACCTAGGTTGCACCGACACCAACACGAACTCCACGGACTTCGTGCTGTTCAACCCCACTCCGCGGAGCGCAGCCAGCCCAGTGATGATTTGTAGTGCTTGCCCGTGAGAGGCGCGAACCCTCAGGCGCCCGGCGTGCCAGCCTCATTGCCGCCCTTCACGAGGAGGGTGGCGAGCTCGGCGCGCGAACGAACGCCCAACTTTGCATAGGCCGAGGCGAGCTGCTTGGCGACGGTCGACAGGCTCACGCCCCGCTGTTTTGCAATGCTGGCGGTGTCGGAACCGCTGCCGGCGGCAAGTGCGACGTCGCGCTCCGCGGACGAGAGCGACGAGAGCACATCCGCCCTCGTATCGGGCGCCGAGAACAAGAGCACTTCGGCACCGTCGTCGAGGTTCAGTCGTTCCAATTCCGTTGGAGCCTCGAACCGACTCACGAGTTCGGACCGAGTCCGCACACCTAGCTTTCGGTACGAGCGTGAGAGGAGTGCACTGACGGTTCCTTGTGCAATCCCGAGTTCGTAGGCGATG
Source organism: Polyangiaceae bacterium (assembly GCA_046351415.1). Lineage (GTDB taxonomy): Bacteria > Myxococcota_A > Polyangia > Polyangiales > Polyangiaceae > JABFRG01. The sequence goes on along the minus strand of JAXLYO010000001.1, from coordinate 761,234 downwards.
AGCTTCTCCGGGTGACCGCGCGCGGCCCATGCCGCTACCATGCTCTCTTGTGCCGTGAGTCCTCTCGGGTCGAGCACGCTCGGAGCATTCGAAAATGCGACGACGTACCTTCGCCCATCCGACTCGAAGCGGTCGACGGTCGAGTACTCTCCTCGCAGCAGCGCCTGCCATGCGGCGAGCGCCTCTTCGGGGTTCGCTCGCCCCTTGCTTCTCGCACGGTCCACGGTGAGAACGCGCTCGCGAAGGAGGGGTAGGGCTTCCTCGTGAGCCTTCTCCACGTGAGCCACGCGACCATCGGCTTCGAAGATCGCTGCGGGTTCGATCGACCGCTTTGCGAGTCCCCGAATCAATCGTTGCGCAGCCGCGACGTGTGCAGACACCATGGCGAGGCGTCGTCGCTCTCTTGCGTGAAGCTGGCGAGGGTTCGCGGAGGTAATGTAGAAGACCACCCCGTCCCCGCCAGGATTGATGGCGTTGACGTAGGCGCAATCGCGAACGCCCACCTGCGCGCTCATGCCTCCTTCCCCGGGCATTTGGTCGAACGTGACACCCGCAAGGGAGCTGAAGGTTCCTACGGGGCCACTCGAAAGAAAGAGCTTGCGTGCGACGTCGGGCGGCGAGAGCTCGAAGCAACGCAGGACCGTGTCCGCGACGCTCGCTGGTAGGTCGTGGGTAAGAGGAACCGACAGACGCCATCGCTCATGGGGGCCGGCTAGGTCATACGCGTTTGCGTAGCCGCCATGATCCCAGCCAACGCAGGCCACGATCTTGGGCAGAACACGCGCCAGCCATTGGTTCGGTCGCTCGATCTCGATCTCGCGATAGACGGACTCGACAACATCTATGAGCTCTCGATTCATCGCTCCCAAAACGTACAACAACGCTGCCAGAACGAAAGTGCGCGGCGCAAGTTGGGCCCAACCGATAAGGACGTAAGGAAACGACCCATCGACAGCACCTCGGCCAGCGCATACCTCCGCTCGTTGTTTTCACGACGCCGCGTGTCGCGGCCAGGAGGTTCCTCAGATGAAGCATCGTCTCCTCTCGCCCCTCGTCTTGTTTGGCGCACCGGCGCTCTTCTTGGTGGCAGGCTGCAAGCTTTCCAGTTCCGCAGCGGACGCAGGCTCAGGAAGTTCGGATGCAGGAATCGATGGCGCAACGGGTGGACCCCCGCAGACGATCAACTGTGACGACGAAGTGATTCCGGTCGCATTCACGCACACGAAAGGCAAGGCGGTCGACTACGTCGTGACGTGCAACCTTCCCATCGAGAGGGCGACGACGGTGGGGCCAGGCACGGTCATCGCGTTCCAACCCAACTCGAGCTTTCAGGTGCGAGCCGGCGGTTCGTTGAAGGCCGTGGGCACCAAGGACGAGCCCATCCTATTGCAGCCGGAGAAGTCGGGGGCGTCCTGGGTGGGCGTGTACTTCTTCACGACGAGCAAAGAAAATGCGCTCGAATTCGTCCGCATCAAGAGCGCCGGCGAGAAGCAACCGAACCTGCAGGCGAGCGTGCTCGTTGGCGCGAGCTCGTACGCGGACGGAACCGTAGCGATCCGAGATTGCGTGTTCGAAGGTTCCGCCGGCCCCGGCCTGTATGTCGGCGAAGTGGGAACGCTCATGGCGTTCGAGCGCACGACGATCGAAGGAAGCGCAGAGGCGCCGATTGTCACGACGGCACACAACGTGGGAGCCCTCGCGTCCGCGGGCAACAAGTTGACCGGCAACAAGGTCGACCGTGTCGAGGTGGTCGGCATGATTGGCAAAGCGGTCATCAAAGACCAAACTTGGGCAAAACTCGACGTTCCGTACTTCGTCAAGAACCACGTGGGCTACGGCGGCGTGCAGACGATTGCACCCGGCGTGACCATCCTCATGGAGGCAGATGCGGCGCTGCAAGCCGATGCAACCAACGGCAAGCTCGTGGCTGTTGGCACGGCAGCAGAACCCATTACGATTCGATCGTTCGACGACATGCCAGGAAAGTGGGCGGGGCTGATGCTCGGTCACGACGGCAACGAGTTCGCAAACTGTCGAGTTGCAGGTGGCGGGACTCGCGGCGTCACGGAGTCGAAGGGCAATATTCTTGCTTATGGCGCGGCCGTGTCGATCCGCGATTGTGTCATCGAAGGTTCGGCATCGTGGGGAGTCTTCAACGCAGGCGGTTCGGTCAAGCTCGGCGCGAACGTCACGTTCAAGAACAACGCGAAGGGCGACGTCGGCGGCGACCCATAGCACGTCTCACTGCGAGCGCCTTCGGCACGGGGGGGCGTCGGTGCGGTTGAACCGGTACGAGCTGCGAGTGAGGACTGTGATAGGGTCAGCTTCCGAGCGTAGCTCGTGCAAAGAGCTCTTCCGCATCCAAAGGCCGGGCAAGGAGGTGCTGTTCGCTCGCGAAGCGAATGAGTGTCTTGATGTCGTGACGATTCGCGGCAAAGCCTTGCGAGAAGGGGTCCTTTTCGAAGAACGCTCTCTCTTCGGTCGCTCGATTCCAGACGACGCTCAGGCGATGCGGCTGCTCGACGATTCTCTCGTACATGGCCTTCGAGGCCACAAGGGCGTCGTAGAGACTGGTCGCGACCCAAGGGAACCGTTCGAGGATCGACTGCTTCACGACGACCGGATGCATGATCGGAAAAATGCGCGTCCGCGCGTAGAAGTCGTGCTCCTCCTGTTCGTCGTCCGGAAAGAGCTTCGACACGTTCGGAGCTCGTTCGAGCCAAGCGCGTGGCAAGTCGGGTTGAACGAGGGCGTCGAGTTCACCAGCAGCGAGCAGGTCTTCGAGAGACACGCCCCGTTCGGGCTGTCGCACCACGATGCCTTGGGGAAGGGCTATCGCTACACGCTCGGGGCGAGGCGTGATCCAGGTGATGTCTTCGAGCCCGAGCCCATGTTCGTGCATGAGAATCGCCTTGAAAACGAGGGCGAGAGAGTTTTGGTAGCCAAGGATTCCTACACGTTTGCCCTTCAAGTCGGAGGGGCGCGTGACGCCGGAGCCGTCGCGAACGAAACAGAACCGGTGCGGAAACATGCGACGAGGAAAGAACGGGATAGCAGTCAGGGTCTCGTCACCGCGAGAGCGGGCCGTCATGTACGAGCCCATCGAATACTCGCTCGCATCGTATGCGCCGTCGTGGGCCATGCGACCGTGCCGAAGCCCGCTTTCGACCGTGAGGAGAGTCAGATCGATTCCCTCTGGTCTCACGAGCCCCTCACGGAGCGGACGGAGGAAATCGTAGTCGTCACAAGCGAGCGTGAGTGGAAGCTTCATCACGATACACCATCCGTCCAGATGCCATTGCGCTGCGCGTATCGTGTGACGCGTTCCTGCTTCAGGTCGCGGCTCGTGAATCGGTACAGGAGTAGCGAGCTCGAAAGGCAGCGCGTGTCGTGGATGTCTCCCGGCAAGTACACGCCCACGTCTCCCGCTCGCAAGATCGTCGCGTCTCGCTTTACGAGTCGTACACGACCCTCTTCGTCGTGGACCCGTGCATACGTTCGCATTTCGGTCTCGCCGCGCTGCACGGCGTAGATGACCCATCCCATGCCATGGTCGTGAGGCGGGCGATAGAGCCCCGCAGATTCGACATGCCCGAGGAGCACGAAGCCGTGTGCCGCATCGCGGTACAGCTCTCGTGACTCCGGCGCTTCTTCGAGGAGCGTGCGCAGCCAGTCTTCGGTCTCTGCTGCGCCGAGAAGTGTCTTTACCGAGCGCACGCAAGATTCTACGAGTTCCGAGGTAAGAGGCCCCCACTCTGCGTGGCTGTCTTTCGCGAATTGATCGAGCGATGTCTTGTTCATGTCAGGTTCCTTTCGTCTGTCTCTTCGAAAGGTAGTGCGCGCCGCACGAAGCGGAACGCGCGCTCGGTGCACTCGATACGTGCGCGGCGCACACTCATGATGCGTGGTTTCTCAATCTGCTCGTCGCAGAGGCATACTTGCGTAGCCAGAGACCGAGCTTTGGGCTGATTCCCACGTGCGTCCGCTGGCCCGCCATGCAGGCGTTTGCGCGAGAGTGGAACAACTTGCGCAACGAAGTTGAGCAAAGTCTGCTCAATCGGGCAGGGAGCGGCACGATTCGGAATGGATATCCTTCGGGAGGAGGTTGGTACGAGCGTTGCTATTCCCGCAGAGCTTGATTCGCTTCTGGGCGCGTTGCCCAGAGTGTCCCCGAGCTTAGGTCGGCCATCGGCCGCAAGGAGGAAGGTATGCTCAAGGTTCGTCACATCGCTTCGCTCACTGTCTTCGGCGTGTTGTCTGCGGTTCTTCTCTTGGACACGGAAAGTCGCGCAGACGGAGATTGCTCGACAGCCGACTCCTGCGCGCGCGTCGTCGCTTGCCCGGGCGGATTCGAGGCCACGCAGGCGATGGGAGGAACCTATTGCTCGCGGCAGCTTCCGGAGCGCACATCGACGCCTACCTGCGCGTTTCACAACATGCGGAACGACTGGGTTTGGATTCCGACTGCCAAATCATGTCGCAACGGCGCGAACACGTACGCCACGACCAATATTCGGTGTTCTTCCGGCTCTTACAGCGAGGCGCGTGGTTTGTGCGTTGAGCCCCCACGAGTCGAATACGCGCACGCCGTCATGACGGGCAACGGCCAGTTCTCGGGGACGTCGAGGACGTGCGACAATCAGGCTGCATGCTCGGACGCGATCTCCTGTTCGAAGAACGGCTTCAACCCGTTCCGTGTGATTGCTCCTGGTCCCAATCAGAACAAGTGGCTTTGCTCGAAGAACACGCCGGGTGTAGACGAGGCACCGAAGTGCGCGTTCCACAATATGCGGAATGATTGGACTTTCGTGGCGAGTATCAAGGCGTGTCGAAACGGCGCGGGAACCACGGCGACCAGCAATATTCGCTGCGAGCACGGCGAATACTCGCCGACAAGCGGGCGCTGCACTGCGGCTTCCGTCACGGAATACGACGACCCCCGGCTCTGAGCGCCTCGTCGCTTTCGAAGGAGCCCGAATCGTCGCTGTTCGTGGCACAATCGGGCTCCTACGCCTTGAATTCGGATCCCTCCGCAACGCATACCTACGTTCCTGATCCCCCCGGCGTTCCGCCGGCAGGGTTCGTGTTGGTCTTCGTTCAGGGAGGGGAGCGAAGTGAAGTTGGATTGCCGAGGCGCGGGCGTGTCACCCTCGGTCGCTCGGATGAGTGCGACATATGCGTCCACGATGGCACGTTGTCTCGTCAACATCTGGCGATCGAAACGGGCGAGAAGGTCGCCATCGTCGATTTGGGCAGCAAGAACGGAACGCGTCTCCGGTCGGCGCGACTGGAAGCGAACTGTCCCGCAGAGGTTTCGGTCGGTACCGATCACCTTCCGGGAGAGGTGTTCGAGCCGGGGGGCTCGTTTGCTACGTGAAGGCTGTGCGGGCCGCGTCCGCGTCGGCGGTGGCGAATGAAGGGGCTTCGCTTGAGCGGGCTCAGCACCCCGAGCAAGGGGAGCACGAAGATCGCGTTGTGCGTGATCCCGCGATGCTCAGGATTTACTCGCTGCTCGACCGCGTCGCACCGGGCGATATCTCCATTTTACTGCTTGGCGAGACGGGCGTTGGGAAAGAAGTCGCCGCGCGCAGCGTTCACGCTCGCTCGGCGCGTTCCGCCGGACCCTTCGTCGCGCTCAATTGCGCGTCTTTCAGCAGTTCGTTGCTCGAGAGCGAGCTATTCGGCCACGAGAAGGGGGCCTTCACTGGGGCCATGGCAGCAAAACCTGGGCTTCTCGAAGCGGCTGACGGCGGCACACTCTTCCTCGACGAGATCGGCGAGATGCCCGCTCCAGTACAGGCGACCTTGTTGCGGGTCCTCGAGGACCGCACGGTGCTTCGTGTCGGAGCCGTACGGGCCCGACCGATAGACGTGCGCATCGTTTCCGCTACGAACCGCGCTTTGGAGGTCGAAGTTGCGGCTGGTCGCTTTCGAAAAGATCTCTACTATCGATTGAGCGGCATCGCGGTGGAGATCCCGCCGCTAAGGGATCGGCCGACGGAAATCCTGCCGCTCGCACACCGAGCACTCGAAAGCCAATGCAAGGCACCCAAGGTACTCTCCTCTCAGGTCGAAGCTGCCCTGCGCGCTTGGTCGTGGCCGGGCAACGTGCGCGAACTGAGGAATGTCATGGTACGCGCGGCCCTCTTGGCTGGCCGAGACGAGATCGAAGTGAAACACCTTGGCTTTGGGGGTGACCTCGAGCGTCTAAACTCGGGCTGCGAAGTGAGTCCGAGTCCCCCTCGCTTGCGGACGGAGTTGGAAGCTCTCGAGCGAGATCGCATCTTGCGTGCTCTCGAGACCGCGGGGGGAAATCAGACGCGAGCCGCCAAAGCCCTCGGGATGCCTCGTCGCACCTTCGTCGCGCGTCTCGATGCTTATGGAATTGCTCGCCCCCGGCGCCGCTAAGCCACGAGAGCCCGGTGCGGGACCGCGTCCCTGCACGAACAAGGCGTGTTTCTTTCGGCTCTGCATCGCCACACTCTGGGGTACGCTTGCTCCATGCGCTCGGGACCATCGGTTCTCGCGGGAAGCCGGTCACGCTACGAGGTGCTCTCCTCTGTCGAAGGGGGAGCAATGGGGGACGTTTCTCGGGGAGTCGATCTCGACTCCGGCGTGCCTGTGGCCATCAAGCGTGCACTTGGAACCGGGGAGCAGACGCGGTTGCGTTTCGAACGCGAAGTCGCAGCACTGCAACGCGTCCGACACCCCGGGGTGGTGCGGGTGCTCGATCACGGGGAGGACGCCGAAGGATACTGGTTGGTGATGGCGTGGGTGGAGGGGGAGACTCTCCAAGCCGCACTTCGCAGGGGCCCCCTTGGAGAATCCGACGTCCGTGCCCTCGCGACGCGTCTAGCGTCCGCGCTTGCGGCGGTACACGAAGCCGGCATCGTGCATCGAGACGTCAAGCCGTCGAACATCTTGCTACCAGAAGGGCGCGCCGAGTCTGCTGTCCTGGTCGACTTTGGCCTGGCACGCTGCGAAACGGATGCTCGGGCAACGGCGTCGGGAGCGCTCGTTGGATCGCCGATGTACATGTCTCCGGAGCAAGCTCGAGGTGAGCCGACGCACGGTCCCCAGGCAGACGTATTCTCGCTTGGTGCGACCTTGTACGAGTGCGCTTCGGGTCGACCGCCGTTCCGCGGCACGAATGCTTTGACAATTCTCGCCAAGGTCCTCACGTTGCGCCCCGAACCATTGGGAAGAGTCTCTCCTTGGACGCGGGGAAACTTCGATCGCGTCGTCGAGCGAATGATGTCGCGCAATCCCGCGGATCGACCCAAGGACGGGGCCGACCTGTTACGCATGCTGGACGAGTGTCACTTCCCGTCGAGCGATCGAAGGGAACCCCTCGCGACGTTGAGTGACGTGGAAGTGCGTCCCGCTACGATACTCGTCGCCACGTCGGGCCCGCCCGTGCCAGCGCACGGGGGAACGACGGCTTCACTTGGAGGCGCAGCGGGTGAGCTCTCCGATTGGGCCGATATTTGCTCGCATTTTGGAGGTGTGTCGGAGGGGGCCTTCCACCCAACACTATTCGTCACCTTCGTGACCAGTGGGATTGCAAGAGACGACGCGCGGCTCGCAGCGCGCGCAGCCCTTGCCCTGCGAGATCATGCGCCCCACGCCAAGGTGTTCGTAGCGACGGGCACGTCGTTCGTTTCCCAGGCGGGCACGTCAGAGCTCACCGCGGACTTCGCCGAGAGCGCACTTCGTTCGCTCGAAGAGCGCGAAGCATCTGGCGTGTTCCTTGACGGCCCCACGGAGGGGCTCCTCGATGCTACCTTTGTCGTCGAGGCTGACTCAGGGGCTGGGCGCGCGCGGCTCGTCGGTCGAAATGCGGAACCAGCACCCGGCCGCGAGATTGACGGCCGCGCGGTACCGTTCGTGGGGCGCGATCTGGAATTGAGGGCACTCGAGCTGGGTATCCAGCAGGCGCGGGAGGAGGGGCAGGCGAGCGTCATTTGGGTGGTCGCAGAGGCAGGTCGTGGAAAGACCGCGCTGCGCGAGGTGACGGCGACGCGGCTCGAGGAAACACCCGGGACTCGCGTCCTGCGCACTCGTTGCGATGCGCTCGCCGCCGAAACCCCGTATGCAATGCTCGCGGATCTCATCGCGACCCGTTTTCGATTGTCACGTTCCGCGTCCTTCGACGATCAGGTAGCTGCGTTGACGCAACGGCTGCCTCTCGAAGGATTCACCTCGGTGATGCCGCGGTCTCTTGCCTCCCCGTTCGGCATCGTCGACGCCGTCGGAGGAACGGACCCCATGACGATGCAGCGTGAGCTCGTATCGGCCATCAAGGAATGGTTTGCTCTCGACGCTGCGGCACGCCCGGACCAAACGCTCGTATTGCTCATCGACGACGTACAATGGTCCGATGCTTCCAGTTGGGGTGTCCTCGAGAGCGTTCTGTCGGGACAGGGCTTGCATGTCTCCATCGTTGGCTTCGCCCGTCCGGAATTTCTGGAACGGGCTCCTCGTCCGCTTTCCGGGCTCGCTCCGCGTGAAATGCCGCTGCCAAAGCTTGGGCCTCGCGCCTCGGAGAAGCTTCTACGCGCGCTCATGGGGCGCAGCGCCGAAGGCAAGGATCTGTCGTCATTCCTGCGCGTCGCCGACGGAAGCCCCTTGTACCTGGAGGAGCTTGCTCGGACGCAGATAGCAGGGGCGAGTTCCTTCGCCCCCGCAGGTAGCATGCTGGCGATGCTTCAGGCTCGCTGTGCGAGTCTGCCCGTTCGCCAGCGAACGACCTTGCGAGTAGCTGCCGCGGTTGGGCATTCGTTCTCGAAGAGAGTGCTTACCGAGATCCTCGATGGGCGGGAGCTGGAGGAGATCGATGCCACGCTGGCCGCGTTGGCCCGCGAGGAATTCATCGTTTCGGAGGACGGACGCGGTAACTTCGCGGAGTGGTCCTTTCGGCACGCGCTCGTACGCGACGCAGCGCACTCGCTCCTCGCTCCCGAGGATCAGAAGACCGTTCATGCAAGGGTGTATCGAGCCGAAAAGCGTCTAGGGAACGTCAGCTCGAGCGCACTCGCCGTCCACGCCGAAAAAGGCGGCCTCTTCGAAGAAGCGGCGACGGAGCTCGTACTCGTCGCCGAGTCGATGTTGGCGGTCTCGGATCTCCTCGGAGCCACCGATGTAGTGCAGCGAATCCAAGGTCTCGTCCCCTCCGTGCCCGTGCGCGGCGAAGCTTACGTCATCGGGGCCATCGCCAAGTTCTTTCTAGGAGATCTTCCTACCGCCCTTTCGTGGAGTCTCGAAGGGCTCATCCTGTCGACGCGTCGATCTCGCCTGTGGGTTCGAGCCGTCGGCTACTTGGCCGCCATCATCGGGCACGTGCGCCCAGCGCAGCGTCCACCCGCGCTCGAAGACGCGCTCGCCGCTCTGTTGGAGCGCCCCATCCTCTCCGAAGAACTCCTTGCGCTGTCGGAGGCGCTCGCCTTGGGCGTGCAGACCTCCGCGGCTATGTACCCGGGCGACATCGTTTGGACACAGGCGGCGTCCGCGCGCTTGCAGCGACTGTATGAGCACCGAGGCGCCCTCGATGTGTCGAAAGGATGGGCCGCACTTGGACTCGCGTGGAGCGCGTACTACGCAGGCGGCACTCCAGAGACAGTCGACACATGGTGCGCCCGTGCGGTCGCACACTTCGAGACGGCGCAGGACAGGCGCAATCTCGTGCCATGCCTCAGCTTGTGGGCGAGGGCTCTTGCTCACTCTCTTCAACGAGAACGCTCGATTCAAATGGCCCAACGTGCGATCGAAGTCGCGTCGGCGATCGGAGAGTTTCCTGTGCTCTTCGCAAAGCTTCATCGCGCTGCCGCCATCGCCTTCCTGGCGTCCGCCGACGACGTGACGCTTGCGGAACGAGCTACCGCAAGTCAGGACTTGGCCCTCGTGCTCGGGGCCCTCCGCCAAAGCGCGTACGTTCGCTGCGAAGCTTCCACCGGGCTGTCGTACCTCGCACTCGCATCGAACGAACCGGACACGGCCCTTGCTCACGCGGACGAGGCCCTTCGCGCCGTTGGAATCTGCCCCATCGCCGCTGAGGCTGTCGCGCTGGCGTTGGCCCTCGGAGACGCGTCGAAGCAGGAGGCCGCCAGGGACCTTCTTTCATCGGTTCATCCCTCGAGCTCTGTGTGCGGTCCTCTCCGGCGCCGCCTCCAGAACGAACGTCCTCAGCGATGACCGAATCTGATGCATCGAGGGCACGACGCCGGGTCGGACACTGACGAAGCGCGCGCTCGCTGCACTCGTTGCGTGCATGCGGCGCACATGCGAGCAAAGGCATGGGAGAACGATGGTATGCTCTTTCGCGTGACCGACTTCAATTTGCTTCTTGCGCTCGACGTGCTCTTGGCCGAAGGCAGTGTCGCGCGAGCGGCGCGTCGACTACGCCTCAGCCCCTCGGCGATGAGTCGCACGCTCACTCGCCTGCGAGAAGCTACGGGAGACCCACTCTTGGTCCGATCGGGGCGCGCGCTCGTTCCTACTCCTCGCGCGGTCGAATTGCGCGAGCGTGTCGGACCGCTCGTACAAGCGGGCAGGGACGTGCTTACGCCGCAGAAGCACTTCAACCTCGAGAAGCTGTCGCGAACGTTCACGGTGCGCACGAGCGATGGTTTCGTCGAAAACGTAGGTCCTGCGCTTCTCTCACGCATCCAAGCTGATGCGCCACTCGTGCACTTGCGGTTCGTGCAAAAGGCGGACAAGGACCACACGTCTCTGCGCGAGGGGATCGCAGACATCGAGACGGGCGTCGTAGATGTGGACACGGCTCCCGACTTGAAGGTGCAGGCTCTGTTTCGAGACCGACTCGTGGGCGTCGTGCGACAGGGGCACCCGCTCGCCAAAGGAAAGATGACCGCGGCTCGCTATGCTGCAGCCGCACACGTCACGGTCGCGCGGAAAATTCTCGAACGAGGTCCCATCGACGAAGCCCTCGAGCTCCAAGGTCTCTCACGCGAGACGGCGATGACCGTCGGTGGCTTCTCGAGTGCCCTAGCGCTCGCACGTGGCTCGGATCTCGTCGCCACGGTGCCAGAGCGCCACACGGGCAACCTCCGAGGCAAGATGCACACGTTCTCGCTGCCCGTGACGGTCGCTCCGCTCACAGTCTCGCTTCTATGGCATCCACGTCTCGACGCTGACCCTGCGCATCGATGGCTGCGACGTTGCGTCGTCGACGCGTGTCGGACCAGTCTCGGCCCGTCGGAAATCTGAGAAAAACTCGCTCGTGCGTCTCATGCAGGATTGACCTGCACGAGGAGCGCGTTCCCCCTCGCCCCGTGTCCCGTTACGCCTAAGCCATCACTCGCACGAGTATCTGAAAGGCGGAACACATGACGAAGATAGCAAGGACCGAGACGAGCGAAGCAAGGACGCGCGCGGCGAAAATGAGTAGCGCGTCGTGGTGGCGAAGCATGCGCGCCCCAGTCGGGCTCGTCGCGCTGAGCATCGTGCCACTCATCGCAGGCGCCGTGAGGCTGCGGCAGATCGCGAGTCACGCTCCTTCGACCGTCGAGAACGAGCGCTTCGTTCTGGGCCCGGTTCCCATCGTCTTGCACATCGTGGGGGCGACTCTCTTCGCCCTCCTCGGTGCAGTGCAGTTTGCGCCCACGTTGCGGCTTCCACGTTCGAGGTGGCATCGCTGGTCGGGCCGCATCGCGTTGCCTGCCGGAATGGTGACGGCCGCCACTGGCTTGTGGATGACGACGACGTATCGGTTGCCACCGAGCGACAACGCGGCGCTGTTCGTGCTTCGGGTCCTCGCCGGCGTCGGCATGGTGCTCGCCCTCGGCCTGAGCCTCACATCCGTCTACGAGCGCGATTTCGTATCGCATCGGGCTTGGTCCGCGCGCGGCTACGCCCTCGGCATGGGGGCCGGGACACAAGTGCTCACGCATCTTCCGTTCTTCGCACTCGGTATCGAGCCCACGGGCAACCTTCGCGCGTTCTTGATGGGCGTGGCGTGGCTGATCAACCTGCTCGTTGCGGAGACGTATGTGCAACGAAAGAAGCGGAAAATTGCCGAGGGAAATCTATCGAGTGCGCTCGCGCCTCGGGAGAGTTAGGCCAAACCTCGACCACACCGAGGTTTCAATGAAAACGACACGCACGTCATGGATACTTGTCCTCGCAGGCACACTCACTCTGGGAGCGGCCGCATGCGCCATCGAGGAAGATGAAACCGAGAGCGCGGAAGGTGAAATTCGAGGGCCGAAGGCTTCGGAGATCGTGGGAACGCTCGCGATGGGTCAGACGGCATCTTTCGACTATACGTACTCGACCACGAAGCGGTACCGGGCGTACAGGGTCGTCCTTTCCAAAGGAGACTCCATCGTCCTGCGGGCCACTGCATCGGCGGGCGGAGACCCCAGCGGCGAGGGGGTGCAAGCGGCACCGATGCTGTGGCTCACGAGTGCAGCGACGAGCGATCTTCAAGGAGCGCCGCTGGCGGCAGACATCAACGCGCGCGGGACGGACCGTGCGGAGGTGCGCTTCACCGCACCGAACGCGATGACCATATACGCTCTTTTTCGCGAGAAAAGCCTTGCCCGCGCCAAGTTCTCCGTCGACCTCTCTCGTGCGACGGCGACGAACGATCCATTCGATCCGGCGAGCTGCTCGGGGCCGATGATCACGGCGGGACGAGCTGCTGAGCTGCTCGGGCCTGGGGGGACCTGGAAATCCATGCCCGCCGGGACGTGGTTGACACGAAGCCGTCGTTGCAATGCCGTCACGGGGTGTACGCCGTTCAGCACGCCGCAACCCCAGATCCTCCAATACGAGGACTCGGACGAACGCCATCGCACGTTCATCGATGCCCCTGTCACGCTCGCGCCCAACCTCGCGGTTATCGCTGGTGCAGTCCGGCTCGGCGTCAAAGGGATCGCGTCGCCGGCAGACTTGAATACATCGCGTGATGCCCGCTTCTTCAATGCGGACCTGAGCGACACACAGAGCTTCGAATTCAAAAAGACGGGGCTCGGCATCGAGGGGAACAGCCCCTACCTCGTCTCCATCACGAAGACCTACACTGCTCCTGCGGTACACATGGTCATGACGGACAGCTGCGCGCGCGTGTGGCAGACGAGCCGAACGCCAGAGCTCGAGCAAGAATGGGCGCAGGTCTGGCGCTTCTAGTCTCCACGAGGGGCAGATACGTGCTGGAACGTCTATCGGGAGGCTGTGGCCCATCCCAGAATCATCGAGGGACCGCGCTCTTCAGGGCCTTTGTCTCGTCTTGCGCGTAGCGGCAACCATCGTCAAGCCAAACTGCTCCGCGACGAGAGCGATGTGTGCGTCTCTCTCTCGGGTCGTCGCGAACGCTTGACCGAGCGACCCATCGAGCATCAACAAGGCGAGCCCGTGAGGGAGAGACCAGGCATACGATTGCCACACCGCCCGTGTGCGTTCGTCCAACTCCTCGTTCAGACCCGCAACGACGTTCTGCAAAATCGATAGCGCGCGTGCACCAGCCCGCTCCGCCTCGGGAAATCGACCGAGGTCGACCAGTTCTGGCCGGAACATCAGCCGAAAGTGCGCGGGCGCGTCGAGCGCGAAGCGAACGTACGCCTCTGCGAGCGAAGAGAGCTTGGCGGCGAGCTTCCTCGGGCGCTGCAAAGCAGCCTCGAGTCGATCGGCCAAGCGATGGAACCCCTCTTCGACCAAGGTCGCGAGAATCGTCTCCCGATCGCGAAAGTGATGATACGGCGCCTGGTGACTGACGCCGGCCCGCCGCGCGACCTCGCGCAGCGACAGTGCGGAGATCCCCTGCTCTTCGATGAGGCGGATGCTGGCCTGCAAGATCGTCGCGCGAAGGTCGGCGGGGGGCGTGGGGACCGAGGGCATGCAGAGGGTACTTGACATTGTCAGGTGACAGTGTCAAGTGCATGCGATGGCGGCGCCCAGCAGCACGATGGTCTTTCTCATCGCGGTCAACGTGGCGTTGTCCCTCGCGACGCATTGGCTGCTGACGAGGGGTGGCGAATGACGGCCGGGCACCTCGCTGCGGTCCTCATTCCTTTCGGTAGGTTGCGACGAGTTCCCCTGTGGCTTCTCTTGCTCGCCACACAACTTCCGGACGTGGTCTGGTGGTCACTCGCCCTCTTGGGTATCGAAGAGCCCACTCCTCGCAGCTTCATCGACGTCACGGTTTCGGGACTTCAGGTAGACATGGCCTACAGTCATGCGGTCGTGGGCGTTGCCGTCACGGCGGTTTTCGTCGCCATTGTCGTGGCGAGCATCTGGAGGCGCGTGGACCTTGCGCTGTGGTGCGCCGGACTCGTCTTGCTGCACGAAGCCTGTGATCTCTTGAGCGGCTTCGAGCATGGCCTCCTCTTCGGACGATCGACCGAGGTGGGGTTTGGGCTCTATCGCAAAAGCCCACCGTTCGCGTTTGCTCTCGAGGCGGCGTTTTCCGCGCTCATGGTTGCCCTTTACCTTCGTGGCGAGCGGCAGCAGGGCCGTGATACCACACGCAAGCGAAAGGCTGTGCTCTACACGTTCTTCGTTGCCAGTTCGCTCATATATCTTCCCACATCATACCATTCGATGCGCTCGCTGCAGGCGGGCGCGCTTTCAGGAACCCCATGAAAAAGCACTGGCCACTCGTGTTCTTCGTTCTCTATGGCGTTGGCTGCTTTGCGATGGGCGTCGGCGATATCCTGTTCCCTCAAGGGGTCGGTGCAGCGTCGAGCTGGGGCATCGTTCCCGGATGGATTCGCGAAATCGGCTGCTTCGACCTTTGTCTTGCCGTTCTATGCGCTGCGTGTATCCGCGAAATCCACAGTACGAAGACCTGTCAGGTGGTGACGCGCGGGCTGCTCGCCGCATCGCTCTTCATCGGGCTCAACAACGGTGCCGCCTACCTTCAAACGCACCGCCAAGGGCATTTACAAGCCGTGCTCGTGCACGTAGCCGCGGTCGTCGGGGCCCTGTTGAGTTTGCGAGCGCTTGCGCAGCGTGGTGTTCGGGCCGAGGCCAGCTGAGCGCGTCTGGGCCTTCGTCTCTTCTCACTGGAAGAACGCGCTGACGAGGATCACGAGCACGATGGCGCCTCCGATGCTCGTCGCGATGCCGATGGAAAGTGGCCCACGGAATCCGACGACGTTGATTTCTCCCCGACGAAGACGCTGGATCATGTGGGTATGCCGTACGCTCGCCCACACGTTGACGAGCACGCCGGCGGCGACGAGAACCGCGCCGGTCACGGTGGCCTTCTTGCTGCCGTGTGCGGTCTCGGGACTTTGAGAGACGAGCTCCCTCAGAAAAATTCCGAAGCGCGCGACGACGAAACCGAAGCCCATCAGCGCGATCCCCGTGCGGATCCACGCGAGCACTGTACGCTCCGCTGCGAGAGAAACGCGCGGATCGAGGGGTGAAGGAAGGTTCTCGGGCATGGGAACGCATGCCGAACACGCAAGTGCCATGCCGACACGACTGTCCCTTGGCCTGCAAGACTTTCGCGCGAGAGCCGTGTCAAATTGCCTCACGCTGGCATCGACGCTCCACACTCTCCCGAGAAATCGCAGTAAGCTCACCCGCGTCTTCCTCATGCGACGCGCACGACTCACTGCACTTCTTGTAGCTGCCTGGCTTCTCGGTTCGAGCCGTGCATATGCAGAAACAGGCGACGCATTCTACTTCTCCAGCAATGCGGCGCTTTCCGCCGGAGCGGTGACCGCCGATACCCGTGACATTGGAGCGGTCTGGTACAACCCTGCGGGCCTCGCGGGCAGCATCGACAACCAGATTTCGCTCAGCGGGTTCGTGTACGGCCTTCGTCTGAGAAGCCTGCCCGACGTTCTCCGCTCCAAGCTTCCAGGCGGATATCGCTCGGCTTCGCTCGAATCGTCCAACATCTTTTCGGTTCCCAACGCCACGGTCTACGCGCGGCGCATCACCGACGACGTTTCGGTGGGCTTTGGAATCTACGTCACGGAGCGCGATACACGTACTGCGTGGACGAGTGACCGTTACTCCGTCTCTCGCGAACAGGGCGGTCTTTCTTATCCCGCGAACGTTCGGCAGCACCTCGATACGTCGCTCGATCACACGAAGTATGCGCTGGGCCCAGCGGTTGGTTGGCGTCTCACGCCGAACTTCCGCGTGGGCGCGTCTGTCTTCGTCACCTATACGCAACGGACCGTGACGACGGGTTACCAAGTCGATGTGACGCAGGCAGACGCACAGAATCCTTCCGTAGACTTTCTGATGCGACAGAACCGCATCTCCTCGACGGAGGCGGGGGTCGTTTCGACGCTCGGTATCCAGTGGGACGCGACGCCCACATGGAGGTTCGGTCTGACGCTTCGCATGCCCGAACACCGCTTCCATCAAACCTCCGAGGGCGAGTTCGTCACCGGGTCTGGCCGGGAAGCCCCCGGCGACGATGACGATGCGAAGCTGAGCACCGTCCCCGCAGACGCGTCGGGTGTTTCCGGCCTCAAGGTACCACCGCGTATCGTGCTTGCTGCGTCGCATCGGTTCCGAAGCGGCGCGATCGTGTCGGTCGAAGGCGACTATCGCCCGGCACTTCGCAGTGCCGCGACGAGCGTCGTCTATCGCAACGTGGGTAATGTACGAGTCGGCTTTCGTGCCCCCCTCGGAAAGCAGTTCGTGCTGGGTGCAGGCGCCTTTACCGATCGCGATCAGTTGCGTCTTCTCGATGCGTTCACGAGCGAGCAGATCGACCGCTACGGCGGAACCGTCGGAGTCACGTTGCTCACGCCTTTTTCGACGCGCGACGAAGCGAAGCGCGACGGCTCACTCGTTCTCGCGACCACGGTTGCGCTGCGTTATGCCGCAGGGCTCGGTCAGGTGCGCGGCATCGACCTGGACCTCGCCTCGCAGACCTCCACACTTCGCACGTTTCGCGTCACGTACCACGAACTTCTTCCGTTCATCGGGACCTCGATCTCGTTCTGAGCGCGCGCTGACGCGGTTCAGAGGGGAGGGGTGAGCAGCGTCGCTCCGCACAGGAGCGGACTGCCGGTGCAGAGCTGCGACCCACCGCAGAGCCCGTTCGCGCAACACGAACTTCCGACGTTGTAGGGGTAGACCAGGTCCCTCGTGTTCGTGATGTAGAGGAATACGGCGCCCGCACCGGGTGAATCCGTTCCGTTGACGGGCACGTAGCCGATGACGCTGGCGTTGGCAAACGCAGCACAGTCGAGCGTGTATTGCCCCGTGCCGACGCGGCAGAGGGGAAGACGATCGGGTTGAACGTTGCCCTTCGGGCATCGGTACAGGTTGGCGCAGAGCCGCGTCTTGTCCGAGGCGGCAAGGGGAGCGAGCTCGTCGGCATCGACGATGCCATTGCAATCGTTGTCGAGACCGTTGTTGCAGTCGAAGGTTGGCGTCTTCGTGGCCGTGCACGGACCGACTGCTCCGTTCTCGCACGTTTGGAATCCCCCGCAAGCTGCGGCGCCGCACGCTCGCTTGGCATTCGCGTTGATGTTCGGGTCTGCGTCGTCACAATCAGAACCGACCTTCACGGCGATCTTCGCATCTGTGGCAAAGCAGGTCGCGGCTCGGTCCTTGTCGCCATCGGCGTCCTTCGCGAGGTATGCGCACTTACCCGAATCACAGATAGGTTCGGCGCACCCCTCGGGTTTGGTCTGGATGGCGGGGCAGTCCGCGGCGGACTTGCACTCTGGGTTCGTCGTCGGAGTGAGGTCGGCCGACGAGTCGACGCAGCCTTCTGGCCCTTTGCACGTTGACGTTCCGGTGCAAGCGACGTTCCGGCAAACCGCGTAGAAGGCGATGGGAACGACGAGCGTCTGGTGCGGTACGAACGCGAGTTCACGGCGTACGACGATGCAGCCGCTGTATTGGTTGTCGGGCGTACACTGATCGGCGGGAATGTCGACGCCGAGGACAGCCCGAATCGCGATGCGCCCGTTGCGCTCGCCCGAGGGAGCGACCGCGATCGTGCCGATGGTTCCGTCGCTGCTGCAGCTTCGAGCCGTGGTGCCAGGCTTTGCGCTTTCGACGCTCGCGGGAGAGCTTCCCACAGTAATGGAGACGTCCTTCACCGAGGCGCATGGGAGGTCCGTGCGAAGCTCGAGCATGAGTTGCGTCGGGCCAAGGCACGCGATGACCCCCACCGATGCGACGGCGATGATCGACACCGCAGAAGCGGCCTTGGCCAAGCGACGCATGACGGACATCCGCCTCTAGTTTAGCACGTAGCCCCGGCGTCGTAGGGGGCAGAACTCCGCGCTGGGTCATGAGCAACCGACGGGCCACCCTTGGACGAGCCACCCCCTTGAGTGCTGCGTTTCAGTTCAAGGACCGTCTCCCACGCACGCGAACTCCGAAGTGTCGATGGCGAGCACTTTCCACTGACCACGTGAGCGACCGAGATAGAGTGAAACGCGCTGGCTCGTCATGGTGAGCTTGTAGGTGATGACCTTCTCGATGGATTTGGCGGATGCAATGTTCGCGTCCGTGTAGGCCACCGTTGGTGAAAGCGCCGCATTGCCGGCGATCATGTTGGCGGAGAGCACTTTGGTTTCGGTGGAAAGGCCGAGGTAGTCGCCTTTCGATTGAAATTGACACGTGCCGTAATCGAACTTGGCGTATTTGCCCGCGATGCTGAAACGCTTCGCTTTCAGGTCACTGTAGACGCGATTCAGGAGGGCGGTGTCGTACGCCGCACGGTCCGACAGCTGCCCATTGAACGTGGCATCAAGTGTCACGACGTTGTGAGTGCTGGCTTGCGAAACGAACGCCACGGAGGTTGGCATGAGATTCGTGCGGTTCACGCTCTTCAGGGCCGTGAGCACAGCCGCACGATCTGGCTCTCGCGGGTCCTGCGCTGCGGTGAAGTCTTCGTCGTCGGATGCGGTCTCGGGCGTCGATGCGCAGCCGAAAGCAGTGAGAATGGCCGCGAAACAAAGGGCGCTGGAAACGCCTCTAGAGAGGAAAAGTTGCATGACACCATTTCTGACGATTGGACGTCACCCCCGCAATCGCGAAGATTGGCGAAGGTGTGCCACGTGCCTCGCTGCGTCTCGCCGGGAGATTTGCGCCCCCTCCGCGGTAGAAGAACTCGTGCTGCCCGCATCTGCCCGACGCGCTTTCCGTCATTCGTCCATCGCCACGCGGTTCGCGGTCGGAACGCGAGTGCGCATCTTCGCTTCCCATCGCGAGAACTTGCAGTTTCGATCCGAGTGCACTCCGGCAGCAGCCACCCCTTCACGCCCGGTCACGCAGCTCTATGCGTTGCTCGAAGGGGAGCTCTCCGTTTCGTTCGGTGCGCGGGAGCTCTCCCTCGAAGCACCCGCCCTCGTACGGCTTCCGGAATCTTGGGCGAAGGGCGCCTGCGGAGAGCGAACCGCGATGCTGGAGACGCGCGGTCGACGCTTTCGAGCTGTGCAGATTACGTATCGCGTCCCTTCGTCTAGCTACGAGTGCCTCGAGCTACCTTCGACGCTCCTGGGCGCGCTGACTCGGTACGCGAGCGCCGTGCTCGACGAGCCGCGAGAGGGTTTCGGTGCCGCCCCCGAACGGGAGTGCTTGCGCGCGCTCGAGGTGCATGGCCTGCTCGATCGAGAGACGATCGCTTCAGCGGACGAGGGGCACGACGAATCGATGGTTCGTCTGTGGAACGCGTTTCGACCTCTCTACGCTGCGACCGATGCGCTGCCTTCGCTCAAGGCGCTTGCAGGAGCGATGGGACTTTCGCGCCGTCACTCGTCTCGCCTCGTCGCCGAGTTCGCGCAGAGGTACTTGCTTCCTCCAGGCGGGTTCCAGGAGCTCTTTCACGATCTGAGACTCGCGCTCTCGTCGCTGTTGCTCTCCGATCGAAATCTTTCCGTGGGCGAAGTCGCGTCGATCGTGGGATACGCGCGGCAAGAAGCGCTCGCCGGCGCGTATCGTCGTGCTGGCCTTCCGACACCGAAGGAGATACGACGCTCGTACTCGCGGGGAGCGAACGATACTTCGCCGGCGTGAACTCAGCCGTTCTTCACGGAAACCATGATGTTGTGCTTCCCGTCGGCTTCCGTCACCATGATGATGACCGTGCGGCCGTCCTTGTGCTTGAACGTGTCACTCTGCAGGCTCCCCGCGTTGACATGGCCTTCCGCTTTGAACCCGGCGCCGGTGACCTTCGGCTTGTAGAACGCAATGATCTGATCCGGCGTGTCACCCGACACCATCGCCGCGGTGTACTCGTTCGTGCTTGCGTTGTGCGCCGCAACGGAAATGGTCGAGCCCGGGTACTGAGGGACGAACGAGGGCCAATCGCTCGGTAGCCGCACGGATTGTCCAGCGGCGACGCGCGTGCCCTTGCCGTCGTTCACCTCGACGGAGCCGCTGCTGCTCCCGAGGTCGACGCTCTTCGCCCCGGTGCGCTCTTCGATGGCTTTTTCCGCGGCGCGCTTCGCGAGGGACTTGCAGCCCGTGCCTCCGAGAGCTGTGAGGACGAGGGTTGCAACGAGGGAGTTTCGGGCGAACGAATGAACGGAAACGCGCATGGTCGCCACGCTACCGTGAAGGGTCGACCCGGTTCAACCGGAAGCGCCACGCTCCGTTTGGACCCCGGGAAGGAACTCCGTGCCACCTTTCGACGAAAATTTCTTCCTTGGATGGAATCTGCACGCAATTCTTTCCGGTTTGCCTGCTTACGAACGCGTCACGGTACGAGCTGTTCTGGAGGCACTTTTCATGACCCGACCACCACGGTTCGCTCGTCCGATGTTCGTGTTCGCCCTCATGCTCGCCAGCGGGCTTGCGGCGTGTGGAACCCCACGAAGCGACGATGACTTGTTCAACGAGCCGTCGACTCCGACGGGCGAGAACGTTCCTGCGGATGGCGGAACGGTTCTTTCCGATGGAGCCGTTGTCGCGACCGATTCGGGACAAAACGTTACGCCAGAAGCCGGAGCGGATGGTGGCGCGACGAACGCGTTCACGGGGGCCGGCGCCTACCAAAACATGGCGGGCAACTCCTCGCGCAAAGGTGACCATAACTTCGCCGGAAACACTCCGACGACGAATCCAGCGAAGCAAGCCTGCCTCGGATGTCATGGCCAAGGAGGCGGCGCTCCTCGCTTCTTGTTCGGTGGGACCGTGTACGCCGATGCGAATGGACAGGTGCCTGCTTCGAACATCGAAGTGGCATTGCGCGACGGAGCTGGGGCGCAGGTCATCGTGCGCACGGATCAAGACGGCAACTTCTACCGCAAGCCAGGCGGCGCGGACCCGACTTTCCCTGCACAGACCGCCGCGCGCAACGGCGCCGTCACGCGTCCCATGAATTCAATGGTCGTGGCGGCCGGTGGCGGCGATTGCAATGGATGTCACAAGGCCGGCGCCGCTGGCGTCATTCACGTTCCGTAGCCTCGCTCATCAAGGTGCCATCACACGGCCCGGAGCGTCCTTCGTTCCGTTCGCCGTGTGACAATCGTTGCAGTCGCCACTCGTCTGCGCCGCGTTCATGCGCCGTTCTTTTCCGTTCTGCGTGACCTTGGCGGTGTACGGCATCGTCAGCTTCGTCGTGGAATAAAAGTTTCCGACGCCGTTGGCTGTGAGCTTCAGTTCCTTGCCCGTCGCGTCGGTAATGACGACGACCGCACCCGACGCACCGTTGCAGTCGTTCGGCTCGTGCGCGGTCGGGTAGACGGTGCCGGCGATGGTGTAGCGCGGCCCCTCGCGCTCGTCGTTGTGGCAAGCGATACAGGTACCGCCGGGATGCATCGAAGAGGAACCGCGATCGCCGCGGGTCCATGATGTGCCGCTCGTGCAGACGAAAGGTGTGTCGTAAGGGCTCGGTGCCACGGTGCCGCCCGCGGTCTGACACGATCCCGAGGGCATGCCGTCCGCGACCCACTTCTCGAGGATTGCCGTGTCCGCCGCTGGGGGCGCTCCCGTAGGGGGCATGGGCTTGGCGGTGTCTTTCATTCGCGCAAGGGAGAGCTCGGCCACCGTCTTCGACGGGTCGGTCTTCGATTTGGCCATGAGGTCCGCGCGCGATGCAATCGACAGCGGATTCCCGACGGGCGGCGTACCGTGACACGCGAGGCATTTGTCGAGGAGGACCTTCGCCACGTCGCAGGGCAGGTCATTCGCCGGGGTCACGGTGCCGGCGCCGTCCCTGCTCGCGACGCCACCGTCATCCGCATCGTCATTCAGGCCCGCGCCGGTAAAGCACGCAAACGCAGTGGTGGTGGCGATGGCGAAGGCCAGTGGGAGGACCGACAGAGACGTACGAGAAGCCATGCAACATCCCTGTAACGTTGGCTCGATCGAAACAGGCAGCGGGTTCCCTTTTGTCGCCTTCTATGGCGATTTCTTGGCGGTGAGACAAGCGGCGTTGTCAGGCGCACCGCGAATCCACGCGAGAATGCACGTGTCGGCTGCGGTCCCCGGCACGATGGGCGCTCCGCCCTTGTGCGCTTCATCGCCCCGAGCTTTGCGTACGACGGTGAGTCTCGTGGCATCGACACCGCCTCCTGCGATGACGT
The DNA here is from genome assembly GCA_046351415.1 of Polyangiaceae bacterium. Classification (GTDB taxonomy): domain Bacteria; phylum Myxococcota_A; class Polyangia; order Polyangiales; family Polyangiaceae; genus JABFRG01. The sequence continues at coordinate 738,753 of JAXLYO010000001.1, read as the reverse complement.
CGCGAAGGACTTGCGGCTCGAGTCCGAGGAAAGCCTGGTAGTTGGCGTCGTACTCCGCCACCGTGGTGTCGGGTGCGTCGGGCTTGTGTGATGGGTCGAGGCGCTGACCATAGAGGCCATAGAGCCGGAAGTTCCGATACCGAGAGCCGTGGCACTCGATCGAACCGCAACGACGGCTGTAGAGGTCGGCGACGGCGGGGAACGAGGCGCGATCGAGCGCACCAGAGCTCTCGCGAGCCGAGCTGTCGGCGGTGCTGCAGCCGCTCCCGAAGGCGCCGAGCATGGCCGATGCAACGAGGCCGGCGCCGACCACCTTCATGGTGCGCGATGTACGCAACGGGAGAAGCATCATGGCATCCTCAAGTAAATGGGCGGGACCGAGTTCGCACTACCCGCGCCGTGATGGCAGGTCGCGCAGCTGCTCGGGCCGTTGATGAGCGATTGCATCTCGACCTTCTCGCTCCCGCTCTCGATGCGGGCGCGGAGCGGGTACGTGGGCTGCCAGCGTCGTGCTTCGATGTAGAAGTTGCCGGCGCGATTCGTCTTGAGTCGTTGTTCGACGCCTTTCGCATCCGTGAGAACGACGGTCGCGCCCGAGAGGGGGTCCGCTCCTCCCCGCGTCGTGTACGCCGTTCCCGCGGCGCTCCATTCCGGGCTCCCGGGCCCGTCTCCGCCGTGACATACGAGACAAGGTTGTCCGGGGCGGTGTTCGGGGCCAGCGCGCACACCGCGCGTTTCGCCGCCGAGCGCGTCGACGGCGTCAGAATGGACCGGGTCCATGCACGAACCGAGGAGCGCCCCGAGCGTCAAAGGTAGGAGTGCGGCGATGCGTGACATCAGAACGTCGCCTCCATCGATAACGCCGTGAGCCCGGACATTCTGTACTTTACATACAAAGCATCAAAAAACTGCGTGCAATAGCCGTCTGCGGTGAGTTGGAGCGCGTAGCGGTAGACGTCGCCGCGCGGACCGATACCCCAGCGGACCCCGCCTCCACCACCCGCCGTAAGGAGCGCACCGAGCTCACGGTCCCCCGTTCGAAACGCCGGTAAGTCCGCGGCGCTGCCGGCGACGTAGGCGCGTTGCCAGAAGTTGACGGCCGACTGCACGTGGGCGCGCACGTGAGGCCACACCATGAGTCGTTCGTCCGCATCGAAGTAGTATCGGAGGTCTGTGGTCGACGCGAAGAGGGCCCACGTGTCGGTGTACACGCGCTCCTCCACGCGGAGCGTTCCGGCGTCACCCCGAACGGCATAGCGGGCGGTGAGGGCATATCGTTCACGCGCAAGCGGTAATTGTTCGAGTGGGCGCGCTTGAATGCGATGGCGTGCAACTTCGGTCGGCGAAGCTCCGGCAGCGATCGTGGCGGCGTCGGCAGCCGAGAACATTGGGATGTAGCGGTACGGCTTGGATTGGTCGCCTCGCTCCACCATCACGTCGGCGGTGAACGTGAGGACCGACGAAGAGTTCAAGATGCGCGAAGCGCTCGCCGTGATGGAATGCGTGTCGAACGTGCGCGAGAAGACCGAGTTGGGTGTACCGGTACGACTGATGATGTCGTGTCCGAATCCGTAACCGAGCGAAAGCGACCAGTTCTTCTCGTCGACTTCCTGGAGGAGCGTGGCGGAGGCCGAGAGAGAAAAGTAGTCGGGCGTGTGAGACGTGGCGGCGTTCACGGAAAACCCCGTCGTTCCCGGCTTGTACTTGAACCCGAGGTTGCCGGCATTGCGGACCTCGTTCCAGCGCGGCGACGCGGTCGCGACGATGTCAGGTGACGCCGCCGTGACGATGTCGACGAGGTAGCGACCGTTCACCGAATAGCCGACCGTGGGGTCCTCGGCCGCGACCGCGACGGTGGGTGTGAGAACGCTGACGGCGACGGAGTCTTGGTACCCGGAAACCTCGGAAGAGCCGCGGACGGTAGCGTCGCCTGCTCGGGCCTCGGCGCTTCCGAAGAGAGCACCAAGGGGAATGAGCGCTGAGAGAACCCGCTTCATCCTGCGCTCGCTAGTTGCAGCCGCAACCGCTCCCCGCGCCATCGGACCCACCCGATGCGCCTTCGTGAACGCCATACATGTGCTCTTCCCCGGGGCCATTCGCGCTTCCGGCGACCATGGTCGGGTGCGCCAGCTTGCCACGCTGCCAGGGTTTCACGTGGACGCACCCCACGGATGAAACGACGAGCGCGAAGAGGGCAAGCGGGAAAGCCACCGAGGAGAAACGAATCATGGAAGAAAGCTCCAGCGAGAACGTAAGGCCTGTAACGCGAGCCGCCACCGAGCAGGCACGTTTCGATTCTGATTGCGCATGCGGCGCGAATGTCGCTGGATGAGGAGAAGCCGTGTTGCCCCTTCCTGTTCTTTTCGCTGGCACGCTCGTGGTCTGGGTGCTCGTGCCTCCAGGGGGATCGAGCTCTTCCGCCGTGGAAGGAGCGAAGGCGAGCCTGAAGGCTGCGCTGCCGAACGACACGATCGCGGAGGTTCATGTCGTTACGGACCTCCCCGACGATGCCGCGCAAACTCGCGCCACGTCGATGGCAACCATGGTGTGGAGCGCAGACGGTCGCACGGTGACGCTCCGTGTCCGCAAAGAGAGTGACGCACGGCCACTCCAGCGTGAGCTCACCTTCGATGCACGCGACAGTGCGAAGGAACGTGGAAGGGCCGCGGGGTTTGCCATTGCCTCCATGTGGTCGGACGATGGAGGCGATCCCGCGCCTCCCGAAAAGAGCGCGACTTCACCCCAACCATCGAACACGGACCCGCAGAAATCCGAAAGCGGCGAGGGAATCGAGAGGCACTCGACAGCCGCGCACGATGCGGGCGCCATCCGTTCGAGGGAGCAGGTTTTTGCGCTCGATGCAGCGCTGACGGGAGGTGTTGGATTTGGGGGGGCAGCCGGGGGTGTCGGCGGTGGTATCGGTGCTCGCTATCGCCTCGGGGGGCCACTCTGGATCCAGGGACTCGCGCGACTGAGGCGTGGTGAAATGGCTGATGTGCGCGCCACGTCCACCTTCACGACGGTCGGAGGCGGCGTCTACGTCGGTGGGGGAGTCGGTGGGGCGCAGCGTTTCGCGCTCGGGGTGCGCTCGGAAGTACTGCTCGAATGGCAATACCTGTCGCACTTTTCGGGGGATGAGCCCGAATCCATCGGTGAAGGGCGCGTGCTTCCCGTGTTCGGTGTGAACGCGGAAGGGGCCTTTCGCATCTCCGAGTCGATCGAGCTTTGGGTGTCCGCCGGGCCCCAACTGGCCACCGGAAAGACGCGTCTCTACTTGAAAAGCCTGGAGGTCTCGCACGTCCCCGTGGTCCGGGGGCTCCTCGACCTTGGATTTCGCGCCTATTTCTGAGCGCTTGCAGATTCGGCACGATTCGTGAAGTCCGGTGCCTGCCAAAGGCTGCGAGACGGTACTGTTCTGGTGGTCATGACGCTCCCTTCCAGGGGCTCCCGTCCGGCCCTACGGCTCGTTCCGCGGGCAAGCTCGGTGCCCCCTCCGCCTCCCTCGCACCAGCCGGCACCGCCCAAGAGCGGCGGTGGACCGCAGGCTGCGGCATTCGACGACGCGCAGCTGCTCGCGTCGATCCGCGAAGGGGACGAGAGCGCTGCCGGGGCGCTTTGTGCGCGCATGAGACCCGCGATTTTCCGCACGCTTCATCGGCTGCTCGGCCCGGGCGATTCGGAGCTCGAGGACCTGGCCCAGCACGCGCTCATCGAACTCGTCACCACGATCGACCGTTTCCGAGGCGACTGCTCGCTCGATACGTGGGGCTCTCGAATTACAGCGCATGTAGTCTACAATGAAATTCGGAGTCGCAAGGTGAAGCGAAAGTTCTTCGAACCCGCGACACTCGACGGTGACATGGAAATTCCGAACGCGCGCGTGCGTGACTCCCATGCGAATGAAGTCGACGCCGCACGACTTCTGGAAAAGTTGAAAGGGCAACTTGGCGAAATGGACCCGGCAAAAGCCTTGGCTTACTTTCTCCACGACGTGTGTGGATACGATCTCAAAGAGGTCGCACAAATCACCGAAACTTCGGTGTCGGCGGCGCAAACGCGTCTCGTTCGGGGACGGCGCGAGCTTCACGAGCGCATTGCGGCCGACCCCGAGTTGTCGTTCGGTCTTCGTAACTTGGAGGCACAGGGATGACGTCGCGAGAGCATGAACCCGTGACGCGGTTTTTGAGCGCGCGAGCCTCCGCGGCGGAGGACGTCGTGCCGCCGCTTACGCCACCCGAGACCGTCGAAGCCGTGGCTGCAGCCCTCCGGAAGCGAGCGCAGCAGCGCAGGCGACGCGCGTGGTTTGCACGAGGGGCCATTGCCGCCACGGTGCTCGTCCTGGTGGGCGCGGCGATCGTGGCTCGAAAGCACGAACGCGCGCCTGCCGCCGGGCTGCAGACGACCCCCCACTCTTCCGCCGGCTCTTCCGAATGGGTGGCGCTCGCGCCTTCAGCGGCCTCCGTGCCGGGCGCACCGCAGTCGGTTCCCGAAGGTGCACGCATCCGCACGGAGCAAGCCGGGACGATTCTGTCGTTTCACGAAGTGACGCAGGTGAGCGTTCACGACCACAGTAGCGTCGAGCTCGTTCAGCAGGGACGCACGAACATCTTGCGACTCGATCAGGGGTCCCTCTCTGCGCACGTGAAGAAGCTGACACCGGACGAACGATTCATCGTGCGCACGGGAGACGCGGAAGTCGAGGTGCGCGGAACTACCTTCCACGTCCACGTGGTCCCCCCGGAATCAACGTGCGGAGAAGGAACGACGACGCGCGTTCGGGTCGACGAGGGGACGGTCGTCGTGCGACGAGGTGGCGTGGAACACGCGATTCACGTGGGCGAAGTGTGGCCGCTCTGCCAGGAGGCACATGCAGCTTCCACGCTGCGCCCTACGACATCGAGTGCGCCGAGCGCACAACGCGTCGGGGCGTCAGCGGGTCATGGCGACGAAACATCGAGCCCCCCCTCGTCCCTCGCGGCTCAAAACGATCGCTTCGCAAGGGCCATGGCGCTGAAGAAGGCGGGGGACGCGCGGAGCGCCGTTCGAGTGCTCGAAGGCCTCCTTCGCGAATTTCCGAGTGGTCCTCTCGTCGAAAGCGCTACGGTCGAACGCATGAATCTCCTCGCGACGTTCGACCCTCCTCGGGCGAAGGCTGCAGCCGCTGATTACTTGCGTGCGTATCCGAGCGGTTTCGGACGAGCGCATGCGCGCGCACTTGTCGGGTCGGAGCCGTGACCTTCCGAACGAGTTCGACTTCGAGCGTCGTTCGTTTCGTCGTCGTTTCGGTGGGGGCCTTCGCAATCGCGACGAGCGCATGCAACGGGTCGCTTCGCTTCGACAATCTCCCTTTTGTCGATGCGGGGAGTGAGGTCGACGCTTCCGCCGACGTCTCGAAAGGGGCACCTTGTTCGAACGATGCAACGTGCACGCACGGTCTTCACTGCGATCTCCCTACGCAAGCGTGCGTCTCATGCTCGTCCGACGACCACTGTTCCGGCGCCCGCTCGAAGTGCGAAACGACCTCTCACCTGTGTGTCGAATGTCTCGAATCGACCCATTGCGGGGCGAACCGCACCTGTGAACCGAGCACGCACCGATGTGTCGACCGGTGCGAGCACGACGAAGACGTCTGTCCGGTCGCCGGGCAGGTTTGCCACGACGAGCACAGAATGTGCGTGGAGTGTCGTCGTGACAGCCAATGCGGTGGCAACGCGAGCAAACCTCGGTGCGACACCGCGGTGGGGCGATGCGTCCAATGTCGCGGTCCAGCCGACTGTGCGAGCGCAGCCGCTGCCTGCGATAGACGCGACGGCACGTGCGTCGAGTGCCTGAGCAACACTTGGTGTAGTGGCGCTCGCGCCGTGTGCGACCCCGTCACGCGCACGTGCGTCGAATAGCGAACGCATGCCACTGCGCAATCAGGGCGTGTCGATGTCCGCGGTCATGACCGAGAGAAATTGCGGGATGCCCCACTGCGCCGTGAATCCGAATTGCACGAGCCAAGGGTCTGCGATGCCGGTTGCCCGCGGGTCGTCGGCGGCAAGCCCCGCGGTTCCATAAATCTCGAGGACGCTCCGGAGATCGTGAGAGCCCCCGGCGTGCCCGAAAAAGGGCTGGTCTGCAATGCCGCGAAGGGAGGGCGTCTTGTAGGCTCCCAGCTCCGATGGCGCACCGACCTGGGGGAATGTCGCTGTGCTCGGCGCATCGCTCCAAAGTGCGGACCTCGAGCTGAACTCCGCATTCGCAAAAAGCTTCACTCCGGCCAGCCGTCCCTCGTCGATGGGGCCTTCGGTGCGCCCGGGCAGACGAACGTTGTGGAACGCGTCGTCCGTCCAGCGCGGGCCCCAGTGACACTGGGCGCAGCCTTGTTGCATGAACATGGAGAGGCCCTCCTTTTCGAGGATCGTGAGGGCGGAGCGGTCTCCGGCCATGTACGCATCGAAACGGTTGCCCTTCACGCGCAGCGTGCGTTCATAGGCTTCGATCGCCTTGCCGACGTTGACGAAGACGCGCGTGACGGCCAGTTTCGTTTGCTGCGGGAGGTTGTCGTATGCTGCGTCTCCGGGCTTTCCGTCCGGGGGCAGCGTGTTCGGGTCGGGGAGAGGGTCGGTCGCGAAAACTTGATTGTAGGTTGCACCATAGTGCGAGGCGATACGCCTCACGACGAACACGCGTGAGGAGCCGTGTTCCGCTTCGTTCTCCAGGGGGCCGAGCGCCTGGGCCCAAAGTGTGTCGGTGCGCCCGTCCCAGAATTGGAACGGTGAATGTGCTGCGAGTGCGATCGCAGGGGTGCGTCGTCCGCCCGTCTTGAGGCCCACGCCGAGAGGGAGCTCGTCGGAGAAATGTTTCGCTGGGTCATGACATGTCGCGCACGCGACGGTTCCGGAGGGAGAGATGTCCTTGTCGTTGAACAGTTCTTTTCCGAACGCAGCTGCTTTCGCGTCGTCCGCCACGCGATTCGTGGGGTCGGGTTTCGGTGCGCCGGGGACTCTCATCTCCGAGAGGAGGTCCCATTCGTTCGCATGGAACACGCCGTCGACGAGAGATTCGCTTTCGCGTCTGGCGTGCCCGAGGAGCTCGCGGACGCCGTTGCGAAACGTCACGGCATCCGGGTTCGAAAGCGTTCCGAGTACGACCATCGAGTGTCGGTCGACGACGACGTACAGGGGGGATGCGCCTCCGCCCGGAGGCAGGAGCGAACGCAACGAAAAGTCGGGGTCGGCGACGGTTGCGGCGCGGGTGCTCGTGCGGAAGGCATCCGCGAACGCGATGGCCGCTTCCTTCGTTGCGGGATGGTTCGAGCGATCACCCACGACCACGTCGACGAGCATGGCGTCCTTCGCTTCGTCGAAGTCGAACAGCTCGTTCGTGTGCGTTGCGTGCCATGCGCACGTCCCACACCATGCCCCCCCATGAACACGAACGACGAGAAGCTCGGGGCGCGTCGCGCAAGGGGCGTACACTTGGGCGGGCGGAATCGGAGCGCCGCCAACGCCCTCTACGACGGCGCGCGTGAGGATGCGTGAAGGAAGGACTGCGCCAACTTTCGCGACCTCCGGTGCCGCGGGGTATGCAGCGCTCTTCTGCCACGCGCTGCACGCATCGGTCGGAGTGACCACGGTGCTCGTTGGCTTCGGCGACGGTGCGGATGCACTCGTTGCGGGGTCCGCGCATGCCGCCGCGAGGGCTGCCCAAGCGAGCGCCCCGAGGAGCAACGAACCCCACTGTCTTCCTACGGCGTGGCCCACGGAATCTCGAGTTTCCAGACGGCGCCGCCGATGGCGTAGGCCGTCTGCTTGTCGATGAAGCGGAAGCGATTGATGGGAGGCGTGATCGAGTCATCGACCTCCCAGGTTTCGCCACCATCGAGCGTGCGGTAGGCCGGCACACTCTTCGACTCGGGGGCGACCCAACCAATCTTGTCCGTGATGAAGCCAATGGCGATCGCGGCGTAACCTTTCGTCGCCGACCCTTGTTGCGGAAGGGGCATTTCCTTCCACGTCTTGCCACCATCGGTGGTCTTCGCGAAGGCAGGGGGGCCCGACGAGGTCTGCTGAATCGCGACGTAGCCGACCATGGGCGAAGGGAAGTTCACCTTCCAGCAGAGGCTGTTGTTGGAAGTCGCGGTGAAGACGTTGCTGAACGTCTTGCCGCCGTCCTCGGTGCGGATGATCGTGCACTTCGTGGGTGATACGCCCTGGCCGACCACCACACCCTCGCTCGGCGAAGAGAAGTGCGCGTCGATCGCCATGGAGAGATGGTCCTTGAGGTCGACCGACACCCAGTTTGCTCCCGCATCACTCGACGTAATGAGATGTGCCGGTCCGTTCGTGCGCCCGATGGCCGCGAGGTGCGTAGCGTCGATGGGCGCGAGGTTGCAGATGCCCTTCGGTGTGCTGCCGGTAATGTTCGTGACGGGAGCCCAGTTTTCGCCGCCGTCTTTGGTCTCGTAAAGCACCGTGGTGTCGGTGATCGAAGGGCTGAGATCGGGGCCAAGGTTGCCCACGAAGCCGTGCATCTCATCGAGAAAGTATACGGCGCGGAAGTAGGCAGTCGCCTTCTTGAACACCACCTTCCACGTCGCGCCTCCGTCCTCGGTTCGGTAGACGGATGAGTTTCCACCGCTCACGGCAAAGCCTCGCTTCGCGGAGGTGAAGAAGATGTCGTCCTGCTTTCCTTGAGGGACTTTCGGTCCTGCTTCGAGTTTGGTCCATCGGGCGCCGGCCACGACTTCTTCGTAGGACGGTGCGGAAGCGTCTGGCTTCGCGTCCACGGTGCTCGCGTCTTGCGTGGACGTAGGGGGAGGGGTCGTTGGGTCACTCGAGGAGCACGCGACGGCCAAAAGGCCGATGGCGACGGGAAGAGAAAGGAGGGGACGTACGCGATGCATGGGAGGATTCTTTGCGCCGTGTTTGGCGGCTTGGCACGTTAATACTCATTATTTTGTCGTCGCAGCACATGCGTAAGTGCCTAAAATCGCGGCATTTCCTGCGCCCGACGCCACTTTCCGCCGCCTGCGGCGGAGGGGGAGAAGGCGGACGTCATGAACACGAGCGATCGCATCGCGATGTGCGGAACGTTCTGAGTCCTTCGCTCCGCGTGCGCGAACTTTCAGCGCGTCGGTGTACTACTAGGCCAGCTCCCCCAAGGTCCCCAGGGGATGGGCGCTATGGCGCGCGGCTCGCCCGTGACGCGGAGAGGGATCTTTCCGACGGCGACTTCCGAACCGGAGCGATCGACACGGAGCCGCCCTACGATGGCGTAGTTTCCTTCCTCTGACGGTGCGCACGCGACGGGCGATCGAACGATGTGCATGGCGCCGGGAAGCAGCTCCTCTGGGCCGGCGACGATGCCCTCTTGCCCCGAACAGGGAAGCGCCGTGCCTTGCTTGTAGACCAAGAATGCGATGTGCCCCGGCCCGACGGTGATCGGCTTGGACCCGCCATTCACGAACGCGAGCACGACTTGATAGTCGCCCCGCGCCCATTGCTCGCTCGACAAGGGGCGCGTGACTTGTGCTCCGGTCATCAGCACGAAGAGCCCATCGATGGCTGGGTAGGGTTGCGGCGCGTTCGACGTCGTCGCCACGAATTCGATCGAGAAGCGACCGCTTTCCTTCTTCTCGTTCTGCTCACTTGCGCGCGTGGGGTCCGCGGCGAAGTCGACGTACGTTCGCACATCGTAGACGCCGGGAAGGGGCATGACGCATGAGAGGTCACGCTCGTATTCGAATGACTGACCCGGCTGCAGAGTCGAAGGCTCGCGCGCAGCCGCGGGCGTCTTGGCCGGAGAGCACGAAAACGGCACACCCGAACGGGTCGCACGAAAAGAAACGCGCATGGGCGTTACGGACAGCGCGTGCGTACTCGTGTTTTCGACGCGGATCTTCACCGCAGCCGAGGGGGCGCCGAGCGATCGCGGATCGTAGGCGGCCTTGGCTGGAGCACGAATCGTCGTCTGGATGCCCGATGCGGCCGGAGTCGCCTCGGGGCCCTGCTCCGGCGCGAGCGGGTCTTTGCCCGGTTCGGGATGCGGCATCGGAAGGGGGCAACCCGTGAGCGTCCACGTTGCCGAGAGGAGCCATGCCGAGCGCCGAAGCGCGAGCCAGATGCGTCGCATGAGCTTCCTTACGCAACCTACGTGCCAGTGTGATGCCGTTTTCTCTTCGCCCGATCGGTTGCAGAAGGAACGGGGCCGTCGATGAAAGTTGCGCCGCACGCAAACCTTGCGGGGAGCGACGTAGTCTCGAACCAACTTCAGTACTCGGCGCTCGTGCCTCCGATGAACTCGCGAAGAAGCGAGGTCGGTGGCACCTGGTCCGGGTAGATTGCAACGAAGCGATCCATCAGGTTTCGCAGCTGGAGTGCCGCAGGGAATGCGGGGTGTCGCTCCGGGACTTCGAGCAGGTAGCGCTCGGCGTATACCTTCGTCACGCCGAGCTCGTACGCGAGTGCGGTGTCGAACACGAAGTCGGCGCGCTCGAAGTACGGGTAGATGTGTAGAGACTCGCCACGCACGACCGAAGGCCACCGCATCAAGGTATCTTCGGCCTTGTATCCACGGGAGTGCCGGTCACGAACGATGCGACGAACGAGCCTGGTTTGCTCGGGCGTGAAGCAGTCGATGCCGTCGAGCGGCAGCGTCGTGGCCGGATGCACGAAGACATTGAAGATGTCTGCGCGAGGGGCAATGTCGTCGACGACGGCGGGGTTGAGTCCGTGAATGCCCTCGATCAAGATGACGTCGCGAGGGCCGAGCCGCGCTTCCGAGCCTCCCTCTGGTAGGCTCTTGCCACTTCGAAAGTCGTAGCGAGCGAGTTTGACCGATTCGCCTGCGAGGAGGCGCTTGGCTTGCGCCTGGAAGAGCGGAAGGTTGACCGCGTCCAAGTGCTCGAAGTCGTACGAGCCATCGGCGTCTTTCGGTGTTCGCTCACGATCGACGTAGTAGTCGTCCAGCGAAAGGCCCACGGGCGTCGTCCGATTGATCTCGAGCTGTACCGTCAGGCGTCGGATGAACGTGGTCTTGCCCGACGAGGAAGGACCGGCGACGCAGATGATGCGAACGGGGTTCTTGCGCGAGGTGATCGCGTCGGCGAGGCGCCCGATTTGCTTCTCTTGAAAGCCCTCGCTCGTGCGAATGAGCTCTGCGGCTCGGCCTGCAATGCATCGCTCATTGAAGGCGCCGACGCTGTCGACGAGCATTGCGTCGAGCCAAGCGCGATGCTCCTCCTGCATCGGCCCGCCGAATCGTGGCCGCACGAGTTCGCTCGCGAGCGCCGCATGTTCAGCGGACGCAACTGCTGGAAGCTCGTCACGCATGACGTCACCGAGGTCGACAAGGAAGCCTTCCGGGTGAGGCAGAATGCGAGGCGCGTCTACCTGGCCCGCGTGCGACAAGAGCGGACCCGACGAGATGGCATACACGTCACCGCACGTCATGAGCAGCTGCGTCGGCGCGCGTGCCGTGCGGAGGAGCGAGGCATTGGCCTCCCAGTTCTGTTCTCGAAAGTAGCTGCGTGCCTCTTCTGTGTCCCAAACCTCCTCACGGAAGGGAAGATGGGCTTCGCGCATGCGGTGAATCGCAGATTCCAGTTTCTGGGCGAGCGCAGCCCGGTCGATGGCCGCGGGGACGCGAAACAGAAGTGTCCCCCGAACTGCTGCACCGGCAAGGGGACGAAGTGCTGGCGCAACTTTGCCGCACGCTTCGAGGACGAGCAGGCCCACGCTTCGGCGCACCATTTCGCGCCCAGCGACGGTTCGCGCCGTCACAGGGCTCACGACCGCATCGGTTACGAGTCGTGCGTCCATGCCGACCGGCCTCCCGTTCACGAGTGCTCCGATGATCGGCGTTCCGGCAACCTCGGGACTCGCGAAGACCTGCTCCACTTTCGTTCCCGTGGCGACGATGCGGGGGGCTTCGCCGTTTGCCTTCACGGTGACGTTCGCCCTGCGTGGCAACGAACGCTCGTTCAAGAATGCACCGACGCGATCGGTCATCGCGTTGAACTCCTCGCCAAGAACGCGAATGAGACCTTGAGCGAGATGGAGCGCGAGCGAAGGGTGGCTTTGGGCCAGCGTTTCGTAGCGCCGCCGCGGCAGACGGGCGAGTCGTACGATGGAGACGCTCTCGACCGTCACGCTGCCGCGCTTCACGCGTGCGAGGGATAGACCGCCGAAATAGTCACCCGGCCCGAGCGTGTTGAGTGCGAGTCCATGCCTTCGTACGCGCGCGTGCCCCTCGAGGAGAATGCACAACTGGTCGCCTGGTGCTTCCTCGCGTTCGAGAATCGTATTCGCGGTGAACGCGACTTGATCGAGCTGCGCCACGAGGGCGCTGAGGTCTTTGATGCCGAGACCCGCAAGGAGTGGGCTCTCGCCGAGCACTTTCAAATCTTCGACGGATGCACCGGCGACCATCGGGAAGGGTGGCTGACTCATGTACTCGTCTCGGGGAGGATCGGATTCACGCGTTGTGGCATCGACGTCATTCTGCGTCCGATTCTCGAGAAGGCCCACGACGAAAGAGCGCACGTGGCCTCGCGATCGTAAGTCGATCGCGTCCACGACAAAAATTGCGCGAGCGACAAGAATTGCGCAAGGTGCGTCGGAAGTAGGGACTTTTATAGGGTTTTTGAGGGTGAGGGTCGCTGGCATCGATGCTGCAGAGGACCCGCCGTATGTCCGTCGTTGCGCAGTTTACGCCGCTCAAGGCTCCCGCCTCGGCTGCTGCAAACTGTCTCCATTGCGGGGCGAAAGCTCTGCCAGAAAGCGACTTCTGCTGTGCAGGCTGCAAGTCCGTCTATGCGCTCCTCGCAGAAGAAGGGTTGCTCCAGTTTTATGCGCTCGGCGGCGGCAAGGACACGCCGGCTCGCGATGCGAGCCCTGAAGCGATTGCGCGCCTCGATCGCAAGTGGCTCGAGCCCATCGTGGCGGAACACGAAAAGATTGCAGCGCCCCATCGCGTCGACCTCGGCATCCAGGGCATGCACTGCAGCGCGTGCGTGTGGTTACTCGAAGCGCTCTTCAAGCGCAGCGGCACGGGCGGCACCATCTCGGTTAGTCCAACCGAAGGTCTCGTTACGCTCTATGTGACGGGCGAGTTCCCTCTCGTGGCATTCGTCGACGCCGTCGAGCGCTGCGGCTACCTCTTCGGGAGCCCTTCGGAGTCGAAGCCGAAGGCGGCAGACCCGATCTTGTGGCGTATGGGCGTCTGCATTGCCCTTGCGATGAATGCGATGATCCTGTCGCTTTCGTTCTACACGGGGCTTCGCGAGGGCCCGACCTTCAGGATCTTCCACGCGGTCGAGTTTGGACTCGCCTGCATCTCGGTGCTCGTGGGTGGTCCGGTCTTCTTCAAGTCCGCGTGGCGAGCGCTTCGACAGGGCGCCCTCCACTTGGACGTTCCGATCGCCCTCGGCATCGTTCTCGCGTTCACGTCGTCGGCCATCAACTATGCGCGGGGTAGGGGTGGTGCTTCGTATTTCGACACGCTCGCCACCTTCATCGCGCTCATGCTCGTGGGGCGTTTCCTCCAAGAGCGCGTCCTCGCTGCCAATCGGGCGCGGGTTCTATCGGACAACGGCCTCGAGCGCATCTTGGTGCGGCGCAGAGAGGGCGACCAAGCGAAACTCGTTCCCTGCACGGAGGTAGCCGCGGGCGACAAGCTCATGCTCGCGGCGCGCGACGTCGCCGTCGTCGACGTTCGGCTCCTGGAGGGGCGCGCGCGTTTCTCGCTCGATTGGATTCGCGGGGAAAGCGACCCGGTCGTCTACGAAGCCGGGGATGTCGTGCCCGCCGGTGCATGTGCCGCGGAAGACCATGCGCTCGAGGTCGAAGCCTTGAGCGCCTTTTCGGCTTCACCCCTTCCGCGACTGCTTCGTCGCTCGCACGACCCGACCACAGAGGCCGCGCGACAGTCGGGTTTCTGGAGCGTCCTTGCGCGCTACTACGTGCGGACGGTCCTCTCGCTCGCCGTCGTCGCCTTCTTCTCGTGGCTCTTCTTCACGGGCGATCTCGATCGCGCACTGAATGTGGTCACGGCTCTGCTCATCGTGACCTGCCCGTGCGCCTTCGGCATCGCGGTTCCTCTCGCCTACGACCTGACGCAATCGCGGCTGCGAGCAGAGGGATTCCTCATCCGAAGCGGTCGCTTGCTCGATCGTCTCGTCTCCGTGAGCGACGTCGTTTGCGACAAGACGGGAACCCTGACCGAAGGAACTCTCGTGTGGAACAACGCGAGCGCAGCGAATGACCTTGCAGGCCGAGACAGGGCCGCACTCGCTCGGCTCGCTCTTGCGAGCAACCACCCCAAGAGCCAGGCCGTCGCGCGCGGTTTCGAGGGGCAAGCGGTCCCGGCAGATGCCGCATCGCTCGTCACGCGCGAGGTCGTGGGCAAAGGCGTAGAGGGCAAGCTCGGAGACGACGTCTATCGACTCGGTTCGCCGCGTTTCGCGTGTCCTTCTGCGAACACGTCGTCGACGGATCTCTCCTTCTCGCGAAACGGCGAACTTTTGCTCGTGTGCGAAATGGCCGAGAAGTTGCGGCCGGACGCCGCGACGGAGCTGCATGCGCTGAAAGACGCGGGCCTTCGAACCTGGATTCTGAGTGGCGACACGCCGGAGAAGGCCCTGGCGGTCGGCAAGGTGTGTGGCATCGGCGCGGAGCGAACCTTCGGAGACGTCACGCCCGACGACAAGGCTGCATTCTTCCGCTCTCGCCCTGACATGCGTGCGCTCTTTCTGGGCGACGGCCTCAATGACGGTCTCGCCGCGCAAGAAGCATTTTGCGTCGGAACGCCTGCGCTCGATCGCCCGTTCATGGCTTCGCGCGCGGACTTCTACGTGGTCACTCCGGGGCTCGCTCCCATTCGAAAAGCGTTTGCATGGGCGAAGCGACTGCGCCGAGTGGTGCGACGGACCTTCGGCATCGCTCTTGCGTACAACGTCGTCACGGTCGGCCTGGCCGCCGCTGGTCTCATGTCGCCCCTCGTGTGCGCCATCATCATGCCGGTGAGCTCGCTCTCGACCGTCCTTTCCACCACCTTCTCTCTCAGAGCCAACAAGGAAATCTGAATCACATGGAAGTCATTCCCCTTCAGTTGTTCGTGAGTCTGATGCTCGTGGTCGGGTCCGTACTCCTGTTTCTGAAGGTGTGCTCGGATCGAACCTTCGACCACTCCGATCGTCTCTCGCTCCTTCCCATCGAGGAGGAGAAGAACACCAACAATCTTCGGCACGAAGTTCGCAGTGCAAGTCAGTCATCCGTGGAGCAAAAGCACTCATGAATCAAGAAACCTCGTCGACGGTCACGCCCGTCAAAGTCACCTACGACGACGACGTAGTCCGCAAGTTCGCCTTCATGACCGTCATTTGGGGCATCGTCGGCATGCTCGTTGGCGTCATCGTCGCGCTGCAGCTCGCCTTTCACCCTGCGAACGTCCATTCGATGCTGAGCTTCGGACGGCTCCGTCCCCTTCACACGAACGCAGTCATCTTCGCCTTCGTTGGCAACATGATGTTCGCGGGCGTCTACCACTCGAGTCAGCGTCTGCTCAAAGCACGCATGGCCTCCGACCTCCTTTCGAAGATTCACTTCTGGGGTTGGCAAGCCATCATCGTTGCCGCGGCGGTTACGCTCCCGCTCGGTATCACGCAAGGGAAGGAATACGCCGAGCTCGAGTGGCCGATCGACATAGCGATCGCACTCGTATGGGTGGCCTTTGCGGTCAACTTCTTCTGGACCCTCGCGAAGCGTAACGAGCGTCAGTTGTACGTGGCGATCTGGTTCTACATCGCCAGCATCATCACCGTGGCGGTTCTCCACATCGTCAACAGCCTTGCGATGCCGGTAGGTCCTCTCAAGAGCTACTCCATCTTCGGCGGTGCACAGGATGCTCTCGTCCAGTGGTGGTACGGACACAACGCCGTCGCGTTCTTCCTCACGACGCCGATCCTCGGCATCATGTACTACTACCTGCCCAAAGCAGCGAACAAGCCGGTCTACTCGTACAGGCTTTCGATCATCCACTTCTGGGCCCTCATCTTCATGTACATCTGGGCGGGGCCGCACCACCTGCTCAATTCGGCCCTTCCTGAGTGGGCGCAGTCACTCGGCATGATCTTCAGCCTCATGCTCTGGGCTCCGAGCTGGGGCGGCATGGTGAACGGCCTCCTTACGCTTCGCGGCGGTTGGCAGCAGGTTCGTCTCGACCCGGTGCTCAAGTTCTTCGCCGCGGGCGTCAGCTTCTACGGCATGGCGACCTTCGAAGGTCCTCTTCTCTCGATCAAGAGCGTCAACGGACTCGCGCACTACACGGACTGGATCATCGGCCACGTTCACTCCGGTGCGCTCGGTTGGAACGGCTTCATGGCCGCCGGCATGCTGTACTGGATGATTCCGCGCCTCTACGGCAAGGAGCTCTGGTCGAAGAAGCTCGCAGACGCGCACTTCTGGCTCGGGACCTTGGGCATCCTTCTCTACGTCATCTCGATGTGGGTGAGCGGCATTACGCAAGGCCTCATGTGGCGAGCGCAGAACCCTGACGGTTCGCTCACGTACTACCGCTTCGTCGAGACTGTCATTGCCATTCGCCCGATGTACTGGATGCGTCTCGTGGGTGGTCTCATGTACTTCGTCGGCTTCGTGCTGATGGCTTGGAACCTTCTCCAGACTGCTCGCGGAGGCAAACCCGTGACGACCGAAGTCGAGGTCATGGTGGAGACGAAGAAGCCGGTCCTGCGGCCTTGGGGAGAGGTCGTCTTCGGCAAGCCGGTGGTTCTCGCCATCGTCGTGTTCGGCTTCTTCGCTCTCTTCCTCGTCACGAATCTCATTGCGAGCCCGTTCTTCGCCATCGTTGGCTTCGTGGTCGCACTCCTCGGAAGTCTCGCGTACTTCTCGAGCGAGCGGCAAGGCGGTGGGTGGCACCGCCTCGTCGAGGGACGTGCGCTTCTGATGACGGTCATGGCCACGATCTCGGTACTCATCGGTGGCGCGGCAGAGTTGCTCCCCGCGATTCTGACGAAGCCGGCGGAAATCAAGTCGGCGACGGACGTGAAGCCGTACCGCCCGCTCGAACTCGAGGGTCGTGACGTCTACATCCGTGAGGGTTGCTACACCTGCCACTCGCAGATGATTCGTCCCACGGTCCCGGAGACGAAGCGCTACGACGTCAGCACGGCGTCGGGGCCTTCGACCCTCGCGGATTCGATGTACGACCACCCGTTCCAGTGGGGGTCGAAGCGAACGGGGCCTGACCTTGCGCACGAGGGCGGGAAGAACTCGAATCTCTGGCACCACGACCACCTGGTCGACCCGCGTGCCATCACACTCGGTTCGAACATGCCTGCGTATGCGCACCTTTCTGCCGAGCGTGTCGATTTCGGCGGAACCGCCAACAAGATGCACGCCATGAAAGCAATCGGAGTGCCCTACTCCGATGCGGACATCGCGTCGGCCGATCACGACGCACGCGCGCAGGCAGAAGCTGTCGTTCGTGACCTTCGAGAGAGCAGCCAAGGCAAGGCTGCACCACCGGTCGACTCCCGGATGGTGGCTCTCATTGCCTACCTGCAGCGTCTCGGAAATCACGCACCGGCGCCGCTCCCTTCTCTACCCGTAGCCGTTCAGGAGAAATGAAATGTTCCGTGAACTTCTCCACAAAAGCCCTTTGCTCGTCCTTCCACTCGGAGCCCTCATGCTCTTCTTGATTGTCTTCCTCGGAGCCTGTGCGTGGATCTTCACGCGAGACAGCAAACAGATTCGTTCTCTCGCATCTCTTCCGCTCGAGTCGGATGAACGCACGGAGGCGCCATGAGCACGAAGCAAGAAGAGACGCCGCCGCCCTCGGGCGAAGGCCAGGTAGTCCACGAGGTCGACGGGATCCAGGAGTATGACAACAAGCTCCCGAACTGGTGGCTCATGAGCCTCTTCGGCACCATCGCGTTCGCCGTTGGCTATTGGTACACCTACGAAATCGGGCACTTCGAGCAGAGCCCCTTCGAGTCGTATCAAGCGGAACACGACAAGAGCCTCGCCGAGGAGGCAGCGAAGAGTGGCTCCGTGAGCGCGGAGCTCCTTCAATCGTATGCGCGCAGCCCCGACAAGCTCGCATCTGCGCGTGAGACGTTCATCTCGACGTGTGCGCAATGCCACAAGGAGGACGGCAGCGGAGGCGTCGGACCGAACCTGACCGACAAAACATGGATTCACGGAGGCAAGCCTCTCGAGATCCACAAGACGATCAGTGAAGGCGTTCCCGGCAAGATGCCCGCCTGGGGCTCACAACTCGGTGCGGAGAAGACGAAGCTCCTCGCCGCCTACGTCATCTCGCTGAAGGGCACGAACGTGCCGGGCAAAGCGCCGGAAGGTAAACCGGAGGACTAACATCATGTCTGCCAATGACAAGAAGCGGCACCTGCCGACCATCAACGGGCACCTGGCCTCGAGCTCGGTGGGCACCGATGGTGTTCGTCGCAAGGTTTACCCAGCGGACGTCAAAGGCCGCTTCACCACGCTTCGAAAAGTCGCCTTTTTCGTCCTCATCGCCATCTGGATCCTGCTGCCGATTCTGAAGGTCGACGGCCGGCCGGCGGTGTTCCTCGATGTCGTCCAGCGTCGCTTCTATCTCTTCGGAGCGACATTCAACGCACAAGACTTGTTCGGGCTCGCGCTGCTCCTCACGGGCGTCGCATTCTCCCTCGTCGCCCTGACGGCGATGCTGGGACGAGTCTTCTGTGGCTGGCTCTGTCCGCAGACGGTCTTCCTCGAGGGAATTTTTCGCCCCATCGAGCGACTCATCATGGGGAACGCGGTGGCCCGCAAGAAGCGCGACGAGGGGCCGACGACGGCGGGCGTGCTCGTCCGCCGCGTCGCGCTGCACGCCGCTTACATCACGATGGCCGTTGGAGTTGCACACATCTTCGTCGGGTACTTCGTGTCCCTTCCGCGTCTCTTCTCCATGATGCGGCACACGCCATCCCAGCACCCCGAGGCTTTCGTGTGGATGCTCGCCCTCAGCGGGGTCTTCTATTTCAATTTCAGCTGGTTTCGTGAACAGACCTGTCTCGTCGTATGCCCCTACGGTCGTATGCAATCGATTCTGTTCGACGAGCACTCCGTCGTCATCGGCTACGACGCAGCTCGAGGGGAGCCGCGCGGAAAGAAGGAGAAGGACCAAACGCATACGACAGGCGACTGCGTCGACTGTGACCGTTGCGTTCGTGTGTGCCCTACGGGCATCGATATTCGAAACGGTCTCCAGGTCGACTGCATTGCGTGCGCCGCGTGCATCGACGCGTGTGACGAGGTAATGGACAAGCTGCATCGACCTCGTGGCCTCGTCCGTTACGACTCGCAGGTCGGTCTCGTCGGCGGCAAGAAACGAATTTGGCGCCCGCGGGCTGCGCTCTACCTCGCGGTGGGAGTGGTTTGGTCCGTTGTTGCATTCTCGGCGACGCGGCAGCATCACAACTTCGAAGCCAATCTGTTGCGTGGCATCGGTGCGCCCTACACCATTGCGGATGGGAAGGTCTCGAACACGTTCGAGCTTCATATCGTCAACAAGCAGGCGGTGCCCGTTACGTACACGGTCGCCGCGGAGGGAAGTGGACTGACCTTCATCGTGTCGCTTCCGCATCCCAGCTTGCCTCCCATGGCCGACGCGCGGGTCCCGATTTTCGTCTCGACGCCCGTTCAAAATGCCCGCGGAGAAATGCCCTTCGAGCTCAAGATTTCGCGTGACGAATCGGACGAGGTCATCACGAGACGCGGCTCGTTCATCGGTGGTACGGGCGCGACCCTCGCGAAAACGGGTCAAACCCCATGAATCTTGGTCCCGCACTCCTGCTCGGTCTCCTCGGAAGCGCACACTGCTTCTCGATGTGTGGCCCGATCGCGGGTGCGGTGGGGTGTTCTGGGTGCGCCCGCGGTGAGACGTCATGGAAGAACGTCGTGTGGGCAAGTCTCGGGCGCATCACGACCTACACGTTGCTCGGCGCGCTGGCGGGGGGCCTCGGCTACGTCTTGGGTTCCGTCCTTCCAGGTCCATTCTTCCGAACACTCGTGCGTGTCTTTGCTTCCCTGACCATCCTCGTCGCGGGGCTCGGTCTCCTCGGATTCGGGTGGCCCAACGCGCAACTCGAACGCGCCGGTGCAGGTCTCTTTCGCGTGGTGGGTCCACGCTTTCAGCGTGCTCTTCGTGCCGGCCGCTCGATGCGACCCTGGTCGGTCGGGTTCCTGTGGGGCCTCATCCCGTGCGGACTCGTGTACAGCGCGCTCGCGCTCGCCGTCGACAGCGGCACCGCTTTTGGTGGGGGAACGACGCTCCTCGCGTTCGGACTCGCCACCGTTCCGGCTCCCCTCGCCGTAGGATTGTTCCTGCAGGGCACCGCTCGATCGAAGAGCCACGACGCCATTCGTCGCATTGGCGGCGTGGCTGCCATCATGCTCGGCCTCCTCGGCGTCGGCCGCGAGGTCATGGCTCACGTACCTTTCGAGCTGTTCCCGAGCCGCACGTGCTGCAGTCCGCACCAAGCGATGCGCACGCCCTGAAATGACGAAAGGCGCGAACTTCGCGCCTTTGTGGAGTCGTTTCGCTTCGAGTGGTGAAGGACCTATTCCTTCGCGTGCTCGGGGGTCTTCGACGATACGATGAGGACCGGGACGCGTGCTTGCCGGAGCACCTTCTCGGCGACGCTACCTATGAACGCGCGAGCAAGCCCCTCGCGTGCATGCGTTCCGAGCACCAGGAGGTCGGCGCCAGCATCGGTCACGGCGTCGAGGATGGCTGCCGAAGGCTCGCCTACGACGAAGTACTCGTCCACGTTGGGGTATTGTACTTTCGAGACCTCGAGCAGCTTGCGAAGCTCCTTCCGGGAGACCTCGTCGAAGGCGTCGATGGGCCACGCAAGGCCCTCCGCGTAGCTATTCACGAGAGGCGGCATCCAGGCGGCGTGCATCAAGGTCACGCGTGCGTCGAGGCTACTCGCGAGCGTGAGGGCGGTATCCACGGCGCCTCGAGACGCTTCACTGAAGTCGGTTGCAACCAAGATGCGTTTGAAGCTGCTCGGTGGTTTCATGGGAGAACGGCATCGCAAGCTGCATGCCATCCGCAGGCCCATGGAATCGCGCGGACTTGAGCGAGAAAGGGCGTTGATCGGGCCGCCAAGATTGCGGCTTACGCAAGCCCTGCGTGCGTCGCGCGCGCTCGATTCTCCCGCGCCTTCCGTCGTCAGGCGGGCTGCTCAATAGGCAAGCGCAAACAGAAAACGGCGCCCGGGCTGGCGTCTTCCACCCAGATGCGGCCCCCGTGCGCTTCGATGGCCAGCTTGCAGAAGGTGAGGCCGAGCCCCCGATTGCCGTGGGCAACGACCTTCGTGCCGGCCTCCACCTGCACGAACGGATCGAAGACCTTCTCGCGCATATCCGCGGGCACGCCTTTTCCTTCGTCCGAGACACGGAGCTCGACGAATCCTTCCACCTCCGCTGCGTGCACGGTCACGGACGACGACGTAGGCGTGTGCCTGATCGCGTTTTCGAGCAGGTTTCCGAGGACGCGACGAAGGAGGTCTGCATCGGCATTCGCCCTCGCCACCTTCACGTCAGACTTCAAGGTGACTTTGCGGCGCTCGGCACGGAGAGCCAGTTGGGTGAGCACCTCGCTCACGATGGCGGGGAGGTCGAGGGGCGCGCACTTCGCCACGAGCTTGCCCTCGTCGGCCTTGCTGATGTCGAGCAGGGTCAAGATCATCTGCTGGAGCTTTTGCGCCTCGATGCGAATCGTCGTTGCAGAATCGCGGTCAGCTTCCGCGAGCGTCTTTCGGGAAAGAAGCGTTTGCGCACACATGTCCATCGTGGCGACGGGATTCTTGAGGTCGTGCACGATGAAGGCGGTCAATCGTTCTTTCTGGAGCTGGGTTCGCTGGAGCACGTCGCGCTGCTCTTTCAAGAGGTCGTAGTGCTCGCGAAGGTCGATTTTGATGCGTCGCAACTTGAGCGCGGCTTGGACTCGAACCGCGAGCTCCGAAGGGCGCACCGGCTTCGTCAAAAAGTCGTCGCCGCCCGCATCGAGGGCTTTGTCGAAGGTGTCGACGTCGCGATACGCCGTGAAGAACAAAATGGGCACGTCGCCACCACGCGGAAGCGCGCGAATCCTCCGACACACCTCGAACCCGTCGAGCTCGGGCATCTGCACGTCGAGCAAGATGCAATCGGCTCCCTGCTTCTCGAACAGCTCGAGCCCCTCGACGCCGTTCTTCGCGACGGTCACGGTATACCCGTTGTCTTCGAGCGCGCCTTGCGCGAGCGCGCGGTTCGCGGCGTTGTCGTCGACGACGAGTACGGTCGCAGGGGACGTGCGCCGCATCTTGTGGTTCAAGGCTTGTCCTCGCCTTTGGCGGCCTTGCGATTCGAAAGTGTCTTCTCGAAGACCTCGACGAGCTCGTGCAGACGCACCGGCTTCGTGAGGTAACGGTAGAAGCCTGCTTCACGGCCGCGCTGTCGATCGCGTTCGGATGCCGCTGCCGTGAGCGCGATGACGGGAATGCGGGCGGTCTCGGGACGGTGGCGGAGCGCATGCAGCGCGTCGATGCCGCTCATGCCCGGCAAGTTGATGTCCATGAGAATGAGGTCTGGCGGAGCCGCAGCAGCCATCTCGATGGCCTGTTCGGCGCTCGTGGCCACATCGAGGGAAATCGCCTCGAACATCCCGAGCACGTCGCGCATGAAGGCAACGTTGGCCGGATTGTCTTCGACATAGAGCACGTGCTTCGTGTCGCCCGGCGGAATCGAAAGGCGCATCGCCTGGCTCGATGGCGCTGCGGCATCCGTGGCCACCGGCAATTGGTGAATTGGCATGTCGACCCAAAAGGTCGAGCCTTCGCCAGGCACGCTTCGGAAGTCGACTTTGCCACCCATCAGCTCGGCGAGACGTCGCGTGATGACGAGCCCGATACCCGTGCCTTCGATCGCCCCCGTTTCCTGGCCCGCGCGCTGGAAGGGTTGGAAGAGTTTGTCCTGCTTATCGAGCGGGATGCCGATACCCGTGTCCGCGACCGTGATGCGTACGTAGTCACCGGCTCGCTCGGTGCGGATCGTCACCGATCCGCCTTTCCGGTTGTACTTGATGGCGTTCGACGCGAGGTTCATCAAGATTTGCACGAAGCGCGTGCGGTCCACCGAGATCATCGGGATGGGTTGCGTGGCCGGCGTGAACGAGATGTTCACCGAGGCGCGCTGCGCCGTCTCGGCGAGGGTCGTTTCGAGCTCGGCTACGACGAGTTCGACGCTGACCGCCTCTTGCGAAATCGAAATATTGCCGGCCTCGATGCGGGAGAGATCGAGAATGTCGTCGATCAGGCGAAGGAGGTGCTCACCGCCGGTGACGATGTGCGCGGCTCGCTCACGATGTCGCGGGTCGAGCGGCGCAATGGGGTCGAACTGCAGAAGCTCGGCGAATCCCAATATCGCGTTGAGGGGGGTTCGGAGCTCGTGACTCACCGACGAGAGGAAGTCGCTCTTCGCCGAGCTCGCTGCTTCGGCCGCGGCGCGCGCCTCCCTTAGCGCTTCCTCGAAGCGGCGCCGCTCGGTCACGTCACGAATCGCCGCCGCGACGGCGACTTGGCCGTTCTTGTGTTGCACCGGGCTCAGGCTGACTTCGATGGGGATTTCGGTGCCGTCTTTCCGCTCACCCCAAAGAGAGATTCCGAAACCCATGGGCCGGACGCTCGGAGCGGCGAGGAAGCGCGCGATGTGCCCGTGGTGCGCTCGCTGGAAGCGTGCGGGAATGAGCGTCTCGAGACCCTTGCCGAGCAGCTCCTCGCGCGCGTAGCCGAAGAGCTTTTCAGCCTGCCGATTCGCGAAGAAGATAATCTCGTCGCTACCGATGACGATGATCGCATCCGGTGCCGCGTCGAGCAGCTCCCGGTAGATATCGTGGTCCTGATGTTCCCCCATGCGGGGAACTTTCTAGCATATTTGCCGTCAAATCCATCGAAGTTCGCGTGCACTCGCTGCGAGGCCATCCCGAAATTTCGGGTGGGCGATCGAAACGAGGGCCTTCACCCGCTCCCGCAAGGTCCGACCTCTCATTTCGGCGACTCCGTATTCCGTGACGATGAACTGAACGTCACTTCGGCTCGTCGTGACCCCTGAACCGCGAAGTAGGTCCGTGCAGATGCGCGACACTACGCCGCCCTGGGCCGTCGAAGGGAGGGCAATGATGGATTTGCCGCCTTTAGACCGATTCGCGCCACGGACGAAGTCGGCCTGACCGCCAACTCCCGAATAAATGTCGTGTCCGATGGAATCGGCGCAGACCTGTCCGCTCAAGTCCACGCTGAGTGCCGAATTGATCGAGACCATGTGGTCGTTCTGCGCGATAATGAAAGGGTCGTTCACGTAGTGCGACGGATGCATCTCGACCATGGGATTGTCGTCGACGAACGTGTAGAGGTCGTCCGAACCCATCACGAAGCTCGTCACGATCTTCCCCCGATGGAGCGTCTTCTTCTGATTGTTGATGACACCCGCGTCGACCAGATGCGTGACTCCATCGGAGAACATCTCGGTGTGGATGCCGAGGTCGCGGTGCCCCTTGAGACATTCGAGGACCGCGTTCGGAATGGCGCCGATACCGAGCTGCAGCGTGCTGCCGTCGTCGATGAGACCCGCGATGTGACGGCCGATGGCCAGGCAAACGTCGTCGGTCGCGTGCTGTTCTTCCAGGGTTGGAAGGGGATGGTCCACGGACACGACGTGGAGTCTCGAGACGTGGACGAACGCATCGCCGTGGGTCCGTGGCATCTGCGGGTTCATCTCGGCGATGACGATGCGCGCGCTGTCGACTGCCGGTTTCACGATGTCGACGGATACGCCGAGCGAACAGAACCCGTGCGCATCCGGCATCGAGACCGAAACGAGGGCGACGTCGATCGGTAGAGGACCTCGTAGAAGACCGGCGACCTCGCTGAGGCAGACTGGAATGAAGTCCGCGCGGCCCTCGCGGACCGCGGCACGCACGTTGTTGCCGACGAAGAAGGCCTGATGTCGCAAGTGCCCGGCGAACTTCGGGGCACAGGTCGGGTCGTCGCCGAGCGTCAGAAGGCTATAGAGCTTGACGTCGTCGAGCTCCGGCGCCACGTCGCAAAGCCCCGCGAGAAGCTCGCTCGGGACCGCAGCACCCGACCCGACGAACACCCGCATGCCGCTCTGTACGTGGCGCAGGGCCTGATGAACCTGCAGTAGCGTCATGCTTCGGCCTTCAAGGCCAGCTGGACGAGCGCCCGCAGGGCATCCGTGGTCGTGAAGACACCGCAGATGGTCGCGCCATCGACGACGACGGCACACCCAAAGCCACCGCGCACCATGGCTCGCGCGACCTCGGAGATGGGTTCGTTTGGGCCCACGGTGTACACGTCGCGGGTCATCGCATGCTCCACGACCAGTGTCGTCATGGGTGATTCGGTCGGCGCCGTGTACGCGGCGCGCTCGGTGATGATTCCGGCGAGCTTTCCCTTGCACAGGACCGGTAGCTGCTCGACCTGGTGGGTGCGCATCGCCGCCTGGGCGCGCTCGAGTGGCTGCTGGCAGTCGATGGGGTGCGCGGCGGAAGACATGAATCGTCGCACGGTCCCGCGGTCGATGGCTCGCTCTGGGAACCGATGATGGTGCGTTGGAAGTGGACGCATGGCGAGACTCCTCTTGAAAGGTGGCTCGAAGGTCATGGGCGGAAGGTCTGTGCTCCGACGCCGTACGACGCCGGGTACTCGTAGTGCAGAATCGCGCGAGAATGGCCGTGTGAATGGCGCTCACACCAGGCGGCGGGGTTCTTCGTTTCGTTGCGCACTCGGACGCAATCGGAGCAGGGCGGTTCGATGGTCGGAACCGTCGAAGGCGGATACGACACGGGCCGGAGCAGCATGACGGGGCAATGAGCCTTCCGCGACACGACTTCCGAAATCGACCCGAGGAGGAAGCGTGTGAGGCCGCGGTAGTCGTGCGTGCCGACGACGATGAGGTCGGAGCGGACCGCGCTCGCCACACCGAGGATCGTGGCGGCCGGTTCTCCGCGAACGATGTGCCCCCAGACCCGCTGCGCGTTGCAGATTTGGCCGGCGATCGCGGAGAGCTTCGCCATGTGCGCTTCGCGCTGCGCCTGGTTGTCGGCTTGGATCTTGGTGACCTGCTCCTCGTCGTAGACGCCCTTCGGCATGTACGACTGGTATGCGTGCACGATGTGCAAGTCGGCGCTGCGTGCATGTGCGATCAAAGCGGCTTCTTTGATCACCTCGGCGGAAGTTTCGGTGTCATCGACTGCAGCAACGATGACGAATGCGCGTTCACTGGGGGTGTTCATGGCGTTCTCCAAAAATTGATCCGAAACGTTCAGCGTGTGTCCGTGGCGTCGGCATTGGCTTCGATGCATTGCGCGAGCTCGAAGAGCCTTTGTCCGTAGAGAGTCATCAGGTCATCGGTCGTTACGATGCCGACGAGCATGCCTTCGTCGTCCACGATCGGAAGACGGCGCACACCGTGAGAGCGCATGGCTCGGAGCGCACCCGCGACGCCAGCGTTTTCCTCGATGACGAAGGGGTCGTAGGTGACGACGTCGGACGCCCGCGTGGTCTTGGCAGACTTGCCCGCAGCGACCACCCGGATCACCAGATCGCGATCGGTGAGGACGCCGATGGGGCGGCCTTCACGAACGAGCACGACGCACCCGACGTGTGAGGTCGCCAGTTTCTTGGCAATGTCCTCTACCGGCTCCTCGACGGTGCAGGTGACGACTTCGTGTCTGAACCTGCGTAGCGTCATGGGAGCCCTCATTGCACGACTGGTGCCAGCGATACCCCCTTGAAAACCGCATACATATGCCCTGTTTTTCGAGCCCAAATTGCGGCTCGCGCAAGGGTTGCGCGGGGCATTGACTCCCGCCCCAAAGACGGCCAAGGTTCATGGCTGGCACGAACCGTGAAGGTGGCTCCCCCATGAAGAACATTCTCGTCGCGCTCGATGGTTCTCCCCGCGCAAGGCTCGTGCTCGACAGCGCGATCAGGCTCGCGAAGAGCATGGATGCAAAGATCACGCTGCATCGCTCCGTGGGCATCCCACCGGAGATTCCCCTCAATCTCTACCTCGGGAGCACCGGCGACCTCGCGGGAGTCTTGCTCGACAACGCGAAGAAGGAGCTTGCCGAGTTCTCCGCGCTCGTTCCGCCGGAATTGCTCGGTGGAGAACACGTCATGGTGGCGACGGCCTGGGACGGCATCTGCCGGACCGCGAAGGAGATGAATGCCGACGCGATCGTCATCGGCTCACACGGCTTCGGAGGCCTCGATCGCCTGCTCGGCACGACGGCGGCGCGCGTAGTGAACCACGCGGACTGCTCCGTTCTCGTCGTTCGTCCGCCCCGCGAGGGCTGACGCGCTTCAGGAATAGCGCTTCTTCTTGCTGCGATACTCTTTGAGGCGGTGTTGCAGCGTGCGGACGCTCATGTCGAGGATCTCGGCGGCCTTCGACGTCGAACCGTCGCACACGTCGAGCGTCTTCATGATCGCGTACTTTTCGATGTCGGCCAGCGTAGAGCCAGGTATGCGTAGTGCACCTTGCGTCTCCGGGGACGAATCGAAGGGAAGGTCTTCCGCGGTGATGATCTCGCCTTCGGAGAGGACGACCGCGCGTTCGACGGCATTTTCCAGTGCACGCACGTTGCCCACCCATCGGTGAGCCAGCAGCTTCGTCTTGGCCTCGGCGGAGAAGCCGGAAACGCGCTTGAAGTTGTCGCCCGCGAATTTTCGCAGGAAGTACTCGGCGAGTACGATGACGTCCGAGCCGCGAACCCGTAGCGGTGGCATCTCGATGTGCACGACGTTGAGACGGTAGAAGAGATCTTCGCGGAAACGGCCTTCTTCGACTTCTGTCTCGAGGTCGCGATTGGTCGCTGCGATGAGCCGCACGTCGACTTTCACGCTCTCGTTCCCGCCGACGCGCTCGAAGGTGCGCTCCTGCAGAACCTTGAGGAGCTTCACCTGCATGCTGAGGGGAATCTCGCCAATTTCGTCGAGGAAAAGCGTGCCGCCATTCGCTTGCTCGAAACGTCCCGCACGCCTCCGGTCTGCGCCGGTGAACGAGCCCTTTTCGTGGCCGAAAAGTTCGCTTTCGAGGAGGGACTCGGCGAGCGCGGCGCAGTGGAGCGAAACGAAGGGCTTGTCGGAGCGCGGGCTGAGGGCGTGGAGAGCCCGTGCGAGTTCGCCCTTGCCGGTGCCACTTTCTCCCGTGATGAGGACGGTTGCGCGCGAGCCGGCGACGCGCTTGGCGACGCTGTAGACCTGCTGCATGGCGGGGCTCGACCCGACGAGACCTTGGAGGCCACCCGTGTCGCGTTCGCGGAGCTGTGCCCTCAGGTTTTCGCGCTCGAGGCGCATGTCACGGTGCTCGAGGGAGCGCTCGATGACGACCGTGAGGGCCTCCAAATTCACGGGCTTGCTCAAGTAGTCAGCCGCACCCGCCTTCATGGCGGCCACTGCCTTTTCGACGTCGGTCTCCGACGTGATCATGATGACGGGGATGTCCGTGAAACGCCGCTCACGCAGCGCCTCGAGCAGCGCGAGACCATCCATGTTGGGCATGTTGAGGTCCGTGAGGATCAGATCGGGGGGCGTGTCCTCGATGGCGGAAAGGGCGACGCCTCCGTCTTCTACACCGAGCACGCTGTACCCATTGGAAGAGAGGTACGTCTCGAAGGTGTGGCGCGCCTCATCGTCGTCGTCCACGACGAGGATGCGAGTTTTCGACCGATCCATGCTCGCGACTCTACATTAGGACGCTGAGCGATGCACGGTCAGAACGGGCACCGGCGATGTGCGCACGATGTTCTCCGCAACGCTTCCGATGAGCGTCCGCGCGACACCGCGGCGACCGTGCGTTCCCATGCAGATGAGTTGGGCTTTCGTCTCCCGTAGTACTGCGAAAATGACGTCCCGCGTATCTCCTTCGCGCACGACCGTTTCCACCGGTACTTGGGCGACGCTCGCGCGCAGCTTGAACTTGTCCATCTCGCTCTCTGCGGTTCGCAGGATCTCGCCAACGAATTCGGGCATTCGTGCCAAAAGCGCCGGGGACATGAGCGGGGCCGGCGTTTGGTAGGCGTGGGTCAAGATGATTCTCCCTTGCGCGGCCGTCGCGAGGTCGAGCGCATACCCGAGCGCGGCAGCGGAGCATTCACTGAAGTCTGTGGGGACAAGAATGATGTTCGGGAGGGCCATTGAAGTTTCTCGTGCAGGAGTTGTGCCGTGAAGTTGGGATTTCGTAGGGACTCTCAGAAGCGCAATCGTCCGAAGCGCGGCGGAACGGTGACGCTCGGGAAATGTCGTTCATCTAGCTTTTTTGCGAGTGCCTGCTGCGCCGCGGATTCGCCGTGGACGAGCACTACTTGGCGCAAAGGACCGGCGTCTCGCACGCCTTCGGCGAAGGCGACGAGATCGGATTGCCCGGCGTGGGCACTGAAGCCGTCGAGCACCGCGATGTCTGCCCGTACTTTGCGCGGCACGCCGAAAATACGCACCTCGTCCCGGCCCTCTGCGAGCCTGCGACCGAGGGTATGCTGCGCTTGGAAGCCGACGATGGCGACGGCGTTGCGGTCGGACTCGAGGAAGGCCCGCAAGTGGTGTACGACGCGGCCGCCTTCGCACATCCCGGAGCCCGCGAGGATGATGGAGGGTTCCGTGCGCTGATCGAGTGCCTTGGACGCGTCGGCGTCGGACACGTAGGTCAAACCGGGGAAGTCGAAGCTGGTGTCGAAACCATCGCTGCTGTTCTCCCGCAAACTCGCGTGCAGGCACTCTGGGTGCAGTTTGAAGATTTCCGTGATCCGAACAGCGAGCGGCGAGTCGACGAAGACGCGCACTTGCGGGATGGCACCTGTCTTCAGCAGGCGTGCCAGGACGAACAGCACCTCTTGGGCGCGTTCGAGTGCGAACGTCGGGATGACGAGCGTTCCACCCCGTGCATGCACGCGATGAACGAGTTTGGCGAGCGCGTCGTCCATCGTTCGCATGGGGGCATGGTCGCGATCACCGTAGGTGCTCTCCATGATCATGAGGCTCACCCCGGAAGGCACCTCCGGAGGACGGAGGAGCGGCATCCCGGTTCGGCCGAGGTCACCGGTGTAGAGTATGCGCTTCTTTTCGCCCACGTCGTCTACGTCGAGAAGCGAGAGCGCGCTCCCTAGAACGTGACCTGCATCACGGAACGTGAGGGTGACGTCGCGTGTGATGCGCTCTGTCTTGCCATATGGCAACGAGACCATCTGGCGCAGCACTTGCTCGACGTCTTCCGGCGTATAGAGCGGCTCGACGGGCAACATGTCGACGTGATCGCGCTCGATGATCTTGTTGATGTAGCGCGCATCGGCTGCTTGCAAGAACGCCGAGTCGGACAGCATGGCGGCGCAGAGGTCGCGCGTAGCGGGCGTCGCGAAGATGGGGCCTCGGTAGCCCTGCTTGACGAGCACGGGGAGGGCGCCCGAATGATCGATATGGGCATGGCTCAGCACGACGGCATCGATGCCCGTCGGGAGCCCGAGCGTACGGTTTCGCTCGTTCGACTCGCGTCGCCTTCCTTGGAACAGGCCGCAGTCGAGGAGGACCTTGCTTTCCTCCGTGCGAAGGACGTGCTTCGAGCCCGTCACCTCGCCTGCGCCACCCAGGAATTCGAATTCCATTGGGGTGCCGCCTGCACATCCGATGCCAAGTGTAAAACACCGTGATTCTGCGGGCTCTTCCGGGTGGACGCGCAAGCGTTGCGCGGTACGCAAGAATCCGAGGGCGCCCTCAGCTAATGGTTCGGTAATAAAGGAGGGGCGTCTTTCGCTCTTCGGCGCCCTCGATGAAGGCGTCCGTGAACGCGTCGACCGCGTCCCAGTCGGTGTACTCCCAGTCCTTCGACGTATCGGTATCGAGGCCCAAGTGGGTCGCGAGCCTTTTCATGAAGAACCGAAGCACGAAGTTGTACTTCGTATAGGAGAGGGCACCCGCGACGAGTTCGGTGCGCGTCGGGGTGAAGCCTGTCTTCGAGAAGAGGTCGCGTGCGGCAAGCCCTGCCACGGCCGGACCATCCGTAGAGGTGCTCGCGATGGAGAGGCCGACCGAGTAGAACAAGGTCGGCACGTGGTGGAGCAGCGCCTTGTGACGCTCGATGAATCGCGCAATCTCCTTCGCGTGGGCGCTCGACCGAACCGCTGCGCCCATCACGATGGCGTCGTACCCTGCGATGCGCGCGATCGGTGAGAGGTGTTGTACGTCGAGGACGAGAACGTTGTGCCCGCGGCGCCCGAGCCGCGCACCGATGCGTTCGGCAACTTTGCGCGTGTGCCCCAAGTACGAGAAGTAGAGGACGAGGAGGTGAAGGACCGGTCTTGGATCGTCCGCATGAGTCTTGCTCGGAGAACGCGGCAAAACAGCGTCGGCACTGTGCATCGAAGGACTCGCTGCGCCTCAGGGGCGAATGGCAACTTTCATCGCGCCATCGCGTTGATGGGCGAAGAGGTCGTACGCTTCTTCGAGATCTGCCAGTGCGAAAGTGTGGGTCACCAAGCTAGGGATGGGGAAACGCTTCGCTGCGACGACGTTCATGAGCCGCCGCATCCGTTCCTTTCCTCCAGGGCACAATGTCGTGACGACGGTGTGGTCGCCCAGGCCCGCTGCGAAAGCATCGAGCGGCACCTGGAGGTGCCCAGAATACACGCCGAGGCTCGAGACAATGCCGCCCGGCCGTACGGTTCGCAGGGCGTTCTCGAAGGTTTCCTGCTTGCCGAGTGCCTCGATGGTCACGTCGGCTCCGCCACCCGTGAGACGGAGGATTTCGGCGCGAACGTCTTGTTGCGTGTGATCGAGCACGACGTCGGCGCCCATCGTCTTGGCAACCTCCAGCCGTCGCGCATTGCTGTCGACCGCGATGACGAGCGATGCACCAGAGAGCCTTGCACCGGCGATGGCGCATAGACCGATGGGGCCTGCAGCAAACACGGCGACTGCATCACCGATGCGTACACCGCGTTCGGCGGCGGAAAAGCCCGTCGACATGATGTCGGGGCAGAGGACGACCTCCTCGTCCTTCAGTGAATCTGGGATCAGCGCGAGGTTCGCCTGTGCGTTCGGAACGACGACGTACTCGGCTTGGCAGCCATCGATCGTGTTGCCAAAGCGCCAGCCTCCGAGCGCTTCGTAGCGATCCGACCCGTGGCTGCATTGCGCACCAGAGCCCGAAAGACATGCGCGACACTGTCCGCAAGGGGTGATGGCGCCGACGATGACGCGATCACCAATCGAGAAGCCGGTCACCCCCGCTCCGAGCTCCTCGATGCGGCCAACGAGCTCGTGTCCGATGACGAGTCCCGGTTTGACCGGGTACTCGCCCTTCAGAATGTGCACGTCGGTCCCGCATATCGTCGTCATCGTCATCTTGACGAGCGCTTCACCGAAACTCGGCTTGGGTTTGGGAACCTCACGGAGTTTGATCTGTCCTTTGCCGAGAAAAACCGCTGCGCGCATCGTGCTCATGGCGGACGACGTAGCAGGACACGTGCCAAGCAAGAGCTAGCGAGAGGCATGGGGCGAAGGCCAGATCGAGAAGCCGCTTCTTGCATGACGCGCAAGGATTGCGGCATCGATCGGGAGACTCAGCTCGTTGCGGCTTGCTCTCGTTTCTCGAAATAGTGACGAGCAAAAGCGGCGATTTGCTTGTCCGTCGGATGATCGACGGTCTCTACGCCGACGAGTTTCGACGCGAAAGCGGGGTCGTGGCGATGCACGTGTTTGATGAGTTCGAGCTTCGCCGAAGACGGCCCCATGACGAGAACGGCCGTGGCTTCGCGCAGTTGCGATACCACTGCATGATAGTAGTGCTCTGCGTCGGCAGGGTGCTTGTGCTCCGCTGTCGTGACCTCGTGCTTCTTGATGTGCGAGTGGTGCGCGCGCACGCTGACGGGTTGTTCGAAAGTGGGGCCATCGACGCGAAAGAGCTTCGCTTCACGGTGATCGAGCCAGACTGCAACGTTGTGTGTTTCCATGATGCGCGTGAGTGCGAGTTCCGTGCCGACGTTCTACGGTCGAGCTTGGCATGGACGGTGCTTTGGGGTCCCCGCAAGATCGACTCATCTCCTCGAGAAAAGGGAATACACCATGTCCACGACGACTGAACGACGCGCCGAATCGAAAGACATCATCTTCGCGCTCAACACCTGCATCGAAACCAACATCGACGGAGAAAAAGGCCTCTCCGCGGCGGCTGCGGACGCGCGCGCGCCCGAACTGAAGGACTATCTCCTTCTGCGCGCCGAGGAGCGCGCGGGGTTCGTTCGCGAACTGCAGTCTGCCATTCAGCAGCTGGACGCGTTCGCGGAGAATCAAGGAACCGCCCGAGGCATCGTGCATCGTGGATTTACCGACATTCGGCTTGCTCTAGAGGGCCACAAGGACAACGTCGTCGTCCAAGAATGGATTCGCGGTGAGAAGGCTGCCCTCACCGGCTACGAACGCGCGCTTCGGCATGCACCTCTCGATACCCTTCCGATTCAATTGCGTGCGATGATTCAAAGGCAACATGCTGCGATACAGACTGCTCTCGGCGACGCGTATGCCGCATTGGCTCGAGTGTCATGAATCAAGCTGAGTCCGTCGCCCTTCTGGATGGCGGCGGACGCGCCTACCCGCGCATGCTCGATGCCATCGGTGCAGCGCGGGAAAGCATTTATTTGGAAGTATACTCGTTCGCCCCTCAGGGCATCGGTTCTCGCTTCGTCGAGGTCCTGGTACGCGCGTCTGGGAGGGGCGTCGACGTCGAAGTGGAGCTCGACGCGTTCGGTTCAATCTGGGGAGGCGCTGCCGTCGCTGCTCAATTGACGCGAGCCGGGTGCCGCGTCCGCATCTTCAATCGATTCGGAAAGATGCTCCGCGGCAACCTCGGCCGCAATCACCGCAAAGTACTGGTCGTCGACGACGAGATTGCGTTCATCGGTGGTATCAACATCGGCGACGACTACATGGATGCGGAGCCCAGGAAAGGGTGGGCCGACCTTGCGCTCGAGATACGAGGGCCGCAATGCAGAGCCCTTCGCCAAAAGCTTCGTGGATTCCCGCAGCCCCCTGTCCAAAGCTCCATTCGCATCTACTTGTCGTCCATGGGAGCGGGGCGCCGACTCGAACGTCGATACCTCAAAGCCTTTCGGTCGGCGCGCCATCAGATCCTCATCGCTCACGGCTACTTCATTCCTGATCGCGCAATCGTGCGGGCCCTTCTCGCCGCAAGGAAACGGGGCGTTCGCGTTCGACTCTTGCTCGCAGGTCGAAGTGACGTGCCGTTCGCGGTCGCTGCGACGCGCAGTCGTTATCAGCGACTTCTCGAGGCAGGCGTCGAGGTTTATGAATGGAATGCATCTGTGCTGCACGCGAAGGCGGCGGCCATCGATGGGAAGCGCTTTCTCGTGGGGAGCTTCAATCTGGATCCACTTTCGCTCGCCAACTTGGAGGTTCTCGCGGAGGTGTCCGACCCGCGGCTCACGATGGACGGGGAGGCGTGGATCGAGCGTCACCTCGATGGCGCTCACCGCGTGATGTCCGACGAACCTCACTCTCCGCTGCAACGCTGGATCTATGGTCCCGTGGGGCGACTCGCATTGAAGACGACGGTGGCGATCAGCAAGTTGATTGCACCCTCGCGGCGGCCGATTCGTCGCAAGCGTGGCTCCTCCTGAGGACGCTCTCGAAATAGGGGAGGAGCGGCGGCGGAGAGGGAGAAGGACCGCGGAGGCGCGGGGGTCGCGGCTTCCTTTCCGCTCCGCAGAAAATCCCCGTCCGCTTGCCTGGACGCCTCCCGACGAGGCGGCCGAGTCGGCGCCTGCTGGCCGGGGATTTTTGCGTTCGCTCTCACTTCGCCGCGCCCGCCGACGCCCCCGCTCTGCTCAGCGTGTTTCGGGGCGATGGGGGTACGTCCGCCCATCTCGTCATTCTGAGCCGTCCCATCTTCACCGCGCCCCGCGCTCCGCTCGATTCAGCGAGCGTGAGGGCGGTCCGTGATGGATGATGTCGCTCTGTGCGCCTCGGCGAGCTTTTCTGCTCGCTCTTTGATTCCTCGAAGCATCGCTCTTTCCATCACGAAGTGGATGGGTTCGAACGTCGTGAGGAGGAGGGGGGCAATGGGGACGGGAGGTGCGCCCGCATGTGTTCGAATGTGTAGAACGCACGTGTCTGCGCTCGTGGTTTCTACGTGGAAGACCCAGTACCTCAGTGCGAGGACGTGATGGACGGCGTCGACGTGATCGACCTCCCACCCGATTCGATTTCCGAAGACTCCGCGCATCCAGTTTTCGGGAACGGCTCTCACGAAATCGCCCGCGGCGAGTGTTTGCCACTTCGGGTCGACGCGTTCGGCGTTCACGATGTGCAGTCCGAAGAGGTTCTCGAGGCTCGCGTAGCTGTAAAAGCCGCCGCGGTCTTCACCCAGCTGGAGGAGCCACGGCCACACGTCGTCGGCCGGAGCCTGGATGACCACGGCACGGTCTCCAGCGCGCTCCGGGTCGCCTGCATGTTCGTCCCCGGCAAGTCGTTCACTTCGCTGCACGGCTGTTGACCCCCACGTGCGGCAATAGGGGCGCGTCACGACGAGTATGAATAGGTACGGAACGAGAATGAAGCCTTTGGCTTGCGTCGAGCGCCAAGCATAGCGTCGAAACCGAGTCTCGCTCTTCTCGCCCGTGAAGACAGGCGCGGAAACGGAGCCGCGTCGGGAGAAGACGAGCAGACCAACGTCGAGCGCGAGTCCGATGGAGGCCTCGGTCCAGCTCTTGGCATAGAGCACGATGAGAAACGCGGACGCGATGGCGGCAACTTGCGTGAGCTTTCGCCAATGCGGAAATGCACCCTTGAGGCCCCAAAGGGCGAACGCCGCGGCGACGAAGCCGGTGAAAGCGATTGCGAAGAGCACGGTGCCAATGACGACGACGCCCGGCCCGTCCATGGGGAATCGAAAACTGTGCGCCTTGTCTTGCGCAGTCATGCCGATGGATGCGTGCGCGCACCCATGTAGGAACAGCAAGAGAGCGATGGCGAACGTGCGTACAGAACCGGACCGCATCGCTCGCCCGAGGTTGCAAACGTCATTCCAATGGCTCGACGTGCGTTTCGATGCGCGCGTCGTGGAGACTCTTCTCGATGGATCGCTCGACCTCGTCGGCGATGTCGTGGGCTTCGCGAACGCTCCAGGTTCCCGGGACGCGCATGGTCACATGGACGAAGCGACTCCGGCCGCCCTGACGCGTTCTCACGAGGTCGAAGGCAACCCCCCGCGCACGAAAGGGGCCGAGTGCTTCGTCGATGGCGGCCTCGTCCTCGGCGCTGAGCTTCGTATCGAGCAAGCTCGCGACGCTCTCGCGCACGATGTTGGCGCCGCTGTGAAGTACGAGGAGCGCAACGCCTAGCGCGCAGAGGGCATCGAGCCACGCGACCTTCGTCCACGATGCCAGCGCAACGCCAGCTACGACGGCGACGGAAGTCCACACGTCGCTCATCAGGTGTTGTCCGTCGGCTCTCAGGGCACTCGAACGCTCTCGTTTGCCGACGCGAATGAGTGCCTGCCCTACGGCGGCGTTCACTACGGCAGCCACCGCGCAGAGCGCAAGACC
Source organism: Polyangiaceae bacterium (assembly GCA_046351415.1). GTDB lineage: Bacteria > Myxococcota_A > Polyangia > Polyangiales > Polyangiaceae > JABFRG01. The sequence goes on along the minus strand of JAXLYO010000001.1, from coordinate 702,084 downwards.
GATGCCCGTCTGTTCGACAGGCTTTGGGTGCATGAGCCTTTCGATCGCCGCTCCGATGATCGCAACGCCCGCAATGCACACGAGCGCCCCTTCGAGGAGTGCGGCGAGAAGCTCGCCTTTTCCGTGTCCGAAGGGGTGCGCGCGGTCCGGCGGCGCCTCAGACCAACGCAGTGCGAAAGTCGCAATGAGCGCCGCAGCGAGATTGACCAACGACTCCAGTGCGTCCGATAGGAGTCCAACCGAGTGCGTGAGGTGTGCACCGAGGCCCTTCAGCGCAATCGTGACGATGGCCGCAACGATCGAGAGCCGGATCCACTGAGATGGTGGCGCCTTTCCCGGATGAATGGCGCTCACCACCTACGCTCTACTTCGAAAGGCGCGTCTGAAGCAAGTCGGAGAGCGCGCGGCAGACGTCGACCGTCGTGAAGATGCCGACGACCTTGTCGTTTTGCATGATGACGGCCGAGCCGAACTTGTGCGCCGCCATTTCGCTGACGACGTCGTCGAGCTGCGCCGTAGGCGGTACGCTGTAGACCGTCGTAGACATCGCGTCGTCGACGGTGACCTTGCTCGGGTCGACGCCGTTCAGCGATTCCACGAGGCCGAGATCGCGCTCGGTGAGCATGCCGACCAACTTCCCACCGCTCAGCACCGGGAGGTGGCGAATCTCGTGTTCGTGCATCATGCGATGCGCAATCGAGAGGGGCTGGTCGGCGCCGATCGAATGCGGGCTCGTCGTCATGAATTTCTGGATGGTCGGAATGGCTTTGCTCATGGGGACCCCACTTTGCATCTTCTGTACCCACCACGAATATGTGGGGGTTCATCGCGAGATGTTCGCGGCAAGCCGCCATCTTTGGCGTGTCGCGCAACCCTTGCGCGACCCCGCGTCGGAACGGCCCAAAAACACGCCGTTCGAAGCACTCCGAGGAGGCACGGCGCTTGCTGTAGAGGCGTGCATGTCGCATCCGGATGCGTATACGCCGTCCCTTCGGACGCGGTTCCTGGGGGACCACGATCGACTCGAAGTCCTCTTCGAGGAGCTGCTCCGCGCCTTCGAAGACAACGATCGCGAAGCAGTCGCGCGCCTCTGGAACGAATTCGATTCGGGATTGCAGGCGCATTTTGCCGCGGAAGAGGCCGTCTTGTTCCCGGCCATGGAAACGCACCATCCCCACGAGACGATGGAGCTCAAAGAAGAGCACGACGCATTTCGCCAAAAGCTCACCGAACTCGGGATCGGCGTCGACCTCCATCTCGTCAAGCTGGACGACGCCCGCGCGTTCATTCGTTCGCTCCGTCAGCACGCGCGCCGCGAAGACCACCTCTTGTATCCGTGGGGCACGGAGCACCTTCGCGCGGCGAAGAAAGAAGCCGCGTTGCGGCGGCTGGAACGGCCGAGGCACGTCTCGCCTCCGGCCATGTGACGAACCGAGCGGGGGCGTTAGGGAGCGCGACGCGTGATCAGCGCACGAACGCGATCGTCACGCAGCCCCAAGCCAACCCACGTGAGCACGCCGAACCCGAACGAAAACACGATCGGGAAGGCTCCCGCGTAGTGCAATACGTGCGTGCAAATCGCTCCGCCTAGGTATCCCGTGAGGAAAAGCGCTCCGAGTGTCGCCGTTCGAGGGACGACGTAGAGGAGCGTACAGCACGCGAGCACGAGGCCGATTGCGAACACCGTGCCCTCTCCGATGCCGAGCTGTGCCGACGCAGACACCACGGGAGCTAGCTTGAGGAGTTTTCCGAGTGCGTCGAACGCGAAGAAGAAGACGAGTAACCCGCTCAAAATGCGACCCGCCCAAACGCGAGCGCTCGAGCCCCCGGTGCCGGAGGCTCGGTCCGTTCCGTGGGTGATGGGTGCAGCGGTGAAAGATGCGGCTTCGAGGGTCATGGGCGTCTCCGTAGCGTGAGTGGAAAGAGGGAGAGGGAGAGGAGAGAGGACCCTCGTTGAGGTGCCCTCGAAAACGCGCTGCCAAGCGTGCTTGCATGTCATCACGCGCTCTCGAAGGGACGACGAACGCGCGCCGCACAGATCGACATCCGCTCGAGCGATTTCCTTTTTTTGAACGAGCGACTCAAGGGTTGTTCGACCATTGTGGACGTCATCTTATTGAAAACGCTGTGTATTTTCGATATCGCCATGGGGCAGAAGAAAGTGAGAACGTATGTCGATCCCAGGCTGGCTCGATCGTCGCTCCGGTAAGAACACCCACGTACGAAGGAGATCGCAATGAAGTTCATGATGATGCACAAGCACCAAGAGAACGCCGAAGCAGCCAAGAAGCCCTCTGCATACATCATTGCCGAAATGGGTAAGCTCGTCGGGGGCATGGCGCAAAGTGGACGCCTCTTTGACGGCGCGGGTCTTGGACCGAGTGCGACCCGCTCACGACTCACGTTCAAAAGGGGCGAGCGTACCGTGCTTCATGGACCCTCCGCAGGAAGCAACGAGCTCCCCGCGGGCTACGTGATGGTCAAGGTCACGAGCCGCGAAGAAGCGATCGAGTGGGCCACGAAGATCGCCGGCGCCATCGGCGGTGATCTCGAGCTCGAGGTCGGCAAGGTGAATGAGCCGTGGGACCTCGGCATCGGCGAGAAGCCCGCAAATGCGCCGCTGCGCTATCTCATCCTCCACAAAGCAACGCCGGCCTTCGAAGCGGGCACGGCGCGCGACCTCTCGAAGGTGAAGGACGAAATGGCGAAGGCCGGCGTCCTCCAAACGACCGGAGCCCTGACGCCCTCTTCGCGCGGCAAGCGCCTCAACTTCGTCCGCGAAGGCAACAAGCAGACGGTCAAAGACGGTCCGTTCTCCGAGTCGAAGGAACTCATCGGCGGCTATGTCGTCGCCGAGTTCGCTTCGATGGAAGAGTGCCTCGCGCTTTGCCACACGTACGCGCAGATCCTCTTGAGCGAGAGCGACCATCTCGAGATCGACATTCGCCCCACCGCCGACAACTGAACTCGCGGCGACCGCGTGTGGGCCCACTTTCTGCTCCGTCTGCAGGGGGTGGGCCTTTCTTTCTGAAAATTCGCCCGCGCCATTATTGACCAATCGTTCCACAATAATTACGTAATGATCGTTCCAAAACAAAGGAGAATGCAATCATGGGTAAATACGACGGAAAATTGGCAGTGGTGACCGGGGGTAGCACGGGCATTGGGTTCGCAACGGCACGACTTTTGGTGGCCGAGGGAGCGACCGTCGTGCTCACGGCTCGCAGCAAGGAAGCTCTCGCTGCGGCCGCGAAGGAACTCGGCCCGAAGGCGATCACCGTCGTTTCGGACGCTGCCAAGCTTCCGGACATCGACGCGCTCGCCACGCAAGTCGCTGCGCTCGGTAAGGTCGACTTCCTCTTCTTCAACGCAGGCATCGCGAAGTTCGCGCCACTCGAGGCGACGACCGAAGCGGCTTACGACGAGATTCAGGACATCAACACCAAGGGAGCATTCTTCACCGTCCAGAAACTCGCCCCGCACATTCGCGAGGGTGGGGCCATCGTCTTCAATACGTCCGTCGTCAACGAGAAGGGGCTTGCGGCGACGAGCGCGTACTCCGCGTCCAAGGCAGCGCTTCGCTCCCTCGCGCGCACGCTCGCAACCGATCTCTTGCCCAAGAACATCCGCGTGAATGCGGTCAGTCCCGGGCCCATCTCGACGCCGATCTTCGGAAAGATGGGGCTCCCGCAGGAGGCGGTTTCGGGAATGGAAGCCCAGATGCGCGAGCAAGTGCCGATGAAGCGCTTTGGAAACGCCGAGGAGGTGGCCAAAGCTGCACTTTTCCTGGGATTCGACGCGACCTTCACGACGGGCGCTGAGCTCCCTGTCGATGGAGGCTTCGGCCAGCTATGATGGAGTGATGGCCCGTCCGCGAGAGTTCGACGAGAACGACGTCCTCGACCGCGCGCTCCAAATCTTTTGGACGCGCGGCTACGACGCGACGAGCATCGACGACCTCGTCCATGCGACGGGCCTCGGCCGGGCGAGCCTCTACGGCGCGTTCGGCGACAAGGAATCGCTCTTCAGGCGCGTCGTCGAGCGGTATGCGGAGCAAGCCGACGCCGCGAACGATGAGCTCGTCGCTCGCAAGACCGCACGTGAATCCCTCGAGGCGCTCTTCGACGTGCGCCTGCGAGGGATGTGCCCGAAGGAAGGCCCGAGCGGGTGCTTTCTCCTGCAATCGGGCACTTCAGGCACGAGCGCGGAACTCGTGCACGCGACGCTCGACCGGGCGGCGAAACATACGCGAAAGACCATTGCAGCGATTCTGGAGCGCGGCGTCATGTCCGGAGAGGTGTCCCGCGATGCGGACATCAAAGCTCTCACCGACCTTCTCTTCGTTCTCCTGAACGGACTCGCGACTTCCGCGCGGGCGGGAATGCCTCCGAAGGCGCTGAAAGCCGCAACGAACGAAGCCATGCGACTCACGTTCGCCTGAGCGGTGCAAGCTTCTCGGGAACGCTGGCGCGTCGCCGATTCAAGGGCAGACGGCGAAGCGGTCGTATTCGACGAAACGCCCCCGATAGACAGACGCGGGATCGCTGCTGTTGGGACGAAGGTCGACGCCGCCGATGCGGAAGTAGAACTCGACGGTGGCTTCCACGTATGCCGGGCCTGCGCCGCCGGTGCGGACGAAGGGGAACTTCGGGCACTCCGAACGCTGCGTTGGCGTGTTTTGCATGGCGAAAGGATCCATGGTGCGGGTCTCGACGGCGTAGCGCGCGTTGTTCCCCATGCGCTTCTGGAAGTTGACGTACGTCTTCTGGAATGGGCCGGTGTTGCCGATGCGCGAGAACATCTGCACATCCAAGTCACGCCAAAGGTCAGGGTTCTCGCGGTCGGTTACACCAGCCTTGAAGACTTCGAACGACACTTGTCGAATGGCAGCTCGTTGCCTCGTCCACGTGTCGTAGACGAAGGGGTCGCTGGCCAGATTCTGCCACGCATGCTCGCAAGGGTTACCGTTGTCGCATGTTTCGCGGGACGCCATGACTTTCGTGAGGCCCGCCCAGGTCGCTGCGCTCTTCGGCTTGCCGATATCGAAGACGAAATTCGCGCCGTCGTTCGAATCCCACGCGTGACAACCCCACACGTTCGAGCTCTCGAACCAAAATGCAATGCGGCTCGCGTAGGTGTTCGGAAGCGAAATGCTCACCGGACGCGTGCTGCCGTCGGGCCGGTGACCTGCTGCGAAGAACGACCGCGCCTCCCCATTGTCGATACGGTAGTAGCCCGTGACGGTATAGGCGGGTGATCCTCCCTGGGTGCCGCGACACGTCGGCTGACGGTCCGCATCGTAGACCACGCGAAGCGTTCGTCCGGAGGTGAGCGTTCCCGTGACGTCGACGCGGCTTGCTCCGAAATGCACAGTTGCAGGCGTCGCGAGGGTGTTGTCGTCCGATGCGGAAGACTCTTCCTCGGATAGGGCGCAGCCCGGTCCAGCACCGAGGAGCATGAGCAAACCGCAGAAGGAAAGGGGGAGGGACCCGAATCGTGCCTTCATGGGAGGGGGGTGTAGCAGCTTGCGGCCCGTGTGCGAGTCGAAAGAGGAGGGGAGAAAACCCCGCGAAACCCGTGGTAGACTGTGGTCCGTGCAAACGTCCCCCGCTCGTTTTCGCTTCCGGTTCGGAATTCCCTTCGTTTTCCTCGGGCTCTCTGCCGTGGGGACCCTCGCTTGTGGCGGAGGGCCCGACGTCCATCTCGCGTCGAAAACGACGCCCGAAGGTGCCAAGTCGGTCATCGTCCTTGGCGATGCGCACGCTCAGAACGCCGAGGGAGAATCACTCTGGCTCCATCTCGACGGGCGCTTCGAATACCTGAGCGCTTCTGGTTCGGTCATCGTACGCGGTCGTCTCACGAGCGACACCATCTTCGATGGCTCCGATCGCGTCGTCGCGACGATTGCGCCCGACGGAAAGCTGACCGAGTCCGAACCCACGTGGTCGAAAGTCGACCAGCGTATCGACGCCGACGGCGGCTATTTTCTCCGCGGAAAGCCCTGGTGGAAGATCGACGGAGCCGGGAATCTCGTCGAGGCGCAGAGCGGTAGCATCGTCCTCAAGACCGCGGACGTTCCGTCTCGCCTTCGTCGAGCGATGGTCCTCGCAGAGTTCGCCATCAGCGTTTCGTTTCGCCGCGGGTTCCGCGGAACGTCGGCTCCCTGACGCGCCTCCTCTCTATGGCTTCGTGAACGTGGCGCTCCCACCTGGGTTCTGAGGCTTCGGGCTATTTCTTCGGCTCTCGCACTTGCAGCGGTGCGTTTGACGGCACCGACGACGGGGAAGGCGGAGCTTCGAGTGCACTCGCGGTGGGAGGCGGCATGGCGACCGCGCCACCCAGGCGATGCATGTCTGCGGGGGGGGCTCCTCCCGTGCGTGTAACGCCTTCCGCACCTCCACAAGCGATCGTCGTCGACAAGGCGAGCGTCGCAGCTGCAGCAGCGGCGGCGCGCTTCGCTCGGACGAGCCTGCTTGGCGCCACGATGCGAGTATCGACCATGTCGAAGACGACGTTGCCCATGCGGTCATAGAGAAAGCTCACGCAGAGGTCGTCTCGCACGCGTCGAGCCAAGAGCTCGTTTGCTTCTTCGCGGCTCAATTGCGACAGATCGTGGACGTGCTTCTTGCAGCGATCACAGAAGCGTTTTCGCCCCTCCGGGGTCATGGTGTCCCAGTTTGCGTCGCACGGAATGGGAATCGCAATGTCGTTTTTTTTCACGGAATCCTCGCTGGTTCACCAAGAAACGGACGCCCACTCGACACCTTACACCCCCGCCGTCGTTTTCGTTTGGGTAGGCTAGGTCCATGATCTTTCGGCAGCTCTTCGACCACGTTTCGAGCACATACACATACCTACTCGCCGACGAGGAGACGCGTGAGGCTGTCATCATCGATACGGTGTTCGAGCAGCACGCACGCGACGCGGCCCTCGTTCGCGAGCTAGACTTGAACCTGCGGTTCGTTCTCGATACGCACTGTCATGCCGATCACGTGACGGGCGCGTGGCTGATGAAGACGGCCTTCGGAGCGAAGGTCGGGCTTTCGAAAGAGTACGACGCTGCCAATGTCGACCTTCCTCTTGCCGGTGGAGAGTCGATCGCGTTCGGTGCTCATTCCCTCGAAGTGCTTCCGACCCCAGGCCACACGAGCGGTTGCCTCTCGTACCTCACGAACGACAAGGCCATGGTTTTCACGGGCGACGCACTCCTCGTGCGCGGTGCCGGTCGTACCGACTTCCAAGGAGGAGACGCCCGCAAGCTCTATCAATCGATTCGTCAGCGCCTGTTCTCACTGCCACCGGACTGTGTCGTCTACCCCGGGCACGACTACGAAGGACGCACCTCGAGCACCATCGGAGAAGAGCGGGCCCATAACCCGCGCATCGGACGAGGGGCTCGCGAAGAAGACTTCGTCGGGTACATGCAGAACCTCGCCTTGCCGCATCCGAAGCAGCTTGCCATCGCGCTTCCGGCCAACCTGAGAGCAGGAAAGCCGGATACGGATGTCGAACGTGCACCGGCGTGGGGGCCGGTCGTGACGAGTTATGCGGGCAATCCGGAGATCGCACCCGAGTGGGTTGCACGCCATCGTGACCAAGTGCACGTGCTCGACGTTCGAAGCGCGGGAGAGTTCAACGGCGAGCTCGGTCACATCGAGGGCGCACAACTCGTGCCTCTCGACGGTTTGCGCGAGCGCGTCGCGGAGGTCCGCACGGACAAGCCGGTCGTCGTCGTGTGTCAAACCGGTGGGCGTTCCGCGATGGGCGCAGCTATCTTGCGGAAAGCTGGCTTCACGCGGGTCGCCAATGTCACCGGGGGAATGATGCGCTGGCACACGCTCGCGCTGCCGAGCACCGCGTCGGAGTGGGCCTTCGAGAGCAGCGCCCTGTGACCCGCCCATGGCTCAGAAGCGAGCGATGAGACCGTACTGCTCGCTATTGTTGTAGTGGACGGACGACGTCATCCGCACGCATGAAGCGGTGGCCGTGACGTCCGTGAATGGAGGTTCGACGTACGACTGGTGCGTGTCCCAGTAGACGTTCGTGAAGTTGTATCGCAAGATCGAGTCCGAAGGAGAGCCCTTGATGAACGTGAGCGGCATTGACTGCGGAAGGGCACGAGGCTCGAACGAGTGGAAGACGGCTCCCCCTCCTCCCTGCCTCATGGACGCGTAGATGCGAATCGTGTCACCCCGGCTTCCGCGGTCGAGGCCGCCACTGTTGAGCGCGAAGCGAATGAATCCGTCGATGGGCTGATTCGCGCGCGCGGCCGATTGTCCATAGCGCGGGACTGGTTCGGCCAATACGGGGGCGCCCCATGGATCGCAGCGTGTACCGCTGCAGCCACGCCTCCGAACCATCAGCTTGAAAGGGGCGCGCGTCGGGTTTGCGGTCTGCGTGGCGACGAGCTTGGCTGCATCCTTGAACGTGAGCGACGCTCCGGGGCAGCTACCAGGATCGAATGGATCGTCGGACGAGGGGGCACCCTTCGGCATGAAGCCCGTGGTCAAGGTCACGTTGGCCGAATCGGGAAACCGGAACGCAACGTAGTACGTACCTGTCTGCGGCAGCGAGACTTGGACGTGCGGAGCGAAGCCGAGGTACCGAAGGTCCTTCGAGACGCTCGTGTTGTTGGAAGCGACCGTCGCGAAGCGCGAGTCGAGGACGTACATCATCGCGTTTCCCCCCATTTCGCTCCGCACCTTCAAGTCGACGAGGTCGCCCTTGGTACCCGTGAACGCATAGGTCGCGTACTTGGTCGATGTGCGGTACGCGAGCGTCACTGTCTCGCCGACGCGGACGCTTCCCCTTTGGTCGAGGCTTGCCGATGTCAACGCCTCGTCACTCTGGGCCGTCTCGGCCTCCTCTTCGTTCGTCGCATCACTGGCGCATCCAGTGACAAGACCTGAGCTCGCGACACAGATTACCAAAGCAATGACAGGGAGATAGGGGCGCATCTGCCCTTCTTCTACGCGTGAATGGCGGAGCCCTTCCTCTTTGCTGCCTCGATGTCTGGAAGTGTCGATACCGAGCAGGCGAGGAGGGAGACCCGAGCACCCATGCAGTGGTCGAGGTTCGGTGAGGGGCGAGGTGAGGGCTAGGGAGAGATCGGGTGCTGGCAACAAGCGGCAGCAGCGCGCGTGCATCGTCCGTGTGCCTCTGGGTGCTGCGATCGTCGATTTCGGCAAGCGCATCGCAGGAGTAGCGCGGTTTCGCGCCTTGTCGCTCCTGTTCACCCTTGCGGCGCAAGCGATTGGCTCGCGTCATGCAATGTACACCTTTCATGAAGCGTTCACTCTTCGGCATCGGTGTCTCGCTGTTCCTCGCCAACTACGCATGCGGCAGCTCGGAGTCCACGTGGACGTGTGTTGCCGAGGACGTTCCGATGGGACAGGTATCGTCGTGCACATCGACGAACCCGCTCACGACGGATGGTCCGATCGTCGACGGAACGGAGTTCGATTGCCCCATCGACAGCACGGACCCGCGTTGTCCTCCGCCCGCATCGGACACGCCGAGTACGGGATCGACGAGCGATGGCCCCGTCGGCGGGGAGACGACGTCGAGCGGTGGTTCGAGCGGAAGCACGAGCGACGGAAATCCGCCCGGCTCTTCCTCTGGCGGTTCGAGCGGTCGAAGCAGTTCGAGCGGTGGCACGAGCGATGGAAATCCGCCCGGCTCGTCGTCCGGCGGTAGCTCCAGCGGTGGCTCGAGCGGCCGCGGCGGTAGCTCAAGCGGCGGTAGCTCCAGCGGCGGTAGCTCCAGCGGCGGGTCGAGCAGCGGCGGGTCGAGCAGCGGTCACGGCGGGTCGAGCAGTGGCTATGGCGGAAGCAGCGGCGGCTCTTCCTCGGGCGGCTCGAGCAGCGGCCATCATGGAAGCTCGTGCGGCGACGCGGGTGGTGGCGGAAGCTCCGGAAAGAGCAGTTCGTCCGGTTCTTCCGGCAGGCACGGTGGCGGCAGCTCGAGCTCGAGTTCATCCAGCAGCAGCACCTCTGGGTCGAGCGGAACGGGCGGCCATGGTAAGTGCGGTTACCACTGCAAGGACCAAGGAGGCGTTCGTACGTGCCGTGGCAAGAAGCCCGCATGCGCGGAAGGGACGCAGCCGAACGCAGCGGGCGACGCCTGTCTACCGCTCTGAGTGGCATCTCTGCGAAACGGTGTGCCTTCGCAAGGACTGACGCCGGTCTCGGTGCGGCGAATCTCGAAACGTTGGTGGGTGAAAGGAAATGAGGATGCGCGTTCTGTTCGCGGTGCTGAGCTCTAGTGCCTTGCTGTTTGCTTGCGGGTCTACGGAGGACCCTTCGCTGTTCCCTGAAGATCGTCCCGTTGGAGCAGGCGGTACCGGATCGCAGGGGAAAGGATTCGGCGACGACATGCAGAGCGGCACCGCCTCTGCCTGCGTGTCGAGTGTGGCCGAGGCGAAGCTCGCTCCTGCCAACCTCGTCTTCATGTACGACAAGTCTGGCAGCATGGGAGACGTGAAGACGGGCTTCGACCCTTCGAAGCGGTGGGTGCCGGTCAACACGGGGATGAAGCAGTTCTTCACCGCTGCGGGCTCGAAATCGCTGAATGCGTCGCTCCAGTTCTTTCCGCTTGGCGGAGACCTCGCAGAAGTGTGCGCGTATCCATACGCGACGCCCAAGGTTGCTCTCTCGCCGGTCGCTGATGGCTCCGCGTTTCTCTCCGCGATCGACGCCGAAACCCCGAGCGGCGGCACTCCAACCGTGCCAGCGCTCGAAGGCGCGATTGCCTACGCCAAACAAGTGAAGGTGAGCAGGCCCGGCGAAAACGTTGCCGTCGTCCTCGTCACCGATGGGGAGCCCGGCTTCTGGAACGATTCCTCCAAGGGGGTCGAACCCGGGTGCAGCGGCAACACGATCGCTACGGCCGCCAGTGCCGCCTCCGATGCGAAGGCTGCCGGCATTCCCGTGCACGTCATCGGCGTCGGCCCCTCCCTTTCGAATTTGAACGCTGTCGCCGCCGCGGGAGGCACGCAGGCCGCGCAGATGATCGATGTAAGCGACCCGGGCCAGACGACCGCAGCATTTCTGGCGACGCTGAACGATATCCGAAAACAATCTGTATCCTGCAGTTTTGCCATTCCGCCGGCACCTGAAGGGCAGCAACTGAACTTCAACGCCGTCAACGTCGTCTTGACCGATACCTCCGGAAAGGAGAACGTCCTCTACTACAGCAAAGACTGTTCACGCGCGGACGGGTGGCACTATGACGATGCGAATGGGCCGACCCAGATACAGCTCTGTACTTCCTCGTGTACGACGGCCCAAAGCGCTGACAATGCAAAGCTGTCGATCGCTCTCGGTTGTCAGACGCAGGCGCGCACGAAGTAGGGACCTCAAAAAAACGCCTCCGTGGCCTCGCTCACTCGAGCGTCTTCTCGTAGATGGTGTCTTGCCACACGTTATCGACTGCCCTCACTCTCGTGAATCCGTTGCGCTGCCGCAGAGAAGTCTTCGAGCTGAAGGTCGCCAACTTCGGCGAACGAGAAGCTGGTCAGCCTACGCGTTCCCTCCGTCGTCGGCCGTTTGTGCGCTCTCCTGGGCCAGTGCTTGACATTCTGCGGAGCTTCGACTCGAAGGCGGCGTTCATGGTCTCCCGCGCGCGTCCTAGCTCGCGAGCAAGTCTTCTGCGAAGCAGCGCGCGAGCGCCATGATGGTGTGCTGGGGGTTCACGCCGAGCACCGAAGGCATGACGGAGGCGTCGCATACGACGAGTCCTTCGTAGCCGTACACACGTCCGTGCTCGTCGGTGACGGATACGTCCCGGTTTTTGCCCATGACCGCACCACCGAAGAGGTGCGAAAGAATGGCAATGTACGCGCGCGGGTGCACGGGGCCGTCGCGAATGATGTCGATGTCACTTGCGGGGACCTCGAAAGGCAATCCCGCGATGCCTGGAAGCACACTGCGAGCACCGGCGGCCACGTGCGTCTTCGCGAGGATGTACATGCCTTCACGGAACGTACGCATGTCTTTCTCGTCGAGTCCGTAGCGGATACTCGGCTTCATGCCGAACATGGGCGCGCGCACGGTTCCTGCACTGTCGGCGCGAACGGAATGGCACCACATGGCGACGTGCCGGTACTTGGCGAGACGTTCCATGAGGGCAACGCCTCCGCCGGAGAACCTGCTCGCCACGAGCTCGAGGGGAATCGACAATGACTCGAGCTTGAGGCCGGGCTTGTCGCGAAATGCAACCGATGCCCAGCCTTGAGTGGCGCCGATGTTCTGGTCGACGGGCTCGTCGTAGCAGCCGAACACGCCCGTGCCTGGGTGGGCACGAAAGAAGTTGCCGAGCGCGGGACTCACGATGCCGCTTTTTGCCAGCAGCACGGGGGTATGGGTTGCGGAGGCCGCGATGAGCACGCCCTTCGTTGCGCGGAGTCGAAAGGCGCTGCCCTTCCTGTGTGTGGCAGGGTGTTCGAACGTTCCTGTGACGCCTACGGCCCTGGACCCCTCGAGGAGGATGCGCTGGACCGGAGCCGACGAGAGCACGGTTCCCCCGCGCGCGAGCACGTCCGGAACGTGCGTGATGTTGGTGCTCTGCTTCTTCAGGCCTTTGCAGCCCTGCATGCATTGGCCGCTGCCCGCGCACCCCTTCACGTAGCGACGCATGTAGTAGCTGTCGTAGCCAAGGGCCTTGGCTCCCGCGAGGGCAAGCGCACTCGAGCGGCCGAGCGCGGGTGTCGGGACCTCTTCGACCGAGAGCTCATGTTCGAGCTCTTCTTGATGCTTCCAAACACGTTCCGCCAGGCCACCAGCGATACCGAACTCTTTCTCCCACCGCTCGAACACGTCCGGGGGCGTTCGCACGCAGATCGCACTGTTGATGACGGTCGTCCCGCCCATCGTGCGCGCCTGGACGACGGGCCACAACGCTTTGCCCACGGCCACCTGCGTGCCCCAATCGTCCATCAGGTCGCGCATCGCGCCGTACGTGGAATTCGGATAGTCGTCGGGGTCTCGCCATGCGCCCGCTTCGACGATGGCAACCTTTGCACCCCCACGCGCGAGCGTCGATGCCGCAACCGCTCCACCCGCGCCGCTACCGACGACGACGTAGTCGAACGAATCCTCGAAGAGCGGCTCGCCTTTGTCGCGAAACGGGATGTGAGTCATGCCGCCTTCTTTCCCTTCCACGTGGTCGGGTCTGGCTCGAACGCACCCAGGCCAAGGCGTTTGCGTACCTCTGCGTCGGCTCCCCAGCAAAGTCCCGCCGGCATCTTGAGGACCAACATGGCTTGTCTCACGAGGTAAAGCTCCGTCGATGCGATCTTGTGTGCGTGCTTGTCGAGAAGCTTCTTCGGGAGCAAGAACGCAGGCAGCGGAACGAACACCGTGAAAAGCGGCGTCCACTCGAATAGCCAAGCCGACACGACGATCCCGAACCAGAAGGCCGCTGTAGTTTCGCGACGGAACTTCCGGATGAAGGCTTCGATGTTGGTGTCTTCGAGACCGGGAAGCTTTTCGGTGCGCGGGTAAAGCGCGCACATCGCGTGGAGAACGAAGAAGAGCATGAAGGGTGCGTGCCGCCTAACTACGGCAAAGGACGAATCGTGTACTGGATAGTACCACTCGTATTCTGCGCGTGATCGACCGCAATGAGCAAGTTGCGACCGACGGGCCCCCACTGTTGGTAGTCCGTACACATCTGCTCGGTCAGGCTGACGCTTCGGGCTTTGTCGAAAGTGATGGAGATACTGTGGCCAAAGCGTTCGACGCGTACTTCGGTCACGCCGCTCACGGTCACGTTCGCGACCGGGGTCACTGCAGTCGCTCCCTGCATGAACTTCACGTTCACCATCGAGATGGCCGCCGTCGCCTCGGCGGGGCAATCCGGAGTGGGTGAGCCCTGAGGACGCTGGTTGTACGCATGGTCGAAGATCGGCAAGATCTCGTAGAGCTCGGACACTCCTGCGGGGAAGGGGCCCGCAGTCGTCGTGATGCGAACGCCATCCGGCGCTGCCGCGTTCCCGATGTCGAACACGCGGCTGTAGGGAAGAGCTTGGGCGAGTCCATTTTGCGGGTCGGAGGTCGCCGACCGAAGGTCCCCGCTGGCGCTTACGGTCGTCGTCGTGGCGCCGACGGTGTAGTTCTTCGTGACGGAGACCAGCCGTGCGGAGCTGAAAGGCTTCCCATTCACGATGCCCGTGAGTGCGTGGGTCGACCAGTGCTTCCACCCTTGCCATCCAGCGTTGCCGAGCCACGTGTTGGGCATCGCCGTTCCATTCTTGGCGTTCTGTCCACCACGCGACCAGCCGAGCAATGCGGAGCCCGTGGTCTTCGTCCAGAATGCGGAGAGTGCCCCGCCACCGAACCCATTCGCCGACAAATTGGGACCATCGGTGTTGACGCTCACGTTGCCGGTGTGGATGACGATGCCCGCGTCACCCACTTTGGCGGTCATGAAGTCGTCATTCAGTGGCTCCATGAAGTTGCCTGCGCGCGCAAAGGGAGGGACGAGCCGAGGATCGTTCGGTGTCGCGAGTACCTTCTGGAACGCGTCGTACCACTCGGGTTTGTAGAACGTGAAGTGAGGCATCCCGTAGCTATAGTGGTCCGTTGCGTCCCAGGTGTTCGCGGGGGCGTCGAACGTCTGGTCGCTCTTGCTGGCCTTCGTGTCTACCCAAGCATGGAGGTCCGTTTGCATCTTGGCGAGTGCGGGCCACGAAGCCTTGCCGCCGCTCGCATCGGCGACGATGTTGAAATAGGCATCGTCGCCGAATTCGATGTTCGGAAGGCTCTCCATCGAAGCCGGAAGTGCGAAGGCACCGGGGTCAGCGGTCGCCGGAGAGAAGTGCGTGGGCCCGTACCATTGTCCTCCGGGCTCGGGGAGCGTGAGGTAGGCCATCGTGTGAAGCAACGCTTTTGCGTTGGCAACGACTTCCGGCCAGTTCGATTGAATCGCTGCTTCTCGGACTGCGCCGAAGGTCGTGCCCTCGTAGGACGCATCGTAGTTGCGCGTCCCACTGAAGTGGTTCCAGTAGCCATTCTTGGCGGCGTTGTTCTTCACGAGGTCTGCGGCCGCTTGACGACCTTTCGCGCCGGCGTCTGCATCACCGAGCGCTTGGGCAAGGTAAGCAAACCCGCGCAACCCCATCGCGACCATGTCGCCGTTCGGATCGTTCGACCACGTCTTGGCGATGTCGGCGGCGCGACCCAGAATGCGGCGCATGCCGATGTCGTAGGCAGCACGTCCGCACTTTTCGGCCTGGGTGCCTTCGAAGTATTTCCCCTCACTCGCGACCTTGCCGACATAGCCGTGATAGGGGAGGGCGCTCCACAGCCACACGTCCTTACCGTTTTTCGTCACGTAACGGTCTGCGGTGAGCATGAGGTCGGCTGCCGAAAATGCGAAAGCACGGAGGAACATCGCCTTCGAGTTCTGGTAGCCATTACCAGGGAAGTTCCATCGGGTGAGCCAAGCGGCGTAGTCGGTCGGGACCCCACCCTTCCAGCCGACCTTCGCATGCGGCGGGCTTTGCTCGATCTGCGCGAGCGTGAACTCCGAAGGTTGGATCTCGAACGTGCCGGGAAAACCCGTGTACGGGAAGTTGTAGCCCGTCCCCGACAGCGCACGCCCTGCGAGCCACCAACCCGTTTGGATGCGGGCGCTTTCATTGTAGAATGCAGAGGTCGAAGCGTAGGCGAGTTGGGGCGCGCCACTCACCGTGAAATCAGACGCGCTGAGCGACTTCAAGTATTCGCGCAGCTTCGCTTGCCATGCGACCGTCGTGGGGAGCACGCTCGCGCCCGTGTCGGGGCAAGCCACGTCGACCTTGGCGTACTCGCACTTGCCGGTGGTGGTGTTGCACGTGCCTCCGCAGGCGCCGCCGATCTCGGCTTTGAAGGTCGTGCCAGGCGTACAGCTGGCCGGAACGGTAACATCCGGAGGGTCGGAGCAGGTCGAAGGCGGCGCTTCGCAGACTCCGTCGCGGTTGCACGTGAGTGCTGCACAACCGGCACCACCACCACACACCGTTCCGACACTGGCATTGGCGTAGATACACTGACCTCCTGTGCACTCCACGGTCTTGCATGTGGGGGCGTTCGCGCAGTCGCTCGCCTGAATACAGGCTTGGGGCGACCCATCTGGGGTTCCGGCATCCCCCTTCGGCGGAGCGGAAGCGTCGACCGTGGGCCGCCCGGGTTCTTCCCCCTCCCCGCAGCCCGTGGGCAACGCCAGGGTGGCGAGGAGGGCGGGTGTGAGTACGAGTCCGAAGACCGGCAACGCTTGCCTCATCGAGCCAAGCCACGGAAGGCGCCTTCGCATGCATCCATGGCACCGCGCACGCCCTCGTTTGTCAATGTGGCGCATCGGGTATTTCAGGCACACACGAGAAAAATGCTCTTCGGGTGTAAGGCGCGGGCAAGCACTCCGTTTCCTCTGCGAACCGATGAAAACGCCAATCTACCACCCAGCTGCGAGGAAGTTCCTCTCCTACTCCCTGATGCTCACGAACGTCGCGGCATCGAGCCTCCTCGTCGCATGCGGCGGCAGTGCCATGCCGCCTGCCCAGGTCACGCAAGCAGTGAGTGAGCGCACCTCTCTTCACGCAGGCGCTCCGGCACAGGCCTCTCCCGCGCCAGCCACACCCGGAGCACCTGGTACGGCGCCGGGAGCCGGTGCGATTGCCCGCGTGTCCACTCAGCCTGCCGCCCCGAGTTCGCCGGGCGCTTCGAAGGGCGCAACGAAGTCCGACACGTCGGCTCCCGCTTTCTTGATCATGTACACAGGGTCGCTGTCGATGATGGTCGACGATGGCAAAGTCGCAAGTGCGATCGATCAGATCGTGGACCTCGCGGAAGGAGCAGGCGGACACCTCGCGGGCCGTACTGATACGAGCGTGACCCTCAAAGTCCCTTCGGAACGATTCCGCGCGGTTCTCTCCGACGCCGAACGCGTTGGAACCATCACCCATCGCAGCGTCGTCGCAGAGGACGTCACGGAAGAATACAAGGACGCCGAGGTGCGGCTCGCGAACCTCCGCGCGACGCGTGCTCGTCTCCAGGAATTCATGGCAAAGACCACGAGTGTCAGCGACATGCTCACCATCGAGCAACAGCTCGAGCGCGTCTCGATGGACATCGATCGCATCGAAGGTCGCATGCGGTTTCTTCGTGAACGTACGGCGTTCTCGACAATCACGGTGAACCTCAGCGTGAAGCCGCGCGAGATGGTGGCGAAGGTCGATGTCCCACCGCCGCCGCCACCCCCGGCTCCCGTGGTCGCCATCGAACTCCCCGCAAAGTGGCTCGACCAACTCGGCAGCGATCGCTTGATGCAGGTGAAGAAATGAAAACGTCCATCCTCCGCTGGTTCTCCAAGCTTGCTCTCGTGCTCCCCCTCAGTCTCGCCGCGTGTAGTCCGAGCGCGCGGCTCGTGCCGCCTGCCGGCTTTGCGCACATCGAAGGAGACTATGACGATCGGATCTCGAGCGCTCGTGGTGTCGTCGTTGGCGTCCGCTCGCTACCGAACGAACCGCGCGCAAACCTCGGGTTCTGGTCCGAAGCGATCGATCTGCGGCTCAAGCAGCGTGGGTACGTTGTAAAAAGCGGGCCCGTCCAAGTGAAGAGCAAGTCGGGGCTCGTAGGCCAAGGGCTTCGCTACGAGTACGGCACCCGCAAGTACTGGGTCGACATTTACGTGACAGATACACGCATTCTTCTCGTCGAGGCGACCGGGCGAGCCCAAGACCTCGACGCGAGCGCGGACGCTGTCACCTCTGCGATGCGAGACGTGGGAGGCACCGGTAGCTGAGCCGGTGTTCGGCCGCTAACTCGGTGATAAAAGAAGACATTTCAAAATAGCTGGGTGTCGCCGGATCCACCATGGGGGGCGGTCGGCAATCCAAGCTCCCATCCGCTCTCCCACGAAATCCTCAACCATTCCGAGAGGGGGCTCGCACGTCAGAACAGCGTCGACAGAATACTACATGTAGGTTGATTGGCCCCGGGATTGCACAAGGGGGAGCACACGTCACCCCCACCTGCTTGGAGCCAACATGAAATTCCAATCGACCTCCGCCGCTCTCTTCCTCACGCTGACTCTCGGTCTCGCCGGGACCGCGCTCGGAGGTTGTGCTGCAGAAGTTCAACCGGACCCCGCCGGGGCGGGTGAAACGGGGGAAGATGAAGCGAACCTGACGAGTGCGCAGTCGAAGGCCATCAAGGAGCTGCGGGCGGCTGTGGTTGGTCTCACGACGGGGGGCAGTGAAGGCGACCCCGATCCGTTCAAGGTCACGACGGTGGCTTTGAAGCGTGGAGAGAAACTGGACGCGAAGTTCCTGACGACACGTGTCCTTCCCAAGTTGAAGGACGTCTACCAGACGGACATCGACGCGGAATACGTTCCCACGTACAGCAAGGGGACCGAAGCTCAGATCTTCGATGTGTTCAGCGAGGATTCGTCTCCCGCGAAGATCAAGAACCTCGAGAAGCTCGTGCGCAAGCATCTGAAGAACGTCCAAGGTGGCGAGATTGGCTATTCGTTCATGGACAGCATGGACACCGGATCCGTCGCTCGCTGCATCATCGGCCAAATCGGAAACACGGTTGTCGTCATCTGGGGAATCGACGTCTGGACCTGATTCGCGAACCAAAGCGTAGAGCCCACGTCAGCATCGTCGGAGCGGGCGCGGTAGGGGTTGCGGTGGCAACTTCGATCGCGCATGCTCGCGTGGTTTCTCGGCTGTCGCTCTACGACATCGCGGCCGACAAAGCGCGGGGCGAGGCCATGGACCTCGCACACGGTGCGCCTCTGTTGGGGGGGCTCCAAGTCGATGGCGCGGGCGTCGATGCACTCGAGACCGGTGATCTCTGCATCGTGACGGCCGGCGCAAAGCAAAAGGTCGGAGAAGATCGCCAGTCGCTTCTGGCACGCAACGAGAAGGCGATGGACGATATCGCCGAGGCGCTCTTCCGTCGTGGCTTGCCCAAACTCGTTCTCGTTGTCACGAACCCATGCGATGTCATGACCGAGGCCCTTCGTAGACGTTTGGAACCGAAGGGAGTAAGTGTCTTTGGTTCAGGAACATTGCTCGACACGATGCGTCTCAGGCACGCCCTTTCGAGGACGCTTGCGATTTCGCCGGAGAGCGTGCACGTGTCCGTAGTGGGTGAACACGGCGATTCTTCCGTATGCCTGCTCGATAGCGGGCGTGCCGGTGGCCTCTCTCTGGCCGACGCATTTCGAGCGCGTGGGATCGTCTTCGACGAAGCGCGGCGCGCAGCGCTCGCGACCGAAGTCCGAGGAGCTGCCTACGAGATCATCGCGAGAAAGGGAGCCACCTCACATGCCATCGGCGTCGCCGTCGCTCGCATTGCACGCGCGGTCATCCAGGACGAACGAGCCGTGCTTCCCGTGAGTGCTCCCGTACGCGCCGGAATGTGCGCGGGCGTTCCTTGCGTGCTCGGGGCCTCCGGCATCGAAGTGTTACCTCTTTGTGGGCTTTCCGAGCGAGAGGAAGAGGAGCTCGCACGCAGCCACGCCGTGCTTCGTGAGCGCTGCGGTGAGCTTCGTTTTGGCGGCGTGCACGTGACCTAAGACGCGCTCCGTCATCGATGAAGTCGGTCCACTGGCCCGTCGAGCGCGATGCGCGACGTCGCCTCTCAGAGGCCTGTTGCGCTCGTGCATGCAGGGTCGCCGCTCACGCTTCCGTCGGGGGCGATGTCGCAAATCGGATAACCGCTGTCCGCAAACCCATTGCCGGGAAAGAGTTTCATCGCCTTCGCATTCGTGACGATGGTCTGCTGCAAATCCCAATTGCCGAGGGCGCGGAGCGATTCGTACTCGGCGACGCGGTCGACCGCTTCGGCCCAGGTCGCGTCGGCCTTCATGACAGCGAGCCGCTTTTGGAGAAAGCCCTTCAGCCAGGCAGATTCTTCCGCGGCGGACAGTGGCTTTCGTGGGGCGACCTGCGCACCGTTGCCGATGGCGGCATTGCCCGCCGCGATGAGCGCAGCCACGCCGTCTTCGCCGTGGTTGATGTACGCGTCGTAGACGGCGGCGGTCGTGAGGGCCGTCGTGAGACCCCACTTCGCCAGCAGTTTCAAGGAAGGTGTATAGTACAAGTCTTCGACGACCTTGTCCTGGCAGGCCTTGAAGGCCGCGCTGTTGACCCCTGTCGTCGCGGCCGCCCAATCGCTGCAGTACGAGCCCTTGGCGGTGAGCCCGCTGGTCTTCGATTGGTTTTCGCCGGTGCGACTGAATGCAGACGCCAGCGCATCGAGCTCGCCCATGTACTTGTGGAGTTCGCTTTGGGACCCGAGTGCTGCGTCGAAGCAGCGCGCGACGAGGACCGCGTCGCCGGTTCCCGTGCAGAAGCCCGCCCGTCCGGAGGTGAAGCCTCGGCCATCGTGAATGTTCTCGCAGTAGCCGTATTGGAGAACCGTCGTGCCGTTTTCCCAGATGCTGGTGAGCATCTCGGCTTTTTTGCGCGCGAGCGCTTTTGCATTCGCGGGAAGGGGAGGCGAGACCGTTGCGGTGGCGCCCGGCGGTTGAGAGCTCGCTCCTTTGGCGGGGCCTCCTCCGCTCGTGCCCTTCGTCGCGGCGTCTTCTCCGAAGCCCCTCGGTGCACTGCCGCACGCCGCGGACAGCAAGGCAGCAGCCGCTAAGGTTGCGATGGCCGAGACGGGGCGGAATGCCATGGGACAAGGCTCTTTGTCACCGCAAGGGGCGTCCGTCGAGTCGCGCTCGTGCTTTTTCCGTAGGTACCGGAAACCTCTCGAGTTTCTCGGCCTTGCGAAGGCGGCCAACGGGCGATCGATCGCGCACGACGGACTGGCGCGAAAGCCGCTGGAGTGTCTGATCGTATCGGCGGACAACGCGCACCCCTGTCCTAGAGTTCTTTCCACCATGAATATCCGCAAGTACGCATCTTTGGTTTCGGCGACGGCGCTGCTTGGTCTTTCGATTGCCGCGTGTGCAGTCGAAGGAGCGGACGATTCCACGCAAGGAAGCGACGATGCGCTCCTCGTCGGCAAGAACCGTTGCCTCACGGTTCGATGCACGGCGACGACGCGCTGCAATCCGCGGTCCGGTCGCTGCGAGCCCATTCCTTCTGTCTGCCAGTACGCCAAGTGTGCGAACGGCTACCACTGCGAAGAGCCGGTTGGCTGCGTACCGAACGCGCCGGATTGCTCTGCGGTTCGATGCGTCGCGGGTACGAAGAACATTCCGGGCCTCGGTTGCTGCATCAAGACCTGCGGCGGCTTCCTCGGCACGCCGTGCGCCGGCAACGACGTCTGCGTCGACGACCCGACCGACAACTGCGACCCGAAGAACGGTGGTGCCGATTGTGCCGGTATCTGCCAGCCGCCGGTCGACGATTGCCCGGGTCAGAAGAAGTGCATGGCTTGCGGCGCTCCGCCGCCGGATGGTATCTGCCGCGCATTCGTGTGCGTGGGCGTGAACGATCCTTGTCCACTCTTCCAGTGAACGAACCCGAGCGTGCGCTCCGCCTTTCAGGGTAGGCGGAGCGTTCGCAGGTACGCGAGGACGTCGGCGATCTCGCGGTCGGTCATGCGCGGTACGGGCGCCATTTTGCCTCGTCCCATGCGAATGTTCGCGGCGACGTCCGACGCCCGATAGAGAACGGGGCGCTCGACGAGGTCGAGACCGATGCTTCCCCGCGCGTCGGCGCCGTGACACCCGGAACATCGTTCGGCGTACAGACCCTTGCCCGTTTCCGCAGAGCCGCCAGCGAAGACGCCATCGCTTTGTGGTTCGAGTCTCTTCACCGCATCCGAAGCGAGGATGGGTTCCGGTTCCCACGCTCCCGCATCCGGTCCGTACATTCGCGATAGGTAGGCGACGAGTGGCTCGGTTTCGGTTGCGTCGACGTTGGCACCCCACCCGATCATCTTCTTCACGGTCGCTTCCCACTTCGCTTTCGGAAGACGCTGCTGGGCGAGCAACTCTTCGCTGTGGCATGAGAGGCAAGCGCCGCGCACGATGCGCTTTCCTTCCGCGTCGTTGAGCGCTTCCTTGTCGACGCTCGCGTCGGTCGCTGCAGGCGCAGGCGGCTGAACGGGAGCCTCCTTCTTCGAGCAAGCGAAGACGGCGAACGACGCAGCGAACGCAAGTGTGACTGAAAAGAGGGCCGCCGCTTTCATCCGACGACCTCCCAGCTCACCTTGTGCCAGGCGTTGTGGAAGTAACCGCTCGGATTCCACGCGGCTCTCTCGGGTTGTACGTTGCCTTTCTTGTCCGTCGCTCGAACGAGGACCGAATAGTGCCCTGCAGGAGCATCGAAGCGATGCCGCCACACTTGCCACTTTCCGATGCCGCCATCACCCTCGAGCGTCGCGAGTTTCCAGGTCGCGCCGCCATCGGTCGAAACTTCGACTTTCGCGATCGCGGCCTCGCCGGAGAACGCGCAACCCGCGAGTCGCTGTTCACCCTTCGGTACTTTTGCGCCTTCGATGGGACGTGCCACGACGGACTTCACGGGAAACGTCGTGAGCGAGCGCATGTTCTCCGGCTTCACCGCAGACCCAGGTTCCACGGGCGTGATGGGGTACTTGTATGCAGTCTGCATGAAGAAACCAGTGGCCTCTTCTTTTTCGACACGCACCTGCGTGAGCCACTTCATCCAGTGATCTCCCGCCCAGCCCGGGACGACGAGCCGAAGGGGTGCTCCGTGTGCAAGCGTCAACGGCGCGCCATTCATTGCCCAAGCGACAAGCGTCGTCTCATCCATGGCTCGCGCCATCGGAATGCTGCGCACGAAGGCGGGCACTTCCTTCTTCGGCGGGGTGTCGGCGCCTGCCAGGTGCACGTAAGCGGCATCTTTCGAGACGCCGGCTTTCAAGAGAATGTCTTTGAGGCGAACACCCGTGAAGGTGGCTTGCCCCATCGCACCGTGGCCCCACTGGACGCCCGGAACGCGCGGACTGTGGAAAGCTCTCCCATTTCCGGCGCATTGGAGGACCGCCGTCAGCGTGACTTCCTTGAACGATGCGCGCAGCTCTTCTGCCGTGAATTGGAGCGGTGTCGCAACGAGGCCTTTCACCGCGAGCTTTCGCTTGGCGTCGAGTAGCGGTGCACCGAAGTGACTTCGTACGAAGAATACATCTGTCGGCGTCAGCAGTCGGTCGAACCACTGGAGGGGGGTCGCGAGGTCCTGCGGGGTTCCCACGTTCTTGAGCAGCGTCGGAAGTGGTTCCTCGTCCCCGAAGACACGGCTCGTTCCCAATGCGAGGGCGGTGCCTTGCAGGAAGGCGCGGCGATGCAGCATCCCGCCATCTTAGCGTGCCTCTTCGCAAGTCCGACGAATCCTTTTCGCGACCGCACACAATCAGTGGATTCTCCAGCGTGAGAGGCGGCGGACCGCTTCGTCGAGTGCGCCTTCGTGTGCGAGGAGAAGACGTTTCTGTTCGACGCCACCGGCATAGCCGGTCAGTGTTCCGTTCCCGCCGATGACACGGTGGCAAGGAACGACGATCGAAAGAGGGTTCTTGCCGTTTGCAGCCCCGACGGCCCTCGAGGCTTGGGGACGGCCGAGCGCACGGGCGATCTCTCCGTAGGTTCGGGTTTCGCCAAAGGGAATGGACGTGAGTACTTTCCAAACATCGCGCTGGAATGCCGTCCCATTCGGTTTCATGGCGATGTCGAACGACGTTCGCGTTCCACCGAAGTAGCTGCGAAGCTGTTCGATGACGTGCGTGAAGGATGCCTCGCTCTTCCGCGCCCCCGGAGGTACGGCGCCCCGCGCATGTGGTGCGTTCGCGAAGTAGATTCCGGTGAGCGCGAATGCATCACGCGTGGGATTCACCTCGCGATGAGCAAGAGTTCACCGACGGGCGAATGAGTGTTGCAATAGACGATGCGGCGCTCGGTATTCATGCTTCGGTGTCCTCCGATGTTCCGGTCCAAAGGTGTGTGGCGGCATACGCTCGCCAGGGCTTCCACTTTTGACTGCGTAGGTCGGCTTCGCGCGCGGATAGGCCTCCCATGACTTTGCGTAAGACCAAGTCGCCCGCGGGAAACGCGTCTGGCCAGCCAAGCGATCGCAGAGCGATGTAGTCCGCAGTCCAACGACCGATTCCAGGGATCGAGAGAAGTGTCTCGACGGTGGCTTCGACGTCGCCGTGTCTGTCGAGCGCGATCGCCCCCTCTGCCATCGAAACGGCGAGCGCATGCAATGTGCGAGCGCGGGCGCTCGTGATACCAATCGCTGCGAGCGCATCGGGCCTGGCGTTCGCAAGCCGTTGCGGGTCGGGCCAGGCGAAGGTGGGCGACGTTTCGGTCGCAACCGCAATGCCGAAGCGCTCGACGAGGCGGGATGCGAGTGTGCGTGCAGCGCGAACGCTCACCTGCTGACCAAGAATTGCACGCACCGCCCATTCGAAAGGGTCGAATGCGCCTTGTACCCTGAGGCCCGGTCTTCGCTTCACGTATGCGCGCAAGAAAGGGTCTTTGCAGAGATGCGCGCCGATGAGGCTCGGATCGGAGTCCGTGTCGAATGCGTGGCGCACGCGCGCAGCGACGACCATCAAGACGGGAGCGAGGGAGGGTGATACGTCGACGATGAGCGCGGACTTGCTCACCGCGGGCCTCACGGAAATGATGCCGATGTGCCTTTTGCCTTTCGCGTCGTCGAGCGCAACGGCTTTTCGGTACGTATCCCCCGTCACTGTCTCGCTCGACGGAACGGCACGCGCTTTCAAAAAGGAAAACGCAGGTGCCGGGTCGAAGGGAGGTCGAACGTCGAGCACCAATCGAAGGCCCGGCGGAATGGCTTTTCGATGGGAGAGGCGGGGACGACGGACCTCGGAGGGCGTCATGCCTTGATGCGAACGGTAGAGAGCGTTGAAGCGGCGCACGCTCGAGAAGCCGCTCGCGAACGCCACCTCGGTGATGGGCAAGGAAGTTCCGAGCAGGAGCTCGCGCGCAACCGCAACCCGACGCGAAAGAGCCAACTCGAGGGGACCGACGCCGAGCTCTTCGCGCAAAGTGCGTCGCAGGTGGCGGGCCCCGACGCCAAGGGATGCTGCGAGATCGTCGACACTGCCTTCGTTGAGGGCACCCTCTTCGATCTTGTGCGTCGCGGCGAGGACCAAGCGCGGTACGGCATCCACGTTCGAGTTCATGGCGTTCCCAGGGGCACGTTCCGGACGACATCGAAAGCACGCACGGAAGCCCCACTGCTCCGCCTGCGCTGCTCGCGAAAAGAACACGCAGTTTTCGCGACGAGGTGTCCGTGCACGACACACCGGACGGCAGTACACACCTGTCGTGCGCACGCCGACGAAGAACGCGCCGTCGAAGCGCGCGTCATGCGTCACGAGCGCCCGATAGCAGGCATCTTCGTCGAGGGTCTTGGTCACGCCTTCATTCCTACCTTCGTCACGTCGGTCGCGCTGGCCGTTTTCGGACGTAGCAGCATTTTCGTCTCGTCGCCGAGCGGGCATCCAACGCACGCATTGCTCGGTTCTGGTGGCAGGGCCGACGGTTTGGTAGGACGCTCGTGACGAATAATGTCCACTGCAGCGCCGTCCTTCGATGCCCTCTTTGGCGCACTGTTCACGACGTTGGACACGGTCTACGGCATGGAAGGCGAAGCACTGCGGATCACCGAAGGGGGGCTCTTTCTTGCGACGCCCATCGACGTCGTTGCGGAGGCGATCGTCACGCTCGTCGGACGCGGACACTTCGCGGAAGGTTCGCGCATCTTGGATGCTGGCTCAGGAGACGGGCGAATCGCGCTCGCACTCGCCTCGGTCGGACGAGGGTTTCGCGTCTACGGCGTCGAATGCGACGCGTCTCTTCACGCCCGTGCGCTCTCTTCTACGAGCGGATGCAATGCCTCCGCGATGCCGCGCCTCGCGATGGGAGACTATTTCATGAACGATGTGTTCCACGACCTCGGAGTGCGCTTCTCCGAGGTCGACACGTTCTTTCACTATCCCGATGGAAACGAATCGCGGCTTTTCGAACGCATCGCCTCCGAAGGCAAGCCCGGAGCGATGCTCGTGCTGCTTTCACCCGAACTGAGGAACCCGATTGCGCACCCGCTGTCGGCGGAAATGCGCATCGAGCCCCGCGTGAGCCCATCCGGCGTCGCTTGGTTTGCGAGAATGTACGAACCTGCGCGGATCAGGGCGCGCACGTAATCTGAGCTTCGGTGCGGGCGAGCACGGTCTGGGTGTCGGTGGGACTTGTCCCGGAGTTCGTTTGAACGAGCACGTATTCACCGCGTTCGGTGCGTTGCATCTCGAACGTGAGCAACGGCATGCCCGTTGGATTGCCGTCTGCATCGAGACCGAAGACGCTTCCATTGGTTTCGTACCACACGAGTCCGAACGAGCCGCCACACTCGACCATTGGGCACCCCGGAGCCTGGATGCGGGCAGCGCGGAATGGGATGATTTCGCTTCGAACGAGCGCGCAAGATGCACGTTCCATGGCCGACCGCGGGTCGTCTGCGAGTCCGATACGGTACACCATCATGCTGTCGCAGTGGCTCACCTCCTTGGTCATTCCATGGACGTTTCGGCGTGCGAATCTCCACGTTCCGAACGCGTTCGCAAGACGTTCGGCGGCGGCACGACTTGGGCTTGCGCTCGAACCAGGGCAGGGCGAGTCTTTGGGTAAGTCGGTTCCCCACTCCGCAGACACGCTGCCGGACGCCCCGGCAGCGGCACGGAGTGCGTCGTCGCTTGCGGAAGTATCTTCGGCGCTGCAGCCAAAGGTGCTGACGACGACCACGAGGGATAGGAGGGGGTGAGATCGGTAAACTTGCATGATGACCTGCTCGGAACGACGCGCACCAACGTGGACGTCGGCATCACGAGAACGCAACGCATGGCGCCGCGAGGAAGACGCACATCACCGAGAGTGCACCTTCCTCGGAGCGCGGTTTGCGCACTGAGCGCCGCTCTTCTTCGAGAACTTGTTCTCGTCCGTTTGGCTGCTCTCGTTCTCGTTCGAACGGTTCTGGCTTCCGACGTTGCCGGTCTTCTGACTGAAGCCGTCCTTCTTGTACTCACCCGCCTGCATCGTATCGCCGCGCTGCCCCGTTCCCTCACGGTCACCGAGATTCAGATCATCGGTCTGCGCGTTCTTCTGGTTCTTCTGAATGGGCTCGTTCGACGGATTCGCCTGTGTGGACTGTTTGGATTGTCCCGAGTTCTCGGACTTGGACTTTCCGCTGCGGTTCGTCTGCTCACTGACTTGATTCGGCATGACAATTCTCCTTGGGTTGAGGTGCCTTCGGGAACCTTCCAGGGAATTGCAACGCACATGCCACCACATCCCATGCGTGTGAAAACGCCGGGAATCACAGGATCATCGCGTCGGAATGCAGGGCTCGTCGCGCCTTCGTGCCACAGCTGAGGCACGCGCGCGCAGGAACTCGAGTGACGAGCAGACTCGCGTCAGGGAGGTGTGTCTCCGATCCAAAGCTTGACGACCTTCGTCTTGCCAGGGATGCGCGAGGGGCCCGTTTCGACCATGACTTCCGTCCCCGTCAGAAGCTTCTCCGCGGGAGGCTGCGCGACCACGGCATCGAAGGGGAGCTCGCCTTCTCCTTCCACGTTCACACGGCCAAACCCTTGTTCTTTTTGGAAGGTGACGATCGTGGCTTTCTTCGCTTCGGTCATGAGCCGAGTATACACGGGGACGACCGACGTCAGATGCTTTCGAGAGAAATCAATCGTCCGATTTATTATTTGACCACCGCCCGTTGACGAACACGGGCTTCGGCTTCACAACCCTCACGCGTGCCGTCCGTCTTCTCGCTGGAGTCCCTCGCCGACAAACTCGGCACATCACCCCGTTCGCTTCAACGCGCCCTCGCGGCGATTGGCTGCTCGTATCGAGAGGAACTCCGCGAGCTACAAGTCGAAAGAGCCATGCATCTTCTCGAGACGAGCGACGTGAAACTCGCGGGCATCGCCCTCGAAGTAGGCTTCCGCAAACTGCAGAACTTGAACTGCGCCTTCGAGGAAGTGGTCGGGACGAGTCCTCGAGACTATCGGGCTCGCCATCGCTCCACTTGAAGCGCCAGATATGAATCGCGGGCTACATCCAAGTGTGGCACACTCACGCGCCGTGGCGAAAAGTGTCGACACCCGGCTTGCCCTGATGCGGGCCGCCGAGGAGAGTTTCGCAGCGCGAGGCATCCATTCCGTGTCTCTTCGTGAAATCACGCTTGCCGCCGGGCAACGCAACCTCTCCGCAGCGATCTATCACTTCCACGACAAGACGGAATTGCTCGAGTGCGTACTCGAACGTCATGCCGAGCCGATGCAAAAGTCCTTCCTTCGTACCCTCGAGGAGCTCGAACGAACGAAACGGGCCACACTGAGAAACGTCGTCACGATGCTCGTCAAGGGCTTGGCAGCGAAGCTGGATGACCCCGATGGGGGGCGTCACTACTTGGCGCTCATCGCGCAGCTTGCCGCGAGCGCCGAATACCCGCTCACGGAGCGGCGCTGTACGCATTCACCGGGCAATCTGGCGCTCATGCAGAAACTCGTGAGCTTTGCGGGCGACCTTCCGCCGCAGCTCTTTCCCATCCGGCTTGCTCGCTTCACCAACATCATGTCGCTGTCGTTTGTCGACTACATGCGGCTTTCGAAGGCGGGAGCTCACGTGCCACGAGACATGTTCATCGAAGAACTCATCGACGCGCTGATGAACACCGTCTCAAACGAACGACAACGTCGAGAGGATGCGGTTGGCGAGAAGAAGCATCAGCGGGCAGAGAAGCTCAAAGCGAAGCGTAAGGTGAAGCGTGCCTGAGCGCGGTCGACAAGTGCGGCGGCCCCTCATCATCGCCGTCGCTTGCCTCTCCGGACTCGTATGCTTCGTCGCGTGCGCCACCGACGAGCCGGGCTCGCCGCTTCCTTTGCCCTCTGCACTTCGAGACGCAGGAAGTGCACTGGACGTCGATGCACCTGCGGACGATGCGAGCCTTCCGTTCGACGCCGGGGGCGACACCACCGAACCTACCGACGCCGCTTCGTCTTTCGCCACGTACCGCATCGAGGTTGGCTCCCATACCGCCACGGTCACCGGCGGAACCCCTTCGAATCCGGTTGCGGGCTTCACCACGGTCCCGGGGCGCGACTTCGATTTCAAGTTCGATTCGAGCGCACGCTACGTGCTTCTGAATCCCGTTCAGCCCAACGACCAAAACGATTGGAGCAAGCTGCCCGGTTTCTCCGATTGCGGTCAGTTGGACCTCGCGCAGTACGGAGCGATGTTCGGCTGGCGCTGGCGCCTCGATCGCAGCCCCAAGATGTTGGAGGTTACAGCTTATGCGAACGTGGCGGGCACCCACGCCACGAAGCTCCCACCCATGCTCGAACTATCCGAGGCGGAGCTCGCCGCGGAAGCGCCGCTTCGATATCGGGTGTTCATCGATGGTGCGGCGTATCGTTTCTCCATCAAGGGCACGATCGGGCAGCGCACCATCGATGTCTCTACCTCCCTTGCGCGAGGGTGCGCCGCGACGGGCGCCTCGACCTTGAAGTGGGCTTCGGGGCTCTACTTCGGCGGAACGTCGACCGCACCGAGCGTGATCACGGCGAAGATCTACGAGCGGCCGTTCTGAGCGAGCTCATTCGAGCGCGGCCTGGAGCGCGCCGAGCTGTACGGGCTTCACGAGATGCACGTCTTACGAGCGAGGGGCGTGGAGGTCAAACGCGTCAGTTCGCTCTCTGCGCGACGCGCGCCTGGACCTTTCCTGCTGCCACGTCCGAGAGAATGCGTTTGGCTGCTGCGCGCCCACCCATCATGGCACCCACGATCCCATGCCCAGCTCGCGTCGATGCTCCCGCGAGGTAGAGGCCCGGAAGGGGACCCCGGTAACCGGGGCGACCCTTCATGAATTGCGCGGGCGTGCAGGCGAGCCCGTAACCCGTGCCGTCCGAGGCTCCCGTGTAACGTCCGTGGCTCATGGGCGACGCACTTTCTCGAAACACGACGCGCGTCTTCGAACCCGCGAACACGCCGTCCATTCGATCGATGAGCGCATCTTCGAGCTCTCGTTTGCGCGCAAGGTACGTTGCGCCATGTTTGTACTCCCACCCGTAGACATTGCCCTCCGCTCCCCAGCGCGCGGGCGATGAAGGAACGATGGCCATGACCTCGACACTCGTGTGTCCGAATGGTGCGTGATGCAGCGGGTTTTCGGGGTCCTTCAGGGACGCGCTCGTGATGTAGCAACCGCTTACCCCGATGGGGCCATGGCCCTTGTCGCCTTCGCGGTAGAAGCCTTCGACGTCGTAGCCGTCGAACTGCCAAACGTTGGAGTTCGACATGCCGAGCTCGCGTCCATCGCCTTCGAGACCGAGGAAGGTCATGAAAAGCGCTGCAGCCATCTGGTAGTTCTCGGCCTTCACGATCGTTCCGGAAGGCAAGTGATCGGGACCGACGAGTTCGCAGAGCGTCCGCTTCAAGTCTGCGTTCGATAGCACTACGTCGGCGCGAACGTCGCGGGCCGGTTCACCGGCCTTGGGGGCGAGGCGCAAGCCGACCGCTCGCCCTCCTTCGACGAGGATTCGTTCGACGGGTGTTCGAAGATGAATCGAACCGCCGAGCGCTTCGATGCGCTCGCCGATGCGGTCCGCGAGCACTTGGCCGCCGCCCTTGGGGTAGTAGGCACCGCGGAAGTAGTGGCCCGCGAGCCCCATGTGGAGCATCGCGCTCACCTGCGAAGGGGGAAGACCGTAGTCGCCACTCTGGCCGAGCATGACCGCTTTCAGTTTGGGATCGCGGACGAGGTCCTCCAACACGTCACCAATCGTCGCGTTTTGTCGTCGAACGAGATGGATCGCGTCGAACGCCACCTTCGCCAAGTCGACCAGGCCGGGGCGACGCCCCTCGTGCGTCTCCATGAGCCGCGCCACCTTCATGACGGCGCGCACGAGCCTAACGTAGCGGTCGATGCCCCGCCGTTCGTGCGGGAACATCTGAACGAGCCGGTCTCGATACACCTCCAAGTTCGCAGGAATGCGGAAACGAAAGTCCGGAAAGACGAGTGTGTCGAAACCGGCGGGATCCATTTCGTTCCAAGCGACGTCTGCCGAGAGGTCACCGAGAATTCGCGGGATCATTCCGTCGACGCAGTCTCCTACGTAGTGGAGTCCGACGTCGAAGTTCCAGCGCGCGCTTCTCGGCCCACGCGAGAACTGCGTAGCGCAGCCGCCGGCTGTGTAGTGCGCCTCGAAGACCGAGACGGAGAGACCTTGCTGCGCGAGATACCCTGCGGCAACGAGACCCCCGAGCCCGCTGCCGATGATGGCGACGTCGACGCGGTCCGGTACCTTCCCATGCGCACGTCGCTTGTTGGGGGAGCTTTCCTTGGGCAGTGACTCTTGCTCGATGTGCGGCATGTGGACCTCTTGAGACTTTGCTCGTTCTGACCGACCGAAGACGATTCCGCAAGGACAAATGTGGCTCTTGTCCACATTTCGTGCAAAGCTTCGGTTCATGGGCGAAAATGCGCGGAAACGAGCCGCTAGGTCGGAGCCACGGGCCTACCATCACGGCAACCTCCGTCAGGCTCTCCTCGACGCTGCCCTTTCGTTGTTCGAGCGGCGGGGGGACCTCGACTTCACGTTGCGGGAGCTCGCCCGTCAGGCGGGCGTCACGCACAACGCTCCGTATCGTCACTTCGCGAGCAAAGCCGACCTTCGGGCAGCGCTCACGGATGAGGGGCTCTCGCGTCTCGCGGCCGCGGAGCGCGCTGCGCTGCTTGCGGCATCGGAAGACCCTCGCGGTCGTGTGCGCGCGCTGGGCGAGGCCTACATTCGCTTCGCCTTCGAACAGCCAACGCTGTTTCGTCTCGTACTGACGGCGCCGGTTCCGGATGCGGAGCAAGGAAGGGCGAAGGGGAGCGCGAGCTATCGTCTCCTCGAGGCGAGCATCGAATCAGCGCAGAGCGCCGGGGCAGTCAGGCGTGATCTGCGGCCAAGAGAGCTTGCGCTCGGCGCTTGGGCTTTCGTCCACGGGATAGCGACGCTCCTCACGAGCGGCCGTCTGCCTGCCACCGCGACTGCGGTCGAAAGGTACGTCACGCTGCTTTCGACCATGTTCTTCGAAGGAGCGAGCCCAGGGCTGACCGCTGCGCCCCTGGCAGGAAGGGGAAAAGCCACCTCATAAGAGGTGCCACGACTTGAACTATCGATGGGAGCCGATCTAAAAGGGCAGAGTGCCGCTATCGACACTTGGAACGCGCTTCTTTCGTGGCGCTCTCGTGAGCGCAATCCTTCTCGCCAGTTCTTCCGCGCTCCCAGCCTGCAGTGACGCGGAAACCGACTCGGACGACCTCACGGGACGCAATGTCGCTGCCGATTACGCGGTGATTCGCGCCCATGCCTTGATGCTCGCCGGAAGGCCAGAAGATGCGCCGACACGTGCGCTTTTCTTGCACGAGCTCTACGAGACATCTGGCGGGCGCCATGCATTCCCCGAGGTGGCACTGCACGGAGCGCTCTGGGGGCACCGCTTCCTCGCGCAGACGCAGCGAGCAACGGACTGGGCTCAAGACCTCGGGCTCACGAACGTGTCCGCCCTCGAAGAGATCGTGGCGACGACGGAGAAGTTCCGAAAGGTCCTCCTCGAGACGAACCGCCTCGTCTTCGTCGACACGTACACGAACTTCCACTTCGCGCGTCTGCATGGCGCCCGTCCACACGCAACCGATCTCGTTCCCGCTGTCCTCCTCGATCCGCTACGGAAGAGCACGCAGCCCTCCACGGTAGGCCCATTCAGCGTGACCGAACGTCGTGACCTCTACAACCTCGCACTCGACTGGGAGCAGTATTCGACCGTCTCTGACGCGATGTCGAAGGCCATGCAGAACATCGTTCAGCGACTCGACGTAGGGCCTGACATCGTCAATCGCATTCTACAGAAGGCGTTCGTCAGCCCTGTCGTGCACTTTGCGTACTTTCCTTCGGACACATCGTTCAAGTTCAAGAACTTCGCGGATCGCGCCGAGCGCATCAAATACGCGCGTCAGTCGTACGCCATCGCCGAACAAGTGGGCTGGCCCAAGGTGGCCTCGTCGATGGCTGACTACGGGACCATCGACGCGAACTACTTTCGCGACCGCAAAGGCTTCGTGAACCGACTCCGGAACGAAAAGCTCGGCGCATGTCCCGGCGACGCGAATGGCGATCGCAAAGTAGACCAGGCAGATGCCACTCTCGTCGACCGCAAAGATCGCGCCGGCGACCTCAATCACGATGGTGTCGTCGACGACCTCGACGTATTCATGGTTCGCGCGCTCTACGGCGTCTCCTGCACCGTCAGGGAGTAGACGTTTTCTGAACGCTGGTTGGAAGCAGCCAGGCGCTCACGTGGGGGGCAAGAGTCGCAACAAGAGAACGATGCCGGCGCTCGCGAGTGTTCCGGCGACCGCCAGCGCGCGGTCCCCAGCGATTGACGAGCCTAAGCCGTGATCC
The DNA here is from genome assembly GCA_046351415.1 of Polyangiaceae bacterium. Taxonomy (GTDB): domain Bacteria; phylum Myxococcota_A; class Polyangia; order Polyangiales; family Polyangiaceae; genus JABFRG01. The sequence continues at coordinate 668,641 of JAXLYO010000001.1, read as the reverse complement.
CGAACGAATCCTCGTTCTCGACGACGATCGAGACTGGGCTGCCATCGTGTCGTCGCTTCTGAAGAAGCGCTTCCGCCATGCTCGCGTCGATGTGATCGAAGACCCCCACGAAGCACTGCTGGCCGTCGACGTGGAGAACTATTCCGTGATTGTCGCAGACCTGCAAATGCCTGCGCTGTCCGGTCTCGAGTGGACGCGAAAGGTCCGCGCCACGCGGCGAGGACGCGACTTGCCCATCGTCATCGTGACGGGGTCTGGAGGCGCGGCCGAGTGGAAGGAAGCAAGTACTCTTGGAGTTGCGGCCATCTTGCTGAAGCCTCTGAACGGAGATGATCTCGTGAATGTCGTTTCGAGAGCACTTCGTGAAACGTCGCCTCCGGGAAAACTCGCCGCTCGCTGACAACGCGTTGTAGTCTGGCCGCGTTGGTCATGACTTCCCTTCGAACGAGCGCGCTCTCCGTCTCCGTCCTTACGGCAGCGCTCGCGGTCGTGGCAGCACCCCGGATGGCTCTCGCCGCCGAGCGCCCGCCGCCACTCGTTCTCGACTACGCCACGGAAGACGATGCGGAAGGGTGCCCGGACGAAGCCGGCCTTCGCGCGATGATCGCTGCGCGTCTTGGATACGACCCCTTCGCCCCGTCTGCGAAGCGGACGATCGTGACTCGCATTCGCAAGTCTGCGGCGAAGTTCCGCACCCGCATCGAGCTCCGCGACGGCAATGGCAAGCTGCTCGGCGTGAGGGAGCTCGAAGCGAATACGTGTGCCGACCTCGCGGCGAGTACGGCATTTGCCATGGCAGTGGCCATCGATCCCGACGAGGCCCATGCCCCCAGGGAGCCAGGCGAGCACTCTACCGCACCGCCGCCCCCGCCGATCGCGCCCCCTCCGCCTCCGCCCCCGACACAAGTCTCGGCGCCTCCTCCACCACCTCCCGTCGCCGCCCCCCCTCGTGGGGCGCCATGGGTTCCGACCCTCTTCGTCGGGGCCCACGGTGGAGCTTTCGGCCCCTATGCATCGGTTGCCTTTGGCGGGTCGCTCGGCATCGTGCTGGAACACGGCGCCTTTGCAGCTGGGGTCGAGGCCTCCGCATCGCTACCCAACACGACCGCCGTGAATACCGGAGTCGTGCGAACGGGGGTGATGGGGATGTCGCCGCTCCTCTGCGCGCGCGTCTCGGAATTGTCGTTGTGTGGTCGCGTGTTTCTCGGGGCCTTCCAGGGGGCCGCGGAAGGGGTGGACACCCCCGACAAGAAGACGACGTTCTTCTCATCGGCCGGCATCCTCGCCGCGTACCGATTTCGTCCGTTCGGAAGCGCGACGCAGCCTTCGCCGTTCGGCCTCGAGCCATACCTCGGAGCCGACGTCGTGCTAACGCGGACACGCGTCACCTTTCGCGGTGTCGAGGTCTGGAGTACCGCGCCGGCGACGCTGGAGGCAGGTCTCCGAGCGACCGTTTCTTTTTTTTGACGGATCGCGCTGGATGCCGCAAACACCTCGAGAGACGCATCTTCTGCCATGAATCCCGGCATCGAAGCGCCGGCCTTCCGGACCATTTTCGAGAGTGAATACGGCTATGTACGAAACTCGGTCGTCCGGTTGGGCATTCGACAGGCCGACGTGCCCGACGTGGTCCACGATGTCTTTCTCCTCGTTCACAAGAAGCTCCCCGAGTTCGATGCGATGAGACCCCTGCGCCCCTGGCTATTCGGTATCGCCTATCGAGTGGCGCTCGGCGTGAAGCGCAAGCATGGCTACAAGCTCGAACACGCCGCCGAGGACGAGGTCATTCATCGCCACGCATCCGAAGCTGCATCGCCCGAACAGAGCATGAACGATCACCAGTGTCGCGATGCACTCGCGCGCGCGATGGATCAGCTGGACGACGACAAGCGCGCCGTCTTCGTACTCCATGACCTCGACGGGACGGCCATGCCCGTCGTGGCGGAGACGCTCGAGGTTCCGCTGAATACCGCGTATTCGCGGCTTCGATTGGCGCGCGAAGCGCTACGCTCTTCTTTGACGCGAGCAGGTTTTGCGCCGGATGTTCGTGCTGGAGCGAACCCATCATGAATGACAGGCACGACGTGAACGAAGTTCCTGACGAGGGGATTCCGCTGGACCTCCAGCGCTTCGTCTCTGCGGAAGCTGCGCGTCCCCTGGACGAGGCAGGCAAAGACGCGATGCGCGACCGACTCTCGGTAAGTCTCGGTTTGGCGCTGTCGGGAGCTGCGGTCGCCACTGCTCCGAGTGCTTTGCAGACCAACGCGGGCTCTCTGACCTCAGGCCTCCTGAAATCGGCTCCGGCGTGGGTCAAAGCAACGGTTCTCCTGGCAGTCGGCTTCGGCGCAGGGTTCGGGTCTCGCGTCGCTCTCGAGCGATCGCCCGCGTCACCCGTCGCCAGCCCTTCCTCGTCGGTGTATCCCGTATCGCCCGCGAGGCCGCTCGCAACGGAAGCTTCGTCGGTCATCGATTCGATCGACGTCGCCAACTTGCCGTCCGTCGTACCGAGCACACTGCCTGCGCCGAGCGGAGCTCCGAGCGCGATGGCCAAGACGAGCGCCAAAGGACTGACGGCGGAGGACGCGGAGGCAGAGCGTCTTCTCCTCGAGACCGCACGCGTGGCACTTCGGCGCGGTGACAAAGAGGGCGCCCTCGCGCTCCTCGAACAACACAAGCGTCGCTTTCCGGGGGGGCAGCTGCGCGAAGAGCGCGATGGTCTGATGGTGTCGGCGCTCAGCCAGCTTGGCCGCACGGACGAAGCCGCAAAGGCCGCATCGCGCTTCCGGAAGGATTACCCCATGAGCCTGCAGGGGGCCGCCATGCCTTCGGCTGCCCCTCAGCCCTGAAGCCGCGCGAGTTCGAACGCGCCCTTGCGTCGCGAGCGGGTTGTGCGAAGTTCTTTTTTTTTCTGACGGATCGAATGTTTCGACGCAAACGACCTCTAACCAAGACGGATTGCGCGACTTCGCGCCACCAGAGGAGACCTTCATGAAACGTACGACTTCCTTGCCGCTACTCGCGCTCGCCTTCGCTGCTCTCTTTGCCTGTGATGTGACCCAGGAACTCCAGGGACCGGGCCAGAACGATGGTGGAACGGTGAATCCTCCCGCGAACGACGGAGGCAACACACCGCCCGTTGACGGCGGCACGACGACCGATAGCGGCGTGAACGGCGACGCCGGCGTGCAACGCCAGATCAGCGTGTGCGTTCCCAAAAGCGAGATCGGCACGACGAGCATCGCCGTTACGGGACGCGAGAGTGGCTACATCCGCGACGTCAATGACATCACGTCAGGCGGTGGTCGCGCGTTCGTTCTTTCGACGCCGTGGACGTTCATCGGAGTTCCCCTCAGTGGCTCGGGACCGGTGGAGGCGTACAGTGTCACTGCGACGTTGCCCACCTTTGCGGCGATGGCGATCGCGCCGACCGACACGAGTCCGGGGGGAGCTCTTTCCTCGGCCGCCCTCGCTTCGTACAACATTCCGGGCAGCAATGAGCAGATTGTCGCACTTCGTGGAAGCGCGTCTTTCGCCTCTCAGATCGTCGGACGAGTGATGGTCGATCAAGGTGATGTCTTCTACTTCGAGACCAAGGCCCCTTCTCGGTTGGTCCATGCGGGAACGAAATCGAGCCCGAATGAGATCCTACTCGCCGAGTACCCCACGCTTTCGAATCGCATCGTGACGGCGGCGGCGCTCGTCGGAAATGATGTGTATTTTACAACGGCCATCAATGGGAGTAGCCAGGTGGATGCAAAGCTCCATCGGGTGCCGAGAAACGGTGGTGCGATCACGGATCTCGTCGACTTGTCTTCTATCGTGGGCCAAATCGAGGCGATTCACGTCGACGGAAACTCTTTGTACCTCACGCCGGGGGGGGAGCAGGCTTCTGTCGCAGCATTGTTCGGAATCTACAGCATTGCGAACAACACGGTGGCTCTTGGAAGCCTGCAGGGTAACGGTCAGAACTATGCTTACACTCGCAGTTCCGGCATCGTCTTCGATGGGTCCGCGTTCTACTACGGCTCCCGCGGTGACAACTGCAGCGGCGTGCTCGTTCGTGTCAGCAAGGACATGGCGGTGAACCACTTCCCGGGACAAGCACAGGTACTCGCGTCGAATCTCGATCGCATTGCGCGGCTACGTTCCTACGGGGGCAACTTGTATGTCGGAACGGCCGGCGATCCGTTCTTCAAACCGGCGGGCTACCCGGGTCAGCTTCTGCGCTGGACTCCCTGATCAATCGCGAATGTGCACGACGCCGAGAGCGCGTGCGTGTTTCAGCCAGTCGGCGGTGCGCTCTTCGGTGCTCCGCCGATCGACGTGTTCGGGCGCGATACGCCCATCGCGAATCATCTCTTCCAGTTGAGGCTGGCTGTTGGTCCCCATTCGCTCGCGCAAGAGACGTTGTGACGTGAACGTGAACGTGGGCATGCCCGATGCTGGGGCTTGAGGCTTCTTGTAGAACTTGGGTTCGAGCACGGACGTGATGTCTTCGGCGCTGTCCATGCGAGGGCCGAGGCTTGCGATGCCGTAGCGTGTCTTCAAGGTCTTCGCGACAGCGCAATGGTCGAACGTCTTTTGGCTGAGATGGCCTCGCCGGACCGTGGGCCCCACGGCGAAGGCCGGGACGCGTATGCCCAGGTTTCCAAAATCGGGGTTTGGGTCGGTGACCGCGGGAGGCGGAACGTGATCGAAGAACCCCCCATGCTCGTCGTACGTGATGAGCAAGAGGCACTTCGACCACTGCGGGCTTTCGGCGAGCGCCTTGTAGATGGATGCGACGAAGGCTTGTCCCCGCTGGATGTCGTGGTCCGGATGGTCGTCGTTCGACTGGAAGTCGGGGTCGATGACGACCAGGTTCGGCAAGCGTCCAAACTTCGCATCGTCGAAGAATGCATCGATCTTCTTCACGGGGTGAAGCTTCGGCACCTTCACCGCGAACGCACCCGTGTACCAAGAGACGATGCCAGCGTAGTAGTTGGTGAACGAGAGGCCCTTCTGCGCCATGCGCTCCCAAATGGTGTCCGGGACATTGGCGAATACCGGCAGGTTCGACTTGATGCCGACGGAGGTGCAGGCATGGAGGTAGTAGCGGTTCGGCCACGTCGGACCGAGGACCGACGAGTGCCAATGATCGAAGACCGTATAGTTGTCGGCGAGCCAATAATAGAATGGGAGCTGAGAACGATCGTGAAAGCCCATGACGTCGGACTCACTCGGGCCCGCGTGGGCCTTCACGAAGCCATCGAGTTTGCCATTGTTCCACTGGCTGTGGACCGGGTCCCAGTTGTGCGGGGGGTCTTCCGGCGTGAAGTCGAGGAGCTTGTGAACGACGACCGGCTGTCCTTGCGAATTCAGATTCGACTCTGAGCCGGTGAGGCCAGCCACCGCCGCCTTGTTCTTGTAGGTTGCATCCTGTTTGAGCGCGCCCAAGAAGTGGTCGAAGGAGCGGTTCTCCATCATGAGGACCACGATGGTGTCGATGTCGGCGAGCAAGTCGGCGCCGCTCACGACCGGGTCCGCGTCGGTGCCTGCGTCACTCGATGGCGGCGAACCGGCATCGGCGGATGCGGTTCCGGTCGGAATCGGTGAGGGGCTGGTGCCCGCGTCGCTCCCGTCGGCGGGGATGTCACTCGAACCACAACCGGCAGCGGCGAGAAGGCCGCCCATTCCGAGGAGGATGCTTCGTCGGGAGAGCTCGCGCATGGGATGAGTTTCCCACGGATTCGGTTTTCCCGGCAGGGCAATCCTGTAACGATTTCATGGCACTGCGGCGCACATTTCCGATTCTGCGCGCACTCCGGTGGATCAGACGTAGGTGCGGAAATTATGGCTTCGATCCGGACCCGGGCGTCGCGTCTGGAAATGAGACCGAGAAGGCCGGCGATCACGAGCTCGGCTTCGCGAGCCCGTCGGGCGCATCGACGCATTCGCATGGAACGTGCGGTGCAATCTCTCTTCTTCACGAACCTCCGCGCCATCCACCCCGCCGCTCTGTCGTTCGTTCTCTCTCTCGCAAGTCTTCAGGGCTGTGCGGCTGCCGATGGAACGGACCCCGCCATGGACGAAGCCGCCATCGAGAAGGGCGCAACTTTCCGCTCGTCGGTAACGCAGAAGTTCGATGCGTCGAAGGGGGAGCTTCCCGAGGGCATCGCCATTCGCGGAAGTAACGCCTACGTGGGTTTTGCTCCGACGGGGTCGATTGCGCGCATCGATCTCCGGACCGGCGAGAGGGTTCCCTACGCGCAGCTTCCCGCGCCGTCCCGAACAAGGGCTTCATGACCGGCCTCGTGATTGACTCGAAGGGAACGCTCTACGCGGCGCTCGTTTCGTTCACCAGCGAAGTGCAGGCGGGCATCTATCGTGTGCCTGCGGGCGGTGGCGACGCGGTGCTCTTTGCAAAAGACGCGAACATGCCTTTCCCGAACGGCCTAGCCTTCGACGAGAACAACACACTGTACGCGACCGACTCGGGAACCGGCAGCGTCTTTCGGATTTCGAAGAGCGGTGCGGTCGTGAGGTGGGCGCAAGGGCCTGAACTCAGCGGTGCCACGGACTTCTGCGGCCGCGGTCAAGGCGCAGGCTTCGATATCGGTGCGAACGGCATCGTGGTCGAAAAGGACGCCGTCTACGTCGTCAACACCGACCGCGCGACCTTGGTGAAGATCGCGATGACAAAAGGGACACCCACTCCAGAAGTGATTGTCGGCTCCGACTGCGGGAACCTCGCTGGCGCGGACGGGCTCACCCGCGACGAAAAGGGGAACTTCATCGTTGCTGTGAACCGTCAGGACAAGGTCGTACGCATCTCGAAGGACAACCAAGTCTCCGAGGTGGCAAAGGGGCTCGACTTCCCCGCCAGCTTCGCCTGGAGCGGCAAGACTCTTTACGCCACGAACTTCGCTTTCGTGCGCGCTTCGAGAGGAGAGTCGCCCGCGCCGGGACTCGTGAAGTTCACGACGTCCTCGAAGGAGTAGTTGCCCTCGCGCGCACACACGCACGCAGAAGCGAGCGCATCTGCACACGAAAGCGGTCTGCCCCAACGAGGGCGGACCTTTTTTTTGCGCTCGGCGGAACTTTCCTCTGCGAGCGCGTTCTTACTCGCATGCCTCATTCGAACATGCAGCCGGTGCACCTAACCTCTCGCAGCGCGCACGGTGAAGTTCGAGGACAGATGACCGCAGTCATGCGGTCCATGATTGCGCCGCAAGGCCCGAGAGTCCTCCGAGTGGCCCTCGTGCGTGGAGGAAAAGTCGTGGAGGAGCGCGTCCTTCGTTCGCACGAGAATGTGACGGCTGGCGCGAACGCAGTCTGCACCTTCGTCGTGCCGGATGCGTCGCTTCCGGCGGAGTTTCTCTTGTTCGAGCGAGAGGGCGATGCGTACTCACTCCACTTCACGCAGGGGATGTCCGGACGCGTTGCCCTGACGAACGGGATCTTCGACTTCGCACTCCTCCGAAACCAAGCGACGCGCGTTGGAAGCAACTACAAAGTCACGCTCAACGAAGACGCGCGAGGCAAGATCGTCCTCGGAGACGTTGCGCTCCTCTTTCAGTTCGTGGCGCCGCCGCTCGCGCACAGTAAGCCACAGCTTCCGCTCGCGGTGCGCGGTGGGGTCGCAGCGTCGGTCGACTGGACGCTCACGGTGGTGGCTGCGTTCAGTTTCATTCTTCACTTTGGGGTGATCGGGACGATGTATTCAGACTGGATGGATGCCCCCGTTACGGAAAGCTCCGTGCAGGGGCTCGTCGACATGATGAAGAAGATTCAGCCGCCGCCCTTGGAAGAGAAAGCCGACGTGGCGCCCGCGGCCGTTGCGGAACAGCAGAAAGCACCGGTGAAAGAAGCCCGTGAAACGAAGCGCGCTCCAGTCACCCCGAGCACTCCCGCGTCTGCGACGGCGCCCTCGACCTCGGTGAGCGATGCGAAGGCTGCTGCACTCGCGAGTCGCGCAGAACAGATGCGCGTCGATCTTCTCGGTAGCTTTACGGGGTCTACGGCAGTGGACGGCGCGCTGCGGCGGAGCGAGGTCCCGCCGGTCGACATGAACGCGGCGGCAGAAGCCGCCAAGGGAGTCGCCCCCGGGGGCAGCGAGCTTCGCGTCTCCGCGAATGGGGCCCCTATCCGCGTGGGCGACACGGATCTGCGGAACATCAGCGGTAGCGTCAAGGCGCAGACCGACACGCACGTCGCCGGCAAAGAGCGCACACTCGCCGCGCCGAAGTTCGACACGCAAGCGGGCGTCCAGGGTATGTCCGTTCCTGTGACGGGGGCCGATGCGGTCATCGCGAGCCTGCGCGGTCGCTTTCGAAGTTGCTACCAGCAGGGCATCGCATCGGACCCGACGATGGCCGGCAAGGTCGTCATCAGCGCCAAGGTCGGACCAAACGGCGAAGTCGAGAGCGCCCAGGTCGCCTCGAACACCGGCCTGTCGCCTACAGTGGGCGCCTGCATCGCTCGAGCTGTGAAGAATGCGCAGTTCGCCGCCCCCGGAGGCAGCGGATCACAACTCAATATCCCCGTGAGCTTCGTGCTCCAGGCGAAGTAGCGCTACTTCTTGAAGGTGGTGAGCACCGCGTCGTACCCGTTTCCGGTGCCGTCGACGTAGTGCCACTTAATAGGACCAACTCCTCGACAAAATCGCGTGTAGTTCACACCTCCTTTGTGCTTCGCGTCCCAGCAGTCCGTGAAAGTGCCGGCCGGTACGGTTGCCGTCCCGACGCGCGCCCACACGTACGTGAAGAGACCATCGGTCCACTCGTGTCCCTCGGCGACCGGCGCGTCGAGAGAGAGTACCCACTGACTGCCGTAGTAGACTTCGACGCGGTCTTCTTCGACGTGGTACGAGTTCACGCCAACGCCGGGGCAAAACGACTGCACCTGGAACGCGCTCTTTCCTCCGACGGGCTTGTCTGAAAGCACGGCGCCTGTCTGTGAACCCGACTTGCAAAGAGGGTAGATGCCGATGATCGACACGTCGTACGTCCAAGAACGACCGAGCGCGATTGGGTCGATTCGGTTGTCGACTCCAGCATCGGCATCAGACCTGTCGCTTGCGTCGGCGATGCTGCCGCTGTCTGGCTGCGGAGATGTTCCGCTATCGAGCGAGTTCGAGCCCCCATCCGTGTTCGTGGATGGAATGGGTGATGTTTCGCTTCCACTGCACGCGAGGAAGATGTTGGTGAAAACGAATGCGACGGTGATGGATGATGTACGCATGACAGTCTCTATTTATTGCAAGTGGAGTAAAGCGCAGGAAGCGACCAGTTCCAGGTCGCATCGATGATCTTCGGGTAGTAGAGGACGTACGAGAAGCACATCTCGTCGTCGGCAGTAGGGCCGTAGCCTACGGCGTTACCCGTCGGGTTGCTCCAACGGCACTGCGACTGCACCACGTCGCCCGGTCTCAACGTGTAGTCGGTGGCTTGCCATGTTTGGTTCCCCAAGTCCCATGTTTCGACGGACCCGAGATTTACCGGAGCGCCCGTGCCGCCCGGGAAAACTTGCGTGTGGATCGAGCGGCCGAGCCGATGCATGTGTGGGAAGGCTGCAATGAGGTGCGTGGTCGCGCCGTCTGCTGGGACGACGACGGAGCAATCGCGATCGAGCGTTCCGAGCGCGGGGATCGTGATCTCCGTCGTGCCAAATGCCATGACATCGGCGTCGTTCGGCCTGAGCTCTTTGGTCGAGCAAAGGTCGAACCCACTCGTATCCGTGACCTCCTCGTGGAGAGGGTTCGTGAAGTGAAGTTGCACGACGTAGTGTCCGCCGGGCTCGAGTGCCAAGCCGGCCTCCTTCGGCAGTTCGAGACTCGCCGCACCCGGGGCCCACCCATAGAGAGGGCGCCACGCGGACATCGCATTGGGTTCGCAGGGACCGGGGACGGAGCTGACGGCGCGCTCCGATTGCAGGAGTGTGACGTGATGGAGCTGTCGTGTCGCCGCAATGGCGGGAGAGAGACCGATGATGTGCCGCTTTTCGCCGTGAGGGCTGTCCCACCCATAGCAAACGAGTTCGTCGTCGACTTCGCGTGGCATGCGATAGGGCACCGAGGGTCGAAGGTGTTCGTTCTTCGTGCAGCGCAATCGCGTCGTGACGACGGACCCGCCGCCCGGAGGCGTGCAGGCCTCTGCGACCTTCGGCGCTCCTTGTGCGATCCAAGCATCGAGTGCGCGCAGGTCGGCATCGTCGAGCCGCACGTTGGGGGGCGGAGGCATCGGCCGAGCCCCATCGTGGATGCGCGCGGAGACCATTTCGAAGACATGCTTTTGGGGGGCACTCACGGAGGCGCGTGTGAGGTCTGCGTGGGTGACGAGCGCCATCGGAGCACCGAACTGGGGCTTCTCGCCGTGGCATGTCGAGCACCTCCTCTCGAGTACGGTCGACACAGCGCAGGGAAGCCCCGACAGGCTCGTCGTGGGGGGCTCGGTGTCGGAGCCTCCGCACGCAGCGATCGTGATGCTTGCGAGGAGCCACACTGAACAGAACAGCGTGGGGCGACTCATCCGTGCTGACCTTCTTGGGCGAACACCGCCTTCGAAGGCGGACAGGAGAGCGATCGGTCCTGCGACGCGGCGTCACTCACGTGTCTTTTTGCCGTTGGGCGGAAAACGACAGGGAGAGTGGACGCGAACATCGCGCCTTTGGACGGTCTGGCGCTCGAGATCATTCAATTGGAACGAGTACATATATTTCCCCGCGCTTTGTTGTGGTCTAGGAAGGGGGCCATGGTTCGTTCGTCGTTCTTCCGACCCGCGCCCGCGCGTGAAGTTGCGTTCGTGTGCGTTTCGCTGCTGTTCACAGTGAACGGCTTCGTTGCGTGTTCCGATACGGCGACCGCGACGAGCGATGCGGGGGTCGACGCTTCCGCGGTGGACGCGGGGCTCGTCATCGGAGAGGGCGAGACGCTGCAAACCGGCCGCGCCGCCCTCGTTCAAACGAACAAGCCCGTTCCCGAGGCGACCATTTCCGCGGGAAGCGCCCAAACGACGGCGGACGGTGAGGGGCTCTACTCGTTCATCGTCCCTCGGAACTCGCCCATCACCTTGAAGGTGAAGGCGCCGGACCACTACCAGCTCATCGAGCAGGAATACATCGTCGACACTCAGACGTACGATCGCGGCGACTCCCTCATCTTGAAGAATCAAACGGCGTCACTGCTCGCTGCGTTCTTCGGCGACTACGACAAGACGAAGGCTCTCGTGGCCGTCACGGTCATCCCGGCAAAGGGCTGCCGTTCGGAGCAGGGGACGACGTTGAAGCTCGAGCCAGCGGGGGCGGTGCTGCGCTACACGCAAGGTGGCGTGCCGGACAACAACACGTCCCTTACCGCGGGTGAAACGAATGGCGCACTCTTCTACAATGTCACTCCTGGTCCGGTCACCGTGACGGCGGAGAGCCCATACTGCAAGCCGATGCCCTTCCCGGTGAAGGCCGACGGGGTCACGTACACGGGCAAGCTCACCACCGAGCCCGGTTCGTCTTTTTCCTTCATTCGCATCTTCCTTGGGCCGCCTGCTCCAGCGACGGACGCGGGGGAGGATGCAACGGTCGATGCAAGCTCAGACGCGAGCGACGCAGCGACGGACTGAGGTCGTCTCAGAACCCGTCGCGACGAAGGTCCTCAAGCTTTGCGAACGCGAACGACTTTGTACGTGTCCGTCCCATTGACCATGTTGTCGTAGAGGTTGGTGCCTGGGTTGCGCGCGAAGTTCTTGAGCGCCACTTCTGCTTGTGCGCGACGCTTCTTTCCGAGCACGGGGATCTTGAAGCCGTGGAAGGCTTCGATGCATTGCTCGACATAGGCGTCGATACGCGCCTTGTCTTCATCACGGGCGCGGACAGCTTCCTTCGTGACGTCGGCGACCTCTTCGACCTTCATGCCGATGCTCTCCAGGAAGGCGAAGCACGGCTTCCACGTCGCGTCCGGGATCGCGTTGCCCCATACGAGATACCCGCCCGGCTTGAGCATGCGGTGCGCGGTCTTGAAGAAGCGCTCGTCCTCGTCGGTGACGATGCCGGCGTGTTCGGTGACGTGCGTCTCGTTCACGGCGACGAAGTCCGCGGACCCGGACGGAATGGTGAGCTTCGTGGCATCGCTGCATGTTGCCTTGAGACGCCCGTTGTGATTCGGAACGAACTTGCGCCTTGCCGTAAGGATGGCGGCCATCTGCATGTCGACCGCTTCGTAGGTGCACTGCGGAAGGACTTTGCCGCACACGTGGTTGGCACCTGCGCCCGTGCCGCAGCCCATCTCGACCACGTGGACTTTGCCATCGCGCTCGGCGACGTGCTTCTTGACCTCGTCCCAGTGATAGAGGCCCGTATAGGCGTTCTGCCCGATGCGTTCGGGTTCCGTAGGACTCGTCGGGCAAGGTCCCCACGTCTCCGGCCACGTATAGCCCCACGTGTTGAAGGTGAATTCGTAACGCTTTCCGTGCTCGTCGCGAACTTCGCCCATGGATCGATAGAGGGCGTAGAGGAGAGAGTAGAGTGACGTCTTGTCGTAGTCGTCCTCCGACACGTCGCCGTTGGTGAGCGAGATCTTCGCCCTGCGTTCGAACGCGGAACCTACGATCCACGCGCCGAGAATGAGCTGAAGTTGACGGCTAGAATAGTTGGACTGATTGCTCAGCGCCGTGAGTACATCCATGAGATCTTCGTTTCTGCTTTTCGGGTTTGACGAGAGTAGTCGAAACCCAGTTTTCGAAGACGCTCAGGATAGAAAGTCGTTCGTTTCGGCTACTCCGAAGTACGAAAAACGTTCACCTTGCACAGACCATAATGCACGAACGCACAGGCCGCCACCCAAGAACGATGTAGATACCTTCGTTCACGTTGGTAAATCCACACGAGCTCTTTCCCGAGATGACGCATTCCCGAATGCTTTCGCCACTCAAGCAAGGAGAAGCCTCGCGCCGAGCGCGCCCTGTCACGAACTCGTCATTTCGTTCAAGACTCGCTTGTGCACTCGTCTTCGTAAGTGGTTGCGGTGGAGCAAGCGCATCCGTGTGGCCGCATTCACCGCCGCCGCTTCTCGCGCCATTTGGCCAAGGCCGACTGCGCTCCGAACTCGACATCGACTGGGTGGTGCGCGATCGCAAAACGGGGCACGCTGCACGCACGAAAGAACACCTGTGGCTCACCATCGAGGTCTCCGAGACCGGTATGGTCGTTCTTCGGGCTCACGCGGAGGCGAGCACGCAGGGGAGCTTGCTCGGAACGTACACGACGCCAGGCCGAAACAAGGTTCAGGCCCAAGACTTCTCTCGGAGCGATGCGTGGAAAGGTTCGCTGGAGAGCGTCGGTGGCGAAACGCAGCTTCGACTCGAAGTGCCGGCACCGAACGCGGGGGGACCAGCGCTCGAACAAACGTTCCGGTGCAATCGCGTCTCCGACGAGCCCTCGGGTGGATATGTGCATTGTGCACCCATCAAGGCCCACGAAGGCGTGCCTTGGGAAGATGCCATGCCACCTTATCTGCGAGCCCCTCTCGTGTTCGCTCGTAGCGGAACACTACGCGCGCACGTAGTTGGCGACCACGCCCGCCAGAGCATCGACGTTGCCTTCACTCCTTGAGAGGATTCTCGAGCAGTGCCTTCACTTCTTTGAACCGCTCATTCGGCACAACGAGCGCGAGATTGTATTGTGCGATGAGCCACTCACCTCGAAAGACGAGAACGCCACTACCGCGCGCCTGTCCCAAGTTCTTCGTCTCGAGAAGCTCATCGAACCAGGCCATATCGCCTCGAGCAGAGACCACCCAGTGGCGCTCGGTCGCACGAAAGCTCCATGCCTTGCCTTTGACGAAATGCGGGTGGGCGTACGCTCGAAAGGACGGCACCGTCCAGCGCTCTTTCGCGTCCGTGCCGAGAAAAACGCCTTCGGCTGCGAAATGTGCGAAGTACCGTTCTTCGTCTGCTCGTGCGGCCGCGAGATGAAAATCGTCGAGCGTCTCGGAAAGGGCCTTCTCGATCGCCCGAGAGGGCGCCCCCGCCGGAGGCGCCATGTTGCCCGCGCCCCCACAGCCGGAGAGCGCGGACAAGAGAAACACGGAAAGTCGATCGCGCATGGCGATACTTTACGCACATTGCGCTTCTTCGCGAAGTCCAACGGATCAGATCCGTTTGTGCACCGAGATGGCTTCGTAACGCTTGTTCACGGCCTAAACGAACTCGCTATCGGCCGCAAGACGTGCCACACGAGCCGCTCGACGCCGCGCCGCGACCGCTCGCCGCGCAGGGGGCCACAGAGCCCCTCGATCGAGTGCAAGCTGAAGGAAGTGAAGACCCTCTCCGCCCCGTTCGTACCCGACGTCGACCGTCCCCACGCGAAGGTATCGCGCTCGAAAGCTCACCGCTTGCTACGGCAAGGAGGCGCTCTCGTCGCCGCCATGGCTCTGTGTTTGCCTCTCCTACGATTTCTCTTCGATCCCGGCGAGCACGAGCGAGCGGCGCTTCGCACGCACGAAGCGCGTGTCGTCACAGATGCGGCTTCGGAGAGTCGCAGTGTGGACTCGATTCGGCGGGTGAACCCGGAATGGGACCTGATGCGACGCATGTACCTTGCACTCGCGTTGACAGACGCCGCGATGGCGCACCCCGAAGACCGAGACAAGTACGTCGGGGCCGTGGACAAGATCGCGCGGGACTTGGTCGCAGCAACGGCCTCCGACGACCCGTATGTGTTTCTCCTTCCGTACGCAAAAGCGTCACCGTGGCAGGCGACGGGGCGCAGTCTGTTCGTGGACGGGGAAGTAGCGGTCGTTCTCGAGGCGCGCCTTCTGCTTTCGCCGAGTAGAGACCTAGAAGCACCTCTCGCGAAGCACATTTCGGCGATCGAACATGCGATGAACGAGAGCCCAACGGCATCCGGAGAGAGTTACCCCGGAGAGGCCTGGACGTTCTGCAATACGACGGCGCTCTTGGCGCTCCGCATGCACGACGTTCGCGTACACACCGATCACGAAGCGCTTGCCCGAAAGTGGATTGCGTTCGCGCGGGCACGGCTCGTGGACCAGAAGACTGGACTTCTCGGCTCGCGCTACCGCTATGCGACGGGGTACGTCGACGAAGGACCCGAAGGGTCGTCCATCTTCATGAGCGCGCACAATCTCAAGGTGTGGGATGAAGCCTTCGCCCGGGATCAGTACGAGCGTGCGCGCGCGCTGCTCACCTTCGACGTGCTCGGCTTCGGTCTCGCACGGGAATGGCCCTCCGGGAGCCGTCCGGACATCGACTCCGGCCCTATCGTTCCGCTCTTGGGCGCGAGTCCCGCTTCGAGCGGTATGGCTCTTCTCGGCGCGACGACTTTTGGCGATGCAGACCTTGCGAAACGGCTGCGTCGGTCCCTAAACCTTGCGGCGATTCCTCGAACACCTCGCGATGGCGAACTTTCGTTTGCCGCCGCGGGGCCCATGGGAAACGCCGTGGTGCTTCTTGCCTTGGGTGACGGCGCGCTCATTCGCGCCATTCAATCCCGCTCGGAGGTGCTGTGATGACGACGAAGCGTTCCGTTACATTCGCACTGGTCGTGGTGGCCGTGTACCTTTTCTCCCTCGCAATGGGATTCGATCAAGGGGTCGTGGCCATCGTCGGCGGGGAAGCGAGTCGCCTCGATGCAACCCTTGGCGTGGTCTTCATCGGGCTTCGCTTGTTCACGGTGGTGGCCGTCCCGGTCTCCCTCGTGTTTGCTGCGATCCTGTACGGAGTCGACAAGATCTCCGAGCTCGGAGGCTAGGGCGGCCCGTGAGAGCGAGGCGATCGTTCGTTCACTCGTTCCAGTCGAAGTCCCACTCTCCGCTTTCGCTGCCACCGTACGAAGCGACGTATGCGCCTGCCATCGTGAAGAAGTAGTAGTAGCCGCCGCCATCCGTGCCTTGCGACAGAGCGTAGTAGCTCGTGCCCTTCACGTTGATCTTCGTGGCCGTCTGCGAGTAGTCGCCGCTGTATTCCTGGTCGAAGTAGTACGCGATGCGCTTTGCTTCGAGTGGCAGAGCGTCGAGGTCGACGGGGGTGCCACTGTCGATCTCCGAGGTGTCACCCTGGATTTCCTCCATCCAGGTCTCGAAGTTCTTCTTCACGGACTCTGCGATCTTCGGCAGAGCGGGGGCTTTGCTCATGGTGAACGAAGTGCTGCTTCCCTTCGGCGTGAGGGTGAGTCCGCCGCGCGGCGCGCTCTTGTAGCTCCACGTGAGCGTTTGCGTCTCGAAGCCGTCCGGGCTGGGTTTCTCGTAATCGAAAGAGAACGTCTTCTTGCTCGTCTGGACCTTGATGTTGTTCCAGTGCTTGTCGAGACTCTTCGGGTTGGACTCGATGAAGTTCCGGTCGCAGGTCTTGTCCGCGCGCTGCTTGCCGCATTCCGCCGAGACCAGATAGACGGTGGCGTACTGATTGCTGTAGCTTCGCTTCGAAATCTCGATGCGATAGAGGTACCCCGGACGAAGCCGCGCCGATGCGCTGACGTCGGACCGATACTTCCCTTCGGTGAGGCCCTTGGTGATGGCGCTCTCGTCGGTATCGCCCTCTTCTTCGGTTGCGACCGCGCAGCCCCCTTGCGTGAACGAAAGCGCGAGGACCGCGAAGGTGGAGAGCGCAGCGTAGCGGGCGAAGATGGACATGGGGAACCTCGTGGGTGGCGCGTGTGATGGGAAGGGGGGGGCGCCCCGGCATGCTGCAAGCCGCATGCCTTGCCTACATCTGGCTACAATGTACGATTTCAGGTATTCATACAGTGTAAGTAATCGAAAGGACAACGGAACTTCGCTGCGGGCCTGGAGCGGCAGCGATCCAGATTGGATCCAGCAGCGCTCAGCAGGCGTGTCGCTCGCGATGCCTCGAGCGCCCTCTCACGCGCACCTCGCGACGTCACGAATGAGCCTTCGGATGCAGCGATGGCCTTCATCGGCTCCGAGTCGCTCGTGCCAAACCTGACCCACGTGGCTCGTCGCGAGTGAAAGCGGCGGAGCAAATGTCCGAAGCCTGAGCGCGCGGGCCGCGGGCTCCGCGATGCGCTTGCTCAAGAGTGCCGTGCGCCGATGGAACGCGTGATTCCGACGCTGAACTGCGCCCACGCGGAACAGCCTAGCGCTGGGCGGCGTTGTCCGAGTACACCCATCCTCATGATTTGGCGGGCCTCGGATCACGTACGCGATGAACAAGGTCACTTGCTTCGGGAGCTGCATGGCGTGACGCTGGCGCAAATCATCGACTACCTCGTCGCGAAGTTGGGGTTTCCGGAGCTCTCGAAGCGGGTGCCGGTCAAATGCTTCATGGAGAACCCGTCCAAGGGATCGAGCCTGACCTTTCTCCGTCGCACGCCATGGGCACGCGCCAAAGTGGAAGAACTCTACATCGAACTTCGCGCCATCGACCTACGCGAGGCGCAGAAGTGAACGCTCGCGTCATCGTGCTCACGATGGCGCTCTTCGCGGCGGCATGCTCGAAGAAGACCGAGCCGCCGATGCATGTGGGCACGTTGCCTTCGAGCACGAGCAGTGAGGCGATGACCGGCGAAGGCGGAGTCGAGCTCAACGACGGAGGCATCGCGGACAGCGGAGAGTCGCCTCGGAGTCGACCGGTTTGGGTTCCGAAGATCGAATCGGACGAGGCTTTCATGGCGTATTCGAAAGAGGTCGGCGGGGAACGATTCACCAAGTTCGTGGTCGACCTCCACAACGAGAGCATCTACTACGTCGACGCCGAGCTCTACCCCATGCACAAGGACTTCATCTTTACGGAGCTCCTCAAGGTGCCGCGCACGAAAGAAGCCGTGCATGCGTTCGACAAGAACTACGGCAAAGACAAACCAGACTTCCTCATGTGCTACCTCGTTCACCATCTCGGCCCGGACGCGTGGACACTCGCGTTCTGGGATGGTGACAAAGCGACGGCGACCCACGTGCGTCTTGCTTGGAAACGACTCCGCGAGACGTTCTATCTCGCGTCGAAGGTGAAGTTCCGTCCGAATTCGAATGACCAGGAGGCCGTTGCGGCCGAAGTTCCGGAGATTCCCGTGCTCACGAACGACGCGCTCTACAAAGCCGCAGGGTACCAGCCCTTCCACAAGGGAACGGCGGTCGGCAAGCTGCGCATCGTGCGACGCGGAGCGGATGCTGCCACTTCGATCTTTGCGCCGGGAGAGATCGTCATCTTGCCGGAGCCACTCACGGACATGACTCCGGTGGCAGGCATTCTTTCGGAGTCGTTCTCTACGCCGCTTTCGCACGTCAACTTGCGCGCTGCCGCGTGGGACATTCCGAACGTCGGGCTAAAGGGAGCCGCGAAGACGTACGCGGCTCTCGATGGAAAGGTCGTTCGCTTCGAGGCTGGGGCAACGAATGCGACGCTCCGCCTCGCGACACCAAAAGAGATCGAAGCCTTCCAAAAGGCAGAGAGGGAACAGAAAAGCGTCCAAGTTCCCAATGCCGACCTGGCCAAGACGGCCTTTGCCCCCCTCGACTCGCTGCACGCGATCGATGCGAGTGGCTATGGGAGCAAGACCGCGAATTTGGGGGAGATCGTCACGGCGAAGCTGCAGGGCGTGACGGTGCCGCCGGGGTTCGGCGTGCCAATCGTTCACTACGCAAACCATCTGCACGAACACGGCATCGACGCTCGCATTCGGACGATGATTGCAGATCCGAAGTTTCGCGGCGACTTGGCCGAACGAAAAGCTCGCCTCGCGAGTCTTCGCCGAGAAATCGAGGACGCGCCGCTCTCACCCGCGTTCGTCACCGAGTTCACGACTGCGTTCCAAAAACTGGCCGGTCCCGACGTCGGGGTCTTCGTTCGGAGCTCGACGAATGCGGAAGACCTCGCGGGCTTCTCCGGGGCGGGCCTCTACGATACGGTTCCGAACGTTCGGGGCGTGATCTCTGCTCTGTCGGCCGTCAAGCGCGTTTGGGCCAGCGTATGGAACCTCGCGGCTTACGAGGAGCGGGAGCTCTATCGCATCGATCAGAGCCAAGTATACGGAGCGGTCCTCGTGCAGGTCGGTATCGAAGCGACGGCCGCGGGCGTACTCGTCACAGCGCACCCAACCGACCCCTCCGACACGCGCACATTCACCATCAACGCCAAGAGTGGCCTGGGTATTCGTGTCGTCGACGGAAAGAAGGTTCCGGAGATTATATTGTACAATACATACAATAAAGGGTTGCGGGTCCTCTCGCGTTCCGACGAGGAGACCATGCTCATTTTTCAAGGCGATGGCGGCGTGAGGGAAGTCCCGAATCCGCAAAGAAATGCGCCCGTTCTCACGACTGCGCGGGTGGCGAGGCTCGCTTCGGCCGCACAAAAGCTGCGTGGCATCTTTCCGAAGGAGCGGCCGCTCGATATCGAGTGGCTCTTCCGCGGCGAAGACCTCTACATCGTGCAAGCGCGACCATACGTGGGAGGGCCCGCTTCGAGCGGTGCCGGTCCGCGTTCCACTCCGTGAGCGGACGCGGCGACGGACTCATCGTACTGCGACTGATTCAGCGTTTTCGGACGACCCATATCTGCTCGCCGCCTGTCCTGAACGCGCCTCGCTCGAAATCGCCGTACAGGGCTTCGACCTCGAAGCCGGAGAGCTCGAGCAGGTACTGCATCTCCATTCGGTACGTCCATCGCAGCTTGAAGGACGTACCGCTTCGTGACACTCGCTTTCCGGCGACGTCGAACTCGTCATAGAAGCGATCGACCGTCACGATTTGCGTGTCGAGCTCGTAGTCGTTTGCATCGAGCTGAACCATGCGATTGTCGGTCTTCGGATGCGTGAATTCGTGCCCGGTCTTTCGTACGACGCCGCTCAAGTGCCCCGACGAGGCCGCGATCATCTCCGGCATCGCATCGAAGACGTTGAAGACGAGGCGTCCGTTTTCGGACAAGTGCGTGTGGATGCGGCCGAGGAGATCGCGCTGCGCGGTCGGCGTTAGGACATGCTGAAACGAGCGGTGGGGAATGATCACGAGCGGAAACGTTCGCCCGAGTGACAGGTCACACATGTCACCTCGCACGAGTCGTGTGCGAGCGCGCACGCCTTCGTCAGCGGCTCCGAGCTTTCGTTCGCACACCGCCAGCATGTCGGACGATCGATCGATCCCGACGACCTCGAGCCCAAGCTCTGCCAACGCCAAGAGCACGCGGCCGGTGCCCGAGCCCAACTCGAGAATGGGACCACCGTAGGTCTTCCCGACTTCGAGATAGAACGCGACGTCCTTTCTGCCGCGGCCATCCGTGTCGTCGTAGAAGCTGGCGTGAAGCGCGTCGTAGTCGCTCATCGCCGCGGATTCTACTGCGGCACCCCGCAGCCTGTGCTTCATTTATGCACGACGAAATTGCGGAGCGTTCTGGATGGTGGCGAGAGCGTCAGGCCACGCTTCTCGGGGCACGTCGGTAGGGAAAGGCACGTGTGAGCGTGCGAGGCGTTCGAGCCAGCGTGCGTCCAAGGGCCGAGCGATGTCTTTGGGGTCGACGGCGGCCACCGTCGTCTCCGGCCTCGCTCCGGTTCGCTCTCCGAAGCCTACGGCGAAGCCCGCGAGCAAGAGCCCAGCACGGAACGAGGTTGCCGCACAATACGTGTGGAGCGTGGCCCCCGCCCGGCAAGCTTGCCGCGCCGACCGAAGCGTACGCGCGGACCAAAGCGTGGCGTCGGCTTTGGGCGAGTAGAAGTCCCAGAAGACGATGTCTGCAGTCCCTCGGGGCACTTCTTCGGCCTTCGCATGGAAGTCACCGAAAGCGAGCTTCCAGGTCGTCCGAGCGGTTTCGTGGTGCCCGCGTGTGAGCAGACTTCGCGCTGCGATGGCGGCACCGCCCGTCAAGCCGAAGCTCTCGGCGTGTTCTTCGGAGAGCGCGAGCTCGAGTGCCCCGAGTTCGTTCTCGAAGCTGATGATCCGGAGTCGTCTCGCGGACGTCGAAAGCGATTCGGAGACGTTCCACGCGGCAATGGCATTCGAAGCCGCCCCGAGACCAACGTCGAAGAGCACCAGTTCGTCTGCCGCTTCCTCGGGTGAGTCGGGGTCAAGCGCGAGTCGCCGTTCGAGACGGGAGGGGGTGACGTAGAGATCCATCGCCTCGACGCCCGGCCCAGTACCCGGATGCATGACCTCCCCTGTCTGTCGGTCACGCATGGCGGGAGGCCCATTGCGCGACGCCACGACTTCGAACCCGGACCGTCCACTCATGGCTCGATGGATCCGAGTCTGCCTGCGGTTCCATGCTCGTGACGGTCGATCTCGGAAAGACGCTTATTCGCGAATGCCGCGAACGTTCCTCGCTCGATCGCTTCGCGCGATTCGGCCATGAGCTGGTGGTAGTAGTGCAAGTTGTGCATCGACACGAGTCGAGGTCCGAGGGGTGCACCGCACTTGAATAGATGATGGAGATATGCGCGGCTGAACGTCTTGCACGTCGAGCACGAACACGCGGCGTCGAGTGGCGCTTCGACGAGCGCATGGGCAAGGCGCTTGAGACGCACGCGGCCCGTCGAAGTGAAAGCTGTTCCCTGTCCTCCGAGTTGCGTCGGGATGATGCAGTCGAACATGTCGACGCCAGCGAGCATGGCCATCAACAAGTCGGGTGGCGTTCCCACCCCCATCAAGTACCGCGGACGCGACGCCGGCAAGAGTTCCGCAGAAAGCGCTGTCATGTCTTCGCGCTGCGCCCGTGTGTCGCCGACGGCCAAACCTCCGATCGCGAAGCCGTCGAACGGATGAGTCTGCAGAAACGCTGCGGACTCCTTTCTGAGTTCGGGGACCACACCACCTTGCACGATGGCGAAGAGCGCTTGGGCAGGGTTCGTACGAGCTGCGAGGCTTCGCAGGGCCCACCTGTGCGTTCGCTCCATGGCCGCGCGGGTGACTGCTGCATCGGAAGTGGAGTCGACGCACTCGTCTAGGACCATCATGATGTCGGAACCGATGGCGGTCTGCACTTCGATCGAACGCTCTGGAGAGAGCATGTGCATGCGCTCGTCCGTGTATGCTTTGAAGCGCGCGCCACGTTCGGTGATGACGCGCTCGTGCGGGAGAGAAAATATCTGGTAGCCACCCGAGTCCGTCAACACTGGACCCTGCCAACCCATGAACGCGTGGATGCCTCCGAGCCTTCGGAACGTCTCGGCTCCCGGCCTGAGCATCAGGTGGTAGGTGTTCCCGAGCACCACCTGTGTGCCGACTTCCGCGAGGTCTCTTGGTGCGCAGTCGGAGACGGTTGCCCAGGTGCCAACGTCCATGAACACCGGAGTCTCGATGCGCCCGTGTGGTGTCATCATCGTTCCACGTCGTGCACGGGACCCTGGGTCGGTAGCCAGTACTTCGAACGGTAGCATCTACTTCAGCGCGTCGAGGTGATCACAACCGAGACTCAGTTTGGCGTCGCACGCTTTCTTGTAGTACGTGCGTGCCTTGTTACGGTCGACGGGGACGCCTATCCCTTTCGCGTACACGTCACCAAGATCGTCACAGCTGAGCGGGGAGTCGCCATTGCATCCTTTCAGGTAGTAGGCGATGGCTTGCGAAGGGGCCTTCGGAACGCCGCGACCATCTCGATAGAGGTGCGCGAGATGGCCACACGCCATGCCGAGGCCACCATCGCAGGCTTTGAGGTAGATCGGCACGGCGAGTGCCGGCTCCGCAGGCCCCCCGAGTCCTTTCGCGTACACGTCACCCAAGTCGTCGCAAGCGAGCATGAGGCCACCGTCGCAGGCTTTCGTGTAGAGCTTCACCGCGCGAGGTCGGTCGACGTCGACGCCCGTACCGTGGATGTAGACCCCGGCGAGATGGCGGCAACCGAGGTTGAGGCCCTTGTCGCACGCCTGCGTGTAGTACTTGAGGGCGAGCGCGCTGTCCTTCGGCGTGTCCGCGGATCCCTCCGCATAGATGTCTGCGAGGTCGTCGCACGCGAGTGCGGCGCCCGTACCCGTTCCCGCGCATTTCGCCCGAAGTGCGGCGGGCGACTTGCCGGTCGGAGCTTCCGTGTCGTTCTCTTGCGTCGACGAAGGGGCGGGGGAAGTCGACCTTTCCGTCTTCCGTTTCGAACAACCCGTCGCCGCAAGCGCGAGGACAGCGAGAGTCGCGAGGATGCACCACGGCTTCAGGATCATGCGCCATTGTGAACCAACACGATCCGTACAGGAAACGCGAAATGGGTCCCTAGCCTCGCCAACCGGCGAGAAAGCGCCGAAAATCGTCCGCCGCGGTGTCGTAGAGGCCACGCCATTCCTGCTCCACTTCGTTGGAGCCATCAGGCAGCGCTGCGCGAAGTGCGGCGAAGTAGAACGCGAGCGCCCGCGATTCCTCCGCCTTGGGCATACCCTCGAGCAAGTAGGCGACGTCCTTGATGCCCGGACCTCCGCCGACGTACTGGAAGTCGACGGCAGCCACTCGTCGCTCGTCGTTCGAAAAGCAGAAGTTTGCTGGCTTTGCGTCTCCGTGGACGAACGTCTGAAAGCGAGCTTGCCGAAGACGACGATCGAGCTCAGGCGCGGCCTCGCGCAGTGCGGCATCGCGGACGTTCGCGAGTTCTTCCGTGCGCGTTGCGAGATGCCAATACGTGCCGACGCGCCACAGGTCTTTCGGGGCCTTCCCCAAGAAGCGCGCGTGGAACGCCGCAAGCCAGCGCAGGCAGGCGTTCAGCGCTTCGCCGCGAGGGGAACGCACGCGGCGCGAGAAGCCCGCGGCATCGAGGTCTTCGAGCACCAGCGTCCACTCTTGTTCCGTCGCGCTGTTGCGTTTCGATCCATGGAGCTTGGCTGTCCGACAGGCGTCGTCGCACTGCGGTGCGTATGTTCGGTAGAATGCGGCTTCGACTTCGTAGGACCGGCACTTGCGGGCTCTCGAGACTTCTTCGTCCGGCGACGCGCTGCGCTGTGGCGGCTTAGCCCACTTCACGACGACCGAGGTGGGGGTACCGCTGGGGCCAGCGACCTCGACGCGAAGTAGTTCGCCGTATCCGCCCCATAGAGACTGAATCTTCCGTCCGAACTCTGCGTGCGCAGTGCCTGTGACTTCTTTCACGAAGGACAATACTTCGAGACGATTCACGGGTCGTGCCTTCGGAGGACTTTGCCCAAGCAGACGCTGAGGGGTGAGTTTGCGTACGGGCCAAACGAAGCAATGGCGCCGAAACCAGCGCGCTCGTACATGTGTACAGCGGCTACTTGTCGCGACCCGGTTTCGAGGACGAGCTCTCTGGCGCCGAGGCTTCGCGCGATGTCTTCGAGCGCAGAAAGTAGAGCGCAGCCGACACCTTTTCCACGGAAGTTCGGGACGACGTACATTCGCTTGAGTTCGACTCTGTCGTCGGTGAGCTTTCGCACCGCGCCGCAGCCGACAGGCTCGGTGCCCTCCCACGCAACGAGGAAGGCGCCGTGACCCTCGGTGACATCGACCGCCAGGAGCTCGAAGAACGTTGCTCCCTCTTCGGGGTATTGGGCAGTGAGCTCGAGGTCGAGGGCCTCGATGAGCCTTCGTGCGATGACAGACTCATGACTTTCGCGCGAGAGGGTGAACACCAGTCACCGAGCGTACACGGGAAGCTTCGCGTCGCCCATGCCCGTACACTGTGAATGCTGGGCACGACTATGTCGTACGTGTCATGCACCGCTCACGAAGGAAGCCGGCAGCACACTCGATTTGCGCTGGAAATTGGGCCAGACGGACCGTGGCGTGAAAGCTGCTCATACGCACTTGGGTATCACGATGACGCACCGTATCGTACGCGCACTCCTTTTCTCGGCCCCGGCCTTGCTGTTCGCTTCGAACGGCTGCGTGCCTTCGTTCGCTGATCAGATCGCGGCCCTGGCCGACGGCGGAACCGCGATCACCGTTTCCTTCGAAATGCATCTCGAACGGTTCGACACGATGACTGGCAAGTTCCAGACACTGCCGGCACCCCCAACGAAACGAAACTCGTTCACGGTCGAGTCGTCCGGGGGAAGGGTGATCGTCTTCGGTGGTCTCGACGCGAACGGCACCTATGTCTCCGCAGTGGACGTGTACGACCCGATGGTCGGACGCTGGACGAAGGGCGCGCCGTGGAAAGGCGCGCACATGGCTTACAGTGCGAAGATCGGAGACACGGTTTGTCTCTTCGGGGGAGCGGCGGGGCGCGACGCGCACCTCTCGCGGGACGTCGACTGCTACGACGTTCTTACGGATACATGGACGTCGAAGACTCCCGTGCCCGAAGATGTCGGCGGGGGCCTCTACCCCGCCGTGTGGGGCGGTAGAGTTTGGCTTCTGGGTAGTACGAAATTCGACAGTCAGGACCTCGTGACGCCGCTCGCGACAGCGTATTCGTTCGATCCCGTTGCCGACAAGTGGACGAAGGTTTCTGCACCGCCCTCGTCTCGGGGGGGCGCTGGCGTCGTGCCGTACGACCAGAAACTCTACGTCATCGCAGGCTTCTCGAAACCGTCGGAGAAGACCGCCGAGCCGGACAGCAAGATGCTCGTCTACGATCCTCTCGCGGACACTTGGAAGACGGGAGCTCAAATGCCGAGCCGCGGCATCGGCTTCGGACTCGACGCTCTTTCGAGCGGTCCCGTCGCATACTTCGGCATGATGCCGCCGGTGCTGCATCGCTACGACGTCTCCCGTGATCTTTGGACCGCGGGCAAAGAGCCGCCGCGGGACATCGATGCGGGCGTCTACACGAGCGTCGTCCTCGGCGGCAACCTCTACATGCTCGTTCTCGTCGATCGCGTGCACTCGAACCGTACCGACTCATCGGGGAAGCTCTGGAAGTACGACGCCAAGAAGGACGAATGGGCCATCGTCGGTGCACGCTCTCCCGACAACCGTGATGCGCTCTTCTTCGGCTCGGTCATCGGCGACTCGATCTTCTACACCGGTGTATTCACGACGGTGCACCTCAGTCCCGTCGTCCGTCCCGACGCAAGTGCGGTGGACGCTGGGGCGGCGACCGATGCGCGCGCGTCAGGTTCGGATGGCGGTGCCGACGCCGGCTTGTGAGCGCTCCATGCCGTGCGCCGACGCGAGGCCCAAGCGCACGAGAGACAGCGGGTCGGCGACGCCTTTGACGCGCGTCTCGAACGCTTCGATTACGTGGAAAGCGCGTCGTTCGGAAACACTCATTGCCTCGAACGTCGAGGCGGGAACGACGAGCTCCGCGCCGCCCGCGAGTGCCTGAATGCGCGCAGCGACATTGACGGTTTGGCCGAAGTAGTCGAGCACGCCGTTGGCGCTGACGACGTAGCAAGGACCTGCGTACATGCCCAGCTTGAGGCCAACGAGGTGTCCGTGCTCCGAGGAGGGCTTGAATCGCTCGAACCCTTCGAGGGCCAGCTTTGCCGCACGAACGCAGTCGTCCTCGTTGTCGAATGCGGCCATCACGGCGTCGCCCATGGTCTTCACGACCGTGCCCGAGCTCGCGGCGATCGCGCTCCGCAGCACGTCGAAATGGTCGTCGACGAGTCGGAAGGCTGCGGCGTCCCCCACAGTGGCATAGAGCGCCGTTGAGCCCACGAGGTCGCTGAAGAGCAACGCGACGCGAGCCACCTTCAGAATGGTGCCCTGCTTGATGATGTCTTTCGAGAAGAGGCGACGAAAGTCGGGCAGGGTGGAGAGGACATGCGCCGAAACGGCGAGGCTTTGATACTCGAGTTTCTCGATCTTTGCGTGGGTTGCCTCGCCGACTTCATTCTCGATCGTGATGGGCGCGTTCGGAGCGAGTCGCAATGCCGATTGGTCGAGCTCGCCCTTCTTCGCGACGAGCGATGCACGTGCGGTTCCGGCGGACGATACCTCGATGGAAGAGATGCCTCCGGAGCGGACGAAGAGACGATATCGACCTTCTTCTGAAGGTGCATGCATGGTGCTCTTTCCGCCGAGCGGCAAGATTGCCTGCGAGAGGATGTGCGGCATTCGGCCAGGGCCTGCCATGCAGAACAGTTGCTCGCCCACCTTGCGAACACCCGGGTGCGGCTTGAAGGTCGCCTCGACGGCACGATCGAATTCGAGTTCGAACGTGAGGTCGCAAAGCTGGCAGTGCCCTTCGGTTCCAATCGCCTCGAGCGACTTCGCGTGAGACGATTCGAGGCGACAGCTCGGACAAATGAGCGACCACTGGAGCTCCACCAGTCCGGCTGGAACTCCGTGCAAGAACGTGTGAAGTACTTCTCTGCGATCGATGTTCCATTCTTCGGCGAGTTCGAAAGGACGCATACGAAAGCAATCGGCGTCGGAGGCTTCCCGAAGGTACTTTGCAAGCAGCTCCGCTCCTTTGGTCTTTCCTGTGACCTGTTCGAGTTCGCGCTTGGCTCGGGCGAGCGCTTCCTCGTCGGGGGTGCTCGCGGGAATGGCATACGGGTGCGGCTTCTTCTCGACGGCGAATTTCTCGATGGAATGGAGCAATTCGACGACGCGCTTGAGACCGTCGTTCACCGCGAACCAAGCGATGGGAGAGAAGAGAATGGAGCGCGGTTCCGCTTCGACGGTACAGGTCACCTCGGTGCCGTCACCCACCGTTGCGAACTCGAATGTGCTCGTGGTCGATGCCACGATGCCACCGCGCATCTTTCGAAACACTCGGAAGTGAGAGCCTTGGCGCCACTCGAAAGGCGACTCTTCGTATGTGAGGGGAATGCCCATCGAGTTCGTCGTCATGACGAAGCGCGAAGGAGAGTCAGCGGTCGCCTCCTTCTTTTGAATGCTGATCTCGCCCAGACCAATGCGGCGGTTCATTCGGTCAGTGTCGGAGACGAGCTTCCAGACTTCCTCGCGGGGCGCACGAACGAGCACCTTTCGTACGGCCTTGATGACCCCCATGGACTCGAGGTTAACGGAGGCACGGTGAGCGGGCAACCATCAGAAGACGCCGCCCAGCTGCACGCTACCGCCCGAACGCTCGGGGCCATAGCCGATCCAAATGTTCCGCTGCTTCACGTCTTCGCTGCGATGCAAGTGCGCCACGATGACACCGATGCCGGCACCAGCGACCGCACCCGCGATGACGTCGGAGGGAAAGTGCGCACCCGCGCGCACGCGCTCGATCGAGACGAACGTCGTAACTGCCGTGCCGATTCCGAGCGTGAGCCAAGGCCGCACGGTATGCGGTGAACGCGCGAAGGCGAGGTACGTTGCCGTCGATGTCGTCTTCGGCGAAGGCGGAGGCCGAACCCGTCAAGGTCGCCAGCCAGCCAACGATCCCCGCGACGCGCGTCGGCGTGACCCAACGTTTTTCCCTAGGCACCACGAAAGGGAGGCGGTGCAAAAAGCATGCGCGTAGCAGCGACGAGAATCTGCACGCTTGCGGGGATCAGACGAGAATGCCCGTGCGCGTTGCGATGCATTTTGGCAAAGCAGCGCCACTTCGCCACAGTGCCGCATGCACAAAAGGCGCGAGCCCCGAGACAGGTGTCTCGAGGCTCGTAATCCCGAACCGGAAGAGCAGCGAGCTACTTCTTCGCGGCCTCGGCGGCTTGCGCCTCCTTGTACTTCTTGACCATCTCTTCTTGCTCTTGGCGCGGCACGGGAGCGTACTTCGCGAACTCCATCGTGTAGTTGCCTTTACCCTGCGTCGCGGAACGAAGGTCAGTCGAGTAACCGAACATCGTGTTGAGCGGAACGAGAGCCGTGACCGTGACAACGTCGGCGCTGACGGTGTCTTGGATGACGCCGCGGCGCTGATTGACCTGACCGACGACGGCGCCCTGGAACTCGACCGGAGCTTCGACTTCGACCTTCATGATCGGCTCGAGGATGATCGGCTTCGCACCGGCATACGCTTCACGGAGACCCTGGAGGGCTGCCGTCTTGAACGCCATTTCGGACGAGTCGACCGCGTGGAACTGACCGTCGTTGATCGTGGCGCGGAGGCCGACGACGGGGAAGCCGATGAGCTTGCCCTTCTTGATCGCCTCGCGGAAGCCCTTGTCGCACGCGGGGATGAACTCGCGGGGGATTGCGCCACCGACGATCTCGTCCACGAACTCGTACGTCTCGACTGCATCTTCCGGAAGCGGCTCGATGAAGCCGACGACGCGCGCGAACTGACCCGAACCACCGGTCTGCTTCTTGTGGGTGTAGGCGATCTCGCTGCGCTGCGTGATGGTCTCGCGGTAGGCCACCTGCGGCTTGCCGGCGACGACCTCGCAGTTGTACTCGCGGCGCATGCGCTCCATGTAGATGTCGAGGTGGAGCTCGCCCATGCCGCTGATGATCGTTTGCTGCGACTCTTCGTCCTGGTGGACGCGGAAGGTCGGGTCTTCCTTCGTGAAGCGGTTCAGCGCCTTCGAGAAGTTCGCTTCGGCGCCGCGGTCCTTCGGGGCGACTGCGAGCGAGATGACCGCCGCGGGGACGTGCATCGAGGTGAGCGTGATTTGCTGCTTGCCGTCGGTGAAGGTTTCACCGGAGCTCGCTTCGACACCGTAGAACGCGACGATGTCGCCCGCCTCGGCCGTCTGGATTTCTTCACGGTCATCCGAGTGCATACGGAACATACGGGGAACGCGGACCTTGCGCATCTCGTTCGAGACGTTGAAGATCGTGTCGCCGGACGAAACCGTACCTTGGTAGATGCGGAAGTAGGTGAGCTGACCGTACTTGTCCTGCTGGAGCTTGAAGGCGAGGCCGACGAAGGGCTTCGTGGGGTCCGAGTGGACGATGATCTTCTCTTCGTTGTTGGTTTGGTCGTGGCCCTCGTTGACGACTTCCGTGGGACAGGGGAGGTAGTACGTGACCGCGTCGAGGAGGAGCTGAACGCCTTTGTTCTTGTAGGCGGAGCCGCACATGACGGGCGTCATCTTGAGGGCGAGCGTCGCGCGACGAATAGCGGCGCGGAGCTCTTCGACGGAGATGGGCTCTTCGTTCAAGAACTTCTCGGCGAGCGTATCGTCAACGTCGGCGACCTGCTGAATGATGCGCTCGTGGGCTGCCTTCGTCTCCTCGGCGTACTCGGCGGGGACGTCCGTCTCGCGGACCTTCTCGCCGTCGTCGCCGTCGAAGTAGAAGGCGCGCTGCGTGACCGCGTCGATGATGCCCGCGAACTTGTCTTCCGCACCCATCGCGACCTGGAGCGTGACGGAGTGGTGGCCGAGCTTCTCTTTCAGCATCTGCGAGACGCGCTCGTAGTTTGCGCCCGGGTTGTCCATCTTGTTGACGAACGCGATGCGCGGAACGTGGTAGCGCTTCATCTGGCGATCGACGGTGATCGACTGGCTCTGGACGCCCTTACCGGAGTCGAGAACGAGGATCGCACCGTCGAGCACACGGAGGGCGCGCTCGACTTCGATCGTGAAGTCGACGTGGCCTGGGGTGTCGATGATGTTGACGTTGTAGTCTTCGAGCTGGCGCTGCGATCCCTTCCAGATGCAGTACGTGGCTGCGGACTGGATCGTGATGCCCTTCTCGCGCTCGAGGTCCATCGAGTCCATCTTCGCGCCGACGCCGTCCTTGCCGCGGACTTCGTGAATCTCGTGAATGCGACCCGTGTAGAAAAGGATGCGCTCCGTGAGCGTGGTCTTGCCCGAGTCGATGTGAGCAGAGATACCGATATTGCGAATGCGTTCGATGGGGATGCGGCTTGCCATGATGTGTAGCGCCCCCAACTAGCCAAGCTTTGGGCAGAATGGAACCGGAGAACGCGGTCGCCCGGGGCCTTTCGCAGGGAATTTCGGAGCTAGCCCACCGGCACGAGGCAAATTTCTGCAAAATTGTCCCTTTTTTGCCGTTCGACCCAGGCCCCGCGAACGCGACATTCGAAGCAACCCGAGCCGGGGGAGGGATCGGCGAGGGAGGCGAGGGAGGCGAGGGAAGGGGGCAGCCTTTCTGGGCGCCCGTTTCGGCCATGGTTGGTTCGAAGGTTGACCGCGTGGAGGCCGCGGGTAGAGATTTGAGCTGCATGTCCCTGCGAAAGGCTCTTCTCCATTCAACGCCGCGTCCTCTGCTCCTCATGGTCGCGCTTGCGGGGCTCGCCGCCTGTTCTGCCGACGCCGAAGGCGCCTCGGACGACGATCTCCGGAGCTACACGGAGACCTTGGAGCGCCCCGAGGTCGGGTACCTCCACAACTCGGAGAAGCGCACGGCGTGCACCGCGACCCTCATCGGTCCGCGGACCGTTCTGACCGCCGCCCACTGTGTCGATTTCGGTTCGACGATCGCAGCGGCTTCTGCTCCGGAGCTCGGTTTCTTCCGAATTCGCACTGCTCAAAGAAGTGTAGATTACACGTATCGGCGCTACCGCGCAGACGCGAACGTGCTCCAGTTCTCCTTCGATGTCGCTGTCGTTCAGCTGGACAAGCCCGTCGATCCGTCCCTCGCCAAACCCGTTTCGATCGCACGCACTTTTCCAAGCCAGGGAACGCTCACGGTGTACGGCTACGGGGCCTACGGCAAGGGGTGCAAAAAGGGTGTCGATGGCGTGAAGCGCAAGTCCGAGATGTCCCGCAATCTTCTCGTCGACGGGAGCAATACGTGCGGCGGAGATTCGGGCGGTCCGTATTTCCCGACGGGCGGAAGTGAGATCGTGGCCATCGTGAAGGGACCGCTGGGTGGAAAACCGCTCGGCAACCGTGGCCTCAGCCCGGGCGAGACCACGGGCGATGTGATTCAGTATCGTTCCTGGATCCTTGCGCGTCTCGCAGAGTCCGAAGCGGGCAAGCTGAACCAACCGTAGGCGCATTCCCAGCCGTCGGCGGCGCGACTCGGAAGTTCGTCCGTTCCCATGTAACCTGCGTCAGTACAGGTAATTCCAGAGCGTATCGACCGCCGCTTTGCCGCGATCACCGAAAGTCGTGGCCAAGGACCAGCGAGGCGCGAACCGCCATTTGATGGTCCCGAGGTTGACATCCGGCTGGCTCAGCGGGGGAGTGCCGAGAACGTGGCCAAATTGAATGGACACGGTCCGTGAGATCATGACTTCGAGTTCGGGCCTGGGGTTGTTGGCATTCGTCGTGTCGATGCGGGTCTGGGTCTCGAGCCCCGCGATGTCGTCGAGCGCCTTGTCGATGCCCTTGCCAACTTGAGCGCCGGCGACGGTGGTTGCTGCGGTGGTGGCGGTGCCTGGCTTCGTGCCGCCGCCGGTGTTGCCACCCATTCCATCGACCGAACCGAAGACGACGAGGGCAAAGATCTCGCTCTTGGTGCGGGCTGGCTCTGAGCGTAGCGTCACGACGCCCGTACGAACCGGACCCACGAAATCCGCGTAGACGCGGGTGCGGTCACCGGCTGTCCACCCTGCGGTTGCGACGACGACGGGGTTGGTCGGATCGTCGCCGTTGAACGTCACCGTACCCTTCTGAATCTCGAACTTCTTGCCTTGAAGATCGGCTTGGCCTCCGGTCAGGACGAGCTGTCCACGGACCGAGACTTCATCCGCCGAGACGACGGCGAGCTTGCCGGTGAAACGGGCTTGGAAGAGCGACCCTTGTCGTATCTCGATGTCGTCGCCAAACGCGACGTTGACCGTGACCTTCGTTTGTGGGCCCTTGGGAGCCTCTGCTCCGCCGTTGAACTCGGTCGCGGTGCGCGGCAGAGCCACGAAGACACCGTGTCTTCGCATGTGACCTACATGGATGTTGTCGGGCGCTTCGAGGACTTGGAGGCTGCGCGTACCGGTGTCGGAAAGTTTGGCGTGCAGCGACGGAATCGCCACGTTTGCTGCAATCGAAGAGCCGTCTTTCGACGCAGCGACTTTGGCCTTTACGACGCCCCAAACTTCCCCGAGCGATTGCCCCTGGACGGCCATGTCGACGGGGCTGTCCTGTGGGATGGTGAGGGACGCCTCGGCGGAATCGAAGCGGAGGTCGTCCATGTGCGCACTGGCGGTCAGGGTGAACTCGCCCGTCGCGTCGTGCGCCGTGGCGCGAACGAGGCGGATGGTTCCCCCTGGCTCGAAGGTGACTTTGGCTTGCGCATCTCTGAACTCTTGACCGACCGACGGGATGCCGAGCACGCCCTCTCGAAAGTCGATACCGCCCTGCATCTTGACGTTCTTTCCGTCGGCTCCCGCAGAGACGCGTGCATCTGCATCGATACGACCATCGAGGTCGGAGAGGGCGCCGCCCACGAAGGGGAGGAGTGCGCCCGCATTCAGGTTCTTGGCGACGAGTTCTGCTTCGAGCGCACGGTTCGTACTCACTGCGGGGGCCAAGTTCGCACCCCAATCGAGGCCACCCTTGGCGACGAGCGAAGCCGTGCCATCCTTTTGTTCGACGTGCACGGACGCACGCATGTCGCCCCCCTTGGCTTCCGCTTCGGTCGTGATGCGAGTGAACGCGGCTCTCGAGATTCGTACGTCGGACATCACGAACTTCGCGAGCAACGATGCGTCGTCGTGAAGGCGATC
The DNA here is from genome assembly GCA_046351415.1 of Polyangiaceae bacterium. Classification (GTDB taxonomy): domain Bacteria; phylum Myxococcota_A; class Polyangia; order Polyangiales; family Polyangiaceae; genus JABFRG01. The sequence goes on along the minus strand of JAXLYO010000001.1, from coordinate 635,351 downwards.
GAGCGATGCAGACCCCGAAATGGTTCCCCGGACCTTCTGTCCCGACGGGAGCGGCACGAACTGAAGGGGGAACGCCGCGAGGTCGACCCGCGCGTTGGCGGCCCAGGGTGCGGCAAGGGGGTCCTTGGCGGAAAGAAGGTCTGCTGCGTTCGCCAGCATGCGCACCTGAGCCTTTGCCGAGCCCTTCGGACCGCTCCTGGCATCGAGGTCGAGTGCGACGACCTTCCCGTCGTACGTCATCTCTGCGTCGACGTCGGCCGCAAACCTCGCATTCGTTTCGGCGTCCCGCATCCCTCTGCCGGTGACGGCGAGCGCGACACGAGGAACGTTGGGGGTGCCTTGCACGTCGATGGTTGCGGCCGTCTTTCCGCGCAGCGCTCCGAAACCGAGAATGGATGGGAAGGCGTCCAGCGCTCGCTCCGGAACGACGACTTTCATCGACACTTGCGTATCCATGCACTCTGCAATCAGGTCGTTTGGGTGTTCCTGAGCTACGCGCAAGAGACGCTCGAACGGGAGATTGGCCTTTCCATCCAACGAAACCAATGTGCCCTTGCTATCGTGCAGACGCGCGGCGATACCCGTGAAGCCGGAGGTGGGGTCGACGTGGACGTCCGCTGCAAGGTCGATTCCGGCAACGACGAGGCCACGCCTCACGGGCGTCGTCGTTTTCGGCTTCTTGTTGATGTCCGGCACACGTGCTTTCGCTTGGATGGTGCCTGCTTTGGGAAGTGGGGCGGGGGCGGGCACTTCTGCTGCGGCTTCTGGTTCGGCTGCGTCCGAGCGCGGGGTCTCACTCTCGCCCTCCGGAGGCGGAAGACTGAACGAGAGCCCATACGTCTGTGCCGCGAGCGTACCGGCAGGCATCCACTGCCCTGTTTCGCGCGAAACGTGCCCGGTCAGCTTGAGCGAGCCTTGAACGTCTCTGCCGCGAAGCGCGGGAACGAATCGAGGTAGGCGAGCGAAGTCGACGTCGACGTCGAGTGCGACGTGCCCAGAAATCCGTTCGAGGGCGTGCGGCGCGAGGGCGGCCTCCGAAAGCATGAGGTCATTCGAGCTGATTTCGAAGCGCCCGGCCTTGCCCAGGTTTCCGTTTGCGTGGATGACGAGCCGTCGGTCCTCGAGAGATGCCTCGAGAGACGCGCGTGCGTTCCTGATGTTGTCGTACGATCCACGTTCGACGTGAATTCCGACCGTGCCTTCGACTTCTTTGCCGCGGCCCCGAATGTCGCCGGAGATGGAGACATTCCCGCCGAGCCCCTCCATGCCGAGTACTCTTCCAACGCGTGCGAGCTCGATGTTTCTACCCTGAACTCCGAGCTTCATGCCACTCGCGCTGTAGTCACCGGCGAACCGGACCGTTTCGCCGAGTCCGCTCGCGCTGCCGTCGCGAATGCGGACCTCGCCGCCATCCGTCACCTCGACGCGCGAGACGAGTACGAGAATCTTCTCGCCGTGGGCGTTTGCTGCGACGCGCACGTCTTCAACGTGGATCGAACCGAAGCGAAGGGTACCTCCTGCGGAGACGTCGTCTAGCTCGATGCCCGCCACGCCCACGTGAGTGAATCGTGAATTCGCGACGATCTGTGGATGCGTCACGTTGCCCGTGGCGACGAGCTCGACGTGAATCGAGCTCGTCACGGACCCCGGAAAAGAGACGTGCCCGCCTTGGACATTCGCGGTCGCCGATAGGGCGAGCGTCACGGGGTCGAGCGTGCCCCGTGTGTCGATGGTGAGACTCCCGGAGAGAGGGACCGAAGCGCGCGTGATAGCGCCGAGCGTGACGTCCGAATGACTCGAAAAGGAGATGGGGGATTCGATGCTGCCTTCGGCCTGGATTCTCGAAGGTACGCCGGGTTCGTCGATGACTCCCTCGGCCACGAGGTGACCTTTGTCGAGGCGAGCCCAAAGGAGCGCGCTCGGCAGAGGGGTCTCGCCAATCGACGAGTCGAACGTTCTCAGTCGCACGGTGCCGCTGGGCTCGAACTTTGGCCCCGCCGGCAAGGCGAGCGCCGCCTCTGCATCGGCCTGCAGGTTCGACGACGAAGCCCCGACGCCGTAGAGATCGAAGTGACGCGCGCGTACTTGCGCGAGTAGTGACGTGGTCGCACCGATTCCTACCTGTCCGTGCGTTTCGACGCCACCGCCTGCGAGGGCTGCCCTTGCGCTGAATGCGAGTCGTGAGAGTGACCCGAACGCGAGCGCTCGGAGCGAGAGAGGCCCACGAAGTGGAGCTTCCGTCATTTCGGCGAGTCTTTCGCCTGCGGCGATCGGCACCTCGACGTTCGCACGCACGACGTCTTCCCTCATCGCGGCAGTGACGGATAGCGGAATGCCGCCGACGTTGCCGCGCACGTCGGCTTGGGTTCCGAGCGGCCCGAAACCCGCCGATGGGATCGAAAGATCGGCGGAGACCCACAGCGCCGCCAGTGCTTGCGGGGCGTTCTGAAGGAGGCGCGGCAACTTCGTGTCGACTTTGGCGTGTGCGAGGCGAACTTCGACCCCGGGTTCGCGAACGAGTACGCTCGTCAGAGTATCGTGAATGGAGGCATCGACTGGGAAGCCTTCGGTGGGTTCACCCGTGATGTGAATGCTTTGGGCTTCGATGCGAGGCATTTCGACGTCGACCGCGCGTCCTTTGGGTGCATCCGGAGGCGGAGGAGGGCTCGGGCTTCGAAGCTCGAAGGCCTTTGCGATCAGCAGCTCACCTTTCGCGTCCTTCGCGAGTGACGCGCGCGCGTCGCGAACATGGAGCGACTCGATACGAATCACCATCGGCCCGTCGTCGAGCAGAACGGACTTCAGGATCCCGAGCACATGTACGTGGGCCGATACGCCATAGACGGCGATGACCTCGGTCCCCTCCGGCGTGACGATGCGTGCGTCGATGCCACTCGCACCGAAGATTCCCACGTGACGGAGGTCGTTCACTTCGAGGTTGGCTGCGAAGAGCGTCCCGAGGTTCGCGTTGAGCTCCCGCTTGACCACGCGAAGGCCCGGAGCAGTGTCGAGATGCATCACGACGGAGACGACGAGCGCGAGCACGAATACGATCGTGAGCGAGAGGCTCTTCCACAGAACCGAAAGGAAGCGTCGCATCAGAAAGCTTCTCCGATGCCGATCGCGACTGCAATCGGCATGCCGAGCAGAAGGGGTTGTTCTTTCTGGTCGGACGCTGCTGTCCCGATCACCTGTGCACCGGGGATGCGATAGCCAATGTCGAGCCGAATGGGACCGACGGGTGTATCGTAACGCCCGCCCGCGCCGCACGAAAGGTGGAGGTAGTTCGGGCGGATTTGTCCCATTTGCGGCGCAACGTCTGCCGCGTCGCAGAAGAGCGCCATGGATAGCGGTCCGGCGAGGAGGATGCGGGCTTCGAGCGAGGCCTCCCATTGCGTGAATCCGCCCGTCGGAACGCGGCAGTCTTGAACGCAACCGGCGTCGAGCCGCGCTTGCTCGGCTTGCGGCGAGAGGAAGCCGACGTTGCCGTAGGGGCTGATCGCGCGGGGCGCGTAGCCGCGGTTGGAGTTCGGGCCACCGGAGAAGAGCCCGCGGAAGAAGGTGAGCTGATAGTCCTTCGTGCGGGTGGGGCCGTCCAAGATGCGCGGATCGCCTTGAACGGCCGTGCCGTAGCTGTTGGCGTCCGCGAACAGGAACCCGAGTGCAGCGCGCGCTGCGAGGACGACCCGCCGACCCACGGGGACGTAGCCACGCACTTCCGGTTGGAGTTTGAAGTCGACAGCGTCGCCACCGAATGGACCGCCTGCGACTTGGGCGGTTCCAGAAAGGAACATGCCTTTCCGGGGATGCACGCGGTTGTCGCGCAAGTCTAGCTGTAGCGTCAATTCGGGATACGAGATGACGATGAGCGAGAGGTTGGGGTCTTTGCCGCCTGCATACGAGAACGGATAAGCAACCTGAACGGTATGCGAAAGTGCAGTATACACGCGTCCGTAGAGGGCGTCGATGCCGGCGATGTGTCTTTGTTCGGCGTATCCGAGCACAGGAGCATTTTCGACGGGGTTCGGCGTGATGAGCACGGGGTAGACGTCGAATTGGGGTCGAACGAACCCAGCGATGCGCGTGCCGAAAAGGTTGCGTTCGCGAACCTCGAGCTTCAGTCGGTTCTCGGGGAAGTAGTCCGTGGGCGCCACGAAGTTGTTGACGCGGAGCGGGTAGAAAACGAGCCCCGGACGCGTCTCGATGGAGAACGTCCTGAACCTGCCGAGGAAGTTTCGGTGTTCCCAGCCAAGGAGTCCGTGGACGTCCGCACGGAGCGAGTCGAATTCGAGTCCGACACCCGCTCGCACGGTATGGAGCTTCGAGGGCTCGACGTGGATTCGAACGTCGACTTGACCGTCCTCACGGGGGCCCTTGTCGAGCAAGGGCTCGACGTCCACGGTCGAAAAGACGCCCATGTCGAGGATGGCTTGCTGCACGTCGTCGAGGTTCTGCGTGGAGTATCTCTCGCCCCGTTGAACGTGGAGATCGATGACGGCACGTACCTGGGCGTCCGGAAGACCTCCGAGGCCATCCAGGAGGACTTCTCCGAAGTTCGTCTCTGGACCAGGCTCAACGTGGAACGTCGCGGTCGCCTTTTTCGTGACGAGGTCCACGTTCGCAGCACTCGTCACTTTGGCGAAGGCGAACCCGCGATCGGTAAGCGCTCGCGCCAAGGTCTCTTTGGCCTTCGCGAACAGATCTTCGTCGAAGGGCTCGTCCACGCGCAGCTGATTCTTCACGGCACGTTGCGACAGGCGGATGACATCTTCGGGAAGGTCTGCGATGCCCTCGATCGTGGGCACCGCGACGCGGACGGGCTCCCCCGGCTCGACGGTGATCTCGACCTGGACGTGCTTTTCCGACACGTAGCGAACGACCCCTGCGCGCGCGTGCGCATCGTAGTAGCCGCGCGCTCTGCAAAACGCCTCGGCTCGAGCAAGGTCTCGCTGCAACGTCGAACGGTCGAAGAACGTGTAGTCGTAGACGACGCCGCGAAAGAGGCCGAAGAGCTTCGGGCTGGGGGCCGTTGCGATCTTCTCGCGAAGTTCTTCCGTGTCGATGCTGTCCTTCGTGTTCGGGACCTCGGCGACCTCAACCTTCACGGTGTCGATGGCCGTACGACCTTCCGGAACGTGGTAACAACCGGCAAGAAGGAGTACGAAGGGGGCCAGCGCCGCGAGCGCACAACGACGCCCCAGCGCGCTCGCGGCTCGTACGAACCGTGTGCCAGCAAATTGCATACACAGACCGAGAAGCCATGCACGCGCCCCAAGGGAATTCCAACGATCGGCGAGCGACCGCGAACCCGCCTTCGCTCGGGAGGCGTTTGCTCGGCTTCTTCGATCGTCGATCGCTTGGTTCACTCGCATGCAGTCTAGCTTTGGCGGCGGGGTGCGGAATGTCCGCGCTGCCACGGCCACCTTACACTGCCCACACGTCGGACGACCTCGTTGCAATTCCCTATCCACCCCCGCCGGCTCGAATCGAAACGGTACCGGAGCCGAGCGACGCTCGCGCTGTATGGGTCGGTGGCGAGTGGTCATGGAACGGTCGTCGATGGGGGTGGCGTCGTGGCAGGTGGGTCATTCCGCCCCAGGGTGCGGCGTTTGCGCCCTGGCAGGCCGTGCGCGGGCCCACGGGGGAGCTTTATTTTGCGCCCGGCATCTGGCGCGGAGCGGATGGGGGCACCGTCGACGAGCCGCCGGCCGTCGGCGAAGCGAGAGGGACGCGGCTCTCGATCGTGAACCTCGATGGGGAGGACGAGCCAACGGGCGCTGACATTCGACCTGAGCGGAGTGCCGCACGCGATGCAGGTCCTGACGGTAGAGCTCGCGCGAGAAATAGGGAGAACGCGCCGGAAACGAGCATGGACGCGGGGGGCCCGTGAAAGATCGCATCGCCTTCGCCGCCCTGTCTTTGTCGTTCGCAATCGCGATCGTGTTTCTCGTTGCAACCGTGTTCGGGCTCGCGAAGAAGACACCACGCATACGCGCACTGCTGGGAGCATTGGTACCACCACTCGCGGTCTATTTCGGGTTCAAGGAAGGGTTGCGTGGGCGCGCGATGGGGTTGCTCGTCTCGATGGTCGCTTACGCCGTTCTGCGTCTCCTCGCCGCCTTCTAGCTGGCATTGGCGAGTGCCCCAGAATCGACTACGTTCGCCCCGCAATGCGCCTTCGCGATGTCTTTCTTTGCGGGTTCGTCGGCGTCGCGCTCGCCTGTAGCAGCGTCGACGTGGGTGGGGGTGGCCCCGGCGTAGACGGGGGCGAAATCCCCGACGGGCAGGTCGTCGTCTCCGGGGATGCCGCGCCTCAGGACGATGCGGGCAAGCCCGCTGTCACGTTCAAGATCCAGTTCGACTATCGCTTCGATACGAAGGGGTTCTTCTCCGACACGAAGCGGCGCGCAGCCCTCGAAGGTGCAGCTCGCATTTGGGGAACGCGCATCAAGACGGGGTTTGCAAACGTGCCGAAGGACACCTTCATTCTCGTGCGCGACCCAGAGCACCCCAAGGACCCCGCGCAGAGCTTCAACATCGACTACGAGATCGACGACATCGTCGTCTTCGTCGGGAGCTCCGAGCTCGGTGGAGGCACGCTCGGGCTTTCGTCGCCGACGTTCGGGCTGTCGGGGGTCACGAACACTTCGCTCGCGAGTTCGCTCCAAGCGCGGCAAAAGAGCGTTCCGTTCCAGCCGTGGACGGCGTGGATCAGCTTCGACGAGAACTCTCCTTGGTTCTTCGACGACACAGCCGATTCGTCCGCTGCGATTCCCTCCGCGCAAATGGACTTCGTTTCCGTCGCCCTTCACGAGCTCGGTCACGTCCTCGGGTTCGGGACGGCCGACCCCTTCAAGGCCCTCGTCGTCGACGGCAAGTTCACAGGGGCCAAAGCCGTAGGCGCCTTCGGTGGTCCCGTGCCACTCGTGAACGGCGCGCACTTTCCAAACGACATTCTCGGCGCCGATCGCCCGTTGATGGATGTGTCGGACGCGCTCGGCACGCGTTACGTTCCAAAGCCGCTCGACATCGCCGTGTTCCAAGACCTCGGCTACACGTTCTGATGAACAAGGGTCAGGTCTACGGTTTCGTCGGGATCGTCCTCGCAGCGGGCGTCGCGTACTTCACGCGGCAAGCTTATGGCCCCCCTGGGCCGCCGGAACCCATCGAGGAGGATGCGAGCGCGAAGTTCGAAACGACGCGGCCCGCTCCCTCCGCCGCGCCTCTGACCACCTGGTCGACGCACGCGCTCTCGCCGTTCGAGGCGAGCATGCCAGAGCCCGTTCGCAAAGACGTGACCTCCATTGCGGCGACCATCGATGACGCCACGATCGTGATCATTCAGTTGAAACGCGCGGAAGGCCCTCCCATGAGCCTCGAAGAGCGCGTGATCGAACTCGCAAAGGCCATTTCGGTCGAGCTCGTCGGCGCCGAGCAGAGCACGCCGCAGAAACGAAAGCTCGGCACCTGGGAGGGCATCGAGATCATCACGAAGGGGACGCTCGACGGCAAGAGGCGCGTGCATACTGCATGGCTTTGCGAGTCGGGCCCTTCCGACGCCTTCGCCGTCGTCACGACACGAGAGGCCGACAAGCCCGTCAGTGAGGCGGGCGTCGCACGGTTCATGGCTTCCATTCGTCAGACGAAAGCGCAAGCGCCCGCGAAGTGAGGCGAACGCTCAGCGTTTGCGGTTTTCGGGTAGGTCGAACATGCCGACCACGTCGAGCGTGTCGAGCGTGCCGCCATCCGCGCGCTGGGTGCGGACGTGCACGGCGAGGCCGCAAAACTTCGCCGTCGAGCCCTTGACGAGTTCCGCCGTGTCGCCGACGGCAGAAAGGTTCCAGCGTTCACCCGGTCCTTCGAGGACGGCCTTGAAGTGGAGCAGCGCTGAAGCATCCGCATCGCGGACTGCCGTGATGGTCGTGAGTTTTCCGGTCAAGCACGCTCGCTTTCCATAGGCGCCCTCCGGGTCTTTGAGGGCGAGGAGCGTCGACGTCTGATTCTTCTTCATGTCGACGTCGGCCCAGCGCAAGCGTTCTTCGCTCCAATCGACAATCGCAGCGCTGCGGCTCTGCGCGTCGAGAGGGAACTCCTCCTTGGCGACCTTGAGCGCTTCTTCGAGGCTCTGCGTTCCGTTGACGCGTGCACTCTTCGTCACGAATGCTCCCGCATCGTTCTGCGTGAGAACTTCGGCCGTAGCTACGGTGGGGATGGGAAGGGCTGCGGCGGCGCGCCCGCCTACACCTTTGCCGCTCGGCGCGTTATCCGCGGGAGGAGGAGGCGCTTCCTTCTTCGCGCAGGCTGCGATGGAGCAAAACACGAACAGGCTCGCGGTGGCGAAGCTTCCAACCTTCCGGATCGTCATGGGCACGAGGTTAACATGATTCGCAAAGGTTGAAGTAGGATTGGACGGCCGCGAAAACCGGCGACAAGGAAGGACACGTCGATGACGAAAGAAGAGATTGCGAAGCTGCTTTCCACGATCGAATACGAAGATTGGACCTTCTACCTCGGGCAGGACGACGACCGTCTCTACCTTCAAATCAAAGTCGAGAACGGAATCGACAACGTTACGGGCGCGCCCATCCGCTGGTCTGGCCGAAAGTGGATGCTCAGCCCCCACATGTGTCGCAACGAGATCGTCGAAACCGCATGGAAGGCTGCGCAAACCGCCGTCATGCACGAGGCGCGCGAGAAGTTCAAATACCGAGGGCGCACGATCTTCGACCCGCACTTCGACCCGGACAAACTGTGGGCACTGCGGGGCGAACCCGACTGCTTGAACGAACGCCCAGACAGTCAATTCGGCACGTGAACGGAGAGGTCAGCCGAACCACGCGGGAGGCACGACCCCGTTCATGAAGTGAAGCGTGTTCGGGGCGCCTGGCGTCGAAGAAAGCGCCGCCACGGGCGCTGCCGCGGTTCCCTTCGAGAGCCCTTCCGCGGGGTCCCAGTGTGCGCGGCTTCCCGGCATGAGCCCATGAAGACCGCTCTGGAGCGCGTGGATGACAAAGCTGTGCCCTGCCGCTCTGCACGCGAGGGCATCCGTGAGTCCTTCTGCAAAGGCCTGACCCGCGTCGGCACCGAACGTTTCACAGGTACGGAACCAAAGGAGGGCTCGGGGGGAGAGCCGCGCTTTCAGCACCCGAAGTGCCTGCTCGTGGACATGGCCGCGCCCGAACGAAGCCAAGGAGAGGACGTCATTTGCAATGTACACCTTTCCCCACTTGCCGTGCCCCCAGTATTGTATTTCGTCGATGGCGCCGTCGTCGCCGTCTTCGCCGCGGTAGGCACACAGCCAGGCGAGCGCGCCGTCCCAATCGCGGGCACCGAACGAAGCATCGACCCGACCAAGGCTTTGGTACACCCGTGCCCCCGTGGCCCAGGCCGTGCGTAGCCAGAACTCTCCGGGCGGCCGCGTCGCGTCGTAGACGAGAAGACGTGCGCCCATGGTCAGGCCAAGTCGAGCATGAAGCGCGCCGCGGTCTCGGCGGCCGTGGCCAAGTGTGCTGCGTGGGTGAAGCCGCTCTTCACCCGGGGCTTCAGGTCATGATCTCCATCCGGAATCCAGACGATGCGCGGGCGCAAGTGGAGCGACGCGATGTCGCTCTGCGTTCCGAATGGGTCGCGCGTTCCCTGCAAAATGAGCGCAGGCGTCCTCAGCGTCAGCAAGTGCGCGACACGGTCGTCCGGGATCTCGTTCTTGCCGACGGGAATGAACGGGTAGCCGAAGCATACGACGCCCCCCGCCGAGACTTCGTCTGCGATCATGCTCGCGATGCGACCGCCCATCGACTTGCCTCCGATGAAGACGCGTCGCCCCGCGACGGCCTCCTTTTCGTACATGTCCCGATAGGTTGCGAGGAGCAGAGACAATCGGTCCGGGGGTCTGTTCTTTCCCGAGCGCCTTGCTTCCATGTAAGGAAACTCGAAGCGCACGACACGCACGCCTTCCTTCGCGAGTGCCGACGCGACGTCGTTCATCCAGTCGCTGTCCATGGCTGCACCGGCACCGTGTGCGAACAAGAACGTCGCCTTCGAGGCGGGGTCGCCATGAACGAGAGTAGCGGGCACGACGTCAGTCTAGCGTTTCGGCGTCGTCGCCGGCAATCGTGGCTTCGTAGCCCAGCCAGGGGTTGCGGAGCACGATGCGATGCGGGTCGGCCTTCTTCGTCGTGTACCCCGGTCCGAAGTCGATGACGATGGGGGCACGGAAGCCTCTTCGTGAGAACGTTCTTCGCTGGAGAGAGCCGCCGGCCCACCTCTCCGTGACGTGCTCGTCGTTGATCACGCCGCTGAGCGTGCCGCTGTATCCGTCGGGAGGCGCAGGTAGGATCGCGAAGTAGACCCGCTCGATGTCGACGACGAGTGCGCGCGGCGCAATCGGAAGGTCGGGGAAAGCGGGGCTCGTGCGCTCGTAACGCACGTTGCCGTCCTTGTACTCGACGACGAACGCGCGCGTGTTCATCGGGCCGAGGCCCACGATGAGAAGCGCGTCTCCCTGTTTTTGCAAGACGACGTCCATGTTGCCGCGATGGACTTCGCCTTGTGCGTCGATGGCGATGGTCACGTTCTGGCGAACCATGAAGTCGTGCTTGGAAAGAGCAGGCGAAAGGAGCGTGAACGGGTAGGTCGATGCGTCAGCGGCGAGCGGCCCCGGAGCGCGTGCGGGATGACACGCAGCGAGCAAGGACACCGCCAAGGCCAAGGAGGCCCGTGCCAAGGGCTTCGTACGGAGTGGGTGCCGCAGGGTCATGTGGCATCCTCGCTATCGTCTTTCAGTTCGACGCGAAAGGCCGCAATCGCGAGCGGAGACAAGACGAGCGACCCGAGTACGCCGAGCGCAACCGTGCGACCGAGAGCCGAGAGACCAGGGTTCTCGCTGAACGCCAGAAGCCCGAACGAGAGAATCGTGGTGAGCGACGCCGTCAAGATGCTGACGAGTGAACGTGCAGCCTCCGTCGTGCTCTGTGTCTTGTCGACGAGGAAGACGCCGTAGTCGACCCCCATGCCGAGGACGAGGAGCAGCGCCACCAAATGGAGGATGTTCAACGGGACATGGGCCACGGCAAATATCGCCATGGTGAGGCCGGCTGCGACCGCTGCGGGAAGGGACGCGGCGAGGGCGAGCCGTGCGCTGCGATAGCGAAGCCCGAGGACGAGGAAAATTGCGATGAGCCCGAGCGCGCTTGCCCACGTCATTTGGGCGCGCACGTTCCGGAAGACCGTGACGAGTTCTCGCCGAGGCTCGACGACGAACGCGCTCTTCACTCCGGCTTGGAGCGCGTTCACGTTCTCGACGCCACCGAGTGGCAGGACGAGCATGTATCCCTTCGCGCCTCCTGGCAGCTGCTTCTGTTCGATGTGGACGAGTTGGCGGAGGGGCGAGGCCATGAGGTCGGCGACCGTGAGCGAGGAGGCCTCCGTTCTCAGCGCCCGAAAATAGGGTTCGAAAGCGCTTGGCTCGAAATCGAGCTCCGCGAGGGCACCGCGAATCGCAGGTTCCGAAGCGATGGCGCGCGCGCGGGATTCGTCTTGGCGCCTTTGGCTCGGCAGCAGCGAGTCTACCTTCGGAAAGGCGCGCAGGAGGCCGCGTTCGCGGGCCTGCTCGAGCTCGGCCGTGAGCTCGGAAAGCCGTTCGGCAAAGGTTGCCTCCTCCGCGATGAGGACCGCGACGGCGTCGCTCGTCTGTGATTGGAGTCGGGCGCGGACCAGTTTGTCCTCGACGACATGGGCCCCGCGAGGGTCGAGCAACAGATCGACTTCGTCGGTGAAGCGTGTCCGCAGCGCCCCGAGTGCGACGAACGAGGCGAGTGATGCGACGAGTACGAACCGGACCCAGCCGCTTCGCCCCAGACGAATCATGCTCCGAACGACCACGGTAGCCCGGCTGTAGAGCGCTGCGAGAAGGGGTGGCTTTCGATAGCTCCGTGGCATGAATGGCGGAACGAGAAACACCGTCGCGAAGAAGGCGGTCATGACCGACGCCGCGGAAAAGACGGCCATCTCTTCGAGACCGTGGCTGCCCGAGAACAGAAGGCCGGAGAGCCCGAGAATGGTCGTGAATCCACCGAGCGCAATGCTGCGCCATACGCTCTTCATCGCGCGAAAGGGGCCGTCCTCCGGGAGCAACGCGAAGTGTGCGTAGTAGTGCTCGGCGTAGTCGATACCGACGCCGAGCAGAGACGTGCCGAATGCGAGCGTGATGCCATGGACGGATCCGAAGGCGAAGTGACATGCGACAAGGCCGCCCACGCAGCCCGCAGCCATCGGTACGAGGGCGAGCACGATGAGTCGCAGCGACCGAAAGAGCAGTGCGAAGAGCAAGAGAATGCCAACGGTGGACCATATGCCGATATGCTGAATGTCGTGCTGTATCTGCGCCTCGGACGCGACGGCGAAGGGAGCGGCACCTGCGAACGCCAAGGAGGGGGCCTCGGTCTGCGCGGCCTTCCACTGCTGGAGGTCTGCGAGGAAGCGGCGCTGTTCGGGAGCGTCGAAAGCGGACGCCTTCGTGGTCACGAAGAAGAACGCATGCCGCTCGTCGGCACTGTAGAGAATGCCTTCACGTGCGACGGTCGACGGGTCAGCGAGCTTCTCGAGGGCGTGAACGGCTTCCCACGTCCCTCCGAGAGGGTCACGTGGTGCCGCTCGACTATAGAGCGCGCTGTCCGGAGCCGCGAGGTGGTCCTTCAATGCGAGCAACCGCGCACGAAGCGCCTTTTCGTCGAAGTCGTGAGGCGCGAGGAAGGTCCAGGGGGCCTGCTTCACGATGAACGCTGCGATTTGCTCCCGTTCGCTCTCGGTCCCTGCGCTCGTCACCGTCCGGACGCGAGGATGTTCGCGAAGAAACGTATGGAACCGACTGGCCACGCGCGCGAGCGCCGCGGAGTCCGCCGTCAAGTCCACGACGAGTGTTTGCGCCGTGTCACCGTTCGCGAGCGCGGATGCGATAGCTTCCGAGCGCCGGCCTGCGCTGTCGCCATCTGTCGGCAGAAAACGGGTTATCGACGTCGTGAACGACAGCCGCGGAGCGACCAAGAGAAAGAGAAGTGAGCAGAGCGCGATGGTTGCCGAAGCCAGCCAGCGCGACTTCATCAAGGAAGCCGAAAGAGTGCTTCGACGTCGGCGGCCGGCTTTGTCACGTTCTTCCGAACATCGGTGAACGTCGTCGTCGACTTGTCGCCATTCGATTCGACGACGGTAATGGATCGCACGCCATCGCGCTCTCCAACGACCGTGATCGTGTTCAGCATGCGCAGGAGAGATGCGTCTTTAGGAACGAGCGTGAGTGCCCAGAAGCCGGAATCGGTTCCCTGTAACTTGAGCGTGAAGGTGTTCGCGAGCCCTGCGCGGTCGCCACGAAGGACGCGCGGGAACGACAGCGCCAGGGCAGAAAGCTCGCGTGACTGATCGAGCTTCACGTCTTCGGTCGTCGTCCCGTTCCAGACCTTGAGCGTCGACTCGGTCAGGAGGACCTTCTGGGGCTTCGGTGCCTTCGTGTGCCTGGCAAGACCGCGTGTGCGTTCGAAGTAGACGACGCCCTCGCTGCGAAGCGGTTTGGCCAGCAGTGTGAGCTTCTTCTCCTCATGGAAGGAGGCTTCGAAATTCTGCACGCTGCGGAAGGATGCGAAAACGCGGTCCAGAGTCGCAGTGTCGGCTTCGGCGCTCGAGAGGAGATCGGCCGGCGGCGAATCGCTTGCCCCGGCGTGCGCGATGGAGGAGCTGCTTGCACCGAAGAGCGCCACGAGGGCGAGCGGCGCGAGCGAGAAGCGCTTCAAGGCTTTCGATGCGTTCGTACGAACGCCGCCAGGGTGTTGACCGAGCGAAAGGCGGCACGCACTTCGGGCGTTTCCTGCGTCAGTTTTACGCCGTACTTTCGCTCGATGGCCGTCGCCAATTCGAGAACGTCGATCGAGTCGAGGCCGAGACCGCTACCGAAGAGCTCGCCATCGAGGTCGATGGATTCGGGCGTGACGTCTTCGAGTTGCAGAGCTTCGACGATGAGCTGCTGGAGCTCCTGTTCGAGCGTCATGAAGAAAACCCCAACTTTTCACGGAAGATAAGCTCGACAGCGCGACACATCGTGCGGCTCTTATAGCCGAAAGTTTCCGGACTGACCACCTGGAGCACTGCAATCGTGTGAGCGACGCGCGTATCGGGAAAGCTCCAGAAAGGCAGGTCCTTGGTGAGCGCGGAGGGGTCGGCTCGAAGCTGGAGCAGAATGGCATCGGCTTTGGAGCGGCACGCGACTTCGAAGGCACCGCGCCGGAAAGGGTGCAGGCTACCCGGAGTCGACCGGGTTCCTTCGGGAAAAACGAGGACATCGAAGCCGCGCTCCAGGTTCCGCTCGCATGCATCGAGCATGGCTTGATGCTCTTCCGACGTGCGCCCGGCCGATACGAATCCGCAAGCGCGGAGCAGACGTCCGGTCCAGAGGTTTTCGACGTAGCCGGGCTTGGCGACGCAAACGACGTCGGGATAGCTCGCTACGATCGCCGTCATATCGACGAGCGTCGTGTGGTTGGCGATGAGCAAGCGCCCTCTGTTCGAACCAATCGGACGCGCAGGCAGTGGCTCCAAGGCTCGCGAATCCATGAGGCGGAACAGGCGCATGTAGCCGTGGAAAACCTTGAAACATTGGCGCAGCATGCGCTGGTTACGGCGCAGCCGCTGCTCGGGTGAACCACCAAGCAGCCACGCGATGGGCAGCGCGACCCACGCGAAGACGACAGCCCCGACCCAAAAGAGCACGAATGCGCTGCCGCAAGCGAGCGCGCGGACGATGCGCACGAGCGGGTAGAGGGGGGCCGGCAGGCGGTACCTCAGCGGGTATCGGGAACGATGCAGAGCGGTGCCGTATTCCGACCCCACGTACGACAACGTTCCGTATGCGCTCCGGTCGAGCAGCGTGCTCAGCGGAGTGCAGGCGAGGTTTCGCGCGGCGCACTCGTCGAGGACGCGTCTCACCGCTGCAAGGGTTGGCTCGCGGTCGTCTCCACCGAGAAGACCTCTTCCGTCGTGAAGTGTGAGAATGGCTCCGGATTGCAAATGCGGGAAAAGCCGCTCGACGATGCGTGCTTCCGTCGTGTCGAGTGAATCTTTCGCGCGTCGCGTCCATGTGAAGCACGTCAAGCCTCGGTAGCTTCGGAGAACGCGCGTCGCGAGTGGTGAGCGTAGCCCTTGGGGCGTTCGGAAGAAGAGGGGAGTTTTGCCGAGAATATTCCTTACGGCGTCTATCGCTCGCTCGACTTCGTGAAAGACGAACGAGCGACTGCCAAAGTGGAACCTGGTGCTGTGCGTATACGTGTGTGTGCCGACGTCGTGGCCCTCGTCGTGTGCGCGCCGGACGATTTCAGGAAATCGTTCGGCGCGATGACCTACGAAGAAGAACGTCGCCTTGGCCCCATGGTCTCGCAGAAGGTCGAGCAGGCGAGGCGTTACTTCGGGGTCGGGGCCATCGTCGAAAGTGAGAGCGATGCGCGCGTGCTCGCGGGGGCCCCGATGCACGACGGGCAGAAAAAACTGGCTTCCGGGTCTGCAGACAGCCTGAACCAGAAACGCGAGTACGACGAGTGCACCGAGGACACCCGCGTAGAGGCCGAACGGCGCTGGAAGGAAGCGAATACACGCCCAGACCCAGAACGCAGCGAGCAGCTTCATTCCGAGCGCGCGTGCCATGCTTCAGCCCGTGATGGGGGTTGGCCGAGGAGGGGGTGCGGCGCCGGCTACGGCGAGCTCGAACGGCGGCTTGACGACCATGATTTGCAGACGTGCGGTTCGCTCGTCACCACGATAGATGGCGCATTCAAACGATCCCGAACGATCCGTTTCCGCGAGCAGCTCCGCGTGGATGTCGAGCACGTCACCGATGAAGTACCGGTCGACGAAGAACTCCGCGTCGCGGCAGCTCGCCAGAAACCCGATGTGCCGCGTTTTCCAATGAATGCCCATGTATACTGCAGCCGTTTGGGAGGCAACCTCTACCATCGACAGTGGGCTTGCTTCTCCGTCCTCCAAGAAGACGAAGTCCTCTCGGATGGTGGCACGACACACGACCCGCGGTGGTGCCATCGACACCATACCGTCGATGAGCACCATCGGCGACTCGTGGGGGAGGTGCTCGGTCACACTGTGGAGCGTCATGGCCGAGCGCCTTGGGGGTGGAAGGTCAAGCCGAGCAAGGCGCCCTTTCGGACGCGACCGATTCCCTTCGCCGCGATGGCGCGGCCCTCTTCGATCGCGCTGGCGACTTCGATCGCCGCCCGCATGGGATCGTGTTTTGCGCTCCCGGCGTCGTCGTACTCGTCTAGTTGGATGGTGCCCTTCGACGGGGAACCGTTCTCTTGCCCGCGCGGGACGAGTAGCAACGCGAAGGCCGTTCCTACTTGCCCAGGAGCCCCGCCGAAGATGGCGGGAATGGGTTCGTCGGCATAGCTGAGGAGCACGGGCAGTGTCCGCTCTTGAGCGATGAGGAACGCTTCGAGGAGCCCCGCGGCGAACGATGCCTCACCCGCCGCGACGGTCGTCGAGCTGCGTGTGTTTTTCGTGGCGATGGAGAAAAGGCCCGAGGGCGCGTTGTGCACGCTGAGTGCGAACCTCGCCGAACTCACGGACTTCAGCGTGAGGAGATCGGAGACGAGGTCCGCGGCGATTTGGAGCTCGCCGTGATGGCTCGCAAAGATTCCGTGTGGCCGGAGCTCTGCCGAGGGAGGGTGCTGCGCCAGCGCTTGGCCGCATACCTCGACGTGCATTTGCGTGACGAGGCTCGTGAAACGCCTGGCACGAGCGACGAGAAGCTCGAACTTCGGTTTTCTGCCGTCGCATGGAACACCGCGTTCCGCGTCGATGGCGGTCGTGTAGTGCGTGCTGAAGAATCCGTGCCCGACCACGGAGAGCGCGGGAAGGTGGAAGGTCGCACTCACGAGGACCCTCCTTCGCGCGTGGGGGGATGCGAGCGTGAGAGGATGGCACTGCAGTTGCTGCCGCCGAAGGCGAACGAGTTCACCATCACGTGACGCAGGGCGCGCTCGGTCGTACGCGTGACGATGGAGAGGGGAATTCCGGTGTCCCTCGGCTCCGAACGCAGCGTGGGGAGGCAGAGCTGGTGTTCGAGTGAGTACAGAGAGAATGCGAGCGAGGTGAGCCCAGCTGCGCCGAGGGTGTGCCCCGTCAGACTCTTCGTGGCCGTGACGGGGGTGCCGTGAAAAAGCGTGTCGATGGCGAGGCTCTCCATGGCGTCGTTCTGCATGGTCCCCGTCGCGTGCGCCGCAACGTGGTCGATGTCGCGTGGGGCGAGGCCGGCGGTTGTGAGCGCTTCTTGCATGCTTGCGCGTGCGCCGTTGCCCGTCGGATCGGGACTCGACGGGTGGAATGCGTCCGAGCTCTCGCCCATGCCGGTGACCCACGCGAGGGGGGAATCTGCGGAGCGTTCGAGCAGTACGTATGCCGAGCCCTCGCCGAGCGTGAGCCCCGCGCGTTCTGCGCTGAACGGGGAGGTGGGCGTGTCGGGCAGAATGCCGAGACTTCGAAAGCCGTAAAGAGTGGTGCGGCAGAGGGTGTCTGCGCAGCCCACGAGGACGGCGTCGGCGAGGCCGCTTTCGATGAGACGAATGCCGACCTTGAGCGCCTTCAAGCTGGAAGAGCATGCCGTCGTGACGACGTAGCAGTACCCCGCGATGCCGAGGTAATTCATGACGTCCTCGTTCGTGGCGTGCATGGAGTGGTCGCGGAGGACATCGCCGAACTCGTCGGGGCGCATACCCTTCTCGACGGAATCTTCGGTGTGTGCGAGCCCACCCGTCGAGCTCGAGAAGACGTAGCTGACGCGGTCCTTGCCCCATCGCGCTACGGCCTTCGCGACGGGAGTCTCGATCTGCAGGACCGAAGCGAACACGATCTGGAAGAATCTCGTCTCGAGGCCACTCCAGGGGAAGTTCGCTGACCGCTTCGCGAGACCCTTCATGGCCCCGACCGGTACACGGAACGGAAGGTCGGGGTATACCTCGTCACTCGCGCTGAATCGCGTCTCACCAGAACGCGCGCGTGCGAAAACCTCGGCGCTCGTATTGCCGAGACAGTTCGCGAGGGCTACCGCGGTGAGCGGGCGAGGAAAGTACGCCATTCTCAGGGCCTCGTGCCCTCGGCGCCGCGGAGCGCGCGGATGATGCGTGCGGTTCTCGTGACCTCTGCTTCGTGGTTCGCGACGAAGGGATTCGTCATGTCCCAAACATAACCCGCGAGGACGGAGCAAATCTTCCGCGTGATGTCTTCGGGTGGGTTTTTTGCGAAGAAAAGAGTCTCCAATGTCCCGTCGTACCACTTGGTGACATAGGTTCGAAACGTATCGACCCCCTGGCGCACCACGCGAGTGTAGGCTCTATCCCAGTCTTCCGAGGTCATACGTGTGCCTTGCAACTTCTCGACGACGAGCTGGCTGGCCAACTGGGCCGAAACCGTTGCAAACATCACCCCGGACGAGAAGATGGGGTCGAGGAACTCCGTTACGTTGCCGGTGAGAACGTAGCCGTGGCCGTCGAAGCGATCGGTGGTTGCGGACCACGACTCGAGCGTCCTTGGTTCGAACACGGTGGGTTGCCCATCGAAGCGGGCACGAAGATAGGGGTGACCCTTCAAGAGTGCATGGAATTGTTCGGAGGACGTGCTGCCGTGGTCTGGGAAGAAGGGAATGCTCCCGACGAAGCCGACGGAGGTGATTCCGGAAGAGAACGGGATGACCCACACCCAGACCGACGGGGCATACATGACGACGACGATGCGATTGGGCTCGTCGAAGGCTCCGCGATTGGGATCGTGAATGTGCGCGAAGACGGCCTTCCGGGGGTCTTGCGTGGAAGGGCGGTCGAGGCCGAGCTGCCGAGGAATGACGCGACCGTAGCCACTCGCGTCGATGATGAAGCGAGCCTCGATGGCTTCTTCCTTGCCGTCTGCACCGCGTACGTGAACCGTCGAGCTTTCGTCGGGTCGGAACGAAACGTGCTCGACTTTCGTTTCGAATGAAACCGGAACGCCTCGGCGAGCGACTTCGTCGATGAGCGCTTGGTCGAACTCCGCACGCGGAACCTGCCACGTCCACGTCCAGCCCTTGGTGTGTTGGTGGGTAAAGTTGAAGTCGGCGACCTCGTGGCCCCGAATGAACTTCGCGCCGAACTTCTCTTGGAAATGCTTGGCTCGAATCGCATCGATGAAGCCGAGCTCATCCAAGACCTCCATGCACCGCGGCAAGAGGCTTTCACCAATGACAAAGCGAGGAAAGCGCTCGCGTTCGACCACACGTGCCGAGAGCCCCGCGCGGTGAACGACGGCTGCAGCGACCGACCCGGCTGGGCCCGCGCCAATGACGAGAACGTCGACGGGCGAAGCAGACATGAAGCGAGAGTTTTAGGGCGGGCTCGTGCTACGAGTCAATTGGCTGCGGCGTCCCTCGGGAATCTCGATGTGTTTGTTGGCACGTGCGTGGATGTGCTTTGTCCCTGCCTTCGGTTCCTCATGTAGAGTGTCGACGTGCGGGGTTTGAGCGCATTGCGAGCTGCATCCACGGTTCTCGTCTTGGCCTCGCCGTGGGTGCTCTATTGGACACTGACGAAGGGAACGACGACCGTTGCGGGCTTCGTGCTCATTGCATGGCTCGTCCTACGTACGATTCCCAGCTGGGTCGCAGCGAGACCGGAGCAGAAGAAGGCGACGCTCGTGCTTCCAGCGGTCGGCCTGACGTTTGCAATTGTCGGGATGGCTCTTCGCAGCGGATTTGTCTTTCGACTCGTCCCCACGTTCACCAACTTCGGGTTCGCCGCGACGTTCTTCTGGTCACTGCGATCTACACCGATGATCGAACACTTCGCACGCATGGTGAAGCCAGAACTACCGCCCGCGGAAGTGGCCTACTGCCGCACGCTCACGAAGGTGTGGGGTGCATACACCGCCGCCATCGGCATCGTCGGTGCCGTGCTCGCGGCATTTGCGCCGGTCCACGTGTGGGCCACGTACGCAGGTGGCGTGGCCTACGGCCTCGTTGGCGCTCTATTCGCCGTGGAATACGTCGTCCGCAAGGCCAAATTCCGCGATTTTGGCCCCAATCGCCTTGACGCACTGCTGAGGCGCGTGTTTCCTCCGGCGTCTTAGGCGTCGATGCACATTCGTGAGTTCCTTTCCGCAGACTTGAAGGCGCCGTGGCTCGTGCGCGGTGATGGGCCAGCGGAGACCCAAGCCGACCTCTTGCAGACGTCTCTCGTCGTCGCCTCGAAACTTCGCGCCTTCGGAAAGGTACCGCGCGTCGCCGTGGCGTGTCGTTCGGTCCAGCACTTTGCTCCTGCGTTGCTTGGCGCACTGGGCGCGTCGGCCACGATCCACCTGCTCCCGAATACGCAGCGTTCGACGCTCGAACGTGCTGCCGCAACGTCCGACCTTTTGCTTCACGATGCGGAGAGCGAGCGCGGCACGGAGCATGGCTTGTTTTTGCCCGAACTTGCTCCTGCACCGGTCGTCGTCGCGTCTTCCGACGTGGGCGTCGCGGACGAGGCGGAAGTCGTCCTTTCGACGTCAGGTACTACGGGAAATCCCTCCCGCTCCGTCAAGACGGCCGCCCGTTTGCTCGAGGAAACGAAAGCGCTCATGCCGCTGTTCCGGACCCCGTTGGCCAAATGCGTGCTTTCGACGGTGCCGCCATTCCACATGTTCGGGCTTCTCTTCGGGCTCCTGGTCCCCTTGAGGCTCGGCGCTTCCATCGTCGAGCATTCGGCTTTCTTTGCGTCGGATATCTCGGCAGCCATTTCTCGGAATGGTGTCGACACGCTCGTCAGCACGCCTTCCCACCTTTCGTCGATGCTCCAAGTCGCGATGCCGAAGGCGCTCAGAGTCTTCGCGAGCGGTGCACGCCTTCCCGACGCGCTGTACTTCGCCCTCATGACCACGCACGAGTTCCGGGTCACGGACATTCTGGGGTCGACCGAGTGCGGCGCATTCGCGGCGCGTCATCGTCCGCTCGATCGCTGGAAGCCTCTTGCGGGGGTCTCGCTGCGTACGGAAGGCGAGGTGACGACCCTGACTTCTCCCTGGTGCGATGGCGGATCGGTCGAACTCGGCGATTTGCTCGAAGTGTCCGCGGACGGCACGTTCGTACACGGTGGTCGGCGCGACGATGTCGTGAAGGTCGCCGGCAAGCGCGCGACGAAAGGGGCGCTCGAAGACGTCGTGCGAAGGCTTCCTTCGGTTCGCGACGTGGCCATCTGGCAGGACACGCAAGCCGAAGGTGAGCCGCGGCTTCGGTATGCGGTCGTGCTCACCGGGGCTGAACCGCCTATCTCGAAGCGCGACATCGCCTCCGCGATCGCAGAGGAGTTCGACCCCGTATTCGTCCCGAGGCAGGTCGTCTTCGTAGACGCGCTACCTCGTAGCTCGACCGGGAAGCTCCCGAAGGACGCGCTTCGCGAGCTCTTTGGACATGCCACCAAGAAGCCCGAGCGCGACATCGCACTTGCTCTCGACGCAGATGCGCGCGTGTCGTGCACGCTCTCGCCCAACCTGGTCTTCTTCGAGGGGCACTTTCGAGGTCTGCCGATTCTCCCAGGGACAGTGCTCCTCGAACGCGTCGTGGTTCCCGCCGCACGCATGAAGGAACCGGACCTTGGCATGGTGAAGGGGCTCGAGCGGGTCCGTTTCATGCGGACGGTCACGCAGAACCAACACCTGAAGGTAGCCATCACCAGAAGGAGCCATGAACGCGTGGCCTTCGAAGTCTCGAGCGCAGGTGGCGTGGTGGCCACGGGTGTGCTTCTATTTCGACCACGTCTGGCGGTACCCTCGCAGGCGCAAACATGAGCCAGCAATGATCTGCGCCATCGTTCCCACGTACGAGAACCCGAAGACCCTCCGCGAGGTCGTCTCCCGTGTCCGAGAGCACATTCCCGACGTGGTCGTCGTGGACGACGGAAGCTCCGATGAGGCGCGCAAGGTTGCAGAGGCTCTCGCTGTAGAAGGGCAGTGCAGTCTCGTGCGGCGGGCGGCAAACGGCGGCAAAGGCGCTGCGGTCAAAGATGGGCTCGCGTGGGCCCTCGAACACGGATTCGAACACGCCCTGCAAATCGACGCAGACCTGCAACACGACACCACGGACATTCCCGCGCTGGTTGCCGCGGCCGACAATGACCCACGAACGTTCGTCCTCGCGCAGCCGGTATTCGATGCGAGTGCACCGAAAGGCCGGCTCATTGCACGCAAGGTTTCGAGGTTCTGGGTCGCGGTCGAAACAATGAGTGGACGCGTCGGTGACCCGCTTTGCGGCTATCGCATCTACCCCGTGAAACTTGCCATGGAAGTAGGAACACATGGCAATGCCATGGACTTCGACCCAGAAATTGCCGTGCGCCTCGTGTGGGCAGGGGCGAAGGTGAAACACGTCGAAACACGGGTGAAGTACGTGCCGGCGAGCGAAGGGGGCGTCTCGCACTTTCGAAACGTGAAGGACACGTGGCTCATCTCTCTTGCGCACTCGCGTCTTTGCGTCGAAGGCATGTGGCGCGCCGCAAAGCGCCTTCTTCATTGGAGCCCATGACGTCGGACGTACAGCCTGCGGCTGGGGGCTGGCGCACAGTTCCCGAAACGGGCACAGTCCTCGGCATCCGCTTCGTCGCATGGCTCCTTCGCGCGTTCGGTCGTCGTGTGGTGGGAACGTTTCTGTATGTATTGTGTGTGTACTATGCCCTGTTGCACGGCACCGCTCGACGCGCATCGCGTGAGTATCTCGAGCTCGCGGGGCGGTCGGCGAAGTTCTTCGATGTCGTCAGGCATCTTCATCACTTTGCCCAAGTCGCTGCCGATCGCCTCCTGTTCTTGACCGGTGACTGGCGCTCGCTCCGCATCGAGCACCACGGCCACGCCTTCATCGAGGAAGCCGTACACTCAGGGAAAGGTGCGCTCCTCCTCGGCGCACATGTCGGCAGCTTCGACGCCATGCGAGCGCTTGCGGAGAACCATGACGTGCCCATGAACGTCGTGGCGGATTTCAGCAACGCCGCGCGCATCAATCGCGTCTTCGGGCAGCTCGCGCCTGCGTCCAAACTACGCGTCATCTCCCTCTCGAACGACACAGAGAGTTCACCGGTCACGACCATTTTGGCCATCAAGGCAGCCATCGCGCGGGGGGAGCTCGTTGCCATCTTGGCGGACCGCCACGATGGCAATCCATCGAGAACCGTCGAGGTACCGTGTTTTGGCCACCCGGCGCGCTTTCCGATCGGACCGTGGGTCCTCGCGCATGCCCTCGGCTGCCCCCTCTATTTCGTAGCGGGGCTATACACGAAGCCAAACCGCTACGATCTGTATTGCGAACCATTCCTTTCCGAGGTCCGGCTGGCTCGTGGTAAGCGCGAAGAGTCCATGCGACCCCTCGTGTCGAAGTATGCCGAGCGAGTGGAGCATCATGCTCGTCTCGCGCCCTACAACTGGTTCAACTTTTTCGATTTTTGGAGCAAGCTGCCAGTGGAAAAGAACGAAGGGAAGGTCGAGAGCTCGTGAAAGCGAAACGCCGTGTCGCCGACCCCGATACCCCGGCAGAGCTCGCGCGCTTCGAAGCACAGCGGCTCGCGTTTGCTCCGCTCGTCTTCCAAGCCATGCGCGTCGCTCGTGACTGCGGCGTGTTCGAAGCGATGTACCGCGCGGGGGAGCGCGGTGTGGAGACGGCAGCCCTCGCAGCTGAGCTCGGCATGTCGACGTACGCGGTGGGGTTGCTACTCGAGGCGTCGTTCGTTGCTGGGTTCTCGCAGTACGTCGAGCCGCGCTTCACCATCACCAAGGCGGGAGTCTTCTGGCTCAAGGAGCCAGCGACGCGCATCAATGCTGACTTTTCGCACCACGTTTGCTACCGCGGGTTCTTTCACTTCGAAGAATCTCTACGCGAAGGGCTGCCGGTTGGCCTTCGCGCCCTTGGCCCGTGGAAGACGCTGTACGAAGGGCTTGCCTCCTTCACACCAGCAGAGCGTGACGCGTGGCTCGCGTTCGACCATTTCTACTCGGACGAGGTTTTCGATATCTGCCTCCCGCGCATCTTCGACCGTGCCGTGCCTGGCCTGCTCGACATCGGGGCGAACACCGGCAAGTTCACGCGCCGCTGCGTCGAGCACGACCCGAGCGTCGAAGTGACGATGGTCGACTTGCCGCAACAGCTGGCGCTCGCTCGCAGTTCTCTCTCGGACCTTTCGGATGCGGTGCGTGCGCGCGTGACCGAACGCCCGTGTGATCTTCTCGCCGACGAAGTCGAGCTCGCGCCACCGGGAACGGTCGACGTCGTGTGGATGAGCCAGTTTCTGGACTGCTTCGCCGAAGATCAGATCGTTCGCATCCTCACGCGTGTTCGGAAGACACTGAGGCCAGGGGGCCGAGTCTTCATTCTGGAGCTTCTCTGGAATCGTCAACGTTACGACAGCGCGCGCTTTTGCGTCGTTGCGACGTCGCTCTACTTCGCCTGCATCGCGAACGGCAACAGTCGCATGTACCACTCGGAGGCGTTGCGTCAGCTCATCGAGCGCGCCGGCCTCACGGTCGTGGGCGAGGACCACGAAGTCGGCCTCTGCCATTCACTGATCGAATGCAAAGCCTCGTGAGGGTCACCAGCCGCCCGAGGGACTCCAGACGTCTGCTGCATCCCAGCTCGGGCTTCGAAGCTTCGGGCGCCGTGCCGCGCCACTCCGCGTCATAGGCGCGCCTTCACGATGCTCGGAAACGACGTCAGCAGTCGTGTTCGAGTAGGAACGGGTGCTCGAAGCGGGGAAGACATTGCGGTGCGCCATAGAGGGAATCTGACAGATGCCCGCGCGTTGTGAATGAGAATTATATGAACGAGATTGTAATGTTCGCCTAAACAATTCACGACGATCGAGCGACGTTCGGCGGCTTCGCCGGCGCCGCCTGCTGCGCACGTACGATTCGGATCGTGTTCTCGAGTAGATCGGGGCCGCTCGGTTCGCCGTGGCCGGGGATGACCGTGTGGGCATCGGGCGCGAACGTCAACCGGATCGGACCGCCGCTTCCCAGTGTCCGAGGTTGGCGTCGCCCGTGTATCCGATGGCGTGCCCTGCCTTCACCATGCATCCGCCGAACAGAATGCGGCGCTTCCGCAAGTAGACGACGACGTTGTCGGGGGAGTGCGCCGGCCCTGGATAGTGCACTTCGACCTTCTCGTCGCCGAACGTGAGTGCGAGGCCTGCGGACTCGGGAAACGTGTGGTTCGCCGTGATGATGCGCATCTTGTCGAGACGGTCACGTTTGCTCTGATCGGTGAGGAGGTTCCGTGTCTCTTTCCGCATCGTCTCGCCCTTCTCCGCGAGGAGAGACGACGTGAGGGTACTCGCGTACACATCGACGTGGTCCTCGAGGTACGCCTCGTTGCCACCGTGCCGTCGAAGTGCATGTGCATGTTGATGGCGACGATGCGCGTCGGCTTGAACGTGGCGCGGACCCAGCGAAGGAGCGCACGCGCGCCTTCGGTCTCGTAGGGTGAAGAACCGAGCAAGATGCTCCCGTCTGGCATGACGGCGACCAGAACGTTCGAGTCGTAGAACGTCTTGTGGGTGACGACGTAAGTGGACGCGTCGAGCCGCCTTGCGACGAGTTCCGCGCCCACCGGAATGTCCGCAGGTGCGTTCATCGCAGCGCTCGGAGGTGGAGACGCTTCCGGCGTGGGGCGTGAACCAAAGGAAATCGATTCGCACCCCGACAGAAGCACGAGCGCGAACGTCATTGCGACGTGGCGGCTAGAACGACTCGGGTGCATTGGGAATGGGGACGTGGATGGGGCCGGCGAAGAACGTCTCGTGGAGCTCGTCGAAGAGGCGATCGAAGGCCCGCGCGGCGAGGCGCTTCTCGGGCTCCGCGTTCACGGTGGGGAAGATCGAATTCACGCGAAGAGGGGGCATCTCCGCCGAGGGGAGCATCGTCAAATCGAAGGTACGCACGGCGGCCTTTGCCGGACCAAACCCCGCGCCGAGCGTGACGTGGAAGACGAACGAGGTCTTTCGCCGGTCCGGTTCGCTGTCGACGGCGGAGCTGGGCGCGGTGACCGCGTATCGAACGAGAAGATCCGGTTCGCCTTGGGCGCGCTCGATCGAGAGCACGACGGGTGAGAAGTATTCACCGAATGCATGACGGAGCGCGCGGATCGTTCCATCGAAGAAGAGCCCGTTCTCGGCGCGGTTCGACCACGCAAGGGTCGACTTGTCTTCGGCCGAGAACGAGACGGTAAGTGCGCGATGTCCCGTCATTCGGCCGCGGTCGAGGAGCATCGAGATGTAGGCCGGTACTTCGCCTGACTTGGGACGCGCCGGCTCGTAGCGCCGCATACCGGCAAGGATGAGCCCGTTCACGTGCGCGGCCTCCGCGGCTGTCAGCTCAGAGTCTGGGAGGGATGCGATGCGCCGGAGGTTGACGACATCGACCTCGGGAAGGGGAGCATGCTTTTCGCCGAGAAACGTGCTCGATGGGGAAGCGGCAAACGGGTCATTGGGAGCCGACCACTTCACGCTTTGTTCCGCGCGTTGCGCGCTTTCGTGGTTACGCGCAGCAAGAAAGGTAACGCCCGCCACGACGCCCACGACCACAGCGGCGGCGCCGTGCAGCCACCCCGTTCGGGGTGCACTCGCCGTTGCGGCGTTCCAGCTGTCATCGACGCGAAAACTGTGAAAGGGATCTTCCTCGATGCCAGACATTGGGTCTGCGGAATAGGTGAGCCGTAGGAGCTCATGATGGGCTCGATCGAGTTCTTCGTAGACCTCTCGCACTTCCGCCCGACTTGCGAAAGGAAGCTCATGCGTCGATCCATCCCGGAATTCGAGCATCAGCGAAGTCTTCGCGCGCGTCACGCGCCGGAGGTCGCCGAGTGGGTGGATGGTCGCGCGGTCGTACGAGACGTGGACGAGGTCGAGAGGGAGAAGATACACGCCGTTCGGGATCCCCGACTTCTGGAGAAGGCGTTTCACGCCCGCGTAGGCAGCTGCTACGCACAAGGGAATGTAGAGTGCGAGCGTGGTCCACGCTTGCGTGGGAGAGTCTTTCGCGCCGAACCCGAAACCGCCGAGCGCGAGCACGAAGACGAGCGGGAGGACTCCCCAGAGAGCGGAGAGACTCGTTCGCTTTGCGTAGAGCGGACGCGGCCTACCATGACCGGTGAGAATGTCGGCGAGCCGCGTACGAACGTCCACGGGCGCGCGGCCGAGATCGATCGTCCGCACGCCGCCGGAATAACGACCTGCGTCGACGCCGAAGGAGTGCTCGAGCTCGGCGCCGCCCCGGTACACGAGAAGAAGTTTAGTCGTTTTCGTGCTGCCGTCGAGCGCGCTGAGCTGAACGCCCTCAGCCGGTGACTTTGGCGCGGTAGGTTTCGAGCTCAGGCACGGTGGGACCCGAGAGATCGAACGCGCTCGGGTCCTTGATGCTGCCCGGGAGCTCGATATTGATGGCTTCGACAATCCCCGGGTTCGCGAACGGCTTGGTCTTGTGAACGTATTCGTAGGAGGGGCTTAGCGTTTGCAAGACTGCAATGCCCGCAACGTCGGCCGCGACCCGGTCGGTGCTGACGATGAACACCTTTGGATCGCCGGTAATCCCCTTGGTGAAGCCAGCGGGAGCGCCCGGGGGCTTGTCGTTGACGGTGGGGCCGCCGGAGATGACAGCAGAGTAGCCGTCTTGGATGACGAGCGAGGGCGTGAATGCCTTGTTGATCTGCGCAGTCTGCTTGTGCAGCACGTTCGTGTCGTGCGTCTTGAGATTGCCGGCGCGAGAGCGGTCGGATGCGTGAACGAGACCGAGGGAAATCTTCAGCGACATGGTGATCTGCGCGATGAAGTGGGTCTTCACGCACGAGAGAATGATCATGTGATCGGCCTCCACCACGGCTTTCGGCAAACGAACCGTTCCCGTCCAGTTCGGGTGCACTTCCGAAGGCAGCGTAACCCAATCGACCTTGTCGTCGAATACCACGGCTGTCGTGCCGAGCTTCGTTGCGGCGCCGGTGACGCCGTTCTTCACCATGTTGGCGGCTGTGTTTTGGTCACCCCAGAAGGAGCGATCGCCGATGCGAATATCGGTGACGCCGATGTCCCTCAACATGCCGCCGACCTGGAGGATGGTGTCGGCCGAGGTGGAGTAGGGGTAGAGATCGCCGGAGTTGCAATTGACGCGGAGGTAAACGGACTGACCTGCCTTGATCATGCCGAGACCAATCGTCTCCTTGAGGGCTGCGTTCAGTGCCTCGCTACGATCAGACGCGTGGTAGCCCATGCCGATGAGGTGGCCCGGCTTGACGATGTTTCCGTCGGACGTGCCACCATCGGCACCCACGCCGCCTTCCGGCGTGTTGCCGCTGGAGCTGCCCGTCGCGTCGCCGCTGCACCCAGCCAGTCCCGCGGCTCCGAGCCACGCGCCCACGGAACCCAGCATGACGGATTGCACCATCTGCCTGCGGGAAAGGTCTTTCGCCACGAACTCGTCTTGGAGGTCACGGGAGTCGAGAACGCGGCCACCGGTCTTGCGCGAGGTTTTGATGAACATATGGCGCGAACGGTAGCATCTCGAGCGAGGCACGCACGTGCGTAGCACGACGCGCGCCGAACGTGTTACCGCCTTCGGAATTCCCGCGACCCCGCGCCGTTGGCATGCGTCCCTGCCGATGTGGTAATCCGTGGCCGATGCGGGCACTTGCGCAACACGAGGTTCGAGGTCTGCTCGAATGGGTCGACCTCCCGGAGCCGGAGCTCGGTACGGATACCGACGTCATTGTGGACGTGAGTGCTTGTTCGCTCTGCCACAGTGACCTCCATCTGCTCGATGGCGATTGGGGCCCACAGAAGAGGCCGTTCGTTCCTGGTCACGAGATCGTTGGCCGGGTGGTCCGTGCCGGGGTCGCCGTGCGCGATCGCTTTCCAAACGGGAAGGTCGTTGGCATCGGATGGCAGGCAGGTAGCTGTGGAACCTGTTTTGCCTGTACGAGTGGGCGCGCGCATCTTTGCGCGGTCGGCAAAGTCCGGACCTGCGTCGGTCGCGCGGGAGGATTCGCCGAGCGCGTGGTGTGTGATGCGCGCTTTTGTTTCCCGCTGCCGGAGACGCTGGACCCGAAGGAATGCGCGCCTCTTCTCTGCGCGGGCGTCACCGTGTTCTCGCCACTCGAGCGCTTTCGCGTCGGGCCGGGCGCGAAGGTCGGCGTGGTGGGGCTCGGCGGGCTGGGCCATCTCGCCGTGCGCTTCGCGTGTGCGTTTGGCGCGGACGTACTTGCCTTCGACCCCGACCTCTCCAAAGCCGACCTCGCTCGAACGCTAGGGGCAAGGGATCTCGTGGATGCGAAAGCAGCGCTTCCCGACGCCGCCGTCGATCTCTTGCTCGTCACGACCCACGCTTCGCTCCCGTGGGACCGCTGGATGCGCGTGCTTCGTCTCGAAGGTACGCTCTGCCTCGTGGGCATTCCCGACGCGCCCCTGTCGCTCGGGGTCGACCCGCTGCTCGACGAGCAGAAGAGCGTAACGGGCAGCGTTATCGGAAGTCCGGAGACGATGTCGCGAATGCTCGCTTTTGCATCGGAGAAGCGCGTAGCCCCCATCGTCGAACACGCACCACTCCGGGAAGCAAATGCGGCCGCATCTCGCCTCCGAAGCGGGCAGGCGCGCATGCGCATCGTTCTGCATCGCGACGCAGATTTGTAGAGCGCACGGCTCCTTTCGGTCTTAGGTTTTCCGCCGTGGCCATTTCGATGAAGCCGGAATCCGCGGGCAAAGTGCTCGTGCGCTTCCTGAAGCCCGAGCCGCTGACGATTGCCGACGCCGCGGCGCAATCGGGGCTGGCGCTAAGGGACGCGGAAGCCGGCCTTCATTGGCTGTCCCGGGAGTATCGGGGGCGCCTCCGCGTGGGCGAAAAGGGAGACCTCGTCTTCTTCTTTCCGACCGGCTTTGCCAAGCCATGGGAGAAAGAAGAGCGCACCTCGCAGCTCATGCGAAGGGTCGGCCATGGAGCACTCGGAGTCGCACGATTCGTCGTGCGTGCATGGGTGATGCTCGTGCTCGTGTTCTACGGGCTTTTGTTCTTGGCGCTGGCCATTGCCTTCGCGGCGCGTTCGAATGACGACCGAGGAGGGGGAGTCTCGGGCGCGCTCTTTGGAGGGTTCATCCGACTCCTTGCGGACGCGCTGTTCTGGACGTTTCATCCCTTCTCGCCGTTTTACGTCGACGCAGCAGTGTATACTGCACGTAATCGCCAAGAAGAGCAGCGAAGGATGCAAGCGCGGTTTGCGCGCGAAGGAGCGCCCTATCTTCCAGGTGTGCCACCCGAAGAAGAGCCAGAGGTGCCTTTCTACGAAAAGGTGAACCGCTTTCTCTTCGGGCCTACGCCTACGCCCGTCGACGAGGGAGAGGTCAAACGCCGCATCGTCCAGGAGATCCGCGCGCACCGGGGAAGGGTGGGGCTTGCCGACGTGATGCGGGTCACGGGACTTCCGCGCGCGACGGTCGACCCGCTCATGGCCGAGCTCATGCTCGATTTCGAAGGCAACGTGGAAGTGTCAGAGAAGGGGGGCATCTATTACACCTTCGAGGCCATCCGGCGCACGGCACGCGAAGGAGAAACCCACGCAGCGGCGCCTCCCGCGTGGGACAAACCCAAAGCGCTTCCGCCCCTCACGGGCAATTCGGGAGCCGCCAATGTCCTCATCGGCCTTTTGAATGGCTTCAACTTGCTCATGAGCGCGTGGGTCATGGCGAAGGGCTTCACGTTGACCAATCTCTTCATCCTCTTCACGGCGAAGCGCGGGCATCCGCCGGTTTTCGTGAATGATGGCTTACCGCTTGCGCTCGGTCTCGTTCCGTTCGTCTTTTCGCTCGGGCTGTTTTTGCTGCCAGTTCTTCGCGCTGTGTTCCGCGCGCAAGCTTCCGCGCAAGTAGCCGCGGAGAACGGGCGCTTGGCCATCGTTCGCACGGTGCTCGAGGCCCTTCGGGCAAAACGACCGGTGACGAACGCCGATCTCGCGAAAGCGTACAAGGCATCGACGGGCACGGACTTAGACGACAAAACACTCGCGCTTCGGGTCGCGGAGCTCGGTGGAGACGTGGACCTCGACAGGACGACGGAGGATGGCCGCGCTCACTATCGCTTCGTCGATTTGGAACTCGAGCAAGAAGCCGTCGAGGAAGAGCGCGCCAAGGCGAGCGAAGACGAGCGTCGCGTCGGGCGCATCGTCTTCAAGGCGTGACGATCAGCCGGCCGGGTGCACCTTGGGCGGCGCCGGAGAGGGGGGAGACGTCGCGGAAGGCAGCGGACTCGGTGTGGGATCAGGAGGGGGCGCGACCTCCGTGGGCCCGGTCGTCGGTTTCGGCGGAGTGGGCGGAGCGGGGGGGGCAGATGTCATTGGGAAAACGATCGTGACCTCCGACCCTTCGAAGCGCGGGAATACGAGTCTCAGGATCGTGTTCGTCAGACACTGGCGAAATGCGCCATCTGTCACCTTCGGCTCTGGAGGCGCAGGGTCTTCGAGCTTCGCGCTCTTTACCTTTCCGGTCGCCATGAGGACGAAGCGGATTCGAACGCGTCCACGCAGCGTCGGGTCGCGTTTCAACGCCGCCTCGTAGCAACGTCGGAGCATGGGACGTGCGCCGTGGAGAACGTCCCGGATGTCACTCGCACGAATGCCTTGTCCGGCGGGCGATTCTCCCGAAGGCCCCCTCGGCGCCGTTCCGGTTAGTGGGGCGAAGACAGCGAAATCCGGGTGCTCCGGGGAAGATGGGGTGGCCTCGGCCGGCGCGGATGCGGTCGGTGCCTGTGGAGGTTGCGAGGGGATCGAAGGAAGCGGTGCCGAGGCCGCGCTGGCGGGCGCTTCCACCGTCGTCTCCGGCTGCGGCTTCGGTGGTTCCGGTGCCGGTGGCGCTCCTCCGCATCCCGCGAGAGCCCACGACACGAGGACCGCCGAGGCACGCCTCACTGCTCGTGCTCCGGCACCCGTCGCTGTGAGAGCTTCCGGCCTTGGAGGGCCAAGAAGCCCATCGCGGACTTCGCGAACACGCCCACGAGCTTGAGGCCACTCGTCTCCTGCTTCTCGAGTGCGCCGGCGAGGTAGCGGTCGCGCGTGAGTGAGCGCTGGCGCTTGCCCGAAGAGGTGCGTGGAATGGTGCCGGGCTCGACGAGGACGACCTCTTGAATCGGAAGACCGAACGCCTCGGAAACGGACTCGGAGACCATCTCGGCGAGCTTGGCGCGCGCGCCTTCTTCCTCGAGCTTCGTCTCGACGACGCAGATGACGGTGTCTTTCGCCAAATCGTCGTCATAGATCGCGAAGGCGACGACGCCGCTTGGCCGCACGTCGGGCAAGAGTTCGACGCACCGCTCGATGTCTTCGGCGTAGAAGTTCTTGCCGCGCACGATGATTAGGTCTTTCGCGCGCCCAGTCACGTAGAGGCCTTCGCGTTCGAGGAAGCCCAAGTCGCCGGTCCAAAGGCGCCCTTCCTGAAGCACGCGCTCTGTCGCTTCGGGATTCTTGTAATAGCTGGCCATGACGGATGGACCCGATGCGACGATGTGACCGACTTCGCCGTAGTCGAGCGGTGCGCCGTTTTCGTCGACGATCTCGATACGATGACCAGGAAGCGCTTTGCCAACGCACGCGAGCGTGATGGCTCCTTCGTCGCCTTCCGTGCGCGCCTCCAACTTGCCGGCAGCGAGCGCGAGGCGGTCTACGGTGACGCGGCTGAAGCGCTTGCCCGGCGTTCCGAAGCAGACGCCGAGCGAACACTCGGCGAGCCCGTATGCGGGAAAGAGGGACTCGGCGCGGAATCCGCACTCTGCGAACGTCGCGCAGAAGTCGTCGACCGTGCGAACGTTGACGGGCTCTGCGCCCGATAGCGCGATGCGCCACTTCGATAGGTTGAGCTTCTTGCGATCTTCAGCGGAGCTTCGTTTGGCGACGAGACCATAGGCGAAATTCGGTGCTGCCGTGATCGTGGCGCCGTTTTCACTGATCATGCGCAACCACCGAATGGGCTGCATGAGGAACGTCATCGGAGACATGAGCGCGAGTGGCGCGCGCCAATAGATCGGATTGAACAGGCCGCCGATGAGCCCCATGTCGTGGTACAGCGGCAACCACGAAACGAACGAGTCCCGGCTGCTGATCTGGTACCCCATGCCCGTTACATGTATGTTGCATACGATGTTTCGATGGGTCAAAAGGACGCCCTTCGGCAGCCCCGTCGAGCCGGACGTGTATTGAATGAAGCAAGGGTCGTCGAGACCGAGGTCGTGCTGCGGGGGCGCCGGCAAGTGCCGATCGAGGCTCTCGGCGATGAGAATGTGCCGAAGCGACTTTGCCTTGCGCGCGACGCCGCCAATGACCGTCGCGATGGACTGCGCCGCGATGATCGCGACGGCGCCGCAATCGTTCACGATGTGTGTAATGCGCTCGAGGCCTGTCTCGACCTTCTCCATGGCCGCGGGAGGGTAGGTGGGGACGGGAATGGCGCCGATCCACTGAACCGCAAAAATCGCGTGCAGGAAGTCGAAGCCCGTAGGCATGAGGAGAACGACGCAGTCGCCCTTACGAATGCCTTCGGCCTTGAGCGCCGCAGCCATGGCCCCAGCCCCCGCATAGATGTCGGCATAGCTCTGATAGACGAACTCCATCGAGTCCTCCGAGCGGTCGAAGGCCGGGTCGTAGAACCGCACGCCGACGTGTTCTTGCGAAGCGAGAAGGAGAGCCTCGAGGGTGGTGCGGCAGTGAAGGCTCTCTTCGACGTTCGTTTCATCCGGGGCCATCCACGCCGCGGTGCGAAAGCTCATCTCTCGCGCCGGGAAGCTGGCGCGAAAGCGCATGGAGGCAGGAGGAAGTTCGGTCGATTCAGGCGCCGTAGTCGAGTCGGTCATGGATTTCCTCCGAGAGATCGCAAGGCCCGCGCGAGTTCCGAACGTGCGCGCCTCGGATCGATGATGCGATCGAGGTAGCCGCTTTCCGTCGCAGCCCATGCGTGATCGTGCTCGCGGAGCCAGTCTTGCTTGCGCGCCTCTCGCGCCTTCCTTTCTTCTGCCGTGGCCTCGGGGTTTTCGGGGCCGAGCGCAACTTCGAGACCCGCTTCGACACCCATGACCCCGCACCGTGCCGTAGGGAGGCCGAGGCGGATGTCTGCGTTGAAGGAGAGGACGCTCGCTCCGCCGTAGCTCTTTCGAACGACGAGACTCACGCGTGGAACGCGGACGCTGCCGTAGGCGTCGAGGAGTTGCGCACCGAAGGGCAGAATGCCGCCCTGCTCTTGCTTGAGTCCCGGCAAGTAGCCCGGGACGTCGACCAGCGTGATGACCGGAATGCCCGCCGCGCCAGCGTAGCGAATGAAGTGTGCGCCTTTGCGCGACGCGAGCACGTCGAGACAGCCCGCGTGCACCATCGGCTGATTGGCGACGATTGCGACGGGGCGCCCGCTCAAGCGTGCAAAGATGGTGAGGAGGTTCTTCGCGAATGCGGCGCCAACTTCGTGCAGCGAACCGGTGTCGCACAACTCCCTGACCACCTTCTTCATGTCGTACGCGCGTCGTTCGTTCGTTGGCACGATGCTCGTGAGCGCGGACGTATCTCTATCGAGGGGGTCGGACGAAGCGGCAGGTCCGAGGAAGGACAGCGTGCGTCTCACCCACGCGAGCGCGTCGTTCTCCGTATCGACCGATGCATGACACTGCCCGGTCATCGTGGAATGCATCGCAGCGCCACCGAGGTCTTCGAGCGTCACCGTTTCGCCCGTGACGACCTTCGTGACCTTCGGGCCGGTAATGAACATGTACGACTGGCTCGCAACCATGCACACCCAGTCGTTCAGGGCAGCGGCGTACGCGGCTGCGCCTACGCACAGTCCCATGGCTGCCGTGAGTTGCGGCACCTTGCCGCGAAGGCGAATGATTCGCGTCAGAATCTCGCCGTAGGCCTCGATGGCGTCGGTACTTTCTTCGACGCGCACGCCATCGCAGTCGGCGAGCGTGACGACGGGGAGGCGCTCGGATTCTGCGATGTCGAGGACCTTGCACGCTTTGCGCGAAGCTGCATGGCCGAGCGCACCGCGGAGGATCGTGGGCTCATGCGCAAGAATTGCGACACGCCTGCCATCGACTTCACCGATGCCGCACACGAGACCGTCTCCCGGTTCGCGATTCGCCGCGAGCATCTCGCTCGCGTGACTGTGGCGGTGCAGCACGTCGGCGCCGAACTCTTCGAACGTGCCAGCGTCGACGAGGGCGAGTACGCGCTCGCGCCCCGTCATGCGTCCGAGGCGATGATGACGAGCGGTCCTGGCGGGGCCACCAGGTTCGAGCCTGGCGGCCTCTCGTTTCGCGAGCTCCTCGAGCTCACGTGCTTGCGCAGGCGCGTCTGACATCTTTACGCGCCCGCCGCGCCGGCTGCTTCGTTCGCCTTCGCATGCACGAACTTCACGACGGCCGCCAGGGTGTGGAGGTCCGCGAAGTTTGCGACCTCCGCCTTGAAGCCGAAAGACTTCTGCACGAGGAACACGAAGTCGACGACGTCGAGCGAATCGAGACCGAACGTTCCGCGGAACGTACCGTCGTCGCGGATCTTTGCCTCGGGCACACGGAAGTCTTGGGTCAGGAGTGAGACCAGCTTTGCGCGCACATCTTGTTCGGTAACCATTTTCTCCCTCGAGCCTACCTGCTTTTTCCTTGGCTGTCGTGTTCGTGGAACCGGCAGGCGCACCTCCGTAGATTCGAGCTTCGGCCTAGGGGAGTTCTTCCTGCGGCGTTGTGCCGCGTTGCGCGCTGTTGCGTGGTGTTTCACGCGCAAAGGGGGCCGGGACGGTGTAGTTTGTGCGCATGCCGCTCGAACTCGGTCCCATCGCGGGAGTTTCGGTCCTCGGGGCCGGCACCGCGTTTCCAACGACGACGTTCACAAATCTCGAAGTCCTCGAACGGCTCGCTCCGGGGTTTTGGTCCGACGGCGCCGCACCCGATCGTGAGCGCCTCGCGTTCATGGCCGACGGCATCGAGGGTACCCTGGGCGTGAAACGTCGTGCGTGGTCACACATTCCAGGGACGCCGTTCGACCACGAGAAGGAGCTCACGACGCTCGACCTCGCCCTCGACGCAGGTCGGAGGGCCCTTGTCGACGCGAACGTGGCGGCGAGTGATTTGGGGCTCGTGCTCGTTTCGACCTCGACCCCCTATCGAATGACGTCGACACTTTCGGCAGTCGTGGGCGCGAGGCTCGATTCACATGCAGCTTGCATGGATATTCGCACGGGGTGCTCGGCCGGGCTCTTTGCGCTCTCGACAGCGTCTCTCTTCGTGGCTCAGACCGAAAAGCCCGCGCTCATCATCGGTACGGAGACGTTCTCGAAGGTGCTCCCTCCGACGCACAAGCCCGCGGCTCTCACGTTGGCCGATGGTGCCGGCGCGCTCGTCCTCGCGAAAGGACCCGGAACCCTTCTCGCTGCCACGCTCGCGAGCGATGGGCGATTGGCCCACCTGGTATCCGCTCCCGGTGCGCTTCCGCCCCGTGCGGAGGACATCGCCTCGGGACAGTTCTACCTTCACGGTTCGCCGGAAGAGCTCGCCGCAGAGCTGCCATCCAAGTACAAGGACGCCATCGGCCGAGCCTTCACGAAAGCGAAGCTCACGGGGGCAGACATCACGCGCTATGTCCCGCATCAGACGAGCCCCGCCTTGATCCATGCGGTTGCGAAAGAAGTGGGCGTCGCCGAAGCTCGATGCTTCGTCAATGTGCCCGAGCATGCGAACGTCGGTGCGGCAGGCTGGATCGTTGCCATCGCCGAATCGCGCGCACAAAAGCCGTTTGAACGGGGAGAGCGCATCCTGACGGCGGCGGTCGGAGGAGGCATGTCGTGGGCAGCGGCGATCCTCGAAACCTGACGGCGCGCTTTCTTCGCGGCGATGACGCGCATACGGCGCTCATCGTCCGGGATCGCGCGGTCTCTTACGTCGAGCTGCGCAGTCTGGTTTCCGCCCACGAAGCGGAGCTCTCTGCGCAAGGAGTGGAACCAGGGGCGCTCGTTCCGATCGACAGCAAAGAAACCCTCCACACGCTCGTCTCGGTCCTTGGCACCTGGCAACGCGGAGCGATCGCGGTCCCGCTCGACCCTGGCCTTGCTCCGCCGCAACGCGCGCGGTTGCTCGCACGGCTTGGCGAGGGCGCAGCCACGGGGCAGTCGTCGCTCGCGGGCGCGGCGCTCCTGCTCTTCACCTCTGGTTCGTCTGGGGAGCCGAAGGGCGTGCTGCTCGGCGCGTCGGGGATCGCCAAGAACGTCGCGGCCATTCTCGACTACCTTCCTGTGGCATCGGCCGAACGTATCGGTCTCTGCGCACCCCTATTTTATAGCTACGGGCTGCTCGGGCAGGCGATGACGACGCTCGCGGCGAGCGCGACGCTCGTGTGTTTGCTTTCGGAGCCTTCGTCCGAAGCGCAGGTTGCGCGAGCGCGGACGACGGGCGTGAGGGGGCTGTCGAGCGTACCGACACACCTACGCAAGCTAGCCTTCTATCTCGCCGAAAAAGGAGAGACCTTGCCCCTGTCGTTCTGCGCGATAGCGGGAGCGAACCTCGACGAGAGCACGCGAGCGCTTCTCTCGGAGCGCTTCGGACCGTGCACGTTCTTCCATCAGTATGGCCTCACGGAAGCCTCGCCTCGCGTCACGGCCATCGCCAGCACGAATTCGCGCTTCGCGGCCGGGTCGGTCGGAAAGCCCCTCCCTGGGATCGAGCTCCGCATACGGGACGAGGCCCGTCGCACGCTTTCTCCGCGGGAAGAGGGAGATGTACATGTACACTCCCCCTCCGTGATGCTTGGTTACTACGGAGACGAAGAAGCGACGCGTAACGCGATCGACGCGGAGGGGTTCCTCCGTACGGGTGATCGCGGGTTTCTCGATGAAGAAGGCTACCTCTATCTGTCGGGGCGTTCGGATGGCGTCGTGAAATGTGGTGGTGAACGCGTCGGCCTCGAGAGCGTCGCGACGACACTACGGGGTCTCACGGGCGTGAAGGAAGCGGCTGTCGTCGCCGTTCCACATGCCGAGCTCGGTCACGCCCTCGTTGCATTCGTCGAGCCGGAGATGCCTGTTGGCCCCCTCCGGTCACGCCTGAGGGAGCTCCTCTCGCCCGCGCAGCGGCCTTCGCGCGTCATTGCGATGCCCATGCTGCCGCGCACGTCGAACGGCAAGCTGGCGCTCGCTCAGATGCGAGCACTCGCGGAGGGCGTATGAGCACCGAAACGAAAGTTCGAGACCTATTGTGTGCATATTGCACTGTTCCAGAGCAGGCGGGTGCAACGCTCGAAATCGATTCGCTTTCGCTCATTCAGCTCGTCGAAGAGTTGGAAGTGGCGTTCGATATCCGTGTCTTGCCGAGCGAAGCTTCGCCAGCGAATTTCGGCACCGTCGAACGGCTCGTCGCCTTCGTGGAAGGGAAGGGGCGTTGAGAGTTCTCGACCTGCGCAATGGCACCCGCGGCGTCCGTTTCACTGCGACGGGTACATACCTTCCGAAGCGCGTCATGACGAACGAAGACCTCGTTCGAGCGGGGGGGCCGCTCACGGCCGAAGAAATCGAGAAAGGACTCGGTATCACCGAACGTCGTCGTGCGGCACCCGAGGAAGCCACGAGCGACCTCGCAGCGAGCGCATGTAGGGCGGTACTCGCCGCCGCGGCTACCTCCGCAGAAGACATTCAGCGCTTCGTGCTCGCGACGGTGTCTTCCGACCACCCGAGCCCTTCGACCGCATGCTTCGTCCACCATTTGCTCGCGCTGAAAGACGCGCCGGCGTTCGACATCACGGCAACCTGCGCGGGCTTTCTCTATGCGACGGACCTCGCCGCACGTGCGGTGCTGAGCGGCGACGAGAACGTGCTCATCGCCGCGGCCGACATTCGTTCACGTTACGTCGACCCTCACGATCGCGCGTCGTTCGCCGTGTTCGGCGATGGCGCGGGAGCGGCCCTCCTCCGTTCGTGCGAACCAGGGACGGGCATTCTGGGCGTTGGATTGTTCGCCGATGGCTCGGGACGCGAAAGCGTCATCGTCCGTGCGGGTGGCTCCCGGAAGCCCGCTACTGCCGAAACGCTGGCAGCCGGGGAGCACTTCGTTCGCATGGCGGACGGGCCTCAGGTGTATCTCGCCATGATCGAAGGCATGATCCTTACGTCGGAGCGCATCCTCGCCGGCATGAAACTTTCGATGGACGACATCCGCATGATCGTCCCTCACCAAGCCAACGGCCGCGTCCTCGGTCGTCTCGCACGGCTGCTGCGTGTGAGCGAGGAACGCGTGTTTTCCAATGTTGCCCGGTACGGAAACATGTCCGGTGCGTCTACCGCCGTGGCTTTCCACGAAGCCCTCGCTTCGGGACGTTTGTCACCGGGCGATCTCGTGCTGCTCGTCGCAGGTGGTGCGGGCTACACCGCAGGAGCCGCCGTGGTACGAGTCGACGAAGAGCTGCTCGCGCAAGCTCGGGGACGTAGCGGCGGAGAGGGAAGCTGAGATGGCCTTCGGCATGGTCGCCATGGATGTGCTCACCATCCTGCTCGCGACGGTCCTCTACGGCGGGTCGGCACGCATCGCCGCCGAGACATACAAGTACGTAGAGCCGGTGGCCGGCCCCGTGGTGGCGGCGGTCGCAGCGACGCTCTCGTTTCTCTTTGCGCTACTTCTGTTCGTCGCGCTCTTTCATCGAGCGTTCCCCACGCCCACACCGGGAAGGCACAAGGTGATGAAGGGCAGCGCGTTCTGGGGGTGGACCCTCAACTTCGTGCTGAAGCGCGTCGTGTACTTTCCACCGCTGCGAAGCGTCCTCTTTTCCTCGAATGTCTTGCGGTACCTATCGCTTCGAGCACTCGGCTGCAAGATTGCCTTCACCGCGAGCATGTCCATCGACGCAGACGTGATGGATCCATGTCTCACGACGATTGGGCCTGGAGCGACCCTCGGTTCACGGGTCCTCGTTTCGAGTCACTACTTCGAAGGCGGCGACCTCATGCTCGCTCCCGTGACGATTGGCAAGGGCGTGCTTCTCAGCGTCGACACGATGGTCGCGCCGGGCTGTGTCATCAAAGACGATTCGAAGATCCACGGCCGCTCGTCGCTGTCGGTCTTCTGCACGATCGGCGAAGGCGCCACCGTTGGAGCGTGCTGCACACTCGATTCGAAAGTGACGATAGAACCAGGCGAGGTCGTCCCGTTTCATTCCTATCGCTCACGGCGCGACAAGAAGAGCGCCTAGCCTCAGGTCGGAATCGTGCGGAGGTGCGTGCCGCCGGTGATCTGGATGACACTGCCGGTGATTTGACTCGCGAAGGGACCGCACAAGAACCATACGAGCTCTGCGATGTCCGCCTGGTCGATGAACTTCCCCGTCGTCGTCAGCTTGAGCAGCTTCTCGCGAGCCTCCGGACTGTTGCGCGTTCGTTCGGCAAGTCGCTCGGTCTCCACCATGCCGATGGAGATGGTGTTCGCAGTCACGCCGCGACCGCCGTAGTCGAGTGCGACGCCGCGACACAAACCCTCGAGGCCGGCCTTTGCCGTCACATAGAGCGTCGCGCCGGGGTGTCCGTGCGACGCACTCAGGCTCCCGAGGTAGACGATGCGTCCACCGCGCGCCGAGAACATGTCCTTCAGGACCCAACTCGTGAGGTAGATGGCCGAGTGGAGGTCCGTTTGGAGAAGGCGGTCCATCTCCTCGAACTCGATGAAGTGAAGGCGCTGGTGCGCATACAGTGCTGCAGCGCAGTGCACGAAGATCGACGGGGCACCGTGCTTCGCCGCTGCGGCGTCGAGCGCGGCGATGCAGGCGGCTCGGTCCGTGATGTCGGCGCGAACGGGGATGACTTCGTGGCCCGAAGCGGAAGTCTCTGCAACCAGGGCCGAGAGGCGCTCTTCGTCTCGGCCGACAACCAAAGTGCGAATGCCCTCACGCGCGAGCCGCAAGGCGACCGTTCGGCCCGTCCCTCGACTTCCTCCGACTACCAACGCAACTCGCGGTGCTTCTGTATTCATCGACGCTCCTCGGGGTCTACGATCCATCGTTCGACGACGAGGCCTTCGAAGGCCTCGGGCCGCGTTTCCAAATTGACGACTTTGCTCTGGGCGTGGGCACCGCGCGCATTGCGCCACGTCCCGTAGGCGCCGGGTCGGAGCACGCGGAGTGCAATAGGGCCAAGGGCACCGCCACGATAGAGTTTGTAGTCAGAGAGTTGCTCTCGCATGATCGCATCGAGCCTTGTCCGCCACTGCATGAGCTCCTCGGTCGAATGCTCCTTCGAAAACTCGACCCAGAGTTCCCAGCGTGGCCTGGGTTCGAAACAGGGCACTGCCGAGAAGAACGTCGGCGTCATGCGGAGCTCGTTGCCCACCGTGGACACGGCGCGCTGTACCTGCGCTTCGTTGAGCTTCTCACCGGTGAGGTTGTACGAAGCGCCGGACCTGCGCTCGAAGGCGATGCGCGGCGTGCGACCGAAGTGGCCACTGCAGTGGATGATGTCACCGAGGTCGTAGCGAAGGAGTCCGGCGCTCGTCGAAAGAAGCAAGCGATAGCTCTTTCCGGAGACGAGCTCTTCGACGCCGCAGCCTTCTCGCTTCCCGTTTTCCCAGTCTCCTTCTTCGACGAACTCGTAAAAGTGACCGTGGATGGATACGGGGCCGCCGATCTCTCCATCTGCGAGCGGTACGTTGCTCCAACCTTCGTTGGCTGCATACACCCCGTCGGAGACCGCGAGGCCTTCGGGGAGCTTTTCGCGCAGTGCACGAATGTGCTGCCCTGCGCTCGCGCCCGCCCAGCAATAGAGGAGCCTGGCTTTCGGAAAGATGGCGCGTCCGGTCAGCTTTCCACCCTCTTCGCGGCTCACGCGCGCCACGTGCTCCGCGCGGCGCGCGTCTCTGCGCGCGAATTTCTCGAAGTGGTGGCGCTCGGCGCCGGTGAGCACGATGTCGTCCCGCAACGTCCCTCGTTCGAGGTCTCGAACGAGAGCGTCCGCATCGCCCTCGGTGGCGCGCAAGAGTTCGCTCAGCGCGAGGGGAAAGATGGCGCCAATCACGGTTACATCGGAGAGCGCCGAGAGCCACGTCGTGAGGTACGCTCGAGCCCGCGCGTTTTCCACTTCGAACGCCGCGTAGGGCACGGCGTAGGCGCGCTGGACGAGCTTCGGCATGCGCGAGAAGTTGAACCCGCTCGTGAACCCGATGGGGGTACCGTCGGGGGCTCTCGACAGCTCCTTTCGCGCGACGAAGTAGAGAATGGAACCCGTAAAGGCAGGCCGGTGGCGCTGATACGTGTAGGCCATCGACGTGAGAAGGGACGTCTGGAATTCGCGGCGAAACGACTCGGTCGTCGGCGTAATCTTCGGCTCGCCCATCGTTCCGGAGGAAACAGCATAGAAGATGGGGGCTTCGGCGCAGAGCGCCTTTCGCTCGCCCTTCATTTCGCGCTCGATCCACGGCCGCATGGTGTTTGCATTCTGCACCGGCACGCGCCTCTGCAGGTCGGCGAGTGTGCGTACGCTCCGAAGGTCGTGCTCGCGGCCGAATGCGGTCGTCGCCGAGAGCTCGGCGATGTTGCGAAGGCGCTCTGCTTGCGCGCGCGCGGGCGCTTGGATGGACCGCTCGAAGCGGCGTTGGTGCGGAAGCCGTTGCAGCTGCCCGAGGGCGTGGAGGAACGAAAGTCCTTTCGACATGGTTACCTTTTCGGGTTTTTGGGGCCGCGCGAATGCAGAAACTCCGTGGAGCCGCTCCAGTCGTCCAGCTCGTCGGCGCGAATGGCATCGGTCGCGATGGTCTCTGCGTCGGCGGCGTCGGCCCCTTCGAGGGCCAATGCGAGTTGCTCGTTCGTGTCGGCGTCGTCGAGCGAGCGCTGGGAGGCGTCACGCCGCTCGTTTCGCGTTTCGGCCGTGATGCGACCGTCCGCGAGCGAAATGGTGCGGTCGCACGACGCAGCGAGGGAGGGGTCGTGCGTGACCATGAGGACCGCCGTGTGATGGGCGCGTGTGAGGTGCTTCAATGCAGCGAACACGGCGGCGGCATTGCGCGCATCGAGGCTTCCCGTGGGCTCGTCTGCGAGAACGAGAGCAGGCTTGTGGGCGATGGCTCGAGCGATGGCGACGCGTTGTTGCTGACCGCCGGATAGCTGTCCGGGCCTTCGTGCACGGAGAGACGAGAGCCCAAGGAGCTCCAGGGCTTCGTCTGCGGCGGCCTCTGCTTGGCGGGTGCGGATGCCGCAGCGAACCAGTGGAAGGGAAACGTTCTCGAGTACTGTGTACTCTGCAAGCAAGAAGTGGAATTGAAAGATGTAGCCGAGAGAGTGGCCTCGGAAATGGGCGCGGTCGCGATCGCTCATGGCCGTGAGGTCCGTACCTCGATAGAGGACGCGCCCACTCGTGGGCTTGTCGAGCGCACCCATCAGATAGAGAAGCGTAGACTTGCCACTTCCGCTCGTACCGGTGAGCGCGACCAGTTCGCTCGGTTGAATGGCGAGCGACACGCCATGAAGGACGCGTTGCCGGAGTTCGCCGCGACCGAGCTCCTGCACGAGGTTCTCTCCGATGAGGAGAGGCATCGGCGTGCTAGCGGCGTGCGTCTGCGCCTGACCGTACGGTGGAGCGTAGGATGGACGAATCTGTGTCATGCCAACTGATCCCGCAGAACGGCGACGGGCTCCACGCGGGAGGCAGACATCGCAGGCAAGAGGGAAGCGAGAAGGCCGGCGCCCACTGCGAACCCGACACCGACCGCGTAGACTGGAAAGACGTCTGCCACGTTGATGGAGTCGCCTCGCATGACGCCCTCCATGTGAACGCGCATGTTCTTGATGACGACGATGATGAGCTTGCCGGCGCCAGCGCCGACGCTCCCGCCTACGACTGCCATGAACATCCCGTAGGCCAAGAACAGGCGCAGGATGTCGCCGCGCTGGAAGCCGACGGCGCGCAGGATGGCGATGTCACGCCGCTTCTGCATGACCACCATGATTTGCACGGCGAGGATGCCGAAAGCCGAGAGGATGACGACGCCGGCCATGATGACGCTTCCGATACGCCTCTGCACTGCCAGCAAGCTCAAGAAGTTCGCGTTTTGCGCCTGCCAGCTGCGGGCGCGGTAGTTGAACTCCTTGCTGATCTGATTGGCGACGATGTCTGCGCGCTCGGGGTCGTGAAGGCGAATCGAAACTTGACGAATGATGTCGGGCTCGCCGAAGAGGCGCTGAGCGGTTCGGATGTCGACGTAGATGCGGGAATCGTCGATGGCGACGACGCGTGACTCGAAGATGGCGCCGACTTCGAGCCGTTCGCTGATGCCGGCTGCACTCGAAACCGAGATGGCATCACCAATCGAGAGACCGAGCTGGCGAGCCATGCCCGAGCCGATGCCCGCACGGTGTCCATTCCCGCCGATGCTTGACCAATCGCCTTGGAGAACGAGCGTGCTGAGTGGCCTTACGCGCTCTTCTTCCGCAA
The DNA here is from genome assembly GCA_046351415.1 of Polyangiaceae bacterium. GTDB lineage: Bacteria > Myxococcota_A > Polyangia > Polyangiales > Polyangiaceae > JABFRG01. The sequence continues at coordinate 590,868 of JAXLYO010000001.1, read as the reverse complement.
GACGGATTCCCCGCAGCTCGACGGGCCGCGTGGTGGTGCCAAAGCGCAAGAGCACGGTCTCCGAGACGACAGGGGCAACCGCCGCTACGTCGGGCCACGCGCGTAGGGCGTCCATGAACTCGTCCGGTGCCTTGATTCGCCCCGTATGGTTGGAAGGGCTCGCGTGATGAAGCTCGACCATCGGAGCATTCGAGCCTTCCGCGCGCTCCCACAAAGAGCGGCTGTCGGCTTCGACTTCGTCGCGCACCGTGACGTCGGGGCTCACCTTGAGAATGACGGCTTCGAACTGCAGTTTCGCGCCCCACAAAAGCGCTGCCGTGACGACCAGTGCGAGGACACCGAGCGCGACACCAAGACTCGCGACAGCAGTGAGACCGGGGCGCGCGCGAAGTTGCCGAAAGGCCATGCTGAGCACGAGCCAGAGCGGCGTGTTCGTGTGCTTCGTCGGTGTCACGGCGCGCTTGGACCTGGTTCGGTGATGCTTCGAACACGGGTTCCCGGGACGAGCTTGTCATCGAACCGACCGACGACGGTGTCCCCCTCTGCGAGCCCCTCGAGGACCTCGACTTCGCGCCGTCCTTGGAGGCCGATGCGAACTTTCTGACGAACGAGGCGACCTTTGCGCACGAGCAAGACCGTGCTTTCGGGCCCGACCGCGGCCGCGGCGACGAGGAGAGCCGAAGGGTGTTTGGCGAGAACGAAATTGAGCTCGGCTGCCATGCCGGTTCGTAGTCCGGTCGGCGGATTCGAAATCGCGACCTTCACCACGTACGCTTGTTTTTCGCGGTCCGCGTCGAGCGGAATCTCGAGGACCTTTCCCGAGAATGTCTTCCCGGGCGCCAACCGAAATCCGAGGCTGACGGGCGTTTCTCGCGTCACTTTGGAAATGTCCGACTCGTCGACGAGCGCATCGACGACGAGCGCGTCGAGCTTGCCCACGACGAAGGCGGTGCGAAGCGGAGTCACGAAGTCGCCGATGGCCACCGCGCGCCTGAGTACGATTCCGTCGATGGGGGAGCGAATCTCCAGATCGCGCGAGCGCGCACCTTCGGCAGAGCTGTTGGATGTGCGCGACACGACATCGCTGCGAAGGGCTCGCCGCTGTGCATCGAGCCCGCTGAGCTCTGCTTGGAGCACGGAAACGCGACTCGAGGCGCGTTCCGCGTCGGCGCTCGAGACCGTTGCAGACTTCACCAATTGCTTCGTGCGTTCGAGCTCGGTTTTGGCGCTGAGAAGTTCAGCGCCGAGCGCGGCTGCACGCGCTTCCACCGACGCTAGCTCGCCCCGTGCGCGCGTGAACTCGCTTTCCGCCGCAGGGGCATTCAGCCGCGCGAGGACCTGGTCCATCTTGACGTGCTCGCCTTCGCGGACGAGCGATTCGATGACGCTGCCAGATACGCGAGGCTTGAGGTCGGCCCGATCGAGTGCCTCGACGGTGCCCGTGCCGTAGGTGGCTTCGATGGCGTCGCCTTTGTGTACTGCCACCACGACGACAGCGGGGGGATTGAGCCATGCGTACGTCAGGACGCCAAGCACCGCACAGAAGAGCGCGACGCTCGCGATGACCCAGAAGAGGCTTTTCTTACGCACCGTCGCCATGATGAGCCCCTCGCCGGAAAAACGATAGAGGGAACGCTCCTCCAGCGTCAACGAATGTGGCGTACCGTCGCGCGCAAAGGACGCTCCGGGCCGAGGACGAGGGTACGTCTCACCAAGTTAGGTACGGGGCCTTCCTCCGCGGTCCACTGGTGCGTGCGGAGGAGCGATGTGAGGAGCACCTTGGCTTCGCATTCGGCCAGGCTCGCACCGATGCACCGACGGGCACCACCCCCAAACGGAAGCCACGTACTCATGTCGACCTTGGTGTTCTCGAAACGAGAGGGGTCGAAGCCCATGGGGTTCGGAAAGCGCTCCTCGTTCCAGTGAGCAAGAATCAGCGAAGCTGCAACGGTTTGGCCCTTCGTGAACGAATAGCCCCCGAGCTCGAAAGGACCCCCGAGGAGGCGGGTTGTTTGCGGTACGGCTGGAAAGCGACGCATCGATTCCAAGAACACGGCGTTCAAGTAAGGAAGCTTGTCGACCTCCTTCCATTCGGCATCGGCGGGAAGCGCACTCGCCTCGTCGCGCAAGCGGTTCTGGACCGCCTGGTCGCGGGCTACCGCGTAGAACATCCATGCCATGGCGATGGCCGTCGACTCGTAGCCACCAAGGAGCAGCGTGACGAGCAGGTCGCGCACTTCTTGATCGGTCAGCTCTTCGCCCGTCGTGCGTCGCAGCTCGAACATGCGGCTCACGATGCTGTCGTTCGGTGATGCGCGTCGCTTTCGGATGGCGCCAAACAAGATGCGATCGAAACGCGCACGGGCTTCGAGAAAGCGGTCCCACGGACTCTTGCCGAAGAACGACTTCTGCAAAATGGGAAAGAAGATGAAAATGGAGGGGACGCTGCCGAGGACGTCTGCGAGTGCCCGCTCCAGTGCTCGCGCCTCCTCGTCCGTCTCCATGCCGAATGCGGCACCCGCCATGATGGCAAATGAAAGCCGCTGCGTCATCTCGAGGATGTCGAAGTACACTCCATCGTGCATTCGACTGACTTCCGCGGCGAGCGCATTGCGCATGCCTGGCACGTACGAGGCAAGTCCCTTGCCGTGAAACAGCGGAGCGAAGAGCTTGCGGTCGCGAAGGTGACGCTCGCCCGATACGACGAAGAGCGACGAACTTCCGACGAGCGGTGTCAACGTCGTATACGGCTCGAAGGACGATGGCGGCGCTCCGTAGATCTGCCGAATGAGGTCAGGCTTCCCCGTGATGAGGCCGCGACCGGCGAGCAGTGGCAACGTGAAAGGGTCCCCGTACTCCTTCGCCAACTTCTGATGCGTCGCGATGGGAGCCGTCGCAAAGCGATAAGTCCAGTACGGCGTGTTCTTCGGGCCCGGAGGCAAGGAGCTAGAGCGCATGTCATGTCCTCCGGACCGGGGACCCGCCAAAGCGGCGGCTCTGAACGGGGAAAGAGGTGGGTAAATGCACTCTACACGAGTTCTTCATGAGGGCTCTCGGACGGCTCGGAACGAATGAAGGCACGTAGAAGGTAGAAGAGGACGCCCACGAGGGCGAGCCCCCAAAATGCGTGGAGCTTGAAGGGACCGAAGAGCAAGAGGGCGAGGGGAGGCCCCGGAATCGTGAACAGGTCGGTTGCCGTCGCGACAGCGCCGAAGACGCCGCCGAATTGATTCTTCGTCTCGCCCTTTGCAGCGAGGGCCCGGAGGCACGCGAGCAAGATACAGGTTTGTAGAAGCGTTTGGACGAAGAGCGTCGCTCCGAAGACGTATGCCGACGATGCAAAGCCGAGGCATGCCGTCGAAACGACGAGGAGAGGGGCATACACGAGCAAGAGCTTTCGCAGTGGGTAGCGGTCGGCGAGGGAACCGCCGATGATTTGCGCAAAGATGAACGACACGCCGCACACGAGAAAGAAGGCGGCGGTGGTCATCTTGTCGCCACCAAAGCGGTACGCGACCAGCAGCGGGAACATCGCGAAGAAGCCCGAGGTCATGAGCTTGTTGAAGGCAACCGGCAAGGCGATGCGGAGGAGCCGTCGGCTGAGAACGAGGCGGCGCAGGGCGGCGATGTTCTCTCGCGCGGTCTGGCTGGGACCGGTACGTGGAACGGCGCTCGTGCGACGTGCGAGGGACAGCGCAGTTTCCCCGACGAGTACGACTGAACCCATACACGCCGCAACACCCGTGATCTGTTGGAAGCCGCGCTTCGCGAGCAAGGCCCCCACCACAGGCCCTATCAAGATGCCGCTGCTCCCGATGCCGAGAGCCATCCCGATCTTGCGGCCGATGCGACTCTCTTCCGTCGAATCACGGATGAGCTTGAGCACGGCCGGGTACACGGACCCTTCCGCGGCGCCCTCCGCGAACCGCGCCGCGATGAAGACAGGCAGCGGCAGCTTCAATGTCATGGTCGCCATGGCAATGACGTAGAGCACGAGCGCAAATCGCAAGACGCGCGTGCCGCCAACACGGTCAGAGATGTAACCTGCAGGTATTTGCGCCGATATCTTGGCGAAGGAATACGTCGAGTAGGCGATCGACAGGGCCGCGCCTGACGAGAGCCCGGCTCGAGCGGCCACGTCGGGCAAGCTCGGGGCGAGAATCCCGTAACCGAGACTCACGACGAAGAGCGCGGCGACGAGGAACCCGAACACGTTCGCGAGTATGGCGATTTTCTCCCGCAGGGTCCATCGCCGTAAGGATATGCTCGCATCCATGTTGCCGCTCGATCTCTCGCACGCAACGGACGCACTCCTCGACCCACCCGATGCGGAGAGCCTCGAGCAGGCGCGCATCTTCGATGCATTTGCACGAGAGGCATTCGGCGATGGGGTCGGTGTAGAGCTAGAGCGCACGGGGACGTTTCCAGAGAAGCAACTCGAAGCGTTTGCGCGCCTCGGGCTCATCTCGGCCTTTTCGCCGGGGTCGGCCGACTGGTCGCGGGCGGTACGCACGGCGCTTCTCTTCTCTGCACACGAACCCGATGCACTCCTCTGTCTCGGGGGGGCCGCTCTCGGAAGCCTGCCGGTGCTCGTGGCTGGTAATGAGGCGCAGAAGGCCGCGCTCGCAGCGGTTCTCGCCTCCGGTCGCATGGCAGGCTTCGGGCTTTCCGAGTGGGACAAGGGGCTCGACATCCTCGGCAACGAAGCTCGCGCCGAGCCGCTGGGCGCCGACGGGAAGCCTTGTGCACTCGGCGTAGCCACGCACTTCCGTCTGCGGGGTACCAAAGCGCCGGTCAACAACGCGACGCGCGGATCGATCGTCACCGTGCTCGTGCGCACGGCCGAGGGCACCGAGACGAACAGCCAAAGCCTGTTCATGATCGAGCGCGAAAAGACGCCGCTTACGCCTGGAAAACGGTTCGCGAGCCTCGGCTATCGCAACATGGACCTCTCGAGCATCGTTCTGGACGGCGCGGTCGTACCCTCCTCGTGCCTGCTGGGTAAGGCAGGGGAAGGGTTTCATCATGCGCGTCGCTCGCTCGAGATCTCCCGCGGCGGTGTCGCCGCGATGGCGGCGGGGCTTTCCGTTCGGGCGGTGGCGCTCGCCATGGACCATGCGGAAGGGCGCGTGCTCTACGGTGCCAAGGTGCGGGAGATTCCGGCAGTCAAGGCGCTGCTCGCGCAAAGTCACGCACGCATGCTCGAAGGCGTCGCTCTGGCGCGATTCGCCGCACGCATGGTGGCGCATGCAACGGTGTCCTCGAGGCACATCACCTGTGCCGGCAAGCTCGTGATTCCTCAATTGCTCGAAGCAAACGTGCACGATTGCGGGACCGTGCTCGGCGCGCGCTCGCTGCTCGAAGAATTGCCTTTCGCACGTCTGCGCCGGACCGCGCCGGTCTATGGCGTGTTCGATGGATCGACGCCGCTCCAGAAAGAGGAGCTTTGGCGGAGCCTCATTGCATGGCGTACGCCTGGGTCTCTTTCGGTCGAAGCTTTTCGAGAGCGCATGGCCGCCCTCACTGCGCCGTCGCCGACGTTCGACGCCTATCGCGACGACAGTGAGCTCTGCGAGTCGATGACACCGCCGGCGGTTCTCTCCGCTGCAGGGGAGATGCTCTCGATTCCTTCGCTCGGTTGGCTCGGGAGCGTCGCTGCAGCTTTGATCGAGGTGGCGCCCGTTTTGCGCCGTGCCCCCGCTGCCGCCAAACACGCTGCGTCCGAGGCTGCAGGGTCTCTCTATTCTCTCTCGGCGTTCGCAGCGCTCACCGCTGTCGCGAACGAGGGATCTCGAGCCCTCCTCCTCCCGAGCCTTCGTCTTCGCGCCTCGGCCTCGGTTCTCGAATGCATGCAAGCATTTGCCACGCTGAAGGCGCACGGGGCGCGTCTCCCGAGCGAATGCGACCTCGCGGCGTTCCTCCAAGCTGCTGCGGACCGAACCCACATCGACGCCGTTGCCGCCTCCATGGACGCGCTCGCGTCATCGATTCCTGCGCGGTAATTCGTGCAAATTCGGAGTTTCCGGGGTAAATGACGCAGTAAGTCAAAACCCGATGTTCCTTCAACAATCCGCACCCCCAGCCGTTTCTGAGGCCATGTCAGGAACGCTCTCGTCTCCGCCGGTCATCGACTCGGGCAGCACGGCATGGATGCTGTCGAGTTCCGCGCTCGTACTTCTCATGGTCCCGGGCCTCGCACTCTTCTATGGCGGCATGGTTCGGAAGAAGAACGTCCTCTCGACCATCGCACACAGTTTTGCGGCCATGGGCGTCATCGGTGTGCAGTGGGTGGTGCTCGGCTACTGTCTCAGCTTTGGCCAAAGCTTCCACGGACTCATCGGCTGGGACACGAAGAGCCTTGGCCTGCTCGGCGTCTCCTTCACGCAGACCTTCGCCGACAAACACATTCCCGAGCTCGTCTTCGTGATGTTCCAGGGCAAGTTCGCCATCATCACGCCCGCACTCATTTCGGGTGCGGTTGCCGAGCGCATGAAGTTCTCGACCTACTTGGTTTTCATCCTCGTGTGGTCGACGTTCATTTATTGTCCTCTCGCGCATTGGACGTGGGCCTCCGATGGCTGGCTCTTCAAGCTGGGCGTGCTCGACTTCGCGGGAGGCACCGTCGTTCACATCTCGTCTGGCGCGTCGGCACTCGTGCTCGCCAAGGTCCTCGGTCGACGTCGCAACGTTCCACTCGGGAGCATCCAGCCGCACAATCTTCCGCTCACGCTACTCGGGGCGGGTCTCCTTTGGTTCGGATGGTTCGGCTTCAACGCCGGAAGCGCCGTGGCGGTGGAAATGCCCGTCTCGGGCTTCGCTGCCGCACTCGCTTTCACGACGACGCAAGCTGCGGCTGCAGCAGCGGCGCTCACGTGGATGATCGTCGAGTGGCGTGATCTCGGCAAGCCTACGGGCCTCGGTTTCGCGACGGGCTGCGTCGCCGGCCTCGTTGCGATTACGCCCGGTGCGGGCCACGTGAAGCCTGTGTTCGCCCTGGCGATCGGGGTTCTCGCCTCGATGGTCTGCTACCGTGCCGTCCAGCTGAAGAAGCGCTTCGGCTACGATGATGCACTCGACGCCTTCGGTGTCCACGGTGTCGGTGGCGCGTTCGGTGCGCTCCTCACCGGCGTGTTCTGCTTCACGCCCTCGCTCGGCCTCGTCTACGGACAAGTCGCGCAGCTCGGAAAGCAAGCGCTCGGCGTCTTCGTCGCAGCGCTCTTTGCAGGAGTGGGTACGTTCATCATCGCCAAAGTTCTCGACAAGACGATGGGCCTTCGCGTGACCGAGGAGCAAGAGAGCGAAGGTCTCGACCTCGCCCTCCATGGCGAACAGGGCTACCACTCGTGACGCTGTACGACCCGGCATTCGAGCACGATGCGTGCGGTGTCGGATTCGTCGCGACCCTGAGCGGGGCCGCATCGCACTCGGTCGTCGAAAACGCACTCACGGTCCTCGCGCGCATGCGACATCGTGGGGCCGCAGGCGCGGACCCCCTCACGGGCGATGGGGCCGGGATCCTGCTCCAAATTCCCCATGACTTTTTCGCGCGCCATCTCGGCTACGAAGGAAAAGACCTTCCGCTCGCGGGCGACTATGGTGTCGCGCAGGTCTTTCTCTCGCATGACCCGCGTCGGCGCCACATCCAGACGCGCGCGCTCGAAGAGACGGTTCGCTACCACGGTCAGAAGATCATCGGCTGGCGCGACGTTCCCATACGAGAGGAAGAAGTCGGTCCCATGGGGCGCGAGAGCATGCCCGTGTTTCGGCAGCTCTTCATTGGCCGCATGGCGCCGCTCGCGACGTTCGAACGGACACTGTTCACGATTCGAAAACGCGCAGGCAAGAGGGCCGACAGCGAAGGCGCGGGCGACCTCTACATCCCGAGCTGCTCGTCTCACACGATCGTCTACAAGGGCTTGCCCCTGCCCGAGAAGCTCGCGTCGTTCTACGTCGACCTTGAAGACCGAGAAGTGAAATCGCGCCTCGCGATCGTACACTCTCGCTTCTCGACCAACACGAACCCGAGCTGGGAACGCGCTCACCCGTATCGGCGCATTGCGCACAACGGCGAGATCAACACGCTTTCCGGCAACGTCCGCTGGATGAGTGCACGCGAATCGAGGCTCTCGACGCACGTCTTCCGAGAGCACCTTCAAGACTTCAAGCCCATCGTGAGGCCCGGAGGGAGCGACTCCGCCTCGCTCGACAACGTCGTCGACTTCCTCGTCGCCGCGGGGCGGCCCATTTCCGAAGTGATGATGATGCTCGTTCCCGAAGCATGGGAGTCGCGCACCGACCTCGATCCCGATTTGCGTGCATTCTACGCGTACCATGCTGCACTTACTGAGCCCTGGGACGGCCCTGCCGCGCTCGTTTTTACCGACGGGAAACGCATCGGTGCGTGCCTCGACCGCAATGGGCTCCGCCCGCTCAAGTACGTCGCCACCGAGAACGGGCTCGTCGTCCTCGCGAGTGAACTCGGTGTTCTCGAGACGCGTCCCGAGTCGCTTGTCGCGAAGGGGCGAGTTCGTCCTGGGGAATTGTTCCTGGTCGACACCGAGGCGCGTCGCATCGTCAGCGACGAAGAGTTGAAGCGCGACGCATGCTCTCGAAAGCCATACCGCGAATGGATCGCGCGCGAAGTCACGCGCATGAGCGACTTGGCGCCGCCGTCGTCGGCACCAGTGCTTCCCAAGCTTCCGCTGGAACAAGCGCTTCGGCTTTTTGGTACTACGCGCGACGATCTGCGCCTCATCATCGGAACGATGGCTGCGCTCGGTGAGGAGCCAGTTGGAAGTATGGGCAACGACGCACCGCTCGCGGTGCTCAGCGACAAGGCCGTGCCCTTCTTCCGCTATTTCAAGCAGCAGTTCGCGCAGGTGACGAACCCGCCAATCGATCCGATCCGCGAGCGGCTCGTCATGTCGCTGACGACGCGTGTCGGCGGCGCACCGAACCTCTTGTCGGATGAGCTGTCGGACACGGCACCCATCCTCGAGTTCGACCATCCCATCCTGTCGGCCGACGAGCTCAGGACTCTGCTCGCGCACGCCCATACGCGCAAGATCGGAGCCACACTCCCCACGCTGTTCGACGCCACGAATCGCAACTCAGAGGAGGCGCTCCTCGCGGCGCTCGACGAGTTGTCGGAAGCGGCGCTCTCGGCCGTCGCCCAAGGCCAGACGATCCTCGTTCTCTCGGATCGCGACGCTTCGGCAACGCGCGCTCCCATCCCGCCACTGCTTGCAACCGCCTGTGTGCACCATACCCTCAATAGGGCTGGCTCGCGATTGCCAGGGGCCATCGTGGTCGATACGGGAGGCGCCCGAGAGGTCGCCGACATGGCGCTCTTGTTCGGCTACGGCGCGACGCTCGTGTGTCCGTACCTCGCCGAAAGCGCAGCGCGCATGCTTGCCAAACGCGGAGACCTCGCGCTCTATGCCGAAGGCATCGAAGCTTCCGTCGCCGCCAAGAACTACCGCAAGGCCATCGAAAAGGGGCTCTTGAAGGTCTTCTCCAAGATGGGCATCAGCACGCTCGAGAGCTATCGAGGCTCTCAGCTTTTCGAAGCGGTCGGTGTCGAGCGCGCCGTGTGCGATCGCTTCCTCACAGGAACGGTTTCGCGCCTCGAAGGCGTGGGCCTTCACGAGGTCGCCGAGGAAGTGCTCCACCACCATCGCGCTGCATTCAGCGATGCACCCGAGCTCGACGTGGGCGGCGTGTACGCATACCGTGCTCGGGGCGAACGCCATCTCTGGACGCCAGATAGCGTCTCTGCGCTGCAGAAGGCGGTCCGCACGAGCGACGCACCAAGCTACGCGCGCTACGCGGAACTCATCAACGACCAAGAAGACTTCGCCGTGACACTTCGCGGCTTGTGCGGCTTCCTTCCGCACGGGCCCGAAGTGCCGCTCGATGAGGTCGAGCCCGCGAGCGAAATCGTCAAGCGGTTCTGCACTGGCGCGATGTCGTTCGGCTCGATCAGCAAAGAGGCGCACGAGAACCTCGCAATTGCCATGAATCGCATCGGTGGAAAGAGCAACACCGGTGAGGGCGGCGAAGACGAGGCGCGCCTTCTTCCGATGGCCAATGGGGATCGCAAGCGAAGCGCGATCAAACAGGTCGCCAGCGGCCGCTTTGGCGTCACCGCTGCCTACCTCGTGTCGGCCGACGAGATCCAAATCAAGGTCGCCCAAGGCGCGAAGCCCGGCGAGGGTGGACAGCTACCCGGGCACAAAGTCGACGCCGTCATCGCACGCGTGCGCCATTCGACTGCTGGCGTCACCCTCATCTCGCCTCCGCCTCACCACGACATCTACTCCATCGAAGACTTGGCGCAGCTCATCTTCGACCTCAAGTCCGTCGCGCCGCATGCGAAGGTGAGCGTGAAGCTCGTCGCAGAAGCGGGCATCGGTACCGTTGCGGCGGGCGTCGCCAAGGCGGGGGCCGATGGCGTCACCGTAGCGGGGCACGATGGCGGGACGGGCGCGTCGCCGCTTTCGTCCATCCAGCACGCAGGCACTCCTTGGGAGCTGGGGCTTGCGGAAGTTCAGCAAGTCCTCCGCAAGAACGGCCTCCGCGGACGAATGCGTCTCCAAGTCGATGGACAACTCAAGACGGGAAGAGACGTCGCATTCGCAGCTCTGTTCGGCGCCGACGAATTCGGCTTCGCGACGGCCCCGCTCGTCGCATCGGGCTGCATCATGATGCGTAAATGCCATCTCAACACGTGTCCCGTCGGGATCGCCACCCAGGACGAGGCGCTGCGCGCACGCTTCCGTGGCGAGCCTGAGCACGTCATTCGGTATTTCTTCTACGTGGCGGAGGAGCTCCGTGGCATCATGGCGAAGCTCGGCTTCCGCACCGTGCGTGAAATGGTCGGTCGCATTGAGTGTGTCGTTCCGAAGAATGGTTCCTTGCGGAGGTCCGAAACCGGTGACGCTGCGCCGCGCGCCGGTGAGGCCGGCTGGGGGCGACACAAAGCGTCGCTCGTTTCGTTCGATGCGATTCTATCCGCGGGCGACGAAACTGGCCCTCGCGCCAACACCGAATCGCGCGATCCCGTACACTGCGGTGCTGTCGAGGCCGGTGTGATCGAGCGCGCTCTCCCGTCGATAGAGAGCGGGGCTCGCTTCGAAGACGATGTCGTGATTCAGAACAGCGATCGCGCATTCGGTGCACGGCTCTCGGGGCTCATTGCTCAGAAGCGAGGAAGTGCCGGCCTCCCGGACGACACGCTCGTCGTTCGAGCGACCGGAACCGCGGGGCAGAGTCTCGGTGCGTTCGCGAGCCGAGGGCTCACGCTCGTCGTCGTGGGCGACGCGAACGACTACGTGGGCAAGGGACTCTCCGGCGGCATTCTCGTCGTTCGTCCGTCTGCAGAGGCGGCTTTCCTGCCAGACGCGTCGGGTATCGTCGGCAACACGGTGCTCTATGGCGCCACGAGCGGGAAAGCCTTCTTCCGTGGCCACGCAGGTGAGCGCTTCGCGGTGCGCAACAGCGGCGCCACGGCGGTCGTCGAGGGCGTCGGCGACCATGGTTGCGAGTACATGACCGGCGGCATCGCGCTCATCCTCGGTCCCTTCGGAAGAAACTTTGCGGCAGGCATGAGCGGCGGCGTCGCATACGTGCTCTCCTCGGCGCTCTCTACATACATCGAGCGCTCACCGCTCGCCGACGACCTCGTACGCACGGCGCTTTCGACGGAAGACGTCCGTGTCGTCGAGGACCTTCTCCGGGAACACCATGCTCGCACCGGCAGCCCTCTCGCATCGTCGCTGCTCGAAGAAGGCGCAGTCACCAAGGGCGCGTTCGAGGCCATTCTTTCGATCGAATACCAGCGCATTCGTGCGCGCATCAGCGTACCCAAAGCCGCGAGCGACGTATCCCATGGCTGAGCGTCGCAACCCCCGCAGCTTTCTCGAAGTGGCGCGGCGCGAAGACGTGGCCGCACCCGTTGCCGACCGCGTGCAGCATTATCGAGAGTTCGTACACACGCTCCCGGAACACGACCTGCGCGAACAAGCTGGTCGCTGCATGGACTGCGGCATCCCGTTTTGCCATCGGGGCTGTCCGCTCGAAAATCTCATTCCCGAATGGAACGAGCTCGTCCATGGCGGCGAGTGGGATGCGGCGGCACGTGTCCTTGCCGAGACGAACAACTTCCCGGAAGTGACGGGCCGCGTGTGCCCCGCGCCGTGCGAAGCGTCGTGCGTACTCTCCATCGATCAGGCGCCCGTCACCATCAAGAGTGTCGAGCACGCCATCGCCGACCACGCGCTTCTCGCACTCGAGCCTCGGTATTCGAAGGTGCGCACGGGGAAGACCGTCGCTGTCATCGGTTCGGGGCCCGCCGGGCTTGCGGCCGCGCAGGAGCTCGCTCGCAAAGGACACGACGTCACGGTGTTCGAACGGGACGATCGGCTGGGCGGGCTTCTTCGCTACGGCATTCCAGACTTCAAGCTCGACAAGGCCATCCTTGCCCCCAGACTCGAGCAACTCGTCGGCGAGGGCGTCACCTTTCGAACGGGCGTCGATGTCGGCAATGACGTATCGGTCGCCGACCTTCGAAAAGAGTTCGACGCGATCGTCGTGTGCACCGGGGCGCGCATGCCTCGGGAGCTCGCGGTGTCGGGGCGCGCCCTGGACGGCGTTCATCTCGCGATGGACTATCTGACCGAACAGAACCGCACGCTGGCCGGTGACGTGCTCGCTCACCCCATCTCGGCGCGCGGAAAGAGCGTTATCGTGATCGGCGGTGGCGATACCGGCTCCGACTGCGTGGGAACGGCAGTGCGCCAAGGAGCGAAGAGCGTGCTGCAGCTCGAACTCATGCCCAAGCCTCCGCTCGTTCGGATGCCCGAAAACCCCTGGCCCGAATGGCCCCTCGTGCTGCGGACTTCGACGTCTCACGAAGAAGGTGCTCTGCGTGATTGGGCCGTCTCGACGAAGGCGTTTCTTGGCGACGAAGGCGGCAAGCTCCGCGCGCTCTCCATCGTCCGCGTACGAAAACGCGAGGGTTCGACGGGGGGGCCCGCACTCGAGGAACTCGCCGGTAGCGAAGCCGAGCTTCCGTGCGAGCTCGCTCTCCTCGCGATGGGCTTCGTCGGTGATCCGTCTTGCAAGGTGGCGAGTGCGCTCGGCATCCCTCTCGACGCACGTGGCGTGATGGCGGGCGATCGATTCGGGCGCACGTCGATCCCCGGCGTCTTCGTCGCGGGAGATTGTTCTCGGGGTGCATCGCTCGTCGTGTGGGCCATCGCCGACGGTCGTCGCGCGGCCGAATCCGCCTCACGCTACCTTCTGCGCGGAGCCGTTCTAGCGCCCGTTGCAGACCACAGGTGACATAGCGTCTTTGGCCCGGTAAAACTGCGCCATGAACGTTCGCTCACGCTCTTCGCGCGGCCAATGGGTCGCTTCGGTTTCCTCCAAGCCTGCGCTCTTCGCGCTCGTGTGCCTCGCCGCCAGCGTGTCGCCGGCATGCGGTGGCGGTGAAGCTTCGCCGCCCGTTCCGCCCGTTCCGACCGCTGCGCCCACGCCGCCGACGCCTCCCGTTGCCGCGACTACTGCTGCGCCGGTCGCCACCGCGCCGAGCGTCTCCGAGCCGCCGAAGGCGAACCCGCCGACGAATCCCGCGGTCGTGTGGAAGGACATGGCGACGCCCGAGAGCGTTCTCTACGACGCCGACGGCGACCGCTACCTCGTCTCCAACATCAATGGCGGACCACTCGATGCCGACAACAACGGCTTCATCAGCGAGCTCTCTCCCGACGGTACGGTGAAGAAGCTGAAGTTCATCGAAGGCGGCAAGAAGGCGACGCTCAATGCGCCGAAAGGCAGCGTCATCGTCAAGGGCGTCTTCTACGTCGCTGACATCGATCACGTACGCATGTTCGACGCGAAGACGGGCGCGCCCAAAGGAGCCATCAAGGTTCCGGAAGCGACCTTCTTGAACGACATGGCAGCCTCGCCGGATGGACGCATCTTCGTGAGCGACTCGGGCCTTCGCCAAGATGGGGAGGGTTTCGCACCCACGGGCTCCGACGCCGTCTACGAGATCGTGAAGGGCAAGCCTGTCGCCATCGTGAAGAGCAAGAGCCTCGAGGGACCAAACGGCCTGCTCTTCGCCGAGGGCCGTCTCCTCGTGAACACCTTCAATGCCGCGCACCTCTTCAGCATCGCGGACCACTACTTGAACCCTCCCAAGAAGCAGAAGGTCGGTCCTGGTGTCGTCGAAGCCGTGCAGATGCCCCCCGCGATGGAGAACGTGACGAAGCTTCCGAACGGAGGTCTCGACGGACTCGTCTACACTGGAACGTCGTACGTGGTGTCGAGCTGGGGCGGGAAGGCCGTCTACCGTGGGGCCCTGGGTGGCGTTTTTGCGACAGTCCTCGACAGCATCGCCGCAGCTGCAGACATGGGATACGACACGAAGCGCAAACGCCTCCTCGTTCCGCGCTTCATGGGCAATGTGGTCGAAGCCTACGACATCCAATAGTTTTTCCGACGCGAGGGGAAACGGAGGGCAACGGTTTGCCTACGTTTCCCCACCTATCTGGCATGCGGAGTGCATCGTGCGGGGTGCTCGTTCGTCGATCCTATCTCTTTCACCTAACCGTTCACGGAGTCCTTCATGAAACTTCAGCACATCCTTGGCGTCGTCTCGCTCGCAGCCGGAACCCTCGTCGCCCTTCCTGCGTCCGCCGACGTCATCGACGCTTGTGGCAAGGTCAACATCTCGGGCACGGCGAAGTGCGAAGTCGTCGCAAAGGGGGGCTGCGAGGCCAAGTGCACTCCGGTTTCGGTGCAAGCTGCATGTTCTGCCAAGCTCGATGCCCAGTGCTCGGGCCAATGCACGGTGGAGGCTCAAGCCAGCTGCACGGGTGATTGCAGCGGAACCTGCGAAGGTTCCTGCAACGGCAATCCTGGTAGCGTCACCTGTGAAGGCTCGTGCCAAACCGACTGCAACGCGAGCTGTACGGGCTCCTGCGAAGGGAAGGCCAACAGCGCCGAATGCCAAGCGAGCTGCAAGGCCTCGTGCAGCTCGAGCTGCAAAGCCAGCTGCAGCGCCACGCCCCCGTCAGCCACCTGCAAAGCCAAGTGCGACGCGAGCTGCAAGGGAAGCTGCAAGGCGAAAGCGAATGCCAACTGCCAGATCGAATGTCAGGGCAAGCTCCAGGCGAACTGCCAGGCCGAGCTGAAGGGAGGTTGCACCGCGCAGTGCAACGCACCCGAGGGGGCGCTCTTCTGTGACGGGCAATTCGTTGACACCGATAACCTCTCGAGCTGCATCGACGCCATCAAGGCTACGCTCAACATCGAAGTCTCCGGCAGCGCCGAAGCTTCGTGCGATGGCGGCACGTGCTCGGCGAGCGCCGAAGGCAAAGCAAGCTGCAGCACGAGCACCACGAACGCCGTGGGCGGTCCGGCGCTCTTCGCCTTCGGTCTCCTGGGCCTCGCGTTCGCCGTCCGTCGTCGCGTTGCGGCGAAGTAATCCCGAGCTCGAACGGCAAATGACCCGCTATGGGCACTCGTCCATGGCGGGTCCGTTCTCGTAAACGTCTGCGGGGTAGGGCGGGCTCTGGCTCCCATCTACGTCGATGTCTTTCACGAAGCCTCGGCCGCAGCGACGCGTGAAGTCGTACTGGTCGGCTGCGCTTTGGAGCTTCACGACGTGAAGGGCGGGGTAGTTCAGCGTCGTGCCCGCGGCGATCTGGAGCGGTGTGCCGCCACGGATGACGTATGCACTGGCGGCACCAGCACCGAGGCGCTTGCCGATTCCTTCCCGATCGATGACGAGTGCGGCGCCGTCAGCGACTCCAATGCCGAGGATGTCGGGTGTCGCGAAGCCATCTGCGACTTGCCGACCCATGAACGTCGCGAGCCTGCCCATGCGATTCACTGCGACGAAGTGAGGGTCGGTGATCGTCCGCACGAGCGGAGGGAACGAGAAGATGTTCTGCGTGAAATGAATCTTCGAGTCGTAGGGATCGTTCACGCACACGGCGGTCGTGATGTTCTCCGAAAGCGTCTTCGTGGCGTCGTTGACCGAAGATCCCAAAATGATCATGCCGGCGCTGCTCCCTCCGACCACGCCTTTGCGCGCGTAGACCGACTGGACGGCAAGCATGACTGGGGTCTTGTTCCAGGCGACGTATTTCGCCTGGTCGCCGCCCGTGAACCAAACGACCTCGGCGCGCGAGACGATGTCTGCGGCGATAGCGTAGTCGTCCGCGGTTGCACCCTCACCGATCGAGATCGTCTGGACCGAATGAAAGGGGGCAGCAGCGAGCCAGCCGCCGGAGAAATCGCCGGCATGGTGCGTGAGAACGACCACGTCTCCTCGTCCAGCGATGCCTCCCGTGCTCGCATCGTGCATCCACGCGAGCACGCTGCCGCCACCGAAGCCCCCATCGAGGACGAGGCCGGGACCCACCGCGGCCGCACTATCGTCGCCCGTTGCACCTTGCCGCGGATGGATGTGAAGCGCGGCCGATGGGAGGCGCGCGTCGGAAGCGGAGGCGTCGTTCGCGTCGTCGCTCTCCGAATCTTTGGCCGCGTCGCCCGGCAGCATGGCTGTGCTATCGCCCGCCGCGTCGCCCGAAGCGGGTTCGACGGCGTCGCCCCCGCACGCCCCGAAGACGCCAGCGGGGAGGCCTGCGACGAAAAGCGCCAGCGAAAACCAGCGCCAGCGGGCAGCCGTTCGGTGCACCAAGAGCATGAAAAGGCAGTCTACGTCGTCCGGCATCCGCGTGCGAGCGGCGAGAACCGGCGATGAGAGGCCATTTTGGCGGCGGTCGCGTGCCGAACGAACCAACGTGAGATATAGTGGTCGGACATGTCTTCTCTCCGCGCCTTTCCATTCTACTCGCTGGTGCTCTCTTCCATTCTCGCGGCGCATGCGGGGGGCTGCGCTTCCGAAGACACCGAGTACGAGACGACCGGCAAGACCGACGACGGCGACGGCATCGAGGAGAACCTCTCATCGAGCGCAGGCATGACCGCAGCGGACATTCGTGCGACGCCCATCGGCGGCTTCACGCTCGGCGGGGAAACGACGCTCGGCAAGACGGTTTTCCAGGCATCTCGCCTGTGGATGACCAAACAAGACCTGAAGTATGCGAAGCCGAAGAATTGTGCGAACAACGTCTCCATCGTGCTTCGGAGTGCGTTGCGGGCCGACGGCCTGCTCGGCTCGACGGACAAGCTCCCTTACGAGTCGGAGTCGGTCTACGGCATGGTCCAATCCGTTCGCAACGCGAGCGGGAGCCACGTGGTCGACATGCCGCTCCTCGGGAGTGACGGAAAGTTCGTCGCGGCATTGAACCGAGAGTTCAAAGGAACGGTTCCGGTTGGCACCATCGTCGCGGGGTGCCCGAAGAACTTCCCCAAGTGCAACGGCGAGGGGGGCTCGCAACACGTTGGCGTGGTGGGGCACACCGACGCGAACGGCGTCGTGTGGGTCTACCACAACAACTGGCTCCGCCCCGAGAACCTCGGCGGTCAGCGTCCGGCGCGCCTCGAGCCGTACATGGTCTCGAAAGCGAACTTGAAGTCGGGGCATCCCCGCCAATGGATGCCGACACCTTGGGTGAAGCTCACGAAGGCGGCTGACGGAACGGTGACGAAGGCCGAACGCATGTTGCCGGAGATCGACGACATGGATCCGGTGCAGTACTACATGAAGCTCGCCGTCATTCCGGAGATCCACAAACTCACGCAGTGAGACCGTTCGCTCTTCTTGCAAGCCTCTGCACGCTGACAGCGTGTGCAGGGAGCACGCTCCGTCCTTTTCCGCTCGAGCCACCGCGTACGACCGATCCCGACCGCGACGCGGTATACGTCGCGTGTCGTCAAGAGGCGCGCGACGACGGCTCGAAGCGCACCGTCTGCGCTCCCGAACCGCGGGCGGTTCCGGCCGGCTGGGACCTCGCGGACACATCGCTCTACAGCCCCATGTCCCGCGGCCTGGGCATCGAACTCGCAAAGCCTTCGCTCAACGTCAACGCGCTCGACGAAGTCCCCGACTCGAGCTGGTTCAGCAATCGCGCGGGCCTCGGGCCCGACGAGGTCTTTCGGGGGGCATGCGCGCCGCTTACGGAGAGCATCCATGCGGCGCTTCGGCAGAAGCTGTTCGCGGTCGACGTCGGGCTCGAAACGAACCGTCCCGTCTTTCGCTTGCGTGAGCCCGCAGAAGTTGTCCTTCGCGGCGACACGTCAAAGGCCAACGAGCGCGCGACCGCGGCCTCCGTCATCGCCTCGCGACTATTCTGGGCGGCGGGATACAACGTGCCCTGTGAAGACATCGTCTACGTGCCCAAGGATTCGCTCAGCGTCAAAGACGGTCTTCTCTATCCGGACACGCGCGTGTCTCGCATGGTTCCGCTCACTCGAGAGCGTGTGACCCAAGTGCTCGCGTCCCTCCCCACGCGAGATGGGGCGATTCGCTTCCAGTGGTCGAATCCGATACCCGGGTATGCCATCGGCCCCTGGCGATTCGAAGGGTTCCGCAGAGACGATCCGAACGATGTCGTTCCGCACGAAAACCGCCGAGAAGTGCGCGCGTCACGCATTCTGGCATCGTGGCTCGACTACTACGAAATACGCGCGAAGAGCACGATGGCGAGCTTCATCAGCGTTGCGTCGGCACAGGAAGGTGCGTCTCCCGGAATCGTTCGTCACTACTTCATGGACTTCGCGGGAGCATTCGGTGCGCCCGCCGAGCCCGACGCTGCGCAAAGGAGAATCGGCCACAGTTATGGCTTCGACCTCGAACACGTAGGCGCCGACTTCGTGACGCTCGGCCTGCTCTCTCGTCCTTGGTACGACGCGAAGCCCTCGCCTTTCCCGGAAGTCTTCGGATACTACAGCGCGGACCTCTTCGATCCCGCGCAGTGGAAGCCCCAGTACGCAAACCCAGCCTATTCCTTCATGCAGGATGAGGACGCAGCGTGGATGGCTCGGGTGCTGGTGCGCCTCACGCCGCAGCTCGTTCGAGCCGCCGTACGTGCTGGACGGCTCGACAATCCCGCGGAAGAAGCCTACCTCGCGTCCCAGCTTCTCCGGCGTCGCGCGATGATCCTGCGTCGCTACTTCGCGTTGCGTTCGCCCCTTTCGAACATCAGCATTCGCGGCCGTCGGATCTGTGCTGAAGACCTTGCACGTTCCAGTGGCGCCATCGCGGCAACAGGGTATTCAGCGCACTTCTACAAACACGACGACGCCAAAGACGCGGGGCCCCTGCTTCCCAAGGTCGAAGGCGTTCACGTGTGCGTCGACGTGCCTCCACCTGATCCCGGCGAGTTCGACGGAGTCGGTGCGAGCGACCTGCGTCGATACGCGGTCGTCGACTTCACGAGTTCGGTCGTCAAGGGCGTCCTTCGTGTCCACGTCTATGACCAAGGGCCCGAACGCGAACTCACGTTGGTAGGGCTCGAGCGCCCTCGTGACAGGAAGCCGCCACGGTGAAGGTGCGGAGCATCGTTTCGTGGGCAGCAGCCTTTGCATGCACCTTCTGCTCGATGGATGCTCGAGCAGACTCGGTCGCCGGTGCGCCCGAAAAGGAACGCGCGCAGGAGCTTGCGAGCGTACCTACACCGCGTAAACAGGTCGTCTCGTTCGATGGACGAGAACCGGAGGCTCCCTCGTTCGGCGAGTCCATGCTGTGGGTACCGCGGGTCGTTCTCTCGCCGGTTTACGTCGTCACCGAGTTCGGCATTCGGCGCCCGGTAGAGGGCGTCGCCAATTTCTTCGAGCGCTATCAAATTCGCAGTGCCGTATGGAATGTCGTCACGTTTGGAAGCAACGGCCGCTTCGGTATCGTCCCATCGGCCTTCGTCGACTTTGGCGTGAATCCGAGCGTTGGCTTCAATGCCTGGTTCGACAACGCATTCGTTCGAAACAATGACCTCAGGCTGCACTTTGGCACCTGGGGCGCCGACTGGATTAGCGTCGCCTTTGCCGACAACTACAAGATGCGTGGCGGCAAAGACTTCACGTTTGCTGCGAGTTTCACGCGTCGCCCTGACCTTCCTTTCTGGGGCACGGGCGCTAGGTCCTTGTCGGATTCTCGTTCGCGTTATGGTGTCTTGCGTTGGGACGTCGGGCCAAGGCTTCGGATTCCGATCGGTGCCCAAGGTTCGTTCGAAGCGCGCGCCGACCTTCGTGTCGTCGATTTCCGGGACGAGACGTGCTGTGACGATCCGAAGCTCACCGAAGGAGCGAAACGTTTCGGGTTCGACGTACCGCCCGCGTTCTTCCGAGGGTATGGCGCGCTCGCCTCGAGCATGGAACTCGCCCTCGATAGCCGCCCACGAAGGCCGCTACCCCAGCACGGACTCCGTTTCGTCGGCAGCGTGGAGCAGGGAGGCGACCTTCGTTCCGGTGTACAATGGATTCGGTCGCTGGCGTCTCTCGGGGGCTATGCCGATTTGGGGCGCAACCGTGTGCTCGGCTTGAAGACGACGATCAGCAAGATCACGAGCCTCCGGTCCTCTGAGGAAGTACCTTTCACGGAGTGGGTCACCCTCGGGGGCTCGGGGCCCATGCGAGGTTTCCTTTATGGGCGTCTCGTCGGTCTCTCGGCATTCGTCACGGAGCTCGAGTACCGCTGGCCGATATGGACGACGCTCGATGGCGCCATGCACGTCGCCTTCGGCAACGTCTTCGATCGCAACTTCGAGAACATGCATCCGCGCCTGTTCCGTATGTCGTCCGGCATTGGTCTCAGGACTGCCTCAGCGAACGCGGACGCGACGTTCGAAATGCTGCTCGGCATCGGAACGGAGACGTTCGAGGACAACCTGCGCGTCTCCTCGTTTCGCTTCGTCTTCGGAAGTACGCGCGGGTTCTAGGACCGTTTCTCGATGAAAGTCATCGCGAGAGCAACTTGTTCGCGACTGCGCGTGCGAACTTCGGTGCCGCGGGGTTCTGGGCGACCTGGGTGAGGTCGGCTCGCGTGCGCGCGTCTCGGATGGGAGCGTGCTTCGTCTTGCCGCAGAAGTGGGCCGCCACGATTCGTTCGCCGCGATCGAGAGGGGTTCCGGGATGACCAAACATGCGCTTCCAACCGATGGGTGGCACGAAAGCGGTGCCGAGCGTCGGCGGATCGCCAGTGAGGAATGCGCGATAAGCGGGAGAACCTTGAACGACCCGTTGCTGCAGGGGACTCGTCGTGATGGGCGACTCCATGATGCCGGTTGGCGCCATGATGTTCTTGGCGTCGGGGCAGTCGAGGACGGTCTGGGGCGTGAGTCCCGGGCACTGCGGTGTGTCGTCGAGCGGGTCGAACCCAAGGTCGTTGAACTCGCTCGTGTGATTGAGCCCGAGGAAGTGGCCGAGCTCGTGGGCCAGGACGAAGCCTTCCTCGTCGGCCGTGGTGCCTTCGATCGAAGAGAGAACCATGCCCGACTGATCATTGCCCGTTTCGTTCGGAACCCCTGGAATGCTCGGCGCCACACCCCACCAATCAGGCGAAAACTCGCTCAAAATGATGTGAACGCCGCGTCCCGTATCGGTGGGCACGGTCAGCTTCCACGCGTCCTCGAGGTCGGTTTCGGCGATCTCCCGATACTTGGAAGCGATTGCCACATACTTCACGCGCCCGCGTGAAAGTCCGTAGAGGCTCTTGATGACTTTGAAGAACGCGTCCACACGATCGGTAACGACGCGATCGAGCGGGGCGAGGGCCGCCGTCGTCGGCACCGAAGACCCGCCGAGACGCACGCCGTCGGGGACGTAGAAATTCACGTCGAGCAACCCGCCATGAAACTTGCCATCGGGGGTTCGTTGGAAAGAAACCGTAACGTTGCCAGCTCCGCCGAGTGTGACTTGCCATTCGCCCGGCGTGACTGCGAGAGCGTCTACGTGCGCGCTCTGGGGGACACCGGCGACGGCATAGTCGCCAAACGTCGTGAAACTGGTTTCCCCCGTGCCGTTCCACGGAATGCCCATCGCATGAACCGGTTCGCCGCTCGGAGCGAAGATCGAAGCGATGCCGAAGCGGGGAAAAGGGCTTCCGGCTTTCGCCGTGATGGCGAAGCCGAGAGCATTGGGCGGGATCGTGAACGACGTGCGAACGACCCCAAACACGTTTCCGAGAGGAATGGTCTCGAGTTGCGCGGTTGGCGTCGGGTCGACAAAGACGTCGGGGAGCTCGATGGAATCAGCGGCGGCATCGATCGGTCCCGTGCCCGCGCGCGCGTCCGGAACCCACGCAGGGTTCGATGCATCGCTCTCGACAATGCTTCGGTCTTCGGAGACGGACATCACCTTGCCTCCACAAGCAATGGCAAGCATGAGCGAAAGAAGGGAAAAGCCGAGAGTCCTGCGCCGCATCCGGCCAAGTATGACGGACTTTCCAGGGCAGAGCGAAGGTTGTTCCTACGAACAGGTGGGGTGAGGTAGGCTCCTAGCCTTACGAGGGCGTCAGGGGCGCTCCGAACGAAGGTTTTTCCTCCCATGATTCGACGTCTCGCGAGTGGTTGCGCATTCCTCGTGGCGCTCTTCGTAGCGTCCACGGCAAGTGCGCAGAGCTATACCCTTTCCCGCGACTACTTCCTCGACCCACCGCGTCGCGGCCTGTACGTCCACGGCGACCTCTTTACCATCGGGGCCCAAGCCAGCCTCGAACATCGCCAGGAACTCGACGGTGATATGAGCATGCTCACGTCTCGCGTCTCCGGACTGATCTCGACCGGCTTCGCGGACGTGGGGGCATACAGCGAGGTGCGCGTGGCGTTTCTCTCGCTCGCGCTCTCCGCCGGCTATCGAGACGTGTGGAGGGACTATTCACGCATTCCCGGCAATGCTTCGGGCGAATTGTCGCGCAACGTTCGTCGAGCCTCGGATACGGCGAAGAGCTTCGGCGCAGAAGCTTGGCCGTGGGGCGAAGCGCGTATGCGCCTCATGGTTCCCCTCGACATGTTCGCGCTCGTCGCATCGACGGCCCTTCGCCTCGAAGATTCGCCCGACAACGCGTTCGACTGGTTCCACGCGAACGTGCACGACGGCGGCGCATTCACGCGGACGGACGCGACCCTCTTTTTGCGCAGTGAGAAGGTCGGTGCCGTGGGGCCCGTCGTGCGCTGGATGAATATGTCGCGCAGAGGAACGCGCGTGAACGAAGTCGCGTTCGGTCTCACTGCAGCCATGCGCCTCGGCATCAAGAAGAACGCCGACCTACTAGGTCTGCAGATCTTGACGGTGCCAGGCGATCAAGAGTTCGGCTTCCACCTCTTGCGACTGCCGGTCATGGCCATGCTCACCTATCGCATGACGTTTCCGGTCTACGTTCCTCCGCGCACCCCCTAAGCGGAGGTGCCGTGGTCGAGGCGAGCCTCGAGCGCTTCGAGGGACAAGTGGCCTGATCCTCCCGGCGACACGCGCGCACGAATGCTCTCTTCCGGCGGCTTTTTCGCGAGCGAGGATGCTTCCTCGGCCACTTGCGCATAGGCCGCACGGAACGGCACACCGGTCGCTGCGAGCTCGACCGCACGATCCGTTGCGAACATGGGACCGTCGATGGCATCCCGCATGCGCTGTCGATCGAACGTGAGACCTTTCACGAGCGGCGCAACCAGGCTGAGGGCCTGGAGAGATGTTCCGATGGCCTTCAAGACGGGGCCCTTCGTGTTCTGCAAGTCCCGATGGTACCCACTCGGCAGCGACAACGTTGCTTCCACGGACGCTCGCGCGCCAGCCACCTCGCCATATGCTGCGCGCAAGAGTTCGACCAAGTCCGGGTTTCGCTTGTTTGGCATGATGGACGAACCGGTTGAATGCGCATCGGCGACGCGCATGAACGCGACTTCTTGCGTGGTCCAAATCGAAAGGTCCCAGGCGAGCCGTCGTACGTCGAGCATCGCCTGAGCGAATACCTCGAGCACCAAAAGCTCGAACTTGCCCCGGCTATTCTGGCAGTACATCGCGTTCTCGATGATCCCACGGAAGCCAAGGTCCTTCGCCACGCCCCTGCGATCGAGCGGCAAGTTCACGCCGTAGCCGGCCGCAGAACCGAGCGGGCTACGATTGATGAATGCACTCGTCGTCGACGCGAGCTCGGCGTTGTCGAGAAACGCCTCGGCAAATGCGCCGAGCCAGAGGCCGAGCGTCGAAGGTACGGCACGCTGGAGGTGCGTGTAACCCGGGATCGGCGTGTGCTCCTCTTCGCGAGCGCGGACGAGGCAAACGCGAGCGATGTCCCGGCACGTCATGACGTGTCGCTCGAGCGCGTCGCGCTCGAAGAGCCGCATGGCGACGAGGACCTGATCATTGCGGCTACGACCGGTGTGTACCTTCCGCCCGACGTCGCCGTGGCGCTCCGTCAGGTAGTACTCGATGGCCGAGTGTCCGTCTTCGAACTTGCTCGTGAGGACGAACGTACCGTTTCGGAACTCGTTCGCGAGGTCCTTGAGTGCATGGGTCAGGAGCGCGCACTCTTCCATCGACACGACACCGATGCGCATGAGCCCACTCGTGTGTGCGGCCGTTGCGAGAATGTCGTAGAGAAAAAGCTCGCGATCCCAAACGATGTCGTCTCCGGCGAGGAACCGCTGAACGACCTCATCGATGTGAGTTTCCTTCTTCTGCCAGAGAACGCCGCTCATATCGCGACCGTATCGGCATCGCTCGTGCCGGGGATACCGAGGAACTCGGGCAAGTCACAGGCGATGTTGACGTTCTGAATGGCTTGGGTTGCCGCGCCCTTCAGCAAGTTGTCGAGTGTGACCGAGAAGGCGAGCTGGTTTCCGTGGGAACTGAAGCCGCCGATGCAAACGCCGTGCGTGTCGACGGCCGTGCGTGGCAAGGGGGTCTCGTCGATGACGCGAACGAGAGGCTCTCCGCGGTAGCGCGTTCGAACTCGAACAGCCGCCTGCGCTGCAGTGAGGGGCTCCTTCAAGGTGCACGAAAGGGTGATGATCATGCCGCGGAAGAACGATGCGACGTGCGGAAGAAAGCGCACCGGGGTGAGGTGATGCGACACCTCGCGCTCGTGCGAGTGATCCGTGAGCGAATAGGGCATCACGTTCTCGCGCAATAGCTCCGGATTGTTCTTGTCCGAGGCTTTCGTGCCCGCGCCGCTGTAGCCGGAAACGCCGAACGCGTGCGGCGGCACTTCGAGCAGGTCGACGAACGGTGCGAGGCCGATCTGAATGCCCGTCGCATAGCAGCCAGGATTCGAAATGCGCGTTTTCTTGCGGACGCTCGCGCGATTGAGTTCAGGAAGCCCGTACGCCCACGCCGGGTCCAAACGGAAGTCGGAGCTCAGGTCGATGATGATCACGTTGCGGTCGTAGAGCGCGTGCACCCACGGCGCCGTCTCACCATTCGGTACGGCCAAGATCACGACCGGCGCGACGCCCGAATCGGCGCAGCGCTCACGAAGCTCTTCCGGGGTCAGAGCCTCGTAGATGCGACCCGTCCCCGAAACGGGCTGACCGACGAGCGCCCGGGAAACGACAGTGTGCAGCGAAAGAAACGGGTGGTCCCTCAGGATGCGGATGATCTCTCCACCGACGAACCCGCGAGCTCCGACGAGGGCCACTTCACGCTTGGGGGTATCGGACGAAATCGCGAATGCGCTCATGATGCAGCCACTCCTTCATTGACGGGAACGACGAGAGAATCTTTGAGAGATGCAGGCAAAGTAAGAGCGTGATCGATGCAGTCTTTGATGGCGTCGAAGCTTCCTAGGCCACACCAGAAGACGGACCACTTGTCTGTCTTGTAGCAGCCATCGGACTTCTCCATGTACCAACCGTTGATGGCGTTGTCGGAACGCGAACGCCAGAAGATGCGCGGATTGTCGGTCAGCATGCGTTGCCAGATGGACGCACCGATACCGATGCCTTGGGCTTCCTGAGTGACCGCGAACTTGTCGAGGTAGGGAATATCCATCGTTGGCTCTCGGGTCAGGATTGCGGTCGCACGATACGAGTCAGCCAAGTACACGCGGTAGAACGGCTTCTTGTCGAAGTAGTGCGGTGAGAGCTTGCGCCCGCCGAAGCAATCTTCGAGGAGCCGCTGGAGCCTCACCTTGTCGATATTTCCTATCGCCTCCCCTTCGTAGAGGCGAACGCGCTCTCCTTGGCGGATGAGCGTTCCGGACCCGCGGTGGGTGAAGAGCTCGCGCGTGAGGTTCTCGGGAGAGGTGATCGAGACGGACGAACTGTGCGGCAAGGCATCGAGGAGCTGCTTGATCTCCTGGAGCTTGAGGCGCATGCCCGAGTGGACCCATTCCTCATCCATGATCGTGTCGTAGTCTTCGACGAGGTTGACCGCGGACATGATTTTGCCTTCGTCGTCGAGGAGACCACCCGTCTCCGTGAGAAACACGATCTTGTAGGGCTGGAGGCGAAGTGCCAAGGCGCGCGCCGCGATGTCGGCGTTGATGTTGAGTATCTGCCCCGAAGGCGTCTCGCCGAAGCACGCGAGAATGGGCAGGGCTCCGGCCCTTAGGCTCGCCTCGATCGATTCGAGGTGAACTTTCGTCACACGACCGACCAAACCGAGTCGCTCTTGATCCATGACCTCCGACTCGAAGACGCCACCCAAGATGGGGCGGGCCTGCGTGCCGAGCTCTTGGAGTGCTTCGCAAAGCTTGAGGTTCTCGTCGCGGAAGACGCGCCGCATGACTTCGAGCGCCTCGGGGGTCGTCACGCGCAAACCATCGACGCGGGCCGTCTCGATGCCTGCCTCGGCCAAGGCTTCGTTCAGTTGGTATCCGGCGCCGTGGACGACGATCGGATAGAGACCGACCTGAGCAAGGAAGGATAGGGAGGAAGCGAGCGCATCGAGGTTCTTCGCCAAGCTCGCGCCGCCGACTTTGATGACGGCGAACTTCTTCGACTCGAGGCCGGAGAACTGCTCGAGGTATTGGTCGACTTCCTTTCGCGTTCCAATGTTGCGAAGGAGTCTCGTGATGACTTCTTGCGTACTACGAATGGGCGACATGGGCTTCTCTATCCAAGAACAGGCGGTGGCGGAAACGAAGGGAGGAGAGGGGTCAGGGTTGCAGACGCAAGATGCGCTCGTAGGTGGCGTACGCTTCTTCGAGTTGCGAAAGGAGCACCCATTCGTCACGGGTGTGGGCTTGCGCAATGGAACCGGGGCCATACACCAAAGACGAGAGACCCGCTTCGGCAAACAACGGGGCCTCGGTCCAAAAATCGACGGCGGGGCCCAGCGGTAGGGCGAGGCGCTCGGCGAGGGCGGTCGCCGGGGTGCGACCCGCAGGTGGCAGAGGTGAACCCCGGAACCCGCGGGCGAAGGTCGCTCCCGTATCGTCCAGCGCGGAGAAGGCTCCTACGAGGGCGTCCGGTTCTTCACCGGGGCGGGGCCGCAGGCCGAATCGACAGGACGCATGGTCCGCGATCATGTTCGCCTTCGTGCCTCCGCTCGCGATGCCGAGATTGAAGCGAACGCCCGAGAGCCCACCGACTTCCTCGGTCTCGAGGGATTCTGCGAGTGCAAGGGCGCGGCCACCCCAACGAACGAAACGATGGAGCGCGCTCTCGTGGAGAGCACTGGGGTTCGAGCCGTGACCCGATACACCACTGAACTTCGCTTCGCAGGAAACCGTGCCGCGATGGGCGAGGGTTGCCTTGTTGCTCGTCGGTTCTGCAACGACGACCCCGCGAAACGCCTCGGCCCTTTGGGCGACGAAAGCGTGCACGCATTCGTCGTTGCCCGCTTCTTCGTCCGTTGAAAAGAGCAGTGCAGCGGGGCCTTCCGCGTGTTCCGCCGCCGCGATCATGGCGGCTGCGGCACCTTTGATGTCGCAGGCGCCGAGCCCGATCGCACGGGCGCCTTCACGCTCCGACTCGCTGATGCGGAGTTCGAAGGGCGAACCCGTCCAGTTCGCGGCATCGGGCACGGTGTCGACGTGGAAGTTGAAGAGCAGGTCCGCTTTGCCGCGCGTCGCGAAGACGTTCACGGACCCCTTGCCCAAGTCGACGACCTCCACGGAGAAGCCGCATGCCGCGAGAGGCGTGCGAATCGTGCCGACGATGGGATGGGAGGCGTCGATGGCGCGCGGAGGGTTGCGCGTGTCACACGCGACGAGCGCACGCAAGTGCACGAGGGTTCGCGCGAGCCCCTCGTTCATGAACGAGGGTTGACCCGCGACGAAAGCGTCGTCGATTGTCCGAAGAGCTGAATGAACCCTTCCGCGTGCGCCGCCGTCCAATCGGCCGATTGCGCGTAGACTGCCTTCGGATTCTTGAGCATGTGCTTCGAGTCGACGGCCACAGGAAGCAGTTGCCCACCGCTGGTTTCCAGCGTCACTTCGCCGTTGACGAAGCGTTGCGAGCTCTCGAGGAGCGCTTCGATGTCGTACTTGAGCGGTTCGAAGAAGAGGCCACGGTAGACGAGGTCGACCCACGTGCGCGCTGCCGTGCGCTTGAAGGTATTCTGTTCGCGCGTGAGCACGGTCTCCTCGAGGGCGCGGTGTGCGCACATGAGCGCCGTGATGCCAGGGCACTCGAACACGATGCGCCCCTTCAGACCGATCGTGGTGTCACCGGTGTAGATGTCACGGCCAACGCCATACGCCCCGAAGCGTTGGTTCAAGAGCGCGAGAATGGCTCTTCCTTCCATCTTCTGACCATCGACGGAGACGCACTCGCCCTTTTCGAAGCCGAGCTTCACTTGGAGCGTCGCAGACGGCCAGCGTTCGCGAGGGGCAGTGAGTACGTACGTCTCGGGGCCGGGGGCGCCGAATTGGTCGATCTCCGCGCCCGACGTCGTCACGCCGAGAGCATTCGTGTTGATGCTGTATTTCGTCGTCTTGGCGCGAACCGGGAAGCCCCGTTCCTCCAGGTACTTCTGCTCGTACTCGCGAACGTTCTTTGGACGTTCGGGGAGGCCGCGACCATCTTGTACGTCGCGGATGGGAGCCAAAATCTCGTAGTCGCCGAGCGCATGGACAGAGAGGTCGAAGCGGACCTGATCGTTGCCCATGCCGGTGCAGCCGTGAGCGAAGAAGCGGGTGCCACGCTTCTTGGCGAGCTCCAGACTCTTGCGCACGATGACGTACCGATCGGAGCAGAGAAGCGGATAGCGGTCTTGGTACAAGACGCCACCGAACACGAGCGGAACGACGACCTCGCGCCAGAGCTCCGCGCCGACCTCCGCTGTCTCGTGGTGGATCGCGCCGAGTTCGAGTGCCCGCGACCTGATGTACTCGCGCTCTTCGGCGGTCACGCCACCGGAGTCGACGAAGAGCGTCACGACGTCGTAGCCCTGCTCCTTCAAGTACGGAACGCAAAAGCTCGTATCGAGCCCACCCGAGAACGCCAGAACTACTTCCTTCTTCGCCATTGCCTTTGCAGCCTCTTTGCTTTCGTTGCTCTCGCCTATTGCTTCGCTCGCGCGGCGAGGTGTTCCATGACCGCCTTCTGCACGTGAAGGCGGTTTTCTGCTTCGTCGATGACCAGGCTCTTTGCACTATCGATCACCTCGTCGGTGACCTTGATGTTGCGGCGCACCGGCAGACAGTGACTGAAGTAGGCGCCGTCGGTGAG
This sequence comes from Polyangiaceae bacterium, assembly GCA_046351415.1. Lineage (GTDB taxonomy): Bacteria > Myxococcota_A > Polyangia > Polyangiales > Polyangiaceae > JABFRG01. The sequence goes on along the minus strand of JAXLYO010000001.1, from coordinate 561,346 downwards.
GTCCATCTTTCGCTGGTCTACGATGAAATGCTTGTGCGCGTCGCGGATCGGCTTTTCGGGCTCCCAGCGACCGAAGTAGGGGAGGGCGCCCCAGCTCTTCGCGTACACCATTTGCGCGCCCTTGTAGGCCTCATCTGGGTCGTGCGTCATTCGGAAGGTGGTTCCGGCTTCGCGGGTGAAAGCTTCGGCGGCCTTCATGTAGCGCGGGTCGAGAGCATACTCTTTCGTAGGGCACAGCATCGTGACGTTCATGCCGAGCTTCGACGCGATGAGCAGGGCGGAATTCGCCACCGCGGTGTTGAGCGGCTTCGGGTGATAGGTCCACGTGAGAAGGAAGTTCTTGCCTTGGAGCGAACCCAACTTCTCTTGCATCGTGAGTGCGAGCGCGAGCTCCTGACAGGGGTGCGTAATCGTCTCCAGGTTGATGACGGGGACGGTGGCATGGGCCGCAAACCCACCGAGGACTTTGTCTTGCCGGTCCTCTTCCCAGTTCTTGAACTTCGGGAATGCGCGCACCGCGATGAGGTCGCAATAGCGTGAAAGGACGCGCGCAACTTCGCGCACGTGTTCTTCTTCGTCTCCGTCCATGAGCGCGCCATCGTCGAACGCGATGGGCCACGCTCCCTTTCCGGGCTCGAGCACGATGGCGTGACCGCCGAGCTGATGAATGCCCACGTCGAACGAAGTGCGGGTGCGGAGAGAAGGGTTGAAGAAGACGAGGGCGATCGTCTTTCCCTCGAGCGTCTTTCCGTAGGGACTCTTTTTGAGGCGTGAGGCTTCCGAGAGCAGCGCCTCGAGTTCGTGGCGGCTCCAGTCTTCCGTAGTGAGAAAATGACGCATGGGGGGCCTTGGGCGGGTTGGGAGAGCGTCTTTAGCGACTTGCGACCCCCTTGAAAATGACTCGTTCCATGGGCAGACACATGCGTTCAGTTACGCCGCTCCAGAATCGACGTCGTGCCCTACGCGGAAGCTTCCGTATACGGGCGCTGCCTTGCTACGAGGAGTTCCCATGAGAGAGCGTTCAGCTGCCGCGCCTTTGCGCAAGCTCGTCTTGGAAGATGGTTCGGTTTTCGTGGGAAAGGCGTTCGGTGCGAATCGCGAAATCGCTGGCGAAGTCGTCTTCGCGACCGGTATGTCGGGTTACGTCGAGACGCTCACGGACCCGAGCTATCGCGGTCAGATCGTCGTGCTCACGTACCCCCTCCAGGGCAACTATGGCGTGCCGACGCGAGGCGAGAGCACGGGCGGCACCTCGGCGCACGCCGTCAGGGAGCCGTTCGAGAGCAGTCGCGTACAGGTGCAGGCGCTCGTCGTGTTGCGCGCCGCATCCCATCCGAGTCACCACGCCAGCGAAGACTCTCTCTCGGCGTGGCTCGAGCGCGAGGACGTGCCGGGCCTCGAAGGAATCGACACCCGCGCTCTTACCGTCCGGCTGCGCGAGCACGGCGTGATGCGGGGCATCGTGACCGATGCGACGACCGATACGTCCGACTTCGCCGCCGCATCGAAACGCGCCCTCTCCCAAGACATGGAGCACGTGTGCGCATCGGTCTCGCCTCCGGGGGCCCTGCTCTTCGAGGGCGGGATGCAACGCATCATGCTCGTCGACTGCGGCGCGAAGGCATCCATCACGCGGTCACTACGCAAACGCGGCGCGAGTGTCCTCCGAGTGTCCTTTCAAGACGATCTCTCGAAGTACATCGACCAAGTCGACGGCGTGCTCCTTTCGAATGGACCTGGTGACCCGAAAGACATGCGCGCGACAGTCGAGCAGATTCGAAACGTCCTCTTGCCGAGCAAGAAGCCGGTCTTCGGTGTTTGCCTCGGCAACCAGCTGCTCGCGCTCGCTGCTGGCGGCGACACCATGAAGCTCAAGTACGGACACCGATCGCAGAACCAGCCCGTCCAGGACCTCTTGACCCGACGTTCTTACGTCACGTCCCAGAATCACGGCTACGTCGTCCGCGAAGAGTCTCTTCCGAAGGACTTCTCTCCGTGGTTCGTGAACATCAACGACGGGTCGAATGAAGGCATCCGCAGCTCGTCCGGTCCTTGGTCGAGCGTGCAGTTCCACCCGGAAGCCTCGCCGGGGCCCGAAGACGCCGCGTTCCTCTTCGACGACTTCTTGCGGCTGACGGGTTCGCTTCGCGCGAGCTTGCCGGCGCCGCTTCCGGTTCGCGCTTCGGTGGCGCGCATCGAAGCAGAATTCACCGAACTCACCGGCAACTAGCGCTCCTTCCCGAAAGAGAAAGAAATGTTCGGACAATACCTCCCGAAGAAGCCCCGTAGAGTTCTCGTTCTCGGTTCCGGCGCCCTCAAAATCGGCGAAGCCGGCGAATTCGACTACTCAGGTAGCCAAGCGCTGAAAGCGTTCAAAGAAGAGGGAATCTACACGGTTCTCCTGAACCCCAACATCGCCACGATCCAGACGGGTGAAGAGTTCGCCGACAAGGTCTACTTCCTCCCCGTCGATCCGCACTTCGTCGAAGAGATCCTCAAGAAGGAGCAGATCGACGCCATCACCGTGTCGTTCGGAGGCCAAACGGCTCTCAACTGCGGCGTCGCGCTCGACGACGCAGGAGTTCTCGCGGCGCACGACGTGCGCGTTCTCGGTACGCCCCTCGATGCGGTCCGCGACACCGAAGATCGCAAACGCTTCGTGGCCCGCCTCGACGAAATCGGTGTGAAGACTGCTCGTGCGCGCGCTTGCTCCACGGTCGACGAAGTTCGCGCAGCCGCCAAAGAGATCGGTCTCCCCGTCATTCTCCGCGCCGCCTACGCGCTCGGCGGCAAGGGCTCGAAGATCTGCGAGACCCAAGAAGAGCTCGAGACCGCGCTTTCCCGCGCGTTCGCGTCCGGAATCTCTCAAGTGCTCGTCGAAGAATCGCTGCGAGGCTGGAAGGAGATCGAGTACGAGATCGTTCGCGACAGCCGCGACAGCTGCATCGCCGTCTGCAACATGGAGAACGTCGACCCGCTCGGGATCCACACGGGCGAATCCATCGTCGTCGCTCCTTCGCAGACCTTGAACAATCGCGAGTACCAGATGCTGCGCAGCATCGCCCTCAAGGTCATTCGCCATCTCGGTATCGTCGGCGAGTGCAACATCCAATACGCCCTCGATCCGCACTCCGAGGAGTACAGGGTCATCGAAGTGAATGCGCGCCTTTCTCGCAGCTCCGCACTCGCGTCGAAGGCGACGGGTTATCCGCTCGCCTACGTCGCCGCGAAGATCGCCCTTGGCTATGCCCTCGCCGACCTTCCGAACTCGGTCACACGCCGCACGAGTGCATTCTTCGAGCCCGCGCTCGACTACATCGTCTGCAAGGTACCGCGCTGGGACCTCCAGAAGTTCTCGCGCGTCGATACTCAAATCGGCTCCGAGATGAAGTCCGTCGGCGAAGTCATGAGCGTCGATCGCACGTTCGCGGGCGCTCTCCAAAAGGCGCTTCGCATGCTCGACATCGGCGCCCAAGGGTTCGACCCCGAGGTCTACGACTTCGAGAACCTCGAGAGCGAACTGCGTTACCCGTCCACGCGCCGCATTTTCGCCGTCGCGAAAGCGCTCTCTACTGGAATGACCATCGAGCGCGTGCACGAGCTCACGCGCATCGACCGCTTCTTCTTGTGCGAGATGGACGCCATCTTGAAGGAGCGCAAGGCCCTCCAGAGCAAGGAGCCGCTCACGAAAGAATCGCTCCTCAGCGCGAAGCTCTACGGGTTCTCCGACAAAGAGATCGGTGCACTCACCTCTGCAGGTGAAAGCGCCATTCGTGCGCTCCGCCACGAGCACGGCATTCGTCCGGCGCTTTCGCAGATCGATACGCTCGCGGGCGAATACCCGGCAGAGACGAACTACGTCTACCTGACCTATAGCGGCCAAAACGACGACTCGCAGCCTTCGCCGCGAAAGAAGATCCTCGTCATCGGCGGTGGGGCCTATCGCATCGGTAGCTCCGTCGAGTTCGATTGGTGTTGCGTGAGCGCCGTTCGCGCAGCGCGTGAGCTCGGCTACGAAGCGATCGTTCTCAACTGCAACCCCGAGACGGTGTCGACCGACTACGACGTTTCCGATCGCCTCATCTTCGACGAGATTTCGCTCGAAACAGTTCTCGATATCTACGAGCGCGAGAACCCGGTCGGCGTCATTCTCTCGATGGGCGGGCAGGCACCGAACAACCTCGCGATGAAGCTCGAACGTGCGGGGGTGCGCATCCTCGGCACGACGGCCGCAAGCATCGACCGTGCGGAAGACCGTGAGAAGTTCAGCGCGCTTCTCGACTCGCTCGGCATCGATCAGCCGAAGTGGGCGACCGCCACGAGCACCGAGGACGTCGAAGACGTCGCAGCGCGTCTCGGAGGTTTCCCCGTGCTCGTGAGGCCCTCGTACGTCCTCTCTGGCGCAGCGATGACGGTGGCCCACGACGGTGCGCAGCTCAAGAACTACCTTTCGCTCGCAGCAGAAGTCTCGAAGGAATACCCGGTCGTCATCTCGAAGTTCGAGCAGAACTCGAAGGAACTCGAGCTCGACGGCGTAGCCGACCGCGGCGAGATCGTCCTCTCGGCGATCAGTGAGCACGTCGAGAATGCCGGTGTTCACTCCGGCGATGCGACACTCGTTCTGCCGCCGCAGAAGCTCTACATCGAGACGGTTCGGCGCATTCGCAAGACAGCTCAAGCGATCGTCCGGTCCCTCGAGATTACGGGGCCGTTCAATATCCAGTTCTTGGCGCGCAACAACGACATCAAGGTGATCGAGTGCAACCTTCGTGCTTCACGAAGCATGCCTTTCGTCTCCAAGGTGACGGGGCGGAATTTCATCCGTGAAGCCACGCGTCGGATGCTCGGCGTGCGCGACGGTCTTCCCGTCGAGGCACTCGACCTCGACTACGTCGCCGTGAAGGCAGCGCAGTTCTCCTTCTCGCGTCTCGCCGGCGCGGACCCCACCCTCGGTGTCGAGATGGCCTCGACCGGAGAAGTGGGCTGCTTCGGCGACGACCTCCACGAAGCGCTTCTCAAGGCACTCGTCGCGACCGGCTTCAAGTTCCCGAAGAAGGGGGTCCTCCTTTCGCTCGGCCCGACGGAGGAAAAGACGCGCTTCCTCGAGGACGCGCGCGCGCTCGAACGTTTGGGGCTCGCGCTCTACGCGACGCCGGGAACGTACCAGGCGCTCCGCGAAGTGGACATCGCGTGCAGCATCGCACACAAGCTCGCAGACGAAGCCTCGCCAACGGCGATGGACTTGATGCGAGACGGCAAGATCGACCTCGTCATCAACATTCCTCGCTCGTACGACACCGAAGGAAGGCCCGATGGCTACTTGATTCGTCGCACGGCCATCGATCGGAACATTCCGCTCCTCACGAATCTGCAACTCTCGCGCGCGGTCGTCGACGCCCTCATTCGCTATCCGTCGCCGACCGACCTTCAAACACGCGACTGGCGAAGCTACCTCGAACGCACCTGAGCGATCACTGCGGGCGCAAGCTCGATTCGCGAAGTCGGCGCAGTGCCTCGGCGAAATCCTCTGGGGCTCGATCTTCCACCATGAGCATGCCTCCGTCCGGATGCGGAATCGTCAAGGAGGAGGCGTGGAGCGCCATCCGCGAAAGTCCGAGGTCCGACCGCACCTTCCGATTGAACCAGCCGGTTCCGTAGTTCGTATCGTTCGCGAGTGGATGCCTTAGGTGGGACAGGTGGCGCCGAATCTGGTGGAAGCGCCCCGTCGCGGGTTCTGCACGAACGAGTGAACACCAGCCGAACGACTCCTCGAGGAAGAACGTGGTCTGCGCCGGCACCTTCTCGCTGTCTTCGTCCTTCGGAACGGGATAGTCGACGAGGAGGGGCTCGCTCCCTGCAACGGCACCGAAGTCGCCGCGTACGATTGCACGATACACCTTCCGCGAAAGTCCCGCATCGAAGGACGCGTGGAAGTGCCGCGCCGCATCCGGGTCGAGCGCGAAGAGGAGAACGCCGCTCGTACCGCGATCGAGTCGATGGACGGGATAGAGGTGCTTGCCGATCGCATCTCGCACGGCCTGCAGGACCACGATGCGGTCCCTCGCCATGGCGCTCTTGTGGACCACGAAACCGGCGGGCTTGCTCACGGCGACGACGCGGGCATCGAGGTGAAGCACACGGACCGCTGGGAAACTACCGGAGCTTTCTGAAGGGTTTGTAAAGATTGAGGTTTCTTTCTGCCCTAGGAAGGAATGGCCCCCCTACGGCGTCGTTGCGCCGGAGTCTGGTTTCGTGCGAAAAGAGCGACTGACGACGACCAAGCGCTCAGGCCGCCACTTTAGCGAGAACTCGAGACGCCAGAAGGCATTGTACATGACCCGAATTCGATTGAAGAGCACCCTTGCACTCGCGGCTTCGCTGACGTCGCTGACGACGCTGACTTCGGTCGCAAGCGCACAATCTGCCAATCACTACACGCCGGCAACGCGTGGCAGCGATTGGTTTGCCGGTGAGTCGATGGATTTTCGCGGCCACCTTCGTCCCGCATTCGGTGCGACGCTCGACTACGCGAGCAAGCCCGTCAATACCTACGCAAACGGGACGAAGACGACCCTGGTCGATAGCCAGTTCAACGTCCATCTCGGCGGCGCTCTCAACTTGCTCGACACGTTGACGCTCAGCTTGGAGCTCCCGCTACCCCTCGCGAACAGCGGGCCGCAGGTTGCAGGCGACTACCCCTTCGGTGACCTTCGTGCGGGCCTCGATGTTCGCGCACACGGCCACTACGGCGACAAATTCACGCTCGGCTTCGGGACGCAGTTCTATTTCCCGACGGGCAGCAAATCGAACTTCACGGGCTGGAACGACTGGCGCTGGGGCTTTCGCATGCTCATCGCGGGCGATGTTGGCCCGGTTGCCTACGGCATCCAAGGTGGTCTCACGTGGTTCCAGGGCGACACGAGCTCCGGCGGTTGGGTCTTCAACGGCGTAGGCAGCTTGGGCGTGCGCGTGCTCGAAAAGAGGCTCCTCATTGGCCCGGAAATGCTCATCTTCACGAACCTCGATCAGCGCACGAAGAAGAGCGGCAGCAACGCCGGAACGTTCGGCTCCGCGGCGCAAACGCCGATCGAGTTCCTCTTTGCGGCGCACTACTCGCTCGACATGGGGCTCCGCTTCGGCGCGGGAGCTGGCATCGGCGCGAACGAAGGCTACACGTCTCCGGACTTCCGACTCCTCGCGCGTGCTGAGTGGATGGCCCCCTACAAGGCGCCGCCTCCCGAAGACGCCGACCGCGACGGTATTCCGGATGAAGCCGATGCGTGTCCGAGCGTTGCCGGCGTGAAGTCCGACAACCCGAAGAAGAACGGCTGTCCGCTTCCGAGCGATCGCGACAACGACGGCATCGTCGACGTCGACGACGCGTGCCCCGATGTCGCTGGTGTAGCATCGACCGACAAGGCGAAGAATGGCTGTCCCGCGGACGAAGACGGCGATGGCATCGTTGACGCGGAAGATGCGTGCCCGAAGGTCCCTGGCGTCAAGTCCGACGACAAGGCGAAGAACGGCTGTCCGCTCCCGCAAGACCAGGACAACGACGGCATCGTCGACGGCGAAGACGCGTGTCCCACCGTCCCGGGCATCAAGTCCGACGACAAGACGAAGAACGGCTGCCCCGACCCCGATCGCGATCACGACGGCATTCCGAACGAGGCTGACGCGTGCCCGGACGACCCGGGACCTGCAGATGCAAACGATCCGAAGCGTAACGGTTGCCCTGCGGCCGCGTTCCAAAAGGACGGAAGCATCAAGATCTTGGACCAAATCAAGTTCCAGACCGGCAGCGCCGCGATCGTGAACGACAAGGTCAACGCTGCGACCCTCGGCGCCGTGGTTGCGATCCTCGAGAAGCACCCCGAAGTGAAGTTCATGCGCATCGAGGGCCACACCGACAACAAGGGCAATGCCGCGGGCAATCAGAAGCTCAGTCAGGCGCGCGCGCAGGCCGTAGCGGATTGGCTCGTGAAGAACGGCAAGAAGGACAAGAACATGTTCCGCGCCGTCGGCTACGGTCAGGAGAAGCCCATTGCTTCGAACGACACGGACGCAGGCCGCGCCAACAATCGTCGCGTGGAATTCCACACGATGACGGAAGAAGAGGCGAAGGCTTTCGACGCCAAGAAGAAGTAAGTCGCTCCGTGGGCTCGGGTCCCTACTGAGGTAGGTAGACCGCAATCGAGGGCTTGAAGGCGGCAAGGGTGTGGTACCGACGATCCACCCCGCGCCGCCTCTGCCTTTTGTCGCATCGCGAAACCCCACGAGAATTCGTCGACGTCGCCATCGCTTCACCCTGGTGTGTTCCTTGCTCGAGAGGGCCGCATGCGAATTCTCCTCGGGAGCACCATTTTCGTATGCATGCTGAGCATCGTGCCCTCCGCCTCGGCGGACGCGTCACTCTTCGACAAGGGGGCCGCATCGAAAGCGCTCTCTTCGGTCAACCTCGGGCACTGCAAAGTCCCGAACGGGCCCAAGGGACCAGGTCACGTGAAGATCACCTTCGAAGGTTCCGGCGCCGTGCAGTCGGCGGTGGTGGACCAAGGGCCGTACCTGCAATCGCCGCCCGTCAGCAAGTGTATCGCGGGGGAATACAAGAAGATCAAGGTGCCGTCGTTTTCGGGCGCACCCATTACGGTCGGCAAGTCGTTCACGATCGAGTGAGGGCGTGACAGGGGGGACCGGGGGCAGACCAGGTGGGGGTCGCGATTCGCGGCTCCATCTCCTCGTCGTGTGGAGGCCCGGCGAAGGAGCTTCGTGGGTCGAGCGGCGATGTGCTGCTCGCTTCTTCGTGTGCGGGGTTTGGGGGTAAGGGGGAAGGGGCTAGCGAAGCGGGTTCGGGGCTTGGGTGGTTGCGTACGTGTAGGGTGCACGTTTGTGCTGCTATGTAGGCGCGTCCTTTTGTGCAGCGGTGATTGGGGGTAGGGAGCGGGTTTAGGGCGTGGGGCGTGGGGTTTGCGGGTGCGTGGTACGGCCTGAGACATCGCTGACACTGGGGCTGACCGGTGTGAATGCATTCAGCCCTTGGACGCGCACGAATGCGTGCCAGCTTTCTCGCTTGGCAGATGGCGTCGATGCGGTCGCTGCGGGGCCGCTCGCGCGAAAGACCGGGAGTCACGTTCACGCACAAGTGGCTCTAAGACGGCCAGCTGCGGGCAATTTAGGAAAGCGCGGAGGAAGTGCTATGACATGGGGGCTGATGTATTTCGCAAGTGCGTGAAGCTCGAACTGTCCGTCCCTACGGAAGCGGACTGCTGCCGAGCCGCCAACAAGAACTTCTTCGCCATGATCACCGAGGAGCAGCTCAGAGAGAGCCCTCGCGACGAGCTCGAGCGGCTCGAGGTTCTTCCACTAGCCCAACGCCCCTCGAGTACGGTCGTGAACGTTATGACTGCCTGGAACCCCAACGACCTGGATCGGCGCTCGCAAGCGAGCGCGATGCTGCGTCGATTCGTGGGGCCGGTGGAACTGTACTTCCTCCAGCCACTTCCTGATCCATCAGGATATATTGCTGCTGCAATCGTTGCGAGGTACGAAGGCAAGCAGGAGCCTAGTCAAGCGTCCGCCTCCGAATGCTCGGTGTGTGGCGAGGTGCGGATACGGCGCGTTGGGGGAAAGCGGGCGACGCTCTGCATCGAGTGCTTGGCGCGTTGCCAGACGGGCGGGGAATCCCTGACTGCTGTCTGCGACTTCTGCGATTTTCCGCGAAGGCCGATCTATGGAACGCAAGTGCGAATCTGTGAGGGTTGCATGGAGTTTTGGCGATCTATCGACGGAAACGATACGTGATCCGATCCACCGAAGGACTTGCTGCTTGCGACGAACGGCGGGCGCCGAAGGCCCCTCTCGACGTGCTCAGTGGCTCTACGACGGCAGCTGCGCATCGTCGCCGAGCGCAACGCCTCGAACGTGGTGCAAAAAGCGCTTCGTGTACGGCTCCCGCGCCTAGCGAACCGGGTCGACCAAGGACGATGCGTGCAAGGCGACCAAGAGCAACGCGAACAGCAATTGCAAGCGGCGTCGGATGCCGAGCTACACACTGCAAACCGTGTGACTGTCAATGACGAAGGAGGCACGTCTTACCCTCATCAAGGATCTCGATAGCGCATCGGTAGACGCTAGGGTGGAGTCGCTTCTGAAACTCGCGACAAACTTCCCGGTGCGGCATACGGATCGCGTGATCCGGATCGCGCTTCGGGATCGCAGTCGCGTAGTCCGAATCATGGCATGTCACGCGCTCCGCTGGGGTTCGCCGAAGGCTATAGCAACCCTTGCCAAAATTGGCGGGAGTCTAGACGAGCACGTGAGCGTGCGAGCGGAAGCAATTGAGGCCTTATCCTATCACGACGCCAAGATGGTCCCGATCTCTCTTCTGTTGCGCGCCCTCCGCGACGATGCGCCGATTGTCCGCTTTTTCGCGGCCTATTCGCTAGGGGAGCTGGGGATAGTTAGGGCTACTCCGGCTCTAGAATTGGTCGCCGAGCGCGATAAAGGGCGCACGCGTTTCGGAACGGTGAGCAAGGCGGCAAATGCAGCGCTCAAACAAATCGCCGCTTTCACGCGCACCGCGACGCGGGGACGCCACCCCGTTTAGCGAATCGGTGAGAGCCGAATTTTCTCGCCGCGCAGAGAGGTGAAGTTCAAGGCTCAGTGCTCAACGACTCTTGGGTTCTTCGCCTTCGGCGCAGAATGACGAGATGGGGCGGCTCAGAATGACGATCTGGGTCGGAGTTGGTGTGCATAATGCACGCAAAACACCATCACCTACAGCTCAATGCGTTCCACTCTGGGCCGGGCAGGAGCCAGCGACGCCGTACACATCGCCACGAAACGCGCTGAACAGAGCGGGGGCGTCGGGGGGCGCGGCGAAGTGAGAGCGAACGCAAAAATCCCCGGCCAGCAGCCGCCGACTCGGCCGCCTCGTCGGGAGGCGTCCAGGCAAGCGGCCGGGGATTTTGTGCGGAGCGGAAACGAAGCCGTGACCCCGCGCACCGCGGTTCTTCGCAACGCATCCAACGCCCTCCCCCCATCCAGCGCATACCCTACCCACGCTCTCCCCTATCCAGTATCCATGGCAATCCCCCAACCAACGCAATCAACCGGCCGCCCACACCCCGGATCGCACGCCGACGAAGTCTGTCGGGACGTCCGGAGAGGGCCAGCGAAGGGCGGATGTCCGAAAACCTTCCAGCCGGGCGGCAAAAGAAAACTGGCACTGCAAGAAGGTCCTACCTTTCGATGCCTTCCGTGAAATTCCATCCAATCCGTATTGACGGCGGCGGTCCAAATCGCGATGCTGGCGCCGCTTTCGTTTGGAAACTGGGCTTCGTGCTTCGTTTCCCCGACGCATCGAAGTTCTGCAGCCTCGGCCCGCGCGCATAGAATGCTCGCCCCCAGGCCTCGCAGAGCAATGGTGACGCCTTCTTAAAAAACGGAATCGCTTTTACGACACGGCTACGGTAAAAAGGCGCGCAGGTGCAGTGAGGCTACCTGCACCCTCGTTCGAACATCAGTCGCGCATAGCGTGACAGCCTCGCAGGAGACGCAAATGGCTGGCATTTGGAAACACTTCAAGGATGGCGGTTGGGGTATGTGGGTCATCCTCTTGTGGTCGATCGTGACGATTGGCGTCATCATCGAGCGCGCCCTCTATCTCTACGGATCGTCCCTCAACAAGGACGTCTTCCTCGCGACCATGCAGAAGTGCATCCTCGCGGGCGACGTGCAAAAGGCCGTGAAGATGTGCTCCGCTGCGAACGCGCCCCTCGCGCGCATCGTCCAGTCGGGCCTCGTGAAGGTCAATCGCCCGGACGAAGAAGTCCAAGCGGCGATGGACGAAGCCGCTCTCCGTGAGATCCCGCGCATCGCGAAGCGCACCGGCTACCTCGCGCTCCTCGCGAACCTCGCCATGCTCTCGGGCCTTCTCGGCACCGTGTCCGGCCTCATCACGAGCTTCGGCGCGGTCTCCGGCGAAAGCGTCGACCCGAGCCAAAAGGCCCGCATCCTCGCTGAAGGTATCTCCGAGGCCATGAACTGCACGGCCTTCGGTCTCATCGTCGCGCTCCTCGGCCTCATCGGCTACGCGGTGCTCAACGGCAAGACGCAAGCGCTCGAAGACGACATCAACGAGGCGAGCGTCCAAGTGCTCAACCTCGTCGTCACGAACCGCCAGAAGATCAACCTTGCCTAGCCCCGAAGGGGGCTTTGCCCCCTCTCTAGGGAGTTCGGCTTCCTAGAGTCTCTCTGCAGCTTTGGGCGGAGAGCCCAAAGAAGCGGGAACAAGGTCGTAGCCGAGATGTCTGTCTTGTTTGTGTTTGAAAGGAGCGAGTCGTCGCGAACAGCGCGGCTCGCTCACTCCTAGAGGAGCAATGTCATGGGTGGTGTAAGCGTAGATGGTGGCGGAAAAGGCGGGCGACGCTCGCTCGACTCGGAGATCAACATGATCCCGATGATCGACCTCTTGATGGTGACCATCTCCTTCCTCCTCATCACGGCGGTTTGGACACAGATGGCACGCATCAACGCGAACGCCCAGGTTCCAGGCCCGCCGCGCCCCGACGAGGAAATCAACAAGACAGAGCCGGAGAAGCAGCTCCACATCGAGATGCGCTCTCCCGAGAAGTTCGTTCTCATCTGGAAGCAGGGTTCGACGGTCGTCTCGTCCGTCGACGTTCCACGCAAAGACGGAACCGATGGCAAAGGTGGTTACCCTGACCTCGCCGCGAAGATCGACGCCGAGTGGAAGACCAACGGCTCGCACCGCGACCCGAGCGACAAGAAGTTCGACCAGGCCATCCTCCACACCGACAACGAGACCAAATACAGCTACGTGATCGGCGTCATCGACGCGATCTACGCGCCGAAGCGGAAGTTCCGCGTGGGCGCCAAGGACGAGGACGTATCCTCCTTCAACGTTACTTTCGCGGTGAACTGAGAGGCCGAGAAGCAAGCCATGACGATTCACACCCCTGGCCGACGCCTGATGCACGCAGTTCCGCTGAAATTCGTTCAAAAGCGAGTTTCCGGCGGCGGCGGGCGCAGCACGAACGCAGCACTCTCGCTCACCAGCATGATCGACTTCTTGGTCGTGACCGTCGTCTTCTTGCTCATGACGTTCGACGCGTCGGGTGAGAAGCCGGTCGAAAAGGGCGTGCGCCTCCCTAGCGCGGTCCACGCCATCGACATGCTCGAGGCACCCATCGTGGCCGTGACGGGCAGCATGATCCTCTTGGACGGCAAGCCCGCTGGCAACACACGCGCCATCACCGACGCGTCGCCGAAGCGCATGCAGCGCGTCGAAGAGCTCTTCAACCAATTGAAGGGCAAGCGCGATCACTGGAAGCAAGTGAATCCGCAGAAGGAATTCCCCGCCGTCGTCGTGCTCCAAATCGACCAAGACGTGGAAGCGGTCGTCGTGAAGAGCATCTTCCAGACGTCTGCACTCGCCGGCTACCCGAACGTGAGCTTCATGGTGAACAAGTCGGCAGAGACCAAGTAAGGCTCACGCCCTTCGTCTCCCCGGCTTTCTCCAAAAGGCGCTCCTCCCCGGGCGCCTTTGGTGTTTCTGCGCCCCCGCATCGCTGAAAAAAGAAGGTGGTTTCGTCATGAGTGGCCCGGAAAGAGGACTCCAAAGCATCCGTGAAGGCCGCGAGGCCCGGCAGCGAGGCCGATACACGAAGACGTCGCCGAACGTAGTTCTCATGGCCGTCGCGGCCGCCGCTCTCGTGCTCCTCGGCTACCGATTCTACGCGGGCCGCAAACTCGAAGGTGCGCGCTCGGAGCTCTTGCAAAAGCGGAACGCGGCACGCGCGACCGTGGGCGCCGAATGGGTGCCGCTGAAAGCACAGCTCGAGAAGCATACGATGGAAGCCGGCGCGGCAGACTACGCCGGGGACTACGTTGCCCCCGAGGCAAAGAGCTGGGACTTCCGTGCGCTCCCCGGCGTCTACTTGAGGCTTCGTCGAGAGGACACCCACAACGCCGCCGCCATTCGCGCTGCGGCCGAAATATCCGTGAAGGATGCATTCACTGGCTGCTTGCTTCGCTCGAACGCGGCTCCCCTTCCCGTAGCACCTGCGCCTGCAGGTTCCGCTGCCGTGAACGACCTCGATGCGGGCGCTACCGGCAGCGCTGGCTTCGGCCTCCTCGCCGAGGGCGACGAGCCCATCGAGAGCCCGTGGAACCTCAAGGACGCCTACCGCGCCACCCGCATCTTGACGGACGGCTGGGAAAAGGATGTCCGTGACGCTTCCGACGAACTGCGTCTTCGCATCTTCGAGCAGCAATACGAGAAGGCGAAAAACAAGGAAATTCCCCTCGCGGTCGACATCATCAAGCGCGCCAAGTTCTACATGTTCCTCGTCGACGAGGACGTCCCCGGTGTCGTGCCCGAAATGGACGCTGGCGGCGTTCAAGTGAGTGACCTCGAACTCGTGCGCCACCCGGTCCGCGTCAACATCGTGAACCTGAAGACGAACCAACTCATGGTTCGCCTGCGCCGCTCGGTCGAAGCAGAATTCCGCGTCGGGGCAGGCGCCGTGATTCTCCCGGAGGAGGCGAAGCGCGCCCGACAACGGCAAGGAAACAACTGTCTACTCGCGACCGAAGTCTGGAAGGCGCTCAGGTAGTCAAGTATCGGTATTTTGCACGGAGTCCGTACCGAAGACGTGGGTTGCGGACGTCGTTCGATTCATGTTCTCCTCTTGGCCACGAAAGTGCCCCTCGGTTCCACCCGAGGTTGGCCACGAGGGAGAGTGGAATGAATACGAGATGCAAAGTCGCTGTCTTTGGAACCGCCGCGCTCGCACTTCTCGGCGCGCATTGTGCGAAGTCTGAGCCTACGCAAAGTGTGAACGCCGTCGAGCCGGATACGCAGGCAACCAACATGCGCGTCTCCATTCCGACGGAAAACCCTGGTGTGGAACTCCGCAACGCAGGCCGCCAGGTGACGGCGCACTTCGCACGTGGAACTCGCGTGCGTGCTGCGGCTCGCCTCCCGCAGAGCGCCGATCAAGCGTTCGAAGTCGAAAGCATCGACGCAACTGCCTCGATCCGCGTCTCCACGAAAGGCGCACGTGCAGCGAAGGTGAGCATCGATGGTGGCCTCGCCCACTACGCAGGCGCACTCGGTGAAGGCACCGACATCATGCACCGCATCACCAGCGACGGCACGGAAGACTACGCCAAGTTCGACCACGCGCCGGAAAGGTCGGAGCTCACCTACCGCGTCGAACTCGGCCGCGGCGTTGCGCACGTCCGCCAGATCGGCAATTCGATCGAATTCCTCGATGATAGTGGCACACCTCGCCTTCGCATGGATGCGCCTTACGGCGTCGACGCGAAGGGCGAACGGTTCGCGGCCACCACGGCGGTGAATGGCTGCGCCGTCGACACGAACCCCGCCCACCCGACCGGTAGAACGATGGTTGCGCCGGGCAATAGCGCGTGTGACATCGTCGTCAAGTGGGGTTCCGACGTGGCCTATCCCGCAACGATCGACCCCGCCTGGGCGAGCGCGAACACGATGGCGCAAAGCAACATCAGCTACGAAATGCTGATGGCCAAGCTCACGAGCGGCATGGTCCTCGTCGTGAACGGCGGCAGCAGCGCGCAGCTCTTCGATCCCGCCACCGATACGTGGGCCAACACTGGCTATCCTCCGTCCGCCTCGCACCGCACGCGTATCGCGGCGATCGCGGGCAACAAGGTCATCATCGTCCCCTCGATGGCCGTGTTCGATGGTGCTGCCGGAACCTGGGCTCCGATCGCCGGCGGCGACCCGATGGATAGCAATGGCACCGCGCTTGTCGACATGGGAGGTGGCAAGGTCCTCCTCGTCGAGGGCTCGACGGGCAAGACGCGAATCTATGACGAGCCGAACAACACGTTCACGGCGAAGACGAGCAACACGAACATGGGCTACAACCCCGCGCTCGTTGCCCTCGGAAACGGCAAGTTTGCCATGCAAGCAGCCAACACCCAGACCGTGCGCATCTACGACGCGGCCGGTGACACCTGGACTGCCAGCACCGCCGGCGCCAATCTCGCGGGCGACCCGAACTGCAACGCGTTCTTCCCGGTCGCGGGCGGCAAGATCGTCAGCTACTCGCAAGACGGCGCGGTTCGCCTCGTCGATCCGGCCGGCGGCACCAGCGTCACCGTAAATCTTCCCGGCACGTACTTCGCGACGAGCTACCTCTGTGCACGCACTGCCGACGTTCCGATCGGCGGCGGAAAGTACTACTTCAGCGGCGGCCGCTTCACGTACGACGAAGGCAACAACACGGTCACCGACAACGGCGCGTTCCCCTCTGGCATCACGTTCCACGGCGCCATCGTGAAGCTGAACGACGGCCGCTACCTCGCGGCTGGCGGCAATGCCAACATCGCCAGCAACAAGGTCGACATCTACGGACCTTCGGACGCAGCCGACTGCACGGGCGCAACTCCAGTGTTCGACGGAGTGAAGCTGAAGTGCCTCGCGTGTGACGGCGACAACGGCGGCGCAACGCCGGCCAAGTGTCCCACGGCAGCGGCTCCCGCATGCCAGATGGCGGGTGGTCTCGCGGGCCAATGCACCGAGTGCTCCGCAACGGCTTCCGCGCTCTGCGTGAACACGAAGCCGCTCTGCGACACCGCCACCGGCAAGTGCGCCGCGTGCAACGGCGGCTTCGGCTCCGGTACCACGCTCGCCTGCAAGGTCGCAACCGCGCCGGCCTGCGCCGCCGATGGATCCTGCAAGGCGGCCAACGGTGACAAGGGCACGAACGCGACTGCGCCCTGCCCCACCACCGCGAACCCCTACGTGAAGAACGACGGTTCGTGCGGCAAGTGCACCTCGAACACCGACTGCGCGGGCGCAACCCACGCAGGGCCGATCTGCGATTTGGGTACGGGCGCATGCTCCAACACCTGCACCAAGGCAACGGACTGCAGCGCCACGCAATACTGCGATGCGGGTACCAAGCTCTGCACCGCGAAGAAGGCGGACGGCGCTGCGTGCACCGACGGAACCCAGTGCACCGCCGGCGTCTGCACGGGCGGCAAGTGCGGCAACGCCACGACCTCCGATGCAGGCACGTCCAGCAGCGGCGGCAAGGACGGAGGCACGACCAGCAGCAGCTCGAGCAGCAGCGGCGGCTCGGATGCGGGCTCCAGCGGTGCGAGCAGCAGCTCCAGCTCCAGCTCCAGCAGCAGCGGCGGTGACACGGGCGGCGGTGGTTGCAGCGAGAGCGGAACGAGTAACAAGAGCGGCGTCCTTGGCCTTGCGGCCGTAGCCGGCGCACTCGTACTCGGTATCCGCCGTCGCAAGGAGCGCCGCGCCTAACCAGCCGACGACGAGAACGAGGGCCTCGGGCGAAAGCCTGAGGCCCTTCTCGTTGCCTCAAAGAGGAATTGTCGTGCGACGGCTGCTGTGGCATAGCTCGCGTGTGAAATTCTCGTACGTCTTCGCCTTCGGCGCGTCCTTCGCAGTCCTTTACGCGTGCAGCAACGACACCGAGCCGAAGCCCCCTGCGGGAGGAGAAACGTGCGACTCGTACTGCAAGCGCATGTCGACGACATGCAACGAGCCCGGCAACAACCCATTCCCCGGCCCGGACCCCATGGCCACGTGCTTGAAGACGTGCACGAACTGGCCCGCCGGAGACTTGAAGTCCGCGAACGACGATCTCGGCTGCCGCGCTCGTATCTTGTCGAGCACGCTCGAGCTCTCGGGTGCCGAGAAGGCAGCCGGCTGTCAGAACGCAGGTCCCATCTCCGCTGGCTGCGGCGGCGTGTGCGCGACCTTCTGCCACCTCAACACGTCCGTGTGCATCGGTAGCACGGCGCAATATGCATCCGTGTCGGAGTGCATGACGCAGTGCAACACCTTCCCTCAGGGCCTCGACCGCGCCATTCCGCAAACGAAAGACGGCAACTCCGTAGCTTGTCGCGCGTACCACACGCTCGTCGCAACCGGCTCGGAGGTCGATCGAGCGACGCACTGCCCGCACGCGGGCAACCCCGCTTCGGCCCACTGCTTCGGCACACTCGACGACGCGGGGACCGTCTCGGACGCTTCCAGCGATTGAATCGCCTGCACTATCCGTTGCGCTGTGAAAGAGCCGCAACCACGTCGGCCTTCAATTCCGGCGCGATGATGAGCCGCGTGCGCGTCAATGTCTGACCCGACAAGCGCCCGAGCACGAATGACACCTCCGCGAGCGGGCGAGGCTCGCCTTTCTGGAACACGACGAGGAGCGGCTCTGCATCCTTCTCGAGCGGCGTGACCTGCGCGAGGTCGAGCCCTACGTACATTTCGGGATCGAGGCCGTGTGACCGCGCGATGTCCTCGGCGACTGCGAGCGCTTCCCGCTTGCCGTCACCGGTCGCGAGGTCACCAAACAGCTCGTAGGTCTTGTAGAGCGTGCGCGTACGGATGCGGCGGGACAAGTCGGCCAGCGCAGGATCCTTCTCGGTGCTCCATGCTTGAAACGCGACACTGAGGACTCCATCGTCCATGGCCAAATAGTCGCCGAGAGCGATGTCGTTACCTTGCGCCGCGTGGACCATCGCTGTGGGCACCCCGGCCAGTCGATGCCCCTCCGCCACGAGTTCACCGACGCGCCTGAGCGCCGTTCGAATCATCCATTCCGCAGAACGCGTCGCCTTGTGCAGGTATACCTGCTGGAACATGAAGAGACGCGCGATGAGGAAGCCCTCGATCGCCGGCAGGCCCTTGGCGCCATCGATCGCGAGGCCCGGGGAAGAGCCGTCGCCGGAAGGCGAGAAACGCAAGCTTCGTAGGAGCCAGTCGAGGTCGAAAAGCCCATAGCGAACGCCCGTCGCGTGTGCGTCGCGAAGCAAGTAGTCTGCACGATCCACGTCGAGCGTCCCACTCACTGCACCCGCGAGATACGAAAGCGGATGACTACCATGAACCAGCGAGGCCACGCGCTCCGGCATGCCGGCGTCGTACCGCGCGAGCACGCGATGCACTTCGGAGCTCGGGTCTTTGATGACACGTGTCGTCCACTCTTCGTGGTGCGGCGATCCTGCGATCGCATCTTCGAAGAGATGCGAGAGCGGCCCATGGCCGATGTCGTGCAGGAGCGCAGCGGCAAGAGCGTCGCGCGCGCGATCAGAGCTGACGCGCTGCCAGAACGGGAGTTCTTCGTGCAGTTCGCGAAGCCGCCCGAGGAGCCGCTTCATCACGTGGGCGGTTCCCACCGCATGCACGAAGCGCGAATGCTCGGCTCCCGGAAATGCCAGGTTCGCAACACCGAGTTGCCTGATGCGACGAAGCCGTTGGACCTCGGCCGTCGCGAGCAGATCGACGACGATGGCTTCCTCTTCGCTCTCGAACGAAACGAGTCCGTGGACCGGGTCACGGAGAATCACGGGGTAGACCCCTTCTTGGCACGAGCCTTCCGAGCGGCCTTGGCTTTCGGCTTCGGCGGCGCGAATTCAGCAGCGACCGAAACACCGAGAAGCGACAGCTGCTTCGTCTCACGCGGCGAATGCCACTCGAGCACGGTGCCATCATCCATGTACGCGCGGACACGCTGCGGTTCGCGATCGGTCATGGTCGAACGCGCGCAGGGAACGGTCTTCTTGCCGAAAACACGAACCGAGCTCCATGTCGCACCGAAGGGTCCACTCGAGGCATAGCTATCGATGGCCCAGAGCGCAGGCTCGCTCGGTTTTTCGAGCGACACCTCGAAGTGCCCGTGTTTCACTTGCTTCACGGTGGCCGTCGCGTGCTCGAGGCGGGCGGGTTCCTGTGATCCCGAGGTGAGCCGCTCGACGCGAAACCCTACGCGCTCACGAACGAGACGGGAACGAATGGTCCCGATCGCCAGGCTTTGCGCGTCTCCGACGATCGCCTTCCGACCAAGGCGATGCGCTGCCATCGCGGTCGTGCCGCTGCCGGCAAAGAGGTCGAGGACGATCGAGCCAGGGCTCGAAGAAGAGGCGATGACGCGCTCGAGCAGCGCGACGGGCTTCTGCGTCGGGTAGCCGGTTTTCTCGCTCAGCTCCGCGTGTCGGAGCGGTGCAATATCGGTCCACAATGCGTCGACGCGCCGGTCGCGACAGAAGTGCCCTTCGGCGTCTTTGTGGAGGAAGTACTTGATGTACACCTTGCCGGTCTTCGTGCGGTGGACGCGGCCTTCTCGATCGAGCTTTGCGATGGACGCGTCGGTGTAGTCGCCTCGGGGAGCACTGGTGAAGGGGCGGCCTTCTTCGTCGAACTTGACCGCACTCGGTTCGATTCGCTCCGGCCTCGTCGGCGGTGTCAGCTTCGCCTTCGGCTTTCCGTAGACAACGAGCGTATCGAGGGTGCGCCCGAACTGGGAACTCGCCGCCTGACGCCCGAGATTCGGAGCGCGCTTCCACACGACCTCGTTCAAGAACGCATCGCGCCCGAGCAGCTCGTCGAGGAGGATGCGGACGTAATACGAAGCGCGCCAATCGACGTGCACCCAAATGGAGCCCTTCGGAGAGAGCAGTTTCACCATGGCGTCGAGCGTTGCGGCGAGCATGTCGAGGTAGGCGCCAAGGCCCCCTGTCTCCCCTATCCACCGATCGTCGTACGCAGTTGCGCGGAAAACGCGACCATCCGCCGGGCCGTCGAGGCGCGTCTCGACCGAATAGGTCGTTTGAGAAATGTAGGGCGGGTCGAGGTAGATCGTGTCGATGGCCCCACCGAGGCCCTCCGAAAGAAGGGCTTCGGCCACAGAAAGGGCCGCCCCCTGGAGGACGCGCACCTCCCCGTCACCCCAGGTTTCCTCCAATTTCAAGGTCGGCCGCGCCTGACCCGGGCCGGCGGTCGTGACGGGCCCACCTGGGCGAAACTGCCGCCCGGGCCACTCGAGCGTCACGCGGGAACGGTCTCCTCGGTCCACGCGCCCGAATCTACTCCGGATTTGCGCTGTCGCGTGGTGCAATGTGGGGTAGTCTTGGGACTGCCCATGCGCGCGAAGACCGCCCAGCTGCCGGCCGTTCCCAAGCTCGTCGAGGTCCTTCGGGCCCTGCCCGAGCGGGAACTCGAAGGCCTCGTCCGCCGCAATGGCATCAAGATCGATGCGGCCAAGCGCCTCGATCCCCCCGCACAAGTTGCTCGCCTTCTCGTCAACCTTCCGGAACTACGGGACATTTCGAAGCTTCCGCCGCACCTCGTGGATCTCATTCATCGGATGGCGGAAGCGCGCGGCACGCTCACCGTGGCCACGCTCCCCTCGGGCCTCGAGCAATTGGTCGCGCGCGGCCTAGTTTTCGCGCGCAGCACGAAGGGCGGCTTCGAGCTCATCTTCCCGGCCGCGTACATCGTCCTTCTGAAACCTTGGGAGGCAGAGGACCCCCGCGGCATTCGGGCGCTGCTCGCTCAGACCTCTGCCGACGCGCAAGCCGCCGTGGCCTCGAACTACCTCGGACGGTCGGCCCCGCCGCCCATCGCCCTTACGCTCGAGGGTGCCTACGAGATCCTGACGGACCCCGTCCTCCTCGCGGCCGAGATCCAAAAGCTTCCCCCGAGCGAACGACGTGTGCTCGACAACGTCGAAGCGGAAGGCGGTGAAGTCTTCACCGAGGAGCTGCTCGAGCTCGAGCGCGAACCCCTTCGACTCCGAACGGCCGCTGGCGCGGCACCTTCCAGGCGCGGCGTGGGCTTCGCGCTCGAACGGCGTGGGCTCCTCGTTCCACTGCACCCGAATCGCCACGTCGTACCAAGCGAGGTGTCCCGCATCATCAATGCGAACGCACTCGCCGAAGGTGAACGACGCCGCAAAGCACTGCGCAACGAGGTCCTCAGCGAAGACCACGCCCCACGCCGCGCGCGCTTCGCCAAGGACCCCGCGCCCATCGCCCTCGCCCTCGCCCTCGGCGCGCGTGAGCTGAATCAAGAAGTCAGGCCCGGCGTCGGTACGCCGAAATCGCTCATTCAAAAGTTCTCGGCTCGCTTCGGACGTGAACCCGAAGCCTGCGCTCTCCTCATTGCGCTTTCCCGCAGCTCGGGACTTTGGGACGTGGGTGCCCTCAACCCGAATGCGGCGCCAGGTTCGCTCACGCTGGCCGAAGTGCCGAAGTTCTTGTTCGACGTCTGGCGGCGCGGCGGCGTCTGGGACGAAGCGCGCGCCGAGCCAGAAACGCTTCGCATCGCAGAAGGCGCGCGCGATGCAAGTCCGGCCCATCTCGTCCGTGGCATTCTCTTGTCGGCGCTGAAAGAGCTCGGCGAAGAGCGATGGATTCCTTGGTCGTCGCTTGCAGAATACATTGAACGCGACGTTCGCATCCCCGGCATTACCCGTCTCTTCAGGCGCTGGTCGGACCGCTCTGGCCAAGAAGCCACCGACCCCGTTTCGGTTGCCCACCGCATGGTGACCGAGAGCCTCCCTTCACTCGGAATCGTCGACCTCGGTGACGAAGATGGCGAAGGCGGCAATCTCACGTTGAGGCTCACGCCGCGAGGTCGCCGCATCCTTGCCGAGAAAGCCGAGCCCGACACGGAAGACACGCGCTCGCGCTTCCTCGACAGCCACGTACTCCGACTCGCTTCCGGTGCACGCGTCGCCCAGATCCTCGGTCTCGGGCCCTTCGTCGAAGTCGGCAAGCTCACGGAAGGGCTCGACCTCATCGTGGCGCCCCAAACCCTCGCGCGGGCCATCTCGGCGGGTTTCGAAGCCGAGGCGCTTCGGAAGCGCATCGAGAGCGTCGCGAAGCTCCCCGATACGCTCTCCCGAACACTCGAAGCCGCGAGCGTCATCGTCGGTCGCATCGAATTCGCTGCCGCCGCAGGGTTTCTGTGGATCGAAGACGAGAACGTCCGCGAGCTTTTGCGCACGCGTCGTGCCACGGCAGACCTGTTCGTCGAACCTTCGCCGCGCGGAGGCCTGCTTTTGCAGGCCGGTATCGACATCGACAAACTCGTTCGGCGCGCGCGCACCGTTGGCATCGAAGTCGTCCACGAGGGCCAGGTCTTGCGCACGAAGACGCTGCCACCGCCACCGGTCAAGACGACACCATCGGGAGGCGTACGCATGCCCTCGAACGCTCCTCTGCCGCGCCTCACGCCTTTTCCGACCACGGTCGTCTTGCCGAAAGAAGAAGACGACTAGGCCATCCATCGCGAGGCCATGGCTTGTCCCAAAATCAACGAGGGAGGGCCTCCCGATGCGTTCTCGGCGTCCACATGCGGGCCAGATCGGCTAGTCTCTTCTTCCGATGAAGATGCGCCGCGCGAAGCTCGTTTGCACCCTTGGCCCCGCGTGCGACAGCGAGGAGGGCCTCACTGCGATCATCGACGCGGGAATGGACGTGGCCCGCTTCAATTTTTCGCACGGCACGCATGCCGAACACGGAGCGCGCTTCGAGCGCCTGCGCCAAGCGGCGGCAAAGAGCGGCAAACACATCGCGGTCCTCCAAGACCTCTGCGGGCCGAAGATCCGGACCGGACGTTTTGCTCACAAGTACATGCTCCCCACGGGGGCGAACGTCGTGCTCATCGAGGGAACCGATTGTCCTGACGAGCGAACCATCGCTATCCAGTACGAAGGGCTCGCCGCCGACGTGCGCGTCCACGACCGCATCTTGTTCGACGACGGTCGCGTGAGCCTCTCCGTGAGCGACATCGAAGGCGAAAGGGTCCACGCCATCGTCACGCAGGGGGGTGAAATGCGCAGCCATGTAGGCGTGCATCTTCCGAGCAAGACGATGCGCCTCAGCGCGCTCACGGAGAAGGACAAGGAAGACCTCCTCTTCGGCCTCTCGCTCGGGGTCGACTACGTTGCGCTCTCCTTCGTGAGACGTGCCGACGACATCTCGCTCGTTCGCGAAATTTGCACCGAGTGGGGCCGCCCGACGCCCATCATCGCGAAGATCGAAACGCCGGACGCGGTCGAGAATCTCGAGAGCGTCATCGCCGCTTCAGACGGGGCGATGGTGGCCCGCGGCGACCTCGGTGTCGAATTTCCGCCGGAGCGCGTGCCGGTCATCCAACGCCAAATCCTCGGCGTTGCGCGGCGCATTCGGAGGCCGGTCATCGTCGCGACAGAGATGCTCCAGTCGATGACGAAGAACCCTCGGCCCACACGCGCCGAAGCAAGCGACGTCGCGAATGCGGTGTACGCGGGCACCGACGCCCTCATGCTCTCCGGCGAGACCGCGAGCGGTGACTTCCCGACCCAATCGGTCGAGATGATGAGCCGTATCGCCGTCGAGGCGGAATCGAGCGCCTTTTACGAAGCGGGCGCCTCGGCTTCCGCTTCCCGCGCAATGAGCATTCCCGAAGCCATCGCCCGCGGCGCCGTGAACACCGCAAAAGAGATCGGCGCGAAGTTCCTGGTCGCCTTCACCGAGAGCGGTTCGAGCGCGCTCAACGTGAGTCTCGCACGCCCCCACGTGCCCATCATCGCGTTTTCCCCCAACGTAGCGGCCCTCCGAGCGATGAATCTCTATTGGGGCATCATCCCTCGCGAAATGCCGCAAATCACCGACCTGGATCAGCTCGTCGATTGGGCAACAGCCGACCTCATGGGCGCCGGCCTCGCCTCGCCCGGCGAACGCGTCGTCATGGTCTTCGGCGCACCCATCGGCGTCCGCGGAACGACGAACAGCATCCGCGTCCACGTCGTGAAGTGACCTTGCCTTTCGAAGAAAGCCAAGGTCATCCTGAGCGAAGCGAAGGATCCTAGTAAGCGGAGCCTAGCAAGCGGAGCCTAGCCGCGGCGCGATAGGCGCCTTTCTCCCCCTCGACGAGGGCCCACGCGTTCACTAAGGTTCTCCCATGGCCTCTTTGCCCCTGAGTGGACTTCCTATCTTCGGCCGCAAGTCCGAGAAGAGCGTCGACCCGAACCTCGACCTGGAGAGCGAAATCCAGAGGCTGAAGCGCGAGAAAAACGCCGTCATCCTCGCGCACTATTATCAAGATTCGGACGTGCAGGACGTCGCCGACTTCATCGGTGATTCTCTGCAGCTCGCGCAAGCCGCCGCCAAGACGTCTGCGGACGTCATTTGCTTCGCGGGCGTCCACTTCATGGCCGAGACGGCGAAGATCCTGAACCCGGAGCGCATCGTCGTCGTTCCAGACCTCGAGGCGGGTTGCTCGCTCGCAGACGGGTGTCCTCCCGCGAAGTTCGCTGCGTGGAAAGCGCGCTACGAAAATCCAATCGTCGTGAGCTACATCAATTGCTCCGCCGGCGTGAAGGCGCTCTCCGACTACATCGTCACTTCCTCGAACGCCGAGAAGATCGTCGCACAGCTCCCCAAGGACCGCCCCATTCTGTTCGCCCCTGACAAGAACCTCGGTAAGTGGCTCCAAAAACGAACCGGACGGGACCTCGTTCTCTGGCAGGGCAGCTGCATCGTCCACGACACATTCAGCGAGCGAAAGATCATCGCACTCAAGGAGCGCCACAAAGACGCGCAGCTCCTGGCTCACCCCGAGTGCGAGGAGCCCGTTCTACGCATCGCTGACTTCATCGGGTCGACGACCAACATCTTGAACTTTGCGCTCCAAAGTCCGAAAAACGAATTCATCGTCGCGACAGAGCCCGGCATCCTCCACCAAATGCAGAAGGCGGCACCCCAGAAGACGTTCATTGCGGCGCCTCCGGAAGCCAATTGCGCGTGCAACGAATGCCCGCACATGCGCAAGAACACGCTCGAAAAGACGTACCTCGCGCTCCGTGATCTCGAACCTCGGCTCGAAATGGACGCGACGCTCATGCAAGCGGCGCGCACGCCCATCGACCGGATGCTCTCGCTCAGCGTTTAGCAGGTCGTCGCGCCAGTTGCCGGGCCCGCCCCTCGTGCTATTCCGAGCGCCCATGAAGCTCGCTCAGCCCCCCTCGCTTGCCCTCGTCGTTCGTCGTCGCCGCGCGATTCGTTCGAACGTCAATACCGCGGGACCGGGTCTCCCCACGTGCACGCACTCGTGTATGAACACGGACCAAACGGATCCGCCGCCGCCACCGCAAGCGCCTGACTACGCTCCTTTTCGCCTCGCGACGATGCGCTCGTAGAGCTCTCGCCTGCCTCGTCCACTCAGCGCGGCGAGACGATCGGCGAGCGTTTTCGGGTGCGAAGCGCCTCCGTCGCGATCGATGCGCTCGTCGATTTCTTCGTCGGTGAGCTCGACCTCCTTCGGCTCGTGGGCACCGAGCACGAGCACGACTTCACCAACCCATTCGCGCGGCGCCTTTGCGAGTTCCCGCAACGTTCCGCGTACGAACTCTTCGTGCATCTTCGTGAGCTCGCGTGCGACCGCCACCGACCGATCCGGCGTGCGCTCGGCGAGATCAGCGAGCGTGCGCGGGGTGCGGTTCGGTGCTTCATAGAGCACGACCGGCTCCTCGGTCATCGACACTTTGGCGAGTGCACGTGCTCGATCGGCGCCTTCGCGCGGCAAGAAGCCCAAAAAGCGGAACGCCGAGCCGCTCGCAAGGCCACTTCCGACGAGGGCTGCGAGAACCGCGCTCGCCCCCGGAATCGGGACGACGCTCACCCTCGCAGCAACGGCGAGCGCAACGAGTTCATGCCCTGGATCACTCACCGCGGGTGTTCCCGCATCGGTGACGAGCGCGGCGTTCGCGCCTCCTAGAATGCGAGCGAGTGCCGCCTGTCGTTCACCTGGCGTCGAATGCGCATGCAACGCGACGAGGTCTTTTCCCGAAATGCCGAAGTGGGTCAAGAGAGCGCGACTACGCCTCGTATCTTCCGCGAAGACGACGTCGACGCTCCCGAGTACTTCGAGTGCGCGATGGGTGATGTCGCCCAAGTTTCCGATGGGCGTCGCGACGAGATAGAGCGTCCCTGCACGCGCGCCATCCGCGGCGGTCACGAAACTTCCGCCGCGTCCCCCATCTCGCGACGAAGGTAGTCACGCAACTTCAACGTGAGCCGCTGCTCCAGCTGGCGCACGCGCTCGCGAGACACGCCGAAGCGTTGCCCCAGCTCTTGCAGCGTGAGGGGGTCGTCAGCGACGAGTCGCTCGTCGAAAATCGCGAGCTCTTTCGATTTGCCCGAGAGCGTGAGGCGGAAGTCGTGGAGCTTACCCTTGAGCAGCGCCTGGAGTTCGCCATCGGCCATGAGCGCCTCGGGACCTTCCCCTGCGGAAGGCATCATGTCGACTTTGGCGATGGAGCGTCCATCGGCGTCGCCGACCGGAGCATCGAGCGACTTCTCGTTCGACTGGAGGCGAATGTCCATTTCGGCCACGTCCTGCTCTGGAACGTTGAGCTGTTTCGCGATTTCCGCGTTGCTCGGATCGATGCCGAGTGCTTGGAGCTCTGCGCGCTTCTTGCGGAGGTTGAAAAAGAGCTTTCGCTGGGCCTGGGTGGTCCCCAGCTTGACGAGGCGCCAGTTGTTGAGGATGAAGCGCAGAATGTAGGCGCGAATCCACCAAGCGGCGTACGAAGAGAGCTTCACGCCGCGATACGGATCGTAGCGCTTGACCGCCTGCATGAGGCCGATGTTGCCCTCCTGCACGAGGTCCATGATGTTCTTGTAGGCGCGCCGGTATTCGTAGGCGATTTTGACGACGAGGCGCAGGTTGGCGGTCACCATCTTCGCCGCAAGTGCCGGGTCCTGTGTCTCCTGGAACTTGATGGCGAGCTCTCGCGTCTCCTCGGGCGTGAGCAGCGGATGACGTTGAATCTCGCGCAGATAGACCGACATCGCGTCGAGGCGCGCAAGGGACGTCGGCGACGATTCGGAGCGAGCCGGTGCTTCGAGCTCGCCGGGAAGCGTGTCGTCGTCATCGTCGACGATTTCGGTGGTGGAATCGGCCGCGGCGTCGACCTCGTCCGTGGGCTCGCTCTCGTCGTTTTCGTCGAGTTCGGCCTCGGCCGATTCACCCGAGCCGCCTCCGCCACGAGCCATACGCTCGTCGTCGACACTCTCCGGCGGCTCACTGTCGCTGCCTTTGGACGCACCTCGGGCCTCGATTCGATCGGAGTTTCGCGATGGACTTGGTGCGCGCTTCTTGGCTGCCAAAGGCTTGTTTCTTCCGGTGGGGCTGGAGGAGGGCTGGAGGACGCTGGGACGGGGTCCAGGCACGATAAGGCTCGGATTCAGGATGTCAAAGGGATAAGAGCAGGGAATTCGTGGCGCATTTCCGGCGACTCCGCGCACGAACACCACCGCTGGCAGTTGCCTTCCGCCGCCTCTTCGTGTGATTCCGGGCTATACTCGCGGAATGAGCGAGGACATTCCCCGCCCGGACGAAGGCACGGTTCCCTCGACGGTGCTCTCCCTCGCTGCTGAAGACTTCGACGATCCGTCCGACGCTTTGCAAGCGAGGCTCGCTCGTTTTGGCAATGCGGTCCACGCGCGGCTGCTCGATGAAGGTTTCACCGCGCAGATGACTCTGCCGAGGGCAGGCTCTTTGCGCTTCACACCGCCCGGGAGCGATCTCGAAACGATGGCCCTCGGGATCGACGTGAATGCCTTCGGTATCGATGTGGCTCTTCGTGTCCCGACCGTCCCCACGACGGGCCGCGACTATCGGAACGTGTGCGCACGCATGCTCGACGCGGAAGGAGCGCTCGTTCTCGGCGGCGCGCTCGAGTCGCTTCCCGACCCCTTTGCCTGTGGACCTGCGGGCGAAGTTCGGCGCATTCGTGCGCCGCTGCGAACCGACACGATTCGCGACATGCTGGAGCGCGCCGGCGCGACAGGCGTCCCCTTCTGGGTCGGCGTGTTCCTTTCCCGACAAGCCGTCCTCGAGAACGTGCACTCGATCGACGAAGAGCTCGAGGACGCCATTGCCGCACTCACGACCGTGGCGCGCCTCATCACGTGGAGTGAAGAAAACGACTTCATACGCCTTCGTCCCGCGCGCGACCGGAGCCGTGGCCAGCTCACCGAATCGTGGAGCAAGCCGAACGAGGCGCCCGCGAGCGGCGGTAGCGACTCGCGCAGCACGGGGAGCAAGGACCGCGACGATCGCCTGTCGACCAAACAACTACGCGAAAGCATCGAAAACGAGTTCGACGACGACGACGGCGACCTCGAACCCAGCGTTCGGCCTCCCCCCGTCACCGACGCTCCACCTCTCCTCAAACGAAACGCCATCGTGTTCCCGCGACGCGGAGTTCTTCGACGCAATGCCCAGCGCATCGAAGTCGACGCCGCGGCAACGGTCGAGCGTGGCTCACGCGTTCGTGTCCTTTCGGGGCCATTTCGTGATCGCGTCGGCGTCGTATCGGACCTCGACCCCCGGGGCCGTGCGCGGGTCGTTCTCGGCCTCTTTTCCACCGTTTGCGACACGAAGGACCTCATCGTCGCGCGTGAGGGGGCTCGCCCGATGCTGGTGTCGCATCGAAAGCCGCCGGGGCGCAGCTAGACTGGCCTGGCGCATCGATTGGCGTTTACGCCCGCGGGCCTCTGCTCTATGAACGCGTCACGGGCCCTTTTCCCGGTAGCTCGTTCAGAGTCGCTCGCGTGTCTCGCACCTACCCCACTACGCTCACCGGCCAACTTCGCCGGCACTCTACGCAGTATGTCGCGGGTGCGCTCTGCCTCCTGATGTTCCAGGCAGCGATGAACCGCATCGACTGGGCGTCGAAGCATGCGGTCGACGCACTTACGGAGGGACACGACAGCGCGCTCCGACTGGCCCTCGTGCAGCTCTTCGGGTTTGCCGTGTTCGCGTTTCTGGTCCGCATCGCGAGCCGCATCTTCATCTTCAATGCGGGCCGAGCCGTCGAATACGAGCTTCGAAGCGAGCTCCTTTCGCATCTGCACAAGCTCGGCTCTGCGTTCTACCGAAAGATGAGCGCCGGCGACATCATGAGTCGTTCGACGAACGACCTGCTCCAGGTGCGCCTTCTGTTCGGGTTCGGAATCTTGAACATCGTGAACGTGCTCTTCGCCTTCGTGAGCGCGCTCCAGGTTCTCCTCTCGATTCACCCGAAGCTCACACTCGTGTCCTTCGTGATGCTGCCCATCATCATCCTGGCGACGCGAGCATTCTCGAAGCGCCTCTTCGTGTCGACGCGGGTGAACCAGGAGTCTCTTTCGAAGCTCTCCGAACGCCTGCAGAACAACCTCGCCGGCCTTCGCGTGGTTCGCAGCTTCGCACTCGAGAAATACGAGGAGTCGCGTTTCGAAAAGGTGAACCAGGACTACCTTGCGGCATCCTTGTCACTCGCACGTCTTCGCGGACTCATGGGACCGATCGCGGGCGGTGCGAGCGCGCTCGGTGTCCTCGCCTTCTTCTGGTACGGCAGCAACTTACTCCTGCGCGGCGTCCACGAGGGCGGCATCACCTCGGGAGACTTCTACGCGTTCTGGCTCGCGCTCGGCCGCATGACGTGGCCGATCATCGCCCTCGGTTTTTCCGTAGCCATCGTGCAACGCGGACGGGCAGGCTTCTCGCGCCTCGAAGAGCTCTACAAGGCCGTCCCCGAAGTCAGCGACGGCCCCAAGCCCATGCCCGCCGAGGTCCACGGCGCCCTTCGCGTTTCTCACCTCTCGTTCCGCTACGGCGAGCGCGCAGTCCTCGATGACGTATCGTTCGAGATGAAGGCTGGTCATTCGATCGCCATCGTCGGAAGAACGGGTTCCGGCAAGTCGACCCTGGCGGCCCTCCTCGCGCGCCTCCTTCCCACTCCTCCCGGCACCGTGTTCATCGATGGCGAAGACGTGTGCGACCTGCCGACGCGTGGTGTACGCGCGAACATCGGATACGCACAGCAAGACGCATTTTTGTTCTCGACGACGGTCGCGCGCAACATCGGCTTCTCTCTCGAGAAGCCCGACGCGGAAGACGAGCGCGTCGCGCGCGCCGCGAAAGAAGCGTTCGTCTACGACGAAGTCCTCGATTTGCCAGATCAGTTCGACACGGTGGTCGGAGAACGCGGCGTACAGCTCTCGGGTGGACAGAAGCAGCGCATCGCCCTCGCGCGCGCTCTCGTCCGCGAACCCAAGATCTTGGTGCTCGACGACCCCCTCAGCGCCGTCGATGCGCGCACGGAAGCCGCGATCTTGGAAGCGCTCGATCGTCAGCGCAGCGAACGCTCCGTCGTCCTCATCACCCATCGAGTCGCGGCCGCGGCGCGATGTGACCAAATCATCGTCCTCGAAGGAGGACGCGTCACGGAGGCCGGTACGCACGAAGAGCTTCGGAGAAACGGCGGCCTCTACGCATCGTTCTACGAAGAGCAGACTGCAAAGAGCGAACTCGAAAGCCTCGCCGCAGAGAATACTCCCAAAGCCGAGGGCGTCGACGCATGAGTACGCCCTCGAAACCTCCGAGCACGTCGGCGCCTACGCCCCAACGCGGCAACGAGAAGAAAGACGCGAAGTCGACGGTTCGTGACTACCACGACGAAAGCGCACTCGGAAAAGCCTACGATTCGCGCCTCGTCAAGCGCCTCTGGCCATTCATCGCGCCGCACAAGGGCTTCATCGTCCTTTCGCTTTCGATTCTGCTCACGCTTGCGGGTCTCAATCTCGTCCGGCCGCTCATCATGGGCAATGTCGCCGCAAAGGCCACGGCCAAGGACGGAAGCGGGCTCATGCGCGACGCCGTCATTCTCTCGCTCGTCGTGCTCGCTTCGCAGACGCTCACGTTCCTGCAAACGTACACGATGCAAATCGCAGGCGCTCGGGCGATGGCCGACCTGCGACTCCACATCTTCCGGTTCTTCCAGCGTCTCTCGCTGCGGTACTTCGACCGAACGCCGGTTGGACGCCTCGTGACGCGCGCATCGAGTGACGTCGACGCGGTCGGCGAATTGTTTGCTTCGGGCGTCCTCAATGCGGTGGGCGACATGGTTGCCCTGCTCGGCATCGTCACGATGATGCTGATCCTCGATCCATGGCTCGCGCTCATCTCGTTTGCATCCGTGCCAATCGTGATTCTCGTGACGAACTTCGTTCGCCGAAGGTCGCGTGAAGCATTCCGCGATATCCGCGCCAAGACGGCGCGCCTCAATGCGTTTCTGAACGAGCAAGTGGCGGGCATCGCGGTCGTGCAGGCCTACGCCAAGGAAAAGGCCACGAGCACGGAGTTCGACGAGATCAACCGCTCGTACCGCGACGCCAACCAACGCTCCGTGCTCTACGAAGCCATCCTCGATGCCGCCATCGAAATGGTCAGCACCGTGTGCATCGCGAGCATTCTCTTCTGGGCGGGGCTCAATCGCGTCGGGAATCATGCGGTCTCGTTCCCGCTGCTCGTGACGTTCACGCAATACGTGAAGCAATTCTTCGAGCCCGTCAGCTTGCTCGCGCAACGCTATACGATGCTCCAGAGCGCCATGGCCGGCGCCGAACGCATTTTCCAGCTCCTCGACGAAAGCGACCTCGAACCGGGTGTGGACGAATCACTCTCGAAGGTCCCCCGAGAGACAAAAAACGCCGTCGAGCTCCGCAACGTTTCGTTCGCGTACAAAGAGAAGTCCCCCGTGCTCCATGACGTGTCTCTGCACGTCAAGAAGGGCGAGCGCGTTGCTCTCGTCGGCGCGACCGGTGCAGGCAAGAGCACTATCGCGAGCCTCGTCCTTCGACTCTACGAAGCGAACAAAGGGACGGTCGAAGTACTCGGCCGCGACGTCCGAAGCTACGACCCCATCGAGCTGCGTTCCCAGTTCGCCGTCGTTCCCCAGGACGTCTTTCTCTTCGCGGGCACGATCCTTTCGAACATCACGCTCACGGACGAACACGAAGTCCAACCGGGGGGTTCGGTCGGGCCCGACCGAAAGCGCGCACGCGAGGTGCTCGAACGCATCGGCGCTGGAGACCTTCTCGAGCGACGTGGACTCGACGGCCTCGTCGAGGAACGCGGGTCGAACTTCAGCGCCGGCGAAAGGCAGCTGCTCGCTTTTGCGCGTGCCATGTACCGTGACGCCCCGATTCTCATCCTCGACGAAGCGACCGCCAGCATCGACTCGAACACCGAAGAGAAACTGCAGCGCGCCGTAGGTGTCGTTCTCGAGGGGAGGAGCGCCATCGTGATCGCGCACCGCCTATCGACCATCCAGAGCCTCGATCGCATCATCGTGTTCCACAAGGGGCGCGTCGAAGAGGCGGGAACCCACGAAGAGCTGCTCCGCCAAGGGGGGGTCTATGCCAAGCTGCATCGCCTTCACAAAGCGGCCCAAAAGGCCGAACTCATGAAGGAAGAGGCACTCGCGGCGGAAGCGGCGCCCGCACGCTGAAGAACACCGAAGAAGCCCAAGACCGCCAAGGCCAGGCAAGACCAGGCAAGACCAGACCAGAGCTCGCAGCCGGGCAGGCAGCCAAGGCCTCCGAAGTGCGTCGCGAGGCCGGGCCGGGACGCCCCAGAAAAAGGGCTCGCGACCACGAAAGAGCTGTGAGAGACTGAGGTACTGGTCTTGGCGGGAATGGATCGAACCCAGCGACGAATCGAAATCCCTTGCGTGCTCGTCATTTGCGACAAGACGGCAGCAGGAGAACTTCAAGATCAACTCGTTCCGTTGCCGGTGCTCGAAGCCCAGGAAGCATCCGAGGCGAACGACATCATCGTGAACCGCGCGCCGCTCGTCGTGCTCGTCGGCGGGCCGGCTGCGGCCCACATGTCGAACCAGATTTCGGAGGCCTGTCGCGCTGTCGGGGCCGAACTCGCCTCGCTGAGCCAGCTCGGCACGGGTACGGGCCGCCTCCGTCGCATCGAACTCCTCATCGAGCAGTGCGAGCTGCGAAGGCGCCGCAAATAGGTCCTTCGCTCCAAGCGCGCACGGCACACCGCGAGACCCCAGCGCACACAGAGGCCCGCACGTTGGCTCTACACATCGTTTTCAGGTTCGCATGACCCAGCAATCGGAAGAGCAGCTCATTCTGCCCATCGACGAGATCGCCGGAGCTCCAGGCTTCCGGGGCATCCCTCGAACGCGACGCGTGTTCTGCAATCGTCACCTCAAGATGAACGCGATCTCCTGGATCGGGTTCGACATGGACTACACGCTCGCTATCTACGATCAGCCGGCGATGGACGACCTCTCCATCCGTGCGACGATCGAAAAGCTCCTTCAGCGCGGCTACCCGCCTTTCGTCAAAGACGTTCCGCACGTCACGGACTACCCGGTCCGCGGCCTGCTCATCGACAAGCGGTTCGGCCATGTCCTCAAGATGGACCGCTACAAGTTCGTGAGCCGCGGCTACCACGGGTTCCGCGAGCTCTCGCGGGAAGAGCTGCGCTCGCTGTATCACGCGAAGAAGATCCGCCCCGCTACGGCGCGCTACCACTGGATCGACACCCTGTACGCCCTCAGCGAAGTGGCCGTGTATGCAGCCCTCGTCGAGGCGTTCGAGTCACATGGCCTCGCCGTCGACTACGCGAAGCTGTTCACCGACATTCGCGAGTCGATCGACGAAGCCCATCGCGACGGCACCATTCTGGACGCCGTGCTCGCTGACCTCCCTCGTTTCGTGCACCGCGACAAGGACCTCGCAAGCACGCTCCACAAGTTCCGAAGTGCCGGCAAGCGCCTTTTCCTGCTCACGAACTCTCGCTGGTCGTACACCGACAAGATGATGACGTACCTCCTCGGCGGCTCGATGGCCGAGTACCCCTCGTGGCGGAACTTCTTCGACCTCGTCATCGTGGCGGCACGCAAGCCCGGGTTCTTCGAAGAGGACAACCCGCTCATGGAGCGCGACGGCGATCACGTGAAGGTCGCGAAGTTCCCACTCGAGCGTGGCCGCATCTACGAAGGCGGCAACCTGCACGAGCTCGAGCGCGCCCTCGGTGTCGACGGCGACGAAGTCCTCTACGTCGGAGATCACATCTACGGCGACATCCTGCGCTCGAAGAAAGAGAGTGCCTGGCGCACAGCGATGATCATGCAGGAGCTCGAAACGGAGATCGAGGCCCACGAGGCGTGCGGCCCCGACTACACCTACGCCGAGCGCATGGACGACCTGCACGACCAGCTGGAGGATGAGCTGCGTTTCTACCAGGGCCGGTTGAAGGAATCGCTCCGCAAGAACTCCAGCGATCCGGCGGAGACGCGCCGCTTGAAGGGGGCCGTCGAGCGCATCCGCGCGAAGCTCCGTGAACTGAATCGAGAAGAAGACGTCGTCGAACGACGCGTCGCTGCTCGCTTCCACAAATACTGGGGCTCGCTCATGAAAGAGGAGAGCGAGCAATCGAGCTTCGGCCAGCAGGTCGAAGACTACGCATGCGTGTATACCTCACGCGTTTCCAACTTTTCGCTCTATTCTCCGCAGCAAACCTACCGTTCGCATCGCGATGAAATGGCCCACGAAATCGGCTAGCTCTGCCGTTCGATGGCGGGTGGCTGGGGCCGCCAAATGATATTGAGTTGCATTTTCAGGAAGCCCTGCTAGTGGATTCGGGGTGGAACCGATCCCCGGCGTCATTCGCGCGAGCGCTCGAGACTTCAGGGTCGAGGAAATTCCGCTCTACGCCGCCAAGGGTGAAGGGCCTCATCTCTACGTCACGTTCGAGAAGACGGGCCTGACGACCGACGAAGCGGTGAAGCGGCTGGCGGCCCATGCCCGCGTCCAACCGAGGGACGTCGGTGTTCCGGGTATGAAAGATCGCCACGCCGTCACGGTACAGACGGTCTCGGTACCCGCCCCCATGTCCGCCGACGCTGCAGACTTCGATGCGCACGTCCGCGCGTTCGAGAGTTCCGGCGTCCGCATCCTCTCCGCGGCGCGCCACGCGAACAAGCTCCGCACGGGCCACCTTCGGGGCAACCGCTTTCGCATCGTCGTCCGAAGGGTCGAGACTCGGCACTTCGCGTCGATCGAGAAAGCGTTCGCGCGCATCGCGGCAGAAGGTGTCCCCAACACGTACGGCACGCAGCGCTTCGGTATACGCGGCGACAATGTCGAGCGCGCCCTCGCATGGCTCGGCGGCGGTCCAGGTCCGCGCGACTTCAAGCAGAAGCGCTTCCTCTACTCTTCGCTGCAGTCGCACATCTTCAACGCCGTCCTCGAGGCTCGGGTTGCCCAGGGAACCTGGAACGCGCCCCTTCTCGGGGACGTCCTTCTACGCGAAGACCGCGTGCTCGGAACGGAGGGGTCGAGCGACGACCAGGCAGACCGCGCAAACCGCCCCGGCCTTCGATACTGCGAAGACGAAACCGCCGACGCGGGAATTGTTCGGCGCGGCGACTACTGTCCGAGCGGCCCCATGTTCGGCCCCGAAATGAAGGCGCCACGGGGCGAGGTCGAAGCACTCGAGTCCGCCGTCTGCGCTTCGCTCCTCGGGGCCGATTTCGATTGGACGAAGACTCGACAATATGGGGAAGGAACCAGGCGGCACCTACGTTTGTGGGTCGAGGAGGCCCGGGTGCGGTTCAGCGGAACAGATGCGCAGGAAAGAGAGAACGAGGGGGCTAGCCCAACCGGTCCTTCTCTGACGTCCGAGGTCCTTGGCAGCGTGGAAGTCGAATTTGTGCTACCGAGAGGGGCCTACGCCACGACTGTTTTGTCCAATGTTTTTCAGCTTACGGAAGGGGTTTCTGACGCTGGTGGCCGCAATGCGGCAAGCTCGCAAGCTTCCCCCGACGTCCGAGAGATTCAGGAAACGAGATGATTGAAAAGTTCAAAAGCGCGCTAGTCGGACTCGGAGCCTCGTGGACGCTCTACCTCATGCTCGCGCTCAGCACCATTTCGCTCGCGGTCATGCTCGAGCGCGCCTGGCTCTACTGGTCGCTACGCGACGACCTCACCAAGCTGATGAAAGACCTCGGCGCCCTGCTTCGGGAGAAGGACCTGAAGGGCGCGCGCAAGCGTCTCGAAGGTTCCCCGTCGTCCGAAGCTGCCGTCGTCATCGCCGGTCTCGTCGAGGCCGAGCATGGTCCCGAAGCCGCCGAAGAAGCGATGGCCGGCGCCAGCGCCTTGCAACGTGACCGCCTAGAGCGACGTCTCGCATTCCTCGGAACGCTCGGCAACAACGCACCGTTCTTGGGACTTCTCGGAACGGTCATCGGCATTCTCGCCGCGTTCGACGAACTGTCGAAGTCGAAGGCCGGTGGCGCACCGACGGGCGCGATGGCTCCCGAAGGCGTCATGGGCGCCATCTCCGAAGCCCTCGTCGCCACGGCAGTCGGTCTCATCGTCGCCATTCCGGCGGTTGCGGCGTTCAACACGTTCCAGCGCATCGTGAAGTCGACCTTGTCGAACACGGAAGCGCTCGGTTGCGTACTCATGGGCCACCTTCGCGCCGAGGCCGAAGCCAGCGGAACGCCCGCCACGACGAGCAGCAAGAGCGCATCCAGCGCGAAGGAGAGCTGAAGTGGCAGGAGGCGCGCAGGACTCGGAAGACGGCATCAACGGGATCAACGTAACCCCGCTGGTCGACGTCGCGCTCGTTCTGCTCATCATCTTCATGGTGACGGCGAAGCTCATCACGCAACAGAGCATCCCGCTCGACCTGCCGAAAACCGTGAACGGGTCCGACCAGGTGCAGACGGTGTTCAGCGTCGTTCTCGCGGCCGATGGTACGACGCTCGTCGATTCGCGCGCGGTGACGGGCGACGACGCTATCCTCTCGATGGCCAAGAAAGCGCTCGAAGGCAACAAGGAGCTTCGCGCCGTCATCAAAGCCGACAACGCCGTTCCGCACGGGCGCGTCATTCACGTACTCGATCTGCTGAAACAAGCGCAGATCACGAAGATCGCGTTCGGCGTTTCGCGCCAGACCGGCGTGGGTGGTCCGGGAACGGGCCCCGGAACGCTCGTGCCGCCTGCTGCAACGGGAGCTACACCGAAATGAGCGCGACACCGTCCCCCGCACTCGCTGTCGATCCGATGGCTCGTATCACGGGCGTGGGGGCACGCGTGTCCGTCACCGTTTCGGTCATTCTCGCGCTCGTACTGCACGCCGGTCTTGCGACCGCAGGCGTGGGTGCCCTTGCCATCAAGGACTACCTCGATTGGCAGAAGATGCTGCAGCGCCACCTTCACGACCACTTCCAGAGCGAATACGAAGTCGAGATCGTCCGCGAGCCCGAGCCTCCGCGCCCTGTCGAACCCGAGCCAGTGAAGCCCGAGCCCGACCCCGT
The DNA here is from genome assembly GCA_046351415.1 of Polyangiaceae bacterium. GTDB lineage: Bacteria > Myxococcota_A > Polyangia > Polyangiales > Polyangiaceae > JABFRG01. Next base: position 523,352 of record JAXLYO010000001.1, on the reverse strand, counting down.
CCGAGAGCCCCCCAAAGACCAGCCCAAGGAGCCGGAGGCAGCGGCACCGGCGGCAGCGCAAGCCAGCCAGGTCCTCGCGGCAGACCAGAAGAGCAATGAGCCGGTCGACCTCACGAATAGCTTCGTCCAGGGCGTCGGCACGGCCTACGTGGGCGGCAACACGACGACGGCAGGCACGGGAACCGCAGCGGTCCGCACGCCTCCCGCTCCCACGGGGGGCGCCCAAGGAGGCACGGGTACGGCATCGCAAGGCCCCGCGGCGGTCGACCGCTCGCGAAGCCTTCGCCTGCGTGGTGGACTCGACTGGGACTGCCCCTTCCCGCCCGAGGCCGACACCGAACAAATCGATCAAGCCGCGGCGACGATCGAAGTCGCCGTCGGTACCGACGGCCGTGTGCAATCGGTGCGCCTCATTTCCGATCCAGGCCACGGGTTCGGTCGGCAGGCGCGCGCTTGCGCCATGAGCAAGAGCTTCGAGCCCGCCCTCGACCGTGATGGCAGTCCGCTGGCGTCGACGAAGCAGTTCCGCGTTACCTTCAATCGCTGACTCCCCGAGAGGCGGTCTTCCCCACCATGAGCGGCCACGACGAGTCCCTGCGAACCGAATTGCGAGACATCGCCTCGGCGCTCCGCACGTATCTGGAGTGGCACGAAGACGCCGGTGGTTACGGTTTGCCGCGCGAAGCCAGGCGGCCCACGCTCCGAAGCGCCCCCTTCGAAGCCGAGCCGAAGACCCTTCCTCGTACGCGCCCGGTCGCGGAACCCCCGCCACCCGCTCCCGTCGTCCGAGAAGGGTTCGAACCTTTCGTGCCGCCCGAGGGGCCCATCACGCGCGATGCGGCGGCAGCTCCCAGTACGAAGGTAAAGGCAAAGGAGAAAGCTCCGCCTACCCCCTCCGTGTCGCCTTCCGTCCGCTTGCCGTTGATGGCGCAAGAAGTTGCATCCTGCACGCGTTGTGGCCTCTCCGAAACGCGGAACAAGACGGTCTTTTCCCGCGGAAACCCCGAAGCCAAGCTGCTCATCGTCGGCGAAGCCCCAGGCGCCGACGAGGACGCACAAGGCTTACCGTTCGTCGGCAAAGCAGGACAGCTCCTCGACAAGATGATTGGGTCGATGGGGCTCGACCCTCAAAAAGACGTGTACGTCTGCAACGTCATCAAGTGCAGGCCACCCGGCAATCGCAAGCCGACGCCCGAAGAGACGAACGCCTGCCTCCCGTACCTACAAGAGCAACTCTCGCTCGTCTCGCCTCAGGTCATTCTCGCGATGGGAAACACTGCCGTTGCGACGCTCCTCGGCACCACACTCGGCATCACGAAGCTTCGCGGTCAGTGGAAGCTCTATCGCGGCACCACGCTGCTCATGCCGACGTACCACCCTTCCTACCTCCTTCGTGAAGGCCCCGCTCAGAAGGAAGCGAAGAAGCAGGCTTGGTCCGACCTGCAAGCCGTGATGAAAGAACTGGGGCTCAAAGCTCCGTAGGCTTCACGGCCTACGCTCTCACTTCTTCGCCGTGCGGGAGGCGACGCTGCTTGCCGTCATCGTGTTCGACATCGTGTGTCGCGAGACGGTAAATGCAGCGGTCGTGAGGCGGGCGAACGCGTCGACACGCGTGTAGACGTGGTTGCCCTGGCGATGACAGCTCGCGCCGCGAGAGACGACACCGACGATTTCGCCGGTGCGCACGTCGATCGCAGGGCCACCCGAATCGCCCTGGCACGTCGCGCTTTCCACTTCGAACTCACGCGGCCCCAGGATGGCGCCCGTCTTCAAGTTGCGTGCAGGGCCCGTCGCAAGGACGGCGCTCGTCGTGCGAGCCGCGCGCGTTCCCACGGCGTTGGTCGAGCCGCCACCAAATCCGATCGGGACGACGAGGTCGCCTTCCGTGACGGGCGTGTTGAAGCGAATGGGCAACACCGGCAGATGCCGAATGGGGCGATCGAGAACGATGTACGCCACGTCCGCGTCGCAAATGACCTGGCTCTTCGGGTGGAGCGTGCGGTGACCGCGCGCGAGGGGTTCGTCGATACCCGGCTTCACTTGAGGGCCCTCGTACACCGTGATGTTGATGGGGTCGAGGTCGCCTTGGACGTGGTCACCGTTGTGCGAACGGCCTTCGCTGTCGCAAGAAGGATTCGCGGTAACAGCCTTCGAAATGCAGTGTCGAGCCGTCAGCACGAGGTTTTCGGCAACGAGAGCCCCACTGCACAAGATGTAGTCTGCACCATTCTTCGCGGCCACCGCCACCACGCCTTGCGCCCGAATTTCGGCGACGCGCGACTGTTGTTCTTTCGAAACTGTCGGCAACGAACTCGCGCAGGAGAGAAGGCTTCCTGCCGCGATCAGGAGGAGGGCTGCGGAAATCGGCCGCGCCGCAGAAGCTTCATTTGTGTGCACTTTACACTCTCTTGTCCCGGTACCAAACTTCCCCCGGAACCACTTACTCGCCCGCATCAGACCCACCTCGGATGAATTCAGTATGGCTCCGCGCGCGCGAAAACGCTTATCATCCGCGTTTTTTCATGGGTGAGTGTGCGACTACGGCGCGGGTGTGGGACTGGGCGCGAGTGATCCACCTGGCGCACGTTGCCCCTCGAGCTGAATGTTGAGCTCGGCTCCGAGGAGGAGAGATAGGGCCGTGAGCCACAACCAGACGAGGAGCACGGCCACCACCGCGAGGCTTCCGTAGTAGACGCTGTAGCTTCCGAGCGTGCGCACGTAAGCACCGAATCCCCAGGAGATTCCTAGCCAAGTACCAAGGGCGAGAAAGGCGCCCGGCCAGTGGCGACGTCGTACGTGGGGCGGTCTTCGCACTGCGTGCCGGTAGAAGAGGCTGAGGAAAAGGAGCCCGATTCCCATGCTCGCCACGCCGCCCACCGCGCGAACCGACGGCTTCACGATCATCTTGAAGCGACGGTTGCGCCCTCGAACGTGACCTTCGGCTGCCCCGCCCGCCCCCAGATTTCCCGAGGCACGGGAGACGGCGCCTCCAGTTCCTCCCGCCTGCACCGTGCGCGCACTCGGGCTAGCGCTCGCCGCCCCCGACGATGACTGGCCGCTCGGCTCGATGGGAACGCGTTCGGTGCCGAAGCGCGCCACGCCGTAACCGGCAAGCGCCACGATGGAAAGCAAGGCGAGAAGCCAACCGAACGCGTGCAGGCGTTTCTGCCAGAAGGTCCTGCGCGGTGCGAGGGTCATCATCTCGAGGTTGCTCATGAGCCCTTGGAAGCCCGCCGATGCGAGCCACAGGAACCCGACCACCGCGAGCGGCGCCATGGGCGCACTCGCCCCCCCCAAACGCTCGAGCTCCCGTTCCGCGAGAGACTGCACCCCTGTGGGGGCCGCCTCGAAGAACGGCTCGAGCACCGTCTGGAAGGTCTTCCCCCGCGCGACGCGTCCGACGGTGTAGCCGGCGACGAGCAGGAGCGGCACGAGGCTCACGAAGAAGCTGTAAGCGACGCTCGACGCGTGGGCAAAAGCGTCGTGACGATGGATCCCGCGCACGACTCCGACGGCGACGTCTTTGGCGCGTGCCCATGTGAACTGCGGCTTCACGGCCCCCCAGAGAACACGAACGCGCATCGCTTGCCAACCATGCAGAGCGACCCCGAAAGGATTACACTGGGTTCACGATGCTCCACCGCGCTTCTTGGCTTCGAACGACTGCCTCCGTCTCGTTTCTCTCAATCCCCGCGCTCGCGGCCATCCTGGCCTGCGGGAGCACGAGCACGACGCCCGAGCCGAGCTCCGATGCTGGGGTGGGCGCCGATGATCGAGCGAGACCGAAAGAGCCCATCATCATCGACGCCGGTGCGTGCAAGGCGACTCTCACGGCCCCTCCGCTTCTCGAAGCCAATCACGTCGAGGTGGGAACCCAGGTAGAGTACAACTCAAATCCGCCCTCGAGCGGGCCGCACTATTCGCGGTGGGCAGCCTTCCGCGAATACGAGACGCCGGTCGATCGACGCTACTACGTCCACGACCTCGAGCATGGAGCCGTCGTGCTTGCCTACAAGTGCGCAACCGCGGCCGAGTGCCCGGAGATCGTCGCGGAGCTCCGCAAAGTCGTCGCGAACATCAAGACGGACCCGCTCTGCACCGATGGCGTCCGCGTTCGGTACGTCATGACGCCGGACCCGCTTCTCAATACGAAGGTGGCCATCGCTGCCTGGGGCTTCACGTACAACGCCGATTGCGTCGACGTGCCCACGCTGAGCGCCTTCGCCAACCAAAACTACGGCAGAGCGCCGGAAGACTTCTGTACCGAAGGCATCACGACCTTCTGAAAGGTTTCAGATACCGCCGCCGGTGTCCGGTTCCTCGGCGGGGGGAGCCGCTTTGGGCTCTGCTGGAGGAGTAGCCACCGGTGCCTCGGGAGAGGCCGGGGCGGAAGGTTGCGGCGATGCCTGCGCCGCAGGTGGTGTACTGGGCGAAGCAGAAGGGGCGGCGGCCTCACCCGCATGCGGCGCAGAACTCGCTCGCTCTGTCTTGCCGAGGAGCTCCGTTTCGAGCGTGTCCTTTACGTTGCCGAGTGCGCGCCCCACCTCTTTCACGCCGGTGAGGACGGCGTCCTCGAGGTCCTTCGTGGGCAGCTCGTTGACCGCCGACTTGGCTGCATTGAAGAGATGACCAAGGCCCTTCTTCAACTCGGCCACGGCGTCGTGCGCGTCGGGCTTATCTTTGCTCATGGCGGAAATATGCGCACGAAACCGGCGCCTGTCGAGGGCTACTTTCCGTGGGATTTCCTCGGATATCTCGCGGTTCTTCAGCGACGCTCGCCGCCACCGACGTTGCGCGTCGACGCTGGCTCCACCATGATTCGGACGCTGGGAGCGCCCGAAGCGGGTACGCGTTCGCTCTTGTGATGACGCGAGCGTGCCACGGTCGAGCGATTCCTCCCGCCGCGCTTGGAGACGTAGAGGGCGTCGTCGGCAGCCTTGAAGAGACCGTCCCAATCCGTCGCCGAGTCGGGCAGTGTGGCGATGCCGATACTGCAGGTGACCGCGAAGGGGCCCGCTTCACTCTCGAACATCTGCTTCGAGAGTTCTTCCCGGATGCGCTCTGCGAGAAGCCACGCGCCGCTCTCGTCCGTCTCTTCGCACACAACGACGAACTCTTCGCCACCGAAGCGCGCGACGATGTCCGTGTTTCGCTTCTGCTTGCTCAGGATGTCGCCGAGACCTTTGATGACCTGGTCGCCCACGTCGTGGCCGTAGGTATCGTTCACCTTCTTGAAGTGGTCGATGTCCGTCACGAGAACCGACAAGCGACGACGGAAGCGATGGGCAGCGGCAATTTTCTGTGTCGCGGCGTCGGTGAGGGCCCGCTTGTTCAAGAGGCCCGTGAGCCCGTCGGTGGTCGCCATGGCTTCGAGCTTCTGGACCATGCGCGCATTGGAGAGAGACACGGCGAGGTGGCTCGCGAGCACTTCGAGGGTGGAGCGTACCGAGTCACCGAATGCGCCCGGACGCGCCGAGCCGAGAATGAGTGTCCCCAAGGGGCGGTCTCGGAGAAGAAGTGGCAAGACGAGAAGGCTCGGCATGTCGGGCCACGGGAAGCGCTTCGTCAGCACGGTTTGGTGCGCAGCATCGAACTCACCGCGGTACGGAAGAGGGAAGCGATTTTGCACGACCATCGAGACGAGGCCGGAATTGTGCTGAAACGTTGCGCCTACGAGCTCGTCGAAGCTCTTGTCGGGGCCGAGCGCAGCGACGACTTCGTGGAGTTTGTTCTCGGCGTGGAAGACCGTGACCGCAGCGAGGTCGAAGCTCGCGACTTCGCGGGCCGCCCTCACACCGGCGGAGATGACGTCGCGTTCGGTGATGGCCGCTCCGAGCGCCTGCGCCGCACGATAGAGCTTGCCTTGCTCGACCTTCGCGCGCTCGAGGTGCAGGAACACCCGCTGGTTTTCGACAGCCCGCCAACAATACCGCGCCGCTTGCTTGGCGAGGTCTTGTGCGTCTTCGCCGATGGCGCCCTCGAGACGATCGACGACGAGGAGGCCTCGCACCGGGCGGGTCGGTACCGAGTCGTCCAGAATCGGAATGACCGCGAGGCCTTGCACCGGGCAAGGACCTTCGTAGTAGGGAAGCTTGTAGCTCGTGCGGAGCCCGTGGATGGCCACGACCTCTTTGCGATGATTCGCGACCGCAAGCACGCCTTCGCCGATGGGGATCGGGCTGTCTTTCACGTGTTCGGAAGCGCTCGAGAGCTCTCGGAGCCGAAAGTGCGTCCCCGCCTCGTTCTTCCAGAAGAGTGCAGCCGTGTGCAGACCGAGCGAGCGACGAAGGAGTTCGAGTGCATAGTGCACAGATTGATGAATCTCCTCGAGACTCGAACGCTCGAGGCGCTCTTCGCCGAGGAGCTCGCGCGCTTCACCCGTGCCGAGCAGCCGGAAGCTACGGGCTTCCTCGCGGAGCTTGCGGATCTCGCCTTCGACTTCTCCGCGAGCGCGAAGACGCATGCGGGCAGCTTCGGCACGCAAAAGGCCGAGATTGAGCAGTGAAAAGAGCATCAAGAACGCACCGCGGACGAGAGTGTCCATGCTCGTCCAGTCGATGCCGAGCCTCCGCCTGAGGAAGAACTCGAGAACGAGAACGGCGCCGGTGAGCGTCAGTGTCGCAGCGGCCGGGGAAAGCGCAGAGGCCGCCGCCAGCACGCCATAGAGCACCGGCGAAAAGCGACCATCGAGGCCAGCGGACGTGCCGTCTCGAAGGAGGGCGCTATAGCAGCCTACGAGACAGGCGCCGCCAATCTCGAGCGCGGGCAGCACACTGCGCGCGCCCGTGCTGCGAAGGCGTGCAGGCCGCGACCGCAGAGCAAAGTATCCTGCGAGGCTGAAGGCGAGCACCATCGTCACGTCGCGGGCGCTTCCGGCCACGAGGTGGCAAGCGAGAACGAATACGCAGAGGACGCCATGGACGCGCGTCAGCGATCGGCGAAGCCAAACAAAGGCGCTGACGAGCGGGGCCATGTCCCTTTCGGGCTATCAGAGGCGTCGAAAAGGGGCCAAGTTTCGCGGGTTCAGCCTACCTTGTCGCACCTCAGCCACTCCGCATCCAGTAGAGGCCCACCAGAACCACGAGAAGCAGCGTTGCGAGGTACATCCACCGAAGGCGGGGGTCTGGGGAAATGCGCTGGAGCAAATCTTCCGCGGCCACTTTCACCGCGGGGTCGTCCGTGTCTTTCGCGAGCTGTGGCGCCCCCGTGCGAACGGCCGCGTAGTCGCCCCGCGCATACGCCGCAAGGAGGGCCCCAAGACGCGCATCCTTCGGAAATGCTTCGGCAAATGACGGCAACTGGAGGTTCTGCGCGGACGACTCGGTCTCTTCGTTCACAGGCGCACTCACGAGGGGGGATGCTACTCGCAGGCTGGCGAAACTGCTAGGTTCCCGCTCGATGCGAAAGCTCCCCGCCCTCACCTTCTTCGCCTTTACCGCCATCTTGGCCTGCGGCAGCGAGGACGCACCCGCTACGGCGATTCACTCGATGTTCGAGGTACCGCAAGACGCAGCGAGCCTCTCGCAAGAGCACTTCTTCGATCATCCGTGGCCGAGCGACTATCGCCGCAAGGCGGATGGAAAGGTGCACCTTACAGGCTTCTACAATCCTCGCCGCATTCCCCTGCTCGACGAGTACACCGCGGCGACAGCCGGCGTGCTCGATGGGTTCTCGCCCGTTGCGAGTGCGTATTTGCGGTTCGAAGCCGCGCTCGACGAGACCCTCCTCCCGAAGGACCCCGCCGCAAGCCTCGCCCCCACGTCGACGGTGCAGCTCATCGACGTCGACCCCGCGTCGCCGGAGAAAGGAAAGCGAAAGCTCGTCTCGACGTTCTTCCGCAAAGAAGAGGGCATCTACTACCTCCCGAATACCTTGGTGGTGCAACCCATGCTCGGTGCACCGCTCCGCCCGAAGACGCGATACGCGGTCGTGGTCACGAAGGCGATGAAGACCTCCGAAGGCAAGGCCATCGTTCCGTCGACGGGCCTCGCGGCAGTTCTCGCGGGCAGCTCGACCGACAAGAAGCTGACCGATGCGTATGCGCCAGCCATTCCGGCGCTCGAGGCGGCAGGCGTCAGCAAGGCCGACATCATCCATCTCGCGGTCTTCACGACCTCCGACCCCACGGCTGAATTGTTCAGCGCGGTCGACGCGGCGCTCGCGGCGCCGGCGCCGGTCGTGAACACGGCCGCGTGGGTCGCGAAGGAGACGCCCACGGATTACGACGCATACGAAGGAAGCTACGACGGTTCCCCGAACTACCAACGCGGAACGGCTCCCTACGAAAAGGAAGGCGGCGAGTTCGTCTTCGAAGGCGACAAGCCCGTGCTGCAGAACACCTTCTCAGCGCGCTTCGCTCTCGTGGTCCCCAAAGCCGACAAATGTCCGATGCCTGCGAGCGGGTACCCGATCGTCATCTATTCGCACGGAACCGGCGGCGACTACCGCTCGATGATCGACGACGGAACTTCGAAGGCGCTCGCGCAGCAGTGCTTGGCGTCGCTTGGCTTCGATCAGATCTTCCATGGAACGCGGCCGGGTGCCCCTGCCCCCAACGACCCGAACATCGATGCGAAAATTCAACTCGCGTTCTTCAACGTGTTCAACGCTCGGGCAGCGCGGACGAACAATCGTCAGAGCGCAGTCGACTCCGCGGTGCAAACGCGCCTTGCGGCAGAAGATTCGTTCCGGGTCCCGGCGTCCGTTTCTCGAACGACGACGGAGCTCAAATTCGACGCAAACAAAGTACTCTTCTTCGGGCACTCGCAGGGCGCACTCAACGGACCGCTTCATCTAGCGGCGGACAAGCGTCCCCTTGGAGGTGTGTTCAGCGGCGTCGGAAGCATGATGACGATCGCGCTCCTCGACAAGACGAAGCCCGAGCCCTCCGTTGCAGGCCTGTTCACCGCGCTCATCGGTCTCAACACGCCCGACGAGCGCAAAGAGATGAATACGTTCCATCCCGTGCTCATGTTCGTCCAAAACATCGTCGACGTGAGCGACCCCATCCACTACCTGCCCCGCATTGCTCAGAGGCCGCGTGAAGGGTCCGTGCCGAAGAGCATTCTCGTCACGGAGGGCGTCAACGCCGACGGAACGGGCGACAGCTATGCTCCGCCCCGTGGCATCGAAGTCGCATCCCTCGCGATCGGCGTGCCGCGCATGCTGCCCGGTGTACACGCGGTCGACGGCGCTTCGTATCTCGGGCTCTCGGACGTGACGGTTCCGGCGGAAGGACTCAGTGGCAACATCGGCGACGGTCGTGCTTCGGGTGTCCTCGCGCAATTCGTTCCCGGCACGAAAGACGGACACTTCGTGGTGTTCAACATTCCCGCGGCGCGCACGATGGCCGCGACCTTCTGCAAGAATCTCGCGAACGATCCGAAGGGCCGCGTCCCCGCGCTCACGCCGTGATCATGAAGTTCACCGACATACCGGAACTGCCGAACGCGAAGCCCCCGAACAACCAACAGCGCTTCGCGTTCATCGAACGCATCGCAAACGAGGTCGGCGATTGGGCGCGCATGCGATCGCTCGGAACCGACATTCTTCTCGTGAATCATCCGCGATTGGTTCACGAATTGCTCATCGAGCGCGCGAAGGTGTTCGAAAAGTCGTACCTCGTACGATTCGCGCTGTACCCGCTCGCGGGCGAAGGGCTTTTCACGAGTCGCACGTCTCTCTGGAAACGGCAGCGAAAGTTGATGGCGCCCCTTTTCCATCCGAGCCAGCTCGGCTCCTACGCCGACGACATGGTCGCATGCGCCAACAAGACGATCGAGACGTGGAAGGATGGCACCGAGCTACGCCTCCTCGACGAGACGACTCGCATCACCATGAGCGTCGCCGGGAAAACGCTCTTCGATGCGGAGACCTTCTCCGAAGACGACGAAATCGGGCGCGCCTTCAACACGACCCTCGAATGGACCAGCGAGAACGCACCGAGTCCGCTCGCACTCGCGCACATCATTTCGCGCGTCATGCTCATTCGGTTCGCGGACCTCGGTCCCCCCTCGTTCGTCGAAAAGGGTGTGAGGGCCCTAGCCGACAAGTTGCATGGCCCCGTCTTCGTCCCCGGCGCAGAGGGAAAGAAGTTACGCGCAGCGGTCGCGTTGCTCGACGCCCACGTGGCCGACATGATCCGAGAACGGCGCGAAAACCGTCGTCCGGGGCAATCAGACCTTCTGTCGCGCTTGCTCGATGCTCGAGACGAAGAGACGGGCGAAGGCATGAGCGACCAGCAGATTCGCGACGAGGTGCTCACGCTCTTCGTTGCGGGCCACGAGACGACCGCGACGGGCCTCGCATGGGTCATCTACGCTCTCTGCCGAAACCCCGAGGTCTATCGGGCACTCGAAGCGGAGGTCGATGCAGTCGGGCCCAACCCGACGATGGACGACCTGCCTCGTCTTGCGCTCGCGCTGCGCGTCTTCAAAGAGACCCTTCGCCTCTATCCCCCGGTACCAGTATTCGCCCGCCAGGCCTACGAAGCCTCGGAGCTGGGCGGGGTTCCCATCGAGAAGCACACCCCTGTCATGGTGCCTGTGTACGCGCTGCACCGAAAGCCCGAGTTCTGGCCCGACCCCGAGCGATTCGATCCCGACCGTTTCCTGCCAGAGAACGAAGCCGCAAGGCACAAGCTCGCCTGGCTTCCGTTCGGTGCGGGCCCGCGCGTGTGCATCGGAAACCACTTTGCGATGATGGAGGCGCAGCTCGTGCTCGCGCGTATGCTGTATCATGCACGTTTCGAATCTCTGAGCGACGAGAGCCCTGCACCTTTCGCGACGCTTCGACCGGGCAATGGCGTTCGCGTCCGTGTGACACTTCGAAAGCACTGACAAAATGATTCGCGCCCCTTTGGTCTTTCGACCTTGGGGCGCGTGGTTCGCGGGCCGAGCTGAAGAGCTTACTGCAGCTTGATGGGCGTCGCGGTCGGCTTGTACTTGTTGTCGAGCTCGCCGTCGACGACGCGGAGTGCGTCTTGGCCCCAGGAGTAGCCGTAGCCGGTGAACTGCGCGGCCTTCAAGATGGTCTGATAACTATTGACCTTGCCATCGATAAAAGCTCCGACGAAGCGCCCCATCGCTGCACCGCTACCGTTGACCCAGCTCTCGAGACCGTTGGTCACGAGGTCGAGATTCGCGGTGCCACCTTCCTTGAGCGGCTTGTAGTCCTTCTCGTAGTAGTTGTAGCTCACGCAACCGTTGATCATCATGATCTGGTAGCTCTTGGGGAAATCCGATGCCGTCATGCGGCTCGGGTCGAGCGGACCGTAACCGATGTACGAGTGGCCGTTGTAGACGAAGATGTCGCTCGTCTTGATGGCGCGCTTGTGGGGCGCCGAGTCGGAGCCCGCACCGAAGTAGGTCTGGAGTTTGATGCTGAGCGGCTTCGTGACGCCGTTCATGGTGACCTTGGTGGCCGCCTCGAACGTGATCCAGTGCTGTTCGAGCTTCTTGACGATCGCCGCGCGCAGCTTGTTGCGATTGGCGTAGGTGACGCCTGCGGGGTTCACGCCTTCCGTTTCGAACTTCGCGAGTGCGTCGAAGTCCGCGAACTTCACCGTACCGCTGATGCCGGGCACGGTGTAGTTCAAGATATCTTCCTGGGGCTCGATCTTCGAGAGCTTCATGCCGGGGCGCGCAGCAAAGATCTCCTCGAGCCCCTCGTACCACATGCCGTAGCCCGCATCCTCGTAGGCCTCGTGGACTTCACCGGCAGCCCAGTCGTCCATACGACCGCTGACCATCCCGATGACGAGCTTGCCGGGTTCGACGCCGCCAGCATAGAGGCGGTCGTACTCAGGGTACACGGCCTTCGTGTTGGTCTTGGCAGCGGTGAGCGCGAACTTCGACGGGATGTAGAGTCGGTCGACTTCGCTCTTCGGAACCTTGTTTTGCGAATCACCGAGGAGCGCGCGATCTGCGTCGACCTTCTTCTGCTCCTTCTTCATCGCCGCGTCGCAAGACGAAAGCGCGGGATTGAAGACGTACCAGATAGAGCCGTTCATGAACTCACGGGCGTGGGTATCCTTGCTCGTGCACTCTTCGAAAATGCGCTGGTTCTGACCACCGTAGTTCGGGTTGAGGACTGCAAGAGAGATGGCCGAGCGCTTGGCCATCGGAATCGGAACGACTGCGTTGTCGGTAAACGTGTAAGCAACACGCATCATCTTCTTGCCAGGATCGTTCGCCACGTTTGGGTCCACGACGAGTACCTTGGTCTTCACGAACGTGCTCGGATCGACGTCCTTGAGCTCGCGGCTGTTCACACCGATGTCGGCTTCGCGAAGCGCACCGAACGCCGACTGCGTCTGGCGGCGAATCTGCGACATGATCGTGTAGTCGGCTGCGTTCTCGTCGACGTACACGACGCCGCCAAACTTCAACGTGCGTTGCCGAGCAGTAAGGCTCGTGAGATCGTCTTCAGCTGCTTCGGCTCCGTCCTCCGCGCCAGCGCAGCCGGGCACGGCGGCAAGCATGGTGGCGAGAAGCGGGAGAGCGGCCATCGAGAGGAGCTTCTTCATGATGCCGGTCCTTCTGCAGGAACAATGCCGGCGCCACTCGGTCCCTAAGTGCCCGAAATGCGCTACCCCTATTATCCGACATCAGCCCCAAGGTGGGTGCCCAACGGCCCTCCCTGGGTAACCACGGATCCATGGCAGGGACCAGTTGAGGCTGACTCCGGAGGGCTCGGAGCGTCCGAGAACGCTCCGGGTGCCCGTCGAAGGGCTCCTTCGGTAGACTCGGTGCGTGCCTCCGGTCCGCCTCACAGTTCGTGCAAAGCCGAGCGCGAAGGAGAGCGCGATCGCGCGCGCGGACGGGCTCGAGGCAGACGTACGGCTGGCAGCTCCGCCGATCGACGGCAAGGCCAACGACGAGCTCGTGCGCATTCTTTCGAAGGCGCTGGGCGTGCCTCGAAAGAACATCGCGGTCGTGATGGGACAGAGCTCGAAACAGAAGGTCGTCCAGGTCGAAGACGTGGCCCGAGAGGCCGTGGAAGCGCGTCTCCAGGCGGCCGTCGGGCGCTCCCTCTGAGCGTCCTCGGGGGCGCGATCTCTCATGGGTCGCGGCCGAATCCCGTGAGACGATGAGGAACGCCCATGCGCCATCTCCTCGTCTGTCTCCCTGCTTTCCTCCTCGTCGCCGCCTGCACGCGCTCGACATCGTCCCCGACCCCCGACGCACCGAAGAGCGGAGAGACGGCTTCTCCCCTTCCTGAAACGAGTGCGCGCGCCGGAAGTGATCGCGCCAGCGGAGGAACCATTCGACCTGCGAAGGTGCATCGAGCAGCAGCGGCGGCTTGTCCAAAGGGACGCGGCATGGGGAAGTCGGGTTGGGGGCGACCGAACGATTGCAAGAGCGACGCGCAGTGTACGGCTGGCAAGAACGGTCGCTGCGAGCAAATGGGATTGGGTGCAGGGTGCACATATGACGACTGCTACGCGGACCAAGATTGCGCCGCGCGCGGTACGGCCAAGGTGTGCGCGTGTCGTGCTTCCGCAGAGAGCGTAGGGCCCAACCACTGCGTGAGCGGGAATTGCACGACGGACGCCGATTGCGGCGCGTTCCGCTGTTCACCGACCCTTGGCCCCATGGGCCACATCGGAGGGATCCACGGCTACTTCTGCCACACTGCAAGCGACGCGTGCGTGGACGATGAGGACTGCGGTCAGGGGAGCACGTGCCGCTACGCCTCTGAGGTGGGCCGCTTCCAGTGCAGCAACTCCGAAGTGCGACCAGGTTGACCGGAAGACGCCCACGATCGTCGTCCGGATGTGCTTGCGGGGTTCGATAGCCCCCGCGAAGGGACAAGAGACCACCGTGATGTTAGGCTGAATCGAGATGCCACGCGTGCGAGCTCGAATGTCTCACCGACACCCACGGCTAGGAATTCGTCGCGTCGCACTGCTCGCCGTTACGAGCGCGCCCCTCGTACTCCTTTGGCTGAGTTGTCTCGCCCCTACCCAGGTGCGCATCAACGTAACCAGCGACCAATGCGCGCGCGGCCCACGCATCGCCATCGACATAGGAACTTCGCGCACCGAGATTCTGGATCGGTACGCGCGCCGCTCCGCCTTCGTGACGCGAAGCTGTGTCACGGGTGACAGCCTGGGAACGTTGGTGTTGACCCCCGGATCGTCGCGAGACGCCACGACCTACGTCACGGTGCGTGCGGCTTTCGATGGGAAGGACCCGCTCGACTGCAAGCCGGAGAACAAGTTTGCGGGATGTGTCGTCGCGCGTCGCAGCTTCCACTACTTGGCGAGCACCCCCCTCGAATTGCCCATTCGTATTCTCGGAGAATGCACCGACGCTCCCTGCACGGAGCAAGAAGGCCTCACGTGCAGCACGGGCAGAGTGTGCATCAACGACGGAACGGTTTGCGAAGAAGAGCGCACCTGCGTCTTCGGTGACCCGAAAGTCGTGTTACGACCCGAAGCGGGCGCAGGAAGCGATGGGGGAACCGACGGAGCGGGAACCGACGCAGCTCCGCCCACGAACTCTGGCCTGTGTCAGCCTGGCGACTCCGTCACGTGCGGAGCAATCAAAATGACGGAGCCGCCGAGGTGCGCCATCGACGACAACCAGGTCTGCTGTGCGGTCGCGGATTCGAGCGCGAACGGGATCTGCGTCGGGTCCGGAAAGTGCGGCGAAGCCAACCAGCAGCAACAGTACTGTTGCACGGATGGTGCCGAATGCGGCGCGCCTTCCTCGGGTCTGTCGTGTTGTTACCGCCGCGAAAACGTCGCGGGCCGTGACGTCGACGTCTTCAAGTGCCGCCCGGCTGCGGATTGTATCCCGGTGCTCCAATTGTGCGGAGGGGGACTGACAACGGCGGGCGCTGCCCAACGGGCTACAAGTGCTCACCGCAGCGGGGAAGCGCCCCGTTCTTCGCATGTATAAAGCTCTAGGCTCAGCGGTCTAGACCAACTTCGTCCATCTGCGACCGCGTTCCGCAGTGTTCGCACCGTTTTCGACGAAGTCCGCAATCGAGCTCTTCCCCACGCGCTCGTGATTCGAGCGGGACGCGAGGCGCGGCGGAGTGAGAGCGAACTGCAAAAATCCTGCCAGCAGCGCCGACTCGGCCGCTCTCGTCGGGAGGCGTCCAGAGGGGGTGAGTCAGGCGGACGAAGGATCTGCTGCTATTTGGAGCGGAAGCGAAGCCGCGACCGCAGGCGGTCCTCTTCACCTCGCCGACGCTGCTTCACGGCCTTCCCCGATCGAACTCAGATTACGTCGGTCTAGTGCCGGCAAAGGCCCGAGCCCTACACCGGATCGCGACGCTTCAAAATGACGAGCAGCACCACCATCATCACGAGGGTCATCACCATGAGAACGGTGATCGGTAGGTACCACTCTGCGTAGTACTCGAAGCCCCAGGCCCCCGCGAGGCGATCGCTTCCCATCTGTGCGACAGCGCAATCGAAGTGCCCTGCCTTGATGTAGTCAGGCGCACTGTTGAGATTCGGGTCGCTCAGATTGATATGCCACGCCGGCTCATTGCGGATCGCAAGCCGTTCGTACGCGATCGACCCTTCGAAGCCCCAGCGAGCCGGCATGACGTACATGAGCGGCTTCAACCAATCGTTGGTCGTCATGGGAACCATCAGGCCACCGAGAACGACCTGAGGAATGAGCGCGATCGGCGTGAGCGCCATGGCCGCTTCTGCCGAGGTCACGAACGTCGAGACCAAGAGACCAAGCGCAGACGCGCTCATCGCGACCGAGACCATCGTGGCGAGCTCGCCCAAAAAGGCCAGAATACCGCCGTGGAACCCGAGGCCGAAGAACACGATGCCGAGAAGGAGCGTGCACTGCACGAAGCAGATCATCGTGAGAGGGATGAACTTCGAGAGCACGTAATTGAACAGCGATAGATTGACCATGCGCTCGCGCAGATAAATCGCTCGTTCCGTGACGATCTCGCGGGCCGCATTGCTCGTACCGAACCACACGCAGCTCACGACCACGAAGAACATGGCCGCGGTGTGGTCCGTCGTCGTCGCCATCTTGCTCAGAAGATCAGCGCCGTTGTTCGACGTGCTTCCGCTTCGCTTCGTGATCTCTTGCAGCGCACCGACGCACCAGAACGGCACTGATGCCTTCTGTGGTCCGAAGACGAACCAGAGCATGATGCCGATGATGGGCGCCTGGAGGAACATGATGAGTGCTCCGGCGCGGTCACGCATCTTCACCTTGAAGTAGCGAGACATGAGCAGCATGAGTTGCTGGAAGAGCGCCACGTTGGGCCGATGCGGTGTACCGCGCGTCGCGCTCTCGGTGCCGACCGCACGTTTGCCGCTGTACATCTGCTGGAAGACCGGGTTCTCGTTGCGGAAGAACTCGGCACGCCACTGCCGCGCAGCCTCGAGGCGTGCGGTATTGCGAGGCACGTTCGGGTCCTGCCGCTTCATGAAGTCGAGCTGCACGCGCTCGCGCAAGTTCAGCATGTCGAACATGTCGCGAGGGTTGTCGATGTTGTTGCCCGTGTACTGGGGCGCCGCCTGCCGGAACGGGCTGTCGGGACGCTCGAGGATCGATCCGAAGAAATTGTAGGAAGCGGGCCCTGTCGGGCCGAAGTACGTCGGAATGCCTCCGTAGCCCATGAGGAACACGAGATTGAACTTCTCGTACTCGTCCTTGGCCGGCTGGTGGATCGTCATGATGATCGTCTTGCCGGTGCGCTTCGTCATGTCCGCGAGGAGCTTGATGAGCGCCGTCGTATCGTCCGATGCAAGACCGCTGGTGGGCTCATCCAGGAACAGGATGACCGGATCGGTCACGAGCTCGAGAGCGATGTTGACGCGCTTGCGCTGACCACCAGAGAGCACCTTCTTTTCGGGCTTTCCGATCTGGAGGTTCTTCACGCCTTCGAGCCCGAGGTCCTTCAGGGTCTGGTCGACGCGCTGATCGATCTCGGCTTCCGAGTAGTCGGGCGGGAGACGAAAGCGCGCGGAGTATTTGACGGCCTCGAAGACCGTGAGCTCCGCGTGTACGAGGTCGTCTTGGGGAACGTAACCGATCGAACCACGAAGCGCGTCGTAGACCGCATAGAGGTCGTCCCCGTTGATGCGCACCTGACCGGACGTCGGGGGATTGTAACCGTTCAGCGTGAGGAGGAGTGTCGTCTTGCCGGCGCCCGAAGGCCCCATCAGCGCGATCATGTCACCCGGCATCGCCTTGAACGACACGTGGTCGAGCAGCGTCTTCATCGTCGACGGATTGTCGCGATCGGGTACCTCGAGCGTGAGGTCCCAGCCTTCGATCTCGTAGAGCGGACGGCCAGCCCAATTGGCCTGCTGGTCTTCGACGACGATGTTGAACTTCTGATCGCCGCTCTGAATGGTGAGCGGCATGGGTCCGATGAAGACGCGCTCGCCGTTCTGAACCGGAACTTTCTGACCCGGGGCCAGACGCTGTCCACGGACGAACGTGCCGTTGGCGCTCTTCAGGTCTTCGATGAAGAGCTGATCGCCTTGGCGAACGAGGCGCGCGTGGTGGGAGCTCACCTGCGCGTGCGAGATGACGATCTTGTTCTCCGGCGTTCGGCCGATCGTGACGATGTCGCCGCCGGCCCCCGTCATTGGAATTTCGCCAACGACCGTACGATGCTTGGCCCGCGGTGCGCCCTCCCCATGCGGCGCGGGACCGCCTGGAGGCGCTCCTTGTGGAGCCATTTGCGCCGGGGGCGACGAAGCTCCCATGCCGGGCGGTGCCATCCCCGGAGCACCCGGCATTCCCTGGTGACCCGTGGGGCGCGGTCCCGCCGCCCCTTGCGAGGCAGCTGCTTGAGCGTACGCGGCGAGAATCGAAACGGGAACCGGAACCGGGCCGAACGCGACGACACCATTCGGGTCGAGCGGCACGGGTTGATTCGCCGGGATGCGCTGCCCGCCAACGTACGTTCCGCTCGTGGACCCGCCGTCGGCGATCATCATGCGGTCGAGCATGACCGTCGCGTGTGTGCCGCTCACAGCCGGGTGACCAATGACGAGAGATGCCGTCGAAGCTTCACGTCCGACGATGACTTGGCCGCGTGGAGCTTGGACCTGCCCCACGGACATGGTCATGAGCACGATGGCCGGTGCCGAGAGCGGAACGTTGACCTGCCCGAGCGCAAAGACCGCACGGAAGTCGAAGGGCACCGGTTGATTCGGCGCGATGGGTGCACCCTGCACAAAACTGGGCCCCGCGCCCAAGTCGAAGAACACGAGGGCACCGCCTTGGCGCACGATGCGTGCATGACGAGGTGCGACGCCGGGGCCTTGAAGGACCACGTCGTTGTCAGGAGCGCTACCGAGGGTGATTTGTTCTTTTCCGAGGCCCGGGATCATCGACGGGGCATACTACTCGGATTGCCGGTGCCGGCGGGGGAAACTGGACGATTCTGTAGCAAATCTCTCGGGTGCACCATGGGAGGTTCTGCCGACGCGTCCCCATTCGCGGAGCTGGTCGCAACGGGAACGAGCGCGTCATTGGATGCGGGCGCTTGGGGCGGTGCAACGTTGGCATCTGCCCCATCGACGGGGACATCGATGGGCGGCCGGTGCGACGTCTTTCGTTCTTCGCGGATCACCAGGAACAGAAGTCCCGCGCCGATCACGACTGCCAAGAGGCCGACGGAAAGAACGAGCGGAAGCAGCCATGCGGGACGGCCTTCGTTCTTCGCCGGTGACTTGTGTGGGTTCGCTGGAATGGCCGCGCGAGGAAGGGGTGGTGGGCCGGCGTGTGCGGGAGTCGGCTTCGTCGCAGCGGCACCTGGCTTCGCAGCCTGCGGGGCCTCGCGCGGAGGACCGGCTTCCCGCTGAGGCGCACCACCCGCGATGGGCCCCATGAGGAGCGTTTGCGGTGCTGCGCCCGGCGCCCCCGGCGCACGTAGCGGTTCGGTGACGAGCGTATCGTTCTCGACGACGGTTGCCCCACGAGAGCCCGCGCCCGCCGGACCATCGAGGAGCGTCGGCCGTACGTCGCGCGCGCCGTGCGATTGCTCGAGCGTTCGAAGCAAGAGCACGGTGATGTTGTCGTAGCCTCCACGCGAGTTCGCGAGTTCCGTCAGTTCTGCAGCTGCGGCCGCGAGGGTGGGTGCCATCGTGATCGCCGGAGGCATGTCCGGCTCCCCGACGAGGTCACAAAGACCATCGGAACAAAGCAGGAAGACGTCCCCCGGCACGTACGGGAAAGGCTCGGGGCGTGCATCGACTTCGACATCCGGCGCCATACCGAGTGCACGCGTGATGACGTTCGCATCGGGATGAACCTTCGCCTGCTCCGGCGTGATGGCGCCGGCGTCGACCATCATTTGCACGGCGGAGTGGTCGAGCGTGAGACGCTGCATTTCACCCGCATGGAACAAGTAGACGCGACTGTCGCCGACGTGCGCGACTTCTGCGCCGCCCTCGTGCACGAGCACAGCCACGACCGTCGACCCGGGTCGTGCACGGACCGTGGGCTTCGCGAGCGCATAGACTTTCCGATTGGCTGCTTCGATCGCGCGTTCGAGCGCTTCGCGATGACTCCATTCGGGAGGCGCGTTCTCGACACACTCGAAGATGGTCTGAACCGCAGCGCGCGAAGCTTCTTGGCCGCCTTCGTGACCACCCATGCCGTCACAAACGATGGCGAGATAGCCGCGCGGTGTGGGACCGTGGCGGCCACTGTCTTCGTTGACCTGCTTATCCGGATCGCGGCCCGGGTCGGTGAAGTATCCGCATTCGACGCGAGGCGAGACTTGGGTCGTAGTCGAACTCATGAAACGTGCACCTGGAACTCAGCGGGACCGAAGCGAAGCTGACTGCCCGAGGGCACCGGGAGCCACTCCCCCTGCACGCGCAATCCATCGATGAACGTGCCGTTGTTCGAGCCCTCGTCCTTCACCCAGAGCTGCCCCTCCTGGAAGCGTACCGTCGCGTGCAAACCGCTCACGCGAGGCTCACTCAGCACGATGGAGCATTGAACTGGATCGCGACCGACCCGAAGCGTCGTTCCCGCGCGAACGATGTGCTCGCCCTGCGCGGACGCGAGCCTTGCTTGCGAAGGACCGTAGGGATTGGGTGGCGCGACGGCTTCCTCGGGCATCGCCCCTGTCAACGGAAAAGCCCTGGGGGCTGCGATCGCCCCCGCCTCCTTCCATCGCCGATGCACTTGCCGTGAGAGGCTGGCCGCACGAGAAGCAAACGCCAGCCGCACCCGGCGTCGCCATCGTCATCATGTTGCAGGACGGGCAGCGTACGTTCGCGATACCGAGTCCGCCCATCATGGGTACGTTTGCATTCTGCACGTTTTGCGCGGGGCTCTGCGCTGCCGCAACATGCGGGGACGCCGGCGGAACCGACGCGTGAACGGGAGCCGCGTAGGCAGGCGATGCGGGCGAGAACGAGGCGGCCGGAGACACGGGCTCTGGCGTTCCATAGAGCGCAGCGAGCGCGGCCGGACCCGCGACGGGCGCTGCGGGGGCATAGTTGTAGCCGCCGCCACCAGGAGGAGCGCCCCCCCCGGGAGGACCGTAGCTTCCCCCCGGTGCGCCATAGCCGCCACCGCCGGGGCCTCCGTAGCCGCCACCACCACCACCGGGATAGCCGCCAGCGACGACCGGCTGCGGCGCCACTGCACCGCCGCCACCACCGCCACCTCGCTTCTTCCCGCTTCCTCGCATCACGATGACGAGGAGCAAGACGATGACGATGACACCGCCCACGATGCCGAGGATGAGTCCGATCGGAAGGGGCGCCTTCTTCGCGCGCAACGTGAGGATGTTCTTTTCGTCGAAACTGCTCGACCGATTGGCGCGGTTGTCGAAGATGACGACACGCGCGACGGTCGCGTCTCCCGTCCCCTCGAGAACCTTGTCGTCTTTCGGAACGTCGAAGGTGACGAACGTCGCGTTGGAGTCTTGAGCAGCGCCGCGCATGTTCTGTGCGACGAGGTTCTGCATCGCGCGCTTGCCCGCCGCAGGGTCGGTGGACGCATTGGGGTCGGGCTTGGTGCCCGCGGGAACGAAGTACGCCTCTGCGCGGCTCTTCTCGCCCCCCCAACAGAACTCACCGTACACCTTGAACTTGCCGCCCGGATAGACGGGGTTCGTGTCGGCTTCTGCCTTCGTCTGCGCGACATTGATGTCGAGCGGCCATTGAGCGGGGTCGACACCGATGGGAACGTTCTTGAACGAACCGTCCGGAAGAATCGGCACTTTGCCCGGGCGGAAGGTGAGGTTGAACGTCTGCTCGACCGTCGGATTGAGGCAAGCGAGGCGCCACTTCACGAGTGTCATCGCGTTGAAGCGCGACTTGACGGCTTTCGTGATGCGGTCACCACGCGCCTTGCCTTGCCCTGCGCGAACGACACTGAAAAAGCCGCCGATTTCGGGGTTGGCGAGCGAGTTCATGAACTGAACGTCGTTGTTCGCCATGATGCTGTTCTGCAAGCCACCCATGGCGTTGGGGAACAGAATGGAGATGATCGGGAGCGGCGTCTTCGGGCTCGAGGTGTTGTCCTCCGGGAAGCGACCGTTGGTGGCGTATTTCTTCAGCTGCTCACCGCCGCCGGCGTTCGTGAGCGCGTCTTGACGCCCTGCACCGTTCGAGAGAACGACGAACGCTTGGTGCATGGGGATGCTTTGCGTGTCGCCGATGTTCCCGAGGTCGTTGAACCCCGCGATCATGATGTTCTTCAACGTGTTGAAGAGCGGGCGGCTTCCGCTCGTTTGCGGCACCGTCGTCTGGACGTTGTTCAAGACCTTTTCGATGATTTGGTTGCGGTCTTTGAAGGACTTCCACTTCGAGTCGGCGGTGAACGCCTTGTCGCGGTCGTCGAAGATGAAGAGACGAAAGAGGTCGTTCGGGCCCATCTGCTCGAGGAACTCGACGACGACCTGACGACCGTCGGCGAAGCGTGTGCCCATGCCCGCAGATGCGTCGAGCGCAACCAGCCACGCGGTTCCGACGCCGGGCTCTTTCTGCGCATCTTTCCATGCAGCCTTCGACACGTACTTCGCGGGAGACTCGGAACCTTCGACGCGTACGAGGAGGTTCGCGCTACCTTCGGGGAATTGGTAAGGCTCGAAGAGCGAGTTCGGCTTCTCGACTGCATCGCCCCAACAATCGTAGAGCGCGTCGGTCTGTCGGACTTGGGAGCAATCGGCGAGGACGTCCGAGATCGGCTTGAACTGTCCAATCTCGATGAGGGTCGAGAGGACGGGCGAGCCGTCTTTGACGCCCGCGCGTGGATCGATGCGGAGGAGGTGGCCTTGAGGGGCCGCCATCGCCGTGCGGTCGAACATCGCGACGCAAAGGACCGAGACGATGGCGACAATGAAGCGGAGCACAGGCAAGTCTCTAGATTTCATAGGGAATCGCATCAGATGGGGCGCGCGAAAACGCACGCACGGCGAAGCCTCCCAGGACGCGCCGCCTGGGTCAAGAACTACCGGCGTTGCAGTCGATTTCAGTTGCGGGGAAGGATCTTCACGATGGTCGTGTAGCCACCGAAACGAACCTTGTCGCCATCGCGCAGGTCGCGGCGACCATTGTAACCGATGTGCTCTTCGTTCACGTACGTGCCGTTGGTCGAGCCACGGTCTTCGACGTTGAACGTACCTGCGGCGACGTCGACGTTGAACGCCGCATGACGAGAGGAAATCGTCGCATCGGCCAGGGCGATGTCGACTTGCTCGCCGCTGTTGGCGCGACCAACCGTGATGCGTCCACCGCGAAGCTCCCAGAACTCACCGGCAGGGTTTGCCTGATAGGAAACGACGAAGCCTCGGAGCGCATTGCTCGGAAGGACTGCGGGAACGGCAGGAGGCGGCTCATACGGAGCCGCGGCAGGTGCGCCCGGAGCGGCGCTCGGGTATGCGCCACCACCCGGCGGAGGCGCCGGCGGTGCGGGTTGACCGTAGCCTTGTTGCGGCGCCATCGGCTGCTGACCGTAACCGCCTGGCCCTCCACCGTACGGATCGTAAGGCTGCTGTGCCGGCGCTTGGGGGTAGGCGGGTTGCTGCGGGTAGGCATTCGGATCATAGCCGCCTTGCTGCGGTGCGCCCGGATAGCCGCCCGGCTGAGGATAGCCAGGCTGTTGCGGAGCCCCCGGATAACCAGGCTGTTGCTGCTGTGGGTAGCCGGGCTGTTGCGGATAGCCGGGTTGCTGCTGCGGATAGCCAGGCTGCTGAGGCGCCCCCGGATAGCCGGGCTGCTGCGGGTAGCCAGGATAGCCGCCGGGCGGTCCGCCACCACCGTAGCCATCGCCACCTTGCGCAGAGGGATGAGAAAGTCTTGCGAGGAAACTCGCTTCTTCTGTTTCGCTGGCTACGAACGAAGAGTCCGTCGTGAAAGAGAACCGGCGAAAAATTGCGTCGAGCGGACACGAGCTCATCTCGTGAGCATAACGCGCTTTCAGCGCCTTGTTGCAACTTCGACGCGCTTGTACATCCGTGCAGGGCGTGGAGCGCGCACCGCCGCATGGCGAAACTCGTCGTCTGCGGTCATGCTGGGGTCGTCATGGAGCCCCTTCTCGAGCCCCCCGTTCGTCCCGTCGACCTCGGCAGACGCAGAATTGCAAGGGCTAGGCACGACCACGAATCCTTGTCGAGAACCGCCCACAGGCTGATTTTCTCGCGGATTTTGGGCCCTGCCGACGCCGATCGGGCAAGGATCACCTCCGAAACGCAGCTCCTCCTCCCCTTTCATCGCTTCGAACTCGATGCGGGCGGCCAGGCTCTCCGCGTGGGCAGCATGCGCATCGGACGCACATCGGTACCCCTCCCGTTCACACAGACTCGTAACGAACATGTCACCGTGTGGGTTGCGGCCCGCGAGGAAGTGCCGGTCCAAACGCAGATCCGCCGGCGCATGGCCCCCCTCTTCGACGCTTCGACATTCGGCGCCCTCGACGTCCCGATCGCGGAATCGACGCTCGACGCCGAAACGACGCTGCCCATCGTGGAGTCCGACGTTCCGCGCGACTCTGCAGAAGAGCGCGCGAAGCTGAGCGCACTCCATTCCGTCGCGCCCCAGAATGCCATCTTCGGGGTCGGGGGGATGGGGACCGTCGTGAGCAACTACGACGTCGTGCTCGTTCCCGCCCGCGTCGTTCGGTACCACTATCGAGGACAAGTGCTCACGGAAGGAGGCTCGTTCAGCGTCGCCGTCTCCGCCTATAGCGGCAAAGCACTCTGGGAGTCGCACCCTCCAGTCGTGAAGAGTGCCCTCGGCAAGTTCCGCCGAATGCTATCGTTCGGCTGAACGCAGCTCGTCAACCGGGCTGCACGACTTGGAGTGCGGCGACGAGCGACGCCTGCATCACCTCACGCACGGTGACGAGGTGTTCTTTGGCGCGGGCCTGGCAATCCTCGTATTCGGGTTTCACTTGAGGAGCCCCATACGGGCCTTCGGAGACTTTGACTGCGACTTTTCCGAACCGAGTCGTGACTTCGATCATCCGCCGGGGTCTTTCGAAGCGCGAGACACGCTCGCAACGAACGCCGAGGCTTGTCGATTCTGCGAGGAGGCGCGCGGAGAGTCGGCCTACGTCGGCCTCGCGGCAGAGGAGCGACAGCGTGACGCCAGGCCTTCCCTTCTTCATCGTGATGGGGGTAGCCCAGACGTCGAGCGCGCCTTCCGAAAGGAACGATTCGATGCAGGATGCAATCAATTCGCCAGTGGCGTCGTCCAAGTTGGCAGAAAGGACGGCGTGCGTGGTATCGCTCTTGTTTTCGCGGTTCTCGGCGCTCGGGTCTGCGCCAGGCGGAGCGACGAGAACTGCACGGAGCAGGTTTGGACGACCTTCGATGCTGGCGCTTCCCGCAGCCCAACCGATGGCGCGCGGAGAAGCGGGAGGCCATGTGGCGGAAGGTCGCGCCAGTGCGCCCACGATCGCAGCCCCAGTCGGCGTGACGAATTCGAACGCTCGCTCCCCATCGTAGGTCGGAAACCCACGCAAGCACTCGAGGGTCGCAGGCGCCGGGAGCGGGATGACTCCGTGCTGGGATCGTGTAAAGCCGCGGCCCATGGGGAGCGGCGAAACGACCAGCTCTGCACCGAGATAGTGAAGCGCAGCGCTCACGGCCACGAAGTCCACGATGGAGTCGACGGCACCCACTTCGTGGAAGTGTACGGACTCGACCGTCGCACGATGAACCCGCGCTTCCGCCTCGGCGAGACGATGAAATGCCCGGAGAGCGAGGTCGCGAACGGCCGGGGCGAGACGACTTCCCTCGAGTAGCGTGCGAATTTCGGCATACGAACGCGCTGGCTGGGGCGCGTCTTCGTGCACGCCGAACGTCGTGCCGAAAATGTGGCTCTGGGCCCGCCTTCCGAAATGGACGTGGTAGCCATCGAGATCGACCGCATGGAGCGCGTCGGCGACGACCCTCGGAGGGACACCGAGGTCGACGAGTGCGGCCACGAGCATGTCCCCCGCGAGGCCACTCGGCGCGTCGAGATAGAGCACGAGGCCGCGCCCCGCTCCTTCGGGCAAATCCGGTCGGTGCGCGAAGTCGACAGGGCCGTGATCGTGCCCATGATCGTGATGATGGTCATGATCACCATGCGCATGATTGTGATGGTGGTCATGATCATGCGCGTGATCGTGATGGTGATCACCATGCACATGATCGTGATGATGATCGCCGTGCGCGTGCGCATGCGCGTGACCGTGATGGTGATGATCGTCGTGGTCGCCGTCGTGAGGCATGGCTCGCTCCTTCTTCCTTCAGGTAGCCGTTCGCTCGCGCCGAAGAATCCGGGCGGCAGCAAACGCGGCTCCAAAACCGTTGTCGATGTTGACTACGGTAATGCCCGAGGCACAGCTCGTCAGCATGCCCGTGAGCGCCGCGAGGCCGTTGAACGCAGCACCATAGCCAACCGAAGTCGGCACCGCGATCACCGGCACAGACACGAGTCCTCCGACGACGCTGGGGAGAGCTCCTTCCATGCCAGCGACGACGATGAGGACATCGGCGGAACGAAAGTCAGAAATGCGCGCGAGCAATCGATGCAAGCCCGCGACGCCGACGTCGTGGATGCGCTGCGTTTGGATGCCCAGCATGCGGAGAGATTCACAACATTCTTCGGTGACTGGCATGTCGCTCGTGCCGGCACAGATCACACATGCCTTGCCTCGACGTGGCTCGATCGGTGTCACGACTTCGGTGAGCGTCCGGGCAACGGGGTTGTAGACGAGCGACGGGAGAGACGTGCGAACGACCTCCGCGACCTCTGCCGAAACGCGCGTCACGAGTACGTTGGTGTCGCTCTCGCGCAGCGTACGTGCGATGCGAACGATTTGGTCTGCGGTCTTCCCCTCGCCGTAGACGACCTCCGCCACGCCCTGTCGGAGTGCGCGGTGTTGATCGACGACCGCATCACCCAGGTCCGAAAATGGAAGGTCTCGAAGCGATAGCTCAGCCTCAGCGACTTCGATCGTACCAGCACGGATTCCTTCGAGAAGGCCTCGCAGTTGTTTCGGGTCCACGAAGCCCTAGTTACACGGGTTCTTGGCCTTGTGCCACCGCCCTGCCTCTGTTAGCGAATCGGTCGATGACGATGCGATTCGGAATGCATGGAATGCGGTGGGTTCTCGTGTTGGCACTCGCGGCGTGCAGTAAGAAAGCCGAGCCTTCGCGCTGGGAAGCCGCCGCGAAGAGCGCCGAAGCGAAGAAGGAAAATCCGCCGGACGAAACGTCCAAACCGCCGACTCCTCCGGTTGCCGCGGGCGCCACGCTGAACAAGTTCTTCCCACCGGAGAACATCGACGGAAAGAAGCGCACGTTCACTGCAGAGAAGGACGGCTATGTCGAAGCGAAGGTTCTCGCCGACGGCAAGGAGGTCGCTCTACTCAGCGTGAACGACTTCAATGGTAAAGCCGACGAGCTCGGCAAGTTCGACAAGGCGACCGAGAAGCTCGGAGAGCTCCCCATGCTCATGCCGACGAAGAAGCAAACCTCCGTCCTCGTTGCCAAGCGATATCAAGTGAAGGTTTCGAGCCCCACGATGACTCCGGAAGAGCGCAAGGCGATGCTCGAGAAGTTCGACCTGAAGGGCCTCGCGGCCTTCGTACCCCCTGCCAAATAGGATCGCACCACCATGACCGAAGCTGACGCGCCCCTCTATCAACTGGTCGAAGAACTCCCCAGCTCGAGCCTCACGACTCGACTACTCGGAGCGCTCGATTACCTCGCCCCCGGCGAATGGCAGAACGTCACCAACTTCGAGGAGATGGTGAAACTCGTCACCGGTGAAGAGGACCAAGGAGTCATTCAACAGGTGGGTGAACGCGCCATGGCTCTCTATGCCGACGAGTCGAACGGCTATCAACGCGCGGTGTCCATCTACAAGCTGGCCGACAACGGCGGCACCATGGCCGGTGTGACGTCACTCGCGGCCAAGCTCGCAGAGGACGTGAGCTGGCTCGATTTCCTCGGCAAGGTGACGCCGAAACCCGAGACCTCACAAGCCATCGATGCCTCCCTCAAATTGGCAGCGGAGATCGGTGCATTCTGCAGCTCGAACGGACTGCCCGGCGATTCGGTTTCGGACTTTGCCGCGGCGCTCGTTTCCGCCGAAAAGGAAGAGAAGATGCGCATGGCGGCCTGGGTCTGCTTCGACTGCATGCTGCCGCTCGGACCGGACTTCCTGCTCAAGATCGGCGAGTCGCTTTCGTCGGCCATCGACAAGCTCGAAGAGAGCGCTCTCTTCCAACGCGTCTCCCCTTTCCTGCCGGGTGGTGCGATCGAAGAGAAACGAGACTTCCTCAAAACGTCCGTCGACCAGACGTCCGGTTTCGCGAACTCGCTCGTGAGCGATCACGGGCTCTCTCCCCAAAGCATCCTCGACAAGGTTCAAGGCTACCTCGAGGGAGCCGAGGGTAAGCTCGACTACGCCGCATCCATCATCGATCTCTCGACGAACTATTTCGAGCATACGGGCATCCAGACGATCGCAAGACGCGTCGTTCTCCGCGCTTACAACGAACTCTGATTTCCGCCTTGCCGCTCTTTCTAGCCCCCCTCTTCTCGTCACTCCTCGGCGTGCTCTTCGCGGCATTCGCTAGGTTGGAGCTCGCGCGTCGAGAGGGGCCTGCATACGCATCCCACGCCTTTCGAACGGTTTTCGTCCATTCGACGTTCGTGCTTTTGCCCGTACTCGGCTTCTTTGCCTCGTTCCACTCCGAGTGGGGCTACCTTTACCTCTTCGGCGCGCGGCACATTCCGAGCGCGGTCGATCTCTTCTTGGTTCTGGTTGCAGCCTACGCACCGTGCCTCACGTTCCTCGCCTTCGCGACGGCCTCCGCACAAGACCGCACAGGCGTTCTCTTCCGCGGCATGCTGGGTTTCGCTTTGCCGCTCCTCTTGTTCGTCGCACTCGCGTTTCGGCGCTTGAGTGAGAGCGGAACCTACGATCAATTCCAAGGGCACTTTGGCTTGAGGCCCACCACGGAAAGTCCGCTGGGGGTCGCCGTCGTGCTCGCTTGGTTCGCGATCGGTGCCGGTATCTACTTCGTTCGAAAGGCGCTTCTGGCGCACAGTGCACCAGTGCCCGCGTCTCTCTGACGCGCGCGGGCGCGATATCGCGCTGTCCGGGACCTTCGCCGTGGTATCCTCCAAGCATGTGGATGCGAGGAGTCGCCGTGCGCCCCGTGCCGCCTTCTGCGCGGTTGACGCGCAGCTCCCTCGAGGCGGTCGCCCGTGAACTGTGGGGCAGCGAGGACACGAAGCTGCCCCCCCTCTATCGCCGCTTCGAGGCGCAACAGCCTGCACTCGCATCCCACATCCGCGGTCTGCTTGCTCGCAACATGGACAACGTCGCGCGAGCCATGGGCACGTATCTGACGGTGTGCGTGTGGTCTGCGTTCCGCGAAACGTTTGGCGGCAAACTGGGAACGGTACCGCCCGAAGCCATCTTGGCGACCGAAGAGGCGCTCAAGGTCGAGGACGAACTTCGCCGCAGTCACGCCGACGAGCCGCTCGACCTCGACGACGTGGTCCTGCGCGAACAGCCGGAGGTCGTGGGCTGGGTCCATGAGCAGGTCGATGCCATCACGGAGGTGGACGAAGACGATGGGCGGGCGGTCGACGTCGACGACCTCCACTTCGTTTACCGCACGATTCTCGCGCTCGTTCTGTCGCTTTCCTACGCGGTGAAGGGGGACGCCGGGGGGCAGACGGGGCCTGGACGGCAGGGAGAAATCGAGGCTTAAGCCCCTCCCTTTGTTGCCCTTTTTGCGCTAGAAGGGTTCGTCATGCAGCGCGCAACTCCTTTGATTTTTGCCGGAATCGCCCTCATCGTCGCTGGCTGTCTCGGCCTCAAGATGACCGGCCTCAACTACTGGTGGGCTGCGATCGCGCTCGGCGCCATCGTCGGTTGTACGGGAGGCATCAAGATCTCCCTCAACGTTCGCTGATTTCGCCTCCCCCCATGGCAGACGTAGGTGCGTTGAACGAGCTCGTCGCGCGCGAAGGCGTGCTGCTCGAGCAAATCACGGACGAGGTCGGCAAGGTCATCGTCGGACAGACCCAGATGGTCGAGCGCATCCTGATCGGGATGCTCGCGGGCGGCCACGTTCTGGTGGAAGGCGTCCCTGGCCTCGCGAAGACGCTGACCGTACGCACGCTCTGCGACGCGATGTCGGCGAAGTTCTCGCGCATCCAGTTCACACCCGACCTCCTGCCAGCCGACGTGGTCGGCACCGTCGTCTACAATCAACAGAAGGGCGAGTTCTCTTCGCGACTCGGCCCCGTATTCGCGAATCTCGTCCTCGCCGACGAAATCAACCGCGCACCGGCCAAAGTGCAGAGTGCGCTGCTCGAGGCGATGCAGGAAAGGCAGGTCACGATCGGTGACTCGACCTATCGCCTGCCCGACCCGTTCATCGTCATGGCAACGCAGAACCCAGTCGAGCAAGAGGGCACGTACCCCCTGCCCGAAGCACAGGTCGACCGCTTCATGCTGATGGTGAAGGTGACCTATCCGACGCGCGAAGAAGAGCGGAAGATCATGGACCGGATGACGGGTCCATCCGTGCGCACGGCGGCGTCCCCGGTGGCCACGCCGGAGCAGCTCATGAATGCGCGCCGCATCACCCAGCAGATCTACGTCGACGACCGCGTGAAGGACTACATCGTCGACCTCGTGATGGCCACGCGAAACCCCGCGAAGCGTGGGCTCAAAGAGTTCGCACACCTCATCGAGTATGGAGCTTCGCCTCGCGCGACCATCGCGCTCAATATGGCCGCGCGCGCGCATGCCTTCTTGCGCCGTCGCGGTTACGTCACACCGGACGACGTGAAGGCCATCGGAATGGACGTGCTCAGGCATCGCCTCGTGCTCACGTACGAAGCCGACGCCGAGGAAATCACACCGGAACGCGTGCTCCGGCGCCTTTTCGAGGCCGTCGAAGTTCCCTGAGGGGCGCGCGTGCGAGCGGACCCATGATCCCGAAGGAGATTCTCGCGGCGCTGCGGACGATTCAAATCGTTACCGCACGCCGAGCGAACTCCGAGCTCGCCGGCACCTATACTTCCGGTCTTCGTGGGCAAGGTCTCGCCTTCCGCGAAGTGAGACCATATCAGCCTGGTGACGACGTTCGTACCATCGACTGGAACGTGTCGGCGCGCATGAACGAACCGTTCGTCAAAGTGTTCACAGAAGAACGCGAGATGACCGTCATGCTCGCGGTCGACGTCTCGCGAAGTATGCTGTTCGGGACCCAGCGCACGTCGAAGGGACACGTCGCCACCGAAGTCACTGCCCTGCTTGCCTTCAGTGCGATTCGAAACAACGACCGCGTGGGCCTGATCCTCGGCGGAAGCCAGGTGCGTCGCCTCGTCGCACCGAAGCGCGGTGAAAAGCACGTCATGCGCTGCGTGAGAGAGGTCTTGACCGGCGGCATCGACGAGCACACCACCGTAATGAGCGGCGCGGAGACGAGGCTCGGCCCCGCAACCAACCTCGCTTCCATGCTCGACTCTCTCGTGCACGTCGCGCGGCGTCGTTGCGTGGCCTTCGTCGTGAGCGACTTCTTCGCCGATCAAATGGAGCGAAAGCTGTCCATTGCGTCTTCGAAGCACGATGTCGTCCCCATCGTCGTTACGGACCCGCGCGACATGGATCTTCCCGACGTCGGTCTCATGACCTTCGAAGACCCGGAGAGCGGTGACACACTCGTCCTCGATACGAGCGACCCGAAGGTCCGCGCGTTCCACACGCACGAAATGAAGCGCCTTGTCTCCGAGCGCCAGCAGATGTTCCGAAAGCTCGGCCTCGACAGCGTCGAGGTGTCGACCGCAGGCTCGTACGTGAAACCCCTTCGCGACTTGTTTTCACGACGAGGGCGGAGGTTTCGCGGATGAGCCTCGTTCGCCCCGTTCGCTGTGCCATCCTTGCGCTCGTCGCGCTCGTCCTTCTGCCGGCGGGGGTTGCGCGCGCCGAAGAGTGTGTCGAACGCCCGTTCGGTCCGGCCGAGCGTCCGAAGATGACCGAATCCTCGCCGGCGGCGGGTTTTGCAGGTTACGTCGTGCACTTCCGCGTGACACTCGAGCACGGTCCCGGTGAACGAGCGATCATACCGGCGGCGCCCGAAGACGTCCCGATGAAGACGGCGGGTTTCGGCATGCCGCGACCGGACGCTGGAGCGGGCATCGTCATCACGCGCGCCGGAGACGAGCGCAGCTCCGTCATCGATATCCCCATCGTACTTTTGCCGCGTGAAGCTGGGACGGTCACGCAAACGCTGCCGTCATTCGGCATCAAGCTCGCACGAGCGAGCGGAGAAGTGGTGACCCTGTGTACTGCGCCGCATCCTATCGTCGTGCGGGACCCCACGGCCAGCACGGCACACGCGATGCCCCACCCCAATCCTCCTCCGATCCGCGAACGCGAAGAGTGGGAAGCTCTCAAGGATGCGCTCAAGGTGGTGGGAATCGCCGCGGTGGCCGCGCTCGCCACCGCCCTCGCGATCCGCAGCTGGCGCAAGAGGCCGAAACCTGTTCCGCCCCCCCCGAAGCCGATCCCGCCCTGGGAGGTCGCGAGCAAAGAGCTTGCCGAGCTGCGCTCGGGTCCGCTCGTCACCCTGCAACGGTACGCAGAGTTCGCGGACGCTGCGACCGACATCCTTCGTCGCTACATCGGCGCGCGCTACGGCTTCGACGGACTCGAATCGACGAGTGACGAAATCGACGTCCTCCTCCGCGACAAAGCCGTCAGCGAGGCAATTCGAAAACGTACACGTGATGCCTTGGCCACCGCCGACCTCGCGAAGTTCGCCCGTGCATCGATTGGCAAGAGCGACTGCGAGTCACTCGCGAACGCCATCTATCAACTCGTCAAAGACACGACGCCCGACCAAACCTTGGCGCTCCAAAAGGCAGCTGCTGCGCGGAGGGGCGCGTGATTCGACGCATCGCCATCGTGGGGTCGACCCTTTTGCTCGCACTTCTCGGCGTGGCAGGTCTCTACGTCTTGTCGAATCGAACCGACGGCAATCTCGGTACCGACCTCCATGGCCTTTCGATCCGATTCGCACACCCCTACGCGCTCCTCCTTCTGCTGTTCGCTCCGCTTGCGCTCTACCGCACGACCTGGGGCGGCGATGCACGGACACCGCGCTTTTGGGTCGGGGCGAGCCTTCCTCTGAGGCGCGCTCCCCGTGGCCTTCGTACGCGCCTCCGTGACCTTCCTGCCATTCTTCGCGTCGTCGCTCTCGTCTTCGCGATCACCGCCCTGGCGCGCCCAACGAGGCTCAGTCGAGCGGAGTCGGGAGAGGAGCGTGGCATCGACATCATGCTCGTGCTCGACCTTTCGCTGTCGATGGAAGCGGTCTTCGAGGGCGGCGCGAGCATCGCACGGCAAGGCGAACCGCTGCGAAAGCCCACACGTCTCGATACCGCCAAGGACGTCATCGTCGACTTCGTTGCCCGCCGAAAGAACGACCGCCTCGGAGTCGTCGTATTCGGTCGCTCCGCATACATCTTGTCCCCTCCCACGCTCGACAAGACACTGCTCGCCAACCTCGTGCGCCACCTCGAGCTCGGCGTCGTCGACGGCACGGGCACTGCCATTGGCGACGCGCTCGGAGCCGGCGTCGCTCGCTTGCGACGTTCGGACGCACGGTCTAAGGTCGTCGTCCTTCTCACGGATGGAGACTCGAACGCTGGCTCCGTGAGCCCCGAATACGCTACCCATCTCGCACAGGGGCAGAACGTCCGCGTCTACACCGTACAGATCGGCAACGGCGACGACGCCGAAGTCATGCGCGGCTACGACCGCTTCGGTGAGCCCGTGTACGTCCGAGAGCGCTACCCAGTGAACCCGGCGTTGCTCAAGAAGATCTCTCAAGACACCGGCGCCGAGTCGTACATCGCCAACGATCGCCGCGGACTCGAGAGCAGCATGCACGCGATCCTCGACAAACTCGAGAAGAGCACACTCGAAGCGAGTCGCGCATCGTACGAGGAGCTCTTTTGGGCGCCGCTCGGTCTTGCCGGCCTCCTCCTCTTCCTTGAGCTCCTTTCTCGCGCGGTCGTGTTCCGGAGGTTCCCATGAACTTCGGATGGGACATCAAGAACAACCTGTGGGTCTTCATCCTCGCAGGCATTTTCTATGCGTTCGCCCTCTACGTGCTCGTCTGGCAGCGCATCGTGTCGACGTATCGACCAAAGGTCGAACGCTTCGGCGACCCCGCGCAGCTCGCGCGTCTCATGCCGCAACCTATCGGACGGCGCACGAAACTCAAGGCACTCTTCCGCGCGGCGGGTTTGCTCTGCATTGGTTTCGCGATGCTTCGCCCCCAGTTTGGCGCAGGTGAGAAGCTCGTTCCTGCAACCAATCTCGATGTCGTCATCGTGCTCGACTATTCGAAGAGCATGTACGCGCGGGACGTCACGCCGAATCGCATCTCTCGCGCCAAGGTCGAGGTGAACAACCTCATTCATCGCCTTCCCGGCGCTCGATTCGGTGCGGTCGCGTTCGCCGGCGAGCCCATGAGCTTCCCACTAACGAGCGACGGTTCGGCCATCGCTCAATTTTTCCGCGGACTCGATCCGAACGACATGCCGGTAGGTGGCACGTCCACAGCGCGTGCGCTCGACCAAGCGCGGGGTATTCTCGCGCGTGACCCCAAGTCGAAGGATCATGCGCGCGTCATCCTCCTCGTGACCGACGGAGAAGATCTCGAGGGTGACCCCGTACAGGTCGCCGAGCGCTGCAAGGCCGAGAACATCGTCGTCGAAGTCGTGCAAATCGGCGGTCGCACTCCCGAGACCATCCCGGAGATGGGCAACGATGGTCGGGTCATCGGGACGCGTCGCGACTCGCAGGGTCACGTCCTCACGACGGCCCTCAGCGCAGAAGGTGAAGCTCAGCTCAAGAAGATCGCCGAGACGTCCGGAGGACTCCTCGTGCGTTCAGAAGGCAGCAGCACCGGGATCGACAAGGTTGCGGCCAGCCTCGAGCGAAAGATGCGTGTCGAACTCGCGGAACGCGTCATCACCCTGCGGGACGAAGCGTTCGAAACCCCGCTCGCGCTTGGCCTCTTCTTCTTGCTCCTCGACTGCTTCATGCCCGAGACGGATTTGCCGCGCACGGGCCGCTTCTTGCGACGCGTCGGTCTTTGGCTCCTCGACCTGGTCACTCCAAAGCGCGCCGAACGCATCGCGAAGACGACGGAGGAGAGCGATGCGTAAGTTCGCCGCCTTCACACTATGTATCTTCTCTGGTTTCCTCGCCATGGCCTGCGAATGGGACCCGAGCACGCCTTTCGAACGCTACGCGCCGCAAGTCGACCTCGGCATCGCCCTCATGGATGGCGGCGATGCGAAAGCGCCGGTGGACGTACTGGCGGACTACTTGAAGAGCGGCGTCTGCGACGACGGTACGATTGCTTCTCCTCCGCGCCTCCACGATCGGCCACGCGCCGCATTCAACCTCGGCCTCGCCCTCTTCCGCGTCAGTGAACTCTACGGAAGGCGGTTCGGCGACGAGGAAGCCCCCGAGGCCCCCGGCAAGACGGAAGGCTCTTCGAAACTACGCGAGCTCCAGGCAAAGTGCGCCACGACGATTGCGACCGTGGTCGCCAAAGACACGAATGCGTCGTGGGACCTCCGGAGCCGTGCCTACTACCTGCTCGGCAACCTGTCGTTCTTGCAGAAGAACTACACCGAGGCCGTCGAAGCATACGATGAAGCCCTTCGACTTGCTCCGGCACAAGATGGAGACGCGGGGGCGGGAACCATCGGCAAGGATGCGGCCTGGAATCGAGCCATTGCTCTACGAAGGCGCGACGAGCCGAAGGATGGCGGCAACGACTCCTCTCCGCCGGATGCATCGAACGATGCGTCCCCTGACGCAACGCCCGACGGAGGCGATGGTGGAGGCGATGGCGGCGGTGACGGCGGAGGTAACGACGGAGGAGGCGACTCCGGCAGCGACGGCGGAGGCGACAGCGGCCAAAACGGTGGCGCCGATGGCGGAAGCAAGAAGGACGGGGGGAACGAAAAGGAACCCGACGCAGGGCCTCCCCCGCAAAACCAAGGTGACGCAAGCGCGCCGCCGCCCCAGCAGAACCAAGGAGCGAGCCTCGACGAACGCATGCTCGACGAGCTCGAACGCATTCCGAACGTCCAAAAAGAGACGGCGAAGATGCTCAAGAAGAAGCACAAGCCCACGCAGATGGAGGACAAGTGAAGCGCGTCCTCGTCCTTTGCGCGTTCTTGGTCGGGACCTTCGTCGCGGTTCCGCGAGCCCATGCGGCGCCACGTGTCGAACTTCAACTCAGTCAGCGTGAGGTCGCGGTCGGTGATCCATTCCAGGTGACGCTCAACGTCCTCGACGACACGGAGGCGCCGCACGGCAACCCGAAGTTGCGCCTTCCGCAGAGCATCGTCGTGCGCGGCCAGATGATGGGTCCCCTCAGCTACGGGAGCGTCGTCAATGGGCGCGTCACCCAGCTGACAGGCATTCATGCGACGTTCACCCTGGAAGCAACGAAGCAAGGCACGTTCACGATTGGGCCGCTCACCATCACGTGGGCCGGCAAGACCTTGACGAGCAAGACGGTCACCGTCACGGCGGGTACGCGTGCAGCGAGGCCCGACCCGTGGGCGCAGCTACGCAACCTGTTCGACGACGATGACGCGAAGCCTCCGCCGGAGGAGGAATTCGACCCGAAGCTAGCCCTTCCAGCCGCTCTTGGTTCTCACGCATTCCTCCATGCGACCATCGACAAGGAGACGGCGGTCCTCGGCGAACAGCGAACGCTCAGCGTCTTCCTCTATCAAGATGCCGACCTCCCGTCGCCAGACGTGCTCAGCGCGAGCGAGCCCACGCTCGAAGGCTTTCTGACGAAATCGCTGCTCCCTCCGGGCCAAGAACCTCCGGAAGTCGGCAAGGCGAAGGTGGGTGACCGACGCTTTCGCGTGAGGCTCGTGCGGAAGCTCGCCATCTTTCCGGTGAGTGGCGGCGCGCTCAAGGTCGGCCCCATGCGCCTGAAGATCCGCGCGCGCGGGAACGGAGACCGCGCATCGGAAACCTTCACGGTCAACGTGACGGAGCCGCCGCGCCAAGGTCGCCCAGGCAACTACGTCCTGGGCACGACGGGGTCGTATCGCGCCGACTGCACCGTCGAGCCACGCACGACGAAAGACGGTATTCTCGGCATCACGGCGAAGCTCGATGGCTACGGCCTCTT
Source organism: Polyangiaceae bacterium (assembly GCA_046351415.1). Classification (GTDB taxonomy): domain Bacteria; phylum Myxococcota_A; class Polyangia; order Polyangiales; family Polyangiaceae; genus JABFRG01. The sequence goes on along the minus strand of JAXLYO010000001.1, from coordinate 486,675 downwards.
TCCGGACAGATTGCCCGTCCCTGCATCGCAAAACGTCGTCTTCGAAGCTCCCGAAGTTCGCGAGAATCTCGTGGCCGACGAATCGGGTAGGTGGGGCGGCTGGCGCTCATTCCAATACGTAGCGAAGGTAGGGACGCAGGGCACCGTCGACCTCGGAGAAATGGCGCTCCCCTTCTTCAATCCTGCGACGGGCCACTACGAAACGGCGAAGTGCGCGCTCGGTAGTGTGAAGGTGGAAAGCGCCGCTCCGCCAGCGGCCGCAGTACTCTTGTCGCCCCTCTTGTCGGAACTACCGAAACCCGAGACCTCCCTTGCCGGCACTCCCCCAAGGACTGCCGACCTGCCTCGCGCTCTTCCTTGGGTCTTCGGTATCGGGCCTCTTGCCCTTTTTGGCCTCGGCATCGTACGCGCCATGCCCGAGCGCAAGAAGCGCAAGCTCACCCCCTCGGAGCGCTTCCGTGAGGGCGTTCGTTCCGCGACGGCGGCAGCACAAGAAGGGCGCCCAAAGGACGCCATCGGTGAACTCGAACGCGGACTCGACGCGTTCGTCCGAGAAAAGTACGAGCTCACGCTGGGAGCTGTCGACGACGCGACCGCACGAGAGTCCCTCGGAGAAAAAGGCGTCCCAGAGCCCCTCATCGCCGAGTTGCTTTCGTTCCGCTCGGCATGCACCAATGCTCGTTACGGCACGACGACGGACGTAGACGTCACGCCACTCCTGGACAATGCTCGCAAGCTAGGGAAGCAATTCTCATGAGCGCCCGAAGACTTCGCCGCGCGGCAAGCCCATCTTTCGCCTTCGTGTTTCTCTTCGGGGCCTTCGCGTTCGGGCAGTCCGAGCCAGAGGGGCTCTTCTCTGCAGCGACGCGGGACCTACAAGAGGGGCGACCCGACGAAGCGATCGCTCGACTCGAAACGATGGCAGACCGCGGCATGAGCGACGCAGCCGCAAGCTTCAATCGTGGCCTCGCATACGCGAATCGGGCTTCTTCGACCTCGAGCAAACCCGGCGACCTCGGCCAAGCAGCGTGTGCGTTCGCGGAAGCGCGTTCGCTCAACACGAACGCTGCATTCGGGAAGAGAATTGCTTCCGCCGAAGCGGCAACTCAACGAGAACTCGGACGCAGGCTCGCTGCACGCGGCGGTGGAGGTGGCTTGATGGAGCCGCCCGCTCCCCTTTTCCACCAGCTCCTCGCACTGCTTCCCGCACCGGCCTGGGCCGGTGTTGGTGCGTTGGGCTCGGTGCTCTGCATCTTGGCGTTCGTGCTCTACCTGAAGCGACGCGGAGGTAGTGCGGTTCATGGCCTGGGGCTTGCGGGCCTCCTCCTATTCGGCGTGGGCACGTTTGCAGAAAACCGCACGCGCGCAGCGAAGGCCGCCGAGGAGAGCGCGTGCATCGTCGTGGAGAACGCGACGCTCTTGCGAGAACCTTCGCTCGCCTCACGCGGTGAGCCCCTCCGCGAAGGCGCCCATATCTTCGTACTCAAAGGGGCTTCCGACGAATCCTTTGCCCTCGTTCGGTGGGGTTCGCTCATGGGGTACGTGACGCCGCGATCCTTGAGACGGCTCGCACACCCCTGAGATCGGGGGCCCAAGAAAGTGCGGGAAATCGCACACCTTTCGAGATATCACGAAGTATCAGCGGCATCGTCCGAACCATGCATCATGGTCTGCATGTCCGGGACGCATAGAATGTTCGAGCTCCTCGAGCCGCTGCCTGCGACTTCTTGCTTCTAAAGGTGCATCATGCAATCGGTTCGTGGTTTCTTGCTTGCCCCCCCGATCGAACTCAACGTCGCCCTCGCATTCGGTGGTGGTTTCGCGCTCTATGGTGTCACGCGCAACGCAAGCACGTACGACACACGCTTCCTGCCCGCGAACAAAGGTGAAGCCGACAAAGCGCGTTACCTCTACCTCCTCGTCGAGGGAGCGTTCGAGTGGATAGACGGGGAGCGCTACGAGGGGCCCACGGCCTTCGTCGCGTCCGCGGAGATCTTCGACGGAGCGCACGGGAAACGCCTTTTTCCCTTCCGCGCCGGCGGCGAAAAGTTTCGAGCGGTTCAGCTCCGGATCGCGGGTGACGAGCTGGGTGACGTCGGCTGGGACGCTCCCTCCAAGCTTGACTTCTCGAAGGAGGCACGAGCCGCTGCGGCCGAGTATCTAGACGCCGCCGACCTCGAAACGCGTTGTGCTTCCGCTGAGGCTTTGCTTCGGGCGCTGCACACGAGCGGAATTCTCCGTCAGGAGCTCCGCTCACGGTCGGAGGTCGTCGACGTGATGTATCGAGAACTTTGGCGCAAGCTGTTCCCAGTGTTCGAGCGTTTTGCGTTCGGCACGACGCGGGCGGAACTCGGAGAAGCAGCTTCCGCGGCATCGCGCGACCGCCGCTACGACATGAGCAAGCTCGCGAGCGCCTTCAACTTCAGTTTCGGCGGTTGGCGCGAGTTTGCTTTGCGCTGCCGCATGCGCATCGCCGTGTTGCTCCTTTCCCACCCAGACATCGCCATTCGCGACGTCGCCAAGTCCGCAGGCTATTCGACGACCGAGGCTTTCACGCACGCGCTCTACGCCGAAGGCCTCCCGGCCCCCGGCGTCATTCGGCAGCGCATTCTCGAATACCGACGCAGCGAAACGGCAGCCTGAGCATCCTCTCGATCATTCGCTTGCAATGGCGATACCGAGTTGCTTGCGCAACTTGTTGTATCGCTCCGATGCGACGAACGAGAGGAGATCGTCCATGCGCTCTTCGACGTGGCCTTCCTCCGAGATGGATAGGATGGTGTGTGCGGCCTTGAGATCACCGGAGAGCAACAGACCGGCGCGCGCGCAGGTCTTTTCGACGGATGACGACCAGCGTTGCAGATTCGTTCGGCCGCCTTCTTCCACGAAACGCAGGAAGTGTCCGCGGAGCCGATCGATCTGAGAAGGCTCGAGGATCGGTTCAATCGCTTTCGCGATGGGAATGACGAGCTGCTTCACGTTGGACGCAAGGGGCAAACCCGGGTTTCCGATCGAGAGCGCCGCGAGGAATACCTCCTCGAGCGTCTTCACATCGGGCAAGAGTGCGCGAAGGAAGTGTTCTTCGCGGAAGTAGGCGAGGTGTCGCCCCGCGAGGAAGGCGAGCTCTGCTGCAGAGCGACCGGAAAGCGCGCTCTGACCGAGCTTCGTCGCAGGCGGCATGGCCGGAACGACCACGGAGAGACCGGGGTCTTCGGGCGCAAGATAGAGAGGAGAAGGTTTGAGCCCGAGAATCGCACCCGCCCAAGAGAAGCAGCGCACCGCCTGGATGGTCGAAACCGCAGGATCTTGCCGCTTTCCTTCGTCGAGTTTCGGGAGCGCCTTTTCTCGGCGAAGCGCAGAGAGCCGCCCGAGAAGGACCGCCCCCGCGACGACCGAAAAGATGTCGCCGACCACGGGCTCTTCCTCCGGGTGAAAGAGCAATTTGCGCCAAGCGTCGGGCGTGAGGGCAGCGGTGGGTTTCACGAGCCCGTCGGGCTTGTGCGCTTCGAAGACCGCGCGCTCGGCTTCCGTCGCTTGATTGAGGAAGACGAGAATGCTCGCGATGCAATATTGGCGCTCTTTGTCGTTGCTCTTTCCGAGGACGCGGAAAAATGCATGTAGACTCTCTGCATCGCGCGGGTCGTGTCGCAGCTGGCGAGCCAGCTCGACGGGGTCGTCTTCAGACCCCGCACGCGTAGGTTCGCTGATGTCTGAGAGGTCGACCTCGACATTGACGTGCGACCGCGCGTCTTCGAGTTCTGTCTCGAGCTCCTTGATTCGCGCCTCGAGGGTGGCAATGCGGCGCTCCAGTGCATTCGTGCGAGCGTCCGTCGAAGGCTCGAGCGGCGTAATCGACATGGGCGCCATGCTCGGCACCAAGCTGCGCACCGTGATCTTGTGGCGGGCCTCGTAGGCGGCCTGCAGCGCCATCTCGAGTCGCGCAAGCCGTGAGCGATCGAGTCCGAGGTTGTCGGCCATCTTGTCGAGCTGCTTGCGCTCGTCACTCGTGATGACGCCGTCTTCGATGACTTCGGCGAAGAGCTCCTCGTACATCGACTCGAACTTGCCGAGTCTCAGATTGCCGAAGCTCTCGGCCCCTTCGAACGAGCCTGAATGATCGAATGCGACTTGGCTTGCTTGCTCCGTCATCGTTGTCTCCGCGGCGAGCACGAGTCTACACGATTCGACGCAGGGTGCGGCCGCGGCTTGAGGGACCCTTTCGCACAGCCCGCCCGAGCGTTTTTTTGCCTCGAAGCTCCCCGCGAGGGGTCCTTTTGGCCCTTTCGACCCTCGGAAGGGCTGGTGAGGGAACCTGCTACCACCCAGATGTCACCCGCACGTCATTTTGGGCCCATTTTCGGACCCGAAGGAGAGTACACTTCCGGCCCGCATGGCGGACTTGGAAGAGCTCTATGCGCGCTGGCGAGCGCGCCCGGACGCGAGCACGACCAAACCCCTATGCGATGCGCTGCTGCGGGAAGGTCGCCCTGACCTCATCGCAGAAGTGGGCGAATTCGTGCGCAAGGAACTCGGCAAGAACGGCGAGCTTCTCGTCCAATCTGCGCGCCTCTACCTTCAACACAATCGTCTCGCGGACGCGCAAGCTGCGCTCGTCAGCGCCGGCAAGGTCGCTCCCCGTGACGTGGCGGTCTATCGATGGCTGGGCGAAGTACTTTTGCGAAGAGGCGATGCCGAGCGCGCAGAGCGCGTGTTCGACAAGGCGGCATCGTTCGGTGCGACCGACTCGCTCACGCGCCAATGGATCGCTCTCGCGACCGAACTGCGGTCGCTGCAAGATTCTCGAGGGGCGGGCGCAGTCTCCCAAGAGGTCTTGAAGCGGATGGGCGCCCCCACGCCCCCGCCGACGCCCTCGCAGCTTTCCGTCGACGAACTCGCGCCGAAGCAGCGTCGTGGGTTCATGCCGGACCCCGACTACGACACCGAAGACCTCGCGACCAGTCGTCACAAGCACGGAACGCTCGGGTCGCCTAGCAGCCTCGCAGGCTTCGGGCCCTCGACCGCAGGAAGCATCCTTTTCGGCGGCGCGACGTCGCCACTTGCCGCCCCTGCCGTGCCTTCGCCCGTGTCGCGCGAGCGAGTGCCGCCGGCGCAGCGGAATCCCGAGCCGCCTCCCCCGCGCATGCCGCCGCCCCCACGCAATCAGGCGGAGGTTCGCCATGCGTCGTCGCCGCCACCACCGCCGGCTCGCCCCGTCGGTGCGCGACCGAGTACGCCACCCCCACCCCTGCCTCAAAGTGCGTCGTCGCGGCCTCCGCCCGTACGTGCGTTCCAAGATGGACCTCCTACGCGCCCCGTCGTTCCGACACCAGGAGCCGTTTCACGCGCGCAAGCAGCTTCGTCGAATGCGGTCGCGATGAGTGTGCCGGGCGCATACCGAAACCCGCGCGCTCCGGGGCCTGAAAACATGCCGGATGCCCGCATGGTGCTCGACGCGCTCGCTCTCGGTGGTGTCTTCGATGCGAATGCCGCGCAAGTCCCCCTGCAGTGGGACGAACCCACTGACAAGCCGCGCACCTTCGGAACGAAGCGCCTCATGGCCGCCGTCACTCTGGCAGCTGCCATCGCGATTGGCGTTTTCTTCCTCGTCAAACACCTCCGCGACAAAGACCACTTGGTCGCCGAGGCGTTGCTCGATCAAGTTACGACGACCGTCGAGGAGAGCAACGCGCCCAAGTTCGACGAGGCCGAGAAGACGATGGGCAAGGTATTCGAGCTCGACTCTCGATCGCCGAGGGCCGCGCTCCTGTGGATGCGAGAGCGAGCGGTGCGAGGTCTTCTTCAGGGCGGCGCCGAGATTTCGTTCCAGGACGCGATGAATCGCGGCAAGGAAGTTGGACTCAAGGAATCCGACTACGCGTTTGCCCACGTCGCCTCGTTCCTCTTCCAAGGCGACACGGGGGGTGCCGCGGCCCAACTCACGAAATGGGACGCCGCAGCCCAGAACGACGCCTACTATCAGCTCTTTGCTGGAGCGACCCTCGAGCGCGCCGGTGACGCTCGCGCCATCGAACGTTATCAAGCTGCCGTGAAGCTGAACCCCAAGCTCGTCATCGCCGACACGCTGCTTGGACGCGCGACGGCGCTCTATTCCTCGCCGCGCATGGGACACGAGGCAGCTGACAACTATTCTCGCAAATACCCCGCGCGAGCCGAAGCTCTCGCGCTCCTCGCTCTCGCCTGGGCACACGACCCGGGGCGAGCCGAGGCTCCCAAAGAAGTCTCCCTCGCCATGGCACGCGAAGCAGAGCTTCCGCTACCGCTCGCATCGCTCGTTCCGACGCTGCGGGCGCTCGAAGCCTTCGAGAAGCACGACTTCGACGTCGCGAAGAAGTCCCTCGGTACAGCCATCCCGCTATGTGAAACCCCCGCATGCGCCGTGTGGCTCGGCGGTCTCGCCATCGAGCTCGGCGACGAGGCCCTCGCACGTCGGGCCACGCTCGCAGCGCTCGCGTTTTCAGCGCTCTACCCGCCGGCGCGCGCCCTCGCAGCTCGGGTCGCACTGCTCGGGGGCCGGCTCGACGAAGGTCTCAAGGCAACGGAGGACCTGGAAGGAACCTTGCCGGAAGTCGCCGTCGTACGGGCTGCGGTCGCTTACGAACGTGCCGACGGAGACCTGCTCGGACGCACCCTCGATGCGCTCCCTGCCGAGGCGAAAGACGCACCCAGCCTCGCCGCGATGACGAATGCGCCCTTCGTGCTCTTCGGTCGAGGAAATCTCCCCAACCGACTGGAACTGGCTCCCTCCGAGGCGGGCTGGGCCGACTTGCTCACGATGGACAATGCCCTCGACGCGGGCGACCTCGCTCACGCACGCATTTTCGAGACCAAGTGGAAGGGCGAGCCCTCTCAGCCTCTTCGCGAACTTCGCTTGGCGCGCCTCGCACGCTACGAAGGACGCATCGACGAAGCAGAGACGCGCAGCCAAAAGGCGTTTGCGAGCGCTACGGTGACGAGCCGTTCTCTCACCGAACGCGCGCTCGTACTCGCAGCCCGTGGGAAGTATCAAGAGGCGTCTCAACTTCTCGTCAGCTACCCCAATGCGCTAGGTACCCAGACAGGTTGGATGTCTGTGTATCTTACAGCTTCTTCAGGGAAGGTCGCCGAGGCGCGCGGCAAAGCGACGGCCCTCGTGCTCCCCCCGACGGAGAGCCCGCTCCTCACGAGAACGGTGGCCCTCCTCGCGTGCGCGGCAATCAAAGACCAGCGTCACGGGGGTGAGCTGCTCGGTCCCATGATGAAAGCAGGGCTCTCGAACCCCGACATGGCCTCCGCCGCGGAAGCGTTCAACATGCCGAAGATGCATCGCCGCTGACGTCGCGGCCCTCGCGCCGGTTCAGCGACCGAGCTTGTAGTTGTTCGGCTGGTGACGCCCTTCGAGCATCATCCTGAACTCGTCGAGCTCCTGCGTTGCCTGAAGAGCATCTTGCGGGGAGATGACGCCGCGCTGCACGAGATTGTAGAGGTTCTGGTTGAGCGTCTGCATACCGCTCTTGTCTTGCCCGACCTGCATCTGCCCGTAGATTTGGTGAATCTTGCCTTCGCGAATGAGATTTCGGATGGCGGCATTGGGCATCATGATTTCGAGAGCCATGGCGCGCCCTACGCCCTGCGCCTTCGGCAAGAGCTGCTGACTGATGACGGCCTGGAGCACGAACGAGAGTTTCGTCCGAATCTGATCTTGCTGGTGCGGCGGAAAGACGTCGATGACGCGGTTGACCGTCGACACCGCACTGTTCGTGTGGAGGGTGCCGAAGACCAAGTGACCCGTCTCACTGATCGTGAGCGCCGCCTCGATGGTCTCGAGGTCACGCATTTCGCCGACGAGCACGACGTCGGGGTCCTGACGAAGAACGTACTTGAGGGCCTTGCCGAAGCTATCGGTGTCGCGGCCCACTTCGCGCTGATTGACGATGGAGAGCTTGTGCATGTGCACGAATTCGATCGGGTCTTCGATCGTCATGATGTGGCAGCGTTGCTCGCTGTTGATCTTGTCGATGATCGACGCGAGTGTCGTGCTCTTGCCGGAGCCTGTCGGTCCCGTGACGAGAACGAGGCCGTTTGGCTTGTTCGCGATCTCCGCCACCACCGGCGGAAGACCGAGCTCCTCCGCGGAAAGGATCTTGAACGGAATCGTACGAATCGCAGCGGCGATGGAGTTCTGCTGCACGTAGTAGTTGGCGCGGAAACGAGAGACGTTCTTCACCATGAACGAGAAGTCGAGTTCGTTGTTCTTCTCGAACACGATCTTCTGCTCTTCGCTGATGAGCGAATAGCAGAGTTCTTTGATCTCCTCCGGCGCGAGGGGGGGCAACTTCACTTGCAGCACCTGCCCGTCGATGCGGAAGTAAGGCGGGGCCCCAGCGGTGAGGTGAAGATCGCTTGCCCCCTTCTCGACCATGGCCTTCAGCAGCTGGTGAAGTTTGAGACGGGAGTCGTTTGCGAAATTCATGAGCCTTCCTTCAAGCGTACATCGAAACGCGCGAAATTCGTCTTCCAGAGCGCAATAATTTCGAATACACACCTCCACCCGTTCGTCCAAACGGTCACGCACATGCGCCTCACACACCTCTCGCTTTCTCACTTCTAGTTCGCCGACGAGCTCGCCCACCGCAGCTCTGCGGCTTTGGGTTCGAGCTCGCGCGCCTTCAAGAGCAGCAAAGCGCGGGTTTCGTGACGTCACCCGACATTTCGGCCATCGCCCTATTGCGGCACGAGCCGGAACGTCTCGGAGAACTGCCATGCGTTCCGATATGTATGAAATTCTGATTGAAAGGCCGCGCGCGTATCGCGGTTGCCGGGCTCGTGTAGGTTGCACGTACCCCAGGAAAAAGCTTGCACGCGCGCGCGAGCAGGACGATTTGCCCCGCAAGGAGAGCATGGGCGCTCTTTACGCGGAGAAGTCGCTCAACGAGAACTTGCGCCCACTCGTACGGTACTTGCGAAGCAACGTGGGCCGTCCGTGGTCGAAGGTATCTTCGGAGATCCACGCCCAGGTGAACGGTCGAAGCGCAGTGCAAGGGCACATCCTGCAACACTTGAGCGACTTCGTGGAAGTGAACGTCCGCGAGGTCTCCGGCGTCTTGTACGGCGCTGGACGCTACGGCGGCCCCTTCCCGCTCGCGCACCATCGGCGCCGGGAGTCATTCTTCGTGTGCCCGCGGAGCGGTCTGCTGCGCGCCATTCCCGTGCGGCCTCGCAAGCAAAAGTCGCGAATCCCGGACCCGAACTTTCGCAAGGTCGACGAATGCACCTACTGGATGAAGCGTACTGGAGGCTGGTTCGAGGTGGTCCTGCAAGACCTGCCGTCGTGGAGCGAGACCACGAAAGCGCACGTCGACGTCCTCACGCGCGCGCATGTGCGCACCGTGAAGCATAGGCAAACGGTCCTTCTGTGGAACTGCCCGTGGGCGAGTACGCATTTCGCCGTTCGCACGAGGCAGCTCGGAAAGAGAGAAATCCGTGCAGCATTCGAATGAACGCGTGAGCATCATCGCGACCGAGCGGTCATGGATCGAGGGTGAAGCCGTAGCCCAGCTCGAGGCCACGGCGAAGTTGCCGGGGGTCGTTCGCGCTGTAGGGCTGCCGGACCTCCACCCTGGCCGCGGCACACCCATCGGCGCCGTCTTCTTCGGCAAAGGCGTCATCTATCCTCATCTCGTCGGCTCCGACGTGGGCTGTGGCATGGCGCTCTTTCGGACCGGCATCGAAGCGAGGAGCGCGAAACTCGATCGCTTCGCCAGGAAGCTCCACGGCCTGGAAGAGGCCATCGGTGGCGGAAATCACTTCGCGGAGCTCATTCGCAAGGAACACGTCATCGACGAGACGGAGTGGGCCGCACTGCATATCGACCCCGACGAGCTCGTGCTACTCGTCCACTCGGGTTCGCGTGGGCTCGGAGAAGCCATTCTGCGTGCACACACGAGTGTCCGCGGGGCAGGTGCTCTCGATGCCGAATCGCATGAAGGCCGAGCGTATCTGGAGGCTCACGACGAAGCGGTCGATTGGGCGAGGGAAAACCGGGCGCGCATCGCGGACATGTTTCTCGGCTGCATTGGGGGAGAGCCGAAACGTGTCTTGGACATTTGCCACAACAGCGTGACGAGGCGAGAGCGCTTGTTCATCCACCGCAAGGGGGCGGCCCCGCACGAAGGTCCCGCCGTGATCGTGCCTGGTTCGAGAGGGAGCCTGAGCTATCTCATGATACCGCTCGGTGATGGCGCGAATGCGGGCTTTTCCATCGCCCATGGCGCCGGACGCAAGTGGAAGCGTAGCGAGGCGCGCGATCGCATCCGCACCTACAGAACCAAGAGGGACCTCGAGCGAACGTCGCTCGGTGGTCGCGTGCTTTGCGAAGACCCCGACCTCCTCTACGAGGAAGCGCCCGAGGCCTACAAAGACATCACGCGCGTCATCGCGGACCTCGAGGAACATGGCGTGTGCCGCACCATTGCCATGATGCGGCCCGTGCTTACGTACAAGGTGCGGAAAAGCGGAACGCGAGGAACGGAGGTCAGCCGTCGGACATGGTGACGCGGAGGATCTCCTCGGTCGTCGTGACGCCGTCGAGGACCTTTTTGATGCCGCTCATACGAAGCGAGCTCATGCCGTGTCGGATCGCACCGGCCTTGAGCTCCGCAGGGCTCGCCCCCTGCTGGACGAGCTCCTTGAGCGGGTCGGTGAAGCGCATGACTTCGTAGATGGCGACGCGGCCCTTGTAGCCTGAACCGTTGCAGGTTTTGCAACCCGTGCCCTTCATGAGTTGCGCCTTGTCGATTTGCTCGGGCGTGAAGCCGATGTCCTGCAGGACCTTCTTCTCGATCGTGATCGGAGCCTTGCAGTCGCTGCAGATCTTGCGGGCAAGACGCTGTGCGAGCACGAGATTGACGCTCGCCGTGATCAAGAAGGGCTCGATGCCCATGTTGAGCAAACGCGAAATGGTGGCAGGTGCATCGTTCGTGTGGAGCGTCGAGAGCACCATGTGGCCCGTCAGCGACGCTTTGACCGCGATTTCCGCCGTTTCGAAGTCTCGAATCTCGCCGACCATGATGATGTCCGGGTCTTGACGGAGGAACGCACGGAGTGAGGCGGCGAAGTTGAGCCCGATGTCGTCGTGCATCTGCACTTGGTTGATGCCGTGGAGGTTGTACTCGACGGGATCTTCCGCGGTGCTGATGTTGCAGTCGACCTTGTTCATTTCCGACAGAGCGGAGTAGAGCGTCGTCGTCTTGCCTGAGCCTGTGGGGCCCGTGACGAGGACCATGCCCCACGGCTGCCGAATGGCCCAGAGGAAGTCCTCGAGGGGCTTCGGGTCGAAGCCGAGTTTGGCCATGTCGAGCTGGAGATTGCTCTTGTCGAGGAGACGCATGACGATCTTCTCGCCCCAGAGCGTGGGGAGGACGCTGACGCGGAAGTCCATCTCGCGGCCCTTGCCGAGCTTCAGTTTGATACGCCCGTCTTGCGGCAAACGGCGTTCGGCGATGTCGAGCGACGACATGATCTTGATGCGGCTCGAGACGGCGTTACGCGCCGCGAGCGGCGGATGCATCTCTTCGACGAGCACGCCGTCGATGCGGTAGCGAACCCGGAATTTCTTTTCGTAGGGTTCGATGTGAATGTCGCTCGCGCCCTTCTTGATCGCGTTCAGAAGGATCATGTTGCAGAGCTTGACGACGGGCGCGTCGGCGCTCGCGCGCTCGAGTTCACCGATGTCGACGTCTTCTCCCTGAGCCGTGACCTCGATCTGGTCCTCGTCGAAGCCCGCCATGACGTCTTCGTAGTTGGGACCGATGTTGTGGTACCGATCGATGGCCGCCATGATCGCGGCCTCCGACGCGATGACGGGCTCGATGTTGTAGCCGGTCAAGAACTTGAGGTCGTCGATCGCGTTCAAGTTCGTCGGGTCGGCCATGGCCACGACGAGTGCGCTTCCGGCGCGCGATACGGGCAGCACGCGATGCCGCTCGCATTGGTCACGCGCGACGAGCTTGACGATCTCTTCGGGGATTTCGAGCTCCTCGAGATTGATGGTCGGGACGCGATATTGCTGCGACAAGAACGACGTGATGTCCGCGTCGTTGACGTAGCCGAGCTTCGCGAGTGCGTATCCGAGATTGCTGCCGGTGCGTTGCGATTCTTCCTGTGCCTGCCTGAGTTGCTGCAGAGAGATGAGTTTCTCGCGCAGGAGGAGTTCACCGAGCCGTTGATTCGACATGCTTATTTCACCGTGGCCGTGGTGGCGTGACCTTCGAGCTTTCAAGTGTCGAGAAAAAGCGGCGTTTCGTCAAGGGAATGACCGTACATCGCCGTCGTGGCGCCTCGTGAGCCATGCCGCAGCAGCTGCTTTCGGCGATCGAATCGGAGCGAAACGAAGGGAGAGTTCCCCGGCATCCTGCTAAAGTTTCCCTTCCGTTGGGCTTCTTCACGAATCTCTTTTCGAGCAATCGACAGGCAAAGGCGGCCAAACAAGCCGAACTTCGGGGAGATCTACCGCGTGCCGTCGAGCTCTTCGTTGCGGCTGGGCTTCCGAACGAAGCCGCCCGTGTGATGCTCCTCCGCGGCGATTCCGACCCAGACGCCAAGGCCCGACTTCAGCACTTCACGCAGGCAGCTTCGCTCGCCACCGACGAAGAGATGAAGGTCGCTGCGCGCAAAAAGCGGGCGAATCTCGTCATCGCTCTCGCGACCGACTTCGCCCACTCGGCCGTCGGCCGCCGCGACATGGCCGAAGCCGCGGACGAGCTCATGGAGCTTGGCGAAGGTCGCGCAGCTGCCGCGGCCTACCGGTTGCTCGGCGACAAGTCGAACGAGGCACGCGCCCTCGAGCTCGCGGGCGACGTGGAAGAGCTCGAGTTCATCTTGTCCGAGCAGGCGATGGTGGAGCGCAGCGCAGCGCGCAAGCAGGAAGACGCGCAACGCGTGTCCGACCTCATCGCCCAAGGCAATCGACGCGAAGCGATGGCGCTCGCCGAAGCGCTGCAAAAGGCCGGCCCCTCGAGTACGCGGCCCGGCGACATCGCGCTGCTCGATGCCGCACGCGAAGCTGCCGGACGCCGTTGCCGCGGCCCCATCGTACGCGTCGCACTCGGCAACGAACGCGTCACGTTCATCGTGGGCGCCAAGTCGGTCGTCATCGGCCGCGCGGACGCACTCCTCACGGTCGCTTCACCCTCTCTCAGTCGTCAGCACCTCAGCATCACGAAGAGCGGAAGTGAGTTCCTGGTCGAAGACTTGAAGAGCCGAAACGGCACCTTTCTCCGCGGAATGAAAATGACCGGCCACGTACCGGTCGGTGAACGCCTCGAGCTCAAGTTGGGTGGCGAGGTGCCGCTCGTGCTGGCGCCGAGCCGCCGTTCTCCCGGTAGCCTCGAGCTCGACCTGGGTGGCGAGCACTACATCGTTCCCTTCGGCCCGGCGCAGCTCGGTATCCTCGACTGGACGCTCGATTGGGAGCTCGAAGACTGGGTGGTTCTTCGCACGAGCGCCGAAACACCCCCGCTCGCCGGCGAACTCGCGCTCACGACGACGTGCCATCTCCTCGTCGGTGACGCGCTCTCGAAGGCGCGCGGTGAAGCGCCTATCTTCCGCGTGATCGGCTGAAGCATGGGGTTCTTTTCGCGCTTCCGAAAGGACAAGCCTTCGCCCGCAGAAAAGCAGGAGACGGTGCCTCAGGCCGTGGAACCGCGCCCGAGCAGTACCGCGAGCACGAAGGAACCATGGGAGCCACTCTTGCGCGCGGGCCTACCGGCCGGACCCGATGACGAGGCCGCCTTCGAGCTCTTCCGCGAGATCCGAAAGACCCCCGCCGAAGGTCGTATGCTCGACGCACTCGTGCAACGCGATGGCGCCATGCCTCTACCGGAGCGCCTTCGTGCGAGCGTGGCTGCAGCACTCGTCGATCGCGGTGAACGGGGGCGCGCCCTCCAGTTGCTGACGCGGGCCACGAGCACGGATGGCCTCCTCCTCGCCGCAGACCTCTTTGCCGAACGCGGAGAGTATGCGGCGGCGGTTGCGCGCGTCGAACGCGTTCTCTTGCGCAACTACGATTATCCTGGCGCGCGAGAACGCCACGATCGGTACCGCAAGCCCCTCGGTTATGCAGGCGCGAAGGAACAAGCAAGCTCCTCCACGACGACCGTCCTCCGCAACGAAGAGGAAGGTCCCTTCCGCATCGTTCGGGAAATCGGTCGCGGCGGGGCGGGCGCCGTGTACGAGGCGGAAGACCGCATCCTCGGGAGGCGTGTGGCGCTCAAGATGTATCACCAGGTCGCACGCGAGCGCGCGCAGCTCGAATCGGAAGCATGGCTTGCGGTACGCCTCGCCGGCCCTGGCGTACTCCGCGTCTTCGATGTCGACCCCGAAGAAGGTTGGATCGCCTATGAATGGGCACGCTTCGGCTCCGTGCGCGATCACCTCCGTGCAGGCGACCTTTCGATTCTGCTCCCGCTCCATCGGTGGCTCTTGCCTTTGGCCGAGGCCCTCGCGCGCCTTCATCGCCAAGGTGTGGTGCACAACGACGTAAAGCCTGCCAACGTGCTCTTCACGGGCAAGGCCTCGCCCGTACTCGCCGACTTCGGCATCGCACGATCGGTCGGTGAGCCCGCACCTCAGGGGAGCCTCGGTTACATGTCCCCCGAGCGCATGAGCGGTCGCGAGAGCCACGTCAAGGACGACGTCTATGGCTTCGGGAGGCTCCTCGAAGACGTGCTTTTGCAAGCTGACCCAGCAGAAGTCGCTCGCGCGAGGCCCATCGCGGAGGCTTGCCTTTCACCCGATGCGACGCGGCCAGCCGATGGCCAGGCCATCGTGACGCGGCTCAAAGTCGAGCTCGCCCAATCATGAGCCCTCCATGAACGACAATGTGACGATCACCAAAGAAGCGCTGACGTGGCTGCTCAGGGACGAAGAGAGCGGTCGCGTCGTGCTACTCGACGTACGCGAGAAAGCGGAGTTCGACCGAGGTCACCTCGAAGGCGCAATTCACCTGCCCCTCGGTCGTCTCGCGCAAGAAGTGGAAGCGCTCGTGCCCAACAAACGAGCGCGTGTCGTGGCCTATTGCGCAAAGGGCGTTCGCTCGAAAGAAGCGCAGGCCAAACTCGCAGAGCTCGGCTATCGGCGTGCGCTTTCACTTGCCCACGGCTACGAAGGATGGGCCGCGCCCGTGGCGGCCCGAGAAGGGCTTTCCGAAACCGAGAAGCTTCGGTACGCGCGACAAGTCGCACTCCCCGCATTTGGGGCGGAAGGACAAGTCGCTCTCCGCAACGCACGCGTCCTCGTCGTCGGTCTGGGCGGGCTCGGCTCGCCGGTCGCGCTCTACCTCGCGGCCGCGGGCGTCGGCACGCTTGGTCTCGTTGACGCAGACGAAGTCGAGCTTTCGAATCTGCAACGACAAATCCTCCACGCGACTCCGCGGGTAGGCTCCTCGAAGGTCGAAAGCGCGAGGCGCGCGGTCACCGACCTCAATCCAACGGTGCGAGCCATTCCCCATGCACTCCGGTTCGACGTGGAACACGGCTTGGCACTCGCGGCCGAATACGACGTCATCGTCGATGGCTCCGACAACTTCGCCACCCGCAACGCCATCAGCGACGTCGGCTGCGCAAAAGGCGTTCCCGTCGTGCACGGTGCAGTGCACAGGCTCGAAGGACAATGCTCCGTATTCGTGTCCGAGCGTGCAGCCCAGAAGCGCAGCCGTCTCACGTCAGGCCCTTGCTATCGGTGTACGTTCCCGGTGGCGCCCAAGGGCACTCCAAACTGCGAAGAAGCGGGCGTCCTCGGCTCTGTATGTGGAGTCATCGGCGCTCTGATGGCCACCGAAGTGCTCAAGCTTCTCGTGCCTTCTCTCGGTGCACCGATGATTGGAAAACTCGTCCTCTACGACGCGAGCGCCTGCGAGGTCCGCACGATTGCGGTCTCGAGGCGCTCTTCATGTACTTGTACCGAGGTCTAGCCGGTCGGTCAGGATTCGGGCTTCTCGGACTTGTCTGACTTGTCGCTCTTGTCACTCTTGTCCATCGCAGGGGCGTTCGTCGGTTCGGCCTTCGGCGCCTCGGCCTTGTTCTCGGTCTCCGGCATGGGCAGCGCGGGTGCGCTCGTCTTCACGTCATCTGCGTCCGGCGGCGGCGGCCAGGTCGACACGTAGCGCGGAGTCTCGCCCGGGCCGCTCGCGTCGATCCATGAAACGTGGCCGGCTCCGGCGTCACGCGCATCGACGTGGACGAACGTGCTGTTCGGGTAATAGCCGCAGCCGGTGTCCTCGAGCGTTTTGCAGAATGCGAGAAGTTCCTCGTTGCTGACGCCCTTCACGCGGATGTCCACCGCGCGTGCGTGGGCGTGGTAGCTGCCCTTCGAATACGGGCGGTAGCCGGAGACGATTTCGATCTTCGCGGGCTCGTAGGAAACCTTCGAGGCCTTCCCCTGTCCCTTCGATGCGCGCGACTTCGAGAAGTGCTCGGCAATCGTCTCGAGACGTCCGATGAGGCGGGGCTCGATGTGCTTGTGTTCGGAGCCCGCGGGCATCATGCCCGACGGCGGCTTGGCGAGTTCGGTGAGGGATTTCACGGCCTCCGGAAGGACACTTCCTTCACACGTGACGAGCCGAATGCTCTCCGTGTGGTCGCCACGAATGAAGTCGACCGCCGGCTTGCTGCACGTGGGGGCCTTCTTTCCGCCCTTCACTGGCTCAGCCTTTTCCCCCTTCGTGCTGACCTTCTTCAAGCTGAGGTCGACGCCATTTTCTTTGTTGAAGCGAACCTTCGAGAGGAGCTTCTGCTCCTCCATGCGATGCGCGTCCGCGGCAATCTTCTCGAGCTCTTGCTTCGAAGGCTCGCCGTGCGTGTCGGCATGGTGGCGGCCGAGCGTGTCTCTCACTTGGTGGAGCACGTGAGTCTCGAGATGACTACCTGCCTTCGCACGCGACTTCGCGTCGGCATGACGATCGACCTTTGCTGCATGCGCGGGGGTCTTCGCAGAAGCGAGGACGATGGCCCCCTTCTTCGGATCGACTTTGACGGAGGCGGAGGCGAGGACGATGCCCTCCTTTGGTTTCGCACTTCCGTGCTTCTTCGAAGACTTGTCGGCCTTCTTTTCGGCGACCTTGGCCTCGGCGTGCTTGGCACCGTCGGCCTTCGGCCCGGACACCTTGCCGGCGTGCTTCGAGGGCGCTTTCTGCGACTCCGAAACCTTGCTCGCCTCGTCGACCTTGTCGGCCTTTTTCGGCGCGTCCGCGGCGAAAGCGAGAGCAGGGCAGAGAGCGCCAACGAGTAGGGTGAGAGCAGCGAGCGACGAAACAGTCCTCATGTATTCCTCCATGCGCGAGATCGAAAGCGCCGGATGGCGCTGCGGCGGGTCGAGGGACCAAGCCTTCGATGGTTGCGCGATGGAGCCACTGTCCTACATCTAACTACAGGGGCCAAGATTTCGACAAATCGATTCGCGACTCTGGAGAAACAGGGCGCCCTGAGACATGGTGGGCCGATGCAATCGCAGAGACCGGCAGACCGCGCCGATGTTTCGGTGCTCACGCCAAGCGAGTTCGAGAAGCGCTTACGTAAGTTGAAAGAAGGCGGGGGAGCCCTCGAACGCGAGAACCCCGGCTCCTACGCATGCGATGATTGCCAATCATGTGCAGATTGCACATTTTGCACTCGAAGCCGAAACCTCCGCAACTGCCACTATTCGAACGACTGTCAGCGATGCAGCGAGAGCTCGCACTGTGAACGCTGCGTCGACTGCCATGCCCTGTCGCACGGTATCGAATGCACGCGCTGCACCGGCGGCGCATACCTCGTCCTCTGCACCGATTGCCATGGCTGCACCTACTGCTTCGGGTGCGTCGGCCTCGCGCGAAAAGACTTCCACATTCTGAACGAGCCCTACGAGCGCACGGAGTACTTCCGCGTGACCAAGCGCCTCGAGCAAGAACTCGCCGTTCACGGCAAACGGAAGTGACGCACGCATGAAGGCCGTCGTTCAACGCGTCTCTTCCGCATACGTCACTGTTGCAGGTGAAGAGGTGGGCCGCATCGGGCATGGGCTCCTCGTGTATCTCGGCGTCGGAAAGGGCGATACCGAAGCCGAACTCGAGTGGCTTCTGGGCAAGATCCTCGGCCTTCGAATTTTTGGCGGCGAAACGCCCGAGAAGGCCGACAAGATGGATCGCAACGTCCTCGGAGTTTCGGGCTCCCTTCTCGTGGTGAGCCAGTTCACGCTCTATGGAGACGTGAGCCGCGGCAATCGACCGGGGTTCGACGGCGCCATGCCGCCCGGTGAGGCGGAACGTTTGTACGAGCGTTTCGTCGAGCGCGCGCGGAGTCAGCTCCCCGTTGCGACTGGCCGCTTTCGAAGTGATATGCTCGTCCAGAGCGTCAACGAAGGGCCCGTGACCATCCTCTTGCAGACTCCATGAGCGCAGAATTCGACATCCTCTGGAAGAACGTCGAAGCCCGCTGGGACGACGACAAAGCTCACGCTGCATTCCTCGAATTCGCTGCGGCCAAAGGCGAACTTCCCGAAGCGGCGGGGCGCTATCGTGCCATCAAAGAAGCCGGTGACGAGCGAAGCCCCATCGCCGAAAAGAAGCTCGGCGCCATCATCGTCATCGCGACGCAGATGCTCGCCAGCGAACGATCGGACCCCAGCAAGAAGCCGCCGAAGGTCCTCACGTTCATCGTCTTCGTGGTCAGCTTCGCGATCGTCGCGTGGGTCGCTTCCGTCGTTTTGCGACGCTGAGCGACACCGCGAGTTCGAGGGCTGCGCGCATGCCCCTCGCATCCGCCGTGCCCTTCCCGGCGCGGTCGTATGCGGTACCGTGGTCGACGCTCGTGCGGATGAGCGGCAGACCGAGCGAGACGTTCACCGCGTCTCCGAAGGCGAGCAGCTTCATGGGGATGGTCGCCTGATCGTGATACATCGCGACGACGCCCCCGAAGGCTCCGTCACGCGCGAGACGGAATGCCGCTTCTGCCGGAAGAGGGCCGACGAGATCGACCGCGAAGCCGGCCTTCTTCGCTCGTGCGCGCGCGCGATGCATGCCCCGCTCGATACGCGTTTCCTCGGTCCCGAGCATGCCATGTTCGCCCGCGTGCGGATTCAAGCCGCATACGGCGATACGCGAGCGTGTTCCAGAGAGATGCGCGCCCAACCAAAAGCATGCACGGGCAACTGCCGCTGCGGTCACGGCCTCCGGGACCCGAGCGAGCGGCAGATGGGTGGTCACGAGCGACGAGGTCAGCTTCGGCGTCGCGAACGCCATCACCACTTCGTCTGCCCCAGAAAGAGCCTGGAGGTGCTCGGTGTGTCCGCGGAAGGCTTTCGCCCCCGGGGCTCCGGAGCGAGCGATCACATCCTTGCTCACGGGACCCGTCACGAGCGCGTCGGCGTGCCCGTCGAGCACGATTTTCGCGGCCGTGTCGACCCAGTGCAGCTGTGCCGCGCCCCCGGCTGGCGTCGGTCTTCCGTAAACGAATTCTTTCGGCGCGAGCGGGCGTCCCGGAGAAAATACAGCTATTTTCCCTTTGGGCAGCGTGAAGAGCTCGGGCACGTCCTTGACGACGACCAGCTTCGTTCTCGGCATGCGAGCGAGCGCGGCTGCACGATCAGCCACGCGCGCATCGCACACGACGGCGACGCGGGGGAGCTCTCCACCCTCCGCGGGGAGCGCACGCAAAAGCGCTGCAAACGTCACCTCGGGACCAATGCCCGAAGGGCAACCGACACTGACGACGATGCGAGTCATGGCCTCAGCTTGTAACCTCCTCCGCGAATCGTTTCGAGTGGAAGTGCCTCGCCGAACTTCGCCCGCAGGCGGCGCACGTGGATGTCGACGGTACGGGCGCCTCCGTCGTAGTTCGCGCCCCAGACGCGTCGCAAAATTTGCTCGCGGGTGAGGAGCTTTCCGCGCTTCTCGAGCAAGTGACAGAGCAACTTGAACTCCATGCGCGCGCAGGGAACGACCTCGCCGCGGAGGGTGACCGAGTACGCGGCTCGGTCGACGAAGAGCTCGCCATGCTTCAATGTCTCCTCGGTAGAAAACGAACTCGCGCGCCACTCGAGACGACGAATGCGCGCGTAGAGTTCGGCCGCAAAGTAGGGCGCGACGATGAAGTCGTCGAACGGCGCCGAGCTCGGAAGCTGCGCCACGAGCCGCTCCGGGACCACCGCGAGCGAAGGAATGTCTCGAATGGTTAGGTTTTTCCGAAGCGAGGTGACCGCGCGGAGGACCCAATCGAGCCGGCCCCCGACCTCGAAAATGAGTACCGCCGGCAAGCCTTCGAGCGCGAGCACGTCGTGCTCACTCGCGAAGAGTGGCAGTTCCGAGACCTTTGCGCCGAGACTGCGAAGCTCGGCGGCGGCGGCATGCATGTCCGTCTCCCGCCGCCCCCCCTCGCCCGAAGGCTCCCCCAGAATCGCGAGGATCACACCCGGGTGCCACCGACCGTGATGCTGCTGATCTTGATGGTCGGACAGCCGACGCCAACCGGCACGCTTTGGCCGTCTTTGCCGCAGGTCCAAATGCCGTCGGAGTTTTCGACGTCGTCGCCGAGCATGACCACCTTGCGAAGGACGTCCGGTCCATTGCCGATGAGATTGACGCCCTTCAGCGGCGCCGTGATCTTGCCGTCCTCCACGAGGTAGCTCTCTGTGAGCGAGAACACGAAATCGCCGTTCGAGATGTCGACCTGCCCGCCGCCGAATCGCTTGGCGAAAATCCCGCGCTTCACGCTCTTCAGGATTTCTTCGGGCTTGTGGGGGCCTGCGAGCAGAATGGTGTTGGTCATGCGAGGGAGCGGCACGCACGCGAAGCTTTCGCGGCGACCGTTGCCGGTCGGGCGCACCTTGAAGTGCCCCGAGCTCATGTGATCGTGCATGTAGCCGACCAACTTGCCGTTCTCGATGAGCACACTGCGCGAAGGCTCGTTGCCTTCGTCGTCGACGTTGATGGCGCCGCGCGACTGCAGCAAGGTCGCGTCGTCGACGACCGTGCAAAGGTCACTTGCGACCGACTTCCCCATGGCGCCGGAGTAGTTGCTCGTGCCTTTGCGATTGAAGTCGGCTTCGAGCCCGTGGCCCACGGCCTCGTGGAGGAGAATGCCGCTGTCGCCCGGAGCGAGCACGACTTCCATGTTGCCTGCCGGCGCTTCTTCGGCCGAAAGCATGCGAATGGCGAGGTCCGCTGCGATCTTCGCGTGTTGTTCTGGCGTTTTGCCCGCGAAATACTCGAGGCTCATGCGTCCGCCGCCGCCGGAGGAACCGTCTTGACGTTTGCCATCCTGCTCAGCGACTGCGCGGATACCGAAGCGCATAAGCGGTTGCACGTCGGTGGCCATCTTGCCTTCGGAGGTGAAGAGGAGAATCTCGCGAATTTCTTCCGAGAAGCTCGCCTCGACCTTGATGATGCGCGGGTCGAACGCATGCGCGGCCGCAGCGGCGCGTTCGAGGAGCTTCTTCTTTTCTTCCCCAGGCTCGTCGAGCGTCACCTTCGAGAGCTCGTAACGAGAGGGCAGCTCTCGTGAAAGGACGGCTTGCGGCGCAACGCGTTCGTCGCCACCACCACTCGCGATTTGTGCGGCTGTCTCCGCTGCACGCTTCATCGCATCCCAATCGAGACGCTCGACGTATGCGTAGCCCGCAGCGTCACCCTTGAGAGCGCGTACACCGAGGCCCATCGAGACCCCGCGCGATGCCGATTTGAGGATGCCCTCGTCGTAGACGAGCGAACCCGCGGCGCGGTATTCGAAAAACAGATCGGCATAGTCAGCGCCTTGGGAGAGCGCGATGGCGAGGAGTTTTCGCGCAAGCTCCGCATCAATCGCGTACGGACCACCAACCGAGAAGGGAGCTTGATACAAAGCCGAACGCGTCATCATCTGGTCATAGCAGTGAGCCCGAGACCTCGTCTACCAGGCGCTGCCCGGGTCTCCCGCAAGGGAGGACCGAGGTGCCTCGCGTACGGTGCCTGTGTACCGGCCCGCCGCGAGGTGATATCGCGAAAAGCATGGTCTATGCGCTCATCAGCATCCACGTCATTTTCAACCTGATTTGGGTGGGCTCCATTTGCGGCGTCGGTTTTCTCCTCCAAAAGAAGGCGCCCGCCCTCGCACGAGACCTCTACAAGAGCGTGGCCAATCCCGGGTTCTTCGGGAGCTTCGCCGCGGGTGTGGCGTTGGTGTCGTTGGACACAGCTGCCTACATGCGTGCACACTGGTTCCACGGAAAGTTGACAGCGGTGGTCGCCGTGATTGCCCTTCACCACATCATTGGAGCGCGGGCCAAGCGCGAATCGCTGGCTTCTGAATCGGTTAGTATGCAAACGGGGGGCCGAGGCGCTATGCTCGTAGGTGCGTTTCTCCTATGTGCCGCCCTCGCCGTCGTGTTCGTGATCTTCAAGCAAGCGCTTGTTCGCTGAGCTCCTTCAGGCAGGGGTCTGCGAAGTGAGTATCGATCGCGACAAAATCCAGCAGGCCGCCCAGAAGTTCGTCGACAAGAAGAAGTACGACAAGGCGATCATCGAGTACCAGAAGTTGATCGCTTCGGACCCGACGGACGCGCGCACGCTGCTGAAGATCGGCGATTTGCAGTCGAAAATGGGGGCATACCCCGAGGCCATCGCCACCTACGAAGGGGTCGGCAAGGTCTACTCCCAGCAGGGGTTCGCGCTCAAGGCGATTGCAGTATACAAGCAAATTCGCGAACTTGTGATCAAGCACGCTCCCCAACTCGAGGAGCGCTACGGCCACATCACGCCGAAACTCGCAGAGCTTTACAAGCAGCTCGGCCTCGTCAGCGACGCTCTCGCCGCTCTCGACGAAGTGGCTACACGGCTTCAGGCACAAAATCGAGACAAAGAGGCCATCGGCGTCTTCGAAAAGATCGTCGAACTCGACCCCACGAATCCCCTGCCCCACCTTCGCCTCGCCGAGGCCCTGTCGCGCGTACGCGATGTCGACGGTGCGGTGCGTGAATTCGGCATCGCCGCGAAGCAGCTCATCGCACTCGGGCGCAAGGACGACGCGATCAAGGTCTACGAGCGCTCGCTCCACCACCGACCTGATGAAGATCAGGCTCGCGCGTGCGCCGAGCTGCACGTGGCGCGCGGCAGCCGCGAAGATGGTCTGAAGGCCCTCGCAAAGCTACAGGTCTGCTTTCAAGCGAACCCGCGCAACCTCGACACCCTGGCTCTTCTCGCCCGTGCATTCAACGTCATTGGGCAGGCGCAAAAGGGCATCGAAGTCCAAAAGGAAATGGCGCGTATCGCGCGCGATGCCGGCGACCTCCGCATGTTCCGCGAGATCATCGGCAAGCTCCTCTTGCTCGCCCCGAACGACGACGCGGTCAAACGCCTCGCGGGCCAAGCAGGCGTCGATGTACCAGGCGGCATACCACCGGCAGCATCCGCCAGCGACGAGCACTTCGCGGCCGCACGCAGGCAGGTGCAGGAATCGAATCCACCGGAGCTCGAGACGGCGCCTCGCGTCGATCAAAGGCAGCTGCAACGCACGCAGGAGCTTCGTACCCAGGAGCTCCAGGCCAAAGAGCGCGAAGCATCCGTGCCTCAGCGTGGCGGGCTCACGGCCCCGCCCGTCGAAGCGTTCTCCGAGCCCCCTGCGGAGCTGGAGCTCGAGGACGTCGAAGCCCTCGACGAAGTCGAAGAGATCGACGAAGACGCATTCGTCGAAGTCGGCGAGGAAGCAGAACTCACTGACGCGACCGAAAGGCACGCACGAGAAGAGGCGGCGCAAGAGAGCGCGTCCGCGCGCGCAGACGAGCTCTTGCGGCATGCAGAAGAACTCCGCGCCAACGGCGAGCTAGAGGAAGCGCTCGAGACGGTTGGCATCGCACGCGCGCATGCGCCGGGGCGCATGGACGTGCTCATCGCGGAGCGCGACCTCCTCATCGAAACGAATCGGATCGAAGACGCGATCGAGACGATGCTCCGCATTGCCGCGGTGTTCGTGGAAGCCCTCGACGGAGACTCGGCAGCCCAAGCCCTCCAAGACGTGCTTGCGTACGACGGCCAAAACCGACGCGCGCTCGACATGCTCCACGAGCTCGGGTACGAGGTCGTCCACGAACCAGAGCAAGGCGCCGCCGAGCATTTCCACGAAGACACGCAAACGGGTCGTGGTGGTTCGGGCGCCTTCGAAGAGCCCCTCCCCTCGTACGAGCTCGCCGAGGGTGAAGGAAGCTCGCTCGCACCGCCTCCTGCCCCTCCCTCGGTGCAAGAGCCGGTCATCCGCGATTTCTCTCCGGGGTCCCGCGGTGGCACCATTCCGGCCGGGGGGCTCCACGACATCTCCGACCCGTTCGATGCGCCCGCGCCCGAGCACCACGACGACGGTCTCGAGCTCGACGCCCCGCATGCGCTACCGAGTTTCCCGTTGGAAGCGCCGGCAGCAGCGGCAGCGAACACGAGCACTCGCTCGGCTTCTGTGCGCGCGAGAGAGATGGAGCTCGGCGATGCGCTGGAAGAAGTCGAGTTCTTCCTCTCGCGCGGTCTCACGGAAGACGCACGAGTCATCATCGAGCAGCAACTCCTTCGCTCGCCGAACAATCCGCTCTTGCTCGAGAAGCTCCAGGAGCTGTCTACCTCTTCCGCTGCTCCGATGTCGTCTGGCTCCGGTGCGCGCGAGCGTCCGCCCACCGACTTCGGTTTCAACCTCGAAGACTCGCTCAGTCAGCTCGATTCGTGGATGCCCGGACCGGCGGCCGAGCCGCAGGGTCAAGTCGACGTCGAAGAGATCTTCGAGCAGTTCAAAGAGGGCGTCGCAAAGCAAATCAGCATCGACGACTCGCAGGCGCACTACGACCTCGGTCTCGCCTACAAAGAGATGGGCCTTCTCGACGACGCAATCCGCGAGCTCGAACTCGCGGGGCGCGATCACCTGCGCGTCGGTGTCGTGAAGGCGATGATCGGCGGCATCGAACTCGAGCGAGGCAACAGTGACGCGGCACTCGAAGCGTTTCTGGCCGGCCTCGCCGCAGACCGCCTCGACCCCCAACAAGAGACGATGCTTTGCTACGAAGTCGGCCTCGTTCTCGAAGGGCGCGACCAGGGCGACGAGGCATTGCAGTACTACGAGCGTGCACACAACTCGACGCCTTACTACCGCGACGTCGAAGCACGTATCCGCAAGCTTCGCGGTCAGGGCTCCAAGGTGAGGCCTGCGGTGGGCGACGACTTCGATCGCGAGTTCGACGACATCATTCGGCGCGGCTGATTCGGCTCTTGCCTATGCGCACCAGGCTCCTCTCTGTCCTCGTGACTCTTCCGATGGCAGCGTGCTTCTTTCCGAGCCTATCGGATTTGACGGGCGGTACGACGGATGCGTCGCTCGATGCGGGGGCCTTCGACGCGACAACGGAATCCGGACCGCCGAAGGATGGCGCGACACCAGACGGAGGCTCCCCGGGAGATGCCGACGCCTCCTCGCGATGTGCGGCGCTGCACGGCCCATCCATGGTCCTCGTTCCTCAGGGGTACTGCATCGATTCCACCGAGGTGACGAACAGCCAATACCGTGAATTCGTTCTCGAGGCCGACGTGAACGCGCAGACGGGTGCGTGCGCTTGGAACAAGACCAGCCCCGCGGCTTCAAGCCCGACGCATACCTTTGGTACGACGGGCACCCTCAAACGCGAGACAATGGCCCCGTCCAGGGCGTGAACTTCTGTGACGCAAAAGCGTTTTGCGCGTGGGCTGGTAAACGTCTCTGCGGAAAGATCGGCGGAGGCTCGCTCGTCGTGTCGGGCGGATTCGACCGCGGCTCGCATCGTGAAGCCAACAGCGAATGGTATTCAGCGTGCGCCCGAGGCTCCGCGATGCTCGCCTACCCTTACGGCGACAGTTACGAGCAAGGGGCCTGCAACATCGGCGTCGTCACGTCGAACTACGGCACCGTAGACGTCGCGAGCGACCCCAAGTGCGTGGGCGGCTACCCTGGCATTTACGACATGACGGGCAACGTCATGGAGTGGATCGACGTATGCGAACCGGAGAACTCGGACCCCAAGCTCACGCGCTGCCTCGCCCAAGGCGGGCCGTGGAACTTCGACAAGTTCGCCGCGACGTGTGATTTCGCCGAAGTTCCACAACGACAAGACAACACGACACCGCAGATCGGATTTCGCTGCTGCAAAGATTGATTCAGCGTTCGCTGTCTACGCCGTGAGACGCGATGAGCCGCTGCACGAGGGGATGCGCTGCTATGGAGACCGGCACGGGTTTGCGAGGTGTGACGAAGAGCGCGCGAAACGCTACGCGAAGCGCCTCGATGTCTTCCTTGTCGAGGCCGCGTCGCTCGAGGCCCACTTCGTTGAGCGCACGGACGCGCGCGCGGTCGCCTTGAACGATCACGAACGGAGGCACGTCGCGCTCACACATGGCCCCCGCAGCGACGAACGCGCTCTCGCCGATGCGCTTGCGCTGGGCGACTCCAGCAAGGCCGCCAAAGGTCACGTAGTCATCTACGACCACGTGCCCCGCGATTTGGACCCCGTTCGCGATGGTCACGAACGAACCGATGGTGGCGTCGTGTGCGATGTGGGCTCCCGCCATCAAGAGCACTTCGTCGCCGATCTCGGTATCGTGCTGTGTGCCCACGTGGACAGTGACGGCTTCACGAAAGACGTTGCGTGAGCCAATACGAAGACCTCGCGTTTCGCCGTGGCGAGGACGACGTTGCGGTGCGCCGCCGATGGCCGCAAAAGGATGAAACTCGTTGTCGTCGCCTATGTACGTATGGCCATCGATGACGACGTGGGCCATGAGCTTGCAGCCGGCGCCGAGCGTCACATGTTCGCCAACGAGGCAGTACGGGCCGACTTCTACGCCCTTCCCGAGCTTCGCGCGCGGATGCACGATGGCCGTTCCATGGACCATCGTCATCCCGCATGGCCTTTCTCGGCGCGCGCTTTGGCAGCCTCGGCTTCTTCCGCCTCCTCCGCATCGGAAAGCGTGGCGGAACGGTATGTCTCGGCGATGCCCCTCAGCCATCGTGCGCGCAAGACTGCAGGATAGCCAGCGACGGTGACGCCGGGGTCGACGTCGCCGATGACACCACTCTTGGCCGCGATGCGCGCGCCATCGCCCACGTGCACGTGATCGGCAATGCCGACTTGACCGCCGATGAGAACGGAGGCGCCGACTCGAACGGAACCCGCGAGCCCAGATTGCGCAGCGATGAGCGTGCCTGCGCCGATCTCGCAGTTGTGCCCGATGTGGACGTGAGAGTCGATCTTCACGCCTCGTCGCAAGATCGTCGGATGAAGGGTACCGGCGTCGATGGTGACATGGCTGCCGATACTCACGTCGTCCTCGATGATGACGCCTGCCAAGTGTGGCAAGCGTCGAAGGTCGCCGGAAGGAGCGGGTACGAATCCGAATCCCGGTTGTCCGATGACGGAGTAGGCGCCGATGCTCACGTTGCGACCGACGATGACCCGTGGCGCGAGGAGCACGCTCGCGTCGAGCACTGCATCTGGCGCAACGCGGGCCGGTTCGTTGGTAACGTCGGCATAAGTGAGAAGCTCGGCCAGCGTGAACCCCGCGTAGGGGTGAACCCACCCGGGGAGGTCTTCGAACTGGGCCGCGAGCGCTGCGTCGATCAGGAGGACGGCGCCGCGTTCGACGGCGGCGCGTGCAGCCGCAACATAGCGAAGCGCGAGGAGTGGCGCGAGCGAGCCTCGCCCCGCGCTTTCGACGGGTTCGAGCGATCGCAGAACGACGTCCGCGATGTCGCCTCCTCCAGGCGCCGAACGAAGTTTGCCTCCGTGCCGCGCTACTTGATCGGCGAGCTTGCGCGGCGCGAGCGCAATGGTCACTTCTTCGGCGCGGGCGGTGCGGTGGGTGCCTGCGGTTGCGAGCCCTTGGGTGCAGGAGCTCCGCCGCCACCGCCGCTGTTGTAGAGCTGAATGCAGCGATCGGTGATGTCGAGGTCGGCGCGCACGAACGCGGCCGCACGGCGTTCGACGACGAGGTCGAATGCATCGGTCGAGGCCACGCGACGAACCACTTCGAGCATCTTCTGCACGATGGGGTCGATGCGAGCCTTCTGTTTCTGCTCGAGGTCCTTGTTGTATTCGACGAAGACGGCCTGGAGCTCCATCATCTGGCGCTGCCACTCTTCCTTGCGCTTCTGCGCGGCTTCCTTCGAGATGACCTTCTCTTGTTTGATGATCTCTTCTTGCTGCTTCTGGAGATCGCTCTGCTTCTTGTTGAGTTCCTGCTGCTTCGACTCGAACATCTTCTTCAAGTCGGCAGCGGCCCTTAGGCCCTCTTCCGTGCTCGACACCGCGCGATCGACGTCGACGACGGCGACCTTGGTCTCGGCGAACGCGCTCGAGGCTCCGAGCAGGAGGGCGGAGGAAACGAGCAGCGAGGAAAGGGAACGAAGCTTCATGGCCTTTCCCGGTAGCCAATGCCAGCGGCCGGGTCAAGCATGTGTCAAGGACGTGTGAACGCCCGTGCACACCCACCCCGTAACCAGTGTCCCGACATTTGTCCCCGGCGATTCCATAATATAGCGGATTCGCTGGACAAATTTTCCATGAAGGGCCTGGCACGGGACCCGCAGAGGGAGAAGCAGGAGCTCACCCTCATGTCCTTCACGCAGAAGCTGTCTTCCCCCTCGGCCCTCCCCTTCTCCCTCTTCTCGGTCTTTGCGATCGCCAGCGTTGGGTTTGCGAGCGGCTGCGGGCCCTCGAGCGAAGTGGGTGGGTACTGCGACGCGACCGGCTGCTACACCTGCGATGGATACGGGTGCAGCCCGAGTGAGGCAAACCCGAGCACCAAAGCCTCGGGCCCCGCGGCGCCGGCGAGCACCCCTGCGCCGGCCAACAATCCGGTAGGGCCCACCCCCAGCGCGACCTGCTCCGCGCATGCAGAGTGCGGCGTGGGCAAGTCGTGTCAGAGCGGCGCCTGCGTGGCGTGCGGGGGTGCGAACGGCCCGTGTCCCTGCACCGAAGAGAAAGAGTGCGGCAGCGGAAAGGCCTGCGTCGCCGGCGCATGCACGGACAAGCAGAATGCCTGCGCCTACACGAGTGAGTGCGATACGCAAAACGGTGAGGTGTGTTTCAACGGACAATGCCTCGACTCGTGCGCCACGACGAGCTGCGACGAGGGCAAGGTCTGTCAGAAGGGCGCGTGCGTCGACAATCCCGTGACACCGTCGTGTACCGGCAATGCGCAGTGCGGCGGCGATACCCCCGTGTGTGCCGGGGGCACTTGCACGCAGGCCTGCTCGGACGACCTCGAATGTGGTGATGGGCGGTACTGCAACCAAGGTGCGTGCGTCGCCGACACGCGACCGAGCCCGAACTGTACGAGCGACGCTCAATGCACGGGCAGCGGCATGGCTCAGAAGTGCCTGAACGGCTTCTGCAAGTACACCTGCGGGGGCGATGCCCTTTGTCGCTCGATCGATTCGCGTATCGGGTACTGCGCCGCCGACAGCGTCTGTCGCACGGCGACCGAGGCGGCACCGCAATGCACGAAGAAGTCCGACTGCACCGGCGGCCGCGACTGCGTCGACAACCAGTGCAGGTGACCACGGTCCCTGCAATCCGTGCAGGTGACCACGGTCCCTGCAATCAGTGCAGGTGATCGGCGGAGCTGGGGGATCTCGGCTTGGTGGGTGCAGGGTGCTTCTTTTCGGAAGCGCTGTGACCGTGCGCTGGGTCGACTTGGACCGTGACGTGACCGAGGGCGAAGCGTTGGAGTAGCTCTCGGCTCAGTTCGAACGCGAGGGTGGCGTCGTCCTTTCGAGGGGCGACGCGGGCCGTGATGGCGTCTTGACCTGCGCCGAGCGTCCAAACGTGAACGTCGATGACTTCCTTTACGTTGTCGAAGTCTCTCAGGAACTTTCGGACCTTTTCGGCGGGCAGGTGCTTCGGCGCGGCCTCGAGCAGTACGCGTAGTGCATCGCGAATCAGGCGAACAGCGCCGACGACGAGGATGAGCGCGACGAAGAAGCTTCCGTACGAATCGATTTGTACGGGAGCGCCCGCTCGGATCGCGATGGCCGCGATGAGCGCAGCCACGGAGCCGAGGGCGTCCCCGAGCAGGTGGAGCCAAGCGCCGCGCAGATTGAGATGATGCCCTTTGCCATGTGCATGCCCGTGCGCATGTCCCGCGTGGGCGTGAGCGTGATCGTGGTCATGCTCATGCTCGTGACCGTGGTCATGTTCGTGGCCGTGACCGTGTGCACCGTGATGGTGCATGGCGCCGTGCAAGAGCCAAGCGCTGATACCGTTCACGATGAGCGCTCCGACCGCCACGATGAGCATGAGCCCGGCACGGGGCGCGCTTTCACGAACCAGCGACTCGATGCCCTCGTGCACGATTTCGAACGTCGCAATCAAGATGAGCGTCGCGTTCAGCAGTGCCGCGAGTGGTTCGGCGCGACGGAGGCCGAACGTGAAAACGCTGTTCGGCTTGCGCACGGAGAGCCGCATGGCGACGAGGCTCATGCCGAGTGCGAAGATGTCCATCAAGAGGTGCAGCGCATCGGCACGGAGGACCTTGCTCTGCGAGATGGTTGCGCCGACGTACTCGACGAAGAAGAAGAGGGTCGTAAGGCCTAGAACCCACGTGAGTCGGCGTGCTTGGCGTGCTTCGGTCTTGTTGAACGAAGGGTGCTCGTCGGACTTCGAAGCCCCCGAATCGCCGTGACCGTGTTTCTCGTGACCGTGATCATGATGATGGTGGGCGTGATCATGCCCGTGGTCATGATCGTGGTCGTGCTTGCTGCCCATTGGATCGCGCTAGACCCGGCCTAGACCAAAATGAGGTCGTCGCCGACCGCGGTGACCGCGTTCTCGATGATCATGGCTGTCTCTTCGTCGCGCTCGACAGCGAGGAGATAGAGCCGCAGCAAAATGCCTGGATGTTCACGAATGAGTGCGAGGAACTCGCCTCTCGGCAAGTGGAGCGTCACCGTCGGATGAACGGCGACGAGATCTGCACTCGCTTGCCGACGAAGGACGAGCGCGACTTCGCCGACGACATGGCCGGGACCGAGCGTCGCGATGACGAACGGCTCGCCGTTTTCGCGCTTCACGACGGACACCTCACCCGAAGCGATCAAATGGAACCCTGTCGGCTCCGCACCTTCGACGGTGAGTCGCTCGCCCTTCTCGAAGACGCGCGTCTCGAACCGTTCGACGAGCGCCGGCCGTTCTTCGGGATCGACCGCGAGGAGAACGGGGGAAGTTCGGACGAGGTTCGCCACCATGCGGCGACGACAGTGGGCCGCGAGCTCGGAACCGACGTCCGGGCGCTTTCGGGCCACCTTCTCGAGCTCGAAGCGATCGGCGACGAGGAGAATCGAGGGGCGGCAAGCGACGACGCTCGCGTACCGCGGCGCGCGCGCGAGAAGAGCCATCTCGCCGAAGAGTGCGCCACCGGTGAGGCGTGCCATGGTCATGTCTGGCTCATCGGGGTTCTCGGAGTGTTTGCGCACTTCGAGCTCGCCACGGGCCACGATGAATGCCTCGGAGCCTTCGCTGCCTTCTTCGATGACGATTTCGCCGGCGGGGACGGTCTTCATCTCGAACGATGCAATGAGTGCCCTCAGCCCCTCGTACTTGAGTGCGGAGAAGAGAGGGAGCGGAGCGATGAGCGGGTCTTCGAGGTTCGCTTCGTCGGCGTAAGCGCGCTTTGCGTCATGCACGATTTCGGTGACCTTCGACAGCAGGGCGGGACCGGTGAGGACCGAGCTCAAAGGCTGGAGGTCGTCACCGCTGTTCAGGGGCGGCGGCGGCAAGCTCGCATCGCCGAGACGTGGCGAGTCTGCGCAGAAAGCCTTTGCGATCGAATCGAGGAGCGCGGACGAGTCACGTCCCAACTTTCCGAGGTCGTGAGCGGCGGCGACCGCGAGCGGGAGGTTGCCCGCGTCGATGGCGCGATCGACGGCGAGCTCGAACGCCTCGGTGGCAGCGTCGGTGCGCGCGGCGTCGGCGAGCAGTCGGGCCGTGATGAGGAGGGCGCTCGCGATGGAGGGATCGTCCTTCACGACGGCCGCACTCCAACGAAGCGCCGAGTCGCGCTCACCGGCGAGCATCATCTCGAGTGCGCGATCGAGAGGAGAATCGGCGACGTGGGTTCCTTGCAGTTCCGGCGGAGGGGCGGGCATGACGCGACTAGGCTACACGATTGCCCGACGAAATCGTCACGGATCGTCGTCGTCGTCGCGACGATCGGCGCCGTCCCGGCGCTCACCCCGTTCGTAGAGCTCGGTCATGGCGACGGCCGTGGCTGCGACGATAGGCACGACCTTGGGGTAGTCCATGCGGGTCGGACCGATGACGGCGACCGTACCTTGGGCAGCCGTTGGACTCGAATAAGGAGCGGTGACGACCGCCAGCTGACCGCCTGCGAGCTCCCCGGTCTCTTTGCCGACGAGAACCGCAGCACCTCCGGCTTCGGCCGCGGGGCGCCCCGCCACCTGCTTGGCCGAACCTTGCGCGTTGTCGATGAGACGAACGAGCTTGTCCTCGTCATCGAGCGCACTCACTACTTGCTTGAGGTCGTCCGCATGAGAGAACTCGGGGCGTTCCAGTAGGCGTACGCGACCTTCGATGACGAGCTCTTGCGCGCGGGCCCCCGCGGCGTTGGCTGGCGGCGCCGCGCCGAGTGCTGCTTCGCCGAGCTCGTATGCGGTTCGGCGAAGCGCGTCGCCGCGGACGCGTTCTGCGGCGAGTTTGCGAATGAAGAAGTCCCGGAGGTCCGTGAGCGTGCGCCCCTCGACCACGTCATCGAGCAAATTGTGCACGCGCACGAGCTCTTCTTCGGACACGTTCGCCTTGAAGAATCGGTTTTGGACGGTGCCGTCTGCCAGTACGAGGACGGCGAGCATCTCGCCCGGCATCGTGCGGATGAAACGGAGATGGCGGAGAGTCGATGTACCGCGGGGCGCGATGACGACTGCGGCGGCCCCGGTCATTTCGCTGAGGAACCTGCCCGTTTCGCGGAGGCCTTCGACGCCATGCGAGAGGTCGCCGATGTGCGCGCGAATGCGCTCGTGCTCTTCCGGTGGTAGCTCGCGGAGTTCCATCAAGGCATCGATGAAAAGGCGGAAAGCACTGTCCGTGGGCACGCGCCCTGCGCTCGTGTGAGGCTGCTTCAGATAGCCAGCATCTTCGAGCGAGGAGAGGACGTTGCGAATGGTCGCTGGCGAAAGGTCGATACCGCGATTCGAGATCGTGCGCGAACCTACCGGTGTTCCGTTTTGGACGAACTCGGATACGGCCGCATAGAGAATGATTTTCTCTCGTTCGGAAAGTGCCGCCATCGGTGTCCGAAGCTTACCGCAAATGGGGAGATTCGCGAAAACCCCGAAAGAATGTTAGGCTTTCCGCATGCGAGCCGCCGCCGCTCTCCTCGTTCTCGCGCAAGTGCGTGGAACCAGTGGAAAATTGCCGCAGCTTCCGGCTCCCTCGGCGCCCCATCCCGGAGCGCATGTGCCGGCGCCACGTTCGGCTCCGCCACGAGTCGCGCGGGTCGTCCCGCAGGCGGCGCGCCCGGCACCCGTTCCTTCGCAACCCGTTCCGCCGGCAGAGCCGGGCGATCCCGCGATGCGCTACGGCGCCATGCCGCACGATGCATGCATCATCGAAGCGACGTTGCGAAAGTTGCCCGTGAAGCAGGAAGGCGATTTGCGCGGCGTCATGGTGCCCCTTCGGCTGACGGGTCCCCTGAGCGGCGTTTCCTTCCACAGCGCGATTCCCGAAGCTCAACGAAAGACGTCCCCCTTCGAGGTGTTCGATTGTCGGCTCGTCCTCGCGATGGACGACTACGCGAAGATGCTGGCTGCGCAAGACATCGTCGAGGTCATCCACATGTCCGCGTATCGGCCGCCCCCTGCGAAGGGGTGGAAGGATGGTGACCTCGGGTCGCGTCATTCAGGGGCGCTTGCCATCGATGTCGGCGCCTTCGTCAAAAAGGACGGCTCCAAGCTCGTCGTCGAAAAGGACTACCACGGGTACATCGGGCAAGGGCCGTGCACGGCGAGTGGCAGTCCCAACACGCCGTGGCCGCCGAGCGCCGAAGCGACCGAGCTCCGCAAACTCACGTGCGAGACGGTGTCGGCAAAGCTGTTTCATGTGGTGCTCACGCCCGGCTTCAACTGGGCCCACCACAATCACTTCCATCTCGAAGTGAGCGCGGGCGGATCGCACTATTACGTCCGGTAAGTACGTCCGGTAAATCCTTACCGCCTCGGCCTGTTTCCGGGTACACCTCGGGGCCATGACGACGAGCGAGCCGGAAGAGACGTCGAGGGCCGCCCACGGACGCGAGTTCATGGGTCACCCCGCGGGCCTCTTCGTCCTGTTCTTCACGGAGATGTGGGAGCGCTTTTGCTACTACGGCATGCGCGCGATCCTTCGGTATTACCTCCTTACCGAGATCTTCACGAATCGTCATGGGGGCGGCGTCCTCGGGCACGCGCAGGTCGCGCATGCGCTCGAGTGGGTTCATGGTCCGCTCGACGACAAGGGCATCGCATCCGAGGTGCAGGGGCTCTATGTGGCGCTTACCTACGCCACGCCGGTCCTCGGCGGATACATCGCCGATCGTTTCATTGGTCAGCGTCGGTCGGTCGTCATCGGCGCGCTCATCATGGCGGCCGGTGAGTTCCTGCTCATGAAAGGCAGCTGGTTCTATCCGGCCATCTTGTTGCTCATCATCGGCAATGGCTTTTTCAAGCCGAACATCTCGACCCAGGTAGGTGCACTCTACAAGGAAGGGGACCAGCGACGCGACCGGGCGTTCAGCATCTTCTACGTCGGCATCAACTTGGGTGCATTCATCGCGCCCTTCATCTGCGGCTACCTGGGTGAGAAGGTGAGTTGGAGTCTCGGTTTCGGTTCGGCGGGTGTCGGCCTGCTGGGTGGTCTCGTCATCTATCTCGCGGGCCAGAAGTATCTCGCCGCGGACAACGTCATGAAACGCGCCAAGAAGACGGTGACCGTCGAGGGTGCGGGCTACCGCGATTCGGCGAAGGCCGAGCACACCGAGAAGCCGAAGCCGCTCAGCAAGGACGACTGGATGAAGGTGTTCGCGCTCATCGTTCTCTGCGCGCTGAACATCGTGTTTTGGGGCGTCTACGAGCAGCAGAGTGGAACGATCGCCGACTGGGCCCTCGAGAGCACCGAGCGGCACATCTTCGGGTGGGAGGTCCCCGCATCTTGGTTCCAAGCCGTGAATCCGTTCATGATCTTCACGTTCACGCCCTTCTTGAATGCGGTGTGGGTTCGACAGGGAAAGCGCGGCAAGGAACCCGGTAGCGTCGCGAAGATGGCCATCGGCTGCTTCTATCTCGCGGCGTCGTTCATGTTCATGGTTGGCGCGGCCTACTTGGGCGGCACGCGTGTCAGTATGCTGTGGCTCATCGCGATGTTCGCACTCCTCACGATAGGTGAGCTCTATTTGTCGCCCATCGGGCTTTCGCTCGTCACGAAGGTATCGCCACCGCGCATCTTGTCGCTCATGATGGGGATGTGGTTCCTCTCGAGCTGCTTCGGAGGCTACCTCTCGGGATACCTCGGCATCTATTGGACGCGGATGAGCAAGGCCGGGTTCTTCTCTCTCCTCGCCATCCTCGCGTTCGTAACCGGACTTGCGACCTGGGCCCTCCTCATTCCGCTGAAGAAAGCCCTCGGCGAAGCCGACAGGGGCACCTCCGGAGACTGACTCCCGCGAGGCCAGATTCGACCGACACCAGATTCGACCGACACCAGATTCGACTGACATTGAGGTCTGTTCACGGCCTGCAAGTAGTCGAAATGATTGGGCCGAATATGAGGAAAGCCTCACATTTCGCTAGAAACGTGAGGCTTGCCTCATGTCGCGCTGGCCCTCCGGCCCGCTACTTGACGATGATTTCGACGCGGCGGTTGTTGGCCCTGCCTTCGGGCGTCTTGTTGTCGGCGATCGGTCGGTCCGGACCAAGACCCGAAGACTTGATGCGATCGGCCGCGACACCACGTGCGACGAGTTGGTCACGAACCGCATCCGCACGCTTCAAGGAGAGCGTCATGTTGTCGTTGCGATTGCCCTGCGAATCGGTGTGCCCCTCGACGACGATGTTCGCGTCGGGATTCCCCTTCGTGAGCGCCTCGGCGACCTCGTTGAGCTTCAGGATCGCGGCCGGAAGCAATGTGGATTCACCCGAGGCAAACAGAACGCCCCCGGAGAGCGTGATGACCATACCGCGCGTTTCCTGCTTCACGGCGGCGATCTTCTGAAGGTCGGCCATGGCTTGCGCGGCCCGCTTCTCTGCCGCTTCTCGCGCGGCCTTCTCGTTCGCGAGCGCACTCTTCGCATTCGCGAGTTCCCCTTGCGCTCGCTTCAGCGCGTCGCCAGTGAGCCTCTGGTTCTCCTTGTCCGCTGCATCGCGCTCCTTGCTCGCCGCGAGCATGCCGCCCATGGCTTCGGCGAGTTGCGCCTTTCGCGTCGCCACGTAAGCGAGGTCGCGCGTCTCCGGCGAATCGCCATCGGACGAGAACGACTTCTCTGCCGCCGCCAGTGCATTCTTCGCGACGTGCAGCTCCGCCGGAGACTGGTCCGCCGCGATTCCCTTCGACACGCGATCATACGTGCTCCGCGCCTCGAGCAGCTCCTTCGGCGGAGGGGTCGACCCACATCCGATGCTGAGGACGAGCCCTGCTGCGAGCATGACGCGCGCGAACGAGCTGACTTTGGCGTGCGTGTTCTTCTTGAACGTTTGCATGAGGTCCTCGCTCTACTTCCCGCTCTTCAGCGCATTGAGTTTCTGGTGGAGCTGCTCGAGCTCCTCTTTTGCAGCCTTCTCCTTGGCCAGCATCACCGCGAGCTCCGCATCCGCTGCGGCGCGTTGGAGAATCGAGTCGGCACGACGATTGTCGCCGTCCTTCATGAGCTGCTTTGCTTGGGCAATTTCTTCCGAGGCGAGCTGAGCGTGGAGCTGCGCTTTCGGGTCCTTGTCGGCACCGAGCTCCTTTGCACTACGCGAGGCAGCCTCAGCCGCGGAAAGCTGGGCTTGCGGCACCGGATAGCTCCCTCCGCACGCGACGACCGCGAACGACATCGAGGCAAACACCAGCGCAACCGAGAGGCGCAGGCATGATGGAAGAGTGTTTCGCTTCATGAGCCGGCATCGTACTCCACCGCCAACGACAAACGGGAGAGGAAACTTGAGCACGAGCCCGCAACGGCCACGCCCTCTCCTTCTCGTGCGCGAAGCTCAGGCTCTCTTGACCGGCGTCAGGCGTGCCAAGACGCCGCGCATGTCATCCGGCATCGGCGCGACGAAGTCGATGCGCTTTTCCGTCACGGGATGAACGAAGCCGAGCTCAGCCGCGTGCAGCATGAGGCGCGGAGCCGGAATTTCGGAGCCACGATAGTTCCGGATGTACACGCGCTCGCCGAGCAGCGGATTGCCGGCCTCCGACAGATGAATGCGTATCTGGTGCGTTCGGCCCGTTTCGAGTCGACACGAAACGAGACTCGCTCCCTCGAAGCGCTCGAGCAGCTCGACGTGCGTGATGGCGAGCTGCCCCTCCTTGGGACCACGACGTGCACGCGCTTCGTAGGACCCGCGAAGTCCATCGCCGCGGTCCTCGAGGAGGTGCGATTCGTGCGTGGCCGAGCGCGCGGCGCCGTGGACGATCGCGAGATATTTGCGGTGTACCGTGTGGGCACGAAACTGAGCCGCAAGCGATTGCTTCGCGAGCCAGGTTCGCGTGAAGACGAGTACGCCCGAGGTTTCCTTGTCGATGCGATGTACGACCCCCAGCGAAGGTGGCTGTCGCGTGAGCCCACCCGAGCCTCCTTTGCTCGCTTTGCTCCCTTTACCGACGCCGACCCGCGCATTTCGGTTCTCGCGCGCGAGCCACGCCCGCAACCGCTCGTCGAGCGTTCCAGTGCCGGCCTCGTTCTCGTCGAACGGAACGGTGCTCATGCCGGGCGGCTTGTGCACGACGATGACGTGCGCGTCACTGTAGAGAATCGCGTCCTTGGGAAGGTCCTCGCTTGGGCGCGGCTTGCGTGCAGCGGCGTTGTAGGTGACGACGTCGCCCTCGCGCACGAAGCGCGTCGGCTCCGTTTCGACCTGCCCGGAGATCGATACCTTTCCTGTTCGAACTGCGTCGCGCGCCGTATTCCAGCTGCACCCACGGAAATGCCGAACGACCGCGTCCAGAGCCTTGCGATGAAATTCTGCTGTCACCGAATACGACGCGGCAGACGTGCCAGACGGGGCAGGAGCTGCCGCTGCGTCGGAATGAGTGCCAGTTTTCCTCATGTGCGTGAATGCTTTTCGGCTGCGAGTTCCTGACGAGCACCGATCGGCATTTGACAAGGCTCGAAGACGGGCCATAGCCTAGCACACTAGCAGGGGACCATCTGCAATCGCAGTCTTGGAGGATATCGATGAATATTGATCGGAAGAGGTTTCTTGTTCTCGCGGCGAGCCTCGCAGCAGCGACCGCCATCAGCGGCACGACGGGCTGTGCATCGAGCGACGACGCCGAAGAAGGCGCAACGGACGAGGACCTCACGGGCTGCATCAACAGCAGCGCTGCCGGTACTTCCTACGTCGAGGGCACCTGCTTCGACATCGCTCGTTACGACGACACGAGCCCGACCGCCGAGAGCAAGACGGGCTTCGACGACTCGCAATGGGGTCTCTGCATCGGCGTCCGTGACAACCTTCGCCAGCCGGTCGCCAACGCCGTCCACAAGTGCATGAAGAGCAAGAAGCGCGGCGTCAACCGCACGGAAGATTGGCAGACCGATCGCGCCGGCAACAACCTCGACTGGACCGACGTCTACAACTGCATCGGCACGAACGTGAAGAACACGTGCTACCAGACGGCGACGAAGCCCGCCTGCGAGCGCATCATCGCGCAGCAAACGGCGACGGGCGGTCAGACGATCATCAAGAAGACGTCATGCATGAAGATGATGACGGCGGTCAAACCCGAGCTCCGTCCGACGATCGAAGCTTGCGCGATCCAGAACGCAAAGGATCGCTTCGGGGCAGACTACGTCGTCTACAGCTGCATGGAGAGCCTCCAAGAAGTGGCGACCGGCAGCTGCAAGCCGGGCGGTTCCGACAACGACCGTCTCTCCTTCGACGTCACCTACAACAAGCAGAACTTCTGCGAGACCCTCTACAGCACGACGTCTGGTGTGGAGCCGTTCGTCGAGGGCATGTGCCGCGACTACGAGAAGTACATGCGTGGCCCCGTTTCGAAGCGCGCGATGGACTGCCTCTACGCCGCGGTCAAGAAGCAAGGCAACGAGTCGTGGGACGCTGCAAGCGCTGCTTACTCGTGCATGCGCTCTGCGCTCCGTGAGACCTGCCACGACACGAACATCGACGCGCAATGCAAGGCGATCGTCGATTCGTACATCGCACGCGTCGGCGACAAGAAGCAGAATGCGGGCGGTCGCATGACGAAACAGTGCCGCGCCTTCATGAACGGCCTCAACGTTGCGGGGCGCTCCAGCGTCGAACGCTGCTTCAAGCTCGACAGCTCGAAGCCGGGTGACCTCTGGAGCTGCGTCGAGAGCATCGGTAACAACGATTGAGATTGGTCTCTTGAGTGCACGGGAGGGAGGCGGCGCATCATGAAGGTGCAGCCGCCTCCGCCGCCTCCAGCCTGGAAGAGCCGCTTGCTCTCCGTCGGCGTGACGGGGACGAACGGCAAGACGACGACGGTCACACTGGTCGCACGTCTTCTCTCACTCGTGTCGGCGCCGGTCGCGCGCGCCACGACCGTCGGCGCATTTCTCGGTGACGAGCCTGCAGACGTCCCCCATACCCATGGCGGGTTCGTCGAGTTGATGCATCGTTGCCTCGAACGCGGCGGCCAGTTCGTCGCAGCCGAGATGACCAGCGAGGCACTCGCTCGAGGCTTCGCTGGCGCGTGGCCCTGCGAGGTCGCGGTGTTCACCAATCTCTCGCACGATCACATGGACGCGCATGGCACGCCCGAGCACTATCTGGCGAGCAAGGCGCAACTCTTCATGCACGTTCCTCGCGGCGGCACCGTCGTATTCAACGCAGCAGACGAAAACAGCGCGCTGCTCGAAGAGGTCGTTCAAAAGGGCGTACGCATCTGGCGCTATGCCGTCGCAGACCGCGGCGACACGAGCCAAGCCGACCTCGTCGCGACGAACCTCGTGATTCGTGCCGATGGAACCGAGTGCACTTTACATGCTTCACCCATCCTCGGCCGGGTGCCGGAAGTGCTCCGCATCCGTGGAGCCGGAAGCATCTACGTCGAAAACGCTTTGGGCGCGCTGCTCGGAGCGATGGCAGCGGGAGTCCCCGCCGACCGCGCGGTCGAAGAGCTCGCCAACGTTCCCATGCCGCCTGGCCGATTCGAAATCGTCCGGGCAAACCCGCTCGTCGTCGTGGACTTTGCGCACACCCCCGACGGTCTGCTGCGCACCGTCGCCGCCGCTCGCGCCGTCACGCCCCCGGACGGCAAGCTCTGGGTGGTCTTCGGAGCCGGCGGCAATCGCGACCAGAAGAAGCGAGCTCCCATGGGCGCCGCTGCTTCCACCGCCGACTACATCGTGCTGACGAGCGACAACCCGCGAAATGAGTCGCCATTGGCGATTGCGGACGCCATCGCCGCGGGCATTCCCGAAGGCGCAAGTGCCTCTGTCATCCGTGAGCTCGATCGGAAGCGCGCCATCGAGACCACGATCGCCGCCGCAGGACCCAACGACGTCGTTCTCATCGCAGGGAGAGGCCACGAGTCCGAGCAGACCATCGGCAAAGAGAAGATCGCCTTCTCCGATGCGGAAGTGGCTCGAAATGCCGCTCGCTCCGCCTGAGAGGGGCGAAAGCACGCGATGGCGACGAGCGCGCTGGAGCACGTCGGGCCCGAGCAGCCCGCGCAGCCCGAGCTGCGAGCTGGCTGGGCGTGCGCTGGCGTACTGCACAAATAGTCCCGTAACCCATGGACCACACTTGACAGTGGTATCCCGAAGTCACGAGAATAGCCGTGACGTGGCCTCGATTCCGCAGGTCACTCATTTTGGCGGCGGCGTCCTCGGGCGTCCTCGTTCCTTCGATTGGAGTCTACCCTCGTGCCCACAAATCTCCTCGCCGTCGACGACAGCGCCACGATTCGCAAGTGCCTTGAGATCACGTTCGGAAGCGACGACTTCAACGTAATCCTGGCCGAAGGTCGCGAAGCCGCGCTCTCCAAGGCGGCCGACGCGGGCTGCGTGCTCGTAGACGCGGTGCTCGGTTCCGACGACGGTTACGCGCTCGCCAAAGAGCTTCGAGGGCGCCTTCCGAAGGCTGCGATCATTCTCCTTTCGAGCCGCTACAACCCCTACGACGCCGCGAAGGGACAAGACGCGGGTATCGACGACTTCTGCGACAAGCCGTTCGATTCGCAGCAGCTCATCGACAAAGCCAAGAAGGCGATTTCCGCGCGTGCAAGTGGCACGGCTGCTTCGCCCGCAGCACCGCCTCCCATTCCCGCAGCCGCAGCGCCCGCTTCGGCCGGTGGTCCGCCCCCCATCCCGGGTGCGCCTGCATCCGCGCCGCGCGCAGGGGCTCCTGGTACGGGCCCGAAGCCGACGGCAGAGCGCGCTCGTACGCTCATGTTCGGTGACGGTCCCGTGCAGCCCCCCGCGATCCCGACGGCAGCGGCCAAAGCGCCCCCGCCCGTTCCCGTTGCCGCCGCAGCGACGCCGAGCCCCGCGCATGCAGCGCCTGCCGCAGCTCCTGTTGCAGCGGGCGGCGACCTCCATGCGAAGCTCGCCGGCCTCGGTCTCACGAAGGAACAGGTCGAGGGTGTGCTCGCGCTCACGCGTGACGTCATCGAGAAGGCGGTCTGGGAAGTCGTTCCGCAGATGGCCGAGATGATGATCAAAGAAGAGATCGAGCGCCTCACGAAAGACTGATCTCACGAGGGAGCGGGGTTGCGCGGCGGTTTCCCCGCGCGGTAGAACGAGGGCGTCATGAACGACGCCGTCGCCCCGCCCGATCTCACGAAAGCCTACGACCCGAAAGAGGTCGAGACACGCTGGTACGACTTCTGGGAGAAGAACGGTGTCTTCGCTGCGAACGAAGACCCGAACGACCACCGCCCGGTCTACGTGTGTCCGATGCCGCCGCCCAACGTCACGGGCTCGCTGCACATGGGGCATGCGCTCTTTTGTACGCTCCAAGACGTCATGACGCGCTGGCATCGCAT
This sequence comes from Polyangiaceae bacterium, assembly GCA_046351415.1. Classification (GTDB taxonomy): domain Bacteria; phylum Myxococcota_A; class Polyangia; order Polyangiales; family Polyangiaceae; genus JABFRG01. Next base: position 444,453 of record JAXLYO010000001.1, on the reverse strand, counting down.
GCGCGGCTTCAACACGCTCTGGCAACCAGGCATGGACCACGCTGGCATTGCCACGCAGACCGTGGTCGAGCGGCAGCTCGCACGCGACGGCAAAACGCGCTTCGACATCGGTCGCGAAGCGTTCGAAAAGCGCATTTGGGAGTGGAAGGGCGAAAGCGGCGGCAACATCGCGCGCCAGCAACGTGTCCTCGGTAGCTCCGCCGATTGGCCGCGGTCCAAGTTCACGATGGACCCGGACATGAGCCACGCGGTGCGCGAAGCCTTCGTTCGCCTCCACGAGCAAGGTCTCATGTACCGAGCGACGCGTCTCATCAACTGGGACCCCGTCTTGCTCACATCTCTGTCCGATCTCGAAGTCGATCACGAGGAAACCAACGGAGAGCTCTTCGAGTTCGCCTACGCCGTCGTGGGGTCCGAAGAAGAAATCGTCGTCGCAACCACGCGCCCGGAGACGATGCTCGGTGATACCGCCGTCGCCGTGCACCCGGAAGACCCACGCTATCTGCACCTCCACGGCAAGAAGCTGCGTCACCCCTTCCTCGATCGCCAAATCCCCATCGTGACGGACGCGATCCTCGTCGATCCGAAGTTCGGCACGGGTGCGGTCAAAGTCACGCCAGCGCACGACTTCAACGACTTCGCGACAGGCAAGCGTCACAACCTCGAAGAGATCAGCATCTTCAATCTAGACGGAACGGTGAACGAAAACGGTGGCCGCTTCCAGGGGCTCACGCGTGAACGTGCACGCACCGGTGTGAAGAAGGCCCTCGACGAGCTCGGTCTCGCCCGCGGCAGCAAGCCTCATCGTCTGACGGTGCCGAAGAGCCAACGCTCCGGGGTCGTCGTCGAACCGATGATCTCGACGCAATGGTTCCTCAAGATGGGTGACATGGCCAAGCGCGCGCTCGACGCCGTGCACAAGGGCGATGTCACGATCCTCCCAGAAGAGTGGACGAAGACCTACGAGCACTTTCTCGAGAACATTCAAGATTGGTGCGTCTCGCGACAACTCTGGTGGGGTCATCAGATCCCTGCCTGGCACGGTCCGAACGGCGAAGTGCGCGTAGCGAGAGAGAAGCCCGAGGAATGCAACGGCGAGGGGTGGACGCAGGACCCCGACGTGCTCGACACCTGGTTCTCGTCTGCACTCTGGCCGTTCGCGACGCAAGGCTGGCCAGAGAAGACCCCCGCCCTCGCGAAGTTCTACCCCGCGCACGATCTCGAGACGGGCTACGACATCCTCTTCTTCTGGGTAGCCCGCATGATCATGTTCGGGCTTCACTTCACGGACAGCGTTCCCTTCAAGCGCGTTCTCCTGCACGGCCTCATCGTGGACGAGACGGGCGACAAGATGAGCAAGGTGAAGGGCAACGTGATCGATCCGCTCGACCTCATCTACGGCGCGGAATTCAAGGACATGGTCGCCAAGTCGCTCCCGGGAGCTCCGGAGGCCGAGGCGCTCGCCAAATTCAAGAAGGCCTACCCGTCTGCTGCAACGATGGGCAGCGGCTTTCCTGCCTTCGGAACCGACGCGCTTCGCTTCACGCTCGCCACGTACCCTCCTTCGAACAAGCGCATCGCCCTCGCGCCGAAGCGACTCGAAGGCTATCGCCACTTCTTGAACAAGATCTGGAATGCATCACGCCTCGTCCTCGAACTCGCCGAGGGCAACGAAGTTCCGGAAAGGGCGCCTGCAGCCAAAGGGTTCTTCAACCAGTGGGTCTTGGGCAAGCTCTCCGACGCGGCGCGCATCTGCAGCGCTGGTATCGCGGCATTCCGCATCGACGAGGCCGCCACGGAGGCCTACCGCTTCTTCTGGGACGACGTCTGCGCGTGGTATCTCGAAGTCGCGAAGGGCATCGTCCGCGACGGCGCGGGCAGTGATCTCGCGAACGAGACGAAAGCGACGCTGCTCTACGTGCTCGAAGCCTCGCTGAAGCTCCTTCACCCGATCACGCCGTACGTGACCGAAGAACTCTGGCAACGCTTGCCCCATTCGAAGGCGGCCAAGGCCTCGTTCGGAAACGTCTTCTCCATCGCGCTCGCGAAGTATCCGGCAGAGACCGACACGGTGAAGAACGATGGCGTCGCGAAGGACATGGCGCTCTTGCAAGCCGTCATCGGTGCAGCGCGAACGATCCGCGCCGAACACGCCCTCAGCCCAGCCACGTTCGTGCAAGTGACACTCCGCACCGACAACGAGCGCGGCGTGGCCCTCTTCGCGACCCACGCCGACACCTTGAAGGTACTCGTCCGTTCAGAGGGGCACGCAAAAGTGGTCCCGACGAGCGCGGCACGCGAAGCCGGAAATACGTCCAGCGTGGTCGCCGCAGAAGACGGCGCGGTCGAAGTGGCCATCAACCTCCGAGGTCACGTCACGAAGGACAAGGAGCTTGCCCGGGTCGACCGCGAACAGAAGCGGATCGAAAAGGACCTCGACGCCATCGAAAAGAAGCTTTCCTCGAAGGCCTTCGCGGAGCGCGCCCCCAAGGAGGTCGTCGAGGAGGCCCACGCCCAAAAACGCGCCATGCTCGAAGCCCGAGAACGGCTGAAGGAAGCACGAAAGTTGGCGGACGAACTCAGCTGAGCGGTCCCGTCGGCCATTTGTCCGCGAAACCCGCGCGGAGGCGTGGACGACTCGAAGGCCAAATGGATGCGAGCGGGAGGTTTTTCCGCTATCCTTGGCCTCATGCGTGCGCTTCACCTCTTTGCCTTGGCCGGTCTCGCTCTCACTGCCATTCACTGCGGAAGTGACGATGTGGACGACGAAGTATCAGACGACCTCACCGGAGCCCAGGCCGCCAACATCGCCAAGGGCAGTCCGGAAGAGCGCGCCATCTTGAACCTCGTGAACGACGTCTCGCTCGAGCCAGCCGTCTACACGACCAAGGTGAAGCTCTCGAAGACCGTCGCCAACAGCATCGTCTCGACACGCAACGGTCCGAGCGCCGGCCCCGAAGACGACAAGTTCTTCCGAAGCATCGAAGAAGTCGACAAGCTTCCGTCTACGGGGTCCGCTGCCTTCACGGCGCTCAAGAACTACGCTCTCGCGAACAGCTACGACCTCGCCAAGCCGAACCTCGCGCTCCTTCAGATCCCGGACAACATCCCGCGGCCCACGTCGAACGACGTTCAAATCTATCGCGGCTACGACGGCCGTAAGCCGGACGAGGCACTCGCGATCGTTCGCTCGAAGCTGGGCAACGCCATCGACGCATCGAACGAGCGCTTCTTCCGCGATACCGTCCTCGCGTCACACAAGTCTTTCACGATCGGACTCGGAAACTTCTTCGCGGCGGGTTCGCCCACGCAAACGTTCCTCGGAAACTTCCCGTTCGGTACGAAGTTCACGCTGCTCGGCACGATGTCCGCTCTCCGTCCGACGATCCTGAAGGCCGAAGGCTCCTTCGGGACGATCTACTACCAGAAGGCATCCGCTGGAGGCACCTTCGCCTACGAACCGCTCGAAGCGAGCGTGAAGAACGCCGACGGGACGCCGCGCTATCCGATCATCATGACTTCGAAGATTCGCCGAGAGCCGGCGGGCGTGTATGTAGAATACCCGCAATGGAAGGCCTCGGTTCTCACGAGCCCGGTCTCACCGTAGTCGCGATTCCACGATGTCGAATCTCGTCCAGAAGCGCTGTCCCCAGTGCAATGCGCCTATTGCGGTAGGTAACAACGACGCGACCGTCACGTGCAGGTACTGCGGCGCCGTCCACACGGTTTCGAAGGCGCGTCCGCCGAAACCTCCGCGGGTACAGGCCTTCGGCAGCGGCAACATTCCTCCCATGCCGACCAATGTCGTCTACATGGGAAGTGCGCAGGCCGCCGGAAGCCTCGTGTGGATCGTTGTCGTCGTCATCTTTGTCCTCATATCCGCCATCGGCGGCATCATCGGTAAGGCAGGACGCTTCTTTGTGAAGCTTCCGCTCGTTTGTCACACGAACGAAAGCGTCACGATCAAGGGCAAGACATTTGATGGTTCGGGCCCTGCGATCGAAGCCGCGACGAACTGCAAAATCACGATCGAGAACAGCACGATCACCTCCGCCGAAGCTGTCGTGTCGGGCCCCAACGCCTACAACGTCGAAGTTCGCCTCGTGAATACGACGCTCACGAGCACGAAAGGTCACGCGATCGACCTCGGCACGAACGGCAAGGTTTGGCTGAAGGACAAGAGCAAGTTGAAGGGCGCCGAAGACGGCATTCACGGAACCATCAACCTCGAAGTCGACGCGAAAGACTCGAGCATCGAGGGGGCCATCGGAATTTCTGGCGACTCGAACACAAAGGTGCTCCTGACGAACACGACGGTGTCCGGGAAAGACCACGCCATCAAGAGCGGGAGCAATGCCAAGATCACATCGAAGGCAAGCACCATCAAAGCCGACGACATCGCCTTCGAATTCCAGAGCAATGCAACGCTCGACCTTCAAGAAACGACCGTGACGAGCGCCGACGACGCCATTCGCTTCACTTCCAGCAGCGGGGACGTAAAACTCACCAAGAAGAGCTCGATCATCGCCAAGAAGGGCAACGGGATCCGGTCTTCTTCGTCGGGCCTGAAGCTCCTCATCGACGATTCTCGCGTCGAGTCCGATGCCACAGCCATCGACGGCAATGGCAATGCCGACATTCGCTTGAAGAACGGCGCGGTCGTTCGCGGTAACAACGTGGGGATCGATTCGACGTACAACCTCAAGCTCAATCTCGACGGGGGGCGGCTCGAAAGTCAGAAAGTCGCCGTCCGAGGCACGAGCAATGCAGAAGTGCGCGCTGTCGACGGGTTCGTCATCAAGGCGCCGAAAGCGTTCGAGTTCTCTTCGAAGCCGAGTCGCCTCGACGTCGCCACGAGCGTCGTGCCCGTAGATCAGCAGGATGTCACCCCCGCCGGAGGAAACAGCGGAGGACCGGCCCCGTCCGGCAGCATCTCATCTGCCATGTCCGCTGCCGTGAGACCGTGCGTCAACGGGCAAAAAGGCAAGCTCACCTTGCGAACCGTGATCGACCCCTCTGGTAATGCGGCCGCCGTGCAGGCGCTGCAAAGCACCCTTCCTGCTTCCGTCACGACGTGCATCGTGAATCGCGTGAAGGCGACGCGCTTCCCGGCGCAATCGAGCATGACGACGACGACGCAAACCTTCAATCTGCTCTGAACGCGCCTATTTTCGTCGTGGGGCCGACGAGCGACTCGAGCTGGAACTAGAACTCGAGCTGGAGCTCGACGACTTCGACGAACTCGCAGCGGAAGAGCGGCTGGAAAGCGACGGCGCGCTTCGTGAAGAACGGCTGCCGTCGCTCGACGTGCTCGAGCTGCGGCTCATGACCGCCGCACTTCCCGATCGACTGTCGCTGGCGCCGCTGCGCGTCGAGGCGTGAGACGAAGAGGTGCTCGAAGAAGAAACTGCCCCGGCACCGCTGCTTGCCGAGCCATCGGACGCACCGCCGCTCGGGCCCCCGTAGCCGTGCGAGGGAGCCTCACCGCTCTCGACCTTCGCCGGCGCGCGGAGGGCCGTGCCCGATGGTGCGAGATTGAGCGGCCCTTGATAGGGGTATGTGCGCAATCGCAAGAACATCTCTTCGCCTGGCGGAAGCGCCACGACGACCACCCGGACGCTGCTCTCTGGGTTCTCGGTGGTCTTCTTTTTGCTGTTGCTACTCGAGCTCGTACTGCCGCTCGAACTCTGCGTGTTCGCGTCGCGTGCAGCGACGGCTGCAGTCGTACTCGGTCCTTTGCCCACGGTAGATGCAGCACTCGCAGAGCCTTGCGCATCGACGGAGGGATTGGCCGCGATGTGTCCCCGGAGCGCGTTCTCGGCAGCGCGCACTTCTCCTTGCTGGGGACCTCGGCGGGCCCCCTTGCGGCTCCCTTCGCCTACCGTAGGCCGGGTCGCATGTACGGCGGCTTCACGCGATTCTTCGCTGCAAAGACACTGCTCGTGAAGGTGCGGCTGGAAGAGCGCACCGAGAAGGACGAACGTCCAATCGAGCAAGACAGCGCTCGCATCGTACGTGTCGTCTACCCAATTCGGAGGTTCGGCAGCCCAACCGACGTACCCATTGCCGGTGCGCCACACCACGCGCGCTGGCGTTTCTTCGACGCCAGGGATCCAACACGAGCGGCCCCAATCGTTCTTCACCCAATACCCGTGGTGCATCGTGATGTCGCCCCAGGTCTCCGCGTCATCGCTCACCCAGTACGGAGAATCGGGCGAGGCAGGCGGCACGTTTTCGGCGGGGGCTGCGTCTTCTGCGCTCCCCTGCCAGTGGCCCCGAGACTGATAGGGGGCGAAGTTCGCCTCGACGTTACGGGGACACCACCTCACGCCGAATCGCGTGTCCGCGTACCAATCGCCGTATCGTTCGAGAGGCGCCTTGTATCGCGCGTAGCCCGCCGCAACTTCCGGGTCGACATACGTCCCCTCGGGTGCCACCGCGAGCTCGGCCGTTCGCGGCTGCTGTGGACCCGCCGCGCACCCGACGGAAAGACCGAGCAGAAGACCGCCGAGTCCCAGCTGTTGGCACGCATTCGATCGCATGAATCTGATCATAGGACGTATGGAGCGATAGACGATGGGGACGTGGCATTCGTTCCGAAGCGCCAACATTAAGGGGCGGTAATGTATGTAAATGTAGGCGCCGGGAGGCCCGGGAGCGACGTTTCCGCGAAGCCCGGAAGGTGAAATGCGCTAGTAAGCGTGGTCCAGCGAGCACGCATGGCAAACGAGTTGGACACTCCGGAAAACGCGAACGAAGTCGCGGCAGAAGGCACCGAGAAGGAATCTGAGGCGGCGCCTACGGATGCAGCGCCCTTTCGCGAAAACGCGCGCGCAAGTGGTGAGGACGTGCCGCCGAAGAAGGCGAGCCGTCCGCGCGGCAACCCTCTTCGCAAAAGCGCGCTCGTTCCGCTCATTGCCGGCATCATCGGCGCGTTCTTGCTCATGGCGAAAACGGGCCAGCTCCGTTACGTCGGCGTCCCGCTCGGCTTGCTTTTCGTCCTCATCGCCGCTTTTGGCGCGCTCGACTTCGTCGGCTCGTTCGACGATATCCACGACTCTCCGCGCGAGAGCATCGACATCAGCGCGCTCGCGCCCGTTCTCGGCGTAACGATCGGTAGCTTCATTCTCTTCGCGGCGTCGGTCGGCGGCGCTGCGCTCGGCATCGGCTCTGGCTGGCTCTGGGGCCTGTTCGTCGCGGGCACCTTCATCGCGTTCGTCGCGTCGATTTTCAACCTCGGGGTGAAGGTCGGTTTCTTCCGTGAGGACGAAAGCGGTGCATCTCGCCCCTTGCTCCGGCGCCATGGGTTCTGGCTCTTGGCACTCGCGTCGCTACTGTATTTCCCTGCGCTCGGCATCTTCTCGCTCTGGGACCCGTGGGAAACGCACTACGGCGAAGTCGCTCGGGAGATTCTCGCCCGCGACGACTGGATCTCCCTCTGGTGGGCGCAAGACGGGTGGTTCTGGTCGAAGCCGATCTTGAACTTCTGGATTCAGGCTCTTTCGATGGCCACGCTCGGCGCACATTACGAGCCCGACGGCATGCTCATCGGCGGTGCGGGTCCAGGCACGGGACACCCCGAATGGATCGTGCGCACGCCGAACGTCCTCATGACCATCTTGGCGATGTACGTCATCTACAAGGGCGTCTCGAAGGTCTTCGGACGACGGGCGGGCCTCATCGGCGGCATCGTCCTTGCGACCATGCCTGATTGGTACTTCCTCGCGCACCAGACCATGACCGACATGCCGTGCGTCTCGGCGATGACGGCTGCAATGGGTCTCCTCATGCTCGGTCTCAACACCGACGAGGATCAGAAGGTCAAACTCTACGAGGTCACCGCGTTCGGGCGCACGCTTCGTTGGTCCGCGTGGCACCTCGTCTTCGGCGTGATCTTGGTGTGCGCGCTGCCACAAATCCTCTACTTGGCATCACGCAACATCACGCTCGTGCTGCACGGCACGGGTGCGAAGGGCTTCTCGTTCCACTGGGACGAATTCAGAAGCGGCTCTGCGGGCAACTGCGGTCTGCCGGGCAACGAGAGCTGCCACGGCACCGTTCCTTCTGCCGTTCCCGTCCTCGCGCGCGGCGGCGTCGGCGGCACGAAAGAATTCTTGCTGCGGCTGTTCCTTGGCTTCGAGCCATTCTTGCAGGCTCTCATTTGGGCCGGAACCCTCGGCAGCTTGCTCTGGCTCAACTGGGGTGAACGCCGCGTTCGTCGCCTCTTCTATTTGGGCGCTTGGTTCGCCGCAGCGATCGCCACCATGGGCAAGGGCCCGATGGGCGTCGTCATCCCGGGCGTCTGCGCATTCGCCTACGTTGCGACGAAGCGCCGCTGGGCAGAGCTCACGAAGCTCGAAGTATGGAGCGGGTTCCTCATCGTCGGTTGCGTGGCCCTTCCGTGGTTCGTCTCGATGTACGTTCGCCATGGGGCGCCCTTCACCGACCGCCTCATCTTCCACGACATGTTCAATCGTACGTTCGGGCACGTGCACGACACGAACGAAGGCGACGACACCTCTTTCCGCTTCTACGTATGGCAGCTCGGGTATGCCCTCTTTCCGTGGACCGGACTCGTTCCGATTGGCCTCGTTCACTGGCTTCGCCGTGGCGACTCCGAAGGCAAGGGCCGCGGCGACATGTCCGTCTTCCTCGTGATGTGGTTCGTGATCGGGTTTGGGCTTTTCTCGTTCATGGGAACGAAGTTCCACCACTACATCTTCCCCGTCGTTCCGCCTGCGGCCATGCTCCTCGGCATCGTGTTCGACTCGTGGCTCGGCACCGCGAAGCTCGTGCCCGAAAAGCCCCGTGCCCTCCTGTCTTCCATCGCTCTCGCGGCGCTCGGCAGTGGCCTTCTTCTCTACGGGGTGTCGCGGCTATTCCCCGGGTCCATCATCGGCTACCGCGCAAACGCTACCGACTTGCCCCCGGCGCACTACCTCGGCGGAGGCCTCGCCATCGTGCTCGGTGTCGCCGCGTTGTTTGCATGGTACAAGTTGTTTCCGGCGGAAGCAGAAGTCCAAGAAAGCCGCGAATCGTCCCACGAGGGGCTCATGCTCGGCGCAGGCGCGCTCGGCTCGCTCGGCATTCTTCTGCTGCTCGGCCGCGACCTGACGCACAAGACGGAAGGCGCCGAGCAACCTGGGGCCATTCGTTTGCTCCAGCTATTCACCTACAACTATCGCAGGCCCTGGCCCTCCGACTCCATCGACTTCACGAGCGTCTTGCTCGCGGTGGTTCTCGTCGCGGGTGTCGCCACGATCTTGCTCTCAGTCAAAGCGCTCCGTCGCCATGCCGTCATCCTGTATCTCTCGTTCGCCACGTTGACGGCGCTCTGGGGGCTCGACGTCTACATGGTGAAAACCGCTCCGCACTGGGGTCAGCGCGAGCTACTCGAGGCATACTACAAAGATCGCCGCGGCACCGATGAGCAGATCGTCGCCTACCAGATGAACTGGAAGGGCGAGAACTTCTACACGTCGAACCGCATCCCCGCGTTCGTTTCGTCAGGTGCGACCTTCACCACGTGGCTCAAGCAACAGAAGGACAAGGGCCAGAAGGTCATGTACTTCGTGACCGAGCACTCTCGCATGGGAGGCCTTCGTTCCGAGGTGGGAGCGAAGTCGTATCGCGAAGTGACGGACCGCCGAACGTGCAACAAGTTCGTACTCGTTCGCGCCGAACTCTGAGTCGTTCCCGATGAAAACCGAAGTCCCCTCGCGCCTGCTTCAGCCCGAAACCGAAGTGGCGCAGGCACTGGGCGCTTCGGATGCGGGAACGGGAGGTGTCGTGCCGGCCATTCACCCGAGTACGACCTATCGTCGAGGAGACGACTACGTTCCGACTCATGGACGCATCTACACGCGCGACGAGAACCCAACGTACGCGCCGGCGGAAGCATTGCTCGCCAAACTCGAGGGTGGGCATGCAGCCATGCTCTTTGCATCGGGCATGAGTGCGGCCACATCGCTTCTCTCGACGCTCGTGCCCGGTGACCACGTGGTGAGCGGAGAATCGATGTACTTCTCGCTGCGCTCGTGGCTGAAACGCTTGCCGGACGAGCGCAAAGTCGACGTCACCTTCGTCGATGCTTCCAAACCGGGCGCCATTGCTTCTGCCCTACGGCCGGGCACGACGCGTCTCGTCTGGATCGAAACACCCGCGAATCCCCTTTGGGACATCGTCGACATCGAGGCGGCCGCAAAGGCGGCTCACGACGCCGGCGCAGAGCTCGCCGTCGATTCGACCATCGCAACCCCAGTCCATACGCGCCCCATCGAGCACGGCGCCGACTACGTGATGCACTCGGCAACGAAGGCGTTGAACGGTCACTCCGACGTGCTTGCGGGAGCCATCGTCACGAAAGACGACACGCCACGCTGGGAACGGCTTCGACGCCTGCGCTACGAGACAGGTCCCGTGATGGGCGCGCTCGAAGCATGGCTCCTCCTCCGCGGCATGCGCACGCTCTTTCTCCGGGTGGAGCGAGCGAGTCAGAGCGCCCTCGAACTCTCATCGTGGCTCGAGACGCAACCCGGAGTCGTATCCGTGCGCTACCCCGGCCTTCCGACGCACCCCGGGCATCTCGTCGCGAAGAAGCAAATGACCCGAGGCTTCGGTCACATGCTTTCGTTCCACGTGGCGGGCGGAAGTGAACGCGCGCTCGCAGTAGCCAAGCGGCTCCAGCTTTTCCAACGCGCGACATCGCTTGGCAGCGTCGAGAGCCTCGTCGAACATCGCGCGACCGTCGAAGGCGCTGCGACGATCTCGCCACCGGACATGCTTCGTCTTTCGATCGGAATCGAGCACGTAGACGATCTGCGCGAGGATCTCGCTCAGGCGCTTCGACTGTAAGGAGAGCGACGCTAGGCGCTTCGACTTCGCTCAGGGCCGAAGCAATCATCGCCAGGCGATGATCACTTCGGGTCTGGCAACTTGCAGCGCCCGTTCACGCAGGTGACGGTCGGCGAGTTGCAGCACTCTTCGTCCTTGGTGCACACTTCGCCTGCGGGCTTGCACGCCGCAGCGCCGGGGTCGACGCACACGCCCAAGTCACAGAAGCCCGAGCAGCATTCGAAACCTGCTTGGCAGGCGCCGCCGCCGGTCCCTTGGGTCGGGATGCACGCCGCGAGAGCCCAGAAGCCACGCATGTTGGTCGTACCTTCTTCCTGGCCTTCGAGGAAGAACGGCGGGTGACTCGGGTCGACCGTACCGATGTTCTTGTCGATGGCGGCCACCCAGAGGCGCTTCTTTCCGTTGTTGGCAACCCCCGTTACCTTGTTGCCCCAGTCGCGCATCGAGGTGACGACCACCCAGAAGTAGCCGCCACGCTCCACCGGATTGAAGGTGGGTTCGAACGTGAGATTCCGATCGGCGACGTTGGGCGCGCCGTCGTTCAGGGTCGCGAGATTGATGGGCGGAGCTCCGCTGATCTTCTGGAGGTGAACCGAGCCGATTTGCTTCGTGTCGTCTTCGCAGCCCTGAGCGTCACAGCCGGTCGGATAGTCGCCCACGTGGAATGCGATGTGCGCAGAGTCCGGCGTGAACGACGGATACGATAGGCCGCGCTGCGCGACCGGATAGTCGGCCGCTGCCGCGAGCGCCTTCGCATTCGAGAACTTCAGCGTCGTCTCGTCGAAGTCCATGACCACGAGGTGGCCATTCTTCATGTTGTGGTACCACCAGATGGAGGGGTTGAGTCCGCTGATGGCCGCGAACTTCTTACCGTCCGGCGAGAACGCAGGCGTCATCATCTTCGCGAAGTCGGGGTACGTCGGGTTCGCTTGCATCGTCGCGAGGTCGCTGTTGGCGACGAGCGTGCCCGTCTTCGTGTCGGCGAGCTTCAGCTGCTGGTTGCCATAGACGACGTACTTTCCGTTCGGATTCACGGCAACGTTTCCGCCGAAGGAGGTCGAAACCTTTCGTATGGTCGCCGCCGGCAGGTCATAGGAGACCCAGGCGCGATCGCTCACGGTCGTCTCGTCGTTCGACGGCCGGTCTTCTTCGACGGCAACGAGCGTGGAGCCGTCGGCACTCACGCCGTGGCAGCCCATGCACTTGCCGTTGTTCAGGACCTCCGGCGCCGAGCCCGTGCCGGGCCGAATGCGCGAAAGGTGGCCACCACCGCTCGTCGTCCAGTAGTAGATGGCGCCGCGGAGGGACGCGGGAACGATCGTGTAGGACTGCTTCGCCGAAGCGTAGGCTTTCTGAGTTGCGGCGTCGTAGCGAGAGACCTCGACGTTGAGAGGCTCGTTCACGTTCGACGCAGTGATGCGATCCCAGATGCGCTGTTCGACGCGAAGCCTTGCAGGTGCCGTCACTGCATAGAAGCCATCGAAGACGTAGTTCGATTGCGAGAGCCGTATGCGATACGTGTCGCCCGTGGGCTTCGGCGCCTTCCACATGAAGAGCGGCGAGGAGAGGCCGAGCGGGAAGACCGTCTTGTCGTACGGATAGTCGATCGCACTCAGGCTCGGGTCTTGCGCGAGACCGGCTTGCTTCAGGGCCGTGACCGCAGCCGCGTCTACCCCAGCACCAACGACTTGGAGCGAGAGAATGACGTTCAGCTTCGCACTTGCCTGGCGGCCATTGTAAACCGCTCGCAAATTGCCGATCCCAGCGTATTCGTTCTTCGTCGTGAGTTCGACCTGCGACGTGACCTTGAGCGAAGCGAGGTCCGGGCGATCGAACTGCACGGACACCGAGGGAACCGAAACGACTTGTCCACCTGGGAGCTTGCCTTTCAGCGTGTAGGACGCAGTCTTCGGTGTCGAATCGGAGAGCGTGAGCGTCGCCTCCGGAGGATCGAAGAAGAGTTCGCTGATGGGAAGGAGCCCACTCGAGCCGCCTCCGTCACCGCTGCTGAAGCCGCTGCTCGCTGCATCGGAGCGACCGCCAGAGGAGGTTCCGTTTCCTGCGTCGAACTCGGAAGGTATCTCGTCACTGCCGCACGCGTAGATGGCGGAAAGAAGAAGCACTGCAAGAACGAAGAGCTTTGCGCGCATTCCCAAATCATATCGTATTTCCAAGCTTTTTCACGGTTTTCGCGCTTCCGTTTTGCCGAAGCGAGCGCGCGGGGCCGAACGCAGGCAGCGCACGGCTCTTCCATGCTCCGGCTTCGAGCTCCGTCGCCCGGGTAGTCGAGTGTGCGCCTCGAGCGCATGTCGAGCTCCTATCGCAGGCCTTTCGATCCCCTTTCCGCTCGAATGAGCTATGTTTGTAAGAGTGACGCTGAAGTCCATCCTCTCGAGTGTTCTAGGTACCGGCAAGGAAACCCGAAGGCGCCACACGCGCGTCGTCCCGCTCGAAGGAGAGCGCATCGAAGTGCGCGTGGAGGGCGTCGACTTCCAAGAGCTCTTGTATGCCCAGGACATCAGTGAGGGCGGTATCGGCGTCATCGTGCCGAGTGGCTTCAAAGGACGCGACCTCTCCGAAGCGGTCGAGGTGCTGATCAAGCTCCCCAACCACGCGCCATTCCAGACCACGGCGCGCGTTCGTCACCTGTCTAGTAAGAGCAACCAGAACGCGTCGCTCTTCGGCCTCCAGTTCGAAGACCTCTCGGAGGACGGCAAGAACAAGATCGGCGCTTACGTGCGCGCGCGCATGCCTCGCGTGCGCATTGGCGGTGGCCCGAGCCGCTGAGGCATTCGTTGCAGCACGAAGCCCTTCTCGCCGAATACGATGCGGCGCTGCCGAGTCTTCGCGCGCGTGGCGAAGCGCTCCGTGAACGAATCGCCGCATGGCTCTCGCGCCCCACGGAATTCGGACGCGAGTCGCCGAAGGTCCACTCGGTCACGTTCCGCATCAAGGATCGCGCGAGCCTCACCGGAAAGGTGGCTCGCCCCGACAGGAGCTATCGAAGCCTCTGGGATGTGACGGACCTCGTAGGCCTTCGCGTGATCACGTACTTCGAAGATGGCGTCGATCGGGTGGGCAAGCTCATCGAAACGAAGCTCCCCGTCGTGTTCGAACACTCCATCGACAAGCGCCGACGAGGCGATACCGCTGCGTTCGGGTATCGCTCGCTCCACTACGTATGCCGACTCATTCCCGAGGAAGATACGCTTTCCGGCGATCATGGTCCCCTGCCCATTCACGTATGCTGTGAGATTCAGGTTCGGACGGTGCTCGAGCATGCGTGGGCGGAGATCGAGCACGACCTCGGCTACAAGACCGAAGATGCCATCCCGGTCGTCGCGCGAAGAAGGCTGAGCCGGTTGGCCGGCCTCCTCGAGCTCGCCGACCAGGAGTTCGTGGCCATTCGACGAGAGCTCGACACCTACGCCGAAACCTTGCCTCGAAAGATCGAAGCCGAGGGGGCTTCGGTCGCGCTCGATCAAATGTCGCTCATGCCCCTTCTCGAATGTGCCGAGGTGCGTGACGTCGACCTGGCAATCGCAAAGGCACTCGGCAAGGAGCTCGGCGAGGAGCCCTTCTTTCCGGAGTACTTGCTGAAGATGCTCTCTTCGAGCGGACTTCGCACCGTCGCGGAAGTGCGCGCAGGCGTACAGCACCATGCGAGTGCGATCGTATCCATGGTGGAACCCTATTTTGCATTCGCGTTCCGCACCTGGAGCCTCTCTCCAGAGCAAATGGCGCGCGTGTTCCGCGGCTACTCCCTTTTCTTCCTCGCTCACGTGGAAGTGCTTCGCTCTCGGTCACTCGGCATCGACAAGGTCGAGCGACTCACGCATCTCTATCGCGAGCTCGACTACCCCGACGACGAGCGGGCAGCGGCGCAGGTCGCGAGTCTCCTCGTCGAAGCGTTCGACGACCTCGGCGCATTCGCCTAATCGCGCTTCAGCTCTTCTCTTGTTTCTCGAGGCGTCCCGAAGCCCAAGCTGCAAGCCGTTCGCGCTGGGCGCGGCTCATGCGGATGCCTCCGCGCGCTTTGCGCATCTCTTCCTCGACCGTCGCGGATGAATGCAGACCTTGGTCCAGGATGAGTGCCGCCGCCACCGTCGCCGAGCGGCCGTGCCCGAACGCGCAGTGAACGTAGGCTGCCCCTTTCGTTGCCTTGAAGGCTTCGATCGCTCGCTGCAGGTCGGCTTCCGTGGGGTCCGTTCCGTCGAGTGTGGGCAGGGCCAAATACGTGTAGTTGTCACGAATGTGCGCATGGGTCGGGAGCTCGGCACACAGGTCGATGACGAGGGTCACGTCCTTGGGGATCTCCGATGCGCGTGGCCTTCGGCCGACATAGATTCGCGGAGAGACGAGGTCCGCGGCGCGCTCTCCACGAATCGCTCGAAAGCCCGTGTACGTGAGCCACGAAATGCCGAGATGTGGCCCCCATACGAGCCACGTATGGAGGGGCAGACGACCATCGGGACGTTTGCCGAGCCAATGGGGCGCCTTCAGATAGTAGGCGAGCGCGACGAGCAGTGAAACGCAGGCTATCCACGCAACCACGAAGCTCTTCAGGAACCACGCGAGGCCGAAGAGCTGAACTGCCAGCAGAACGAAGACGAGCGCGTACGCCACGAGCTCATCGGTAGCACGAAGAAGGGGCGCCGCCCATGCCTGGCTCACGAGCGCGCAGCGAGTTCGAAGGCTTCGACGAGCCCCTGCGCGTCGACGTGACCGACGCGATACCGCGCGACGTCGTTCACCTCGTGCTCCGCGTTGCCCATCGCGACGGGATGGCCCACGATCCGCATGGCGGGTACGTCGTTTGCGCTATCGCCGACGAACATGACGTCGCTGAGCGAGAAACCGTACGCTTCGCTCACCGCTTTCACGGCGCTGCCCTTGTGCGTTCCCGCCATCGTCAGGTTGACGAAAAGCGTACCCGGCATCATGGGCGACGTCGAAGCGGCAACCTCGAGCTCGGGAAACCGCGAACGCTCAGCGCGTTCTTCTGCTTCTTCTTCGGGTGCGAGAAGCCATTGCGCGCGAACGACCTTCGCACCTTCGTCGAGGAACGAGGCGAACGAGCGCGGGGCGTAAGGCACACCGAGCAGATTCGCGTGCGCTTCGGCGCGAGCCGCGGCCCGTTCGACGACGTAGTGCGTATCGGTATAGAGCTCGAGGCAACGGTTCATTTCGTTTGCGCGCGCGATGAGCGAATGCACGAGGCTCTCCGAGAGAGGTGTCGATCGCGAACCCCGATCGCCGAGCGAGAGCACGCTCGCGCCATTTTGAAAGACGTGCCACCCCGTATCGTCGAGCATCGATGCGATGGAGCGCGTCTTGCCGAAACCAGGTCGCCCCGAACAGAGTGCCAAGCGAACGCCACGCGCGCGCGCTTGCCGAGCAGCGCTCCAAACTTCGGAGTGAACCTCGCCGGAAGACCCGATCAGGGTGCCGTCGACGTCGATGCAGATGAGGCGGATCACGGGACACATGCACCGTAGCATCCGTAACAATCCGATTCTACTGAGCAATTTTCAGCCATCGGAGCCGCTCGGCCTTTCTGGCGCACCCTAAAAAAACCCGACAAAAGCCGTTTCTTTTTTTTGGGGGCGCCGCTATGGTCCGCCTCCCCATCATGAGTCGTTACACCGGACCCAGAGTCAAAGTCATGCGTGCACTCGGCATCGAGTTGCCCGGACTTTCCCAGAAGAAAATCGAGAAGCGTCCCTACCCGCCCGGCCAACACGGCCAAGCGCGCAAGAAGCTCTCCGAGTACGCCGTTCGTCTTCGCGAGAAGCAGAAGATCCGTATGAACTACGGCGTCACCGAGAAGCAGCTCCGTGGACTCATGGACGAAGCCCGCAGCTCCAAGAGCGAGACCGGTTTCAAGCTCATCGAGCTCCTCGAGCGTCGCCTCGACAACGTCGTGTTCCGCGCGGGCTTCGCTCGCTCGATCCCGGCGGCTCGCCAGCTCGTCAACCACGGTCACTTTCTCGTCAACGGCAAGCGCGTCGACATCGCGTCGTACCGAGTGCAGAAGGGCCAAGTCATCGAGGTTCGCGAGAAGAGCAAGAAGCTCGGCAGCATCGAAGCCGGCGCCGCGGTTGCTGGCACGTTCCAAACGGGCTGGCTCGACGTCGACAACGAGAACAAGAAGGCCACCGTGAGCGCGCTCCCGGACGAGACCTCCATTCTCTTCGACCTCCGCGTCCAGCTCGTCGTCGAGTTCTACTCGCAGAAGCTCTGAGCGATCCTGCGGCCACAAGCCGCGACGTTCGATTCGAAAGCCCGCGCATCCCTGGAATCCCCAGTGGATACGCGGGTTTCGACGTTTGTTGGCACTGCGCCAGCCTTCCTTGCGCCTTCGTCATGGTCCGTTAGAATCGGGAAACTCCGTCTCTTTGCCCTCCCGAGGTCTTCATGAAGCTCTACCGTGCAGTTTGGTTCGCCGTTCCGGCTCTCTTCGTCCTCAACACTGTGGGCTGCGCATCCGAGGCGCCGGAGAGCGGTGAGTCGGAAGAAGACGTCGTCGCAGCTGGTTCATGCACGGGCACCGCGAAGACCACGGCGAACAAGGCATGGAACGAAGCGGCCGCGCTCGCCAAGGCACTTCCGACGAGTGCCGCCTCGCCTTCGTCGAAGCTCGATCCCATCGCGGCCAAGCTCGTGGTGGCCGTTGACGCCTGCAGCGGCTTCGAACGCCTGCTCATCGACCGCAGCTACAAGAGCGCGAATGCGACCGCACTGCGCGCATCCGGCGGAGCCCTCGCGTACGCCGTGAAGCGCTCTGCTTCCGCCGACGAATGCACGGACCCCGCTCCGATCGCCGATGCGGTCTACGCAACGACGAGCCTCAACAGCTCGTACAAGGCGACGGTCAAAGGCTCTTCGTGGACGGCAAACGTGCGAAAGGTCCTCGCGAACAACTTCGTGCTCGCCGAGCTCAACGGCACGAGCAAGGGCGAAGGCGCGTTCGATGTGAAGGCTGCCTTCGGCAACGTAACAACCGTGCGGTTTGCCGCGCCCCGTCCCGGCGTTTTCCCGGTCCTCGACGTGCGCTTGGCCGCAGACGGAACGTTCTCGATCTTCCAAACCAACGGTGCAACCGGAGACGTCGAAGAGGTCAAGGGCACGTGGACGAGCTCGGGTGGCTCCGTCACGTTGAAGTCCGCCACGATCAATCAGACGGCAACCGTGCGTCGCGTCAGCTCGACGAAGGGCGCACCGACCTACGAGTTCAAGCTCGGAGAAACGGTGGCCTTCTCGTACGACCCTGACCTCTGCAGCGCCTGATCGCGAAAAACAGATCCGTCATCTTGGGGCTGCATCCATTCGAGAGCGCTCTCGTTGGGGGGCTGCGCCTGACTACTTGAGTACCCGTACGGCGTCGCCGCGGATTTCGAGCGCCTGGGGCGCGCCGCCGTAGAACTTGGAAAGGCCGACGTCGATGCGATGGACGCGGCCTTCGCATGCGCTCTGGATTCCATCCTTCTGCACGGTGTGGCCGATGACCATGCGCCGCGCGCCGAGCAAACGAAGCGCTTCTTTGGCCTTCGCGCATCCGTTCTCTTCGGCGTAGTCGCGACTCCATACGGGGCCGTGCTCGTCGGTGATCGCATTCGGGAGGGGCCCTTCGCCGCGCAGCCATCCCTTCGTACCTTCGTTGATGGCTTGGATGTCTCGGGCGAAGCGCGGGAGGAGTCCCCCATGTACGAAGACCGTGTCGCCGATCACTCCGATGACGTCGCGCTTGGCGATCAGCTTCGCGTACTTGCCGCTGCCGGGCGCAAATGCCTTCTTGCGACCGCCCTGGTCCTCGAACGCATCCATCGCTCCTTTCGTCACGTAACGAAAGTCTTCCTGTGCGTTCATGAGCTCGTGGTTGCCGTTCAGCGGAACGACGCGGCCACCCGCGGCTTTTGCTTCGTCAGAAAGGCGATCGAAGAGGTCGAGGATCGCGCGGTCGTCGTCGCCGCGATCGATTTCGTCCCCCGTCTGCACGAGAACGAGTTCGCCCCCCACCCACTTGTCCTTTTCGTCTATCGCGCCCGCGAGCTTGAGCACGGTGCGCGTCGCAGCGAGGTCGCCGTGCAAATCACCCACGGCGACGATGCGCACAGGAGCCCCCGCATCGTTCACGAGTGGTGACAGCATGGGCACGGCTGCGGCGGTCGTCGGGGAGCTCGGCGTGGGCGGCGGCTCCTTCGGCGTTTGCGGTTCACGGAAGAAGAGGAGATAGCAAACGATGGCGACCACGCCGGCGACCACCGCGAGCATGGCACGCGACCTCGTCTTCTCCGATCCCGGAGAGTCCTTGGCGGGTTTGTCCGTCATTCGATTCAGAGACCGCGCACGTGCGTGCCGATCAACTTGATCTCGGCGTCGGTGATTTGCTCTGCCGTCCACGAGGGCATGTAGTCGGCGGTCTTGGCGTAGTCGGTGCCACCGTGGCCCTTGCGCACCATGGAGATGAGACCACTATCGCCCTTGGCCGCTTCCTTCACGATGCTCCTTTTGACGCGACCGCCAGCGGCGCCCGCTCCGTGACAGTTCGCGCAGAAGCGCTTGAACAGGCCCTCGCCATCGGTCGGCTTCGGAAAGCTTCCAAGAAAAGTCAGGATCTCGTCGAGCTCTGCCTGAGAGAGAGCCGCTTCCGTCGCGACCGGCATCGCACCGGAGAACCCCATGGACGAAGCGCGTCCGTTGCGAATCACGTACGTTGCAAAGCCCGGCACGGGACTCTGGATTTGCGGAGCCGCCGAGCTCCCTTGGCCATCATCGCCGTGGCAGGTCGCGCAATTGCGCGCGAACACGGTTTCGGTCTTGATCGTGGCGTCGCCGAGACTGCTGTCCTTTCCGGCATCCGGAGTGCCACCCCCGGTCGACTCCGAAGCCCCACAGGCGGCTGCCCCGGCGGCCGTGAAGAGCGCCGCGAACAGAAGGATGGAAAAACGTGGAGCACGCGAAGCAGAAGAACGAGAAACCATAGAAATCATGGGAAAAGTGACGCTCCGAATATCACAAACGGACAGCCGCGCCAGCTCCGCGGTTTCTGTCAGCGGCTGCCTTACGACCGCGGCATAAAATTGAACGTGCGGAAGGAAGGGCGCGTGTTAATCTCGCGTAAGACTGCCGGGGTCGTCTTTCTTGCGACCTCTTCCTTCTCGAGGACAAGATCCGTCGCATGACCTTCGCTTGGAAGTGGAATCGAATCCTGGGCCAGGGCCTCTTGTTGGGGGTCGCGGCAGGTGCGGTCGGCGCGTGTTCGAGCGACGACGACGAGAGCATGCCGGCGGAAGACGACCTCGTTTCGCTTTCCCTTCCGGACAAGGTGCCGAGTGTTCTCTTGAAGGAGCCCGGCCTCATGGCACGCCTGGAAGCCAAGTTTCCCCTCACGCGCTTCGTAGGTGGCAGCGGGAAAGCGGGCTCCGAAATGTTCGCGAGTTCGAAACGCTATCAATCGATGCAGCAGACCGTGGCCTCCGACACGGGCTCGGTCGATGCCTCGGACCCCGCTGCGGGGGTGGGACTCGCATACTCGCACCGCCTTTTCGACGCGAATTGGCTCAAATCCCCGAACACGCGCTTCGAGCTCGTCGGCATCACCAACCGGCTCGACCTCCGCCACCAGGCGCTCGGCAAGTGCGGTGAGGTGCACTTCATCTATCGCCTCGCGTACACGACGAACGAGAACGACCCGAGCAAGCGCGTCGACTCTCGCCTTCCCTTCACCATCAACGTTCTCGTCCCTCAAGGCGACGATGGGACCGGCTGCAAAGCAACGGCGAACGCGTGGATCGCTGCCGCAGGCAAAGAGGCCGGGCTCCTCGCCGGACCGCTAAAGAACGTAGCGGCCGCCGCTCGCGTCGAGATCAACTACCAACTCGTACGATGGCCGTCGACCGTCCGCCCCGACATGGGCGGCCATGCCGAGTACGAGCTTCGTGCGTTCCGTGTCGACGCCGACAAGCTCACGTCGATTCCACTCGAAGACACCCCGCGCATTTCGCTGTCCGCGTCGGAGAAAGCCGAGCTTCGTACGTGGATCAAGAACAACGTCGCTGCCATCGACGAAGGCACGGCTCGTATCCCCGAGAAGTTTCTCGACACGAGCGTCCGCTCCGTATCGCCCCGTGGCGCGGCGCGGGAGGCGAACCATCGCTTCGAAACACTCTTCGGTGACGACAAGTTCGCCGACCTCTCCCTTTCGTCGACGAAGAACCTCCAGTCACCTGGCGCACTCCTTCATCGCCTCGATGGGATGACGTGCAATGGGTGTCACCAATCACGCGGCATCGCGGGCTTCCAATTGCTCGGCGAGGAACGCAGCGGTACGCAACGCCTGAATGCGCTGCTCGTCGGTGCCTCTCCGCATCTTCTCGAGAGCGCGAAGTGGCGCGACCAATTCGTGCGCGCCATTGCCACCGGGCAAACGCCTCCGAAGAGGCCTCATGCCGATCATGTGGCTGGCGCAACGGGCGGCTACGGCTCGCATTGCTCGCTCGGAACGGACCCAGGATTTTCGAGCTTCGGCTGCAATGCAGGGCTCACCTGCAAGAAGGTCGACGGCACCGTCCAAGGCTTCTGCATGCCCGCGGGCAAACCTACATACGGAGATGCGGTCGAAGAAAGCACGGTCACGCAAACGGAGAACCCGCGGAGTGACCGGGTCAACATCAAGAAGGTCGCTTGCGTGAGCGGGAAGTTCGCCGAAAGCGGCGACGGGTTTCCCAACGGCATGTGCCACGACAAGTGTGAAACGATCGGAAAGCTTCCATCGAGCGGTCACATCTGTGCGGGGCTTCCTTTCGGAGAGAACCCCACGATGCGTGCGCTGGGCGGCTTCAACAAGTGCCTTGCGTCGAAGCCGTTCCGCTATTGCTTGATGAACGATCAAACGCCCACAGTCGTTCGCACGTGTGACGCCGACAACCCCTGTCGCGACGACTACGTTTGTGCCCGCGTCTTCGTGGCGCCGCAAACCGAAGGCAGTGAGCCCGTCGAACCGAACCCCTACAAAGGGGCTTGTATGCCGCCGTACTTCATCTTCCAAGGACGCGTCGACGGCCACAAGCTCTGAGAGGGCTACGGCTTCTGCTCAGCGGCCGCGGCACATTTGGCGCTGCCCGTCGAACACGCACTTGGCGTCGGCAACGCACTTCGCTTGATTGTTGCCGTACGTTTGCGTGCAATACGCATCCACTGCTGTCGTGCTCGGCGACGGCGAGACCGTGGTGCTACCACCATCGATGCATTGGTTCTTCGCTCGGTCGAACGTGCACGCCGCGTCCGCGAGGCACAGTTTCGCATCGGCCCCGTAGGAAGCGCACTTGGTCGTCGAAGGAGTCGGCGAGCCTCCCGTGTACACGCAGACGTTCTGCTTCACGTCGAACACGCACTTGGGGCTCGAGGCCTCGCAGAGCTTTTGGTCCTTTCCGAACGCTTCGGTGCAGGGGTCTTGTGCCGGGGCCGGACCCGGACCCGGTGCGGGGCGCGGCGCGTCGATGCATGCGCTCTTCGCCTTGTCATAGACGCATTGCGTCTGGGCTTCGCACTTCTGCTGGCTCGGGCTGTACTGAGAGCAGTCGACCTTCGCCGTGCTGTCGATGGTGCCGCCGAGAGGGTCTTGCGTTGCGCCTTGGTCACTGGGAGAGGCGTCGGCCGCGCAGCCGGCGAGCGGCAGTGCTGCGAGAACGAAAAGCGTCGATGCGAGCGTCGTAGCAGCCGTGAAATTCTTCATGATGTGCACCCTCTCCCTGAGACCAAGAGACCCCGCGGCCATCGCGGTGTCGTGATAGACACTTGAGCAAGTTGGGTGCCACAATCCGCGGACGGCCTCGAAATTGGACGTTTTCACCAACCAAAACAAGCACTTCAGTAGCAGCGGAACGCGCACCAAGTGACGATTGCCCCCCGGTCCATCGGACCCCGGAAGGCCCACAATTGGAAGAAGCCCGATCCATCGGGGGCAATGTGGGTTCTCTATTTCGAGGAAAATTGCAGCGATAGCAGTGTCTTCGGCAAAGGGCTCTTGGCGCAGCGCGTTGCACGACCTAAACTGAATCGCGATTCAGTACGCCAAAGGAGCTGCACCGTGTCGAAGCCCGTTCAAACGATCAACCGTTACAAAGCCGACCTCCGAGAACTCAATTTTCTCCTCTTCGAGCAACTCAAGGTCGGTCAGGTGCTCGGCGTCGCTCCGTTCGAAAACTGGGGCGAAGAGGAAGTGCGATCCTCGCTCGCCGAGTGTTACCGCTTCTGCACGGAGGTGCTCGGCCCACTCAATGCCGTCGGTGACGCGGAAGGCTGCCGCATCGAGAATGGTCGCGTCAAAACGCCGACCGGCTTTCGCGATGCGTGGAAGAAGCTCTTCGACGCAGGTTGGCGCGGAATCAACGTGAGCCCCGAGTATGGTGGCGCGGGCTCGCCGAACTGCGTTCATGCGATCATCGAGGAGTTCTTCTCGGGCGCGAACACGGCGTTCAACATGTATCCCGGTCTCGCAATTGGCGCCGCCGACGTCATCGAGCGCTTCGGAACCGCGGAGCAAAAGCACACCTACGTCCCGAAGATGCTGAACGGCACTTGGGGCGGCAGCATGTGTCTCACGGAACCAGCGGCGGGAACGGACGTGGGCTCCGCAAAGACCTCCGCCACGAAGAACCCAGACGGCACCTACACGATCCGCGGAACGAAGATCTACATCTCCGGCGGCGATCATGACATGGCCTACGAGGATAACGTCGTGCACCTCGTGCTTGCACGCGTCGAGGGCGCACCTCCCGGAACGAAGGGCCTCACGCTTTTCATCGTTCCGCGCCTCCGCGTCGGCAAAGACGGTTCGGTCGGCGAAAGCAACGACGTCGCCATCGGCGCCATCGAGCACAAGATGGGCATCAACGGCTCGGCAACGTGCGTCGTCAACTTCGGCGACAACGGCCAGTGTGTAGGCGTACCCGTCGGCGGCGACGAGAAGATCAATCAAGGCATGCCGCAGATGTTCCAGCTCATGAACCATGCGCGCATCGCGGTTGGCATCCAAGGCATCGGCGTTGCTTCATCAGCATTCTTGAACGCGCTCGAGTATGCACGTGAGCGCAAGCAAGGCTCGAGCATCACGCACTGGAAAGATGCGACGGCGCCCCGCGTCCCCATCCTCGAGCACGCAGACGTTCGCCGCATGCTCCTCCACATGAAGTCCCACGTCGAAGGGATTCGTTCCCTTGCGGTGAAGCTCGCGCTCCACCAGGACAACGTCACGGTGCTCAAGGGCAAGGACGACGCGAAGGCGCAGTACCACCAAGGTCAGGTCGACTTGCTCGTTCCGCTCGTCAAAGCGTATGGCTCGGACCAAGCGTTCCGCATCTGCGAGCTCGCGATCCAGACCTACGGAGGTGCAGGT
Organism: Polyangiaceae bacterium; assembly: GCA_046351415.1. GTDB lineage: Bacteria > Myxococcota_A > Polyangia > Polyangiales > Polyangiaceae > JABFRG01. The sequence continues at coordinate 420,200 of JAXLYO010000001.1, read as the reverse complement.
TTCACGCGCGACTACCCCGTTGAGCAATACTGCCGCGACTCGAAGATCTTCTCCATCTACGAAGGCACGAATCACATCCAGGCCATGGACCTCGTGGGTCGCAAACTCGGTCAAGCAGGTGGCCAAAACCTCCAAAACTTCTTCGGCGACGTTGCTGCGTTCGTAGGGAAGCACAGCGCTCACCCGACCTTCGGTGAGGGCGTGAAGAAGCTCGCTGCTGCGCAAGAGGCAGTCGCCATGACCGCGATGCGTATGCTCACCTGGTTCCAAACCGGCAACATCGCGCTCGTTCCGCTCGGGGCCACGCGCTTCCTCGAAATGATGGCGGAGCTCACAGTGGGCTGGTTGCTCCTCGAAGGCGGCATCATCGCCGAAGAGAAGCGCAGCGCGGTCGCCGCCGGGCACCCGGACCATGCATTCTACACGGGTCGCATGGCGTCGGCGCAGTACTACGCGCGAAACGTGCTTCCCGGCGTCGTTTCGAAGGCGGAGCTCATGGGCGCCGAAGACAAGTCTGCCCTGGAGATTCCGGCAGAAGCCTTCGCGACCGTGTGAGCAAGGACACCTACGAGCAACGCCTCGCACGAGGCTACCCCTATCTCCGCGCGCTCTCTCCTTCTCTTTCGGAGGGAGCGGCGGAAGCTGCGCGGGCGTACGTGGACGGCGGTTTCCACGAGCGCATCGTTCCAACGAACGTCGCGCTCCTTGCCCTCGACCTTCCCGAGGTGCCGAACGATGCGGCGCTCGAAGCGTACGTCATGCGCTCGCTCGGGGCCCCGCGTATCGAAGGGCCGCGTTTCTTGCTGGAGGCGCTCGTTGGCACCGACCCGCTCGCCACCGCGGTCGTCAAAGCCCTCATCGCCGCGAGCGAGATGCAGCGTGAGCTTCCCACGCTGGAGGGCGAGTTCCGAGCCCTCGGCATGATGCTGCGCCGGGTGTCTCCACACTTGCGTCATGCGCTGAGCGACGACATCGAGCGCGCCGCGATTCTGCTGGGCTCCGCCGCCACGCGAGCCTATCGCATCATCACCGGCGGATTCGCGGCCGTCGCGGAGCTCGGACAACGTGACGCGCAGGGCGAGCTCACCGCGTATGACCTCGTTTTTGCCGATGACGACCCGACTGGCGTCGCTCGAGCGCTCGAGCGTATGCGCATCGACGAGAACGTGCGACCGAACGTGCGGCTGGCCTATCTCGGTGGCGACCGAGGCCTTCGTTGTATTTGCGATCGCGTGCTCGAGTTTTCTCCGCGATTTTGGCACCTTTTCCATGAAGACTTCGGCCCGCTCGAGAATGCAGACGTGAAGGCTGCCTGCGCCCGCTTGCACGAGGCGAAGGCCCGCTAGCGGAAGGCCGCAAAGCGACGAACTTCACCCCCCTTGGAGATTCGACAATCCCGCCGTTGTTGACGGTGTTTGTCGGGCTCCTCCGGCTGGGTGACTGTACAGCACGCTGCTTTCAGCAGCCTGCCAGGTGCGCTAGGGTGCGGCTTCGTGAGCAGGGTCACGGTTCCTGGAGTCGTCTGGTTCGCGTTGCCGTTGGCGTTGCTCCACGCGTGCAGCGGCGACATTCTCGTGCCTGTCTACAAGCGTGATGCGACGATCCGCACGGGCGACGGCGGCTGCGACTCGAAGCCCGTCGTCGTCTGCGAGCGGAAGGACGTTGCCGCGTGTTTCGGCGAGGCGCCCGAAGACCCGATCCTTTCACGCCTTCCGCGTGCGACGGGCGTACCGCTCGGATGCTCGGTCGAGTTTCCTAGTCCGACCCCCCTTCCGCGAACCTTCGAGTGCTACATGGAAGCTCGATGCTTCTGTGTCGACAAGGGTTTCGGACCGCGATGGGAGTGTGGTCGCTGAGGCGAGAAAGGGCCGCTCCGGGTCGCCATGATCCGTGCGTCACCGTGCGACGCGGAATGACACAACTGCGTCGCGCAAGCTCTTGAAACTACTGCGCCGAAGCGAGGCACAGTGCGTGCAAACGCTTCGGCATGCGCTACGCCCCCCACCTCTCCGCCCTGCTCGTTGGTCTTTCGCTCGTCACAGGGTGCACGGCCACCGTCTCGGGAGACGGTGGTGGAGAGTACACGAATGCGGGAACGTCTTCGGAATCTTCGGGTGGTCGAACGGGCTCTTCGGGCAGTTCGAGCGGAGGGTCCTCGGGCCCCGCCGCACCCATGCCCCCTTCTGGCAACCCCAAGCCAGTCGGTGCTGGCATCCTGACGGCTGGCGTTTGGGACGACAACCTCAACTTCGCGCGCTACCTCACGATCGGCAGCCTGAGCTCCTTCATGTTCACGGAGGCGGAGCATGTGAGTGCAAGAGACGCAGCGCTGCTCCCTGCGCAAGCGAAGAGCAAACTCGACATTACGCTTCTGCTCGACACGACGGGGAGCATGGGCGACGAGATCAACTACCTCAAGGCCGAGTTCTCTTCCATTCACGGCAAGATCGTGCAGGCGTATCCCAACGCGGCGCCCCGTTGGTCGCTTGTACTCTACAGGGACAAAGGCGATGCGTACCTGACGCAGCAGAGCGCCTTCACGACCGACCCAACGGCCTTCAAGGCGCTGCTGGATGCGGTAGGTGCAGACGGTGGGGGCGACTACCCCGAAGCCGTGAAAGAGGGACTCGACATGGCGGTGTCGCGCGATTGGCGTTCAGACTCCGATGCGGCAAAGCTCGTCTTCTGGGTGAGCGACGCGCCTTCTCACGAGACGCCGAACGATGCGGTGAGACTCGCTCAGACGAAGGGTCTGCACGTCTACCCCGTCGCCGCGAGCGGCGTGGACAAGACGGCCGAGGTGCTGATGCGCGAAACTGCTCAAATGACCGGTGGACGCTATATCTTCCTCACGAACGACTCGCGGGTCGGCAACGATCACATCGAGCCTTCGATTCCTTGCTACTTCGTCACGACGCTCGACAAGGCCATCTTGCGTATGGTCGACATTGAGCTCACCGGAATCTATCGAGAGCCCGCGGAAGAAGACATCCTGCGCAAGGGTGGCAACCCGCAGAGCCGAATCTGCAAGAGCGACAGTGGCGACATGACCATCTACTAGGACCTCCCCATGGTCGGACAGGCCTTCCGCGCGGGTGTTACCTCCGCTTCGGAGGCGCGAGGGGGTGCTCGTTCGGGTGCGTGTCGATGGGACGGATGCCGCCCATCATCATCTCATGGCGCCGATCGATCCCACCCACTTCCCGCGTGTCGCGGGCGTCCACCTGTGTCGAGCCGCCACGTTTCATCGTGCACTGCGTTTGATTCGCCGCGAAGGCGTACATACTCGCAGATACGGCCGATGCTGCAGCCACCACCGCGCCGAGAATCTTGCGACGACGGCGACGACGAACACCCACGGGGCAGTCGGCGGTGAGCATCGTCCCGTCCTCCCGCTTGTAGAAGCGAACGCAGGCGGTTCCCTCGATGGATGCGACGAAGGTCGTCGCCTCTTCGCGCGTCATCTCGGAGAGGTTGAAGACGTTCTTCGCGCAAAGACCGCAGAAGCGAACGCGTGCACCAGGGCCGCTCGGTCCGTCTGCTTCGGTCGGGACAGGCACCATCTGGTTCCAGTCCGCTGAGCACGGCTCCGCCACACTCACGCGATCGAGCATCGGCAGCGAACGCTTCTTGCTCAAGGCTTCGAGGCGAGCTTCGAGAGCGGCTAGTTCCGCTTCCGCCGCCGCGCGCGCTTGCTGAAGCTCGGAAAGCTCAGCGATTCGCGCGCGAAGCTCCTCGGCGCGAGCCGACAGGGGTGCTTGATCATCACGGTATGCATCTCGAGGCATGGGGGATCCAACGGGCAGCAAGCGAAAAAGTTTCCCGAAATCAGCGCACCTGATTCCGTCCCGAGGCCTTGGCGGTGGGCACGGGCTTTTCCCCCATGTTCTCGTGCTTCTCGAGGTTGCCTTGGCTCGCTGGCACCTGCGATTCGTCAGGGAACGCCACGGCTCCCATGGCCACGGGCGTACGGGGCAGCTCCCTCATCTCTCCCGCTACGGCCCCCATGACGTGCCTCGGTCGAGAGATCATCGCGAAGGCGGCGGTGCCGACACCGAGCGCCGCGACGGCGCCAATGGCGGCCCCGATGATACGACGAGTGCGACGCTTGCGCACACCGACGGGGCAATCCGCCGTGAGCATCGTGCCATCGGCGCGCCGATAGAAACGCACGCACGGAGGCGCTCCTTCGACGGAGGTCACGAACGCCGTCGCCTCCTCCCGTGACATCGCGGAGAGGTTGAAAACGTTCTTCGAGCAATGCCCACAGAATCGCACGCGATCGTCGCCCTTCATCGAATCCCAGCTGACCGAACAGGGGCTCGCAATTGAAACGCGATCGAGCACCGTGAGCGCCCGTTTCTGCATGTCCGAGAGTCGCTTTTGGATGGCCGCGAGTTCCTGCGTCGCGCGGGAACGCTCCCCATCGAGCGCGGAGAGAGCGCGGAGTTGTTCGCGAAGCTGAGCGGCACGCTCTTGGAGCGCGCTCTTGTCGCTACGATAGGCATCGGACATGCCTGGTTGGACGCACGACCTCCGAAAAAGTTGGGTTTCTTGATGGCTTGACCTCGGGCGTGGTTCGAGGTGACGTAAGTCGGTGCGAAAATCCCTGTGGGTGAGGATACTTGGCGCGGCTCTCGGCCTCGCTTTGCTCGCATGGTTCGTGAGGAACACCGATCGCGTCGCGCTCGAACGTGCCCTCGCGGGGCGGGTGTCACTCATCCCACTATGTGTGCTCGTGGAACTGATTCGCGTGGGTGCGGAGACCCAGGCCACACGAAGCGTGCTCGGAGAAGCCCGGAAGCTCGTCTCGTTCCGTCGCATGTACGCGGTTCACCTCGTGGGCTTCGCGTTCTCCGCCGTCCTTCCCGCTCCGCGTCCCATCGCCGAAGCGACCAAGGCCTCGCTCATTGCGAAACGCGTGGGCCTTGCGCGGTGCGTGAACGTGGGCACCGTGAACCAGGCGGCGACGCTGCTTGCCATCTCCGTGGCATGTGTGGGCTGCGCGCTTCTCACATCTCGATGTCCATCGCTGCAGCGCCTCCTTTTCGCCAATGCGGTCTTCCTGGCCGTGAGCGGCGGAGGGCTGCTCGGGCTCGTACGGTCTCCTCGGCTCCACGCATGGCTTGCCAAACGATGGCCGAAACGCGCCGAGTCATTTGCGAGCTTCGGTCGAGAGGCGGCCCGTGCGCCCGTCCTTGCACCGACCGCGTGGCTCTTCGCATCGGTCTGCTTGCAGGCCATCCTTTTCGGCTTTCTGCTCCGCGGCACGTCTTCGGCGCCATTCATCGTCGGTTCAGCCACCGCCGAAGGCGCTCACATGGTCTCGGCTTCGATCGGAGTGCTGGTCCCGGGGCAGCTCGGCATTCGCGAGCTCGCGTTCGCCGAGGTCGCGGATGGCCTCGGAACCAACATCGCCACAGCGGGAGCCCTTTCGCTTCTGCCGCGCGCGGCTCAGCTCTTCGTCGCTGGCATCGGGTTCGCGACGCTCGCTTTTTTGCGGGACCGCCGCATCGAAGGCAGCGACGAGCGCAGTGACGAGGTAAAGTCTCCTCCATGACGCTCGCGCAGCACGACGGTATCTACGAGAACCCCTTCGGCGAAGGTCAGCCTTGTTTTGGTTGCAGCCCTACGCACCCCATTGGCTTTCGTCTGCAGTTTACACGCGATGGAGAATGGGTCCGCACGTCGATGACCCCCCACGACAAGTATGAAGGTCCTCCCGGCATCATGCATGGAGGGCTCGTCGCCACGCTCGCCGATGAAGTGGCAGCCTGGGCCGTCGTCGCGCTGAAAGAGAAGTTCGGGTTTACCGCGGAGTTCAAAGGTCGCCTGAAAGGCCCCATTCGTACTGGAAAGCTCGTTTCTGCACGCGCACGCATCACGGACGACGGTCGTCGCCTCGTGAAGGTGGAGGTCTTCCTCGCGCAAGACGACGAAGACCTCTTCTCGGGTCAGTTCTCGTTCGTTCTCGTCGACCGCGCAGGCGCCGAAAAGCTCATCGGCGAAGTCCCGGAAGCCTGGGAAAAATTCATGCGCGAGTAGCGCGTGTTCCAAGCGTTGGTCGCCGATAGGCCGAGAGCATCGAGCGGGGGCAGGATCGCGCTTCGAATGGTGTCGTAGAACAGCGCGCGCGCATCTTTGCCGCTGCAGAGTCCGAGACTCACTCCTTCTGCGGGGGGCTGGGCCGCCAGAGGCAGATGTGCGAGCTCGTGTTCTTCGAGATGCGCGAACGCGGCGCGCAAGTATTCGGACAGACGCGCCTTCGACTCGAAGGAGAGCCCTTCGACCCGGTCGGAGACGATGCGCCAACCGAAGCGAGCGTGCCCCACTTCGTCCGCCCAAATCTCGGTCAGCAAGTCACGCAGACGTCCCTCGGGCATTTCGAAGCGCTCCGCGCCGATGAGGGCGACGGCGATCGTCTCCGATAGACACGAGATACTGAGCAAGTTGCAGAGGACTCCCTCGAGCGGTGTCAGGTCCGTGTGCCACGGAAAGGGGGCTTCCGGTAGGACGGGAACGATCGCTTCACCGCCCAGCGCCTCGACGACGGAGCCGCAGAGTGCGCCATGCTTCTCTTCTTCTTTGGCAAATGCGCGCACCTCGTCGACCACACTTGAATCGAAGCCCGCTGCTGTCATTTGCTCTGCCAGCGACGAGAACACGCGAGACGAACCGTGTTCGTTGCGCATCCGCGAACGCCACGTTTCGATGGCCGCATCGTAGAGGTGCGGGTACGCCGGCATGCTGCCTCGCAGCGACTCCGCGAGTGGCCGCGCAACCGACCGGAGGTCGAGTGAGCTCACGCGGCCTCCCGCGCGCCGATGGATTCGAGCCAAGCGATGAGGGAAGGCGGAGCCGGCGGCCCCCAGGGGGTACATGCAACGCCGACGTTGGGCACGTTGTCGACGTGGCAGCAGCCGCTCTTGCGGAAGTCGGAAAGACCTTCGAAGTCGGCGGGTTTGAGGGCTTCGAGCTTCGCGCCACAACACTCTGCCAGCGCAGGATCGGAACTGACAGCGGGCCCCGTGAACCAGGCTTCGTCTCCGGAAGGAAAGAGCGCTTTCAACTTCTCGTCACAGGTGAGCTGGCTTACCTGCGCGTCGGTTTGGACCTTCGCGTCCGTGCCCGCATCAGCGGTCGGCTTTTGACTCGTCGATCCCGTAGCACTAGGCGCTGGCGGCGCGCTCGTGTTCGACGAACCGCTGGCCTTGCTCACGGGATACTGGTCGACGTTGTCTGCGGCCGCACACCCCGCCATGACTGTCACGAAGCTCACCTGTGCTGCGGCGCGTAGCGCTCGCGAATATGCCACTCGATCCATCGATGCCTGCCTCGTTAGAGTTGAAGAGAGGGCGCTCTCGCCCATCTCGTTAGCTATAGCTGCGCGGCTTCGATTGAAAATCGATATGAAACGTATGTTATTGTGTATGCCGCGTATACAATCATCACCGAAGCGGGCATTTCCGCAGGATTTCTGCCATCCGCTCGTAAATCGGTCGTCGCGGGTCGTCCCGACGAAATACGAGACGGAAGCTGTCTTCGAGCAATCGGACTTTGGGGAAGAGCACGACCAGGCTGCGTCGCTTCAACTCCGGCATCACGAAGTAGGTCGGCAACACCGCAACCCCCTCCCCCGCGAGAACGACGTGCTTGATCGCAGCGATGGTGCCCATGGACCGAACGCGGCTGAACGGCATGCTCGCCGGCGCAGCGGGTGCGTCGTGAAAATAGCGGAAGAGAGGCAGACCCGCGGCGGTGTCGATGAGCGAGTGCTCGAGAGCGTCGGCGGGGACGCGTAGTGGCCGCTTCGCGAGCAACTTGGGCGATGCGACGAAGGTGTACGTCTCCGGGTGCAGCGGGAAGGCATCGAGCTTCGGATCATCGAAACGAGACGAGGTGATGGCGCACTCCACCTCGAGCGTCCGCACGCGCAGGAGAAGGTCTGCACCCGACCCGAAGTAGAGATTGTAAGAGACCCACGGTTGGTCGTCCGACAGACGATGGAGATTGGGCATGACCCAACTCATGCCGAGCTCATGTCTCGTTCCGAGCGTGAGATCGAATACCTGACGATTGCCCTCGCCGCCGCGCCCACGGTCGAGCTGAACACAAGCCGAAGCCGCGACCAATGCATTCTCCGCGCGAGGAAGCAGTTCGAGGCCGAGCTCCGTCAGGACGACGCTGCGGGTGGTCCGATGAAATAGCGGGCCACCTACTTGTGCTTCCAACTGCTTGATGCGTTGCCCCAACGCTGCCGGCGTGAGGGCCACCGCTTGCGCCGCGGCGCGAAAGTTCAGCGTCCGCGTCGCCGTCACGAAGCATTGAAGGGATTCGAGCGAGGGGAGCATGATGGCGGGCTCAGATACTACCTCAGCTCCTCGTGGGTGTGGCTCCCGGACGAAGGGTACGTCGATGGACTCCTGCGCGCACGAGCGAGGCCAAGGGAAGCTGGCTCACAGCTCTCGCGGCAGATCACCCCCGGGTGCCTCGTGGGCGAGCTTCTGAATCATCCCCGGAAATGGGAGTTCGAACTTCCTGAAGGCTCGGTGCACGGCGTTTGGCGAAGCGTAGCCGGCGAGAATGGCCACCTCGTCCAAACTGAGCGCGGAGGAAGATGCGAGGAGCGCCGCAGCAGTGGCTCTCCAGCGGACCATGGCAGTACGAAAACCGCGATCGGGAAGATCGAAGGTCTCCTGTACGCGCACCATGGACCGGAGGAACTGCCGCTCGCTCACGCCTGCTTGTTCGATCACGTCCGCCAAGCCTGGCTTCGTCGTGAGTTCGGAAAGCAGAGGATAGACCGTCCGTGCGAATCGCTGAACGACGGATGCTCGCACCTGCGTGCGGCCACCAGAATCAGGCTCCTGACGCGTGATGCCCTCCCCGACCAAACACGTGGCTGCGCGTTGCGCGTGAACAGCGGCTTCTTGGAATGCGTCGCTCGAGAGCGCGGTCGAAAGTTCGCGAATGGCCGTCACCGTGGCGCTGGAGCATTCATGCACGCGGGGCTCCATGTGCAAGGTGGCGAGGTCGTCGGGATGGACGCGGAGTGCAACGGCATGGGCCTCGTTGGACAGCGAGCGTATGGGAAACGCCGGCGAGCCTTTCACGGTGACGAAGTGCTGCGGGAGCACGACGACGTCGTTCGGAAGAATACGACGCTGGCCTACACGCAGCTCACCTTCGATGGGACAGAGGACGAAGTACCAAGGTGCCTTCGAGCCGACCGCGCACGGGATGGCTCGACTATCGAAACGCGTACCCTCGAGGACGATGGAGTAGGCGCCGCTGCGACGGAACACGACCCCGCGAAGCGACACCTTCGCGCCGACGCGCCCGAACGAAAAGGACATCGGAAACGAGGTGGCAATGGGACGAGGTGCGCACATGGAAACGATGGGCAGAGCTTTCCCGTTGGCGCGCTCCATCGTCAACGATGAAGGATGCAGGCACGTTGACATCAGCGGACACGGTGGGAACAGCGAGATACGCTTGGCCGCAAAGCAGCCTTCGATCGTTGATACGAGCGGACGTTCCAGCCCGCGTCTGCTCGTATCAATGGACGACGCGCATCCATTGGACGGTGTCTATCGCGTAGACAGCTGTTGCAAGAGTTCCGTTGGCGAGTCGAGCCCAGCAGACTTGAAGCAGTGATCGAGGGCCGCGGTGCTCGAGAAGCCCGCGTGTTCGGCAATGACCGAGATGCGTTCGTCGGGACGACTGGCCATGAGCACGCCTGCCACCAGGATGCGCCATCGATGCGCCATCTCGCGGAAGTTCTTCGACGGGCTCTCGATGAGGGGAAGCACCTTCTGGAGCCTTCGAGCGATCTGACGCTCCGAGAGTCCGAGAGCGGAGGCGAGGTCGACTACGGCGGGACGCGAAGCCGTCGCTCCGAGTACGCCGGCGAGCGCCTTCAACATCTCGCGATCCGCCGCGGCGCGAACGTCCTGCGCGGAGGTAGTTCGTCTCTCGCGCTTGGGCAGGAAGCCTTCGGCGTGCAGATGATGAATCCAGCCGTCGAGCATCGCATTCACGAAGTCGAGACTGGACTCGTCGCGTCGCTCCAGCATGTGAAGGCCGAGTTCGAGCGCGTCGGCGTAAATGCGCCCGCCCATGGGGACAGGCTCGTCGACTTCGGGTGCCCATGTGCGTGGTACGCCAATCGCGAGACCGAGCAGGTCGCCTCTCGTTCGGCGGTAGTAGGGCGCTTGCTGCTGAGAGTAGTGGCGACGATGCGTCGCACTTCCTTCGAGCGGCCCTTCTTCGAAGATGGACGCCCGGTGCCAAACGGCTGTGCCCTCGAAGATGTGGCTAAAGAAGACCTGATCGGGACACGACGGCTCCGGAGGCAAGAACCGTGTGTCGATGGACAAGTTCTTTAGCCGATAGACGAAGGCGCTCACGTCTTCGCGCTTGGCAGACACCTGCACGAAGCTGCCGCCCAGCGCTGCGAACTCTATCGTGGAAATCATTGCGCGCGCCCGAGTCGTGTAGCATGCCGCCTCATCGAATCAACGCCGCTAGCCAGACGCGAACCAAACCCCCGGAACCACAGAGGATGCCGGGGGAAAGGGCGCGCGGCGAATGCTTTGGAGTCAGGCGCTGGGGCTGACGCAAGAGTAGCCGCAGCCACCGCCTTGGCGACAAGCGCGCGTCGAAGCTTCGACCCCGCCCGTGTTGATCTGGGTCTTCACCGGCTTGCGAACGCGGCGAAGGTTGAAGGCGAGTGACGAGTCGGTCTTGGGAGTCTTCTTCATGGTGGATCCTCTGGTGGTGCGGGTGGTGTGGAGGGCGCTTGTGGAAGCAAGGCGGCCCCTCGTGTGTGCGTACTTGGTCGGAGAGACCGGCTTCCGAAGCAGCCTCTGCTCTCCGTGCTCTCGTCTGGGAGTGTTGCATCCCGCGTACCAATCCCGCCCATTTCAAGACGTCTGCTTCAGAAACTGAAAGCGTCCGAAACGGACACAATTCGTCATTTTCAAGCGTGCATCATGTAGATCAGCATGAGACGTCGTGGACAAATTGAAACACCTGTATTCAATTCGTCCACGACTACCTCGCGCGCTACTCCGACGCAACAAGAGCGACGAGAAAGCGCGAGAGGTCTCCCGGGGCTGGCGCTCGACCTCGCCCACGTCGCGATCCGGAAAATGCGCAAACCCCCGGAACCGCAGAGGGTGCCGGGGGAGACGCGAGGCGAATGCTTTGGAGTCAGGCGCTGGGGCTGACGCAATAATAGCCGCAGCCACCACCTTGGCGGCAGGCGCGTGTCGAGGCTTCGACAGCGCCCGTGTTGATCTGGGTCTTCACCGGCACGCGCACGCGGCGAAGGTTGAAGGCGAGCGACGAGTCGGTCTTGGAAGTCTTTTCAGGGGATCCTTTGGTGGTGCGGGTGGTGCGGAGGGCGCTTGTGGAACCAAGGCGCCCCTTTGGGGTGGCGTTGGCGGAGAGAGCCGTGCTTTCCAAAGAAGCTTCGGCTCCCCGCGCTCTCGTGTCCGACTATTGCAGCGTGCGTACCAACCTCCCGCATTTCGAGACGTCTGATACGGAACCTCGAACCGTCTGATACGGAAACAATACCTGTCATTTGCACGCTTTTCGTGTCGTTCAGCGCGAGACGTCGTCGACGAATCGAAACACCTGTATTCAAGTCGTCGACGAAGAGGGAACTCCCGAGCCAACGAGTCGTCCTCCACCACGTCCAACGCGCGCTAGCCTCGGGAAGCTCAACGCTTCTTCGCGAGCGTCGCCTTCGCGCGTGCGGTGTCGAGACCGCCCTCCCAACGCGCGATCACCAGCGTCGCCACCGCATTGCCCATCGTGTTCGTGAGCGCGCGTGCTTCGGAGAGGAATCGATCGACCCCGAGCAGCAAACTGAGCCCAGCGACCGGCACGGTGCGCGTCGTCGACAGCGTGGCGCCGAGGGTGATGAAACCACCTCCCGTCACCGCAGCGGCTCCCTTCGACGTGAGCAATAGAACGCCGAGTAATAGGAGCTCGTCGCGAAGTGCGAGCGGCACTTCGAGCGCATTCGAAACGAAGAGCGTCGCGAGCGTCAGATAGATGGACGTGCCATCCAAGTTGAACGAATAGCCCATCGGTACGACGAGGCGCACGACCGCCGGCTCGCAACCAAGCCCCTCCATCTTCTCCATCAGCCGAGGCAAAACGGATTCCGACGAGGAGGTACCGAGGACGACGAGCAGTTCGTCCTTCAGGTAGGCCACGAGTCGGAAGATGGAAAGACGAAGAACCGCGCAGATGGCACCGAGAATGACGAACACGAAGAGCAGCGCCGTCACGTAGAACGTGGCCACGAGGGTGCCGAGCGACGCCAGCGTGCGGATCCCGTACTTTCCCACGGTGAAGGCCATCGCTCCGAAAGCGCCCACGGGAGCCGCGCGCATGATGATGGCCACGACGGCGAAGAGCACCTCCCCTGCCCCGTGGAGCGCTGCCGCTGCGGGCTTTCCGCGATCGCGCATCGCCGAGATGGCAACGCCCACGAGGATCGCGACGGTGAGTACCTGGAGCATGTCCCCTTTGACGAACGCTCCCGCCACGCTCTCCGGAACGAGGTCCATCACATGGTCGACGGCGGTCTTCGGCTTGCCGAAGCCCGCAATCTTGTCGAGCTCCGTGGTCGTGAGGGTGGCTGCGCTCACATGCAGGTTCGCGCCCGGCTTGACTGCATGCGCAACAACGAGCCCGAGCACGAGCGCGAGCGTGCTCACGACCTCGAAGTAGACGAGCGCCTTGAGGCCCGTCCGCCCCGCGCGCCGGAGATCGCCCATGGCCGCGATGCCCCCCGCCACGGTGCAGAACACGAGTGGCGCAATGACCATCTTGATGAGCCGAATGAACAGGTCGCCCAGCGGCTTGCAGGCGACCGCGAGGTCCGGACGGAAGACGCCCAGGATGACGCCCGCCGCCACGCAACCGAGTACCTGCAAATAGAGGGTATTTCTGGCTGGTTTCGCTCCCCCACCGGTCAGCTGAGCCGTCTCCACGGCGCTACGGTACACAAAAGGGACTGGCACGCGAAGGGCGCTCGACTAAACCGAAGTGCACCATGAAATGGCGCGCGCTTTCTTCGATTTTCGTCGCGAACATGGTCGTGCTGTCCACGCTCTCCGCGTGTACCGAGACCATCATCGTCAATCAGGCTCCTTCCCCGAAGAAGGACGCCGGCAAGACGACGACGGAAGACAGTGGGACGCCGGAAGAGGTGGATGCTTCCGTGGTCGATACAGGGTTCGATTCGGGCTACGGCAAGGCCTCCCAATGTGCCTCCACGTTTGGAACGGCGCTCACGGATGCATTCGGCCGCCTCGATGGCGTCGTCACGGCCATCGTTCAGCCCAAAGATCAACAATGCGTCGCTCCCAACAAGGACCACGTCATTTTGCAGGTACGTGCCAACGGCGCCGTCTACCGTATGGTCGTCAACATCCAGTCCGACTTCGGTACGGATGTGCGGGTGCGCTACGCGCAAGTCAATCATGCTCTCGTCGGCGGCTCTTGGTCCGAAGGCTGGCACGCGCCCGCGTCGCTCGACTACGTCGCAGATCTCGGCATCCACGCGAACGCGAATGGCTTCACGCCCTACACGCTCGAAGAGCTCTCCCCGAAGATCACGGATGACATCGAAATCGGCGACAAGGTCAGCGTGTTTGCCGACTCGAGCGGCGGGAGCAGCGCACACAAGATTCATCGCAACTTGGGCGGCGACGACGGCGCGATCGTGCTCCACGCGAACTCCGGGAACCCGAAGTACATGGTGTTTCACTTCGTAACGCAGACGTTCTGAAAGGCCGCGCCACAGCCGCGCTTCACTCCGCGCGAAGCCACAGCTCGAGGAACAACAGCGCCCACAACTTGTCGGCGGCCTTCGACCCCACGCCATTCTGCTTCATCAGAGTTCGCACCCCTGCCTGCGACACGAGCCCTGCGATGCGCGCGTCCGGCGCGAGAAGCAAGTCTTCGAGCATCGGCTTGAGATCGTGGAACATCCATTGCTCGAGCGGCAGCGCAAACCCGCGCTTCACTCTCGTGCGTACCGCGTCGGGCAAGAGCCCCTCCGTCGCCCTGCGAAGGATGTACTTTCCACGTACGCGTGAGAGCGCAGAGGGGGCGAGGCGCGCGCAGAATTCGACTACATCGGTATCCAAGAAAGGGCATCGCACTTCGAGCGCGTGTGCCATGGACGCGATGTCGACTTTCGTCAGAATATCGTCGGGCAAGTAGGTCGAAAAATCGAGGCGCAAGAGCCGCCCGAAACGATGGGCTGCACGTGTTTCTCCGAGCAAGCGTTCGAACCTTTCGACGGTTGCGCGCGTACGCGCTTCCAGGAGGCGCCCTCGGTAGAGCCGGTTCTTGTCTTCTTCCGTGAGGAACCGGACGAGCTCGAGGTACCGGCGTCCCTCGCCTTCGGATGCGCGATTGGCATAGTTCGCATACGCATGACTTCCGAGCCCGAGAAGGACCGTGGCAAGACGCCGGACCGGTGCCTGCGCCACTTCGGGTAGCACGTCGTAGACGTGGCCCATTCGCGCGACGGCGTACCGCTTGTACCCACCGAGAAGCTCGTCACCGGCGTCGCCGGAAAGCGCAACCGTCACCGATTTTTTGGTGTACTCCGCGAGGTAGTAGGTCGCGACCGCGGAGCTATCCGCGAAGGGCTCCCCGTAGTGTGTCACGAGCTTCGGGAGCACGTCGGTCATCTTCGGCGTGACGATGGCTTCGTGGTGATCCGTCTTGTAGCGCTCGGAGACCAGGCGCGCCGAAGCGAGCTCGGGGTCGTCCGGCGAGAACCCGATGGTGAACGTCTTGACGGGAGCGGTACTCGCCGAGGCCATGAGAGCGACGACCGTGCCGCTGTCGATACCACCGGAAAGGAACGCACCAAGCGGAACGTCGGACATCAACCTGCGCTTCACGGCAACGTGCAACAGACCGCGGAGCTCTTGCGCGAGGTCTTCATTCGTAGCGGCCCTTGCGGGGCCGTCGGGCATCGACCAGTAGCGGGTGAGGACCGGCTCTGTACCGGGCTTCACGATGGCGTACGTCGCCGGCGGTAGCTTCGAGATCCCTTGATAGACGGTGCGTGGACCGGGAACGTATTGCAGCGTGAGGTACTCGTCGATGGCGCCGTAGTCGATAGGAGGCAAGCCGCCTCCTTCGGAGCGAAGTGCTCGCGTGAGGGCGCGAAGTTCGGACGCGAACACGAACCGCCGAGAGCCGCCAGGCTCGCGATAGTAGACGAGTGGCTTCTTCCCGGCGCGATCCCGCGCGAGAAAGAGCTCCCCTCGTTTCGCGTCGTAGAGAGCAAAGGCGAACATGCCATCGAGGCGCGCAACGACGGAAGGCCCCCATTCAGCGTAGCCGTGGAGGATGACCTCGCTGTCCGTGTCGGAGCGGAACGTGTAGCCGCGCGCTCGAAGCTCGTCTCGAAGGACCCGATAGTTGTAGATTTCACCGTTCACCACGAGCGAAAGCGTCTCGTCCGCGTTCGTGAGCGGTTGCCTCCCGTTGTCGGAGAGGTCGATGATGGAGAGGCGGCGATGCCCCAGCGCGCACGGGCCGCGTTTCCAAACGCCCTCGGCGTCCGGGCCGCGATGGGCGAGGCCAGCGTTCACCGCGCGGACGAGGGGAACATTGGCAAGCGCCAACTTGTCGCCTTCGAGGACTCCACTGATTCCGCACATGTTAAGGCGATGCTATACCACGCATAGCGTGCTATTCGCATCGGGTGAGCGCTCCCGAGGCGACCAAAGAGCGTACCTGGAAACGCGCTGCGCTGCTCCTGCCAGCGCAAATGTTCGCCCGCGGTCTCGAAGCACTTCTCCCGATCGCACTCGCGGCATGGTTTGGCCGTAGCGGCGCGACCGATGCTTACTGGGCGTCCTACGCGCTCTTTCTCTTTGCCCTGTCGCTCGTGGCGAGCGCTTTCCAAGACTCTGCGCTCGTCCCCGTCCTCACGGAGCTCCTTGCGGAAGACCCGGACGAGCATCGCACGACGACGCGGTCCCTCGTAGGCAGCGCAGGAATCATGGGCACGCTCGTCGGTGTCGCATTCGTAGCACTCGCCACCGCGTACTTCGCATTCTTGGCCCCCACGGACGAGACCCGACCGAGCGGCCTTCTCCTTTGGCCATTTGCGGCGCTCGCTCCCGTGATTGCCCTCCGGTCCCTCTTTGCGGGCATGCTCCAAGCGCGCGGTACACTGCAAGTCGCGCCTTTGAGTGCGGGGCTCGGAGCCGCCGTACAGCTGGCCGTTCTCTTCGCGCTCAAGTCGCGCCTGGGGATTGCCGTCGTTCCCTTCGCACAGCTCGCCTCGGAAGCGGTTCAAGCGACCTCGATGGGTATCGTCCTTCGCGGCGACGACCGCTATGACCTTCGCCCTCTGTTCGAGAGAACCGCCGCTGCCAAGCGCATCTTTCGTCTCATCCTTTCGCAGGTGCTCGGCACCGCAGTGACGCGCGCCAACCCCATCGTCGATCAGAGCTTCGCGTTTCGCGCGCATGTCACGGGTGCGGTCACCGCTCTCCGCTACTCCGTCGACGTGGCGACCGCTCCGACCATGCTGCTCGAGGCGACGCTCTTTCAGGTGGTGTTCGTGGACCTCTCGCGGGCCGCTGCCGCGCGCGACTGGAATCGGTTTCGCGCGATCACGAGACGGGGCATCTTGCAGGTCTCCGGCGTCATCGCTCTCACGTCGGCTCTCCTCGCCGTTTTGCGCAGACCCATCATCGAGCTCGTATTCGCACATGGCGCGATGGATGCGGGTGGCGTCGAACTTCTCGTATCGCTCCTGCCGTGGGCGCTCATCGATGCGATCCCTTTCGCAGTTCTCCTGATCTTGGTCCGCGCGAACGTTGCCCTGCAGAATACGCACATCATGCTGCCTCTCGGCATCATCAACGTCGCGTTGAATGCGGCGCTCAACGCAGCTCTTCTCCGCCCATTCGGCCTTGGGGGGTTGCTTGCAGCCACTGCTGGCACGCAGGCGATCGTCGCCATCATTCTCTACCTGGCGCTTCAGCGCTCCTTGCGCTCGAAGATCCAGAGCGGCGTATTCGTCGACAGGTGAATCTCCGGAACTTGCCAGAACTTCGGCGGGTGCTCGCGCGAGAAGTAGATGCAGCGGTACGCGGTGCGATCTTCGAAGAGGGACTCCACGTACTTTCGTGACACCTCGTCGGAGAACGTTTCAGCGCGGGCAGCCTGGACTTTGCGTCCATGGTCCCACGGCGGCGGCTTGCGGTACGCCCATACCCACCCTTCGGAGACGACGAGGAAGCGCGGTTTGCGCGTCTCGACCGCAGCGAAGTCACCGGGAAGCTCCTCGTAGTTGGGCATGGTCCCGCGCGCTTTGGGGTCACTCGTGTCGAGGCGCATCACTTTGGCCCGCGACGGAATGCGGGGAAGATACACTTGTCTTCCATAGAGCTCGACCTTGTCCCCCGGCTGAACGAGTCGTTCGAGAAGCGCTTCGGCTTGGTAGCGCGGGTCGTCGAAGAGAGCGAGCGGCACCGTGACGACCGCACGAAGCCCGAAGAACAGTCCCGGGGCGAGGAACACGAGCACGGCATACCGTGCGATGCGACGCCTCGGTCCTTCGGTTCGTGCGAGCAGCCAGTCGAGCCCGACCCCGTAGTAGACGCCCAGAAAGACTCCCTCGGGCATCAGAAAGCGATGCTCCGTGCGTCGCGCGGCCAAGTTGAAGAAGACGAAGAACGACAACGCGGACACGAACGGGAGTGCCCGCAAAAACGCGGTCCCTTTGGGTCCCGTTGGAATGCGGACGAGGCCTAGCGCGAGGAAGGGTGCGAGCAGATAGGGGTAGTTGCGCTCCGAAAGCAGGAGCAAGTCGGACCCGATCATGATCCAACCTTCGATGTTCGCGCTGTAGAAGGCGTGCTCTTGCGAGGCGGGCCCACGCAACATGAGGATGCGCGCACGGAAGCCGGTAGGGTTGGTGATGGCGCCGTCGACGAGCAGCAAGAATGCGAGCCCGACGAAAGCATCGAGGAGAAGGTTACGAATCTCGGACCCGCGTTCGCTCGGCTCGGCCTTCGCGATCCGCCGCACGATCACCCAGAGCATGGGAAGGATCAGCGCAGCATACGCTTGGTCCTTCGTAGCGACAGCGCAGGCACCGAGAAGGAATGCCTTGCGAAGGCGGGGCTTGCCGAGAGAGAGCTCGCGCAGCGTCCAGGCGATCCAAAAGAGGGCCGGACCATCGAGGTTGGACGTTTGCCCGTAGTACGTGAAGGTCTGGTTCAGAGCAACGGCCGCCGCAGCCAAAAGTCCTGCGCGTTCCCCGAAGGCCCTCCGGGCCCAGTCCCATAGAAACACGATGGTCGCAAGGCTCATGAAGAGCGATACGAGTCGTGCGATGACCGCGTATGCCGTCATCGCCTTCTCCGCATTGACGAACGCGCTCACGACGACGGCTTCGTCATAGGAAGGCAGTCTCGCGACGGTGAAGAGCGTCACCGGCAACGTCAGGATGGCGAGAATCCAATGCTGAAGTGGCGGATATATGTAGAATACACCCTGCTTGTACGTTTGAAAGATACCCACCAAGATGTCCCGAGGCGCGATGCCGTCGTTGTCCCAACCATCCGATGAAGGCATGCCCCAGAACGGCCCGGCCATGCGCATCGCCATCGCAAAGGCGAGGATGAGCCACAGCGGTCGCGGCAGGTCCGGAACGCGAAGAAACGCCGGCCGTTTCATGGGCGCGCTGCTCGCAGGTGGGGCAGGCGCAGCACCTCACGATACACGTCCGCATAGCCCGCCGCAGTGCGTTCGATGGGGAAGCGTGTGGCGACGTAACGTGCGGCTTCCGCACCGCGCGCCTCGAGTGTATCGCGCTCCCCTTTGAGCTTGCGTACGGCGGCCGACAGGTCCTCCAGGTTCCGGGGCACGATGACGCTCGCGCCTGGTGCGATGACGTCTTCGATACCACCACCACGCGTCGCGAGAACGACGCGCCCGCGTGCTTGCGCTTCGACGGCTGCGAGGCCGAAGCATTCTCGCGGCGTCGTCGAGATGACGACTTCGCTCTCGGCCATGAAACGCTCGGGGTCGGTGACGTGACCGGCGAAATGGATGCGATCGCCCGCAGCGAGATTCCGGGCGAGGACCATGAGAGGTTCCTTGAGGGCCCCTTCCCCTAGGACCGTCAATGAGGTGCCCGAAACCGACGCGATGGCTCGCACCGCGAGCTCGGGGTCCTTGTCTGCGTGAAGGCGCGAGACGAGGAGAAACCTGAGAGGCCCGTCGGGTGCTGGGAGTTTCGCCGGAAAGAACCTCTCGAGTGAAACCCCATTTTTCACGACCCGCGTGAGCGGCGGAATCTCACGCACGTGCGCTTCGAGGTACGCGTGCACGAATGAGCTGATCGCGATGACGGCGTCGGTGCGTATCATGGCCCAGCGCGTGAACGTGTTTCGCGAATAATCTTCGAAGTGCGCGACGTCGTGCTCCGTACGCACGATGGGAATGCCCAGCGCTTTGCCCACGCGCACCGAGAGCACGTGCGAGCCGAAGACATGCGCGTGCACAAGGTTGCCACCGAGCTCGCGAACGCTCCGGGTGAGAAAGCGCCTGACGGATGGGCCGTACGTTTGCGTGAGGTAAGCAAACCCGTGCTCGCCGCGAACCCGCAGCGTCCGCTGAGGGATGCCGCTTCTCTCCACGAAGCTCGCGAGGTCGTCCGAAGGGGTTACGACGGCAAGCGAGACCGCCATGCCCTGTGCTCGGTGGATGCGTGCGAGGTCGACGACGAGCCTCTCGGCGCCACCGACGGCACCGCCAACGAGAAGATGAACGACCGAAGGCTCCACGCGCTACTTCTGACCGTCGAGAGAGGTGCAGTGCGTCCCAACGACCGGGCCTTGTCCGCCACCATCGGCGTCGAAGGTCACACTGAGGTCGAGCTCGATACGTGCGTCGGTCGAAACGTGCATGGTCGCAGTAGAAGCGCTCGCGGTGCGGCTCGGCTTGGGCGTGGTGATGACGTCACCGATGAAGTCGAGGAGGGTGACCGTGGGCTTCGAGGTACCGCTCTTTTCCAGGCCCGAGACGATGAGGGTGTGCTTCGGAGTCGGCGAGTTCTGAGAGGGGCAAGCAGGGTCGCCACCGTCGTAGAGCTCGAGATAGAGCCCTTGCCCCTCGGTTCCGAACTGACCGCGATCGAAGGGAACCTTCTTGCCTCCGAGTGTGATCGAGAAGTCGAACGCGAAGACGCCACTTTCGGCCGACGCGTCGAGCGATGGTCCACCTTCGCCGCTCGGCGCGAGCGCATCCGTGGTCGCCGCATCGTTCGAACTACCCGACGATGAGCCCGGCGTTTCCTTGGTGCATGAAACTCCGGAAGTCATGCATGCGAGCGCTACAAAAGAAGCCAGCTGCCGGCGCAAAAAGCCGAAACGCAAAATGCGAATCATCCCCGAATGCGTAGCATAGACGAGCGTCTGGTCGGGGCTATAGTAGCGCCCACGTGCGCAACCCGAAGGCCCATTTTACGAAGGCGCTTGCCGCCGACCCCGACCGTATCCACGTGGCGGCCCATAGCCACCACCTCTGGCCGGATGTCAGCGAAACGGCGCAGGCACGGGCGTGGAACGACGCGATGCGTCTCGCCGACCGCAAGTGGGACTTCATCTTCGAAGAGCTATGGCCAAAAGCCCAATCGCACGTCGCCCGCTTGCTTCGGCTTCCGGACCCTCGCTCCGTCACCTTCTCACCCAGCACCCACGATTTTCTGGTGCGTATTCTTTCGTGCGTCTCCTCTGACGAGCGCCCGCCCCGCGTCCTCACGACCGACAGCGAGTTTCATTCCGCCCATCGGCAGTTCGAACGCCTCGAGGAGGAGGGCCTGCTCGATGTCGTCCGGGTCCCCCAGGAGCCCTTCGCGTCGTTCGAGGAGCGCTGGCAGGCCGAGGCGAGCAAAGGGCCTTTCGACCTCGTGTTCTTGAGCCACGTCTCGTACCGCTCGGGGTTCGTCACGAACCTTTCGGCAGCGCTTGCTCCGTTCATGGGTGACGCACCCTCGGAAGGCCCGCTCGTCGTCGTGGATGGGTACCACGGCTTCTGCGCCGTCGACACGGACTTTGCCCCTTTCGCGAAGCGCGCATTCTATGTAGCGGGTGGCTACAAGTACGCGATGAGTGGTGAAGGCTGCTGCTTCTTGCACGCCCCACCCGGCTATGGAACGCGCCCTCGTATCACGGGGTGGTTTGCTTCGTTCGGCTCGCTCGCGAGTGCCGCCACCGGAACGGTCCCCTACGGAAAAGACGCGTCGCGATTTCTCGGGGCCACGTTCGACCCGACCGCCATCTATCGCTTCGTTGCAGTGATGGATCTACTCGAACGCGAACAGATGAGTATCTCGGCGCTCTCCGCGCACGCGCGTTCGCTCTCGGCGACTTTCGTGGCCGGGCTCGAAGAAAGAGCGCTGCCCCTTCGAAAGTCGCAGCTACTCCTTCCCGTGGAAAGCCCAGTGCGTGGGGCCTTTCTGACGTTCGAGTTCGAAGGGGAAGACGAAGCGACGAAGGTCCACGAGAGACTCCTCGCCGCAAACATCGTCACGGACGTCCGCGGAGAGCGCCTAAGGCTCTGCTTCTCCGCGTATCACGACGATGCGGACGTCGTGCGCTTGCTCGAGCGTCTCGAGACGGTATAGCCGAGCGCGAGCCCCAAGAGTCCGAGCCAGGCTAGCGCTCCGCTCGCACGGCCGCTCGTGCCGCCGGCCGAACAACCTCCCTCTTCGGCGGAAGCGCCACCGGAAGAAGACGGCGTACCCCCATCGGGCGCTGCGGAAGGTGCGCGTGTAGAAAGTGTGTATGGCGCATCGGATTTCTTCGCCGTGACGCCCGTAACGACGACGAACCCTTCACCGTTGAGCACGGCCGGGAGCGTCTTTGCCTCTGCGACCTGCGTGATGCCACCGCGGAGCGGTACGAGCATCGCTTGATTCCGCTCGCCATCGGTGTCGACGAAGTACTCGACGGGATGGTCCGAGGTGACGTGGTAGATGCCCGACGAATACCCTGCGGTGATCCCTTTGACGGTCCCTTCTGCAGGGAACTCCTCTACAGGCAGCTTGGGGTAAGAGGCGGCGTTCGCGTAGCCGCCGGCACCTGCCCGGACGTTCGTTGCGGTATTCCAGACGACGAAGGTCGGGTACTCGACCGCGAGAGAGCTCTTGCGATTCACGAGCACGGACGCGACCGCATCCATGGCGGGGACATGGGTCTTGCCCTGGGCTTCGAGCACTTCGCGGATGATGTCGGCGTCGAAGCGTTCGCCGAGGAACACTGGCCAAATCGCTGTCGCATAGAGGTAGGCGGCCGCGGACCCTCCGGGGGGTGTGTCGATGGATCGAGAGGGCTCGTTGAAGAACACGGGCAAGAAGCTCTCGAGGTCTTTCAGCGAAGGCGCGAGTGTCTTCGCTGCCCATTGCGCCGAACCCTCTGACCAATAGCTGTCCATCTCGCCTTCGTAGGCGTTTTGTACGGCGTGAAAGAGCTCGTGCGGCAGAACGGTGCGCACGCCTTCCTCGAATGTCTTGTAGTGCTGAAAGCGCGAGTCTGCGAGGATGAACCCGCTACAAACCTTTGGGGAGCCCTTGCATTGCTCCGGAACGGTTTGTCCGTCGGCTGCGGTGAAGTGCATGAGGTAAACGTCTAGTTTTCCATCGCCGCCGTTCGTGACACACGCAGGGTGCGTGGCGTCCGAGACGGGAGTCTTGAACTTCATCTGGCCGTAGCGAGCGTACGCGTCTTCCGTGATCGTCGCGGCGAGTGCAACGTCGTCCGGGACTTGGTCGCCGCGCGAACTGGCGGAGCGAACGGAATGCGTTCCCTCGATGGTGTACCATACACGTATATGCTCCGTCGCGAACGAGTCGACCTTGGCGGTGCCATATGCATAACCGCGGACGCCGCCGGAGTCAGTGGGGCGCCGGCTCGAGCAGTCTTCGGCATGGGCGAGACCGTGGAGGGCGCTCGAAGCGAGCAGCACGGCGAGAACGGGAACGAGGCGCATGGGCGTGAGCCTAGAACGAAAGCGCAAAACGTCGCGTACGAACGCGAATCGTCCCGTAGAAGTTATTTTGAACTTGACTTTCATTATCGATTACTAAACGGTGGCTTCATTGCACCTTCTTCATGGGAAGACAGACGTTCGGGATCGCCTTGGGTCTTCCACGGAAACGAGATACGAGCTTCTGGGAATGGCATTTGCGGCACGATTCGGCGAGACGCTGCAGCGTTTCACGCGCCCTCTGAGCGTCGTGCTGGCGCTCGGCGCCTGGACGCGTGTCGTGCACGCCGAAGAGGCTCCTTCGGCGCCGAACAGCAGCGCCAAGAAGGCCGAGCCACCGTCCCCCGACGTCGTCGTGGTCACCGGAACGCGTACCCCGGAACGAGCGCAACGCTCCACCATCAAGACCGACGTGGTGACGCGCGAAGAAGCTGAACGGCGAGGCGCCACGAACGTGGCCGAGGCACTGCAATCGCAGCCGGGTGTCCAGGTCAATCCGGGGGCCTACGGTTACCTGGGCGGAGTGAGCGCAATCCAGATACAGGGCTTCGATCGCGATCGCGTACTCATCCTCGAGGACGGAGAGCGGATCGTCGGTGACGTGGGCGGCGCCATCGACCTCTCGTCGATCTCGACGGCAGACCTCTCGCGCATCGAGATCATCACGGGGCCAACGAGCTCTCTCTATGGAACGAGCGCCATCGGCGGCGTAGTCAACATCCTCACGGCGCCTCCCATTCTCCAGGGCTTCTCCGGGCGCTATCGCGGAGAGTACCGCACCTATCGCGGTGTCGTCCTCCAGGGTGGAAGCTCGTACCGCAAGAGCGACCACTGGGTCACCGTCGACGGCAACTTCACGCGCCAAGACGGCATTGCCGGCAAGCCTGGTTTGCCCGATTTGACCATTCCCGAACAAATGAGAAGCCTCGTCGGGCTCCGCGCGGGCACGCGGCTTTCGAAGGCCATCGACGTGCGCATCCGTGCACGCTGGATTCGCGACCGAAGCGACGGGCTCGAGACGCAGGTGGTGCCCGGCCTGCGTCGGTACGAGATCGCCCTTCCCGCCACGACGAACCGATTCACGCTCCACGCCATCGAGCAAGTCGATCTCGGCAAGGGCTCGGGCTTGCGCCTGACGGTCGGACGCCAGTGGACCGAAAACGAGACGCAGAAGGACCGCGTGGATTCGCCGCTCGATGAGATACGTGACCGCCACCATTCGATGCAGAGCGCAGAAGGTGTGCTCACGCTCGCGGATGGAGAGCGAACGTGGGTCCTCGGCTCTCGCTTCGAGGTCGAGCACTTCTCTCAGGACATCGACAAGACGGAGTCGTTCTCGACGGGGCTCGTGACCACGAGAGGCGTCGAAGTTCCTACTCAAGTCCTTGGCACGGGAGCCGGCTACGGACAGCTCGCATGGAAGTTCGGCGAAAAAGTCACGCTGCTCGCCGGCGTCCGCGGTGAAGGGCACTCGCGGTATGGAGGCGCAATCGCCCCACGACTCGCGATCGCCGTGCGGCCCGTGCCTTACCTCGGCTTTCGCGCATCGGTCGGACGCGGCTTTCGTGCACCGAGCGCGAAGGAACTCGGATTCGTCTTCGATCACTCCTTCTACGGCTACAGGATCATCGGCAACGGCGCGCTCGCCCCCGAACGGTCTTGGGGTATCAACGGCGACGTGAGCGCGTACCCCGACAAGAACTCCGTTGTGCGGCTCGGCGGCTACATGAATTGGGTTACGGACCTCATCGACATCGACACTGCGAACGCCGTCACCGACAACAACGTCTCGTCGTACACCTACAAGAACTTCGGCAACGCGCGCACTGCGGGTGGCACATTCGATGTCGGCATGAAGCTCGGCTCTCGATTTTATGCAGATGCTGGCTACGCTTACCTCTGGACCCGGGATATCGACAACGATCGCCCCCTCGGAACACAGCCCCCGCACACCATCACGACTTCGTTTCGCGCAAGCATCCCCAAGGGACTCGAGCTCTACTTCCGCTATCGCGTCGTGAGCGACGCCTTCGTCGACGAAACCCACCGTGCCCCTGGCTTCATGACCACCGATTTTCGCGTTTCCAAGACCCTCTGGCCCAAATCTCAGGCCTATTTCGGCGTGCTGAACACGTTCGACGTCCGGCAAGAACCGGGACGCGTGGGCGATTTCCGACCACCTTTGGGCCGAGTGATGTACGTCGGCATTCGCGGAGAGCTCCCAACCGAGGACCCCTGACATGAAGTACCTTCCATCGAATCTCGCGCGCGTCTGCTTCCTCCTCTGCCTAGGCGGCTTCGCCACCGTGGGGGCGACCTTGAGCGCATGCAGCGACACGGCCGGTACGAAGCCGGACGCAGGTGCAACGCAGACCGACGCTGCGGCAGATGCGGCGAAGCCATTCGTCGACGGAAAGATCCTCCGCGTTCCCGTCGGAGCCACCGGCACCACGTTCGTGAAACTGGCAACGCCAGAGGTCGTAAACATCCCGGGCGACGGCAAGGATTCGACGGGCTGGGACCTCGCATTCACCGGCTACGACATTTTCACGAACAGCGGCCCTTCAGGAAAAGGCAAGTCACTCGCGTTTGGCCCGTACGACGCGATCGTCTTCTTGTCGAACAGCGCACCGGAGGCTCCGTTCATCACGCCGGACAAGTCTGGTGGAGCATTCCTCTATTGGTACAAGTACGAAGGCGCACCTTCCCACGCGCTGTGGAGCCGTTTCCACGTCTTCGGTGTGAAGGACGGCGACAAGCAGTGGAAGGTCCAGGTCATCGGCTACTACGGCGAACGAAATGGTGCGCCGGTCCCCGCGCTCTACAAGATTCGCTACGCGGAAGTGACCGCGTCCGGAAGTGGCCAAACCAAGGTCGTCGACCTGCTCGACGGAACGGCAGGCGGCACCCAAGGCAGCGACACGGAGCCGAGCGAATGCGTCGACCTCGGGTCCGGAGCGCGCACGATGCTGACGCCTGCCGCAGCCGCTGCGAGCAATGCATGGCACCTTTGCTTTCGGCGACAGAACATCAGCGTGAATGGCGGCACGGGAGGTCCTCGCAACATCACCGCCGTCGACCTCGAGGCGGAAAAGACACCGAACGAGACGGTCGAAGAAGTCCGCACGCGCACGGAGGCGAGCGAACTCGGGAAGTTCGACGCCGTGAACCAAGCGAAGCTCGCGAACGCAGCGTTCCGGCCCGACGGTGTCGTGAGTGCCTTCTCCGGACTCTGGCTCGCCCCGGAGGACAAGACGAAACCGCGCCCCGTAGCTTGGTACGTCATCGGCGCGGACGGAAAGCAAAAGTTCCTGATTGGCTTCGACGGGTTCGAAGGGGCGACCGCAAGCAGCCCCGGAACCGTCGTCATGGCGGTCAAACCCGTAGAGTAGCTTGCCCCCTTTTCTTCCTCTTCTTCCTCATCGTTCGGAGTTTCCCATGCGCTTTTCCAAGTCCCCTCTCGCCTCAACTTCCGCTCTCGCGATTCTCGCCGCTGTGGCGGGGTTCGCGTGTTCGAGCACCGTGACGGGCAATGGTACCGGAACGGATGCCGGCACGCCCTCGGATGCGGCGACTACCTCCGATGCCGCGACGAAGCCGGACACCGGCACCTCCTGCACGACCGCGAAGAACCAGCTCCTCGTGCCCATCGCGAAGTCCTCGACCGCCACCGTGAAGATCATCAGCGATACGAACGGTACGAAGACACTCTTCGTCGACGCTTCCGTGGGTGGTCCGCAGGGTGTCAGTACCCTTCCGCGCGTCTACCTCGACCTCTCGAAGGGAACGCGCGTAGACATCGATGACAACGCCGCCGAGACGTCGACCGACTGGGACCTCTCGCTGAAGCGTCCGGTCATCTTCACGAACGGCGGTGAAGGAGGCAGCGGCTCCGGCAAAGCTGGATACGTCGACAAAGACTTCGACGCGGTGACGGCGGCCGACGAAGCCTCCGCCAAGATGGGCGCCGAAGACTTCCTGGACAACGACTGCAATCCGGTTCTCGATCGCATCGGCAACCCCGCAACGACGTTCGCCGACTGGTACGACTACAACGAGCAAACGCACGTCCTCACACCGTTCAAGCACGTCTATTTGGTTCGCGGAGGCACGGGCAAGCTCTACAAGGTGCAGATCATGAGCTTCTACACCAACCCCGACGGAAGCATCGCTACCGAAGGCGGTGGTCGCTTCTTGCTCAAGGTTGCGGCTCTTTGATCATTTCGTGCACTCGACTTCGAGGGGCGTGACGAGGCTTCGTTCCTTTCTCCCATTCATATGCAAACTACATTTATTCGTAAATCGATCTGGACGGTTCTCTTTCTTTCTGGCGCGGTCGTAACGGCGTCCGCTTGTGGCGGCGCAGTGAAGGCGCCCCCCGCTGCCCCTCCGCCGGTTCCGAACGGGCCGCCGGCACTCGCGGAGGAGTCGCACCTCACGAACCTCCGTCAGCTTTCGTTTGGCGGAGAAAACGCCGAGGCCTATTGGTCGTTCGACGGCACGCAGGTCATTCTTCAGCGTCGGACGGACGAGGCCGGCTGTGACCGCATCTATCGAATGCCCATCCCTGCACCCGGAAAGCCTGCGGAGTTCATCCCCGTCTCGAATGGCAAGGGCGCGACCACCTGTTCGTACTTTCTTCCAGGAAACCAAGACGTCATCTACGCATCGACGCAGCTCGGCGGTGACGCGTGCCCTCCGAAGCCCGATCACAGTCTCGGCTACGTTTGGGCGCTCTACGACACGTACGACATCTTCCGTGCGAAGGCCGATGGCTCGGGCATCACGCGGCTCACGGACACGAAGGGCTACGACGCAGAAGCAACCGTCTGCGAAAAGGACGGCTCGATCATCTTCACGTCAACGCGAGACGGCGACATCGACCTCTATCGCATGGATGCCGACGGCAAGAACGTCAAGCGCCTCACCAACACCCCCGGCTACGACGGAGGCGCATTCTTCAACAAGGACTGCAGCAAGATCGTGTGGCGCGCCTCACGCCCGAAAGCAGGCAAGGAGCTCGACGACTTCAAGAAGCTCCTCTCGCAAGGGCTCGTCAGACCGAGCAAACTCGAGCTCTACATCGCGAATGCGGACGGTTCCGAGCCGCAGCAACTCACGTATCTCGACGCGGCATCGTTCGCGCCCTTCTGGCATCCCTCGCAGAAGCGCATCCTATTCTCGTCAAACTACGGCGACCCCAAGGGGCGCGAGTTCGACATCTTCGCAATCAACATCGACGGCACCGGGCTCGAGCGCATTACCTATGCGAAGGGCTTCGATGGGTTCCCGATGTTCTCGCCAGACGGTACGAAGCTCATCTTCGCTTCGAACCGGGCGACGCCCGAAGGCAAACACGACACGAACGTGTTCTTGGCGGACTGGGTGGAAAAGACCGACGCCGCGAAGCCCTCGAGCGCCGTGACGAGTAGCGGAGAGCGCATTCTTTCCGACATCACGTGGCTCGCGGACCCCTCGCGTGAAGGTCGTGGGATCACGACGAAGGGGCTCGACGCGAGCGGCACGTACATCGAAGAGCGCTTCCGCGCGCTCGGCATCGCTCCGTACGAGAATGGCAAGTACAAGCAATCTTTCGACGTCGCAACGGACATCGCGCTCGGTCCTCAATCTATCGTGGCTATACAAGAGAAGCCCGAGAGCCAGCCGCTCACGACGAACGACTACACGGTGCTCGGCTTCTCGCCGAAGACGGCGAAGCTGAACGTCGATATCGCTTTTGCAGAGTACGGGACGTCCGCGAAAGAGCTATCCATCGACGACTACGCGAAGCTCAAAGTGAAGGGCAAAGCCGTCCTCGTGCGCCGCTTCGTGCCAGAAGGAGCCCCCTTCGACAAACCAGAGCTCCAGCGTCAATACGGTGACCTTCGGCGCAAGGCGTTCGCTGCCAAAGAACACGGTGCGGTTGCCTTGGTCGTCGTCGACGAACCTGCAGTGCCGAAGGACGCACCGAAGGACTGGAAGGCCCCGTCCGAGGCGAAGCTTCCGCGACTCGAGCCTGAAGGTTACGGCGACGTTGGCATCCCCGTGATCGCCATCAAGCGAAACGTCGGCGGACCACTTGCCCAAAAACTCGCGAAGAACGGACGTGCGAAGCTCAAGCTCGAATACACACTGACCGAGAAGACGAGTGCAGTCTACAATGTCATCGGAAAGGTCGAAGCAGCCCCTACCGATGGAAAGCGATTGCCCGGTGCGCTCGTCATCGGCGCTCACTACGATCACCTCGGGCACGGAGGGCGCAACTCCCTTGCCCCCGGCTCGGAAGAGCCTCATGTCGGAGCGGACGACAACGCTTCGGGCACCGCGGTACTCCTCGAGGTCGCTCGGGAGCTCGCCGCCCGTCGCAACATGCTTCATCGCGACGTAATCGTCGCAGCGTTTTCGGGCGAAGAATCTGGCGTTCTCGGTTCTTCGCACTTCGTTCGCAGCCTCGGCGCGGCGGCGAAGGACAAGGTCTACGCGATGCTCAACATGGACATGGTCGGCCGCATGCGGAGCAATTCGCTGCAAGTGCTCGGCGCAGCCACGGCCGGCGAATGGAACGAGCTCGTCTCGGCGGCTTGCGACAAAGAACGCGTCGTATGCAGTATGAGCGGCGACGGCTATGGCCCGTCCGACCAGATGCCCTTCTACGCGGCGGGGATCCCGGTGCTCCACTTCTTCACCGGTGCACACTCGGACTATCACAAGCCGACGGACACGGCGGACCGCATCAATGCAGCCGGCGCTGCGCGCACCGGCATGATCGTGAGCGACGTCGCTCTTGCCGTCGACGCGAAGACCGCACCACTCACGTTCAAGGTGGTCGCAGGCCCTCAAGCGCGAGGCGACATGCGGAGCTTCCATGCCTCGCTCGGTACCATCCCCGACTACGGTGGCCCCGGAGCGGGCAAGAAGGGCGTGCTTCTCTCGGGCGTGCGTCCAGGAGGCGGGGCCGACCAAGGCGGCATGAAGCGAGGCGATGTCATCATCAAGCTCGGCACGCACGAAATCGGTACCGTGGAGGACCTCATGTACGTCCTCGGCAGCGCCAAGCCCGGTGAAACCGTCCCCGCGGTCGTCGTTCGCGAGGGCAAAGAAGTGAAGCTCTCGGTCACATTTCAGGAAGGCAAGCGCTAGCCCCAGTTCATCGATTCTTGACTCGGCCGCCTCGTCGGGAGGCGGCCCTTGCCGGGCGCGGATCCTAACGGCGCATGCTCTCGAGGTGGGCACGTGCCTTGTCCGCGCCTTCCTTGTATCCAGCGCGGTCATAGTGGTCGATCGCCGCGAGGTCGAAAACCTCGGCGTCGCCCTGTTTTCCGAGGTTTCCGAGAACGAGCGCCAAGTTGTATTCGCGCCTTCCCGTCTCGCGTAGTTCGTCTTTGGACGGCGTGGCCGAAAGGGTTCGTCGCCAGGCCTCGAGCGCCTTGCGCATGCTGGTTTCGCTTGCTGCGAAGTTCTGGGCGCGGGCCTCGATCTCTGCCATCGCATCGAATGCGTCGGCGACGTCCTCTGGAGCACCCGCCGCCTCGCTCGCGCGACGACAGAGCGCTCGCGCAGGAGCGTCCTGCTTTTTCTGGAGAGCTGCGCGACATCGACGCGTGAGGAGCGCGCTCTGGGAAGGGGGTGCCGGTGCGCCACCCTTGCAGTATCCGATGGGTAGGAGTTCTTCGGTGCCCTCTTTGGTTGCGCAGGCAGGCTGGGCAACCTTCTCGGCCTCCTCCGTACGACCAGACTCGAGCAGAAGCTCGACGAGCGCATTGCGGATGCGTCCCTCCATACCGCCGTTGCCGAAGAATGCCTCGAAGATGGCCTTTTCCTGCAGTGCCGCGCGAAGCTCTTTCTCCGCTGCGTCGTCGTCGGCGCGATCCATCGCAGCAACGGCGCGGTAGAGGTGAACGCGCGGATCACGAGGTTTGTCTTTGCCCCAGGTCTCCACCGTACCCTCGCGGTTCTCCTTCGGGATCGCATCATCCGGGACAAGCACGTCGGATGCTTTGAGCGTTGCGGACTCCGCGAGACCAGGAAATGCGACCACGGCAGACACCGCGGCGACCACGTAGAGCACGACACTCAAACCCGCGAGGGGTATTCCTGCTTTGCCGAGCGGGGGCGCCGGATCGTCTTGCGGACTGCGCCTCTGGATGGCGAGGAACACGAGGCCGAGGACCGCGCCTCCGATGGCTCCACCGAGGTGCGCGCCATAGTCGACCTTCCCGCCGTCGCGCGCCATGTTCGCGATCGGTAGCAAGTTGAAGACGAGAGCCTGAGCCAGGTAGCGCTGGAACGCTCCGCGCTGCTCGCCCTTCGGCATGTGGAACGAGACGCATGCAGCCGCCGCGGCTACGCCCATGACGGCGCCCGATGCGCCGACCGAGACGACGCGGGCATCGTTCAAGAGTACGGATGCAAACGCTCCGGCGATCGCAGTAGCCGTAAAGACGACGAGCGTCGCACTCGCTCCGACACGCGACTCGAGGATGCGGCCCGACGAAACGAGTGCGAGGCTATTGAACAGAATGTGAATGAAGTTCGCGTGGAGGAGCGACGCCGTGAGGAATCGATACGTGCCGCCGTGCTCGAGGCCGTTCTTGAAGATGCCGCCCATGGCCGCGAGGAGCGGCGCCTCTGGAGAGAAGCTCTTCGCTGCGAGCAGTTCGACGAGAAAGCACGCCCAAAGGACAACGAGGATGCCCTTCGTTGCACGCCCGAGCGGTGCGAAGCCAGACCGCGCTTGAAGCGGTGGTTCGACCGGGGCGCGCGCTTCCGTCACTTGCCGATCTTCGTGAGGGTGAGGCCTGTGACGTTTACGCTCGCAGTCGCACCCCCCGGATCCGAACCACCGCCCGGGCACGTGCCAGTGGTGACGCTCATGGGGATGTTCCCGCGCAGCGTACCGGGCATTGACTGTTCGAGGGTGAACGTGGTCGCAAGGAGGTGAAAGATCACCTTTTCATCCACGCAAGGCTCCGCTGTCTCCCGCGGCTCGTCCACCGTCGTGACCGACCAACGTGAGGTACCGCTGCTCAGCGACTTGATCTGCGCGGCAGATTTCATGCCGAGAAGCGAACCCCCGCTCGACTTGTACGCCAGGATGATGGCGTTCGATTCGATGCGGACCCGCACGGGAGAGACAGCGAATCCCGAGACTTGGTAGAGCCCCTCGAGCACGTCGCCATCGAACCCCGGGTCTGGCGTGGCGAAGAGCGCTTCGGCGATGGTTTGGCTCTCGGTTTTTGCCACGTTCTGCTGACCCTCACCACTGCTCGTCCCCGACGAGGAGCCGACCGCTCCGCCGCCGCAGCCGACGAGGGACGAAAGGCCGAGGACGAGGACAAAGGGAGCAGCGAGGTGACGCGCGTGCATGCGCCCTGCTCTACGAGCTGAGTACGACATCGTCAAGGCAGGGAGGACATTGGTATGGGTCGTGGTCATCGGGGAGCGCCGTAGCAAGCGCTACGCCACGCGCCTCCCAAGGCTTTTCGCACAAATGGAGAGCCGCTGTGACCGAGGGTTCACATGCGAGCCCCCAGTCCACTGGAGCCGTCAGGACACGTCACGCACGATGCGGCTCGCGGTGGGGCCCATCTGCCCGTTGTACTTGCTACCCCTTCCCGCACCGTAGGGACGCTCCGCTGGGCTCGTCATCTGATGAAGGACGAGCTGACTGATGCGCATGCCCGGGTGGAGCATGACGGGGGTTCTGCCGAGGTTCGAAAGCTCGAGCGTGATCTGACCATCGAAGCCCGGATCGACGAAGCCTGCAGTCGCGTGGACCACGATCGCGAGGCGCCCCAAGCTGCTGCGACCTTCGACGCGAGCGACCAAGTCGTTCGGGATGGTGACCCGTTCGATGGTTGAGCCGAGCACGAAGTCGCCAGGGTGCAGCGTGAACGTTTCACCTTCGGCGACATCGATGCGTTCGGTGATGTCAGCCGGCACTTCCCGCGGGTCGATGAACGGCACGCGCGACGAACGAAACACGAGAAACGACGGCGAGAGTCGCATGTCGATACTCGCCGGCTGAATCTGCAGCTCGGGGTCGGAGATGGGCGAGACCACCAAGTCTCCCTTTTGGAGGCGCGCTTTGATGTCGCGGTCGGAGAGGATCATGGCGCGCACTCTGCCCCATTGCGCGCCCGTCTTCAACGGCGGGGATGGAGGAAGTCGTCACCCCGCGAGGTTTGCGTCACCCGGCTTCCAGTTGACGGCACAGAGACCGCCGGACTTCAGCGCTTGCAGCGAACGCAACGTCTCGTCCACGGAGCGACCGATGTCATTGTCGTGAACGAGCGCGTAACGAAGCTTCCCGTGCGGATCGATGATGAACGTACCACGCAGCGTATGGCCCGCCTCTTCGAGAAGGACGCCGTATGCGCGGCTGACCTCTCTCGTCATGTCCGAAGCGAGCGGGTATCCAAGGTCTCCGAGCCCGCCTTTGTCGCGCGGCAGTTGGATCCATGCGCGATGCGAGAAGACCGAGTCCGTCGAAACTCCGAGGATCTCGGCACCTTCTTTCGCGAACTCGGCTTGTCGGTCGCTGAAAGCCGTGAGCTCCGTTGGGCATACGAACGTGAAGTCGAGGGGGTAGAAGAGCAGCACGAGCCACTTGCCGCGATAGTCGGAGAGGGAGATGCGTTCCTCTAGCGTCTTCAGGTTCTTCGTCGAAGGCATGGCGAAAAGCGGTGCAGGTTTTCCGATGAAGGCCGTTTCGAGGGAGGAAGAAGTGGCGTGCGTCATGGTTTTTCCTTTTACGAAGGGAGAGAAGTGCCCGGGGAATGTAGGTACGAAACCGTCCGTGTCGACATCACGAGCTCCGAATCGTGCCGAGTGGCGCAGCGGAGTGGGTTTTTGCTTCAGGCCAAAGACGTTGCCCGTCCAGGCATCGGTACCCTGGTCTCGCCATGGAATACGATCGGACCTCGCCTCGCCGCAGATACCTGCCCCCGTGTGGACCGACCGCGGGAAATGCCGCCAATGCACCTCTCGCAACAGCGTCTTCGGCGCTCTGTGCAGCTTCGCTACACGCAAGGTGTAGAAGGTCCGACTCGTTCGGCCGGAGGTTCTCACTACGCTCGTCCGCACGATGATGAACACTTCCCCTCTCGGCAAGAGTCGCATTTCGATCCACGTGCGTGCTTCGC
This sequence comes from Polyangiaceae bacterium, assembly GCA_046351415.1. Taxonomy (GTDB): domain Bacteria; phylum Myxococcota_A; class Polyangia; order Polyangiales; family Polyangiaceae; genus JABFRG01. The sequence goes on along the minus strand of JAXLYO010000001.1, from coordinate 385,995 downwards.
TCCATGCTCTCTCGTTTTCGCTCATCGTCGGATGCGGCAGCAGCGACGGCGGCGCGGAAGCCAATCTCGAGAGCCTTTTCTTGCCGGCCAAAGTCTATGAGTGCACGCCGGACGCGCGAACGGCCGCTGCGGGCGGCGAGTCGGTTCCGGAACGCATTCGGGTCGTACCGACGGGACCCAAGAAGGCGATCGTCGAGATCGAACGCTTCTTGCAAGTCGACGTCGAGGAGAACGTCGCTGGCGCGAAGGTACCCCCCTCGGTCATGCTGACGGGCCGCGGCTACAAAGTGAGTATCGACACGAGTGTGAGAGGACGGTCCGCGAACGGGAAGACAGTGCACCCGGGAACCTTCGTCGAGAGCGACAAGACCATCCCCCTGTCGTGTCGCCCCTTCGACGACCCATCGTGGTTCTACGAGAAGGTACGATTGGGAGCGCGAATCGCAGGACGAGGTCCTCATGCGCTGCCTGCGAAGGTCGAGCTCCAGTCGCCTGCGTTCCAGGCAAGAATTCGCGCAGCCAACGCGGATATCGAGGCTGACGTGCGCCGCAGAGGACTGCCGCTCCCGACCGAGAATCGTTTTTTCTCTGTACAGTACACTCACAAGATGACAGCGACTGGAAAAGCGGGGTTTACCCTTTGGGCCCTCCAAACCATCGACCCCGACGGCCCGCGTGACGCGACGAACCTCCTCGCGTGGACCGTTGCATTCGACACGTCAGGGAAAGAGGTGCTTCGCGTCATGGCCGAACGACCCGAGTGAACGTCGTTCGACGCGTCGGTGGTGCCCGCGGGATGCGCTGCGCCTTCAGCGGCTTGATCGAAATTGAAAATCACTTTCAAGTTCATTTCGCTTGATTGCGACTTTCGTTTTCGCTAGCTAGACCACCTGCATGTCGACGCCGTTTCGCGCGATTTTCCGGATGCTTTTTCCCATGACGCTCGGAACCGCGGCGTTACTGGGGACAGGCGCGTGCGGCAGTTCCGGTACAGGCCCGTCGCCTTCCCCGACGGCGACGACGGAAGAACCGACCAAAGCTCCACCGCCCAGCGACGTACCGATCGAAGGCGCGAGTGCGGAGGAGCTGAAGATCTTCACCCGTGGCGACATGCTCTTCGACCTGCCCATGCGCGAGGCGGATGGGCTTGGGCCGCTCTTCACCGAAGACCACTGCAGCGCGTGCCATGAAGGCGCCATTCGCGGGCCGGGGCTCGTGCAGAAAATGGCCATCGTGGAGGCCGATGGCTTCACGCCCGCCGTCGACCAGTCAGCGCTGCCCAACGGCCACACGGTGCACCCGCGCACGGCAGCGGGGGCCACGAAGCCGATTGCGATTCCGAGCGACCTACCCTCGCTCAAGGTCTCGACCCGCATGGGCCCTGCGGTGCTCGGCCGCGGCTACATGGAAGCCGTCGACGACGCGGAGATCCTCAAGCAAGAGCAGCTGCAGGCGTCGCGGGACGATGGCATTCGTGGTCGCGTGCATCATGTCGTGTACGCATCCGAACCGAACACGGACACTCGCTTCCACACGCACAAGCGAGGCGACACGTTGATTGGGCGTTTTGGCTTCAAGGCTCGAGTTGGCACGCTCGACGACTTCACGGCCGATGCCTTCCAGGGTGACATGGGCATCACGTCGCCTTTGCGACCCAGCGAGTTCGAGAATCCCGAAAAGCTGATGGATGATCGTAAGCCCGGAATCGACGTCGACTACGACAGCATCAACCTTCGTACGAACTACGTCCGTCTACTTGCCATCCCGAAGCGCGTGGCGACCGACGGCGCGAATCTGTTCGCGACGGCGCGCTGCAACGTGTGTCACACGCCGAGTCTTCGCACGCGCTCGAACTACCCCATCAAGGCGCTCGCCAACATCGATGCACCGATCTACAGCGACCTCCTCCTGCACGACATGGGCGAGAAGCTCGCCGACGGCATCAAGGACGGCGACGCGGGTTCGCGCGAATGGCGCTCCGCGCCGCTCATCGGCATGCGCTACCAAAAGAACTTCATGCACGACGGGCGGGCCACCACGATTCGGGGTGCCATCCTTTCGCACGAGGGTCCTGGCTCGCAGGCGAACGACTCCGTCTCGCGCTTCTTGGCGCTGCCCGCCGCCGATCAGACCAAGCTCGAAGCCTTCGTTGGCTCCCTCTGACCTTCTTTCACCTATTTTTGCACCTTCGAGGTCCCTTCATGATGCGCAAAGCACTCTTCATTCTTCCGCTCCTCTCGATCCTTCTAGCTTGTTCGAGTGAAGAGCCCGCTCCCGTCAAGGCGGACTCCGCGTACCGCACCGAAATCACGACCGGAATGCAGACCTCGATTCAGGCCGAGATCGACGCGCTCGTCGTGTCGGCTACGGCCATCCAAGCCGCGGCACCGGAGGGCCCGTGGAGCGTGGCGAACGATGCGAAAGCCATCGCCGACATGAAGGCGGCGTACTTGAAGGCACGCATCGCGTACGAGCGCATCGAGGGTGCCGTCGCGCCGCTCTTTGGCGACCTCGATACCTCCATGGACCAGCGCTACGATGCGTTTCTCCAGAACGAGATCCCCAACGCAGAAGGGGACGCCAACCTCTTCGACGACAAGGGCGTCACGGGCATGCACGCCATCGAACGTGTCCTTTGGGCCCAAGAAATCCCGCCCTCCGTCATTGCCTACGAGAAGGAAATCTCGAAAGACGGAAAGAATCTCTACGTCGCCGCGCGATTTCCGCTCACCGCTCCCGAAGCCCTCGAGTTCAAGACGAAGCTCTGTCAGAAGTTCATCGACGACGCAAAGTCGCTGCAGAAGCAATGGAAGAGCGTGGCACTCGACATCGACGCAGCCTACGTTGGCCTCGGCGATCTCATGGCCGAGCAGGCCGAGAAGGTCGACAAGGCTGCGACCGGCGCCGAGGAGTCTCGCTACTCGCAAAAGACGATGGCCGACCTGCGCGGCAACCTCGAGGGTACGCAGAAGATTTTCGCCATCTTCAAGCCGTTTCTCGTTTCCAAGGACGGCGGTGCGGCCGTTGCCACCGAAATCGAAAATGGCTTCGCCAAACTGAAGGCGACCTACGATGGAATTCCGGGCGATGCGATTCCCGCGCCGCCCGCGACCTGGCAGGCAGAGAAGCGCGAGAAGCAATCCGCAGCTGATTTGGCGACTCCGTTCGGCAAGTTGTTTCTCGCCGTGACCGAAGCGGTCGATGCGGAGAAGGAAGGCGCGCTCGCCCACGAGATGGCGCACGCCGGCGAGAAGATGGGGCTCAAAGCAGCCAAGTAATGCGCGCGTTCCGATCGATCGTCTTGGGTTCCGCTGTCTTCGTCTCGGCGGGCGCGCCGCTCGGATGCGCTTCCGAAGACAGCGCCGAAAAGCCCCTGTGCGGTGGCGAGCCGGTGTGCATCGCCTTCAAAGATCAGTTCGCCGGATATCACAGCTGGAAGAGCACGCCCGGAACGTCGACCATCGTGAAGGATGCGGGCATTCACTCAGCGGGCAAGCGAACGGTCTACGTCAACGCCATGCCCAAAGCCGGCTCGAAGGAGTATCCCATCGGCACCATCATCGTGAAGGAGATCGAAGACGACGAGGACATTCGGCTTCGCACGGTCTTCGCGATGGTGAAGCGCGGCGGCGACTTCAACAAATCCGGAGCCGCGAATTGGGAGTGGTTCGAGCTCGTCGCGTATCCGAACGATACGGTGCAAATCAAATGGCGCGGCTTCGGGCCTCCCGACGGCGAAAATTATGGCGGTTCGAAAGACGGCTGCAACACGTGCCACCAGGCCGCGAAAGCGAACGACTACGTGCTGACCGCGGGCCTGAGGCTACCGTAGCCCCATCAAAGGGCGGGCGGAAACAGCGTGTCGTTGATGGCCGGCGTGCTGTCGACGTCACCGACGAGGTTGAAGGCGCCTGCGCCGTAGGAGATCTCGACGTGCACCGGCTTGATCTGCTGGGCACAGCGCGCGACGATGATCTCGATGGGGATGTTGCCCGCAGCGGCGGTCGCGCTCGGCACGTCTGGAGTCTTGTCGGGCGTCACGAAGCCGTGAACCTCGAGGAACAGGTCGTTCACGTTGAGACTACCGACGCCACTGCCGAGGAACACCCATAGTCCGTCTTCCACGACGTCGTTGCGTTCACGCATGCGGAGCTGCCCACCCGGGTGCTTGATCGTGCCCGTGTACTGCACGAAGAAGTTGAACGTGTCCGACATGTCGGTCCCCCCATTCGACTTCATGCCGTCGATATCGGTGACCGAGAAACGGTTCTGGCCGCTGAGGTCTTCCCATGCCAGAAGTTTCGCCCCGGCGACCATGTCCTCGGCGAGCGGCTTGGTGTTGCCCTTGCCGCGCGCGAAATTCAGAAACGCGGTGTAGTCGAAGGCGGAAATGCCCGACGTGCAAAACGCGTCCGATACATCGCCGCTCGGAAACGCACGGACGCGCGCCGTGAGCCCGCCCGTGGGTTTCACGACGGGCCCTTCGATGAATGTTTCAGTCACGCCGTCTCGCGTGATTTCGAGCTTCCGTGGCGTGCCAGAGAGGATCTTCATCTTGTACGTCGCGGGACCCGAAACGTCGGTGCGGTCAGGCCAACTGAGCGGCGTGTTCGCGACGGCTTGGACCGTCGAGCCATCTTCCTCGATGGCGAACGCACGCAATTCGCGCCGCCGACTCGGCCCGTACGGGTTCTGCGTTTCGGACCACTGGAGCGTATTCGCCCGAAAACGAAGCTCGATCTGCCGCGTCTTTCCTTTGCGCTTTGCTTGCCCATGCCATGAGCTATCGCCCAGCGCATCGAGTAACTTCTTGGCGAGCTCGCTCGGGGGCACGTACACGTCGGGGCCCGCGTCCCTCGGGACGTACCCGGCGTCGCCTTTGACCACCACGCCGCCATCGGGAAGCGTGCCGCCGTCCGGAGCATCGAGGTCCTCCGATGCACAAGCGCAGGCGAGCGCGAGCGCGGCGACGAACGAAACGCGCTTCATGATTTCCTCGCGCGACGTCGCATCGTGTGGAGGACCGCGAGGCCAAAGAGCGCGCCAAGCCCTGCTGTCGATAGCGTCGCGTTCTCACGAGCCCCGCTCCTGCAGCTGCATCCGCTCGATTCGCCGCTTGCACTGCCGTCGCCTCCAGAGCTCGACGACGAGCTGCTCGAGAGTCCGGTGCCAGGGGGCGGGAGTGCGAGGCCCGGCACGACGATGTTGCGACACGTGAACATTCGGGACCCGAGCGCCGGCGGGAAGCCCCCCCGTGATGGACCCTTGCTTCGACGTCATGAGCGAAGGAAGCGTCGTCAGCGCGCACGTCTCGGGTGTGGGCTGCGAGGAAAACGCCTTCAGCGAACCATCGTGGCATTCGACCGGGCTATCGTCGACGAGCCGTGATGGGCGAAGCGTCCCTTTGTCGAGCACGCTGAGGAGGCCGACCGCGCCCGAGCCGAGGGGGAAGACGTCTTTCGTGAGGTATTCGCACGCTCCAATTTGCGTCCACTCTGGACCGAAGGACGTGTCGAAAGAAACGGGCGACAACTGTACGTTCGAAAGGTCTTCCGCGTCGGGAAGCACCGATTCGTGCGCGGCGATGGCAGCGGCGGAAAGGTTGAACGCATGCGCATAGAGCCCGCTGTCGGTGAGGTGATCGAGCAGAGCGCCGGAGAGCTCGGGCGCCTTGGCGAGAGAGAGCTTGGTCAGAAACTCTTTCTCGGTCGGCGGCACGAGGTCCTTGTATTGTGCAACGAGCTCTTCGAGATAGTCCTTCGCGCCGTCGATGAGCTTCTCTTTGAGGAGCGCTTTGAGCGGGTCGACGACGGGACGCATGAGTTCGGTCACGATGCCTGGAACCGATAGCGTGATACCCACGGATTGCAGTGCGTTCTCGATGTCGATGATCCAGCCAGGGACGACCGCGTTGGCGATCGTTCGGTAGTCGATCGTCGTCAGGTTGTCGGCCCAGGTGGTCATCGGCTGGAAAAGGTACGGGACCTCCGAAGCCGTGTAGTCGAAGCCCGAGCCCGCGCCCGGTGAAAGTGGCGTGTTGATGCGGGTCGAGAGGCGATCGATGGTGGCGAGGTAGGCGGGGACGAAGTCACGCAGATCGCTGCCGAGCTTCTCGGAGATCTTGTCGAACGCCGAAGGGAGCGTATTTCCGCCGGCATCTTTGCGCGGGTTGAGCAAGCCGACACTCACGAAGTACTTCGCGTACGCCGCCGCGCAGGAAACCGTGCAACTCGTGTCGTCGTCTCGCGTGCCCAGCTTCCCATCGGGCCCCGCAGTCACCTTGAGCTTCGCGCCGTCGACGGTCGAGCGGTCTTGAAGGTCTGCGATGACCTTCGCGAGCTTGGCGCGCGCGTCGCCACGGAGAAAGTCGATTTCGTTCAAGTAGACAGGAACGAGCGCCAGGTGGTCACCAACGCCGAGCCCTGCACTCCCGGCGACGGTGAGGGCGGTCTTGCTCGGATTCGCGGCCTTGGCCTTGTCGAGCTTCTGGACCGCGGGGCCTCCGAAGAACGGATAGACCGTACTCGACGAGAGGAAGTAGGTGCGCGCAACGAAGGCCGTCGGAATGCTGTGCGTCAGCTCGTTCTGGGTGAACGCTTGAGGGCGCTGCTTGAGCAGCGCGTTTTGTACGAGCGCCTCGGCTTCGATGTGCCGAACGACGTTCGTGTAGGAAGTCGTCCGCGAAGCAGGCAAGGGATTCAGCGTGAAGGTCTCACCGGCGAAGTAGTTGACGAAGTGATGCGCGACGATGTCGGAAGCGCCGTGCACGAAGCAACCGATCGCGTAGGCGCGCTCTTCGTCGTTGGCCGCCGATTGATACAGCTTCTCGCACTGCATGAAGGGCTTCTGATAGAGCGCATGCGAAGGGTCGGTCATGGCGGGGAACGCCATGTTGTCGGGTCCCACGACGCCGCCGCGGAAGGCCAGCGGGTAGAGCTTCAACGCTTTGACGTCCTGCGGCTTGAGCCCTACGCGGCGGTTGCTGAATTTCAGCGGGATCGTACCGTCGGGCGTCGCGATCATCGACTCGCGGAGGTCGTTCGCGATGGCAATGTGCACGCGGGTCGAAAATGCCTCGGCGTTCCTCGGCGCGAGCACGAGGGCCAGGGCCGCGCAAAGGACTATCCGACGCACCCCACAAGTATCTGGGCCGGTCCTCGGGGCGTCAACCTTCATTTCGGTGCATTTCACGACATCGGGCCGAGGATTTGCCCCCTAGGCCCGAAGCACGAGCAAACGCGTCTCGGTCATCTCTGCCATTCCGGACTTCACGCCTTCTCGGCCGAGGCCGGAGTCTTTGACCCCGCCGTAGGGCATGTTGTCTGCGCGGAACGACGGCACGTCGCCCACGACGACGCCCCCGACCTCGAGCTCATCCCATGCGCGAAGGATCTTCTTGTAGTCCGAGACGAACAGACCGGCCTGGAGGCCGTAGTGGCTATCGTTGACGGCATCGAGCACCGTGTCCCATTCTGTGTATTTTGCAAGTATAACGACGGGACCGAAGGCTTCCTGTGCGGAAATGGACTCACGCGGGTCGACGTTTTCGAGGACCGTACCGGCAAGCATGGGCCCCTTGCGGCTTCCGCCACACAGAACGTTCGCGCCATTCGATTCGGCGACGCGAATCCACTTTTCCAGACGCTGTGCCTCCGATTCCGAAATCAGGGGGCCAAGGAACGTAGCCTCGTCCTTGGGGTCTCCGAGGACGAGCTTCTCCACCTTGGCAACGAGCTTGCCCTTGAGCGCGTCGTACACCTTCTCGTGCGCGAAGATGCGCTGGACACTGATGCACGACTGCCCGGATTGGTAGAACCCCCCGAAAACGAGACGCTCGACGATCGCGTCGAGGTTCTCACCCTGGTCTTCGTCGACGACGCAAGCAGCGTTGCCTCCGAGTTCGAGCACCACCTTCTTCTTTCCAGCGCGCGCCTTGAGGTCCCAGCCGACCTTGGGAGACCCTGTGAAAGAAAGTAGTTTCAGGCGCTCGTCCGTGACCAGAAGATCGGCGCCATCACGTGGACAGGGCAAGATGGAATAAGAGGCCTTCGGAAGGTTCGTCTCCATGAGCACCTCGCCGATGATGAGGGCCCCGATCGGAGTGCGCGTGGCAGGCTTGAGGACGAACGGACACCCCGTCGCGATGGCGGGCGCGACCTTGTGGGCCACGAGGTTCAGGGGAAAATTGAAGGGCGAGATGAGTGCGCACGGGCCGACGGGCACCGCCTGGGTCATGGCGCGGTACCCCTTGGTGCGTGCCGAGAGCTCGAGGTTCATCACCTCGCCGCCGAGGCGAACCGACTCGTCGGCCGCGATTTGGAACGTTTCGACGAGGCGGCCCACCTCGCCGCGCGCGTCCTTGATGGGCTTGCCGGCTTCGATGCACAGCGACATCGCCAGCTCCTCTTTGCGCTCCTGGAAGCGGGACACACAGTGTTCGAGGACCGCCCTACGTTCATAGGGTGGGAAGCGGCGCAGTTCTTTCGCACTCTTCGCAGCTTCCGTGATGGCTTCTTCGAGGACCTCGGGCCCAGCGGTCGACACCCGACTGACCGTTTCTCCGGTGAACTTGTCCGTGACGTCGGTCAAGCGTTCGGTGAAACGCGATTGGCCAGCGACGATGAGGGGATAACGTTCCTTTGCCATCACGCGTGCGAGTATACTCCGAGGCCACCTTGCCTCTCGCATTGTTCGAAGTGCTCGCGGCCGTCGTGGTCGTTCTCACGCTCGGCGCGTTCGTGTTCGCCAAAACCGAATCACACTTGCTTCGGAGTTACCTGGCGCTCGCGGTTTCTTCGTACATCGGCGAAGAGACGTGCATCCGCTTCTACGAATACTACCTCTACAAGCCCTCTCTCTGGGAAAAGAGCCAGTGGCACTTTCTCGTGGACTACGTGCCAGCCCTCGTGCCCCTCATTTGGCCGCTCGTGATCCTCTCTGCGAGGCAGGCGGTGAAGGCGCTCTTTCCCATGGCGACCGGCGCGAAGCTCGCGCTCTTCGTGGCACTCGTCGTCTGCTTCGATGCCTCGCTCGTCGAAGTGCTCGCTGTCCGCTCGCACTACTGGGTTTGGAAGACAGGCGGGCACCTCGGCGTCCCGTACATCGGCATCCTCGGGTGGGGTTACTTCACGTTCGGGGCGGTTTATGCGCTCGAACGCGCGGACAACCTGTTTGGACTTCTGGCAGTACCGCTTTACGGATTCGTGGCAACGCACGGTCTCATCCTGGCCACGTGGTGGGGTCTGTTCCGCTACTTGCCCGACGTCTCCGATCCGGTGAAGCATGCCTTCCCAGCTTTCGTGCTGGTCTCGCTGCTTGCCCTCGCGGTCGCATTCACGCGTCGGCGTAGGGGCTTCGCCATCCCCATGACGGTGGCAGGGCCGCGACTCATCGCAGCTTCGCTCTTCTTCGCGTTGCTATGGCTCGTCGCCCGACGCGAGCCCTCGTATTGGGTGCACACGGCGCTCGTTGCCGTGCCCTACTTCGTCGCGACGAGGTTTTCGTCCGCGACACGCTCGACATAGATGTTCTCCGGGAGCCCCGCGCGGTTCCACGCCCAGGTGCCCACGAGGTAGAAGACGAGCAGCGCACTACCAAGGTGCGTGATGTGAATGCAGTCGCGCGGCGTGAGACCGCGGTTGTACCGAGGCCTATAGAATGCAAACTGGATGATCGGAGCGGCAATGAGCAGAAGCTCGCGAACGCCGACCCAACGAAACGCGAAGGCGACGGTCATCGGGATGATGGCGAGAACGAGAAGCGTATCGATGATGCGACGGGCGGCGAGCTCGCCGTGGACAACCGGGTAGGTCGGAATCTTCTCGTCGCGGTCGCCCACGACGTCGCGAAGGTCGTAGAGAATTTCGTACGTTATCTCGAACGCGAGGAAGAACACGACGAAGCAAAGGAGCGCCGCGAATGGAACCTTGAGCTCGTAGTGTGCGAGCGCGAGCGGATACACGATGCACGTCAGCACGAATAGGCACGCCGACATGAAGTTCTTGAAGAAGTAGAGTTCCTTGAAGCGTCGCAACCCCGAGGGAGTCGGAACGAGCCGGTAGTTGTAGGCGAAGCCAATTGCCTGCACGAGGATGTGCAGCCAGAAGAGCGGACGCGCAAAGAGGTACGTGAGGGTAAGAGTCGACGCGAACACCAGAATGCAGAGGGCCAGAAACGCATTCTTTTGCCGAGCTACCCACGCAGTGCCGGCGATTCCGTTCTTCTGGTCTTCGTCGATGTCGGTCACCCGGTTCGTCATGTTGATGAGGAACCAGTCGGCCCCGACGAGGAGGGGCAGCCACAAGTTATAGCGCCCCGTGAGCAGGAACGAGAACACGATGACGGCCATCATCGCCACGAGCGTGATGTGGTACCTCACGATCGAGAGGAGCTCTCGCGCTCGCGCAGCCAACGTCATGTCGAACGACGTAGCAGAATCGCAGGCGTCGTTCTACCGTGCATCACACCATGGATACCTCCGTGATGCCCGTCCCTCCTCGAGCCCAACCAGAGGCCCCCGCCTCCCCCGCCGCAGCGACGTCACCAGCGTTCGAACAGCTCGGCCTCCTCTATCTCGGCAAGACGGAGGACGGCGCGCCCTACCTGCTCGACTCTAAGCACCTGACGACCCACGGCGTCATCGTCGGGATGACCGGCAGCGGCAAGACGGGGCTGTCGGTCGCCCTGCTCGAGGAGGCGGCGATCGACGGGCTTCCCGCCATCGTCATCGACCCGAAGGGTGACCTCTCGAACCTCCTTCTGACCTTTCCTTCGCTCACGGCGGAGGCCATCGGTCCTTGGGTTGCGGAGGGAAAGGACCCCGCTGCAGAAGCAAGCGCGTGGAAGAGAGGCCTCGAGGAGTGGGGGCAGGACGAAGCGCGTATTGCGCGTCTCAAAGCTTCAGCGGATTTTTGCGTGTATACACCAGGCAGTTCTGCTGGGCGCCAGGTGTCGCTCTTGCAATCGCTGGAAGCACCGGCGGGCGCGAGCGACGATGCCGAGCTCTTACGTGAGCGCATCCTCGCCGTTGCCTCCGGCCTCCTCGGCCTCGTAGGGATCGATGCGGACCCGATCAAGAGTCGAGAGCACGTGCTCCTCTCGAATATCCTCCACGCCGCCTGGAGCAAGGGGAAAGGACTCGACCTAGAGACGCTCGTCAAACGGGTCGCAGAGCCGGGCTTCACGAAGGTGGGCGTGCTCGACCTCGAGAGCTTCTACCCGGCTCGAGAACGCATGGAGCTCGCATCGACCTTCAACAACCTCCTCGCCTCACCAGGCTTTGCGAGTTGGCTGGAAGGTGAACCGCTCGACATCGCCTCGCTCATGCGCGCGCCTGGCGGAAAACCGCGGCTTGCGATCTTTTCGATTTCACACCTCGGAGACGCAGAACGTATGTTCTTCGTCACGCTCCTTCTCTCGCAGCTCGTTTCGTGGATGCGCATGCAGTCCGGCACCACGAGCCTGCGCGCGCTCGTCTACATGGACGAGATCTTCGGCTACTTTCCGCCCGTCGCGAATCCGCCGAGCAAAGGACCGCTCCTCACGCTCCTGAAGCAAGCCCGCGCATTCGGACTAGGGGTCGTGCTCGCGACACAGAACCCCATGGACCTCGACTACAAAGGTCTCTCGAATACCGGCACGTGGTTCGTCGGACGCCTGCAGACCGATCGGGACAAGGCGAGACTCGCCCAAGGGCTCACCGGCAGCGGCGGGGGTACGCCCATCGATGGGGCCGCGCTCGAACGCCTTCTCTCTGCGCTGGAGAAGCGGCAGTTTCTCGTGCACGACGTGCATGACCCATCCGGTCTGAAGCTCATTCGGACACGCTCGACGCTCTCGTATCTGAGAGGGCCGCTCACGCGCGAGCACCTGAAGAAGCTTCAGCCGAAGGAAGCAACCGCAGAGAAGGCACAGGCTGCGCGTGCCGAGTCGACGCCGGTCGACTCAGCGGAGCTGCCGATGGTCCCAAAGGAGGTCACGCAAGTGTTCGTGGGAGCTTCGCCCTTCACGCCCAAGCTTCTCGGCGTCGCTTCCGTGCGCATCCAGGATGCGAAGACGAAAGTGGACGTCACGCGGGAGGTCCGTTTCCTGTTCCCCTTCTCGGATGGCGCGATGCCCATTCACTGGGATGCGGGGACGTGGCTTCGCGAAAGTGTGAAGGACCTTGCGACGACAGCTCCGGAGGGAAGCGTGGGCGAGCGTCTTCCGGACGTGGCACTCAAAGCGAAGTCCTACGCCGCGTGGGCCAAAGACTACGCCGCCTGGCTTCTCCACCATCAGGGCGTCGTTCGCTACAAAGACCCGGTCACTGGCTCGATCTCCGCTGAGGGTGAGAACGAAAGTGCCTTTCGTGGACGCCTTGCGCAATCGCACCGTGAAGAACGCGACCTCGAGACGGAAAAGCTACGCAAGAAGTACGCACCGAAGTTCGAAGCCCTGAAGACGAAGATCGAAACAGAGTCGGCTGCTGCTGCGGCCGCGCGCTCCGAGGTGTCGAGTGCCATGGCAGCGCAAGGAGTCGCTTCGGGTGCGAGCATGCTCGCGGCGGTGTTGGGGCGTGGCTCGGCAGCGGGGGTTGCGAGAAGCATCGGGTCCGCGGCGCGCGGAGCTGCTGCAGTGAAGAAGAAAAGCGCGAGCGCCGAAACGCGAGAAGCTCGCGTACGCGCACTTCAAGAGAAGTGGCGCGAACTCGACGCGGCGTTTCGCGCCGAAGCGAGCGCGATTGGAACATCCATGAACGAAGCCGCGCTCGAGGAGATCGTCCTCAAGCCGAAAAAGACCGGAATACGCGTCTCGCTCATGGCGCTTGCGTGGGTGCAGAAGCCGGCAACTGCGGGTCTGCCGGTGCCGGGTTGACGGGCACGACCGCGGGCGGCTCAGGCTCGGCCTTCGCGGGAACGGCGACGGCCGGCGGTGGTGGAGGCATGGGCGCACGCACCATGAAGAATGCAGCGCCTGCACCCGCGAACAGCACGAGCGCGAGTGGAAGCACGATGAAGAGAACGAGTAGCCCAGGGGAAAGGCCTGGCTTGCTCAGCACCGCGGGTGGCGGCGCGCGATGCGCGAACATGTCCTGACGTAGAGCGCGATTCTCCGCTTCGAGCTCTTGAATGCGTCGCGCAGCGGCTTCGCGGTCGTCGCGAAAAGGTTCCATGGTGCTGGACAGCTTAGCGCATGCCGGCTCCAAGCGCGTTGTCTTCGCGAGACGCGGGTCCCAGCCCAGGACCGCCCTAACTCGCTGGGCGCAAGCTCACGCGGACGGGAAGTCCACCTTTGGGCCGCAGCGTAATCGCAGCATCGAACTCGACGGGCTCTTTGGAAACCGCCTCGACGTCGAAACGACGGACGAGCATGGCGATCACCACCTGCATCTCGGTGAGGGCGAACACGTTGCCGATACACGTGCGCGGGCCGGCGCCAAACGGCATGTAGGCGTTCTTCGGACGCTCGGGGTCCGGCGTAAGGAACCGCTCCGGCTCGAACGATTCGGGCCGTGGCCAATACTTGGCGTGTCGATGGAGCAGAAACGGGCTGACGCCAATCGTGCCTCCTTTGGGAAGCGGCTTCCCGCAGACGACATCTTCTTCGATGGCTTCGCGTTCGACGATCCACGCGGGCGGATAGAGGCGGAGCGTCTCGTCGACGACGGCACGATTGTACGGAAGCTTCACGAGTGCCTGAACGTCTTCGCTCGATACGTCGAGTTCGACGCGGAGCTTGTGGAGCACGTCCGGCGTTTGCGAGAGGCGGTAGAGCGCGAACGTGAGCGCGTTGGCCGTCGTCTCGTGACCTGCCACGACGAGCGTGAGTAACTCGTCGCGGAGTTGCTTCTCCGTCATGTGCTCGCCGTCTTCGTCCTGGAGTTCCATCAGCATGCCGAGCAAGTCCGGCTTCTGGACCCCCGTGGCGCGGCGTTCGCGCACCACACCGAGCACCACGTCTTCGATCGTGCGCATGGCGGTTTTGCACGCGAGGTTCTTCGGCGTGGGCACCCACAACGGAATGCGCAGCACCGACTCGACGTGCTGATTCGCCCACACGAGTGCGACATTGAGCGCGTCACCGAACGCGCTCGCATCGCCCTCAAGGTCTTTGCCGAGGAGGCAAAGGCCCACGACCCGAAAGGTGAGACGCATGAACTCGGCGTGGAGATCGATGGGCTTGCCGGTCCCGGCTACCTCGCGCTCCCATCGCGCGATCATGTCTTCGGTGCATTGTTTGAACGTCGCGAGAAACGTCTGGATGCAGTCGCGATGGAACGCCGGCTGCGCGAGTTTACGCTGCTTGCGCCAGAACTCCCCTTCACTCGTCAGCAGGCCTTGCCCGAGGAGGACGCGAAGACCCTGGTAGTTCGCGCTCTTCTTGTAGTTCTTCGCGTTCTCGACGAGTACGCGATGCACCGCGTTCACGTCGTTCAGGAGGAAGTAGTGCATCCACGCGAAGCGGAAGCGCACGAGGTCACCGTGGTTGCGTGCCCCCGTTCCCATGAGCTGGATCGGGTCGGCCCAAGCGGCCCTGAGGTCACCAAGGAGGTAACTCGTTTTCGGGCCCGGCCACGCCTCTGCCGCTGAAGGGGTCGAGGCCCGCGCTTTTTGCCCGAGGCCTGAGGAAACAGACACGTTGGAATGTGAGGATTGCCTCATGTTGTGCACAGAATGTGAGGTAACCCTCATATTCTGTCAAGCGGCGGGGCACGAATTCCCTCTCTTTTGTGTTAGAGAGCGGAATCACTCATGGTTCAACGACAGCGAGCTCTGCCGAAGGTGTCCTCCAAGAAAGTGGAGAGCACGAAACCCCGCAAGGTGCCTGCACAGGTGCGCGGCGAGCAGCGGGTCGAGAGCATTCTCGACGCTGCGGAGGCAGAGTTTGCCGAGGTGGGCTATGACGCAGCCACCACGGAACGTATCGCGAAGCGTGCGGGTGCGTCGATCGGAAGCGTGTATCAGTTCTTCCCGAACAAGCGCGCTATCTTCGATGCGATTGCGCAGCGTCATCTCACACTCGTGCGCGAGCTCTTCGACGAACTCTTGGGAAGTGTGGGGCACCAGGTCGACGTAGCGTCACTCGTCGACACGTTCGTCGATGCATACTGGCGCCTTCAATGCGACGCGCCGGCATTTCGTGCCGTGTGGTTCCAGGGCGCCCTCTCCGCAGAGCTCCTCGGCGCCGCGGCCGAGGTGAACGAGACCTTCGTCGAAAAACTCAGCGCACTGGCTGAAGGTTTTCTTCCCACGATGTCTGCTGCGGAGCGCAAAGACATGCTGACCGTCACGGTGGAGACGGTTTCGGCCATGTTGTTCTACGCCGCGAAGAAGCCTCGCGCCCAAGCGACGCGCGTCATTCGCGAAACGAAACGCATGCTCCTCGCCTACCTCGTCGCGCGCGCGACGGGCAGCGTCTGAGCGCCCTCGTCGCAACGCTCAAGGGCTCGAGCCGTCGAAGAACCGAGACGCTTTCGTGACCGCAAGCAGGCCCACGTCGTGGCCAATCTTGCGCCCCATGAAGTCGTCCGCTTCGATGTGAATGCCGCCCCAAATGCGCGACTGCCCTGCCTGGTCCGCTGCGTCGTAGTAGGTCGCCCATTCGAGCAAGAACGGCGCCGAGGGCCCCTTTTCGAACGAGAGGAACTTGTCAGCGGGAATCTCGTACGAACCGAGTCCATTCGGGAAGTACGGCGAGCCAGTCAATGACGTGAGCACCTCGGCGGCCGCGCGGCTGAACGTGCTGTGCCCCGAGACGAAGCCAGGGAACGCAGGCGTCACGAACGTACGTCGCTGGTACGGCATCCAGTCGACGCCTCGAATCCAACCGGTACCGGCGGCCTGCGTCGTGCGATCGCCAGGTTCGCCCCTCCACGAACGAATCACCATCTGACCGACGAAGTGGCGGAGGTGATGGTGGCGCGCTCCCTCGGCCGCACTTTCCGGCGTCACGCGCTCGATGAGCCCAGGAAGGAGCGGAAGCCCCATCGGGTCGTAATCCTTCGCGGTGGGCTCCGAAGACTGACCGCGCGCAGCCATGTAGCGAATGAGCGTGATCGGCCGACTGCACGAGGTACGACGCTTCACGTCCCAGGCCGCAATGGCCGCATCGTGAAGCGCCCCGTTTAGTGCAAGATACACGTGCATGTCCCACGCGAGCGGCGAAAGCGAGGCTCCCGCAGCGAATAGCTTGCGCGTCGTGCCGACGCTGTCGGCGACCTTGTTCGCGAGAACGTTCCAGTGTCCCGGCGGCGTCTCCGACTTCGGCCCATCTGCCCAAAACTCGGCGAGCGCGCGTCCGAAGTCGCCACGCTTCACGACCATCGGAACGTAGGCCGTGTGCGTCGTAGGGTTTTCTGGAAAGCCCTTGCCGGCGTTGGTGCCGAGTGGATTGTTTCCGATCGCCCCAGGGGAGATATCGATGGTGACGCCGTCGCCGGGATCGAGCTCACTCGACCTCCGAATGACATCAGCCACCCAGCCGCGCATGGCTTCCGAGTTGGCCTGCGGGGCGTTGCCATAGTCTTGCCACGGAACGGCTGCGGAAGCGCGAGTGAGCGCGAAGGGCGTGACGCCTCCCCATTGCGAGCCCATGTACGTCTGCACGCCGCTCGCGAGGATGATGCCATTCTGCGTCGCGGCCACGTTGAGGTTGAGCGGCTGCCAGAAGTTGGGGTCCGTTCCTGCGGGCACACCGGGTTCGTCGATGAGCATCGGGACTTTGAGATTCGGATTCGTATCCGGCGCGGTGTCGTTGTAGTTCGTCGCTTCGTTCGAACCGTCCGCTGCGTTCTGCGCGAGAATCGTCTTGCCGATGCGATTGCCGAGTGCACGAGGATCGTCGCCCACCTCCCGCGTGTCATCGGGGTCGAAGCCGAGGTCCTTCATGACCGCGCGGTAGCATTCGACGGACAGTGCGCCGCCAATCGCACCTTTGTACCGTTGAGAAAGAATGCGGTACGCGGCGTAGCTGATCGCCTCGACGCGCTCGTTTTCCCCCACCGGCGAGAGCTTCTCACGAACGAACACCCCCTTCGGCGTGGTTTCGTAGGTTGCCCACGCGTCCCACATGGCAGCGGAGAGATGATACAGATTGCGCGCGTGCACGGTGGGGCGCGGCAAATCTCGGCGAATCGACGCGAGGATTTGTTCGTTCCAACGGCGAGCGATGCTTTTGTCTTTGGCAGCGCTGACGACCTCGGCTGGGCACACGACGGGCGGGGCCGCGTCTCCCGTTCCTCCATCCGCCGCAATGTCTTGAACGTATGGCGCGATCTTCGTATCCGCTTTGCCTTCGTATGCGACGACCCCGGCATCGAGGGTGGGCGAGAGAACGTTGCCTCCGACGGTCCAAAGACCTCCTTCGGAGTCGAAGGCAGCGGCATGGAGCGATTGGATGGCGCCCTCGCCGGGAAGGCTCGTCGTCACCGATCGGACCGCGGCGTTCGGTGCGGCGAAGTACGTCTGTCCACGCTCGCCCACGCCCCAGGTTCCGAACTGCGCCGACGTAGTGACGCCTTGCAAGAGGGGCGCTTCCTTCGGCGTGATGTTGGTGAATGGGCCTCCGCTGCGACTCTCGAGCCAAACGCCCGCAGTGCCTCCGCCGACCGCCGTGACGCGATCGCCCGCACCACTCACCGTGAAGAGCGTCTCGGTCGTTCCACTCGCGACCGTTTGGAAGGGGCCGGTTCCCTTGCGATGCAGGATCGCGCCCGCGCCGCCTACGACCCAGACGTCCTCGGCGCCGCCCCAGACCTTGAAGAGCCCAGGCACCTCACCGGCTTTCGTTCGCGGAATGTCGAGTGGCAACGCCTCGTTCGACCAAGCCTTGCCATCCCAGTGCCAAACGAATCCGTCACGCCCCGCCGCGCCACCCACGAAATAGATGTCTTCGGCGTTTCGTCCCCACGTGCCGTAGATGGTCTGCTTCGCGAAACCGGGAGTCTGCATGCGCGTCCAAGAGCCGCTTTCGTAACGAAGCACTTGCGCCCCCTGCCCTGCGGCAAAGACCGAGCCCCAGGGGAACGCGTGGACCCACCACAAGTCGCCGCGGAAGCCAGTCCGAAGGCGCGTCCAAGCGTTGCCATCGTAGTGGAGGACCCACGGACCATCGCCCTTGTCGGCGCCCACTGCGTAGACGTTCGTCGGAGAAACCGCGGTAACCGAGAGCAGTGCGGCAGGAACGTTGCGCGCAACGACGCGAAACGAGCGAACGGGGGGGAGGACCACAGGTTCCGGCATCGGATCATCCGGCGCGCAGCTCGCGAGAAAGAGGACCAGCGCAAACGTTCGAGAGCCCCTCATTTTCCGCATCTCTCGCAGATTCGCAAAGACCGTGCCGAACGTAAACGAAGGAAAGCGAGAAGCGGAGGCGTCGGGCGCGGCACAGCTTGGCACGAACGACGTCCATCGATGTCATGCGCCCGAAGGCCTTCGTGGTTCAAAGCGTGTCTGCCGTCTTCAGCGTGAGCGTGTCTTCGGCCGCTTTTCCGCTTTCGTCCTGAACGAGCGCGCGAATCACGAGCGTCTTGCCGAGAAAAGACGAGAGCGGTTCCTTGCCGCCGTCGAGTTGGTAGCGAATCCCATAGAGCTTGCAGAAGCCGCCTTCGTCCGTTCGGAGCGAAAACACCGTACGACTCGTCGGCGCCTCCGCGTTCGAGCCCTGCACCTTCGCATTGAGCGTAAGCGTCGCTGCACGTTGCCGGAGGTTCTTGGTCCGCACCGCGATCCAGACGTGATGTCCCCCTTGAGGCCCTGCTTCCAGCTTGACGTCGGCACCATCGGGTACGGCGCCATAGTCGGTCTGGCCGAGTCCGACCGTGAGCTGCGGTTCTCCGCTTCCGCTTGGCGCGCATGGGTCCGGGGCCTCTGCCCACGTGGAGGCGTAAGGTTCGAATGCATCGGAGCCGCGCTCGGCCGAAACACATCGGCCCGCTGCACACGTCTGCGACGCGCTGCAGAGCACGCCGACGCACGCCGCTTCGAGGTAGACCCGCAAGAGTTGCTTCGGTGCGCTGCAGGAAACGTTCGGCGCAGATACTTCGCGGGACACCACGAGGGTGTTTTGGGCATCGAAGAGCTCCGTGCGCACGCGGAGCGATTGCCCTGCGTGGGGCCGCACGGGGACTTCGAAGGGGAAGAGGGCGGCCGATACGCTCGAGCTTCGCGAGCTGTGCGCGATCTCTCCCGATGCGTCGTACGCCGTGACATCGAGCGTCCTCCCTCGAGCGAGAAGGGATGATTCCGCGACCACGCCTACGACGACATCGGTTTGCGCGCACGCTTCACCATCGGGCGTGCATGCCGTCCCGGCCGCCACGAGGGCTGCTCCGAGCGCGAGCACGTGCGCCGATCGTTTGGGACCTGACATGACCTATCCTCGTGCGAAAAACGTGCCTGGGTCGGGGCCCGGCGCGTTCAGCTTTCCGCGTTCTTGATGCGACGAACCTTGGCGCCCAGATTTCCGAGCTTTTCTTCCATGTGTTCGTAGCCGCGATCGAGGTGATAGACGCGCCTGACTTCCGTCTCGTCTTCGGCGACGAGCCCGGCCAAAACGAGTGACGCACTCGCGCGCAGGTCTGTCGCCATGACACTGGCGCCATAGAGCTTGTCGACCCCTTGCACGACCGCGGTGTTGCCGCGAAGGGCAATGCTTGCGCCCATGCGTTGAAGCTCCGGGACGTGCATGAAGCGATTTTCGAAGATCGTTTCAGTGATGACGGACTCGCCTTTGGCCATCGTCATGAGCACGAGGAACTGAGCCTGCATGTCTGTCGGGAAGCCGGGGTGCGGCGCGGTCGTGATGTTGACCGCGCGAATGGGCCCGCTGCGATGAACGCGAACGCCCTGCCCCGCTGCTTCGACGGTAATGCCTGCACTACGCATTTTTTGGACGAGCGATTCGAGGTCCGAGATTTCGGCGCCTTCGAGTATGACATCGCTTCCCTCGTGCATGGCTGCGGCGATCATGTAGGTCCCGGCTTCGATACGGTCGGGGATGACCGCATGGTCGAACGGGTCGAGCGCGCCTCGGTCGACGCCCTTGATGTGCATGACGTCGGTTCCCGCGCCGTCCACTTCGCACCCCATCTTGTTCAAGATGCGACCGAGCTCCTCGACCTCCGGCTCGCGTGCGCAATTGAGCAGCGTGGTGCGCCCTTTGGCGAGCGCTGCCGCCATCATGATGTTCTCGGTGCCCGTCACCGTCGGCAGGTCGAAGCAGAACTCCGTGGCTTTCAAACGACCACCACCACTCGGCCCTTCGGCAATGACGTAGCCGCGCTCGAGCTTGATGGTGCAACCCATGGCCTCGAGCGCCTTCAGGTGTTGGTCGATGGGGCGGGCACCGATGGCACAACCTCCCGGGAGTGAAACCTTCGCACGTCCGAAGCGTGCGACGAGCGGCCCGAGCACCAGCACGCTCGCGCGCATCTGCTTCACGAGCTCGTAGGGCGCCTCCGGTCGCACGTCGGAGCCCTCTTTGACGTTCACGTTCGGCGTGTCCACCGTCACGTCGCGTCCGAGAAAGCGGAGGAGTGCGGCCGTCGTCTCGATGTCGCGGAGTTTCGGAACGTTGCGAAGCCGGCTCGCACCGTCGGAAAGGAGCGTCGCACAGAGAATGGGGAGCGCGGCGTTCTTGGCGCCACTCACGCGTACGCGTCCCTTCAGCGGTTCCGTTTGGCCGGCAATGACGATGGCATCCACGATCTCGGGGTAGAGCACATTCCGACAAGCGCCGCCAAGCTCTGCGCGTGCGCCCCTCGACGCGGCTTCTCGCCGAGGCCCGCCACCCGGGCCCCTGGAGGACGAGCGATCCATTCGCGGGCCCCCGATCCCCCGCCCGCGGCGCCCCCGTACCCTCCTAACCCTTCGAAATTGCTCTATCCCACATCTGGCACGTGTTTCGCTACATGTAGGACAGACCCACACAGACGTCCCAACCCCGGTGCCCACCGCACCGCGACCCTGGAGAACCGCCACCATGAAAAAGCTCTCGCCCCTGTACACTGGTCTGTTTGCTCTCACCGTTGCCTTCGCCGGCCCGATTGGTTGCGCCGCGGAAGCGGGTGACGAAGCAGAAGAGAGCGTGGAGGACGACCTCACGGCGGCAGCGTCCAAGTCCAACATTCTCGGCGAGGTCTACGCGATCAAGATCGACGACAAGACGCTCGGCGCAAAGACCAAGGTCGCGGGCGTCCTCAACGCGATGGAGATCGCGTCGCGCGATGCGATGCCTGCCATCGCCACGGCGATGCCCCGTTGCATGCTGAGCCACCCCATCACGTTCATCGGCGCGAAGGGAAAGCAGCTCGGCTACGGCGGCTTCATGTGCGGCGCGAGCGAGACGACGGGCATCAAGACCGCCTACGTCACGGTCGGCTCGAAGACGTACCAGGTGAAGGCCGACCTCGGCGCCGTGTTCAAGCAAGTCGACAAGCCGGTTCAAGCCGGCGACCTCCTCTACAACGTGACGGCCGTCACCATCACCAAGCCCGGTCACGGCCTGAATCCGAAAGCTTCGACCGAGACAGCGAGCACCATCAAGGACGTTCTCGCTGCCATCAGCCAAACGGTGACGCCGGTCGATCCCAATGCGCCCGTTCCTCGGTGCATCCCCGCACGGGTCCTCACGTTCTACCGCGGCGACAAGGAAGCGGCGACGCTGACGACGATGTGTGCGGCTGCCACCGGTACGGGCAGCGGCAACCTCTTCACGCCCGACGACGACAAGCTCGGTAAAGTGACGATCGACTTCACGAAGCTCGGCAAAGTCGAATCGATCCTTCGCTGGTCGCGCTGAACGAGAACCGACGTTTTACGTGCGACTGCCGCGAGTGAGGTGGCTCATGGGGACATGTCCCTATCTCGTGTGCCGCTTTTCTCGAGTGCAGTCGCGCTTTTTTGTCTGATTGCCGCTTGCTCGTCTGGTTCGTCGACGGTCGTTCCAGGGGGCACGGCTACCGATGCGGATGCGGGCGCGGACGGTGCTACGACTCCGTCGACGCCGCCATTCGTTTGTACCCCTGACATCACCAAGGCGCGCGGCCCCACGCAATCGTGCTGTCCGGATTTCGGCGTCGACGCCTGCGGTCCGACCTTGGTCTGCGCTGCGCTCGATGGGCGCACGGTACCAGTTTGTTACCCCGCGCAGTCGCGCGCCTACGGAGAGACCTGCAATGTCGACGCGATATGCCTGACGAAGCACTGTAGCCTCGACCAGAAGCGCTGCGACGGAGGCCCCGGTTGCCCTCCGTGTGGCTTCACGGCCACCTGCACGGTCGAGACCTACTACAGCGAAAAGCCACAACCGGGGGCCCCCCCCGACGAGACGACGACCCGGGTCGTGGAAGCGAAGCCGAACGGGCCTTCGAACAGCTGTTACTTGAAGTCGCCGCCGGCGGGTCGCTTCGGAGACATGAGCGTCATCCTGGAGTGTGTCACCGAGAAGCAGAACGAGACCTGGCGGGTAGAGCTCGACGGCACGAAGCGCATCCTCGTCCACGACAAGCTGCGTTCCATTGGCAGCAGCTCCGGCAGCACGGTGTACCAGCTCGACCGAACGAAATGCCCGCTCGCGAACTGAATCGAAGCGTCAGGTGCTGCTCGACTTCTTGGCGGCTTCCTTCGCCGCCTTGAAGCGCGATCGAAGCTTGGCCCCATAACCTTCTTTGTTCTCTTGGCGTACACGCGAGAGCGCAAGTGCGTCTTCGGGCACGTCCTTCGTGACCGTCGTGCCCGTACCGACATAGGCATTCTTGCCGATTGTCACCGGCGCCACGATCTGCGAATCGGAGCCGATGAAAGCACCTTCGCCGATCGTCGTCGTGTGCTTCTGGAACCCGTCGTAGTTGCAGAAGATCGTTCCGGCACCGATGTTCGCACCGGCACCGACGATGCCATCGCCGAGATACGCGAGGTGATTCGCCTTGGCTCCCTTGCCGAGGCGCGTCTTCTTCATCTCGACGAAGTTTCCGATGTGCGCGTCTTCGCCGAGATCGCTTTCCGGGCGCATGTGAGAGAAGGGGCCAACCTGCGCCCCCGAGCCAATGCTGCTCGACTGCGCAACGCTGTAGGGCTTCACGACCGCGCGTTCGCCGACGACGACGTCGGTGAGCACGGCGCCGACATCGATGAATGAAGAGGCGCCGATACGGGTCTCACCGCGAAGCACGACGCCGCTCGCAAGAGTCACGTCCTTCCCGATTTCGACGCCGTCTTCGATGCGGACATTCTCCGCGATCGTCACGCCAGAGAGACGATGCTTTCGAACGATGCGCCGCGCCATCGCAGCATCGGCTCGCGCGAGCTGCTCGCGATCGTTCACACCATCGATGACGTCGCTCCGCGAAGGCACGCCGCGCACACCCTTGGCGGCCCCTCCCTTTGCGAGCGCTTCCTTGGCTGCGATCTGCACGATGTCCGTGAGGTAGTACTCTTTCTGCGCGTTCTCGGGCTTCAGCGCCAGGAGTGCGCGGGAAAGGAACTCGGTCGACGAAACGTAGATGCCAGGGTTGATCTCGGTGATGGCGCGCTCTTGATCGCTCGCGAGATCTTTCTGTTCCCGGATTTCGGCGATGTTGCCGGAAGCGTCGCGCATGACGCGGCCATAACCAAAAGGTTCTGCCATGTCGCATGTCGCGAGCGCGAGTAGCGCGCCACTCTCTTCGTAGGCCGCGAGAAGAGGGGTCAGATCTTCGGCCGAGAGGAGCGGCACGTCTCCGTAGAAGACGAGCACGTGCGTGGCCTCTTTGGAGATGGCGGGCAGCGCAGCCTTCGCCGCATCGCCCGTGCCCTTTTGCGTTTCTTGGAGCGCCGTTTTCACGCGGTCGCCGAAGGCCTTCGCGAGGTACGCGGTCACTTCGTCGCGCCCGTGTCCGACGACGACGATCACCTCGCTCGCGCCCGCCTCGAGCGCCGCCCGCACGGGATAGTGGAGCAGCGGACGGCCGCACACTGGGTGAAGCACCTTCGGCAGTGCGCTCTTCATTCGGGTCCCTTGACCTGCAGCCAGAATCACGGCGGAGAGAAAGCTCATTTGCGCGCCATCGTAATCCATTCTGGGTAGAGTTGGGTCATGGTCAGCACCCTCCCGAACGTGCTTTTTGCAGAGCCTCTCACCGAAGAGAATTTCGCTCCCTTCGGCTGGGTCGCCACTGCGAACCCCAAAGGCATCGACCCCGTACGCGTGAATGAAGGGACCGCACGCCGGTACGACCGCATCGGACTCGTCGAGAACCTTCGGCCGGACAGCGCGACGCTGAATGTCGCGTCCTTTCGCTGTGCGCCGCGCCAGATGCCCTTCACCGTCCGGGGCCTCGAGAAGCACGCCAAGTCGACGCAATTGTTCATTCCGTTCAATGCGAGCCGCTACGTCGTCGTCGTCGCACTCGAGATTTCCGATGCGGCAGGTCCGCCCCGACCCGACCCGAGCACGCTCCGCGCATTCCTCGCGACCGGCCGGCAAGGGGTCGCGTACGGTCCGAACATTTGGCACCACACGCTGATGGCGCTCGACCAAGAGACAGACTTTTCGTGCTTCGTGTGGGAGGACGGGACGCCACTCGACTGCATCGTGTCCATGTTCGACCCTGCCGATCAGCGCGAAGTTCGCATCCAAGAATAGCGCGAGCATACGCGCTCTCCACGTGACCAAAGGTGCGCAACGCAACGCGTCAACGGCGTTCTGCGCCTTGGCTCAAGAAGGGTGCCTTTCGTGCGCAGAGCCACGCTAGACTGAGGCGATATGCGACGCGTCCTATGTCGAAGTAGCTTTGGCCTATTGCTCGTCTCCGTCGTGGCTTGCACCGAGCTCGACATCGAACGACAAACGCCACCGCGAGGAACGGTCGGCGAGGAGATGTACGGCGTCCTCTGCGACCGACTTGCTGCGGGGGCGCTTCGCGAAGACATGACGGGCGAGTCGTTCCACGGCGTCTGCCACAAGGTCGACGGCAAGTTCGCGGACGAAGTCGACGAGTCGAAACTACCGGCCCTCTCGCCCGACGCGGTGAACGAGAAAGGTGAATCCGTCAGCGTCGAGAAGCAAAGAGCCGATCGCGATCGTTCGTTCGCGCGCATTCGTGCATTCGTGAAACGCCGGGGCGACGTCATCGCGGCGCTCGACGCTGCGATGCCCGACATCAAGGTCGCCATCAAAGACCTCGACGCCAAAGACGAGACGCAGAGCTGCAATCCGCCTGCAGCGAGCGGCGAAGGCTCGTTCCTCGATCAACTCGCCCGCATGCTCGGCAACTTCGCCGACCTTTACAACGACGGCACCATTCCCGAATCCACGCGCTCGATCGGCAAAGTCGTGACTTCGTTCCGTGCGAACCCCGACGCCCAGGCCGCCTACGCGCGCCTCGTCTCCCGTGAAGGCTATAGGCCTGCATCCATCGCCCTCGGTATGGCAAGGCCCGCCATCGCCTACCCGCGCCTTCGCGACATGACGAACTCGCTGCTCTACGTCATCGCGTCCGATTCCGACGCGTTCCTGCCGGGCGAGCAGCGCGGCATCGGTTACACGCAGTTTGCGAAGCTCCTCGAGATTTCCCACGCGGAAATGCTGAACGCGACAGCAGACCCGCTCCCCTCTCCGCTCGTCGTCACCCAAGACTCCGTTCTCGGGCGCCAGGTGGTTTCGCGACCGCGCGACAACCTCGAGATCATGCAGGAGATCATGCTCGCACAAGACCCTGCATTCGTTGGGGGCGACGCACAGTTCATCGTGAAGCGCGACAACCGAGGGTACGCAGCCCTCGCCGGCGGCAAGGTCACCGCACCGTTCATCGATAAAGATGGCGATGGTCTGCCCGACGTCGACGACAAAGGACGCTTCCTCTCCGCAACGGGTCCCGGTCTCGTTCCGACGCCGTTTGCTGCGGTCGGCGTCCCCACCGATCAGAGCTTCAAACGCGACACGTTCGGCCGCGCGACCTCGTCTTCGGGTGGCTTGGTCTACGACTACATCGACACGAACCGCACGTTTGCTTCGCGACTCTTGCGCGACATGCGTCCGCTGCTCAACCCGGACCCCGACGCGCATCAGGAAACGTTGATGGACTTCATGGGCGGAATGCCCATCATGCTCGGACCGCGGGAGGGCGGCGAAGTCTCGGAGAAGCGGTACGCCAACGGCATGAGGGTCAAGTACAACGGCGTGCTCCGAGAAGACGCGCCGATTCTCGACCTCATCTATGCCGGCGCGCAGCTGATGGGCGACAAGTCGTTCGACGACGTTCTACAGATCGTGAAGATCTTGTTCACGACCAAGCTGCCCGAGTTCGCTCGCGTCGTGGCAGCCGTCATGAAGGCGCGCGACTTGGCCCCGGCGCACCCCGAAGCCGAAATTCCTACAGAAGCGACCTTCTGGGACGAGGTCCTCGACGCCAAAGTGAAGCTCGTACGCGAGCCGGGTCTCCTCGAAGACGTGCTCGACGCGCTCTCGTCGGACGAAACGGCGCAGATAGGCACCATCTTCGCCAACTGGACGCGCAACAAGGATCAAGTCAACTACAACCCGAACAACCTGAACGGGCCTCCGATCAACCTCTCGGTGGGCGCCACCTCCGACCCGCGCACGCCCGTCGATCGCGCACAGCCCGACACGGGAGACAACCGCAGCATCATGCAGCGGTTCCTCCAACTCGTGGCCGACGGAGACGGCGTTACGGTCTGTAACCAAGACGGCGCCAAGGTGCACGCGAAGCTCGGTCCCGTGAACATCACGCTGCCGACGCCGGTCCAGAACCCGTACAAAGAGTGCGAAATCTTCAAGATCCCGGACGTCGCGACCTTCTTCCTCCAAGCGATTGCCGGCACCGCGAAGCTCAACATTCGCGACAAGATCATGCGCACGGGCATCATCGGCATCGGTGCGGCGACGACGGGCCTCATGGAAGAGTCGAGCGGGATCACCGGCTTCTGGGGCAGCGGCACCGACCTTCGCCCGAAGCCCGAATGGGCGGCACGCCTCGTGTTCTTCGACCAAGCGAAAGACAGCCCGAACGAGGGTGACCCCAACTACCGCACGAACCACTTCCTCGCCGACCTGAACGGGCGCTTCACCGGCACGAACGTTTGCCCAGAACGTATCATCGACGACCCCTGTGCAAACGGCGGCTGCAATTTCGGTGGCAGTCCCGCGGCAGAGAACGACGTTGCTGCGGACGGCAAGGTCCGAGGCCTGCGCAATTGTTCGGCCAACGACTGGATCCAAGTCCGCGAGAAGAACACCATCTTCGCGTTCGAGCAGCTTGGCTTCTACAAGACGATGACCCCACTCGTCCGTGCCTTCGTCAACCACAAGCGCGAGGACATCTTCACGGCGCTCGCCGTGGCTGCCAACAAGCATTGGCAGTCCGCACGCGGAGCGAATGGCCCAGAGTGCAAGTTGCCGGGCGGCAAGCCATGCGCGAAGACCGGCCTCTCGAACTACGAAGCCATCGTCGCCGAAACGATGGGCGGTGACCTCTTCCCTGCGCTGCAAGCCTTCATGAAGAGCATGAAGGGCGTCAACATCAAGCGCTGCACCGCAGTTTCTACGAACGGTGTGTGCACGACGACCGTCGACGTTCCCGTCTTCAAAGCCCTCGCCGATGCAACGCGCGCATTGGTCGACCCCGAAATCGCAAGCAAGGCAGGTCTCAAAGACCGTCTGGGTAACGGAACGGCCAAGCGCAATGACGGCGCGACGAATCCCCAGGTTACGCCAGTCTACTTGCTCACGAGTGCGCTCAGCGCCATCGACGCCTCGTACAAGCGCGCAGGCGAGGAGGGCGAACAACGCAAGGTACTCGCCCGCACGGCTCGTTCGCGCCTCGCCGACCAATTCCTCGGAACGACGGGCACTGGCACCCAGACGACCTTCACAAACCCGTCCCTACCGAAGATCACGCCCGTCCTCGTCGACGTGATGCGCGCACAAGCATGGGCTCGCTGCCCAAAGTCGTTCGCGCCGCCGTACGACAAGTGTGTGTGGGCAAAGGAGACGCTGCCGAAGAACGCGGAAGACACTCTCCGTGGTCCGATGTTCTCCGCGGCCGTAGACGTGGTCGACAGCTTGCGCAGCGACGGCCGGGCACGCCGAGAAACGGAAGGCTTCCTGCAGTACATGCTCGATGCGACCTCCCAGAACGACGCCCTCGCCTCGATGCTCGCGTCCGCGGTCGACATGCTCCAGGTTCTCCGCGACGACCAGAATCTCATCCCCTTCTTCAAGGTACTTGCGGAGGTCGTCGCTGGCCCCAAGCTGAACACCGCCACCGGCAAGTTCGAGGGCAAGGGCGTCGTCGATGCCCAGCTCTCGCTCCTCGGGAAGATCAGCGCGCGCTACCGCAACCAGAACCGCGTCGAAATATGCTCGCGCGAGATCGACCCCAATCAAATCTTGCCGATCCTGCTGACGAAGGTCATGACGCCGATGGAAGGCGGAAACCTCGCCGGCATGACGCCACTCGAGGTATTCATCGACGTCATCGCTGAAGTAAACCGTGAGGCCCCCGGTCAAACGACCAAGCTCGAGACGAAAGACTACGTGCTCATCTCCGACAACGTCGCCGACTTCTTGCTCAACAAAGAGCGCGGCCTCGAACAATTCTACCAGATCGTCAAGCGAGGAACCGGTCATTGATCTTCTGCGGTTCGTCTTCGCGCAGGGCGACTTTTCGAAAAAGTCTCTCTGCAGGGCTCCCTCTGCTCTCGTTTCTGCTTTTGGCGCAAAGTGCCGAAGCTGGCGGCCTCTACTTCTCTGACCGCGGCGTAAAGCCACTTGGTCGCGGTGGTGCTTGGGTCGCGGGCGCGAACGACATCGGGGCGACTTGGTACAACCCTGCAGGACTCGCTGACGCCGGCGATAGCTTTCTGTTCGACGGGTCATGGCTCCACTACTCCGCCGAGTTCAAGCGCAAGGTGCAGGTCGCCGACTCCGCGGGCACGCTCCGTACCTACGAGTATCCGGAGGTCAACGGCTCGACGCCGATTCTCCCCATCCCCACGCTCGGCATCTCGAAGGCTTTCGGCAAAGAGAAGCAGTACACCTTCGCGTTCTCCCTCCTCGCGCCTTACACGGCCATCTCGAGCTATCCCGCGACCATCGACGGTCGTCCCGCCGCCTCGCGTTACTCGCTCATTTCGATGGACGGCTCGGCGCTGGTCCTCGCAGGCGGTTTTTTCGCATGGAAAGCAAACAATTGGCTCAAGCTCGGCGCGGGCCTCCAAGCCCTCGCAGGTAGCTTCCGTTCGACGACGGTCTTCAACGCAAACCCCGCCGACCGCCTCATTGGTGCGCCAGAAGACCCGACCTACGACACGACGGCAGAGATCAACGCCTCTCCGATCTTCGCGCCGAGCGGTTCTCTCGGCGTCACCATCGAACCGAACGAGAACTGGCGCTTCGGCGGCGCATTCCAGCTTCCGTTCTGGATCAGCGCTCCCGCAACGAACCGCTTTCGATTGCCCAATGCGGCGCTCTTCGACCGCGCCACCCACGAAGGCGACGAGGTGTCGGTGTCGTTCAAGCTACCCGCCATCATGCGATTCGGTGTGGAGTACAGAAAGGACCTCGAGAAGAACAAGCGCTTCAAGGCGGAGGTCTCCTACGTCCACGAGTTCTGGTCGATGCACGACGCCATCAATATCGACCCGAAGAACATCAAGCTCATCGGCGTAACGGGCTTCCCCAGCCCGTTCAGTGTGCCGCCGCTCAGCATTCCCCGAAATTTCCAAGACTCACACTCGTTCCGACTCGGTGGAGAATACATGTTTCCCGTGGGTCAGTACCGCCTCGAAGTGCGTGCAGGCGTCTCGTTCGAGACGAGCGCCATCCCACGTCCCTACGTGACGCCGCTCACGATCGACGCCAACAAGGTCACGGGTGCGATCGGCGGCGGTCTCTATATTGGCGAGCGCTGGCGCCTCGATGCAGTCTACGCGCACATCTTCGCGTTCAATGTCGAAGTCAGCCCGACCGAAGCCGCCGTGCCGAAGATCAGCCCCGTGTCCGGTAACCCGACACGCTTCGAGCCGATCAACGCAGGTAGCTACAGCGCCCGCGCGGACGTCATCGGCCTCGGCCTGAACTTTCTCTACTGAGGCAACCCGGGAAGCGCTTCCGCGGGCTTGGCGGGCGTCACGGCGGGACTCGCGGGAGCGTGCGCGCCGCTACCATGGGCCGAAGCCCCCTGCGGCGGCTGTGCCACGTGACCATGATGAGACGGCGAACGAGCGACGCGCGCAGAAGGAGGCGGCGCGCCACCTTGCTCCAGGTAGAGCACGACGTCCGTGCCTGCCGCAAGCTTGTCGGTGCGCGCTCGGCGATTGATGCGCTCGAGTTGAGCGGCCGAGACATGATGCTGGTCGGCGATCGTCGCGAGTGTGTCTCCGGGTTTTGCTTTGACGATGACGCGCTTTCGGCCGCGGAGCTCGAACAGGGCAATGAAGTCTTCGCTACCTACCGAGACGATCTTTACCTCGCTGTCGAGCAATGCCCCGAGCTTCGCCGGTTCGAGGTCCATCGGAATGAACAGCTGCAGCGTCATGCCTTCGACCAGCTTCGCTGCGGGGTCGACTTGGTTCCACTTCACGATCTCGTCGCTCGTCACGTGGTAGCGCTCGGAGATGTCGCGGAGCGTGTCGCCGCCCTGGACGCGATGAAACACACGACGGCGGTCCGGGTACACGAAGGACTCCTGCGGCACGACCACGGTTGGCGTGCGATCGACGTCGCTCCCCGCGCGCGCGCCCTCGGCGGCGCGGTTCGCGAGTTCCTTCGCGAACGCAGCCTGCACCGCCGCGCCACGGCCTTGGGGCACGCGCAAAACGTAGCTCGCCGCCGTGGGTGGGGTCATCCCGAGACGAAGCTCAGGGTTCAGTTGCTCGATGTCGCGCGCAGAAACGCCCGCCGCCGCTGCGACGGCCGAAAGCATGACACCGGAAGGAACCGCGACATCGTCTCCGTCGACCGGCGTGTCCGGCGTGATGCCGCGGATGCCGAAAACGCCCGGATTCTTCATCGCAACGGCCACTGCGAGGATCTTCGGGACGTACAACGTGGTTTCCCACGGGAGACTTCCTTCGAGCTGCGAGAGCGCCCAGTAGTCATTGGTGTTGTAACGCTTCACGACGCCCATCAAACCGCCGTGCCCCATGTCGTAGGCAGCCATGGCGAGCTCCCAGCTACCGAAGCGACGATGGAGGTCGGCCAAATACTCACACGCAGCTTCGGTCGCAGCACGCGGGCTGTAACGTTGGTCCATGAAGCGGTCTTGCTGGAGCCCGTATTGCTTCCCCGTCTCTGGCATGAACTGCCAGAGACCCGCCGCGCCGGCGCGCGAATGAATGACGGGATCGTACCCGCTTTCGATCATCGCGAGCCACGCGAGGTCCTCGGGCATGCCGCGCTTGCGGAGCGTGCGACGAATGGTATCCGAGTAGCGCCCGCCCTTCCGCGCGAAGCTCGCGAGCATGGCTTTGCCTCGACTGTCGTCTTTGAAAAACTCGAGATAGCGCACGACGCGCGCGTCCCAGCGAAGGGGCAAATCTGGGAGCTCGAGGCGCGAAAGCCAGCTCGTGTCCGCGCTTCCTTCGGCGATCGGCGCCGGATTCGGATCGACGGGAAGCCCCGTCACCCCAACGCGAAGGACCGCACTGCTCGCCGCCGCGTGAGGCGTCGCGCGTCCCAAGAAGTAGTCGCGCTCGGCTTGGGTAAGGACGTGCGAGTCGCCTTCGTCCGGCGAGCGAGAAGCGCGCGGTGCTCCGGGCGAAGCCACGGTTTTCCCGGGCGCGAACCCCTTCGGTGCACCGCCGCCCTTCGCCGGCTTGGGGGCCTTCATGGGCCGGAGCATGGGTTTGCCTCCGGGAGGTGCATGCTGTTGCTGCGCGAACGATTCAGCGGGAACGGTGAGCGCAAACACGAGTGACAGGCCAGCAAGCGCCCGCCCGCGCCAAGAGAACGACAGCATGTGTGCAAATGTAGGCGGCCGCCTGGAGCGGGTCAACTATCGCGAGAAAAGCCGAATTTCTGCGGAGCTTCTTCTACTGGGACGCGCGAAGGGAGCCGCTCGGAGCACGCTGCATGGCCGTCGGCGCGTGGGCCCCCTTGCCTTCGACGATCTCGAGGTCGCTCGGCGCATCGGCTTTGGCCACAGTAGGCTCGTCCTTTTCGCCGGGGATCGCCGGCAAGAGCGATTCGTCGAAGCCGACCGGCACCTGATAGATGTCGGCCGTCGGCGGATAGAAATCGGTCGACGTCTCGACACGGTGCGTACCGTCCGCATACGTGATGTCGCGGGTGCGCCGAATGCGATAACCGCGAATACCGTGCTGCTTGTGGACGACCTTCTTCCCACTGAGCGACGGCTCTTCGACGAGCTTCCGCGAGTACGGGATGGTCGCCACCACGTCTCGGCCGAAGTGAACGTGCACCGGCTTCTCGCGGCCCAAGATTTCGACCTTGAGCGTGTTGCCCACCGTTTTCGCGTGAACGACGACAGGGAACGGGTGCGGGTTCTTCAGTTTGAGATCGACGGAGGGATACACGACGGTGGAGTCGAGTCCCATCGGGATGTACGCGCTCGGGCGAGAGTGCGGCAGACGCTCCAGGATGTCGATGCCACCGAAGACCGAAGCTGCGTGGAACGTGGAAGCCACCTGACACGTGCCGCCGCCGACCCCTTCGACCATCTCGCCTTTGAAGATTTCCCACGAACGTTGGAAACCGTTCGCCTCGCTGCGCTCACCAACGATCGTGTTGAACGAGACGAGCTCGCCCGGGGCGAGGATGAGGCCGTCGAGTTTGGCCGATGCGCGATCGATGTTGGCACCACGGCGTGCTTGGTCGCCGCCGCGAGAAAAATGCGTCTCGTACTCACCGAGCACCGTCGAGATGTTCAGCTTTTTCACGAAATCGCTCGAGACGCGGGGCGCAAAACTCGCGGTCGGAAGCGTAAGCTCGAGGGTTGCGCCATCGCCGTTGCCAGCGGGCGCGCGGGAAGCCAGCTCACCGAGAGCCTTCATCGATCCGAACGCGTCGATGTACTTCCCATCGAGTTCCGGCACCACCGTGTGATGCTCCAAGTCGAGCTTGGCGGATACGGGAGCGACGTCGCGCTCTTCCTTCGTCGGCACGAGCCAGGCGAGTGCTTTGTCCGAATCGATCGCGTACGTGAGAGGAATGTCGATCGGAGGCGGAGCGACGACTCGAGACAAGACACGTGTCGTAAAGTCAGCCGCCTGCGCATGCTGCTCCGCGCGGACCACGACGCGATCGAGCTCGGCTACCACACCCAGCTCTCCGAGCGTTCCCTCCCGAACCACTTCGGCGGTGCCTTCGACCTTCACGCGCACGCGGCGGCCGAGCGAAGCTCGCGATTTCGAAAGGGCCACCTCCCTGGCCTCTGCCGACGAATGGACGGGTGTTCCGTCGATGACGATGCCTTGCCAGGCCCCGGACCCGCCCGAACGACCGCCGACGTGCGTGAGCCCGACGTACGTGCCGAGGCCCACCGCCGCGCTGGCAATGGACGTGAGAAGGAGAGCGGAAAGGAACCGTGCCATGTCCGAGGGTAGAAACGCCCCGCGAAGTATGCGCTATTCCGGCCCCTCGAGGCAAACCACGCACGACTCGAGCGATTTTCCGGCGGCGCCCAGCATTGCAGCCGTGGCCCGGGACCGATACGCTGACCATCCGGCCCATGAAGATCTGCCCGCGCTGCAACCTGCGCTTTTCGGACGACACACAGACGTGTGTCCTCCACGATCGGGAGACGCTCCTCCCCTTCGAAGATCCGAGGCTGGGTTCGATGGTCGGAGGTCGCTATCTCATCGAGGGAATCGTCGGCGAAGGCGGCATGGCCACGGTGTATCGGGCAAGGCAGAAGCCGTCCGACCGCCTCGTTGCGCTCAAGATCCTGAATCCGATGTTGATGACCGACGCCAAGGTCGTCGAACGCTTCCGTCGCGAGGCAAGGCACGCTGCACGGCTCACCCATCCCAACATCATCGAGATCTTCGAGCTCGGCGAGACAGAGGATGGAACCGTGTTCATCGCCATGGAACTCCTCGAAGGAGAGCTCTTGGCTTCCGTCGTGAACGAAGGCCCCGTCGAACTGACGCGCGCGTTTTCGATCATGATTCAGTGTGCTCGCGGTATCGCACGCGCCCACGACTTGGGCGTCATTCACCGCGACCTGAAGCCCGAGAACATCTTCCTCTGCAAGACGGCGCTCCCCGAGGGCCTCGTGTCCAACTCGAACACGCAGACGCTGGAACAGGTGAAGCTGCTCGACTTCGGCATCGCGCGGGCCAACTCCGACTCACGGCTCACGGGCCAAGGCGAACTCTTCGGAACGCCGCAATACATGTCGCCGGAGCGCATCAAGGGGCACGACGCCGCCCCTGGCGACGACCTCTACGCCCTTGGTTGTTTGTTCTACGAGCTCATGACCGGCCAGATGGTCTTCGAGGCTCCCGATGTCGGAACGTATTTCGTGAAGCACCTGCGAGAGCCTCCCCCTTCCGCGCGGGCGAAAAACCCCGCCGTCACCCCCGGCCTCGAAGATCTCATCCAACGTCTCCTCGCGAAGGATGCGAAGGCGCGACCGGTCGATGCACACAGCCTCGAGGCCGAGCTGCTCCTCCTCGCAGGCGTGACCACGGTGCACATCCCCGACAGCGGTCTCGCCCCCATCGAGCCCGCTCCCATGACGCAGCGAGAGACGTCGGGCACGGTGTGGGAAGAGCGCATCCGCATCTATCGCGAGATGCTCGCGCGCGCGTTCGGTGAGCTTGGCCTCGCCCCCAAGGTGCTCGCAGATCACGAGAAAGCGCTGGCGGAGCTCCTCGTGCAGCGTGCGGAGGTCGATGCGAGCAGGCTGCCCGTTCACGCGAACCTCACACAAGTCGACATGAGCGAGCGCGAAAACAGGCAGCGGTTCGGCAGTGCTGTCGAGGCGCTCGGACAAGACGCGTCGAAGGCGCGCGCCGAGCTGCGGGATGCGGAAGTGCGCATCGAAGAGCTGCACGCCGCAAAGGAGACCGAGAAGAAGAAGTACCGAAAGCTCCTCGACGAAGCGCTGCGCGAAGAAGGGCGCGTGGCGTTCTCGAACCCGACGAAGACCCTCGCCGACGCATATCGAAAGCTGGCGGCGCAAGTCGACGAGTGGCGCACCTCGCTCTCCGCAGCCGCGGAGTTGGAAGAACTCGTCCAATCGAAAAAGCGCGCCGTTACGGACCTCGAGTTCCAGATCGACGCCCTAAGGTCCGCGCTCTCGAAAGACGAAGAGCGCCACGACGCGGATCGCGAGAAGGCTCGCCAAGAGCTCGTCGCCGTCGACCGTAAAGCCGCCGAGATCGAAACGGCGATGAACACCGCATCGCGCGAGCTCCTCGCGGCACTGAAGGGGCGCTCCGAGCTCGATGGCCTCTTCGCGGAGCTCGACAAGCTGGAACGAAAGTCGCTTTCGGTGCTTCCACCGCCGCAGATGGTGGCAGCCGCAGCGGCGCCGGCGTGAGAGCGCACGCTCCGCGAGCGAGATCGCGCGCGCAACGCCGTGGCTCTTTGGCCATCGAACGGCCCGAAGGAAGAGGTGCGGGCTTCGCGCCGTAACATAGCTCGGAGCCTCCCCGTGTCCTTCGTCCCTCGCCCCTACTTGCCGCCTCCCGGTCGCACGCCGCAGCAACTGGGCGGGCACGCGTATCGGCCTCACCCATCGTATCCCGCGTCTGGACCCGGCCCCTTCATGGCGCCAGGGGTCATCGCGATCATCACGCCCGCCGGCCGCCCGGTCCCTCAAGGCCCATCTGCCGCGATCTGGGTGCTCGTCGGGTTCTTGGTCTTTTGGTCGACGGGCTGCAACTTGTGCGCGATCGGGATGGCGTTCGATGATCTCGACGCCGGCCCTATCATCATGACGGTCGTGCTGGGCCTGCCCTTTCTAGGTGGTGCGATTGCGCTCGGCCTGTGGGCCAGGAAGAGAAAAAGGCTGGCAGAACGAATCGGAAAACTCATGGGACTCATGGCCGCGAGCGCCCAACTGCCCATGCCCCTCCTCCAAGCGGACCTGCAGCTCGACGCTGCGCAAACGCGCCAATTCGTCCTCCAAGCGCTGGCGGAAGGGTATATCCGGGGCCGCCTCGACATCGAACAGGGTGTTCTGCTCTCTGCAAACGTGGACGATACGTTTCAGCAAGTATCTGCACATTGCACGCAATGTGGCTCGGGCAACATCGTGCACCGCCGACCAGGCCAATCCGTCCCATGCCGCCATTGCGGCGCTCCACTTTCGCTTTCGTAAGCCTCGCAGAAATGGATGAAGCAACGTTCCAGCGGTGCCCCCGAATGGCGGTCCCCCTCCACTGCCTACTTTCGGCTCGAGGACGAAAACGTCGCGGCCGTGTCCACACGTGGTGCGCGAGCTAACGAGTCGTCCGACTCAGTGCCTGCCAAAGGCGCATGGTCATCCCTGGCTCGTTG
The DNA here is from genome assembly GCA_046351415.1 of Polyangiaceae bacterium. Lineage (GTDB taxonomy): Bacteria > Myxococcota_A > Polyangia > Polyangiales > Polyangiaceae > JABFRG01. The sequence continues at coordinate 349,545 of JAXLYO010000001.1, read as the reverse complement.
CATACGTCAGCGAAATGGCGTGCATTGGGCGCTAGCCAGTACGGCGAATCGTCGTCGAAAGGCGCCGGGCATCCAGACGCGTTGTATGTGATCTTCGCAACGACCTCCGCGACGTAGAGCAACGCAATCTTGCGGTGGGCCAGCTTCTGCTTGTCACCACTTTCCGTCCCCGTCCCTCGTGACTTGTTCCGCCTCGAAGACTCAGCCAACAGCACGGCGCGCACACATGTAAAGGCAGCCTTCGCCTGGGTCCACGCCCCGACATCCGCACTCCCGGCAAGTCGCAATACATCCTGGACGGGTGTCACACCGCCATATCGCGCGTCGCAGATTGCAAGGACACTCGCGGCCCAACCTGGCTGCTCGGCCACAGGTACCGCCAATGCTAGCTCGCGACCAAGCTGTAGGGCGGCTCCATCGAGCGATGGCAGTGCTGTCCAGCGACGATCCATGCCGACCATGGTAAGCCGCGCAGCGGTAGATTCCCAGCGACGCACAAAGTCTGGAAGGGGGCTCCGGACGACCCTACGTTCTCCCCACAACAGGCGCGAGCCAACCCGAAGGCGACGCCTACGGAAGCTGCGAAGTCTCAGGGCGTGCACTCCGAGAGTCCGCGAATCCACGCATCGACGACGGCTACGCCCTTCTCGTCGACGAGCTTCGCGCCGATGATCGGCGTGCGACGTGCTTCGACCGCCGCAGATGGTGGCGGCCGCAGCGGCGCCGGCCTGAGCGATCGCTGTTCAGGGTATGCAGCGTTTCGCTCATTTTTGGTTTCGCCTTCCAATGGATGTCCTTTCCGACTTCGCCGACGACCTGCGGTCGCTCGGCGTCACTCTTCTGCTTCGACTACTCGTACTGATAGCAAAGCAGTGCTGCTCGGCCTTCGCACATTCCTTCGTCCCAGGAGGCGGTCCATGTATTGCGCGCATCGGAATAGTAGGCTGCGCCAGTTCCGACAGTGCCGACTTTGCCTTGCGAACTCGAACTCCAAGAATCGCATGTCTTGCCACGCACGCCACCTTCGAGTGTTCCCGTCCAGAAGTATTCCTCGTTGGGATTGCCGTCCTCGGTCTCGATATCAGCGCGCGGGCGGTCCTTCCAGGCATCACGACTTTCGAACACGAGTTCACCGAGCGGTCCACCCGACTTCACGTTGTGCCAGGGCCCGCCTTCGGGCACGCGATCGATGGCGTCTACCGTCTCGGTGGAGATCCACGCACGGAAGCGGCCCGGCAGACCTGCAGCGCTCGCGTTGCTTTGGCACTTTGCATCGGCGCCGCGAGTTCCGCCCGACTTGGTTCCGTAAAAGTCGGGGACCTTCGAAACGAACACCATCCATTTTACGGTGGGAGCTATCTCTGGTGCTCTGGCGTCGCTGCTTTGCGAGTCGCTTCCGCCTACGTCGGCGCTCGCAGTTGAAGATTGGCCATTGTCGCTGCTCGTGGTCGGAGTTCCCGCAGCGCACCCCTCCACGACGAGAAGAAGAATCGCAACGAACGCTCGGATTTTCGACTTCGACGATGTGCCCATGAATGTTCACGCTGCACACCACATGCCAGGTGCTGCTTCGAACGAACAAGCCTCTGCTCAGCATAACGAGGGGCGCCAGCGACGGTACCTGCGGACTCCATGCCGCAGCATGGCAGCGACTCGTGACTTTCTGTCCGCACTCGAAGCAAAGCTCGGAAGGGAGGTGAACGCCAATATCCGCCCCCGTGACTCCTCCATGCGAGGCCCCGATGCCGTTCGTTCGAAAGACGCTCAATTGCAGTGGTGGCGCTGTTTGGGCTGCTCCCGCCGCGACGGACTCTGTGGGCATAGGATTCGCAAGCGGAACTCACGATGCGCCTCAACCAACTTCCATGAACACAGGGAACGAAACCATGCCGCTTCGAGCAGAATTTGGAACTTCCATGATGCTTCCCCGCGTGGCGAACCTGTCCTTCTACCTGCTGCTCGCGTGCAGTTCAGGAGGAACGAGCTCGAGTAGCGGAGGTGGGAGCGGGAGCGGCGAGACAGCGACCTCGTCGAGCTCTTCGAACTCAGGTTCCAGCGGAGCCGAGCTCACGTCGTGCAGGAACGACTGCATCACGGCCGTGAACTCGTGCACGCAGTTCAACTGTAAGGCGGGTGACGCCTTCTGCTACGGCACTTGCTACCGCAAAGACCTGTTCTGCAAACAAGAGTGCGACACGAGGTACCGCACGGATCTCACAACGTGTCGCAACGACTGCATTGGCCTTTTGAATAACTGCAACCTTGACGGTTGCACGGTCGGCGACAAGGAGTGCTCCCAGTCTTGCACCGACGTAGACCTAAACTGCAAGCAGGGTTGCGCGACTCGATATCCCTGACACGAGCCGCTCAATTGCAAGAGGTGATGCCCTTGATCCATGCATCGACGACCGCCACGCCCTTTTCGTCGACGACCTTCGAGCCGATGACCGGCATGCGCCGCGCATCGGTCGCGTGAATGCGCAGAGACAAGATCGACTTACTCGGGTCACCGGGCTTCAAGATCTTCGAGTCGGCGAGGCCGAAATCGTCGAGCTGGGAAGCCACGTTGCAGGCTTGCGTCTTCGAGATTGCGGTCGAGAACCGCAAATCGATTTCCGTGCGACCCGCGGGGGGCCTGTGGCAATGCGAGCAGTTCGAATGGAGATACGAGCGAGCACGAGACTCTTCTGTGCCTTCTGCGGATAGCGGGTCGGGATATCGGGGGAGCGCACTTGGCGCCGCGTCGCCCTCGAAGAGCGGCTGTTCGAAGAGGCCGATGTGGTCGAGCGTCTTCAGCTGGTTGGAGATGCGGTTCGTCTGGGTGTAGACGAAGTCTCTGTTGAGCTGGGCGGTCTCGAGCCCAAGGGAGAAGCCGGCACGCTCGGTGTGGCATTGCATGCATTGTGCGCCACTCGGAAACGTCCACTCGTGGCTGCCGAACGGTTTCGTCTTGGACCCCGAGAGCAGCGTCGCATCCGTTTGCGCTTCGTTCCACTCGTAGCTGTAGCCCGCCCACTCACCGTCGTCGTGGCGCATGAAGAGACGCGTCTCGACGCGTTTGTCGTCGAGGAAGAACGTCTTGACGAGCACGGTGCCGTTCGGATAGTCCCAATCGCCCGCGGCATTGACGGAGATGCGACCGCCGGTCGGAAGGGCCATGAATCGCTCTTTGCGCGCCCCGTCGGACCATAGTGGAGAATTCGGTTCGAAGCCGATGAGACCGGCAGCGGGCTTCTTGGCATCTGCTGGGTCGACGCAGCCCGTCTTCGAGAGAAGCTGCGGAAAGGTCGACGGGGGAGGCGCCTTCGAAGGACGAAGTGCGAAGATGGTGCCTTTGGCAATGAGCAGCGCGTACACCTCACCCGCTGCGTCTTGACCGAACGATGCGAGCCCCCCGGTGATGCTTCCGAGCTTGATGGGCGTACCTTTGCCCTCGCCTTCGTCTTGGACGGCCCAGACATTGCCCGTCGCATAGTCGCCATAGATGAACTTGCCGACGAGCGCAGGAATGCTCGTGCCGCGATAGACATAGCCGCCGGTGATCGACTGTGCCTCGCTCCGCGGGTGTTCGGCGATGGGGTCGATGAGGCCGGTCGTCACGCAGCCGGTCGAAGGCTGGAAGCAGTGCCTTCCTTCGCGTGTATTCCACCCGTAATTGCCACCGAGCTTCACGAGGTCGACCTCTTCCCATGACCCTTGCCCGACGTCGCCGACCCAAAGATCGCCGCTCTGCATGTCGAAGCTCCAGCGCCACGGATTGCGGAAGCCGAGCGCATAGATTTCGGGAAGTCCGCCCCCAGCCGCGTAGGGGTTCGTAGGCGGGATCTTGTACTTCTTGTTTCCCTCGACGCCGCTCACGTCGAAACGCAGCATTTTCCCGAGGTGCTTGTTCTTGTCCTGGCCCGCCTTGTACGGATCGTTCGCCGAGCCGCCGTCCCCAAGCCCGAAATAAAGAAAGCCATCCGGGCCGAACGACAGATCGCCGCCGTTGTGATTGCTGAACGGCTGCTGCACGGTGAAGAGCTCGTCGATGGTCGCGGCGTCGAGCGTGAGTCCACCGTCCTTCGAAAGCACTCGCGCCACGACGCTTCGCATGTTCGCGGGAGACTCCGTGCTGAACGTCGTGTACGAAAGGAACGCCTCCGGCGTCGCCGGCCACTTCGGGTGGAATGCGAACGCAAGAAAGCCTCCCTCCCCGGCCGCGTTGATGACACCGTTCGGAAAGGAGAAGAACGTGCGCTTCGTCGTCTCGCCGCGTTTGATCGCGACGATGTTTCCGGAGCGCTCGATCACGAAGAACGTATTCGGGTCGCCAGGCGCCATACGAAAACCGACCGGGGCGGCAAATGTGACGCCGTCGAAGGCAGGTTCGAACGTGACCCCCGTGTCGTAGACGGGTTTCGGCGCGGTCTTGCACGTGTCGTTCTTGGGCCTCACGTCGAGACCGTATGGCGCAGCGACCGGCGGCCCTCCCCCTGCGTCGACGACCGGATCGACTGCGACCGGGTCATCGCCGCAGGCCGTCACGGCGGCGACGGCGCATGCGAGGGAAAGAGGTCCAAATGCGAGGAGCGACGGCCTAAGCATCTCTCGAGGATAGCACCCTTGCGTGCATCTGGGAGGCCGTGGGAATCTGGTCGCTCGAGATGATGCGGCAACCCATTCACACGCTCTACGGCGGCGCTCACCTCTACCGCTTCGATGCCACGCTGAAGCTCGGCGGTATCGCTCTTCGCGCATTCGACGAGGCGGCGAGTTCTTCCGAGGCGCTCCGCATGCTCGCGCCGTGGCTCGAGAACGTGCCTGCTGCAACGCTCGAGAAGGCATACGCGCGCACGCGCACGAAGCTCACGGAAGAGCCCATCGAAGACCAGCGCATCGATTTCGAGGACGGCTTCGGCCCCCGCAGCGACGCGGAGGAGGACGCCGAAGCGGTACGAACCGCGAAAGAGCTCGCGCGAGCCGCCGCCGAGGGGCTCCTTCCGCCCTTTGTCGGGATACGCGTACGGAACTTCGGTGCGGCGTCTGTCGCTCGCGCGAAGCGAACGCTCGATCTCTTCTGCGGCGCGCTCGCCTCGACCGCAGACACCGCGCTCCTCCCTTCCCTTCTCGTCACGCTCCCGAAGGTCTCGAATGTGAGCGAGGTGCACGCCTTCGTCGAAACCATTCGTCATGCAAGCTCGCTTTTTCCGAGCGGCCCCCCCGCGTTCCGCCTCGAGCTCATGGTGGAGACGCCCTCGGCACTGCTCGACGAAACGGGTTGCTGCCCGCTCCCCAGCTTCATCGATGCGCTCGGCGAGCAGGGCTTTGCGCTCCACCTCGGCGCCTACGATCTCACCTCGGAGCTCGGCGTCCCCGCGCCTGCGCAAGCACTGGGCCACCCCTACTGTGCCCAAGCCCGATTCGCCATGCAATGTGCGGCCGCCGGGCGCATCCACGTCGTCGACGGTGCGACGACGCTGCTCCCGCTGCGACAGCCGGGAGGCGGAGGCTCAGACGGTATGGAAGGCGTGAGGCGCGGCTGGGCCCTCCACGGAGCCAACATTCGCGGCGCGCTCGAGAACGGCATCTACCAAGGTTGGGACCTGCACCCAGCTCAACTCGGCGTCCGATACGTTGCTGTATACACCTATTTCCTCGAAGCGCGCGAAGCGATGGCGGCCCGGCTTCGTCGCTTCATCGACAACGCGGCCAAGGCAAGTCGCGTTGGCGCCGCCTTCGACGATGCGGCAACGGGCCTCGCACTACTCGGCTTCTTCCGGCGCGGGTTTCTCTGTCGCGCCTTCGACGCCGAAGACCTTGCCGTGGCGGGTCTTACGCCCGAGAGCGTCGTTCGATCGCTCTCGGAGCTTTGCGCCTCAGCTGCCGCGGTAAGTCGAGATGCCGAAGGGGCTCAACAGTAGCGGCACGTGATAGTGCGTGCTCGCGTCCTTCACGCGGAACACGATCGACACGTAGGGATAGAAGCACTCTGCCTCGCCGTAGTACGCGCTCGTGTCGAAGGTGATGCGATACGTGCCGATGTCGGGGGCTTTGCCGCCGAGGAGTGTCCGAAGACGCCCGTCGTCGTCGGTGACGCCTTGGCCGACGGCCTCGAATTGACTCCCGGCCAAGTACTCGAGCTTGATGGGAACGCCCTTTGCGGGTTTGCCGGTGGACGTATCGAGCACGTGCGTGGTGATGCTGTTCATCGATTCCTCACGATCTTCGAGAGACGGAGCTCGGTAATCTTCGCCTGCTCTTCTGCGGCGACTTTCAGTTCTGCTTCAGGTGTGTTGTCCATACGCCCTCGGGCGATGGTCACGAGCTCTTCGGCCGTCTTGCCGCTCGCGCACACGAGGTAGATGCGACCGAACTTCGACTCGTAGTCGCGGTTCAGTTCTTCCATGGCGTAGCGCAGGTCTTCGCTCGCGCGGCTCATGCCCGCCTGCTCCTTCATTTCGCGTGCGCCACCTTTGCGCGCGCCGATGCGTGGATGCGCCGCGAACGCTTCGTCCCAATCTTTGGGCGTGAGCGAGAACCACACCTTGCGAGCTTTCTCGGCCAGAGACTGGAAGCTCGTGAACGGAACTTCAGCCGCCAGCTGCGCGGCGAATCGCGATGAGGCACAGGCCGTGCGCAAAAGCTCGGTACGCGACGCGAGGGAAAGCGCATTGAGGTAGCGAAGCCCCACGGTCGTTGCTCCCTCTTCCGTGACCTCACCTAGGAGCCGCAACCGAGACACGCCACCATCCGGCCAAATGCGCATCATGACGTGCGTTACGGGTCCCACCGCGGCGACCTCCGCTTCGAAGTCGTGGAGCGTGTGCGCCGATAGCTTCGTGCGCGGCAGGATCTCGTTCCACGCGGAATCGGGTCCGGGCGGGGCTTCGCCTGGCTTCACGTCGATGCCGAAGAGCGCGCAGCTCTCCGGGAAGTTTCCTTTGAAGTGGAGCGTGTCGACGATGGCCCGATGGAGATTCGCTTGGGCCGCGAGCTTCAAGATGACCCAGTCGGGACCCGGGCGCCGGCTGCGCTTCGTCTCCCAGCCGTCGCCCATGTTGATGGCGCGGCCAGGACTGATCAGATTGTGCCGCGACCCGAAGAACATATCGTTGCACGAAAGAACAACGGCGCCATTTTCGACCGCCGCGAAGTCGACTTCTTGGGTCGTGCCCGGCCTTCCGAGAAACCTCGTGGAGGGCGTGACGTCGCCGTACACGCGCAACCGCGCGACGCCGCCGTCGGGGTAGATGTGGAGTCGAAGGTGCGTCACGCGATCGGCTGCGCCCGCTCCTGTGATCTCGAACGGGTTCTCTGCGTCACCAGCGAGGTCGGACCTCGGCAGAAGCTCGGTCCACGCGAGGTCTTCGCGTAGGAGCTCCTCGACGCTCGCGTGCGCGGGAAGCGAAACGCCCTCGATGCTGCACGCTTGCGGGTAGTTGCCCTTGAAGAAGGCCGTATCGACGACGACGCCGCGAACGACGCCGGGCAGGCCGAGGCGAATGATGGCGAAATCGTGCCCCGGAGTGCGCTTCCGGCGGGACTCCCAACCGTCCATCCACTTGCCGCGGTCCGTGTACTTACCGTCGATGAAGATCGCCTTCTCTGGGCGGAGGAGGTTCTCTTTTTCGGCGAAGAAGTCGTCGGTTGCGTAGAGAACGCTCGCTCCGTACTTCTCGCGTGAGAGTTCGACGAGATCTTCGAATGCCTGCGGCGCACGGCCAGTCGCGGTAGCTTCCATCAGGGAACAGAACCTACGCGGAACAGGGCGTTTTTTCTACTACGGAGCGATCTTGAGGTACCGCGGCTCCGACCACTTGCCGTACGGGTTGTTCACGTTGAAGTTGACTGCCCGGTACTTCGAGAGAATCCACGCGGGGATCTCGAGGGAGACGCCCGCCCGGTCGCACTCTACGCTCGTCACGGTCGCGAGAAGCGCCGGGTTCGCGGCGCCGGGGGCTGCGCCTGCAGCCGCACTCCAGTCCGGAGTGAAGATAGCGACGCTGCACCCCTTCGCGATGTTCGCGCCGTTCGCCCAGATGCACTGGTTCTTGTCGCAGCCTAGGCCTGCTTGCGAAATCGAGGGTGCTGGACGATCGATCGAAGCCATGACGGGCTCGGACCACTTGCCGTTGGGGTTCGAAACGTTGAAGTTGATAGACTTGTACTTCGAGAGGATCGCCGCGGGGACTTCGAAGCGCACGGCGTTCGGCTCGCAGCTCGATGCGGGCACCGTGGCCAAGAGCGCGGGGTTCGGCGCACCGGGCGTCGCGACGGACCAGTCCGGTGTGAAGAGCGAGACCTGGCAACCCGGTGCGATGTTGCTTCCGGTCGCGGCGACACACTGGAACGCATCACACGTTAGCTTCGGGCTCTCCGCATCGAGTGTGGGCGTACCGGCGGGGAGCGCGGTGATCGTCGTCGTCGCGAGCACGCCTTCGTTCGACCGAAGTTCGAAGCGCGCCGGGCCTCCAATCCAAGGAGCGGCAACACTTCCTGAAGGCAACGCCGCCATGAGTTTGTCGTTCACGTAGACCGCAACGTTCGACGCGTAGCTCGTCTCCCAACTGACTTGGCTCTCGCACACGGTTTGACCAGGCGCAAGCACGCACGGCCCTGCCACGATCGTTCCCGAAGATGCGCTCGAACCTCCATAGGCCTTGTATTGCGGGAGCGGCGTGAGAACGCTCTCCTTCATCGTACGTTGGGGCCACTGGTTGATCGACTGAAGCGTGATGGGCCACCGGTTCAGCGCGCTCACGATGCGCTTCGCGACCTCGGCGTTGTCGGCGTAGGTTTCCTGGATGACGAGCGGCTTCTTTCCGTCGCCCGCCTTGTTCATCTCGTCGTAGGTGTAACCGAGCGCGACGTCGACGGGGTCGCCCTGGCCCTCGCCATAAGTGTCGATCGCATAGCGATTCGGCCTCCCGCCGCTCGCATCGTAGTTGCGAATCATCTCTGCGACGCGACCGCGCCAGACGGCCACGGAGAACCCGTAGCTGTCTTCCTTGCCGAAGCGGTTGTGATAGTCGCTCCAGAGACGGCGCGTGTACATCGTGTTTTGGTTTTCGGTGATGCCGCCGAGTTCGACACCGAGGTCGTACCAGCGCTTCACGCTCGATGAAGCGAGCTCGCTCTCGAGGATGGCGCGCGTGTGGAAAATGAAGCTGCGATTTTCGAGGTAGCCCGCTTCGCTCCAGCCGGACTGCCACGGCGCGTTCTTCGAGCTCGGGTCCGCGCCGCCCTGCTGACCGAAGCGCAGCGTCACTTCCGTGAAGCCGATCGACTTCGCGAGGCGAGCCATCGCGCGGAGGTTCTCCTGATGCTGCGGGCACAAGGCGCCCCCCGCGGAGTCGGCGATGTAGCCATTGCCGGTGTGCGGTTCGCCGCCCGGAGGCGTCACGCCCCCAATCGGCATGTACCAAAGGAAGAAGACGATCTTCTTCTGGCCGCTCTTGTAGAGCTGCTTCATCTGCGCAGCAACGCGCGTGGGGTTCAAGTGATAGGTCGGGATGACCGGGCGTTGCCAACCATCGGAGAGCGTCAGGTTCGTGCCTCCGAGCTCGACGATTTTGCCAGCGGCATACTTCCCCGGCTTCGCGACGGTGGATCCGGCGAGGTCCTGATCACTCGCGGTCTCTTCGCCGTCGCTCTCGGACGCACAGCCCGCAGCGGACGAAAGCCCGAGCGCGAGCACGACGAGGGCCTGAAGCGAGAACGAGCGGAGCGACGGGCGGTGGGAGCGCGGGGTGGTGGGACCGGACACGAGGTGCCTACGATGCACGCGTCGTGCCCAGTCACGCATCCTGCCGCGTGCTTCATTCCTTTCGGAAAGACCGGCCTTTTCGGATTATGCCCTCAGCGGAATGGCCCGCGCGTCCCACCTGTGGACGGACAAAGAACAGAAAACGACCTCCTGGGCCACTCAGCGGCTGCGGAGCTCGGGTGGCGCTTCCGAGGGGTCGCCCACGTACACGACGACGCCGACGAAGTTCTCGCCCTTCTCTTTGCCAACCATGAAGCCGGCGGTGCCCGAGTTCATCGAGATGGTGCGGCCATCGAAGCTGAAGAGCGGCGGCGTATTCGGCTGCATGACGAGCCAGAATCGCTTCTTCGCTTTCACGCGCACGGGCACGCCCGCTTCGAACACTCCCTTGTAGAGGAAGGCGATGGGGACTTCGTCACCCTCGTGGAATTCGTACCAAACGGGCCCCGTCTGCGAGGCCTTGAGTTGCGCGTCCGTCGCCGAAGCGAAGTGAACGCGCGGTGCGTTCGGGTAGCCGCAGCCGACGGCCGCCGAAAGAGAGACGGCCACGAGCGTTCCGAGCAAAAGCTTCTTCATGATGGGGTGAGCCACCGTCTCCCGCGGAGTCGCATCGCGGCAAGAGAAATCTATACCGTGTTCATCCATCACGGAGCATACCGGGCCACGCTGTTCGAACTGATCGAGCGGAGCGCGGGGCGCGGCGAAGCGAGAGCGAACGCAAAAATCCCCGGCCAGCAGCCGCCGACTCGGCCGCCTCGTCGGGAGGCGTCCAGGGAGCGGCCGGGGATTTTGTGCGGAGCGGAAGCGAAGCCGTGCCCCCGCGCTCCGCGGTCCCTCTTCCTTGATGCGCCACTCACCAACTGCCCTCCGAAGCCGATCGAACTCCGAGGATTTCAGCCTAGCGGGCGCGCAGCCAAGTGCCGCTTGCCCCAGCAGAGAAAGGCGCGGGCCGGCTGTGGTCGAAGATGACCTCACCGCGCAAGATCGTGAGCACGACCCGGCCTTGGAGGCTCTTGCCCTCGTAGGCGCAGACGGGGTTCTTGTGCTCGAGCGCGCCCGCGGAGACGGACCACACCTCGTCGTCATCGTAGAGCGCGAAGTCCGCGTCGCAACCGACCGCGATGCTGCCCTTCTTGCCCTCGAGCCCAGCGAGACGCGCGGGTTCGGCGCTCATCCAACGCACGACGTCCGCCATCGGCACGCCGCGCCTACGGGCCGCGTCATAGACGACCGCGAACCCAATCTGCAGCGACGAGATCCCCCCCCACGCGCGCATGAAGTCGCCGGAGTCGCTGCACTTCAGGTCCATCGTCGCAGGTGAATGATCCGTCACGATTTGACGAATGAGACCGTCCCGAAGGCCTTGCCAGAGCTCGTCTTGGTTCTTCCGTTCTCGGATGGGCGGCGCGCACTTGAATGCGGTCGCACCGTCGGGAACGTCTTCCGCGGCAAGCGTGAGGTAGTGCGGGCACGTCTCGGCCGACAGAGGAATGCCTTCGTCGCGCGCCTTCGCCAGAATGGGAAGGGCCGAGGCCGCCGAGAGATGCACGATATGCGCGCGCGCACCAGACGCACGAAGCGAGGAGAGCACGAGGTCGATGGCGGCCTCTTCGGCAGACTTCGGACGCGATGCAAGGTACGTGGCGTACTTCCGCGCGTCGCTGGGCGAGACATTTCCCTGGAGGCGGGCAGCTTCCTCGAGAGGTCCAGGGAGCTCTGCGTGAACGAAGAGCGGTGCATCGACCTTCGCCAAGCCTCGAAGTCCGGCGAGCAAGGGCTCTGCTTCGACGTGAGCGAACTCGGCCACCCCCGACTCGGCGAGAAAGCACTTGAAGGCCAGAACGCCTTCGCGACGAAGCTCGCCCACCTTCGAGGCGTTGCTCGGAACGAGCCCACCGCAGAGCCCTACGTCGACGTGAGCCTTGCCGTCCATCACGTGGAGCTTGGCTTCGACGGCTTCGGGTGTGACGGTCGCCGGAATGCTGTTGAGCGGCATGTCGACGAGCGTCGTCACGCCTCCCGCCGCCGCCGCTCTGGTCGCGCTCGCGAAACCTTCCCAGGCCGTGCGACCCGGATCGTTGATGTGGACGTGCGTGTCGACGAGCCCCGGAAACACATAGCGACGACCAGCCTCCAAGATGGCAGAAGCGGACATGCCCTCGGGCACGTCGTCGTAGGCCGTGACCTTCGTGATGCGTCCGTCTCGGATGTGGATGGCCGCAGGCGCGATGCCTCCGGGCAGAGCAACGCGCATGCCGCGTACGACTTCGAACGTCGTCATCGTCTCTTCCTCAAGGCCCCGTTTCCTCGACCGAAGCATCGACGGTCGCATCTGCCCCCGAGCCTGCGTCGCGGCAGGTCACCGTTCCGCCGACGGCCGATGCCGCCGTGATCGCTTCGCATGCTGCGCCGTAGAACGACAGTGCGCCGTACTCTTGGTCGAGCCAATCCCAACCGTTCGTGCGCGTGGTGTCGCGAGAGACCGACACGCCATTCACGTTGACCACGATTGCGTCGGCATCGTCGGGCCTCGAGGGGGTCACGAAGACGCACTTCGAAACTGCAGAGCGAATGGTGTCGAGCGCGATGTTGAGTTCCGCTTCGGTCGTCGCCTGCAGATACTTCGGAGTCTGTGGTTTCGCGCGCCCGCCCGCTTCTGCCATCCGATCGAGCGTTGCTTCGAATGCACCTTGATTGCTCGAGCCAATACCAATCACGTAGCTCGGCACTTTCACGTTCTTGAGAGCGTCGTCGATGGCCTGGACGGTGTTGTCTGCGTCGAGGCAATTCTGGACGTCGAGAGCTTGCGTGCAGGCACGCGGGTCTGCGGAAGTGCAGACGCAAAAGCGCGGGTCGACGGGGTTGTTCGCGTTGCAGTTGGGCGCGCCATCGGTTGCGATGACGAGGAACCTCGCGACGTAGCGTCGTTCGGCGGCAGAAAGAAACCCTGCCGCAGCGCGAACCGCCTCGGCCGTAGGCGTTCCTCCGCGCGGCTCGCTGCGGTTGAAGACATCCAGAATGGGCTGGGCGCTGTTCAGCGAAGCAGGGACCGCCACCGACGTGGGAACGAGGCAAGCCGTCGCCTCCGGATCGAGATCGTCCTGCGGGCCCGGGAAAAACGTCGCGCCTTGGGACGTGGAGGACTCGAGGCCCCGGAGGAGTGGCGTCAGCGCCCGCTGAAGGGTACGCCACCGTGATTGTGAGTCCGGCGGAGACTGCTGAGTGCCGTCGAGCGAAAAGCGCATGGACCCCGAGCGGTCGATGACGAAGAGGACCTGCGATGACGCGCGATCGAACGCAAAGTCGCCAGGCACGCAGCTCTTCGGCTTCACCACTTCCGCGTCTTCGTTGACCGTGCGGTCGGTACGCGCGTCACGAAGCACGCTTCCGTCCGTGACCTCGTCGAGGTCCGAGATGAGCCCTGTTCGGGCACACGCAACGAAGCCTACGAGCGTGAACACGACTCCGAGGGACGGCGCGACGTTTCGAACCGAGCTTCCGAAACGACCAACGGACGGGCTCTTTACGGAGAAAAAACGCGCCATGACGAACGCGATGGTGGCGGCGATCGCCCACCTTGGCAAGCTCGGGCTACGGGCTCGAGAAAAAAAAGGAAATCCGTCGTCCCGAGACACTGCGCAGTTGCGCCCACATAGGTGCCTTTGACAGACTTCGGCGGTGCGAACGCGAACCCTGAAGGCTCTGCTCCATCCTGGCCTGCCGAGCTGGCTCCCCGCCGCTTCGGCGGGCGTCGGTATCTTCCTTGCGCTCGGGCTCTCGGCCCCGCTTGCGCACAGCCAAGGTGCCCCCGCCACCATCGGCGTCGAAGAAATCAAAGAAGGAATGAAGGGTTATGGCCTCACGGTCTTCAAAGGGACCGAGCCGGAACGCTTCGATGTCGAAGTCATCGGCGTCCTCAAGAACTTCCGGCCTTCCCAAGACCTCATCCTCGTGAAGACGCCCCACCCTCGTCTCAACATCACGAAGAACGTCCGCGGCATGAGCGGAAGCCCCATCTACCTGAACGGTCGTCTCGCGGGAGCATACGCCTACAGCTGGGCCATGTTTCAAACGGAGCCAGTCGCTGGCGTGACGCCGATCGCGCCGATGCTGGCCGAGCTCCGTCGTCCCATTCCGCCAGGCTTCTGGCCCATCGAGGGCGGCGGTCCCCTTCCCGGGTCTCCGGCAAAGGCCGCACCCAAGAAGCCGAAGCACGCGCAGAACAGCACCGAGTGGCGCGGCGACCCCGGCACGTACGATCTCGAAGAGCACAAGAAGCAGCTCGCGACGCGCTTCGATCAGACGCCCGCAGGCGGAAAGCCCCTCGTTCCCGTCGCGACGCCCATGATGATGGGAGGCGTCGGCGAGCGTACGCAAGCCTACGTGCGATCGCTCTTCGAACCGCTCGGCATGGAACCGCTCGCTGCAGGCGGCGGCGGTGGCGCGACGGTGCCGGGCGCTCCCGAGCACTTCGTGAACGGGGGCTCTCTCGGCGTGTCGATGGTGAGCGGCGACGTTTCGTTCTTCGGACTCGGGACGGTGACCCACGTCGAAGGCAGGAAGCTCACGGGTTTCGGCCATCCCATGATGGAAGCGGGCGTTACCGCCCTTCCCACGGCCATCAGCCGCGTTCATTGGATCTTCGCGAGCGATCAACACTCGTCCAAGATCGGCGAGTCGATTCGCCTGCTGGGCGCGCTCGTCCAAGACCGCCAAAGCTCGGTCATCGCCGACGAGAGCGTCACCGCCCCCACGTTCCCCATGTCCGTCGTGGTGAAAGGAACGGAAGGAGCGCCGCGCACGACGTGGAACATGACCGTCGCGCAGGAGAAATTCATGACGCCGGGTCTCGTCGCCGCCGCTCTCAGCGGCGCGCTCGAGGCGACGGCCAACGAACGCCGTGACGTCACGTGGAAGCTGAGCTCGCGCATCACGCTCAGCCGCTACGGCACCATCGACCTCGAGGACATCGGTGTCGCCGTCGGCGGCATGCCCGAAGCCGGCGAGTGGTCGCGCTCGCGACTCGTTCGCCTCATCGGTGAGGTCCTCAGCAACCCGTGGGAAGACGTCCGCATCGAACGCGTCGAATCGACGCTCCATGTGCAGTACTCCCGGGAAGTCGCTCAGCTGCGTGGTATCGACGTCCTCGACCCCGTCGTCGAGTCCGGCGAAAAGGTTCGCCTTCGCGTGCGCCTCATCCCCTTCGCGGGTGCGGCCATCTCCAAGGTCATCGAAGTACCCATCCCGCACGAGCTCGCGGGTCGCGACGTCGAAATCGACGTGATGCCGGGCTTCGAAGTGGCGCCAGAAGTGCCTGCACCCGAGAACCTCGCGCAGCTCATCGCGAATGCCACCAAGATCACGCCGCCGCGAACCCTCGTCGCGCAAGTGAAGCTTCCGTCGCAGGGCGTCACCTTCCAATCTCACGTCGCCCCTCGCCTTCCGCCGTTCGCGGCCGACGCGCTGCGAACCCACAACGCCGACACGACCCCCGAACCTTTCACGAGCTTCGCGCGCCACTTCTACAGCGTCGACCGCTACGTGGAAGGACGCGACAAAGTGCGCGTCAAAGTGAAGCCGCGCTGATTTCCGTTTCGAAAAACCTCCAAGAGAACTCGAACATGTCCAAGCGATTGATTCCGGCCCTCACGGCCACCACTTTCTCTCTCCTGCTCGCAACGTCTTCGTTCGCCGTGGGAACCCGCACCTTCCAACTCGACTCGCAGGAGCGCTTTGCAGGCGGTGAGCTCAAAGGCGCCTTCGTCGACGCCGACGGCGTGGTGAAACCCGGCTATGCGACCGCCGGGACCGTCGTCGATGCGTCCACGTCGTGGAGTGCTCTCGCGATGAACGACGGCTCGGTCCTCGTGGGCACGGGTCCGAACGGGAAGATCTTCCGCGTCGCCGCTGGGCAGGCAACGCTGTTTGCCGACACGGGAGCGCTCGCCGTCACGTCGCTCGCCCTTGGCGCTGGCGGTCAGGTGTATGCTGCAACCATTCCCGACGGCAAGGTCTTCAAGGTGAGCCAAGGGAAGGCCGACCTCCTCGCGACCATTCCGGAGGCGAGCTACGTTTGGTCGATCGCGTGGGCGAAGAACGGCCTGTTCGCTGCCGTCGGTCCCGAAGGGCGCGTCGTGCGCATCGAACCGAGCGGCGCCACGAGCGTCTACTTCAAGAGCGAAGAGGCTCACATCGTATCGATCTCCGTCGACGCGAAGGGTGACGTCCTCGCCGGTGGGGGCAGCAAAGGCATTCTCTACCGCGTCACGGGCCCCGGCCGCGCTTCCGTGGTCGCCGATTTCCCGGGAACGGAAGTGAAAGCCTCGTTTGCCTACCAGAATTCGGTCTACGCCATCGTGAACGAGTACTCCGAGCCGAACGAACTTCCCCGGCGCTCGCCTGGCGGTGGTTCACGTCCGCCGGGGCCGTTCAATGCACCAAAACAAAAACCCGGAAAGGGCGCGCTCTTCCGCGTCGACGACCGCGGAAGAGTCGAGCGCCTCATGCGTCACGACGAGTTCCACTACACGTCTTTGTTCGTCGACGATCGCGGCACACCGTTCGTGGGTACGGGTGCCGAGGGCCGCGTCTATTCAGCCGACGAGTCGCACGCCGTCTCTCTCGTAGCCGACTTGGATGAGAGGCAAGTTACGGCCATTTCGGTCAAGAACGGCACGGGCTTCTTCCTCACGAGCGACACGGCCAACTTGCAACGCATCGTCGGACACGGCGGCGCGGATGCAACGTGGACGGGCAAAGTCCTCGACGCTGGGCTTCCCGCGCGCTTCGGGGCAGTCAACTATCGCGCCACCGGTGCCGTCGAGTTCGTCGCACGCACCGGCAACACACAGGTTCCGGATGGAACCTGGACGCCTTGGAGTGGCAATATCGCAAGTGGTGCGCGCCTCCCGGCAACGTCTGGGCGCTACGTCCAACTTCGTGCGCGTCTCAAGGACGCGAAGGCCAGCCTCGCCAACGTCTCGCTCGCGTTCGCGACGGAGAACCAACGCGCGATCGTTCTCGACGTGACGGCACAACCCAAGCAATCGCCGACGCGCGAGACAGGCAATGGCACGATCCCGGCGTTCACGGTCGATGTCCCGAAACGCGAGCCGGGCGTGAAGATCACCTGGCGCGTCGACAATCCCGACAACGACCCGCTTCGGTATCGCCTCGCGTTCCAGCGCGAAGGGCAGACGCTTTGGCGCGACCTCTTGAAGGCCGAAGAGACACTCTCCAAAACAGACTACGACTGGGATACGACCGCCATGCCCGAAGGTCGATACCGCGTCCGCGTGGAAGCCTCCGACGAGATCGCAAACACGCCCGCAGATGTACAGAAGCACCAGCTGACGTCTGACCCGTTCGTGATCGACAACACACCTCCCGTCATCCAAGAGCTTGCGGTCCGCGGCAAGACGCTGCACGCGCTCGTAGTAGACGGTACGAGCGCTATCGTACGCGTCGAGATGGCCATCGACGGTCGTACCGACTTCCGTCCGGTGCCGGCGCAAGACGGCATTTTCGATTCACCGAAGGAGAGCGTTCAGTTCGACCTCGCGTCCCTCGTTCCGCGCGGCTCCCACCTGTTCACGATTCGCGCCATCGACGCCGCGGGCAACATGACGCTGCGCGAGGTCGAAGGAAACGTTCCCTGAGGTTTCCCGTGAACGGGGCTGCCGCTCCCGGAGCGTCCTGGCACAGCCGTTTGGGCACGGTCTGACGCTCTTTCGGAAAAACCGCGACGCCAATGCCCTAGTCCATCGTCCGGTTCCTTCGAACGGCATCGAGGCGTCCCCGAAAAAAAGCGCCTGTTTGAGCTTGCATTTGGCCGGTCATCTCAGGCATTTAGGCGATTTTCTGGCTATTCGCGGCAATCAGCCGCACACTTAAGAGTGCTGCGGCACGGGATGTGTATCTCTCCCCGTGGCATCTCTGGAGAACGAGGGTTCCCACGTTTCTCCGAACCAGCTGTATGGCGGTCGTCTTGCGTAACTTTCTTGTACCACTGTTCGTCGTTGGAATCTTGAGCGCCTGCGGGGCGAACTCGAACAGCGAGCTCATGGGTGCGAGCACGGACCCCAGCCCGCCGGTCGTCGGCGGCTCACCCGCCATGAAGGGTGACGACGCGGGAGCCGATGCCGACGCCAGCACGAAGAAGACCGTGGGCAGCCCGCTTTGCAAGCGCGCCGCGTCGGACTGCAACCCCGATGCTCCGACCGCCTGCGCGGGGTCCGACGACGCGGGCGTGCCGAACGCCGCCATCAGCTGCCGCGTCAGCAAGTACTCCACCGACGGCCCCGAATGCGCCATGGCCGGCGACGGGAAGGATGGCGCGACCTGCTCGACATCGTCCGAGTGTGCCGCCGGCTTCGAATGCGTCGACGAGCACAACGGCGCGCATCGCTGCCGTCACTACTGCTGCGACGGCGTCTGCGATGCGCCCGGGACCGGCAACAAGAAGATGTACTGCGCCATCGGCGCTGCGCTCGGAACGAAAGTCCCCGTCTGCGTGCCCGTGACGGCATGCCAGCTCCTCACCATGTCCGCGTGCCCGAGCGGAGAAACCTGTTCGGTCGTTCGCACGGACGGGACGACGAGCTGCATCCCGGTGGGTCCGCAGCTCGTCGGTGAAGGCTGCGACCGAGACAACTGTGCCGCAGGGCTCAGCTGCATCGGCAACGCGGGCGCGCGCAAGTGCTACAAACTCTGCCGCGAAGCAGCGGCGGAAGACTGCGGGGCAGGCGAACGATGTGTAGGTGGCCCGCCGCTCTTCAAGGAAGGCTTCGGCCTTTGCGCACCGGCCGCCGGCAGAACGACGATGCCGTAGCGACCGCGCCGGTCGCCTACGATCGATGCCGATGGCCGTCGACGAAGTGCGGTTCCGTCATCGCATCGAACGAGCTCGTCGCCACCGTGTATTTGCCCGTGCGGCAAAGCGCCCTCGGCATGGTAAGATGCATCGCGTGAGACGGGTCACGCCATCGCCCAAGGGTCTCTTGTTCCTCGCCGCGTTTGCCTCCACGGTACACCTGGTCGCTTGCGCTGGAGAGAGTGGTACGGGAACGACCGAAGCGTTGCTGACGGCGTGCAAAACGAAAGTTGCATGGCAACACGCCACGACCGAAAACTGCGTGAAGTGCAACTCGGCGGCGCGTCTCCAAGAGTGCGAGTGCCCGGCTGTTTCAGAATACTCCGGCAAGTGCGCCGACGAATACAACGCGGCCTACCACGAGCCTACGTGCACCGAAGCGATCGACAAATGTGTGACCAACTGCAAGGCCGACTGCGACTGCGTCGAACGCTGCTACGCGAACGCGCCGGCGTGTCGTGACAAGTCCGCGGCCCGAGATACTTGCCTCGTCGACGTGTGCGCGGCGGCATGCCGCTGAGCGGAGGAATCGTCCTCGAGCTCCTTCAGGTGCGGTGCAAACGACCATGACGTCCACGGCGGAAGCATTCAAGACGCCTGGTCAGCTCGAAGCCTGGCTCCGGAAACACCATACGACGCGGTCAGAGCTTTGGGTCCGCATCTTCAAGAAGGATTCTGGGACCCCCAGTGTCGATTGGAACGACTGCGTGAACGCAGCCATCGCTTGGGGGTGGATCGATGGACATCGAAAGGCGCTCGACGAAGTCTCCTTCTTGCAGAGGCTCACACCGCGCCGGCCGAAGTCGAACTGGTCGAAGAAGAACTGCGCTCACGCCGAGAAGCTGATTGCCGAGGGGAAGATGCAACCTGCCGGGCTCGTTCATGTCGAAGCAGCGCGCCAAGATGGACGCTGGGACGCAGCCTATGCGGGCTCTTCCGGACTCGTGATTCCAGACGACTTCACGACGGAGCTCCGGAAGAACAATGCCGCAAAGAAGTTCTTTGCGACACTCAATCGCACGAACCTGTTCGTGATCTACCATCGCCTTCAGACCGCGAAGAAGCCCGAGACACGAGCGAGACGCATCGAGAGCATGATCGCGCAGCTCGCGGAGGAGAAGCCCTTCCACGGCCCCAAGAAGACGCAGCGCCCCCTCCAGCCGAAGACCTGACGCTGGCGCATCGCCCTCGAGTCGATCAGTTGGTTCGAGGCAGTAGACCGGCGCTCTTGCGCGCTTCCGTGGCGAGCTTCACGCGCAGACTTTGGCGGTCGAGCGCAGCCTTCACGAAGCGAGAGAAGAGCGGGTGGGGCTTGAGCGGCCCGGACTTGAACTCGGGGTGGAACTGGCACGCGAGGAAGTACGGGTGGTCGTCGAGTTCGACCATCTCCACGAGCGACCCATCCGGTGACGTACCGGACAGTCGGAGACCGGCCTTCGACAGCGTTTCCTTGTATTCGGGCGAGAACTCGTAGCGATGACGATGACGCTCTGAAATCTCGAGCGCGCCATACGCGTCCGCGGCTTTCGAACCTGCCTGTAGAATACACGGAAATGCCCCGAGGCGCATGGTCCCGCCTTTGTTGTCGAGGTTCCGCTGATCGGGCATCAGGTCGATGACCGCATGCTTGGCCGTGGCATCGAACTCCCGAGAATTCGCACCTTCGAGTTCGGCGACGTTGCGTGCAAACTCCACGACCGCCAGCTGCATGCCGAGACAGATGCCGAAGAACGGCAGCCGATTCGTACGCGCATAGCGGATGGCTTCGATCTTTCCCTCGGTTCCCCGGTCGCCGAAGCCCCCAGGCACGAGCACGGCATCGAGGTGACCCAGGAGCGAATCGGGGCCCTGACGCTCGACCTCTTCCGAGTCGATGTACTCGAGTTCGACCTTGCAATCGTGCTGGAGGCCGCCGTGCACCAGCGCTTCGTGGAGCGACTTGTACGCGTCCTTGAGGTTGACGTACTTGCCGACGACGCCGACACGAATGGACCCCTTCTGGGGCTTCTTGAAGCGATCGACGATGCGCGCCCATGGAGCAAGGTCCGGCTGACGGCTCCAAATGTTGAGACGCTCGCACACGAGGTCGTCCAGGCCTTCCGTATGGAACACTTGCGGAAGCTCGTAGATGCAGGAGACGTCGATGGCGGAGATGACGGCCTCTACGACCACGTTCGAGAAGAGCGCGATCTTCTCCTTGGTCGAGCGATTGAGTGGCGTCTTCGTACGGCAGATGAGCACGTCAGGCTGGATGCCGATCTCGCGCATCTCCTTGACGGAGTGCTGCGTGGGCTTCGTCTTGAGCTCGCCAGCTGTTTCGATGAATGGAACGAGCGTAACGTGCATGCTGATGGCATTGCCGAGCCCGGCCTCGATCTTCAATTGACGAAGTGCCTCGAGGAACGGGAGCGACTCGATGTCGCCCACGGTGCCGCCGACTTCGACGATCGCCACGTCGGCGTCTTGGGTCGCTTCACGGACACGCGCTTTGATTTCGTCGGTGACGTGCGGGATGACCTGCACCGTGGCGCCGAGGTACTCACCACGGCGTTCCTTCGAGATGACCGCCTCGTAGATTCGGCCGGTCGTCAGGTTGTTGGCGCGTGTGAGATGGGCTGCGGTGAATCGCTCGTAATGTCCGAGGTCGAGGTCGGTCTCGGCACCGTCGTCGGTTACGAACACTTCACCGTGTTGGTAGGGGCTCATCGTCCCCGGGTCGACGTTGATGTACGGGTCGAGCTTCATGTGCGTGACCTTGAGGCCACGCGCTTCGAGCAAAGCCCCGAGCGCCGCCGCGGCGAGGCCTTTGCCGATGGACGAAACAACGCCCCCCGTAACAAGCACGTACTTCGTGGTCTTCCGACTCATGCCGCAAATCCTCCGGAGGCGTCTCCACCGAACCACCTTGACGGGCGGCCCTCTTCGGTGAAGTGAGGCCCGTAGGCCAAGTTCCTCAGCACGGGAGGCCGAAGTAGCACAGCACGCGAGGCGCTTCAACACGCCTGCCAACTACGTTTGTCGACGCCCGCTTTTCCTGCAAAGTTTCCGGTGCTAAACACGTGCGTATGGCGGACGCGCACATCGGCATTACCGGGTACGACTCGTTTCACTTCGTCGTCGAGAACCTCGAGCGATCGAGAAAATTCTACACGAACACCCTTGATTTCAAGGAAGTCGCCCAGGCCGACGCGAAGCTCACCGCCCGAAGCGGCCAAGAGTCCGCCGTTTTCGGCGCGGGGGACGTGCGTGTGTGTGTGTCGACCCCCCTCAGCCAAGGTTCCAAGGCGGCTCGGTTCCTGAAGCGACACCCCGCAGGCGTCATGAGTTTGAGTTTCCGTGTCGCCGACCTCGACAAGGCCCTCGCCGCACTCGAGAGCCGGGGCGGCACGCTGCTCGCCGACCCCATCGTCGATACGGCACCGAACGGAGGCACCTACCGTTCATTCGAGATCGCAACTCCCCTCGCCGACGTCGCGTTCCGCTTCGTCGAGCGCAAGAACTACTCGGCGTTCGCTCCCGGCTTCCAAGACGTCGGCCCCGGCAACGCTTCTCGTCCCGAGAATCGCTATGGCATCGGCGCCATCGATCACATCACGTCGAACGGACTCACGATGCAGCCCATCGTCGGGTGGTACCGTGATGTGCTCGGCTTCGAGCCCTTCTGGGACATCAGCTTCCACACGCACGACGTCTCGAAGTCGAACGCGACCTCCGGGTCGGGCCTCAAGTCCATCGTCATGTGGGACCCCGAGAGCGGTGTGAAGTTCGCGACCAACGAGCCACTCAAGCCGTTCTACCGCGACTCTCAAATCGCGAAGTTCGTCGACGACAACGGCGGGTCGGGCGTGCAGCACATCGCGTTCGCGGTGACCGACATCATCTCGAGCGTCGAAGACCTCCGGAACCGCGGCGTGGAATTCCTTCGCACCCCCAAGGTGTACTTCGACGCACTCCCGGAGCGCCTCAAACAAATCAAGATCTCGAACGTGACGCAGTCGCTCGCCGACCTGGAGCGCCTCGAGATTCTGCTCGATGGCGGCGACGACAAGTACATGTTGCAGATCTTCATGCGCGAAGCGGCCGCTCTTTACGACGAAGTCCGGGCGGGTCCGTTCTTCTACGAGATCATCCAGCGCTGCGGCGACCCTGGGTTCGGCTACGGAAACTTCCGCGCACTGTTCGAGAGCATCGAGCGGGCGCAGAAAAATCCGCAGGCAATGGTCTCCGGCGGCGTCGGCTGACCTGCGCGGGTCTCTGCGGGCTCCTTCCGCTTGCAAACAAGGGTCGCCTCGGCTCCGCTTGCAGACTAAACTAGACGTGTGAAGCACGGCCCCACCACGCTGACTGCGCGCGCGCGTTTCCTCGTTCCCTTGGCAACCGTCTTGGCCGTCGCCTGCGCCAACTACTCGTCCACGGGCCCCGGCGACGACGCGGGGAGCTCCTCGTCCAGCTCGTCGACCAGCTCGAGTTCGAGCACGAGCAGCAGTGGCAGCACGAGTGGCTCGTCGTCGTCAGGCGACTCCGGCGCAGACGCTACCGCCCCGACGTCCTGCACGACCCCAGCGGACTGCGACGACAAGAACGCATGTACCGACGATGCGTGCAGTCCGAGCGGCTCGTGCGTGCACTCCCCGAAGGCGCTCGACGACGGGATGGAGTGCACGCAGGATTCGTGTGAGCCGACGAGCGGCGTGGCGCACACGCCCATCACGGCGTGCAACGCACAACCCGACGGATGCTGCCCCGCGGGCTGCACGACAGCGACCGACCCGGACTGCCTCTCGTGCACCAACCTCGCGCTCAACGCCACGGCGGACTCCGACAGCCCCGCAGACGGCAGTCCCGACTACGGCCCCGTCAACTTGAACGACGGCATCGTCACCACGAACTGCACCAAATACTGCTGGGTCGAAACGGCGCAAGGTGTGGGGGCTTCGTTCTATTACACGTGGCCGAGTCCCGTGAAGGTTGCTTCGATGCGCATCGTATCCAACCCACAACCCATGTGCGGCTCCGGCTCCCACGTACTCTCCGGGGGTACTATCGAAACCTGGGACGGCACGGCGTGGAAACCCGCACTCAGTTTCAACAACAAGCAAGGGACGTACGTCATCGACTTGCCGACCCCCGTTCTAACCACCAAAGTGCGCATCACCAACACGCAAGTCGTCGGGTTCAATCCACAGATGTACGAGTGGCAGATCTTCAACAAGACCGGCTGCCCCTGACCTTGGCGTCGAGTACCTACGGCACCGAAGCGAGCGAAAGCCAGCGACCATCGACGCTCGGCACGAATGCCTTCGCACGAGCGCTCGTCACGGACGTGTGGTCTTCGTGCCATAGCGGAATCAAGGGGAGCTCGCGCCGAATGTGGGCCTCCATCTTTCGATAGATGGCGCGCCGAGCTTCTTCTCCGGTCGTGCGCTCGCCCTCGTCGAGAATCGCGTCGAGCTCTGGGCTGGCGTAGCGTCCGCGGTTGGAGCCCGAAGGTGCAGTCCATGCAGAATGCAAGAATGTCTTGAACGCATTCGGCTCGGTGACCTCTGGCATCTGCAGGGTGGCCAGTTCGTAGTTGCCGAGCGAGAGGCGCGAAAGCATGGTTCCGAGCTCGAGCGGCACGACGTCGAGAACGATGCCTGCCTCTCGCGCTTCCTGCGCCAGAAAGCGAGCCACGGCGCCTCGAAAACGGTCCGTTGACGTCAGGAGTTCGAAATGGAGACGCGGGTCGCTGCCATCGGTCTTGAAGCCCGCCGCCCGGAGGGTTGCGACGGCTGCCTCGACGTTCGCATGGCAGGAAAACGTTGCGTCGGGTGTGCGCGACTGCGCATCGGACGCCCAATGCATGGCCGGAAGCACCGTGGTTGCACAGGAGGCCTTGCCTGCGAAGAGCGTCCTCACGATGCGGTCTCGGTCGACGAGCAGAGAGAGCGCTCGCCGGACGGCGACATTGGACACGGCACTCTCGCCGAATCGCACCGTGATGTACGTGAGGGAGGCGGCAGGAACGCCGCGCACCGTCAACCCCGCCTTCTCGAGCGTCGGTAGGAGCGTCGGCGAGAAGGCATTCACGGCAATGTCTGCAGACCCTGCTTGCATTCGCATCGCGCGGGCGTTCTCGTCGCGTACGGTGCGCACGACGAGGTCGTGGGCCGGCTTGGGAAGGACCCCTCCATCTCGCGCCGAGAGCCGAACGACGCCCGGGCCGCGCTCCGCAATGCGATAAGGTCCGAGCCCATCGAGCTGTCCATCGGGCTTCAAGGGGCCTTCCGCTTCGTCGGCACGCAGGATGGGCAGCTCGAGATCGGTGAGAAGGGTGGCGTGTGCGCGTCGCAGGAAGATGCGCACTTCGTTCGCCCCTGCCACTTCGGCGCGATCGATGGCATCGACCACGCGGCGATGGCGCGACGTGGGTGCCGCAAACGCGGCAAGCGTGGTCACGACGTCACCCGGCGAGAGGAGCTTCCCTTCCGAAAAGCGCACATCCGAACGAAGACGCACCCGGAGGACGAGCGGGGTTTCCCAGACGAAGCTCTCCGCGACGTAGGGTTTCGGAGAGAGGCTCGTCTCGTCGAGCCTGAAGAGCCCCGCATGGGTGAGGCGCGTGAGGCGGACGGACACAGAGTCGGTCGACGTGCGCGGATCGAGGGTTTCGGCTTCCGTGGGCACAAGGATTTCGAGTGCGCTTTCGTTCGGCCTCGGCGTGGCTCCCGGGGAGTGGCAAGCCGTCAGAACGACGAGTGCTGCAAAGCTCGCAAACACGCGGGCGGACGACCGACCCGACGCGGGTACTTTCGCTTTCCTCGTGGCGGACTTCCCGCTAGGAGTCGAGGCATGCGAGCTTTCGTGCGCGTCACGCTCTTCACGCTCTCGCTTTGCGCCGCCACCTGGTCGCCCATCGCCGAAACGCGGCAGGCCTTCGCCGCAGAGCCCGAAGCGAGCGGCTCGAACCCCACCATCGAAGCGGCGGTGCGCACGCTCGTGGCCGACAAGGGCGTTTCGGGGGCGCAAATCGGAGTGACCGTGCTCGATGTCGACTCGGGCAGAGTCCTCGCACAGCACGACGAGCGAACCGTGCTCAACCCTGCTTCCAACGCAAAGGTGTACACCGCCGCTGCCGCGCTTTCGCTGCTCCACGGTAACCACCGATACCAAACGACGCTCTACGGCACCATCAAAGGTTCATCCGTCGAGGCCCTCACGCTGAGGGGCTACGGGGATCCCTCGCTCAAAACCGACGACTTCATTTCGATGGCGCGCGACCTCTACAACCGCGGCGTTCGCAAGGTCGATGGCGACCTTTCTCTCGATCAGCGCTTCTTCGACGACCAGACGACTCCCCCCGCGTTCGAACAGCAACCGAACGAATGGGCGCCGTTCAGGGCTCCCGTGAGCGCACTCGCCGTCAATGAAAACACCGTGACCCTCACGGTCCGCCCAGGTGGCTCGGGAGGGTCCGCACACTACTCGTTCGACCCACCAGGCTTCGTCGATGCGGAAGGCAGCATCAAGACGACCGACAGCGGCGCCGACAACGTCGGTCTCGCCATGTCCGCGAACGGCTCGCGTCTCAAGGCAGTGGTCTCCGGCAGCGTCGGTCAAGACTCGAAGATCGTGCGCTACACCCGCCGCGTCGAAGATCCTCAGCTCCTCGCGGGCTACGTCTTGAAGTTCGCGCTCGAGCAGCAGGGCATCAAGGTCGCCGGTGACATCAAGCTCGCGACGGGCGACGCCAACCGAGGCACCCTCCTCGCAAAGCACGAGTCCGACCCGCTCGGACAGCTGCTCTATGCACTCGGAAAACAGAGCGACAACTTCTACGCGGAGATGGTCTTCAAGTCGCTCTCCGCCGAGCTCAAAGGCAAGCCAGGCAAGAGCCAATCGAGCGCAGAGATCGTCCAGAAGTGGCTCGACAAGAACAAGCTCTCGGACGCGGGGCTCGTCATCAAGAACGGCTCGGGCTTGTTCGACGCCAATCGCGTGAGCACCCACAGCATCACGGAACTGTTGCGCTTCATGTGGCGCGACACGAGCGTACAATCCGAGTTCGTCGCGCAGTTCGCGATCGGCGGCGTCGATGGAACGCTCGCGAAACGCTTTCGCACGTGGAAATCGTCACGAGCCATCCGGGCGAAGACGGGGACCCTCGACGACGTCATTGCCCTTTCTGGCTACGTCCTCTCGCCCTCCGGGAAGGGGCCCATCGCGTTTTCGATCATCTTCAACAAGGTGACGGGCAAAGGAGGCGCTGCGCGTGTCGCAGCCGACAAGCTCGTGGAAGCCATCGCGAAAGATCGCTGGCGCGCAACCAACTGAGGAGGGGTGAGCGACTGCGTCCGCTCCCCCTCGAACTCCCCCACACGCTACTGCCCCAGACGTCTGCCTTCAGTCGATGAATTCGCTCAGCGAATCGGCGTGGGGTTCGGATGGCCGTCGGTTCGGACTTGGAAGAGGAAGTAGGTCGGGACGCAGTAGCCGCGACCGTCCTTCGGAGCTTCTGGCGGGCTTTCGCGCGCTTTAACGAACTTTTGGCAGATGTAGTCTTCGCGACACGGGGTCGATTCGTCGCATGCCTGTCGCATGCCGCTTTTGATCGCACCGGCGATGCACGTCGAGAAGTCGCCAGCAGCAGCACACTGGTCGAATTCTTTGCCGCCTGCGTACGCACAGAGCTCGTTCTTCGGGTCCACCGGGACGTTGCCTGCGGCGCAACCCTTCGTGCAAAGGCCGCCCGGGACTCCGATGCTCGGGGGACGACATGTGTACCCTGCACCCAACGCGGCCGGGCACGCGAATTGCGTCGTCGTGAGGACGTCCTTTCTCGGGTTCTCGGACTCCTTCATCTCACCGCTCAGACACGGAAGGCCCGAATACTCGTGCGCATACGTCTTCTTGGCAGGGTTCAGCGCTGGCGTGCACTGGCCGAAATCGATCGGAATGGCAGCGTTCGACGTGAGAACCTTGCACGAGAGGCCTGCGGCACAAGACCAGCCGGCCTTGATGCCCTTCTGCTCGCTCGGAATGCACGCCGCACCGACCGTCGCGACTTCGCCACGGGGGGCAACGGCGAACGGTTGCTCCTTCGAAGGCTCGGTACCGCTTTGGAGTGTGCGGAGGTACGCAGCGCGCCTCGGTGCTTCAGCCAAGTAGTGCGGCGACGTCGCCACACGAAGGACATTCAGCGGGTGCGATTCCGAGAGCCGATCGTTTCCGATGAAATGGAAGCCCGCGGTGCTCGTCGCATTGCCGTGACACCCGACACAGGACGATTGGTCGAGGCGCGTGAGCAAACCTTCGACGTTGGCGACGTACTTGGTGTTCGCGAAGCTGAGGCCCGAGAGCTCCGGAGCCGAGCGGCCCTTGTAAAAGAGACGCGAAAACGGCTTGTTGATGAGCCGTGCCGAACCAAACGTGGTGAACGACGTCACTTTGCGGGCGAGGAACTTCTCTGGCAAGACGATGGAGCCATCGTCCGCTTCCGCTACGTGGCTCTTGATGTAAGCCGCCAGCTCGTTGCGCAAGGCCGCATCCTTCGAGAGGCGTTCGACATCGGGGGTGTTTTCGAGAGGAGCGGGCTCGACTTTGCCGCTGCCCGCGTCCCGATAGACGCGAAGGAAGTACTCGGCATGACCGCCCATGTCGGTCTTTACTTCCGATGGCACACGAACGACTTGGCCGTCGATTTCGGCCTGCTTGAAGCGCAGCGCTCGCAAGTCGAGCAGGTCTGTCTCCAGCCACTTCGCGTACTCGTCCGCGCTACCGAACGCGCGGGGCGTCGACCACTTCTTGGCGGCGGCGGAGCATTCGGAGACCCCCGCCCCCGTGCGCGGCACGGAGAAGACCATGTTGATGAAGAACGGGAGGCGCGAATAGCTGACGCGCGCGTCCGCGTTCGTCCCTTTGTGGTAGGCGAGTCTATAGATGAAGCGCACTTCCCCGCATTCGTTTGCAGCAGCTTTCGCGAGGCGGTCGGCGCGATTGATGACGCCGACGAGTTCGAAGCTGGCGTAATTGGCGCGAAGCCAGCCGCGATCCATGATGCGGGTCACGCCATGCGAAACCTCGGTCTTGAGCGACGGGTCGTCTGCCCGCAGCCTGTCCATGTCTTGCTCGAGATCGGCGACGATGGATGCGTAGCGCGGCGAGCCGGCGACGAGATCGGCGTTCGTTTTCGCGGACGGAGCACCGAGGACGTCGCCGAGCGCGAACCCGTCCTTCTCGAGACGAACCAAAAGGGAGCTCTGGGTGAGATCGAGCAGTGGGGTATTGGCGGAAGGGATCGCAATCGGCGCGTCTACGCCGGCATTCGTCGCGGTGATGTCGTCTTCGCTACTGCCCGGTTCTTCTTCGGAAGCACAGGCGGCGGCGAACGCAGCTCCCACCAGCAACGAAAATATGCTGCGCCCCCAAGACTTCATGATCTTCAATCCTTCGCACGAAGGCCGACGACGAGCCAACAGAATCGCACAACCTCGACGCGAGATGGCGCCGACCAATGACTCACTTCGTTAGGTGGTGCTCGGTGCCCGGGAGGGCTGTCCGAGAGACCACCCTGTGATGATTCGGGGATGATTCGGGACCAAGCCTCTCGGCGGGAAAAGCCCCAGGCATCGCCGCGAACCTACGCCGGACTTAGTCGCGCATTTGCTTGCGGATCTTGCCGAGCGCTTGCTCCTGGAGCTGACGAATGCGCTCGCGGGACAAGTTGTACTTGTCGCCGATTTCCTTGAGGGTGAGCTCGTCCTCGTCGTCCAGACCGAAACGCCAACGGATGATGCGCGATTCAATCGGCGTCAAGAAGGTCAGCAGACGACGCACTTCCGATGTCCACTTGTTGGATACGAGCTGCTCGTGCGGCGAGAGGTTGACCTCGTCGTGGAGAAAGTCGATGAACTTGCGACCGTCTTCGTCGCCCACGGGGCGGTCGAGGGAGAAGGGCGTTTCGGCCCAAGCACCCTTCACCTTGTCGAGCTTCTCGAGCGGAATGCCGGTCTCGCGCTCGAGGTCGGCCGCCGTCGGCTCACGGCCCGTGCGAGCGAGGAGCGATTGCGTCGCGCGCTGCACGCGGTTGTGCGTGTCGAGCATGTGCACCGGAATACGAACCGCGCGGCCCTTGTCGGCGAGGGCGCGGCTGATGGCGTGGCGAATCCACCACGAGGCGTAGGTCGAAAAGCGATAGCCGCGGGTGTGGTCGAAGCGCTCGACCGCCTTCATGAGGCCGATGTTGCCTTCTTGAATGAGGTCGATGAGCGGAAGACGACCGCGGTTGTAGCGACGAGCGATCGAGACGACCAAGCGAAGGTTCGCTTTGACGAACTCGTTCTTCACGATGCGCGAATGCACATGGGCCTGCTTCACGCGAGCGAGCGCCTTCGCGTAGCCCGGAGAGGTGGCGAGCGCCTTGATGTTGTCGGCGAGGCGAATCTGCGAGTCGCGTTCGGCTTGGGCCGTCTCGACCGGAGCCTCGGATGTGGAGCCCCACTCTTCGTCGGCTTCTTCGCCGGCGCGCTTCATCGTCTCTTCGGCGCGGGCAATCCAGAGACGATCGCTGTCGGCGAGGCGGATCTTGCGACCGAGCTCCGACGAGAGCGATTCCCACTTCTTTTCCTGCGCCTTCGAGAACTTCCCGGCCTTGCGGAAGGCGCGGCTCATCTTCTCGAGCTCGGCCAGCTCCGGCAGGTCGAGGGGCTCGTCGGAGAGCTGCTCGATGTCGCGCTTCAATCCTTCGAGCACCATCGTCGAGGTGGGCAAGAACGCGAGAATGGCGACCCAATGATCGACCTCGCAGCTTTCGACCTGCGCAGCGGTCCCCATCTCTTCTTCGACGCCCATCACGTTGTGAGACGCCATCTCGCGGAAGTACCGCGAAAGCATCGTGTCGCCACTCGCTTCGTCGCCAGCGTCCTTCTTCGCTTTGCGGGAAGGAGCGGGCTCGTCGTCTGCATCGAGGTCCGCGACCACGACTTCTTCGGCTTCGAAGTCATCGTCCTCGAGGAGCACGACGTCGGCTTTGACGTCTTCTTCCCCTTCGCCTTCCCGTTCCGCTGGCGCGAGCTCGTCTCCCTCGATCTCCGAAACCTCGTCCGACACTTCGTCGACGGGTGCTTCGAGGGCTACGGCAGCGTTCTTCGCTTTGCTCATGGGTGCGGGCTCCAAGGTAGGTAGGGGAGAGAGATGCTTCTTCTAAGAAGAGGGAAAGGGACGGTCGGGGCGGGCTCTTTACTGCTGCGGTGGTTGGTACGTTTTCTGGCTTGCCAACTTCCCGTTTTGGGTCAGAGTATCGATGCGAGCACCGAGGGCTGGGTTCAGCCTGAGGAAGGTGCAAAGTTCGTTCCGTCGTGACGGTTTCGCAACGCGGGCATGGCACGGATCGTAAACGGGTCCCAAGTACGCGACTTTCGCTAGCGTGACGCGGCTTCCTCGGTCATCGTCTCGATGCACTCGAGGACTGCGCTCCGCGAGGCCTTGCCCCGCTTTTCATGGCGTCCAACCTCTCGCAATCGTTGACCTCTCCCCGCGTGGGCGTGACGCGAGCGGTCCAAGCTCGGCTTTGGGAAGGCCGAGAGCAGCAGCGCCGTATTCTCGTCTTTTCCATAGGTTGCGTGCTTACGGCACTCGGCACGGGTGCGCTCGGGTTCGGCGGCGCGGAAGCACTCCACTCTCTCGGGAATTCTCCATGGATGATGGACGGCCGATCCACTGTGTCTCTGACCTCGCCTCACGGGTTGATGGCTTGTGCCCTCATGGCTGTCATCGGTGCCCTGGTCAAATGGAGTGGCACAACTCTGACTGCCTACAGTGGCGCACGCATCTCTGGTGAGTTCGGACGCACGCTGAGACGCGACCTCCTTACGCAATGGTTCGCACGACTAGGACACGCCGATCAGAGGCCGCGCACCTCCGACGCCCTCTCGATGCTGACGCTCCGCGCAACCGAAGCCGAGAAAGCGATCTCGGAGGGACTCTTCCGGATGGTGCGGGGTGCGCTCTCCTTCGCTCCCCTCGTCGTGGTGCTCGTTCTTTCGACGCCCCGGTACGCGTGGGTCGCGCTCGTCGTGATGGCCCTCTTCTCCCTCGTGCTGGGCCGCGCGAGGCGCGCTTTTCGTGCCCGGCACGAAGCCATGCAGTCACGAGTCGACGCTTATGTAGGTGCGGCGGACGAAGCGACGAAGCACGGTGAGCTGTGGGTGACGTTCGGAGCCACAGCATGGGTGCTTCGTTCGCTCGATCGCCTCTCGCGTGAGCTCTCGGTCCTTCGGGCCAAGAGCGATGCGCTGTCGGCGTCGCTGTCGTCGAGCAACGAAGTCTTGGCGGCGGCCGCGGTCCTCGTGGGTGCAGCGATCTTGCGATGGCAGGCGCACGGCAGCGGACAAGCTCCGGAAGCGCACGATGCAGAGCTCGTTCGTGCAAGCGTGCTCGTGTTCGTCGGTTATGGACCGCTCCGCGAGTGGACGGAGGGGCGCCTCGCCTATGCGAAAGGCTCGGCCGCGCTCGGCGACTGGAGCGCGTTCATGACGCGCAAAGCATCCGGACGCGCTGCGGACGACGGGGCTTCTTCTTCCTCGAGCCCCCCGCGAGTCTGGCCGGAAGGCGAACTTCGTCTCGAGGGTGTCGCATCGAAGTTCGGCAGAGCCTCCGTCACGGTGCGCATTCCCTTCGGCACGACGCTCGCCTTGCGGGGCCCCACCGGCGCCGGAAAGACCTCTCTCCTCCGCGTGCTGCTCGGACTCGAGCCTGCCGTCGATGGTCACGTGTATTATGCAAATGAAAATCTGACGCGCATGGGAACGGGCCCCAGCGAGCGTCCGTTCGCCTGGGCGCCGCAGGAGGCTCCGCTCGTGGCAGGTACGCTCGGCGAAAACACGCGCCTCGGGCGCGACGAGGTTGCCGCGAAAGACGCGAAGGACGCGAAAGACGCGAAAGACGACCGAGCCCTCCTTGCGCGCATCCTCGGTGAGGTGCCTCACGAAGACGGCCCTGTCGGAGCCGGCGGCGCATCCCTCTCCGGCGGCGAGCGCGCATGGGTGTCGCTTGCCCGCGCGATCGCCTCCGAGCTCCCCGTGCTGCTCCTCGACGAGCCCACCGCTTCCCTCGACGCCGAGAGCCAAGCGCGCTACCTCGACGTCCTTCGCGCCCTGAAGGGCGAACGCACGGTCATCCTCGTGACGCATCGCGAGGAGCCGCTCGCGGTGGCCGATCAGGTGGTGGAGTTCGGTACTGCAAAGGGATGAGGCCTCCGAGAAGTAGCGCCCTCACCTCTGTTTGATCGGCCCCGAGCTGCGGCTTCGAATCGTCGCCCGCGATTCAGTCGCCCTTGCGCACGAGCATCATGCACGCCACGCGGTGACGCGTGGAGACGTCTGCGTCAACGAGGAGCGGAGCTGCGCGCGCAACCCGTCCGAGTTCGGCGAGTGCGCGGACGGCGTAGAGCTTCGTGTGGATGTCGCTCTTCGTGAGGTCGCGTTCGATCCACGCTTGAATCTTGAGGTCGTGTTGCCTCGCGAGGAACATGCGCGCGTTGGCGCCAGCGCCGTCTTCGCGCGCCGCGAATTTCTCGAGCGCGGTGATCGAAGCAGCCCTCTCCTTCTCTACGTCGACGAGCTTGCCATAGGCGCGCACCTGTACGAGTGCGTCCGGCGCCGTCGTGGCGCGCTTCACGGCCTCGAGCAAGACCGGAACGTCGAGTGGCGCGAGCAGCATCGCTTGGCTGCGGCTCTGCGTGTCGCCCTCGTCGATCTGCGCCTTCAGGACGGAGATGGCCATCTCGCCGAGCGGAGAAGACCGACGCCCTCGTGCGAGAGACGATGCAGCGTGGAGCGATGGGCTACCGCGCCCTCGTCCGAGCAATGCCCGCAGATGATCGCTGCCGCCTTGGTCGAAGAAGGGCTTCATCGTCCAGAGCACCGCCACATCGCCACGGAGCGGCTCGTCGAGTCGATCCCACATGTCCGAGAGACGTTGCGCACGCGTCGGATCGAGCGGGCGATCGGAACCAATCTCCATGATGGCTCGGAGCGCCTGCGAGCGCGTGAAGTGGTCGGGATCGAGACGCACCGTATCGAAGAGGACCTCTTCATCCTTTTCGTCTTCGGCTTCGACGGCCGCTCGAGCAGCCGCCCTACGCACGAGATGGCTGCCATCGAGCAACGCCGCTCGGCGCGCGTCGCCATCGCTCGAGGAATCGAGCACGCGAGCATAGAGACGACGGAAATAGGGGTTCGGATTGTTCGCCTGCTTCCGGGCGGTGCTGCGGCTGTATTCGTGTTCGTCGAGAAGGAAGTAGGCAGCCTCACCGGCCGCGTCGTCTTTGCCCTCCGCCACGTCTTCGAGCGCATCGTCGACAGCGAGGGCGCAAGGCTCGACCTCTTGGACCCGCGCCATGCGCGTTTCCGGTTTTGCGACTCGGAGCTCTCGTGACGCGATTGCCCGTGCGATGGACTTGGCTTCGCTTTCGCCAAGCTCGCCTTTCGCATGCTTCGCCTGGATGCGCTTTCCGAGCTCCGCGTAGTCGCCGCGCTCGGCGAGGCCCGCCAATGGCGAACCGCAGCCGCAAACGAGCGCGACCAGAGATACGAGACCTAGAAGTGTTGCGGTTCCTGCGCGCACGGGCGCACCCTATCACAGGACCACAGGTCTCGCTGCTTCAAGAGAGCAGTAGACTCCCCCCGCCATTCGTCGATTCTCCGCTTCGAAAGAACTCGGCGAAGTGCCGCGCGAGGAGCTGTTGACGGACGTCCGACGGCGAAGGCAGGCCTGCCGCTTGGAGCGCGTGGGCCAGCGATTGAACGCCCGCATAGCCAGTGGTGCGCGCGATATCGGTGATGGAAAGCTCCCGGTTCGAAAGGAGGAGAACAGCGAGACGCATCCGGACGGAGCGGGTCAACGTCCTCCACTGGTACCAAGGGAAGGCGAAGGTCGCCATCATCGACTCCAGGCGCCGTGTGGTCTGCCGAAGGGAAAGGCCGACGCGCTCCGCAAGTGTCTCGAGTGAGCCGTTCAGCTCGAGTGGCTCGAGCCAAGCCATTAGCTGATTCCAAACGACCTCGTGCCCAGTCTCCTCCAAGACGAGCCCGTAGAGCGCGCTCGCATGCAGCACATGGTCCCGGACGAGCCCGTCGAGTAGTCCACGGAGGAGGGATACCCTCTCGGCGCGATCGCGATGGGCCCCGCTATGTACGAAGCTCGCGTAGGCGCAGGCCGCCTCCATCGTCGCGTCGGATAACACGACCCTGCGCGGGCCCGTGGGAGCCTCACAAACGTCTTCGGCACGAAAGTAGAACTCGAGCCCTCGGAAGATGGGCCCCCCGGTCACGAAGTCTCGCGTGCGTTTACCGCCTGCTCCGATCAAGAACTCTGCGGGTGCCACGAGTGCGCCACGATCGCGCACGGCGAGCGTGTCGGGAAGCGTCCATCGAAAGACCCCGTCGAGGACGATGTAGAGCCCGACTCGCCCTGACGAGACCGCGTCATCGCGCTCGGCCGGAGGGCAAAAACTAGAATCGAAAACGGTCTCCGTGCGCGCGACAGCGAAGAGCTGGAAACGGCGCTGGAAGACGAGATCGAAATGCATGTCGACAGGCCCAGACCGGAAGTGAGTGTGTGCACAGAGCATCTCTTCGGCGACAACTACTCAAAACCGGATGCCACGACACCCACGAGCGACGCATGCGAACATCCGCTTCAATGCCGGAGCATCTTCAGAGAAAAGATCATGGATATCCATTCATTGCGACTGACGGCTCGTGTCGAACAGACGCCCACATCGGGTCTACCGGAGCGCCTCACGGCAAGGGAGGCGGAGCCGCGGAGCTCCGCCTCGCGACGATCGGCCGATTCGCTGCGTCAGCTCGAACCCAACGGCGTCGGCGACGGAGGGGACGCTGTGGCAAGGCCGCAGACCGGAGCGGGAATGAGGAGCTTGCTCGTGCCGTTGCTGTTCGCGTACGCCGGCGCCTTTCCTTGGGTCGATCGACTGCCGGTGGAAACGTCGCTGCGGATGGATGCTCGGACGCGGCGAAGAGTGAGATTGAGAGCGTTCTTGGTCATGGTGGATCCTACGAGGGGGGTGGATGGAGTGGGGTGAGCTGTGACGGCGCACCGTCACACGTCGCCACAGGCGACGCGTCGACCCCTGCAAATGTCAGAAAAAAATCATAGCCATTCCAGGAAGTTACACTCCACCCACTTTGCAGCAACCGGGCCAACCAGAAAAGAGCCTCAGAACGCGCTCCAGGTCGATCTTCGTCGCGCCTCGGAAGACACCAGCATGGACCCGAGCGCAACAGGTGTAGCGGTTGCTTCTTCAGAGGATTTTTTCTGTCATCGCCAGCAGCCTCGGATCGCATAGACCCCGAGCGCGCCCTCGCTCGGGGTCTATTGCGCGCGCTACCGAACCTCAGCTGTGGAGATGCATCGAAGCAGGAGGCGCCGCAGCACTCCCCACCACCGCCGCGTCCTCGAGCGCGATTTCGAGCACCTCCCCCATATCCGTCACGGGGAAGAATTCCATCTCGGCTTTCACCTTTGCCGGCACTTCGTCGAGGTCATCCATGCACTTCTTCGGCAAGATGACTCGCTTGATGCCCGCGCGATGCGCCGCGAGGACTTTGCCCTTGATGCCGCCGACCGGGAGCACGCGTCCGCGGAGCGTCGCCTCGCCCGTCATGGCCGTATCGGAACGAATGCGGCGTCCCGTGAAGAGAGACGTGAGGGCGGTGAAGATCGTGACGCCGGCGGAAGGCCCATCCTTCGGTGTCGACCCCGCCGGAACGTGAATGTGCACGTCCTGGTTTTCGAGCACGTTCTCTGGAATGCCGAGCCCGGCCGCGTTCGAACGCACGTATGTGAGCGCCGCCCTCGCTGATTCTTTCATGACGTCGCCGAGCTGCCCGGTGATTTCGATTTTGCCTCGCCCCGGCATGCGCGACGTTTCGATGAAGAGAATGCTGCCCCCCACCGGCGTCCATGCCAGCCCCGTCGCGACGCCAGGAACGCTGGTGCGTTCGGAAACGTCGTCGTCGAATTTCGGTTTGCCCAGGTGCGTGCGAAGGTCGGAGGGCTTCACGGTGAAGGCGGTCTTCTCGTCGCTCGCATCTTGGCGCTTGGCTACCTCGAGGGCGAGACCTCGACAGATGCGGCCGATCTCTCGGTCGAGCTGACGAACGCCGGACTCTCGCGTGTAGTCGCGAACGAGCGCTTCCAGGGTGGAAACGTCGAACTCGATATCGGCCGAAGAAAGCCCCAAAGCCGCCAAGCGCTTCGGCACGAGGTGCGTCTGGGCGATGTGCACTTTCTCTTCCGTCGTGTAACCCGAGAGCTCCACGATTTCGAGGCGATCACGCAGGGGCGCCGAAAGCGTCTCCAGCGTGTTGGCCGTGCAAATGAAGAGCGCCTCCGAAAGGTCGAACGGGAGCTCGAGATAGTGATCGGTGAACGTACGATTCTGTTCCGGATCGAGCAACTCGAGCAGAGCGGCTTCCGGCGAGCCCTGCCATCCCGATCCGAGCTTGTCGATTTCGTCGAGCAAGATGACCGGATTCTTCACCTTCACTTTTCGAAGCGCACTGATGACACGACCGGGGAGTGCCCCCACGTAGGTCCGGCGGTGTCCACGAACCTCGGCCTCGTCGCGCACGCCGCCGAGCGCGATGCGAACGAAAGGACGCCCCGTTGCATCGGCCACGGATTGACCGAGCGACGTCTTGCCGACGCCCGGGGGCCCGACGAGGCACAGCAAGGTTCCCTTCTCGGTCGTCACCTTTTCCGACTTTGCTCCGGTCTCTTGATCGCTGCTCGCTTTGGCCGCCCGGGCTTGCGCCAGCTTGAGCACCGCCATGTGCTGGACGATGCGCTTCTTGATGTCGGAGAGCCCATGGTGATCCGCATCGAGGCGCGCCTCGATGGCTTCGATGTCGTCTTTGACGATCGCACGCTCTTCCCACGGAAGGTCGACGATCAGGTCGAGATAGTTTCGAATGACGTTCGCCTCCGGACCTTGCCCATTCATTCCGTCGAGACGACGGAGCTCCCGCTCGGCGACCTTGCGTACGTCGGCCGGCAGCTTCGCTTCCTCGAGACGCTTGCGGAGACGGTCGGCATCGGACTCGTCACCGTCACCGAGCTCCTTCTGGATAGCCCGGAGCTGTTCGCGCAGGATCATCTCGCGCTGGTGTTTGCCGAGCTCGCTACGCACGTCGTGGTCGATCTTCGTGCGGAGTTCTGCCTTCACCTTGGCCGCACGGACATGGTCGATGAGCGAGCGCAGGCGAACCGTCGCATTCGTTTCGGAGATGAGTGCCACTGCCTGTTCCGGCGTTAGCGCGACATTGGCTGCAACGCGATCGGCGAAGACGGGCGCTGCATCGGCCACGCTCGTGACGCGAGAGAGTGCCTCCGCTTCTTTTCCGAGCGTCGAGAGTTCTTCTTGCAGGGCGAGTGCGAGCTCACGGGTCTCGTGTCCCTCGACGTCCTCTTCCGTCAGCGGGGAAAAGGACGCCTGGATGAACGCGCCGGAGAAGTCGAACTGTTCGACCCGCACGCGCCCCAGTCCTTCGAGAAGCACTTGGTACTCGCGCTCGCCGCGACGCTCGATGTCTTTGACTCGCGCGCAGGTACCGAAAACCGTGAGATCACTCGCTTGAGGATCCGCCACCTTCGAATCGTTCTGTGTGACCGTGAGAACGAGGTCACCAGGCTTTAGGCTGCGGAGGAGAGAAATCGATTTTGCGCGGCCCACGAAGAAGGGCACCACGCTATGCGGGAAGAGGACGCTTCCTCGCAACGGAAGGACGCCGACGAGGGAGGTCGCTGCAGAAGCCATTCGAGGATCTTTGGACGATTCAGACATGATGGACTCCATGAACTCTCCGAAGCTCTTGGTGAGAGCGCAGAGGTCTTTCGAAAGACGCCGCAAAGCGCAGGCGTCCGAGGGGATGTGGCTCGCGCAGAACGATCAGAACGAGGAGAACGATCAGGGCGAGCAGAAACGAGCGAACGAAACGACGAAAGGGACGGAAACTCGGGTGAGCGAGGTTTCGCGACTTCCCCAGAAGGTAAGGCTTGGTCCGGGCGCGTCAATCCCTGGCATGGCGCTCTCCGATGCCTCCTTCGCTCTCGTGGGGCTTCCGCAAGTCCGCTGCCCGCCTCGTTCGCATCGTGAGAAATGGCCCCTTGACCCCAGCAGCGCAGGCCCGCTACGGTTTCGGCCTCAACTAAAGGAATTTCATGCGCAAAATCGCTCTCTCGCTCGCTGCCTTGCTGTGTCTTTCCCAAGTCGGCTGCATCAAGAAGATGCTCATCGCCGGACAGGCGTCCTCGACGCGCACCGCATCGAGTGCTCTCGACGACACCGCGGACTTGACGGTTGCGCGTACGGCAGCGATGAACGGCCTCGCGACGGCGGAGGGCATGCACAAGCTCTCGCCGAACAACGAAGACGTCCTCTTCAACCTGACGAAGGGTTGGACGGCCTACGGTTTTGCCTTCGTGCAAGACGACATGGACAAGTTCGAGGAGGGCTCCGAAGACTACGAGCTCAACAAGAAGCTCGCTCGCCAAGCCTTCGATCGCGCGGTCAAATACGGCGTCGAGCTCATGGGGCACACCGACGACGGCTTCGACAAGAACCGTAAGAACGAAGCGACGCTCAAGAAGTGGCTCAAGGAGAACTTCGACGACAAGGAAGACGCCGAGACGCTCTACTGGGTCGGAGCCGCGTGGTTCTCGCGCGTCAGCATAGCGCGCGACGAGCCGGCCATGGTCGGTGACCTTTGGGTCGCGGTCGCGCTCATGCAGCAGAGCTACGAGCTCAACCCAGAGTACAATCACTACGCGGCTCTCTCGGCGCTCGCCTCGTTCCATGCGCGCTCCACGACGGCCGAACTCGACGAAGCGAAGAAGCTCTTCGAACTCGCCCTTCAAAAGACGAACCGCAAGTCGCTGATGGTGCAGCTGAACTACGCCACGCGCTACGCGTGCTTGAAGGTCGACCGCCCTCTCTACGATTCACTCATCAAAGAGATCATCCTCTTCGACGACAACACGGCCCCGGAGTTGCGCCTCACGAATGCGATCGCCAAGCGCGGAGCACGCAAGGCCATGACGAAGCACGCGCTCTCCGCGTGTAGCTTCGACCCGACGGTCGCCACCGTGGCGCGCAAAGCGAGCAACATCGACAACGGCGAGATCGACATTTCCGACTTCGCCGCAAAGCCCGGAACGAAGCCGGCCGCACCGCCCGCGAGCGCACCGCCCCCGCCGCCCCCGCCGCCCACCGCGACGACCGCGGCCCCGCCGCCTCCGCCTCCCCCGCCGCCCCCGGCAACGGGCACGGCCCACGGGAAACCGAAGCCGCCTCCGCCCGCCGGCACCGCCGCCAAGCCGCAACCCCGTCCGCCGGGCTGAGTTCGGGAACCCCCCATCTGCAAGACCCGCCACCGCTTTGCATCGACTTTGCGGGGGCGACGTCTAAAGTACCGGGCAGGGTATGCCCCGGCGCCGATAGCGACCGCCGCCGTCTCTCCCCACCCACCTACTTCCGTATCTATCTGTCACAAAAACCTAAG
Source organism: Polyangiaceae bacterium (assembly GCA_046351415.1). Classification (GTDB taxonomy): domain Bacteria; phylum Myxococcota_A; class Polyangia; order Polyangiales; family Polyangiaceae; genus JABFRG01. The sequence goes on along the minus strand of JAXLYO010000001.1, from coordinate 309,365 downwards.
AGGAATCGAGATGTTACGAAAATTCTTGGCACTCATGGCGGCGCTGACGGTCCTTTTGGGCCTAAGCTCCGCAGCGCGCGCCGACGACGTGACGACCCTGAAAATCGGCACCATGGCGCCGAAAAACTCCCCCTGGGGTCAGGTCTTCACCGTTTGGCAAAAGGGGCTCAGCCAGCGAACGGGCGGCAAGCTCGAGGTCGAGTTCTACTGGAACGGTACCCAGGGCGACGAAATCCTGATGTCCCAGAAGCTCGGCAATGGCCAGCTCGACGGCGCAGCGATGACGGCCACGGGCCTTTCGCAGTTCTCGAAGAGCATTCTCGCCCTCCAGCTCCCGGGCTGGAACGGCGGTGACTGGGGCAAGGTCGATGCAGCGCGCAACGCCCTCATGCCGATGCTCACGCAAGAGTTCTCGGCTTCGAAGGTCGTCCTCGTCGGCACCGGCGACGTCGGTCTCGCCCACATCATGTCGATCGGCGCACCGGTCAAGGGTCCGAACGACATGAAGGGCCTCGGCCCGTTCCACCTCCCGTCGGACGTCATCGGCAAGACCTTCCTCACGAAGCTCGGCGTCGCCGACCAATCGGTCGCGGTTCCCGAGATTCTTCCGAAGCTCGGTGGCGCCATCAAGGTCATCAATGCTCCTGCCCTCGCGGCCGAGCAACTCCAGTGGGCGAGCAAGATCACCCACATCAACACGATGGTGACCGGCGCGGGCGTCGGCGGTCTCGTGTTCGCCAAGCAGCGCCTCGACGGCCTCCCGGCCGACCTTCGCGATGCGCTCATGGAGACCGGCAAGGTCGCGGGTCAGGCCCTCACGGGTCGCATCCGCCGCGAAGACGCAGCTGCGTACGAGCGCATCAAGAAGAAGCTCGGCGACGACGCGGTCTACAACCCGAACGCGGGCGACCTCGCGCAGTTCCAAGCGCTCTTCAGCCAAGTGCGCGCCGAAGTGTGCGGCGGCCAAATCAAGGCCGAGGCCTGCGCCCTCGTGAAGTGAGCCATTCGTAGAACGTGCGGGCGAAAGCGCCTGCACAGCACCAAGGGCGTTTCGGAGCGATCCGAAGCGCCCTTTGACTTTTTGGGCCGCGAGGCCAACCGGGCCAAGGAGGAGCTGTGTCCCTCCAAAAAACTCCACCCATTTCGGTCAAACTGGGTACGCTTTCGGGCCTCATGGCCGAAGAAGAAAAGGGCGCACTTCCCCCCAAGGCGCCTTCTGCATGGGCTCTCCCGCTGAAAACGTTGGACGAGAAGCTGACCCGCTTCGAATCCAAGCTTTTGTTCGGTGTCATCCTTGCCGAAATCGGCGCCCTTGCCCTCTGGGTGTTCTTGAAGGGCCTGTCGGTGGCCGGCACGGACGAACGGAGCGGCATCATTCGCGCCGCGGTCGTGGGAGGTCTATTTGCGGCGATCGCGGGCTTCGCGGTCCGGAAGCGCGGAGAGGGCGACCCCTTGAAGTCGCGAGCCCCGATGGCTGCACTCGTGGTTGGCGCGATCCTCGGCGTCGTGACACGCAACTCTGGGGGCCCGTACTTCGAGAACTGGCTCAACTGGTTGCAGAATGCATCCGTCTTGATGCTCGTCGGCGGCATCCGTGGCCTCGTGACGCGCTTCACGCTGTGGGTGTCCTTGCTCGGTGCATCGATCGCGACTGGCAAGGGCAAGCACATCAACATCGACGTCGTCATGCGCTTCGTCCCGGTGAGCTTCCGCATCCCCGTCGCGGTCATCGGCTGGCTCGCGGCCTCGGTGATGTGCTTCACCGCCTCCTGGGGCTTCATCGAGCACCTCGCGATTGCCGAGTACCGTGCTGACGCTACGGTCCCCTGCGCGCAGAACCCCAAGAACGGCTGTGATACCAGCAGCGGATCGAAGGTCGCGAAGATTCGAGAAGGCTTCGGTCACGACCTCTTCCTCGTCCGAAAGCAGCTCGCCTTCGACGTCTCGACGCTCCCGAAGGTGATCGGCGGAACGAAGTACGACAAGTGGCTCTCACCGGCGGAGTGGAACGAGCGCGTAAAGAGCGCCGGCTGGGAAGCCCACTACGAGAAAGAAAAGGTCGACACGCTGCTCGCGCCACCGGACCGCACTGAGCCGAAACTTCCGGCCGTGACGATTCCAGGCGGCGCAGAGAACGCGGGCGGTATTCTCGTTCGTGACCTCTCACTCGTCATTCCGATGGGCCTGTTCATCATCGCCCTTCGCTTCCTCGTTCGAACGATCTTGGCGCTGACGGGCCACGTGATCGTCGACCCAGACGCGGCCCACGCCGACGATGACGACGACAAGCACGATGCTGCTCCCCCTGCCACCGCCGCCGAAAGCGAGGTGAGCTCATGAGCGCTGCCGACTCGAAAGCGCCGAAGGCTGGTGAGGACAAGCCCGCGCCGTCGAAGATCCCGCTCGGGATCGCTGGCGCCGCGGTCCTCTTGGTCGGCATCTTGGGCGGTCTCATTCCTGCGGTCGTCATCGCCCTCGCACTCATGGGCACGCCGCTCTTCGCCATCATGGGCGGAGGCAGCGAAATCGCTTGGCTCGTCCACCCCGACGATCGCTACCATCACTTCCGCTTCATCGCGCCGAATGTCCTCGACGAAAAGTTCGCGGGCTCGCCCATTCTCGTCACGATTCCACTCTTCACCTTCGTCGGCTACGCGCTCGCGCGCGCCAAGACGGCGGAGCGCATCGTGCGCGTCTCTGCGGCCGTACTCGGCTGGGTGCCGGGCGGTCTCGCGATCGTGTGCGTCGTCGCCAGCGCCGTATTTACCCTCCTCACGGGTGGCAGCGGCGTCACCATCATCGCGATCGGTGGCTTGCTCTTGCCGGCCCTCCGCAAGCAGGGTTACCCAGAGAGCTTCTCGCTCGGCCTCCTCACGTCAGGCGGATCGCTCGGCTTGCTCTTGCCCTTCGCGGTTCCCCTCCTCGTCTACGCGCTCGTCGCAGGTGTGGACACGGGCGCAGCATCGGTCGCGGTCCTCGCCCCGGGCCTCCTCATCCTCGTCTTCTTCGCGGCCTACTCGATGTACATCGGCATCCGCGACAAGGTCCCGACGATGCCTTTCAACCCCAAGGAGGTCGGTGCGGCCCTTTGGGAGATCAAGTGGGAAGCCTTCATTCCGGTGATTGTCGCACTCGGCATCGCCAAGCTCGGTCTGAACATCGACGAGTGCGCTGGTATCGTTGCGTTCTACACGATCATCATCGAGGTCTTCGTCTACAAGGACATCTCGTTCCGCAAAGACCTCCCGAAGATCGCGAAGAGCGCGATGACCATGGCCGGTGCCGTCATCCTCATCCTGATGATGGCGAACGCCCTCGTGAACTACGTCATCGATCAGCAGATCCCGAACAAGGTGCTCGAGAAGATGGTCGCGCTCGGCCTCGATCAGCGCTGGCAGTTCTTGCTCGTCATGAACGTGTTCTTGCTCTTCTTGGGCATGCTCATGGAAGGCTTCAGCGCGATCTTCGTCGCCGTGCCCCTCCTTTTGCCATTCGCGGCGCGGTTCCACCTGGGCCCGTTCCATCTCGGCATGATCTTCTTGCTCAACCTCGAGCTCGCCTACTGCATGCCCCCGCTCGGGCTGAACTTGTTCATCGCGAGCTTCCGCTTCAATCGGCCCGCGACGAGCTTGTACAAGCCCATTTTGCCGTTCCTCGCCATCTTGGCGGGGGCGCTGATGCTCATCACGTACGTACCGGGCATCAGCGACATCATGGTGCGTGGGCGCATCGCCAAGGCGAGGGCCGAAGCGGAGAGCCGTAAGGAAGCTCCGCGCGAGGCTTGGCTGCTCGAGTGCATCCAGGAAGACCGCCTGAACCCCCTTCCCTGCACGCCGGAAGACCAGAAGCGCTTCCCCGGCGGGAAGACGCCGGAGCCCGAGAAGGTCGAAGTCGACGCTGGCGCGCCGAGTGCGGATGCCGGGGAAGAGGATGAGCTTCTGAAGATGATGGTGGGCGGCGACGGCGGCGCGAAGCCGACCGGAAGTGCAGCACCCGAAGGCGATGACGATTTGCTCGCGCAAATGATGGGCGCTGGCAAAGACGCGGGTTCGGCGGACGCTGGAGCTCTAGCGGACGGCGGCAAGAAGGCCGACAACAAGGTCAAGACGGACGACGAGCTGCTCAAGGAAATGCTCGGGCAATAGCCTTCCCTACATCCGCACCGTAGGCACACATCGCCACAGCGAACGCATCGCACCTTCTCGACACGAGCGGGGTTTGCAGCGAAACTGTCGCTAGATGAAACGTGCGCTTGCGATCGCTTGTCTTACTGCTGTCGGCTTCGGACTCTTTCACTGCGGCTCGGACCTCCCCGATAGCCAGTTCGACCCTTCCCTCTGCGGTGCGGCGAACAAAGCCAACTGCAACCGCGCCTGCACGCGTGACCAAGACTGCACAGCCGGCTTCTACTGTGGCACTGCGAAGGTCTGCACGGCTGATTGCACGGAGAATTCGCAGTGCGCCAGCAATCGATGCAACTCTCGCGGCAAGTGCGAACCGGCCGTAGGCCTGACGGGTGATGCGGCCGTAGGCGATTCGGGATTTTCGAATCTCGACGCCTGCGTCTCCGTCGACGTCAAATTCGAGAAGCTGAAGCCCACCGCCATTCTGCTCATCGACCAGTCGTCGAGCATGAAGTACGCGAAGTTCCCTGCAACGGGCTACGTTCCTGCAACGCCGCCAAACTATCTCGATAGCCGCTGGCAGGTACTCAAGGATGCTCTCATCGGTCCGAATGGAACGCCCGGCGGCCTCGTGAAGCAATTCGAAGGCGACGTGGCGTTTGGCCTTCAGATGTATTCTGCACGTAGGCAAAACCCCAACGGCACGAGCCCGCCTGCGGGTGCGTGCCCGCGCTTCAACGACGTCGCGTTCGCTGGTGTCACGGCCTCGTTCAACAACGCAGCTGCCATCGATGCAGTCTATCGCCCGGCGGTCGTGGTCGACGACACACCAACCGGTGAAGCACTGCTTGCCGTGGCCGGCATCGACGACGCTGGGACCATCGTCGACCAGAAGGGCCTCGCCTCCCTGGTCACCGCAGGGCCGAAACTGATCATTCTCGCCACGGATGGCGAGCCCGCGCTTTGCTCGGACCTCGCGGCGACCGGTACCGCAGCGGCCCAGGCCAAAGTCGTGACGGCGGCCCAAGCGGCCTTCAAGAACAAGATCAAGACTTTCGTCGTCGCGGTGGGCTCCGACATCAACGAGCAGCACCAACAATACGTCGCCAATGCCGGCATCGGTCTCGACCCCGTCAACGGAAACGCCCCCATCTACCGCCCGAACAACGTGGCCGCACTGCAGCAGGCGTTTCAGTCCATTCTCCTCAGCGGCCGCACGTGCACCTTCAAGCTGAACGGCACGGTCTCACCGGGCACGGAAGCCGATGGCGAAGTCACCCTCGACGGCAACAAGCTCACCTACAAAGACCCCAATGGCTGGATCTTGAACGCCGCGGGTGAGCTTGAGCTCCAAGGCTCTGCGTGTACCTCCGTGCTCAGCACCGATACGCCTGCGCTCAGCATTCGGTTCCCCTGCGGGGCGTTCGTCCCGCGATAGCGCTGCGCTGGGCTTCTTTCTTCTCGGGCCGAAGGGGCCATAGCTCGGCGCTACGCGTAGGTTCACTTCGGGGCCGCACCCTAGCCGCAGCGCCGTTCGGCGCTTGCGTTCGCTGGCCCCGCTCCCCGCTGCCTCGAGCCGAAGGGGCCAAAGCTCGGCGCTACACGCAGGTTCACTTCGGGGCCGCAGTCGCTGGCCCCGCTCCCCGCTTCGGCGCTCGTGGTGCAGCTCGGGGGAAGAACGCTGCGGCGCGGGGGTCACGGCTTCGCTCTCCTCCTCGCAGTCATTCTCGCGTCGCCGGGAAACGTAGATGCCCGCGCTCACCTGCGATTCGCTACGCCGCATGTTCTTTCGCGCTCGCGCGGCGGCGCTTCGCGTTCCTGTCCTGGTCACTCTGACGACTGGACGATAACCGCCGCTCTGCGTGGCTCCGAACGTGCGGCCGACGGGAGAACGATGCGAGAGTGGATATCGAAGACCGCGCCCCCGCGCCTCCGCTCTGCGAAGAGCTGCCGCGATTCTCCGTTAAGTTTTGTCTCGGATTGTCTCGAAGTTTTCGCCTCCCGCCGCTCGACGCCGTACTTCTCAACGGCGACTCGAATCTCGCGCACCCCAAGCGAAAGTGTACGGGGGTGCCTCTCCGAGTGACCGCGCCAGGGCGTCGTCTCAAATCCAAACGCCGACCATCATCAAACGCAAATGCGGAGCGAAGCGCTCGTGAGGGAATCTCGGACGGGGTAACCCCCGCACTTTCGCGAGAACTCTGCCGCCGCGAACCCACGCGAGCGCCGAAGCGGGGAGCGGGGCCAGCGACTGCGGCCCCGAAGTGAACCTACCCGTTGCGACGAGCTTTGGCCCCTTCGGATCGAGGCAGCGGGGAGCGGGGCCAGCGACTGCGGCCCCGAAGTGAACCTACGCGTTGCGACGAGCTATGGCCCCTTCGGCCCGAGAAGAAAGAAGCCTAGCGCAGCGCCCTTCGGCCTTGGAGAAGATGGAAAGCCTAGCGCAGCGTTACAGCGCAATGGTCTTCCAGCGGCCTCTGGCGAACTGGTAGGTCATGGTGGCGGCGGCGCCGATACCGTAGATGGCCGCCGCGATCCACATCCCGAGAAGCCCGTACCCGAACTTGAGCGACAAAAGCCACGCGAGCGGAATGAGCACCAGGAACACCAGCACGAACTGAGCCACTGCCACGAAGACGGTGTTGCCTGCGCCGAACAGCGCTTCGCTCAGAATCATGGCTACAGCGATGATGGGCGTGACGACCCCCATCATGCGCAGGGGCGCAAGCATCGCCACCTGCACTTCGGGTGAGTCGGTGATGAACGCAATGATCTGTTTCGGGAAGAGGACGCCCTCACACAGCCCCACGAGCCCGAAGAGAACGAGCCCGACTCGGACAGAGGCCCAGCCGAACTTGGACGCGCGGTTGGGAGATTTGTCGCCCAAGGACTGACTGACGAGGGTCGCGGTCGCCGTACCGAAGGCCAAGCATGCCGTGAAGGTGAGCTTCATGAGAGCGATGATGTTGGTCGTCGCGGCGCCGTTGATCGCCTGTCCGGAGACGCCGCACTCGGTGGAGCCGAGGTGGGCGCCTGCATCCAGCTTCCCCGCAAACCCGACGAATACGCCGAAACCGCCCATCATCACGATGGTCGCCATGGCCGCAGGCAAGCTGAGTTTGACCAAGGTCCACGTGAGCGTGCGGTTGATGTTCGACCAGCGAAACGGGCGGTAGATCTTCTGCTCTCGGAACGCGAAGTAGAGGACGATGAAAAGCCCGATCCACGTCGATGCGAACGCTCCGAGGCCGGCCCCGGGCGCGCCCATGCGCGGTGCCCCGAACTTCCCGAAGATGAACATATAGCAAAACAGAACGTTGAACACGTTCATGATGAGCGAGGCGATGAAGTGAACGTACGTCTTGCCGATGCCGTCGAGAAACGCTTTCACGCCGATCGTCATCGCCATCGAAATGATGCCGAAGAGGCGCCAGCGAGAGTACGACTCGGCCACTTCGAGAACGGCCGGGACCTTGATCATCGAGCTGAGAAGCGGCCGAATCGTGATCGAGCCGAGCAGCATCATGCCCAGGCCCGCTACGAGACAGAACCACGCAGCATTGGCCAAAACTGCACCAGCGGCCTCATGATTGCGTTCCGCATCGCGACGGCCCGTGAGTGCCTGCGTTCCGACGCTGATGGCCGAAAGAGACCCGCCGAAGAGCCACACCATGATGAGCGAGGGGGAGAGCGCCGCCTGCGCCGTCGTGGCATCACAGCCCGCGAGCTCTTTGAAGAAGACGACGTCGATCTCGTTGACGGCGCTCTGGAGGAGCATCGCGAACACGGTGGGGGCCGCGAGCTTCAGAACTGCCCAGTGCGGACTCCTCTCGAGCGCATGCAGGTCGAGGGATTGTTTGATGGGGCTAGCAGATGCCAAGCGAGGCCACCATACATGGAAGGCCGCGATACGTCACGGCCGTTGCGCTTTGGTTCAATGATGCTTCGCAACGACCTGCACGAGGTCCGGCGCCTTTTCTGCTCGGGGCTGTTGCGACGGCTGCTCTCCGGCGCCACCACCGAGCCGCGCAAGGGCTCGCTTGGCTTCGGAGGACTGCGGGTGCTTCTTGACGTAGAGCTCGAGAAGCGCCTTCGCTTCCGCCCGTTTGCCACCGCGCTCGAGTACGTTCGCGAGAACGATACGGGGCTCGGCAGATCCGTCTCGGGCGAGCCAGAGCTCGGCGGCTTCCTTCGCCTCCCCGTACTCCTTGCTGCGTAGAGCGGCTCGCGTCCATGCACGGAGCGCCTTGGGGTCACGCGGCTTCGCGCGAGCCATCTCGCGCGCTGCTTCGAGAGACAGCGTCTTGGTCGGCGACTCTGCAACCGTGACACCGGAGTTCGCGGCAACCGAAGGTGTCGGCGCTGCGTCGACCGGGGCGGCAGCCGAGGCGACGGGAAGCGCAGGCACCGGCGCCGGAGCGACCGTAAGAGGCGATGCAGCGGCGACCGAGGACATGGGTTCTTCCACTTCCGCAGGCGCCGCACTTGTCGCGCTTTGTGGCGCCGCGACAGCAGCCGTCGCGGCAGGCGACGCGTCGTGGCGCCGCGAAAGGAAGAGGGTCGTGAGTGCAATGGCGGCAAAGCCCGCGAGAAGCGCGACCTGCTTCTTCGCCTTGCCCGGCTTGCGGGAAGCCGCGGGAAGGACGCGCTCGAGGGCTTCGCGCACTTCTGCGGCCGTTTCGTAGCGATCTTCTGGCTTCTTCTCCAGGAGCTTCATGATGATGACATCGAGCTCGGCAGGAATACGGCGGTCGACGGCGCGTTTGCTCGGAACGGTGGGGACATCACGAACGTGCTTGCCCATGATTTCGACGGCCGACCCGCCACTAAAGGGACGGTGACCGGTCGTGAGTTCGTAGAGCACGCACCCAAGGGCGTAGAGGTCGCATCGCGCATCGACGGGCTCTCCGGCGACTTGCTCCGGTGCCATGTACTCGGGTGTGCCAAACACGGCGAAGCCACGCTGCTTCTTCTCTTCACCAGCCGTCTCGCTCTTTGCAAGAGCGACGCCGAAATCGAGGAGCTTCAGGGTCTCGTGGCGCTCCGTCTTCGCGGCCTCTTCCTCGCTCGTGGTCTCGCTCGGTGTTCCGTTGCCCTTTCCGTACCCTTCCGCGAGAAAGAGATTCTCCGGCTTGAGGTCGCGGTGGACGATGCCAGCCTCGTGCGCAGCTTGGAGGGCGCGCGTCACCGAGATTCCGAGTTGAACGGCTTCTGCGGGGGAAATCGGGTCGAGAGCGACGGAGCGTCGCTCCATGCGCTTCGCGAGCGTCTCTCCATCGAGGAGCTCCATCGCGAGAAACACGCGGCCATCCATCGAGCGGCCGAAGTCGTGAAGGTAGGCGACGTTCGGGTGACGGAGGCGCGCGATGGTCCGAGCTTCTTGGCGGAACCGCTCGACGGCGTCGCTCGAAGCGGAGTGCGCGACTTCGAGCACCTTGAGAGCGACCTTGCGATCGAGTTCGACGTGCTCCGCCTCGTAAACGGCGCCACTCGCGCCCTCGCCAATCTTGCGAACCAGACGGTAGGGAGTGCCAGCCAGCACGTTGGGGTCTGCGCACTGCTTGGCTGCGCTTTCCACGACGCCGCTCGCGGGCGGTGTATTCGACTCGGGAAGAGTCGCTTTGGCTTCTGCGAGAAGGCGTGCGAACTCTTGGCGGCTCTTCGAGGGCTCGCCTGCATAGAGACCAGACATGAAGTTCGCGATGCGTACGCGTACACTTCGTTCACCCCCTTTGGTCGAAGGTGCTTTCGACACGAGACGCGCCAGCTCGTGCGCTGCGCTTCGTGCACTGACGTAGCGCTCCTCGGGCTTGTTGGCCGTCATGCGAGCAATGACGTCGTCGAGCTCCATCGGCGCGCCGATGGACGAGGCGATTTTCGGAATTTGGACCCGACCGCGCGCTGCGTCTTCGAGGTGCTTCTGTGCATCACCTGTCAAGAGACGTTGGTTCTTGCAGAGCTCCCAAAGAATGACGCCGAGCGCATACACGTCGATGCGACCGTCACCGACTTCGTGACGTGCAATCTCGGGTGCAACGTAGCCCGGCTTGGCGAAGACGACGCCCGCAACCGTGTGGCATCGACGGTTTTGCCCGCGCGCAGTGCCGAAGTCGATGAGTTTGATTTCACCGCCAAAACCAACCATCACGTTCTGTGGCGAGAGGTCGCGATGCACGATGCCGAGGGGCGTTCCATCGGCGCTCGCTCGCTCATGAACATGCGCGAGTGCCTGGGCGATTTCGATCGTGATGGCAACGGCCTCGGCCCAGCCGATCTTCTGACCGAGCTGCTGCGTCTTCTGCCGCACTTCGGCAAGAGACTTACCTTCGACGTATTCGACGACCGTGAAGGGTTCACCGCTGTCGTCCGTTCCTGCTTCGAGGACCTGAGCGACGGCGGGGTGATTCAATTGCGCTTGGACCCGGGCCTCGTCGAGGAAGCGCGCGAGGAAGGAACCGTCGTGAAGGTGGTCGCGACGAATGGTCTTCACCACACACGGACGCTCCGCGCCGTCGAGGCCGGTCGTGGCGGCGAGGTACACGTCGCCCATGCCCCCGCGCGCGAGCAACTTGAGGAGAAGGCGGCGGCTCACGAGCCGCGGTAGCTCCAGCGTCATCGGCGTCACGGTCTCTGCGGAAAAGCCTGCCTCGCTCATGGCCAAGATGAGTACGGAGACCGGCCCCGTTGGGCCAAGTTTTCGCGTGCCAAAGGCTCCACCGGGCGAGAGGCCGGCTAGGCGATGGACCCAACTTGTGCGATGATATTCGGCATGAAACGGCGGCCCGGAAGCTCCGTCGATTCCCTCGACGCGGCCGAAAAAGTGCGTTCGCAGCGGGCCGATAGGGCCGCCACCGCCTTTGCGGAGGCCCAGGAACGGGAAGCCGCGGCCGCTCGGCAACACGAGGAACGAGCCCGAGCCCAGAAAGCCCACGAAACCGAAGTGCGCCACGTCGACGCGGGCGAGAAGGAACGCCTCCGGGCAGGTCACGCGAAGGCATCCGACCTCCAAGCCTTGAGCGCGTTCCATGCCGCCGCCGAGTTGCGGAACGCCGAGCTCCTTCGCCAGCGCGACGAAGCCAAGGACGCGCGGGACGCCGCAGAGGCCACGCGGAACGCAGCGCATGGGACCCTCATCGCCGCCGAGGTCGATCGAAAGGTCCTCGAAACCTACCGAACGAAGCAGGAACTCGCTCACCAAAGGGCCAGAGAAAACGAAGCGGACGACGACATGCTCGACGCCTTCCACGGAAGGGCCCGATGAAAGCGGGACGCCTCTTCCCCTTACTCCTTCCGCTCGGGCTGCTCGCATGCCCGAGCCCCAAGCCGATGCCCAACGTCGACCCCCTTCCGCGACTGGGTGCTTCGGACGGGGGGAGCGACGCGGCGGTGGCCAGTGCCCCTCAACCTCGTCGTCTGTTGCTCCGAGAAGCTTATCGGGGCGTTCGCGGAGCCATCGACGGTCACGACTTCGGAACGGCCGCGACGCTCTTCGCTGCCTTGAAGACCCCCGACAACGCGGTCGACGCGTGTGCACACCAATACTTGGGCGCCCGCATTCTCCTGCTCTCTGGCAACGTGAAGGCGGCGGCCGAGCAATGGGAGGTGCTTGCCAAAGCTCCGGCGGAGTCTTCTTGCAAGCTCGCTCCGTATGCTGCACTGAGAGCGGCATCCGCGCGGCTCGCCCTGCGCGACGGCGCCCAGGCAGAGGCGGACGCGGCTCTCTGCCCGAGTGACTTCGCGGCAAGCGCAGAAGCGAAACTCGTCATCGCCGACGCGCTCGTTCTTCAAAACAAGCGGCGCGAAGCGGCTTCTACCTATCGAGCTTGGTACAAAGATCATCGCTCCGGCGCTCGCTTTCCACAGGTGGCCCTGTGGCTCGTCAAAGAAGGACGCGAAGGCGCAGAGGCCGACGGGTTCACGCCTGCGGAGGCCTACGCCACACTGACGCGCATCGTCATCGAAGCACCAGCGTCGCCAGAGGCGACCGAAGCCGAGCGCCTGCGCGTTGCGATGGCCAGCACCCTGTCGCCCCCCGTAAAACCGACTCTTACCCTCGCCGAGCGAGCGAAGCGCGCGCAAGCCCTCGCGAGTGCCGACCGTCGCGTCGAGGCCCTTGCGGAGGTCGAGGCGATTCTTCGCGAAAAGACCGAAAAGAACGTGCCTACCGAAGGCAAATGCCAAGCCGCACTCCTTCGCCCGACGCTCATGCACGGAGACAAGAACCGCATCGCAGACGCCTGGGGTGATGCGATCTCTGCATGTTCCACCGAAGAAGAACTCGCAACGGCCCTCTACAATGGTGGCAAGGCAAGCTATTCCGCGGGTCGTCACGAAGAGGCGCTCCAACGCTTTGCCGACACGGAACGCAAAGCGCCCAATCACCGGTTCGCCGACGACGCCCGCTTTCGAAGCGCCTTCGTCCACCGTGACCGTGGCGACGACACGAAGTTCGTCGAAGCGCTCACTACGCTTCCCGACACGTATCCGAACGGCGACATGAAAGCCGAAGCCATGTTCCGCCTCGCCCTTCGCTCGATGGCGGCCGGCGACGACGCCGCAGCGATTCCTTTCCTCGATCGCGCACGCACCCTGTCGGAGGCCACACCGGCAACCGATCACCACTGGGCAACGGCCGGGCGCGCAGCCTACTTCCGAGCGCGCATCGCCGAAAAGACGGACCGCGCGGATGCCATCAAACGGTATACCGAGGTCATCGAACGCTACCCACTTGCATATTACATGCTTCAGGCGAGCGCCCAACTGTCCCTCCTCGACCCGAAGGAGGCCGAGGCCGTTCGAGCGCGTGCGGAAGCACGCGATGACGCGGCTCCGAGAGACCTGAAGGCCGAACGCGTCCTCGGTTCGCCCGCATTCGAGCGGGCAGCCGCCCTTCTCACCGTCGAAGAACCCGAAGCCGCCAAACGCGAATTCGTGAGCGCCGGTGCGTTCGGTGACAATGCAGAGCCCGCCTCGACCTGGCTCGCGGCGGCCGAATACGATGCTGCGCAGATTTGGGAGACCTCCCACGCGTACACCCGCAGCAAACTGAGCGACTACCTCGAGCACTACCCGCGCGGTGCATGGCGCTCCGCGTGGGAGATCGCCTACCCTGCTGCCTTCGCTCCGGTGGTTCGTGAGGCAGCAAGCACCTATCGCGTCCCGGCATCACTCGTGTGGGGCATCATGCGGGAGGAGTCGAGCTTCATCGCGCCAGTGAAGAGTCATGCGGGTGCGATCGGCCTCATGCAGCTCATGCCCGAAACGGCGAAAGCAACGGCGCGCGGAACATCTCTTCCTTGGGACGAGAAGTCCCTCAAACAGCCGCACGTTTCGATTCCCATCGGCACGAAGCACCTCGGCCAACTGCGGGCGAGCGTCCCCCATCTCGGCTTCGCGATCGCCGCGTACAACGCGGGTCCAGGGGCGCTGCGGAAGTGGGGCCCCTCCGTGACATCGGCTCCCTTCGATCTCGCCGTCGAACTCATTCCCTACGAAGAAACCCGCGGATACGTGAAGCGTGTTCTCTCGAGCATGGCGGCCTACGCCTATCTTCACGATCCCGCCTCTCTCCCCGATTTGCTGTCGCTCCCTCGCAAGATCGATGGCGCCGCGGCCCCGTGACGCTCGAGTCCTCTGCCGCGCGCCGCGAAACCCTGATTCTCACGGCTTCGAACGAAGTCGCCGACGAGCGCCTCGCCCGGGGCGAACGTGCGGAGTCTTTGTTTGCGTTCAAACGCCGGCTTGCGAACGCGCTCGACCCCGGTGCCGACACGACTGCGCGTGCGGCCCGCTTCGTACGCGCCTGTATCCTCGGGGACGAACTCGAAGGCTCCGAGCTCAGCCCCCGCGCCAAGACGTCGACCATCCTCCGGGAGCTCGGCGCGCTCGAAACTTCCGACGAAGCCGAAGAACCCGCCATGGGGTACGCCGCGGTGGTTCGTGCGGCGCTTAGAGCGCAGCCCGACCGATTCGAACCTCCCCGTTCTCTCGCCACCAAAGTCGCGCAGGCGAACCCCAACACCATCCGCGCGCTCACCGCCCGAACAGTCGTGGTGCGGGGCATGTACGCATTCTCCTCCGACGACCTTGCGCTCTTTCGAAGTCTCTCCGAGGCGCTCTCGAGAACGTCGAGTGAGCTCCTCGTCGAAGTCCCGGGCTCCTCGCAACAGCGTCTCGATTTCACGGAACACGACCCCTTCGCGCCACTCGCAGACGTCGTCGCCAAAGCCCTCCAAGGCCCTCCCACCTTCATCGAACCACGCGGGAAGCTCGGCAGCGCCTCTCTCGCGTCTGCCGAAGGGCGCATTACTTGCGTTTCTGTCCGGGACGAGTGGGGAGCTGCCGAAGCGGCAGTGTCGCGTGTCAAAGCGCTCTTCCAAGGGCAGCGTGGGTCGAAAGTGGCACTTTCGGACGTGTGCATCGTCGTGTCGGACCTTTCTTCGTCCGTGCTCCCACCCTTGCTTACGCTCCTCGGCGATGCGGGCATTCCCGCGCAAGACCCTCGTGGCTTCGAACGCGAGAGCGCAGAAGTAGTGTGGGCCGCGACGCGGCTCGCAGAGCTCACGGTCAGTTCGACCCCCAGGGAACTCGCAGAGCTCTTTGCGTCTCCCGCGGTAGACCTCGGACTCGAACCCAAGCAGCGGCGAGACCTCGTTTCACGCCTTCGGGCAACCCCCCGGGTCGAAGCACCAAACCTCGAAGCCATTCTTCGAAGTTTGGAGCCCACGTTGGGTAAGCCCCGGACCGACTCGCTCGTATTGGCCGTGCATGAAGTCGCGGGTGCGGCAACCCGACAGGATGCTGCGTCGCATCTCGTTGCCCTGTGGTCCGCGTTTGGCTTGCCACAAGCCGCTGACCGCGGCGCGACGACGACGCTTCGAAGAGACACACCGAAGGATTCGCTCGAGCAGCGAGAACTCCACGTCGTCGCACGAGAAGGCGCATACCTTCGTGCGCTTCTCGATGCGGTTGCCATGTATCGCTCGGTCCTAGAACGCGTTGACGGCGCGACCTCGTCCGCGGGTGTCGCGAAGGTCGTCCACGAAATCGTAGGACTGTTGCCTGTGCGCATGGCGCCACTACCCGCGTCTCGAGCCGCGGTCTTGCGCATCGCCTCGTTCGAGGAAGGCCTCGCACTCGGTGCTCCGTTCGTCATCGTCGTCGACGCAGCACGGGACGAGGTCGCTGCGAACGAGCGCACGGCGAAGCCATGGGAATTTTCGACGCGGGTGTGGGGTCTCGTTCACGAAGCGAGGAACGTGACGTTCCTCGTGCCGACGTTCCTCGGTGGCGCGGAAACCAAGCCGTGGGAGGAGATCGCAGAAGCAACGTCACGTAGCGCGTTCTCCCTGGGTGCTGCAGAACCTGCGCCGACGAAAGACGTAATCGACCGTGTTCGCCTCGAGACGGAGCGAGAGCGCTATTTTCTCTCCCCGAAACGCGTCGCGGGACCACTCGTCGGAAAGCTCCCCGAAGGAAGCATTCTCGACAACTACGTTGGCGATGGGGCACGGCCGATCCCCGTGACGACGCTCGAATCGTTCGCGGTCTGCCCATTTCGCGGCTACGCGGAGCACGTTCTTTCCGCTCGCGACAAGCCGAACGAGACCCTTACGATGGACGCACGCAAGGAGGGCGCTTGGCTCCACGAGCTTTGCGCGCGAGTCTTCGAACAAACCCGTGAACTGTGGGCCAAAAGGCCCCGCCCTGCAGAAGCCATTTTGGACACGCTGAATGCGATCGTCGAAGCGGAGCTCGCCACCGCACCAGAAGGATCGCTGCGAAGAGTCGAACACCGATATGCCCAGTTCGTCGCGCGCCAGGTGCTGCTCGTCGCCCTGATGGATGAGGAGTGGGACTACGCGCTGTCCGAACAACCCTTTGGTTCGAGCGCGCCGAACTCCTGGCCTGCTCTCCCTCTCGGTAAAGAAGGGGCAAGCATCGGTGGCCGCATCGATCGCGTCGACGTCAGCCGCGATCGAAAGAGCTACCGCGTCATCGACTACAAGCGCGGGAAGCAAGAAGACCGGCTCGTCGGCATCACGGCCCTCCAACTTCCTCTCTATGCCGACGTCGTCAGCGAAAACGTCCATCTGCCGGTGGTGGAAGGCACGTACTGGCGTCTCGTAGGCAAAGACTCGGGGCCCAAGCAGGTCTCCGCGAAGACGTGGGCAAACGCTCGAGAAACCGCGCGTGAACGAGCGAACGAGACTCTGACCCGTGCACGCGCAGGGTACATCGACCCCAATCCTCATCTTCCGACTTCTTGCCAAACCTGCGCCGTCGCGGGTGTCTGTCGCAGGCCTCCTTTCGCGATTCCCGAGCTGGAGGGCGACGCATGACGATGCAAGTCGACCCGCGCTCGAACTCGACGCCCCACGTGTGGGAGCTCGGTCAGAACGTCGTCATGGCTGCCAGTGCTGGAACGGGCAAGACGTACAACCTGGTCGGCGTCTTGCTCTACACCATGCTCATCGGCTGCCGCGAAGGCAAAGCGATCGAACCCGCGCGCATCCTCGCCACGACCTTCTCCAAGCGTGCTGCCGAAGAAATCCTCGATCGCGTGCGCGGCGAACTCGAGGTGCTCGCTTCGGGTGCAGGCACGTCCCGCTACGGGTCCCTCTTTACCGACCGAACGTGCCGCCTTCGCGCGAAAGAAGCCGTGCAGCGCCTTCACCAGCTGCGCGTCACGACATTGCACGCCTTCGCCGTCGACTTGCTTCGTGTGCATGGCATGCACGTAGGTATCCTTCCCGATTTCGTGCTTCTCGACGCTCAAGCGGAACTACAGCGCCTCGAGTCCATCGCATCGGACACCATCGAACACTTCGCTCGCACACGAAGCGAGGATCTCTTGACCGCGGTTGCCGGCGCCGGAGGGATGGGCGAACTCATGACGTTCATCGCGACTTCCTTGCGCGAAGGCCCAGAGCGCGGCCGCACCACGGCGAAGGTGGTCATCGACGATGAGGCAGCGGCCATCGAAGCACTGCTCGAGCGCGTCATCGACGCTGCCCGTGACCTCGCATCGAGCAGCGAGCGCCTTGGCCCCGCCGCGAAAGAGCTCGTCCACACCTGGAAGCATGCGAAGAACGACGACCGAGCCGTCGAACGCGCCCTCACCGACCTATTTTCTGTTCGCATCGTGTCGAAGAATGCTCCGAGCGAAGCCGCTTGGGCCGACCTCGTCGACAAGCTTCCTGGGGAAACGAAGGCCGTCAAAGCCCACGTACTCCATCAAACCTACGTGCGCCGGCACGAGTTCCGCGCGGCGGGGGAAACATTGCTTTCGCTCGCGACACATGCAGAAGCTGCCATCGCTTCCTTGGCGCGCGAACGACAGGAGCTATCCTTCAGTGACGTTCTCGTCTTCGCGACGGCGCTGTTGCGCGACCACCCGGAGGTTGCGCGCGAAGTTGGCGCAGAGTTCGATGCGTGTCTGCTCGACGAGGCGCAAGACACGTCACCGATCCAGCGCGACCTCGTTCTACTCTTGTGGCGAAACTACGACGAACACCCACGCGCCGACGCGGAGACGCGGCCCGCCATCGCGCGCATTCGCGAACGAGGTCTTTTCGTCGTCGGCGATCGCAAACAATCGATCTACGGCTTCCGCGGCGCAGACGTCGCCATCTTCGCAGAGTTCGCGGTAGGCATTGCGGGGGAGGTCGCGCGGCGGGCGCTCGGCATGCCCGCGGGCCTCGTCTGGGAACCTTCGCGCCCCACAGGTCGCTTCTTCACGCTCCGGGAAAACTACCGCGGTACGCCGGCGTTGCTCGATGCCGCCAACGCACTCTCCGCTGGGATTTTCGTGCCCTCAGAACCGACCGAAGTGTTCGACGTCCACTACGTGCCCTCCGAAGACGACCTCGTGTCTCCCAGTGGCAGGGCACCGGAAGACACGGTGTCGAGCGTCTCGTGGTTGGGCCTGAGAGCACCTGCCCCCGAGGAAAGCGACGCGGTTCGAGAGCTTCACGCCTCGCTCGTCGGACCGCGGCGCGACGCCGAAATCATCGCGCGAAAGATCGCTCGTTTGTCCGAGCATGTTCCCCTTCGCGACATGGCCGTTCTCGCACGCTCCAACGGGATGCTCGATCACGTCGCGTTCGCACTCGCGCAGGCCAACATTCCCTACGTTGCTTCGGGCCGTGCGTTCTTCTCCGCCAGTGAGGTCAGGGACGCGGCAGCATTTCTCTCGCTTCTGTGGGACCCGGCGAGCGTGCTTTCCGCGGCCCACGTTCTGCGAGGCCCCTACACCGGGCTCTCGGACATTTCGTTGCTCGAACTGCGTGGACCCAAGGGAGGCCTTCCGCCCATCCTTGACATGGATGGTGCGCGCATTTCCGATGCAGACGAGCGCGCGCGCTTCACCGAAACGCAAGCCTGCATTCGTCGCCTCGTCGTCCTCGCCGAGCGAATCGCGCCTGCCGATCTATTGCGAGAAGGGCTGCAAAGCTTGCGTGTGGAGGCGGTACTTCATCGTCTTCGCAACGGGGACCAGCGAGTGAGCAACGTCCGCAAGTTCGAGCAGTGGCTGCGAAAGTTTCGTCACTTGCATACCGCAATCATCAGCGTGGTCTTCGCGCGCACGATGCCCGAAGCCGAGGCTCCCACATTCTCCGACGCCGACGACGCGGTTCGCCTCCTCACCATACATGCGAGCAAAGGCCTCAGCTTTCCCATCGTACTTCTGCCAGAGCTCGGGAAGCGCAATGCGCCCTTCGCACCGGGTCCAGCCATCTTCACCGACGACGGAAGGCTCGGCGTTCGCCTCCGAGGCAACCGAGGACACTGGCTCGAAAGCCCGGGAACCCGAGCGGCGTTGAAACGAGAGACTTTGAAGCGGCGCGCCGATGCACAGCGAGTCTGGTACGTTGCGATCACGCGCGCAGAGCGCGAGATGTACTTCGCCGGGGGCGACGACAAGACCCCTTCTGGTGGGTCCATGCTCGAACTGCTTCCCTGGCTCGTCGATGCGAAGCGCGCCGTACGTGAAGACCTTCCGGCTCTTCCTCTCAGCCCTCAGGAAGCCGCAGGGAGCGCAGCGCCAACGCCCGCCGCGACGCAGAAGATTCCCGCACCACGTCGCCTCGCGCTCGCCCCGACCGCTCTCGCCGACTTCGTCTATTGCCCGAGGCGCTTTGCTCTCGCCAACGTGTGGCGCGTTCCGGAGGGGCGCCCGTTCTTCGCACGCGACGAGGCAGCCGTGGATCCACGCACGAAGGGTACGGCCATGCACCGCGTGCTCGAGCACATCGACGCATCTGCGTTCGGCCAAGGTGAAGAACTCGCCCGGAAAGCGGCAACGACGACCTTTGATGCGCTCTTTGCGGCGACAAGCCCGATGGCCCAAGAAGACGTGCGTGAAGCCAGCGTCTCTCGCGTGACGGCGTTCTTGACCACGGAATATGCAAAAAGACTCGCCGATAACGGAGGCGAGATCCTGCGGGAGGTGCCTTTCCACCTCGCTGCGAAGGGCCTCGGCATGGAGGCTTCCCTTCGTGGAACCATCGACATGCTCGCTCGGTTTCCCGACGGTTCCGTCGACGTCATCGACTACAAGAGCGGTTCGGGGCCATCGCTCGAACCCTACGTCGTTCAGTTGCGCGTGTACGCCCGCGCCGCGAGCATGATGTTCCCGGAAGCTCGCGAAGTACGCGCGTTCGCAGCCTTCCTGGGAGGCACGGCAGAGCCAGTGCTCTTGGAGGCGCCGCCGTTCAACGACGACGAGTGGCTCTCCGCTGTTTCGAGGCTGACGAACGCGCAGAAGCAGGGGACGTTCCCTCGAGTGGAGCTTTCGAGATGTCGTTCGCTTCGCTGTGGGTACGTTCCCCGATGTCACGGCGAAGGCGCGTGAGAATCGAAGCAAAAGATGTCTTCGCAACGACGACGTGATCGAGCAGTGCGAGCCCGATGACCTCCGCTGCTGCTGCGACCTTCGTGGTGAGCTCGACGTCTTCGGCGCTGGGGGTTGGGTCACCCGATGGGTGGTTGTGAACGAGCAGGAAGCCGACGGCTCCCTCGCGCACCGCATGATGGAGAATGTCCGACACCCGAACGGAGAGCCCATGTGCGCTGCCATGCGCGATGCGGCGGGCCGAGAGGAGGCCGCCTCGTGCGTCCGTCGAAAGAAGCCAAAGTTCTTCGTGGCGTACGTGCGTGAGGCGCGTGGAGGCCCAGCGCGCGACCGCCTCGGGACCTTCGAGCCGCTCCCGCGGGAGGAGAACGGATTGCGCACGTCTTCCGAGCTCGAGCGATGCGCCGACCGCCTCTCCGCGCTCGGGTCCGAGCCGTAGCCTCAACTCGTGAAACGAGGCCGACAAGAGCCACTCCGGGGAAACGTCGTCCGAAATCAACTTTGCGAGTTCGGAGGCGCCCAGGAAGTCGGGTCCCCAATGTCGAAGTCGTTCGCACGCAGGGAGTTCACCTCGCTCGAATGTGTCTGTCGCGTTCATGCGCAACAGTGTGGTGCAAGAACGAAGCCGTGATGTGGACGATCCATTTTCGCAACGACAGAAGGGTCGCACCATGGCCCATGGCGAAAGCGCCTGTCTCCGGCCATGAATCAGTCTCCGTCGCTGTCGACACTCGCTTGGATGGCTTTCAAATGCGAAGCGCGCGTCAACTCGGCGAACGTCCCCCAAGCCCTCACCCGATGCTCGAGATACACGACGCGCTCAGCGCATCTTTCCACGGCCAAGAGGTTGTGCGTGACTAGCACCGCAGCGAGGTGCTCCGATCGCGAGACCTCGGCGAGCAGGTCGATGATCGCCGCGCGTCCCATGACGTCTACGCCCGCCGTCGGCTCGTCCAAAATCAAGAGCGCCGGATCCGTCACCAGTGCTCGCGCCAAGAATACGCGCTGCGTCTCGCCTCCCGAGAGGTTCGCGATCTGCGCATGTGCGAGGCGCGCGGCGCCCGTGCGTTCGAGTGCGGCCATCGCCTTCTCACGCTCGGCTGGCCGGATGAAGAGTGGCCACGTACCGCGCAAGGCAGCCACGACGAGCTCGAGGGGTGTAGCTGGGAAGTCGCGTTCGAAACTCTTTCTCTGAGGCACGTAGCCGATGCGCCGCCGCCCCATCTTCGGCGGCTCCCCCACGACTCGGACCTCGCCGGAATCCGGTTTGACAAGACCGAGGATGATCTTGAGCAGCGTGCTCTTGCCCGCCCCGTTCGGACCACAAAGGCACAGGAACTCGCCCGGTGGCAAATGCAACGTCACGCGATCCAACACACGTCGCTCACCGAACGACTTCGATACGTTCGCGAGGTGCAGAACGCAGTCATCCGTCAGGGGCGGCGTCGTCCCGAGAATGAGCGAGGATGGCGGAGGGGCACTCGAGTGCATCGAGATCAGCGCAAGTGTTTCTCGAGCGCCGTGAGGTTGAAGCGAATCAGCTTCTCGTACGAGTCGGTGTCGGGATTGCCGCCAACCGGGTCGAGCGTCCCGAGAGGGATCTTTGCTTCGTCGGCCAGCACTTGAGCGGGACGAGCATCGAGCTGAGGCTCACTGAAGAGCGCTGGTACGGACTTCTCTTTGACGACACCCATCACCTTTTTCAAGTACGCGCTCGACGGTTGAGCGCCCGGATAGGGTTCGATCACGGCGAGGATGTCGAGCTTGTAGCGCTCCGCGAAGTATCCAAAGCTTCCGTGAAAGGTCACGAAACCGCGTCGCGTGAGCGCCTTGGTTCGTGTCTCAGCTTCTTGGTCGAGTGCGGCAAGCTTTCCGTCGAAAGCCGTGGCGCGTTCGCGATAGGCGGTGGCGTGAGGGCTGTCTTGCTTGGCGAGTTCCTCCGCAATGGCCTTCACCATCAGACGCACGCGCTGGGGGTCGAGCCAAACATGAGGATCCGTTCCACCATGGTGGTCGTCATCGTCGTCGGGCCCGTTCGCGTGTGCTTCGGCCTCGCCCAGCATCTCCGGCATGGGCCGTGTGGGAACGCGGTCACCGACTTTGAGGAGACGAGCCTTGGGCGCCGAATCCTTGGCGAGCTTCTCCATCCAGGTGTCGAGACCAAGGCCAACCATCACGAAGACCTGTGCCTTGGCTGCGTCCGTCACGTCTTTCGGCGTCGGATCGAAATGATGCTCGTTGTGCCCCGCCGGCAAGAGGAGGTGAACGTCCGCGTCGGGGCCGGCGACGGTACGCACCAAGTCGTAGATTGGAAAGACCGAGACGGCGACATGCATGCGTCCCGTGGGTGCTGCGCCACACTTGCTACAGCCGGGCAGAAGAAGCAACCCGAGCGCGAGTGCAACGACAACGAGAAACGGCGCAACTTTCGACGGTTTCGATTTCAACGGAGGGGCCTCCTTCGGGCGGGCGCAAGGCGCGTCAGCTCGGCAACGAAAATGAACATGACGCCGAGAACACATACGATCGTGGCGCCCTCCGGCCATTCGGCTGCTTGAGCGAGCGCGAACCCGACGAGCACACCGAATGCACCGAACACCGTAGCGACGAGCGCCACACGTGCAAACGTCTTACCCAGCATCCGCGCGCCAGCTGCGGGAATGACGAGGAACGCGCTCACGAGAACCACGCCTGCGAGGCGGATGGCTGTCACGACGACCGCTGCCAGGAGTGCGAGCAAGATACTCTCGAGCCAACCAGCTTCGATCCCGCTCAAGCGAGCCAGTTCTTCGTCGAACGTGGCATAGGCGAGCCGCGTCCAGCCGAAGACCAAAAACAAGAGAGTGACGACGAAGATGCCGAGCACGACCCATAGGTCGCCGCGACCAATCAACAGGATGTTTCCGAAAAGGAGCTGCTCGGGATCGAAGACCGCCCCCGTACGAGGCGCCTTCCGGAGCAAGATGACGCCAGCCGAGAAGCAAAGCGCGAAGAGCACAGCCATGGCCACGTCCGTGCGAATTCCGCTCTTTCGACGAAGTGCGCCGATGGCGACGGCCGCCGCTGCCGTGAAGGGGATCGCGATGAAGAGAGGTTGCTTCATGCCGAGAAAGAGCCCGAGTGCGATACCTCCGAAGGCCGCGTGCGATAGTCCATCGCCTAGGTAAGCGAGGCCACGCGCGGTCACGAGCACACCGAACAGCGCGAGCAGCACTGCCAAAATGAGCGCAGCTCCCAGCGCACGCTGGAAGATCGGGATCGAGAGAAAGGACCAGTCCATTTCCGGCGAGGCAGCATACGAGAGCCGCCTTGTTTTGCCCATCACCATGTATGGCGGAGCGAAAGGCGCAGCACCGCAGCGGATGTCGCAGTGCGCGCGATCGCTTCACCCATGAGCACGGTCGCCTCGAAGACTGTCTTTCCGTTCCCGGCCGTGGCGCAAGGGCCGAGTTGCAGGCGTCTCCTTGCTTCGGGGGCGACCGAGGAGTCGAGATCGTAGCGCTGGATGATGCGCAGTCCGATACGGGAACTCGGCGCGATGGCGAAATCGATGACGGCAGCCGTGGTCGCGAGGCCCGTCTGCTTGGAGTCCCCCAAAACGATGGTCGCGGCATCGAGCGTCTGGTGGATCGTTGCAATGAACGGCCCACGTCGAAAGCCTGCCTCCATTCCAATCGACCCGCCGAGTGCCGCAGGCATGAACCGCCAAGGCTCGCCGAGCGTCGTCGTTTGTGCGGCCTCCGCCGCAGAACTCGCCGGCCCCGCCGGATCGAATGCCGCCGTCGGTAGCCACAGTTCGAGGTAGCCGGCCGCAAACAAGTCGTCCGAGGACCATTCGGCGCGGGTGAATGCGCTCACGTTGCCTGAAAGCGCGTATGTATTCTGCTCGCGCGCAGCGGAGCGCGACGGGACCCCCGAAAGGGCGACCGCGTATCCGAGTCCTCCCCGAAGCCACGCACCCGCAAGCGGCGTCCACACGTGAATACCGAGCGTCGAAGCGGCGATCCTTCGATCGGTACGGAGCACTCCGGTCGCCGATGTCACGTCCACCGTGAACGGATGTGACTCGGGCTCGGGCGCATTTTCCGCCGCGAGGGCTGGCTTCGAGAGCGTGCCCCCGAGGGCGATCACGAAGAGGCAGCCGAGTGAGCGTCGAAGGACCATCGCCTTGGCTCGCATCGCGCCATGGTGGACACGCGCTGTCAACGACGAAACAACCGAAGGAGTCGCCCTCGTGTTAGCGTGTCACCGTGAGCGAACAAGGAATCCTTTCCCGAATCGGAGGTGCCGCCGAGCGGCTCGTACGGCGCTTCATGCCGGACCCGTTCGTCCTCGTGCTCTTGTTGACGCTGGTGACGCTGGTGCTCGGCTTCGTGAGCATGGGATACCAGGCGCCGAACGCCCCCTTACCTCTTCCCTATGGCGCGCGGGCTTCGGAGCTCGTCAGTGCATGGACCGCGGGCTTCGGGAATGCCGAGATCCTCAAGTTCGGCCTTCAAATCATCCTCATCGTCGTCACCGGTGAAGCCATCGCAGAGAGTCCTCCGGCGAAACGCGCGCTCGCTTGGCTCACCGCCATCCCCAAGACGCCGCGCGGTGCATTGTTTCTCGTGTCGGCCTTTGCCGTCGTGACGGGCTGGGTGCATTGGGGGTTCGGCCTCGTCTCGAGTGCGCTCCTCGCTCGCGAAGTCGGTCGCTCGCTCAGGGCGCGCGGCATTCGTGTCCACTACGCGCTGCTTGGTACGGGCGCCTACGCTTCGATGCTCTTGTGGCATGCCGGGCTCACGGCAAGCGCACCGCTCCTCATGAACACCGAGAAGAACTTCGTGAGCGACGCGCTCGGTATGGCCGGTCACAAGATCCCGCTCTCGGAGACGATCTTCGCTCCCTACAACCTCATCGTATGCGGGCTCGTGGCTCTCCTCGTACCCCCACTCGTTGCAGCCATGCATCCGAAGGAGGGCATCGTCGAAGCAGAGGCGCTTCCCGAAGTGACGGAGGAATCCGTCGCAGCCAAAGCAGCACCCACGCGCACGTTTGCCGAATACGTCGACAGCGCCCGCGCTCTCCCGCTCGTAGTGGGAGTACTCGGCCTCACGTTTCTCGTGCGCCACTTTCGGCAAAACGGCTTCGACCTCAATCACAACGTCGTCAATGTCTCGTTCCTCATGCTGGGCATGACGCTGCATCCGAGCGCCGTCTCGTATGCGAAAGCGATCAGCAAGAGTGTTCGTGGTGTATCGGGGATCGTGCTGCAGTTCCCGTTCTATGGCGGCATCCTCGCAGTGATGAACAAGACCGGCCTCTCCGAGCACATCGCGCATGCATTCATCGGAGGCGCCACGGCGAAGAACCTTCCCGTGCTCACGTTCATCGCGTCGATCGTCACGAAGAGCTTCGTCCCGTCGGGCGCCGGAGAGTGGGCCGTCGAAGGTCCCGTCATGCTCAAGGCCGCCAAGGAGCTTGGAGCTCCCTTCGGAAAGATCACGATGGCCGTCGCCTACGGCAACATGCTGGGCAACATGTATCAGCCATTCTGGAGCTTGCCGCTCCTCGGCCTCATGGGCCTCCGCGCGCGAGACATCATGGGCTACTGCCTCATCTTGTTCGTGCTGTGCTTGCCCATCCTCGGCCTCGCACTCTGGCTTTGACCCGGAAGCATGTTAGTCTCACTCTTCCATGGTCTCGAGCGGTCGACGTCGATCTGGTAGCGCTCGCAGAGCAGCATTTTGGGGCGTACTTGCCGCGCTCCTCTTGCTCGCCGCCTGCACGCTTCTCAATCCGCTCGACGACTATACGAACGGCATTCGTTCGGACGCTGGGCTCGAAGCCAGTCTCGACGTGCGCTCCGACGCGAGCATCGACGCGGGGTGCGCCTTGCGAATTCCCCCGGAACGCCCCACGGCCGGCGAAGGCTCCGGGCCTCTCCTCAGGTTCGCGTTCGATTCGATGCAGCCAGACCGCGATGGTGGACCGCTCGGCTACGATCTGGATCGACAATGCACGTGCCAGGGGGGTCCCACGTCGTGCCTCAACAAGGCCGCCCCTACCGCGCCAGCATGCGACCTCCCCGAGGGCGTCGACAACGCTGGTGGCGCACTTTACAAAGCCATCGCCGCGCAGGCGAAGTCGATCGCCAAGTACGACATCGATCCGTCTGGCCCTATCCAGCGCGGCCGGGCAACGCTCATCCTCCAACTCGCTGATTGGAACGGAACGCCCAACGACAGCAACGTCGTTCTCGGTCTCCTTTACTCGTTCGGTACGGACGGAAGCCAAGACGCCGGCGATGGTTTCTGGAGTCCGGAGGCCGGCACCATTCCACCGAAGCGCGATGGCAACGACGTGTGGACCTACGATCCCGATTCGTTGCCGGGAGGGGTCCCGCGCATCGAAGACCGCGCCGCCTACGTCCGGGACGGCGTCCTCGTTGGACGCTTCAGCAGCATGGCTCTGGCGCTCGGTGCGGTACGCTTCGTCATCCAGGACGTCATCATCACGGGCAAACTCGTACCCTTCGCGCAGGGCGGCACGCAGTTGGTCGACGGCGTGATTCAGGGGCGCGATTCCGCAGAGGACATCCTGACGCAGTTCCAGATGTTTCGCTCACCGAACCCGCCGTTCGACAATCTCTGCCGTGACGAGCCCATCTACGCCGCGCTTCGCGACAACGTCTGCAAGGAGCTCGATATCCGCAAGGCACCGGGTGACGACAACAAGGGCCTGCCCTGCGATGCGGTCTCCCTCGCCTTCGCCTACACGGCGATTCCCGCGAAACTGGGCCCTCCCTTCCCCGCCCCCATCCAGCCGACCCCCTGCGACGACCCCGATGCGGGCGCCGCTGGAAAGTGGGTCGGTAGATGCCCTTAGCGCTCCCGCGGATTGGTGATCCATGTGGATACGCAGCTCCCACACTCACGAGCGGCATGCGGCGTGCGGCATGCAGCACGCGCACACCGCTTTCCAACGTAGGACAACGTGTGCGTTGCGTTTCGACATGGAACCTCTTGGGAACGCGCGTACCATAGATAGATGCGGTCTGTTGTCGGCGCTGTGAGCTTCTGTCTCATGGTCGCCCCGTCCATCACCGCATTCGCGGGCGACAAGGAGACCAAGCAGGCCTGCGTGAGTGCCTACGAGAACGCACAGATCGCGATGAAGCGAGCCCAGCTCAAGAGGGCGCACGGAGAACTCGCGGCATGCCTCAACGAAGCGTGCCCGCAGGCGCTCCGCTCCGATTGTGCGATGTGGCTCAAGGAGGTCGAAGGTCGCGAGCCTACCGTCGTGTTCTCTTACGTCGACGATCTCGGCAAATCCCGTCGCGATGTGCGCGTCTCCGTCGGCGGTGTCTCCCTCTCCTCGGAGCTCGATGGTCGTGGCCACGCGATCGACCCCGGCGAAATCGTCGTCACCTTCGAGCCAGTCGGCAAGAAGGCGCACGAAATTCGCTTCGTCGTTCGCGAGGGGCAGAAGCTTCAACTCGTCGAATACCGCGACCCCCTCCGCGCCGTCGCGCCCGTTCCTGCAGCGCCCGATACGAAGACGAC
The DNA here is from genome assembly GCA_046351415.1 of Polyangiaceae bacterium. Classification (GTDB taxonomy): domain Bacteria; phylum Myxococcota_A; class Polyangia; order Polyangiales; family Polyangiaceae; genus JABFRG01. Next base: position 281,838 of record JAXLYO010000001.1, on the reverse strand, counting down.
CCCCGAGCCTAGCCGCGTACCGCTCTACGTCGGTCTCGGCACCCTAGGCCTCGGCCTCGCCGGCTTTGGCGGATTCGGCGCCTGGGGCTTGAGTGGCAAGTCTTCACTCGAGTCGTGCAAGCCGTTCTGCTCCGAGGACGAAGCGAGCAGCGTAAGAACGCGCTTCATTGCGGCAGACATTTCACTGGCCGTCGCAACGGTTGGCGCCGTTATCACGGTGGTCTCCATCATCACTTCCCAATCGCGTAGCTCGCGCAACACGACGACGGCCTCCGCGCCGCTCCATGCGAGGACGCCATGAGCGCCCCGATCAAACAGTTCGGCCGGTACGCGCTGTACGAACCGCTCGCCGTGGGTGGCATGGCCACCGTGCACCTCGGAAAGCTCACGGGCCCCGACGGCTTCTCCCGCACGGTCGCCATCAAGCGGCTGCACGAGCAGTTCGCGGCGGAGACGGAATTCGTTTCGATGCTTCTCGATGAAGCCAGGCTCGTCACTCGCATCCGACATCCAAATGTCGTGCAAATTCTCGACGTCATTCGCGACGGCGCAGACGTTCTGCTCGTCATGGAGTACGTGCACGGCGAGTCGCTCAGTCGACTCATGCAGGTGTCGAAGCGCCTCGGCCCCATCCCGTTGCCGATCATCTCCGGCATCATGATCGGCGCACTCCAAGGCCTCCACGCCGCCCATGAGGCTCGCTCGGAAGACGGCGAGCTCCTCAACTTGGTTCATCGCGACATCTCTCCACAAAACATCATGGTGGGGCTCGATGGCATTCCTCGCGTGCTCGACTTCGGCATCGCGAAAGCGAGTGGCCGCATTCAAACGACGGACGACGGCGTTCTCAAAGGCAAGCTCGCCTACATGGCGCCCGAGCAATTCCGGTCACAGCCCACGGATCGCCGCGTGGACATCTGGGCTGCGGGTGTCGTTCTATGGGAGCTCGTCGCGGGCCGCCGCTTGTTCGAAGCAGAAGTGCAGCTTGCCGTCCTTCCGAAGGTCCTCGACGACTCGATTCCCCGCCTCGAAGCTGCGCGTCCGGGTGGCGTTGCAAGCATTCAGAGCGTGCTCGATCGCGCACTCACGCGCACCGTCGCAGATCGATTCGCGACCGCGGATGAAATGGCGGCCGCGCTCGAGCGAGAAGTACCTCCGGCGACGACCCGACAGATCGCAGAATGGGCTTCTTCGCTCTCGACGGCTTCGCTCGAACGCCGTGCATCGGCCATCCGCGCCATGGAGAGCCGCAAGATGGTCGCACCGCTCGAGGCCAACGAAAGCGGCCCGGTCATCGAGCAAGCCACGCAAACGACCGCCAGCATTTCGAACACCGATTCAGGCCGACCGAGTTCTGTCGGTCGCTCGCGAAGGAACTTCTCGCCCCTTTTCGCTGGGTTCGCGCTGCTCTCGCTCGCGTTTGCTGGCTTCATGTACTTTCGCGGCAACGCATCCAGTGTCCGTAGCGAAACGCGCGTCTCCTCGGACCGTGTTCGGTTCGCGCCAGGCATGATGTCCGCAACTCCGGCCGCGCCGCCTCCCACATCGACGCCGGTGGAGCCCGAGAAACCTCAAGCTGCCCCTCAGCGTCCTGCCATCACGAACGCCGCTGGCCAGTCCCGGCCACGTCCGGCCGCCCCGACCGCCGTCACGAGTGCGCCACCTGCGGCCCAGTGCAATCCGCCCTACACCCTCGGCCCCGCGCCTGACTTCATTCGCAAGCCGAAACCCGAGTGCATGTAAGTCATTCCGTGACCTTGGCATGCAGTGACAGGAAACCGGACCTCGGAGGACCGATTGTCTGGATGGAACGCGCGCCTTCATCCGTCGTACACGGAGAGTAGGCGGAGATGAAGACGCAAACGTTCGAGTGCCATTGCGCTGCGACGACCTCGAGAAAGGTCTTGGCGACAGTCATCGCGGTCCTCGTCGCCTTTTGCGCCGTCGGCGTGTTCGTCTTGCTCCGGCAATGGGACGTCACGCAGAAGAACGCTGGTTTCTCGCTCTGGCTCGGTGCACTGACGGCGTTCATCCTCGCGTTCATTTTGGTTCAGCCGGCTCGAGGAACGCTGACCCTCACCCAAAGCACGTTGACCCTCGAGAGCCGCGACCGCGTTCGCCACTTCTCTCTACAGGGGGCAACCCAAAGCTACGCCAAGTGGCTGCAGCCCTACGTCGGCGTCAAGGGCTCGGTCCTCTACCTCACGACGCTAGATTCGACGCTTGCGGTAGGCGGAGAGACGTTCGTCTTCCGCCACCCCGGAAGCTACCGCGAGCCTCTTGCCGCGGCGTGTGACGTCTGGCTGAAGGGCGACGCATTCGTTCAGCTCCACACGGCCATCTCTGCGAGACTCGCCGCGCTCGCTCCGCCTCCACGAGCGCCCGAAGAACCCATCGTTCACGGCTACCGTGAGCCCGGATACGTCCAAGAGGCGCCCGTCCCTGCTCGAGCCGTCGCACCGTGGCTCGAGGTGGAGCTCGAGCCCAATCCGAGCGGCCCCGAGATGCAGTCCTCGTACTTCCTCCGTGGGATCGCGCTCGCTGGAGGCTTTCTTGGGCTCTATGGCGCTGCCATGAGCCTCTTCATCGGGGTGCACGAGCATGCGCTCTCCGCAGAGACTGCCGTCGCGATCGCGATCGCAGGAGGCGCAATCGTCCTCGTGGCCACCGCTCTTTTCGCGCTACGAAGGACTTACCGGACCCAGCTCTTCATCGAACGCGGTGTCCTCCGTATCGCGAGAGGGCCAAAGCAGCTCGATGCCGCCCCGCTCGCGACCATGCGCGTCGAGCCGACGCTATGGGTGAGTACGGTCAAGGGCACCACGTATCGTCAATCCACGCTGCAGCTCCACTTCCCGAGTGGAAGGACCTTCAGCCTCGGCGCGCATTTCGTCGACCTTGCCGACCATACTCGGAAAAGCGGACCACCGGCTTATCTGGTGGGCGCCGTCGAATGGCCGTCGCTGCTCGAGGGATTGGGCCTGCGCCCCCCTCGGTCTATTTGAGCTCGACCAAGGCGCGCTCGAGAACCGTGTCCTTGCCCGCTGCGAGGTCGATCGGATCGTATTCGACGAGGATGTGGGGTTCGACAGACTTCCCTTCGAGCGGATTACCTGCACTATCCATACATTTGTTGTTGTCGTAGTACACCGTGAACGCAGGGAGGCCTGGCGAGCGAAAGAACAAGCCCGCCCCACCGAAAGCCCCCGCGGTGGGGCTTCCAACGAGCTTCACTTGCGTCGCATTCTTCGCGAAGTACGGCGTGTAGTCGGCGGCGCTGTAGTTGAAACCGTCGACGAGCATCGCGACCTTCCCCGCGTAGGCGAAGCGACCGCCTGGCACGAGCGCGTACTCGGCATACTTCTGCGACGAGAACGTCGGAGGGTCGCTCTTCGGAACCCGCGCATTGCAATAGGTAGAAACCTGACCGGTTGCGCCGGGCATACCTGCGAGGATCGCAAGGCCGACAGCCGTCATACCTCCGCCATTGCTGCGAAGGTCCCACACGAGGCGAGGTGCGTTCTGCACCTTCACGAACTCGGCGTAGATGCGATCTTCGAAGCGCTGCCGAAAGTCGTCGTATTGTTCCAGCGTGGGGTTTGCGGGCAGCTGCTCGTCGAAGGGCGTAAAGGCCGGAATGCGAATGACCGCAGTACCGTCTGCGAGCGTGCGCGCTTCGGCCACCACTTTCAGGTCCCGACCGAGCGGGTCGGAACAGCTCGTCCACTGAGCGTCGGCTTCCGCAGGAATGACGACGATACGACTCTCTCCAGTGGGCGACAGGATGGTCAACTTCGCCGAAGCGGGAACGACACCGAAGAAGCTCGCCGCCGCTTCGGTTTGCGTGAACGAAGCGGAGACGTGACTCGCGCCGCACTTGAGTGCTCGCGCCGAGAACGCGAGGAGGGTTGGTCCCTCGAGGACCGCGGCCGCCTCCCCTGTGCCCACCGGCAGTTCGACCTTCGTGACGCGATCACCGGGCGCGATGCCGAGCTTGTTCCCGCCCCGCGCCAAGGTCACGACGACGGAGTTGCCGCCATCACCGGGTCGGCCACAGACACCGAAACGTGAGGTCGAAGCGTATGGAATGGCCTTACCGCATACGTTGTCCGCGACGAACGATTGGTGGCCCTGCGGCACACCGAGAAAGGCGCGATAGGTCGCCTGAAAGAACGCGCGGTCCGACCCGTCGGCATGAAAGAGCTCGCGTCGAGCTTCGGTTTTCAAGCTCGTGTAGTCGATGGGAAATGGGTAGCCCGTGACCTTCGAGAGCTGGTCGAGCATGGCGTCGATGCGCCCTGCCTGCACGAGTTGCGCATCGGTGGGAGACACGCACGCGCCTTCGCGGCACACCGCGTTTTCCGCTTCGTCCGCGCAGGCGCGGAGTCGGGTCTCGTAGCGACCATTCGCACCTTGGATGCACTCTCGGACGGAGTCACCTTCACACGTGCGCTTCGCTTTGTCACAGGTGTCTGGGGTGCCCGCATCGTTCGAAGGCTTCTGGGCGACGGGTGCAGGTGAAGAACTGCACCCGCCAAGCGGCACGATTGCCCATGAAGCACAGGCAGCCCCAAGCCAAAGCAGGAATCTCGAAGTCATCGCTTCCTTATCTTGGCCGTCGCTTTGCCAAAGTCGAGCGCAGCGTGCGTGCGACTGTGACCGGGCGCAATGACATGCACGTCGCCGATGGGCGGACCACCATGCGCAAACATGTCCCCGATGAGGTCGAGCAACTTGTGACGCACGGGTTCGTCTGGCTCAAATGGCCTTCCCGCGCAATGAATCGTGTCGCCGACGACGATCACGTTGGACGGGTCGACGTGGGCCGAGGCGCCCAGCCGTGCGTAGTTTTCGAGGTCACGCGCGAACGCAAACGTGCGTGCACCGGCGATGCGCTCGTGGAAATCGAGTGCGTCACCAGACCACGAGGCTTCGGTCGCGAGCCGGAGGTCGTCTGTACGCAGCGCGCACGTCACCTTCACGCGATCCGAGGGCCGGAACGAATACCTCGACCCCCCCACCTCGTAGTCGAACGGGGCATCGATGCGAAACGGCGGAGGCGAAGGAGAGAAACCGAGGTCGACGAGCGCTTGTGACCAGAGGCGCGCGGTCCCGTCGAGAAGGGGCATCTCCGTCCCCGAGACTTCGAGGCGCAAGCCTTCGTAGGCACCGAATGCCGCGAGTGCAGCAAAGCAGTGCTCCACGGTCTGGAGCCGAAAAGTGCCGCGCGAAACCCGCGTCGAAAGAAGGCTCGCTTCCGCAGAAAGCTCCGAAAGCGGGACGAACGATAGGGCACCACGAGCCCCCTCCGGCTGCCACTCGAAACCACTCGGCCCGGGAACCCGGCGAAGGCGTACAGTGCACGCTTTTCCCCCAAAAAGTCCGATGCCTGACAGTTCCATGGTCAATTTCGGACATTACTGCGGAGCCCTCTTTCCGGCGAGTGCTCATCTGTGCGACTTAGCCGTAGCCACTTGCATACGGGGTATCAAGACAGTAGTCCTTTCAGGAGGATAGCGATTATGCTGAGGCAGCAACGTCATGGCGAATAAGCGAGTCGAACTGATCGTCCGGGGTCGAGTGCAAGGCGTCTTCTTTCGCGCGGCAACGCAACGTGAAGCTCGTCGCCTCGGTCTTTCGGGTTGGGTCAAGAACCGTACGGATGGCAGCGTCGAAATGGTCGCGGAGGGCGAAGAAGATTCGATTCGTGAGCTCACCAGTTGGGCGAACCACGGCCCATCTGCAGCACGCGTCGATAGCGTCGACGTTCGTTGGCGAGGCTACACCGGCGAATACTACGAATTCGCCATCATCGACTAACCGCCCTATCGTTGCTCGCCGATGGAACACGGGATGAACCGCGAGCCGACGAGCGTTCCGAAGAGAATGAATCGTTCGACGACGCCCACGAGGCGCTCGCTGTATACGGTGCTCGCACTCGCGTCCGCGGTGGTGATGGTGCCCTCGCTGGCGCGCGCCGACGATCCCGTCGCCCCGACCGCCGGCATCGCGACCGCCTCCAACGCCGCGAGCACCGCAGCCGCCACGGCTTCTCTTTCCATGCCCGTCGACGAACTCGAGGGGATGCTCGCCAAGGTGTTGAGCGGTCCGGAAGCTTCGCGCAAAGCGGCGGTGAAGGAAGTCACCGACCTCGGCGCCAATGCGCTGTCCGCCATTCACACGAAGCTCGCCCTCGCGCGCCATGTGGGCGGCGTGAGCGCGGTCATCCGTGAAGTCAAAGAACAAAACGAGGGTGAGCCACGAGAAGAAGGTGGGCTCGTCGAAGCACTCCTGCGGTTACGTTCTCAGAACAGCGCCGCTTACAAAGCGACGCTCACGACGGCCGTCCTCATCCGCTCCCTCGCCCATATCGCAACCACGGCGTCGACCCGCGAGCTCGTGGCGATCTTGAACGACCACGGCGGCGTTTTCCGCCCCGAGATCACCCGCCAAGTTCCGAAGGTCGGAGAAGCGTTCGTCCCTGCCCTCATCGAAGCGCGCCGGAGCTCCCCTGAAACCAGGCGTTGGGCGCACCTACAGCTCGAGGCGCTCGGCAAGAAGACCGCCGGCGACGCAGCGCAAGTGAAGAGCAGCACCGTCCTCTGCGACGTCTTGCGTGCCTACGGCACCATCCACGACGTCGAAGCGCTCGCCGTCATCTTGAGCTTCGTAAACACGGATCGCGCACAGGTACGAGCCGCAGCGCGCGAAGCCCTCTCGATGTATGGTGGCGACGGCCTATGGAAACTGCGTGAGGCCTACACGAATTTGACCGGAAAGCCTACGCCCGAAGGTTGGTCTGCGGACCAAGTCGCCAAAGAGCTCTTTCTCGCGTTCGACAAGGTCCGTCTCCAGGAGGTGTACGAGTTGCTCGACGAGGGACTCAAGCTCGAAAAGGAACACAAGCTCCTCGAAGCCACGCAAGCCTTCGACAAGGCGCTCGCGAGACAGCCTCTTCTCGATCGTCGTAGCGAGATGATTCCTGCCTACATCGCCCTCGCCGACTCCCTCGAAGACAAGGATCTCCCACAAGCCCTTTCGCTCTACCGGAAGGCCGCGCGGCTCGAGCCCAAGGACCAGCGAAAGGCGCAAATCGAAAGCGGAATCGCCTACCTCGAGGGCAAAGAGCTCCTTTCGCGAGGCGTCGCCGACGAAGAAGCGTTTCGTCGTGCACTCGCGCTCGACCCGACCCATGCGAAGGCGCGGAACGAACTCTCCAAACTCGAGGCCGTCGTCGATACGAAGGCCGAAAAATCACGCCGTCTTGTGTCCGGCGGCGCGGTCATTCTCGCTGCCGCGGTCGGCATCTTCTTCTTCGGCGCGCGCGGGCGGAAACGCGCTGTTCGCACCTGAAAGTTCGATACGAACGGGTGCGCTGCTCACGGCGAGCGGTGCGCGTACGTCGTCTTCCCCTTCGGCGTGCGCGAGGGCGATGGTCGCGTTCACGAGCGCGTGCTCCCTCGTCGCCCGCCGCTTCGCCAGGATGTACATCGCGGGTACGAACAGGAGCCCCGTGATCGCCGTGATGATCGTGGGTACCGCCGCGAGGAGCGCCCACGGAATACTTGCGACCAAGGTCGTGAGCGCAAGAGCTCGAAACCACTCGAAGTGAACGTTCATCTTCGCGTCCTCCGCGAGGAGGCGCGCGAAGCGACGACTCTGGAAGGCGAGCGTGATGTGGCTCTGGAGTGACATCAAGGTCGACAGCGCAATCCAAACGCCGAATGCTCTCGTACCGTTGCCGCAGAGCGCGACGCCATAGTGGATCGTCAAAGGCAGGGTCCATCCGAGGCCTATGAGACTCCACTCGAGCCCACGTTCATGCTTACGCGCGTACGCATCGAGCTCCGCTTCGGCCATGTCCAAGTCGAACATCGATTGATCGTCCGACCCTTCCAGCGCAGGGAGGTTGGGGAGCGGCACGACCTCGCGTCGACGCAAGAACGAAAGCCCCCGCGACACCACGAAGGCCGCAGGAAAGGCGAGAACGAGGGGAGGAACGGCGAAAGCCGACATATTTCCTTCAGGCATACCTAGGAGCCCGGAGATGCCTGCAGCCACGAAGGACGCCACGCTGAAGATAGTGAGCGTCTTTCCGAAGCTCGCGCTTTGTCGACGGCGGCGAAAGACCGGCGCGAGTTCCCGCTGGAGGAACAGCGCGCGCCTCTCGAGACGCGCGCGGCGTCGAAATAGAACCTCTCGCAGTCCGCGGTAGCCGCCGCTTCGTTCCATGGCTTCACGATCAACCATAGGGCCTCGGGCGAGCCTTTTCCCGCCAACGACGCAGCGTTGGCGACCGTTCGAGGCACTCCCCGCCGAACCGATCCCGCCGGCGCCAAGCATTTTCCAACCTCACTGCAATTTTGCAATTTGCGGAAGGAAGGTAGGGCGCAAGTCGGGACTCCGGGTCATAGCAAAACGGGCCTGTGCAACATGCACAGACCCGTTCGTAGGAGAGCCACTTTCTCGCGCAAGTGCGCGGGCAGCCGACTCAGTAGGCCGCGGGGCTCTGACCACCGACGGCGACCGCGCCGCCACCGCCCGCGGGAGGAGGCGGTGCCGCGATACCGGCAGAGTAGCCACCATATGAACCGCTACCGCTTTGGTTGCGGCTGCGCGAACCGCAAGAGGGGCCCGTGTTCACGTCGGTGCGAAGCGAGGTACGGGTACGGCGAACAGTGAGAGCCAGAGAGTTCTTCATGGGGGATCCTTGCGATGGGAGATGGATGCGGCCCTCCGCTACTCAGCGGGGCAGATGACGTTGACCTCCATCATTGCAGCGCTCGTGCCAGCGTCCGCTTCCAATCTTTCCAACAAGTTGCGAGCGCGATTCGCAAAAAGTGGCATGACCTGCGACTTTTTGGGCGCGAACGCTGCCAATTCGTATCTCGTCCAGGTACAGCCCCACATCGGTGACAAGGTACGTGTTTTCGAGCACCTCACATACGTGCACAATGCATATACATGTTCACACGGGGTCCGAGGGTGACGCCAACTCCATGACCGCGCACCCATCAGGGCGCCACGGAGGTCGACCACGTGGAAAATGCAAAACGGGTCTGTGCAACATGCACAGACCCGTTCGTAGGAGGGTCGCTTTCTCGCGCGAGAGCGCGGGCGGCCGAATCAGTAGGCCGCTGCCGGGCCCGGACCCGCGACCGCGACGGCGACATCGCTTCCGCCTGCAGGAGGAGGCGGTGCCGCGATACCGGCAGAGTAACCTCCGTACGAACCGCCACCGCTTTGGTTGCGACTACGCGAACCGCACGACGGCCCCGTGTTCACGTCGGTGCGGAGCGAGGTACGGGTGCGGCGAACGCTGAGAACCAGAGAATTCTTCATGGGGGATCCTTTTGCCTGGGAGATGAAACGAGGACCTCCGCTGCTCAGCGGGGCAGATGGCGTTGAGTTCCTTCATTGCAGCGGACGTGCCAGCCTTCGGCCGGAAGGTTTTCCATGAGTTACGAGCACGGCTCGAAGAAATTGGCATGAGACGCGACTTTTTGGGCGCAAACGCTGCCACTCGTATCTTGCCCAGGTACAGGCGCACATCGGTGCCATCGGTACGCAGCTGGCGCCGTGCGGAAGCGACAAAAGCAAGACGGGTCCGTGCATCATGCACAGACCCGTTCTTCGTTCGAAAGCGTCGATCAGGCCGTCTTCGCGGGCATTTCGCCGACGAATTCGATGATCGAAACCGGAGCGTTGTCGCCGCGGCGGGGGCCCATCTTGATGATGCGCGTGTAGCCGCCAGGGCGCGTCGCAAAGCGCTTGGCGAGGTCGCAGAAGATCTTCTCGACGAGGTCGACCTTCTCCGGGTCTCCGCCCTTGACGACCTTGGTGCCCCAACGCGGAATGACGGCTTCGACTTGGCGGGCAGCCGCGAGGCGGTCTGCACGACCCTTGTCGGTCTGCTTGTCGTTCGGCGTGTAGGCAACCTCACCGAGGCGCTTGGCCTTGGTGATGAGACGCTCGGCGAGCTTGCGGAGCTCCTTCGCCTTCGCGTCGGTCGTCTGGATGCGCTCGTGGAGCACGAGGTTCGCCGCGAGGTTCATGAACATGGCCTTGCGGTGGCTTGCGTTGCGGTCGAATTTACGACCAGAGTTCGAATGTCGCATAACTTGGATTTCCTATTTGGTGGGGGAGTTTGAGGGGGAGCGGCATCGCTCACCCCTCATCAAAACTGCTAGTTTTGCGCTTGCGCGGTCTTCCAGCGCTCGACGAGGCCGGGCCAGTTGTCGATCTTCATGCCGAGGGAGAGACCCATGTTGGAGAGGATTTCCTTGATCTCCTTGAGGCTCTTGCGGCCGAAGTTCTTGGTCTTGAGCATGTCCTGCTCGGTCTTCTGAACGAGCTCACCGATGAGCGTGATGCTGGCGTTCTGGAGGCAGTTCGCGGAACGAACGCTGAGTTCGAGCTCGTCGACGCTGCGGAAGAGGTTCTCGTTGAGCGGCTCTTCCTCGGGCGTGCCCGACTGGTAGGCCGTTTCGTCGGTCTCCTCGAAGTTGATGAAGATCGAGAGCTGCTCCTTCATGATCTTCGCGGCGAACGCGACGGCGTCTTCCGGCTTCACGGCGCCGTTGGTCCAGACCTCGAGCGTGAGCTTGTCGTAGTCGGTAACCTGGCCGACGCGGGCGTTCGTGATGGTGTAGTTCACCTTGCGAACCGGCGAGAAGAGCGCGTCGATCGGGATGGTGCCGATGGACATGTTGGGCGTCTTGTTCTTGTCGGCGGGAACGTAGCCGCGGCCAAGGCTCACGGTGAGTTCCATCGAGAGCGGGCCCTTCTTGTCGAGCGTCGCGATGAGGTGGTCGGGGTTCAGGACCTCGAGACCTTCGGGGAGGGTGATGTCCTTCGCGAGGACGGGGCCGGGGCCCTCCTTGTCGATGCGGACCATGTACGTCTTCGGCGAAGCGGCCTTGAAGACGACTTCCTTCAGATTGAGGATGATGTCGGTCACGTCCTCGACGACGTCGCCGACGGAGGTGAACTCGTGGAGAGCGCCGTCGATGCGCACGGCCGTGATGGCCGCGCCTTGGAGCGACGAAAGAAGAATGCGGCGGAGCGAGTTGCCGAGCGTGATGCCGTAGCCGCGCTCGAGGGGCTCACAGGTGAAGCGGCCGTAGAAGTTCGTGAGGCTCTCGTGGTCGACTTGAATGCCACGGGGACGGATGAGTTCGCGCCAGTTGCGTGCGATCATGGTCGTTTGCATGTACTTGGATTCCTTGCTTCTCTTGGCTGCTTTTGCCTGTGTTCGCGCGTCGGTCCCGGCACGGTTTTGAACCCGCTCGCCACGATGCCCGCCGACTGCCCGCGTGCTTCTTCGAAGAGAGCCCGTATTAGGATCTTCGCCTCCCGAGAACCAGCCCATTCCGGGCAAATTCGAAGGGGGGAGGCGGGTTTCTAGTGCATGACCCGAGGAAATCAAGTGTTTTGCCGCGTTTCGACACTGAAAAGCGGCACGGAATGCAGTTCGAAGGGCAGAAGATACGCTCGCGCTCCGTAGGAGACAGCGATGCACCGCCGTTTTCCGCCCCCGCCGTACGCGGCCTATCCCGCTCCCGCCACGCCCCCCGCCTCCTGGGTGCGGACCGCATCCCCCTCGCCTCCGGCTCCACGGTTGCCCTCGGGATTCGCGCGACCGCATGGCCTCCTCGCGGCCGCGAAAGGTGAAGCTTACGGGGCGCTCTGGGCGGCGCTGCTCGCGATTCCTTTCGGCATCGTCGTGACCGTCCTCGGAGGGTTCTTCGTGCTCGGGCTCATCGTCGGACCGCTCTTCATCCTCCTCGGACTCGTATTGACGCCCATCGCCATCGTCGGCATCGCCGATCCGACGCGGCACGAAGACATCCGGCGGCTCGGCCGCACCCCAGCGGAGCGCGCATACGCTCTCGGACAGATCGAGGCGCTCCTCTTGGGGCCTCAAGGGTGGAACGTGCCGCTTTCGCACGGGCACGGAGGCCCCGTCCTGCTGAGCGGTGGCGATTGGCTCGCACTCCGCGGGCCGAACGTGCTTCGGCTTTTCTCCAAGCAGGACGCGTTGTGGGTGTACGGACTCGAGCGTCGACGACGAAAGTTTGGATTCGTGTATTCCACAAACTATTCACTCTGCGTACGAACTCGCTCGCGCAGCTCGTGCTTGGAGCTGCCGATGACGCGACACCAAGCCGCCTGGCTCATGCCCCATCTATACGCGATGATGCCGCAAGCAATCTTCGGCTACACGCCGGCGCTCGAGCGCGCCTCGACGGCGCACCTCGCCGCGGAAGTCGACCGAAGAAACTACGCGAGGCATGTCCGCCACGCCTCAGGCTACCCGCTGGCCGCCTAGCACCATCGTCGATAGTCCCGCGACGCGACGCATGAGCGCGTCCACCCAGCAAGTGGGCAGGACCTTGATGGCGGCAATCAGCAGGAGAAATCGCCCCGGCGCCACCACGCGGCTCGCCGGTCGCGAGGTCTCGATTTGCTTCACGATGGCATCGCTCACCACCTTGGGAGGCGCAGCGAGGCGATCGAAGCGTTCCGTGATCTGCGCCTGTCGCGCATAGACCGCGTCGTAGAGACTCCCTTCGCTCCGCTGCGATTTCGCTTCACCGATGGCACGGCCGGCGAATTCGGTTCGTATGGTTCCCGGCTCGATCATGACGACGTCGATGCCGAGCCCTTTGAGCTCCATGCGGAGGGCATCGTTGAGCGCTTCGAGCGCGTACTTCGTCGCATGATATGCGCCGAGCATGGGCGCCGGGATGCGTCCGCTCACGCTGCCGATCATGAGAACGCGTCCCTGGCGCCGTTCGATCATCTCGCGTGCAAATAGTTTCGTGACGCGGAGAAGGCCAAACACGTTGGTCTCGAACTGCGCGTGCATCGCTTCGTCGGATAGCTCGATGAGGGGACCGGCGGTCGCATAGCCCGCATTGTTGACGAGCGCGTCGATGCCGCGTCCACCCGTAAGGCGAAGGACCTCCGCGTGGGCAGCGCGGGCGCTCTCCGCGGAGTCGACGTCGAGCACGACCGGATGACAGACACCAGCATAGCCCCGCGCGAACGCCTCCGCGCGGACGGCCTCGAGGTCCGTGCGCTTGCGACCGGTCACGATGACCTCGTGGCCCCTCTGGAGCAGTGCGAGCGCCGCCTCGCGCCCGATGCCCGTCGAAGACCCTGTAATCAGCACTGTCTTGTTGTTCATTGCAGCTCCCCCAGTTCGAATACGAGCCCGTATCCGAACTCACTATTAGCATACGTATTGGTATGTCAAGTCGCGGGGACGTGGTATTTTGCGGACGTGGCGTATCACTCGGAAATCCGCGAGGAGAAAAAGCGCGAGACCCGTCGCAACATCGTGGACGCGGCCATTCGGCTTTTCGTGAGCGAGGGGTTCGACGCACCGAGTCTCGATGCCATCTGTGCAGCAGCAGGCGTGACGCGCGGTGCCTACTATGTCCACTTCAAGGATCGTGACGAACTCGCGTGCGCCGCGATGGAGCAGGCCATCACGGACTTCATGACGGAGCTCTTTCGCAACGCGAGCGAGTCGTCTGACCCCTTGCACTTCGCCGATGCATTCCTCGATGCGATCGCAGAGGGAAGCTATCTCGTCGGAGGAGGCTCCACGCGTATACGCTTTCATCATCTGCTCGCGGCGTGTGCGAAACACCCACCCGTGCGAGAACAATACCTAGGCCTGCTTTCGCTGGTCGCCGAGTCGATACGTGAAGAGCTCACGAAAGCGAAGGTGCCCGACGCAAACGTGCGCACGGAAACATGCATCGTCCTCATGATGGGACTCCTCACGAATGTCGACCTCGGTCGGCCGTTGAACGTGAAGCCGTTCAAGCGATTCATTCGCACGGTGCTTCTGGAGCCTGCGCGCGAGGAGCGATCGGGCAACATCAGAGGCACCCGGGGATAGCCCTCCCCCAGCATCGCCGCGACGACGCCTAGATGTGTCTCCGCCTCTCCGCGCGAAGTGCTGCCTGCAACCCCGCAACACGAAGCTTCACCAAAGACGTTGTTGCGCCGAAGGGCGCCGCCGGTGACCAAGAGGCGAGCTCCCGATGAAAAGTCGAGCCATTTCACGAGAGCCCCCGTCCTCCGATCAGGGGCACGGCCATTGCAATTCGAGGTGTTCATGCGCAAGAACCTCTCACCTCGCCTTCTCGCTCTCCTCGTCGTCAGCCTGCCCGTTGCGGGCACGCTCGGTGGTTGCGCAGCGGAAGACGGCGAAGAGACGAGCAACAGCGAGTCCGCTGTAGGCGATGGCAAGGCCCCCACCGCTGCGAGTCCGCCGATCGTGACGTCGGGCGATGGCTGCGCGCACCAATACGCGAACTGGTTCGACGGGACCGCGAGCGTTGGCCACGTGTGTGAATCCCGCAAAGTAACCGCCAAGTACTTCTCGGACGAGCTCTTCGAATTTCCTTCCGGCGAACTCGCCAAGAAGGTTCCGACCAGCAGCGTGTGGCACGAATCGAGTCCGGCATCGCGTGCAGCTCTCCTCGGCGTCGTGATGGATCGCGCGGAACGAGGGGACAAAGAGGCAGAGTCCCTCCTGAAGCTCTTCTTCGGAGACTTCAAGCGCTTCGTCACCGAAGGCTTCGCGCAGAAGAAGGGGCAGGCGTACGAGGCCGCCAAGAACGTCATCCTGAACTCGATGCGCGAGAAGATGAAGCTCGGCGAACTCAACGATCGCTACCGAGACCTCACCCTCGCAGACATTCCGCTCGGTTCGCTCTTCGACGTGTTCGGCGGCGCACCTCCAGGCATCGACCTGCGCAAGGTAGCCGAAGAGCTCTTCGGCAGTGCGGCCGATACCTGGCCCGATGCCCGGCTCCTCGAAGAGATACGCAAGCTCGGTGTACCCGTCGAGGGCGGGAGCATCGTCGGCAAAACCCTGGATAGCCTCTCGGCGCAGGCTCGTGCCCTGCTCGATCCGAATGTCTGGCTTCGGAAGGGCTACGACCTCGTCCTGAACACGGTGTCGGACTTCATCGCTTCACGTATACGCGTGAACGAACTCGTCGACGTCATCGTAGGTTCCGTCATCCACACGACGATCAAAGAAGCTGGAGCGTACGTTCTCGGCACGCTCAAGGCCGGCACGACGGCCTTCTCGAGTGCATTCTTCGCCGCGCTCTACGCCAATGTCTTCTTCGCTGTCGCCGTGCACTTCGTCATCGAGCCCGTCCTTGGAGGTATCGTCGATCTCATTTCCTTCCTTCTGGCCGGAGACCTCGAGGAACGGCAGTGCACCTCTGACGAGGTGAGTAGCGTCAAGGAATGGTTCGTCGGCAAGCCAAGGTCGAGCAACGGAAAGTCGGAACAAAAGAAGCTGCAAGACCTCATGACCGTTGCTCGTTATTCGTGCATGAACGGCACGAAGCCCGCCGTCGCGAACAAGATCGAAACGGCCAACGTGCAGGTGGACAGACTCGCTTGCGTCGTCAAAGAAAACGCTCGCCAAACCGTCTATGGCTCGGAGTTCGATGTCCGCTGTGAGAGTTGCTACCGCACACGGCCCGAGACGTGTCGCACGGTCACTCAGCTTCTCCCGAGCCAAGACATGCGCGAGGTGAAGAAGGTCGCCCCAGGTGCGTTCGCCGCGTACCGGAAGATGCTCACGGAGAAATATCTCGCTCAGAGCACCAGTGAGAACGAAGCGATCACGAGCGTCGTTCCCGTGCAAACCGCCTACCAGGGACGCGCCATCTACGACAAGATTCAGGTCACCTACTGCGCGAAGCTCGACCCCGCTACGACCTGTGCCGACCTCGTCATGCAAAAGCACGATGCTTACGTTGCGAAGTGCCAGAAGAATCCGACCGACCCGAGCTGCTCGGGGTGCGGAAGACTTCCTCTCGAGACGAAGCAGCTCGCGCAGTGGGAAGTGTGGACCCGACCTCCGCGGGTCATGAGCGAGCGCGCCTATACCTTGAATGATGCGCACGGCGGCGACTTGCGGCCCGTGGTGGTCCCCGCCTGCGGTGGCACGTCCAAGGTGCAATACAATCCGGTGACGGAACGCTCGTACTGCTGCCCGGTCGACCTCGGCGAATCGAGAGTTCTCACTCCGGCCGAAAGAGACAAGGCGTGCGGCGGAACGACGAACTCCGTCATCTGCGAAAAGAGCGGCGTATGTACGTGGCGCGGCGGGAGATGTGTCGCACGGTCCGGCAAGGGCGGCCCAACAGATACAGCAGGAGTCTCGGACAGAGCCACGGCTGCGAGCAACGGATAGGATGAACGTCCACGGACGAACGGCGCAGCGGTCACGTTTGCGGTCACGTTCCCCAAAAGCGCGGAGCTGAAAAACGGTGTATCCGGCAGCAAGGTTGGACGCCCCCACGCTTGATAGCCCCTCCCCGTCGCTCCGGCGCTGGCGGTTTCCTTCCGGTGAGGAACGGATCCGACGTATACTCAGGATGTTCAGTAGCATGCGCGACGATGATTCCCTTCCGCTGCAGCCTTCGGCATCCAAGTTGGTTGGTCCGTACAGGCGCGGCGCGAGGATCGGAAACGGCGCCATGGCGGATGTGTACGAGGCCGAAGATACCCGCAACGGTGCGCTCGTTGCCCTGAAGGTATTGAAGGCTAGCCTCGCAGGGACGAGCGAAGGAGTTGCTCGCTTCATCCGTGAGGGACGAGCTTTGCAACGCATTCAGCACGAACGCATCATTCGCGTGTTCGATAGCGCATTCACGGACGAGGGCGACTTCTACATCGCGATGGAGCGTCTTCGTGGCGTGACGTTGGACATGCTGGTGCGTGATGAGGAACGTCTGGCCCCGAAGCGCACGACGCGCATCGGCATTTGTGTTGCGGAAGCACTCGCCTTCATTCACGCGCGCGGCATCGTGCATCGTGACCTCAAACCCGAGAACATTTTCGTGGTGGAGCCCGATGGTCCAAACGAGAGCGCCAAGGTTTTCGACTTCGGTCTGGCCAGGCTCGCGGAGAGTGACTTGGGTGACAACTCGATTCGATACACCCAGGTCGGAAGGATCATGGGCAGCGCTGCTTTCATGTCACCCGAACAGTCCGTCGGAGAGGAACTGGACGCTCGCACGGACGTCTATGCACTTTCGACGGTTCTCTACGAGATGCTGACCGGACGCTTGCCGTTCGATGCCATGACGATGCCGGACATCATCCGCGCCCGGAGCACGACGCCGCCCAAAGACATTCGAGGACGGATCAAGGGCGAGACGGTCCCAGAGCCGCTTGCGCAATTGATCATGGAAGGCCTCGAGCGAGACCCGGCGCGACGCGCGGCGGATGGCGCCGTCTTTCTCCAACGTCTGCGCGAGGTAGACGCGCAGCTCCATGAGACCGGCCAGCCCTCGTTCCGCAAGCTCCCGAGTTTCGTCGGTGAGTTGGATGTGTCGTCCACGACGGCATATGCGAGCTTGAGGCCTGGTGCCCTGGACGCTCACGTTGGATTGGAGCAGCGCCGAGAACCTCCGCCCCGATCACATGCAGGGTCTCCTGCAGGGACGGATGCCGTCGTGCACGCATCGCCCCCCAGCCGCGGACGTATGCTCGGGGCAGCCCTCCTCGCTCTCGTCATTGCGGGCGCGCTTCTCGCCTACCTGCTCGTTTCGCATCGCGTCGCGCCGTAAAAGACGAACGCGCAGGACGGGCAATCCTGCGCGCCAGGTGGTGGTCGCCCTCGACGCCCTTGCGCCGATGTTCCTTCGCGTATCGCAAACGGCATGCCGACGTCTCGAAGCCGGCAAACGAATGCATTTTCGCGAGGCTCTGAAGTATTCAGAGGCGTTTGTGGCCCAGCCATGTGGCTGCGATGGCCACAACGGCGGCGCTCTGTGGCGATGGCGGACTCATCGGGGAGGAGAATCCTTCCGTTTCTGCGCGAACCCGAACAAAACCATCAGCCGCCCGCGAAAAATGCTGCCGTGAGCGGAACCGGCACGGTTGCTGCTTTCGATGCAAGAACCGAAAGGCCCCCCTCCCCCGAAGTGTGAATCGTTACGAGATTTTGGTCACTCTTCCCCCACATGGCCCCCGATCCAAAGGTGCGATTCAGAGAATCGCCAATTCCCCGTGCTGCTCTTTGCGTATCATGACTCGAACGAATGAATTACTTCGTCTCCGCTCGAGCAGCCGAAGGCACCATCGAGCCATGAGGGGCGATGGGCGCTGAACTGCAGAATCTTGCCATCGGCGCGCCGGACGCTCAGGCCTTTTCGGGTCGCGCTCATCTCGAGTGGCACGACCCACGCGAAGGGCGGAAGCAGGCGACCCTTGATCGTGACATGATCGTAGGAACCGCGCCGCACGCCGATATTCGTCTCGAGGACGCCCACGTCGCTCGTTTGCATGCGGAGTTCACCGTACGCGAAGATGGCGTGTGGGTCCGAGACCTGCAGACCAAGGCGGGCACGACGGTCATGGGTTTGCGCGTGGAACACGTGCGCGTGCCGCACCAAGGAAGGGTCGTCCTAGGGAATACCGAACTCGTGCTGATTCACGAGGCGTCTCCTTCGTTCGAGGCTCCTGCGTGGCCGGACGCACGTTTTCACGACCTCGTCGGCGGCAGCAAGAAGATGCGCGAGCTCTACGCGAAGCTCGCACGCGTAGCCGCATCCGCCGCGTCGGTCCTCATTGGTGGCGAGACCGGTACGGGCAAGGAACTCGTAGCGCGGAGCCTTCACGCGGCGTCACCACGTGCGTCGCGGCCCTTCGTCGTGGTCGACTGTGCATCGCTTCCAGAGCACTTGCTCGACGCGGAACTCTTTGGTCACACTCGCGGAGCTTTCACGGGCGCGGTCGGGCCGCGAACGGGTGCGATTGAGAGCGCAAATGGGGGAACTGTTTTCTTGGATGAGGTGGGTGAGCTTCCCAAGAGCATGCAACCCAAGCTTCTGCGCGTGCTCGAAGCCCGAACCGTACGCCGCATTGGTGAGAACGAGCAGCGCTCGGTAGACGTTCGCTTCGTCTCGGCTACCCACAGAGATCTCCTCAAAATGGTGACGCTCGGCGAGTTTCGCGAGGACCTCTACTTTCGGCTCGGCGTCATCCCGATCACCGTTCCGTCCTTGCGTGAACGCCTCGACGACATCGAAATGCTCGCCGTCCACTTCATGGGAGAGGCGGGTACGGCACTCTCGCCGGAGCTCACCCAACAGCTTCGCGAGCGGCTCTGGCCGGGCAACGTGCGAGAACTGCGAAACTTCATCGATCGCCTGAAGGCGCTGGGAGAGGACGAGGCATTGGAGCTCACGGGCGGCCCTCCTTCATCCCAGGTGGGCATTCCTATCGCCTCTTCTTCTCAACCGTATCTTCCCGCGAGAGCGAGTTCGCCGAGCCTGACCGGGATCGAGGCGCCCTCCTCGGCGCGCATTCGGGCTCCCTCCCACAGCGCGATTGACTTGTCGCTCGATGCACATCCAGCGGTGGGGGCATTTCGGGCATTTCGTGACCAGTGGGCGGATCGGGTCGAACGCTACTACGTCGAAAAGCTCCTCGAACGACACAACCAGAACGTCTCGTCGGCTGCGCGTGAGGCCGAGCTCGACCGCACGTACCTCTACAAACTCATGCGTAAGCACGGGCGCTCAGAGTAGCGATGGTCGTTTGTGAACTCCGCGGCCACACGAACAGGCCACAACTTGGCGTTCGAACCATCCCATTGCGCAAAATCGACGCGGCATAGTCCCGCTTTCTGCCGAATTTCGTGCGTCTTCCGACTTCCGAGCATGCGGCATGCCCCATGCATCGAGTTGGATGGACCTTCTCCCTCCGGAGCTGCCATGGCGCAATCACCCGTCCCGGATTTCTTTGATCTCGTCGAGCGCGGCGATCTCCTTCCTCAGGACGCCATCACCGCGCTAAGAGATTTCGGGCTCAAGGGGGCGGACAACGACCTCACAGCCCTCGTCCGGCGTGGCATTGCGGAAGCTGCCGGAAAGGGCGTGGATCTTCGCGGCGGTCCCCTAGCCATGGCATCGGGCGGGCGCCTCGCTGTCGATGCGCCGGAGCTGAGAGCGGGCGGGGCCCTGAGCAACGCGATGGCTGCTGCGCATGACCTCTACCAAGTCGGCCTGCGTAACCAGTGGTGGCGCTAGCGACGGGCTGGGGCTGTCCCTAGCTGAGGATGAGACAGTCAACGGTCGGCGATGGGCGGACCTCGCGCGCGGCGATGTGAAGGGCATGTACGCTCTGTCGTTTCGGCACGGTACGCAAGCCGGTACGGGGGCGAAGTCCTCTGTCGAGGGCGCCGATAGGAGGACGTGCCGAGCGGTACATGGTGCGCTCCAACGTGCTTCCTCCGCGGGCGCGCCGAACCGGTCGGACGTAGCGCTGCAACATCTGCAACACGCAGGCGCCCGGGTTGAACGGTGTTGCAGGCCCCTGGATTCGGGTGGCAGTGTCCGCGCTCAGAAACAAAAACTGGTGCAATTTCAACAGCCTGCGAGCGCATTCCCTTCGGGCACGAGCGTTGCAATTCGTGACTGCGTCTCCCCCAGACGCAGCCCAACGCCTTCGAAACTCGCAAGGAATTCATCATGGACCATCGCTCTCGCCATCTCGCCTCATTTTCGTGCATGAGTACTCTCGTCGCGCTCCTCTCGGTGGCCTGCGGAAGCGCCGGAGGTGAGGAGAGTGCGAGCTCCGAAGACGAACTCATCCAAGACAACGTGACTGCCGTCACGGGCTCGGTACCGAAGAAGCTTCGCGTCGTGACGGCGGCCGCGCAGTGCCCCATCTCGACCGATTGCTCGCGCTCGTGGACGAACAAATACGTGAAGGCGGTGTTCAAGGACCACGACCCCGACATCATCATCATGACGGAGTTCTTCTGGAACGGCACGTACAACAACATGATCGACGAGGTCGAGAAGCAGCGCCCACGCGTCTACAACTTCTTCCGTGGACCGAAGGACGGAATCATCGCCGGCTGGGGTGGCACCGTCATCGCCTCGAAGTACGTGATGTCCGGAAAGCAAGAGCACGAGTACGACGCGTGCTCGCAACCCGACTGCATGACCGACAAGGGCGTCATCTTTGCTCGACAGAACATCGGCACGCTCGCGGGTGCCAAGAGCCCCGTCTACGTCGACGTGGTTGCCACGCACCATCAAGCGAAGACCATCGGCGACTTCGTCTCGGTCATCCGCGAGCAGATGGTCGAAGAACGCGACTTCCTCCGCCAGAACTCGATTTGGGGACAGAATGGCCTGAACGCCGGGACGACGAATTCGACACTGAAGATTTTCTCGGGCGACCTCAACGTTTCGGGCGACGGTCCGATCTGGCTCGGGACCGGTGGCCACTCGGGCTCCGTCGAACCCGGCAAGCAAGCGTTCCAGTGGCTTTCGGACAACATCATGAAGCCCATCGGAATGCGTGATGGCATGGCGACTTGCGAGGCTGGCGCACAGAACGCACAGAAGTGCGCAGCGCGCCCCTTCAACGAGGTCGAGCGTGGCGAAGTCATCAAGCAGTTCAACCTGCCTTACGCGCAACTCTCTCGCTCCGCCGACAAAAACGGAAAGTTCGCGTCAGAGACGGGCATCTACATGATTCCGGAGACTGCGACGACGTTCTCGACGGGCTCCGACCACGATGCGAAGGAGATCACGTACGGACTTTACATGCGCACGGTGAAGGACGTACCCGAGGACCCGACGGTCGCGTACAAGGCCCTCTGCAAGAAGAGCCCCCTCGATCCGCAATGCACGAAGTGCGGCTCGCTCAATCCGCCGACCAAGGCGCTGAAGGAGTGGGAAGTCTGGACGCGCGCGCCCCGCATGGTCACGGAGAAGGCAAGCGGCCTCGGAAGCGGCGACCTTCGCTCGAAGAAGGTCGCGACCTGCGGAGCACCATCGATGGTTCAGTACAATAGCGTGCTCGACGAGTCCTACTGCTGCCCGGTCGACCTCGGCGAGTCAAAGGTGCTCGGCCCGGCGGAGCGTGACAGCCAGTGTGGGCACATCACGAACTCGTTCATCTGCGAGAAGAGCGGGGTCTGCACGATGCGAAGCGGAAAGTGCGTCGCGAAGACCGGCGCCTCGAACGGCGACGTGAGTGCATCGAGCGCGGGGACGCAGCAAGCCGCCGCGAACTGAAGCTTCGCTACACGCGCGAAAAGCCAAGGCTCCACGAGAGCCTTGGCTCGCTGCGTTTCAAGGCGTCCGAACCGAATTGACGGATTCGGGGATCACGTCGGTTGCTGCGGCACGAGACTTCGCAGAAGCGACCGAAATGTGGAGGAGGCGCGCACCGACCGCCGTAACAGCGGCAGGAAAGAGAAAGACGCCATATTCGACGTGAGGGGCGATGACGGCTGCGACCATGCCGCCAGTCACGAAGCCGACGACCTTCGTAATGCGAAGAGCCACCGTTCTCTTCGCCATGCGACGAACGCTTCGTGGAACGTCCGTGAGAAGCGCACCGACACCGATCGAGAGGTCCGTGAGGGGGCCGGTCATGTGCGTGGTGCGGACGGCCATGCCTGATGTGATGGCGACGCACGCATTCTGGAGCCCCATCGCGAACGCGAGCAACCCGAGGAGCACGAAGTCGCCGTTGGTCTCGACGGTCTGGCCGAACGGTCCGAAGTGCCCGCCCCTCCCCATGAACGCGACAATCGTGAGAACGATCGCGACGAGTGCGAGCGGCGTCGCGACACGAGGCGTCTTCTTCTTCAGCCGGCGTGCGTCGAGAAACCAGAACGACGTGATCGCGCCCAGCATGAATGCGAACACCACCGCGGCGTAATCGATGAGGAGACGAAAGCTGGCATAGTCGATGGCGAAGCGCGTGAGGCACCCCGTCACGTGCGACACGAACGTGCGACACGCGAGCAGTGCGCTCGCATTGACGGCACCACCGCCAGCCGCGAGCAAGAACCACACGGGCATGCGCTTGCGATCATGGATTTCGGTGACGTTGAGGAGCGGAGGAAGAGTATTCAAGGGACACCAAAGCGCGCAAAAATGGCGCGCGGCAACGTTACACGACCTTCATGTTAGCGCGAGACCACAAAATGCGAAGCGCCGCGCTCCTTTCGGTGCACGGCGCCAGCACGCGAGCGTTCGAGCGCTCGAATTACACGCGGCGGCGCTTGGGGGGGCGGCAGCCGTTGTGCGGAACCGGCGTCACGTCACGGATGAGCGTGACCTTGAAGCCAGCGGTCTGGAGCGCACGGAGGGCGCTCTCGCGACCAGCGCCGGGCCCCTTCACGAAGACCGCCACGGAGCGCATCCCGTGCTCCATCGCGCGACGCGCAGCTTCTTCCGCAGCGAGCTGAGCGGCGAACGGCGTCGACTTTCGCGAACCCTTGAAACCGCGCGACCCCGAACTCGACCACGAGATCGTATTCCCGTTGATGTCCGTGATCGTCACCGTGGTGTTGTTGAAGGTCGATTGAATGTGCGCGATCCCGGTCGCGACGTTCTTCTTTGCCTTCTTCTTCGGTTGCTTGCCTGCAGCAGCGGCGGTCTTCGCGGTAGCCATTTTTTTTCTCTACTTGGATGAAACGGGGGAAACTTGATTTGGGTGCGTTCTGCACTGTTTTGGGCTTGGGACCCAAAACTCTGGAGTGGGGCCCCAATGAATTCAGTTCATTGGGGCGAGGGTGAAACCCTCGTTACTTCGTCGGCGGCTTTGCGCGAGAGAGAACGCCCTTGCGGGGGCCCTTGCGGGTACGGGCGTTTGTGTGTGTGCGCTGGCCGTTGACCGGCAGACCGCGACGATGACGAAGGCCACGGTAGCAGCCGAGGTCCATAAGGCGCTTGATGTTCATCTGCACTTCGCGACGAAGGTCACCTTCCACCTTGTAGACGGTCTCGAGGAGCTCGCGGATCTTGCGGATGTCCGCGTCCGTCAGCTCTTCGGTCTTCTTCGTCTCGGGGATACCCGTCTTCGCGCAGATCTCCTTCGCGAGCTTGTGCCCGATCCCGTAGAGGTACGGAAGCGAGTAAGCGACTTGCTTGTGCTTGGGAAGGTCGACGCCTGCAATACGAGCCATGATTCCTCTTCTTATCTCTCTCTAATTCAGTCGAAGCTTTGGGTTGTTGGAGCCGAAGGGCTTAGCCTTGGCGCTGCTTGTGACGCGGGTTGTCGCAGATGATGCGGACGACGCCCTTACGGCGAACCACTTTGCACTTGTCGCAGACTTTCTTGACGGAGGGGCGGACCTTCATGATCGAATCCTTGATACTTCAGGGGCTGTTCCGCTTCGAAATAGGCTTTCTTGGCCTTTTTCGACGGGGGACGGGGTTTCTAGCTCAAACTTTCACTTGTGTCGATACGTGATCCGACCGCGGCTCGGATCATAGGGGCTCACCTCGACGGTGACGCGGTCGCCGGGGAGGATGCGGATGTAAAACTGGCGCATGCGACCGCTGATGGTCGCGAGGACCACGAGGCCGTTGTCGCACTTTACGCGGAACATGGCGTTCGGCAGGGCCTCCTGGACCGCGCCGTCGAACTCGAGCTTGTCGCCCTTCGGTTCCTTGCGTTCTCTCCGTTCAGTCATTCTCTTCCTAGACTCCTACCGCCGCAAAGAGGCGGGATGACACCTGCTCAACTGTTCCTACTCCGTCAATCTTCTTGAGAAGTCCGAGTTTTTCGTAGTGAGGCAGCAGGTCAGAGGTCATCTTCTTGTAGACCGCGATGCGGTCCCGCACGACCGACTCTTGGTCGTCCGCGCGTTGCTCGAGCTCCACGCCAGGCGGCGGGAGACTGTACTTGAGGTGATAGATCTGGCCGGTCTTCTTGTCGGTGCGACGAAGCACGGCCCGCTCGACGAGGAGCTCCTCGGGTACCTCGAGCGCGACGACGACGTCGAGCTTTTGGCCCCGGCTGGCCAGGGTGCGTTCGAGCGCCTCGGCCTGGGCGACGGTGCGCGGGAAACCATCGAGGAGAAAACCCTCCTTCGCGTCGCCCTCTTGCGTGCGCTCGTCAATCAGCTTGACGACGACTTCGTCGGGAACGAGCCCCCCCGCGGACATCTTCTGGACGAGTTCTTCGGGAAGCTTGCCCGCCGCCTTCGCAGCACGAAGCATGTCGCCGGTCGAGATTTGGGGCACGCGGAGCTTCTCGCAGAGAAGCTTCGCTTGGGTTCCCTTCCCTGCTCCAGGGGGACCGACGAAAACGATACGTTTCATACGTCTCTCCGGCCGCGAACGCGGGTTGCCGCACCGCCACCGCCGGAAAGACCGTCGTAGTTGCGTTGCAGCAGATAGGTTTCGATTTGCGACACGAGGTCGAGAGCGACGCCGACCACGATCATGATGGAGGTGCCGCCCCAGCGGAACGGGACGCGGAACCACTCACCCACCACCGTGGGAACAATGCACACTGCAGCTACATAGAATGCGCCACCGAGCGTAATGCGGGTGAGCACGAAATCGATGTATTCTGCAGTTTGTTTGCCGGCGCGGATCGACGGGATGAACGCTTGCTGCTTCTTGAGGTTATCGGCGAGGTCGACCGCGGGGAACGTGACCGCCGTATAGAAGAAGCAGAAGAAGACGATGAGACCAACATAGAGAACGTTGAACAGCCAGTCGCCGCGGTTCATCGCCGCTTGGAGGTCGGCCATGAGCGGCACCTTGTAGTGTGCCAGCGTGGCCGGGAACATGAGGAGGGACGAGGCGAAGATCGGCGGGATGGTGCCCGACGTGTTCACCTTGAGCGGCAAGTGCGCAGTTTGCGCTCCGTAGACGCGTCTTCCGACCGTCCTCCGCGCATAGTGAATCGGAATGCGCCGCTGCCCACGCTCGAAGAACACGATGACCGCCACCGTGAGAAGCACGACGCCAACGACTGCAGCCAGATTGAGGGGCTGGATGTTGCCCGCATTCGTCTGGAAATAGCCGAGCATGCCGGCGGGGATGCCGTCGACGATACCCGCGAAGATGATGAGGGAGATGCCGTTACCGACTCCGCGCTCGGTGACTTGCTCACCGATCCACATCATGAAGGCCGTGCCCGTCGTGAACGTCAGGGCGCTCATGATGCGGAAACCCCAGCCGGGGTGCAGCACGACTTCGCCGAGATTGGAACCGGCGAGGTCGGAGTTGTTCATGCTCTCGAGTTGGAGAGCCGCTGCAACGCCTTGGAAGATCGAGAGTCCGATCGTTCCATAGCGCGTGTACTGGTTGATCTTTCGCTGGCCCGCTTCGCCTTCCTTGCGAAGCTCACCGAGCGGGGGCCACACCATCGTGAGGAGCTGCAAGATGATGCTCGCGCTCACGTAGGGCATGATGCCCAAATAGAAGATGGAGGCGTTGCTGATCGCACCGCCTCCAAACATGTTCATGATACCGAGGAGCCCGCCGCCCCCCTTGCTGACGACCGCACGAAGAACGTTGCGATCGACGCCAGGAATGGTGACGAAAACGCCCACGCGGTAGACAGCGAGGAGCAGCAATGTGAACGTGAGCCGCTTACGCAGCTCGGGCACCTTGCCGATGTTCGCCAGACCGGAGAGCGCAGACATTCGGTGCGGAGCCTACTTGCCTTCGGGCGCCGCGTGCGCGCCGGTGGCGAGGATGGCTTTGCCGCCCGCCTTGGTGATCTTCTCCTGCGCGCCCTTCGAGAAGGAGTGCGCAGTGACGACGATGGCCTTCGTGAGGTCGCCCTTGCCGAGGATCTTGATCGCGTCGATGCGACCCTTCACGAGGCCCTTGTCGCGGAGCACGGTCTCGTCGACCTTGGCGCCAGCGGCGAACACTTCGAGCGCACCGACGTTGACTTCAGCGACGCGCGTCGGGTTGACAGCGTTGAAGCCACGCTTCGGGAGGCGACGTTGAAGGGGCGTTTGACCGCCTTCGAAGTGGGGCTTGAAGCGGCCCGTACGTGCGTACTGACCCTTCGAACCACGACCGGAGGTCTTGCCGATGCCGGAGCCGACACCACGACCCTTGCGGGTCTTCTTCTTGGTGGCGCCTTCGGGCTTGGGGAGCTTGCTGAGAATGTCGGCCACGTTAGACCTCCTTCACGGTGACGAGGTGCAGGACCTTCTTGATGGCGCCGCGGAACGACGGCGTGTTCGCCACCGTAGCCTCGGAACCGGGGCCACGAAGGCCGAGGCCCTTGATACGCTCGCGCGTAGCGTGGGTCTGGCCGATGACGCTCTTGATTTGTTTGATGTGAAGCTGGCTCATCGCGTTTACTTCGCCTCCACCGCAGGCGTGGCGGTCTTCTGGCGACGCACCTTGTTGGCCTTGTCTTCGTAGCCAGAGATGTCGCCGGTTTGCTTGCCGCGCTTTTGCGCGATCATGTCGAGGTTCTTCAGCGAGCGAAGACCCTGGATGGTTGCACGAACCACGTTGTGCGGGTTCGAGGTGTTGAGGCTCTTCGACAAGATGTCGGAGATGCCGGCGCTTTCGACGACAGCGCGAACCGCACCGCCAGCGATAACGCCCGTACCGGGGGAGGCCGGACGGAGGAACACTTGGCCTGCGCCGAACTGTCCGAGAACCTCGTGCGGAATGGTCTTTCCGTTGAGAGGAACCTTGAACATGTTCTTGCGGGCCTGGTCGTTACCCTTGCGGATCGCTTCCGGGACTTCGTTGGCCTTGCCGAGGCCGACGCCGACATGACCCGATTCGTCACCCACGACGACGAGCGCCGCAAACGAGAAGCGACGGCCGCCCTTGACGACCTTCGCGACGCGGTTGATGTGGATGATGCGCTCTTTGAGCTTCTCTTCTTCGATCTCGAATGCCATGTGCGTGTCCTAGAACTTGAGCCCAGCTTCACGCGCGCCTTCAGCGAGGGCGGCGATTCGGCCATGATAGAGATAACCATTGCGGTCGAAGACGACGTGTTCGATGCCCTTCGCGAGGAGTGCCTTCGCGACGGCAGCGCCCACCTTCTTCGCAGCGCCGGACTTGTCGTCCTCGGCGATGGCGCCACGGACATCGCGCGCAAGCGTCGATGCGTGAGCCACCGTCGTGCCCGCGACGTCGTCGACGACTTGGGCGTAGATGTGCTTGGCGGTGCGGAAGACGGAAAGACGCGGCTTTTGGGCGGTGCCTTCCATCTTGCGGCGGATGCGGAGCTTACGGCGCTCGCGGCCTACGATTCTCATAGCCATGATTGATTCCTACCTTTAAGCCTTACTTGCCCTTGCCGCCAGCGGCCTTGCCCGCCTTCTCACGGACCTTCTCGCCGCGGAAGCGAACTCCCTTGCCGCCGTAGGGCGACGGGGGACGGAACCCGCGAATCTTTGCCGCCGCTTGACCGAGGACTTCCTTGTCCGAGCAGCTGAGGATGATGACGGTGCCCTTCGAGTCGCCGGGGATTTCCACCTTCAGGCCTTGCGGCAAGGGGAAGTTCACGGGGTGCGAAAGACCGAGCGAGAGGTTGAGGACTTGGCCCTTGAGCTCGGCGCGATAGCCGGTGCCCTTGAGTTCCATCGTCTTCGTGAAGCCTTCGCTCGTACCGATGACCATGCCGTTGATGAGCGCGCGGGTGAGCCCCTGGAAGCGCGCACCATCGCGGCCGCCGATCGTCGGGACGACGGTGATGCCAGTGGCGTCGACCGTGACGTTGACGTTCGGGGGAAGTTTGCGAGAGAGCTCGCCCTTGCCGCCCTTGATCTTGATGACGCCGTTCGCGAGCGTTGCCGTGACACCCTTGGGGAGCACGACCGGGCGCTTACCGACGCGCGAATTACGGAGATCTTTGACTTCAGTAGCCATCACCACACCTCACAGATGAGCTCGCCACCGACGCGCTGCTTGCGTGCGTCCGTGTCGGTCATGACGCCAGCGCTCGTGGAGAGGATCGAGATCCCCAAGCCGGCGCGAACCCGCGGAATGCGATCGTGGCGCACGTACACGCGACGACCGGGAGAGGAGACGCGACGAACGCCGTCGATGGCGGAGACGCGGTCACGGCCGTAGCGCATGACGATGGTGAGCGTCTTCGATTGGCCGCCTTCCTCGGCCTCGGCGACGCGAACGTCGTCGATGAAACCTTCGGCTTTGAGCACTTGGGCAACTCGCTCCTTCATCATCGAGTGCGGCATGACCGTGCGGTCGTGGCGCGCCATCGAGGCGTTGCGGATACGAGTGAGCATGTCGGAAATCGGATCGGTCATCATGGGATCACCAGCTTGCCTTGGTAACACCCGGGATCTCGCCGCGGAGGGCGAAAACACGGAGACAAATACGGCAGAGTTCGAACTTGCGGTAGTAACCGCGGGAGCGCCCGCATACCTTGCAACGGCTCTTGGCGCGCGTCGAAAACTTCGGTGCGCGATTGAGTTTTGCAAACTGACTTGCACGTGCCATTCGTGAATCTCTTTCTTCTTCTGCCTAACTGAAACGTGAAAACTTGGTTGGGTGGAGGCTGCTCAAGCCGCGCGGAAGGGCATTCCGAGATGGGTGAGCAGAGCGCGACCTTCTTCGTCCGTACGAGCCGTCGTGACGAAGCAGATGTTCATGCCCTTCACCACGTCGATGCGGTCGTAGTTGATCTCCGGGAAGATGATCTGCTCCTTGAGACCGAGCGTGTAGTTGCCCTTGCCATCGAAGGCCTTGCGCGAAACACCGCGGAAGTCGCGAACGCGAGCCAGCGATATGTTGACGAGGCGATCCATGAACTCCCACATACGGTCGCCGCGGAGCGTGACCATTGCGCCGATGGGAAGCCCTGCGCGGAGCTTGAAGCTCGCGATGGCTTTCTTCGAGCGCGTGACGACGGGCTTCTGGCCGGTGATGGCTTGGAGCTCGACGACTGCGGTGTCGATGATCTTCGGGTTCGACACGGCGGCGCCGAGACCCATGTTGACGACGATCTTCTGCAAGCGCGGGACCTGCATCGCGTTCTTGTAGCTGAACTGCTTCGTGAGCGCGGGAGCGACGTCAGACTTGTACTTCTCTGCAAGGCGCGCCGGAACGGCCTGGGTGTCGGAGACGACGCGTTGGACGACGGCTGCGTCCGCGGCTGCGCCTTCTCGCTTCTTGCCTTCTTTTTTCGTACTCGCCATGACTACTTCTCCACGCCCTTACCGCTCGAAGCTGCCTTCTTGCCGGCCGCTGCGTTCGGGAGAACCTCGCCGCTCTTGGCGAGGCGAACCTTGTTGCCCTTGTCGTCGGTCTTGAAGTTGACGCGGGTTCCTTTGCCAGTCTTCGGGTCGATGGGCATGACCTTCGAGGCGTGGAACGGCATTTCCTTCTCGATGACGCCACCCTGCTGATTGCGGGCGTTCGGCTTTTGGTGGCGCTTGACCATGTTGAGGCCAGCGACGATCACCTTGTCGTCTTCGGAGAAGACCTGAGCGACGAGCCCGGTCTTGCCCTTGTATTTTCCGCTGATGACGACGACGTTGTCGCCCTTGCGAAGCCTGGCAGCCATTACAACACCTCCGGTGCGAGCGAGATGATCTTCATGAACTTCTTGGCGCGGAGCTCGCGGGCGACCGGTCCAAAGATACGGGTGCCAATCGGCTCGAGCTGCGCGTTGATCATGACCGCGCTGTTCTCGTCGAACTTGATGTAGCTGCCGTCTGCGCGCGAGATCTCACGCGTGGTGCGAACGACGACGGCCTTGGCCGTATCGCCCTTCTTCACCTTGGAGCCGGCAATGGCTTCTTTGATCGCGACGACGATGACATCGCCAACGCTTGCATAGCGGCGCCTGGAGCCGCCGATGACCTTCACGCACTGCACGCGCTTCGCGCCAGAGTTGTCGGCCACTTCCAGGACTGTTCGCATTTGAATCATGGATTCATTCCTCCACGAACTTCTTGACGAGGCGAATCACCACGAATCGCTTCAGTTTGGAGACCGGACGGTTCTCCTGAATTTCGACGTGATCACCAGTCTTGAACTGGTTCGTCTCGTCGTGAGCTTGGTAGCGCTTCTTCGTGCGGACGTACTTCCCGTAGAGGGGGTCGCGGCGAGCGGTAATGCACTCGACGACGACGGTCTTGTCCATCTTGTCGGAAACGACTTTGCCGACCATCTTGCGTCGGAATCCGACGCCAGTGCCCGTGCTTTCTGATTTGGTTTCTGCTGTTTGGCTCATAGGGGCGCCTTACTTCTTCTTTCCGGCCTTGGCAGGCTTGCCCGCCTTCGCGGCTGCGACCGGGGTGATGCCGAGCGACTTCTGCTGAAGCACGGTCTTGACCCGCGCCACTTCCTTCCGCGACTTTCCGAGCGAGCTCGTGTCGTCGAGGCGATTCGTGAAGTTCTTCATCTTGGCCTTGAAGAGATCGCGCGTCAGCGACGCCTCGAGCTCCTTCAGGTCTTCCACGCTCTTTTCGTGCAGATCCTTGGCTTTCATCTCAGATTCCTCGCTGGAGAAGTTTGTAGGCCACGGGCAACTTGTGCCCGGCGAGCCGGAAGGCTTCCTTGGCGGTTGCGAGGTCGACGCCCGAGATCTCGTACATGACGCGACCCGGTTGAATGACCGCGGACCAGAGTTCGACGCCGCCTTTGCCTCCACCCATACGTACTTCGAGGGGCTTCTTGGTGACCGGGCGGTCGGGGAAGACGCGGATCCAGAGCTTGCCGGCGCGCTTTACGTGGCGCGTGATCGCCATACGGGCAGCTTCGATCTGGCGAGCGGTCAAGCGACCGGGCTCGGCAGCCTGCATCGCGAAGTCACCGAACGCGAGGTCGGAACCTCGGTAGGCGATGCCTCGGTTGTTGCCCTTCTGGGCCTTGCGGAATTTGGTTCGCTTCGGGGAAAGCATGATTGTCCTCTAGAAAAAATCAGGTACCCGTCGTCG
This sequence comes from Polyangiaceae bacterium, assembly GCA_046351415.1. GTDB lineage: Bacteria > Myxococcota_A > Polyangia > Polyangiales > Polyangiaceae > JABFRG01. The sequence goes on along the minus strand of JAXLYO010000001.1, from coordinate 250,118 downwards.
GGCGACGGACGCGGCGGGGAAGAACCTCACCACGGAAGATCCAGCACTTGATGCCGATGATGCCGTACTTGGTGCGAGCTTCGGCGGTGCCGAATTCGATGTCTGCACGGAGCGTGTGGAGGGGGACGCGCCCCTCGCGGTACGTTTCGACGCGGCTCATTTCGGCGCCACCGAGACGACCCGAGCAACGGATACGGATGCCCTTCGCACCGAACTTCATCGCGGTGGCAACGGCCTTCTTCATGGCGCGGCGGAACGCGACGCGGCGCTCAAGCTGCATGCCGACGTTCTCGGCAACGAGCTGAGCGGCCGTCTCGGCCTTGCGGACTTCCTGCACGTCGATGAAGACTTCGTTCTCGGTGAACGATTGAACGCCGGGGAACAAGGGCTCGCCCTTGGCCGCCGTCGTAAGGTTGCCGGTCTTGAGGGTCTCGATGCCCTTGCCGCCCTTGCCGATGACCATGCCCGGACGCGCGGTGAAGACGATGACCTTCACCTTGTTCGCGGCGCGCTCGACCTCGACGCCCGCAATGCTCGCGTTCATCAAGAACTCTTTGACGGCGCGGCGAATGCGAATGTCTTCATGGAGCCACTTGGCGTAGGCCTTGTCCTCGAACCACTTCGAGTTCCAGGTCTTGATGACGCCGAGGCGGAAACCATACGGATGAACTTTTTGACCCATGTGTCTTCTTCTCTTCTGCTGTCAGCTGCTCAGGCGCGTTCGCCGAGGATGATCGTGATGTGGGAGAGGCCCTTTTGAATGCGGGTCGCGCGACCCATCGCGCGGGGACGCCAGCGGCGCATGTGCTTGTTCGGGGCCTTGTCGACCATGGCCGTCTCGACGAAGAGTGCGTCGAGGTCGACGCCGGGCTTCGTCGTCTTGGCGTTGGCGACGGCAGACTCCACGAGCTTCTTCAGCATGGGGGCTGCAGACTTCTTGGTGAACTCCAAGAGCTGGAGCGCTTCGCCAGCCTGACGGCCGCGAATGAGATTGACCACAACACGAGCCTTGCGCGGGCTCATCCGCGCGAAGCGGGCGATCGCCTTGCTTACCATGAGAAACCTTGGTGTTTGGGAGAGGCCCCGTCGTACCGGAAAAAGTCCGGCCGTTACGGCGGCGAATAACCCGCGACGCCTCTTTGCGCAAAGCGCTTTTCGAGGTGGGTCGAGGGACGGCGGACTATACGCGCCGATTTTCGGTTGGCAAGCGATTTGAAGTATCTTTCCCCTGAGCCATGCCGAATCTGGCATGAGGCAGACCGGAGCCAGGACGCGGCGCTCGGGGCAGAGCCGACCGAAACTGTGCCTTGCCCCCGCTACTGGGCGCGCTACGTTTAACAGTAGAGCCCTCGCCACCGCCTCGCTCGCCCGCTTCTGACTGTACACAAATAATGGATTGTATTGAGAAAATCGGTGTCCTGAGTCCGCTCTTGGGCCGTTCGGTCTGCGCACTCGTCCAGGTGGAGACGGCGGCCGCCGAGCTCCTCACGTGCAGCAAGGGCAAGACGTTCCGCGTGCGGGCGGAGCTTTCGTGGGCAGGTTGGCTCTCCTTGCACCGCGAAGTCGTCGACGACGCGGCACACCTTCTCGATTCGTTCGCCGAAGCCCTTGAGCCGCATCACGACAAGGTGTGGGGCGCGTGGCAGCGGCGGGTCCTCTCGCGAGAGCTCGTTTTCGAGTCCGCTTTCCCCGCGGCCATGGGCGAAGACGAAGAAGACCTCGACAAGCACCGCATTCACCGCCAATGGAAGTCCCCTCGCGTCGACGAAGTGCGTTCTTCGGTGCTTGAGCGGATCTTCGCGTCGGGAACGAAGCCCGTCGCCCTTCGCGAGCAACTTGGCGAGCACGCCCTCACGATCTCCAACTTGCAGGCGCGCGTTCGCGCAGCACGTCGCGCATCCCATGCGAAGGGCAACGTTCGCGAATTGAACACGGTGCTCCTGCGTCCGACCCTTTCGTTCTTGGCGCGCACCTTCAGCGACATCTGGCTGCTCAGCCACGGTTTCGTTCGCAGCTACCCCGGACCGAAGAATCACGCCGAGCTCGAGCGAGAAGTCCAGGCGACGACGGACGCGATTCTGCTCGGAGAACGCGCGCTCGCCCTCGCGGGGTCCGATCTGCGACGCCTTGCGCAGCGAAGGGCGTACTACGTGGGCATTCACGCCGCACACGACGCCGCTGGACCTCCGGATAAGGTCCCCTTCTACTTCAACGACCCCGAGGTCGAACAGCAGCTCGCCTACGCCGCCGGCTAAACCGCCATCGGCAGCCCGGAAACCCGGTAGAGCGCTGGGATTCGTATCGTTCGGGCAACGACGGGGCCGGGACGTGGCGTGGGGGCTGCTGAGGGGGGGCGCATGCTGTCCTTCGCCCCTCATCAGCGTCCATGCAATATGGACGCGTGCAATAGTGTAGGTTTGGTGCCGCTGCGATGGATTGCCTCGAGCTCATTTCGAACCTGAGCCCGCGTTTGGAACGCGCGGTCGATCTGCTCGTCGAGGTCGAGACGGCAGCTTCGGAGATTCAGCGTACCTCGCGAGGCAAGACGTTCCTGGTTCGAGGACGGATTCATTGGACCGGGCTCCTCGCCATGCATCGAGCCCTCTACGAAGATGCATTCTTCATCTTCGATGCTTTGGGGGAGGCGCTCGAGAGCCACCACCATGACGACTGGGCGAACTGGCGAAGAAGCGTGGCACAACGCGACGTCGTGCTGGAATCGCTGCTTCCAGACGCCGGCCCCGCGGACGACGACGACGGAGACAAGAATCGTATCCACCGTCGATGGAAGTCCGATCGGGTGGGCTCGATGCGTTCATCGGTACTCAAACGCATGTTCGGGGAGGGCGAAACGCCCCTTCCCCTCAGGCAGCGCGTCGAGGAACTCGCCGGTCGGCTCCACATGCAACGCGGCGGGCGCGCCGCTTCACACACCTTCGCTCCCGGGGTGCCGCGAACCTGCGGAGCCGGAAGCTTCCTTTCGACGGGTGCCGTGCGGGTCGCCTTGGGGTTCCTCACGGCGACGTTCAACGACATCTCGGTCCTCACGAACGGCGTAGTTCGCACGTACCCGGGACCAGCGAATCGAGAGACCCTCGAGACGGAAGCGAGACTCCTCACCGACTCGATCTTGCTCGGCGACTCGGACCAACTGCAACGCATTCGTCTGGCTGCCGTGCAGGCGCTCAATCTCTCCATCGAGACGCCATGGAGCAAGTTGCGCGAGCCCTACTACCAGGCAATCCACACCGCGCACGACGACGGCGGAGCGGACTCGTCTTTCCTCTTCAATGATGTCGACGTCGAACTGAGAGTCGTTCTCCGACTCCCGCTACGCTCGGCGCCGCCCGCTAGCAGGTAAGCCAGTGCAGGAAGGAGCGCGGGTCGGGAAGGCGACCGGTGAGGTAGAGCTCCGCTGTCGCGCGACAACCGAGGTCGGGACCATCAAAGCTCCACGACTTGGTGGCGCAGACGGCACGCGTCGCGATCGCTTTGCGAAGATGGGGTGCAACCACATCCGCCGAAACGTTCACGACCTCCGCATCGAATTCTTCCGCAGTGGGTACGACCAAGGGAATCGCGCGAACTCCGGCGGGCGCGACACCTGGCTGCTCCACACGTTTGCGCGAGAGCAAGCCGTGCGTGCTCACGTTGCTACTGCCGGCGGCCGTTCCGGAAACCGTGTACGGCACGGCGAACAGGTGATGCGTGACCGTGTAGGGTACCGACTCGACGACGTCCCGCTCGATCACCGGCGGGGTGTCCTCGAGACGCTTCTTCGCGCGCGTATACTCTTCCTGCCGAGTGTTGTAGGTGCTTTGAATCGCGTTGTACCCGTCGCAGGCGTCTCGCATCTTGCTTTGCTGGCAACGCACCTGCCGGTCACGCGCCTCGACCTCGATGGTATCGAAGCTTCGTTTCGCGCGGTCTAGCTCGCGTTCGGCGGAGGGCCGCTCGGGATTTGGGACGCGCTCGGTGCCAGAAACGTACTTCGCGACGCGATACTCGGCCGACGTCGTGTGCTGGACGTCGCCAACGTGGATGGAGACAGTCGCCGTGAGATCCAGCGGAACACCTTCGGCCGAAGGAGCACAATGCACACTGTCACCGATCGCCCGAGCAAGCGCATCGCAGACGGACCCCGCCCCTGCCGGCGAAATGTTACGCGGGGGACTTACTTCCGTCTTGGTGAAGATGGGAAGCGACGCTTGCGCGAGGAATGCCGTCGCAGAAGCCCTCGCCTTGCCATTTTCGACCTCCGGAGAGAGACATTGGGCGGTGCGGAGGAGCACGTAGCTCGCCGCGGGTGCTCCCGACGAAGCTGCAACGAGCTGCGCGGCCGCATGACGTCGCTCCTCGAGCACGAGCTCCCGCGCACCAGCTTCATCGAACTGGGCGGCACTCAAATATATGCATGATGCACGCTGCAGTACGGAGTCGAGGCTTCCTTCTTTCTCGAGCACGATGCAGCCTTGACGCTTGACGCTCGCCGCTGTACGGCGCAGTTCGGCAGCTGAAGCTTCGGACGGTCGCAACCGGCCGAGATCGCGAAGCGCGGCGAGACACCTTCCGAGATCGCCTGCCGCACACGGAGCCTTCGCGGCGGCCAGGCTGCGCGTTCGGAGTTTGTCGGCCCACCCGCGTTCGCGGTCACACGCGTACTTGTTCGTGGGCTCGGCGCGGCACGCGAGGCCCCAGTGTTCCGTCGAAGCCGCTGCATCGTCGCGAAGCTCCGCTTGCTTTGCCAATTCCGATTCACGCGCAAAGAGCGAGGGTGCGCAAGCAAGAAGGGAGGCACAGCAAGGGCCCAAGAGCGCGCCACGCCGCGAACGGAACGTCATGATGCCTTGATTTGGCTCGCGATCATCATGGCGACCAACCCGCCCACGAGTCCGAGCAGGACGAGAACGACGATGGTCGTCGTGCGACGTTTTCGTTTCGAACCGTCGAGCGCAGACTCGAGGTCCTTCGGCAAATCGACCTTCGGTAGCGCGATCGGAATCGAGGACATGCGCGGACGCGGCGGCGGGACCGACGGGGACGGAGCTGGCGGCGCCGCAGATTCGGAAACGGGCACATGCCACGGTGCTGGCGCGATCGAAGGCGCGGGAATGGCGGTTCCCGATACGACGACCGCAGGAGGGGGCGGCGTTCGCGAGGGAACCGGCTCCCGCTCGGCGAGCTTTTTCAGCTGATCTTCGATTCGGGAGAGACGGGTCACGAGTGCCGCGATCTCGGTACCGACGACTTCACTCGCGATGGCTCTTGCAGCCGCGCGGATCGCGCTTTCCGACATCGCAGGCAGAGCGACCACCGCCGCGGGGGCCGGTGGCGCAGCGACGGCAGCCGGCGGAGGCTCCGGCGAGTGCACGACGGGCGGTGCGTGCGGAATCGTGTCCTCGACCTTCGGTGGCGAAGGGGAGGCCTCGGGTTTCAGGGCAGGCATCGCTTCGACGGAAATGACCTTCGCGGGCGATGGCGTCATTTCCGGCTTCACCGCGGGCATCGCTTCCACGGACTTTACTTTGGGAGGCGCCGGGCTTCCGTCCGGCCTTACGGCAGGCATCTCTTTCACGGAACCCACGCGCGGCGCAGCGGGCATTCCGTCCGAGCGCGGTACCGCGACGGCGGGGCGCTCTCCGGATGGCTTTCGAGGTGGCAGGGGCTTGTTGTCCGGCATGTTCTGATCTGAATGTAGCGTATCTGTGACGAGGGTGTTCGCAAAGAGGCACCGAGCTGCCCCGTCCTTCTTTCGGAGACGTCACACGCGTGCCACGGTGGACCGATAAGTCCCCGCTCGTGAAGTTCGAGTCACTGACGACGGCGGATTCCGACCCCGGTCGCAAGAAGCGATTGGCTGTAGGTTACATCGGCGCCCTCGTCGTGCTTTCGGGTGTGCTGATCGCAGGCGCGGTCTTCGGGGGGCAAATCCAGCAGCGCGTCTTCGAAGAGAAGGTGGACGTCAAACTGGTGAAGCGCGTCGAAACGCCTGCGCCGCCGCCGCCTCCCCCCCCGCCCCCGCCGCCGAAGCCCAAGAAGGTCGCACTCGCGCCAGGTCCTGCCGCGCTGGGAAATGCGACGGCTCCGCCCAAAGAAATCCCAAAAGAATTGCCGACCGAGGGAGACCCGAACAAACCCAAGGAAGCAACCGAACATTTCGACGGCACCGGCGATCCGAACGGTACGCGCGGAGGCAAAGGGCACGGCGGAACAACGCCGCCGCCGGCCGCAGTACCGCAGGCCACGGTCGCTGAGGCACCGCCGCCGCCGCCGGACATTGCCACGGAAAATCCGACCCCTCCGATCGCCATTCACAAGTCGATGCCCGCGTACCCCGAGGAAGCGCGGAAGCAAGGCATCGAAGCGATCGTCGTCGTGAAGTTCACCGTCAACGAAGAGGGTGCGGTCGAAGACATCGTCGTCATACGAGGCCACGACCTCTTCGACGCGGCGGTGAAGGCCGCCGTCGCCACCTGGACGTTTCACCCAGCGATGCTCGAAGGGAAGCCTCTTCGGATGCGGCGCATGGCCAAAATCCCGTTCCGTCTACGCACGCAATGACTCGATAGGAGAATCGCCGCATGTCGTTCAGTCTCGTTCACATTTGGGCCAGCATGGGCCTTCTGAGCAAGCTCGTCGCGAGCTCCTTGCTCCTGATGGCAGCGATGAGCATCGCGGTCACCATCGAGCGGTGGATCACCCTCGCCCGCGGCAAGGCTGCAACCGGGAAGTTTCTGGCGGCCGCCACTCCGGCACTCGAACGCGGCGACCTGGAAAGCGTTTCGCAGTTCGCAACCGACTTCAAAGCCGCTCCCTTCGCACGCATCGTCGGACCTACGATCCGCAAGATGCTGAAGGCCGACACCGGCGAAGTCTCCCTCGTCGAGCTCGCGAGGCGCGAATCCGAGAGGCAGCGCGAGAGCGTGAGCGGCGAGCTGCGGCGTGGCCTCGGGGTCCTCGCGTCGGTCGGATCCATCGCGCCTTTCGTTGGTCTCCTCGGAACCGTCGTCGGCATCATCTCCGCCTTCCAGGGCATCGCCGCTTCGGGTTCCGGTGGACTCGGGTCCGTCTCTGCAGGCATCTCCGAAGCACTCGTGGAAACGGCGCTCGGCCTCTGTGTCGCGATTCCCGCGGTGCTCCTCTTCAACAACCTGAACGCCAAGCTCAATGCCGAGGAAGGTGTCCTCGCTCGCGCCAGCGGCGAGCTCCTCGACGAATTGGAGAACAAGTATGGGAACGAGTCTGTCCCCAAGCTCCGGCAGGCAGCCTAGCTCCGGCAGTGGCGCTCCTCGATTCAAGAGCGCCGTCCCGGAAATCAACATCACGCCGCTCGTCGACGTGGTCCTCGTGCTCCTCATCATCTTCATGGTGATCGCCCCGGCCCTCGAACACGGCGAGCGCGTGGAACTTCCCGCGGTGAAAAACGACGACAAGACCGACAAGGGAAAAATGGACCCCGTCACGGTGACGATGGGGGCATCGGGCGCGCTCTTTCTCGAGAAGGAAGCCGTCGCGCTCACGGCATTGCCTGCCCGAGTCCGCTCGATTCACGAACGAGAGCCGAATCGGAAGTTGTCCCCAAGGGGACATGAACCTCCCCTACGAAAAGATTCGCCAGGTGTTCGCGCTCATCCAGGACGAACAGTAGCCTACCCAGTGTGCGCTCGTCGTCTCGAAGCAAAAGAACGACCCGAGCGACCCCACCACGAAGGAAAACTAAGAAAATGGGCATGTCGACCGGCGACAGCAACAGCAAGGGCGCGACACCGCAAATGAACATCACGCCGCTCGTCGACGTGGTCCTCGTGCTCCTCATCATCTTCATGGTCGTGACGCCGCTCTTGGCCAAGAACTTCGCACTGCACCTTCCGAAGAAGGAGGAGAACGTTCCCCCGCCGCCCCCCGGCGCCGAGGAGAACCTCGTCGTCACCGTCCACAAGGACGGAACCATCTTCGTCAATAGACTGCAGGTCGACAAAAGCGAGCTTGCGCCCAAACTGTCACGCCTTCTGGCCGCGAAAACCGACAAGGCCATCTACTTCGACGCGGAAGACGGGACACCGTATGGAAAGGCCGTCGAAGCGATGGACCTCGCTCGAGGCGGAGGCGCAAAGACAGTGGCCATTCTCACGGAGAAGATGGTTCCGTGAAGAAGAGCGCCGCTTGCGCAGCCGTACTCGCCACGACGCTCCATTCGTTCTTCGCTTTCGCGCAAGAAACGCCTGAACAACGAATGCCCGACGAAGAGGCCGTCGAGACGAAGGCGAGCGCCGATGAAGCTCCCGAGCGCATCGACCCCGCCAAGAAGCCGGCGGCCGGAAGAGGCGCGCTGTGGGGAACGATTCGCTCATCCGGTAGTCAGGAGACGCTGCCAGATTCCGTCGTCACGGTCGTGGGAAGAAAGGAATCCGCAACGGCGGACATCGAGGGCCGATATCGACTCGAGCTCCCTCCTGGCATCTACACGCTCCGCGTCGTCTCCGATTTCCATCGCATGGTCCGCGTGCGAAACATCCGGGTGGGCGCCGGTCGTATCGTCAAGTTCGACGTCGCACTCGTGCCCGACGATAGTTCCCTGGAAGACGCCGTTGCCGTCGAGGCCGAAGTCGAGCGCGCGAGCGCCGGCACGCAACTCCTCTTGCGCAAGAACGCTGCGGGAGCGTCGGATGCAGTGGGCGCGCAAGACATCGCGAAATCGCCCGACCGGAACGCAGCGGACGCCATCAAGCGTGTCGTCGGCGCGACCGTCGTCGATGGGCGCTACCTTCTCGTTCGCGGGCTCGGCGATCGCTACATGAACGCGCAGCTCAACGGCTCGCCGCTTCCGAGTCCCGAACCCGACCGGCAAGCCGTACCGCTCGACATGTTCCCGAGCTTGGTACTTTCCGACATGGTCGTGCGGAAGACCTTCACCCCCGACATTCCGGGCGACTTTGCAGGCGGCTCGCTCGACATCCACACGCGTGACATTCCGAACAAGTTCTTCTTCTCCGGAAACCTCGGCCTCGGTTTCAACTCGGAGTCGACGTTTCGTGATCGACGAAGCTATGCGGGCGGCTCCCTCGACTTCCTAGGCATCGACGATGGAACGCGGAAGCTCCCCTCCGCGATTCCCGGAACGCGCGTCACTCGACTGAACCCCGACGGAACGCTGAACGACCAATTGACGGCACAGGGAAAGGCCCTCAGCACACCGATGGCATCGGAGGGGGCCTTCACGCTTCCGAATGGCAGCGGCAACGCGGTCGTGGGAGATACGTTCAAGCTTGGTGGAAAAGACAGCAAGAGCAGCGTGGGCTACCTCGTGGGGCTCGGCTATTCGCGTCGTTTCCAAATCAAGAGAGACGAAATCATTCGTACGTTCGGCGTGGACCCGTTGAAGCCGGGTCAGCTCGTTCGGTTCAACGACTATCGCGTCGACACCGGGACGGACAACGTCAACTGGAGCGCGCTCGGCGAGGTTCGCGGCACCATCACCGAGCGCCACAACGTGTACTTTACCGGTATGTACAGCCGAAGTGCGGAGAAGGAGGCGCGCCTCGTCAGCGGCTACAGCGACGAGCAGAACGCCGATATCCGCGATGAACGCCTCCGCTTTTTGAATCGCGGGCTGACCTACGCGCAGCTTCGGGGCGAGCATCGCATCAAGCAGCTCGAGGAAGGTACCTTCGCATGGAGGCTCCTGTGGGCCCGGGCCACACTTGGCGACCCCGACATGCGGCAAACCGTCTACCAGCGTGACATCGACACGGGGTTCGCCTTCCGCGAGGGCACGCAGAGCGGCATGCACTTCTACGGAGCCCAGGCCGAGACGACCCGCTCGCTCGGCATCGACTACACGCAGCCGCTCAACAAGGACCCCGAGCGACCGAAGAACGTCAAGTTCGGTACGTTGTTCACGCTGCGTGGACGAAGCTTCGATGTGCGACGCTTCCGCTTCCTGCGCGTCCCCTCTGCGGACCAGGCGACCTTTCGGAAGCCCCCGCGAGAGCTCTTCACCGAAGGAAATGTAGGTTCCGCGCTCGAACTCGACGAATGGACGCGCCCCACCGACACATACGATGCGCGCTACGACGTCATCGCAGGATACGCGATGACCGACTTGGCGCTCACGAAGGCCGTCCGCATCGTTTTCGGTCCGCGCGTCGAATCGTCCTCCCAGACGGTGACATCCTTCGACCCGTTTGCGGCCGAGGCAACGCGCGCAGAGACGAAGCTTCAGCGGCTCGACCTCTTGCCCGCGATGAATCTCCAACTCAAGCCCACCGACAAGCTCGTCTTTCGGGGCGCAGTGACGAGGACGGTCGCACGGCCGCAGCTCCGCGAGCTCGCGCCATTCATCTTCACGGAGTTCTTGGGTGCACGCGAAGTCCTCGGCAATCCTCAACTGGATCGAACGTCTATCTGGAACTTCGATTTGCGCGCGGAGTATTACCCGGGGACGTCCGAAGTGCTGGCTCTCTCTCTCTTCCACAAGCACTTCGACAAGCCGATCGAGCCCACCATCCTTCCAACGAGTCGCGGCGTGCTTTCCTACCTCAACGCGGAGGGTGCCTCGAATACGGGAGTGGAGCTCGAGGGACGAAAGAGTCTTTCGTTCGTTCACAAGGCACTCACCGACTTCGGCGTTCTAGCGAACGTTACCGTGCTCCACTCACGGGTGACACTCGACCGGAGCAAGGTTGGGCTTCTCACGAACGCGGAGCGGCCACTCGCGGGGCAGTCCCCTTTCGTCGCCAACGTCGCGCTCGACTACGACAACGCGAAGACACGTACGAGGGCTCGCTTGCTCTACAACATCTCCGGAGCTCGCATTTCGCAGGTCGGCATGAATGGCCTTCCCGACACGTACGAACAGCCTCGCAACGTCCTCGATCTGTCGGTCGCCCAAGGCATCGGCGAGCACGTGGACTTGAAGCTGAGCATCGAGAACATTCTGGATGCCCCCTATCGGTTTACCCAAGGCGACAGCAGCGACGCCATGACCACGAATCGGTATGTCCTGGGACGCTCGCTGTGGATAACTGGATCCTACACGTATTGACCGTTTCACGGTTGCTACAGAGACGCTGCGAACTCGCTCCCTACTCGCCGTCACCTCGTCACCCAAGGTGGGCAATGTGCGCTTCGTAAGACGCTCCACGGAGAGCGTCGCCAATCTTCTCTGGGAGCACATCATGAACATCAAGGGCTGGAAAATTCGACTGGTGACGGGCTTGCTCAGCAGCGCGGTGATCGCGGCCTGCAGCGACGACGGCAACCGGGCTTCGAGCTCGGGCGGAACGACGAGCAGTTCGGGTGGTTCTTCCTCGAGCTCCTCGACTTCATCGGGCGGTAGCAGCAGCGGAACCACGGTGAAGCCCGTCGAGGACTTGACCGGTGAGATCTCGACGAACCGGACGCTGGCGAGCTCGAAAGACTATCTCCTGAAAGGCCTCGTCCGCGTGAAGGCGGGCACGACGCTGACGATCGAAAAAGGAACGACGATTCGTGGAGCCGTCACGACCGACAAGACCAATGCCGCCATTCTGCTCGTCGAAGCGGGCGGCAAGCTCATCGCCGAAGGAACGGCTGATGAACCCATCGTCTTCACGAGCCAGGCAGCAGAGGGAGTGCGGCGAGCGGGAGACTGGGGCGGCATCGTGCTTCTCGGCAACGCTCCCGTCAACATCGCCGGCGGCAAGGGCAACATCGAAGGTATTCTCAGCACCACGTCGGGTACGCAGTACGGAGGGAGCAACCCGGACGACAGCAGCGGCGTCCTACGTTACGTGCGCGTCGAATACGTGGGGTATGTTCTCTCGGAAGGCAACGAAGTGAACGGAATCACGTTCGGCGGTGTCGGCCGCGGCACGAAGGTCGACCACGTTCAGGTGCGGCACGCACTCGACGACTGCTTCGAGTTCTTCGGTGGCACCGTCGACGCGAAGTACCTCGCTTGCCAATACAACCAAGACGATGGATTCGACTTCGACAACGGCTACCAAGGTCGCATTCAGTTTGCCGTTTTGCAGCAAGACCCGAACCACCCGGGCGAGGACAATGGCATCGAGAGCGACAACGACGCCAACGGCACGGCCGCGGAGCCCTTCACGAATCCCCAGGTCTACAACGTGACGCTCGTAGGGAAGAACAAGAGTGTCGACGCCGTACAATATGGCATGCTCCTCCGCCGCAATTCGCGCGGCAGCTACCGTAACATTCTCACGTTGGGGTTCGAGGCCGGGGTCGACATTCGTGATGCTTCGACCGCCTCGGCGGCGAAGGGCGGCTCTCCGTCCCTCTCCATCGCCAACTCCCTCTTCTTCGGGTCGACGGGCACGGGCATCGTCGACCACCTCGCCTTCGCCGAGAATGGCGATGCCGCGCCGAACAAGGACAACGACGGCGCGTTCGACGAAGCGGCCTGGCTGAAGTCCGGGGAAGCGAAGAACATGATGACGGATCCCGGTCTCATGTCGCCCTACACTGCCGTAGCCCCGAAGTTCGGGCCGATGGTCAGCCTGAGCTCAGGCGCAACCCCTCCCTCCGATGGTTTCTTCGACACGAGCGCAACCTACGTAGGGGCCTTCAAGGACCCGAACGACGCGTGGGCCACCGAAGGAAAGTGGGCCTCCTGGAGCGACAAGTGATCGCCTTGTCCTACTGAAGTAGGTGGCATCCGTCGCCGGGCGGAACCAGACGTCTGCGTATCGACACGAACGACACGCGACCGCCGAAAAAACGGCGACGCGTGTCGTTCCCATTTGGCAAACGCCTGCTACGTTAGGCCCCGTGGCGCGCGCCCTTTCATTCTGCGTTGCTGTGCTCTGTGCGCTGCCACAGGTCGCGTTTGCTGCAGACCCTCCGGACGCCACCCAACGCCCCCAGCCCACGCCCGTCACGGCGCCAAAGCCCAAGGTCACGACCGACGTTCCCTATCCGTTCGACGGTGAGGGCGACGCCGATGTCGTGCTCACGCTGCTCATCAGCGATGCGGGAAACGTCCGGGAGATTCGAGCGGCGGAGGGGTCCGAGCCCTTCGTGGGACAAGCGCGCGCATCGGTCGCGAGGTGGACCTACGAACCTGCAGAGCGGGGCGGCGTGAAGATCGCCGCGCTCATCCGTGTGCTCGTTCACTTCGAAGCACCCGTCGTGAAGAAGCCGGGGCGCTCCCTCCCCGACGGCCCCATCGTGACGGGTGACCCGGCCGACGCCAAGTCACCGCCGAACGGTAGGCCAGAAGCCGCAACGGAAGTTTCGGTTCGAGGCAATCGGGCCCCCGCGCCCCATGCGTCTCAGCTCGGCAAGAGCGAAGTAAGGCAGTTGCCCGGCGCGTTCGGTGACCCCTTTCGCGCCATCGACGTGCTTCCGGGGCTCGTGCCCACCATCTCGGGCCTTCCCTTCTATTACATTCGCGGCGCGCCTCCGAGCAACGTGGGCTACTACCTCGACGGCGTCCGCGTCCCCTACCTGTTTCACTTCGGACTCGGTCCGAGCGTCGTTCATCCCGCCCTCGTCGATCGCGTCGTCCTCTATCCGGGAGCTCCCCCCGAGCACTTGGGTCGCTTCGCAGGGGCCTACATCACCGCCGACGGCGCGCCTCCGAGAAAGTTCGCCGAAGCCAACCTGAGGCTGGTCGATGTCGGAGCCATCGCCGAGACGTCGATCTTGAACGACCGACTCTACGTGCTCGCGGGGGGCCGCTTCTCGTACACCGCGGCGCTCCTCTCCCTGTTCGCTCCTGACATCACGCTCGACTATCGGGACTACCAAGCTCGGGTGACCTACAAGGTCACGGACCACGACGACGTTCGCGCCTTCTTGTTTGGCGGTTCAGACTTCGTGGTGCAGGACCAGGAAGACGACCGTTCTGGTCAGAAGTCCGTCGTTCGCAATGTCTTTTTCGCTTCGGAGTTCCACCGCGGCGACCTTCGATACAGGCACCATTCCGAAACCACGGATCTCGAAGCAGGGTTCACGGTAGGCTTCGATTCGACGCGGCTCGAAGGACGACGCTATACCCGCGACTACTTGGTTGCGGGCCGCGCTCGATTCATGCACGTCTTGGACAAGCACCTTTCCGTGCGCGGTGGCCTCGATGTGACAACCGACACGTACCGGGCAGACTTGCCAAGTGAGTACGCGACCTCTACCTCGGAGTACGCGACGAACAAGAGCTTTCTCCAGTCACGGCTCGACACCACGTCGGCCATCTTCGGAGGCCTTACGTGGAAGCCGCTATCGCGCGTCGAGTTCAACCCGGGCCTTCGGCTCGAGCTGTTCACATCTGGAGGCAAGCAAGTGGCCGCCGCAGACCCGCGTCTCAGCGCGACGGTTCACTTGTCCAAGAAGCAGAGGTTCGTGTTCGCCCATGGCTTGACGCATCAACCACCAGCGTTCCCCATTCCCGTTCCCGCGGTATCGATCGCGGGCCTTCCCAAAGGGCTCCAGGGTGCGACGCAGACGAGCGTGGGCATCGAAGCCGACTTGCCGCAAGAGTTCTCCCTCGGCGTGACGGCATGGAAGGCCTCGTTCCGTGACACGAACGACTTCTTCGCAGCCGGCGGGTCCGTGGACCTCCAAGACAACAACGGCGAAGTGCGTACGGGGGGCTATGCCATCGGCCTCGAGACGCAGCTGAAGCGCCGCCTCTCCCGTCGCGTTGGCGGCATGATCGCTTACACGCTTTCGCGAAACATGCGCTACATCGACGGCCACTTGATCGAGTCTCCGTTCGACCGAACGAACGTACTCAATGTGGCGCTCAGCTTCGACCTCGGCAAGAACTGGCGCGCGGGGTCGCGCTTTCTCTTCTATTCCGGCTGGCCGCGAACCGACGAGGCACGCCGTCGGGTAGGCTCACGTTTGCCGGACTTCTATCGAATCGACGCTCGGGTCGAGAAGCGCTGGAAATTCTCGCATGACCGCTGGCTCGCCCTCGTCTTCGAAGGGCTCAACGTGACGCTGAGCAAGGACGTCATCGACTACAAGTGCGACGAACGCGGGTGTAGGCCACAAACATTTGGTCCCGTTGCGATCCCGAGCATCGGACTCGAGGGGGGCCTATGAAGAGGTTCGTCGAGGCCTTCGCCACCGCAAGCCGCCGCTCTCTCTTGGCCACCACGACGCTCGCGTGCCTGGCTGCCTGCATTCCCGAAGACACGACGATCGCACGCGGGGGGATTGCTCTGCACTTCGACCCGAGCGAAACCATGGCACGTGGAGCCGAATTCACGACCGCCGACGGCTGGCACGTGATCATCGAGAAGGCAATCGTCAGTCTCGAGGCGCTGCCCGGCGACGGCTGCAACTACAAGGAAGCCGACTTCGGCGGCATCCTCTACGACGCCCGCTATCCCCTCCTCACGGTGATTCGAGGCGCCGAGGCCAAAGAGTGCAAGTACTTCGTCGCATTCCGGGGTGGCCTTCGTTCTCCGCGTCTCGAAGGAGCTGACGAAGCGGATCGCCTCTTGCTTACCCAAGGCAAGGACGCCCTCGAGGTTCCGTACGCCATCCACTACGTGGGGAGCGGATCGTACGGCAAGGAAACCGTGCGTTTCGACTTCGGGGTCGCCATATCAGGACTCGCACTCAAGTTCGCGGCGCAGATCCCCGAGGACGACAAGGTCGATTCGACGTTCATCGTGAAAGCAGACGAGATCTTTCGGACAGGTAATCCGGGCTCCGTTGGGCCGTTTGCCTTTACCCCCATCTGGCTCGCGGATCAGCGAGGCAACAAGGACGGCGTGGTCACGAACGATGAGCTCGACAAGCTTCGAGTGAGCCGGCTCGGAGCGTTCACGCCAGGGTCGGAGCTGAAGCTGAGCGATTACTTTTCTCAAAGAGCGATGAACATGGTGCGCATCGTCTCCATCAATGTGGGGGAACCGAAAGAGGCGCGCTAAGGACTGTCCCGAAAGGCGCTGAGACGGCCGCTGCGAGATCCCAATCGGCGGAGTAGAACTCGACTCCCCTTGAACCGCCGAAATCGCGTACACTTCTCCGGTGACCCGTTGGGTGTTCGAACATGGCCTCAAGCACACGGCCCCCGGCGAGGGCCCGAGGCTCAGGCTCACGTTTCACGAGGGTGGGCGCATTCTTCTCGAGCACGTGGATGCCAACGACGAGGGCTCGCTCCGCGGTGAGCTCGAGCTTCGTCCCGAGGAGGCAGCGTACCTCGACGAAGTCCTCGCCCCGGCGCATCTGCTCACTCTCGGCCGTTCCGTTGGAACTGGCCCCTCTTGGGCACGTGTGTCGTTCGAGCACGAAGGCTCCCCACGGGAGATGGTCATCCTTCATCGCACGCCGGAGGGCGTGCTCGATGCAACTCACGTCGTCGGCTTGGCAAAGGCGGCGCAGCCCATCCTGCACATCATGCTCTACCACCTCGCGAGATTCAGCGACGCGAGGTCGAGTGAAGGCCCTGATGACATCACCGAAGCGCGCGGCCGCCCGATTGCAACCGAATGTACCTACGGCAAGTTGCTCATGCGCTTCACGATCGTCGACGAAACGCGACACGACCGCATGTGGCTGAAGGTTTTCGAGACCGGCGCCGGCGAGAGGCGGCTCCTTGCTTCTGACGAAACCGACGGCGAGCCGATGAGCGAGGCCGCGCTGCAACTCGGGACTGGGCGCGTCGCGGAGCTCTTCGAGCTCGTGAAACGCCACGTTCCAAAGGGCACTCCGACCGGCAGCGCGAGCGCCATCTGGGAGCTATATGGGACGAGCGGCAAACGCGATGTCCGCGTCGTACCACTCGAAGGCGGTCTACCCTCACGCACGGGAGCCCCCGCACGCGTCGCTGCCGTACATGAGGCCTTCCTCGCATTCGAAGCGCTCCTCTCGCGCCGAAGCCCTCACTGACTTCTCGTGCCCCGAAGCGCGCGCGCTCGTGAAGTCAGCGCGCTTCGACTTTGTCGATGGCAAAGACATCCACCGAAACGCCAGCGCTGTAGAGCGTGCTCATGGGCGCGCCCCACGGCTCGTCGTGGAGCGAAAGGGCGGACAGGAGCCCCGGCTCGACTCGGGTCGTTGCTGCTGAAGTGAGCGGATACGGCTCGTGGAACACCTGTCCACGATAGAGCGCACCGTTCTTCTCCGAGTAGAGAAGATATCGTTCACACAGAAACTCTTCGAGAGACCCGGGAGCGGCGGGCGCAGGGGCTTCGCGTCCGCGCTCGACGACGAGGTCGCACGAGGCGGGCGCGGGCTTTGGCCACTTGCGGTCGGAGTGGTAGTGGATGCGCTGCCCCTCTTCACGGAGGTGCATGTCCGCAAAGTGATACGGCAGGTGATACGTCGCTCGGGCCCCGAGTACACAGAGCTTGCTCGCGGCATCGAGACTGAAGAACCACACGCCGGGGTTCTGGCCCTTGTAGTGGACGTACGTACGAACGTTGGTCTCGTGAAAGTTCGTCATCGTGGGCACCTTCGGTAGCCCACGAAGCTGAATGTCTTTCATCGTGAATGCGACGAGCCCGATGAACGCGCGCCCTTCGAACGTATCGATCGTCAAGCTAGGGTGCACTCGCCCCTGAAGGATGCTGACTGGCACCTCCCAATGGAGAAACGAAAGCTTCTGCCAGGAGTGGTAACCGGCACGAGGTCCTTCCGGTCGGGCGGGCCTACTGCGAGGAATCATTCTTCGGCGATCGCGGTCTTCGCAGTGGCGTCGTTCGTGACGGAGTAGAGGTCTCCGCCAGCGCGGAACTTGGCGGCTTGCTCTTGCATCCCCTGAGCGGCGATGTCGCGCACTTCTTGCGAGAGCTGCATGGAACAGAACTTCGGGCCGCACATCGAGCAGAAGTGCGCGAGCTTCTGCGCTTCCTTCGGCAAGGTTTGGTCGTGGAAATCGCGCGCCGTATCCGGGTCGAGCGATAGGTTGAATTGATCCTCCCAGCGAAACTCGAACCGCGCACGCGAGAGCGCGTCGTCGCGCGTTCGTGCCGTAGGGTGGCCTTTGGCGAGATCTGCTGCGTGAGCCGCGATCTTGTACGTCACGACACCGGCCTTCACGTCTTCCTTGTCCGGAAGACCGAGGTGTTCTTTCGGCGTGACGTAGCAAAGCATCGCGCAGCCGTACCATCCGATCATGGCAGCACCGATGCCGCTCGTGATGTGGTCGTAACCGGGCGCGATGTCGGTCGTGAGTGGCCCGAGGGTGTAGAAGGGCGCTTCACCACACTCACGGAGCTGCTTGTCCATGTTCTCCTTGATGAGATGCATGGGAACGTGTCCGGGGCCTTCGATCATGACCTGAACGTCGTGCTTCCACGCGACCTTCGTCAACTCACCAAGGGTCTCGAGCTCGGAGAACTGAGCGCGGTCGTTGGCATCGGCGATGCTGCCGGGACGAAGGCCGTCGCCGAGCGAGAAGCTCACGTCGTAGGCGCGAAGGAGAGAACAGATCTCCTCGAAGTGCGTGTAAAGGAAGTTCTCCTTGTGGTGGGCCAAGCACCACTTTGCCATGATTGCGCCGCCGCGGCTCACGATGCCCGTCACGCGCTCGGCGGTGAGCGGAATGTACGGAAGGCGTACGCCAGCGTGGATGGTGAAGTAGCTGACGCCCTGCTCACATTGTTCGATGAGCGTGTCCTTGAAGATGTCCCACGTCAGCTCTTCGGCGATGCCCCCGACCTTCTCGAGCGCTTGGTAGATGGGAACCGTGCCGATCGGAACGGGCGAATTGCGGATGATCCACTCGCGGATGTTGTGAATGTTGCGACCGGTCGACAGGTCCATCACCGTGTCCGCCCCCCAATGCGTCGCCCACACCATCTTCTCGATCTCCTCCGCGACGCTCGAAGCGACGGGAGAGTTGCCGATGTTGGCATTGATCTTCACGAGGAAGTTGCGGCCGATGATCATCGGCTCGAGCTCCGGGTGGTTTACGTTGCACGGAATGATCGCGCGACCACGAGCGACTTCGTCTCGGACGAACTCAGGGGTGATGTAGTCCGGGATGGTCGCGCCGAAGGCTTCGCCCTTGTAGCGAACCTCGCTCAGCTTTCGCTCTCGACCGAGGTTCTCGCGGATCGCGATGTACTCCATCTCCTTCGTGACGATGCCGCGACGCGCGTAGGCGAGCTGGGTCACAGCGCCATCGCCGGTTGCCCGACGAGGTGCGTGCTTCACGGGAAAGGACTCGACGAGTCGGTCATCGGTCGCGAAGCCGTTGTCAGCCGCGGTGACCTGACGCGGCGTGTAGACCGCCGTGTCGCCTCGTTCCCGGAGCCACGCTTCGCGCCAACGAGGAAGGCCTTCGTGGATGTGAAGCGGAATGGCGGGGTCGGTGTACGGACCGGATGTGTCGTAGACGCGAACCGCCGGCTCCTTGGCAGTCGGATGAAGCTCGATTTCGCGGAACGGGACGCGAACGTCCGCGTTCTTTTTCGATGCAACATACACTTTTTTCGAAGCCGCGAAGGGCGTTCGGGTGACCGCTTGGATGGTCGAGGACTTTGCCATATTCACGGGTTAGGCCGCTCCGCCTAGCCCGTCAAGGAGGAAGCCCTCGCTGGGGGCGGCTAAGGTCTCTCCACAGAAGGCGTTGCCTCTAATGGCGAAGCCGTTGCAGCGATGCCGCAATCCAAGCGAGGGTGAAGGAACAAAATGCAACGCGGGCTCGCACGCGATGCGGACCCGTGAAGTCCGCGTCGCACTGCAAACCCGCAGCGGTCTAGCGAAGCTTCAGAACGCGTAGCCGCCGTTGATGTTGACGACCCCGAACCCGGTCGTGCCGCCCGCACCGCTGAAGACGAAGAGGGGACCACCGCCACCGGTGATTTGACCTTCGAAGGCGCCGAACTTGAAGAAGCCACCACCCAAGAGTGGCAAGCTCATGCCGGCTGCCGTGCTCAGCCCACCAACCCAAAGGTTGATGGATGGCTGCGTCATCACGAGGAGACCTGCGCGAAAGCCTTGGCCGTGAACGAAGTTGCCGCGGTAGCCGAACTCACCGCCAGGGGAGATTTCCGGGCCGATGAAAGAGGGGAACGCCATGACGAGACGAGGGCCGACGACGAGCGAGTGATCTTCGCCGCTGATCGGGACGCGGTGCTGGTAGCCGAAATTCAAGCCGAAGCCGCCGTATCCGCTCGTGAATCGGAAGGTGAAACCGCCGTTCACCCAGCCGGTCCGATCGGGGCCGGGATCGTCCGCGGACGCGATGCCGGGAACAGCGAGAGTCGCAACGAGAGCAAGCACCGAGAGGCCGAGTTTCTTCATGGGTAAAAAAGTTACCGCTACTCCCGGAACGAGGACAAGAAAGAAGAGGCGGACGTTCAGGTACGCAGCCTGCGCAGGCCACTACGCAGGCGAAATTCCCGAAGGAACAGCGGTGAGCCCAGCTCAGAATGCGAGGCCGCCCGTGAGGTTGAACACTCCGAAGCCACCGGAGCCGACGACACCGAGGCCAATGAGGGGCCCGCCACCGATGGTCGCCTGCGCTTCGAAGGGGCCGTACTTCAAGAACCCTCCGGCCACCGCCGGCAACGTGATGGCCGTGACCGTCGTTGTGCCGCCGAGCCACATATTCAGTGCAGGTTGCACCAAAACGAGCGGACCTGCTCGGAACGCTTCGCCATGTACGAAGTTTCCGCGATAGCCAATCTCCCCACCCGGGGCGAGTTCGGGTCCAATCAGTGAAGGAAACGAGATGGCAAGGCGCGGACCGAGGACGAGAGCGTGGTCGTCGCCCGCGAGCGGGATGCGGTGCTGATATCCCATCGCGAGACCAAACGCACTCGTCTGACCGAAACGAACGCTGATGCCTCCGTGTAGAAGTCCGGTGCGATCAGGCGCGCCGGGTTCGGCCTGCGAAACGGGGGACGTAGCGACCGGAGGCTGTTCAGCCAACGCCGAACGCGAAGCAAGGAGTCCGAACGAGAAAGCGATGCCAGCCGTGGCATACGATGCGATGTTTTTCATTCATCGCAACGTGTGGCTGCGCTTCGCACCTTTCAACCAAATTCGATTAGTGCAAAGTGCACTTAGTATTTCTCGCTATGGTTGTCGTGCGCCCCGTTCGGCAATTCGCAAGAGGTGAACACCTGCGTGTCTTCAGAACGCGTAGCCCGCCGTCAGATGGAAGAGTCCGACCGCGCGAGTGGCGACGCTGAAGACGACCTGAGGCCCCACACCGATTCCGGACTGGAGTTCGAAATTTCCATATTGGAAGAAGCCGCCGCCGATGATGGGGAGAGCGAGCTGATTGGCACCTCCACCAAACAGCACGGCCGGCTGCATCAATGCGATGACGCCGCCCTTCACGGCTCCACCGTGCGCGAAGTTGCCTCGATAGCCGATGTCACCGCCCACCCCGCCGGTGACGGAGCCCGAGGGAAAATACATGAACACGCGCGGCCCCACGATGAGCGAATGATCGCCGTGCATCGGCTTGATCTGCAAACCGGCATTCAACCCGAAGGAGCTCGAGAAGCTGCCAAAAGCGACGTTGAACCCGCCGTTCACGTAGAAGGTGCGATCCGGAGTGGCCTGTGCATGGGCCGTCTTCGGTGCGAAGCTCGTGAGACACGCGACCGTCAGGGTGGTCGCGAACAAGGCCAGGCCGGACCGTCGCTTCTTCATGGATTCAGACTAAACCAAATGCGTCGAAAGCTGCGCGTTTTCGGTTACGATTGACGAATGTCGAGCCAATCTTCGCCCCTTCGAATGAGTGCACGAACGCTAACGCTTGCAGCTTGTGCCGTCAGTGGTGCGCTCGGGTGCATCTTCGTCGGTTGCGTCAGCGACGAGTCCTCCACCACGACGCCGAAGGAGGACGCGGGCACCGACGTCGGCGCGGAGCCCGGCAACGACTCCTCGGTCGTCCTGCCCGATGCCGGCACCGAACCAGACGCGGCGAACAAGCCCGACGCCGATGCCGGGCCTTTGACGTTCTGCGCCACGCAGGCAAAGCCGCTTGCCGCCGCCGATTTTCTCTGCGCCGATTTCGATCATCCGAAGCTCGAAGAGGGTTTCACGAAGATCCTCATGCTCACGGCGCCCGACGCGGGCCCCCCGACGATCACGCGCATCCAGAACGAGTTCGTCTCGGCCCCGAACTCGCTCCTCACCGTGCCTCCGAGCGGAACTTCGGGACAACGCGGGGCAACGCTCGAATGGCTCGTGCCGGGAGCGAAGGCGCTCACGGAGATGCACGTCAACTTCAGCCTGAACCGTGCCGTCCGCGGGGGCGTCGTCGCGCCGGCCGCCGGCTCGGTCGTGATTGCTCGCATGGGTGACGCCAACACCACCCTCGCCTTCTCGTATGCAGACGGGGCGACCGTTGACGGTACGACGAACTACACCGGCTATTTCCTCGACGAAATTTACTCGGGCTCCGGCGCCATCCGCAATACCGTGAAGCTACCCCAACAACCTGCCGACAACGTGTGGACGCGTATCTCACTCAAATACGCGGCTTCTGGCGCTTTGGTTGTACTCTACAACGACGTACAGATCTATCAGGGCAACGCGATTCAATACACGGGTTCGAGCGCGACGGTTCGTCTGGGAGCGTACGCGACCGGCGCGACGGCTCCTCCGCACAATTACCGCTTCGACAACGCCACGATCGCGCTCTTCCGCGCGCCCTGACGCACGCAACTCGTCGGACGCAGCCTCGACGCGAGGCCATGAGCTGTCCCCCAATCCGTGGGGGAAGGCCCCTCGCTAGTGCGCTTCGATGCCCACGAAGCGCGTCTTCCCGTCCCGGCGGAGCTGGAGGAGCATGGTCTCCCCCGTCTTCGCGCCGTCGAGAATGCGTGCGGCCTCCTTCGCGTTCTGCACGGGTTTGCCGTTGATTTGGACGATGATGTCGCCCCGGGACGCTAGGTCGGCGGCCGCGCCTCCCGGCAACGTCTTCGTGATGAGCGCTCCTCCCCCCTTCGCGTCTTGAAGCTCGAGACCGAACTTGGGCTTGGTCGTGGAGGAAGACTTCGGCGAAGGGTCTTTGTCGTCGTCGTCAGGCTCGACGTCGTCCTTCATCTCGGCGAGTTCCAGGACGACATCCTTGGGCTTCCCATCCCGCAGGAGCTTGAGCGTCACCTTGCTCCCGGGCGCATGTTTGGCGACGAGCTTCGGAAGGTCTTTCGACTCGGACACCTCGACGCCGTCCACTGCCGTGATGACGTCGCCCGCCTTGAGCCCGGCTTTCGCCCCCGGGCTTCCCGCCTGTAGATCAGCGACGAGCGCGCCGCGGGGCTTGTCCATGTGGAGTGCCTTCGCGATACCATCGTCAATGGGCTGCACCACGACACCGATCTTGCCGCGCGCCACCGAGCCTCGGGAGACGAGCTGGGGAAGGACTTCCTTCAATGTGTCGGAGGGGATCGCGAAGCCGATGCCTCGACCTGCAGGATTGATCGCCGTGTTGATACCGACGACTTCGCCACGCAAGTTGAAGAGTGGACCGCCGCTGTTCCCCGGATTGATCGAGGCGTCCGTTTGGATGAAGTCGTCGTACGGACCGGCACCGATGGTGCGCCCCTTCGCGCTCACGATGCCCATCGTGACGGTGTGCCCGAGACCGAACGGATTGCCGATCGCGACGACGTACTCGCCCACTTGCACGGCTTCACTTCCGCCAAGTACCACCGTGGGAAGGTCACTCGCGCCCTCGAGCTCGAGAACGGCGAGATCGAGCTTCGCGTCGCGCCCTTTCACTTTGGCTTTGAAGGTTCGTCCGTCGGCGAGCTTGACGGAAAGATTCGCGTGAGCCCCCGTCGCGCCCTCGACGACATGGGCATTCGTCACGACGAGGCCTTTCGGATTCACGATGAAGCCGCTGCCTTGAGAACTGGAACGCTGCGGGCCTTCCGGAATGCGACCTCCGTGCTTTCGGAAGAGATCGAACGGATCCGGCATCCCATCGGTGTCGCCATGACTTTCGAACGCCGCGCGCGTGCGCTCTACCATGATGTTCACGACTGCGGGACGCGTCTTGCCCACGAGCGCGGGAACGTCGACGGTTCCCGGGAGCGTCGGAGGAACGGCGAACGGCGGAGCCGCGCTCGCGATGACGACCGGGGCGAGTGCCGCGCTGGGTGCAGCCGCGGTTGGCGAATGCTGCGCCGCATTGCCGCAGGCAGCGAGCGAACCGAGGACGAGAGCGGAAGCAACCGGGAAGGCGAAGAGCGAGAAGCGTTTCACGATAGGCAGAACAAGCGACCCGCGAGACGTATTCCTGCTCCTTCAGCCGTTATTTGCAGAGGGCGTCGAAACTCGCGTCGTCGATGGGCTGGCAGCCGCTCGTATTGCCGTCTTTGAAGCAAGCCTGGGAAGCATCGATGTTGTTGCATACATAGAAGCGCCCCCCGGTGCAGCAGGAAGTGGAGCAGTTGGGCGCCTTCGCAAACGCGGCGATGTTCAAGCACTTGGCCACGGCGAAGGGGTCGTCCTTGCACCCCTTCTCGTAGCAAGCCTTGAGGCTGTTCTGCAGGTCGTCCGCATAGAGACGCAGGCCGGGCGAGCACGTGAAGCCTTTGCAGTTGCCGGTGTCGAGGGCCGTTCGGCACGCGTTCATCATCTCCCCGGCATCCTTCGGGTACTTCTTCTCGACGACACGGTCGTTGCAGTTGATGCATCCTTCGACCGCCTCTGCCTCTTTGAGGCACTGCATGACGTCACGCAGCTTGTAGGCCGACAAGAGGTCGATCTGGCACTTGAAGGCTTTCGAGCAGTCGGCGTCGGTGCGTGGGCACTTCGCCGTTCCGCAGCTCGCGAGGTACTCTTCCTCGGACGGAGGCTTCGTGAACCCCTGCGTGGCTTCGTCTGCAACGCATGCGAAGATGAGAAACGAGAAAGCGCCCAGTGCAATGCCATGCCGGATCACCCCCGTAGGATAGCGCGCCTTGGCGCTCGTGGGAAAGAATGCCCTCAGGCGAAAACGTGCATGATCCCCTCGGGATCGACACACTCCGCGAACTCATCGCCGCAGAAGCTACGGTTCCGCACGCCCTCGTCGCTTACTGAAGAGGTATCCTCAGCCGCTCCGAGCACCGGGAAGTGTCTTTGCGCACAGGGTCGAAGGCTCCTGTTTCGACGGACGACGCGCATGGGGTCCGCGCTCGCAGAGTCGGCGCTTCACGAATGCCCGAACCCTCGATGATGTTGGGACAGCCCACCGGCTTCCGATGGTCGGACTAGAACCCTTCGCGCCTGATGGCTTTGTACGCACTGCCGAGTGTGCGTGCGTTATACACACAACCTGCCGCACAGGACTTGCACTCGTAGACGACGGGAGAGCCCCACGCGTCTCCGCGTTCGTAGAGGACGATATGCCCCTTGTCCCCCGAGCGATAAACGAACGCGTCGGCTTTCTTCGCTTCGTCGCGCGAGACGATGGACCAATGGCCTTCTTTTGCTTCGACGAATTCACCCGTGCCGAAAGGATGCGAATTCTCGTCGAGCGCCTCGGCGCCGAACTTCCAGGCCTTCGCGACGAGCCCCGAGCAGTCTGCTCCGAACTTCCCCTTGTGCCTGCAGCTGGGGCATGAGCCCGAACACGAGCCCGCAATCGCGTCGGTTACCCCGTCTGCAGGCCACGCACCACCGCCCCAGTAGTAGGAAAAGCCCATCGCTGCCTCGGCGCGCGCGATGGCGACCGAAGGCGAGGCCTCTCCGTTGACGTCGACCTCCCCTCCTCCCGCTGCGCCGCCGCTTCCCTTCTTTCCAGGGTCTGCGATGAGATAGTTCGTGTACACCCAGCCGGTTGCGCCGTTGCCGCTCACCTTCAAATAGCCGGCTTCACCGCTGCCGCCCGTGACCGCGTTGACGATGCTCCCTTTGGGCAACACACGTACGGCGGATGCGTTTGCGCGAGGACTCGTACGAACGGCCACGTGCTCCGTCGTTTGGAGGAACTGGCCATTCGAACTCGTGAACGCTCGAGCCGGAGCGGTCTCTGGAGCAGCGACGATGGTTTGCGCCTCCGGGTCCCCGTTGTCACCACTCGTGAGGTCACTCTCGCTCTGATCCGCAGCGGTGCCGCATGCGAAGGTCGTGGACATTGCAGCGACGAAGCCCAACACGCGAAGCGTACGCATGGCGATACTCTAGCTGCCGCATAGGAGGCGCCAAGGACGAATCGAACGGTGCGTGGAACTTGCACTCAGTGCAACCACGGCAAGACTGCATCCTGTGTTTGCGTTGCCCCTCGCGTTCGCGCTCGTCGTCCACGAGAGCGACGCCTCGCCGGGAAGGGTGGGGCCCACGCCACATTTGCGATGAATTCCGCGCTCTTTGGGGGTGACGAAATACCGAGAACGCCCTTCAGTACCACCGATATACTCACGACATGTCGAAGCTTCGAATCGTTTCCGTCGTGTACGCTTTCATCGCCCTCGCGGCGTGCATCAGTGATTCCCCATCCGTCGTCGCGCGCTCCAATGACGCTGGAGGCAACGCAAACGACGGTTCGGTGACGGCCGATGCCGACACGAAGGATGACGGAGGAGGCGGAAGCGAGGACGCCGAGGCAAGTGCGCCTCCCGCCGTGGGAACGCCTCTCGGGACGACCATCTTCGATGTCAACGGCTCGTCATCGGCCGGCTTCGGCGGCGCCGATGGTACCGCGATGCAAAAAGATGGGTCCCTCGTCTTCGTCGGCACGCATGCAGATGCGCTCGTCTTGCGCGCTCCAGGAGCGGCAGGCACGACGGTACTCACGCCGAAGTCGCCTCGCGTCGAAGGATATCTGGTCGTGCTGCGGCCCGACGGAACGGTGAAGTGGACCGCGGGCGTCGCAGACACGGGTCCACAGAGTCCCGCACCGACGACTGCGACGTTTCGCGCAGTGGCCGTCGATGGAAACGGCGACGTGTTCGCGATCGCGGACTACGTGAGCCAAGGGAGCATCCACGGGCCGGGACGTCCCGACTACCCGCTCACAGCGAGAGGGTCGGGAGGCGAGGCCATCGTGAAGTTCGACGGGCAAACGGGCAGCGTCAAGTGGGCCCTCGAACTCAGCAGCAACCAATCGGGGGGCGTGTACATCGGACGCGCGCTTTCTGTCGTAGGGGGCCGAATCCTCGTTTTGACCAACGCGTTTCGCGGTGTCTACTGGAATGGCAACGTGACGACACAAGGTTCATTCGTCGGCCTTCTGGACGACGGTCCGCAGCCGACGCCGGTCGCGTACAAGGTGCTCGGTACGCAGCCCGCCGACCGCGCGACGACCGCGGTGCTCGCACCCGACAAGACTCCCATCCTCGCAGGAGAGTTCTTCTCGACGAGCCTCGAACTCGGCGGCATCGTTCTGTCGCAGCCGTCCGGAACGGTTACCGATGGCTTTATCGTCGCCATGCAGCAGGACTTGAGCAGCGCGCGATGGGCGAAGCGCCTCGAGTATTCGTGGGCCGGCAACAGCAACTACGGCGATCAACTCCACGTAAGTGCGAGCGGGGCCGAAGTCGTGCTGAGCGGCATGGTCAAAGGGCAGGTCATCTGCGACGGCACGAACTTCCTCTCGAAGAACGGAACGATGGATGGTTTCATTGGAACCTTCGATCCGTCGAACGGTACGCTCCGCGCCGTCCCCGTCTTCGGAGGTTCCGGGGACGACTGGGTGGCAGCTGCCGAGCCGCTGCCGAACGACACACGACTCGTGGCGGGAACGTACGGGTCTCCCGGTCTCGGTGTCGATACGTTCATGCTGCCCCCGCCGGGCAAGTCCGGCGCCTTCTTCTACAAGCGAAAGGGGGGAGGAGTCCCGTACGCCTATGCGGTCGCGGGAGTCGACGTCGAGGCGAGCGGAACGGCCCTGCTCGAGGCACCCAGCCAGGTGGCGTACGCCATCGGCGCCTTTACAGGCACGATGACGAGCGCAGGCAAAGAATACAAGAGCGAGGGCGGTGGCTCGAAGCTCAGCCTGTTCGTCACGCGTATCGTTCCGTGAGAGCGCGACGCGGCAGTACGCCACGCTCGGCGCCATCAAAAGGCGAACCCCGCTCGTTCCGTTGAGGAACTGCGGGGCCCGTCGAAGCTTCCTGGGTTGGGACCCAAGGCTTTGCTTCGTAGAGAGGGGCAAAGCCCCCCTCAGACTGCGGCTTACTTCTTCGGCGCGACCTTGGCCTTCTTGTCGCCAGAGTGGCCGTGGAAGGTGCGCGTCGGCGCGAACTCGCCGAGCTTGTGTCCGACCATGTTCTCGGTCACGAAAACAGGGACGAACTTGCGACCGTTGTGCACCGCGAACGTGAGGCCAATGGCCTCCGGAACGATGGTGCTACGGCGCGACCAGGTCTTGATGACCTTCTTGCTTTGCGCCGCCTGAGCAGACGCAATCTTCTCCATGAGATGGCCGTCGATGAACGGGCCCTTTTTTACGGAACGCGGCATGACGAATTATCCCTTTTGTCCACGGCGCTTGACGATCATGTTGTCGGTGCGCTTGTTGTTGCGAGTCTTCTGGCCCTTGGCGAGTTGTCCCCAGGGCGAACAGGGGTGACGACCACCGGAGGTACGGCCTTCACCACCGCCCATCGGGTGCTCGACCGGGTTCATCGAAACGCCGCGTTGGTGCGGACGGCGTCCGAGCCAGCGTGAGCGTCCCGCCTTGCCGAGCGAGATGTTCTGGTGTTCGATGTTCGAGACCTGGCCGATGGTTGCACGGCAGTCTTGGTGCACGAGGCGGATTTCGCCGGAGGGCAAACGAACCTGCGCGTAGACGCCGTCCTTCGCCATGAGCACGCCCGCCGTACCCGCGGAGCGCACGAGCTGGCCGCCCTTGCCCTTCTTGAGTTCGACGTTGTGGATGCTCGTGCCGAGCGGGATGTGGCGAAGCGGCATGCTGTTGCCGGGCTTGATGTCGGCGTTGCGGCTCGAGACGACGGTGTCGCCTTGCTTCATGCCGTCGGGCGCGAGGATGTAGCGCTTCTCGCCGTCGGTGTAGTTGAGGAGCGCGATGCGCGCCGTGCGGTTCGGATCGTACTCGATCGTTGCGACCTTGGCGGGCACGCCGATCTTGTCACGCTTCCAGTCGATGATGCGATAGGCCTGCTTGTGACCACCGCCGCGGAAACGCGAGGTGATGCGGCCGTGTGCGTTGCGACCACCGGTGCTGTTCTGGCCTTCGGTGAGCGCGCGGAGCGGCTTCACTTCGGGCGTGAGCTCCTTGAAGTCGGAGACGTTGTAGTAGCGCCGAGCAGGCGACGTCGGTTTGAAACTCTTGATACCCATGACTCAGCTCTCCGACTCTGCAAAGAAATCGATGTTGCTTCCGTCCTTGAGGGTGACGACGGCCTTCTTCCAGTTCTGGAGCTTGGCGTAGCCACGTCCCATGCGGCGATCCTTGCCGCGGACGAGCGAGGTGTTCACGCTCTCGACTTTGACGTTGAAGAGCTGCTGAACCGCATCGCGGATTTGCACCTTGTTGGCGTCGCGATCGACTTCGAACACGACTTGGTTCATGGCGCGAAGGCGGCTCGACTTTTCAGTGAGGGCGATCGGCCGTTTGATGACTTGTTCGATTTTCATTTGGCGGCTCCATTCTTGAGGCAGCGCGCTTCGAGCGACTTGACCGCATCCTTCGAGAGAACGAGCGTGTCGTGGCGCAGAAGGTCGTAGACGTTGACGCCTTCCGGCGGCAGGAATTGGTGATCGGCTGCGTTCTTCGCGGAGAGGCGGAGCTTCTCGTTGGAGAATGCGTCGACCACGAGGGTCTTCTTCTCGGCCTTGAGAGCGGCGAGCGTGTTCAAGAACGCCTTCGTCTTGAACTCGGTCATCTCGAACTTGTCGACCACGAGGAGGCGCCCCTCCTTGGCAAACTTCGAGAGCGCGCTCTTGAGTGCGCCGAGACGCATCTTGGCCGGCGGACGGTACGACCAGTCGCGTTGACGCGGCGGGTGTGCCTGACCACCACCAACGAACACGGGTGCACGGATGGAACCGTGACGTGCGCGACCGGTGCCCTTTTGCTTGTAGATCTTCTTCGTGCTTCCGCTGACCGCAGCGCGGTTCTTGGCGGACGCACTGCCCTGGCGGGCGGAAGCGAGCTGGGCCTTCACGACTTCGTAGAAGAGCGCCTCGTTCACTTCGGTGCTGAACACTTCGTCGGAGAGGTCGAGGGTGCCGACCTTCTCGCGCTTCAAGTTGAATACATCGATGGTTGCCATCTGAAAACCTCTCAGGACTTGATTTCGACGTCGACGCCAGCCGAGAGGTCGAGTTTCATCAACGCATCGAGCGTCTGTTGCGTGGGGTCGAGAATGTCGAGAAGACGCTTGTGCGTACGGATCTCGAACTGCTCGCGCGACTTCTTGTCAACGTGGGGTCCACGAAGCACGGTGTAGCGGGAGATGTGCGTGGGGAGCGGGATCGGGCCCGCGACGCGCGCCCCCGTTCGCTTGGCGGTCTCGACGATGTCCGTGGCGGACTTGTCGAGCAGCGTGTGATCGAACGCCTTCAGGCGGATACGGATTTTGGTTGCGGCGGATGCCATGCTTCAGACCTTTGTTTGTTGAATCTCTGCGATGAATTTCTTGGGGGGGAAGAAAGAGGGGACTCGCGCGGAGCCCCCTCCCCTCTTCTTACTCGAGGATCTTCGTGACGATGCCTGCGCCGACGGTGCGGCCGCCTTCGCGGATCGCGAAGCGCATTTGCTCTTCGAGACCGACCGGGGCGATGAGCGTGATCGTCATCGTGATGTTGTCGCCCGGCATGACCATCTTCGTGCCCTCGGGGAGCTCGCAGGTGCCGGTGACGTCCGTCGTGCGCATGTAGAACTGCGGACGGTAGTTGGTGAAGAACGGCGTGTGACGGCCGCCCTCTTCCTTCTTGAGGACGTACACTTCGCCCGTGAACTTCGTGTGGGGCGTAACCGAACCCGGCTTGCAGAGGATCTGGCCGCGCTCGACGTCGTTCTTTTCGATACCACGAAGGAGAACGCCGACGTTGTCACCCGCACGACCCTCGTCGAGGAGCTTGCGGAACATTTCGACGCCCGTGACGACCGTCTTGCGCGTGTCGCGGAAGCCGATGATCTCGACTTCTTCGCCCGTCTTCACGATGCCACGCTCGACGCGACCCGTGACGACCGTGCCGCGGCCCTTGATCGAGAACACGTCTTCGATGGCCATGAGGAAGGGCTTGTCGACATCGCGAACGGGCTCGGGGATCTCGCTGTCGAGAGCCGCGACGAGGTCGCCGATGCTGTTTTCCCACTTCTCTTCGCCCTGGAGCGCCGGGAAGGCCGCCACGCGGACGATCTTGCCGTCCTTGTTGAACTTGTGCTTCGCGAGGAGGTCACGAACCTCTTCCTCGACGAGCTCGAGCATGTCTGCGTCTTCGACCGCGTCGCACTTGTTGAGCGCGACGACGATGTGGTTCAAACCGACCTGGCGAGCGAGGAGAACGTGCTCACGCGTTTGCGGCATGACCGAGTCGAGCGCCGAAACGACGAGGATCGCGCCGTCCATCTGCGCGGCGCCCGTGATCATGTTCTTGATGTAGTCGGCGTGGCCGGGGCAGTCGACGTGCGCGTAGTGGCGCGTGGGGCTCTCGTACTCGACGTGCGAGGCTGCGATCGTGACCGTCTTGGTGGCGTCGCGAACCGTGCCGCCCTTGGCGATGTCAGCGTAGCTGATGACCTTGGCGAGGCCCTTCTTCGACTGCACCTTCACGAGCGCGGCCGTGAGCGTCGTCTTGCCGTGGTCGATGTGACCGATGGTACCGACGTTGACGTGGGGCTTCGAGCGGTTGAATTTTTCCTTCGCCATGGCTTCTCCTGAGAACGCTTATGTCAATTTTCGGTTTACGGGGGAGCCCACCACGAGGCTTGAACTCGTGACCTCTTCCTTACCAAGGAAGTGCTCTACCACTGAGCTAGGTGGGCAATTCTGTCTTTTTTCTCTGACTCGTTCGGCGCGGGCGCCGGAGCGGGCGAAGGGACTCGAACCCTCGACGTCCAGTTTGGAAAACTGGGGCTCTACCAACTGAGCTACACCCGCAAAGACTAATTTTTTGGCTTCGTACTGCAGACTTCTGACTGAGAATAAGAGTTTCGGTGGAGGCTGATGGATTCGAACCATCGAAGGCATAGCCGGCAGATTTACAGTCTGCTCCCTTTGGCCACTCGGGCAAACCTCCGAAACGATCAGGCGATTACGATGAAATGCGCTGCAAGTCCAGCGAATCCAGCGAGAACGCTCGATACCGCTCCGCGAAGCGCGTGCTATTCTGGGGCGATGCCCGGGTCCGCCGAAGCCAAGGTCGCTTTTGTTGCCGCTTGCCTCCTCGGACTCTCCCTGACCGCCTGCGCTGGGGACGGCCAGACCGGCGACGAAACGGACCTCCCCGGCGACGAAGGGCACACGGATTCCAATTATACGGAGTCGAGCTGTGAACGAACCCGGGCCGCCCTTTCCGGAGCGAGCGGCAGTGCGGTCCGAAAGCAAATCCTGGAACGCGCCTACAAGTGGCTGGACGCTAGCGTCGCCTACGACCAGACGAAGAGCTACAAAGTGCCGGGCGACGCGAAAGCCTACCGCACAGACTGCTCGGGCTTCGTCTCTATGGCATGGTCCCTCTCCTCGTCACTCAATACCGCGGCCTTCAGCCAAGCGTCTGGCGGTCGGCGTCTCTCGTCGTTCGCTGCGCTCCAGCCGGGGGACGCACTCTTGCACCCGAAAACGAGTCGCGAACCCTATGCGCACATCATGTTGTTCGCTGGCTGGGAAGACGACGATCACGAGCAACTCTGCGCCATCCAGATGATGGATACGGAAAACGACATGGTGATGTCGCCCTACAATGCAGAGCTTCTCGGAACAGCCTGGGTTCCGATTCGCAAGCCCGGTCTGTAGCCTGCGCACGTCGTTTCTGTTCGGGCGGCGTGACAGAATCGGTCATCGCGTGAAAGAGCAAATGCGTCTCCCTGTGCGCCGGCATGCACGCGCATGACGAACAAGCTCTTTATCCTCACGACGACGACTCTTGGGCTGCTCCTCGCCGCATGCGCTGGACACGATGACGAAGGAAACGGGCCCATGCCCGAGGTCACGGCAAACGCCCCGATCGAGTCCAAGAACGTGCCCCTCAGTTGCAGTGACTTCGCTGCCGGAATCGCCAACGGCTCGATCCACGACTGTACGACGCTTATCTCGGGCCGGTTTTACATGTGCCAACAGGGGAGCGGCTGGGTGTTCAACCGCATCTACAGTGGCGGCGAGAACGTCTGCTGGTCCGGCGGCCTCACCTGGGACTGACGTTATTCACCGGCCTCAGCCGGATGAAACGTCACTTCGGCGGCGTTGGGGGCTGCTTGTCGCTGAGGACGCATGAGGCCAGGTCGAAGAGCATGAACTCGAGGACGCGCTCCTGGGGCGTCAGCGGCTTCGATTGGCATGCGCCGGGGAACGTTCCCGTCACGCTGCGACCGCTGCCGATGTGGAAGCTCGAGTAGAAGACGCGGCCGCACTGGTTCTTTTCCTCGGCATTCACAGGCGTGTTGAACGTGTACGACTGCGTGTTCGAGCCCGAGTAGAGCCAGCGCTGCGCCGGCGCATTGATCGTTCCGACGCGGCTGTACGTCTGCTGCAGCGAAATCGTCGTGCCGGAGATGGCGCCCACGTTCTTCAGCCAATCGGCCATCGCTTGGCCCTTGGGAAAGCTCGTGTCGATGGATGCGGGATCGGCGTAGCTGCCCGGAGCGGCCCAGTTGCCGGTTGCAACCCATTCCGGTTTGTTCGTCGAAACGACCGGATACGAAAGGTCGGTCGCGAAGATACGGCCGCCCGCATTCGCGTACTTGTAGAGGTTCTCGAGCGCGGCGCCGCCGGACGCGGGGTACGATGAACAAGGCATCGCCACGAGCTGGTAGTTCTTGAGCGTCTTTTCGTCGTTCCACAGGCTGTTGCCATCGGGCGAGCCCGCAACTTGATTTCCGTTGCCGCGGTAGAGGTGGATGCGCCCATTGCCGCTCGGCGCCGTGAATTCGGAGGCATCGATGCCGATCTCCATCAGAATGCACTCGGTCGGGTCGTAGGTCGACGAGACGATCGCGATGCGCGGAATGTCTCCTTCGGTTTGGTTCTTCGGCAAACGCGATTGGGCCGCGGTGACCTTCGTATCTGCACAGGCGGCGACCGCAGGAAGAACAACCTTGCGGCGGAAGCGTCCGATCTGCACGACGAGAGGAATGTCCTTGCCCGCGGGCATGTCTTTCAGCGTGAACTTCCCGGACGTGTCGGTGAGGGTCGCGCCTAGAGGTTCGCCCGACACCGATTTTTCACATGTTTCGCACGCCACTTGGTCGTCGAAAGGTTTGAGCTCACCGTTCGGAACAAAAACGAGTGCATTATACAAAGGGTCGGTACCGTTGGGAGCGAAGACCGTTCCGCTGATGGTCGTCGTGTTCGTACCGCCAGGACAGTCTTTGGGGCGTGCACACTCGAGCCCCGTGCAGTTCACGACGGTGGCGTCGTTCGCGAGTCCTGGATTGAAGGGGCTGCCCGCGTCGACTTCCGCGTCCGTCTCACCGAAGCCGCTCGTTGGGGTGCTGGCACACGCCGCAAATGAGCCGAGTCCTGAGACGAGCACGAGGACGACGAGCGAGGCAGAAGAAAGCTTCATGGTGCGTACGTGTTGCCACGCCCCCATGGGACATTCAAGCCTGCGCCTTATTTGCCGCCGAAGCGGAGACCTGCTTTCCGACAGGTCGGAGAGACCCGACCCTTTTCAGTCGCCGGGGTCTTTGGGGCACTTTTCTGCCAGCGATTTCTTGCAGTTGGGTTTGTGTCCGGTCCTTGCGCAGCAGAGCGCCTTTCCCTGACACTCGGAGACACACGCGCTGCAGGTGACCGCCGAACAGTCGCCGTAGCAAGCCATCGTCCCGCAGCACGCCGAGGCACGTCGCTAGAAATGACCTACCCATGTGGCTCCGGCGCCTCCCGGAAGCACCGTCGGGAAAACCAGCGACGACGATGCGCGACTCTTGGGAAGCGTCAAGAGAAGGTAGGCACCCACACCTGCTGCAGCAATGCCTCCAGCCACAAACGTGAAACCAAGAGGGCCGAATGTTCGCGCGCGTGACTGCTGCCCCGTGATCGTGTCGCGCAAGCTCGCTGGGCAAACCCCCGCCGGACAAGATTCGTTGATGGACGAGATCTCGCCTTCGCGAGCGATGAGAAAGCCGATGCCCGTGAGCCCCACGGTCACGCCGGCGGCGAGCGTGACCCAGCCAGCGGTTCGTTGGGTGCTGCCTTCGTCGTCGCGCGCACCGGGAGGAGACGAGGTGTCGGTCGCCGAAGAGGAACCCGGGGCCACCGCTGCGCCTTTTGCGAAGGACACGCGGAGCCGGGCACGCGACGACTCTCGCACCTCGAGCTCTGCGCGGAAGTGAGGAAGGCCGGGCGCATCGGCGTCAATCACGTGCTTGCCGGGATTGACCTTCTGCGGCACCCCGACGCGCGAAGCCCCGAGAACCTGATCGTCGAGGCGAACCGTCGCGTCCTTCTCCTCCACGTCAACGACGAGTTCGGGCATTCGTTGCCGTGCCGCGGCTGCCTTCTGTGTGGCGGACGTGGCGACTTCGCGTTGTCCGGGCTCGGCCTTCGCGGCGGCCGCGTCGTATTCGACGGCAGCTTCGCGAAGGCGTCCCATGGACTCGAGACACGCACCGATCCTGTAGCGAACCGTTGCAGTATCTCGGACCGCCTGTACGCGCCGATACTTTTCGAGCGCGACGGCATGCTTTCCCTTTTCCTCGTCGAGGACTGCATCGGAGAAGAGTTGCCGCGCCGCCTGTAGCTCGTCGGGTGTTTGCGCATGACTGCCCCGAGCCAAGAAGACGAGGCCAACGAGCAAGGCAGAGAAAGTGCTCCTCGAACGTGGAGAGCGCATTGAAGGGACCATCATACTCGATACGGGAACGAGAGCACCGAAGAGAACACGCATGCCTCGCGTGCGGCATTTCCAATTGGGGAATTTCGATGCGGAACTAGGTAAGACCGTGAGTTGTGGCCTGCCGCAAGCGTGCCTACTTTGATGCGTGGCCTTTGTTTCGAGTGCATTCAGGGTGCGCGAGAGCCGTTCATGATCGTTCTCGCGCCGGGCATGCACGTGGGTGGAAAGTACACTCTCGTCCGGCAAGTCGGGCAAGGCGGAATGAGCGAGGTTTGGTCCGCGAAGAACGAGATGACGGGGGCGCTCGTGGGACTCAAGATCCTCCGAGAGACGGACGACCCCGTGAGCTCCATGGTGGATCGCTTCCGGCACGAGGCCATGGTTGGCGCGCAGCTCGACCATCGCAACATCGCGCGCGTCTACGACTTGATCGAGGAGCCCGATGGGACCCTGGTCCTCGTGATGTCCCTCTTGCGTGGGAAATCGGTGGCCGAACATCTCGAGGACAGGACCACGATGCCCGAGCGGGAAGCGGTCGCCGTTGCGCTGGGCGTCCTCGCGGCCCTCGAACACGCCCATGACAACGGTATTCTCCATCGCGACATCAAACCCGAAAACGTATTTTTGACCGTCGATCCCGATGGCATCGTCACCCCCAAGGTCCTCGACTTTGGCATCGCGAAGCTGCCGACCGGAGGCGTGCACACGCTCGATGGCACCTTTGTGGGGACGCCTCAGTACATGGCGCCGGAGCGCGTTCGCGATG
This sequence comes from Polyangiaceae bacterium, assembly GCA_046351415.1. Taxonomy (GTDB): domain Bacteria; phylum Myxococcota_A; class Polyangia; order Polyangiales; family Polyangiaceae; genus JABFRG01. The sequence continues at coordinate 213,526 of JAXLYO010000001.1, read as the reverse complement.
GAGCCGTCGTCGACCAACGGGCCGACCTGTTCTCCGTCGGCGTCCTTCTCTACGAGATGCTGACAGGCGTCTGCCCTTTCGAGCGTACGTCGGTGCAAGCTTCCCTCGCCGCGGTCATCGAGGAGGACATTCCGCCCAATCCTCTCGTTCCCCCACGGCTTTGGTACGTCATCCGATCGCTCATCGCGAAAGATCCAGAGGCGCGTCTCAAAGAGGCGAAGGAAGCCATGACTGCCCTTCGCGGCGCATGCCATGCGAGCGACTACGAGATCGTCTGGAAACCCGCCAAGGGCGAGAAGGTTTCCTTCGATTCGCGTCCCCCTCCTCCCTTCACGCCTTCACGGCCGCAGCGCAGGGCTGTCCCTTCCGCGACCACGATGAGCGGTTCTCGCGAAACGGGTACGGGGTCGTCCGCACGAGCGGCTCGCGGCGTCGTCTGGGCAACGGTCGGGGCAGCGGCGCTTCTACTCGGAGGCATTTGGCTCGTGGCGTCCGACGGCACCCCAGCGGAAGCCTCCTCATTTCGACCTCGTGTCGGCCGCGCGGAGATTCGCACGTTCGCCCAGGAATCCCGTCGGACCTACGAAGAACCGGAACCCGAAGGCCGTGACGCCGTTCGCGCTCAGCGGCCGAAAGCACGCCTACCGCTCATTGCAACGAAGCCCGATTTTTAGTCCGACCATCGGGAGGCTGTGCGCGGCCTCAATCACTCAATCACTCAATCCCCCCAATCATCTGGAGCATCTCAGCATCCGAGCGACAGGCCCCCTTAGTTGGGGCACTTGTCGGAAAGGGACTTTCTGCAGGTGGGCTTGTGCCCCGACCTGGCACAACATAGTGCGGACGATCCGCATTCGGAGGCGCATTCCTGGCAGGCGTCCCCGAAGCAATCGCCGGAGCAGGCCACTTTCCCGCAACAAGCCACCGCGGCCGAGGGCACGGTCGAGGGGCAGCCCGAGCCCGTATCGATGGGTGTGGTCGCGTCCGTCTCTGCCGCCACGCCGTCCGTGGCAGCGTCGCCCTCGCGAAAGGTCACGTCCGGCACTCGAGCGCAGCCCGCCCCCAAGAAGCCGGCCCCGTAGGCGACGACCCCCAACGCGCCGGCGATGAGCGACGGAACCCCAAATCTGCGAGTTTTGGACCCTCTGGGCATGACGCTTCTCTCCAGCATACGCGCGCGTGGGAGGGGGATAAAGGTTATCTAACCTACGCCCTGCGGAGCTCTGATACGCTTTCGCGAATGGGGTTCGCCGAGAACCTGGCTCCGTTCTCCCATCCACCACTGGCTACTTCGTCATCATGACTTCCGGCGACAAGACCGTACAACACGCGCGCCTCTCCTCGACTTCGGCAGACGCACTGCCTCGCATCGTCGTTTCCGATGGCCCATCGAAAGGCCGAGGCCTCTCGATGCGTGGACAGCTCGCCACCGTCGGCCGTCATCCAACGAACGACCTCGTCGTCGATGATCCTCGCGTGAGTGGGGTGCACCTCGAGCTGTCGCGGGAAGAGGCGTTCATTCGAGTTCGCGATGCGGGCACCACGAACGGCACCTGGTTAGGCAACCACAAGGTGTGCGAGATCAAGCTCGCACTCGGCGGAGAAATCACGATTGGCGACACGCGCCTGCGGGTCGAACTGGACGAGCAAGCGTCCCCTGCCCTTCAATCGAAAGAACACTCCTTTGGGCAGCTCTTGGGGCGTTCGACCGTCATGCGAGAGCTCTTTGCGACACTGCAGCGGATCGCTCCGAAGGACATCGGCGTGCTCATCCAGGGCGAAACGGGTTCTGGGAAGGAAGAAGTCGCGCGCGCCATCCATGCTCAGTCGCCACGAGCCGGTGGCCCCTTCGTCGTCATCGACGCGGTATCCCTTCCCGAAAGCATTGGCGACGCGGCGCTCTTCGGAGTCGAAGAGCCCGACGGTCGCATTCGCCCTGGGCTCTTCGAGCTCGCGGACGGAGGAACGGCCTTCATCGACGAAGTGGGTGAACTGAGCCCCGCATTTCAAACGCGCTTCTTGCGCGTACTCGAGCGTCAGGAGATTCGCCGCGTCGGCGGGGTACATCCTCGCAAGATCGACGTGCGCATTCTCTCGGCCACACATCACGAGCTACGCAAGGAGATCGAAGCGAAGCGCTTCCGCGAAGACCTCTACTACCGCCTCGCGGCCGTGCGCGTCGTCGTTCCGCCACTCCGTGATCGGCCGGAGGACATCGAGTTTCTCGCCAACGCGCTCCTCTCCCAGGTCGGGGAGCAACGAGGCCAGACCTATGCGCTCGATCCGGACGCCGTGTTCCAACTTTCCAAGCAGCACTGGCCAGGGAACGTTCGCGAACTTCGGAACGCGCTCATTCGAGCGAGTGCACTTACCGCAGACGGCACCGTCCGGGCGCGCGACCTGGCGATCGAAATCACCGGCGCTGGCACCGAAGGAGAACGCGCCGCCCTCGACCTGTCCGGCACGTTCGCGGCCGCCAAGGATCGCGCCCTCGTCCATTTCGAGCACGCGTATTTGTCGGCGCTCATGCAGCGCTGCGAAGGCAACCTTTCGGCCGGCGCCCGCGAAGCCGACCTCGCACGTCACTACCTTCGCGAACTCCTGAAGAAGCGCGGTCTCTACGGGCTCGACTGGGGTGACAAAGACCCGTGAAGCCCACGTTCGTCGCAGGTCGCACGATCGGGGGCTCGTACACCCTCGTTGCTCGCATCGGTACGGGTGGCATGAGCGAAGTGTGGTCTGCGAAGAACGAGCGAACAGGAGCACTGCTCGCTCTCAAGCTTCTTCGCTCGACCGAGTCGCGAACCGGGGACATCCCCGCTCGCTTTCGTCACGAGGCAATGGTCGGCGCGCAGCTCGACCACCGCAACATCGCTCGCGTCTACGACTTCCTCGAAGATGCGGACGGCACGCTGGTGCTCGTCATGGCGCTCCTTCGCGGCAAGCCGCTCAGCGAATACCTCCGTGAACGTGCGTACCTCTCGGAACAGGAGGCCGTCTCGTTCGCGCTCGATGTCCTCGCGGCGCTCGCCCACGCACACGACTGCGGGATTCTCCACCGCGACATCAAGCCCGAGAACGTGTTCCTGACCGTCGACCCCGACGGCGTGGTCACCCCGAAGCTGCTCGACTTCGGGATTGCGAAGCTGCCCTCGGGAGGCGTCCACACCGTCGACGGGACCTTCCTCGGCACGCCGCAATACATGGCACCCGAGCGTGTGCGCGATGCGGGCCCCATCGATGCGCGGTCGGACATCTTCTCGGTAGGCGTTCTCCTCTTCGAAATGCTCACGGGCACGTCGCCCTTCGAGAAGAGTTCGGTCCAAGCGTCGCTCGTCGCGGTGCTGGAGGAAGAACTCGATCCGGACCCGCGCATCCCGCCCTTGCTGTGGAATGTCATCCGTTCTCTCGTCGCAAAAGCTCCCGGGGACAGGCCTGCGAGTGCTTCGGATGTCGCGGCGGCCATTCGCAAAGTGAGCGTCCAAACGGACTTCGCGGTGCGCTGGGATCCGTCCGTGCTCGCGAAACCGACGCTTCACGAGCCGGCTCCGATTCGAGGCGCCGAAACATTGGCGGAGATCGCGCCTCCGATCGTCGAAGAGAAGCCCTACGACGAACACGTCGATGCGAAGAAGCGAGACAAGCGCAAGGTGTTCGTGCTCGCCACGCTCGGCGTCGGCTTGTTCATCATCTTGCTCGGCGTCACCGTGAAGCTCATCGGTGGTAGCGCAGACGGTGAAATCACCGCGCCAAGCACGACCAGCAAGCGTGCAGACGTCGTGGGTGCGGCACCAGAGACGCATGGGTTCGAGGCACCTCCAGCGCGTTCCGCCTCTATGTCGCAAGCCGCGAGCGCCAAGGTTTCGCACGGGCCCCGCACCATCGGGAAGAAGCCAGACTTCTGAGTCGTTGCCGCGCGAAAGACAACTTCGAGGCCCAGTGAACGACGGGTGCTGGCGACCGACGTCACTGGTCACGGATGGACCAGGAAGATCGAGTTGTCAGGCTTCCGTCGTTGTCACATGCCTTGATCGCGAGATTCGGAAGTCAGGCGTGGTCACCCGAGCGACCACCCCCGGTCGCCTTCGCGCCCCCCCCATCTGGTTCGAAAAGTGCAATCGAATCCGAGTCATGGAGGCCCTCATGAATCGTTCTCTCCTCGGCGCTGGCATCGTGGCTCTGCTCGCGAACTTCGCGTGTGCAAAACCCGAGACGGCATGGACCTGCGGCGCGGAGGATGTGCCCATGGGACAAGTCGCCACCTGCACGACGACGCAAGCCATCACGGCAGACGGCCCCATCGTCGACGGAACCGAGTTCGACTGCGAAGTGAACAGTACCGATCCGCGCTGTCCTCCGCCGGCTTCGGATACGCCCACCACAGGCACGACGAGCGATGGCCCCGGCAGCGGTACGTCCAGCGGCAGCACCGCCGACGGTCAACCTCCGACGGATGGCACGTCGTCCGGTGGCACGTCTTCCTCGGGCGGGACGACATCGTCGGGTGGTTCGTCCTCCGGCAGTACCGGTGATGACAATCCTCCAGGCAAGAGCAGCAGCAGTGGTGGAAGCAGCGGACATGGCAACGGCTCCAGCGGTAGCAACAACGGCTCCAGTGGCCACAACGGCTCGAGCGGCCACAACGGCGCGTCCAGTGGCTCGTCGGGCGGCGACGGCACCAGCGGCGGCGCATCGTCCTCGGGTGGCGGTGGCGGCGGCGCATCGTCCTCGGGTGGCGGTGGCGGCGGCGGCGGCAAATGTGGCTATCACTGCAAGGACGAAGGCGGCGTGCGCACGTGCAAAGGCAAGAAGCCGGTCTGCGCGCCCGGCTCGCACCCCGGGGCCTGCGGTGCTTGCGTCTCGGACGATAGCCCGAACGACGACTGCGTCCCGCCGGAAGCAGGCGGTTGCTGGGTGACAGGCGGCGGATTCTTGCAATCTGCAAGCATCGTCCCGGCCGCTCCGGCCGATGGTAACGACAACTTCGGCGGCAACGCGAAGCCGATGAAGAAGGGCGGTTTCCAAGGGCACTGGAACCACGTCGACCACGGTACGGGTCATCACCTCGGCGGGACGGTTTCCTACCTCGTCTGCCGTCACGTCGACGAGCCTGGCCCCGGACAGCCCGGCGGCAAGAAGGGCCTTACCGCCAACCAAGCCTACTTCGGCGGTCCGGCCCGCTTCCAAACGGGTGGCACCTGGCAGGAAGGCTACTGGTACGACGTGGTCGTGAAAGACCACGGCGAGCCCGGCAGTACTTCCGCCACGAAGAAGGGCGGCATGGCCGACACGTATCACCTCACCGTTCGTCGCTCGGTCGACCTCGCCAACCAGCAGTCCGGCACGGTCGTGTACGAAATCGCGGGCCCGCTCGTTGGCGGAAACATCCAAATGCACGCACCGAATGGCGGACACCCGGAGACGCCTTCGTCGCTGCCGACTTGGGTCTCGTACGAGCCCTGAACAGCAAAGGCGCCCTCACTCACCGCAACACACTGACTTTCTCGAACTGAAAAGGAACGACGACAACGATGCGCACGATTCTCGCTCTCCTCGGTTGCTCGATGTCCCTGTCGCTCGTCGCGTGCGGCGGCTCAGAAGACATCTCGCTCTTTCCGGATACGCCGCCTGCCAAGTCGGGCGCGGGTACCGGTTCCGATGGGAACGGGTTCGGAGAGGACATGCAGAGCGGAACGAATTCCGCCTGCGTGTCCTCGGTCGCCGAAGCGGCGCTTCAGCCTGCCAACCTCGTCTTCATGTACGACAAATCGGGGAGCATGGGCGACCCCAAGACGGGTTTCGATCCTGCGAAGCGCTGGTTGCCGGTCAACTCCGGAATGCGTCAGTTCTTCACGGCTGCTGGTTCGAAGTCGCTGAACGCCTCGCTCCAATTCTTCCCGAGCGACGGCGATCTCGAAGCGGTCTGCGCCTATCCGTACGCCACGCCCAAGGTGGCGCTTTCTCCCCTCGCGGACAGCTCGCCGTTCCTCGCGGCCATCGACGCGGAGACGCCGAGCGGCGGAACCCCGACGGTTCCCGCGCTCCAAGGAGCTGTCACCTACGCCAAGCAGATCAAGACGAATCGCCCCGGTCAGAACGTTGCCATCGTTCTCGTGACCGACGGTGAACCTGGCTTCTGGAACGATTCGTCCAAGTCCGTCGAACCGGGTTGCTCTGGAAACACCGTTGCGGAAGCTTCGTCGGTCGCGGCCGACGCGTTCGCCGCAGGCATCCCCGTCCACGTCATCGGGGTTGGCCCCTCGCTCGCCAACCTGAACGCAGTCGCGTCTTCGGGCGGCACGAATGCCGCTCAGATGATCGACGTGGGTGACCCGGGACAGACCACCGCCACCTTCCTCTCGTCTCTGAACGCCATTCGCAAGCAAGCTGTATCTTGCAACTTTTCGATCCCGCCGGCGCCCGAGGGCAAGCAGCTCGACTTCAACGCGGTCAACGTCGTCCTCACGGACACGAATGGCAAAGAGAACGTTCTCTACTACAGCAAGGACTGTTCGCGCGCCGATGGTTGGCACTACGACAACGCCGCAGCCCCGACCGAAATCCTCCTGTGCACGAATGCCTGCAGCACCGCGCAGAGCGCCGCCAATGCCAAGGTCGCCGTCGCGCTCGGCTGCAAGACGCAAGCGCAAACCAAGTGACGAAGCCCTGCGACGTCAAACGCACGAGAGCGCCTAGCCGTGGCTTCGGGTGGCGACGCAATGGTGCGCGCCCTCCGCTCGCTTCCAAAGGCTCGGTCGCGGTGATGATCCTGGTGGTCGGAGTCCGTCCCAATCCATACTTTTCGCATCCGGCGGAATCACGAGAATGAAACGATCTACGCTCTTCGTATTGTGCGCGCTTACCGGGTCCATCGGTTTTGCAATGGCGGTCGTAGAGGGGTGTGGCAGCGAGGAACCGTCATCGCTCTTTCCCGACGCAAGTGCGGGCGATGCCGGCGTCAAGGCAGACGCCCCCTCCCCCTTCACGCCTGTCGACGGTGGCCTCTGCGCGCTTTTCGCCCAAGCCTGCACGAAGGATGGGGATTGCTGTTCTCGCACCTGCGACCTGACCACGAAGGTATGCGCGAAGAGTAGCGGTGCGTGCAAGAACCCCCAAGAGTCGTGTACCTCACCCACGGAATGTTGCACCCTCGTGTGCGCTGGAGGCCAATGCGGCGCGGCCAATTGCATTTCCGACCAGCAGGCCTGTCAGAGCGGTACCGATTGTTGCGGTGGCAAGTGCGACAACGGCACGTGCACGCCGCTGAACACGTCATGCAAGACCGGCGGTAACGCGTGCGCAGCCAACACGGAGTGCTGCTCCAAACTCTGCAAGGGTGGCCGTTGCGAACTGGCCTCCTCGATCTGTTCACAACCTGGTGACGTTTGCGGCAAAGACGACGAGTGTTGCACCGGCGTCTGCACCAAGGCTGCAGGTGCGACTGTTGGCACGTGCGCCCTCCCCGAGACCATCGGCGGGGGTGGCGCCAGCCAGTGTGCGCCCGCAGGCGTCGTCTGCGGTTCGGGAATGCTCGGAGACGCAGGCGTCGTGCCCTGTACAGGCTCTGGCACAGACTGCTGCAGTCGATCATGCCTTCCGTGGGCGAACAGCGGTGTAACGATCTGTCAGCCTCCGACCGGCTGTCGACCAACGGGTGAAATCTGCCGCAGCGATCTCGACTGCTGCGGAGCAGATGGCGTGACGGGCGCTGGCGGCCAAGACGTCATGTGCCTCAAGGCCAACGCGACGGACCCCGTCGGTCGCTGTACCAATGGCAAAGCTTGTCGAGGCAACGGCCAAATCTGCAAGCTCGTGAACTACCAATGCAGCGCGGAGAACAATTGCTGCGCGGGCAATGTGAACCAAGTACCGAGTGCATGCAAGCCTGACAACCTTGGCATTCCGCGATGCACATTCGCCGGTGCCTGCGGTGATGCAGGCGTCGGCCCCGATGGAGGTAGCCTTGCGGGTTCTGCGTGTGCCTCCAGCGCCGACTGCTGTGGTCTGCCGTGTGTACCGAATCCTGCCGGCACTCCGCCGTTCATTTGCGGAGCGGCTTGCGTACCCCAAACCGGTGCTTGCACGACGAGTGCAGATTGCTGCTCGGGTCTCCCGTGCATCATACAACCCGGAGCGTCCAAGGGTACGTGCGGCTCGCCGATCTCTCCACGAGACGGAGGTGCTGCGTGCTCCCTTTACGGACAGGCCTGCTCCGCTGCGGGTGACTGCTGCGATGGGATCCCCTGCTATCAGGGGCGCTGCCAAGACGTGCCGAAGTGAGCGGCCTACGCGGTCGAAGTGAGCGTGCGGAAAGCCCCGCGTTTCGACTCACGACCTCGAGAAGTACGCTTCGGGGCGGCGATGGTCGAAGGGGTGCTCCCTGTTGAACTCACCCGCAAGCGACAGAATCGTCTCTTCGTCGAACGGCTTGCCACCGAGTTGAATGCCCATCGGCAGGCCGGTCTTCGCGAGACCGAGCGGCAGACTGAGTGCGGGCTGGCCGCTGATGTTGAAGGGCGCAGTGAATGCGCCGAGCACTGCTGCTTCGCCGAACAGCTCGCGAGGCGTCTTGTTGGGTTGGCGCGCGAGGCCGAGCCTCGGGGCGGTGACGGACACCGCGGGTGATATCCAGACGTCCGCGTCTCCGAACCAACGAAGAATTCGGTCTTCGAGCTCCTGATGACGTTGCTTGACGAAGGCCGGGTTCAACGTGCGACCTACCTCGCCGAGCCATCGCGTGATGGGCTGCACTCGGTCGAGATTGAGGAGGGGGGCCTGGCCGATGGCCGCCTGCCAGAGGGGTAAGAACTCATCGAGGGAGGTGTCGATCCAGGGAGCTTCGATGACCTCATGGCCGAGCCGCGCGAAGGTCGCGGCGACTCCTCGTACGGCTGCTTCGATCTCGGGATCCGTAGGACCGAGCGAGTGCGTGAGAGACATCCGGATGCGCAGTTTGCGTGGCTTCTGGTGAATGGCCTCGCTGAACGAGCCGCGCGGCGCCGGTGCCCAGTGCCGCTTCCCCACGGACACACCTGCGAGGACGTCCAAGAGGGCGGCCGCATCGTTCAGCGTCCGCGCCATCGGGCCATCCGTGTAGAGGAGTCGCCGATCGTCAAACTTGAACGTGTTCGGCACGCGACCGCGCGCGGGTTTGATGCCCACCAGGTGACCGAACGCGGCAGGAATGCGAATGGATCCAGCTCCATCGCTTCCGGGAGCGATGGGAACGAGCCCGGCGGCAACTGCTGCGCCGCTGCCCCCGCTCGAACCGCCTGCACTATGCATATTGTTCCACGGCGTGGCCGTCGGAGGGTGCAGGTCTGGCTCCGTAATGGGCATGGCCCCTACTTCCGAAGTGGCCAGCTTCCCGAGAATCACGAAGCCCGCGCGCCGCACTTGAGCGCTGAGAACGTCGTCGAGAAGGTAGCCGGTCGTGGGCCAACCGCGCGTACCCATTCTCGTCGGAAAGCCTCGCGTGAGGTGCAAGTCTTTGATCGCCGTGGGAACACCGAAGAATGGCGGAAGCGTCGCGACGTCTTTGACCTTCGCCCTTCGGCGGTCGAGCGTGCGCGCTTCGGAGAGAGAGCGCTCGCGATGGGTCGCAACGAATGCGGCAAGCGATGCGTTGTAGCGCTCGATACGCGACAGATACACGGAGGTGAGCTCTTCCGAGGTCACTTCACCACGGCGAACCGCCATGGCCTGCTCACAGGCAGAGAGCTCGATGACGTCGCTTTCCAGCATGCGGCACCGTAAGCACGAAATGGGACACGCGCCACGGTTTTGCGAGCGCCCGCGCGCTCTTGGGCTGCAGCGCGCGGAGACGAGATGGTTTCGGAGCTGACGACGGGAATTGAACCTGCAACCGCCGGTTTACAAAACCGGTGCTCTACCATTGAGCTACGTCAGCACTTGCCCCCACGGCTCCCTTGGAGAGACCCGTGAGGCATGGGCCGGACCTTACCTCTCAAGGCCGGACCCTCGCAAGCCCGACGGTTCGAGGGTCGGTTCTCTGCGGGGCCAAAGGAGCGCCTTTCCTCAGGGCTTGGTCTTCTTCTCGGCTTTCTCCGCCTTCTTTTGCCGCTCCTCGGCCTCCTTCTCGGCCTTGGCCCCCGCCTTGCGCTTCATGATCTCGAGCGCCTTCTGGACGTCATCCTCGCTGTAAGGCAGCTTTTTGATGATCTCTTTCTCGTCCTCGATGGCCTTCTCGATAGCCTTTTTCGTGGCGCGTGACTTGTCGATCCAGGAGGAGTTCTCGTCGAGCTTCTCACCGAGCCCGATCGTGCGGTCCATCATGTCGCCCGCTTTCTCGAGGAGAACGCGATAGCGCACGTGCATGATGGAATAAAAGACGTCCTTGTCTTCCTTCGTCTTCGCCAGCTTCACGGGCGGAATCGCCATGAGATCGCGATGTATCGTTTGGTACATCTCACCGATGCGGAATCCACTCATGGCTGCCCAGCGAGGGTCTTCGCTGCGAATGGCATCGCTGTACGCGCTCTGCGCGTCGAGCAGGAGCGCACATCGCATCTCGAACTTGCCCATGAACTCTTCGGTGACCACGTTGGCGAACGTGATTTTCTCCGAACGTGTTCGGCGCACTTCGGCGAGCGCGAACTTGAGCTGCGCGGCGCCGACGGGAAGCCTCCCGCTTGCGCCGTAGTGCAGTTGGTCGGCGAGGTCGAGACCGTCTTGCACGTCGCGCATCGCAGCAACATCGTCCTTGGTGCGTTCGATGCGCGAAAGGCCTCGAGCACCGAGGCCCGTAATGCGAACGACATCGTCGGCGCGACGCGCGAGCAAGATGGCGGCCGTCTTGTCGAGCTCTTCCCAATCTTCCGTGTAGGCCACGAGATTGGCGTAGGCGAGTAGAGCGGTGCGAGCGCTGGCGCTGTCGGGAAATTTGGTCCAGGCCTCCTTGTAGCGCTCCTTCGCGCGATCGCGCTTACCGAGCGCTTCGTACGAGATACCGAGGTCGCGAAGAACTTCCGCTGCCTGCTTGGACTCGGGCTCCGCCGCACGCAGCGCCTCGAGCGGTTCGATGGCCTCCGCATAACGACGCGCCATGAGCGCCTTGTCCGCGCGATCGCGGAGCTCCGCTGGCGTTCCAGCGGTATGCGTCGAGATGATCTGCGTCGACGTATCCGTCGTGGGTACCTTCGGCGGCGCCACGATAGGCGCGGCTTCTCCACCGCACGCGGCGGACGCAACGACAGACACGAAGACGGCACCGAGAAGCAAAAGACGCATCGGGGCATGGTGCCGCGGATGAGCTGCGTGGTCAACGAGGTCGAAACCCGCGGCCGTTCCGACATCAGGACGCACGACTTACTCCAGGCGCCGAGCGAAACCGCCGAGCGGCAAGCCGCGAGGGGGCTTTCACTGCGGTGTGCATTCGATCACGCGGGGTCTCGATCATCGTGTCCTTCGCGTCCAAGGCGCGAACGAAATCCGAGGACGCGCTTGCCGAAGAAGCCGCCCAGCACAGCGCCCGCGAGGGCCGCGGGCAAAACGTGCCCGAGGAGCATGTGGGCGCTGGCGGCGCAGGTGCACGCAAACGTCATGAGCGTGGCGCCGAACGTCATCCAGGTGGCCCCCATCGCGGCACCGACCCAACGGGATGCAACGAAGACCGTGAAGCGACGCGCGTAGAGGGACGCGGCAAGGGGTGCCGAGCCCATCGCGACGGACAGGCCCGCGCACACGAGATCGTGCCGCGGGGCATGGTCGCCGCCACCACCAAGCGGCCAAACAACGAGCGTGGCTGCGGTTACGAGGGCCCACCCCACGGGCAAGCCTACGGCTGCCATCACGAAATGATGCGTCGGCGAAGCGGCGGTCGTTCGACGATGGAGCGCGAGCGTCCCGAGCACACCTACGAGAAGCACCGCGCACACAAGAAGCGCCGTCAGGTAGGCGGCCGTCCGTTCCCCGGCCCGAAGACCACCGAGCGCGGCGAAGATGCCGAAGCTCGTTCCGAGTCCAGCAGCGAGTGCTCCCGCCGAGCGCATGACGTGAGCGCGCCGTGTCGTCGATGGCTCGCTCTTCACTTGCGCGAGGAGCCGCTCGCGGATGGCCGGCGAGAGGGGCGGAAGCGACGGCGGGGGCGTCATCGCTCGCTCCTTTCGTCGCTCCATGCCGGTTTGAAGTCACCCATGGCATCGGCCAACGCCTTGTAGGCGCGGTGAGCGCGTAGCTTCACAGCGGAAACCGTGGTGCCGAGAACTTCGGCGGCTTCCACGACGCTGAGGCCATCCACCCGCATGAGCAAGAACGCATCACGCTGATTCGACGGCATCTTTTCGAGCAACGCAGCGGCTCGTTCACCGAGCTCTCGCGCAGCCACATGAGATTCCGCATCGGGTTCGGAGGAGAGGGCCTCTGCGATCTCGGCCCCGTCCGGTCCGGCCACGAATCGGCTGTGATGCCGGGTGCGTGATCGTGCCGCGTCGATGAGCACTCGCTTCGCGATGGAGAAGGCCCATGGCGCCACGAGCGACCCCGGCACGAACGTCGCTCGGGCGCGGTGCATGTGGAGGAACGTCTTCTGCATCACGTCTTCCGAAAGGCTCGCGTCCCCCAAACGCCGCAGCACATAGGCGTAGATGCGAGGTGCGACAGCGTCATACACGATCGCGAGCGCACCGTCGTCGCCGGCGGCATAGCGCGCCATGGCCTCGTCTTCTGTGCCAAGCCGGTCGGACACGGGTGCACCCGACCACGGAAAGCCGCTCCGCTCAAGTGCGGAACTTCGCAGGAAGAAAGGCCCGACGGAAACCGGCGCGGTGCACGACACGCAAAGGAATACGGCGGAGCCAAGATTTGGTTTCGCGGATGGTCACATTCCGGCGCGGCCACGCGAAAAGGAGCAGAGGAGCAGATGGGTCTTCGTCCACGATATCGCGGGGTCTGGGCCCTCGTTTTTTGGTTCGTTCTCGTTTCGGACGTGCGCGCGGATCGCTCTGTCTCGGCGGAGTCACAGCCTGTGCCGAGCCTGCGCCTTCCCCAGAGTCCGCTTTCGAACCCCTTCCCCTCTGGCGTGATAGTCGGTTACGCGGGGGACACCGGTCTCGACATCGCCGGGAAGTTCCTGCCCGTGTACGCAGTCCGTTCTGGTTTCATCGACTACGCCGAACGTGGCCACACGGTGTGGACGAAGGCCCCCGACACTCCGCTTTCGGTCCGTATCGAGTTCGACGAGCCGCTCGTGTGGCGCGGAAAACGCATCACACATGCATATTACACACATATGTCGAAACTGGCGATGACGCAGCCCGAGCACGCGACGCCGCGGCGCCATGTGGAGGCGGGTGAGTTTCTTGGAATCTCGGGCATCGGTAACGGTATGCCGCACCTCCACCTTGGACTCTTGCTCGACGGTCATGTCGAGCAAGATCGCTGGGAAACGCTGCTGTTGCCCGGCGAGATCGCCGCGCTCCTCGGCTACCGGAACGGAGCGAGGTTACCTGCGTTGCCGCTACTGCCTTCTTCCGGAACTCTCACCCGATGATCATGGCTTCGGCCGGAGCCTTCATCGACCACGGGTCTTTGCCGCGGAACCGCCGAAGGTTCCACCCAGCGAAGGCCTCAGGCTCCTGTTCGGTGACGAAATGCTCGGCAACGAGCTTGCCGACGACGGGCGCCATCATGAAGCCGTGGCCCATGAATCCGGAGAGCTGATAGAAGCCCGGCACCTCGTCGACGAAGCCGACGATCGGTGCGGCGTCGGGCGTGAGATCGTAGCAACCTGCCCACTGACGGAGAATCTTCACATTTCCGAGAACGGGCACGAGCGAAGTGAGTTCGCGCGCATACGCCCCGAGGAATGCGTAGGAGCTCTCCTGGTTGATGCCCTTCGGAACTTTCGAGAGGCCGATACCGCCGACGATCTCGCCGCGCGTCGATTGACTGAAATAGAGGCTGCTCCCGAGATCGGCCACGAGAGGTCCGAGCCAAGGTTTGAGTGGCTCGGTCGAGCAAATCTCGTGACGATGGGGGCGGTTCGGCAAGTCGACCGATGCAAGCTTGGCGAGTTCCGGAGACCACGCCCCGCACGCGTTGATCACCACCCGTGCCGCGAGAAACTCCGGCGCCGAGCCTTCACGCGGCCTTCCTGAGCTGTCGACCGCTCGTGTGCGAACGCCAGAAATGCGGCCTCCGCGCGTCTCGATCGACACGACACTCGTGAAGGGTCTCACGCTGACCCCGAGCTGCTCTGCGCCGCGGGCGAAGCCCCACACGAAAGGCCACGGGAAGACCACGGCGTCTTTGGGGTTGAAACTCGCGAGCGCGATGCCGTCGGCCTTCAACTGCGGCACCACACGGGCAGCTTCGCGTCCCGTGAGAAGCTGCGTTCCGAGGCCACACGCGTTCTGCAGTTCCGCGCTCTGTCTCAAAGTGGAGGCTGTCTTTTCGTCGCGCGCGAGGAACAGATAGCCGCCTTGCCGAAACCACACGTTGAAGCGCAGTTCCTTCGCGAAGTCGCGACACATCTGCAGGCTCTCCTGCATGAGCCTGATGTTGTTCTCGCTGGACCATTGTGCACGGATACCGCCGCCGTTGCGTCCACTCGCGCCATTGCACAAGTAGCCACGGTCGAGCACGACGACGTCCGTGATGCCGCGCTTCGCGAGCTGGTAGGCCACGGAGAGCCCCATGATGCCAGCGCCCACGATGACGATGGGCTCACGCTTCATGCGTGTGGCTCGGGCTCGCGTTCGGAAGGCCAGAGGCGATGGAGCGCTTCACGATGGAGTATGGGGTTCGAAGCGAGGACGCCCGTGGCGTTCTCCAAGTTTCCGCTGCGATAGTCCATCGCCCGCCCTCTCGCGTCGGTGTAGACGCCACCGGCGGCATGCACGATGGCTTCCGGGGCACACGAATCCCATCGGTAGCCCGAAGTCGTCGTGTGGACGTATGCATCGAACACGCCTTCCGCAACGCGAATCGACTTGAGCCCCGCACTGCCATAGTGACGAAGTGCTTTCGCGCCCAAGCGAGCGAGGTCTACGTCGACACGTTCGCTGCGATGCGAGCGCGACACCGTGACCGTGGCTTCTGCAAGGGACGTCGTCGTCGAGACCGCGATGGGACGAGCGACGCCGTCGCTCGAAACGCAACGCGCTCCTTCGCCGACGGCTCCGAAGTATACGTTGCCCGTAACGGGCTCCACCACGACCCCGGCGACCGCTTTGCCTGCCTCGGCGAGGCCGATCATGACGGCGAATTCGCCGGTTCGCGCGACGAAGTCTCGCGTCCCATCGAGGGGATCGACGAAGAATGCGCGCTCCGCCGAGACGTAGCCACCATAGGAGGCGGCTTCGCTTTCTTCCGCAACGATGGGCACGTTCGGGAACGCAGCCTGCAGACGCGACACGATGAAGGCGTTTGCTTCTTTGTCGGCGCGCGTGACGGGGTCGTCGCCAACCTTGTATTCTACATTCATATTTCCATCGCGATACACGCCGCGAACGATGTCGGCGGCACTTTCGGCGATGGCGCGCATTTCGGCGAGTATCGCGGCGTAGGAAGGAGGTGCGGCCGTCAAAGGTTGACCCCGGCTCGCTCGAGAACTTTGTAGACCTCTTTGATGTCTTCGTCGGAGAGGTATCGCGGCCCCGCCCCCGCTTCGCGCACGAGCTCCTTCAGTTGCGAAATGCTCTTCGGACCGAGCACGACGGAAGAGCCCACGTGGCTCGCCAGGGCGAAACGCAGCGCCGCGCCGCGCATCGTGAGGACGTCACCACGGACGAGGAACTTGAGGTAGTCCACGTGGCGCGCGCGCTCGGAGATTTCGTGCTTCGACCAACGACGGCTTCGATGATCGGTCACGGGAAACTCGCGTTCTTCACGCCAGAGGCCGCAGAGCAAGCCATAGGCAAGAACCGAGTGGAGGAGCACGCCGGGGCGCTCGACCATAACGTCGCCTGCGACCCGGTTGAGATCTGCAACGTGAAGGAGATTGTAAGGTAGCGACACGACGGCCGCGCCCTGGTCGATCGCCATGCGTGCCGTGTCGCCATCGCCTGCCGAGACGCCCCAGTGCTTTACGAGTCCTTCTTTGCCGAGCTCCTTCATGAAGGCCGTGGCTTCTCCCTCCAAGAAGACGTCTTCGTTCGGGTGGTGGAGGAGCACGACGTCGAGCGCTTCACGCCCTAGGCGCTTCAGCGACCTTCCAATCGCGTCACGGAGGTAGGGCGCATCGAAACGACGCCGCGGAGGCTCGGTCATCCGATCGATGCCCACCCTCGTGACGATGATGGCTTCGCCATCTTTCGGGACGCACTTGCCGAGGAGCTGCTCCATGCGACCGGCTCCGTACGCATCGGACGTGTCGAAGAGCGTGATGCCCATGTGGAGCGCTGCGCGGACGGTTCGCTCCGCTTCCTCGGGTTCGACGGGGCCATAGCCGTCGCCGGACAAGGCCCAGGTGCCGAGTGCGAGCTCGGAGACGACGAGGCCAGTTTTTCCCAAGGGACGCTTGCGCACGCGGCGAGTCTAGCGCGCGCGGGTGCATGCGTGAATGGGTGAATGTCGTCGTGCGCAGACTAGGGATTTTCCCCAATCGCGAGGGCGGGTATGGTCACGCCCGTGAAGACAGAAAACCTGGCCCCTCCTGGCCCTGATGCTCGCGTGCGTGCACCTCGCCCGTACTCCGACGCACCTCGAATCCCCGAGGGAGAGTTCGTCGACCTTCGAACGCTCGTGTCGGGTTCCCGGTACGAGCTCGAGGTCGGCTCGGGACGGGGAGGATTCACACTCGAGCGCATTCTGCACGCCCCGGAGGTCGGCATGCTTGCGCTCGAAATCAAGCGCAAGTGGGCCAGCATCGTCGACAAACGTCTCCGCGACCTCGGTCATTCGGCCCGTGCACGGTGCTTTTCCGAGGATGCGAAGTTCGCCCTTCCGCGGCTCGGCCCGTCCGGGACGCTTTCGGTCGTCTACTTACACTTCCCCGACCCCTGGTGGAAGAAGCGGCACCAGAAGCGCCTCGTCATGGGCGAAGTGTTTTTGCGCGAGGTTCTTCGCTTGCTCGAGCCCGGCGGCGAGCTCTTCGTCCAGACGGATGTCGACGAGCGTGCGGAAGCTTACTGCGCGCAGTTGCAGGACTGCCCGGAACTCGCTCCCGCCGGCGACGCCCCTGGCTCTCCGTGGCTCGCGGAAAACCCTTACGGCGCACGCAGTCCGCGTGAGCACCGTGCGATCAAAGACGGCCTCCCCGTGCGACGCATGCGCTTTCGGCGCAAGTAGCCTCAGAGCGTGAACTTGTAGCGAGCGACGCCGTTTTCCGGCACGACGACGGATGCAGTTTGCACCTTTCCGTCTTCGGTGGTGCACGTAACCTTGTGCGTGCCCGAGGGCAGCTCGAGGCCAGCGAGCGGAGTCGGACCCTTCCCCGCACCGTCGACGCTCACGTTGCACCAGCCGGACGAGGTTGCGACATTGAGCTTACCCATGACCCCGCTCGATTTGCCGGGCTCGGGCTTGACGGCTGCCGAGGCCGACGCGCTCGGTGCGACGGACGGGGGCGCCCCAGGCTTGCCCTTGCTGGGTTCGAGAGTCACGTCGAGACGCTTCGTTTCGAAGGCCTGGCCGCTCACTTTCATGTGGGCGTCGACGAACCCGGGCGCCGTCACGAGCACGTCGTGCTCTTCGCCGGCCTTGAGTCCGCGAACCTCGGCGCCTCCGACCGGCACGTCGTCGACCCGGGCCGTCGCGAACTCTGGCTTCAAGTGGAGCTCGAGAACCATCTTGCCGGGGACGAGCGTGACGGACAGGTCCTTCGAGGGTTCCGTATCGGATAGCGTGAGCGTCTTCATCGACGGCTCGTACCCGTCCTTCGTAACTTTGAGCTCAAGCTCGCGTCCGAGCGGCAGCTTGTCGAGTACCGCTGGCGACTTTTCTACCCGGAGGTCACCGTTCACCCACAGCGAAGCACCTGCGGGGTCGGACGCCACGGTGACCTTGCCCGCGACTGCGCGAGCCGACTGCTGGCTCGCCGCGCGTGCACGCAAGCCGAAGAAGACGCCGAGCGCCATGAGCACGACGAGCGCGCCCGCGCCCGCCGGAGCGAGCCATCGCGGACGACCGCTTCGAAGTGGCTCCGCCGAAGTAACCGTATGCGCCGCCGCCGGTACACTCGGCTGCGGGTGCTTCGAATCGGCGCGAGGTGGCGCGTCGCTCGCGAGGCCGTTCGTGAGCTCGTGCGCCGATTGTTGCTGCTCGCGAATACGACGAACCAGGTGACGATCGATACTGTGGGGATCGTTGGCGTTCGCGATCTCGGCGCCGAAGAGCGACTGCATGAACGTCGACATCGCGACGCTGCTCGCCTCGATGCGGTATTCTCGAGCGAAACCGTCTAGCGCGGCCTGCAGCTCGCGCGCGCTCTGGTAACGGGCGTCGGGGGACTTCGCGAGTGCGCGCATGACGATCGCTTCGAGCTGCGGCGGATAGTCCGCGCGAAGGGAGCTGGGGAGCGGATAGGGCTTTTCGCAAATGAGACGCATCGTCTCGTATTCGCTTTCGCCCTTGAACAAGCGCCGCCCAGTCGTCAGTTCGAACAGGATGATGCCTGCAGAGAAGATGTCGCTGCGCCAGTCGACGTCGAGGCCACGTGCTTGTTCCGGCGACATGTACGGCACTTTGCCTTTCAGCTTGCCGAACTCGGTCTCGCGCTGGAACGACGTGTCGCTCTTCGCGATGCCGAAGTCGACGACCTTCACGTCACCCGAGTACGTAACGACCACGTTCTGCGGCGAAATATCGCGATGGACGATGTGGAGCGGCGTGCCGTCCAGGTCGCGTTTTCCGTGCGCATATGCGAGCCCTGCTGCGATACCCGACACGATGTGGAGCGCATGCGAGAGAGGAAACTCGCGATGCCCTTCCTTCTTCATGCGGCGCACGATGGTGCGGATGTCTTCGCCATGGACGTGTTCCATGGCGATGTAGAACGTACCGTCGACATCGCCGACGTCGAAGATTTGTACGACGTTCGGATGAGAGAGGGTCGCCGCGACGCGCGCTTCTGCGAGCAGCATGTCGATGAACGAACGGTCTTCGTTCATCTTCGGAAGAATGCGCTTGATGACGACGAGCTTCTCGAACCCGGCAACGCTCCGCTGGAGCGCGAGGAAGAGCTCTGCCATCCCACCTGTCGCGAGCTTGCGTACGAGCGTGTACTTCCCGAATTGCTTCGGAAGCCCGTCGGGGGAAAGCTCCGCGCTGCTGCTCGGCGCAACCGGAAGCAAAGACGCGGAGGACGGGGAAGTCATGACGAAAACGGAGATGCCGGCAGAGGCGCGAAGAAGACGCGCCGCTCTAGCTAGCGTAATCTTGGGAGGAATCCCGGTCAATTCGCCGACCTAGCGGCGAACGGCTCGAACACCGCGGAAGGACGAGGAAAGATGGCGCACGGCGTACCCTGGTCCGGACCCGAGGTCCCGCGCCGCTGTCGAAAGACGTTCGATATCAAGGGCTTCGGGAGCGCGTTGACAGGGTACGGGCCCCGTGCTTTATTCCGCGGCCCTTCTAGCCGTAGCGCGCAATGAAGCATCCAATCCGCTGCATTGAGCGCCTTCGTTCAGAGACGTTTTAGCCATGAACACGAATTCCATCCTCGCCGACTTCGAGAACTCCCAACTGCGCCAAGACCTCCCGGAGTTCCGGGTCGGAGACACCGTGCGCGTCCACTACAAGATCGTGGAAGGCGACAAAGACCGCGTTCAGGTGTTCCAGGGCGTCGTTCTGAAGCGCCACCGCGCCGGAGCGCGCAGCACGTTCACCGTTCGCAAGGTGAGCTTCAACGTCGGCGTCGAGCGCGTCTTCCTCAGCCACTCGCCGCGCATCGACAAGATCGAGATCGTCTCTCGCGGCGTCGTTCGCCGCGCACGTCTCTTCTACCTTCGCGACCTCCAGGGCAAGGCTGCCCGCGTTCGCGACCAAAAAGACACCTGATTCGAAGGGGCCTGCCGCGCGCGGGCACTTGAAACAAGGGTTTTTCTCACGGCGTGAAGACGAACGTCTTCGCGCCGAAGCTCGTTTTCTCGATGGTGACGGCGAGGTCCGCCAGGTTGCTCGAATCGCCGAGCACCCACATGACCGCCGGCATGACTTTGTTCTTCGGCATCCCGTTGTCGCCGGTGCTTCCATCCCAAAGGAGCGCAGTAGGCGGAAGGTCCGTCAGCGGGCCGCCGACGTTGCCGAGGTGGGAATAGAGCCCGCATTTCGTGGGTCCAAGAGGCGCCATGCCGCCTCCAACGATGGTGAAGACCGGATCGGTCACGTGAATGGTGACATCCGAAAACGCTGCACCGAACGCGAGGCCGGGGACGAGCGATGCATCGACGACGACGATGCCGTCGACACTAGGGTCGAACGCGCCGTCCCCATCGCAGTCGACCTGCAGGTTGAGATAAAGAGATGCGGCTCCGCGATCACTGCGCGCGCGGATGTGAATATCGCCGAGCGTTAGCGGAGAGGCCCCGGCGAAGCCGGCGAAGCCGAGCAACGCTTTGTTGCCTTTGCCACTGCCATTGAAGGCTCCGACGGCATTCGGCGCCGTGGCGGGCGTGGCGAGCTCGAGTCCCGCGGGGAGGAGCGTCTGCGTCGTTTGGTTCGCCGCTTCGACAGTCGCTCCAGCGGGAAGGGTCGTGCTCCCGTCTCTCGCGTCGATTGCTGCATCCACGCTGCCGTCGACGCCGGAATCGATCGACGCGTCACCCGACGCATCGCCAACGGGCGCGTCGATTGCTGCATCCGTCCTGCCATCGACGAGGGAACCATCTCGCGCGGCATCGACGCGCACGACGACGTCCGAGAGAGAAGCGTCGAGGCGACCGAGGTTGCCCTCTTCGAGGTCGCCGTGCGTTCCGCAGGCGTAGAGGGCGAGCGGCAACACGAGCCCGACGCCGAGCAAGAGTCCGCGATGACTTCGAAACAACCGCATCCTTGCAGAGTACAGTGATGCGAGTCGCACGCAAAACATTCGTAAAGTCGTGAAGATAGCTCTCACACCGTCGGCGCTTCGACCACAGCTACGCTCTTCTCGTTACTCGCACCGTCAGCCTCGCACGTGAGGCGACGCGCGACCTTTCGCGAACGTCAGTCGCGCACGCGAACGAGCAGCTTCCGAATCGTGTAGGCATTCCACGCAGCGAACGCCAAGCAAACCGCCGTGAGCAGGACGGCCCAGCGAGCCGTCGCGGGAGTCTCTTCGTTGACGAGAAGCCATGCGTCGCCCGAGACCGGCTCCCCCAACGCGCGGGCAGCCGGCTCGTTCAACCCTCGGTGCCGGAGACCTGCGTGGCTGAAACGAACAATGCGGCCAGAGACCTCCGTCGGCGGAACCCAGCGGCCGTTTTCGGCCCCCACCGGGACGCGCACTTCAGCCCACACGTCCGTCCGCCCCGCAACGGGAAGGAGGCGATACGTCGTATCGGTGAGCGGGCGCTCGAACTTCACTGCTCCTGCAACGCCCAGCATCGCGGAGCCGTGGACGTGTTCATTGTCGCGGAGCGTGGAGACGTCGAGCGTTCGCAGACTGCCGAGATGTCGCGGGAGCTTGTCTGAGAAGGCATACGCCACGTCCCGTCGCAACGAGAACGCCATGACCAGGGACACGAGGGCGGTCAGCCCGAGCAGCAGAACCGTGTAGCTCCGCTCCTTCTTGGGCGGGTCCGGCATGCGGAGGAGCTCCTCGTCCACCTCGGTCTCGGAGGCGGTTGCGGTAGGGAGCGTTCCCTCTTCCTGCGTCATGTCCTGAGCCATCTACCTGATAATCCTGGAAAATCTGGGGAGGTTCTACGGCGCTCGGCCGAAGCCAATCGCGCCCTTCAACCTACGTGCGCTTTTATCCGTCTCGAATGTAATGGTTAGGACAAGGCCTCTCGCAAAAGGTTCCCGACCCCGGGGTCACTTATGGAAGCGTAGTTTGGAGCAGGTTGGTTACGGTGAGGCCGCGGCCTCACGCGGAGCTTCATGGGAGAGTACGGACGCCGGGCCCCGCTGGCAAGGTGCAAGGTCTCTCTCGTTTCGCCCGTTTTGAGGGATTCAGTTGAGCTCTGGCCCTGACTTCGCGTACTCTTCTTTTCACATGGCCGCGCAAGCTTCCCAGAAACAGATCACGTGTATGTCGTGCGGGTTCACCAAGAACCCTGCCAACTCCACCCGCTGTGCTTCGTGCGGCGCAAAGCTCGAGGACGCTGCAGCCAGCAAGCAGAAGCTCGCCGAAGGTGGTGACAAGCGCTACCAACAAGATGGAGTCGACCTCAAGTGGATGGCGATCGCCATCGTCGTGCAGGGCATCCTCACCGGAGCAGTCATCTTCGGTCTACCGATGCTCCTCTCCTTCGTCGACTTCGAAGGCGGCAACGGCATGAGCGTCTGCATCCCGCTCTGGTTCGTGGGTGGGCTCCTCGTCGGACTCATCTCTCCAGGAAAGACCTTCATCGAACCGATGATCGGAAGCTTCATCGTCGCAATTCCGACGACTTACTTCCTCGTGCAGAGCCAGACGGTTCGCACGCTGCCGACCTTCCTCTACGTGGTCATGGCGAGCATCGGTGTCATGTTCACGCTCATCGGCTCGTACGCCGGCGAGCGTATCCAAATGGGTGGCCCGAAGAAGTAGGGCCGTCTTGAAACCCGCGCGCAAGAAACTGCTCGTCGCTGCTGTCGGCGTCGCCGCACTGAACTACGTGGGCGCGTGCACGTCCACGACGAGTGGCAACTTGATGGCGCCCGATCCGTCAGACGCGGCCGCCGACGCGGATGTGTTCATCACTTCCGGCAACCTCATGGCGCCGCCAGATGCGGGCGCCACCGACGCAGACGCGGGCAAACAGGACAGCGGCGGTGACGCTCAGAGCATCACCGACGCGTCCTCCGATTGACCGACGGCGGAAACGCGCTCGCCCCGGCGGCTATTTCGTGAATGTCTTGAAGGCCTCGTAGGTCTTCTTCAAGCCTTCGCGAATGTCGACCTTGGGCTCGTAGCCGATGAGCGCACGCGCGGCGCTGATGTCGGCCAGTGAATCGCGAACGTCGCCTGCACGGCTTTGGACGTACTTGGGCGTGATCGCATAGCCAGCCTGCTCACCGATGTACGTGATGAGCTGGTTGAGCGACGTGCGCTCGCCGCAGGCGATGTTGACGACCTCGCCGGAGAGCTTGTTCTTCGTCGTCGCCGCGAGAAGATTCGCCGAGACGGTGTTTTCGATGAAGCAGAAGTCGCGCGTTTGCTCACCATCGCCGTGCACTTCCGGTTGCTGCTTGCGAATGGCGGCGGTGATGAAGTTGGGAACGACCGCAGCATACTGGCTCGTCGGATCCTGCTTGGGGCCGAACACGTTGAAGTACCGGAGGCTGAGCGTCTCGATGCCGTAAAGCGAGTGGAACACGCGTAGAAGGTGCTCGCCCGTCAGTTTGGACACGGCGTAGGGGGAGAGCGGCTCGGGGGTCATGGTCTCCACCTTGGGAAGCACCTTCGTATTTCCGTAGGCCGAAGAGCTTGCCGCGAAAATACAGCGCTTCACGCCCTTGTGGCGCGCGACGTCGAGAATCGTCGTCGTCCCTTGGACGTTGATCTGCATCGACAACTGGGGTGCCTCGACACTTCGTGCGACGGACGGGAGCGCGGCTTCGTGAAACACCACATCGACGCCGTCCATGGCGTCCGCCACGAGGTCCGCATCGCAGATGGATCCTTCGAAGAGCTGGACGTCCTTCACGAACGCTTCGACGTTTTGCCGCCGGCCCGTCGAGAAGTCGTCGATGATGCGAACGCGTTCGCCCGCTTTCAGAAGAGCATCGGCGATGCTCGAGCCGATGAACCCTGCGCCGCCCGTTACAAGATAAGTTGCCATCCGCCTACTTCAGCACGAGGTCAGGAGAGAGACAACCTGCGTGCTACGCTGGCGGGCATGTCAGGAATCGCATCGGGCACCCATGCCTCCTCCCCTGCCGCCTCTCGGACCCTTTACCACTTCCCGCAGTCGCTTTTTTCGAGGCGAGCTCGGCTCCTGCTCGCTCACAAGGGCCTCACCGCGAACTTGAAAGACGCGCGGGCCGACGAACAGAACCTCGCCGAAGGAAAAGCGCTCACGCCGATGGGTACGATGCCCGTTTTGGTGGAACCGGACGGAACCGTCCTGACCGACTCGTTCGCCATCGCGCTGTACCTCGAGCATGCGTACGCGGGCCCCCGGCTCTTCCCCTCAGACAAGGATGATGCGCTCCTCGTCGGGATGGTCGTGACGATGGTGGACCGCGCGATGAACATTCTGGTCGACCTGGGGACGCGGTACTTCGCATTGCGCAGCGACCCAGCGTGGAAGAGCGTCTCGGCCGAGCAGACCAAACGCGCCCAAGGTGCGCTCGATGAACTCGCGAAGCTGACATCGACCCTCGGCCGCCCGACCATCGCGAAGGCGGGTTACGGCATCGCCGACATGTGGCTGCTCTCGGCGACGCTGTGGCTAGAAGCCTTACCCGGTCGCGCGCCGACGACCCCGTTGGTGCAGCAGATCGTCTCTCTCGGTGTCACGCTACCGCCCGCGCTCTCCCGCTGGGCGGACCCGCATCGTCCCACTGCCGAAGCCGTGTTTGCGTGAACTTGGAAGGCGGCACGCAGTCACCCGTTCAGCGCGCGAGCACGACGACGGAATAGCACACGGCTTCTTTGTCGCCGACGTTCGCATAGCTGTGCTTCTGGTCGCCTCGAAACACGACCAAGTCGCCCGCCGACAGCTCGAACCGTTCTCCGCTAGCAACGAGCTCCACTTTGCCGCGGTCGCAGGCCAAGTACTCGCGCGTTCCATCGGTATGCGGGACGCCCACCATACGTGCGCGGGGCGGCAAGGTGAAACGGTCGATCTCCATGCCGGGTACCGGATCGGGCAAGAGTTTCTCCACCCGCACGCTGCCGCGCTCCCGCACCTCTAGTGAGCCGCGCGCGTACTTGCGTCCAATCTCTTTTGGCGCGGCCACGAGTTCTTCGATGCTGACTTGAAACGCCGTCGCGACCCGATCGAGAACGGAAAGCGTGGGGTTTCCATGTCCGGATTCGAGCTCGGCCAACGTCGTTCGCGGCAGTTCGGCGAGTTTGGCGAAGGCGAGCTGGGTGAGTCCACGCGTTTCTCGCAGCCGGCGCATGTTTCGGGCAAGGCGTGACGGAAGAGTCTCCATGACGACACACTGACATGATTCCGACATAACGTCATCCATGTCGACACATCGACAGTCACGACCAAGGATGGATGCATGAAAACGAAACAAACGGTCCTCATCACCGGCGCGAGCCGTGGTCTTGGCTTCGAACTCGCCCTCGCGTTCGGAACACGTGGTGCACGCATCGGCTTGGTCGCACGCGAGGAAGGTTCGCTTGCCAAGGCCGCGCGCGAGCTCGAGAACAAGGGCATCGAAGTTGTCGTGTTGCCCTTCGACGTCGGAGCCAAAGAAGATGCCTACAAAATCGCCGGGGCGGCGCAGCTTGCTCTCGGCCCCATCGACATTCTCGTTCACAACGCGAGCACGCTCGGGCCCCTCCCTCTTCGCGCACTCGCGCTCTCCGAGTGCGAGGCATTTTCAGCAGTCCTCGAAACGAATGTCGTGGGTCCGTTTCGACTGACCAAAGCGCTGCTTCCTTCGCTCACGCGGCCTGGCGCTCTTTCTCCGTCAGTATTGTTCATCAGCTCCGACGCCGCGGTGAGTGCGTACCCAGATTGGGGCTTTTACGGGGTCTCGAAGGCCGCGCTCGACCATCTCGCGCGGAGCTTCGCCGTCGAGCATCCGAACGTACGCGTCCTCGCGATCGACCCGGGTGAAATGGATACTGCCATGCACCACGCTGCCAT
Organism: Polyangiaceae bacterium; assembly: GCA_046351415.1. Taxonomy (GTDB): domain Bacteria; phylum Myxococcota_A; class Polyangia; order Polyangiales; family Polyangiaceae; genus JABFRG01. The sequence continues at coordinate 187,670 of JAXLYO010000001.1, read as the reverse complement.
GCCCGATGCAGACGTTCGTGCGCTGCGGCGCCCCCGCGACGTGGCCGAATCGATCGTAGAGACCTTCGCGCTGCACGCCTCCGGCGACCGGTTCACCACGGAGGTGGCCCATGCTTGATGCTAGGAACTGGTCTTCGCACGAGGCTGGGTTCCCGGAGGACTCGGGCGAAACCGTGGACGCGCCCTCTCTCCGTGTCCGCACCCAGCGACGGGATGCGATCTCGGCAGCGCGTCTGCTCGCGGTGACCGAGACGGACGCCGCGCCGTGTGAGTTCGCCGCCGTCGTTTCCGAAGAAGACTTGCTCGTCGTAAACGACGCCGCAACCCTCCCCGCGAGCCTTCTCGCACGGAGCGCGGGCGCACACGTGGAGCTTCGGCTCGTGGAAGCGCCCGTTCGTACGAAGTCGGGGGCAGCGCGCTTCTCGGCGGTGCTGTTCGGCGAGGGCACCTACCGCACTCCGACCGAACGGCGTCCACCGCCGCCGCATCTCGAGCGCGGCTCGGTGATCAGCTTCCACGACGTCGAGGCGCGGGTCGTGGGCACAAGTGAGCTCTCGCCACGTCTCGTGACGCTGGAAACTGCATGTACATTCTCTGAATTCGTGGTCGCGCTCTACCGCTTCGGGGCCCCGGTGCAGTACGCATACATTCCTTCTGCGCTCCACCTCTGGGACACGCAGACAAGCTTTGCGCGGGTTCCCTTGGCCGTAGAAGCCCCTTCGGCCACGTATCTTCTTCCATCGCGTTTGCCTTGCCCGGTGGCCTTCGTCTCGCATGCCGCAGGCCTATCAGACACCGGTGATCCGTTGCTCGACGCCCACCTTCCCTTTCCCGAGCGGTACGAGGTTCCAGCACGCACCGTTCGGGCCGTGCTGCGCACGAAGGCACTCGGTGGGCGGATCATCGCAGTAGGCACTTCCGTCACGCGTGCGCTCGAGAGCTCCGTACGAGCGTGCGCCAAGGCAGGAGAGGACGCAAAGCTCGCTCCTGGGAAAGGCAGCACCGCACTCCACATCGACGGGAAGAGCACCCTCCGGGTCGTCGACGGAATCGTCACCGGTGTCCACGACGCGCAGACGAGCCATCGAGCGCTCCTTTCGGCCTTCGTATCGCGCGAGGCCCTCGATCGCGCCTATGCCAGGTCCGTGGAGCTCGAGTTGGCCACGCACGAGTTCGGCGACGGTTGGATCGTCTTTTCGGAAGGCCCGGGGAGGTACCGAAACGGGTCAAACTTGAGTAGATAGAGGGTGTGAAGATCATTCACGCCGCCGACCTCCATATCGACAGCCCGCTGCGAGGCCTGTCGAAGTACGAAGGTGCTCCAGCGGCCGCGATGCGCGGTGCGACGCGACGCGCGTTCTCAAAGTTGATCGATACGTGCATTCGCGAGCAGGCATCGCTGCTGCTCCTCGTGGGCGACATCTACGATGGTGACAGTCGCGATTACAACACGGCAGCGTTCTTCAATGCGGAGCTCGCTCGACTTCGCGAGGCGGGGACCCGTGTCGTCCTATTGCTCGGCAATCACGACGCCGCGAGCATTCTCACGAAGACGTTGCCACTGCCACCGCATGCGACGCTGCTCGACGAGAAGGCGCCGCAGACCCTCATACTGGAAGATCTTGGAGTAGCCGTTCACGGACAATCCTTCGCGAAGAAGGTCGTGAACGATGACCTTGCCGCACGGTACCCGACCGCCGTGCCAGGTCTGTTCAACATCGGCATGCTCCACACCTCCCTCGACGGTCGCGAAGGCCACGGTCCGTACGCGCCCACGACGCCGTCCGTGCTCCAGCGACTCGGGTACGACTACTTCGCCCTCGGTCACGTCCATGCGCGTGAGATCGTGTCCACGGCGCCCTACATCGCATACCCCGGCAACCTCCAGGGCCGTCACGCGAAGGAAACGGGGCCGAAGGGGGCACTCCTCGTGGAGGTGGCGGAGTCTCGTCGCCAGGTGGAGCGCGTCACCCCCGTCGAGTGCGACGTGCTGCGATGGGCGGTCGTGCGCAGCGATGTCACGAGCGCGCGCCACCGTGACGACGTCATCGAAGCGGCGCGGCGCGACGTCCTCCAGGCGGCGGAAGCGGCCGGCGATCGCCCCTTGGCGGCGCGACTCATCATCACCGGCGAAACTTCCGAAAGCGATCACCTTCGCGCCGCGCGCGACTATGTCGAGCACGCACTTCGCTCCTCCCTTGGCCACGCAGCGGCAGACATATGGCTCGAAAAGGTGCTTTTCGACACGCGCAGCCTCCCAGCGAAGGGCAACGGCGGCAAGAGTGGTGATGCCGTGAAACGCGAGCTTCTTCGGCTGATCGCCGAAGGCTGCCCCGACCCGGCAAGCATGGCCGCAGCTGCATACGGCTCCTTGCCCGTCGATGCGCGACGCGAAGACGAGCACGAGGGTTCCTCCAGGGAATTCTTCGAATCGATCGTCGAAGACGCGCGCGCACTTCTGCTCTCACGCTTGGAGGTCCACCGTGAGGATTGAAAGGCTCTCGCTCGATCCTTTCGGGAGCTTCTCGAATCGCCATGTCGTCTTCCGCGTTGATCGACGGTTTCATCTCGTGCTCGGCGACAACGAAGCCGGCAAGAGCACGACACTGCGCGCACTCATGGCACTCCTCTACGGCATGGGCGAGTTTGCGCGCGACGTCGAAGGAAACGCGAAGGCTCGGCTCGAAGGTACGTTCCTCACCGACTCAGGAAAGCGCGTGTCCTTCGTTCGCACGAAGAAGGCGCGCAAAGACGAAGCAAAGACGCCCGCCGGAATCGTACTCACGGAGGCAGAACTCGACGACCTTCGCGGTGGCGTCGACCTCGAGACGTTTCGCAGTGCGCATGGACTCACGTTGTCTGCGCTCCAAGAGGGCTCTCGCGAAATGCTGGCGGCCAAAGACGACGTCGGGGCCAGTCTCCTGGCGGCGCGCTTCGGCGGACTCGACATCTGGGGTGCCATCGAATCGCTCGAATCCGAACAGAAGGAGATCTACGCCACCTCACGGAGGAAGGAGCCGCGCAAACTCACGCGGGCACTCGAACTCTACAAAGAGGCGAAGGCCGCTGCAGAGGTCGCCACCTCTTCTCCGCAATCACTCGAAGCACAGCGTAAAGGGCTGGCCTCGGCCGAAGCCGAGGTCGAGCGCCTTCGGAGCGAGTTCGAAAGCGTCAAGACGACCCTTTCGCGCACCCGTGCCATCGTGAAGTCCGCAGATCGCTTGGCGCTTCGAAAGCGCCTCTCTCTCGAGGCCGACGAGCTGTCGAAGCAAGTCCTCGTTTCTCCGGAAGACTCATCACGCTTGCTTTCGGCGCTCGAAGCGCTCGATCAGGGCAGTGCAGAGCGTGCATCCCTCGAGGCGGAGCGCGAACAAACCGAGCGCGAACTCGCGCGCATTCCCCCGCCGTCTCCCATTCTCGAGTTCCGCTCCGAGATCGAGGCACTCGCGAATGCCGCCGACCAAGATCGACGCGACGAAATGGAGCTCGTCGACATCGCCGCACGGCAGCGGGAACTCGGCGAATCGAACCTCGGCCCCGTGGCACAAGATCTCGCACAAGGGCCCGAAGACATCGCGAAACTGCTCGACCTCGCCGATGCGATCGTCCATGTCGTACAGACGACGACCACGAAGCAAGAGTTGGCTCTCCGCGACATCGAAGAAGCAGAAGAAGCCCTGGAGCGGGCGAGCAGAGACCTCCCGCAGACCGCAAGGATCGACGCAGGTGCCGTCACAGAAGTGCTCCGGCAACTCGAAAAGAGCATCACGGCGGAAGAGTCGGCGAAGCTCGCGGAAACCAAGCATCGAACGCGACTCGAGGGGCGGCTCCGCGAGAAGACTCGGCCCGCAGACGTCGCGGAGGAAGGGTTCGTCGCCTTCGCTCGTCTCTTGCCCCCGCTCGCATCGATCGAGACGACGTACGTTGCGATCGAACGAGCGCGGGAGCGCGTATCGCAGCTGACGCTCGATCGCGCGCGCCTCGACGAGGAGGCCGAAGAGATCGCGTTGCGCATGGCCCAGGCTCCGGGGACACGCCTTCGGGCGGAAGAAGACCTCATACGCGCGCGTTCCGAACGCGATTTGCTCCTCGAAAAGCTGCGTGGAACGCCTTCGAGCGCAGAGGCACTTGCAGTTGTTTCGAAGGCGATCGAGGCGGCCGATGCGATCGCGGACGAGCTTCGGACGCATGCCGCGGAAGTGTCGGCGCGCAAACACTTGGACCAGACGGCGGCTTCCATTGCGACGAAGATCGATCGGTGTGATCGGGAGACTGCACGACTCGCAGAGGAGAGAAGGCGCCTGGAAGCTTCCCTCGTTGCCCTGTATCCGCCAGCATGCGCGCAGCAGCTACCCGAGACGCTCCGGGAATGGGCTCGCTGGGGTGACGAGGTAAGGCCTCTCGCGGACGCGCACGAGGAGAGCGTCGCCACGCGAAATCATCATGCGGAAGAGCGGAGCTCCATCGAGAGGACACTCGCCCAATTGCTCGGAGGACGGGTCGCTTCATCGGTGCTCGCACAGGAAGCACGACGCGCGCTCGACGAAGAGAAGGAGCGCACATCCATCCACGAGCGCGTACAGCACCGCATCGCTTCGCTCGAGGCATCGAGAAGCGCAAAGACCAAAGAGCTGGTGAGCCTTGCATCGGAGCGCAAGAAGGCTTCCGAAAAGTGGGCAGCGCTCGCATCTGCTCACGGATTGCCGGCAGACGAGGTCGAAGGGCGCAACGTCATCGCGACGGCTCTGAAGGCGCGTGAGACGGTCGCACGGCGCGAGCGCCTCATGGAGGATCGCAGGAGAATCGAAGAGCGCCGCGCGACATTCCGAGACCGCCTCGTGCGCGTGGTCCATTCAGTGGAGGGCGATGGCGCGACTCTCACGATCCACGACCTCCTTGCGAAGCTCGCGGCGGCCACCGTTGCCTTCGATGCAAGACTCGCACTTACCCGCACACTCGAGCGCGCAGACTTGGAACGCGCAGCGCGACAGCGAGCCGTGGCCTGGGCCGAAAGCGATGTAGCCGCTGCACGAGAGCGGTTGGGCGTTTCGCATCCAAGCGACGTCCGAGACATCGCAATGCGTTCGAAGCAGTTCCACGAGATCGAGGTCGAGCTACGGGTTCTCGCCGGAGAGCTCGCCCACCTTGGCGACGTGAGCGAAGAAGACGTGCTTCGCGCCGAAGCGGAAGTTCCACGCTTGACCAACCTCTTCGAGGCTCTGAACGAGGAGCTCCAGAAAGCGGAGCGGCACGCTTCGAGTGTGCGACTCGGCATCGAGAGCTTGGAGGAAGTGAAGGAAGGTGCATCGGAGGCGCTCGCACTCGCCGAAATGCACCTCGCCGACGCGCGTGCCGCGGCGCGCGAATGGACGGTGAGCGCGGTCGCTTCGCGAATGCTGCGCGATGCGATGGCGAGGCTCCGGTCGGAAGCGGAGGGTCCCATCTTCGAGAAGGCGAGTGCGTTCCTCCGGCAGATGACCGGCGAGCGTTACGTTGCGCTACGAGTCGATTTGACGGCGGGAAAGTCCCAGGCGATCGCGGTCGAGACAAAGGCAGGAGAAACGGTGCCGCTCGATCGGCTGAGCGACGGCACGCGCGACCAAGTCTATCTGGCGGTGCGTCTCGCGTTTCTCGTGCTGCAGCGCGAGAACGGGGGCCCCGAAATTCCTCTCGTGCTCGACGACGTACTGACGGCGTTCGACGACAAACGCGCCCGGGCAACATTGTCGCTCCTCCTCGCACTCTCGGATCGGGTCGAGATCATCTATTTTTCCCATCACGCGCGGATTCTCGAGCTTCTTGCCGAAGCGGTGCCCGGAGGCGACCTCGAAGGCCATGTAGACGTCCTCCACTTGGGTACTGACGTTCGTGCAGCAGTCGTTTAATCTGACTCACATGAAGCTCCGTCTCTTTGCGTCGATTGCTGCGCTCTTGGTGTCCTCTGTCGCGCTCGTCGATTGCGTGAGCGACAGAGCTTCCGGAACGAACGGCGTCGATGCCGCGATCGACACGGGAACGGAGCTGCCAAGAAGTGATGGCGCTACGCCCGTCGAAGACGGTGGAGCGGACACGAATAACCCGCCCGTCGATGCGAGCGGTGACGGGAACACGGAGCCCACGCCAGATGGAAGTTTCGTTTCGAAGTTGACGTTCGCTTCGACGAACACGTCGCCTCCCGGTAGCATGCGCGTTGCCTACGATAGCAAAGGCAATATCTTCGTCGCCTTCCCGTTCACAGGAACGACCACGCTCGGCTCGTTCGCCCTGACGGCGGTCGGACAGTCGGACCTCGGTATCGCGAAGATCGATGCGAAGGGCACGACCGTCCTGTGGGCGAAGAGCTTCGGCACGACCGGCAGCGACGCACCGAACTATGTGGCCGTGGACGACCAAGACAACGTGTACGTGGCGGGCGGCTCCGAGGGCACGCCTATCGCGTTCGGAGCCACGACGCTCACGCGGCGATCGAACCGCTACATGCTGTGGCTTGCCAAGTTCGACGGGTCGACGGGGGATGCGATTCGGGCAGAGAACTTCGACTCTGTCGGCAACGGTACGGGTGGCGGGGGATGTGCCGGCGTCGCGATCCGCAAAGGCAATCTCGCAATCGGCTGCCAAATCCAGGGCAAGGCAACCTTCACGGGCCTGAATGGCAACCCCGTCGAAGTCACGCCTCCGGGCCTCGCAAATGGCAATGGCATCGTGATCGCGCTACTCGAGAAGGACACCTTCAAGGCCAAGTGGATCAATGGCATCGGCAGCGATGACCAAGAGTTCCTCTACTCGATCGCCGTGAAGGACGATGGCACGGTCGCCTTCACGGGTGCGACTGCGGGTGTGGGGGGAGTCGCCCTGAACGGAAACGGCATCTCGAAGACCACGCCAGTTGGGCCCAATGGCGCGACCGGCATGGCCGGCCTCTTGTCGGGCACGGACGGTCTCGGTGTATGGCTCCACCTCGTCGGCGGCGCGGGCGGACACTTCTATCCTTTCGGTTGCGCGTTCGATGGAAACGACGTGCTCGCAGTCGGTGTCGTCGGCGGCTCGGTTACCGTCGTGAACAAGCCACTCTCGGGACCGCCCAACACGAGCAGCGAGTCGATTGGCATCGTGCGCTTCAAGGACGACAGCACCGTGGGTGCGATCGCAGCCATCGGCGGGAGCGACGCAGGAACGAGCGCGGCGTCCGCCGTCGCGATCGATCCTTGGCGGAACATCCTGGTCACGGGGCAGTACACCGCCGGTGGCATGGACTACGACGGAGGAAGCATTCCCGACCCGCAAGGCACCTCGCGTTCTGGCTTCTTGCTCAAGATGAATCCCTTGTTCGGCACCATCTGGGTGAAGGGGTTCACAACCGGGTCGTCGGCCACGCAGGCGCAGTCGTGGGCCGTCGCGGCCAGCAAAACGGGCATGATCGCCCAGAGCGGTTCGTTCAAGGGCTCTCTGAATCTGGGCGACAACCAGACGGTCGTGAGCACCCTGAACGGCGGAAATTACGACGTATTCGTCGTACAGCGCGCCCCGTGAGCGCGAGCTGAGCGCGACCAGAGCGCGCACATTGTCGGATGAGCCTCGGCGTGGTAGTCGGGCGCCATGGCCGTAGTCATTCGTGAGCACAAACCGGGCGGAGACCTGAAGGATTTCATCGCAGCGGGGCACGCGGCATTCAAAGGCGACGCGAGCTGGGTCCCGCCGCTCGATGCGGACCTCAAGGAGCGCATGAATCCGAAGAAGAATCCCTTCTTCGGTCGCGGCGAGGCCACGCTCTTCACGGCGTGGCGAGATGGCAAGGTCGTTGGGCGCTGCTCTGCATCGATCGACCACGAGCACCTCCGCGTGTGGAAGGACGACACGGGCTTCTTCGGCTTCTTCGACACGGTCGACGATGAAGACGTCGCGCGTGCGCTCCTCGACGCCGCGGAGAACTGGCTACGGAAGCGCGGCATGAAGAACATGCGCGGTCCCTTCTCGCTCTACGCGAACGAGGAAGTGGGCATCCTCGTCGAGGGCTTCGAGTTTCCGCCGGTCATCGCCATGGCGCACTCGCGAAGCTACCAGGGCGCGCTCTGCGAGAAGCTCGGGCTCACGAAAGAGAAGGACCTTTGGTGCTGGCGCTTCGAGCGCGGGGAAATTCCCAAGCGCGCCGTCAAGGCGTGGGAAGAGACGAAGAAGCTCCCCGAGGTGCGCCTTCGCTCGATCGACATGAAGCACATGAAGCGGGACATCGATGCCATCATCGATATCTACAACGATGCCTGGGACGGCAAGTGGGGCTTCGTTCCCGTGACGCGCCCGGAAGCCACGAAGATCGCGCAAGACTTCAAGCTCATCATCGACAAGGACATCGCGTTCCTGGCGGAAGTCGACGGCAAGATCGCAGGCATGTGCATCATGCTTCCGAACATCAACGAGGCCATCAAGGACCTGAATGGAAAGCTGTTCCCGACGGGCCTTCTGAAGCTGCTCTACCGCATGAAGGTAAAGCACCCAGAGTCCACGCGCCTCATGATGCTCGGCCTCAAGCGAGAGATTCGCCAGAACATGAAGCGCTACGGCGGCCTCTCGGCGGCGATGTATTGCGAAGTCGCGAAGCGAGGTCTCGGCAAGGGCTACAACTGGAGTGAGCTCTCGTGGACCCGCGAAGACGACGCCCCGATCAACCTCGGTATCAAGGCGATGGGCGCGAAGGTCTACAAGAAGTACCGCGTCTACCAAAAGCCCCTCTGAGCGCCCCCTTACCGCCCGCTCCCCCCCTCCCGCCACATCGCGTTGGGAGAATCCGTTGGGAGAATCGACCGTTGGGAGAATCGACGGGAGAATCGACTGACATTGAGTTCTCGTTCGCGGCGCCAAGTATGCGAATTTGCTGGGCCAAAGATGAGGGTACCCTCACATTTCGTGCAATACATGAGGGCAGGCTCATCTTTTGTCGCAGGCGGCTCGTGCGCGGGTGCGCGAGGTTGACGGACCGTTTTCGGGACTTATGTTTTGCCATGCCGTGAGGCATTTCGCCCACGGTCAAACCCCGGCTCACGTTGAAACGTGTGACCGAGTTGGAGAAAACATGCATCCTGCATTCTATTATTGGTGGAAGAAACATCACGCGCGTCACGAGGGCGGTGAGCCCGCGCACTGCGCACCTTCGGCCTGCGGCCCTCGAGGTGGCGGCACCCACGGTCACCGCGAAGACGAAGCGCACGCGCACGCGGGCGAGTACGGCGGTGGCGGCTCGATCGGTGTTCGAAGGCCCCTTCGGTTCTTGGCGCATCGGCTCTCGCTTTCCGAAGAGCAAGTGGCCAAGCTCGCGCGGGTCCTCGACGAACTGAAGACCGAACGCGCCCAAGCGGAGGTCGATCAGCGGCGAACGGCCACGGCTTTCGCGGCCGCAATCGAGAGCGCCGAGTTCGGTGCTGCCAAGGCAGACGAAGGCGCGAAGCTACGGGAAGAGAGCGCGGCGCGCGTCCAAAAGGCAGTTTCGGTCGCGCTCCGGGAGATTCACGCTCTCCTCACACAGGAGCAAAGAGAGACCTTTGCCTACCTGCTGCGGACCGGCGCTCTCTCGATGTAAAAAGCATCGTTTGACCGTATAAAGGGCCCATGCGTTGGCTTAGCGCTTGGGCCCTTCTCCTCTTCGTCGTCCTCGTCGGGCATCCTGCCCTCGCCTTCTCGACGACGACGGTCGATGGTGACGCGGGTGCGCCCTCCGTCCCATCGGAGGCCATCCAACCCGACTCCCCGCGCGCCAGTATGGCACGCTTCCTCGACGCCACCCAGCAAGGCAAGTTCGACGAGGCCGCTCGCTTCTTGGACCTCTCCAAAGCGGACGCAAAACGCGGCGCCGAACTCTCCAGGCGTCTCGATGCCGTCCTCAAGCATCGCCTGTGGCTCGAGCCCGAAGAGCTCTCTCCGCGCTCGAAGGGCGCCAAGGACAACAACGCTCCCATCGAGCTCGGCAAGATTGGCCCAAGGCCCGACAAATCGCGAAGCGTTCAACTCACGAGGCGCGAGGCCACCTCGAAGGAAGACGAGCCCCGTTGGGTCTTCTCCCGCGAAACCGTCTCGCATGTCGACGAGTGGTATGACGGCCTACCGGACCGCTGGGTGCGCGAGCGCCTGCCCGAGGTGCTCCTACGCCCCGGCCCGAAGGACGTGATGTGGTGGCAGTGGCTCGCGCTCCCCTTGTTCGCGCTGCTCGCATTCATCGCCGGCCGGCTCCTTACCGTGCCGACGCGTTCCTTGCTGCGCGTCCTCGCCAAGCGCACCGAAGAAGCGTGGGCGCTCGACATCGTGCACGACGCGGTAGGTCCCATGACGATGGCATGGGGACTCCTCCTTCTCTACGTCACGTCCGACAAGCTCGCGCTCTACGAACCTGCGGAGCTCTTCTACAAACGGTGTCTCCGCGCACTGCTTTTCGTCGCGTTCTTCTGGGTGCTCCTCCGAGCCGTGAAGACGTTCGGCAAAGCGGCGAAGGATACGGCATGGGTGAAGAACAAGCCCTCTCTCCTCGCGCTTTCCTCCGTCGGCGTGCGCGGCTCTCGCATCGTCCTTACGTGCGTCGCGGTCATTGCTGTCCTCTCGGAACTCGGCTACCCCGTCGCCAGCCTCATCGCAGGTCTCGGCCTCGGAGGCATCGCCTTCGCCCTCGCCGCGCAGAAGACGGTCGAGAACCTCTTCGGTTCGGTCTCGATCCTCGCAGACCAGCCCTTTCGCGTCGGCGATGCGGTCAAGGTCGATGGCATCTCGGGCACGGTGGAGACGATCGGTCTTCGTTCCACGCGCATCCGTACCGAAGACCGCACGCTCATCGTGATTCCCAACGGGAAGCTCGCAGACATGCGCGTCGAAAACATGGCTTCGCGTGACCGCATTCGCTTTGCGACAGAACTCTTCTTCGGAGCCAATTCCCCGACGGCCTCGCTCGAGGCGTTCACCGCGAACGTGCGCACTTCGCTCGCGAAGCACGACGACGTGAAGGACGTGAGCGTGCACTACTCACCGCTCGACGAGCGCGCACGCGTACGAGTCGCCGTTGCTGCATACGTTCAGACAAAGGAGCTGAAGGTGTTCGCCGAAGCGCAGGACAAGTTGATGGTCGAGATCCTGGAGCTCGCGAAGAAGCACGGCCTCGCATTCGAAGAGTCGAAGACCGCAGCAGCTACGCCGCCCGCACCGAAATGAGCTCGAACTTGTCGACGTCCATGAGGCCGCGGTCGGTGAGCTTCAGCGAAGGAATCACCGGCAGGCTCAAGAACGCGAGCTGAAGGAAGGGTTCTTTCAATTCGCATCCGATGGCCGCGCTCGCCGCGCGAAGCTCAGTGAGGCCTTGGACGACTGCTTCGGGTCCTTCGGTCGACATGAGGCCACCGAACGCGAGGGGAAGGCTTGCCACGACGCTGCCGTCACGAACGACTGCGAAGCCGCCGCCCATCTCCGCAAGGGCCGCGAGGGCCGCGCGCATGTCGCGCACGTTCGACCCGACGACGATGAGGTTGTGACTGTCATGCCCCACGCTCGAGGCGATCGCACCGCCCAGTTTCCCGAAGCCCGTCGCATAGGCATTCGCGGGTTTGCCACCGTGGCCGTAGCGCTCGAGCACCGAAATTCGGACGACGCTTGCGTGGTCGTGCGGCAAGACGTGCCTATCCGTCAGAATGCGCCCTTCTCGTACGCCGATGACGTGGACCATGCCTGTCGGTCCCATGAGGTCGCTCTCCGCCGGAATGGCCGCGCGGATGGAGTTCTCGGGGGGAGCCATCCCAGCACTCAGGAACGGGAGTTCGTCTGTTCGTACCCCAGACTTGTAGACTGCATGTATCTGACAGGTCATCATGTCGTCGAGCACCACGAGGTCGGCGCGATAGCCCGGCGCGATGGCACCGACCGGATTCGCAACGCTCGACCCCGCAAGCCCGTAGTGACGCGCGACGCTATGAGAAACGGCGCGATACACCGACGGCGCATGGGCTCCTTTCGCGATGGCCCTGCGAACGAGGTAGTCGAGGTGCCCTTCGTGCGCGATGTCGAGCGGATTGCGATCGTCGGTGCAGAACCCAAGGAAGGGCGAGCTCTCCGGCGTGAGCAGAGGGCACAGGGCATCGAGGTCCTTGGCGACGCTGCCTTCGCGGATCCAGACGGCGATGCCCTTGCGGAGCTTCTCGCGCGCTTCCTCGAGTTCGGAACTCTCGTGACAGCTCGTGATGCGCGCGACCGCGTAGGCCGATAGGTCGGCCCCTCGCAAGAGCGGACAGTGTCCGTCTTTCGGATGGGCATCGAATGCAACCAGCTTGTCGAGCATGCTCGGGTCACCGTGGAGCACCGCGGGAACGTTCATGACCTCGGCCAGCCCGAGTGCACGCTCGTGATCCTTCAGCGGCGAGAGGTCCGACGCCGACACGACGCCCCCACCGTTCGTCTCGAAAGTGGTGGCCGGAACGCATGAGCTCAGCATCACACGAAGGTCGAGCGAGAGGTTCGAAGCCTGCTCGAGGAAGTAGCGAATGCCCGCCACGCCCTGCACGTTCGCGAGCTCGTGGGGATCGCACACCGCGGTCGTCGTGCCGCGCGGAAGGACCTCGCGTTCGAAGTCCCGGGGCAAGAGGAGCGAGCTCTCGACGTGCACGTGCGCATCGATGAATCCGGGAACGACTGCGCGACCGCCGAGGTCTACCGTGCGGCTCGCCGTGCGGCCCGGCTCGACGCCCACGATGACGCCGTCATAGATGGCAATGTCCGCGGTGACCCAGGCGCCGCTGAACACGTCGAGGTAGCGTGCGTTTTGGAGGACGAGGTCCGAGGGCAGAGAGCCCCGGGCCGCAGCAATGCGCTTCTGGAGTTGCGTGACGCGCGCGGAAGCGGCGGGTTGATCGGCTTGCTTCATACGCTGTCAGTGTATGCCCGAGCCCGTGGTGGTGGATATGCCGGCATTTTCGACCCCCTTACATCTGCGGGAAGTTCATGAAATGACACACAATGTAGGCGCGAATTTGCCCCCCACTTGCTGCTTGATGCCAGCAGCCAACTGGATCCTCGCGGGTCCATTCGTACGCGTTCAAGTCCTTGAAAGTACGTGCGCGCTCTCACGAGGACGTGCGGCATTACGCTTGCACTATGCACAGGCATGAACCGCACGCTTCTCGCAACGCTCTCCGCTGCCAGCCTCTTTAGCCTCGTCGTCGCTTGTGGTGACGGCTCCTCCGCCAACGAGTTCCCCTCGGAGGGCTCGAGCGGTACCGGCGCTGGAACGTCGGGTGGCAAGGGTGGCGGACTCACGAGCAGTTCCGGCGGCGGCGTGAGCCCGACTTCGTTCGACAGCTGCGCCGACTCGAAGGCGGGCGGCGTCATGGCAGCCGCGCACCTCACGCTCGCGGTCGATATCTCCGGCAGCATGTGCGAGATCGGCAACGACCAGAACAACCGCGACTGCAAGTCTCCCTCGTCGAAGTGGGGTCAGGCGAAGACAGCGCTCGCAGGCTTCTTCGGTAACCCCGCCGCCAAGGACACGTTCGTGAGCCTCATTCCCTGGTCGGGCACACAGTGCAACGGCTTCGACAAGCCCATCGGAAAGGAAACCGCGCTGCCAGATTCGAGCAGCTCGCTGTCGACCGCGCTCGCGAGCCAAAGTCCGAACGGCGGCACGCCTACACATGGAGCCATCAACGGCGCCGTGCGCTACGCAGAACAGCTCAAGGCTTCACTGACCGACGGCGGCGCAACGCCGATCGTTCTCGTCACGGACGGTATGCCGACTGGCTGCAGTGACCTGAATTCGTCGAAGGCTGCGGCAGCAGCAGCCTTCGCGGCCGGCCACCCGGTCTACGTCATCGGACTCGGGAACCAAGTCTCCAACCTCAACGAGCTCGCGGTGGCCGGAGGCACGAAGACCGCCTTCATCGTGGACGCGTCGCAGCCGAACAACGTCGCTTCGCAGCTGCAGGCTGCACTAGAGACGATCCGCGGCAACGCGCTCGGCTGCAGCTTGCAGCTTCCGAAGGCTCCCGACGGCAAGACACTCGACTACGGCAAGGTCAACGTGACCTTCAAGGTCGGCTCTCAGGAGCAGGTCATTCCCTACAGCGCCGATTGCTCCAACTCCGGCGGCTGGCGCTACAACACGACGCCGGGCTCCGGTTCGGCTCCCTCGACCATCGAACTGTGCGACAACATGTGCGGAACCGTGAAGGCAAGCCAAGGTGGACAGATCACCTACGTCCTCGGTTGCGCCAGCGTAGGAGGTCCGGCGAAGTAGACGAGCCCCGGCCACACAACCAAGCGAACGAAAGCTGTTCGGCGAAAAGGCCGGGCAGCTTCGTTCATTTCGGGCGCGGAAGAGCTCAGTTCTTCTCGGGAAGCTTCTTCGCTTTTTGGAAGAGCGACCACGCGAGCGCGACGAACGGCACAGAAGGGATGATCGCAACGGCCAAGAGTTTCCCGAGGCTCGCCCCGGGCCACGCCCCGCGCGCCGAATAAAAAACGCTCACGTCGATGCCAATGACGAGCATCATCACGACGACCCCGAGGATTTGGGCGGATTTCTTGTCGTCGACCATCGAACTGTCCGCGATTCGTAGGCTCTCTCCCGTGGCTTCGCAAGGGCGAATTTCGGCCGATTTTCCCGCTCCTGCCCGAAACCAGGTATAGTTCGAGACCGCTATGATTTCGCTTCGCCATTCGCTGCTGCTGCTCGTCTCGGTCGTCTCGATTTCGGGGGCCTTGCCTGCCTGTGGCACGACGCCGATGCTGTACGTGCATCGCTTCAAGATGGGAAAGAAGCCGCCCACACAGGACGGCGAGGTCTTGAAGATGCAGCGGCCCGACACCGAACGTTTCGGCACCGCGCAGCCTGGCTTCTTCGCGCTGAAGACACGTGAGGATTGGAACCGCTTCTGGGAGGGCAACGGGACGCCTCCCGAGCCGCCCGGCATCGACTTCCAGCGCAAGATGATCCTCGTCGCAGCGACCGAGTCTTCCCAGAGCCAAAACCTCCGCATCGGTAAGGTCGTCGAAACCGGCACGTCGATGTATGTGTATGTTACAGAGACTCGTCCGGGAGAGGGCTGTCCGCTCAAGACCGGCAACGGCGTCCCGAAGCAAGACATGGTCGTCGTCGACCACACGGAGAAGCCGGTACACTTCTACCTCGAAGCAGACCAGGCGAACTCGTGCGGCGACGCCCCGGTCGCGAAAGTCGAGTGCAAGGTGGAAGGCAGTGCGCCAGCCGCAGAGCTCATGGCGCAGACGGGCCAAACGGTCGAATGCACCGCACGCGAAGAGGTCAAAGGCGTGTTTGCCGCGGTCGACCGCCGCTGGACGTTCAAAGAGTTTCCGCAAGGCTCGGCCAGCAAGCTCGCGTTCGACGAGAGTGGCCGCAAGATCAAGTTCGTGGTCGACCAGTTTGGCCGCTACGGCGTTCACTTCGAGGTCGTCGACGACGCCGGTCGCAAAGGAGACGCGAACGCATCCATCATCGTGAGCCCCTCCAAGGACGGGCTCTTCGTACGCCTCAGCTGGAGCGGGTTCGACGTCAACGACGACCCCGAGACGTTTCCGCGTGTCACGCTCGAAGCGGGCGACGCCGCACAAGGCCTCTGCTCCCTCGACCCGCCACGCAAAACACCGTGGTGCGACATGCGGAAAGAGACCGCGAGCGTCACGAGCATGCAGCTCAAGGCGACCGAAGGCGGTTTCCCGCTCAATGTAAAGTACATCGATGACCGCTTCCAGAGTGCCCTCACGGCATGTGTGCGCGTGTTCTTCCGCGGCGGTCAGACGGCCGACGTTTGCGACAAGGAAGTGCGCAAATCCGGCGACGTCTGGAACGTTGGCGTGCTCGTCGCGAAGACGGGCTTCATCGAACCGGTGAAGAAGGACGAGCCGCCGCCTGCCACGCCCCCCACGGCGAAACCCCCGAAGGGCCCACCGGGCGGAGCGAAGCCCCCCGTTGCTGGCACGAAGCCGCCTGCCCCCGGTACGAAACCCGGAAAGAAGCCGGGCGCCGGCATCTTCAATCCCTAGCCGGCCTCGTCCTTTGCGCCGGCTGCTTTGCCTCGTCTTGCCATTCTTGCTCGGCGACTGCGTGCAAGGTGACGATGCATCGCTGCCTCTCTGTCGTGCGAACGAGCCCTGTGACGCGCCCCTCGCGCCTTCGGGACTCAGGCGGCTCAGCGCACGGGAGTATCGCGGGGTCGTGCGCGATCTCCTCGGGATAGAGACGGCGCCCAACACCGATTTCGACCGAGGACGCCTCGACAATGGCCCACGAGACGTGTGGATCACGGCCGAGCTCGCCGAAGACTACGAGCGCCTCGCGTGGCAAGTCGCTTCCGAGGCCGTCACCTCGCATCGATCCCATCTCGTCGGCACGTGCGAGCGAGACTGTTTCGATGCGTTTGCAGCGACCTTCGTGCCCCGAGCCTATCGCCGCGCGCCGCGCACGGACGAGCTCGCTCGCCTCCGAGACGTATGGAACGGCGCGGGCCCCGATGAACGTGATCGCCTCGAAGCCACATGCGCGGCCGTATTGGGCTCTCCTTCATTTCTCTATCGCGAAGAAGTGGGCGAAAAGAACGATCATGGCACCTCGTCTCTCACCGACGACGAACTCGCCTCGGCGCTTTCTTTCTTCCTCGTTGGCACGCTTCCCGACGCCGAGCTCTTGCGCGCTGCAAAGGCCCACGAGTTGACGAAGCCAGAGGCGCTCGAAGCGCAAGCTCGAAGGCTCATCGCGACCGACGCATCCAAACGCCATTTCGAGACCTTCCTCGACGAATGGATGGCCACGGATGGCATCGAACTTCGAACGAAGGACGAGGGTGTCTACCCTCGCTTCGATGCTGCGTATCGAAGCGAGCTTCACCGCGACGTCCGCGCGTTCTATCGCGGCGTCTTGGACCGCGGTGGCAGTGCGCGGGCGCTGCTCGACACGCCCATCGCATTCCGCCCCGAAACACCGCGACGGTACCCAGATGCGCGCGTCGGCATTCTCGAGCACCCGGCGTTCCTGGCATCCCATGGCGGTTACGACAGTTCGGGGCCCATCCCTCGCGGCGTGTTCGCCTTGGGCTCTCTCTTCTGTGCACCTCCTGCACCTCCACCTCCCGGCATCTCTCGCAGGCCTCCGGAGCCCACGCAGACCGTGACCACACGCGAGCGCTTCGAAGCCCACGTCACGCAGCCGATATGCCAAGGGTGCCACACCGCCATCGACGGGCTCGGCTTCGGATTCGAAGGATTCGATGGCGTCGGAAATGCCCGCACGCACGAATCGGGCCGCCCGGTCGATGCGTCCGGAAGCATTTTCATTCCGGGAAGAACCTCGGACGCCTTCCACGGAACCCGCGAGCTCGAGCAGCGCGCGACGCAGCGAAGAGACGTCGCGATGTGCTATTCTGTGCATCTTGCACGTTTCGCCTATGGCGGTGGGGAACGAAGCACCGATGAAGCTCGTGCACGGGCGCTCGGCGGTGGCGGCACACCCGACACGACGCTCGAAGAGCTCCTGCTCCAGGTCATACGGACCCGCGCATTCCGCGAACGCCGCATCCCGAATCGTGGAGGCGATCGATGAAGCTCGGGCGACGCCAATGGCTCTTGGGGGCTGCGGGAGCCGGTGCGCTCCTCTCCTTGCGCGGCAATGTTCGGGCAACGGAGCCGACGAGCCGAAAGCGCCTCGTGCTCGTCATGACACCGAACGGCACGCAGCCGGGCAACTTCTGGCCCCGGGAGGGTACGTTCCTGTCGCCCATCTTGGCGCCGCTCCTCGGTGACCCGCAGCTCTCTGCCAAGACGACGGTCGTCAAAGGCATGTTCGTGCCGCGCGAGGCGAACGGAACGGAAGCCAACGAGCACGACATGGGCTTCGCGCGCATGTTCACGGGTGCCCAGCTCCTCTCTGTCGCAGGCAAGCCATGGGGCGGAGCCGCGTCGCTCGATCAAGTCCTGGGTCGCGCATGGGGTACGTCTCCCATGAACCTTGCGGTCGTGACGTCGAACATCGAGCCCGTGCCGCGGGTGGGTCTCCTTCATCGACGTTCTTTCTCCTACGTCGCACCGGGCGTGCTCGCTCTCCCGACGCTCGACCCGCGCGAGGCCTTCGATCGGCTCTTCGTGCCCTCTGTGCCGGCGACTCCGGAGGAGCAAGCGCGCCTGGCACGTCGTCGAACGGTCATCGGGTCGAACCTCGCGGACCTCCGCGCCCTGCGCAATCGCGTGGGTTCCGCGGAGCACGATCGCATCGCACTTCACGAGTCATCGCTCACCGAGCTCGATGCGCGACTGCGGGCGCAGGCGGACGGCACGCGCATCGACTTCTCGAGTTGCAAAGCGAAGCCACTCGAGCCCGCTTCGTTCTCGGGTGAAGCCCGCCGCTTCTTGGTGGATGACGAATCGCGCGTTCCCGAGCTCACGCAAAACATGACGAGCCTCATTGCAGCTGCGATTGGGTGCGGAGCGACCCGCGTCGCCACCTTGCAGCTTGGCTATGCCGGTGCACGGGGCGCCTTTCCCTGGCTCTTTCGCAAGCAAGAGTCCCACGAACTCGCGCATCGCGATACGGGGCTTCCCTCGGTTCCGACGCAGGTCACCTCGGAGCTGACGACGATTCACACGTGGTACGCGTCTCAGGTGGCCGAGCTCGCCAGAAAGCTCGATGCCATTCCCGAAGCGGACGGAACGACTGCACTCGATCACACGCTCATCGTCTGGACGAGTGAGTTCGGCAGAGGCGATCATCTCCAGAGCGACGTCCCGCTCGTCCTCGTCGGTGGTGCATCCGGTGCGGTTCGCGGAGGCAGGCTCGTCAGCATGGGTCCGCAGACCTTCCAAAGGCTCGGCTGCACCATTCTACGCGCAATGGCCGATTCCCCAGAGGCGGCGAGCCTCGTCCGAGGCTTCGGCGATACGCCCGACTGCGGCCCTCTTTCCGGCGTTTTCGCCTGAGCGGCCCTCCTTTCGCGTGGGGCGAGGCTCCTAGAATGCGTTGACCACGCCGACGGAGACAGGTAGAACCTTAGGTCTTCGGTGCGGTAGCCAAGTGGTTAGGCAACGGTTTGCAAAACCGTTACACGTCGGTTCGAATCCGATCCGCACCTCTCTTTTCCTTCACCACACCTGGTCGTCGCTCGATCGGAATTCAGAAGGCGTTGCATAGCTGTGACGATGTGCAAAAGCCCCGCGGGTCGCGGGGTCACGGCTTCGTTTCGTCTCCGCAGAAAATCCCCGGCCGCGTGTCTGGACGCCTCCCGACGAGGCGGCCGAGTCGGCGGCCGCTGGCCGGGGATTTTTGCGTTCGCTCTCCCTTCGTCGCGCCCCGCGCCTCCGCTGGATTCTGCCCGCGAACCTTCCAGCGCAAGTCTTTGGCACATAGCATTTTTGCTATATATCAAGTGCCGAGGTCGCCACTGCCCAAGTGACATCGTCTCTCTTCTCTTCACCAGACGATGCCTACCTTCGCGTAGTGCGCGTCGGCGGGCTTGCCCGACACGAGGTACTTAAGCCAGAGCTCGTTCTGATCGACGTAGAACGGAATGAGCTCGTTCGTGCCGAGGGCGGGGAGAATTTTGGCGTTCTTGTCGGAGATGCGGACCACGAACACCTGGTTCACGGAGGTGATCGCGTAGACGCCGTCGTAGACGAGGGGGTCCGCAAGTCCGAATAGGAACGAACCATCGAGCATCACGATGCGCTCTGCGTTCGCGTTGAACGCTGTGACGTCACGCGTATAGGGTGTGCGCCAGAGCTCCATGTGGGTGTGGAGTTCGCCGATGGCTGGAGACGGTCCGCCCGAGAGATCGAGCCAGTACACGTACGAACCATCGTAGGCGACGCCAGTGATGTGGTGATTTCCGATTTCGCGAACAACGGTTACCGCGCCGTCGGACTCTACCCGCGTGAGGCGATACCAGCCCTTGGTTTCGTCTCTCGTGAAAACGTCCTCTTCGACCACGACGGGCTTCCGTAGGTTGCCCGAGGCCGCGCGAACCCACGTCATGTCGCTTCGCTTGATGCGAATCACGCGGTCGCCGAAAGCCGGGATGAAGGCTTCGGTCGTGTCAGAGGCAGACAAGGAGTTCGCCACATTGGGATACGGGGGGATGTCCGGAAGGGGCCGATCATAGCTCGTCGCGTTCATCAGCTGCTGCATGTCACCGCGTATGGATGCGGCGAAAATGGGCATGGGAGCGTGCAGGTAGGGCGCCGTTCTGCCCGATAGCGACGGCGTGACGAGACACGCGTCATATTGGTCGCCTTTTCCACCGCCCGGATTCCGAAATCGCCAAGCGGCCACGGGCGTGAGCGTCGCACGCTCGTAGAGGTCTTCCTCTCCGTCGTAGACAACCTGGGACGCTTCGAGAAGTCGTGTGACTTTGAGGTATTTTCCGTCGCCGGAAACTCTCGCGCTACCTTGGCTGGCCGTATCCGGTTTCGTGAGGCTCGCCCAATCCCACTCGACACACCCCGACGCACCACTCGCAAATGGCGCGACCGCCGAGCACGGTTTCCAGGGGAGCGCCGGAACGACCTTCTTCGGATCGATCGGCACGGAGTATTTCGTACAACTCGGTCCAAACGCCGCGAACCATTTCCACCCTTCCCCCGCGTCGGGGGGCTCGAAGGGCGCATCGGCCTTGCTCACCTCCGGTGACGCATCCGCAATCACACTCGCTTCCGCACTCGCGTCGGGGGGCGGTGTTTGCGGTTCGCTCGTTGCGCACCGTGCGCAGGCGAGGAAGGTGGCTGCTCCCGGACCGAGCAGCCGCCAGGGAAGCCTCAAGGATTGGTGCATACGAACTCTCCGTCTTCCGCGGGCTCGACCGCAGAGCCTCGCCCCATGGTCGTGGGTCAGGCCGCCACGTTGCGCTTGGAGGCGCGTCTCTTACGCTTCGGGGCCAGCCATTCCCGCAATGCCTCCCGCATCGCTTCGTGAAGAGAAAGTCCGCGCTTCTTCGCTTCCTCGGCCATGTGCTGCCAGAACGCTTCGGTGTGCTTCACCGTCTTCCCCACCGTCGGCGACACCTTCTCGCCGGTACGCGGCCTCCCCATTTTGGGCGGGTCCACGCCAAACTCTGCGTCCGCAGCACCGCCGGGATCTCCGGCGTAGATTCGGTCGAGCTCCTCTTTCGAGGTGATCCGCATCGCCTTCTGAAGCCTCTTCAACTTCTCCGCATTTGCCTTCTTCATTTCGCCCTCTTCTTTGCAACTCGGAATGCCGAGACCACGTACACGACATCCTCGCCCACGAATGCCGCAACGACGCGGTACGTCTTCCCGCTGACCGTTCCGTGCGCGACGAAACGAAGGGAATCGACTCGGCGTACCGCGAAGTCATCCGCATCGAACACGGCCTCGACCACAGACACCGCGACCCCATGCGCTGCCACGTGGGCGATGTTCTGTGGGTCCCAGCTGAACTTCACGTGTATATAGTAACACCACTTTTTGCGTGCGCCACGCCGATGGCGCGCTTGGGCATGGCGTGGCTCCGATCACTTCACCAGACGATGCCTACCTTCGCGTAGTGCGCGTCGGCGGGCTTGCCCGACACGAGGTACTTCAGCCAGAGCTCGTTCTGATCGACGTAGAACGGAATGAGCTCGTTCGTGCCGAGGGCGGGGAGAATTTTGGCGTTCTTGTCGGAGATGCGGACCACGAACACGTTTTGCACCGCGCCCGTCGCATAGACCCCGTCGTAGACGAGCGCCTCGTTTTGCCCGTGAAGGAACGAGCCATCGAGCATGACCAAACGCTCGGCGTTGGCATTGAAGGCCGTCACGTCACGCGTATAGGGCGTGCGCCAGAGCTCCATATGGGTCTGGGGTTGACCTGCTTCGGGGGATGGGCCGCCAGAGACATCAAGCCAATAGACGTACGAACCATCGTAGGCGAGGCTGGTCAGATGGTGCGACGGCACCGCACGCACCTGCGTGACCGCCCCGTCCGCTTCCACTCGGGCGAGGCGGTACCAGCCTACGGTTTGGTCCCGTGCAAACACGTCGTCTTCAATCACCAGGGGCTTCCGCAGGTTACTCGAGGCCGCCCGTACCCACGTCATGTCGCTTCGCTTGATGCGAATGAGTCGCCCCCCGAAAGCCGGGATGAAGGCTTCGGTCTTCTCCGACGCGGAAAGAGAATTTGCCACGTCAGGATACGGCAAGATGTCGGGAACCGGTCTATCGTAACTCGTCGCATTCATGAGTTGTTGCACGTCGCCCCGAATAGAGGACGCAAACTTCGGCGTCGGCACATGGAGATATGGCGCTCCGCGCGTCGCGACGACCGGGTTCACGAAGCAGTCATTGTACTGACCGCTTTGGCCCCCCTGAGGATTCCGGAAACGCCACGCCGCCAGTGGAGCTCCCGTCATGCGATCGTATAGATCGGCTTCCTCGTCGAACATGGGCGCAGGAGCGGCGCGCAACCGCGCGATCCGCAGAAACTTGCCGTCCCCTGAAACCGATGCCACCGCCAAGTCGTTCCGCTTGGCGACGCCGAGCTTGGTCCAGTCCCACTCCACGCAACCACTCGTTCCGCTGGCGAACGGTGGAGTCCCCTCGCACGGTACCCATTCGAGAGGAGGGAGCTCCCTCTGCGGATCGATCGGCACCGAGTACTTCGTACAACTCGGTTCAAACGCCGCGAACCATTTCCACCCTTCCCCCGCGTCGGGGGGCTCGAACGGCGCGTCTGTTTTCCTCACTTCCGGTGAAGCATCGGCAATCACGCTCGCTTCCGCACCCGCGTCGGGGAGCGGCGTTTGCGGATCGCTCGATGCACACCGCGCGCAAGCAAGGAAGGTGGCCGCTCCCGGAACGAGCAGCCACCACGGACGCCTCAAGGATTGGTGCATACGAAATCTCCGTCTTCCGCCGGTGCCATCCGTGTATGCATCGTCCCATGCTCCGGCGATGCTCCGGCGCGAGGGCTCATGACTGCTCCCTTCGATGAGCGTGAGTGCTCCTTTCACGCGACCACGTTTTGCGAAGCGGCGTCAACGACGCGGTAGGACGCGGCGCACGTTTGGAAGGAGAGAGTGGGACGTGTGTTCGAGACTCGGATGCGCCCCTACGCTGAACCCGCGCTCGTCTCTACTTGATGCAGTGACGCACGAGCGGCGAGTAGTAGAGCGCGCCGATCGGCTCCCAGCCTGGCTCGAGCGTGGTTTCGCCGATCGAGGGCAGATCGATTGTCGTCTGCTTCCCCTCCTTGTCCGTGTACGCCAAGGGGGACCAAGCGTACTTGCCAGGCAGCACGGTCTTCACTTCCCACTGAGAGCACGGGGTCGTCGTCGTTGGGTCGGCGTGTGCGGTTCCTTCGCCGCCAGGACCATTCGTGGTCGTGCCTCCGGAACTGCACGCAACGAGCGCCCCATGAATGGCCAAAGCCCCCACCAAGCTACCGAGTACCACCGAGAATTTTCGCATCATGCGCGGATGAGCCTCGCCGACGCCGAGAGTCGCAACGAAAATGGCGAAGCGCCCACGGAAAATCCGAAAGCGCGCCGCGTGCGAGCCGGCATCGCAACCGTGGTTACAATTGGCGGACGCATGGTTGGTCTGCGAAAAGCCTTCGCTGCGTCCGCTGCCGTCGCGATCCTCGTCGGATGGCAAGAGTGCGCCCTAGCGCAGAACCTCGACGGCGCACATGCCCGTTCGTTCGTGCCGCAGACGGATATCGTCGTCACGACGTCGCTCGCAGCATTCGTGGGCGCGACGGAGATCTGGAAGGCCGAGCTTGCGTCCGAGGGGTGCCGCTGGTGTACGCGGAACGTCATCGACGAACGGGTGCGAGACGCGCTGCATGTCGGCAAAAGCCGTAAGAGCGTCGATGAGATCTCCGGCGTGACGGCGTTCGGTGTGCTTCCCGCCTTCACCATCGGCGGGCTGCTCCTTGCTGCCAACACGCAAGGCTATCGGCAGCACGGGTCGGAGAACATTCTCATGCTCGGGCAGGCGACGATCTTCGGGACGGCGGTGAGCGAGCTCGCCAAGTTCCTTGCTGCACGAGAAAGACCCCTCGTCCGCAATGCTTCGAGCGAGTACGAGCTCGATCCGGCGGAGCGAAATCTCTCGTTCTTCTCGGGTCACTCGACGATCGCCTTCGCACTCGCGAGCTCGATGGGCACCATCGCGAACATGCGCGACTACAAAGCCGAGCCACTCTTCTGGAGCGTCGGCATGGGGCTCGCCGCGCTCGTGGGGTACATGCGCATCGCGGCGGACAAGCACTACTTCACCGACGTTCTCGTGGGGGCACTGGTCGGGACCGCTTCGGGCATCCTCGTTCCACAGCTCCTCCACCCCGCCGTCGATCCGCCGGGAAAAACGCCAGAAGGCGCGCCGGTGGGACCAAATCTCGGGTCTCCTGCGACGTTCAGTGCGACCTATGGCGGGTCGTTCTGAATGCATGTATCTTAGTCTAGTGAGACTGCGCTCGTTCCTTCCTCCGGTGCTTCTGCTGCTTGCCGGCATCCTTGTTCCTGGTTGCGCCTCGGACGAGGCCGATGGCTCGGACGACAACCTGAATACGAATGGTCCCTCTCGCCCGGGCTGGACGGTGATCACCGAAGCGCCTGGTGCCACTGCGCGGTCTTTGCCGTACCAAGGCTCAGCAGACGACGTACTCGTGGTGTTCGGTGGCTGCGGCGCATCGAACGCAGCGACCCAAGGCTTCGCCGAAGCACTCGCAAAGGTCCCCACGTGGCGAAAAGCTCCCAAACACCTGTTCGCGGTTCGCTGGACCTCGTCGGGCTGCGGCTACGATGGACTCTTCAAGAACAGCAAGCTCGGTGCAATCGCTCTCGATCGAGCCGGAGCGAGCGGCCGCATCACGGTGGTCGCACATTCGAGCGGCGCCTATCTCGCCCACGAATTTCTCGCGCAAGCCATCGGCGCGAAGACGCCCTCGTGGGACCCGAACCACACGCTTCGTGGCCGCCTCGCGTACTTCAATCTCGACGGAGGCGGTGACGCCAACCTGACCGCGATCGACCGGAGCACGGAGAAATTCCCCATCTTCTTCGTGGGCGCCCGCGACGCCACGGCGAACATCAACTCGCGCAACTATGCGACGATGAAAGCTCTCGGCGGAACCACGCGCTTCTTCGAGGTGAATGCGAACGGCAGCGGCTGCCAGGCTTACAACTGTATGCACGATGCGGTCATCACCACGGTACCGCACAACAAGAAGAGCTTCCTCGACGCGGCGGGCAGCTCCAAGCCCCTTTGGTGCGACTACGCGCGCTTCTCGAACCAGCCTGACGATACGTGCACGAGCACCGATCAGCAGTCGGGACGGGCGAGCGCCCGCACCGTCGTCTCGAGCTACCTGTCGAAGCTCTGAACCGACTCGCGCACTGACACTTTCGGCCCGAAATCGGAAGCGGCCCGGGGAAGACCGCCGCTGCCTACGCGTAAGACGCACATGCGCCTACGCGAAGCCCAGGGCCCCTCGAGTCGAAAGGTTCGACCGCGTGGGGAATTTCCGGAGCTATTACCACCAGATCCCTTGCGGCAGCGCCCTCGGCCTGAGAGATTGAATCGTAATCATCTGTCCGTTCTTTCGAAGGCCCCCGTGAGCGATCCGCTGGTCGATTCCCACATCCGAGTGCTCCGTGAAGTCGGCGGCGATGACGGCGCCACCTACCACTTCGCGATCTTCTCGGAGACGCGACCCGCGATATTGCGGCGCGTTCGCAAAGGTGTCTCCGGCTCGACCGTGGGGCCAGCGGCCCTCGCTCGGTCGATGCGCGCAGAGCACGTGGCTCCGCTCCTCGCATTCAGGGCCACCGAGGAACTCGGCTACGTGCTCGAGGACTACATCAAGGGCATCTCTGCCCACGACATTCTCGAGTCGGGCCGGGCCATGCGATGGGACGTCGCCGCCCACGTCATCGCGTCGGTGGCCAAAGCCGTCGATGCGGTCAGGAAGAAGCTCTCCGCCAACATTCGTCATGTCTCTGCCGACCGGGTCCTCGTCACGTTCGCGGGCGGTGCCTGGTTCGCAGACTCGACGCGCGAGCTCCGCGGGACCGAGACGACCAAGGCGAGCTTCCGCGCGCTCTCCCCGGAAGAGGCCGAGCGCGCGACGCTCGAACCAAGACGCCATCAAGCGCCCGGCGCGATGGACGCCGGAGAACGCGAAGTTACTTTTTCGCTCGCGCTGCTCCTCAGAGACCTCATCACCGGAAAGCCGCTCCACGACGCGAAGACGCTCGACGACGCCAAGGTCGCCGCGACCCGATTCGAGACCGCTCGTGCACTCGAAGGACTCGAGGGGCCCGTCGTCGCGGTGCTCGAACGCGCGCTCTCGAAGGAACCGGCCGATCGCTTCTCTTCTCTCCTCGGCTTCGAGGTGGCCCTACGCGCACTTCCTCTCGCGAGCACGTCGGAGGTGGCATCGCACCTGGGCGAACGTTGGGGCGACAAGCGCGCGGAGCTCGACACCTGGCTCGACACGATGCTCTCGGAAAGCACGCCGTCGCTTTCGCCGGACTCCTCGGAAGACATCGCAACACGAGCGTTTCGGAGGCAGGCGAAAACCGACGCCCCAGGCTCGGGTCCCATCGCAGCGGCGACGGATCTCGTGCGCGAAGTCGTGAAGAGCGCCGTGGCACCGGAGGCCCCCGCGACCATCAAGAACCTCCCCGATGAAGAAGCGAGCGAAGAGGAAGAGGCCCGCACCGCGCCATTCTCTCGTGAAGAGCTTCTCGCGCGCTTTCAACGAAGTGCAGGGCAGCCGACGGAGCCCCCGAAGCACCTCATTCCCAAGCCGCGCATTTCGAAGACCGCTGACGCCGCGGGCCGATATGTGCACATTGCATCCAATTCGAGCGACGCCGCTGCTGCAGCCGAGACGGCCAAGGAAGTCGAGCCCGTCACCAAAGAGATCCCGGCGATGGCGGCGATCGCAATCCCGAGTCAGGCAGAGACGGCTGTCGTGCCGGCCATCAAGCGTCCAAACCTACCCATCGTCGAAGCAACGTCATCACCGGATAGCGAGGGCCAGCGCATTACGCGTCCTGCAGACAGCAGCAAGCCCTTGCCGCGCGCCCCGGAGAGCAGCAAGAAGTCTCTTCCCGGCGCGCCCGAGAGCAGCAGTAAATCCCTCCCCCGCTCGCCGGGCAGCAGCAAACTGATTCCACAGGCCGCGGAGACGAACAAGAGCTTGCCTCGCGCGCCCGACAGCGCGAGCGCGCACGCTGCACGAGCAAATGATAGCGGCGGCTTCCCGCGACCCCCGTCTTCTGGCCAGCTCGTCGTCCGCGAAGAGTGGCAGAAGCCGAAACACAAGGACCCGCGTCGTGAAGTCGAAGACGACTCGCACACGCGGCCCTTTCTCCGTCACCACGAAGCGCAGACGAAGACCGACGAGGCCCATTCGCGTCCCATTCTCGAGGTCCGCGACACGGGCGAGCACGAGGCATCTGACTCGGGACCGAGCACGGCTCGTAGCGAACCTGGGATCGTTGCCGCACCCAAGGTGCATGCGCCACCGGCCGCCCATACGGCCGAAGAGCCCGACGCCTCGGTCATTCTATCGAACTCCGTTTCACGTCTATCGGCGCAGCCGCCAGAATCTGCGCCGTTCGACCCTCCGCGTACAGAACCCGATTTCGCGAGCTCGCTTCCACCGGAAGCGCCGATGGAACCCATCGCGGCCTCGCCCTTGGTCGATCGACTGACGGCTTCCGTGCCCGATACACAGCGGGAAAGCGGCTTTCCGAAGGCGCAACGTCCCATCGAGACGGCCCCCATGACGCCCTTCAAAGATGCGGCGCCCGTCATCGCAATCCCCATCTTGCAGAAGCAAACGCCTTCGGTGCATCCGCCCGGAAGCGCGAGTCCGGCGCCCGAGTCCCAACGGTCGGCCCCGAATGCCCGCGCGCACGTACTTGCAGAGCCTCCGGTCGTCGACGCGACTCTCTCGATGGTGAGGCGGCCCGTGCCCCCGAACCCTCGCGCCGCAGATCCCACCATTCAAGTATCGACGCAGCGACGAAAGCGAAGCTTCGCGTTCGACATTCTTCTCTTGGTCGTGGCCATCGGAGTCGTGACCGCGGTCGCCTACTTCTTCTTCTCGAGCACGAACGGCACGCCGAAGCCGACCGCCGAGCAGCCGAGAAGCATACCGTCCGCGACGGGAGACCTCCCGGGTCTCGCCATCGTGCCGACGGGGAGCCCCGCACTCACGTTCGACCCCGCGAGCGCGCACACGGACGCGACGAAGAAATCAGCAGAGCCCACGACCGTTCCGAGCGGTACCAAGCCTCCGCTTGCGACAGCGGCACCGAGTGGAGGCGGGACCCCTGCACCGAGCGGATCCCCGAGCGCGAGCGCGGCCCCCACGGAAGCTCCCACGGCGACGCCGGTCGCAGAGCTCGATGCTGCTCCTCCGGTCCAGGCGCGCGCGTTCGTCACCGTGATCTGCGACCCGTGGTGCGATCAGGTCGAAGAGGGCGGACAGAAGCTCGGCCCCTCTCCTCTCGTGCGCGTGTCCATGGCGCCAGGCAAGCATACGTTCCGCCTGCACTGGTCCGAGCCCGTGTCGGAGAAGACGGCGACAGTAGACGCGAAGGAAGGCGAGACCACCGTCCTTCGCGTGAGCCCCTGAAGCAGCTCAGCTGCGCGGCGTCAGTGCGGTCAGCCCGTTCATGTATGGAACGAGCGCCTTCGGAATCGTGACCGAACCATCGGCATTTTGGTGGTTCTCGAGGAGCGGGATGAGGATGCGCGGGCTCGCGACGGCCGTGTTGTTGAGCGTGTACGGGTAGCCGAGCGTCCCATCGGGAAGGCGCAAACGGATATTCGAGCGTCGCGCTTGGAAATCGCCGAGCGTCGAGCACGAGTGCGTTTCGGCATACGCATTGCGACCAGGCATCCATGACTCGACCTCGTGCTTGCGCGTCTGACCGAGACCGATCTCACCCGTACATGCGAGGCACACACGATAGGGAATCTCGAGCTTCGCGAGGATCGCTTCTGCGTTCTCGAGCAAACGATAGTGCTCCTTCTCCGCGACCTCTTCGTCCGGAGCACAAAAGACGACCTGCTCCACCTTGGTGAATTGGTGCACGCGGTAGAGCCCGCGCGTGTCTTTGCCCGCCGCGCCAGCTTCGCGCCGGAAACAGGGCGACATCCCTGCGTAGCGGATGGGCAGGCTCGCTGCGTCGAGCGTCGAGTCTGCATGAAGCGAGACGAGAGGCACCTCGCTCGTGCCCACGAGATACAGTTCGTCGGCGCCGATGGAGTACGCCTCTTCCTTGCCGAGCGGGAAAAAACCCGTACCGACGAGAGCGCGCTCGCGAACGAGGACCGGCGGAAGCACCGGAACCATGCCACGCTCCATCAGCGTATCGACCGCGAGGCGCGTGACCGCGAGCTCGAGGATCGCACCGAGGCCGGTGAGTGCATACGAACGCGCGCCCGCGAAGATGCGAGGTCCATCCCAGTTTGCGAGGCCGAGGCTCGTGACGAGCTCGACGTGGTCTTTCGCTTTGAAGTCGAACGTGCGCACGGTGCCGACTTTGCGAATCTCGACGTTGTCTTCCTCGCCCTTGCCAATCGGAACTTCCGGTCGCGGAATGCTCGGCACGCGAAGCATCATGTCTTCGTAGCGCGCGTTCATCTCTGCCTGTTCGCGCTCCAGCGTTTCGAGGTCGCCCTTGAGCGCCTTGCCTTCGTCGACGAGCTTGGGACGGTCTTCCTTGCTCGCCTTCGGAATCAATGCGGCGATCTCGTTCTTGCGCGCCCTCGCCTTCTCGAGACGCGTCAGGTTTTCGCGGCGAGCGCGGTCGGCCTCGAGAAGTTGCGAAACGTCGAGCTCACAACGCTTGTCGCGAACCGCGTTTTGGACGACCTCGGGATTTTGCCTGATGAATGCGATGTCGAGCATGGGATGGGTGCAACATTTCCCATGTAAACCAGCACATTGCAACCCTTCAGGGAGCGAGAGCCGTGCGCATGGCCGACGGCGTCGGTGGGTGCTCGCGGAAGACACGCATGGCCGTTCCGTACCGGAACTTGGAGGCCGCCGCACCGAAGTGACACGTGCTATCGCCCGAGGCATACCACGCGAGTCGCTCTTCGACTTTGCTCTGCGCACAGACGTTCATCGACTCACGAATCATGCGGTGCGCAACGCGTGTTGCGGCGAGCGCGTTCCCCAGGATGTCGGCCTTGCCGAAGCCTTCCTTGGTGGGAAGGTTCGCGTGGAAGATCTGATAGAGGCCCACACTTCTCCCATGGTCGCCGACGGCTTTCGGGTCGAACCGGCTCTCTGCCCACGCAAGCGAAACGAGTAGCGCGGCCGTTCGGTGTTTCGCATCGACACCCCGGAAAAAGGGCGGCTCTTCCTCGACCACCGTGGCGATGGCTCGCGCCGTCTCTTCGTAACTGTCACGCCAGGGTGCCTGCGGCTGCAGCGCAATCATCAGGGAGAGAATCCATGCAATCATCGGTGCCTCTTGGTCGCAAAAATCAGAAGAAGAAGAAGAAGAAGAAGAAGAAGAAGAAGCAAAGCTCGCGGCTGAAACGAAGGTGCACGGCCAAAACCATGCGCATGCGTGCGGGGTTCGAGATGCGGGGCTGGACAAGCAACGTTCCTCTGCGGAACCGACATGCCAGCGCGACGTTATGAATCCTCATTATCGACGCTCCTTCCCCGGTCCGTCGAGAAAAAAACGCACGCCCCATTTTCTTCCTTGCATAAAACCAGAATCCGTGTGTTGCGCTCGGTGCTCGACATACGTGGCGAGACTCGATAAGGCACGCGCGTGGCAAGAGTCCGCGTCGTCGTCGTTGGAGCAGGTATTTCCGGCCTGACGGCTGCGCTCACTTTGCAAGCTGCCGGCTACGCGGTTACCGTGTGTGATCGGCAGCGTGTCCCGGGCGGTCACCTCCTCGAAGCCAATGCCGATGGCACGCGCGTCGACGCGGGCGAGAGCGTGATCACGATGCGCTGGGTGTGGGACGAGTTCTTCCAGTCGATCGGCGAGAAAACCGAAACACACCTTTCCCTGTCACGCGTGCTTCGACTCGGCCGATATGTCTGGGCCGATGGGTCCATGCTCGATCTCGATTTCGACGTGGAGACAACCACATTGGCCATCGAGCGATTCGCGGGAAGCCGTGAAGCCCGCGCGTATCGGGCATTCGCGCGCTACGCCGCAGAGGTGTATCGCATCGCCGAAGAGACGCTGCTCCGTATGCCAGCTCCTTCGGCAAGGCAGCTACTCCTGCGCGGCCTCCGCGAGGGCTGGGGTCCGTTCACGCGTGTCTCCGCGCATCGTTCGCTCACGAGCACCGTCGCGTCTTTCTTCGATGATCCCCGCCTCAGACAGCTCTTCGGGTACTACGCCGCACACGTGGGCCTTCCGCCAGGCAACGCGTCCGGAACCCTCTCGATGCTCGCCCATCTCGATCGGGACGCCGCATACCGTACGACGACCGACATGAAGACGCTCGCATGGAGCCTCGAACGCGTCGCTACCCGCATGGGCGTCACGTTCCTCTACGGCGAGGCCGCCACGCAAATCGCCGTAGAAGGTGCCCATGTCGAGGGAGTGTCGACGAGCAAGCGTTACCTCGAAGCGAAGGCTGTCGTGTTCGCTGGCGAGCTCTCTAGCATCACCGGCGGCGAGCTCGGCGACGCGGTGGCGAACGCAGTCGGAAGACACACGCCATCGCAAAAGCAACGAACGTTCTCGAGCATCACTTCTGCCGGAGTCGCACGGCTGCATGGCAAGCGCTTGCCATGGCGCACCGTGTTCTTCGCCGAGGACGCCGCGAACGAGTGGGAATGTCTTGCGCGCGGACGCATGCCAGAATCGTCGACCCTCACACTCACCCTCCACGACCGCGCAAGCGAGGGAGACCGTGCGAGTGACGGCGCAAGCGAACGCGCCGTGCTCTCTGCCCTGGCCCCTGCAGTGGGTGCATCCCTCGGGCCCGCGGAGCTCGCCGATCACGAATGGGAAGAGAAAGTCGGTGCACGCCTCCTGCGCCACGGCATCACGCTCTCGTGGAAGTCGCGTGAAACGAAAACCCCGCGCGACTACGCACACGCGTTTCCGGGCTCCGATGGGTCGCTCTTCGGTCCGGCGGGCGGCGGTCCTCTCGCCGCTTTTCGCCTACGCGGTGCCAGAACGGATGTCCGGGGACTCAGTCTCGCGGCGCGCGGTGTTCATCCAGGCCCTTCGCTTTCATTCGCCTGTCTGCGCGGAAAACGCGCGGCGGAAGACGTGATTGCGTCTTTACCTCGATGACCTTGCGCCGCCCCGTGTCGCCCGATAGAACGAGAAGCCCGTGACCGCCCTGGCTCGCCCTCTTCCCCTTCTCGTCGTCGTCTCCGTGCTTTCGGCAGTCGGGCTGGTTGCGTGCGGCGCGCGGCTCGAATCGAATGGCTCCGACGCGGGCGTCGGCATGACGAGCGACGCGACCATTGCCTTCGGAGAGGGGGGCAGCGCGCCCGACGCAAGCGCCAAAACATGGCCTGCAACACGCTTCGCTTCGAAGGTCGTCTCCTTCACCGCGGGCAAGTGCGCTGGCTACGGAAAAGATGGCCTGCCGGCGCTCGTCGTCGGCCCTCCCGTCGGCTACGGCACGCTTCAAGGCAGCACCGACGTCGTTTCACTCGGTGAAGGGGGGCAAATCGTCGTCTCGGTAGAGCCGAACGAAATCGTCGATGGCGAAGGCCCCGATTTCGTCGTGTTCGAGAACGCGTTCTTCGCAGGCGGCAACCCGACGAAGCCGCATGCCGATCTGGGCGAAGTGAGCATCAGCGAGGATGGAAACACTTGGTATACGTATCCATGCACGGCGACGGCGTACCCTTACGGCGCATGCGCCGGGTGGCACCCCGTATTCAGCGCGCCTGGCAACGACGTCTCTCCCATCGATCCGAAGACTTCGGGCGGTGATCTCTACGACCTCGCTGGAACCGGCATGACCAAGGTGCGCTTCATTCGCATCGTCGACAAGAGTCTCGCCCCGTGTACAGAAGAAGTCGACAACTACGGGTTCGATCTCGACGGCATCGGCGTCATCAACGGCACGATCAATCCGTGACGGAGGAGAAGGAGGCGACGTGCAGAGACGCTCCCCGCCCCCTACCCTCGAAGCCCTGATCGAGCGAGCCAGGGCGCTCGCGGGGCGATCCCTCGGTGAGCTCTCGTATGCGCTGGGCGCGGAACTGGCCGACGACTCCACGAAGACGAAAGGCAAGTTCGGCGTGCTCCTCGAGGCCGCGCTCGGTGCGACGGGTGGATCCGGGAAGAGTCGCGACTTTCCTGAACTCGGAGTCGAGCTGAAAACGTTGCCGGTCAGACCAGACGGCATTCCCACCGAGTCGACATATGTATGCACCTTACACGTACAAAGCGCATCGGAGCTCGCGTGGGAATCGAGCTGGGTGAAGGACAAGCTGAGCCGCGTCCTGTTCGTCCCGGTGCAAGGCGGGAAAGGTCCGTGGGCCGACCGCCTCCTCGGCCGCGCGTTCCTTTGGTCTCCGAATGCCGAAGAAGAGGCTACGTTGCGGAAGGACTTCGAAGACCTCGTCGGGATGGTCGTGAGTGGACGCGTCGAATCGCTCAGTGCACACCATGGCATCGCTCTCCAGGTCAGACCGAAAGCAGCCGACGGAAGCAAGACCGCGACGGTCCGGACCGACGATGGTGAGCTCGTGCAGACGGTCCCGAAGGGCTTTTACTTGCGTACGTCGTTCACGGGCGCGCTGCTCGCGAAGTACGGGCTTGGGCGCCAGGCCCCCCTCTAGCCTTCGGTTTTCGAACCTTTGCGCGTGCTCGATTCGGGCTTGAGCGCACGCTCGATGGCGGAGACGCGCTTGTCCATCTCGGCGTGAAACGCGGAGAGCTCGATGCGGATACGCTCGATGCCCACTTCGTTCTTCAGGTTCACGCGGTAGTCGGTGTCGGCCTGGGCGCGATCTTTCGTCGTCTGGCGGTTTTGGCTCATGACGATGAGGGGCCCCTGAAGTGCCACCAAGATCGCGAGAACGAGATTGAAGAACGTGTACGGGTACGCGTCGAATGGGTGGACGGCGAAGTGGTTGAGCGCGGCCCATCCGAGAGTGAGGAAGATGAGGAAACCGATGAAGGTCCAGCTTCCGTTCAACTCGGCGATGCGGTCGGCGAGACGCTGCCCCCACGTGAGGTTCTCTTCGAGTTCGCGGACGACGTCACGCGCCGCGCGCTGCGACAGGAGGGCGTTCGTCTCACGCAAACGCTCGGCCATTTCGCTCAAGATCGCCATGGCTGCTTTCGGCGATCGCTCGATGTGATCGGAAAACACTTCGTTGGTCAGTTCGAGCAGGACCGTGTCGATGGTGGCCTGAACACTCGCCGAACGAGGCTTGTCGTCGAAGAGGGAGAGTTCTCCGAAGTATTCGCCCGCCCGGGCCTCCTTGAGAAGCACCTGGTCGGAGTCCCCGTCTTTCCCGGGCAGTAGAATACGTACGCTGCCGGAGCGCACGATGTACATCGACTGGCCCGCGTCTCCGAAGCGGAACACGTAGTCGCCCGGTTTGACGTGAACTTCGTTGAGTCGTGCGCCGAGCGCCTCGCAGTCTTCCGGAGAGAGCGAGTCGAAGAATTGATTCTGCGCGAGGAGCTCGGCGTTTCTCATCCGTTCGCCTCGTTGCGACGGCCGGGAGCGACGTGATCGCGATGGAAATGGGCCGCTGTCCGAATCGCTTCGAGGCAGCGCTCGGAAGCCTCTTTCTGCGCCCGAGCGTTCCTCGTGCCGCCACGGAGATCGGAAAGGTCGACCTCGGGCCCGAACACGACGTCGACGGGTGCCGCCTTTCCCTGCGTCCAGTTCTTCAGGAACTCGCTGCCGAGGTCATTCGAGATGCCGTGGATGTAGATCGGAATGACATGCGCGCCCGTCTCGAGCGCCATCTTTCCCACGCCAGGCTGCGCGGGGAGGAGGTCGTAGGGGTCGTCGCCCTTGTTGCGCTTTCCCTCGGGATGGACACCGAGAACGGTCCCGGGGATGGAGAGCTCCTCGGCGCAACGCGCGAGCGCATAGTGATTGAAGCGCGCCTTCTTCTTGTCGCGCATCACGGGAGGAAACATGCGCATGGCACTCATCGACAAGTTCACGATGGGACCGAGCGGGTGGTCGTAGAAGAACTCTGCGCGGGTCGGGAACAAGATGCGCTTCGGCAACTTCGTCTTGTAGTAGATGACGAAGCTCACCAAGAAGAAGTCGAAGAACGAACGGTGGTTCGCCACGAGCAGGATGCGCGAGCGCTTGTTCAGATGGGCGATGTGTGCGCGCCCGAAGACGTTGAGCCGCTGACCGCTACAACTCCAGATGAGTGCGCCCATCGTGATGAGATTGTAGGTGGTCGAATACCCCTCGAGGTTGCGCACGAACCAGTCGGCGGTATTCCACGAAAGCCGCTCGAAACGGCTGAGACCTGCCAGATGAGCGGCGGTCGGTGGGGTGCGTCCGTAGCCATCCATCGTGGCGCCGGAGTATCGGCTGTTTTCACGGTCGAAAAAAGGACTTTTGTGGCCTAAGCTGCCCCAAGCGCATGTTCGGATTTCTCCATTTGAGTAGCCTGCCGGGTTGGGCGCAGGAACTCTTGCCCATCGTCCTTCTACTCATCGTCGTCGTGATGGTCGTGTCACGACTTCCGAAGGTCGACGTTGGCCACACCCCGGCCTACCGCAAGCGGCGCGTTCAGAATTGGCTGCCCGTCGGTCTTACCTATGCGTTCCTCTACATGGCGCGCTACAACCTGAATGCTTCGGTTGGCGTGCTTTTCGACAAGGCGCAGTTTTCGAAGATCTATTTCTGGGGCACGCTCGCCTACGGCATTTCCTTCGTCATCAACGGCCCCATCACCGACCGTTTCGGCGGGAAGAAGACCATCATCACCGCCGCGGTCGGGTCCGCGCTCGCCAACCTGCTCATGGCGGCCGCGACGAAGCGTCCCGGCGCAGCTTCCGTTCCTGTCTTTGCGTGCCTCTACGCACTCAACATGTACTTCCAGAGCTTCGGCGCCGTTGCGATCGTGAAGCTGAACAGCGCTTGGTTCCACCTTCGTGAGCGAGGAACGTTCGGAGGCATCTTCGGCATCTTGATCTCGCTCGGCCTCTACTTCGCATTCGACTGGTCTACCTTCATCCAGAAACACGTGGGCGTGGCAGCAACGTTCATGATTCCAGCAGCCATCCTCGGGTTCTTCACGGTGCTCAATGTCCTCTTGGTGAAGGACTCGCCGAGCGAGGCCGGCCATCTCGACTTCGACCTGGGCGATGCCACGGAAGCCATCGTCGTCGAAAAGGGCGCGCCACCTCCACCCCGTCCGTCGGTCTTCTCGGTCGCCGCGAAGATGTTCACGACACGCGCCATCCTCATCATCATGCTCATCGAGTTCTGCAGCGGCTACCTGCGAAACTCGATCATGCAGTACTACAAGCCTTTCGCGAAGGACCTCGGTCGCACCTCCGACTTCGTGCTCAACCACTGGGGCATGCTCAACTGCATCGCCGGCATCCTCGGAGGCATGTTCGCCGGGGTCATTTCCGACAAGTTCTTCGACTCGAGGCGGGGCCCGGTATCTGCCGTGCTCTACTCCTTCATGATCGTCGGGTCGGTCCTCATGTTTTTCACCATGCAGACACCTCTCGTGGGTTGGGTGGTCGTCTTCATGACCCTGGCGATCATCGGCGTCCACGGCATGCTTTCCGGAACGGCAAGCATGGACTTCGGTGGACGCAACAACACGGGTGTCGCGGTCGGCATCATCGATGGCTTCGTCTACCTCGGCACGGCAGCCGAAGCGCTCGTTCTGGGGCATGTCCTGCCGGCCAAGGAAGCGGCGAAGGACGTCGCCAACTGGTGGACGTGGCCTGCGGCGATCCTTCCCTTCGCGGTGATTGGCTTCTGCCTCGCCCTCCTCGTGTGGAACGCCAAGCCTGGTTCGAAGAAGGCTGCAGCCCATTAGAAAACGAGGAGACGCGCATGCAACCGTGGGTGGTGATCAAATTCGGCGGCACGAGCGTCGTCGATCGCGCGCGATGGACCACGATCGCGAACGTTGCCGAAGCACATCGAAAACAGGGCTTCCGTGTGCTGGTCGTCGTTTCCGCACTCTCCGGAATGACCGACACGTTGAAACGTCTCATCGAGTCTCCGAGAGGAAGTGAGACGCACGACGCTCTGGTTGGCGCGTTCCTCGAGCGACACCGAACGCTCGCGGCAGACTTGAGGATCGACGCGGAAGCGGATGCGACGTGCAAAGCCGCAGTCGCGCGGTTCGTGGAGCTCGCGGCATCGAAACCCGAGGACTCCTCGAGTGCTTTCGCCTGGCAAGCCGAGGTCTATGCGTGCGGCGAGCTGTGCAGCAGTGCGTTCGGCGCTGCGTTCCTCCGTGCAAACGGCGCCGATGCCAGCTGGCTCGACGTTCGCTCGGTGCTCCGTACGAGCGAACAAGACGCGCACGCGAGTGCCTGGGCAAAGTACCTCTCCGCGACGTGCGACATCGTCGTGTCCGCAGATGCGGAGGCGCGTGTCCTCGACTCTGGCTCCCCCATTCGCATCACGCAGGGCTTCATCGCGAAGCGGCCGAACGGTGAAACTGCACTGCTGGGGCGCGGGGGCTCCGACACGTCTGCTGCTTACCTGGGCGCGAGGCTCGGAGCCGCGTTCGTCGAAATTTGGACCGACGTTCCCGGAATGTTCAGTGCGAATCCGAAGCTCGTTCCGGCCGCGAGGCTGCTGGCTTCACTCGACTACGCCGAAGCGCAAGAGATCGCGGCGACAGGTGCGAAGGTGCTTCACCCGCGAGCGATCGCCCCGCTTGCCGCAGTACGCATTCCCCTATGCGTTCGCGACACCACCCGACCCACGTTGGCAGGCACGGAAATCCGCGCCGAAGCTGGGGAACGAGGGGCATCGCAAGCGTCGATCAAGGCGCTGAGCTCCCGGAAAGGCATCGTGCTCGTTTCGATGGAAAGCGCGGGCATGTACCAGGAAGTGGGCTTCCTGGCCGACGTCTTCGCTGCGTTCAAGAAGCATGGCCTGTCGATCGACTTGGTGAGCACGGCGGAGACGAACGTGACGGTGTCGCTCGACCCGTCGGAGAACCTGCTCACCGACGAGACGCTCTCGGCACTTTCGAACGATCTCGCGCCGCATTGTCGCGTGAAGCTGCTCAGACCGTGCGCCGCGGTCACGCTCGTGGGTCGTGGGATTCATCGTTTGCTCGGAAAGCTGCGCGACCTCCTTGCGGAGATCGGCGAAGAGGACGTTCACCTCATTACGCAGTCGAGCAACGACCTCAATTTCTCCGTCGTCGTCGACGAGGAGGTTGCCGAGCCGCTCCTCGTGCGCCTCCACGAGCTTCTCGTTCACTCCGGTGCAATGTCGACACACGACAAGCGCGTCTTCGGCCCGACGTGGAACGACATCACGAGTGAACCAAGGCTCAGAGAGACACCGTTCTGGAGAGGTCGCGAAAAAGAGATCGTCGAGCTTGGGGACGGCACCTCTGCGAAGTACGTCTACGACCTTGGCACGGTGCGGGCACGCGCTCGCCAAGTGCTCGATCAGGGGGTGTTCGATCGCGTGTGTTATGCGATGAAGGCGAACGCCAACGGCGCGATCCTGGAGGCGCTGGCCGACGAAGGGCTCACTATCGAGTGCGTGTCCATCGACGAGCTCGAGCACGTCCGCCGTTCCGTCCCCTCGCTGCCCGGCAACCGCATTCTGTTCACACCGAACTTCGCCCCCTTGCGCGAATACGAGGCGGCGTTTGCAGCGGGCGCCCAGGTTACCATCGACAACCTCGAACTTCTCAGCACCGCACCGCAGCTGTTCTCGGGCAAGGCCCTCTTTCTCCGCGTCGATCTCGGTCACGGTCATGGTCATCATGCAAAGGTGCGCACGGGTGGGGTGCGTTCGAAGTTCGGCGTGTCCATCGCCGAGCTCGAAGCGTGTGGCGCAGCTGCCAGGCGCGTGTCGGCGCGCATCATTGGACTGCATGCGCATCTCGGCTCGGGCATCTTCGACCCACCGCACTGGGCTTCTGTGTTCACGGCACTCGCCTCCGCAGGGCGTGTGTTGCCCGATGTGAAGGTGCTCGACGTGGGAGGCGGGTTCGGGGTGCCGTATCGTTCGAGCGAACGCCCCATCGACTGGTCCGCGGTCGCGCGATTTCTTCGCGAAGCCAAGACGAGCGCGCCGGGTATCGAGGTGTGGTGTGAACCCGGTCGGTATTTGGTGGCAGAAGCCGGCGTTCTCGTCGCGCGTGTCACACAACGCAAACGGAAAGACGGAGTCGCATTCGTCGGCGTGGACACGGGCATGAACTCGCTCCTGCGGCCTGCGCTCTACGACGCATATCACCCGATATGGAACCTGAGCCGCCCAGACGACGACGATTGCGAACCCATGACAGTGGTCGGTCCCATCTGCGAATCTGGCGACGTTCTCGGTGAAGATCGACAGCTACCCAAGGCGACTGCCGTCGGCGATTGGCTCGTCTTCGGAGTCGCGGGTGCCTACGGGGCTGTCATGGGGTCTCACTACAATTTGCGTGCGCCCGCGAAGGAGCACGTGCTTCGGCGCTGACGCTCGCACGTTTTCGAACGCACTCCTCGGGTAGGCGCGGCGGCTAAGCCTGATTGACCGCGCTTCCCTTCCACCCGATGTAGGCGCGGGCCGTCGTCACGCCACGCTCCATGAGAGGTATGGTCTCGGGCCTCAGTCCCGCACGGCGCAGTACGCCGGTGAAGCGATCGCGGGCGTACCCACTCCATACCGCCACGAATCCGCTTGGCCGAA
This sequence comes from Polyangiaceae bacterium, assembly GCA_046351415.1. GTDB lineage: Bacteria > Myxococcota_A > Polyangia > Polyangiales > Polyangiaceae > JABFRG01. Next base: position 147,858 of record JAXLYO010000001.1, on the reverse strand, counting down.
GCGCGCGACACATGGCTTGGAGGCCCGCCTCGGAATAGAGCCGTGCATTCTCGCGGAAGGTCGCCCATTCCGGGCCGTTGTCGACATCGAGCAAGATCGCATCGAGATCGCGCGTGCTCGCGATTGTGTCCCACACGTCTTCCTGGCGGATTTCGAGGCGCGCATCCGTGGTGTGAGTGGTGTCGAGCGGCAAGCCTTCGTTCGGGAGGGCGATGACCGAAGCGAAGCGCTCACTCACGATGAGCTTTCCGTCGGGAGCGAGATGCGTGAGGACGCCTCGCGCCGTACCTCCGAAGCCGAGCCCCCCAACGAGAACGGTGCGCGCCTTCTCCGGCAGGAGCGAGACGAGCTCTCCAAAGGCGACTTCCGTCCCGAGCGCACCACTCGAAAGCAGCACCACGTTGCCGCAGACGAGATCGATACGATCGCCTTCGCGGCGGAGCGCGAGGTTCTTTCCTTGTTCCGTCCACGTCTTGACGATGCGCACGCCTCTACATTGCACGAGGAGTCGATCCAATCCAGCTTCGCGATGCCCCCTTCCTGTCCGGGGACGACGACGTCGGCGCACGGACACGGCCCGGGCCGAAAGGACTGCGTGATTTGGCACACTTGTTCGCACGTTCTCCTGGCACGAACCCTGAAAGGGGACGAGGGTCATGCAGCTCCATAGGCGCGCCCTTGTCCTCGCGTTCGCGTGCTGTCTCTTCATCGCAGTGCCTGCAAGCGCTCAGGTGGTCCACGATACGTCGTCGCTTGCCACGCGACGGTCTGCGGAACTCGCGCTCGTGGTTCGTGGGCAGTCGGTGCCGCAAGCGAGCGCATTGCTCCTCAGTTTGACGGTCCCGCTCGAACGCGTGGTCGCACCACAGGTTCGGACCGCGCTGAAAGTTCACGCAAACATCCACATCGACACCCAATGGGTGCGCACGCTGGTGACAGCGGCCTGGGTCGCTGCCGGCATCGGTGAAAGCGACGCGGGCCTCTCGTCCCTTTCGACGCGCGCGCGACTTTCGGCACTCTTGCCTGAAGCGAGAGTCCGGATCCTGCGCACCGACGATGCGCGAGCAAGCTACGAGCTTGTCGACGACACGCAGGCGCCCCGTGGAACCCAGCAGGTCGGGTACACCTGGGAAGGTCGCCTCACCTGGCGCCTCGACCGCGTCCTCTTCGCCGAAGAGGAGCTCGGCATCGAACGTCTGCGTAACGAGCGTCGCGAGAGCAGAGAGAAGACCCGGCATCGAGTCCTCGAAGCGTACTTCCAGTATCGGCGCGCCGAGGCGGACCTCGCGACCGCCATCGAAGGTTCCCGTGAAGCTTTGGAGTCGCAGCTCAAGCTGGACGAAGCGGCAGCGACGCTCGACGCGCTCACGGGAGGGTTCTTCTCGGCTCATGTTCCAGCCCCGCTGCCAGTTCCACCAGCCGTTCTTTCTCCGAGTCTTCACGCGAAACGAGAGCGCGATTGACCGAACATGGCATCATCCGGTACATCTTTCGGCATGTTGTCCGAAACGCGCGATCAGCTCGCGGACCTCCAAAGGCGCCTTACGACGCTAAGGGGGCATCTTTGACGTCCCGAGACTCAAAAACGAAATTCAGCGTCTGAACGATCAGACGCTCGCTCCCGGCTTTTGGGACGACGCGAAAAAGGCGCAAGCGCTGACGCAGAAGCGCTCCGGCCTCGAACAGACCGTCGAGACGTTCGAAAAACTCTGGCGTGACGTCGACGACACGAAAGAGCTGCTCGAACTCGGGGTCGCCGAGAACGACGAAGCCACCATCGAAGAGGCAACGAACGCAACGGGTGGCCTCGACGGCCGCGTGCGCGCGCTCGAACTGAAGCGCATGCTCTCGGGCGAGGTCGATCACGCGAGTGCGATCGTCAGTATCCATCCCGGCACGGGCGGCACCGATGCCAAGGATTGGGCGCAGATGCTGCTCCGCATGTACCTCCGCTGGTGCGAGCATCGCGGCTACAAGACAGAAATCGTCGACTTCCAGGAAAGCGACGATCACGGCATCGACGGTGTGTCGTTCACGGTGCAGGGCCCTTACGCCTTCGGTTACCTCCGCGCCGAAAACGGCGTTCATCGCCTCGTTCGCATCTCCCCCTTCGACGGCAATGCCCGCAGGCAAACCTCGTTCGCCGCGGTCGAAGTCACTCCAGACATCGACGACGAGATCGACATCGTCATCAAGGACGAGGACCTCGAAACGACGACCATGCGTGCAGGTGGCAAAGGCGGCCAGAACGTCAACAAGGTCGAAACGGCCGTCCGCATGCGCCACTTGCCAACCGGCATCATGATCGTGTGCCGCGCAGAGCGCTCCCAGCATCAGAACCGCGCGAACGCCCTCAAGATGATGAAGGCAAAGCTCTATGAGCTCGAAGTCCAGAAGCGAGAAGCGGCCAATCAAGCCTACCAAGCTACGAAGAGCCAAATCGCGTGGGGCAATCAGATTCGAAGCTACGTGCTCCAACCCTATCGCCTCGTAAAAGACCTGCGCACGGCGCACGAGACGGGCAACGTCGACGCGGTCCTCGATGGCGACCTCGATCCGTTCATCGAAGCCTACTTGATGGCAGCATCTGGCGGCACCCTTCGCAAAGGCGGCGTCGTCGACGGCGAAGAAGCCACCGACTGAGTCCTACGACCTTCGGGACGGATAGGCCCGTTGCAGGTTGCAGGTGCAACGGTGCCGAGCGCGCGCAGCCCCCCTGGGCGCGAAGGGCCTAGTACGCGCAATCATTGAACTTTGCGTTTTCGGTGCTGCGGGCATCGCGATTGCAAACGAAGGAAAGTGTCTCGCCTGAGCGCGACAACTTACCTGCGTCATGCACGCACATCCCGGAGCCGCCATGAAAAACATTTTCGTTTCCGCAGTTCTTCTCTCCTGTCTCTCTGCCCTTGCCTGCAGCGCAGCCGGCACCGTCGGCCAAGAGCCGGAAAACGCGAACGACAGCGCCGACGGCGGCTCTTCTTCGACACCTTCTCCCTCACCCTCCGCATCGAGTGATGCAGCAGCTCCAGTCGATTCAGGCCCCACCGTCAACTATGGCTCGCCGGAGAAGATCCAGCCGGAGTGCAAAGTCTCGGGCCGATACAACGAGTATGCGAAAGCAGGCTTCGAGAACGGCTTCTACGCCATCAAGCTCACGCCCAAGAACTACCCGTTCCAAGTAGACAGCCTGTCTTACACGTTGAAGAACGGTACCGTCGTATCGAACAGCGGCACGACGCAATGTGACGCGAACGTTCCGCACAAGCTAGGCTTCTTCAAGAGTGCGGCAGGCCAACCGGCAACGATGCCGCCGGACATCCAGATTTGGGATGCTGCTGGTTCCGGCACCGATCGCGAGGAGTCGCTCCCGAAGCCGATCGTGCTCGAGAAGGGGGAGGTCGGCTACCTGCTCATCCAATTCGTGCAGGGTGCAGCGGCGACGTGCGTGCTCGCCTGCAGCACAGGTGCGACGCCTGGCATTCACTTCCGCACACCCAAAGCGGCCACGCCCTTTTCGTGGACGGCCTATGCCCCCTCCGGCAACATCCTCGCATCGATGAACGGCCGGGCGATTCTGCCGTGACGATGCGCATCTACGTGCCGAGGCGCACGCAGACGCCGCCGACGGATCGCGTTCGTCGATACTTGGCGGCGTGGCAACGCGCGTATAAGCTGCCCGTCATGACCCTCGGGCACGACGCAACGGCTGGACGTTCGAGCGACCTCGGGTTGCCGATTCCGAAAGACCACGCGTACCTGTTCTGCAGCCTACGGGCCCAAGACGACGGCTCCTTCGTTCCCGCGCGGCACGTGTTGCCCGTTCACGGCGAAGTGGCGATCGGAAGGTCTACGACGAGGTCAGCAACGCGAACGCCGAAGGGCGCGCGCGCTGACCTCGCGCTGCGCTACATCGACCCATGGATGTCGGGCAACCACGCCGTCATTCTCTGCGAGGGGGGTAAGTTCACGCTCCGCGACTGCGGCTCGCGCAACCATTCATTCGTGAATGGCGCGAAGGTCACCGAAGCGATGCTCGAGGACGGCGACATCTTGGAACTCGGGAATCTCTTCTTCGTTTTTCGGCGATCGCTCTTCGGCGCCCCCGGCGAATCCGACGATGCGCTTGCTTCCGACTTGCATCAGGTCGACCCCCTTCGCGCTCTCTCCCCGCCGCTCGCACGCATATTCGAGCGCGTGACCTCGGTGGCTCCGTCTGCCCTCTCGGTTTTTCTCGGCGGCGAGACCGGCACCGGCAAAGAAGTCGTTGCCCGCGCCATCCACGATCGCTCGAAGCGCACGGGTGCATTCATCGCCGTCAACTGCGCTGCCATCGCGCCCAATCTCGTCGAGTCGGAACTGTTCGGATACCGCAAAGGTGCCTTCTCCGGTGCGACCGAGAACCGTCCCGGCCTCGTGAAAAGCGCCCACGGTGGAACGCTCTTCCTGGACGAAATCGGCGACATGCCGCTTCCCGCTCAGGCCGCGCTCCTCCGAGTGTTGCAAGAGCGCGAGGTGCTCGCAGTTGGGGCGACGGAACCGACGAGCGTCGACATTCGCGTCGTGGCGGCGACGCACAAGAACCTCGACGACCTCGTCAAGGCCGGAACGTTCCGCGCAGACCTCCAAGCGCGCTTGATGGGCCTCACCGTCCACCTGCCTGCACTCCGCGATCGCATGGAGGACTTGGGGCTCCTCGTCCACGCACTGGCGCGACGGCACTTTCCGAAAGGCGCGTGCCCTCCCCTCAGCCTCGCCGCGGCGCGCCGACTGTTCGCGTGCCCATTCCCATTCAACATTCGCGAGCTCGATCGTCGCGTTGCGGGCGCTGCTGCCCTCGCTGGTGGTGGCGCGATCGAGCCGTCTCACCTCCTCTTCGAGGACGACGAGCTCCCCACACGACCGAACGCGCCGAGTGGTTCTACCGCGGCACCTTCCATCGACGACGGCATCACGGACACCCACGAGTCCGTCGCGCTCACCGAGGAAGACGAGCAAAGGAAGGCTTGGCTCCTCGCGCTCCTCGACGAGCATCAGTGGAACGTGAGCGCCGTTGCGCGGGCAAGCGGCAAGGCGCGCATGCAAATTCAGCGCTGGATGATCCGCTTCGACCTTCGACGCTGACACGTCGTCGAAGAAACGTGCCCCTACTCAGAACGTGCCGGAAACCCCTGCACTGCTCGGGCTGAGTACGAGGTACGTCCCCGCTCCAATGGCGACGAGTCCGACGGCGAACGCGATGGTCGACACCACGGCGAAAGTGTTGGCGCGATTCGCATGGCTCATGCCTTCCGCGTCGCACAGCTCGCCGCGACAGGTGCGTTCGGCGGAAGACTTCTCGGAAAACGTGCCGATGCCGAAACCCGCGCCGAGGCCGATGGCGGCTGCGCCGACACCGATCGTCGTCCAGCCGACTATCTTCTTCGTTCCTGAGCCATCGTGATTGCTTCCGTCGGGCGGCGCCGCAAAAGGCGCGGACTTCGGAGGCGTAGAAGGCGGCTGCGCGGGCGGCGGAAGCGCCAAAGGGACGACGAGCGAGCGGCCGACGAGTGGACCGACCTGCACGACTTGCTCGTGCCTCCCCGTGGTGCTCTTCACCTCGAGAACGTGTTTGCCGGGTTCGACGAATACGCGATTGGGATCGCCTTCGACGGCGTCCCCATCGACGGCGATGGCCACGACGAGTTTCTGCTGCGCCGCGGGCCACTCGAGATGGACGAGCTTCGCCTCTAGTTCGGTTGCGTGACCGCTCGCAAAGCGATGCCGGCCTTGGTCGTTCTCGCGCTCGGCACGTGCAGCTGCCCGGCGGTACTCACGAAACGATAGCCCGAGCCGCCCCTGCTTCTCATGACAGAAGGCCATGTTGAGAAGTGTGCCTTGCGCAGGGTCGAGCGCGTAACTCGCCTCCATCTTCGCGCACGCTTCGGCCAAATTGCCCTTCTGCAGGAGCGCTTGCCCTTCGGCGAAGAGGGTATCGGCTTGGTTTGCGGCCGCGGCAGGCTGGGCATGCGCCGAGGAATGGACCGCAAGCAAGGATGCGAGAGCGAGGGTGGTCAGGCGAGCGCGCAAAGTTATTGTCGTCCTTTCAATTCGGGCGGAAGCGGAACAACCGGAGTATCGGTTGTCGCCTTTGGAACCGGCGCCGCTGCCGTCACGACAGGCCTCACGACAGGACTCGTCGCGTTAGGGCGCGGAGGGGCACTCGTCGCGGCACTCGCCGGAGCCGCGGGCCGTGCGGTCGCAACCGCGGGCTCGGCAAGCCCATCGGAGCGCAGGGTTCCTGCGGGTGGAGGAGTCGTCGACAACGGCGCACTCGTCGCTGTCGAGATCGCAGTCGCTGCCGCATGCGTCGTCGTCGGCACGGGCTCCGTTGCGACTCCCGCCGATTCTGTCGTCGTCGTTCGATCGCGCAGCACGAAAACCGTCACGAGTGCACCCATGCAAAGCAGCGCCAATGCACCGCCGAGGACGAGCGGCGCGCCGATGCCACGCTTCGGCGAAACGTGCATCGGCATCGGTCTCGCGCTCACGAACGGCCCGGCCACCGTGGTCTTTTCTTGATCGACGCTCAAAGGAAACGGGACCGGCGGAGCGGAGCGCGTTATCGGAAGGTCCGCATCGCGTTGCGCCGCATCGACCCGCGCTGCAACGGCCGGCGGGATTTTGCTCTTGCCTCGCTCGGTTGGTTCGGTCGACGGTTCCTCCGGGTCTTCCGGCATCGAAAGCGTCGGCATCTCGCTATATGGGTCGCGGTGCTCGTCGAAGTCGTCTTCGTCTTCGTCGATCGTGTCAACCGACTGCGGAGAAGGCGCCCCCGGCACCGTATCGGCGCGCGGCGCATCGACCGTCGATCCGAGGCCGACGATGATGCTCGAAATACCTTCGACGAGCAGCTTGCCCGTCGCCTTTGGGGCATAGGGCAGCAGCGCCTCCGCGAGCTCTCTCACGGAAGGGAAACGCTCATTCGGCGACTTGCGCAGACACCTGCGAATGCACGCTTCGACGCCTTGCGGTACGTCGATCCCGAGCGCCAAGAGCGAGGGGGGATCGACCTCGCAGATACTCATGATGAGTTCCGGCAACTTGGGCGACTGGAACGGCAGCTGCGCGCTCAGCATCTGGAACAAGCTGACGCCGAGCGCCCAGATGTCCGTACGCGTATCGACGGACTTGGGATCGCGAATCTGCTCCGGGGACATGAAGTGCGGCGTACCGAGCAAGTTGTCGCGCGTCAGACTCGAGTTCTTTCGGATGCCCCGATTCAAGGCAATTCCGAAGTCGAGGAGTTTCACGGTCTTCCGACCGTTGTGCCCCGGCACGACGAACATATTGGACGGCTTGATGTCGCGATGGATGATGTCCGCCACGTGCGCATGCGCGAGCGCTTCGCATACTTGCAAGATGTACGACACGGCTTCATCGAGCGGGATCGGCCCCGATTGATGGATCTGACTCTGGACGTCGAAGCCGCGAAGCCGCTCCATCGCGATGAAGAGGCTTCCGATGTCGTCGACGCCCGTCTCGAATACGCGAACGATATGCTCGCTTTGGAACTGAGCGACCGCAACCGCCTCACGACGCAAGCGCTCACGGGACGTTGCATCACCCGTCCCGCCGCGAATGAACTTGATGGCGACCGGCCGCCCAAGGGTGAGGTCCATGGCCTCCACCACCGTGCTCATGCCGCCAGAACCAATCTGGCGTCCGAGCTGGTATTTGCCGGCGAGGATGTCGCCTTGATGCATGGAGCGATGGTACAGGAGACCCCTGACGGCGGCCACTTGCATTCACCAAGAGGCGCACACAGTGCCACATTCTATGCGGCCTCGGCAGCCGTCCGTCAGTCACTGCCCGGCACGGTTTTCGCGCGTTCGGCCACGAAAAGGTCCGGCCCGTTCGCGGCGGTAATGCGCCCGAGGTAGATACGGCAGTTGTCCGCGGAGAGGTAGAGAGCGCCGTTGTTCGCATTCGCTTCGTTCAGCTCCGGCACCACGACGGGCGCAGGGAATGGCACGGCGTCCGATACGCGATGGCTCCTCCAAATCAGCCCGTTGTTCGTGCCGTAGAACGTCTTTCGGTCGGCACTCATGACGGGAATCTGGAAGCCGCCCGACGGTATGCCGGTGAACGGAACAGGCGTGAAAGACGTGGGCGCTTGCGTCGGAGAAGCGAGCACGGCCTCCGAGATGGTCTGCCCATTCGTCACGAGGAGGCGCAAGCCAGGCTGCGTCACATATGGATGGAACAAGTTGCTCATGCTCGGTACGGCCTGAGGCGTCGAGAACGGAAGGCTCGTCGAAGCCCGCGTGCTCGCATAGATGCTCGGCGTCCCGTCGTAGAGGGTCAAAAAGAGAGTGAGCCCGTCTTCCGTCAGGGTAGGCGAATACTCGCCGAAGTTCGGCACGTCGAGCTCCGGGGCTGGAACAGGTGTGCCAAACGGAGCGGTGAGCGAAGTGCGCTTCGCGAAGAAGATCTTCTGCTCGTTCGGCGGGCTGCCTCCGAGACGATCGCTGCCGAAGTACACCGTGAGTTCGTCAGCGGTAAAACGCGCACCGATGTCGAGCACGGAAGTATTCAGCTCCGTCAGAGGTTTCGATGGCTGGAACGGCGCGAGGGGATCGCAGACCAAGCCGGTGGCATCCGCATCGGCCGCGTCGGCGCTCATCGGGCCGTCTTCGAGAGAGCGTGCGTCCTCGAGAACGCCACCGTCCTTGCTCGCTCCGTCGGCAGCCGCTCCGTCTGCCGCTTGAGTGTCGAGCCGCCAGTCCGGCAAACCGGCCACGAGCCCGCAGCCCGTCAGGCTGCCGAAAAGCGCGACACGCCAGAACGAAATGCGCCACCGGGAAGACACCTGGCCCATTCTGTCAGACCTCGACGTCGTTGGCGACTGACACGCCCGAACCACCGACCCACGACACCGAGGACAACGGTTCTCCGGCGAGGTGCTCCCGACCGAGCAAAAATGCTCTCATTTCAACGAGTTGATTCCTCGAATGAGGCCGTTTCAGCTTGCGGGCTCGCGGTCACCCAAACTAGGTAGTAAGGGGGTTTCAACAGTATGGCGACTTCCGACGATTCCCGTGATTCGAACGACCGAGGCGCAGAGCAAGCGATCATCGACGGACGAAAAGCCAAGGCCGCGCGCCTTCGTCAGCGCAAGGAAAACCCTTTCGCGAACGACGTGAAGGCCCGCGCCCAAGGCGGCGAAACGCTCGACATCCAGGCGCTCCGTGCCGTCGTATCCGCCGATGCGGCGGGCAAGTACGACGAAGGTGCCGTGAAGGCGGCAACGTCCGGGCGATCCTTTCACGTGCGCGGCCGCATCATCGCGTTTCGGTCGACCGGCGGTCTCAGCTTCCTTCGTATCCGTGACTACACGGGCGAGGTCCAGCTCCTTTGCAATCAAGCCGTCCTCGGCGACGAGTACGCACGCCTCGAAGACCTCGACGTAGGTGACATCATCGAAGCCGAAGGTGCGCTCACCGCCTCGAAGCGCGGCGAGCTTTCCATCGAGCCGATTCGCCTGCGTCTCCTCACGAAGGCGTACCGGCCGCTGCCCGAAAAGTGGCACGGTCTTTCGGACGTCGAGACACGCTATCGCCAACGCTATGTCGACCTGATTGCGAACACCGGCGTCGCGGACGTGTTCCGCGCACGTAGCTTCATCGTCCGCGCGCTCCGCAGCGTCCTCGACGCAGACGGATTCCTCGAGGTCGAGACACCGACGATGCACACCCTCATCGGTGGCGCCGCCGCAAAGCCGTTCACGACGCATCACAATGCGCTCGACCTCTCGCTCTTCATGCGTATCGCGCCGGAGCTGTACTTGAAGCGTCTGGTCGTCGGCGGCCTCGAGCGTGTCTACGAAATCGGTCGCTGTTACCGCAACGAAGGCCTCTCGACACGCCACAACCCCGAGTTCACGATGGTGGAGTTCTATCAGGCGTACGCGACGTACGAAGACTTGATGAACCTCACCGAAAGGCTCCTCCGCGAGATCGACGCACGCCTCCAGAAGGCGATGCCGGCAGCACACGCGAAGTGGGCCGAGGGGCGTCCTTTCACGTTCGCAGAGCCGTTTGCACGCGTCCCGATGGCCGAAGCGGTGAAACGCGCCGCACTCGCCACCAAGGTCGCGAAGTGGGAGGCCATGAGCGGCACCGAGCTCGCGAGCTTCCTCGCCACCGACTTCGTCGACTATATGAAAGAGTGGTCGAAGAGCTCGCCGCGCGCGAAAGCCATCGACTGGGGCAACTTCCGCAAGGGCATGGCGAAGTGCGAGAACGACGGCGAGCGATTGTTCGCTTGCTACGAATACCTCGCGGAACCGTTCCTCGCAGACGACTACCGCTCGAGCGACGGCACGAAGAGCCTCCCCGTGTTCGTCATGGACTACCCTTTCGAGACGTCACCGCTCGCACGTCGCAACGACGCGCGTCCGGACCTCGTCGATCGCTTCGAGCTCTTCGTACACGGTCGCGAACTCTGCAATGCGTTCAGCGAGCTGAACGACCCAGAAGACCAAGCCGCGCGCTTCGAAGAGCAAGTCTCGAAGAAGAGCAAGGGCGCCGAAGAGACCATGGACTACGACGAGGACTACATCCGTGCACTCGAGTACGGACTCCCTCCGGCCGCGGGGTTCGGCATGGGCATCGACCGCCTCGTCATGATGCTGACGAACCAGCCCTCGATTCGCGACGTCGTGCTCTTCCCGCTCCTCCGGCCCGACCACGGCCAGCGTGCTCCGAGCGACACCGGGACCACCACATGAACGCGCTTTCGACAGCGGCAGGAGCCTCGTGCCCGGCATTCTGACCCTCGCGTGGATCATCTGCCTCCTTGCCTCGCGAGACTATCGCGCATGGTACGCAGGCTTTGCACGCAGGCTGCTGTCCGCATGGCTCGTCACCCTCGTCTTGCTCGGGGCCGGCTTCGGAACCGCGCTCGCCGTCACGCTTCTGCGATCGAAGGGCGACACGCAGACCGTCCTCGTGTTCGCAGGCGCAGCGGTCATTTACTTCACGGAACTGATTTGGTGCAGCGTTCCGGCAGTGGCCGGCATCGCACGCTTCGTCAAAGGGCGCACGGGGTTGATTGCCGGCGGCGCGTTCGTCTCGTTCTCGATCGTCTTCGGCGGCCTCGTGGCGTACATCGTCACGCACGCGGAAGTGCGCGGCACACCGTGGTCTCTCTTCGACACGGCCATTCGAGCGGCCGCAGTCATCACGGGTGCGCTCGCGCTCGTCAGCTTGCTGGCGTGGCTCATGCCGTTCATGCTCAACCTCGTGGAGGGGCGCACGTTCCCCTTCTACGTCGCCGCGCGACACGTTCGCTCCCAAAAGAGCGGCTTTTTGACCGTCATCAGCACGCTCTCCATTCTTGGCGTCGCGATGGGCAGCTGCAGCGTCTCCTCGGCGGTCAGCGTCATGGGCGGCTTCCGCGAAGACCTCAAACGCAAGATTCTCGGCAACAACGCGCACATCGTCATCGACATCGAGAGCAAGGCGCCCCTCGGCAACTACCAAAAGATGCTCGACGACGTTCGGAAGGAGCCGGGCGTTCTGGGTGCGACCCCCGTTGTCCACGGCGAGTGCATGATCTCGAGCGCATCGAACCTCGCGGGTGTGGTCGTGAAGGGCATCGACCCCGCGACCATCGGTCAGGTCATCGACCTCAAGAACAATCTCGAGGTCGGCAAGTTCGACTATCTCGTCTCCCCAGAGAAGCTGACCCACCTTCCACCTGACGAGATCATCGGTACCGACCCACGCGGCAAGCCCTTCAAAAAGGGCGCCACCATTCTCTTCACCGACGAAGAATCCCCCGAACAGCAGCGCGAAGCCGTGAAGCCCGCGATCATCATCGGGCGCGAACTCGCGAAGACGATCCACGCCAACGTCGGCGACCAAGTCTCACTCGTCTCGCCCATCGGTGACCTCGGGCCCATGGGGTTCCTCCCGCGTTCGAGGAAGTTCCGCGTCGCTGCCATCTTTTACAGTGGGATGTACGAGTACGACGCCACGCACGTCTACCTGACGCTTCCGAGCGCTCAGGAGTACTTCCAGATGGGCGACAAAGTCAGCGTCATCGACATCAAAGTCCAGAACGCGGAAGCAGTCGAAAGCATTACCGCCGCGGTGAAGAGCCACGCTACGGCGCCGGAGCTCCGTACTCGAGACTGGCGCGAGATCAACAAGAACCTCTTCTCGGCCCTCACGCTCGAACGCTACGCGACCATCGTCATCTTGAGCTTCATCATCTTGGTAGCGAGCTTCTGCATCATCTGCACACTGCTCCTCATGGTGACGGAGAAGGGCAAAGAGATCGCCATCTTGAAGGCCCTCGGCGCGAGCGATGGATCGATTCTACGGACCTTCGTCATCGAGGGTGGCATCATCGGTGCCGTGGGCACGATCTTCGGCATCGCCGGAAGCTTGGCGTTCTGCACGGGTATCGAGCGCTTCGGCATCCGTCTCGACCCGGATGTATATTACATCGACAGGCTGCCCATTCACGTGAGTGGGTGGGACTTCGTCCTCGTCGCGGCTGTCTCGGCGACCATCTGCACGCTCATTACGATCATTCCCGCATACTTCGCAGCCAAGCTGCGGCCGGTCGACGGCCTGCGCTACGAGTGATTTCCCGGTGACCCACCCTCGCCTGTGATAAGGATTCTCCTCGCGGAAACACAATCATGAGCCTGGTCGTCGCAACCAACGTCAAAAAGTCCTTCGAGCACATGGGGCGAAACCTCGACGTGCTTCGCGGCATCGATTTGACGATCGACGAGGGCGAGATGCTTTGTGTCGTCGGCCCTTCGGGCGCCGGCAAGTCGACGTTTCTCCACTGCCTCGGAACGCTCGACATTCCCACGGGCGGTAGCCTCAAGCTCGCTGGGGAGGAACTGACCGCGCTCTCGAGCAGTCGCCTCGCGGAGCTCCGGAACCGAACCATTGGTTTCGTGTTCCAGTTCCATCACCTCCTGCCAGACTTCACGGCGCTCGAGAACGTCATGATGCCGGGCATCATCCAAGGCAAGAGCCGAAGCGACATGGCAACCGCGGCCAAGGCCTTGCTCGAAGAAGTCGGCCTCGGCGCTCGCGTCAGTCACCGTCCCGGCGAGATGTCCGGTGGCGAACAGCAACGCGTAGCGCTCGCACGCGCGCTCGTCCTCAAGCCGAAGATCATCCTTGCCGACGAACCAACCGGCAATCTCGACTCGAAGACGAGCGAGCAGATTCACGAGCTCTTCTTCCGCGTCAACGCCGAACGAAAGACCACCATCGTCGTCGTCACGCACAACCCGTCGCTCGCCGACAGCATGCCACGCGTCGTCACGCTGCGCGATGGCCGTGTCGAAACGGACGAAAGACGGCCAGGGGCCGCCTTTCGTTGAAGCTACGCTATCCGTGATTCGTTAGCGGCGACGTTCGACACAGACCAACTTGCGGAACACGCGGCCTTTCTTCGGGCGCGAAATTTCGACGTCGCTTCCGCCTTGGTAGTTGATGTCGAGTTCGTTCTCGCCGTTCTTGAGAGACACTTTGCCTGCCTTGGGACAGCCGCGGAACTCGACACCGCAGACTTCGTAGTCCACGACGGTGCGCGTGTGCGTCTTGTTCCCCTTCTTGGTGGTGGCAGTGCCGTTGCGGGTGAGGCACTTCGTGCTGAGGTCGTAGGTAACCGTGAAGTTCGCATCGTGCTCGAGTGCCGCACCCTTGCCCGTCGTACCGCTCCAATCGCCCACGCGTGTGCGCGTGATGACCGAACCTTGACGCGAGAAAGTGAGCTCGCGATAGCCGGAGATGGTCTTGCCATTGATGTGGAAGTCGGTGGAGCTATTGCGAACGATGAGCTTGCGGTCCTCGGTGCGCCACGTCGTCACCACCGTGCCGTTGTACGTCTTCAGGCCATGTGGCCCGGTACAGTCGTTGAACACGTGAGTGACCGTCTTGTTCGCTTCGTCGAACGTGCTCGTGAGGCATCCTGCCGGCGTGAAGAAGCGTCCTGGATTCTTGCGGATGTTCACGATGAAGTCAGCCGCCGTGGGGGCTTCGCTCGGCGCCGTCGGGTCGGCTCCGCTGAGGGGTTGATCGAGCCCCACTTCTACATCCTCCTCCGCGTCCGACGCTTCCTGATCGTCGGCAAGGAGGGCCTCTTCCGACGTGGAGAGATTGCTGTCGTCATCGACCGTCGCCCCGCAGCCCGTCGAAAAGGCGAAAGATGCGGTCACGAGGGCGAGCAGAGCGGGAACGTGAAATTTCATCGAGAGAGCCTCCGTTCTCCAAGCAGAGCAGGTCTCGTGCCAGAATGAAACGCGTTCCGAGCGCACCCAAATCTGCGGATTTCGTGGGAAGAGTGGGGCCGCCCCGAGAACCTTCGGCTGGCCGGTGGACGCGTTTGTGTTCAGGGCTCAAGGGCGCGGCGCGAGTTCGCAAACGTAGGGAAATGGCGTACTCGGGTTGGCGCTGGTCTGCAGGAGGGTGACGTCGTATCCGGGGGAGAACTTCAATAGGGCTCTCCCGCCGTGAGCAGGTTCTCGGTTCGCCCATGGCGGCGGTCTCGAAGCCGCGCCGATGCCATCGTCCCACGTCCACCCCTGCCCTTCGTCCGCGAGCCCAATCCACGTTGCGTTCACCTTTCCCACACCGGCGATCTTGAGAATCTCGCGGGCGAGGTCTTCGCGTTCGCGCGGGTGCGTGAAGACGACGAGCCTCCCGCCGAGGCTCTTGCACGAAGCCTTCGCCTGCTCTCCGGAGACCGGCGTCGTCACATAGGCATAACTCTTCAGCGAACGTGTGACAGAGACGTCGAAGTCGAAGCGAGAGCTGATGACGGATTCACCGCGAACGCCCACGGGTTCTCGCTCACAGATGACCGGCAGATCGCGACCGAGTGTGCACGGAATGCGGAGCCATGCGCCCGCACCGCCGTCACCCGTGGAGGCAGCGCGAACGCACGAGAAGGAGCCCCCCGCATCGACCGTCGGGTCGTTGCCAATCCCGGCTTCCGGCAGGGACGCGGGCCCGCCGAAGCAGCCCGCACAGGGGCCGGACTGAGGAGGAATGGGGTAACCGGGCTCATCCAGGAGGACCGACGTGAAGGCGGCTTGCCCCTCGTTTTCCGAGAGACCGAGCCAGTGATCGCCTTCGAAATGCGAACGTACGAATACCGTTTCTTCGTCGGAGCCGAGCGTCACGACGTGTGCCCCGAGCCCTGCACAGGCCGTGACTGCGTCGGAGTAGCGGCTGGCCGCGCCTGCGCGGAGGTAGCAGTGTTCGCCTGGCGACAGCACGAAACCGTCGTCGCAAACGAGGCGGCAATCGTCGGTACATCCTGGCGACTTGTCCGGCTCGCAAGGCTCCCCTCCGCCGTCCGCCGCTTGCTGGACGATGTTGTCTCCGCACGTCGGAGCGCTCGGCCGCGGACCAGCGTCGGAAGTCGTTCCGAGGACGGGTAGGTCGGGAAGGCACGAGAACAAAGCGCCCGCAAAAGCGCTCGCGACAGGCAGAGTCACGGCTGCCAGGGCGAGGACCCGTCTTGCGCGCGGTTCGAGCACGAGGCAAAGGCTACCAGATTCGTCTACACTGAGGTGGATGCCGAGCACGCCGGAAATCGCTCCTGCTACGCCGAAGCCACAGGCGCCGGGCATCACCGACCTTGCGCAATTGAAAGATGCGAGCGCCGACTACTCGCTCTTCGAGGCGATCGGCGAAGGCGGCATGGGGACGGTCCATTTGGCGCTCGAGCATCTGCCGGACGGCAGCAAACGGCGTGTCGCCATCAAGCGAATGCGCCCCGCAGCAACCAAAGACCCTCGCAACCTCGAGCTCTTCTTTCGCGAAGCAAGGCTCGCGTCCCTGCTGAAACACCCGAACGTCGTGCATGGCCTCTCGTTCGGAAGAATCGGCGACGAACCCTACATCGCGATGGAGTACGTCGAAGGGAAGACGCTCGACTCCGTCCTCAACCAACTGAAAAGTCGAGGAAACAAGCTCGATTTGGAGGTTGCGTGCTTCCTCGTCGCCGAGCTCTGCGAAGGTCTTGCCGCCGTTCACGGCCTCACGGATGACGACGGCCGACCGCTCGGCGTCGTTCATCGCGACGTTACGCCTCACAACGTCATCGTCTCGTTCGACGGCACGGTTCGTCTACTCGACTTTGGCATCGCGAAGGTCACCGAAGAGAGCTCGAAGTTGACGCGGACGGGAGAAGTGCGAGGCAAGATGGCCTACATGTCACCGGAGCAAGCTCTCGGTGAGCGCGTCGACGCGAAAAGCGATCTTTTCGGGGTCGGTGCGGTTCTCTACGAGTGCGTGACCGGCAAGCGCATGTGGGGCGAAGGCTCCGAGCTCGAGCTCATGCGAAAACTGGCGCTCGAGACGCCTCCTTCCCTGCAAGGCGCAGGTTGTCCACGCGAGCTCGCCATTCTCCACGACCGGCTCGTCGCGAAGAAGACGACCGAAAGGCCAGAGAGTGCGAAGGCAGTCGCTCGAGAGCTCCACGGTCTTGCTGGAACGAGCGCCAAGGCCCGGCTCCGTGAAGTGCTGGGTGACCTCTTCGAAGGAAGCGAGGCCGCCGAGCGTGTTCGCCACGACGGGCTGTTCGAGCCTGTGGCTCCCCCGACGACGAGTGCACTCTCGGTGCAAATCGATGCAACGCCGCCGAGTTCGGTGTCGCAGAAGAAGGGGCGTTTCGCCTTCGCTGCAGTGGCCGCGATCGTTGCGTTGGGAGGCCTCGCCATCGCAAAAAGCACCGCCTCTTCAGCCCATCGCGACGCACACGACCCGCCAGTCGTTGCGAGCACCGGCATCCCGCACACACACGCGAGCGGTTCCTTGCCGGTTCCGTCTCAGACGACGCCCTCGTCCGTTCCCGCAGCGCCGTCGATTGCAGATTCGACCGGTTCGCATGCTTCGAGCACCCCGCCAATCCCGGTCGCCCTTTCTGGCAAGCCGACGCTGAAACCCATCGCTTCAGGTAGCATCGCGCGGACGCAAGAAACCGCGCCCACGAAGGCGACTCCTGGCGCCCCTTCTGCCATTGCCCCCGCATCTCGCCCCACGACCGATGTCGATCGCCACCCGTTCTAGCTGCTGTTCCCAAGGAGCGCCATCCGTGCGGAGTCGCGTGCGGCGTTTGCAAGCGCGCATCGCTTTTGCGACACTGCTCTGCTCGTCGCTCGCGTTTTCAGACGTCGACAAGGAAGTGTTGCGCGAGCAGTTTCGCGAAGGCCTGACTGCGTACGAGGCCGGCGACGTCGAAAGGGCGCTCGCGATATGGAAGCCGATCTACGAACGCCTCGGCCGTGCAGAGGGCTATCGCCTTGCGTTCAACATCGCCAAAGCAGAGGCAGCACGCTCGAACCAGCGCGAAGCTGCCACTTGGTACGCCGCCTACCTCGGCGCAGTCGACGCACGTAGGCAGAGCGGCGAGCCTATCGAGGCAGGAATCTTGGGGCAGGAGGTCGAAGCGCGCGACCGTCTTGCGAGTCTCTCGCGCGAGCTCGTTCGCTTCGAATCGACGACGCCCGGAGCGTCGCTGACGCTCGATACAGAAACGCCACTTTCGACTCCCGCCGTGCTCTACGCCGTGCCGGGCTTGCATCGCATCGAGCTGTCCCGCGCCGGAAAGCCGCTCGTCGTTCGCAGCGAGGAGTTCCAGAAAGGATCCATCGTCATCTTGCGCGAGCCCGAGGTCACTGCCCCGCCGCGCACGTCACCCACGCCACAGGCCGCAACGGCGCCCGTGCTCGAAACGGTGCGTCCCTACTCGGCGGCGTACCCGCTCGTCGCTCTCGGACTTGCGAGCGGCTTCGCCGTGACCACCGTCGTTAGCTACGTTCGCGCGAACGACTTCTACGACAACTACGCGGTCGCCCAGCCCGACGCACGAGGCGACATTGGTCGAAGCTACGACAGAGCACGCACCACGGGCTACGTGTCGCTCGCGATCACGCTCGTACTTGCTGCAGCGGCGACCGGCCTCGGGGCATATTGGTTTCTCGGTTCGAAAGATCGACCCGAGAAGGCAGCGCAACGCCTTCCCTTCGGCGTCATCGCGTTCTGACGCACGCGTGAGTTTCGTTCGGTTACCTACACCGATTTGTCGATGCCGTACTTCCGAAGATACGCGCGGACATGGTGACGTTCCATCCCCGACTGGCGCGCCATTTCGCTGACGTTTCCTTTCGTCGTCCGAACGAGTGTCTCGAAGTATTCGCGTTCGAACGCCGTCACGGACAAGCGCTTGGCCTCGGCGAACGCCGTTTGTGGAAAGCGCGGGCTCTCTTCGCTGATGTTTCCGCGGGCGATCGTGAGCACGTCGTCGATGGCCTCGGGGGTCGCAGCGAGTGTCGCGGCCACTTCCACGACGTTGGACAGCTCACGCACGTTGCCGGGCCAATCGTATCCTCCGAGGCGCCTCTCGATCCACGCGAGCACGACCGGAGCGGCTTCCTTTCGGCCAATGCGTGCGCAAATCGATTCGACGACGAACGGAAGGTCACCAAGGCGATCGCGAAACGGCGGAAGCTCGACGCGCACTTGCGCAATGCGAAAGAAAAGGTCGGATCGAAAGCGCCCCGCATTCATTTCACGACCGAGATCGCGACGCGTTGCCGCAAGGACACGTACGTCGATGGGCTCGAATTGCGACCCCCCCACGCGTTTCACCTGTCTTTCGGCAAGAACGCGCAGGAGCTTTGGCTGGAGGTCGATGGGAAGCTCGCCGAGCTCATCGAGGAACAGCGTTCCGCCGTGGGCCTCCGCGAGTGCGCCCTTCCGCCGCTCGTTCGCGCCGGTAAACGCTCCCTTTTCGTGACCGAAGAGCAGGCTCTCCGCGAGCGTCTCCGGGATCGACCCGCAGTCGACGACGACGAACGGCGCGTCCTTTCGGGAGCTCGCGTCGTGTACGGCCTTCGCGACCACTTCCTTTCCGGTGCCGGTTTCGCCCAAGATGAGAATCGAGAGAGGACTGTCGGCGACCTTCTCGAGCACGCCGAAAATGCGCCGCATCGCCGCCGATTGACCGACGAGCCCCCCGAAGTGATCGGTGTACGCAACGTCGACTCGTGTCTTGTCGGTGGTGGGCACGACGACGACGCGGGTGTTGCCGACGCTGATCTCGGTGCGCTCTCGAAGCACACATTCGCGAACACGCACGTTGCCGATGAACGTGCCGTTCGTGCTCTCGAGGTCCTTGACCAAGATGCCTTCGGACGTCGCGCGGAGCTCGCAATGCAGGGCACTGACTTCGCGGTCATCGACGACGAGCGAGGCACCGGGGTCACGGCCAATGACGACGGGGTCGACGTCGATGGTGATCGCAGTGCCGTTCGGAGCCGTAAGCGTACCGCCTCGAACGAACCAATTGAACGTGCGTGTTTCCGTCGTGCGCATGGGCGAGCCGAAAGGCTATCACGATTCCGGAGAATGGCGCGTCCTCGCGATCCCGCATACAATGATCGAGGAGCACATGGACACACGGGCGAAGCTCCCCTTCCTTTCGGGCGTCGCTGGGTTCGTACGGCGAGCCCCTGTGGTCGCGCTCGCCGTGGTTTGCGCTACGGCTTGCGCGAGCAATACCGAGGCCACGGAGGGCGCGCGCGCCCGCGACGTCCTCGCCGCAGTGGCGACCGAAAACGACGTCGCCGGGCTGACGACGGCTCTCTTCGCCGGGGCCGGACGGCAGGTCGTTATCTCCTCGCACGGGGAAGGCGGGGCAGGCAGCAGCGGTGGCCTCCGACCGATGGCGTTCGGCGATGGTGCGAAGCTCGCCTTCCTGCCGCGCGGTTGCCTCAAGACAGAGGCCAACGAGGCAACGCGGGTCATCGTCTATACATTTGCAAATTGCACATATTTGCGTTCGATTCGGGTCCAAGGGGACCTCACACTCTCCTACCAGGCTGCGGGCACCGGGTTCGATGTTCGGCTTTCGAGTGCGAGTCTCCGCATCGGCGCTGCCACCACGAGGCTCCAAGGAACAGCAAACGTCCGCAGCGAGGACACTGGCCTGACGTTGAGTCTCGATTGGACCCTATCGGGAGAGGGGAAGCGGGGCACATTCACCCGCAAAGCCTCCCGCATCGTCCGCTGGTCACTGGGGAGCGCCTGCTTCGATGCGAGCGGCACGTCCGAAGGCACGCTCGGCGAGCGATTGGTCTCCGTCACGCTTGGCCCTTTTCGGCGTTGTCGCAGCCAATGTCCCGAGGCCGACAGCGTGATGGCGATCCGCGACGAAGAGCAAGGCTACCGTCTCTTGTTCGACGGCTCGGACACCGCAACGCTCGTGGGCGAAAACGGTTCGAGGTCGCTCACGCTGGCTTGCGAACCCTAGAGCTCTACCAGCGAACGACGACTTCCGCTGGCACGACATGCGCCTCGCATTGTTCGACGCGAACGACGACGGGCAGCGACTGACTGCCTTGCGGCTCTTTCGAGGCCACGTCGACTTGCGGCACGATCTGCTCGGGCCTCAGCCCTCGGACGACTTCGGGCGGGCACACCAAACGGACGTCCACGTCCACCGGAAGCGCTTTTGCCTTGGCTTGCCCCGTGACCTGCACGTGGAGCTTCTGGAACTGCCGCTCCGACAGCTCGCGCGCTACTTCGGCTGTGGCCGTCACGGTGCGCGTATCGAGCGCCACACGACCGAGCGCAGAGTCGAGCGCCAGCACGCGCGTGTACTTTCCTTCGGTGCGACCCGTGATGTCGAACGCGTCGGCCCTCACGTGCTGCAGTACCAGGACTTGGCTCTTTGGACCCGACACTCGCACCGTTTGCGGCTGGCATTCGAGCGCCCCCTTCACGACGAAACCCGGAGCGGGCGAGCCGACCACCGAGAGCTGCACGGGCAAGTCGCGCTCGACGCGGTCTTCCCAAACGAGGTCGATCCAAGGCGGGTCTATCTGTTCGACATTGACGCCCGTCGGCAGGTGCACCATGGAGGACGCGAGCACGACGCGGGTGTCGGCACCACCGCGCAAGTCGACCTGGATGGTTCCGAGGTCGTCGGAATGAAGATCGTCGAGCACGTTCTTCGGCCCATGCGCCGTCACGCGAACACGAGGTGGAAGAGGACTCGTGAGCACGCGCTTCGCGCGGTCGGGAGGCGTGAGCGCCACGAGGTCGATGCTGAAGGTGCGCTGCGCATCTTGGGCACCATGCACGAGCGAATAGGCGATGAGCGCGGCTACCAAGCTGACGAACTTCAAGCCGAAGTCGCGGAACACGAGCTCCGAGACCTTTCCGAGAGGACCGACGGGCGTCATTCGTTCTCCTCGGGACGCGCTTCGAGCTGCATTGTCGTCGACTGCATCGGCTGCGTGCCCGGGACCTCGGACACGTCGAGCGCCATCTCGGATTCCGGCGGCCGCGGGACCACCGACGTAGGCGCAGGAGTCTCGTCGTGCGAGTGGCGAACCGCGGGAATTCTCTGCGAGAGCGGCGAGGGCCCTTGCGTGGTCTCGCTGCGCTTCTTGGCATCTGCGGCGTCTCGCTTCGCCTGCGTCTTTCGTTTTGCTCCCTCACCGAAGAGTCCGAGGAGCGCCTGTCGCAGGGAAGCCCCGTCGAGATTCGGGATGATGTTGCCACCGAAGCAAAGACTGATGGTGCCGCGCTCCTCGGAGACAACGACCACGACGGCATCGGTCTCTTCCGTCACGCCGAGCGCAGCGCGATGGCGCGTACCAAACGATCGATCTGCGAGCCTCGTGTCTGGCATCGGGAAGAAGGCCCCCGCACAAGCGATGCGGAGATTGCGGATGATGACGGCGCCGTCGTGAAGACGATTCACTCCCTCGGGGATGAAGAGCGTGACGAGGAGGTCGCGTTGGACGCTCGCGTCGAGCGGTGTGCCGGCGCTCGCGACGAACTCGTCGAGGTTTGCAGTTTGCTCGAAGCAGATGAGCGCTCCGATGCGGTGACGTGCGAGCTCGGTCACGGCGGAGACGATTTCGTCGATGACCTTCGATTCTTGAAGGCGGGATGCTCCCAAGAACGCGCGAAGACCGACACGCATGAGGCCGCGGCGAATGTCGTTCTGGAAGACGACGACCACCACGAGAATGACCGACGAAAGAACGGTCGAAAGAAGGTTGAACAGGGTAACGAGGTGCACCCACTTGGCCACGACATAGATGGCGAAAATGATGCCGAGGCCCGTGCCCATTTGCATGGCGCGGGTACCGCGGAGAACGAGCAAAACGCGATAGACCACCCAGGTGACGATGAAGATGTCGAGCACGTCGACACCGACTTCGAGCCACGGACGCCGGGCGAATAGGTGCATCAAGCCGTCGAGCATGCGGCACCCCCTTTCTCGATTTCACCTGCGCTGCGCTTCAATGCGCGATTCAACTGGACCGCCTGGCGCGTGGCACGAACGTCATGCACGCGGAGAATGCTCGCTCCCTGCTCGACCGCAAAGACAGCGGCGGCGATGGACGCACCAAGGCGCTCTTTGGGCGCAGCTTCGGCATCGACCGAGCGGAGGAACGACTTGCGGCTCGCACCCACGACGACGGGAACGCCGAGGCGATCGCAAAAAGTCCGCGTGGCGGCGAGAAGAGTCATGCTCTGCGCCGCATTCTTCGAAAAGCCGAGCCCCGGGTCGAAGTAGAGTGCACTACGCGGAACGCCGAGGGAAAGAGCGCGCGCGGCAGCTGCTTCCCACTCTTGCGCGACGTCGGAGACCACGTCACCGTAGCCGCTATCGGGATAGTCGCTGAAGCCACGCATCTTCTCCTGCGGCCCTCGAGCATGCATCAAGATATACGTCGCGCTGAACTCCGCCACGACCTCCGCGAGCCTCGAGTCGAGCAAGCACGACACGTCATTGAGGGCATGGGCCCCGGCGAGAAATGCTTCGCGCGCAACCTGCGGGTCTGCGGTGTCGATCGAAACGATGGCGCCGCGAGACAGCGCGTAGCGCACGACGGGAATGGTGCGCTCGACTTGCTCCGCCGCCGGAACGGGGGCGGCTCCTGGGCGCGTCGATTCCCCTCCCACGTCGATGATGTGCGCGCCTTCCGCGAGCAAGAGGTCGACTCGTGCCTTGGCAGCCGAATCACCGAACGCGTCACCACCATCACTGAACGAATCGGGCGTGACGTTGCAAACGCCCATGAGCGCTGCACCTGCCATGTCTTTGGCAGCAAGAACACTTTCTGAAAACTGTTCTCTCGTCCGCACAGCCTTTGCCCCTCGATCGATGCGCAGCAGCAGGCCCTCGAAGAACAGCCGCCGCCTCCACACGAGAAAGCGTCAGGGAAAAGAGACTTCGAAACTTGCCGCGCCGCGAGAATTCTTAGCAAAATCCGGGCCAGAAATCAACTTTGCGCACCCTTTCGGCAAATGGTGGTAATTCTTCGCGGCCCCCATGAGTCAGCCGTACACGAAGGGTCTCTGCCAAGGGACAATCGCGGAAGACACGCTCTTTCCTTATCCCCTGCCCTCGCGCGGCGAAACCGAACACCTGCACGCGCTCCTCTCGCAGCTGAGGCGCTTCGGGGCCACGAGCGTCGACTCGGCGAAGATCGATCGTGACGCCGAAGTCCCGAAGAACGTCCTCGAGGGGCTCGCCAATCTCGGGGTGTTCGGCGCCTCTCTCCCCAAGGAATTCGGTGGGCTCGGTCTTTCGCATACGGGCTTCGCGCGCATGATGGAGGAAATCTCCGGCATCGATGCTTCGCTCGGCGTAACCGTCGGTGCGCACCTTTCGCTCGCAGCGCGAAGCCTCGTACTCTACGGAACGAGGGAGCAGAAAGAAAAATACCTCCCTGCGATGGCACGCGGCGAAGCACTGGGCGCTTTCGCGCTCAGCGAGGAAGGTGCCGGTAGCGACCCTGCAGCCCTCCGCAGCTATGCGACGCTCAAGAGCGAGGGCTATGTCCTCCGCGGCGACAAGGCTTGGGTCACGAACGGTCCAACGGCCGACGTCTTCATTCTCTTCGCGAGAACCTCCCCTCCCGACACGAACGAGAAACCCCGCATCACGGCATTCGTCGCCTCACGAAGCGATGGTGTGCGGAGCACCGACAAGGAGCGGAAGTTGGGGGTCCGCGGCAACGGGACCTCCGACCTCTCCTTCGACGGCGTCGTCCTTCCCAAGGAAGCAGTGCTCGCCGAACCCGGGCGCGGCTTCAAAGTCGCGATGGAAGTCCTCAACGAAGGGCGCGTCACCCTCGCAGCCGGCGCCATCGGCATCGCGAAGCGCATCATCCGACTCGCCATCAATCGCGTTCAAGAGCGACGAGCGTTCGGGCGATCCATCGGGGAGTTCGGACTCATCAAAGACAAGATCGCGACCATGGTCGCGGAGATCTACGCCCTCGAGAGTGCGACGTATCTGACGACGGGACTCGCCGACGCTCGCACGGCGGATTACTCGGTCGAAAGCGCCATCTGCAAGATCATGGGCTCCGAAGTGCTCATGCGCGTCGCCGACGAAGCGGTGCAAATCGCTGCCGGAGCGGGCTATTCGGAGCGCCTTCCCTTCGAGCGCTTCTTGCGAGACGCGAGGGTCAATCCCATCTTCTACGGCACGAGCGAGATCCTCCGCTGCTTCGTCGCGATGGCAGGTATGCAAGGTGCCACGCGCGACGTCCTCAGCGTCGGACGCGCCGTACGGGAGCCCTTGAAAGCCCTCGGCATCCTTTCGGAGCTCGCGACCCGAAAAGCGAAGAGCGCGCTTTCGCGACAAACGCCGCGTGTGAGCCGCGCGAGCGCCCTCTTGAACCGCGAACGCGATGTGCTCGAGTCGTACACCGACGCACTCGCCAGCCATGTCGATCGCGCTCTCCGCAGACACGGCCGAAACCTCTCGGAGATGCAATACACGCAGAGGCGCGTCGCCGACATGTTGACCGAGCTCTATGCGCTCTCCGCATGCATTGCCCGAACGACGCGCGCCGTCGAAGAACGCGGCGAGGAAGGTGCGAGACGCGAACTCACGCTCACGCACATCTACGGCGGCATCGCGGAGAAACGACTCGCCGCGACGACGGCAGGCTTCGACGCGAACGACGACGAACTACGCAAGGCCGCAGCGTCGAAGGCTTACGCCGACGGCGGATACCCGCTCGACATTCTCTGAGCTCTCAGGAAGAGGCGCGACTCGAGGTCACGTACGATTCGCCGCTCGATCCATCGTGGCGCCGCGCGCTCCGAAGCCGTGAACGCGCACGTGCAACCGCTTGGCTCGTGTCGCTGTCCGCCAGGACGGGCTCGAAGCCCGCCGGAGTCCAACGCACGAACTCGTGCCCCTCCATGGGAGGCTGGAAGGCTTGTTCGATGGCGGGCGATTGGCGGATGGGCAAGAACACGTCACCTTGCCGATAGCCGAGAGCCACGCGAACCACCGCACGAGGCGGAAGGTCCCGCAGGTAGTAGTTTCCGAGCGTGCTATGCACATCGATATCGCGCGTGGCGACCTCCGGCCCGTCCCAGGTTGGCGTCACGATGATGACGCGTAGGGCGAGGATGCCCTGCCCGCGCCTATCGACGATGGCGGAAAGAGTCGTCTCGCGCACTTCCCAGTAAACGAAGATGGTTGTCTCGTCGACCGGGAGGGCCACGCACTCGTCGACGTCGTACTTCGAAGGAAGCGGCTCGTCGTCGAGCATGCCCGTGGGCTCGGTGGGCGGCTCGGAAGGACGCGTCGGGGATACGGACTCTTCCGCGGCCTCGATCTCCTCTGCCTCTTCTGCGACTGGCGCGTGCACCGGCGGCGCGGGAGGTGTCTTGCGAAGTCGATCGAGGAGCTCGCGCGCGGCGTTGTTCTCGGGGTTGTCCGCAAGCACGGCAGAGGCCGTCTCGATGGCGCGGTCTCGATGTCCTTGCGACGCATAGATTTCGGCGAGCGTCACCGTGGGAATCGCGCCACCGACCGTGCGCGGTTTGGGAGGAGGTGCGGATCCGAGAAAGCGTGCGGCTGCGTCCGGCAAGTGGAGTCCGCGCTCGACGACGCGGGCGAGGAGGTCACGCGCAATTCCGAAGAATCCACGGGCCACGCGCACGGCGTCGGAGCTCGTGTCACGGTCATGCTTCAGAATCTCGTCGACGAGTTCGGCGCGGGTCAGCGTTCGTGCATGCGCGATGGACAGCGCTTCGGCGCGCTGAATGAGGTCGTCGCGACTGAGCGCATCGAGTTCGGCTCGATTCATGAGCGCAGCCTAACACCTTCCGGGGCGGGAGGGACCACCCCTCGAAGCGCGCCGCGGCCCGCACTCGCGTCGATCTCGAGTTGTGCCTTCAGCTCGGAAAGCCCGGAAAAACGCCGTTCTTCGCGCAAATAGGCGACGAGGTGGACGACGAGTTCCCGATCGTAGAGGTCAGCCGAAAAGTCGAGGAGGTGCACTTCGAGGGTCGGCAGAGGGTCGAGCCCCACCGTCGGACGAACGCCGAGATTCAGCACCGCTCCCGCGACGTGCTTGGTCGTCCGGTCCGCGAGCACTTCCGATACCCACGCGGCATATACGCCGAAGGGCGGCAGCACCTCCGGAGGGGTCCCGAGATTTGCCGTGGGAAACCCGATGGTGCGTCCGCGCTCAGCCCCATGCAACACGACGCCGGTCAGCGCATGCGGTCGACCGAGCAAGCTCTCCGCACGGGCGAGCTCTCCCGCGACCACGTGCTGACGGACGCGACTGCTCGAAACCGCCGCCCCGCCCGCCTGCTGTTGCGACACGATCGTGCAGGTGAAGGTTCCTTCGCCGAGAGCGCGGAGCATCGCGCCGTCGCCTGCGCGGCCCTTGCCGAATCGAAAGTCGTGCCCCACGACCACCCCCGTGGCCCCAAGCCGTTCGATCAAGAGCTCGTGAACGAATTGTTCGGGCGACCACTCCGAGAAGGCCATCGTGAAGGGCTCCACGTGCACGCGATCGACGTGGCCCGCGAGAAGCCTCGCGCGACGCTCGTTGGTCGTCAGCATGGGAGGCTTGCCCCTTCCGAGTGCAACACTGGGATGCGGGTCGAACGTGAGTGCAGCCGATGGCGCCTTCGAGTGCTTCGCGAGCTCGCTTGCACAATCGACGACGGCTTGGTGTCCCAAGTGCACGCCGTCGAAGTTCCCTATCGCAACGACGGTCATGGGAAGCACTCTCGCGGCGGCGCACCTTCGCCCGCGCAAAACGCCTTGCCTTCGGCGGTCTGCGGCGGCACGACCTCGATCACGGCGCGCGGTCCTTGCGACGGAAGCACGCGGCGCTCCTTCTTGTTGCAGATGAGCGCGCCTCCGGCACCGGCGACGACGCTTCCTTCGAGGGTGGCGCATGCCCCCGCCTCGTTGGGCGTGATCCAGCCCTGGCCGGTCGGGTACGAGAGCGTCATGGCATAGCGTCCTGTGGGGAGACAGGCCCGGCGCACTTGCCGAATCAGGCCGCCAGAAGCCGCCATCAACTTTTCTTCGTCGTAGAGTGGCTTCTCAGCCGTTTCTGACGCGTCTGCGCTCTTGCCCGTCGCATGCGGCGTGACGAGAAGCGCAGAAGGCGTCGCGTTCGGCGTCCGCGGCACGCAGAGTGCGCTGGGGCGCACGAGCACGCGGAGGTCCCGCACCGTGGCCCCCGGTTGTTTCGGAACGAGCGCATCGGTCGTCTTCGCGAGCTCGCCTTGCCACAGCGTGATGCCCCGAATCGCCACGAGAGGCGATGCGACGCGCAAGCTTTGAGGGTCGGCATCGTGCTTCGGGTCGCTCACGAGTTTGAGGAATGTCGCCTCGGGCCAGAGCGCGGGTACGAGCGGATTCTCTGGAATCGCCACACCCCTCGAGAACGGAACGAAACCTCCTTGTTGTTTCGTCGGGTCGAGCTGGAACACGAACGGCTCGCGCGGGTCGGTTCCAATGGCGAGCTCCGCGTCGGGAAGACCGAAATCGAGACGCAGCGAGGGGAAGCTGTCCTGGAGCGCACGAATCGAAGCTGCGCTCGGCACCGTGGGTGCGGCGAGGACGTGATGGTCCTGTGTCATCACGAGCGTCGGAACGTGCGCAGCGTCACCCGAGGGGTTCTCGGGTGTCACCGTGCCTGGCGCCGTGGCAGGCGTGGACTCACCGACGTAAAAGTACGGCCGCGTGTAGGGGACCGGAACCGCAAGTGAGACGAGAACGCTGTCGGCGACGAAGCCAGAGTTCGGGATCTTGTACTCGGGTGTCGTGCCCTCGGGTGCGCCTGCGGGAACGGGCTGCGGGATGCCAACATTCACCGGAAAGTAGGCGAGCTGGTAGTTGGGATCGGTCGCATTCTTCCGCGCCGCATCGAGGTCGAAGAACCCGCCGCCAATGTCGCCTGCTTCGGGTTGGGCGCGAATCGAGAAGCTAGGTAGGAAGTTCCCGGAGCGATTGTAGAAAGCTTTGACGATGTACGAGCCACCCTCGAGTGGCGAAATCGCGAAGGGCGCGCTCACGCTGACGCGCTCGCTTTGGTCTGGGCAGCTGAGCGAGTCGCCAGTGAAACGTGGTTCCGCAGAGAACAGCTCGTCGCCCGGAACGACGACGAAGTTCACCGGCTTGCGCGTGAACCCCGTCGGCGGAGGTAGCTCGTTGCGAGAATACACGAGCAAGACGACGTGACCGACGACGTGACCGAGCCGCGAACAAGGTCGTGGGCCATCGTAACGAATGGTCCCGGTGATGGCCCCGCGCGAAGGAAAGAGACGGCTGTCGCGGCGCTCGCCGTCGATGGGAACACCGTCGCACGAGGCGAGCACCATGACGGCGACGCCGAGCGATAGGATCTTGGTGGTGTGTCTCGATGCGCGCATGATCAAAACCGGTACGTCAGAAAGCCCATGACACGACGGCCGACGAGCTGCCCGAACGGGTGCTGCCTGTGCTCCGTGCCAAGGATGTTGAAGCCTGCGACGCTCGCTTCCATGTGGTCCTTCAAGAACCGATAGCCGAGGCGCGCGTTCAGGAGCGTGTACATGGAGAGGTCGAAGAGCGTCGCCGACACGCCCTGCGCCTCCGTGTTCACGATGCGCTCGGCCCACTTCTGAGCACTGACCAGATGGAAGTCGACCGAACCGTCGATGCCGACCTTCGTACGCACTTGGACGCCAGCATTCACTTTGTGCATGCTCGTGCGTTCGTCTGCGGGGCCGGCCTGTCCGGGCAGACACGCCGACTCGTCCTGGCCGATGAAGTTCAGCGAATAGCTGCCGTAAATGTCGAGGCCTTCCGTCGGGAAGAGCCGGAAGCCGAGCTCACTACCTGCGCTATTGTAACGCTGACATTGATTCGAGAACCCGCCGAAGTAGAGCGGGTAGAGGCCCGTTTCGGGGTCGAGACGGCCCGCTCCGCGCTTGACGTCGCCGAGTGCGACCGGCCTAGGGTCCGCGAGCTGGATGAGGTCGGAAACACTGTTGTAGAATACACTGACATCGACGTTGATGTGATCGCTGTCCTGGGTGAGGTAGCCCAGCTCCGCACTGAACATGCTCTCGGGCTTCAGGCGGAACGTCGGGTCGTCGCTGCGAAAGCCTTGCGAAACGAGCGACGCACCTGCGAACGGCAGCTGCACCGGAATGTCGAGATACGACTCCAAGAACGTGGGCGGCCGGAACGCCGTCGCGCCGGAAAGGCGGATCGTCGAAAGCTTCGTCGGGTGGACGAGGATGGCACCACGTGGAGAGTGCACGAAGCCCGTCAGGTACGGAATGTAGTCGAGGCGATAGTCGGCCACGACGGCGAAGTGTTTTCCGATCTTCGCCTCTTCTTCGAGGAAGAAGGAACCGTGGTGTTCGATGCGGCGGGCATCCAAGAACGTGAAGTCGATGTTCTTGTAGCGATAGACGCCACCGAACGTGAGCTTGTGAACGACGTTGCCGGTGTTGAACGGCAACCGGAAGAGCGCGTCGACGTTGAGCACGTTCTGTTCCGCACGCGTCGGCAGCAGGGTCTGCCCGACGGAAGCGGCGTTCAGCGTCGTGTCTGTTTGGAAGCGGTTGTAGAACACACGCGATTCGAAGTAAGGGTGCGACACGATCGCAGTCGCCTCGGAGGCTACGAAGTTCGGAAGAACGAGATCGTAGAGCGTGCCGACGCCGAGGGTCTCGAGGGAGCCCTGGGTGAGACCGCCGCCGAGGCGCACCTTCCACTCTTTGGGCAGGTCCTTGCTCGTGCGAAGGTCGAGGCGAACCGTGCGGGCCGCAGAGTCTTGGTCGCGGGCCCCTAGCCTCGCGTCTGTGCGACCATCGGGGACCTCGCGCGACCAGCGCGGAAGGTAATCGTAGCCGGCGGAAGCTTTCCAACCGAAGCCGTTGTCTTTCCCCGCTGCCCAGACGCTGCCGTGCGTTTGATTCTGGGTGCCGAAGCCACCTACCGCCTCGCCACGCCCGTCCTCGGGCCCCTTCGTGATGATGTTGACGACGCCGTTGAATGCGACGGCGCCGTAGAGCGCCGAGCCCGGACCGCGAACGACCTCGATGCGCTTCACGTCCTCGACGCCGATCGAAAGAGACTGCCAGAACGTCGCGCCAATGAAGTCTTGATAGACACTGCGGCCATCGACGAGCACGAGGACTTTGTTCGAGAGGCGCTGATTGAACCCTCGGAGCGACACTTCTGTCTGGCCGCCCGTCACTTGCATGATGTCGACACCGGCGAGGCGCCGAAGGAGCTCCGGGATCTTCGTGATGCCGGAGAGGCGAATGTCCTGTCCCGTGATGATCGATGTGCTGTTCGGCGCGTCGATGACGCTCTGCGCGTCTTTGGAGGCGGTGACGACCGTCTCCTGGAACACGTCTTCGGTGCGCGCTTGCCCTAGATTGGACGCCGGAGGCGGTGGTGGAGGCGGTACGACTTTGGGGGGCGGCACCGGGGTCTCTTCCGGCTTCGGCGTCTCCTCGGGTTTCGGCTCCGGCTTCGGCTCGGGCTTGGGTTCTTGCGCCTTACGCGCCTCCGCCTCCTGCGCGAGAATGCGAGCTTCGAGATCGAGAACGGTCTTCTCGACTTCTGCCTTGTCGGGCGGATCGCCGTCCAAGTAGCGCTTGAAGTACACGACAGCGCCCTTGAGGTCTCCACTCAAGGCCTTGGCCCGCGCGATGTTGTAGAGGACGTTCGGGTGCGGAAGGATCTCGTAGGCTCGCTCGAGCTCCGCGATCCCTTCGTCGTAGTGGCCAGCGGAGATTTCCTCCATGCCCTTCTTGAAGTGAACACGCGCTTCGGTCCGCGCGTCGGCGAGCGCCGGCGCTGCATGCAACATGCAAGCAAGTGCAAGGCAAGCGGGAACGATTGAGCGCCATCGAGAAAGCATCGGAACGAGGCCCGCAGCCTAGAGCATCTTGTCCCAAATAGGACCGAGAGTTTGCGAGCACGGCCTCGCTTCGGCGCGCTGTAAAGTGCAAGACATGGACCAGATGCGCTCTGGTCGGAATGATCAGTACGCCTTCTTGAATCCGTCGGGCGTCGGAGGCTCGTCCACGGGGTGGGAGCTTTGCGCACCCTTTGGTGACGGTGGCCACGGGAGTCGAGCGCTAGGACCGACCGCAGGAGCGGCCGAGGCTTTGGTGAGCGGGACCATCAGGTTCGCCCCCAGCGTCGTCTTGACCGATTCGGTTCGGAACCCCGACTTGCCGATGCTCAGCGTTCGCGTACGCGCGGCATCCGATTCCTCGAGCTCGATGCTGCAGGGCGTCGCGCTGCAGAGCTCTTTCGTGTCGTCCTTCACCCACGCACCGTCGGGGGAAGTCTCGAGCCGAACCGTCACTTTCTTGGGTGCAGCGGGTGGCTGCGAGGGAGGGCGCACAGCCGAGGCCGTCGGAATGGGCGTCGTCAATGCGGCCGAAACGGAGCTCGGCGTACTGAGGCGATAGGCAAGGTACCCAAGGCCGCCCCCTAGACCAATGGCGCTCAGCACCATGACGCCGAGGTATGAACGAAGCGACTTTCGCTTTCGGCCGTAGGGCGACGAGTGATCGCGCGCCATGAGCGCGTCGAGCTCCGCGCTCGCGCCCACCGAGATGGCGACCGGTGTCGGGGAATTGGACGGCATGCCGCTCGCGCCCAGATGCGGCGCGTACGGACCCGGTACGAACGGACTTCCGGGATGCTGCGACACCGCGGGGTTCGAACCGGAGCCCGAAGCGGACGAGCGCGCCGGCTGTGACGTGAACTTCACACGCCACGAGTGTCTCGAGTCGTGGATGTTCCCTCCGTTCACCGCACAGTTCTTGAGCGCGGTGAGGAGCTCATCCATCGAGGCGAAACGCTCTTCGACCTGCTTCGACATGCAGCGAAGGACGATGGCCTCGACTTCCTCGGACACGTTGACCCGCGGGTTCGTCACACGGAGCGGGGGGACGGCGTCGTGAACGTGCGCCATCAGCGTGTTCACGCTGCTTGCACGCTCGAAAGGCACCTTGCCCGTGATCATCTCGTACATGATCACGCCAAGCGAATAGATGTCGGTTCGCGGGTCGACCCGACGCCCCTCGATCTGCTCCGGCGCCATGTACTTCGGCGAGCCCATGAAGAGCCCCGTTTGCGTGAGTTGCTCTTCTGGACGTTCGTCCAAGTTCTTCACGAGGCCGAAGTCGAGCACCTTCACGAAGTCAGGTTCGTCGCCGTGCGTGACCAGGAAGACGTTGGCTGGCTTCAGGTCACGATGGATGACGCCATGACCGTGCGCTTCACGGAGCGATCTGCACACCTGGCTCGCGATGTGAATCATCCGGAGCTCTGGGAAGGTGCCGTCTTCGCGAAGGGCCCGGTGGAGCGTGCGCCCTTCGAGCAGCTCCATCGCCATGTAGTAGATGTCGTCGTCGGTCTTGCCGTAATCGAAGACGGTGACGGTATTGGGATGGGTGAGCTTGCTGGAGATGCTCGCCTCGAGGAAGAAGCGCTTGTGGAACTCGGGGTCGACGCCGCCAAAGCCGGCATTCATGACCTTGAGTGCACAAATGCGCCCCAGCGGAGCTTGCTCGGCCCGGTAGACGCGTCCCATGCCGCCGCGTGCGATCATGGAAACGATCTTGAAGCGGTCGTGAATCGTCCGCCCCAGTAGCGGATCCGTCGCTTGGACCGCTGCTCCACCCTGTGCGTCGTTCATCACCGCTGATGTAAAAGTGTGCCGGCCCTCGCTAGACGTGTCAATCGAAGGTCTCGTTTCGGGCAACGATGTCCGTTCTCGTGCGGATAAGCCGACGTTCGAGGCCGGGCGCCTCCGCCTTTCCTCTGTTTGGGGCTCGAGTCGCAAGCGATGCAGTTTGGCCGTGGAATCCGCGGCAGGAGGGAGCGCCGCATCCAGCTTTTCGCGGCGGATCCGAATGGCAGAGCCCGACGGAAGCTTGTCGCGTGGCTCATTTGCGTTAGCCTCCAACGCACCTTGGCCGGATCCTCGAGGATCCACCCCTTCGCACGCTGAGTGCTCTGATTGCCGCGGTGCGCGCTTCTGCATGATGTCCGACAGAGAGAGGGTGTGCGCGCGACGCCGTCGCAGAGAATCGTGTGTCCGCCCCCCACTGACCTTTCTTTGTGTTTCTACGTCCTACGGCCGAAAGGCCATCCGCCTTCCCTCGGACGCGGAAAGCAGATAGGTTTCTTCGTCATGGAGCGTCCGCGCGCATCGTCTATCACCCGCATGTTGTTTGGCTTTCTGAGCATTCTCGCCGCCTTGTTGGTGGTGCTCGTGCCCGGGACGAGCGAAGCAGGGGCCGGTTCCGTCAAACTAAAGAGCGGCGAAGCCTCGGAGGTTTCCGGGGCTTGGCACATCTTCGTCACGATTCAGCTGCCGAAGCCGCCTCCCATCGCGCACCAGCCGCTCAAGTTTCTCTTCACCAAGGTGGCCGTCTACGAGCGCTCGTTGGTCGACGGCAAACCCGACCCGGTCATGAACAAGGTCGCCCTCTCCAACCAGACGCCCAGCATCGAGACGCTCGACGTCGACTTCGCGGATTCGAGCGGCAAGATCTACAACCAAACCCGGTTCGACTTCGGCCTCACACGCACACGTGGCTTCGAAGCTGGCGAGTACAAGATGCAGGTGCGAACCTCGGACGGCACCGACATCGGAACGCCGCAAATGATCGCGCTGAAGGGAGACAACCCCGCCGTCGATCGCCGCAGCATGAACTTCAACGCACCGAAGAAGGTGGGCGACGGAGCCGAAAAGAAGCCCGCCGCGAACACGGAGCCCGCGGCGCAAATGCAAGGTGACGTCGCGCCGAGCGGAACGGCTGCACCGTTCATTCCGGAAGACGCCTACAACAAGACGCCCGAGGAAGAACTCCGCGTGAAGAAGAGCGGGTGCGGCTGCGACGTGCGCGACCCGCAAGCTGCGAGCGAGTTCGCCGTGTTCTTCGCCGCAGTCCTCGCGGCGCTCGCGTTCGTTCGTCGTCGCTACGCATGACCTCCTGAAGCCGTGACGCCGGACCAGGCCATCGCCGAAGCCTCCAAAGGCTCCCTTCGGCCCGTCTATCTGCTCGCGGGCGCCGAGGCCTTTCTCCGAGACCGCGTCGTGAGCGAACTTCGGAAAGCTGCGCTCGGCAGCGGCGTCGCGGCCTTCAACGAAGACAAGTTCACCGCTGGAGAAACGGACGTCGATCGCGTACTCGCAGCGGCACGCACCGTTCCGATGATGGCGAACGCTCGATTCGTTCTGCTCCGCCAGCTCGAACGGTGGGACTCGGGGAGCGACGGCACAGGCGCTGCTGCGAAAGAGGGAGGTCCCCAAGCTTCCCCGTACGACAAGCTCGCAGCCTATGCAGCCGAGCCGGTCCCTTCGACCTGCCTCGTGTTGACGACGCAAAAGCTCGACGGTCGAAGGAAGCTCTCGAATCAGGCAAAGAAGGATGGCTTCCTCGTCGAGTGCGAACCCCTCGGCGACGCGGCTCTCAGCCGCTTCATCCAGACGACCTGCAAGGCGAAAGGTCATCACATCGAGAGCGCCGCGTGCGATCTCCTCGCAGAGTTCGTCGGACCGGAGCTCGCAGCGGTCGACGACGCGCTGGAGCGTTTGTCCCTCTACGTGGGTGAGGGCGTCGACATCCTCGACAAGGACATTCGCGAGATCATCGTGCGCGTACGCGTCGAAGACACCTGGGCTCTCGTCGATGCGATCTTGAACAAGAACCTCTCCGAGTGCCTTCGCATCCTCGCAGACGTCTACGACCCCCGCGATCGAGGCCTGCCGCTCGTGGGCGCCATCGCATGGTCCGTACGGCAACTGCTCCGCTTCCA
Organism: Polyangiaceae bacterium; assembly: GCA_046351415.1. Lineage (GTDB taxonomy): Bacteria > Myxococcota_A > Polyangia > Polyangiales > Polyangiaceae > JABFRG01. The sequence goes on along the minus strand of JAXLYO010000001.1, from coordinate 112,689 downwards.
GCTCGCGACCGCGCGCGGCGCCCGAGCCGACGAAGCCGCACGTCAAGCGGGCATCTTCCAACCAAGTCGCGCCCGAGACGCACAAGAGCGCTCACGCAAGCTCCCGGCGGCGGAACTCGAGCGTTGGCTGCGCATCCTCGCGGAGACCGACCTGGCCCTCAAAAGCTCGCGCCGCCCGCCGGAGGCCACCCTCGAAGCCATGCTCGTTCGCATGGCACGGCGGTAACCCTTGCACAAAGGTCGCAGCTAGAGCGAGACTGAGGAACCCCCATGACACGTACCTCGCCGGCGGCACCGAAGAGTCGGGCCCGCGTACTCCTCGCCACTCTGTTTGCTTCGGCTCTCGCCGCGGTGGTCCTGGCCGCTGCGTGCGGAGGGGTGCCGGAGGGTGGCGACTGCGCCGTCAAAGTGAAGTGCTTTTCGGCTGACTGTAAGACCCAGGTAGGCGACAACGTCTGCATCTGCCCGGAAGGTTCGAAAACGTTCGATCAGTGCGCGACCCCGCCGGCCGATGCCGGTACGAAAGACGCCACGACGACGGACGGCGCCATCGACGCAGGCCAAGACAGCGGAAGTTCCGATGCCGCGACCACGGACGGCTCCGCAGACGCCAAGGCCGACGGCTGAGCGTCTTTTTCCGTCTTTCTTGTCCCCGCAAGAGCGCCGCCACCCGGAGCGAAGGCGACAAAGGGTGGGAAATACGGTGAGTTACCCAAAGGGGCTTGGACAGTTCCGAAATCGTTACTATCTTCCCCGAACGGTCCCATCCCTTCCCCGGGGCCCGAGAAATGAGAGAAACTGAGATGCACGTCACCGCCAAGGTGATCCGGCCTCAAGCCCACTGGAGAGCCCAAGCAGAGCTCCCGACCCGCTACGGAAACTTCGCGATGCATGTCTTCACGGAAGAAACTTCCGAAGGCACCCGCGAGCACGTGGCGATGGTGTACGGCGACCTCGAAACACTCCGCAACACGAGCGTGCTCGTGCGCGTGCACTCCGAATGCATGACGAGCGAAGTCTTCGGCTCGCTCAAGTGCGACTGCCGCGAGCAGCTCGATGGCGCCCTCGCCGAAGTCGCGCGCCAGGGGGGCGGTATGGTGCTCTACCTTCGCCAAGAGGGTCGCGGCATCGGTCTGCTCAACAAAGTGCGCGCCTACGAACTCCAGTCGCGCGGCCATGACACCGTCGATGCGAACCGTCTCCTCGGCCTTCCCGACGATATCCGCGAGTACGGCGCGGCCCGCGACATGCTCGATCACTTCGGAGTACGTCGCATTCGTCTTCTGACGAACAACCCCGAGAAGGTTCGCGCTCTTCGCGCCCTCGGTGTACGCGTCGACGAACGCGTGCCCATGCTCGTCGAGCCAAACGCATTCTCGGGGAAGTACCTCGAGACGAAGCGCACGCGCATGGCCCACTGGCTTCCCGCATGGGGCAAGCAGGTCGAAGCCGGCAATGGCGTGAGCTCCGACGGCGAACGCAAAGACGAAGGCGAATAACGGCGCCCGCGCGCGAGCGTTGCCAGCGACGCGAAGCGCTCTCTCGCGTGCGGTGCGCGACGAAGTGCGTTAGGCTGCTCGCGCTCATGCGCCCACGGCCGTCTCCCGCCCCCTCCCCGCCCGCTTTCGTCGCTCGCGTCGCGGCCTTCGCGCTCGGGCTCGCGTCGTTCTCGGCGGCCTCCACTGCCCACGCGCAGATCGCGCCCGAAGTAAACGTACGCACCTTTCGTCCTTCGACGGATCCGCGCGCTCAGCTCTTCTCTGAATCGCCGATGACCCCGGGCTCTCTCGAGCCGAGCTTCGCTGCGTGGGCCGCGTACGAGCAGGGCACCGTCACGCTGACGCGCAATGACGGAAGCACGGCCGCAAAGCCCGTGCAAAACGCACTCATTTTGGACCTGACCGCGAACATGGGCGTGGGCAGACGGTTTGCGTTCGGCGTAGGCCTACCGGTCTACCTCTGGCAGGGCGGAAGCGACAATCTACCCGCATCCGCATCGTCCCGGCCCACCGTGAGTCCTAGCGGCATCGGTGACCTGAACGCGAACGTGAAGTGGAATTGGCTCGAGAACGAGCTCGGTGGTTTCGGCGTTGCTGCGCTTGCACACCTGACGCTCCCCACCGGCCGCGAGCCGAGTTTCTTGAACGAACGAGGCTTCACGGCGGGAGGACGGCTCCTCGTCGACTACTCGCTCCTCATTGCCGGAGCGCAAGCGAGCGTCGGGTACATTGCGAGGAGCAAGCAGTCCGCTTGGCCGGCAGACGGAGACCCCACTCTCGCTTCGACACGCTTCGGGGATTCGGTGCCGTTCTCTTTCGCTCTGTGGTTCCGTCCGAAACTCATCAAGATGGACGACGCAGACAGGCAGCGTTGGGAGCTCGGCCTGCGTGGCTCTCTGCCTGCGGGGCCCGTCGGTCCGTTCGGTCTCGGCGAGGCGGGCAGCAGCAACTTGAGTCCCCTCATGCTCGGCGTTTCGGACCGCATCGAGATAGGCAAACACCGCGACGTGTTCTTCGTGGGCGGCGCCGAGGTCGGTCTCACGACCGCGTGGGGAACGCCCAACGTTCGGCTCGTCGCGATGATCGGATACGCGATGCGCAGTCATGATCGCGATCACGATGGCATTCCGGACGACGTCGACGAGTGCCCTGACGTACCCGAGGACAAGGACGGGTACCTGGATTCGGACGGGTGTCCCGACATCGACGACGACGACGACGGCATCGTCGACAAGTATGACGCCTGTCCTCGCGTTCGCGGCGTCAAGAACGCGAACCCCCGCATGAATGGGTGCCCGCCGCGCGACTCGGACCACGACGGAATCCCGGATGACCTCGATGCATGCCCTCGCATCTCTGGTTCGAAGAACACGGACCGCGAATGCAACGGCTGCCCCATCAACGATAGAGACGGCGATGGCATCGAAGATGGCCTCGATCGTTGTCCGGATCAGCCCGAAGACAAGGACGGCTTCGAGGATGACGATGGGTGCCCCGAGCCTGGCTCGCCCGCGGATCGCGATGGCGACGGCGTACTCGACACCGTGGACGCGTGCCCCGCGGTCCTCGGCGACCCGCGCTGGAACGGCTGCAAGCCTGGCACGGGGATGCCTACGGGGGACGACGACGGGGACGGTATCCCCAATGCGACGGACGCCTGCCCAAAGGAGCGCGAAACGTACAATGGCGTCGCCGACGACGATGGGTGCCCCGACGCGGGAGGCATGCCGCTCGTTCGCATCGACGAGAAGAAGGGCGAAGTCGCCTTGCGGAGACCGATCGCTTTCGAGAGAGACGACGTTGCGAAGCGGAGCCTACCTGACGTGCGCGCCCTCGCCGTCGTGCTCCTCGACCATCCGACGTGGACGATCGGCGTCGGAAGCTCGCCGCTTCCCGCCGACCCGCTCGGTCAGGCCGCACTCCGCCGCAGCTTCGCAGTCTCGACGCTGCTCGGACAACTCGTGCCGCGCGACACCGCGTCGATGACCGTCGGTGCAGATGCGCTTCCCGCGAGCCAACGTGGCCGAAATGGATCCGTTGGTTTCCTACTCCTCCAGCCGAAAGCCGCACCGTGAGCACGCGCGGAGCCCGGGCGGGTGCACTTGGCTTGCTCGGGTTACTGGGCACGTCGCTGACGACGCTCGCCGTGTTCGGAGGGCAGCCACTCCTGCAGCCCTCTCCGCCGCCGACGTTTCCGTCCGCATTCTTCCCCCCGGGGATCCCCCCCCATCTTCTTCCCACGGGGATCCCGCTTCCGCTCGGCGCTCCCCCGCGGTGGCCCGGTCAGCCTCCAGTTCCGCAGCCAACGACGGCCGCGACCGCGCCGCACCGCACCATTCAGGCGCACTTGCTTCGCCCCGAGGCATCGCTTCTCGACTCGCAGGACCGCGCGGATCACCTTCGTGGGGTGACCCGTGCGGCGACGAGTCAATCACCAGAATCGACCGCGCTCCTCCTCGAGTTGTGGACGGGCCGCTCGCGCGTACTCAAAGACGCAGAGGTCATGGTCGCCTTCACGCGAGGCCTGGCGCGGAGGCGTTCGGAGCCTCGCGTCCGCGATGCTCTCGCCAGCATCCTGACGACCTGGTCTCCTGCCGATGCTTCGCAAGCTGCGCACGCGCGCATCGCCCGAAGCACGGCGGCCATCGCGCTTGCACAGGACGGAAGCGACGAGAGCATTCGTGTCCTCTTTGCTGCAGCCGATCGCGAGACGACCGAAGACATTGCGACCTCGGCGCTATTGCGCTTTCCGCCGCGAAAGAAGCCTTCGGTGTTCCAACTGACCCCGCGGACGCTGCGCCTCCTCGAAACGCTCGGCGATCTCCGATTCGCCGACGAGATCCTCGATGCGACCTCCTCCCCTCGTCCCGAGGTGCGTGCTGCTGCGCTGCATGCCTCTGCACTCGTTCCCGACACGCGCGCTGCCGAGGTGGCACGCCGCGCCCTCACGGAAACATCATCGATCGTTCGAACGGAAGCGACGTTCGCGCTCCTGCGGCTGCACGCGAAAGACGGCCAGGCACTCGTGACGAATCTTCTCCGCGACGAGACGACTGCGACGCGAGGAGCAGCTCTCGCATCGCTCGTAGAGACAGACGGCATGGCGCGCATCCTCCGGGAGGCCATCGCGAAACACCGCGACCCCGAGGTGCGTATGGAGGCCCTCCAGACGCTTGCGCGCATGCGCGTGGCTGAAGCGACGCCCGCCATCCTTTCGGCACTCGCGTTTTCGGAGCTGAGAAGCGCTGCCACCCGCGCGCTTGCGTTCTCGGAAGCCCCCGATGCAGTGAAGCGCATCGAAGACCTCGCGTATGGCAGGAACCTCCAAGGTCTCGCCGCGAGCACGGCGATGCGCACCGCGATGCAGGCATACGCGCTCCGGCTACTAGCGTTCGGCTCCAAAGAACGTAGCTCGAGCATGGATGATGCCGCGCACGCAGCCGCCGAGAAACCGGGCCACGAAGCGGAGGCGCCCGCGTGGTTCGTGCTCGCCATTTCGGGGAAGGGTCCGCAAAACGCATCGGACGCGAAACCCTTCACGACGAAGGCTTCCGCTCCTGCAAGACGAGCCTTCGCGTCGGGTCTGGCGGTCGTCCCGCACTCGAACGATGGTTTCGTGAAAGCGTGGCTGGGCGCGGAGCGCGACGAAAAGACATTGCGCGTTCTCGTGGCTGCCGCGCTCTCGCATCCCCGCACGGCACTCCTGCTTTCGCGCAAGGACACGTTCGATCGCGCCGTGGGCATGGGCCCCGAGGCGGCCCTCGCAGCGCGTGTGTGGGTCTCGGAAGCGACCGAGGAACACGGTGAGGAGGCGACCGTCGCCAGTTGGCTCCATGCCCCCTCGGCGAACCTCCGCGCGGCCACCGCACAGGGCCTTCGGAGCGGCAAGCTGAAGAGAGCGGGGGGCATGCTTGGCGCCGCATACGACGCCGAATCCGACTTCGAGGTTCGGGCGGCCATCCTGACGTCGCTCACGGCCTTGCTCCGTGCGAAGGAGCGCGACCCGGGCGCCGCCACGCGTGAGCTCCTGACGGACATCGCCGTATACGATCCCGACCCCGCCGCGCGGGGACTCGCGGACACGGCCCTCCGGCTCTCGGAAGGCGGTCACAAGGTCGCGGAAACGCCCAGCTCTCCGACCTTTGCGACGCTGATATCGCTGAAAGAGAGCTCGACCATGCCTCTCGGTCTCTACGTGGGCCCGGGGTCCATATTTCGCGTGGTTCCGTTCGTGAACGGCGAAGCCATCGTCGGAGGCATCCCCGATCGTCCCGGACGTCTCAACTTGGCGGTCGAATTACCTTGAAGCGCTCGCCCGCAGGGGCGAAATACTTCCGGTAGACAAGGAGCGCTTCATTGGCCGCCTCTGACGAGAAGAAAACCGCAACCTTCGAAACCTCCTTGAAAAGGCTCGGAGAAATCGTCGATTCACTGGAGAAGGGCGACCTTCCCTTGGAAGATTCGCTGAAGCTCTTCGAAGAAGGAACGAAGCTCGCGCGCCTCGCGCAGGACCGTCTCAACAAAGCCGAAAAGCGCATCGACGAGCTGCTCGGCGTGGACGAGGACGGGAACCCGAAAACGCAGCCCTTTGACGACGATGCAGATTCTTCGTCTGCTCGCGGCGGAGAGAGATAGCATGACCCGAGAAACGGTTTCTCGCCCATGATGCCCCTTCGATTCGAGTTCGGTCGCCCTGGAGCTTGTTTCGACGTGCGATGCACGGTCGGCCGAGAATTCGGTGCATATTCAATCCTGCTCGACGGCATTCGCTTCGACAATCGCTTCATCCCGAAGGTTGCCGGTTCGAGCGCTCGCTGGCGGCTCGTGTGTATCCCGGTCGAGGGAGAATTCATCGTCAACGGCGAGGTGTCCGGCGAGAACACGGTCCTCGTCGCCACAGACCAGGTGATTGCGCCCGGCGAAGGCGCATCGCAAACCCTGCGTTCGAAAGGCAACCGCGTTCGCATCGTCGGCATTCGCTTGCGCCCGGAAGACTTCGGCGAAGGTGGCGACGAGCTCGTCGCACGCACCCATCCGACGAGTGAAGAAACGGTGCGCGCTTTCCGCGCGTTCGGAGACGCCGTCGCCAACAAGCAACACGATGGGCTAAAGACGCACCTTCAGCGCGCGCTCGACGGTCTCCTTGCGGACGGCATCATCCGCAACGCATCGGCCCTCGTAAGAGAAGGCGCGTCGGCTCCGAAGAGCATCGCGGGGCGAGTCGCCGAAGCGATCTTCCCGCTTCTCTCGAAGCTCGCCACCCGCCCCATGATGATCGACCTCGTCGAACGCGCTGGCGTCAGCGAGCGACAGCTGCTCAGAGACATCCTCAAAACCCAGCGCGAGTTCGACTTGCTCGATCGCGGCTGGCGCAAGTCGATCGTGCGATGGCGCACGACCGCCGGGGCGCTGCTTCTGTCGTCTCCGACTCTATCGCTCGACGAGGTCGCAGAGCTCGCAGGCTACTCGAGCACGAGCGCGATGAGCCGCGCATTCCGCGAAGCGCAGCTTCCGCCGCCCACCGTGATTCGTTCCGCGACGCGCGACAACTGACGCGCCCGAACGCTCCCTACTTCCCGAGCGCGCTCCGATAGACCCAGCCCTCGTCAGAGGTGCCTTCGCGTTTCACTTTGAGCCAACCACCCTGCTGCGACAAGATGGTGACTTTCGTGCCTTTCGGCCAGCGCGCGATGATCTCGCCAGTTCGTGGAGCATTGCGAACGCGGGTCGGGTCCCATTCGAGCTCGGCGGTCGAGCCCGCGATGATCGGACCACTCGGCGTGCCGGAACCGCTCGCAGCAGGAGCGCTGTCCGAAGGTGACTCGTCCGGGGGTTCCGCGTTTGTGGCCGGCGCCGATGCCGTGCCGCTCGCGCTGGGTGCGCTCTTCGTCGATCCGTCGAATTGGACCGAGTACGCCATCGCATAGCGATTGTGCTCGTGCGGAATGTTCGGCAAGTCGACGCCGGTAAACGCCTCTTTCAAGCACTTGCCGAGCGGTTCGGGTGAAGGAACGGTGCTCGACTTGCCGACCTCGACGCTGAGGCGCGATGCGCGGAAGTCGAACGTGACGACCGCCGAGAGCTTTCCCTGCTGCCCTGCGGCTCCACTGCACGTCGACAACTTCGATAGGTGAGGCGCGACGAACGGGTCCATCCCTTTCGGCGCGCCGCCGCACTCACGACCACGCAGAGTCTCACCGTCGCTGTTGCGACACGAGAGGACGACGCCTTTCGCGATGACCACCGAAACAGGACCCGAAGGGGGCGGCGCGGCGGAAGGTGCAGAGGTCGACGTGGGCGCGGTTGAACCTGCACCCGCGGCGTTCAGCATCTCGCGCACCTCTGGCTCCGCCGATGCCGCAAGCGAAGGAATGGGCGCCGGACCGAGCTGCAGCCCCATCGCCCGCGGCCACGCGACGCCGACACCAAACCCCACGAGAGCAACCACGCCCACGCGCACGAACGCATTCGAACCTGCCTGAGCAGCCGTGCCCTGCGCAGTCGGCGCGGGCACCTCGAGGTTGAGGCGGACGTTCTTCATGAGCGCCCGGGGATTGTTGCACAATCCTTACATGTAGGCGAGAAACGGGGGCGCTAAGGCCGAACCGTGATCGCGACGACGAGGCTTCCCTTGTTGTACGTCTGTCCGCCCACGAAGAAGGGCTCGTTCAGGGGTGCGGTCACTTCGAGAAGCTTCAGGTAGGCGCCCCCTTCCGGGCGGCTGATGCTGGCGACGACGCGGTAGGTCTTGTTCGCCAACGGCTCGACGCGAATCTCGAGGGTGCGGCCGTTGGGCAGCAAATACGAGCTGCTCTTCGACTTCTCGACGGCGATCGTCTTCTTGTCGAGGAGCTTGTACGTATTGTAGGCGCTGAACGGAGGTTTCGTGAGCTGCGGCATCGAGCCGATGCGTGCGTCGATGGAGCCGGTCGCCTCCTGGGTCGCGTGCATCACCATGATCTCGGTGTTGGTGGACACTGCGGCCGGCGCCGATGTGGCCGACGGCGCTTGGAACGCGAGGGCAGCGTGCTCCTCGGAGACCGAAAGCACGGCCGCGAAACATGTTGCGGCGAGCACTGCGCCCAGCCGCCATGAGCCCGTCTTCATGGAGCTACTCCTACCGCATCATCGATCCAAATGACAACGCTCGTGCCATTCGCGTGGATCGAAGCGGGAACTTGGAACACGGAGATCGTATTCGGGGATTCGACTTGCTGCACCTGCACGTCAATCGCCGGCAGGTCCTTCGCCATCGAAGCCTGCGTGCCATCGAGCTTCAGATCGGTCTGGTGCGACAAGAACACCATCGCAGCCGCTGCGGCCGCGAACATCGAAGCGACCGCTGTACCGATGGCGAACACGCGCGCGCGGTCTCCCGGCTTGCGGGACGAAGGCCCCGGTACGCGCCCCACGGGGAACGGAACGACTGCACCGTGCCCTTGAGCATTCGCGTTGGCTGCTGCTGGCGCATGCGCAGCTTGCTTCGGCCGAGCAGGCTCCGCTGCGATTTTCGCCATGATGGCATCGCTCACGTCGAAGCCCGCGGACTTCTCGTTCGCCCAATCACGCACGAATTCGCCAATAGCGTAGGTCGCGCGCGCCGCTTCTTGGCGAGGCCCCGGCTGCGACACGGCCTGTACGACGACCGGCTTCATGCCTTCGTGGAGCTCACCGTCCATGAGAGCCATTGCCGACAGCAATTCCTCGCGAGAGACGCCTTTCTTGTTGTTCATGGGCCATCCTCCGAGGTGCCGTGAGCTAGGGATGCGAGGTTGGGATCGGCATCGTCCAGGTCGGCTTCGTTGCCGCCCGCGCCTTTGCCGGGAGCACGACCGACCTGCTCTTGGTAACAGTCGACGAGCACCCGCTGCAGCTTCTGCCGAGCGTGAAACAGGCGGCTCATGACCGTGCCCTTCGACACACCCATGGCCTCTGCAATTTCTTCGTAACTCATGCCTTCCACCTCGCGCATGAGAATGACGCCGCGGTGGTATTCGGGCAGAGCCTCGAGCGCTTCACGCAAACGCGCGCCGATCTCGCCGCGGCGGACGACATCGACCGGGTCAGCACCATCGATGCGACTAACGAGCGGAAAGTCGACTTCACCTGCGTCGTCTGTGCTTTCACGCCCTGCATCGGGATCGACCGCTTGGCGCCCGGGCTTGCGGATGAGGTCGATGCTGAGATTCGTGATGATTCGATAGAGCCACGTGAAGAAGCTCGACCCGCCCTCGAAGTTGCCGAGGTTCCGGTAAACACGGAGGAAAGCTTCCTGGACGAGCTCCTTGGCGTCGTTCTCGTCACGCACGAGAGAGACCGCGATGGCGAAGGCGCGGCGCTGATGCCGCTGCACGAGCGCACGGAAAGCGGCGGTGTCCCCCTTCTGAGCGTCGGCGATAAGTACACGATCTTCTTCTGCCTCACGTTGTCTAACCTGCTTTTGGTTTGACGCTATCTCGTGAGGATTATTCATTGCGGCGGGAAATCCGGATCCCGGGGCCATCGCCGACGGCATCGGCGTCAGGCGAGGAGGCGGCGACGAGGGGGAAGGCGTCGCTGCCGCTCGGCCGTTCGCCGAGCTCTGTTTGGGAGGAGACCGCATGTCAGAAGCCTCGCCATCGTACTCCCTTTGCGGCGTCCTGCTCGCGGGAAATGCGTTCAGTCTGTAGGGGCCTTGCCCCCACTCTATGGCGCACGGCTCTCTTGCGTCTCTCCACGCCAGCTTGTGCCTCGCGCAACCATTCTCTCGGCGGGTTCCAAGTCCAAAACTCTCTTTTTCATTGGCATTCTCGCCCTAGTGCCGGTCGTCGTCGTCGTCGTCCGGATCGCGGCGCGTAGGCGCCTTGGCCGGGGCTTCCTCCTTCTTCGCCTCTTCGAGTTCTCCGAGGGTCGCCTTCACGTCGAGTTGCTTGCCGCTTCGAGACACGGTCATCGACACAGCTTTCCCTACACCGGCGACGCTGGCGAGCCATTGGAGCCTCGTCGCCCGGTCGATGAGCTGCCCTTCGAACTTCACGATGACGTCGCCAGGCTCGAGGTGGGCTTTCGCGGCGGCACTGCCGGGCCGCACGTGGTCAACCATCGCGCCGCGGTCTTCACCGATGTGCATGTGCGCGCGCTCTTCGTCGCTCAGCTCGCGGACGTCGCGAATGTGGATGCCGAGTGCGCTCCGCGTGATACGGCCTTCGCGAAGAAGCATGGGAAGAAGCTGCTTCACCATGTTGATCGGGATCGCAAAGCCGATTCCCTGCGCGCGGCCACGAATGGCCGTGTTGATGCCGATCACCTCGCCCTTCAAGTTGAAGAGCGGGCCGCCGGAGTTGCCCGGATTGATGGAAGCATCGGTCTGCAAGAAGTCGTAGTAGCCCGCAGGATCGAGCGGTACGTCGTCACGCGTGCGCCCCTTGGCGCTCACGATGCCGACGCTCACCGTGTGGGACAGCCCGAACGGATTGCCGATCGCAACGACCCAGTCGCCCGTGTCCGCCGCGTCGGAATCGCCCAAAGGAACGGGTGTGAAGTTCTTCCCCTTGATGCGAAGGACGGCGACGTCGGTGCGCGCGTCGCGTCCCACGATGGTGGCCGTGAACTTGCGCTCGTCGGAGAGCTTCACCGAGATGACGTCGCCGCCATCGATCACGTGGTTGTTCGTGAGAACGAGGCCATCCTTGTCGATGATGAAGCCCGACCCGATTCCGTTCTGCACGCGACGCTTGGCGCCGCGGCCTCCATCGGTGAACGTCTCGATGAACACGACGGACGGATCTGCACGCTTCGCGATGGGCGCGAAGCTGAGAGGTGCGGTCGGCAAGCTGCCGAGCGGCGCAGGCGGTGGCACCGCTGGCCCGGGCGCCGTGGAAGTCTGGGCGGCTGCGGGCACGGGCGGCGCAGGCGTGGGCTTCTTGCAGCCCACGGCCCCCGTACCCAGTGACAAGAAAGCGAACGCAAGAAGCGCAGAAGCTCGCATGCGCCCCATTCTAACCACGCACTTTCCGGCGCGGTAGGGCGACCATGTGCGACCAGAAACGGCCGCGCAGGGAGGGCGAGCCCGCTCAGCCGCGCTTCGAGACTTCGACGTACTTCAGGCGCAGATCGGTCAGAACCTGCGAGAGGAGGCGCTCCTCCTCACCGTTCAGATTGCCTTTGGTCTTCTGTTCGAGAAGTCCAAGCAAGTCGATGGTTTGCTTTGCGAGTGGAAGGTGTACTTCGACCTTCCCGTCTTCAGGGTGTGGCGCGTGCCCCAAATGCATGACCGCCGAATGACTCAGCGAAAGCACGAAGGTCGCGAAATCGATGACGGGAAGTTCGTCGCCGCTTTCCACGGCTCAGCCTTCCGCGGATTCGGGCTCGTTGCCGCCGGTGGAGGCCGCGTCGCCGTCGTCCTCGTCGTCTGCTTCATCGACGTCATCGACGATGGGTGCATCGAGTGCAGGTTGCGGCGTGGCGAAGGTTTCGACCTGATCGGCGAGATCCGGAAGGGCCGACAAGTACTTGGTGAGTTCTTTCTCTCCAAGCTTGCCCTCGGCAACATTGCGCTCGCGGACACGAAGGTCCCAGTCCCACGGATTTTCAGTGCTCATCAGGGCGTCTCAGTTAGCGAAACGGAGGGCCACTTGCAAGGCCGATGCAAGTACCCGAAATGACTGCACGAATGTGGACTAGTTTTCGTTCGGCGGCGGCGGTTGGCTCCGGCGCGCTTCTGGAATGAGCTCCGGCCCCGACTCGCGGTCCGCCGCTTGTGCATGAGACGCTTGAGCTTTTGCTTCGGCGATTTCGTCGGCGCTGGCGGGCACGACGTCCAAAATATGTACCTCGTAGCGCAGCGTTCTTCCCGCGAGCGCATGGTTCGCGTCGACGAGAACGTGCGCCGTATGCACCTCGAGGATCTCGAGGGACTCCTGATTGCCCTCCTCATCCTCCGCATAGAACGTATCGCCCACGCGAACCGTCTCCGGCAGGTCGGTGCGGTCGATCTCGAAGATGAGGTCGTCATCACGAAGGCCGAAGCCCTCCTCCGGTGAAACTTGAATCGCCTTCTTCACTCCCTTTTCGAGCCCGAGAAGCCCTTTCTCGAGCCCAGGAACGAGCACTCCGTATCCGTAGACGAACGAGATGGGCTGCCCCTCCGGCGTGCCATCGAGAAGCTCGTGCTCTCCCGTTGCGTCGTGGAGCGTGTACGAAAGCGTGACCTTGGAGTCTTTCGCGATGGAGCTCAAATGTCCCCCGGACCTGCAATGAAGCCACACACGGCGCTCGCAGCGACCACGAGCGGACTTGCAAGATACACCTTTCCGGGACCACTGCGACCGGGGAAGTTGCGATTGATGGCGCTCACCGTGACCTGATCGGGGGAATCGCTGACCCCAGGACCGGCTTTGATGCAAGCGCCGCATGACGGGTCGACGAGCTCAGCGCCGGCCTTCGCGAAGACGTCGAGGTACCCTTTCTCCTCCGCGTAGCGCCGGATGTCTTGCGAGCCGAATTGAATGTAGAGGTGCACGCCGTCTTTGACACGCTTGCCCTTGGCGACGGCCGCAGCGAGCACGGAAGCGTACATGTCCATGTCGGCCTTTTTGCCGCCCGTGCACGAGCCGCCATAGGCGATTTGGATCGCGACGTTCTTGCCCTCGTTGTTCGCCGGCAGATCGGTGAGGGCGATGCCGTTACGCGGGTCGCCCGGCAACGCGACCATCGGCACCATCGCCGAGAGATCCAGTTCGAAGACACGGCAGTACGTCGCGCCTTCGTCCGCGCGAACGATGCGCTTTCGCACTTCGTCGGGGTCGAGCCCCCTCTGCTTCTGGAGGTACGCGACGACGACCTCGTCGGCCTCGATGATGCCCGTGAAGCTTCCCGCTTCCACGGCCATGTTGGTGAGCGTCGCGCGTTCGTCGAGCGACAAGGGCGCGATGCCGCTTCCGGCGAACTCGATGACCTTGCCGATCCCTTCGCCGCTCTTGAAGAACGGCATTGCAAGGATGTGCAGCATGACATCCTTGGCGCACACTCCTTCTTTGAGCTTGCCCGTGAGCACGAACTTCGCGGTCTCGGGAACCGTCACACGCACGTCCTTGGTGTACCAAGCGTTCGCCATGTCGGTGGAGCCGACGCCGAACGCGAAGCAACCGAGCGCGCCGGCCATGCAGGTGTGCGAGTCGGTGCCGAGGACGAGCTGCCCGGGAAGCGCGAGTTCCTCGATGACCTTGTTGTGGCAGATGGCTTCGCTGCCCACGAGCTTGCCGTTGCGGTGGACCTCGCCGTAGAGGCGGACGTTCTGGCGCTTCGTGAAGCTCTCCTGGACGGTCGCGAGGGACTGCGCTTGCTCCTTGAGACCCATGTCGCGATGGGCCTTGGGCATGACCAAGTCGAGAAATGTGAGGTGGTCGCGGAATGCGAAGACGGACTCGGGCTCGGTAACCTTCGCGTCCTTGCCCATCTCTGCCACGAAAAGGGATTCGGCCATGGGCGTGACGTATTCGTGGCTGAAGCGAACGTCGGTGCGCGCGAAGAACGCATCGCCGGGTTTGACCCCTTCGGCGCCGAGCGTTCCAGTGCGAGCGTCGGCAATGACGTGCGCTGCAAGAATCTTCTCGCAAAGGGTCATGGGACGCTTCGGTGTGGTCACCTTGGGGGGCGACACTTCGCCCGCGAGGCGCGCGCGGTTGTAGGCGAACAGGCCGCCCCGCAGGACGATGCCAGCGCTGATCTCGTCGAGTCCTTCGGTGAACTCGCTCATCGGAATGCTCTCGCCGGCCAGGATGCGGGGGATGAGACCGAAGTCGGTGCTCGTGAGTAGACCGATGTTCTGCGCGTTCTGGCGGTAGATCTTCTCGATGCTTCTCGCGATGACGAGGTCGACGCCACACTTCAGCTCGCTGTACGGCGCCGTCTCACGGCTCGAACCGCAACCTTTGGAACTCCCGCTGACGATGACGTTGAAGCCACCGTTCTTGATGCTGTCTTTTTCGACGCGGTTGCCGCGAAGGCCCACGAGGCAATACCGAGCCAGCGTTTCGTCGTAGTAGTAGCAAACCCATCCGGGCGTCAGCTCGTCGGTCGAGATGTTGGAGAGCAGGGCCCTCGATGGCTCGTACGGAATGGATTCGCCACGAAGCTGCGCCGCAAGCAAATCTTGGTCTTCCGTGAGATAGAGCACCTTTCCGAACGTTCGCGCCTCAGCCATCCGTCCTTCGTATCAAAAGGAGCGACGGTCGGAAATGCCCGTGAAGGTGCCCGCGCGACGCATTTTCCGCCCAGATGGGCTAAGGGTGCACGAACGAATCGAGCGACCTTGAGTACGATCGTCCTAACCACCAGTTATCCCTCGTTCGAGGGGGACCCGTCCGGTCACTTCGTTCGAAGCGAGGTAGACGCCCTTCGGGCCGAGAGCTCGGAGTCCGTTCAAGTTCTCGCGCCCCCTTCGTGGGTCACTGCCTTTGGCTGGCCAGGTGCCGCGGCGCGCGTGCGCCAGAATCCGCTTCGGTTGGTAGGCGCCGCCTGGTGGGTTGCTTTCGTCCGGCGCGAGCTCAAGAACCGAGCGCCACGGCGCGTCGTTGCTCACTGGGCTATTCCTTGTGGCGTGGCAGCGGCCTCGGTTCCGCTCGAACAAACGCGCGTTCCCTTCGAGCTCGAGCTCGTTTCGCATGGTGCCGACGTTCGCTTCCTCCGTGCGATGCCCGCCAGCATCCGCGCGCGACTCGTCGGGCACCTCTTGGCGCGCGCCAGCCGCTGGCGTTTCGTGTCGGAGGCGCTGCGTGACGCGCTTGCGGGGGTCCTTCCTCCTGCATCGAAAGACGCGCTCGTCGCAAAGAGTCTCATCCGAGCCCCGCTGCTCCAGGTCGATCGCCCGACGGATTTGCCCCCACGCGAACGAGACGAGAAGCGTCTCGTTTGGGTCGGTCGCCTCGTACCGAGCAAGAACTTGGGCCGTGCGCTCGAATATGTATCCTGCACTCAAAAAGACGCTCATCTCGTCGTGGTGGGCGACGGGCCTTCGCGGCGCGCACTCGAAAGGGAAGCTTCGAGCCTCGGCGTCCGTGCATCCTTCGTCGGCAAGGTCCCTCGACCCAAGGCGCTCGCGTGGATCGCGTCTGCCGACACGCTCCTCATGAGCTCCAAGGCCGAAGGCCTCTCTACGGTCGTGCGCGAGGCCGAAGCGCTCGGTACCCCCGTGCTCTGGGTATGACGAACGGCTCGCCGGGGAGCCGCGAGTGTTCGCGCCTACTCAGTGCTTGAGGACCGCGCGACCGCGGAAGCGACCTTCGTTGCCCTCCACGACCAGGCTGCCGTCGGGAGCCACTTGTGCGCTCACGACGTGGATGGCGCCGTCTGAAGATCGGACGCGCAGGCGTCCATCGGCCAGATCGACGACTTGGAGCGGATGGCTTCGGGCGAGCGTCAGGACCACGCGCGCGCTCGTCACTTCGAGCTTGCCGCGCTGCGCGCCGGTCATGAGCATTTGATCGCCCGTGGCTACGTTGCCCGCGGGTTCCACTTGCTCGATCCTCCACGTGCCAATGATCTCGGAGATCTTCGTCGCGGGACGCAGGCCCGTGAGGTCCGGCTTGATGATCGCTTGCTCCGGCGCGGGCGGCGAAAGCAGGTCACGCTGGCCTGCAGCGTACGCCACGACGGCCAAGAGGGCGGCCGCGGGCAGCAAGTACCGCGCACGCAGCACCTGACGCAGGCGACTCACGCGTTTCCGGAGCGTGGGCGCTTCGATTCGCTCGCGACGGGCAATGGACTCGAGGGGGTCACCCGCGTGCTCTTGCGCGAGCCATGAGAGGGTTTCTCGTTCTTCTTTACGTGCACTTTCCACGATATTTCTCAGTACTTCCCGTGCCTCCCACTGCTCGGAGGGAGTGACGCGTTGGATGTCTCGATGCGCGCCGCTCTCGAGCTGGAGCGGCCTTCGCTCGCGAAAGACGTCGGCAATCTTGTGTTTCAAGACTGCCATCATCCATGCGGACCGTTCGACCACCGATGCCGGTAGACGCGCGGACGCAAGGCCTTCGCAAAGCGCTTGCTGAACGACGTCTTCCGCTTCGTGCGAAGGGAGACGACGGCGTGCATACCCGAGCAGCGTGGCCCTCAGCGTTTCCGCCTCGGCCTCGCCAGAAAGGCGCCTTTCGGACGACAGGATGGGGGTTCGAGCGTGCATCACTGACTTACCTATCGGAGGAGAACGTGTGTCGTGACCGAGCGACGCGCAATTGACTCGCACTTTTTCCCACAGAGAGACGTTTCCCTCGTCACGAAACGCCCGGCGCAGCCGATTGCTTCCTCATGATGCTTCCACAGGGACCTCTCATCGGCTTGACCTTTGCCGTCACCTCGGCGGCGGATTTGCCGCCGCTGCAAGGCGATTGGATCGAGCCGCTTCGCGCCGAGAACGGGCAAGACGTGGGCATGCTCGTCGTACCCCTTGGCTCGCGAGAACCGCGCCCCTTCGTCGTGGCAGTGCACGGCGCCGCGGGCCGTCCCGATTGGATGTGCGGGGCGACGCGCGACACCCTTGGCCCGCATCCTTTCATCGTGTGCCCGCATCCCGATGCGCAGCTCCAGACGATGGCGAGTTGGTCTGACGCTGCGCAAGTAAGGCGTGCCGTCGAGCGTGCGGTCGAGGCCGCGACACGAAAGTACGGTGAACGAATCAGGCAAGACGCCCCTCTCTACGTGGGTCACTCGCAAGGTGCGATGCTCGCGCCAGCGTTCTTCTCGCTCCCGGGCAAGACTCATTTCTCCCATGTGCTGTTCTACGAAGGGCTTCCCTCCTCACCCGCTCTCGCACGCAAGGCTCTTGCTTCGGCGGGGCCCGCGCGCGTGCTCCTCGTGAGCGGACAACGTGGGTGGGAACGCGGCCATGCGGCGTTTGCGAAAGACCTCGAACGGGTCGGCATCACGGCTCGTCATCGGCATGTCGAGTCGGGCCACTTCTTCGGTCCCAAATCGATCGCCCTGATGCGCACGCAGCTCGCATGGCTCCTCGGCGATGCGAGAGGTTGGGAAAGCGCGCATTTCACGCCTTCACCATGACCGTCTCCCAGGCTCAGGCGAGCACGGCGTCGACGAAGGCTTTGGCGGCGAGCGCCACCGGAGAAAGCGCGGTGAGCGCATCGTCTTGGGCAATGTGCTGGCAGAGCAGCGGAGAGTCGATGCGCGCAATGACGGGCGCCTTCGCGTTGTGTGCGCGTGCAATGAGTGCAATTTGCAAATTGGCGGCGTCGTTGTCGGTAAGCGCCAAGATGGCGCGCGAACGGTGTGCGCCAGCCAAGACGAGAGTCTCTTCCCGCGTGGCGTCTCCAATGACGACGTGGTGCCCAGCGAGGCGAAGAGCATGCAGCGCACGCGTCTCTTGGTCCCGCTCGATGATGAGCGCCTGCATACCTTTGTCGCGCAAGAGCGAAGCGACACGGACGGTCATGTTCCCGGCGCCCGCAATCACGAAGTGACCGCGCCACGTCGTCGGAAACCTTCCGAGCACACGGTTGAGGCGTCGCGCGAACATCCAGTCGGCGGCCAGGGCAAACAAGATCGCAAACGAACACGTGCCGAGCAGCATGAGAACGATGCATGCGACCTTCACCACGTCCGGCGAATCTTTGGGACTGATGTCGCCGTAGCCCGTCGTGGTGATCGTCGTGACCACGAAATAGAACGCATCGCCGAACGACAGGTGCAATGCGTACTTGAAGAAGACCGTGCCGACGATCATGAGGGCGGCGACGACACCGAGCATCCTCGCGAACATCGAGTCGGATGGCACTTTCTGAATCGGCGCATGCGGAGCCGCATGGAACGCGCCGTCGATCGAGTGACCGAGTTTCTCGAGCACGACGGGGGCCGCCACGGCGGACATGCTGAGAACCCGGATGTCGGGTGCCGTCTTCTCCAAATACTCTTCGAGAATCGGGTCGAAAACGCGCGCGATGATCTTGAGCGAAGGGTTCGACCGTTTGGCGAGAAGGGCTGTCTCGAGATTGTCGGCGTCGACATCGGAGACGATGACGAGCGCGGCGAGGCCCTCGAGCCCGAAGCTCTCCGTCACGCGTCGCACGCTCCGTTTGCGCGCGACGAGTTCGGCCTCGACCGCAGTCGCGAGAGGCCCAGAGCCCATGATGCCAATTTCCTCCAAGACTCTCGTCGTATATCGGAACGCTTCGGGGCGCGGCCACCCAAATCATTCGTTCCGGGCACGTGCCCACTTTTGAGGTATGAAGGACGGGACGCATGGGAAACGACGTCTGGCTCCGTGAGCTCTCCGAGACCCTCGAATGGGAATGTCCCGAAACGCGCGTGCGCGCCTTTCGAGGCTCGAGGCTCGATCTCGAAAACGGAAGCACGCACTTCCTCTTTTGCTACGCCGGACAAGCGACGCTTCGGCGAGAGCTCGGATCGTACCCCATGGCGGAGGGAATGTTCGCATCCGTTCCCGGTGCGTGCTCCATCGACGGCACGATGGCGAATGCGAGTGGCCTCGTCGTCAGCCACCTCGGGTACGCGGGCATGTTCGCGCTCGGCGGTCCCATCGAAGCCACAGGACGCCTTCGCTACATCGATGGGTGCACCGATTCGCTGTTGCTCTCACCTCCCGTCCTCGGAGACCCCTGCTTCAATCATCTGCACATCCCGAAGGGGACGCAGCAGACGAAGCACGTTCACCCCTCGGTGCGCGTCGGTCTCGTCGTTCGTGGCGAGGGCATGTGTTTGACTCCGAATGCGGAGTGGCCCCTTCGGCCGGGCCTCGCGTTCATGCTCCCGCCAAATGTTCTGCATGCTTTCTGGACCCAGGGGTCGTCGCTCGATGTGGTCGTCTACCACCCCGACAGTGACACGGGACCGACCGACGCGGACCATCCCATGCGGAATCGCACCATCATCCCGACCTGAAGGGTTCGGCGCGCACACGCCCCTTCGGTTCAGCGTTTCGACTGACGGCGCAGGTACCCTTCGCGAACGAGCGGGAGCACGTTCCGTCCGACGTTGTTGCATTCTTCGAGGTGAGGATAGCCCGACAGAATGAAAGAGCTGATACCGAGGTCCGCATACTCGAGCACCATCTCCGCGACGCGTTCGTAGCTCCCGACGAGTGCCATCCCCGCGCCGCTCCGCACGATGGAGATACCTGCCCAAAGTCCCGGCGAGAGATACCAGTCTGCGTCTGCCTTTCCGCGGAGCTCCCACTGACGTCCCTGCCCTACGCTCTGTCTGCGCGTATTGGGGAATTCTGTGCGCCGGCCCTTCTCGAGAAGCTCCTCCGGAACTTTGCTGATCATTTCGCGCGCGGCGTCACGAGCTTCTTCGTCCGTGCGCCTCGCAACGACGTTGATGCGGAGTCCGTAGCGGAGCTCGTTCGTACGACCTCGCGCTTCCACGAGCGCACGCATCGAAGAAATTCGCTGCGCGATGAGGTCCAGCGGCTCGCCCCACATCAAGTACACGTGTGCGTGCGACGCTCCCACCTGGGTCGCGGCCTCACTCGCGCCCCCGAAGTAGATACGAGGGCCACCGGGTTGAAGCGGAAGCATCTCGAGTCGAGAGTGTTCGAGATGGTGGAACTCACCCTGGTAGTCGAAGGGCTGCGTCGTCGTCCAAAGCTTGCGGGTGATCTCCAAGAATTCGCTGGTGCGACGGTAGCGCGCGTCGTGATCGAGGCGGTCGCCATACATGGCTTGCTCGTCGGGACGGCCTCCCGTCACGACGTTCAGCGCGAGTCGGCCACCACATACGTGGTCGAGCGTCGTCGCCATTTTCGCGAGGATCGGAGCGGAAAAGAAGCCTGGGCGCACGGCGACCATCGCTCCCGCGCGTTCCGTGAGCGCCAGCACCGACGTGGCAAGCGTCCACGCCTCGAGCGTATGGTTGTTGAAGCCCATCCCATAGAGCAGATGCTGAAAGCCGTGACGCTCGGCGGTCTGTGCGATCTCCACGGCGTACTCGAGCGTGGGAGGCCTCTCCCAGTTGGGCAAGCCCAAGTAGAAGCCATCTCCCACGACGGGAACGCACCAGTGGAACTCGAGCCGAGGTCTCATGCTGCTTTCATGAAGTGCGTCATGGGTAGCTCACAGGAATTGCCGAAGGTAGGACTCGAGCGCGACGAGAAGCCAGATTTTCACGCCTCGCCGAGGGCGCAGGCCCGTGACGCGGCCATCTACCAAGGCCTCGACGGCGCGGCGTTGCAAGATGTCCCAAGGCAAGCACCCGCCGAGCAATCGTTCGCGCGCATGGGGAAGGAGAGCCCCCTGAAACCACCCTTCTACGGGCACCATCATGCCGCTCTTTGGCCGATCGATGATCGCGTCCGGCAGTAGATCGCGCACCGCTTCCTTGAGTGCGAACTTTTCGACGGAACCGCGAAGCTTGAGAGAGGGAGGGAGCCGCGATGCGTACTCGACGACACTCTTCGAAAACAGCGGTGAGCGCGGAAGAACGCCCGCTGCGCGGCCGAGTTGGTCCACCTTGGGAAGAATGTGGTGTCCCCCCTTCCACGTCACGTTGATGGCGGAGAGCGCACCCACGAACGAGCGACCTTCGTCTTCGAAGAAGACATCGACGTCGGTCTCGAGGGGCCGCTGCTTCAACGCCTCGAGGGCGCTCTCGGTCATGAGAGACGAGAGTTCGTCGAAGCACTTCAGGTGCGCGCGGTAGTAGCTGCGGGCGCGCGGGCTCGCATCGTGCCCCTGGTTCTCTCCGTCTCCGTAGAGCTCTGCGAGGAGCATGGGGAGGTTCTTCGGGCCGCCGAAGCAAGGGTCGCCCCCTTCCCCGTTCCACACGTAGCGGCCGAGCTCCCGCGCCTTCCGGAACAAGATCGCATTCGGCACGGTGAGCGGGTCGCCGATGGGAGAGGCCAAGAACGCGTGCGTCTCGTCGAGCGCCGAGAGAACGGCCTGGGGGGTGAGATGAAAAATGGTGTGGTCCGTGCCTACGTGCGATGCCACGAGCGAACTCCACTCGAGCTCGTTTTTGTACGTGTCACCGAATGCGATCGAAAGCGTGTGGAGTGGCCTCCCGAGGGCCCGCTGCACGAGAGCGACGACCACGCTCGAATCGATACCACCGGACAGGAATGCGACTGCTTCGTCCGCGGGGTCGAGCGTGTCTGCAATGGTTCGTTCCAAGAGTGCGCGGAGACCCCGAATCGACTCGCGATCGGCTTCGTCCGAACCGCTCTCGGACTCGTTTTCTGGAGGCAGTACGAAAAACGGCTTCTCGACGCCCGCACCGCCCTTGCTCTCCTCGAACGTGATCGTATGTCCGGGAAGGAGCTCCTGAATGCCTTCGAAGAGCGTGCCACGCCCGGGAACGTATGCGCACGACAGGTAAGACGCGATGGCGCGGGGGTCGAGCTTTCGCGACACGTCATGCCTCGTGACCAAACTTTGCACGTCCGAAGCGTAGGCGACGCGGCCACCCGACATTCTTGCATAGTACATGGTTCGCTGGCCGATGGCGTCGCGCGAGAGCACGAGTGTCTGCGCTCCCTGTGCCCCCGAGCTCGCGGCGAACTGAAATGCTCCGTCGACCGAGGCAAGTGCGTTCGTGGGCACGAGGGCAGCGAGCTCCGTGACGGAATCGATTCGTGTTCGATCTCGCCGGCAGGCATCGAGAGAGCCCACTACGCTAGGCGCTGCTCCTCCCCCCTCCGCCGAAGGCCACGTTCCTCGCACGGCTTCGCATCGCTTCGCCTGGGGAAGCGTGGCGAGGAGCAAGTCGTCGCACACGACGACTGTTTCAGCCAAAGCTGTCGCCTCCGCCATCGGAGGTGCCCGCGTCCGAGCCGAAGGACCCTCCCACGAAGTACATTCCTCCGTCGTCGATGGTGACGGGCGTGCCCGGCTGCGTCATGGCACGAAAGAGGCGTTTGATGATCTGTTCTGGACGAATGGATGCGAGCTCGACGGAGTAATTCGAGAGCCAAGCGTTCTCTGCGGCCGACAAGTCAGGGAAGCTCGATACGCCCTGCATCGGGTGCGCGCCCTTCCAGAGCCCGCGCATCTTCATCGCGTGCCGAACGAGTAGCCCGACGTCGGTCACACGACCGATGCCGCGAAACCATTCGGGTGACGTCGTGAGGTAGCGCGCGAGGTTGTGCCCAGGCCCCGTGGCGTCGTGGAGCGCGTACACTTCGAGCCGTGGGTTTCGCCTCAGCATGTCGAGCACGGGTGCGAACACGGCCTCTGGATAGTGCGTCACCGAGAGAATGGCGCAGTTGTTTTCGAAGTGGAAATTGTTCGCGAGGAGCAGGTCCACTGTCTCGGGTCGATCGCAAATGACGGCGCGATCGAACGAGTACGTCGCAAGCTCTCTTGGAAGTGCCTTTGCTCCCTTGGTGGGTTGCTTGGGCGCTGTCCGTTGGATGAGCTTCGCAGGGTTCCCATGCGCCGAGCGCCACTTGTGCAGGGCCGTCTGGAATTCGCTCGGGGTGAATGCGAGCGTCGGGTTCTCCTTCTTCAGGAGCACGACGAAAAAGATCGTGAGCCCGAGCGGAAGCGTCACGAAGAGCGGAAAGCCACTCTCGAGCACGGCGCAACTCACGACGCTCGCGACGATCGTGAGAACGACGGAAAGTACGAGGCCGACGACTTTCGAGGCGTTCGCACGGCGACGTATCCGCGCGAGTTCGTAGAACAAGTTGCCTTCCGTGAAGCGAACCGCGTCGTGTGCAGAGACGCGGTCGATCGCCGCTGCGAACGCCATGTCCGTGAAGAGGTCCCCGTTCTTCGGCTCGAAGGCGAACTTCGCGTGGCAGCTCGGACAAGTACCCGAAGAGCGATCGCTGTACTTCGAGTCGTTCTGGCATTTGATGCATTTCACGGGTTCTTCGCCTCCACGACGTGGCGCATCCATGCCTCGAGCATGATGAGCGCCCACAGTTTCTCGCCGATGCGGCGCTTGCGCGTCTCGCCGGGTCGGTCGTTCCCTTCGCGCAGCTTTGCGACGTAGTCCTTCTTGAACCAGCCCCGTGCGGCGACCGCTCGGTCGCCAACGTACTCCTCCATGACGTCTCGAAGTGGGCCCATTAGCCAGTCCGTCATGGGAACGCTCATGCCCGACTTCTTTCGCCAGATGATGTCCTCTGGCAGGCGCCCTTGCATCGCGATCTTGAGAACGAACTTCTCACACGCCCCGGAAAGCTTCATTTCCGCAGGCAAGTGAAACGAGAACTCTGCAAGCTTCCGATCGAAAAGCGGCATCGCAACAGAGAGACCGAGCCCTGCCGCGATGCGTTCGGCACGGGGCAGGATGTTCTGGGAGCCTTTCAGTGCGATGTCGGCGAGACGGATACGGCTCAAGAACGTTTCGCCGCGCTCGCCCGAAAGATAGGGCGCCAGGTGCGCGCGACGTTGGCCAGGACCGCCGACGGCTTCGCGGAACGAGTCGGTATAGAGGGCTTCCTCCACGCCATAGAAGCGGTGATAGGAACGTAGATACGTCTCTTCGCGCGATTCTTCTTCGTCCGAAGCGATGCCGCCAAATATCTCGGCGGCGATCATGGGCTTGTTCGTCCAGCCGCCGAAGAGCTGGTCACCGCCCTCGCCGTTCAAGACATGAGAGATGCCCCGACCTTTGGCCGCTAGACCGAGCATCATCTGAGGGCCCGTCACGATGTCGCCGAAGGGGAGGTCGAGCATCGACGCGAGTTCGGGTATTCGGCCGGCGAGCTCACCTCCCGAGGCGCGCACGAGGACATGCTCGAAGCCCACGGTCTTCGCCACGAGTCTCGCTTCTTCGAGCTCGACGCTGCGCTCGCCGAAGTCGAGCGTGAACAGCGTCGTGTCTGCGCCACGCGACTTCAACCAGACGGCCATGGCGGACGAATCGAGCCCGCCCGACAAGTACAGTGCCACGGGCGCTCCGTGAGAAACGCGCCTCGTGACGGCGGCCTTCGCCACCTCACGAAGCGCTTCGACGGCCGTCGTGCGATCGCGGTAGGCCTCTTGCTCCTTCTCTTCGAGCGAAAAATAAGCGTGGGTCTTGGGATCGGCGAGCCCGGTGAACGTCGCCACGTGGCCCGGAAGGACGCGACGAACCCCGGCGATGGGAACCGCTTCGCCCGGGACGAACGAAAACGTGAGGTACTTGTGGATCGCCGAGAGGTCGATTGTGCGGGCGCATTCCGGCACGGCGAGGAGCTGCTTCAGTTCGGAGGCGAAGTAGACGGCCTCGCGACCGACGAAGTAGTAGAGTGAGCGGACGCCGAAGGGGTCGCGAAAGAGTCGGAGGGCGCGACTCCCCGCCTCGACCCAGGCGCCGGCAAAGGCACCGTCGAGCTCTTCGGCATTGGTCTCGGCAAGCACGGCGCGGCGTAGTCCGGTAAGGGGGTCGACCTCTGGGATGACCACGTCACCCGCGAGAGCAAACACGTCTTCTCCTTGGAGAGCGAGCACCCCGGCCTTGCGGCTCGCGAACGCACGAAGTCCAACCGTGAGCGAAGGCGCACGCAGCACTTCGTTCGTGTCGCCGCGGTAGGGCACGCGCCCCAGCATGACCTCCACGAGCTCCGCATCACCTTCCGAAGCACCCGAAGCGTTCGGACGCCAGACTCCACCAATGGCGCTCATGAAACCTCTCCCTCCCTTCCCCCGCTTTGCACGGTAGGCGTGGTCTGCTCCGACTCGGCCAACGCGCGCGACTCCATCGCGAGGACTCTACAAATGTTCAAACGCCGTGACCAGTCGGGATCGCCTGCCTATGATGAGGCCATGCCGCTCGCGCCGGACCAACGCCTCAGCAACGAGGAATTCGAGGAAGTCGTCGAGGAAATTGCCCGCAAGCAAAGCGACGCGGAGCGAGGGGTTTCGGTCGACGAGGCGCGTTCTGCGCTCCAGGAACTCGACTTGCCGGCATCGAAACTCGATGAAGCGACAGAGCTCATACGAGCGCGCCGGGCCCAAGAAGCCCGCGATGCGCAGAAAAAGAAGCGCGTTCTCCTCGCCGTGGCATCTGCGGTTGCGTTGGTGCTCGCCGTCGGCACGGCTATCGGAGTTTCAGCTCACTCCCGTTCCACCAAGGTCTCGGCCATGACAGCGAGCGACACGACGCTCACCGAAGAGTCCGGCCAGCTCCGACTCTCGACGAAATTGATGTCTGCACCCAAAGGCGAAAGCGTTCCGATGACGTGCGCATGGCGAAGCCCGGAAGGCACGCTGATCCATGAGAATGCGTGGAAGACGAAACCCATCAGTCACGACGCATGGGAGACGCACTGCGTGCTCCAAAAGGCGCCGCCGCACGTCAAAGTCGAGATGCGTGCATTCGATCGGGTCGTCGCCGAGTCATCACGCTGAAGGATGGTTTGCTGTCGCACAAACGGCCTGGTCCGTTAGAATGCGAGAGGCGATGAGTCTCTTCAGGTACATCATCCAGGGCATCGGTCACACGCTGGGCTCCGAGGCCACACGTGGTGCGCTGAAGAAAGTCGCCGAGCTCGCGGTCGAGTCCGAAGCGGAAGAGGCTGCGAAGAAGAAGGCAGATGCGCTGGCCGAGAAAGAGGCGACCAAAGCGGCAGCGAAGGACGCCAAAGAGGCGGCCGCCAAGAAGAAGCGCGATGCCAAAGAGATCGAACGCGAGCTCGCCGAGCTGAAGAAGAGAGTGGCCAAAGCCAGCAAATGAAAAAGACCTCGAAGGATGTCCTTCGAGGTCTCGGGCATGCGCTCCGCTAGCGCTTCATTGGCGCGGCATGCGCGCGGTCATTGACCGCGGCGTTGGAATGCCGGGACGTCCCAGTCCGTGTCGTACGAGGGGAACGACGCGGGCGGAGGAGGCGCCACCGAACCCGTGGCTGCGCGGGCCGCACCGACGAGGCGCGACGACGAGGGAGCCGTTTGCATGCGAAGGTCGTTCGGCATGCGGCGTTGCGTGAGCGGAATCGCCTCTTGTTGCGTAGCGGCGACGCGCGATGCGGGCGCGCGCTCGACACGCTCCATGCGCTCCATCGGAGGCGCTTGGCTCGAGAGGTATTGCGGCCGCTGCGACTGCGCCTGAACTTGAGCAATGGCATCGCGAGCGATTTGGTCGGCCTGGCCATCGAAGCCCGTCGCGATGACGGTGACCTTCACGCTCTCGCCGAGGCTCTCGTCGATGCTCGCACCGAAGATGATGTTCGCGTCCTCGTGCGCTTGCTCCTGGACGAGCGAAGCGGCTTCTTGGATTTCCTTCATCTTGAGGTCGGGACCGCCGACGATGTTGATGAGGATGCCCGTCGCGCCATCGACGGAGATGTCGTCGAGGAGCGGAGACGAGATCGCAATCTCGGCAGCGGCGCGGGCGCGGTTTTGGCCCTTGGCGTAGCCGGTACCCATGAGGGCGCGGCCCATGCTGCTCATGACCGTCTTCACGTCTGCGAAGTCGACGTTGACGATGCCGTTCTGCGTGATGAGGTCCGAAATACCCTTGACCGCGTAGTAGAGGACTTCGTCGGCCTTGCGGAAGGCGTCGACGAACGTGAGCTCTTCGTCGCCCAGCATGAGGAGCTTCTGGTTCGGAATCGTGATGAGCGTGTCGACGTGCTCCGTGAGCTGCGCGAGACCGAGCTCGGCGCGGCGGGAACGTTGACGACCTTCGAAGAGGAAGGGCTTCGTCACGACGCCAACGGTGAGAATGCCCTCTTCGCGGGCGATCTGCGCGATGACAGGAGCTGCACCGGTTCCGGTGCCGCCGCCCATGCCCGCGGTAATGAAGACCATGTCGGCGCCCGAGATGAGCTCCTTGATGCGCTGAACGTCCTCGAGGGCAGCCTTCCGACCGCGCTCCGAGTCTGCGCCCGCGCCAAGGCCGCGCGTCGTGTTCGCTCCGAGGTTCAGCTTCGTCGGCGCGAGGCTCGCGTTGAGCGCCTGCACGTCGGTGTTTGCCACGATGAACTCCACGCCCTCGAGGCCGTAGTTGATCATGGTGTTCACGGCATTGCCGCCGGAACCACCGCAACCGATCACCTTGATACGAGCCTGGTACTCGTGCGTGTCGTCAGCGAACTCGATCGAAAAGCTCATGTTTTTCACCCTCTGCAAAATGGATCGACTGTTCGTGGCCCATGCCATGAACATCACACCCAGCGCGAAGCGTGGACCTCGCGCTGCTCTACGTTTTCCCGGGACCGAACCCTCGGTGCGCCGCGTGTATTTAGGTATCTATAGAAGTCGGAAACTCGGGGCCAACTTTGTGTCGTCGAATTTCGAAGAAAGTTGGTGGAAGGAAGTCGGCGCAAATGAAGCGCCACCGGAACGCCTAGAATCGAAGCAAATGAAGCGCCACCGGAACGCCTAGAATCGGCGCGAATGAAGCGCCAGCGGAATGCCTAGAATGCAGCCTTCAGCCACTCCCAGATGCGGGAGCCGCCCTTGCCTTCGTCGGCATTGACCGTCGAGGTCGCCCCCGGCTTGTCCTTCGACGCACGAATGACCGAGTGAGAAGGCGCAGCCTGCTTTTCCTTCACGACCGAGTCGATGACCGACTGCGCGCCAAACTTCACGAGGCCAACGCCCGTCGCGTGCTGAGGCCCGTGAACGAGTTGCGTGATGCCCCGAATGCCGCTCGGAAAACCGATGCGAACGGGCACGCCGAGGACTTCTTCCGCGAAGTCCGCCATGCCCTCGAGGAGCACCGCACCGCCTGTCAGCACGACGCCCGCGGAGAGTTGTTCGAGCATGCCCGTGTCCTCGAGACGCTTGCGAACGACTGCGAAAATCTCCTCGACGCGCGGCTCGATGATGTCCGCGAGGAGGCGGCGAGGCGCGCGGCGGGGCGGATGCCCACCCACGCCAGGAACTTCGATCTCCTCGTCTTCGCCGACCATGCGCGCGAGGGCGCAGCCGGAAAGGCGCTTCAAGCGATCGGCCTCGGCAACGGGGGTACGGAGTCCCGCGGCCACGTCGCTCGTGATGTTGTTGCCGCCGACAGGAATGACGCTCGCGTGCGCGATGCCGCCATCGACGTAGATGAGAATGTCCGTCGTACCGCCACCGATGTCGACGACCGCCACGCCGATTTCCTTCTCGTCGTCCGAGAGAACGGCTTCCGCACTCGCGAGGGGCATGAGCACGACGTCTGCGACGGCGAGGCCTGCGCGCTCGGCGCAACGGATGACGTTCTGAACGCAGCTCGTCGCCGCCGTGACGAGATTGACCTTCGCTCCGAGGCGAACACCGCTCATGCCGATGGGATCACGAATACCGTCTTGCGTGTCGACGACGAACTCGCGAGGAAGCACGTGGAGAATCTGACGATCCGCATCGACCGGAATGGCCCTTGCGCCCTCGAGAGCGCGCTCGACGTCCGTGCGGGTGACCTCGCCACCAGCGATGGCGGCAACGCCGTCCGACGTCGCCGAGCGCACATGGCTGCCGGCCACGCCCGCGTACACCGTCCGGATTTCGACGCCAGCCATCGTCTGCGCGTTCTCGATGGCGTCGCGAATGGCTCGCACCGTCCAATCGATGTTCGAGACGATGCCCTTGCGGAGCCCGCGGCATGGCACCGTGCCGACACCGAGAATGGTGATGCCGTCCTCGCCAATTTCACCCACCACGGCGGAAACCTTGGTGGTGCCAATGTCGAGGCCGACGACGATCTCTCCCTGAGCGACTTCGTTGTTCATGCGTGTTCCGGCATCGCACGAGCGTCAGAAGTGGGCCAAGAAAAGTGCCAAGCGGAATTCCTCAGAGATCTCCTACGGCTGCAAATTTGCGCTTGCGGATATTATCAGACACGTCATACCTGTGCGCAGGAGGTAGGACAAAATGTTCACCAAGTTCACGCATTCCGTCGTCGCGCTGGCCGCCATCACTTCGCTTTTCGCCTGTGCAGGCGCGGAAGGTGCCGATGCCGAAGACGATGATCGAACGTAAGCGAAGACGCCCTCACGACCTAGCTATGCGCGCGCCGTCGCTGGATCCTACGAATTCAAGTCGGGCAACCGACCGCCGATAGCTTTCCAGCGCTCGTTTTGAACGGCCGATCGCTCTTTCGAGCTCGATATCGACACCGGCGTTCGCTGCGTCCGCGCCCCGACCTGCAGCCCCTTCCAGCACCTCGTCGGCACCTACCGAGTTGGGAGCAGAACGCTCTACCTGGATCACAACGCTCAGCGCCCGTCGTCCACGTTCTACGGCGCATACTCGTACAGCCTGAACTCCGCCGGGAAGCTCACGCTCCAAAGCCGCAACAATCCGGGCTGGACCAACACGCTCGGGAGAACATCGAGCATCGTTCCGAAAGACGTGACGAAGCTCGCGGCAAACGCATCCGGCGGCTTCGTTCGCCCAGGTCCGGCGGGTTCCGAGTGCACGCTCTCGCTCCAGCAATATTCGGTCGACATCGCGACGAGGCGCTTCAGCTTCACGTACTGCGACGGCTCGGTGCCGAACGCGCCGTACCGCAAGATCTCCGGCTCACGCACGTTGACGAGCGCCGACATGAACAGGCTCATCGCCGCCTACAATCAGCTCAAGGTCACCGTGAATGCCCCCTGCGGCGCAGACCTTCCGTACTACACGGTCGATGTGACGAACCCGCGCGGCAACAAGCACTACGTTGACGACTTCAACAGCTGCCAGGACCCGAGCCTCACCTACGTCGACAACATCCAGGCGCCATTCCAGGTATACCGCTCACTCCTTCCGCTGCGCGTTTCGCCCCAGGCGGTCGGGGAGATCGCGAACCCGGTCGAGTAACGCCCCTCGGAAGCGCACGTGGAATCCGAACGCCCTGGCTTGCCTGCTGGGGCGTTTTGCTTTCTTGTGATTTCAATCACTTGCGCAATTCCGCACCCCCTGGATCACCGATTTCCATTTGCGCATACGTAACGACAGCATCATACCTTCGCGCAGGAGGTAGGACACCATGTTCTCCAAGCTCACGTATTCGGTTCTCGCATTCTCGACCATCACGTCTCTCTTCGCCTGCGCAGGGGCAGACAGCGTGGACGACGGCGACGACCTCAGCATGAGTGAGGACGAACTCCAGAGCTATGCCGCGAAGATCGCAGGCACCTACGTGGACGGCGAGGGCCCCGATGCGACGATTCCTCCGCGCTTCGAACGTCTCGTCTTGAAGACGGACCGCTCGTTCGAGCTCGACCTCGACACGGGGATTCGCTGCGTTCGTGCGCCGTGCCCTTCCCATCAGCATCTCGTCGGGACCTATCGCATCGGCAGCAAGAATCTCTATCTCGACAGCAATGCGGAGCGTCCCTCTTCGAGCTTCTATGGCGTCTACCCGTACAAGCTTGCCGGCAGCAAGCTGACGCTGAAGAGCCGCAGCAACTCTGCCTGGAGCAACACGATGACCAAAGAGCCGGGCATCGTGCCGGACGACGTCACCAAGCTCTCCGCCAAAGGTTCCGGCGGCTTCGTGCGGCCTGGGCCGGCGGGCTCGGAGTGCGGCCTTTCCCTGCAGGAGTATTCCGTCGACATCAAGACGCGCAAGTTCAACTTCACGTACTGCAGCGGCACGATTCCAAATGCGCCCTACAAGAAGATCACCGGGTCGCGCACGCTCACCGCAGCCGAGCTCGCGAAGATCGTCGCCGCCTACCAGAAGGTCGTCGTCACGACCGACGCTCCGTGTGGAGCCGACAAGCCCTTCTACTCGATCGACATCTCGAACCCCCGTGGAACGAAGCACTACGTCGACGACTTCTATAGCTGCCAGAACGCACCGAACACGCAGTACGTCGACAACATCAGCGAGCCCTTCGACGCATACCGCGCGCTGCTTCCGCTCCGCTAGTCTAAAGCGCGTGCCACAAACGCTCCGGCCTCTCGGCTGGAGCGAAGCAGGCTGCAAGTAGCGCAGCTCGTCAACGCATGCGGACGACGACGCGCTCGGGGCGTGCGTCGTTGTCGAGCAGCACGGCATCGATCTTCGCGTTGCGACGCTCGGTCTCGCGCAGTACGCGCGATGCTTGTTCGAGCTTTCGGCGGAACGGCTCTTTACCCATCATCAAGGTGATGGCGTGCTTCCCGACCGTGAGAGACATCGTTCCATCGGGGCGAACGTTCACTTCCTGGATCGGATAACGCGACGCAATGTCCGTACGCGCATATTCGTCCGACAGGTCGAGGGCACGCCTGATGATCTTCTGCACGCCGGCTCGATCGTCGAGCACCTCGGTGAGGGAAATACCCGTCACGACCGGAAGGTCCGTGGGGTCCTGTGCCTCGAGCTTCTTGAAGACCTCGCCTTCGCGCGTCACGAGATAGGTCTCGCCCGCCGCCACAAGGCCGGCCGCGCGACGTTCCCGCACGTCGATCGTCACCGTGCCTGGAAGCCTTCGACTCATGCGCGCTTCGATGATCCATGGGTCGGAAAGGAGCTTCTTGCGCGCCGCCTCGAGATCGAGTTGGAAGATGTTGTCGCCGCGATGTAGCCCCGCGGCTTCCACGATTTCAGCCGTGGGCCTCCGATCGGCACCGTGCACGACGTACTCGGTGACACCGAAGCGTGGCGAGGTCCGCACGAAGCGACGAAGCCCGACCACCAGGGCCCCGGCAACCGCGAGAACGAGAACGGTTCCGAGCACCGCACGTACGAGCCCCATGATCGCCGTACGCTTCTTCGCCGCCGGCGGCGGCAGAGACTGCGCGGAGGCCGATTCCGGGGCGGCGCTCTTCAGCGGCTTCGACGTGGTTCTCTCTGCCTTCTCCGCCTTGTCTCCGAGCTTGCGATTCGAACCGCGCGAAGGCCGGAGGCGCGGAGGCGCTGCGAACTCCGCGAGGTCGAAATCGGGCATGTCATCGGGAGGCGGAAGGCGATCACTCATGACTTGGATTCGGCTTTCTCGTACCTGCGCACGAGCTCTCGTGCGGAGGCGTTGATGTCACCTGCCCCAAGAGCAATCACGATGTCGCCCGGTTCGGCAAGTTCTGCGAGACGATCTGCGACCTTGGTCTTGTCGGCGACGTAGTGGACGTGGTGGTGCCCATGGGCTCGGATGGCGTCCGCGAGCGCCTTTCCCGTCGCGCCGTCGATGGGTTTTTCGCCCGCAGCATAGACTTCGGTGACGATGAGGACGTCGGCGTGGTTGAAGGCGCGCGTGAATTCCTCGAAGAGCGCCTCGGTACGGCTGTAGCGGTGGGGTTGGAACGCAACCACGACGCGTCGATCGAAGCCGCGCTGCGCCGCGTCGAGCGTCGCCTCGATCTCCGCAGGGTGGTGACCGTAATCGTCGATCACCATGATGTCGCCGCTGCGGCCATTCTTCTCGAACGGCGGCTGCCCCACGACCGTGAAGCGCCGTTGTACGCCGTGGAAAGACGCAATCGCGTCCCGCGTCACGTCGAGAGGTACTTCGAGCTCGTCCGCAACCGCAATCACCGCGAGCGCATTGAGCACGTTGTGCGCCCCCGGCATGCGCACCGTGAAGGTGCCCATCGGTTCACCGCGCTTGTACACGTCGAACTGGGTCGAGAGACCTTCATACTTCGGGTTACGCGCGCGATAGTCCGCCTGGCGCGACGTTCCGTAGGTCACGTGCCTTCGCTGGATCTTCGGAAGAATCGATTGCACGTGTGGGTGGTCGACACAGAAAACACCGAGCCCATAGAAGGGGATCCGGTTCGCGAAGTCGATGAACGCCTTCTTCACGTTTTCGTGTGTGCCGTAGTGGTCGAGGTGCTCCGCATCGATGTTCGTGATGACGGCAATCGTCGGCGTGAAGCGGAGAAACGACCCATCGCTTTCGTCGGCTTCGGCCACGAAGAGGTTACCTTCTCCGAGGTGCGCATTCGAACCGAGCGCATTCACCTTGCCGCCAACCACGACCGTCGGGTCGAGGCCCGCCGCGCGAAGGACACCCGCCGCGACCGAGGTCGTCGTCGTCTTCCCGTGGGAGCCTGCGATGGTGACGCAGTACTTCGTGCGCATCAGCTCCGCGAGCATTTCTGCGCGCGAAATGATGGGAATCTCACGCGATCGAGCTTGGACGAGCTCCGGGTTGTCGGGCTTGATGGCGCTCGAGTAGACGACGACATCCGCGTTGCCGACGTTGTTCTCGTGGTGACCGAGGTCGATGCGAACGCCCATGGTTTCGAGACGGCGCGTGATCTCGTTGGGCTTCAGGTCCGAACCAGAGACGTCGAAGCCCATCGTCCGGAGGATCTCCGCGAGACCGCTCATGCCGATGCCACCGACGCCCACGAAATGTACATGACGAACACGACCACGAAACACGAGTTAGATTCCTTCCGAGAGAGGAGACCTCTCGCCGTTACCATTTTCTTTTGGAATACACCCGGCAAGGTCGAGAAAATCGTGCGCGATGTCGCTGGCCGCGCCGCTCCGGTTCCACGCGAGAGCGTGTTCCGAGACGGTGCGTCGCTTCTCTGAATCCGAAAGAAGCGTGGTGAGTGCACGCTCGAGTGCACCGCCATCGAACTCCGATTCCTCGACGCAAATGCAGCCGCCGAGCCGCTCGAGGGAGCGAGCATTTTCGACCTGATGGTTGTCTGCAGCGAACGGAAACGGAACCAAGACCCCAGCGCGCCCTACGGAGCAAAGCTCTGCCACCGCCGTTGCCCCCGCGCGGCCGATGACGACGTCCGCCGAGGCGAGGGCAGCAGGCATGTCGTCGATGAACGTCCGAACCTCTGCCGAGACACCCACCGCTTCGTACGCAGCACGCACGTCGGCATCACGTCCCGCCCCTGCTTGGTGAATGACACGGAGGTCCGCGAGGGCGCCCTTTCGAACCGAAGACACGGCACGCGGAACGTACTCATTCAAGCGACGGGCCCCCTGGCTTCCGCCGAGCACGAGCAGTGTGAGCGGACCGTCGTCCTTTCGCGCCGGTTGAGGGCCGAATCCGCTTCGAAGGGGGATACCGTAGCGACGAGCCTTCGACGGCCATTCCTTGGCGGTTTCTTCCCATGCAACATACATGCGCTTGGAGAAGCGCGAGAGCCAACGATTGGTGAGTCCCGCTGCGCGGTTCGGCTCGTAGATGGCGAGCGGGACCTTGCGCATCACCCCCGCGAGGGAGATGGGCCCCGCCGCATACCCGCCGACGCTCAAGATGGCACGGGGCGCGAGACGCTCGACTTCACGAAGCCCCTCCAGCGTCGCGCGTGCGGCGACGAGGCCCCCTTTCATGAAGCGCATCGCACCGCCACCTTGCATGGCCGAGACGTCGAGAGTGAGGAGCTCGTAGCCATGGTCCGGAACCACGCGTGCCTCGAGCCCCTTCTTCGTCCCAGCAAAGACTACGCGAACGCCGGAGATGCGCTCCATCGCTTCGGCGACAGCGATGCCGGGGAACACGTGCCCGCCCGTGCCGCCTCCAGCGATGAGTACGACCGGCGCCGGCCTCTTCAAATGCCTTGCTCCGAGGGCGCAGAAGGCAAGGCGTCGCCGAGCGCGGTCGCGCCTCCTGCCTCGACGTCCTTCGGTTCGACCGGCGGGGCCGTCGGCGTTTCGAGCTCGGCAGCAACCTGTTCGCGCGGACCTTGTCGCGAGATGCTGAGCAGGATGCCCGCGGCCGCAGCATTGACGAGAAGCGAACTTCCCCCGAAGCTGACGAAGGGAAGCGTGAGGCCTTTCGTCGGCAAAAGAGCGAGAGCGACCGCGATGTTCAGGAGTGCTTGCACGCCAAACATCGTCGAAATGCCGAATGCGAGATAGCTCCCGTAGTCATCCGGAGCGCGAAGCGCAGCACGGACGCCGCGAACCACGAGAAGCAGGTACGCGCCGCACAGGGCGAGCACGCCGAGAAAGCCGAGCTCCTCTCCGACGATAGCGGCAATGAAGTCATTGTGCGCTTCGGGCAGGTAGAGCGTCTGGAGTCCTCGGCCGATACCCGTGCCCGAGAAGCCTCCGGAGCCGAAACTCATGACGGACTGAAAGGGTTGGTACGCAAGGTCTTGCCGATGCTCGTTCATGTTGAGCCAAGCGAGATATCGCGCGTACCTGTAGCTCTTCGACGTGATCGCAAGCGCCGCAAACCCGACACCGAAGATGGAGGCCCCCATGATGTAGCCGACCTTCGCCCCAGCCACGAAAAGGAGTGTAAACGTGAGGAGCAGGAGCACGACCGCGCTTCCGAAGTCTGGTTGCTTCAGACAGAGGAGCATGAAGATTCCGGCGACGAGGAGGTGCGGAAGGAATCCGATGGAGAAGCTCTTCACCTTGTCGGCCTTCTTCGCGAGCGAATAGGCGAGCCAACTCACGAGCGCGAGCTTGGCCATCTCGGCCGGCTGGATGTGCACGGGGCCCAGCGAGATCCAGCGCGCTGCACCACCCCCCTTGTGCCCAAGACCGGCGATGCACGCGACGAGCATGCCGCCGACCGAGAAGAGCACGGGGTACGTGAGCTTGTAGAGTCGGCGGTAGTCGATGCGCGAGATCGCAAAGAGCACGGCGAGCGACACGAGCGCGTAGGCCCCCTGCTTCTTCAAAAAGAACTCGGGGTCGTGATGGGATGTGGCTCCCTGGACGGCCGAGGCGCTGTACACCATGATGACGCCGAAGCCGATCAGCGCGACGATGACCCCCGCGAGCGCGTTGTCCATGGGTCCGATGTGCCTGTTCGAGGCGGGCTTCGCATCGAGCGGGGCAGCCAAAAAGGCAGTCTTCGCAATCTTGACGTTGCCGAGTCTCATCCTGATTTCTCCGCTGATGGCATCTGCGGGAGTGCCTTCACTGCCGCAACGAACACTTCACCGCGATGCGCGTAGTCGCGAAACATGTCGAAGCTCGCGCATGCCGGCGAGAGCAGCACGGCGTCGCCTTCCTTCGCGAGGGAAGCTGCGATCGCTACGGCTTCCTCCATCGTCTTTGCGCGACGGACCTCTGTCTTCGCTTTCACGGCCTCTTCGATGAGCGGAGCCGCTTCTCCGATGACGACGGCAGCGCGGCCCTTCCTGCCGAGCGCTTCGGCGAGAGGCTCGTAGCTTCCGCCCTTGTCTTTGCCGCCACAGATGAGAACGACGCGCGGCTCCGGAACGCCGAGCAATGCCGTGACGGCCGCCCCGACGTTCGTCCCTTTGGAGTCGTCGTAGTAGCGGACACCAGCTACGGTACCCGCGAGTTCCATGCGGTGGTGAAGACCGCGAAACCTCGTGAGTACGCGGCGAATCACAGCGGCGGGTACGCCCACATCACGTGCTGCACCGATGGCCGCGGCGACGTTGAGGGCATTGTGTGTACCTTGCACGAGCATATCGGCACGCGGGTACTTTTCACCGTCCCGCGTATCGACGATCGCGGAATCGGATACGACGATGTCCCCAGTGATGCCGAAGGTGACGAGGCGTCCTTGGCCGCGCTTTGCCTGTGCCACACACACCGCATCCCCCGCGGGCACGATGGCCGCGTCTTCAGACGTTTGCGCCAAAAACGCGTTGCCTTTTGCATCTGCATACGCCTGGAAGCTCGGATATCGATCGAGGTGGTCGTCGGAGACATTGAGCAGAAGGCTGACGCGTGGGTGAAACGAAGAGAGTCGCTCGAGCTGGAAGCTCGACACCTCGAGCACGAGAACGTCGAAGGGCTCGTCCGCGTGGAGCGTAAGGGGCTCTCCGAGGTTGCCGCCGACGAAGACGCGCTCCGGCGAGCTCGCGTGGGCGCGGAAGATCTCGCCGAGCAGCGTCGTCACGGTGCTCTTCCCGTTCGTGCCTCCGACGGCGATGGTGGTGGGCTTGTCGGCGCGTGCCGCCACGCCAAGCTCGAGCTCCGAAATGACCTCGGCGCCTCGAGCCGAAGCCTCCGACAATGCCGCGAAGTTCGGAACGCCCGGGGACACGACGACCATCGAGACGTCGCCAAAAGACGCGTCCCAGCCGGACCCGAGCCGCAAGGTTACGCCCTCAGAAGCAAGTGCCTTCGCATCCTCGGACAGGCTCTCGAGCCCTTTCTGATCGATCGCAAGCACGCTCGCGCCGCGTTTCAAACAAAGCCGGGCCGCAGCGATTCCGCTCTTTCCGAGGCCGACGACGACGACACGCTTTCCGCGCATGGAGCAGAAAGAACAGGACATTCGGACAATTGGCCAACTTTTCGGGGCTTTCGGCTCGAACGCCCCTACCGCGGTCCGAGCGTCACCTTGCCGTCGCCGTCCGCATCCACGTAGAAAAGCCCGGTAAACCCGATGGGCTTCGCATGGACTTGGGGAAGCACGTCCGGCAAAGGGGTGTCGGCCGAAGCCCAGGCCCAGAGCACGGCGTCCCGGCGAAGGACGAGCTCGATGTCCTTCTCGAAGCGCACCCCGTCCTTGCCGTCGTTCAGGAAGGAGAACGTCTGGACCGCCTTGTCGTCGATCCAGACCGAAGCGTTCTCGACGGGGACCCACCCCGGTGCCGAGACACGCACGTGAAGGGTCACCTTGCCGTCAGTCTGAGGAACGAAGGTGCCGCCGATAGGGACCCTGCCGCCCGCCCGAACGATCCACGCTTCGACGAACGGCCCAGCACTCACGGTCGTGTGCCGCGCCCCGAGCCCCGCGAGCAAACGATCTTCGCGCCCAGAGACCGGCATTCTTGCGCCATACACATATGTGCGCGGATAGCCCGCCTCTTCGTACAGCATGCGATGGGAATCACTGTTTCCCGTCACGGCAGGGCGCATGCCACGGCGAACGAGCGCCACGACGTCGAACATCGCCTCCCGCGCGCGCTCGGGCTCTTCCATGTAGAGGCCGTTGTGCGCTTCCACGGCGTCGAAGTCCGAGGAGAACTCAGGGTCCGCCGCTCCCGTTTCCGGCTGGAGATGCATGAGGTCGAAGTAGCCGATGCGCGGCTGCATACGCCCGTGGTTCACCTGGATGACCTTCGCTCCTCGCGCCCTCGCGGCCGTGAACATCTCAGCAGGTGCGATGCCGAAGTACGGGATGGGCGGCTCGTCGGGCACGGCCTTCAGCGGAAACGCATTGAAATGGCCGTAGAGTGCTGTTCCCGCGGAAGTGATTTCGTCACCGATGACCGTGCCAAGGCGGTCCCCCAGCTTCGCCTCCTGTACCGCAGAGCCGTAGTCGGTGATGTGGTTGTGGTCCGTCGCAATCGCCAGGTCGACGCCCTCGCATGCCAGCGTCGCAACACGCGCCGCGAGCGGCACCGTCGAATCGGGACTCGGCTGTGCGTGCAAGTGGAGGTCGGCGGAGATCCATTCGTCCGTGTGCACAACCTCGCTGAGGGCCGCCGCAAGCGATACCGTCTCGTCTGCGCGAATGTCGACCGTGCGTTTGTAGAGCGTGTGCGTCGGCCCATGGGTCAGCACGACCTCGTACTTTCCCGGTCCTAGCGTGACCGATCCCTTTCCATGTGTAAAATACACACTTCTACCCTCGTGAAAGCCCCCGTCGGGGTTCTCTGGCGAAGGGTCTGGCGTTCCCTCCTTTCCGCGAAGGAGCATGTGCACCGAGAGGTCGCGGCCTTGTTCGTCCTTGGTCTCGAGCGCCAAGGTACCGTGGGGCGGCGTACGCAGTTCGGCGAGCGTCGCCTTGAGGGAGCTCAGCTCGATGCGCGGCCCCGTGCTGATACCGAACCGATCCCACACGTCGAGGGATGCCCCGAAATCACGTGGAAAGAGGAGCGTGCGAAAACCCGACTCGGGCAAGTGCCCTTCGGCGAGGAGCGCTCCCTTGTCGTCGTAGAGCCAGAACGTGCCCGAAGGGGCCCCACGAAGCGCGATGCGTTCGCGCGTGCCCGTGACGCGGCTGAGTGCATCGAAGGCATCGCCGCGACCGAGGCGCAATGTGCGCACCACTTCGGAACCTTCGTGCTTGAGAACGAGCGGCGCGGGGAACGATTCGCCCGAGATGTGGACGAGCCTTCGGCGCGCTTGGAAGGGAACGCCCGTCAGCGTGAGCGTGCTGCCGTGTTCGGCAAGGATCACGTAGTCGGTGAGCTTCTCGCCTTCCCAATTCTTCCCTTGCCCACGAACGAGGACCGGCGCCGTACCGGGGTTCATCTCGTCCGCGAGGGTCGCGCCAGAAGGGAGTGACTGCGCGCGTGTGCGAACCGAAATTTGATCGGGACCATCCGGACATGCGATGGACTCGACCCGTGCGCCGTCGATGGTTCCTTTCACGCGCGCCCCAACGTGAACGGCATCGCACGCGAAGGCTTCGACCTCGTCGGCGACGAGGGGCTTGTACGTGCCGTCGATCGCGAGAATGCCCACGCGAAACCAGAGAAGAGGGTCAGGCGCATCGGCGCCCGTCTCGGACACGTCGAGGAGCGCGCCGCGGAGAGGACGCTGCCCCCTCTGGGAGGAGGTCGTCGAAAACGTCCAATGGCTCTTGCCACAGTCGACGACGACGTCGCCGCGTTTGCCGTGCGCATGGGGCGCGAGCTTCGAGGCGTTCAGCCTCGCGAGCGTCGGCGCTGGCGGCTTTGGAGAAGCGACGACAGGCGTTCGCTGGGCGCAGGCTGCAGCCACGAGCGCTGGCCACACTGCGTGGACGAGCCACGTTCTTTCAATTCGAGCAGCGCGTTTCGCCAAAATGGACCCCGGCTTCGTCGCGATACTGGAACACGATGGTGCCATCGTCCGTGACGACGGCGTCTTTGAACGATTCGTCGGCGACGTCACTCATGCGGTAGACGGCCCGCCCCGTCGCATGCCCGTCGATGGCGTCGAAACAATAGACGATGACCTCGGACCTCGGTGATCCGGAGCTGTCGGAGGCCTGTACTCCAACGTACATTCTTCCGCGCAAGTCGGTATCGAGAAGCATGAGCTGCGCGATGGGAAAAGAAGGGATGTGGGAGCGATTGAAGCGCAGCTGGTTCTTCGAGCGATCGAATGCACTATACAAGAAACCACGCTCTGGCCCCTTCCACGCACCTGCGAGGTACTGGCCGTCTTTGCTCGGCCGCCCAGACAGCTCTTTTCGGTCGCCGGGCTTACCGTCGAGACTTCCGAGTCGCACGAGAGCCCCGTGCTCACGTTCGGCATAGACGTCTTTGCCATCGATGAAGACGCCGGTGCTGAGTCCTGTCTGCGCGATGCCGGGGCCCTGCAGCGGTAGTTCGCCGAGCGAGCGTCCCGTCGCGTCGTAGAGGGCAACGCTCTTCTTTCCGTGGCGATCGAAGAGTGCCACCGTGCCATCTTTGGCGACGGCAATGTCTTGGGTCGTGCGAGACGCGGGGAAGCGCGCGGTCACCTTGCCTTGCTTGTCCAGACGAAGGACCCGCTCGTTCACCTGGTCGACCACGTAGGTCCCCTCCCCTGTGACGGCGAAGCTCATGGGCCCTTCTGGGTTGCCCTCGGTCGGCTTCTCGCGGCCGAGTTGCCCTTCCTTCGTACCGTAGCCGAAGTTCAGGAATGTTTGCGGCATGCGATTGTCACTTGGTGCCGCGGAGGTGGTGGAGGGGACCGACGATCCCTCCGCCGGGTGCGCTTGAAGTGGCCGTGCTTCACCATCGAGGAGCTGGAACGTGATGATTTGTTTCGAAGACGTGGAACGGTCTGCTTGCACGCACCAACGCGCCGTCATCGCGGCTGCGGATGCAAGCACGAGTCCGATCCAGAAACTTCGCTTCCCGGAAGTTCCCTCGGAATTCTTCTGTTCCGGTGCGACCACGCTAACGAAATTATCATATTTTATGACGGGCGGGCGCCGCGCCCACATGTAAGACTATCGGCAATGCAGCTTCGAGCCACGTTCGCCGCTATCGCCCTTTTCGCTGCCCTCCTCCCGGTGGCGGCCTGTAGCAGTGAAGAAGCGGCGCAACCGAGCGGAGACGTCGGCGAGCCCGAGGGCGGGCCCGTGACGGGTTCGGACGACAGCGCGAACCTGCCGGTGCCGACCATCCCCACCATCAAGGACACGCAGCTTCGTACGACGGGCAACGTCAATCTCCGCGAAAAGCCGTCGCTCGATGCAACCGTGCTCCGTGTCCTCGAAGCCGGCACGATCGTGGTCCTGATCGACCCGACGCCTCAGAATGGGTTCTACAACGTCAATGCGACGGGGGTGATCGGCTGGGTATCCGGCAAGTACGTCGAGCCCGTGACCCAAACCCCGCCCTCCAATGCCGAACTCGACGGCCCCCCCTCGCCCGACAACGCGATCGCGCGCGCCAAGGTAGCGATGGGCTTCTC
Organism: Polyangiaceae bacterium; assembly: GCA_046351415.1. GTDB lineage: Bacteria > Myxococcota_A > Polyangia > Polyangiales > Polyangiaceae > JABFRG01. The sequence continues at coordinate 71,158 of JAXLYO010000001.1, read as the reverse complement.
GTACTATTGGGGCGGCGGCAGCTGGCTTCCGACGGGCCCGACCGCTGACACGAAAGGGTCATGCAGCGGCTCGTGCCCGAACTGCACCCACAGTGGAAAGTACGGTGCCGATTGCTCCGGTCTCGTCGCCAAAGCTTGGCAGTTCGGAAACAAGGACCTCACGGTGAACGCCCATCCGTTCGCGACCGCCGACTTCGTCAAGCCCAAGGCCGGCTACTGGGCCGACGTCACGCGCGCCAACGCGAAGCTCGGTGATGCGCTCACCTACAACTCATCGGGACATGGCCACATCGTCCTCTTTGAGAAGGGCGACCCGTGGGGTCAGCCGTTCGTCTACGAGTGCAAAGGCTGCTCGTACGGTTGCGTGTACAATGCACGCTCGTTCGGCAAAGAGTACAAAGCTATTCGGCGAACTTCGTTCTGAGAACGTCCCGAAACGACGCGCCTCTCGGTCTCGGTATGCCGGTGTAGGCGATCTTGCGCAAAGCTGCGCGCGCGTACGACGTTTTTCCGTGTCCTACTGAAATTGTACGGAAAAGCGCCCCTTGAATCTTGCGGGCAGGCGGCAGATTTTCTTCAACGCTGGCCCGAGATTCATATGCTGGCGCACCATGAAATCCTCCATTTCGACGTTCACCTTCGCCTTGGGCGCCCTCCTCCTGTTCGCGTGTGCGAGCGAGGCCGAAGGCCCCAGCGTCGTGCCCGCGGCGAATGCCAGCGGCGACATCGGTGACGACGAAAACCTGCCGAGCATCCCCGTCACCGAAGACCCGCAAGCGAAACTCGGGAAGACTGCGGAGCTCGACCAGACGATGAAGACGACAGCGGACCTCAACCTCCGCGAAGGTCCTTCGACGGAAGCGACCATTCTTCGCGTGTTGCCCAAGGGCACGGTCGTGACCGTGCTCGACGAGAAGGAAGCAAACGGCTTTCTCAACGTCGAAGCGCTCGGCCTTCGCGGTTGGGTCTCGGTCAAGTACCTCGAAGCAGACGACGCCGAGAAGACTCTGACGCCGAGCGACGTGAACGGAGCGCCCTCGCCCGACAATGCCATCGCTCGCGCGAAGCCCGCGATCGGCTTCTCGTACTACTGGGGCGGCGGCGCATGGCTGCCGGAGGGCCCCACGCCCAGCACCAAGGGCTCGTGCACGGGCACCTGCCCGAACTGCCAACATCGAGGCAACTACGGCGCAGACTGCTCGGGCCTCGTCGCCAAGGCTTGGCAGCTCGGCGACAAAGACCTCGCCGACAATTCGCATCCGTACGGAACCATCCACTTCATGACGCCGAAGAGCGGCAACTGGGGTGACGTTCAGCGCGCGAATGCGAAGAAGGGCGATGCTCTCGTCCACAATTCGGGTGGCAGCGGTCACATCGTCCTCTACGAGAAGGGTGACCCCTGGGGCACGCCGGTCGTCTACGAATGCAAAGGCTGTTCGTACGGATGCGTGTACAATGCACGGTCATTCGGTTCGAACTACAAGGCGATCCGGCGCGCCGGATTCTGAGAGTATCGCGCCAGACATCAGGCGTTTGCGTTGAAGAACCGCGCCGCTAGCGGTACGCTCCGCGGCATGAAGTCCCTGTCCGCCTCCTTCCGCCTCGGCATCGCCTCGACCCTCGCCCTTTTCGCTTCGACGTTCTCGAGCAGCGCGCTGGCACAGCTACAGTACAAGGAAGGGTTCGAAAACGGCGCGCCGGGTTGGCAAACGCTGCCAGGCGCGGGGCGCTGCACGCAGACGGTCTTCGAGGCCAACCGGTCGCTCGTCATCATGTCGTCGACGACGGCGGCCGATTGCTCCGGCAAGTTCCTCCGTGAAAGCATCGGCGCATGCGGCGGGCGGGCGTTCTCGGCTCCTGTCGCTACGACTCCGGGGCAGGCATACTGTCTCACCACATGGATGCGCCACGGCGCAGGAGCGAACGCAGAATCGGGCTATGCCGGCGTGAACGGAACCAACGCCGCGGGTACGCAGTTCCTCGCCGAACAGTGGATCATCGGCGGGACCATCGCTGGCGGCGATGTCCCGGCCGCAAACCTCGACGGCAAGTGGCACTGGTACAAGTCGGCGTTCAACGCGACGCATGCCTTCACGATGATTCAGGTGGAGCGCTTCGAAGGCGGGAATGCTGCCAACATCGATTTCGACGACATGCGCATCTACAAAGGCGCGTGCCCCGCGCAGCCGGACGTCGACGAGGGCACGCACGGCGCGTGTAGCGGCGGAACGCCTGCCTGTGACGACACACAGGGCGGCATCTGCGTCGAGTGTACGGCAGACGCAAACTGCAACGGCGCGACGCCTGCGTGCAAGCCCTCGACGAAGAAGTGTGTCGCGTGCGTGACGGACGCACATTGCCCGGCGAACGCGTGGTGCAACAGCGGTGACAACGCTTGCAAGCCCGATGTGGCGAACGGACAGCCGATCCCCACGGATGCAGGGCACACGCCGCCCCTGAATGGAACGTGTACGGCGCCGATCGGCCTCGCAGTTTGCCAGTCCGGCGTGTGCGATACCGACAACGCGTGCGGCAAGAAGCTCGGAAGCGCCTGTACGGCAACGCCAGAATGCCGTACGGGTTCATGCATCCAGGGAGTTTGCGGCACGCCGAGTGATGGCGGCGCGAGCTCAGGCGATGGCGGCTCGACGTCGAGCTCGTCGGGGGATGGCGGGTCCACGTCGAGCTCGAGCAGCTCGAGCTCGGGCGCAACCTCCTCCGGTGCAACATCCTCGGGCGCAACCTCCTCCGGTGCAACATCCTCGGGCGCAACCTCCTCCGGTGCAACGTCGTCCGGCGCGACCTCATCGGGTTCGAGCGGGAACAATTCGACCGGCGAGCTCGGCGGCGGCGGTTGTTCGACGACCTCCACATCGGAGACGAGCACAGCGCTCGGCGTCGTCGGTGCAGCGCTCGCGGTTGCGCTCGTACGTCGTCGTCGTGAACGACGTTGAACCACGTTGAACGATGCTGAAGGGTGAAGGCGTAGGACGTCTTCGAACGTGCGAATTTCGCATACATGCACCTCCTTGGATCCGCGGATCCAGTGAGAGCGGATCGGACCCAGGGCGAGCTTCACGCCCGGGTGGTACTTGTCCGCCCCAGCTGGAAGAATGGCCCCAAACGGCCCGTTTTCAGGGGCAATTTAGGCACTGAGGGGCTTGGCATGCCCGTCGCAGTAGCTATTCTTCGAGCGCCTACCGGCAGCCAGCAACAGCGCAGGTACCGAGTAAGCGTGCTCTTCAAGGGGATACGCATGAGAAGCCAGACGCAGTCGGGTGAGTTCCAAGTAGCCAACGATACCGTGCGGACCGAACAGGTTGCGCCGTCGACCGAGGAGCTCCAGCACTTCGTGCGCGAAGGGGTGCATGACCAGGCTCTCGCGGAAGCCCTGTGGCGCCGCGGCGACAAGGAAGCCCGCATGTTCGCGATCAAGCTGGCAGAGGCCAATCGCTGCAGCCGCTACCGCCTCGACTCTTGGCTCGCGAGCGCCAACGATACCTCCGAAGTCGAAGGCGTCGCGCGTATCGCTGCACGCACGCCCAACGCCTACGAGACCGCACTCCACTGGATTCATTCTGACGCTGAGCGCTCTTCACTCGCGGGCTGGAGCCTCGTCGCGGAGTTGGTGGCGGCGGGCAAGCTCGACACCGAGCGCGCAGCGGCCCTGCTCGAGTGCGTCGACGAAGAGCTCGACCACCACACGACGACGAGCAGCGAGGCCGTGCTCAAGGCGCGGGGCGCGCTCGAGAGCGGCTTTCCGGAAATCGCCGGAACCGGCTGAGACGCGGTCGCGAAGGCTCCGCTATCGCAGCTTCAAGCTAGAGAGTGCGACGAGCGCGAGCAGGATCGAGATGATCCAAAATCGCACGATGATCTTCGGTTCGGCCCACCCCTTCTTTTCGTAGTGATGGTGGATGGGCGCCATCAAGAACACGCGCTTCCCGGTGAGCTTGAACGACGTCACTTGCACGATGACGCTCACCATTTCGAGGAAGAACACGCCGCCGAGCAGGACGCTGAGAATCTCGTTCTTGGTGAACACGGCACACATGCCGAGTCCGCCGCCGAGAGAGAGCGCACCGACGTCGCCCATGAAAACCTGGGCGGGATACGTGTTGTACCAGAGAAAACCTAAACCTGCGCCGACGACTGCGCCGCAATAGATGGCGAGCTCACCGGCGCCGGCGATGGAGGGAATGTCGAGGTACTTCGCAACGACGAACTTCTGCGAGAGCCCAGTGATGCCGAAGGTCGCTCCGCAGACGTACGCGAACACCATGTACGAACCGGCATTGAACATGACCGGGCCGATCGCCAGACCGTCGAGGCCGTCGGTCAAGTTGACCGCATTCGACATGGCAACGACGACCATGACGACAAACGGGAAGTACACCCAAATGGGCAGGTCGATGGGGTGCTTCGCGAACGCCACGAACGGAAGACTGAGCCTCGTCCGAATTGCCCAGAAGTCCTCGGGGACGGCCGTTTTCGAAAAGAAGACGTAGGCGAGCGTCGCGCCGCCGATGGCAAACTGACCCACGAGCTTGTATCGCCCTGCGAGCCCCTTCGGGTTCTTCAGTTTGATCTTCAGATAGTCGTCGAGGAATCCGATGACGCCGTAACCCGCGGTGACGGCGGTCGTCGCCCACACGAAGACGTTACGAGGGTCGGCCCAAAGCGCCGTAGGAATGAGCACACTCAGTAGAATGAGGGCTCCGCCCATGGTCGGGGTCCCTTGTTTCACCTTGTGCGATGCGGGCCCGTCGTCGCGAACGACCTGCCCGATTTGCTTCGCCTGCAACTTGCGGATGAACCACGGAGACACGAAGAACGAGATGAGCATCGCCGTGACTGTGGCCGCGATGACGCGAAACGGGACGTAACGAAGGACGTTCAGGAACCCGAGCCACGCAACCTTGCGAAGCGGATAGAGCAGCTCGTAGATCAAGGCGCTCGCCTCGCGAGGAGGGCGCGGACGACCTCTTCTGCACCTACGCTTCGGGACGCTTTCACGAGGACCACATCCTTAGCGTAAACCTCTCGGGAGGCCAATATTGCAGCCTCCGCGGCGTCTTTGGCGCCGAGCGTGCGCACACCTCGGGCTTCGGCGACAGAGAGGGCCTCGGACACGAGACCACCACACCCGATGAAAAGGGAGACCCCCGCGGCGGCCACCTCTTCGCCCAGCTCTTGGTGCGCTTTTCGAGCGAAAGGACCGAGCTCCTTCATCTCCCCGAGCACAGCCACGAGGCGCGCACCACGATGGCGAGCCATCTCGCGCGCGGTGCGGAGAGAAGCGGCCATGCTGGAGGGGTTGGCGTTGTAGGAGTCGTCGATGACCGTCGCATCGCCGGGGCGCTCGTGGACCGTCGAGCGTCCCGTGAGTGTCACGTTGCGGAGCGCGGTCGCCATCTCTTCGGTGGTGAAGGGCGGCACGACACTTTCGGCCGTCGCCAGCGCGCACAGGAAGTCGAGAGCCTGCGCTTCTCCCGGAAACGGGGTCGCGATCTCCATCGAGGGGCCACTCTCGCGCTCGATCGTGAGGGTCGCTCCTCCACCCGTGACTTGGCGATCAAGTAGCCGGTATCCCTCACCGTGAGGCAGAAGCGTGGCACGTCCATAGCTGACTCTGCGTGCACTCTGCGGCGCTTCCGCGGCTCCACGCACGACGAACGCGTCGTCGCGATTGACGACGGCCACGCCTTCCTCGCGAAGATATTCGTATACTGCACGTTTCTCCCGGAGAACCCCTTCTTGTCCTCCGACCCCTTCAGCGTGGGCAAGACCGACGTTCACGATGGTCGAAACGTCGGGTCTGACGATCTCGGCGAGGAGCGCCATTTCACCGGGGAGGCTCATCCCAGCCTCGAGCACGCAGTAAACCGCATCGCTCGAAAGAGCGAAGATCGTCGCGGGAAGCCCGATCCGATTGTTCAAGTTGCCTGCGGTGCGGGCCGTCTTGCCGCGCAGGGAGAGGAGCTCGGCGAGCATCTCCTTGGTCGTCGTTTTTCCGGAGCTACCGGTGACCATGAACACGCGACGTCGCGCATCTGCTGCGCGGAAGCGCGCAAGAGCGTGCGCGGCGAGATTTCCCCAGGCGACCAGCGTGTCGGGGACGACGTAACGCTGCACGGAAGCCGAGAGATCGGGTACGTCGCGAGAGAGGACGACGGCGGCAGCCCCCTTCTCGACGGCGGCCTTCGCGAACGCGTGGCCGTCCATGGTCTCTCCGACGAGCGCCACGAAGAGAGCTCCGTCCACGACGGCGCGGCTGTCCGTCGTGACCGAGGTGACAGCACGCTCCGCTTCGGTCGCGCCTGAACCAAGAGGCGCGCCGAGAAGCGTACGGAGCTCTTCCGCCGAAAACGAGGTTTGGTTCGAAGGAATCGGTGTCGCCATCTCATGCCTCCTTTCGTCGTTCTGCGAGGGCTGCGCGGCATACCTCTCGGTCGTCGAAGTGCTTCTTCGTCGTCCCCGTGATTTGGTAGTCCTCGTGCCCCTTGCCGGCAACGAGCACGAGGTCGCCCGGCCTTGCAGATCGCACGGCTGCACGAATGGCAGCGTCGCGATCGAGCTCGAGAACGTAGCCGCGAGAAGCGCGGTCGATCGCAGCTGGCTCGAGCGCATTCAAGCCGCGAGCCGTGAGCTCGGCGACGATGGGGCGTGCGATTGCCGCGGGGTCTTCCGAGCGAGGATTGTCGTTCGTCACGATGACGATGTCGGCGCCTTGGGCGGCGGCGGCTCCCATCGGGCCACGTTTTCCGGGGTCTCGATCGCCACCGCAGCCGAACACGCAGAGGACGCGCGTGCTCCCTTCGAAGCGAACGGCAGAGAGAACCCGGGCAAGGGCATCCGGAGTATGCGCGTAGTCGACCAGCACGACGATGTCGTCGCCGGGTGCGTCGCATCGCTCGAGACGCCCCGGCACGCCTGGCGCATTTGCGATACCTGCGGCAGCACGTTCGAGATCGATACCGAGCGCGTGCGCGATGGCCAAACACAAGAGGACGTTCTCGAGATTGTGCAGGCCAACCAGTCGTGAGGTGAAGGTCACGTCGCCGCGCGGCGTTGCGATGGTGCCTCGTAGCCCCTCTCGATCGAAGGTGGCCTTCCGAGGGTAGAAGTCGGCGCCTGCATCCCTCCGGGTCGATGTCTTGAGAACGGGGGAAGAAATGGTCTCTGCGAGAGTCTTGCCAAAGGCATCATCGATGTTGATGCAAGACATCGCAGGGCCGAGTTCATGGAAAAGCTTCGCCTTGGCTTTGGCGTAGTTTTCCATCGTGCCGTGGAAATCCAGGTGGTCTTGGGTGAGGTTCGTGAACGCGGCGACGCGAAAGCGAATGGCAGCAACACGGGAGAGCTCGATCGCAATGGAGGAAACTTCCATCGCGACGTACTCGGCGCCGCGATCACGCATCTTCTTCATGACGCGGGCGAGCTCGTCGGCTTCCGGTGTGGTGTAGGCAGACTCTATCTTTTCGCTGCCAATGCTGTGACCGATGGTACCGATGACGCCGCACGTGCCGTCGCCGAGCGCGCTGTCGATGACGGAGCGCAATAGCTGGGTGGTGGTCGTCTTTCCGTTGGTTCCGGTGACGCCGATCACTTCCATGGAGAACGTCGGGTGCTCGTACACCGCGTCTGCCGCATACGCGAGAGCGGTCGCCGCATCGGGGACGATGATGCAGGGAACTGCCTCTGGAACCTGCGCGACCGCGTCAGATTCTACGATGAGTGCGATGGCGCCCTTCTGCAACGCTTGGTCGATGAAGGCCGAGCCGTCGTGGGCCTTCCCGCGACGAACGACGAAGACGTCGCCCTTCTCGACGAGTCGTGAATCGTGCCGCACGCCCCCCACGACGACCTCGAGATCCGCGCCCGCCGGTGCACGAAGCGACCGCCCGGGAATCGGCAGGCCTGCGTACAGATCGGAGAGAGAGAGTGCGCGCCCCTCGGCGCTCATGAGGCCGGCTCGAACACCAGCCGAACCGCCGTGCCCTTCGGCACCGAGCTTCCCACCGCTGGCAAAACACGCACGAGGCGGCCCGTGCCTTCGAGCTCGGGAACGAGCCCTGCTTGGGTCATGATTCGAATGGCTTCACGAACGGGAAGGCCCTGCGCATCGGGAACCTTCACGGCCTGCGGCGAAGGAGGTCCAATCGGTAGCGCGGGAGCCACCTGGTTTTGTTCGGACTTGGGCTTCATGGCCGCATTCGTCAAGTCGGCAAGGTCGTCCGCGCGCGTCACGCCCTTGAGTTTCGGCGCCGAGCTCGAAGGAGTGACACCGAGGTAGCGAAGGCTTGCCTCGGCCACGCGCCGAAAGACGGGACCCGCGAGGTCTCCACCGTAGCGGCCGATCATCGGCTCGTCGAGAACGACTGCGATGACGAGACGCGGGTTCTCCGCGGGCAAGAAGCCGACGAACGAGGCCGTGTATTTGTCTTCGGAGTACTTGCCGGTCGCGGGGTCGGCCTTTTGGGCGGTGGCGGTCTTTCCGGCGACGCGGAAGCCCGGCACGGCGGCCTCCATACCGGTGCCGCCGTCTTCGACGACCGCCGTCAGCATCTCCGTCACGAGCGAAGCGACGTGCTTCGGAACGACCTCGCGACGAACGCGCGGAGTCGCTTCGCGCACGATGTTACCGCGTGCATCTTGCACCTTCTTGACGAGGATCGGTTCGTAGAGGTTTCCGCCATTTGCGATGGCCGACATCGCCATGGCGAGCTGCATGACGCTCACGCTCACACCCTGGCCGAAGGACGCATTGGCCGTCTCGACCTCGAACCAAGGTCGCCCCTTTGGACGAAGCACGCCGGACGCTTCACCCGGAAGTGGAAGCCCCGTAGGCTCGCCGAAGCCGAATTTGCGATACGTCGCGTAGAGCGTCGGCTCCCCGACTTTGAGGGCGATCTTGAGCGTACCGATGTTCGAGCTCTTCGCGAGGATCTGCGTCGGCGTGAGCCAGTCGTTCAAGTGGGTGTCGTGGATGGTGACTCTGCCCAGCTGATAGTGACCGTGTTCGCAGTAGATGGGTTCAGTCGGCTTGATGGCCCCTGTGGCGAAGGCCGTCGCCATCGTGAAGACCTTCATGACGGAGCCGGGCTCGAAGCGATCGGTCACCGCGCGATTGCGGCGCGATTCGGCGTCGCTCACGCTGTAGTCGTTCGGGTTGTATCCGGGGGTCGAAGCGAGCGCGAGGATCTCGCCGGTGCGCGGGTCGACGACGACGAGGGAAGCGCCCTTCGTTTCATAGGTGCCCTGTGCCGCATCGAGTTCGCGTTCGACGACGTGCTGGATGCCCTCGTCGATGGAGAGCGTGATGTTGTGTCCGGCGATGGACGTGATGTCGGTAGCACCTTCGGAGAAGAGCAAGCGGCCACTTCGGTCACGGAGGCCCTTCACCTCCTCCACGTGTCCTCGAAGCTCTTCGTCGAGGGAGAGTTCGAGACCTTCCTTGCCTTGTCCGTCCGGAGCGACGAAGCCGAGCACGGCACCCGCGATCTCTCGTCCGGGATAGTAGCGGTGCCCTTCCCCTTCGATGTTGAGGCCGCGAATGGGTTTCGTTTGCCGCTTGGTGTCCGAGAGTTCGCGGATCGCGACCACCTCGTCACTCGACATTCGGCGCTTCAGCCATACGAATCGCTTCTTCGAGACGAGCTTCGCGTAGATGTCGTTCGCATCGAGCTGCAGAACGGGCGCGAGCCTCACGGCAGCGTCCTTGAGGATTTCGGCCTGTGCGTTCTTGTCTTCGACGCCGTGGAGCATTTCCGCCACGTCGACGCTGAGGCTCGGAACCTCGACGCTGACGGCGAGAGGCGTGCCGTTGCGGTCGGAGAGCGTTCCGCGCTTCGGTTCGATGTGCAATCGGCGTTGGCGCTGGTTCTCCGCCGTCTTCTTCCACATCGGTCCGTCGTCGACCTGCACGCGATAGGCAGCCGAAACGACGACGCCCAATCCGACCGCCATGAACGTGGCAAGGACGCCCATGCGAAGGCGAATCCAGCGCGCGCGTTTGGGGTCGAGATTCCTCATGGGTCGGATGAAGCGGGCAGAGAGACGATGTGATCGGCCGTCGCCTGGTCCATGCCGAGGAGCGTCCGTGCGACGGTTTCGACGCGTGTGGGAGTTTTGTAGCTAGCTGCTTCGAGTTCGAGGACGCGTTTCACTTCACGAAGGCGTGCTTGCTCGGAGCGCGCGCGGCCGATCTCGTAGCCGAGCTCGAGGTTCCGACCGCGAAGGCCGAGGTGGACGGCGAACGCGCAAACCGCGCCGATGACAGCGAGTGTCCACACGAAGATGAACGCCCCTTGCTTGCGCGGCGGGAGCGTACGGCCGGCTGGCATGGTCATCGGCGCGTCGGAAGGCATCGCGGCCGCACCCGAAAGGTCGAGCACCTGCTGTTTCATTCGACTTCCTCGTGGGCATACACGGCGACGCGAAGCTTTGCGCTCCGCGAACGGGCGTTCTCTGCCTGTTCTTCGTCGGTGGGGAGAATGGGCTTCTTCGTGGAGGGCGTGAAGGCGCTGTTGCTCTTGAACGCGTGTTTCACGAGGCGATCTTCGAGCGAGTGGAACGTGATGATCGCGGCGGTGCCTCCCTCGGTGAGGACTTCGGGGAGCTGGGCAAGGAGCCCCTCGAGTTCACCGAGCTCGTCATTCACGGCGATGCGAAGCGCCTGGAACGTACGCGTTGCCGGATCGACACCGCCCACGCGAACCGGACCTACGGCGCGTACGATTGCGCGGCGAAGATCGAGCGTGGTGACGAGCTCGCCGGCGCTCTCGGCTCGTTTCAGGCTGCGCGCAATGCGCCGTGAGCGACGCTCTTCGCCGTATTGGAAGATGACGTTCGCGAGCTCGTCGTCCGACATGCGTGCGATGAGATCGAGCGCCGTTTCCCCGGTCGAGCGGTCCATGCGCATGTCGATGGGCCCCTCGCGGCGGAAACTCATGCCGCGGTCGGCCTCGTCCAGCTGCGGAGAGCTCACGCCAAGGTCCGCACAGATGCCGTCGATGCGGTCGATACCGAGCTTCGTGAGCTCTTCACGGAGGCGCGAGAAGGGAGCCGCAACGATGGTGAGGCGGTCGCCGAATTCGGAGAGGCGAGCCTGCGCGGAGGCGCGAGCAACTTCATCGCGATCGAACCCGATGACGCGCGCGTGGGGAGCAGCTCGGAGAATGGCCTCCGTGTGTCCACCACCGCCAAGCGTTGCGTCGACGAGAATGCTCGGTCCTTCGCGTCCTTGGGTGAGCGCAGTTGCGACCTCGGAGCGCAAGACGGTGACGTGAGAAAATGCGCCGCGGCCGTCTCTGTCGCGCTCGCTCGTCGTGTCTTCGTCCATGAGAACCCACTCCTCGGTGTCGTCGGCCACGAGCCCGGGCAACGAGAGTTGCGACGAGCTGTCGGTGGCGAATGCGGTGTCGCTCGACGTGCCGGACGTCTTCTGTGCGCGCCCCTGACTCATAGGCCAAGCTCCGCAAGGCGAACGCTGATGTCCTGACGATCGCTCTCGCTGGTTTCGAAGGCGCGCTTCCAGTGCTCCTTGTCCCAGAGCTCGGCGTACTTGCCCGAGCCGGCCCAGAGCACCTCTTTGCTGAGCGAAGCGTGCTCGCGCAACGTCGGCGGAATGAGGATGCGCCCCGAGTCGTCGACATCGCATTCGACGGCGCCTGACACGTAGATGCGACGGAGCTTTTGCACGGCGCGATCGAACTGCGGGAGCTTCGCGAGCTTCTCCTCGAACGCCGTCCACTCCGCGGTGGTGTACGCAACGAGACAAGGGTCGAGCCCGCTCGTCAGGATGATGCGGCGCTCACCGAGGGACGAAAGCACGTCGCGATAGCGCGCAGGCAAGCTGGTGCGCCCTTTCGCATCGATCGTGTGTTCGTAACGTCCTCGGAACATGGGAGAGCCCGGGGAGAAGCAGCGGTTTCAGGGAGCGAATGCCGCTCCTTGGGAACTTTTGCCACTTCTTCCCACTACTCTGCACCATATGGATCTGCTCCAAGGTGTCAACAAAACAAAGATTTTCGCCTCGAGCGCACACCAACCTACTGCGCGTTCGCGCAAGGCTGCAAATTTGTAGCGCCCTTCGTTTCAGCGAAAATCGAAGCCCAACCCGAAGGTTATCGGCACGATCGTGACCCCACCGATGAACAGGGGGTGGATATCGGCGGAGAGGGCAAACCCGGTGCGGCCGAACGGGTGGACGGATGCGCGGCCGGCGATGCCGAACGCCGCGCCGCCGTTGGTGCTCGAGGCCGTCGCGCCACCGTAGTAGTCGAGGGAGGGTCCGAGGGCGAATTCGAGCTGGGGCACGGGCGAGAGCGAAACCATCGGGCTCACCGGAATGAATGCGATAGCCGTGATGTCGCCAGCGCCAGTCGGGGGCGCTGCCAAGAGAACGTTGCCGCCGGTTTGAAGGTACAGGCCGACGAAGTTGTTCAATTGAAGACCTCCGCGAATGCCGCCGCCGACAACGCCGCCCGTCGCATCTCCGACGACCACGCCGCCGCCGACGTTGAAACCTAGTCGCAAGCGTACGCCGCGATCTTCGTCGTCGGCACGTGCCTCCTGGCTCTGCAGAAAGATGCAGAATACACTCATCATCGCGACGAACAACGAGACGATGCGCTTGTACAAGGGGAACTCGGACCTTCGGGCGTTCGTGGAGGAAGTCATCGAGAAGGCCCAAGCACGGCGCATACCAGGCGAAACTCTCGCGAAATCCCCGGCCGAGAGCACTCGTCCTCGAGCGCACGCCTGCGGCACCGCGCCTCACTGCGACCATTTGGCGCGAAGGCTTTCGTGGCCTTTTCGATGAGTCGATGCGCGTTTCACAGCCCGGACGAAGGGAGACCCGCGCCAAGCATCACGACAAACATCTTTCATTTCATACTGTTATGGGCACAAAGCAGAAGCGTGGCGGTAGCTGACCCGCGCAACGCGCGGGCTTCACCTCGCGAAATTCGACGCGAAAATGACACAGAGGATTGCCCGTGCGCGTCTGGCGCGACCTCCGAAGAGTGCTAATCCACGGCTCAATATGCGTCTCTTGTCTAGCTTCAGCCTCCCTTTCGTCGCTTTCGTCGCTCTCGTCACCGCGTCTGCCTGCAGCGCCACCGGAGGGACGGGCTTCGACGACGACGACGCGGGCAAGAAAGATAGCGGCACCGGTATCTCGATCGGTGGCGGGAGCGATGGCGGCACCGAAGCTGGCGGCCCCGCGACCGAGACTGTCCTCTACGCGAACACGGACACGGAGCTCTTCTCGCTCAACCCTTCGGCGCCCAACGTTGCCCCCAAGTCACTCGGCAAGTTCGATTGCATCGGGCAGGGCGGCGCGGTGGCGATGACCGACATCGGCGTCGCGAAAGACGGCACCATCTACGGCATCAGCCAAGTGGCAGCCTATCCGCTCAAGCCGAGCGCCGATGGCAAGACCGTGCATTGCGAGGAGACGTGGCCCCTCCCCGCAAACTCACGGTTCTACGGACTCACGATGGCGCCGGTCAACACCGTGAATGCGGAAGAGACCCTCATCGCCGCAAACGAAGCCGGTGAGCTCTACAGCATCGACGCGCAAAGCGGAAAGACCACGAAGGTCGGCAATCTCGGCAAAGACAACCAGAACAACCCGTTCAATCTCTCGGGTGACATCGTCTTTCTGGCGAATGGCGGGAACCCCGTGGGTTTCGCGACCGTGCGTGCCTGCCCGAAGAACAAATGCCAAGAGTTCGATACGCTGATCGAGCTAAACGTATCGGCGATCAAGCCAGGCGCATCGAGCGTGCTGAAGAGCATCCGTGGGGTGCTCAACCTCGCCACGTCGTGCAAGAAGTCGGGCATCCCGACCCAGTTTGGCAGCGTGTACGGCGTCGCCGCCTATGGCGACAAGGTGTACGGCTTCACGCGCGATGGTTACAGCATCGAGATCAGCAATCAGAACGGCGACACGTGCATGCTCGGTAGCTCGACGACGATGAAATTCGCGGGCGCCGGAGTGACCACCATGGCCACTGTCGTCGCCCCCAAATAGCGCGAAAGCGCTGCGCTAGGCTTTCCATCTTCTCCAAGGCCGAAGGGGCCAAAGCTCGTCGCAACGCGTAGGTTCAAGTCGGGGCCGCACCCTAGCCGCAGCGCCGTTCGGCGCTTGCGTTCGCTGGCCCCGCTCCCCGCTGCCTCGATCCGAGGGGGCCATAGCTCGGCGCTACGCGTAGGTTCAAGTCGGGGCCGCAGTCGCTGGCCCCGCTCCCCGCTTCGGCGCTCGTGTGGGTTCGCGGCGGCAGAGTTCTCGCGAAAGTGCGGGGGTTACCCCGTCCGAGATTCCCTCACGAGCGCTTCGCTCCGCATTTGCGTTTGATGATGGTCGGCGTTTGGATTTGAGACGACGCCCTGGCGCGGTCACTCGGAGAGGCACCCCCGTACACTTTCGCTTGGGGTGCGCGAGATTCGAGTCGCCGTTAAGAAGTGCGGCGTCGAGCGGCGGGAGGCGAAAGACTCGAAACAAAACTTCGCGGAGAATCGCGGCAGCTCTTCGCAGAGCGGAGGCGCGGGGGCGCGGTCTTCGATATCCACTCTCGCATCGTTCTCCCGTCGGCCGCACGTTCGGAGCAAAGCAGAGCGGCGGTTATCGTCCAGTCGTCAGAGTGACCAGGACAGGAACGCGAAGCGCCGCCGCGCGAGCGCGAAAGAACATGCGGCGTAACGAATCGCAGGTGAGCGCGGGCATCGACGTTTCCCGGCGACGCGAGAATGACTGCGAGGAGGAGAGCGAAGCCGTGACCCCCGCGCCGCAGCGTTCTTCCCCCGAGCTGCACCACGAGCGCCGAAGCGGGGAGCGGGGCCAGCGACTGCGGCCCCGAAGTGAACCTACGCGTAGCGCCGTGCTTTGGCCCCTTCGGCCCGAGAAGAGAAAAGCCCAGCGCAGCGTCTATCGCACTTTCACGCAGACCGATGCACCTTGCACCTTTTTGCAGTGGAAGTTCGTCGGGCAGCGATCACCGGAGCCACATGTCCGACTGCAGTAGCCACCGACGCCGTCCCTCAGGCAGACGCCAGCTGCGCACTCTCGTCCTTCCTCGCATGGGCTGCCGACGTCTGTCGGTGGCTTCTCTTTTCCGCCGCGAGATGCTCCCTTCGCCCCCGCGTCCGGTCCCGGAAGGCGACCACTCTTCGAGAGCGCCAGATCGACCAGCCACGCGTACGCGTCGACGCGCGTGTAAATGTTGTAGACCCCTGCCCCTTCACAGCTCGGGCCCCCTCTCGAGACGACGCCGATCACCTCTCCCGTGCTTTCATCGAGTGCGGGGCCACCCGAGTCTCCCTGACACGTTGCTTCGCCGACGGTGAACTCTGCTGGCGCGGCAGCCAAGACACGAACGTGCTCGCGGACGAACTTGACGCCCGCTTCTCCGTCATTTCTTCGCATGCCGAAACCTACGGCTCGAACGCGGTCACCGACGGCGACCGCGGTTGCCCGTACCCCAGCAGGCTTGATACCGGTGATGGGCTTGTCGAGGACGAGGAGCGCGATGTCGGCATCGCAAAGGGTGACACCAGATGGAGCGACGATCTCGCGACCTCTGGCGGAAGCGGGTTGCGCCCCTACGCTGTCGCCGACGAGCACTTCGATGGTCGCAGGGTCGCGCTCTCCGTACACCTGCCTGCCCGTCGCTGGACATGACACCGTAGGGGCCGCTCGGGCAACGCAATGCCGCGCGGTCAAGACGACGTCTTTCGCGATCAGGGTACCCGTGCACATGCCGTCTTCGCCGATTCGAAGCGCGACCACCGCAGGATCCCGGCCACGGTCCGGCACGCCCTTCACGATTTCGGTTTGGTCGAGGGTGACCCCCGCGTCGGGTAGCAAGGGGGCCTCGTCCGCTTGCGCGGCTTGCGTCGCTTCCTCTCTCGACGAGCAACCTAGCGTGACGGTTCCACCAAGTACGACACCAGCCAACGAGAACAACACGACGTTTCGCATGAAAGACACCTCCGGCCCGGTGGCTTTGCGAACGAGGTGCCAGCGTGCACCCGCAGGAGTCCGCAGACTTGCGACATGAAACGCCGTCCTGAATGCGGCGCGCGTGGCCTAGGACACCGCCGCGACCCGAGTTCTCACGCGTGACGCGGTTTGACGTTCTCGCGCACCCACTCGATGATCTTCTCGAGCGAGGTACCGGGCGTGAAGATGCCGCGCGCTCCTGCTGTTTCGAGGCGCTCGAGATCGGAGTCGGGGATGATACCGCCGCCAAAGACAACCACGTCGTCGAGCCCCTTGGCTTTCAGCGCGTCGATGACCGCGGGGAAAAGCGTGTTGTGTGCTCCGCTCATGATCGACAGGCCCACGGCGTCGACGTCTTCTTGAAGCGCAGCGTTCGCGATCATCTCAGGGGTCTGATGCAACCCCGTGTAAACGACCTCGTAGCCAGCGTCGCGAAGAGCACGCGCGACGACTTTGGCGCCTCGATCGTGACCGTCGAGACCCGGCTTTGCGACCAGGATGCGAACTTTTGCAGTCATGGCGGGAGTGGGCAGGACCGGAGCGAACTCCGGCCCAAGGCCCGATCGGGGTCAGCCCTTGTCGTCGTCGTCGTCGTCGTCGTCGTCGTCGTCTAGGTCCGGAAGCGACGATTCGGTGGGCGGCGGAACGGCTCGGCCTTCCTTCTCGGCGAGTTGACGCTCTTTCTCGCGCTGCGCCTTGAGCTGCGACACGCGCTGCATGATCTGCGGCTTCGGCGCGATCATGACCGTCATCGCACGCGCTTCCATCATGGGGCGCGTTTCGAGATTCGCGATGTCTTCGAGTGCCGCAACTGCGATGTTGAGCTGCTCCTGTGCCTTTTCCGGGTGGGTGATTTCGCGACCGCGGAAGCGCACGGTGAACTTCACTTTGTGGCCGGCTTCGATGAAACGACGAGCCGCCTTGATCTTGAAGTTGATGTCGTGATCGTCCGTCTTCGGACGCATCTTGATCTCTTTGACTTCGACGACCGTCTGCTTGCGCTTGGCCTCTGCGGTCTTCTTCTTCTCTTCGTACTTGTACTTTCCGAAGTCGAGAATCTTGCAAACCGGCGGCTCGGCCTTCGGATTGACTTCCACGAGGTCGAGGTTTTGGTC
The DNA here is from genome assembly GCA_046351415.1 of Polyangiaceae bacterium. Classification (GTDB taxonomy): domain Bacteria; phylum Myxococcota_A; class Polyangia; order Polyangiales; family Polyangiaceae; genus JABFRG01. Next base: position 54,034 of record JAXLYO010000001.1, on the reverse strand, counting down.
CTGCGCGAGGCGCATCGCCTCGTGGGTTGGCATGACTCCGAGCATGTCGCCATTGGCAGCGATCACGCGCACCTCGGGCACTCGAATCCGATGGTTGACGCGGATCTGAAAACCTCCACCGCGCTGCTGATTGCGCGGATCGAAACGGGGACGGCCCATAGTCATGTGACGGAAAAAACCTCCTGAAAGAATCTAGGCGCACATCCTCGCCTGCCGGGGGCGGCCGGTCAAGGCCTCCGGGCACCCGGATGCGTCGGAAAACGGCTCAGGCGAGCGCGCGACCGTTTGCCCGAGCCTTGGCCTGGCAGGCCGCGCAAACCCCGTACATCTCGTGTTTGTGGCTCTTCAGGAGAAAACCGTGGGCCTTCGCGATGCGCTCTTCGGCTTCTTCGAGGGACGGCTCCTCGAATTCAGTAATGTTTCCGCACTCCAAGCAAATCATGTGGTCGTGGTGCGCGTCGTCGTCGGCGAGTTCGTAGCGCGTGAGGCCGTCGCCGAACTTGCGCTCGAAGGCCACGCCACATTCCGCGAGGAGTTTGAGCGTGCGATAGACCGTGGCGTAGCCCACGCGGGCGTCTTTCGAGCGCACCTCGGCAAGGAGTTCCTCGATGCTGATGTGGCTCGGCGAGTTGAAGAACGTTTCGACGATGAGCCTTCGCTGGTCGGTCGAGCGCAGGCCCTTCTTGGCCATGTGCTGATCGAGCATCGTTCGAAAACGGGCGAAATCCTCCGAGCCGCCTCCCGGGACGGCGCCGTCGACTTTTCGACTGCCAACACTTACCGATCGCCTGACCATCTTGGACGCCCCGAGGTTATGGGATAGCCGGGACCAACGCTAGCGGATCTTCGGCGAAGCGCCAGGGTCTGCGTGAGCCTTGCACTCCTCCACGCGCCCATGCCCTCGCATGCCCTTGCTCCTTGGCCCCTGGCTTCTCCGTTCTGTCTCTGTTCGCGCGCGACTCAACCACCGCGCACGATAGGAAGATTGTCGGCTTCCCATGCAAGCAAGCCACCCTCGAGAAAACCGACTTCGACATTTTGCTCCGCGAGCTTGATCGACAGGTCCTTGCTCTTGTCACCGGAGCGGCAATAGAGGATCGGCTGCCCGGGCTGCATGAAAAGCTCCGCGACCCGACCTTCGATCTCTTCGAGCGGCATGTGCACCGCCTTGGGCAGATGCGCACGACCGAACGCGCCGGCATCGCGCGTGTCGATGGCCACGACCACCCCTTGCGTGATGAGCTGGGCTAGCTCCGCGGGCTTGAGCGCTCCGGCCTGACGCGGCAAAAACGGTTCGGTCATCGCACGAAGCTGCTTGCGATTGAGAGGGCCCATCTGTGCGTCTGCAAGCCGCCCCTCGGCAAAGAGCATGAACGTCGGCACGGATTGAAGCCGGAGCTGCCGCGCGAGCGTCTGCGCAACGTCGATGTCGACGCGGAAGACCGCAACTTTGCCCTCGACCTCCTTCGCGAAAGCCTCGACCTCGGGGGCGATCTGTTTGCACACCTGACTGCGGCCCGACGTGAACTGAACGAGCGCAGGCACTTCGCTACGAAGGGCGCGCTCGAAGTCTTGCTCGGTCAAATAGGGGATTGAACCCGAGCCCCCTGAACCGGCACCACCGTTGCCCGACGCGCCGCCGCTCCCACCGAAAGGCCGTGAACCGCCTCCTCCAAGTATCACCATGCGTCTCGAAGTAGTGGAGCCCTCGCTGGATGTAAACGAGCATCCGCTTCGCGCGTACCGAGATTCGGCTCCGCCCGCCCCCGCGCCTATCGCTGGGCCTGCCGCGGGTCGAGCGTGTCTCGCAAGGTCTCGGCGAAGATGTTTTGCGCCGCCACCGTGACGAAAAGAACGGTCCCAGGGAAAACCAGAAGCCACCAGGCCTCCGGATGATGGCGAACCTGCCCCATGAGCGTTCCCCACGTAGGATACGCGCCGTTCACGCCGATGCCGAGGAAGTCCGAAGAAGCTTCCACGAGCACGATCGTCGAAAGCGCGAAGGCCCCCGCGACCATGGCCTGCGCGCGAGCATGCGGAGCGATGTGCCGGGTGAGCACCCTGAGCGGACTTGCGCCGATGACGCGCGCCGCGACGACATAGTCCTCGTTGGTCGCGCGCAAGACCTCGCTCCGGACGACTCGAGCAATCTCCGCCCAACGCGTGCATCCGATCGTCACGAGGAGCGAAAGGGTCGTGGGGTGCGGCAACACCGCTTGCACTGCGAGTACGAGTACGACAGACGGGAATGCCGTCAGGACCTCGATCGAACGCGAAATGGTCGCATCGAACGCACCACCGAAGAACCCAGCTAGAGCACCAACGGTAGCTCCGAGCACGACACTGAGAGCCGCGCAAGCAAGCGCGAATGCAAAAACGGTACGTGCACCATACACAAGAACGGCGAACACATCACGTCCGCGCTCGTCGGTTCCGAGGGGGTGCCCCGCTGCACCTAGCGGTGGTGCGAGCGGAACGCCGTCTTCTTCGTCGGCCCCATGATGCACGAAGGTGAACGTAGCCCCTTCCGCAACGCACGCACGGCGCTCGGCCGGAGTCTTGCGTGCGAGGGCCGCTGGATGCGTCACATTGGCGAGGAAATGGCTTTCGCCACCGCACGAACCGAAGAGCGGATAGGAGCTCGCCCAGAAATCTGCAAAGAGCGACAAGAGCAGCAAGACCCCGAAGACGACCAGCGACGCCGAAGCGAGACGACGTTTGCGGAGGTCGATGAAGGCTCGCCGCAAGGTACCAGGCGCCGCTTGCCCGGCGCGTTTGCTCTTCGGGGCTTCGGAAGCGCTCATGCGGATCTCCTTCGAAGCGTTTCCCGAACTCGCGGGTCGAGGAGGCCTTGGGCGACATCGCTGCCGAGCAGCGAGAGCGTCGCGCAGGCTGCCACGAACAAGACGGACACGACGATCCAAGAAGCGTCATGCATTTCGATTGCGCGTAGCGTCTCGTAGCCCATGCCTTTCAGGCGAAAGACCTCTTCGACGACGTACGCGCCGCCGAGCAACGCCGGAAACTGCACGCCCGCGAGCGAAACGACCGGAAGGGACGCATTCCTGAGGACGTGGAGGGTCATCAGCCGCAAACCAGAGACGCCCTTGGCTCGAGCCGTACGGACATAGTCGGCTTCGAGCACGTCGAGGATGGCTGCACGCTGGGCGCGCGACAAAGTCGCGAGAGATGCGACCGCGAGGACGATGACCGGCAAGAACAAAGAGCCCGTCTGAATGCGGCGCAAGGCCTCGGCGAGGACGAAGACGGGCATCGAGTAAAGAGAGAACAGGACGAACGCGATGGTCGTGTCGACGGCACGATTGCGAAACATCGCGGCCACGACGCCGAGCGGGATCGCGACGGCATAGCCCAGGAACATCGCGAGAAGCGTGAGCGCGATGGTCACGGCCGCACAGGAACGAAGACGATCTCCCATGGGAACGTCGCTTCGCGGCCCGCTGACGAGCCTTCCGCGAAGCGCTCCGCCCATCCATCGAACGTACCTCGTCTCCGTCACCGTCCCGATGACGCGCTCCGGCCCATCGAGTTGCCGAAAGTCGAGTTCGTGGATGAACCACCACGAGAGCCATCGATCGACCTGTACGCGCATCTGCACGTCCGTTGCATCGTCGGGAATGGAGATCTCTTTGCCGGTGATGTGAGACAGCAGCGCAGACAGCTGACTGCGCGCGTCACGTCGATCGGTCTCGGCGAGCGCCACGAAGAGATCCGGCAAGACGAACGTATCGAGCAGGCGAAGGTCTGCTTCTCGTTCCTTACCGCCGTACTGCACGAAGCGATCGACCGCGCGCCTCGTGGCAGGCGCCGTGAAGTCGATGGCGTGGTCCTCCCAAAAGCGCGTCCAGAACATGATTGCGCGTTCGGGCTTGTCGGCCTGTCCCGCGTTGCGCAGTTGCATGCGCGCGGCGAGCGGTGCGAGCGCGATGGCGACGCGCTGCCGATCGGCCGGAGGCAACTCCGAGAGCCGCGGCAGGAGATGCGGAAGCGCCGCCCCGCCGAGGCGTGTGAGGCAGTTGGGTCGCGTCGCAGTCGGAACCGGCTCTTTCGCCGCGATTTGTCGAACGCAGGCGTCGGTTCGCGAACGTACGTCTTCGGGCTGTGTGTTGATGAATCGAGGAAGGTCCAGGAACCGCTCCCGTCGCGTCTCCATCGCCTCTTCGTAAACGTCGGAACCAACGGGAGCGGAAATCGACGCGAGTGGGTCGGGCAGCAGGGTCGTGATCGTGAATACGACCAAGCTCACGCCAAAGAGCGTGGGAATCGCCCACAAAATGCGCCGTAGAACATACCGCAGCACGGTCTTTTCAGTACCGCACGTGGGCGCTGCAGGGCAGCGATTTCGTTGCTATGAGGAAAGCGTGGCTACCGATCCTCGAACAACAGCGCCCTCCGCCGCTCTCCTTTCCCATGCCAAAGCGTGGTTGGCCGGCGACCCCGACCCGGAAACCATCGCAGAACTCGAAGAAGCGATCGCCCGAGGTGACGCGGCAGAAATGAGCGAGCGCTTCGGCGACCCCATCGCGTTTGGAACGGCAGGCCTCCGGGGCGTCATCGGCGCTGGCTGGTCGCGCATGAATCTCGCGGTCGTCCTTCGGGCGACGAGCGGCCTCGCAGATGTGCTCGAAAAGCGGGTCAACGACGCGAAGCTGCGGGGAGCCGTCATCGGGTACGACGGGAGGAGAGGAAGCCGCGCCTTCGCCGAAGGTGCTGCGCGCGTCCTCCTCGCCCGCGGGTTCACCGTGCACTTGTTCGCGGCGCCCGACCCCACCCCTCTCTGCGCATTCGCCACGCTCGAGCTCCGCGCAGCCGTCGGCATCATGGTGACCGCGAGCCACAACCCTCCAGAGTACAACGGTTACAAGGTCTATTGGGAAGATGGCGCTCAGATCGTTCCCCCCATCGACGAAGAGATCGCCAAGGCCATTGCCGCCGCACCGGTCGCGAAAGACATCGTGCGAGACGATCGAAGCAACCTGCCTCTTTTGGACGCATCCGTCGAGCGGTCGTACCTCGCGAGTCTCGCCGATCTTCCCAAGGTCCAAAAGGCCGACCGGTCGCTCCGCATCGTGCATACGGCGCTCCATGGTGTTGGCAGCAAACTGTGCCGGGCGGCGCTCGCACAAGCAGGTTTCGCGAACGTCCTCTCGGTGAAAGAGCAGGCCGAGCCCGACGCTGCCTTTCCCACCGTCAACTTTCCGAACCCGGAAGAAGCCGGCGCACTCGACCTTTCGTACGCTCTCGCCAAGAAGGAGCGAGCGGACCTCATCATCGCGAACGACCCCGACGCAGACCGCCTTTCGGTGGCCATTCCTTCGGCGAACGATCCGCTCCACTTCGTGCAACTTACAGGCAATGAAGTAGGGGCGTTGCTCGGCAACTTCCTCCTCGAGCGCGCGGGCACCACCCCGGGCGTCCTCGCCACGACCGCCGTTTCTTCCCCGCTCCTCGAGCGGATGGCGAAAGAGTTCGGCGCTCCGTTCGCGGAGACGCTGACCGGCTTCAAGTGGATCATGCACGGGTCGAACGAGCTTTCGCGCTCCACCGGTCGCCCCTTCTTGTTCGGCTACGAAGAAGCGCTCGGGTATGCGGTCAGCACGCGCGTACGCGATAAAGACGGCATCAGCGCGGCCGTGCTGTTCGCAGAGCTCGCCGCTTCCTTGAGGGCCGAAGGTCGCACGCTCTGGGACGAACTCTTCCGCATTTATCGACGCTTCGGGTACTGCGGAAGCGCGCAACAGAGCATCACCCGAAAGGGCCCCGACGGCGCCCGCGAGCTCGCGCGCATGATGCAGACCCTGCGTGAGGCGCCGCCCAAAGTCATCGGGAACCTCGCCGTCGTCGAGACGAGCGACTACCTCGCGCGGCAACCTGGCTCCGACATGCTCACCTTCGCCCTCGAAGGCGGACATCGCGTCATCGCGCGCCCGAGCGGCACCGAACCGAAGGCGAAGATCTACTTCGACGTGCGCGTCGACTTGAACGAGGGACAGACTCTCGACGACGCCAAGGTGCGCGCCCAAGCTCTCATCGAGCGACTCCGCGACGACATGCTACGCATCGTCGGAGTCACGAAGTGAACGCACGGGGGTACGACCCGAAGACCGACATGAAGTTTGCCACGATCAACATCTGGCAAAAGTTCGGTCCCTGGGAAGAGCGCATGCCCCGGCTCGCAGAGGCGATCGGAGCCCTGCAGGCGGACGTGATCGGGCTGCAAGAAGTCCGCGTCGAGCCCGACTACGATCAGGGCGCCATCCTCGCCAAAGCGAACGACTACGCGTACGTCTTCGGTGCAGGTTACGACGACAACGACGGCCTGACCGGCAACGCCATCTTCTCCCGCTTCCCGGTGAAGCGTTCCCACACCGAACGCCTTCCCGCGGGTCATCGAATCCAGGGCCGGTGCCTCGTCTTTGCCGAGCTCGAAACCCCGCTCGGAACCCTTCCCTTCTTCACGACGCACCTCAACTGGGAGCTCGACGACGGAGAGAGCCGGGAGGCTCAGGTTCGCGCCATTGCCCAAGTCGTGCCTGAGCTTGCGAAGGGGTGCAGTCTTCCTGCGGTTCTCACCGGCGACTTCAACGCCGAACCAGACTCGGACGAAATGCGCTACTTGCGCGGCCAAACCAGCATTCTCGGCCCACGCGTGTATTATGCAGACGCCTGGATCTACGCGGGTGACGGTGGTCCCGGAGTCACGTATTCGAAGACGAATCCGTTTGGCGCGCTCTTTCGGGAAGCCGAACGCCGCATTGACTACATCTACGTACGAGAGCCGAACCGTAGCTGCGGCGAGCCCATCGAAGCGCGGGTCTGCATGACGGAAACGATTCGTGGCATGCACCCGACGGACCACTATGGCGTTCTCGCAACCGTACGGATGTCATTGTAAGCGCTCGCAAAGCAGGCGTTTTTCAGACACAATGTTCGCATGTTCGCTTGGCGTAAAGTAGCGGCGCTCTCCTTTGGCGTCGGTCTCACGGCGTGTGCCGCCATCTGGGGTTTCGAAGACGGTATCCTCGACGACGGACGCACGGACGCGGCGCCCACCGCCGACGTCGTGACCCCCATCGATGCGCCGACCGCGGAAGACGCGGGAGACGCCGAAGCCCCGGAAGATTTGTTCCTCGTCGCCGAGAGCGCCCCACCCGGTTGCGCCGATCGCACCGTCGACGCCTCGGCCGCCGTATTCGCTCATGTCGGGGTCGGCGTCGACAGCGCAACCTGTGGCACGCAAGACGAACCGTGCAAGAGCTTCACCGCCGCGCTCACGCGTGCCATCGAAAAGGGCAGCTCCGTCAAGTACGTGTACCTTGCAAGTGGCACGTATACGGGTTCGGTCAGCATTGCAAACAACGTCCCGACGGGGCTCGTCGTCGAGGGCGCTTGGCGCACACGAACCGGCGATGCTGGCACGGGTCTCGAATGGATTCGCGACTGCCGCGCAGACACGCCCTCTCGCACGGTCATCAAGGGCGACCAAAACAAGGTCATCGTCGCCGGTACGGGCGGAGACGGGGGTGCGCCGACGTTCACGCTCTCGTACCTTTCGGTGAACAGCAAGCAGCTCGCCGGAAACGGCGAATCTCTTTACGGTGTGTTCCTCAACCAAGCCGTCGTGAAGTTCCAAGACGTGTGGTTGCGCGTGGAGGAAGGCGGCCCCGGTAACCCTGGCACCCCTGGGGCCGCAGGAACCGCGGGCGCGGCCGGCGGGTGTGCACCGGCCCCTGCGGGAACGGCCGGCGCAGCGGGCGCAGGGAGCACCCCTGTCACGTTCGGTCCGAATGGCATCGGCGGTGGTGACGGAATTCCCGGTGGCGCGGGCGGTACCGGCGCGACCGGCACGGCGGGCGGGCTCGGCGGCTGTACGACCTGCAAGGACACCTGCAACGGCATCGACACCTGCGCCGGGTATCCCGTTTCTGGCAAGCTCTGCGGCAGCGACGGACTTGGCGGCTGCGGTGGAGGAGGAGGCAAGCCCGGCGGCGGCGGCCTCGCCGGAGGCAGCAGCGTCGCCGTATACGCCGTGGGCGGCAAGGTCGACTTCCTACGTACCAAGTCGACGGCCGGCCCAGGAGGCAACGGCGGCATCGGCTCGAAAGGTGGCACGGGCGGTACCGGTGCAGCGGGCGCTGCGGGCACCGATACTGCAGCGACGTGCTTCACCGACTGCAACGTGCTCGTCTGCGCAACGCCGAAGAAAGGAACGGGCGGAACTGCAGGCGGAATGGGTGCCGTCGGCGCCGCTGGTGGCATCGGAGGAGGAGGCGCGGGTGGGCACGCGCTCTGCGTGGTCGGTCTCGCCGGCGCCCAAGTGACCAACATCGGCGAACTCGCTTGCACGGCAAAAGCCGGCGGCGCCGGTGGGCCCGCGCCAGACGGCGGCGTTCCGGGTGCAACGGGCAAATCGGGCGCGTTTTCCGACGGAGGTCTCTGAGCCATGCGCATTCTCTCACGCACCCGCCACAGCCTCCTCGTATCCGCACTCTTCAGCGGCGCAGCGACGCTCGTTTCGTACGACGCGTCGGCCGCCGACGATCCCGCGAAGCTCGTCGCCGAAGCCGACAAACTCGCTGCAACCTACAGGTATGCCGACGCGTGCCCGAAATACGAAGAAGCTGCCAAACTCGCACCTTCGTCACAGTCGGAAGAACGCGCTGGGCTCTGTTACGAGCTCTGGGGAAAGAAGCTCGAAGCATGGAAGCACTTCTCGGCTGCGGTTGCGTTCGCCGAGAAGGAAAAGAGCGACCGACTGCCGAATCTCAAGCTGAAGGTCGAGCTCCAGGAGAGCCGATTTCCGAAGCTCACCATCACGCTCATTCCGGCCGACGAAGTGCCGGGGCTCGTCGTGAAGCGCGATGGCGTCGCTCTTTCGAAGACGCAGCTGAACGCACTCGTTCCGGTGACGCCCGGTGAACACAAAATCGAAGCTTCCGCGCCGGGCTACAAGCCTTGGTCGCTCACGGTGAAGGTGGAAGAAGGGCAGAGCATTCCGCCGATCCGCATTCCACAACTCGACGAAGACACGTCTGCGCCGGCCCCCGCCCCAGGTGGTCCCGAACCCCAAGGACGCGACAATCCTCCACCGCTGCCGGTGGGTCCGTCGAAGCGCGAAGCGAGCGTCGGGCAAACGCAGCGCATCGCTGGGTACGTGACCGGGGGCGCCGGTATCGCGACCGTCATCGCATCCGTCGCGCTCGGTATCAACGCGAAAGCCACCTACGACCAATCGAACGGCATGTGCGACGAAGCCAATCGCTGCAATGCAACAGGACTTTCCCTTCGTGACGACGCGTCGTCGAAGGCGACCGTCTCGACAGTGGTGTTCTTCGCAGGCCTGGCCATCACCGCCGTCGGTGCGGTGCTCGTGTTCACGGCCCCCAGCGGACAAAGCAAAGTGTCCGCCTCACCAGGCGGACTTCGCATTCGCTTCTAGGGTGTATCTCATAACCTCGGACCGAGGATCTGCCTCTACGGTCGCTTGCCGCGCACGAGGCGCGAAGCGAACGCCGTCACGACCATCGGCACGAGGACCATCGCCAAGACGGTCCACGGGCCGCCACGCCAATAGGTCCACGGCTTGAGCACGGCATAGCTCGCGAGAAAGGCGAGCGGCGAGAGTGCCGACGTTGCCCATGCGCTCTTGCCCGTGGGCAACTGACGGACGCGAATGGCGAGCAGCATGACGTCGATGAGCGCGAGCATACCGACGTAGATCATTCCGAGCGCGCCACCGATGAGTACGCCCACGATGCCGACCGCAATGCGAGGCACGTAGGGAATCGCCGGACCGAACGCGGCATAGAGCGCAACCGCGGCGGTAATCGTGATGAACGGCGCGGCCATCGGCGCGCCCCAAGAGGCGATGCTCGGGCGTACGTAACGGGTGTCCTTGCTCGATTCGCGCGTGCCAGTCGTGCTGCTGCTCATGCTGCCTTCTTCCGATCCTCGACCCTTTAGACGGGCGTCCTTCCCAAAAGATTCCTCCTCCAAAGGCATTCGCGCCAGTCGGGCGTGGGACCCCTTCGACCAGGGCAGGTGTAACAGCTTGATTTGTCTGCAGAACTTCGGGACTTCCCGAGGTCACTTGGCCGCGTTGCTCCCGTCCTTTCCGTCTGGTAAGCCAGCGATTCGCATTTTCGGCAGTTTTTGCATGTCAAACGGAACATCCCCCACAGGCGCGCCTTACGGCTCCTCTTCTCACCCCGCCCTCCTCGACGCCGAAAACGTGGCAACCGCGGGGTCTTCGGCTCGGCCTTTGGATCCGACGCAGCTCTTCGATGGCGTTCGTCTCCTCATCCTCGGAGGCACGGGCTTCCTCGGGAAGATCTTCTGGATTTTGCTTCTCCACCGCTACCCGAACGTGGGGCGCATCTACCTCCTCGTCCGCAAGGGAAAGGGGCGCACGCCGGAGCAACGCTTCTGGGACGAAATCGCCGCCAGCGAAGCGCTGAAGCCTCTCCGTGAACAGCACGGCGACGCCTTCGAAACCTTCCTCCGTGAGCGCATCGTCCCCATCGATGGTGACGTCGGGCGCGAGGTGTGCGGCATCGACAAGGGTCTCCTTCGAGAGCTTCGCGGCACCATCGACGCAGTCGTCAACGTCGCCGGCGTCGTCGACTTCAATCCGCCGCTCGACGAAGCGCTCGATGCGAATGCGTTTGGTGCGCAGAACCTCATCGAGTTGTGCCGCGCTCTCGGCGACGCGCCGCTCTTCCACACGAGCACCTGCTACGTCGTCGGCAATCGCACGGGCGAAATCGACGAAGAAGTGCCGATGGCCCATCCATTTCCGCGCGCCGACGAACTCGGCCGCGAGCTGTGGGACCCGGAGCGCGAAGTCAAAGACTGCCTCGACATCATCGCGCAAGCGCACCACCGCTGCGACGACGCGTTCCGGCAGAGCGAGTTCCTCGAGCGAGCGAAGAAGAACCTCCTCGCACGCCAAGAGCCGACCGAAGGCGGTCCGCTCGAAGCCGAGCTCGCCAACGTACGAAGGCGCTGGGTGAGCGATCGCCTCGTTGAGGCCGGCAAGGAGCGCGCGACCCACTGGGGCTGGCCCAACGTCTACACGTACACGAAGAGCATTGGCGAGCAGCTCATCTCGAAGAGTGGCCTCGTACACACGATCGGTCGCCCCGCCTGCTGCGAGACGACCATCGAGTTCCCCTTCCCTGGGTGGAACGAAGGCATCGGCACGAGCGCGCCGATCATCTTCATGGTCATGAAGGGCCAACACCAAATGGTGGCCCGCGACATCCTGCTCGACTTCATCCCGGCCGATACCGTGTGCGTCGGCATGATCCTTTCGCTCGCCGAGTTGCTCGAAGAGAGCCACGCGCCGGTCTACCAGTATGGCCTCTCCGACTCGAATCCGTGTACGAGCCGTCGCTACGGCGAACTCATCGGTCTCTACAAGCGAAAGTATTTCCAGCGCCGCGGCAAAGGAAATCCGTTCCTCAACTTCCTGAACTCGCACATCGAGATCAGCGTCGTCTCGAAGGAGCGCTTCGCCGCCGTCGGGCCTCGCCGGTTCGCTGCGATCGCACGGCAAGTCTCTTCGGTCCTCAAAGCGCTGCCCGGCCCCGCAGCCTCTGTGGGTCGAGCCTCGGCGGGGGCGCTCGAATCGTTCGCCAAACAGGAAGAGCGTATCGCCGACGTGTTCGGACTTTTCATGCCCTTCACGTACGACCAGAAGGGCCCATTCTCCTGCGCCAACACCCGCGCCGCCTACGCGCGCCTCAGCGAGGAAGACAAGGCCAAGCTTCCTTGGACGCCAGAGAAGCTCGACTGGGCTCGTTACTTCATGGAGCAGCACATGCCCGCCATGGAGAACCGAATCATCCCGTGGATGGAAGAGCGGTACGGCAAGAAGGAGCCGAAGGCCCTTCGTTCCCATCACACGCTCGTCACGCTCGTCGATCAGATGGCCGAGCGCCATACGCATGCCCTCGCATTCCAATACATGGAAGACACGGGCTTCTCGCGCGTCACCTACAACGACGTTGCACAGAAATCGAAGAACGTCGCCGCACGCCTCGTACAGGCAGGTCTTCGCAAGGGCGACCGCGTGTATCTCTCGGCAGAGAATTCGCCGGCCTGGCCGATTGTGTACTTCGGCATTCTCCGTGCGGGTGGCAGTGCGGTCCCCGTCGACGCCAACATGGAGGCCATGCCGGCCGCCAACATTCTTCGTGAGTCTGGCGCCACGTTCGCCGCGTGGGACGCCCACGTCGAAAAGAAGGCCGGCACCGAACTTCGCAAAGCGACGAGCAAGCTCCGCGACTTCACGCTGGAATACCTCATGTCCGACGTGGTCGGCGATGCCGCGGCATACACGCCCTTCACCGAGGTCGAGTTACTTCCCGAAGACGTCGCAAGCGTCATCTTCACGAGCGGAACGACCGGCGTCCCCAAGGGCGTCCTCCTCTCCCATGCGAACTTCACGTCGATCATCGCGGCTCTCGCGCCTCTCTTCCCGATTGGCGAACGCGATCGCGTGCTCTCCGTTCTCCCGCTCCACCACACCTTCGAGTTCACGTGTGGCTTGCTCCTTCCCTTCTCGCGCGGCACGCGCATTCTCTACCTCGACGAGCTGACCGGCGAGCGCGTGAGTCGCGGAATGCGCGAGGGACGCATCACTGCGATGGTGGGTGTCCCCGCCGTGTGGCAGCTGCTCGAGCGTCGTATCTTGTCGCAAGTGGAAGCGCGCGGCCCCATCTCACGCGCATTCTTCGACCTCGGCGGCGAGCTCAATCGCTTCTTGGTGAAAAACGCGGGCCTCGACATCGGCAAGCTCCTTTTCGGCACCGTGCACGACGCTCTCGGAGGTCACGTCCGAACGCTCATTTCCGGCGGCGCCGCGCTCCCTCCCGAAACGCAGAAGCTGTTTCAAGGTCTCGGTCTCAAGCTCGCCGAAGGCTACGGCCTCACCGAAGCATCTCCCGTGCTCACGGTCGCCAAGCCGGACACCGGCCGTGGCCACGTGGGCAAGCCCATTCCAGGGGTCAGCATTCGCATCGCGGATCCAGACCAAAACGGTGTCGGCGAGGTCCTCGCGAAAGGCCCCAACGTCATGGTCGGCTACACGAGCCCTGCAGCGACCGCGCAAGTGCTCGAAGACGGGTGGCTCCGCACGGGCGACCTCGGGAAGCTCGATCGCAAGGGCAATCTCGTCATCTCCGGTCGCTCGAAAGACGTCGTCGTCACGGCAAGCGGCGAGAACATCTATCCGGACGACGTCGAACGTTTGCTCGGGAAGGTGCCTCACATCGACGAGCTCGCCATCGTCGGCGTTACGACCGAAAGCGGCGTCGAGCGCCTCGCTTGCATCGCCGTGCCCGAGACGGACGACAGCGTGAGCCGGGCAGAGCGCATGACGCGCGCCGAGGCGTCGCTTCGCGCAGCCATCTCCAAGCTCCCTTACGGCCAGCAGCCGGGCATCACACATTTCTACGACGCCAAGCTTCCCCGGACCGCAACCCGAAAGGTGAAGCGCAACGAAGCTCGCGCCCTCCTCGAACGAATGCTCGCCGCGAAGAACCGAGCCGAAGGCCACGAGGAAGGACGCGGAACCGAGAGCCCGGTGCGGCGCGCAATCTCGTCCGTCAAAGGAAAGAAGCTCTCGGACATCCACGCGACGAGCACGATGCAGGGCGACCTAGGCTTCGACTCGCTTTCTCTCACCGAGCTGCTGGCCACGTTGGAAACGGACTTCGGAACGATCGACCCACAGGCGCTCATGGCCTGCGTGACCGTTCAGGACGTCGAGCGGCTCGTTCACGTCACCTCGACACCGAGCATCGTGCCGGCGAAGCGCGCCAGCCGCTACGCGATCCAAGGCCGTCGCGATGATTCCAAAGAAGATGACGTCCGGATCTTGCCGGAGTTCGTGCAAGAGCGCGGCAAGCAGCTCATCGGAAAGATCCAAGACGCTTTCTACGGCGGAATGATGAAGCCCCGCGTCATCGGGCAGGCCAACATCCCGCACAACCGCAACGTGATCGTCGTCGCCAACCACACGAGCCACCTCGACATGGGCTTCGTGCGACATGCCCTCGGCCCCTTCGGTGAAGACCTCGTCAGCTTGGCGGCCTCCGACTACTTCTTCGAACGCGAGAGCTGGAAGAGAACGTTCTTCGAGAACTTCTCGAACCTGAAGGCGATCGACCGCAAGGGCGGTCTTCGTGCGAGCGAACGGCAAGCGGCTGAGGTCATCACCTCGGGCAAGAACATGCTCATCTTCCCAGAGGGCACGCGTTCGGTGAACGGTGAGGTTCAGGAATTCAAGTCCCTCATTGGTCACCTGTCGCTCTACTACGGTGTCGACATCCTCCCTGTGTACATCGGCGGCGCTTTCGAAGCGATGCCCAAGGGCTCGAAGCTTCCGAAGAAGCGCGAGCTCGTCGCGCGCATCGGCCCGCCTCTGTGTGTATCGGACCTCCGGAGACTCACCGCCGGCATGAAGATGGCCGACGCTACCCGCGAAACGGCACGCCTCGCGCGCGAAGCAGTCCTCGCCCTGAAGGAAGGTTCCTCACTCTCCATCGCCTCGCTCGGGTCGCGCGAAGAAGTGAAGGAGCGTGATGAGACGAATCCGCTCACACGTCTCTTCTCCGAACTCGAGCGCAAGTTCGACAAGACCGCGGTGAAGAACCCCCTTTCGTTCTACTTCACGCTCGGAGGCGACGACCTCTCCAAGTGGACGGTGAGCGTGAAGCCCGGTCACTGCGAAATCAAACAAGGCAAGCCTGCCGGCGGTACAGCAGACTGCGTCCTCAAGACGAACCCGGAGATCTTCCGCCGCATCGTTCAGGAGGCGTACACGCCGGGGCCAGCGGAGTTTCTCTCCGGCGCCATCAAGTCGAACGACGTGGGTCTCCTCGTCGAGTTCCAGCGCGTCTTCCGCCTCGACCAGGTGACTTCATGAAAGTTCTCGTCACGGGTGCCACAGGCTTTCTCGGCTTCCACCTCGCCTCGCAGCTTCGAGCGCGTGGCGACGAGGTGGTCGCCCTGTGCCGCAAGCCTTCACCGGAACTAGAAGCGCTCGGCGTCACCATCGCTCGTGGCGACGTTCTCGACGAAGCGAGCGTTTCCAACGCTGCTTCGGGCGTGACCGCCGTCTACCACTGCGCGGGAAAAGTCTCGCGTGACCCGAAGGACGCCGAAGCGCTCTACGAGCTCCACGTCGTTGGGACCGGTCGCGTACTCGACGCCTGCAAGGCACAGGGAGTGAAGCGCGCGGTCGTCGCATCGACGAGCGGGGTCGTCGCCGTCAGTGAGAAGCCGGACTACATCTCCACCGAAGACGACGAAACGCCGACCCACCTCATTCAGCGTTGGCCATACTACCGCAGCAAGCTCTATGCAGAGCGCGCGGCATTCGCGCGCAACGGCGATGGCTTCGAGGTCGTGTGCGTGAACCCCACGCTTCTCCTCGGCCCCGGCGACACGCATGGTTCCTCCACGGAGGACGTTCGCCTCTTTCTCGAGGGCAAAGTTCCGATGGTTCCGCCGGGTGGTCTCTCGTTCGTCGATGCGAGAGACGCTGCAGCAGGCATGATCCTCGCCATGGACAAGGGCAAGCCCGGAGAGCGCTATCTCCTTGGCGCCTGCAACCTCACACTCCGCGAGTTCTTCGGGCGTCTCGAGCGCGCGTCTGGCGTGCGTGCCCCCGTCGTCCCCATTCCGCGGATGCCTGACCTCATCAAGCAGGGCATGACGCAGGTCGATGGCTTTTTGAAGCGATTCGGCCTCGCGGCTCCTGTCGACGCCGAAAGCGTCGATATGGCGCAATACTTTTGGTACCTCGACGCGAGCAAGGCGGAGCACGAGCTCGGATGGATCCCGCGCGAACCGAATTCCACGCTGGCTGACACCGTGAGCGACCTCCGCGAACGCGGTGTCGTGTGGCCTCGCGAGGCCTCGTAGCGTGAGAAGTCGACGATGAAGCCGCTCGTCATTTTGAACCCGAACTCAGGCGGCGGAAAGACGGGGCGCGTTCTCCAAGAACTCCGTTCCACGATTGGCCGCGCCCTCGGCGACATCGAATTCGCCGTCACCGAACGTTCGGGACACGCGCGTGAAATCGCGGAAGAAGGCGCGCGCGCGGGACATCCGTTGCTCGTCGCCGTCGGCGGCGACGGTACCATCAGCGAAACAGTGGATGGTCTCGTGCGATCGGGTCGCGCCAAGGACGTCCCGCTCGGCATCGTCGGTCAAGGCACTGGCGGCGATTTCCGCAAGTCTCTCGACATCCCGCACCGTCTCGACACCTATCTCGATCGTATCAAGAAGCGCGAGACGGTCGAAGTCGACGTCGGCAAGTTGCAGCACACGGAGGCATCGGGCGAATTGCGCGACACGCATTTCGTCAACATTCTCTCGCTGGGTATGGGCGGTCTCGTCGACGACTACGTCTCGCGCAGCGGTCGCGCTCTCGGAGGGACGTTCGCGTACTTCGCCGCCTCCACGAAAGCCCTGCTGAATGCGAAGCTCGGCAAGCTCGAGATTTCATTCGAGGGCCCCGAAGCAAATGGCGAAGGTGGGTCGGGCACGCGTTCCATCGAGACGTTCATGTTGGCGATCTGCAACGGTCAGTACTTCGGGTCAGGCATGCACGTCGCTCCCATGGCCGATCTCTCCGACGGACAATTCGACATCGTGACGTTCAACGCCACGAGCAAAGTGGCATTCGCGACGCAGTCTCGTGGTGTCTATGGCGGAAAGCACGTGCAGGAAGGGCACGCAACCCACTTCCGTGCATCGAAGCTCACGATCGAACTCGGCAACCCCGATGCCTCGGACGTCTTCTTGCTCGACGTCGACGGTGAGGCTCGTGCGGGCTTTCCGCTGACGGTCACCGCACTGCCTCGAGCGATTCGCATTTGTCGCTAGCCGAGCTAGACCTAGTTCATCGATCATGGACCACCCTCACGCCCTCGGAAGAATCCAGCGGAGGCGCGGGGCGCGGCGAAGTGAGAGCGAACGCAAAAACCCCGGCCAGCAGCCGCCGACTCGGCCGCCTCGTCGGGAGGCGTCCAGACATGCGGCCGGGGATTTTGTGCGGAGAGGAAACGAAGCCGTGACCCCGCGCCTCCGCGGGTCTTCTGCACGCAGCCATAGCTATGCAACGCCTTTTGAATTCCGATCGAGCGACGACGAAGTCGGGCTAGCGGGATCCCGATCGAAAGGCGGCCGCCTGCACTGACACGCTCGTCAGTTGTCACATTTCTCGACGACGAGGTTGCCAAGAGCCTTCAGCACCACATCTTCGGTGCAGCTCGAGACTTCGAGGCTCTGCGAATCGCAGGAGCTGTAGGAATCGGCGCAGCGACACCTGAACCCACCCTTGTTCGAGGGTTGGCTGAGACAACATTGCGCGTCCTTGCTCGTCGACCTTTGGCACTCGATAAAGCCGCCGCTCTCTCCGTTGGTTTCGCAGGTACAGCTGGTTCCGCCCGAACAGGAGACCTTGGCACACGTGCACCCATCTTTGCCTCTGACGCAGAGCGCGTCCGTGCCGCCAATCGAGGCTTTCGAGCACGCCCCTCCCGACGAAGCCGCGTCCTCGTCCGTGCAAACGCATGTCCCGACGTCCGTATCCTCGCAGGAACGATGGGGCGTTGCGGACGCGGCACAGACCGAGCTGCAACTCTGAGCGATGCAGGCAGACACGATCTTCGCCGCGGGTACGTAGGCGTACTTGTCGGCCTTGACGAGCGACGCGCACACGGCGCGATCACCGGACGCGCATGCATCGACCAGCTTCATGTAGGGCTCGTCGAACGCGTACTCATTGTCGAGGCACTCGTCGTCGGAACAGCACTTGTCGATGGACGTCTGACAATGGTCCCGCAGGCACGCCCCACAAGCCGTTTCGCTGCCCGCGAAACCGCAGTGGTCGCTGGGGGTATCTGCGTTCACGAAGGCCACGCAGCCCTGAAAGACCAAAGCCGAGGCCGCCGCGCCCACGGTAGTGATTAGCCTTCGAAAAACGGTACCCAAGACGCTCCTCTTTCTCTCTACCGGACGGGCTGGGAAAAAGGGCGGATTAAGTGGAAATCCCGGCCTTGCATCATGTTACCCTCGCGGTCGATGAAGACCGTGCTCGCGCGCCCTGGGGACCTGTACATCGGCCGTATCGAAGGAGAGGAGTCCGTGGTGATTCCCGATGCTTCCGCGGGCTGGTTCGTTCCACGGGGGCTCCGCCACTGGGAGCGCGAAGTCAGTGTCGTCGCACGCGACCATTTGACGGACGCCATCCGTGCGGAGCTCAAGGCGACCATGCCCGAGGAACAGATTCCGCCGGCAAAGCTCCCACTCGCTTTCCACGCGGCCTCGTCGAGCCCGTTCATCGCGATTTCCTCGCGCTTGGCGCCCGAGCTCATCCGTCTTGGCGTACGCGTACACACGATCGGTGCCGACGCCGGTTCTTCCAGCTTCTTCTACTTCGCCGAGGGCGGCAAAGGTGAGCCTGTGCGCATCCAAGGAGAAATGCTGACGCTCCTTTCGCCGACCCTGAAGGGCGATGAGAGCACAGCCCTCCTCGACCAGCACCTTCACCACCTCATCGACCGCTTGCTCCTGCAGTTCACGAATCGGGAACTCTCCGAGATCGCCGTCGAGCTCGCGGCAGCCCTCCCGCGTATGAACAACGACGGAACCGGACTCGAAGACGTCGACCTCGACGCGTTCGAGAAGAATGCCCAAGAGATGATGGCATCTGGCAAGGGCTACGAGAAGGCGGCGCGGCAGCTGTCGGAAACGTTGCTCGGGAACCTCGACGCTAGCGAGAGCGAAATCCCTCTCTTCGGCTCGGCGCGCCGTGAGCCCCAGTTCGAGATGATCATCGAAGTCGAAGGCAAACCCGTCACGCTCGCCCGGCGCCCGCGCTGGATCGTTCGCGGCGAGCCGCAGAAACCCGCGACAAGCATCAAGCCGTCGATCCCGCCGGCCGATGCGACGCCGCTCGTTCCGATGACGACCCCGAAGATGGCAGAGCCGACGCCGCTCATGCCGCCGGTGTCTGCACGTCCCAAGGTCGAGCCCGCGAAGGCTCCGGCTCCCCAGCCCACCCCTGCAACGGCGGCCTCGAAGTCGGCCTCCGCGGCGCTCTTGTCGACGGCCCCGGGAACCCCCGCGGCTGCCGCTGCAGCGGCAAAGGCCCTCGAAGAAGCAAAGCGCCGTGCGGAAGAAGACGTCGCCAAGAAACGAGCGGAGGAGGCCGCCGCGAAGAAGAAGGCCGATGAAGAAGCCGCTGCTGCCGCCGCTGCAAAGAAGAAGGCAGAGGAAGAAGCGGCCGCCGCAAAGAAGAAGGCAGAGGAAGAAGCGGCCGCCGCCGCTGCTGCAAAGAAAGCAGAAGAAGAGGCTGCCGCCGCCGCGAAGAAAGCCGACGAAGAAGCCGCTGCTGCAAAGAAGAAAGCAGAGGAAGAAGCGGCCGCCGCTGCTGCCGCAAAGAAGGCAGAAGAGGAAGCGGCCGCCGCCGCGAAGAAGGCAGCCGCCGCCAAGGAGACGGCCATCGAGAAGGAGGCTCCGAGCAAAGCCGAGGCCGCCGACGAGCCAGAAGCCGGCAAGGCCCTCGAGCCCGCTGCGAAGAAAGGATCCGGCGGTACCATCGCCATCTTCGTCGTTCTCCTCGTCATCGCGGCTGCCGCGTACTACTTCCTCAAAGTCGCCAAGTGACCGAAGAAGCCCCGCAAAAGACTGCCGAGAACGCGAGCCGCACCATCGGCCCGAACGACCTCATTCCCGGAGTGAGGCACGTCGTGCTCGTCATGAGTGGCAAGGGCGGCGTGGGAAAGAGCACCGTCGCGACCAACCTCACGATGGCTCTCGCGCGCCTCGGGCACCGGGTCGGGTTGCTCGATGCCGACATCTATGGGCCCTCGATCCCGACGATGCTCGGCGCTACGGCACGCCCCGTTTCACTCGACGGGAAGCTCATCGAGCCCATCGAGCGCTTCGGGGTCAAGCTCATGTCGATTGGCTTCATGCTCGAAGACCCCAAAGCGGCGGTCATCTGGCGTGGCCCGATGCTCGACGGCGCACTTCGGCAATTCCTGAAAGATGTGCGCTGGGGTGAACTCGACTACCTCGTCTTCGACATGCCGCCGGGCACGGGCGACGTCGCCCTCTCTCTTTCCCAGAAGCTCGGCATCAGCGGCGCCGTCATCGTGACCACACCTCAAGCCGTGGCAACCGACGACGTCTTCAAGTCCGTATCGATGTGCACGAAGGTCAACATCCCGATCCTCGGTGTGGTCGAGAACATGAGCTTCTTCGTCGACACTGCCGGCGTCCGTCACGAACTCTTTGGCAAAGGTGGCGGCGCCGCCATCGCCGAGTTCGCCAAGGCTCCGCTGCTCGGACAACTCGGTATCGATCCCGAGGTGCGCAACTGGGGCGACAAGGGCACTCCCATCGTCAAGGCCGCTCCGGAGAACGTCGTTTCAGCAGCCGTCATGCAGATCGCCGACAAGCTCGTCGCCATCGTCGAAGAACGCGCCGAGTCCATGTCGAACGAGGGCGGCGGGGGGCCGACCATCGATCGGAGCGGCGGGCCTGGGGGCAAACGTCGCCTTCCCGTCACGCGCGGCTAGCCCGCCTCCGCACGAGGCGCACGCGGGCGTTCCTCAGCGCGGCTGGCAAGTTCCCCAGCCAGAGTTGCCACGAGGAACGCACACACGGTTCAACACGCACGTATTGGGCTGGTCCACGAAGCAGAGTTCCTGCGCGCTGCATGCTGCGACCGTTGCCGGCGTACCGATGGTCGCGGACTTCAGTTGTATCGGATGAGCATTCTTTGAGGACAAACAGCACTGACGGCCGAGTCCGCCTTCTCGAGGAAGCTCGCAGCATGGAAGAAACTCACCGTCGAAACACGTGGTGGGATTCGGGCCGCACACGAGCGAATTCGACGCCGGACGGTAACACGACGCGTTCCCTGGGCACGGAGTCGTGCTCCATTTCGCGACGCCACCCGAACACGTGAACGCAAACGAATTCCCAGCGTCAGTCTGACCTGCGTCGTGCGGAGCGCCAGCGTCTCCCCCGCAGTCGCTGCGGTTCTCGCAGGCAGCGGTCGTACATTGCCCTTCGTCACACGTATACCCATTGGGGCATACTTTGCCGACACAGGCGGCATCGAGAACTACCGGGATCTCGACCGTTTCGTGCTTGATGTACTCGAAGCTTCGCGTCGCACGCAGACACACTCCATCGACTCCCGTCGTGCAGTTCTCCGCCGGCCGCCGTTCGAACGAGCCGTCCATTTCCTGCTTCGTCCCTGCGACCACTCGCACGAACGCACGCATCGACTTGCTCGGATAGAGGACGACGAAGGCGTTGCCGACGATGTCCGAGCACTGGATCGACCCCGCAACGATGTGCTCGCCCTCACGAGCATCGAGCTCGGCGAGATCTTGGCCGACATACAGGACCACATCGGTGATCGACTTGCCGCTCGGCCCCGTCTCCGTTTCGCACGGAAGACCCTGGAGTGAAATGCGAAGGATGGCCTGGGTCGGATGCGCGCATGCAGCGCCGGAGAGGAGGCAAGCGACGACGGCCAGCACGAAGAGAAACTTGAGCCGCACGCCCGTCATTCTATGCCGCCAACCGCCAAAGATGCATGATCTGCGCTCATTCTAGGAGAACGCTACCGCGTGTGTCTTACTTTCTCGCACGAGGTACGACGATGCGGCCGACAAGACGGCAAGCCCCGCAAACCCGCGAGACCAGCAAGCCCAGCAAGCCCCCAGAGAGGACGAAGATGCGCCAAGGGACGACCCGTCCGATTTCGTTCTTTCTTTGCGAGGACTGCGCGAGGCACTGCTAGAATCAACGCTGACATGAACCGTCTTGGCCCTGGGCAAATGCTCGACGGCAAGTACCAGATCCTTCGCACGCTCGGCGAGGGTGGGATGGGTGTCGTGTTCGAAGCACATCACCTGAGGCTCGAGCAACAGGTTGCGGTCAAGTGTCTGCTTCCCGAGCTCGTCGACGACAAGACGCTCGTCGCCCGGTTCGAGCGCGAGGCGCGAGCGGCGGCCAGGCTTCGTTCCCGTCATGTCGTCAAGATTCTCGACGTCGCCAACGACGCAACGAGTGGCATGCCGTACATGGTCATGGAGCTCCTCCATGGGCACGACTTGCAGGCCGAGGCAGCCGCCTCCGGAGGCAAGATCGCGTACGAGAGCCTCGTCGAATGGATCTGCCAAGTCGCCGGCGCTCTCGCCGAAGCGCACGAGATGGGCGTCGTTCACCGTGACCTGAAGCCTTCGAACATCTTCTTGTGCGACGAGCCCAACGAGCGCATCGCGAAGGTTCTCGATTTCGGCATTGCCAAAGCCAACGCCATCGTGCCCGGCATCACCTACACGACAGCGGGCGCCGGGTCGATTTGCGGCACGCCGCACTACATGTCGCCGGAGCAGATTACGGCAGCGGAAGTCGATGGGCGCAGCGACGTGTGGGCCCTTGCGGTCGTGGCGTACGAGATGCTCGCGGGCAAAGTTCCATTCGATGCCCAGTCGTTCACGGCCCTCGCCGTGAAGATCGTGAACGAGCACCCCGTACACCTGTCCAAACTGCGCCCAGATCTGCCAGTCGACCTCTGCGACGCCATCATGCGCGGCATACACAAGGATGTCGCCCTGCGCCATCAGACGATGACCGAGTTCGCATCGGCGATCGCCCAGTTCTCGATCCGCGGAGAGATGCCGACGTGGATCGGAAAGCCGCGCCAGAGCACCCGGAGGGTCCCGAACCCCGAGAGCACGCCCCGCATCGACGTGTCCCCGACATTGGCGGCGACGTCTTTCCCGACGCATGCGAGCGAACGCAAGCGGGGGCTCTTGTGGATGGGCCTCGCGCTCGCTGGTGTACTCATCGTCGGCGCGAGCGCCATCGGTGCGATCTCGGTCTCGAAGCAAGACCGAACGACGCCCGCGGGCATTCAATCTGCGGAGCCGCCGACGACCCTGCTCGCGACCGCGACCGCAACTGCGAAGGTCGATCCCACGGCCGAGGCCTCCGTGAACGCACAAGTGCCCGCGCCAACTTCTTCCGCAACCGCGAAGAAAGTTGGCGTAGGATCGAACAAGCCCCTCGTGCCGGCAGGAAAACCGACCGTTGCGGCCCCACCTACCACTCCACCGCCCGGCCCTGCGAAGCCCGCTTCGTCGGCGATCATCCACCTATGAACCGCATCCTCCGCGTATCTACCGGTCTCGCGTTCGCCCTCATGCTCCTCGCCGCCCGTTCCGCGAAGGCGCAACCGCTCTCCGAGGACGACACCGCCGCCGTGCATTTGAAAGAGCAGGGCAACGCCGAGATGGATGCGCTGCACTACGACAAGGCGCTCGAAAAGTTCGAGCAGGCGCTCGGACACGCGAAAGACCCGACGATTCGTGCGAGCCTCGTCTACAACAAGGGCCGCACGCTCCAGGCCATGGGCAACTACCCGGTGGCCCTCGAACAGTTCGAAACGTTCGACAAGACTGCGCCATCAGAGCTGAAAGCGAAAGTCGTCGGCTTCCAGCAACTGCTCGAAGACGTACGCAATCGCGTTGCACAGGTCGCCGTGAAGTGCAGCGTCGCAGGCGCCGAAATCCGCGTCGGCGAGCGCGTCGTCGGGACGTCTCAAGAGGGCACGACGAACGTCCACGTGAACGCAGGCCGCATTCGCCTCGATATCCGCAAAGAGGGGTACATTCCTTTCACGAAGGAATTCGACCTGAAGGGCCGGGAGACGCAGACCATCCAGGTCACTCTTGCGTCGAGCGCCACGCAAGGTGCGCTGCGAGTGGAGTCCGTTGCAGGAGCCATCGCACGTCTCGACGGTCGCGACCTCGGGGTCGTTCCTGTCGACGTCGCTATCGCACCGGGCAATCACACCCTCGAACTGAGCAAGCCGGGCTTCGAAACCACGAAGAAGTCGATTCTCATCGCAAACGGCGAGCGACGCGTGGTGAAGGTCGACGAGCTCGATACACCGCCCATCACGAAGAGCGGCTGGTTCTGGGTCACGATGGGTGGCGCGGTCGCGGTCGTAGGCGGAGCGGTCGTGGGCTTGGTCGTCGCTCTCACGACAGAGCGCTCACCCGACAAGGGCAGCATCTCGCCCTACCAGGTTTCGACGGGCGGCATCAGGTTCTGAGAGAAGGCTCGAGCGCTCAGCGGCCCTTCTTGTGTGCCGCAAGAAGCTCGATGTCTTGCTCCTTTTTGATGAGCACGCCGAGGAACGGCAGCTCGCGGACGAGCCGGTCGCCGCCGATACCTGCGCGCCGCAGCACGGTGATCCAATCGACGAGTTCGCTCGTCGAGGGCTTCTTGCGCAGACGCGGAACTTGGCGGAGTTCGTAGAACGCGACGACAGCCTGATCGACGAGCTTCTGATCGACATCTGGATGATGCACGCGAACGATCTTGTGCATCAAGGCTTGATCGGGAAAGTCGATGAAGTGAAATACGCAACGACGAAGGAACGCGTCCGGAAGCTCTTTCTCGTTGTTCGACGTGATGATGACGATCGGACGCGTTTTTGCGACGATTTCGTCGCCCGTTTCCGGGATGACGAATCGCATGCGATCGAGCTCGTGTAGGAGGTCGTTCGGGAATTCGAGGTCCGCCTTGTCGACCTCGTCGATGAGGAGAACGATGCGCTTGTTCTCGGCAAATGCGCGACCCAGCGGCCCCAGCTTGATGTAGTGGCGGATGTCCTTCACGTCGCCATCGCCGAAACGCGCGTCGTAGAGGCGTTGGACCGTGTCGTACACGTAGAGGCCGTCCTGCGCCCGCGTCGTCGATTTGACGGGCCAGTGAATGAGTTCGTCGGCCCCTTGGCTCTCGGCGATGGCCTCCGCGAGAAGCGTCTTTCCGGTCCCGGGTTCGCCTTTGATGAGCAGCGGGCGTTCGAGGGCGAGCGCGCAGTTCACCGCAGCCTTGAGCGAGTCGCCCGAGAGATAGGTCGAGGTACCCTCGAACGGGGTAAAGGCGGGCGAAGCAGACCGAGTGGGCTCTTTGGGAAGCGTCATGGCAGGGCCTCGGTTTATAGCAGAGAAATCGACGTGGAAGATGAGCCCCGCGGCGAGAACGCGGTATACTGCGAGAGTCCGCATGCGCTTTTTGCCTCGCAAGAATCGAACGCCACACTTCGTGCTGAAAAGCCTTTGCCTCGCGGCTCTCGCTGGGACGGGGGTCATCGCGGCCTGCAGCAGCAACTACGTTGCGACCGAGCAGAAGTCCGACGCGAGCGTCGTGAAGCCCAACACCGCCGATGCGAGCTCTCCGGCTCGCGTATGCGGCGAGAACCAGAAGCTATGCGCCGGAACGTGCGTCGGCCTCGATGATCCGCGCTATGGATGTGCCGCCGAAAGCTGCGACCCGTGCGCGCTCACCAACACGAAGACGCACACCTGCGATGCAGCCGGCAAGTGCAGCGTCGAACAATGCGCGGCCGGTTGGGACTATTGCTATCTCGACAAGGGCTGCACCATCGACCCGCTCTCACCAGACACGTGCGGCGGTTGCGCGGTGCGAGGCGGCAAGAACTGCAGTCCTTCGGAGGTTTGCTCCGAGGGCTCCTGCAAGAACCAGTGCGACCCCGTTGCGGAGAAGACGATCACGAACTGCAATCGTTCGTGTGTCGACCTTTCGAGCCACCCGCGGCATTGCGGTGCTTGCACGACCGAGTGCTTGCCAACCCCGGGCGGAAGCGCCGCGTGCATCGCGTCGAAGTGCGCGATCGACTGTGACGAGAACCACGGTCACTGCAAGAACGATTTGACCACGTGCGAGAGCCTTTTGCCTCTCTATCTCGACAAGGACGGCGACTCGTGGGGCAGTGCCCCGGTGTTGAACGGTGCGAAGCAAAAGTTCGCCTGCGCCGCCGGCGCGGGTGAGGCAGTCCGCGGCGGTGACTGCCTCGACGAGCCGACGAATGCCGCATCGAAGGACGTCTTCCCCACGCAGACTCGCTTCTTCACGGCAGCCTATACGGTCGGCGGCGTGAGCTCGTTCGACTACAATTGCAACGGCAAGACGGACCTCAATGCCCCCACCGGCGGGTCTTGCAGCGGCGTTTGCGTACGCGGTTTCATCGGCAAGGTCATTTGCGGCAATACGGCAAGCTACAGCACCTGCGGCGAGCTGCCTGCCGAGGAGCAGCAAGCGCAAGCTATTGCAATTACTACGGTTCCCGGCGGAGGAAGCAGCGGCGTGCCGGCCTGCCCGGTGTCCGCTATCGTCAGTTGCCACTGACGTCGCTCAAAGCTCGGGGCGCGCGTCTGCAGCAAACGGCACCGGCCACGCAGGCCAGCTTGACAGCAAAACGAGAGTCCGGCATAAGTTTCGTCCCTCGCTTCGGCCAGGCACGACTCTCGCGTTTTTCGCGCTTTTTGCGCGAAAAGACTCGGGGGCCTCGCCGAGCGACAGACCTCCAAGGTTAAAAGAGAGGCGTTCCTCATGCCGAAGATGAAAACCAGAAAAACCGCAGCAAAGCGGTTCCGCGTGACCGGAACGGGTCGCGTGCGTCGCCCCAAGCAGGGCGGAAACCACTGCCTCCAGGAGAAGTCGCGCAAGCGTCTTCGTCGCCTGCGGGCCAATGACATGATCGCGAAGTGCTTCGAGAAGCACGTGAAGCGCATGATGCCTTACGGCTGAGGAGAAATAGAATATGCCCCGCGCAAAACGAGGATTCAAAGCACGTCGCCGACGTAACCGTATCTTGAAGCACGCTTCCGGCTTCCACAGCGCGCGCTCGCGCCTCTTCGCCTATGCGAAGGAAGTCGTGATGAAGTCGTGGGTGTATGCCTACGCTCACCGCAAGCTTCGCAAGCGTGACTTCCGCCGCCTGTGGATCGCGCGCATCAACGCCGCGGCTCGCGCCAGCGGAACGACCTACTCGCGCGTCATGCACGCGCTCAAGAAGACGAACATCGAACTCGACCGCAAGGTTCTGTCCGACCTCGCGATCTTCGATCCGAAGGGCTTTAGCGAGCTCCTGAAAAAAGCAGGGGCGACTGCCTAGTTCTTTGATGTGACTCGCAAGAGTACGGCGCGCCCTTCCAACACTGGAACGGGCGCGTTTTTCATTTCCGGAGACCGATTCGATGAGTGACGACGCGCGCACCCCAGAACAGCAAATCGAGGACAAGCTCGCAGGACTTCGCGAGACGTTCTTGCCGCGCTTTGCGAGCGCGGAGACCGAGATTGTCCTGCGCGAAGAGAACGCGAAGCTCCTCGGCAAGAAGGGCGAGCTCACGGCGATTCTCCGCGACATGGGCAAGGTCCCTGGGCCCGCCCGTAAGGCCATCGGTGAGCGCGTCAACACGCTGAAGGTCGAAGCGGAAGCCGCCTTCGAGACGCGTCTCAAGGCCATCCAAAAGGCAGCGCGCGATGCGGACCTGGGTGGCACGCCGTTCGATCTCTCGCTGCCGGGACGCATGCCATTCGGCGCAGGTCACAAGCATCCCATCAACCAGATTCGCGAAGAGGTGGTCGCCATCTTCCGCTCGCTGGGCTTCGGCGTGCACGAAGGCCGCGAGATCGAGCTCGAGGAGAACAACTTTGCGCGACTTGGCTTCCCGCCGGACCATCCCGCGACAGACATGCAGGACAGCTTCTGGACCGAGAGCGGCCACCTCCTGCGCACGCACACGAGCAACATCCAAGTGCGCGCGATGATGTCGCAAAAGCCCCCGATGGCCTTCATTGCGCCGGGCGCGGTGTACCGTCGCGACGACGACGCGACTCACTCGCCGATGTTCCACCAGCTCGAAGCCTTTCTGGTGGACGAGAACGTATCGATGGCGCACCTCCGCGGCATTTTGGCGGAGTTCGCGGGGCGTCTCTTCGGCGAAGGAACGCCCGTGCGTTTGCGCCCGAGCTATTTTCCCTTCGTCGAACCGGGCGCCGAGGTCGATATCGGCTGCACGTTCTGCAAGAAAGATGACGGAACGCGTGCAGGTTGCAACCTTTGCAAACACACGGGCTTCATCGAGGTGCTCGGCTGCGGCATGATTCATCCGGTGGTCTTCGAGCAGTGTGGCATCGACGCCGAACAATGGACCGGCTTCGCGCTGGGCATGGGTCTCGAGCGTCTCGCCATGCTGCGCTACGGCGTTCCCCACATGCGGCTCTTCTTCGAGAACGATCCGCGTTTCCTTTCTCAGTTTTGAGCGAGCAAAAAGATCATGAAAGCATCGTATCGCTGGCTTCGTTCCCTCGTCCCTCAGCTCACGGCCACCCCTGAAGAGCTCGCGAAGAAACTCACGCACGCTGGTCTCGAAGTAGAAAGCACTCATCACTTCGGAGCCGCAGCGGCGTCATGCATCGTCGTGAAGGTGGTCTCGATGAGGCCGCACCCCAAGAAGGACGGTCTCCGTCTGGTTACGGTCGACCGCGGCGGCGAAAAGCAGGAGCTCGTGTGTGGCGCTCCCAACGTACCCGAGCCAGGCGGCCTGGTCGTGCTCGCTCCACTCGGCGCCCATTTGCCGGCGAAAGGGCTCACCATCACCGCGCGCGACATCGGAGGCGTCCGAAGCGAGGGCATGCTCTGCAGCGAAGCCGAGCTCGGCCTCTCGGACGAAAGTGACGGCATTCTCGTTCTACCCCACGCTTCAGCCACCGCAGGCGCGCCCCTGCTCGCAGCCATTCCCGAGGCAGAAGACTTCATCTTCGAGATCGGACTCACACCGAATCGCCCCGATTGCCTCGGTCACGTGGGGCTCGCGAGAGAGATCTGTGCTCTCTATGGCTACTCGTTCGTCATGCCGTCACCGAAGCCCGCCCCCACCGGTGTCGCCATCGAACAAGCCGGGGTCACGCTTCGCATCGAAGACACGACTCGGTGTCCCCAGTTCAGCGCGGCGGCTGCCGTCAGCATCAAGATTGGGCCATCGCCGCTCTGGCAACGCTACCGGCTCACGTCCCTCGGCGTTCGCCCGATCAACAACGTCGTCGATATCACGAACATCGTGATGCTCGAGTTCGGCCACCCCATGCACGCCTTCGACTTCGACAAGCTCGCGCGCGGGCCGGAAGGTTCTCCGCTGATCACCGTTCGCACGGCGAAGGAGGGCGAGAAGCTGAAAACCCTCGACGGCAACGAACGAACACTTTCGGCCGACGATCTCGTCGTTTGCGACGCTGCAGGTCCACTCGCTTTGGCCGGTGTCATGGGCGGCGAGCGCTCGGAAATTTCTGAATCCACGAACCGCGTGCTCCTCGAGTGCGCGTACTTCGACCCCCGCACCGTTCGACGCACTGCGCGAAGGCACAGCCTCCACAGTGAAGCCTCGCATCGTTTCGAGCGCGGGGTCGATCCGTCGGATATCGACGCCGTCCTCCTGACCGCGTCGGCTCATCTCGCTCGCCAGGCCGGTGCCGAGGTGCTCGCGGGCCACGTGCATGCACAAGGGTCGGTGCGCTTTCCGAAGACCGCGCGCCTCCGCGTCTCGCGTATGCGGAACCTTCTCGGTCTCGACATCCCGTGGGCGGAGGCGACCTCCACGCTCGAAAGGCTCGGCTGCAAGCTGGTCCGCGATACGGGTGCCATGGCCGATTTCGAGCTGCCCTCCCACAGACCCGACATGACGCGTGAGGTCGACCTCATCGAAGAGGTCGTACGCGTGCATGGCATGGACAACGTTCCCGAGACGTTGCCGGCCCTTCGGGCGACACGCGACGTTGGAACAAGCGAAACGTTCGCAGAACGTGTTCGCAGAGAGGCGACGGGC
Organism: Polyangiaceae bacterium; assembly: GCA_046351415.1. GTDB lineage: Bacteria > Myxococcota_A > Polyangia > Polyangiales > Polyangiaceae > JABFRG01. The sequence continues at coordinate 24,269 of JAXLYO010000001.1, read as the reverse complement.
GTTGGTCTCTCGGAAGCTGTCATTCTGGCGATGACGTCTCGAGAGGCGCTCGAGAACGTGAAAGCAGAGACCCCGGCCGTCGTTCTAAAGAACCCGCTCGGTGAGCAGGGAAGCGTGCTCCGTACGAGCCTTCTGCCGGGGCTCTTCGAATCCGTCGCGCGCGCCAAGGCGCACGGTGAGCCGAGCTCACGACTCTTCGCGATGGGTCCCCTCTTCCGAAAGACGACCCCCGAGGCCGAGAAAAAGGGAGGCCCCGATGCTGCACTTCCCTTCGAGCAGCCCGCATTCGCGATGGTGCTCTCGGGCTATCGTCCCGTGCACCTGAAGAAGCCAGAACGCCTCGACGTGCTCGACCTGAAGGGCTTCACGGACGCGCTCCTCGAGCGGCTCACGGGTCAGGCACCAACCTTGGTACGCAAGGACCTCCCGGCGCACCTTCACCCCCGCGGGGCCGCATGGCTTCTCGTGCGCGGCGTGCGCGTGGGCTCGATGGGGCCCGTGCACCCCGACGTCTCCGATTCATTCGCACTCGATGAAGCCACCTTCGTTCTCGAGCTCGACCTCGCTGCCGTCGAAGCTCTCGGGAAGCCGCTGTCTGCCTTCCAGCCGATTCCGCGCTTTCCGCCCGTCACGCGCGACATCGCCGTTGTCGTCCGTTTGGCGCAAGCGGCGGGTGACCTACTCGCCGAAGTGAAGGACGCCGCAGGTGGCCTCGCAAGCGACGTGTCCCTGTTCGATCGCTTCACTGGTGCTGGCGTTCCCGCCGACCACGTGAGCTACGCCATGCGTGTACAATACCGAAACCTCGAGCGCACCCTCACGGACGCCGAGGTCGACGCTTGCCACGCGAAGGTCATCGAGCGGCTCGGTATGCGGTTCGGGGCCCAGCTCCGCGGCTGAGCCGTCCCGAAATCGGACCTTTCGTAGCACGGCCTCGGCGTGCGATGATGAAGGGGACCTGCGTGTTCGAGCCGCCTGACCTCACCGGAGCCGTTCTTCTGGGGCGCTATCGCCTCGACAAGCGCATTGGTTTTGGCGGCATGGGCGACGTCTACGCGACGAACCAGACATCCCCGGACGGGAAGCCGCTCGCCGTCAAGATGCTCAGTCGCGAGCACATGCACGACGCGAACACGGTCACACGATTCATCGAAGAAGGGCGCACGTGCATGCAGCTCTCGCACGAGAACATCGTGCGTGCCTTCGAAGTCGCCGTCGCCGAAAATGGCAGTCCGTTCATCGTCCTCGAACACCTGCGGGGTTCACCACTCGGCGCATACATGACGCAAGGGGCTCGGATGTCGCTCGTGCACTGCGCTGCCATCGTGCAGGGCATTCTTGCGGGCCTCCGTTACGCCCACGCGCGGGGTATCGTGCATCGCGACTTGAAGCCAGGCAACGTCTTCATCGCCAAGGACGACTCCGGAGCGTTCTTCGTGAAGCTTCTCGACTTCGGCATCGCGAAGGTGATGGACGCTGCCACGAAGCACACGCAAACGGGCGCACTCCTCGGAACCCCCGGCTACATGAGTCCCGAACAAATCCAGAGTGCGCGCAACGTCGATCATCGCGCCGACCTCTACAGCGTCGGTGTCCTCGCCTACGAGATGCTCACGGGCAAGCCGGCATACTCCGCACCAACGGAATACGCGAAGCTCGCCGCTGTTCTCTCGACCCATCCAGTCCCCGCCGATCGCATCGATCCATCCCTTTCCGTCGTCACTCCCTTCCTCGAGAAGGCCATGCACAAGGATCGGGAGCTGCGGTTCCAAACGGCGGAGGAAATGTCCGAAGCGCTCCTCCGCGTCGTTCAAGGGCTCGGGGCAGGCGCGGACACCGATCGCGCCCTTCCCTTGGCCGAGGCCCCTTCCGTTCAGCGCCCCGCCTACGAGGCGACATTGAACTCCGGGCCTTCCTCGACTTTGAACTCTCGCCCCTCCGACGCCCTTCAGGCGATGGCCGTTTCGCCCGGGGGAACGCTGAACAGTCGGAGGTCGAGCCTCGATTCGATTCCCCCAATGCGAGCTGCTTCGACAGGCACGCTTCCGTCGAACGACATTCCCGTGCTCGAACCCGTCGGGCGAGGAGCGCCGCGGCTTCCGGGTCAAGCCTCTCGCGGCGGTGTACCACTCTGGCTCGTGGCCCTCATCGCCGTCATCGCCATCGGCGCAGGCCTTGCGATCGGTCTCTTCCTCGCGAAGCGCTGAACGCGCGCGATGTCGCTAGACCGACTTCGTCGGAGCTCGGTCGGATCTCAGAGAGTCTACAGAGGTGCGGCTATCGGGAGGCGACCCGCGGGTCGCGGGGTCACGGCTTCGTTTCCTCTCCGCACAAAATCCCCGGCCGCATGTCTGGACGCCTCCCGACGAGGCGGCCGAGCCGTTCGCTCTCACTTCGCCGCGCCCCGCGCCTCCGCTGGATTCTGCCGAGGGCGTGGGGGTGGTCAATGATCGACGAACTAGACCTAGAAGCGGAAGCTGTAGCCTGCTTCTGCGCCGTTCAGCGACGGCGAGAGATAGAGGCCACCGTCGCGATGGAACACGTTCTTGGCGCTCCCGTGCTTCGCCGAGCTCGGCGTGTCGAAGATGTACCAACCGACGGCACCGAGAATGGCCGCTGCGCCGATGGTGAGGGCGACCCCCGAAACGATGAACTTCGTCCTTACGGAGCTCACGTCGTCGGCGGCACAGCTCTTCGTCTTGCCGCATCCGCTCTCGAGCGTGTCGAATTGCGAGCGGCCCATCGCTTGGAACACGCCGAACACGATGAGGCTCGCAACGCCTCCGCCCGCGAGGATGTACGGGCCCACGCTGCGCGTGCCGCCATTTTGTGAGGCCGTATCGGACTGCGGCGGTTGCTTCGGCTGGTCTGGTGCAGTGGTCTCGAACTGAAGCAGAACGGCCTTGTTCTTTTCGCCGATGGCAACGAGGACCTCACGCTCCACCGAATCTTTGCCGATGACAGCGCGGACGCGATGCTTACCTGGGTCGAGCGGAATGGCCGAGCCGAGGGCCTTGTCGTCGACGGGCTTTCCATCGAGGAATACCTGCAGGTCGCTGGCTTTGTCGTCCTTGCGAAGGTCGACCTGGACACTGATACTCGGCATCGTCCGCGTCAGCTCTTCGAGCCAGTTCGTGCAATCGGTTCGAATGAGCTTCGGGCATTCGGCACTCGCGCACACGAGCAGCTTGTTTCTTCCCTCTTGGAGGTGCCCCTGGTCACGGAGCTCTTGGTAGCTCTCTGCCGCGCGTGCACACGCTTCTTTGTCGGCCCGAGCGTCAGCGGCGAAGGTGAATGCAAGGAGTGCGAGCGAGGATGCCGCTACTCGTTCAAACACTCGCGCCGGTAAATCCATTTTCCGTTCTTTCCTAGAATCTTGGGCTGAGAACAATCGGGCTTGTTCGGCTTGGCCGCGGGCGGAGCGACCCATTTCGGCTTGGCGCTCGCGGACTTGGCCGGCGCGCTGGCTACAAGCCTATCTGTATCCGAGGGTCCAGATCGATCCAAATCTTCGACGGTAGGCTTCGGGGCAGCCGTAGGCGGAAGGCCCAAGGAAACCAGCGGTGGCGGCTCTGCAGAGGGCGGCGCAGACGCCGCGACAGTGCCGCTTCCGGCTGCTGCCTGCGTTGCGTCTGCCGGAGCTGCGGCACAACGCGCGAGGACCAGCGCCGCGATGCCGATCGCCCCGATCGAGCCTCCGAGCACGAGCGGCCAGGTCTTTCGCTTGGGCTCCGCATTCTTCTCTGGAACGTACTCTTCCCACTTCGGGTCTGTATGGGGGCCTTGCTCTGGCTCGACGGCAGAGGCCGTGACCGGGATCTTCGGAGCGCTCGTGTAGTTCGCGAGCTCGCTCATGAGTTCGCCGAGGTCGTGCTTGGACGAGCTCGCTTGCTCGAGCTCCGCGACCAACTGCGAGCGCTTCTCGAGGGTGTCTTTGGCTGTATGTTGCACCCACTCGCCGACGATGGCCGCCGCTGCCGGCGGAACCACGCGCTCGAGCTCCATCGCCATGTCGCGAGCCGTCTTGAACCTGCGATCGACGTTGCGCGAAAGCCCGCGCAAGACGATTTCGTCGAGCGCGCCGGGGACACGCGGATTCAAGTGGCTCGGACGTACGTGCTGCGCATTGAGCACGCGTTCGAGCACTTCGCCTTCGTTGGCTCCCTCGATGAGCCTGCGCCCCGTCAGCGACTCCCAAAGAACTGCCGCGGCCGCATAGATATCGGTCTGACGCGTTGGCTTCGCGCCGCGCAGCTGTTCGGGTGCCATGTAGGGAAGCTTGCCTTTCAGCTTTCCCTCTTCCGTCGTGTGGAAGCGGCCTTGCGCACGCGCGACGCCGAAGTCGAGCAGTCGCGTCGCTCCGTCACGTCCAACCATGACGTTCTGGGGCGAGACGTCACGATGCACCAAGTTCATGAGCTGGCCACGCTCGTCGGTCGCTTCGTGCGCAGCGTGGAGGCCGTGCAGAACGCCCGCGAGCATCGACGAGACGATTTCGAGCGGTGCAGGCCCTTTGCAAAGCTTGAGAAGGCGCGAGAGCGTTTCGCCTTGGATGTACTCCATGACGAGAAAGAGCTCGCCCTTCGTCGCGACGACGTCGAGCATCGAAGCAACGTTCGGATGTTGGATGCGCGCAGCGAGTCGCGCTTCATCCATGAACATCGTGACGAACTCGGGATCTTTCGCGAGGTGCGGATGGAGTCGCTTGATCGCGACAGTGCGCGCGAAGCCGACGGGACCTTGGAGTTGTCCCAGGAAAATAGTCGCCATGCCACCGCGAGCGAGCTCTCGGTAGAGGCTGTAACGACCGATCCGGAGAGGGAGGTCCATGGCGAGCGTACTTCCCCTAAAGGATACCCGAGACTTGCCGCTCGCACCGCGTCAACTTTGTGATAGCGTCGATTCACCCTTCGTTCGTGACCCCTGGAGAGCATCCCATGAGTGCTGACAAGTACGCGAAATATCTCGACCTTTTTCCTTCTTGGCTGCGCACGTTGGGGGCCGATGTAGGTGAGGTCGGAGCCCTCGTCGAAAAACAGCCGGAAGAGGCTCGTCGCGCGCTTCTCGGCGCCCTGAACTATCTCTTCAAGTCGCTCGACCTTATCCCCGACGGCATCGACGACCTTGGATACCTGGATGATGCATTCGTCCTGCGCATCGCGGCGGACCACGCACTTCGAGAAGGTGGCAGCGGAGAAGCCCTCACACGCCTGGCGAAGGACGCAAAAGACATCGAGGCCTTCCTCGAGTCCGACTACGCACGCCTCAGCGACTACGTCCTTGCGCAGCGCGAGAGCACCGCACGCGGCCGCAACGTGAGCGACCTCATGACCGACGCGACCTTGTTTGGTTCGTTCAAGGGCGAAGTCACCGCGTGGGCCAAGCAGTACACGGAGCCCTCGTTCACGAAGGACGTCCGCACCCTCACGAAACTCCGCGCGTTCTTGAGCGCGAAGCTTCCGTAGCGCGCTCGACCGCGCTCGACCACGAAGGTCAAAAAGGCAAAGCCCGTTGCGCTCTTCAGCGCCGCGGGCTTTCTCTTGATGTGAGCGCACGACCTCTTCAGGTCTTGTTCTCCGCGCGGCTCGGCCGATGCGGAAGGAGCTCGTCCAGCAGGTCGCGCACTTCGGGCTTCGGCTTCAGATGCGTGATGAGCATGGTGCTGACGTCGCCGAATGCCTTTTCGAAGTTCACGCCTTCCTTCGTGCGACCGCTGACGCGCAAGCGCCCCGCGGCCAGGTCCTCTTCGAGGGCTTCGGCGTAGCGCGAGAGTTGGGATTTCAGCTCGTCGATCTGGCGTCGCAGGTCTTTGGCTTGCGATTCCTTCAGTGTCGCCGCTTGCTCGTGCTCCGTGAGCTGCTGACGCTTTGCTTCAGCGAACGCGACGGCTGCACCGGCGCGCTCGAAAATGGGACGAAGCTGGTTCGCGGCCGCGCCTTGCGCCATCGCTTGGTCGGCTTGGGCACGGGCCGTCACACTCGTACGCTCGGCGGCTTGCAGCTGCTCACGCAGGCGGGCGGCTTCCTGCTGCTCGTGCGACACTTCACGAAGAACACGCGACTCCTCGTGCGCGAGCTCTTCGACCTTGCGACCGATTTCCGCGCGGAGTGCACGGCCTCGACGCTCGAGTGATTCGAGCTTGCGCGTGTGGCTCGCCACTTCGCCCTCGAGCCGGCTCGCCTTCGCAGCGAGTTCCCAAGCCTGGCCTGCGGCCGTCTGAATCTCCGCGGGTGCATTCCCCGTCGGGTAGGCACGGCTGATCATGCGCGTGAAGAGGGCAGCGCGGGCCGCCCACTCTTGGACGCCAGGCGATTCCGGCGGCGGCGGAGGCAGCGGCGGCGCCTCGGCCGGGGCGGCGTTCACGCTCGTGTTCACTTCCCACTGCGGGTTCGGAATGGAGCGCTGGAGCGCCTTCAGCTCTTCGTGGAGGTGGTGCGCGTCTTGGAAGCGCTTCCTGCGATCTTTCTCGAGCAACCGCAACACGAGCGCTTCGGCCGCAGGCAGGATCTCGGGCTTGATGCCGCTCGGCTTCGGCGGCGGCGCGGAACGTTGCATCTCGAGCAGCGTCTCGCGATCGCTCGAGCGGAACGGAAGCTGCCCCGTCAACATCTCGAAGAAGAGCACGCCGAGCGCGTAAAGGTCGGCCGGCGGTCCGGCTTCTTCGCCTCGGGCTTGCTCCGGAGACATGTATTCGGGGGTCCCGAAGACAGCGCCCTTCGGCGCGAGGCGGGGGTCCATCGCCAAGTGTGCGAGACCGAAGTCGAGGATTTTGACGAAGTCTTTGCGACCCCCCTTTGCGGTCAGCAGAATGTTGTCGCTCTTCAGGTCGCGGTGGATGACGCCGAGGTCGTGCGCACGAGCGAGCGCTGCGCACATTTGCTCGAGAACGTCGACGCCGCGCGAAAGGGCCATCGACCCCTTTGCGAGTTCACTCGAGAGCGCCGTGCCCACGAGATACTCCATGACCAGGTAGAGCTCGCCTTCTTCTGTTTCACCAATATCGTGAATGTCGATGATGTGTGCATGGTCAACGCGATTGGCGGCCCGCGCTTCGCGGAGCATCCAGGCCCGAAGGTGCGTCTCGCCTCGAAGGTCCGGGCGAATCAGCTTGAGGGCGACGACGCGATCGATGAGGACGTGCCGAGCGCGATAGACGACCCCCATGCCGCCTTCGCCCGCACGGGCTTCGAGTCGATAGCGACCTGCGACAACGCGGCCGAGCATCGGATCTGTGGGTTTCGACGCAGGAGTTCGGGCAGATTGAGCCATTGGGAGCGATCAGACTACCTGCGGGAAGGGGAGAAAGAAAAGGGGTCTCGCGCGTTTGGCGCATCTCTCGGCGCAATTCTCGGGCAAGTCGTGACCTTTTGGGAATCGCGTTCGCCATGACACGCCGGTGACACGGGCGTGGAAAGGTCGAGAACGACGACGGAGCTCGAAGGATTTGAATCGCACGCGACCGAAACAACGCTGGGGCCACCAGCACGGCCTCTCGCAGGGGAAAATCCGCAAAAAGTACGAGTACTTTCCTCTCCTCGTGGGCGTACTGGCGGGCCTCCTCCTCCTCCTCCTCGGCGCGCGCATGGTGCGTAACGAAGAAACGGCCGTCACTGCGGACCTCGCCCGCGACGCCAAGGAGGCGGCTCGCGGTCTTGCCCCAAGGATCGAAACGTTGCTCGGGGAGGACGCGGCGGCGTTCGCGAGCGGCTCGTTCCCTGGGGAGTCCTCGACGTGCTTCGTAAGCACGGCGCTCCGGCCGCCGCAGACCGACGCCACGACAGTCCGTCCGGCCCGCGCAACGCCTTTGGAAAAGGAGGACGACGCGTGCAAAGCGCTCGCGCTCGCTCTTCCTTCGGCATCGGGGACGGCGCGGAAGAGGAATGCCGAGCAACTCGTGCGGGCATGTCCGCGAGCGCGTGGGGCCCTCGGCACGATGCTCGTGCCAGGCCTCCTCGCGGAAGCGGGAGAGGCGGGCGAGCTCCGCAGTTGGTTCGCGCTGCATCGAGACGAGCTGACGACCGGTGACCGACGCTACCTGCACACCCTTGTCTCGGACGCTGCGTTCGATGCGCCGGTTCGAAGGGAGCTGCTCACACTTCTTCGACGAGCAGGTGAAAAGACGGGGGGCAGCGACCTCTCCGATCGCACGCTCGCGGCGATGGTGGATGCACTCGTGCACGAACGTGCTCCGCGTAGCGCGGTGACGCTTCGCGGAGACGCGACGCTCGCGCGTGCGTTGCCGTCCGATGGCGTGAAACCGGCGATCGTTGCGGTTCTCGACGCCAGCGAGCTCGTGCGGTGTGCCCACCCGCGGGTCGCGCTTTCCGCAGATTTGGACCTGCGCGTCGTCGACGCCCAAGAGCGCGATCGCGAAACGACATTGCGCGTCGCCCCGGAACTGATGCTGGAGGTGGTCATCCGTAGCCCCGACGTCGTTCGAGTACGAACGAGAAGAACCAAGATCCTCTTCGGCTCCCTCTTCGCGCTCGCGGTGCTGCTCGGCGGGTCGCTCACCGCGTTCCTCGCACGGAGAGGGCGACGCGCAGAAGAACTCGCCGAACTTCGTACCGACTTCGCAGCTGCGATCGCGCACGAGCTTCGTACGCCTCTCACCTCGATGCGGGTACTCGCGGAGCTCTTGGCCGAAGGTTCTCTTTCGAGCGAAGACCATCGCGAGGCCGCTACGAACTTGCTCGAGCAAACCGAGCGCCTCTCCGCGACCGCAGAGCGCATGCTCACGCTTCGGTCCCTCATGGTCGGAAAGCGTGCGGTTGCCCTCGCGCCGACCCCCCTCGCCCCGCTCCTCGAGACAGCGGTCCATGATTTTTCCGCCCGCACGCCGCATGCTTCCGTCGGGCGCGATTTCGCGGTCGACGCGGAGGCCCTCACCGATACCGCGCTTTTGCGGATCGTGGTCGACAATTTCATGGATAATGCATCCAAATACGCAGGAGGCCCGAAGGAAGTGTACGTGCGCGCAGTGGGAGAGTCGTGGGAGATCGGCGTCGTCGATGGAGGTCCTGGTGTCCCGGATTCCATGAAGGACAAGCTCTTCGAACCTTTCGAGCGAGCGGAGGCCCGGCTCAGCGAGGAAACGAAAGGCGCGGGGCTCGGGCTCGCATTGGTCCGCTATGCCGCAGACGCCATCGGTGCAGAGGTCGGTATTTTGGATGCAGATCCCAAAGGCGCGATCTTCTACGTGCGCATTCCGCGGCGCCCGGAGGCCGTTCGAACCGTAAGCGATGAAGAGGGAGCATGAGCAAAGGCGGCACCCAAGAAACCATTCTGGTCGTGGAAGACGATGCTGCTCTCCGTCTCTCGCTCCAGCTCCTCCTCCGCAGCCGTGGTTTTCGTGTCCTTGTCGCTAAAGACGGCGAAGAAGGGCTCGAGAGTGCACTCCGGGAGCAACCACAGCTGCTCCTCTTGGACCTCATGATGCCGAAGATGAATGGCTTCGAAGTCTGTCGAGAAATTCGAAGGCGCGACCCTGAGCTACCGATTCTCTTGCTCACCGCGAAGACGGAGCTCGAAGACCGGTTGCGAGGATTGTCCATCGGAGCCGACGACTACGTGACGAAGCCGTTCGTCCCGGAAGAACTCGTCGCGCGCATTCACGCAGCGCTTCGTCGTACGCGTCTCGTCTCAGCGCAAACACTGACCGTCTCGTTCGGCGACGTGGTCGTCGACTTCGGGGAGCAGACGGCGAAGAGGCAGGGAGACGCCGTTCCCTGCACTGCAGTCGAGCTCAAACTCCTTCGCTACTTGATCGAGACGCGCGGACGAGTCGTGAGTCGCCAACAAATTTTGGATGCCGTGTGGGGGGCCGACTACTTCGGGACGCCACGCACAGTCGACAACTTCATGAGTCGACTTCGCACCAAGTTCGAGGCCGACGCCGAGAACCCGCGCCATTTCTTGACGATTCGAGGCATGGGTTACCGGTTCGACGTCGAAGGCAACGGCTGAAGGCGCGAGCCTCGATGAGCCATGACCGAACGGTGACATGCGCATGAACGAACGAAGACATTCGGAGAGCAGATTCACCTTCGAAGCCACGAACGAGGGGTTCGCGGGCAACTTGCGAAGGATACGCATCATGAAACGATTGCACGTTACACACTTCTCGCCCCTGGGTCTCCTCTTCACTGGATTCCTGGCATGCACGTCACCGGAAGGAGGCGAGACGAAGAACGACTTGCGGCCGGCGACGACCCGCGTCGAACTCGATCGAGCTGCACGTGCACTGGAGCTCGGTCAGGGCGAAAAACCGGCAGTGGTGAAGGCCAAGCTCGATGCATTGCTGGCGAGCGACCTCTCCACGGAGGAGCGCGACGATGCGCTCGTTCTCTCGTCGCGGGCCGCGGAGCTCTCGGGCGACAAGCAGGCGGCGGTAAGGGCGCTCGAGCAAGTGCTCGAGCATCACGACGGGCAAATCACGTCGCGCCTCGAGAACGTCCCGAAGCGTCTCGAATCTTTGCTGATCGGGCACGAGCTCAGGACGTCACGCTACGACGAGGAAGAGCGCGTGGCACCGGTCGCCTATGCCCTCGCGAAGTACTTTCCCTTTCAGCGCGGCAAGACGACCGAAGTCGAGCTCGTCCGAATCGACCCCACGAACGGCGGCTCCGACGAGAGCGGCACGTACAACATCGGCGGCGCCATTCGCAAGATGGCGGAGAAGAGCTGCCCGACGTGCGACCCGAACGTGCACGTCAGCTCCTGGGGGTCGAATCGTTGGAGCTCCATTCCCGCGCGGCAGAAGCAGATGGCACGCGCGCTCACCGTCATCGCCATGGACGTGGGGGACTTCGAGATTCCGGAGCGCTACGCCTCGTGGTTGGCACTTCCCCTTCCCGAAGTCGAGGCGCGTCTCGCGCAGGGTCAGGGGCTCATCGTCGTGAAGGAGCGTCCGGGGGTGCCGCCGCTCATCCTTCTCGCGGCTCCCCGTGTCGGCCAATTGCCTGCGGTGGCCGAGGTGTTCCAGAAACTGGAGACGCTCCCGAAAGAGCCGCTCGCGGTCCCACTTCCGAAGTCCATGCTTCCGGGTGAAGTGCGTACGACCATTCGAGATGCGCGACGCACGTTCGCTTCTTGCTACGAGTCGCTCCTCACGCGTAACGCGAGTGCGGGTGGCAAGATCACCTTGCAGCTCACGGTCGATGGACAAGGAGGCGTGAGCCGCGCTTCGCTGAGTGACGACTCGACGCTCACGGATGCCGCATTTGGTACGTGCACGCTCGACGCAGCACGAGCCCTGCACTTCCCGAAGATCGGTGCAGAGACGACGGTGCGCTACCCGCTCACGTTCACGCCGTGAGGCAGGCGACGATCAGAAAGCGAGGCGGAAGACCGGCAAACGGACTTCCGTCTGCTGCTTCATGCCGAACTGCGCGCGGTCCGCTTGCGAAAAGACCGGACGCACTTCCGGAACGGGAACGCCGAGACGCATCTCGCCGCCGTGCACGTCGAGGAACGATTGCGGCGGAGGCGCGGCGGGAGCGGGCGCGGGCGCGGCGGGCGGCGGAGTGGGAACAGCGGGAACCGGGGCTCCACCAGGCGTCACGGCATTTCCACCCGGCGCACCGGGGTCGGCCTTCGGCTCGTTGCGCGGTGCCGCATCTTCCGATGCGCCCTCGACTGGATGGTAGCGCGTTGCGTTCAGCACGAGCACCATCGTGGGGATGACGAGGGCGAGACCGCCCGCGAGAAGGAAGATGGGCGCGCGGCCATCGGTCGAGCTCTTCTCGATCGCGTAGCCCGCTGCAGCACCGCCGCCACCACCGACGACGCCGCCGATGAGATAGGCCCACCAAGGCTTCACGCCGATCACGGCTTCGGTAAACATCACGACCTCAGCGCCAAGCAAGCCTCCGCCAATGATGCCCTTGGCCGTCGGAGAGACCGTCGCGCCCGTTCCCGCCGGTGCCGTTTGCGCATGCGCCTCGGGTTCGTCGGAGATCGACACCGTGAGGAATGCGGCCGCAAGAGACCCCGCGAAAACCGCGGACTTGAGGAGCGACGGAGTGCTGTGTGCGTTCTTCTTCATGAAGGTGGACCCTGTACGTGGCCGCGCGCGAGCCGCGACCGACCCGTGTGACACTAGCATGGGCGTTCTTCGAAAGTCTCGCCGGAACGCGTTCGGGAGGCGTTTGTCCTACGTGAACGCACATGGTCGCGCTCGCCGGGCCGCGTGCCCCTGGCGGCACGCTCGTTATGGTAAAGGAACGGCGATGGGCGCCATCGAGGGAGCGGGGTCTGCGGCGCGGAAAGCCTGGTTGCTTCCCGCGACGAAGCGCTGCGCTCGAGTCGCGGCCGTGCTGCTTGCGCTCGGTCTCGTGGGTGCGCTCGTTCGCCTCCTTCCGCTCGCACTGGTGCCCGGTATCTCGCTGGCCGCGATCGCTCCTTTCGCTAGAAGTATCGCGTGGTTGGCCGCCGAGGTGTGCTTGCTCATCGCACTGCCACTCGGGGTGTCCCTCACGATTCGCGACGCGACGGAACGCGGCGAACTTCGGGCGCTCCTCGCGCTGGGCGTCTCTCCGAAAGATGCGCTTCGCGGCCTCTCGATCCTCTGCGCACTCTGGGGCATCGTGCTCGGAACCGTGTCGTGGCTCGGGGCACGAGATGCGGAAGCCCCGGGCCGGGTCATCAATCAACAGGTGGAGCAAGCGCGCGATGCCTGCACCGAAAAAAGCAGCGCCGCGCGAGGTCCTGCGCCTGCGCCCGAGGCGGTCCCGTTCCTCACCGCGTCTTGGCTTTGCCCCCCGGGTACCGCGCCACTCCTCACGGGACGGGCGCCCGTCGGAGGCGTGCTCTTCTCGGCGACGCGCGCGCAGTTTTCCGGCGATTTGCGGGAGTTTACCGTTGCCGACGCGACGTTCCAAAAGGGGTCGGTGCGCATGCATGTCGGCGAAGCGACCTTCAGGGGCCTTCCGGTGTTCGTGCGTGCGTCGCCCGTCAATCCGCTCGTGCGCGCGCTCTCCGTCATGGCGGCGACGCTCGCATGCGTGATGGCGCTCGTCTTTCGCATGGGGCAGGCTTCGGCGCGGCCACTCATCGCCATCGCCATGGGAGCGGTGGGTCCCCTCTCGGCCCTGCTCGTGCTCCGCGGCATCGAGCGCATCACCGAACGGATGCCTGCGATGGCGTTTGCGGCCGTACCTGCCGCCGCCTTTCTCGTGTCACTCTTGGCAGGCGAACTCGCCTTTCGCTTGCGGGCGAGAAAAGGCCCTGATATTCCTACATAAAGCGTTCGGCGTTGCCTCGAGGCACATTCCGAGAGCAGCAACCAGCAGAGGAGACGAACACATGGGCCCCATTGGAGCGACGGAACTTATCGTCATAGCCTTGATCGCGATCCTCTTGTTCGGCGCCAATCGCATCGCTGACGTCGGCAAGGGCCTTGGTCAAGGCATCAAGAATTTCAAGGCGGGCCTCAAGGACGAAGACGAGAAGAAGTCCGAGACGCCGAAGCTCGCAGAAAAGTCTTCGGACGCGGGCGACGCCAAAGAAGCCAAGCCGAAAGAGAGCTGAAAAGCGAATGTCGCGTCGCACAGCCGAGCGTCTTTCCGCGGTAGCGCCGAGCGCGACGCTCGCGATCAGTGCGCGGGCCGCAGAGCTGCGCGCCAAGGGCGTCGATGTTTTTGCGTTCGGCGTCGGTGAACCCGACTTCGAGCCGCCTGGCTTCGTTCTCGAAGCCGCCCGCGAAGCCATTCTGAAGGGCGCCTCGAAGTACACGGCGGTCACCGGGCTCCCCGAGCTCAAGGAGGCCATCCGCGACAGCATTCTCCAGCGACGTGGCTACGCGTGCGAGACGCAGGAAATCTGTGTGTCCGTCGGAGCGAAGCATGCGCTCTTCAATCTCGCGATCGCGCTCTACGAGCCTGGCGACGAGGTCATCATCCCTGCACCGTACTGGGTGAGTTATCCCGAGCAGGTGCGCATGTTCGGCGCGAAACCGGTCATCGTCGAAACCGAGGAAGCAAACGGCTTCCGAGTGACCCCCGAAGCGCTCGAAGCGGCCATCACGCCGAAGACGAAAGCGTTCATCTTGTGCAGCCCGTCCAATCCTACGGGCTCGGCCTACGATGCGGAAAGCATGGGCCGTTTGCTCGACGTGATGGGCAAACACGACGCGTGGTTCGTCATCGACGAGATCTACGCAGACCTCGTGTACGACGGCTTCAAGCACGGCTCGCCGCGCGCACTTCGGCCCGACCTCACCGACCGCATCATCGTCGTCGATGGCGTGTCCAAATCGTATGCGATGACGGGCTGGCGCATCGGTTGGACGATTGCCCCGAAGGCGCTCACGAAGACGCTCGATCTCGTTCAAGGTCAGAGCACGACGAACGCCGCCACCATCGCACAGCGGGCCGCCATTTCCGCCCTCCGCGGCCCGCAAGACACGCTCCTCGAAATGCGCGCGAAGTTCGAATCGCGACGCAACCGCATGGTGCAAGGCTTGAACGACATCCCCGGCATTCGCTGCCGCATGCCCGAAGGGGCGTTCTACGCCTTCGCTGACGTGCGCGATCTCGTCGGCAAGCGCCATGCTCCGAGTGGGAAGCTCATCGAAAGCGACGACGACTTGGCGCGCGTCTTTCTCGATCATGCGCACGTGGCGTGCGTTCCAGGCAGTGGCTTCGGAGCTGCAGGATACATGCGTTTCAGCTACGCGAGCAACGAGGAGCGCATCGACGCGGGCCTCGCGAGCCTTCGGCGCACGATTGCCGAATTCAGCTGAGCCACACGGCGCAAAAATCGGCCACCTATGCCGATTTCGTTGAATCGAATGCCTTCGACCGACGTCACACGCAGGTCTCGACGAACTACGTGCGTCGAGCACTTCACACTGCCGCGAAAACCATGGCTCGCAAGAATCGAAACTGTCGCAAATCCGCTACACCCAGGCAGGGCCTTGTAGGCTGAAAATGGCCTTTTTTGGGGTTGCGTATGGACTGCAGTTGTTGAATTCTTTGGGCGCTTGCGAGTCCGGGCTATAGGCTCCTCTCGCGCTTTTTTGATACCCACGGGGCCCCCGCGCTCCAAACGAAGTTGAGTGCGCGGGCTAGGCTCCCGCAAGGAGAATGACGAACATGAACTTGAAACACTTGTCTGCGATGGGCGCTCTTGCCGTTGCGATCCCCGTACTCGTCAATGGCTGCAGCGCAGCTGACGCACTTTGCTGCACCGACTACAAAGTCGGCGCCGACATGACCAACGTCGACTTCGGTGTCGACGCGTCCATCAAGGGACAGTTCGCGGTCGTCGCAAACGTGTCCGGCGACCTCTCGGCCGCTGCGTCCGATATGCTCGCGGAAGTCGGCAATGCGTGCCGCAACATCGCTGTCGACCTCGGAGCGACCGCAGACGAGCAAGCCGCGATTACGGCCAAGCCCGCGCGCGACCAAGTCGGCGGCTGGTGCGACCTCGCGGTCGGCAAGATGAGCGCCGCAGGCAGCGCGAACATCAAGGTCACGATTCAGCCCGTCAAGTGTGAGGCCTCGTTCAGCGCGCAAGCGAGCTGCAGCGGTGGTTGCTCGGTGGACGCAAGCTGCGACGTGAAGGCAAAGCCCCCGACCTGCGAAGGCGGCAAGCTCGAAGTGTCCTGCGAAGGCGGCTGCGAGGCCGAGGTCAAGGGCGCCAGCATCTCCTGCACGGGTAGCTGCAGCGGCAAGTGCGAAGGCACCTGCACCGCTTCCGGCGGCGTCGAGTGCAAGGGTCAGTGCGACGGCAAGTGCTCCGCCAGCGCGCAAGGAAACGGCGACGGCCAGCAAGCCGACGGCTCCTGCGCCGGCAAGTGCGAAGGTACCTGCAAGGGCAACACCCTCAAGGTCGAGTGCAAGGGTCAGTGCCAAGGCTCCTGCGACGCGAAGTGCGAAGCGAGCCCGGGTTCGGCCAAGGTGAAGTGCGACGGCAAGTGCGCGGGCAAGTTCGAGCCGCTCTCCTGCAAGGGTGGCGAGCTCAAGGCCCAGTGCAAGGCCGACGCGAAGTGCGAAGCCAACTGCAAGGCTTCGGCGCAAGCCAAGGCGAGCTGCGAGCCCCCGAGCATCGCGATCGTCGCGACCGGTTCGACGAACGTCGACGCGCTCATCGCAACGCTCAAGCTGAACCTTCCGAAGCTCGTCGCTGCCGTCAAGGGCAAGGGCGAGATCATCGCGAACGGAACGGCGGAGTTCGCGGGTTCGGTCACGGGCAGCCTCGATCCGGGCAAGCTCGGCGTGAAGGGCTCGGCCTGCCTCGTCGCCATCGCGTCGACCGTGGGTGAAGCCGCCCTCAACGCGAAGGCGGGTCTCGAAGGTGGCGTGAAGATCACGAGCGCCATCGGCAACTGATCGCCAAACCTTCGGGTTCCAGACGGCGTGCTTCTTCGGGAGCACGCCGTTTGCAGTTTGTGGGGGCGTTGCCCCCTCTCTATGGAGCAAAGCTCCACAGAGTCTCTCCCAGTTTTGGGTCCCAAGCCCAAAACAGTTCGTGGGGGCGTTGCCCCCTCTCTATGGAGCAAAGCTCCATGGATTGCTACGCGACGAGGTGGCGGCGAATGCTGAGGTCGAGGTGACTCGAGATCATGCGGAACATGCTGTCGCATTCGGTCTGCGAGGCGCGTGACTTCGCGGCGAACCGAGCGCGCGTCTCGACCATGATGCGTTCTTTGGCCGCGTGGAGCCAGCGGGCAGCCGTCGCGCGGTGAACTCCATAGAGCTCTCCCAGTTCGTCGATGGAAAGACCATCGATGAGGCTCTGGCGCACGATGTTGCGCTCTTTGGGTTCGAGGGAGGCGAGAGCCTCGCGGAACGACTGACGGAAGATCTCGCGAAAGGCTTCCTTCATGTAGGAAGCCTCGGGGTCCGCGGAGGAAGCCACGGCTTCGAGCTTGGCGTCCTCGTCGCCCAAGAGGTCGGTGCGCTTTCGACTGCGCAAGACCTTGAGGCCAAGGCGTACGGCACTCACGCGTAGCCACGCTCCGAGCGCACCGCGACCGTCGTATTGCGCGAGTCGAGGCGGGCCGTCTTGCCCTACGAGCAACTGGCGCAGTAGCGTCTGTTTCACGTCCTCGACCGCCGCCGGCTCTAGCCCGAGCTTGCGCAAGTGGGGGTCGAGGGCACGCATGTACGAGCCCTGCAAAAGCGTAATCGCGTCGAGTCGACCATGCATGCAGGCGCAGGCCACTGCGAGATCAGGAAGATTGAACCCCTGGCGTTCGCCGGGCGCTTTCTCTCGCTCGCGAACGTAGTCTTCGAACTGCTCTGGAGGGACCCCAAAGAGCTCGACGGCGCCTTCGCTCGGATTCACGGTGCTATGATACCCCGGCAGCATGCTCCTTCCCAGTTCAGATGCAGACGCACGGAGGCGCGAGAGTGCCTCCTGCCCCGACGAAGCGACCATGCTCGCATTCGTCGAAGGACGCCTTTCTCCGGCAGAGCGCGGCGGCGTCGACATCCATTTGTCGGAGTGCTCGGAATGTAGGCAGCTCGTCTCGGCGCTTGCGCAAGGCGGCCTCGTCCTCGGAGACACGCGGAATCTCGCCGGAGGCTCATCCGTAGGGCCCGTCGCGACCGCCGTCCTCGACCCCTCCCCCTTTCGCGCCACGCCCTCTCCGGATCCGCGACAAAGTGCGCCTCCCATGCCCGCCGCATCGCTGCTGCGGCCGGGCGACCGCATCGCCGATCGCTACGTCGTTGTCGAGCCCATCGGCAGCGGAGGCATGGGCGTCGTCGTCGCTGCGAAGCACCTAGGCCTCGGACGCACGTTCGCCGTGAAGCTCCTCGATCCGCGCTACACGGGTTCGACGGAAGCCACCGCTCGGTTCCTACGCGAAGCGCGCGCCTCCGCGCAGCTCCAAGGCGAGCATGTGGTGCAGGTGACCGACACGGGCGAGACCATCCTTCCGAATGGTACGAAGGCGCCCTTTCTCGTCATGGAGTTGCTCGTTGGCACCGACCTCTCCAAGCAGACCGCGCAGAAGAGGCCCCTCCCCACGCCCGAAGCCGTGTGGCTCGTTCTTCAGGCCTGCGAAGCGCTCGCCGAAGCGCATCGACTCGGCATCGTGCATCGCGACATCAAGCCCGCGAACCTCATCGTCACGCGCAAGGTCGATGGTACGCCCCATCTCAAAGTCGTCGACTTCGGTATCTCGAAGGCGCATGACATCGCCCGGTCGCTCGGCTCTTTGACGTCGCAAAACGTCGTCATGGGTACACCGCGATACATGGCGCCCGAGCAAATGCGGAGCTCGAAGGACGTGGATGGCCGCGCCGACGTGTGGGCGCTCGGTTGCGTGCTCTACGAGCTGCTCGCAGGGGCGCCCGCGTTCGACGCTCCGACCCTCACCGAACTCATCACGCGCGTTCAACTCGAAGAGCCTCCGCCACTCACGAGCGTTGCTCCGCACGTACCGGTCGAGCTCGCTCGCGTCGTGCACGCGTGCTTGCGAAAAGACGTTGCCCAACGAGTGGCGTCCGTCGCGGACCTCGCAGAGTCACTCGCTCCTTTCGCGCCACCGGCGGCGCTCCATCACGTGGAACGCTCGCGACGCCGCATGGGTGGCAGTCGGCCAAGTCTCAAGCCGAGTGTGCCCGTCTCCGCGCGGACGAGCAAAGCCCCCACGAAGCAGCGTTCGTTGCCACTTGCGACGCTGGGGCTTTCCATCGGCGGGATTCTCGTGGGGGCGCTCGTGACCGTGATCGTCGTGCTCTTGCGCGATCCGGACCGTCCGACCTCGGTGACCGTACCTGTCGTCGCGAAGAGTGCGAACGACCTCGCAAAAGCTGCATCGGCGTCTTCGCCTTCCCTCCCCTCGAACCAGAATGCGACCCCCGACTTGTCTTCGCTAGGACTCACGCCCCCGCCAGATTCGACTTCCGGCGGAGCGCTCGGAGGCCTCTCACCGAAGGGAGCGACTCCGGGTGCAGGAACACACGCGGTCCGTGCGGCTTCGAGCGCGAGCGCCGCTCCGAGCGTGAGCGCCCCTGCACACGCTTCGCCCGCTCTTTCCTCGCCGCCCGCCACGCCGTCCGGCGATTCTCCCGACGATCCTCACAATCTGCGCCAGCGTCAGTGAAGCGCACAGCGGTGGCACCGAGAGGTCGACCAGCGTATGCTGGCGGCGTGCGGACCCTTGGCCCAACCTGGCTTTCCATCGCTATCTCGTCGAGTGTACTATGCATGGGTACGTCTGCCTTCGCCGACGAGACCTCGCGCGCACAGGCACAGGCGCTCTTCGACGACGGTCTCAAGCTGATGGACGCCGGTAGGTACCAAGAGGCGTGTCCGAAGTTCGTCGCAAGCAACCGCCTAGACCCAGCCGGCGGCACACAGATGAACGTCGCCCTGTGCCACGAGCGCGAGGGAAAGATCGCAACGGCGGTGCTCGACTACCAGGCGGCTCTAACGCAGGCGACAGCTGACAAGCGCAAGGAGCGCGAGAGCTTCGCGAAAGGGAGGCTCGATGCGCTGACGCCGCTCGTTCCCAAGGTGGTCATCCGCATTCGCCCGGAGTCAGAAGCGCGAGCGGCAACCATCACGCTCGATGGAACACCCCTCGTGCCGGAGGTTCTCGGCACGCCACTTCCGCTGGACCCCGGCCCCCATCAAGTCGAAGCGCGTCTTTCGAACGGTGAGACCGTGAAGAGCGCGTTTTCGCTGAAGAACGGGGACGCGCGCAATATCACGTTGGGAACGGGTGAAATCCTCGGAGGGCTCGCAGCTCCGGGGGTCGTCTCGGGAGAGAACGCGTCGAAAGAGGGGTCGAACACGCAGGCCCCGACGGAGAGCGCGCGGACCAAGTTTGGTCCGTACTTCGGCTGGGCTGGCGCCGGCGCCCTCGTGGCGAGCGCTGTCACGGGCTCCTTCGCGCTCGGCAACTACATCTCGTACAAGAACAACTGCGCCGACGGTCGGAACTACTGCAAGTCGCAAGACGGCATCGATGCCGCGTCGCGCACGAATACGCACGCTATTCTCAGCACGATCTTTCTGGGCGTCGGTGCTGCGTGTCTTCTCGTGATTCCGATCTTGCCGAGCTCGTCGGGGAATGCGAACGGAACGGGCCCGCGTGCGCAAGTCGCGATGACGCCGTTCGGGGCGCAGGTCGGCGTTTCGAGCGCCTTCTAGCGCCTCGAGTTTGGGCAGCGAGTTTCCGACTCAGGACACGAGATCGGCAAGCTCACGAAGCGTCGAAAGGCCGCTCTTGCGTTCGCCGCGCGCGATCTCCCAGATCCATTTCTGGATCGTCGCGTTGACGCGAACAGGGCGGTTCTTGCGCGATGCGCGCTCGACGACCTCGCCATTCAGAAAGTCGACCGCTGGCGGGCGCCCGCGTTCGATGGCGGAGAGCATCGAGCTTCGCATTCTCCGATAACGGAACCCTACGGCAAGCAACAGCGCGTGTTTGGCAACGAGGCTTGGAGAGCCGGCGGCGGCACGCTCGGCATCCGTGAGAGCAACCCAATCCAGGTCGATGGTGCCCGACACTTTCTCGAGCGTTACGTCTTCGCTTCGTGCGACGGCCACTGCCTCACTCATCACTTCGAGCCCGAGACGCCGAACGAATCGATGGCGGAGCAGAGGCCCGACACGTTCGCCGCCAATCGTCCCGAGCGACGAGATCGCGCAATTGATGGCGAGCTTGCTCCAGCGCTTGCCAAGAAGGTTTTCGGTGAGCTCGACGGGTCCGACTGCGCTCAGAATGCCGGTGAGTTCGTGGGCGCGAGCGTCGGGCGGAAGACCACCGATGCGCCCGAGGGTGAAGCCGCCATTCGCCGTGCGGTCGTAAACGCCGGGCTCTTTCATGGCCGCGCCCCAGGCGACGACGCCACCAAGCACGCGCTCTTTTCCAACGATGGCGGCCACGCGGTCTTCGCAAAGGCCGTTTTGGAAGCACACCATGCGACCGTCGTCTGCGAGCGCAGGGGCAGCGGTGCGCGCGGCTTCTTCGACCTGCGGAGGCTGCGTCGCGAGCAGGACGAAGTCGAAGCGAGCCCCCGTAGGCACGCTCGAGGCGGCCTTCGCCGGAATGGTTCGCGAAGGACGCGAGCCACGGCCGACGAGCTCGTAGCCGCGATGTAAGAGCCGCTCTTCGATGGCGGCGTTGGTCGTCACGGCGGTGACGTCGTGCCCTGCTTCGGAGAGGAGGGCTGCGGTGATGCCGCCAATCCCTCCGGCGCCCATGACGAGAATCTTCGGTTTCACGGAGTCGCGTATTTGACGCCGCACCCATAAGCCTTCGACTCGGCTTTCGATACGGGCTTGCCACTGGTCAGTTCGGTGACGGCTTGGTCGACGTAGTTGACGAGCTTGCCGCCCTCCGGAGACTCTCCCTCGCCATCGGGCGAGTTGTCGATGGCGCCGCGATAGGCGAGCTTGCCGTCCGCGGAGATCACCATCATGTGAGGCGTATTGGTTGCACCATACATGTGACCGACCTTGCCCGTTTCATCGAGCAAGATGGGGTGTTCCATGCCATACGTCTTCTTGCCGTCGCGGTTGGCGTCGAGGCCATACCCCTGCTTTCCTGCGCCACCGGAGTTCACCGCGAGCCAGACGACGCCGCGGTCCACGTTGCGCTTCGCCGTTCCGACGAGAGAGCCCTTCGTGTGGGAGAGGCGCACGAACGGGCAATTCGGGTTGAACCACTCGAGGACGACCACCTTGCCGCGAAACGAAGAAAGCTTCACGTTCTTGCCGTCGAGGTCGACGAGCTCGAAGTCGGGCGCTTCTTCACCGACCTTGGCGACTTGCGCAGGCGATTGCACGACCGATTGCGTCGTCGCAACGGGAGACGTCACGTTGGGCGCTTCTTGCTTGGCTCCGCAGGCAGAGAGCGAAGCCAGGAGAAGAATGGCGGTCCCCGCCCTCCAAGCATCATGCAAGGTCATATCGAATTCTCCGTTCTTCTTCTGCGAGCTGTTTGACCGCGGCGAGGCTGCGGTTGGCGATGAGCTGATACGTGCTTCGTTCGGCCGGTTGCGCGAGTAGGTCGGACATGTCGACCGGCTTTCCGAAGACGACGTGTGCGCGTTCACCCGTGCCGTCGAAGTTGCCTTTGATCTGCTTCACGATGTCGTTGCACAAGCCATTCACGAACACCGGAAGGACCGTCGCGCCGGAGCCATGCACGATGCGCCCCACGCCATAGCGAGCGGGTAAGAGATCGTAAGGGTCGTTTCCGCGATTGCGCAGGCCTTCGGGGTGCACGCCGACGAAGAACCCACCGCGCTTCGCGAGGCGCGTGACTTCGTCGAGGACGAGCGGATTCAAGTGCGTGCGGTTCGGCTCGCGGAACACCGGCGGATACATCGCAAAGAAGCTCATCGCTCCGTTGACGAAGAGGCCGAGCGGGTTGTCGTAGAAGAACTTCGACCGCACCGGGAAGAGAATGCGATGCGGCAGGAGGTCGCGGTACACGAGGTACGCCGTGACGACGTAGAGATCGAAGAAGCTCCGGTGATTCGAAACGCAGATGTAGCTCTTCTTTGGATCGAGCGGCGGAACGCGATCGAGGTTGTAGACGTGCCGCACGTTCTTCATGCAGCGCTCGATCCAGATAGCGCCGAGCTTTCGCTGGAGGACACGCACCCCTTTGTCGACGTTCCCCTGCCGGAACGTTCGGCGGACGAACTCGAGCTGCATCCGCTCCACCCGCGAAAGAACGCCCGCGCCCTGGCCGAGAAGGTCGACTTCTCGCTCGTCGTCGGCGGTCGCCAGCGTGCTCCGTTGGCGCTGTCCGTGGAGGACGTTTTCCATCCGGCGCATCAAAGTAGAAAGGCGTCGAGGGCGCAAGGCGCGCATAAGTTGGCCCCGATGGTCGCCGGTAACGCAAAATGACACTGTGAACGGCGCAGGTTCGAAATCGGGCGGAATCCCGCGCGAAAAGGCGCGCCACGGCCTCGTCCGTGCCGCTTTCCGGGCGGCGGTTCCGGCGGCCGGGATCATCGTGCTCGCCGGCTGCGATCTCGCCAAAGAGGCGCCCCCGCTGAGCCTCGGCCAAGTCCGAGCGGTGCGAGAGGTCGAGGAGGTGGCACCCACGCCGAAGAACGTGAAGGCCGTGACCGTGACGGCGTCCAAGGCAGATGCCCCCTCCCCTGCGCTCGCGGGACCGGTCGACGTGGTTTTTGGAGGCGACGTCGTCCCGCAAGCGCGCATGCTGAGCGAGAACCCGAGCGATCTTTTGCAGGGCGCGTTGCCGCTGCTCGCCGCCGACGGGTTCGTGTTCAACCTCGAGGGCCCCGTCGGATCGCGCAAGTCTGTTCCCAGAGACAAGACGACGCTCGCCTTCGCGACGCCCGCTTCGTGGCTGGGCAAACTCCTCGATGCCTCGCATGCAACGGCCTTTGGCGCCGCGAACAACCACGCGTGCGACCTCGAGCAAGAAGGCCCGCTCGCGACGCAAGCGTTCGCGGACGAGCAAAAGGCCACGGCGTTGGGAATTGGCCGGACTTCCCCCTGGCGTGCCCGCGTGGTCGCAGCGCATGCGGGCAAGCGCGTCTGCGCCCTTGCGTGGACCACGTTCCTGAACGACGAACGAAAGCGCCACGACACCTGCCGAAAAGGCCGCGGAGATATCCTCGTCGCCCGCGCCGGTCTCGATCCGGAGGGCTACGCGTTCGTCCGCAAGGTGGTCGCCGATGAAGCGACGTGGGAAGGCTGCGATGCCCGCGTTGCCTACGTTCACGGCGGCATCGAGTACCGGCCGCAGTCGGCCAAAATGATGTATCTTGCACATGTCATTGCGCCGAGCGTCGATGCGGTGGTCTTCGCGCACACCCACGTACCGGACGGCGTCGAACTCCTTTCCGTCGACGGAAGTTCCCGCCAGCGCAAGGTTCCGGTGTTTCGCTCGCTCGGGAATTTGCTGAGCAATCAGGGTGCCGCGTGGTCCGAAGGCATGGCGACGACGCTGCTCGGCGACCGCGGGGCTGGAGATCCCATCCGCACGGTATGGACGCGCGTCGCGATGCTCGCGCGTCTAAGGTTCGAGTTCGGCGCGGGAGAGAAGGCGCCGCCCGGCGTGAGCTACGGCTACGACTTGGCGTTCATGGATCGCGCTGGATCACACCCGACGCTCATGCCACTCACGCACGATTCGCCGATCGGCGAGCAACTGAAGCGTGGGGCATTTGGTGCGCTCATGGAGGATCGGTGCCGCAGGGCGGACGGCGGCGCGAGCGACTTGCCTTGTCGTTCGCGGTGAGGAGGTTTGGGCACGGGGGGGTGGGACTCTGGGGGGCGCGGCGTGCGAGGGCGCGGCGTGGCGCGCGGGGGAAGCAACG